>NZ_CP039127.1:580000-6113136 GCF_023100865.1 Pseudomonas sp. A2
CTAAGGCGAGGCTGAAAAGCGTAGTCGATGGAAAACAGGTTAATATTCCTGTACTTCCAGTTATTGCGATGGAGGGACGGAGAAGGTTAGGCCAGCCTGGCGTTGGTTGTCCAGGTTTAAGGTGGTAGGCTGAAATCTTAGGCAAATCCGGGATTTCAAGGCCGAGAGCTGATGACGAGTTGCCTCTAGGCGACGAAGTGGTTGATACCATGCTTCCAAGAAAAGCTCCTAAGCTTCAGATAACTGGGAACCGTACCCCAAACCGACACAGGTGGTTAGGTAGAGAATACCAAGGCGCTTGAGAGAACTCGGGTGAAGGAACTAGGCAAAATGGCACCGTAACTTCGGGAGAAGGTGCGCCGGCGAGGGTGAAGGACTTGCTCCGTAAGCCCATGCCGGTCGAAGATACCAGGCCGCTGCGACTGTTTATTAAAAACACAGCACTCTGCAAACACGAAAGTGGACGTATAGGGTGTGACGCCTGCCCGGTGCCGGAAGGTTAATTGATGGGGTTAGCGCAAGCGAAGCTCTTGATCGAAGCCCCGGTAAACGGCGGCCGTAACTATAACGGTCCTAAGGTAGCGAAATTCCTTGTCGGGTAAGTTCCGACCTGCACGAATGGCGTAACGATGGCGGCGCTGTCTCCACCCGAGACTCAGTGAAATTGAAATCGCTGTGAAGATGCAGTGTATCCGCGGCTAGACGGAAAGACCCCGTGAACCTTTACTATAGCTTTGCACTGGACTTTGAATTTGCTTGTGTAGGATAGGTGGGAGGCTTTGAAGTGGGGACGCCAGTTCTCATGGAGCCATCCTTGAAATACCACCCTGGCAACTTTGAGGTTCTAACTCAGGTCCGTTATCCGGATCGAGGACAGTGTATGGTGGGTAGTTTGACTGGGGCGGTCTCCTCCCAAAGAGTAACGGAGGAGTACGAAGGTGCGCTCAGACCGGTCGGAAATCGGTCGTAGAGTATAAAGGCAAAAGCGCGCTTGACTGCGAGACAAACACGTCGAGCAGGTACGAAAGTAGGTCTTAGTGATCCGGTGGTTCTGTATGGAAGGGCCATCGCTCAACGGATAAAAGGTACTCCGGGGATAACAGGCTGATACCGCCCAAGAGTTCATATCGACGGCGGTGTTTGGCACCTCGATGTCGGCTCATCACATCCTGGGGCTGAAGCCGGTCCCAAGGGTATGGCTGTTCGCCATTTAAAGTGGTACGCGAGCTGGGTTTAGAACGTCGTGAGACAGTTCGGTCCCTATCTGCCGTGGACGTTTGAGATTTGAGAGGGGCTGCTCCTAGTACGAGAGGACCGGAGTGGACGAACCTCTGGTGTTCCGGTTGTCACGCCAGTGGCATTGCCGGGTAGCTATGTTCGGAAGAGATAACCGCTGAAAGCATCTAAGCGGGAAACTTGCCTCAAGATGAGATCTCACTGGGATCTTGAATCCCCTGAAGGGCCGTCGAAGACTACGACGTTGATAGGTTGGGTGTGTAAGCGCTGTGAGGCGTTGAGCTAACCAATACTAATTGCCCGTGAGGCTTGACCATATAACACCCAAGCAATTTGCTAGCGCAGATTGCGGTGGTGAAGACGAAACAACCGAAAGTTCGCAACATCACAAATATCGCATATCCGAATTCGCTGGGCTGTCCATCTGGACATTCTGGCAACAGAATTTCTTGACGACCATAGAGCATTGGAACCACCTGATCCCATCCCGAACTCAGCAGTGAAACGATGCATCGCCGATGGTAGTGTGGGGTTTCCCCATGTGAGAGTAGGTCATCGTCAAGATTCATTTCGCAAAACCCCTATCTGCACATGCAGGTAGGGGTTTTGTCTTTGTGGTGCAAAAACTCCCGGGCATACGCAGCCCCTGTGGGAGCGGGCGTTCGCTGCCGCCGGCAGCCCTTTTCCTATGCAAGCCAACAGCCCATAGCTATCATGCCTGCCTTATTCCAAGTCGAGACTGGCATGCTGAAGTTGTTGAATCTCCTCAAGGATGGTCGGTTCCATTCCGGAGAAGCTCTGGGGTCGGCCCTCGGGGTAAGTCGCAGCGCCGTTTGGAAGCAGCTGCAGCACCTGGAGAGCGAACTGAACCTCACCATTCACAAGGTTCGTGGGCGCGGCTATCAGCTGGCGGCGCCACTGGCTTTGCTCGATGCACAAGCGATTGCCGGGTTTGCCGACGGCGAGCAGTGGCCCGTTTTCATCCACGAAACCATCGACTCGACCAATGCCGAAGGCTTGCGGCTCGCCGGGGAAGGGCAGATCGCTCCATTCCTGGTCCTGGCCGAGCGCCAGAGCGCCGGCCGTGGTCGGCGCGGTCGGCAGTGGGTCAGCCCGTTTGCCGAAAACCTCTATTACAGCCTGGTTCTCCGCGTGGATGGTGGCATGCGCCAGCTCGAGGGCTTGAGCCTGGTGGTTGGATTGGCGGTAATGCGTACCCTGCAGGCTTTTGGCGTAAAGGATGTGGGCCTCAAATGGCCCAACGATGTCCTCGTTCGCGGGCAAAAGATCACCGGTATCCTCCTGGAGTTAGTGGGCGACCCGGCAGATGTTTGTCACGTGGTACTAGGTATTGGCATCAATGTGAACATGCAGACCAACGATCAGGTCGACCAGATGTGGACCTCGATGCGTCGCGAAATAGGTGCGGCAATAGACCGTAACCGGCTGGTAGCGTTGCTCAGTCAGCAGTTGCAGCACGAATTGGCACGGCATCGTCGCTATGGGTTTGCCGCATTCCAGGAAGAATGGGAGCAGGCGCACCTCTGGCAGGGGCGCAAGGTTTCTCTGGTTGCCGGTAGCACGCGTATTGATGGCGTGGTTCTTGGCGTCGATGGGCAGGGCGGTTTACGCCTTGAGGTGGACGGGGTGGAGAAGAGCTTCAGTGGTGGTGAGCTCAGTTTGAGGTTGCGTGATGATTCTTGAGCTCGATTGCGGTAACAGCTTCATCAAGTGGCGGGTAATCCATGTCGCTGATGCAGTGATTGAAAGCGGCGGTATCGTCGACTCCGATCAGGCGCTGGTGGCCGAAGTGGCTGCACTGGCTTCGGTGCGTCTCAGCGGTTGCCGCATTGTCAGTGTGCGCAGTGAGGAAGAAACAGATGCGCTTTGCGCGCTGATTGCCCAGGCGTTTGCCGTGCAAGCTCGGGTGGCGCACCCGGCCCGGGAAATGGCGGGTGTGCGCAATGGCTATGACGACTACCAGCGCCTGGGCATGGACCGTTGGTTGGCGGTGCTGGGAGCCTTTCACTTGGTCAGGGGTGCCTGCCTGGTCATTGATCTGGGGACCGCTGCAAAAGCGGATTTCGTTGCGGCGGATGGCGAGCATCTGGGTGGCTACATCTGCCCGGGGATGCCATTGATGCGTAGCCAGTTGCGTACGCACACCCGGCGTATCCGTTATGACGATGCCTCCGCAGAGCGGGCGTTGGCCAGTCTGGAG
Organism: Pseudomonas sp. A2; assembly: GCF_023100865.1. NCBI lineage: Bacteria > Pseudomonadati > Pseudomonadota > Gammaproteobacteria > Pseudomonadales > Pseudomonadaceae > Pseudomonas > Pseudomonas sp. A2. Next base: position 583,458 of record NZ_CP039127.1, read on the forward strand.
CCGGGCCGTTCGACGGTCGAGGCGGTCGAGCGCGGTTGCGTGTTGATGCTTCAGGGTTTTGCGCGTACCCAGCTCGAACAGGCGCGTGCGTTGTGGGGGCAGGATTTCACAGTGTTTCTCACAGGAGGTGATGCGCCGCTGGTAAGGGAGGCCGTCCCCCAGGCGCGTGTCGTGCCTGACCTGGTTTTCGTAGGCCTGGCCATGGCCTGCCCATTGGATTGAGGTGCCTATGCGTTGGTTGTTTCTGCTGTTACTGGTGCTTAACGTCTTCTATTACGTGTGGCACCAGCAGGAAGCCCCGCTGAAGGTCAAGGAAGTCGCGCCCTTGTCGCTGTACAAGGGCAATCAGCAAGAAATCCGCCTGTTGCGCGAAACAGGGGTGTCGGCGCCGCCCAAGCGCCGGGATGAGTGCCTGGTGGTCGGTGGTGTGATGGGGCAGGGTCAGCTCGATGCGCTGCGTCAGCGCCTGGTGACCTTGGATATTTCCACGCTGCCGGTGGTGGGGCAGCTGCCAGGGGCGGACGGTCGTTGGCTCAAGGTTGCCCCGGAAAGCGAGCGTTTGCTGGACCAAACCGTTCTTGCAACTCTTTCCAACGATTTCAAAGACTTAAAACACAAAATTATTTTCTGCCAGGGTATTGCAACTGGCGAATAGCTTGATAGAATGGCGCCCGCTTCACAGGGAACACCACTCAGGTGGCAGAACTGGAAGCAGTGTCAAAGTAGCTAAGTTTCAGATTTGATTGAAAAAATTTGAAAAAAAGCTTGACACTAGGACGGCAGACAAATAGAATGCCGGCCACATCTGGAGGGATTCCCGAGCGGTCAAAGGGGACGGACTGTAAATCCGTTGCGAGAGCTTCGAAGGTTCGAATCCTTCTCCCTCCACCAGTTTTAGCGAGAGCCGCAAGCTCCGCGGGTATAGTTTAGTGGTAGAACCTCAGCCTTCCAAGCTGATGATGCGGGTTCGATTCCCGCTACCCGCTCCAAGTTTGCTGGATTTTGCACAAAGTGTTTCGCTCTTGTAGCTCAGTTGGTAGAGCACACCCTTGGTAAGGGTGAGGTCAGCGGTTCAAGTCCGCTCAAGAGCTCCATATAAACAAGGCAGATATGAAAATATCTGCCTTTGTTTTATCAGCGCAAGACTATTTCTTCTGCGGAGGATTGTATCGATGGCTAAGGAAAAGTTTGATCGTTCCCTTCCCCACGTTAACGTCGGCACTATCGGCCACGTTGACCACGGTAAGACCACTCTGACCGCGGCTCTGACTCGCGTCTGCTCCGAAGTTTTCGGTTCGGCAGTCGTTGAGTTCGACAAGATCGACTCGGCTCCGGAAGAAAAAGCGCGCGGTATCACCATCAACACCGCTCACGTCGAGTACAACTCGAACATTCGTCACTACGCTCACGTTGACTGCCCAGGTCACGCTGACTACGTGAAGAACATGATCACCGGTGCTGCCCAGATGGACGGCGCGATCCTGGTTTGCTCGGCCGCCGATGGTCCGATGCCACAAACCCGTGAGCACATCCTGCTGTCCCGTCAGGTAGGCGTTCCTTACATCGTGGTCTTCCTGAACAAGGCTGACCTGGTAGACGACGCCGAGCTGCTGGAACTGGTCGAGATGGAAGTTCGCGACCTGCTGTCCACCTACGACTTCCCAGGCGACGACACTCCGATCATCATCGGTTCGGCTCGTATGGCCCTGGAAGGCAAAGACGACAACGAAATGGGTACTACCGCTGTCAAGAAGCTGGTAGAAACTCTGGATGCCTACATCCCTGAGCCAGTTCGTGCCGTTGACCAGCCGTTCCTGATGCCGATCGAAGACGTATTCTCGATCTCGGGTCGTGGTACCGTTGTTACCGGTCGTATCGAGCGTGGTATCGTCCGCGTTCAGGATCCGCTGGAAATCGTTGGTCTGCGTGAAACTTCGACCACCACCTGCACCGGTGTCGAAATGTTCCGCAAGCTGCTGGACGAAGGCCGTGCTGGCGAGAACTGCGGCGTTCTGCTGCGTGGTACCAAGCGTGACGACGTTGAGCGTGGCCAGGTTCTGGTCAAGCCAGGTTCGGTCAAGCCGCACACCAAGTTCACCGCAGAAGTCTACGTTCTGTCGAAGGAAGAAGGCGGCCGTCACACTCCGTTCTTCAAAGGCTACCGTCCTCAGTTCTACTTCCGTACCACTGACGTGACCGGTAACTGCGAACTGCCGGAAGGCGTTGAAATGGTAATGCCAGGTGACAACATTCAGATGACTGTCACGCTGATCAAGACCATCGCAATGGAAGACGGTCTGCGCTTCGCTATCCGTGAAGGCGGTCGTACCGTCGGCGCCGGCGTCGTAGCAAAAATTATTGAATAAGTAGTTGATTTACTTGATCAGGCCGGTATAATGGCCGGCCTGATACAGCGTTACAGGTCAGTAGCTCAATTGGCAGAGCGACGGTCTCCAAAACCGTAGGTTGGGGGTTCGATTCCCTCCTGACCTGCCATTTCACCTCGGTGTGATGGCTTTCTTCTCACAGGATCCTCCTCGATGACTCCCAAAACTGAAGCCCAAGAATCGCGTTTTGATCTGTTCAAGTGGCTGGCTGTAGTGGCTTTGGTGGTTGTTGGTGTAGTGGGTAACCAGTATTACTCCGCCTCCCCGATTCTGTATCGCGTCCTTGTACTTCTCGTCCTGGCTGCTGTCGCGGGCTTTGTAGCTCTGCAGACTGCGAAGGGCAAGTCGTTCTTTGCGCTGGCGAAGGAAGCTCGTACCGAGATTCGTAAAGTCGTGTGGCCGACCCGCCAGGAAACCACCCAGACCACGCTGATTGTCGTGGCTGTCGTGCTGGTTATGGCACTGCTGTTGTGGGGTCTTGATTCCCTGCTCGGCTGGGCGGTCTCCTTGATCGTTGGCTAAAGGTGTCCCGTGGCTAAGCGTTGGTATGTTGTGCATGCTTACTCGGGTTACGAGAAGCATGTAATGCGCTCCCTGATCGAGCGCGTCAAGCTGGCTGGCATGGAAGACGGTTTCGGCGAGATCCTGGTCCCGACCGAAGAAGTCGTCGAAATGCGCAACGGCCAGAAGCGCAAGAGTGAGCGTAAATTCTTCCCTGGCTATGTACTGGTCCAGATGGAGATGAACGAAGGGACTTGGCACTTGGTCAAGGATACCCCTCGTGTGATGGGCTTTATTGGTGGCACCGCAGACAAGCCTGCGCCGATCACCGATAAAGAAGCGGAGGCTATCCTGCGTCGCGTTGCCGACGGTAGCGACAAGCCGAAGCCCAAGACGCTGTTCGAGCCGGGTGAAGTGGTTCGAGTCATTGACGGTCCGTTCGCTGACTTCAATGGTAGTGTCGAAGAGGTTAACTACGAAAAGAGTCGCCTGCAGGTGGCGGTGCTCATTTTCGGTCGCTCTACTCCGGTGGAGCTCGAGTTCAGCCAGGTCGAAAAGGTCTAGGCGGACGAAGCATCCCATACCCCGCAGCCCTGTGTGCTGCGGGGTTTTGTCGTCACTGGGATAAAACGCAAGTCATCCGGGGAGCCAACAGGCGTTCGTACCCGATTTTGGAGTAGCTCATGGCTAAGAAGATTCAGGCTTACATCAAGCTGCAAGTTAAGGCCGGCCAGGCCAACCCAAGCCCACCCGTTGGTCCAGCACTGGGTCAACACGGTGTGAACATCATGGAATTCTGTAAGGCCTTCAACGCCCGTACCCAGGGTCAAGAAGCCGGCCTGCCGACTCCTGTGATCATCACTGTCTACAGCGACCGTAGCTTCACCTTCGAGACCAAGAGCACCCCTGCCTCGGTTCTGCTGAAGAAAGCTGCTGGCCTGACCAGTGGTTCGGCTCGCCCGAACACCGTTAAAGTCGGTACCGTTACCCGTGCTCAGCTGGAAGACATCGCCAAAGCTAAACAGGCTGATCTGACTGCCGCTGACCTGGACGCTGCTGTACGCACCATCGCTGGCTCTGCCCGCAGCATGGGCCTGAACGTGGAGGGTGTGTAATGGCTAAGCTGACCAAACGCCAAAAGGCAATCGCCGAGAAAATCGAAGCAGGCAAGGCCTACAACTTCGAAGAAGCGGCCACTCTGCTGGCTTCGCTGCCGGCTGCCAAGTTCGTAGAGTCCTACGACATCGCCGTTAACCTTGGTGTTGACCCGCGTAAATCCGACCAGGTCGTACGTAGCGCTACCGTGCTGCCACACGGCACTGGCAAGACCGTTCGCGTTGCTGTCTTCACCCAGGGTCCAGCTGCTGAAGCCGCTCTGGCTGCCGGCGCTGACCGCGTAGGTATGGACGATCTGGCTGCCGAAATGAAAGGCGGCGACCTGAACTATGACGTCGTCATCGCATCGCCTGATGCCATGCGCGTTGTAGGTCAACTGGGTCAGGTTCTGGGTCCTCGCGGCCTGATGCCTAACCCGAAAGTTGGTACCGTGACCCCAGACGTAGCCGGCGCCGTCAAGAACGCCAAGGCTGGTCAGGTTCGCTACCGTACCGACAAGAACGGTATCATCCACACCTCCGTTGGCAAGGTCGGCTTCGAAGCTGGCAAGCTGAAGGAAAACGTTGAAGCCCTGATCGCTGATCTGAAGCGTATCAAGCCAGCTTCCTCGAAAGGTATCTACGTCAAGCGCGTTACCCTGAGCACCACCATGGGCCCAGGTCTGGTCATCGATCAGAGCTCGCTGAACGTGTAAGAACATGGTGGCGCGACCTGTCGCGCCACCAGCAAAAATTGGGGTCCCTGCCTGGCGGGGGCTATCCAAGACCGTAGGCGGCGCAAGCCTTAAAATACCAGCCCACGCAGATGGTGCTCCCGATTCGTTACCGAATCAGACACCAAAACGACATCCGGCTTCGGCCAGATGAAACGGTAAAAACCAGGAGTAAACCCGTGGCAATTAAACTCGAAGACAAGAAGGCCATCGTCGCTGAAGTCAACGAGGCTGCCAAAGTCGCTCTGTCCGCTGTCGTGGCTGATGCCCGTGGTGTGACTGTAGGCGCAATGACCGGACTCCGTAAAGAGGCCCGCGAAGCTGGCGTATACGTACGTGTCGTACGTAACACCCTGCTGAAGCGCGCTGTTGAAGGCACCGAATTCTCGATCCTCAACGACGCGTTCAAAGGCCCGACCCTGATTGCTTTCTCCAACGAACACCCGGGCGCTGCTGCTCGTCTGTTCAAAGAGTTCGCCAAGGGTCAGGACAAGTTCGAGATCAAGGCAGCTGCGTTCGACGGCAAGTTCCTTGCCGCTAACCAGATCGACGTGCTGGCAACCCTGCCAACTCGCGACGAGGCTATCGCACAGCTGATGAGCGTAATCCAAGGTGCAACCAGCAAGCTGGCTCGTACCCTGGCAGCTCTGCGCGACCAGAAAGAAGCTGCTGCTGCCTAAGGCACGCGCAACTCTTTCAAAATCATACGTTTAATTTGATGGCTGCGTAGGCTGTCACCCCAATACAGGATTTAAGTCATGTCTCTGACTAACGAACAAATCATCGAAGCGATCGGCCAGAAAACTGTTCTGGAAATTGTTGAACTGATCAAAGCGATGGAAGAAACCTTCGGCGTTACCGCTGCTGCCGCTGTTGCTGCTGGCCCAGCTGCTGGCGCTGCTGCCGCTGTTGAAGAGCAGACCGAGTTCAACGTCGTTCTGACCGAAGCTGGCGACAAGAAAGTAAACGTGATCAAGGCCGTTCGTGAACTGACCGGTCTGGGCCTGAAAGAAGCCAAAGAGAAAGTCGACGGCGCTCCTCAGGTTATCGCTGAAGGCGTTTCGAAAGAAGCCGCTGAAGACGCGAAGAAGAAGCTGGAAGAAGCTGGCGCTAAAGTCGAGCTGAAGTAATCTCGACCTTGCGACTCCAGTCCGAGCGTTGAGCGAAGGGCTGATGGCTGGTGGCTTATGCCACCGGCCTTTTTCCGTTATTGGTGGCCGGTCAGGCCGGCCCCGATAACAAGCTGCAAGACACCCATGTGGGTGGCGCAAACCAAGAGGTTTGCACGATTTTCTGGCTGCTCCCGCCGGGAGAAGCCAAACAAGCAGGTGACCAAGCTGGGGAACGCTGATGGCTTACTCATACACTGAGAAAAAACGTATCCGCAAGGACTTTAGCAAGTTGCCGGACGTCATGGATGTGCCTTACCTCCTGGCCATCCAGCTGGATTCGTATCGCGAATTCCTGCAAGCGGGAGCATCCAAGGATCAGTTCCGCGACGTCGGCCTGCACGCGGCCTTCAAATCGGTATTCCCGATCATCAGCTACTCCGGCAATGCTGCCCTGGAGTACGTAGGCTATCGCCTGGGCGAACCCGCCTTCGATGTGAAGGAATGTGTCCTGCGTGGCGTGACCTTCGCGGTCCCACTGCGGGTCAAGGTGCGCCTGATCATCTTCGACAAGGAATCGTCGAACAAAGCGATCAAGGACATCAAAGAGCAAGAAGTCTACATGGGTGAAATCCCCCTGATGACTGAGAACGGTACCTTCGTTATCAACGGTACCGAGCGTGTGATCGTTTCCCAGCTGCACCGTTCGCCTGGTGTGTTCTTCGACCACGACCGTGGCAAGACTCACAGCTCCGGCAAGCTGCTGTACTCCGCTCGCATCATCCCTTACCGCGGCTCCTGGCTGGACTTCGAGTTCGACCCGAAGGACTGCGTGTTCGTGCGTATCGACCGTCGCCGCAAACTGCCGGCCTCGGTGCTGCTGCGTGCCCTGGGTTACAGCACTGAAGAAGTGCTGAACACCTTCTACACCACCAACGTGTTCCACATTTCCGGCGAGAAACTCAGCCTGGAACTGGTACCGCAGCGTCTGCGTGGTGAGGTTGCAGTCATGGATATCCATGACGAAACCGGCAAAGTCATCGTCGAGCAGGGCCGCCGTATTACTGCGCGCCACATCAACCAGCTCGAGAAGGCCGGCGTCAAGCAGCTGGACGTTCCAATGGAATACGTCCTGGGCCGCACTACTGCCAAGGCTATTGTGCATCCGGCTACCGGCGAGATCCTGGCTGAATGCAACACCGAGATGACCACTGAACTGCTGATCAAGGTCGCCAAGGCTCAGGTCGTCCGTATCGAGACCCTGTACACCAACGACATCGATTGCGGTCCGTTCATCTCCGACACCCTGAAGATCGACACCACCAGCAACCAGCTGGAAGCCCTGGTCGAGATCTACCGCATGATGCGTCCTGGCGAGCCGCCAACCAAGGATGCTGCCGAGACCCTGTTCAACAACTTGTTCTTCAGCGCCGAGCGTTACGACCTGTCCGCCGTTGGCCGCATGAAGTTCAACCGTCGTATCGGTCGTACCGAGATCGAAGGTTCGGGCGTGCTGAGCAAGGAAGATATCGTCGAGGTTCTGAAGACCTTGGTCGACATCCGTAACGGCAAAGGCATCGTCGACGACATCGACCACCTGGGTAACCGTCGTGTACGTTGCGTCGGCGAGATGGCCGAGAACCAGTTCCGCGTTGGCCTGGTGCGTGTCGAGCGCGCGGTCAAGGAACGCCTGTCGATGGCGGAAAGCGAAGGCCTGATGCCGCAAGACCTGATCAACGCCAAGCCGGTTGCGGCGGCGGTGAAAGAGTTCTTCGGTTCCAGCCAGCTGTCCCAGTTCATGGACCAGAACAACCCGCTCTCCGAGATCACCCACAAGCGCCGCGTCTCCGCACTCGGCCCAGGCGGTCTGACCCGTGAGCGTGCCGGCTTCGAAGTCCGTGACGTACACCCGACCCACTACGGCCGTGTGTGCCCGATCGAGACCCCAGAAGGTCCGAACATCGGTCTGATCAACTCCCTGGCAGCCTATGCCCGCACCAACCAGTACGGCTTCCTGGAAAGCCCGTACCGCGTGGTGAAGGAAGGCGTGGTCAGCGACGAGATCGTGTTCCTGTCGGCCATTGAAGAAGCGGATCACGTCATCGCCCAGGCTTCGGCCGCGATGAACGAGAAGAAGCAGCTGATCGATGAGCTGGTAGCTGTTCGTCACCTGAACGAATTCACCGTCAAGGCGCCGGAAGACGTCACCCTGATGGACGTTTCGCCGAAGCAGGTTGTTTCCGTCGCTGCGTCGCTGATTCCGTTCCTCGAGCACGACGACGCCAACCGTGCATTGATGGGTTCCAACATGCAGCGTCAGGCTGTACCGACCCTGCGCGCCGACAAGCCGCTGGTAGGTACCGGCATGGAGCGCAACGTTGCCCGTGACTCCGGTGTATGCGTGGTTGCTCGCCGCGGTGGTGTGATCGACTCGGTCGACGCCAGCCGTATCGTTGTTCGCGTTGCCGACGACGAAGTGGAAACCGGCGAAGCAGGTGTGGATATCTACAACCTGACCAAGTACACCCGTTCGAACCAGAACACCTGCATCAACCAGCGTCCGCTGGTGAGCAAGGGTGACAAGGTTCAGCGTGGTGACATCATGGCCGACGGCCCGTCCACCGACATGGGTGAACTGGCACTGGGTCAGAACATGCGCATCGCGTTCATGGCGTGGAACGGCTTCAACTTCGAAGACTCCATCTGCCTGTCCGAGCGTGTGGTTCAGGAAGACCGCTTCACCACCATCCACATCCAGGAACTGACCTGTGTGGCGCGTGACACCAAGCTTGGCCCAGAGGAAATCACTGCGGACATCCCGAACGTGGGTGAAGCCGCGCTGAACAAGCTGGACGAAGCCGGTATCGTCTACGTGGGTGCCGAAGTCGGCGCTGGCGACATCCTGGTCGGCAAGGTAACGCCAAAAGGCGAAACCCAGCTGACTCCGGAAGAAAAACTGCTGCGCGCAATCTTCGGTGAGAAGGCCAGCGACGTTAAGGACACCTCCCTGCGCGTGCCAACCGGCACCAAGGGTACCGTCATCGACGTACAGGTCTTCACCCGTGATGGCGTCGAGCGCGACAGCCGCGCTCTGGCCATCGAGAAGATGCAGCTGGACGAGATCCGCAAGGACCTCAACGAAGAGTTCCGCATCGTCGAAGGTGCAACCTTCGAGCGTCTGCGTTCTGCTCTGAACGGCCAGGTGGTCGACGGTGGCGCGGGCCTGAAGAAAGGCACCGTGATCACTGACGAAGTGCTGGATGGTCTGGAGCACGGGCAGTGGTTCAAACTGCGCATGGCCGAAGATGCACTGAACGAGCAGCTGGAAAAGGCTCAGCAGTACATCGTCGATCGTCGCCGTCTGCTGGACGACAAGTTCGAAGACAAGAAGCGCAAGCTGCAGCAGGGTGATGACCTGGCACCGGGCGTACTGAAGATCGTCAAGGTTTACCTGGCAATCCGCCGTCGCATCCAGCCGGGTGACAAGATGGCCGGTCGTCACGGTAACAAGGGTGTCGTCTCGGTAATCATGCCGGTCGAAGACATGCCGCACGACGCCAACGGTACTCCGGTCGATGTCGTACTGAACCCGCTGGGTGTACCTTCGCGTATGAACGTCGGTCAGATCCTCGAAACCCACCTGGGCCTGGCGGCCAAAGGTCTGGGCGAGAAGATCGACCGCATGATCGAAGAGCAGCGCAAGGCCGCTGAACTGCGCGTGTTCCTGACCGAGGTCTACAACGAGATCGGCGGTCGTCAGGAAAACCTGGACGAGTTCACCGACGAAGAGATCCTGGCCCTGGCCCACAACCTGAAGAAGGGCGTGCCAATGGCTACCCCGGTCTTCGACGGTGCCAAGGAGCGCGAGATCAAGGCCATGCTGAAGCTGGCCGACCTGCCAGAGAGCGGCCAGATGGTGCTGTTCGATGGCCGTACCGGCAACAAGTTCGAGCGTCCTGTGACCGTTGGTTACATGTACATGCTCAAGCTGAACCACTTGGTGGACGACAAGATGCACGCGCGTTCCACTGGTTCCTACAGCCTGGTTACCCAGCAGCCGCTGGGTGGTAAGGCGCAGTTCGGTGGTCAGCGTTTCGGGGAGATGGAAGTGTGGGCGCTGGAAGCATACGGCGCGGCATACACCCTGCAAGAAATGCTCACAGTGAAGTCGGACGACGTGAACGGCCGTACCAAGATGTACAAGAACATCGTGGATGGCGATCACCGTATGGAGCCGGGCATGCCCGAGTCCTTCAACGTGTTGATCAAAGAGATCCGTTCGCTCGGTATCGATATCGATCTGGAAACCGAATAACACGTGACGCGAAGGGGAGTGGGGCAGGTAATGCCCGCTCCCTGCTCCGCCAGGAGGAAAGGCCTTGAAAGACCTACTGAATTTGCTGAAAAACCAGGGTCAAGTCGAAGAGTTCGACGCCATCCGCATCGGTCTGGCGTCGCCTGAAATGATCCGTTCGTGGTCGTTCGGTGAAGTTAAGAAGCCGGAAACCATCAACTACCGTACGTTCAAGCCTGAGCGTGACGGCCTGTTCTGCGCCAAGATCTTTGGCCCAGTCAAGGACTACGAGTGCCTGTGCGGCAAGTACAAGCGCCTCAAGCACCGCGGCGTGATCTGCGAGAAGTGCGGCGTTGAAGTTGCCCTGGCAAAAGTTCGTCGTGAGCGCATGGCGCACATCGAACTGGCCTCGCCGGTTGCCCACATCTGGTTCCTGAAGTCGCTGCCGTCCCGTATCGGCCTGCTGATGGACATGACCCTGCGTGACATCGAGCGCGTGCTCTACTTCGAGAGCTACGTCGTTATCGACCCGGGCATGACCACCCTGGAAAAAGGCCAGCTGCTGAACGACGAGCAGTACTTCGAAGCGCTGGAAGAGTTCGGAGATGACTTCGACGCCCGCATGGGTGCCGAGGCTGTCCGCGAACTGCTGCACGCTATCGACCTGGAACACGAGATCGGCCGCCTGCGCGAAGAGATTCCGCAGACCAACTCGGAAACCAAGATCAAGAAGCTGTCCAAGCGCCTGAAGCTGATGGAAGCGTTCCAGGGTTCGGGCAACCTGCCTGAGTGGATGGTCCTGACCGTCCTGCCAGTGCTGCCGCCGGACCTGCGTCCGCTGGTACCGCTGGATGGCGGCCGCTTCGCGACCTCCGACCTGAACGACCTGTATCGTCGGGTGATCAACCGTAACAATCGTCTGAAGCGCCTGCTGGATCTGTCGGCGCCGGACATCATCGTGCGCAACGAAAAGCGCATGCTGCAGGAGGCGGTCGACGCCCTGCTGGACAACGGCCGTCGCGGTCGCGCCATCACTGGCTCGAACAAGCGTCCGCTGAAGTCCCTGGCCGACATGATCAAAGGTAAGCAAGGTCGCTTCCGTCAGAACCTGCTCGGTAAGCGTGTGGACTACTCCGGCCGTTCGGTAATTACCGTAGGCCCGACCCTGCGTCTGCACCAGTGCGGTCTGCCGAAAAAGATGGCTCTCGAGCTGTTCAAGCCGTTCATTTTCGGCAAGCTGGAAATGCGTGGTCTGGCGACCACCATCAAGGCTGCCAAGAAGATGGTCGAGCGCGAGCTGCCAGAGGTTTGGGACGTGCTCGCCGAGGTGATCCGCGAACACCCCGTGCTGCTCAACCGTGCACCGACCCTGCACCGTCTGGGTATCCAGGCATTTGAACCGGTTCTGATCGAAGGTAAGGCTATCCAGCTGCACCCGCTGGTCTGTGCCGCGTACAACGCCGACTTCGACGGTGACCAGATGGCCGTTCACGTGCCGCTGACCCTGGAAGCCCAGCTCGAAGCGCGCGCGCTGATGATGTCGACCAACAACATCCTGTCGCCAGCCAACGGTGAGCCAATCATCGTTCCGTCGCAGGACGTGGTACTGGGTCTGTACTACATGACCCGTGAGGCCATCAACGCCAAGGGCGAAGGTCGCGTGTTCGCCGACCTGCAGGAAGTCGACCGCGTATTCCGCGCCGGCGAGGCTGCCCTGCACGCGAAAATCAAGGTTCGTATCAACGAAACCGTGAAAGAGCGTGACGGTTCCGTGGTCAAGAACACCCGCATCGTCGACACCACCGTCGGCCGTGCGCTGCTGTTCCAGGTTGTACCGGCAGGCCTTCCGTACGACGTGGTCAACCAGCCGATGAAGAAGAAGGCGATCTCCAAGCTGATCAACCAGTGCTACCGCGTGGTTGGTCTGAAAGAGACCGTAATCTTCGCTGACCAGCTGATGTACACCGGTTTCGCGTACTCGACCATTTCCGGCGTTTCGATCGGTGTTAACGACTTCGTTATCCCGGACGAGAAAGCTCGCATCATCGGTACCGCTACCGACGAAGTGAAGGAAATCGAGAGCCAGTACGCCTCCGGCCTGGTAACCCAGGGCGAGAAGTACAACAAGGTCATCGACTTGTGGTCGAAGGCGAACGACGAAGTGTCCAAGGCGATGATGGCCAACCTCTCGAAAGAGAAGGTCATCGATCGCGAAGGCAAGGAAGTCGAGCAAGAGTCCTTCAACTCGATGTACATGATGGCTGACTCCGGTGCGCGGGGTTCCGCAGCCCAGATCCGTCAGCTGGCCGGTATGCGTGGCCTGATGGCCAAGCCGGACGGCTCCATCATCGAGACGCCGATCACTGCGAACTTCCGTGAAGGTCTGAGCGTTCTGCAGTACTTCATTTCGACCCACGGTGCTCGTAAGGGTCTGGCGGATACCGCACTGAAGACTGCGAACTCCGGTTACCTGACTCGTCGTCTGGTAGACGTTGCCCAGGATCTGGTGGTTACCGAGATCGACTGCGGCACCGACCAGGGCCTGCTGATGACCCCGCACATCGAAGGCGGCGACGTTGTAGAGCCGCTGGGTGAGCGTGTACTGGGTCGTGTCATCGCCCGTGACGTGTTCAAGCCAGGCACCGAGGACGTCATCGTTCCGGCCGGTACCCTGGTCGACGAGAAGTGGGTCGAGTTCATCGAGCTGAACAGCATCGACGAAGTGGTCGTGCGTTCGCCGATCAACTGCGAAACCCGCTACGGCATCTGCGCCAAGTGCTACGGTCGTGACCTGGCTCGCGGTCACCAGGTGAACATCGGTGAAGCTGTCGGCGTTATCGCTGCCCAGTCGATCGGTGAGCCGGGTACCCAGCTGACCATGCGTACGTTCCACATCGGTGGTGCTGCGAGCCGTACCTCGGCTGCCGACAGCGTCCAGGTGAAGAACGGCGGTATGGTGCGTCTGCACAACCTGAAGCAGGTAGAGCGTGCTGATGGCAACCTTGTTGCCGTATCGCGTTCGGGCGAGTTGGCCATTGCCGACGAGTTCGGTCGTGAGCGTGAGCGCTACAAGCTGCCTTACGGTGCGGTGATTTCGGTCAAGGAAGGTGACAAGGTCGAAGCTGGCGCCATCGTCGCCAAGTGGGACCCGCACACCCACCCGATCGTTACCGAACTGAAAGGTACCGTGACCTTCGTGGGCATGGAAGAAGGCATCACGATCAAGCGTCAGACCGACGAATTGACCGGTTTGACCAACATTGAAGTTCTGGACGTCAAGGATCGCCCTGCCGCTGGTAAGGAAATCCGTCCGGCGATCAAGATGGTCGACGCTTCTGGCAAGGACCTGTACCTGCCAGGTACCGACGTACCTGCCCAGTACTTCCTGCCGGCCAACGCCCTCGTCGGTGTGGCTGACGGTGCCCAGATCGGTGTTGGTGACGTTATCGCGCGTATCCCGCAGGAAACGTCGAAGACCCGTGACATCACCGGTGGTCTGCCGCGCGTTGCCGACCTGTTCGAAGCACGCCGTCCGAAAGAAGCCTCGATTCTGGCTGAAGTCAGCGGCACCATCGCGTTCGGTAAGGAGACCAAGGGCAAGCGTCGTCTGGTCATCACCCCGACCGACGGTAGCGATCCGTACGAAGAGCTGATTCCGAAGTGGCGCCACCTGAACGTCTTCGAAGGCGAACAGGTAAACCGCGGCGAAGTTATCTCCGACGGCCCGAGCGATCCGCACGACATCCTGCGTCTGCTGGGTGTGAGCGCGCTGGCGAAGTACATCGTCAACGAGATCCAGGACGTTTACCGTCTGCAAGGCGTTAAGATCAACGACAAGCACATCGAGACCATCCTGCGTCAGATGCTGCGCAAGGTCGAGATCTCCGAGTCGGGCGATTCCAGCTTCATCAAGGGCGACCAGATGGAACTGACCCAGGTACTGGTAGAGAACGAGCGTCTCGCCGCCGAGGACAAGTTCGTCTCCAAGTTCACCCGCGTGCTGCTGGGTATCACCAAGGCGTCGCTGTCGACCGAGTCGTTCATCTCCGCGGCTTCCTTCCAGGAAACCACCCGCGTACTGACCGAAGCGGCGGTAACCGGCAAGCGCGACTACCTGCGCGGCCTGAAAGAGAACGTGGTCGTGGGTCGTCTGATCCCGGCCGGTACTGGTCTGGCCTACCACAGCGAGCGCAAGCGTCGCCGTGATGCCGACAAACCGCTGCGTGTGAGCGCCAGTGAGGTGGAAGCCGCACTGACCGAAGCGCTGAATTCCAGCGGTAACTAAGTACAGGGCAGGGCCCCGGCAAGCCCCGAACGGTCATCGACGACATGAAATGTTGCCGATGATCGGACGGGGAGGGCCGGGGCCTCGTCTTGACTGGGTGCAAGATCCTCTTTAGACTTTTGTACCCTTAAATTTGGTGAGGCTCCGTCTCGCCAATTTTTGGCTTTCTTGCAAGACAATAGAGTCGCAAGACAATCAGTGGAGCTAGTAGATGGCAACTATCAACCAGCTGGTACGTCAGCCGCGTAAGCGTTCGGTCGAGAAGTCCGACGTTCCTGCGCTGCAGAACTGCCCGCAGCGTCGTGGCGTGTGCACCCGCGTGTACACCACCACGCCGAAAAAACCTAACTCGGCACTGCGTAAAGTATGCCGTGTGCGTCTGACCAACGGTTTCGAGGTTTCCTCGTACATCGGTGGTGAAGGCCACAACCTGCAAGAGCACAGCGTCGTCCTGATCCGTGGCGGCCGTGTAAAAGACTTGCCAGGTGTTCGTTACCACACCGTTCGCGGCTCTCTGGATACTTCGGGCGTTAAAGGCCGTAACCAGGGTCGTTCGAAGTACGGTACCAAGCGTCCGAAGTAATCGGTCGTTTGCAGACATCCATTTATTTGAGTCGATAAGAGTAAGGTCGGGCAGGGGTCGAAAGACCTGGTCCCGGGCTAACCTGAAGACCGTTTGAGGGCTTATCATGCCAAGACGTCGTGTAGCAGCAAAACGTGAGATCCTTGACGATCCGAAGTACGGATCCCAGATTCTCGCCAAGTTCATGAACCACGTGATGGAAAGCGGCAAGAAGGCTGTAGCCGAGCGCATCGTTTACGGTGCCCTGGATACCGTCAAAGCACGCAAGAACAGCGACCCCCTGGAAATCTTCGAGAAAGCTCTCGACGCCATCGCTCCGCTGGTCGAAGTTAAGTCCCGTCGTGTCGGCGGTGCCACTTACCAGGTTCCGGTTGAAGTTCGTCCATCCCGTCGTAACGCTCTGGCAATGCGCTGGCTCGTAGACTACGCCCGCAAGCGCGGCGAGAAGTCGATGGCTTTGCGCCTGGCCGGCGAGCTGCTGGATGCTGCTGAAGGCAAGGGTGCTGCAGTCAAGAAGCGTGAAGACGTGCACCGTATGGCCGAGGCCAACAAAGCGTTCTCGCACTACCGCTTCTAATTCAAGCATCAATCATTTTGCGAGGGCTTTATGGCTCGTACTACAGCAATTAACCGCTACCGTAACATCGGTATCTGCGCCCACGTTGACGCGGGCAAGACTACCACTACCGAGCGGATCCTGTTCTACACAGGTCTGAGCCACAAGATGGGCGAGGTGCACGACGGCGCCGCGACCACCGACTGGATGGTGCAGGAGCAGGAGCGCGGTATCACCATTACCTCCGCTGCCGTTACCACCTTCTGGAAAGGTTCCCGTGGTCAGTATGACAACTACCGCGTAAACGTCATCGATACCCCCGGCCACGTTGACTTCACCATTGAAGTAGAGCGTTCGCTGCGTGTACTCGACGGCGCGGTCGTTGTGTTCTGCGGTACCTCCGGCGTTGAGCCGCAGTCCGAAACCGTATGGCGTCAGGCCAACAAGTACGGCGTTCCACGTGTTGTTTACGTGAACAAGATGGACCGTGCTGGTGCCAACTTCCTGCGCGTTGTCGGCCAGATCAAGAACCGCCTGGGTCACACCCCGGTTCCGGTCCAGCTGGCTATCGGTGCAGAAGACGACTTCCAGGGTCAGGTTGACCTGATCAAGATGAAAGCCATCTACTGGAACGAAGACGACAAGGGCACCACCTACCGCGAGGAAGAAATTCCTGCGGATATGGTCGACCTGGCTAACGAATGGCGCAACAACATGGTTGAAGCTGCCGCCGAAGCCAACGAAGAGCTGATGAACAAGTACCTTGAAGAAGGTGACCTGTCCGTCGAAGACATCAAGGCCGGTCTGCGCGCGCGTACCCTGGCCAGCGAGATCGTTCCGGCTGTCTGCGGTTCGTCGTTCAAGAACAAGGGCGTTCCCCTGGTTCTCGACGCCGTTATCGACTTCCTGCCTGCTCCGACCGAGATTCCTGCGATCAAGGGTATCCACCCTGATCTGGCCGAAGTGCCGAAGGATGAAATCACCGAAGCGCAGCAGGACGAGCGTCACGCTGACGACGCAGAGCCGTTCTCGGCCCTGGCGTTCAAGATCGCTACCGACCCGTTCGTAGGTACCCTGACCTTCGTTCGCGTTTACTCGGGCGTTCTGACCTCTGGTGACTCGGTCATCAACTCGGTCAAAGGCAAGAAAGAGCGCGTTGGTCGTATGGTGCAGATGCACGCCAACCAGCGTGAAGAGATCAAGGAAGTGCGCGCTGGCGACATCGCGGCCCTGATCGGCATGAAGGACGTTACCACTGGTGAAACCCTGTGCGACGCTGACAAGCCAATCATCCTTGAGCGCATGGACTTCCCGGAGCCAGTGATTTCGCTGTCTGTCGAGCCGAAGACCAAGCAGGACCAGGAAAAGATGGGTATCGCTCTGGGCAAACTGGCTCAGGAAGACCCGTCGTTCCGCGTCAAGACCGACGAAGAGACTGGCCAGACCATCATCTCCGGTATGGGTGAGCTGCACCTGGACATCATCGTTGACCGCATGAAGCGTGAATTCAACGTTGAGGCCAACATCGGCAAGCCGCAGGTTTCGTACCGCGAGAAGATCACCAAGTCCGGTGTCGAGATCGAAGGCAAGTTCGTTCGCCAGTCGGGCGGTCGTGGTCAGTTCGGTCACTGCTGGATCCGTTTCTCGGAGCCAGAGCAGGACGACAAGGGCAACATCACCGAAGGTCTGGTGTTCTCCAACGAAGTCGTTGGTGGTGTAATTCCTAAGGAATACATCCCTGCGATCCAGAAGGGTATCGAAGAGCAGATGAAAAACGGCGTTGTTGCCGGTTATCCTCTGATCGGCCTGAAGGCCGCGGTATTCGATGGTTCGTACCACGACGTCGACTCCAACGAAATGGCGTTCAAGATCGCCGCTTCGATGGCAACCAAGCAACTGGCCCAGAAGGGCGGTGGCGTGGTTCTCGAGCCGATCATGAAGGTCGAAGTTGTAACCCCGGAAGACTACCTGGGTGACGTGATGGGTGACCTGAACCGTCGTCGTGGTCTGGTCCAGGGTATGGATGAGTCGGTCTCTGGCCGTGTCGTCCGCGCTGAAGTTCCGCTCGGAGAGATGTTCGGTTACGCAACCGACGTTCGTTCCATGTCTCAGGGTCGCGCAAGCTACTCCATGGAATTCTCCAAATACGCCGAAGCTCCGTCGAACATCGTCGAAGCACTCGTTAAAAAACAAGGCTAATCCCCTTTAGGCAAGAGGTTCACTGTCGTGGCTAAAGAAAAATTTGATCGTTCCCTTCCCCACGTTAACGTCGGCACCATCGGCCACGTTGACCACGGTAAGACCACTCTGACCGCAGCTCTGACTCGCGTCTGCTCCGAAGTTTTCGGTTCGGCAGTCGTTGAGTTCGACAAGATCGACTCGGCTCCGGAAGAAAAAGCGCGCGGTATCACCATCAACACCGCTCACGTCGAGTACAACTCGAACATTCGTCACTACGCTCACGTTGACTGCCCAGGTCACGCTGACTACGTGAAGAACATGATCACCGGTGCTGCCCAGATGGACGGCGCGATCCTGGTTTGCTCGGCCGCCGATGGTCCGATGCCACAAACCCGTGAGCACATCCTGCTGTCCCGTCAGGTAGGCGTTCCTTACATCGTGGTCTTCCTGAACAAGGCTGACCTGGTAGACGACGCCGAGCTGCTGGAACTGGTCGAGATGGAAGTTCGCGACCTGCTGTCCACCTACGACTTCCCAGGCGACGACACTCCGATCATCATCGGTTCGGCTCGTATGGCCCTGGAAGGCAAAGACGACAACGAAATGGGTACTACCGCTGTCAAGAAGCTGGTAGAAACTCTGGATGCCTACATCCCTGAGCCAGTTCGTGCCGTTGACCAGCCGTTCCTGATGCCGATCGAAGACGTATTCTCGATCTCGGGTCGTGGTACCGTTGTTACCGGTCGTATCGAGCGTGGTATCGTCCGCGTTCAGGATCCGCTGGAAATCGTTGGTCTGCGTGAAACTTCGACCACCACCTGCACCGGTGTCGAAATGTTCCGCAAGCTGCTGGACGAAGGCCGTGCTGGCGAGAACTGCGGCGTTCTGCTGCGTGGTACCAAGCGTGACGACGTTGAGCGTGGCCAGGTTCTGGTCAAGCCAGGTTCGGTCAAGCCGCACACCAAGTTCACCGCAGAAGTCTACGTTCTGTCGAAGGAAGAAGGCGGCCGTCACACTCCGTTCTTCAAAGGCTACCGTCCTCAGTTCTACTTCCGTACCACTGACGTGACCGGTAACTGCGAACTGCCGGAAGGCGTTGAAATGGTAATGCCAGGTGACAACATTCAGATGACTGTTACCCTGATCAAGACCATCGCAATGGAAGACGGTCTGCGCTTCGCTATCCGTGAAGGCGGTCGTACCGTCGGCGCCGGCGTCGTAGCCAAAATCATCGAGTAATCACTCGACCGATTGAAAAAACCCCCGCTCAGCGGGGGTTTTTTTTATTGGGTTGACACTAAATGGGGGCGTCTATAGAATCACGCCTCCTTTTAGCGGGCGTAGTGCGTCCGTTGGGAACAGCCTGGAGTCTGAAATCCAATGCAAAATCAGCAAATCCGTATCAGGTTGAAGGCTTTCGACCATCGCCTGATCGACCAATCCACCCAGGAAATCGTGGAAACCGCGAAACGTACTGGTGCACAAGTGCGTGGTCCAATTCCACTGCCTACCCGCAAAGAGCGTTTCACCGTTCTGGTTTCCCCGCACGTCAACAAAGACGCGCGTGACCAGTACGAGATCCGCACTCATAAGCGTGTTCTGGACATCGTCCAGCCAACGGATAAAACCGTTGACGCGCTGATGAAGCTTGATCTGGCGGCAGGTGTGGAAGTACAGATCAGCCTCGGCTAAGACTTCGGTCTGGTCGTGTAACGCTCTGAAATGGGCGGCCATAGCGGGTGAAAGCCCCGTACACTCATGAGGTTTACAACATGACTATTGGTGTAATCGGTCGCAAGTGCGGTATGACCCGCATTTTCACCGAAGAAGGTGTCTCCATTCCGGTCACGGTCATCGAGATCGAGCCGAATCGTGTCACCCAGTTCAAAACTGAAGAAACCGATGGCTACCGTGCAGTGCAAGTCACTGTCGGCGAGCGTCGTGCTTCGCGTGTGACTGCCGCTCAGGCAGGTCACTTCGCAAAGGCCAACGTTGCCGCTGGTCGCGGTGTCTGGGAGTTCCGTCTTGAAGAAGGCGATTTCCAGGCTGGCGATCTGATCAAAGCTGAACTCTTCACTGCAGGCCAGCTGGTAGACGTTACTGGTCAGTCCAAAGGTAAAGGCTTCGCCGGTACCATCAAGCGCTGGAACTTCCGTGGCCAGGACAACACCCACGGTAACTCCGTGTCGCACCGTGTCCCAGGTTCCATCGGCCAGTGCCAGACTCCTGGTCGTGTGTTCAAGGGCAAGAAAATGTCCGGTCACATGGGCGCCGAGCGCGTGACTGTTCAGTCCCTGGAAGTAGTTCGCGTAGACGCTGAGCGCAACCTGCTGCTGGTCAAGGGTGCCGTTCCAGGCGCTACTGGCGGCGACGTGGTTGTACGTCCAGCTGTCAAGGCTCGCGGTTAAGGGGAAACTGACATGCAACTCAATGTAAATGACGCTCAGGCGATCGAAGTTTCCGAACTGACTTTCGGTGGCGAATTCAACGAGACGCTGGTACACCAAGCAGTCGTGGCCTACATGGCCGGCGGCCGTCAGGGCACCAAGCAGCAGAAGACCCGTTCCGACGTGGCTGGTGGCGGTAAGCGCCCATGGCGTCAGAAGGGTACTGGCCGTGCTCGTGCTGGTACCACTCGTGGTCCGATCTGGCGTGGCGGTGGTGTAACCTTCGCAGCTCGCCCTCAAGATCACTCGCAGAAGCTCAACAAGAAGATGTATCGCGCAGCCCTGCGCTCCATCCTCGCTGAGCTGGTGCGTAGCGACCGTCTGGTCGTGGTTCAGGACTTCGCTGTTGAAGCACCGAAAACCAAAGATCTGCTGAACAAGCTGAACGGCATGGGTCTGAACGACGTACTGATCGTTTCCGACGCTGTTGATCAGAACCTGTACCTGGCTGCTCGCAACCTGCCGCACGTCGACGTACGTGACGTACAAGGTTCCGACCCGGTCAGTCTGATCGCATACGAGAAAGTGTTGATCACTGTCTCGGCCGTGAAGAAATTCGAGGAGCTGCTGGGATGAACCAGGAACGCGTATTCAAAGTCCTCCTTGGCCCGCACGTTTCCGAGAAGGCTACCGTTCTGGCTGAGAAAAAAGGCCAGTTCGTATTCAAGGTTGCTACCGATGCAACCAAGCTGGAAATCAAGAAAGCTGTCGAAGGCCTGTTCAACGTAAAAGTTGAAAACGTGTCGACTGTTAACGTTCTGGGTAAAACCAAGCGTACCGCACGTGGTCTGGGCAAGCGTAATGACTGGAAGAAGGCGATCGTCTCCCTTCAGCCAGGCCAAGATCTCGATTTCAGCAGCAGTGCTGAGTAAGGAAGGGGTGCATCATGGCAATCGTTAAATGCAAACCGACTTCCCCTGGCCGCCGTTTCGTGGTCAAGGTGGTCAACCAGGAGCTGCACAAAGGCGCTCCTCACGCACCGCTGATCGAGAAAAAATCGAAGTCTGGTGGTCGTAACAACAATGGCCGCATCACCACTCGTCACGTTGGTGGTGGTCATAAGCAGCATTACCGTCTGGTCGACTTCCGTCGCAACGACAAAGATGGCATTCCAGCCACTGTCGAGCGTATCGAATACGACCCGAACCGTACTGCTCACATCGCCCTGCTGTGCTACGCAGACGGTGAGCGTCGCTACATCATCGCCCCTAAAGGCGTGAGCGCTGGTGACCAGCTGATCGCAGGTGCCCTGGCCCCAATCAAGGCCGGTAACTCCCTGCAGCTGCGCAATATCCCAGTAGGTAGCACCATTCACGGCATCGAACTGAAGCCGGGTAAAGGTGCTCAGATCGCTCGTTCCGCTGGTGCTTCGGCTCAGCTGATCGCTCGTGAAGGCGTCTACGTGACTCTGCGTCTGCGTTCCGGTGAGATGCGTAAAGTACTGGCTGAGTGCCGTGCGACCCTGGGCGAAGTCTCGAACTCCGAGCACAGCCTGCGTTCGCTGGGTAAAGCTGGTGCCAAACGCTGGCGCGGCGTTCGCCCAACCGTTCGTGGTGTTGCCATGAACCCGGTTGACCACCCACATGGTGGTGGTGAAGGTCGTACCTCCGGTGGTCGTCATCCGGTATCGCCATGGGGCTTCCCAACCAAGGGTGCGAAGACCCGTGGTAATAAGCGTACCGACAACATGATCGTCCGTCGTCGCAAGTAACTAGAGGGATACGACAGTGCCACGTTCTCTGAAAAAAGGTCCTTTTATCGATCTTCACCTGCTGAAGAAGGTCGAAGTGGCGGTGGAGAAGAACGATCGCAAGCCAGTTAAAACCTGGTCGCGCCGTTCGATGATCCTGCCACAAATGGTCGGTCTGACCATCGCGGTACACAACGGTCGTCAACATGTCCCAGTTCTGGTGAACGAAGACATGGTCGGCCACAAACTGGGCGAGTTCGCCGGTACCCGCACCTATCGCGGGCACGTGGCTGACAAGAAAGCCAAGCGTTAAGGGGTAAGGAAATGGAAGTAGCCGCTAAGTTGTCGGGCGCTCGCATCTCCGCCCAGAAAGCCCGCTTGGTCGCCGACCAGATCCGCGGGAAGAAGGTGGGCGAAGCGCTCAACCTGTTGGCCTTCAGCAGCAAAAAAGCCGCTGAAATCATGAAGAAAGTCCTCGAGTCGGCCGTTGCCAACGCCGAACACAACGAAGGCGCAGACGTTGATGACCTGAAGGTCTCCACCGTCTTCGTCAACGAAGGGCGTTCGCTGAAGCGCATCATGCCACGTGCCAAAGGCCGTGCTGATCGCATCGTCAAGCGGTCTTGCCATATCACTGTCAAGGTTGCGGACAAGTAACGGAGTCGATCAGATGGGTCAGAAAGTACATCCCACTGGCATTCGCCTGGGAATCGTCAAGGAGCACACCTCCGTCTGGTACGCAGACGGTGCTACTTACGCAGATTACCTGTTGAAGGATCTGAAAACGCGTGAGTACCTCCAAGACAAACTAAAAAGCGCGTCCGTAAGCCGTATCGATATTCATCGTCCGGCTCAAACTGCACGCATCACCATCCACACCGCTCGTCCCGGTATCGTTATCGGTAAGAAAGGTGAAGATGTCGAGAAGCTGCGTCAGGACCTGACCAAGCAGATGGGTGTGCCTGTGCACATCAACATCGAAGAGATCCGCAAGCCGGAACTCGACGCTATGCTGGTTGCGCAGAGCGTAGCTCAGCAGCTGGAACGCCGCGTAATGTTCCGTCGCGCCATGAAGCGCGCCGTACAGAACGCCATGCGTATTGGTGCCAAGGGCATCAAGATCCAGGTGAGCGGTCGTCTCGGCGGTGCTGAGATTGCTCGTACCGAGTGGTATCGCGAAGGTCGTGTGCCTCTGCACACCCTGCGTGCCGATATCGACTACAACACCTACGAAGCTCACACCACTTACGGTGTGATCGGTGTGAAGGTTTGGATCTTCAAAGGCGAAGTTATTGGTGGTCGCCAAGAAGAACTGAAACCACAAGCACCAGCGCCTCGTAAAAAAGCTGCTAAGTAAGGGGTACGCCAAATGTTGCAACCAAAGCGTACAAAATTCCGCAAGCAGATGACTGGCCACAACCGTGGTCTGGCACTGCGCGGTAGCAAAGTCAGCTTCGGCGAATTCGCCCTGAAAGCTGTTGCTCGCGGTCGCCTCACCGCTCGCCAGATCGAGTCCGCACGTCGTGCGCTGACCCGTCACGTAAAACGTGGCGGTAAGATCTGGATCCGTGTGTTCCCGGACAAGCCGATCTCCAAGAAGCCTCTCGAGGTTCGTATGGGTAAAGGTAAGGGTTCCGTGGAATACTGGGTTGCCCAGATTCAGCCAGGCAAAGTCCTGTATGAAATCGAGGGTGTTTCTGAAGAGCTGGCGCGCGAAGCTTTCGCCCTGGCTGCTGCAAAGCTGCCTCTCGCCACCTCCTTTGTTAAGCGGACGGTGATGTGATGAAAGCGAATGAACTTCGTGAAAAATCGGCACAGCAACTGAATGAGCAACTGCTCGGCTTGCTGCGCGACCAGTTCAATCTGCGTATGCAGAAAGCAACTGGCCAGTTGGGGCAGTCGCACCTGCTCTCGCAAGTTAAGCGTGACATCGCTCGCGTGAAAACTGTGCTCAACCAGCAGGCAGGTAAGTGATCATGGCTGAAGCTGAAAAAACCGTCCGTACGCTGACTGGCCGTGTCGTCAGCGACAAAATGGACAAGACCATCACCGTTCTGATCGAGCGTCGCGTAAAGCACCCGATCTACGGTAAATACGTTAAGCGTTCGACTAAGCTGCACGCGCACGACGAAGCCAACCAGTGCAAGATCGGCGACAAGGTTTCCATCCGTGAAACCCGTCCGCTGGCCAAGACCAAGTCCTGGGCACTGGTTGAAGTCCTCGAACGCGCTGTTGAAGTCTAAGGGCTAGGGGTCGGAGAAATTTTATGATTCAGACTCAATCCATGCTCGATGTGGCCGATAACAGCGGCGCTCGTCGCGTCATGTGCATCAAGGTGCTCGGCGGTTCGCACCGCCGTTACGCCGGCATCGGTGACATCATCAAGGTAACCGTCAAGGAAGCAATTCCGCGCGGTAAGGTCAAGAAAGGCCAAGTGATGACTGCTGTTGTCGTGCGCACCCGTCACGGTGTTCGTCGCGCTGACGGTTCCATCATTCGTTTCGACGGCAACGCTGCTGTTCTGCTGAACAACAAGCAAGAGCCGATCGGCACTCGCATCTTCGGGCCAGTGACCCGTGAACTTCGTACTGAGAAGTTCATGAAGATCGTCTCGCTCGCCCCTGAAGTGCTGTAAGGAGATCCGACATGCAAAAGATTCGTCGTGACGACGAGATCATCGTGATCGCCGGCAAAGACAAAGGTAAGCGCGGTAAGGTGCTGAAGGTTCTGGCTGACAACCGTCTGGTTGTTGGTGGTGTGAACCTGGTCAAGCGTCATACCAAGCCTAACCCGATGGCGGGCGTACAGGGCGGTATCGTCGAAAAAGAAGCGCCTCTGCACGCTTCCAACGTTGCCATCTTCAACGGCGAAACCAACAAGGCTGACCGCGTTGGTTTCAAAGTAGAAGACGGTAAAAAAATTCGTGTCTTCAAGTCGACCCAAAAAGCGGTTGATGCTTGAACACTGCTAGGTAGAAGACCATGGCACGACTGAAAGAGATTTACCGGAACGAAATCGCTCCTAAGCTTAAGGAAGAACTTAAGCTGTCGAACGTGATGGAAGTTCCGCGCGTTACCAAGATCACCCTGAACATGGGTCTGGGCGAAGCGATCGGCGACAAGAAAGTCATCGAGCACGCTGTTGCCGACCTGGAAAAGATCACTGGTCAAAAGCCGGTTGTGACTTTCGCTCGTAAATCCATCGCGGGCTTCAAAGTCCGTGAAGGCTGGCCGATCGGTGTCAAGGTGACCCTGCGTCGCGACAAGATGTACGAATTCCTGGACCGCCTGCTGGCGATCTCCCTGCCTCGGGTTCGCGACTTCCGCGGCCTGAATGCCAAGTCCTTCGACGGCCGTGGCAACTACAGCATGGGCGTGAAAGAGCAGATCATCTTCCCGGAAATCGACTACGACAAGATCGATGCTCTGCGCGGTTTGGACATCACCCTGACCACCACTGCTCGTTCGGACGACGAAGGCCGCGCTCTGCTGCGTGCTTTCAAGTTCCCGTTCCGCAACTGATTGGAGTAGGAAAATGGCCAAGAAGAGCATGAAAAACCGCGAGCTGAAGCGTCAGCTCACGGTAGCCAAGTACGCCAAAAAGCGTGCCGAGCTGAAAGCGACCATCGTCAACCTGAACGCCTCTCCTGAAGAGCGTTTCGCTGCCGTTGTCGCCCTGCAGAAGCAGCCACGTGATGCCAGCGCTTCGCGTCTGCGCAACCGTTGCCGCCTGACCGGTCGTCCTCACGGTGTATACCGTAAGTTCGGCCTGGGCCGTAACATGCTGCGTCAAGCTGCAATGCGCGGTGACGTACCAGGTCTGGTCAAGGCCTCCTGGTAATCGCTGCAGGCTGGATCCCGGCGGAAGGGGAGCAATCTTCCGACCGCCGGTGACCTCGCCAACAAACAAGCCCCTATATGGGGCTTGTTTCGTTTCTACCTTGTGTCTAGAATGACCGGCTCACCTGAGCCTGGGTTTTTTGCCCTGTCCGCTCGGGTGGTTGTGATAGCCGCAAGGCTAATAATTCTTGTATCAGGAGCATCTAGCCCATGAGTATGCAGGACCCGTTAGCGGACATGCTAACTCGCATCCGTAATGCCCAGATGGCTGAAAAGTCCGTCGTAAGCATGCCTTCCTCCACCCTGAAGGTCGCGGTTGCCAAAGTTCTGAAAGACGAAGGTTACATCGCCGGCTACCAGGTAACTGGTGAGGCCAAGCCTTCCCTGTCGATCGAACTGAAGTACTTCGAAGGCCGTCCGGTCATCGAGGAGCTGAAGCGCTCCAGCCGTCCAGGCCTGCGCCAGTACAAGTCCGTCGCAGAACTGCCGAAAGTACGTGGCGGTCTGGGCGTGTCTATCGTCTCCACCAACAAAGGTGTGATGACTGATCGCGCTGCGCGCGCTGCCGGTGTCGGCGGCGAAGTTCTGTGCACAGTGTTCTAAGGGGGGATAGGCATGTCTCGCGTCGCTAAGAACCCCGTTAAGCTGCCAGCAGGCGTCGAAGTCAAATTCGCCGGCCAGCAGCTTTCGGTGAAGGGTGCCAAAGGCACTCTCGAACTGAACGTTCACTCGTCTGTTGAAGTTACCGAAGAGTCTGGCGAGCTGCGTTTCGTCGCTCGTAACGGTGACCAGCAAGCTCGCGCCATGGCCGGTACCACCCGCGCTCTGGTGAACAACATGGTCCAGGGCGTAAGCCAAGGCTTCGAGCGCAAGCTCCAGCTGGTCGGTGTTGGTTACAAGGCACAGGCCAAGGGCACCGTCCTGAACCTGGCCCTGGGCTTCTCGCACCCAGTGGACTACGAACTGCCAGCCGGTATCACCGCTGAAACCCCAAGCCAGACCGACATCCTGATCAAGGGTATCGACAAGCAGCTGGTGGGTCAGGTGGCCGCTGAAATCCGCGACTTCCGTCCGCCAGAGCCTTACAAAGGCAAGGGTGTGCGTTACGCGGACGAAGTAGTCCGTCGTAAAGAAGCCAAGAAGAAGTAGGGCCTAGCAAATGACCGACAAAAAAGTTACTCGACTGCGTCGCGCTCGCAAAGCACGTCTCAAGATGCACGAACTCGAAGTCGTGCGCCTGTGCGTGTTCCGCTCCTCGCAGCACATCTACGCCCAGGTCATTTCGGCCGACGGCAGCAAGGTTCTGGCAAGCGCCTCGACCTTGGACAAAGAACTGCGTGATGGCGCCACTGGCAACATCGACGCGGCCACTAAGGTTGGCAAGCTGGTAGCTGAGCGTGCGAAAGCCGCCGGTGTATCTCAAGTTGCCTTTGACCGTTCCGGCTTCAAGTACCACGGCCGCGTCAAAGCGCTGGCTGATGCTGCTCGTGAAGGCGGGCTGGAGTTCTAAGTTATGGCAAATAACGATCAAAAGCGCGACGAAGGCTACATCGAGAAGCTGGTTCAAGTTAACCGCGTTGCCAAAACCGTAAAAGGCGGCCGTATCTTCACCTTCACCGCGCTGACCGTGGTAGGTGATGGTAAGGGCCGTGTTGGCTTCGGCCGTGGCAAGTCGCGCGAAGTACCTGCCGCGATCCAGAAAGCCATGGAAGCTGCTCGCCGCAACATGATCCAGGTTGACCTGAAGGGCACCACCCTGCAGTACGCCACCAAGGCAGCCCACGGCGCCTCGAAGGTTTACATGCAGCCTGCCTCGGAAGGTACCGGTATCATCGCCGGTGGCGCAATGCGTGCTGTCCTGGAAGTTGCTGGTGTTCAGAACGTTCTGGCCAAGTGCTACGGTTCGACCAACCCAGTGAACGTGGTTTACGCCACCTTCAAGGGTCTGAAAGCCATGCAATCTCCTGAATCCATTGCTGCCAAGCGCGGCAAGAGCGTCGAGGAGATCTTCTGATCATGGCAACCGTAAAAGTAACGCTGATCAAGAGCGTCTCGGGCCGTCTGCCTAACCACAAGCTGTGCGTTAAGGGCCTGGGTCTGCGTCGCATCGGTCACACTGTAGAAGTCCAGGATACTCCCGAAAACCGCGGGATGATCAACAAGGCTTACTACATGCTGAAGGTCGAGGGTTAATCGATGAAACTCAATGATCTGAGTCCAGCGCCGGGTTCCCGTCGCGAGAAGCATCGTCCAGGTCGTGGTATCGGTAGCGGTCTGGGTAAGACCGGCGGCCGTGGCCACAAAGGTCAGACTTCCCGTTCGGGTGGTTCGATCGCTCCTGGCTTCGAAGGCGGTCAACAGCCGCTGCACCGTCGTCTGCCGAAGTTCGGCTTCGTTTCCCTGAAAGCCATGGATCGCGCCGAAGTGCGTCTGTCCGAGCTGGCCAAGGTGGAAGGCGACGTGATCTCCGTGCAATCCCTGAAGGATGCCAACGTGATCGGCCAGAACGTACAGCGCGTGAAAATCATGCTGTCTGGCGAAGTCACTCGCGCAGTCACCATCAAGGGTATCGCAGCCACCAAGGGTGCGCGTGCGGCTATCGAAGCAGCTGGCGGCAAGTTCGAGGAATAAATGGCTAAGCAAGGTGCTCTCTCTTCGCTCGGTAAGGGCGGGATGTCGGAACTCTGGGCTCGTCTGCGCTTTCTGTTCATGGCGATCATCGTCTATCGGATAGGTGCGCATATCCCGGTTCCTGGCATCAATCCAGACCGTCTGGCGGATCTGTTTCGGCAGAATGAGGGGACCATTCTTAGCTTGTTCAACATGTTTTCCGGTGGCGCGCTTGAGCGCATGAGCATCTTTGCACTGGGGATCATGCCGTACATCTCGGCATCGATCATCATGCAGCTGATGACGGCGGTCAGCCCGCAACTGGAACAGTTGAAGAAGGAAGGTGAAGCTGGCCGTCGCAAGATCAGCCAGTACACCCGCTACGGCACCGTTATCCTGGCACTGGTTCAAGCCATTGGCATGTCCATTGGCCTGGCCAACCAGGGCGTGGCGTTTTCTGTAGGCCTGGGCTTCCATGTCGTTGCCGTCTCCACCTTCGTGGCAGGCGCGATGTTCATGATGTGGCTGGGCGAGCAGATCACCGAGCGCGGTGTGGGCAACGGTATCTCGATGTTGATCTTCGCGGGTATCGTTGCCGGTCTTCCGAGAGCAATCGGGCAGTCTTTCGAGTCTGCGCGCACAGGCGATATCAACATTTTCGCCCTGGTCGCTATCGGTTTGCTGGCAGTAGCGATTATCGGTTTTGTGGTGTTCATTGAGCGTGGTCAGCGTCGTATCGCCGTTCACTACGCCAAGCGTCAGCAGGGCCGCAAGGTCTTCGCTGCGCAGACCAGCCACTTGCCGCTGAAGTTGAACATGGCGGGGGTTATCCCGGCCATTTTCGCGAGCAGCATTCTGCTGTTCCCGGCTTCGCTGGGTGCCTGGTTCGGTCAGTCCGAAGGTATGGGCTGGCTGCAGGACATCTCGCAGTCGATCGCTCCTGGTCAGCCGTTGAACATTCTGCTGTTTAGTGCAGGGATCATTTTCTTCTGCTTCTTCTACACAGCGCTGATGTTCAACCCGAAAGACGTAGCGGAAAACCTGAAGAAGTCCGGTGCCTTTATTCCGGGTATCCGTCCTGGTGAGCAGTCGGCACGCTACATTGATGGCGTTCTGACCCGTCTGACCATGTTCGGTGCTCTTTACATGATGGCCGTCTGCCTTCTGCCCCAGTTCCTGGTGGTGGCAGCAAATGTGCCGTTCTACCTTGGCGGGACCTCGTTGCTGATTGTGGTAGTGGTTGTGATGGACTTCATGTCCCAAGTACAATCGCACCTCGTTTCGCACCAGTACGAATCCCTGATGAAGAAAGCCAACCTGAAAGGCTACGGTGGCAGCGGTCTGCTGCGCTGATACGCCCCTAAGGTTCGAGGAGTCGGTAATGAAAGTTCGTGCATCGGTGAAAAAGCTGTGCCGTAACTGCAAGATCATCCGTCGCGAAGGCGTCGTACGAGTGATCTGCAGCGCGGAACCGCGTCACAAACAGCGCCAAGGCTGAGTGTGATCTGCGCTTCAAACCCAGCAGCTAGTGTGCTGCTGGGTTGATTATTCGTTTCTACAGCGATATTATCTCGCGCCCTATTTCTTGGCTTCCGGGGCGTAGGTAGCTGTCAATTGGAGTCCCACTGAATGGCCCGTATTGCAGGCGTCAACATTCCAGATAACAAGCATGCTGTTATCTCGCTGACCTACATCTATGGTGTCGGTCGCACTACTGCACAGAAGATCTGTGCAGACGCTGGTGTAAACCCAGCCGCTAAGATCAAGGATCTGAGCGACGAGCAAATCGAAACCCTGCGTGGCGAAGTCGCGAAGTTCACCACCGAAGGTGACCTGCGTCGTGACATCAACATGAAGATCAAGCGCTTGATGGACCTGGGTTGCTACCGCGGCCTGCGTCATCGTAAAGGTCTGCCGGTTCGCGGTCAGCGCACCAAGACCAACGCACGCACCCGTAAGGGCCCGCGTAAGCCGATCCGCAAGTAATCGCCCAGGAATATAGACATGGCAAAACCTGCTGCTCGTCCTCGTAAGAAAGTCAAAAAGACAGTGGTTGATGGCATCGCCCACATCCATGCCTCTTTCAACAACACCATCGTGACCATCACCGACCGTCAGGGCAACGCTTTGTCCTGGGCGACCTCCGGTGGTTCGGGTTTCCGTGGTTCGCGCAAATCCACCCCGTTCGCAGCCCAGATCGCTGCTGAGCGTGCTGGTCAAGCTGCGCTGGAATACGGTCTGAAGAACCTCGACGTAAACGTCAAGGGTCCAGGTCCAGGTCGTGAGTCCGCCGTTCGTGCACTGAACAGCTGCGGCTACAAGATCGCCAGCATCACCGACGTGACGCCAATCCCGCACAACGGGTGCCGTCCGCCGAAGAAGCGTCGCGTGTAATCAGGAGACAGATAAATGGCACGTTACATTGGTCCAAAATGCAAACTGTCTCGTCGTGAAGGCACTGACCTGTTCCTGAAGAGCGGCGTTCGCGCTCTGGAATCGAAGTGCAACATCGAAGCAGCCCCAGGTATCCACGGCCAGCGCCGTGGCCGTCAGTCCGACTACGGTACCCAGCTGCGCGAGAAGCAAAAAGTTCGTCGTATCTACGGTGTTCTGGAGCGTCAGTTCCGCGGTTACTACCAGGCTGCAGCCTCGAAAAAAGGCGCAACCGGTGAGAACCTGCTGCAACTGCTCGAGTGCCGTCTGGATAACGTCGTCTACCGTATGGGCTTCGGCTCGACTCGTTCCGAGTCCCGTCAGCTGGTTTCGCACAAAGCGATCAGCGTCAACGGTAAGACTGTAAACATTCCATCCTACCAAGTTCGTCCGGGTGACGTGGTCGCGGTTCGCGAGAAGTCGCTGAACCAGCTGCGCATTGTTCAAGCCCTTGAACTGTGCGCCCAGCGTGGCCGCGTTGAGTGGGTTGACGTGGATGCTGCTAAAAAGTCGGGCGTTTTCAAGAACGTTCCTGCTCGCAGTGACCTGTCTGCCGACATCAACGAGAACCTGATTGTCGAGCTCTACTCCAAGTAAGGGCTAGAAAATAGGTGCATCCATGCAGATTTCGGTAAATGAGTTCCTGACTCCCCGCCACATTGATGTGCAGGTAGTCAGTCCGACCCGCGCCAAGATTACGCTCGAGCCTCTCGAGCGTGGTTTCGGCCATACCCTGGGCAACGCGCTGCGCCGCATCCTGTTGTCCTCCATGCCTGGCTGTGCAGTAGTCGAGGCCGAGATCGACGGCGTACTCCACGAGTACTCCGCGATCGAAGGTGTTCAGGAAG
This sequence comes from Pseudomonas sp. A2, assembly GCF_023100865.1. Taxonomy (NCBI): domain Bacteria; kingdom Pseudomonadati; phylum Pseudomonadota; class Gammaproteobacteria; order Pseudomonadales; family Pseudomonadaceae; genus Pseudomonas; species Pseudomonas sp. A2. The sequence continues at coordinate 615,049 of NZ_CP039127.1, forward strand.
ACGTCATTGAAATCCTGTTGAACCTGAAAGGCCTGGCTATCAAACTGCACGGTCGTGACGAAGTTACGCTGACCTTGTCGAAAAAGGGTTCGGGGGTGGTTACCGCTGCCGATATTCAGCTGGATCACGATGTCGAGATCGTCAACCCCGATCACGTAATCGCGAACCTGGCGTCGAACGGCGCCCTGAACATGAAGCTCACTGTAGCTCGTGGTCGTGGTTACGAGCCGGCCGACTCCCGTCAAACCGACGAAGACGAAAGCCGTAGCATTGGCCGTCTGCAGTTGGACGCTTCGTTCAGCCCGGTGCGTCGTATCGCCTATGTGGTCGAGAACGCCCGTGTTGAACAGCGTACCAACCTGGACAAGCTGGTCATTGATCTGGAAACCAACGGCACCCTGGATCCTGAAGAGGCTATCCGCCGCGCTGCGACCATCCTGCAACAGCAGCTGGCCGCGTTCGTCGACCTCAAAGGTGACAGCGAGCCTGTCGTAGTCGAGCAGGAAGACGAGATCGATCCGATCCTGCTGCGTCCGGTTGACGACCTGGAACTGACTGTACGTTCGGCCAACTGCCTCAAGGCGGAGAACATCTACTACATCGGCGACCTGATTCAGCGTACCGAAGTAGAACTGTTGAAGACTCCTAACCTGGGCAAGAAGTCCCTGACTGAAATCAAGGACGTCCTGGCCTCTCGTGGTCTGTCTCTCGGCATGCGCCTCGACAACTGGCCGCCTGCAAGTCTTAAGAAAGACGACAAGGCGACCGCCTGATCGTCGTAATCACCGAACGTAGTGTTTGGTAAGGAATGAATCATGCGTCATCGTAAAAGTGGACGTCACCTGAGCCGTACCAGCTCTCACCGCAAGGCTATGTTCCAGAACATGGCAGTGTCGCTGATCGAGCACGAGCTGATCAAAACCACCCTGCCGAAAGCCAAGGAACTGCGCCGCGTTGCCGAGCCGCTGATCACCCTGGCCAAGGAAGACAGCGTAGCTAACCGCCGTCTGGCCTTCGATCGTACCCGTTCGAAGTCCGCTGTTGGCAAGCTGTTCAACGACCTGGGCAAGCGTTACGCCACCCGTCAGGGCGGCTACCTGCGCATCCTGAAGTGCGGTTTCCGCGCTGGCGACAACGCTCCTATGGCGTACGTCGAGCTGGTTGATCGTCCGGTCGGCGGCGCTGTAGAAGCTGCTGAGTAAGACGTTCTGTCTGCTACAAAGAACCGGGCCTAGTGCCCGGTTTTTTGTTTCAACATGTATTGTTTATTTCTATTGATTCAAGTCATGTAATGCATTTGTTCTTGTAACCTTGCTCGTCAATACTCTCTCCAGAGCCGATTAGCCGGCGCTTGAAGACCGATAAGGAGAGCCCATGAGCAAGATTCTCACCACCGCCAGCGGTGCACCTGTAGCAGACAACCAGAATTCCCGTTCCGCCGGCCCGCGCGGCCCGCTGCTGCTCGACGACTTCCATCTGATCGAGAAGCTTGCCCACTTCAACCGCGAGAACATTCCTGAGCGCCGCGTACACGCAAAAGGCTCGGGAGCTTACGGCACCTTTACCGTCACCCGCGATATCACCGATTACACCAGTGCCAAGTTGTTTGAACAGGTTGGCAAGGAGACCGAAACCTTCCTGCGCTTCTCGACCGTTGGTGGTGAGCGTGGCTCCGCTGATACCGAGCGCGATCCCCGTGGTTTTGCCGTCAAGTTCTACACCGAGGAAGGCAACTGGGACATCGTCGGCAACAACACGCCGGTGTTCTTCATCCGCGACCCACTGAAGTTCCCGGACTTTATCCACACCCAGAAGCGTCACCCACAATCCAACCTGAAGAACGCTCAGATGATGTGGGACTTCTGGTCACACTCTCCCGAGGCGCTGCATCAGGTCACCATTCTGTTCTCCGATCGCGGCATTCCGGACGGCTACCGCCACATGCACGGCTTCGGTAGCCATACCTACAGCCTGATCAATGCCAAGGGTGAACGCACCTGGGTCAAATGGCACTTCAAGACCCAGCAAGGCATCAAGAACCTCGCTCCGGCAGATGCTGCGCGTCTGGCAGGTACTGACCCGGACTACGCCCAGCGCGACCTGTTCGAAGCCATCGAGCGGGGCGATTACCCACGCTGGACCGTATGCATCCAGGTGATGAGCGAAGCCGAGGCTGCCAGCCGCGACGAAAACCCCTTCGACGTTACCAAGACCTGGTCGCAGAAGGTCTACCCGCTGATTGAAGTGGGTGTGCTGGAGCTCAACCGTAACCCGCTCAACTACTTTGCCGAGGTCGAGCAGGCTGCGTTTGGCCCGAGCAACATGGTGCCGGGTGTTGGCCTGTCGCCGGACCGCATGCTGCAAGGGCGGGTATTCGCCTACGCCGACGCGCATCGCTACCGGGTGGGTACCAACCACCAGCAGCTGCCGGTGAACGCACCACGCTGCCCGGTCAACAGCTACCAGCGTGATGGTTCCATGGCCGCTGGCAGTTACGGCAGCGCGCCGAACTATGAGCCCAACAGCTACAGCGATGCGCCGAAGCAGTCACCAGGCCACGCCGAGCCTGCACTGGCCCTGAATGGTTCGGCAGACCGCTACGACCACCGCGAGGACACCGACTACTACAGCCACGCCGGCGCGCTGTTCCGCCTGATGAGCGATGAGCAGAAAGCCCTACTGATAAACAACATTGCCGGCACCATGGCAGGCGTCAGCGAAGACGTGATCCAGCGTCAGCTGCAATACTTCTTCAAGGCCGATCCGGCCTATGGCGAAGGGGTTGCCAAGGCCTTGGGCATCAATCTCGCCTAAGTCGAAGTGATAAGAAGAACCGCCCTCATTTGGGCGGTTTTTCAATGAATATCACTACTGTTTAACCGATTTTTTGCTTCTAATTGCGCGGTTTTCAGTGACCGCGGGCAAAAGCTGGTTCACACTATATGGCATAGACGTTTTCACATGGAGAAGCAGGGCGATGCAAGGTCACCCGGACGTAATCAACTACCTCGTTACGCTGCTGAAGGGCGAACTGGCGGCTCGCGACCAGTACTTCATTCACTCGCGTATGTACGAAGACTGGGGCCTGTCCAAGCTCTACGAGCGCATCAACCACGAAATGGAAGAAGAGACGCAGCACGCCGATGCCCTGATGCGTCGCATCCTCATGCTCGAAGGCACCCCTGACATGCGCGCGGATGACCTGGAAGTGGGCAGCACCGTGCCGGAAATGATCGAGGCCGACCTCAAGCTCGAGTACAAGGTACGCGGCGCGCTGTGCAAAGGCATCGAACTGTGCGAATTGCACAAGGACTACATCAGCCGCGACATCCTGCGCGCTCAGTTGGCTGATACCGAAGAAGATCACACCTACTGGCTGGAGAAGCAGCAGGGGCTGATCAAGGCCATTGGCCTCGAGAATTACCTGCAGTCGCAGATGTAAAAGGCTGGGGCTGCTTTGCAGCCCTATCGCGATAAAAGGCCGCTCCCACAGGGAAATGCATTCCTCCTGTGGAGCGGCCTTTTGTCGCGAAATGGGCGCAAAGCGCCCCCCGAGGCCTTACGCCCGATCCCGCTCCAGCAACGGTTTCAGGTAGTGCCCGGTATACGACTGCTTCATCGTACTCAGTTCTTCCGGCGTACCGCAGGCAATGATTTGCCCGCCTTTCGAACCACCCTCCGGCCCCAGATCCACCAGCCAATCCGCGGTCTTGATCACATCCAGGTTGTGCTCGATCACCACCACGGTATTGCCGTGGTCGCGCAGGCGATGCAGCACGTCCAGCAACTGCTGAATATCGGCAAAGTGCAGGCCCGTGGTCGGCTCGTCGAGGATGTACAGGGTCTTGCCGGTGTCACGCTTGGACAGTTCGCGCGACAGCTTCACTCGCTGTGCCTCACCGCCCGACAGCGTGGTCGCCGACTGGCCCAGCTTGATGTATGACAGCCCCACATCCATCAACGTCTGCAGCTTGCGCGCCAGCGCCGGCACTGCGTCGAAGAACTCGCGGGCATCCTCGATGGTCATTTCCAGCACCTCGTGGATGTTCTTGCCCTTGTACTTGATCTCCAGGGTTTCGCGGTTGTAGCGCTTGCTCTTGCACACGTCGCACGGCACATAGATGTCCGGCAGGAAGTGCATCTCCACCTTGATCAGGCCATCGCCCTGGCAGGCCTCGCAACGGCCTCCCTTGACGTTGAACGAGAAACGCCCCGGACCATAGCCGCGCGAACGCGATTCCGGCACACCGGAGAACAGCTCGCGGATCGGCGTGAAGATGCCGGTGTAGGTCGCCGGGTTCGAGCGAGGGGTGCGGCCGATCGGGCTCTGGTCGATGTCCACTACCTTGTCCAGGTGCTGCAGGCCATCCATGCTGGCATGCGGTGCCGCTTCCAGGCTGCTTGAGCCATTCAGGGCGGTCGCGGCCAGTGGGAACAGGGTGTTGTTGATCAGTGTCGACTTGCCCGAACCGGACACCCCGGTCACGCAGGTCAGCAGGCCGATCGGGATTTCAAGGTCGACGTTTTGCAGGTTGTTGCCACGCGCGCCCTTGAGCTTGAGTTGCAGCTTCTTGTTGCGCGGCGTGCGCTTGGCCGGCACTACGATCTTCTTGCGCCCTGACAGGTACTTGCCGGTCAGCGAGTCGGGGTGCTCCATGACCTCCTGCGGCGACCCCTCGGCGACGATCTGACCGCCGTGCACGCCGGCCCCAGGGCCGATGTCCACCACGTAGTCGGCCAGGCGGATGGCGTCCTCGTCGTGTTCCACCACGATCACCGTGTTGCCCAGGTCGCGCAGGTGGTTGAGGGTGGCCAGCAGGCGGTCATTGTCACGTTGATGAAGGCCGATGGACGGCTCATCGAGGATGTACATCACTCCCACCAGGCCAGCACCGATCTGGCTGGCCAGGCGGATACGCTGCGCTTCGCCACCGGACAGGGTATCAGCGCTGCGGTCCAGGGTGAGATAGTCGAGACCGACGTTCACCAGGAACTGCAGGCGCTCGCAGATTTCCTTGAGGATCTTCGCCGCAATCTCGCCACGGCGTCCGGTCAGAGTCAGCTCGCCGAAGTAGTTGCTGGCTTCACCGATCGGCAGGTTGGTCACTGCCGGTAGCGTTTTTTCGCCCACCCACACATGCCTTGCCTCACGGCGCAGGCGGGTGCCGCGGCAATCGGGGCACGGCTGGGTGCCGAGAAACTTGGCCAGTTCTTCGCGCACGGTGGCCGACTCGGTCTCGCGGTAGCGACGCTCCAGGTTCGGCACGATGCCTTCGAACGGGTGCGAGCGCTTGACGATGTCGCCACGGTCGTTGAGGTACTTGAAGTCGACGCTCTGCTTGCCGCTGCCCTGCAGGATCACCTTCTGGTGCTCGGCCGAAAGCTGGCCGAATGGTTCCTCCAGGCTGAAGCCGTAATGCGCGGCCAGCGAGCCGAGCATCTGGAAGTAGTACACGTTGCGCCGGTCCCAGCCGCGGATCGCGCCTTCGGCCAAGGTGAGCTCGGCATTGACCAGGCGCTTGGTGTCGAAGAACTGCTTCACCCCCAGGCCATCGCAGGTAGGGCAGGCGCCGGCGGGGTTGTTGAAGGAGAACAGCTTCGGCTCCAGCTCGCTGATGGCATGGCCACAGACCGGGCAGGCGAAACGCGCGGAGAAAATCGTCTCCTCGCCTGGCTCGTCATCCATCGGCGCTACCAGGGCTATGCCGTCGGCCAGCTTGAGCGCGGTCTCGAACGACTCGGCCAGGCGCTGTTGCAGGTCGGCGCGGACCTTGAAACGGTCCACCACCACATCGATGCTGTGTTTTTTCTGCTTGTCCAGCTTGGGCAGTTCGTCGAGTTCGTAGAGCTTGCCGTTTACCCGGGCGCGCACGAAGCCCTGGGCGCGCAGCTCGTCGAACACCGCCAGGTGCTCGCCCTTGCGCTCGCGCACCACCGGCGCCAGCAGCATCAGCTTGCTGCCTTCCGGTCGCTCCAGCACCAGGTCGACCATCTGGCTGATCGTTTGCGCTTCCAGCGGGATATCGTGATCCGGGCAGCGTGGGGTACCCACGCGAGCGTACAGCAGGCGCAGATAGTCGTAGATTTCGGTGATGGTGCCGACCGTGGAGCGGGGGTTGTGCGAGGTCGACTTCTGCTCGATGGAAATGGCCGGCGACAGGCCTTCGATGGTGTCGACGTCGGGCTTTTCCATCATCGACAGGAACTGCCGGGCGTAGGCCGACAGCGATTCCACATAGCGGCGCTGGCCTTCGGCGTACAGGGTGTCGAATGCCAGGGACGACTTGCCGGAACCGGACAGGCCGGTGATCACGATCAGCTTGTCCCGGGGCAGGGTCAGGTCGATGTTCTTCAGGTTGTGGGTACGTGCCCCACGAATCAGGATCTTGTCCACTGCGGCCTCGCTCGGCGGGCATAAACAAGGAAGTATACGGCGCCCTGCCATTACGCGGCAAAGCGTCGCGTAGATGCCGTCAAGCTGTCGGACTGATAGAATCGCCGCCGGTTCACACGAGGTTAATCCATGCACGACACCCACAACGAGCGTATGAGTGGCGGCGAAACCCGCGCCGCTGGCGGCCTGGCCCTGGTCTTTGCCTTTCGTATGCTGGGCATGTTCATGGTCTTGCCGGTGCTGGCCACCTACGGCATGGACCTGGCCGGTGCCACGCCTGCGCTGATCGGCCTGGCCATTGGTGCCTATGGCCTGACCCAGGCCGTATTGCAGATCCCGTTCGGGATCATTTCCGATCGCATCGGCCGCCGGCCTGTGATTTACCTGGGGCTGGTCATCTTTGCCCTGGGCAGTGTATTGGCGGCCCAGGCCGACTCCATCTGGGGTGTGATTGCCGGGCGTATCCTGCAGGGGGCCGGGGCGATTTCCGCTGCGGTCATGGCGCTGCTGTCCGACCTCACCCGCGAGCAGCATCGGACCAAGGCCATGGCCATGATCGGCATGAGCATCGGCCTTTCGTTTGCCGTCGCCATGGTCGTCGGCCCATTGCTGACTCGTGCCTTTGGCTTGTCAGGATTGTTCCTCGCCACGGCAGGACTTGCCCTGGTCGGCATCCTGCTGATCGCCTTTGTGGTGCCCAATACCCACAGCATCCTGCAGCACCGTGAGTCGGGTGTGGCGCGCCAGGCCATCGGCCCGACCCTGCGCCATCCGGACCTTCTGCGCCTGGATGTGGGCATCTTCATCCTCCACGCCATCCTCATGGCCAGCTTCGTCGCATTGCCACTGGCCTTTGTCGAGCGCGGCGGCCTGCTGAAGGAGCAGCACTGGTGGGTATACCTGACCGCGTTGTTCATCTCATTTTTTGCAATGGTCCCGTTCATCATCTATGGCGAAAAAAAGCGCAAGATGAAACGCGTGCTGGCCGGGGCGGTCAGTGTGTTGCTGCTGGTGGAGGTGTTCTTCTGGCAGTGGGCTGACGGTTTGCGCGGACTGGTGATCGGCACCGTGGTATTCTTTACTGCATTCAACCTGCTGGAGGCATCGCTGCCTTCGCTGGTGAGCAAGGTGTCGCCTGCAGGTGGCAAGGGGACGGCAATGGGGGTCTACTCCACCAGCCAGTTCCTTGGCGCTGCCCTGGGAGGAATCCTTGGTGGCTGGTTGTTCCAGCACGGCGGGCTGAACATGGTGTTCCTCGGTTGTGCGGTACTGTGTGCCATCTGGTTGGTCGTCGCCTTGCGCATGAACGAGCCGCCCTATGTGACCAGCCTGCGCATGCCACTGACGCCAGAGGCAGTCCGGGAAGCCGGCCTGACCGAGCGCCTGATGGCTGTACCGGGTGTGACCGACGCCGTCGTGGTGGCGGAAGAAGCCGCCATCTATATCAAACTGGATACGAAAATTTTGGACCGTACGACCCTCGAGCGCCTGGTGAACCCGGCCTCTTCGGCGTGCGAAGCCTAGGAGAACGTTATGGCCCGTGGGGTTAACAAAGTCATTCTGGTCGGCACCTGTGGCCAGGATCCCGAAGTCCGCTACCTGCCCAACGGTAACGCCGTGACCAACCTGAGCCTGGCTACCAGCGAGCAGTGGACCGACAAGCAGTCGGGCCAGAAGGTCGAGCGTACCGAGTGGCACCGTGTGTCGCTGTTCGGCAAGGTTGCCGAAATCGCCGGCGAATATCTGCGCAAAGGTTCGCAGTGCTACATCGAAGGCAAGCTGCAGACCCGCGAGTGGGAAAAAGACGGCATCAAGCGCTACACCACCGAGATCATCGTCGACATCAACGGCACCATGCAGCTGCTCGGCGGTCGTCCGCAGAACCAGCAGCAGGGCGGTGACCCGTACAACCAGGGTGGCGGCAACTACGGTGGCGGCCAGCCGCAGCAGTACAACCAGGCCCCACGCCAGCAGGCCCCGCGCCCGCAACAGGCTCCTCAGCGCCCGGCCCCGCAGCAGCCAGCCCCGCAGCCGGCGGCTGACTTCGACAGCTTCGATGACGATATTCCGTTCTGATCAGAACGGTTAGGCGTCTGGCAAGACCAGAAACCCAGGGCAGTTGCCCTGGGTTTTTTTATGGGCGGTGCCGCGTACCTTTTTGTGGGCGGGTTTGCCCGAGAATGAATTGGTACCGACTGCCACTCCAGTAGCGAGCCTGATCAATAGAACAACCGTGGCTCCGGCGAGTCCAGCAGGCTGACCAGCTTGGTCAGGGCAAAGCCCAACTCCTGACGGCTGGGGGCCATCAAGGCGATGCGCACGCCGCAGCTGGCGTGGCTGCGCTCTGGCAGGAACTGGCTGCCACTGACTACAGTGACGCCGTTGTTACGCGCCAGGTTGGCGAATTCGTCGCTGGTCCACGGCTCGGGCAACTCCAGCCAGATGTGGAAGCTGTTGGGCTGGCTGCGGATCTTGTACTTGCCAAGGATCTCCTGGGCCATTTGCTGGCGCGCGGCAGCCTCTTCCTGTTGTTCTCGCACCAACTGGTCGGCCATGCCGCTGTTGATCAGGTTGCTGGCCAGTTGTGCCATCAACGGCGATGGCATCCAGACGCTGCTGCGTACCATCGACGATAGCCGCGAGAGGGTTTGCGGTGGGGCGTACAGGTAACCGATACGCAGCGCCGGCAGCACACTTTTGGACAGGCTGGTGAGATACACCGAACGTTCTGGCGCGTACGCCGCCAGTGGCTGGTAATCCGGTGCGGGTTCAAGGAAGCCGTAGATATCGTCATCGACGATGAACAGGTCGAACTCGCGGGCGATCTCTGCGATGGCCTGGCGCCGTGCGTGGGGCATGATTGAGTTGGTGGGGTTCTGGTGGGTGGTGACACACACCAGCAGGGAAGGGCGATGCTCCAGGCAGGCCGCGCGCAATGCCTCGGGAATAAGGCCATGCTCGTCCATGGCCACGCCACGCAGGCGTCGGCCCATGCTGTGGGCCAGGGAGATGATGCCTGGGTAGCAGAACGATTCGCACAGCACCACATCGTCGCTCTTCGACAGGCTGCTTATGGCCACCAATAGTCCATGCTGGGCGCCAGAGGTCAGTACAACTTGTTGCCAGCGCGCGCCAGGCAGCCAGCGCCGAATCCAGTCTGCACCTGCTTGTTTGTGGGAGGTGTGACCACCTTCTGTCACATAGTCGAGTACCTGTCCCAGGTCCGCAGAGGTGGCCAGCTCGCTGATGGCTGCACCCAGCCACTCACTCATGTGGGCGTCGTTGGGTTTGATGATCGAGAGATCGATCTGGCTGCTTTCGCCAGTAACTGGTGTAGGCACCGACGGGGCGGATAACCGCTGTCGCAACTGCCTGACAAATGTGCCACGGCCTACCTCTCCAACCACCAGGCCGCGCTTGGCGGCTTCGTCGTAGGCTCTTCCAACGGTGCCGGGGGTTACATTCAGTGCCTCGGCAAGGTCTTTGAGGGTGGGCAAACGATCGCCTGCTGCAAGCCGACCACTTTCGATGTCCTGTTCAAGGGCATTAGCGATCATCAGGTAAACCGGCTGGGTTTGATCGCCGTATTGAGGGACCCACATGGAAATGGCACCAGATTCTGCAATTGCGCGCAGCCTAACATGAAAGCCAGGATGCGGGTAATGATGGCAATCTTCGCCATTGAGTCGATTTAATTCGATATTGCATCGATTCAATTTTTGTAATTACAATCATCGCGCTGATTGGGACATGCACACTTGCGTTGTGCTTGGCAGAAAACTCCACTGGATGGACTTCGCTATGGAAATTCTGGGCGCTTTCTGGGCGGAACACTGGTTGCTGGCGGTGCTCATGCTTGGGGCTATCGCTTTCGTTGCCGGCTTCGTAGACAGCATTGCCGGTGGCGGCGGGTTGTTCCTGGTGCCGGGCTTTCTGCTGGTCGGCATGCCACCGCAGGTTGCCCTCGGCCAGGAAAAACTGGTCAGTACCCTTGGCACACTGGCGGCCATTCGCAACTTCCTGGCCAACAGCAAGATGGTCTGGCAGGTGGCGCTGGTCGGCGTGCCATTCTCGTTGCTCGGTGCCTACCTGGGAGCGTACCTGATCGTCTCGATCTCCCAGGAAGCTGTGGGCAAGATCATCCTGGCGCTGATCCCCTTCGGCATCCTCATCTTCCTCACCCCCAAGGACCGCTTGGTCGAGGAGCGCGAACTGTCATCGCGCATGCTCTTCACCGTGGTGCCGCTGACCTGCCTGGCCATCGGCTTCTACGACGGCTTCTTCGGCCCGGGTACCGGCAGCATGTACATCATCGCGTTCCACTACCTGCTGCGTATGGATCTGGTCTCCAGTTCGGCCAATTCAAAAACCTTCAACTTCGCATCCAACATCGGCGCTTTGGTGGCCTTCGTCATTGCCGGCAAGGTCGCCTACCTGTTGGCGTTGCCGCTGGTGGCCTGCAACATCCTCGGTAACCACCTGGGCAGCGCAATGGCCCTGCGCAAGGGCAACGAAGTGGTGCGCAAGGCGCTGGTGTTCTCGATGCTCTGCCTGTTCACCAGTCTGGGCGTGAAGTACCTGGCCTGACCCTTCCATAGGAGACAACTGATGGAAACCGCATTCGTAACCGGCGCCTCCTCGGGCTTTGGCCGCGCCATCTGCCGTACCTTGATCGGCAAAGGCTACCGCGTGATCGGTGGCGCCCGGCGCATGGACAAGCTGCAAGCGCTGGCCGCCGAGCTGGGCGTCAATTTCATTCCGCTGGCGCTGGATGTCACCGACCCGGTGTCGCTCGAGAAGGCGGTCGAGCAGATTACTGATGCGTCACTGCAGGTCGACCTGCTGGTCAATAATGCCGGGCTGGCGCTGGGCGTGGACCGTGCCCAGGCCAGTAGTGCGGAGAACTGGCAGCGGATGATCGACACCAACATCACTGGCCTGGCCATGGTCACCCACAAGATCCTGCCGCAGATGGTGGAAGCTGACAGCGGCATGATCATCAATATCGGCTCGATCGCCGGCACCTATCCCTACCCGGGCGGTAACGTGTATGGCGCCAGCAAGGCCTTCGTTCGCCAGTTCAGCCTCAACCTGCGCGCCGATCTGGCGGGCACCCGCGTTCGAGTGAGCAACATCGAGCCTGGGCTGTGCTCGGGGACCGATTTCTCGGTGGTGCGCCTGAACGGTGATCTGGATGCCGTGCAGGCGCTGTATCGGGACGTGGAGGCCATCCTGCCCGAGGACATCGCGGCCACGGTGGCCTGGATTGCCGAGCAGCCGGCGCATGTGAACATCAATACCATCGAGATCATGCCGGTGGCCCAGAGCAGTGCGGCGCTGAACGTGGTGCGCAACCTGCCGCTTTGCTGATCGGCCGGTGGTGGATGGCACCGGCGTTGCCGGTGTTCGCGGGCACGCTCGCTCCCACAGGAATAGCGCCCTGCTTCGGGCATGGGCAGTAACTGTGGGAGCGGGTTCACCCGCGAATCAGGCAGCACAGCGCCTTCTGCTGACCCATGTCATCGCACCTTCTCGATTCTTGGCTAGTCTTAACTGTCGGCGGCCATCAATTGGCCGCCACCGTGACTACCAAGAGGCGCCGGCCATGTTCCGTGCGTCCACCACCTGATCAGGAGTGCACGATGGACCTGAACCGTCGGCAGTTCTTCAAGGTCGCCGCCGTCGGCCTTGGAGGCTCGAGCCTTGCGGCGTTGGGCATGGCCCCGACACCAGCATTCGCCGAGCAGGTGCGTCACTTCAAGCTGGCGCATACCAAAGAAACCCGTAACACCTGCCCCTACTGCTCGGTCGGCTGCGGCCTGATCATGTACAGCCAGGGCGATGCGGGCAAGAACGTCAAACAGAACATCATCCATATCGAAGGTGACGCCGACCACCCGGTCAACCGCGGCACCCTCTGCCCGAAAGGCGCCGGCTTGCTGGACTTCATCCACAGCCCGAGCCGCCTGCAGTTCCCCGAGGTACGCAAGCCGGGCAGCAAGGAGTGGGTGCGGGTCAGCTGGGACGAGGCGCTCGATCGCGTCGCCGACCTGATGAAGCAGGACCGCGACGCCAACTTCATCGAAAAGAACGCCCAGGGGCAAACGGTCAACCGCTGGCTTACCACCGGTTTTCTTGCTGCTTCCGCCGCCTCCAGCGAGGCCGGCTACCTGACCCACAAGGTCATCCGCGCAACAGGCATGCTGGGGTTCGATAACCAGGCTCGTGTCTGACATGGCCCGACGGTGGCAAGTCTTGCCCCGACGTACGGCCGTGGCGCCATGACCAACCACTGGTCCGATATCGCCAATGCGAATCTGGTCCTGGTGATGGGTGGCAACGCAGCAGAAGCGCATCCGTGCGGCTTCAAGTGGGTGACCGAGGCCAAGGCGCACAACAAGGCGCGGCTGATCGTGGTCGACCCGCGGTTTACCCGTACCGCTTCGGTGGCCGACTACTACGCACCGATTCGTACCGGTACCGACATCGCCTTCATGGGCGGGTTGATCAATTACTTGCTGAGCAATGACAAGATCCAGCACGAGTACGTGCGCAACTACACCGACGTGTCGTTCATCGTCAAAGAGAACTATGGCTTCGAGGATGGCCTGTTCAGCGGGTACGACGAGGCCAAGCGCGTGTATTCCGACAAGTCCGGCTGGGGTTACGAGCTGGGTGCAGACGGCTTTGCCAAGGTTGACCCGACGCTGCAGCACCCGCGCTGCGTGTTCCAGCTGATGAAGCAGCACTACAGCCGCTATACACCGGAACTGGCAAGCATGACCTGTGGCATGCCGCAGGACGCCATGTTGAAGATCTGGGAAGAGATCGCCACCTGCTCGGTACCGGGCAAAACCATGACGATCCTCTACGCGCTGGGCTGGACGCAGCACTCGATCGGTGCGCAGATCATCCGCAGTGCGGCCATGGTGCAGTTACTGCTGGGTAACGTCGGCATGCCAGGTGGCGGGGTCAACGCCTTGCGCGGGCACTCCAACATCCAGGGCCTGACCGACCTCGGCCTGCTGTCCAACTCGTTGCCGGGTTACTTGACCCTTGCCGGCGATGCCGAGCAGGACTATGCCGCCTATATCGACAAGCGCGCCTCCAAGCCACTGTGTCCTGGCCAACTGTCGTACTGGCAGAACTACGGCAAGTTCCATGTCAGCCTGATGAAGGCGTGGTACGGCGCCAATGCCACGGCGGAGAACAACTGGGGCTACGACTGGCTGCCCAAGCTTGATGTGCCGGCCTACGACGTGCTGCGCATGTTCGAGATGATGAGCCAGGGCAAGGTAAACGGCTACATGTGCCAAGGTTTCAACCCGATTGCCGCGCTGCCGGACAAGAACCGTGTCACTGCCGCCCTGAGCAAACTCAAGTGGCTGGTGATCATGGACCCGCTGGCCACCGAGACCTCGGAGTTCTGGCGCAACGCCGGGCCGTTCAACGATGTCGACACGGCCAACATCCAGACCGAAGTGATCCGCCTGCCCACTACCTGCTTTGCCGAGGAAGACGGCTCGCTGGTCAACAGCAGCCGCTGGCTGCAGTGGCACTGGAAGGGCGCCGACGGCCCGGGCGAGACCCGCACCGACGTTCACATCATGAGCGAGCTGTTCCTGCGCCTGCGCCGACGCTACCAGGCCGAAGGCGGCGCCTATCCTGACGCGCTGATGAACATCAGCTGGCCATACAAGGTCCCTGAAGAGCCATCCCCGGAGGAGCTGGCCAAGGAAATGAACGGCTGGGCGGTGACGGACGTCACCGATCCGACTGGCGCAGTGCTCAAGGCCGGCCAGCAACTGGCGGGCTTTGGCCAGCTCAAGGACGACGGCAGCACTGCGTCCGGTTGCTGGATCTTCTCCGGCAGCTGGACCGAGCAGGGTAACCAGATGGCTCGCCGTGACAACAGCGACCCGTACGGCATGCACCAAGTGCAGAACTGGGCCTGGGCCTGGCCGGCCAACCGCCGCATCCTCTACAACCGTGCCTCCAGCGACCCGCAAGGCAAGCCGTGGGACCCGGAGAAGAAGCGCCTGGTGTGGTGGAACGGCAAGGCCTGGACCGGGACCGATGTGCCCGACTTCAAGGTCGACTCGCCGCCCGAGGCGGGGATGAACCCATTCATCATGAACCCCGAAGGCGTGGCGCGGTTCTTTGCCATCGACAAGATGGCCGAAGGCCCGTTCCCCGAGCACTACGAGCCGTTCGAGACGCCGATTGGCATCAACCCGCTGCACCCGCAGAACAAGAAGGCCACCAGCAACCCGGCCGGGCGGGTGTTCGACTCGGTGTGGGACACCCTCGGCAAGCACGACGAGTTCCCGTACGCGGCGACCACGTACAGGCTGACCGAGCACTTCCACTTCTGGAGCAAGCATTGCCGGCTTAACGCCATTGCCCAGCCCGAGCAGTTCGTCGAAATCGGCGAGGTGCTGGCCAACGAGAAAGGTATCAAGGCCGGTGACCGGGTGCGGGTATCGAGCAAGCGCGGGCACATCGATGCGGTGGCGGTAGTGACCAAGCGGATTCGCCCGCTCCAGGTCAACAACCAGACCGTGCACCAGATCGGCATCCCGCTGCACTGGGGCTTCACCGGGGCTACGCGGCATGGCTACCTGACCAACACCCTGGTGCCTTTCCTGGGTGACGGCAATACCCAGACGCCAGAGTCCAAGTCGTTCCTCGTCAAAGTGGAGAAACTCTGATGGCCAGCCAAGACATCATCGCCCGCTCGGCCACCACCACCGTACCGCCTTCGGTACGCCAGCAGCAGGAAGTCGCCAAGCTGATCGACACCACCAAGTGCATCGGCTGCAAGGCTTGCCAGGTGGCGTGTTCGGAGTGGAACGAACTGCGTGACGAGGTCGGCCACAACTACGGCACCTACGACAACCCCCAGGACCTCACCGCCGAGACCTGGACCCTGATGCGCTTCACCGAGCACGAGCGCGACGACGGCAACCTGGAGTGGCTGATTCGCAAGGATGGCTGCATGCACTGCGCCGAGCCAGGTTGCCTGAAGGCGTGCCCGAGCCCGGGAGCGATCATCAAGCACGCCAACGGCATCGTCGACTTCAACCAGGACCACTGCATCGGTTGTGGCTACTGCATCACCGGTTGCCCGTTCAATATCCCGCGTATTTCGCAGAAGGACCACAAGGCGTACAAGTGCACCCTGTGTTCCGACCGCGTGACCGTGGGCCTGGAGCCGGCCTGTGTGAAAACCTGCCCGACCGGGGCGATCGTGTTCGGCACCAAGGATGAGATGAAGGTGCATGCTGCCGAGCGCATCGTCGATCTCAAGTCGCGAGGCTACGACAAGGCTGGGCTGTACGACCCGGACGGCGTCGGTGGCACCCACGTGATGTATGTGCTGCACCATGCCGACACGCCGAAGCTGTACGCCGGCCTGCCGGACCAGCCGGTGATCAGCCCGCTGGTGGGGCTGTGGAAGGGCTTTACCAAGCCGCTGGCGCTGCTGGCCATGGGGGCTGCGGTGCTGGCAGGGTTCTTCCACTATGTGCGGGTGGGGCCACAGCGGGTGGAGGAGGACGAACACCCGACACCCGCGGATGAAAGCGTGCACCAGGTGGACCCGTCGGTCCATGTCTATGATCCGACCAAGCCCGGTGGGCAAGGGGAGCAGCGACCATGAACGACAACAAACCCATCCTGCGCTACAACGCCAACGAGCGCAGTAACCACTGGGTCGTCGCGATCCTGTTCATCCTGGCTGGCCTGTCGGGGCTGGCGCTGTTCCATCCGGCGCTGTTCTGGCTCAGCAACCTGTTCGGCGGTGGCCCGTGGACACGCATCCTGCACCCCTTCCTCGGGGTGGCGATGTTCGTGTTCTTCCTCGGCCTGGTGCTGCGTTTCTGGCGCGCCAATTTCATCACTGCCAATGACCGACTGTGGCTGCGCCGGGTGGACCGGGTGATGCTCAACAAGGAGGAGGGTGTGCCACCGATCGGCAAGTACAACGCCGGGCAGAAGCTGTTGTTCTGGACCCTGCTGGTGTGCATGCTGGTTCTGCTGGTCAGCGGCGTGGTGATCTGGCGCGCATACTTCAGCCATTTGTTCGGCATCGAGGTCATTCGCCTGTCTGCGCTGCTCCACGCCCTGGCGGCGTTCGTGCTGATCCTCAGCATCATCGTGCACATCTACGCCGGTATCTGGATCAAGGGCTCGATCGGCGCCATGCTGCATGGCTGGGTCAGCCGCGCCTGGGCGCGCAAGCACCATGAGTTGTGGTACCGCGAAGTGACTGGTGACAAGACGCCGGGCAATCACGGACGAAAAGAAGGATGAGCGCTTGAGCACGATACTCGAACCCGGGCAGATCGAAGCGTCGGCAGTGATGCCGCCGTTTCTGCACCTGCCCCCCGCCAACCTGTTCGAACTGCGCGCCGCGCGCCTGGAGCAGCTGGCCGAGGGCAATGCCCTTGGCGAATACCTGAAGCTGGTGGCTCGTTTGTGCCGTATCCAGCAGCAGCTTGTGGATAACCCGCCCGCTGGCATGCCGGTGGCAGAGGAGCGTCAGCGCCTGTGCACAAGTCATGGTTTGCCGCCACTGGCGGCGGACAGCCTGGTGCGTGAAGGGCCGTGGCTGGTCTGGTTGCAGGCCTTGCTCGAGCACTTCAATCCGCAGGCCAGCGTTCCATTAGGGGAGGCGCTGCAAGTTCTGCGCAGCAGTGACGACTGTCAACGCAAGGGTTGGGGCATCGCCTTGCTTGCCGGTCAGTACGATGCCGTGCCTGCGGCGCTGGTGCCGTTCATTGGTGCGGCCTTGCAGGCGGCCTGGTCCAGCTGGTTGCTGGCGCTGCCCGCGCCAGAGCTCAAGCCCGCCGACAGCCTGGCCCAGTGCCCGGCCTGCGGTTCGCCGGCGATGGCCGGGGTGGTGCGCAACCGCGGCAAGCACAATGGCCTGCGCTACCTGGCTTGTTCGCTGTGTGCCTGCGAATGGCATGTGGTGCGGGTCAAATGCGTGTACTGCGAGTCGAGCAAGGACCTGCGCTATACCAGCCTTGACGATGACCGCCATGCGCCGGGCAAGGCGCCGCTACGGGCGGAGTGCTGCCCGGAGTGCGAGAGCTACCTGAAGCAGAACTACCTGGAAAACGATGCGGCGGCCGAGCCGCTGGCCGATGACCTGGCCAGCCTGGCACTGGACATTCGCCTGGACGAGGAGGGCTTCCATCGGTTGGCACCGAACCTGATGCTCGCACCCGGGTAATGGAGAGTGTCTACACTGTAAGACCGAGTCGCCTTCTTCGCGGGTAAACTCGCTCCCACAGGGCCCGCGCAGCTTTTGAGGCTTGCGCGGCCCTTGTAGGCGCGGGTTTACCCGCGAAGAGGCCAGTACAGACAACGGATCAGTCCAAGGTAGTACCGCATGTCCTCCAGCCTAGCCAGCGACACCCCACGCCTGCCCTCCATCGACACCCTTTTGCGCCACCCAGCCTGCCTCCCGCTGATCGACCGCCACGGTCGCGACGCGGTCCTCGCCACCCTGCGGCAACTGCTCGACGATCTGCGCGACCCCGCCCGCACCGGCCAGCTCAGCACCGCCGAACTGGCCGCTGAAGTCCTGCTGGGCCGCACTGGCGAACGCTTGGCCACCCAGCAACGCAGCCAGGTCCGCCGAGTGTTCAACCTCACCGGCACCGTGTTGCACACCAACCTCGGCCGCGCACTGTTGCCAGAGGAGGCCATCGAGGCCATGCAGACCGCCGCCCGCTACCCGCTCAACCTTGAGTTCGACCTGGCCACCGGCAAGCGCGGCGACCGTGACGACCTGATCGAGGGCCTGATCCGCGAGCTGACAGGCGCCGAAGCCGTCACCGTGGTCAACAACAACGCCGCCGCCGTGCTGCTGGCGCTCAACAGCCTGGGTGCGCGCAAGGAGGGGATCATCTCCCGCGGTGAACTGATCGAGATCGGCGGTGCCTTCCGCATCCCCGACATCATGGCCCGCGCCGGCGTGAAGCTGCACGAAGTCGGCACCACCAACCGCACCCACGCCCGTGACTACGAGGCCGCCATCAGCCCGCGTACGGGCCTGCTGATGCGGGTGCATTGCAGCAACTACAGCATTCAGGGCTTCACTACCCAGGTGCCCACCGCCGAGCTGGCGCGTATCGCCCACCAACATGACTTGCCGTTGCTCGAAGACCTTGGCAGCGGCAGCCTGCTTGACCTTACCCGCTGGGGCCTGCCCGCCGAGCCTACTGTGCGTCAGGCCCTTGCTGACGGCGCCGATATCGTCACCTTCAGCGGCGACAAACTGCTGGGCGGGCCGCAAGCCGGAATCATCGTCGGGCGCAAGGAGCTAATCGCCAGAATCAAGAAGAACCCGCTCAAGCGCGCGCTGCGGGTCGACAAGATCACCCTTGCCGCACTCGAAGCGGTGCTGGCGTTGTACCGCAACCCCGACCGCCTGGCCGAGCGCCTGCCCAGCTTGCGCCTGCTGACCCGCAGCCAGGCAGAAATCCAGGCCCAGGCCGAGCGCCTGGCCCCTGAAATCAAAGCCCGCCTCGGCGAGCAATGGGCGGTCAGTGTGGAGCCGGCGTTGGGCATGATTGGCAGTGGCAGCCAACCGGTGGCCCGCCTGCCAAGCGCGGCATTGTGCCTGCGCCCGCAGGTGTCGAAGAAGTTGCGCGGGCGCAGCCTGCATGTACTGGAGCGCGCCTTGCGCGGTCTGCCCGTGCCAGTGCTCGGCCGAATCGACGATGACGCCCTGTGGCTGGACCTGCGCCAACTGGATGACGAGGCCCAGTGGCTGGCTCAGTTGCCCGCCCTGCAATTAGGGCCGGTACAGTGATCGTTGGTACCGCCGGCCACATCGACCACGGCAAGACCGCACTGCTCCAGGCCCTGACCGGCCAGGCCGGTGACCAGCGCCAGGAGGAGCGCGCCCGTGGCATGACCATCGACCTTGGCTATCGCTATGCGGCGTTGACCGAGGGCGCAGCGCTGACCGGCTTCATCGACGTGCCCGGTCACGAGCGCTTTATCCACAACATGCTGGCCGGCGCCCATGGCATCGATCTGGTGCTGCTGGTAGTCGCGGCCGACGACGGGGTGATGCCTCAAACCCGCGAGCACCTGGCGATCATCGAGTTGCTGGGCATCCCACAAGCCCTGGTGGCGATCAGCAAATGCGACCGTGTAGAGCCGGCCCGCCTGGCCGAAGTGCAGGCACAGGTCAGCGAACTTCTGGCGCCGGGCCCATATGCCGGTGCGCGGCAGTTTCCGTTGTCCAGTGTGACCGGCGAAGGTATCGATGCCTTGCGCCAGGCCTTGCTGGCCGCGCAACAGCGCGTGTGCCAGCGCAGCGTGCGCGGCGGTTTCCGCCTGGCCGTCGACCGCGCCTTTGCCGTTACCGGTGCGGGTGTGGTGGTCACGGGCACGGCGCTGGCCGGGCGGGTCAGTGCCGGTGACACCTTGTTACTGGGCAAGGCCGGCAAACCGGTGCGGGTGCGTGGCCTGCATGCGCAGAACCAGGCCGCACTGGTGGCCGAAGCGGGCCAGCGGGTGGCACTGAACATTGCTGCCGAACGCCTGGCGGTGGAGCAGGTGCGCCGGGGGGACTGGCTGGTGCCCGAGTGGCTGCATGCGCCTAGCGTGCGGGTGGATATCGAGTTGAACCTATTGCCTGGCGAGACCCGTACCTTCGAGCATTTCAGCGCTGTGCACGTGCACCTGGGCACCCAGGATGTAACGGCCCGGGTAGCCTTGCTCGAGGGTGAAACCTTGGTGGCAGGCCAGCGCATGTTCGCCCAGTTGCTGCTCAACGCGCCGCTGCAGGCGGTACACGGCGACCGCTTGGTGCTGCGCGATCAGCGTGCCCAGCGCACACTGGGGGGCGGCAAGGTACTCGATCCGTTCGCGCCAAGCCGTCAGCGTCGCAGTGATGAGCGCCTGCGCCAATTGCAGGTGCTGCGTGATGCCGAGGACCTGGAGCAGGCCTTGCCGGCACTGCTTGCCAGCGCACCCGGGGGTATCGACCCGCAACGTCTGGAACGGCAGTTCAATCGCCTGCGCGAAACCTGGCAGTTGCCGGAAGATGTGCTGGTGGTGGCTACGCGGCAGGGCCAACTGCTGTTTGCCAGTGCCCGGTGGCAGGCGCTCAAGCGCCAGGTGCTGGAGCAGCTGGCGCGGTTCCATGAACAGGAGCCCGACCAGCTCGGCCCGGACCGCGACCGCCTGCGCCGCTTTGCTGCCTTGCCGCTGGAGCGGCCCGCTTTTGTCAGCCTGCTGGATGAGTTGCTCGAAGACGGCGCCATTGCCAGCAGCGGGCCTTGGCTGCACCTGCCCGATCACAAGGTGCAGTTGAGCGAAGCCGACAGTGCATTATGGGCGAGTCTGCAACCGAAGTTGCTGGCGGGGCAATACGATCCGCCCTGGGTCCGGACGCTGGCGAGCGAGGAAAATTGTGCCGAAGCCGATGTGCGCCTGTTGCTGCGCAAGCTGGCCCGGTTGGGCCTGGTGCACCAGGTGGTGCGCGACCTGTTCTACCCCGAGGCGACGCTACAGCGCATGGCAGAGCTGCTGCTGGGGCAGGCCAGTGAAACGCCGATAGTGCAGGTTGCCGCGTTTCGCGATATGTTGGGCATCGGTCGCAAGCGCAGTGTGCAGATTCTGGAGTACTTCGACCGCATCGGCCTGACCCGGAGGGTGGCCGATCAGCGTCACATTCGCGCCGACAGCGCCCTGGCCCAGCAGCAGGCCAGGCACTGAGTTCAAGGAAGGCAATCGCGCCCGGTGGCGCGGCCGGGCTTCAAACCCGGTTGGGGACGGCAGCCGTTCCCGGGCAGGTTCGACTCCCGCTGCCTTCCGCCATTTTCTTTTGCCTGTCAGGGCCCTATCGCCGGCAAGCCAGCTCCCACAGGTACTCCACAGATCGTGTTATCCCTGTGGGAGCTGGCTTGCCGGCGATAGGGCCAGACCAGGCAACACTCAGGCCCGTTCCCCACACAGGTCCAGGGCAAACCACCGCTCTGCCGTTTCGACATCCAGCCCGGCCCCCAGCAACGCAACCATCTTGGCCAGCGCCGCCTCCCGGGTCATGCCCCCGCCACTGACCAGCCCGGCCCCGCGCAAGCGGTTACCCGCCGCATAGGTATCGAACATCACCGACCCCTCAGGGCACTGGCTGATAGCTGCCAGCATCACACCCCGCTGGCGTGCCGCGCTCAGCACATCCAGTAACGCCTGGTCATCCGACGGCCCGGTTCCGCTGCCGTAGCATTCCAGCAGCAAACCCTGCACGCCGCTGCCCAGCAGTGCCTGCAAATGCCCGGCCTGCAGGCCCGGGAACACCGGCACTACCGCCAGGTTGACCGGCTGGCGCGGGTGCTTGTAGCCAAGCTCGGCAGGGATCGCCGTTGCGCGCTCACTGTCACGATGGCGCGGCAGCGCGGCAAAGGCATCGAACGCCTCGCTGCGCAGCTTCGACGCCCGGCAGCCATGCAGCAGCTGCCCATGGAAGTACAGTTGTACGCCATCTTCCAGCCCTTGTTCGAACTGGCGCAGTGCGCCGCACAAGTTGCCCCAGGCGTCGCTGTCCGCGCTACCTGCCGGCAGCATCGAGCCGGTCAGCAGCACTGGCACCGGAAGGCCCAGCAGCAGGAACGACAACGCCGCGGCGCTGTAGGCCAGGCTGTCGGTGCCATGCAGCACGAGCACGCCATCATGGCCAGCTACCTCTACCGCTGCAACGATTGCATCGCGCATCGCCAGCCAGTTGTGCTGTTGCATGTTGGCGCTGTCGAGCAGCGGGTTCAGTTCCTGCAAGGTCCATTGCACCTGGGGTGCATCGGCCAACTGGGCAAAGTGTTCGCGCATGCGTGCTTCGAAGCCACCGGCGGGCGCCAGGCCTTCGGGGGTTTCGAGCATGCCGATGGTGCCCCCGGTATAGAGCACGAGGAGATTCTTTACTGCTCGCATGGGAAGTATCCGTAGCGGTGAGCGGAAGAAGGTAAGCCGCCCACGGACGGGGCGGCTGGCAGGGGAGAATATCAGCGTTGAGTCTGGACTTCGCCGACTGCTTTGTCAGTGGCTGTTTCCGCCTGCGGATTGGCAGGCCAGGCATTGCGATCCAGGTCCAGGTCGGCAAACTTGGCCGAGTCGAACACCGGTTGGTCGACGCCCGCCTTGCGCTGGTCATCGTAGTCGCGCATCACCCGCAGGCCGACCTTGAACAGCAGGGCCAGGGCTACCAGGTTGACGAAGGCCAGGCAGGTCATGGTGATATCGGCAAAGGCGAACACAGTCGACAGGTCCTGCAACGAGCCCCATACAACCAGCGCCAGTACCAGGCCACGGAATACCATCAGTACCACACGATTGCGGCTGAGGAATTGCAGGCTGTTCTCGCCCAGGTAGTAGTTGTAGAGGATGCAGGTGAACACGAACAGCGACAGTGCCACGCTGACGAACACGCGGCCCCAGTCACCGACCACGGCGGCTAGCGAGTTCTGGGTCAGGACGATGCCGTCACCTTCGAAGCCCGGGGTGTAGAAGCCCGACAACAGGATCAGCAGCGCGGTGCAGGTGCAGATCACGAAGGTGTCGAGGAACACGCTGAATGCCTGGACAACGCCCTGCGCACCCGGGTGTTTCACGGCGGCCACGGCTGCGACGTTTGGCGCACTGCCCAGGCCCGCTTCGTTGGCGAACACACCACGCTTCACGCCCATGACGATGGCGCTGCCGAGCAGGCCGCCGAACGCCGGGTCGAGGCCGAAGGCACTCTTGAAGATGGTTTCCAGCATGGCTGGCACGTGCTCGATCTGGGTGCCGATCACGTACAGGGTCACGCCGATGTACGCCAGGGTCTTGACCGGTACCAGCAGGTCCGACACCGCGGCGATGCGCTTGATGCCGCCGATGAAGGTGATGGCCAGCAGCACGGCGAGGACGATGCCGGTGTGCTTAGGGTCGAAGGCGAAGGCGTTCTGCAGCGAGTGAGTTACGGTGTACGACTGCAGGCCGATGAAAGCGAAGCCGTAGGTGACCAGCAGCAGGACCGAGAAGACGATGGCCATGCTTTTCAGCTTCAGGCCGTGCTGGATGTAGTACGCCGGGCCACCACGGTACAGGCCGTCGCCATCGGCGCGCTTGTAGACCTGGGCCAGGGTGCATTCGAAGAAGCTGCTGGACATACCCACCAGTGCGGTGACCCACATCCAGAACACGGCGCCTGGGCCACCCAGGGTCACGGCAATGCCGACACCGGCGATGTTACCGGCACCAACGCGGCCAGCCAGGCTCAGCATCAGGGCCTGGAAGGAGCTCAGCTGGCCTGCCTGGCCACGCAGCGATTCCTTGAACACACCGAACATGTGGCCGAAGTGGCGGAACTGGACGAACCGGGAGCGGATAGTGAAGTAGCTACCCAGCCCTACGATCAGCACAATGAGAAGTTTCCCCGAGAGGAAATCGTTGAGTACTTCGAGCATTGGAAAATGACCTCGATTCTTATTGTTCGTGTGGAAAGATCAGCGGACGGCAGGCGCACCGCTATTCGTGGGGCGCATGGTTGGCTATGACAAGAGCGGTTACAATTTCGCGGGTTGCTCTGATTTGGTGCAACTTGATGCTACAATTGCGCCATTCGCGTCACCTGAGTCCCGAGTCATGAGCGATCATTTCGCTACCAACCTCAAACTGGCCTGCAGCCACTACCGCTCTATCTCCGAAGTTTGCCGCCAGCTGTCGATCAACCGCGCGCAGTTCAACAAGTACCTGAGTGGGCAAAGCCGCCCGACGGCCTACAACCTCAAGCGCATCGGCGATTTCTTCGGGGTAGAAGATTACGAATTGCATTTGCCACCCGAGCAGTTCAGCCGCCTGATCGGTGCCCGCGTGTCGACCCCGGCCGAGCAGCCTGGCGACCCGATCAGTGATCTGTTCCGCCCGTTGCACGCCCATGCGGGGAACCTGTCGCGCTATTGCGGTTACTACCTGGAATATTCCAACTGCATGTCGGTTCCGGGTACGGTCCTGGTGTCATTGGTGCACCTGTGGGAGGAGCGCGGGCAGTTCCTTTTCGAACGCCAGGAACGCCAGGAGCGTTCCAGCGCCACCAACCCCCATGCCGAGGTGCGTTGTCGCTATCTGGGAGCGGCGTTCCAGCTGCAGGACCGGATGTTCC
The DNA here is from genome assembly GCF_023100865.1 of Pseudomonas sp. A2. Taxonomy (NCBI): domain Bacteria; kingdom Pseudomonadati; phylum Pseudomonadota; class Gammaproteobacteria; order Pseudomonadales; family Pseudomonadaceae; genus Pseudomonas; species Pseudomonas sp. A2. The sequence goes on from NZ_CP039127.1 coordinate 639,606, forward strand.
TGGTCGATTACGAGTCGCTGACGTTCAACGAGATGAGCCAGACTATCCTCATCCCCAGTTTCAAAAGCCGCATTACCCGGCTCAACGGCCTGAAGGCCGGCGTATCCAGCGGAGACCGGCGAAACCCGGCCTGCACTCGGGTTGTGTGGGACTACCTGGGAGAGGAGATCAATCGCATCAATGTCTACCGGCAGGTAAAACTGTACCAGCCGGATGACCCACGCATAGATGACGATGTGCGTGAGCGCCTTAGCGTGGGGCCGTTGCGTAACAGTCTGTTCGAAATCGAGTGATGCTTTTTTCACAGAACAAGTTGATGTAACCACTCGCCAACAGGGTTACCTGGGTCGAGCAGCAACTTGATTGCCATGATGCAGCAAACACAGACCAGCAATGGCTTGATCAGACGGGGGCCAAAGTGTACTGCGCAGCGTGCGCCCAGTTGAGCCCCCACAAAAGCAGCGAATGCCATTGCCAGTGCCAGCGGCCAGATGATCGCCCCGCTCAGTGAAAAGACTGACAACGCGCCCAGATTACAGGCTGCGTTCAATAGCTTGCTGGTGCACACGGCTTGTATCAAGTGCTGGCCCAAGAGGATCACGCAGGCCAGCATGAAGAACGAGCCGACGCCAGGGCCGAAGATCCCGTCATAAAAGCCAATGATTGGTGCAACCGTAATGCAGAACAGGCTGGTCGATATCTTTGCCTTGCGCGCTCGTTCATTCGGCTTTGGACTGAAGGCAAAGTAGGCGGCTATCAGGATCAGCAGAGGTGGAACGCACGCCTGCAGAACGCTTTTGGGCACGTAAGTTATCGACAAGGCACCCAACGCCCCTCCGATAAACGACATGACAGCCATTGGACTGCCTTGTCTCCAGTCGATCATGCCTTTGCGGGCGAAGGCGCACGTAGCCGAAACCGTAGCCGAAGCCGCCTGGAACTTGTTGGTGGCAATTGCCGCCAAGGGTTCGATACCGGCAATGAACAACACCGGGAGCGTGATCAGGCCCCCGCCACCGGCGATGGCATCGAAAAAGCCGGCCATCAGTGCCACCAGTGCGAGGGTCAGAACAAGCGTTACGTCGAATTCGATCATTGGGTGTTCTCCTGGGATCAGCCACGCACCAGCAGCGGGTCTTCAGCGAGCACCAACGGTACTGCGAAGGGGGAGTATCCGAATTGACGGATGAGCAGCCGCCGGTTGTCCTGGACCATGTCGCGGCCGTGCAAGGCTCGGCTGTTGTTGATCAACAATGCGCTGTCAGGCTGCAGGACAAACGCCAGTGGTCGTGCGTTATCCAGTGCTTTCTGAAAGGCGTCGAAAGCGCGCGCCGCTGCGCTGCAGGCGCGGTCATTCAGGCTGAAGCGATAGCTGTTGTAACGAACAGAAAAACCACCATTGGGCTCGAATTGCAGCATTGAAACTGCTTTGCCTGCATTGCCCTGTCCGTGAGCGAAGCAGTCACTGCGGGTGAAATCGAAGGACGTTGAAGTCAGCGCAAGTGTGTCCAGGCTACCCAGGCGTTCAATGATTCCCCGGAGCGGGAAGACATGCGTAGGTTCATTGGCGGGGTTCCAGCGCGCAGTCAGAATCAGTGCAGAGGGAGCAGGGGAGTGAGCGGTGCTGGAAATTGTCGAGCAGTTGTAGGGCGCTTCAGTGTGCGGCCCCAAGCGCAAGCCCGCATGCGAGCTGGTTTCAACTTTAAGGCAGGGATCTTCGTCGAGTCGCGGAATGCGGCCACCGCCCTTGAAGTTGCCTACCAGGCGAACCTGCTTACCCTCGTTATCTATATCGAAGGCGAAACTGCGGTGGCGAACGAGCTCCAGCAGCAGTTGATTGCGTGAGGCAAGGTATTGGCAGCGAGGGTTTTGCGCCAGGGCGGAAATGTCGGGCAGGTACTCTGGTATTGGCTCGTTGGCACAAGGCATCTGCCTGTACATCAAGGCAGATAGCTGGCCCTCACTGAAGCGTTGTAACAGCGCACGCTGTTCCTCACTCAAGGCTTGCTCGAGTTGATCGGCGAATATACGAGCCTGAAGTGCTACTCCTTTGGCCTCCGGGCCACCCAAGTCAGCAATGGTCTGGCTTGCAAAGGCTATGGCTTTGCTTTGCTCCGGGCTGAAATCCAGGTATGCAACTTCCGAACGAGGCATTGAACGCTCCCTGTACTTGTTTTTGAGAAGCTCCCCGGCTGGCAAGTGGGGGAGTCAACTATTCAATGCGGTTGTGCTGTTGCGCGGAAGTCAGCTCGTTCCTGGTATGTCGTAGGAGATTTCTGCGTGTTGCGGTATTGAAAGGTGGAACTTTGAATTCAGTACCGCCTGTGGCATCGAACGGGTCCGGTGTTGGACTTCCCCGCCCGGAAACCGCAAAATGACCCCTTTCCTTCAATCAACCTCTCCGGATCTGCTGACTCTATGCGTATGCGCCTAATGCTGTTGGGTGGTGGCAATGCCCTCGGGCAAGCGCTGATTCGTCTTGGGGCCGAGGAGGACATCGCATTCCTGGCTCCGCGTCCGCCCGAGAACGGCTGGACGCCGGCCAGCCTCACCCAGCTGCTCGACGATCATCGTCCCGATGCACTGGTCAACCTGGCCTATTACTTCGACTGGTTCCAGGCCGAGTCGGTCAGTGAGCAGCGCCTGGCCCAGCAGGAGCGGGCTGTGGAGCGGTTGGCAGAGCTGTGCCAGCACCACCAGATCACCCTGGTTCAGCCGTCCAGCTACCGGGTGTTCGATGGTTCTCGGGCCACGGCCTACAGCGAAAAGGACGAGCCGGTACCGCTGGGCCTGCGTGGCCAGGCCCTGTGGCGCATCGAGCAGAGCGTTCGCGCGGCTTGCCCGCAACACGTGCTGTTGCGCTTTGGTTGGCTGCTCGACGAAAGCATCGACGGGGCGTTGGGCCGCTTCCTGACCCGCGCCGAGCAACCCCAGGAGCTGCTGCTGGCCGATGACCGGCGTGGCAACCCTACGCCGGTCGACGACGCCGCCCGGGTGATTCTGTCGGTGCTCAAACAACTCGATTGCAGTGCGCCGCTGTGGGGCACCTACCATTACGCCGGCAACGAAGCGACCACGCCGCTGGCGCTGGGCCAGGCGATCCTCGCCGAGGCAGGCCAGTACCGGCAGCTGGCCGTGCAGGCGCCGACGCCGCAGGCACATGCCGCACGGCCGGATGCCAGCGAAGAGCCGCAGCACGCGGTACTGGCCTGCAAGAAAATCCTTCATACCTTCGGCATCAAGCCGCGCGCCTGGCGCGCCGGCTTGCCGCCTCTACTGGACCGGTTCTACCGCCATGGCTGACGCCCCCATCCTGATCACCGGCGGTGCCGGCTTTATTGGCTCCCACCTGTGCGATGCGTTGTTGGAGAAAGGCTACGCCGTACGCATTCTCGACGATTTCTCCACTGGCCAGCGGGGCAACCTGCAGGTTGACCACCCTCGGCTGGAACTGGTTGAAGGCGATGTCGCCGATGCCGAGCTGGTTACGCAGGTTACGGCTGGCTGCAGTGCCGTGGTGCACCTGGCAGCGGTGGCCTCGGTGCAGGCCTCGGTCGAGGACCCGGTGCGGACCCACCAGAGCAATTTCATCGGTACCCTCAACGTGTGCGAAGCCATGCGCGTGCATGGGCTGCGCCGGGTGCTGTTCGCCTCCAGTGCGGCGGTGTATGGCAACAATGGTGAAGGCGAGTCGATTGCCGAAGACACCCCCAAGGCGCCGCTGACCCCGTATGCCGTGGACAAGCTGGCCAGTGAGCAGTACCTGGACTTCTACCGTCGCCAGCATGGCCTGGAGCCGGTGGTGTTCCGCTTCTTCAATATTTTCGGGCCGCGCCAGGACCCGTCCTCGCCGTATTCCGGGGTGATCAGCATCTTCTCCCAACGTGCTGTGCAGGGTTTGCCGATTACCGTGTTCGGTGATGGTGAGCAGACCCGGGACTTCCTTTACGTGGGCGACCTGGTGCAGGTGATGGTGCAGGCGCTGGAGCAGCCGCAGGTCGAGGAGGGAGCGGTGAATATCGGCCTCAACCAGGCCACATCGCTTAACCAGCTGCTGGCAGCGCTTGAGAAGGTGGTGGGTAGCTTGCCGGCGGTCAGCTATGTGGCGGCACGTTCGGGTGACATTCGCCATTCGCGGGCGGATAACCAGCGCTTGTTGGCGCGGTTCGAGTTTCCGCAGGCGACGCCGATGGTCGAGGGCTTGTCGCGGCTACTGGGTAAGGGCTGAAATTCTTGGGGGCGCTTTGCGCCCCTATCGCCGGCAAGCCCGCTCCCACAAGAGCGAGAACGCGGTCCCGGTGGGAGCTGGCTTGCCGGCGATGGGCTGCGCAGCAGCCCCAGAATCACTCATGCCGCACCACTTTTCGCAGGCAATCCCCTGCCGCCAGCACCCGCCCATCCCGGGCCCGCACCTGCAGTGTTTCCAGCGCCTGCCCCGTATCACTATCCACCAACTCCGAACGCACCTCGCCCGCCTCGAACAGAAACCGCTCCCCCCACTGCCTCAAGCCAACCACCACCGGGAACACCGATCGCCCTTTCTCGGTCAGCACATACTCCTTGTAGGCACTGCCATCCGACGCCGGCTGCAGCGTCAGCAGCCCACTCTCCACTAGCCACTTCAGCCGTGAGGCGAGGATGTTCTTCGCCAGCCCCAGGTTCTTCTGGAATTCACTGAACCGCCGCAGCCCATCGAATGCGTCGCGCAGGATCATCAGCGCCCAGCGGTCTCCCAGTACCTCAAGCGCCCGGGCTACGGGGCATTGCGCATTGTTTTCATCGAGCATGGACGGGGCCTTTCGTGATCATTCGGTTGCAGATTAAAACCACATTTGCTAAATAGCCAGCATGTGGTTTCAATTCGAAACCAGATTAACGAGACCAGCCCGATGAACCCTGCACTGACACGCTGGATAACCCTGCTGCTGGCCATTACCAGCGCCATGGCTGTGGCGACAGTGTATTTCGCCCAGCCTCTGCTCGAGTCGATGGCCGCTGACCTTGGCGTGGCGCAGCAGCAGATCGGTTGGGTAGTTGGCGCGACCCAGGCGGGCTACGCCCTGGGGTTGTTGCTGATCGTGCCGTTGGGTGACCTGATCGACCGCAAGCGCCTGCTGCTCGGGCAGTTGCTGTTCTCGGCCCTGGCGCTGGTTGGGGTAGGCATGGCGCCCAACTGGGCGCTATTGCTGCTGGCCCTGGCTATCACCGGGCTGATGGCGGTCATGGTGCAGGTGATGGTGGCGCATGCAGCGAGCCTTGCCGACCCCGGCCAGCAAGGGCAGGCCGTGGGCACCGTCACCAGCGGCATAGTGCTGGGCATTTTGCTGGCGCGGCTGGTCTCGGGCGGGCTTGCCGACCTGGCTGGCTGGCGCAGCGTGTACCTGATTACCGCCGGGTTGTTGATGCTGCTGGCCCTGGTGCTGTGGCGCAGCCTGCCCGTGGGGCAACCGGTGTCGCTGCGGTCTGGCTACCGGGCGCTGATCGTTGCCCAGTTCAGGCTGTACCGGCACGACCGGCTGCTGCGTCAGCGCGGGTTGTTCGGCGTGTTGATCTTCGCTGCGTTCAGCGTGCTCTGGAGTGCCATGGTCATGCCCCTGAGTGCCGAGCCACTGGAGCTGAGCCATACCGCGATCGGTCTATTCGGCCTGGCGGGTGTTGCCGGCACATTGGCGGCAGCGCGCGCCGGTCGCCTGGCCGACCAGGGGCTGGGGGAGCGCACCACCGGGGTAGCGCTGATTCTGCTTGTGCTGTCATGGCTGCCCACTGCCTTCGTCGGGCATTCACTGATGGCCTTCGGGTTGGGTGTGCTGATGCTGGACTTTGCCGTGCAGGCGGTGCATGTCACCAACCAGAGCCTGCTGCTGGCGGGGCGTGGCGCAATGGCCAGCCGGTTGATCGGCGCCTACATGTGCTGCTATTCGCTTGGCAGTGGAGTGGGGGCAGTGCTGGCGAGCTGGGTGTATGCCCATTGGGGTTGGGCAGCGGTGTGTGGGCTCGGGATGGGCATCAGCGCGGTCGCGCTGGGGTACTGGTTATGGCTGCAACGCGCGAGGGCGGCCGAAGCCGCCCTGCAGTGTTCAGGTCAGAACTTGTAGCCAAGGCCGACCATGTACACCCATGGGTCGACATCGACGTCGACTTTGGTCTTGCTGTAGCCCAGTGCGGACGGGCCGTCGACGCTGGCCTTGGTGTCGATGTCGATGTACCAGACCGAAGCGTTGACCAGCAGGTTGTCGGTGATCATGTAGTCCATGCCCAGCTGGCCGGCGAAGCCTACCGAGTCCTGCAGCTCCAGGTTGCTGAAGCCCTGCTGCTTGCGGGTGCTGCTGAGGTCTTCATCGAAGAACAGCGTGTAGTTGATGCCGACGCCGGCATACGGCTGGAACTTGGAAGTCGGCTCCATCGGGTAGTACTGCAGCGACAGGGTTGGCGGCAGTTGCTTGATGTCGGCCAGCTTGCCGTCCAGGCCGCCGCCCAGACCTTTGACGCCGACGGTGTGCTTGAACGGGGTGGCTGCCAGCAGCTCCAGGCCGATGTGGTCGGTGAGCATATAGGCGAAGGTCAGGCCCAGTTGGGTGTCGCTGTCCAGAGTCGCCTTGGTGCCCGAGACTTTGTTGCCGTCGAATTTCAGGTCGCCGCTGCTTTCGTTGGGAGCAGTGGTAATGGCACCTGCGCGGACGATGATATCGCCTGCCTGGTGGGCGTTGGCGACAGGGGCAGCGAGCGCCAGGGCCGCGAGGGCGGCGCTGAGCAAGGACTTGTTCATGGAAGCTCCCAGAGGACGTGAGTAATCGAGTAGTCCAATGGTACGGATGCGTCTGAACGGAAAGTTTGACCCAGCTCAACGAAGCATCGTCACAAATTCGAAATAGTTCTCATCTCAGCTCATAAGCGTATATTTTCTCGGCTTCCATCTGGTAGCCGGCATCGGCCAGTTCGCTGCTGGAGGCTCTAACCTGAAGCTTTCCCTCGATCCAGTAGGGCTGGTAGAGGTCTTCTATGCGAACGCCCATTTCACTGAAGATGTGCACAATCTGGTTCGACGGTGGCGGTGGCACGTGGATGCACGCGCCGTAGTAGGGGACCAGCAGGAATTCGGTGGTGCGGCCTTCTTCGCTCACCTCCAGCGGCACGATGTAGCCGGGCAGTTTGATCTGCTGGCCGTCGAGGCTTTTTACCACTGGAGCATCGGGAGCCTGCTGGCGCGCCGGTGGGGCGGACTCGGCGGACAGGGCGTTGCTGAGCTGCGACATGTCGTGCAACGGCGCGAGTTGGGGCGGGATGACCGGGGCGCCTTCGGGGATGAGGGCGGGCCAGTCAAGTTCGCGGGGTTCCGAGGCCCAGGTGGGCGATGCCAGCGAAAGCAGCATGACCAGTAGTAGTTGTACTGCCTGTACTGGCCTCTTCGCGGGTGAACCCGCTCCCACAGGTCCTGCATAGGCTTTGAAGCTTGTGGTGGACCTTGTGGGAGCGGGTTCACCCGCGAAGAAGGCAGTGAGGTATTGGATCATTGCACGCCCTCAGAGGTGAATGGACAAGCCGTCGGCCAGCGACTGCCGATAGGCCCGCCACGCCGGTACGCTGCCCATCAGCAGCGCAGCTCCCAGTATGATAGCCAGCAATGTCCATTCATGAGCACTCGGCATGGCCAGCGGCAAGTACAAACCATAGTTGGCCTGCACATACCCTTGTGCCAGGGCGATTCCCGCATACAGCAAGCCAAGCCCTGCAGCGATCCCTACCGCCGCCAGCGACAGTGCCTCCAGCACCAGCAGCCCTGCGATATGCCACGGCCTGGCACCAACCGAGCGCAATATCGCCATCTCCCTGCGGCGTTCATTGAGGCTGGTGAGAATCGCCGTAAGCATGCCGATCAGGCCGGTCAGCACCACGAACAGCGACACCACGAACAACGCCTGCTCCGCGGTGCCCATCAGGCTCCACAGCTCCTGCAGGGCTACCCCGGGCAGGATCGCCAGCAACGACTCGCTGCGGTATTCATTGATCTCCCGCTGCAGGCTGAATGTCGCGATCTTGCTGTTCAGGCCGAGCATGAACGCAGTGATGGCGGCAGGCTGCAGGTCCATGGTCCGTGCCTGCTCGGCGCTGATACGCCCGGCGCCACGGGCCGGCACCCCGTTGTGCCAGTCGATGTGGATGGCTTCCATGCCGCCCAGGCTGATATGCAGCGTGCGGTCGACCGGTGTGCCGGTGCGCTTGAGCACTCCGACTACGGTGAACGGCTTGTCGTCGTGCTTGACCAGGCTGATCGCGGCCACGCCGTGGGCAAGCACCAGCTTGTCGCCCAGCTTGTAGTGCAATGCCTCGGCCACTTCGGCACCCAGCACCACCTCGAACGGATCATCGGCAAACGCGCGGCCATGGCTCAATTCCAGGTGCTGGCGGCGGCCGTACTGGTAATGGCTGAAGTAGTCGCCGGTAGTGCCCATCACTCGATAACCACGGTGCGAGTCGCCCAGCGAGATGGGGATGGCCCATTTCACCCGCGGGTCCTTGGCGTAGTGCTCATAGCTGTCCCAACGGATGTTGTTGGTGGCGTTGCCGATGCGGAACACCGAGTACAACAGCAGGTTCACCGAGCCGGAGCGGGCGCCGACGATCAGGTCGGTACCGCTTATGGTGCTGGCGAAGCTGGCCCGGGCCTCGGTACGGACCCGCTCCACGGCCAGCAGCAGGCACACCGACAGGGCGATGGCGAAGGCGGTGAGGAATGCGGTGAAGCGGCGGTTGGCCAGGCTGGCCAAGGCAAGGCGGAGCAGGTACATCAGGCCTCCCGGGGCTTGGCGGCGCGGTTGAGTTCGGCCAGCGACAGGTGGCGGTCGAACAGCGGCGCCAGGCTCTGGTCGTGGCTGACGAACAGCAGGCTGGTACCGGCGGCGCGGCATTCATCGAACAGCAAGCGGATGAACGCTTCGCGGGTGTCGGCATCCAGCGCCGAGGTCGGTTCGTCGGCGATCACCAGTTCGGGTTGGCCGATCAGTGCGCGGGCGGCAGCGACCCGTTGCTGCTGGCCGATCGACAGGCTGTCGGCGCGGCGGGCGAGCAGGGCGGGGTCGTCCAGGCCCAAGTGGGCCAGCAAGGTGCTGGCTGCCTGGTCGACACTGCCATGGCGTTGCTCGGCGCGGGCCTTGCGGCTGCGCGAGAAGCGGCAGGGCAGCTCGACATTTTCGCGTACCGAGAGGAACGGCAGCAGGTTGAACTGCTGGAAGATATAACCGGTGTGGTCGACCCGGAAGCGGTCACGGGCGCCTTGGCCCAGGCGGCCGAGGTCCTGGCCGAGCAACTGGATGCGGCCTTGGCCCGGTACGTTCACCCCGCCCAGCAGGCCCAGCAATGTGGTCTTGCCACTGCCACTGGGACCCTTGAGAAACAGTGCTTCGCCAGCTTCCAGGCGGAATGCCGGAATATCCAGCAGCGCCGGCTGGCCGGGCCAGGCAAACACCAGGTCATGCAGTTCGATCAACGGCTGGCGCATTCAGAACGCGACCGCAGCCTTGGCTGGCGTGGCTTCCGCGCCTTTCTGGCCATTGGGGCCGATCAGTTGAACGGTGATTTTCTGGGTAGCCGGGAACGCCTTGAACAGCGGAGCGAGGTCCACCTGCGCCAGTTTGTCGGGGTTGGCGCAAGTCAGCTGGTAATGGGCGCCGATGTCGCTGTGCTGGTGGCTGTGCTCGTGCTCGTCACCATCGTCGTCGGCTTTCGGGGCATCACCGAACAGCGGGCTTTCCAGTTCCTGCTGGTCTTCCTTGCAACCGGCAGCGGCGGGCAGGCCGAACAGCTTCAGTGGTTGCTCCAGCTGCTGGCGCACCGCCGCGACCTTGGCCTTGTCGGCGTCGCTGTTGGCGGCGTGTTCGAAGCCGACCAGGTTCATTGCCGGGCTGTCCAGCTCCAGCTCCAGGGTGTTGCCATCGAGCACGGCATTGAGCTTGGCCACGCCATGCTCGTGGGCGCCGAGGGTGCCGTGGGCGTGGTCGTGATCGTGATCATCATCGTGGGCATGGGCCACGGCCAGGGGCAGCAAGGCGAAGGGCAGGGCAAGCAACAGGCGACGCATGGACGACTCCGGAGCGGGCAAGAAGATTGGGTTATGTTATAACAGCTTTTCCCCGTGCTGCCAGCCTGCGTGGCGCAGGTTTCATGTTGGGGTAGGATGGCGGCATTGACTTGGGTTCAGGGAATGCAGCATGAGAATTCGTGGACAGATTGGTGATTGGCCTGTGGACCTGACCATCGAGCTGGCGCCTGAAGAGTGGGCACAACTGGGGCGGCAGATCGAATTGCCCGCGGTGGCGCAGACCGCAGCAACCGAAACCGTGGCGACAACGCGTCAGGATGACGGGCAATGGACTGCGGCGTGTGAGGTGTTGCGCCTGGCGGGGCAGATGAGCGGGCCGGAATTGCTGGATCGGCTCGAAGGGCTGGCGGGAAGTACGGCGGCGGGTAAGCGGCTGCTGGTGCGCTTGCGGCATAGCAGTGAAGTCAAGGTGGAAAGTGGCGTGGACGCGCCGGTGTATCACTGGGTTGGGTGAAGGCTTTCAGGATTTTTGGGGCTGCTTTGCAGCCCATTCGCAGCACAAGGCTGCTCCTACAGGGACTGCGCAACACGTGGTGTAGGAGCAGCCTTGTGCTGCGAATGGGCCGCAAAGCGGCCCCGGCATTGTCAGAACATCGCCGCCGACAACTTGCGACGATACACGCCGACCAGCGGGTGATCACCGCCCAACAGCTCGAACACCTGCAGCAACGCCTTCTGCGGCAGCCCGTTCTCATACCCACGGTTACGCTGGAACAGCTTCAGCAACCCTTCCAGCGCCGCTTCATACTGCTGGCGCGCCAACTGCTGCACGCTCAGCTGATAAGCCGCTTCATCATCCTGCGGGTTCTGCGCCAGGCGGCTTTTCAGGTCAGCCACTTCCGGCAGACTGGCGGCCTGGCGCAGGAAGGTCAGTTGTGCCTTGGCACCGGCCAGTGCAGCTTTGTGCTCGTCAGTCTTGACCGCATCCAGCACCACCTGGGCCTCACCCAGCTCCCCGCGCTCGGCCAGGCAACGGGCATACAGGATCAGTGCCTCGGCATTGCTGTTGTCCTCACCCAGCAGTGCCTGCAACAGTGCTTCGGCCTCGGCAAAACGGCTTTCGGCAAAAAGTCCCTTGGCCTGCTCCAGTGGCGAGGCGGTAGGCGCGGCAGGCAGTTGCACGTGCGGCTCGAGCATCGCGCGGATCGCCGATTCCGGCTGCGCACCGGCAAAACCGTCCACCGGCTGGCCGTCCTTGAACAGCACCACGGTCGGCAGGCTGCGGATGCCGAACTGGGCAACTACCTGTTGCTCCACGTCACAGTTGATCTTGGCCAGCAGCAACTCGCCCTGATAACCCTCGGTGATCTTCGCCAGCAGCGGCATCAGTGCCTTGCACGGCGCGCACCACTCGGCCCAGAAATCCACCAGCACCGGTTTGTGGAAGGAGTTCTCGATAACCAGTTGCTGGAAGGTGGCATCGGTAGCGTCGAAAATGTAAGGCGTGTCTTGGGTCATCGCGACTCTCGCAAACTCGTGGATAACACCACTATAAAGTGTCGCGGCTGGCGTGGTACAGGCTGACCCGGCGGAATTCGTGCGGCTCGGCCAGGTCTGGCAGGGTAAGCGCTTCCAGCACGCCCAGCTGCTGGTACAGCGGGTGGCTGAAGTCGCGTACCCGCGAGTCGGCCACCAGCGCCTGGCGCCCGCGGCCGAGGAAGGCATCCAGCAGCGGCAGGTTGGCGCGGTCGTACAGCACGTCGGCAACCAGGATCAGATCGAAGCGGTCGTCTTCGGCGAAGAAATCGCTGCTGTAACCCAGTTCCACCCCGTTCAGCGCGGCATTCGCGCGGCAGGCATCGAGTGCCAGCGGGTCGAGGTCGCAGGCCACCACTTCCAGCGCACCGGCGCGGGCGGCGGCAATACCGGCGATACCGGAGCCGGCGCCAAAATCCAGCACGCGCTTGCCGGCTACCCATTCCGGGTGCTCGGCCAGATAACGGGCCATGGCCAGGCCGCTGGCCCAACAGAAGCTCCAGTAGGGCGGATCTTCAAGAATGCGCCGAGTCTCCTCGCTACTGAAGGCGCGGTCCATGTTCTGGTCGTCGATCAGCCACAGCTTGAGGTCGCAGCCGGGCAGCTCGCTGACGACAAGACGCGCTTCGCCGATCAGGCCGCTGAGGGCCTGTTGCAGGGGCTGTTGTAGGGAGACTGGCGCCACTTACGGCGCCTTCTCGAAACGCAGCGGGCCGGTGGCCTGGGTCTGGGCCTGGGTAATGCGCACCGGCGGCAGGTGCATGATCAGCTGGCCAGAGCTGCTGGCGCGGCCGCGCAGCTCGACCCGGGCACCAGCGGGGAAGGCCTCGGGGTTGAAGCGCAGTTGGTAGGGCAGGGCCTGGCCGGTGCCAGTCAGATTGCTGCTGGCCAGCAAGCGTTGTGGGCGGTCGCGTTCGTCGATGACCAGCAAGGCCAGCTCCACGTCGGCACCGGCGGGGATTTCCAGCAAGGTGCCGCTCAGCTCGCGCTGGTAGGCCGGCAGCGGGCCCAGTACTGCGGCCGGCTTGGCCGTGCGGGCTGGCGTGGGTGCCGGAGGGGTGTCGGGCTTCGGCCTGTCGCTGCCGCAGGCAGCGAGCAGGGCGGCGCAGCACAGCACGACGAGCGCTCGGTAGTGCATGGGGTAGTCCTTCACGGGCAGATTTCCCATGGATGTTAACCCCTTTGGCTTGTCTTGCCAGTGGGATGCGCTACCATGGCCCTCCCTTTTTTTGTTGCCTGCCACCATGCACTGTCCCTTTTGCGGTGCCAACGACACCAAGGTAATCGACTCTCGCCTCGTCGCCGAGGGCGAGCAGGTGCGCCGCCGCCGTGAATGCGTCGCCTGCGGCGAGCGCTTCACCACCTTCGAAACCGCTGAGCTGGTGCTGCCCCGGCTGATCAAGCAGGACGGCACGCGCCAACCCTTCGACGAAGAAAAACTGCGAGCCGGCATGCAACGGGCACTGGAAAAGCGCCCGGTCAGCGTCGAGCGCCTGGAAGCTGCGCTGGCGCATATCAAGAGCCGCCTGCGTGCCACCGGCGAGCGTGAAGTCAAATCGCTGGTGGTGGGTGAGATGGTCATGGCCGAGCTGCGCAAGCTCGACGAAGTGGCCTATATCCGTTTTGCCTCGGTTTACCGGCGCTTCCAGGACCTCGACGAGTTCCGCGAAGAAATCGACCGCCTGGCTCGCGAGCCGGCTAAAGAGTGAACATGCCCAGCCAAGCTGCCATCCTCGACGCCCACTACATGGCCCGCGCGCTGGAGCTGGCGCGCAAGGGCCTGTACACCACCCACCCGAACCCGCGCGTAGGCTGCGTGATCGTGCGCGATGGCGAGGTGGTTGGCGAAGGCTGGCATGTACGCGCCGGCGAGCCGCATGCCGAAGTGCATGCGCTGCGCCAGGCCGGTGAGCGTGCCCGTGGCGCCTGTGCCTATGTCACCCTCGAGCCGTGCAGCCACCATGGCCGCACGCCGCCGTGCGCCGAAGCGCTGGTCAAGGCAGGCGTGGCACGGGTGGTAGCCGCCATGCAGGACCCCAACCCGCAAGTGGCGGGGCAGGGCTTGCGGCGCCTGGCCGAAGCCGGTATCGAAGTGGCCAGCGGCGTGCTCGAGGCCGAGGCCCGCGCACTCAACCCCGGTTTCCTCAAACGCATGGAGCACGGCCTGCCGTTCGTTCGCGCCAAGCTGGCCATGAGCCTGGATGGCCGCACCGCCATGGCCAGTGGCGAAAGCCAGTGGATCACCGGCCCGGCCGCCCGCTCGGCGGTGCAGCGCCTGCGCGCCCGCTCCAGCGTGGTACTGACCAGCGCCACCAGCGTGTTGGCCGACAACGCGCGGATGACCGTGCGCGGCGCCGAGCTGGGCCTGGATGCCGAAACCACTGCCCTGGCTCTCAGCCGCACACCGCTGCGCGTGCTGATCGATGGCCACCTGCGCCTGCCGCTGGATGCGCCGTTCTTCCAGGCTGGCCCGGCGCTGGTGGTGACCGCTGTCGCAGATGACCCGCGCTATGCCGCTGCCGGCCACGAACTGCTCAGCTTGCCGGGTGACAATGGCCAGGTAGACCTGTCGGCGTTGCTGCAGGCCCTGGCGGCCCGCGGCATCAACGAAGTCCTGCTGGAAGCCGGTGCCGGCCTGGTCGGCGCCTTCGCCCGGCAAGGCCTGATCGACGAGTACCAGCTTTTCGTCGCCGGCACGTTCCTTGGTTCCCAGGCCCGTCCGCTGTTGGACTGGCCACTGGACAAGATGAGCGAAGCGCCGCGGCTGAAAATTACCGAAATGCGCGCAGTGGGCGATGACTGGCGGGTCACGGCCATCCCCCTGCCGGCACCCCGCGTATAATGCCTGGCTTGCCCTGCGCAAAACGTTTTTGAGGAAGACCCAATGTTCACCGGCATCATCGAATCCATCGGCACCATCCGCAGCCTGACTCCCAAGGGTGGCGACGTGCGCGTCTACGTCGAAACCGGCAAGCTCGACCTGGGTGACGTCAAGCTCGGCGACAGCATCGCCGTCAACGGCGTGTGCCTGACCGCCGTCGAACTGCCGGGCGACGGCTTCTGGGCCGACGTCAGCGTCGAAACCCTCAAGCGCACCGCCTTCATCGACCTCAAGAGCGGCAGCAAGGTCAACCTAGAAAAAGCCCTGACTCCCACTACCCGGCTGGGCGGGCACCTGGTCAGCGGCCACGTCGACGGGGTCGGCGAAATCATCTCGCGCAGCGATAACGCCCGCGCCATCCAGTTCCGCGTGCGTGCACCGAAGGAACTGGCCAAGTACATCGCCCACAAGGGTTCGATCACCGTCGACGGCACCAGCCTGACGGTCAACGAGGTCAATGGCGCCGAGTTCGAGCTGACCATTGTCCCGCACACCCTGTCCGAAACCATCATGGCCGACTACCGTGCAGGGCGTCGGGTAAACCTTGAGGTCGACCTGCTGGCCCGTTACCTGGAGCGTCTGCTGCTGGGTGACAAGGCCGCCGAACCGAGCAAGGGCAGTGGCATTACCGAAAGCTTCCTGGCCGCCAACGGCTTCTTGAAATCCTGATTGAGAAGGGGGTGCCGCGTGGCGCTCAACAGCATCGAAGAACTGGTCGAAGACATCCGCCAGGGCAAAATGGTCATCCTTATGGATGACGAAGATCGCGAAAACGAAGGCGACATCATCATGGCAGCCGAGTGCTGCCTGCCCGAACATATCAATTTCATGGCCAAGCACGCCCGTGGCCTGATCTGCATGCCGATGACCCGCGAGCGTTGCGAAACGCTGAAGCTGCCGCTGATGGCGCCGCGCAACGGCTCGGGCTTCGGCACCAAGTTCACCGTGTCGATCGAAGCCGCCGAAGGTGTCACCACCGGCATCTCCGCCGCTGACCGCGCACGTACCGTGCAGGCGGCCGCTGCCAAGGACGCCAAGGCCGAAGACATCGTCAGCCCTGGCCACATCTTCCCGCTGATGGCCCAGCCTGGCGGTACCCTGGCCCGTGCCGGCCACACCGAGGCCGCGTGCGACCTGGCGCGCATGGCCGGTTTCGAGCCGAGCGGCGTGATCTGCGAAGTGATGAACGACGACGGCACCATGTCGCGCCGCGCCGAACTGGAAGTGTTTGCCGCCGAGCACGGCCTGAAGATCGGCACCATCGCCGACCTGATTCACTACCGCATGATCCACGAGCGCACCGTGCAGCGCGTCTCCGAGCAACCGGTCGAGAGCGAGCTGGGTGAGTTCAACCTGGTCACCTACCGCGACGCGGTGGAAGGCGACGTGCACATGGCCTTGACCCTGGGCAAGATCTGCGCCGAAGAGCCGACCCTGGTCCGCGTACACAACATGGACCCGCTGCGCGACCTGCTGCTGGTCAAGCAACCGGGCCGCTGGAGCCTGCGCGCCGCCATGGCTGCCGTGGCCGAGGCCGGCAGCGGCGTGGTATTGCTGCTGGGGCATCCGCTGGACGGCGACGTGTTGCTGGCGCACATCCGCGAAAGCGCTGGCGATGCACCAGTCAAGGCACCGACTACCTACAGCACCGTGGGTGCAGGTTCGCAGATCCTGCGCGACCTCGGTGTGCGCAAGATGCGCCTGATGAGTTCGCCGATGAAGTTCAACGCGATATCCGGATTCGATCTGGAAGTTGTAGAATACGTGCCCTCCGAGTGACTTGAGGCGGCAGTGACGCCCTCCAGCTCGAGTCCATACCCCTGTCGAGGCCGCCAGCATGCGGCCTCGCTCTTGAAGATGAGAATATCGGAATGACCCTGAAGACCATCGAAGGTACCTTCATCGCCCCCAAAGGTCGCTATGCTTTGGTGGTTGGCCGCTTCAACAGCTTCGTCGTCGAAAGCCTGGTAAGCGGTGCCGTTGATGCCCTGGTACGCCACGGTGTCAGCGAAAGCGACATCACCATCATCCGTGCCCCGGGTGCATTCGAAATCCCGCTGGTGGCACAGAAGGTCGCCCAGCAAGGCGCCTACGACGCGATCATCGCCCTGGGCGCCGTGATCCGTGGTGGTACCCCGCACTTCGAATACGTGGCGGGCGAATGCACCAAGGGCCTGGCCCAGGTGTCCATGGAGTTCGGTGTTCCGGTGGCCTTCGGCGTACTGACCGTCGACTCCATCGAGCAGGCCATCGAGCGTTCCGGCACCAAGGCCGGTAACAAAGGTGCTGAAGCTGCCCTGTCCGCTCTGGAAATGGTCAGCCTGCTGGCGCAGTTGGAGGCCAAGTGATTAGCGACGAAAGCGATCGTTTCAACCCGCGCGATCCAAAACCTGCGGATGCCGGCAAGCCATCGAAGAGTGCCAAGCGCCGCGAAGCCCGCAAGCTCGCGACCCAGGCGCTGTACCAGTGGCACATGGCGCAGCATTCGCTGAACGAGATCGAAGCGCAGTTCCGGGTCGATAACGATTTCTCCGATGTCGACGGCGCTTATTTCCGCGAGATCCTCCATGGGGTCCCGGCGATCAAGAGCGAAATCGACAGCGCCCTGAAGCCATGCCTGGACCTGGCACTGGAAGAGCTCGACCCGGTCGAGCTGGCCGTGCTGCGTCTGTCTACCTGGGAGTTCATCAAGCGCGTCGACGTACCGTACCGCGTGGTGATCAACGAAGGTGTCGAGCTGGCCAAGGTCTTCGGTGCCACCGACGGCCACAAGTTCGTCAACGGTGTGCTGGACAAGCTGGCCCCGAACCTGCGCGAAGCAGAAGTCAAGGCGAACAAGCGCTGATCCTGGCGCTTGCGGACCATGGGTGAGTTCGAGCTGATCAGCCATTACTTCGCCGCCGCGCCCTGTGCGCAAGGCGGTGAAGGCGTGGCCCTTGGCATTGGTGACGACTGCGCCTTGCTGGGCCTTCCTGTCGGCGAGCAACTGGCAGTGTCCACCGACACCCTGGTTGCCGGGGTGCATTTTCCGGCTCTGTGCGACCCTTGGTTGCTCGGCCAGCGCTCGCTGGCCGTGGCGGCCAGCGACCTGGCTGCCATGGGCGCCACCCCCATCGGCTTCACCCTTGCCCTGACCTTGCCCGAGGTCAGCGCCGACTGGCTGCAAGCCTACGCCAGCGGCCTCAACCGCATGGCCGGCCATTGCCAGCTAAGCCTTATCGGTGGCGACACCACTCGCGGCCCCCTGAGTATCACCATGACCGTGTTCGGCCGGGTTCCGGCGGGGCAGGCGTTGCGCCGTGGCGGGGCTCGTCCGGGCGACTTGCTGTGCGTGGGCGGTGAGCTGGGCAATGCGGCGGGTGCCTTGCCGCTGGTGCTGGGCCAGCGCCAGGCGGATGCCGCGCTGGCGCAACCGTTGCTCGACCATTACTGGTCGCCATCGCCACAGTTCGCCCTGGGCCAACTGCTGCGCGGGCGTGCCACCTCGGCGCTGGATATTTCCGACGGCTTGCTGGCCGACTGCGGGCATATCGCCAAGGCCTCCCGTGTGGCGCTCGAGGTGAACCTGGAGCAGGTACCAGTGTCAGCCGCTCTGCAGGGGTTCCTCGGTGCCGAGGCGGCCGTGCAGGCGGCGCTGACCGGTGGCGACGACTATGTGCTGGCGTTCACCTTGCCGCCAGCCGAGCTTTCATCCCTGCAGGCACAAGGCCTGGCGGCGTTCCATGTCATCGGGCGGGTGCTCGAAGGGCAGGGTGTGAGCCTGCGCGACCGGCAGGGCCAGGACATCACCCCGCGGCAACGCGGCTATCAACATTTTAGGGAGACACCGTGACCGATCACCCCAACCAGGTGCCTGCGGAGTTTGTTCCGCCTTCGGTCTGGCGCAACCCGTGGCACTTCATCGCCTTCGGTTTCGGTTCTGGCACCTTGCCAAAGGCGCCGGGCACCTGGGGCTCGCTGGTGGCCATACCGTTCATCCCGCTGTGGCAGATGCTGCCCGACTGGGGCTACTGGCTGTTGCTGGGCGTGAGCATGCTGTTCGGCTTCTGGCTATGCGGCAAGGTCGCCAATGACTTGCGCGTGCACGACCATGAAGGCATTGTCTGGGACGAGATCGTCGGCATGTGGATAACCCTCTGGCTGGTGCCGGAAGGCTGGCAGTGGCTGCTGGCGGGGTTCCTGATGTTCCGCTTCTTCGACATTCTCAAGCCGTGGCCGATCCGCTGGGTCGACCGCCATGTGCATGGGGGCGTTGGCATCATGCTCGACGATATCCTGGCTGGCGTGTTTGCCTGGCTGGGGATGCAGGTTCTGGTTTGGGCGGTTGCCTGATACAGGGAGCGTGTGAATGGCCATGAGGACCGTGCTGGTGGCAATGCTGCTGAGCCTTGCACCATGGGCGGCGGCTGCCGAGGGTGTGCCGAAACAGATCCACCTGGTCAGTGAAGAGTGGCTCGACTACACCAACGCCGACGGTACCGGGGTAGCCTGGGACGTGCTGCGCAAGGTGTTCGAGCCGGCCGGGGTCAAGGTAGTGACCCAGAGCGCGCCCTACAGCCGTGCGGTCGGGCTGGTGAAGCGTGGCGAGGCTGACGCCTGGGTAGGCTCGTACAAGGAAGAGAACGACGACAACCTGTACCCGCGCTGGCACTTCGACATGGACCACATCTACGCGCTAGGGTTGGTCAGCAAGCCAGTGCCTACTCGGCAGACCATAGGCCGCTACCGCTTGGCCTGGGTGCGTGGCTACGACTTCGGTAGCTATCTGCCCGATGTGCATGACTTCCGCGAAGTCCAGCGCCGCGAAGGCATCCTGCCGATGCTCGAGCATGACCGCGTGGACTTCTACATCGATGCGCTGACCGAGATCGACTACGTGCTCGGCCAGACCTCCCAGCCCGAGCGCTTCCGCCGCACCCATGTGGCCGAACTGCCTCTGTACCTGGCCTTTGCCCGCAGCGACCAGGCCAAGGCCCTGCGCGACCTGTTCGACAAGCGCATGGCCGAGCTGGTGCGCAGTGGTGAGCTGAAGCCGATCTTCGAGCACTGGCAGCAGCCGTATCCGTTCAGCCCGGATAGCAAACCGCATTGAGGCGCAGAGCACCAAGGCCTGTGCGGTCCCTGTGGGAGCGGGTTTACCCGCGAACACCGGCGAAGCCGGTGCCAGGCACCGCGTTACCTTCTTCGCGGGTAAACCCGCTCCCACAGAAGCCCGCGTAGGGGGCAGGGTTGATCGATGGCCTAATAAGCATCGAACTTTTCGATCTTACCCCACGGTATTCAGCCAGCCCACATCCCCCAACCTGCTGATACAATCGGCCCACGAGAAATTTAAACTTATTCCAGGAGCACAACGTGCCCGTCGTCTTTGTTGCCGCCTCTAAACTCCCGACTCCCTTCGCGACCTTCACCATGCATGGCTTCCTCGACGAAGCCACTGGCCGTGAGCACGTGGTGCTCAGCCTGGGTGACATCGCGGACGGCCAGCCGGTGCTGGGGCGCCTGCACTCCGAGTGCCTGACCGGCGATGCCCTGTTCAGCCAGCGCTGCGACTGCGGCTCGCAGCTGGAAGCCGCGCTGCAGGCCATCGCCCGTGAAGGCCGTGGCGTGCTGCTGTACCTGCGCCAGGAAGGCCGTGGCATCGGTCTGCTGAACAAGATTCGCGCTTATGAGTTGCAGGACGGTGGCGCCGATACCGTCGAGGCCAACGAGCGCCTGGGCTTCGCCGCCGACCAGCGCGACTACGCCATGTGCCTGCCGATGCTGGAGCACCTGGGCGTGAAGTCGTTGCGCCTGATGACCAACAACCCGCGCAAGGTCAAAGCCCTGACCGACATGAACATCGTCGTCGCCGAGCGCGTACCGCTGCACACCGGGCACAACCCGCACAACCGCTACTACCTGGCAACCAAGGCCGGCAAGCTGGGCCACATGCTGGGTAACGAGCACCAGGGCGAGGTGCCTCAGGCGTGACCCGCGCCGAGGTCAAGCGGCGCCTGGCGCTGGCCTGGTGGCAATACCTGGCGGTGGGCCTGGTGCCGCTGCCAGTGATGGCCTGGGCCTTCGGTGGCGGTGATGCGCTGGCCTCGGTGTTGGCCATGCCACTGTTCATTGCCGGCGCGGCGACCATGTTCCTCAGCCTGCCGCGCTTCGGTGCCTACAAGCGCGCCCTCATCGCCACATCCAAGGTGCTCGGCACTGGTGAAGAGCCCGCCGCCTGGATCGAGCTGGCGCGGGTGCGGCGCCTGGCCATGCTGTATGCCTGCTTCCCGGCCTGGGTCGCCGCCTTGTCGGTGCTGGTCGGCCTCGAGGCGGTGCCACAGATCCTGCTGGCGTTGTCCACCGCAGTGGTGCTGTACCTCTATCGCATTCCACGCCAGCTCGGCTGATGCGCCTGCTGCCCGGCCTGTTGGCGCTGCTCGTCTGCTCCACACTGGCCGCCGAACCCCTGCGAGTGGTCAGCCTGGCCCCGTCGATGAGCGAGATCATGCTCGAACTGCAGGCCGATGACCTGCTGGTCGGTGTGCTCGACGGTGGCGAACGGCCGGCGGCGCTGCGCGAGTTGCCCTCGGTGGGACGCCAGGGGCAACTGGACCTCGAACGCCTGCTCAGCCTGCGCCCCGACCTGTTGCTGCTGTGGCCGGGCAGCGTGCCGCCGGCCCAACGCGACCAGCTCAAGCGCCTGGGTATCGCAACGTACAGCGCAGAACCCAATGATATCGACCAGCTGATCGAGCAGATCGAAGCCATCGCCGAACGAATCGGCCGTGCCGAACAGGGCCATCGGTATGCCCAGGCCCTGCGTGACCGGCTGCGGCAGCTGCGCCAGCAGTATCGACGGGACGAGCCCCTGCAGGTGTTCTACCAGGTCTGGGACCGACCGCTGTATACGCTCGGTGGCCGGCAGGTGGTCAGTGATGCCCTGGCCGTTTGCGGCGCGCGTAATGTCTTCGCCGATCTCACCCAGGCGGCGCCGCAGGTAAATGTGGAGTCTGTGCTGCTGCGCAACCCGCAGGTCATTCTGGCGGGTGATGAGGCGCAGCTGGCGGGTTGGAAGGCCTGGCCACAACTGCGTGCAGTTGCCGGTGATCGTTTACTGGTGGTGCCAGACAAGGGCCTGGAGCGGCCTAGTGGGCAGATGATCGAAGCTACGGCGCGTTTGTGTGCGTTGCTCGAGGCTAACGCGCCGGCGTCCAAGTAAGCTTTTGCGAGGGCTGCGCCCTCGATCGCGACGCAAGGCCGCTCCCACAGGGACTGCGCAAGGCTTGGTGGCTTGCACGACCTTTGTGGGAGCGGCCTTGTGTCGCGAAAGGGCCGCAAAGCGGCCCCCAAGGGATTACAACCCGAGCCTGGCCATCCGAGCCTTCACCGAAGCCTCGATCCCAGCCGCATCCAGCCCGCACTCAGCCAGCATCTGCGCCGGCTTGGCATGCTCGACATAGATGTCCGGCAACCCCAGGTGCAGCAGCGGTTTCACGATCGCCTGGCTGGCCAGGAACTCACCCACAGCCGCACCGGCACCGCCCATGATGGCGTTTTCTTCGATGGTTACCAGCAGCTCATGGCTTGCAGCCAGCTCCAGCACCAGCGCCTCGTCCAGCGGTTTGACGAAACGCATGTCCACAACGGTAGCGTTGATCTGCTCGGCCACCTGCATGGCCTCGGCCAGTTGCACGCCGAACACCAGCAAGGCGACTTTCTCGCCCTGGCGACGGACCACGCCCTTGCCGATTTCCAGCGGCTCCAGGTCACCGCTGATCGGCGCGTTCGGGCCGGTGCCACGCGGGTAGCGCACAGCCGCCGGGCCGTTGTACAGGTGGCCGGTGCTGAGCATCTTGCGCAGTTCGTTTTCGTCGCTTGGGGTCATCACCAGCATGCCCGGGATGCAGCGCAGGTACGACAGGTCGTAGCTGCCCGCGTGGGTCGGGCCGTCTTCGCCGACCAGGCCGGCGCGGTCGATGGCGAACAGCACGTCAAGATTCTGTACCGCCACGTCGTGGATCAGCTGGTCGTAGGCGCGCTGCAGGAAGGTGGAGTAGATCGCCACCACCGGCTTGCTGCCCTCGCAGGCCATGCCGGCCGCCAGGGTCACGGCATGTTGCTCGGCAATCGCCACGTCGAAGTAACGCTCCGGGTAGCGCTCGCTGAACTCGACCAGGTCGGAGCCTTCCTTCATCGCCGGGGTAATGCCCACCAGGCGGTTGTCGGCGGCAGCCATGTCGCACAGCCACTGGCCGAATACCGCGGAGTATTTCGGGCCGCTGGCTTTCTTCGGTGCGGCGGGTTTGTCGGCCGGCTCCAGCTTGGTGATGGCGTGGTAGCCGATCGGGTCGATCTCGGCCGGGGCGAAGCCCTTGCCCTTCTTGGTCACCACGTGCAGGAACTGCGGGCCCTTGAGGTCACGCATATTCCGCAGGGTGGCGATCATGGTCGGCAGGTCGTGGCCGTCGATCGGGCCGATGTAGTTCCAGCCCAGTTCTTCGAACAGCGTGCCCGGCACCAGCATGCCCTTGGCGTACTCCTCGGTGCGGCGGGCGATTTCCCAGGCGCCTGGCAGGCGCGACAGCACTTTTTTGCTGCCTTCGCGCATGCTCGCGTAGGTGCGGCTGGAGAGGATCTTGGCCAGGTAGTTGGACAGGCCGCCGACATTGCGCGAAATCGACATGTCGTTGTCGTTGAGGATCACCAGCATGTCGGCGTTGACTTCCTGGGCGTGGTTCAACGCCTCGAAGGCCATGCCGGCGGTCAGCGCGCCGTCACCGATCACCGCGATCGACTTGCGGTCGCTGTTCTGCAGGCGGGCGGCAATGGCCATGCCCAGTGCGGCGCTGATCGAGGTGCTGGAGTGGCCGACGCCGAAGGTGTCGTACTCGCTCTCGCTGCGACGCGGGAAGGCGGCGATGCCGTCCTTCTGGCGCAGGCTGAGCATGCGGTTACGGCGCCCGGTGAGGATCTTGTGCGGGTAGGCCTGGTGCCCCACGTCCCACACCAGCCGGTCGTCGGGGGTGTCGAAGACATAGTGCAGGGCGATGGTCAGCTCGATGACGCCCAGGCCGGCACCAAAATGCCCACCGGTCTGACCCACGGTGTAGAGCAGTTCCTGGCGCAGTTCGTCGGCCAGGGTCTCCAGGTCGGCTTCGGCCAGCCGGCGCAGGCCGGCAGGCGTGTCAGCGCGGTCGAGCAACGGCGTGACCGGGCGTTCGCGGGGGATCTCTTGAAACGTCGTGGGCATCAGGCGAGTCGTTATAGGTGTGTGAAGACGCGGCAGTTTACCCCATTGTAGGAAATACTGCCCATTCAACCACGGGTTACGCGGCCCCTGTGGGAGCGGGTTCACCCGCGAATGCGGCGGTAAACTCGACATCGCATTCGCGGGTAAACCCGCTCCCACAGGGATTGGTGTCGTTGCTTAATTGCGGCGTTCGACGATGTAACGCGCCAACGCCCGCAGCGGTTCGGCCTTTTCGCCGAACCCTTGCAGTGCGACCAGCGCCTGGTCGCGCAGTTCGATCGCATAGGCCTTGGCCGCTTCCAGGCCCAGCAGCGCCGGGTAGGTCGGTTTGTCACGGGCGATATCGGCCCCCTGGCGTTTGCCCAGGGTGGCGGTGTCGCTTTCCACGTCAAGGATGTCGTCCTGCACCTGGAACGCCAGGCCGATGGCCTGTGCATAGGTCTGCAAGGCATCCAGTTGCGCCTGTTCGGCGCGGGCGCTGGCCAGGGCGCCGAGGCGCACGCTGGCTTCGATCAGCGCGCCGGTCTTGTGCCGGTGCATGAACTCCAGCGCCTGCTGGTCCAGCTTCAGGCCAACCGAGCCCAGGTCGATGGCCTGGCCACCGACCATGCCTGCCGGGCCGGCAGCCTTGGCCAGGGCCTGGACCATGGCCAGGCGAATGCTGTCAGCCTGTGGGCTCAGGCGCGGGTCGAGCAGGGCGCTGAAGGCCAGGCTCTGCAGACCGTCGCCGGCGAGGATCGCGCAGGCTTCATCGAAGGCTTTGTGGGTGGTCGGCTGGCCGCGGCGCAGGTCGTCGTCATCCATGGCCGGCAGGTCGTCATGCACCAGCGAGTACGCGTGGATCAGTTCCACCGCACAGGCTGCGCCGTTGGCCTGTTCGGCCGGGGCGCCCAAGGCTTCGCAGGCCGCGTAGGCCAGCAGCGGACGAACGCGTTTGCCACCGTTCATCACGCTGTAGCGCATGGCGGCGTAAAGGCGTTCGAGTTCCTTGGTCGGGGCGACGAACAACGGTTCGAGGGCGGCGTCGACCCGCGCCTGGCAGCTGGCCTGGTAGGTGCCGATCATGCTTCCGGCTCCGCGTCGAAGGGCTGGGCAGCCAGTTCGCCATCGCGTTCCAGCAGGATCTGCACCTTCTGTTCGGCCTGGGCCAGGGCGCCCTGGCAATCGCGGGTCAGGGCGATGCCTTGCTCGAAGGCGGCCAGCGACTCTTCCAGCGACAACTCGCCGTTCTCCAGGCGCTCGACCAGTGCTTGCAGGTCTGCGAGGGATTGCTCGAAATCGAGGGAGGCTTTTTTGCGGGCCATGGCGACTGTCTCGGTGGCATTCAGAACGGCGCGACACTAGCAGAGCGGGGCGGGGGGAGCAAACTTCCGGCAGCCTGAGGTTGCACTTGCCGGCCTCTTCGCGGGTAAACCCGCTCCCACAGGTACTGCACCGGTTCCGAGTCTGCGCGGTCCCTGTGGGAGCGGGTTTACCCGCGAATGGGCCGCAAAGCGGCCCCGTGCGGTGGATCAGGCTGGCTCTGCCTCGAGCTCCAGCATGGCCTCACGGTACCGCGCCAGTTCCTCGATGGTCAGCACCGGCAGATTGTATTGCCGCGCATACACCGCCACCTGCTCGCCACGGGCCATCGTGCCATCGGGGTTCATCAGTTCGCACAGCACTGCCGCCGGGCGCAACCCGGCCAGGCGTGCCAGGTCTACCGAGCCTTCGGTGTGGCCACGGCGGGTCAGCACCCCGCCATTGCGGGCGCGCAGCGGGAATACATGCCCCGGGCTGACGATATGGCGCTGGTCCGCAGTAGAGCGCAATGCCGCGCCAATGGTGGTGATGCGGTCCTGGGCGGACACCCCGGTGGTGATGCCTTCCGCCGCCTCGATGGTGACGGTGAAGCCGGTGCCATGGCGGGCCTGATTGTTCTGCACCATGGGTGCCAGTTGCAGTTCGTCGACGGTGGCCTCGTCCAGGCACAGGCAGACGATGCCGCTGCAATCGCGAATCATCATGGCCATGGTCTGCAGCGAGATGTTCTCGGCGGCGGCGATGATGTCCGCTTCGTCCTCGCGGTCGTCGTCGTCGAGCAGCAGCACAGGGCGCCCGGCCCGGAAGGCGGCGATGGCGGCGCTGACATTGGGGAATTGCGGGTGGTGCGTGGTGGACATGAAACGCTCCTCGTGAATGATCGATGAACGTCTCGGGGCGAACAAAATGCGCGCGCAGGGGCGCCCGGATGGCCCCTGCCTGACGCCTTCTTTCATCCGGACTATGACCGTCGGCTCTGGAGTCTCACCAGATCTGCTGACCCCCGGCATGGCCGGGGCGCTCGCGGGCTCATCTTTCGATTTACCGCCGGTGGGGACTTTCACCCCGCCCTGAAGACCCGCCAAGCATACAGCACATTGCCACCTCGCTGGCAACCGACGGCTCTACGACCTTTGGCGGTATCATTCGGCTATGCATTCGAGGAACAGCCCCATGGACATTCTCCAGGTCGCCGGCGGCAAGCCGGTCAAGTTGTGGACCGACGGCGTACCGGTGGAAGACGACGCCCGCAAGCAACTGCTCAACACAGCCAGGATGCCGTTCATCTTCAAGCACCTGGCTGTGATGCCGGACGTGCACCTGGGCAAGGGCTCGACCATCGGCAGTGTGATCCCCACGGTTGACGCAATCATCCCCGCCGCGGTGGGTGTGGATATCGGCTGCGGAATGATCGCCGCGCGCACGTCGCTGTACGCCCGCGACCTGCCGGACAACCTGCATGGCCTGCGCAATGCCATCGAGCACGCCGTGCCGCATGGCAAGACCTTCGGCAAACATGACCAGGGCGCCTGGGCCGATGTGCCAGCCAAGGCGGACAAGGCCTGGGGGCAGTTGGCCTGGCGCTTCAAGGCCATCACCGACAAGTACCCGCGCCTGGAGAAGACCAATAACCGCCATCACCTGGGGACGCTGGGCGGCGGCAACCACTTCATCGAGGTGTGCCTGGACGAGGCCGACCGCGTCTGGTTCATGCTGCACAGCGGCTCCCGGGGCGTGGGCAATGCCATTGGCAACCTGTTCATCGAACTGGCCCAGGCCGACATGCGCCAGCACCTGGCCAACCTGCCGGACAAGGACCTGGCGTATTTCGAGGAAGGCAGCCGCCATTTCGCCGACTACGTGGAAGCGGTGGAGTGGGCGCAGGACTACGCCAGGCAGAACCGCGAGCTGATGATGCTGGCGGTGGTCGGTGCGGCTCGCAAGGCGCTCGGCAAACCGTTCGAGGCCAGCCTGGAAGCGGTGAACTGCCACCACAACTATGTGCAGCGCGAGCAGCATTTTGGCCGAGAGGTGCTGGTGACGCGCAAGGGGGCGGTGTCGGCGCAGAAAGGGCAGTTGGGCATCATTCCCGGCTCGATGGGGGCCAAGAGCTTCATCGTGCAAGGGCTGGGCAACGAGGAGTCTTTCTGTTCCTGCAGCCATGGTGCCGGCCGGGTGATGAGCCGGACCAAGGCCAAGAGCCGCTTCACCGTGGAAGACCAGCGGCGGGCCACGGCGCATGTGGAATGCCGCAAGGACAAGGAGGTGATCGACGAGATCCCCATGGCCTACAAGGACATCGATGCGGTGATGCGCGCGCAGCAGGACTTGGTGGAGGTGGTGCACACCTTGCAGCAGGTGGTGTGTGTGAAGGGCTGACGGGTTTACCGAGATATCCCTTCATTCGAGCCGCGGTATGACTTCTGATAATCAGATTTTTCCCGTTGCGCGTAGGCCATTTCTGAAATAGCTTCCTAGCGCCCTTGAGCCATTGCGGTGGTGTTCCTGGCGGCCTAGTGTGGGCCTGTCGTTGCCAAATCAGCGACCGGGCCTGCAAGCCCGCTCAGAGAACGATTACCGATCACCAATAGCCAATGGCATGCCATTGCGCGCGCTTGTTGGTGGCTGCGTACGGGAGGTTTTCGAACCTGCCGGTTTCGTTCTCTGCCGGTCTTGCAGACCTGTACGTGGCCGCCACCCATCACACTGCAAGTAATGAGTGGCGGTTCTAGCCAATCAACTGAGAACCTCACCATGCTTAAGATTGTCCCCGATCCACCCCACGATATTCATTCCCTTGAAGACACCCTGATCCGGGCCACGGACTACGCTCTGTGCGCGGCGACCGTTGTGCATCAGGCCATGCTGCTGCCCGCTCAGCCTCGGACTTTGCACTGAGGCTTGAGTGATGTGTTGTCTGGGCCGGCCTTTTCGCGGGTAAACCCGCTCCTACAACGATCGGTGGTCCATGTAGGAGCGGGTTCACCCGCGAATGGGCCAGAGCAAGCAGTCGAGAAATTTCAGGGGGATTCAACAATGACCACAGAAGACACCCAGTTCACCGTCGGCAAAACCACCTTCTACCAAGGCGAACACGGCACCCATCCACTGTTCCGCATCGAGCCCGGCATCCCCTGCCGCGATGCCCGCGAGCAGTCCTCAGAGTTGATGGGCTATGTCCGCGAACTGACCATCACCGGCCTGATGGATGAGAAGCCGATGATGATCTGGGCTGCGCACTACCTGAGTGCGATGGCCAAGGCGCTGATGGATGATGCTGAATTGGGCATGGGGCAGTGAGCGTTTGCCTTTAGGTCGCATGAGGGCCGCAAGGTGTTCGCCGCGGCAGTTTCAGCGCCTGTCAGACCGAGCGCCGCCCGCGCGGCGCTTCGCAGCACAAGGCTGCTCCTACATCTGTTTCGGGCCAGTCCTTCCTGTGTAATTCGCGCGCGAACGCCTTGGCGCATGCCGTGATATCGCGTCGCACAAACAAGGCGACCGCACGCCCCTGGCACAGGCGATATTGGCCCGAAACAAATGTAGGAGCAGCCTTGTGCTACGAAGCGCCGCGCGGGCGGCGCTCGGTCTCACAGGCGCTGCAAACCTGTCGGTATACACCTGATGGCCCGCTTGATTAGAGTGGCGCCTGGGGTGATACAGGCCAGTCAAGCCTTTCGACAAGCGAGGTGCAGGTGAGCGTTGATATCGAGTGTGTGGTGGTCGGGGCCGGCGTGGTCGGCCTGGCGGTGGCGCGCGCCCTGGCCCAGGCTGGCCATGAAGTGCTGGTGGTGGAGGCGGGCGAGGGCATTGGCGTCGGGGTCAGCTCGCGCAACTCCGAGGTGATCCACGCCGGCCTGTATTACCCCGATGGCAGCCTGAAGGCGCAGTTGTGTGTCGAGGGCAAGCAACGCCTGTATGCCTATTGCGACAGTCGGGGCGTTGAATACCAACGCCTCGGCAAACTGATCGTCGCCACCGATGCGGCCCAGGTCGAAGGCTTGCAGCGCCTGCTGGAGCAGGGCCGGCGCAATGGTGTCGATGACCTGCAATGGCTCGACGCCGACCAGGCGCGTGAGTTGGAGCCGGCGCTGTCATGTGTCGCCGCGCTGTGCTCGCCGTCCACCGGCATCATCGACTCCCACGGTTTGATGCTCGCCCTGCTGGGTGACGCCGAGGCCGCAGGCGCCACCTTGGTACTGCATACCCCACTGCTTGCCGCGCGGGTGATCGAGGCCGGTTTCAGCCTGGACATGGGCGGTGCCGAGCCGATGAGCCTGACCTGCCAGCGGCTGGTCAACTGCGCCGGGTTATCGGCAGTTGAAGTCGCTGGGCACATCACCGGCCTCGATCCGGCCCATGTGCCCAAGGCCTATCTATGCAAAGGCAGCTATTTCAGCCTGAGCGGTCGCGCGCCATTTCGGCACCTGGTGTACCCCGCACCGGAGCACGCCGGCCTGGGCGTGCACATGACCCTCGACCTGGGCGGCCAGGCGCGCTTCGGCCCGGATGTGGAGTGGGTGGAAAATATCGACTACCCGGTAGACCCCCGACGCGGCGACAGCTTCTACGCTGCAGTACGGCGCTATTGGCCCGACCTGCCAGACGCCAGCCTGCAACCGGCCTACAGCGGCATCCGCCCGAAGATCAGCGGCCCGCAGGACCCGGCGGCAGACTTTGTCATCAGTACGCCCGCCGAGCATGGTGTGCCGGGGTTGGTGAACCTGTTTGGCATCGAGTCACCGGGGTTGACCAGTTGCCTGGCATTGGCGGATCGCGTGCTGCATACCCTGCGTGACAACTGAGGGCAGTGCCAAGCTGCCTTCAGTCTTTATGCATGTGCTGCTTGCCATCGCGATGAGTATGGGCCTTTGAATGCCCCTCATCATGCTGGCCTGCGCCCGAGGCCTGCTCACCATGGTGGCCAGGCACGTTGCCGCGGTGCTGGCCTTCATGGTTGTGCATTTCACTTTCGCCACCACCATGCTGGTGGCCGCCACTGGCCGCGACCATCGTTTTGTACTGCTCGGCGTTCAACTGGGGTAGCTGGTCCAGGAAGGCGACGATGCCCCAGATGTATTCATCGCCCATGCTCTTGCCCCAGGCCGGCATGCCGGAGGCCTTGATGCCGTGCTTGATGATCCAGAACGCCGCAGCAGGGTCGCCACCGATACCGCTTATGGTCAGGTTGGGGGGTGATGGATACAGAGCCTGGCTGAGCTCGGTCTTCTCGACGCCAGGGGCAAGGTGGCAACCGATGCACATGGCATTGTAGTTACCGGCGCCGGTACGAATCAGCGCTTCATCTTTCAGGTCTGGCACCTCGATGTCCCTGGCCCGTACTGCGATGGAGCGGTCCCGGGCCATGGCCAGAAACGCATGCACGGCGGGGAAATGGGGATCATCGGCCCCCACGTTGACCAGGCCGGAGTACGCAGCACCCAGCATGGCCACGCAGGCCACTGCGCCTGCTGCAAGAAGCGTTGTTATTGTTCTTTTCATGTCTGGTTCTCAAAACCACATGCGGATACCGGCCACGAAACGCGCTTCATCCACATCACCACCGTCGTCGCGGACGAAATCGGCGGTTTTGCCGTAGGAGCGGCTCCAGGTGATGCCGATGTAGGGGGCGAACTGGCGGACAATTTCATAGCGCAGGCGCAGCCCGACTTCGGTATTTGCCAGGCCGGAACCTACGCCGCGCCCAGGGTCGTCCTTGCCATAGAAGTTGACTTCAGCGGTCGGCTGCAGGATCAGGCGGTTGGTCAGCAGAATGTCATAGTCGCCTTCCAGGCGAGCGGCAGTCTGGCCGTTCTCGCCAATGAACGCGGTGGCTTCGGCTTCGAAGTCGTAAAGCGCCATGCCCTGGATACCGAACGCCGCCCAGGTCTGGGGAGATTCAGGCTTGAAGTCCTGGCGCACCCCGGCAACCACATCCCACCATGGGCTGATCGAGCGGCCGTACAGCAGCTGCAATTCGGCATCCTCGGTGACACCGTTGGTGCGTTCACCTTCGGAGCGGATCCACAGCCGGTTGATATCGCCGCCTACCCAGCCAGAAGCATCCCAGGCCAGCGTGCTGCCTTCATTCGCATCCTGGTACTCGAGCTGATCCAGCAGGAAGAAGCTGTTGATAGCACTGTCGTGCATCTGATGCCCACCCAATGGGGGGAAGGCTGCCTGGCGGTCGGCGTCGGTCAGGACCGGGATCGGGGTACGGCTTGTTGTCGGTGTATCCGCCGAGCCTTGGTTCATTGTCGAATGGTCCATAGCCTCATGATTCATAGCCTCATGATTCATAGCTCCATGATTCATCGCGCCATGGTCCATGCCCTGCATGCTGCCATGATCCATCTCGCCGTGGTCCATCATCGAATGGTCCATTTCTTCAGCGGCGAAGCTGGGCGCAGCGCCCAGCGCCCCCAGCGTAACGGTCAGTGCCAGCAGCGATGGTCGTGCCAGGCTATTGAGCATCTTTCCCTGCCTTGGCTTTGTTACTGCCATGGGATTCCATCATCTTGCCGTGGTCCATGCCCTGCATCGAACCATGGTCCATACCCTTCATGGCGTCATGGTTCATACCTTTCATCGAGCTGTGATCCATCCCTTTCATGGCGCCATGGTCCATGCCCTTCATCGCACCATGGTCCATGCCTTGGGCACTCCTGGCTTCCTTGGCATCGGCAGACTGCTGATCGTTGCCGTCGGACCAGGATGATGGGGCATAAACTGCAAACAGGCCGGCTATCGCAGCAGAGAGAAAAAACGCGCTTCGTTTCATTGGTTTGCTCATCTCGGATCTCCAGTTCATTCGTCCACGCGGACTTCGCGGAACATGCCCATTTCCATGTGGAACAGCAGGTGACAGTGATAGGCCCAGCGCCCCAAGGCATCTGCCGTGACGCGATAGCTTCGTTTTGAGCCAGGCGGCATGTCGATCGTGTGTTTGCGCACCATGAAGTTGCCGTTCTCATCCTCCAGGTCGCTCCACATGCCATGCAGGTGGATGGGGTGAGTCATCATGGTGTCGTTGACCAGGGTGATGCGCAGGCGCTCGCCATACTTGAGGCGCAGTGGCTCGGCATCGGAAAACTTGATGCCGTCGAAGGACCACGCGAACTTTTCCATGTGGCCGGTTAGGTGCAACTCGATTGTGCGACCAGGCGCGCGGCCGTCCGGGTCCGGGAAGGTGCTGCGCAGGTCGGCATAGGTCAGCACACGGCGGCCGTTGTCACGCAGGCCGATGCCCGGATCGCCCAGTTTTGGCGTCGGGGTCATCGTTTGCATGTCGACCAGGGGGTTGTTGGTCTCGGACTCTGGGTGGCTCTGCATGGGCGCGCTGGTGCCAGCCATTTCGCCATGGTCCATGCCGGCCATGCTGCCGTGATCCATGCCGCCCATACCGCCCATACCGCCCATACCGCCCATACCGCCATGGTCCATGCCCATATCGCTCATGGAAATGGTCGGCCGTGGATCGACAGCGGGAACAGGGGCCTGCAAGCCCTCGCGAACCGCCAGGGTGCCCCTGGAATACCCGGTACGGTCCATGGATTGGGCGAAAATGGTGTAAGCCTGCTCGCTTTCGGGTTCGACGATGACATCGTAGGTTTCGGCAACGGCAATGCGGAACTCGTCGACCGCAACGGGTTTGACATGCTGCCCATCCGCCGCGACAACCGTCATCTTCAGGCCGGGAATTCGCACATCGAAATACGTCATGGCCGAGCCGTTGATGAAGCGCAGGCGGATTTTCTCGCCCGGCTTGAACACGCCCGTCCAGTTACCGTCGGGGGCCTGGCCGTTCATCAGGTAGGTGTAGGTGTAGCCGCTCACGTCAGCGAGATCGGTGGGGCTCATTTTCATCTCGGCCCACATCTTGCGGTCGGCTACCGCGGCGGACCAGCCCATTTCGCTCACATCGTTGACGAAATCGCCCACCGTGCGCTTGTGGTAGTTGTAGTAGTCGGACTGCTTCTTGAGCTTGGACAGCACCCGTGCAGGGTCTTCATCCGTCCAGTCGCTGAGCATGACCACGTAGTCCCGGTCATAGGTGAACGGCTCAGGCTCTTTCGCGTCGATGACCAGGGCACCATACACCCCGACCTGCTCCTGGAAACCGGAGTGGCTGTGGTACCAGTAGGTGCCGTTCTGCTGGACCTTGAACTTGTACTCATACATGCCGTCGGGGGCGATGCCATGGAAGCTCAGGCCCGGCACCCCGTCCATGTTCGCCGGCAGGATGATGCCGTGCCAGTGGATGGAGGTGTCCTGCTGCAAGCGGTTGCGCACACGCAGCGTGACGGTATCGCCTTCGCGCCAGCGCAGGATGGGCCCGGGAATGGAGCCGTTGATGGCCATCGCTGTGCGCGCAGCGCCGGTAATGTTGACCGGCAGCTCACCGATGTAGAGATCGAAGTCGGTGCCGCTCAGCACACTCGGTTGGCCCGGGCTGGTCACGGCCCAGACCGGCGCGCGCCACATGCCAAGCCCGCCAAGCAGTCCGGTAGCGGCCAGGCCTTTGACGAAAGAGCGTCTGGTGGTTTTGCTTTGCATGCCGTTGCGTCCAGTCAGTCGAAAAGTTGCTGGTATTCAGGCGGTTCAACGCCCCAGGCCGTGGGGCTAGAAGCCCCCCACAATCTTCCTTAACGCTAGCGGACCTGCGCTGTCAGCTGGCTGAGCTTCAGATTACTTTTCTGTCAGCTTGTGGTGGGTCAAATTCAGTAAGCGCGCCGCGCGGCCTGTGGGAGCGGGCGTGCCCGCGAAGGGCTGCAAAGCAGCCCCATCAAGGGGCTCTTTGGCCTGGCCGCTACTCGATGCGCAGCGCCGCGACCGGATGCAAGCGAGCCGCCCGCACGGCCGGGGCCAGGCCGGCGAGAATGCCGAGCACCGCCGCCAGCAGCAGCGCCAGCAGCAGAAACAGCGGTTGCAGCGCCAAGGGCAGGCTCGGCATGGCCAGGTGCAGTAGCCCCAGCAGCAGGCCCATCAACAGCAGGCCAAGCAGGCCACCGGCCAGGGACAGCAGCGTCGCTTCAGCGAGAAACAACCCAAGTACCTGCCGCGGACTGGCGCCAATCGCCCGCAACAGGCCGATTTCTGCCGTGCGCTCGCCCACAGTGGTCGTCATGATGGTGAGAATGCCGACGGCGCCGACCAACAGCGAAATGCCCCCCAAGGCACCAATGGCCAGGCTCAGGGTGCCGAGAACGCGGTTGAAGCTGCGCAGCATGTCGTCCTGGGTGGTCAGGCTGAAGTCCTCCGCACCGTGTCGTTCGCCGAGCACCTCGCGAATCTGCCGGCTCAACGCCCGTGAAGTGGTACCGGCGCCAAACACCACATGGGCTTTGACCACCCCGGTGCGGTTGAACAGGCTTTCCGCCCAGTCCACCGGGATGTAGGCGATATCGTCGAGGTTGAAACCGAGCAACTGGCCTTTCTCCGCCATCACGCCGATCACCCGGAAACGTACGCCGCCGACGCGGATCAGCTCACCCAGCGGGTTGCGCGCACCGAACAGCTCGGTACGCAGCTGATGGCCGAGCACCACATAGGGCGGCGAACGGCCGTCACGGGCCGGGGGCAGGAACTCGCCCAGGCTCAGTTGCATGCGCCAGGCCTGTGCCATCTGATGGCCGCCACCGAGAATGTCGCTGCGCCGGCTCAGGTGACCGAACTGGATATTCCCGCTGCCCTGAATGATCGGCACCGCCGCCTCGACATGCGGCAAGCGCCGCAGGGCGTCGGTGTCACTGATGGTCAGTGGCCGCACGCTGCCAAGCAGGCCGCCGAGGCCGCTGGTCTGGGTCTTGCCCGGGCGCACGGTGATGATCCGCGTACCAAACTGCGAGAAGTTCTCCAGCACATAGCCGCGCACGCCTTCGCCTATGGCCGTGAGCAGCGCCACGGCGGCTATGCCGATCGCTACCCCGAGCAGGGTCAGCAGGCTGCGCAGCGGGCGGCAGGTCAGCGCCGAGCTGGTCAGCCGGAAACCATCTTGCCAGCGCATCAGTGCGCCCCCGGCGGGCGTAGCGCCGCCACCGGCTCCAGCGCCGAGGCCCGAGCGGCAGGCAGCCAGGCGAAAAGCAGCGCCGTGCCGAGTGCCAGCAGCACGGCGCCAACCCGCGCCCACCAGGGGGCATAGAGCGGCAGATCGAACGCCAGGCGCCCCAGCCAGAGCAAGGTTTCGGCCAGCAGCAGCCCTGCCAGTGCCCCTGTCAGGGCCAACAGCGCCGCCTCGCCGAGGAACAGCAGGCGCAGCTGCGCCGCCGTCACGCCTATGGCTTTGAGCAGGCCGATCTCGGCGGTGCGCTGGCTTACTGCAATCCAGGTCACGTTCATGATCAGGATGCCTGCCACCAGCAGGCTGATCGCGGCAATGCCGGCCACCGCCAGGGTCAGCACCGCGAGTATCTGGTCGAAGGCGCTGAGCAGGCTGTCCTGGCTGACGAGGGTAACGTCCTCCTCACCCTCGTGACGCTCCTTGAGCGCGGCGAGTATCAGCTGCTTGCTACGGTCGAGAAAGCTCGGACCATGCACCTCGACAAACACCCGCGACAACCCCTCGCTATTGAACAAGGCCTGGGCACTGGCCACCGGGATGATCAACATCTCGGCGAAATCCATCCCCAGCGATTCGCCCCGCTCGCCGAGAATGCCGACCACCCGGAAGCGCCGGTCGCCAGCGCGCAACCATTCACCCAGGGCCGGGCGAGCCCCGAACAGCTCGCGCCGGAGTTTGCCGCCGATCACGCAGACGGCTTCGGCCTGCTCAGGGTCCAGCGTCGGCAGGGGTTGGCCTTGTACGACGGTCAGTTGGCGAATGGCGAAGAAGTCCCGGGTGGTGCCCAGCGTCAGCACTTCACGATTGCGGTTGCCGACTATTACCTCCATCTGCCCGGCCTGCTGCGGCGCGACCCGGCGGATGCCCGGCAACCGGGTGATGGCCTGGACATCCTGCAAGGTCAACTCGTGTGGCGTCAGCCCGGTGAGCGGCGGCATTCGCCCGGTGGTTTCCTTGCGCCCCGGGAAAACGATGAGTATGTCGCGCCCGAGCAGCGAGAACTCGTTCAGGACGAAGGCCCGCGCCCCCGCGCCAAGACCGGTGAGCAGATTGACCGCGACCACCCCGATAGCGATGGCCAGCAGTAGCATCAGGCTGCGTGAGCGATGCCCACGCAAGGCACCTAGCCAGAAGCCCAGGGCATCGGCAGCGCGCATCAGGCCAGCGCCCACTGCGGCGCAATACTGTGGATCCGCCCATCACGCATGTGCAGCTGGCGCTGTGCACGGGCGCCCAGGTTGGCATCGTGGGTCACCACTATCAGGGTCAGGCCCTCGCCGTTGAGCTCCTCCAGCAGGCTGAAGACCTCTGCGCCGGCCTGGCTATCGAGATTTCCGGTGGGTTCGTCGGCCAACAGCAGCGCCGGTTGCATGACCATCGCCCGGGCGATCGCCACGCGCTGGCGCTGGCCACCGGACAGCTCGGCCGGGCGGTGGGCAATGCGCTCGCCCAGCCCCAGGCGTGCCACCAATTGGCTGCTGCGCTTGCGCCGTTGTGCCGCACCAATGCCGGCAAGGACCATCGGCAGCTCGATGTTTTCCAGCACCGTCAGCCGTGCGATCAGGTGGTAGGACTGGAACACGAAACCTATCAGCCGGCTGCGCAACTGGGCGCGGCGCGCCTCGCTCAGGGCCGCCGTGGCCTCGCCCTGCAGCCAGTATTCGCCGGCGCTCGGCGCGTCGAGCAGGCCGAGGATGTTCAGCAAGGTCGACTTGCCCGAGCCCGACGGGCCCATCACCGCCATGTAGTCACCGGCGGCGATGTCCAGGTCCAGGCCATCCAGCCCCATCACCTGCTGTTCGCCCAACTGGAAGCTGCGGCTGCCGCCGCGCAGGCGGATCATTTCTCGGTCTCCGCGGCATCCACCGGGATCACCGCCACGGTATCCTTGAGCCCTTCCTGCTCGTGGCTGGCGACTATGCGTGCGTCCTCGTCCAGCCCTGCAAGCACCTCAGTCCAGCGCCAGTTGCTCAGCCCGGTTTGCACCTGCACCTCGCGCAACACCCGGGCGCT
Organism: Pseudomonas sp. A2; assembly: GCF_023100865.1. Classification (NCBI taxonomy): domain Bacteria; kingdom Pseudomonadati; phylum Pseudomonadota; class Gammaproteobacteria; order Pseudomonadales; family Pseudomonadaceae; genus Pseudomonas; species Pseudomonas sp. A2. Next base: position 676,663 of record NZ_CP039127.1, read on the forward strand.
TGGGTCATATCGCAGCACGCGCTGCCCCTCCAGCAGGGTCTCGGTGGGGATGCGCAAGGCGCCCGCGTGCTGCTCCAGGAGGATCTCGACATCGGCGCTATAGCCGGTGAGCAGGGCCAGGTCTGCCGGCGGCTGGTCGAAGCGCACCTCGACATCGACGGTGCGCGCCTGCTTCTCCAGTTCGCGCACATAGGGCGCGATGCGGCTGACGCGGCCGGTGAAATGCTGACCACGGAAGGCATCCAGGCTGATCCGTACGGCGGTTCCGGGGTGAACCCGGGCAGCGTCCACCTCATCGATCGGTGCCTCTACAAACAGGCAGCTGTCGTCGATCAGGTCGACTGCCGGCGGCGTGGGAATACCTGGCGGCGACGGGGTGACGAACTCGCCGAGTTCGCCGTTGATTTCTGCGACGATGCCGGCGAATGGTGCACGCAGGGTTGTCTGTTCCAGCAGTGAACGCTGTAACTGCAGGCTGGCGTCGGCCTCGCGGATCAGCACGGCACTGGCACTGCACATCAGTTTCGCCAGGTTGGCCTTGGTCGTGGCCTGATCGAGGCGGTCGGCGGCAATCAACTTGCGGTCGGCCAACTGGCCCAGGCGATCAAGGTCGCGCCGGTCCAGCAGAGCTTGCTGGCAGCGCTGTTCGCGGGTGTTGCGCTGGGCCTCCAGCCGCGCCTCGGCTTCCTGTAGCCTGGCCTGTTGCTCGTCCTGCCGCAGGCGCATGAGCACCTGACCCGGCTGGACCCGTTGGCCTTCGCTGACCAGCAACTCGGCAACCTGGCCGCCGACATTGAAGGACAGGTGCGAGCGTCGACAGGACTTCAGCGTACCCGCGCGCGTGTTGGCCACCACCGTCTCCACCGGTCCCCGCTCAACTTCCAGCAGCCTGACCGGCACCGGCTGCGGTCGACTCAACCAGCCGCCCAACACCACGAGACAAGCCAGGATCGACGAGCCAATCAATAATTTGCGCATGGACTACACCTCCTCCCATATGGCTTGAGCCTAGATCAGGAGGGTGAAAGCTCCACGCGAAACGTCATTTATCTGACGATTTTCGGATGAGCGTTAGTATAGTGTCAGATAAATGGCGAATGAGATTTTTTTCGCTCACGCAGCGGCGATTCCCTGGCCATGGGAAGGCTGCAGAAAGTTTCAGAGGATGGGAATGGCGGGCATTAAAAAGCCGGCTTGTGGCCGGCTTCTCGGGGACGCTTCCGACTAATTTATGGTAAGCCGCAATCGCCTTAACTGTGTGGCCATCAAGGGCCTGAAAGAGATGGCAGATGCCCGTGTGGGATATCGCCGAGCCCTCTGGACCGCGGCTTGCGCCGGTCGGGGCTGAATGTGCGGCGTAGCATACAAGGGCGCGCGCAGGATGCCCAGCAAAAAATGGCACAGGTTGTTTCAGTCGGGCCGTTGCTGGCGGAAATGCGACCAGTGGAACACCCAGCCCAGGACCTTCAGCCCTTGTGTCTGGCGCTGGGCGGCGGTGTAGCGTTCGACCGCATAGTTGCGCCGATCATGGCTGTGCAGGTACAGCGTGCCGTGCTGGCCGAGGCTGAGGTTGTTAACCCTGAGCACGCCGTTGTGCAGCAGGGCATAGGTTTCGCCCTCGACCACCTGGGTCATGCCCAGGTCGATGGCCAGGGTAGCTTGCAGCGGAATCAGCGGGGTCATGTTGCTGGCGGGCATGGCCAGGCAGATGGCGTCGTCGGCATGCACTCCCAACCCTTTCAGGGCTTTTGCGGGCAGGCACAGGTGTTTGCCGGCCACGGGCGACAGCAGGCCGTTGTGCAACTCGTAAAAGGGCACCTTCAATGTACGGCCGCCTTGCGCCGATAGCGGCGTGTGCGGGTTGGCGGGCGCCGGCTCCGGTGGGCAGGTGCGCAGGATCGGGTTGTGGTGTTTGGGGCCTTCGCCCGTGCGCAACCAGCGACGATGCACGCAGAACAGGTCCGCCATTTCGTCCAGCCGGGCCAGGGGCACGCCGCGCTTGAGCCAGTTGTTGACGTGCTGGGGCGTGACGCTGCGCTGGGCGGCGAAATCGGAAGGGGTCAGGCCACATTCGTGGAGGAGGGCTTTGAGTCTGTCACCGGATGTGTTCATGGCGGCGAGTGTAGCGGCGGGGTGCCAGCAAGGATATGAACCGGATGTTGATGGGGCTTGTGTGAAAAGCGCCTGTTTGTAGGGCGTTGGAGTAGGACTGCGTAGGATTTTTTACTCTCCCAGGCAAGTGCGCGGTTCCTGTGGGAGCGGGTCGGCATCTAGAATTTGAGCAAGACAGTTGTTCCCACAAAAGTGCTGCGCAGGCAGGTCATCCAGTGCCAGGGCGACCAGCCATCCATCAGGCATAAAAAAACCCCGCCGAGGCGGGGTTCTTCATGCAACCGGCATCAGCCCTTGTAGGCAGCAACCGATTTGGTGATCGCGGCGCGGGCGGCGTCAGCGCCTTCCCATCCTTCGATCTTGACCCACTTGCCCTTCTCGAGATCTTTGTAGTTGGCAAAGAAGTGCTCGATCTGCTGGATCAGCAGGGCTGGCAGGTCGGTGTATTCCTTCACGTCGACGTACAACTGCGACAGCTTGTCGTGAGGAACAGCGATGACCTTGGCGTCGCCGCCGCCGTCGTCGGTCATGTTCAGCACGCCGACCGGACGGGCGCGGATAACCGAACCTGGGGCTACCGGGTAAGGGGTAACGACCAGCACGTCCAGCGGATCACCGTCATCGGCCAGGGTGTTCGGGATGAAGCCGTAGTTGGCTGGGTAGAACATCGGGGTCGCCATGAAACGGTCGACGAACAGGGTATCGCTGTCCTTGTCGATCTCGTATTTGATCGGCGCGTGGTTGGCCGGGATCTCGATGGCGACGTAGATGTCGTTCGGCAGGTCTTTGCCCGCCGGAATCTTGCTGTAGCTCATTGGGCAGTGCCCCCGTGTTTGACCAAAAAAGTGGCGGCGATTATAGGCACATTCTGCATGGGCATGCCACGCCTGGCCTGATGTGCGGCCCCGTCAGGCGTGGCTTTCGCGGTATTCCGGGTGTTCGGCCTGCAGCCGGCACAGGCGCGCCAGCGGGTCCTGGCGGTAGAACAGCGACAACTGGCGGTAGACCTGTGGATAAGCCTGTTGCAGCAGGTCGGGGGCACTAAAGAAGTACTCGCTGGTGACGGCAAAGAACTCCGCGGGGTTCTCTGCGGCATACGGGTCGATGGCGGTTTCGGCCTCGGGGTTGGCGTCCAGCTGGCGGTTGAGGTCGTCATAGGCCTGTTGCATGGCGGTTGCCCATTCATCCACGGGCATGCCGCTGTGCAGCGGCGGCAGGCCGTTGGCATCGCCATTGAGCATGTCGAGCTTGTGCGCCAGTTCATGGATGACCAGGTTGTAGGCCTCCCAGCCACCGCTTGCCAGCACGCCGTTCCAGGCGAGGATGATCGGGCCCTGCTGCCAGGCCTCGCCGCTGTGCTCGCCGTCCCACACGTGCTCAACGCCACTGGCATCGCGGTGGCGCTGGGGGCTCTTGAAGTCGTCGGGGTAGAGGATGATTTCGTGGAAACCCTGGTACCAGTTCAGCTCGCCCAGGTGCAGCAGCGGCAACTGCGCCTGGGCCGCCAGCAACAGGCGCTGCTCGTCATCCGGCTCGACGCCGGGCAGGCAGGTGAGGTGCTTGTCGAGCAGGAACAGGATGCAGGCTTCACGCAGCCAGCGATCCTCTTCGTCAGTGATGCCGTCCAGCATTGGCAGGCGCTCGCGCACGGCCTGCCATTGCTGGGGGGTGATGGGATAGCGCGCCAGGGTGCGCTTGCGCCGCCAGGCGCTGAACGACCACATCGGCAAGTTTCAGTGCGCTTTGGCCGTGCGGCCCAGGCGGCCACGCAGCAGGCCGAGGATCATCGGTACCAGCGACAGGATGATGATGCCCACCACCATCATCGACAGGTGCTGTTTGATGAATGGCACGTTGCCGAAGAAGTAGCCCAGGGTCACCAGGCCACCGACCCACAGCAGCGAACCGGCGACGCTGAAACCGAGGAAGCGCGGGTAGTGCATGTGGGCGATGCCGGCGACGAACGGCGCAAAGGTGCGCAGGATGGGCAGGAAGCGCGCCATGGTCACGGTCTTGCCGCCGTGGCGTTCATAGAAGTCGTGGGTACGCTGCAGGTAGTCGCGACGGAAGATCTTCGAGTTGGGGTTGTTGAACAACCGCTCGCCCGCCGTGCGGCCGATCACATAGTTGGTGCTGTCGCCGAGGATCGCGGCGGCCATCAGCAGGCCGGCCAGCAGCAACGGGTCCATGCCGCCACCGGCGGCCACGGCGCCGGCAATGAACAGCAGCGAATCGCCAGGCAGGAAGGGCATGACCACCAGCCCGGTTTCACAGAAGATCACGGTGAAGAGGATGGCGTAGATCCAGGGGCCGTAGTTGGTGACCAGCAGATCGAGGTAGGCATCGAGATGCAGGATAAGGTCCAGCGGGTTGAAATCCATGTACAGCACCTGTGTTCTTGGGCGTAGGCTCGGTTACCTGCGGATGGGTAAATTTTCACACATGACAGGTGGGCCATTATACGGCTAAGTCAGGAACATGCCCGGGGAGTTTGTAGCGGGGGGTTACGGCAGGGGGGACTCCTGTACCAGCCTCTTCGCGGGTAAACCCGCTCCCACAGGTACAGCACGGACTTCAGATGTGCCGCTATGCCTGTGGGAGCGGGTTTACCCGCAAAGAGGCCGGTACAGGTCAATCCTGGCTGATCGGCAGGATATAGCTCTTGAACTCGTTATCCTCACGAAACCCGATGGATTCGTAAGTCTTGTGCGCTACCTCATTGTCCGCGCTGGTCGACACCCGCATGCGCACGGCGTTGGTTTCCTTGGCCATTTTCTTCGCCTCGCGCATCAGGTGGTCGGCCACCAGCATGCGCCGCGAGTCCTCGGCCACGTAGATATCGTTGAGAATCCATACCCGCTTCAGCGACAGCGACGAGTAGCTCGGGTACAGCTGGCAGAAGCCCAGCAGCTTGCCGTCATCATCATCGGGTAGCGCCAGGTAGATCACCGACTCATCCCGCTTCAGGCGCTTTTCCAGGAAGCTGCGCGAACTGTCGGGGTAGGGTAGCTGCCCATAGAACTCGCGGTATTTGACGAACATCGGCGTAAGCAGATCGAGGTGTTCCAGGGTTGCCTTGATGATGCGCATGTGCGGCCCTCAGAGTCCATTAGGGGAAACAGCGGATTGCCAGCAGCTTTCAAAGGCATGCTGCCCAATGCTTGGCGCAAGTGCAATCCGCCTTCCGTGACATGTTTTTTATCCTTTGCCGAGCAGAAAGTTACCTTTCTGGCCGGTGTTGTTTTCGCTCTCCAGGCTATGGACCTCGGCCTCGTCCTTCAGATTCACCCCGGAAAGCTGGCGCCGGCAGGCTTCGCGCATCAAGTACAGCAAGCGGTGCGCCGCCATGCCATAGCTCAGCCCCTCCAGGCGGATGTTGGAAATGCAGTTGCGGTAGGCATCGGTCAGGCCGACCTTTGGCGCATAGGTGAAGTACAGGCCAAGGCTGTCGGGCGAGCTGAGCCCCGGGCGTTCGCCGATCAGCATCACGGTCATCCGTGCGCCCAGCAGTTCACCGACCTCGTCGGCCACTGCCACGCGGCCCTGCTGCACCAGCACCACCGGGGCGCTGGTCCAGCCATCGGCGGCGGCCTGTTCCTCGAAGCGCGCCAGGAACGGCAGGGTGTGGCGGTGCACGGCCAGTGCCGACAGGCCGTCAGCGACGACGATGGCCAGGTCGACCCCGCCGGGGTTGGCCTGGGCGTGCTGGCGCAGCGCGGCAACCGAATCTTCGTTCAGCCGTCGCCCCAGGTCCGGGCGTTGCAGGTACTGGTTGCGGTCGCTGGCGGCGCTGTGCAGCACCAGGCTTTCGCGCCCGCGGTCACTCAGCTGGGTAGCCAGGCCGGCATGGTCGAAGGCCAGATGCACGGCATCGCGTGCCTGGGCGTGGGCGAACTGGAAGTCCAGTTGCGCACCGGTAGGCAGGCTGGTGCCGGTGCGGCCCAGGGCAATGCGCGCCGGGGTCAGGTTGCGCAGGGCCAGCCAGGGGTTTTCGGGGGTAGGCGTGCGGTGGTCCATGGTCATCCCTATGCAAGCTGTGCCAAGGCCTGGCGGAAGGCCGGCGGCAGGTTGTCACCGAAGCGCACCCGGCCATCGGCCTGGGTGAAGATGCCGGTGCGGGCCAGCCATGCCTCGAATTCCGGCCCAGGCTTAAGGCCCAGGGTCTGGCGTGCATACAGCGCGTCGTGGAACGAGGTGGTCTGGTAGTTGAGCATGATGTCGTCGGAGCCTGGGATACCCATGATGAAGTTGATCCCGGCCACGCCCAGCAGGGTCAGCAGGGTGTCCATGTCGTCCTGGTCGGCTTCGGCGTGGTTGGTGTAGCAGATGTCGCAACCCATCGGCACTCCCAGCAGCTTGCCGCAGAAGTGGTCTTCGAGGCCGGCGCGGATGATCTGCTTGCCGTTGTACAGGTATTCGGGGCCGATGAAACCGACCACCGTGTTGACCAGGAACGGTTTGAAGTGGCGGGCCACGGCATAGGCGCGGGTCTCACAGGTCTGCTGGTCGACGCCGTGGTGGGCGTTGGCCGACAGCGCGCTGCCCTGTCCGGTTTCGAAGTACATCAGGTTCTGCCCGAGGGTGCCGCGTTTCAGCGAAAGGCCCGCTTCGTAGCCTTCCTGCAGCACGTTCAGGTTGATGCCGAACCCGGCGTTGGCCGCCTCGGTGCCGGCAATGGACTGGAACACCAGGTCCAGTGGTACGCCACGGTTGATCGCCTCGATCGAGGTGGTGACGTGGGTCAGCACGCAGGCCTGGGTGGGGATGTCGTAGCGCTGGATGATGGCGTCGAGCATCTCCAGCAGGGCGCAGATCGAGGCGATGCTGTCGGTGGCCGGGTTGATGCCGATCATGGCGTCACCGTTGCCGTACAGCAGGCCGTCGAGAATGCTGGCGGCGATGCCGGCCGGCTCGTCGGTCGGGTGGTTGGGCTGCAGCCGGGTCGACAGGCGCCCGCGCAGGCCCATGGTGCCACGGAACCGGGTGACCACGCGGATCTTCTGTGCCACCAGCACCAGGTCCTGCACGCGCATGATCTTCGACACCGCTGCGGCCATTTCCGGCGTCAGCCCGGGTGCCAGGCTGTGCAGGCTGTCCTCGTTGGCCTCTTCGCTCAGCAGCCAGTCGCGCAGGCCACCCACGGTCAGGTGGCTGACCGGGGCGAAGGCCTGGGCGTCGTGAGTGTCGATGATCAGGCGCGTGACTTCATCATCTTCGTAAGGGATCAGCGCTTCGTTGAGGAAATGCGTCAGCGGGATATTGGCCAGGGCCATCTGCGCGGCGACCCGTTCGCCATCATTGCTGGCCGCCACGCCCGCCAGGTAGTCCCCCGAGCGGGCGGGGCTGGCCTTGGCCATCACTTCCTTGAGGCTGTCGAAGCGGTAGACCAGGTGGCCGACCGTGTGTACGAAACTTGCCATACAGAGTCTCCAGAGCCGCGGGTTGCCCCGCGGCGGGTGGCGGCGATCAGTGCAGGGCCTCTTCGGCCTTCTGGATCGCGGCGAATTCCTCTTCCGGTGTACCCGCGACCAGGTGGTGGCGGCTGTAGAAAGCAAAGTAGGCAATTAATACCGCATAGATAACTGCGGCGCCAATCACCACCCGAGGGTCGACCAGGAAACCGGCGACCACGGCGATGCAGGCCAGTACCAGTGCCAGGCCCGAGGTGAAGATGCCACCAGGGGTGCGGTATGGGCGCTCCATCTTCGGCCGGCGGATGCGCAGGGTGATGTGCGCGGCCATCATCAGTACGTACGACAAGGTAGCGCCGAACACCGCCACCAGGATCAGCAAATCACCTTGGCCAGTCAGCGACAGGGCAAAGCCGATGATCCCGGGGATGATCAAGGCCAGTACCGGGGCCTTGCTCTTGTTGGTTTCCGACAGCTTGCGCGGCAGGTAACCGGCGCGGGACAGGGCGAAGATCTGCCGGGAGTAGGCGTAGATGATCGAGAAGAAGCTGGCGATCAGCCCGGCCAGGCCGACCAGGTTGACGAAGCCGCCCATCCAGGTGCTACCGCCGTAGGCCTTGGACAAGGCTTCTACCAGCGGGTTGCCGGACGCTTTCAATGCTTCGGACCCTGCGCCGCCGGGGCCGACCACCAGGATCAGCAGGGCGAAGGCCAGCAACACCAGCATGGCGCCGATCAGGCCGCGTGGCAGGTCACGCTTGGGGTTCTTGGTTTCTTCGGCAGCCAGCGGCACGCCCTCTACGGCAAGGAAGAACCAGATGGCATAGGGGATGGCCGCCCACACGCCGACATAGCCGAACGGCAGGAAGCTGCTGGCGCCTACAGCGTCCGTTTTGGCGATGTCGAACAGGTTGGCTGCATCAAAATGGGGCACCATGCTCACCAGGAACACGGCCAGGGCGATGGCTGCGATGGCGGTGATGATGAACATCAGCTTCAACGCCTCACCCACGCCAAAGATGTGGATGCCGATGAACACGATGTAGAACGCCAGGTAGATCATCCAGCCGCCGATGCCGAACAGTGACTGGCAGTAGGCGCCGATGAACACCGCGATGGCGGCGGGGGCGATAGCGTACTCGATGAGGATCGCCGTGCCGGTGAGGAAGCCGCCCCAGGGGCCGAAGGCGCTGCGGGCAAAGCCGTAGCCGCCGCCTGCGGTGGGGATCATCGACGACAGCTCGGCCAGCGAGAAGCACATGCACAGGTACATGGTGGCCATCAGCAGGGTAGCGAGGAACATGCCGCCCCAGCCGCCCTGGGCCAGGCCGAAGTTCCAGCCGGCATAGTCGCCGGAGATGACGTAGGCCACGCCCAGGCCGACCAGCAGGACCCAGCCGGCGGCACCTTTTTTCAGTTCACGTTGCTGGAAATAGTCCGAGCCGACTTTTTCGAAGTCGACGGAAGAGCCTGCCGGCGAGCCGGCGGAATGATCGCTTGGCATAGTTTCACCTGTTGTTTTTCTTGGTGGCCGGACGGGTTCCGGGCCGATGGTGATGGGTACTGCAGGAAGCGAGCCAGAGCGTTGGTGCACGGTTACCGCTCTGGGTTTTGTATATGCAGGCCTGGCCTCTTCGCGGGTGAATCCGCTCCTACAGGGGGTGTACAGCGCCTTAAGCAAGCGCAGTACCTGTGGGAGCGGGTTTACCCGCGAAGAAGGCGACGCGGTTTAGAAGAAGCCCAACGGATTGATGTCGTAGCTCACCAGCAGGTTCTTGGTCTGCTGATAGTGGTCGAGCATCATCTTGTGCGTCTCACGCCCGACCCCCGACTTCTTGTAGCCACCGAACGCGGCATGCGCCGGGTACAGGTGGTAGCAGTTGGTCCACACGCGGCCAGCCTTGATCCCACGGCCCATGCGGTAGGCACGGTTGATGTCGCGGGTCCACACGCCGGCACCCAGGCCGAACTCGGTGTCGTTGGCGATTGCCAAGGCTTCGGCTTCGTCCTTGAAGGTGGTGACGCTGACCACCGGGCCGAAGATTTCTTCCTGGAACACGCGCATCTTGTTGTTGCCCTTGAGCAGGGTCGGCTGGATGTAGTAACCGGTGGCCAGCGAGCCTTCCAGTTTTTCGACCTTGCCACCGGTCAGCAACTCGGCGCCTTCCTTCTGGGCGATGTCGAGGTACGACAGGATCTTCTCGAACTGCTGTTGCGAGGCCTGCGCTCCGACCATGGTGTCGGTGTCCAGCGGGTCGCCGCGCTTGATCTGCAGCACCTTCTTCATCACCACTTCCATGAACTGCGGGTAGATCGACTCCTGTACCAGTGCCCGTGACGGGCAGGTGCATACCTCGCCCTGGTTGAAGAACGCCAGCACCATGCCTTCGGCCGCCTTCTCGACGAAGCTTGGCTCGGCTTGCATGATGTCTTCGAAATACACGTTCGGCGACTTGCCGCCCAGTTCGACGGTGGACGGGATGATGTTCTCGGCGGCGCATTTCATGATGTGCGAGCCAACCGGGGTCGAGCCGGTGAAGGCGATCTTGGCGATGCGCTTGCTGGTGGCCAGTGCTTCACCGGCTTCGCGGCCATAGCCTTGCACCACGTTGAGCACGCCTTTTGGCAGCAGGTCACCGATCACTTCCAGCAGCACGGTGATGCCCAGCGGGGTCTGTTCGGCAGGCTTGAGCACCACGCAGTTGCCGGCGGCCAGGGCCGGGGCGAGCTTCCAGGCGGCCATCAGGATCGGGAAGTTCCACGGGATGATCTGCCCGACCACGCCCAGTGGCTCATGGATGTGATAGGCCACGGTGCCTTCGTTGATTTCCGCGGCGCCGCCTTCCTGGGCGCGGATGCAGCCAGCGAAGTAGCGGAAGTGGTCGACCGCCAGCGGAATGTCGGCATTGAGGGTTTCGCGGATCGGCTTGCCGTTGTCCCAGGTTTCGGTAATGGCCAGCAGTTCGAGGTTCTGCTCGATACGGTCGGCGATCTTCAGCAGAACGTTGGAGCGGTCCTGCACTGAAGTGCGGCCCCAGGCGTCGGCTGCAGCGTGGGCGGCATCCAGGGCTTTGTCGATGTCTTCGGCAGTGGAGCGAGGGAATTCAGCGATCAGCTTGCCATTCACCGGGGAGGTATTTTCGAAGTACTGCCCCTTTACCGGAGGAACGAACTCACCACCGATGTAGTTGCCGTAGCGGCTCTTGAAGGAAACCTTCGCGCCTTCGGTACCGGGATGTGCGTAACGCATGGTGTGTCTCCTGGCTATTGTGTTTGTTAGGGAGTTGGAAAGCGTAGAGCAAAGGTTGGGCCAGCGTTTCGAGCGCCAGGCAAATCAATGACTTGGCTCGGTTCGTTGGGCCTGGCCCACGATCTCTGTGCCAGCGCCGGTACGCGCGGGGGTGACACTTTGTGCCATTTGCGACACATAACCGGAGGGTGCATTGCAAAGCCTTCCCGGGTGGAGGATGCTGGCGAGACTCTCTATCTGCGGAGAACTACAACAATGCAGAGCAATCATTTCAGTCGCCATGCCCAGCAAGTCCATACCGTCGCCCATGGTGGGGCCGGGGCGGGTGGCAGTGACCCGTCCATCGCCCGCTCCTGGCTACGCTGCCTGGAGGACTACCACCTCGACCCGTCGGTGATCGAGGCCCCGGTGGTGCTCGAGCATGGGCGCCTGCTGGAAAGCCGCGAGCGCCTGCGCCAGGTGCTGCAGATTGCCGACCATGAAATGAACAGCCTGCACCAGCAGCTTTCCGGGGCCGGCCATGCGGTGCTGCTGACCGATGCCCGTGGGGTGATCCTCAATTGCGTCAGCGCGCCGACCGAGCGGCGCAGCTTCGAGCGTGCCGGGCTGTGGCTGGGCGCTGACTGGAGCGAGGCGCGCGAGGGCACCAACGGCATCGGCACATGCCTGGTCGAGCGCCAGGCGCTGACCATTCACCAGAACGAGCACTTCCGCGGTCGCCACACCGGCCTGACCTGCTCGGCCAGCCCGGTGTTCGACCCGCATGGCGAGCTGCTGGCAGTGCTGGATGTGTCTTCGGCGCGGCCCGACGTTTCCCGGCAGAGCCAGTTCCACACCATGGCTTTGGTCAACCTGTCGGCGAAGATGATCGAAAGCTGCTACTTCCTGCGCCATTTCGAACAGCAATGGCTGCTGCGTTTTCACCTGCAGGCCGAGTCGGTCGGCCTGTTCAGCGAAGGCCTGCTGGCGTTCGACGGTGACGGGCGCATCTGCGCCGCCAACCAGAGCGCGCTGAACCTGCTGGGCACGGTGCGTGGTGGCGTGCTGGGCAAACCGCTGGAACGCTTTTTCGCTTGCAGCCACGACGAACTGTTCAGCCGCGCCACGCCTGGCGGCAGCACGGCGTGGCCGCTGCATACCCTGGACGGGCGCCAGGTGTTCGCCAGCCTGCGTGGCCAGGCTCGCGCACCGGTGTGGTCGGTGCCAGCCGCCCAGCCGCGGCCCACGCGGGAAGTGGAGCCGCTTATCTGCCTGCTCGACCCCGCCTTGCAAAACGACTTCCGCCGCAGCGTGCGGGTGTTCGAGCGCGATGTGCCGCTGTTGCTGCGCGGCGAGACCGGCTGTGGCAAGGAGGCTTTTGCCCAGGCCGTGCACCAGGCCAGCGAGCGGCGCGGCAAGCCGTTCGTCGCCATCAACTGCGCCTCGATCCCGGAAAGCCTGATCGAGAGCGAACTGTTCGGCTACCGCGGCGGCAGCTTTACCGGTGCACGCAAGGAAGGCATGCGCGGCAAGCTGCTGCAGGCCGATGGCGGCACCTTGCTGCTGGACGAGATTGGCGACATGCCACTGGCCCTGCAAACCCGCCTGCTGCGCGTGCTGGAGGAGCGCCAGGTGGTGCCGATCGGTGGCGAGCCGCAGGCGGTCGACGTGCGCATTGTCAGCGCTACTCACCGTGACCTGCTGGAGAGGGTGGAGCAGGGCAGTTTCCGCGAGGACCTGTATTACCGCCTGAATGGCCTGGAAGTGGCATTGCCTGCGGTGCGCGAGCGCAGTGACAAGGCGCAGTTGCTGGACTTTCTGCTGCGTCAGGAGGCGCAGGGAGAACCGATCGATATCGAGCCCAGGGCGCGGCAGGCACTGCTCGACTTCGCCTGGCCGGGCAACGTGCGGCAGATGCGCAACGTGCTGCGTACCCTGGTGGCACTTTGCGAAGACTCCCGCATCGTGTTCCAGGATCTCCCAGCCATTGTTCGCGAGGGCTTCGCCCTCGATCGCAGTGGCTTCAGGCCATGTGCAATCCCTGTGGGAGCCGGCTTGCCGGCGATAGGGCCAGAGCAGGTAGCACAAGACAGTTGCTCCCTCAGGGTGAATGGGGCTTTCGAAGCTGGCGCTGTACCTGTGGGAGCTGGCTTGCCGGCGACAGGGTCTGCCGCATTGGAGGACGCCGAGCGCCATGCGCTGTTGGCGACCCTGGAGGCAAAACACTGGCACCTCACCCGTGTCGCCGAGCACTTGGGCATCAGCCGCAATACCTTGTATCGAAAACTGCGCAAACACGGCATCACCAGGGCCGACTGAGCGAAACATCTGGTGCGATTTGTCGCGCCCTGGGCTACCCTGCCTCGATGTTTTGCGAGGTCGACCATGCATATTCACATTCTCGGTATTTGCGGCACTTTCATGGGCTCGCTGGCGGTGCTGGCCAAGGAACTTGGCCACCGCGTCACCGGCTCGGACGCCAACGTCTATCCCCCGATGAGCACCCAGCTTGAAGCCCAGGGCATCAAGCTGACCCAAGGCTATGACCCGGCCCAGCTGGACCCGGCGCCAGACCTGGTGGTCATCGGCAACGCCATGTCGCGTGGCAACCCGGCGGTGGAGTACGTGCTGAACAAGGGCCTGCCCTATGTTTCCGGCCCGCAGTGGTTGGCCGACCACGTGTTGCAGGGCCGCTGGGTGCTGGCCGTTGCCGGTACCCACGGCAAGACCACTACCAGCAGCATGCTGGCCTGGGTGCTGGAACACGCTGGCATGAGCCCGGGCTTCCTGATTGGCGGTGTGCCGCAGAACTTCTCGGTGTCGGCGCGCCTTGGCGATACGCCGTTCTTCGTGGTCGAAGCCGACGAGTACGACAGCGCCTTCTTCGACAAGCGCTCGAAGTTCGTCCACTACCACCCGCGCACGGCGATCCTCAACAACCTCGAGTTCGACCATGCGGACATCTTCCCCGACCTGGCCTCGATCGAGCGGCAGTTCCACCACCTGGTACGCACCATTCCTAGCGAAGGCCTGGTCATCCACCCCACCACCGAACAGGCGCTGGAGCGGGTGATCGGCATGGGTTGCTGGACCCCGGTGCAGACCACCGGCGAAGGTGGCCAGTGGCAAGCCCGTCTGCTCAGCCCCGACGGCTCGCGCTTCGAAGTGCTGTTCGACGGCGAAGCGCAGGGTGTGGTGGACTGGGCGCTGACTGGCCAGCACAACGTCGCCAACGCCCTGGCTACCCTGGCAGCGGCGCGCCATGTAGGCGTGGTGCCAGCCATGGGCATCGAAGGCCTGAGCGCCTTCAAGAGCGTCAAGCGGCGTATGGAGAAGGTTGCCGAAGTGCAGGGCGTGACCATCTACGATGACTTCGCCCACCACCCGACCGCCATCGCCACCACCCTGGACGGCCTGCGCAAGCGCGTTGGCGAAGCCCCGGTGATCGCCGTGATCGAGCCGCGCTCCAACTCGATGAAGCTCGGTGCCCACCGTGACGGCCTGCCGGAAAGCGTAAACGACGCCGACCAGGTGATCTGGTACGCCCCGGCCAACCTTGGCTGGGACCTGGCTGCCACCGCCGCGCAATGCAAAGTGCCCAGCGTGGTGGCCGACAGCCTCGAAGCGATCATCGAGCGGGTCAAGGGCCAGGCCCGCCCAGGCACCCATGTGGTGATCATGAGCAACGGCGGCTTCGGCGGCCTGCACGGCAAGCTGGCCGAGGCACTGAAGTGAGCGGGCCGGAACGCATCACCCTGGCCATGACGGGCGCCTCTGGTGCCCAGTATGGCCTGCGCCTGCTCGACTGCCTGGTGCGTGAGGACCGCGAGGTGCACTTCCTGATCTCCAAGGCCGCGCAACTGGTGATGGCTACCGAGACGGACGTGGTGCTGCCGGCCAAGCCACAGGCGATGCAGGCCTTCCTCACCGAATATACCGGCGCTGCCGACGGGCAGATCCGCGTGTATGGCAAGGAAGACTGGATGTCGCCGGTGGCCTCGGGCTCCGGCGCCCCGGCGGCAATGGTAGTGGTGCCCTGTTCCACTGGCACGCTGTCGGCGATTGCCACCGGTGCCTGCAACAACCTGATCGAACGTGCTGCCGACGTTACCCTCAAGGAGCGTCGCCAGCTGATCCTGGTGCCGCGCGAGGCGCCGTTCTCCACCATCCACCTGGAGAACATGCTCAAGCTGTCGCAGATGGGCGCGGTGATCCTGCCGGCGGCGCCGGGCTTTTATCACCAGCCGCAGACCATCGACGACCTGGTCGACTTCGTGGTCGCGCGCATTCTCAACCTGCTGAACATTCCCCAGGACATGTTGCCGCGCTGGGGTGAGCACCACTTCGGGGTGGATGATTGAAGCGAGCGCTGGTGGGCTTGCTGGCGCTGGTGCTGCTCGGTGGCTGCGCCACGGTGCGCACGCTGGATGCCAACAAGCCCGGGGCACCGGTGGTGTATGCAGGTACCCGGTTGGACTTGTATGTGATCAATGGCGGGTGCTGCCCGCGGGATCGTTACGGGGCTGAGGCGCCAGCGTATCCGGGGCTGGACCTGCCGGGGAGCATGTTGCTCGATACCTTGTTGCTGCCGTTGTCGTTGCTGACAGCGGCCGGTGTAGGCTTCCAGGCCACTGGTGGCCTGTAAGGGCCCTTTCGCGGGTAAACCCGCTCCCACAGGTACTGCACCAGGTCTGAAATCGGTGCAAATCCTGTGGGAGCGGGTTTACCCGCGAAGAGGCCCTGCCAGGTAAAGCCTACTTCTTGCCCAACCTGCGCAACTCATCCGACTCCACAATCCGCACCCCGTCCTCTTCCTCCAGCGCCAGCCGCCACAGCGCCCGGGCCAAGGTACAAGCCTCGATCCCCCGATACTTCCCGGGTATCAGCCTGGCAAACGGCGAAGCCAACTGTTCGCCGAGCCGCGGCTCGACCCGCTCACCCAGCAGCAACGACGGCCGCACGATGGTCAGCTGCGGCCAATCCTGAGCCTTGAGAGCCTCCTCCATCTCACCCTTGACCCGGTTGTAGAAAATCGACGATTTCGGGTCGGCGCCCAATGCACTGACCACCAGCAGATGCCGCGCGCCCAACTCCCGGGCACGCTTGCTGAAAGCCACCACCATGTCCAGGTCCACAGCGCGGAAGGCCGATTCGGAACCGGCTTGCTTAAGTGTGGTACCCAGGCAGCAATAGGCGATATCGACCCGCCCACCCAGTTGTGGAAGGAACACAGCCGGGTCGCCTACCGGGTTTTCCAGGTGCGGGTGCTCGGCCAATGGCCGGCGGGTAGGCGCCAGTACGCGAGTGATGGTGGGCTCGTTGAGCAGACGGTCGAGCAGGTGTTCACCTGTCAGACCCGTGGCACCGGCAAGCAGGACATGCTGAGGCGTCAAATACATGATGTCTCTCCCTTGTTACACACAAGCTTAGTGGCTGCCGGGCGTTTGCGCCTGTTCCCCCACGTTGGCCTGTGCGGCGTTACGCAATGCTTCTTCGGCCTGTTGCCGGCGCAGGTGCTGCCAGTGCTCAAGCACCTTCTGCGGCGCCCACAGCTGAGGTTCGGAGGCCTCGAAACCTTCCCTTTGTTCTCTTTCGGCAACGCTGGCGCGCGCCAGTTCAAACGCCTGTTTCAGGTCGTCGGTCTGGTTCAGCGCTTCGGCGAACAGGGCATCGCCGAAATAGGTGAAATCGGCTTCTTCCGAACAACCGAAAGACACGCGGTCGGCCCGGGCGGCGGTCATGATCAGCGTGCGCTCATCTTTGAGCGGCGTGATGTAGCCCCCTGAATAGCAGGCGGATATGACAATCACCTTGTCGCGGTTCTTCAGCGGTGCCAGCGCGCTCGCCAGCTCGTCGGCAGACAGATCGGCCAGCTGCAGGCGCGGTTGGTCGAGTACCAGCTGATGGTCCTGGCTGCCATGACTGGTGAGATAGATGAACACCAGGTCTTCGGGGCCGCTGCGCTCGGCCAGGGTGCGGGCGGCGCGGGTCAGGTTTTCGCGTGTGGCCATGGCTCGGGTGGTCATGTGGTCGCGGTGGTTGACCAGGGTCACCTGGCCACTGGCGCCAAAGCGCACCTTGAGCATGTTGCTGACATAGTCGGCTTCGCGCATGAACACGCTCTGCTGGCCATCGCCGGCCACCACCAGGCTGTATAGCTGAACTGGTGGCGCCGAGCGCGGTACCCGGGCCAACGCTTCATCCAGCAAACGGCCCTGGTTGAGCAGCGCCAGGTCCAGTGGGTCAGGCAACAGCTTGCCGTTCTGGTCCCGTACGCGCACGCCGTTGCTCCAGGTGCCACTTTCGACCTTGCCGTTGGCCAGGATCAGCCGGCCCTGGCCGTGGTAGGCATCGTTGAGAAAGCCACCGATATACTTGCTGCCGTCGGCCAGCTGCAGGCTGCCCTGGCCCGACAGTCGCCAGTCGGCGAAGGTGCCTTTGTAGTGGCTGCCATCGCTGCCCAGCAATTCGCCTTCGCCAACCAGCGAGCCGTCCTTGAATTCGCCGATCCACACATCACCATCGGCATTTTCGTAGCGGCCACGGCCTTCCAGGCGGTTGTCCTTGAACTCGCCGATGTACTGCTCGCCGTCAACGCTGTCGTAGGTGCCGCTGCCTTCCAGCTGGCCATTGATGAAGTGGCCGCTGAACTGGTTGCCGCTGGCATCGCTGCGCACCCCGGCGCCGTTGGGCTTGCCCTTGGCGAACAGGCCCTGGTAGCGGCTGCCGTCGGCCAGTTCCAGCTCGCCGGCGCCTTCGTACAAGTCGTCCTTGAACTGGCCGCGGTAGGTCTGGTCGGCTTGCTTGAGGGTGCCTTCGCCGTCGCGGCGGCCGTGGCTGAAGGTACCGGCATAGTGGCTGCCCGGGGTAGTCAGCTCGCCCAGCCCCTGGAACAGCCCTGCGGCGAACTGGCCGCGGTACACCTCGCCGTTGCGGCCGTGCCATTCGCCCTGGCCGTGCCATTGGCCGTCCTTGAAGGTACCGGCGTACCAGCTGCCGTTGGGGTAGTCGATCCGGCCCTCGCCTTGCAACAGGCCATCGACCACCTGCCCCCGGTACCGCCCACCGTCAGGCAGGCGCGCGTCCGGCGGGAGCAGCGATTCGCCATCGCCGCAGGCGGCGAGCAGCAGGACCAGGGTGACGGGGAGCAGTGAACGCATGGCGAGAACCGGGCAATAGGTCTGCCGAGTATGACGCAGAATGGGATCCTGAAACAGCGAACGCATGTGCTGGCGCAGCTCTCGAGCCTGCACTGCATTGAAAAGCTGGCACGGAACCTGTGGGAGCGGGCGTGCCCGCGAACACCGGCGAAGCCGGTGCCAGGCACCGTGTGGTCTTCTTCGCGGGTGAACCCGCTCCCACAGGTATTGCGGTGACCTTCAGCTTTGCGCAATCCCTGTGGGAGCGGCTTTAGCCGCGAACACCGGCGAAGCCGGTGCCAGGCACCGCGTCGCCTGCTTCGCGGGCACGCCGGCTCCCACAGTTTCCGTGTTGCCTTTGAGGTGCAATCAGCGCACGCCCGGCGACACGATGATCTTCACGTTCTCCTCCTTGTTGTTGACCAACTCCTCGAAGCCCAGCTCGACAATCTGCTCCAGCCCGATCCGCCCGGTCACCAGCGGGCGAATGTCCAGCCTGCCGTCAGCGATGAAGGCAATCACATCGGCGAACTCGCCGTTGTACGCCAACGCGCCCAGCACCTGCTTTTCGGTGGACACCAGTTCGAAGAAGTTGAACTCGCTAGGCTCCTCGAATATCCCCACCAACACGCACTTGCCCGCCTTGCGGATGGTGTCGATGGCCAGCTTGGCCGTGTGCTTGTTGCCGATGCATTCAAAACTCACATCCGCGCCCAGCCCGGCAGTGAGCTTGCGGATTTCCACCAGGGCGTCGCACTGGCTGGGGTCCAGCACCACGCTGGCGCCAACCTCCTTGGCCTTGGCCTTGCGTGCCGAGGACATTTCCAGGGCGATCACCTGCGCCGCGCCAGCCGCCTTGGCACACATGATGGTGCACAGGCCGATGGTGCCGGCGCCGACCACCACCACCGTCTGGCCAAGCAGGCTGCCGGCCTTCTTTACCGCATGCATGCCCACCGCCAGCGGTTCGATCAGCGCCCCGGCCTCTGCCGGGAAACCCTGCGGCAGCCGGTACAGCAGGTTGGCGGGCACGTTGACCAGTTCGGCAAAGGCGCCGTTGTTCATCAGGCCGGTGAAGGCCAGGCGTTCGCAGATGTTGTACAGGCCGTGGGTGCAGTAGTAGCAGGTGCCGCAATGCTGGCAGGCGTCCGCAGCCACCGGGTCACCGACGGCAAAACCTTCCACGCCTTCACCCAGCTTGGCGATCTGGCCGCAGAACTCGTGGCCGAGGATGCACTGGCCCTGGATGCCGGTCAGCGGGTGCGGTGCCTCCACCGGGATGAATACCGGGCCAGCGACGTATTCGTGCAGGTCGGAGCCGCAGATGCCGCACCAGTCCACCTTGATCTGCACCCAGCCGGGCGCAGGGTCGGCCGGCAGGGGCACCTGTTCGACGCGGATATCATTGCGGCCATGCCAGACGGCGGCGCGCATGTGGGTGTGGCTCAGGTCGTTCATTGTTGTTCTCCAGGCTCACGGAAAGGGCTTAGTGCTTGCGCAGGAACGCGAGCAGTTGCTGGTTGACCTGTTCGGCCGCCTCCATTTGCACCATATGGCCAGCCTCGGGCAGCACCAGTACTTCAGCCTCCAGCCCTTCGGCATGGCTGACCGGGATGATCGCGTCCTTGCCGCCCCACACCACCAGGGCCGGGTGTTGTCCCAGCACCCCGCGCAGGTCGTGGCGCTGCCGGTCGCCGTCGGCGATGGCCGATGCCAACAGGCGCAACGCGTCGTCCACGCCTTCCAGTCGCTTGAACTTGAGCATGTCCTCCAGCATCTGCCGCGTTACCAGTGCGGGGTCGGCAAACAGCTGTACCATCTGCGGTTTGAGGGCATTGCGGTTGGCGGCAGCGACGAAGCCTTGCAGGTACTGTCCGTTGATCTCGTCGCCCAGCCCGGCACTGGCCACCAGGCTCAGGCTGGCCACCCGTTGCGGCGCCAGGCGCGCCACGTTCAGGCTGACCGCGCCGCCCATGGAGTGGCCGGCCAGGTGGGCCTTGGCGATGTCCAGGTGGTCGAGCAGGGCCAGTACGGTTTCGCTCAACTCATCCAGGTCGCCCCGTTGCAGGGCCTTGGCCGACTCGCCATGGCCCGGCAGGTCGAGGGCGATTACCCGTCGCTCGGCAGCCAGCGCCGGGTGGTTGAACAGCCAGTTGTTGAGGTCGCCACCAAAACCGTGCACCAGCACCAGCGGCGTGCCGCCTTCACCCAGCTCGAACCAGCGCAACTGCCGGCCAGCCACTTCAGCCTTCTGTGGCGCCGGCCCTTGGGCCTGGTCGGCGCCACCCTCGGCAACGAACTCGGCCTGGAAGCGCTGCACCACGGCATCGATTTCAGCCTCTTCGGCTTCGCCTTCCACTACCACCGCCAGCAGGGCACCGACCGGCAGGGTTTCATCAGGCCTGGCCACCTGGCGGCGCAACACACCGCTGAACGGGGCTTCGACGCTGCTGCTGATCTTGTCGGTCTCGACGTCCAGCACCTCGTCGCCCTTGCTGATTTCGTCACCTTCCTGCTTCAGCCAGGTATCCACCCGGCCCTCGGTCATCGACAGGCCCCACTTGGGCATGGTCAGCGTATGGATCTGGCTCATGCGGCACTCCTTGCGGCTTCGATCACTTTGCGTACCGCAGCCTCGATCTTCGCCGCGTCAGGGATGTACAGGTCTTCCAGGGCATCGGAGAACGGCACGGGAGTATGCGGGGCGGTGACCATTTCGATCGGGCCCTTGAGCGCGCCGAAGGCCTTCTGTGCCACCAGCGCGCTGATGTCGGTGGCCATGGAGCAACGCGGGTTGGCTTCGTCGATCACCACCAGGCGGCCGGTCTTTTCCACGCTTTCCAGGATGCTGTCCTCATCCAGCGGGCTGGTGGTGCGCAGGTCCAGCACCTCGCAGTCGATACCCTGGCGGGCCAGGTTGTTGGCAGCCTCCAGCGCCACATGCACCATGCGGCCATAGGTGACCAGGGTCACGTCGTCGCCATCACGCAGGAAGTTGGCCTCACCGAACGGTACGGTGTACACCTCTTCCGGCACCTCTCCCTGCATGCTGTAGAGCAGCTTGTGCTCGCAGAAGATCACCGGGTCGTTGTCGCGGATCGCCTGTATCAACAGGCCCTTGGCATCGTACGGCGAGGACGGGCAGACCACCTTCAGGCCGGGAATGTGCGTCCACAGCGAGGTGAGCATCTGCGAGTGCTGGGCCGCCGCGCGCAGGCCGGCGCCGTACATGGTGCGCATCACCAGCGGAGTGACCGCCTTGCCGCCGAACATGTAGCGGAACTTGGCGGCCTGGTTGAGGATCTGGTCCAGGCAGCAGCCGGCGAAGTCGACGAACATCAGCTCGCACACCGGGCGCAGGCCCTGGGTGGCAGCACCGACGGCAGCGCCGACGTAGCCGATTTCCGACAGCGGTGCGTCGAGCACGCGCCCCGGGAACTGATGGTAAAGGCCCTTGGTCACGCCCAGCACGCCCCCCCAGGCGTCATCCTCGCCGGGGGCACCGGCGCCGCCGGCAACGTCTTCGCCAATGATGAATACAGTGTTGTCGCGGCGCATTTCCTGGGCCAGGGCTTCGTTGATGGCCTGCTGGTAGCTGATCTTTCTTGCCATGGTGATTCTCCTGTTGTTCTTGTAATCCGCGGCTCAGGGGTAGGCGACGTAGACGTCGGTGAGCAGGTCGGCGGGCTGTGGCTTGGGATCGGACTTGGCGCGGCGCACGGCGTCTTCGATCAGGTCCTCGACGCGGGCGTCGATGGCGTCCAGTTGCGCAGCCGTGAGCAGGCCGGCGCGGGTGGTCTTGTTGCGGAACTGCATGAGGCAGTCGCGGGATTCGCGCAGGTTCTTCACTTCGTCGGGGGCGCGGTAGGTTTGTGCATCGCCTTCGAAATGGCCGTAGTAGCGGCTGAGCTTGACCTCGATCAGCGATGGGCCTTGCCCGGAACGCGCACGTTCGATGGCAGCGCCGGCGGCCTCGTACACGGCAAAGAAGTCGAAACCGTCGATGGTGACACCTGGCATGCCGAACCCGGCCGCGCGGTCGGCGATATGGTCGCAGGCAACCGACCAGGTCGAGGCGGTGGCTTCGGCGTAGCCGTTGTTCTCGGCCACGAAGATGCACGGCAGGTTCATGATCGAGGCCATGTTCATGGCTTCGAACACGGCGCCTTCGTTGGAGGCGCCATCGCCGAAGAAGGCCACCGATACATCGTCGCGGCCTTTGATCTTGGCCGCCAGCGCCGCCCCGGCCACCAGCGGAGCGCCGGCACCGACGATGCCGTTGGCGCCGAGCATGCCTTTTTCCAGGTCGGCGATGTGCATCGAACCGCCTTTGCCGCCGCACACGCCGGTCTTCTTGCCGTAGATCTCGGCCATCATGCCGTACACGTCCACACCCTTGGCGATGCAGTGGCCGTGGCCGCGGTGGGTCGAGGCGATACAGTCGCTATCGCGCAGGTGGGCCATGACTCCAGCGGCGGAAGCTTCTTCGCCGGCATACAGGTGCACGAAGCCAGGGATCTCGCCGGTGGCGAACTCGACGTGCAGGCGTTCTTCGAAGGCGCGGATGGTGCGCATCACTTCATAGGCATGCAGCAGTTGTTCGGTACTGAGTTGATTGGACATCTTGTTGTTCTCCGGGGTTGTCTCAACACGGGGTTGCAGGGTGCAGCCGATGGCCACGGGGCACGGCCAGCAAGTGATGGCGGGCGGCGTGCGCCAGTACGGCCTCGACGTCCACGCTCAATGGGCCTTGGTGGTCGAGGGTGATGGTGGGGCTGTCATGCTCGGCGAATTCGATTTCGCGCTCGCCGTCCAGCGCCAGGGTGCCGCTGGCCAGGCTCAGACGATGGGCTACGCCGGGCGTCAGGGCGCCGCTAGCGGTGATGCCGCAGCCTTGCAGCAGGCCGGGTGCCAGTGGTGCGAGCAGCGCTTGTTCAGCACCGGGGTTCAGGCGTACCCAGGCACCGTGCGGGTCCTGGCGCGAGACCGGGCACCACAGGCCGCACAGGGCCGAGAGGCCGATGGCATGGGGTTCGGCGAAACAGGCGAAGACTTCGCAAAGGTCTTCGCTGCGGCTCAGTGCCCGAGCGCCGATGAAGCGCTGGGGCGAGACCGCCACCTCCACCAGTGCCCATTCGGCAAGCTGTTGTTCGGGCACCTTCACCAGCAGGCGCTTGTTGCGGCGCAGGCCGATGCTGGCTGGTACCCGGCCGCTGGCAAGCAGGCCGCCGGCCAGGCCGGCGCTGGTGGCCTCGCGCAGTTCGGGGAAGGCATTGTTGGTGCCGGTGGACAAGGTCAGCAGCGGTACGTCACCGGCCTCGGCAGCAACTGCCTTGTGGGTGCCGTCGCCGCCGAGCACTGCAATCATCGCCACGCCGCGTTCGACCATGCGCCGGGTGGCCAGGCGGGTATCGGCAACGGTCTGGGTCAGCGGCAGGTCGAGGATCTCGATGGCCGGCCAGTGCTGGTCCTGGGCGACCGGGCCCTGGCTGGCCTTGAGCACGGCAGCGGCGATGCCGGTCATGTCGCTGGGCAGCAGCACCTGGCCGATGCCGGTAGC
The DNA here is from genome assembly GCF_023100865.1 of Pseudomonas sp. A2. Classification (NCBI taxonomy): domain Bacteria; kingdom Pseudomonadati; phylum Pseudomonadota; class Gammaproteobacteria; order Pseudomonadales; family Pseudomonadaceae; genus Pseudomonas; species Pseudomonas sp. A2. Next base: position 700,114 of record NZ_CP039127.1, read on the forward strand.
ACCGAAGGCAGCGAGCAGGCGCTGGATCGCCGATGCCTTGTCGGTACTCGAATAGAGCCCGGCATTGGCAGTCAGGCGGCGCAGGTCGCGGCCGGAGGCAGGGTTGGCAATGATGCCGACAGTTGGGGCGGGTAGCGGCATGGCGCACCTCGTTTCTTGTTTGCCAGTGCCGGAGCAAGCGCGGTGCCAGTTTTCCTTGGGTTGGCTGAAATCACCGGGGCAGAGCGGTTTCGTTGCGCTCTGGCCGGAACGTATGGCCGGGTTGGCGAGACGCCGGGTGCCAGCCGAGGTATGGCATGGCCGAGACGCTGAGACGCTGCGTCTCAAGCCAGCCGGTAATCACGCAGTGCTTGTCGGGGCATGCCCGGAAGCGCTTAATGGCCGGACAACGATAAAAACAGCAACGAGAACCGGAGGGCCTGAATGCTTGCCGCGAACTCCCGAGCCCATGTCGACTGCGTCAGCAGGGTGCTGAAGAATGCCGACCGCCTGCCGCAGGCGCCGGTGCCACCGCTGATCCTCGATTCATGGCGCCGTTCCATGGAGCTGTACCGCCTCGACCCCGGGTCCCAGCAGGGGCCGCGCATCCTGTCCCAAAGCCTGCTCAACGAATGCCGCGAGCGCGCCGAACTGTTCCTGCGCATCGCCAGCGATGCCGTGGCCCGCCTGCATGAGCGGGTGCGCGGTGCCGACTACTGCGTGCTGCTCACCGACGCCTTGGGGCGCACCATCGATTACCGGGTCGAGTCGGCCATCCGCAACGATTGCCGCAAGGCCGGGCTGTACCTGGGCACCTGCTGGTCGGAGGGCGAGGAGGGCACCTGCGGCGTGGCGGCGGTGTTGACCAGCAAGGCGCCGGTCACGGTGCACAAGCGCGACCACTTCCGCGCTGCGTTCATTGGCCTGACCTGTACGGCGGCACCGGTGTTCGACCCGCTGGGCGAGTTGCTGGGCGTGGTGGATGTCTCGGCCTTGCAGTCGCCGGACGACCGCCGCAGCCAGCACCTGATCCGCCAATTGGTCGAGCAGACTGCGCGCGAGATCGAAAATGCCTTCTTCATGCACAGTGCCCAGGGCCATTGGGTAATGCGTGCCCATGGCACGCCGGGCTATGTGGAAAGCCAGCCCGACTACCTGCTGGCCTGGGATGGCGATGGCCGTATGCAGGCGATCAACAGCCTGGCGCGCCAGCGCCTGGTGGAGCATCTGGGGCGTTTGCCCGAGCACATTGGCGAGCTGTTCGACATGGATCAGTTGCGCCGCGTGAACGCATCGTCCGCTCAACGCCTGCCGGGCCTGGGCGGGCTGTACGGCCGGGTCAGCGCACCCCGCCAGCGCCAGCGTGCGCAGCCGTTGCGCCAGGCCCAGGACGCCCGTATCGAGCAGCATCTGCGCCTGGCCACGCGGGTCAAGGACTGCAATCTGGCGGTGCTTGTGCAAGGCGAGACGGGGGCTGGCAAAGAGGTGTTCGCCCGCCAGCTGCATCAGCAAAGCCTGCGTCGCGATGGCCCGTTCGTCACCCTGAACTGCGCGGCCATCCCGGAAAGCCTGATCGAGAGCGAGCTGTTCGGCTATGTGGCCGGGGCCTTCACCGGGGCTTCCAGCAAAGGTATGCAGGGGCTGTTGCAGCAGGCCGATGGCGGCACGCTGTTCCTCGACGAAATCGGTGACATGCCGCTGAACCTGCAAACCCGGTTGCTGCGCGTGCTGGCGGAGGGTGAAGTGGCGCCGCTGGGCGCGGCGCGGCGGGAGCGGGTGGATATTCAGGTGATTTGCGCGACCCACCGCGATTTGGCGGCGATGGTGGAGGATGGGCGTTTTCGTGAGGACCTGTACTTCCGCCTGGCCAATGCCCGCTTCGAATTGCCGCCGCTGCGCGAGCGTGAGGACCGCTTGGGGTTGATTCACCAGTTGCTGGCCGAGGAAGCCGAGGCCTGCGGAGTCGAGGTGGTGTTGGCGGATGATGCGCTGCAGGCGCTGCTGGTTTACCGCTGGCCGGGGAATTTGCGCCAGCTGCGGCAGGTGTTGCGCTATGCCTGTGCGGTGAGTGAGGGCGGGCAGGTGCAGATGCAGGACCTGCCGCAGGAGGTGCGTGGCGAGGTGGTTGCTTCGGCTGAAGGCGGCATGTCTTGCCCGGCCCGGCAGTTGCTGCTGGATGCGCTGATCCGCCATCGCTGGAAGCCGGCCGATGCGGCGCGGGCTCTGGGAATATCGCGGGCAACCTTGTACCGGCGGGTGCATGAGCATCACATCGAGATGCCGCGGATGAAGGGCTGAGTCACGCGGACCTGTAGGAGCAGCCTTGTGCTGCGAAAGGGCCGGCATGAACAACAAATTTGTTTGGGAAGTAATGCCCTCTTCGCAGCACAAGGCTGCTCCTACAGGGCTTCTGCCAAACCGGTGACCCATAAAAAACCCCGGAACAAGTCCGGGGTTTTCAGTACATCACACTACGCGATCACTCCTGGCTAGCCAGTTTGTGCTCGAGGTAGTGAATGTTGACGCCGCCTTTGCAGAAACCTTCATCACGCACCAGGTCGCGGTGCAGCGGGATGTTGGTCTTGATGCCGTCGACGACGATCTCGTCCAGGGCATTGCGCATGCGCGCCATGGCTTCGTCGCGGTCCTTGCCATAGGTGATCAGCTTGCCGATCAGCGAGTCGTAGTTCGGCGGAACCGAGTAACCGCTGTACAGGTGCGAATCAACACGCACGCCGTTGCCGCCCGGGGCGTGGAAGTGCTTCACCTTGCCTGGGCTCGGGATGAACTTCTTCGGGTCTTCGGCGTTGATACGGCATTCCAGCGCATGGCCACGGATGACCACGTCTTCCTGGCGGAACGACAGCTTGTTGCCAGCGGCGATGCTCAGCATCTCCTTGACGATGTCGATACCGGTCACCATCTCCGACACCGGGTGCTCAACCTGCACGCGGGTGTTCATCTCGATGAAGTAGAAGCGGCCGTTCTCGTACAGGAACTCGAAAGTACCCGCACCACGGTAGCCGATCTCGATGCACGCATCGACGCAGCGCTTGAACACTTCCTGACGGGCTTTCTCGTCGATGCCCGGGGCTGGCGCTTCTTCCAGTACCTTCTGGTGACGGCGCTGCAGCGAGCAGTCACGGTCACCCAGGTGAATGGCGTTGCCTTGGCCGTCGGACAGTACCTGTACTTCCACGTGGCGTGGGTTGGTCAGGAACTTCTCCAGATAGACCATCGGGTTGCCGAAGGCTGCACCGGCTTCGGTACGGGTGAGCTTGGCCGAGGAAATCAGGTCCTCTTCCTTGTGCACCACACGCATGCCGCGACCACCACCGCCACCGGCGGCCTTGATGATCACCGGGTACCCGACGTCACGAGCAATCGCCAGGGCGACTTCTTCATCTTCCGGCAGCGGGCCATCGGAGCCCGGTACGGTCGGTACGCCCGACTTGATCATCGCGTCCTTGGCCGAAACCTTGTCGCCCATCAGGCGAATGGTGTCGGCTTTCGGGCCGATGAAGGCGAAACCGGATTTTTCCACCTGCTCGGCGAAGTCGGCGTTTTCCGCCAGGAAGCCGTAGCCCGGGTGAATCGCGGTGGCGCCGGTCACTTCGGCGGCAGCGATGATTGCCGGGATATGCAGGTAGGAATCCTTGGACGATGCAGGGCCGATGCAGACCGACTCGTCTGCCAGGCCCAGGTGCATCAGTTCACGGTCGGCGGTGGAGTGCACGGCGACTGTCTTGATACCCAGCTCTTTGCAGGCACGCAGGATCCGCAGGGCAATTTCCCCGCGGTTGGCGATCAGGACTTTTTCGAGCTTCCCAGACATCGTTGGCTCTCCGCGATTCAAACGACGGTGAACAGCGGCTGGTCGAACTCAACCGGCTGGCCGTCTTCTACCAGGATGGCGTCGATGACACCGCCAACATCGGCTTCGATGTGGTTCATCATCTTCATGGCTTCGACGATGCACAGGGTGTCGCCTTTCTTCACGGTCTGGCCAACTTCAGCGAAGTTCGGCGAGGTCGGCGAAGGCTTGCGGTAGAAGGTACCTACCATCGGCGAGCGGATCACGGTGCCTTTCAGGGCCGGGGCGGCGGCAGCGGCTTCAGTGGCCGGAGCGGCAGCGGCGACCGGGGCAGCAACAGGAGCGGCGGCTACCGGAGCCGGTGCGAAGTACTGCTGGGCAGCCGGGGTCTTGCTGTGACGGCTGATACGGACCGACTCTTCGCCTTCCTTGATCTCCAGTTCGTCGATGCCAGACTCTTCCAGCAGCTCGATCAGTTTCTTGACTTTACGGATATCCATTAATCATCAACTCCCAAAGGTTCGGTCAGGGGGCGAAATACAAAAAAACGTATCTGAAACGTTTCTCTCGAACCCTGGCCCACTGAGGCCAGGGTTTTCATCATTTGGGCTGTGCGTTGGCAGCCAGTTGTTCCAGCGCGGACTCCAGAGCCAGGCGATAACCGCTGGCGCCCAGGCCGCAGATCACCCCTACGGCAACATCGGAAAAGTAGGAGTGGTGGCGGAACGGTTCGCGTTTGTGCACGTTGGACAGGTGCACTTCGATGAATGGGATGCTCACCGCAAGCAATGCGTCACGTAATGCGACGCTTGTGTGGGTGAAAGCAGCCGGATTGATCAGGATGAAGTCCACACCCTCGTTGCGTGCGGCGTGAATGCGGTCGATCAGTTCGTATTCGGCATTGCTCTGCAGGTACTGCAGATGGTGGCCTGCGGCGCGGGCACGTTGCTCCAGGTCCTGGTTGATCTGGGCCAGGGTCACGGCGCCGTAGTGGCCAGGCTCGCGGGTACCGAGCAGGTTGAGGTTGGGGCCGTGGAGCACCAGTAGCGTTGCCATCTGCGGATTCCTTGGATTTGTAGGGCAATTCGACACAGCGCGGCGAGTGTGCCGTAAAGCGACGGCAAGTGTCCAGTTCCCGGCAATAGCCAGCACGATGTCCGAGGTTCGCGCGAAGTATGTGACCAAATAATTAAATTTGGTCACTGATTTCTGGATTTTTCACAGCTCGCGGGAAGTTATAGACCGACTTTGCCGCGCACGCGTGTGAGAATTTGCGCAAATTCACCGGCATTTATCTCGCCAATGACCCGATCAGCGGTTATTTCGCTACCGTTCGCGGCAAAGAACAGCAGGGCGGGCGGGCCGAACAGCTGGTAGCGATCGAGCAGGCTGCGTTGTTCGGCATTGCTTTCGGTGATGTCAAAACGCAGCAGCTTGAAGCCGGCCAGTTGCGCTTGCACCTGCGGCGCGGTGAGCACCTCGCGTTCGATCACTTTGCAGCTGATGCACCAATCGGCGTACCAGTCCAATAGCACCGGCTGGCCGGCTGCCTTGGCCTGGGCCAGGGCAGCGTCCAGTGCAGCGGGGGTAGTGATCGTCTGCCAGCTATCCGCCTGCACCGCCGGCCCGTTGCCGGTGGCCACAAGGGTTGCCGGCGGCAGCGGGCGCAGGGGGTCGCCCTGGCCGCTGAGGGCGCCGTACCAGCAGGCCAGGGCGTATACCAGCAGGGCCAGGCCGAGCAGTTGGGCCAGGCGCTGGCGTGCGGTCTTGACGACGAACTCGAGGGCACCGAGGAACAGCGCCACGCCAGCGGCGAGGAAGCCGACCAGCAGCAAAGTCAGCGGGCCTGGCAGCACTCGGCTGAGCAAGCCGATGGCCAAGCCCAGCAGCAGGACGCCGATGGCATTCTTCACCGTATTCAGCCAGGGGCCGCTTTTCGGCAGCCAGGCCGCGCCACCGGTGGCCACCAGCAGCAATGGTGCGCCCATGCCCAGGCCCAGGGCGAACAGCTTGAATGCGCCGCCCAGGGCATCGCCGCTGGCGCTGATGTACAGCAGCGCACCGGCCAGCGGCGCCGACACACAGGGCGAAACCAGCAGGCTGGAGAGTACGCCCAGTATTGCCGCGCCCAGCAGCGAGCCGCCCCGGGTGTGGCTGGCGACATTGTTCAGGCGGTTGCTCAGGGCTTGCGGCAGTTTCAGTTCGAACAGGCCGAACATGGCCAGGGCGAATACCACGAAAAACAGCGCGAAGGGCACCAGTACCCAGGCCGACTGCAGGCGCGCCTGCAGGTTCAGGCCGGCGCCGAACAACCCCATCAACGCACCGAGTACCGCAAAGCTGGCCGCCATCGGCAGCACATAGGCCAGCGACAGCGCCAGCCCGCGCAGGCCGCCGGCCTGGCCGCGCAGCACCACGCCGGAAAGGATCGGCAGCATCGGCAGAACGCAGGGGGTGAACGTCAGGCCGACCCCAGCGAGGAAGAACAGCAGCAGCGACTTCCAGGTCCAGGCGTGTTCACCGCCGGCCGGGATGCTTTTGCCGCCTTCGCCATCGATGTTCAGGCCTGCGGTTTCTGGCGGGTAGCACAGGCCTTTGTCGGCGCAGCCCTGGTAGCCCACCAGCAGGGTGAAGGCGCGCGGGTCATTGCGCGGCAGCTCGATATCGAGCACGCCGTGGTACACCTCGACATCGCCGAAGAACTCATCGTGCTTGGCCTCGCCCTTGGGGATGCTTGGTGTGCCCAGGGCAATGTCGGCCGGTTCGGTGCGGAACTGGAAACGGTGGCGATAGAGGTAGTAGCCGTCGGTTGCGACGAAGCGCAGCTTGATGGTTTGCGCATCGGCCTGGACCAGGCTGAGCTTGAACGCTTCGTGTACCGGCAGGAAGTCGGCGTTGTTGGCCAGCGAAGCTGCGCCGAGGGTGGCGCTGGGGCGGTTGTCGAGCAGGCCCGTGGCGAAGGCAGGGCTGGCCAGCAGCAGGAACAGCAGGAAAAACAGGCGGCGCATGGCGGACTCGCGAGGTGGAACGTGCTGGGCATGATAGCGGAGTTGGTGCGGGTTGGGGCCATGCTGGTGGCGGGGGCGACACATGGCCGCTGGCTCATGTGCTGCCTGTGTCGGCCTCTTCGCGGGTAAACCCGCTCCCACCTCGTCCGCATGAACCTCAAGCCATGCGCTATCCCTGTGGTAGCGGGCATGCCCGCGAAGAGGCCGGTACAGGCCAACCTAGACTCTGAAGGCCCGCACCGCCCGGTTCAGTTCACCACCCAGGCTCAGCAACTGCTCGCCTTGCTCTCGCCCCTCGCCAATGCGCTGCAGGTTGTCCTCACCCAGCTCATGAATCCGCTCGCTGTGGTCGCGAATCTCACTCACGGCACCACTCTGCTGCGCCGTGACATCGGCAATCCGCACCGCAGTGTCCGAAATGGTGCGAATGGCACAGACGATCTCGTCCAGCGCCCCGTCCGCCGCCTGGGCCTGGTTGGCCGTGGCCTCGGCATGCTCAAGCTGCGCACGCATCCCGGCTACCGAGCTTCTGGCTGCCTGCTGCAAGCGGTCGATCAGTGCCTGAATCTCGCCGGTCGCCCCGGTGGTGCGCTGTGCCAGCGAACGCACCTCATCGGCCACCACGGCAAAACCACGGCCCATCTCACCGGCGCGGGCCGCTTCGATCGCGGCATTCAGCGCCAGCAGGTTGGTCTGCTCGGCAATCGAGCGGATCACCGTCAGGACGCCGCCGATGGTGGCCGACTCCTCCGCCAGTTGCTCGATCATGCGGGCGTTGCCCTGCACCTCGTCGACCAACTCACGCAAGCCCGACAGGCTCTGGCCGATCACCGCCTGGCCCTGCTCCACTGCACGCCCGGCATCGCGGCTGGCGTCGGCTGCGGCGCTGGCGTCGCTGGCCACTTGCTGGATGGTCGCTTCCAGTTCACCCAAAGCATCGCGGATCTGCCCGGTGTCGCCGGCCTGGCGTTCGGCGCCGTCATGAAGGGCGGCGCTCATGCCGGCCAGGGCGTGGCTGCTGCCAGCCACCTGCTCGGCGTTGTGGCGGATGGTGCCGACCAGCTCTACCAGATACTGGCGCAGGCGGTTGAGCGATTCCTGGATGTCGCGCAGTTCGCGGTTGGTCCTGCCCAGGGCGATGGCCTCGGCGAAGTCACCCTCGGCCCAGCGCGACAGGGCCGGGGCCAGGCCGGTCAGGGTGCGCGCCAGGCGGCGTTGCAAGGTGTCGATCAGCAGGGCGATAAGCAGGATCAGGCCGATCATCAGACCCTGGATGATGCGCACTTCGCCGGCAATTTTCGCATGCTGGCCGCGTACCTCGGGCTCCAGTGCCGCAATGGCCTGTTGCACGGCCTCCAGGCGTTGGCCGGTGCTGGCAGCCAGAGCGACGCGGCGCTCGATCTGTTCGCGGGTGCGCTGCAGCTCGGCCGGGTAGCGGCCGAGCAGGCTCTGCAGTTCGCGCTTGAGGCCGACGGCAATGTCTTCCTGCTGGGCGCTGGCCTGGGTTTCCAGGCCCATCATCGCGGCGAAGTCGTCGGCACCGGACTCGGCGCTACGGGTTACGCCGAGCAAGGGCAAGGCATCGATCGCCTGGGCCTGGACACGGATCAACTGCAGCTCACGCTCCACTTCGTCGGCCAGCTCCGGGCGGCCGCTGCTGACCAGCTTGTCCCGGGCCAGCGACAGGCGACCGAGGTGCACGGTGGCGTCGAGCAGTGGCACCAGGTAGCGGTTTGCGTCGGCGCTGCCGCTGTCGCGGGCGTAGCCGGCCAGTTGTTCGAAGTTGGCACCCAGTTCCCGCTCGGCTTGCAGCAGCAGGGCTTGCGGGTCACCAGCCAGCTTGCCGGCGGCCAGTAGCTCCTCGGCGGTAAAGGCCTGCAGGCTGTCCAGGCTGGGGCGCAGTTTGTCGGCCAGTTCGCTGGGCCACTCGGCCAGCGCGGCCTGCAACTGCTGGTTGGCCTCCATCGCCGCGGCATGGCGCAGGGCATCGCCGCTGCCCAGGTACGCCTGGATGTTGCGGGCCGCCTGGTTCTGGAATTGCTGGGACAGGCCCAGGTAGCGCTCCATCAACTGGTAGGGGCGCTCCAGGGCCCGTTGCGACCACCACAAGGTGGCGCCCAGGGCGATACACACGGTTACCAGCAACAGGGTGTTGAAATTGGTCAGCCACTTCAGGCGCATAGCCGCGAGCTTCCTGCGGGGAGGGGAGAGGTCGGTGGCTGAAGTTATTGCGATTTTGTGACGGGGTGATGACGACAGGGGGGTGGCGCCATAAAAAAGTGGCACAGTGCCTCTATTGGTGACCGTCTACACTGGCCTATTCGCAGCACAAGGCTGCTCCTACAGAGCGTGCGATACCTGTAGGAGCAGCCTTGTGCTGCGAAGAGGCCAGTGCAGGCTATAAGAAACTCAAGGCTCCACACGGACTACGCAATTACGCCCGGCATGCTTGGCCCGATACAGCGCCTCGTCCGCCGCACTGGCCATGGTCAGCGCATCCAGCCCCTCATCCAACTGCACCACCCCTGCACTGAAGGTGCACTGCAAGTCCCGTGGCTGCGCCGGGTAGAGGATCTCGGCAAAGCGCCGGCGGATTTCGTCCAGCACCTTGTGCGCCGCGTCCAGCGCGGTATTGGGCATCACAATGGCGAACTCTTCACCGCCGTAACGGCCAATGAAATCGGTCTTGCGCAAGCGCTGCTTGAGAAACAGCGCCAGGCTCTTGATCACCCGGTCGCCCATGGGGTGACCGTGGCGGTCGTTGATCTTCTTGAAATGGTCGATGTCGAGCATGGCAAAGCACAACGGCAGCTGCTCGCGACGGGCGCGGAAGCTGCAGTCTTCCAGCAATTGCAGGATGTGGGTGTGGTTGTACAACCCGGTCAGGCTGTCGCGCACCATGCGCGCCTTCAGGTGCCGGGCGCGGGCGGCGCGGTTGCGCACGGTGGTGATCAGGTGGCGAGAACGAAACGGCTTGGTCAGGAAATCATCACCGCCTTCGCTCATGGCATCCAGCTGCTTGTCCAGGTCGTCTTCGGCAGACAGATAGATGATCGGCACGCTCACATAACGGTCGCTGTGGCGGATCACCTTGGCCAGTTCAGGGCCGGTGCAGGCCGGCATGTACAGGTCGAGGATGATCAGGTCGGGCTGGAAGTCAGCCAGCTCGGCCATGGTGCGGATCGGGTCGGTCAGGCTGCGGGTGATCATGCCGGCGCTGGCCAGCACGCGCTCGGTGTACAGCGCCTGGGTGCGTGAATCGTCGATGACCAGTACGCGCAACGGGTCGTGCTGGGTTGCATTGGTCAGCAGTTCGACCTTTTCCAACAGGCTGGAGGCTTCCAGGGTGCCGGTGAGGAAGTCCTGGCCACCGGCGCGCACGGCGGCCAGGCGGGTCGGGGTGTCGGTTTCGTGATGGCTGAAGAACAGCAGTGGTATATGTCGGGCCAGCCCCTGCTGCATCTGGGCAGCCAACAGCAGGCCTTGGCCGGCACCGTTGAAGTCGACATCCATGATGATGGCCGAGGGCGGGTATTCGCTGATCGAGGCCTGAAACGCCGCAGCGCTGGCAAGCGCCTGCACCACCAGGCCAAAGAATTCCAGTTGCTGGGCCAGGCGCTGGGCGCGCTCGTGGTCCTGCAGCAGGATGTACACCGGCTTGCGCAGGGGCGGCAGCAGCACCTGATCGAGCGGGTCGTCCTTGCGCAGGCCGCTACGCGTCAGCTGTTGGGCGGGGCACAGCGGGCTCGGCTCGGCTGCTTGGCTCATGTCCTGGCTACTTGTAGGTTGGGGTGTGCAGGGGCAATGATGGCTCTATGCTAGCAGTTCTTTTCAGGTGCGTGAGTGCCCTGCGTCAACAAAGCGGCCAGAACGAATATTCAGTTGCTGACCGATTGGTCGCTTATGCGTAAGGCGGTGTCTGCTTTATAGTGCTGCCACGCGGGCTTGCCGTGGCACCCTGGCGCAGGCCTGTGGTCCAAGCCCCTGAACCGTCGTGACTGATTAAGGACAAAGCCATGCTGGACTGGAAAAACCGCGAGGCCAAAGCCGAGCCCCGCGAGCGTGTCGACGGCCGTGGCGCCGCCGCCCGTAGCTATCTTGGCGGCCTCTGGAGCCGTGCCCTGGGGACCCTGATCGGGTTGTACCTGCTGGTGTGCATCGGCCTGGGCTGGTACTGGAGCCAGGAGCCGGAGCTGTTCCCGGTGCAGCAGAACGCCCAGGCCGCAGCCGAGCGTACCGGCCAGCAGATGGTGGTGGGCTACACCACTATCGAAACCCTCAAGACCGTGGCCGGCACCTTGCTGAACAAGCCGGGTGGCTACATTTCCAACGACCGCTTCCCGCCAGGGCTGTGGATGGACAACATGCCGAGCTGGGAATATGGCGTGCTGGTCCAGGTGCGCGACCTGTCCCGTGCCTTGCGCAAGGACTTCGCCCGTTCGCAGTCGCAGTCGACCGAAGACGCCGACCTGGCCAAGGCCGAGCCGCGTTTCAACTTCGACAACAAGAGTTGGATCCTGCCGTCGAGCGAGTCGGAGTTCGAAGAGGGCATCAAGTCGCTGACCCGCTACCAGACCCGTCTGGCTGCCGGCGACAAGGGCGCAATCTTCTATACCCGTGCCGACAACCTGAATAACTGGCTGGGTGACGTGGCCACCCGCCTGGGCTCGCTGTCGCAGCGCCTGTCGGCCAGCGTTGGCCGGGTCAAGCTCAACACCACGCTGAAGACCGAGTCGCTGGTCGCCGGCCAGGCGCCGCAGGTGGACGAGGAACTGGTGGAAACCCCATGGCTGCAGATCGACAACGTGTTCTACGAAGCCCGTGGCCAGGCCTGGGCGCTGTCGCACCTGCTGCGCGCCATCGAGGTGGACTTTGCCGACGTGCTGGCGAAGAAGAACGCCACGGTCAGCGTGCGCCAGATCATCCGTGAGCTGGAAGCCTCGCAGGAAGCCCTGTGGAGCCCGATGGTGCTCAACGGCAGCGGCTTCGGCATGTGGGCCAACCACTCACTGGTCATGGCCAACTACATTTCCCGGGCCAACGCGGCGGTCATCGACCTGCGTCAGCTGCTGTCGCAGGGTTGATGATGGCGATCAGCCCGAACGAGGCCGCCCACCGGGCGGCTTCCGACCGAGAACTGGTCACCTGGGTGGACGAAGCCGACCGGGTGCTGGGTGCCTTGCCCCGGGCCGAACTGCGTGAGCGCGGCCTGATAGGGCGTTGCACGTTCATTCTGCTGTTCAACAGTGCCGGTGAGCTTTGCGTGCACCGGCGTACCCTGAGCAAGGCGCTGTACCCGGGTTACTGGGATGTGGCGGCAGGCGGCATGGTGACGGCCGGGGAGTCGTATGCCGATTCGGCGGCGCGGGAGCTGGCCGAGGAGCTGGGGATCGACGGTGTGGAGCTGCGTTTTCATGAGCGGTTCTACTTTGACCAGCCGGATAACCACTTGTGGTGTGCGGTGTATTCGGCGGTGTCGGATGCGCCATTGCGGTTACAGCCGGAAGAGGTGATCGAGGCGCGGTTCATTGGCCTGGAGCAGGCTGAGCAAGAAAGCCTGACGAAGCCGTATTGCCCGGACTCGTTGGCGGCGTTGCAGCGCTATAAAGCCAGCCTGGGATAGTTGTTTTGGCAGTGCCGGCCCTTTCGCGGGCACGCCCGCTCCTACAGGGACAGTGCAATGTTCGAGAGCGGCGTCGGGCCTGTGGGAGCGGGCGTGCCCGCGAATAGTCGCAAAACATTCGCAAAATGCCGCATTCCGGTACTTAGCAACAGCGGGATTTATCGTTACACTGCGCGCCCTTTTCGGGCTGCCGCAGGTCTTGTGGCAGTAGCGCCGCCCCTGCCAGAGTGGGGCTTCGCGGTCGGGCTCAACCCCCTGGGGCCGACCAGTTTTTGTCCTCAGCACAGAGGAACAAAAGTGGCCAAGAAAGCTTCTTCCTTCGCCGCCCTTGGCGGTCTCGTTTACTCCACCGACACCGGTCGGCACTGCCCCGACTGTAGCCAGCCGGTGGATGCCTGTACCTGCAAGCAGCAGGTCATCCCCGAAGGCGATGGCATTGCCCGTGTGCGCCGCGAAAGCAAGGGCCGCGGCGGCAAGACCGTGACCACCGTCACCGGCGTGCCGCTGCCGCTCGATCAGCTCAAGGAGCTGGCCTCTACCCTCAAGCGCCGCTGTGGTACCGGTGGCGCCCTGAAGGATGGGGTCATCGAAATCCAGGGCGACCATGTCGAACTGCTGATCGGTGAGCTGACCAAGCAGGGCTTCAAGGCGAAAAAATCCGGCGGCTGATGCGGCCACGCGATTTTTTGCCCAGTGCTTTCTAAACTCGTTGCCGTGACCAGGGTCTATCCAGGGCACGGACGAATCGTCATTTTTGGCTTTTACACTGCGCCCGCCTCCTTGCGGGGCAGTGTCTTCGACTTATCTATAGGGGACTTGAATGTCCGTACGACGCACACGCAAAGACGATGGTAGCCAATGGACCGTGGCCGACAGCCGCAGTGTTTATGGCATCCGCCATTGGGGCGCTGGTTATTTCGCCATCAATGAAGCCGGGCGCGTCGAAGTACGCCCCAACGGCCCCAAAAGCGCACCGATCGACCTGTTCGAACAGGTCGACGAACTGCGCCAGAGCGGCCTGTCGCTGCCATTGCTGGTGCGCTTCCCCGACATTCTGCAGGACCGCGTGCGCCAGCTGACCGGCGCCTTCGATGCCAACATCGCGCGCCTGGAATACCAGAGCAAGTACACCGCGCTGTACCCGATCAAGGTCAACCAGCAGGAAGCGGTGGTGGAAAACATCATCGCCACGCAGAACGTCTCCATTGGCCTGGAAGCCGGCTCCAAGCCTGAGCTGCTGGCAGTGCTGGCGCTGGCGCCGAAGGGTGGCACCATCGTCTGCAACGGCTACAAGGACCGCGAGTTCATCCGCCTGGCGCTGATGGGCCAGAAGCTCGGCCACAACGTGTTCATCGTCATCGAGAAAGAGTCGGAAGTGGCCCTGGTGATCGACGAGGCCGCCGAGCTCAAGGTCAAGCCGCAAGTCGGCCTGCGCGTGCGCCTGTCGTCGCTGGCCTCGAGCAAGTGGGCCGACACCGGTGGCGAGAAGTCCAAGTTCGGCTTGTCCGCCGCCCAGCTGATTTCGGTGGTACAGCGCTTCCGCGATGCCGGCCTGGACCAAGGTATCCGCCTGCTTCACTTCCACATGGGCTCGCAGATCGCCAACCTGGCGGACTACCAACACGGCTTCAAGGAAGCCATCCGTTACTACGGTGAGCTGCGTGCGCTGGGCCTGCCGGTCGACCATATCGACGTTGGCGGTGGTCTGGGCGTGGACTACGACGGTACCCATTCGCGCAATGCCAGCTCGATCAACTACGACATGGACGACTACGCCGGCGTGGTGGTGGGCATGCTCAAGGAATTCTGCGACGCGCAGGGCCTGCCGCACCCGCACATCTTCTCCGAGAGCGGCCGTTCGCTGACCGCCCACCACGCCATGCTGGTGATCCAGGTGACCGACGTCGAGAAGCACAACGACGACGTGCCGACCATCGAGAACAAGGAAGCCCTGCCCGAGACCGTGCAGTGGCTGGTCGACCTGCTCGGCCCGACCGATATCGAGATGGTGACCGAGACCTACTGGCGCGCCACCCACTACATGGGTGACGTGGCTGCGCAGTATGCCGATGGCAAGATCAGCCTGGCCGAGAAGGCCCTGGCCGAGCAGTGCTACTTTGCCGTGTGCCGCCGCCTGCACAACTCGCTGAAAGCCCGCCAGCGCTCGCACCGCCAGGTGCTGGACGAGCTGAACGACAAGCTGGCCGACAAGTACATCTGCAACTTCTCGGTGTTCCAGAGCCTGCCGGACACCTGGGCCATCGGCCAGGTACTGCCGATCATCCCGCTGCACCGCCTGGACGAAGAGCCGATGCGTCGTGCCGTGCTGCAGGACCTGACCTGCGACTCCGACGGCAAGATCAACCAGTACGTCGACGAGCAGAGCATCGAGACCAGCATGCCGGTGCATGCGGTGAAGGAGGGCGAGGACTACTTGCTGGGTGTGTTCCTGGTTGGTGCCTACCAGGAAATCCTCGGTGACATGCACAACCTGTTCGGTGACACCGACTCGGTGAACATCTACCAGAACGCCGACGGTAGCGTGTACCACGCCGGTATCGAGACCCACGACACCATCGAAGACATGCTGCGCTATGTGCACCTGTCGCCGGAGGAGTTGATGACGCATTACCGTGACAAGGTGGCCAGCGCCAAGATCACTGCGCGGGAGCGGACCCAGTACCTGGATGCGTTGCGCCTTGGGTTGACGCGGTCTTCGTACTTGTCGTCGTGATCCTCGGGGGCCGCTTTGCGGCCCATCGCGACACAAGGCCGCTCCTACAGGGGGCCGCGAAACCACATGGAATTGCGGTTTCGCGGGAAATCGCGGCGCGAGCTGTTGTAGGAGCGGCCTTGTGTCGC
The DNA here is from genome assembly GCF_023100865.1 of Pseudomonas sp. A2. NCBI lineage: Bacteria > Pseudomonadati > Pseudomonadota > Gammaproteobacteria > Pseudomonadales > Pseudomonadaceae > Pseudomonas > Pseudomonas sp. A2. Next base: position 715,400 of record NZ_CP039127.1, read on the forward strand.
GATCTGAGGGCGCAGCCCTCACCGCGTCATACTCGGTAATGATCCACCGGCGGTGCATTTCATCGCCACGCCTATCCTGTGAATGCAATGTTCAAAGGAAGTCGACATGGATCGTCACGGCAACCATCGCTTGCGCCAAGGGCGCTTTTCAGAGCCAGGACGGCTCTACCTGCTAACCACCATCACACGCCATCGCCTCCCGTTATTCGAGAACCTCTGGTTTGCGCGTTCGGCCATTCAGCAATTGCGGCTGAGTGATCGAGAGGGGAGTTGCCGTTCGCTGGCCTGGGTCTTGATGCCGGACCATTTGCATTGGCTGATCGAGCTCGGCCCGACCAGCCTGGGCAAACTCATGTGTGCCTTCAAGTCGCGAAGCAGTTGCGCGCTCTACCGTACAGGTGCCGAGCGACAGCACATCTGGCAACCCGGCTTTTACGACCGGGCGCTGCGCAAGGAGGAGGATGTAAAGGCCGCTGCCCGCTACATCATCGCCAATCCCATTCGGGCTGGGCTGGTGCGGCGGGCTGGTGATTATCCACATTGGGATTGTGTGTGGCTGTGAATCCGCAGGTGATCGCGATACCAGGCCGTCTCCATGTAGGAGCGGCCTTGCGTCGCGATGGGCCGCAAAGCGGCCCCGGCATTACTGAATCCACTCACCTTTTTCCTGCAACCGCCACCCCACCCACCCCAATGTCACCGCCCGCAACCCCATGAACCCGAGAAACGCCAACCACAACCCATGGTTGCCAAACCCACTCATGAGCACTCCCAAGGGCAGCGCAATCACCACCGACACCAACATCGCATTACGCATCTCCCGCGCCCGGGTCGCGCCTATGAACAAGCCATCCAGCAAATAGCTCCACACCGCAATCAATGGCAGCAATGCCAGGTACGGCAGGTACGGATAAGCCGCTGCCCGCACACTCTCGATGTCGGTCTGCAAATCGATGAACAGGTGCCCGCCCAGCAGGAACAACCCGGCAAACCCCAGGCTGGTGATCAGCGACCAGCCACAGGCCACCACCAGCGAGCGGCGCAATGTGTCGCGGTCGCGGGCGCCAATGGCATGGCCGCACAGGGCCTCTACCGCGTGCGCCAACCCGTCAAGCGCATAGGCAGTCAGCAGCAGGCCGTTGAGCAGCAGGGCATTGGCCGCCACGGTGGCTTCGCCCAGACGAGCGCCTTGCACGGTGATCAGCAGGAACACCAGTTGCAGCGCCAGGCTGCGCAGGAAGATGTCGCGGTTCACCGCCAGCAGCGGCCGCCAGGCCTGCCAGCGCTTGAGCGCCGCCCACACGATCTGCCCCGGGTAGGCGCGCAGGGCCGGGCGGGTCAGGGCCAGGCCGAGCAGGGCGGCGCTCCATTCGGCGATCACCGACGCCCGCGCCGAACCCAGCACGCCCCAGTCCAGGCCAAGCACGAACCACAGGTTCAAGGCGATGTTCAGCAGGTTGGTGGTCAGCAGGATGGCCAGTGGCGCCCTGGCGTTCTGGGTGCCTAGGAACCAGCCGACCAGGGCGTAGCTGGCCAGTGCCGCGGGCAGGCCAAGCAAGCGGGTATGGAAGAAGTCTTCGGTGGCTTGCTGCAGGGCCGCGCTGGGTTCCATCGCGTGCAGCGCCAGCTGACTGAAGGGCAGGGCCAGCAGGCCGATCAGCAGAGCGAAGCCCACCGCCAGCAGCAGCCCTTGTACCAGTACCTGGCGCAACGCTGCACCGTCGCCTCGGCCGGCGGCCTGGGCGGCGAAGCCGGTAGAGCCCATGCGCAGGAAACCCATCAGGCCGACCATGAAGGTGAACAGCGTGGCGCCCACGGCTACGGCACCCAACTGGTGGGCGTGGGGGAGGTGGCCGATGACCGTGCTGTCGACCAGGGCTACCAGCGGCACGGAGATATTGGACAGGATCATCGGCGCGGCCAGGGCCCAGACCTTGTGGTGGGTGGGGCGGTGCTGCCAGTCGGTGGTCAGTGAGGTCATCGGGTGTCCTGGGGAATCCTGGGGCTGCTGCGCAGCCCTTTCGCGACACAAGGTCGCTCCTACAGGGGCCGCAAGGCCTTCCAGGTTGCCGCGGTCTCTGTAGGAGCGACCTTGTGTCGCGAAAGGGGCGCAAAGCGCCCCCGCTTTTCTAAATTGCCAGCAGTGTACCGGCCATGCAGCCAATTCGCGCGACCATAGTTGCGCTATAGTTGCTGCCCTCACGTACACGCTGCCAAAGAGTTCTACTCCATGTTCAACAAAGGATTGTTGCTGGCCTGCGCGCTGGCTTTGCTCAGTGCCTGTGACTCTTCGACGCCGGACAAGCCGGCGCCATCCGAAAAGCCGGCGGCCACAGCGCCCGTCGCCACCCCGGCACCCCAACGCGAAGACCAGGCCGAACTCGGAAAACGCTACGAGGGCCGCGAGCTGACGGTGCTGGATGTTTCCGAAGTGCAGCTCGATGGCGCCGCGACGCTGTCGATCAGCTTCTCCGCGCCGCTGGATGCCAAACAGGACTTCGCCAGCAAAGTGCACCTGGTCGACACCGTCAAAGGCAAGCTCGACGGCGCCTGGGAGCTCTCCGACAACCAGATGGAGCTGCGCCTGCGCCATCTGGAGCCGCAGCGCAAACTGGTGCTGACCGTCGACAAGGGCCTGCTGGCGGTCAATGGCAAGCAACTGGACAGCGAGTCGATCAGCCGCCTGGAAACCCGCGACATGCAGCCGACCATCGGCTTCGCCAGCCGCGGTTCGCTGCTGCCCACGCGCCTGGCCGAGGGGCTGCCGGTGATCGCGCTCAACGTCGACAAGGTCGATGTCGAGTTCTTCCGCGTGAAGCCGGACATGCTCTCGACCTTCCTGGTCAACTGGGGGCGCAACAGCAGCCTGTACTACTACCAGTCCAAGGAAACCCTGGACATGGCCGATCTGGTCTACAGCGGCCGCTTCGACCTCAACCCCGCACGCAACACCCGCGAGACCGTGCTGCTGCCGATCGCCGGCATCAAGCCGCTGCAGGAGCCAGGCGTGTACCTGGCGGTGATGCGTGCCTCGGGCACCTACGACTACTCGCAACCAGCGACGCTGTTCACTCTCAGCGACATCGGTGTGTCCGCGCATCGCTACCGCGACCGCCTCGATGTGTTCGCCCAGGCCCTGGAAGGTGGCAAGGCGATGAACGGCGTGAACCTGGAAATCCATGACGACAAGGGCAAGCTGCTGGCCCAGGCCAGCACCGATAGCGATGGCCACGCCCAGCTGCCGATCACGCCCAAGGCCGACACCCTGATCGCCACCCAGGGCGTGCACACCACCCTGCTGCGCCTGAGCAGCGCGGCGCTGGACCTGGCCGAGTTCGACATCACCGGCCCGCAGGCCAACCCGCTGCAGTTCTTCATCTTCGGCCCGCGTGACCTGTATCGCCCCGGGGAAACGGTGTTGCTCAACGGCCTGCTGCGCGACCAGGACGGCAAGCCGGTCAAGGCGCAGCCAGTGAGCGTGGAAGTGCGTCGCCCGGATGAGCAGGTCAGCCGCAAGTTCGTCTGGGAAGCCGACGGCAACGGCCTGTACCAATACCAGCTGCAGTTGGCCAGCGAGGCCCCGACCGGCCGCTGGCAACTGCTGCTCGACCTGGGCGGCGGGCGCAAGCAGGTGTATGAATTTCTCGTCGAAGACTTCTTGCCCGAGCGCCTGGCGCTGGAACTCAAGGGCAGCAGCAAACCGTTGTCTCCGGATCAGGATGCGCGCATCCAGGTCAATGGCCGTTACCTATACGGCGCCCCGGCTGCCGGCAACCGCCTGAGCGGCCAGGCCTATGTTCGCCCGCTGCGCGAGGCGGTACCGGCGCTGCCTGGCTACCAGTTCGGCTCGGTCACCGAAACCGAGCTGAACCAGGACCTGGAGCTGGACGAAGTCACCCTCGACCAGGCCGGCAAGGCCGTGGTCGATATCGAAAGCCGCTGGGCCGAAGCCCGCTCGCCGCTGCAACTGACCGTGCAGGCCAGCCTGCAGGAGTCCGGTGGCCGGCCGATTACCCGCCGCCTGGAGCAACCCATCTGGCCGGCCGAGCGCCTGCCGGGCCTGCGTGGCCTGTTCGACGGCGAGGAAACCGACAGTGACGGGCCGGTGGAGTTCGAGTTCCTGGTGGCCGACCGCAACGGCAAGAAGCTGGCGGCCAACGACCTCAAGGTGCGGCTGGTGCGCGAGCGCCGTGACTACTATTGGAACTACTCGCAGAGCGATGGCTGGAGCTACGCCTACAACGAGAAATTCCTTACCCAGAGCGAAGAGACCGTCAGCGTCAAGGCCGGCTCCACCGCCAAGCTGAGCTTCCAGGTGGAATGGGGCCCGTACCGTGTCGAGGTGGAGGATCCGGAGACGGGCCTGGTGTCCAGCGCGCGCTTCTGGGCTGGCTACCGCGCCCAGGACAACGCCGAAGGCGGCGCGGTGCGGCCGGACCAGGTCAAGCTGGCGCTGGACAAACCGGCCTACGCCGACGGCGCTACCGCCAAGGTCACCGTCACCCCGCCCGCAGCCGGCAGTGGCTACCTGATGATCGAGTCCAGCGATGGCCCGCTGTGGTGGCAGGAGATCGACGTGCCCGCCGAGGGCAAGACGTTCGACGTGCAGCTGGACAAGCAGTGGGCCCGCCACGATCTGTACATCAGCGCGCTGGTGATCCGCCCGGGTGAGCGCAAGGCCAACGCCACGCCGAAACGCGCGGTGGGCGTGCTGCACCTGCCGCTGAACCGCGCCGAACGCAAGCTGGCGGTGAGCCTGCAGGCGCCGGAGAAAATGCGCCCGAAACAGCCGCTGACCGTGAAGGTCAAGGCTGAAAATGCCGATGGCAGCGTGCCGAAACAGGTGCATGTGCTGTTGTCGGCGGTGGACGTGGGCATCCTCAACATCACCGACTTCAAGACCCCCGACCCGTTCGCCAGCCTGTTCGGGCGCAAGGCTTACGGTGCTGACCAGCTGGATATCTACGGCCAGTTGATCGAAGCCGGACAGGGTCGCCTGGCCAGCCTGGCATTTGGCGGTGACGCAGCGATGGCCAAGGGTGGCAAGCGCCCCAACACCACGGTGACCATCGTCGCCCAGCAGAGCCTGCCGGTGACCCTGGACGACAAGGGCGAGGGCCAGGCCACGGTCGATATCCCCGACTTCAATGGCGAACTGCGGCTGATGGCCCAGGCCTGGACCGAGGAACAGTTCGGCATGGCCGAAGGCAAGACCGTGGTCGCCGCGCCGCTGATCGCCGAGCTCTCGGCACCGCGTTTCCTGGCCGGTGGCGACCGCACCAGCCTGGCGCTGGACCTGGCCAACCTGTCGGGCCGTGCCCAGCAGCTGAACGTTGAAATCAGCACCGAAGGGCAGCTGAGCCTGGCGGCCAACGCCGTGCAGAACGTTGGCCTGGCTGAAGGCCAGCGCTCGACGCTGATGATCCCGGTACAGGCCCAGGGTGGCCTGGGCCAGGGCAAGGTGCATGTGCGGGTCACTGGCCTGCAGCTGCCGAACGAGCCGACCGGCGCGTTCGAACGCGAGTGGACGCTGGGCGTGCGCCCGGCCTACCCGGCGATGCTCAAGCACTACCGCGTGGCATTGAAGGACCAGCCATGGACCCTGCCTGAAGCAGACCTGGCCGCCTTCGAACCCGCCGGGCTTGAAGCCAGCCTGGCCTTGTCGAGCCGGCCACCGCTGAACCTGGCCGAGCAGATCCGTGCCCTCGAAGCCTACCCCTACGGTTGCCTGGAGCAGACCACCAGCGGCCTCTACCCGTCGCTGTACGCCGATGCCGACAGCCTCAAGCGCCTGGGCATCAAGGGCGAGCCTGCCGATGTGCGCAAGCGCAAGATCGAGATGGGTATCGAGCACCTGCTGGGCATGCAGCGTTACAACGGCAGCTTCGGCCTGTGGAGCTCGGACAGCGAGGAAGAATACTGGCTGACCGCCTATGTCACCGACTTCCTGCTGCGCGCCCGTGACCAAGGCTATGGTGTGCCCGCCGAAGCGCTGAAGAAGGCCAGCGAGCGCCTGCTGCGCTACCTGCAGGAGCGCAACCTGATCGAAGTCGACTACAGCGAGAACGCCGAACACACCCGCTTCGCCGTGCAGGCCTATGCGGCATTGGTGCTGTCGCGCAGCCAGCAGGCGCCCCTGGGTGCCCTGCGTGGCCTGTTCGAACGCCGCGCCGACGCCCGCTCTGGCCTGCCACTGGTGCAACTGGCGGTGGCGCTGGACAAGATGGGCGACAAGCCGCGTGCCGAGCAGGCCCTGCAGGCAGGCCTGGGCATCAGCCGCGGTAAAGGCTGGATGGCCGACTATGGTAGCGCCCTGCGCGACCAGGCACTGATCCTGGCGCTGCTGCAGGAAAGCAACCTGGCCAGCCGCCAGGTCGACCAGCGCCTGTTCGCCCTGTCGGATGAACTGGCGGCCAACCGCTGGCTGTCGACCCAGGAGCGCAATGCACTGTTCCTGGCCGGCCGTGGCCTGCTGGGCAAACCGGAAGGCCAGTGGCAGGCGCGCCTGGACAGCGCGGGTGAAGTGCGCGAGTTCAACAATGCCGAGTCTGGCATGAAGCTCGAAGGCCCGTTGCTGGCTTCGCCGCTTAGTGTGCAGAACCAAGGCAGCGAGACGCTGTACCAGCAACTGACCTTGTCGGGTTACCCACGCCAGGCGCCTGCGGCCGGTGGCAACGGCATGCAGATCCGCCGTGAGTACCTGGGCATGAATGGCCAGCCGTTGGACCTGCATAACCTGCGCAGCGGAGACCTGGTGCTGGTGCACCTGGCGCTCAAGGCTGAAGACCGGGTGCCGGATGCGCTGGTGGTGGACTTGTTACCGGCGGGCCTGGAGCTGGAAAACCAGAACCTGGCGCAAAGTGCCGCCAGCCTGGAAAACGCCAGCAGTGCGGTGAAGGAATGGCGCGAATCGATGCAGAACGCCAGCGTGGTGCACCAGGAGTATCGCGATGATCGTTACGTCGCCGCGCTCAAGCTGGACAGCTACGGCACCACCCACCTGCTGTATCTGGCTCGGGCGGTGACCCCGGGCACCTATCGCGTGCCGCCGCCGCAGGTTGAATCGATGTACCGGCCAAACCTGCAGGCCGTGGGGGATGGGCAAGGGGAGATGACCGTAAAAGCCCGCTAGAATTTTGTCGCCTTTACCGGCCTCATCGCCGGCAAGCCAGCTCCCACAGGATGGAGCATGGCTTGAGGGCGACGCGGGCGAGGTGGCAGCTGGCTTGTCGGCGATTGGGCCGCAAGGCGGCCCCCGGCCTTGTTCAGTGAATCACCCAGCTCATCACCCACAACCCCAGCAACAGCCAGATGATCCCGAGGATGATCGAGGCGCGCATGAACGCGCGGATTGCCGAGTACAGCAGCACCAGCCCGATGATCAGGGCGAGGATGCTGAGCAGCGAGGTCTCCATGCCCAAGGTGCGCGCCAGGCCATCGATGAAATTGCCACCGGCATTGGCCAGCAGGTTGAACAGCCCGCTCAATGCGTCGACGATGAAGCGGATCAACGACCCCAGCGCCTGGCCCAGCCACTCGAAAAAACCTTCTACATGCATAGTTGCTTCCTGATGAACGAATCGGCGATGTTGCCGTTCCCAAGCCTTTGGCCATCACCTGGCCAGGTCGGTTCCCGATGCCAAGCTTAACGCGGCCGCGTACCCGTGCGGGCAGGCTGTTGCGCGTCACGGCGATCGGCATGCTGGTACTGTTCGGCCTGTTGTGGCTGGCCGACCGCCTATGGCCGCTGCCCATGCCCGGAGACGACCTGGCCCGCGTGGTGCTGGCCGAGGACGGCACGCCGTTGTGGCGCTTTGCCGATGCCGATGGCGTGTGGCGCTACCCGGTCAGCCCCGACGAGGTTTCGCCGCTGTACCTGCAGGCGTTGCTGACCTATGAGGACCGCTGGTTCTACAGCCACCCCGGGGTCAACCCGTTGGCCCTGGCCCGTGCTGCCTGGCTGAACCTGCGTGGCGGGCGTGTGGTGTCGGGCGGCAGCACGCTGTCGATGCAGGTCGCGCGCCTGCTCGACCCGCATGACCGCACCCTGGCCGGCAAACTGCGCCAGCTGTGGCGCACGGCGCAGCTGGAATGGCATTTGTCCAAGCGCGAAATCCTGCAGATCTACCTGGACCGCGCACCTTTCGGCGGCACCCTGCAGGGCGTGGCGGCCGCCAGTTGGGCATACCTGGGCAAGTCACCCATGCACCTGACCCCGGCCGAAGCGGCGCTGCTGGCCGTGCTGCCCCAGGCGCCCAGCCGCCTGCGCCCGGACCGCCACCCCGAGCGTGCCCAGCGCGCCCGGGACAAGGTGCTGCAACGCCTGGCCGAATACCAGGTGTGGCCGGCCCAGCAAATCCGTGAGGCTGCCGAAGAACCGCTGGTGCTGGCGCCACGTCAGGAACCGGCCCTTGCGCCGCTGCTGGCCCGGCGCCTGAACAGCGCCGACAGCCCGCCGCTGATCCGCACCACGCTCGACGCCGCACTGCAGCGGCGCCTCGAAGACCTGCTGCTGGGCTGGCGCGCACGGCTTCCAGAGCGCACCTCCGCTGCCATCCTGGTGGTCGATGCGCAAACCATGGCGGTGCGAGCCTATCTGGGCTCGATCGACCTGGCCGACGAGCGCCGCTTCGGGCATGTCGACATGGTGCGTTCGTTGCGCTCGCCGGGCTCCACCCTCAAGCCGTTCCTCTACGGCATGGCGCTGGATGACGGCCTGATCCATTCCGAGTCGTTGCTGCAGGATGTGCCGCGACGCTATGGCGACTATCGCCCCGGCAACTTCTCCATGGGTTTCAGCGGGCCGGTGTCGGCCAGTTCGGCGCTGGCGCTGTCGCTCAACCTGCCGGCGGTGCAGCTGCTGGAGGCCTATGGCCCGAAACGCTTTGCCGCGCAACTGCGCATGGCGGGCATGCCGCTGATACTGCCGCCCTTGGCCGAGCCCAACCTGTCGTTGATCCTGGGTGGAGCGGGCAGCCGCCTGGAGGACCTGGTGGGTGGCTACGCGGCTTTGGCGCGGGGTGGCAACAGTGCGAGGGTGCGCCTGCAACCACAGGATCCGTTGCTGGAACGGCGCCTGCTGTCGCCAGGGGCGGCGTGGATCATCCGGCGCATCCTCAGCGGTCAGGCGCGCCCCGACCGCGACCCGCATGCCGAGCTGGTGCAACGCCCGCAACTGGCGTGGAAGACGGGCACAAGCTACGGCTTTCGCGATGCCTGGTCGATCGGCGTGGGCCCGCGCTACCTGATCGGCGTATGGATTGGCCGCCCCGATGGCACACCGGTCCCCGGCCAGTTCGGGCTGGCTTCGGCAGCGCCGCTGATGCTGCAGGTGCACGACCTGCTGAGCAACCGTGACAGCCAGCGTGGCATCAGCGTGCCGGTGGAGCGGGTGCCGGCGAATGTCGGCGTGGCTGCGATCTGTTGGCCACTGGGCCAGCCGATGAGCAAAAAGGACCCCAACTGCCGGCGTCAGCGTTTCGCCTGGACTTTGGACGGCACTACGCCGCCAACCCTGCAGGCCGCCGACCAGCCACTCGGCCTGGGCCTGCGCGAAAGCGTATGGGTCAACGACCAGGGGCTGCGCGTCGATGGCAGTTGCCCGGGCGCCAAGGCCCGCGATATCGCCCTATGGCCCGCCCCGCTGGAGCCTTGGCTGCCACGTGTGGAGCGACGTGCGGCGCGCCTGCCGGCCATCGACCCGGCCTGCCCGCCGCAGGTGCCGGCCAGCGCGCCACCGCTTTCGATCGTGGGCGTGCGGCCAGGCGACAACCTGCGCCGCCCGGCCACCAGCAGCGAGCCGTTGCAACTGCATGTGTCGGCGCTTGGCGGCGGCGGTCGGCGCTGGTGGTTCCTCAACGGCCAGCCATTGGGCGAAACCCAGGGCCAGGACAGCCTGCTGGTGCGCTTCCAACAGGTAGGCCAGGCCGAAATCAGCGCGCTGGATGAAAGCGGCGAGACGGCGCGCGTGGCGTTCCAAGTCAGCGAGTAGCCGTTCGACGAGGGCCGAGGCAGCACCTACGCTTGCAGGTAACGGGTGTGACCGGCTGGCGCCCCTGATGCCTGTCAGTCAAGCAATTTGGGGCCGCTTTGCGGCCCTTCGCGGGCACGCCCGCTCCCACAGGTTTGGTGCTGGCTTCAGGAAAGCGCGATCTCGGTGGGAGCGGGCGCGCCCGCGAAGGGCTGCAACGCAGCCCCAGGGAACATGGAGCGCCCTATGCGTCCTCTGGCCGTGCCCCTGTTGTTGCTGCCTTGGGCACTTGCGGCCCATGCCGAGCCTTTGCCAGGTTTTCTCGACAGCCATGAGTACGAACGTCGCCTGCCCGGCGCCAACCTGCCGATAGACGCCTACCGTCCGGTCAGTGCTCACCTGCAGCTGGCCGGGGAGGATGGCGACAGCCCCGCGCGGGCGCCTGCGAATACCCGGCTGGTGCTGCATAAAGTGCGCTTCGAAGGCGGCACGGTGTTCCCCCTGAGCGACCTGCGCGAACACTACCAACCGCTGATCGGGCGCCAGACTACCTTGGGCGAGCTCCAGCAGTACACCGCGCGCCTGACCCAGCGCTATCGACAGGAAGGCTACCTGTTGTCTTACGCCTACCTGCCGCCGCAGGAGGTGGCTGATGGCCTGGTCAATGTGGTGCTGGTCGAAGGCTATATTCGGGATTACCGCGTGGTCGGCGATATCGGCCCGGCAAGCGCCTATCTGCACCAGCTGCTGGAGCGGCTTGCAACCGAGCGCCCGCTGACCCGGGAAACGCTGGAGCGCTACCTGGGCCTGGCCGAGCGCCTGCCGGGGGTAACGATAGAGCCGCAGCTGGCCGTGGCGCAAACCGCTGATGGTGCTGCGCGGTTGACCGTGCATGCGCAGCGCAAGCCGTTCAGCGCTGCTGTTATCGTTGCTGATGGCAACCGCGACGATGCGCAGGCGCTGCTGACGGCAACCAGCCACGCCCAGACCCGCTTTGCCGAACAGATCGAGGCCAGCCTGTTGCTGCCGCCGGGGGATGACCAGGTGCATTACCAGCGCCTGGCCTACAGCCAGTACCTGGACGCGGGCGGCAGCCAGCTGCTGCTGTCGGCTTCGCGCTACCGCAGCGAACCCGGCACGCGGATTCGTCTGGACGATGGCCGTGACATCACCCGCAAGCGCGACAGCGATCGCTATGCGATCGGCCTGCGCCAGCCGGTGATCGTCAGGCCGGATGAATGGATGGTGGTGCAGGGGCAGGTATATTCGGTCAGTGAGCACTTCGAGGACCGGGTAGATGGGTTGCCATCGGCACGGGACTACGACACCTACGTGCGTGCGCTGTCATTCGAGGGCGACTGGCGCAAGGTGGAAGAGGGCCGTTTGCGCATCGTCAGCGCCGGGGTCTATCAGGGCCTGGATTACCTGGGTGCACGCAGCGATGCCGACTACGATCTGGATTTTCTGCGGTTGCGGCTTTCCGGCTTGCAAAGTGACAGGTTGCTCGGTAACTGGCAGGGGGTGGTGTCCGGGGCGCTGTACTGGAGTGATGACCGCTTGCCCGACAGCGAGCGTGCGGGGTTTGGCGGGCAGAGTTTCGGCCGTGGCTACCCGCGCGACCAGGCGGACGGGGACAAGGGCTGGGGTGTGGCTTACGAGGTGAATTACAGCATGCACGCCAACTGGCTGGCGTTGGTGCAGCCCTATGTGGTCGTTGATACGGCGCAGGCCTGGCATAACCGGGGGCCTGTGCAGGATGCCCACCTGGCTTCGGCGGCGCTTGGTGTGCGGTTGGGCGATGGGCGCTTGTTCAATGTGGCGCTGGAGCTGGCCAAGCCTTTGGCGGATGTGGCATTGGACAGCCTGGACCGCGCGCCGCGCATGACGTTAAAACTGGCTATCCAGTTGTAACAGGTGAACCGAGGATCTGTAGGGGCAGCCTTGTGCTGCAAAGAGGCCATTTCAGGCGCAATCTTTTGTATGCCATGAGGGCCCTTTCGCAGCGCAAGGCTGCTCCTACAAAAAAGCGGTGTGCCTACCGGTCACTCAATGGGTAGTAAACCGCTGATGCACCGGCGACGAACTGGGTGTCAGTGCCAGTGCCAGCTGGGTGCGGTTGTGCATGTGGGTCAGGCGCAGCACCTGCGACACATACAGCTTCACGGTATTCTCGGTAATGCCCAGCTCACAGGCGATCTGGTAGTTGGTCTGGCCCTTGCCCACCAGGCGGGCTACTTCCAGCTGGCGTGGCGACAGCTTCTCGAACGCCGCTGGCAGTTCGCTTTCACTCTCGTCCACATCGCTGGCACGCCGGTGCATGCCCTGGCCCCGGGCTTTTTGCAGGTCCTGGTAAAGCTCGTCCATCGACTCTGCCAGCTCTTGCAGACGCTGGCTCAACCCGCCCAGCTCGCGGAAGCTGCGCTGGCGCTCCTGCACGGCCTGTTCCTGGCGGCGTACGCCCTCCAGCAGTTCATCGAGGTCCATGGGTTTCTGGTAGTAATCGGCAAAGCCCTCGCGCAACGCTCGGATCACATCCTGCTTCTCCGCTCGACCTGTCACCATGATGGCCTCGAACGCGCGCTGCCCGCCTTGTATCTTCAGTTCGCGCACCAGTTCAATACCATCACGACCAGGCATGTGCAGGTCACAGATGACCACGCCAATGGCCTCGTCTGCCAGGTAACGTTCCAGGGCTTCGTCAGTGGAGTGGGCCGGCAGGCAGCGGTAACCCTTGGTTTCGAGAAACTCACACAATTGTTCGACTATCACTGGTTGGTCATCGACCACCAATATCTTCACATCACTGAATGCTCTGGACACGATCAACTCCCTGTCGTTACGCGGTCCTGCTCCCGGGCCAAGCGCTCTGCAAACTAAAAATAGTCGGGGGTAGTGGATTTGTACAAATTACAAATTCTGTACAGCCATCGGACCACGAGATTGCTCACTGGATCCATACAGCAGTCAAAAGAAAACCGGTGAGCACATAGGGGACGAACGCCTGCTTGTCACCCATTTCCTCGGTCAAAGCCTGCAAGCGCTTTTTTACCTTGGGGTTGAGCAACGTCCACAGGCGCCGGCGGGTAAGCAGCCACAGCAGTACGCTGACACCGGCGCCGATGAAGGTGCCAAGTACGTATTGCGGGCTGGTGGCCAGGGCCAGGGCGCCCATCAGCTTGACGTCATCGGCACCGAAACGGCCGAGCATGTAACCGGGCAGGGTCAGCAACATGACTATGGCCAGCGCCCATCCGGCATCGCTGGCATCGGCGCCGATCCAGCTGCGGCCAGTGGCGAAAAGCCAGGCCAGGGCACAGGCAGCCACACCCAGGGTGAGCATGTTGGATATCTGGCGTTGACGCACGTCCTGTTCGGAGCACAAGGCAAGCCACAGCAGAAGAACAATGCTTTGCATTGGCAGGTAGCCCTTCCCAAATGTTGAACACATCTACCCGGTCAGTCAGGTTTCCTTAAGTGAAGATAGACGGGAACTTGCGGGCGAGTGGGGCGGGAAAGGCAAAAAGGCGTGGTCGGGATGGATTTTGTCGCTGTTGAAACAGGCCTCGCAGGCGACCCTTGTGGGAGCGGGTTCACCCGCGAACACCGGCAAAGCCGGTGCCATGCACCGCGTTGTTTTCTTCGCGGGTAAACCCGCTCCCACAGGGGCTGCGGCGCCTGCATAACCGCGTTCGGTGTTACTTCTTGCTCCCCGGCGGGTAGTTGGCCAACACCTTGGTCACAGTGTTCTGGATAGCGCTGTTACGTTCTTCAGGGCTTGGTGGGTAGTTGTTCATGATCTGCTCGGCACTGCCGCGCCACACCAGCTTGCCGTCACGCCCATCGAACAGGTCGATCTGGATAGTGGCGACCTTGTAGTCGACGCTGCGCGTTTCGTTGTACATCGGGCCACCCCAGTAGCCGCCCCAGTAGCCTCCCCAGCCACCGCCGTAGTTGGTGGTGATCTGTTGCTGGCGCTGCTCGACGATCAGGTACGCGCGCACTGTCACGTCCGGCCGGGCGCCGCCTTGTACCGGGCGCAGGCCACGCTGGTCGAGTTGGCTTGCAACTGCCTGGCGAATGCGCTGCTCGGTCAGGTCGCTCTTGATTCGTGGGTCATCCGGGCGGTACTGCAGGCCCGGTTCCTGCCATGCCCAGCTGCGGTAGGCGGCAAAGTCACGGCTGGCATCGAAATCCTGCTGGACGTTATTGCTGGAGCAGGCGGCGAGCAACAACGCGAATGACAGTAGAACGAGACGGCGCAACATGATGGTTCTCCGTTGGTTATCAACTGGGAGGATAGCCGTTGAGCGCCTTGTGCACAGAATCGCGCAGGGCGCTTTCGCGTTCACGCGGCGAGTCCTTGTCGCTGCCGCTTTCGGCACTGGCACTCCATACCGGCTGGCCGCTGCGGGCGTCGTACAGGTCGATACGCACCACCATCACCTGCACTTCGTAGGTGCGCACTATGGGCACGCTGGCATAGCCCCCATAGCCATGGCGGTAGCCGCCATAGCCGACACCGCCATAGGGATACGGGCCGTAGTAAGGGTCGTAGGCATCGTAGTCACGTACCTGGCGCAAGCGCTTTTCCAGGCGTATGTCGGCGCTGACCAGCAAGTCGCCGGGGCCGCCCCGGGCGGGACGCAGGCCATGCTGGTCCAGTGCGCCGCTGACGGCATCGGCCAGTTGCGCCGGGTCGGTATCGACCGAGCCACTGGGCAACTGGCCGTTGAGCCAGCTCCAGCTACGGTAGTGCCCGTAATCACGGGCCGGTGTCGGGTAGGCACTGGCATCGAAGGTGCTGGCCGCCTGGGCCGGTGCCGGTGGTAACGGGCGGCTGCTGGCCACGTAGGGGTTGCTGCCCTGGCAGCCAGCCAGGGCAAGCGGCAGCACGGCCAGGCACAACAGACGGTACGGCATGTATTCCTCCCGGCGGGCAGGTCAACGGGGGCGGCAGACCCAGTGCAGGTAGCGGCCGAGCCCGGCGAAGCTGGGGTGGCGACGGTAGGCCAGTTCCATTTCCAGCAGGTCGAGCAGCTCGGCCTTGCCTTGGAATTCCTTGGGCATGTAGTCGTGGAACACCCGCACGCCACTTTCGCTTTCAACCTGCCACATAGGATCAAGTTGCGCCCTGAGTTCCCGTGGATCAAGCGGTTTTTGCGGGGTCAGGCTCTGCTTTTCACCTTCCAGCCGGTTGCTGCGCAACTTGCGGAAATGGCCCTTGAGCAGGTTGCGATAGACCAGGGCGTCTCGGTTGTAGAAGGCCAGCGACAGCCACCCGGAAGGGGCCGTGAGCTGGTGCAGCACCGGCAGGATGCTTTCGGGCTCGGCCAGCCACTCGAGTACTGCGTGGCATAGCACCAGATCGTAGGGTTCGGTCAGCTGGCCAAGCAGGTCTTGCCAGGGGGCCTGTATGAAGGTGGCCGGTTGGCCGGCTTCGGCAAAGCGCGCCCGTGCGCCGTCGAGCATCGGCGCGGCGGGTTCGGCCAGGGTCAGCTGGTGGCCGCGCTGGGCCAGCCACAAAGCCATGTGACCCAACCCGGCACCGATGTCGAGGATGCGCAGCGGGCGGTCAGGCAGGGCTTCGGCCAGGTCGGCCTGCAGCACGGCCAGGCGGATCGCGCCCTTGGCGCCGCCGTAGATCTTTTCGGCAAAGCGGGTAGCCAGCTCATCGAAGTGACGGTCGTTCATCGGGCGAAGCGCCTCTCGCTGTCGGCCAGCTTGGCTCGCACTACCTGGTCCATGTCCAGGCCAAGTTCGCTGCACAGCAGCAACAGGTAGAGCACCACATCGCCGATTTCCTGGCCGGCATGGGCCAGCTTATCGGCTGGCAGCTGGCGCGATTGGTCTTCGCTCAGCCACTGGAAGATTTCCACCAGCTCGGCCATTTCGACACTGGCGGCCATGGCGAGGTTCTTCGGGCTGTGAAAGCCGCGCCAGTCGTTGTTGTCGCGGATCTGGTGCAGGCGTTGGGTGAGTTCTTGCAGGTTCATCGGGGGTCTCCTAATGCTGCATAGCTTCTGCGCAGGCCCGATGCAAAGCAAGCGTATACCGCCAAGACAGACATGGTCCCTGTAGAAGCGGCCTTGTGTCGCGATGGGGCGCGAAGCGGCCCCAAATTATCAGCTTCGCCGCTGGCATCGCCGGGGCCGCTTTGCGGCCCATCGCGACACAAGGCCGCTCCTACAGGGGGGCCCAGCGCCCGACCATATGCAACATGCCTCCATGCCCATCCAGCCGCAGCTCTCCCGCAGCCCCCGCCTCACTGGCACCGAGCATCACCTCCGATGGCAACCGCACCGGCTTGCGGAAATCCACCTCGAAGGCAAAGCCACTGTGCGGCAGGTGCCCGCGCAGTGCCGCCAGGGCCATGGCCTTGCTCCACATGCCATGGGCAATGGCCGTGGGGAAGCCGAACAGCCGGGCACTGGCCGCGCTGAGGTGGATCGGGTTGTAGTCCCCGCAGACCTTGGCATAACGCCGGCCGATATCGCTGTCGGCGTACCAGCGGGTCGCCTCTGGCAACGCTTGCGGTTCGTCCTCGGCAGGCTCACCTGCCTCGCTTTCCAGCTTCAACCCGCGCACCAACATGCGGCTGGTCTCGCGCCAGAGCAGGCCGATGCCGTCTTCGGCTTCGGTGACCAGGTCGAAGGTACCGCCCTTGGCATGCGCTTGCAGATTCCCTGCATGCACCGCAAAGCGCAGCCCTTCGATACCGCCCAGCGGGCGCATCACTTCGATGCGGTTGTGCAGGTGCACCAGGCCAAGCAGCGGGAAGGGGAAGTTGGGCGCGGTCATCAACTGCAGCTGCAGCCTGAACGCCATGACATGTGGATAAGTACCCGGCAGGCGGCCATCGTCGGTGAAGTGGCACAGCCGACGATAGGCGGCCAGGTTGCCCGACTGGACGCGAATGAAACAGCGTAGGCCGTCGTCCGGCAGCTTGTCGCCGCTGATGGTGCGCTTGCTGGCCGCGCGCAGATACAGGCTGGCGCGCGAAGCCGGGCTGTGCAGGTCGTGCCAGTGTCGGCTCATGCTCAAGCCCCCATCAAGGCCTGGCCGCATACCCGCAGCACCTGGCCGTTGACTGCACCGGAGCCCGGCTGGCTGAGCCAGGCGATGGCTTCGGCGACATCCTGCGGGCGGCCGCCCTGGCCAAGCGAACTCAAGCGTCGCCCGGCCTCGCGCAGGCCCATGGGCATGGCGGCGGTCATGTGGGTTTCGATGAAACCGGGTGCCACGGCATTGATGCTGCCGCCGCGCTCGGCGAGCCGGGGCGCCCACGCCTGGGCCAAGCCGATCAGCCCGGCCTTGCTCGCGGCATAGTTGGCCTGCCCGCGGTTGCCGGCGATACCGCTGACCGAGGCCAGCAGGGTGATGCGCGCGTTCTCACCCAGGGCGCCGTTGTCGTACAGCGCCTGTGTCAGCACCTGCGGTGCCTTGAGGTTTACCGCCAGCACCGCGTCCCAGTATTCCGGGGTCATGTTGGCCAAGGTCTTGTCGCGTGTGATACCGGCATTGTGCACCACGATGTCGACGCCGTCGGGCAGGGCCGCAAGCAGTTGCGTTGCCGCGTCGCCGGCGCAGATGTCCAAGGGCAGCGCCTTGCCGCCCAAGCGCGCGGCCAGGGCGTCGAGATCCTGGCTGGCTTGGGGCACATCCAGCAGCAGTACGTCGGCACCGTCCCGCGCCAGGGTTTCGGCAATGGCGGCACCGATGCCGCGCGCGGCACCGGTCACCAGGGCGCGGCGCCCAGCCAGCGGCCGGGTCCAGTCCTCGACCTGGCTGGCGCAGGCATGCAGGCGCAGCACCTGGCCAGAGATAAAAGCGCTTTTGGGCGAGAGGAAGAAGCGCAGGGCGCCTTCCAGCTGGTCCTCCGCGCCGGGGCCGACATACAGCAACTGCGCGGTCGCACCGTTGCGCAGTTCCTTGGCCAGCGAGCGGCTGAAGCCTTCCAGGGCTCGTTGGGCAATGCTGGCCAACGGGTCGTCGAGGCTTTCTGGCGCGCGGCCCAGCAGCACCACATGGGCGCACGATGCCAGGCTGCGCAGCAGTGGCTGGAAAAATTCGCGCAACTGCTTCAACGCGTCGCTGTCGGACAGGTGACTGGCATCGAATACCACGGCCTTGATCTTCGGCCCCAGGCCAGCCACCCACGCTTCGGCCTGGAGGTTGTCGGTATTGAAGCTGTAAAGCGTGTCGGTCAGGCGCGGGGCAATGGCTTCGACCTGGCTCGCCAGTGGCCCGCCACCCAGTACCAGGGCACCTTCGACCGGGCGCAGGCGGCCGGCCTGCCAGCGCTCCAGCGGCGTCGGGTGTGGCAGGCCAAGGGCTTCCACAAGACGGCGGCCGAGGTTGGAGTTGGCAAAGCCGAGGTAGCGATCGCTCATGAGTGGGTCTCCCGGAAGGCAAGCTTGAAAGTGTGGACCAACTTTGTGGCAAGGTCGTTCGAATGCGGTAAAAACACCTAGGCTGTACGGATCAAATTGTTTCAGGAGGAACAAGCGCATGCGTTCACTTCGCCGGGTCGCGATCTTGGGCGGCAACCGAATTCCCTTCGCCCGTTCCAATGGCGCCTACGCCACGGCCAGCAACCAGGCGATGCTAACCGTCGCCCTCGAAGGGCTGATCGAACGCTACCGCCTGCATGGGTTGCGCGTGGGGGAGGTGGTGGCTGGCGCTGTGCTCAAGCACTCACGAGACATGAACCTGACACGTGAGTGCGTGCTGGGTTCGCGCCTGTCGCCGCTGACGCCAGCCTATGACATCCAGCAAGCCTGCGGGACGGGGCTAGAGGCGGCACTGCTGGTGGCCAACAAGATTGCCCTGGGGCAGATCGACTGCGGCATAGCCGGCGGCGTGGACACCACCTCCGATGCGCCGATTGCGGTCAGCGAAGGCCTGCGCCACATCCTGTTGCAGGCCAACCGTGGCAAGAGCCTGGGCGAACGGCTCAAGCCATTTCTCAAGCTGCGTCCTCACCACCTGAAACCCGAATTACCGCGCAGCGGTGAGCCGCGCACCGGTTTGTCTATGGGCGAGCATTGCGAACGCATGGCCCAGGCCTGGCGCATTGGCCGTGCCGAGCAGGACGAGCTGGCGCTGCTGAGCCACCAGGCGCTGGCTGCCGCGTACGCCGAAGGGTGGCAGGATGACCTGCTGACGCCGTTTCTGTCGTTGACCCGTGATAACAACCTGCGCCCCGACCTGACCCTGGAACAATTGGCCAAGCTCAAGCCAGCCTTCGACCGCAGCGGGCAGGGCACGCTGACGGCGGGCAACTCCACACCGCTGACCGATGGTGCTTCGCTGGTGTTGCTGGGCAGCGAGGAATGGGCCGAGCAGCAGGGGCTGTCGGTGCTGGCCTATCTGGTCGATGGTGAAACCGCTGCGGTGGATTTCGTTACTGGTCGCGAAGGGCTGTTGATGGCGCCGGTGTATGCGGTGCCGCGGCTGCTGGCGCGCAATGGCCTGACGCTGCAGGACTTTGACTATTACGAGATTCACGAAGCCTTTGCTGCCCAGGTGCTGTGCACGCTCAAGGCCTGGGAAGATGCCGATTATTGCCGCGAACGGCTGGGGCTGGATGCGCCGCTCGGGACGATTGACCGCAGCAAGCTCAACGTCAAGGGCAGTTCGCTGGCGGCCGGGCACCCGTTTGCCGCGACCGGGGGGCGGATATTGGCCAACCTGGCCAAGCTGCTGGCGAGGTCGGGGAAGGGGCGGGGGTTGATATCGATCTGCGCTGCGGGTGGGCAGGGGGTGACCGTCATCGTCGAGCGCTGAGCTGTTAGGCTTGTCTGGTCAGAACTAAAAGAAACCACCATGCCCATCATCGGACACCCCCGCCCCATTCCGGCGCTGGACCACCTGCCCAGGCCGCTCTATGCACGAGCCGAAAGTCTTGGCGCCGGCTCCTGGACCACCCGCCACCAGCACGACTGGGTGCAGTTTTCCTATGCCATCAGCGGCGTCCTCGGGGTGTATACCCAGGAAGGCAGCTACTTCGCCCCGCCCCAGTGGGGCGTGTGGATACCAGCCGATGCCGAACACGAAGTGGTCACCTCGATGCAGGCCGAAATGCGCAGCCTTTACGTGCGCCGGGATGCCTGCCCGTGGGCCCCGGAGCAATGCCGGGTACTGGAAGTGACCCCGTTGGCGCGCGAACTGATCAAGCAGTTCTGCCTGTTCCCGGCAGAATACCCGGAGGTTGATAGCGCCGAGGCGCGGCTGGTGGCGGTGCTGCTCGACCAGTTGCGCATGCTGCCCGAAGTCGGCTTTTCGTTGCCACTGCCACGGCACCCGGGGTTGCTGGCGCTGTGCAATGGTCTGATCGCTGCACCGGACCAGTCGCAGACGTTGCAGCAGTGGGCGCGAGAGTTGGGTTGCTCGGAGAAGACGCTGATGCGGCTGTTCCAGCGGGAGACGGGGTTGAGTTTTCGCAACTGGCGGCAGCGTATGCGGCTGTTGTCGTCGCTGGCGCTGCTGGAGGCCGGGGAGAGTGTGACCGAGGCGGCGTTGGGGTGTGGGTATGACTCCACCTCGGCTTACATTGCGGCATTCAAGCAATTGTTCGGCGCGACGCCGGGAGAATTGAGGCTTTAGTGATTGGTCGCCTGTGCCGGCCTCTTCGCGGGCACGCCCGCTCCCGCAGGTACTGCACAGCTTGCAAAGCTGCGGTGATCCCTGTGGGAGCGGGTTCACCCGCGAAGAGGCCAGCGCAGGCAACACATCAGGTACGGAACCTGCGCACCAGTGCATCCAGCTCATTGGACAACCCGGCCAGGCTCTCCGAATCCATCCGCGCCGCCTGGGCCAGTTCGGCCACCAGCTGCGCATCGCCGTGAATCTGGCTGATGTGCCGGTTGATGTCTTCGGCCACCTGGTGCTGCTCTTCGGCCGCCGTGGCAATCTGGGTGTTCATGTCGCGGATCACATCCACCGACTCGCGGATCTGCCCGAAGCTGTCACGGGCCAGGCCGATGCGGCTCACCGACTGCTGCGAAACCTCCAGGCTGGCGTGCATCTGTGCAGCCACTTCGGCAGTGCGGCTGGCCAGGTTGCCCAGCAGGCCGTCGATCTCGGCGGTGGAGTCGGCAGTGCGCTTGGCCAGCGCCCGCACCTCGTCGGCAACCACGGCAAAGCCACGGCCCTGCTCGCCGGCACGGGCCGCTTCGATGGCGGCGTTGAGCGCCAGCAGGTTGGTCTGCTCGGCAATCGAGCGAATGGTGCCGAGGATCGACTGGATGGCGTTGCTGTCACGCTCCAGTTGCTGGATCGACTGCGCCGACTGCTCGATTTCCTGGCTCAGGCGGTCAACGCTATGTACCGCGGCATCGATCTGCTGCTGGCCTTCGCGGGCCTGTTGCTGGCCGCTGTCGGCCGACTGTGCCGCCTGGCGGCAGGAACGTGCCACTTCGTTGGCGGTGGCGACCATTTCGTGGAAGGCTGTAGAGACCATGTCCACCGCTTCGCGCTGGCGGCCTGCGGCTTCGGCCATGTCGCTGGAAACGCGGGTCGAGCTGCTGGAGGTGCTGAGGATCTTGCTGGCGGCAGCACCGATGTGCTGGATCAGGCTGCGAATGGCACCGAGGAACTGGTTGAACCAGCTGGCCAGTTGTGCGGTTTCGTCGCGGCCACGGATCTCCAGGTTGCGGGTCAGGTCGCCCTCGCCCTGGGCGATATCTTCCAGGCCGCTGGTGACGCTGTTGATCGGGCGTACGATCAGCTTGGCGAAGGTGGCACCGACCACGGCGAACAGCGCGGCCAGTACCAGGGCCACCACGCCGATCAGCCAGGTCAGGCGGGTGGTGGTCTGCATCACTTCGCTTTGTTCGATCAGGCCGATCAGGGTCCAGCCAAGCTGTTCGTCCGGGTAGATGTTGGCCATGTAGCGCACACCATTCAGCGCCACTTCGGCCAGCCCCTTGCCGTGCTTGGCCAGCTCGGCGTACCCGTCGCCAAAGCTCGCCAGTTGCTTGAAGTTATGCTTGGCGTCACGAGGGTCGACCAATACGTTGCCGTTGTTTTCCACCAGTAGCACGTAGCCGCTTTCGCCCAGCTTGATCTGCTGGACGATCTCGGTAAGGCCTTTGAGCGAGACGTCGACGTTGACCACGCCGCCAGGGTTGCCCAATTGGTTGGCGACGGTGCGCACGGTGCTGACCAGCACGGCGTCGTCGGCAGCCCAGTAGTAGGCGCCGGTACGCAAGGTTTTGCCAGGGTTGGCCATGGCCAATTGGTACCAGGGGCGGGTGCGCGGGTCGTAATTGACGAACTTCTGCCCGGCCGGCCAGCCGACATAGCCACCGTCATTCACCCCATAGGACAGGTACGCATAGCTGGGATGCGTGGTGGCCAGGCGGGTCATGAACTCCAGCAGCTTGCTGGCCTGCTCGCCCAGTTCATAGGACGGGGCTGCGCTCATGTACTTGTTCAGTTCGCTACCCGTGGCGGCGACCATCGGCTGCGCAGCCAGGTACTCGACGTTCTGGTTGATGCCCTGGAAGAAGATGTTCATCGCGTTGCTGACCTGGCGGATTTCCCGGCTGCTGCCATCGAGGAATCCGTCGCGGGCTTCGCCACGCAGGTTGAGGACCACAAGGGTGGCCACTAGGACGATGGGCAAGCCGGCGATGACCGCGAATGCCCAGGTCAGTTTCTGTTTGATGCTCATCGACGCTCCCGGATTTGTTATTTTCGACACACGAGGCAGGTAACAATTGCATCGGCAGCATCCGGGTTTAATGTAGGGAAACGCCCGTATTTATTGGATAAAGTCGCAGTTGGTGACTATTCGGTCGTGTTTGGACGTATATGGCATACCAAAAGCGTTGCGGGTGGCTCAGTGACAGCAGCCACCAGCAGTCCCATTGGCCAGATCCTTGAGGATCGGGCAGTCCGGGCGCTCGTCTCCCTGGCAGTGCGATACCAGTTCGCCAAGGGTGTCGCGCAGGCTCACCAGCTCTTCGATGCGCCGGTTCAGCTCATCGATGTGCTGCATGGCCAGCGCTTTCACATCGGCGCTGGCACGCTGGCGGTCCTGCCACAAGGTCAACAGCTTGCCGACCTCCTCGAGGGAAAAGCCCAGGTCGCGGGAGCGCTTGATGAAGGCCAGGCTGTGCAAGTCTTCCGCCTGGTAAAGGCGGTAGCCGCTGTCACTGCGCGTGGCGGGTTTGAGCAGGCCGATGGACTCGTAGTAACGGATCATCTTGGTGCTGAGCCCGCTGCGGCGGGCGGCCTGGCCTATGTTCATGGGGCCTCCTGGGTGTTGCTGGTGGGTTTCCACGCCTTGAGCCACAGCGCGTTGCTCACCACGCTGACGCTGGACAGGGCCATGGCGGCGCCGGCCAGTACCGGGTTGAGGTAACCCAGCGCGGCCAGCGGGATGCCGATCAGGTTATAGATGAACGCCCAGAACAGGTTCTGGCGGATCTTCGCATAGGTCTTGCGGCTGATCTCCAGGGCGGCCGGTACCAGGCGTGGGTCGCCGCGCATCAGGGTGATGCCGGCGGCCTGCATGGCCACGTCGGTACCGCCCCCCATGGCAATGCCGATATCGGCGGCGGCCAGCGCCGGCGCATCATTGATGCCATCACCGACCATGGCGACCACGCCATCCTGCTTGAGCGCGGCCACGGTCGCGGCCTTGTCGGCCGGCAGCACTTCGGCATGCACGTCGTCGATGCCCAGGGCATCGGCCACCACTTTGGCGCTGCCGCGGTTGTCGCCGGTCAGCAGGTGGCTGCTGATGTGTTGCGCATGCAGGGTATCGATTGCCTGCGCGGCGCCGGGCTTGAGGCTGTCACCAAAGGCGAACAGGCCCAGCACACGCGGCTGCGCGCCGCGTTCGATAAGCCATGACAGGGTGCGCCCCTCGGCTTCCCAGGCCTGGGCCTTGGCGGCCAGGTCGCCGGGTGGCAGGGCGCTTTCATCGAGCAGGCGGCGGTTGCCCAGGGCCAGCTCGCGGCCTTCCACGCGCCCGGCAATACCACGCCCGGTCAGCGACTGGCTGTCGGTAACCCCAGGCACGTCCAGGCCCTGTTCGGCACAGGCATCCAGTACCGCCTTGGCCAGCGGGTGTTCGCTGCCGCGCTGCAGGGCACCGGCCAGGCGGTGCAGGTCGGCGCTGCTGCCCACCTGCGCCTGGCTGTGGACAACGCGCGGGCTGCCGGAGGTGAGGGTGCCGGTCTTGTCGAACACCACGCGGTTGACCGCATGGGCGCGCTCCAGCGCTTCGGCGTCCTTGATCAGGATGCCATGGCGGGCGGCGACCCCGGTGCCGGCCATGATCGCGGCGGGTGTGGCCAGGCCGAGGGCGCAGGGGCAGGCGATGACCAGTACCGCGACGGCATTGATCAGCGCGGTTTCCAGTGGCGCGCCAGCCAGCCACCAACCGACCAGGGTGATCAGCGCCAGTACCAGCACGGCCGGGACGAATACCTGGCTGACCCGGTCGACCAGCTTCTGGATCGGTGCCTTGGCCGCCTGGGCGTCTTCCACCAGGCGGATGATGCGTGCCAGCACGGTTTCGGTACCCAGTGCCTTGGTGCGTACCAGCAGCCGGCCTTCGCCGTTGATGGCGCCACCGGTGACGCTGTCGCCGGGCTGCTTGGGCACCGGCAGGCTCTCGCCGCTGATCAGGGCTTCATCGGCATGGCTGCTGCCGTCTTCCACCACGCCATCGACCGGGAAGCGCTCGCCGGGTTTGACCAGTACCAGGTCGCCGAGGCGCAGTTGGGCAATGGCCACGTCTTCTTCCCGGCCATCGACCAGGCGCACGGCCCGTTCCGGGCGCAGGGCCTCGAGGGCACGGATGGCGCTGGCAGTCTGGCGCTTGGCACGGCTTTCCAGGTACTTGCCCAGCAGCACCAGGGCAATCACCACGGCCGAAGCTTCGAAGTACAGGTGAGGGGCCATGCCGGCGGGGGCTTGCGCCCACTGGTACAGGCTCAGGCCGTAGCCGGCGCTGGTGCCCAGGGCTACCAGCAGGTCCATGTTGCCAGTCCCGGCGCGCACGGCTTTCCAGGCGGCCACGTAGAACCGCGCGCCGAGAATGAACTGCACCGGTGTGGCCAGCAGGAACTGCACCCACGCTGGCAACATCCAGTGCACGCCAAACGGCTGCACCACCATTGGTACCACCAGCGGCAGGGCGAGCAGCAACGCTGCGCCGACCGCCAGGCGTTCGTTACGCAGGCGGTGCTGGGCAGCGTGCTGGTCGTCCTTGGCGGTTTGCGGCAGGCTGGCGCTGTAGCCGGCCTTTTGCACGGCGTCGATCAGCAGGTTGTCGTCGAGGGCCGCGAGCACTTCGAGGTGAGCGCGTTCGCTGGCCAGGTTGACGCTGACCCGTTCAACACCCGGCAGCTTGCCGAGAGCGCGCTCTACGCGGCCGACGCAACTGGCGCAGGTCATGCCGCCAATCTGCAGTTCGACGGTGCGGGTGGGCACGCCATAGCCGGCTTCGCGTATGGCCTCGACCAGCGCGGGCAGACTGTTGACCGGGGCCTGGACCCGGGCCTGTTCGGTGGCGAGGTTGACGCTGACCTGTTCAGTGCCGGTGACCTTGCGCAGGGCGCGTTCGACCCGGCCGGCACAACTGGCGCAGGTCATGCCGGAGATCGGCAGGTCGTATGTGGTGGATGCGGGCATGGCTCTCCTCCTTGGACAGGCCTCCAGCATCAACCTTGCCACGCAGGTAAGGTCAATAGCCCAGGCCGGCTCGCTTCAACTCCAGCCCATATTGCCCCATGGCGATGCGGTATTTGTTGATCTGGCCCGCCTGCAGGTTCAGTCGCGTGCTGCGTTGGTCCTCGACACCCGGGGCGCAGCCGGGCATTTGCCCGGGCAGCAGGCGCAGGCGCACGTCCACCGGGCCGGGTGGCAGGTTGAACGAGGTGGACTGCTCCTGGAACACGCGCCCGGAGAGCTGGTCGTTGAGGTAGATGCCGATTTCGCAACTGGTGGCCACTTCCAGACGCTCCCGGGAAATGATCAGCACACTGTAGTCCGAGTTGCCCTCGGCGCTGGCCGGTGGCACTGCAGCCAGCGTGCTCAATAGCCCGACGACGCCCAATGCTGCCCTGAACATGAAGAATCTCCTGCTTGCCTGATCATCAAAGGCGCAGCTTGGCCGACGCGCGCGCGGATTTCCACCCCAGCTGGTGTCGGCAAGTCTTGACCTTGCCCCGATGGCAAGCTTGAGACTTGTGGAAAACCCGAAGGAGGTAACCCCCATGCAAGTGTTCAATGTACAAGGCATGACCTGTGGCCATTGCGTGAAAGCCGTGACCCGGGCGGTGCAGGAACAGGATGCCGCGGCCAAGGTGGAGGTCGATCTGGCGGCCAGGCAGGTACGGGTGCAGAGCGAGTTGGCTCAGGAGCAGATCCTCACGGCCATTCGCGATGAGGGTTATCAGGCCGACGTAGCCTGATCAGGCTATGCGCTGAACTCTGTAGGAGCGGCCTTGTGTCGCGATGGGCCGCAAGGCGGCCCCAGGATATTGGCATCGATGCATGACTTGCTGGGGCCGCTTTGCGGCCCATCGCGACACAAGGCCGCTCCTACAGGGGCCGCGCGAGGGCCTGTATTGTTGCAAATGTTTTCATGTCGATAGGGCCCGCAGCAGGTAGAATCGAGCACTTGCTTAGCCTGCTATGGATTCCTGATGAACCTGCGAATGGTGCTCATCCTGGGCGCACTCAGTGCGTTCGGGCCCTTGGCGATCGACTTCTACCTGCCTGCTTTCCCGGCCATGGCGCAGGCGTTCGCCACCGATGAAAAACACGTCCAGGCCACTTTGGCCGCCTACTTCCTTGGCCTGTCCATCGGGCAACTGGCCTACGGGCCGGTGGCTGACCGCTTTGGCCGACGCAAGCCGCTGATGTTCGGGGTGACCCTGTTCACCCTGGCGTCACTGGCCTGTGCCTATGCCCCCAACCTCGATACCCTGGTGCTGGCGCGGTTTGTCCAGGCGTTGGGCGGTTGCGCCGGGATGGTGCTTTCGCGGGCCATCGTCAGTGACAAGTGCGACCCGGTGGCCTCGGCCAAAGTGTTCTCGCAGCTGATGCTAGTCATGGGCCTGGCGCCAATCCTGGCACCGATGCTGGGCGGGGTGCTGGTGAACGTGGCCGGCTGGCAATCGATCTTCCTCGCCCTGAGCCTGTTCAGTGCCGGCTGCCTGCTGGCGGTCAGCCTGGGCCTGCCGGAAAGCCTGCCCGAGCACATACCGCGGCAACCGCTGTCTGGCGCCATGCGCCAATACTTGCGTCTGTTCGCTGACCGGGTGTTCGTCGGCCATGCCCTGACCGGTGGTATCGCCATCGCCGGCATGTTTGCCTACATCGCCGGTTCACCTTTCGTGTTCATCAAGCTCTACGGCGTGCCGGCCGAGCATTACGGCTGGTTGTTCGGCACCAATGCCGCCGGCTTCATCCTGGTGGCGCAGGTGAATGCACGCTTGCTGGCCAAGCGCGGGCCGGCGTTTCTGTTGGCGCGTGCGGTGTGGCTGTACCTGGCTGCGGGCTTGGTGTTGCTGGCCGTGGCGGCAATGCGGCCAACACAGCTGTGGCCACTGCTGGTACCGCTGTTCGTCTGCATCTCCAGCCTTGGCTGCATCATCCCCAACGCCTCTGCGTGTGCCATGAGCGGGCAGGGGGCGCGGGCCGGCAGTGCCTCGGCGCTGATGGGCTGCCTGCAGTTCAGCGTTGCCGCCGGCGCAGCAGCGCTGGTCGGGCTGCTGCATGATGGCAGTGCGGTACCGATGGCGCTGGTGATCAGCCTGTGCGGGGCGCTGGTGGTCAGTGTCGCGCTGCTGACCCGACGCTTGCCGGCCAAGGCTCCCGCATAAGCGGGTGAGGTGCATGCAGGCGGGTTTCCAGCGTGGCGACGAAGGCACGCGCCTCGGCCTCGCTGCGGAAACTGACCACGTGTTGATCGAGCTGGACCTGCCAGGGGCAAGCGGGGTTTCGGCTCGACGCACTGACGACAATTTTCATCGCGGCATACCTCCAAAGGGGGAGAGCGGATGAAGTGTAGCGCTGCACCTTCTGCCCGCCATGACCTGCATCAGTGTCCTGACTGACGGTTGGCAAGAATGTTTTCTACATGTTTTTTCCTGCTTGGGGTGCAATGCCCGCAAGCACGTGGAACCTTCGCTTTGGCTTGCGCTACTTGTGGAAATTGGTTGTCGGCCGCGTCCGAAGTTGCATCCGGTGTTTTTTCCGCCTGTCGTTCCCGGGCTCCTGCCATGTGTGCCGGGCTGCTTGCCCACGCGGTCCGGGCAGCTTTCACGCACTGCTTCACTGCTTGCCATGGGTAGGCATACCCAGTGGTATTTTGCCTGTGGCACCACTGCGCGGCGCTGCCTGAATGGCGTTTTTTGCGGCTTATACTGGCGAACCAGGCCAGTGCCAGCGAGAGGCGCTTCCCTGCCAGGGGTGGCCATCGCATCCACACAGTGAACTTGCAGGGAGTTACAGGGACATGAACGCAGCCAGCAGTATCAGCCAGATTGCCAGCCTGATGGCCGACCCCAAGCGCAGTGCCATGTTGTGGGCATTGATCGATGGCACGCCGCGGCTGGCCAACGAGCTCGCGGTAATGACAGGCCTGACCTCGTCATCGGCCTGCGCTCATCTTTCGTTGTTGTCGTCGGCCGGTTTGCTCCGGCACGAAGCGCGGGGGCGCAAGCGCTACTTCCGGCTGGCCACCCCGCAAGTCGGGGCGGCGGTGGAGGCCCTGGCCAGTGTCCAGTTGGAGAGTGCCAGGGGGGAGCGGGCCAAGGCACCGGTATCACCGCTACCCATGTCGATACGCAGGGCGCGTCGCTGTGGCGATCACCTGGGTGGGGAACTGGCCGGTGAACTGTATCACCGTCTGGTGGTGGCCGGCTGGCTGGAGGGTAGTGGTCGGCAGTTGATGGTAAGCGAAGAGGGGCGGAGGCAGTTGGCTTTGGTCGGGGTCTACATCGATGCCTTGGCGCCGCACCAGCAACGTGGCTGTGTGATCTGCCGCTGCACCGAGTGGAACGACCAGGGGCCGCACCTGGGTGGCGTACTGGGGCAGGCCTTGTTCCGGCTGTTCCTGCAATCTGGCTGGATGCGCGAGGCCGAGGACTCGCGGGCATTGCATATTTCTGCGTTGGGTATCCAGCAGATCAATCGCATTGCCCGCGTGCCGACGTTGCAGGTAGGTTGACGGCGCCACAGATATGTCGCCGTCAGGTCATTCAGGCCAGCCGGGCATCCAGGCTGTTCTGGGCCAGTCGACGGGCCTGGTCTTCGGTCATACCCAGATGGGTGTACAGGGCGTGGAAGTTTTCGGTGACATAGCCGCCGAAGTAGGCCGGGTCGTCAGAGTTGACCGTGACCTTCACGCCGCGCTCGAGCATCTCGAGGATGTTGTGCTGGCTCATGTGGTCGAACACGCACAGTTTGGTGTTCGACAGCGGGCACACCGTGAGCGGGATCTGCTCGTCGATGATGCGCTGCATCAGGCGCTCGTCCTCGATGGCGCGCACACCGTGGTCGATACGCTTGACCTTCAGCAGGTCCAGGGCTTCCCAGATGTACTCGGGCGGGCCTTCCTCGCCGGCATGGGCAACGGCGACCAGGCCTTCGCTGCGGGCGCGGTCGAACACGCGCTGGAACTTGCTCGGTGGGTGCCCCATTTCCGAGCTGTCCAGGCCAACGGCGATGAACGCATCGCGGAATGGCAGGGCCTGGTCGAGGGTTTTCTGTGCTTCATCTTCGCTGAGGTGGCGCAGGAAGCTGAGGATCAGGCCACTGCTGATGCCCAGTTGTTCGCGACCGTCCTTCAACGCCTGGTTGATGCCGTTGAGCACCATCTCGAAGGGGATGCCGCGGTCGGTATGGGTCTGTGGGTCGAAGAACGGTTCGGTGTGGATCACGTTCTGCGCCTTGCAGCGTTGCAGGTAGGCCCAGGTCAGGTCGTAGAAGTCCTGCTCGGTGCGCAGCACGTCGGCGCCCTGGTAATACAGGTCCAGGAACTCCTGCAGGTTGTTGAAGGCATAGGCACCGCGCAAGGTCTCCACATCGGCCCAGGGCAGGGCGATCTTGTTGCGCTCGGCCAGGGCGAACAGCAGCTCGGGCTCCAGCGAGCCTTCCAGGTGCAGGTGCAGTTCGGCCTTGGGCAGGGCGTTCAACCAGTCATACATGGTGGGTCATCTCGATCAGGTACGGTTGCCGCCATTCTACAGAGCCTGGCCGGGCATTGCGCACGGCCAGGCTGCGACCTGGTGAATCACCAGACCAAGGGTTCGCCCTTGTAGTTGATGAAGCGCAGGCCGCCGTTGCCGCTTTGCGCCTTGATCTGTTCAAGCATGCCGCGGGTGCTGGTCAGCACGTCGATCTCGGCGTTTTCACCGCCCATGTCGGTTTTCACCCAGCCAGGGTGCATGGCCAATACGCAAAGGTCGGGGCGTTGTTGCTCGACGACGAAGCTGTTGATCATCGAGTTCAGGGCCGCCTTGCTGGCCTTGTACAGGCAGATTTCGCCGCCATCGGGGATGGTCACGCTGCCCAGGATCGAGCTCATGAAGGCCAGCACGCCGCTGCCTTCGCGTACCTGGCCGACCAGGCGGCGGGCCACGCGGATTGGCGCCACGGCGTTGGTCATGAACAGGTCGCCGATGTCCTTGTTCTGCACCGTCTCCAGGTCTTGCGGCAGAGGCCCCATGACCCCGGCGTTGATGAACACCAGGTCGAAGACTTGGTCTTGCAGGCGTTGCTTGAGGCCATCGAGCTGGGCCGTGTCGTTCATTTCCAGCTGTTCGATGCGCACGCCGGGCACGTCCGCTAGGGCGCCGGGCTGCTGCGGGTTGCGCACGGTGGCGGTGATGGTCCAGCCGTCTTCCTGCAGGCGTTGCACCAGGCCCAGGCCCAGCCCGCGCGAGGCGCCGATGATGAGTGCGGTTTTTGCGTTAGCCATTTGGATGCGCTCCGTGATCGGTTCGAAGAAGGATATTGAGGATAATGCACTGTGGTGCCGAGCGCCTCGTTGTGGGCTGTACGAAAAATCACCAGTTGCGTCAGGCCCTTGTACGGCGTGGCCTTCGGCTTGTTGGCGCACGGGTTATCCACAAGCTGGTCCACAGTTATTGTGTGCAAGCGCAGATGGCTGTGCGGGGGTACGCAGGCTGGGGACCTGGGGATAACGTCAGGAGCATCAACGGTTTGCGGCTGTCATCAAATGGTGATCAAAATATGATCAAGCCTCTGTAGCCCTTGATTAATGCTGCCTGCAAGCGAATGCCCCAAGCTTATCCACAGGCCGGCCCACAGTTGTTGTGGGCAATGTTCAACGTGCTTCGAGCAGAATGCGCCCGCGGCTCAAGTCGGCCAACTGCTGCTGAATTTGCGCAAGATGGGTGTCGCCGAGTGCAATCAGCAGGTCCACGCCATTGGCGGTGAATTGTTCGTCCAGAACCAGGCCGTCAACCTCTGCCAGGCGCAGCTTTACCAGTGCCAGTTCGCTGAAACTGCAACTGCAGGTGAATTCGCTGCGCTGTACCAGCAGCCGCTTGGGTGCCTGTTGCAGGCATTTGTTGGCGCCGCCGCCGTAGGCCCTGGCCAAGCCGCCAGTTCCCAGCTGAATGCCGCCGTACCAGCGGATTACCAGCACTACCACCTGGTCGCAGTCCTGCGCCTCGATGGCCGCGAGGATTGGCCGCCCCGCGGTACCGCCAGGTTCGCCGTCATCGCTGCTGCGGTACTGGGCGCCAAGCTTCCAGGCCCAGCAGTTGTGGGTGGCGGCCAGGTCGCTGTGGCGTTCGATGAAACTCATCGCGTCGGCGGCACTGCTGATCGGCCCGGCCAGGGTGATGAAGCGGCTTTTGCGGATTTCCTCGCGGTACTCGCAGAGGTCGAGCAGGGTAGAAGGCATAAATGACGATCAGGCAGCCGGCTTGATGCCGCAGCCCTTCAAAATGATGTGGATAAGATTGTTGCTCGCGTCTTCCATGTCCTGCTTGGTCAGGCGGCTGCGGCCGGTCACCTGGCAGATCTGGGTGGCGAAGTCGGCGTAGTGCTGGGTGCTGCCCCACAGCAGGAAGATCAGGTGCACCGGGTCGACCGGGTCCATCTTTCCGGCTTCGATCCAGGCCTGGAACACCGCGGCCCGGCCGCGGAACCATTCTCGGTAGTCGGCACTGAAGTATTCGCTCAGGCAGGTGCCGCCGCTGATCACTTCCATGGCGAAAATCCGCGAGGCTTGCGGGTTGCGCCGGGAGAACTCCATCTTGGTGCGGATGTACTGGCTCAGGGCTTCGCCCGGGTCGTCGTCGACGCTCAAGGCGTTGAAGGTGCTGTCCCACAACTCGATGATGTTGCTGAGTACGGCAATGTACAGGCCCAGCTTGTTGGTGAAGTAGTAATGCAGATTGGCCTTGGGCAACCCCGCCTTGAGGGCGATGGTGTTCATGCTGGTGCCCTTGAAACCATGGCGGGCAAACTCGTCTTCGGCGGCCTGGATAATGGCCTGTTCGTTCTTCTGGCGGATGCGGCCCGCGGGCTTGCCCGAGGCGGAGAGGCGATGCGCAGGGACTTCTAGGGTCATGGACGATTCCGTACGGGTCAGTGGCTGCGGCTGTCGGACAAGATTACCTGCCTGTGCCGAAGTGACAAGCGTTTGCGGCACAGACTGGCATCAGCGTGTCGCAGCCAGGCTTTCGAGGAAGCTTTCCAGTACCAGGTTCGGCCGCCGGCCCTTGCGCGTTACCCAGCTGAGACTCAGGTCATAGAAGCGTTCCCGGGGCTTGAGGGCACGCAAGCGGCCTTGCTGCACCCAGAACGTGGCGTAGTGGTCTGGCAGGTAGCCGATGTAGCGCCCGGTAAGGATGAGAAACGCCATGCCTTCGCGGTCCGAAGCACTGGCCGTGCAATTCAGTGCCTGGTAATGCGCCTGGATTTCGGCCGGCAGGCGGAAGGTGGGGGTGATGGCTTCCTGGCTGTTGAGGCGGTCGTCGTCGATCTGCTGGTCATCGGCATAGAACAGTGGGTGGCCGACTGCGCAGTACAGCAGCGAGCGCTCACTGTACAGCGGCTGGTACTCGAGGCCCGACAGCGGGCTGGTCTGCGGCACCACACCTACATGCAGGCTGCCATCGAGCACGCCGTGCTCGACCTGGCTGGGTGCGATCATGCGGATCTGGATGCGCACATCGGGGCCGCGGTCCTTGAGCTCGGCCAGGGCATGGGTAATGCGCATGTGTGGCAGGGTCACCAGGTTGTCGGTCAGGCCAATGTTCAGCTCGCCACGCAAATGCTGGTGCAGGCCGTTGACCTCGGTGCGAAAGCTTTCCAGAGCGCTGAGCAGTTGCAGCGCCGAGTGGTAGACCTCGCGGCCTTCCTCGGTCAGCGAGAACCCGGCGCGTCCGCGCTGGCACAGGCGCAGGCCCAGGCGTTGCTCGAGGTCGTTCATCTGCTGGCTGATGGCCGAACGGCCAATGCCCAGCACGTTTTCGGCGGCCGAGAAGCCGCCGCACTCGACGACACTGCGGTAGATCTTCAGCAGGCGGATGTCAAAATCGCTGACTTGGGCGAGTGGATCGGGGCGTCGGCTCATTAGTTTAGTCAGGGCCTGTCTGAAGATTAGAAATGTTGGCTTTTCCAGACTTTATCGCCGTGCCAATTTAGCTGCAACAACATCCATCGTTGCCTAATCGTCTTCCGAGGAACCGCCGATGAACATGCCCGAAACCGCCCCCGCCGGTATCGCCAGCCAGCTCAAGCTGGATGCGCACTGGATGCCCTACACCGCCAACCGCAACTTCCAGCGCGACCCACGCCTGATCGTGGCGGCCGAAGGCAGCTACCTGTTCGACGACCAGGGGCGCAAGATCTTCGATGCCCTGTCCGGTTTGTGGACCTGCGGCGCCGGGCACACCCGCAAGGAAATCACCGAAGCGGTGGCTCGCCAGATCGGCACACTGGACTACTCCCCGGCCTTCCAGTTCGGCCACCCGCTGTCGTTCCAGCTGGCCGAGAAGATCACCGAACTTACCCCGGGCGACCTGAACCATGTGTTCTATACCAACTCCGGTTCCGAGTGTGCCGACACCGCGCTGAAGATGGTGCGTGCCTACTGGCGCCTGAAAGGCCAGGCGACCAAGACCAAGATCATCGGCCGTGCTCGCGGCTACCACGGCGTGAACATCGCCGGCACCAGCCTCGGTGGCGTCAACGGTAACCGCAAGCTGTTCGGTCAGCTGCTGGATGTCGACCACCTGCCTCACACCGTGCTCCCGGTCAACGCCTTCTCCAAAGGCATGCCGGAAGAGGGTGGTATCGCCCTCGCTGACGAGATGCTCAAGCTGATCGAGCTGCACGACGCCTCCAACATCGCTGCCGTGATCGTCGAGCCGCTGGCGGGTTCGGCTGGTGTTCTGCCGCCGCCGAAGGGTTACCTGAAGCGCCTGCGTGAAATCTGCACCCAGCACAACATCTTGCTGATCTTCGACGAAGTGATTACCGGCTTCGGCCGCATGGGCGCGATGACTGGCTCCGAAGCCTTCGGCGTGACCCCGGACCTTATGTGCATCGCCAAGCAGGTGACCAACGGCGCCATCCCGATGGGCGCGGTTATCGCCAGCAGCGAGATCTACCAGACCTTCATGAACCAGCCGACCCCCGAGTACGCTGTGGAATTCCCGCACGGCTACACCTACTCGGCCCACCCGGTAGCCTGCGCCGCCGGTATCGCCGCGCTGGACCTGCTGCAGAAGGAAAACCTGGTGCAGGCCGCCGCCGAGCTGGCGCCGCACTTCGAGAAGCTGCTGCATGGCGTGAAGGGCACCAAGAACATCGTCGATATCCGCAACTACGGCCTGGCCGGCGCGATCCAGATCGCTGCCCGGGACGGTGATGCCATCGTGCGTCCGTACGAAGCGGCGATGAAACTGTGGAAGAAAGGCTTCTATGTACGCTTCGGTGGCGACACCCTGCAGTTCGGCCCAACCTTCAACACCACGCCGCAGGAACTGGATCGCCTGTTCGACGCAGTAGGCGAAACCCTGAACCTGATCGACTGATCTTTCCGATTCTGATGCCTGGCGCGTGAACGCATCGCGCGCCTGCCTCAACCTTCTTTATCTGGAGTTTTGCATGAGCATTGTTCAGCACCTGATCCATGGCGAACTGGTTACCAAGGGTGAGCGCACCGCCGATGTCTTCAACCCGTCCACCGGCCAGGCCGTGCGCAAAGTCGAGTTGGCCAGCCGCGCGACCGTGCAGGAAGCGATCGACTCGGCCAAGGCTGCCTTCCCGGCCTGGCGCAACACCCCACCGGCCAAGCGCGCCCAGGTGATGTTCCGTTTCAAGCAACTGCTGGAGCAGAACGAAGCGCGTATCTCGCAGATGATCAGCGAAGAGCACGGCAAGACCCTGGAAGATGCTGCCGGCGAACTGAAGCGTGGCATCGAGAATGTCGAGTTCGCCTGCGCCGCGCCTGAAGTGCTCAAAGGCGAGTACAGCCGCAACGTCGGCCCGAACATCGATGCCTGGTCCGACTTCCAGCCGCTGGGCGTGGTTGCCGGTATCACCCCGTTCAACTTTCCGGCCATGGTGCCGCTGTGGATGTACCCACTGGCCATCGCCTGCGGCAACGCCTTCATCCTCAAGCCTTCCGAGCGCGACCCGAGCTCGACTCTGTTCATCGCCCAGCTGCTGCTGGAAGCCGGCCTTCCGAAGGGTATCCTCAACGTGGTGCATGGCGACAAGGAAGCGGTGGATGCGCTGATCGAAGCGCCGGAAGTGAAGGCCCTGAGCTTCGTCGGTTCGACTCCGATCGCCGAGTACATTTACGCTGAAGGCACCAAGCGCGGCAAGCGTGTGCAGGCCCTGGGTGGTGCGAAGAACCATGCGGTGCTGATGCCGGATGCCGACCTGGACAATGCCGTGAGCGCACTGATGGGGGCGGCCTACGGTTCATGCGGCGAGCGTTGCATGGCCATTTCGGTGGCGGTATGCGTGGGTGACCAGGTGGCTGACGCCCTGATTGCCAAGCTGGAACCGCAGATCAAGGCACTGAAGATTGGGGCCGGCACCTCGTGCGGCCTGGACATGGGGCCGCTGGTGACGGCTGCTGCCCGTGACAAGGTAGTGGGCTACATCGATGACGGTGTTGCTGCTGGCGCCAAGCTGGTGGTGGATGGCCGTGGTTTCCGTGTGGCCGGTAATGAGGATGGCTATTTCGTCGGTGGCACCCTGTTCGACAAGGTGACCCCAGAGATGCGCATCTATAAGGAAGAGATCTTCGGCCCGGTGCTGTGCGTAGTGCGTGTGAACAGCCTGGAGCAGGCCATGCAACTGATCAACGATCACGAGTACGGCAACGGCACCTGCATCTTCACCCGTGACGGTGAAGCGGCGCGCCTGTTCTGTGACGAGATCGAAGTGGGCATGGTCGGTGTGAACGTACCGCTGCCGGTACCGGTGGCCTACCACAGCTTTGGTGGCTGGAAGCGCTCGTTGTTCGGTGACCTGCATGCCTATGGTCCGGACGGTGTGCGCTTCTATACCCGTCGCAAGGCGATTACCCAGCGCTGGCCGCAGCGGGCCAGCCATGAGGCTTCGCAGTTTGCGTTCCCTAGTTTGTAAGGGATGAAGCAGAAGCGGGGAGGCCGACAGGCCTCCCCGCTTTGTTTTTGGGGTTTGGTGTTTTGGCTTTTGGTTGTCGTGTGCGTCAGGGCGGCTATGGGCCTGTCTTGAGATGGTATTGGCTTTGAGAGGTGGCTGTCTTGGGTTTTCTGGCGCCTGTGAGATCGAGCGCCGCCCGCGCGGCGCTTCGCAGCACAAGGCTGCTCCTACCGTTTGTTTCGGGCCAATTATTCCTGTGAGAACGGCACGCGACCGCCTTGGCGTCCACCTCGATGTCGCGTCGGGCAAACAAGGCGGTCGCGTGCGCAGGCACAGGCGTGACTGGCCCGAAACAGATGTAGGAGCAGCCTTGTGCTGCGAAGCGCCGCGCGGGCGGCGCTCGATCTCATAGGTGCAGAAGGTGTTGTGGCGAACATCTGGTGGCCTTTATAAGGTCTTCGCCTGGGATATTTCAAATAAATGAAATTAACCCTTGACCGCCTTCTGAATCCCCTTATAATGCGCCCCACTTCCAGCGACGCCGGAACGACAAACTCCTTGATTTTCAAAGAGTTAGATAGTTGAAGCGAAGTTGAAAGGGCTACGATCAAATGATCGCCAGCGGTTGAGATGATGGTTGACAGCGCTTCTAAACGCTGTATGATTCGCCTCCCGCTACGAGAGATCGCAGCGAGTCAAGTGTTTGAAGCTAAACGAGTTTCTCGCAAAAAACTTCAAAATAAACGCTTGACAGCAAATGAGGGAAGCGTAGAATGCGCGCCTCGGTTGAGACGAAACGCTCTTAACCAAACGCTCTTTAACAAATCGAATCAAGCAATTCGTGTGGGTGCTTGTGAGTACGGACTGATAGTCACAAAGATTATCAGCATCACAAGTGGCCATGCGAGAAATCACATAGTCATTTGAGATTGCTGAGCCAAGTTTAGGGTTTCTTAAAAACCCAAGCAGTATTGAACTGAAGAGTTTGATCATGGCTCAGATTGAACGCTGGCGGCAGGCCTAACACATGCAAGTCGAGCGGATGAAGGGAGCTTGCTCCTTGATTCAGCGGCGGACGGGTGAGTAATGCCTAGGAATCTGCCTGGTAGTGGGGGACAACGTTTCGAAAGGAACGCTAATACCGCATGCGTCCTACGGGAGAAAGCAGGGGACCTTCGGGCCTTGCGCTATCAGATGAGCCTAGGTCGGATTAGCTAGTTGGTGAGGTAATGGCTCACCAAGGCGACGATCCGTAACTGGTCTGAGAGGATGATCAGTCACACTGGAACTGAGACACGGTCCAGACTCCTACGGGAGGCAGCAGTGGGGAATATTGGACAATGGGCGAAAGCCTGATCCAGCCATGCCGCGTGTGTGAAGAAGGTCTTCGGATTGTAAAGCACTTTAAGTTGGGAGGAAGGGCAGTAAGTTAATACCTTGCTGTTTTGACGTTACCGACAGAATAAGCACCGGCTAACTCTGTGCCAGCAGCCGCGGTAATACAGAGGGTGCAAGCGTTAATCGGAATTACTGGGCGTAAAGCGCGCGTAGGTGGTTCGTTAAGTTGGATGTGAAAGCCCCGGGCTCAACCTGGGAACTGCATCCAAAACTGGCGAGCTAGAGTACGGTAGAGGGTGGTGGAATTTCCTGTGTAGCGGTGAAATGCGTAGATATAGGAAGGAACACCAGTGGCGAAGGCGACCACCTGGACTGATACTGACACTGAGGTGCGAAAGCGTGGGGAGCAAACAGGATTAGATACCCTGGTAGTCCACGCCGTAAACGATGTCAACTAGCCGTTGGAATCCTTGAGATTTTAGTGGCGCAGCTAACGCATTAAGTTGACCGCCTGGGGAGTACGGCCGCAAGGTTAAAACTCAAATGAATTGACGGGGGCCCGCACAAGCGGTGGAGCATGTGGTTTAATTCGAAGCAACGCGAAGAACCTTACCAGGCCTTGACATGCAGAGAACTTTCCAGAGATGGATTGGTGCCTTCGGGAACTCTGACACAGGTGCTGCATGGCTGTCGTCAGCTCGTGTCGTGAGATGTTGGGTTAAGTCCCGTAACGAGCGCAACCCTTGTCCTTAGTTACCAGCACGTTATGGTGGGCACTCTAAGGAGACTGCCGGTGACAAACCGGAGGAAGGTGGGGATGACGTCAAGTCATCATGGCCCTTACGGCCTGGGCTACACACGTGCTACAATGGTCGGTACAGAGGGTTGCCAAGCCGCGAGGTGGAGCTAATCTCACAAAACCGATCGTAGTCCGGATCGCAGTCTGCAACTCGACTGCGTGAAGTCGGAATCGCTAGTAATCGCGAATCAGAATGTCGCGGTGAATACGTTCCCGGGCCTTGTACACACCGCCCGTCACACCATGGGAGTGGGTTGCACCAGAAGTAGCTAGTCTAACCTTCGGGAGGACGGTTACCACGGTGTGATTCATGACTGGGGTGAAGTCGTAACAAGGTAGCCGTAGGGGAACCTGCGGCTGGATCACCTCCTTAATCGACGACATCAGCCTACTGATGAGCTCCCACACGAATTGCTTGATTCATGGTTGAAGACAATCAAGATCCTGTATGGGTCTTGTGTTGTTCCTGGTCAGAACTT
Organism: Pseudomonas sp. A2; assembly: GCF_023100865.1. Taxonomy (NCBI): domain Bacteria; kingdom Pseudomonadati; phylum Pseudomonadota; class Gammaproteobacteria; order Pseudomonadales; family Pseudomonadaceae; genus Pseudomonas; species Pseudomonas sp. A2. Next base: position 754,581 of record NZ_CP039127.1, read on the forward strand.
GGAAATGAGCATTCGCATCGAATGTTGATTTCTGACTTTTGTCAGATCGTTCTTTAAAAATTCGGATATGTGATAGATATAGACTGATGACCAGTTTCACTGCTGGTTAATCAGGCTAAGGTAAAATTTGTGAGTTCTGCTCGAAAGAGCAACATGCGAATTTTCGGCGAATGTCGTCTTCACAGTATAACCAGATTGCTTGGGGTTATATGGTCAAGTGAAGAAGCGCATACGGTGGATGCCTTGGCAGTCAGAGGCGATGAAAGACGTGGTAGCCTGCGATAAGCTTTGGGGAGTCGGCAAACAGACTGTGATCCAGAGATCTCTGAATGGGGGAACCCACTCAGCATAAGCTGAGTATCTTGTACTGAATACATAGGTGCAAGAGGCGAACCAGGGGAACTGAAACATCTAAGTACCCTGAGGAAAAGAAATCAACCGAGATTCCCTTAGTAGTGGCGAGCGAACGGGGACCAGCCCTTAAGTTGATTTGAGATTAGTGGAACGCTCTGGAAAGTGCGGCCATAGTGGGTGATAGCCCCGTACACGAAAATCTCTTGTCAATGAAATCGAGTAGGACGGAGCACGAGAAACTTTGTCTGAATATGGGGGGACCATCCTCCAAGGCTAAATACTACTGACTGACCGATAGTGAACCAGTACCGTGAGGGAAAGGCGAAAAGAACCCCGGAGAGGGGAGTGAAATAGAGCCTGAAACCGTATGCGTACAAGCAGTGGGAGCCTACTTTGTTAGGTGACTGCGTACCTTTTGTATAATGGGTCAGCGACTTATATTCAGTGGCGAGCTTAACCGAATAGGGGAGGCGTAGCGAAAGCGAGTCTTAATAGGGCGTTTAGTCGCTGGGTATAGACCCGAAACCGGGCGATCTATCCATGGGCAGGTTGAAGGTTAGGTAACACTGACTGGAGGACCGAACCGACTACCGTTGAAAAGTTAGCGGATGACCTGTGGATCGGAGTGAAAGGCTAATCAAGCTCGGAGATAGCTGGTTCTCCTCGAAAGCTATTTAGGTAGCGCCTCATGTATCACTCCAGGGGGTAGAGCACTGTTTCGGCTAGGGGGTCATCCCGACTTACCAAACCGATGCAAACTCCGAATACCTGGAAGTGCCGAGCATGGGAGACACACGGCGGGTGCTAACGTCCGTCGTGAAAAGGGAAACAACCCAGACCGTCAGCTAAGGTCCCAAAGTCATGGTTAAGTGGGAAACGATGTGGGAAGGCTTAGACAGCTAGGAGGTTGGCTTAGAAGCAGCCACCCTTTAAAGAAAGCGTAATAGCTCACTAGTCGAGTCGGCCTGCGCGGAAGATGTAACGGGGCTCAAACCATGCACCGAAGCTACGGGTGTCATCTTTGATGACGCGGTAGAGGAGCGTTCTGTAAGCCTGTGAAGGTGAGTTGAGAAGCTTGCTGGAGGTATCAGAAGTGCGAATGCTGACATGAGTAACGACAATGCGAGTGAAAAACTCGCACGCCGAAAGACCAAGGTTTCCTGCGCAACGTTAATCGACGCAGGGTTAGTCGGTCCCTAAGGCGAGGCTGAAAAGCGTAGTCGATGGAAAACAGGTTAATATTCCTGTACTTCCAGTTATTGCGATGGAGGGACGGAGAAGGTTAGGCCAGCCTGGCGTTGGTTGTCCAGGTTTAAGGTGGTAGGCTGAAATCTTAGGCAAATCCGGGATTTCAAGGCCGAGAGCTGATGACGAGTTGCCTCTAGGCGACGAAGTGGTTGATACCATGCTTCCAAGAAAAGCTCCTAAGCTTCAGATAACTGGGAACCGTACCCCAAACCGACACAGGTGGTTAGGTAGAGAATACCAAGGCGCTTGAGAGAACTCGGGTGAAGGAACTAGGCAAAATGGCACCGTAACTTCGGGAGAAGGTGCGCCGGCGAGGGTGAAGGACTTGCTCCGTAAGCCCATGCCGGTCGAAGATACCAGGCCGCTGCGACTGTTTATTAAAAACACAGCACTCTGCAAACACGAAAGTGGACGTATAGGGTGTGACGCCTGCCCGGTGCCGGAAGGTTAATTGATGGGGTTAGCGCAAGCGAAGCTCTTGATCGAAGCCCCGGTAAACGGCGGCCGTAACTATAACGGTCCTAAGGTAGCGAAATTCCTTGTCGGGTAAGTTCCGACCTGCACGAATGGCGTAACGATGGCGGCGCTGTCTCCACCCGAGACTCAGTGAAATTGAAATCGCTGTGAAGATGCAGTGTATCCGCGGCTAGACGGAAAGACCCCGTGAACCTTTACTATAGCTTTGCACTGGACTTTGAATTTGCTTGTGTAGGATAGGTGGGAGGCTTTGAAGTGGGGACGCCAGTTCTCATGGAGCCATCCTTGAAATACCACCCTGGCAACTTTGAGGTTCTAACTCAGGTCCGTTATCCGGATCGAGGACAGTGTATGGTGGGTAGTTTGACTGGGGCGGTCTCCTCCCAAAGAGTAACGGAGGAGTACGAAGGTGCGCTCAGACCGGTCGGAAATCGGTCGTAGAGTATAAAGGCAAAAGCGCGCTTGACTGCGAGACAAACACGTCGAGCAGGTACGAAAGTAGGTCTTAGTGATCCGGTGGTTCTGTATGGAAGGGCCATCGCTCAACGGATAAAAGGTACTCCGGGGATAACAGGCTGATACCGCCCAAGAGTTCATATCGACGGCGGTGTTTGGCACCTCGATGTCGGCTCATCACATCCTGGGGCTGAAGCCGGTCCCAAGGGTATGGCTGTTCGCCATTTAAAGTGGTACGCGAGCTGGGTTTAGAACGTCGTGAGACAGTTCGGTCCCTATCTGCCGTGGACGTTTGAGATTTGAGAGGGGCTGCTCCTAGTACGAGAGGACCGGAGTGGACGAACCTCTGGTGTTCCGGTTGTCACGCCAGTGGCATTGCCGGGTAGCTATGTTCGGAAGAGATAACCGCTGAAAGCATCTAAGCGGGAAACTTGCCTCAAGATGAGATCTCACTGGGATCTTGAATCCCCTAAAGGGCCGTCGAAGACTACGACGTTGATAGGTTGGGTGTGTAAGCGCTGTGAGGCGTTGAGCTAACCAATACTAATTGCCCGTGAGGCTTGACCATATAACACCCAAGCAATTTGCTAGCGCAGATTGCGGTGGTGAAGACGAAGCAACCGAAAGTTCGCAACATCACAAATATCGCATATCCGAATTCGCTGGGCTGTCCATCTGGACATTCTGGCAACAGAATTTCTTGACGACCATAGAGCATTGGAACCACCTGATCCCATCCCGAACTCAGCAGTGAAACGATGCATCGCCGATGGTAGTGTGGGGTTTCCCCATGTGAGAGTAGGTCATCGTCAAGATTCATTTCTCAAAACCCCTATCTGCGCATGCAGGTAGGGGTTTTGTCTTTGTGGCGCAAAAATTCCTGGGCATACGCAGTCCCTGTGGGAGCGGGTTCACCCGCGAACACCGGCATAGCCGGTGCCATCCACCACGTCGCCCGCTTCGCGGCGGTTCGACGCCTCGACTCGCCCGCACTGGTCACCGTTCAATCGTCGCCTCCCACAATTCGAGCCAGAACACTAGAATAGGCCCACGCACCTATTCAGAAGCGCTATATGCCCAATCCTGTCGAACCTGAAACCCTGGCCCAGTTGCCGTTGGACGAGCTTGTCGCCTGTCATGAATGTGACCTGCTGCTGCGCAAGCCCGTGCTCCAGCATGATGAGAAAGCCCAATGCCCGCGCTGCGGCTATGAGCTGTACGCCCATCGGCACAATGTGGTCAACCGCAGCCTGGCCCTGGTGCTCACCGCCTTGCTGCTGTTTGTGCCTGCCAATTTCCTGCCGATCATGCAGCTGCACCTGCTTGGCCAGACATCGGACGATACTGTCTGGAGCGGCGTGCTGGGCCTGTACAACTCGGAAATGCGCGGTGTGGCCGTCGTGGTTTTCTTGTGCAGCATGGCCATCCCTCTGGCAAAACTGCTCTGTCAGCTGGTCGTGCTCTTGAGTATCCGTCTGAACGTGGGGCGTAGTTTCGGCCTGCTGTTCTACCGCATCTATCACCACTTGCGTGACTGGGGCATGCTCGAGGTCTATTTCATGGGCGTGCTGGTAGCCATCGTCAAGCTGGTGGACCTGGCCGAGCTGACGGTAGGCCTGGGGCTGTTCTGCTTCATCAGCCTGTTATTGATCCAGGTGTGGCTCGAGGTGGTGATGTCACCGCATCAGATCTGGAGTGCGCTATCAGGGGAGGACCTGCATGCGGGCGATTGATGCAGGCATTCTTGTCTGCAATGAATGTCACGAGCTGAACCGGCAACAGCCAGACAGCACTTCACAAACCTGTACACGCTGCGGTGCCATCGTGCATGCCCGTCGGCCGAACAGCATCGCGCGTACCTGGGCGCTGCTGATTGCCGCGTCGATCCTGTACATCCCGGCCAACATGCTGCCGATCATGACCGTGAGCACCCTGGGCCAAGGCAGCCCCGACACGATCATGTCCGGCGTCATCACCTTGCTCAAGCATGGCATGGTGCCCATTGCTGCCGTGGTGTTCATTGCCAGTATCCTGGTGCCCACGTTCAAACTGGTGGGCATCGGCTTGCTGTTGTACTCCGTTCAGCGCCGTCAGCCGCTTTCGGCACGGCAACGGATATTGATGTACCGCTTCATCGAATTCATTGGGCGCTGGTCCATGCTCGATATCTTTGTCATCGCCATCCTGGTGGCGGTGGTGAATTTCGGCCGAATAGCCAGTGTCGAAGCCAACCTGGGCGCTGTCGCCTTTGCAACTGTGGTGATCCTGACAATGCTTGCCGCTTTAACTTTCGATCCCCGACTGATTTGGGACAACACGGAGTCGGATGACGACCATGAGTGACCTGCCAACGGCTAAAACCCGCCCAGCCTCGAACTGGTCGGCCATATGGATCCTGCCTTTGATCGCCTTGATGATCGGTGGCTGGCTTGCGTGGCAGGCTTACCGTGATGCCGGTGTGGAAATTGAAGTCCGCTTCGAGTCGGGTGAGGGTATCGTCGCCAACAAGACCGAGGTGATCTACAAGGGCATGCCGGTTGGCAAGGTCAAGAGCCTGGTGCTCGACGCCAAGGGTGAGAACCAGGGAGTGATCGCCACCATCGAGATGAACAAGGCTGCCGAGCCGCATCTGACCAAAGGCACGCGTTTCTGGCTGGTGAAGCCGAGCGTCAGCCTGGCGGGTATTTCCGGCCTGGAAACTCTGGTGTCAGGCAACTACATCGCCGTCAGCCCAGGGGAGGGGGAGCGCACCAAGCGTTTTACTGCCTTGAAGGTTGCGCCGCCGCTGTCGGACACCGAGCCGGGCCTGCACCTTACCCTCAAGGCTGAGCGGCTTGGGTCGCTCAACCGTGACAGCCCGGTGTTCTACAAGCAGATCCAGGTTGGCCGGGTTAAAAGCTACCGCCTGTCCGAGGACCAGAGCACCGTCGAGATAAAGGTCTTCATCGAGCCGGCCTATGCCAGCCTGGTGCGCAAGCACACGCGTTTCTGGAATGCCAGCGGCGTCAGCATCGATGCCTCGCTGTCGGGCGTGAAAGTGCGTAGTGAATCGCTGTCGAGCATTGTCGCCGGTGGTATCGCCTTTGCCACGCCGGAACACCGCAAGGACAGTCCACCCACCGACTCGAACCTGCCGTTCCGTCTGTATGAGGACTTTGATGCGGCCCAGGCCGGTATCCGGGTGAAGGTGAAATTGAGCGATTACGAGGGCCTGCAGGCGGGCCGTACACCGGTCATGTACAAGGGCATCCAGGTAGGCTCGCTGAAAGCCCTGACAATGGCAGACAACCTGGCCAGTGCCTCAGCCGAGCTTACGCTGGACCCGTTGGCCGAGGATTATCTGGTCGAGGGCACGCAGTTCTGGGTGGTAAAGCCGTCGATTTCCCTGGCGGGTATCACCGGCCTGGAGGCGCTGGTCAAGGGTAACTACATTGCCATTCGCCCTGGTGAAAGGGGCGCGCGGCCCGAACGCGAGTTCGAAGCCCGCGCCAAGGCGCCTCCGCTCGACCTCAAAGCACCAGGCCTGCACATGGTGCTGTTCGCCGACACCCTGGGTTCGCTGGAAGTCGGTAGCCCGGTCATGTACCGCCAGGTGAAGGTGGGTAGCGTGCAGAGCTACCAGTTCGCCCGCAACAGCAATCGCATCCTGATCGGTGTGCATATCGAGAAGGAATACGAAAAGCTGGTCAACGGTTCGTCGCGCTTCTGGAATGTCAGTGGCATCACCCTGACGGGCGGCCTTTCGGGCATCAAGATCAAGAGTGAGTCACTGCAAACCCTGATGGCCGGTGGTATCGCATTCGACACGCCACGGCCCGATGTGCCCCTGAAACGCCACATCCCGCGCTTCCGCCTGCATGACAGCCAGGATGCGGTCAACCGCGCGGGTACGTTGATCACCATTCGCGTGGACCGTGCCGATGGCCTCAAGCCGGGTACGGCGATCCGCTTCCGTGGCCTGGATGTGGGCAGCATCGAGAGCGTCGACCTGACCGATGACCTGCAGGCGGTGCTGCTGCGGGCGCGCATTACCGAAGCGGCGGACCGTATCGCCCGCGTCGGTACGCAGTTTTGGGTGGTCAAGCCAGCCTTTGGCCTGGTGCGCACGCAGAACCTCGACACTCTGGTGGGCGGGCAGTACCTGGAAGTGCAGCCGGCTGCCAAGGACCGTGGCCCGCAGCGCGATTTCATCGCCTTGGCCGACGCCCCGCAGGTGGCAGTGCCTGAAGTCGGGCTGCCGTTGACGCTGAGCGCCCCGCGCCGTGGCTCGATCAAGCCGGGCGTGCCGGTGACCTATCGTGAGGTTGCGGTGGGCAAGGTGACGGGCTTCGAACTGGGCCAGAGCGCTGACCGCGTATTGATCCATATCCTGATCGAGCCGCGCTACGCGGCCCTGGTGCGCAGCGGCAGCCGTTTCTGGAACAGCAGCGGCTTCGGTTTCGACTGGGGGCTGGTCAAGGGGGTTACGGTGCGTACCGAGTCGGTGGAGACCATGATCGACGGCGGTATCGCCTTTGCCACGCCGGATGGCGAGCAGATGGGCAACCCGGCACGGCCGCAGCAGACGTTCGCCTTGTTCGACAAGGCCGAGGATGAATGGCTGCAGTGGGCGCCGAAGATTCAGATTGCCAAGTGATGTGGAGGCAGGGCTGCCAAGTGCAGCCTTGCGCTTTTCCGTAGGAGCAGCCTTGTGCTGCGAATGGGCTGCGTAGCAGCCCTGACAATGTCCGCTGCCAGCTGAAGCCTGGGGCTGCTATGCAGCCCATTCGCAGCACAAGGCTGCTCCTACAAAAAGCCGATCGTAATCAACTGGGCGGGATGCTTGCACAAATCGCAGGCAACAAAAAACCGACCCTAGGGTCGGTTTTTCGACTAGCGCGTCGCTTAGGCAGCTGCAGCTTCTTTCAGCGCCTTGATGTGGCCATTCAGACGGCCTTTGTGACGAGCAGCCTTGTTCTTGTGGATGATGCCCTTGTCGGCCATACGGTCGATTACAGGCACAGCCAGAACGTAAGCGGCTTGCGCTTTTTCGGCGTCTTTTGCGTCGATGGCTTTAACTACATTCTTGATGTAGGTACGGACCATGGAACGCAGGCTGGCGTTGTGGCTGCGACGCTTCTCAGCCTGTTTTGCACGTTTCTTGGCGGAAGGTGTGTTGGCCACCGTCGAGCTCCTCGAAAGACTTTAGGTAAATAGCAAACAAAATAGGCCGCGAATCATGCCGATCAGTCGAACGGATGTCAAGGCCACCTGCAAGGTTCCGCCGAGCGGTGCGCCAACAAGAGGGAAATATTCCTTTCTGCTGCGCGACCTGTAAACTCGGGAATTTTTGGCTCCCCTGCGAAGGCGCGGGAGTATCGCACATTCGGACGCTGTCTGGCAGCGTCCTCTGCCCTTGGCGTGAATCTTTTCGATGAACCTGCTCAAATCCCTGGCTGCGGTAAGCTCGATCACCATGATTTCCCGGGTGCTAGGCTTTGTCCGCGACACCATCCTGGCGCGTGTTTTCGGCGCCGGCATCGCCACCGATGCTTTCTTCATCGCCTTCAAGCTGCCCAACCTGCTGCGGCGCATCTTCGCCGAGGGCGCATTTTCCCAGGCCTTCGTGCCGATCCTGGCCGAATACAAGACCCAGCAAGGCGAGGAGGCGACCCGCACCTTCGTCGCCTATGTCAGTGGCCTGCTGACCTTGGTTCTGGCGCTGGTGACCGCCATCGGCATCCTGGCGGCGCCATGGGTGGTGTGGGCGACCGCACCAGGCTTTGTCGACAGTGCCGAAAAGTACGAACTGACCACCGCCCTGTTGCGGGTGACTTTTCCTTATATATTGCTGATCTCGCTGTCCTCCCTGGCCGGGGCAATCCTCAATACCTGGAACCGTTTCTCGGTGCCGGCCTTTACCCCGACCTTGCTGAACGTGGCGATGATTGCCTTCGCCGTGCTGCTCACGCCGTATTTCGACCCGCCCATCATGGCCTTGGCATGGGGCGTGCTGGCCGGTGGCCTGGCACAGTTGCTGTACCAGCTGCCAGCGCTGAAGAAGATCGGCATGCTCGTGCTGCCACGCCTGAACCTGCGTGATGCCGGCGTGTGGCGGGTGCTCAAGCAGATGCTGCCGGCGATCCTCGGGGTGTCGGTGAGCCAGATCTCGCTGATCATCAACACCATCTTCGCCTCCTTCCTGGTAGCCGGCTCGGTGTCGTGGATGTACTACGCCGACCGCCTCATGGAGCTGCCTTCCGGCGTACTGGGCGTGGCCCTGGGCACCATACTGCTGCCGACCCTGGCCAAGACCTACGCCAACAAGGACCGCGAGGAATACTCGCGGATCCTCGACTGGGGCCTGCGCCTGTGCTTCCTGCTGGTGCTGCCATGCACCCTGGCCCTGGCCATTCTCGCCGAGCCACTGACCGTGGCGCTGTTCCAGTACGGCAAGTTCACTGCCGTCGACGCAGCCATGACCCAGAAGGCGCTGATCGCCTATTCGGTGGGCTTGCTGGCGATCATTCTGGTCAAGGTGCTGGCACCGGGCTTCTATGCGCAGCAGAATATCCGTACACCGGTGAAGATCGCGGTATTCACCCTGGTTTGCACCCAACTGTTCAACCTGGCCCTGATCGGGCCGCTCGCGCATGCCGGCCTGGCCCTGGCGATCAGCCTGGGGGCCTGCCTGAACGCCGGCCTGCTGTTCTGGAAACTGCGCAGTCAGCAGCTGTTCCAGCCGCAACCAGGCTGGGCGATATTCCTGCTCAAGCTGGTGCTGGCGGTGGGGCTGATGTCGGCGGTGTTGCTGGCCGGCATGCATTATCTGCCGGCCTGGGAACAGGGCAACATGCTCGAGCGCCTGGTGCGCCTGGGGGCTCTGGTACTGGCGGGCGTCGTGACCTATTTCGGCTGCCTGTACCTGTGCGGCTTCCGGCCTCGGCATTTCGCCCGCAAGGCCTTGCACTGAGGCATCGGGCGGGTCAGGCGTCGGTTTTTCGCATTCCACGCCGCCCTTGGGCGCTGCTGCCTGTCACCGGCGCCCGGGTGTGGTTATAATCGGCCACTTTATGAGCAAGAAGCGCGTTATGCAGCTGGTTCGAGGTCTTCACAACCTGCGCCCCGAGCACCGGGGCTGTGTCGCCACCATTGGCAACTTCGACGGGGTTCACCGCGGCCACCAGGCTATCCTGGCGCGCCTGCGCGAGCGCGGCCAGGCCTTGGGCCTGCCGACCTGCGTGGTCATTTTCGAACCGCAACCACGCGAGTATTTCGCCCCCGACACCGCGCCGGCCCGCCTGGCCCGGCTGCGCGACAAGATCGAGCTGCTGGCGGCCGAGGGTATCGACCGGGTGCTGTGCCTGGCATTCAACCAGCGCCTGAGCAAGCTCGGCGCCGATGCCTTCGTCAAGGCCATCCTGGTCGACGGCCTGGGTGTACGCCACCTCGAAGTGGGCGATGACTTCCGCTTCGGCTGCGACCGCGCCGGCGACTTCGCTTTCCTGGTCGAGGCCGGCAAGCAGTACGGCTTCACCGTCGAGGCTGCCAACACGGTGATCCAGGACGGCCTGCGGGTCAGCAGCACCGAAGTGCGCAAGGCCCTGTCCGAAGGCAACTTCGAGCTGGCCGAGCACCTGCTGGGCCGCCCGTACCGCATCAGCGGCCGCGTGCTGCATGGCCAGAAGCTGGCCCGCCAGCTCGGCACACCTACCGCCAACATCCAGCTCAAGCGCCGCCGCGTGCCGCTGTCCGGGGTCTACCTGGCCAGCATCGAAATCGACGGCAAGGCCTGGCCGGGTGTCGGCAATATCGGCGTGCGCCCCACCGTTGCCGGTGATGGGCGCCCGCACCTGGAGATTCATCTGCTGGACTATGCCGGCGACCTTTACGGCCGGCGCCTGACGGTGGAGTTCCACCACAAGCTGCGAGAAGAGCAGCGATTCGCCTCCCTGGAGGCGCTGAAGTCGGCGATCGATGCGGATATCGCCGCCGCACGTGCACATTGGCACGCTCAACCGCTAACGAAGAGCCTGAAATGACCGACTACAAAGCCACGCTTAACCTTCCGGACACCGCCTTCCCCATGAAGGCCGGCCTGCCTCAGCGCGAACCGCAGATCCTGCAGCGCTGGGACAGCATTGGCCTGTACCAGAAGCTGCGCGAAATTGGCAAGGATCGTCCCAAGTTCGTCCTGCACGACGGCCCGCCCTATGCCAACGGCAAGATTCACATCGGTCATGCGCTGAACAAGATCCTCAAGGACATGATCGTCCGTTCCAAGACCCTGGCCGGCTTCGATGCGCCGTATGTGCCGGGCTGGGACTGCCATGGCCTGCCGATCGAGCACAAGGTCGAGGTCACCCACGGCAAGCATCTGTCCGCCGACCGCACTCGCGAGCTGTGCCGCGAGTACGCCGCCGAGCAGATCGAAGGGCAGAAGACCGAGTTCATCCGCCTGGGCGTGCTGGGCGACTGGGACAACCCGTACAAGACCATGAACTTTGCCAACGAGGCCGGCGAAATCCGCGCCCTGGCCGAGATGGTCAAGCAAGGTTTCGTGTTCAAGGGCCTGAAGCCTGTGAACTGGTGCTTCGATTGCGGTTCGGCCCTGGCCGAGGCCGAAGTCGAGTACGCCGACAAGAAATCGCAGACCATCGACGTTGCCTTCCCGGTAGCCGATGACGCCAAGCTGGCTGCTGCCTTCGGTCTGGCTTCGCTGGCCAAGCCGGCTGCCATCGTGATCTGGACCACCACCCCGTGGACTATCCCGGCCAACCAGGCGCTGAACATCCACCCGGAGTTCAAGTACGCCCTGGTCGACACCGGCGAGCGTCTGCTGGTTCTGGCCGAAGAGTTGGTCGAGTCGTGCCTCAAGCGCTACAGCCTGGAAGGCTCGGTCATTGCCACCGCCCAGGGTTCGGCACTGGAACTGATCAACTTCCGCCACCCGTTCTATGACCGCCTGTCGCCAATCTACCTGGCTGACTACGTCGAGCTGGGCGCCGGTACCGGCGTGGTGCACTCCTCGCCAGCCTACGGTGAAGACGACTTCGTCACCTGCAAGCGCTACGGCATGGTCAACGACGACATCCTCACCCCGGTGCAGAGCAACGGCGTGTATGTGGACTCGCTGCCATTCTTCGGCGGCCAGTTCATCTGGAAGGCCAACCCGGCCATCGTCGAGAAGCTGAGCGAAGTCGGCGCGCTGATGCACACCGAAACCATCAGCCACAGCTACATGCACTGCTGGCGCCACAAGACCCCGCTGATCTACCGCGCCACCGCGCAGTGGTTCGTGGGTATGGACAAGCAGCCGACCACCGGCGAGCCGCTGCGTGAGCGCGCACTTAAAGCCATCGAAGACACCAAGTTCGTCCCGGCCTGGGGCCAGGCGCGCCTGCATTCGATGATCGCCAACCGCCCGGACTGGTGCATCTCCCGTCAGCGCAACTGGGGTGTACCGATCCCGTTCTTCCTGCACAAGCAGACCGGCGAGCTGCACCCACGCACCGTCGAGCTGATGGAAGCAGTGGCCAAGCGCGTCGAACAGGAAGGCATCGAGGCCTGGTTCAAGCTGGACGCCGCCGAACTGCTGGGCGCTGAAGCCGAGCAGTACGACAAGATCACCGACACCCTCGACGTGTGGTTCGACTCGGGTACCACCCACTGGCACGTGCTGCGTGGCTCGCATGACATCGGCCACGCCACCGGCCCGCGTGCCGACCTGTACCTGGAAGGTTCCGACCAGCACCGCGGCTGGTTCCACTCGTCCTTGCTGACCGGTTGCGCCATCGACGGCCACGCGCCGTACCGCGAGCTGCTGACCCACGGCTTCACCGTGGACGAGAACGGCCGCAAGATGTCCAAGTCGCTGGGCAACACCATCGAGCCGGAGAAGGTCAACAACACCCTGGGTGCCGATATCCTGCGCCTGTGGGTTGCCGCTACCGACTATTCCGGTGAAATGGCCGTTTCCGAGCAGATCCTGCAGCGCAGCGCCGACGCGTACCGCCGTATCCGCAACACTGCACGCTTCCTGCTCTCCAACCTGTCCGGCTTCGACCCGGCCCGCGACTTGCTGGCCCCGGAAGACATGCTGGCGCTGGACCGCTGGGCGGTTGACCGTACCCTGCTGCTGCAACGCGAGCTGGAAGAGCACTACAGCGAGTACCGTTTCTGGAACGTCTACTCCAAGGTGCACAACTTCTGCGTGCAGGAACTGGGCGGCTTCTACCTCGACATCATCAAGGACCGCCAGTACACCACCGGCGCCAACAGTGTCGCTCGCCGTTCCTGCCAGACCGCGCTCTACCACATCAGCGAGGCGCTGGTACGCTGGATCGCGCCGATCCTGGCGTTTACGGCCGACGAAATCTGGCAGTACCTGCCAGGCGAGCGCAACGAGTCGGTAATGCTCAACGGCTGGTACGAAGGCCTGAGCGAGCTGCCGGAAGGTACCGAACTGGACCGCGCCTACTGGGACCGCGTGATGGCCGTCAAGGCATCGGTCAACAAGGAGCTGGAAAACCAGCGTACCGCCAAGGTCATCGGCGGCAACCTGCAGGCCGAAGTCACCCTGTACGCCGACGAAGGCCTGAGCGCCGACCTGGGCAAGCTGGGCGACGAACTGCGCTTCGTGCTGATCACCTCGGCTGCCAGCGTTGTGCCATTCGCGCAAGCGCCGGCCGAAGCGGTGGCCACCGAAGTCGAAGGCCTCAAGCTGCAAGTGGTCAAGTCCGGCCACACCAAGTGCGGCCGTTGCTGGCACTTCCGCGCCGACGTCGGCAGCCACCCGGAGCATCCGGAAATCTGCGGCCGTTGCGTCGACAACCTGAGCGGTTCCGGCGAGGTGCGCCACTATGCCTAACCCTGTAGCGGGGCGCTTCGGGCGCCTTGCATGGCTTTGGCTGAGCCTGGTGGTACTGGTCCTCGACCAGGCCACCAAGCTGTATTTCAACAATGCCCTGACCATGTACCAGCAGGTTGTCGTCATCCCTGACTACTTCAGCTGGACCCTGGCCTACAACACCGGCGCGGCGTTCAGCTTCCTGGCGGAAAGCTCGGGCTGGCAGCGCTGGCTGTTCGCCCTGATCGCCGTGGTGGTCAGTGCCGTGCTGGTGGTTTGGCTCAAGCGCCTGGGGCGCAACGAGACCTGGCTGGCCGTGGCGCTGGCGCTGGTGCTGGGTGGCGCGATCGGCAACCTGTACGACCGCGTCGTGCTCGGCCATGTGGTCGACTTCATCCTGGTGCACTGGCAGAACCGCCATTACTTCCCGGCCTTCAACCTGGCCGACAGCGCCATCACCGTTGGTGCGGTGATGCTGGCGCTGGATATGTTCAAGAGCAAGAAGTCCGAGGATCCGGTCCATGACTGACACCCGTATCGGCCAGAACACCGAAGTCACCCTGCACTTCGCGTTGCACCTGGAAAACGGCGATACCGTCGACAGCACGTTCGACAAGGCCCCGGCCACCTTCAAGGTTGGCGATGGCAACCTGCTGCCAGGGTTCGAGAACGCCCTGTTCGGCTTCAAGGGCGGCGACAAGCGTACCGTCGTGGTGGCCCCGGAGAACGCGTTCGGCCAGCCAAACCCGCAGAACGTGCAAGTCATGCCACGGTCTCAGTTCGAGGGCATGGAGTTGTCCGAAGGGCTGTTGATCATCTTCAACGACGCCGCCAACACCGAGCTGCCGGGTGTGGTCAAAGCGTTCGATGACGACCAGGTGACCATCGACTTCAATCACCCATTGGCTGGCAAGACCCTGACCTTCGAGGTGGAGATCCTCGAGGTGAAGGCCCTGTAAGCCTGGAGCCGAGCATGCAAATCAAACTCGCCAACCCTCGCGGCTTCTGCGCGGGGGTCGACCGGGCGATCGAGATCGTCAACCGCGCGCTGGAAGTCTTCGGCCCGCCGATCTATGTGCGTCACGAAGTGGTGCACAACAAGTTCGTGGTGGAAGACCTGCGCAACCGTGGCGCCATCTTCGTCGAAGAGCTGGACCAGGTACCGGACGACGTCATCGTCATCTTCAGTGCCCACGGGGTTTCCCAGGCTGTGCGCCAGGAAGCTGCTGGCCGTGGCCTGAAAGTGTTCGATGCCACCTGCCCGCTGGTGACCAAGGTGCACATCGAAGTGGCCAAGTACAGCCGCGACGGCCGTGAGTGCATTCTCATCGGCCACGAAGGGCATCCGGAGGTCGAAGGCACCATGGGCCAGTACGACGCCAGCAACGGTGGCGCCATCTACCTCGTCGAAGACGAGGAGGATGTTGCCAACCTGCAGGTGAAGGATCCGGACCACCTGGCGTTCGTCACCCAGACCACGCTGTCGATGGACGACACCAGTCGTGTGATCGACGCCCTGCGTGCGCGCTTCCCGAACATTGGCGGCCCGCGCAAGGACGACATCTGCTACGCCACCCAGAACCGCCAGGACGCGGTCAAGCAACTGGCGGACGAGTGCGACGTGGTACTGGTGGTCGGCAGCCCGAACAGCTCCAACTCCAACCGCCTGCGCGAGCTGGCCGAGCGCATGGGCACCCCGGCCTACCTGATCGACGGTGCCGAGGACCTGCAGCGTGGCTGGTTCGACCAGACGGCGCGGGTCGGCATCACCGCTGGCGCTTCGGCTCCCGAAGTGCTGGTGCGTGGCGTGATCGAGCAGCTCAAGGCCTGGGGCGCCACCGGTGCTGAAGAGCTGGATGGGCGGGAAGAGAACATCACCTTCTCCATGCCCAAGGAACTGCGGGTTCGGTCGCTGATCTGAAACGGCACCCACCTGGTGCTGTTTTATGTGGGAGCGGCCTTGTGTCGCGAAAGGGCCGCTCCCACAACGACCACGTATGCTAGCTGGAGGTGTCTTTGCATCGGGATTTTTTTGGCTCTCCCATCTGTACGTTGACCCTGCCAGTCGATGCCATCACAACTTGATACTGGCTAGTTGCGGTCAAGCGCTCGCAAATCTCCATCGTTGAACCTAACCAATTACCGTTGGCCCCAAGCGGAACACCCTGCGCACTGAATTTCAGCTGCTCACCGCGATTGCTCGTGATCTTCAGCGGCCGTGAAAGACGCTGCTCGCGCAGCACCTGCCCGTTATGCTCCAGCATCACCTGCCAACCATTCCCCCAGTTACCGTCCAACGCCTGCACCAGCACCGGCTGGCTTTGCAACATGGCATGGCTGCGCGCACTGCGCAGTGCCTGCGCCAAGTCACGCGCAGCTGCCGCCCTGTGTAGGTCGTCGCTCAATCTGGCGTAGGCCGGCATGCCGAGCTGTGTCAGCAATACGGCCACCGCCAGGGCCGACAACATTTGTATCAGTGTTACACCTCGTTGCTTCACCGTGCATTCCTCCCTGGAAGTGCTTGGCTGTAGCTTCACGGTCGTTGGACCGGCGGTCCAGTCGCCCGGGTTCAATGCAATTGCAGGAAAAGTCGCAGGAGGTGCAGGGATGCACGCAAGACAACGGGGCATGACGCTTCTGGAAGTGTTATTGGCGGTGGGTGTGGTGGCCGTAGGTATGTTCGCAGCGGCAGGCCTGCAACTGCAGGCATTGCAGGCTGCGGAGGACGCGCGCCGCGATGGCAAGGCGGTAATGGCGGCGCACAGTGAGCAGGAAAGGGGGCGGCCATGAGTCGCGGCCAGCGTGGTTTCGGCTTGCTTGAGCTGATGCTGGCGCTGACCATCGGGTTGCTGCTGTTGGCGGCGGCCAGCCAGCTATTCGCCTCGGCCCACCATACCTGGCGGCTGCAAGGCACGGCAGTACGCATGCAGGATGAGGCACGCCTGGCATTGCTGCGAATGGCCCAGGATATCCGCATGACCGGGATGTTCGGCTGCCTGCGACTGCGGCCAAAGCACTTCGGCAGTTCGAGCGCAGAGCACGCATTCGCCCGGCCGATGGAAGTCGAAGCATCCACCCTTAGCCTGGTCGTTGCGGAGTTACCTGGGCAAGCCGGGGGCCCGCAGTGGTTCCTGCACACGGACTGTACTAGCAAAGTGTCTGTGGACGATGAGTTGAAGGAGGGCTACCCACAGGTTTACCCCATCAGCAGATATGTCTACCAACTCCAGGGCAATACGCTGAAATTCAAACGCAACAAAAGCAACTTCCAGCCGCTGGTTGAAAATGTGCGCTCAATACGTTTCCAGCGTGTGCAAATGGCACAGGGTGAGGGGGTGGATATTGCCCTGACGCTTTACGAACCCACGCTCGAACTTGAACAGCACCATGAACTGAGCGTCGCAATCCGCAACCCGGTGCCGGCCTCATGAATCGTCAGCGTGGCATAGTCCTGTTGTTGGCCTTGGTCCTGAGCCTGCTGCTTGGGCTGCTTGCGGCGTCTGCCCTGCGTAATGCGCTGGCGCAAACGCGAATGACCGGCTACCTGAGCGAAGGCCTGCTGGCGCTGGAGCAGGCCGAGGCCACGCTGCTGGCAGGGGCAGGCGAGCTCGAGCGGGCTCCCCCCGACCCTTGCGAGGCGTGCCCGCCACCCGCTCGACCGCATGACCTGAGCGGGCAGTGGCAGCGCACGCGAACCGGCTATTTCCATTTGCAGAATCTGGGTACCAGCGAACACGCGGCGCATATGCCGGAAGGGCAGCAGGTCACCCTGTACCGCGTCACCGCCGTCAGCCTGCAAACCCAGTCACGGCATGTGCTGGAAGCGGTCTACGCCATGGCCGGCGACGCAACCCGGCGCATTGCCTGGCGGCAGAGATTGCGAGGAGACTGACATGCAGCAAGGTTTGAGCCTGATCGAGTTGTTGATTGTGCTGGCCGTGACCGGCATTCTGGCAGCCATTGCCTACCCCAGTTACAGCGACCAGCTACGGCGAGCCGCGCGCAGCGAAGTGGTTGGCCTGCTGCATGATGCCGCCCTGCGCCTGGAGCGCCACCGCGTACGCACTGGCCAATACGCCGAGGGCGACCCGGCGTTGCCCGACGGTACCCGCTATTACAGCCTGCAGGCCCAGCGCGACAGCGACACCTTCACGCTGCGCGCCCGGCGGCTGCCGAGCGGGCTGATGGCGCAGGACCGCTGTGGCGATTTTCAGCTCGACCAGGCCGGCGTGCAGCGCAATCCGGGTGCCGTCGAAGACAGCGTGCACTGCTGGGGAAGCTGAAGATTGAATGATGCCCGGTGCATCGCGGATTTACTTCAGGTGTTGGATCGACAGATGAGCAAGCAAGTAGTGGTGGTCGGCGGCGGGGTGATTGGCCTGCTGACGGCATTCAACCTGGCGGCGAAGGTCGGGCAGGTGGTGGTGTGCGATCAGGGGGAAGTCGGCCGCGAGTCGTCCTGGGCTGGCGGTGGCATCGTCTCGCCGCTGTACCCGTGGCGTTACAGCCCGGCCGTGACCGCCCTGGCACACTGGTCGCAAGACTTTTATCCACAGCTGGGCGAGCGTTTGTTCGCCAGCACCGGCGTCGACCCCGAAGTGCACACCACGGGCCTGTACTGGCTCGACCTGGACGACGAGGCCGAAGCGCTGGCCTGGGCCGAGCGTGAGCAGCGGCCGCTGAGTGCCGTGGATATTTCGGCGGCCTATGACGCGGTGCCGGTGCTGGGCCCGGGCTTCAAGCGTGCCATCTACATGGCCGGCGTGGCCAACGTGCGCAACCCGCGCCTGGTGAAGTCGCTCAAGGCGGCGTTGCTGGCGTTGCCCAACGTGACCTTGCGTGAGCACTGCCAGGTTACCGGTTTTGTCCAGCAAGGCGGTCGCGTGACCGGGGTGCAGACGGCAGACGGCGTTCTGGCGGCGGATGAGGTGGTGCTCAGTGCTGGCGCGTGGAGTGGCGACCTGCTGCGTACGCTCGGCCTGGAGTTGCCGGTGGAACCGGTGAAGGGCCAGATGATTCTGTTCAAATGTGCCGAAGACTTCCTGCCGAGCATGGTGCTGGCCAAGGGGCGCTATGCGATCCCGCGGCGTGACGGGCATATTCTGGTGGGTAGCACGCTGGAGCATGCCGGGTACGACAAGACCCCGACCGAGGAGGCGTTGGAGAGCCTGAAGGCCTCGGCGGTGGAATTGTTGCCTGAGCTCGAGGGGGGGACGGTGGTGGCGCACTGGGCCGGGCTGCGGCCGGGGTCGCCGGAAGGTATTCCGTATATCGGGCCGGTGCCGGGGCATGCGGGGTTGTGGTTGAACTGCGGGCATTACCGCAACGGGCTGGTGCTGGCGCCGGCTTCGTGCCAGCTGTTTACCGACTTGCTGACCGGGGCCGAGCCGATCATCGACCCGGCGCCCTATGCGCCAACCGGGCGGCTGGGCTGAGGGCCTCTTCGCGGGTAGAGCACAGGTTTCGAAAACTGTGCGATCCCTGTGGGAGCGGGTTTACCCGCGAAGAAGCCAGTGGAGATTTGAATTCAGTCTTGGCGGCCAGGCCCCTGCTGCAGGTGCGCCTGGCTGCAGTACCACTCGTTGCCCTGCTGCAATGCCCGGTCATTGGGCAGGTGCACGCCGCAATGGGCGCAGCGCACCATCTTCAGCGGCGCATCCAGCTTGGCCTCGGGGTGCGACTGTTGGCTGGCTTTGAACTTGCGCCACAGCCAGAACGCTGCGGCGATCAGGGCGATCCAGAAAAGTAGGCGAACCATGGTGTCCAGCTTGTCGGTTGAAGAAGCCGACAGTCTAGGACGCGGCCAATAAAAAAGGGAGGCCCAGGGCCTCCCTTTCATGTACCGCTACGTATCAGTCGAACAGACCAAAGGTCATGTAGCTGAACCAGGAACGGTCCTTCTCGGCTTCCTTCGGCCCTTCCGGCACGATCGGGTCACCGTTCTCGTCAGTTGGCAGCAGCTCACGCGGCATCTCGTCACGTGCATCCTGGAACTGCTTGACCACGTCCTGGTTGGCGCGGGTTTCGCCCGGTGGCAGCGGGGTTTCGGTTTCGATCAGGCCCAGGGTCGCCTTGGACAGCCAGCCGCGGCCGTCAGACTCGGTCTGCTTTGGCTGGAACTCGCCATCTACCAGGCTCGGGTGGTCCGGGTAGTTGAGTTTGAGGGTTTCCAGGCTGGTGGCGGCCAGTTCGTCCAGGTGCATCTTCTGGTACGCCTCGACCATCACCGCCAGGCCGTCGCCGACCGATGGGGTTTCCTGGAAGTTCTCCACCACGTAGCGGCCACGGTTGGCAGCGGCTACATAGGCCTGGCGGCTCAGGTAGTAGTCGGCCACATGGATTTCGTACGACGCCAGCAGGTTGCGCAGGTAAATCATGCGCTGTTTGGCGTCGGGGGCGTAGCGGCTATTGGGGAAGCGGCTGGTCAGCTGGGCGAATTCGTTGTACGAGTCGCGGGCAGCACCCGGGTCACGCTTGGTCATGTCCAGCGGCAGGAAGCGCGCCACCAGGCCACGGTCCTGGTCGAACGAGGTCAGGCCCTTGAGGTAGTAGGCGTAGTCGACGTTCGGGTGCTGCGGGTGCAGGCGGATGAAGCGCTCGGCAGCCGACTTGGCAGCCTCGGGCTCGGAGTTCTTGTAGTTGGCGTAGATCAGCTCGAGCTGCGCCTGGTCGGCATAGCGGCCGAACGGGTAGCGCGACTCCAGGGCCTTGAGTTTGTTCACGGCGCTGGTGTAGCTGGAGTTGTCCAGGTCAGCTTGCGCCTGCTGATACAGCTCGGCCTCGCTGAGGTTCTCGTCGATCACTTCCTTATTGGAGGAACAGGCCGCGGTGAGCCCGAGGATGGCGATCAGCAGCAGGTGTTTCACTTGCATGGCGGCTTGCGTCCCTTTGACGGCCGCTGTCTTGGGCGGTGCCGTCCTGTTATGATGAGCGCCCCGGCCAACCCCGGGACAAAAGAAGCCGTATTTAACCACAAGCTCGCAGCCGAAACCAAAGGCTGTGCGCCCGCCGAATCGAGCATGTCCGAGATCATTCAACTTAGCGCAGAGGTCCCGTCCGAACTGGGCGGTCAACGCCTCGACCAGGTCGCCGCCCAATTGTTCGACGAGTATTCGCGCTCGCGGCTGACTACCTGGATCAAAGAAGGCCGCCTGACGGTCGATGGCGCGGTCCTGCGCCCGCGTGACACCGTCCATGGTGGCGCCGTGCTGGCCCTGGAGGCCGAGCAAGAGGCCCAGGGCGAGTGGGAGGCCGAGGACATCGCGCTGGACATCGTCTATGAAGACGACCAGATCCTGGTGATCAACAAGCCTGCCGGCCTGGTTGTGCACCCGGCTGCCGGGCATGCCAGCGGCACCTTGCTGAACGCGCTGCTGCACCATGTGCCCGACATCATCAACGTGCCACGTGCCGGCATCGTGCACCGCCTGGACAAGGACACCACCGGCCTGATGGTGGTGGCCAAGACCCTGCAGGCGCAGACCAACCTGGTCGACCAGCTGCAAAAGCGCTCGGTCAGCCGCATTTATGAATGCATCGTGGTTGGTGTGGTGACTGCCGGTGGCAAGATCGACGCACCGATCGGCCGCCACGGCGGCATGCGCCAGCGCATGGCAGTCACCGACGGCGGCAAGCCTGCGATCAGCCACTACCGTGTGCTCAAACGCTTCCGCTCGCACACCCATGTGCGGGTGAAGCTGGAAACCGGCCGTACCCACCAGATCCGCGTGCACATGGCTCATGTCGGCTACCCGCTGGTCGGCGACCAGACCTACGGCGGCCGCTTCCGCATTCCGCCGGCAGCCAGCCCGACCATGGTCGAGGCGGTGAAGACCTTCCCGCGTCAGGCCCTGCACGCACGCTTCCTGGCGCTGGTACACCCGACCACCGGTGAGCGCATGGAATGGGAATCGCCGTTGCCGGATGACTTCGTCTGGTTGCTGTCGCTGCTGAACCAGGACCGCGAGAGCTTTATCGGATGAGTGGCCTGACTCAGTCGCTGCTGTTCCCCGACTGGCCGGCCCCGGCCTCGGTGCGCGCCTGTGTCACCACTCGCCAGGGCGGCATCAGCCTGCCGCCCTATAAAACCTTCAACCTTGGCGACCATGTAGGGGACGACCCTGCCGCGGTGGCCGAAAACCGTCGTCGCCTGAGCGACGAATTCGCCATCCAGCCGGCCTGGCTCAAGCAGGTGCATGGGCTGGTGGTGGCAAATGCCGACCCGGCTGTGGTGGCCGAGGCCGACGCCAGCTGGACCGACCAGCCTGGCATTGCCTGCACCGTGATGACTGCGGATTGCCTGCCAGCACTGTTCTGCGACCGGGCCGGTACCCGTGTGGCGGCCGCGCATGCTGGCTGGCGCGGGCTGGCCGGTGGTGTGCTGGAGGCCACCTTGGATCGCCTGGCACTGCCACCCGAAGAGGTGCTGGTGTGGCTGGGGCCGGCGATTGGCCCACAGGCGTTCGAAGTGGGGCTGGAAGTGCGTGATGCCTTTACTGCGGTGCACCCGGAAGCGGCCCGGGCCTTTGTCGATGGTGCCCGGCCGGGCAAGTTGATGGCCGACATCTATGAGCTGGCGCGTATTCGTTTGGCGGCGCGTGGGGTGACTGCTGTTCATGGCGGTGGCTTGTGCACGGTCAGCGACGAGCGGTTCTTCTCCTATCGGCGTACCCCGCAGGGTGGGCGTTTTGCCTCCCTGGTGTGGCTGGAGCCGCGCTAGCCTGCACCGGCCTCTTCGCGGGTGAACCCGCTCCCACAGGATAATCACAGGCCCTGAGAGCGGAGCAGTACTTGTGGGAGCGGGCATGCCTGCGAATGGCCCAGCACTAATCCAGCAGGTTGATCCTGGTCAACCCCGCTACGCTTGAATCTTCCAGAATCAGCCTTATCTATAAGGTCATCTCAGGCAGGTTTCTTCACAAACAGGCGCTGTCCATCGCTCCGACCTGCCCTTTAAAAGGAAGGTATCCCCATGCGAATAGACCGTTTGACCAGCAAGCTGCAGCTTGCGATATCCGATGCCCAATCCCTGGCGGTTGGCATGGATCACCCTGCCATCGAGCCGGTGCACCTGTTGCAGGCATTGCTCGAGCAGCAGGGCGGCTCGATCAAGCCGCTGCTGATGCAGGTAGGCTTCGACATCAACAGCCTGCGTCAGGCACTGGTGAAAGAACTCGACCAGCTGCCGAAAATCCAGAACCCCACCGGCGACGTGAACATGTCGCAGGACCTGGCGCGCCTGCTCAACCAGGCCGACCGCCTGGCCCAGCAGAAGGGCGACCAGTTCATTTCCAGCGAACTTGTGCTGCTGGCTGCCATGGACGAGAACAGCAAGCTCGGCAAGCTGTTGTTGAGCCAGGGCGTGAGCAAGAAGGCCCTGGAAAACGCCATCAACAACCTGCGCGGCGGTGCGGCGGTCAATGACGCCAACGCCGAGGAATCGCGCCAGGCGCTGGACAAGTACACCGTCGACCTGACCAAGCGTGCCGAAGAAGGCAAGCTGGACCCGGTGATTGGCCGTGACGACGAAATTCGCCGTACCGTACAGGTGCTGCAACGCCGTACCAAGAACAACCCGGTGCTGATCGGTGAGCCTGGCGTAGGTAAAACCGCCATCGCCGAAGGCCTGGCCCAGCGCATCATCAATGGTGAAGTGCCGGACGGCCTGAAGGGCAAGCGCCTGCTGGCGCTGGACATGGGCGCGCTGATTGCCGGTGCCAAGTACCGCGGCGAGTTCGAAGAACGCCTCAAAGGCCTGCTGAACGAGCTGTCCAAGCAGGAAGGCCAGATCATCCTGTTCATCGACGAACTGCACACCATGGTCGGCGCCGGCAAGGGCGAGGGCGCCATGGACGCCGGCAACATGCTCAAGCCGGCCCTGGCTCGTGGCGAGCTGCACTGCGTTGGCGCCACCACGCTGAACGAGTACCGCCAGTTCATCGAAAAGGATGCTGCCCTGGAGCGCCGCTTCCAGAAGGTGCTGGTCGAGGAGCCGAGCGAGGAAGACACCATCGCCATCCTGCGTGGCCTGAAAGAGCGCTATGAAGTGCACCACAAGGTGGCCATCACCGACGGTGCCATCATTGCTGCGGCCAAGCTCAGCCACCGCTACATCACCGACCGTCAGCTGCCGGACAAGGCCATTGACCTGATCGACGAAGCGGCCAGCCGCATCCGCATGGAGATCGACTCCAAGCCGGAAGTGCTCGACCGCCTCGACCGTCGCCTGATCCAGCTGAAGGTGGAGTCGCAGGCGCTGAAGAAGGAAGAAGACGAAGCGGCGAAAAAACGCCTGGAGAAACTGACCGAGGAAATCGACCGGTTGGAGCGGGAATACGCCGACCTGGAAGAAATCTGGGCTTCCGAGAAGGCCGAAGTACAGGGCTCGGCGCAGATCCAGCAAAAGATCGAGCAGGCCCGCCAGGAGCTGGAGACCGCCCGTCGCAAAGGCGACCTGAGCCGCATGGCCGAGCTGCAGTACGGGGTGATCCCGGACCTGGAGCGCAGCCTGCAGATGGTCGACCAGCACGGCAAGACCGAAAACCAGTTGCTGCGTAACAAGGTGACCGAGGAAGAAATTGCCGAAGTGGTCTCGAAGTGGACCGGTATCCCGGTGGCCAAGATGCTCGAAGGCGAGCGTGAAAAGCTGCTGAAGATGGAAGAGCTGCTGCACCAGCGTGTGATTGGCCAGAACGAGGCGGTAACCGCCGTGGCCAACGCGGTGCGCCGTTCGCGTGCCGGGCTGTCCGACCCGAACCGGCCGAGTGGTTCGTTCCTGTTCCTCGGCCCGACCGGGGTGGGCAAGACCGAGCTGTGCAAGGCGCTGGCCGAGTTCCTGTTCGACACCGAAGAGGCAATGGTGCGCATCGACATGTCCGAGTTCATGGAGAAGCATTCCGTGGCTCGCCTGATCGGTGCCCCACCAGGCTATGTGGGGTATGAAGAGGGCGGTTACCTGACCGAGGCGGTACGGCGCAAGCCATACTCGGTGGTGCTGCTGGACGAGGTGGAGAAGGCCCACCCGGATGTGTTCAACGTGCTGCTGCAGGTGCTGGAAGATGGCCGCCTGACCGACAGCCACGGGCGCACCGTGGACTTCCGCAACACCGTGATCGTGATGACCTCCAACCTGGGCTCGGCGCAGATCCAGGAACTGGTGGGTGACCGTGAGGCACAGCGTGCGGCGGTGATGGATGCGGTGGGTTCGCACTTCCGTCCGGAGTTCATCAACCGTATCGACGAAGTGGTGGTATTCGAGCCACTGGGCCGCGAGCAGATTGCCGGCATTACCGAAATCCAGCTGGGCCGCCTGCGCAGCCGCCTGCTGGAGCGCGAACTGTCGCTGAGCCTGAGCCCGGAGGCATTGGACAAGCTGATTGCCGTGGGTTACGACCCGGTATACGGCGCACGGCCACTGAAGCGTGCGATCCAGCGCTGGATCGAGAACCCGCTGGCGCAGTTGATCCTGGCAGGCAAGTTCATGCCGGGCACGGCGATTACCGCCAAGGTGGAAGGCGACGAAATCGTCTTCGGCTGATCTGTTTCACCATGAGCCCCGCATCTGCGGGGCTTTTTTTTGCCTGTATCTCCCAGGCCTCACACACATTCCGAGGACCAGTGCAGTACCTGTGGGAGCGGGCATGCCCGCGAAGGGGCCCTCACAGCCCCAGCAAATCCGGGCCTTTCCGGCCTCCTGGATAACTAGCTGAAATTTTTGAAATTTTTGCTTGCATCTAAAATCGAGTGCCCCTAATATACGCCGCGTTGTCAGGCACTAAGCGAATCACCAGCAACACCGGTGACCGCAAAACAACTTACAAATCAGTAAGTTGAATGAAAAAAAGTGGTTGACAAGCAAAACGAAGAATGTAGAATAGCCGGCCTCAGCAGCTGCAACGCGAAAGCGGATAGCCAAAGAGACCGAAGCTAACACAAGCTTCGAAGCTGTAAAGATGTACCGAAGTTCAGTTCCGCGATAGCTCAGTCGGTAGAGCAAATGACTGTTAATCATTGGGTCCCTGGTTCGAGTCCAGGTCGCGGAGCCAATCTCGGGGTGTAGCGCAGTCCGGTAGCGCGCCTGCTTTGGGAGCAGGATGTCAGGAGTTCGAATCCCCTCACCCCGACCATTTTCCGGGTCGTTAGCTCAGTTGGTAGAGCAGTTGGCTTTTAACCAATTGGTCGTAGGTTCGAATCCTACACGACCCACCATGTAAAAAGGGCATCTCAAGCGAGATGCCCTTTTTCTTTAAGTATCACGGGGTGTAGCGCAGTCCGGTAGCGCGCCTGCTTTGGGAGCAGGATGTCAGGAGTTCGAATCCCCTCACCCCGACCATTTCCGGGTCGTTAGCTCAGTTGGTAGAGCAGTTGGCTTTTAACCAATTGGTCGTAGGTTCGAATCCTACACGACCCACCATGAAAAAAAGGGCATCTCGCATGAGATGCCCTTTTTTTTTGCCTGCTCCGCACAGCAACACAACCCCTTGTAGGAGCAGCCTTGTGCTGCGAAGAGGCCATTGTTGCCGAAGAAAATCTTCTGTCGTACCGGCCTCTTCGCAGCACAAGGCTGCTCCTACAGGGCAGTGCCGTGCCTGTAGGAGCAAGTGCCTGTCAGTGCAATTTCAGGCGCGGCTCGGTACCCCGGCCAATCTTGCTACCCAGCATCATCAATGCCGTACGGAAGAACCCGTACAACGCCATCTGGTGCATCCGGTACAGCGACACGTAGAACATCCGCGCCAGCCAGCCCTCCAGCTTCACGCTGCCCATCAGGTTACCCATCAGGTTGCCCACCGCCGAGAAGCGCGACAGCGACACCAGCGAACCGTAGTCCTTGTACTCATAGGTCGGCAGCGCCTTGTTCTCCAGCCGCGCCTTCAAACTCTGCGCCAGCATCGAAGCCTGCTGGTGCGCCGCCTGGGCACGTGGCGGCACGTTGCGGTCGCTACCCGGTTGCGGGCAGGCGGCGCAGTCACCGAAGGCAAAGATGTTGTCATCGCGCGTGGTCTGCAGGGTAGGGCGTACCACCAGCTGGTTGATGCGGTTGGTTTCCAGGCCATCGATGTCCTTGAGGAACGCCGGCGCACGGATACCAGCCGCCCACACTTTCAAACTGGCCTGGATCACTTCACCGTCTTTGGTTTTCAGGCCATCCTCGGTCACTTCACTGACGGCGGCATTGGTCATCACCTTCACCCCGAGCTTTTCCAGGGTCTTGTGCACCGGCACGCTGATGCGCTCTGGCAGCGCCGGCAGTACGCGCGGGCCGGCCTCAATAATGGTGATGTGCATGTCCTTGGGCTGGATGCGGTCCAGGCCATAGGCCGCCAGTTCGTGGGCCGCGTGATGCAGCTCGGCTGCCAGTTCCACACCGGTGGCACCGGCGCCGACGATGGCCACGCTGATCTTCTCGCTCGCCACGTCACCGGCGTGGGCGCGCAGATAGTGGTTGAGCAACTGCTGGTGGAAACGCTCGGCCTGCTTGCGGGTGTCGAGGAACAGGCAGTGCTGCGCCGCGCCCAAGGTGCCGAAGTCGTTGGTGTTGGAACCCACGGCAATGACCAGGGTGTCGTAGCCCAAGGTGCGCGCAGGCAGCAGCTCGCGGCCCTCTTCGTCGAGGGTGGCGGCCAGTTGAATCTGTTTGCCTTCACGGTCCAGGCCGCTCATGCGCCCCAACTGGAAGTTGAAGTGGTTCCACTTGGCCTGGGCCACGTAGTTCAGTTCGTCTTCCGAGGAGTTCAGCGAGCCGGCGGCCACTTCGTGCAGCAGAGGCTTCCAGATGTGCGTGAGGTTGGCGTCGACCAGGGTAATCTCGGCCTGCTTGCGCTTGCCCAGGCTTTTACCCAGGCGGGTCGCCAGTTCCAGGCCGCCGGCGCCGCCGCCGACAATCACGATGCGATGAGTCATGGGGATATCTCATAAGGTTTACGGAATTCGTGGCCCCGGGGGCCGGCCGCAAACTGCACGAGGGGAGGGCGAGCGCGAAGCAGCTCATAGCACCAGTCCACTTAGCAGGCGGCTGATGAGACCCAACCCGATGGTCACGGCCACCACCAGCACAAGGAGCAGCCACGGCCGGAAGGGCCTGCGCTCGACTTGGTGCTGGGGGGCTCGCAGATACTCATCGACACGACGCTGATCTTCCGGATTCAGGCGGCTGGTCATGGTGGGGCCTCGTCAGGTAGACGTTTGGGACTGCGTAAACGCTACAGCGTTCACGCAAGCGCTTGAAACAAATGATAAGGCTTTCTATCTCTGGCGCCGAGTGTACGCCATCGCAAACACTCGCTGCAGTGGATCAAAGACTGATGCCCACGTCGAACACAATGCTGCGGCCCAGGTTGCCACGCAGGAAGTCCGGCGCATCGGGGTGGGCGAACAGCACCCGGGCAAATGTCGGCCCGACCAGTGACAGCGAGCGCCAGCCCTGGCGCAGGTATTCGGTGGGCGGCGGGAAATGGGTGTTGAGGTCGAGCACTTCGCGCTTGAGGCTGGCGAAGGCAATGATATCCAGCTCGTTCAGTTCCAGCCCGCGTTCCCGGTAGTTGTGCGCCTTCTTGCGCAAGGTCGGCGCCAGCCGCCCCAGCAGCTCGGTGGCACTGATGCGCCGCGGGCGCGCTTCGCGGCGCACCAGTTGCGCCAGGGAAAACGCACTGCGCCGGCGCTGCAGTTCTTCGCGCCATTCATCGTTGAGCCGGCGGCCCTCGTCGAGCACGAAAAACACCTCGAACGCCGCGTCGCGGAACAGCACGTCTGGCGGTTCTTGCCCGGCCGGGGTGAAGTCCTCGCTGCGATAGGGGATGTTCAGCCCCTGCAACAGGCGTTGGCACACCCAACGCTCCCGCTCCCACTTGCGGGCGTTGGAGAGAAAGGCATTGGCTTGTTCCGCCTGGATGGTAAGCAGGCGCAGGTAGTCTGAGTCATCCATGCAGACAAGCTTAGCTGTTAATCGATGACGATAAGATGCTGTTTGTGCGCAGAAATCAGCCCAGTATTGGCCATTGCTGTACCACACCAAGCAGGTGCACCAGGCCAAACCCCAGGCAGATCAGCGAACTGACCACGATGAAACGCCGCGAGCGCCCGGTACCCGCCAGCAATATCGGCCCCAGCAGGCCGCGCGCCAGGTACACCAAGGTGATCAGGCAGATGGCCGGCAGCAGCAAGGGCAACCGCCCGATGGCCCCGGCAGCTGACAGCGCATACCCCGACCAGGCCAGCAGCACGCAGGCGATGGCTGCGGTGATCAGCCCTGGGTACCAGCGGCCGTTTTCGGCGGCCACGGCCATGCGCTCGCCGGCCCCGAACAAACGGTACCAGCGTGGCCCGACGGCGATGATGACCAGGTGAAGTACGCCGATGATGGCGTTGAGTGCTGCTGCCAGCAGCAGGGCGAGGTTGATTCCTTCCGGCATGAGCAATGCTTCCTGCATCGAGTGAGGGTGCCAGCCTAGCGCAACCGAATGAAACGGAGAATGGGTGTAGACTCGGCGTTATCCACATGGCTGCAAGGGGCATTCGTCAGGTGATCAGCGCGCAGGTGTTGTCGGGCACCACCCTTACGCTTGGCTGGCTGGGATATGTGCCGTTGCTGATCTGGGCGGTCAGCCAGGTGCGCTGGGTTGAGCTGTTCACTGACCGGCGCCGCCAGCATCTGCTGTTTGGCACGGTGTTCTGCCTGTTTGCCTTGTGGTTGGTGCGGCGCGATTTCGATACCGGTGTGTCGTACCACTTCATAGGCATGACGGCGGTCACGCTGTTGCTGGACTGGCCACTGGCGGTACTGGGCGGGTTCATGGCCCAGCTCGGTTTGCTGGTGCTGGGGCGTCAGGACCTGGCGGCGCTGGGGGTGAATGGCTTGTTGCTGGTTGGCCTGCCGGTGCTGATCGCCGAGGCGTGCGCGATAGGGGTCGAGCGCGCCCAGCCGCGGAACCTGTTTGTGTATATCTTCTGTTCAGGGTTCTTCCCGGCGGCACTGACCGTGCTGGCCTGCCTGTCGACCGCGCTGGGGCTGTTGTGGCTGGACGGGCGCTTCGCCATGCCGGAGTGGCTCAGCGATTTTGTCGGCTACCTGTGGCTGATGATGTTCCCCGAAGCGTTCATCAACGGCACGGTGATCAGCGCGCTGGTGGTGTTTTGCCCGGAGTGGCTGGAAACCTTCAACCGCACGCGGTATCTGCAGGCGCCGTGGAAGGAGGATGATCGATAACTAACCAGGCCACCGCAGCGGTGCGGTCCTTGCTTGTAGGAGCGGCCTTGTGTCGCGAAAGGGCTGCGGAGCAGCCCCGGCGAACTTTGGGTTAACGCTGAAATCGAGGGCCGCTTTGCGGCCCATCGCGACACAAGGCCGCTCCTACAGGTACCGCGCCAGTCTTGAAGCTTGTGGGGTTGCCTGTGGGAGCGGGCATGCCCGCGAAAAGGCCCGCACAGCCACTTGGCTATCGGATCAATGCCGCGGCTCCAAATCCCCCGAGTACAGCTCATCCTCGGACTCTTCCGCCCCCGGAATCTTGTGCTCCTCCGCCGCCCAGGCCCCCAGGTCGATCAGCTTGCAACGGTCCGAACAGAATGGCCGGAACGGGCTTTTCTCGTTCCATTCCACAGGTGCGCCACAGGTCGGGCAATCGACGGTCAATGGCTGGCTCATGGCTGGCCTCCTCGTAAAGTCAGGTAAAAGTGGTGCAGGCGGTCAATCTGCTGATGCAGCGCGGCCAGGTCGCCGTCATTGACCACCACATCATCGGCATGGCGCAGGCGCTCCTCGCGGGCCAGCTGGGCCTTGAGAATGGCCTGCACCTGCTCGGCACTGGTGTTGTCACGCGCCAGGGTACGCGCCACCTGCAGCTCCTGCGGCGCATCGATCACCAGCACCCGTTGGGTTTTCTGGTGCTGGCCCGACTCGATCAGCAGCGGCGACACATACACCGCATACGGCGACTCCGCTTTGGCCAGGTAGCTGAAAATCTCCTGCCCGATCAGCGGGTGCAGCAATTGCTCCAGCCATTTGCGCTGCGCCGGGTCGGCGAATATCAGCTGGCGCAGTGCCGAACGATCGAGTTGGCCGTCCGCCTGCAGTACGCCGGCACCAAAGCGCTCGACGATGCTGGCCAGGGCCGGGCGGCCAGGCTCGACCACCCAGCGCGCCGCCTGGTCGGCATCGACCAGGTGCACGCCAAGCTCAACGAAACGCTCGGCAGCGGCGCTCTTGCCGCTACCAATGCCGCCGGTCAGGCCGAGAATCCAGGGGGTAAAGGCCGCAGTGGTCATCAGAATCCAAGCAGGTTTGTGTATGAAGCGTATATTTCATCACCCCAGAGCACGGCAATCCACCCCGCAATCGCCAGATAGGGGCCAAACGGGATCGCCGTGCCCATCGCATGGCGGCGCAAGCGCAACAGGCACAGCCCAGCCAGCGCCCCGACCACTGACGACAACAGCAAGGTCAATGGCAACACCTGCCAGCCACCCCAGGCCCCGATCAGCGCCATCAGCTTGAAGTCGCCATAGCCCATGCCTTCCTTGCCAGTGGCCAGCTTGAACACCCAGTACACCGTCCACAGGCTGAGGTATCCGGCCACCGCGCCCCACAACGCACTGGTCAGCGGGACGTAGAGGCCAAAGGCGTTGACGATCAGCCCCAGCCACAGCATCGGCAGCACCAGCGCATCCGGCAGCAACTGGTGCTCGGCATCGATCAGGCTCAGGGCCAGCAGGCACCAGGTCAGCGGCAGCGCCAGCAAGGCCTCGGGCGAAGCACCAAAGCGCCAGGCCACCACCAGCGACAGCAGCGCGCTGGCCACCTCCACCAACGGGTAGCGCGGGCTGATGCGGGTTTTGCAGGCTGAACAACGCCCGCGCAAGGCCAGGTAGCTGATGACCGGAATGTTCTCCCATGCGCGAATCCGATGCGCACAATGCGGGCAGCGCGAGGCGGGTAGCCACAGGTCGAAACGCTCGTGCGGCGTGATCGGCAATTCCAGCATTTCCTGCGCCTCACGCTGCCATTGCCGCTCCAGCATGATCGGCAGGCGATACACCAGCACGTTGAGAAAACTGCCCACCAGCAGGCCGAGCACCGTGGCCAGGGTGAGAAAGTACGCCGGCTGCTCAGCCAGCAAAGTCCATAAAGTCATGTTCAGATCAAGCTACCCAACTGGAAGATCGGCAGGTACATCGCCACCACCAGGCCGCCCACCAGCAGGCCCAGGACCAGCACGATGGCCGGCTCCAGCAGGCTGGTCAACTGGTCCAGCGCCTGGCTGACCTGTTCCTCGTAATGGCTGGCGGCCTTTTCCAGCATCTGGTCCAGCGTGCCGCTGGATTCCCCGATGGCCGTCAGTTGCACCAGCAGCGGCGGAAACAGCGGCTCAGCGGCCATCGCCTGGTGCAGCCCCTGCCCATTGGCCATACCCTGGCGCAGCCGCAACACCGCCTGCTCATGCAGGTCGCCGCCACTGACCCTGGCCACCGTGCCCAGCGCATCCAGCAACGGCACCCCGGCGGCGTAGGACGTTGCCAGGCTACGCGCAAACCGCGCCAGCGCCGCCTGCCCCAGCAGCGTGCCGAACACCGGCAAGCCCAGCACCCGACGAGATATCCACAGGCGCGCTGGCGCGTGCTGCCGGTAGAGCTGGCGCATGGCAAAACCCAGCACCACGCCCATCACCAGCAACAACGGCGCAAACCGGCTCAGCCCTGTGGACAAGTCGATCACCCATTGGGTAAATGCCGGCAACGCCACGCCCATGCCAGAGAACATGCCCTCGAATTTCGGAATCACCTCCAGCAACAGGATCGCCGACACCCCCAACCCCGTCAGCAACAGCAGCAACGGGTAGATCATCGCCTTGCGCACCTTCTTGTGCAGCACCCGACGCTGCTCCAGCATGCCTGCCAGCTGTTCCAGCTGCCGGTCGAGCGTGCCGGACTGCTCACCCACCCGCACCAGGTTGCAGTACAGCGCATCGAACCAGCCCGGGTGGCGCTGCAACGCATCTGCCAGCCCCAGGCCCGAGGCCACATCCTGTTTCAATCTATCCAGCAATGCCGCCTGCGCCGCATCACAGCCACTGCGCCCCATTACCTCGAACGCCTGCAGCAGCGGCACACCGGCCTTGAGCAAGGTCGCCAGCTGCCGGCTGAACCCCGCCGGGTCGGCCTTTGCCCGCCGTTTCGGCAAACTGAACGTTAGCCCACCGGCAGGCCGCAAACTGGCCACCTTGATGCCCTGGCGGATAAGCCCGGCACGCACATAAGCCGGGCTGCGCCCGAACGTTTGCCCACTGACCGGCGCGCCGTTGGCGTCGGTGCCGTGCCAGGTGTAGAGGAGTGTGGATTGGGTCATGCAAGGTCCTTTTTCTGCCCGTGCGACAAGCCTGGAAACAGCTTGCCGCGCCCATGCAAGGGCGTGCGTCCGAGATGCTCACTAGAGTAGTTCAGCGAAGACGACGCCCGAGCGGGCAGGGGTGACAAAAGGTGTCTGTTCAGGCCTACTGCGCCGCTGCCAGCCGGGGTCGAGCCTGACCTCAACGAGTACGCGTATCAAAAAGGAAAACGTTCATGAAAGGGCAACGCGGTATCACCCTGATCGAACTGATGATCGTCGTCGCGATCATCGGCATTCTGGCGACCATCGCCTTACCGATGTACACCAACCACCAGTCACGCTCCAAGGCCGCGGCCGGGTTGCTGGAGATCAGCGCGCTGAAGACCGCGATGGACCTGCGGTTGAATGACGGGAAGGATGTGCCGGATGTGGCCGCGCTGGGGGGCCAGCCGGCGACGGCGCACTGTGCGATCACGGCTAGCGGCAAGGCGGCGGATGGCACTGGGAGCATCGTTTGTACGCTGGTGGATGCGCCGGCCAATGCGCTGGGCAAGGCATTGACCCTGACGCGTTCGGCTAGCGGGTGGGCGTGTACGACCGACATCGAGGAAGACCTGGCGCCGACGGGGTGCAAGGCGCCTTGAGGGTGGGGCAATAAACTAGCGGAAACAGGGGTTTGCGTAACGGGTGCGAGCAGTGGTACGTTGCGCTACACGCCGGTGTAGCTCAGTCGGTAGAGCAGCGCACTCGTAACGCGAAGGTCGCAGGTTCGATTCCTGTCTCCGGCACCAGTCAATAGATTCATGCAGTGCCAAGCAGTCGCATGAAACCCCTCAGAAGCCCGCCTAGTGCGGGCTTTCTGTTTCATGCGGTGCCATCCGATCCCATCCCAGCGCTTGCTATCTGAGTACCCCTGCGAGTACCTTTGTGCTGTTCAATAATCTATAGGTACTCGCATGCCTTTGACAGTGCTGCAAGTGAATAACGCCGCACCCCGCGAAAAGGACTTTGGCCTTGCTGACGGAGGTGGCTTATTCCTCTGGATTCGAGCCGCCGGCGGCAAGTCTTGGCGCTTCCGTTTCAGGCTGGACGGTAAGCAATCACACATTTCTTTGGGCACTATCGACAACGTTACGTTGGCGCAGGCTCGCCAGCTTGCGTTTGATGCACGCCAGCTGGTTTCACAGGGACGGCATCCAGGCCTTGAGAGAAAGGTCGCTCGGGCTCAGGCGGCAATTTCTCGTGCCAATACCTTCAAAAGTCTCGCATTGGAGTGGCATCAGCATAAGTCTGCACGCTGGTCAGAAGGGTATGCGACTGACGTCATCGAGGCTTTTGAGCTGGACATCTTTCCGCAGGTTGGAAGCTTGCCTCTGTCTGAGATCAAGCCTATGCAGTGGTTACAGGTCTTCCGCCGCATAGAGTCGCGTGGGGCTTTGGAAAAGCTACGCAAGGTTCGACAGCGCTGCCAAGAGGTGTACCGCTTTGCGATTGCCACCGGCAGGGTCGAGTACAACCCCATTGCAGATATCGGAGGGGCACTTCAAACGCCTACCTCCCGGCACTACCCCTTCCTTCCTATCGCGGAAATCCCAGATCTGATTCGAGGCTTCCAGGCGTGCCCAGGGCATGACGTGGTGAAAATTGCTACCCGTTTGCTAATTCTCACGGGTGTACGGACTGCCGAGCTCAGAGGGGCGCCGTGGTCCGAGTTTGACCTCGACAATGGACTTTGGACGATTCCAGCCCAGCGGATGAAAATGCGCCGAGCCCATCTAGTCCCTTTGTCGACGCAAGCGGTGACTGCGTTGCGTGAACTAGAAGGCATCACAGGTGGTTATACGCTTGCGTTTCCTGGTCGTAATGACCCCGCGAAGCCGATGAGCGAGGCTGCGATAAATCAGTTGCTTAAACGCTCTGGTTACGACGGTAAGGCGACAGGTCATGGATTCCGCCACACGATGTCCACCACTCTGCATGAGCAGGGATATCGTAGTGAGTGGGTCGAGACCCAGCTGGCGCATGTGGATAAGAACAGCATTCGCGGTACCTATAATCACGCTCAATACCTTGAAGGGCGTCGTGAAATGCTTCAGTGGTATGCCAACCGTTTAGACGCTTTGTCGTGCGGTGCTGCCTAGATTTCAATTGAATAAATATGGAGTTCCCAGTGAGTGATGACGCTATGCGCCTGTCTGATCTGGCGCCGATGTACGCCCGATTCTACAAGGTTAGCCCTCAAGAAGCTGCATATGCATTGTATGAATTGATTGAAAGATTATATATTGAGTACGGTGTGAACCGATTTAGTCCGGACTCGGTTAATGATATTTTCTGGGTTGGGTCTGTTGGAGGCTATAAACGTTCGGCTAGAACTCATGTGATTTATTTTCAGGGGTTGAGCAGGTACTTTTACGATATTTTTTGCTCGTCACAACAAAGTGATAAAGATAACTTGGATTGTTATTGTGAGGATGCCCAGCAGTCAATAAGTGTCCCTGCTAGCGTAGTATATTTCTCAAAATCCGCCCTGTCTGAGTGGATTTTGAATGCAGGTTTCGAGTCTCCTGATTTTATGATAAGTGACAAATTGGCTGGGAAGGGAAATAAAGTCGGGGGCGGTGATGAGTTTAGCCGGCAGGAGTTAGGGAGCATCGTTAAGGTTATGAAGGGTTTGCTTGAGGTAATAAAGGCAGTTGACAAGGCTCATCGTGAACCACCTAAGGACTATCATGGTGAAAAGCGTGCTCAGAAGATTAAGAACTTGGCCAATCTGTTTAATAATCCGCCGCGTGATGGATTTGATGTTTGCTCTCACTTGATACTTCTTGCGCAGGAGGCGGAAGTTGATATGCTCTCATGTCATAAGACTTTTCGGAAGTACATGGGGATTGGGCCTAAAAACGGCAAAAAGGTGTGAGCTATCCGTAGAAAATCTTGGGGAACCCTCTGAGAGTTTGGGGTTCCCCATGACTCCTCTATCGCGGTGCCATTGAATTCATAGCCATCCAAACCGGCCCCAGGAGGTCCCATAGATGGCTAATCAGTCTGTATCACCTTTGTTGCTTCGTCTGCCGGGAGTCTGCGCCCTTGTAGGGCTGAGTAAGTCTCAGATCTACCGCTTGATTCGAGCTGGGGATTTTCCTCCCGGAATCTCTCTCGGAGCGAATTCTGTGGCATGGCCGGCGGAGCAGGTACAAGCTTGGGTAGCGGATAAAATCAGTTCGGCTGTTCGTTGACGATGGCTACAAATCCGCCATTTCCACCACGCGTCAATATCAAGATAGAGGAGCTTAGAAAGAGCTCTATTGCTAGGCGTAAGGAAAAAGAGAAAGATAAGCACGTTGAGGTCGAGGTTGAAGCCAAGCGTGAATCACTACCAAGCTGGTCCGACTCAGTTAGGCGTATACCTAATGTAGCTCTTAGATCGGCGTTGTTTGGAACCATGAGGAAGGGGGCGCATCCTTATGTTGAACAAATGGAGGTCAGCGCGCTAGGTGGTGTCAGTATCCTCTATACAGGCGCTCTCCTTGATCAAGGTGATTTGGACGTTTGGGCAGCAGTTCTACATTTGGCGCGAATGCAAGAGTTGGGAGAGGAGTGCAGAATTACTGCCTACCGCCTTTTGAAGGTTTTGGGGAAAACCGACACGGGTAAAAATCGTCGTGTCTTGGACCTGAGCATCAGCCGCTTGAAAGCCACGGCTTTGCAGGTAAAGGTTGGTCGGTACGCATATGAAGGCAGCTTGATTCATGAGGTTTATCGTGATCATCATGAGCGAAGTGAACGAATTTATGTCATACGATTGAATCCGAAGCTCGGGGCGTTTTTTCGTGAAGACCAATTCACCGATGTAGATTTGTCAATAAGGTATGCTCTGCGCGGTAAGCCGCTTGCAAAGTGGATACATGGATTCTATTCCAGTCACGCACGGCCATATGATCTTAAGATCGAAACTTTGCATAGGCTGTGCAGAAGTCAAGCAAGCTCCTTGATTGATTTTAAAAAGGACTTGCTGAAGTCTCTTGAAGCAGTAAAGCAAGCAAGTGCAAATGTTGGTAGACCGTTTAGCTATCTTGTTGACGCTCATTTGATCCAAGTTAAGACGACTCCTAGCGCCTCTCAAAAGCGGCACTTAGATAAGAAGCGTTGATAGCGTCTCAGTCCCGCTGGTACCGTTTCAGCATTCCTGCTCGTAACGTACCAGCCTTCAACTTATACCGTTCCAGCACCCCTGTCGATACCGCTCCAGTACTCCTACCGATGCCGTTCCAGCCCCCCTGTCGATACCGTTCCAGCACCCCTATCGATACCGTTCCAGACCCCTATCGATACCGTTCCAGCACCCCTGTCGATACCGTTCCAGCACTCCTACCGATGCCGTTCCCGCACCCCTGTCGATACCGTTCCAGCACTCCTACCGATGCCGTTCCCGCACCCCTGTCGATACCGTTCCAGCACCCCTGTCGATACCGTTCCAGCACTCCTACCGATGCCGTTCCCGCACCCCTGTCGATACCGTTCCAGCACTCCTACCGATGCCGTTCTAGCACCCCTGAATACCGTTCTAGCACCCTTAGAATGCCGTTCTGATACCCCCATCATTACCGTTCCAGCACCCCTTGGACGATTTGAAAAATCGCGCTCCAGCCCAGTAGGAATAGGGTGTCGGCCGTAGCACGGGAGGCTGCTAATCTCTTACTAATCAAATCTAATCGCTGCTTGCAGTTGGGTGCTAATAACTGACTATGAGAAGAGATTACGATCCCTCTGGAGGGCTTGTTTCACGACTGCTGCCGTCGCATCGTCGCCAGTAGCCCATGTCTCCATGAGCACGTTTAGGTAAGCGATGCGGTCGTGCATCAACTTGACCTGTCTCTGATCGTCAGAGGCGGCCTTGATCGCGGCGTCTCGTTCTTGGTCAGCGATACCGAGAATCTGCATGAGGCTAGCTACCTCATGTCGATGATGCGTTGCAGTTGCAGCTAAGCGCTCAAGGTGCAGTTGTTCGAGAGCTTCAATTTCTTCGCCTTGTTCTTTGTGCAGAGCTAGCTGTCGCTGAGTGCTGGCATCCAGCAACGTTTCAGTTTGCGCTATAGCTTTTTTGCTCTCGATGAGTAGGAGGAGGAGCACGACAATTAGAATGAGCGACGCACCTAAAACGAAGAGAAGGCAGCTGTGAATCAGGGTTGGATCGATAGTGGTGCTCAACGCAGATAGACCTCGGTAATCTCAGGGCGGAAATGGCCTAGTTCCTGTGAGACCACCTCCAAGGCTTGTTTCCGTGGGAGATGACGTTGTAGCGAAGCCATTCGCTCTTGAGCGTACGTGTGGCGTAATCCATGTGCGCCATTTGACCAGCCGAGAGCTTCCTTCGAGGCAGTGCTGACGCTTTTGCTCCAAGGCTGGCCGCCGCCAATTGCATAGAATTGCTGGTAGTTGATGCCGCGATCCGTTACGCCCCGTGGTGCCGCCAGCCGGGTCCTTTCTAATCGTTGAGCCAGTGGAATCGGGATACGCACCTCGCGAACTAGTCCACCTTTACCGTGAACGGTGTAGCTGATCGTAGTTTCCCGAATTCCTGCAAATTTCATCCCGTGCGTTGGACGTTCATCCGCTACACGGCGATGAGTTCTTTGGAGACTCAGCAATTCATGAGCACGGAGACCCGCTGCGTATGCAATCTCTGTCGCAAGCGAGTTGTGAGGAGCTTGCCGAGAGGCGATCAGCGTCATCTGCTCGCGGTTATATGCTCGTGTTTGGTTGGCCAAACGGCGACCCAAAGTCGGGTGCTGCTTCGTGCTGGTGCGAGCGGTCGCGCTGCTTTTAATTACTTCCAGAGACCGGCCTATCGGCAGTTGTAGGGTGACGTGTTGCATCATGGCCTGGAGAGCCTGACGCTCCATATCGAGTGTTTTCTGACCCACGGTCGTCGCCCTTTGCTGGAGGTAGCTAATCGCGCGATCAGGGGTCATTTCGCGGAGGCTGCCTAAGCGATGCTGCTGTAGGTAAGCGGTGATGCGTACCAACCGCTGCTCGTAGTTACGGACAGTGCCCACGGATCGAATTTGGGTGCCCTGGAGCTTTTTCATCACGGATGCAGCTTGCGTTGTAGGCTTGGCAAACTTAGCCACTCAGGCGATTCCGATGTAGCCATCGGTGCACTGTAGAGCGTTGAATCTTGATACCTCTTTCCGCTATCCAGCGTTGCAGTTCGGTGCCATTGCAGCCTGCTGAATCAAGCTGCAACAGCTCGTATTTATAGTTATCCAACAATGAGCGACGCTGGGCATAAGTTCGGGGTTTTCTCCGAATCCTTGATTCGGCCTTGAGGCGTGCAGTAATGCTCTGCGCATCGAATTCGCTCATGGGATTCTCTCTATCAGGTGTAAGAACTCCTGACCGTTGCCGGTTCAGCGACACACCATCCGGAGATGGTTCGTTGTGTGCCTGTTCGCCCCCCTTAGCATGAGATGCAGGCGGGGACTGTTCACGCCTACTCGGATTCTCCGAGTGAGTTCCTGAGTGTCCGCTCAGGTTCGGCTGCCATTGGGTCTGGCTGACCATGTTGGGTTGTCTTCACTCCTCAAGTGATTGGTCGTTGCCGGTTCAGCGACACACCATCCGGAGATGGTTCGTTGTGTGCCTGTTCGCCCCCCTTAGCATGAGATGCAGGCGGGGACTGTTCACGCCTACTCGGATTCTCCGAGTGAGTTCCTGAGTGTCCGCTCAGGTTCGGCTGCCATTGGGTCTGGCTGACCATGTTGGGTTGTCTTCACTCCTCAAGTGATTGGTCGTTGATGGTCCCGATACGTAGTCGGCGTTGGGCCGGGCACACACGCGATGACGCAGGTGTGGCCGATGGGCTAATGCCCGCGATGACGCAGGCTGAGCCCCCTGCCACTGTCGCAACCCACGAATCACACGGGTAACGACTGCCGGGCAGTGCGGTTTGGTTCCTGATCAGCTTACGAAAACGGGGGCGGGCAAACAACGCAACTGCGCTGCGTTGTATTTGTTGCGCGAAATCAAACCGGTCGATGGTGCCCGCTATGTAGCGCGACGTTTACGAGCGTTACATAGCGGGCACGGGGCGCGAGCAGAACCAGTAGCAGTAACTACATAGGGTTCGGTAGAACCGAAGCCAGTGGATTCATAGGATCGATACGTATCCTTTATCACTGGAGTGATGTGACGATGAAATTCGCGATTTTTTTGGACTGGGTTCAGGTGCGTATGCCATTCCTTACCAGGTGGGCGGGTCGGCTGGGATTGCTCCTAGGCCCCGTTCTTTGCGTTCTGCATCTGATCGCCGCATCAATTTTTCCACCATACGGGCAACTCGTACTCGCCCAATATGATGCGGTCCAGCTCACCGGAAGCCTCTTAGCCGCTCCGACTGCGCAGTATTTCATTCTGTTGGGCGTGGTCTTCGGTGTCCTGTGGGTATTCCTTTGGGCTGTCCGGTGTGCCTTGGCTCTGCGTAGTTGGATCATCTGTCGGCGGGCGGCATGATGAGCATTGGCACGGCTGAGGATTTCGCCGGATTCAATTGGGTATTCGGGATGTGGGAAAACGTTGCGTTGACGATCCTGACTGCCACCGAGCCGCTATTTGTTGCATTCAACGAAACCAGCAACGCGCTTATCGTTGCGGTTGGTTTTGGGTGGATGCTGCTTGTTGCATTGCGCGTGGGACAGGGCGCGGCGCGAACGTTGTTGTCCGGAATTATGATTTTCCTGGTTGTAGCGTACGGAATGAGACCGGTGACCGTAACCCTTCCAAGCGGAGCAACGGTCCGGTTGGTTGAGGCTCAGGCGGTGCCGCTCAGTTTCGTGATGACGATTCACAAAATCTACAGACAGGCTTTTGATCAGGTTCTTAGTGATCAAACAGTGGCAGGGACAATCGTCCCCGCGCAGTCCGCGATTGACAACATGGTAGGTCGATCAGCCGAAGTGTTTGCCGGCAGTGATTTGGCTCG
Source organism: Pseudomonas sp. A2 (assembly GCF_023100865.1). Taxonomy (NCBI): domain Bacteria; kingdom Pseudomonadati; phylum Pseudomonadota; class Gammaproteobacteria; order Pseudomonadales; family Pseudomonadaceae; genus Pseudomonas; species Pseudomonas sp. A2. Next base: position 795,249 of record NZ_CP039127.1, read on the forward strand.
GTTGATTAGAGATTACAACGCTAGTTGTGCCCCGGCGCCGGCGGAGCTTGCCGGTCCCGAGCACGCGGCCAAAGTCGAAGCTTTGCAGTCTATAGGGCTGCTCGGCGGTGGTGGCTTGGGGATACCGGATGAAGAAGTCGGCGTGATAGCACAAGCACGCACCGCTATTGGCGGCGCGTGGACATATGTGTTCGGTTCAGCCGAAGAAAATGGAGGTTGGGGAGCTTATCTGTTAGGCGGCGGGGCTGCCCGAGCTAGTCTGGGTCAGGTGCTTGACCAGAGAGCTATCCAGTCGCGTCGTGAGGCCGGTATTCGTGCTCTTGAATCTGCCGGGCCGTTCATGGGGGACCGCTATGCCCTGCCAACGCAAGCGCATTGGGCCGCCAAGCTTGCAGGGGAATCTCAAGCTACGCCGTCTTACTTGTCGATCAGCACAGTGCCAGGGCAGGAGTCGGCTATCGTCGGCGACGATCAAGGAATAATGTTTCGACCCACCAGTTGCATCGAGGCATACAAAATTGCCCAGATGGGCGCTGAGCAGGCGTATCAGGCGTTGCGCGAGTCGGGTGCGGTTATAGCAGGTGGGCAGAGAGTAAGCGCTGAGGTGGGGGCTGTCAGTACAGCGACAGCTTGGCAGCGATTCATGGCTGGTTCATTGCAGAAAACGGCGGGCCTCTCTCGTGGGGATAGTGAGGTTGCTGGAAGCTTCTTAGCCGCGGCTCAGATGTGGAAGAACTTTAGCGGGTGGCTTGATCTGCAAACGCTGTTACCTGGTTATGTGATCATGTCAGCCTGGTTGTTTTGGATTGTGTTACTCCTCGCGCCGTTCTTCTTGATGCTCGCGCCTCTCAGGGGCGGTAGGATGTTGACCAATTGGCTGTCGCTGCTGATGCTGCCGGTCATCTCCGTCATGACCGCACAGATGATCACTGTTGCGGTGTCCCAGACGGTGGCTGCTGTTGCGGTTGCCCAAGCGGGGGCTGCTAGTGGGTGGTCAGGCGTCGGAGCGGACTATGACGGTCTTCGTGGGTTGATGTCAGCTATTGCAGCTGTATCACTGGGCATTTCCACCTGGATCACTTCGAGTATGCTAGGTGTATCGTTGGGGGGGTTGGCTGGTAGCCTGTCCGGCGCTGTGGCAACTGCCAGCGATGTAGGACGCCTAGGTATGAAAGCGGTTGGGTTTGCCATGATGGGCTCCCGAATTGCTAGCATAGCGGGAGCGGCCTCGACTGGGCGCAGGCGTGGCTCTAAAACTCAGTCGGGCAACGAAACCCCTCCATCCATGCCACCGTCAGCCAATCCGGTTGGGCCTAGCTCGATTCCCACATTTCGGCCCGGTAGCCCTGGTGTGAGATCGCTAAACCCACCGAAAGCCGGACGTTAGAGTTCGGGCAAGGGGGGCGGCGCTGACCGCCCTGGTACAGGTGATGACGTCGCTTTTTGCGGGGCTCATCTGTACAAGCCCTCCATTTCCGAAAGAAACCAACAGATGCATTCGCGGCGCCCTAACAACTCAATTGGGGGCACCGCTTTTGCGTTGCCGAAGCAGTTGGCCGCACAAGCTCGCAACTGCCGTTCCAGTGACTCACCTTTAAGGCTCCTCTGAGATGAGTCACTGGTTCTTCGCCCTGCCATTGGCATGGCGTCGCCAGACCCAATCAAGCCTGCGCCACACCAGTGACTACCCAGCGAAAATCTCCGAAAAACCACTGAGAATCATCGGCGCACCCTCTCGTGCTTTGGGGGACTGTTGATACACCCCGGCTTACCTATGAGATCCGCCACGAACTCCTCGATTCCCACTTGGGGTAGTGAGCATTTTTTTCCGTGGCCCGATGACACCATGCCAAGTGGTGTTTTGCTTCCCCCTCTACTGGGAGAGGAGATGAGCATGAAGACTCTTTTGATCACGGTTGTATGCGCTGGGGGAGGGTATTTGCTGGGAACGAATCGCTTAGTACCTCCATGGCTGGTAATCGGATTGGCAATTTTGGGCGTGGGGTTATGGGTCATTGCCGAGTGGATTGAGCTCCGGGAAGGGAATGACGAGGGCAAACCATGATGTATGCCGATATGAAGGATCTTGCCGTTCTATCTGCAATGTTTCCTTCCTGGAGTTGGAGGCTGGCGGTGAGACGACGGGTATTTGTGGCATCGGAAGGGCCAGTCATCCGACTCTACTGGATGCCAGCCTTGTTGAGCCTTGACGAGTTTCGTGCCCAGCTTTTTGTGAAGGAGCTCAACGCCTTAGGCGCGTCTGGTGGCTCAAGACAGGGGGAGAGGTGATAATGGCAAATTGTTATCAAGGAGTGTGCTGTGTGAAAAAATGGAAACTGGTGATGCTGGCTGTGGCATCCGCCTCCCTTGCCGGGTGCTGGCAGAGCGATTACGCCTTTGAGGGGAAATACTTCGTTGCGGAGGGAGAGGAGTGCGCGCCCCCTACTACCGCCTCGGATCGCGAGCAATATCTTCTGGATATCACCAAACAGGTCCACGACGGTAAAGCTTTGTACTCGGCCAGATTCCCAATCGCTGCGAAGCTGGGAGCTCCTCTCACCAGCGAACAGAGCGTGACTGCAACAGACGATAATGAGCTGACTTTCCGGTTCAATAAACCTGAAGTTTCCGGAGTGTTTTCAGGAAGCCCGGCAGTGGAAATCATGCTCACCGTCGTGCCTAACAAGAGCAGAAAAGATCATCTCTGGATGAAAAAAGCGACTTTCACTAGCGTTCGAGACGGGAAGGTCATCGAACGAGATTTTTTAGCCAGTCTGAGAGCTGCAAGCAAGGTCGGGGAGTCCGGTGCTTGTTTGAGAAAAGATAGCGTCGCCCTATGATTGGCTAAACATCGGGCTGCCAGAGATAAGGGGGAGCGCCTTGGCGCTCCCTCCGTGTAACAAACCAATCGTGTTGCAGTTCGCTTGAGAGCGGGCAGAAGCCGCGAGCCATTTGGGATTTTCGAGTGATGCGCTAAAGTCCGCTATTTTCGCTCTGTCACTCGGCCAAGATAGTGGCAGTCTGTTTCCCGGTTGAGTATGTCTATAATTTCATCAAGTGCAATTTTTTCATGCAGTCCAATTTTGAAGCTGGCTCCATTGGTATAAAAAAGGTCGGCATGGTCTAAGGGGTGTTTGTGCCCATCTCGTCTGTCGGGGTCATGGTCGAAGCGCAGATATCCGTCTTCTGCATCAAGTAGCTCGGCCAGAACAGGCCAAAAGTCATTTGAAGCCCCACCCTGGCTTTCGAAATGTTCCGCTAGAGTCCACTCATTGATCAAGCCATTATTTTTCAGAAGTGATGCTATCAGTAGTATTTCTGAGGATAGCCTACTATCAATATCAATGCCGGAGATGGTTTTTACGGTAAATGAGCCTGCATCGGCTTCAACCCTAAATGGAAAGGCTACGGAAAAAGTTTTAGGGACGCTGGAGTAAAATAGTCTACTCATTCTGGAGTTGTGGATGTGGATTTCTGCGGCAGTAATAGCTTCATGCGGTGGAAAGTAGTTGATGATTACTTTTATTGAGTCCATCCATAGTCTCAAAATATCAAACCTGCTGCGTATGGCCTTAGTGAAAGCTTCAGTCTGATATTGGTCCACTTTGAAAATATTTACCGTCATGCCGAGCTATTCCGACGTAAGCTTACGGGCAAGCTTGTGGATCTCGACTTTAGATGCATCAGGATCGAGGAGAGACTTCATTGCACTGAGATAACGAGCGACTTGAGATTCAGGTGTGCCCAGTTCTGTGAGAATGTCTAACGCGAGATCATCGAAAGATTTAAGTCTGCCATGCCATTTGACGGAGGCTCTAATTCGATCTTGTTCTTCAGCTGGTGGCGGCATGACTCTCAATACACCGCTTTCGGAGATCTTTTCTAGACCTTCCTGAATCCTGTCGAGCGTTTGATTCATAGCCCCATTCGGGACTAAAAAATACGTCTTAAGGAAGGACCTCGTAATTGCCATGTAGAGTGCATTTCGATGATTGAATGACTCCGAGAGGTGGGAGGTTACGCAGATTACAAATGGGAACTCTAAGCCCTTCACATGGTTAGTGTTGCTGAGGAAAAGCTCTCCATCTTTGCTTGGATTACCAGATTCATAGGCTTTGTTAACAGGCCAGCCGACTTCTCTAGGTATGATCTGAGCAAGCATGTCAGACATTTCGTAAATTGCTTTTCCTTTGTCGATCATGATAATACCGACATCATTTGCAGTTACGTTGGGGTACTGTCTTTTTATATCTCTTATGCATTCTATGATTTGCAGGCAGCTTTGCTGACGATACTCTCCATTTAAGCGAATTAAGTCTACGCTTCTGCTTTCTTGAGATATGTCTTCAAATCTGCTGATAGGCTCGCGCTTGAGAATTAGCTCTCCCGTGTGCGGATCGGTATGGTTTTGGTAGCCGCAAGCATCTAAATCGTCGTTGTCTAGCCAGTTAAGTTTCCGGTCTTCGAAGTATCCCATAGCTAGCGCCTGTGCGAACATAAGCGTAGTGGGTGCCGTGCGGTAGCACTTGCTAAGTGTAAATTCCGCCTTAGCTCCGGCGTTTTTTCTTTCGTCGAAAATGCTTTGGAATATGTCGCCGGCTATGAATAGAGAGTTTTTTGTTGCCAGTTCGCATAGCACAAAGAAACTCTCGGGGAAATCTTGACTTTCATCGATCAGCATGTAATCGAACGCATATACTCCGTCCGTTCCACCTTTCGCTTTCAGTGCTTCTAAAGACAGTGAGCAAGCTCGGTCAAAATCCATGGAGCGTGACCAGGGGTGGCAGGGGATATCGTACGCGCTGCAAATAGCTGCGTATGCGCCGGAATATGGCTGGCCAGATGAACCCCATGCATGAACACAAAGAAGCCTATGGTTCCATTCAATCTGCTGCTCAACCTTCATGAAGTTAAAGAACTTCGGAATTCTTGCTCGAAGGTTAGCGGCAAGAATTTTGTTGTGGCACGTGACAGCAATTTTGGAACTGTCATCGGCAACGTAGAGCTCTTTAAGCTTGTGAAGCAGTAACTCAGTTTTGCCGGTCCCTGAGAGACCTTGTATGCGGACTTCTTTTTGTTTCAAGTCTTGATATACGAAGCGAGTCTGATCTCCATCGAAAAGCAAAATATTACGCTTAATTCGATCGAGGTCATTTTCAGGTACTTCTACACCGACACGTTCGATGTCGTTAATGCTGCCGGTGGCTAATGAAACAAGCAATTCTGAAAGGCGTTGTTCTTCTGGATTGTCTAGTTCCGACGCTTCAAGGTATTCTGCTATTGATAGATTTTCGGCGTTTGGCTTCTGAGAGGTTAAAACATTTTGCCAGCGCTTCGGTCGACCGATTTTTTCTTTGTAGTTGAATTTTGTTGAGATGTAGCCAATATCCTCAACGAAATCATCGGCATATTCTGATAGGGTGTTTTCGTCTGTGCTGCAACTTGCGAATACGATCTTTCGTTTTGGGATTAATATGGCGAAACATTTGTCTGATTCGTAGTTGCCTTTGACTTCAATCAGTGGCTTGTCGATGATGTAGCACTGTACGAATTTTTGTGCGCACCAATCGGCCAGCTCATGCAGAAAACCTTCAATTTCTGCGCTTGCCTCAATGCTACTGAAGATATAACTGCTCATATTTTTCTCTGTTCTGGATGGCGCTTGAGCGAGGGGTGGTGCTTTTTACTGAGTACTCAAGCTAGGTCGTGAACGGATGATGGCCCAACCTTGGGCCACCGGCAAGGAAAGCAGCTGTTACCGGCGGTGTCTCAGCTCTACCTACAGGCTCACCAGCTCGGATATCACCGTGAGGATGCTTTGTCCTTTGTCCTACCGCTGAGAGCGCCGAAGGTAGCCCTCAATCGCATTCCCTTGTGAAGACGAGCCCGAGCCCGAGCTGAGTACCTAGATGAGTGCCTTTTTGCATATTCAAACTGAATTCAACGCCTGATTATCTGGCGTTGAGCTAGCTGATTCGACTCCTGTCTCCGGCACCAGATCTTGTTGGCACGATGCAGGTTTTCCTGGTTTCGGCCCCTCCAAAAATGCCCGCCTTGTGCGGGCATTTTTGTTTCTGCCACATTCTGCCTGTGGCCGATCAGGCTACCTTCGGCTCAGCATCTCGACTGAGTGAATGGTTAGCTGCTTTTCACTTCCGGTTGCACGGGTTTCAAGATAATGGGTGACTGGCATTTGGCTTTCGCTCAGTGTTTTCGGGGTGTTCGGCGAAATTTTTTAAGATAGTGCTTTCACCGGTTAGAGATATTTTCAGATGGGCAAGCTTTTCATCATGATCTTCAGCTGCTGACCCCGCCTAGTCATCACACAACCCGTAGATCCACTGCATACCCTTCGGGAGATGGCCCCCTTTGGGCTGCGCTGTCGCGTAGATAACTGAAATTGCAGGCAATCCGCGTACTCTGTGGGAGCGGCTTTAGCCGCGAAGAATCCAACGCGGTGCCATCCACTGAGTTGCTTTCTTCTCGGATAAACCCAATTCCACAGGGGTATAGGTCATAGCGCCGGTTAGCGACTATTAGTTGCTGTCGAAAACGGAAAGTAATAGAGGTAGTATTAGATGGCCTTGTGCCATACTCATCGAAGGCTGTGCTCACCTTTGATAAAACTACCTACTACCCTACTTCTACCCGCGACCCTGGAACGGTGAAACGCAATGGATGCCAGCATTCAGAAGATCGAACTCTACGGCCACGTTCTCGAAACACCGCAGAGCAAGCTTGATACAAACCTGGTCAGGCAAGCATTCTCGACGATTGCCTCGACGTGGTCGCGGAAAATCAATGCCGGCTTTTACGATCTGTTTTCCAACCTGGATAGCCTCTATGAAGGCGGCGACGATCTGGCAGACGAGATCCGCACTCAGGCAATAGGTCAGAGCATCAAACTCACTGTGGCCCACGGGATCTACGATCTTGACGAAGAAGGTTTCTATGACGCGTTCATGCAGCGCTACGACTCATGGGATGATGACTTCGGCGTATTGGCCGAGCAATACGAGGCCATCGTCGAACGCTCTGCTGAGCTGGATGCGCATCGTACCAATCGCCGCCGTGGTCGCCGCCAATGGGTGGGCTACGGTTCAGAGAAGGCGGTATACGATGCCGACGCGAAAAACCTGATTTCCAATATTGGTCATGGTGTATTCAACCTGATGGCCAAAGGGGTCAGCGCACTCGGCGACTCGTTCAAGAAAAACGAGATTTTCAAGAGCCCGGCAACGGTCAAGTCTTTCGCAGACGGTGCCAGCAATATCGTCAATGCAGCCTACCTGGCGACGCTCGACGCCATCAATGCCGATTCGCCCGGGAAGTTGCATAGCTACTCGAAGGACGAGATTAGAAAGTCCCAAGCGATAACCGAGAATATTGAAAAAGGCCTGATTCCCGACGATTCCGTGCTTCCGTCGGCGATCAAGGCGATCAGTGTTTATCCCTACAACGAGCGGATCTACCCGATCCTGCTTCGCAAGTTCGGTGGTGATCAAGGGCGGCTCGATGGTGTTGTGGAATACTTCGGCATGGGCGACCTGCTCAAGGAAAAGCAAGCGCTGATCCAGGAGAAATTGCGTCAGTGCGACCTCAGTACGGTGGAAAGTTTCAACGCCAGTCGCCCGGACATCGAGCGTTATGCGCAGTTCATCTGTTATGAACGTTTCGATGAACACTGTGAGCGAGTCGTTGAGAAAATAGTGGCGCGCGAGGCTCAGGCAAGCGCGCCATCTGCTGCTACGCCGGCACTACAGGGCGCAGCGAAACACAGCGGTAGCGGGTTGACGGTGGCGACTGCCGCCCAAGGTTTCAAGTCCAATGCCGACCACAAGTTCTACGTGGCACCGGACTTGCCGGCGAAGAAGATCCTAGCCTTCGAATCCAAAAACGCGCTGAACATTGCCAAGGACGAGGTTGTGTTCTTCTTTGACGACACGGTGTTCGGTGCTGGCGACAAGGGCGTATTGGTTGATCTTGAGTACGTGTATGTACACCTGCAATTCAAGGAGTCACACCACGTGGCGCTTGCTGATATCGCAGACGTTACTATCAGCGGACTGTTGAATAAAAAGCTCACGATGGCCAAGGGTGACGGAACCACGGTGGATGTGGTACTGACCCAAAGCAACAAGGGCGCGATCAGCTTGAGCGAGGCCATTCTTGGGCTGGTGCGGTTGAGAAGGGCGGCAAGGAGCTGATAATTAGGTCAACAATCTTTGTTGGTCTGATGCTATTTGACACTACGAAGGCAGCGGCTGGATGCCGCGTCTCGTAAAAACAGTTGATTGGTTCCACTTAGGCTGTGTATGAAAACCCTTGAAACGGTTCGTTGGTACCACTGTGGCATCAGTCCTCAACGCCACGTCATTATGGGTGGTGGTTCATCTCAAGTGCGTTGAACATCTGGCAGTATGCGCAGCCACTACTCCTGTGATTGAGGTCCAATTCCACTCATGGGCCTCGTCCGAGATACGATTTTCTTACCTCGTTGCCCTGCAGTAACTTATCCGCTTGGCCAACTATTGCGCCAACCTGCGCCCGTTTCTTTCTTCTGGAGAAGAGACGGGCGCTCCTACCACTGCTGCAGCCCTGATCGCACCTAGCTTTGCGGCATTCCCCCTCGTGACAATCGGCGTGACAAATGCCGATGTCACCAGCAACAGCCATGTAGATGATGGTGCCGCAGGGCCAGGAATGGACTGCACCTGACTGACAGTCAGGCATGCCCCGGTCATCGCATTGCTGCTTGCACATGGCTCAGGATCTTCAGGCGCTGGTCTCGTCAGCCAGTGCTGCCTCCACCCGCCCACCGGTAAAGGTGTTCAGGAGGCCAGATCATGAGATGCCCGTGCTCCCGGTCGTAAGGAGCCGCCAGTCCCGCGTTAAAGGACATCCCCACAGGTCGCAGGGGCCTTTATCCCTGATAACACTCAGCATTCTTGGCGGGATGACGTGGGGCGAGAATTGGAGATCGGAAGATGGGGTGATCGACATGGCATTGGTAGGTAGGCGCGACGGTCGTAATTTTGGCTACGGCAGGCAATTGAGCTACGCAGGGCCGCAGGCCCTGAAAGACATGTTTGGTGGCGGCCACTACGGCACGGTCAAGGCGCACTGTGATCGGTGGCGGGCATTCGTAAAGTGGAGCCGCTCCGAACAGGGGCCCGGTATCAATGATGCGCGGCAGATTGATCGAAAGGTATTGGCCGACTACGCGGCGTATCTGCGCGGCATTGTTAAGAGCGGTGATCTCGCCGTCAGCACCGCGCAAAACCGATTATCCAGCGTTAACAGGACCATGGCAGCGCTTCGCGGTGATCAGCATGTGAAACTGCCAAGTCCGAGCAAGGCGTTGGGTACGCAGCGCAGCGGAATTCGACACTCGGTGCCACAGGGCCAAGACCGCAAACAGGTTAAGCAGATTGTCGATGTACTTTGCCGCGATCATCAGCAACGGGCCGCTGCAATCGTTCTGTTGGCGCGAGCCACCGGCATGCGCTTGCGTGAGGCCATCCTAGCCGACTTGCCACGGCTGAGCCGTGAGGCTAACGACCTAGGCAGGATCAACATCCAGGATGGCACCAAAGGCGGTCGCACCGGCGCGACGGCGCCCCGTTGGATCGCAGTGAACGACCATGTTCAAGGTGCGCTCGAATCGGCACGGCAGGTTTCGCCTGCGGGTAGCCGCAACCTGATTGCGCCACACGAAAGCTATCTGAATGTTCTGCAAGAAGTCGTTCGCCCTGCGCGTGCCATCCTGCATGCATACAACCTCAGAGGCTTCCATGAGCTCCGTGCAGCGTTCGCATGTGAGCGCTATGAGCAGATCACCCAACACCCCGCGCCAATCAATGGTGGCCAATGTTGCCAGGTAGATAGGAAGCTTGATCACAAGGCTCGGAGGCGAATCAGTTACGAGCTTGGGCACGGTCGGATCGACGTGGTCGCGGCGTACATTGGAGGGCGGACATGAACAAGCCATTCGATATGGAGTTGTTCTTGGCTGGCGTGCTGACCGGATCGCACTCCACACAACAACGCCATTTGCGGCAGGCTAGATTCATCCAAGCAGAAATCTCAGAGCGCTGGCAGCGACAGACGCCTTGGGCTTGGCAGAAAAAGCATGTGGATTGGTTTCTTGAGCATCGCCTAAATGCACACAGCGAGGCGACGCGGTATTACTATCTGCTGACTGTGCGGCTACTCGCCCGTCGTTTGCAAAAAGCATGGGTGTTCAATCTCTGAGGGATACTGCTCTTGATAGGCACGACTGAACGTAATCGTCCCTTTGCGGCCGTTCGAGGCGCCACGAAACCAGGGGCGATTGAAATCTACGACTCTAGCCTTGGGAGTTCTCTGCCGATTCGTGACAGCCTAAAGCCAGCCACCATCCAAGATTTAAGAGAACTCTGAATGTCGCTACCGACCAAAACGCCCCTTCGCAACGTTCACATGCGAGCGTTAGCGAGCGTCAACGACCAATTGTGCCTCACCCTGTTTATGCACGAAGATGTCGCTGCTCGTTGGCAGGAGCTAGCTGCGTTGCGTCCGACTGAATTCACGAGCGAAGTGTTCCCAAGCAACGAGTTCGCTGATCGAATACACATTCCTATGACACGCCTGTTGTCATTTCGTGATGCTCAGCTCAATACTTCACTGGGAGTGAGCTTCGCATTTGCAGTCGAACAACTGCTCCTCTTCATTGAGGCTGCTTTACAGCACTGGGGAGATATAGCTGAAACTCCCATTAAGCTGGCTGATCCCATTGATGAGACCTTGAATCAGTATTTGCTGACGCATAATGTGCCAATAGAGCCCTCATTACTGAGGACGGTCAAATATCTGAGATTAAGGCGAAACCACGTAATCCACGGAGCCACTGAGCTTTCGACCGAGTATTCGAAGCTCCTGAAGCACGACGCATCACGTCTTCAGCAATTCTGGGAGGCGCGCTCAGCCATCCCAGGTCTGAATTTCGGAGACAAATCGCCAACAACCTTTTCTCCGAGTGAGACGATTACGTTGGTCAAGCTCGTCAGGGTGTGCCTTGAAGAAATTGACACTTGCGTTGCTGGTCAGTTGCGGCCAAATTGGATCTTTCGGTCAATCAATGCGGGGCTTCTGAAAGATCGCCATGAACTACGGGTGACAAATCCGGTGGTGGTGGGGCGAAGAATCCGAAAGATCAAAAATAAGTCGAGCTCGATGTATGGTCTGCACGTTCAAGCGTCAGATATTGCGAGTGCTCTGGGAGAGTCATTTCAATAGTTAAGTCAATGCTATACAGACAGGCCTTTGATAGGCTGGTTAACTGAAGTCTTTGTTTTTTGATAGTCACTGTGAGGAATAATGAATCGCACCGTACCTGAATGGCTTATTCAGATAACTTGGTGGGGCTCCGGGATTTTTGCAACTGGGGCGCTTTGGTATTTTATATCAGTTAAAGACTACCCCTTTGCGCTTGGGTCAGCTGCTACGGCAACTGTACTTGCTATTGTCGCAGTGCTTCTACACCGGCGAAAGGATCAGCTCGCAGAAAGTCAAGTTCCAGCCGAGGTGAAGGACTCGCTTCCAGATGATTATATAAGAAGATCGTTCGATGACCCTAGCGATCTACGCCTCTTTGATGGTTTGCCAAACATTAAGATGCTGGCCTATGCAAACGCACAATCAGGTTGGGGCACAGGCGTAACCATCGAAATGAGGAAGGCTTCCTATGATCTTGTGGACTTCTATGAATTCTTTTGGCTTAGATTGGCAGAGTTCTATTCACACAAGCACCTTGGTTCAGGTGGGGCTAGTGCCTATTTTCGTCAGTACGTTCGTGAGCGATATAAGTTCCATTGGGCGAAGCACGAGCCAAGCGGCCCAGGAACAGGGGGCACCATTGTTGGTGTTCTAACGGGCAGAGATGTTATTGAGGATCTTGATCGACTTATAGTTGACACTGCGACTGCAATCGTTGGCTACAGGGATGATTTTGATTTCACATCATGGCTTCAACGCTGGAAGGACCTGCCCTCCGATGCTTAACCTGTCATTCAGCAAATCGCCTAGTAGTACTAGTTAATTATTGACGCCAAATCCATCGCTGGTGCGGGTGCAGGAATTTAAAGCTTGATTTATATGCGGAAACATAAGTTCCAACGTAGGTATGCAATGAGATTTAAAGTTTTGCCCGTTGATTCTCCTCTAAAAGATTGACCGTACGCCGCTCTCGCTTGAGGTAGGCAGTAGTCGCGAAGAAGTAGCTCTGGCATAGGTTCACCTCATAGCGTTCACCGTCGTGAGCCCAGCCAATTACCGGGTTTTTTATGCACGGATTTGACGCGAGTGGCCGCCACCGACCCATGGCGGACCTTAGACACGGGCCGCGTTCAGCTGGAAAATGTCACTTGGATGTATCTAGAAGTCTTGGGGGAAATCACCGATCAAGCCGCTGATGTGCCCTATAGATATCTTGAGTAATCCTTATCAAGCGTGCGCTTCTTGAGCATGGAGCAAGTGCGCCCGCAAGGAGTGAGGTCGTTGAGTACGGGGTTGATAAAAGTTTTTCGTTCTGATAATTAGTGAGTGAGGCCGCAACGGACTCCTGCGTTCTGGCACGTCGTGTCACTGCAAGTGCGGTGGAAGCCATCCTTCAGTTATGGAAGAAGATTTTATGGAAATGCAGAAGGACAAAATTTATCTATTTGATCATCCGACTCTTCAGGGTTACAGGATCATAGATGGATGGGTTAATTTGCACGGAAAAACTGTAGGGGTTGTTGGCAAGAATAATGGGTCACGGCGATTCTATCCAGAAGGAGTTATTGATTTTTACTCTCATCTTCCGGACTTACCAAAAGAGTGGAAGAAATCCATAATTATTCGAGGGCTAACTGCGATCCTGCCTAGTGAGGAATTAATTCCTCTTTACGAAATGCATTCTGAGCGTCCGAGTAGTATTGAAAAGCGGCGCGCTGAAACGTTGCGCTATGAAACTGCGTTCAATGATCTGGCCAATGAGATCCTAGATGAGGTCAAAGGCTACCTGGGTGAAAATCACGATTCCGCGGCAGTTAAACTCTTCTATAATCTGCTTGTATCATTTAAGAGCCGAATGGGGCGTGATGCTTCTTTGCCAAACTTGAATGGCTTTTTCTTAGGCCTTCAGGCTGCGTCGATTTTAGATGAAAAGCAATCCAAGCTTACTCGTGAGAAAGTTGACCAGCTTCATGAGCTTGGAGGTATATATTCAGACTATATATCTCACCGTTAAATAATACTTCCGGTATTGATGGTGGGGCGTTGACATTAATTCCTGATAATAGAGGGCTCCACCACCTCGGAGCCCCGCAGAACTGTGGCCCCTGAGGCATTTCGACCCAGCTTTTGCAGTGCGAATCGACGTCTCTGCGAGCGTTTCAACCAGATGCTGTACCCGATGTCGGCGACTGATACTTCTTGACCTATAGCTGCTCTTCATCAGTGGCATTTGAGAGACGTTAGCGTTCCCTCGTGACCGGCAGCTTTCGGCCAAGAACTGTCGCTCAAGTATTTATCGAACCAGAGGCGATTCATTCGAATGCGAATGGAAATTCCCATTCAGATCCGTCCTTCAAGCGGTCGAACAATTTTTCAGGGTTTTTAATTTCTGAATGGTCAGCTAAATCCAGGTAATAGTTAAGCCCGTCATGAATGTAATAAACAAGCCACTCACCCGTAAGTGCTCCCCTCTTTCGTCTTGACTCGATCCCCTCATAAACAACTGAATGTGATATTCGATTGGCCATAACAACGCGATATCTTTCAATGTCAGCATCGTCCTCTTCAGCCATAAAGATTTCTCGGAGCTTTTCCTTGAATAGGCCGTGTTTAAGTGCGTAATCACCAAACCACTTATTTTGAAAGTTCTGCGCCAAATGTCTTGAATCGCAATAATGCTTATGCCAGAACCTACCTAGAATAGGCCCTCTAAATTTTTCAGCTGCTTTGGTTCCTGTAGAGCGGCTAGTTGGTGTTCTCTCTAGTAGTGCAATTTCATCTAGCACCGAGAATTTATTTATCCGTCTAAGAGATGACAGCAGTTGAAGCTTTAGTGCTAAACTTTGACTCAGTCGGTGTGAATAGGGTTGCGACAACGTAACGCTTTTCTTGAGCAGCAGTGAGTCGTATCTATGAAGTAAGGGCATAGGTTTTCCTCCAGCACGGATAGCTCTAGGTATTCTAGATCATTCGATGTCTGCTCCTGGCCGATAGCAGGCTCTGGCTGAAGACCGCTAACGACAAGCAGCGGTGAGAGACTTTCAGTCAAGGGCATCACGCCGGCACTCAGCTTTTTGAAGCATTGCAGCTAAGCGATCTGTTTGCACTTTGATTTGAGCCCTGGTTTCATAACCAATCGAGATGAGTCCAGCAATTTCCAATATGACCCAAGCTGCCCATTTGCTTATTGTAATTATATCGCGCTCCGATACATGGCTATGACTTGCGTCATGCACTGCTCTGGAACGCAACTCATAAAGTGTGTCGATCTCCTTTTCAAGTTCTTTCCATTTATCTAAGCTTGCAAAGCCGTAGCTTCCAAATGTCAGCAGCGCGGTCAATCCACGCTTGATTTTATTTGTGGTCTCGCCCGAGTTTTCGAAGGAAAAAAAGCACTCAATACAACTCCAAAACTTTACCAGTTGCATCTCTTCTGATGTGTCTGTCTGTGCATCGAAGAACCAATAGATGGCGCGACGCACTGCGTGTTCCGCGTCAGTCCCACTATTCCGCTGGATGATTTCAGCTAATTCAACGAACCATTCGGACTCGTGTAATTGCTTGACGAGAGCATCATCTAGGTCGATTGATTGGAACCCTCGCATAGATGAGCTTGTGCATAGTTCATGAGATGAGGTCTCAATCGAAAACCACGTCGCCGCGCTCGGCCTAATTCTACCATCCATGCTGGGCGTCAAGCGGACAGCGTAGCCACCTTTTTCCAGAACGGTTGTCAAAGTGACGGCTAGTAAACCGCACGCAGCTTTGACGTCTTTGAAAAATTGCTTTTCTGCGTATTTTCTACTTCCCGTGATCTCAGCAGAAACCCAGAGCCCGCTTTTCATTCGTCCCCACGCACCGTCAATCATGGATTCGTAGGCAACACAATTCTGAAGAATTGCTAGATCTGGAGTTTGCACAGTCAATTTACCGACTCTCACCTGGTTGACACCGACAAGCCTCAAACCATCGAGAGTCGTGTAAAATACACGGGTAGCAATATCGCTTTGAATAGCAGCATCCACTGCGCACAGAAAGGTATCGATATCCTTTAGGGGCGTTTCCTGTTCATACATACGCCCTAACACCAGTTTGCATGTTTGATAAATATCATCAGGCAAAACCAAGTCACGACTTGGTAGATGTATTTCTACGATTTCCACCAAGCGCAGAAAACTTGTATTCGCTTTGTTGGAGAGATATACCTGGCCACCGCTGGGAGTTACGATCTCTCGGTACAGCCTTTCCATTACCTCAAATTCCTTGAGTGCTTTGGGCGCTGGCATCAGTTCCTTCGTTCGGAACAACGTAGCAATATCGCTATCAGCAGCTCTTCGCGTCTTCGGATGCATTTCCATCAATACGGCCTGCTATTTTAAAGTGAGCTGCAAGGATAGCGTAGGGCACTGGTTCATGATCGTAGTACTTTCATCGAATGCGTCCGGCGACCTAAGTATACGTGAGCGGTCTCGCCCTGCGGGTCTTCGACATCCAGGCCGCGATGCAGCTTACACCTTGGTAGATGCCGATTTCACTGCACCCACGATTCGCCAGGACGGACAGGTTTGGGTCGATTACGGTCAGTCGTGACCGGCTGCTTTCGACCCTAAGCGACCTTCCGTAAGAGGCAAAAAACGGCACTGCGGGCCCCAACCTCTGCGCCCAGGGATGTCAGCGCGACGCCAAGCGGACCCAAATGTACCAGCTACGACATTGAGTTACGCAGGAAACTCGCTGCGTCTCGACCAAAATTCTAGAACTCATCCAAACAGCTATCGGCTTCCAGTACACTTGGACCGCAGAAAATTCAACTAAATTTTGGCCAAGACAGTGGTTGCTGAATGAAACATGCAGAAGAGTATCTCGAAAGAACAGAAAGCGCCGTACGACTTTTATTCAAGGCTGTGGATGGTTACCTCGAAAATTTAAGAGCGGGTATAAAGCCCATTTTCGTCTCGGGACTACCCTACGGGCCAGAGCAAGATGCCCAGTATGCTGCCTGGCGCATAGAGAATGCGGATGCGTTAGAGGAAGCGAAAGCTGCCCAGCGAGCTTTTCGAGCTGAGACTTTTGCTCTCGACACTATATGCGGAGCGATACTGCAAATCGCAGAAAAGGGTTTAGAAATTTATTCAGAGAACACGCAGGTGCTGGAAGCTTGGACAGCAAAAATCCCTCCGTCTTTAGCGAAGTTCTGTGTCGGACGTGTAGTGCGAAGCACTCCTTTAGGACTCATAGTGTACGCAGCTCGAAATCAGCATACTCACTTCAATGACCCCCAGCTTCGAAAAGCTAGCGCAAGCGTTTTCGCGAATCTGGCCTCAGAACATGGATATAGTTGCTCCGCACTTGATCCAGCTTTCGACTTGAACAATCCAAGTCTCACAAGCTATGCGGGCAATGTAACAGCCCTCATAGAATGGAGAAGCTTTGAGAAATACCAGGACGACATGTGCAGAATGCTTGGCCTGCAATACCGGTCTTAAGAATGTAGTGAAAAGAGCTAGAAAGCTAACCCCAGACATCGTGAATTGCTCTCAATGACCGACGGCTATGGGGCGGCTGCCCTTCGGAACACTCAGCTAGCAGCTAAAATTTTAAGCATAATGGCTGCTAGCAAATCAAAAGTAGTTCACGTAACACTCCATAAAATATAGGACTTTTAAGTGATTAATGGATTTGCTGATTTCAAGATGTCAAACTCGGGTGAAATAAGTGATTGCTATAGAGCAAAGTCAACCTCTCAACTCAGCACGGAAGAGCTGGCAAATATTCATCTGGATATAAATCGCAAATGGCACTGCCTGACTGACGGGAATATCTCAAGCAACATTTACGACTTGAACGAAGCAGTAAACGCAGCGTTTAATAACGCCCGTACAGAACAGTATGTCCCACTGCTAGCCTGCTTTGCCATGCTGGACCAAATTGGTAGCCTATACCAGCGCACCGATATAAAAAGCCATTACAATAACGGAATAAAAAAAGCGTTTGATAGCTACTCAAACTTTAAGTCGCCTGACGACCTAGAGGCCATAGTGACATTGCGTCACGGCCTTCTGCATAACGGAAGTCTAACCTGCATCAATAGTCGAACCGAAACAAAAGTTTTTTTTCGCATGATCAAGAACAGCAAAAAAATCTATACACCACCAAAGAAACAATGGGACGGGATCTATCATGATAGCATGTCTGACTTTACTTCCCTCATCGATTTAAGGGAGCTTCACAATACAACAAAAGAAATCATCAGTGAGTGCAAGAGACTATTGCAGGATAAAAAGTTAGAAATTAAAGTATGTGCACCGAGGGAGCTATTTTTCAAATATCTATTCCTATCTCCTCGCAATGAGGATATTAATTCTCTAGCGGTCTCGGCAACGCTTTAATGAGTTATGCTTTAAGCGAGCTTAATTTTAGCGATGGCCAAACCCCGCCTTGATCGAGCGCAAACAAGATACCATATACTTGAACAATCTTAGCTTTTCTATACAACTACGAACCGCGTCTTGTGGCCCTTAGCAGTCCGTCCTGAAGGGCCGCTATGGGTCGGTTTCTGCCGTTCCTTACGTACCATTTAAAGTGGGTGGGAGGAGCCTCCGCAATTCCTGATTCGATTCCACAGAAAGCCATAACCAGCTGGTTTGTTTATAGACACCCTATGAGGTACATCAAAAAATCCACCAAATTCCAGACCCGCGAAAGCGGGCCCTCACGTCCAACAACCGTCCGTCTGTCTCCGCACCAGAATGAGTTGTCGTGTTTCAGGTCCTCTAGCTACGGCTCGCTCCCCTAGCTGACTTTTGCCTACAATTTTCCGCGAATATTCATACAATGGAGAACCTTGCATTAGCGCCCCCTCAGCGATACCTTGCTCCAGTCGCGGCCAATTCCGCGACCGGGTTTGGCGACCCGAACGAAAAGGCGCAACGGCGCCCCGACCACGATTGCAGGCGCTTTTTTTGCGTCCGCAGTTTCGTGTAATGGCGGCTGTGCGTGGGAGACCTTCGGGTCTGCCGAGTTCCTTTTCCTCGGTTCGCCAACCTGCGTACAGCTGCCACCCTAACCGTTTGGCGACGGTCAGCGTGGTGCTTCAACCGAAAAGGACCGCATGCATGTCTACCTCAAGTCCACTCAAGATCCTCGCATCCGTTCTCCACCTTTATTCCTGGACGACGCTCAGTTACTTCACCTCCAGCCAATCCCGCTCCGTCTCCGCCCAATCGGAGGCACGCCATGACTGACCAAGAACGCCTATCCACCATCCAAAGCTACGCCTGGACCCTCGAACTGTTAGGCGAAGCCCTGGTCCAGCACGACGAAATGCTGGAGTGCGAACACAACCCACACCTGAGTTTTCGTAACACGGCCGGTATCCATCAGGCGATCCGGATCATCAGCCGTTTGGCCAGTGAGCAGTGTGGGAAGGTGATGGAGCGAAACGGCCAGGACCCTGTTAGTTAGGCAGGATCATTGATGAGCGGCGGGCCGGATAACACCCTTGCGGCTGGTCCTCTGCTAAAGGCTTTCTGGTGGTGTATTCCTGTCGGGTAGGGTTATGGGGCTGCTGCGCAGCCCTTCGCAGGCAAGCTAGCTCCTACAGGGACCGCGCTAGTCCCTCCAGCACGACGAAATGCTGGAATGCGAACACAACCCCCACCTGAGCTTTCGCAACACGGCCGGTATCCATCAGGCGATCCGGATCATCAGCCGTTTGGCCAGTGAGCAGTGTGGGAAGGTGATGGAGCGAAACGGGCAGGGCCCTGTTAGTTAGGCAGGATCATTGATGAGCGGCGGGCCGGATATCACGCTTGCGGCTGGCCTTCTGCTAATGGCCTCCTGGTGGTTTATTCCTGTCGGGTAGGGTTATGGGGCTGCTGCGCAGCCCTTCGCAGGCAAGCCAGCTCCTACAGGGACCGCGCTAGTCCCTCCAGCACGGCGAAATGCTGGAGTGCGAACACAACCCGCGCCTGAGTTTTCGTAACACTGCCGGTATCCATGAGGCGATCCGGATCATCAGCCGTCTGGCCAGTGAGCGGTGTGGGAAGGTCATGGAGCGAAGCGGCCAGGCCCCAGAGCGTTAGGCAAGATCCCGTTGTTGCGTGTAATCGCCATGCCGTCGTCAGCCCCGCACAGAATCGGAGGCTGGCAGGCTGCTGTGAGGCGCTTTGGCACGCCTTGCCTGCTCGTCTTGACCAAGCAAGAAGAACGCCGCTCCAGCCGACAACACGGTGAACCCGATCAGCACCAGCACCAAGGTGCCGAAGCCGTCCAGATACGCGGCCTGCAGCAGCAACGGATCGACGCCCTGAACCTGGCCCAGGTCGCCCATCACCAGGCGCTGCGCCAGTTCGCTGTAATCGCCGGCAGGCAGTACGCGCCCAAGACTGTTACCTACCAACGCGGTGAGCAGGGCGATGGTGATCGCCAGGGCGACACCTTCGCCCGCTACCCGGGTGGTGTTGAAGATGCCGGTGGCCATGCCTGCTTGTTCTTTGGGGATCACGCTAACCGCCAGCCCGTCCATCAGGCCCCAAGGGAAACCGGTGCCGATACCAATCACCAGCATTGCCAGCACCAGTTGCTGGTAATCGCCAATAGCGGCATGGGCCAACAGGTACAACCCCGCGGCCGCCACCAGGAAGCCTGCAGCCGACAGCACGCCAGCACTTACCCAGCGGGTCAACCAGGCGGCCAGCAGCGGGACCACCAGCATCGGCGCCGACAGTGCCAGCATGATCAGGCCGCTGTGCATCGGGGCGATGCCTTCTACGCCGATCAAGCGAAACGGAAGCAGTACGATCAGCACGATGTAGCAATAACAGGTGCCGATCGGCAGAATCTGCACCCCGACAAAGCGCGGGTATTTCAGCAGGCTCAGCTCGAGCATCGGCTGCCTGGCGCGCAGCTCGATGGTCACGAACGCCAGCAAGCTCAGTGCCGCGCCGCCGAACAGGCCCAGGATCAGCGGGGAGCGCCAGCCGGCCTGCGGCCCCAGGATGATCGCAGTGGTAAACAGTGCGAGCATGCTCGAGAAGGCAAGCACACCGGGCAAGTCCAGCTTGGGCGCTTCGGGGTTAAAACTTTCGCGCATCCGTGACAACGCCGCCAGCAGCGAGATCGCAGCAAGGACCGCAGTGCTGACGAAGATCGAGCGCCAGCCGAACTGTTCGATCAGCAGGCCGCTGACCATCGGCCCGAACGCCAGGCCCAGCCCGAACGTGGTGCCAAGCAGGCTGAAAGCGCGCGTGCGGGCCTGGTCCTCGAACTCTTGGGCCAAGGCAGCGGAGCCACTGGCCAGGGCAGCGGCGGCGGCAACGCCTTGCACCGCCCGCAGGGCATCAAGCCAGACGATGCTGTAGACGCTCGCCAGCAGGATGCTGACGATGACGAACAGGGCCAGGCCCAGCGTGAACAGGCGCTTTCGCCCGTAAATGTCCGACAGGGTTCCGGCTGCCATCAGCAGGCTGCCGAAACTGAGCATGAAGGCGTTGGTGATCCAGGTAAGCGAGGACGGCTCGGCATCGAAGGCCTTGCCGATGGCCGGCGTGGCCACGGCGCCACCGGTGAAACTCAGCGGCAGCACCAGGGCGGCCAGGCAGATGGCTGCCAGAACATGGTAACGGCCCGCGTGCGGGGTGTGGTCAGTAGCCTGATCCATTGCGCTATCCCTCCTGTTGTAGCACCGTGCGCGTTAAATCTATATTGGCCGCAATTATGGATAAACAGGCTGGAACTCCACTCATAATGGACAAAAAGGAAGTAATGCCATGGAAAGCCTGAACGGCATCCTCGCCTTCGTGAAAACCGCCGAGTCGTTGAGCTTTGTCAGCGCGGCACGGGCGATGGGTATTTCCGCATCGGCGGTCGGCAAGAACGTTGCCCGCCTGGAGAGTTCGTTGAAGGTGCGGCTGTTCCAGCGCAGCACGCGCAAGGTCAGCCTGACGGCGGAAGGCCAGCTGTTCTATGAGCGCTGCCGGCGCATTCTCGACGACCTCCAGGATGCGGAGGCCATGCTGTCCCATGCGATACAGGCCCCGCGTGGTCGCTTGCGGGTCAGCCTCCCGACCATCGGCTACCGTTTTCTGCTGCCGTTGATGCCGGCTTTTCGCAAGGCATACCCTGAAATCGAACTGGAAATGGACTTCAACGACCACCTGGTCGACCTGATCGACGATGGCTTCGATGTGGTGATCCGCAGTGGTGGGCTAGCCGATTCAAAATTGATGTCGCGCAAGCTCGGGCCGTTCCGCTTTGTCCTGTGCGCAGCGCCTACCTACCTGGCACGCAAGGGGCGGCCCCAGACGCTAGCCGACCTGGAGCGACACGACTGCCTGCGCTATCGCTTTGTCACGACCGGCAAGATCATGGACTGGAGCCTCGGTGCCGATCCCGAGATTACCCAGTTGCGCTTACCCACGGTGCTGACGCTGAACAACATGGAGGCAATGCTGATGGCTGCGGTGGACGGCCATGGTATCGCCTACATGCCGGACTTTCTGGTACGTGAATCGGTCAGGGCTGGCGCCCTGGAAAGCCTGCTTGATGCGCATACCTCCGACCAGGGCCAGTTCTGGGCGCTGTGGCAATCGAGCCGCCACCTGTCGCCGAAGATCCGAGTGTTCGTCGACTTCATCGCCGAGCGTTTGTTCAAGGCGTAAGTTGCCCGGCGCCTCCAACGATCTCCACAACACATAACTCATTGAGTTGGCAGTGACCTTGTGGGAGCGGGTGTGTCGAGGCGTCGAACCGCCGCGAACACCGGCGCAGCCGGTGCCAGGCATCGCGTTGGATTCTTCGCGGGCACGCCCGCTCCCACACGGTACGCGTACCGCTTGCGAGCGCTTCACAAATGAAGCAACCCCAACGCCCCGATCAAGGCAGGCGGCATTACCAGCGCCCCCAGGCGCAGGAAGTCCAAGGCACCGACGTGTTCGCCTTCACGGCGAACGGCAACCAGCCAGAGCAAAGTGGCCAGGGAGCCGGTAATCGACAGGTTCGGCCCGAGGTCGACGCCAATCAGCAGCGCCGCAGTGGTTTTCGCGGGTAAATCGACAATATGGCCAACGGAACCTGCGATCAGGCCGGTCGGCAGGTTGTTCATCAGGTTGCCGGCGATAGCCGCGACCACGCCGGCGCCCCAGCTCGCCTGGGTCTCGGAGCTGCGCGCCAGCGCGGCCAAACCATGGGCCAGGTGCTCGATCACACCCGTCTGTGCCACCGCTTCCACCAGCACGAACAGGCCCGCGACCAACGGCAGTACGCCCCATGCCACACCTTTGAGCACCGGCATCGGGTTGCGCCGTTGGCGCAGGTGGATCAGCCCGGCCGTGGCGATGCCGGCGCAGAAGGTGGGCAAGCCGAGTTGCCGGTCCAGGGCGGAGGTCAGCAGCAACAGGGCGCCTGTCAGCACGATACCCAGCGCGCACAAGCGTGCACCGCTGGACAGCGGTTGCATTTCGATAGTCGTTGCCAGGGGTTGGCGTATCTGTTTGCGTTGGGCCAGCCGCAGCACCAGGTAGGTCAGGCCGATGGCCGCAAGCGACGGCAAGGTGAACTGCCGCAGCCAATCCAGCAACGGCGGCATCTGGCTGCCGAACACTACCAGGTTGGCCGGGTTGGAAATGGGCAGCACAAAGCTGGCGGCATTGGCGATGAAGGCACAGATGAACAGATAGGGCAGCGGCTCGGCCTTGGCCGCCCTGCATGCGGCATACACCGCTGGGGTAAGCACCACCGCCGTGGCATCGTTGGAGAGGAACACCGTTACCAGTACCCCCACCAGGAATACCAGGTGGAACAGGCGCTGACCGGAGCCCCGGGCATGCTGCACCGCGTACATGGCCAGCCAGTCGAACAACCCTTCCTGGCGTGCCAGTTCGGCCAGCACCATCATACCGATCAGAAACAGGTAAACATCGCCACCCTCGGCGACAGCGCCGAGGGCCGTGGGTAGTGGCACCAGGCCAAACGCGGTCAGCAATACAGCGGCGCCGACTGCCCAGACATATTCCGGCACCCGCCAGGGGCGCAGGATTACCCCACCGGTCGCAACGGCGGCGACGGCCCAGATGAGCGAGGATGGATCAAATACAGGCATGCAGTTTACTCAGGTGAATGAATGAGTTGGCGCGGCTTGGCCGGGTGCCAGCCTTTGGTGGATGGCGTGCAGCACGCTATATCGTGTCAACGTTATTTGGCTGAGCTGGCAATTGCCGGCTTGGGTGTCCCTTCCTAAGGCCTGTCTGATAGGTGAGTAGCCCGATTGCAGCCACGATACCCAGAACGACGAAGGCTGTGCCATAGCCGAAATGTTGCGCGATCCAGCCGGCGAGTGCGTGGCTCATGGCCGCGCCTATTCCCTGTATCGTCATCACTGCACCAAGCCCTGCATTGATGTGCCCAGTGCCGCGCAGGATGGAAGCGACAAGCCCAGGCAAGGCGACACCCAGCAGGCCTGCCCCGATTCCATCAAGGGCCTGTACCGGAATCAGGGCCCACGGGGACTCCCAGCAACCGGCGATCAGCCCGCGCAAGGGCAAGGCCAGGAGGGCGGCAAGGATCAGTGCCCGATACCCGTGCCGAGAGGCATGCCGCCCGGCCCAAAGCGCGACGGGAATCATGACCAGCTGCGCCACGATGACAGTGGATGCCGTGAACACGCTGGGGTCGGCCAGCCCACGCGTGACAACCGACTGTGCCAGCAAGGGCAGCATCGCGGCATTGCCAAGGTGGAACAGCAGCATGGTGATCGCGAGCAGGCCCAGTTCGCGCGAGTGCGTCAAAACCCGCACCATGGAAGGCGAGGGGCTGCTACCTTGCGCAGGCTGGTTGCCAGTGAGGTCACCACCGCGGGCACGCTCATGATCGATGTCATGTGGATCGATCTTGCGCAAGCAGGCAAGAGCCGCGCACGCCATCAGGGCCATCAGGACGAATACGGCTGACAGCCCCCAGCGGTAGCCTGCCAGCCCGGCCAAGGCAGCCGCTACCACGTTGCCGGCATGGTTCCAGGCTTCGTTGATGCCGAGCTGCCGAGACAAGTCTTTCTGATCAACGATGCCCAAGGTGATGCCCATGATGCCGGCGCCCATCAACGCACCCACAACACCCGTCACCACTTGAGAGGCGACGGCGACGCCGAACGTTGGCGCCGTCCATAGCGCTGCCGTGGCGAGAATGAGTGCAATGGCGCCGCTTGCCAGAAGCAGTCGCTTGTGGCGCGAGGCGTCGATCCACGCGCCCATCGGCGTGGTCGCCAACATGCCTGCGATGCCGCCCGCGGCCATCACGTAGCCGATGTCATCGGCTCGCCAGCCGTGGCTGGCCAGAAACACACCGAGGAAGGGGCCCAGGCCGTCACGGACATCGGCCAGGAAGAAGTTGAGGCCGGACAGCCAGCGCCGTGAGCTGGCATGCGCCGGGGTTATGAAAGGCGTTGCCGGGTGCATAGCGGCATTCCCTTATGGCGCGCGGTCATAGAGCGGCTGCAGGGTGGATAACGTGGTGCCCATGCTGACCGCTTCCAAAGCGGTGCCAAATGCATTGCGCGTGCCCAGCCCGGATGCTGCGAACGGTGCGCCCGTCTGCACGGAAATACGCAGGCTTTCTGACGGGAAACGTACGATGCTGCCATCGCTCAGGATGACGCCGTTGGCCTCGCCCCGTGGGCCAGTGAGCACGGTCTCCACCTGGCCTTCCACCTGTTGGGGCTGCAGGCGCTGGGCGCGCAGGTGTGGCGGCAGGGCTCGGCCTTCGCCGACCGATGGCGGCTGGTCGTACACGGTGCGCCCGCTGTCGGCGTGGATGATGGCGTCGGCTTTGACCGTGCCTCGCGTTTCCGCCCGCCCGATGATGCGGACGGCGTCCCCCACTTTGACCGTGGCTGTGAGCGCATCGGCCATGTGCGGTGGAAACTTTGCAATGGTCCCGTCGCTCAGGCGCAGCCCGTCGACCTCACCATAGGGATTGATGAGCAGCCGTTGCACCTGGCCTTCCACCACGTACTGGCTCACCAGGCCAGGTGTTTCCACACCTTGATGCGGTGTTGGAGGCAGATGGGCGGCGGCGGGCGGCATGGCATGCGCGCTGAGGCTACCCAGACCAATTGCCAGTGCAAGAGATGTGGCGATGAAATACCTGGACATTGGAGAAGCTCTTTTGGGTTGGGAACACCCAACCTGTAGCGCAAACACCATGCCAGATAAAATTATTAATTAAATCAAACGGTTATGATTGATAGGAGTGATGTGCCGTCCGATTCCGTGACGCTAAGGTGTCACGGAATCGGACACCTCCTTTGCGTGCGAAGGGGTTAGTCCAGATCGAACTCGGCCAGCTTGCGGTAGAGCTGCTGGCGAGACAGACCGAGGCGCCGCGCCGCCTCTGCGCGGTTGCCCGCCGTCGCAGCCAGGGCGCGCACGATCATTTCGCGCTCCAGCTGGGCAACGGCCTGTGCCATTGGGCCTTCCCAGTCAATGTCCAGGCCCGGGGTGGGCGCCGCCGCCGTCTGCAACCCGATGTGTTCGGCCTCGATGACCGGGCCGTGGCTGAGGATGGCAGCGCGCTCCATGGCATTGCGCAGTTCGCGCACGTTGCCCGGCCAGGAATGGGCCAGCAGCATCCGGGCTGCCGCCGCGCTCAACCGCTTGGGCGAGTCGCTGCCCAGCAGGCGTAGAAAGTGTTCGGCCAGCAGCAGCACGTCGCCCAGGCGCTCACGCAGCGGCGGCAGCCACAGGGGCACTACCTGCAGGCGGTACCACAGGTCTTCCCGGAAGCGCCCCTCCTTGACTGCGCTGGGCAGGTCTCGGTGGGTGGCCACGATGATGCGCACGTTCACCGGCTGGGCACGATTGGCGCCCACGGGGGTGATTTCGCGTTCCTGCAGCACCCGCAGGATCTTCGCCTGCGTGGCCAGCGGCATATCGCCTATTTCGTCGAGGAACAGGGTGCCGCCATCGGCCTCGCGAAAGCGCCCGGTGCGTTCAGTGATGGCACCGGTGAACGCGCCTTTGACATGACCGAACAGCTCGCTTTCCATCAGTTCGGCCGGGATCGCCGCGCAGTTGACGGCGACGAAGGGGCCGGTGGCTCGCCCGCTGTTGCGATGCAAGGCGCGCGCGACCAGTTCCTTGCCTGTGCCCGTTTCGCCCAGGATCAACGCAGTGGCATCGGAGTTCGCGGCCAGCCCGATACGCTTGAAGACCTGGCGCATGGCCTCGCTGCTGCTGACCAGTTCGGTGCCATCCACGGGCTCTTTTGCGGCAGTTGATGCCCCGGCCGCCTGGGGGTTGTCTGGGGTGTTGGCTGCCCGTCGCAGGGCCCGTTCGAGCGTCTCGATCAGGGCGGCCCTGGTCACGGGCTTGGTCAGGTGGTCGAACGCGCCCAGGCTCATCGCCTCGATGGTGTTGCCGCCACTCGCATAGGCGGTGAGCATGATGCAAGGCACCTGCGAGATGCGCGCCGCGCGGCGCAGAAACACCAGGCCATCCTCGCCCGGCAGCCGCAGATCAACGATGGCCGCATCCACGTCCTCGGTGCGCAGCCTGTGCAGGCCTGCATCGGTGGTTTCAGCCTGCAGCACCGCATACCCCAGGTCTTGCAGCATTTCTGCAAGGCTGTCGCGGAATGCGGCGTCATCGTCGACGATCAGGATTCGGGCCACGGTAGCTCCATCTCTATGCGCGTTCCTTTGGCCGACTCGGCGAGACCGACCCGCCCGCCGTGACCCTGCACGATCTCGCGCACCAGCGCCAGCCCCAGGCCGGTACCTCCAGCGCGGTTGGTGGAGAACGGTTCGAACAGTGTATCGCGCAGGTCATTCGGAATGCCGGAACCATCGTCCGCCACCCACAACAGCAATGTGCCGCGGTGCGTGCGATGTGCACCGAGCTCGATTTCACCGCGTTCTTCCGTGTGCGCCAGCGCATTGAGCAGCAGGTTGTCAAAGACCCGCGCCATTTGTGTCGGGTCGAACAGCGCAACTTGCTTCGCGCTAGCGGTCAGCTCCGGTTCAACGGCCAGTGTTATTCGTACGCCTTTCTTTTGCGCTGCTTCGGCGTGGGCATTACGCCGCTCCTCCAGCCATTCCTGCAGGTCAACTGCCTGGCGCTCGGCGCGGAAAGGTTGGGTCAATGCCAACAGGCTCGACACCAGCGTCTCCAGCCGTGCCGTTTGCGACAGTACGGCCTCCAGGGCGCCAACCACGCGTGCTTCGCGCCGGTCAGCCGGTGCAGCCATCGCGTTTTCCACCTTCATGCGCATCGTGCCCAACGGGTTGCGGATCTCGTGTGCAAGCCCGGCGGAAACGCGCCCCAGCGTGGCCAGGCGTTCGGACTGGGCCAGTTGCTTTCGCAAATGCGCCGACTGGCGCTGCCAACGCGAAATCATCCAGCCCAGCCATGCCCCGGAGACAACGACCAGCGCCAGCAGCAGGCTTACAGCGAGTATCAAGGTATTGACTGTTTCTGTGGCCAAAAGCGGAACGCGCATCAGGGTCCAGGCGATCAGCTGCCGGTCATAGGCCTGAACGGGGCAGGCGGCGAAAGCCACGGCTTCGCGTAAGCCCGGTCGCACATCCGCCACCAGGCCTGCAGAATCCTGCGCACGCTGGGCCGTGGAGGCAATGCGCTGCAACTCGGCGCTCGGCGGGTCGCGTTTGATTCCCGTGCCGTCGTAGGTTGGGAAGGCGTAGGCCACCACACCCGCATCCGCTCGCCAGAAGCCGCCCTCCATGCCCGGCTGATCGCGCAGTGCCAAATCCAGCACTGCCTGTGCGGCAGCGGGGGGCATGAGATCAGGGTGGTCTTGTGCAGGCGGGAGCTGCTGGCGAACCCGTGCCGCACCCGCCTGGAGCGCCTGGCAACTGGTCGAGGTGAGTTGGCGCGCCTGCGCAATCTGAGGGCCGGCGCCTTGGCGGCTGATTATCAGCAGCAGCCATCCCAGCACAAGCGCAACTGCGGCAATGGAAAGCCACAGAATCAGCAGATCACGGCGAACGGAGGGTTGCAGTGACAGGTCAGGTTTCCTTTGATGTGGGGCACCGCTGGTCAGTCGGTGGGCGTTCTGCTGGCAACCTTGCCAGATGGAAAATCGCCGTGCAAGGACGGGGTCGGTTGAATTAGCAGTGACTCTGTGGGCGCTTGGCGGTGAACCAGTACTTTGTGGCCATTGGCGATGCGCGGCAGGTGAGCTTGTCCAGTACCTTCGAGTTCTAGGCCAGCCTGCACCGGCCTTTTCGCGGCTAAAGCCGCTCCCACAGGTACTGCACTGCACTCGAAGGTGGCGCGGTCCTTGTGGGAGCGGCTTTAGCCGCGAATACCGGCGCAGCCGGTGCCAGGCAACGCGTTGGATTCTTCGCGGTTAAAGCCGCTCCCACAGGTACTGCACTGCACTCGAAGGTGGCGCGGTCCTTGTGGGAGCGGCTTTAGCCGCGAATACCGGCGCAGCCGGTGCCAGGCAACGCGTTGGATTCTTCGCGGTTAAAGCCGCTCCCACAGGTACTGCACTGCACTCGAAGGTGGCGCGGTCCTTGTGGGAGCGGCTTTAGCCGCGAACACCGGCGCAGCCGGTGCCAGGCAACGCGTTGGATTCTTCGCGGTTAAAGCCGCTCCCACGGGGTACGCGTACCGCTTCCATTTGCCTTTGTGTGGTCTTTTCGCCTCAGCAGGCGATACTTCTCTGTATTGCAGGCGTGTTCCTGGTGGCGCGCGCCGCTGGGAGGTGTCGTGTGAACAAACTGACAATCGTGGGTGCCGGCATGGTCGGCGAGGCGGCGGCGCAGATCATCGCTCGGGAAGAGTTGTGCCGTGAGCTGGTGTTGATGGATGTGCAGGGCGAGATGGCGCAAGGCAAGGCGCTGGATGTGTGGCAGGCGGCAGTCGAGTCGGGTTCCGATACCCGGGTTCACGGCGGGGCAAAGGCTGAAATGCTGGACGGCTCTGAACTGGTGGTCATCACCGCAGGCGTGCCGCGCAAGCCGGGGCAGTCGCGTCAGGATGTACTGAGTATCAACCTGCCAATCCTCGACGGCATCATGGCCGACATCAAGCTGCATGCACCAACTGCGACCGTGCTGGTGGTGTCGAACCCGGTCGATGTGCTCACCTATCGCGCCTGGAGCCTGAGCGGGCAGGGGCGCACCAAGGTGTTCGGCCAGGCGGGGGTGCTGGATACCGCACGCATGAAGTGTTTCATCGCCGAGCAGACCGGGTTCTCTGCCCGGGATATCACGGCGCTGGTGCTGGGCGGGCATGGCGACAGCATGGTGCCGCTGATGCG
Source organism: Pseudomonas sp. A2 (assembly GCF_023100865.1). Classification (NCBI taxonomy): domain Bacteria; kingdom Pseudomonadati; phylum Pseudomonadota; class Gammaproteobacteria; order Pseudomonadales; family Pseudomonadaceae; genus Pseudomonas; species Pseudomonas sp. A2. The sequence continues at coordinate 824,784 of NZ_CP039127.1, forward strand.
CTACTGCCAGATCGGTTCGGTGCCGTTGTCGCACTTCCTGTCCAGTGAGCAGATCGAGCAGATCGTCGAGCGCACCCGCAAGGGTGGTGGCGAGATCCTGGGGCTGAAGAAGCTGGGCAGCGCCTGCGATGCGCCGGGCGTGGCGATTGCGCAGATGGTCGATGCGATCGCCAACGGGCGAAACCGCATCTTGCCGGCTGTGGCGATCCTGGAAGGCGAGTACGGGCGCACGGATATTGCCATGGGTGTGCCCTGTGTACTGGCAGAGGAGGGGCTGGCGCGGGTGATCGAGTTGCCGCTGGATGCGCAGGAGCAGGCGATGTTTGACCAATCGGCTGATCAGGTGGCGCGGGATATTGCTGAAATGAAGGCGCTGTAACGCTGTGGGAGTGGCTTTAGCCGCGAAGAATCCAACGCGGTGCATGGCACCGGCTGCGCCGGTGTTCGCGGCTAAAGCCGCTCCCACAATGTCCCTGCTAATTCAATGAGTTTACGTGCAGTTCAATAAGGGGGGGCTGCCAACCCAGCCTGGCCCCTAGCGCTGGTAAGCCTTGCCAAAATGCCGCTCCAGCCGCGCCTGCACCAGCTCGAGCAGGATCGACAGCACCCAGTAGATCACCGCCGCCGTGGTCAGCATCTCCAGGTATCGATAGCTCGACCGCCCGTACGACTGCGCCAGGAACATCACCTCCCATACCCCCATCACCGATATCAGCGATGAATCCTTCAGCATCGAGATGAACTGGTTGGCCGTAGGCGGAATGATCACCCGCATGGCCTGGGGCAGGACGATATGCCAGAAGATCTGCGGCGTGCGCATGCCCAGCGCCAGTGCCGCTTCACGTTGCCCGCGCGCGACGCCGAGGATGCCGGCGCGGAAGATTTCGCTCAGGTAGGCACCGTAGTTCAGCGACAAGGCGATGATGCCGGCGCTGATGGCGCCCGGTACCAGGCCCAGCTGTGGCAGCCCCAGGTAGATCAGCAGAATCTGGATCAGCAGGGGTGTGCCGCGGAAGAACGAGGTGTAGAAGCTGGCGACACCCACCAGCACCGCGCTGTTCGACAACCGCGCCAGCGCGGCGGCGAAGCCGAACAGCACCGACACCAGCATCGAGCACAGGCACAGGAACAGGGTCAGTGCCGCGCCTTGCAGAAAGCCGTTGGGCCCCAGCTTGAACCCGGCGAGGTTCGGAAACTTCTCCAGGATGATCGAGAACTTCAGATCGAAACTGAGGAAAAACGCAACGAACAGGCCAAACAGCGCCAGCCAGGTCAGCAGCAGCCGGGTGCGAAAACCGAACAGGCCGGCACCCGTGGGCTTGGCCACGGGCTTGGGGGAGGAGGGGAAGGTGCTCATTTGCTGATATCGGCGCCAATCCATTTCTGCGACAGCTTGGCCAGGGTGCCGTCAGCCTTCAACTCGGCAAACACCTGGCGCACCTTGGCATCCCACTCGGGGTCGCCTTTCTCGATGGCCACCGAGTTCGGCTCTTCATACAGCGGGGCACCTGCCAGCTTGAAGCGCTTGTCCTGGTCCAGGCGCGGCTGCGCGGTCACCAGGTTGGTGAGGATGGCGTCCAGGCGTACGCCGGCACCCAGGCCAAGGTCCTGGAAGGCGACGTTGTCGGTGTCGTAGGGCGCGATCTGCACGAAATCGAAGGGGTATTCGAGCTTCTTGTCTTCGTCGCCTTCGATCACCAGGTTCTTGTTCAGGTAGCTCTCGTAGCTCGATGCACTGGTCAGGCCTACCTTGCGGCCTTCCAGGTCCTTGGCGCCATGGATGCGCTCATCCTTGGCGTTGACCACGATCACCGCAGGCGATGCGTAGTACTCCACCGGGAAGTCGAACACTTCGGCGCGGGCCTTGCTCGGGGTCATCGAGCAGATGCAGATGTCGTAGCGGCCGCTCCAGCGGCCTGCGGCGATCACGTCCCACGAAGGGGTTTCCAGGCGCAGCTTGACGCCGAGCTTGTCCGCCACGGCCTTGGCCACATCCACGTCGAAACCGTCCAGCTGGTTCTGGTCATTGAGGAAGGAAAACGGTGGGTAGCTTTCCATCAGGACGTTGACCAGTTCCTTGCGCGATTCAACCCGCTCCAGCGTGGCACCGGCAAAGGCCTGGGAAGCAGTTGCGAGCAGCACAAGGCCCGCACCGAGCACAGTAGAAAATCGCATGGACATACCTGAAATGTTGGCCAATTATAGGAAGCGGTATTTAATAGTTATAAATGTCACCTACATAATGAATTTTATTCATAAGCACCTTTAGAGTAGTTATATGAAACAGCGAGCGATGGTAATTCTCGACGGTGGCATGGGCCGTGAGCTGCAGCGCAGTGGGGCGCCGTTTCGTCAGCCCGAGTGGTCGGCGCTGGCGCTGAGCGAGGCACCGGAAGCGGTGGTTCGTGTGCACGCAGCGTTCATCGCTGCCGGTGCCCAGGTCATTACCAGCAACAGCTATGCGGTGGTGCCGTTCCACATCGGCGAAGAGCGTTTTGCAAAGGAAGGCCGACAACTGGCCAATATCGCAGGCCAGCTGGCGCGGCATGCCGCCGATGCCGCAGCACACCCGGTCAAGGTGGCGGGCTCGCTGCCGCCGCTGTTCGGCTCCTATCGCCCGGACCTGTTCCAGCCCGAGCGCGTCGAGGAGGTGCTGGTCCCGTTGCTGCAGGGCCTGGCCCCGCATGTTGACTTGTGGCTGGCCGAAACCCAGAGCTCGGTTGCCGAGGTGCGAGCCATTCACGGCCAATTGCCGGCAGACGGCAGGCCGTTCTGGGTGTCGTTCACCCTGCAGGACGAAGAAGTCGACGAGGTGCCACGCCTGCGTTCCGGCGAGCCGGTGGCCGATGCCATCGAAGCCGTGGTCGGCCTGGGCGCGGCGGCCGTGCTGTTCAACTGCAGCCAGCCCGAGGTCATTGGCGCTGCACTGGATGTAGCGCGCTCGGTAATCGAACGACACAACGCCGACATCGCCATTGGCGCCTATGCCAACGCCTTCCCGCCACAGCCAAAGGAAGCCACCGCCAACGACGGCCTGGATGAGCTGCGCGAAGACCTTGACCCGCCGGGTTACCTGGCATGGGCCAGCGACTGGCGTGAACGGGGTGCCAGCATGATCGGTGGCTGCTGTGGCATTGGCCCGGAGCATATCGCCGAGCTGAAACGCAACCTGGCGTAAAGCCTTGAAGGGGCAGGGCGGCTTCCGCACCCGCTCGGCCCCAGCCATTAAAAAAAACGTTACTCAGACCCGGATTCCATCGTTTTTCAGTCCCCCCGCCATGCCCCTATAGTCCGCTGAAAGCCGATGCCGAATCGGTGTACACAACTCAGCGGTGCGGGAACCGGATATGAACAAGAACGAGAAATTCGAGGGCAATGCAGCGGCCGGTATCGGTACGCGTGTGGTGTGGAGCGGGGAGCAGGTTCAGCACCCGTACAACGCTACCCAGACCCCGATCGTGGTCAGTGCCGCCTACGGCTACAACGACATCGATGCTTGGTACGACGTGGCGCAGGGCAAGTTGCCCGGCTACATCTACAGCCGCATGAGCAACCCGACAGTCGCAACGCTGGAAGCGAAGCTCTGCGAGCTGGAACAGTCCGAATCGGCGGTGGCATTCAGCAGCGGCATGGCTGCCATCAGTGCCGTGCTGCATACCTTCCTCTCAAGCGGCAAGCGTGTGGTATCGACCCGCGACAGTTACGGCGGTACCAACAAGATCTTCGAAGAGTTCCTGCCGCGCATGGGCGTGCAGGTCTGCCTGTGCGACACCCTCGACACCGAAGCGCTGGAGCGCGAGATCGCCGCGGGTTGCGACCTGCTGTATCTGGAAACCCCTACCAACCCCACCCTCAAGGTACTGGACATCCAGCGCCTGAGCGCTGCCGCCCGGAAGGCTGGCGCCGTGGTGGTGGCCGACAACACCTTCGCCACCCCGCTGAACCAGAACCCGCTGGCCCTGGGCGTGGATGTGGTGGTGCACAGTGCCACCAAGTTCCTGTCCGGGCACGGTGATGTACTGGGCGGGGTAGTGTGCGGTGCCGAGTCGTTGATGGCCCAGGTGCGCCACTACCGCGAGATCAACGGTGCGGCGCTGGACCCGTTTTCCGCCTACCTGATCATCCGCGGTATCAAGACCCTGGCCCTGCGCCTGCGTCAGCAACAGACCAGTGCCCAGGCCCTGGCGCATTACCTGACTACCGAACCGCTGGTCGAAGCGGTCAACTACCCGGGGTTGCCCCAGCACCCGGGCCATGAGATTGCCAAAGCGCAGATGCGTGGCTTCGGCGCCATTGTCAGCTTCGTGCTCAAAGGTGGCATGCCCACCGTGGCGCGGCTGCTGCCGCGCCTGAAGTACGCCCATCGGGCGGGCAACCTGGGCGCGGTAGAAACCATCTACGGCCCGGCGCGTACAACCAGCCATGTGGAAAACACCCTCGAAGAACGGCTGGCCCTGGGCATTTCCGAAGGGCTGGTGCGCATTTCGGTGGGCATCGAGGACACCGAGGACCTGCTGGCAGACCTGGCACAGGCCTGTGCATCGGTGCGCCAGGAGTTGGCCGCAGCAAAGGAATTGCACGGTGACGAAGACACCTGCCTGGCCGAAGTACAGGCCTGAGGCAAGCGTGTAGCACCCGCTCCTTGCGGTGGGTGCCACTTCATGAAGTCGAACAAAAACAATATGCAAGGCAATTCGCTTCGCTCTGCCAAGACGAGGTCGTTGCAACGTCCTTGCCCGCCAACTTTCATGAGTAAACCACAATGTCCCTGCAGACAACGACAACGAGAAATGCTTCGACGCATAGCTTCAAGCAGGATATGCAAACCCGCCATATCGTCATGCTGGCGCTGGGCGGTGTCATCGGTACCGGCCTGTTCCTGACGTCGGGCTACACCGTCAACCAGGCGGGCCCGCTGGGGGCGGTCATCGCCTATATCCTCGGCGCGATCATGGTCTACCTGGTGATGATGTGTCTGGGCGAACTGGCGGTACACATGCCGGAAGTCGGCTCGTTCAGCAGTTACGCCACGCGCTACCTCGGGCCGGGAACAGGCTACATGGTGGCCTGGATGTACTGGCTGACCTGGACCGTGGCCATCGGCTCGGAATTCACCGCCGCCGGTATCCTGATGGTGCGCTGGTTCCCCGATACGCCGGTGTGGATATGGAGTGCGCTGTTCGGGTTTGCGGTGTTCATCAGCAATATCATTTCGGTGCGGTCGTTTGCCGAAACCGAATTCTGGTTGTCACTGATCAAGGTGCTGGCGGTGATTGCCTTCCTGGTGGTGGGCGGCGGCGCGATTCTGGGCGTTTTCGAAATTACCCAGGCGCACAGTGTCGGGCTGGGCAACTTCACCCGCGAGGGGCTGTTCCCTACGGGCTTCTGGTCGATTGCCATGACCCTGCTGGCGGTGGCCTTCGCGTTCTCGGGTACCGAGTTGATCGGCATCGCCGCCGGCGAAACCCGCGACCCGGAAAAGAACGTACCCAAGGCCATCCGCACCACGGTCCTGCGCCTGGCACTGTTCTTCGTCGGTACCATCTTCGTGCTGGCAACCTTGTTGCCACGTGAACAGGCAGGGTTGGTTGAAAGCCCGTTCGTGATGGTGTTTGCCATGATCGGTATCCCCTATGCCGCAGACATCATGAACTTCGTCATCATCACTGCGTTGCTGTCGGCAGCCAATTCCGGGCTCTATGCTGCGGCGCGCATGCTGTGGACCCTCAGCGACCAAGGCAACATGCCCCGCCGGTACGCGGCGCTGTCGCGTCGTGGCACGCCGTTCAATGCCATCGTCCTGAGCATGGCCGGTGGCATGGCATCGCTGCTGAGCAGTGTGTTTGCCCCCGACACCATCTACCTGGCGCTGGTGTCCATTTCCGGGTTGGCGGTGGTGGTGGTGTGGATCAGCATCGCGGCCAGCCAGATGGCGTTCCGTCGCCATTACATCGCCAATGGCGGCAAGCTCGAAGACCTCAAGTTCCGCGTGCGCGGCTACCCGTTCGTGCCGCTGGCGGCCATCTTCTGCTGCGTGCTGGCCTGCGTCGGCATTGCCTTCGACCCGGCACAGCGCGTGGCCCTGTACTTTGGTCTTCCATTTATCGCCTGGTGTTACCTGGCCTACTGGCTGACCCGCAAGTACCGCGACCGTCGCCCGCTGCAACCGGAAGCCTTGGCAACAGGTTCCGAGGCCGCCAGAGCAGGGTGATACTAGGGCACCGGAACGTTGCCACGAGAAACCGCCGATGACCCAGAAAACCCTGCCCCCCTTGAACTGGCTCAGAGCCTTCGAAGTGTCGGCGCGTTACCTGAACTTCACCCATGCAGCCGAGGAACTGCACCTCACCCAAGGGGCCGTGAGCCAGCAGATCCGCCACCTGGAGAGCCAGTTGGGGGTGGCGCTGTTCAAGCGCCTGCCCCGGGGGCTGGGGTTGACCGAAGAAGGCCAGTCCTACCTGCCGGTGGTGCAGGATGCGATAAGCCGCCTGGCGGTAGGCACCAATGAAATTTTCGGGCAACGCCAGCGTCGGCCCCTGAAAGTGCGCGGCAGCCTGTCGTTCCTGCATTTCTGGCTGGCGCCCCGCCTGGCCGATTTTCGCCGTTCGCACCCACAGGTGGACATCCGCTACATCAGCAACCTGTGGGTCAAGGAACTGGATGCAGAGGATGACCTGGAAATCCGCTGGGGCAGCGGCCAGTGGGCTGGCGTGGAGGCGCAGCGCCTGACCCGCGACCTGCTGGTGCCAGTCTGCTCGCCTGCGCTGATTGCCGGCTCCCCGCTACGCGAGCCGCGGGACCTGGCCCGCGTCCCTTTGCTGCATGTGCTGGGTTACGAGGAGGGGTGGGGTTACTGGCTGGAGCGGGTAGGCGCCGATCAGGTCGATTCTTCCAGCGGCCTGCAGTTCGACACCCTGGTGGCGACCTTGCGCATGGCGGAACTGGGGCTTGGGGTGGCACTGGCGCGCTCGTCGCTGGTCGAGGACTTGCTGCAGGAGGGGCGTCTGGTGGCGCCTTTTGCGCAGCGCATCGAGGCGAGCGAGTCGTTTTACCTGGTACGTGGCCTGGGTGAGGCGTTGTCCACGGATGCCCAAGCCTTCAGCCACTGGTTGGTGGCGATGGCCCACCGTTAATCAAATATTTACCTGGAGCACCGATGCAGTACACATCCACGCGCGGCAACGAGACACGGGTTGATTTCCGCACGGCGCTGCTTTCCGGGCTGGCCGACGATGGCGGGCTGTACGTGCCGACTGCGGTGCCGACGTTCAGTCAGCAGGATATTGCCAGTTGGTCGTGGTTGCCGTTCGACGAACTGGCCTGGCGGGTAATGGCGCCGTTTGTCGGCGACACGCTCGATGAGCCGACCCTGAGGGCGCTGGTAAGCGACAGCTACCGCGGCTTCAAGCACCGTGGCATCGCACCGTTGCAGCAGATTGGCCATAACGAATGGATCCTGCAGCTGTTTCACGGGCCTACCCGTTCCTCCAAGGATTTCGCCGCGCAATTGCAGGCGCGGCTCATCCGCCATTTCCTGGGCCCCGATTGCGAACGGGTCATGCTGGTCGGTGCCAGCAACGGCGATACGGCGGTGGCCGCTATCGAAGCCTTGCGGCATTGCCCTACGGCACGCTTGCTGGCGCTTTACCCCAGTGCCGGGACACCGGCCGACCGGGCGGCGGTGATGCGCAGTGTCGCTTCCGAAAGCGTGAGCTGCGTGGCCGTGGACGGCAGCTTCGATGACTGCCAGTCACTGGTGTCGGCGCTGCTGCGTGCATGGCCGTGCCCCGGGCTGATTCCCGTGAGCTTCAACTCGACCAACTGGGTCGGCGTGCTGGCGCAGATCGTGTTCTATTTCCACGCGGCGCTTCAGCTGGGTGGGGGGATTCGGCCGGTGGGTTTCAGCATCCCCACGGCCAGTTTTGCCGAGATCTACGCGGGGTTCATTGCCCAGAAAATGGGCCTGCCAATCAACCAGATCATTGTTTCCACCAACCGCAACGATGCCTTGCACCGGTTCATCCACTGCAATCGCTACAGCCGTGGTTCCACCAGCCAGACCTTGTCGCCGGTCATGGACTTTTCGCTGTTCTCCAACCTGGAACGTTTCGTCTGGGAGCTGTATGACCGCGATGGTGGGGCGACCCGGGCACTGATGGAGCATTTCGAGGATTGTGGCGAGCTGAGCATCGGCAACCGCCAGTGGCTGCACGCGCGCATGCTGTTCGACTCCTATGCCGTGGATGACGCGCTGATTCGCGAAGAAATCGTCACGCTGTTCCAGGAAACCGGCTGCGCAGTAGACCCACACGCTGCCACCGGGGCATTCGCCGGGCGCCTGCACCGGCGCAACATTGGTGCGCCGATCGTCACGCTGGGCCAGTTTGCCCCGGAAAAGTCTGCCGGGTTGCTGGCGGAGCTTGGGGCCTGGCATGGCGAGGTGCCGGCCTGTGGTCTTGGCAGCGCGGGCAGTGGGCCGCTGCTGGCGCCAGAGGACCTGGCGGGGGTTCATGAGATATTGGCCCGGTTGCAGGCAGGACGATGAAGCGCATCCTCGACCCCCTGGACGAGCGAATTCTCGCCGAACTCACCGCCAATGCACGCATTGCCCATGCCGAACTGGGGCTCAAGGTGAACCTGTCGCGTAATGCGGTACGCCAGCGCATCGAGCGCCTGGAGCGTGACGGGGCCATCCAGGGCTATACCCTGCGTATCGGAGAGGGGCGACGACCGACCTCGCTGATCAACGCGGTCATCTTCGTCTACCGCTACGACCGCATGCGCGGAGAGGCTGTGCTCGATGCGTTGCGTCAGATCCCCGAGGTGATCCAGTGTGAAGTGCTCAGCGGCGAATTCGACCTGCTGCTGCGCGTCGAGGCTTCCAGCCCGGAACGGGTGCACCATGTATGGAAGGAGATTGCCGCCATGCCAGGGGTCGAGAACACCGTGACATCGTTCGTCCTGGCCACGGTGATCTGAGACGCGCGCTTGCCGTTTGGTAACCCTCGCTACAACAACGCCGCCCGGGTTTGCGCCCTGGCGGCGTTTTGCATTCCGGCGGCGCTCGGGCGTGCATCGGCTACTGGTCAGATTGGCCAGTAAATACAGCGGATTGCCATATTCAACTGGCATTGCACGGCTCTTACGCTTGTCCCCATCGACCAACCGCCTGGAAAGGACAGCGAACCATGACCGAATACAAAATTGCACTTGTTGGCTTTGGCGGTGTGAACCGTGCCCTGGCCCAACTGATCGCCGAACGCAATGCGCGCTGGCAGCAAGAGCTGGGCTTTGGCCTGAAGATCGTTGGCGTCACCGACCTGTTCCTGGGTTCGGCAATCGACCGCAACGGCCTGGATGCGGCCACGCTGGCTGCTCTGCCTGCTCAGAAGGGGGCGCTGGCGCAGATCCCGCAAGGTTCGGCTGAAGCGTTCAACGAATCGGTGATCAAGCAGTCCGGCGCCGACATCATCGCCGAGGCCACATTCACCAACCCCAAGGACGGTGAACCGGCGGCAACCTTCTGCCGTTGGGCGCTGGAAGCTGGCAAGCACGTGGTCACTACCAACAAGGGGCCGATCGCCTTGCATGCTGCGGCGCTGAAGGCCCTGGCCAAGGCCAATGGTGTGTCGTTCGAGTACGAAGGCGCGGTCATGAGTGGTACGCCGGTGCTGCGCATGGCGCGCCAGACGTTGGCCGGCGCAGGCCTGGTGGGGTTCGAGGGCATCCTCAACGGCACCTCCAACTATGTGCTGACGCGTATGGAAGAGGGGCTCGGTTTTGCCGATGCAGTGGCCCAGGCGCAAGCACTTGGCTATGCCGAGGCGGACCCGAGCGCCGATGTGGAGGGGTATGACGTACGCCTGAAAGTGGTGATCCTTGCCAACGAGCTGCTCGGCGCTTGCTTGCAGGTGAGTGATGTGACCTGCACCGGGATCAGCAGCCTCGATAGCGCTGCTATCCAGCAAGCGCAGGCGGCGGGCCAGCGCTGGAAACTGATCGGCAGTGCCAGCCGTGAAACCGATGGTTCGGTGCGTGCCAGCGTCGAAGCGCGCCTGTTGCCCGGCAACCACCCTCTGGCGGGTATTTCCGGTGCCACCAATGCGGTTGCGTTCAACACCGAATTGCTGGGCGCTGTAACCGTGTCCGGCCCGGGTGCGGGGCGTGTCGAAACGGCATTCGCCCTGTTGTCGGATATCGTCGCCATCCACACTGCTGGCCGCTCGGCCTGAGGAGCAACCTTCATGAGCCTGACTTCCGTGTCCCGGGTAGCCGTCCAGCAACCCGCCTTGATCGATGTCTACAGCCCGTTCGACGGTAACCTGGTCGGCAGCGTCGCCAACCTTGCTGCCGATGCCGTGCCAGGTCTGCTCGTGCGTGCTCGGCAGGGCGTGCACGAAAGTGCTGCGCTGCCTCGGCACCGTCGCGCGAGCATCCTGGAGCAGGCGGCCCGGCTGATTGAGCGCGATGCAGCCGATTTTGCCGGCCTGATTGTCGACGAAGCGGGCAAGACCCTGCGTCAGGCCGAGAAGGAGGTGAAACGCTGCATCAACACGCTCAAGCTGTCTGCCGAGGAAGCGCGGCGCAATGCCGGCGAGGTGGTGCCGTTCGATGCCTACGAAGGCTCCGAATCGCGTCAGGGCTGGTTCACACGCGAGCCGCTGGGGCTGATCCTGGCCATCACGCCGTACAACGACCCGCTCAACCTGGTGGCGCACAAGTTGGGGCCAGCGATTGCCGGGGGCAATGCGGTCATTCTCAAACCCTCGGAGCTGGCCCCGCTTTCTGCCTTGAAGCTGGTGCAGTACCTGGTTGACGCGGGGCTGCCAGAGGCCGTCGTCACCGTGGCCACTGGCGGTGCCGAACTGGGCAAGGCCCTGGTGGCTGTGCGTGAAGTGCGGATGATTTCCTTCACAGGCGGCTTCGCCACGGGCGAACAGATTGCCCGGGGGGCGGGCCTGAAAAAACTGGCCATGGACCTGGGTGGCAACGCCCCGGTGCTGGTACTGAAGGACTGCGACCTCGAGGCCACTGTCGAGTCTTGTGTATCTGGCGCGTTCTGGGCAGCCGGGCAGAACTGCATCGGCACCCAGCGCATCCTGGTGGACGCTTCGATCTATGAGGCGTTCCGCCAGCGCTTCGTTGCCTTGACCCAGGCGATGGTGGTGGGTGATCCTGGCCTGCGCGAAACCGACATGGGGCCGATGATCACCGAAGGCTCGGCCCGGCAGATTGAAGAGCGCGTGAACCAGGCCCTTCAAGGCGGCGCTCGCCTGCTCTGTGGCCACAAGCGCCAGGGGGCGACCTATTCGCCGACGGTGCTGGAGGGTGTTGACCACGCCAGCCGGCTGTGGCGTGAAGAGGTGTTCGCACCGGTGGTGATGCTGGTGCCCTTCGAGGATATCGAGCAGGCCATAGCGCTGGCCAATGCCCCGGAGTACAGCTTGCACGCTGGTGTGTTTACCCGAGACCTGTCCTTGGCGTTGAGCCTGGCGCGGCGTATCGAGGCGGGCGGCGTGATGATCAACGACTCGTCCGACTACCGCTTCGATGCCATGCCATTCGGTGGCTCGAAATATGGAAGCCTTGGTCGCGAGGGGGTGCGGTTCGCCTACGAGGACATGACCCAGCCCAAAGTCGTCTGCCTCAACCAGATGGGCTAATAGGAGGAATCTTGATGATCGAACGGTATGGACAAGGCGAACGGATGTCGCTGGCGGTGAGCTACAGGGGCCTGTTCGAAACGGCTGGCGTGGTCGCGGACGACCTGCAGCAGGATGTGCAGGGGCAGTTGCGCCAGGCGTTGAGTACGATCGATGGGCTGATGGCTGAGGCCAACGTCGGCAAGGAACATTTGACCCGGGTTCAGTTATGGATTGCCGACTACAGCCACTTCGACCTGGTCAATGAGGTGTACGACGCCTGGTTGCAGGGTTGTCCGAAACCAGTACGGGCTTGCGTAGGCGCAGACTTGGGAGAGGGTTACCTGGTCGAGGTACAGGTGTTTGCCGTGTGCCCTGAGCGCTCCTGACCCAAAGCGGCTGACGCCCCGGGTCAGCGCACAAACCGGGGTATCGCCTTTACGTAGACCAGTTCGCCTAGGAGTTCCACCAATGTCTGCGTAATCACAGCTGCCGCCGCCAAACCGCGCATGTCTTCCGGCAACGCCAGCGCCAGCGGCAGCACTACCAGAGAGTTGCGCGTGGCGGCGCTGAAGGTTACCGAGCGTGTCTCGGTCACCGGCAAGCGCAGCAAGCGCGCCGCAACGAACCCGAGCACTGGCGCCAGCAGCACGAAGCCGATGTACACCGGAATCACCGGCAGCAAACGGTCGAAATCACGCAGTACCACGGCAATCTGCGAGGCGATGACCACCACCAGCACCAGAGCCATGGCCGGTACCGGCATCCACGCCCAGGCGTCGTTCCAGGTCGAGACCGTGCGTGAGCGACGGGCGCCGGCGCTGGTGAGTACAGCGAGGACCATCGGCAGCACGATCAGTAGCACGAAGGCTTCCACGAACGGGGTGATGGAAATGGCGACGCTGCTGTTGTCACCCAGCATCAGGGCCAGGTAGAGCGGCAGCATTGCCAGTTGTACCAACAGCAGCACAGGGGTGGCGGCCAGGGTCAGGCGGGAGTCGCCTTTGCCGATGTGGGTGAAAACCACCACGTAATCGATGCACGGTGTCAGCAACACCAGCAGCGCGCCGATGAGGATCGCCGGGTGCTCGACCAGCCCGCGGGTGATGGCCCATACCAGTAGCGGCACGAGGACGAAGTTGGCCAGCAGCAGGGCGGAAGTGAAGCGGCGGTTGCCCAGACCCTGGCGCAAGTCGAGGAAGGGGATCTGCAGGAACATCGCGTACATCAGCACGGCGATGGCGGGGGTGACCAGCGCCTCCAGGAGCTTTGCAGTGTCGCTGGTCAGCAGGCCGAACGTGACGGCGGCGAGCACGGCGACGAAATAGATCGGGACCTGGTGGGTTTCGAGTTGCTCTCTGGTCAAGGTATGGCCTGTGCTTGCGGGTATCAAAGGGGCACAGGGTAATACGCGCTACCAGCAGGGTGTCGCGTTTTTTTGTAGGAGCGGCCTTGTGTCGCGAAAGGGGCGCATAGCGGCCCCACGATTGCAGCTTCGCCACCGTGATAACCGGGACCGCTTTGCGGTCCTTTCGCGACACAAGGCCGCTCCTACCTGGATCGCGACAGTGCTTGAAAATTGCTTATGGCTCGACAACGAAAAAGCCCGGCACTAGGCCGGGCTTTTTCCTGTCAGGCAATCGCCAATCAGTTGCCGTAAACCGGCAGCTTCTTGCAGATGGCCTTGACCTTCTCACGCACGGCGTCGATAACCGCTTCGTTGTTCAGGTCAGCCAGGATGTCGCAGATCCAGCCAGCCAGCTCGCGGCACTCGGCTTCCTTGAAACCACGGGTGGTAACGGCTGGGGTGCCGAAACGCAGGCCCGAGGTGACGAACGGGGAACGTGGGTCGTTCGGTACCGAGTTCTTGTTGACGGTGATGAAGGCTTTGCCCAGGGCGGCGTCAGCGTCCTTGCCGGAGATTTCCTGCTTGATCAGCGACAGCAGGAACAGGTGGTTCTGGGTGCCACCGGAAACCACGTCGAAACCACGCTCGATGAACACGCTGGCCATGGCCTGGGCGTTCTTCACGACCTGCTGCTGGTAAGCCTTGAACTCAGGCTGCAGGGCTTCCTTGAAGCAGATGGCCTTGGCAGCAATGACGTGCTCCAGCGGGCCACCCTGGGCGCCAGGGAAGACGGCGGAGTTCAGCTTCTTCTCGATCTCTTCGTTCTTGCGAGCGAGGATCAGGCCGCCGCGCGGGCCGCGCAGGGTCTTGTGGGTGGTGGTGGTGACCACGTCGGCGAACGGAACTGGGTTCGGGTACACGCCAGCGGCAACCAGGCCGGCAACGTGGGCCATGTCGACGAACAGGTAGGCACCGACCTTGTCGGCGATGGCGCGGAAGCGGGCGAAGTCCAGAACCTGCGAGTAGGCCGAGAAGCCGGCAACGATCATCTTCGGCTTGTGCTCGACAGCCAGGCGCTCGACTTCGTCGTAGTCGATCAGGCCGTTGCTGTCGATGCCGTACTGGATGGCGTTGTACAGCTTGCCCGAGGAGCTTACCGAAGCACCGTGGGTCAGGTGGCCACCGTGGGCCAGGCTCATGCCCAGGATGGTGTCACCGGCCGACAGCAGGGCCAGGTAGACGGCGGCGTTGGCCTGGGAGCCGGCGTGCGGCTGGACGTTGGCGTAGTCGGCGCCGAACAGTTCCTTGGCACGGTCGATGGCCAGCTGCTCGACGACGTCGACGTACTCGCAACCACCGTAGTAGCGCTTGCCTGGGTAGCCTTCGGCGTACTTGTTGGTCAGGACCGAGCCCTGGGCCTCCATGACTGCCGGGCTGGTGTAGTTTTCCGAAGCGATCAGCTCGATATGCTCTTCCTGGCGCAGAGCTTCTTGCTGCATGGCTTCGAAGAGCTCGGCGTCGTACTTGGCAATGGTCAAATCACGGCTGAACATGGCGGTCCTCAAGGATCGGGGTGAATTGGGGGGGCATTCTAACCGATTGATCCGCGGCTGGCATATGAAGTGGCATCAAGTCGCGGACCAATGGGCTTCACGTTGCATCCCGCGCCGTTTCTGGGCTGGGCGGGAACTGGAGTTGACTCGAAGGTCCGTTTTTACAGGTGCGCTTCTCAGGCCGGGCGCGGTCCCTGTAGGAGCGGCCTTGTGTCGCGAAAGGGGCGCGCAGCGGCCCCGCGATTGCAGCGTTGCCGCCGAAATTGTCGGGACCGCGTTGCGGTCCTTTCGCGACACAAGGCCGCTCCTACAGAGTCCGCGCACGCCAGGAGGCGTCGGGGTCAATGGAACATGAAGAGCTTCTCGTTGGCGAACTGCGCCTCGAACTGATGCGCCGGCATCGGCCGCCCGAACAGGTAACCCTGCACCTCGTCGCAACCATGCTCGCGCAGGAACTCCAGCTGCTCGTGGGTCTCCACCCCTTCGGCGATCACCGCCAGGTTGAGGCTGTGGGCCATGGCGATGATCGCCCGGGCAATCTGCGCATCCTGTTCGCCTTCGGGCAGGCCGTCGACGAAGGTGCGGTCGATCTTCAACACGTCGATCGGGAACTGCTTGAGGTAGTTCAGCGACGAATAACCGGTGCCGAAGTCGTCCACCGCGATGCTCAGGCCGAGGTTTTTCAGGCTGGCGAGAATCTGCATGGCTTCGTTCACTTCGCGCATCAGGATGCTTTCGGTCAGCTCCAGCTCCAGGCACGCCGGTGGCAGGCCGGTTTCTTCCAGAATGGTGGCGATGCGCGTGCCCAGCTGGCCGTCGGAGAACTGCCGCGCCGAGATGTTCACCGACACCTTGGGCACGCGCACCTTGGCCTTGTGCCAGGCCTTGAGCTGGCGGCTGGCCTCGCGCAGCACCCAGTCGCCCACGTCCACCACCAGGCCCAGTTCTTCGATCACCGGGATGAAGTCGCCCGGCGGGACCAGGCCGCGGGTCGGGTGGCGCCAGCGCAGCAGGGCTTCGGCGCCGGTCAGGCGCTTGCCGTCGCCACTGAACTGCGGCTGGTAGTAGAGGATGAACTCGTTCTGCTCCATGGCATGGCGCAGGTCGCTCTCCAGCTCCAGGCGTTCCAGGGCGCTGGCGTTCATCTCCGCCTGGTAGAACTGGAAGTTGTTCTTGCCGCGCTCCTTGGCGTGATACATGGCGGTGTCGGCGTTTTTCATCAGCTGGCTCAGCTCGCTGCCGTCCTGCGGGCTGAGGGCGATGCCGATACTTGCGGTAACGAAGAACTCGCGGTTTTCCAGCACGAACGGCCGCACCAGGCTGCCGAGGATGTTCTCGGCCACGTGGATGGCGCGGTTGAGTGCCATCTCGCGGGTAGCGCGCGGTTGCAGCAGCAGGGTGAACTCGTCGCCGCCCATGCGCGCCACGGTGTCGTCGTTGTCCACACAGGCCAGCAGGCGCTGGGCCATGTCCTTGAGCATGCGGTCGCCGGCAGCGTGGCCGAGGGAGTCGTTGATCGGCTTGAAGCGGTCCAGGTCGAGGAACATCAGCACCACCCAGGCCTTTTGCCGCTCGGCCTGCTGCAGGGCGTTGTACAGACGGTCCTGGAACAACGTGCGGTTGGGCAGGTGGGTGAGGGCGTCGTAGTAGGCCAGGCGGTGGATGCGCTGTTCGCTGGCCTTGCGCTCGCTGATGTCGGTGAAGAAACACACGTAGCTGGCCAGGTCGCCTTCGTCATCCAGCACTGCGGTAATGCCGACCCAGGCCGGGTAGTGGTCGCCGTCGCGGCGCTTGAGCCACATTTCGCCCTCCCAGCTGCCGCGCTGGTAAAGCTGCTTCACTACGTAGCGCAGGTGGCCTTCCTGCTGCTCGTCGACGGTAAGCATGCCCGGCAACTGGTCGAGCACCTCGCTGACGGCGTAGCCACTGACGCGGCTGAACGCTTCGTTGGCCTGGACGATATAGCCCGCCGGGTCGGTGATGAGGATGGCCGAAGTGGAGTGCTCGAATACCGTCGCGGCCATGCGCAGGTCTTTCTCGGCACGGCGTTGCTGGCTGATGTCGCGGCCAACCCCGAGCACGCCTTCGAAGCGCTCTTCATCGTCCCACACCAGCACCAGGCGCAGTTCGATGGGGATCTTGCGGCCATCGGCGCGCAGGCAGTCGAAAAGGAACAGCTGGGTGGGCAGTTGGTTGCGTAGCTGGGCCAGCTGGGCCGGGTCGCCCATGGCCTTGCTGACGCGCTCCATCAGGCTATAGATGCCGGTGAGCTGGGACGGGTTGGCGATAATCGACTGCCAGCCGTTGGCGAAGATCCAGTCGGCCTGGTAGCCCAGCACGCTTTGCACCGAGGGGCTTACGTAGTTGAGCTGGAGCAGGTTGTCGGTGGAGAAGATCACGTCGCTGATGCTTTCGGCGAGCATGCGGTAGCGCTGCTCGCTGTCGCGCAGCGACTGGCTGGCCTCGATCTGCACCGTCACGTCCTTACCCACGCCGATGATGCGTGTCACCAGGCCGTCGGCGTCACGGGTCAGCACTTGTTCGCGGATGTCGTAGCAGCGCCAGCCGCCATCGCGGTGGCGGAAACGCAGCTGGCAGTGCAGCGGCTGGTCATGGCCGCTGTCGCGCTGTTGCTGGCGCAGCGCCTGGTAGTGCGTGGCATCCTCGGGGTGCAGCAGCAGCTCCCAGAAGCGCTCGCCCATATGCGCCAGCTCGGTACGGTCGTAGCCCAAGGTCTGGCCGAGGTGGCGGTTGCTGAAGATCATGCGCTGGCTGAGCACGTCCTGCACATACAACTGGTCGGGCACGGTGCGCACCACGTCCGACCAGAAGCTCTCGCGCTCCAGCAGCGACAGCTCCACCTGCTTGCGGCTGGTGATGTCGCTGATGCTGAGGATGACCGCCTGGTAGTCGCGGCGCTGCTGCGGCAGGCGGGCCATCAGCCACAGGTGCAGCTCGCCACCCAGCGGCGCCGGCAGGCGCACCTCCAGCTCCAGCAGCGGGCGCTGCTCGATCAGCGCGTCGATCAGTTGCATGCCGATGCTGTCGCGGCCATCGCCAGTGCCATCGATCAGGCGCTGCCAGGCACCTTCGTGGCTGTCGATGTTCAACAGTTGGCGGGCCACCTGGTTGATCTCGGTGATCTTCAGCTCCAGCAGCAGCGAGCGGCGCAGGTTGGGGTCCAGGGCCAGGCTGTGTTTGAGCGCGGCACGGTTGCGCAGGTGGTAACGGTCGAGTTGGCCGGGCAGGCTGGACAGGTCGAGCACACACAAGGCCACGCCGGTGCCTTCGAAGATTTCCTGATAGCGCCGGCGGTCGTCCTGCAGCGCCCGTTGGCGGCGGCGCATGTTGACCAGGGCCAGCATCGGCAGCAGGGCGCAGAACAGCACCAGCAGGCATTTGCCGAGCAGCGCCGGCAGCAGCTTCTGTTGGGCCAGCTTGGCGTCGAACAGGCCGCGCAACTGCCAGGTACTGTTGTCGATGAAAGCCAGCATCACGCTTTGCAGCGGTTCGTTGCTGGTAACGGCCGGCGCATGGCTTTGCAGTACCTCGCCGTTGCGGCTGTTTTCCAACAGCCACAGCGGGTGGCCCGCACCATCCAGGTGGAGGGTGAGGGTGCGGTAGTAGTCCGGCGACAGGCGCAGCAGCCAGTAGCCGCGGCCTTGTTCGGTGGCCTGGCGTAGCAATAGGTAGACGGTGCGGTTGTCGCCCGAATTGGTGAAGAAGTACGGGCTGCCCTGGTTCAGCCTCAGCAGCTCGTCAAGCAAATGGCGGTCGGGGCTGCCGGCCAGGCTGTCGGCCTGCACCTGCCCGGTAGCGTCCAGCCAGGCCATGCTCTGCAGGGCCGGCAGGCGCTCGCGAAGGGTGCCCAGCAGGCTGGGCTGGGCCGAGGGCGTCGGCGCCTTGACGTAGGGCTGCACCACATTCACGGCCTGTTGCGCCTTGAGGGCCATGTTCAGGCTCAGGTGGTCGGCCAGTTCGGCGGTGGCGTCCAGGCTCTGTTTGCGCAGGTCGGCCTGGGTATGGTTGAACTGGGCGAACAGCTGCCACAGCAGCAGGCCCAGCAGGATCAGGGCCAGCAGCGCCAGTGCACCCTTGATCGACCCGCGCAGCGAGGCCACGGGCGCCTGTGGCGCGGAACGCAATGTCGACGGATGAGTAAGATTGGTCAAGCGTTGATCCTGCGATTGGGCTGGCGATGGCAGGGATGGATCATGCACGGTGTGTGCCGGTGTCTGGTTGCCAGACCGCGGTGGCGCACTATAAGGCCGGACACCCGAAACGGGCTAGCATGCCTAGGATTATGGCAAAGTGCCAGCCGATGTGACCGGTGGTGCCTGCCCGGTGGTTCGGCAAGCCCCTGCAACCTGTGCGAGAATAGCGCCCGCTTCAAATGACAACGCATCGGAGATGTTCGGTTTTGGTTACTCACTTTTCCTCCAATGGCCTCGATTCCGCCTGCGGGCGCAGCAGTCAGACCCTTGTCAGCACTGCCGTGACCGAGGACGTATCCTGCAAGTCTTGCCAGCGTTCGCTGAGCAAACCCGAGGCGGCAGCTGTCGCCAAGAGCAAGAGCCCATCGCTGGCTGAACTGCGCAAGACCGCCAAGGCGGCAGTTGAGCCGGCTGTTACCGTGGCCGAGGTCAAGCCGGCGGCCAAGGTTGTCAGCGTGCCTGCGGCCGCCAAACCGGCCAAAGCTGCCGAGCAGCAGCCGGCTCGTAGCGGTGGCTTCAGCGTGAAGTCCGCCTGGGCCGCGCGCCTGGCCGAGCAGGGCGACCGTTGCCGCTTGCCGCGGGGCAAGGCCAAGCAGCGTCACGTCTGAGTCATCTGCAGCTGTACCGGCCTTTTCGCGGCTAAAGCCGCTCCCACAGGGATTATCACTGCCTTCGAGAACTGTGCAGTACCTGTGGGAGCGGCTTTAGCCGCGAAGAGGCCAGCACAGGCAATAGATTCTCCCCGGTCCTACCCCCCCACCATCCGCCCCTCCTATGCAACGCCGCGCGTTGGCGTAGAATGGTCGACTTTGTTCAATGACACCCCGTAAATACATCCCCCTGGCCAGCGCGCCGGGGCGATCGTCGATGTCTTTACCTATCTGATTAGAGGGCTTGGTTTTGGCTCAATACGTCTACACCATGCATCGGCTGAGCAAGGTCGTGCCGCCGAAGCGGGAAATTCTCAAGAACATTTCCCTGTCGTTCTTCCCGGGCGCCAAGATCGGCGTGCTCGGCCTGAACGGCGCGGGTAAATCGACCCTGCTGCGGATCATGGCGGGCGTCGACAAGGAATTCGACGGCGAAGCCCGTCCGATGCCCGACATCAACGTTGGCTACCTGCCACAGGAACCGCAACTGGACCCGAACAAGTCGGTGCGCGAAGTGGTCGAGGAAGCGGTCAGCGTGATCAAGGACGCCCAGGCACGCCTGGACGAGGTCTATGCTGCCTACGCCGAACCGGATGCCGACTTCGACAAGCTGGCCGCCGAGCAGGCCAAGCTGGAAGCCATCCTGCAGGCTGCTGACGGCCACAACCTGGAGCGCCAGCTGGACGTTGCCGCCGACGCCCTGCGTCTGCCGGCCTGGGATGCACGCATCGAGCACCTGTCCGGTGGTGAGAAGCGCCGCGTGGCCCTGTGCCGCCTGCTGCTGTCGGCCCCCGACATGCTGCTGCTGGACGAACCGACCAACCACCTGGACGCCGACTCGGTGGCCTGGCTGGAGCGCTTCCTGCACGACTTCCCGGGCACCGTGGTAGCCATTACCCACGACCGTTACTTCCTCGACAACGTCGCTGGCTGGATCCTGGAACTGGACCGCGGCGCCGGTATCCCGTACGAAGGCAACTACTCGGGCTGGCTGGAAGCCAAGTCCGAGCGTCTGGCGCAGGAATCCAAGCAGCAGAGCGCCCACGAAAAGGCCATGAAAGAGGAACTGGAATGGGTGCGCAAAGGCGCCAAGGCCCGCCAGTCCAAGTCCAAGGCACGTCTGCAGCGCTTTGAAGAAATGCAGTCGCAGGAATTCCAGAAGCGCAGCGAAACCAACGAGATCTACATCCCGGCCGGCCCGCGCCTGGGCGACAAGGTCATCGAGTTCAAGAACGTCACCAAGGGCTACGGCGACCGCGTGCTGATCGACAACCTGTCGTTCTCCATGCCTAAAGGCGCCATCGTCGGTGTGATCGGTGGTAACGGTGCCGGTAAGTCGACCCTGTTCCGCATGCTGATGGGCAAGGAACAGCCGGACTCGGGCAGCATCGAGATCGGTGAAACCGTGCAGCTGGCCTGCGTCGACCAGAGCCGTGAGGACCTGGACGGCGGCAAGACCGTGTTCCAGCAGGTTTCCGACGGCTCTGACATGATCCGCATCGGCAACTACGAGATCCCGTCGCGTACCTATGTGGGCCGCTTCAACTTCAAGGGTGGCGACCAGCAGAAGTTCGTCAAGGACCTGTCCGGTGGTGAGCGTGGCCGCCTGCACCTGGCCCTGACCTTGAAGGAGGGCGGTAACGTCCTGCTGCTCGACGAACCGTCCAACGACCTCGACGTCGAAACCCTGCGTTCGCTGGAAGAAGCCCTGCTGGACTTCCCGGGCGCGGCGATCGTGATCTCCCACGACCGTTGGTTCCTGGACCGTGTGGCTACCCACATCCTGGCGTACGAAGACGACTCGAACGTGGTGTTCTTCGAGGGTAACTACACCGAGTACGAAGCCGACCGCAAGAAGCGCCTGGGCGATGCTGCTGCCCAGCCGCACCGTGTACGGCACAAGAAGCTGGCCCAGTAAGCCGGTGTTCTGATGCACAAGAATGGGGCCCTTTGTGGCCCCATTTTTGTGCCTGGCTGGAAAGTGGTGCTGGCTTCTTCGCGGGTAAACCCGCTCCCACAGGGATGCCCATAGCTCTCGGGCTTGCGCAGCTCCTCTGTGGGAGCGGGTTTACCCGCGAAGAGGCCAACGCTGATAGCGAATTTGTATACACTTATAGAAAGCGCACCAAATAATTTCAAAAAAACGACATTTCGCCCTATTCCGGTGCGATTGCTTCTTGGTACATTCCTGAAAAAAACCAATAAGTCCAATCCTCTTGGTGAGATGTCTACCATGATCGAATCTGTCGACAATTTCCTCGCGCGCCTGAAGCAACGCGATCCGGCCCAACCTGAATTCCACCAGGCTGTGGAAGAAGTGCTGCGCAGCCTGTGGCCATTCCTCGAGGCCAACCCGCATTACCTGCAGGCCGGCATTCTGGAGCGCATGGTCGAGCCCGAGCGCGCCGTACTGTTCCGTGTGTCCTGGGTCGATGACCAGGGCAAGGTGCAGGTCAACCGCGGCTACCGCATCCAGATGAGCAGCGCCATCGGCCCGTACAAGGGCGGCCTGCGCTTCCACCCGTCGGTCAATCTGGGCGTGCTGAAGTTCCTGGCCTTCGAGCAGGTGTTCAAGAACTCTCTCACCTCGCTGCCCATGGGCGGCGGCAAAGGCGGCTCGGACTTCGACCCCAAAGGCAAGAGCGACGCCGAAGTCATGCGTTTCTGCCAGGCGTTCATGAGCGAGCTGTACCGCCACATTGGCGCTGACCTGGACGTCCCGGCCGGTGACATCGGCGTGGGTGCCCGCGAAATCGGCTTCATGTTCGGCCAGTACAAGCGCCTGGCCAACCAGTTCACTTCGGTGCTGACCGGCAAGGGCATGACCTACGGCGGCAGCCTGATCCGCCCGGAAGCCACCGGCTACGGCTGCGTGTACTTCGCCGAGGAAATGCTCAAGCGTCAGGACAAGCGTATCGATGGCTGCCGCGTGGCGATTTCCGGTTCGGGTAACGTGGCCCAGTATGCTGCGCGCAAGGTCATGGACCTGGGCGGCAAGGTGATTTCGCTGTCCGACTCCGAAGGCACCCTGTACGCCGAAGCTGGCCTGACCGATGCCCAGTGGGATGCGGTGATGGAGCTGAAGAACGTCAAGCGTGGCCGCATCAGCGAACTGGCCGCGCAGTTCGGCCTGGAGTTCCGCAAGGGCCAGACCCCGTGGAGCCTGCCGTGCGACATCGCCCTGCCGTGTGCCACGCAGAACGAACTGGACGCCGAAGACGCCCGCACCTTGCTGCGCAATGGCTGCATCTGCGTGGCCGAAGGCGCCAACATGCCGACTACCCTGGAGGCTGTGGATATCTTCCTGGAGGCCGGCATCCTGTACGCCCCGGGCAAGGCCTCCAACGCCGGCGGCGTGGCCGTGTCGGGCCTGGAGATGTCGCAGAACGCCATGCGCCTGCTGTGGACTGCCGGTGAGGTGGACAGCAAGCTGCACAACATCATGCAGTCGATTCACCATGCTTGCGTGCATTACGGTGAAGAGGCGGATGGCAGCATCAACTACGTCAAAGGTGCGAACATCGCGGGCTTCGTGAAAGTGGCTGATGCGATGCTGGCGCAGGGCGTCGTTTGATCTGAGGCCGTTGGGGCCGCTTTGCGGCCCTTTCGCGACACAAGGCCGCTCCCACAGGGAATTGCGTACTCCTGTGGGAGCGGCCTTGTGTCGCGATGGGCTGCAAAGCAGCCCCCAGGTCCTCAATCTTCACCAAAAACCTCAACCACTTCGATCACCTGCTCCCCCACTGGCCGCCGCCAGACCACTTCATCCCCAGGCCCCGCCCCGAGCAAAGCCCGCCCCAACGGCGAACCCCAGTTTATCAACCCCCGCCCGGCATCCGCCTCATCCTCGCCCACCAGACGCACCACATGTTCCTGGTCCTGCGCATCGACAAACCGCACCCGGCTGCCAATCTGCACCTTGCTGCGCGACGTCGCCGCCGGCACAACCTGGGCGCTTTGCACTCGCGCGCTGAAGTAGCGCAGGTCCCGTTCGGTATCCGCCAGCCGCTGCTTGTCGCCACGTTCACCTTGTGCCTGCAGTTCGCTGCGCAGGGCATTCAGCTCGGTCACGCGCTCCTGCAGCTGGCGCAGGCCACTGGCGGTCACGTAGTTGGGTTGTTCGCTGACCCGTCGCTCGACCGGCTGATCAGCCTGGGCGGCGGCCTGGTCTTCGTTGACGAATGCTCGGCTCATGCGTGGCCTCCTTTTGCAGGAGACCATCATCGCAGGCCGCCGGTTTCAAGGGATGTCCGTTTGCGACTCAGTTGTGGCGATAGGCGCGTGCGGCGTCGCGGTCCTTTTCCTGCTCCCAGTCGCGCTCGCGCTGGTCCCAGAAGCGCTCGTGGTACTGGCGCTGTTCTTCGCTGTTCTGCATGGCGTGGCACTGGCGAAAGCCGTCGTCCCACCCGCTTTCGTACTGGCGCTCGTGCAGGTAGCGCGGCACGTCCTTGCGAAAAGCGCCGACCATCAGCCCTGCCGCCTGTCGGCCGCTGCTGCAGCCGTCCTGGAAGCCATCGGCATAGGCGGGGGGATAACCCTGGTGGACCATCTGCTCGTGGGTGGTTTCGCAACCAGACAGCAACAACGCCATGCACACGCCGAACCAGTACCGCGACATAACCACAAAACCCTCCGGTTGATACTGGAAAGTCTAGGTGGCGATTTGTCGGGGAGCCGTTAAAACAGTGTCAAAGAGTCGGTTGGTTCACACTGCTCTGCTGACCTCACTGGCCCATTCGCGGGCACGCCCGCTCCCACAGGATCACCCCAGGATTCGAGGCCAGTGCAGTACCTGTGGGAGCGGGCATGCCCGCGAAAGGCCGCAAAGCGGCCTCAGTAGTGATACCACTTCAACTCCAGCATCACCTCGTTCTGCGCCGTAGCCAGGTGGCTGAACTCTCGCGAAGCACTCAACCGCAGGCCCAGATTCTGGCTGATCTCCCATTGCTGGTTCAGGCTCATACTGCGCCGTACTTCGCCATTGGTGAAATAATCGCCCTTGGCCTCCAGCGTCATGTTGCCCAGCCCGTTGCGCCACAGCAGCCCGCCATTGAAGCCCGCCGCCGGGGCGATGAACTGGGCAAAATCATTGTGGTGCTCGACCCGCACCGTGCCCAGGGCAAAGCCCAGCAACCCGTCGGCCAGTTGCCAGGTGCCGCCGGCCCCGCCGTTCACATGGCTTACCAGCACTTCGTCATCATGCTTGCCCGGCACGCGCTCCAGCCCGCCGGCCACCTGCCACGACCAGGGCTTGAGCAGCTCGTTGCGCGGTGTCAGCGAGCGGATGGTGGCCAGGTCCAGGCGCTGCACCTGCCAGTCATTGCCTTCGTACTGGCGCAGCTTCAGCTGCAGGATCTCGATCTGCGCCCCCAGCGGGAAGCCATAGGCGTTGTCATTCAGGTCGTGGTAGGCCATGCGCAGGCCGTACTCGGCGTAGGCGCGGTCTTCGCGGGTGCCTACGCCCAGCTGCCAGGTGCGCGAGTCATGGCCGTCCTCGGGCAGGCCTGGGCGCTCGATCTGCAGGGGCGGGGGCGGGTTGCTGTTGATTGCCCGCAGCAGTTCGAAGCTGCGTTTCGCCTGCCCAGGGTCACGCTCCTGGCCATTGGCACGGTAACGCTCCAGACGGTACGCGGCGTCCTGCACCAGCGCCTGGCGCTGGCGGGGGAGGGCCTTGAATTCGGGGCTCTGCAGTTGCCCGGTGTCGGCACTTACAGCCAGCACCTGGCGCTTTTCGTCGTGATCGAGCGGCTCGGCCCGGGCCAGCAGTTCACGTTCGCGAGAGGGGCGGTACGTCTCGCTGGCGACCATGCCGGACTGCTTCACGGCTTTCACCGTGTCGGTCGGGATGGCGGTCAGCGGGAACTGCGAGGTCAGGTCAAGGCCCGGCCGGGCCACCTGCAGCAGCTCCAGCAGGCGGTACGAGCAGTTCTCATCGAAGAAGAAGTAGTCGAACTGGATCTGCTTCAGCTCCCACACATGTTCGACCATGCGCCCGGTTTCTTCCGGGGTCAGGTCCAGTTGGTACTCCCACAGGTCGCGGTTTTCCAGGCTGCGGTATTCGGACAGTTTCTCCTGGTAGGGCATCAGCGCGAACAGGCCCGGGTAGCCACCCATCAGGCCCTTCCAGGCATACAGGATACTGTTGTCGCTGCCTTCGATGTAGGCGCCGAAGTTGATTGCGTAGCTCAGCAGCGTGGTGTCGTCGCTGCGGGTGTTGGACTGGTCGATGCGCAGCAAGGTGTGGCCGAACATCGATGACGGGCTGTTCAGGTAGGCCGCCGGGAAGATCAGCGCCGCACTGTGTGGGTCGATCGACTGGTACCAGGTGGTGAACTCCTGGCAGTCAGGTTGCGGCAAGTCTTGCAGGTCGAGCTGTTCGCGCAGCCAGCGGGTGCGCGCCGGGAATACGCACTGGGCATGTTTGTCACCGAGGCTGGCCGGGGCGTACAGCGCTTCGATCGTGGCTTGCAGCTCTTGGTCGGGGTGGTGCGCGCCGTCCTCGGCAAGGAAGAACGCATCATCATCCACGTAGCTGCGCCAACCACCCAGCTTGGCGGTTTCGTAATGGCCCAGGGCAATCCAGTAAGGGGTGTTGGCCAGTTGCTGGACACGGCCTTGGTCCAGCACGGGCGCGGCATGAACAGGGGCGCAGGCACACAGCGCCAGGGATACGAAGCGTTTGAGCATGTCGGGCAACTACTTCTTAACGATGCCGAAAAAAGGCGAAACCCGCCCCGGGGCCGGGGCGGGAGGAGCTGCACTCAGGCCTCGGTTGCGTATTTGGCCAGGCGTGGGTCGTTCTTCAGAACAGCCAGGGTGTTGCTATGGACGGTTTCGGCAGTGACGTCGGCGCTGCTGAAGATCTGGTTGAAGTGCTGATGGGTGACCGATGCGAAGTAGCCACGGTCTTCCGGCGCCACGCCGAGAACCACGGCATAGGTGGTCAGTGCTTCGCCTTGGCCCATGGCCATGTCTTCGGAAAGTTCATTCATCATGCCGTTCATGGCGAACCAGGACTTGCCGCCGTAGGTCAGCGACGCTTTGGTCGAGCAGCCGTTGGTGCCGGAGGTCATGCCGAAGGTGGCGTTACCGGAGGTGCCGTTGGTGGTGGAAGCCAGGAAGTGTGCCGGAGTGCCGCGCTGGCCTTCGAACAGCATGTTGCCCCAGCCGCAGTTCGGGCCGCCTGGCGCTTCGGCCATGGCATTGATCGAGACCACGGTGAACAGAGTACCCAGAAGAATCCGTTTCATAGCATTTGTTCTCTATTTGACTTAACCAAGGGTCAGGGTTTCTGGCAACTCGGTTGCCAGGTCGGGAAAGCTTTTCACCCACCCGCGCAGCTTGGAGTTTAGGCACGATCTAAGAGTTGCGTTGTTGATTGCGAAAAATTTGCTGTTACATGACCCGCACCGGCTGCGACATAAAGTCCCGCGGAGCCTTGCAAGGCGCGCGCGGGCAGCGCCAGAATGCTGCCTATCTGCCCCGCCGAAGTAAGGAAACCCAATGCCCGATCCTGTCGCTGCGCGCCTGCGTCTCGCGCCTGAAGCCCTGACCCGGCGTTTCTCCCCCGAGCAGTTTGCCTTTACCAATACCGACGATCTGGAGCCGTTTCGCGGAGTCCTGGGCCAGGAGCGTGCTGTCGAGGCCCTGCAGTTTGGCGTGGCCATGCCGCGCCCTGGTTACAACGTGTACGTGATGGGCGAGCCCGGCACCGGCCGCTTCTCGTTCGTCAAGCGCTACCTCAAGGCCGAGGGCAAGCGTCAGCAGACCCCGGCCGACTGGGTTTACGTCAACCACTTCGATGACACGCGCGAACCCCGCGCACTGGAATTGCCGTCCGGCACCGCCGGGGCGTTCATCGCCGACATGAACGGGCTGATCGACAACCTGTTGTCGACCTTCCCTGCGGTATTCGAGCACCCGTCGTACCAGCAGAAGAAAGGCGCCATCGACCGCGCCTTCAACCAGCGTTACGACCGCGCCCTGGATGTGATCGAGCGCGCCTCGCTGGAAAAGGACGTGGCCCTGTACCGCGACGCAAGCAACGTCGCCTTCACCCCGATGGCCGACGGCAAGGCGCTGGATGAAGCCGAATTCGCCCAGTTGCCGGAAGAGGTGCGCGAGCAGTTCCACGAGGATATCGCCCTGCTCGAGGAACGCCTGAACGAAGAGCTGGCCAGCCTGCCGCAATGGAAACGCGAGTCGAACAACCAGCTGCGCCAGCTCAACGAGGAAACCATCACCCTGGCCCTGCAGCCGTTGCTGGCGCCGCTGTCGGAGAAGTACGCCGAGAACGCTGCGGTCTGCGCCTACCTGCAGTCGGTGCAGCTGAACCTGCTGCGTACCGTGGTCGAGCAACTGGTCGATGACAGCAAGACCGACGCGGCTGCGCGCAAGCTGCTGGAAGAGCAGTACGCGCCAAGCCTGGTGGTCGGCCACCACGCCGACGGCGGTGCGCCGGTGGTGTTCGAGCCGCACCCGACCTACGACAACCTGTTTGGCCGTATCGAATACAGCACCGACCAGGGTGCGCTGTACACCTCTTACCGTCAGCTGCGCCCAGGCGCGCTACACCGCGCCAACGGCGGCTTCCTGATTCTGGAAGCCGAGAAGATGTTGGGCGAGCCGTTCGTCTGGGACGCGCTCAAGCGTGCGCTGCAGTCGCGCAAGTTGAAGATGGAGTCGCCACTGGGCGAGCTGGGGCGGGTGGCTACCGTCAGCCTGACGCCGCAGATGATCCCGCTGAACATCAAGCTGGTCATCATCGGTTCGCGCCAGCTGTATTACGCGCTGCAGGATCACGACCCGGACTTCCAGGAAATGTTCCGGGTGCTGGTGGACTTCGACGAAGACATGCCCATGGTCGATGAGAACCTGGAGCAGTTCGCCCAGCTGTTGCGCACCCGCACCAACGAAGAGGGCATGGCGCCACTGACCAGTGACGCGGTGGCGCGCCTGGCCACCTACAGCGCCCGCCTGGCAGAAAACCAGTCGCGCCTGTCGGCACGTATCGGCGACCTTTTCCAGCTGGTCAGCGAAGCTGATTTCATCCGCCAGCTGGCCAGTGACGAAATGACCGACGCCGGGCATATCGAGCGTGCGCTCAAGGCCAAGGCCACCCGCACCGGGCGTGTTTCGCAGCGGGTGCTGGACGACATGCTCGCCGGCATCATCCTGATCGACACCGAAGGCGCGGCCATCGGCAAGTGCAACGGCCTGACCGTGCTGGAAGTGGGTGATTCGGCGTTCGGTATGCCGGCGCGTATCTCCGCCACCGTGTACCCGGGCGGCAGCGGTATCGTCGACATCGAGCGTGAGGTAAACCTCGGCCAGCCGATCCACTCCAAGGGTGTGATGATCCTCACCGGCTATCTGGGCAGCCGCTATGCCCAGGAGTTCCCGCTGGCGATCTCGGCGAGCATCGCCCTGGAACAGTCCTACGGCTATGTGGACGGTGACAGCGCCTCGCTGGGCGAAGCCTGCACGCTGATCTCGGCCTTGTCGCGCACGCCGCTCAAGCAGTGCTTCGCTATTACCGGCTCGATCAACCAGTTTGGTGAAGTTCAGGCGGTGGGTGGGGTCAACGAGAAGATCGAAGGCTTCTTCCGCCTGTGCGAGGCGCGTGGCCTGACCGGCGAGCAGGGAGTGATCATCCCGCGTGCCAACGTCGCCACGCTGATGCTCGACGAGCGTGTGCTGCAGGCAGTGGAGAACGGCATGTTCCACGTGTACGCGGTCAGCCAGGCCGACGAGGCGTTGAGCCTGCTGGTGGGCGAGGAGGCCGGTGTGCTGGATGACAAGGGCCAGTTCACCGAAGGCAGCGTCAACGCGCGGGTGGTGGAGCGCCTGCGTGAGATTGCCGAGATGATCAGCGAGGAAGAAATCGAGAAGGCGGAGAAAGAGCGCCTGGAAGAGGTGATTGCCCAGGCCAAGCCGGCCTGAGTCAAGAAACCGGCGCTGGCGGCGATGTGCTACCGTTCAGCGCCGGTTTTCCATCTTTCTGTACCGTTCTTCTATGCTGGAACTTAAGGACGGTAACAGCGTTCAGGATGGAAACAGCCTGAGGTTCAGGCTGAACAAGGCTTATTGGAGGGGGCGCGGCCATGCGCAATCTCAGCCTCACACGCCAGTGCCTGGGCCTGGTGACCCGCATCGAATGCAGCATCCGTCCGCTGGCCGGGGATAACGGCATGTGGACGCTGCTGTTCGCCGCCGGCATGGCCGGTGAACAACCGTCCGCGATCAAGGCCCAAGGGCCGTTCCATGGGCCGCTGGTGGCCGAATCTGTGCTCAATGCCATTGTCGACAGCTTGACCTTGCATGGGTACCAGGTGGCCGAGGATCCGCAGATCTGGTGTTTGCATTTGCAGGCGCAGTTGCGGCGGATCAACGGTGAGCGGTGTCGGAATCTTGGGGATTACCAGTTTCATCCTGAGACCTGATTGATGCAGGGGGCCGCTTTGCGGCCCATTCGCAGCACAAGGCTGCTCCTACAAGCGAATGGGCTGCATGGCAGCCCCGGGCTTTTGCTGTAACAGGTGGCTGGCTATACTCGCCGTCGCTTTTTTAGTCACCTGATGAGTCCCGACACTCCATGGAACGTATCCTCGAAAATGCGATGTATGCCTCGCGCTGGCTGCTCGCCCCCATCTACTTCGGCCTGTCCCTCGGCCTGCTGGCCCTGGCGCTGAAATTCTTCCAGGAAGTGGTCCACGTCCTGCCCAACGTCTTCGCCCTCAGCGAAGCCGACCTGATCCTGGTGATCCTGTCGCTGATCGACATGTCGCTGGTGGGCGGCCTGCTGGTGATGGTGATGATCTCCGGCTACGAGAACTTCGTCTCGCAACTGGACATCGACGAGAGCAAGGAAAAGCTCAACTGGCTGGGCAAGATGGACTCTTCGTCGCTGAAGATGAAGGTTGCCGCATCGATTGTGGCCATTTCGTCCATCCACCTGCTGCGGGTGTTCATGGACGCACAGAACATCTCCACCGATTACCTGATGTGGTACGTGATCATCCACATGACCTTCGTGGTCTCGGCATTCTGCATGGGTTACCTGGACAAGCTGACCAAGCACTGAACCTTTCAGGCCTCTTCGCAATCCCTGTGGGAGCGGGCAAGCCCGCGAAGAGGCCGGCACGGTCCAACTGACGAGCGGCGTCAGTCATGCCTTGTGCATTCGCCCTTTCTGTACAAAAAATGAGCTCTCATGCGTGGTTCCCATCGCGAGGTGCTCTCATGAACCTGCATCAGCTCAACACCGAGGCCAGGGCTGGCCATGTCGACGAACTGAACCTGATCGCCATCGAAGGCGGTGACTACCTTCTCGAAGCGCGGATCAAAGGCCACCCCCATCCTCTCTCCGACACACGTGGTGAACGCTTGCGCGTGCATTCGGTGGAGGATGCACGCAAGTTGCTGCAAACCATCCCCATGGTCTCGATGAACCTGGTGCACTGGTCGGTGCAGGACGAAATGTGCGGCATGGGCACGCACCCGGAAGAAGACTTGAAGGTGCCGATTTCCCAGCGCTCGGCCTGGTAGCTGCTCGCAGCGCCCCAGTGTGCTAGGCTGCTCGCCCTTTTCATCAAGGGCGCGGCTTCACTGCGCCCTGCAGTGGAGCACGACAATGTCCGAACTCAACCTGTCCACCGACGAAACGCGCGTCAGCTACGGCATCGGCCGTCAGCTGGGCGGCCAGCTGCGCGACAACCCGCCACCGGGCGTCAGCCTGGAAGCCATCCTGGCTGGCCTGACCGATGCCTTCAACGGCGCCGACAGCCGCGTCAGCGAAGCCGACCTGTCGGCCAGCTTCAAGGTGATCCGCGAAGTGATGCAAGCCGAAGCAGCTGCCAAGGCTGAAGCCGCTGCTGCCGCTGGCAAGGCATTCCTGGTCGAGAACGCCAAGCGTGACGGCATCACCACCCTGGCTTCGGGCCTGCAGTTCGAAGTACTGACCGCAGGTGAAGGCGCCAAGCCGACCCGCGAAGACAATGTGCGCACCCACTACCACGGCACCCTGATCGACGGCACTGTGTTCGACAGCTCCTACGATCGTGGTCAGCCGGCTGAATTCCCGGTAGGTGGTGTGATCGCTGGCTGGACCGAAGCCCTGCAGCTGATGAACGCTGGCAGCAAATGGCGCCTGTACGTGCCGAGCGAGCTGGCCTACGGCGCCCAAGGCGTTGGCAGCATCCCGCCGCACAGCGTGCTGGTGTTCGACGTCGAGCTGCTCGACGTTCTGTAATGCCCTCGGGGCCGCTTTGCGGCCCATTCGCGGGCAAGCCCGCTCCCACAAGATCCCCACAGCATTCGAACCCTGTGTTGTGCTTGTGGGAGCTGGCTTGCCGGCGATGAGGCCGGTCCTGCTGGCCTCAATTCCAGTCTGTCCCCCCGGGGCGCAACGCCCGCGCATAGCAGAACAGAAACAGATTCCGCACCAGCTCCTTGAGCACCCCCGGTTCACTCGAGTTCAGCCCGCTCATGTCCAGGTCGCCCTGGTCGCGCAGCTCGTCGAGCGCTTCTTCTTCAAGCACCGCGCACACTTCGCCGGTTTCCCGATGAAGAATGCGCAGGTAGGGGTGAGGGCGGTCCAGCCAGGCGTCGATCAGATAAGTCATGGCTATTCTCCTTGGATAGCAGTCTCAATGAGAATAATTCTTATTATCTTAATAGCAAGCGCCAATTGCCGGTTTTTTGGAAAATCAGACCTTGCGTACGAACTCGGACTTCAGCTTCATGGCGCCGATACCGTCGATCTTGCAGTCGATGTCATGGTCGCCATCGCACAGGCGGATGTTCTTGACCTTTGTGCCGACCTTGACCACCAGGGACGAGCCCTTGACCTTGAGGTCCTTGATCACGGTGACGGTGTCGCCATCCTGCAGGATGTTGCCGACCGAGTCCTTCTTCACCACCTCGTCGCTGGCCGCTTCGGCGTCGCCGCTGGCCGACCACTCGTGGGCGCATTCAGGGCAGATCAGCTGAGTGCCATCCTCATAGGTGTATTCGGAGTTGCATTTCGGGCAGGGTGGCAGAGTGCTCACTTCGGTTCCTCAAACAAACAGACGGGCGGTTAAAAACCCGAATTGTATAAGGTATTTTTTCAGAAGTGATTATGTCCGGACAAAAGCATCGCGGGCAAGCCAGCTCATACAGGCGACGCAATCCTGTAGGAGCGGGCTTGCCCGCGAATGAAGACGACTCGGTCTATCAGTGAGTACGCGCGACAGCAAACTCGCTCAACTCGACCAGCGCATCACGATATTCGCTGGCCGGCAGCACTTCCAGGCACTGGATGGCACGCTTCACATAGTCACGCGCCAGCTCCGCCGTGTACTTCAGAGCACCCGACTCCTCGACTGCCACGCGAATCTGCTCCAGGTCTTCCAGGCCACCCTTCTGGATCGCCTGGCGCACCAGCGCAGCCTGTTCGGCGGTGCCTTCGCGCATGGTGTAGATCAGCGGCAGGGTAGGCTTGCCTTCGGCCAGGTCGTCACCGACGTTCTTGCCCAGGGTCTGCGAGTCGCCCTTGTAGTCCAGCAGGTCGTCGACCAGCTGGAACGCCACGCCCAGGTGGTCACCGAAGGTACGCAGGGCCTCGCGCTGTTCGTCGGTTGCTTCGGCCAGCGCGGCGGCGCTGTGGGTCGAAGCCTCGAACAGCATCGCGGTCTTGCCGCGGATGACCTCCATGTAGACTTCCTCGGTGGTGCTGGCGTCGCGTACCCGCGACAGCTGCAGCACTTCACCCTCGGCAATCACGCGGGTGGCCTTGGACAGGATCTGCATGACCGGCATCGAGCC
This sequence comes from Pseudomonas sp. A2, assembly GCF_023100865.1. Lineage (NCBI taxonomy): Bacteria > Pseudomonadati > Pseudomonadota > Gammaproteobacteria > Pseudomonadales > Pseudomonadaceae > Pseudomonas > Pseudomonas sp. A2. Next base: position 857,997 of record NZ_CP039127.1, read on the forward strand.
CAGTTCGACCATCATCTCGAACGAGCGCGAATAGAGGAAGTCGCCCACCAGCACGCTCGGCGCGTTGCCCCACAGGGCATTGGCGGTGGAGCGGCCACGGCGCATGCCGGACATGTCGACCACGTCGTCGTGCAGCAGGGTAGCGGTGTGCAAGAATTCGATGGTGGCAGCCAGCAGGCGCAGGTCGTCGCCTTCGCGGCCCAGGGCCTTGCCACACAGCAGCACCAGCAGGGGGCGCAGGCGCTTGCCACCGGCGGACGTGATATAGTCGCCGATCTTCGATACCAGCGGCACGCGCGAGGTCAGCTGCTTCTTGATGATCTCGTCGACGGCGCTGAAATCATCAGCCACCGCGCGGTAGAAGGATTGGGGTTGCATCGGCTGCTCCAGTGAGGTTGCGCGGCATGCTAGGTCGCGGGTCCCGGTGTGTCAAGGCGCGGTGCCAGCGCCCCGGGGGCGGCACTTGCAAGCAAAACCGCGGTTGCGTACAATCGCGCACCCTAACTTCCTGGGCAGCACCTGCCTTACGCAATTGCGCCGGGCCGTTCCAGCCCTGTGCAGCCATGCCAGCCAATACTCATCATATAAAGCGCTGGGTGAGCAGGATTATCGGAGAAATACCATGTCTTACGCAGTAATCGTTACCGGCGGCAAGCAGTACAAAGTCGCTGAAGGTGAATTCCTCAAGATCGAAAAACTGGAAGTCGCCACTGGCGAATCCGTGACCTTCGATCGCGTCCTGCTGGTCGCCAACGGTGAAGAAGTCACCATCGGTGCTCCAGTTGTTGCTGGCGCTAAAGTAGTGGCCGAAGTCGTTTCGCAAGGCCGCCACGACAAGGTTCGCATCATCAAGTTCCGTCGTCGTAAGCACCACATGAAGCGTATGGGCCACCGCCAGTGGTTCACCGAGATCAAAATCACCGGTATCCAGGCTTAATCCCCTAGATCCCCTGAATTTATTTGGAGAATTGAACCATGGCTCACAAGAAGGCTGGTGGTAGTACTCGTAACGGTCGCGACTCAGAATCGAAACGCCTTGGCGTGAAGATGTATGGCGGCCAGGTTATCAAGCCAGGCAACATCATCGTCCGTCAGCGCGGCACCGAATTCCACGCTGGCTACGGTGTTGGCATGGGCAAGGATCACACCTTGTTCGCCAAGATCGAAGGCGTGATCAAGTTCGAGAAAAAAGGCGAGTTCATGCGCCGTTACGTGAGCATCGTCGCCGCTTAATCGCGACGTCGCTCCAGAAGCCCCGTCATGCGACGGGGCTTTTTCGTTTGTGGTGAGCCTCTTGCAAAGCTGTTTGTATGGGCTGCCGGCGTGGGTTTCTACGGTCGTACGGGGCCGCCGCGCTCATTTTTGCAAGAGCCTCAGGTTTTTCAGGTATTCAACTCGCCAGCAGGCGAGAGGCGGTTTTGAATGAAGTTTGTTGACGAAGTATCCATTCGGGTCAAGGCCGGTGACGGTGGCAACGGTTGCATGAGCTTCCGTCGCGAGAAATTCATCGAGAACGGTGGCCCCAACGGTGGTGACGGTGGCGACGGTGGTTCGGTGTACATGATCGCCGACGAAAACCTCAACACCCTGGTCGACTATCGCTACACCCGTCACCACGAGGCCCAGCGTGGCGCCAACGGCGGCAGCACCGACTGCACCGGCAAGAAAGGCGACGACCTGTACCTGCGCGTGCCGGTCGGCACTACCGTGATCGACGCCTCCACCCAGGAAGTGATCGGTGACCTGGTCACCCCGGGCCAGAAACTGATGGTCGCCCAGGGCGGCTGGCACGGTTTGGGCAACACCCGCTTCAAGTCCAGCACCAACCGTGCACCGCGCCAGACCACCCCGGGCAAGCCAGGTGACCAGCGTGACCTGAAGATGGAAATGAAGGTGCTGGCTGACGTCGGCCTGCTGGGCCTGCCGAATGCCGGCAAGAGCACCTTCATTCGCTCGGTTTCGGCCGCCAAGCCGAAAGTGGCCGACTACCCGTTCACCACCCTGGTGCCGAACCTGGGTGTGGTCAGCGTCGACCGCTGGAAGAGCTTCGTCATCGCCGACATTCCTGGCCTGATCGAAGGTGCTTCCGAGGGCGCCGGCCTGGGTATCCGCTTCCTCAAGCACCTGGCGCGTACCCGCGTACTGCTGCACCTGGTGGACATGGCGCCGCTGGACGGAAGCAGCCCGGCCGATGCCGCCGAAGTCATCGTCAACGAGCTGACCCGCTTCAGCCCGTCGCTGGCCGAGCGTGAGCGCTGGCTGGTGCTGAACAAGGCCGACATGGTCATGGATGACGAGCGCGACGAGCGGGTCAAGGAAGTGGTCGAGCGCCTGCAGTGGGAGGGCCCGGTCTACGTGATTTCGGCCATCTCCAAGCAGGGCACCGAAAAGCTCAGCCACGACCTGATGCGCTACCTCGAAGACCGCGCCGACCGCCTGGCCAACGACCCGGCCTACGCCGAAGAGCTGGCCGATCTCGACCAGCGCATCGAAGACGAAGCCCGTGCCCAGCTGCAGGCCCTGGACGACGCCCGTACCCTGCGCCGTACTGGTGTCAAGAGCGTGCACGACATCGGCGACGATGACGGTTGGGACGATGATTTCGAGGACGACGAAGACGGCCCGGAAATCATTTACGTGCGCGACTGACCGGTTGCAGTACACTAAACGCCGCTCTTTGGAGCGGCGTTTTTGTATCCACGGTATCTACAGATTCGACATAGGTTGGAAGAAGATGCGAAGCAAGGTGACGGGCGCCAAGCGCTGGGTCGTGAAGATTGGCAGTGCTCTGCTGACCGCCGATGGCAAAGGCCTCGATCGCGGTGCCATGGCCGTTTGGGTCGAGCAGATGGTCGCGCTGCGTGAGGCAGGCGTGGAGTTGGTACTGGTCTCCTCCGGGGCCGTGGCTGCCGGCATGAGCCAGCTGGGCTGGACGTCGCGACCGAGTGCGATGAACGAGCTGCAGGCGGCAGCCTCGATCGGCCAGATGCGCCTGGTGCAGGCCTGGGAGTCGAGCTTCGGCGAGCACGGCAAGCACACCGCGCAAATCCTGCTGACCCATGACGACCTGTCCGACCGCAAGCGCTACCTGAACGCCCGCAGCACCCTGCGCACGCTGGTCGACTTGGGCGTGGTGCCGGTGATCAACGAAAACGATACCGTGGTCACCGATGAGATCCGCTTCGGCGACAACGACACCCTGGCGGCGCTGGTGGCCAACCTGGTCGAGGCTGACCTGCTGGTGATCCTCACCGACCGCGATGGCATGTTCGACGCCGACCCGCGCAACAACCCCGAAGCCCAGCTGATCTACGAGGCTCGCGCCGACGACCCGGCACTGGATGCCGTGGCCGGCGGTACCGGTGGCGCGCTGGGTCGTGGCGGCATGCAGACCAAGCTTCGCGCCGCGCGCCTGGCTGCCCGTTCCGGTGCCCACACCATCATCATCGGTGGCCGCATCGAGCGCGTGCTGGATCGCCTCAAGGCTGGCGAACGCCTGGGTACCTTGCTGTCGCCCGAGCGCGGCATGCTTGCCGCGCGCAAGCAGTGGCTGGCCGGCCACCTGCAGACCCGTGGCACCCTGGTGCTGGATGCCGGTGCCGTGCAGGCGCTGCGCCAGGCCAACAAGAGCCTGCTGCCGGTTGGCGTGAAGACCGTGCAGGGCAGCTTCCGTCGTGGCGAGATGGTGGTGTGCGTCGGCCCGGACGGCCTGGAAGTAGCCCGTGGGCTGGCCAACTACAGCGCCCTTGAGGCGCAGAAGATCATCGGCCAGCCATCCGATGCCATCGAAAGCCTGCTGGGCTACAGTGCAGAACCGGAGTTGGTGCACCGCGACAACCTGGTGCTGGTATGAGCGTGCTGAAGCGGGTAATCGGCGTGGCGGCATTGGTGCTGCCAATGCTGGCCGGGGCCGAGGAAATCGGCCAGGTATCCACCGTGTTCAAGTTCCTCGGGCCGAATGACCGCATTGTGGTCGAGGCGTTCGACGACCCCAAGGTCGAGGGCGTGACCTGCTACCTGTCGCGGGCCAAGACCGGCGGCGTGAAGGGTGGGCTGGGGCTGGCGGAGGACCGGGCGGAGGCATCGATTGCCTGTCGCCAGGTCGGGCCGATCAACTTCAAGGGTGAGCTGAAGGATGGCGAGGAAGTGTTCAAGGAACGCACCTCGCTGGTGTTCAAGACCATGCAGGTGGTGCGCTTCCTCGACAAGAAGCGCAATACGCTGGTGTACCTGGTGTACAGCGACCGCATGATCGAAGGCAGCCCGCAGAATGCGGTGACCGCGATTCCGATTCTGCCTTGGGCTCATTGATAGCTTGGTAGATTTTTTGGGAGGCCTTTGGCCTCCATTCGCAGCACAAGGCTGCTCCTACATTGATCGGCGTATGCATACCTTGTAGGAGCAGCCTTGTGCTGCGAAAGGGCCGCAAAGCGGCCCCACTACTCCGATATCAGGCCAACTCTTCGGCCTGATGATCCTCACGCACAACCGCCTTTACCTCATCGCGACGGCTGATGAACTTCCAGTCCGCCTCGTCGATGTAGATGCCATTCGGCCCACTGCCACCTTCCAGGTCGATCGCCACGCGCGCAGACACCTGCGGCTTCACGCTCGCCAGGATCGGCACGAAGCCGAGCTGCAGGCTGGTCTCCAGCAGTGCAGCCTGGTTGCGTTCGTCGATGTCTGCCGCTTCGTCCAGGTAGTACGGCAGGCGGATACGCCCGGCCAGGTCGCGGTCCATCAGGTGCAGCAACAGGTACATGTTGGTCAGCGCCTTGATGGTCATGGTGGTGCCGTTGGATGCCGCGCCGTCGATGTCGGCATGGATCACCGGCTGGCCGTTGACCTTGGTGATCTCGAACGCCAGCTCGAACAGGTCCTTCAGGCCCAGCTGGTTGTGGTTGGCTGCCACCAGCCGTGCCAGGTATTCCTTGGCCTCTTCGTTCTTGTTGTCCTGCTCGGCGCTCTGGCTCAGGTCGAATACCGACAGGGTTTCGCCTTCTTCGTACTGACCAGCGCTGTGGATGATCTGGTCAATGTGCTTGAGCGCTTCCTTGTTCGGCGCCAGCACCACGCGGAAGCTCTCCAGGTTGGATACCTGGCGCTTGTTGATCTCGCGGTTGAACAGCGCCAGCTGGTGCTCGAGGCTGTCGTAGTCGCTGCGGATGTTGCGCAGGGTCCGGGCGATGTCGGTGACCGCGGCGCGGCGTGCCTTGGCCAAGGTCAGGGCTTCGTCGGTGCGGTGCGCGTAGGCATTCACCAGCAGCTGCAGGCGGCGCTCCATGTCGTCTTCGCTGTCGAACTTGGCCACGCCTTTCAGGCGCACCTGGGCGTACAGCGCCTCGATCTGGTTGTCCACCCGCTGCAGGCTCTGCCAGCTGTCCTGGTAGTCGTTGAGCAGTGGCAGCAGGTTGTCCATCGAGTCGTCGATGGCTTCCATGTACGGCGTGCCGTAGGGCAGGTCGGCCGGCAGCAGCTGGCGACGGCGCAGGGCGTCTTCCAGGGTGCGCTGTTTGGCCTCGAGGTCGCCGATCTGCCGGCCGACCAGCTGCAGCTTGGCCGACAGCTGCTGGACACGTTCAGTGAAGGCGTCGCTGGAGCGTTTGAGTTCGTCCTGGGCGGCTTCGAGCTGCGACAGCTGCTCCAGCTTCTCGGGCTCTTCGGCGGCCAGGGTTTCGCTGCGGCGGAAGTCTTCCAGCGCTTTCTGCGCGTCCAGTACTTCCTGGTAAAGGGCTTCGGTCTGCGCCTTGGAGGCGGAGCGGTCGGCGGCCACGGCTTGCTGGGTCTTGAGCTGCTTCAGCTCTTTTTCCAGGCGCTCTTTCTGGTCACGCAGGGCGGCACGGTCGGCCAGGGCCTGCAGTGCCGGTGGGTCGATGTGCGACAGGTCGATGGACAGGCCCGGGGCTTCGAAGCGTTCGCCCTTGAAGCCGTCGAGCACCGCTTCCAGCGATTTTACCCATAGGTCGCTGTCGTCCAGTTCGATACCGCGGTCACCCAGCGGCAGGCTGAACAGCGCGCCATTGAACAGGCGCATCAGGCGGTCGACGTCCTGCTGCGAGAACTCTTCGCGCAGGCGGGCGTAGCTGTTGTTGTCGGCGTGGTCGAGCTGTTGCTTGACCTGCTTCAGGCGCTTTTCCAGGTCGCGGACGCGTTCGTCCAGGTCTTCGGCGCTGAACTGCCGCGACTGGGCCAGGGCGCCGGCCAGTTCGTCGTGGGCGTCCTTGGCCGCCAGCAGTTGCTGCTCCAGCACCTTGACGTCATCGACCAGGGCGAAGCGGTGCTTGAGCACCGACAGCTCGCCCAGCCAGCGCTGGATACCGGTGATTTCACGCTCCAGGCGCATCAGCTCCTGAGTGCCACCGCGCTGGTCGTTCTGCAAGCGGTCCTGCTCGCCACGGTAGTGCTCGGCCTGGATCACCAGCTCTTCCTTGCGCGCCATGGCGTATTCCTGCCAGGTGCCCAGCAGGGTGTCGAGCACTGGCGAAATGCGGTGCAGCTTGCCGCGCAGGATATCGCGCTGGGCCACGCCACCGGCCAGGGCCTCGACCAGCGGACCGGCGGCGACCAGGGCGTTGTAGTCCTGTTCCATGCGGCGCACGTCGCGGAAGGCTTCCTCGCATGCGGCGATGTAGTCGACGCTACCGGAGCGCAGGCTGTGCTCGAAAGCGTCGAGGAACAGCTGCTTGAGCTTGGCGGCGGTGATTTCGCGCATGTGCAGCAGGTTGATGAACAGCGCGCGGAAGGTTTTCAGGCTTTGCTCGCTGGTCGAGCGCAGCGGGATCATGGTCAGGTCCAGCGGCACCGAGGTGTGGCCACCGACCAGCAGACGACGCAGTTCGTCCGGCTTCAGCTCGTAGGCCTTGATCCCCAGGCGCTCGAGGTTGGTGAACAGCTCTTTCTGGCGCAGGCACGTGTCGTTCTTCTGGTAGTGGGCCAGGTCCAGTTCGCCCTTGTAGGCAAAGAACTGGTGGCCGAAACCGCCGCCCGGGCCGCGGCCGACAACGCCGATGACGTGCGGGCCGTGGGGCAGGCTCAGTTCGCAGAGAATGTACGAGGTATCGCTGGCGAAGTAGAAGCGGCGCGACTGCTCGAGGCTGTACTTGCCGAAGCTCATGTCCGACATGCGCGCCAGGATCGGGAACTGCAGGGCGTTGATCGACGCCGATTTACCCAGGTTGTTGGCACCGTATACCGACAGTGGGTGCTCCAACGGGAACAGGCCAAGGCTGTAGCCGGCGGTGTTGAGCAGTGCGAAGCGGCGGATGCCGTAGCGTTCCTGGCTCATGCGTCAATCTCCTGTTGCTCTTCGCGGATGGCCCGGGCCAGGGCTTCCTCTTCGCTTTCCTCGCCCTCGAAGGGGCTGAGGTCGAGCGGGTCGTCGGTGCGGTTGAGTTCTTCGGGGCTTTCTTCCTCGACCAGTACCGGGGTCGGCAGCGGCAGGTCGCTGTGCAGGGTGGCTGCCAGGTCGCGGTCCTGCTGTACGGCCAGGCACACGTCGAGGAAGCGATGCATCGGCGGCAGGAAGCGGTAGATGCCGCCTTCCTCGAAGGCGAAGCCGAGCTGGGTCATGCGGCGCAGGATTTTTTCTTCCAGCTCGTCCACGGTCTGCACTTCGGCCTGCAGGAACAGGTCGCGGTACTTGTCCAGCAGCGAGGGCAGTTCGTCACGGCCGATGCTGCCGCCATCGAGCACGGCCATCGGGTCGCGGCCCTGGTCGGCCAGGTGTTCGACCAGGATGAAGGTGAACAGCGACAGGCGCTGCGCGGTCTTGTTGACCTGCGCGGCGGTCATGTCCGGCACGAAGTAGTAGAAGCCACGGGTGTCGCACACCAGTTCGAAGCCCAGGGCCTTGAACAGGGTGCGGTACTGGTCCTGGAAGTTCGACAGCTGGGCGTACAGCTCGGGGTCGCGGCGGCTGACGTGGAAGCCTTTGAACAGCTCGCGGAAGATCGGCGCGAGCTGGGACAGTTCGGAAAGATCAAGATGCATGGGCTGGGCTCGCGTTGGATTCGGTAGGCGCGCTGGCGGCGTCTTCGCGGCTGGAGGTCAGGGCGAACGAGCGCAGGCTGACCAGGTGTTCCTGGGTGATGTACTCGCGGCGGTCGAGGCGTTCGCGCTTGAAGCGCTTTTCCCGCGACAGGCGCGAGAACCAGTACAGCAACTCGTCGGTGGCGCCTTCGGGTTCCTGCTCCAGCAGCCAGACCATCAGGTCGGGCAGCGGCAGGGCCTGTTCGCAGCGTTCGGCCATTTCCTTGACCGTGCGCGGTGCACGGGGCAGGGCGCCGGACTGGGTCTTGTGGGCCTTGGGGAAGCGCGCCGGCTTGGGCTCGAAGCGGGCCAGGGCGTAGACATAGGCCTCGACCTGGCTGGCGCTGCCGAGGAAAGTGCTTTGCGGGCGGGTGAACATCGGCATGGCCGCTTGCGGTACGGCGTCGATGCCCTTGCGCCGGATCACCGACAGGGCCAGTGCGGCGCCACGGGTCACCGCGTTGTGCCGGCGGGCTTCTTCACGCAGCGGCAGCAGCAGTTCGCGGGCGTGGCGCAGGGTCAGCTGGGCGCTGGTCTGCATTTCCAGGATGCGCGCATGGGTGCGCAGCAGCATGTCGTCGTCGACCAGGTGGCCCAGGCGCGCCTGTTCGCCCAGCAGCTTCAGCAGCACGGTCTCGACCTTGCGCACGCCCTGTTCGAAGGCGCCGTCGGCGTTGACCAGCTGGATCATCGGCTCGACATACTCGTCCCAGGTCGCCAGTACTTCGGCATAGCGCTGGCGCAGCGGGATCTGGCGGTTGCTGGTCTTGGCCCGCTCGGCCACGGCCACCAGTGCCTGTTCGTCGTTGTCGAGCTTCTTCAGTACATCGCGCACGCGCATGTCGAGCAGGCGCAGCTGGCGCGCCAGGTCGTCGCTGTCGCGGTTGTCGAAGGCGTCCTGGATATGCCCGGCCAGGCGCTCCAGGTGGCGCAGGTAGGCTTCGATCTCCAGGCACAGGCCCAGCCGGTGTTCGCGGCGCAGGTAGGCGAGGAAGTCGTGGATCTGCGCGTTGAGCTCGAAACGGTTCGGGCTCTTGGCCACCGGGACCAGGATATCCAGGCGGATCCACACGTCGAGCAGCTGGGTGATGTCCTGCGGGGTGCTCTCGACTTGCTGGCGGGCCACATGCTGACGCAATTCGACCAGGCTCAGGGTGCCCTGGTCGAAACGCTCGCACAGCGGCTCGATCAGGGCCCAGTGTTCGGCTAGGGCGCGCAGGACGCGCTTGGGTTCGATCATTGGCTTCGACTCGTTGCCAAGAAAAAGGGGGCGATTGTACTGCATCCGGGGGGGAGGTTTTCACCCCTTGGTCTGTAATGAGAGATAACCTTTGTCGTTGTACGGGATTCACTGGCCCTTTCGCGGGTGAACCCGCTCCCACAGGGCCTTGCGCAGTACCGGTGGGAGCGGGTTCACCCGCGAAAGGGCCGGTACAGGCAATAAAAATCCGCCGACCAGTTGCGGCACTCGAATGCCAACGGCGTTAGAATGGCCCTTTGTCTTCACCCCTCGGAACCCCGCCCCTTGCTCACCGAACCCCGTCGCCGCGCCTACCTTTCCGCCATGCAAGTGGTGCACTGGCTGCCGCGCGCCGAACTGCCGTTCGCCGCACCGTCGCGTCCCGAGCTGCTGCTTCCGGTGGCGCCGGTCGAGGACCTCGACTTCGACGTCAGGCCGGCACCGGCTGCCAACGAGGCGCCAGTCACCCCACAGGCCCGCTCCGGCGAGCGGCCGAAAATCGAGATTCCGCGCCCGGGCAGTGCGCCCAAGCCGGCCGCCAAGCCTGTCGAGGCCGAGGAGCAAGCCACGCCACCGCGCCCGGCCATGGTGCCACCCCCGCGCTTCTCGTTGCAGTTGCTGCGTGCCGGCAGCTGCCTGCTGCTGGTGGAGTTGGCCACCGGCCAGCCGTTCCAGAGCCGCGACCCGTCGTACCTGCTGCTCAAGGACATGCTGCGCGCCGCCGGCCTGCCCGACGCACCGCAGATCATCGGCGAGCCGGTGCGCTGGCCGCTGCTGGTGCGCGGCAACATGGACCAGGGCCCGGAGGCGGCGCGCGATTTTGTCCAGGGCTTTGTCCAGGCGCGCCTGGAGGACGCCCCGTGCACCTGCCTGTGGCTGGTCGGCCTGCCGGCGCTGCGCTTTGCCGCCAATGTCGACGGCGAAGCCTATTACCAAACCCTGAAGCTCGAGGGCCTGGGCGAAGCCTGGGCCTTGCCGGGCCTTGAACTGTTGATGGACGAGCCGCAGCGCAAGGCGGACGTCTGGAAAGCCATGCGCCAGCTGATGGCGCGCTGGAAGAGCGTTGAATGAGTGACTCGATCAGCTTCCGCCGGATGACCGAGGCGGATCTGGATGCCGTACTTAAGATCGAATATGCCGCGTTCAGTCATCCCTGGACTCGAGGGATCTTTCAGGATGCGCTCAAATCGTATGAAGTCTGGCTGATGTTCGACGGCCAGCAGCAGGTGGGCCATGGCGTGATCAACGTGATCATCGACGAGGCCCACCTGCTCAACATCACCGTCAAGCCGGAAAACCAGGGCCGCGGCCTGGGCCTGCGCCTGCTCGAGCACCTGATGGCCCGGGCCTACCAGCTCAATGGCCGCGAGTGCTTCCTGGAAGTGCGTGCCAGCAACCAGTCGGCCTATCGTTTGTACGAACGCTATGGTTTCAACGAAATCGGCCGCCGCCGCGACTATTACCCGGTTGCCGGCGGCCGAGAAGACGCCTTGGTGATGGCCTGCACCCTGCTCGAAGATTGAGCAGGGCGGGCTTCAATCACAGGTCCTGTGGCTGAGCCTCCATCGGCTTGGCCAGGTCGCGCAGGCTTCTGCTCACGCTGCCGGTATTGCATTTTGCCGCCGCCTGCTCCGGCGTGTACTTGCGAATGGTGCGGAAGAACAGCTCGCAGGTCTGTTTCTTCTGTGTAACCTGCCACTTGGTCGAGCAGGCATCCAGCGTCAGCTTGGCATCGGCCCGTTGATTGCGCCCCATCCCTGCCTGCCAGCAGGCCGCCGTCAGGTCCTGCCCCATCATTTTCAAGCCGGCAGCATCAGCTGCATCCTGGTTGCCGCCGTGGCTGTCCTTGTCTGCCGCATACCAGATGGCACTAGGGTGGTTGGCACCCAGTACCGGTACCTTGGCACCTGCCTGCGGGCTGATGCTGACCAGGCCCAGCACATTCACCTGCGGCCCGTACTGCTGCTGGATCCAGCTGCGTACTGGCGCGCCGAATGCCACCATCGGCAGAGGCCTGGCGGGGTTTTGCAGGGTCATCTCGCTGACCATGCGCACCTGGTAGTCCTTGAAGTAGCTGTAGGTTTCTTTCAGCGTTTCACCCGCGCTGGCGGGGGCGGCGATGGGAGCGATATCGATGATGGTCTGGTAGGCCGGGGTCTGGCTGGCGTCGACGCCATTGAATGTCAACAGCTCGGCCCAGCGGTCGGTGGTGTTGGAACGCAGGTAGTCCTGGGCCTGGGTCAGCGAGTAGTCCGGCGGGAAGTGCAGCAGTTCGATGCTGCGGCGGTTCTGCAGGGCCATGCCCAGCGGCAGGAACAGATACCAGTCGTAGGACCATTTGCCGTCCTCGTTCAGCCGGGTGGCCGCCTGATAGGCCAGTTCACCGCTGTCGAGCAGCTTGCGCAGGGGTTTTGCATAGTTGGCGGGTACGCCACTGATGGTTGCGTGCAGGCGATCGTTGTCGCGGCTTACATGCACCTGGGCCGCGGCATGGCCGTCGCGGCGTACGCTCTGAGTCAGATAGTGTTCTACGGTTTGCTCCAGGGTCCAGTCGCGATAACAGATCACGTGACAGTTGTTGGGGAAGGCGAACAGGCGGGTGACGCGCTGGGCGTCGCCCAGGTCGATTCGCGCATCGGCGGCTGCAAGGCCGCTGAAGGCCAGTGCGGCAAGGCTCGGTAATGCCATCTTGTGCATGCTTAACTCCTTGTTGGGCGCAGCCGTATTCGGCAGCGTGGCACATACTGTGGCAAGGGGAGCAGGGATGAAAAGGGCTGGATGGCTGCCGCTGGTGCTGGGCATGTTGGGTGCAGGAGCGCAGGCCGATGAGCGTGATATCTGGTTGTTCGCGCAATGGGCCGGGGACCATCAGACACGGCCATTTCGCGAGATGCTTGTGGATGCCCGTCTTTATGGCGTGGTGCCGATCCATCAGCTGCTGCGTTCGGCTTCGGACTGGAAGCAGTGCCAAGCGTCCCCCTTCGCCGTGCCGCCCGCCAGCAACTGGCCGGCAGTGCGCTCAACGCTCTCGCTGATAAAGACGCTTCATGACCAGGGCATCCTGCGTCAGTTCGAGGTGGTTTCAGCCTATCGAGCCCCGCGCCTGAATGCTTGCGCCGGCGGGGCGGCCAACAGCGCCCATACCCGGGCGTTCGCTGTCGATATCTTGCTGCCCGAGTGGGCGGACCCCAACCCGCTGTGCCGGTTCTGGCAGCAATACGGCCAGGCCTGGAACATGGGCCTGGGGCGCTACCCCTCCGGGCGTATTCATGTGGATACCGCGGGTTACCGTACCTGGGGGGGTGACGGCCGTGCGGGGTCGTCGTTCTGTATCAAGCCCAGATGAGCCAGGCAGCTCCTGCATTCGCCCATCACCCACGTGGCGAAGCGCTGGCGCTTGCCGTCGTCTTCCAGCGGCAGGGGGCTGAGCAGGTGGTAGGCCGAGCCGTCACGCACGAAGCCGAACGGTGCCTGCAACTGCCCATTGTCGAGTTCGTCGCGCACCATGAGGGCTGAGGCCATGGCCAGGCCCAGGCCGGCGCTGGCGGCCTGAATCGACAGGTAGAAGTGCTGGTAGTCGCTGCGCTCGGTGTGCCGGACCTGTTCGCCGCTCAGGCGCAGCCAGTTGGGCCAGGCGCCGGGGCGGGTGGCGCTGTGCAGCAGGCGCTGGCCTTCGAGTTGGAGGGGGGCGGTGGGGTGGCAGACCGGGCCGATCCATTCGTCGCAGATCTTCTGGTTGTACAGCTGTTTGTCCCAGTGGAAGTCATCGCGGCGAATTGCCAGGTCGACACCGCTACGTGCGAAATCCAATGGCCCGCCAGCGGCCACCAGGTGCAACTGCAGGTCGGGATGGGCGGCGTGGAAGCGGGGCAGGCGCGGGATCAGCCAGCGCATGGCGATGGTCGGCTCGCACGACAGCACCAGTACGTTGTCGCGGGCCTGTTGTTGCAAACGCTGCACGGCGCCTTCGAGCTGCTCGAAGATCGCCTGGGTAGTGCCCTGCAAGGCACGGCCGGCAGGGGTGAGGAAAATGGCCCGGTTGCGGCGCTCGAACAACTCCACACCAAGGCTTTCTTCAAGCAGACGCACCTGGCGGCTGACTGCGCCATGGGTGACATGCAGGTGCTCGGCGGCGCGCACGAAGCTCTCGGTTTCGGCGGCGATGTCGAAGTAGCGGAAGGCATTGAGTGGCGGCAGTTTCATGGCATTCCTGTTTGTCTGTGCCGGCCTCTCGCGGGTAAACCCGCTCCCACAGGTGATGCGCCGCCCCTGTAGGAGCGGGTTTACCCGCGAAGGGGCCGGCACAGGCTCTAGATATCTGTGAGGAAAGCTATCAGATTTGCCTCACTATAAATCGATTTTTCCTGGGCTATAAGCTCTCGATAATTACATGGTCTGTGCATTTCCATCGTCTATCGAGAGCCACCAGCATGACCGAACTCATTGCCGTCGCCCTGTTCACCCTGCTTGCCGTCATCAGCCCCGGTGCCGACTTCGCCATGGTCACCCGCAGCAGTTATGCACAGGGCCGCAAGGCCGGGCTGGCTGCCGCCGTGGGCATTGCCCTGGGAGTGCAGGTGCACGTCCTGTACACGGTGCTGGGCATCGCGGTGATCATCAGCCAGAGCCCGACCCTGTTCCTGGGCATGAAAGTGCTGGGCGCGGGTTACCTGGTCTACCTGGGTTTCCAGTCGCTGACCAACACCCGGCGTATCAGCCTCGACGGGGTTGCCGCATCAGCCACCAGCGTAACGCAGGCCCTGCGCACGGGCTTTCTGACCAACGCCCTCAACCCCAAGACCATGCTGTTCGTGATCAGTGCCTTCACCCAGGTAGTGCAACCGGGCAGCTCGTTGGCGCTGGATTTTGCCTACGGCGCTTTCATGTCCATTGCTCACTGGGTGTGGTTCAGCCTGGTGGCGGTATTTTTCTCCAGTACGGCATTGCGCGAGGCGATGATCGAGCGGCAAAGGCTGGTGGACCGGGTAATCGGCCTGGCGCTGATCGGGTTGGGCCTGGCCGTGGCGGTGACCGGAATGCGTTGAGGTGGCAATTGCATGCCCTGTGCGGGAAGGGTGCAGGCCTGTGGTAATTTTCCGCAGGCAAAGAAAAAGGGCTTACCTTGCGGTAAGCCCTTCGTCTTGTTTGGTGGCTACACAGGGACTTGAACCCCGGACCCCAGCATTATGAATGCTATGCTCTAACCAACTGAGCTATGTAGCCGATGGCGCGCATTATTCTCTTGAACGGCCCCCCTGTCAACACTCATTTCAAAAAAAATTTGCACGCTTTCAAAAACTTAGCGGCCAGACCCGGGTTCTGCCTTGCCCAACGGCATGTCGCCGGCTTTCAACTGCCCGCTGCGCCAGCCATCGGCGGCCTTGAGGTCGGCTTTCCGTACCGGGCCGATATGCGCGCCATCGAAGGTTACCCGCTCACCCATCGATACCATGCGCTGTTCGCTGCCTTGGATAACCATGGCCTTGCCACTGAGCACCACCAGTTCGTCATGGCCTGCATGGCGGGCGACCTGCAGGCGGGTACCGAACACCTGGATGCGCGCGTCGCCCACTGCTATCTCCATGGCCCTGCCGTCGAGCATCACTTCCAGGTATACCCGGCCCTGCACCAGGTGCAGTTGGCGCGTGCGGCCGCGCAGGTCGGCGTTCATCGCACTGGCGCTGCCCAGGTGCAGGGTGGTGCCATCGGCCAGGCGGATGCTGCGGCGCTCACCTGCATCGGTATGCAATTCGCTGCCTAGGCGCTGTATCAGCGGCCAGTACAGGTAGGCGGTAGCAGCCAGCCCCAGGAGGAACAATAGCGCCAGCCATTTGCCCAGATGGCTGCGGTGCGCGTTGATCTGCCGTGGACGGACGCGAACGGGCATTGGGCTCATGGGGTTGGTGTGCTCGCGATTAGGGCCGTTTCGCCCAACGATGACGGGTATTTTGGCCAAGGATGCTAATTATATTGAGAACCATTTTCAAGTGTGTCGCGGACAAAGAAAATAAAAGGTAGCTATGTATCTATTTGTTTTCCGATAATCGGATCCCAAACTACGGACGGAGATTCAGGCACATGGCTATCAGTAGCGCCTCCACGGCGCCCACCAGTGCAGCGGCGAGCCAAGCCACGCCGCTGGTGATGCGCATAATCGGTTTCTGCGCCCTGGCGCACCTGATCAATGACCTGATCCAGTCTGTGCT
Source organism: Pseudomonas sp. A2 (assembly GCF_023100865.1). Taxonomy (NCBI): domain Bacteria; kingdom Pseudomonadati; phylum Pseudomonadota; class Gammaproteobacteria; order Pseudomonadales; family Pseudomonadaceae; genus Pseudomonas; species Pseudomonas sp. A2. The sequence continues at coordinate 873,471 of NZ_CP039127.1, forward strand.
GCCGGCGATCTACCCGATGCTCAAGGCCAACTACGACCTGAGTTTCGCCCAGATCGGCATGATCACCCTGACGTTCCAGATCACCGCCTCGCTGCTGCAGCCTTGGGTCGGCTTCTTTACCGATCGCCGACCGGCACCGAACCTGCTGCCACTGGGCACCCTGTGTACCCTGGTGGGTATCGTGATGCTGGCCTTCGTCGGCAGCTTCCCGATGATTCTGCTGGCCTCGGCCCTGGTGGGTATCGGCTCGTCGACCTTCCACCCGGAAACCTCGCGTATTGCGCGCCTGGCATCGGGCGGGCGCTTCGGCCTGGCCCAGTCGACCTTCCAGGTCGGTGGCAACACCGGGTCGGCTTTGGGGCCGCTGCTGGCGGCAGCCATTGTCATTCCGTTCGGCCAGAGCCACGTGGCCTGGTTCGGCCTGGCTGCGCTGTTCTTTCTCGGCGTCACCCTGATGCTGCGTGGCTGGTACAAGGAGCACCTCAACCAGGCCAAGGCGCGCAAGGCTGTGCAGGCGACCCACGGCATTTCCCGCGGGCGGGTGGTGGCGGCGCTGATCGTGCTGGGCCTGCTGGTGTTCTCCAAGTACTTCTACATGGCCAGCTTTACCAGCTATTTCACCTTCTACCTGATCGAGAAGTTCGATGTGTCGGTGGCCAGCTCGCAGCTGCACCTGTTCCTGTTCCTTGGTGCGGTGGCGGCGGGTACCTTCTTTGGCGGGCCGATCGGTGACCGCATCGGGCGCAAGGCCGTGATCTGGTTTTCGATCCTTGGCGTGGCGCCGTTCACCCTGGTGCTGCCGTATGCCGATCTGTTCTGGACCACCGTGTTGAGCGTGGTGATCGGCTTTATCCTGGCTTCGGCGTTTTCCGCGATCGTGGTGTATGCGCAGGAGCTGGTACCGGGCAGCGTGGGCATGATTGCCGGGATCTTCTTCGGGCTGATGTTCGGCTTTGGTGGCATCGGTGCGGCCTTGCTGGGGTATGTGGCGGACCTGCGTGGCATCGAGTACGTGTACGAGGTGTGTTCGTTCCTGCCATTGTTCGGGTTGTTGGCGGTGTTCTTGCCAAGTACCGGCAAGCGCTGAAAGCATGCATAGAACCTGTAGGAGCAGCCTTGTGCTGCGAAGAGGCCTTTACTGCCGAAGATAATTTGTTGTCTTGCCGGCCTCTTCGCAGCACAAGGCTGCTCCTACAAGGGCCCGCGCAAGTCTGGAGGCCATGCAAGGCGGTTGTTCCGCGAAATTTGACGACGTGACCACCCTTGGCCTAGAGTCCGCCCTTTCTTCAACCACCTGCGTAGTAGTCAAAGCAATGTGCCGTACCCAGCTCCTGCCAAACGCCCGCCAGCCTGCCTTCCAGGCCCTGCGTCGTGCGTGGCCGAGCGACACGGTGCTCAAGCGTCGCCGCAGCGTGCTTTTTGCCTTCACCTTCTCGCCACACCTCGCCTGAACTGATCTGCGCTTTCGCGTCGCTCGCCGCCCTGGCGTGCGCGCCTGTGTCTGCACGTCTTTTCGGTTTGCAAGGAGTGGTACATGAACATGCGTTTGCTGGCGGGCCTGTTGTTCGCCGTTTCGGTCGTGGGTTTCAGTTTGGGGGCCAGCCTGCCGCTGGTGTCGTTGCGCCTGCATGAAGCCGGTGCGAGCACCCTGGAAATCGGCATCATCTCGGCCATCCCCGCTGCGGGCATGATGCTCTCGGCGTTCCTGGTCGACGCCTGCTGTCGCCACCTGACCCGGCGCACCATCTACCTGCTGTGCTTCAGCCTGTGCACGCTCAGCATTGCCTTGCTCGAGTCGGCGTTCGGCTCGCTGTGGCAGCTGGCGCTGTTGCGCCTGGGCCTGGGGCTGGGCATGGGTATCGCCATCATCCTCGGCGAGTCGTGGGTCAACGAACTGTGCCCGGAGCACAACCGCGGCAAGATCATGGCCCTGTACGCCACCAGCTTCACCGGCTTCCAGGTGCTCGGCCCGGCAATGCTGGCGGTGCTGGGCGCCGACAGCCCGTGGATCACCGGTGTGGTCACCGCCTGCTATGGCCTGGCGCTGCTGTGCATCGTGCTGACCGTACCCAACGACCATGTGGAACATGAAGAAGGTGAAAAGAGCTTCGGCCTGGCCGGTTTCTTCCGTGTGGCGCCGGCGTTGTGCGTGGCGGTGCTGTTCTTCTCGTTCTTCGATGCCGTGGTGCTGTCGCTGCTGCCGGTGTATGCCACCAGCCATGGCTTTGCCGTGGGCGTGGCGGCGCTGATGGTGACCGTCGTGTTTGCCGGTGACATGTTGTTCCAGTTGCCGCTTGGCTGGTTGGCCGACCGGGTGGAGCGCACCGGGCTGCACCTGGTATGCGGGCTGCTGGCGATGGCGATCGGTATCGGCCTGCCCTGGCTGCTGAACCTGACCTGGTTGCTGTGGCCGCTGCTGGTGCTGCTGGGCGCGGTGGCAGGCGGCATCTATACCCTGGCGCTGGTACTGATCGGGCAGCGCTTCAAGGGGCAGGACCTGGTTACCGCCAATGCCAGCGTGGGCTTGCTGTGGGGTGTGGGTAGCCTGGTCGGGCCGCTGGTCAGCGGTGCGGCGATGGATGTGGCGCCGCATGGTCTGCCCATCGCGCTGGCGCTGATGGCCGGGTTGTTCGTGTGCTTTGCCCGGCAGTCGTACCGGCGCACGGTGCGGTTGCGGGGCGATGGTGCCGAGCAATACCCTGCCAGGAATTAGCCGCGCAAGAATCGGCGTTTGTCCGATGAACGGCTGCGTTAAGCTGGGCCTGCAATCGACCCGTTGGAGGTGCCATGATCCTGTCCGACCTATCGCCTGAAGCCTACCGTGAGGCCACTGAATACCTTGCGGCGCTCGACCCGGACTGGTCGCGGCATATCGAGGCGACCGGGCCTTGCCTGCACCAGGCCACGCCGGGGCGTGAACCTTACGAAGTGCTGGTGCGAGCGATTGCCTACCAGCAACTGCATGCCCGTGCTGCCGAGGCAATTCTTGGGCGCTTGCTGGCGTTGTTCCCGGAGGCTGCGTTCCCAGGGCCGGAGCAGTTGTTGGCGGTTACACCGGAAACCATGCGCGCCTGTGGTTTTTCCGCGAGCAAGATGGCGACGATCCAGGGTATTGCCCAAGGCCGGCTGGATGGCCTGGTGCCGAGCCGGGAAGAGGCGCTGGCCATGGCTGACGAGGCGTTGATCGAACGGCTGGTGGCATTGCGCGGGGTAGGGCGGTGGACGGTGGAGATGTTGCTGATCTACAGCCTGGCGCGTTCGGACGTTCTGCCGGTCGACGATTTTGGCGTACGCGAGGGGTATCGGCGGCTGAAGGGGCTGGACAAGGCGCCGACGCCAGCGCAAATGCGTTCGCTGGGTGGCGGCTGGCGCCCATACCGCACCGTGGCGGCCTGGTACCTGTGGCGGGCTTGAGGTTTTGCACTGCCTGTGCCGGCCTCTTCGCGGGTAAACCCGCTCCCACAGGGATATCCACAGCCTTGAAAGGCTATGCAGTACCTGTGGGAGCGGGTTTACCCGCGAAAGGGCCGGCACAGGCAACAACCTATCTGGACATTTACCAATGAACCCCTACACCACTCCCGACCAACGCTGGCAAGCCGTAGAATCCCGCGAAACCGCCGCCACCGGCCACTTCGTCTACGCCGTGCGCACCACCGGCATCTACTGCCACCCCGGCTGCAAATCGCGTCTTGCCAAGCGAACCAATGTCGAGTTCTACGACACCCCAGCTGCCGCCGAAACCGCCGGCTACCGCGCCTGCAAACGTTGCACCGCCACCACCAGCGCCACCCGCCATAGCCAGCTGGTCACCCGCGCCTGCCGCCTGATCGAAGCCACCGACCCGGCACCCAGCCTCGACCAACTCAGCGCCCAACTGGCCGTCAGCCCTTTTCACCTGCATCGCCTGTTCAAGGCCGAAACCGGCCTGACCCCCAAGGCCTATGCCACCGCTTTCCGTGCCCGGCGCCTGCGCGCTCACCTGGAAGATGGCCAGCGCTCTGTCACCGATGCCATCTATGACGCCGGCTACAACTCCAACAGCCGCTTCTACGAAAGCGCCGACCAGCGCCTGGGCATGCGTCCGCGGCAATACCGCGCCGGTGGCGCCGGGGCAACCATCCACTTCGCCCTTGGCCAATGCTCCTTGGGTGCCATCCTGGTGGCCCAGAGCGAGAAAGGCATTTGCGCGATCCTGCTGGGCGACGATCCCGAGGCCCTGCTGCACGATCTGCAGGACCAGTTCCCCAAGGCCCACCTGGTCGGCGGCGACAGTGCTTACGAACGGTTGGTCGCCGAGGTGGTGGGATTCGTCGAAGCACCCGCGCTGGGCCTGGCCCTGCCACTGGATGTGCAAGGCACTGCGTTCCAGGAGCGGGTGTGGCAAGCCCTGCGCGAGGTGCCGGCCGGCAGCCGGGTCAGCTACACCGACATCGCCGAGCGCATCGGCGCGCCCAAGGCGGTGCGTGCGGTGGCCATGGCCTGCGCGGCCAACCACATCGCCGTGGCCATCCCCTGTCATCGGGTGGTCCGCCGCGACGGCGACATCAGTGGCTACCGCTGGGGCATCGAGCGCAAACAGCAGTTGCTCAAACGAGAAACGGCACTCTCCTGATCGCGTGAAGCCGCGTAGAATCCCCCGCCAAATCGAATTGTAAAGAGGAATATTCGATGAGGCGTGTCAGCCTTGCCCGTTATTGTCCAGGCCTGATGGTTTTCATGGCCCTGATGCTTGCCTTTGCCAGCCCGGCCTGGTCGGCCCCGGCCACGCCATTGTCCAATCTGGCGGTTGCCGAAGCGGACGTGCTGGATGAAAACGCCAGCATTGAGCAGTTGAGCGAGCGGCTGGACCAGATACGCCAGGGCGTTACCAGCGACGCCAATGACGATCTGCTTTCGCAGTTGCGCCTGGGCGCAATGCAGGTGCAGCGTCAGGCCGACGCGTTGACTGCCCTGCGCACCACTGATGTTGAAAAAGTCGACGACAAGCTCAAGGTCATCGGCCCGGTCCAGCCGGACGAGGCGGCTACCCTGACCCAGCAGCGTAAAGCGCTGGAGGCCGAGAAGAAGGCCTTGGTGGCGCAGCAGGACCAGGCCTCCAAGCTGACCCAGTCGGCGCGCGACTTGTCCACGCAAATCGTCAACCTGCGCCGCAGCCAGTTCAACTCGCAGATCACCAGCCGCGCGGCCTCACCGCTGACCCCGGCATTCTGGCAGAGCATCATTCGCCCCACCCAGGACGATGTTGCACGCCTGCGTGACCTGCGTGGTGAGACGGCTGATGCCATCGGCAGTGCCTTCAGCGCTGAAAATCGCTGGTTGTTCATTACCAGCCTGGTGGCGGCAATCCTGGTCTGGACCTTGGTGCGCCGCGTGCTCGAGCGCCTTCTCGCCGGCGCCATGGTCAGCTGGCTGCCCGAAGGCCGCCTGCGCCGCAGTGCGCTGGCGCTGGGTGTCAGCCTGGCAACCTTGGGCACCATCGCCGGCTCGGTCTCGCTGCTGCGTTGGGGGCTGGAGAGCAGCGCCGAGTTGGGCGCCGATATCGCCAGCCTGGCCAATCATGTACTTGCCCTGGTGGTGTTCAGTGCCTTCATCACCGGCCTGGGCCGCGCCATGCTGATGCTGCAGCGTCCGTCCTGGCGCCTGCCGCCTATTCACGATGAAGTGGCCAGCGCCCTGGGCTGGTTCCCCAAGGTGCTGGCGTTGGCGCTGATGGTCATGATGACCATGGAACGCATCAACAGCGTGATCGGTGCCAGCCTGGCGCTGACCGTGGCGGTCAACGGCCTGACCGCGCTGGTAGTGGCGTTCACCTTCGCCGGTGCGCTGCTGCGTTACCGCCGCACCCTGCGCAAGCATGACCTGGAGCGCCCCACAGGCCTGGCCGGGCTGATCCCGTTCGTGATGGTGATCTGGCTTACGTTGATCCTGCTGGCCTTGCTCGCCGGTTACCTGACACTCGCCTACTTCCTCACCGCCAAGCTGCTGTGGGTCAGCCTGGTGATTACCTGTGCCTACCTGCTGACCACGTTCTTTGGCGACCTCTGCGAAACCCTGCTGTCGCCCCGCCAACCCGGCGGCCTGGCGCTGGCCTCGACCCTGGGCCTGGCGCCACGTCACCAGGCCCAGGCCAGCACCATCCTGGCCGGTATCGGCCGCACCGTGGTGCTGTTCCTGGCGTTGTTGCTGGCACTGATGCCGTCGGGCACCAGCCCCAGCGAACTGCTGTTGAGCCTGGGTGATTGGGACGAGACCGGCGGCAAGCTGCTGGGCAACATGAACATTGTCCCCCAGGACATTTTGCTGGCAGTGGTGATGTTCCTCGGCGGCCTGTTCGCCATCCGCGTGGTCAAACGCTGGCTGAGCGATCGCCTGCTGCCGGAAACCGACATGGACGCCGGCATGCGTGCCTCGCTGGTGACTCTGGTGGGTTACCTGGGCTTCATCTTCCTGGCCATGCTGGTGATGTCGACCCTGCGCATCAACCTCACCAGCCTGACCTGGGTGGTCAGTGCCCTGTCGGTGGGTATCGGTTTCGGCTTGCAGCAGATCGTGCAGAACTTCATTTCCGGCCTGATCCTGCTGACCGAGCGCCCGGTCAAGGTGGGCGACTGGGTCAGCCTGGCGGGTGTCGAGGGCGACATTCGCCGTATTAACGTGCGCGCCACCGAGATCCAGATGTCCGACCGCTCGACGGTTATCGTGCCCAACTCGCAGTTCATCTCGCAGAACGTGCGTAACGTGACCATGGGCAACGCCCTGGGCGTGGTCGGCATTACCCTGACCATGCCGCTGGAGACCGATGCCAACCGCGTGCGTGAACTGCTGCTGGCGGCTTACCAGGAGCACGAGGCGATTCTGGATGCGCCAGCTACCTCGGTCACCTTCAAGGACCTGACCAGCAGCGGCATGGTGATAGGTGTGAGTGGTTACGTGGCGGGGCCGCGGCAGGTGTCCGGCACGCGCAGTGACCTGTTGTTCACCATCCTTGGGCGCCTGCGTGATGAAGGTATTGCCCTGTCGTCGCCGCAGAGCATGGTGTTGGTGCAAGAGAATGCACGGCCGGCTGACGAGCCGGTGTGAGCATCGGGGGCTGCGTTGCAGCCCATCGCGACACAAGGCCGCTCCTACAGGAAATGTGCAGTCCCTGTAGGAGCGGCCTTGTGTCGCGATAGGGGCGCAAGGCGCCCCCAACCCTCAATGCTGCTTGGCCTGCCTGATCCTCAGCAAAATCACCAACAACACCAACAGCACAGGCGGCGTCATGGCCAACAGCCCATCCCGCGCCGTCAGCCCTAACCCCAGCACATTCAGCCCGCCATACAGCAGCTTGAACAAGTTCAGCAGGTAGTAGGTGATGGCAATGATCGACAGCCCCTCCACCGCCCGTTGAATCTTCACCTGGGCATCAGCCCGGGCATTGAGGCTGCGCAGGATCCCGGCGTTCTGCTCTTCCATTTCCACCTGTACCCGCGCCTGCAACAGGTCGCCCAGGTTGGCCACATTCTTTGCCAGCTGCTCCAGGCGCTGCTCGGTGGCCGCGCAGTAGCGCACGGTTGGCTTGAACCGGCGTTCGATGAAAACCCCCAGGCGCTGGCAATCGCCCACATGGCTTTCCCGCAGCTCGCCCAGGCGTTCGAACACCAGTTGCGCATAGGCTTGCGTGGCGCCGAAGCGGTGGCGGGTTTTCACCGTACGGCTGACCACCTGGCGTGACAGGTGGGCAATGGCTTCCAGCAAGCCTTTGGAATCATGGTCATCGACACCGGCACTTCGCTCCGAGAGGTTGACCAGGGTCTTGTCGAAGGCATCCAGTTCCTGGCTGAGGTGCTTGGCCGTGGTCAGGGTCAGCGAGGCCATCATGCGGTAGGTCTCGATCTCCAGCAGACGGCGGATCATGCGGCCCTGTCGGTAGGCATTGAGGCGACGGTTTATGAACAGGAAGCGGTTGGTGCCGTCCTCGGTCAGGCGAAAATCGCTCCACACCACCGCATCGCCACCGCCGACGCAGGAGCCGCACGGGTCCTTGAAACCGTAGTGGGGCAGTTCCAGTTCCTGTTCGTCACGGACCAGCACCTGCACCGCGTTGATCACATGCGCCGCTTGCGGGGCGATAGCCTCGGCCAGCACCGGCGGCAGCGTTTGCCACTCGGTGTCGGCGGCAGTGCAGGGCACTACCAGGGTCAGGGTGAAGAACTCGGTGTGCCGTTCCCATTTGAACGGATGGCCATCCAGGCGGGTGATGCCTTGGGCGGCTGCGGTGTCCAGGGCATCCGGGCAGCATCGTTGCAGCAGTGCCGCACAGGCAGCATCGCCGCCGAGCAAGGCCAGGTGGAAGACATGCGCCGGGCCGTCGAAATACAGCGACGGACGGGCGTGCAGTTCGTTGTGCAAGGCGGTGCGTTGAGGGTGCATGGGTGGTCCGGCCTGGTGTTGTGATTGTGGGGGTACCAGGAAGTGGGACTTTGCGGTGGGCGGGCAAAGTCACGCGGACGCAGAGTTTTGTGTCGCCTGTGCCGGCCTCTTCGCGGGCAAGCCCGCTCCCACAGGGATGGCACATGGCTTGCCGGCGAAAGGGCCGCAAAGCGGCCCCGGAAATCTCAACCCAGACAGCGCGTCACATGCTTGACCGACTGGTAGGCCGACAGCCCCCAAGGCCCCAGCTCACGTCCGATCCCGCTGCCCTTGGTGCCACCCCACGAGGTCTCGACGAACACCGCCTGCACCGAGTTGATCCACACATGGCCAACCTCCAGCGCATCGGCCACCCGCTCGGCGCGCTCCAGATCGGCGGAGCACACCGTAGCCACCAGCCCGAAGCGGCTATCGTTGGCCTCGGCAATTGCCTGTTCCTCGGTCGCAAAGCGACGCGCGCACAGCACAGGGCCAAAGATTTCCTCGGTCCACAGGCGGCTGTCTTTCGGCACGTCGGCATACAGCGTCGGGCTGACGAACCAGCCATCCCGGTCCAGCGCCTTGCCACCGGCCAGGCACTGCAGGCCTTCTTCCCGCGCCGTGGCAAAGTAGCCGGCCACCTTCAGCCACTGCGCCTGGCTGGTCAGCGGCCCCATATCGACCTCTTCGGTCAATGGATTACCGACCCGTAGCTGTTCCAGTGCGGCCTGCAAACGCGGCAGCAATGCATCGGCAATGCCGTCCTGCACCAGCAGCCGCGAAGTGGCCGAGCACATCTGCCCGGCGTTCCAGGTAATGCCGGCGACGATCCATTCCACCGCCTGGCCCACGTCGCAATCATCGAACACCACGATCGCCGACTTGCCGCCCAGCTCCAGCGTCACCGGCCGGCACTGCGCCGAAGCGCTGCGCATTACCTGGCTGCCGACACTGTTGCTGCCGGTGAACGACAGCTTGTCCAGGCCATTGTGGTTGCTCAGTGCAGCGCCGGTTTCGGCCTTGCCGTTGACGATGTTCAACACCCCGGCCGGCAGCTCCAGGGCATCGGCGATCTGGCCGTAGGCCTGTTCGATCAGCGGGGTGACTTCCGATGGCTTGAGCACCACGGTGCAACCAGCGGCCAGGGCCGGGGCGAGCTTCCAGGCGCTGGTCACCAGCGGGAAATTCCACGGCACGATCAGGCCGACCACGCCCACCGGTTCCAGGCGGGTGCGAGCGCTGAAACCCGGCGCAGCCAGCGGCACATCGCGGTTCTTCGATGGCAGTTGCTCGGCCAGTTCGGCGTAGTAGCCGAAGGTGGCGATGGCGTCGTCCAGGTCGATTTCCGCCTCGTGACGTGGCTTGCCGTTGTTGCGCATCTGCAAGGTGATCAACGCTTCACGGCGCTGCCCGAGCTGTTCGGCAAAGCCGCGCAGGTAGGCGGCGCGTTCGCTGGCGCTGGTGCTTTTCCAGGCGGGCAGGGCGTCACGGGCAGCGGTCACTGCCTGGTCTACCTGGGCGACGCTGGCGGCCATCAGTTCGGCAAACGGTTGCCCAAGGGCCGGGTCATTGACGCTGATGCAGTCGCTGCCCTGGCCTTCGACCCAGCGGCCGGCAATGTAGTGGGAAGTGGTCATGGTCGGTTTCCAGTCAGGCCGTTTCGGCGGTGGTTACCGGCGAGTGCGCGGTGCTTTTGCAACGCACCCAACGCGGGCCCTGGGGGCCATACACGCCGGCAGGTTCGGGGAACAGGTTGAGCAGCAGCAGGTACAGCACACCGGCCAGCCCCAGGGTGACCGGCAGGCTCAGGTCGATGCCGCCGGCCAGGTCGCCCAGTGGGCCGACGAACTGCCCTGGCAGGTTGACGAAGCACAGGCCCACCGCCGCGCTGGGGATCCACGCCCCCATGCCGCGCCAGTTCCAGCCATGCAGGAACCAGTAGTGGCCGCCACGTTGGCCGCGGGTGAACACCTGCAGGTCGTCGGCATGGTAGAACCCGCGGCGGGTGATCAGGCCGAGGATCATGATCACCATCCACGGGCTGGTGCAGGTGATGATCAGCACAGCGAAGGTCGAGACGCTCTGCACCAGGTTGAAGGTGAAGCGGCCGATGAAGATGAAACCGATCGCCAGCACGCCAATCAGCAGGGTGGCGCCGGCACGGCTGAGCAGGCGTGGGAACACGCTGGACATGTCCAGGCCGGTGCCGTACAGCGCGGTGGTGCCGGTGGACATGCCGCCGATCACCGCAATCAGGCACACCGGCAGGAAGAACCAGCTTGGCGCCACCGCCAGCAGGCCACCGACGTAGTTGTTGGCGGCGATGTAGTCCGGCGCCTGGGTGGCCACCAGGGTGGCGGTGCACAGGCCGAACAGGAACGGGATCAGTGTCGCGCCCTGGGCCGCGATCACCGCCAGCATGATGCGCGCCTTGGGCGTTTCACGCGGGATGTAGCGCGACCAGTCGCCGAGGAATGCACCGAACGACACCGGGTTGCTCATGGCCAGGATCGCCGCACCGACGAATGCCGCCCAGAAGCCCGCCTGGCCGAGGTTTACGCTACCCGCATAACCGGCGTCGAACGGCCCGGCAAAGGCAACGATGCCCAGCAGGAACAGCAGGCTCGAGGCCCACACGGCGATCTTGTTGACCCACAGCATGAAGCGGAAGCCAAAGATACACACCACCAGCACCAGTACCGCGAACAGGCCATAGGCCAGGCCCAGGGTCAGGTCGGTTTCCGGCAGGCCGGCCAGGCGCTTGGCGCCGCCGACCAGGGCGTCGCCCGAGCTCCACACCGACAGCGAAAAGAACGCCACCGCGGTGAGCAGCGACAGGAACGAACCGACGATGCGCCCGTGCACGCCAAAGTGCGCCCCAGACGACACAGCGTTGTTGGTGCCGTTGAGCGCGCCGAACAGGCCCATGGGCGCGAGGATCAGCGCGCCCACGCCGACGCCGAGCAGGATCGCCCACACGCCGGCCTGGAACGACAGCCCGAACAGCACCGGGAAGCTGCCCAGCACGGCCGTGGCGAAGGTGTTGGCGCCGCCGAAGATCAGGCGGAACAGGTCCAGCGGGGAGGCGTCGCGTTGATCGTCAGGGATCTGTTCGACGCCGTTGGTCTCGATACCGGTCGAGTGGCTCATGGTGATGCTCCAGCGCGGTTGTTGTGGGCCGGCGCAGTGCGCGGGCCTTCTTGTGGGTGCGATGGCAGGGCGGCAGGGCCGCGTAAAGGGGATCAGGCCGGCGATACGACCGACAGGTGCTCGTGGCAGGCCAGCCACCGTTCGCCGTGGCGGCGGAAGACAATGGTTTCGCGCTCGCTCAACTGGTGTTCTTCGCCGGCGATGCGGATGTGCGTGGCCACATCATGCATGAAGATCGCCATGTCACCTTGCAGGCTCACCTGGGCATTGCCCGATTCGCAGGCGAGCACGGCAAACCCGTCGGCCTGCCATTGGGCCCAGAGTTGCTCGTAGGCATGGCGCGACAGCAGCGGTTGCGGCAGGGTGTGGAAAAGGAAGGTGGCGTCTTCGCTGAAGCAGGCGAAATAGCGAGCGGTGTCGTTGCTGGCGAACGCCGCAACGAGGTCGGCGGCGGCTTGCCGTACCTGGAGTGTCTGGTCCACGGGAGTGGCCTCACGGTTCTTGTGATTGTGGTGAAGCGATTCTGGTGGCGGTTGGCGAGGGGAAAAATCGCTGCGGGCAAATAATCAGTTCAGGAATTTGTGAAGTGATGGCTGCGCTTTCTCAGGTTTCGCACTGCGCATCCTGTGGGAGCGGCTTTAGCCGCGAACACCGGCGCAGCCGGTGCCAGGCACCGCGTTGGATTCTTCGCGGCTAAAGCCGCTCCCACAGGGGATTGCGCCAACTTTTAGAATTTGAGCAAGACAGTTGCTCCCCCAGGGTATGCGGACCGCTTGCGAATTCGGCTCTCTACGCGACAGCGCAGCCCAAAGGGCTTTCAGCTATCCAGCTGTCATCTGACTGCAACGAATATTCAGCAACCTTTCTGCCATCTCCCCGTGCCTCATTGCGAGTTCGAATGGGCCATCCCGCGCTGCATCTGCCACAGGACCACGACCTGTTCGGCCTGCTCTACGCCTTCGCCTTCCGCCCTGGCCAGCCGGGGCGCGAAATCGATTCGGCGCAGTTGTTGCGCACGCTCGGCCAGCCGCTGGAACCTGGCGAGTTTCTCTGGGTGCACCTGAACCTGGCCCACGCTGCCTGCGAACGCTGGTTGCGTACCCACGTGCAGTTGCCCGAAGCCTTCTTCGAAACCCTGCGCGAAGGTTCGCGCTCGACCCGTATCGAACACGCCGACTCGGCGCTGCTGGCGGTGGTCAACGATGTGGTGTTCAACTTCGGCCTGGTGTCCTCGAACATCTCCACGCTGTGGGCCTGCGCCAGCAGCCAGTTGCTGGTAAGCGCGCGGTTGCAGCCGCTGCATTCGGTGGACAAGCTGCGCTCGTCGGTCAAGCATGGCGAGCGCTTTCATTCGTCCATCGAGTTGCTGGTCCATCTGTTGCGCGACCAGGGCGATGTGCTGACCCAGATCGTGCGTGAAACCACCACCAGCGTCGACCGCATCGAAGACCAGTTGCTGTCCCAGCGCCTGAGCGACAACCGCGCCGAACTGGGCAGCATGCGCCGGGTGCTGGTGCGCTTGCAGCGCCTGCTGGCGCTGGAGCCGGGGGCGCTGCTGCGCCTGCTCAACCGGCCGCCCGACTGGCTGCAGGAACAGGACATACGCCAGCTGCGCGCGGCCACAGAAGAGTTCACCCTGGTGATCAGCGACCTCACCGCCCTCGGTGAGCGGATCAAGCTGTTGCAGGAAGAAATCGCCGCCAAGCTCAACGAACAGACCAACCGCACCCTGTTCACCCTGACCGTGGTGACCGTGCTGGCGCTGCCCATCAACATCATCGCCGGCTTCTTCGGCATGAATGTCGGGGGTGTGCCGCTGGCGGAAAACCCCCATGGTTTCTGGGTGCTGGTGGCCCTGGTGGCGACCTTCACCGTGCTGGTGGGGCGCTGGGCGTTTCGCAAGCGGCGCGAGTACTGACGCGACGATCGCCGGTCAGTTCGCCTCCCGCACTGCACTCAGGAACGCCCGGGTCCGCTCCTGTTGCGGGTTTTCGAAGATCTGCGCCGGCGTCCCCTGTTCGTGGATCTGCCCCTTGTAGAAGAAGCACACCCGATCCGCGAACTCCCTGGCAAAGCCCATCTGATGCGTCACCATCAGCATGGTCAGGTTGTGTTCGCTGCCCAACCGGCGGATCACGTTCAGCACCTCGCCACACAGTTCCGGGTCCAGCGCCGAGGTCACTTCGTCGAACAGCATCACCTTGGGCCGCATCGCCAGCGCCCGGGCAATCGCCACGCGCTGTTGCTGACCTCCGGACAATTGCGACGGGTAATGCTCGAACTTGTTGCCCAGGCCAACCATCTCCAGCAGCTCCGCAGCCCGTTCGCGCGCCTCGGAGGGCTTCACGCCCAGTACCTGGACCGGGGCTTCGATCACGTTCTGCAAGGCACTCATGTGCGGGAACAGGTTGAAACTCTGGAACACCATGCCGATCTTCGCGCGCACTTTGCGTACATGGCGCTCGTTGGCGATGAGCTGCTCGCCGTTGCGCCCGGGCATGTGGGTGAGCGATTCGCCATCGACTTCGATCATGCCCTGGTCGATGCCCTCAAGCGTCATCAGTACCCGCAGCAACGTCGATTTGCCCGAACCGCTGGGGCCGATGATCGCCACCTTTTCGCCGGGGGCGACATCGAGGTTGAGGCCGTCGAGCACGGTGAAACTGCCGTAGCGTTTGGTCACGTCCTTGAAGCTGACGATTGGTTGGGCAATGGCCGGTGTGGGCATGTGGGTGTCCAGCGGCTGGGTGACGGTGGCAGTGGCGAAGTGAGTCACAGGGGCGATCATCAGCGGAGCTCCAGGCGCACTTCAAGGCGCCGAACGAGGTAGGCCAGAGCGACGCTCAAGGCCAGGAAGAACAGACCGACCAGAGTGATCGGCTCGAGGTAGCGGAAGCTTTCGGAGCCGACGTTCTTGGCCTGCTGCATGATTTCCACCACGGTGATGGCCGACAGCACCGGGGTGTCCTTGAGCATGGCGATCAGGTAGTTGCCCAACGGCGGCAGGATCGGGCGAATCGCCTGGGGCAGGATGACTGCCCGGTAGGCGGTCCACGGCGCGAAGTTGAGGGCGACCACCGCTTCCCACTGGCTGCGCGCCACCGAGTCGAGGCCGCCGCGGTAAACCTCGGCCAGGTAACAGGCGTAGTGCACGCCGATACCGATGATGCCGGCCTGCATGGCCGTCATGTTCACCCCGTAGTTGGGCAGCACGTAGTAGAGGAAATACACCTGGATCAGCAGCGGCGTACTGCGGATGAACTCGATCAGCAATGCCACCGGCCACGACAGCCAGGCCTGGCGGCTGCGTCGGGCGATGGCCAGGAACAGGCCCAGCACCACTGCGATCAGGAAGCCAACCAAGGTGATGCCCAGGGTTTTCAGCGACGCCTGCAGCAAGTCGGGCAGGATTTGCGCGACGTAGTTCCAGTCCCAGAAATTCATGACAGGCTCCCCCGCAGGCGACCACGGCTCAGGCGCCGTTCGACCCGACGCATGAGGAAGTTGATGACCTGTGCCAGGACGAAGTAGAGCAGCAGGGTGAGGCTGAAGATTTCCAGGGTCTGGAAGGTCGCCTGGTCCAGCTGACGGGCGCGGAAGCTAAGGTCCGACAGGGTGATCAGCGACACCAGCGAGGTGTTCTTCAGCAGTTCGATCAGCAGGTTGGTGCCAGGTGCGATGGCCGCCAGCAATGCCTGCGGCAGGATGATCCGCCGGAAGCGGGTGGTGGCGGGCATGTTCAGCGCGGTGCAGGCTTCGTACTGCCCCTTGGCCACCGAGCTGATCGCCCCGCGCATCACTTCGGCACCGTAGGCACCGATGTGCAGCCCGAGGCCGACGATGGCCACGGTGTAGGCGCTGAGTTCGACGTTGAACGGTGGCAGCGGCAATACGAAGAACAGCCAGAACAACTGCACCAGCAGCGAGGTGCCACGGAACAGCTCGATGTAGGCCACGCACAGCCAGCTCAATGGCCGCCATGACGAACGCCGGCCGAGGGCGGCGAGGATCGCGGCGACGATGGCCAGCAGCGAGCCGAAGAAGGTGACCTGGATGGTGATCCAGGCGCCTTGCAGTAACAACGGTATCAATTCACCCATGGTTCGACCTGAATAATCGGATTACACAGGGAATGGCACGGCAAGCGCCATGCCACCTCGATTCACTGCTGGGCACAGAGCTCGGCGGCGGTCTTGTCAGTCACGTTGCTGCGGTCGAAGCCGAACGGCGCGACGGTCTTCAGATGCTCCTCGCTGCCCAGCCACTTCTTCATCTCGGCGTTGACCGCGTCGCGCAGGGCTTTGTCCTCGGGGCGGAAGGCCAGGGCACCGTAGCCGGTGTGGGCCGGGTCGTCCGTGAAGTCGCTGATCGCCTCGACCTTGTCGCCACCCTTTTTCGCCAGGCCCTTCATGGTCAGCTGGGTGCCCACGGCAGCATCGGCGCGGCCGGCGCGCACGGCCTGCAACTGGGCGGTGGTGTCCGGCACCTGAAGGATCTGCGCATCCGTGATGCCGGAGTCGCGGGCATAGGCGAGGTTGACCGTGCCGGCCATGATCGCCAGCTTCACGTCCGGGTTCCCGGCGATGTCGGCGTAGGTGTGCAGGTTCTTCGGATTGCCCTGTGCCACCAGCAGAGTGTCGGGCAGGGCGTACTGCGGGTCGGTGAAGATCACCTGCTTGCAGCGTGCGGGGGTGATGTACATGCCTGCTGCAATCACATCGAAGCGCCCGGCGCGCAAGCCCGGGATCAACGAACCCCACTCGGTGAGCACGCCATCGACCTGCTTGATGCCCATTTTCTCGAAGATGATCTTGGCGATTTCCGGTGACTCACCGGTTACACGGCCATCGGTTTCGGTGAAGGCGAACGGGGTTTCGTTGGCGTAGCCGATGCGGATGCGGCTGGTTTCCTTGATCTCGTCCAGGCTGGCGGCCTGGGCGCTGGAGAGCACACCGACGGCGGCACAGGCCATCAGCAGGCGCTGGAAGGGGCGTGGAACGTTGAAAGGCTGGCTCATCAATGAAGCTCCTGTTTGTTATAAAAACCGTCGTCGACGGCTCTGTGTTAGGAGGCAGTGGAGCAAAACAGCGATAGCAGGTCGGTCTTTTGTTCGAGGCTGCCAGGCAGCGGGAGTTCGACCTTGGGGCGAGCATACAAAAGCTGAAACGGCGATGGCATTGCACTAGGACAATTGCCCGAAGCACTTGTACGGGGGATGCTGTGACCCTGGCCCCGGCAAGCGAAGCGAACATCATGATGAACAGTTGGAAGGCAGCCCTGGACGCGGCTCGCATCGGCGAGTCCAAATACAAGATCCTGGTCCAGGCCGTCACCGGCGAGATCGAGCGCGGCGTATTGGTACATGACCAGCGCCTGCCACCGCAGCGACAGGTAGCCGATGCCCTGGGCATCAGCGTGCAGACCGTGACCAATGCCTACAAGGAACTGGAGCGACAAGGCCTGGTGCGTTGCGAGATCGGCCGTGGCAGTTTCGTCAGCCGGCGCATGAGCGACCGTGTGTCGGATGACATCATCGACCTGCCCGAGCGTACCCTGGTCGACTTCTCCATCACCCGCATCCTGCACACCCAGGTGCATGAGCGCATCTG
The DNA here is from genome assembly GCF_023100865.1 of Pseudomonas sp. A2. NCBI lineage: Bacteria > Pseudomonadati > Pseudomonadota > Gammaproteobacteria > Pseudomonadales > Pseudomonadaceae > Pseudomonas > Pseudomonas sp. A2. Next base: position 890,624 of record NZ_CP039127.1, read on the forward strand.
GCGCGACACTTGCGCCGAGCTGGCCGTGGAAGAGGACCAGCCGTGGATCCATGCCTACCGGCCCATCGCCGGTTTCGAGAGCCACCGCGAGGCCGCGGTGCGCTGGCTTGCCGGCCTGGGCATGCAGGTCGAGCGTGACGATGTGCTGGTAACCAACGGCGCCGCCCACGCCATCTTCCTGGCCCTGGCCTCGCTGGCCGGGCCGGATGATGTGGTGCTGTGCGAGGGGTTGACCGACCATGGCGTGATCGGCAATTCACAGGTGCTCGGTTTCACCCTCAAAGGCCTGGAGATGGACCGTGAGGGCATCAACCCGGAACATTTCGAGGACATCTGCAGCAACGAGCGGGTGACCGCGTTGGTGTGCACACCCAACCTCAACAACCCGACCGTCAGCCTGATGCCCGACAGCCGGCGCCAGGAGATTGCCGAAATTGCCCGGCGCTTTGGCGTGCATATCATCGAAGATGACGTTTATGGGCCGCTACTGGGTGGCAGCCATGCCAGGCCGCTCAGTTCCTATGCGCCGGAACTGTCGTTCTATTGCACCAGCATGACCAAGTCGGTGCTTACCGGCCTGCGCGTGGGCTATCTTGCCATGCCCAAGCGGCTGGCGCTGCGCACCGAGAGCATCTTGCGGGTCAACAGCTGGATGGCCACGCCCCTGGTGGCGGAGATTGCATCGCGCTGGATCAACGACGGGCGCGCGGCGCAGCTGGTGGCGCTGCAGCGCACCTTGCTGGGCGAGCGTCAGGCGTTGTTGCGTGAGTACCTGGGGGATTATGTGCGTGGTCAGCACGCCCATGCCCTAGGGGCGTGGCTGAACATTCCCGAGCGCTGGGAAGTGGACAGCCTGGTGCGTGCCTTGCGCCGCCGGCAGATTGCGGTGACGCCGCCGGAGCCGTTCCTGGTGCGCGGTACACCGCGGCCACGGGCCGTGCGCTTGTGCGTAGGCGCCGAGTGTTCCGAGGCAAAGCTGCGCCAGGCCTTTGGCGATATGCGGGAGTTGTTTGGGCAGTATCCGCAGATCCACGAGCTTTGAGCGGCCTGTACCGGCCTCTTCGCGGGTAAACCCGCTCCTACAGGTTCCGTGCGGGGTTCAGGAAATGCGCGATTCCTGTGGGAGCGGGCGCGCCCGCGAAGAGGCCGGTACAGGCAAAAACAAATTCCCCGGCAAATTGCCCTAGTACATTCATCACGACAATTTTCGCCTCATACACTCCGCCCAACATCAGCTCACTTGTTGGGTCCCGGTCATGTCAGCGCTCTCGCTTCACGATCTCTACCTCGCCCGCCAGCGTATCCACGGCCTGGTGCGCAGCACGCCGCTGGAACTTTCCCCCAGCCTGTCACGGCACCTGGGCACGCCGGTCTACCTGAAGCTCGAAGCCCTGCAGACCACCGGCAGCTTCAAGCTGCGCGGCGCCAGCAATGCCATCGCCGCACTCAGCGCTGAACAACGCGCTTGCGGCGTGGTTACGGCCTCCACCGGCAATCACGGCCGGGCGGTGGCCCACGCTGCTGCGCAACTGGGCGTGAAGGCAACCGTGTTTCTTTCGCAACTGGTGCCAGCCAACAAAGTCCAGGCCATCCGCGATCTGGGCGCCGAAGTGTGCATCGTCGGCCACTCCCAGGACGATGCCCAGCACGCCGCACAACAACATGCCGACCAACAGGGCGCAACCCTGATCCCACCTTTCGATCACCCTCAGGTCATCGCCGGCCAGGGCACGTTGGGCCTGGAAATCATCGAGCAGTTGCCCGAGGTGGAGCAGGTGCTGATTCCGCTCTCCGGTGGTGGCCTGTTCGCAGGTGTGGCATTGGCCATGAAAAGCATCAAGCCGGCGATCACCACCCATGGCATCAGCATGCAGCGCGGCGCGGCGATGTACGCCAGCCTGCAGGCCGGCAGGCCGGTCGAGGTTGAGGAGCTGCCGACACTCGCTGACTCGCTCGGCGGCGGCATCGGCCTGGGCAACCAGCACACCCTGAACATGACCCAGCGTCTGCTCGACCAACTCCACCTGCTGCCGGAAGCGTCGATCGCCAATGGCATGCGCCACGCCTACCAGCACGAACGGTTGGTACTCGAAGGTGCCGGTGCAGTCGGCATCGCCGCGCTGCTCGACGGCTTGGTGACGGCCCGCGGCCCGGTGGTGGTGGTGGTCAGCGGGCGCAACGTCGACAGCGCACAGCATCAGCGCGTCATCAATGGCGGCGACGCCTGAAATTCACGTTCCTTCACTGGAGGTATTCGAATGCCGGCCATCACCTTGCTCAGCGAAGCCGACCTGCGTAGCTGCATTACCCTCGACCGCGACGCGATCGATGCCATCGAGCAGGCCTTTGCCCTGCTTGCCACGGCCAATGTGGCGATGCCGCCGATCCTGCGCCTGGATGTGCCCGAGCACAACGGCGAGGTGGACGTGAAAACCGCCTACCTGCCTGGGCTGGAGCGTTTCGCGATCAAGGTCAGCCCAGGCTTTTTCGACAACCCCAAGCTTGGCCTGCCCAGCCTCAACGGCATGATGATGCTGCTGTCGGCCCGCACTGGCCTGCTCGATGCCTTGCTCCTCGACAATGGCTACCTCACCGCCGTGCGCACCGCTGCAGCCGGTGCGGTGGCTGCCCGCTGGCTGTCGCGGCAGGACAGCCGCAGCGTGGCCTTGATCGGCAGTGGCGAACAGGCACGCCTGCAGCTGCAGGCACTGCGTCTGGTGCGGCCGATCGAGCAGGTCAAGGTGTGGGGGCGCGATGCGCAGAGAACCGCAGCGTTATGTGATGACCTGGGACGTGATGGGCAACTGCAGGTACAGGCCTGCGACAGTGTCGACCAGGCCATGCAGGCGGTCGATATCGCCATCACCTGCACCCCCAGCCGCGAGCCGCTTATCCAGCCGCATCACCTGCAACCGGGGCTGCACATCACTGCCATGGGCTCGGATGCCGAGCACAAGAACGAGATCGCGCCCACGGCCCTGGCCCGGCTCGACCGTTATGTCGCCGACCGCCTGAGCCAGACCCGCGTGCTGGGCGAACTGCACCACGCCTTGCGCGCTGGCGCGGTCAGCGAACAGGCCGTTCATTCCGAGCTGGGCCAGATCATTGCCGGCCTGCTCCCGGGCCGTGTGCAGGCCGAAGAGGTCACCCTGTGCGACCTGACTGGCACCGGGGCCCAGGACACCGCCATCGCCAACCTTGCCTTCGAACGCGCAATCGCCGCCAACAAAGGCCTGGCGTTTCACAGCTGACAGTTTTCACAACCCACTCACAAGAAGGGCATCCGTATGTCACAGACAGTGGTCAACCTGCCGTTCAGCCGGCAGGAGTACGCCCAGCGCCTGGCCAAGACCCGCGCTGCCATGCAGCAACAGGGCCTGGAGCTTTTGCTGGTTACCGATCCATCGAACATGGCCTGGCTCACCGGCTATGACGGCTGGTCGTTCTACGTGCACCAGTGCGTGCTGCTGGCGCTCGATGGCGAGCCGATCTGGTTTGGCCGCGGCCAGGACGCCAATGGCGCAAGGCGCACGGTGTTCATGCAGCACGACAACATCGTCGGCTACCCGGACATCTATGTGCAGTCACGCGAGCGCCACCCGATGGACTACCTGTGCCAGGAGGTGATTCTGCCCAAGGGCTGGGGCGGCCTGAGCATCGGCGTGGAGATGGACAACTACTACTTCAGCGCGGCGGCCTACCAGGCGCTGTGCAAGCACTTGCCGCAGGCGCGCTTCAGCGATGCCGCCGGGCTGGTCAACTGGCAGCGGGCGGTCAAGTCGCCGCAGGAAATCGAATACATGCGTATCGCCGCGCGCATCGTCGAACAGATGCACGGGTGCATCCTCGAACGCATCGAGCCCGGCATACGCAAGAACGAGCTGGTGGCCGAGATCTACCGCAGCGGCATTCTCGGTGTCGATGGCCATGGCGGCGACTACCCGGCCATCGTGCCGTTGCTGCCGACTGGCGCAGATGCCAGCGCGCCGCACCTTACCTGGGACGATTCCCCGTTCACCCGCGGCGCCGGCACGTTCTTCGAGATTGCCGGCTGCTACAAGCGCTACCACTGCCCGCTGTCGCGTACCGTGTACCTGGGCAAGCCGCCGCAACACTTTCTCGATGGCGAAAAGGCGGTGGTCGAAGGTATCGCGGCCGGCCTCGATGCTGCGCGGCCAGGCAATACCACCGGTGACATCGCCAGGGCGTTCTTCCGTGTGCTGGAGAAGTTCGGCATACACAAGGACAGCCGCTGTGGTTACCCGATCGGTATCAGTTACCCGCCAGATTGGGGCGAGCGCACCATGAGCCTGCGCCCGAGCGACACCAGCGTGCTGCAACCGGGCATGACCTTCCACTTCATGCCAGGGCTGTGGATGGACGACTGGGGCCTGGAGATCACCGAAAGCATCCTCATCACCGAGACCGGGGTCGAGACCCTGTGCAACGTGCCGCGCCAGCTGTTCGTGAAGGACTGACCCATGAATGCAATCGCACAGGCCGCCGCCACGGTGGCCAACCCGATCACCTGTACCTTGGATTTCGAGCAGGACGGTGTGCAGCACGGCTTCCTCAAGCTGCCGTACTCGCGTGACGACTCGGCCTGGGGGGCGGTGATGATTCCGCTGACGGTGGTCAGGAATGGCAATGGCCCTACTGCCTTGCTCACTGGTGGCAATCACGGTGATGAATACGAAGGCCCGGTGGCGCTGAGCAAGTTGGCTCAGCAGCTGCAGCCCGAGCAGGTAAACGGGCGGGTGATCATCGTGCCGTTCATGAACACACCGGCGTTCCAGGCGGGCACCCGTACTTCGCCGATCGACCGGGGCAACCTTAACCGCAGCTTCCCTGGCCGGCCTGATGGCAGCGTGACGGAAAAGATCGCCGATTATTTCCGCCGCACCTTGTTGCCGTTGGCCGATATCGTCCTGGACATCCACTCCGGTGGTCGCACCCTCGATTTCCTGCCGTTCGCTGCATGCCATGTGCTGCCCGACAAGGCCCAGCAGGCCCGCTGTGAAGCCGGCATGCAGGCCTTCGCCGCGCCCTACAGCATGCGCATGCTCGAGCTGGATGCGCAGGCGATGTACGACACCGCGGCAGAAGAGCAGGGCAAGGTGTTCATCACCACCGAACTGGGCGGTGGTGGCACCTCCACGGCGAAAAGCGTGGCCCTGGCGGAGCGCGGCGTGCGCAATGTGCTGATTCACGCCGGCATCCTTGCCGGCGAAGTGGAGCAGGGCGAGACAACCCTGCTGGACATGCCCGATGGCGATTGCTTCATCGCCAGCGAGCACGACGGATTGCTGGAGATGTGCCGCGACCTGGGCGAAACGGTCAGCCAGGGCGAAGTGATCGCCCGTATCCATGACATCCGCCGCACCGGCAGCGCTCCGGTCGAGTACCGCGCCCGACGCGATGGCTTGCTCGCAGCCCGGCACTTTCCCGGCCTGGTGCAGTGCGGCGACACCCTGGCGGTGATAGCCGACGTACTGGCCTGAACCTGGCGCCACGACAACGAGGTATGGAGAACAGTCATGTCACACCACTACCCATTCAACAGCCTGTGCTACGTCGATGGCCAATGGCTGCACAGCCACAGCGGCAACAGCATCGCCGTGCATGACCCGGCCAACCGCCAGGTCATCGGCCATGTGCCGCTGCTCGACCACGAGCAGATCGTCGCCGCGGTGGATGCCGCCCAGCGGGCTTTCCCGGCCTGGCGCCAGCAGAGCCTGGACAGCCGCGCTGCGCTGTTGCGGCGCTGGGCTGAATTGATGCTCGAGCACCAGGAGGCTCTGGCGCGCATTCTCAGCGAGGAACAGGGTAAGCCGCTGGCCGAAGCACGCGGTGAAATCGCCTATGCGGCAAGCTTCATCCCCTGGTTTGCCGAGGAGGCCCGGCGCCTCAACGGGCAGACTATCCCCAGCCATATTCCGGGTGCCCAGCTGAGTACGCTGAAGGAGCCCGTCGGGGTCTGCGCGCTGCTCACCCCGTGGAACTTCCCCAGTGCCATGATCACCCGCAAGGCGGCTGCGGCGTTGGCGGCCGGCTGCACGGTGGTGGTCAAGCCGGCCCACGAAACACCGTTTTCGGCGCTGGCCCTGGCCCAGCTGGCAGAGGACGCCGGCTTCCCGCCGGGGGTGTTCAACGTGGTAATCGGCGAGCCGCAGATGGCCATGGAAACCCTGGTGCGCGACAGCCGCGTGCGGGCGGTCAGCTTCACCGGCTCGACCCGTGTCGGCAAGCTGGTGCTGCAAGCCGCAGCTCAGGATGTGAAGAAAGTGGCGCTGGAGCTGGGCGGCAACGCGCCGTTCATCGTCTGCGCCGATGCCGACCTGGAGCTGGCCGTGCGGGTGGCCGTGGCCGCCAAGTTCCAGACGTCTGGCCAGGACTGCTGCGCGGCCAACCGGATCATGGTGCAGCGGCCGTTGTACGAAGCATTCCTGATGCGTTTCGCCGAAGCGGTGCGGGCGTTGAAGGTTGGCCCGGCGATGGTCGATGGCGAGGAGACGGCGGCAGAGGTCGGCCCGTTGATGCACCAGGCCGCCTTCGATGCCACCCAGGCCCGGGTCGAGGACGCCCTGCAGCGTGGCGCCCGGCGCCTGGTCGGAGGCGAGGGACATGCGCTGGGTGGCTGGTTCTTCCAGCCGACGGTGCTCGCCGATGTCACGCCGGCGATGCGCATCTACCAGGAAGAAAACTTCGCGCCTATTGCCGGGGTCATGCCGTTCGACACGCTGGAGCAGGCCATCACCATGGCCAATGACACCGAGTACGGCCTGGCTGCCTACATCGTCGGCAACCGCCTCGATGTCGTGCACCCGCTGGTGCGCCGGCTCGACCACGCGATGGTGGCGATCAACGGCGTCAAGTTCACCGGCCACCCCATCCCGTTCGGCGGCATGAAGGCCTCGGGCCTAGGCCGCGAAGGCGGCAGCGAGGGCTTCGAACCCTTCGTCGAAACCAAATACGTTTGCTTGCACCACCACGGTCAGTTCTAAGGAGTGTTTGCCATGAGCCAAGATTTCAGCCAGCTGTTCGAACAGGACCGCGCCCACTTCATGCACCCTTCGACCCACGCCCATGACCACGCCAGCGGCGCGCTCAAGGGCCGGATCATCACCGGTGCCGAGGGCATCCGCCTGCGTGACCATGAAGGCCGCGAACTGATAGACGCCTTCGCCGGCCTGTACTGCGTGAACATCGGTTACGGGCGTACCGAGGTCGCTGACGCCATCCATCGCCAGGCCAAGGAGCTGGCGTATTACCACACCTACGTCGGCCACTCGACCGAAGCGATCATCGAGCTTTCCAGCCGCATCATCGACTGGGCGCCGGCCGGGATGAAAAAGGTCTATTACGGCCTGTCGGGTTCCGATGCCAATGAGACCCAGGTTAAGCTGGTGCGCTACTACAACAATATCCTCGGTCGTCCACTCAAGAAAAAGATCATCTCTCGCGACCGCGGCTATCACGGCTCGGGCATCATGACTGGCAGCCTTACCGGCCTGCCCAGCTTCCACCAGCATTTCGACCTGCCGGTGGAAGGCGTCAAGCATACGGTCTGCCCGCACTGGTACCGCAAGGCACCGGCCGGCATGGACGAGCAGGCCTTCGTGCGCTACTGCGCCGACGAGCTGGAGCAATTGATCCTGGCCGAAGGCCCCGATACCGTCGCCGCGTTCATTGGCGAGCCGCTGATGGGCACCGGTGGCATCATCGTGCCGCCCAAGGGCTACTGGAAGGCGATCCAGGCCGTGCTCGATCGCTACGACGTGCTGCTGATCGCCGACGAAGTGGTGTGCGCCTTCGGCCGCCTGGGCTCGAAGATGGGCAGCCAGCGCTACGACATCCGCCCGGACCTGATCACCACGGCCAAGGGCCTGACCAGCGCCTATGCGCCTCTGTCGGCAGTGATCGTTGGTGAGAAGGTGTGGAACGTGATCGAAGAAGGCTCGCAGAAGGCCGGCCCGATGGGCCACGGCTGGACCTACTCCGGGCACCCGATCTGCGCGGCGGCGGCGCTGGCCAACCTGGATATTCTCGAGCGCGAGAACCTGACCGAGAATGCCGAAGTGGTGGGGGCATACCTGAACCGGCGCATGCGCGAAACCTTCGAAGGCCACCCGCTGGTAGGTGAAGTACGGGGTGACGGCATGCTTTGCGCAATCGAGTTCATGGCCGATCGCGAGGCGCGTAAGGCGTTCGATCCGGCGTTGAAAGTCGGGCCACAGGTGTCGGCAGCGTGCCTTGAGCGCGGGATGATCGCCCGGGCCATGCCGCATGGTGACATTCTCGGTTTCGCACCGCCGTTGGTGCTGGACCAGGAGGATGCCGAAAAGATCGTCGCCATCACCAAGGTGGCGGTCGATGAGGTAGCTGGCAAGGTGCTCGGCTGAGCATTGCAGGGGCCGCCATGCGGCCCCATCGCCGGCCTTGGCAGGCGAACCGACTGACGGTTCCATCCACCTTTCATCCTTGCCTACGCTGATATTCCCAACCCGCTAACGCAAGGAAACCTGTCATGGCCTTCCAATACAAGCGTCTGGACAAGAACAACGCCGCCGTGCTGCTGGTCGACCACCAGACCGGCCTGCTCTCGCTGGTAAGGGACATCGACCCCGACCGCTTCAAGAACAACGTCCTGGCCCTGTCGGACCTGGCCAAGTACTTCAAGCTGCCGACCATTCTCACCACCAGTTTCGAGACCGGCCCCAACGGCCCGCTGGTGCCCGAACTGAAAGAGCAGTTCCCCGACGCCCCGTACATCGCCCGGCCTGGCAACATCAACGCCTGGGACAACGAGGACTTCGTCAAGGCCGTCAAGGCTACCGGCAAGAAGCAGCTGCTGATCGCCGGCGTGGTGACCGAAGTGTGCGTGGCCTTCCCGGCACTGTCGGCGCTGGAGGAGGGCTTCGAGGTATTCGTCGTCACCGATGCCTCCGGCACTTTCAACGAACTGACCCGTGACTCGGCCTGGCGGCGCATGGAGGCCGCCGGGGCGCAACTGATGACCTGGTTCGGCGTGGCCTGCGAGCTGCACCGTGACTGGCGCAACGACATCGAAGGGCTGGGGACCCTGTTCTCCAACCATATTCCGGACTACCGCAACCTGATGACCAGCTACAACAAGATGGCCAAGTAATCCGGCCTTGAAGGCACCCCGTACCCTGTGGGGGCGGGTTCACCCGCGAATGCGTCGGTAGCTTTGATGACGCATTCGCGGGTAAACCCGCTCCTACACCCACCCCGGAACACTCACCAGCACTCGTAGAATCAATGAGATAGAGGCAAACCTGCGAAATCCACAAGCGAAGCGGCAAACTGCCATGGATCGACCATACTGACTCTTCATTCGCCCTCAGGAGAGTGCCATGTCGAAGTCGTCCAGGAAGAGAGACCCCAAGGACCAGCCGGAGAAACTGGGCGGCAAGGCGTACGAGAAGGAGCTCAAGCAGCTGCACGTGGAGCTGGTGAAGCTGCAGGAATGGGTGGTGGCCAAGGGCCTGAAGGTGTGCATTGTCTTCGAGGGCCGCGATGGCGCCGGCAAGGGCGGTACCATCAAGGCCATTACCGAGCGCGTCAGCCCGCGAGTATTCCGCGTGGTGGCGCTGCCGGCGCCAACCGAGCGGGAAAAGAGCCAGATGTATGTGCAACGCTACCTGGGCCACCTGCCTGCCGCGGGCGAGGTAGTGATCTTCGACCGCAGCTGGTACAACCGCGCCGGTGTCGAGCGAGTGATGGGCTTCTGCAGTGAAGAGCAGAGCAGCAAGTTTCTCACCGTGGTGCCGCTGTTCGAAAAGATGATGGTCGAGTCGGGGATCATCCTCATCAAGTACTGGCTGGAGGTCAGCGCCGAAGAGCAGACCCGCCGCCTGCAGGACCGCATCAACGATGGCCGCAAGCTGTGGAAGCTGTCGCCGATGGACCTCAAGTCCTACACACGCTGGGATGAATACACCCGGGCCCGCGACGAAATGTTCGCCGCCTCCGACTCGTCATGGGCACCGTGGTTCATGGCCCATTCCAACGACAAGCGCCGTGCCCGGCTGAACATCATCAGCCATCTGTTGACGCGCATTCCCTACAAGGACATCACCCGCGACGGGCTGGTGAAATTGCCCAAGCGCGGCAAGATCGGCAAATACAAGGCCGTCAACTACCCGTTCAAAGTCGTCGAAGAGCGTTTCTGATCTCTCCCCGCGGGGAGCAGCGAGGGTGCGAGCCTATGCCACATGATGGCAGCCTGTTGCAGGCGACGGTGGTGTTTCTGCTGGCGGTGGTGCTTCTGGTACCGCTGGCGCAGCGTTTGAAAATGGGGGCGGTGCCCGGCTATCTGCTGGCGGGCATCCTCATAGGGCCATCGGTATTTGGCCTGCTGAACAACCCGGATAACGTGGCACGCCTGTCGGAGATGGGTGTGGTGATGTTGTTGTTCGTCATCGGCCTGGAGCTTTCGCCGCGGCGTTTGTGGGGCATGCGCCGGGCGCTGTTTGGCGTCGGCTCGCTACAAGTGGGCCTGAGTGCTTTAGTGCTTGGCCTGCTGGCGTACTGGCTGTTCGGCCAGTCGAAGCCAGCTGCCATCGTGCTGGGCCTGGGCCTTGCGCTGTCGTCCACAGCGTTTGGCCTGCAGGTACTGGCCGAGCGCAAGGACCTGGGCAAGCCGCACGGCCGCCTGGCCGTGGCGATCCTGCTGTTCCAGGACATTGCCGCGATCCCGCTGATTGCCGTTGTGCCGCTGCTTGGTGGTGATGTCAGTACCGCCGACGAAGGCGCCTGGCCGGTGTTGGCGGTGGTGGTTGGCATAGGTGTGCTGATCATCTTTGGCCGCTACCTGTTGACCCCTGTCTTCAAATGGACAGTCGGTTCGGGCCTGCCGGAGCTGTCGACCGCTACCGCCCTGTTGGTGGTGCTGGGCACCGCCTGGGTGATGGAGCATGTAGGCGTGTCCATGGCGTTGGGGGCGTTTCTGGCGGGCGTCCTGATGGCCGAGTCGCCTTTCCGTCACGAACTGGAAACCCAGATCGAGCCCATCAAGGGGTTGCTGCTGGGGCTGTTCTTCGTTGGCGTGGGGATGAGCGCCGACCTGCGCCTGCTGTTCGGCATGCCGTTAATGGTGCTGGGGCTGACCCTGCTGCTGGTGATGATCAAATTGCCGCTGCTTTATGGCCTGGGCCGCACCGCAGGTGGGCTCACCCAGGCCCAGGCGCTGTGCCTGGGCGTGGTGCTGGCGTCTGGCGGCGAGTTTGCCTTCGTGGTGTTCAAGCTGGCGTTGGATCATCAGGTGCTGGGGCAGCAGGTGCATGACCTGCTGGTGCTGGCCATCACCTTGTCGATGGCGGTAGTGCCGTTGGTAATGATGGCCCTGGCGCGGCAGTTGCGTGACGACAGCCCCACACCGGCAGCCCCTGAAGCGGGCCACTGAATCGCGCCACATGGCGCACCTGGAGTTCGGAGGTGAAGCATGCAACCGGGTATCAAGATGGACAGCCGCCTGTCGCGGGGCTTGCTCGATGTGCTCATCAAGGCCGGCCTGGTGGCTGCGCTGGTGATATTCGCCTTCCAGACGTTCCAGCCGTTCCTGGAGCTGATGCTGTGGTCGGTGATCCTGGCGGTGACCTTGTACCCGTTGTATTGCCGCATCCAGCGCCGCACAGGGCTCAAGGACGGGCTTTCGGCGACGCTGGTCGTTCTGCTGGTACTGGTCGTGCTGCTGGTGCCGATCTACCTGGTGGTGATGTCCATCGGCGAATCGGTGGACAGCCTGGTGACGCTGCTGAAAAGCGGGGCCTGGACCGTGCCGGCCCCTCCCGACTCGGTGGCGGCCTGGCCGCTGATCGGGCCGAAGGTGCATGCCTTGTGGCTGGCCGCCTCGGAAAACATGGCCGGTGTGCTGAACCAGTGGATGCCCCAGCTCAAGGGTGCCGGGCGCACGGTGCTGGGGGCAGCAGCCAGCGCAGGCGGCGCGTTCCTGCTGTTCATCGCGGCGATCATCGTCTCGGGCATCATCATGGCGTTCGGTGATCGCGGCGAAATCGCGGCGCAGCGCATCGCCATGCGGGTGTCGGGGGAGGAGCGCGGCAAGCCATTGGCCAAGCTGTGCACCGCCACCATTCGCGCGGTGGCCCAGGGCGTGATCGGCATTGCCTTCATCCAGATGCTGCTGATCGGTGTCGGCTTCGTCATCAAAGGGGTACCGGGGGCCGGGATGCTGGCCATCGTCATCCTCATGCTGGGGATTGCCCAGGCACCGGCCACGTTGATAACGGTGCCGGTGATCATCTACATCTTCAACGTCGAAGGCTTTACCGTGGCGACCATCATTTTCGCCATCTACACCTTCGTCGCCGGGCTTGCCGACAACGTGCTCAAGCCGCTGCTGCTGGGGCGCGGGGTGGACGTGCCTATGCCGGTGGTGCTGATCGGGGCATTGGGCGGCATGGTGGTCAAAGGCATCATCGGCCTGTTCATCGGGCCGGTGATCCTGGGCGTCACTTATGTACTGTTCTGGCAGTGGGTGGCGCTGCAGGTGCCGGAAAATCCCGTCGAACCGTCGGCATAGGCCAAGGCCTGCCATGCCCGGACGCTTCTGTGGTTGTGCACTGAGCCTGGCTGCCGCGTTGGTGGGCTGTACCCAGGTCGGCCCGGATTTCCAGCCGCCGCAGGACCCGTGGCTGGGCACTTGGAACACCCCGCTGCTGGAGCAGGCCGGGCAGCAGGCCGCGGCGCCCGACCTGCGCCAGTGGTGGGCCGTGTTCGCCGACCCTGCCCTGGATGCCTTGATCGCCGAGGCCGATGCCAATAACAGCAACCTGCGCGTGGCTGGTTTGCGCGTTGCCGAAGCCCGCGCCCAGTTGGCCATCGTGCAGACCGGGCGTTATCCACAGCTGCAGCAACTGCGCGCGCAGAGCCTTTACCTGAAACAGGATCAGTCCGGCACCGCCACCGCTCGCGACTCGGTGTTCTGGCAATCCAGCGCGGGCTTCGACATCGGCTGGGAAATCGACTTCTGGGGGCGCTTCAGCCGCGCCATCGAAAGCGCCGACGCCGTCTACTTCGCCTCCCAGGCCAATTACGCCGATGCCATGCTGCTGTTGCGTGCGCAGGTGGCCGACACCTACTTTGCCCTGCGCACCGCCGAGGCGCGGCTGGATATCGCCGAAGAAAACGCCCGCCGCCAGGAGCGCAGCCTGGAGATAACCGAGCGGCTGTTCCGTCATGGCGAAAACGACGAACTCGACTGGCAACAGGCGCGCACCCAGTATCTGGCTACCCAGGCCACCATCCCCGAGTTCCAGAACCAGCTCAATGCCCTGCGCAACGTGCTGTGCTCGCTGCTGGGCCGCGCGCCCGGGCCGCTGCCACAGCTGGATGCCGGTCACGGCCAGTTGCCATTGCCGGACCGTGCCGTGCTGCAGGATGTGCCCGCCCGCCTGCTGCAGCGCCGCCCGGACATCCGTGCCGCCGAGCAGGCGGTAGCGGCGCAGTCGGCGCTGGTCGGGGTGGCCGAGGCCGACCTTTATCCACAACTGAGCCTGTTGGGCAGCATCGGCTGGAGTTTCGTCACGGCCAATCATTTGCCCGATACCTTCGACATCGCCGCCGGGCCCAGCCTGATCTGGAACCCGTTCGACTACGGCCGACGCAAGAACGCTGTGCGCGTGGAAGATGCCCGCTTGCAGCAACTGATCGAGCTGTATCACCAGGATGTGCGCGAAGCCGCCCGTGAGGCCGACGATGCCGCCAGCGGGCTGGTGCGCTCGCTGCAGAGCGCAAGTATCCGCGACCAGGCCTCGCAGGCCGCGCAGCGCTCCCTGAACCTGGCCAGCTCGCAGTACCGCGAAGGCTTTGCCGACTTCCAGCGCGTGCTCGACGCCCAGCAACTGCTGCTGCAGCAACAGGACGGCTATCTGGTCAGTCGCGGCAATGCGGTCAGCAGCCTGGTGACGCTGTACAAGGCCCTGGGCGGCGGCTGGGACACCAGCCGCGCACCGATCGACCCGGCCACCCGCCAGCAGATGCAGCAACGCACCGACTGGGGTGAACTGCTTGACGAACCAGGCCCCAGCGCACATGCACAAGGTGAAACGAAATGAGCGACACCACGCCGACACCATCCCCGCCAGCCCCGCCAGCCCCCGATCGCGGCATGCGCTGGGTGCTGCTGCTGATTGTCGTGAGCCTGCTGTGGTACCTGCTGGCCGATCGCTTCACGCCCTATACCCAGCAAGCCCGCCTGCAGGCCTACGTGGTGCCAGTGAGTGCCGAGGTGGCTGGGCAGGTGAAGCGTGTGGCGGTGGGCAACAACCAGGAAGTGCGCAAGGGCGATGTGTTGTTCGAACTGGACCAGGAGCAATATCGCATCGCCCTGGCCCGCGCCGAAGCCGACCTGGACACGGTACGCCGGCAGATCGGCGCCCACACCGCTGGCATCGACTCGGCCCAGGCGGCGCTGGTGGCAGCCCAGGCCAACGAGCGCAAGGCCCGGCAGGACGCCGAGCGGCTCAAGCGCCTGATCGATGAAGACCCGGGCACGGTGTCGGTGCGCCGCCTGGAGGGCGCCCAGGCCAGCCGCGACCAGGCCATCAGCCAGGTGGCGGCAGCCCGTGCCGAAGTTGAGCGGGCCCGTGAGCAGCAGGGCGGGGCGCAGGACGACAACGCCCAACTGCGCAGCGCGGCGGCCAATGTGGAAAAAGCCCGGCTGGACCTGGCGCGCACCATGGTACGCGCCGATGCAGACGGGTTGATCACCGACCTGCGCACCGACGTTGGCCACTATGTTGGCGCCGGCAACCCGATGATGACCCTGATCACTATCCATGACGTGTGGATAAGTGCCGACATGACCGAGAACAACCTAGGTCGGCTGCGCCCTGAAACCCCGGTGCTGGTAGTGCTCGATGCGCTGCCCGGCACGGTGTTGAAGGGGCGCATTCGCAGCATCGGCTACGGTGTGAGCGTGGGCCAGAGTGCCCCGCCAGGTACGTTGCCGACCGTACAGAACAGCCGCGAGTGGCTGCGCTCCGCACAGCGCTTCCCGGTTATCGTCGAACTGGAGCGTGACCAGTTGCAGGACAAGACCGTATTGCGGGTCGGTGGCCAGGCCGAAGTCATGGCCCTGCCAAGCGAGGGCAACCCATTGAACCTGCTGGGCCGGCTGTTCATGTGGCTGATGAGCTGGCTGTCGTATGCCTATTGAACTACGCCGCCTGCGTGCCCTGCGCCTGGCCTGGGGCGTGGCGCTTTGCCTGGCGGTGAGTTTCGGCATTGGCTTGCCGGTACCGATCCTGGCGCCGGTGTTCGCGGTGTTGTTGCTGGCCATGCGCAGCCAGCCCTTGCCCCTGCGTGCGGCACCGGCCTTGGCGGTGCTGGTGCTGCTTGCTTGCGGCAGCGGGCTGCTGCTGATTCCGCTGCTGCGCCATGCCCCGGTAAGTGGGGTGTTGCTGGTGAGTGTGGGGGTTTTCCTTACCTTGCGTTATGCACTGAAAGGCGGCAATGGCCTGTTGGCCAATTTGCTGGTTATCGGCCTGACCATGATCGCTGCCGCCGGCACCAGCGACTTCAGCCTGGCGCTGTCGGTGGTCGAAGCGCTGGCCAAAGGCATGCTGCTGGCGGTGCTGGGCACGGCAGCGGCGCATGTGCTGTTTCCCGAGCCGGCCGATGCGCCGGCGCAACCGGCACCGCCTCTGCTCGACAGTGACCAGGTGAGCTGGGTTGCCTTGCGTGCTACGTTGATCGTCATGCCGGCCTTCTTGCTGGCGCTGATCGCCCCGGACCAGTACATGCCGCTGATCATGAAGGCAGTGAGCCTGGGGCAGCAGGCCGGTGAGACCCGCGCACGGCATGCCAGCCGCGAACTGATCGGCTCGACCTTGCTGGCCGGGTTGCTGGCGATATTGATGTGGGGCGCGTTGAGCCTGTTCGTGCACCTGTGGATGTTTTTCCTGTGGGTGCTGCTGTTCGTTCTCTGGCAGGGGCGCAGGCTCTACCGTGCGGTGGATACCAGGCAAAGCCCGGCGTACTGGGTGAGCTGCCTGACGACCATGCTGATCTTGCTGGGGCAGTCGGTGCAGGACAGCGCGGGCGGGCAGGATGTGTACCGCGCCTTTGCCGTACGCATGGCGCTGTTTCTGGCGGTGTCGGTGTATGCCAGTGCCATGCTGATCTGGATCGACCGGCTTCGGATGCGGCGTGGGCTTCTTCGCGGGTGAACCCGCTCCCACAGGTATCGCGTTGCCCATGGGATCACGCAATTCTTGTGGGAGCGGTTTTACCCGCGAAGGGGCCAGTACAGGAAAACCTAGGGCTTCCAGTCAACCCCACTCTCTTCCAGGTAGGCGTCCACCGCTGCCCCAACAGTGGGATGAAACGCCGACTCCCCCATATGCTCGAACAACTCGAACTGCCGCATCTTGTCCTTTACCGGGTCCTTCATCTCGGCAAACTGCAACTCCACCCCCCGCGCCTCCAGCGCCCGGTCCAGCTCGGCCAGCATGTCCGCCGAGGTGATATCGATGCTGGTCACCGGCTCTGCCGCGATCACCAGCCGTTGTACCGGGGTAGGCGATGCATCCACCGCCGCCATCACCGTGCTCTGGAACTGTTCGGCATTGGCAAAGAACAGCGGGGCATCCCAACGCAGCAGCACCAGCCCCGGAATGCGTCGGGCCTGTGGATAACGCTGCACATCATGGTAACCGCGGGTGCCATCCACCCGTCCCAGCACCGCGTGATGCGGCCGCCAGCCGTCCCACAGGAATTCGATCACCGATATAGCCACGGCAATGCAGATACCGGGAATGGCCCCGAATACCGCTACGCCGACGAAGCAAGTGAATGACAGCCAGAATTCCCATTGCTGCATGCGGAAGATGCGCTTGAGGTCGGCGAACTCGAACAGGCCCAATGCTGCGGCAATCACCACTGCCGCGAGGGCGCTGTTGGGCAGGTGTTGCATCAGGTTGGGCGCCACCAGCAGCAACAGGGTCACCGCCAGCGCGCCGATAATACCGGTGAGCTGAGTCTGCGAGCCGGCCGCTTCGGCCACGGGGGTGCGCGATGAGCTGCTGCTGATGGGGATGCCCTGGAACAGCCCCGAGGCCAGGTTGGCCACACCCAGGCCGAACATTTCCTGGTTGGGGTTGACCGGGGCCTTCATGCGCGCGGCGTATGAACGTGACAGCACACTGGTATCGGCGAACGACACCAGCGCTACTGCGATGCCGCCGAGCAGCACCTCCACCAGGTCGATATCACTGACCCAGGGGAACACGAAGCTGGGTAGCCCCTGGGGCAGTTCGCCGAGCACTTTCACGCCTTGCTGGTCGAGCCCCAGCAGGCTCACCGCCAGCGTGGCCAGCACCACAGCAATGAGAATGCCCGGCAAACGCTTGAACGGCTTGAGCAGCAGGATCAGCGCCAGGCTACCGCCACCGACCACGAAGCTTGGCCAATGGCCCTGGCCGGCGAGCAATGCCTGGATCAGGTTCCAGGTATCCCGCAGCGGGCCCTGGCTGTCGACCGACAGCCCGAACAGTTTGGGCAACTGGCTGATCAGCACCGTGAGGGCGATGCCGTTCATGTAGCCATAGCGGATCGGCTTGGACAGCAGTTCGGTGATGAAGCCCAGGCGCAGCAAACCGGCGATCACACAGAACGCCCCGGCGACCAGGGCCATCATGCTGGCGATGGCGATTGCCCGTTGCGGGTCGCTGGCGGCGTACTGCACCACCACTGCCAGGATCGGCGCGGCCAGCGCCGAGTCCGGGCCCAGCACCAGGATGCGGCTGGGGCCGAACAGGGCGTAGGCCAGCAGCGGAATGATGGTGGCGTACAGGCCGTAGATGCCAGGTACGCCGGAAGCTTCGGCATAAGCGATACCCACCGGCACCAGCATGGTGGTGAGCACCAGGCCGGCGGCGATGTCTTTGGGCAGCCAGGCGGGTTGGTAGTGGAGCAGGGTGACCAGGCCGGGTAACCAGCGTTGCCAGTCGAAGCGGGGTTTTTCGGGCATGGGGCGTGCGTCCAGGGGAGGGTGCTGAATCACAGCTTAGATGCTGAATTCCGGGGCCGCTCTGCGGCCCTTTCGCGACACAAGGCCGCTCTCATAGAACAACACATGACTCATTGGTTCGGTGAGGTTCTGTAGGAGCAGCCTTGTGCTGCGAAGAGGCCGGTACTGACAAAGCCTGTCTGTTGCTTGTACCGGCCTCTTCGCAGCACAAGGCTGCTCCTACAAAGGCCGCGTCAGACGAGCGATATTTGTTCTCTGCGCGACAGCGCAGCCCAAAAGGGCTGGGTAATCTCCCACAGGGGAATGCATTGGTTCAGGCGACGCGTTCCGTTGTAGGAGCGGCCTTGTGCCGCGAAAGGGCTGCAAAGCAGCCCCTGATTTCAGCGGCGTTGCAAATATTGTTGGGGCTGCTCCTGAAGGGCGTGTGCATGATCAGAAAAAACAAAACCCCTTGAGGCGTTGGCCTCAAGGGGTTCGTAGGTACTGCAGTCTGGCGCTTAGACGTTGAAGCGGAAGTGCATAACGTCACCGTCCTTGACGATGTAGTCCTTGCCTTCCAAACGCCATTTACCGGCTTCCTTGGCACCGCTCTCACCCTTGAACTGGATGAAGTCGTCATAGGCCACCACTTCAGCGCGGATGAAACCTTTTTCGAAGTCGGTGTGGATCACGCCAGCGGCCTGTGGTGCGGTGGCACCGACGCGTACGGTCCAGGCGCGTACTTCCTGCACGCCGGCAGTGAAGTAGGTCTGCAGGTTCAGCAGCTCATAACCGGCGCGGATAACGCGGTTCAGGCCAGGCTCTTCCAGGCCCAGGGCCTCGAGGAACATGTCCTTCTCTTCACCGTCTTCCAGTTCGGCGATTTCCGCTTCGATCTTGTTGCATACCGGCACCACTACCGCGCCTTCTTCCTCGGCGATGGCCTTGACCACGTCCAGATGCGGGTTGTTGTCGAAGCCGTCTTCGGCCACGTTGGCGATGTACATGACCGGCTTGCTGGTCAGCAGGTGGAAGCCGCGGATGACCGCCTTGTCTTCGGCGCTCATGTTCTTCATCAGGCTGCGCGCTGGCTTGCCTTCGGTGAAGTGCGGGATCAGCTGTTCGAGGATGGCCTTCTGCGCCAGGGCTTCCTTGTCGCCGCCCTTGGCGTTGCGGGCAACCTTCTGCAGCTGCTTCTCGCAGCTGTCGAGGTCGGCGAAGATCAGCTCGAGGTCGATGATCTCGATGTCACGCTTGGGGTCGACGCTGTTGGAAACGTGGATCACGTTCTCGTCTTCGAAGCAGCGCACCACGTGGGCAATGGCGTCGGTCTCGCGGATGTTGGCGAGGAACTTGTTGCCCAGACCTTCGCCTTTCGAGGCACCAGCCACCAGGCCGGCGATGTCGACGAACTCCATGGTGGTCGGCAGGATGCGGTTTGGCTTGACGATTTCAGCCAGTGCATTCAAGCGCGCATCGGGCATCGGCACGATGCCGCTGTTAGGCTCGATGGTGCAGAAGGGGAAGTTCTCCGCCGCGATGCCAGACTTGGTCAGGGCGTTGAACAGGGTGGACTTGCCGACGTTGGGCAGGCCGACGATGCCGCAATTGAAACCCATGGGTATTCCCCTCTCTAAGGAAATCAGGCCTTCTGGCTGTGCAGCTCGCGCATCGCCTTGGCGAAGTCGCCGGCAAGCACGTCCGGCAGCACGCCGAGGGCAAAATCGATGCTGGCGTCGAGCTTCTCCTGCTCGGCGCGCGGCGCGCGGCCCAGGACGAAGTTGGAGACCAGTTTGGCGTCGCCCGGGTGGCCGATGCCAAGCCGCAGGCGGTGGAAGTCGTTCTGGTTGCCGAGCTGCGCGATGATGTCGCGCAGGCCGTTGTGCCCACCATGGCCACCGCCGCGCTTGAGCTTGGCGACGCCCGGGGGCAGGTCGAGTTCGTCATGTGCCACCAGGATCGCTTCCGGCTTGATGCGGAAGAAATTGGCCAAGGCCGCCACGGACTGGCCGCTACGGTTCATGTAGGTGGTGGGGATGAGCAGACGAACGTCGTTGCCCTGATGGCTGAACTTAGCCGTCAGGCCGAAATATTTGCGGTCAGCGGTCAACGAGACGCGCTGGGCGCTGGCAATGCGTTCAACGAAAAGAGCCCCTGCGTTATGCCGGGTCTGTTCGTATTCGGGGCCGGGGTTACCCAGGCCGACGATCAACTGGATGGCGGTCACGTCAGGGGCTCTTCCTTGGAGTTGGTGGGTTACAGGGCGCGCGGCACTGTAACCCGATCAACGCCGGCGCGCGAGTGGATTACTCGGCAGCGCCTTCTGCTTCTGGAGCAACGCGTGGAGCGTGAACGTTGGCAACAGCTTTGTCATCACCGTGGGCCAGAGCTACGAACTCTACGCCTTTCGGAGCTTTCAGGTCCGACAGGTGGATGATGGTGCCGATTTCAGCGTTGGCCAGGTCGACTTCGATGAACTCAGGCAGGTCTTTGGCTTCGCAGGAAACTTCGATCTCGGCTTCTACGTGGGAGATCTCGCCGCCTTTCTTGACCGGGGCTTCTTCATTGATGAAGTGAACCGGTACCTTGGCGGTCAGTTTCTGGCCAGCAACGACGCGAACGAAGTCGGCGTGCATGATGAAGCCTTTGGCCGGGTGGCGCTGCAGAGCCTTGACCACGACGTTTTGCTTGGCGCCGTCGACGTTCAGTTCCAGAACGTGGCTGAAGGCAGCCTCGTTTTCGAACAGCTTGGTGATTTCCTTGGCCAGGATGGTCAGGGACTGAGCGTCCTGGTTACCACCGTAGACAACGGCTGGGATGTTCGCGGAGTGACGCAGGCGGCGGCTCGCACCTTTCCCCAGGTCAGTACGCGCTTGGGCGTTCAGAGTGAATTCGGTCATTTTGTTTCTCCAAAGTAGCCCCCCGAGGGCGTTTGCGACCAGCGCCAACGGGGATGGCAAAAAAGCCCCGCCCCAACAACCAGTGTTGGGGCGGGGCGCTTTTCGTCAGCGTGTGTTCCGCTTAGCGGAACATCGCGCTGATCGATTCTTCGTTGCTGATGCGGCGGACCGCTTCAGCGACAACCGGTGCGATATCCAGTTGGCGGATACGGTCACAGGCTTGAGCAGCGGCGGACAGCGGAACGGTGTTGGTCACCACCAGCTCGTCCAGTACCGACTTCTCGATGTTCTCGATCGCGCGGCCCGACAGGACAGGGTGCGTGCAGTAGGCGTAAACCTTGGCAGCGCCGTGTTCTTTCAGGGCTTTGGCCGCGTGGCACAGGGTGCCGGCGGTGTCGACCATGTCGTCTACCAGGATGCAGGTGCGCCCTTCGACGTCGCCGATGATGTGCATGACCTCGGAGTGGTTAGCCTTCTCGCGGCGTTTGTCGATGATACCCAGGTCGACGCCCAGGGACTTGGCGACGGCACGTGCGCGCACGACACCACCGATGTCCGGGGAGACGATCATCAGGTTCTCGAAACGCTGGTCCTCGATATCGTCGACCAGTACGGGCGAGCCGTAGATGTTGTCGACCGGGATATCGAAGAAACCCTGGATCTGGTCAGCGTGCAGGTCGACGGTGAGTACACGGTCAATACCTACGACAGTGAGCATGTCAGCGACGACTTTGGCGCTGATGGCTACACGTGCCGAACGCGGACGGCGGTCCTGGCGGGCGTATCCGAAGTAAGGAATCACGGCGGTGATTCGGGATGCTGAGGAGCGGCGGAAGGCGTCGGCCATCACTACCAGTTCCATCAGGTTATCGTTGGTCGGGGCACAGGTCGGCTGAATAATGAAGACGTCTTTACCGCGGACATTCTCATTGATCTCAGTGCTGATCTCGCCGTCGGAGAACTTACCGACAGAAACGTCACCGAGAGGGATATGCAGCTGACGTACGACACGCCGAGCCAGATCGGGGTTGGCGTTCCCCGTAAAGACCATCATCTTGGACACGCGCAGTACCTGAAGGCTGAGGGTAACCTGGATGAGTATAAGGAAAATGGCAGGGGCGGCTGGATTCGAACCAACGCATGGCAGGATCAAAACCTGCTGCCTTACCGCTTGGCGACGCCCCTGTATCTGTTGCTGCGAACGCTTATGCGCTCGACTTCTTGACCAGACTTTGCAGCTTGCGATGCAACATCGAAACGTTGCTTCCTTTCGCCACAAACCCTGTTTGGGTCGCTGAAAGAAGGGCCAGAACTTTATCAGCTTCGGCTTTGCTTGGGAAGGCCCCAAACACACAACTTCCAGTACCGGTCAGTCGAGCCTCAGTGAATTTACCCAGTGAATTCAACGCATTGCGAACTTCCGGGTAACTCTGCTCTACCACCGGTTGGCAGTCATTTCGACTGTTTCCCTCGGGAACGGGGCGCATCTTAAGGGGGAGCGAATCACGTGTCAACTGTGGATGTGAAAAAATTTCTACTGTGCTGACAGACACTTGCGGCACAAGCACGACATACCACGGCTCTTCCGGGTCGACCGGGGTCAATTGTTCACCCACGCCCTGGGCGAATGCCGCGTGGCCGCGCACGAATACCGGTACGTCGGCGCCCAGGCTCAGGCCTAGTGCGGCCAGGCGGTCTTCGTCCCAGTCCAGTTGCCACAGGTGGGCGAGGGCCAACAGGGTAGTGGCGGCATCCGAGCTGCCACCGCCGATGCCGCCGCCCATGGGCAGCACCTTGGTCAGCCAGATGTCGGCGCCCATCGTCGTGCCGGATTGTTCCTGCAGCTTGCGCGCGGCACGCACGATCAGGTTGCTGTCGTGCGGCACCGCCTCGATCTCGGTATGCAGGCGGATCACACCGTCGTCACGCACGGCGAAGCTAAGTTCGTCGCCGTGATCGAGAAACTGGAACACGGTTTCCAGCTCGTGATAGCCGTCCGCACGGCGGCCGATGATGTGCAGCCACAGGTTGAGCTTTGCCGGAGCGGGCAGGGTTAGGGTCTGCATGTATCAGTGCCCCAGCTGGCGGGGCTGCCAGTCCTTGACCACCAGTGTCACGTCGAGGTCCTTGCCGTGCAGCTTCATACGCTCGGGCAGCCAGTAGCCGTTCTGTTCCGTGTAGCTCAGGTATTGCACCTGCCAGCCGTCCTGGTCGAGGCTGGCCAGGCGGCTGTCGCCGTCCAGGGTCAGCTTGCTCTTGCTGTCGGGGGCCGGCAGGCCGCGGACCCACCAGACCAGGTGCGAGACCGGCAACTGCCAGCCCAGTTGTTCTTCCAGCAGGGCTTCGGGGCTGAGGGCCTCGTAGCGGCCCTGGTTGGCCACTTCCAGTACCACGCCGCCGGGGCGGCCGGTCAGGCGAGCGGCGCCACGGCCCAGCGGGCCGGCCAGGCGAATGTCGTAATAGTCCTGGCGTTGCAGCCAGAACAGCGTGCCGCTGCCGGAGTCGCGCGGGGCACGGATGCCGACCTTGCCGTTGATCTGCCAGCCATCGAGGCTGCTCAGTTGCTCTTTATGGGCGCGCCACTGCTGCGGGTCGCCGTGGCCCTGCAGGGCCTCGCGACTACCGAAGCCGGCACAGCCGGCCAGCAGGGCGATCAGGGTGAAGGTAATGCAATGGCGCAGGAACATGGCGTTAGAGAGTCTCGGATCCGGTCAGGCGCAGGATGGTCTTGCGCAGGATGGGGCTGTCGGCCTGGGCTTCGAAGCCCTTGGCCCAGACCTGGCGGGCTTCGCGGCGCTTGCCGTTGGCCCATAGCACTTCGCCCAGGTGGGCGGCCACTTCGTGGTCTGGGAAGCTGGCAAAAGCCTTGCGCAGGTAGGTTTCAGCCTCGTCGAGGTTGCCCAGGCGGTAATTGACCCAACCCAGGCTGTCGAGCACCGCCGGGTCATCCGGGGTCAGCTGATGGGCCTTGTCGATCAGCGCCTTGGCTTCGCTGTAGCGGGTGGTGCGGTCGGCCAGGGTGTAGCCGAGGGCGTTCAGGGCCATGGCGTTTTCCGGCTCGCGGGCGATGATGGCGCGCAGGTCTTTTTCCATCTGCGGCAGGTCGTCACGCTTTTCCGCCAGCATGGCACGGGTGTACAGCAGGTTGAGGTCGTCCGGGTAGCGCTGGATGGCTTGCTGCAGCACCTGGCTGGCCTGGGCGTCCTTGTTGTTGTTGCTGTAGCTTTCCGATTCGATCAGGAACAGCTGTATGGCGTAGTCCGGCTGGGATTCGCGGGCATCGGCGAGCAGGCGCGAGGCTTCGGTACCACGGCCGTTGGCAATCAGGATGTCGGCCTGGCGCAGCTGCGCCGGCAGGTAGTCGGGGCCCGGGCCGACCAGGGCGTATTCACGCAGGGCGCCTGCAGGGTCGTGGCGCTCTTCGCGGATGCGGCCCAGGTTCAGGTGCGCGGCGTCGACGTTGCTGTCGCGTTCGATCAGCTCCTGCAGGTAGCCCTCGGCTTCATCCCAGTCCTTGTTTTCCAGGCACACCAGCGCCAGCGAATAGCGCAGCTCGTCGTCCTCGGGGTATTGCTGGACCAGGCTGAGGAACTCGCCCTTGGCATCGGCGATGCGGTCCTGTTCGACCAGGGTGCGCGCGTAGGTCAGGCGCAGGCGCTTGTCGTCCGGGTTGTCGCGAATCGCCCCGCGCAGCAGTGGCAGGGCCTCCGGGCCGCGGTCCAGGGCTTGCAGCAGGCGCGCGCGCAGCAGGACCGGGGCGACTTCGCCGTTTTGCGGCGGGTGCGACTCGAGCAACTCCAAGGCTTCTTCGGCCTTGCCGTCCTGGTTCAGCAGCAGGGCCTTGCCGAACACCAGCTGGCTGTTGTCCGGGTACTTCACCAGCAGGCGTTCGAAGCTTTGCAGCAAGCCGTCGCGGGTGCTCTGGTCGGTTTCGGCGGCGGACAGGGCGAGGAAATCGAAATGGGTGTCGCCCTGGCCCTGCAGGACCTTTTCCATGTAAGTCATGGAGTCGTCATAGCGGCCGGCGCGGGCCAGCTGGATGGCGGCGGCGCGCTGGGCGTCGAGGTTCTGCGGGTCGTTGCGGGCCCAGACCAGGGCGTTGTCCAGTGCCGGTTCGTCGGCGCCGAGGTATTCGGCAATGCGGTAGGCGCGCTCGGAAACCCCGGGGTCCTGAGTTTTCGCGGCCTGGTCGGTGTAGTTGGCCAGGGCGATGTCGAAGCGGTTGCGCTGGCCGGCCAGTTCGGCCACCAGCAGGCTGTAGAGCGTATCCTGCTTGAACGAGCCATACACCACGGGTTTTTCCGCCTCGCTCTTGCCGGCCTCGGCGACGGGAGGCTCGGCCTTTTGCGGGGCCAGGCTCTGGCAGCCCTGGAGCAGGGCGAAGGCAAGCAGCAATGCGTATGGTTTGTTCATAGAAGGCTTTAAAAAGGACTCACCGGCGGTCGGAGCATGATGACACAAGCGCGGGGGCAAACCCACCTGCGAAGGTCGCGGTTTACAGCCTGGCTGGTGCTGAGTGGGACAGCGGGGTGGGGGAGAGGTTCGCTGGGGCGTGTGCTTGAGGTTTAGTGCTGCTTTCAAAGGGTTTGGTAATGATCGGCAACATATAGGAGTGCTCTAAAGAGTAGCAGTGCGAGAAAAAGCGCTAGGCATACAATGACGAGTCTGATAAGTGATTTCCTCGTGTGGTTTGGTAATTGGTTTACTTCTCTGATATCTATCAAGCCTTTACGTGCATAGGCTTTTGGGAAAGTTAACATTAAAGATATTGTTCCGAATCGAAAAACTTTCCCGGTAAAGCCAAGTCCGGCATATGTTTTTCTGTTTTCGCTGATTAACTTGCAATTGGGTAGCATTGACTCAATGTGTTCAGTCAGGCGATGGGATAAATATAGCGTTATCGACATGGATACGAAGATCGCGGTGATAAGAATGGCGAACACCACTCCCAAAATTTCATGAGCTGTGCTCACTTCACCACCCGCTCGTAGAATACATTTCCCATCAGTTCTCCTCCATCGCTTCCGAGCTTCCCGCCTAGCATCCCCCCGAAAGCTCCACCCGCTACACCACAAACGATTGCCCCAGGCCCACCCGATGCGATTCCCAGAACCACACCGCAAGCTGCCACGCCAAGTATGTTGCCTGCATATGCACCAACTAGGCCTCCTCCCACGCTACCTGCCAAAGAGCTACTCTCAACAATTTTAGCTCTTCTGCAGTCTTCCTCTCTCCCTTCAGTACAGGCTTTGTTGATTGATAGACCTGTACTTGCAACCTCCAGTGCAATGCCTATATAGGTGCCTTTCTTAATCAGGTTGGCAGCCTTGCTAACCCCGGCAACTTTATCCGCATAGCCTGTAATTTCACCCGTATGTAAATACCTTTTGGTGGAAATGGCTAGCGTTCTCTTGATAGAGCCCTTGTTGCGTAAGCCCGAGCCGAACGCTGCCAATTTTCCCAGTTGCTCATCCAGTTTCGTGAAGATTGCCGCCCGCTTGGCATAAAACTGCTCGCGGGCGTTGAGGGTTCCTGAACTCATGTGCGCTTTATACAGGTTGTCGATTTCCAGCAATGTGTCCTGAATGGCCTTCAGATGCCTGCTCCAGCCATCGCTGACCACGCCTGCGCCCAGTGAAGCATGGGCAAGCAAGCTCTTCAGCAACTCGAAATTATCCAGAAAGAACTCATCAGCCCCCTGACCACTGCGCATCAGCCCCATGTGTGTCACGGCAGCCTTCGACATCAGGTACGCCTCCTGGCTAGTACAAGAAGGTGTAGACCAGTCGCCGACGATCACCAGTTCGCCGCTTCTGACCACGCTGTTGTAAATGTGTGCATTCAGGATGTCGAACTTGCTTGCGGCATGCCCGCCAAGCGCAAGGCCGGCCTTGAGGGTGTGATAGTTCTGCATCCTGGGGTTGATGAAAGCGCGGGCTTCGTACATGGCGATACCTCACGCGTACTTCTTGTTGCCGATCCGGTCCCAACCACCGGCAATATTGCCGCCGCCCGAGCCGTCGATGCGCTTCTGCAGGGTATAGGTGGTCTTGATTCTGCCGTAATCGAGGCGAACCACCTCGATAGGCACGCCGTCGGCGGCGCTCTGGGCGTAATCGGCAATGATCACTTCTTCTAGGATGATCTCGTAGTACTTCAGCTTGTCACCGCCCGCGCGGCACAGCGCGAGTTTGACTTCCTTGAGATGCTGCCCCGCGCAACTGGCCTCCATGAGTTTACAGCTGGCGCTGTCGAGAAACTTGGTAAAAGTGAAATGGCTCACTTCGGTGCGCCCCGAAGTGGCACCCCCTGCCGAGCTTGCAGTGGCAGAGGTGCTTTGGCTTACACCGAAATCATAACCGGTGACTTCAATCCACTTGCCGTACTTCTCGTCCAAGGCTTCGCCTGGGATATCGTCGATTTTCAAATACGCGTCCAAAGCCATATCTACCGCTCCTTGGTCATCATGTGGGTGAGGAATATCGATGTAGCGGCGTCAAGGCTAGGCGCGGAAAGAGGGTGGAGCAACAGCTGGGCATGTATTTGGGAAAAGGACTACAAGACTGTGGATAAGTCTTGTAGAGATATGTCAAAAGTCCTCTCGACTTGGTCGGTGTAATTAACTAAGGAGATGTCGAGCCGATGGTTCTTGCTTCTAAGCGCGCGGTAGTTCAGGCGCCGCATAGTGCGACTTCAGGAGGCCGAGCGAAGGGACTGCGGAGGGAGGTGACGGGCATGGATGCCCGTCAAGCGCTGAGGCCCCATGGATGGGGCCTGCAGCGCGTACTCTCGGGAGCAGGCCCATAGCGAGGGTACCCCGGAGCGAAGCGTAGGGGCCGGATGATGGGAGCCGACGGTTTTTGGTTCCTTTTTGCCACGACAAAAAGGGACCCGCCGTAAGGGCGGAAAGGTGACTTGGCGCCACCATCGCGAATGAATGTCTACTCGATGCGAATGCCCACATCCAAAAAGCCCAGTCCATTTACGATGGCGAAGCATACTCACCTTTTCGCTTGTACAGAGCTCCCATCATCCGGCCCCTGCGCTCCGGGGCTCCCTACCTCCGGCCCCGCGAAGATCAAGATCAAAAGCGGGGGTTATGAGCTGAAGTTGCCGCTGATGCTGGCCTGGAGCCGGCGATAGCGGCAGCGCTATCAGCGCAATAGCGAACGGTGGTTGTCCAAAAACCTGCGAAAGAGGACAATTATCGGCTTCCCGTCACAACCAGCGACCTTGCATGGCCTTTCTTGCACTTGGTATCAACCATAAGACTGCCTCGGTAGACGTACGCGAGCGCGTGGCGTTTACCCCAGAGCAGCTGGTAGACGCCCTGCAGCAGCTCTGCCGGCTGACATCCAGCCGCGAAGCGGCGATTCTGTCGACCTGCAACCGTAGCGAGCTCTATATCGAGCAGGACCACCTGTCCGCCGATGCCGTGCTGCAATGGCTCGCCGACTACCACCGCCTCAGCCTGGACGAGCTGCGCGCCAGCGCCTACGTGCACGAAGAGCACGAGGCGGTGAAGCACATGATGCGGGTGGCCTCCGGCCTGGACTCGTTGGTGCTCGGCGAACCGCAGATCCTCGGCCAGATGAAGTCCGCCTATGCCGTGGCGCGTGAGGCCGGCACCGTCGGCCCGCTGCTCGGGCGGCTGTTCCAGGCCACCTTCAGTGCCGCCAAGCAGGTGCGCACCGACACTGCCATCGGTGAAAACCCGGTGTCGGTGGCGTTTGCCGCGGTCAGCCTGGCCAAGCAGATCTTCAGCGACCTGGGCCGCAGCCAGGCCCTGCTGATCGGTGCTGGCGAAACCATCACCCTGGTCGCCCGCCACCTGCATGAGCAGGGCGTGCGCCGTATCGTCGTGGCCAACCGTACCCTCGAGCGGGCCAGCATCCTGGCCGAACAGTTCGGTGCGCACGCGGTTCTGCTGGCCGACATCCCACAGGAACTGGCCAACAGCGATATCGTCATCAGTTCCACTGCCAGCCAGTTGCCGATCCTTGGCAAGGGTGCTGTCGAGAGCGCGCTGAAGCAGCGCCGGCACAAGCCGATTTTCATGGTCGACATTGCCGTACCGCGCGATATCGAAACCGAAGTCGGCGAACTGGATGACGTCTACCTGTACACTGTCGATGACCTGCACGACGTTGTGGCAGAAAACCTCAAAAGTCGCCAGGGCGCGGCCCAGGCCGCCGAAGAGCTGGTGTCGGTGGGGGCAGAGGACTTCATGCTGCGCCTGCGCGAGCTGGCCGCGGTGGATGTGCTCAAGGCCTATCGCCAGCAATGCGAGCGCCTGCGCGACGAAGAGCTGCAAAAGGCCCAGCGGCTGCTGGCCAACGGCGGCAACCCCGAAGATGTACTGGCCCAACTGGCCCGGGGGCTGACCAACAAACTCCTGCACGCGCCCAGCGTGCAATTGAAAAGGCTCTCGGCCGAGGGCCGCCTCGATGCGCTGGCCATGGCCCAGGAACTCTTTGCCCTCAACGAGGGCTCGACGGACAAATCCCCGCAATGAAAGCGTCGCTGCTGAACAAACTGGAAATCCTCCAGGACCGCTTCGAAGAACTCACCGCTCTGCTTGGTGATGCCGAGGTCATTTCCGACCAGACGCGCTTTCGCGCCTATTCCCGTGAGTACGCCGAAGTCGAGCCGGTCTACGCTGCTTATAAAGAGTGGCGCAAAGTCCAGGACGACCTCGAAGGTGCCCAGGCGCTGCTCAAGGACAGTGACCCGGACCTGCGCGAAATGGCCGTGGAAGAAGTGCGTGAAGCCAAGGAACAACTGCTGACGCTGGAGTCGCAGCTGCAACGCATGCTGTTGCCCAAGGACCCCAACGATGGCCGTAACGTGTTCCTCGAAATCCGTGCCGGCACCGGTGGCGACGAGGCGGCGATCTTCTCCGGCGACCTGTTCCGCATGTATTCACGCTACGCCGAAAAGCGTGGCTGGCGCCTGGAAATCCTCTCCGAGAACGAAGGCGAGCACGGCGGCTACAAGGAAATCATCGCCCGCGTCGAAGGCGAGAGCGTGTACGGCAAGCTCAAGTTCGAGTCTGGCGCGCACCGCGTGCAGCGCGTGCCCGAGACCGAATCCCAGGGCCGTATCCACACCTCCGCGTGCACCGTGGCAGTACTACCCGAGCCGGACGAGCAGGCGGCTATCGAGATCAACCCGGCCGACCTGCGGGTGGATACCTATCGCGCATCCGGTGCCGGCGGCCAGCACGTCAACAAGACCGACTCGGCGATCCGGATCACCCACTTGCCCACCGGTATCGTGGTCGAGTGCCAGGAAGAGCGCTCGCAGCACAAGAACCGTGCCCGTGCCATGTCCTGGCTGTCGGCCAAGCTCAACGACATGCAGACCAGCGCCGCGCAGAACGCCATCGCCACCGAGCGCAAGCTGCTGGTCGGCTCTGGCGACCGTTCCGAGCGCATCCGTACGTACAATTATCCACAGGGGCGGGTGACCGACCACCGTATCAACCTGACCCTGTACTCGCTGGACGATATCCTCGCCGGCGGGGTGGAGGCGGTGATCGAACCGCTGCTGGCCGAATACCAGGCCGATCAACTGGCCGCTCTGGGGGACTGATGACCATCATCGCCAGCCTGCTGCGCAACGCGCAGTTGCCAGAGTCGCCTACCGAGCGGCTGGATGCCGAGTTGCTGTTGGCCGCGGCCATCGGCAAATCGCGCAGCTACCTGCACACCTGGCCCGAGCGAATCGTCAGCAGCGAAGATGCCGAGACCTATGCTGGCTACCTGCAGCGCCGCCGTGGCGGCGAACCGGTCGCCTACATTCTCGGGCTGCAGGGCTTCTGGAAGATCGACCTGGAAGTGGCACCGCATACCCTGATCCCGCGGCCGGATACCGAGCTGCTGGTCGAAGCTGCCCTTGAACTGCAACCCGCCACGCCGGCCAAGGTCCTTGACCTGGGCACCGGCACCGGCGCGATTGCCCTGGCCCTGGCCAGCGATCGCCCGGCCTGGCAGGTAACCGCAGTGGACCGGGTGGAGGAGGCCGTCGCCCTGGCCGAGCGCAACCGCCAGCGCCTGGGCCTGGCGAACGCCCAGGTACGGCTCAGCCATTGGTTCGACAGCCTGGCCGGCGAGCGTTTCGACCTGATTGTCAGCAACCCGCCCTACATCGCCGCTGCAGACCCGCATTTGGTCGCCGGTGATGTACGCTTCGAGCCCAGCAGTGCGCTGGTGGCCGGTGCCGATGGCCTGGACGACCTGCGCGTGATCGCTGCCCAGGCCCCCGCGCACCTGGTACCGGGTGGCTGGTTGCTGCTGGAGCACGGCTACGATCAGGCAGCGGCGGTGCGCGCCTTGCTGGCTGAACAAGGCTTCATCGAGGTCGCCAGCCGCACGGACCTGGGCGGCCATGAACGCATTACCCTGGGGTGCCTGCCATGCTGAGTGATCAGGAACTGCTGCGTTACAGCCGGCAGGTTTTGCTGGCCCAGATCGACATCGACGGCCAGTTGCGGCTCAAGCAGAGCAAGGCGCTGATCGTCGGGCTCGGCGGCCTTGGCTCGCCCGTCGCCTTGTACCTGGCCGCCGCCGGGGTCGGTGAGCTGCACCTGGCGGACTTTGACACCGTCGACCTGACCAACCTGCAACGCCAGGTGATCCACGACAGTGCGAGCGTGGGCATGAGCAAGGTCGATTCGGCCCTGCAGCGCCTGCAGGCAATCAACCCGGAAATCAGCCTGGTTGCCCATCGCCAGGCTCTGGACGAGGACTCGCTGGCGGCCGCTGTGGCAGCGGTCGACCTGGTGCTGGACTGCTCTGACAATTTCGGTACCCGTGAGGCGGTCAACGCTGCCTGTGTCGCGGCTGGCAAGCCGCTGGTCAGCGGTGCGGCGATCCGCCTGGAAGGGCAGTTGTCGGTATTCGATCCACGGCGTGACTACAGCCCTTGCTACCACTGCCTGTATGGCCATGGCAGCGAAGCCGAACTGACCTGCAGCGAAGCCGGCGTGATCGGTCCGCTGGTGGGCCTGGTAGGCAGCCTGCAGGCGCTGGAGGCGATGAAGTTGCTGGCCGGGTTCGGCGAGCCGCTGGTCGGCCGCCTGCTGCTGATCGATGCTCTCGGCACTCGTATCCGCGAATTGCGGGTCAAGCGCGACCCGGCCTGTGCGGTCTGCGGCAAGCGCGATGGCTGAGCGCTCGGCGCCGGTCGGCGTGATGGACTCCGGGGTTGGCGGCTTGTCGGTACTCGCCGAGATCCAGCGCCTGCTGCCCAACGAGACGCTGCTGTACGTGGGCGATTGCGGCCACATACCCTACGGCGAGAAGTCGCCGGACTATATCCGTGAGCGTCTCCGGCGCATTGCTGCGTTCTTCCATGAACAGGGCGCCAAGGCCATGGTACTGGCCTGCAATACCGCCACGGTGGCGGCGGTGGCCGACCTGCGCGAGTTGTACCCGAACTGGCCGCTGGTGGGCATGGAGCCGGCGGTGAAGCCCGCTGCCGCCGCCACGCGCTCGGGCGTGGTCGGTGTGCTGGCCACTACCGGTACCCTGCAGAGTGCCAAGTTCGCTGCCTTGCTCGATCGTTTTGCCAATGACGTACAGGTCATCACCCAACCTTGCCCGGGCCTGGTCGAGCTGATCGAGACCGGTGACCTGGCCAGCCCGGCGCTGCGCCAGTTGCTGCAAGGTTATGTGCAGCCGTTGCTGGCCGCTGGCTGTGACACGTTGATTCTCGGTTGCACCCATTACCCCTTCCTGCGCCCGTTGCTGGCCGGCATGGTGCCAGCCGACGTTGCCATCATCGACACCGGTGCCGCAGTGGCGCGCCAACTGCAGCGGCTGCTGGGCGCGGATGACCTGTTGGCCGATGGGCCGGCCAGGGATACCCGCTTCTGGACCAGTGCCGATCCGCAATCTCTCAGAAAGATCCTGCCTTTGCTGTGGCATAAGTCGGACGGTGTGGAAAGCTTTTCATTGTGAAAAAAACGTGAAAGAAGCTGAACTATCGTACCGCTGCCGTTTTCTACCGCCTTGCCTGAAATGAGGCGGATATCAATAACAGCAAAGAAGGATGTTGCTCATGAAGAAGCTGCTCGGCTTGGCGGCGGCTGCCGTCTTCACCCTGGGGCACTCACTGTCGGCGCAGGCTGCCGACGTTTCGTTTTCGGTGGGGCAGACCGGTGACTCGACCATGGTCTACCGGTTGGGGCTGCAATCGAATTGGGAAGCGAGTTGGTGGCAGACCAGCGTCGGGCGCCTGACGGGGTATTGGGATGGGGCCTACACCTATTGGGATGGTGACGAGACCGCGAGCAACCATAGCCTGTCGTTCGCGCCGGTGTTCGTCTACGAGTTTGCCGGGGAGTCGGTGAAGCCTTATATAGAGGCTGGGATTGGCGTGGCGGCATTCTCCAGCACCGAGCTGGAAGACAACGAGCTGGGCTCGGCATTCCAGTTCGAGGACCGCATCGGCTTTGGATTGCGCTTTGCCGGTGGGCATGAGATTGGCGTGCGGGCGATTCACTATTCCAACGCGGGCATCAAGCAGCCCAACGATGGGGTGGAGAGCTATAGCCTGCATTACCGCATGGCGCTCTGAGCTCTCCTTCCGCGGGGGCTCGCATTGCCTGAGATCTACGAGGTACCTGGGGAGCAACTGTCTTGCCCCATTACTCAGGCTACCTCATTACCCGGTAGGAGCAGCCTTGTGCTGCGAAGGGGGCGGCAGGGCAGCAGATGTTCTTCTGCAGTTATGGTCTCTTCGCAGCACAAGGCTGCTCCTACAGGCCTTGCGCATGGCTTCAAGTCGATGTGGTCTAGGTGGAGGCCGGTACGGTCACTACATCGATTGCTTGTGTGACAAAGGCCACAGGCCATTGAGATCCAAGACCTCCAGCACAAGCTCGGGCTCCCTCTGCGGCCACCGCCGCAGCAGTTCTTCTGCCGCATCCTGCGGCGTCCATGCCTCCGGTAGCGCCTGCGCCGGTGTCACGGGGTTCTTCAGCGACTGCGGCCCCACCACGGTCAGCTCAACCCCCTGCGCCTCCAACGCCTGACGCTGCTCGCGCATCCACTGCGGCATGTTGTTCCAGCCCGCAGGCACCTGCGTCGGTGCATGCAACTGCAGCGCCGAATAACGGTTGAACACCGCCATCACCTGCGGCGAGTCACCCTTCGCCAACAACGGCAGCGCACTGGCCAGGCAATGCTCGCCGGCCAACTGGTTGTCCGTGACGATCGCCTCGAACAACTCGCTGTCCGCCACATCGTCCGCCAGGTAATCGCTGGTACCGGCGTTGATGATCAAGCCATCCAGCGCGCACCAGGCATGGCAGATCTGCTGGCTGGCCTGGGCCGCCTGATGTTCTTCGTGCAACTGCCACGGCAAACGCAACAGCTGGCTGCCATAGCGTGCACCCAAGGCATCCAGTGCCTCGCCAT
The DNA here is from genome assembly GCF_023100865.1 of Pseudomonas sp. A2. Taxonomy (NCBI): domain Bacteria; kingdom Pseudomonadati; phylum Pseudomonadota; class Gammaproteobacteria; order Pseudomonadales; family Pseudomonadaceae; genus Pseudomonas; species Pseudomonas sp. A2. The sequence continues at coordinate 924,943 of NZ_CP039127.1, forward strand.
GCTTCGCGCTTGCAGCTACCCGGTGTCCTTGCCCGAGCAGCTCCTCCACTAAAGCCAGGCCAAGTCCATTGCCTGCTCCCGTCACCCAGATACTGCGTGCGTTGTTCAAGATGCTGCCCTCTGATCCTGCCGGCGCGGGAGGTTCTTGAATGCCTCCAGTGCGCGCTGACGACTGCTGTCGAGATCGACAATTGGACTGTGGTAGGAATATCTAGCAAAAAGATCGGCCGACTTCACGGGGAAATGAATGGCTTTTTCATCCACCCCCTGCAATTCCGGCAGCCAGTGCCGAATGAAACGCCCTTGCGGGTCGAATCGCTGCGACTGTGAAACCGGGTTGAAGATGCGGAAATAGGGCACTGCGTCGGTGCCAGTGGACGCGCTCCACTGCCAGCCGCCGTTGTTGGCGGCCAGGTCGCCGTCTATCAAGTGGCGCATGAAATGCCGCTCGCCCTTGCGCCAGTCGATCAGCAGGTTCTTGCTGAGGAACATGGCCACGATCATGCGCAGGCGGTTGTGCATCCACCCGGTGTGCAGCAGTTGGCGCATGGCGGCGTCGATGATCGGGAAGCCGGTTCGGCCCTGTTCCCATGCTTCGAGGTCGGCCGGTGCATCGCGCCAGGGCAGGGCTTCGGTCTGGGCACGGAAGGCACGGTGACGCGAGACCTGTGGATAACCGGTCAGGATGTGTTTGTAGAATTCGCGCCAGAGCAGCTCGTTGATCCAGGTTTGCACGCCGCTGCTGCCGCTGTCGAACTCGCCGCGGTTGCTGGCCAGGGCACCGTGCAGGCACTGGCGTGGCGAGATCACGCCGGCGGCCAGATAGGCGGAGAGCTGGCTGGTACCGGGCTTGGCAGGCAAGTCACGCAGTTGTTGGTAATCGTCGATGGTTTCATCGAGAAAACGGGTCAGCCGCGCCTGCGCTTCGGCTTCGCCGGCCGGCCAATGGTCGCGCAGTGCCTGCGCGGGTTTTTCGAAGCCGTCCACGTGCTGTGGGATCGGGTCGCTGCTGACCTGCAGCGGTGCCTGGCGTTTTATCTGGCGGGCCAGGGCAGGGATGCTGCGGTGCAGGTGCTCCAGGCAGCTCTTCTTGAACTGGCTGAACACCTGGAAGTAGTCGCCGCTGCGGGTAAGGATGGTGCCAGGGCGGAACAACAGCTGGTCGAGGTGGCTGTGGGCCTGGATGGACGACTTTTCCAGCAGCGCACGGGTGGCGTCGTCGCGACGTTGCTCGTTGATGCCGTACTCCTCGTTCCAGTGCACGCTTTGCACCTGATGTTGGCGGCAGACGTCGAGTACGGCCTGTGGCGCCTGGTCCCAGGTGTCGATCTTGCGGATCAGCAGGGGGATGTTCAAGCGCTCCAGCGACTGGCGCAGGTCGCGCAGGCTGCGCAGCCAGAAGTCGACCTTGCAGGCGGCGTCGTCGTGGGCCAGCCATTGCCCGGGGCTGACCAGCCACAGTGCGAGGGTCGGGCCGCGTTCGCTGGCGGCGGCTAGCGCGGTGTTGTCATCGATGCGCAGGTCGCTGCGCAGCCAGGTCAGGTGCATGGTGCGGTCATCTCTCCAGGCTGGCGGTCATGGGCTTGCAGCAAACGCAATGCCGCCTGCGGGGTATCGAAGAGGGCAAGATTGGGCAGCCCCAGGGCGCGCAGCCGGGTTTCATGCAGCGCCAGCGTCGGCCCGCCAGCCAGGGTCGGCACGGGCAGGTTGGACAGGGTACGGTGCAACGCCTTGTCATCGATGCGTGGCCCCAGGTGCAGGAGCACGGCGCGTGGCTTGAGCATGGTGGCTGCGCGTTGCAGGTGCGCGCCAGCAATGGTGTGCTCCAGCACTTCGACCGGCAGGCCGTTGCTGGTGAACAGCCAGGCGCACAACCACAAACCGGGGCTGAAAGTGTGTTCGCTGTCTTCGGCCAGCAAGATGGCAGGCCCATGCAGCAACTGGTTGTCGTGGTAGACCCTGGCGCCCAGCTTGCTGCGCAACCAGCTGTGGAAAAACACCTGTTCCAGCCGTGCGTTGAAATAGTTGCGCCAGCGCAGGTCGAGGAGGTCGAGCAGCGGCAACAGCAATTGCTCGCACAGAGTGACGGCCGGGTACAAGGCCATCGCCTGGTTGAGCTGCTGGTCGAGGGCGCGCTGCGACAGCGTGGCGATGGCCTCGATCAGTTGGAACTGCCGGGCTTGCCAGTCGCCTTTCGGCGGCGTGCTGGCCGGTTTGTCGAGCAGCTCGCGTACCTGGCCGACGGAGGCGCCGCGCTGCAGCCAGGCGAGGATCGCTTCTACTCGTTCGACCTGCTCCAGCGGATACAGGCGATGGCCCTTGGCAGTACGCTGGGGCTTGAGCAGGCCGTAGCGGCGCTCCCAGGCTCGCAGGGTGACGGGATTGACGCCCGTGCGGCGAGCCAGTTCGCCGATGGGCAACAGGATCTCAGACGGCATTGCGCAGGCCCAGGCTCTCGGGGTGCGGCTGAAGGTAGGCCTGCTGCTGCAGATACGGATCGGGATGCTTGCGCAAATGGTGCTTGAGCAGGGTCAGCGGCACTACCAGCGGCACCACGCCTAGCTGGTATTGGCCGATGATGGCCTGCAGCTCGGCTTTGTCCTGCCGTGTGAGGATGTCCTTGAAGTAGCCGCTCAGATGCTGCAGCACGTTGCAATGATTGCCGCGGCTGGCACAGCGGCGCAGAGCCTGCATCAGCTGGCTGAAGTAGCGCGGGCCGATGCTTTGCGGGTCATCGTCCTTGCTCATGCTGCCAAGCAGGCGCCCGAGGCTGCGGTAGGCCTGCGGGTTGTTGGCCATCAACAGGTACTTGTAGCGTGAGTGGAATCGCACCAAAGCGCCACGGCTCAGGCCTTCGGCCAGCAGGCGCTGCCAGTCGGCGTAGGCGTACACGCGGCTGATGAAGTTCTCGCGCAGTACGGGGTCGTGCAGGCGGCCTTCTTCTTCCACCGGCAGGTCCGGCCGCCGTGCGCAGAACGCCTGCGCATACACTCCCCGTCCACCGTGGAAGGCAGGGTGGCCATTGTCCTGGTATACCTTGACCCGCTCCAAGCCACAGGAAGGCGATTTCTGCATGAAGATGTAGCCGCAGATATCATCGAGTTCCGCCGCCATTTGCTCGCCATAGCTGCGCAGCGGCCCGGTCAGGTCCATGCCGCGGTTGCGGGTGCCTACCACTTCCGGCTGCTCGGGGTCGCCGACCAGGCGGATCGGGTCGCGCGGCACGCCCAGGCCGATGGCCACCTCCGGGCACACCGGCAACCAGTCGAAATGTTCCTCGAGTTGCATACGGCACAGGTCGGAGGCCTTGTGGCCGCCGTTATAGCGCACGCTGTGCCCGGTCAGGCAGGCGCTGATGGCGATACGCGGCTTGCTGTGGGTGGATGAGTCGTGCATGGGCTGCCTCCAAAAACCTGTACGAGACAAAATAGTTGTACAGGTTCATTCCAGCACAGCCCGGAAGTTATGCAAACAGTTTTTTTTGTATAACCCTACATCACTCGAGATGTTCGAGCAGCCGACGCGCCGCTTCCTGGCCACTGAGCCAGGCGCCCTCGACGCGGCCGGACAGGCACCAGTCGCCGCAGGCGTATAGGCCCTGGTCAGCATCGGCCAGTGCGCCCCATTCATGGTTGCTGCTCGGGCGGGCATAAAGCCAGCGGTGGGCCAAGGCAAAAGTAGGTGCTGGCACCACGCAGCCGACCAGTTCGGCGAATTCGCCCCACAGCTGTTCGATCACTTCTTCCTTGGGCAGGTCGATGTGTTGCCGGCTCCAGTCCGAGGTGGCGTGCAGTACCCAGGTGTCGAGCTGCTCGTCACGCCCGGGCTTGCTGCGGTTGCGCGCCAGCCAGTCGAGCGGGTTGTCCTGCACGAAGCAGCCTTGCATCGGGGTGTCCAGCGGGGTCTGGAAGGCCAGGGCGACGGCCCAGGTGGGCTCCATCTGCACACCGGCGGCCACGGCAGCGAGCTTCGGAGTAGCGGCCAGCAGCGGCGTGGCCTGTGGCGCCGGCACGGCGATCACCACGCGGCTGTAGGGGCCGTGGCTGCAGCCTTCGGTGTCCTGCAGGTGCCAGTACTGCTTACCGCGGAACACTTCGGCGATGCGGCAGCCGAAGTTGACCGTCACGTCCTTGAGCAGGCCGCGGGTGATTGCACTCATGCGCGGCACGCCCACCCAGCGCGTCTGCTCGTCGGGGGAGGGGCTGAGTTCACCATCGCGGTAGTTGTACAGCTGTGGCTTCCATTGCGCGGCCCAACCGGCGGCAACCCATTGCTGTACCTGCTCGACGAAGCGGCGGTCACGGGCCGTGAAGTATTGGGCGCCGAGGTCCAGCGCGCCAGCTTCGCTGCGCTTGCTGGCCATGCGCCCGCCACTGCCGTGGCCCTTGTCGAACAAATGCACGGATTGCCCGGCCTTCTGCAAGGCCTGGGCGGCTGACAGACCGGCGATACCGGCCCCGATGATGGCGATAGGTACTGTCATGATGGCCTCTTCAAACCTTGCTGTAAGCAGACTACGCTGTCAGGCAAACCTGTACAATGCTCAAATGTTGTATAAGGTTATTCCGTGTTGGCAGGCAGGTTGGCCTATGTTTATCCGAGAGCGTCGGGTCAAAAAAGTGCCTTGATGTTAAAAATAGACCACCGCCGCATTCTGCGAGGACACAGCCATGCATATATTGCTGACAGGCGGCACCGGGTTGATAGGCAGGCACCTGTGTCAGTACTGGCTCGGCCAGGGTCATCGCCTGACGGTATGGAGCCGGCGACCCGAGCAGGTGCCGAAAATTTGTGGGACCGGCGTGCGTGGCATCGCCCGCCTGGAGCAACTGGAGGCGGACGATCAGCTGGACGCGGTGATCAACCTGGCCGGCGCCCCGATTGCCGACCGGCCCTGGACGGCGACCCGGCGCAACCTGCTGTGGACCAGCCGCGTCACCCTCACCGAGCAGTTGCTGGCCTGGCTGGGCAGCCGCGAACAGCGCCCGGAAGTGCTGATCTCCGGCTCGGCGGTGGGCTGGTACGGAGACGGTGGCGAACGCGAGCTGACCGAGGCTTCACCGCCGGTGCGCGAAGATTTCGCCAGCCAACTGTGCATTGCCTGGGAAGAGACAGCGATGCGTTCGCAGGCTCAGGGCATTCGCGTGGTGCTGGTGCGTACCGGGTTGGTGCTGGCCAGTGACGGCGGCTTTTTGTCGCGCCTGCGCCTGCCCTTCAAACTGGGGCTGGGCGGGCCTTTGGGCGACGGGCGGCAGTGGATGCCTTGGGTCCATATAGACGACCAGGTCGCCCTGATTGATTTTCTCTTGCAGCACAAGGATGCCAGCGGTCCTTATAATGCCTGCGCCCCGGAGCCGGTGCGCAACCGCGAGTTCGCCAGGCGCCTTGGCCGCACCTTGCACCGGCCGGCGCTGCTGCCAGTGCCGGCACTGCTGCTCAAGGCGGGGCTGGGTGAGCTGTCGACCCTGCTACTCGGCGGCCAGCGCGCCCGCCCGGCACGCTTGCTGGCGGCAGGCTTCACCTTCCGCTTCAACGATTTGCAATCGGCTCTGGACAACCTGTCCAGCCGCCTCTGACATAGGACGCTGCATGACCGATCACGCCCTGCTGCTGGTCAACCTGGGTTCCCCGGCCTCCACCTCGGTGGCCGATGTGCGCCGCTACCTCAACCAGTTCCTCATGGACCCGTATGTGATCGACCTGCCCTGGCCGGTACGGCGCCTGCTGGTGTCGCTGATCCTGATCAAGCGCCCGGAGCAGTCGGCGCATGCCTATGGCTCGATCTGGTGGGAAGAGGGCTCGCCGCTGGTAGTGCTGACCCGTCGCCTGCAGGCGGCAATGGTCGAGCACTGGCCCCATGGCCCGGTGGAGATTGCCATGCGCTATGGTCAGCCGGCCTTGCCCGAGGTGCTGGAGCGCCTGGTGGCCCAGGGTGTGCGCAAGGTGACCCTGGCGCCGCTGTATCCACAGTTCGCTGACAGCACGGTGACCACTGTGGTGGAACTGGCCAGGCAGACGGTCAGTGAACGCCAGTTGCCGTTGCAACTTCGCGTGCTGCAGCCATTCTACGAGCACCCGGACTACATCGAGGCATTGGTCGCCAGCGCCCGGCCTTACCTGGAGCAGGATTACGATCACCTGTTGCTGAGCTTCCATGGCTTGCCGGAGCGCCACTTGAAGAAGCTGGACCCTACCGGCAAGCATGACTTCCAGGCGGCCGATTGCTGCAAGGATGCCAGTGCCGACATGCGCGCGGTCTGCTACCGCGGGCAGTGCCTGGCAACGGCCAGGGCCTTTGCGCAGAAAATGGGCATACCCGATGGCAAGTGGTCGGTGTCGTTCCAGTCACGACTGGGGCGGGCCAAGTGGATCGAACCCTATACCGAGGCGCGGCTGGACGAGCTGGCCAAGGCTGGGGTGAAGAAGCTGCTGGTAATGTGCCCGGCGTTCGTGGCCGATTGCATCGAGACCCTGGAAGAGATCGGCATGCGCGGGAGCGAGCAGTTTGTCGAGGCCGGCGGGCAGGAGCTGGTGCTGGTGCCTTGCCTGAATGATCACCCGGAGTGGGTGAAGGCGCTGGCGGGGATGTGCGAAAAAGCCTGAGTCCAAGGTTGCCCTCTTCGCGGGTAAACCCGCTCCCACAGGTTTTGCACAAGGCCTGAGGGCAGCGGGGTACCTGTGGGAGCGGGTTTACCCGCGAAGTGGCCGGGTCAGGCTAAAGCCGAATCAAGGCAACTGATCATCCAGCTTTTTGTGCTTCCAGCCATCATTGCCCGGCAAGATCAGGTTCAGGGCGATAGCCACGATTGCACACAGGGCGATGCCCTTCAGGCCCCAGTCATCCGGGCCGTCACCGCTGCCGATCAGCACGCCGCCGATACCGAACACCAGGGTGACCGACACGATCACCAGGTTGCGCGCTTCGGCCAGGTCGATCTTGTGGCGGATCATGGTGTTCATACCCACCGCCGCGATCGAACCGAACAACAGGCACAGGATGCCGCCCATCACCGGTACCGGGATGCTCTGCAGTAGCGCGCCGAACTTGCCGATGAAGGCCAGGGTGATGGCGAAGACCGCCGCCCAGGTCATGATCTTCGGGTTGTAGTTCTTGGTCAGCATCACCGCGCCGGTAACTTCGGCATAGGTGGTGTTGGGCGGGCCGCCGAACAGGCCGGCTGCGGTGGTGGCCAGGCCGTCGCCCAGCAGGGTGCGGTGCAGGCCGGGCTTCTTCAGGTAGTCGCGGCCGGTCACGCTGCCGACCGCGATCACCCCGCCGATGTGCTCGATCGCCGGTGCCAGGGCAACCGGGACGATGAACAGGATGGCCTGCCAGTTGAATGCTGGCGCGGTGAAGTTGGGCAGCTCCAGCCACGGCGCGGCGGCGATCTTGGCAGTGTCGACCACGCCAAAGGCGAACGACAGGGCAAAGCCTACGAACACGCCGGCAATGATCGGCACCAGACGGAAGATGCCCTTGCCGAACACGGCAACGATCAGCGTTGTCAGCAGGGCCGGCATCGAGATCATCATGGCGGTCTTGTACGGCAGCAGCACGCTGCCGTCACCGGCCTTGCCCATCGCCATGTTGGCGGCGATCGGCGCCATGGCCAGGCCGATGGAGATGATCACCGGGCCGATCACCACCGGCGGCAGCATGCGGTCGATGAAGCCGGTGCCTTTGATTTTTACCATCAGGCCCATGAAGGTGTACACGAAACCTGCGGCCATCACGCCGCCCATGGTCTCGGCCAGGCCGAACTGGCCCTTGGCGAGGATGATCGGGGTGATGAAAGCAAAGCTCGAGGCCAGGAACACGGGTACCTGGCGGCCGGTGACCAGCTGGAACAGCAGGGTGCCGATGCCGGCAGTGAACAGCGCTACGTTCGGATCGAGGCCGGTGATCAGTGGCATCAGCACCAGCGCGCCGAATGCCACGAAGAGCATTTGCGCGCCCGAAACGACCTGGCGCCAGAGCGGGTCGTTGAAGCCGTCCTGCATGGTCAGGCGTCCTTTTGCTTGGTGCCGAAGATCTTGTCACCGGCATCGCCCAGGCCCGGCACGATGTAGCCGTGTTCGTTCAGGCGCTGGTCGATCGAGGCGGTGTAGATCTGCACGTCCGGGTGGGCTTTTTCCACCACTTCGATGCCTTCTGGCGCAGCGACCAGGACCATGGCGCGGATCTCTTTGCAGCCGGCCTTCTTCAGCAGGTCGATGGTGGCGACCATCGAACCGCCGGTGGCCAGCATCGGGTCGATGATCAGGGCCAGGCGCTGGTTGATGTCCGGCGCGAGCTTTTCCAGGTAGGTGTGGGCTTCGAGGGTTTCCTCGTTGCGAGCAACGCCGACGGCGCTGACCTTGGCGCCCGGGATCAGGCTGAGCACGCCGTCGAGCATGCCGATGCCGGCACGCAGGATCGGTACCACGGTAATCTTCTTGCCGGCGATTTTTTCAACTTGCACCTTGCCGCACCAGCCGTCGATCTCGTAGGTTTCGAGCGGCAGGTCCTGGGTGGCTTCGTAGGTCAGGAGCGCGCCGACTTCCTGGGCAAGTTCGCGAAAATTCTTGGTGCTGATATCGGCACGGCGCATCAGGCCGAGCTTGTGGCGGATCAGCGGATGGCGGATCTCACGAGTGGGCATAGGGGGGCTCCGAAAGGCGGGCAAAAAAACCGCGCTAGATTAATCTATTCAGCCTGTGCTGTCGTCTGGTCATTCTGGACGTTAGTCCATAAATGCTTGATCTGTGACGAGCGGATGCGTACCTTTGCCCGCTTTTCCAAAATGCACCCCCGGAGAGCGCCATGTCCGCCGATCTCGAGCATATCCGTCAAGTCATGCGTGAAGCTGACTGCCTGTACACCGAAGCCGAAGTCGAAGCGGCCATCGCCAAAGTCGGCGAGCAGATCTGCAAGGACCTGCACGACAAGAACCCGGTGGTTTTCTGCGTGATGAACGGCGGCCTGATCTTCTCCGGCAAGCTGCTGACCCACCTGCAGTTCCCACTGGAAGCCAGCTACCTGCACGCTACCCGCTACCGCAACCAGACCAGCGGCGGCGAGCTTTTCTGGAAGGCCAAGCCCGAAGTATCGTTCATCGACCGTGACGTACTGATCGTCGATGACATCCTCGACGAAGGGCACACCCTCAGCGCCATCATCGAGTTCTGCAAGCACGCCGGTGCGCGCTCGGTGCACACCGCGGTACTGATCGACAAGGACCATGACCGCAAGGCCAGCCCGGAACTCAAGGCCAACTACGTGGGCCTGCCCTGCGTCGACCGCTATATCTTCGGTTACGGCATGGACTACAAAGGCTACTGGCGCAACGCCAACGGCATTTTCGCCGTAAAGGGGCTGTGATCATGCGCCAGCCTGCGTTCATCGACCAATCGCTGTTCGCCGGGCTGGCCGCAAAGGCTGCAGCCAACCCGCGTGGGCGGCAACATCACAATTTCCATGAAATGGAAGAGCCTTGCCACCGCATGGCAGTCGGGCTGCAACCGAGCACCTATATCCCGCCGCATCGGCACCTCAGCGACGACAAGGCCGAGGCCCTGATCGTGCTCAAGGGGTGCCTGGGCCTGCTGATCTTTGATGAGCAGGGCGCGGTGACTGACAAACGCGTGCTAAGGGCTGGTGGTGACTGCCTCGGCGTGGACCTGGCGCCCGGCACCTACCATGGGCTGGTGGTGCTGGAGCCGGACAGTATCCTGTTCGAGTGCAAGGCCGGGCCATACCGGCCGGTGGGCGAGGGCGAGCATGCGCACTGGGCGCCGCGCGAAGGTGAAGAAGGCGTGGCCGAGTACCAGGCCTGGATGCTCGCGCAGTTCGATTGATGTCGACTGTACCGGCTTCGTTGCCCTGTAGGAGCAGCCTTGTGCTGCGAAGGGGGTATGACTAAAGATGTTCTGTGGCAATGCTGGCCTCTTCGCAGCACAAGGCTGCTCCTACAGGGCGATAGGGTCATACGCCCCAGGCACTCCATGCTAGAGTGCTCCTTCATTCAAGGAGCCTCACATGCGTGCGTTTCTTCCCCTCCTGCTGGCGGTCAGCCTGCCACTCGCCGCCGCACCGCTGCACAGCCAGTTCCTGCCACCTGACGACCAGTCCCTGCGCCAGGAAGCGCCGACCGGCCAGCAATTGTTGCAAGTGACCGACTACTCGGTGGTAGTGGGTACCCAACGCCAATCCGACCAGCAGCCGATCCCGATCACCTCGTCGTTGCAGGTGCGCCTCAAGGGCAAGCCGCTGAGCAAGGGCGCAACCATCGCCCAGGTACTGCTGACCTTTGACGGTGAAGCGGCCAAGAGCCTGAAGAAACCCGTATACGATGAGAAAACCCGCACCCTGAGCCTGAATTATCCGCTCAGCGACTACCGCGTGATCATGGACCTGCTGCGCAACGAGACGCTGTATGTGCAGTTCCTCACCTACGGCAACGGCCACGTCTGGGCCGACCTGCACACCGGTACCGTACGTACGCGTTGAGGCGCCCGGCCTGCGGGGGGTACACTGCCGGCCTTTGAAATTTCGTGATGGTCCAGTTGGAGTCGGCAATGCGTAAAGACAAGAAACAGGTAATCGGTGACGAGATCAGCGACGACTACATCAAGTCGTTCCTCCAGTTCGAGCCGGCCGATGGCGTGACCTCGCCGTCGCTGCACAAGCTGGTCAAGGCCTACCGCGGCCTGCGCATCGACGATTTCGAGCGTTTTGTCGGCTTCTTCGTCGAGGCTGGGCTGGACCTGGATGGCAAAGACGAGCACGGCCAGACCTTTGTCGAGCAGATTGCCGACCAGCGCAATGCGCCGGATTACATCGAGATCATCGCCAAGGCCCGTGGCTGATTTGTGAACCTGCTCCGGCCCTTTCGCGGGTAAACCCGCTCCCACAGGTACAGCACAGCCCTTAGCTGTGGTGCGGTCCTTGTGGGAGCGGGTTTACCCGCGAAAGGGCCGGAACAGGCTTACAAAGATCCAGGCACAAAAAAACGCCCCGAGGGGCGTTTTTTTCGTTACCGGCCGAATCAGGCGTAATGCTTGGCCGCCGGGCTGCTTTCCACCAGGTCCAGCGCCACGTCGTTGTCGGCACTGATCTTGTGGTACAGGGCAGCATCGGTCGCCAGGGTCTTCTCGCGAGCCGGGAAGATTTCCTTGAGCTTGGCAGCCCAGGCACCTTTGGCCTGCTCGGGGAAGCAGCGCTCGATCAGTTCCAGCATGATCGAAACGGTCACCGAAGCACCCGGCGATGCGCCGAGCAGTGCAGCCAGGCTGCCGTCCTGGGCCGAGACCAGCTCGGTACCGAACTGCAGCACGCCGCCTTTCTTCGGATCTTTCTTGATGATCTGCACGCGCTGACCGGCTACTTCCAGGCGCCAGTCTTCGGCCTTGGCCTGCGGGTAGAAGCGACGCAGGGCTTCCAGGCGCTGCTCCATCGACTGCATCACTTCGCTGACCAGGTACTTGGTCAGGTCCATGTTGTCACGGGCCACGGCCAGCATCGGTCCGATGTTGCCCATGCGTACCGACAGCGGCAGGTCCATCAGCGAACCGTGCTTCAGGAACTTGGTGGTGAAGCCGGCATATGGACCGAACAGCAGCGATTTCTTGCCATCGACCACGCGGGTATCCAGGTGCGGTACCGACATCGGCGGGGCGCCGACCGCGGCCTGGCTGTAGACCTTGGCCTGGTGCTGCTTGACGATTTCCGGGTTGTCGCAACGCAGCCACTGGCCGCTGACCGGGAAGCCGCCGAAGCCTTTGCTTTCCGGAATGCCCGACAGCTGCAGCAGCGGCAGGGCCGCGCCACCGGCGCCGAGGAAGACGAAGCGGGCGTCCACTTCACGGCTACCGCCGCTGTTGACGTCCTTGATGCTCACGGTCCAGCCCTTGCCGTTACGACGCAGGCCAACGACCTTCTTGCTGTACTTGACCTGGGCGTCCTGCGAGTCGCCCAGCAGCTTCAGCAGCTTGTTGGTCAGGGCGCCGAAGTTGACGTCGGTGCCCTTGAGCACGCGGGTGGCGGCGATGTGCTGGTCGGCTGGGCGGCCTGGCATCATCAGCGGCATCCAGTCCTTCATCACGGCCTTGTCTTCGGTGTATTCCATGTCCGCAAAGGCATGGTGCTGCTTGAGCAGCTCATAGCGCTTCTTGAGGAAGGAAACACCCTTGTCACCCTCGACGTAGCTCAGGTGCGGGACAGGGTTGATGAAGGCACGTGCCGAGCCGAAGTTGCCCTTCTTGCTCAGGTAGGCCCAGAACTGGCGCGAAACCTCGAACTGGGTGTTGATGTGCACGGCCTTCTTGATGTCGATGCTGCCATCGGCGGCCTGGGGCGTGTAGTTAAGCTCGCACAGGCCGGCGTGGCCGGTGCCTGCGTTGTTCCAGGGGTTGGAGCTTTCCGCGGCTCCGGAGTCCATCGCCTCCACGACCTCAAGCTTCAGGGTCGGGTCGAGCTCCTTGAGCAGTACGGCCAGGGTGGCACTCATGATGCCTGCGCCTACCAGTACCACATCAACCGATTCGTTCTGCGCCATTCACGCGTCTCCACAATCTACAGCTACCTAATTGACAGCATAGGACCTGGGTTCGCCAGGGTCGCCATGTCCGACTTTTCGCAGTTCTTGCAACTTCCGCGGACACCGCCAATCAGTCTTCGGGTTCGCGTATTGAACGCGGTTTGCCACGGGTGCGGCAATTCGACTTATGGTCAAGGTGTCGTGCGTGCGTTATGGAACGGCTCAGACACTCATACGGGATGAGCGCATTTGCGGCCTGTTCAGGGCTGTTCGGGACACATCTGCCGCTTTTGCACATGCCAGACTGTTCATTTGCTCGCCACACTCTTGTGAAGTTGTGAAAACCGTTTTTTCACGCTCTTTTGGAGACGTGAACCTCAAAAGGGGACTGCGCGATGGCAACCCGCAGGTTCATGCAGTGTGAAGGGCCGGAAAAGCAGGCACGACAGCCGATGCAAGACCTGAGTGGAAGGCTCTCTGTGGGCGAAGCATTGAAGTTGCCGGGGTCAATCGGCGAGTGCGGGGCCCGATCAGGAGACGTCCTTATAATCGGGGGGAGATTATAGCGATGTCGCGGGCAGAAATGTCGCCATTCGTGGTTTTTATTGCAGCGTTTGTCAGGCCGCGAGGATGCGCTGGTGCCAGCGGCGGCTTGCGCGGGCGCAAACCCTGGCACTGGCGGGCAGCTCGCGGCCCAGCCAGGCGAGCCGGATTTCGCCGATCTGGACCCAGCCGCTGCCGCTGGGCGCCTGGCCGCATTGCTTGAAGGCCAGGCATTTGCCGTCGGCATCGAGGCGGGCATAGGTGTTGTGGCGCGGGCGTTGGAACAGCAGGGTCCAGAGCGAGGCCATGGCAGCGAGTCCTGTGCGTTAGGGCTTGGCGCAAGGATAAGGGCGCGGCGATGAAACGATAGTGACAAGCGGGCCGGACCGATGACTGGTCGATGCGTGGCTAGGTATACTGTGGGCCTTCGCCGCTTTTTCTGGAGTAACGCGCATGTTGCAACGTCTGTTGTTCGGTTTGATCGCCGTGGCCAGCCTCAGCCTGGTCGGTTGTGCCCACAGCCCGCAACAACTCAATCCGCAACCCACGCTCAAGGCCCAGCTCGCCCCGGTCGGCCATGGCCAGCCGGTAGTGGTCCGGGTTGTTGACGGCCGGGCATCGCAGTCCCTGGGCACTCGCGGTGGCATGTATCCCGAGACCAGCACCATCAGCGTGAGTGGCAACGACATCGTGCCCAAGCTGCAGGCCCAGGCCGAAGCCGCCGTACGCCTGCTCGGCTTCACCCCGACGCCGAACGCCTACAACGCGCCGCAGCTGACCGTGACCCTGGCCGAACTGAAGTACCAGTCGCCGAAAGACAACCTGTACGTGACCGAGGCTACCATCGGCGCCACCTTCCGTGCCGACGTGTCCAATGGCGGCCGCCGCTACAGTGGCCGTTACGGCGCTTCGCTGGACCAGCGTTTCGGCATGGCGCCGAACCAGGAAACCAACACCCAGCTGGTGGGCGATGTGCTGAGCGATGCCCTGACCCGCATGTTCAAGGACCCGACCATCGGTCAGGTGCTGGGGCAGTAAGCCTTCAGCTATAAAACAAAACCCGCTGCCTGTGTTCCAGGCAGCGGGTTTTTTGTTGTCTGTGCCCGCGGAGAGGCCGGCAAAATTTCATGCCATTCCAGATGAAATTCGATGACACTTTGTCGCCTGAGCCGGGCGTCCGGGCATGACTTGGGTAGAATGCCGGCCTTTGCCGTCGCTCATACCGAGGTTGCGTGATGTCCTTGCAAGTGCTCTGGGGGTTCCTGGCCGCCCACCCGACCAAGCTGATCAATCTGCTGGCGCTGCTGCTGACCTGCCCGGGCGGGTTGCTGCTGCACAGTGCGCGGCGGCGCGAGGCCGAGACTCGCGAATACATGGCGGTGGACGAGGGAGTGGTGGACGCGTTCGACCTGCGGGTGCCGCGGTACTTCTACATTCTCGGCTTTTCGTGCCTGGCGATGGCGTTGCTGCTGTCCTGGTTCAGTACCTGGATTTGAGATTTCAGGGCCGCTTTGCGACCCATCGCGACACAAGGCCGCTCCGTATGCACGATCCCCTGTAGGAGCGGCCTTGTGTCGCGATGGGCTGCAAAGCAGCCCTAGGATCGATCAGGCCACCGGTGCCTGCTGCCTGACCTGGTACTGGTTGCGCACCGGCGTCGCATACTGCAGCACAAGGTACGGCCGCTGCTCCTCAGGGCAGGCATCCAGGCGGCGTTGCCATTCCTCCTTGGCCCGAGCCAGCTCATCGGCCGGGAACACCTTCTCGGCGCTCGGCACCTGTAGCGCCTCATCCCTGCCATCCCACATCGCATAGGCCAGGTAGTGCACCGGGAACAGTCGGTAGCCACCGAGGATCTGCCGGTCGATTTCCGCTGCCAGCTGCTTGGTATCCTCGTGATACTCGGTCACCGGCGGGGCGAAGTTGATGTGCACCCGGCCTTTGTAGCCGGTAATGCCCTTGGCGATGCTGTTGTCGTCCTCGCCCGGCGCCTTCTTGTAGGTGCCGGTGGTGGCGCGGATGTACAGCTCGCGGGCCTTGGCCTGGTCGCACGGGTCATATTCGTAGCTGATCGAAACCGGTGTCAGGTTCAGGCTCTGGATCACCGCGCCGAACGGTTCGTCCTTGCGGCTCATGTGGAACATCTTGAGGATCGCCGAATCGGTGCGGTCGTCACCGTCCTTGGCCCGGCCTTCTGCCTGGGCGATCCAGATCGACGTGGCGTCGTTGCGGATCGAGTGGTTGATGTAGGCTGAGAGCAACTGGTAGGCCGCCAGCTTCTCGCGGCGCCCACTGATCGAGCGGTGCACGATGAAGCTCTTGTTCAGGCGCATCATGTCGCTGACAAACGGCTTTTGCAGCAGGTTGTCGCCAATGGCGATGCGCGGCGTGGGCAGGCCGGCGTGGTAAACCGCGTAGTTGACGAAGGCCGGGTCCATGACGATGTCACGGTGGTTGGCCAGAAACAGGTAGGCGGTGCCGGCCTTGAGCTGCTCCACGCCCGAATAGGTGACGCCGTCGGTGGCGCGGTCGATGGTCTGGTCGACGTAGTACTCGACTTTGTCCTGCAAGGTCGAGACACAGGTGACACCGGCGAATTCCTTGCGCAGGCGGCGGGCGATCAGCGGTTTGAGCAACCAGCCGAGAGCACCGGCCGCACGCGGGAAGCGGAAGTGGGTGAGGATATCGAGGAATGCCGGGTCGCTGAGCAGGCGTGCCAGAACGGCAGGGACCTCAGCGTCGTCGTACGGTCGGATGGCATCGAATTCGCCCATCATGCTCTCTTGTTGGAAACGGCTAGGGTAATAAGGTAAGGGCGGGCTCCGAAAAACGGCTCGGACACACACAGGCCCTGTAAACAGACCGGCAATTATACGCATAAGTCACCCCGGAGGCCGCGATGCTGCAAACTGCGATCTACGATTGCCCTTATTGTGGCGAAGAAGTCGAAACCACGGTGGACCTGTCCGGTGGCGATCAGGAGTACATCGAGGACTGTCAGGTATGTTGCAAGCCTATCCGCTTCGTGCTGCAAGTTCATGGCGAGGAGTGGATGCTGGATGTATTCGGTGAGAATGACTGATGCAGCGCATCTACGAACCGGAAAACCTGCTCGAGGCTGAAATGCTGGCGGGCATGCTCGCCAGCGAGGGGATCGATGCGCACCTGGTTGGTCGTGACCTGATCGGTGCTGCCGGTGAACTGCCGATGCAGGGCTTGCTTGGGCTTGCCGTGGCTGATGAACAGGCCGAGTACGCACGGCAGCTGATCGATGCGTACAATGATGCCCAGCCACTGGTTGGCGACGAACCGGAGAGTTTCCCCGGTACCTTGATCTGCTAGGTTTTGAATTCGCCCATGTGTGGACGTTACGCCCTGTTTCGCTGGCCCCAGGCTCTTGCCAGTCTGCCGGGCTTTCCCGTTGGCCAGCCAGCCCAATGGAACATCTCGCCCGGGGCTTCGGTGCTGATCCAGCGCCAGCTTGACGGCCAGTTGCAACTGGCCAAGGCGCGCTGGGGGCTGACCCCGGCCTGGCTCACCGACCTGTCCCGCACCCCCGCCCATGCCCGCGCCGAAACCCTGGCCGAGCAGCCGATGTTTCGCGACGCGTTTCGCCTGCGCCGCTGCCTGATGCCGGCCAACGGCTTTTACGAATGGCGCGGTAGCGTGCGCAAGCGCCCGTACTGGCTGACCCCGGGGGAGGGCGCATCGCTGTACTTCGCCGCCGTGTGGGAGGCCTACCCGGTGCAGGACCAGGTTTGGCTGAGTTGTGCGGTGGTGACCCAGGCGGCGATGAACCAGCGTCGGCCGTTGATACTGGACGAGGCGGGGCAGGCGGCCTGGCTTGACCCGGACACGCCGCTGGCCCGCCTGCATGAATTGCTGGCCAGCCCGCCGGCGACGTTGCGCGAGCGGGCCCTGGCGCATTTCGTCAATGATCCGAAGCTGGATGCGCCGGAGTGCTTGACCCCGGCCTGATGTATGGCTGTGCCGGCCTCTTCGCGGCTGAAGCCGCTCCTACAACGATCGCATTATCCCTGTAGGAGCGGGTTCACCCGCGAAGAGGCCGGCGCAGGAAAATAAATTCTTCCGTGCGGCTATGGCGGCCCACCGGCGAGTCGTCCTAGGATACGGCGCATGTAGAAAGGGAGTGTTTTCATGCGTAAGTCTTTTGTCGTCAGCCTGTTGAGTGCTGGCATCCTGCTGGCCGGCTGCCAGGCGGTTAATACCACCAGCGGCGGTGCTGTCGGCGTCGAGCGCCAGCAGTACATGTTCAGCATGCTTTCGACCGATGAAGTCAACCAGATGTACGCCCAGTCGTACCAGCAGACCCTGGGTGAGGCATCGAACAAAGGCGTGCTCGACAAGTCCAGCGCAGATGCCAAGCGTGTGCAGGTAATTGCCAACCGCCTGATCGCCCAGACCCCCAAGTTCCGACCGGATGCCGCGCAATGGAACTGGGAAGTGAACGTGATCAAGAGCGACGAGCTCAACGCCAACTGCGGCCCGGGCGGCAAGATCATCGTCTACACCGGCCTGATCGATCAGCTCAAGCTCACCGATGCGGAAATTGCTGCGGTGGTGGGCCACGAGATCGCCCACGCTTTGCGTGAGCACAGCCGCGAGGCGATGTCCAAGGCGTATGGCGTGGAAATGGCGCGCCAGGGCGCCGGTGCCCTCTTTGGCCTCGGCCAGGGCAGCATGGCCATGGCCGATACCGTGGTGAACTATGCCATGACCCTGCCCAACAGCCGGGCCAACGAGAACGAAGCCGACCTGATCGGCCTGGAGCTCTCGGCGCGTGCCGGTTACGACCCGAATGCCGCAATCACTCTGTGGAACAAGATGAGCCAGGTTTCCGAGGGCGCGCCGCCTGAGTTCATGAGCACTCACCCGGCGTCCCAGAGCCGCATTGCTTCGTTGCAGGCGGCCATTCCGAAGGTGATGCCGCTGTATCAGGCGGCCAAGAAGTAAGCCCCGACTTCCAGATGCTTACCCCTTGTAGGAGCAGCCTTGTGCTGCGAAAGGGTCGGTAAGAGCACCACATTTCCTGGTGCCTGTACCGGCCTCTTCGCAGCGCAAGGCTGCTCCTACAGGTTCGGCGTCAGCCTGTCGCCTTTCGGGTTAGCTCACCCAGCCACTGGCTTTCATCGCCGAGTACACGGCCACGATCGCCAGCACGAAGAACGCCGTGGCCGCCAGGCGACGGATCAGCGTCAGCGGCAGTTTGTCCGCCGCGAAGTTACCCGCCAGTACCACTGGCACGTTGGCAATCAGCATGCCCAGGGTAGTACCGATAATGACCATGATCAGGTACGGATACTGTGCTGCCAGCATTACCGTGGCGACCTGGGTCTTGTCACCGATTTCAGCCAGGAAGAACGCGATCAGCGTGGTCAGGAACGGCCCGAAGCGGCGCGCCGGGTTCTCGTCGTCCTCCATCTTGTCCGGAACCAGGGTCCATAGGGCAGTGGCAGTGAAGCTCGCGGCCAGGATCCAGTGCAGTGCCGAGTCGCTGAAGAAGCTGCCGACCCACGCGCCCACGGCACCAGCCGCGGCATGGTTGGCCAAGGTGGCGGCGATGATGCCGGCGATGATCGGCCAGGGCTTGCGGAAGCGGGCAGCGAGTATGAGCGCGAGCAATTGCGTCTTGTCGCCGATTTCGGCGAGGGCAACGATGGCGGTGGGGACCAGCAAAGATTCCAGCATCAGGATTCCTACGGGGGCGGGTCGACACGGCTATGACACGTACAGCCTCCCCGCCCCGGGTAAGGTGTGCGTGTCATAGGTCTTGTCAAACCCTGGATCCGTCTATGCGGATCTCGCCATGCAGGCTGGCATGGTGGGTCGCACGCGCCATGGTCTGTGGACCAAGTATGTTGACGCGTACCGGGCGAGCAGGGCGCTCGCGGGAGACTACTCCCCTAGGACGGTGCGGATTCTGCCTAGGCAAAACGCTTTCGGCAAGCGCTGTTTTTATCCGTGTGTTGCCTGGTAGATGCGGAAACCGTCCGCCTCGTCGCGTACCTGGCAGTTGCCCAGCGCCCCTTCGATCAGTGGCTGGTAGCGCAGGAAGCTGTTGGCAACCAGGCGCATTTCGCCACCTTTTCGCAGATGAACGGCTGATTTTTTCAGCAAGTTTTCCGATGCCTGGTAGTTGGTGTGCACCCCGGTGTGGAACGGCGGGTTGCTCAGGATCAGGCTCAGCTCGGTCGGCGCCGCGTCGATGCCGTCGCCGCTGATCACTTCGCCCTCCAGACCATTGGCGGCCAAGGTCAGGCGGCTGGCGGCCACGGCGAAGGCATCCACGTCCAGCAGGGTCACCCGGTTCTGTGGATAACGGCGTTTGACCGTGGCGCCCAGCACCCCGGCACCGCAGCCGAAGTCCAGCACATGCCCGCTCGGCAGGCCATCGAGGTGCTTGAGCAGCAGGGCGGTACCGCGATCGAGGCGGCCATGGCTGAACACACCGGGCAGGCTGACCACTTGCAGAGGGCCGTCTTCCAGGCTGAGCTCAAAGCGTTCGGCCAGGCTTTCCAGGGGCTTGGCCTCTGGCGCGTGCTCGATGGTCACCTGCCACAGCTGGCAATGGCGGGCGCTGTCGAGCTTGCGCGGCTTGCCAAAGGCCTGCAGCTGCTTGGCCGCACCCTCGATGCCACCACGTTTCTCGCCGACCAGGTACAGCTCGCGGCCCGCCAGGCGCGAGGCTAGGGCGTTGAGCAGGTAGGCGGCCAGTTCGCGGGACTTGGGCAGGAACAGCACGGCGCTGTCGAAAGTCACTTCAGGGGGCTCCACTGCATAGTGGCTGCGGCCGGCGAAGCGGGTTTCGAGCATGGCCTGGTCGCCCGCATGCCAGCTCCAGGCTTGGGCCTGGGGCAACTGGCCAAGCAGGCCGTCGGCGGGGGCGCCGGCGAGCAGCAGCGGGCCCTGGAACAGCTCTGCCTGGCGGAGCAACACTTCACTGCGCGGGTCCATGGACGACGCCTCCTGGAAAAAAGTGGCGCAGTTTAGCAGAGGCGGGCGTCGGGCTCAGCTAACCACGCGGCGTGGCTGCCCGGCGAAGAAGGCCTGGGCGTTCTCGCTGAGCTGGCCGACGATACGCTGGCGCGACTCTACCGCGCCCCAGGCGCTGTGCGGGGTGATGATCAGGCGCGGGATGCCGGCTTCGAGCAGCGGGTTGCCGTTGACCGGCGGCTCCACACTCAGCACGTCGGTGGCGGCGCCACCCAGGTGGCCACTGCGCAGGGCGTCGGCCAGCGCTTGCTCGTCGATCAGGCCGCCGCGGGCGGTGTTGACCACCAGTGCGTTTGGCTTGAGCAAGGCCAGTTCGCGGGCCCCGAGCATGTGTCGGGTGTGCTCGTTCAGCGGGCAGTGCAGGGTCAGGGCGTCGACTTGCGGCAGCAACTCGTCCAGCGGCAACCGGTCGGCGCGTTCCGGGCGGCCGGGGATCTGCCCGCTGAGCACGCGCATGCCGAAGGCTTCGGCCAGTCGCGCCACCGCGCCGCCCAGTTCACCGTGGCCGAGCAAGCCAAGGGTCTTGCCCTCCAGCTCGACGATGGGGAAGTCCAGCAGGCAGAACTGGCTGGCCTTGGCCCACTGGCCGTCGGCTACCGCCTGGTTGTAGTCGCACAGGCGGGTGGCCAGTGCCAGTAGCAGGGCGAGGGTGTGCTGGGCGACGGACGGTGTGCCGTAGCCCTGGCAGTTGCACACGGTGATGCCCTGGGCGCGCGCGGCTGCCAGGTCGACGTTGTTGGTGCCGGTGGCGGCCACCAGGATCAGCTTCAGTTGCGGGTTGGCGGCCAGGGTCGCGGCGTCGAGCATGACCTTGTTGCTGACCACCGCTACCGCGCCCTGAAGGCGTTCGGCGACCTGCTCAGGACGGGTGGCGGCGAACAGTTCGAACTCGTCGAACTGCTGCTTCAGGGGCGAGAGGTCGAGATCGCCCAGGTCCAGGGACTGGTGATCGAGAAACACGGCGCGACGCGGGCTGGGCATGAAGTTCTCCGAGGCTGGGCGGGATTTCGGTGTCGCGGCCATTCGCGGGTAAACCCGCTCCCACAGGTACTGCACCAGCCTTTGCAATGGTGCAATACCTGTGGGAGCGGGTTTACCCGCGAATAGGCCATCAGCTTCACCACATAACCTGAAGCTGCCGGCGCAGTGTCTAGTTCAACCTTGCCGCCCGTCAACGCCCACCACTCATACCTTCATCACGCAAATCATTCCTTCGGCTGATTTAGCCGTCACATTGGCGAACTACAGTAGTTCCCAGACTTGTCCGGCCCGCTTTCCAGAAAAGGGATACCCATGTTGCAGACCCGCATCATCAAGCCCGCCGAGGGCGCCTACGCCTACCCCCTGCTGATCAAGCGACTGCTGATGTCTGGCAGCCGCTATGAAAAGACCCGCGAAATCGTCTACCGAGACCAGATGCGGCTGACCTATCCCCAGCTCAACGAGCGCATCGCGCGCCTGGCCAACGTGCTGACCGAAGCCGGGGTAAAGGCCGGTGACACCGTGGCGGTGATGGACTGGGACAGCCACCGCTACCTGGAATGCATGTTCGCCATCCCGATGATCGGTGCGGTGGTGCACACCATCAACGTGCGCCTGTCGCCCGAGCAGATTCTCTACACCATGAACCACGCCGAAGACCGCGTGGTGCTGGTCAACAGTGACTTCGTCGGCTTGTACCAGGCCATCGCCGGGCAACTGACCACGGTCGACAAGACCCTGCTGCTGACCGACGGCCCGGAAAAGACAGCCGAGCTGCCCAACCTGGTGGGCGAGTACGAGCAACTGCTGGCCGCTGCCAGCCCGCGCTACGACTTCCCGGACTTCGACGAGAACTCGGTGGCCACCACCTTCTACACCACTGGCACCACCGGCAACCCCAAGGGTGTGTACTTCACTCATCGGCAACTGGTGCTGCACACCCTGGCCGAAGCTTCGGTGACTGGCAGCATCGACAGCGTGCGCCTGCTGGGCAGCAACGACGTGTACATGCCCATCACGCCGATGTTCCATGTGCACGCCTGGGGCATTCCCTACGCCGCCACCATGCTGGGCATGAAGCAGGTGTATCCGGGGCGCTACGAGCCGGACATGCTGGTCAAACTGTGGCGCGAAGAGAAGGTCACCTTCTCCCATTGCGTGCCGACCATCCTGCAGATGCTGCTCAACTGCCCGACCTCCCAAGGTCAGGACTTCGGCGGCTGGAAGATCATTATCGGTGGCAGCGCACTCAACCGCTCGTTGTACCAGGCCGCCCTGGCACGCGGCATCCAGCTGACCGCTGCGTATGGCATGTCCGAGACCTGCCCGCTGATTTCCGCCGCCCACCTGAACGACGAACTGCAGGCCGGCAGCGAGGATGAGCGCGTCACCTACCGCATCAAGGCCGGCGTGCCGGTGCCGCTGGTGGAGGCGGCCATCGTCGACGGCGACGGCAACTTCCTGCCCGCCGACGGTGAAACCCAGGGCGAGCTGGTGCTGCGTGCGCCATGGCTGACCATGGGCTACTTCAAGGAACCGGAAAAAAGCGAGGAGCTGTGGCAGGGCGGCTGGTTGCACACTGGTGATGTCGCCACGCTCGACGGCATGGGCTATATCGACATCCGCGACCGTATCAAGGATGTGATCAAGACCGGTGGCGAGTGGATTTCCTCGCTCGACCTCGAAGACCTGATCAGCCGTCACCCGGCCGTGCGCGAAGTGGCGGTGGTAGGGGTGGCCGACCCGCAGTGGGGTGAACGCCCGTTTGCCCTGCTTGTGGTGCGCGAAGACCAGGTCATCGACGCCAAGGCGCTGAAGGAACACCTCAAGCCGTTCGTCGAGCAAGGGCACATCAACAAGTGGGCGATTCCAAGCCAGATCGCCGTTGTTACCGAAATTCCCAAGACCAGTGTCGGCAAGCTCGACAAGAAACGCATCCGCCAGGACATCGTCCAGTGGCAGGCTAGCAACAGCGCGTTCCTCTCCACGCTGTAACCGCCATGCGGGTCGCGTACTGCAGCGCGCGACCCGCACGCTAGAGGGGTGGAACCTTGCCAAACGGCAGAAATACGCCATCCTTTAGCACTGCCAGCGCGCAGCCGGTGCAACATGGCAGCGAGTTGGCCGCACGGAGCGCAAATCACACTTTAGAGGGATCAAGCGCCTGTGCCTTGCTGGCTATAGTCGGGGCCAGGGGATTTTCAGGAATGGGGGAGGCGACATGCGCAAGCCGTGTCGCCGCGGGCGCAAGCCTGCAAACCGGTCGCTCGGGCCGTTCTTGAAAGGACTCACTGCCATAACAAAAAAAGTACATGGAGTAGCGTCGATGAAATCTGCAAACCTGTTCTGGCGCCGGGCCAAGTTGCCCCTGGCCGTCAGCCTTGCTTCCACGCTCGCAAGTCCTGCTTTCGCTGTCAGTTTCAACATTGGTGAAATCGAAGGCCAGTTCGACTCGTCGCTCTCCATCGGCGCCAGCTGGTCGACGGCCAACCCCAACAAGAACCTGATCGGGGTGAACAACGGCGGCAAGGGCCTGTCGCAGACATCCGACGATGGCCACCTGAACTTCAAGAAGGGCGAAACCTTCTCCAAGATCTTCAAGGGTATCCATGACCTGGAGCTCAAGTACGGCGACACCGGCGTGTTCGTCCGCGGCAAGTACTGGTACGACTTCGAACTGAAGGACGAAGGCCGCGAGTTCAAGGACATCAGCGACTCCAACCGCAAGGAAGGCGCCAAATCGTCCGGTGCCGAACTGCTCGACGCATTCGTCTACCACAACTACTCCATCGGCGATCAGCCAGGCTCGGTGCGCTTGGGCAAGCAGGTGGTGAGCTGGGGTGAAAGTACCTTCATCGGTGGCGGCATCAACTCGATCAACCCGATCGACGTGTCGGCGTTCCGCCGCCCGGGGGCCGAGATTAAGGAAGGCCTGATTCCGGTCAACATGTTCTACATTTCGCAGAGCCTGACCGACAACCTGTCGGCGGAGGCTTTCTACCAGATCGAATGGGACCAGACGGTCGTCGACAACTGCGGCACCTTCTTCTCCCAGCCAGACATCATTGCCGACGGCTGTACCGACAACCTGCGCGTGCTCAACAGCAGTCGCACAGTGCCGGGGGCGGCGCAGCAATTCCTTGCCACCCGTGGCGTGGACATCAATGAGGAAGGGGTGATGGTGCGCCGCGGCGCCGACCGCGATGCGCGTGACAGCGGCCAGTTTGGCGTGGCAATGCGCTACATGTTCGAGCCGCTGGACACCGAGTTTGGCGCCTACTTCATGAACTACCACAGCCGTGCGCCAATCTTCAGTGCTACCGGGGCCGCGCCTTCAGTGTTCGCCGGCCTGAGCGCATTGCCTGCACAGCTGCGCGCATTGGCACCGCTGATCGTGGCAGGTAACTCCGAGTACTTCGTCGAATACCCCGAGGACATCCGCCTTTATGGCTTGAGCTTCTCTACCACGTTGCCCACCGGGACCGCCTGGAGCGGCGAACTCAGCTACCGCCCCAACGCACCGGTGCAACTGAATACCACGGATATCCTGTTCGCCGGGGTCCGCCCCATTGGCGGTGCCTTGAGCAACGCTTCGCTGCTGACCGGTACGCCGGGGCAGGACTTGCACGGGTATCGCCGCAAGGAGATCACTCAGTTCCAGACCACCCTCACGCATTTCTTCGACCAGGTAATGGGCGCCAGCCGCATGACCGTGGTGGGCGAGCTGGGTGTCACCCATGTGGGCGGCCTGGAGAGCGCCCACGATACCCGCTACGGTCGCGATCCAGTGTTTGGTCCAGGCCCGCTGCCATCCACCGGTGGGGCAAACACCTGTCAGGCCCTGAATGCCAGCACCATCGCAGGCGCTGGTGCCGGTGCCTCCACCGCCAACCTGAGCCGCAACTGCGAGAACGATGGCTTTACCACCAGCACTTCCTGGGGTTACCGCGCCCGAGTCATCTGGGACTACAACGATGTCTTTGCCGGGGTCAACCTGAAACCCAGCGTGGCCTGGTCGCATGACGTCTCCGGCTATTCGCCGGGCCCTGGCGCCAACTTCGAGGAAGGCCGCAAGGCCGTCAGCCTGGGCCTGGACGCCGAGTACCAGAACACCTACACGGCGAGCCTGTCGTACACCAATTTCTTCGATGGCAAGTACACCACCGTGGATGACCGCGACTTCGTCGCGCTCAGCTTCGGCGTGAACTTCTAAGCATTCAGATCCAGGACGACACGACATGAACAAGACCAGAAGTCTGCTGCAAGCCGGTGTGCTGGGCCTGTCCCTGCTGGCGACCAGCGTCATGGCTGCAGTATCCGCCGACGAGGCGGCCAAGCTGGGCAGTACCTTGACCCCGATGGGCGCCGAAAAGGCTGGCAACGCCGATGGCTCGATCGGCCCGTGGGAACCGCTGTCCAAGAGCGCGGGCAGCGTCGACGGCAAGGGCTTCCTGTCCGACCCGTACGGCAGTGAAAAGCCGCTGTTCACCATCACGGCGCAGAATGCCGACCAGTACAAGGACAAGCTCTCGCCGGGCCAGCTGGCCATGCTCAAGCGCTACCCGGACACCTTCAAGATCCCGGTATTCAAGACCCATCGCGGTTCCACGGTACCGGCAGACGTGTTCGCCGCCATCAAGGAAAACGCCACCAAGACCACCCTGGTGGAGGGCGGCAACGGCTTGAACAACTTCCGCACGGCTGTACCGTTCCCGATCCCGAAAAGCGGCCTGGAGGTGATCTGGAACCACATCACCCGCTACCGGGGCGGTAGCGTCAGCCGTCTGGTGACCCAGGCAACGCCCCAGCAGAACGGCTCTTTCAACCCGGTATACTTCTCCGACCAGTTCGTCTTCCGCGAAAGAATGAAGGATTACGACCCGAACAACCCGGGCAACATCCTGTTCTACTTCAAGCAGGAAGTGACCGCGCCTGCGCGCCTGGCCGGTACCGTGCTGCTGGTGCACGAAACCCTCGACCAGGTGAAGGAACCACGCAAGGCGTGGATCTACAACGCCGGTCAGCGCCGCGTACGCCAGGCACCACAAGTGTCGTACGACGGCCCGGGTACCGCCGCCGACGGTTTGCGCACCTCCGACAACCTGGACATGTTCAACGGTGCGCCAGACCGCTATGACTGGAAGCTGGAGGGCAAGAAGGAGATGTACATCGCGTCCAACGCCTTCAAGCTCGACGACCCCAAGCTCAAGTACACCGACATCATCAAGGCCGGGCACATCAACCAGGACCTGGCCCGTTACGAGCTGCGCCGTGTATGGCACGTGGTCGCCACCCTCAAGCCGGGCCAGCGGCACATCTATGCCAAGCGTGACTTCTACATCGACGAGGACACCTGGCAGGCTGCGGTGATTGACCAGTACGACGGCCGTGGCCAACTGTGGCGCGTGTCCGAGGCACATGCTCAGCCGTACTACAACGTGGAAGTGCCGTGGTACACCCTGGAGGCCATCTATGACCTGCAGTCGGGCCGTTACCTGGCCTTGGGCATGAAGAACGAAGAGAAGCGCGCCTACGACTTCGGCTTCAGTGCCAGCAAGGCTGACTTCCAGCCAGCGGCACTGCGCCAGTCGGGTATTCGCTAAGTATCGCGCAACCTCGGAGCGCCCCGGCTTGTCCGGGGCGTTTCATTTTCCTGTACCGGCCCCTTCGCGGGTGAACCCGCTCCCACAGGTACTGCACTGGGCTTGAAACCTGCGCAATGCCTGTAGGAGCGGGTTCACCCGCGAAGAGGCCGGTACAGCAATAAAGCTGGTGAATACCTCTCCAAACCCCCGCCCCAGTCGCTGTCCATCAGCTACGTTGCTTTTTGTCGCAGTCTTTTCCAGTGGAATTGCGCCCATCATCTTCAAATACGTAGCGTTACCCGCTAGTCTCGCAAGCATCCATACCGCCGTAGTCTTCCAACCAGAACGAGCCGGCCATGACAGATCTGTCCCGTACGCATGGATTCACCAGCCAGGCCCTGGGCCTGCTGGACGGGCGTTTCTTCCGGCCGCCCTTGCCGGACGGCCATGTGCCGCGCCTGCGCCTGTGCCAGCGGCTGCAAGCCGGTCTCGGCGGGCGGTTGTTACTGGTCAATGCCCCGGCAGGGTTCGGCAAAAGCTCCCTTGCCATCGAATTTTGCGAAGCGCTGCCCGAGCACTGGCGTAGCCTGTGGCTGGGCCTGAGCCAACGGGATGCCGACCCTGGCCGATTCCTCGAACGCCTGCTCGAAGGCCTGCAGCAGTATTGCCCGGCGCTGGGCGGCCAGGCCATGGGTCTGCTGAAAATGCGCCAGCGCCACCAGCCGTTCGCCTTCGAGGAATGGCTCGACGGCCTGCTCGACGAGCTGGCGCTGTACCTGCAAGCCGATACTCCCTTGTTGCTGGTGCTGGACGACTATCACCTGGCCCAGGGGCCGGTACTCGACCGCTGCCTGCAGTTCTTCCTCAATCACCTGCCCCCCGGCCTGGTGCTGCTGGTCACCAGCCGCCAACGCCCGGATTGGCACCTGGCGCGCCTGCGCCTGTCGCGGCACCTGGTCGAACTCAACGAACAGGACTTGCGCCTGACCGCCGAAGAATCACTGGCGGTGATCGGCCGCCAACCCAACGGGCTGCGTGGCCAGGCTCTGGACAACCTGATCCAGCGCAGCGACGGTTGGGTGGCCGGGTTGCGTTTCTGGCAGCTGGCGGCAAGCGAGTCCGCTGACGAGCAGGCCTTGCCCCAGGCCTTGCATGGCGGCGAGGGCCTGATCCGTGACTATCTGCTGGAAGAAGTCATCGACATGCTGCCCGCCGATGTGCAGGCCTTCCTTTACGAAACGGCCTGCCAGGAACGTTTCTGCGCCCCGCTGTGCGATGCCGTACGCGGCCGCCACGACAGTGCCGCGATCCTGCGTTTCTTGCAGGCGCACCAGGTGTTCCTGGTGCCGCTGGACGAGCATGGCCACTGGTTCCGCTATCACCACCTGTTCTCCGACCTGTTGCGCAGCCGCCAGGCCAGCGAGCCGCTGGCCGACCTGCAGTTGCGAGCCTGCCGCTGGTTCGAAAGCCAGGGCCTGCTGGACGAAGCGGTGGAGCAGGCCCTGCGCGCCGGTTACCTCGATGTCGCTGCCGACCTGGTGCAGAGCCTGTCCGAGGAGCAACTGCTGGCCGAACAGAACGTCGGCATGTTGCTGCGCTGGAAGATGGACCTGCCCGACAGCCTGCTTATCAGCACGCCGCGGCTGATCGTGCTGTACAGCTGGGCGTTGGGCCTGGCGTGCCAGTTGGACGCGGCCGAGGACCTGGCGGGTTATCTCAGCCGTTTCCTGCCCGCGCCTTCGGCAACCGCGCAAAAGTCCATGCTGGCCCAGTGGCTGGCGCTGAGTGGTGTTATCGCCCGTGGCCGTGGTGATCGCGAGCGCACCCTGGCTTATTGCGGTGAAGCGCTGCAGAGTTTGCCGAGCAAGCGTTATGGCCAACGCCTGGTGTGCCTGTCGACGCTGTCCAACCTGGCGATTGCCGATGGCGATTTCTGGCGGGCCCGCGGCTGGAACCGCGAGGCGCTGGAGTTGGCCCAGCGTGTCGGCAACCCATTGTTCGAGGCCCTGGCCCATTACGACCGGGCGCGGGTGCTGCATGCCCGTGGCGAGGTGTTGCGCGCGCTGGACGAAGTACGCCAGGGGTTGCAGCGCCTGCAAGGGCTGTCAGCACAGCGGCTTTATGCCGTGCGCGCCCGCCTGACGCTTTACGAGGGCTACCTGCTGGTGTCGCGTCTGCAGCCGTCCCAGGGTCGTGCCCGTTTACGTGCTGGGCTGGGCGAGGCGCGGGCCTGCCGTGATATCAGTGTGCTCATCGGCCACTGTGTGATCGCCACGCTCGATGGCCGAGAAGGGCACTTTGCCGAGGCCTTTGCCGAACTGGCCGAGGCCGAGCGGCTGATGCACATCTGGGATGTACCGCCGGTCTACTATCTGGCGATGATCACCCTGGTCAAATGCGAGTTGTGGTTGGCCCAGGGGCGCATCGACCTGGCCGAGTCCTGGCTGCTGCGCCTGGGTCAGACCTATGGCGGCGAGCAACCGGCGGCGGCCCCGGAGTTCCACCCGTTGCTGCCGTTGCACATCGCCTTGCAGCAGGCATCCCTCGAGCGTATCCAGTCGCGTAGCGCGGATGCGGCGCAACGGCTGGCAGGTCTGGTCGAGCGCGGCCAGGCCAGTGGCGGCATGATGCTCAGCGTCAGTGCCCTGTGCCAGTGGCTTGGCTTGTTGCTGGGCGAAGGTCGGGAAGAGCAGGCCACCCAGTTGTTGCCACGGTTGCTGGCGGCAGCCCATGGCGGCGTGCTGCAACCGTTCCAGCCTTTGCTGGAGCAGCACCCGCAGTGGCTTCTCGAACAGCTCCAGGCAGTTGCCGCCTGCCCGGTGCAGGCCGAGTTGCTCAAGCGCCTGCCGCAGATACCAAGCGCCAGCATCGGCAGCGGCGAAGCCCTGAGTAGCCGCGAGTTGGCCGTGCTCGAGCTGATTGCCCAGGGTTGTTCCAACCAGCAGATCAGCGAGCGGTTGTTCATTTCCCTGCACACGGTGAAAACCCACGCCAGCCATATCAACAGCAAGCTGGGGGTGGAACGGCGTACCCAGGCGGTGGCGAAGGCCAAGTCCCTGGGGCTGCTGGTGTGATATTGGCCCAGCAAGGTCTTGCTCGTTGAAGTGATGGCTCGAGGCCGTGGCTCGTGGCCGCCAGTGCTCTACCCTCATCTTTCCCGACCAGCTGCCGATACAGCTATCGGTGGCATCGCCTCGCGCGATTTTTCAATCATTCCAAGGCAGGTCGTGTTGATGCTGCAGTACGGGCAAAAGAGCTTTCTGATCGTCGACGACTTTACCGACTTTCGTACGTCGACCCGTTCCATGCTGCGCGAACTGGGCGTGCGTGATGTGGACACCGCCGACAGCGGCGAGCAGGCGCTGCGCATGTGCGCGCAAAAGCGCTATGACGTCATCCTGCAGGACTTCCACCTGGGCGACGGCAAGAAGAACGGCCAGCAGGTGCTCGAAGACCTTATCCTCGACAAGCACATCAGCCATGAGTGCATATTCATCATGGTCACGGCCGAGAGCAGCCAGGCCATTGTCCTCAGCGCCATCGAGCACGAGCCTGATGCCTATTTGACCAAGCCGTTCAACCGAGTTGGCCTGGCCCAGCGTGTCGAGAAACTGTACCAGCGCAAGACCCTGCTCAAGCCGATCCTGCAGGCCCTGGACCGCAATCGCCCGGCCGAAGTGCTGGCTGCCTGCGCCGAGCTGTGCAAGCGCGACCCACGCCTGGCCCCGCTGTGCCTGCGCTATCGGGCAGATGCCTTGCGCAACCTCAACCGCTTCGAGGAACTGGAGAAGTTCCTCAAGGCCATCCTGGCCAGCCGCCCGCAGCCATGGGCCTACTCGGCGTTGGGCAGCCTGATGCACAAGCGTGGCCAGAATGCCCAGGCCCAGGGCGTGTACGAGCAGGCGCTCAAGGCCTTCCCGATCATGCCGGGCCTGTACGATGGCATGGCCGAGGTGCTGGTGGCCCAAGGCGAAACCAGGCGTGCGCAGAACATGCTTGAAGAAGCCGTGCGCCTGTCGCCGCTGTCGGTGCGCCGGCAGTCGACGCTGGGCAAGCTGGCGTTGGAAAACGAAGACTTCGAGAGTGCCTCGAAGGCATTTCGCCATGCGGTGAATCAGGGCCAGAGCTCGCGCTACAAGGACGCCGAGAACAACCTGGGCCTGGTGCAGGCGCTGATGAGCAGGAATGCCGGTTTTGGCCTGGATGCGCGCACACGGGTCGAGATCAACAGCACACTCAGCGAAGTGGCCAAGGAAAACCCCGAGGACCAAGGCCTGCAGGTGCGTGCCCGCATGATGAAGGCCGCCAGCCTGCAGCAGGCCGGCGATCCCGAAACGGCTGCAAAGCTGACCGAACAGGCGATCCAGCGTCTGGACAAGATGAACCAGTTCTTCTCGGTCGATTCGGCTCTGACCGTTGCCGTGCAGTTGCAGGCCATGGGGCAGGAAGCTGCTGCCATCGGCGTGCTGAAGAGCTGTGTGGAAAGTTATGGCGACGACCCCAAGGTCATGGAGAGGGTCGGCAAGCTGACGGACGACCCCAGCGTGCTCAACGCCATTACCGAAGCTGTCACCCTCAATCGCCAGGGTGTGCGCAGTTACCAGGGAGGGCAGCTCGGCGAGGCATTGCAGCTGTTCCGCAAGGCGCTGGGTTTGCAGCCGAAGAACATCAGCATCGCCCTCAACACTGCCCAGGCGCTGCTGCGCATCGGCGGAGACAACCCTCAGCCCGCGATCATGCAGGAGTGCCGCGACGCCCTGACCAGCGTGGCCGGCATCCCCGCCAGCGACAACCGCTACGACCGCTACCGCAAACTGCACATCCGAGTGTTCGGCGCATGAATCAAGACAACCTGGGGCTGGATTTTTCCACGGTGATCGCCTCCACCGTGCACGACCTGAAGAACTCCCTGTCGGCGCTGATCCAGTCCCACAACCAGTGGATGCAGCGCTTGCCCGAGGAACTGCGCGGTGGTGCCGAGCAAGGGGTGATGGAGCATGAGTTTCGCCACCTCAACGGCATGCTGGTGCAGTTGCTGGGGTTGTACAAACTGGGCGTGAACCAGTTGCCGGTGTGCCCGGACTACCACGAACTGGACGATTTCATCGAAGCCCAGCTGGCGGCACACGAGGAAGTGCTCAAGCACAAGGACATCCTTGCCACCTGGCGCATCGACACCGACAACCCGCTGGGCTTCTTCGACCGCGAGCTGGTGGCCTCGGTGATCGCCAACGTGATCACCAACGCCACCCGCTTCGCCGCGCATGCCTTGCTGATCACCATCGAAGAGGCAGACAACCAGTTGGCCATTTGCGTCAACGATGACGGCCCGGGTTATCCACAGCGGATGCTCGAACGCCAGGAGGAATTCATTCAGGGTATCGACTCGACCAGCGGCAGTACTGGTCTAGGCCTGTATTTTGCGGCGCGGATCGCGGCACTGCATGAAAGCGGCGGGGTACGCGGGCGGATCGAGATCTCTAATGGCGGGGCGCTTGGGGGTGGGTTGTTCAGGTTGTTCTTGCCTTGAAACTGACAAGGATTGCGTTTCAAATTTTTGCAGCTGGAAAGTAGGTTCCCAAGGTGATGTAGGGCATTTCCTTCTTGAGGTTGCAGGGCTTTTGTCCATACCGGGCAAATGACAGTGTAGATACGACGTCTCTACATTTCGCTTGCAATCATTTGGAGGGTTTCTACTATGTATCTACCTTGGGAGATACTCATGCAGATCAAGATTCAACAGTGGGGTAACAGCGCCGCGATTCGCTTGCCGGCTGCAGTGCTCAAGCAGATGCGTCTCGGAGTCGGCTCTACCTTGAGCCTGGATACCGCGGGTGAGACCATGGTGCTCAAACCCGTCAGGTCGAAACCCAAATACACCCTTGAAGAGCTGATGGCTCAGTGCGATCTGGATGCACCGGAGCCAGAGGACATGGCCGACTGGAACGCGATGCCACCAGTAGGGCGTGAAGTGTGAAACGGGTGAAGTTCGCCAGGGGCGATATCGTCTGCATCAATCTCGATCCGACTGTTGGACGGGAGCAGCAGGGTGCCGGGCGACCTGCGCTGGTGCTCACTCCCGCTGCGTTCAATGCGTCAGGCCTGGCTGTGGTAGTGCCGATCACTCAAGGTGGCGATTTTGCCAGGCATGCGGGTTTCGCCGTCACGCTCAGCGGTGCGGGTACGCAGACTCAGGGCGTGATGCTCTGCAATCAGGTGCGCACAGTCGACCTTGAAGCCAGATTTGCCAAACGCATAGAGTCGGTACCCGAGGTCGTCATCCTTGATGCACTGGCTCGCGTACAGACCCTCTTCGATTAACCGGTTCCCGTATTCCCTATGCAGAATCCATCGTCAGCGCTCATCCGCGAAACCTTCCCCGTAGGCCCCCTGCAGTGCAACTGCACCCTGATCGGCGACCCGCTGACCAAAAAGGCCATCGTCGTCGACCCGGGCGGTGACCCGGACAAGATCCTGGCCCGCCTGCAGGCCCACGGGCTGACGCTGGTGAGCATCATCCACACCCACGCGCACTTCGATCACTTCCTCGCCTCGGGCAAGCTCAAGGAGCTGACCGGCGCCACGCTGCACTTGCACAAGGACGACCAGTCGCTGTGGGACAACCTGGAAATGCAGTGCCAGATGTTCGGCGTGCCCTACACTCCGGTACCCGCGCCAGACCGCTGGCTGGGGGATGACGAGGAGCTGGCCTGTGGATGTGGAGTGGCCTTGCATACGCCAGGCCACACGCCAGGCTCGATGAGCTTCTGGTTTGCCGACGCCAAGCTGCTGATCGCCGGCGATACCCTGTTCCGCCGGGGCATTGGCCGTACCGATTTGTGGGGTGGCGACCAGCGGGCCATCGTCCGTTCCATCAGGGAGCGGCTGTACCGGCTGGACGAGGAGGCCATCGTGGTGACCGGCCACGGGCCTGATACCCGCCTGGGTGACGAAATGCGCGAGAACCCCTTTGTGCGTGCCTGATGGCACATGAAGGCACTTTCACGGAATTTTTCGGCGCCGATGCAATCCAAGGCTGGCATAGATCCCTTTATGATCTGTCGCATTCATGAATTCAGTAGGAGCTTGTCCATGTTCACCATGCGTCGTCTGATTATCGTCGCAACCGCCGCTGCCCTGATGACCGGCTGTGCCGGCCAGAACCCTTATGACAGCCAAGGGCAGGCGCAGGGCTCCACCGGGATGAGCAAAACTGCCAAATACGGCGGCCTGGGCGCGCTGGCCGGTGCTATCGCCGGTGCCGCCATCGACCACAACAACCGTGGCAAGGGCGCACTGATCGGCGCTGCTGCCGTGGGTGCCGCTGCAGCCGGTTATGGCTACTACGCCGACAAGCAGGAAGCCGAATTGCGCGCGCAAATGGCCAATACCGGTGTGGAAGTTCAGCGCCAGGGTGACCAGATCAAGCTGATCATGCCGGGCAACATCACCTTCGCAACCGACTCGGCCAACATCGCGCCAAGCTTCTACTCGCCGCTGAACAACCTGGCTGGCTCGTTCAAGCAGTTCAACCAGAACACCATCGAAGTGGTCGGCTTCACCGACAGCACTGGCAGCCGCCAGCACAACATGGACCTGTCCCAGCGCCGTGCGCAGGCGGTCAGCACCTACCTGACCTCGCAGGGTGTGGATGCCTCGCGTATCACTGTACGTGGCATGGGCCCGGACCAGCCGATCGCCAGCAACGCCGACGCCAATGGCCGTGCGCAGAACCGCCGTGTGGAAGTGAACCTGAAGCCGATTCCGGGTCAGCAGTATGACCAGGGGCAGGTTCAGCAGTAAGGCATCAATCCTGGGGCCGCTTTGCGGCCTATCGCCGGCAAGCCAGCTCCCACAGATACTGCACAAGGCTCAAGGGCTATGCAAATCCTGTGGGAGCTGGCTTGCCGGCGATGGGCTGCAAAGCAGCCCCAGCTTTTAGCCCCCCACGCTGGCCTGGATCGCCGTCAGGGCAATGGTATGCACGATATCGTCAACCTGAGCCCCGCGCGGCAAGTCGTTCACCGGCTTGCGCAACCCTTGCAGCATCGGCCCCAGGCTGACCCCGTCGGTGCTGCGTTGCACCGCCTTGTGGGTCGTGTTGCCGGTATTCAGGTCAGGGAACACGAATACCGTCGCCCGCCCGGCTACCGGGCTGCCCGGCGCCAGGTCCCGTGCAATCGCCGGGTTGGCCGCCGCGTCATACTGCAACGGCCCGTCGATCAGCAGCTCTTGCGCCGCGCCTTGTGCCAGGCGGGTCGCTTCGCGCACTTTCTCGACTTCCTCGTCGCTGGCCGAATCGCTTGAATAACTGATCATCGCCACCCGTGGCGCGATGCCGAAGGCCTGCGCCGATTCGGCACTCTGCCGGGCGATCTCGGCCAGTTCGACAGCACTCGGGTGCGGGTTCATCACACAGTCGCCGTACACCAGCACCTGCTCGGGGAACAGCATGAAGAACACCGACGACACCAGGCTCGAGCCCGGTGCGGTCTTGATCAGTTGCAGTGCCGGGCGGATGGTGTTGGCGGTGGAGTGCACCAGGCCCGAGACCAGGCCGTCCACTTCGTCCAGAGCCAGCATCATGGTACCGATCACCACCGGATCCTCCAGTTGCTGCTCGGCCATTGGTGCATTGAGGTTCTTGCTCTTGCGCAGCTCGACCATCGGCTCTACATAGCGCCCGCGAATTACCTCGGGGTCCAGGATTTCCAGGCCCGGCGGCAAGGTGATGCCCTGGGCGCGGGCCACGGCGTCGACATCCTCGGGCTTGGCCAGTAGCACGCAGCGGGCAATGCCGCGGGCCTGGCAGATGGCCGCTGCCTGCACCAGCAGCGGCTCGGCGCCTTCCGGCAGGACGATGCGCTTGTTGGCCTGCTGCGCCCGCTGGATCAACTGGTAGCGGAACACGGCTGGCGACAGGCGCAATTCACGCGGCGTGCCGCAACGCTGGTGCAGCCAGGCGGCGTCGAGGTGGCTGGCGACGAAGTCGGTGATGAATTCGGCGCGCTCGCGGTCGTCCACCGGTATCTCGCGGTTCAGCGAGTTGAGCTGGTTGGCGGTGTCGTACGAGCCGGTACTGACCGAAAGGATCGGCAGGCCGGCCTGCAGGGCACCACGGCACAGACCAAGGATACGCGCGTCAGGTTTGCTGTCGCTGGTCAGCAGCAGGCCGGCCAGCGGGACGCCGTTGATCGCCGCCAGGCTGACGGCGAGGATGATGTCGTCGCGGTCGCCCGGTGTCACCACCAGGGTACCCGAGGTGAGCAGTGGCACCGTGTTGGCAACGGTACGCGCGCAGATGATGATCTTGCTCATGCGCCGCTGTTCATAGTCGCCGGCATTGAGCACCTGGGCACCGAGCAGGTCGGCCACATCGCGGGTGCGCGGGGCGTTCAGTTCAGGCTGGTAGGGGATGCAGCCCAGCAGGCGGAAGTCGTTGCCGCGCAGTAGTGGCGAGTGCTCGCGCAGGCGGGTGGAAAAGTCCGCCATGCTTTCGTCGGTGCGCACCTTGTTGAGGATTACCCCGAGCACCTTCGGGTCGCGCGGGCCGCCGAAAAGCTGGGCCTGCAGTTCGACCCGGCCGGACAATTCGCTGAGCACTTCGTTTTCCGGCGCCGATACCAGTATCACCTCGGCATCCAGGCTCTTGGCCAGGTGCAGGTTGACCCGCGCCGCATAGCTGGCGTGGCGCGTGGGCACCATGCCCTCGACCACCACCACGTCGTTGCCGATGCAGGCTTGCTGGTAAAGGCGGATGATTTCTTCGAGCAACTCGTCCAGCTGGCCATCGCCGAGCATGCGCTCGACATGGGCCAGGCTCAGCGGCACAGGGGGCTTGATGCCGTGGGTACGGGCAACCAGCTCGGTGGAGCGCTCGGGGCCGGTGTCACCCGGGTGAGGCTGGGCGATCGGCTTGAAGAAGCCGACCTTCAGGCCGGCCCGCTCCAGGGTGCGCACCAGACCCAGGCTGATGGAAGTCAGGCCGACACCGAAATCGGTCGGCGCAATGAAAAATGTCTGCATGCGTGCTTCTCGAAATAAGCGGTGCAAGAAATTAACGGCCAAGGGTAGCGCTATCGGCCCCTTGTGCGCACCAGCCGCAAGCGAAAGGCTGGCCGATGCGCTGCGCGCGTTGGGCCGGGTCGAGCACCCAGGGGCGCGCCTGCCACGGCGGCTGGTGGCGCAGGTGCTGGGTGTGGCCGCAGGACAGCTCGGCCACCCAGTGGCCCTCTTCGTCCTGGTGGAAGCCGGTGATCCGACTGATGGGCCGTTGCTCGTCCGCGGTGCGTTCGCAATCGGGCGATGGCTTGGTTACACTTGTCCGCTCTACATACTTTTGCAAAAGGTCTTGCCCCATGCTGATCGCCGCCAACAAGGCTGTCTCCATCGACTATACCCTGACCAACGACGCCGGGGAGACCATCGACAGCTCCGCCGGCGGTGCACCGCTGGTTTACCTGCACGGTGCCGGCAACATCATCCCGGGCTTGGAAAAAGCCCTGGAAGGCAAGCAGGCCGGTGACGAGCTGAACGTTTCCATCGAGCCGGAAGATGCCTACGGCGAATACCTGGCCGAGCTGGTCAGCACCCTGAACCGCAGCCTGTTCGAAGGTGTCGACGAACTGGAAGTGGGCATGCAGTTCCACGCTTCGGCGCCGGATGGCCAGATGCAGATCGTCACCATCCGCGACATCGACGGCGACGACGTGACTGTCGACGGCAACCACCCGCTGGCCGGCCAGCGTCTGACCTTCCAGGTCAAGGTGGTCAACGTTCGTGATGCCAGCGACGAAGAAATCGCTCACCGCCACATCCACGGTGAAGGTGGCCATCACCACTGATTTTTCTGCGCTAAGCTCAGAAAGTCGCCAGGCGCTCGGGCAAGCCGATTTGCCTTCCTACGGGAGGTGGACGGTTTGGACGAGCGCCTTTTTAGTGGGCGTAATTCGCCTGCGCGGCAACCGGGAACCTGAGAGGGGATTCATCATGAGTGCTTTTCACGACCTGAAACTGGACGCGTTGAACGGCGGGGAGCTGCCCCTCGCACCGTTCAAGGGCCAAGTGGTGCTGGTGGTCAACGTTGCCTCCAAGTGTGGTCTCACGCCGCAATACAAGGCCCTGGAGAACCTCTACCAGAATTACAAGGACAAGGGCTTCAACGTGCTTGGCCTGCCGTGCAACCAGTTTGCCGGGCAGGAGCCTGGCAGCGAAAAGGAAATCCAGGAGTTCTGCAGCCTCAACTACGGGGTGAGCTTCCCGCTGGGTGCCAAGCTGGAGGTCAACGGGCCGCAGCGCCATTCACTGTACCGATTGCTGGCGGGTGAGGGGGCGGAGTTCCCGGGCGACATTACCTGGAACTTCGAGAAGTTCCTGGTGGGCAAGGACGGGCGGGTGCTGGCGCGTTTTTCGCCGCGCACTGCGCCGGATGATCCTGCGGTGGTGCAGGCTATCGAGAAAGCCTTGGCCTGAAGCGCCTGACTCGGTCTCTGTAGGAGCGGCCTTGTGCCGCGAATGGGCCGCGAAGCGGCCCCAGGCATTCGGCATCATGGCAGCCATCGTGGGCCGCGCTGCGGCCCATTCGCGGCACAAGGCCGCTCCTACACAGATCGCGTAGCACCCAGCCTCGAAGCTGGCGAGGTCGCAGCCTGGTTCCGGGCTGCATGCAGATACCCCTCAAACTGCTCGACAATCCCTGGCCATCCCTGGTGGCTGGCATGCTTTCGCGCATTCAGGCGCACCCGCCGTAACGTCTCTTCTTCCTCCAGCAGCCAGCAGGCTGCATCGATGAACGCCGCCTGGTCCCCCGGCATGGCCAGCGCACCGCTATGACCATGACGAATATGCTGCGCGGCGGCCGCCTCGTCATAGGCGACCACCGCCAACCCCGAGGCCATGGCTTCGAGCACCACATTGCCAAAGGTTTCGGTCAGGCTCGGAAACAGGAACAGGTCACCGCTGGCATAGTGTTCGGCCAGCACCTCGCCACGCTGGGCGCCGCAGAACATGGCATCCGGTACCTGCTGTTCGAGGGCGGCACGCTGCGGGCCGTCACCGACCATGATCAGGCGCAGACGTTTGTGTGGATAAGCTTTCTGCAGTGCCTCCAGGCTTGGGCGCAGCAAACCCAGGTTCTTTTCTGCCGCCAGCCGCCCGACATGCAGTACGGCGATGTCGTCCGGGCCGAGCCCCCAGCTTTCCCGTAATGCGGGGCTGCGCCGGGCCGGGTTGAACAGGCAGGCATCGACCCCTCGGGCCAGCAGTTCCAGGCGTTCGAAGCCACGGCGTTCGAGCTCCAGGCGCTGACTGAGGCTGGGTACCAGGGTGATTGTCGTGCGCCGATGGAACCAGCGCAGGTAGTTGGTAAGCAGGCGCGTCAGCAGGCCCAGCCCGTACTGGCCGGAATACTGCGGGAAGTTGGTGTGGAAGCCACTGACCACAGCAACCCCGAGGCGCCGGGCCGCGCGCAGTGCACTGAGCCCAAGCGGCCCCTCGGTGGCGATGTACAGCACATCCGGGCGCTGTCGACGCCAGCGGCGCAACAGCTTGTGCATCGAAACCTCGCCCCACTGCAAGCCCGGGTAGCCAGGCAGTGGCCAGCCACGGCACAGCATCAGGTTCGGGTCGCTGTGCCGCGGTGCTTCTCCGGCCTGGCGTGGGCGCACCACTTCGATCTCATGGCCGCGTTGGCGCAACCCCTCGCTGAGGCGGCCAAGGGTATTGGCCACGCCGTTGATCTCGGGTGGGAAGGTTTCGCTGACCAGGGAAATGCGTAGGGCGGGTGTATTCATGACAAAAAGTTTCCGCCTGCTGGATTGCGCCAATGTGACTGCCATGTGACGTAAAGATGACGCCTGCTCGCCGACGCGTATGTCCACGTGAATATTTCATTGCAGGGCACTCAAGCGGGGGCATCGGCAGCCGATGAAGATGCATTCGACTACCCGATTCGCTCCAGGAGAGCGGTGATGTTCAACAACAAGCTCAAGCAAGAAATCCGGCAGCTTCGCGAAGACCTGATGTCCATAGAACAGGTCAAGAATAGCCTCGACAGCGAGATGCTGGTACTTCAACTCGACCCTCAGGGACGGATCGAGATGGTCAATGCCAACTTCGAGAGCGAGATGCTTTACCGTGGCGAACAATTGCTTGGGCGCAATATCGAGGACATCGTCCCCGCCCATGTGAAGACGCTGGATTTCCACCAGCGCATGAAGGGCGCAATCAGCCGCGGTGAACACCTGAACGGTGCATTCCGCCTGCTGCGTGGCAATGGCCAGGAAGCCTGGCTACGGTCGATCCTGCAGCCGGTCAAGAACAGCGAGGGGCGCATCAAGTATTTCACGCTGCATTCCAGCGACCTTACCCGCACCATCGAGACCTCCCGCGAGCACGAAAGCCTGATCAAGGCCCTGATGCGGTCCACCGCGGTGATCGAGTTTGATCTCGATGGCACCATCCTCACTGCCAACGACCGGTTCCTGGGCGCTGTCGGTTACCGCCTGGAGCAGATCCGTGGCAAGCATCACCGCATCTTCTGCGAGCCGGAGGAGGCCAACTCGGCCGGCTACCAGGCGTTCTGGGACAAGCTGCGCCGTGGCGAGTACGTTGCCGACCGCTTCAAGCGTATCGATGCCCACGGCCGGGTGGTCTGGCTGGAAGCTTCATACAACCCGATTTTCGATGCCCATGACGTGCTGTACAAGGTGGTGAAGTTCGCCACCGTCATCACCGATCAGGTCAACCAGGAGCAGGCGGTGGCCGAGGCGGCGGATGTCGCCTACAACACCTCGCTGGGTACCGATGCCAGTGCCCGCAAGGCTACCGATGTGGTCACCCAGAGCGTCAGCGTGATGCGCGGGCTGGAAGCGTCGATGCAAGAGGCGGCAGAGGGTATCCAGGCACTGGATACCCAGTCGCGGGTGATCGGTTCGATCATCAAGACCATCAGCGACATTGCCGGGCAGACCAACCTGCTGGCGCTGAACGCGGCCATCGAAGCGGCCCGCGCTGGCGAACAGGGGCGTGGGTTTGCCGTGGTTGCCGATGAAGTGCGCCAACTGGCCTCGCGCACCAGCACCGCCACCGAGGAAATCGCCCGCGTGGTACAGCAGAACGAGCAACTGGCCCAGGCGGCAGTGGCGATCATCGACACCAGCAAGCGCCAGGCCGAGCAGGGCCTGGCACTGGCGGACGAGACAGGGAGCGTGATCGTCGAGATTCAGGATGGTGCGAAGCGGGTGGTGGATGTGGTGGGGCAGTTTTCCAGCCAGTTGAGTCTTTGATATGGCCTGAGGTTTGTAGCGCCTATGCAGTCGAGCCCCCGCCCAGATGGGGCTCGATCTCAGGCACGACAAAGATCCCCAACCTTGTCCATGGTGCCGGCCGAACAGCTCAACTTCGCTGAACCTGCTGTAAAAGAAGTCGCATTTTCCTACAACTGACTCAGAAACTTCCGATCCGAATCCATGATGGGATTTCCCCCTGCACACGCTGTCAGGGAGACACCTCATGTACCTGGATTACCTCGTGCCTTCCTGGCACGAGATCGAGTCACGTGTCATCGCCATGGTGGGCTACCAAAGCGGTGGCCAGTTCCGCACCAGCCTCAATGAAGAGGTCGCCTCGCTGGGCCTCAACCTGCGCCGGATCGAAGCCGTCCGCACAGCCTTCTACCACGCCGAATGGCAGGCGGCGCACATGCTGCGCCAGCGCTTCGCCGACCTCGACATCAACAGTATCGTCGACGAACTGCTGATGGTCGTGCGGCAGATGGCGATGATCGTCGCCGGCAGCACCATTACCGGTGGCCTGCTTGGCGCGGGGGTTGGCGCATTCGCCGGCGGCGCCGGAACCATTCCGTTCGCCGGCGCGGGCGCGGCCATGGGCCTCAAGGTCAGTGGCTGGATCCTCGGCGCGCTGGGGCTGGCCTCCATCGCCGAGTTCTTCATCGAGGGCTTGCCGCGTATCGGCGAGTACTACGTCGACGGCATTCGCTTCGCCTGGGAAGGCACCTGCGGCAATGAAGGCACGGGCCCGTTCTGCCGGGACGACCCCTATGCGATATCCCGGGCCACACATCAGATTGCCCAAGGCCACGTGGAAGTCGTGCTGCTGTTGTTGGGGGCGATCGTGTCGTACCTCACCCGCGGCCGCGGCGATGCCCGGGTGCTGGCCCAGGAAATGACGGCCAGCCGCAAAGGTGCGCGGCTGGGGCAATGGATGCTCAAGCATGAAGAGGGGTTGAAGAAACGGCCGGACCTGCAGGTGCCGGAGCGGCGCAAGGGGGCGGTGGGTGAGCCGCAACCGATGCAGCCTGATCGGCCGGCTGGGAAAGACAAGGAGCCCTCGACAGGGAAGCCCGGTAGCATGCCGTTGCATACCGTGGCGTGCTTCAAGGCAGACAAATTGCCAGTATCCAAGCATGGCGAGTTTGAACGGCAGTTGAAGGGACAGCAGGATGGGCTAAACCGGCTTACGGTTGAAGAGTTTCTTGAAAATCTTACTCATCCAGTCAAGCGGGATCCGAACATTGCCAGGAAAGCAAGGAAGAAACTGTATGATAAATTGAAAGATAGAATTCAGAAAGATTTGATGAAAAGTATGAGCCCTATTGAAGCTAAAAAGCTTTCAGTGAAGCAAGCAAAGGAAACCATGTCATCGCTTGCGGCATTGCATAATCCAGATTTGAGCGCGGGTGGTCGGGACGCTATTTCTGACTTCGGCGACAGACAAGTCAACTCTACTATAGGTCCGCAGTGGAAAAATAGAGTGAGAGGATTAAAGCAAGCCGCTGAAGAGCTATCCAGATCGGGTGGTGCATCAAGCCTTTTGAATGTCAGGTTGCATAAATGCTAATAGTTAGAGTTTTTTAATATGGATAAATTCTTTTCAATTTTTATAGAGGAAATGGGTAATCCTGTATTCCGGCAAGAGGTTCCGCCTTCGAGCATACAGCGTTATAGTGGAAAATTGCCGGGAAAATTATTGGAATATTGGGCTGAGCACGGATGGTGTGGATACGGCGACGGGATATTCTGGACTGTCAACCCGCAGGATTACGAGGGGGTGGTCGCTTCATTCATTGAAGGTACTGCATTAGAGGGGCGTGATA
The DNA here is from genome assembly GCF_023100865.1 of Pseudomonas sp. A2. Lineage (NCBI taxonomy): Bacteria > Pseudomonadati > Pseudomonadota > Gammaproteobacteria > Pseudomonadales > Pseudomonadaceae > Pseudomonas > Pseudomonas sp. A2. The sequence continues at coordinate 967,698 of NZ_CP039127.1, forward strand.
CGTATCATCTAGTCGCTCGCGGTGCCTTTGGCGATCTCTATCTATGGGGTGAAAATTCCGGGTTTTCATTGGACATTATAGCCTACGCGTCACGTTATTCTGGCAATGATCATGAATTAGCGACAGCTGATATCGATAGGGAAGTGCAAGGTTTTTTCCTGGGCATGGAGAAGGAATCCAATGATTTCGGCGACCTATTCGAGCCAGCAAAGAGAAAATTAGGCATGCTAAAGCACGATGAAATGTATGGTTTTGTTCCGGCCTTGGCGTTCGGTGGGCCAAGTAAACTTGCTAATATCGAAAAGGTTAAGGCAGTGGAACATTTGATATTGCTTTCTCAGATTTCTACTCTAGAACCCTACAGCTTCTCTGACTTCTAGAAACGCAATCTGCAAAAAGGGGCTGCCCTGCAGCCCCTCGCCCCTTCAGTTGCGCTCCCGCACCCAGAACAACGTAGCCCCGGCCACCGCCGCCGGCATCATCAGCACGTTCACCACCGGCACCATCAACGCCAGATAGGTGATGCCGCCAAAGCCCAGCGATTGCCAGCGCTTCTGCCGCAGCCAGGCGAGCATGTCCTGCCAGCTCATCTTGTTGTTGTCCGCCGGGTAGTCGATGTACTGGATAGCCATCATCCACACCCCGAAGATCAGCCAAAGCGGCGCCGCCACCACGTTGACCACCGGGATCAGCGACAGGATGAACAGGCCGATGGCCCGCGGCAGGAAGTAGCCCAGCTTGCGCATTTCACGGCCGAAGGTACGTGGCACCATGGCCACCAGTTCGCCCCAGCTGAACGCGGGGAAATTGTCCTCGCCACGCACCACAACCTCGACCTTTTCCGCCAGAAAGCCGTTGAACGGCGCGGCGATGATGTTGGCCACCAGGGTAAATGTGAAGAACACCATCAGCACCACCAGGGCGACGAACAGCGGCCAGAGGATGTAGGTGAGAAAGCTCAGCCAGCTCGGCAAGCTCGGCATCAGGGCGTCCACCCACAGGCTGAACTGGTGGCCGGCGAAGTAGATCAGGCCGCCAAACAGCAGCAGGTTGACCGCCAGCGGCAGCAGCACGAACAACCGCAGATTGGGGCTCAGCACCAGTTTCAGGCCTTCGCGCAGGTACTGGGGGCCAGAGAGTACAGGGGCTTGCATCGAGAGACTCCGCAGAGAAGGAAAACGCGCTGACCTTACCGAGTTTGCCGCGCCGACGAAAGGCGGGCAGCTGGCGGGAAACGGGCTGTAACAAAAGCAGCAGGGCTTGGCTATCGATCAAATCGCTGAATAGACGATGGCTATGAGGTGGATTGTCGAAGGATATTTCCTTAATCTTTGCGACCTCGCTACAGTGCGCTCACTTTCCGCTTTATGGGCCTGCGCGTTGTAGCCTTCCCCAAGTGCTGCGTGGGTCCTTTTTAATTTCCAGGCAGGCGCAGCCGGTACACCGATGCCGGCCCTGCGGCCCGCTCGACAGGAGTTCGACATGTCTGAAGTACGTCATTCGCGCGTCATCATTCTCGGTTCCGGCCCTGCCGGTTACAGCGCTGCGGTGTATGCCGCCCGTGCCAACCTCAAGCCGCTGCTGATCACCGGCATGCAGGCCGGTGGCCAGCTGACCACCACCACCGAAGTCGACAACTGGCCGGGCGACCCTCACGGCCTGACCGGCCCTGCGCTGATGCAGCGCATGCAGGAACACGCCGAGCGTTTCGAAACCGAAATCGTCTTCGACCACATCAACGCCGTCGACCTGGCCAACAAACCCTTCACCCTGCAGGGTGACAGCGGCAAGTACACCTGTGACGCGCTGATCATCGCCACTGGCGCCAGCGCCCGCTACTTGGGCCTGCCGTCGGAAGAAACCTTCATGGGCAAGGGTGTTTCGGCCTGTGCCACCTGCGACGGCTTCTTCTACCGCAACAAGCCGGTCGCCGTGGTGGGAGGGGGCAACACTGCCGTGGAAGAGGCGCTGTACCTGGCCAACATCGCCAGCAAGGTGACTCTGGTACACCGTCGCGATACCTTCCGCGCCGAGAAGATCCTGGTCGACAAGCTGCACGCCCGTGTGGCCGAAGGGAAGATCGAGCTCAAGCTCAATGCCACCCTGGACGAAGTGCTGGGTGACAACATGGGCGTGACTGGTGCGCGCCTGAAGAACAACGATGGCAGCAGCGACGAAATCAAGGTCGACGGCGTGTTCATCGCCATTGGCCACACCCCGAACACCTCGCTGTTCGAAGGCCAGCTGACCCTCAAGGACGGCTACCTGGTGGTCAACGGCGGCCGTGAGGGCAATGCCACCGCCACCAACATCGAGGGCGTGTTCGCCGCCGGTGACGTGGCCGACCACGTTTATCGCCAGGCCATTACCTCGGCCGGTGCCGGCTGCATGGCGGCGCTGGATGTCGAGCGTTACCTGGATGGGCTGGCCAACGCTTCGTTCTGATCCGAGAGCGCCACCAATGAAAAAACCGGCCCTGAGGCCGGTTTTTTCATGCCTGCAATCAGCTTACAGGCTCAACCGCATCGACAGGTCCACCGCCTTCACATCCTTGGTCATGGCACCAATCGAGATGTAGTCCACCCCAGTCTCGGCAATCACCCGCAAGGTCGTCTCGTTGACCCCGCCACTGGCTTCCAGCTTGGCCTTGCCCGCAGTAATGCGCACTGCTTCGCGCATCTCTTCCAGAGTCAGCTCGTCGAGCATGATGATGTCGGCACTAGCGGCCAGTGCCTGGCGCAGCTCATCCAGGCTTTCCACTTCGATTTCCACCGGCTTGCCCGGCGCAATGCGGTGCGCCGCCGCCACGGCCGCGGCCACGCCGCCGCTGGCTGCGATGTGGTTTTCCTTGATCAGGAAGGCGTCGTACAGGCCGATGCGGTGGTTGTCGCAACCGCCGCAGGTCACTGCATACTTCTGCGCCAGGCGCAGGCCCGGCAGGGTCTTGCGGGTGTCCAGCAGGCGTACCTGGGTGCCTTCCACCAGGTCGGCAAGGAAGCGCGCACGAGTGGCGACACCCGACAGCATCTGCAGGAAGTTCAATGCACTGCGCTCACCACTGAGCAGCGAACGCGCGGGGCCCTCCAGATGGAACAGTGGCTGGTTGGCCGTGGCGCGCTCGCCATCGGCCACCTGCCAGTGCACGGCCACGCGTGGGTCGAGTTGGCGGAACACGGCATCGACCCAGGCGGTGCCGGCGATCACGCAGTCTTCGCGGGTAATGATGGTCGCCTTGGCCAGGCGCTCGGCCGGGATCAACTGCGCGGTGATATCGCCACTGCCGATGTCCTCCAACAGCGCACGGCGCACATTGGCTTCGATTTCAGCGGTCAGGTCGGCAAGGCGTAGGTTCGGCATGGTCGGCTCCACAAGCTAGATGCCGGCGATTATAGGGCAGGGGGCCGGTGTGTACAGTCGCCTCGGCGATGACCTTTGGTCGGCCGGTGTGAGCAGGCGTGGTAAATCAGGGTCATTAGCCAGCTAGTGAAACGGCGCTGGCAGCTGTGCGGATTTTTACCGATAATGGTGACCAGTATTTGGCGTCATGACTTTGACGATCTTCAGCCCCTTCGGGCGAGACACCCTGCAAGGAGTACAGGATGCAAAAAGAAGGCAAGGTGGTGCCCTTGGCGGCAGCCATCGATCGAGGCGGGCGTGCGCCTCTGCCTTGCCTTCCGGTATTGCTCCTGCAGGTGCGCGACAAGGCCGCCTTGCAGTTGCGTCAGGGCCTGCAGGGCTTGTTCGACAATGCTGACGACACCCTCTTCGAGATGGCCGACAAGGCCTTCGACCGCAGTGACCAGAACCTGTACTTTGAGGCCATGCGTGACCTGCGCCTGAAGCGCAAGAGTATCGAGCGCGGTTTTCTCGACACGTTCTATGATGCCTTTGCCCGTATCGGCCAGGTTGACCTGCTGGCGCACATGGTCGAGCCGGGTAACCTGCGCAGCAAGGCCCACGTGGAACGGGCTGGCGCGATAGAAGGCATGGTCGCGCGCGTGCTGTCACGCGACGGTATTGCCCTGCAGCAACTGGGCCTGCGCTTGCAGGTACTGCTCGACCGCCCCCTGCACGAGCAGCACAACCCGCTGGGGCCCGCAGCGCTGTGCGGCTATTTCCTCGACGCTGGCCGCAACCTGGGGGTTGGCCTGCGGGTCAAGCTGGTCCTGCTCAAACTGTTCGAGCGCTATGTGTTGCGCGATGCCGACGTGATCTATGGCGAAGCCAACCAGTTGCTGGCCGCCGCCGGTGTATTGCCTGAATTGCCGTCTGCACCACGTCGGCGTGCCGAAGATCGGCGCATGAGCGCAGGTCGTGGGCCGGCGAACCTGGGTCACGAGGTGGGCTCGGACGCGGCAGGGCAGGCTTTCTTTGCCTCGTTGCAAACACTGCTGGCCCCGGTGCGTGGAAAGTTCGCGCCTCGTTTGCAGGCGGTGGCCGCCGCCCAGCCAATCAGCACCGCCGACCTGCTGCGCCTGCTTTCGCATTTGCAGCACTATGTGCCCGCTACTCATGAGGCCGACGATTTCGAACTTGGCCAACAGCTTGAACAATTGCTGTTGCGGGTCAGCGTGCGCAGCGGCACACGCCGGCGTATCGATGTTGCCGACGAGGACATGATCAACCTGGTTGGCCTGCTGTTCGCTTTCATCCAGGACGACGACAACTTGCCGGCCAGCCTGCGTGCGCTGATCGGGCGTTTGCACATTCCGCTGCTTAAAGTGGCCCTGTTGGACAAGGGGCTGCTCAGTCGTGCCAGCCACCCGGCCCGCCGGCTGCTCAACGAGATCGCTGGCGCGGCAATCGGCTGGGAATGCGGCGGCGACGGTATGCGTGACAGCCTGCACCTGCGGGTGGAGCGTATCGTCCAGCGCCTTCTCAATGATTTTGCCGAAGATACCAGCCTGTTCTCCGAACTGCTCGAAGACTTCCTCGCTTTTAACCAGGACGAGCGGCGGCGCAACGAGCTGCTCGAACAACGCACCCGCGACGCCGAAGAAGGGCGTGCCCGAACACTGCAGGCCAGGCAGCAGGTGCAGCATGCTCTCAACCAACGGCTGCGCGGTAGGTTATTGCCGCAGGTGGTGGTACAGATGCTGGTGCAAGCCTGGAGCCAGGTACTGCTGCTGGCCTGGCTCAAGCAAGGTGAAGCATCCCAGGCCTGGCGGGATGCCTTGCAGACGATGGACACGCTGCTGGCCAGCATCACTCCGCCGCATGAGCCGCATGCCTTGCTGCAGCAGGTACCGGGCCTGCTCAAGGCACTGCGCGATGGCCTGGCCAGCGTGGCCCTGGACTCGGCAGCGACCCGCGAATTCTTCCTGCAACTGGAACAGCTGCACCTGCGTGCCTGCGCGGGTACCGCGATGCAGCCCGGCACTGAGGGCCAGCCCTTGAGCGAAGTGCTGGTGGCCGAGGACATCGTCCTGGCGATTGCCGAAGAACCCGCTTGCGCTCCGTCGCAGTTTGCCGACGGGCAGGCTGTGGCCGTGCGTCAGGTGCAGCGCCTGCGTATCGGTACCTGGGTAGAAGTGCTGGACGAGGACGAACCGCTGCGCTGCAAACTGGTGGCGCGCGTCGACAGTAGCGACCGGCTGGTGTTCGCCAACCGCACCGGTATGAAAGTACGCGAATGGAACGGGGCCAGCCTGGCCCGGGCACTGCATCGAGGTGAGGTGCGGGTGCTGGATGACGGGCTTTTGTTCGAGCGCGCGCTGGAAGCAGTACTCGAAACGCTTCGCGTAGGGGTACCTCTCTAGCGCAAGATCTGCAGGTTTGCGCTATCCCTGTGGGAGCGGGTATTACAATCATTCACATGCAAACGCTGTTGGCCAAAGGGCATACTGTCTACCTGTTCACGGCGCTTTCAGGATCTGCCCCATGCAATTGGACCGTGCCACTGGCTGGTTCCACGGAATCGGAATCACCCATTGCCCCTCGCCGAACTTCAATGCTCGCCCCGAAGGCGAATCGATTTCCCTGCTGGTTATTCACAACATCAGCCTGCCGCCGGCCTGCTTCGGTACCGGCAAGGTCCAGCAATTCTTCCAGAACCGCCTGGACCCCAATGAGCACTCGTACTTCGCCAGCATCAACCACCTGACCGTATCAGCGCACCTGTTCGTCGAGCGTGACGGCGCGGTGACCCAGTTCGTGTCGTTGCTCGACCGCGCCTGGCATGCTGGTGTGTCGTGCTTCGACGGGCGTGAAGGCTGTAACGATTTCTCCATCGGTATAGAACTGGAGGGCACCGACGACCTGCCCTATACCGATGCCCAGTACGCGGTGCTGGAGCAACTTACCCGGCACATCCTCGGTGCCTGGCCGGCCATCGGGCTGGACCGCATCCAGGGCCATAGCGACATTGCCCCGCAGCGCAAGACCGACCCCGGCCCGGCCTTCGACTGGCCGCGCTACCGAAAGGCGCTGCAGCAAAACGAGGACAAGGCATGAGTTTTCTGGTGTTGTTGCTGGCGCTTTGGGTCGAGAAGTTCTCGGCCCTGCGCCATCAGGTGCAGCGAGATGGGTTCTTCCTTGGCGAACTGGTGCGCCTGGAGCGCAGCGGCAAGGTGCACCCATGGTGGACGCTGGCCATTCTGGTGTTGGCACCGGTAGCGCTGCTGGTTTTGCTGCTGCATGTTCTGGACCCGGTGGCGTATGGCTTGCTGGCGTTGCCGGTGCACCTGCTGGTGCTGATCTACAGTCTGGGCCGCGGCGATGCCAAGGCATCGATGGGGCCGTTCCGTGATGCCTGGCGGCGCGGTGATGACCAGGCCGCGCTGCACGTGGCCGAGCGCGACCTTGGGCTGGCGGCCGACGAGCCGCAAAGCCTGTTGGTGCAGGTGCAGGGCAACTTGCTATGGCAGGTGTACCAGGGCTTTTTCGCGGTGATTTTCTGGTACTTCGTGCTGGGCCCGGGTGCAGCCCTGGCCTATCGCTTGCTGGCTTTGTGTGGCGAACACAGCAAGCAACCGGCGTTGAAGGCTCGTGCCGAGCAGCTCAGGCATATCATGGACTGGCTGCCGGTACGGGTACTGGCCTTGAGTTTCGCCCTGGTCGGCAATTTTCTCGTGGTCACCCGGGTGATGCTGCACGAGGTGCTCAACTGGCACATCAGCGCCGGCCACCTGGTTGCCAGGGTCGGGCGCATTGCCGATGACATTCCCGAAGAAGAAGACAGCCAGCGCGGGCTGGGCCGGCTCGACAGCCTGTGGGAACTGCTGCTGCGCTGTGCGGTGCTGTGGTATGCCGGGTTTGCGCTGTGGACGGTGCTTGTCTGAACTGACACGCTGGCTTCTTCGCGGGCAAGCCCGCGAAGAGGCCCACGCAGGTGCCAGCACTTCAGCTACCAGCCAAACAACTCGCAAGCATTGCGGGTGCTGGCTTGAGCCAGTTCCGCGACATCCACCCCCATCACCTGCGCCAGCACCCCGGCAATTTCCGGCAGGTGCTCCGGGCTGTTCCTCACCCCTGGGTACATGACCGGCGCCATGTCCGGCGCATCGGTCTCCAGCACCACGCTGTCCAGCGGCAACCGCGCCAGGGTCTTGCGCAGCCTTAAGGCCTGTGGCCAGGTACCTGCACCGCCAAGCCCAAGCCGGAAGCCCAGCTTGATGTACTCGCGGGCCTCTTCGTAACTGCCGGCAAACGCATGAATCACCCCCGCCCGCGCCGGCTTGTAGCGCTTGAGCGTGGCGATCACCTGGGCATGGCTGCGGCGCACGTGCAGCAGTGCGGGTAGTTCGAAGTCGCAGGCCATCTGCAGTTGCGCTTCGAACAGCTTCTGCTGGCGGGCCTTGTCTAGGTCTTCGAGGTAATAATCCAGGCCAAACTCGCCCACGGCACAAAGCCGTGGGTCGCCGTGCAGGCGCTGCAGCCACTCGCGCAACTGCGTCAGGTGCTCGGGATGATGCTGGTCGAGGTAGACCGGATGCAGGCCGAGTGCGGCGAACAGGCGCTTATCGGCACAGGCCAGGTCCCATACCCGCTGGAAATTTGCCTGGTACACCCCCAGCACCACCATCCTCTCCACCCCGCGCGACGCCGCGTTGGCCAGCAGTTGTGGGCGGTCGGCGTCGAAGTCGGGGAAGTCCAGGTGGGTGTGGGTGTCGATCAGGCGCATGTTCAGGCCGCTGTAATGCGTTGCTTGAACGTTCGACCGACGGCATGCACGCCAGGTTCGTAGCGTTTGTCCTCGATTGCGGCCAGTGCCAGTTCCAGCGCGGTGGCGGCAATCAGGCCATGCTGCTGGGCCATGGCATTGACTGGCAGCGGCAGGAAGTCGAGCAACTGGTTGTCGCCAAAGGTACCCAGCTGCAGCTGGCGTGAGTCGGCAGTGCGCGCCTGCAGGGTGTCGAACACCCCTTGCAGCAGCACGTAGGAGGTTGTCACCAGGGCATCCGGCAGGCCGCCAAGGTCATCGATCAGTTGCTGCATCAGGCGCTGGCCGCACTCTCGGCTGAACGCTTCGCCCTGATAGCGGCGAACCTCGCCGGCATAGCCTTGCAGGGCTTCGTCGAAGCCACCGGCACGTGCCTGGCTGACCGACAGCTCGGGGCGGGCGCCGATCAAGGCGATGCTGCGCGGGGCGGCGCTCAGCAAGCTGGCGGCCAGCTGGCGGCTGGCGTCGCGGTCGTCGCTGATCACCGAGCAGAAGTGCGCAGGGTCCAGGCGGCGGTCGATGGCGATTACCGGCAGGCCTTTGTCCTGCAGCTCGCGGTAGCTGTCGTCTTCTGGCGGCAGGCAGCTGGCGACGAACAGTGCATCGCAACGGCGGGCGCGGAACAGCTGTTGCAACTGGCGCTCGCTGTCGGGCTGGTCGTCGCTGCTGGCAATCAGCAACTGGTAGCCACGGGCGCGGGCACCTTGTTCGAGCTGCTTGGCGATGCGGGCGTAGCTGGGGTTCTCCAGATCCGGGAGAATGAAGCCCAGAGTGCGGGTATGCCGGCTGCGCAGGCCAGCGGCCTGCGGGTTGGGGGTGAAGCCGTGGGCCTCGACCACCGCGCGTACCCGCTCGACAGTGCTGTTGCTGATGCGCTGCTGTTCGGCCTTGCCATTGATGACGTAGCTGGCAGTGGTCACGGACACACCGGCCAGACGGGCGATATCGCTGAGTTTCACCGAATTTTCCTTGTTATTACCGGGGCTGGCTGTGAGCCTTGACCGGGTAGTTTGACCCGGCGGGGGCGCCACGCGCAGACGACCATTGTCGCAATTGTCCGACAGGATGGGGCTTTTTCCTCGGCAGATTATCGAGTAACGTGGCCGTCTGGTCAGATTAATCGTTTCAGCTGCCGAATTTTCTGCCTCGGCTGCCATCCGTGCAAGGCTGTTGAACTGGCCGTTCATGTGAATTTCACAACAATACTCCAGTACCCGACCGGGAACTGCAAAAGGAGAAGGTCATGCTCGAGCTCGCCAAGGAGCAGATAGCCATGGGCCAGAAGGCCGCCGACAAGGCCGAGGCATTGCGCCTGCTGGCCGACCGGCTGGTCGATGACGGCCTGGTCGCCGAGGGATACCTGCAAGGGCTGCAGGCCCGAGAGGCACAAGGCTCCACCTTCCTTGGGCAGGGCATTGCCATCCCCCATGGCACGCCGCAGACCCGTGACCTGGTGTACGCCACCGGCGTGCGCCTGTTGCAGTTTCCCGAGGGCGTGGACTGGGGCGATGGCCAGATGGTCTATCTGGCTATCGGCATCGCCGCCCGTTCCGATGAGCACCTGCGCCTGTTGCAACTGCTGACCCGCGCCCTGGGCGAGACCGACCTGGCCGAAGCTCTGCGGCGCGCCGGTTCCGCGGAGGCGTTGCTGAAGCTGCTGCAGGGCGCGCCTCAGGAACTGGCGCTGGATGCGCAGTTGGTCGGCCTGAACCTGCCGGCCGAAGACTTCGATGAGCTGGCCTGGCGCGGCGCCCGTCTGTTACAGCGTGCCGACTGCGTCGATAGCGGTTTTGCCGCCGTCCTGCAGCAGGCCGAACCGCTGCCGCTGGGCGAGGGCCTGTGGTGGCTGCACAGCGAGCGCCAGGTGCGCCAGCCGGGGCTGGCCTTCATCACCCCGCAGCAGCCGCTGCGTTACCGCGACCAACCGCTCAACGGCCTGTTCTGCCTGGCCAGCCTCGGTGCAGCCCACCAGGCCTTGCTCGAACGCCTGTGCGAAGTGCTGATCGAAGGCCGCGGCCAGATGCTCTACCAGGCCACCAGCAGCCGCGCGGTGCTGGAGGTACTAGGCGGTGAGGCGCCGACAGACTGGCCCAGTGCGCGCGTAGTGCTGGCCAACCCGCACGGTTTGCATGCCCGCCCGGCAAAGGTATTGGCGCAACTGGCCAAAGGTTTCGATGGGGAAATCCGTGTGCGGCTGGCGGATAGCGCGCAGCCGGCGGTGTCCGTAAAGAGCCTGAGCAAGCTGCTCAGTCTCGGCGCCCGACGTGGCCAGACACTGGAGCTGGTGGCTGAGCCCGGCATCGCCCCCGATGCCTTGCCGGTGCTGCTGGCCGCCATCGAACAAGGCCTGGGTGAAGAGGTGGAGCCACTGCCGCAGAGTGCTGAGGTTGTAGCTGGCGCAGCGGCCGAAGTGCTGCAAGCGCCCGCGGCCGGTAGCCGTATCCACGGCGTGGGTGCTGCGCCCGGCATTGCCAGTGGCCCGGCCCATGTGTGTGTCGAGCGTGAGTTCGACTACCCCCTGCGCGGTGAGTCCTGCGCCCAGGAGCGGCAGAAGCTGCGTGAAGCTGTGGCGGCCGTGAATGGCGAGCTGCAGGCTTTGGTCCAGCGCAGCGACAAGGCCATTGGCGAAATCTTCGTCACCCATCAGGAAATGCTCGCAGACCCGGCCCTGAGCGATGATGTCGAGCAGCGCCTGGGCCAGGGCGAAAGCGCCGCGGCAGCATGGATGGCAGTGATCGAGGCGGCGGCGCGTCAACAGGAGTCGCTGCACGATGCCTTGCTCGCCGAACGTGCTGCCGACCTGCGTGACATCGGCCGCCGCGTGCTGGCGCAGTTGTGTGGCGTGCAGGCCCAGGCTGAACCCGAGCAACCCTACGTGCTGGTAATGACCGAAGTCGGTCCGTCCGATGTCGCCCGGCTGGACCCGAGCCGCGTCGCCGGTATCGTCACCGCCCAGGGTGGCGCCACCGCCCACAGTGCCATCGTCGCCCGTGCCTTGGGCATTCCGGCGGTGGTGGGCGCGGGGGCGTCGATACTGCTGTTGGACAGCGGCACGCCGTTGCTGCTCGATGGCCAGCGTGGCGTGGTCAGCGTGGCGCCACCGGCGGATGAACTGCAAAAGGCCCTGGCCGAGCGCGACCTGCGCGAGCAACGCTTGCAGGCCGCCTGGGCCAACCGCTTCGAGCCGGCGGTCACTCGCGATGGTCACGCTGTCGAGGTGTTTGCCAACATCGGCGAGAGCAACGGCATCGCCAAGGTAGTGGAGCAGGGCGCCGAAGGCGTTGGCCTGCTGCGCACCGAGTTGATTTTCATGGCCCACACCCAGGCCCCGGACGTGGCGACCCAGGAAGCCGAGTACCGTCGCGTGCTCGATGGCCTCGACGGGCGCCCGCTGGTGGTGCGCACCCTCGATGTCGGTGGCGACAAGCCGCTGCCGTACTGGCCGATCGCTGCCGAGGAAAACCCCTTCCTCGGTGTGCGCGGCGTACGCCTTACCCTGCAGCGCCCGCAGGTGATGGAAGACCAGTTGCGCGCCCTGCTGCGCGCTGCCGACCAGCGCCCCCTGCGCATCATGTTCCCGATGGTTGGGCAGGTGCATGAATGGCGCGAGGCGCGCGCCATGGTCGAGCGCCTGCGCGCCGAGATCCCGGTAGTCGACCTGCAACTGGGTATCATGGTCGAAGTGCCCTCGGCAGCGCTGTTGGCACCACAACTGGCGCGCGAAGTGGACTTTTTCAGCATCGGCACCAACGACCTGACCCAGTACACCTTGGCCATCGACCGTGGTCACCCCAGCCTCTCGGCCCAGGCCGACGGCCTGCATCCGGCGGTGCTCAGCCTGATTGACATGACCGTGCGCGCCGCCCATGCCCATGGCAAGTGGGTGGGCGTGTGCGGCGAGCTGGCGGCCGACCCGCAGGCAGTGGCCGTGCTGCTGGGCCTGGACGTGGACGAACTCAGCGTCGCCGCGCGCAGCATTGCCGAAGTCAAGGCCCTGGTTCGCCAGGCCGATCACCAGACGGCCCGCGCCCTGGCGCGCGAGGCCCTGCAACAGGACAGCGCCGCAGCGGTTCGCGCGCTGGTGGAGCGTTACTGAATGGCCAAGATCCTCACCCTCACCCTGAACCCTGCGCTGGATATCACCATCGGCCTGGGTACCCTGCGCCCAGGGCAGGTAAATCGCAGCCAGGAGCAGCACAGCCACGCCGCAGGCAAGGGACTGAACGTTGCCCAGGTACTGGCCGACCTGGGCCACACCGTCACTGTTGGCGGCTTCCTCGGGCGTGACAACCTGCAGCCTTTCGAGGCGCTGATCGACTGGCGCGGCTTCGTCGACTGCTTTGTCCGCGTGCCGGGCGAAACCCGCAGTAATATCAAGCTGGTCGAAGCCGATGGCCGTGTCACCGACATCAACGGCCAAGGCCCGGAAGTCGACGAAGCGGCGCGCAGTGCATTGCTGCGCTGCCTGGCGCAGGTTGCCCCGGGCCACGATGCGGTGGTGGTGGCTGGTAGCCTGCCGCGTGGGATCAGCGCCGACTGGTTCCGACAGTTGCTCGAACAGCTCAAGGCGCAAGGCCTGAAGGTGGCCCTGGACAGCAGCGGTGAAGCCCTGCGTGCCGGCCTGCAGAGCTCGCCCTGGCTGGTCAAGCCCAATACCGAAGAGTTGGGCGAGGTGCTCGGCCTGGCTGTGGATAACCCGGCGCAGCAGCGCGCTGCTGCCGAGCGCCTGCTGGCCAGTGGTGTCGAACACGTGGTGGTGTCGGCGGGAGAGCAGGGCGTCAGCTGGTTCACCCGCGGCCATGCCGTACATGCTTGCCCGCCCAAGGTGCAGGTTGCCAGCACAGTGGGTGCAGGTGATTCGCTGGTGGCCGGCATGGTCCACGGCCTGCTGCAGGGCGAAGCCCCGGCGCAGACCTTGACCCGTGCCACCGCCATCGCTGCACAGGCTGTTACCCAGGTTGGTTTCGGCATCCGTGACCGCGAGCAACTGGCGCGTCTGGAAGCTGCCGTGCAACTGACAGAACAAAAAGAGGGTTGCCGATGAATATTGCCATTGTCACTGCCTGCCCCAACGGCCAGGTGTCGAGCGTGCTGAGCGCGCGCTTGCTGTCCGCCGCAGCCCAGCGGCGGGGCTGGAGTACCAGCGTCGAAGTGCAGGATGCCGGCCACCCCGAGCGGCAACTGAGCGCCACGCAGATCGCCGAGGCCGACTGGGTGCTGGTGGTCAGCACCGGTCCGGTGGACCTGGAGCGTTTCGTCGGCAAGCGCGTTTACCAGAGCACGCCATCCCAGGCTTTGGCCGACCGCGAAGGCTTCCTCGATGAGGCGGCTTCCAGCGCCCGTCTGCTGGCCACGGTGCCAGGCCTTCCGGCTGAAACTGGCAGCGCTGGCGCACGCATCGTCGCCGTCACGGCTTGCCCGACTGGCGTCGCGCATACATTCATGGCCGCGGAAGCCTTGCAGCAGGCTGCGCAGCAACTGGGCTACGAGCTCACCGTCGAGACCCAGGGCTCGGTCGGTGCGCGCAACCCCTTGTCTGCCGAAGCCATCGCTGCAGCGGATGTAGTGCTGCTGGCCGCCGACATCGAAGTGCCCACCGCGCGTTTCGCTGGCAAGCGCATTTACCGTTGTGGCACCGGTATCGCCCTCAAGCAGGCCCGCGCGACCCTCGACAAGGCCCTGGCTGATGCCAAGGTGGAAAACAGCGGCGATGCCGCAGCGGCGAGCACGCCAGCCAAGGGCGAGAAGAGCGGGGTATACAAGCACCTGCTCACCGGCGTGTCGTTCATGCTGCCGATGGTGGTGGCTGGCGGCCTGCTAATTGCCCTGTCGTTCGTATTCGGTATCGAGGCTTACAAAGAAGCGGGCACCTTGCCGGCGGCGTTGATGCAGATCGGCGGCGAGGCTGCGTTCAAGTTGATGGTGCCGCTGCTGGCCGGCTATATCGCCTGGTCCATCGCCGACCGCCCGGGGCTGGCGCCCGGCATGATCGGCGGCCTGCTGGCCAGCACCCTGGGCGCCGGTTTCATCGGGGGTATCGTCGCGGGCTTCCTCGCTGGCTACAGCGCCAAGGCCATTGCCCGCTGGGCGCGCTTGCCCAGCAGCCTGGAGGCACTGAAGCCGATCCTGATCATTCCGCTGCTGGCCAGCCTGTTCACCGGCCTGGTGATGATCTACGTGGTTGGCCAGCCAGTGGCGGCGATGCTGGAAGGGCTCACGCAATTTCTCGACAGCATGGGCACCACCAATGCCATCCTGTTGGGTCTGTTGCTGGGCGGCATGATGTGCGTCGACCTGGGCGGGCCGATCAACAAGGCCGCGTATGCCTTCTCGGTGGGGCTGCTGGCCTCGTCGAGCTATGCGCCGATGGCGGCGACCATGGCCGCCGGCATGGTGCCGCCAATTGGCCTGGGTATCGCCAGCTTCCTGGCCCGACGCAAGTTTGCCCAGAGCGAGCGTGAAGCGGGCAAGGCGGCGTTGGCGCTGGGGCTGTGCTTCATCTCCGAAGGGGCGATCCCGTTTGCCGCCAAGGACCCGCTGCGGGTGATCCCGGCCAGCGTGGCCGGCGGGGCATTGACCGGGGCATTGTCGATGTACTTCGGCTGCAAGCTGATGGCGCCGCATGGCGGCCTGTTCGTGCTGCTGATCCCCAATGCGATCAACCATGCGCTGCTGTACTTGTTGGCGATCGTGGCGGGTAGCCTGCTGACGGCGGTGGTGTATGCGGTGATCAAGAAGAGCGAGCGGGTGGAGTTGGCGGTAGCGCCGGTGAAGGGTTAGAGATTTCAGCTGGCTTTACTGGCCTCTTCGCGGGTGAACCCGCTCCCACAGGTACTGCACAGGCATCAGGTCCGGCGCGGTCTCTGTGGGAGCGGGTTCGCCCGCGAAGAGGCCAGAACAGGTCACTGCCCGTGCTTCTGCCGCAACGGCACAAGCAGATCGCCCAGCCCGTTGTGATCGATCTCGTGCATCAGCGCCAGCAACCCACCCAACTCCCCCGCCGGGAAACCCTTGCGCGCAAACCAGGCCAGGTAATCCCCTGGCAGGTCGGCAATGATTCGTCCCTGGTACTTGCCAAACGGCATGGTGCGGGTGACCAGCAGTTCGAGGGTTTCCGGCTTCATCATCGGCGCACCTGGTTGTTGAAAAGCGCCGACCATACTGCAATCTGCACGAAGGCCCAAGCGGCAATCATGCAGAACGCCGTGATCAAACTCAGACCTTGTGTTTCTATCTTATTGATTATTAAGGAATTTGTAGATAATCCTCGCTTGGCACGAACGCTGCTCCCTTACAGATGACTATCACCTGCCAAGGAGTTTGTGCCATGAGCAATCCCAACAAAGACGTGATCGACGTGCTCAACGACCTGATCGAGTACAGCAAGGATGGTGAGAAAGGTTTCAAGGCCTCTGCCGATGATGTGAAAAACCCCGAACTTAAAGCGTTCTTCGTTCAACGTGCCGGTGAGTGCGCCAATGCGGCCGGCGAACTGCAGAGCGAAGTGCGTCGCCTGGGTGGCGACCCGGAAACCTCCACCAGCATCAGCGGTGACCTGCATCGGGGTTGGGTAAACCTCAAGGCGATGGTCACCGGCAAGGATGAGGAAGCGGTGCTGAACGAGGTGGAGCGGGGCGAGGACCATGCCCTCAAGGCCTACAAGGAAGCTCGCGAGAAACTGGTCAAGCTGGGCCGCACCGCCAGCGACCAGACCTACACCTTGGTGGAAAAACAGCTGCAAGGTGTGCAGCGTAACCATGATCAGGTCAGGGCCTTGCGCAACGCCGCGCGCGCCCGCAGCTAGTCCGCAGGCCCCTCTACCCGGTTGCGGCCTTTGGCCTTGGCACGGTAGAGCGCTTCATCGGCAGCACCCAGCACCCTCGCCAGGTCGTGCTGGGTGCCTGACAGGCCGATGCCGATGCTCACCGTGACAGAGTGGGCATCGTCGGCAAACGGTGCCAGCGCCTCGACGCTGGCGCGGATGCGCTCCGCCAGCAGTTGCGCGCCGGCCAGGTCAGTTTCCGGCAACACCACCTGGAATTCTTCACCCCCATAGCGCGCCGCCAGATCGGCCGGGCGCCGGATGCACGCCTCGATGGTCCTGGCCACTTCGCGCAAGGCATGGTCGCCACCGGCGTGGCCGTGGCGCTGGTTGAATGCCTTGAAGTGATCCACATCCACCATCAGCACTGCCAATGACTTGCGATTGCGCTGGGCGCGGGCCCATTCCTGACGGAGTACCTGGTCCAGGTGGCGGCGGTTGGGCAAGCCGGTCAGGCTGTCGGTGGCGGCCAGGTTGGCCAGACCCTGTTCGGCCTCTTGTCGGCGGCGCAACTCGCGGCCCAGCAGCAGGGTCAGCCAGAGGATACCCACACACAGTACCCCTGTGGCGACGCCGACCACGATCGCAGTGCGGCGCCACGACTCGAAAACCTCATCGGCCGAACGCACGACCAGCACGATCAGCGGCAACTGAGCGACCCGGGCAAAGGTGTACATGCGCGGGGTGCCGTTGCGGCTGGAGCGTGCGGTAAAGCTGCCGTTCTGCTCGCTGAGAATGCGTTTGAAATTGGGCCGTTCGGCATAATTGCTGCCAATCGCCGGGTCTTGCGCGCGGCTGGGCTGGCGGGCCAACAGTTGGCCGTCTGTGTTGAGCAGGTTGATGCTGCTATCGTCGCCGATGTCCAGGCGCTGAAACAGGTCACTGAAGTACGACAGGCGCAGTGCCCCCGCGGCCAGGCCGACGAACTCGCCATTGGGCCCGGAAATGCGCCGGCTGAAACTGATGCACCAGTCCAGGTCGCCGAGCCTGGCCTTGAACGGCGGGCCGACCAGCAGGCCGAGGTTGGCGTTGTGCAGATGGGCCTGGAATACCCCTGTACCGCTGAAGTTGGCCTTGCGTGGCACGCTACTGGTGGAATCGCCCACCACGTTGCCTTGCTTGTCCAGCCACAGCACGTCACCGCGCTTGCGGTCGACGAAGGCTTCATTGAATAGCAGGCGTTGACGCACCGGGCCGGGTATTTCCGGCAGCTCCTTGCGCCCGACCGCCCAGATCAGGCCCTGCAGCGACTGGTCGTAGAGTTCGACATTGCGCAGGATGTCGCTTTCGATCAGCTGGACAATATTGTTGGACGAGCGGATCGCCGACAGCTCGATATTGTCGCGCTCCCGCGCCAGCAGGTAGCTGACGATGGCCACGATGGCGAGCACGGCAAGGCAACTGCCCAGGTTGAGGAGCAGCTCGGGGTGTGACCTGTAGAGTGCGAAACGCGGTGATCGGGAGGTCATGCTCGCTACTGCGTGGGCAGGGCCATTCGCGGCGGCGACATTCTAGGGAAGCAGGGATTGTCGGACAAGATTTCTCCGACGGAATCACGGTATACCTTTTTCTGGACTGACCGCGAACCTTGTGGGAGCGGGCATGCCCGCGAAGCAAGCGCCGCGGTGCATGGCACCGGCTTCGCCGGTGTTCGCGGGCACGCCCGCTCCCACAGGTTGGATGTCTAGCTTGCGGTCCAGGATCAGAACACGTTCAACGGGTAATCCACGATCACCCGCAGTTCATCGTTGTCGCTGTTGCTGTCGATCGGCGCATAACCCTGGCTGCCGCGGTGGGTGGCATAGCGCACCAGCACCGACAGGTCCTTCAGGTCACCCTCCTGGAACACGTACTTCACGTCCACGTCGCGCTCCCAGTGCATGGCGTTCTTGCCATCGGCACGGTAGTAGTCGTAGTGGGTGGTGTCCTGGACCGCCTTGGTCAGGTCGGCTTCACCGCGCGAGTACGACAGCACCGTACTCAGGCCAGGGATGCCCACACCAGCGAAGTCATAGTTGTACTGCAGCTTCCACGAGCGCTCGTTCGGTGCGTTGAAGTCCGAGTACATGCGCGAGTTGTCCAAATAGACGCTGTCGCCCAGGTTGATGTAGTCGAACGGCGTGTTGCCATTGACCCGCTGATAGGCGGCCGTGACGCTGTGGAACCCGGCGTTGACGGTGAAATGCACGCTGTAGGTGTTGTTGTCGATCTTGCCCAGCAGTGCCTGGCCGGTGTCCTGAGTGTGATAGAAGTGCACGCCCGGGTTCAGGCTGACCAGATCGTTGACCACATAGGTGTAGTCGAAATCGGCGTAGTACTGGTTCCAGATGTCCTTCAGTTCGGCCGCATACAGGTTGGCAGTGATGTTCGGGGTGCCACTCCACGACGCGCCGGCCCAGTTCAGGTGCTTGCTTTTGTCATGCTCGCCCAGCGAACCGTAGTAGGTGTCGATGCGGCGGTGGCCGCTCTGGTTGTACGGCTTGGTGAAGCTCACCTGGCCGCCTTCGAGCAGCAGGCCGTCGATGCTGGTGTTGGTCAGGCTCACACCACGGAAGGTCTGCGGCAGCATGCGGGTTTCGCCGCCAGCGATCACCGGGTTGGTGAGGAACAGGTCACCGGCTTTCAGCTCGGTGTCGAACGCCTTGAGCTTGACTGCGGCACCGGCGGTGGAGAAGGAGTGCGGGGCAGCACCCAGTTCGTCTTCGTTCTTCTGGTGGGTCGGCAGGATGCTGGTGCCAGCATGGCCGCCGCCCCCGTCGAGCTTCAGGCCCAGCATGGCATGGGCGTCCAGGCCAAAGCCGACCACACCCGGGGTGTAGCCCGACTCGAAACGTGCAACCGCACCTTGGCCCCACTCGCGGGTGTCGCGCACGCCGGCGTTGTGGTTGTCGCGGTTGAAGTAGGCATTACGGAAATGCAGGTTGAAGGACGAGCCTTCGATGAAGCCATCAGCCTTGTCTTCATCTGCCTGGGCGGCGAAAGGGATCGTTGCAGTCAACGCAATGAACAGCGGGGTAAAACGAAACGCGGAAGGCACCGGTACTAGCTCCTTGGGTCTGGCGGTGGGGCAGTTTTTATTTTCGAATGTGCGTCTTTTTTATAGGTGAACGTTACAGCTTGGCTGATAGTTGAAGCACATAAAAAAAGCCGCTGATCGGCAGCGGCTTTAAAAGGCTAACATATCGGCACTGGTAGTGCCCATGGCGTAGCCAAGGGAAAACGGGAGCAGCGACAGCACTTGATCAGCTGTCGGCATTGGCATCGACAGAGTTCTTGGAAGCTGTCTGTTTAGCGTCTTTTGCGGTGTCTACCTGCTGTGCGGCTACGGCTTCGCGGGCCTCTTGGTGGACTGCGGCGAACTCAGCATTACGGGTGACGAAAGCCTTGGATTCTTCAGCCATGGCCAGGGGCGACAACAACAGGGAAGACAGGACGAAGACGCTGGCAATACCCATACTGTTGGACATTTGAAACTACCTTCTTGCGATGCAAGTGCTAATGAGGACGGGGGTAAAGTTAGTCCTTTCAATGCACTTGAAACAGAGCGAAGAGCGATAAGCACTGTTGCGCAAAAGGTAACTATCGCAGTAAAAGCAATTGGACTTTCGCCGCAAACCCCCAGCCTAGAGCACTTCCGCGCTTCTTTGTAGGAGCAGCCTTGTGCTGCGAAAGGGCCAGTGAAGGCATCAGAGGATATTGGGGTCTACCGGCCCTTTCGCAGCGCAAGGCTGCTCCTACACGGGCGGGGTAGGCCTTGAGGTTGGTAACTGGATACCAAAGGTATTGGCCCCCGCGGCACTACGCACGAACACCTCCCCACCATGCATCAGCGCAATCGCCTTGACGATCGCCAACCCCAACCCATGGTTACCCCCACCACTATTGCTACGTGCCGCATCCACCCGGTAGAAGCGCTCGAACAACAACGGCAGGTGCTCATCGTCGATCGCCGGCCCCGGGTTGCTCACGGCGATACTGACCTGCTCCGGCCCGGCAGCGATCTGCACCTCGATCACCTGGTGCGGTGCGGTGTGCTGCACGGCGTTGTTCAGCAGGTTGATCAGCGCCCGGCGCAGCTGGGCCTTTTCGATGGGCGCCTGGGCGTCACCGCTCACACGCACGCTGACTTGCGCATCTTCGAGAATGTAGTCCAGGTAGTCCAGGGTGGTCGCCACTTCCTGGGCCAGCGAGGCCTGGGTCAGGGCAGTGGCCTTGCTGCCCTGGTCGGCACTGGCCAGGAACAGCATGTCGTTGATGATGCTGCGCAGGCGCTCCAGCTCCTCAAGGTTCGATTGCAGCACTTCGAAGTAATGCTCGGCGCTGCGCCCTCGGGTCAGTGCAACCTGGGTCTGGCCGATCAGGTTGGTCAGCGGCGAGCGCAGTTCGTGGGCGACGTCGGCATTGAACGCCTCCAGCCGCGAGTAGGCCTGGCTTACCCGGTCGAGCGCAGCATTGAAGGCGCCGGCGAACTGCGCCAGTTCCGGGGCCAGGGCGTGGGTCTGCAGGCGCCCGTCCAGGCGCGGAGGGGCCAGGGCCTGGGCCTCAACGGACAATGCCAGCAGCGGGCGCAGGCCGATGCGCGCCACCCAGTAGCTCAGCAGCGAGGCCAGCAGCACGCCGAGCACCGCCAGCCCGACAATCGCCACCAGCAGGCTGTGCTGCGCCTGCCAGAATGTTTCGGTGTCGATGCCGATCAGAAAGCGCAGCGGCGGCCGCTCGCCCAGGGCCGGCAGTTCGCTGACCAGCACCTTGTAAGGGTAGGGCCGGTCGGGCAGGTGCAGGTCGCGCATGCCCTGCGCGCCTTCGGCGAAGGCGCGGACCAGCTCGCTGGGGTGGCCGTATTCGTAGGCCGGGTTGCTGCTGACTACCCAGAAGCGAATGCGCTTGTCCTCTTCACTTAGCAGGTTGAGCTTGTTGTTGATCTTGACCCAGTGTTCCGGTGTGCCGAAGCGGTTGAGGGTGGACTCGAGCACACTGAAGCGCGCGTCCAGTTCGGCTTGCGGCAGCAGGTCGAGGCTGCGGTCTACCTGGCGGTACAGCGCCGAGCCGATCAGCAGGAACACGCCCAGCGCCACCAGGATGAACAGCGCCGACAGGCGCAGCGCGATGGAATTACCCCGCACGGCTTTCCAGGACATAGCCCATGCCTCGGATGGTGTGCAGCAACTTGTTGTCGAAAGGCCCGTCGAGCTTGGCGCGCAGGCGCTTGATCGCCACTTCGACGACGTTGGCATCGCTGTCGAAATTGATGTCCCAGACCAGCTCGGCAATCGCTGTCTTCGACAGGATTTCACCTTGTCGGCGGGCCAGCACGCTGAGCAGCGAGAACTCCTTGGCCGTCAGCTCCAGGCGCTGGCCGGCGCGTGTGGCCTTGCGCGCCATCAGGTCAATCCACAGGTCACCCACCTGCACCTGCAGCGGTTCATGGTTGCTGCTACGGCGGGTCAGGGCTTGCAGGCGGGCGACCAGTTCGAGGAAGGAAAACGGCTTGCCCAGATAGTCGTCGGCACCCTCGCGCAGGCCATGGATACGGTCTTCGACCCGTTCACGGGCGGTCAGCATGATGACCGGTGTCTGCTTGCGCGCGCGCAGGGCGCGCAGCACGCCATAACCGTCCAGGCCCGGCAGCATCACATCCAGCACGATCACTGCGTAGTCACCTTCCAGGGCCAGGTGCAGGCCATCGATGCCGTCCCGCGCCAGGTCGACGGTAAACCCCTGTTCGCTGAGGCCGCGATGCAGGTAGTCGGCGGTTTTTTCTTCGTCTTCGATGATCAGCACACGCATGGTCTTGTCCTAACTGGCACTGGGCGCCGCCGCACGGGCGGCCTGACGGCGGTGGAACAGGCGCTCCAGGGCCAAGTATATGACCGGGGTGGTGAACAGCGTCAGCGCCTGGCTCACCAGCAGGCCGCCAACCACGGCGATGCCCAGTGGCTGGCGCAGTTCGGAACCGGTGCCGAAGCCGAACATCAGCGGCACCGCGCCGAGCAAGGCGGCCAGGGTGGTCATGATGATCGGCCGGAAGCGCGTCAGGCAGGCCTGATGGATCGCCTGCTCCGGGGTCAGGCCCTGACGGCGTTGGGCCTCCAGGGCGAAGTCGATCAGCAGGATGCCGTTTTTCTTGACGATACCGATCAGAAGCACCACGCCGATCAGCCCCATGATGCTGAAGTCCTGGCCCAAGGCCCACAACAGGATCAGCGCGCCGAGGCCGGCCGAGGGCAGGGTGGAAATGATCGTCAGCGGGTGGACGAAGCTTTCGTACAGCACGCCGAGGATGATGTACACCGCCACCAGCGCAGCCAGGATCAGCCAAGGCTGGCTCGACAGCGAACTCTGGAAGGCCTGGGCCGCGCCCTGGAAGTTGCCGCTGATGGAGTCGGGCATGCCCAGCTCGCGCTGGGTGCGCTCGAGGATGGTCACCGCATCGCCCAGGGCCACGCCCGGGGCCAGGTTGAACGACAGGTTGGCCGCCGGGAACAGGCCATCGTGGCTGATCGACAGCGGCCCGGTGCTGGGCGCCGCTACATGGGCTACTGCCGACAGCGGTACCATCTCGTTGGTCAGCGGCGAGCGCAGGTAGAAGTAGTTGAGGCTTTCGGCCTTGCCGCGCTGGCGGGCATCCAGTTCGAGGATCACCTTGTACTGGTTGGTCTCGGTCTGGAATTCACTGATCTGCCGTTGGCCGAAGGCGTCGTACAACGCCTGGTCGACGTCGGTGGTGGTCAGGCCGAAACGTGCCGCGGCCTGGCGGTCGATATCGATGCGGGTGACGCTGGCGCCCAGTTGCAGGTCGTTGGACAGGTCGCGGAACGCCGGGTTTTCCCGCAGGCGCTCGGTCAGGCGCTGGGTCCACAGGTTCAGCGCCATGCCGTCGTTGCTCTTGAGCACGTACTGGTACTGGGTGCGCGACGGGCCGGAGCTTAGGTTGATGTCCTGGCCGGCACGCATGTACAGGACGATGCCTGGTACCTGGGCCAGCTTGGGTCGCAGCCGGTCGATCAGTTCGCTGGCCGACACATCGCGTTCGCCACGCGGTTTGAGGGCGATCCAGAAACGGCCGTTGGCGATGGTCTGGTTGCTGCCGGTGACGCCCACCGAGTGGGAGAACGCGCGCACCGCCGGGTCGGCCTCGATGATTTTGGCCAGCGCCTGGTGCTTCTCGATCATCGACGGGTACGACACATCCGCTGCCGCCTCGCTGGTGCCAAGGATGAAGCCGGTGTCCTGCAGCGGGAAAAAGCCCTTTGGGATACCCACGTAACCGGCCACCGCCAGGGCCAGGGTCAGGCCGAACATGCCGAGGGTGAGGCGCTGGTGGGTGAGCGCGTGATCCAGGCCCTTTTCGTACCACCTGACCAGCCGCTCGCCGAAGCCGCCCTTGTGCTCTCCGGGCGGGCGGTGCATGAACAGTGCGCACAGGGTTGGCGCCAGGGTCAGCGAAACCACCACCGAAATCAGGATGGTGGCGGTGGCGGTCAGGGCGAACTCCTTGAACAGCCGGCCGACCACGCCGCCCATGAACAGCAGCGGGATGAACGCGGCGATCAGCGAGAAACTGATCGACACCACGGTGAAGCCTATTTCCCCGGCGCCCTTGAGCGCTGCCGTGCGGCTGTCGTCGCCGGCCTCCAGGTGACGGTGGATGTTCTCCACCACGACGATGGCATCGTCGACCACGAAGCCCACCGAGATGACGATGGCCACCAGGGTCAGGTTGTTCAGGCTGAAGCCGAAGATGTACATCAGCGCGCAACTGGCGATCAGCGATACGCCGAGCACGCTGGACACCACCATGGTCGCCGACCACTGGCGCAGGAACAGCGCCATCACCCCGATCACCAAGGCCACGGCGATCATCAGGGTCAGCTCCACTTCATGCAGCGAGGCACGGATGGTCTGGGTGCGGTCCTGCAGCACCGACACTTCGACCGAGGCTGGCAGCATCTCCTGCAGCTTGGGCAGGGCAGCCAGTACCCGGTCCACGGTATCGACGATGTTGGCGCCTGGCTGGCGGAAAATCACCAGGTTCAGCCCAGGCTGGTCGCCGGACCAGGCTTTGACGTAGGCGTTCTCGGCGCCATTGATCACCTTGGCCACGTCCTTCAGGTGCACCGGTGCACCGTCACGGTAGGAGACGATCAGCTGGGCGTAGTCATCGGGGTGGAACAACTGGTCGTTGGCGGCGATGGTCGACACGCTGTGTTCGCCGTACAGCGCACCCTTGGCCAGGTTCAGGCTGGTCTGCTGGATGGCCTGGCGCAGGTCGGCCAGGGTCAGGCCGATGGCGGCCAGTTTCTCGGGGTGCGCCTGCACGCGGATCGCCGGGCGCAGTTGCCCGGTGATGTTGATCAGGCCGACCCCGTCGATCTGGCTCAGCTGGCGCGCGAGCAGGGTTTCGGCGTAGTCGCTGAGGTCGTTGCCAGGCATCTGGCTGGAGCTTACCGTCAGCACCAGCACCGGGCTGTCCGCCGGGTTGACCTTGCGCCAGGTCGGCGGGTTGGGCAGGTCTTGCGGCAGGCGCGCGGTGGCGGTGTTGATGGCCGCCTGCACTTCCTGGGCGGCGGTGTCGATGTTTTTGTCTAGCGTGAACTGCAGGATCAGGTTGGTCGAGCCCAGTGCGCTGCTGCTGGTCATCTGGGTCATGCCGGGGATGGCGCTGAACTGCACTTCCAGCGGCGTGGCCACCGACGAGGCCATGGTTTCCGGGCTGGCGCCGGGCAGCTGGGCGGTGACCTGGATGGTCGGGAAGTCGGCTTCCGGCAGTGGTGCCACCGGCAGGCGCGGGAAGGCGATGGCCCCCAGCAGCACCAAGGCGAAGGTCAGCAGCAGGGTGGCGATGGGGTGGTCGATGCACCAGGCCGAAACACCGTTGCGCGTGTTCATGGCTGGCTCCGGCGGTCGGCCATTTCCGACGGCGCGGGGGCGTCGGGGGCCACCTCGACCCGCGAACCGGGCTTGAGCCGCGACTGGCCATCGAGCACCAGGCGCTCGCCCGGCTTGACCCCGGCAATGATGTTGAGCCCGCTGTCCTGGTACAGCACCTTGACCGGCACGCTGGTGACCTTGTCACCGTCCAGGCGGTAGACAAAGTGCCCGTCGACGCCGCGCTGTACCACAGGCGGCGGTACCACCAGGGCGTTTTCTTCCACGGAGGTGCGCAGGCGGATGGTGACCAGCTGGCCCGGCCACAGGCGGCCGTCCTTGTTGTCGAACTCGGCTTTTACCCGCACGGTGCCGGTGGTGGCGGAGATCTGATTGTCGATCAGTGCCAGGTGGCCTTCACCGAGCAGGCTGCGTTCGCCGTCGGCATCCATGTAGGCCTGCACCAGTGCCGGGGTGGGCGCCTTGAGCAGGCTTTGCAGGGTTGGCAGCATTTGCTGCGGCAGGGCGAATTCGACGGCGATCGGGTCGATCTGGGTGACGCTGAACAGGCTGCGGGTATCGCTGGTGCGCACCAGGTTGCCGGGGTCGACGTTGCGAATACCTACCCGGCCGGTCACTGGCGAGCGGATCTGCGTGTACGACAGCTGCACCTCGGCATTGGCGATGGCCGCCTGGTTGCCCTTGACCGTGGCTTGCAGGCGGTTGACCAGGGCCTGCTGCTGGTCGAGCGTCTGCTTCGACACGCCGTTGTCGGTACTCAGCAGGCGGTAGCGCTGCAGGTCGACGTTGGCTACCTGGATCTGCGCCTGGCTCTGGCCAAGTTCGGCACGGGCCTGGTCGAGGTTGGCGCGGATGGCGCGGTCGTCGAGGGTGGCCAGCAGGTCACCTTCCTTCACCCACTGGCCTTCCTTGACCAGCACCTGGGTCAGTACACCCTCCACTTGCGGGCGCACCTCGACGCTGTGCAGCGACAGCACCGAGCCGATGGCGCTGGCATAGCGCGGCACGTTCTGCTGGACGACGCTGACCACGCGCACCGGGATGGCGGTTTGCGCGCGGGTGGCAGGTGCTGGCTGGCGCTGGCCGAACCAGATACCCGCTACCGCCAGGACCAGGAGCGCCAGGGCGGCGAGGATGACAGGGCAGGACGGACGTCGCATCGGTGCGGGCACCTTGGCCATAGGGGAGGGAAGTGGCTGTATTCAATCTTATAGCCCTCGAACCGGGTCGGCAGCGTGACCGCTGGCTGACAGTGCTGTCAGTTTCGCCTGTTCCGCGGGAGATCGTTCGCCTTTTGCGCTGCGCTGTCGCGCGGCGATCTGCGTTCCCCGTGGGAGCGGGTTTACCCGCGAAGAATCCAGCGCGGTACATGGCACCGGCTCCGCCGGTGTTCGCGGCTAAAGCCGCTCCCACAGGGATGGCGTCGGTTCATAGATCTGGAACAGGACAGTTGCCCCGCCAAGGCATAGCTAGAAGCTGATGAAGGCGTAATACACCGGGGGCTCGCTGGTGGTGCGCAAACCATGTTCCTGCAAGCTCGCCACCAGCGCCGCGTCCTCCACGTGCAGGGTCCAATGTGCCAGGCCAGCCTCCGGTATCTGCTCCAGACCCGCGCGGAAGGCCCCCATGTCAGGCAGGTAGGCAGTAAATCCGTTGCCCTTGAGCGCACTGGTGGTCATGCCCAGCGCCTGGCACACCGCCACCTTGGCGGCGATGTCATCGCGGTCGGCCTGGCGCGAGGCCTGCACCAGCGCCTCCAGCCCGGCATCGACCAGTTGCCTGCCGTGAATCAGCTCCGGCCCCTGTTGCCAGGCTTCCGGCGGGCAGTCCTTGCTGCCCGGGCGCAGCGGTATATGCGGGTTGATTTCCACCGGGTAGATGCGACAGACCAGCGGGCGCTGGTCGTAGATGGTGCACAGGTCGTTGTCGTCGAGGTTGCG
The DNA here is from genome assembly GCF_023100865.1 of Pseudomonas sp. A2. Taxonomy (NCBI): domain Bacteria; kingdom Pseudomonadati; phylum Pseudomonadota; class Gammaproteobacteria; order Pseudomonadales; family Pseudomonadaceae; genus Pseudomonas; species Pseudomonas sp. A2. The sequence continues at coordinate 994,510 of NZ_CP039127.1, forward strand.
GCAGCGCCCGGGGTTGAACGCGGCAAAGGTCACCGAGACGCGCGCCTCGCCGTCGCCACAGGGCACTGGATGGGAACGACGCAGCACATGATCACGCTGTTCTACCGGCATGCCAGGGCCGTCCGCCACGAAGGCTTCGATCAGTACCACCACCTGGCCGTCGTTGTCTGCCCAGCGGCGCGCTTCGGCCAGGGTCAAGGGCACGTGGTGGCCGGTACAGCACTTGCCGCAGCCGGTACAGGCGAAACGCAGGCTGTCGGTCACTTAACCTCCGGGCTCCACTCGCTGACGAAGGCACGCTGGTGCTGGCGGTCGTACAGGCACAGCTCGGTGCCGGTACGCTGCTGCATGTGCTTCTGGGGGTAGACGCCTTCGATCAGCAGGGCACTCATGCCGACCTGGTCATCGAACTCGGCCGGCTTGCTGCGGGCGTGAGCATCCTTGAACTGGCTGGCGGCCAGGCAAGCCTTGAGCATCTGCTGGCGCTGCTCGTTCCAGGCCTGGCTGCTGGAGGCCTGGGCGATACCGCTGAAGAGGGCGAAACTGATCAGGATAGAGCTGAAAAACTTCATACGGATTCCGGCAAGTTACTTGCGAGGGGGGCGAATTATGCCCGACTCGACCCCGACGGCAAGCCGGGGAGTTTGTCTCCGAATATATCAGCGCTCGGCGAACACCACGGCGCGCGCCGCCACCACCAGACAATCGGTCAGCTCTGGCGAGGAAAACTTGGTGAGGATGGCATTGGCCCCGGCCTGGGTCGCCTTTTCACTGCTCATCGCGCTGTCCAGCGAGGTGTGCAGCAGTATGTACAGGTGCTGGAAGTCGGGGGTTTCGCGCAGGGTGCGTGTGAAAGCGTAGCCGTCCATTTCGCTCATTTCGATGTCGGAGACGATCACGTTGATTTCCTGCGCGGTGCCCTGCAGCTCCAGCAACACGTTGATGGCGTCCTTGGCGCTGCGCGCGGTATGGCATTCGACGCCGAGGTTGCGCAGGGTGTGCACCGACTGTTGCAGGGCTACCTGGCTGTCATCCACCACCAGGATATTGGCGGCGGCCAGCAGGCTGGCGTCTTCCTCGCTCAGGGTGGCGTGATGCGGTTCGGGCACCGGCGGGGCGATGGCGTGGATGACTTTTTCGATGTCCAGCACCTGCACCAGAGTGTTGTCGACCCGGGTCACGCCGGTGATGAACGAGCGGCTGCCCGAGCCATAGGGAGGTGGTTTGATGTCGGTGCTCAGGCAATGCACGATGCGGCTGACCGCCTGCACATGCAGGCCCTGGCGCGAGCGGCTGATCTCGGTGACGATCAGGCAGCCGCCGTCCGGGTCGGCCAGCGGCCGTTCGCCAATGGCGCGGGACAGGTCGATGACCGACAGCGAATTGCCGCGCAGGGTTGCCACGCCTTTCACGTGGGGGTGCGATTCGGGCAGCTTGGTCAGCGGCGGGCAGGGGATTATCTCGCTGACCTTGAGCAGGTTGATTGCCATCAACTTGCCGCTGCGCAGGGTGAACAGCAGCAGGGACAGCGAGTCCGCGCGGGCATTTTGCGTGGCCATGGTGACCTTCGTGGGGAACAGGGGATAACCGGTTATCGGCCTGTTCGGGCTTGGCTTTAGTCATTTTGCACCGAGCCAAGGAATGCTCGGGACCCTGTGGGAGCGGCTTTAGCCGCGAACACCGGCGCGGCCGGTGCCATGCACCGCGTTGGATTCTTCGCGGCTAAAGCCGCTCCCACAGGTACCGCGCTGGTTCAATTAGCGCAGCCCCAGCCGACGGGCCAGGCGGCTAAGGTTGGCGCGGTCCAGGCCGAGTTCCCGGGCAGCCGCTGCCCAGTTTTCCTGGTGCCGCTGCAGGCAAGCCTCGATCAGCTGGCGCTGGTAGTCGTCGACGGCTTCGCGCAGGCCCCCTTCGGCTAGCGGTGCCGCCGGCAAGGGCGCGGCAGGGGAGGGCGGGGTGTCGGGCGTTGCGGTTGCGCGCAGGTCCAGGTCGATGGCTTCCAGGGTGAGGATGCGTGGCCTGTCGGAATGTTGGCCCAGCGCCTTGAGCGCCGAGCGGCCGATCAGATGTTCCAGTTCACGTACGTTGCCTGGCCAGTCGTAGGCCAGCAGCGCGGCCTGGGCTTCGCTGCTCAGGCGCAGGCTGTTCAGGCCCAGGCGCGAACGGTTCTGTTCGAGGAAGTAGCCAGCCAATAGCAGCACATCACGCCCACGTTCGCGCAACGGCGGAACGTGCAGCGGGTATACGCTGAGGCGGTGGTAGAAGTCGGCGCGGAAGTTGCCAATACGCACCTCTGCTGCCAGGTCGCGGTTGGTGGCTGCGATCAGGCGCACATCCACCCGGTGTTCGCGATCCGAGCCCAGGCGTTGCAACTGGCCGCTCTGCAGTACGCGCAACAATTTGGCCTGCACCGTCAGTGGCAGTTCACCGACTTCGTCGAGGAACAGTGTGCCGCCGTTGGCGAGCTCGAACTTGCCGCGGCGCTCGCCATGGGCGCCGGTGAAGGCTCCGCGTACATGGCCGAACAGTTCGCTTTCCACCAGGGTGTCAGGCAGGGCGGCGCAGTTGAGGCTGACCAACGGCTTGTCGGCGCGGTTGCTGGCCTGGTGCAGGGCCTGGGCCACCAACTCCTTGCCGACGCCGGTCTCACCGGTGATCAGTACGGTCAGGTCACTGCCACCGACCAGGCGGATTTCCTCGACCAGGCGCTTGTGCGCGGGGCTCTGGCCAATCAGCTCTTTGTCCTGGCCGCTGGCCTGGCGGTAGATCTCCGCGCGATGGTGTTCGTCTTCCGCGCGCAGGGCCAGGTGCTCGATGCGCTCGGCCACGGTGACCGTGGCGGCGGCAAGGCTGGCGAAGGCCTGCAGAGCGCCCAGCTCCAGGCTCTGGAACTGCCCAGGGGTCAGGGCATCGAGGGTAACCAGGCCCCAAGGGCGCTCGTCGACCATCAACGGGCAACCCATGCAGTCATGTACTTCCAGGTTGGCATCAGGGGCGTTGACCAGGCCGTCGTAAGGGTCGGGTAGCTCGGAGTCGCTGGCGAAGCGGGTGGGTTCCCGGCTGCTGAGCAGGATCTGGAAGCGTGGATGCTCGCTGACTCGGAAGCGCCGGCCCAAGGTATCGGGGCTCAGGCCGTCCACTGCCAGCGGCACCAGCCATTCGCCGTCCAGGCGCAGCAGCGCGGCGGCATCACAGGGCAGCAACCCCCGCATGGCCTGCAGCAGGCGGCGATAGCGTTCCTGGTCAGGCAGGTCGCGGGAAAGGTCGCTGACCAGGGGCAGCAGGGTGGTGAGCAGGGGCTTCGTGGTCATATGGACTCCTGTGGGTCGATATGACTATACGTCGAGGTGGGTCGTTTTGACATGACCTGCGTCAAGCCCCTGATTTTGCTGGAGATAAGAGTTGGCATGATTGATGTAATAGCTCGGGCAGTCATTTGAAGCCACAGGCTCAGGAGTTGTTGCAATGCTCAATGCCGAACAACGTGCAATCATCAAGGCCACTGTCCCCCTGCTGGAAAGCGGCGGCGAAGCGCTGACCACCCACTTCTACAAGATGATGCTCAGCGAGTACCCGCAGGTGCGCCCGCTGTTCAACCAGGCCCACCAGGCCAGCGGTGACCAACCGCGCGCCCTGGCCAACGGCGTGCTGATGTATGCCCGCCATATCGACCAGCTGGAGCAGCTTGGCGGCCTGGTCGGCCAGATCATCAACAAGCACGTTGCCCTGCAGATTCTGCCGGAGCACTACCCTATCGTCGGCAGCTGCCTGCTGCGCGCCATCGAAGAAGTGCTGGGCAAGGAAATCGCCACCCCCGCCGTGATCGACGCCTGGGGCGCGGCCTATGGCCAGTTGGCCGACATCCTGATCGGCGCGGAAGAGAACCTCTATAAACAGAAGGAAGAAGCCGAAGGCGGCTGGCGCGGCACCCGCGAATTCCGCCTGGTGCGCCGTGAGCAGGAAAGCAGCGAAATCGTTTCGTTCTACTTTGCGCCGGTGGATGGCAAACCGGTGCTCAGGGCCGAGCCTGGCCAGTACATCGGCCTGAAGCTGGACATCGACGGCGCCGAGCAGCGCCGCAACTACTCCCTGTCGGCACTGTGCGACGGCAAGGAATACCGCATCAGCGTCAAGCGCGAGGCGGGTGGCAAGGTCTCCAACTACCTGCACGATGTGCTGGCGGTGGGCGATACCCTGCAGCTGTTCCCGCCGGCTGGCGATTTCACCCTGGCAGCGAGCGACAAGCCGCTGGTGCTGATCAGCGGTGGCGTGGGTATTACCCCGACCCTGCCAATGCTGCAGGCGGCACTGCAAACCCAGCGTGAGGTGCATTTCATTCACTGCGCCCGTAACGGCGCCGTGCATGCGTTCCGCGCCTGGGTCGACGAGCTGGCCGAGCGTCACCCGCAGCTCAAGCGCTTCTACTGCTATGCAGAACCGCAGGGTGGCGGCGCGGCTGATGCCGTGGGCCTGCTGAGCGAAGACCTGCTGGCCGAGTGGCTGCCCCAAGAGCGAGACGTGGATGCCTACTTCCTCGGGCCCAAGGGCTTCATGGCGGCGGTCAAGCGCCAGTTGAAGGGCCTGGGTGTGCCAGAGCAGCAGAGCCGCTACGAGTTCTTCGGGCCGGCGGCTGCGCTGGAGTGATGTAGCGCCTGCACTGGCCTCTTCGCGGGTAAACCCGCTCCCACAGGGACCGCACAGGTTTCAAACCTTGTGGGGATCTGTGGGAAATTTAGTGGTTTTCAACAAACCAGCCCCCACAGGGATCGCGCAGATTTCAATGCCTGCGCGATCCCTGTGGGAGCGGGTTTACCCGCGAAGAGGCCGGTACAGGCTTACATCGTATTCATCCCAGCCGCTGGGCCACACTTCACCTTCCTGCCTATATAAAGGAGAGATGAAAGCGGCTGTGCAGCTTTCATCTTTAATCCTCCTTTAATCACGGTATCCTTCACTCCCGGGTGTCGAGGGGCTTGCCCCTGCGCGGCACCCGGGCAGCCGCTTTTTTGCCGCCCGGCGTTGAACCGACGTCGTTGCGGCCGGTCTCAGCCACACCGGATAGCCCTGCGCAGCGCTATCACGCCGCTTCCTCGGCACGCTCAAAGGCCCTGCACAGCGTGTAGACTTGCGCCAGGCAGGCGGATCACGCTGCCACTATCCATCGAAGGAACCGGCAATGAACGAACAAACATCGCGCCTGAATCGGGAACGGCGCTTTCTGGTACTGTTGGGCCTGATCTGCATTTCGCTGATCGGTGGCGCCCTCTACATGCAGATAGTCCTGGGCGAGGCACCGTGCCCGCTGTGCATCCTGCAACGTTATGCGCTGTTGTTCATCGCCGTGTTTGCCTTCATCGCCGCGGCCATGCCCGGGCGCCGTAGCCTCACCTTCTTCGAGGCACTGGTGGTGCTCAGCGCCATCGGCGGAATCGTTGCGGCCGGCAACCATGTGTATATACTCGCCAACCCCATGGTCAGTTGCGGCATCGACACCTTGCAGCCGATCGTGGACGACCTGCCGCTGGCCAAGCTCTGGCCGCTGGTGTTCCAGGTCGACGGCTTCTGCAGCACGCCGTACCCGCCGATCCTCGGTCTGTCGCTGGCGCAATGGGCACTGGTGGCGTTCGTCCTTACGGCTGTACTGGTTCCGCTCGGGATCTATCGCAACCGACGCCAGGCTTAGACAAAAGTACCGAGTGGCATGTGGTCTTTTACGCCGCATGAGAAGAGGGGAAATTCGCTCACCGCTTGATCCAGATCAACCCGGAGGCCTTGCAGAATGCGGCTTTGGGGCCTATCAAGCGGGGTGCGACAAACTGTCGCGAAGTTGAATTTTTGAGCGGTATTGTTGCAGATTCTGTAAAGGACTGTTGCTCAATAAGTCATAGTCAAGGGTTGGCGACCTATCTACAATCGCCCCCAATTTCCGTTCGGCACTGCTTGCGAGTCGCAGGATTGAAGGAAGCCTCAGCGCTCCTTTTTGCTGACTTCGTCAAGTTTCGCCCAACGGCGATACCGGGCGGATCCCCCTCCGCGTTTTCCCGCACCAAATGGACTTGGTCTGAAGTACAGGCCTGTTGCCTACGAAACCATAAGCACCGCTAACCCGCTTGACGCCAAGGTCCTGCAGTCGGACCCCGGGCAGGAGCGAGTACGGGCGCGAAATGCCTCACTTGGCAGGACGAAGTGCTGGCTACCAAAACACAAATTGCATTGAAGCAAGCTGATCTAGAGGTCGTGAGATGAGTAAAAAGCGTTACCCCAGACTGTTTGGCATATTGCCCTTTTTAGGCATGCTTTTACTCAGTGGGTGCAACTGGACCCTGCTCGACCCGAAAGGTCAGGTCGGCATTGAGCAAAAGAACCTGATCCTGATCGCTACCGGCCTGATGCTGCTGGTGGTGATTCCTGTCATTATCATGACCGTGGTTTTCGCCTGGAAGTACCGTGCTTCCAACAAGGCTGCCACCTACACCCCCGACTGGTCGCACTCGACCAAGATCGAAGCCGCGGTGTGGATCATCCCGATCCTGATCATCATCGCCCTGGGCTACTTCACCTACCACTCCACCCACAAGCTGGACCCGTACCGTCCGCTGGATTCCGATGTGAAGCCGGTGCAGATCGACGTGGTCGCACTGGACTGGAAGTGGCTGTTCATCTACCCGGAGCAGGGCATTGCCACGGTCAACAAGATCGTCTTCCCGGCTAACACCCCGGTCAACTTCCGCGTCACTTCCGACGCCGTGATGAACTCGTTCTTCATCCCGGGCCTGGGCGGCCAGATCTACGCCATGGCCGGCATGACCACCAAGCTGCACCTGATCGCCAACGAAAACGGCGAGTTCGACGGTATCAGCGCCAACTACAGCGGTGCTGGCTTCACCGGCATGAAATTCAAGGCTACTGCCACCTCTCAGGAAGACTTCGACAAGTGGGTCGCCGAGGTCAAGCAGTCGCCGAAGAAGCTGGACAAGGCCGAATACGACGCCTTGGCCAAACCAAGCGAAAACAACCCGGTCGCGCTGTATAGCGAGGCTTCGCCTGACCAGTTCCAGCTGATCGTCGACAAGTACGAAGGCATGAACCGCGGTCGTCCGAGCCACGAAGAAGCAGGCAGCAAAGATCTGGCCACTACCAAGGGTGTGGAATCGAGTATGCAACCAGCTGCCGGTGCAGAGGAGTAAGAGATGTTCGGTAAACTAAGCCTGGAGGCGATACCCTATCACGAGCCGATAGTCATGGTGACGCTTGCCATGATCGCGCTCGGTGGTATCGCTGTCGTCGGTGCTATCACCTACTTCCGCAAGTGGACCTACTTGTGGAGCGAGTGGTTGACGACTGTCGACCACAAGAAAATCGGGGTGATGTACATCATCGTCGCGATGGTCATGCTGTTGCGCGGCTTTGCCGACGCCATCATGATGCGTACCCAGCTGGCTGCCGCTACCGGTGGCTCCGAAGGCTACCTGCCGCCTGAACACTATGACCAGATCTTCACCGCTCACGGTGTGATCATGATCATCTTCATGGCGATGCCGTTCTTCACCGGCCTGATGAACCTGGCGGTTCCTCTGCAGATCGGTGCACGTGACGTTGCCTTCCCGTTCCTGAACTCCCTGAGCTTCTACCTGCTGCTGGCAGGCGTGCTGCTGGTCAACATCTCGCTGGGCGTTGGTGAATTCGCCAAGACCGGCTGGGTTGCCTATCCGCCGCTCGCGGGCATTCAGTACAGCCCTGGGGTGGGTGTCGACTACTACATCTGGGCGCTACAGCTCTCAGGCCTGGGTACGACGCTTACCGGCGTGAACTTCCTCGTCACCGTGATGAAGATGCGCGCACCTGGCATGAAACTGATGGACATGCCGATCTTCACCTGGACCTGCACCTGGGCCAACGTGCTGATCGTGGCTTCCTTCCCGATCCTGACCGCTGCACTCGCTCTGCTGACTGTTGACCGTTATCTGGACTTCCACATCTTCACCAACGAGCTTGGTGGGAACCCGATGATGTACGTCAACCTGTTCTGGGCGTGGGGTCACCCTGAGGTTTACATCCTGATCCTGCCGGCCTTCGGTGTGTTCTCGGAAGTTACCTCCACCTTCGCAGGCAAGCGTCTGTTCGGCCACCACTCGATGATCTACGCATCGGGCGCCATCGCCGTGCTGGGCTTCGCTGTATGGCTGCACCACTTCTTCACCATGGGTGCCGGCGCCAGCGTCAACACCTTCTTCGGCCTGGCGACGATGCTGATCTCCATTCCGACCGGTGTGAAGCTGTTCAACTGGCTGTTCACCATCTACCAGGGCCGTCTGCGCTTCACCGCGCCGATCATGTGGACCCTGGGCTTCATGATCACCTTCTCCATCGGTGGCATGACTGGTGTTCTGCTGGCTGTTCCAGGTGCTGACTTCGTGCTGCACAACAGCCTGTTCGTAATTGCTCACTTCCACAACGTGATCATCGGTGGTGCGGTATTCGGCTACATCGCCGGCTTCGCCTACTGGTTCCCGAAAGCCTTTGGTTTCACCCTGAACGAGAAGTGGGGCAAGGCTGCCTTCTGGTTCTGGATCTCGGGCTTCTACGTAGCGTTCATGCCGCTGTACGCCCTGGGCTTCATGGGCATGACTCGTCGTCTGAACCACTCCGACAACCCACTGTGGGAACCCTACCTGTACGTAGCCGTTGTCGGCGCCGTGCTGATCCTGTTCGGTATCGCCTGCCAGCTGATCCAGCTGTACGTATCGGTTCGCGACCGCAACCAGAACCTGGACGTGACCGGCGACCCATGGGGCGGCCGTACCCTGGAATGGTCGACTTCGTCGCCACCTCCGTTCTACAACTTCGCCCACATGCCTGAGAAGGTTGGCCTGGACGCCTGGCACGAAGCCAAGGAAGCCGGTGTTGCCTACAAGCCTGCGGCCAAGTACGAAGCGATCCACATGCCGAGCAACACCTCCACCGGTTTGTTCATGGGCCTGTTCCTGACCGTCTTCGGCTTCGCCTTCATCTGGCACATCTGGTGGCTGGTTGGCGCGAGCCTGGTTGCAACCATCGCTGTCTTCGTTCGCCACGCTGCGCGTGACGACCAGGGCTACATGGTTCCGGCCGAAGAAGTGGCGCGCATCGAAGGCGAGCGCATGAAAGCGCTGGCCAAAGCAGGTGCTCTGCCTGCCGGCGCACGTGTCGAATCGTTTGAGCGGGTGTAATCAATGTCCAGTCAAGTAATGCACGGTGCTGCTCATGGTCACGACCATGGGCATGACGACCACCACCACGACTCGGGCCAGATGACCGTACTCGGTTTCTGGCTGTACCTGATGACCGACTGCATCCTGTTTGCGTCGCTCTTCGCTACCTACGCGGTGCTGTCCGGCAGTTTTGCCGGCGGCCCGTCGGGTCATGACATCTTCCAGCTCGATTTCGTAGCTGTTGAAACGCTGTTCCTGCTGCTGTCCTCGATCACCTTCGGCTTCGCCATGCTGAAGATGTTCGACGGCAAGAAAGCTGGCGTACTGGGCTGGTTGGCTGTGACCTTCCTGTTCGGTGCAGGCTTCATCGCGATGGAAATCTACGAATTCCATCACCTGATCGCCGAGGGCTACGGCCCGAACCGCAGTGGTTTCCTGTCGGGCTTCTTCGCCCTGGTAGGTACCCACGGTCTGCACGTGACCGCCGGCCTGATCTGGATGGCAATCATGATGTACCAGATCAACAAGCACGGCATCACGCCGACCGCCAAGACCCGCATGAGCTGCCTGAGCCTGTTCTGGCACTTCCTGGACGTGGTCTGGATCTGCGTATTCACCGTCGTCTACCTGCTGGGAGTTCTGTAATGGCTAACGCACACGACACTCATCACGAAGGTAACCACGGCAGCGTCAAGTCGTACATGATCGGCTTCATCCTGTCGATCATCCTGACTGCGATCCCGTTCGGCCTGGCCATGTCGCCAAGCCTGCCGAAGAACCTGACCGTTCTGATCATTGTTGCCATGGCCGTGATCCAGGTAGTAGTGCACCTCGTGTACTTCCTGCACATGGACCGCTCGAAAGAGCAACGCAACAACGTTTCGACGTTCCTGTTCACCACCCTGGTGATCGCTCTGCTTGTCGGCCTGTCGCTGTGGATCATGTTCAGCATCCACTTCGAAATGTTGGCCAAGTGAGGTAAGACTGCATGTCCGTTAAGCACTTTATCCAAATCACCAAACCGGGGATCATTTTCGGTAACGTGCTTTCCGTGGCAGGCGGTTTCTTCCTTGCCTCGAAGGGCCATGTGGATTTCGCCCTGTTCCTGGCGGTGGTGATCGGTACTTCGCTGGTGGTTGCGTCCGGATGCGTGTTCAACAACTGCATCGACCGTGACATCGACCACAAGATGGAGCGCACCAAGAACCGCGTCATGGTCCAGGGCGGCATGTCGCTGCCCCTCGCGCTGATCTACGCCACCCTGCTCGGGGTGGCGGGTTTCAGCCTGCTGTATGTCCAGGCCAACCCGCTGTCGGCGTTCTGTGCGCTGATCGGCTTCATCGTCTACGTCGGTTTCTACAGCCTGTGGCTGAAGCGTAAATCGGTGCACGGCACCTTGGTCGGTAGCCTGTCTGGTGCCATGCCTCCGGTGATCGGCTATTGCGCCGTGAGCAACAGCTTCGACCTGGCTGCGTTTACCCTGCTGGTGATGTTCAGCCTGTGGCAGATGCCGCACAGCTTCGCCATCGCGATCTTCCGCTTCAAGGATTACAGCGCTGCCAACATTCCGGTCCTGCCGGTGGCACGTGGCATCCTCGCGGCGAAGAAGCAGATCGTGCTGTACGTGCTGGCTTTCGTGCTCGCAACCCTGATGCTTACCCTCGGCGGTTACGCCGGCCTCGGCTATCTGGCCGTGGCAGCAGCCATGGGCCTGTACTGGCTGTACATGGCCTGGGCTGGCTACAAGGCCGAGGACGACAGCAAGTGGGCGCGCAAGGTGTTCGGCTTCTCCATCCTCACCGTCACTGCCCTGAGCGTGATGATGGGTGTGGACAGCCAGACCGCTGCGGACGTGCTGATGACATACGCACGCTGATACTGCTGCCTGTTTCACGAAAAAGCCCGGCCACTGTGCCGGGTTTTTTTATGGGCGTTTTTCTGTGCCGGCCTCGTTCGCGGGCTCGCCCGCGAAGAGGCCGGCACAACAGAATATAAATTTCTTATTTTCAAAAAATACATCTGAAAAGATCTATGAAAACAGGAAATTGTCCTTTACAGGCATCCTGTATCGGCATTATCTTCTGATCCAGGCCGCCATATCGGCCAGCGTCGCTCGGACGGTTCCGGGCGCTTACGTACTCAGAGGAAGCCATGGCCAACCCAGGTTCGCCGCGTCGCTTTGCGCGCATCGATCGTCTCCCCCCTTACGTCTTCAACATCACTGCCGAGCTCAAGATGGCTGCCCGCCGCCGTGGCGAGGACATCATCGACCTGAGCATGGGCAACCCCGATGGCGCTACCCCACCGCACATCGTCGAGAAGCTGGTGCAGGTCGCCCAGCGTGAAGATACCCACGGCTACTCCACCTCTCGCGGCATCCCGCGCCTGCGTCGGGCCATCTCCAACTGGTACAAGGAACGCTACGAGGTCGACATCGACCCGGAAAGCGAAGCCATCGTCACCATCGGCTCGAAGGAAGGCCTGGCACACCTGATGCTGGCTACTCTCGACCAGGGCGACACGGTGCTGGTGCCCAACCCCAGCTACCCGATCCATATCTACGGGGCGGTGATCGCCGGTGCCCAGGTGCGTTCGGTACCGCTGGTGCCGGGCGTGGACTTTTTCAACGAACTCGAGCGGGCCATCCGCGAGTCGATCCCCAAGCCGAAGATGATGATCCTCGGCTTCCCGTCCAACCCCACCGCTCAGTGCGTGGAGCTGGACTTCTTCGAGCGCGTGGTGGCCCTGGCCAAGCAGTATGGAGTGCTGGTGGTCCATGACCTGGCCTATGCCGACATCGTCTACGACGGCTGGAAAGCCCCATCGATCATGCAGGTGCCGGGGGCCAAGGACATCGCGGTGGAGTTCTTCACCCTGTCCAAGAGCTACAACATGGCTGGCTGGCGGATCGGCTTCATGGTCGGCAACCCCGAGTTGGTCAGTGCCTTGGCGCGGATCAAGAGCTACCACGACTACGGCACCTTCACCCCGCTGCAGGTGGCTGCCATTGCAGCACTGGAAGGCGACCAGCAGTGCGTACGAGACATTGCCGAGCAATACCGCCAGCGCCGCAACCTGCTGGTGAAGGGGCTGCACGAGCTGGGCTGGATGGTCGAGAACCCCAAGGCCTCGATGTACGTATGGGCGAAGATTCCGCCGGAATATGCGCACCTGGGCTCGCTGGAGTTTTCCAAGAAACTGCTGGCCGAGGCCAAGGTGTGTGTGTCGCCGGGGATCGGTTTTGGTGATTATGGTGATGACCATGTGCGTTTTGCCCTGATCGAGAACCAGGATCGTATTCGCCAGGCGATTCGCGGGATCCGGCAGATGTTCCGGGCTGATGGCCTGACTCATAAGTAAGCCCCCATGCCTACAGGTACGGCACATGCCGCACGGCCTGCGCCGTACCTGTAGGAGCACTTTCCTACTGCTCTACAGCTACCCGGAAAACTATTTTTCTGCACTCATTTCTCACTTCAGAGACTCGAAAGATGAGTGTCTTCACCGCCTATTTCTGCGGCACCGGTTCCCACCGCTTCGACGATGCCAACCCCAACTTCTGGAATGGTGAGCTGGTCTCTACCCTGGCCAGCAATGACCAGGGCCGCGAGTTCGCTCACTGGATTGCCGTTGACGGCCCCGGCAGCGGCAACCTGCAGGATGACAATCTGTTCGTCGAGCCCGGTGGTTATTTCAACTGGAGCGGCCAGATGTTCGGCAGCGGCTGGGAAGAGAACGTCAACCATGTGCTGAAGGTGATCAAAGGCGAAAGCAGTTGGCAGCGCACCAAGCTGAGCGAGGAAGAATACGAGCGGCTGAAGCAGGCCGGTGTTCCGATCCCGGATGCAACCTCGACAGCTTCCTGGTTCTGGCGCACCTATGACTACGGCGAACGCCACCCGACGCCACAGGAGCTGCAAGAGCGCATCATCAACCTGTTCCGCAAGCCGCGCTTGCCGACCCGGGTGAACCTGGTGGGTTGGAGCAGGGGAGGGATCAGTTGTCACATGCTGGCCAACGCCATGGCGCAGGACCCTGTATTGCGGGACATACCTGTGAATATCTTCGCCATCGACCCGGTGCCGGGCATCGGTAACCTGCAAAGCCAGCGGGTAACCTTGGCGGGCAATGTCCGCGAGTATGTGGGTTTCTATTCGCGGGACGAGCGATCCAAAGGCTTTGCCTGCGTGATCCCTTCGGTCGAACCGAGTACACGGATATGCATCTACCCGATACCAGGCCGCCACGCCACACTGGTGGGCAACGCCTCCATCGACGGTGCGAGTGATGGCAAGGTACTGGCGGAGCCGGGATTGATCGTTCGTCATTTTGCCGAGGTCTGCCTGACCCGCTGGGGTGTGCAACTGGACAGGCGCCTGTTCCTGAGCGACGAGCACTTGATGCGATATCACATGGTCATGGCCGCTGCCGAAGGGCATTACAAGGCCATGCGTAGCGAGTCGTATACCGTACTTACCGAGGGCGAAGATGACGACCGCTTGGTGTATTGCGGCGAGACCTGCATTCACTTCAGCAAAGTGTGTGGTGATGGCTATGAGCCGACCGAGGGCCTTGGCCTGCAGCGCTGGGATGTCACCACCTACAAGGCATTACGCTGACTTGAATGGGCGGCCGGGGAAGTCATTGGTCGCCCGTGTTCAATTGCCGGATCAGCGGCAAATATTTTTTGCATTCCCCTCTATCCAGCCGCCCCGGCTTGGATTGAAAATGGCGCTGCGGGCCAGCCCCGATAACAACAACCTTCCCTCCGTGCCATCATGTCCGAATACAACCCTTGCCTTGACTGCGGCGCCTGCTGCGGGTACTTCCGTGTGTCCTTTTTCTGGGGCGAATGCCAGTCCGCCGGGGGCCTTGTGCCGGACGACCTGGTGGTACAGATCAACCCCACCCGTGTTGCCATGATCGGCACCGATGCCAAACCCTGCCGCTGCATCAGCCTGCAGGGCGAGATCGGCCAGGAAGTGGCTTGCACCATCTACGCCAACCGTTCCAGCCCCTGCCGCGAGTTCGAGGCGTCGTGGGAGGGTGGGGTGCATAACCCCAGCTGCGACGATGCGCGGGCAGCGTATGGCCTGCCACCGCTGACCCCGCCCGGGGCCAACGAGCCGCATTGGCCGGATGATGGGGCTGAGGTGGCCTGATCGTATTTCGTTAGCCTGTACCGGCCCTTTCGCGGGTAAACCCGCTCCTACAGGTATCACCGTACCCTGTAGGAGCGGGTTTACCCGCGAAAGGGCCATCAGCTGTAAGAAGATTCTGAGCCTGCAACCAAATGCTTCAGGTTGCCAGGGATTAGGAATTATCCTACGGCCTCAGTCGGATGCCGTCTGATAGGCAAGTAGCTACCTCAGAGATAACGTTTCGGCGTCGTCACAATTGGCGATCGGGTGTGAGAAGCCCGGTGTTTCGAGATGGCTTGCCAGTTATGGCAGCCGTGCGCGTGCAGGCTTCAGTCTGGCCGGTGCCTCGGACACTGGTCTTCTCACCTCGCGTACGGCTGCCACCTTATCTGTGAGAAGGATGCGAGTGGTTGCCTCTGAAAATATTTCCGAGATGACTATGAAAAAACTTGTACCTGATCCACCCGTTACAGACCTTACTTACCAAGCCGCGAAGTCCCAGGCTACCCAGGTCATGGACATTCTCTCCAACACCATCCTCCAATACCTCGACGCAGAAGCCCCGGACCTGCGTTCCACCTTTCTCGAAAACATGTCGACGCAAACTGCCCTGCTGCACGCCTTGTTAGCCCACATAAAGGCGCAGGAGGCCCAGGCATGAGCGACCACCTCAAATCCCGCACCACCGTAGGTGCGGAGAAATTCCTTGAGCTGTACCGGGTAGAGCCGGGTGTACCGCTTGATCTGGCATTCGATGAATTGTCGGTGCTGATCGGCTGTATCAAGCATTTGAACGAAGAGGCCGAGATGGAGGGCGACAAGATCGCCGGCAGCGCGGCGCGCATACTCAGTGCCATGGCCAAGGCGCTGATCAATGACATGGAAATGGGCTTGAATCGGGGCGCCTGAACGATTTTTGGGGCCGCTTTGCGGCCCATCGACGCGGTTCGTCGCCACGACAAGCCAGGCTCCCACAGGTATAGTGCAAGGCTCCGGGCCTGTGGTGCACCTGTGGGAGCCTGGCTTGCCGGCGATGGGCTGCGCAGCAGCCCCGGGATGCTTGAACCGATCGCTTGACGTTAAACTGTCATCTCCCCAGCAATGGACAGGAGATCCGGCGTGACCCCACCCCGCAGTTTCCCCAGTGACCTCTGCCTCGACAGCCCGCGTCTGCAATTGCGCCCCATGCGCCATGCCGATGCCGCGCAATGGCTGGCGATCATGGCCGACCCCGAGGTCATGCGCTATTGGCACCATGCACCTTGGCAAGACCTGGCCGAAGCCGAAAGCGCCCTGGCCGCCGACCGCGAAGCCTATGCCAATGGTGACCAGCTCAAGCTTGGCATGTACCGCCGTGACAACGGCGAACTGATCGGTATGGTCCAGCTGTTCAACATCGACGATGTATCCCGCCGTGGTGAAATCGGCTACTGCCTGGCCAGCGCGGTGCAGGGCAGGGGTTACATGGACGAAGCACTGACCTGCTTCATCGATTACCTCGCCCACACCCTGCACATGCGCCGCCTGGAAGGCGAGATCGACCCGCGCAACCAAGGTTCGGCACGCACTCTGGAGCGCCAGGGCTTTGTGCTGGAAGGCACATTGCGTGCGCGTTGGTGCGTTGCCGGCGAGTTGTCCGATTCGGGTATTTATGGCCTTCTGCTAGAGCCCCCGGTTGCATAGGAAGTAAATCTCTTGCCAGTTTTCTACCTGAGCGCCAGCCTGCTGCTTTACCTGCTCGCACTGTTCTTCGACGGCGCGCTGATGAGTGGTGACCGCCACATGCCGGCCCTGCAGATGCTGTTGTACGGGCCTTGGGGCATGCCCTTCGGGTTGTACCAGTGGTTTGCCAACCCGCTGCTGGCCCTGGCAATCCTTGCCCATCGGCGCTTTCGTCGTCTGGCCTTGCTGGTCGGGCTGGTGGCTGTGTATCTGGCGGCCAGCAGCTTTGGAATTGACCGCCTGCCGGACAATCAGAGCTATGAGTTCCATGACCTGACCGGTTTTGGTGCCGGTTTCTACCTGTGGCTGGCGGCAATGGTGGTGTTTTGCATGGGCCAGGCCTGGCATTGCTGGAGGGCACGCAGCGCCGACGACATGCCGGGCTGGAGCTGGCTGGATGTGGTGTTGATCGCGGCGCTTGGCGTGATGTTTTATGCGGCAACGCAGATGCCGTCGCTGCGCTTCGAGCCGGGCAAGGTGCTGATGCCGCCGGAACAGCCGCAGACGCTGTGATGCCCACAAGGAGAGTTTATGACCAAGCATTACCTGACGGGCCTGGCATTGGCCTGTGTGCTGCCGCTGGCCCAGGCGGATGACTACACGCCGGGATACGGGCAGTGCATGGACAAGGCGTCCAGTACCGTGGCCATGAGCGAGTGCATTCGGGCCGAGACGCAGTTGCAGGACCAGCGTTTGAACCGGGTGTACAAGCAATTGATGGGCAAGCTGGATGCCGGGCAGCAGAAGAGCCTGCGTGATGTGCAGCGCAAGTGGCTTGCCTACCGCGATGGCAATTGCGGGTTCCATGTGCAGGCCAGTGGCGGGACCATGGCACAGCTGGAAGGTGGGTCCTGTGTGATGGACATGACCCGCGACCGGGCGGCGGAGCTGGAGCGCGTGCTCAGCCCTGGGCAGTGAGTACTGCCAGTACTGGCCCTATCGCCGGCAAGCCAGCTCCCACAGGGAGCGCATACCCTGTCAGGCAGTGCAATACCTGTGGGAGCTGGCTTGCCGGCGATGGGGCGCGAAGCGGCCCCGTTTTTACTTGCGTGGTTCGCGCAGCGCCCGGGCCTTGAGATACTCGCGCACTTCCACCGCATCCCCGGCAAACTCGATACGCTCTGCTTTCGCTGCACGCTGGTAGGCATACATCGGGTCGTAATACTCGCTCAGCAAGCTTTCGATGAAGACCCGGTGCAACTCCACCGAACCACTGCGCTGCTGCTCGTCCAGCGCCTGGCGCAGGATTTCCGACAGCCGCTGATGGCGCTCGCCGCCGAGGCGCTTTTGAATCCTGCCCATGCTCTGCAGAAGTGTCTCGGCAAATAGCCGCCGGCCATCTTCTTCACCATGCAGGCTGACGAACTCGGCGCTCAGGTCGATCACGTAGTCGCGCAGGATACGCTCCACGCGGTTGGCCAAACTGTCTTCCAGCCACACCAGCGGGTATTGCTGCATGCCCTGGTACAACTCCAGCGGTACGGTGCAGCTGCCCACGATTCGGCCTTCGTCTTCCAGCACGAACTGCTCGATACCCCGGGCGCGTTTTTTCAACACGTCTATGGCCAGCCTGTTCTCGAAGTCGATCTGCGCTGGCTGTGCAGTGGCGCGCTTGCCAAAGCTGGAACCGCGATGGTTGGCGTAGCCCTCCAGGTCCAGCTCGTTGTCCAGTAGGTGCAGCACTTCGGTCTTGCCGGTGCCGGTCAGGCCGCCCACTAGCACGAAATCACATTGCGCGACCGCCTGTTGGGTAGTCTCCAGCAGGAAGTGGCGCATGGCCTTGTAGCCGCCCTCGACGAGGGGGTAGTGGATGCCCTTCTCATCGCGCAGCACTTTCTGCACAAGATGCGAGCGCAGGCCGCCCCGGAAGCAGTACAGGTAGCCTTCCGGGTGATCCTCGGCGAACTTTGCCCAGGCCTCCAGACGTGCCTGCTTGATCTCGCCGCTGACCAGCTTGTGGCCCAGAACGATGGCTTCAGCCTGGCCCTTCTGCTTGTAGCAGGTGCCGACCTTTTGCCGCTCCTGGTCATTCATCAGTGGCAGGTTTACGGCACCGGGGAAGGCGCCCTTGGCAAATTCGACAGGTGCACGCATGTCCATCATCGGCACGTCGTCGAGGAACAACTGGCGGAAGTCGGTGCAGTCGGGGCGCATCAGATCACCTCGACCGCGTGGCTCTGTCGCTCGACCAGCTTGCCGATCGGCGCCAGTTGCAGGCCCAGTTCGGCGGCCACCGCGAGGAACTCGGCTTCACCCTCCGGGGTAACCGCCACCAGCAGGCCACCGCTGGTCTGCGGGTCGCACAGCAGATGCTTCTGGTCGTCGCTCAGGGCGCCGATCTTGTGGCCGTAGCTGTCGAAGTTGCGCAGGGTGCCGCCGGGGATGCAGCCCTCGGCCAGGTAGTGGTCGACGCTGGGCAGGCGCGGGACGGCGGCATAGTCCAAATGAGCGGTAAGGCCACTGCCCTCGGCCAGTTCCACCAGGTGGCCGAGCAGGCCGAAACCGGTGACGTCGGTCATGGCCTTGACCCCGTCAAGCTTGCCGAAGCGGCTGCCGGGCGTGTTGAGGGTGCACATCCAGTCGCGGGCAAGGCCCTGGTCCTGGGTGCGCAGCTTGGCCTTTTTCTCGGCGGTGGTGAGGATGCCGATACCCAGTGGCTTGGTCAGGTACAGGCGGCAGCCTGCGCTGGCGGTGTCGTTGCGCTTGAGGTGACGCTTGCTGACCACGCCGGTGACGGCCAGGCCGAAGATCGGCTCGGGGGCGTCGATGGAGTGGCCGCCGGCCAGCGGGATACCGGCTTCGGCGCATACCGCACGGCCGCCGCGGATCACCTCGCGGGCCACTTCCGGTGGCAGCACGTTGACTGGCCAGCCGAGAATGGCAATGGCCATCAGCGGGTCGCCGCCCATGGCGTAGATGTCGCTGATGGCGTTGGTGGCGGCGATACGGCCGAAGTCGTACGGGTCATCGACGATCGGCATGAAGAAGTCGGTGGTCGAAACCACGCCGCGCTCGTCATCCAGCGCGTACACGGCCGCATCGTCGCGCGAGGCGTTGCCCACCCACAGTTTCGGGTCCAGGGCCTGGGCGCCGCTTTCTGCGAGGATCACATCCAGCACCTTGGGGGAGATCTTGCAGCCACAGCCGGCACCATGGCTGTACTGGGTCAGGCGAATCGGCTCGCTCATGTGCACCTCAAGAGGTCAGTTTGATGCGCGATTGTAGCAAAGCTGGCCTTTGCGCCTGCGCCTCTTATAATTCCCGTTGTCGGCGCATAGGCCGACATTTCCCCGCTATTGAACCGGAGAACACCCCATGCTCAAACGCCCTCTGGCGCTCGCCGCCGGCCTCGTGCTGTCTTGCTGTGCCGTTGTCGCCCAGGCCGCCGACACTCTGCGGGTCAGCGCCATCCCTGACGAAGCACCGACCGAACTGCAGCGCAAGTTCAAACCGTTGGGCGAGTACCTGGCCAAGCAGTTGGGCATGGAGGTGAAGTTCGTGCCGGTGGCCGATTACCCGGCGGTAGTCGAATCGCTGGCTTCCAACCGCCTGGACCTGGCCTGGCTAGGGGGCTTCACCTTCGTTCAGGTGCACTTGAAGGACCC
Source organism: Pseudomonas sp. A2 (assembly GCF_023100865.1). Classification (NCBI taxonomy): domain Bacteria; kingdom Pseudomonadati; phylum Pseudomonadota; class Gammaproteobacteria; order Pseudomonadales; family Pseudomonadaceae; genus Pseudomonas; species Pseudomonas sp. A2. The sequence continues at coordinate 1,014,169 of NZ_CP039127.1, forward strand.
TGCCGCCACGCCGCTGGTGCAGCGTGAACAGGATGCGCAGTTCACTTCCAAATTCATCACCGCCAACCCTGATGTGAAGAGCCTGGCCGACCTCAAAGGCAAGTCGTTTGCCTTCGGTTCCATCTCATCCACTTCGGGCAGCCTGATGCCGCGTTACTTCATGCTCAAGCAGGACAACATCAAGCCTGAAGACTACTTCGGTCGCGTTGCCTACTCCGGCGCCCACGATGCCACTGTGGCCTGGGTGCAGGCCGGCAAGGTCGATGGCGGCGTGCTCAATGCCAGCGTTTGGCAGAAGCTGGTGGATGCCGGCAAGGTCGATACCGCCAAGGTGAAGGTTTTCGCCACCACCCCGACCTACTTCGACTACAACTGGACCGTGCGCGGCAACATGGACCCGGCGCTGAAAGAGAAGATCAAGAAAGCCTTCCTCGACCTCGACCCGGCCAACCCGGAGCACAAGGCGATCCTCGACCTGCAGGCGGCCAGCCGCTTCATCGAGACCAAACCTGAGAACTACGTGGGCACCGAGCAGGCTGCGCGCGAGGCCGGCCTGCTCAAGTGATATCGACAGTGGCTTCCAACGTGGCTATTCATCTGCACGGGGCCGGGCTGCGCCATGGCCAGGTGCGTGCGCTTGATGCCGTGAGCCTGAGCATCGGCCAGGGCGAGCGCGTCGCCATCATCGGGCCTTCGGGCGCGGGCAAGTCCAGCTTGCTGCACCTGATGGCGACCGCCGTCCAGCCCAGCAGCGGGCGCCTGGAGTTGCTCGGCCAACAGCCCTGGGCGCTGTCCGCCAAGGCCCGGCAGCGCCTGCGTGCGCGGGTAGGCCTGGTGCACCAGGCGCCGCCCTTGCCACCGCGCCAGCGGGTGGTGACGGCAGTGCTGGCCGGCCGCCTGGGGCAGTGGGGCATGCTGCGTGGCCTGTTCAACCTGCTGTACCCCAGTGATGTGCCGGGAGCGCGCCAAGCCCTGGCCGAGCTGGGCCTGGCCGACAAACTGTTCGTGCAGTGCGGGCAATTGTCCGGTGGCCAGTTGCAGCGGGTGGGTATTGCCCGGGCGCTGTACCAGCGGCCGCAGGTGTTGCTGACCGATGAGCCGGTGTCGGCCATGGACCCGGTGCTGGCCGACCACAGCCTGGCCTTGCTCAACCGCCACGCCCAGGCCAATGGCGTCACCCTGGTGGCGAGCCTGCATGCCGTGGACCTGGCGCTGGCGCACTTCCCGCGGGTGATTGGTATCCGCGAAGGGCAGGTGGTGTTCGACTGCCCGGCGCAAGCGGTGACCGAGCAGTTGCTGGATGCGTTGTATGCGAATGAACAACTGGCTTCACCACCGAGCCAGGGGCCGACCCTGACCGTGCAGATACCGCGATGCTGAAACTTGATGCCCGCGACCCGGCGCTGTTTCATCGGTTGCTGCTGACGCTGCTGGCTGTGGCGGTGCTGTGGCCTGGCGTGCAGCTGAGCGAATTGAACCCGGCGGTCCTGCTGCAAGCGGAGAATCGCCAGCAGATCGCCAGTTTCACCAGTGCCTTCTGGCCACCAGCACACGATGCCGACTTCCTTTCCCTGCTTTATGAGGCCACCTTGCAGACCCTGGCCGTGGCCACGGCCGGCATGGCGTTGGCGTTGCTACTGGCGGTCCCTGCCGGGTTGCTGGCCAGCCGTGCCTTGTCGCTGCGTGCCGCCTCACGTGGCGGGCGCGCCGGATTGTGGTCGCGTCTGCTGCGCCTGCCAGTGCGCTGGTTGCTGATTTTCCTGCGCAGTGTGCCGGAGATCGTCTGGGCGTTGCTGTTCGTGCGGGCCGTCGGGCTGGGGCCGACGGCGGGCGTGCTGGCAATCGCCATTACCTACAGCGGTATGCTCGGCAAGGTGTATGCCGAGATCTTCGAATCGGTCGACCAGCGCCCGGCCCATGCCTTGCTGCAGGCGGGTAGTGGCCGCCTGGCTGCGTTTTTCTACGGCATCCTGCCCAGTGCGGTGTCCGAAGTGGTGTCCTATACCGTGTACCGCTGGGAGTGCGCGGTACGCGCCTCAGTGGTGATGGGCTTTGTCGGTGCTGGCGGGCTGGGGCAGCAGATCGACCTGTCGATGCGCATGTTTGCGGGAGCGGAAGTGGCAAGCATGCTGCTGACCTTCCTGGTCCTGGTGATGCTGGCCGACCTGCTCAGCCGCTTCCTGCGCTGGAGGCTTGCATGAACCGGGGCATCAACTGGCTGGTGCTCGGCGCCATCGTGGCTGCAGTGATGGCCTCGTTCGCCTACCTGGAGCTGGACTTGCAGGCGCTGGTCGGCAACGGTGGGCTGGGGCAGATGGGCGAATACGCCGGGCGTTTCCTGCACCCGGACCTGTCTGCCGGGCACCTGCGCGCAGTAGCGCATGGGGCGCTGGAAACCTTGGCCATGTCCGGCCTGGGCACCTTGTTGGCCATGCTGCTGGGCATGCTGTTGGCGCTGCCGGCCGCTGGCCGGTTCGGTTGGCCGCTGCAGGCCTGTGCGCGGTTGTTGCTGAATGCCCTGCGGGCCATCCCGGAACTTGTGTGGGCGGCGCTGACGGTACTGGCGGCCGGGCTTGGGCCGAATGCTGGTACCCTGGCCTTGGCGCTGCATACCGCTGGCGTGCTGGGGCGGCTGTTTGCCGAGGCGCTGGAGAACGCACCGCCGGAGCCCGCAGCTGCCATCCGCTTGCAGGGCGGTAGCCAGGTGGCGGCATTCTGCTTTGGCACCTTGCCCAATCTGTGGCCGCAGTTGCTGGCTTATAGCTTGTATCGGTGGGAAAACAACATCCGCATGGCGAGCGTGCTGGGATTTGTCGGGGCTGGCGGGTTGGGGCAGATGCTGTACACAACCTTGAGTTTGTTCCAGGAGGCCCAGGCCAGCACGGTGATCATGGGGATGCTGGTGCTGGTGTTGCTGGTGGATGCGTTGAGTGATGTGTTGCGCCAGCGCTATGTGCGGGCCTGACAGATAGTCGGGGCCGCGTTGCGGCCCTATCGCCGGCAAGCCAGCTCCCACAGGTACGGTGCAAGGTCACAGGATTTCACGGCCCCTGTGGGAGCTGGCTTGCGATAGGGCAGTTGAGGTCTGGCACTAAGCCAACTCCCCACACTGCGCCTCCCGCTGCATCGACTCCAGATTCCGCTCGATCGTCTCGCAAATGCTGTCCATCTGGATCTGGTGCTCACTGAACCTGAACGGGCTCTGCAAATCCGTCCCGATCCGCTCGATGGCCAGCAGCATGAAGCCCACCACCGTCGATGCCAGCGGCGTGAACCAGCCCAGCGACTCCACCAGCCCCACCGGCACGATCAGGCAGAACAGGGTGATGAACAGCCGCGGAAAGTACACGTAAGGGTAGGGCAGCGGCGTATTGGCGATCCGTTCCATGCCACCTTGGGCATTGGACAGGTCCACCAGCGTCGATTCCAGCCTTGCCAGGCGAATGCTGTCCAGCCGCCCGGCCTGGTACTCCCGCGCCAGCAACGCCGCCGAACCACTCAGAATGTCGTTGGCGAAATTGTTCGAGCGGTTGCGCCGCTCGAATTCCGCTGGCGGAATGAACGCCATCAGTTCATCCGGGCAGCGCTCGCCCTTCAGGTGCGCCGCCAGGCAGTTCACATAGGCGATATGCCGACGCAGCAGGGTAGCCTTGACCGGGTTCAGGCCATCATCCGGGTCATCGATCAGCGTCAGCGCCTGCCGCGCGAAACTGCGTGAACTGTTCACCAACGCCCCCCACAATGTGCGAGCTTCCCACCAGCGGTTGTAGGCGCTGCTGTTGCGAAAGCTCACCAGCACCACCAGCGCCGAGCCAAGCAAGGTCAGCGGGATCAACGGCAGGGTGAACTTGCTGTTGAAGAACAGCATGAAATCGATGGTGACCAGCACATCCCAGATCAGCAGCCAGAACAGCGACCAGCCGATATAGCCGATGGTCTTCACCGCCAGGCGGTACTTGCGGAAAATGATGTCTTTCACGCGGGGGTACCTCGAAACACGGGTGATGCAGGATCGGACGTCGAGGCGCGGCGAAGGTTCGGGTGTTGAATGTTGCAAGGTTTTTTATGACCGTGAAGAGAAAAGTCTGACCCCGTTATGGGAAATGCCTGAGTTCCCATATAAGGGGTAAGGCGACAGAGTGGGCCGCTTCAACACTTGAATGGGTGTATCCGTACGGATACGATTGGGTGACCACTTGATGTATCTCGTTGAACAGACGGAGAGCTTTGCAGTTTGGCTATCCAGCTTGAGAGATTTGAGGGCCCAGCTTGCGATAGGTCGTAGATTGGAGCGAGCAGCAATGGGGAATCTTGGAGATGTCAAATGGCTTGGAGGCGGTATCGGTGAGCTTCGCATCGATGTAGCTGCTGGATATCGTGTCTATTTTGCGCAAAAGGGCCAGAGGCTGGTTCTGCTGTTGGTCGGCGGAGACAAGTCCACCCAGGCCACCGATATCCTCAAAGCCAGAAAACTGCTGAAGGAGATGAAATGAGCGAAAAGTTGATCCCGTTTGATATGGCGGCCTTGTTGAGTAGTGATGAGGCCATCACTGAGTACCTTAGTCAGGTCCTCGCAGATGGCGATACCGAGGAAATAATTCGGGCACTTGGCCATATCGCTCGCGCACGGGGAATGACGCAGATCGCCACCGAGAGTGGGTTGGGAAGGGAAAGTCTGTACAAGGCACTCAGTCCAGGCGCAAAACCACGCTTTGACACTGTGCTGAAAGTCATTCGTGCCTTGGGGGTCGACCTCCTCGTTCAGCCCCATGTAGTTCCCCGCTAGCAGAACAGGGATTTCGGAGGGCTGAACGGGGCGGTTGGTCAGCTTCATCGCAGGTCATTCCTGCGCTGGCAACGGGGCGCGGTCGGAGCGGCCGAGGCCATTGCCTCCACTACTTGGCGAGGCCGTGAGCCAGAGGGGCTGGTCGTCTGGATGCTACTCCACCGGGTCACTCACCGGCTTGGCAAAGATGGCCTTGAGTTCGCTGGTCATCGGGAACTCCAGGTTCAAGCCTTTAGGCGGAATCGGCTGTTCGAACCAGCGCTGGTAGATCCCGTTGATTTCCCCTGAGCTGTACAGCTCGCCCAGCGACGCGTTCACCAGCGCGAGGAACTGCGGGTCATCCTTGCGCACCATGCAGCTGTAGATTTCCCGCGACTGCTCTTTCCCGACCACCACCCAGTTGTGCGGATCGCGAGCCTTGGCGCGTTCGCCGTAGAGCAGCGCATCGTCCATGTAGAACGCCGCCGCCCGGCCGGACTGCAACATCTGGAAGGCTTCACCATGGTCCTTGGCGCTGATCACGTACATGTCCATCTTGTTATCAACGTTGTAGCTTTTCAGATAGCGTTCGTTCGTGGTGCCTGCAGTGGTTACCACATTCTTGCCGCGCAGGTCGGCGAAACTCTTGATCCCGCTGTCTTTGGCCGTCAGTAATTGACCTTTGACATAGATGAACCCATAGGAAAACGCCACCTGCTTCTGGCGCTCTGCGGTGACGCCGGTCGAGCCGCACTCCAGGTCAACGGTACCGTTCTGTACCAGCGGAATGCGGGTTTGCGATGTCACCAGGTTGTACTTCACCTTGAGCTGGGGCAACGCCAGCTTTTGCTGTACCCGCTCGACGATCTTTTTCGCCAGGTCTACTGCCCATGGGTTGTCCCGAATGGTCTCCCACGTAGGAGAACGGCACCGAAGCATCGCGATAGCCCAGGGTAATGCTGTTGGCTCTGGCAATCTTGCTCAGGGTAGGCCCCAGCGCTGCTTCGTCAGCATGGGCCTGGGTGCCTAGCAACAGGCCAAGGGTGCAGCCGATCAACGTGATTTTTCGCATTGTTATTCTCCGTTGTAGGTGAGGGGTTAGCGACGTGCTGCAATAACGGTTATTTCCACCAATACCTGCGGACGCGCCAGTTCGGCCTGCAAGGTGGTGCGACTTGGTGCCTGGCCGGGCGACAACCAGGCGGACCACACTTCATTCATCGCAGCGAAATCTTTACCGATGTCCTTCAGGTAGATGGTCGCGCTGAGCAAGTGATCCTTGTCGCTGCCCGCCTCGGCCAATAATGCGTCGATCTTTTCCAGCACTTGGCGAGTCTGGCCGCCGGCATCGGTGGCGTCGTCCGGCACCTGGCCAGAGAGAAACACCAGGTCGCCGAAGGTCACGGCGCCGGACAAGCGTGGATTGGGCTGGATACGGTTAATGGTCATCGGGTGGTCCTTCTAAGGAGTTAGCGTTCAAGCTGCGCGGGGCGTAAAACCCTGCAGGTCGATGGAGGGGCGGCGCTGGCCGATCAGTTCACTGAGCAATCGTGCACTGGCGCAGGCCAGGGTGAAGCCCAGTGCACCATGGCCGAGGTTCAGCCACAGATTGCGATACGCCGTTGCGCCCAGCAGCGGTACGCCGCTGGGGGTCGCCGGCCGCATGCCGGCCCATTCGATGGCGTAGTCGTAGTCACCAGCATTGGCGAAGGTTTCGCGGGCCTGGCGTTTTAGCAGGGCCAGGCGCTTGGGGTCCAGCGACGGATCGAAACCGACAATGTCAACCATCGCCGCCACCCGCAGCTGTTCGCCAATCCGGGCGTAGACGATCTTGCGATCGTAGTCGGTGATGCTCAGGTCCGGCGCCTTGTGCTGTGCGCCGATCGGTAATGTCAGGCTATAGCCCTTGAGTGGATACAGCGGCAGGTCGATGCCCGGCAGTGCCAGCAACGCACTGCGATGGCCGGCCGCAACCACCAGGTGCTCCACCGGCAGCACTTCGTCGTCCAGTTCAATCGCATTCACCACGCCATGCGCATGGCGAATTGCGGACACCGCCTGGCCCAGGCGGAACTTGCAGCGTCCCGACGCCTGCAGGCGCGCCGCCAGTTGCTGGCAAAAGCTGTGGCAATCGCCGACTTCTTCATCCGGGGTATAGATGGCGCCGACAAAGGGCGCCTCTGCCAGTGCCGGGTCCAGACGGGTGCAGTCGGCGTGCGACAGCACCTGTTGTTGCTGGGGCGCGGCAAGGTTCTTGCGCGCATGTTCGAAGCTGCTGGCCTGGCGGAAGGTGACCAGCTTGCCGTTGCGCCGCCAGTTGAAACCGTCCAGGCCATCCTCTTCTCGCCAGGTTTGTAAGGTCGATTGGCTCAACAGCGCGAGGCGCAACAGGTGGCCTGCGTTGGCGCGGTTGACCGAGGAGCGGCAAGCACCAAGGAATGCTGCCATCCAGCGCCATTGGGCACGATCGAAGCGCGGGCGCAATCGCAGCGGCGATTCACCTCGCAGCATCCAGCCAAGGGCCTGCAATGGCACACCTGCGTCGGCCAGGGGCGCCACGTACCGATAGGACAGCTGGCCGCCGTTGGCGAAGCTGGTTTCACTGCCCAACGAATCGCGAGCCTCGATCAGCGTCACGTCAAAGCCGTCGCGTACCAGTGCGTAAGCGGTTGACAGGCCAATGACGCCACCGCCGATGATGCATACATGCTGAGCCATGTCAGTCCTTGGTCGTGGTTGGAACGAGGCTGAGGTTAGGGCCAGGTGACAGGTGGCGAAAAATAAATAAAGATCGCTGAGCCATAAACAAAGGTTATGGACTTGCCATGCGCCTTCGCCATATCGAGATTTTCCAGGCCATCCGCCAGACCGGCTCGGTCAGCGGTGCCGCACAGTTGCTGCACGTTTCCCAACCTGCCGTGACCAAGGTTCTGCAGCACGCCGAGCAGCAACTGGGCTTCCCGTTGTTCCTGCGGGTGCGCGGCAAGCTGCAGCCCACGCCCGAAGCGCTTGAGCTGGAGCGTGAGGTCGACAAGGTCACGGAGAGCCTGCAAGGGGTGCGACGCCTGGCGCAAAGCCTGCGTCGCGCGCCAGGCCACAGCCTGCGGATCGGTGCGACCCCGGCACTGGCCCTGTCGCTGCTGCCGCCGGCCATTCATGAATGGACCCAGCGTTATCCGGATATCGCCTGCGAGTTGTCCAGCGCCCACAGTCGCGAACTGGTGCAGAACCTGTTGATGCGGGAGATCGATGTCGCCCTGACCTTGCAACAGCCAGATCACCCTGCGCTCAAGGCTCAGGCGCTGGCCAGCGGGGTTTTGGTGGCATTGGCACCGGCAGGTTACTGGCCGCTGGAAGATGAAGGCAAGCCGCTGCCGTTGGCGGCACTGGCCGGTGCGCCCATGATCGGGCTGTCCAGCGCCGACCCGCTGTCGGTGCGCCTCGAAAGCTACCTCAAGGCGGTGGAGCCGCCGCCACGGGTGAGCATCGCGGTGCAAACCTATTCACTGGCCAGGGCGATGGTCGAATCCGGTGCTGGGCTGGCGGTGATCGATCCCTTCACCGCACTTGGCGCGGCGCCTGGGGCGACCGCGATCAGGCCGCTGGCCCCGGCGCTGCCGATTACCTTGTATGCGGTCACCCGCACTGCCGAACCGTCACCGCATACATTGAGCGAGCTGCTGACGATTTTCAGCAGCCGTGCCCAGGGGCAGCTGGATCGCTGGCGCTGACCGGACGGGCAAAAAAAAACCGACCATAAGGTCGGTTTTTTCCGGATCTTGGTGCCCGAGGGAGACCAATACTATCCAGTACAGGCCTCGGATTGTAACGGGTGAGGTATCTTTGAGCAAGAATCTACTCACAAAACTACTCACTTTTTTGCGAGCGTTTCTAAGCCATCACACATTTGTGCCGTCTATTCGGACTGATGCTTGAGCGTCATCAGCATACGGAATGCTCACCTCGACCTTTTTGCCTGACTCGGTAGTGATTTCAATGACGAGTCGGTGAGGAGGAGCGGCAAAGTCGTCTGTGAACAGAACGTGGACAGCTTCTTTGCATGAGTCACCCGTGGAAACCGGCCAGTAGGCCGAGCCGTCTTTGGCCGGCAGATACACTTGAATGTTGGACATTTCCTTTCTCCTTGCTGCTTTAGATTGCGTGTCTCAGCAGGCTAGCCGACTTTCATGATCCTTTTTCGGGATGTCAACAATCCGAGCAGCGCCTTGAAAATCAACCCTTCCCCTTGGCAATATGCCATCAATACCCCCACAGATACCCCGTGTACCTATGGGTAGGCTCTATGTGATCGATCCTAGGACGCGGGCTCTCTTTTATGGAAGGTTGTCGATGTGGGCGTGCATTGTGTGGAAGCTACTTTCTGTGTCCAGTCAGAACACTTTCCAGATTTTGTAGCCAGCCTGGACTCACGATGTGAGCACTGATCACCAGTTAAAGCTCTCTAAGGAGCCAGCTATGGAATGGAAAAAATCTGCTGACGAGAATTTTGTCATCTGTTGCCTTGATCGGATGACGAAAGAGATCTCCTACTTCTCACAAAACCTAATACACCTCAAACCGTCATACTTTAATTAACAACAATTAAGCGTTTACCTCGAGGGAATGAAATGAAGTTAAAGAGCTTAAAAATAGAAAATTTTCGAGCAATTCGCGGTGGCTCGAATATCCTTCGGTTTGAGGATAACGACATAGTTTTTATTTTCGGCAAAAACAATATTGGGAAATCTAGCATACTGAGGGCTTATGAGTACTTTGCTTCTCCCAATAAGACGGCAGCAATTACTGATTTCTACGAGCAAAATTCAGAAAACCCTATAATCATCGAGGCAGCATTTCTCAAAGAGGACTTGGACGAAGAAAATTTTGATCAGAAGGGCCTGAATAAATGGGTATGTAAAAAGACCGGAGAAATACACTTTAGAAAAACCTGGGACACGATAGATGCTGCTGCAACGAAGCAGACATTAGACCCCGAAACAGGCGAGTATGTTTCTGGAGGATTTGGCGGGCTAGAGCCTATACTTACGAACGCCACTCCAGCTATCATATTTATTGAGGCCATGCCAAGCATAAAGTCATTAACTGAATGGCTAGAAAAGGAAATTAAGAACAAACTTCTGAAGAAACTTAAAGACAACCACGCAGCCGAATACGGAAGCGCTCTTGACGCAATTAAAAAACTTCAAGAAAAAGTCGAAGGTGCGGACTATCTAGGCGAAATAAGTAATGGGGCAAATAAATATTTTGCTAAAACCTTTCCAGAGCTAGAGCTGCGAATAACAACAAATCCCTATAAAGATAGCGATATCGCCAAGGCAATTGAAAAAGATTTCAATATAACGATAGGCAACAAGCCGGCCGCACTTGATGAAGAAAAAGTAGAGGAAGATTTAGCTGCCGCTGTCTTGGCGCTTGAGGACCTAACAGCAGACACTGAACGTACTGAAGGCGTCGAAAAGCGCGCCCAAGGAGTGGCTGGGCGTCAATTTGACTTGCATGGGCACGGACTGATAAGACAAGCAATAATAAACATTTTAGGCATATTTAAAGAGTCCCAGGCAGACAAGAAACACATCATTCTTTTCGAAGAGCCAGAACTATACTTACACCCTAGCAATAAGCGCAGATTTCGCGACACGCTGTATGACTTGGCCAGCCAAGACGCCTACCAGATAATATGCGTTTCTCACGACCCCCAGTTAATTGATCTTAATAGACCTCACATATCACTTGCTCGCTTTGTGAAGTGCAGCGATGGTGAAACTCGAATCTATCAGGCAGGTCACGATCTTTTTTGCGAAACAGCCGATGAAAAAGATAGGCTACAGATGCTGAACAGGTTCAATCCTCATATCTGCGAATCATTCTTCGCTGACGAGGTTGTTCTAGTGGAGGGTGATACGGAAGCAATTATCATGCGAGAGTTGCTGGAGACTCATCACAAGAATGGCGAGGTGTTTGTACTAAATACTGGCTCAAAGACAAACATGCCTTTCTTCATCAAGATTCTCAGGCACTTCTACATCAAGCAGCATGTAATTCATGATGCAGATGAGCGCTACATATACAATAAAGGCGCAGTGGTTCTAAAGGATGATCAGACTCCTAAAAGGAACGGTTCTTGGACCTTAAATCAAACAATTTGGGATGAGCTCCAACTGTGCAATGTTAAAGAGATCTTTGCTAAGCGCTACGTTTCAATAAGAAACTTCGAACATGCACATGGATACGTTTATAATAAGCAATTAGGCAAGCCGTTATCAGCTCACCAGTATGCAAAAGATCTAGACTTTGAGGACACGACCATTCCCATAGTTCAGTTCGCACGACATATAATTGGCTGCGCGAAAGATGCTGGCACCGACTATTCCCCTGAGTTCTTAGAGGCTACGGTTGTAGAGCCATACTAGTCATACAATGGTGCAACCTAGGTGTCCTCAAAACTGAGGGCACCCCTTTTTTCAGGCGGGGACGGTATGAAAGACTTTTTCATAAATTTAGAAGTGCTGCATCCAAAATGCATCATTAACATTGTTAAAGGTGGTCTCTTATCATCAAACGGCATGAAATGGGAGTTTACCAACGAGATAAAAGCGGTCGACCTTTATTGCTACTTCCATTCTAAATATGGTAAACCCAATGGTTTGCTAAATTTTGCAAAATCTGACACTTCAGATAACTTAATCCATTGGGAGTGGGCCTTTGCCACTGAACATGGACTACTGTCAATTCTAGGCATGAACTTCCGAACCGAAGTACTGCTCCGGGGAGATTACCAGGGCAAAGGGATTACGAAGGAAATGTTCTTAAGTCAGATCAAGTCTGATATGGATAAGTACGGGAAAGCGATATCGGCATTCCGCAAAAATATAGAAACATGGACCCAATTCGTTAATCCATATCAACGTATCAAGAAAGCTGTAGATCAAAACTTTGCCCAGCTTGATGCATTAGATGTTGACCCGCAGCGGGATCGGATCCATCACCCTAAAAACAGCCAAGACACCATTGGATTTGAGTCGACTTGGCGCGCTACGAGCGCCCGCTACAGTGCTGCCGTGGGGCTTGTCTTTGGTCTGAGAGCAATGTTGCCGGTGATGGCCGAGTCATTTGTTAACCTTCTCTTCTATCTACGTGCTAGGCCAGAAATCAAATCAAATCCTACTCTATTTAAGAGAATGAATCGGTTAAACATCGATATCCGAATCCAGACCTTACACCTAAACTGCATTGGCTTTAAGAAACCCCTTGACTACTCATCACCAGAATGCAAGGCCTTTAATTCAATAATAAATGAACGAAATGATTTGCTTCACGGAAACGTCGAAGTAAATAAGCTTTCTATTGGGGAAATCTACTTTCACGACAAAACGCCTCTATTTAAGCAGTATGACGACTTCTGGAGTCTTACAATAGGCACGTCCATGGACTCGGTTCGTTTCGCAACGATACGGGAAGACTTTCAAGCAATAGAGACTTTCATAGAGCACGTTATTCAGCATCTGGATGAAACGGCTGAGGAAGAAGTTCGATTCGCACTTGATCAAAGCTTACTTGGAGAAAACAATAAAACAGGTGGAATTGGTTTCTTGCTTCCGGAGAACATGGCGGACTTCCACCTTAAATTTAAATCCGATGATACAGATCCATCCGAACAAAAAGCAGATTTGGCTGCACACGCTGGCGCTACGGCTGAGCCTAATAGCACCACCGACCCAGACCAGTTGTGACAAGAAAAACTCAGCGCCGACGCCAATGGACTGAATAAAGCGCTTGCAAATGGATGCATACCCAGTGAGTAAAGTATTGGCCTTTTACTAAATCGCTCAGAGGTTTGAGGCTTAGTGGCATGAACGAAGAGTACTAGGCTTTTGGGGGGCCTCAGAACTGATGCCACCCTTCAGGTCAGGTGTGTTTACAAGTGACTCAGGCTCACATCAAGCCTTGTCCTGCGCCACGATTGATGCTGAGATGATCGCCCCGCCCCAGCGGCGCTCCCCGATGCAGATTGGTACCGGTAGACCGCTGGCGGTAGTGTTCTTGGCGCTTCCAAAGGCATAGCTAGGCAGGTTCTCAGGTGCGCCGCTCTGTGACAGCCCCGCCGCCTGTGGACTCAGCATCTGAATAACGCCACCAGCGACCAACGCTACACCTGGCCCGTAGGTGGCGCCTCCGGTGAACGGTCCGGCAATGAGCAAAGCGATTCCAACGATCGTCTGCAGCAGGCCAGCACGCTTGCTGCCATGCACTACCGGTACAAACCACAGCTCTCGGGCTCCCCCTCGGGTCAGGTCGCCGTCGCCAATGTTCTTGCCATTTTTGAATACCGCGAAGCGTAGGCCCTGGCTCTCAGCATCAGCTAAGTCACGGGCGAAGCCTGGATAATTGGCATCCAGCGCTTTAGCGGCCTCCTTCGCGTCACCGCGTTGCAGCAAGAAATGGTGGTGCTTTCCGTATTTCTTGCCAAGGAATCCGCCTAGGCGGATTTTGGTTTTTGGTGCGTAGTCGATCACGGCGGCGGTCATCGCACGGCCTCCTGCGGCATAGCCAGGTGGACGCCCAGGCGCCGGGCAAGCATCTCGCGACACTGCAACGCCTCCAGGCGGATGGAGGCCTCACGGGCAGGATCAGGGTTCCAGTTGGGCGCATAGCTGCACATGGAAGCGCGAGCGCCGCGCAGGGTACCACGCAGCAAGTCGGCGGATATTCGCGCCTCCTCCTCGGTGAAGAACACGCCATCGAGCTTCACCCTTTGGCCGGCCTGGACATGCTCAACTTCCCACAACAGGTAACAGGGGCCGCCTTTGTCCAGTGTGAAGGTGGCCACGTCACAGACTCGGGCGAAACGCTCTTGAAAGGTGTGTGGAGTTGGTTGGATGGTCATCAGTGGGTAGCCTCCAGGTGTTAACTCGTCGGTGTTAAAGCGTTAACTTTTAGGTGTTAAAGGTGTTAACCGCTGTTAATGTCCGCCAGTGGGCGCTCTCGGCTTGTATGCCCCGGTTTACGTGGCTTCCAGCCCCATGCACGTTCGGCATGGGTGTTAACATCGCTTTAACATTTTTTGTTAAAGGGGAAAAAATCTGCACGTGGGGTCGGAGGCGGTCTAGGTCAGCGAACCTTCCAGACTTTCGACCCGCCCTCCCTCAGTAGGTCGGCGCGATGTACGGCGGCGCCGACCGGATCTGCTCCAGCGCTTCGGCTGCGCTCAGGCCGCTGGCCAACAGGCGATCGATCTCTTTGCTCAACCGCTCACGCTCTTCCATCTGGCGCAACAGGGCGCGGCTGTGGGCGATCTGGTTGAGGGCTCGTTGAACTGGCTTGGGTAGATGGGTATGGCTCATGGTCTTCTCCGGTGTGAATGAAAAGGCCCGCGAGTGCGGGCCAGTGCCGGGTCACCCCACAAAGGAAAGAAGGGCTCCGACTGCTGCGGTTAGGAGGTCGTGGCACTCACAGCTAAACCACGCTCGTTGTTACGGTGTCGGCGTGCCGGCCAGCGTGACGAGTCGAGTAGCTGTGGGAGCGAACACCGCCAGGCCAGCGCGCAGCTCTGCCAACATGGTCACCATGTTGCGGCGGAAGTTGTCGCCGTCGTGGCGGCTAGCCTCCACGGTCACTTCCTGGCGGTCCAGCAACGCGGCCACGCTGGTATCGAGGATCAATGCCTCGCCTTGCGGCATGCCGTTGGTGACGACTACAGGGGTGCCCCACAGGCTGGGCGGCGCTGGATCGCGTGGGGTGCCAATCACATACTGGCCGTCGCCATCCTCGGCGCGCTCGCTCTCGATGGCGAACCAGTCACGCGGGTTCATCACGATAACGTTCGGGTTCCAACCTTCGGCCTTGAGGTCAGTGAGTGCTGCGCCGATACGGTCAGCTGGCTTGCCGGTGGTGATGCCAGCGGCGGTTGCCTGCTTCTTGAACCCGAGGATTTCACCTGGTCCACCCTCGCCGTTGATGAGCTCGGCTTCCAGCTTCTGGCGAACCCCCACGCTCATAAGCGTGTTGATCTGCCCCTCAAGCTGGTCATTGTCCTGCAGCACCTGGAGGCTCGCCGGAATCCAGGTAGCGATGGTGGCGATCTCAGCCCGCTCCATCTTGGTGGGCATCGACCCTTCGGCCTTCTCCTCACCTTCTTCTTTCTGGTAGGCCGCGCCATTGATGTAGCCGTCGAGGCGAACGAACTCGTAGGTGGCGCTGGTGACCGGCACGATCGGCAGAACATCCAGCAAGCTCAGCCGCGGCTGAGGAATGCCACGGATACCGGCGCCGTCACGCTGCGGGGCAGTTGGGTAGCTGGTCGAGCCGGTGACGCCTTTGTTGGGGTTGGTGATGGCCGCGCGCACGCCCACTTTGCAATTGATCTGGCCGGTGGACTTCATGCCGCTACGGAAGCCGGCGATGCCATCAGCGGCCACGACCTGGGCAGTTACGGCATTGGAGTCGGTGGAGTCGTCGTTGGCGCCTCGGCGGGCGCTGACATTCACCATCTTCTGCTCGATTTCCAGAAGGCGGGCGCTGAACTCGGTCTGCTTCTCTGTGACCTGTGCGCCGACATCCTTGATGGCCTGGTTGAGCTGGTTCATGTCTTCTTGATACGGGTCTGGCATAGGGTTCTCCGGGGTGTCGAATTGATGTCGTCTACCTTATGCGCGCACGCACACCCCGGTCAGCGGTTAACTTCGACGTCCTCAGTCGGTATCCGTCGCAAAGCGCACTATGTCGGCTATTTTGTAGAACCTCCGATTGCCACGGCGCACGAATGGCAGCGGTGAGCGACCCTCGGCAGCCAGGCGGCGCAGGTAGCTGGGGGCATATCCCAACAGGTCTGCCGTGGCTGGCTCGGGCACCAGGCCACCAATCAGCGGGGTGATGCCGGCCTGGGCCAGCCGCTCGGTAACGTCCTGTTCAACGTCCACCATGATTTACATGCTCCTCTGTGATGGATCCGGGTTTTCGCTAGAGGCCGCGTTGTCTGTGGCCTGTGTCGGATTTTGTGGGATTGCGTATCTCGGGTATGTCTCGCCTGTGAGTGCGCTCAACCCGAGCCCGTCTAAATGGTCATGCCAGCGTTCCAGCGCTTGGCGCTTGAGGGCTTCGGCGGTGGTGTGGATGTAGGTCGCGTCCATGTTGCGCAGGGCGTGGTTCACCAGCATCTCGCCCACCAGGTAATCCACACCCAGGTCCATCCAGCAGGTGCGGGCGACCTTGCGCACATCGTGGCTGGTCCACTGGCGGTCGCTCAGTTCGGCAAACACCTGGCTTGCTACCGTCGCGCTAAGAGGGCCGCGCCGGCTGGCTGGGAACAGGTAGGCGCCGTGATAGCCCTGGGCGGTTTGCTGGGCTTGATAGCGGTTCAACAGTGCACAGGCTTGGCGGGTCAGCGGTAGCGTGTGGTTCTGCTTGGTCTTGGTGTCGTCGGCCGGGATGAACCACTGGCCGGCCTGCAGATCGACGTTGCGCCATAGCGCGCTACGCGTCTCGCCCAGGCGGGTACCGTGACACAGCATCATCAGCGCCAGCAGGGTGTCACCGGGCCTGGTCTCGTTCCACGTGGCCAGCTTGGCCAGCAGATCGGGCAAGTCTCGCTCCCGCAGCCGGGACGACTTCGGTTTGATCCGCACCCCGACGAAATCACCGAAGCGCAGCGAGCCCATGGGGTTCTGCTCGATCATCCCAAGCCGGTGTGCCTTGCGCATGGCCACCGCCAGCACGTTGAACACCAGGCGCACAAACGACAGTGCATAACGCTCCTGCAGCGGCCACATAAGGCGTTGGTCGAGCGTGGCCTTGCTCACCTCGGCCAGCGGCAGGTCATTCAGTCGCGGCGCCAGGTGGCAGGTAATGGCCGACTTCGCCCCGGCCTTGCGCTTGGCGGACAGGTTGCGGTCGCGCAGCATGCGATCCAGGTACCAGTCCAGCAGCTCACCGGTACGGCTCCAGGTGCTGGTCAGCGAGGTGGCCTCGGCGTCTGCGGCGCGGCGCCCCAGGATGGCCGGCAGCGCGGTCAGCATTGCCTTGGTGGTCAAGCTGGGGAAGTCGCCGGCCTTGCCCCATTTCCCCCTGACAACAACGTGCCAGGCTCCCCGGGTGCGATCTACGGTGGAATAGCGGAATCGCAGCTCGGGGTAACGCGGGTCACGCAATTGGCGCACCGGCTGGCCGGCCTGCTTTCGAATCTCGGCGTCACTGAGGGTGATGTGTTTGGTGGTCATGCTTGCTCCTCAATACGACGGTGTCGTTTCACCGAGCCAGGCCAGATGATCCGAATCAGACCAAATGAGCCGATTCGGATCAGGGCGCCACCGGGTAAAACACAACACACTGTGGCGTTTTCTACACAGTGGCGAACGTGGTCGGGCCATCCGATTAAGTGGGAATATCCCAGGGTTTGCCAAAGCGGGAATTCCCGCCCACCTCGGCGAGCGCTCGCCGATTGCTCGTCTAGGTATCCACTGAGCCTCGTCACGGCCCCACCTCCGCACCTGGCCAACGAACGCGAACGTCGGCCAGCGCTTCGTCGCGGGTAATCGGCTCGCTGATCATCGTGAATGGCTGGCACCCCGGCACCAGCACCGACCAGTTGCAGCGGCGCTCCAGGCCGTCGTTCGCAGCCAGTTCGGCCAGCAGCGCCAGCCGGTGTGCTTTGACGTATTTGCGCACATCGTCGGTCAGTTTTGAGGCGGGGGAGATCCGCACCCGCATCCCTTGCTTCTTTGCGGAAAATCCACGTTCCAGCAGGTAGTCGAGCGCGGCCATTACAGGTCCTCCGCGTCATCATCCAGCGATGGAAGCGACGCGCCACCCGGCAGCGGATCTTCCTGCTGATTCTCCCACTCGTGCCCATTTTCCTTACTCGTGCCCACGCCGGAGGATGGGCACGAGTAGGATTCTGAGGGCACGAGTGGTTGAAAGGGCGCGAATGAGCCACCCGCTTGGGGTAATGACCAGAACGACTTCACATCCTTTTTGTTGCCGGTTCTGGCGGTGACAACAGACAGCTTTTCCCTGGCTCGGCGAATCTGTTTTTCGGTGTAGCCATTGCGCCTCATCAGGGCTTTTGCTTCATTACTTTCGAGCGGGTTGTCCTTTAAGATCCGATATAGGCAGTCGCTGGGATCATCCAGGTCTTGTGCCTCCTCATCACTGGATGCCTCCGCTTCTCCGAGGATCTCCCGGGCACTACCTTCGATGGCTGCGCCCCACACCACGCGAGTTGCTTCGATTCCATCTCCGATGTCGCATGGCTCGATGGTGTAGGAGACGCCTCCCTCGTCAGCGCCGATGTTCGACTTCGCTCGCGCCAGCACGCGTTGGTCGGAGTCTTCCTGCTTGGCAGCTACCAGTACCGTGCGCGCCAGCGCCGAGAACGCTTGCGAACCAATAACTCGATCAGCAGGCGATGAGCCAGCGCCACCCTTGGCGAAGTGGGAAATCCCCACCACGGCGCAAAGGTTCTGCTCGGCGAAGTCCACCACGCCTTGCAGCGCCCGACGCACATCATTGGCCTTGTGCATGTCACCCTTCACTGCGCTGACGATGGGGTCGAGCATTAGAAGCGATACACCGCCAATCTCGCTGGCCGTTTCACGCAAACGGACAATGTCGTTGGCTGGGTCGAATGGATCGGCGTCGCCCCTGGCGTTCGTCAGCCCCTGGATGATGTAGACCCGGCTCATGTCAGCGCCAGCAGCGGTCAAGCGGGGGATAAGCGTATCGGCTGGATCATCCTCGCTCGACCAGATCAGTGCATTACCCGGCTCGCTGCAGCGGCTGCCATCCGGCCAGCGCCCACCAGTGGTGATGGTGGCGATCAGGCCGATCAGCAGCGTGGTTTTCCCGGTACCGCCAGCGCCGGCGAGGATGTGCAGTTTTCCTTTGGCCAGCCAGCCAGGCCACAGCCAGCGTATTGGAACGGCCTTGATTGTCGATGCCTTCACCGCATTCACGCGCCACAGGGGCGTGACGTTTTCACGATTGATGGGGCTAAGAGGCTCGGTCCATTCTTGGGCAAAGCGATCAGTTGTCATTGGACCCCCAGTCGCTGTTTGGCGAGGTTGAAACGCGCCAGGTCGTCACCTGCCAACTTTCCTTGTTGCTGGAGGGGCTGACCGATCCGGTAAACCATGCGCTCATGTTCTATTGTCGCCCTGCTCGGGCCGCGCCGAGGTTGTATGTCGCCGGGAAACAAGTCCCGCAACTCCAGACCGATTGCCGAGACAATCTCTCTAGTTGTGCAGCCGGCCCAGCACTTGAGCAAGACGACACCATCCGAAGTTTCGCTAATTGCCAAACTTGGGTGTTTGTCATCGTGCGCTGGGCAGCAGGCTTTCCACTTGCCAGTGCCAGTAGGCTTAACTTTCTCTAACCGGAGTATCACTTTATCCAGGCAAGCCGATCCCGCCAGCGCAACTTGGCGCTGCTGATAATTTGTCATGGTTAGGCTCTCAGTTCGAGATTGTTCATCTGGTCATTAGCGCGGGAGATGTGGTCATCCACAACGTAGCAATGATCGTCTGCAAGATATTGAACTAGGCTGGCAAGGTCTTTTGCGACAAAGCCACGCCCTGATGCCAAGTCCTCGTGAATCGCTTTTCCGAGGGCAGACAACCAGCGCAGATGCTCACGAACGCATTCCAGTTGATCGATCGCCTCATTCGCAACAGTGGTTACGTTCGACTGGATAGTCATTGCGCACCCCCGATCTCATTCGCGCTGTAGCTATAGCCGATATACCGGTGCCGCCAGCAAAAGTTCTGCGACCCGAGTTTGACGTTATCGAGCTGCGCGTAAAGGTCTTTCGAGATCGGGTGCTGCTGACCAAGAGCCGGGATAATCATCGCTGTAAGGATACTTTCGAGCTTTTTGAACGCCTCCCTGGCCTGGTTTTGGTGGTGGCATTCGAAATCGGCGAGAACGGCCGGCTCCAGCATCGTTTGCTTCGGACTACGGATCATTGCTCACCTCCTTGGGCTTCCAGGGCGCGGGCCTGATCCATGTGGTGGTTGAAGCGCTTCAAGCGGACGGACAGGGACGAGTTTGCGCGGAGGGCGCTGAGGGCCATCTTGCGGTGAGCAAGGGCACGGATTCTGGACGGAATGAGGGCGGTCATGGTTGTAGCTCCTTGATTTGAGGAGCTGCCACGGATCGTCGCCAAACGATTTAGGGTGGCAGCTGTACGCAGGTTGGCGAACCGGGAATCAAGGAACCCGGCAGACCCGAAGGTCTCCCGCGCACAGCCACCATAAAGCCGAATGCTGGGCACAAAAAAAGCGCCAGATTCAGTTAGGGCGCTTATGCGCCTTGATTTGTGCGGGTCGCCAAACCCGGTCGCTGAATTTGCAACGACAAGTGGACGATACAGCGAGCGTTGAGAGGGTGCAAGTCTTACTCGTGCCCATTTTTCCCACTCGTGCCCATCCCTGCGCGTGGGCACGAGTAAGGAATATGGGCACGAGTAAGGAGGAAGGACTTGAGTGGAGCCGTAGTAGGTCATCACGCCACCTCTCCACGGCTGGCCGCAATCTGCTCATCACACCAGGTATGAATCTCGGCCTCGATCCACACGACGCACTTCGGGCCGAGGGTGATTTGCTTGGGGAAAGCGCCAGCGGCGATACGGCGGTAAATCTCGGTGCAGGAAAGGCCGGTGATCGACTCAACGTCCTGGCGCTTGATGAAGCGGCGAGCGGGTGGGGTGGTGTTGGTAGGGTTAGCCATCGTCTGCGCCTCCTTGGGCGGTTTCGGTAATCGACGATGGCAATGCTGGCGGGTTAGAGGCGGTGCCGACAGTCCGGTGTGCTCTGCAAACCGTACAGTTTGCAGAGCATAATGTACGGTTTGCAGTGCAGACCGTAGTCGGCCTATGTGCGCTCTCGTTCGTAAGCTTGAATCCACTCTTGCAGCGTGCGCTCTTTCATCCCGTCTCGCCGAGATACGATGCGGCAGAAGTCGGCCCTGCTTTTGTACTCAGCGCCAGTTCTGCTCCATTCATCCAGCAGCTCGGTCTTTTTCTTGTTCGTAGAGGCGTGCCGTTTCTGGGCGCGCTCGCGTGCAATATTCGAGGCTATTTCATTCTGTTCATGAAACGCGAGATTCAAAGCATATTTTGCAGAAAGTTCTCCGAAGGTTCTAAGCAGTAGCTCATATACTTGAAATGCCTCTGCAAATTTTTTCTTGCTATATAGCCAGCAGAGTATGTCGTATTGGTAGGCTAAGAGGCTGTTTTTCTGCCAGTAATCAAAGTCGCCAAAGGACGCGTGGATAGAGAGGGCTGTTAAGCTTTCGATAGTCTTGCTCGCAGATGCTCTTGGTCCTGGCAGGCTGATGCTGGCAGCAATGGCAAGTCGTTCCAAATCTCCTTCAATTACATCGCCAACTTCGGCTGCCAGCTCAATCGGCTCAAGATTCTTCCAGGCTTCATTGTCTTGGCATGTTACGTCGGCTAGGTCCTCGAATACGGTTTGCAATGTGTCTGCAAACTGGTCGGGTATATTAGAGAGCTTGTGAATTTCATATGCTGAGAAGGCTTCCAGGTCCTTATAGACCCCCTCCAGGTCTATACAACGGAAGTATGCGCAAAGCATTAGCAAGCCCTCATGATTCGAATTTTGGAGTTTTCACCGGCGCACATTGCGTCGATGGAGTCAGCCCATGCCTGCATCATTTCCCGTCGCTGCTCCAGGTAGTGCGCATGGTTGTACGTGTCGCGGATCGAGTCTTGATCGCCATGGGCCAGTTGCCGCTCGATCCAGTCCCGGTTGTAGCCTCGGGTGTTCAGGCTGGTGCTCAGCAGATGGCGGAAACCGTGGCCAGTCTGGCGCCCCTCGTAACCCATTGAGGAAAGCGCCTTGTTCACCGTGTTCTCGCTCATTGGTCTGGCCCGGTCGTTGCGCCCAGGGAAGGCGAGGGGATAGGTGCCGGTCAGTCCGTGCAGGGCACGCAGCAGGACAACGGCCTGGCGTGGGAGCGGGACGATGTGAGGGCGCCGTGCTTTCATCCGTGCCGCAGGGATCGTCCAGGTAGCTGACTCCAAATCGAACTCGTCCCATGGCGCCAGTCGCAGCTCACCGGGCCGGACTGCTGTCAGCAGTAGCAGGCGAATGGCGATCTTGCTGGTGATATCGCACTGGGCCGCGTCCAGTTTCTCCAGCAGATCGGGCAGTTCGCCTTCTGATACATGCGGATGGTGGCGCGTGCGCGGGGCGTGCGCGGCTACCACGTCCAGATCGGTGGCGGGGTTACCGGGTACCACGCCCTTGGCCAAGCCGAAACGGAATATCTGGCTCAGCCACTGGCGAACCTTACGGGCGACATTGAATGCCTCGCGCTGCTCGATCTTGCGCACCAGGTCGACCAGCTCAGGGCGTTGCACCTCGGCAGCGGGACGATTGCCAATCACCGGGAATATGTCCGACTCCAGGTATTGCAGCGCTTTCGATGCGGTGGCTGGAGCCCATCGTGGCTGGTTGTAGTCGTACCACTCCCGCGCTAGCACTTCGAGCGTCAGCACCTGGGCGGCGGCAGCGGCCTTTTCCTGCTGTTTATGTGCGCTTGGGTCTATGCCCTGCGCCAGCAACTTTCGTGCGGCATCCCGGCGCTCGCGTGCCTGCGCAAGTGTGACGGCGGGGTAGGCCCCCAGGCCGAGCATCTTGGCCTTGCCCTCGAATCGGTAGCGAAGGCGCCAGAGCTTCCCGCCAGCGGTCGTCACCTCAAGGCAAAGGCCTTGGGCGTCAGCGAGGCGATAGAGCTTGTCGCGTGGTTTGGCGGTGCGGATGGCGGTATCTGTGAGCGCCACGGCTATTCCCTTGCAGTGCCGAACCGCGCTGGATTGCGGTCGGTGTGTGAGTAGGATTCTGGACCGAACTCGTCCTACTCACAAATCTACTCACATACTTGCGGGCTTACAAGGGAACCGCTGGGAACGATGGACACAAAAAAACCGGCCAGGTGGCCGGTTTCTCTGGTGTTCCGGGTCTGGTAGGGACCGCTTGGAACTATGTGATGGTGCCCCGAGGGAGACTCGAACTCCCACTCCTTTCGAAAACGGATTTTGAATCCGCCGCGTCTACCAATTCCGCCATCAGGGCTTGTGGCGCGCAGTATAGAGAGCCACCGCTGGTCGGTCAATCGGCTTTCATGGTCAATTTTCACACATTGGGCTAAACTTCCCGGCCCTGCCGAACCGAACATCATCATGCGCGTCGCCGATTTTTCCTTCGAACTCCCCGATTCCCTGATCGCCCGCCACCCGTTGGCCGAGCGCCATGGCAGCCGTCTGCTGGTGCTCGATGGGCCAACCGGCGCGCTGGCGCACCGGCAATTCCCCGATCTGCTCGAGTACCTGCGCCCCGGCGACCTGATGGTGTTCAACAACACCCGGGTGATCCCGGCGCGGTTGTTCGGCCAGAAAGCTTCCGGCGGCAAGCTGGAAGTGCTGGTCGAGCGCGTGCTCGACAGCCATCGGGTGCTGGCCCATGTGCGCGCCAGCAAGGCGCCCAAGGTAGGCGCGGTCATCCTCATCGATGGCGGCGGCGAGGCCGAAATGGTCGCACGCCATGACACGCTGTTCGAGCTGCGCTTCACCGAAGAGGTGCTGCCGCTGCTCGACCGTGTCGGCCACATGCCGCTGCCGCCGTACATCGACCGCCCCGACGAGGGCGCCGACCGTGAGCGCTACCAGACTGTGTACGCCGAACGAGCCGGTGCAGTCGCCGCACCGACCGCAGGCTTGCACTTCGATGAGGCGTTGCTGGAGAAGATTGCCGCCAAGGGTGTAGAGCGTGCCTTCGTCACCTTGCACGTGGGCGCGGGCACCTTCCAGCCGGTGAGGGTCGACAAGATCGAAGACCACCACATGCATAAAGAGTGGCTTGAAGTGAGCCAGGAGGTGGTCGATGCCATCGAGGCTTGCCGCGCCCGTGGCGGCCGGGTAATCGCAGTCGGCACCACCAGCGTGCGTTCGCTGGAGAGCGCAGCGCGCGATGGCGTGCTCAAGGCCTTCAGTGGCGATACCGACATCTTCATCTACCCGGGCCGGCCGTTCCATGTGGTCGACGCCCTGGTCACCAACTTCCACCTGCCGGAGTCCACGCTGCTGATGCTGGTCTCGGCCTTCGCCGGCTACCCCGAGACCATGGCCGCCTACGCGGCAGCGGTCGAGCAGGGGTACCGCTTCTTCAGTTACGGTGATGCCATGTTCATCACCCGCAATCCGGCGCCACGCGGGCCCGAGGATCAAGCATGAGTCGCACCTGTCGAATGTCCTTCGAACTGCTGGCCACCGACGGCAAGGCCCGTCGTGGCCGCATCACTTTCCCACGTGGCACCGTGGAGACCCCGGCATTCATGCCGGTGGGCACCTATGGCACGGTCAAGGGCATGCTGCCACGCGACATCGAAGCCATCGGCGCCGAGATGATTCTGGGCAACACCTTCCACCTGTGGCTGCGCCCGGGCACCGAGGTGATCAAGAAGCACAACGGCCTGCACGACTTCATGCAGTGGAAAGGCCCGATCCTTACCGACTCCGGTGGCTTCCAGGTGTTCAGCCTGGGCGCCATGCGCAAGATCAAGGAAGAGGGCGTGACCTTCGCCTCGCCGGTCGATGGCGCCAAGGTGTTCATGGGCCCGGAAGAGTCGATGCAGGTGCAGCGTGACCTGGGCTCGGACGTGGTGATGATCTTCGACGAGTGCACCCCGTATCCGGCCGAGCACGATGTGGCGCGCGCGTCCATGGAGCTGTCTTTGCGCTGGGCCCAGCGCTCGAAGAACGCCCACGCCGACAACACTGCGGCGCTGTTCGGTATCGTCCAGGGCGGCATGTACCAGGACCTGCGCATGCGCTCGCTGGAAGGCCTGGAAAACATCGGCTTCGACGGCCTGGCCATCGGTGGCCTGTCGGTGGGCGAGCCCAAGCACGAAATGATCAAGGTGCTGGATTACCTGCCGGGCCAGATGCCTGCTGACAAACCTCGTTACCTTATGGGGGTAGGCAAACCGGAAGATCTCGTTGAGGGTGTGCGCCGCGGCGTCGACATGTTCGACTGCGTGATGCCGACGCGTAACGCGCGCAACGGTCATCTGTTCGTCGATACAGGGGTGATCAAGATTCGCAATGCGTTCCATCGCCACGATGATTCGCCGCTGGATCCGACCTGTGACTGCTACACCTGCACCAACTTCTCCCGCGCCTATCTCCATCACCTGGACAAGTGCGGCGAAATGCTGAGCAGCATGCTGAATACCATCCACAACTTGCGCCATTACCAGCGCTTGATGGCCGGTTTACGCGAGGCTATTCAACAAGGTAAATTGGCCGCCTTTGTCGACGCCTTCTACGCCAAGCGCGGGCTTCCTGTGCCGCCTTTGGACTGACTGTCTGCATCCATTATTAGAAAATTACATTAGGAGTGCCCAATGAGCTTCTTGATCCCCGCCGCTTACGCGGACGCCGCTGCACCTGCCGCCGGCCCAGCCGGTACCGGCTTCGAATGGATTTTCCTGGTCGGTTTCCTGGTCATCTTCTACCTGATGATCTGGCGCCCGCAGGCCAAGCGTGCAAAAGAGCAGAAGAACCTGCTGAGCAACTTGCAGAAGGGTGACGAAGTTGTCACCAACGGCGGCATCGCTGGCAAGATCGTCAAGGTTTCCGATGATTTCGTGGTCCTGGAAGTTTCCGACAACGTCGAGCTGAAGTTCCAGAAGGGTGCCATCGCGGCCACCCTGCCAAAAGGTACGCTCAAGGCTATCTGAGTTACCGGTTTCATTTTTCCAGTCGGGGCGCGCAAAGCGCCCCGCGTCTTGAACGGGCGGCGTGATGCTGAACAAATACCCTCTGTGGAAATACGCACTGATCGTGCTGGTACTGGCGATCGGTTTTATTTATTCCGCTCCCAACCTCTACCCGGATGATCCGGCGGTACAGATCAGTGGTGCCAGTTCGGCGCTGCAGGTGAACCAGGCCGACCTCGACCGCGTCAGCAAGGCGCTGGGCGATGCCAAGATCGCCGTCAAGGGCGTGAGCCTGGGTGAGAAGGGCAGCGGGCTGATCCGCCTGACCAATCAGGAAGACCAGCTACCAGCCAAGGATGTAGTGCGCAAGGCACTGGGCGATGATTACGTCGTGGCCCTGAACCTGGCCCAGACTACCCCGCAATGGCTGCGCAACCTGGGCGCAAGCCCGATGAAGCTGGGCCTGGACCTGTCCGGTGGTGTGCACTTCCTGCTGGAAGTGGACATGGACAAGGCCATGAACGCCCGCATGAAAGTCTACGAAGGCGAGGTCAAGACCTTGCTGCGCAAAGAGCGCGTCCGCTACCGCAGCCTGCCGCAGCAGGATGGCGGCATCATGCTGGGCTTCGCTGACGATGCTACCCGCGAACAGGCTCGTGTCCTGATCCGCAAGAATTTCAATGACTTCGACCTGACCACCACCGAGCGCAACGAGCTCGCCGTGCTGCGTCTGGCGCTGACCCAGGCGAAAGTCGCCGAGATCCGCGAATACTCGATCAAGCAGAACCTCACCACCGTCCGCAACCGGGTCAACGAGCTGGGTGTGGCCGAGCCGCTGGTACAGCGCCAGGGCGCCAACCGCATCGTGGTCGAGCTGCCAGGCGTGCAGGACACTGCCGAAGCCAAGCGTATCCTGGGTAAAACCGCCAACCTGGAGTTCCGCTTCGGTGCCGAGCCAGGCGCATCCAAGGCCACCACCGAGGTGTTCGAGTTCCGTGAAGGCGGCCGTTCCGCCGCGGTCGAGCGCGGCCTGATCATCACTGGTGACCAGGTAACCGACGCCCAGGCCAGCTTCGACGAACAAGGTCGCCCGCAGGTGAACATCCGCCTGGATGGCCACGGTGGCGAGCTGATGACCCGCGCTACCCGCAGCAACGTCGGCCGCAGCATGGCGGTGATCTTCATCGAGCAGAAGCCGGTCACCCGCTACGTCAAGCAGACCGTCGACGGCGTCGAGAAGGACGTTGCCGTACAGAGCTTCCAGGAAGAGAAGAAGATCATCAGCCTGGCGACCATCCAGTCGCCGCTGGGCAGCCAGTTCCGCATCACCGGCCTGAACGGCCAGGGCGAATCGTCCGAACTGGCCCTGCTGCTGCGTGCCGGTGGCCTGGCTGCGCCGATGTACTTTGCAGAAGAGCGTACCATCGGCCCAAGCCTGGGTGCCGACAACATCACCAAGGGTATCGATGCGTCGCTGTGGGGCATGCTGTTCGTCTCGCTGTTCATCATCGCCATCTACCGCGCCTTCGGTGTGATCGCCACCATCGCCCTGGCAGGCAACATGGTCCTGCTGCTGGCACTGATGTCGCTGTTGGGCGCCACCCTGACCCTGCCGGGTATTGCCGGTATCGTGTTGACCATGGGTATGGCGGTGGACGCCAACGTGCTGATCTTCTCGCGTATTCGCGAAGAGCTGAACGCCGGCATGTCGGTGCAACGCGCCATTCATGAAGGCTTCAACCGCGCCTACACCGCGATCATCGACGCCAACCTGACCAGCCTGCTGGTCGGCGGCATCCTGTTCGCCATGGGTACCGGCCCGGTCAAGGGCTTTGCGGTCACCATGTCCCTCGGGATTTTCACCTCGATGTTCACCGCCGTCATGGTGACCCGTGCAATGGTCAACCTGACCTGCGGCGGGCGTGACATCAAGAAGCTGTGGGTTTGAGGGAGCTGCGATGAAAACCATCAACTTCATGGGCGTGCGCAATGTCGCGTTCGCCGTTACCGTGCTCCTCACCGTGCTGGCGCTGTTCAGCTGGTGGCAGAAGGGCCTGAACTTCGGCCTGGACTTCACCGGCGGTACGCTGATCGAGCTGACCTACGAGCGCCCGGCCGACCTCAAGGCGGTGCGTGCCGAGCTGGTCAATTCCGGCTTTCACGAGGCGGTGGTGCAGAGCTTCGGCGCCACCACCGACCTGCTGGTGCGCATGCCGGGTGATGACCCACAGCTGGGCAACAAGGTTGCTGAAGCCCTGCAGAAGGCCGGTGGCGACAACCCGGCCAAGGTCAAGCGTGTCGAGTTCGTAGGCCCGCAGGTGGGTGAGGAGCTGCGCGACCAGGGTGGCATGGGCATGCTCCTGGCACTGGGCGGCATCCTTATCTACCTGGCCTTCCGCTTCCAGTGGAAGTTCGCCGTGGGCGCGATCGTCTCGCTGATCCACGACGTGGTGGTGACCCTGGGTATCCTGTCGTTCTTCCAGATCACCTTCGACCTGACGGTGCTGGCGGCGGTACTGGCGATCATCGGCTACTCGCTGAACGACACCATCGTCGTGTTCGACCGGGTGCGCGAGAACTTCCGCGTCATGCGCAAGGCCTCTCTCATCGAGAACATCAACGTTTCCACCACCCAGACCCTGCTGCGGACCATCGCCACCTCGGTTTCGACCTTGCTGGCCATTGCCGCGCTGCTGTTCTTCGGTGGCGACAACCTGTTCGGCTTCTCGCTGGCCCTGTTCATCGGCGTCATGGCCGGTACCTATTCGTCGATCTATATCGCCAACGTGGTACTGATCTGGCTGAACCTGAGCAGTGAAGACCTGATCCCGCCGGCCAAGACCGACGGTGTGGACGACCGTCCGTAAGGCGTGCTCCACGCCGTTTGGCGGCCAAAAAGGCGCGAGTGTTGAACTCGCGCCTTTTTTTTTACTCCAAGGCTGGGAGAAGGCGGGTCGGACCCGCGGGTGATGATCAGGAGGTTCATGTGAACAAATCAATGCTTGTGGGTGCGGTACTGGGTGCTGTCGGTGTGACTGCCGGAGGTGCTGTCGCGACCTACAGCTTGGTCAACAAGGGGCCTGAGTATGCGCAGGTCACCGACGTGCAACCGATCAAACAACAGGTAAAAACCCCCCGTGAGGTCTGCAAGGACGTCGCCGTGACGCGGCAGGCGCCGGTCAAGGACCAACACCAGATCGCCGGTACCGTGGTGGGCGCCATTGCCGGTGGCCTGCTGGGTAACCAGATTGGTGGTGGTAGCGGCAAGAAGATCGCCACCGTGGCCGGTGCGGTCGGTGGTGGTTATGCCGGTAACAAGGTGCAGGAGGGCATGCAGGAGCGTGACACCTACACCACCACGCAAACCCGCTGCAATACGGTCAACGATATCAGTGAGAAGGTGGTGGGCTACAACGTGAAGTACACCATCGGCGACAAGGTCGGGCAGGTGAAGATGGATCACGAGCCCGGTTCGACCATTCCACTGGACAAGAATGGCAAGCTGATCCTGAGTGAAGCCGGCCAGTAAGGCCGCATGGCTTCGACAGGCATAAAAAAAGCACCCCGAGGGGTGCTTTTTTGTTTGCCGGCAATCCGCGCTTAGCGCTTCATGTTCTCTGGCAGGTGCGGCTGGATAGCGGTCAGCACGGCCTTGAAGCACTTGATGTTGCCCGCAACGATATGGCCCTTCTCGAGGAAGTCATGGCCGCCGTTGAAGTCGCTCACCAGGCCGCCCGCTTCCTGGATCAGCAGCACGCCGGCCGCCATGTCCCATTCGGACAGGCCCGACTCCCAGAAAGCGTCGAAACGGCCGGCGGCCACGTAGGCCAGGTCCAGGCTGGCGGAGCCGGCGCGGCGGATACCGGCGGTCTGGCCAGTCAGGGCGCGGAACATGCCCAGGTAGTTGTCCAAGTCGGCCATCTGGCTGTCACGGAACGGGAAGCCGGTACCCAGCAGGGCGCCTTCCAGGCTGGTGCGCGAGCTGACACGCAGGCGGCGACCATTGAGCTGGGCGCCACGGCCGCGGCTGGCAGTGAATTCTTCCTGGCGAACCGGGTCGACGATCACGGCGTGCTCAAGGCGGCCACGGTATTTGCAGGCGATGCTGACCGCGAAGTGCGGGATGCCACGCAGGAAGTTGGTGGTGCCGTCCAGCGGGTCGATGATCCACAGGTAATCCTTGCCTTCTTCGCCGCTACCCGCGTGCAGGCCGGTTTCCTCGCCCTGGATGGAGTGGTTCGGGTAGGCCTTGCGCAGGGCGTTGACGATGCTCTGCTCGGCGGCGCGATCGACTTCGGAGACGTAGTCCTTGGCCTCTTTCTCATCGACCTTGATGCTATCCAGGCGTTCGATGGAGCGGAAAATCAGTTCACTGGCGCTGCGAGCGGCGCGCAGGGCGATATTCAGCATAGGCTGCATGGGCGGGTCACCTGGAGATGTTAAAGAAGAAAGCCGATCATTCTAGCAGAAAACTTTGGCGGCAGAAGTGTCACATTTGCTTTCATGGCGTTACGTCTGTCGGTTCTGTAAGATCGAAGGCCCTGATTCCTGCATCTGTGAGCACAACACCTTGCTGCAAAATATTCGTGTTGTTCTGGTCAATACCAGCCACCCCGGCAACATCGGCGGCGCTGCACGTGCCATGAAAAACATGGGCTTGTCGCGTCTGGTGCTGGTGCAGCCGAAAGAGTTCCCCGCCGTGGATGCCAGTGCCCGAGCCTCGGGTGCCGACGATGTGCTGGACAATGCCCAGGTGGTCGACAGCCTCGAGCAGGCGTTGGTCGGCTGCAACCTGGTAATGGGCACCAGCGCCCGCGAGCGGAGCATCCCCTGGCCGCTGATCGGCCCGCGCGAGTGCGGGGCCAAGGCGGTGGAGCATGCCAACGGTGGCGAGGAAATCGCCCTGGTTTTCGGGCGTGAACATGCCGGCCTGACCAACGAAGAACTGCAGCGATGTCACTTCCACGTGCACATTCCCTCCAACCCCGACTTCAGCTCGCTGAACCTGGCCGCCGCTGTCCAGGTGCTCTCCTACGAGGTGCGCATGGCCTGGCTTGCCGCCGGTGCAGCGCCGGGCAAAGTCGAGAAGGTTGACGCCAGCGAGCTGGCGACGATGGACGAAATGGAGCTGTTCTACGACCACCTGGAGAAGACCCTGGTCGGTATCGGCTTTCTCGACCCCGAAAAGCCCAAGCACCTGATGCCGCGCCTGCGCCGGCTGTATGGGCGGGTGGCGGTCGAGCGTTCGGAAATGAGCATTTTGCGCGGCATCCTCACCGAGACCCAGAAAGTGGTCCGGGGCGAGCCGCATAAACGGAAGGACTGACAGATGTTCGAACGCCTGCGTGAAGATATTCAAAGCGTATTCCACCGTGACCCGGCTGCGCGCAACGCCTTTGAGGTGCTGACCTGCTACCCGGGCATGCACGCCATCTGGCTGCACCGCCTGGGCAATGCCCTGTGGAAGCGTGATTTCAAGTGGCTGGCCCGCCTGGTATCGAACTTCGGCCGCTGGCTGACCGGCATCGAGATCCACCCCGGCGCCACCATCGGACGGCGCTTCTTCATCGACCACGGCATGGGCATCGTCATCGGCGAAACCGCCGAGATCGGCGACGATGTCACCCTTTACCAGGGCGTAACCCTGGGCGGCACCAGCTGGAACAAAGGCAAGCGACACCCCACCCTGGAAAACGGTGTGGTGGTAGGGGCGGGGGCCAAGGTGCTGGGCCCGTTCACCGTCGGCGCCGGGGCCAAGATCGGTTCCAATGCGGTGGTGACCAAAGCCGTGCCGGCAGGGGCTACGGCGGTTGGTATCCCCGGGCGAATCATCGTCAAGAGCGAAGACAACGAGGTCGAGGCCAAGCGTAAGGCCATGGCTGAGAAGATCGGCTTCGATGCCTATGGCGTCAGTGGCGACATGCCCGACCCGGTGGCCCGTGCCATCGGCCAGATGCTCGACCACCTGCAGGCAGTTGACGAACGGCTGGAGGGCATGTGCGGCGCCCTGACCAAGATGGGCAGTGATTACTGCGCCAAGGAACTGCCAGCCCTGCCGGAAGATGACTTCAAGGAAGTTGCCCAGGTGGCTCAGCGCGACACTCAGTCGCATTGATTACGCCGCGCTGAAATCATGGTGACATACGGGGCGTGTGCTCACGCCCCCTGTCTGCTACAATCGCGCCCGCCTCCCCGATGCAAACCCGACTAAAGCACTAGGTCTAATAGTTGACTTAAATGCTCGGGAATCGCATACTCGCTCACATCCTGTAACTCCCGTGGTACCCAATAGCCATGCGACTGACTACCAAAGGCCGATACGCCGTGACCGCCATGCTCGACCTGGCGTTGCACGCGCAGCATGGGCCGGTGTCTTTGGCCGACATTTCCGAGCGCCAGGGCATTTCCCTCTCTTATCTGGAACAGCTGTTCGCCAAGCTGCGCCGCAGCAGCCTGGTCTCCAGCGTGCGTGGTCCAGGCGGTGGCTACCAGCTGTCGCGGGGCATGGAAACCATCCAGGTGGCCCAGGTCATCGATGCGGTCAACGAATCGGTCGATGCCACCCGTTGTCAGGGCCTCGGGGACTGCCATGCCGGTGATACCTGCCTGACCCACCACCTGTGGTGCGACCTCAGCCAGCAGATCCATGAATTCCTCAGCGGTATAAGCCTGGCCGACCTCGTCATGCGCCGTGAGGTGCAGGAAGTCGCCCAGCGCCAGGACCTGCGTCGTGTCGCAGGCCGAACCGCCCAGCTGGACAAGATTGAGACGTCCGCCGTCGATTGATCCCACCGGGACGACGAGCGACGCCACCGCCTGATAGGAGAGACAAATGAAGTTGCCGATCTACCTCGATTACTCCGCGACCACCCCGGTCGACCCACGCGTGGCCCAGAAGATGGCCGACTGCCTGCTGGTCGACGGGAACTTCGGTAACCCGGCTTCGCGCTCCCACGTCTTTGGCTGGAAAGCCGAGGAAGCGGTCGAGAACGGTCGCCGCCAGGTTGCCGAACTGATCAACGCCGATCCGCGCGAAATCGTCTGGACCAGCGGTGCCACCGAGTCCGACAACCTCGCACTCAAGGGCGTCGCGCACTTCTATCAGACCAAGGGCAAGCACATCATCACCTCCAAGATCGAGCACAAGGCGGTCCTGGATACCGCTCGCCAGCTGGAGCGTGAAGGTTTCGAAGTCACCTACCTCGAGCCAGGCGAAGACGGCATCGTCACCCCGGCCATGGTCGAGGCGGCGCTGCGCGACGACACCATCCTGGTTTCGCTGATGCACGTGAACAACGAAGTCGGCTCGATCAACGATATCGCCGCCATCGGTGAACTGACCCGCTCGCGCGGCGTGCTGTTCCACGTTGACGCCGCGCAATCGGCCGGCAAGGTCGAAATCGACCTGCAAAAGCTGAAGGTCGACCTGATGTCGTTCTCGGCGCACAAGGTCTACGGCCCGAAAGGCATCGGCGCGCTGTACGTCAGCCGCAAGCCTCGCGTACGCCTGGAAGCCATCATTCACGGCGGTGGCCATGAGCGCGGCATGCGTTCGGGCACCCTGCCGACCCACCAGATCGTCGGCATGGGCGAAGCCTTCGCCATCGCCAAACAGGAAATGGCCGCGGAAAACGTACGCATCAAGGCCCTGAGCGACCGCTTCTTCAAGCAGGTCTCGGACCTCGAAGAGCTATACGTCAACGGCAGCAAGACTGCCCGCGTACCGCATAACCTGAACCTGAGCTTCAACTACGTCGAAGGCGAATCGCTGCTGATGTCGCTGAAGGACATCGCCGTATCGTCCGGTTCGGCCTGCACCTCCGCGTCGCTTGAGCCGTCCTACGTATTGCGCGCCCTGGGCCGCAATGACGAGCTGGCGCACAGCTCGATCCGCTTCTCCTTCGGCCGCTTCACCACCGAAGAAGAAGTCGACTACGCCGCGCAGAAAGTCTGCGAGGCCGTGAACAAACTGCGTGAGCTGTCGCCGCTGTGGGACATGTACAAAGACGGCGTTGACATCTCCAAGATCGAGTGGGCCGCCCACTAAGCAGTCGCCAGCAAGAGCGGCTCCCTGATGAGGAAGGAATTGCACCATGGCATACAGTGAAAAGGTCATCGACCACTACGAAAACCCGCGCAACGTCGGCAAGATGAACGCCGAAGACCCGGACGTCGGTACCGGCATGGTCGGCGCCCCGGCCTGCGGTGACGTGATGCGCCTGCAGATTAAGGTCAACGAGCAGGGCGTGATCGAAGACGCCAAGTTCAAGACCTATGGCTGCGGTTCGGCCATCGCTTCCAGCTCCCTCGCCACCGAGTGGATGAAGGGCAAGACCCTGGACGAAGCCGAAACCATCAAGAACACCCAGCTGGCCGAAGAACTGGCGTTGCCGCCGGTCAAGATCCACTGCTCGGTACTCGCCGAAGATGCCATCAAGGCAGCCGTTCGCGATTACAAGCAGAAGAAAGGCTTGATCTAAGTCGCCTGTTGCGAGGTAAGGAGTCCTGATGGCTATCAGCATGACAGAAGCCGCCGCCAACCACGTGCGGCGTTCCCTGGAAGGGCGCGGCAAGGGCGAAGGCATTCGCCTGGGCGTGCGCACCACCGGTTGCTCGGGCCTGGCCTACGTGCTGGAGTTCGTCGACGAGCTGGCGGACGAGGACCAGGTGTTCGAGAACCATGGCGTCAAGGTGATCATCGATCCCAAGAGCCTGGTCTACCTCGATGGCACCGAGCTGGACTTCGTCAAGGAAGGGTTGAACGAAGGCTTCAAGTTCAACAACCCCAACGTGCGCGGTGAGTGTGGCTGCGGCGAAAGCTTCAACGTTTGAGGCTGGCTGTGGGTACTCCTTGTCATTTCGCATTGTTTGACCTCCAGCCAAGCTTCCGCCTGGATCTCGACAAGCTGGCCACTCGTTATCGCGAGCTGGCCCGCGAAGTCCATCCCGACCGCTTTGCCGACGCCTCCGAGCGCGAGCAGCGCGTGGCGCTGGAAAAGTCCGCGGCCCTCAACGACGCCTACCAGACACTGCGCAGTGCGCCGCGTCGCGCCCGCTACCTGCTGGCCATCGGCGGCCACGAAGTGCCTCAGGAGGTCACGGTCCACGACCCTGACTTCCTGTTGCAGCAGATGCAGTGGCGTGAAGAGCTCGAAGAACTGCAGGACGAAGCCGACCTCGATGGCGTGGCCGTGTTCAAGAAGCGCCTGAAGGTCGCCCAGGACACGCTGAACGAGGACTTTGCCGCCTGCTGGGACGCCCCAGGCGAGCGCGACAAGGCCGAACGCCTGATGCGCCGCATGCAGTTCCTCGACAAGCTCGCCCAAGAAGTGCGCCAACTGGAAGAGCGCCTCGACGATTAACCCGGTGCTGCCCGTGATAGCACCTAAGGTATTCAGATAAGCATGGCCCTACTGCAGATTGCCGAACCCGGTCAAAGCCCTCAGCCGCATCAGCGCCGCCTGGCGGTGGGGATCGACCTGGGTACCACCAACTCCCTGGTCGCCGCACTGCGCAGCGGCCGTAGCGAGCCCCTGCCCGACGCGCAGGGCAATGTCATTCTGCCGTCCGCGGTGCGCTACCTCGAAGGGCGCAACGAAGTGGGGCAGGCTGCACGCGATGCCGCTTCCAGCGACCCGCTGAACACCGTGCTGTCGGTCAAGCGCCTGATGGGGCGCGGCCTGGCCGACGTCAAGCAACTGGGCGAGCAGCTGCCGTACCGCTTCGTTGGCGGTGAGTCGCACATGCCGTTCATCGACACCGTGCAGGGGCCGAAAAGCCCGGTGGAAGTGTCCGCCGATATCCTCAAGGTGCTGCGCGAGCGTGCCGAAGCCACCCTTGGTGGTGAGCTGGTGGGCGCGGTTATCACCGTGCCGGCCTATTTCGACGATGCCCAGCGCCAGGCCACCAAGGACGCTGCGCGCCTGGCTGGCCTGAACGTGCTGCGCCTGCTCAACGAGCCGACCGCCGCTGCCGTGGCCTATGGCCTGGACCAGAACGCCGAAGGCGTGGTGGCCATCTATGACCTGGGCGGCGGTACCTTCGACATTTCCATCCTGCGCCTGACTGCCGGCGTATTCGAAGTGCTGGCCACCGGTGGCGATACCGCCTTGGGCGGTGACGACTTCGACCACGCCATCGCTGGCTGGATCATCGAGCAGGCCGGGCTGTCATCCGACCTGGACCCGGCCACCCAGCGCGCACTGTTGCAGACCGCCTGCGCCGCGAAGGAAGCCCTGACCGACGCCGACGTGGTCAGCGTCAGCCATGGCACCTGGCAGGGCGAGTTGAGCCGCGCCGGTTTCGAAGCCATGATCGAGCCCATGGTCGCCCGCAGCCTCAAGGCCTGCCGCCGCGCCGTGCGTGACAGCGGTATCGAGCTGGAAGAAGTCAGTGCCGTGGTCATGGTCGGTGGTTCGACCCGCGTACCGCGTGTGCGTGAAGCCGTCGGAGCACTGTTCGGCCGCACCCCACTGACCTCGATCGACCCCGACCAGGTGGTGGCCATCGGTGCCGCCATCCAGGCCGATACCTTGGCCGGCAACCGCCGCGAAGGTGGCGAACTGCTGCTGTTGGATGTCATCCCGCTGTCGCTGGGCCTTGAGACCATGGGCGGGCTGATGGAGAAGGTGATCCCGCGCAACACCACCATCCCGGTGGCGCGTGCCCAGGAGTTCACCACCTATAAAGATGGCCAGTCGGCCATGATGATCCACGTGCTGCAGGGCGAACGTGAGCTGATCAGCGATTGCCGTTCGCTGGCGCGCTTCGAGTTGCGTGGCATCCCGGCCATGGTCGCCGGTGCGGCAAAGATCCGCGTCACCTTCCAGGTCGACGCCGATGGCCTGCTCAGCGTCGCCGCACGCGAGCTGGGCTCGGGCGTGGAAGCCAGCATCCAGGTCAAGCCGTCCTATGGCCTGACCGACGGCGAAATCGCCCGCATGCTCAAGGACTCCTTCGAACACGCAGGTTCCGACAAGCAGGCCCGCCAGCTGCGCGAGCACCAGGTGGACGGCGAGCGCCTGCTCGAAGCGGTACAGGGCGCCCTGGACGCCGACGGTGAGCGCCTGCTCAGCAGTGACGAGCGCGACGCCATCGAATTCCAGATGCAAGAACTACGTGATTTGCTGGCCGGCACCGATGGCGCAGCCATCGAGCAACAGACCAAGCGTCTGTCGCAGGTGACCGACGCATTTGCCGCCCGTCGCCTTGATTCGACGGTCAAAGCCGCACTGGCCGGGCGCAACCTGAATGAAATCGAGGAGTAACCGATGCCGCTGGTGACATTCCTGCCGCACGAGAAGTTCTGCCCCGAAGGGCTGACCGTGGAAGTCGAGCCCGGGACCAACATCCTGGAGCTGGCCCACGACCATCACATCGAGATGGAAAGCGCCTGCGGCGGCGTCAAGGCCTGCACCACTTGCCACTGCATCGTGCGCAAGGGCTTCGACTCGCTCGAAGAAGCCGACGAACTGGAAGAGGACATGCTGGACAAGGCCTGGGGCCTGGAGGCTCAATCGCGCCTCGGCTGCCAGGTGGTTGTCGCTGACCAGGACCTGGTCATCGAGATCCCCAAGTATTCGCTCAACCACGCCGCCGAAGCGCCGCACTGAGGTTTACCCCATGAGCCTGAAATGGATTGATGTACTTGAGATCGCCATCCAGCTTGCAGAAAGCAAGCCGGAAGTCGATCCTCGTTATGTGAATTTCGTCGATCTGCACCGCTGGGTGCTGGCCTTGCCAGAATTCAGCGACGATCCGTCACGCGGCGGTGAGAAAGTGCTCGAGGCCATCCAGGCGGCCTGGATCGAAGAAG
The DNA here is from genome assembly GCF_023100865.1 of Pseudomonas sp. A2. Taxonomy (NCBI): domain Bacteria; kingdom Pseudomonadati; phylum Pseudomonadota; class Gammaproteobacteria; order Pseudomonadales; family Pseudomonadaceae; genus Pseudomonas; species Pseudomonas sp. A2. The sequence continues at coordinate 1,051,500 of NZ_CP039127.1, forward strand.
CCGACTGAACGCGTCCTGCAGGTTAGGCAATCCCCTGGAACCCGCGTATAATTCGCGGGTTTAATTTTTCGCAACACTCATTTTTCTGGAGTTTTCCATGGCTGTTCAACGTACTTTCTCCATCATCAAGCCTGACGCCGTTGCCAAGAACGTCATCGGCGAGATCACCACTCGTTTCGAGAAAGCCGGCCTGCGCGTCGTCGCTTCGAAAATGAAGCAGCTGTCCAAGGCCGAAGCCGAAGGCTTCTACGCCGAACACAAAGAGCGCGGCTTCTTCGGTGATCTGGTTGCCTTCATGACTTCCGGCCCGGTCATCGTTCAGGTTCTGGAAGGCGAAAACGCCGTTCTGGCCAACCGCGAGCTGATGGGCGCCACCAACCCGAAAGAAGCTGCTGCCGGCACCATCCGTGCTGACTTCGCCGTTTCCATCGACGAAAACGCTGTTCACGGTTCCGACTCGGAAGCTTCGGCTGCCCGCGAAATCGCTTACTTCTTCTCCGCTACCGAGCTGTGCGACCGCATTCGCTAAGCGAAGCAGGTCTTGGGTGATTCCATGAGTGACATGACTGGCAAGATCAACCTGTTGGGCCTGACCCTGCAGGAAATGGAAAAATTCTTCGAGTCGATCGGAGAGAAGCGTTTTCGTGCCGGTCAGGTCATGAAATGGATTCACCACTATGGCGTCGACGATTTCGCCGCCATGACCAATGTCGGCAAGGCCTTGCGCGAAAAGCTCGAGGCCGTTGCCGAGATTCGGGGCCCGGAAGTGGTCAGTGAAGACATTTCCGCCGACGGTACCCGCAAGTGGGTGGTCCGCGTTGCCTCCGGCAGCTGCGTCGAGACCGTCTACATCCCCACCGACGATCGCGGCACCCTGTGCGTGTCGTCGCAAGCCGGCTGTGCCCTGGACTGCAGCTTCTGCTCCACCGGCAAGCAAGGCTTCAACAGCAACCTCACCGCCGCCGAAGTGATCGGCCAGGTGTGGCTTGCCAACAAATCCTTCGGGACCGTTCCGGCCAAGATCGACCGCGCCATTACCAACGTGGTCATGATGGGCATGGGCGAACCCCTGCTGAATTTCGACAATGTCATCGCCGCCATGAAGATCATGATGGAAGATCTGGGCTATGGCATTTCCAAGCGTCGCGTCACCCTGTCCACCTCGGGCGTGGTGCCGATGATCGACGAGCTGGCCAAGCACATCGACGTGTCGCTGGCCCTGTCGCTGCACGCACCGAACGACGAACTGCGCAACAAGCTGGTACCGATCAACAAGAAGTACCCGCTGAAGATGCTGCTGGAATCGTGCATGGGCTACATGTCCACCCTGGGTGGCAAGCGCGTGCTGACCATCGAGTACACCCTGCTCAAGGACGTCAACGACCAGCCTGAGCATGCTGCGCAAATGATCGAGCTGCTGCGCGACGTACCCTGCAAGATCAACCTGATCCCGTTCAACCCGTTCCCGCACTCGGGCTACGAGCGGCCGAGCAACAACGCCATTCGCCGCTTCCAGGATCTGTTGCACCATGGTGGCTTCAACGTCACCACCCGCACCACCCGTGGTGATGACATCGACGCTGCCTGTGGTCAGCTGGTCGGCCAGGTCAACGACCGCACCCGCCGCAGCGAGCGCTACATCGCTGTGCGCCAGCTGTCCGCGGACGCCGAGCTGCAAGACAGCCCTGCCAGCCACTGACCGGGACCTTGCCCATGAGCCTGCGCGCCGCGCTGTCGATCCTTGCGCTTTCGCTGCTGGCCGGCTGCGTGTCGGGCGGCGCGGGCGACCCCCTGGCCAGCCGCCAGGGCAGGGCAGAGGCGGGGCGGGCCTATGTGCAGCTTGGGCTGGGTTATTTGCAACAGGGTTTGACCGAGCAGGCCAAGGCGCCGCTGGGCAAGGCCCTGGCCCTGGATGGTGGTGATGCCGATGCGCACGCCGCGCTGGCGCTGGTCTTTCAGGCCGAAGGCGAACCTGCGCTGGCTGAAACGCACTTCCGCAAGGCGCTGAAGGCACGCACCGGCGACACGCGAATTCGCAACAATTACGGCAGTTTCCTTTATGCTCAGGGCCGATTTGCCGAGGCCGAGCAGATGTTTCGCCTTGCCAGCGCCGATACCCTGTATCCTGAGCGCTCACGCGTTTACGAGAACCTGGGCCTGACCGCCCTGAAGCTCGAGCGCCGCGACCAGGCGCATACGTATCTGCTGAAAGCTTTGCAACTCAACCAGCGGCAACCGAAAGCGTTGCTGGAAATGGCTGAGTTGTCCTACGAAAACAGGCATTATGTGCCGGCCCAGGACTACTACGATCGTTTCAGCCAGTTGAGCGACCACGATGCCCGTAGCCTGCTGCTGGGCAGCCGCCTTGCCAGGGTATTCGACGAGCAAGGCACACTGGCCGAGCTGGGCCAGCAATTACAACGACTTTATCCCGGTACGCCGGAATATCAGCAATACCTGTCGGAGCAACGATGAAAGCCGCGCATCCCGAAGTAGCAGTAGCGCCTGGCCAGAACCCCGGTGAGCTTTTGCGTCAGGCCCGTGAGAACCGGGACTGGTCACAAGCCGAGGTGGCCCGCAAGCTCAACCTCACTGTCAGTTCGTTGAACCACGTGGAAACCGGCGCCTTCGACAAGCTGCCGGGGCATACCTTCGCCCGTGGTTATATCCGCGCCTATGCCAAGCTGATGGACCTGGACCAGGCTGCCCTGGTGGACGCCTTCGACCGTTACACCGGCACCCACGCCAAAGGCAGCGATGTGCACTCGCTGGGCCGTATCGAAGAGCCCGTGCGCCTGTCGCACAACATTCTGCGTGGCGTCAGCCTGCTGCTGCTGGTGGCAGTGGTCGGCGGCGGCTTCGTCTGGTGGCAGGACCAGGGCAGCCTGCGTGGCAAGGAGCTGGCCAAGATTGCCCTGGAGCACGTCGAAGTCGAAAGCGCCGACGGCACCACCCAGATTCACCCGCTCGATGAGCCTGAAGACCAGGCTGTTTCCGCTGGCCAGCAGCCTGAGAGTGCGCCGCTGCCGCTTGAGCAGGGCGCAGCCGAGCAGCCTGCCGCCGCCGTACCGGCACCGGCAAGCCCGGCACCTGCCGATACCGCTGCCGTAGTACCGACACCGGCCCAGCAGGCGCCTGCGCCAGCGATCGCCAGCGCACCTGCTGCCGCGCCTGCGCCGGTAGCACCGGTTGCCCCGGCCCCGGCGGCTGTTGCACCTGCTACACCTGTAGCGGCCGTGGCCGCTGCCGAGCCTGCCGCCGCCGCAGTGCCGGCTGGCAGCGCCAAGGTCGCCATCCAGTTCGTCGCCGATTGCTGGACCCAGGTCACCGACGGCAACGGCAAGGTGCTGTTCAGCGCCATCAAGCGCAAGGGGGACAACCTCGAGCTGACCGGCAAGCCGCCGTTCTCGGTACGCCTGGGCTTTGCCCGTGGCGCCCAGGTCAGCTACAACGGCCAGGCCGTCGATGTTACCCCGTTCACCAGTGGCGAGACCGCTCGCCTGAAGTTGGGACAGTAATCATGCACGGCGAATCTCCGATCAAACGTCGCGAATCCCGCAAAATCTGGGTCGGCAATGTACCGGTGGGTGGTGATGCCCCCATCGCGGTGCAGAGCATGACCAACACCGACACCAACGATGTGGCCGCCACCGTGGCGCAAATCCAGCGCCTGGTCGATGCCGGCGTGGACATCGTGCGCGTCTCGGTGCCGGACATGGACGCTGCAGAGGCGTTCGGCCGTATCAAGCAGCAGGTCAGCGTGCCGCTGGTTGCCGACATCCACTTCGACTACAAGATCGCCCTGCGCGTGGCCGAACTGGGCGTCGACTGCCTGCGCATCAACCCGGGCAACATCGGCCGTGAAGACCGTGTACGCGCGGTGGTCGATGCCGCCCGCGACCGGGGCATCCCGATCCGTATCGGCGTCAACGCCGGCTCCCTGGAAAAGGACCTGCAGAAGAAGTATGGCGAACCGACCCCGGCGGCGCTGGTCGAGTCGGCCCTGCGCCATGTCGAGCACCTCGACCGCCTGGACTTCCAGGACTTCAAGGTCAGCGTCAAGGCATCCGATGTGTTCATGGCCGTCGAAGCCTACCGCCTGCTGGCCAAGCAGATCGTGCAGCCGCTGCACCTGGGCATCACCGAAGCCGGTGGCCTGCGTTCGGGGACGGTGAAATCCGCTGTCGGCCTCGGTATGCTGCTGGCCGAAGGCATTGGCGATACCATCCGTATCTCGCTGGCGGCCGACCCGGTCGAAGAAGTGAAAGTCGGCTACGACATCCTCAAGTCGCTGCACCTGCGCTCGCGTGGCATCAACTTCATCGCCTGCCCGAGCTGCTCGCGGCAGAACTTCGATGTGGTCAAGACCATGAACGAGCTGGAAGGGCGCCTGGAAGACCTGCTGGTGCCGCTGGACGTGGCGGTGATCGGTTGCGTGGTCAACGGCCCGGGCGAAGCCAAGGAGGCCCATGTGGGGCTGACCGGCGGCACGCCGAACCTGATCTACATCGACGGCAAGCCGGCGCAGAAGCTGACCAACGACAACCTGGTCGATGAACTGGAAAAGCTCATCCGCCAGAAAGCGGCCGAAAAGGCCGAAGCCGACGCGGCGCTGATCGTCCGTGGCTGACACACAGAATTCGTAAGGACTTTTCGTGAGCAAATCGCTGCAAGCCATCCGTGGCATGAACGACATCCTGCCAGAACAGTCGCCGCTGTGGCGCTACTTCGAAGGCACCGTGGCCGGCCTGCTGGACACCTACGGGTACAGCCAGATCCGCACGCCGATCGTCGAGTTCACCGAGCTTTTCAAGCGCTCCATCGGTGAAGTGACCGACATCGTCGAAAAAGAGATGTACACCTTCGAGGACCGCAACGGCGATTCGCTGACCCTGCGCCCCGAAGGCACCGCGGCCTGCGTGCGTGCCGTGCTCGAACATGGCATCACCGGCAACGGCCAGGTGCAGAAACTGTGGTACATCGGCCAGATGTTCCGCCACGAGCGCCCGCAGAAGGGCCGCTACCGCCAGTTCCACCAGATTGGCGTGGAAGTGTTCAACCTGGATGGCCCGGACATCGACGCCGAGCTGATCATGCTGACCTGGCGCTTGTGGGGCCTGCTGGGCATCCAGGACGCGGTCAAGCTGGAGCTCAACAGCCTGGGCACCAGCGAAGCCCGTGCACGCTACCGTGATGCGCTGGTCGAGTTCCTCTCGGCGCGCCTGGAGCAACTGGACGAAGACAGCCAGCGCCGCCTGAAGAGCAACCCGCTGCGCATTCTCGACAGCAAGGACCAGAACACCCAGGCGGTGCTGGTCGGCGCGCCGAAGCTGGAAGACTACCTGGACGAAGAGTCGCGCATGCACTTCGAGGGCCTCAAGGCTCGCCTGGACGCTGCTGGCATCCCGTTCGTGATCAACACCAAGCTGGTGCGTGGCCTGGACTACTACAGCAAGACCGTGTTCGAGTGGGTCACCGACAAGCTCGGCGCCCAGGGCACTGTCTGCGCCGGCGGCCGTTATGACGGCCTGGTCGAACAGATGGGCGGCAAGCCGACCCCGGGCGTCGGTTTCGCCATGGGCATCGAGCGCCTGATCCTGCTGTTGGAAACCCTTGGCAAGGTGCCCGAGTCCATCAGCCGCCAGATCGACGTCTACCTGTGCGCCTTTGGCGAACAGGCGGAGCTGGCCGGCCTGCGCCTGTCCGAAAACTTGCGCGACCGCTTGCCGGGCCTGCGCCTGGCAGTCAACGCCGGCGGTGGCAGCTTCAAGAGCCAGTTCAAGAAAGCCGACAAGAGTGGCGCGCTGTTCGCCCTGATCCTCGGCGACGACGAGCTGGCCAAGCAAGAGATCGGCTTCAAGCCCCTGCGTGGTCAGGGCGAACAACAGAACATTGCCTGGGATGCTCTGGCTGAGCACCTGGAAACCGCGATCGCGCAGGCGTAACGCGGTTCAACAAGCGAATAGGCGAAAAGGAGTATTGGGGTGTCGAGTACCGATGATGAACTGGCAGGGGTCAAGGACTGGTGGAACCGCAACGGCAAGCCGCTGCTGACCGGTGCCCTGCTGGCTGGCGTAGTGGTGTTGGGCTGGAATACCTGGCACAAGTACCAGAACAATCAGTCGCAAGGTGCCTCGCAGCTGTACCAGGCCTTGCTGGAGACCAGCCTGACGCCGACTGGCCAGCCTGACGCGACCAAGGTCGCGGAACTGGCCGGCAAGCTCAAGAGCGAGTTCGGTGGTACCGCCTACGCCCAGTACGGCAGCCTGTTCGTTGCCAAGGTCGCGGTCGAGAGCGGCAAGCTCGACGACGCTGCTGCCGAGTTGAAGAGCGTGCTGGACAAGCCGGCCGATGCCACTCTGGGCGAGATTTCGCGTCAGCGCCTGGCTCGTGTGCTGGCCGCCCAGAACAAGGCCGAGGATGCCCTCAAGCTGCTCGACGGCGACGCCGACAAAGCCTTCCTGGCCAGCCGCGAAGAGTTGAAAGGTGACCTGCTGGTGCAACTGGGTCGCGCCGACGACGCGCACAGCGCTTACGAGAAAGCCAAGGCTGCGTTGTCCGATGAGGCGGCGGTCGGTGGCCTGCAATTGAAGCTGGATGACTTGGCCAAAGGGGACGCGTAAGTGATCGGTTGGAAACATGCAGCAGTGCTGACCTTGGCCGTACTGGCCGCAGGTTGCAGCAGCAACAGCAAGAAGGAACTGCCTCCGGCCGAGCTGACCAAGTTCACCGAGGAAGTGGTGCTGAAAAAGCAGTGGAGCCGTTCGATCGGTGACGGCCAGGGCGAGACCTACAACACCCTCGTACCTGCCATCGAGAACGACCGTATCTACGCCTCCGACGTCAACGGCGAAGTCTTCGCCCTCGACCGCATCACCGGCGACGTGGTATGGAAGAAGGACCTCGAGCTGCCGGTTTCCGGCGCTGTCGGCGTGGGCTACGGCCTGGTCATGATCGGTACCCTCAAGGGTGAAGTCATCGCCCTGGACTCCAGCACCGGTGAGGAGCGCTGGCGCTCCCGCGTGACCAGCGAAGTGCTGGCCCCGCCTGCCAACAACGGTGATGTGGTGGTGGTGCAGACCCAAGACGATCGCCTGATCGGCCTGGATGCCGCCACTGGCGACCGCCGCTGGATCTACGAAAACACCCCGGCCGTGCTGACCCTGCGTGGCACCGGCGCGCCGATCGCCACCAACCGCCTGGCCGTCGCCGGCCTGTCCACCGGCAAGGTGGTGGCGGTGGACATCAACAACGGCGTACCGGTGTGGGAAAGCCGTGTGGCAATCCCGCAGGGTCGTTCCGAGCTGGACCGCGTGGTCGATATCGACGGCGGCTTGCTGCTGTCGGGTGGTACCCTGTACGTCAGCACCTACCAGGGCCGCGTCGCGGGCCTGGACCTGGAAAGCGGCCGCGTGCTGTGGCAGCGTGATGCCTCCAGCTACGTGGGTGTCGCCCAGGGCTACGGTAACGTCTATGTCAGCGAAGCTTCCGGTACTGTCGAAAGCGTCGACGAGCGCTCGTCCAGCGCCCTGTGGACCAACGACACCATGGCTCGCCGCCAGCTGACCGCGCCTGAAGTGTTCTCCAGCTACGTGGCGGTGGGCGACTTCGAGGGTTACCTGCACCTGCTGAGCCAGGTCGATGGCCGCTTCGTCGGCCGTGAGCGTATCGACAGTGATGGCCTGCGCGCCCGCCCACTTGTGGTCGGCGACACCATCTACGTCTTCGGCAACAGCGGCAAGCTCGAGGCACTGACCATCCGCTGAAGCTATGCTTGAAGCCTTGGCGGGCTTCAAGCCGCGGCGTAGGACACGCCGCCCGAACTCCGGCCGCTGCCTTGCAGCGGCCTTTGCATTTTCAAGAATTCAAGAGTGGAGAGCCGAATGGTTCCCGTAATCGCCCTGGTGGGCCGCCCAAACGTCGGCAAATCCACCATGTTCAACCGCCTGACCAAGACCCGCGATGCCATCGTTGGTGACCTGTCGGGCCTGACCCGTGACCGCCAGTACGGTGATGCCACCTGGCAGGGTCGTTCCTTCATCCTGATCGACACCGGCGGTATCACCGGTGACGAAGTGGGCATGGATGAGAAAATGGCCGAGCAGTCGCTCATGGCCATCGAAGAAGCTGACTATGTGCTGTTCCTGGTCGATGCCCGTGCCGGCATGACCGCTGCCGACCAGATGATCGCCGAGCACCTGCGCAAGCGGAACAAGGAAGCGATCCTGGTTGCCAACAAGATCGACAACATCGATGCCGATGTGGCACGCGCCGAGTTCTCGCCGCTGGGCATGGGCAACGCGATCCCGGTAGCCGGCTCCCAGGGCCGCGGCATCAATGCGCTGATGGAGGCCGTGCTCGGCCACCTGCCACGCGACCAGGTCGAGGAAGCGCTGGACGCCGAAGTCGCCGAAGGCGAGGAAGCGGTGCGCATCCCGGGCCCGAGCGAGAAGGATGGCATCAAGATCGCCATCATCGGCCGCCCCAACGTCGGCAAGTCGACGCTGGTCAACCGCATGCTCGGCGAAGAGCGCGTGGTGGTTTACGACCAGCCGGGCACCACCCGCGACAGTATCTACATCCCGTTCGAGCGCGATGACGAGAAGTACACCTTCATCGACACCGCCGGCGTGCGCAAGCGCGGCAAGATCCACGAGGAAGTCGAGAAGTTCTCGGTGGTGAAGACGCTGCAGGCGATCAAGGACGCCAACGTGGTGATTTTCGTCATGGACGCCCGCGAGGGCGTGGTGGATCACGACCTGAACCTGCTGGGCTTCGCCCTGGAAGCTGGCCGCGCCATCGTCATAGCCCTGAACAAGTGGGACGGCATGGAGCCGGGCGAGCGTGACTACGTGAAGACCGAGCTGGAGCGCCGGCTGTTCTTCGTCGATTTCGCCGACATCCACTTCATCTCCGCCCTGCACGGCACCGGCGTGGGCCACCTGTACAAGTCGGTGCAGGCCGCGTTCAAGTCGGCGGTAACCCGGTGGCCGACCAGCCGCCTGACGCAGATCCTCGAAGATGCCGTGAGCGAGCACCAGCCGCCGCTGGTCAACGGCCGCCGCATCAAGCTGCGCTATGCCCACCTTGGTGGTGCCAACCCGCCGCTGATCGTGATCCACGGCAACCAGACCGACAAGATTCCGAAGTCGTACTCGCGTTACCTGGAAAACACCTACCGCCGTGTGCTGAAACTGGTCGGTACGCCGATCCGCATCGAGTACAAGGGCGGTGAGAACCCGTACGAGGGCAAGAAGAACACCCTCACCGACCGCCAGGTCAACAAGAAGCGCCGCCTGATGTCGCATCACAAGAAGGCCGAGAAGAAGCGCCGCGACAAGCGCTGATTCCGCGTCGACTTCTTCGCGGGTAAACCCGCTCCTACAGGACCCACAGTTTTCGAAATCTGTGCAGGACCTGTGGGAGCGGGTTTACCCGCGAAGAGGCCCTTTGATCCAGCGCAAATCCCCCTATTGTTTCAACCTTTTTCCTGACCGCTCGATCCGCTATGCTCGGACTCCACCCCGTGCCGGATACACCCCAGGAAAGAGGGCTCCATGATCCGCAGCAAACTGCCGAATGTCGGCACGACCATCTTCACCACCATGTCCCAGCTCGCCGTGCAGACGGGCGCGCTCAACCTGTCGCAAGGCTTCCCCGACTTCAATGGCCCGCAGGCGCTGCTCGATGCAGTCGGCCGGCATGTGGCCGCCGGGCATAACCAGTATTCGCCGATGACCGGCCTGCCCGCCCTGCGCCAGCAGGTGGCGGCCAAGGTCGCGCGGCTGTATGGCGCGCAGGTGGATGCCGACCAGGAAGTGACCATCACCCCTGGCGCCACCGAGGCGATCTTCTGCGCCATCCAGGCTGTGGTGCATGCCGGTGACGAGGTAATCGTCTTCGACCCTTGCTACGACAGCTACGAGCCGTCCGTGGAACTGGCTGGTGGGCGCTGCGTGCATGTACAGCTGAGCGATGGCGATTTCCGCATCGACTGGCAGAAGTTCAGCGATGCCCTCAGCCCGCGCACGCGCATGGTCATTCTCAATTCGCCGCACAACCCCAGCGGTGCGCTGATTACCCAAGAAGACCTGGACCAACTGGCCCGGCTTATCGCTGACCGCGATATCTACCTGATCAGCGACGAGGTCTACGAGCACCTGGTCTATGACGGTGTACGCCATGCCAGCGTGTTGGCCCACGAGCAACTGTACCAGCGCGCCTTCGTGGTCAGCTCGTTCGGCAAGACTTATCACGTCACCGGCTGGAAGACCGGCTACGTGGTCGCCCCGCCGGCGCTGAGCGCCGAGCTGCGCAAGGTGCACCAGTACGTCAACTTCTGCGGTGTGACCCCGCTGCAGTGCGCCTTGGCCGATTTCATGGCCGAGCACCCCGAGCATATCGATGAACTGCCGGCCTTCTACCAGGCCAAGCGAGACCTGTTCTGCGGCTTGCTGGAGGGCTCGCGGTTCCGCTTCACCCGCACGGCGGGTACCTATTTCCAGCTGGTGGACTATTCGCAGATCCGCCCGGACCTGAACGATGTCGACATGTCGCTGTGGCTGACCCGTGAGCACGGCGTGGCGACCATCCCGGTGTCGGTGTTCTACCAGCAACCCATCCCCGAGCAACGCCTGGTTCGCCTGTGCTTTGCCAAACGAGAGGAGACGCTGCGTCAGGCAGCGGAAAAACTATGCGCGATCTGAGTCAACTGCCGAACCTGAAAGTCGCCCTGGTGCAGACCACCCTGGCCTGGCACGACCGCGAGGCCAACTATGCGCACTTCGAAGTGCTGCTGGAGCAGGTAGGCGAAGTGGACCTGGTGATCCTGCCGGAAATGTTCACTACCGGTTTTTCCATGCAATCGGAAAGCCTGTGCGAGCCGGAAAACGGCCCGACCTACAAATGGCTGAAGGCCCAGGCGAAGAAGTACAACACGGTGATTACCGGCAGCGTGATCATCCAGGCCGCCGATGGCAGCCACCGCAACCGCCTGCTGTGGGCTCGGCCTGATGGCGAGATCCTGCATTACGACAAGCGCCACCTGTTCCGCATGGCCGGTGAGCACAAGCATTACACCCCGGGCGAGCGCCAGGTGCAGTTCGAGCTCAAGGGCTGGCGGATTCGCCCGCTGATCTGCTACGACCTGCGCTTCCCGGTGTGGAGCCGCGATGCCCAGGACACCGACCTGTTGCTGTACACAGCCAACTGGCCGGCTGCGCGCCGCCAGCACTGGAACCGCCTGTTGCCGGCGCGGGGTATCGAGAACCTGTGCTATGTGGCGGCGGTGAACCGGGTGGGTACCGACGGCAAGGGCTTTGCCTACTCCGGCGACAGCCAGGTGCTGGACTTCCAGGGCGAGAGCCTGCTCAGTGCCGGGGAGGCCGACGGGGTGTTCACCGCGGTGTTGAGTGCGGCGGAACTGGCGGCCTACCGGGCCAAGTTCCCGGCCAACCTAGATGCTGACACCTTCGAGCTGCACTAGGCCGGAACTGTATGGCTTGAATTGGCCCGCTGTAGGAGCGGCCTTGTGTCGCGAAAGGGCCGCAGAGCGGCCCCAGGATCCTGGCAGCGATGCATGAATTGCCGGGGCTGCTACGCAGCCCTTTCGCGACACAAGGCCGCTCCTACAGGTACTGCGTTGCTAGCTCAGGCCAATTTTTCAGTAAACATCCCGCCGATACCGCCCATCCTCGATCAGCTGTTGCACTACCGCTTCCCCGAGGATGCCGTTGAGCGCCGCATCCACCCCGGCAGCCATGCCTTGCAGGCTGCCGCAGACATACACACAGGCGCCATCCGCGACCCAGCGTTTGAACTCTTCAGCCTGCTGCAGCAACACATCCTGCACATACACCTTCTCGGCCTGGTCCCGCGAAAATGCGAGGTCCAGGCGTGCCAGGTCGCCGTTGTCCAGCCAGCCTTGCAGCTCGTTGCCGCACAGCAGGTCATGCGCCCGGTTACGCTCGCCGAACAGCAGCCAGTTGCGCTGCTCGCCAGCATTCACCCGCGCGCGGAGCAGGCTGCGCAGGCCGGCCAGGCCGGTGCCGTTGCCAATCAACACCAGCGGTGCAGCCGTTTCCGGCAGGTGGAAGCTGCTGTTGCGCCGCAAACGCAGGCTCAACATACCCCCAAGCGGCAGGTACTCGGTCAGCCAGCCGGAACCCAGGCCCAGGTTGCCATCGGCATGGCGTTCCTGGCGCACGATCAGCTCCAGCACGCCATCGCTGGCGATCGAGGCAATCGAGTATTCGCGGCTGCCGATCGGCACCAGTGCGTCGACCAGCGCCTGCGGCTGCAAACCGACCAAGTGATCGCGACGGGTCGGCAACTGGCGACCGGACAGGGCCTGTGCGAGGGTTTCGCCCAAGCCATTCACTTGCACCTTGGCCCCGCCGTCCAGCGCCATGCCATCGAGGAAGGCGTCGATCCTCGGCTGGCCGTTGAGCGGCAGGATCTCCACCAGGTCGCCGGCTTCCCAGCTGGCGGGCTGCTCCGGTCGCAGGCCCAGCAGGTACACCGGCTGGCCCTGGCTGCCCGGGTTGAGCAGTTCGCGGTGCACCAGCGACCAGTTGCCGAAACTCGGCGGCTGCCAGGCCGCCACTGGCTGGGCGCCGGTCAGTTGCGCCAGTTCCTGCTGCCACTGCTGCAGCGCGGCTTGGTCGGCGTTGTCCACTTCCACCGGGCTGAATGCGCTGCTGGCCCCGCGCTCACCCAGCCATGCCTGCAGGCGGCGGGCGAAGCCGCAAAAGTGCGGATACTGGCGGTCACCGAGGGCGAGCAGGGCGTAGCTGAGGTTGTCGAGCGGCCAAGGCTGGCCTAGCACCTTGCGCTCGAAGGCGCGAGCGCTGTCGGGGGCTTCGCCGTCGCCGAAGGTGCTGACCACGAACAGCGCACGGCGGGCCTGGCGCAGGTCGCTTTCACCCAGTTCTGCCAGGGCGCGTACCTGCACTGGCAGGCCGGCGGCCTGAAGCTGCCCGGCGCTCTGCCAGGCCAGTTGTTCGGCAAGCCCGCTCTGGCTGGCAAAGCCGATCAGCCAGCTATCGCCGCTGGCAGTGTTGCTGGTGACGTTGCCACGGGCGGCACGTACCTGGCGCTTCTTGCGACGGCGGTCGAGGTACAGCAGCCAGCCGGTGACGAAGAACAGCGGCATGGTCAGGCTGGCGATGGTGACGATGATGCGCCCCGGCAGGCCGAAGTATTCGCCCACGTGCAGGGCGTAGACGCTCTGCAGCAGCTGGGCCTTGAAGGACTTGTCGGTGTAGCGGTCATGTCTTTTCACCTGGCCGCTGGCCGGGTCCAGTACCAGGGTGTTGAAGGCACGTGGGTGGTCGGCGTTATCCAGCAGGTAGAACAGGTTGGCCGGCTGGCCGCCTACCGGCGGCAGGCGCAGGTTGTACATGGCCAGGCCCGGGCCGGCAGCGTCCTTGAGATTGGCCCAGATTGCGTCGTAGTCGACCACCAGTGGCGGGGCGTTCTTGTCGATTTTCTGCGGCCCGTGGCGGCCCCGGCCTTCGCCGCGCTTTTGCTGCTGGCCGGCGGCCGGCGTGTCGGCCAGCAGCTTGTTCAGGCCCTCGCGGTACCACTCGTAGGACCAGAACAGCCCGGTCAGGGCGAACAGCAGGTAGAACAGCAGGCACCAGGTGCCGGCCACCGCGTGCAGGTCCCAGTTGAAGGCGCGGCCTTTCTTGGCCCAGTCGAAGGTCAGCCAGGTGCGCCAGTCCAGCGCCTTGCGCGGCCAGCGCAGGTACAGGCCGGAGAGGCAGAAGAACACCAGCATCAGGGTGCAGGCACCGGTGATCTGCCGGCCGCTGTCGCCCATGGCCAGGAAGCGGTGCAGGTTGAGCATGAGGTTGAAGAAGCCTTGCCCGGCCACTTCTCCCTTGAGTTCGCCGGTGTACGGGTCGGCATAGCGCAACTGGCCACGGCGCTCGCCTGGCGGTGGGGTAAAGAAGACGCGTGCGGCGTTGCCTTCGCGTACATCGACCCACAGCATCGCCACCTTGTCGTGCTGCTGGGCCTCGACCCGCTGGACCAGTTCGGCCGGGGGCAGTACGCCCTCCGGGCGCACCTGGACCTTCAGGACATCGGCATTCAGCGCGCGCAGCAGTTCTTCCTGAAACGAGTACAAGGCCCCGGTGATACCCATCAAGGCCAGCACCAGGCCAGCGGTGATGCCAAAGAACCAGTGCAATTGGAACAGCGTCTTCTTCACCACATGATCACCTTGTGTTTCTGCCGCACACTGCGCGGCGTGCATTATGCCTTGATACGCAAAAGCCCCGCTCACGGGAATGAACGGGGCAGGGTGGGCTCGTCAGTCAGGCTTGTGTTGTCTGTACCGGCCTCTTCGCGGGTGAGCCCGCTCCCACAGGTACTGCACTGACCTCAGGTCCAGTGATATTTCTGTGGGAGCGGGTTCACCCGCGAAAGGGCCGGCACAGGCGCAGCCCATTCAACAGATCAACCCGATCCCGGCATCAGAAGTGGACGCTGGTGGTCAACAGAGCCGTCCGCCCCGCCGCCTGGTTGGCGAAGTGGGTAGAGAAGGCCTTGTCGTAGTACACCTCGTTGGTCAGGTTCTGCACGTTCAGCTGCAGGTCGACGTTCTTGGTCAGCTTGTAGGCGGCCATGGCGTCGTAGCGCACGTAGCTGTCCACCATTGTGGTGTTGGCTACGTTGCCATACACGTCATCGACGTAGAACGCACCGCCACCGATGGTCAGCTTCGGCGTAATGGAGTAGGTGGTCCACAGGCTGGCGCTGTTGTTCGGCGTGTTTGGCAGCTGGTTGCCGTCGTTAGCCTTGTTCAGCGGGCCTCCGTCGATCTGACGCGCCTGGAGGTAGGTGTAGCCAGCGAATACCTGCCACTTGTCGGTGAGTTTGCCACTGGCCGACAGCTCGATGCCCTGTACACGAGTTTCGCCGACGTTCTCGTAGGTGGTGGTGTCCACCTGAACGCGGGCGTTTTCCTTCTCTGTGCGGAAGATCGCTGCTGCCAGCGACAGGCGTTCGTCCAGCAAGTCCCACTTGGTACCTACTTCGTAGTTGGTGGTTTCTTCCGGCTCCAGGTCACTGCCCAAGATATTGCCGCTGCGGTCAGTGGTGCCTGGCAGAGTGTTGGTTTCGGTACCTTCACCGAGCATGGCGCCTGGCGGGGTCGCGGACGTGGCGTAGGAAACATAGATGCTGCCGTTCTCGGCAGGCTTCCAGACCAGACCCAACTGGCCTGTGAAGAATTCACTCTTGTCGCGACCCTTGGTAGGTACGCCGTTCTTGTTCACGACGGTTGCGCCGCTGGCGTCGTAGGTACGGAACTTGGTATCGAAATGGTCGTAACGCAGGCCCATGTTCAGCAGCCACTGGGGCGTGAGCTCCAGTGTATCGAAAGCATAGATCGCACGTGTCTTGCCGCTGGTTTTGGTACCGGCGTAGTTGCGCGAGACCGTGCCGTCCCAAGCGTCATCCGGGTTCGGGTCGCTCAGCGAGGTGCAGCTACCGCCGTTGCCAGGCCCAGTGCAGCTGAGTTTGCTGTTTGGCGTGACTGTGTAACTCTGGCGGTCGGACTCTTCCTTGGTGAACTCGATACCGGTGGAGAAATTGTTCTTGAAGCCGCCGACGAAGAACTCACCGAACAGGTCGGTCTGGTTGGTTGTGGTGGCGGTGTTGCCAACACGGGTGTTGGCGCGACGCCAGACCCCGTTGTTGTTGACGTTGCCAACACTGTCGTCAGGCTGGGTCAGGATATAGTCCTGCATGCTGTTGCCGTGACGCAGGGTGTTTTTGATGGTCAGCGAGTCCGTGAGGTCGTGCTCGATGCCAATGGTTGCGATGTCAACGCGGGTCTTGCGGAAATCGCGGCCGGTCAGGCCATAGAAGTTGTCGCTGTCGCCGCCGTCAGTCGGCTTGCTCGGGTGCGCCGAGGTGCGTGCGGTGTTGCCGCCGGTCGGGATGGTGTACGGAATGCCCGAATCCGGCAGGTCGTCGCTTTCCAGATGGTAGTAGTCGAGGTTCACGCGGGTCGGAGTACCCAGGCCGAAGGCCAGCGATGGGGCGATACCCCAACGGTCGTAGTTGACCTTGTCGCGGCCGGCGACGTTGCTTTCGTGGGTCATCAGGTTCAAGCGGCCGGCAGCGGTATCGCTGAACTGGTAGTTACCATCGAAGGTGTAGCGCTGGGTCTGGTCGCTGCCCCAGGTCCAGGCGCCGTCGAGCGAGTTGCCCATGTGTGCACGTTTGCTCACCAGGTTGATGGTGCCGCCGGCGGCACCACGGCCGCCGATGGCCGAGTTCGGGCCCTTGGCCACTTCCACCGATTCGATGGCAAAGATTTCGCGGGTTTGAGCGCCAGTGTCACGCACGCCGTCCAGGTAGGTGTCACCTTGGGCGTCGAAGCCGCGGATGAACGGGCGGTCGCCTTGTGGGTTGCCGCCTTCGCCGGCACCAAAGGTGATGCCCGGCACAGTGCGCAGTGCATCCTGCAGGGTCAGGGCGTTGGTGTCCTTGATCACTTGCTGCGGGATCACGGTTACCGAGCGCGGGGTATCCACCAGCGGCGCGGTGTACTTCTGCGAGGACGCCTGGTCGACCTTGTAATCGGTGCTGGCCTGTTCAGCCTTGCCGTTGACGCTGGTGGCGTCGAGGGTGATAGCACTGCTGGCGACCGGGTCGGCGGCGTAGGCCGACGAAGCGCTGAGGGCTACGCCGATGGCAGACACGATCAGGCGTGGTGAACTCACTGCAGATGGTACGTACTGGCGCATTGCTAAGGACCTTCCCCAAGGTGGTAAGGCCGCGGATCTTAATGTAAGCAATTGTGACTCACAATTGAGAGTCGTTACCATTCGTGAAGAATTTACAATCTTTACAATTTGCCTTTACGGTTTCATCAAGCTGAAACGTCTTAAGCGGCAATTGGGGCTTGTGAAGCGCAAAAGGGAATCAATATCATTGGCGCCTTACATTTTCCGACGGTGCTGTCGCCATGCTGCTTCACATCCCCGGCCTGTTTCACGCCGATGAACTGGCCCGTATCCGCGAGGCGCTGGAGCAGGCCGACTGGGCCGACGGCAAGATCACGGCCGGTTACCAGTCGG
Source organism: Pseudomonas sp. A2 (assembly GCF_023100865.1). Classification (NCBI taxonomy): domain Bacteria; kingdom Pseudomonadati; phylum Pseudomonadota; class Gammaproteobacteria; order Pseudomonadales; family Pseudomonadaceae; genus Pseudomonas; species Pseudomonas sp. A2. The sequence continues at coordinate 1,068,596 of NZ_CP039127.1, forward strand.
CCAAGGCCAAGCACAACCTGCAACTGCCGGAAGGCCACCCGCTGGCCAAGGAAGTCGGCAGCGCGCTGATCGATCGCCTGTGGCAGAACCCGCGCTTCATGTCTGCAGCCTTGCCGCACAAGGTGTTCCCGCCGCTGATCAACTGCTACCGCGAAGGCGGCAGTTTCGGCTTTCACATCGACAACGCCCTGCGCCAGCCCAAGGGCAGCCCGGAGCGGGTGCGTACCGACCTGTCTTCCACGCTGTTCCTCAGCGATCCGGACAGCTACGACGGCGGCGAGCTGGTGATCCAGGACACCTATGGCGTGCAGCAGGTCAAGCTGGCCGCCGGTGACCTGGTGCTGTACCCCGGCACCAGCCTGCACAAGGTCAACCCGGTTACCCGTGGCCAGCGTTACGCCGCGTTCTTCTGGACCCAGAGCCTGGTGCGCGAGGACAGCCAGCGGGCGTTGCTGTTCGAGATGGACAATGCCATCCAGCAACTGACTGCCGATGTGCCGGACCATCCGTCACTGCTGCAGTTGACCGGCACCTACCACAACCTGCTGCGCCGCTGGGCCGAGGTCTGAGCCGTGTCCTATCAGTTGCGACGTGAGGAAGTGGTGGATGTGGCCGGTTTGCAGGCCATGCTGGAAGAAAGCCCTGGCAAGGCCGCCCAGGCGATCCTGGCGGCGGCAGGGCAGGGCGCGGTCGAGGCACAGTTGTTGCTGGGGCAGATCCTGCTCGACGGGCGCGGCATTCAGGCGGATGCCGCCGTCGCCAGGCGCTGGTTCGGTATCGCCGCGCAGGGCGGCAGTGCCATGGCGCACAACATGCTGGGGCGTTGCCTGGAGCATGGCTGGGGCGGTGAGCCAAGCCAGGCGCAGGCGGCCATTCACTATGCGCGTGCGGCCGATGCCGGGCTGGACTGGGGGCTGTACAACCTGGGCAACTTGCTGGCCACCGGGCGCGGCATACCGGCCAACCAGGCACAGGCGCTGATGTGCTACGAGAAGGCCGCACACATGGGGCATGCCAAGTCGATGAACCTGTACGGGCGTTACCTGGAACAAGGCATCGCCACGGCGCCCAATCCGACACGGGCGGTGCGCTGGTATCGGCGCTCGGCCGAGGCGGGGGACTTTCGTGGCATGTTCAGCCTGGCGCTGGTGCTTGTCGAGCGGGGGCAGGTGGCGGAAGCCGGGCCCTGGCTGGAGCGGGCGCGGGTCGAGGGGAACATGAATTTCCTGCGCAGTGCGCTGGTGACCTTGCAGGAGGCCGGGCCGGTGTTGATGGCCTTTGCGGCGCGGTATGCCGAGGAGATCGAACGGCGCGAAGCTTGAGGCTCCCTCAAGGCTGCTCCTACAGGGAGTTGCACAGGCCTGAGGGCGGAAAGCACAAATGAAAACGGGGCCTTGCGGCCCCGTTTTGCGTTACAGGTAGTAAGCCTTCAGCGGCGGGAAGCCGTTGAATTCCACTGCGCTGTAGCTGGTGGTGTAGGCACCGGTCGACAGCCAGTACAGGCGGTCACCGATGGCCAGGTTCAGCGGCAAGCCGTACTTGTAGTGCTCGTACATGATGTCGGCGCTGTCGCAGGTCGGGCCGGCGATGACCACTTCTTCGGTCTCGCCTTTCTTCTCGGTCCAGATCGGGAACTTGATGGACTCGTCCATGGTTTCGATCAGGCCGGAGAACTTGCCCACGTCGGTGTAGATCCAGCGCTCGACGGCGGTACGCGACTTGCGTGCAACCAGTACCACTTCGCTGACCAGGATACCGGCGTTGGCAATCAGCGAACGGCCCGGCTCGAGGATGATTTCCGGCAGGTCGTCACCGAAGTCTTCCTTCAGGAAGCGGATGATCTCTTCGGCGTAGGTTTCCAGGCTGTTGGTCCGGGTGATGTAGTTGGCCGGGAAGCCGCCACCCATGTTGATCAGCTTCAGCTCGATGCCGTCTTCTTCCTTCAGGCGCTCGAAGATCACCTTGACCTTGGCGATGGCGGCGTCCCACACGCTGATATCGCGCTGTTGCGAGCCGACATGGAAGGAAATGCCGTAAGGCACCAGACCCAGGTCGCGGGCGAGAATCAGCAGGTCCATGGCCATGTCAGTCTGGCAGCCGAATTTACGCGACAGCGGCCAGTCGGCGGTGGTCGAGCCTTCGGTGAGAATACGCACGTACACCTTCGAACCCGGTGCGGCCTTGGCGATGTTGCGCAGGTCGGCTTCCGAGTCGGTGGCATACAGGCGCACGCCCTTCTCGTAGAAGTAGCGGATGTCCTTGGACTTCTTGATGGTGTTGCCGTAGCTGATACGGTCGGCGCTGACGCCGCGCCCCAGCACCTTGTCCAGCTCGTAGATCGAGGCGATGTCGAAGCTCGAACCTTTCTCTTTGAGCAGGTCGATGATTTCCACGGCTGGGTTGGCCTTGACCGCGTAGTACACCTTGGCGAATTCGAAACCAGCGCGCAGGTCGTCGTAGGCCTGGCTGATCATCTGGGTATCGATGAGTACGAACGGGGTTTCCTGCTTGTCGGCAAACGCCTTCATTTTCTGGAAGGTGTCACGCGCGAAATAGTCTTCGACCTGGATCGACATGCTCAGGGACTCCATGGGCAAACTGAAAATTTAAGTGGCTGCAAACTGAACGTCCTCCGTATCCCCACTTTGGTTCGCCTACTCAGTACTTGAGCCGGATGGATCGTTTCCAGCATGGACGTTCGGCGCGCACTTTAGGGCGTGAAGAATGCAGAATCAACAGGCAATCCGGGCGTGATCGACGCGGATCGACGACCTGCCATTTGAATAACCGACCCATGTGACCGGCTGATGTTCCCCGAAGTGTTTCAAGCGTAAAAAATAGTGGAATGGAACGCGTTGGCTCCTTCGCGGGTACGCCCGTTCCCACAGGCATCTCGCGGTTTCTGTGGGAGCGGGCGTGCCCGCGAAGGGGCCTCAGGTGTTCATATTTATGGCCACATTTCCCTGGCACTGCCGTGCATGAAAAAGACGATAAATTTTTTGTTACCGACTGGCGGAATTGCCGTCCTTGATGAGAAACATTACTATTCGCACCCTTGTCTGCCTCCCTGATGACCCCGACCGTGTCCGGATCCAAAGGCTTCCTCGACCACTACCATGAGCTGATCGGCACCTGGACGCGCAAGTTGCGCAGTCGACAGCAGGCCGAGGACCTCACCCACGATGCCTTTGTCCGGGTACTGGAAAACCCGCGCGAGCAGGTCGAGCAGCCACGCGCCTACCTGCACCAGACCGCACGCAATATTGCCGTGGATGGCTTCCGTCGCGAGGACCGCCGCCAGGCACTGGAGCTGGAAGCTTTCGACGAAGGCATGGGCGGCGGTGGCGACCCCGAGGCCTACGTGCATGCGCTGGAGCTGGCCGACAGTGTCGAGCGGGCGTTGGCCGAACTGCCGCTCAATTGCCGACAGGTGTTCATCTGGCAGAAGCTCGAAGGCCTGACCCAGGCCGAGATCGCCGAGCGCATGGGGTTGAGCAAGAACATGGTCGAAAAGTATATGATCCGCACGCTCCGGCATCTGCGCGAGCACCTGGATGTGTCGGCATGATGAGTCAGGAGACCTTTTCGATGAAACAGCACGGTACCGATACCGTCCGCGAGCAGGCGGCCGCGTGGTTCGCCCGGGTGCAGGATGCACCTCGCGATGCCGGGCTGCAGGCGCAGCTGCACGCCTGGCTGGAAGGCGATGCACGGCACCGTGATGAGTACCAGCAGCTCGCCCGTCTGTGGCAGGCCACCGACTTCATCCCGCGCCAGCGCCTGGAAGCGCTGTGCCAGCCGGCACCGGTACGCCAGTTGCCACGTCGGCGCTTCGTGCGCCAGGCCTTGGCCGCCAGCGTGGCCGCACTGGCGCTGGGCCTGGGCTGGGGCGGCTGGCACTACCAGCAACTGAATCACCAGGGCAGCTTGCAGACCGCCTTCAACGAACGCCGCCAGGTCGAACTGCCGGATGGTTCGCACCTTGAGCTCAACGGCAGCACGCAAGTGCAGGTCGCTTTCAGTGCCGGCCAGCGGCATGTCCGGCTGATGGCGGGTGAAGTGATGTTCACCGTCGCCCACGACAGTGGCAGGCCGTTCGTGGTCGACACCGCCCAGGGCAGCGTGACTGTCACCGGTACCCGTTTCGACGTCCGCCTGGAGCCGGCCAGCACCCGCGTGGCGGTGGAGCAGGGCTCGGTGCGTGTGCAGGGCAAGGGCGCCTCGCTGGCGCAGCTCACGGCGGGCCAGGGCTCGCATATAGATGCACAAGGCCAGGTGGCCGCGCCCTATGCGGTGAATACCGGCGCCCTGACTGCCTGGCGCCAAGGCAGGCTGGTGTTCGACAACGCCACCCTGGCCGAGGTGGTGGCCGAGGCCTCGCGCTACCGCAGCCAGCCGCTGCGGGTTGCCCCCGGCAAAGTCGCGCAGCTGCGGTTGTCCAGCACCTTCAGCACCGATGACACCGACGCGCTGCTGCGTGCCTTGCCGAGCATCCTGCCGGTGGCCGTCAAGGCCAACGAAGATGGCTCGCGCGAAATAATCGCGAAATAGATTCAGGTTTTTTTCCGCTCGTTCGTCTTCCCCGCCAGCTGCAACTGCCAAGCATTTCCATTTGCATGCGGTTGGCGTTTATTCCGTATTCCAGGAAGTTTCGACGACGTGAACAACAACAATCCCTTCCCAGGCTTCCGCGCCCTGGCACTGGCCCTGGCGGTCAGCGCCGTGGCCGTCAACAGCCAGGCCGCAGACGCCACTATTCAGATTCAGGCCCAATCCTTGGCATCGGCGCTGAACCAATTGGGCCAGCAGACCAACCTGCAGCTGTTCTTCAACCCCGAACTGGTGGCCGGCAAGCAGGCCCCGGCGGTGTCCGGCCAGCTGGCGCCCGAGCAGGCGCTGCAGCAGTTGTTGCAAGGCAGCGGCCTGACCTACGAGATGTCCCATGGCACCGTGGTGGTCAAGCCCGCCCAGGTCGATGGCACCCTCACCACCGGTAGCCTGGAGCTCGCGCCCACCGACATCAAGGTGGTGGGTGACTGGCTGGGCGATGCCCAGCAGAGCGTGGTGCAGAACCACCCCGGCGCGCGCACCGTGGTACGCCGCGAGGCGATGGTGGAAAAGGGCGCAATGAACGTGCGTGACGTGCTGCGCGGCATCCCGGGCGTTCAGGTGCAGGACTCCAACGGTACCGGCGGCAGCGACCTGTCGCTGAACGTGGGCGTTCGCGGCCTGACTTCGCGCCTGTCGCCACGCTCAACGGTGCTGATCGACGGCATTCCGGCGGCCTTCGCCCCCTATGGCCAGCCGCAGCTGTCGATGGCGCCGATTTCCTCGGGCAACCTCGACAGCATCGACGTGGTGCGTGGCGCCGGTTCCGTGCGTTATGGCCCGCAGAACGTCGGTGGGGTGATCAACTTCGTTACCCGGGCAATCCCCGAGAAGCCCTCGGCCGAGCTGTCCACCACCCTGGAAACCTCCCAGCATGGCGGCTGGAAGCACACCGAGTCGGCCTTCGTCGGCGGTACGGCAGACAACGGCATGGGCGTGGCGCTGCTGTACACCGGGGTGAATGGCAACGGCTACCGTGAAAGCAACAACGGCAACGACATCGACGACGTCATCCTCAAGACCCACTGGGCACCGACCGACGTTGACGAGTTCTGGCTCAACTTCCACTACTACGACGGCCGTGCCGACATGCCTGGCGGCCTGACCCAGGCGCAGTACGACAGCAACCCGTACCAGTCGCTGCGCGACTACGACTACTTCGCCGGCCGGCGCAAGGACGTGTCGTTCAAGTGGCAGCGGCAGCTCGACGACGCCACCCAGTTCGAAGTGCTGACCTATTACACCGACAGCTTCCGCGGCAGCTCCATTGCCTCGCGCGACATGAAGACCCTGTCGTCGTACCCGCGCAACTACCACACCTTTGCCATCGAACCACGGCTGTCGCGGATCTTCTTCGCCGGCCCGACCACCCAGGAAGTCAGCGTGGGCTACCGCTACCTGAAGGAAGCGATGCGTGAGCAGTCGACCCGCCTGGCGCTGATCGACAACGTGCCGACGCCCGCCCCGGGCTCCGACGGCCATGTGTTCCAGGACCGCAGCGGTGGTACCGAGGCCAGTGCCTACTACATCGACGACAAGATCGACGTGGGTAACTGGACCATCACCCCAGGTATCCGCTTCGAGCATATCAACACCGACTGGCGCGACCGCCCGGTGCTCGGTGCCAACGGCCAGCCGGTGCCGGAGAAGAAACGCAGCATCACCAGCAACGAGCCGCTGCCGGCGCTGAGCGTGATGTACCACATCTCCGATGCGTGGAAGGTGTTCGCCAACTACGAGACCTCGTTCGGCAGCCTGCAGTACTTCCAGCTGGGCCAGGGTGGTACGGGCAACAGTACGGCCAATGGCCTGGAGCCGGAAAAGGCCAAGACCTACGAAATCGGTACCCGCTATGACAATGGCGGCTTTGCTGGTGAGCTGACGGCTTTCTACATCGACTTCGATGACGAACTGCAGTACATCAGCAACGATGTGGGCTGGACCAACCTCGGTGCGACCAAGCACCAGGGTATCGAGGCCTCGGTGCGCTATGACCTGGACGGGCTGGACCCGCGCCTGGAAGGGCTGTCGGTGAACGGTGGCTATACCTATACCCGCGCTACTTATGAAGGGGACATTCCTGGCTTCGAGGGCCGTGACCTGCCGTTCTATTCACGCCAGGTGGCCACTGCCGGCGTGCGTTACGCGGTCAATCACTGGACCTGGAACCTGGATGCCTACGCCCAATCCAAGCAGCGCGCGCCGGGTACCGGGATCAATGCCGATGGCAGCTTCAACGGCGACTACATCACCGAGCCGAGTGCGGACGGGCAGTTTGGCGATATTCCGGGTTATGTGACCTGGCATGCCCGTGGCGGGTATGAGTTCGGGCCTCAGATGTCCAACCTGAAGCTGGCGGCGGGGGTGAAGAACCTGTTCGACAAGCAGTACTTCACCCGCTCCAGCGACAACAATGCCGGCATCTATGTGGGTGAGCCGCGGACCTTCTATGTGCAGGCCAGTGTAGGGTTCTGACATCGCGTCGCCTGCTTCGCGGGTGAACCCGCTCCCACAGGTACCGCGCAGGTCTTTAGCCTTGCACCGACCCTGTGGGAGCGAGTTTACCCGCGAAGAGGCCGGCACAGGCAATCCATTACTTGGGTTTTGAGCCGAGATTGCCGGGGACGCAGTGCGCCCCCGGCGATTACGAAACCACCGCCTCGGCCGGCGAGACAATGCTGGTCTTGGCCCCCCGCGAGCGCCCCGAACTCAGGTACGCCGCAATCGACTCCTGCGTCACCTCGCCCAAGAACACCTGTTCGGCATCCAGCACCGGCAGCCACGCCCGGTTGAACTCGTACATCCGCGACAGCAGGATGCGCAAATGCTCATCATGCGACGCCGTGGCATTGAACGGCCGCAGAAAGTCGCCACAAGTCCCTTGCTGGCGATGCATGTCACGCCGGCGCACGTAGCCCAGCGCCTTGTTCTGCGCATCGGTCACCACCACGTAGCGGCGGTCGTGCTCGTCCAGCAGCTCCAGCGCATCGCTCACCGGCGTTTGCGGGCACACCGATGGCGCGTTGTCTGCCGCATCTTCCGCACGTACCAGCAGCAGGCGCTTGAGGGTGCTGTCCTGGCCGACGAAGTTGCTGACGAACTCGTCCGCCGGGTGCGCCAGCAGGGTGTCCGGGTGGTCCAGCTGCAACAGCTTGCCGGCGCGGAAGATGGCGATCTTGTCGCCCAGCTTGATTGCTTCGTCGATGTCGTGGCTGACCATGATCACGGTCTTGTTCAACGCCCGCTGCATCTCGAAGAACTCGTTCTGGATCATCTCGCGGTTGATCGGGTCGACCGCGCCGAACGGCTCGTCCATCAGCAGCACCGGCGCTTCCGCCGCCAAGGCACGGATCACGCCGATACGCTGCTGCTGCCCGCCGGACAGCTCGCGCGGGTAGCGTTGCAGGTACTGCTTGGGCTCCAGCTTGATCATGTGCATCAGCTCGCGGGCGCGTTCATGGCACTTCTGTTTGTCCCAGCCGAGCAGGCGCGGCACCACGGTGATGTTCTCTTCGATGGTCATGTTGGGGAACAGGCCGATCTGCTGGATGACATAGCCGATGTGCCGGCGCAGGGTGACCTCGTCCAGCCCGGTGGTGTCTTCGCCATTGATGAACACCTGGCCGGAAGTGGGCGTGATCAGGCGGTTGATCATTTTCAGGGTAGTGCTCTTGCCGCAGCCCGAGGGGCCGAGGAACACGCAGATTTCCCCTTCGTTGACGGTGAGGCTTACCGAGTCGACGGCTTTGACGTCCTTGCCGTTGACGTTGAAGGTTTTGCTGAGGTTCTTCAGTTCGATCATGAGCGCAGTCCTTCTGGAGTCAGGGCACGTTGCAGGGTTTGCAGGAGCAGGTCGGCGATGATCGCCAGCAGGCTGACCAGCACGGCGCCGACCAGCAGCATCGACATGTCGCTGCGGCTGATGGAGGTGAGGATGAGTACGCCAAGGCCGCCGGCGCCGATGGTGGCGGCGATGGTCATCACGCCGATGTTCATCACCACGGCGGTGCGCACGCCGGCGAGGATCACCGGCACGGCGATGGGCAGTTCGACCATGCGCAGGCGCTGGCCGAAGGTCATGCCGATGCCACGCGCGGCTTCACGGATGCCGGGTTCGACGTTGGTCAAAGCCAGGTAGGTGTTGCGCATGATCGGCAGCAGTGAGTAGAGGAACACCGCAGTGATCGCCGGCAGCGGCCCCAGGCCCTGGCCGAACTTGGAGTAGAACGGCAGCAGCAGGCCGAACAGGGCGATCGAGGGGATGGTCAGCAACACCGTGGCACTGGCCTGCAAAGGGCCGGCGACGGCCGGGAAGCGGGTCATCAGGATGCCCAGCGGTACGCCGACGATGATCGCCAGGCCCACGGCGACGCCGACCAGCATGATGTGTTGCCAGGTCAGCTGCAGTACCTGGGCCCAGTCGAGGTGGGCGAACGTGTCGAGCAGGCTCATGGTTGTACCTCGCCAGGCATTGGGTGGTCACGCAGGAAGGTGGCGGCCACCGTGGTCGGGTTCTGGTGTTCGACGTCGACCTTGGCATTGAGCTGGCGCATGGTTTCGTCATCCAGTTGCTCGGCCAGAGGCTTGAGCAGGCCGGCCAGTTGCGGGTTGGCGTCGAGCACCTGTTTGCGCACCACCGGGGCGGCGGTGTAGTCGGGGAAGTAGTGTTTGTCGTCTTCCAGCAGCTTGAGGTTGAACGCGTTCAGGCGACCATCGGTGGTGTACACAAGGCCGGCGAACACCTGGTTGTTGTGCATGGCGGTGTAGACCAGGCCGGCATCCATCTGGCGGATGTTGGCGCGGCCCACTTGCAGGTCGTACATCGCTTTCAGGCCTACCAGGCCGTCCGGGCGGTTGGCGAACTCGGTGTCCAGCGCCACCAGGTGGTTGCGGTGGCTTTCGTCACGCAGTACCTGGTTGAGGTCGCTGATGGAGTTGATCTGCGGATAAGCCTCGGCGACCTGCTTGGGCAGGCCCAGCGCATAGGTGTTGCTGAACTTCGACGGGGTCAGCCAGATCAGGTCCTTCTTCGCGTCCAGTGCCTTGACCTTGGCGTAGGTGGCCTCGGCACTGGGCATGCGCTCGTCGATATGGTTATACGACACCAGTGACACGCCGGTGTATTCCCACATCAGGTCGAGCTGGCCGGTTTCCTGGGCCTGGCGGGCGATGTTGCTGCCAAGGCCGCTGGTGACGCGCACATCAAAACCGTTGGCGCGCAGGTATTGCGCGGTGATTTCGGCGAGTACGGTCTGTTCGGTGAACACCCGCGCGCCGATACGGACAAGTGGTTTTTCCGCTGCCTGGGCAAATCCTGCAAACAGCAGGGCCGCGCCCAACAATGAAGCGATTCTCTTGTTCATACGTTCCCTCTCGTTATCCAGCCAGGCCACGTTCCAGCCAGCGCTTGCTGGAGAAACTCACCGCTGCATCCAGCGCCAGCGCCAGCAGTGCGGTGCAGGCAGCCCCCAGCAGCAGTTGTGGCTGGTTGTTCAGGGCGATGCCGGGGAAGATCAGGCTGCCGAGGCTGTTGGCGCCAATCAGGAACGCCAGCGGTGCGGTGCCGACGTTCAGCGCCAGGGCCACGCGCACACCGCCAACGATGATCGGCACGGCGTTGGGCAGCTCCACCTGCCAGAGTTGCTGGCGCGGAGTCATGCCGATGCCGGTGGCGGCTTCCTTGAGCGAGGCGGGGACGTTTTTCAGGCCCTCGTAGGTATTGCGCACGATGGGTAGGAGGGAGGCGAGGAACAGCGCGAAGATCGCGGGCCCGGCGCCGATGCCCAGGATACTCAGGGCAATGGCCAGAACGGCCAGGGGAGGGATGGTGTTACCAACGTTGAAGAACTGCATGAAGCGCTCGGCTTTGTCGACCCGGTGCGGTCGACTTAACGCAATGCCGGCGGGGATGCCCACGGCCAGCGCCGCCGCCATCGAAGCCAGCACCAGTACCAGGTGCGCTTGCAGGTAGAACCCAAGATCGTCGCGATACCGCGCGATCGTGTCGATGCCGATCCAGTGGACCAGCAGGGCCAGGATGACGAGCACGGCGGCCCATCCCAACAGCCCTTTTCCGTAGCGTTTTGCCACAGGCGGACTCCTTGTGTAGTCGGCGAGCACACTTCTTGGTTGCCGGCCAGTCCTGGCGGCGGGTGGTGTGTTCGCGAGTAGCAGCGTGACGCACGCCGAAGGCTGCGATCAGGCCATGAGCCGAACCCCGTCGGGCCCGAAAATGCTGATGAAAACAACTCCCCAACCGAAGCGGGTTGCAGGGGAGTGGACGTCTCCGTGGGCGTAAAGGTTCCCACTTGGGGCGGCATTTGGCCAGCGTTAATCACTGGTTGGTTGGAAAATTGACGAGAAAAAGCAGCGGGTTGGTGCTCTGTAGGCGTTGAAATAACTGCTCTTTGGCCATTTGTCGTGATAAAGCGATTGCCTGACGAATTTGTGGCCTCTGGGCGGGCGCTTTCGCGGGTAAACCCGCTCCCACAAGTCCTGCACAGGTTTCAAAGGCGGTGTGATACCTGTGGGGGCGGGTTTACCCGCGAAGAGGCCGGAACAGGCACCGCCGGTTCAGCAAATTTTGGTCCCGGCCCAACTTCAGGTATGATATCGCCCCTTTTTAATCCCCCAGTCAGGCGATTTCCCATGACCAACCAGGCCGCCGAAGTCGCGAAGCGCCGCACTTTCGCAATCATTTCCCACCCCGACGCCGGTAAGACCACCATCACCGAGAAGCTGCTGCTGATGGGCAAGGCCATTGCCGTCGCCGGTACCGTGAAGTCGCGCAAGTCCGACCGCCACGCCACCTCCGACTGGATGGAAATGGAGAAGCAGCGCGGCATCTCCATCACCACCTCGGTGATGCAGTTCCCGTACCGCGAGCACATGATCAACCTGCTCGACACCCCCGGCCACGAAGACTTCTCGGAAGACACCTACCGCACCCTGACCGCGGTGGACTCGGCGCTGATGGTGCTCGACGGCGGTAAAGGTGTAGAGCCACGTACCATCGCCCTGATGGACGTGTGCCGCCTGCGCGACACGCCGATCGTCAGCTTCATCAACAAACTCGACCGCGACATCCGCGACCCGATCGAGCTGCTGGACGAGATCGAAGCCGTGCTGAAGATCAAGGCCGCGCCGATCACCTGGCCGATCGGTTGCTACCGCGACTTCAAGGGCGTGTACCACCTGACCGGTGACTACATCGTGGTCTACACTCCGGGCCACGGCCACGAGCGCACCGAAGCCAAGATCATCCAGAAGCTGGACTCGGACGAAGCCCGTGCCCACCTGGGCGACCAGTACGATTCGTTCGTCGAACAGCTGGAGCTGGTGCAGGGCGCCTGCCACGAGTTCAACCAGGAAGAGTTCATCAACGGCCAGCTGACCCCGGTGTTCTTCGGTACCGCGCTGGGCAACTTCGGTGTCGACCATGTGCTTGACGCCGTCGTCGACTGGGCGCCGCGCCCGCTGGGCCGTGTTGCCCACGAGCGCACCGTGGAGCCTGTGGAAGAGAAGTTCACCGGTTTCGTGTTCAAGATCCAGGCGAACATGGACCCGAAACACCGCGACCGCATCGCCTTCATGCGTATCTGCTCGGGCAAGTACGAGAAGGGCATGAAGATGCGCCACGTGCGGATCAACAAGGACCTGCGCATCGGCGACGCGCTGACCTTCTTCTCCTCCGAGCGTGAGCAGCTGGAAGAGGCCTATGCCGGCGACATCATCGGCCTGCACAACCACGGCACCATCCAGATCGGCGACACCTTCACCGAAGGCGAGGCACTGGGCTTCACCGGTATCCCGCACTTCGCCCCGGAGCTGTTCCGCCGCGTGCGCCTGAAGGACCCGCTGAAATCCAAGCAGCTGCGCCAAGGCCTGCAACAGCTGGCCGAAGAAGGTGCTACCCAGGTGTTCTTCCCCGAGCGCAGCAACGACATCATCCTCGGTGCAGTCGGTGTGCTGCAGTTCGACGTGGTCGCCAGCCGCCTGAAGGAAGAGTACAAGGTCGAGTGCGCCTACGAGCCGATCACCGTGTGGTCGGCCCGCTGGATCGGCTGTGACGACAAGAAGAAGCTCGAGGAATTCCAGAACAAGGCCATGGAGAACCTGGCTATCGACGGTGGCGGGCACCTGACCTACCTGGCGCCGACCCGGGTCAACCTGTCGCTGATGGAAGAACGCTGGCCGGACATCAAGTTCCGCGCTACCCGCGAGCATCACTGATTTCGAGAGCTTGCTCCTGATTTTCAGGGCCTGCTCCTGACCCTTGTGGGAGCGGGTTTACCCGCGAATGCGTCGGTAAACTCAACATCGCATTCGCGGGTGAACCCGCTCCCACAGGGACCGTGTTAAGGCCGAAATCAATTCCCGGCCTTGATACTGGTCCAGATCCGCGTGCGAATACGGTCGATCTTGGCCGGCATCGCCTCCAGCGCATACAGCTTGCCCATTACTTCCTCGCTCGGGTAAATCATCGTATTACCCTTCATCGCCGGATCCACCAGCCCGTCCGCCTTGAGGTTGCCGTTGGCGTACTGCACATGGTTGCTGATGTTGGCCATCACCTCCGGCTGCAGCAGGTAGTTCATGTAGGCATACCCGGCCTTCTCATCCGGTGCATCGGCCGGTATGGCAACCATGTCGAACCACATCGGTGCGCCTTCCCTGGGTATCGAGTAGCCCACCTTCACCCCGTTCTTCGCCTCCTCGGCGCGGTTCTTCGCTTGCAGCACATCCCCCGAGAAGCCCACCACCACGCAGATGTCGCCATTGGCCAGGTCGCCGGTGTACTTCGAGGAGTGGAAGTAGCTGATATACGGTCGCACCTGCATCAGCAGCGCCTTGGCCTTGTCGTAGTCCGCCGGGTCCTGGCTGTGGTGCGGCAGGCCCAGGTAGTGCAGGGCGATCGGTAGCAGTTCAGGGCCGTTGTCCAACACCGCGACGCCGCAGCTTTTCAGCTTGCTCATGTACTCGGGCTTGAAGATCAGGTCCCAGGAGTCCACCGGGGCATCGTCGCCCAGCACTGCCTTGACCTTGTCGATGTTGTAGCCGATGCCGGTGCTGCCCCACAGGTATGGGAAACCGTACTGGTTACCCGGGTCGTTCACTTCGAGCGCCTTGAGCAGCACCGGGTTGAGGTTGTGCCAGTTGGGCAATTGCGACTTGTCCAGGCGCTTGAGGGCCTTGCCCTGGATTTGCCGGGCCATGAAATGGTTGGACGGAAACACCACGTCGTAGCCGGAGTTGCCGGTCATCAGCTTGCCGTCGAGGGTTTCGTTGCTGTCGTAAACGTCGTAGGTGGGCACGATACCGCTGGCTTGCTGGAAGTTCTTCAGTGTGTCGGGGGCAACGTAGCTGGACCAGTTGTAGATCTTCACCGTTTCGGCGGCGCCGGCCACGCTGGCGGCCAGCATCAGGGGGGCGAGAAGGAGCGTGCGCATGTCGGGGTTACCTTGCTTTGTGTGTTGTTATCGAAGGCAGGCGATCAGCGGATCAGAAAATAAGGACGTAGGTTTTGCGCACGGTCTCCTGGATGTCCCAGGTGCCAGTGCTGTTGGCCGGTAGCATCAGTGCGTCTCCGGCTTCTATGAGCAGGGGCTCGCCACCGTCGGGGGTGAAGGTGCAGCGGCCCTTGATGAAATGGCAGAACTCCTGCTGCACGATCTGCCGCCGCCAGCGCCCGGGAGTGCACTCCCAGATGCCGGTTTCGACGCCGTCGCTGCGTTCCACGCAGGTGACCGAAGTCACTGCAACGGGGTCGCCAAGCGGCACCGCGACCGGGTTGGAGCTGTCGAGCACGGCGCTGTCGGTGTTCTTGAAATGGGTGATGCTCATGACCGGTAAATCCTGTGTCAGTGAGGGGGAAAATCAGCGCATGAAGCCTTCCATGAAGTCCGCAAGATTGCTGGCAAGGCGCCGCCTCCAGGGCGCACTGGCGGGGTTGGCGAGGGTCCGGTCCTCGTGGACGAAGCTCTGGATGATCGCGTTGTAGCCCAGCCATCGGCAGGGCTCGGGTGGCCAGCTGGCCAGGCTTGAAAGCGGGCGGTTGTCGAGCACCCAAGGTTGCGCGGTCAGTTCGTTGTGCTGGTTGAGGATCAGCGCGGCCAGGGTGCGCCCGCCCAGGTTGGTGGCGCCGACGCCTTCGCCGCCGTAGCCGCCCGCTAGGGCGATGCCGCGTTGATGGTCGCAGAGCATGTGCGGGCGGAAGCGCCGTGCCATGCCCAGGTTGCCGCCCCAGGAATGGGTGATACGCACGTGCTTCAACTGTGGGAACAACTCGCTGAACAGGTAGCGGCGCAGCTCGATTTCCTGTTCGTCGAGGTTGAAGTTTTCGCGCAGGCGGCCACCGAAGCGGTAGCCGCCACGGGCGCCGAATACCAGGCGGTCGTCGGCGGTGCGCTGGCCGTAGGTGACCTGGCGGCTGCTTTCGCTGAACGCCTGGCCCTGGTTCAGGCCGATCTGTTGCCAGGTGGCCTCCGGCAGTGGTTCGGTGGCCACCAACAGGCTCTGTACCGGCAGCTGATGTTTGCCCAGTGGCGGCAGGCTGACGGCATAGCCCTCCACGGCGGGTACCGTCCATTGGCAACGGATGCGCGCCAACGGGGTGCGCACCTCACCCGGCTGCCAGTCGATGGCTGGGGTGTTTTCGTAGATGGGTACGCCCAGCGCTTCTACCGCCCGGGCCAGGCCACGCGCCAGCTTGGCGGGTTGGATGGTTGCGGTGTGCGGGCTGAAGATGGCGCCATAGGCGTTGCTGACCCGCAACTGAGCGTCAAGCTGTTCGGGGCGCAGCCAGCGGTAGTCGTCCTCGGTCATGCCTTGGCGATAAAGGTCGTCGAGGTAGGCGCGCAGGCTGCGCTCCTGTTCCGGGTAGCGCGCGGCGCAGTAGAGCACGCCGCCTTTGCGGTAGTCGCAGTCGATGCTCTCGCGATGCAGTACGCGGTGTACTTCATCGGGAATGCCATGCAGCAGGTCGATGCTGGCGCGGCGCTGTTGCGGTGACAGGGTGGCCAGCAGCCGGTCTTCGCCGAGCAGGTTGCCCATCAGCCAGCCGCCGTTGCGCCCCGAAGCGCCGAAGCCGGCGATGTTGGCGTCGATTACCGCGATGTTCAACTGTGGCGCCTGGCGCTTGAGGTAGTAGGCGGTCCACAGGCCGGTGTAGCCTGCGCCGATGATGCATACATCCGCGTCCAGGTCCTCGCGCAGGGCCGGGCGGGCGCACAACGGCTCGTCGAGCTGGTCCATCCACAGGCTGAGCGTGCGCAAGGGTTGCATCGGGTTCGGCTCCACATCCGTCAAGGTCTGTGGGCGATCCTAGTGGTGTCGGCGGGCGGCTGTCCTACGTGCGTGCACGCAGGGAAATTTGCTTCAGGTACGCCTTGGGCGTAAGCCCGGTGTGTTCGCGAAAACACTTGTAGAACGCCGACAACGAGTTGAAACCGGCATTGAACGCCAGCTCGTCGATCGTGGCCTCGATGCTGTCGTTATCAAGGCTGGCCATCAGGTGCTGCAGGCGGGCCTGGTTGACGTAGCGGTAGAAGCTTTGCCCGAGCACCTGGTTGAGCAGGTAGGAGATCTGATTGCGGCTGTAGCCGCTGGCGTCGGCCACCTGCTGCAGGTCCAGTTCCGGGTCCAGGTAGGGGCGCTGGCGCTGGAAGTAGTGTTCCAGGTCCTGGGCCATGGTCGACAACTGCCTCGGCGACAGGCCCAGGCGGCTGGTGGCCGGGCGTGGGCCACTGCTGGCGTGGCCGCTGCCGTTGCGGTGGACCAGCGTGGCATATTCGTTGACCTGCCAGATCAGGCCGTCCTTGACGGTAATCGCCTCGCTGGACTGGAACGCCACCAGGCCATCGCCGCCCTGGACCGTGACCTGGTACTGGATGAACGCGGTACAGCCGTCGACGCGGATGCGATCGCTGTGCACGATATCTTCGCCAGCTTCATGGGGCAGGCAGGCGCGCACGTAGTCGCGCAGTTCCTGGTAGCCGAGCACGCGGTTCTGGAAGAAGTCGTGGTACTGAATGTCGGGGTGGTAGAGCGCCATGGTGCCGTCGAGGTCGCGGTGCTTCCAGCACAGGTGGTAGCGCAGCACGGTGTCGGCGGTGAGCGGGGTCTGCTCGGGGCCGTCGGGGAGGGTGGTGGCGGTCATGAGCCTGATAGTGCATTGCAGAACACCCAGCTGCAAGGGGGCGGATCCGGCATATTGCACGGTTTTTTCAAGCGGCTTGGGCAGTAAGCCGTTGATTCGGTTGAGAGTGATTTTTTGACAGGGATGGCATGGCGAGTGCACCGGTCTGTTCAACATCGAACAAGGAGAAAGGCCATGCGCTCGATACTGCTCTGGATGATTGGGGTGCCGATTCCGGTGATTATCCTGATCTGGTTCTTCATGCATTGAGATTCTTGGGGCTGCAAAGCAGCCCCGGCTATCTAAAGGCTAGAGAAACTGCTCGGCATAGTGACAAGCCACCTGCCGGGTACTCACCTGCCGCAATGCCGGCACCTCCTTGGCACACCGCTCGGTCGTATACGGGCAGCGCTTGTGAAACGCACACCCATCCGGAAACCTGCCAGAGAAAGCGCTTCTGTTCGAACTCGCCATTTATCTCAGCCTGCTTGGCTATTCTCCGCCCGAAGCTGTCGTAACGGTAGTGCCCAGTACTCTCCAGCTTGCCATTGACCAATGCCTCGGCACGCACAAGCCGGTTCTCGCAGTCATAGCTAAAGTTCTGCAGCTTGCTGTGCCCCGAGCGCTTCTCGATCAGGTTTCCCACGGATCGTAGCGGTACTCCTGATCCCGTCACTGTTTGATCCAGTTGCCCTTGACCTTGTCGAACTGTCGCGCATTGAAGTCCAGACGGTTGGATACCTGTTCACCACTCGCTTGATGTCGATTAGGCGACCCAGCGGGTTGTCGTAGTGCAGGTGCACGGGGGTTCCACCGGTGGCGCTGATGTCGGTCAGCGTACCGTCGGGCGTGCGGGTGAAATGCAGGAAGTGGCCGAGGGCGTTTTCGATGCGTTGCAGTGGCACTTCATCGAAGTAGAAGAACAGCTTGTTGAGGGGCTTAAAGTTAGAACGGGCGTCCTCAACAGAACTAATTAAACGCTTTTTGCTGGCCCTACTTCAATCCAGCAGGACCAGAATAAGCCACTCGTTGTTAAAGAATATACTTAGATTTCAAGTATAAAATTTGAAGTGCTCTTTCACATCTTCATCCCCCATAGGGGAGTATGATGGGTAGTCACGCTTGCTGCCCACCAAAGGGGTCTCATTATCAAAAATATCAACAAGCCTCACGTTATCCGCCACACCGTATACATACCTCACCGACTCTTCACTTGACGGCTTATAATCTAATTCGTGAGCCACAATTCTCCAGTCACCCTCAGCTTTGCGATCAAAAAGCGAATAAGAGTCCAATATGACAGGATCACCTAAGCGCTTAAATGATACTAAATCAATCACAGGAGAACTAAGGAATTTGTCAAAAATCTCAGCTACATGACCAAGACTATTTTGGGTAATAATGCGGCCAGCCCCATATTTCTGGGGAGCCAATAAAAAGCAAAATATATCTCCGCTTTTTATTTTTCTCAAGCTTGTTTTAAATTTTTTATCCCAATCATAAATCTCAATTGACATCATCCGCAACCTCCTTTCAAAGCAGCAGTTTTCTTGGCAAAATTACTTTCGAAATTAGCTTGGCGAGCTGGAGCTCTCGTAGTATTTGCATGATCGTATGAGTTAATCTTATTTCCGCGGTTTTTATGTGAAATCTCTTCGCCTATCACGCCGGTTTTTGTCTCATAGTGCTCAATATAGGCCTGCTCAAAACCGCGCGCCTCCCCATAAGTAACATTTTTGTCAAGCGGCTCCATTTTCGCCCCAGGGCTTAATCTGCCAGTGCCAGCATGCTCTGCTCTACGCCGTGATAGGTCATCAGTTACCCCCACATAATATGGTTTATCGGCTCCCTTATCGAACAAGCCATAAACACTATACCCCGGCGTTAGCTCATGAACCCAGCCAAGAGGATCGATCCAAGTGACCGGGTTAGGTGCGTATTTATAGAGATTATCACTACCGTCCAATCCAATTGGATCCTGCGAAATAAATCTCCCTACTTCCGGATCATAATAGCGAAAGGTATTGTAATGCAGATTAATCTCTTTATCGAAATACTGCCCTTGTAGCCGCAAATTTTGCTCAGTGATATTCACCACGAGCTGATCTACTGTTGACCATGAGCGATACGTTGCCTGCCAAACGATCTTCCCATCGCTATCCGTCAGTTCTAGCGGCGTACCAATCTGGTCCGTATGGAAGTAATAGAGCTTCTGCTCCTCCCCTTCCGCCTGATCAACACGCGCCAACGGCGCATAGCTACCCGGCTCATACAGGTACAGGATGCTCTGCCCGAGCGTTTCCTCGCGCAGCATCCGCACCCCTTGCCAGAGGAAGCGCTTCTGCTCGACCTGGTCATTGATCTCAGCCAGCTTGGCCACCCGCCGCCCCAGGCTGTCATAACGGTAGTGCCCGGTACTCTCCAGCTTGCCATTGACCCATGTCTCCGCCCGCACCAGCCGGTTTTCACCGTCATAACCGAAGCGCTGCAACCGGTTGCCATATTCCGAGCATTTTTCGATCAGGTTGCCCCACGGGTCGTAGCGGTACTCCTGGTCCCGCCAGTGTGTGATGCGGTTGTCCCTGGACTTGGCAAATTGCCGGGCATTGAAATCCAGGCGGTTGCCCGCAGGGTCGTAACGAAACTCTTCGCTGCCAACCAGCGAGCCCGTATCGCGGCTGCGCAACTGGCCGTTCGCTTCGTACTCGTACTTGATCTCGCCACGCAGCTTGTCGAGCGTACGCACCAGTTCACCTGCCGGGTCGTATTGGTAACGGCGGTGAATCGGGTTGTACGCATGCTCCACCAGCAATGAGGTATTGATACCGGTGTTGTGCACCTGCGAGAGCTTGTCAGCCGGCAAGCTCGAGGCAAACTGCCAAGCCTTGCGTCCCATCGCGTCATAACCGAAACAACTGGTGAGCTTGCCCTGGGTCCGGTAAACCTCACGGTGCAGGTCATCACGCTCCATGTCGCTGATCACCTGACCGTCCAGGTTCAGTTGGTGCAGGTGCCCACTGCCGTAGTACAGGTAGTTGACCTTACGACTATCTGGCAGGGTTAGCGTAGTCAGATTGCCGAGCGGGTCGTATTCGTAGCCGAGCGTGCCGTCGGAGGTGATTTCTTTGATCAGCCGGCCCAGCAAATCGTAAGTGTACTCTAGCTTTTCTTCGCTGATCCCTAGCTGCTTGCCGATCCCGGTCGGCTGCCGCTCGATGCTCAGCAACCGGTCGCCGTCGTCGTACGCGAAGGTCTGGCTCGCATCGCGGTTGATCTTGGCGACCAACCGGCCAATGGTGTCACGCTCGAACAGCGTATGCCGCTCCGGGCGCTCGGCATTTTCGCCATAGCCGATCTCATCCAGTCGGGTGAGATGGCCACCCGCGTTGTAGCTGAAGCGCCGGGTCAGATTATCGATCCGCACCTCTTCAATCAGCCGATCCGAGGCGTCATAGGCAAAGCGGTACGTGGCGTTGTTCTCGTTTACCAACCCGGTCAGGCGCCAAGCCTTGTCGTACTCGTAACGAACCACACCTCCTTTCGGGTCCCGGCGGTTGCTCGGCAAACCACGGGAAGTGCGTAGCAGGCGGGTGATCTGGCCTTTGCCATCGGTGTGGTCGAGCACCTGACCAAGGTCGTTGTAGGTGAAAGTTTCCGCCGTGCCGTCGGGGTGACTGATGCGCAGCACCTCACCGTCAGGCTTGCGCTCCAGCGTGGTGGTCTGGTTCAGCGCATCGGTTACCGCGACGAGGTGCTGGCGTTCGTCGTAGCGGTACCAGGTGTTCTTGCCCGAACAATCCTGGTAACGCTCGACCTGGGCCAGGGTGTTCCACCACAGGTACTTGGACTTGTAGGTCGCGTCGATGATGGTGTGCGGCAGGCCGTCATCGCTGTTCAGGTATTCGGTCATTTGACCCAGGGCATCGAATTCGGCGAGCAGGTTGCCCTTGGCGTCGTAGCGCGCCCGCCAGATGCTGCCATCCGGGTAACTGACCTGGGTCACCAGCGTGGTCAGGTGGTGATATTCGTAGGTGGTCTTGCGGCCCAGCGGGTCGGTCTCTTCGAGCAGACGGGAGAATTCGTCGTACTTGAATTGCAGGCAGCTACCGTCCGCCAAGGTCAGGTCGACCATGTTGCCATTGTCGTCCAGCTCGGTGGCATAGCGTTCGCCGCCGTAGTCGCGGCTGGCGATCACCCGGTGGTCGGGGTTGTACTGCACTTCCAGCTCGCGGCCGAGCACGTCGGTGGCCCAGCTGGTACGGGCATCGAGGTCGTAGCGGAAGTGGTAGTGTTCGCCATCGGTGGTCCAGTGCTCGACCACCCGCGGCTGGCCGCCGAGGGTTTCCCAGCGGTAATGGCAGCCCAGGCCCAGCGCGTTGCTGTGAGTCACCATCAGGCCTTCGGCGTAGCTGAAACTGCGCACGGTGTGGCCGTTGCGGTTGATCACCGCGCTCAGTTGGCCGTGCTCATCGTAGCGGTACTGGGTGAGCGTTTCGACGGCCTGGTCGTTCACCACGCGCTTGATGTCGGTCAGGCGGCCCAGCGGGTGGTCGTAGTGCAGGTGCACGCGGGTACCGCCGGTGGCGCTGATGTCGGTCAGCGTACCATCGGGCGTGCGGGTGAAATGCAGGAAGTGACCGAGAACGTTCTCGATGCGCTGCAGCGGCACTTCGCTGTTGGTGTCTGGCACTTCGCCGAAGTAGAAGAACAGGTTGTCCCGCGTTTGCAGGATGTAGTGGCCGCCCTCGGTGCAGACCAGGTACACCTGCTCGTGCGGGTTGTAGATCCGTTCGCCCGGTTGCAGGGTCACGAACGGAACTTTGCGGCCTTGGTTGTCGGTGAGGTAAATGAATGAGCCCCGCCGACGCAGGCTTTGCTCCCAGGGCAGCACCCAGCCGCGCCCGAGCACGCTGTCGACGGTAAGGTCGCTGGCGTAGAAACGTGACCACTCGATCGGCATCAAGCCCGGGAGGCTGAAGTCAATTTCATCGGGGATCAGTTTGCGACCGGTGGTGAGGTCGACCGGGTTGCCAACCAGTCCACCCAACACCCTGCGTGCCACAGGCTCGACCATGTAGCGGGCGGCCACTTCGCCAGCAATGAAGCCGGCCGTGAATTTCAGGGCACAAGGTAGGGCGGCCTTCATACCGGCCTGGGTACCCATCTTGAGCACATTCGCAAGGCCACTGGCTGCGCCAGCAATCGCCATCAGCACATCCACGGTGGTGCGCAGCCACTCCGGGACTTCGTCATCCACGGGCAGGTAGCGGTAAGTGCCACCGCCGATGAAGACGTTGTTCGAACCCCCGGAAATGGTCGCGCCGCAGGTCAGCTTGTCGCCCTTGCGCGCCGCCGCGACGCCATTGATGAAGACATTGGTCGAGCCTTCGGCGATCTGCACCGGGCCCGGGTGCTTGTCGCAGGCGCCGATGCTTTTTTCGACGCGGGCGGCCTTGCGGCTGTTGATGAACACGTTGGGTGAGGCAGTCGTTATCGTCCCTGAGGGGGATGAGAACAGACTGCCCAGTGCCTCGCCGGCAGCGGTCAGCAAGCTGCCCCCGAGACCTGCCGCGATGCCGGCCAGCAAAGCCACGCCTAACCCGCAGGTGAAGGTGGCGATGGCCACCGTGGCCACCAGTGCGATACCCAGGGCAGCGCCCAGCAGAAAGCCGCCCAATGCGCCGGTATGTGATATTTCGTCGCCGAACCTGGCCGCTTCGAACATGAGAGGTTACTCCTGTTCGCCAAATACGGGACAACGTGCGACCCGGCCGAGCGGATCCATGATCATGGGCATCTCCCTGAAATGCACGGTAAATATTCAATCCAATTGCCGTGTAATCTTCCGTGAAAGGTGCCAAGTAAATAGACCCGTGCGCCGCTCTGTCAACGATGCGAAAGCCAAGTACGACAAGGGCTATGCCCGGTTTGGCGTAGTGTCATAAAGCCATGCCTCAGGAGTGTTCCGGGCTGTAGGGCGGGGAGGGGCTTTATGCCCGAAGTCTGTATTTTCTTGAACTTCAGAGGCGTCTGTCAGAAAAGTCGTAGCTGCTGGAGCAGTTGCACACCGCTCAGTAACGCATCATTCCTTATCAGCGTTTCGATGAAGGGGACCGAAGCCCGTAGCAGTTCAACACCACCCCGGCAGCCTCATCGGCTTTCTCGTCCCCTTCGCGTATCACCTCACAAGATTAGAGAAATTGCTCGGCATAGTGACAAGCCACCTGCCGGGTACTCACCTGCCTGAGCGCCGGCACCTCATTGGCACACCGCTCGGTCGCATACGGGCAGCGCTTGTGAAACGCACACCCATCCGGCGGGTTCAGCGGGTTGGGCAACTCCCCGGCAATGCGGATCTTCGGCTTCAAAGGGTCCGGGTGAATCGCCGGCGTCGCCGACAGCAGCGCCTGGGTATACGGGTGCAACGGCCTTTCGTAGATATCTTCTTTCGGCCCCATCTCCGCCGGTCGGCCGAGGTACATCACCAGCACCTGATCGGCCACATGCCGCACCACCGCCAGGTTGTGCGAGATGAACACGTAGGCAGTGTTGAACTCCTTCTGCAAATCCATGAACAGGTTCAGCACCTGGGCCTGGATCGACACGTCCAGCGCCGAGGTCGGCTCGTCCGCCACCAGCACCTTGGGCTGCAGCATCATTGCCCGGGCCAGGGCAATACGTTGGCGCTGGCCACCGGAGAACATGTGCGGGTAACGCTGGTAATGCTCGGGGCGCAGGCCGACCTGTTCCATCATCTTCTGCACCTTTTCTCGCCGCTCGGCCTTGCTCAGCGAGGTGTTGATCAGCAGCGGCTCGGCCAGCTGGTCACCAATCTTCTGCCGTGGGTTGAGCGAGGCGTAGGGGCTCTGGAACACCATCTGCACATCGCGGCGCAGTTGCTTGCGCTCGCTCTTGCTGGCGCCTTTCACTTCGGTGCCGGCAATTTGCAGCGAGCCGGACGACGGCTCTTCGATCAGAGTCAGGGCGCGGGCCAGGGTCGACTTGCCGCAGCCGGATTCGCCGACCACGGCCAGGGTCTTGCCGGCCTCCAGTTCGAACGACACGCCATTCAGCGCGCGGACCAGGGCGTGCCCCTTGAACAGCCCGCGGGAGACTTCGTAATGCCGGGTCAGCTCCCGGGCGGATAGAACGACGGCCATCACGCCACCTCCTGGTTCAGCGGGTAGAAGCAACGCACCAGGCCATGGGCCTGGGGATCGAGGGGCGGGCGCTGGCGCCGGCAGTTGTCCTGCACGTACGGGCAGCGCGGTGACAGCAGGCAACCCACGGGGCGGTCGTAGCGGCCGGGGACGATGCCGGGCAGGGTGGCCAGGCGTTCGGCACCAATGCTGTGCTCGGGGATCGCCGCCAGCAACGCTTCGCTGTAGGGGTGGGCGGGCACGTCGAACAGCTCCGGCACCTGGCCCACTTCCACGGCCTGGCCTGCGTACATCACGCACACCCGCCTGGCCGTTTCGGCGACCACGGCGAGGTCGTGGGTGATCAGGATGAGCGCCATGTTGCGCTCCTTCTGCAGGTTGACCAGCAGCTCCATGATCTGCGCCTGGATGGTCACGTCCAGCGCAGTGGTGGGTTCGTCGGCAATCAGCAGCTTGGGCTCACCGGCAATCGCCATGGCAATCGCCACGCGCTGGCTCATGCCGCCGGACAGCTGGTGCGGGTAGGCGTCCAGGCGGCTTTCCGCAGCCGGGATCTCGACCTTCTTCAGCAGCTCCAGGGCACGCTGGCGCGCGGCCTTGCCCTTCAGGCCCAGGTGCTGGCGCAGCACTTCCTCGATCTGGTAGCCCACGGTGTAGCTGGGGTTGAGCGCGGTCATCGGGTCCTGGAAAACCATGGCGATGTCCTTGCCCACTACCTTGCGTCGCTGGCGACCGCTGAGCTTGAGCATGTCGGTGCCGTCGAAGGTGAGCGAGTCGGCGGTGATGCGCCCGGGCGCGTCGATCAGGCCCATCAGGGCCATCATGGTCACGGACTTGCCCGAGCCGGATTCGCCGACGATGGCCAGGATCTCGCCGGCTTCCACCGTCAGGTCCAGGCCATCGACCACCGGTACCGCATTGGTGTCGCCGAAGCGCACGTTCAGGTTGTTGATCTGCAACAGTGACATGGCGTTCTCCTCAGGCGGCGTTCTTGAGTTTCGGGTCCAGCGCATCGCGCAGGCCGTCGCCCATCAGGTTGATTGCCAGCACACTGAGCAGAATGGTCAGGCCGGGCAGGCTCACCACCCACCAGGCGCGCTCGATGTAGTCACGGGCCGAAGCCAGCATGGTGCCCCACTCCGGGGTCGGCGGCTGTACGCCAAGGCCAAGGAAGCCCAGGGCGGCGGCGTCGAGGATGGCCGAGGAGAAGCTGAGGGTGGCCTGCACGATCAGCGGTGCCATGCAGTTGGGCAGCACGGTGACGAACATCAGCCGTGGCAGCCCGGCACCAGCCAGGCGTGCGGCGGTGACGTAGTCGCGGTTCAGCTCGCCCATCACGGCGGCGCGGGTCAGGCGCACGTAGGATGGCAACGACACGATGGCAATGGCGATCACGGTGTTGATCAGGCCTGGGCCGAGGATGGCGACGATGGCCACCGCCAGCAGCAGCGAGGGCAGGGCCAGCATCACGTCCATCAGGCGCATGATCGACGGGCCGAGCAGTTGCGGGAAGAAACCGGCCAGCAGGCCCAGCAGGATGCCAGGGATCAGCGACATCACCACCGACGACAGGCCGATCAGCAGCGAAAGCCGCGCGCCCTGGATCAGCCGCGAAAGCAGGTCGCGGCCCAGCTCGTCGGTGCCGAGGATGAACTGCCAGCTGCCACCTTCGAGCCACACCGGTGGGGTCAGCAGGAATTCGCGGTACTGCTCGCTCGGGTCGTGCGGGGCGACCCATGACGCGAACAGCGCGCAGAACACCACCAGGCACATGAAGGCCAGGCCCATCACCGCACCTTTGTTGCGGGCGAAGGCTTGCCAGAATTCTTTGTATGGCGAGGGGTAGAGCAGGCTCTGGTCCACCGGGCTGGCCGGCGTGACGGATTTCGGAATCGGGCTAGTCATGGCGAAGGCCTCAGCGCTGATGACGGATGCGTGGGTTGGCCAGGCCGTAGAGGATATCCACGACGAAGTTGACCAGGATCACCAGGCAGGCGATCAACAGGATGCCGTTCTGGACCACGGGGTAGTCACGGGCACCGATGGCTTCGATCAGCCACTTGCCGATGCCCGGCCAGGAAAAGATGGTTTCGGTCAGCACCGCACCGGCCAGCAACGTACCGACCTGCAGGCCGAATACGGTCAGTACCGGGATCAGCGCGTTGCGCAGGCCGTGCACGAACACCACGCGGGCCGGCGACAGGCCTTTGGCGCGGGCGGTGCGGATGTAGTCCTCGCGCAGCACTTCGAGCATCGACGAGCGGGTCATGCGGGCAATCACCGCCAGCGGGATGGTGCCGAGCACGATGGCCGGCAGGATCAGGTGCATCACCGCGTCCTTGAATGCACCTTCCTCGTCGCTGAGCAGGGTGTCGATGAGCATGAAGCCGGTCTTCGGCTCGATGTCGTAGAGCAGGTCGATGCGCCCGGACACCGGGGTCCAGCCCAGGCTTACCGAGAAGAACATGATCAGGATCAGGCCCCACCAGAAGATCGGCATCGAATAACCCGCCAGCGAAATGCCCATCACCCCGTGGTCGAACAGCGAACCGCGCTTGAGCGCGGCGATCACCCCGGCCAGCAGGCCGACGATGCCGGCGAACAACAGGGCGGCAAAGGCCAGTTCCAGAGTGGCCGGGAACAGGGTGAGGAACTCGCTCCACACGCTTTCGCGGGTGCGCAGCGATTCACCGAGGTCACCCTGGGCCAGCTTGCCGACGTAGTCCAGGTACTGGACCGGCAGCGGCTTGTTCAACCCCAGGCGCTCCATGGCCTGGGCATGCATTTCGGGGTCGACCCTGCGCTCGCCCATCATCACTTCCACCGGGTCGCCGGGGATCAGGCGTATGAGCGCGAAGGTCAGCAAGGTGATACCGAAAAAGGTCGGTATCAGCAGGCCAAGGCGCCGGGCAATAAAGCTCAACATTGTCGGGGTTACCTCATCAGGCCGTGGGGCGATCAGCCCGCTACGGTGGTGCCGCCGGTTCCCGTGTGGGTTGCCGGCGGTCGTTGTTGTTCTACTTCACCTTGGTGGTGGCGAAGTTGTTGTTGGTCAGAGGGTTGATCACGTAGCCCTCCACGTTGTCACGCATGGCGGTGAACATCTTCGGATGGGCCATGCTGATCCAGGGTTGTTCGTCATCGTACACTTTCAATGCCTCGTTATAGAGCCTTGCACGCTCGTCGTTGTCGATCACTTCGCGGGCGCGGCTGATCAGCTCCTGGAACTTGGGGTTGCACCAGCGTGCATAGTTCTCGCCGCTTTTGGCGGCATCGCAACTGAGCAGCGGGCTGAGGAAATTGTCCGGGTCGCCGTTGTCGCCGGCCCAGCCGGTGGACACCAGGTCGGCCTCGCCCTTCTTGGCCCGGCGCAGCATTTCGGCCCACTCCATCACGCGGATGTCCAGCTTCAGTCCGATCTGCTTGAGGTCGGCCTGCAGCATCTCGGCAGACAAGCGCGGGTTGGGGTTGGTCGGGCCGCCGCCGTTGCGCGTGAACAGGGTGATTACCGTACCTTCGGGCACGCCCGCCTGCTTGAGCAGATCGCGCGCCTTGGCCAGGTCGCGGGGTGGGTTTCTGTTCTCGTTGTTGTAGCCGATCATGGTCGGCGGGTACGGGTTCACGCCGAGCAATGCGTTGCCTTTGCCGAACAATTGGTCGACATGGGTCTGGCGGTCGAAGGCCATGTTGATGGCTTTGCGCACGCGAACGTCGCTCAGGTATTTGTGTTCGGTGTTCATCGAGATGTAACCGGTGACCAAGGCCTCGATCTCCTCGACCTTGAGTTTCGGGTCCTGCTTGATCGACGGCACGTCATCGGGCTTGGGATAGAGCGCTACCTGGCACTCGTTGGCGCGCAGTTTCTGCAGGCGCACATTGCTGTCGGTAGCGATGGCGAAGACCAGCGCATCGGCCGGCGGCTTGCCGCGGAAATAGTCCGGGTTAGGCTTGAAGCGAACCTGGGCATCCTTGTTGTAACGCTGGAAGATGAACGGGCCGGTGCCGATCGGCTTGCTGTTCAACTCGGCAGCCTTGCCAGCCTTGAGCAACTGGTCGCCGTATTCGGCGGAGTAGATCGAGGTGAAGCCCATGGCCATGTCGCGCAGGAACGGCGCTTCCGGTCGGGTAAGGGTAATTACCACGGTGTGCTCGTCGGCCTTGCTGACCGACTTGAGCAGGTCCTTGAAGCCCATGCTCTCGAAGTACGGGTATCCGACGCTGGTCTTGTCATGCCATGGATGGTTCGGATCGAGCTGGCGATTGAGGCTCCACAGGACGTCATCGGCGTTGAAGTCGCGGGTGGGCTTGAAGTAGTCGGTAGTGTGGAACTTCACGCCCTGGCGCAGATGGAAGGTGTAGGTCAGGCCATCGGCTGAAATGTCCCAACGCTCGGCCAGGGCCGGCTGGACTTCGGTGGTACCGGGCTTGAAGTCGACCAGGCGATTGAACACCGTCTCGGCCGAGGCATCGGCGGTGACCGCAGTGGTGTACTGGACGATGTCGAACCCTTCCGGGCTGGCTTCGGTGCACACCACCAATGGTTTGGCCGCCAGTTGCGTGGCACCGCCCAGAAGCAGTGCGGCCAGGGCCAGGCGCAGTGGCCGCGATTTCATGAAAGCTCTCTGCATGGGTTGAAACTCCCTGCTTGCATTGATTCCAGCGTAGCCGCCACGGCCCGCAGCGAAGCAGGCCGTGGCGCCGGCGGTCAGAGAATGTTGAATGGAATGGTGGTAACCACCCGGAACTCATCCAGGCTGCCATCGCCCTGGGCCTTGCTGGCGCGGTGCGCGGTGTAGGTGGCACGGATGCTGGTGTCTTTCAATGGCCCGCTCTGTACCGCGTAGCTGGTGCCGAAGCCCCACTCGTAGTGGGTTTCGCCATCCAGGCCGTTTACGTCGTAGGCGGTACCGCGGTAATGGGTACCATCGATGCCCCAGCCGCGGGCGTTGTACAGGTTGAACTTCAGGCCCGGCACGCCGTACGGCGCCATGTTCAGCACGTAGGAAATCTGCAGCGATTTCTCGTTGGGGCCGTTGAAGTCCGACAGCAGCGAGTTGGCCAGGTAGATGCCGTTGGTTTCGTGCAGGTAGTCGAAGTACTCGTTGCCGTTGACCTGCTGCCAGGAGGCGCTGAGGGTGTGGGCCTGGTGGGTCAGGCCGAACGACAGGCTGTAGGTGTCGTTGTCGATCTCGCCCATCTTCTTGCTGCCGGCGTCGACGGTCTTGTAGTAGTTCAGGCCGGTGCTCAGGCTTAGCACCGCACTATCACCGAGCACATGGTTGGCGCCGAAGTAGTACTGGTTCCAGAAGTCGTCGACCTTGGTGGCGTACAGGCTGGTGCTCAGGCTCTTGAACGGCTGATAGTTGATGCCGGCGGTGCTGGCGCGGTCGGTCTCCACGCCAGTGGCGCTGTACTCGGTGCGGAACTTGCTGAGGCTCTGTTCGGTACGTGGCGAGACGCGGTCGAAGGTGCCCAGGTCGAAGCTCAGGTTGTCGAATTCGGCGCTGTGCAGGAACGCGCCCTGGAAGCTCGAGGGCAGGGCGCGGTTGCCGATGTAGGCGATCATCGGCGTGTCCACCGATTGGCGGCCGACGGTGAGCGTGGTGTTGGACACCCGCGCCTTGACGTTGGCCAGGCCCATCTTGCTCCACTGGCCGACCGGGTCGCCGTCGCTGTGGGTCAGGGTGCGGTTGTTGGGGCCGGCGACGTCCTCGCGGTTTTGCAGCAGGGCGATGGCATTGTAACCGGCGGCTTCGACGGCGAAGCCGACGGTGCCCTGGGTGAAACCGGAGCTGTAGTTGAGGATGGTGCCCTGCACCCAGTTCTCGCGGCTGTGGGTGTCGTGGCGGGTGCCGTCGCTCTTGTAGTACTTCCACAGCGGGGCGCGTGTGGCGCGCTCGCGGGCGTACCAGTTGCGGGTGCTGCCGGAAAGGCTCTGGCCGTCGACAAAGCCGCTGGCCTGCTCCTGCTCGCTGCTGCCTTTTAGTGTGATGGGCACGTATTCCTGGCTTTGCGGGTCGGCCTGGGTCACGGTGGATAAGGCACTGATGGATAACGCCAGTGCGGTCAAGGTGAATAATCTCAAGGTTAAAGCTCCCTTTCTGTTCTTCTAGTTATTGCCTGGCCTTGTGGGCCGGGCTTCTTGCTGCGGTGTTGCCAGGGTTGCCCGGGGTCACCGGGCAGAATCGGGGCGTTGTGTTGGCTGTGCCGGCCCTTTCGCGGGTAAACCCGCTCCCACAGGGGCACCACAGGTTTCGGCATGTGCGCCGTATCTGTGGGAGCGGGTTTACCCGCGAAGAGGCCCTTGAGGGTTAAAGATCAATCAACACTCACACCGGAAAAATCGTTGCGCCCGAAAGGGCTGACCTTGAATTCGGAAACCTTGATGCTCAGCGGTTGGTTGACCGTTGAATGTGCCACCGGGGTAATCGGCACCTGCTGCTTGAGCCGCTGCTGGGCCTGCTGGTACAGGGCGGTGCGCTGCGCGCGGTCGGTGACCTGCTTGGCCTGCTTGACCAGGCTGTCGTACTGCCGATCGCACCACAGCGAGTAGTTGTTGCTGCCGATGGCATCGCAGTTGTAGAGGGTGCCCAGCCAGTTGTCCGGGTCGCCGTTGTCCCCGGTCCAGCCGATCAGGGCAATATCGTGCTCGCCGCTTTTCATGCGCTTGAGGTACTCGCCCCATTCATAGCTGACAATGCGCACCTTGAAGCCGAGCTTGCTCCAGTCGGCCTGGAGCATTTCCGCCATCAGCTTGGCGTTTGGGTTGTACGGGCGCTGCACCGGCATGGCCCACAGGGTGATCTCGGTACCCGGCTTGACTCCGGCCTGCTGCAGTAGCTGTTTGGCCTTTTCCGGATCGAAGGGGGCGTCCTTGATGCTGTCGTCATAGGACCACTGGGTCGGCGGCATGGCGTTGACTGCCAGCTGGCCGGAATCCTGATACACAGCCTGGATGATCGCCTGCTTGTTCACTGCCATGTCCATTGCCTGGCGCACTTCCAACCGGTCGAACGGTGGGTGTTGAGTGTTGTAGGCGATATAGCCGAGGTTGAAGCCAGGCTGTTGCAGCACCTGCAGTTTGCTGTCGGCCTTGAGCGCCGGGAGATCTGCGGGGCGCGGGTGGAGGGTGACCTGGCATTCGTTGCGGCGCAGCTTCTGGATGCGCACCGAAGGGTCGATGTTGATCGAGAACACCAGGTTGTCGATCTTCACGTCCTGCGGTGACCAATAGGCCTTGTTGCCTTTGTAGCGGATCTGCGAATCCTTCTGATAACGCTGGAACACGAACGGGCCGGTGCCGATCGGTTGCTGGTTGATGTCGCTGGGGCGCCCGCTGGTCATCAACTGTTCGGCGTATTCGGCAGAGAGGATCGAGGCGAAGCTCATGGCCAGGTTCTGGATGAACGCGGCATCGACCTTGTTCAGGGTGAACACCACGGTCAGTGGACCGGTCTTTTCGACACGGGCGATGTTCTTGTCCAGGCCCATGCTGATGAAATAGGGGAACTCGGTCGGGTAGGCCTGGCGGAACGGGTGGTTCTTGTCGAGCATGCGGTTGAAGGTGAACAGCACGTCGTCGGCGTTGAAGTTGCGGCTCGGTGCAAAGGCCTTGTTGCTGTGGAACTTCACCCCTTCGCGCAGGTGGAAGGTGTAGCGCAGGCCATCTTCGGACACCTCCCAGCGGGTCGCCAGGGCAGGGTGCACGGCAGTGCCGCCGCGTTCGAACTCGACCAGGCGGTTGTAGATCGGTTCGGCGGCGTCGTTGTCGGTGGCGCTGGTGTACTGGGCAGTGTCGAAGCCGGCGGGGCTGCCTTCGGAACAGAACACCAGGTTGTTGGCCAGCAGCGCCGGCGATTGGCTGATCAGGCCGAGGGCCAGCAGGGCGGAAACTCGGGTGGTATGGCGCATGGCAAGTCCTTTTACGTCTGTTTGCGCCGCCTCGGGGTACGAATGGCGGCAACAGGTCGCCGACCCCGCTGCGGATGACGGCGGGACGACATGGAGGGGGACGAGGTTGGCGGGGCACCCGCCGCTCGGCGGGTGCCTTGGCTAGCCTATTTGTCCACGCTGACGCCGTAGAAGGAGTTCAGCGCGAACGGGCTGATCTTGAAGTCCTTCACCTTGGCGCTCATGGGCTGGTACACGGTGGAGTGGGCGATCGGGGTGATCGGCACCTGCTCCTTGAGGATGTGCTGTGCCTGCTGATACAACTCGGTGCGCTTGGCCTGGTCGGAAGTGGCCTTGGCCTGCTTGATCAGGTCGTCGTAGGGCTTGTAGCACCATTTGGAGAAGTTGTTGCCGTTCATGGCGTCGCAGCCGTACAGGGTGCCCAGCCAGTTATCCGGGTCACCGTTGTCACCGCTCCAGCCGATCAGCATGGCGCCCTGTTCGCCGCCTTTGGAGCGCTTGATGTACTCGCCCCATTCATAGCTGACGATCTTGGCCTTGATGCCGACCTTGGCCCAGTCGGATTGCAGCATCTCGGCCATCAGCTTGGCATTGGGGTTGTACGGGCGTTGCACGGGCATCGCCCACAGGGTGATTTCGGTGCCTTCCTTGATGCCGGCTTCCTTGAGCAGTTGCTTGGCTTTTTCAGGGTCGAATGGCGCGTCCTTGATGCTGTCGTCATAGGACCACTGGGTCGGGGGCATGGCGTTGACCGCCAGTTGGCCGGCGCCCTGGTAGACCGACTCGATGATCTTTTTCTTGTCCACGGCCATGTCCAGCGCCTCGCGGACTTTCAGCTGGGCCAGCGGGTTGGGCTCGTTGCTGCCCTTGACCTTGTCCATCACGTTGTAGGCGATGTAGCCGAGGTTGAAACCGGCTTGCTGCGGCATCTGCAGCTTGGGGTCCTGTTTCAGCGGCTGGATGTCGGCAGGGCGCGGGAACAGGGTGACCTGGCACTCGTTCTTCTTCAGCTTCTGCATGCGCACAGAGGCGTCGGTGGTGATGGCGAAGATCAGGTTGTCGATCTTCACGTCATCAGGTTGCCAGTAGTCCTTGTTGCCCTTGAAGCGGATCTGCGCGTCCTTCTGGTACTTGCTGAATACGAACGGGCCAGTGCCGATCGGCTTCTGGTTGATGTCGGCGGCCTTGCCGTCCTTGAGCAACTGGTCGGCGTATTCGGCGGACTGGATCGAGGCGAAGCTCATGGCCAGGTTCTGAATGAATGCGGCGTCGACTTCGTTGAGGGTGAACCTGACGGTATGTTCGTCGAGCTTTTCCAGCTTGGCGATGTTCTTGTCCATGCCCATGTCGGTGAAGTATGGGAACTCGGTGGGGTAGGCCTTGCGGAACGGGTGGACCTTGTCGAGCATGCGGTTGAAGGTGAACAGCACGTCGTCGGCGTTGAAGTTGCGGGTGGGCTTGAAGTAGTCGGTGGTGTGGAACTTGACCCCTTCGCGCAGGTGGAAGGTGTAGGTCTTTCCGTCGTCGGAGACTTCCCACTTGGTTGCCAGACCCGGGATGACTGCCGTGCCGCCACGTTCGAACTGGGTCAAGCGGTTGAACACGGTCTCGGCCGAGGCGTCAAAGTCAGTCCCTGTGGTGTATTGGCCCGGGTCGAAGCCGGCCGGGCTGCCTTCGGAGCAGAACACCAGGTTGGACGCTGCGAGGGCCGACGGTGCGCCGGAGAGCAAGCCTGCGCCTAGCAGGAACGGAATGACTGCGTGTTTGAGCATGGTGGCCTCATTGTTGTCATTTTTCGATTGAGGTGGCCTCGTGAGCCGACCTGCGGATACTTATGCAGGGGGTGTTCCCAATGCAATATGCGGAGGGATAGTTGGCGCCAGAAAAGTGGTACGGGCGTACATGGATGTCGCATTGATATAACTTTCGAAGAAGTTAAACGTTTGCGTAGGCAAAATGATGGCTTTTTGCGGGATATTTCGAGGCGGGGTTGGCGTAGGAAGCACCTTATTGGTGCGTAGGAAATGTCTGAATCTGCGCTTTTTCGACTGACCTCATCGCCGGCAAGCCAGCCCCACAGGTACAACACAAGGGCTGAAACCTGTGGTGTATCTGTGGGAGCTGGCTTGCCGGCGATAGGGGCGCAATGCGCCCCCGGCGAACTCAAGGCATCTGCACTTCGATCAGGCCATCGGCATTCATGCTCACTTCACTGGTCCCTGCCTCGATATCCGGCGCCGGTGCCGACTCATCAGCCCCCATGGCCTTCATCGCCATCGGCGCACTGCGCAGGTAAGGGCGCGGGTAACCGCTGCTGTTGAGGTTCAGGCTGACCACCTTGTAGCCCTTGCCACCCAGTGCCTCGGTAGCCAGTTGCGCGCGTGCCTTGAAGGCATCCACCGCATCCTTGAGCAGTGCATCCTCGCTGGCCTTGCGCGTGGCCGGGGCGATGGAGAAGTCCATGCCCCCCATCTTCAGCTCTTGCAGCAAGTCGGCGGTCAGTTGCGACAGGGCAGGGAAGTTGGCGCTTTCCAGGCGCAACTCGGCGCGCTCGCGCCAGCCGGTGATCTTCTGGCCCTTGCTGTCATATACCGGGTAGCTGTTGCGGCTACCCTGGCTGATCTTCACGTCCTTGACCTGGCGCGACTGCTGTACGGCCTTGTTCATGGTCTCGGTGATCTGCTTGGCGAGCTTGCCCGGGTCGGTGTTCTGCGCTTCGCTGTACAGGGTAACGACCATCAGGTCGCGCGCCACTTCCTTGCTGACCTCGGCACGCAGCGAGACCTGATTGTAGCGCGGCTCATCGGCAGCCAGCGCCGGCAGGCTGGCGAGCAGGCCGCAGGACAGGATCAGGGCGGTGCCGCGACGTGGGATTTGCATGTGGTACTCCTTGGCAATATAAGGCGTGGGTTGTGGCCATTCATTCCACGCATGGCCCATCAGACCGGCAACAGTGTAGTGGGTTCAAAAGTGCCATCATGAACCTGTGACAAAGTGTGGCGCTTTGCCGCATCGCTGCAGCGAGGCGCCTGGCTTCGGTATACTCCAGCCGATTTTTCTGGAGCACTCATCAGGAGAGCTCATGCTCGCCGCCGTACAACCGCTGTCCGCTACTCGCCAGAACCTCTGGCGCCTGACCGTCATTCGGGTCCTGGTCCTGGCTGCCCAGGCCGGCTCCGTGGGCGTCGCCTACTGGACCGAACTGCTGCCTTTGCCCTGGCTGTCGCTGGCCGGCACCTTGGCCTTGTCTTCGCTGCTGTGCGCCTTCACGGCCCTGCGCCTGCGCCTGTCGCTGCCAGTCACCGAGCTGGAATATGCCCTGCAACTGGCCTGCGACCTGCTGATCCACAGTGCCTTGCTGTACTACTCCGGCGGTTCGACCAACCCGTTCGTTTCGTATTACCTGGTGCCGCTGGCGATTGCCGCAGTTACCTTGCCGTGGCTGTATTCGCTGATCCTGTCCGGCATTGCCCTGACCGCCTACAGCCTGCTGCTGGTGCAGTTCTACCCGCTCGAAGGCCTGCCGATGGCGCGGGACAAGATGCAGGTGTATGGCATGTGGCTGAGTATTGCCCTGGCCGCGGCGGTGATCACCTTCTTTGCCGCACGCATGGCCGAAGAGCTGCGCCGCCAGGAGCAACTGCGTTCCGAGCGGCGTGAAGAAAGCCTGCGCGACGAGCAGCTGCTGGCCGTGGCCACCCAGGCCGCCGGTGCCGCCCATGAGCTGGGCACACCGTTGGCGACCATGAGCGTGCTGCTGAACGAAATGCGCCAGGACCACGCCGACCCCTTGCTGCAGGAAGACCTGCAGATCCTTCAGGACCAGGTGAAGCTGTGCAAGGAAACCCTGCAACAGCTGGTACGCGCCGCCGAAGCCAACCGCCGCCTGGCCGTGGTGGAGCAGGATGTCACGGCCTGGCTGGACGAAGCGCTCAACCGTTGGCACCTGATGCGCCCGGAAGCCAGCTACCGCTTCCAGCGCTTGCGCGACGGCCAGGTGCCGCGCCTGACCCCGCCGCCGGACCTGACCCAGGCGCTGTTGAACCTGTTGAACAATGCCGCCGATGCCTGCCCCGACGACCTTGAAGTGCGCCTGGACTGGGACACCCATGACATCGTCATCAGCATCCGTGACCACGGCCCCGGCGTGCCGCCGGCGATCGCCGAGGCCATCGGCAAACCCTTCATTACCACCAAGGGCAAAGGCTTCGGCCTGGGCCTGTTCTTGAGCAAGGCCAGCGTGACCCGTGCGGGCGGTTCGGTGAAACTCTATAGTCATGAACAGGGTGGCACCCTGACCGAACTGCGCCTGCCCTATGGCAAGCGAGGAGATGAATGATGAGCGAAGAAAACCAGGTCGAAGGCGAAGAGCTGCCGCACCTGCTGCTGGTGGATGACGATGCCACCTTCACCCGGGTCATGGCCCGGGCCATGAGCCGCCGCGGTTTCCGCGTAAGCACCGCCAGCTCTGCCGAAGAAGGGTTGATCCTGGCCCAGCAGGACCTGCCGGACTACGCCACGCTGGACCTGAAGATGGAGGGCGACTCCGGCCTGGTGCTGCTGCCCAAGCTGCTGGAGCTGGACCCGGAAATGCGCGTGGTGATCCTGACCGGTTACTCGAGCATTGCCACTGCGGTGGAAGCGGTCAAGCGTGGTGCCTGCAACTACCTGTGCAAGCCGGCCGATGCCGATGATGTGCTGGCTGCGTTGCTGTCAGAGCACACCGACCTGGACAGCCTGGTGCCGGAAAACCCGATGTCGGTCGACCGCCTGCAATGGGAGCATATCCAGCGCGTACTGAACGAGCACGAGGGCAATATCTCGGCCACCGCGCGGGCGCTGGGCATGCACCGGCGGACCTTGCAGCGCAAACTGCAGAAGCGCCCGGTTCGGCGCTGATTCAGTACTGGCAGTGCCGGCCTCTTCGCGGGTAAACCCGCTCTTACAGGTGTTCACAGGCCTCCAGACCTGTGCAGTACCTGTAGGAGCGGGTTTACCCGCGAAAGGGCCGTAACTGCCAGAAACTTCTCTTTATCACCCCGCGATCCCCGCAAGTCCCGGCCGTTGGCGTATCATTAGCCCCCTAACGGCAACCCCTCCAGGATCGCTTGCGCATGCTCGCCCTTCTTATCCAGACGTTGAACATCACGGCCCCGGTCTTCGCCATGCTGTTCATGGGCGTGCTGCTCAAACGTATCCGCCTGATCGACGACAATTTCAACCGCGTAGCCTCGCAACTGGTGTTCAACGTGTGCATGCCGGCGTTGCTGTTCCTCGGCATCTACCACGCCGACCTGGCCACGGCGGTCAAACCCGGCGTCCTTCTCTATTTCATCGTCGCCACCCTGGCCGGCTTCGCCATTGCCTGGGGCATGGCCATCTGGCGCAGCCCGCTGGCCGACCGGGGCATCTATACCCAGGGCGCATTCCGTGGGAACAACGGCGTGATCGGCCTGGCCCTGGCCGCCAGTCTCTACGGCGACTACGGCATCTCCCTGGGGGCGGTACTCGCCGGCCTGGTCATCCTCATGTACAACTCGTTGTCGGCAGTGGTGCTGGCGGTTTACAGCCAGGACCTGAAGTCCGACCCGTGGAGCATCTGCAAGAGCATCTTCAGCAACCCGCTGATCATCAGTGTGCTGGTGGCCACGCCCATGGCCTACGGCCAGGTGCCGCTGCCCAACTGGCTGCTGACCTCGGGCGATTACCTGGCGCAGATGACCCTGCCGCTGGCGCTGATCTGCATCGGTGGCACGCTGTCGATGGCGGCACTGCGCGACAGTGGCAGGCTGGCCATCGACGCCAGCCTGGTGAAGATGGTCTGGCTACCGCTGCTGGGTACCCTCGGTGCCTGGCTATGCGGCTTCCGCGGCGCCGAGCTGGGCATCCTGTTCCTGTACATCGGCAGCCCGACTGCAGCTGCCAGCTACGTCATGGCGCGGGCGGCGAACGGCAACCATGAGCTGGCTGCATCGATCATCGTGATTACCACGCTAATGGCGGCGATCACCACCAACATTGGTATTTTCATCTTGCAGTGGGGCGGATGGATCTAGATCCTTGACTGCAAACAACACAAAAACACAGCCTCACTGAGCTAAAGGACACTTCATGCAAGACCAGAGCACGCCCGAGCGGTTACAGCGCGGGCTGAAGAATCGCCATATCCAGCTGATCGCGCTGGGCGGGGCCATCGGTACCGGGTTGTTCCTGGGCATTGCCCAGACCATCCAGCTGGCGGGCCCCTCCGTCCTGCTGGGCTACGCCATTGCCGGCCTGATGGCCTTCCTGATCATGCGCCAGCTCGGTGAAATGGTTGTTGAAGAGCCCGTGGCCGGCAGCTTCAGCCACTTCGCCCACCAGTACTGGAGCGAGTTTGCCGGGTTTGTTTCGGGCTGGAACTACTGGGTGGTGTACGTACTGGTCGGCATGGCCGAGCTTACCGCGGTGGGCATCTACGTGCAGTACTGGTGGCCCGGCTTCCCCACCTGGGCAACGGCGGCGATCTTCTTCGTGGTGATCAACCTGATCAACCTCACCCAGGTTAAGGTCTACGGCGAGATGGAGTTCTGGTTCGCCCTGGTCAAGGTGGTGGCCATCGTCAGCATGATCGGCTTCGGCGCCTGGCTGCTGACCAGCGGCCATGGCGGCCCGGACGCCAGCGTGGCCAACCTCTGGCAGTACGGCGGTTTCTTCCCCAACGGCGTCACCGGCCTGGTGATGGCACTGGCAGTGATCATGTTCTCGTTTGGTGGCCTGGAGCTGGTGGGTATCACCGCCGCCGAGGCCGACAACCCGCGTCAGAGCATCCCAAAGGCCACCAACCAGGTGGTGTACCGTATCCTCATTTTCTATATCGGTGCCCTGGCGGTGCTGCTGTCGCTGTACCCATGGCAGAAGGTGGTGCAGGGTGGCAGCCCGTTCGTGATGATCTTCCATGAACTGGACAGTGACCTGGTGGCGACCATCCTCAATATCGTGGTGCTGACGGCGGCGCTGTCGGTGTACAACAGCTGCGTGTACGCCAACAGCCGCATGCTGTTCGGCCTGGCCAGCCAGGGCGATGCACCGCGTCAGTTGCTGAAGGTAAGCCGTAGCGGCGTGCCGCTGACCGCGCTGGGTGTATCGGCTTTTGCCACCGGGCTATGCGTACTGATCAACTACCTGATGCCGGGTGAAGCCTTTGGTTTGCTGATGGCCCTGGCGGTGTCGGCGCTGGTGATCAACTGGGCGAGCATCAGCATCACCCACCTGAAGTTCCGCAAGGCCAAGCTGGCGGCCGGGATTACCCCGTTCTACAAGAGCTGGGGGCACCCGATAACCAACTACCTGTGCCTGGCGTTCATCGTGCTGATCCTGGTGGTGATGTACCTGACCCCGCCGATTCGCATCTCGGTGATGCTGATTCCGGGGTGGATCCTGGTGCTGTGGGTGGCCTTCAAGATGAAGAAGGCTCGCCAGACCAGGTAGGTAACACAGTACCGGCCTCTTCGCGGGCACGCCCGCTCCCACAGGGATTCCACAGGCTCTAAGACCTGTGCAGTACCTGTGGGAGCGGGTTTACCCGCGAAGAGGCCGGGCCTGAAAAAGGCTGGGTCAGCCTTGATAGCTGTCGATCACTTCCTGTGCCGCACGGAACGCATCAATCGCCGCCGGCACCCCTGCATACACCGCGCAATGCAGCAGCGCTTCGCGAACTTCCTCCACCGTACAGCCATTGTTCAGCGCCCCGCGCACATGCCCCTTGAGCTCCTGCGGGCACTTGAGTGCGGTCAGCGTGGCCAGGGTAATCAGGCTGCGGGTTTTCAACGGCAGCCCATCGCGGGCCCACACGCTGCCCCAGGCATGTTCGTTGACGAAGTCCTGCAGCGGCTGGGTAAAGTCGGTGGCATTGCCCAGGGCGCGGTCGACGAACGCATCGCCCATCACCTGCCGCCGAATCTGTTCGCCGGTTTTCTTGCTATCAGCCATGTTGTTTTCCTTAGTGTTGGCGGCGCCAGGCTCGTGCGGTGGTGTACAGCAACACCATGGCGAGCACCGGCAGTACGTAGAACAGCATCAACCGCTCCAGGCGGCCGGCCAGTGGCATGCCCATGGTAAATGCCGCCACGTGCAGCCCATAGGCCAGGTACAGGCAGAGGAACACCAGGCCTTCGGCGCGAGTGATGCGGTAGCCGGAATAGAACACCGGCAGGCTCAGCGCAGCAACACCCAGCATTACCGGCAGATCGAAGGCCAAGGCGTTGGGCGAGATCGACAGCGGCTCGGGAGTGACCAGCGCGGTCAGGCCCAGCACGGCCAGCAGGTTGAACAGGTTGCTGCCGATCACTGTGCCCACGGCGATTTCCCGCTCACCGCGCAGGGCGGCGATCAGCGCAGCGGCCAGTTCCGGCAGGGAGGTGCAAATGGCAACGACGGTCAGGCCGATGATGCGCTCGGACAGGCCCAGGTCGGTGGCCACCTCCACGGCGGCTTCCAGCAACAAGTGACCCGCCAGGCTCAGCAGGCCCAGGCCGGCCAGCACCTGCAACAGCGTGCCCGACCAGAAGCGCCCGGCGCTGCTGGTGATGGTGGTCGGTGCGGGGTAGGTGCGGGCGTAGTGGCGCGACTGGTGCCAAAGCATTGCCAGGTAGCCGACCAGTCCGGTCAGCAGCAACACCCCTTCGGCCCGGCCCAGGTGGCCGTTGGCGGATAACGCGTAGACCAGGCCGCTGGCGACGATCATCAGTGGAATGTCCAGACGCACCAGTTGCCGCGACACGCGCAGCGGGATGATCAGTGCGGCCAGGCCGAGAATGACCAATACGTTGAATATGTTGCTGCCGATAACGCTGCCCACCGCCACGTCCGGCGCGTCCTGGTAAGCGGCCTGCAGGCTCACGGTCATTTGCGGGGCAGTGCTGCCGAAGGCCACCAGGCTAAGGCCGATGATCAGCGGGCGTACGTGCAGGCGCTGGGCCAGGCGCAGGGCTGCGCGAACCAGCAGTTCGGCACCGCCGATCAGCAACAGCAGGGCGATGCCCAGTTGCAGGAGGCTGGAGGTAGGTAGGGTAGCCAGGTCGAAAATGGTCGGACTCCTGTCGCGTCAGTCGCTAAGCCCTTGTACTCGCACGCGCGCGGTTCCGCTACGGATCATGCCGATTTTTTCTGCGGCGGCACGTGAAAGATCGATCAGGCGGCCGCGGGTGTGTGGGCCACGGTCGTTGATGCGCACCACGACGCTGCGCTGGTTGGCCAGGTTGGTCACCCGTACCCGGGTGCCGAAGGGCAGGCTGCGGTGGGCGGCGGTGAGGCCGTGCTGGTTGAACGGTTCGCCGCTGGCGGTGCGTTTGCCGTGGTGGCGAGAGCCGTAATAGGAGGCGGTGCCGGTCTTGTCGTAACCGTCGGGGTCGATGTCCTGGCTGGCGCAGCCGGCCAGCAGGGAGAAGAGGGCGAGGGTGCTCAGGGATCGTTTTAGCAATTCGAATGCTCCGGTGCGGCCATTCGCGGCTAAAGCCGCTCCCACAGGTACGGCGCTGCACTGGCGAGCGGCGCTGTACCTGTGGGAGCGGCTTTAGCCGCGAACGAGGGCGAAGCCCTCGCAGGACTACAGGGGAAAAACAATCACCCTTCGAGCTTGGCCTTGAGCAATTGGTTCACTTGCCCCGGGTTGGCCTTGCCCTTGGAGGCTTTCATCGCCTGGCCGACGAAGAAGCCGAACATCTTGCCACGCTTGGCCTCGTCGGCTGCGCGGTACTGTTCGACCTGCTCGGCGTTGGCCGCCAGCACTTCGTCGAGCATCTTGTCGATCGCACCGGTATCGGTGACCTGCTTCAGGCCCTTGCTTTCGATGATGCTGTCGGCATCGCCTTCACCGGCGGCCATGGCCTCGAACACGGTCTTGGCGATCTTGCCGCTGATGGTGTTGTCACGGATACGCAGCAGCATGCCGCCCAGCTGTGCGGCGCTGACCGGCGCCTGGTCGATCTCGATGCCCAGCTTGTTCAGCAGGCTGCCCAGTTCGACCATGACCCAGTTGGCAGCCAGCTTGGCATCGCCACCGATCTTCACCACTTCCTCGAAGTAGTCCGCCTGCTCGCGGCTGGAAGCCAGCACGTTGGCGTCGTAGGC
Organism: Pseudomonas sp. A2; assembly: GCF_023100865.1. Lineage (NCBI taxonomy): Bacteria > Pseudomonadati > Pseudomonadota > Gammaproteobacteria > Pseudomonadales > Pseudomonadaceae > Pseudomonas > Pseudomonas sp. A2. The sequence goes on from NZ_CP039127.1 coordinate 1,110,521, forward strand.
CGACAGGCCGTACTGGTTCTGGAAGCGCTCGACCTTCTGCGTCGGCAGTTCCGGCAAGCCGGCGCGGACGGTTTCGAGGAAGCTGTCCTCGATCACCACCGGCAGCAGGTCCGGGTCGGGGAAGTAACGGTAGTCGTTGGCTTCCTCCTTGCTGCGCATGGAGCGGGTCTCGTCCTTGTTCGGGTCGTACAGGCGGGTTTCCTGTACCACCTTGCCGCCGTCCTCGATCAGGTCGATCTGGCGCTGGATCTCGCTGTTGATCGCGCGCTCGATGAAGCGGAACGAGTTGACGTTCTTGATCTCGCAGCGGGTGCCGAACTCGGCCTGGCCTTTCGGGCGGATCGACACGTTGCAGTCGCAACGCAGCGAGCCTTCGGCCATGTTGCCGTCGCAGATGCCCAGGTAACGCACCAGCGCGTGGATTGCCTTGACGTAGGCCACGGCTTCCTTGGCGCTGCGCATGTCGGGCTCGGAGACGATTTCCAGCAGCGGGGTGCCGGCACGGTTCAGGTCGATGCCGGTGGAGCCGCTGAAGTCTTCGTGCAGGCTCTTGCCGGCATCTTCTTCCAGGTGCGCGCGGGTTACCCCGATGCGCTTGATGGTGCCGTCTTCCAGGGCGATGTCCAGGTGGCCCTTGCCGACGATCGGCAGGTCCATCTGGCTGATCTGGTAGCCCTTGGGCAGGTCCGGGTAGAAGTAGTTCTTGCGCGCGAACACGTTGCGCTTGCCGATCTCGGCATCGATGGCCAGGCCGAACATGCACGCCATGCGCACGGCTTCCTGGTTCAGTACTGGCAGTACGCCAGGCATGCCCAGGTCAACCAGGCTGGCCTGGGTGTTCGGCTCGGAACCGAAGGTGGTGGCGCTGCCGGAGAAGATCTTCGACTGGGTGGCGAGCTGAGTGTGGATTTCCAGCCCGATCACAACTTCCCATTGCATGTGTGAATTCCTCAGAAGCCGTTGGGGGCGCGGGTGTGCCAGTCGGTCACTTGCTGGTAGCGGTGCGCGACGTTGAGCAGGCGGCCTTCCTGGAAGTATGGCGCCAGCAGCTGCACGCCGACCGGCAGGCCATCGACGAAGCCGGCCGGCATCGACAGGCCCGGCAGGCCCGCCAGGTTGGCGGTGATGGTGTAGACGTCTTCCAGGTAGGCGGCGACCGGGTCGCTGCTCTTGGCGCCGAGCTTCCAGGCCGGGTTTGGCGTGGTCGGGCCGAGGATCAGGTCGACGTCGTTGAAGGCGGCCATGAAGTCGTTCTTGATCAGGCGGCGGATCTGCTGCGCCTTCACGTAGTAGGCGTCGTAGTAGCCGGCCGACAGGGCGTAGGTGCCGACCATGATGCGGCGCTGCACTTCGACACCGAAGCCTTCGCCACGCGAACGCTTGTACAGGTCGGTGAGGTCTTTCGGGTTCTCGCAGCGGTAGCCGAAGCGCACGCCATCGAAACGCGACAGGTTGGACGAGGCTTCAGCGGGGGCGATCACGTAGTAGGCCGGGATGGCGTGCTGCATGTTCGGCAGGCTGATTTCCTTGACCACCGCGCCGAGCTTTTCCAGCTCCTTGACGCTGGCCTGGACCAGGTCGGCGATGCGTGGGTCGAGGCCGGCACCGAAGTACTCCTTCGGCAGGCCGATGCGCAGGCCTTGCAGCGAAGCATTCAGGTTGGCGCTGTAGTCCGGCACCGGCTCTTCGATGCTGGTGGAGTCCTTGGCGTCGAAACCGGCCATGCCTTGCAGCAACAGGGCGCAGTCTTCGGCGGTACGGGCCAGCGGGCCACCCTGGTCGAGGCTGGAGGCGTAGGCGATCATGCCCCAGCGCGACACGCGGCCGTAGGTTGGCTTGAGGCCGGTGAGGTTGGTCAGTGCCGCCGGTTGGCGGATGGAGCCGCCGGTGTCGGTGCCGGTGGTGGCTGGCAGCAGGCGTGCAGCCACTGCCGCGGCCGAACCGCCCGACGAGCCGCCCGGGACGTGCTCAAGGTTCCATGGGTTCTTCACCGCGCCGTAGTGGCTGGATTCGTTGGCCGAACCCATGGCGAATTCGTCCATGTTGGTCTTGCCCAGGGTGACCATGCCGGCTTCGGCCAGCTTGGCAACCACGGTGGCGTCATACGGCGCCTTGAAGTTGTCGAGCATCTTCGAGCCGCAGCTGGTGCGTACGCCGTTGGTGCAGAACAGGTCCTTGTGGGCGATCGGGGCACCCAGCAGCGCGCCGGTTTCGCCAGCGGCGCGACGGGCGTCGGCGGCACGCGCCTGGCCCAGGGCCAGGTCTTCGGTGACGCTGATGAAGCTGTTGATCTGCGGGTCGAGCTGCTTGATTCGCGCCAGCAGGGCGCCGGTCAGCTCTTCGGAGGAAAACGACTTGTCGGCGAGTCCGCGGGCGATCTCGGCCAGGGTCAATTGATGCATGGCAGGCACTATCCCTTACTCGATGACTTTGGGAACCAGGTACAGACCGCTTTCGGTCGACGGCGCGATGGCCTGGTAGGCGTCGCGCTGGTTGCTCTCGGTGACCTGGTCGGGACGCAGGCGCTGGCTGGCCTCCAGGGGATGGGCCAGTGGCTCGATGCCAGTAGTGTCGACCGCTTGCATCTGGTCGACCAGCCCGAGAATGCTGTTCAGTGCGTCAGTAATGCGTGGCAGTTCGCCATCATTCAGGCCCAGACGGGCCAGATGGGCGATCTTTTCCACGTCGCAGCGTTCAAGCGCCATGGGGATCTCCAGGGGAAACAAAGACCGGAATTCGGGTCCGCAGTGAGGAACATGTCAGCTTTCTGGCGGTCTAACGGCCGCGAAATTCTGCTGGCGTGCTCGGAAAAACAGCCAATTTAACATATTGGCTCCTTGCCCAAAATCCCTGCCATTGTTAGAGTTTGCCGCACTTTTTTACCCACGCTTTCCCCAGGGTCACTTTCCCATGTTCAAGAAACTGCGTGGCATGTTTTCCAGCGATCTGTCCATCGACCTGGGTACTGCCAACACCCTTATTTACGTGCGTGAGCGCGGTATCGTCCTGAATGAGCCCTCGGTTGTTGCCATCCGTACCCATGGCAACCAGAAAAGCGTCGTCGCCGTCGGTACCGAAGCCAAGCGCATGCTGGGCCGTACGCCTGGCAACATTGCTGCCATTCGTCCGATGAAGGACGGCGTCATCGCCGACTTCAGCGTCTGCGAAAAAATGTTGCAATATTTTATCAACAAGGTTCACGAAAACAGCTTCCTGCAGCCGAGCCCGCGCGTGCTGATCTGCGTGCCGTGCAAGTCGACCCAGGTAGAGCGCCGCGCCATTCGCGAATCGGCGCTGGGTGCCGGTGCCCGTGAAGTGTTCCTGATCGAAGAGCCGATGGCCGCGGCCATCGGTGCCGGCCTGCCGGTCGAAGAAGCCCGCGGTTCGATGGTCGTCGATATCGGTGGTGGTACCACTGAAATCGCGCTGATCTCCCTGAACGGCGTGGTCTATGCCGAATCCGTCCGCGTTGGCGGTGACCGCTTCGACGAAGCCATCGTCACCTACGTGCGCCGCAACTACGGCAGCCTGATCGGCGAGTCCACCGCCGAGCGCATCAAGCAGGAAATCGGTACTGCCTACCCGGGCGGCGAAGTACGTGAAGTCGACGTGCGCGGCCGCAACCTGGCCGAGGGCGTACCGCGTGCCTTCACCCTGAACTCCAACGAAGTGCTCGAAGCGCTGCAGGAGTCCCTGGCGACCATCGTCCAGGCAGTCAAGAGTGCCTTGGAGCAATCGCCGCCCGAGCTGGCTTCGGACATCGCCGAGCGTGGCCTGGTGCTGACCGGTGGTGGCGCACTGCTGCGTGACCTGGACAAGCTGCTGGCCCAGGAAACCGGCCTGCCGGTGATCGTCGCCGAAGACCCGCTGACCTGTGTCGCCCGTGGCGGCGGTCGCGCCCTGGAGATGATGGACAAGCACGCGATGGACCTGCTCTCCAGCGAGTGATTCCGCTCGCTGTTCACGAGCGCCCGGTTTACAGGTAGTACGCACAGTGCTACCTGTATGTGCTGGGCTGGCGCCCGTTCGGGGCGCCGTATCCGTCAACCCGCAACCAGGCTGGTGCGTTGTCCCATGTCCAATGACCTCCTGAGTCGTCCACGAGGAACGGCCCATTAAACCGCTTTTCTCCAAGGGCCCTTCGCTGGGCGTTCGCCTGCTCGTCCTGGTGGTGATGTCGGTCGCGTTGATGGTTGTCGACGCGCGCTTCGACGTGCTCAAACCAGTGCGCAGCCAGATGGGCCTGGTACTCATGGAGTCGTACTGGATCACCGACCTGCCGCAGCGTGCGTGGCAAGGTGTGGCCGGCCAGTTCGGCAGCCGTACGGAACTGATCGCCGAGAACGAAAAGCTCAAGACCGAAGCCCTGCTGCTGCAGGGGCGCCTGCAGAAGCTGGCGGCCCTGACCGAGCAGAACGTGCGCCTGCGCGAACTGCTCAACTCCTCGGCGCTGGTCAACGAAAAGGTCGAAGTGGCCGAGCTGATCGGTGTCGACCCCAACCCGTTCACTCACCGCATCCTGATCAACAAGGGCGAGCGTGATGGCGTGTTCCTTGGCCAGCCGGTGCTCGATGCCCGTGGCCTCATGGGCCAGGTGGTCGAGCTGATGCCGTACACCTCGCGGGTACTGTTGCTGACCGATACCACCCACAGCATCCCGGTGCAGGTCAACCGCAACGGCCTGCGCGCCATCGCCAGCGGCACCGGCAACCCGGAGCGCCTGGAGCTGCGCCATGTGGCCGATACCGCCGACATCAAGGAAGGCGACCTGCTGGTCAGTTCCGGCATGGGGCAACGGTTCCCGGCCGGTTACCCGGTGGCTACGGTCAACGAAGTGATCCACGATTCCGGCCAGCCGTTCGCCATCGTTCGTGCCATCCCAACCGCCGCGCTCAACCGCAGCCGCTACATGCTGCTGGTGTTCAGCGACCGGCGCAGCCCGGAACAGCGCGCCACCGATGCCGCCATTGCCCAGGAGGAGGCTGACCGCAAGGGCACCTCGGCCCCAGGCCAGCCGGCCACGACGGGCGAGCAGGGCGCACCAGCTGGCAGTGCCCCTGCCACGCCGGCCACACCAGCGGCCCCGACAGCCCCGGCTGCGCAGCCTGCAGCTCCGGTGGCCGCACCTGCCACGCCGGCTGCAGCGCCTGCCGCACCCGCTCACACCCGGAGGCAATGATGGCTGCATCACGCCGCAACAACGGCTGGGTCATCTGGCTGACTTTCGCCATCGGCCTGCTGCTCAGCGTCTCGCCCATGCCGCAGTTCATGGAAGTGTTCCGGCCCATGTGGCTGGCCTTGCTGGTGTCGTTCTGGACCCTCGCCGTACCGAACAAGGTCGGCATGACCACCGCGTTCGTGCTGGGCCTGGCCGAGGATGTGCTGTATGGCACCTTGCTGGGGCAGAACGCGCTGATCCTCACCCTCATCACCTTCCTGGTGCTGTCCTTGCAGCAGCGCCTGCGCATGTTTCCCATGTGGCAGCAGAGCCTGGTGATTCTGGTGATCTTCGGCATTGCCCAGCTGATCCAGCTGTGGCTCAGCGCGCTGACCGGCAACCGGCTGCCCACCCTGGCGCTGGTCTGGTCAGCGGTAATCAGTGCCTTGCTCTGGCCGTGGATCAGTTTCGCCCTGCGCGACCTGCGCCGACGCTTGCATATCAACTGACGGCGCCGCCGCGACTGACAGGGAGATGTCTGCATGAACCCGCTATACCTGGCCTCCGGCTCGCCCCGTCGTCGTGAACTGCTGGCCCAGATCGGTGTGCCGTTCAGTGTCGTCAGTGCCCCCATCGATGAAACCCCACTGCCCGATGAAAGCGCCCCGGCCTACGTCGAGCGCCTGGCCCGGGCCAAGGCTGCCGCCGGCCTGGCCTGCCTTGAAGGTCCGGCTGTGGTGCTGGGCGCAGACACTGCCGTGGTGCTCGATGGTCGTATTCTCGGCAAACCGGAAAACCGCGAAGATGCCCTGGCCATGCTGGCCGACCTTTCGGGCCGCGAGCACCAGGTATTGACCGCGGTCGCCCTGAGCGATGGCCAGCGCGTGCACAGCCTGTGCGTCACCAGCAAGGTGCGCTTCCGTGCGATCAGCGCCGAGGAAGCGCAACGCTACTGGGCCAGCGGTGAGCCCGCGGACAAGGCCGGCGGCTATGCCATCCAGGGCTTGGGCGCGGTGTTCGTCACCGGCCTTTCCGGCAGCTACTCGGCGGTGGTCGGCTTGCCCCTCAGTGAAACGGCCGAACTGCTTGGCCAATTCGGCATTGCCTGCTGGCAATCGCCCGCGCATACGCCAGAGGTAACAAACCAGCGGTAGCCAGCACTGCATACGCCATCCATCATTATCCAAGACCTTTGACGAGAGCCTGCCATGAGTGAAGAGATCCTGATCAACATCACCCCGATGGAGTCGCGCGTGGCGGTGGTGGAAAACGGGGTGCTGCAGGAAGTGCATGTCGAGCGCACCCAGCGCCGGGGCATCGTCGGCAATATCTACAAAGGCAAGGTGGTGCGTGTGCTGCCGGGCATGCAGGCGGCCTTCGTCGACATCGGCCTGGAGCGCGCGGCATTCATCCATGCCTCGGAAATATCCCAGCGCGAAGGCTCGGCGGTAGAGAACATCACCGCTCTGGTGCACGAGGGACAGGCCCTGGTGGTGCAGGTGACCAAGGACCCGATCGGCACCAAGGGCGCGCGCCTGACCACCCAGCTGTCGATCCCGTCGCGCTACCTGGTATACATGCCGCGCAGCAGCCATGTCGGCATTTCCCTGAAGATCGAAGACGAAGCCGAGCGCGAGCGCCTCAAGCAGGTAGTCAGCGACTGCATGGAAAGCGAGAACATCAAGGACGCCGGTGGCTTCATCCTGCGTACCGCCGCCGAAGGCGCACGCGCTGAAGAGATCCTGCAGGACATTCGCTACCTGCGCCGCCTGTGGGAGCAGATCGGCACCCAGATCAAGACCTGCGGTGCGCCCACGGTCATCTACGAGGACCTGGGCCTGGCCCTGCGTACCTTGCGTGACCTGGTCAACCCGAAGATCGAGAAGATCCGCATCGACTCGCGGGAAACCTTCCAGAAGACCACGCAGTTCGTTGGCGAACTTATGCCGGAAATCGCCGACCGCCTCGAACACTACCCGGGCGAACGGCCGATTTTCGACCTGTATGGCGTCGAGGACGAGATCCAGCGTGCACTGGAGCGCAAGGTGCCGCTGAAGTCCGGTGGCTACCTGGTGGTCGACCCGGCTGAAGCGATGACCACGATCGATGTGAACACCGGCGCCTTCGTCGGCCATCGCAACCTTGAAGAGACCATCTTCAAGACCAACCTCGAGGCCGCCACCGCCATCGCCCGGCAACTGCGCCTGCGCAATATCGGCGGCATCATCATCATCGACTTCATCGACATGGAAGACGAGGAGCACCAGCGCCAGGTGCTGCGCACGCTGGAAAAGCAGCTGGAGCGCGATCACGCCAAGACCAACATCATCGGCATCACCGAGCTGGGCCTGGTGCAGATGACCCGCAAGCGCACACGCGAAAGCCTGGAACAGGTGCTGTGCGAGCCCTGCCTGGCCTGTCAGGGCCGTGGCAAGCTGAAAACCCCCGAGACCATCTGTTACGAAATCTTCCGCGAGATCCTGCGCGAGGCCCGTGCATATCAGGCCGAAGGCTACCGCGTGCTGGCCAACCAGAAGGTGGTCGATCGGTTGCTGGATGAAGAATCCGGTAACGTCGCGGAGCTGGAGGCCTTTATCGGCCGAACCATTCGTTTCCAGGTGGAGTCGATGTATTCGCAGGAACAATACGATGTGGTGCTGCTCTGAGGCCTTCTGAAACGCGCCGCAGGTGGCCCGGGCTGGAAAATCCGGGGCTACGGGCCATCATGGATAAACGACCTGGAGGGCAATGGCCATGGGACGTCTGACCCGCGTTCTTGTCGCCTTGACCCGCTGGGCGCTGGGCGTTTGTGCCCTGCTGGCGGTACTGGTGGCGCTGTATGTCAGCCTCGGCCGCGAACTGGTGCCGTTGGTGGCCGAGTATCGCGCCGATGTGGAAAGCAAGGCCGAGCAGGCTTTGGGCCTGCCCGTGCACGTTGGTGCCCTGGAAGGCCGCTGGAGCGGCCTGGCACCGGTGCTGCGGGTGCGCGACCTGCAACTGGGCGAGGGGGCCACGGCTCTGCGCCTGGACGACGTCAAGGTGGTACCCGATGTCTGGGCCAGCCTCGCCGCCCGCGAGGTACGCCTGGCACGCATTCAGTTGGGCGGCCTGCAACTGATCCTGCGCGAGAACGAGCAGGGCGCCTGGAGCCTCGAAGGCCTGCCGAAGAAGGACGATGCGCCGCTTGACCCTGCCGAGTTGTTGCAGCGCCTGCGCCAGTTGGGCCGGATCGATGTGTTCGACAGTCAGGTCACCCTGCACCCCTGGCAGCGCGACCCGTTGACCCTCACTTATGTGAGCGTTGGCCTGCAGGCCGGAGCTTCGCGCCATGCCCTGGACCTGCGCGCGACCCTGCCCGATGGCCAACCGCTTTCGCTGAACCTGCGCAGTCGTGCCACGCCCAGCGCCTGGCGCGACGGCCAGGTTGAAGCCTACCTGAGCCTGCCACAGAGTGACTGGGCGCGTTGGCTGCCGCCACGCCTGCTGGGCCAGTGGCATGCCGACGCCCTGCGGGCGGGCGGCGAGTTCTGGGTCGACTGGAGCAAGGGGCAGTTGCAGCAGGCCGTTGTACGCCTCAATGCACCGGAGCTGCACGGTGCCTATGCCGGGCGCAAGGCGGCCAGGCTGAACAACCTGGCCCTGGGTGCCTGGTTCCAGCGCCAGGAACAAGGCTTCGATGTGGTAGTCGACTCCCTGGCCATGGACGTCGGCAAGACACGTTGGGAGTCGCACCTGCAAATGCAGCAGCGTCCAGGCGAGGACGCTGCCGCGGAAAGCTGGAACGTGCAGGCCGACCGCCTCGACCTCACGCCGTTGACACCGCTCGTCGATGCCCTGGCGCCACTGCCGGACAAGGTCATGGCCGTGGTCGATGGCCTGAATGTGACCGGCGCGTTGCGCAATGTGCGTCTGGTAGCCCGGCCCAAGGCTGAGGGTGACCAGCGCCTGCAGTTCGAAGCCAACCTGGAGAAGGTCGGTTTCGATGCCTATCACAACGCCCCGGCAGCCGGTAACGTCAGCGGCAGCATCAGCGGAGACCTTGGTCATGGCGAACTGCGCCTTGATACCGATGCGTTCATGCTGCACCTGTACCCGATCTTCGCCAAACCCTGGCATTACCAGAAGGCCAATGCGCGCCTGACCTGGGCCCTGGACAAGGAGGGTTTCACCCTGGTCGCGCCTTACCTCAAGGTACTGGGCGAGGAGGGCAAGATCGCCGGTGACTTCCTCATTCGCCTGTTGTTCGAAGAAGGCCGTGAAGACTACATGGACCTGCGCGTCGGCCTGACCGAAGGCGATGGCCGCTACACCGCCAAGTACCTGCCCGAGGTGCTCAGCCCGGCACTCGACGAATGGCTGCGCAGTGCGATCGTCAAAGGCACGGTGGACGAAGGCTACTTCCAGTACCAAGGCTCGCTGAACCATGGTGTCGCGCCGGAAGCCCGCAGCATCAGCCTGTTCTTCAAGGTGCGTGATGCAGCCTTGGACTTCCAGCCGGGCTGGCCGCAGGTGCAGCACGTGGATGGCGATGTGTTCATCGAGGACAGTGGTGTGCGCATCAAGGCCCAGCGTGGCGTACTCCTCGACACCAAGGTCAGTAATGTGAGCGTCGATATCCCGCATGTCGACGAGGGCCAGCAAAGCCACCTGTACCTCGATGGTGACTTCGACGGGAGCCTGGGCGATGGCCTGAAGATCCTCAAGGAGGCGCCAATCGGCACTGGCGAGATATTTGCCGGCTGGGAGGGCGAGGGGCCGCTCAAGGGCAAGGTCAAGCTCGACATTCCGCTGGCCCGCGGGCAGCGGCCGAAAGTGCAGGTGGACTTTGCCACCGACGATGCCCGGCTGAAGGTGGCGCCGCCGAGCCTGGAGTTGAGCCGCCTGAAGGGTGACTTCAGTTTCGATTTGGACAAGGGCCTGAGCGGCAAGGGCATCAGCCTGCAGGCCTTCGGCAAGCCGGTGACGGCGCAAATCACCGCCGAAGGCCAGCCCGGGCAGATGCAGACACGCGTCAACGCCAGCGGCCAGGTGTCGCTCAAGGCACTGACCGACTGGCTGCAGTTCAACCAGGCCTTGCCGGCTTCCGGCGACCTGCCGTACCAGTTGCAGGTCAGCCTGGGTAGCCGAGACAACCGCCTGAGCGTCAATTCCAGCCTCAAGGGCCTGGCCATCGACCTGCCAGCACCCTTTGGCAAGGCAGCGTCCGATACCCGTGACACCCGTTTCAGCATGACCCTGCAGGGGCCGGAGCGGCGCTTCGATGTCGCCTACACCGACCTTGCCCGCTTTGCCTACGCCGCGCCGGCCGAGAAGCTGGGGCAGGGCCGTGGCGAGTTGCTGCTGGGCACCGGTGACGCCCAGGTACCTGCCGGCCAGGGCCTGCGAGTGCGCGGGCACCTGGAGACGCTGGACCTGGGGCCCTGGCAGGAACAGGCGGCGCGCCTGGCCGGCGATGACCCGGGCGGTAGCGCGAGGCAGAACCTGCAAGGCGTAGACCTGAGCATCGGCCAGCTGAAAGCCTTTGGCCTGGACCTGAACCAGGCCGTGGTGCGCCTGGCCCGTGGCGGCCCCGCCTGGGATTTGCGCCTCGATAGCAAGGAAGTCATCGGCAACGCCCGGATGCCGGATGCCAAGGGTGCGCCAATGGTGGTGCGCATGCAGACCTTGCGCCTGCCCGCCGCCAGCGCGGCGGAAAAGCAGGCAGAGGCACAGGCCGAGGAGGGCCCGGACCCGCTGGCTTCGTTCGACCCGCGCAAGGTTCCGGCGCTGGACCTGAGCATTGACAAGCTCTATCGCGGTGACGACCTGTACGGCAGTGCGTCGCTCAAGCTGCGGCCGACCGCGCGTGGCGTGACCGCCAGCGATATAGACCTCGACTTCAAAGGCCTGCGTATCGATGGTGGCGGTGGCTGGGAAGGCGAACCGGGAAAAACCGGCAGTTGGTACAAAGGGCGCCTGGACGGCAAGAACCTGGCGGATGTGCTCAAGGCCTGGGGCTTTGCACCGACCGTGACCAGCCGCGACTTCCGCCTGGATGTGGATGGCCGCTGGCCGGGTTCGCCGGCCTCGGTGAGCCTCAAGCGCTTCTCCGGCAGCATGGACGCAGCCCTGCGCACCGGCCAGTTCGTTGAGGTCGAGGGCAGTGCCCAGGCGCTGCGGGTGTTCGGCCTGCTGAACTTCAACTCCATCGGCCGGCGCTTGCGCCTGGACTTCTCCGACCTGTTCGACAAGGGCCTGGCCTACGACCGTGTCAAAGGCTTGCTGGTAGCCAGTGACGGTGTCTATGTGACCCGCGAGCCAATCGCTGTGACCGGCCCGTCGAGCAACTTCGAGCTGGACGGCACACTGGACCTGGTGCGCGACCGGGTCGATGCCAACCTGCAGGTAAGTCTGCCAGTGACCAACAACCTGCCGCTGGCAGCCCTGATTGTCGGCGCGCCAGCCGTGGGCGGGGCGCTGTTCCTGGTGGACCGGCTGATCGGTGACCGGGTGTCACGCTTCGCCAGCGTGCACTACCGTGTCGAAGGTCCGGTGAAAGAGCCTAGAATCACATTTGTGAAACCTTTCGAGAAATCCCGCTAGGAGTGCCCATGAAGGCAGCTGTAATCCAGATGGTCAGCCAGGACGATGTGCTGGCCAACCTGCAGCGCGCCGGTGCCCTGTTGGCGCAGGCCGCCTCTGGCGGCGCACGGCTGGCGGTGCTGCCGGAAAACTTCGCTGCCATGGGCCGCAAGGACGCCGCTGCCATCGGCCGCGCCGAAGCGTTGGGCGAAGGGCCGATCCTGCCATGGTTGAAACGCACCGCCCGCGACCTCAAGTTATGGATTGTCGCCGGTACCTTGCCATTGCCACCGGTCGGCCAACCTGAAGCCAAGGCCCATGCCTGCTCGCTGCTGATCGACGAACACGGTGAGGTGGCGGCACGTTATGACAAGCTGCACCTGTTCGATGTGGACGTTGCCGACAATCGTGGCCGTTACCGCGAGTCCGACGACTATGCCCACGGCGCCCAGGTAGTGGTGGCCGATACGCCAGTAGGGCGGCTGGGGCTGAGCGTGTGCTACGACCTGCGCTTCCCCGAACTGTACAGCGCACTGCGCGCCGCCGGCGCGGAACTTATCACTGCGCCAGCCGCCTTCACTGCGGTAACGGGCGCGGCACATTGGGAAGTGCTTGTGCGCGCCCGGGCCATCGAGACCCAGTGCTACCTGCTGGCTGCGGCACAGGGCGGCACCCACCCGGGGCCACGGGAAACCCATGGCCATGCGGCGATCGTCGACCCCTGGGGGCGCATCGTCGCTGCACAGGCGCAAGGTGAAGCAGTATTGCTCGCCGAACGCGACATTGACGAACAAGCGTCCATCCGGGCGCGCATGCCGGTGGTATCGCACCGGCGCTTTTTCTCGCAGGGCGCGTTGCGGCCTGCGCACACCTCGGAGTGACTATGAGCCAGATGTTATCCACCGTCAGCGAGCAGCTCCTGGCCCCAGGCGGCTTGACCCTGGACAGCCTGCAGAGCGTGCTGGGTGAGTTGGCCGGCCCCGGCATCGATGCCGCCGACCTGTATTTCCAGGGCCAGATCTCGGAAACCTGGGCGCTGGAAGACGGCATCGTCAAAGAGGGCAGTTTCAACCTCGACCAGGGCGTGGGCGTGCGTGCCCAGTCCGGTGAAAAGACCGGCTTTGCCTACAGCAACGCAATCAACCTCGAAGCGCTGACCTCGGCCGCCCGTGCCGCCCGTTCGATCTCCCGTGCCGGGCAGAACGGCAAGGTGCAGGCCTTCCGCAGCCAGGACGTGACTGCCCTTTATCCGGCGGACAACCCGCTGGATGTGCTCAGCCGTGCCGAGAAGGTCGAGCTGCTCAAGCGTGTCGACGCCGCCACCCGCGCGCTGGACCCGCGTATCCAGCAGGTCAGTGTGAGCATGGCCGGGGTATGGGAACGCATCCTGATCGCTGCGGCCGATGGCAGCCTGGCCGCCGACGTGCGCCCGCTGGTGCGCTTCAACGTCAGCGTAATCGTCGAGCAGAACGGCCGCCGCGAGCGTGGCGGGCAGGGCGGTGGCGGGCGTACCGACTACCGCTTCTTCACCGAAGAGCGGGTCATGGGCTATGCCCGCGAAGCGCTGCGCCAGGCCCTGGTGAACCTGGAGGCGATCCCGGCACCGGCTGGTACCCTGCCGGTGGTGCTGGGTTCGGGCTGGTCGGGCGTGCTGCTGCACGAGGCTGTCGGCCATGGCCTGGAAGGTGACTTCAACCGCAAGGGCAGTTCGGCGTTCAGCGGCCGCATTGGCGAGAAAGTGGCGTCGAGCCTGTGCACCATTGTCGACGACGGCACCCTCGAAGGCCGCCGTGGCTCGCTGAGCGTGGATGACGAAGGCACCCCGACCGAGTGCACCACATTGATCGAGAACGGTGTGCTCAAGGGCTACATGCAGGACAAGCTGAACGCGCGCCTGATGGGCATGGCGGTGACCGGCAACGGCCGCCGCGAATCCTACGCGCACCTGCCGATGCCGCGCATGACCAACACCTACATGCGTGCGGGCGAAAGCGACCCGCAGGAAATCATCGCTTCGGTGAAGAAGGGTATCTACTGCGCCAACCTCGGCGGTGGCCAGGTGGACATTACCAGCGGCAAGTTCGTGTTCTCGACCAGTGAGGCCTACCTGATCGAAGACGGCAAGATTACCGCGCCGGTGAAGGGGGCGACCCTGATCGGCAACGGCCCGGAGGCGATGAGCCGGGTGTCGATGGTCGGTAACGACCTGGCGCTGGACAGCGGGGTAGGGACTTGCGGCAAGGACGGGCAGTCGGTTCCAGTGGGGGTCGGGCAGCCGACCTTGAAGCTGGATGCGATCACCGTGGGCGGTACAGGGGCGTGATGGCTTCAGGGACCGCTTTGCGGTCCATTCGCAGCACAAGGCTGCTCCTACAGGGATCGCGTATTTCTGTAGGAGCCGCCTTGTGCTGCGAATGGGCCGCAAAGCGGCCCCATGGCGATCAGCGCAATCCGCGCTGCAGCTCGTCGAGGTCGCGGATGTACTTGAACACCTTGCGCGCGGCGGCAGGCGGCTTGTTCCGGGCCTTCTCGTGCTGGGCATGGCGTACCAGCGAGCGCAGCTGCTGGCGGTCGGTGTCGGGGTATTCGTTGACGAAGCGTTCGAGGTCTTCGTCATTACCGTCGATCAACCGGTCGCGCCAGCGCTCCAGGCTGTGGAAGCGCTCATTGTACTGGCGGGTCGAGCTGTCCATCTGTTCGAGCAGAGCGTGGATGGCATCCAGGTCCTGCACGCGCATCAGCTTGCCGACAAACGACATGTGGCGTTTGCGGGCACCGTGAGCGGTGTGCTTGCTGGCTTCGGCCAGGGCCTTGCGCAGCTCGTCGGTCAACGGCAGGCGAGCCAGGGTATCGGCCTTGAGCGTGGTAAGGCGCTCGCCGAGTTCGACCAGCGCATGCAGCTCGCGCTTGATCTGGGTTTTGCTTTTTTCGCCGTCGAAGGCGTCGTCGTTTGAATCAACCATGGTGGCAGTCCGCTAGAAATCGCCGCCATGATAACCAGTCGGGGGCCGCTTGTCCGGCCCGGTCGTAGAATGACCCTCGCCGAACGCAGAATTTGAGTGGAGAGAACCATGAGTGCAGTCCAGAGCGTAGGTCCGAAGGACCTGCCAGCATTGCAGGAGCAGGTCGAGGCGATCATCGCCGAGGCGCGCCGCCAGGGGGCCAGTGCCTGCGAAGTGGCGGTGTCGCTGGAGCAGGGCCTGTCCACCACGGTACGTCAGCGAGAGGTCGAGACGGTCGAGTTCAACCGCGACCAGGGCTTTGGCATCACCCTCTATGTGGGCCAGCGCAAAGGCTCGGCAAGCACCTCGGCCAGTGGCCCGGAAGCGATCCGCGAAACCGTCGCCGCAGCCTTGGCGATTGCCAGGCATACCTCCGAGGACGAATGTGCCGGCCTGGCCGACGCAGCGTTGATGGCCCGCGAGATCCCGGACCTGGACCTGTACCACGACTGGAACCTCGAGCCAGAGAAGGCCATCGAGATGGCCCTGGCCTGCGAAGCGGCGGCGTTCGACGCCGACCCGCGTATCCTCAATGCCGACGGTACCACCCTCAATACCCACCAGGGTTGCCGCGTGTATGGCAACAGCCATGGTTTCATCGGTGGCTACGCCTCGACCCGGCACAGCCTGAGCTGTGTGATGATCGCCGAAGGCGACGGCCAGATGCAGCGTGACTACTGGTACGACGTGAACCGGCAGGGCAACCTGCTGGCCGACCCGCGTAGCATCGGCATGCGCGCTGCCCAGCGTGCAGCCAGCCGTCTGGGTGCGCGGCCGGTGCCGACCTGCGAGGTGCCGGTGCTGTTCTCGGCCGAGCTGGCAGGTGGCTTATTCGGCAGCTTCCTGTCGGCCATCTCCGGCGGCAACCTGTACCGCAAGTCGTCGTTCCTGGAGGGGACCATCGGCCAGCGCCTGTTCCCCACCTGGCTGACCCTCGACGAGCGCCCGCACATTCCGCGGGCACTGGGCAGTGCCGCATTCGACGGCGATGGCCTGGCTACCTATGCCAAGCCGTTCGTCGACAAGGGTGAGCTGGTGTCGTACCTGCTGGGTACCTATTCCGGGCGCAAGCTGGGTTTGCCAAGCACGGCCAATGCCGGCGGCGTGCACAACCTGTTCGTCAGCCATGGGGTCGAAGACCAGGCGGCGCTGATCCGGCGCATGGGCCGAGGGCTGCTGGTGACCGAGTTGATGGGGCATGGCCTGAACATGGTGACGGGTGATTATTCCCGTGGCGCGGCGGGCTTCTGGGTCGAGAATGGCGAGATTCAGCACGCGGTGCAGGAAGTGACCATTGCCGGGAACATGAAAGACATGTTCCAGCAGATTGTCGCGATCGGCAGCGATCTTGAGACCCGCAGCAACATTCACACCGGGTCGGTGCTGATCGAGCGGATGACTGTGGCGGGTAGCTGATTCATAGCCTGTACCGGCCTCTTCGCGGGTAAACCCGCTCCTACAGGTACTGCACAAGACTGAGCCTTATGCGATTCCTGTGGGAGCGGGTTTACCCGCGAAGAGGCCGGTGCAGGCACTACAGAATTTTCAATGAAACCAAAGACCCGGCCCGCGCGCCGGGTTTTTTGTTCCATCAGCTTCTTGTTGAAGTGATTCTGTTTATCATTTAATAATTAATATCATTCTCCAGTAACCCGGCGATGATGTTCATGAAACCCGTCCTCCGCGAACTGCCCTACCTGGAAAACTGGCGCTGGCTCAGCCGGCGCATCCGCTGTGCGCTGGAGCCCGACGAACCGCGCCTGATCGAGCATTACCTGGCTGAAGGCCGTTACCTGGTGTGCTGCACCGAGACCTCGCCATGGACGGTGGCGCTGACCTCCTTCCGCCTGCTGCTGGATACCGCCTGCGACCGCATGCTGCCCTGGCATTGGCGCTGCCTGTGCCTGGACCAGGCCTGGCGCCCGCTGCTGGACCTGCGCAACCTCGACCGCGAGGCACAGAACCAGCGCTGGCAGCCCTACGCCATGCAGTTGGCCAATTGCCGCCTGCTGCCGTCGATTTCTCCCGATGAACTGATGCAAGGATCTGATGATGAGTGATACCCGTATCGAGCGTGACAGCATGGGCGAACTGCAGGTGCCGGCCCAGGCCCTGTACGGTGCCCAGACCCAACGCGCGGTCGACAATTTCCCGATCAGCGGCCAGCGCATGCCGGCCCAGTTCATTCGTGCATTACTGCTGGCCAAGGCTGCCGCGGCCAAGGCCAACGTCGAACTGGAACAGTTGTCGACCGCGCAAGGCCAGGCCATCGTAACGGCAGTCGAGCAACTCCTGGCGGGTGACTTCATCCAGCATTTCCCGGTGGATGTGTTCCAGACAGGCTCCGGCACCAGCTCGAACATGAACGCCAACGAGGTGATCGCCACACTGGCCAGCCGCGTGCTGGGTGAAGCCGTCAACGCCAACGACCACGTCAACTGCGGCCAGAGCAGCAACGACATCATCCCGACCACCATTCACGTCAGCGCCGCCCTGGCCTTGCACGAGCAGCTACTGCCCGCCCTGGCGCACCTGGTACAGGTGATCGAGGCCAAGTCGGCACAGGTGCATCAGTACGTGAAGACCGGCCGCACCCACCTGATGGACGCCATGCCGGTGCGCATGAGCCAGGTGCTGGATGGCTGGGCGGCACAGATCAATGGCGCCAAGGCACACATCGAAGCGACCCTGCCTAGCCTGCAGGCGCTGGCCCAGGGTGGCACGGCCGTGGGTACCGGCATCAACGCCCACCCGCAATTCGCTGCTGGTTTCGCCCGCCAGCTCAGCGGCCTGACCCAGGTCGAGTTCACCCCCGGGCGAAACCTGTTCGCCCTGATCGGCTCGCAGGACACCGCAGTGGCCCTGTCCGGCCAGCTCAAGACTGCCGCCGTGGCGTTGATGAAGATTGCCAACGACCTGCGCTGGATGAACTCTGGCCCGCTGGCCGGGCTGGGCGAAATCGAGCTGCAAGGTCTGCAGCCGGGCTCTTCTATCATGCCTGGCAAGGTCAACCCGGTGATTCCAGAGGCCACCGCCATGGTCGCCGCCCAAGTGATCGGCAATGACGCCACCATTGCCATCGCTGGCCAGTCCGGCAACTTCGAGCTGAACGTGATGCTGCCGGTGATCGCCCGCAACCTGCTGGAGAGCATCGAGCTGATGGCCAACGTTAGCCGCCTGCTGGCCGACAAGGCCATCGCCAGCTTCAAGGTCAACGAAAGCAAGCTCAAGGAAGCCCTGGCACGCAACCCGATTCTGGTCACGGCGCTGAACCCGATCATCGGCTACCTCAAGGCCGCTGAAATCGCCAAGACCGCTTACAAACAGGGCCGTCCGATCATCGACGTGGCGCTGGAGCACACCGACCTGTCGCGTGACCAGCTGGAAGCGCTACTGGACCCCGAAAAACTCACCGCCGGTGGTATCTGACACTGAGTCACGGCCCAAGCGCCAGCGGTGGCCGCGTTGGTCATCGCCCAACCCATGCCTACGGAATTCACTGATATGCCCCATACCTTGCCTGCACTGCCTTACGCTTACGCTGCGCTGGAACCGCACATCGACGCGCAGACCATGAAATCCACCACACCAAGCACCACCAGACCTACGTCACTGGCCTCAACGCCGCCATCGAAGGCACCGAGTGGGCTGAGTGGCCGGTGGAAAAACTGCTCGGCGCGGTCGGGCAACTGCCGGAAAACCTGCGTGGTGCGGTGACCAACCATGGCGGCGGGCACGCCAACCACAGCCTGTTCTGGACCGTGATGTCGCCGCAGGGCGGGGGAGAGCCGCAGGGTGCTCTGGCGCAGGCCATCGACGCCCAACTGGACGGCTTCGATGCCTTCAAGGAGGCCTTCACCAAGGCTGCGCTGACCCGCTTCGGCAGTGGCTGGGCCTGGCTCAGCGTGACCCCGCAGAAAACGCTGGTAGTGGAAAGCAGCGGCAACCAGGACAGCCCGCTGATGCACGGCAACACGCCAATCCTCGGCCTGGACGTGTGGGAGCATGCCTATTACCTGAAGTACCAGAACCGTCGTCCGGAATACATCGGTGCCTTTTACAACGTCATTGACTGGGCGGAAGTGGAGCGCCGCTACCTCGAAACCCTGAAGTGAGTCTCCCCGGTATGCGCTCCCAGATGATGTCCGTCAGCCGTGTGCGCCTGTTTCGCCTGTTTCGCATGACGCTTGGGACTTTGCTGTTGCTGGCAGGCACTGCGCTGCTATTGGCACGCGGCTTCGCCTGGTTGGACCTGGCCTGGCCCGCTTGGGGCTGTGCATCGGTTTGCGCCGGATGATGGGGTGTTCACCGGTTTCGCTGTGGGAGCGGCACATAACTCATTGAATTAGCGGGGACTCTGTGGGAGCGGCTTTAGCCGCGAACACCGGCGCAGCCGGTGCCATGCACCGCGTTGGATTCTTCGCGGCTAAAGCCGCTCCCACAGGGTAAGCGTACCGCTTGCCATTCATTCGCCTTCGTCGAAGAAGTTGTTGATCAGTTCGACCAGCGCTGCCATGGCATCGTCGTCCTGCTCGCCTTCGGTATGCAGGTGCACCTGGGTGCCTTTGCCGGCCGCCAGCATCATCACCGCCATGATGCTCTTGCCATCCACCAGCTTGTCCGGCGCACGGCCAACCCTGACCTGGCAGGGGAAGCGGCCGGCAACGCCGACGAACTTGGCTGCCGCCCGGGCATGCAGACCCAGCTTGTTGATGATGGTGATTTCACGGGCGGGCATCGTGGGGCGGATCCTTGGGCTAGAGGTCGCGGTGGCGGACCTGGACGTTTTTCAGGGATTGCTGCAACAACTGGCCAAGGCGTTCGGTGATGTACACCGAGCGGTGGTGGCCGCCGGTGCAGCCAATGGCAATGGTGACGTAGGCACGGTTGCTGGCAGCGAAGCGGGGCAGCCACTTGAGCAGGTAGCTGGAAATGTCGTTGAACATCTCTTCGACATCCGGCTGTGCGGCCAGGTAGTCGATCACCGGTTGGTCGAGGCCGGAGTGCTCACGCAGCTCGGGCTTCCAGTAAGGGTTGGGCAGGCAGCGCACATCGAACACCAGGTCGGCATCGACCGGCATTCCGCGCTTGAAACCGAACGACTCGACCAGGAACGCGGTGCCAGGCTCGGGCTGGTTGAGCAGGCGCAGCTTGATCGAATCACGCAGCTGATACAGGTTCAGGCTGGTGGTGTCGATCTTCAGGTCGGCCAGGTCTGCAATCGGCCCCAGCAATTCGCTTTCTACCCGGATCGCTTCCGCGAGCGAGCGGTTGGCGTTGGTCAGCGGGTGGCGTCGGCGGGTTTCCGAGAAGCGCTTGAGCAGTACGTCTTCGTCGGCATCCAGGTACAGCACGTCGCACTGGATATGCCGGGCGCGGGCTTCTTCGAGCAACTCGGGGAAACGCGTCAGGTGGCTGGGCAAGTTGCGCGCGTCGATCGACACGGCGACCTTGGGTTGCTGCAACTCGGTGTTGATCAGCGCATTTTCCGCCAGTTGCGGCAGCAGCCCGGCGGGCAGGTTGTCAATGCAGTAGAAACCGTTGTCTTCCAGGACATCGAGGGCGGTGCTCTTGCCGGAGCCGGACCGGCCGCTGACGATGATCAGGCGCATGTTCAGTGCTCGTTCTGTACGTCCAGGACAACCTGGAACAGGGCCTCGCTGCTGGTGGCCGCACGCAGGCGATCACGGACCTCCTTGCGATCGAGCATGCTGGCAATCTGGCGCAGCAATTCCAGATGGGCATCGGTGGCGGCTTCTGGCACCAGCAGGACGAACAGCAGGTCCACCGGCGCGCCATCGATGGCGTCGTAGTCGATAGGCGCTTCCAGGTGCAGCAGGGCGCTGACCGGAGCGGAACATCCTTCAAGCCGGCAGTGCGGGATGGCGATGCCGTTGCCGAAACCGGTCGAACCGAGTTTTTCCCGGGCGACCAGTTTTTCGAAGACGTCTTGCATCTCCAGTTCGGGTACTTGTTCGGCGATGACGGTGGCGACCTTTTCCAGGGCGCGCTTCTTGCTGCCGCCCGGCACGTTCACGAGGGAACGGCCGGGGGTCAGGATGGTTTCAAGTCGGATCATGGATGAGGGGGATCAGCGGGCAGCTGCACCTTGCAGCAGGCTTTGCTGTTTTTCCTTGTGTTTTTTCAGTTGGCGGTCGAGCTTGTCGGCCAAGGCGTCGATCGCTGCATACATGTCTTCGTGTTCGGCGTTGGCAACCACTTCGCCGCCGGGAATCTGCAAGGTCGCCTCGACCTTCTGCTGCAGCTTCTCGACTTTCATGATGACCTGCACGTTGGTGATCTTGTCGAAGTGACTTTCCACGCGAGCGAGCTTTTCAAGCACATAATCGCGCAGTGGCTGGGTGACTTCTACATGCTGTCCACTGATATTGACTTGCATACAGCTTCTCCTTTGTTGCCCGTGCATAAAGAGGCAGGTCTTGCACCTGCCCCACAAACGCTGTGGCACATCTCAGGGGCTACATCAGTCGCTTGCGCTCGCTCGACGGTGCGATGCCGAGGGACTCGCGGTACTTGGCGACGGTGCGACGGGCTACCTGGATGCCTTGTGCCTCCAGTAAACCAGCGATCTTGCTGTCACTCAATGGCTTTTTCTGATTTTCCGCCGCAACCAGTTTCTTGATGATCGCGCGGATCGCCGTAGACGAGCATTCTCCGCCTTCGGAGGTGCTGACGTGGCTGGAGAAAAAGTATTTCAGTTCGTAGATGCCACGCGGGGTGTGCATGTATTTCTGCGTGGTTACCCGCGAAATGGTCGACTCGTGCATGCCCACCGCTTCGGCAATGTCATGCAGTACCAAGGGCTTCATCGCTTCGTCGCCGTGGTCGAGGAAGCCGCGCTGGTGCTCGACGATCTGCGTGGCCACCTTCATCAGGGTTTCGTTGCGGCTTTGCAGGCTCTTGATGAACCAGCGCGCTTCCTGCAGCTGGTTGCGCATGAAGGTGTTGTCGGCACTGGTGTCGGCTCGGCGCACAAAGCCAGCGTACTGCGGGTTTACGCGCAGCCGCGGAATGGCCTCCTGGTTCAGCTCCACCAGCCAGCGGTCGCTGTCCTTGCGTACGATGACGTCGGGCACCACGTACTCAGGCTCGCTGGACTCGATCTGCGAGCCGGGGCGCGGGTTGAGGCTTTGTACCAGCTCGATGACCTGGCGCAGCTCGTCTTCCTTGATTTTCATGCGACGCATCAGCTGGCTGTAGTCACGGCTGCCGAGCAGGTCGATGAAGTCGGTGACCAGGCGCTTGGCTTCCGCCATCCACGGGGTGCTGGCGGGCAGCTGGCGCAATTGCAGCAACAGGCATTCGCCAAGGGTGCGGGCGGCAACGCCTGCTGGCTCGAACTGCTGGATGCGGTGCAGTACCGCTTCGACCTCGTCCAGCTCGATATCCAGCTCCGGATCGAAACCGGCGCAGATCTCCTCTAGGGTGTCTTCCAGGTAGCCCTGGCCGTTGATGCTGTCGATCAGGGTGACGGCGATCAGGCGGTCGGTGTCGGACATCGGAGCCAGGTTCAGTTGCCACAGCAGGTGGCTTTGCAGGCTTTCGCCGGCCGATGTGCGGGTGGTGAAGTCCCACTCGTCGTCGTCGTTGCTCGGCAAGCTGCTGGCACTGGTCTGGTAGATGTCTTCCCAGGCGGTGTCGACCGGCAGTTCGTTGGGGATGCGCTCGCTCCATTCACCGTCTTCCAGGGTGTCGGCACTGGTGGTGCTTTCCTGGAAGCTGTTGTCCTGGACTTCGGCGGCCGGCTTGTTCTCGGCGTTGTCCGCCATCGGGTCGCTGTTGTCGAAGTCGTCGCCGTCTTCCTGACGTTCGAGCATCGGGTTCGACTCCAGCGCTTCCTGGATTTCCTGTTGGAGGTCCAGGGTGGAGAGCTGGAGCAGGCGGATGGCCTGTTGCAACTGCGGTGTCATCGTCAGTTGCTGGCCCATTTTTAGGACGAGCGATGGTTTCATGGCTGGGGCTTAATACCTTGTTCGCCGGCGCGCATGCGCCATCCACTACACGAGGGCGCCGGGGCGCCAGATCAAGCAAGTTTTATGCCTTAAATTGTAGCGTTTGCCTAGAGTACCGTAACACTTTACCCCAGGTTCCAGGGCTATTTGCCAGTACTCCAGGCACGTGCCGGGCTCAGAGCCGGAACTCGTGGCCCAGGTAAACTTCTTTGACCAGGTCGTTGGCCAGGATGGTTTCGGCGTCGCCTTCGGCGATCAGCCGGCCATCATTGACGATATAGGCGGTTTCGCAGATATCCAGGGTCTCACGCACGTTGTGGTCGGTGATCAGTACACCGATGCCCTTGGCCTTGAGGTGATGGATGATCTGCTTGATGTCGCCGACCGAAATCGGGTCGACACCGGCAAACGGTTCGTCCAGCAGGATGAACTTGGGTGCGGTCGCCAGCGCGCGGGCAATTTCCACGCGGCGGCGCTCACCACCGGACAGGCTCATGCCGAGGTTGTCGCGAATGTGGCTGATGTGGAATTCCTGCAGCAGGCTTTCCAGCTCTTTGCGCCGGCCGTCGCGGTCGAGGTCCTTGCGGGTCTCGAGGATGGCCATGATGTTGTCGGCCACCGACAGCTTGCGGAAGATCGAGGCTTCCTGCGGCAGATAGCCGATGCCCGCGCGGGCGCGACCGTGCATGGGCTGGTGGCTGACATCGAGGTTGTCGATCAGCACGCGCCCCTGATCGGCCTGGACCAGGCCGACGATCATGTAGAAGCAGGTGGTCTTGCCGGCGCCGTTGGGGCCGAGCAGGCCGACGATCTGGCCGCTGTCGATAGACAGGCTGACGTCGCGTACGACTTGCCGCCCCTTGTAGCTCTTGGCCAGGTGCTGGGCTTTGAGGGTTGCCATTTACTCGGCCTTCTTCTTGGGCTGGATCACCATGTCGATACGCTGACGCGGCGAGGTCACGTTGCCACCACGACCGGCGGTCGCCACCTGGGTCTGGGTGTTGTAGACGATCTTCTCGCCTTCGGTGGTGTTGCCTTCGTTCTCGACCTTGGCGCGGTCGGTGAGGATCACCATGTCCTTCTGCGACTGGTACTGGATGGTCACCGCCCAGCCTTTCATCTTGTCCGGCTTGGCTGCGCTCTGCTGCTGCTCGAAGTAGGCCAGGTTGCCCACCGAGGTCACCACGTCGATGTCGCCGGAGGCGGAACGGGTGATGGTCACGGTGTTGCCTTTGATCATCATCGAACCCTGGGTGATGATCACGTCGCCGGTGTAGGTGGCCACGCCCTGCTTGTCGTCCAGGTGGGCGTTATCGGCCTGGATGCGGATAGGCTGGTCACGGTCATTCGGCAGGGCGAGGGCGCTCGCGCTTCCCAGTGCTGCGCTCAGGCTGAGCAAAAGGGGGAGGGTTTTAACGAGCCTCATACTGTCCTCTTACGTTAGAGAGCAAGTCCATCTTGCCTTCTTTCAAATACGCTTTCATTCCTTTGCCCGTAGTTGTGCCACCGGCGCCGTCGATTCTAACGGCTTGCTCGGTCTGCGCATATTGCTTCTGCGGGAACACGGTCATGCGTGAGCTGGTAATGATCATTTCACGCTGCTTTTCGTCGGTGCGGGCGACCCGTACGTTGTCGATCAGTTCGACTTCGCTGCCGTCCGGGTTGACCTCGGCGCGGGTGCTCTGTACGTGCCACGGGTATTCGGTACCGCGGTACAGGTGCAGGTCCGGCGTGGTCAGCAGGGTGATTTCGCTGGCTTTCAGGTGTTCGACCTTGTCAGCGGTCATTTCGTACTGCAGCTTGCCGTCGGGCAGGAACTGCACGCTGTGGGCGTTGACTGCGTAGTAGTCGATGGCGCTTTCGTCGACCTGGGCCACAGGCTTGTCGAGGAAGCTTTCCGGGCTGACATTCCAGTAGCCGATCGCCACCAGCAGGGCGGCGATCACCGCGAGCAGCGCAATGTTGCGGGCTTTCTTGCTGAACATGGGCAGCCTTACAGGTAGTTGGCGTTGGCAGCGTCCAGGGTGCCCTGGGCCTGCATGATCAGTTCGCAGAATTCACGGGCCGCGCCTTCGCCGCCACGTGCCTGGGTCACGCCATGGGCGTGCTGGCGAACGAACGGCGCGGCGTTGGCCACCGCCATGCCCAGTGCGACCCGGCGGATTACCGGCAGGTCGGGCAGGTCGTCGCCCAGGTAGGCCACTTGAGCATAGCTCAGGCCCAGTTCGGCGAGCAGGCCGTCCAGCACCACCAGTTTGTCCTCGCGGCCTTGGTACAGGTGCGGGATGCCGAGGTTCTTCGCCCGGCGCTCGACCACCGGGGTCTTGCGCCCGCTGATGATCGCGGTGGTCACGCCCGAGGCCATGAGCATCTTGATGCCCTGGCCGTCGAGGGTGTTGAAGGTCTTGAACTCGCTGCCGTCCTCGAGGAAGTACAGGCGCCCGTCGGTGAGCACGCCGTCCACGTCGAACACTGCCAGCTTGATGTTCTTGCCGCGTTGCATGAGGTCCTGGTTCATTCCATCGCTCCTTTACATCACGCCGGCGCGCAGCAGGTCGTGCATGTTCAGGGCGCCGGTGGGGCGGTCCTCGCGGTCCACCACCACCAGGGCGCCGATCTTGTGGTCTTCCATGATCTTCAGGGCCTCGGCCGCAAGCATTTCGGCGCGGGCCGTCTTGCCGTGCACGGTCATTACCTGGTCGATCAGGGTGGTGTGGACGTCGATGTTGCGGTCCAGGCTGCGGCGCAGGTCGCCGTCGGTGAAGATCCCTGCCAGCTTGCCATCGGCTTCGACGATCACGGTCATGCCCAGGCCTTTGCGGGACATTTCAAGGAGTGCGTCCTTGAGCAGGGTGCCGCGGGGCACCTGGGGCAGTTCGTCGCCGGCGTGCATCACGTTTTCCACCTTGAGCAGCAGGCGGCGGCCCAGTGCACCACCCGGGTGCGAGAAGGCAAAGTCCTCGGCGGTGAAGCCGCGAGCTTCGAGCAGGGCAATGGCCAGCGCGTCGCCCAGCACCAGCGATGCGGTGGTGGAGGAGGTGGGGGCCAGGTTCAGCGGGCAGGCCTCTTGCTCGACGCGGGCGTCGAGGTTGACCTCGGCAGCCTGGGCCAGGGGCGAGTCCGGGTTGCCGGTCAGACTGATCAGCTTGATGCCCAGGCGCTTGATCAGCGGCAGCAGGGTGACGATTTCGGCGGTGCTGCCGGAATTCGACAGGGCAAGGATGACATCATCGCGGGTGATCATGCCCATGTCGCCATGGCTGGCTTCGGCCGGGTGCACGAAAAACGCTGGCGTGCCGGTGCTGGCCAGGGTGGCGGCGATCTTGTTGCCGATGTGCCCGGACTTGCCCATGCCGACCACGACGACCCGGCCCTTGCTGGCCAGGATCAGTTCGCAGGCCTTGACGAAATTGTCGTCGATGCGCGCCAGCAGGGCCTCTACGGCCTCGAGTTCCAGGCGCAGGGTGCGTTGGGCGGATTGGATCAGCTCGCTGGATTGGCTCATGTCGAAAAAGCAATGCCTGATGAAAAGGCGGCGATTATAGCTGCAATGAAAGAAACCCTCACGCTTTCGATTGCCGTGGTGAATGTCTCGCCAGCCTGTCGCAGGGCTGAACGACTCGTTAGCCGACCTTGGGGCGGCGCTGTCAGCGGTGCTATAGTTCGCCGCTATTCGGCCTGCCAGGGGCGCTTGTGCCTTCCAGATGGAGGCCGACGTCCATTAGGACGAGGCTGCACTAGCAAGGAGTCTAGATGAGTGTGGATAGCGCCTACGCGGTCGAGTTGAAGGGGGTTACCTTCAAACGCGGTTCGCGCAGCATTTTCAGCAACGTCGACATTCGCATCCCGCGCGGCAAGGTCACCGGTATCATGGGGCCATCGGGTTGCGGCAAGACCACGTTGCTCCGCCTGATGGGCGCGCAGTTGCGCCCCTCCAGCGGTGAGGTCTGGGTTGCCGGGCAGAACCTGCCGACGCTGTCGCGCAGCGACCTGTTCGACGCCCGCAAGCAGATGGGGGTGCTGTTCCAGAGCGGCGCGCTGTTCACCGATCTCGATGTGTTCGAGAACGTCGCGTTCCCGCTGCGCGTGCACACCCAGCTGTCGGACGAGATGATCCGCGATATCGTGCTGATGAAGCTGCAGGCCGTGGGGCTGCGCGGTGCCATCGACCTGATGCCCGACGAGCTGTCCGGTGGCATGAAACGCCGTGTGGCGTTGGCCCGGGCGATTGCCCTGGACCCGCAGATCCTCATGTACGACGAACCGTTCGTCGGCCAGGACCCGATCGCCATGGGTGTATTGGTGCGTCTGATCCGCCTGCTCAACGACGCCCTGGGTATCACCAGCATCGTTGTTTCCCACGACCTGGCGGAAACCGCCAGCATCGCCGACTACATCTATGTGGTAGGTGACGGACAGGTGCTGGGCCAGGGGACGCCTGACGAGCTGATGGGCTCGGACAACCCGCGCATTCGCCAGTTCATGAAGGGCGACCCGGACGGCCCGGTGCCTTTCCATTTTCCTGCGCCTGACTACCGCGCCGACCTGCTGGGAGCGCGTTGATGCGCAGAAAATCCTTACTCGAACGTGTCCGCCTGCTGGGGCGCTCGGCCATCGACGTGCTGGCGGTGCTGGGGCGCTCCTGCCTGTTCCTGTTCCATGCGCTGATCGGCCGTGGCGGCATCGGTGGCGGCTTCCAGCTGCTGGTCAAGCAGCTGTATTCGGTGGGCGTGCTGTCGCTGGCGATCATCGTCGTGTCCGGCGTGTTCATCGGCATGGTGCTGGCGCTGCAGGGCTTCAGCATCCTGACCAAGTACGGCTCGGAGCAGGCGGTGGGACAGATGGTCGCCCTGACCCTGCTGCGTGAGCTCGGCCCGGTGGTGACGGCATTGCTGTTTGCCGGCCGTGCCGGTTCGGCGCTGACCGCAGAAATCGGCAACATGAAGTCCACCGAGCAGTTGTCGAGCCTTGAAATGATCGGCGTCGACCCGCTCAAGTACATCGTCGCGCCACGCCTGTGGGCCGGTTTCATCTCGCTGCCGTTGCTGGCGCTGATTTTTAGCGTGGTCGGCATCTGGGGTGGCTCGTGGGTGGCGGTGGACTGGCTGGGCGTCTACGAGGGCTCGTTCTGGGCCAACATGCAGAACAGTGTTTCGTTCACCGACGACGTGCTCAACGGGCTGATCAAGAGCCTGGTATTTGCCTTCGTCACGACCTGGATCGCCGTATTCCAGGGGTATGACTGTGAGCCCACCTCAGAGGGGATCAGCCGTGCCACCACCAAGACCGTGGTCTATGCCTCGTTGGCAGTGCTGGGTCTGGACTTTATTCTGACCGCCTTGATGTTTGGAGATTTCTGATGCAAAACCGCACCCTGGAAATCGGTGTCGGCCTGTTCCTCCTGGCCGGGATCCTGGCGCTGCTGCTGCTCGCCCTGCGTGTCAGCGGGCTGTCGGCCAGCCCGAGCAGCGATACCTATAAAGTTTATGCCTACTTCGACAATATCGCCGGTTTGACGGTCAGAGCTAAAGTGACCATGGCCGGTGTGACCATCGGCAAGGTTACCGCCATCGATCTGGACCGTGACTCGTACACCGGTCGGGTGACGCTGCAGCTGGACAAGTCGGTGGACAACCTGCCGACCGACTCCACTGCCTCGATCCTGACCGCCGGGTTGCTTGGCGAGAAGTACATCGGCATCAGCGTGGGCGGTGAGGACCAGGTGCTCAAGGACGGCGGGACCATCCACGACACCCAGTCGGCACTGGTGCTGGAAGATCTGATTGGCAAGTTCCTGCTCAACTCCGTTGGCAAGGAACCGAAAGAAGCGCAACCGGCTAATTAAGGAGTTTCCATGATTTCCATCCTGCGACGTGGCCTGCTGGTCCTGCTGGCAGCCTTCCCCCTGCTGACCGTGGCTGCGCAGACGCCACACGATGTGGTTCAGGGCACCACCACTGAACTGCTGGGCGACCTCAAGGCCAACAAGGAACAGTACAAGTCCAACCCCAATGCCTTCTATGATGCGCTGAACCGCATCCTCGGCCCGGTGGTGGACGCTGACGGTATTTCCAAAAGCATCATGACCGTCAAGTACTCGCGCAAGGCTACCCCCGAGCAGATGCAGCGCTTCCAGGAAAACTTCAAGCGCAGCCTGATGCAGTTCTATGGCAATGCCCTGCTCGAGTACAACAATCAGGGCATCACCGTCGACCCGGCCAAGGCTGATGACGGCAAGCGCGCCAGCGTTGGTATGAAAGTCACCGGCAACAACGGTGCCGTGTATCCGGTGCAGTACACCCTGGAAAACATCGGTGGCGAGTGGAAGGTGCGCAACGTGATCGTCAACGGCATCAACATCGGCAAGCTGTTCCGCGACCAGTTCGCCGACGCCATGCAGCGCAATGGCAACGACCTGGACAAGACCATCGACGGCTGGGCCGGCGAAGTGGCCAAGGCCAAGCAGGCCGCCGACAACTCGCCGGAGAAGACCGTCAAATGAGTGAGGCCGGTGTAAGCATGGCCGAGCCGGGCGTGCTGCGCCTGGCCGGCGTGCTGGACTACCGCAGCGGGCCGGTCCTGCGCAAGCAGGGCAAGGCGCTGATTGCGGCCTGCCGCGAGGCGCAGCTGGTGCTCGATTGTTCGGCAGTGCAGCGTTCCACCAGTGTCGGCCTGTCGTTGCTGCTGGCCTTCATGCGCGATGCCCAGGCCGCAGGCAAGGGTTGCCAGGTGCGCAGCATGCCAGACGACATGCGGGAAATTGCCGAGGTCTATGACCTCGATGAAGTGCTGGCAACCTGATGGCCCGGCACGGATGATGGCCCCTCGGTCAGCGAAGCCCTCGTTGGGCTTCGCAGGCGAGGGGCTTTTTTGTATGATGGCCGACCCGTGCGCATCGGGCGCCGATTGAGGTTGAGCATGCAGGCCGTAGAAGTTAAAAGCTTCCTTGAAGAGAAATTGCCGGGTTCCCGGGTCGAAGTTGAAGGCGAAGGCTGCAACTTCCAGTTGAACGTGATCAGCGACGAGTTGGCTGGCCTGAGCCCGGTCAAACGCCAGCAGGCGATCTATGCTCACCTGAATCCGTGGATCGCCAATGGCAGCATCCATGCGGTAACCATGAAATTTTTCAGCAGCGCAGCCTGGGCTGAGCGCACCTGAGCCAACGTGGCGGCGAGATTCCAATGGACAAACTGATTATTACTGGCGGCGCTTGCCTTGATGGCGAGATCCGCATTTCGGGCGCGAAGAACGCAGCCTTGCCAATCCTGGCGGCGACCCTGCTGGCCGACGGCCCGGTCACCGTGGGCAACCTGCCGCACCTGCACGACATCACCACCATGATCGAGCTCTTCGGGCGCATGGGCATCGAGCCGGTGATCGACGAAAAGCTGGCGGTCGAGATCGACCCTCGCACCATCAAGACACTGGTTGCACCTTACGAGCTGGTCAAGACCATGCGCGCCTCGATTCTGGTGCTGGGCCCGATGGTTGCCCGTTTCGGCGAGGCCGAAGTGGCCCTGCCTGGCGGTTGCGCAATTGGTTCGCGCCCGGTCGACCTGCACATCCGTGGCCTCGAGGCCATGGGCGCGAAGATTGAAGTCGAAGGCGGCTACATCAAGGCCAAGGCACCTGAGGGTGGCCTGCGCGGTGCGCACTTCTTCTTCGACACCGTCAGCGTGACCGGTACCGAGAACATCATGATGGCCGCTGCCCTGGCCAAGGGCCGCAGCGTGCTGCAGAACGCCGCGCGCGAGCCGGAAGTGGTCGACCTGGCCAACTTCATCAACGCCATGGGCGGCAAGGTCCAGGGCGCTGGTACCGACACCATCGTCATCGATGGCGTCGAGCGCCTGCACTCGGCCAACTACCGCGTGATGCCGGACCGTATCGAAACCGGTACCTACCTGGTGGCCGCTGCCGTGACCGGCGGCCGCGTCAAGGTCAAGGACACCGATCCGACCATCCTTGAAGCCGTACTGGAAAAACTCAAGGAAGCCGGCGCCGACATCAACACTGGCGAAGACTGGATCGAGCTGGACATGCACGGCAAACGGCCGAAAGCCGTCAACCTGCGTACCGCCCCGTACCCGGCGTTCCCGACCGACATGCAGGCGCAGTTCATTTCGCTCAACGCCATTGCCGAAGGCACCGGTGCAGTGATCGAGACGATCTTCGAAAACCGCTTCATGCACGTCTACGAAATGCACCGCATGGGCGCGCAGATCCAGGTCGAAGGCAACACTGCCATCGTCACTGGCGTCAAGGCGCTGAAGGGTGCCCCGGTAATGGCCACCGACCTGCGTGCTTCCGCCAGCCTGGTGCTGTCGGCGCTGGTAGCCGAAGGCGATACCCTGATCGATCGCATCTACCACATCGACCGTGGTTACGAGTGCATCGAAGAAAAACTGCAGATGCTGGGCGCGAAGATCCGTCGCGTACCGGGCTAGTCGTCTGCCTGGTGCATCCTGTGGGGGTGGGATTTGCCCGCTTTCGCAGGATGTGCCTAACGAATTGAATGCGGTCGGGCTCGACGCCCGGCCGGCAGTAGCCGCTTAAGGACCGACGTTCCAATGTTGACCATCGCGCTTTCCAAAGGCCGTATTCTCGACGATACCCTGCCGTTGCTGGCCGAGGCCGGTATCGTGCCGACCGAGAACCCGGACAAGAGCCGCAAACTGATCATCCCCACCACGCAGGACGATGTGCGCCTGCTGATCGTGCGTGCCACCGACGTGCCGACCTATGTCGAGCATGGTGCCGCCGACCTGGGTGTGGCCGGCAAGGATGTGCTGATGGAGTACGGCGGCCAGGGCCTTTACGAGCCCCTGGACCTGCAGATTGCCCGTTGCAAGCTGATGACCGCTGGCGTGGTCGGCGCACCCGAGCCCAAGGGCCGTCTGCGCGTGGCTACCAAGTTCGTCAACGTAGCCAAGCGCTACTACGCCGAACAGGGCCGCCAGGTCGACATCATCAAGCTGTACGGCTCGATGGAACTGGCTCCGCTGATCAACCTCGCCGACAAGATCATCGACGTGGTCGACACCGGCAACACCCTGCGTGCCAACGGTCTGGAGCCCCAGGAACTGATCGCCACGATCAGCTCGCGCCTGGTGGTCAACAAGGCCTCCATGAAAATGCAGCACGCCCGTATCCAGAGCCTGATCGACACGCTGCGCGGAGCGGTCGAATCGCGACACCGCGGCTGACTCTCTACCGACTGCGCGCGGCCTTCGCTGCCGCGCCCGTCTATCCGCGTCATAGCCATTTTTCTCGGGTGCCCGCGCGGATGGACTGGTAGCCTAGGGCGCCTGAGCATTCGCCAATAATCGAGGCCCTCGCCATGACCGTGTCCACTGCAATTGCCCGTCTCAACGCTGCTGATCCGGATTTCGCCCGACATCTGGATCATCTGCTGAGCTGGGAAAGTGTGTCCGATGACGCGGTCAACCAGCGCGTGCTCGACATCATCAAGGCCGTGCGCGAGCGTGGCGATGCGGCATTGGTGGAATTCACCCAGCGTTTCGATGGTGTCGATGCCAAGTCCATCGATGACCTGATCCTCGGTCGCGAGCGCCTGGAACTGGCCCTGACCCGCATCACCCCGGTCCAGCGCGAAGCCCTGGAAAAGGCTGCCAACCGTGTGCGCATGTACCACGAGCGGCAGAAGCAGGACTCCTGGCAGTACACCGAGGCCGACGGCACCGTGCTTGGCCAGAAGGTCACCCCGCTGGACCGCGCCGGCCTGTATGTGCCGGGTGGCAAGGCGTCGTACCCGTCGTCGGTGCTGATGAACGCCATCCCGGCCAAGGTCGCCGGTGTGGCCGAAGTGGTGATGGTGGTGCCGACCCCGCGTGGCGAGGTCAACGAGCTGGTGCTGGCGGCTGCCTGCATCGCCGGTGTCGACCATGTGTTCACCGTCGGTGGCGCCCAGGCTGTCGCCGCCCTGGCCTACGGTACCGAAAGCGTGCCGCAGGTGGACAAGATCGTCGGCCCGGGCAACATCTACGTTGCCACCGCCAAGCGCCACGTGTTCGGCCAGGTGGGTATCGACATGATCGCCGGCCCGTCGGAAATCCTCGTGGTGTGCGACGGCCAGACCGACCCGGACTGGATCGCCATGGACCTGTTCTCCCAGGCCGAGCACGACGAAGATGCCCAGGCCATCCTGGTCAGCCCGGACGCCGCCTTCCTCGACCGCGTTGCCGCCAGCATCGACAAGCTGCTGCCGACCATGGAACGTGCCGAGATCATCGAGAAGTCGATCAATGGCCGTGGTGCGCTGATTCAGGTGCGTGACATGCAGCAGGCCATGGAAGTGGCCAACCGCATTGCCCCGGAGCACCTGGAACTGTCGGTCGCCGACCCGCAGGCCTGGCTGCCGCACATCCGCCACGCTGGCGCGATCTTCATGGGCCGCCACACCAGCGAAGCGCTGGGCGACTACTGCGCAGGGCCCAACCACGTGCTGCCGACCTCCGGTACCGCGCGTTTCTCGTCGCCGCTGGGGGTTTATGACTTCCAGAAGCGTTCGTCGATCATTTTCTGCTCCGAGCAGGGCGCGTCCGAGCTGGGCCACACCGCCTCGGTCCTGGCCCGTGGCGAGTCGCTGACCGCCCACGCCCGCAGCGCCGAATACCGCATCCTGACCCAAGAGAAGGGGAACTGAGCATGAGTCGATTCTGGAGCCCCTTCGTCAAGGACCTGGTGCCTTACGTGCCGGGCGAGCAGCCCAAGCTGGCCCGCCTGGTCAAGCTGAACACCAACGAAAACCCCTACGGCCCTTCGCCCAAGGCGCTGGAGGCCATGCGCGGCGAGCTGAACGACAACCTGCGCCTGTACCCGGACCCGAACGGTGACCGGCTGAAGCAGGCGGTGGCCGAGTACTACGGCGTGACGCCGGCACAAGTGTTCGTCGGCAACGGCTCGGACGAGGTGCTGGCGCACATCTTCCACGGCCTGTTCCAGCACGACGCACCGCTGCTGTTCCCTGACATCAGCTACAGCTTCTACCCGGTCTACTGCGGCCTGTACGGTATCGCCTTCGAGCAGGTGGCGCTGGACGAGCAGTTCCAGATCCGCATCGAGGACTACAACAAGCCCAATGCAGGCATCATCTTCCCCAATCCCAACGCGCCGACCGGTTGCCTGATGCCGCTGCAGGCGGTGGAGCAGTTGCTGCAGGCCAACCGTGATTCGGTGGTGGTGGTCGATGAAGCCTACATCGACTTCGGTGGCGAAACGGCGATCAGCCTGGTGGACCGCTACGACAACCTGCTGGTCACCCAGACCCTGTCGAAGTCGCGTTCGCTGGCCGGGCTGCGGGTTGGCCTGGCGGTGGGCCACCCGGACCTGATCGAGGCGCTGGAGCGGATCAAGAACAGCTTCAACTCCTACCCGCTGGACCGTGCCGCGATCGTCGGCGCAGCGGTGGCGTTCGAGGACCGCGAGTACTTCGAGGAAACCTGCCGCAAGGTGATCGACAGCCGCGAGGTGTTGGTCGGGCAGCTGCAGGCCAAGGGCTTCGAAGTGCTGCCGTCGGCGGCCAACTTCATCTTCGCCCGCCATCCGCAACAAGATGCTGGTGAGCTGGCTGCACGCCTGCGCGAGCAGGGCGTGATCGTGCGCCACTTCAAGCAGCCGCGCATTGCCCAGTTCCTGCGCATCACCATCGGTACGCCAGAGATGAACCAGGCGCTGCTCGATGCGTTGAACTGACGGTATTGCAAGCTGCCGTGACGCGGCTCTTGTGGGAGCGGGCGTGCCCGCGAACACCGGCAACGCCGGTGCCATCCATCGCGTTGGATTCTTCGCGGGCATGCCCGCTCCCACAGGGATTTCCACTATCGCCAGAAACCATCAGTGTTTGCTGTATTGCCGGTATACATTATGCTGACCAGATTCATCGGATGATTGGTTGAGTAGCATGAGTACCGAATTGACCAAGCGGTCCCTGGTCGAACTGGCCGTCGAGCGCATGCGCGAACGCATCGTGCTGGGCGACTGGCAGGTTGGTCAGCGTTTGCCGACCGAGCCGGAACTGGCCCTGCAGTTGGGCATAAGCCGCAACACCGTACGCGAGGCCATGCGTGTGCTGGCATTCAGTGGCCTGGTGGAGATCCGCCAGGGCGACGGCAGCTACCTGCGCACGGCCCAGGACCCGCTGCAGGCGGTGCAGGCGATGTCACGCTGCACGCCCGAGCAGGCCCGTGAAACCCGGCACATCCTCGAAGCCGAGGCCATCGGCCTGGCCGCACTGCGCCGAACCGACGCCGACCTGCAGGCGCTGCGTGATGCCCTGGCCAACAGTGCCGGGCATTTTCACGGTGATATCGATGCTTATGTGGCCTGCGACCTGGTGTTTCACCAGCGGCTGGTCGATGCCGCCCACAACCCGGCCTTGAGTGAGCTGTACCGTTACTTTTCCGGGGTGGTGGCTGCCGCGCTGCAGCACAACATGGCGACCGTGCCGCGCTGCCAGGCCACGTTCGACCTGCATGGGCAGATCCTTGCCGCCATCGAGCAACGCGATGCGGAGCAGGCCAAGCGCCTGAGCCGTACCCTTATCGAATCCTGACTCCGAGAAGGCCATGGCTGATTCCATCACCCGTAACACCCCACCGAGCGAGCGGGACCTCGAAGAGTTGCTGATCGACGCCGAGGCTGACGACGAACAGGTCCAACAGCAGCCGGTACAGGTACAGCGGCCTTGGCTGTTGTTGCTCGGCCTGGTGCTGGTGGCTTTGAACCTGCGCCCGGCATTGTCGAGCATGGCGCCAGTGCTGGGCCAGGTGTCCGAAGGCCTGGGGCTGAACGCCTCGCAGGCCGGTTTGCTGACCACCTTGCCAGTGCTGTGCCTGGGCCTGTTCGCCCCTTTGGCGCCGGTGCTGGCGCGGCGCTTTGGCAGCGAGCGGGTGATCCTCGGCATTCTCGCCACCCTGGCGCTTGGCATTGTCGTGCGCAGTAGCCTGGGGGCTGCCGGGGTGTTCCTTGGCAGCCTCATGGCGGGGGCCAGCATCGGCATCATTGGCGTGCTGTTGCCGGGCATCGTCAAGCGCGATTTCCCGCAGCACGCTGGCACGCTGACCGGCGTGTACACCATGGCGTTGTGCCTGGGCGCCGCCATGGCGGCTGGCGCCACGGTGCCCCTGGCCCAGCATTTCGACGGCAGCTGGGCGCTGGGGCTTGGCTTCTGGATGTTGCCGGCCCTGCTGGCCATGCTGGTATGGCTGCCGCAGGCCCGCCAAGGTCATGGCCTGCACAAGGTCGCCTATCGCGTGCGTGGGCTGTGGCGTGATCCGCTGGCCTGGCAGGTGACCCTGTACATGGGCCTGCAGTCGTCACTGGCCTACATCGTCTTTGGCTGGTTGCCATCGATCCTGATCGGTCGCGGCCTGAGCCCGACCGAGGCGGGGCTGGTGCTGTCGGGGTCGGTGATCGTGCAGCTGGTCAGTTCGCTCAGTGCGCCCTGGCTGGCCACTCGCGGCAAGGACCAGCGCCTGGCGATCGTGCTGGTCATGCTGATTACCCTGGCCGGCCTGTTCGGTTGCCTGTATGCGCCGCTTTCCGGGCTGTGGGGCTGGGCGGTTGTGCTGGGCCTGGGGCAGGGCGGTACCTTTGCCCTGGCGCTGACCTTGATCGTGCTGCGCTCGAAGGATGCCCATGTCGCGGCGAACCTGTCGAGCATGGCGCAGGGGGTGGGTTATACCCTGGCGTCGATGGGGCCGTTTGCGGTGGGGCTGGTACATGACCTGACTGGGGGCTGGGTGGCAGTGGGGTGGATTTTTGCCGTGCTGGGGGCGGGGGCCATCGTGTTCGGCCTGGGGGCCGGGCGGGCTTTGCATGTGCAGGTGAGCAGCGAGAAAGTCTGAAGGGGCATGTGGCATTGCCGGCCTCTTCGCGGGTAAACCCGCTCCCACAGGGATTGCACACATCTTGAAGTCATGTTGTACCTGTGGGAGCGGTTTACCCGCGAAAGGGCCGGTACTGGCATAACCAACCGGGGAAGATTATCGTGCTGCTTTCGACTCCCAGGACGGACCAGCCCCCATGAGCGACGCCAACCGCGACCTGATCACCCGCTTCTACCAGGCCTTCCAGCGCCTGGACGCCGAGGCCATGGTCGCCTGCTACAGCGACGATATCGTCTTCAGCGACCCGGTCTTCGGCACCTTGCGTGGCAAGGATGCAGGCGACATGTGGCGAATGCTCACCAGCCGGGCCAAGGACTTCACCCTGACCTTCGACAACGTCCGCGCCGATGAACACACTGGCGCCGCACATTGGGTGGCCACCTACCTGTTCAGCCAGACCGGCCGCATCGTGGTCAACGATATCCAGGCGCGTTTCGTGATCCGTGACGGGCTGATCTGCCAGCACGATGACCAATTCGACTTGTGGCGCTGGTCGCGGCAGGCGCTGGGTGTGCCTGGCATGCTGCTGGGCTGGTCGCCGCTGGTGCAGAACAAGGTACGCCAGCAGGCTTTCAAAGGCCTGCGGGCATACCAGCATGCTCAAGGCAGCGCTACCGCCTGATCACTCTCGTGATAGCTGAAGGCGGCGCGTTCATCGAGGTCGTTCGGTAGACGAATACGAATGACAGGTATGAATGTGCCGTTGGTCCTGTGCCAATCCTGCTGATCGGCCTGAGCTTGTTGCAATGCGCCGTGAGCGCCTTCGATATGGAAGAACGACTGGATTGGCAGCCTGCTGGACTGCTCTTCGTCCCAGGCACCGATCACCACTTCGTTCCACGGGAAAGGTAGCTCGGGCGCAAACAACTGTTTGGCACGTACGCTCTGGTTGAAGGCTTCAGCGCGTTCAGGAACCCGCGCCTGGCGGATATCGAATGCGCATTGGGCCTTGTAGTCGCCGCTTTGCCGGAATCGCTCCATCCATTGCTCGGCAGTGACTATCCCCTGTTCATGGCAGGCCGCTTCGGTTGCGGCCGTCTGCCGATTGTCGCCGCAACCTCGGTTGTCACGCTCCCAGGTATCACCGTCAGTGGGCAAGGCGCATAGCATTTCGTAGCGCAAGCTATCTTTTGGGCGTTGCAGCAGCGGGTAAAGGGTAAAGCCACTACGGCCGTCGGCAGCCAGCTGCGTGGTGGGAATGTCGCTGCGCAGGTATGAAAACGATACGCCGCCTTTGTCCTTGCTGTTCTGGCTATGATGCCAGGAATGATAACGCGGTGAAGGTTTGGTCGACCTTAGCAAGACGCCCGAACAGGCGTGGGCAGGTACCGCGTTGCCCGGACAATGCGCGGGCGTGGAGTCATAGTTTTTTTGCAACTGCTCGGCGGTCCGGGCGCCGATAGAGGCCTGGGCGGTGGATACGCCGGCCAATAGGGCGACGGCAAGCAAGGTGCGGGATACTGAAGTGAGCATGATGAAGCCCTTATGGGGAGTGGGCTCACCAAATTAATGATGGAAAGAGCAGGGGTCATGAGTGAAAAAGTGCAGGATCAGGCAGTAAAGCCCTGGTATGTCTACTTGGTAAGGGCTGCCAATGGATCGCTGTATTGCGGTATCAGTGATGACCCGCAGCGGCGTTTTCTGGCGCACCAGAAAGGGCAGGGCGCGCGTTACTTCAAGACCAGCCCGGCCCAGGCGCTGGTGTATGTGGAGCAATGGCCGGACAAGAGCGAGGCGTTACGCCAGGAGCGGCTGGTGAAGCGGCTGCGCAAGTCGGCGAAGGAGGCGTTGGTGGCCTCCTATGGCGCAGTAGTGGCTGCTAATTAGGGCCGCTTCGCGCCCCATCGCCGGCAAGCCAGCTCCTACTTCGGCTGCATAGACCTCAGGCCTGTGCAGTACCTGTGGGAGTTGGCTTGCCGGCGATGGGCTGTGTAGCAGCCCCGGGGCCATCAGTCCTTGCGCCGCTTCAACTGATCCACCAAGGTGGTCGGAAGGCCCTTGATGATCAAGGTCCCTGCCGCTTCGTCATACTCGACCTTGTCCCCCAGCAGGTGCGCTTCGAAGCTGATCGACAACCCCTCGGCACGGCCGGTGAAGCGGCGGAACTGGTTGAGGGTGCGCTTGTCTGCGGGGATTTCCGGCGACAGGCCGTAGTCCTTGTTGCGGATGTGATCGTAGAACGCCTTGGGCCGGTCCTCGTCGATCAGGCTGGACAGCTCTTCCAGCGTGACCGGCTCGCCGAGCTTGGTCTGGGTAGTGGCGTACTCGACCAGGGTCTGGGTTTTTTCGCGGGCAGACTCTTCCGGCAGGTCTTCACTCTCGACGAAGTCACTGAAGGCCTTGAGCAGGGTGCGGGTTTCGCCCGGGCCGTCGACGCCCTCCTGGCAGCCGATGAAGTCACGGAAGTAGTCCGAGACCTTCTTGCCATTCTTGCCCTTGATGAACGAAATGTACTGTTTGGAGTTCTGGTTGTTCTTCCACTCCGACAGGTTGATGCGCGCCGCCAGGTGCAACTGGCCAAGGTCGAGGTGGCGCGAAGGCGTCACATCAAGCTCGGCGTTCACTGCCACACCTTCGCTGTGGTGCAGAAGGGCGATTGCCAGGTATTCGGTCATGCCTTGCTGGTAGTGGGCAAACAGGATGTGGCCGCCGGTGGACAGGTTGGATTCTTCCATCAGCTTTTGCAGGTGCTCCACGGCCACACGGCTGAAGGAGGTAAAGTCCTTTTCTTCGTCCAGGTACTGCTTCAGCCAGCCGCTCAGCGGGTAGGCGCCGGACTCGCCGTGGAAAAAGCCCCAGGCCTTGCCTTGCTTGGCGTTGTAGCTGTCATTGAGGTCGGCCAGCAGGTTTTCGATGGCGTCGGAGGCAGCCAGTTCGGAATCGCGGGCATGCAGCACGGCGGGGCTGCCATCGGGCTTTTTGTCGATCAGGTGAACGATGCAATGACGGATTGGCATGGAATTCTCGGCGAGCTGCAAAAGTCGTCCAGTTTACCCTAGACACCAGGTGATGCAGTGGCCGGATGTTGGCAGAAATGCCGGTTGTTCGTTTTTTGTTCAATTTTGTGCGTTTTGGGCTAAAACCCCCGAAAAACCTGCATTAAATCGAAGCGTGCAGCGGATATTTATCTGCTCCTGTGGTAGCTTTGCGCGGTCTTGCGCCCCTTGTGTGGCGCATTGCTGGCAGCGTGCTGTCGTCGTGTCGAACCAAACGTCGATTTGCGTATCTACATACGCGATTGGCGCGGCCCTCCACTTTCAGGGGCTGGCCCGATAACGTCGTAGTCCGCTGCATAACCATCGAATTTGATAGGGAAGGAACACCACCATGGCATTGACCAAAGACCAACTGATTGCCGACATCGCCGAATCGATCGCCGCGCCAAAAGCCACCGCCAAGAACGCTCTGGAGCAACTGGGCCAGATCGTTGCCGACCAGCTGGAAAACGGCGCTGAAATCACTCTGCCAGGCATCGGCAAACTGAAAGTCGCTGAGCGTCCTGCCCGTACCGGCCGCAACCCTTCGACTGGCGCTGCCATCGAAATCGCTGCCAAGAAAGTCGTCAAGTTCGTTCCGGCCAAAGTGCTGACCGACGCCATCAACAAGTAATTGTTGAAGCTTTGACGAAACCGCGCCCGGCTTGCCCGGACGCGGTTTTTTCATGCCTGGGTTTTACGCCCGGCGTGCCAGGCCTGGCGCGCCTCGTCGTCGTGGAAGCTCCAGGCGACCATGCGGCTTTGCTTCTGCCCCTGGCCCATTTCACTAATGCGCACGGCCTTGGCGCCCGCTTTCCTGAGCGCAGCCTCGATCCCCGGCAAGTTGCTGGCCTTGGACACCAGGCTGGTGAACCACAGTACCCGTTCGGCGTACTGCACGCTTTCACTGACCAGTTGGCTGACAAAGCGGATCTCGCCGCCTTCGCACCACAGTTCGTTGTTCTGGCCACCGAAGTTGAGCACCGGCAGCTTGCGCTTGGGGTCCTGCTTGCCGAGGTTCTTCCACTTGCGCTGGCTACCACGGGTGGCTTCGTCGCGTGAGGCATGGAAGGGCGGGTTGCACAGGGTCAGGTCGAAGCGTTCGCCCTCCTGCAGCAGGCCGCTGAGGATGTGCGCACGGTTGGCCTGTTGGCGCAGGGTGATGGCCTTGCCCAGGCCGTTGGCCTGGACGATGGCCTTGGCCGAAGCCAGGGCCACGGGGTCGATGTCCGAGCCAAGGAAGCGCCAGCGGTAGTCGCTGTGGCCCAGCAGCGGGTAGATGCAGTTGGCCCCCACGCCGATGTCCAGCGCACGCACCTGGGCGCCCTTGGGGATCTCGCCGGCATTGTCATCGGCCAGCAGGTCGGCGGCGACGTGAATGTAGTCGGCGCGGCCGGGAATCGGCGGGCACAGGTAGTCGGCGGGGATATCCCAGTGCTGGATGCCGTACTGGGCCTTCAGCAGCGCACGGTTGAACACCCGCACGGCCTCGGGGTTGGCGAAGTCGATGCTGGGTTTGCCGTGGGGGTTGGTGATGGTGAAGCGCGCCAGGTCAGGGTGGGCCTTTATCAGGCTGGGGAAGTCGTAGCGGCCCTGGTGGCGGTTGCGCGGGTGCAGGGTGGGTTTTTCGGTCATGATGGGGTCCTGAAAAGCATCGCCGGCAAGCCAGCTCCCACAGGTACAGCGCTTTCCTGTGGGAGTCGGCTTGCCGGCGATGGGCTGCGAAGCAGCCCGCTATGGCTTCACTTTTGGTTACAGCGCTGCAATCCGCGCATGCTGCTCGGTGAAGTTGGCCAGGGCCTGTTCGGACTCGGCCAGCTTGGCGCGTTCCTTCTCGATCACGGCAGGTGGTGCCTTGTCGACGAAGGCGGCGTTGGACAGCTTGCCACCCACGCGTGCCACTTCACCCTGCAGGCGCTGGATTTCCTTGTTCAGGCGCGCCAGCTCGGCATCCTTGTCGATCAGGCCGGCCATTGGCACCAGCACTTGCAGGTCACCGACCAGGGCGGTGGCCGACAGCGGCGCTTCGTCGGCATCGCCCAGTACGGTGAACGATTCGACCTTGGCCAGCTTCTTCAGCAGGGCTTCGTTTTCCTGCAGGCGACGCTGGTCGTCGGCGTTGGCGTTCTTAAGGAACAGCGGCAGCGGCTTGCCCGGGCCGATGTTCATTTCGGCGCGGATGTTGCGCAGGCCGACCATCAGCTCCTTGAGCCACTCGATGTCGCCTTCGGCAGCAGCATCGATGCGGCTTTCATTGGCCACCGGCCATGGCTGCAGCATGATGGTCTTGCCTTCGATGCCGGCCAGCGGCGCGATGCGCTGCCAGATTTCTTCGGTGATGAACGGCATGAACGGGTGCGCCAGGCGCAGCGCCACTTCCAGCACGCGCACCAGGGTGCGGCGGGTGCCACGGGCGCGCTCGACCGGGGCGTTCTCGTCCCACAGCACCGGCTTGGACAGCTCCAGGTACCAGTCGCAATACTGGTTCCAGATGAACTCGTACAGCGCCTGGCTGGCCAGGTCGAAGCGGAACTGCTCCAACTGGCGGGTCACTTCGGCTTCGGTACGCTGCAGCTGCGAGATGATCCAGCGGTCGGCCAGCGACAGCTCGTAGGCCTCGCCGTTCTGGCCGCAGTCCTCGCCCTTGTCCAGCACGTAGCGGGCGGCGTTCCAGATCTTGTTGCAGAAGTTGCGGTAGCCTTCGACGCGGCCCATGTCGAACTTGATGTCGCGGCCGGTGGAGGCCAACGAGCAGAAGGTGAAGCGCAGGGCGTCGGTGCCGTAGCTGGCGATACCTTCGGGGAACTCGGCCTTGGTCTGCTTGGCGATTTTCTCGGCAAGCTTGGGCTGCATCATGCCGCTGGTGCGTTTTTCCAGCAGGGCGTCGAGGGTGATGCCGTCGACGATGTCCAGCGGGTCCAGCACGTTGCCCTTTGACTTGGACATCTTCTGGCCCTGGCCGTCACGTACCAGGCCGTGCACGTACACGGTCTTGAACGGTACCTGCGGGGTGCCATCCTCGTTCTTGATCAGGTGCATGGTCAGCATGATCATGCGCGCAACCCAGAAGAAGATGATGTCGAAGCCGGTTACCAGCACGTCGGTGGAGTGGAACTTCTTGAGGAACTCGGTCTGTTCCGGCCAGCCCAGGGTAGAGAAGGTCCACAGGCCCGAACTGAACCAGGTGTCGAGTACGTCGTCGTCCTGGCGCAGGACCACGTCGGCGCCCAGGTTGTGCTTGGCGCGCACTTCTTCCTCGTTGCGGCCGACATAGACCTGGCCGGCCTCGTCGTACCATGCCGGGATGCGGTGGCCCCACCACAGCTGGCGGCTGATGCACCAGTCCTGGATGTCACGCATCCAGGAGAAGTACATGTTCTCGTACTGCTTGGGCACGAACTGGATGCGGCCATCTTCCACTGCGGCGATGGCAGGTTCTGCCAGCGGCTTGGTGGAAACGTACCACTGGTCGGTCAGCCACGGCTCGATGACGGTGCCCGAACGGTCGCCCTTCGGCACCTTCAGCGCGTGGTCGTCGATGCTGACCAGCAGGCCCTGGGCATCCAGGTCGGCGACGATCTGCTTGCGTGCGACGAAGCGGTCGAGGTTGGCGTACTGGGCCGGCAGGCGGGTGTCCACCTGCTCGTTGACGCTGCCGTCGAGGTTGAAGGCCTGCGCGCTGGCCAGCACGAAGGCATTCTTGTCGAAGATGTTCAGCAGCGGCAGGTTGTGGCGTTTGCCGACTTCGTAGTCGTTGAAGTCGTGGGCCGGGGTGATCTTCACGCAGCCGGTACCGAACTCGGGGTCGCAGTAGTCGTCGGCGATGATCGGGATGCGGCGGCCGACCAGCGGCAGTTCGACGAACTTGCCGATCAGTGCCTGGTAGCGCTCGTCGTTCGGGTTGACTGCCACGGCCGCGTCACCCAGCAGGGTTTCCGGACGGGTGGTGGCGACGACCAGGTAGTCCTTGCCTTCGGCGGTCTTGGCGCCATCGGCCAGTGGGTAGCGCAGGTTCCACAGGTGGCCCTTCTCGTCGTGGTTCTCCACTTCGAGGTCGGAGATGGCCGTGTGCAGCTTGGTGTCCCAGTTGACCAGGCGCTTGCCGCGGTAGATCAGGCCGTCTTCATGCAGGCGCACGAAGGCTTCCTTGACCGCTTCGGACAGGCCGTCGTCCATGGTGAAACGCTCGCGGCTCCAGTCGAC
This sequence comes from Pseudomonas sp. A2, assembly GCF_023100865.1. NCBI lineage: Bacteria > Pseudomonadati > Pseudomonadota > Gammaproteobacteria > Pseudomonadales > Pseudomonadaceae > Pseudomonas > Pseudomonas sp. A2. The sequence continues at coordinate 1,154,303 of NZ_CP039127.1, forward strand.
CGACGAGCCCAGACGGCGGATCTGACGGCTGATGTTGCCGCCGGACTGGTCCTTCCATTCCCAGACCTTTTCCAGGAACTTTTCGCGGCCCAGGTCATGACGGTTCTGGCCCTTGGCCTCTAGCTGGCGCTCGACCAGCATCTGGGTGGCGATACCGGCGTGGTCGGTGCCTGGCTGCCACAGGGTGTCGCGGCCTTGCATGCGGCGGAAACGGATCAGGGCGTCCATGATCGCGTTGTTGAACCCGTGGCCCATGTGCAGGCTGCCGGTCACGTTCGGCGGCGGGATCATGATGGTGTAGGACTCGCCTGCACCTTGTGGAGCGAAATAGTTCTCGGACTCCCAGGTGTTGTACCAGGAAGTTTCGATGGCGTGCGGCTGGTAGGTCTTATCCATGCGCGGCGGGACCCTGTGCATTTATTCGGGAAAGCCGGGAAGTATAACCAAGCTGGGGGCCGCAGGCGACAAGCTGCTGCTATCTGGCAGGCAGGGACGGCCTATTCGCGGGTAAACCCGCTCCCACAGGAGCTGCGCAAGCTTTAAGACTTGCGCCGGTCCTGTGGGAGCGGGTTTACCCGCGAAGAAGGCATCGCCGAATTTCGGTTCTACTCGGAACGCTTGATCAACCGCTCAATCCGCGCATCCAGCCGGCGCTTGATCTCGTTCTCGATGTGCGGGGTAAAGTCGTTGATCACGTCCTGCATGATCATCTGCGCCGCCGCACGCAGTTCGCTTTCCAGGTGCAGCAGGGTGTCCTGGCGACGAGTCTGCGGGTCATCTTCGGGTTCGGCAGCTACCGGTTCGGCCGCAGGCACATGATTGCCGGGCGCTTCTTCCAGCAGCAACGGGATCTGCTCCACCGTCTCGGTCAGCAGCGGTGGTTGCAGGTCGGCGTCGCCAAGCAGCTGGCGTATCGACTCGAGGTCATCGAGCAGATGGGCGGAATCGGGCAGGGGGGAGGGCTTGTCCATCGTCGTCAAAGTCGCTGTAAGCGGTGGTCTTGCAGAGCATAGCCCTGTTCACGGTAGAAACGGAATCGTTCACGGGCCGATTGGCGGATGCCAGGCTCTTCAACGACGATTTCGGCCACCCGCTCGAACTGGCCAACGAAGGCCGGTACGCCGGCGCCCAGGTTGATCAACAGGTCGTGGTGGTCGCCCGCACTGTCGGCGGCCAGGCCCAATGCCACGCTGGCATCGGCATGCACCTCCGCGAGGTCGTGGGGCACGAAGGCCTCGCCCTTGAAGCGCCACAGGCGTTGGTCCAGCTCGTTGCGCTGCTCGGCGTCCTGGCAATACAGGTAGACCCGGTGGCCGAGGCGCCAGGCCTTTTCGCATAGCTTGCAGGCGAAATCGAGCCGCGCCGACAGCGAGTCGGTGGGCAGGATGTAGAAATCGACTTTGCTCATGGTGGTATCGCCGGCCGGTGGCGCGCGCGGCGCCACCGGCTCAATGGCGTCAGGCGCCGGCGCGGTCCAGCAGGTACTGGGTCAGCAGGGGTACAGGGCGGCCAGTGGCGCCCTTGTCCTTGCCGCCGCTGACCCAGGCAGTGCCGGCGATGTCCATGTGCGCCCAGTCGTAGGCCTTGGCAAAGCGCGACAGGAAGCAGCCGGCGGTGATGGTGCCGGCCTTCGGCCCGCCGATGTTGCCCATGTCGGCGAACGGGCTGTCCAGCTGCTCCTGGTACTCATCGAACAGCGGCAGCTGCCAGGCACGGTCGTCGGCGCGCTTGCCGGCGTCGAGCAACTGGCCGACCAGGTCGTCGTTGTTGCCCATCAGGCCAGTGGTGTGGCTGCCCAGGGCGACGATGCAGGCACCGGTCAGGGTAGCGATGTCGATGACTGCCTGCGGCTTGAAGCGCTCGGCGTAGGTCAGGGTGTCGCACAGCACCAGGCGGCCTTCGGCGTCGGTGTTGAGGATTTCCACGGTCTGCCCGCTCATGGTGGTGACGATGTCACCCGGGCGGGTGGCGCCGCCGCTCGGCATGTTCTCGGCGCAGGCCAGCAGGCACACCAGGTTGACCGGCAGCTGCAGCTCGAGCACCGCACGCAGGGTGCCGAGCACGCTGGCGGCACCGCACATGTCGTACTTCATTTCGTCCATGCCGGCGCCAGGCTTGAGGCTGATGCCGCCGGTGTCGAAGGTAATGCCCTTGCCCACCAGAACGAACGGCTTGTCCGCCTTCTTGCCGCCCTGGTAGTTGAGCACGATCAGGCGTGGCGGCTGGTCGCTGCCCTGGCCGACGGCATAGAACGCGCCCATGCCGAGGTCCTTGATCTTCTTCTCGTCCAGCACTTCGACTTTCAGCGCCTTGTGCGCCTTGCCCAGGTCCTTGGCCTGTTCGGCCAGGAAGCTTGGGTGGCACAGGTTGGGCGGCAGGTTGCCCAGGTCGCGCGTGAAGGCCATGCCGGTGGCGATGGCACTGGCATGCTTGACGGCACGTTCGACCTCGGCCTGGCCGGCCTTGTCGGTCAGCAGGGTGACCTTCTTCAGGGCGCGCGGCTCTGCCTTCTGGCTCTTGAAGCGATCGAACACGTACTCGCCGTCGAGCAGGGTTTCGGCCAGCAGGCGGTACTTGCCGTAGTGCGCGTCACGGTTGCTGACCGCAATGTCGTCCAGGGCCAGCACGGCGTCAGCGCCGTTCAGACCCTTGAGCACGCCGGCGACGCTGGCGACCAGTTTGCGCCAGGCGCGGTCGCCCAGGGCTTCGTCCTTGCCGCTGCCCACCAGCAGCACGCGCTCGGCCTTCAGGCCCGCGAGGTTCTGCAGGAGCAGGGTCTGGCCCGGCTTGCCGGCCAGGTCGCCACGTTTGAGCACGGCACTGATGGCGCCTTCGCTGGCCTGGTCGACGGCCTTGGCCACGGCGCCGAGCTTGCGGTTTTCACCTACCGGGAGGACCAGGGTGGCGGTTTTTACGGATGCAGCAGCTACGCTTTTTACAACCAGTTCCATGTCAGGATCCCCGAATGATCGATACAGTCGGCGCTGTGTATTCCAGCGCTCTGGACGGGCCTGGCCGCGTCGTCGCGCGCCAGCGGAAAAGCTGCCAGTTTGAGCCTGCGGCAAGCGTGCTGACAACCCCGTTATGCGCCTTCATGCGCGGCGAAGTGACAGGGGCGGTCAATCACAGGATAATGCGCGCACTTTACATGGAGGTTCGCCTTTGGCGAACCGGCATTGGTCTTGGCTGTACTAAGTCATTGTCTGGCGCCATTGATTGGCAGTCCGCCCTGACAACCCAGGAGTGTCTGGTTTGATCGTCTTTCGTTATCTGTCCCGCGAGGTCCTGGTGACCTTGAGCGCCGTCAGCGCCGTGCTGCTGGTGATCATCATGAGCGGGCGCTTCATCAAGTACCTGGCCCAGGCTGCCCAGGGTGTGCTCGACCCGAGCGTGCTGTTCCTGATCATGGGCTTCCGTCTGCCGGGCTTCCTGCAGCTGATCCTGCCTTTGGGGCTGTTCCTCGGCATTCTCCTGGCGTACGGGCGCCTGTACCTGGAAAGCGAGATGACCGTGCTGTCGGCCACCGGCATGAGCCAGCAGCGCCTGCTGGGCCTGACCATGGCGCCGGCCGCCCTGGTCGCCCTGCTGGTGGCCTGGCTTAGCCTGAGCCTGGCACCGCTGGGCGTGGCCCAGGTGCAGCAGATCATCGCCCAGCAGGATGCCCTGACCGAGTTCGACACCCTGGTGCCGGGCCGCTTCCAGACCCTGCGCGACGGCTCGCGGGTGACTTACACCGAAGAGCTGTCGGACGACCGCATCAACCTGGCCGGGGTGTTCATTTCCGAGAAGCGCTTCAACCAGGACAAGACCAAGGACCGCGCCCCGTCGGTGCTGGTTGCCGAAAAAGGCCACCAGGAAATCCAGGCCGACGGCAACCGCTACCTGGTGCTGGAAAACGGCTACCGTTACGACGGCAACCCGGGCCAGGCCGATTACCGTGCAATCAAGTACGACACCTACGGAGTGCTGCTGCCCAAGCCGGAAGTCGCCGAGGAAGTGACCGATCGCGAAGCCATCCCCACTTCCGAGCTGATCGGCAAGAAGGGCCTGCGTGAGCGCGCCGAGCTGCAATGGCGGCTGTCGCTGCCGATCCTGGTGTTCATCGTCACCATGCTGGCGGTGCCGCTGTCCCGGGTCAACCCGCGCCAGGGCCGCTTCCTCAAGCTGCTGCCGGCAATTCTTCTGTACATGGCCTACCTGACAATGCTGATTTCCGTACGCGGCGCCCTCGAGAAGGGCAAACTGCCGATCGCCCTGGGCATGTGGTGGGTCCACGGCCTGTTCCTGCTGATCGGCCTGGGCCTGATGTACTGGGAGCCGCTGCGCCTCAAGCGCGCCGCCCGTCGTGCGGAGGTGGCCCATGGGTAAGCTCGACCGCTACATCGGCCAGAGCGTGCTGCTGGCCATCCTCGCCGTGCTGGGGATCATCCTCGGCCTGGCTTCGCTGTTTGCCTTCATCGACGAGATGAGCGACCTGAGTGACACCTACACGGTGATGGAGGCGGGCAACTTCGTCCTGCTGACCGCACCGCGGCGGCTGTACGAAATGCTGCCGATGGCTGCCTTGATCGGCTGCCTGATCGGCCTGGGCAGCCTGGCCAGCAGCAGCGAACTGACCATCATGCGTGCTGCCGGGGTTTCCATCGGGCGCATCGTCTGGGCGGTGATGAAGCCGATGCTGGTACTGATGCTGGTCGGTCTGCTGATCGGCGAGTACGTGGCGCCGGTGACCGAGAACAAGGCCCAGGCCGACCGTTCCCTGGCCCAGGGCGGTGGTGAGGCGCAAAGCTCCAAGCGCGGCATGTGGCACCGCCAGGGCGAGGAGTACGTGCACATCAACGCCGTGCAGCCTAACGGCCTGCTGCTGGGTGTGACCCGTTACCGCTTCGACAGCGAGCGCAAGATTGTCACCTCGAGCTTCGCCCGCCGTGCACAGTACCAGGACGACCACTGGATGCTCAGCGACGTGCGCACCACCTTCTTCCGTGGCGACCACACCGAAGTGGTGACCGCGCCGCAGGAGCGCTGGGACGTTTCGCTCACGCCGCAACTGCTCAATACTGTGATCCTCGCGCCGGAGTCGCTGTCCATCACCGGGCTGTGGGACTACATCCACTACCTGTCCGACCAGGGCCTGAACAATGCCCGTTACTGGCTGGCGTTCTGGACCAAGGTATTGCAGCCGATGGTGACCGCGGCGCTGGTGCTGATGGCCATTTCCTTCATCTTCGGCCCGCTGCGTTCGGTAACCCTTGGCCAGCGCGTGTTCACCGGTGTACTGGTGGGCTTCGTGTTCCGCATCGCCCAGGACCTGTTGGGGCCTTCGAGCCAGGTGTTCGGCTTCCCGCCGCTGCTGGCGGTGGTGATCCCGGCAGGCATCTGTGCGCTGGCCGGTGTGTGGTTGTTGCGCCGGGCAGGTTGATGGCCTGAGCTGTACAAAAAAGCCGACCTCGGGGTCGGCTTTTTGCTGCTTGACCAATAGCTGTAGACTAGCGGCGAACTTGTAGGAGCAGCCTTGTGCTGCGAAAGGGCCGGTCTGGCAAAACACTCTCGTTGCCAGTGATGGCCTCTTCGCAGCACAAGGCTGCTCCTACAGGTACATTGGTTGCCCTGAAGCTTGTACTTATCTCTTCTGCTTAGGCACCCGCACCAGCTGGCTTTCCGAATAGATGTCATGCCAGCCCCTCTGGCGCTTGTCGATCAACGCCCAGAAAAAACCCAGCCCCAGGCACAGCCACGAGGCAATCGACACCACGAAGCGCAGCAGCGCCTGCCACAGGCTGATGGCCGTGCCATCGGCGTTCTGTACCCGCACGCCCCACACCTGCATGCCCAGGGTCTGCCCGCCATGGGTCCAGAACTTGGCAAAGAAACCGAACAGGACGAACAGCAGCACCGTCGACAGCAGAGGGTCGCCGTCCAGTGCGCCAGCCTCGGTCAATTCACGCATGCGGGCTTCGCCGATGATCGCCATCTGGATCATCTTGTAGGCGCCGGCGGTCACGATCAGCAGCGCCGTGCACAGCAGGAAGTCGTAGAACATCGCCGCCAGGCGCCGGCCCAGGCCGACCGGCGGAAAATCACCCTGAGGTGTGAGCAGAGGCTTGGACATGCAAAACGGCTCCAGAAGACGAAGCCGCTATTCTACGGGCAAAAAAAAGCCCCTGCACTTGGCAGGGGCTTTTCTCGAAGTCGGGTTCGGCTTAGCCGGCGACCTGAACTTTGTCAGCCTGCATGCCTTTCTGGCCCTGGACTGCTTCGAAGGTGACCTTCTGGCCTTCTTTCAGGCTCTTGAAGCCGTTACCTTCGATAGCGCGGAAGTGCACGAACAGATCCGGACCGCTTTCTGGGGTGATGAAGCCGTAACCTTTTTCGTCATTGAACCACTTGACGGTACCGTTCTGACGCTCAGCCATTGTCTTATTTCCTATGAAGCTTGAATTTTGATGACAGTTTCTTTTGCAATAAAGGAAGCAAAAGATTACTGGGCTGGGTTGCAGGAAAGTAAGAGACGTCGAACGGGTTGTAGCAGATTGCGGCTACTGGCCCAGGTCACGAACTGTTGCGACCCATGCAAACACAGTGCAGTGACTCTACGCCAACTCCCGAGCGAAAAACAAGCCCTTGGTCGTATGGAAAATCGGCCGTTTGCCGATAACCGACCGATTTGTCGGAAACGGCATGGCGCCTGGCCTGGCGCCATGTTCAAAAGTTATTGGACAGGTTCGAAAACGAATATGTCGAACCTGCCCGCAACCTTCACAAAACGGCTTCAGCCCCGGTAGTAACGTTGTGCCACAAAAGGCATTTTGCTGACTTTCAAGGCAACCTTCTTGCCACGCACCACGGCAAACAGTGGGGTGTCGATAGCGGTATGTTCACTATCGATATAACCCATTGCTACAGGTGCACCGAGTGTCGGGCCAAAGCCGCCGCTGCACACTTTGCCTACAGGTTTATCGTTTGCATCGACAATATCCGCGCCTTCACGTACTGGGGTACGCTCCTGCGGCAACAGGCCCACACGTTTGCTCGCCACACCATCACGCTGATGGGCGAAGATGGCTTCGGCACCCGGGAAGCCGGCGGCACGCGCACCATCGGCACGGCGAACCTTGGAAATGGCCCACAGCAGGCTGGCTTCCACCGGCGTGGTCTCGGTGTTCATGTCGTGACCATACAGGCACAGGCCGGCTTCCAGGCGCAGCGAGTCACGCGCACCCAGGCCGATCGGTTGTACTTCGGGCTCTGCCAGCAGACGGCGGGCCAGGGCTTCGGCGGCAAGTGCCGGTACCGAGATTTCGTAGCCGTCTTCGCCGGTGTAGCCTGAGCGGCTGACAAAGCAGTCTTCACCCAGCAGTTTCACCGGGCGGAACTGCATGAAGGTCATGCCGGCCACTTCCGGGGCCAGGCGTTCCAGCACCTTGACTGCCGCCGGGCCTTGCAAGGCCAGCAGGGCGCGCTGCTCGAACAGTGGCTGTACCTCGCAACGGCTGCCGATGTGCGCTTGCAGGTGGGCCAGGTCCTGATCCTTGCAGGCGGCGTTGACCACAAGGAACAGCGTGTCGTCGCCCAGGTTGGCAACCATCAAGTCATCGAGGATGCCGCCTTGCTCATTGGTGAACATGGCATAGCGCTGCATGCCCACCGGCAGGTCGATGATATCCACCGGCACCAGGCTTTCCAGGGCCTTGGCGGCATCGCTGCCGCGCAGGGTGATCTGGCCCATGTGCGAGACATCGAACAGGCCGGCCTGCTCGCGTGTGTGCAGGTGTTCCTTGAGCACGCCCAACGGGTACTGCACCGGCATGTCATAGCCGGCGAACGGCACCATGCGCGCACCCAGTTCCAGGTGCAGGGCGTGCAGTGGGGTCTTGAGCAGTGTTTCGGACATCGGTGACTCCTTGCTGTTGTTGTCGGGTCAACATTCGATGATGTTGACGGCCAGGCCGCCACGGGCGGTCTCTTTGTATTTGCTTTTCATGTCGGCGCCGGTCTGGCGCATGGTGCGGATGACCTTGTCGAGCGACACGTAGTGCTGCCCGTCGCCGCGCAAGGCCATGCGCACCGCGTTGATCGCCTTCACCGAGCCCATGGCGTTGCGCTCGATGCAAGGCACCTGGACCAGCCCGCCAATCGGGTCGCAGGTCAGGCCCAGGTTGTGTTCCATGCCGATTTCGGCAGCGTTTTCCACCTGTTGCACGCTGCCACCCATCACCTCGCACAGCGCCCCGGCGGCCATCGAACAGGCCACGCCGACCTCGCCCTGGCAGCCTACTTCGGCACCGGAGATGGAGGCGTTTTCCTTGTACAGGATGCCGATGGCCGCGGCGGTGAGCAGAAACCGCACCACCCCGTCCTCGTTGGCTCCCGGTACGAAGCGCATGTAGTAATGCAGCACCGCCGGGACAATGCCCGCCGCGCCGTTGGTCGGCGCGGTGACCACGCGCCCGCCGTAGGCGTTCTCCTCGTTCACTGCCAGTGCATAGAGGTTGACCCAGTCGAGCACCGACAGGGCATCGCGCAGGCTGGCCTCGGGATTGCGGCTCAGTTGGCGGTACAACGCCGGCGCTCGGCGCTTTACCTTCAGCCCACCCGGCAGGATGCCTTCATGCCGGCAACCGGCTTCGACACAGTCCTGCATCACCTGCCAGATGCGCAACAGCCCGGCACGGGTTTCCGCCTCGGGGCGCCAAGCCGCCTCGTTGGCCAGCATTACCTGGCTGATCGACAGGTTTTGCCCGGTGCAATGACCGAGCAGCTCCTTGGCGGTCTTGAACGGGTAGGTCAGCGGTGTGCTGTCCTCGACGATGCGGTCGTGGCCGGCAGCGTCCTGGTCGACCACGAAACCGCCGCCCACCGAGTAGTACTCGCGGCTGCGGATTTGCAGGCCGGCCTCGTCGAAGGCGCGGAAGATCATGCCGTTGGGGTGGTAGTCCAGCGGCTTGCGGATCATCGCCAGGTGCTGCTTTTCGATGAACGCGATGCTGTGCTCGCCGAGCAGGATCAGCCGACCGCTGTCGCGGATGGCCTGCAGGCGGGCAGGGATGGTGTCGGTGTCGATGACATCGGGGTGTTCGCCTTCAAGGCCCAGCAGCACGGCCTTGTCGCTGCCGTGGCCCTTGCCGGTGGCGCCGAGCGAGCCGTACAGCTCGGCCTTGACGCTGACCGTGCCGGCAAGCAGGCCATCACGACGCAGCCCTTCGGCGAAGCGCGCGGCGGCGCGCATCGGGCCGACCGTGTGCGAGCTGGAGGGGCCGATGCCGATCTTGAACAGGTCGAAGACGCTCAAAGACATGGTGGACCTCCAGCCAGGATATTGGGCAAACGGTGAACTCTGTGGGAGCGGGCGTGCCCGCGAATGCGTGGTTGAAGCCAACATCGCATTCGCGGGCACGCCCGCTCCCACAGCGGACCACACCTTGAGTCAGGTGGCGGGCCCGAGGGCTATCAGGCGTCCTGATAGCTCTCGATCGACGGGCAGGCGCACACCAGGTTGCGGTCGCCGAACACGTTGTCGACCCGGCCGACCGGCGGCCAGTACTTGCCTTCCACCAGGCTTGGCAGCGGGTACACCGCCTGTTCGCGGCTGTATCCATGGGCCCATTCGCCAACCAGCTCGGCCGCAGTGTGCGGGGCGTTCTTCAGCGGGTTGTCGTCCTTGTCCAGGCTACCGTTCTCGACCGCGCGAATTTCTTCGCGGATCTGGATCATCGCGTCGCAGAAGCGGTCCAGTTCTTCCTTGGACTCGCTTTCGGTCGGCTCGATCATCAGCGTGCCCGCCACCGGGAAGGACATGGTCGGGGCGTGGAAGCCAAAGTCGATCAGGCGCTTGGCCACGTCGTCGACGCTGATACCGCTGGTGTCCTTCAGCGGGCGCAGGTCGAGGATGCACTCGTGGGCCACCAGGCCGTTGCCGCCGGTATACAGAACAGGATAGTGCTCTTCCAGGCGACGGGCGATGTAGTTGGCGTTGAGGATTGCCATCTGCGAGGCACGCTTGAGGCCGGCACCACCCATCATGCGGATGTACATCCAGGTGATCGGCAGGATGCTGGCGCTGCCGAACGGCGCGGCACAAACCGCGCCCTCGGTGTTTTCCAGCTGCGCGTGGCCGGGCAGGAACGGCGCCAGGTGCGACTTGACACCGATCGGGCCGACGCCCGGGCCGCCACCGCCGTGCGGGATGCAGAAGGTCTTGTGCAGGTTCAGGTGGGATACGTCGCCGCCGAACTTGCCCGGGGCGCACAGGCCGACCATGGCGTTCATGTTGGCGCCGTCGATGTACACCTGGCCACCGTTGTCGTGGATGATCGCGCAGATTTCGCCGATCGCTTCCTCGAACACGCCGTGGGTCGACGGGTAGGTGATCATGATCGCGGCCAGGCGCTCGCGGTGTTCGATGGCCTTGGCGCGCAGGTCCTCGACATCGACGTTGCCGCGGGCATCACAGGCGGTGACCACCACGCGCATGCCGGCCATGTGCGCGGTTGCCGGGTTGGTGCCGTGGGCCGACGACGGGATCAGGCAGATGTCGCGGTGGCCTTCGCCACGGCTGCGGTGGTAGGCGCGGATGGCCAGCAGGCCTGCATACTCGCCCTGGGAACCGGCATTGGGCTGCAGCGACACGGCGTCGTAGCCGGTGGCGGCGCAGAGCATGGCTTCCAGCTCGGTGGTCATCTGCAGGTAGCCCTGGCTCTGCTCTGCGGGGGCGAACGGGTGCAGGTTGCCGAACTCGGCCCAGGTGACCGGGATCATTTCGCTGGCGGCGTTCAGCTTCATGGTGCACGAGCCCAGCGGGATCATGCTGCGATCCAGCGCCAGGTCCTTGTCGGCAAGGCGGCGCAGGTAGCGCATCAGCTCGGTTTCGCTGTGGTAGCGGTTGAATACCGGGTGCGAGAGGATGGCCGACTGGCGCAGCAGGGCGGCAGGCAGCAGCGAGCCGGTGCTGGCGGCCAGCGCGTTGAAGTCCGGCTGGGCCTGGTCGCCACCGATCAGTTGCCACAGGCTCTCGACATCGGCCTGGCTAGTGGTTTCGTCCAGCGACAGGCCCACGTGGCCAGCGTCGATCTGGCGCAGGTTGATGCCCTGGGCGCGGGCCTTGTCATGCAGGCTGGCAGTGGCGCTGCCGGTGGCCAGGGTCAGGGTGTCGAAGGCGCTGGCGCCCACTACCTGCACGCCCAGCGTCTTCAGGCCGGCGGCCAGGATCGCGGTCAGGGCATGGGTACGTTCGGCGATGCGCTTGAGGCCGGCCGGGCCGTGGTACACGGCGAACATGCTGGCGATGTTGGCCAGCAGCACCTGGGCGGTGCAGATGTTGCTGGTGGCCTTTTCGCGGCGGATGTGCTGTTCGCGGGTCTGCATGGCCAGGCGCAGGGCGGTCTTGCCGAAGCGGTCGATCGACACGCCGACCAGGCGGCCTGGCATGTCGCGCTTGAATGCGTCACGGGTAGAGAAGTAGGCCGCGTGCGGGCCACCAAAGCCCAGCGGCACACCGAAGCGCTGGGCGCTGCCGATGGCCACGTCGGCACCGAACTCGCCCGGCGGGGTCAGCAGGGTCAGGGCCAGCAGGTCGGCGGCCACGGCGACCAGGGCATTGGCTGCGTGGAAGCGCTCGACCACTTCGCGGTAGTCGAAGACTTCACCGTTGCTGGCCGGGTACTGCAGCAGGGCGCCGAAGAAGGCGCTGACATCGCCCAGCTCGCGTTCGTCGCCGACCACGATCTCGATACCCAGCGGCTCGGCACGGGTGCGCAGCACGTCGAGGGTTTGCGGGTGGCAGTGCACGGAGGCGAAGAAGGCGTGGCTGGCCTTGTTCTTCGACAGGCGCTTGCAGAAGGTCATGGCCTCGGCCGCAGCGGTGGCTTCGTCGAGCAGGGAGGCGTTGGCGATCGGCAGGCCGGTCAGGTCGCTGATCAGGGTCTGGAAGTTCAGCAGCGCTTCCAGGCGGCCCTGGGAAATTTCTGGCTGGTACGGGGTATAGGCGGTGTACCAGGCCGGGTTTTCCAGCAGGTTGCGCAGGATCGGCGCCGGAGTGTGGGTGTTGTAGTAGCCCTGGCCGATGTAGCTCTTGAACATCTGGTTCTTGCCGGCGATGGCCTTGAGCGCGGCAAGCGCGTCGGCTTCGCTCTGGCCGTCGTGCGAGCCGAGCACGCTGGTGCCCTTGATGCTGTCAGGGATGACCGCTGCGGTCATGGCTTCCAGCGAGTCGAAGCCGAGGGCGGCCAGCATGGCCTGCTCGTCAGCGGCGCGCGGGCCGATGTGGCGGGCGATGAATTCGTTGGCGGTGCCGAGGTTGATGGTCATGGCGGGATTCCTCAGGCGTCGTCGTTGGCTTTGATCAGGCGGTCGTAGGCGTCCTGGTCGAGCAGGGCGGCCACGGCGCTGGCGTCGGCGGGAATGAAGCGGAAGAACCAGCCTTCGCCCATCGGGTCTTCGTTGACCAGTTCCGGGCTGTCTTCGAGCTGGTCGTTGATCTGGACCACTTCGCCGGTCAGGGGCATGTACACACCGCTGGCGGCCTTGACCGACTCGACGGTGGACGCTTCGCTGCCTTTCTCATACTGCTGCAACTCTGGCAGTTGCACGAAAACCACATCGCCAAGGGCATTCTGGGCGTAGGCGGTGATGCCCACGGTGACGCTGCCATCGGCTTCGACGCGCAGCCATTCGTGATCTTCAGTGAAACGCAACTCGCTCATGGGGAATCCTCGGGAAGCAGGGCGTTAGGCGCAGTAGCTCCGCGCTCTTGGGGTTGGGATTCCCTTAGCAAAAATGCGGCCAATCGTTAAAAATCGTTATAAATCAATATGTTAATTATTTTTCGTATTCAGTTTGTCATTCTTTTGGAATGAAAACGCTACAGCGGCAGGGGGATGGAAAAGGGTTTGGGGATCAAACCCTTGCACTGCCGTATCTGTATGGGTGTGTATTGATTTCAATACGATGTACTGAAATCAATACAATCCTGCCTGCAGGGCGCGAGTTTCAGCCGTCAGTTCTTCAGGCGGCCCTTCTTGCGATGCCCGTTCTACGTAGTTCTACGTAGATCGCGCCCGTATTACTGCGAATTTTCTTGTGGACCCGGCATGGCGAAAGTGTCGCCGTCCTTATCCGGACACATACAACAACAAAAGCCGTCGCAGGTTTACCACCCGCGACAGGAGAAAATTCGATGACCACACTGGCTACCCGAATTGCCTGGTTTGCCGTTGCCTTGCTTGGTGCGTTCGCGCTGGGCACCCTTGCACTACGCAGAGGCGAAGCCATCAACGCCCTCTGGATCGTGACTGCAGCAGTCGCCATCTACCTCATTGCCTACCGTTACTACAGCCTGTTCATCGCCAACAAGGTGATGCAACTGGACGCCACACGCGCCACGCCCGCCGTACTCAACAACGACGGCCTGGACTACGTACCGACCAACAAGCACATTCTCTTCGGGCACCACTTTGCTGCCATTGCCGGCGCGGGCCCTCTGGTTGGCCCGGTGCTTGCCGCGCAAATGGGCTACCTGCCCGGAACACTCTGGCTGATCGCCGGTGTGGTCCTGGCGGGCGCTGTCCAGGACTTCATGGTGCTGTTCATCTCCACCCGTCGCAATGGTCGCTCCCTGGGCGAACTGGTACGCGAAGAAATGGGTTCCATTCCCGGTACCATTGCCTTGTTCGGTGCCTTCCTGATCATGATCATCATCCTCGCGGTGTTGTCTCTGATCGTGGTCAAGGCGCTGGCGGAGAGCCCCTGGGGCATGTTCACGGTAATGGCCACGTTGCCGATTGCAGTGTTCATGGGCGTCTACATGCGCTACCTGCGCCCAGGGCGTATCGGTGAGATCTCTGTGATCGGCGTGGTCCTGCTGCTGGCGTCCATCTGGTGCGGTGGACTGGTCGCCGCCGACCCAGTCTGGGGGCCTGCGTTCACCTTCACCGGGTTGCAGATTACCTGGATGCTCATCGGCTATGGCTTCGTTGCCGCGGTACTGCCCGTCTGGCTGATCTTGGCGCCACGGGACTACCTTTCGACCTTCCTCAAGATCGGGACTATCGTCGCCCTGGCAATCGGCATCCTGGTCATCGCCCCCGACCTGAAAATGCCAGCCGTTACCCACTTCATCGATGGTACGGGCCCGGTCTGGAAGGGCGCCCTGTTCCCCTTCCTGTTCATCACCGTGGCATGCGGCGCGGTGTCTGGCTTCCACGCGTTGATCAGTTCGGGTACCACACCCAAGCTGTTGGCCAATGAAAGTCATGCCCGTTACATCGGCTACGGCGCGATGCTGATGGAGTCCTTCGTCGCGATCATGGCCATTGTCGCGGCATCGGTCATCGAACCTGGGATCTACTTCGCCATGAACAGCCCGGCCGCTGTGGTGGGTGGCGATGTCGCGACCGTGGCGGCTACCGTGAGCAGCTGGGGTTTCACCATAACACCGGAAATCCTGCAACAGACTGCCGCCGACATTGGCGAGCACACCATCCTGGCTCGCGCCGGCGGAGCGCCGACCTTGGCCGTGGGGATTGCCCAGATCCTCCACCAGGCGCTGCCAGGCGAGAACACCATGGCGTTCTGGTACCACTTTGCAATTCTCTTCGAGGCACTGTTCATCCTCACCGCCGTCGATGCCGGCACCCGTGCAGGGCGCTTCATGCTGCAGGATCTGCTCGGCAATTTCGTGCCGGCACTGAAGAAGACCGACTCCTGGACGGCGAACCTGATCGCTACCGCAGGTTGCGTGGCCATGTGGGGCTGGCTGCTGTACCAAGGGGTGATCGACCCGCTGGGTGGCATCAACACCCTGTGGCCGCTGTTCGGCATCTCCAACCAGATGCTGGCCGGGATCGCGCTCATGCTCGGCTGTGTGGTGCTTATCCGCATGAAGCGTCAGCGATACGTCTGGGTTACCTTGATTCCAGCCGTCTGGCTGCTGATCTGCACCACTACGGCCGGTCTTATCAAGCTGCTGGACAAGGACCCCTCGATGGGCTTCCTGGCGCTTGCCAAGAAGTACAGTGATGCTGCCGCTGCAGGCCAGGTGCTGGCGCCTGCGAAGGATCTGATGCAAATGCAGCACGTTGTGTTCAATGCCTATACCAACGCGACGCTGACAGCATTGTTCCTGTTGGTGGTCCTTAGCATTCTTTGCTTTGCCGTGAAGGTGGGGCGCCGTGCCTGGGTCATGCCCGAGCGCACCGACAAGGAATCACCGTTCCAGCCACAGCCGGACGTCTGAGGGGGCGCCCGGAATGTTCAATGACCTGAGCAAGATGGGTAAGTACCTGGGGCAAGCCGCCCGGATGCTGGTCGGCATGCCAGACTACGACGCCTATGTGGAGCACATGCAGCTCAAGCACCCGGAAAAACCGCTGATGTCCTACGAGGCGTTTTTCCGGGAGCGCCAGGAGGCACGTTACGGTGGCGGGAAGGGACGCCCAGTTCGTTGTTGCTGAGCGCTGACTAGCCCAGGCAGGCGCAACGTTCATCATGGTGCTCTCGCTTTGGAAGGCCGGCAGCAGGCATAGTGCTGTTGCCGGCCCGCTCCTGCATTGGAAATGACCATGCAACTCAAGCACAAGATCGTCACTCTCAGTGTGCTTCCACTCGTCCTTTCGGTCCTGTTCATCTGTGTCCTCGTGTTTGCCCAGAGTCGCAAGCTGGAGGAGGAACAGGCACGCCTGGTTGAAAGCAGCATCATGGCAGCAAAGAAGGCCGAGTTGAAAAACTACCTAAGCCTGGCGATGAGCCTCATCGCGCCGTTGTATGAAGGCAGCACCGATGATGAAGCAACTCGGCAGCGTGCACTGGAGATCCTGTCCCAAGCCAACTTCGGCCTCGACGGCTACTTCTTCGTGTATGACCAGCAGGGCAAGAACCTGATGCACCCGAGGCAGTCCGAGCTGGTTGGCAAGCAACTCATTACGCTGACCGACAAGAACGGGCTACCGGTCATCCAGGCGCTACTCAAGAGCGCCAGGGAGGGCGATGGATTCCAGTTGTACGACTGGCAGAAGCCTTCTTCCGGGCAGATTACCGGGAAACTGTCATATGTCGTGATGCTGGACCGTTGGGGCTGGATGCTTGGCACAGGCATATACATCGACGATGTGGAGGTGGCGACCCGCAAGTCCCGGCAAGAGGTCGCTACCGGGGTACTGACCACGGTTCTGGCGATCGCCTCGTTCTCGTTGATTGCCGTACTGGTGATTTTTACCGGTGGCCTGATGCTGAACGTCAGTGAGCATCGCCTGGCGGACCGTAAGCTTTCCACGCTCAACCAGCGGATCGTGAACCTGCAGGAGGAGGAGCGCTCGCGGGTTTCGCGTGAACTGCATGACGGGATCAGTCAGGAGCTAGTGTCGATCAAGTTCCAGTATGAGCTGGCCGCCATCGAACTGGCCAACGGCCGGAGCGAGGGCCTGGAAAACCTGCGCAAAGGTACTTGCAGACTTGGCGCGGCGATCGGTGAGATACGCCGCATTTCCCATGATCTGCGCCCCTCGCTTCTGGACACGTTGGGGTTGTCGCCTGCCATCGAGCAACATGTCCGTGAGTTCGAGCAACGTACCTCGATTCACACCCAGTACGAATGTGGAATGGATGCGGCGGACATCGATACCAGCCTCAGGTTGACGCTGTTCCGCATCATTCAAGAGGCCCTCGCGAACGTGGAGCGTCATGCCAAAGCCACTGCCGCGATCGTTTCCGTCACGCAACAGCAGGGCATGATCGTATTGCGTGTGGAGGACAACGGGGTAGGGTTCGACACCCGCGCAGCAGACGAGTGCCACGGTATCGGCCTGAGGAACATTCGCGAACGAGTGGACCACCACTCGGGTAGCGTCAACATCGCATCCTCTTACGGCCGTACCGAGCTACAGGTGCAGATACCGGTTACGATCAGCTGAGCAGCCTTGCCACGCCAACCCTCGAGGACTCCATGAGCGTAACCCATCCGGTCAGAATCGCCCTGGTCGACGACCACGTCCTTGTGCGTGACGGCGTAAAGGCGCTGCTGTGCGCGATCCCGCACTTCGAGGTTGTCGGCCAGGCCGAGTCAGGAGCCCAGGCAATCGAGTTGGTAGCGACTACTGAACTGGACATTCTCCTGGTCGACGTAGGGCTTCAGGACATGAACGGGTTGGAGCTCACGCGCAAGCTGCGCGAACGCTACCCGGATATCAGGATCCTCATGCTGAGCATGTACGACAACCAGGAGTACGTCCGCACCTCCATCAGTTGCGGAGCGCTAGGTTATGTGCTGAAGAATGCGCCTTCCGCAGAGCTCATCGCGGCCATCGAGGCCATCGCTGCGGGAGGAAGCTTCTACAGCTCGGAAATCACTCGCAAGCTCGCCGTGAGCAACCGGGACGAGCACGAGCTGACGCCCCGTGAGTTGCAAGTGCTGTCAATGATCGCCAAGGGGCACAACAACAAGAAAATGGCCCAAGAGCTGGATATCAGTGTCCGTACAGTGGAAACCTATCGGCTGAGCATCAGGCGCAAGCTCAATATCGATACCCCTGCGGCACTCGTGAAATACGCCCTGGAGCATGGCCTGACCTCGATCTAGGCAATCCAGGGCAACGCCAGATACAGCTTGATGACGATGACATTGATGATGTCGATGAAGAACGCCCCCACCATCGGCACCACCAGGAAGGCAATGCGCGAGGCTCCGTAGCGCTGGGTCACCGCTTGCATGTTGGCGATTGCCGTTGGCGTTGCACCCAGGCCGAAACCACAGTGCCCGGCAGCCAGTACCGCTGCATCATAGTTGCGGCCCATGACCCGGAACGTGACGAATATCGCGAACAGTGCCATGACCAATGTCTGTGCGGCGAGCAATGCAAAGAATGGTAATGCCAGCGCTGAAAGGTCCCACAACTTGAGCGACATCAAGGCAATGGCCAGGAATAACGACAAACTCACATTGCCCAATACCGAGATTTCCCGCTCGAAGACTTGATAAAAGCCGAGCGCCGAAAGGCCGTTTCGCAACACCACGCCCACAAAAAACACGCAAACGAACGTTGGCAGTTCAAACGCAGTGCCTTTCAGCAAACCGTTAAGTAACGAGCCAGCGAGCAAACTGACAGCGATCAGCGCCAGTGTTTCGATAAATGAAAACGGTGTAATCAGGCGCTCTTTGTCTGGTTGTTCGAAACCCTTGGGCAGTTGTGGTGCTGGTTCTTCGATACCAGGTGTCGTTACCCGTCTGATCAGCAACCGGGCGACCGGGCCACCAATAAGGCCACCCAGTACCAGGCCGAAGGTAGCTGATGCCATTGCCAGTTCGGAGGCCGACGCCAGACCGAACTTTTCGGTGAAAGTGGCCCCCCACGCGGCGCCTGTACCGTGACCACCGGACAAGGTAATAGAGCCGGCCAGCAGGCCCATCAGCGGGTCGAGGCCAAGTGCCGTTGCCAGGCCGATACCCATGGCGTTCTGGACCAGCAGCAAGCCGGTTACCACCAGCAGGAACACGGTAACCACGCGGCCACCTTTTTTCAGGCTGGCGAAGTCTGCACTCAAACCGATGGTGGCGAAGAATGCCAGCATCAGAGGAGTTTGCAGGGAAGTATCGAATTGCACGTGGATATCGAAACTGCGCAACGCCAGGAACGCCAAGGCCACTACCAGGCCGCCAGCGACAGGTTCCGGAATATTGTAAGTGCGCAGGAAACCAATACGCGCGACCAGGCCGCGCCCCAATAACAGTACCAAAGAGGCGGCTACAAGCGTCCCGTAAAAATCGAGTTCAAACATCAGGTGCTCTCGTTATATCCAGTAGCGGACCACTTCCCGCTATGGGGCGGAGAAGTGGGGTGACAGGTGGGAATACACTGTCACCATTCTACGAGGCATACGTGGGAGAGTATCTTTCACTGGCGTAGGAAAAGCCTGAATAACAACCGGATTATTGCAATAACTATCAGGGGCCGCTTTGCGGCCCATCGCAGGCAAGCCAGCTCTCACATGGCACAACACATGACTCATTGGTTCAGCGAGGTTCTGTAGGAGCAGCCTTGTGCTGCGAAGAGGCCGGTACTAGCAACAGACAGGCTTTGTCAGTACCGGCCTCTTCGCAGCACAAGGCTGCTCCTACAAAGGACGCGTCAGACGAGCGATATTTGTTCTCTGCGCGACAGCGCAGCCCAAAAGGGCTGGGCAATCTCCCACAGGTATCGCGCAGAATTCAGGATGTGCGCGATACCTGTGGGAGCTGGCTTGCCTGCGACGGGCTGCGTAGCAGCCCCGTTGACGCTATCTGACAGGTATCAGGCTTTGCCCGGTATTCCATATTTGCGCAGGCGCTGCGCAATGGCGGTATGTGAAGTTTGCAAGCGCCCGGCCAGTTGCCGCGTGGACGGGTAGCTGGCGTACAGGCGTTGCAGCAGTTCGCGCTCGAAATCACTCACGGCCTGTTCCAGGCTGGCCACTTCGCCGTCCTGACCACGGGCCACCGAGGTGCCGGCGATGTCCAGGTCACCAATATCCACCAGGTTGCCCTCGCAGATGGCTGCGGCGCGGAATATCACGTTCTGCAGCTGGCGCACATTGCCCGGCCAAGGGTTGGCCAGCAGTGCCGAATGGGTAGCCGGGGTCAGCCTGCAGGGTGGACGCTGGATCTGCGTGCAGGCCTGCTGCATGAAGAAATGCGCCAGCATCAGGATGTCCTGGCCACGGTCGCGCAGCGGTGGCACTTGCAGATTGAGCACGTTCAGGCGGTAGAACAGGTCTTCGCGGAAGCTGCCTTCGGCGACCATGCGCTCCAGGTCGCGGTGGGTGGCGCTGATGATGCGTACATCCACCTTCACTTCGCGGTCGCCACCCACCCGGCGGAAGCTGCCATCGCTGAGAAAGCGCAGCAGCTTGGCCTGCAGGTATGGCGACATCTCGCCGATTTCATCGAGGAATACCGTGCCCTGGTTGGCCAGCTCCATCAGCCCGGGCTTGCCGCCCCGTTGTGCGCCGGTGAAGGCCCCGGGGGCGTAGCCGAACAGTTCGCTCTCGGCCAGGCTCTCGGGCAGCGCAGCACAGTTCAGGGCCAGGAATGGTGCCGCGTGGCGGCTGCTGATGGCGTGGCAGGCGCGGGCTACCAGTTCTTTGCCGGTGCCGGTTTCGCCATGCACCAGCAGCGGTGCATCGAGCGCCGCCACGCGCAGGGCGCGGGCCTTGAGGGTGCGGATGGCCGGTGACTCGCCGAGCAAGGCATCGAAGCCTTCGGCATGGTCGTGGTGCAGGGCCGACAGGCGTTCGCCCATGCGCGTAGGCGGATACAGTGTCAGCAGGCCACCGGCGTTGGTGATCGGCATGGCGTCCAGCAACAGGCTCTGGCCGTTGAGCTGCATCTCGCGCATGGGCAGGTGGAAGTTGTTGTCCAGCAGGGCCTGCAGCAGCGCCGGGTCGCCGAACAGCTCACCCACCGAGCGCCCGGCCGATTCGCGGCCGCACAGTTCGATCAGCGCCGGGTTGGCCAGCAGCACCTTGCCGGCACTGTCCACGGCCAGCACCGGGTCGCTCATCGCCGCCAGCAGGGCATCGAGCTGCAGGTGCCGGCGTTGGCCAGGGAGGATGTCGACCACGTCCACCGATTGCACGCCATGTACCTCGAACAGCGCGTCGTGCAGTTCTTCGAGCACGGCGGGGCTGAGGGTAGGGGCGTCGATGTAGACGTTCGGCGGGACCATCTCCACGGCGTCCAGGTTGAGGTTGCGGGCACCGAGCAGGGCGAGGACTTCCTGGGTGATGCCGACGCGGTCGATGAAGCTGACGTGGATGCGCATGGGGAGGGGGCGGTTGTGGCTGGGGGAGGGCGGTAGTATGCCTCAACATTGTCGGGGCCGCTTTGCGGCCCCGGTTCTTGAAATCACTCCAGATGTTCAGGCTTGATCGGGTCGCCCGATTTCACATCCAGCTTTTCGCGAATGTCCGCGAACATATGGTCATAAAGCTTGTGCGGCGAGCTCAGGCTCTCGAATTTCTTCGGTGGCTTCAGGTACGACTGCGCCCTTCGGCTCAGTTGCATGAGGAAGCTGGGCAATACCTGGTCCTTGGCCAGGAAGAACTTTTCTTCCACTGGCTTGCCTTCGATGCTGCCATGCATCTTGAACTGGATGCCTCTACCTTCCTTGGGGTCCGACACTGCCTCGTATTCGATGTTCAGGTCATAGCTGTGGTCATTCTGGTTCAGCGCGGTGCGCTCGATGTGTACATGACCGGGTTGGTACTGGGCCATGGCAAGCTCCTTTGGAAGGTCGAAAATGGCGGACGCTGGCGCCCGCCTACTGCATTCAACGGTAGCTGATCCCCGGCTTCGCGGTGGAAACGCGCGTGCCGGCGGTGCCTTTGACGATGTCTTCGATGTTCTCCAGCGAACTGATCACTGCCACTTTGCCGGTGTTGCGGGCAAAGTCGCAGGCGGCCTGCACCTTCGGCCCCATGGAGCCGGCGGCGAAGCCAAGGCGTTCGAGTTCGTCGGGGTGGGCCTGGGCAATGGCCTTTTGTGTGGGCTTGCCCCAGTCAACATAGGCCGCATCGACGTCGGTGGCAATGATCAGTAGGTCGGCGTCCAGCTGCTCTGCCAGCAGGGCCGAGCACAGGTCCTTGTCGATCACCGCCTCGATGCCCTTGAGCTTGCGGTTCTCATCGTACATGGTGGGGATGCCGCCGCCGCCGGCGCAAATCACGATGCTGCTCTTTTCCAGCAGCCACTTGATCGGGCGGATTTCGAAGATGCGTTTGGGTTTCGGGCTGGCCACCACTCGGCGGTACTTGTCGCCGTCGGCCTTGACCACCCAACCCTTTTCCTTGGCCAGGCGCTCGGCCTCTTCCTTGCCATAGACCGGGCCGATGAACTTGGTCGGGTCCTTGAAGGCGGGGTCGTTGGCGTCCACTTCGACCTGGGTCAGCAGGGTGGCGAACGGCACTTCGAAGGCCAGCAAGTTGCCCAGTTCCTGTTCGATCATGTAGCCGATCATGCCCTCGGTCTCGGCCCCCAGCACGTCCAGCGGGTAGGCCTCGTCGGGCTTGTAGGACAGGCCCTGCAGCGATAGCAGGCCAACTTGCGGGCCGTTGCCGTGGGCGATGACCAGTTCGTTGCCTGGGTGGATCTTGGCGATCTGTTCGGTGGCGGTGCGGATATTGGCCCGCTGGTTGTCAGCGGTCATGGGCTCGCCGCGACGCAGCAGGGCGTTGCCGCCCAATGCAACAACGATACGCATGGGAATGTCCTTTGCGGATATGGGGTGAGCGCCTCGATCCATTGTGGGAGCTGGCTTGCCGGCGATCACCGGCGAAGCCGGTGCCATGCACCGAGTTGCCTGTATCGCCGGCAAGCCAGCTCCCACAGGATCGAGGTGGTTGTCAGAGGTCAGCCAGTGTCGACACCAGGATCGCCTTGATCGTGTGCATGCGGTTTTCCGCCTGCTCGAAGGCGATGCAGGCCGGCGACTCGAAGACGTCGTCGGTCACTTCGATACCGTTGGCCAGGTCCGGGTACTGTTCGGCGATCTGTTTGCCTACCTTGGTTTCGGAGTTGTGGAACGCCGGCAGGCAGTGCATGAACTTGGTCCGCGGGTTGCCGGTGGACTTCATCAGCTGTGCATTCACCTGATACGGCTTGAGCAGCTTGATACGCTCACCCCAGGCTTCGATCGGCTCACCCATCGATACCCACACGTCGGTGTGCACGAAGTCCACACCCTTGACCGCGGCAACCGGGTCTTCGGTGAGGGTGATGCGTGCGCCGCTTTCCTCGGCGTACTTGTGGCAACGTTCGACCAGGTCGTCATGCGGCCACAGCGCCTTGGGCGCGGCGATGCGTACGTCCATGCCAAGCTTGGCGCCGATCAGCAGCAGCGAGTTGCCCATGTTGTTACGGGCGTCGCCCAGGTAGGCGTAGCTGATGTCGTGCAGCGGCTTGTCGCTGTGCTCGCGCATGGTCAGCACGTCGGCGATCATCTGGGTTGGGTGGTATTCGTCGGTCAGGCCGTTGAACACCGGAACGCCGGCGAACTTGGCCAGCTCTTCGACGATTTCCTGCTTGAAGCCCCGGTACTCGATGGCGTCGTACATGCGCCCGAGCACGCGGGCAGTGTCCTTCATGCTTTCCTTGTGGCCGATCTGCGACGAGGTCGGGTCGATGTAGGTGACATTGGCGCCCTGGTCATAGGCGGCCACTTCGAAGGCGCAGCGGGTACGGGTAGAGGTTTTTTCGAAGATCAGCGCGATGTTGTTGCCTTTCAGGTGCTGCTGCTCGGTGCCGGTGTACTTGGCGCGCTTGAGGTCGCGGGACAGGTCCAGCAGGTAGCGCAGCTCACGAGTGGTGTGGTGTTCCAGGCTGAGCAGGTTGCGGTTGTGAATATTGAACGCCATGACTTTTCTCCTTGAGTTTGGTGAACGCACCAGCCGCCGCTTTATGAGGGCGGCCGGGGGTAATGGTCGTTAGTAGTCGATCGGGTCGCGCACGATCGGGCAGGTCATGCAGTGGCCGCCGCCCCGGCCCCGGCCCAGTTCGCCGGCACTGATGGTGATGACCTCGATCCCGGCTTTGCGTAGCAGGGTATTGGTGTAGGTGTTGCGGTCGTAGCCAATGACCACGCCCGGTTCCATGGCCACCACGTTGTTGCCGTCATCCCACTGTTCGCGCTCGGCGGCAAAGCTGTTGCCACCGGTTTCGACCACGCGCAGCTTGACCCCAAGCTGCTCGCCCACCACCTCGATGAACGACTTGTTCTCGCGGCGCACGTCCATGCCGTAAGGCTTGCTTTCGTCCGGGCGGATGATGAACGGCACGATCTCTTTCACCACTTCCGGGAAGACCGTGACCAGGTCGCGGTCGCAGAAGCTGAACACGGTGTCCAGGTGCATGGCAGCACGGGATTTCGGCAGGCCGGCGACGATGACTTTTTCCACCGCGCCCTTGGCGAACAGGTTTTGCGCCAACTGGCCGATGGCCTGACGCGAGGTGCGCTCGCCCATGCCGATCAGCACGATGCCTTTGCCGATCGGCATCACGTCACCACCCTCAAGGGTGGCGTTGCCGTGGTCCTTGTCCGGGTCGCCGTACCACACCTGGAAGTCGGCGCCGGTGAACTCCTTGTGGAACTTGTAGATGGCGGTGGTCAACAGGGTTTCCTGGCGGCGCGCCGGCCAGTACATCGGGTTGAGCGTGACGCCGCCATAGATCCAGCAGGTGGTGTCGCGGGTGAACTGGGTGTTGGGCAACGGTGGAAGGATGAAGCTGGAGTGGCCCAGGTAGTCGTTGTACATCTTGACCACGCTGGCGCCTTCGCTTTCCGGCAAGTCCTGGCCTGCCACGCCGCCGATCAGGAACTCGGCCAGATGGCGTGGCTCGAGGCCTTCGAGCCAGCTTCGCACTTCATTGGTCAGGCCGACACCGACGGTGTCGGAGGTGATCTTGCGATCGAGGATCCACTTCAGTGCTTCGGGTTGCTGGACGATGTCGGTCAGCAGGTTGTGCATCTCCAGCACATCCACGCCACGCTCGCGCATCTTGGTGACAAAGTCGAAATGGTCACGCTTGGCCTGGTCGACCCAGATCACGTCGTCGAACAGCAGCTCGTCACAGTTGCTCGGCGTCAGGCGCTTGTGCGCCAGGCCCGGCGAGCAAACCATCACTTTGCGCAGTTTGCCGGCTTCGGAGTGGACACCGTACTTCTGTTTTTCAGCGGACATGATTTCATTCCTCCAGTTGAACGAAGACGTGGGTCAAAGGGTCAGGAAGCCGTCGTACAGGCCAAAGGCTGCCACCAGGGCACCGATGACCACGGCTGCGAAGATCAGTTTTTCCACGTTGGTGAAGACAGGTTGGCCAACCTCACGCTTGGCCTTGGCGAACAGGATTGCGCCAGGTGCGTAGAGCAGGGCCGAGAGCAGCAGGTATTTCACGCCACCGGCGTACAGCAGCCAGACGGCGTACAACAGGGCGATACCACCGATCACCAGGTCCTTCTGCCGTTCGGCCAGGGCCTGCTCGTAGGTTTCGCTACGCAGAGCCAGCAGGAAGGCATAGGCGGCCGACCACAGGTAGGGCACCAGGATCATCGAGGTGGCCAGGTAGATCAGCGACAGGTAGGTACTGCTGGAAAACAGCGTGATCACCAGGAAGATCTGCACCATGGCGTTGGTCAGCCACAGGGCGTTGGCCGGTACCTGGTTGGCGTTCTCGCGGCGCAGGAACTCCGGCATGGTATGGTCCTTGGCGGCGGCGAACATGATCTCGGCGCACAGCAGCACCCACGACAGCAGGGCCCCGAGCAGCGAGATGATCAGGCCGACGCTGATCAGTACCGCGCCCCAGTGGCCGACCACATGCTCCAGTACGGCAGCCATCGACGGGTTCTGCAGCTTGGCCAGTTCCGGTTGGGTCATGATGCCCAGCGACAGCACGTTGACCAGCACCAGGAACAGCAGCACGGTGACGAAGCCGATGACCGTGGCCTTGCCCACGTCAGAGCGTTTTTCCGCCCGCGACGAGAAGATGCTCGCACCCTCGATGCCGATGAACACCCACACGGTGACCAGCATCATGTTGCGCACCTGGTTCATCACGCTGCCCAGCTCTGGCGTACCTACCGCCCAGATGTCGGCGGTGAAGATGTCGAGCTTGAAGGCGAACAGGCAGATCAGGGCGAACAGCAGCAGCGGCACCACCTTGGCCACGGTGGTGATCAGGTTGATGAATGCTGCTTCCTTGATGCCGCGCAGCACCAGGAAATGCACGGCCCACAGCAGCACTGATGCGCCGATGATGGCGGCCGGGGTGTTGCCTTCGCCGAAGATCGGGAAGAAGTAGCCCAGGGTACTGAACAGCAGCACGAAGTAGCCGACGTTGCCCAGCCAGGCACTGATCCAGTAGCCCCAGGCCGAGGAGAAGCCCATGTAGTCGCCAAAGCCAGCCTTGGCGTAGGCATACACCCCGCCATCCAGGTCAGGCTTGCGGTTGGCCAGGGTCTGGAACACGAACGCCAGGGTCAGCATGCCGACCGCGGTGATCGCCCAGCCGATCAGTACAGCGCCAACCCCTGCGCTGGCAGCCATGTTTTGCGGCAGCGAGAAGATACCGCCACCAATCATCGAACCGACGACAAGTGCAACTAACGCGCCGAGCTTTAGTTTTCCGGATGAATCAGACATTTAACAACTCCTGCCAGGAGAAAGTTGACGACAGAGTAAATCCGACGCCGCTGCCATTCGCTGACTTGGGTCAGTTCATGGCGACGTGAAGTAGGAAAATTCCTTCACGAAGCTCCTGGAGAGTGCCGACAACTTATGCCGCAGGCCTTGCATGCTGGCACCTCCATGTCCATCTAGAGCAAACGCTCTGTTCAGCCTGCGATGCTTGACGCTAGCCGTTTTTGCCGCTTTCGCAAATTTTTCACAAGAATTTCGAGTTTTATCGGATTCTTTTCTAGTTGCTCCGGAGCTGCTAGTTTTTACGCAAAAGCTGGCATAGACAAAGCAGTTATTAGTGCTATAGCTTCATTGGTCAGGATCATTATAAGTAGCAACACTTATATGGACCGCATGGCTGTTTCAAGCCCGTGACAGTGCGCAAAAAAAAGGAAGGCTCATGAGCGAACCGGGACAGAAGCTGCGCCTGGGCGCGCTGATCGCGTTGGTGGTCGGCTCGATGATTGGAGGCGGGATCTTCTCGTTGCCGCAGAACATGGCGGCGCGTGCCGATGTGGGGGCTGTGCTGATCGGTTGGGGTATCACCGCAGTCGGCATGTTGGCCCTGGCTTTCGTATTCCAGACCCTGGCCAACCGCAAGCCGGAGCTGGACTCGGGAGTGTACGCCTACGCCAAGGCCGGCTTTGGCGAATACATGGGTTTTTCCTCGGCCTGGGGCTACTGGATCAGTGCCTGGCTGGGCAACGTCGGTTACTTCGTGCTGCTGTTCAGTACCCTGGGCTTCTACTTCCCGGTGTTCGGCGAGGGCAACACGCCAATTGCCATCGGCTGCGCCTCGCTGCTGCTCTGGGCGGTGCATTTCCTGGTGCTGCGCGGCATCAAGGAAGCGGCGTTCATCAACCAGGTGACCACCGTCGCCAAGGTGGTACCGTTGCTGATTTTCGTGGTGATCGCCGCGTTCGCCTTCCGCGCCGATATCTTCACACGTGACATCTGGGGCCTGAGCAACCCGCAGTTCGGCAGCGTGCTGGAGCAGGTGCGCAACATGATGCTGGTCACCGTGTTCGTGTTCATCGGCATCGAGGGCGCCAGTGTGTATTCCGGGCGCGCCCAGCGCCGCTCGGATGTGGGCAAGGCTACGGTGATCGGTTTTCTGGGAGTGCTGGCGCTGCTGGTGCTGGTCAACGTGCTGTCGCTGGGGGTGATGACCCAGCCGCAACTGGCCGGGCTGCAGAACCCGTCACTGGCTTCGGTGCTGGAGCATATCGTCGGGCCATGGGGCGCCTTGTTGATCAGTATCGGCCTGGCGGTTTCGCTGCTTGGCGCGCTGCTGTCGTGGGCGTTGCTGTGTGCCGAGATCCTCTACGCCACGGCGCGGGACAAGACCATGCCGCGTTTCCTGGCCAAGGAAAACGCCAACCATGTACCGGCCAACGCCCTGTGGCTGACCAACTGCATGATCCAGGGCTTCCTGCTGATCACGCTGTTTTCCGCCGGTACCTATACCAGCCTGATCTACCTGGCCTCGTCGATGATTCTTGTGCCCTACCTGTGGTCGGCGGCCTACGCCGTGCTGTTGGCGGTACGTGCAGAACCCTACGACGAGCAGCCGGCCCTGCGCCGCAAGGACCTGCTGGTGGCGCTGGTTGCCCTGGTATATGCCGTGTGGCTGTTGTACGCCGGCGGGCTGAAGTACCTGCTGCTGTCGGCGCTGCTGTACGCCCCGGGCGTGATCCTGTTCGCCAGGGCCAAGCATGAGCAGGGTAAAACCTTGTTCACCACTTGGGAAAAGCTGATTTTCGCTGCTGTGCTGGCAGGTGCCGCGCTGGCGGCCTATGCCCTGTACTCAGGGCTGCTGAGCTTGTGACGGGGCAGGGCAGGGGGCGTGCTCGGGGCGGGACCAGATCCACAGGTTGCCCAGGGTCATGCCGGCAATGGCCAGGAACACCGGCCAGCGGTGTTCCAGGAACGTCAGCATCAGGCCCGCGCACAGCAGCATGCTGAGGGTCGCGCTGACCTTGGCCCGGCGCTGGATCACCTTGCCATTGCGCCAGTTGTGCAATATCGGCCCGAAGAGCCGATGGTTCTCCAGCCAGGCAGACAGGCGCGGCGAACTGCGTGTGGCCGCCCAGGCAGCCAGCAGGATGAATTCGGTGGTCGGCAGGCCGGGAATGACGATCGCGACCAGGCCCACGCCCAGGCTCACGTAAGCCAAGGTCGCATACAGCAGGCGGGCGAGTTTCGAACGGGCGGGTCGGGTCATGGTCTCACTGCATGGAAGCGGTTCGGCCACCGGTAGGGTGGCCGGGGTATGGCGTGTCAAACCAGCGCGGCATCTGCAGCATAGGCATGCTTGAGCAGCTTGGTGAAGCGCTCGAAGGCAGCAACTGCGCCGCGTTCGGCAGCGGCTTCCTCTTCGGCCGACAGGGCCAGGCCATCAAGAATGCGGGTGAACTGTTTCCAGCCTTCGGCACGGCCACCGGCCGGTTCGCCCAGGTGTCGGGCACCGAAGCTGTCGGACAGTTCCAGGGCCACGGCACGCTTGATCAGAAACGCAGCGCCCAGTTTGGAGCCTTCGGAGACGAAGATCCAGCCCATTGCCTCACCCAGGCTCGGGTTGCGCAGGGTGCCCGGCACGGCTGGTGGTACTTCGGTGTCGAGGTCGGCGAGGTCCAGGCGGGCCTGTTCGGCACGGCAGCGCTCGGCCAGGTCGGGGATGATGGCGATCAGTTGCGGGTCGTTGTACAGGGCCTGCAGCTCGGCCTGGAACAGGTACTGGGCGACCACGAAGCGGGCGAAGCTTTCGCGGCTGTCGAAGGGCGCGTGGGCTTTGACCAGGGCATCAAGTTCGGCGTGGGGGGCGTGGGTGATCTGGTTGAGGCGCTGGGAGCGCAGGGCTGGGCGGTCGGTCATGGGGCAGTCCTTGGAAGAGGGGGGTCTAGAGACAAGACGAAACAGCGGGGGCGGGACAGTAAAAAAAGCTGGTATTTGTGCTGGTAGTGCCGGCCTCTTCGCGGGTTTACCCGCGAAGAGGCCGGCACTGACGAAACAAACCTGTCAGCGATAATCCAGGTCAGATATCCCAAACCACATTGATGCCGAAGTTGCGCCCCGGCATGGTCAGGCGGTCGATGTTGGCCGGCTGAGTCACGGCCGCTTCACCCTGGCCGTCGTAGCTGCGTACCGAATCCCACTGCCAGTACTTCTTGTCGGTGAGGTTGTACAGGCCGGCGTTGATGGTCACGTCGTCGGTGACCTTGTAGTAACCGGTCAGGTCCAGCACCCCGTAGCCCGGGGTGCGGAACTTGGAGCTCGAGCCGTCGGGCGAGTAGAAGTTGCTGTCGTCGACGCGGGTCTTGCGCTTGACCAATGTCCAGCTCAGCAGGCCGCCGTAGTGTTGTTGTTCGTAACCCAGGCCGAACACGCCTTTGAGCGGGTTGACGCTGTTCAGTGGCTCGCCGGTGTCATCGTTGCGGCCATAGGTGTAGGCGATCGAGCCCTGGGTATACAGGCCCTGCGGCGCACCGAAGTGGTCCAGGTTCAGGCGGCCCTTGACCTCGGTACCCTTGATGGTGGCGTGCTTGATGTTGTTGGCCTTGAAGGTCTGCTCCAGGTTGGCGCTTTGTACGGCATCTTCGTCGATGAAGTCGCGGTACTTGTTGTAGAACACCGCCACGTCGAAATTACCGGCGTCGAAGTTGCCACGCAG
Source organism: Pseudomonas sp. A2 (assembly GCF_023100865.1). NCBI lineage: Bacteria > Pseudomonadati > Pseudomonadota > Gammaproteobacteria > Pseudomonadales > Pseudomonadaceae > Pseudomonas > Pseudomonas sp. A2. Next base: position 1,184,169 of record NZ_CP039127.1, read on the forward strand.
GCCGGTCTCATAGCTTTTGCTCTTTTCGGGTTCGAGACCCGGGTTGCCTTCGACGCGGTAGCCTTGCTCGATGTTCTGAAACTTCCCGTACATGGATTTGGCAGTCGGGGTGCGGAAACCTTCGGCGTACTGGCCATACCAGGTGTAGTTGTCGTTGAAGGCGTAGGTCAGGCCGAATTTGGGCGAGACGCGGTGCCACTTCTTGTCCGAGTCGTCCTGGGAGGTTGGTGCGGTACCGCTGGACTCCAGGCCACGCAGGAATTCCTCGGTGAACCTGGGCTCCATGCGCGTGTAGTCGTAACGAGCACCAGGCATGAAGGTCCAGTTGTTCCAGCGGATTTCATCCTGCACGAACAGGCTGTAGGTGTTCACGGTCGGGTCCGGGAAGTCGCTGACCAGGGCCTGGCCGTCTGCCGGACGCTCGGCGCCAGCGGCAGAACAGCCTGAACCAACGGCCAGGCAGGTACCGGTGCCGCTGCGGGAACCGGTGACCTTCTCGTGCTTGAGGGTGGTGCCGTACGTCAACAGGTGGTCGGTGGCGCCGAGGCTGAAGGCCTTGTCCAGCTGGGCGTCGAATAGCCACTGGCGGTCCTTGTACAGGGTGTCTCGGGTACGCAGTACCTGACGGCCAGGCGGTGCGTAGACTTCCTCGGTGTGCTGGTCGGTCTTGGCGATCTGGTAGTTCAGGCTCCACTTCACATGGTCGGCGACCAGCGAATCCAGGCCGAACTCATGGTTGATGCCAAGGCGTTCGCGGGTGACGGTGTCGTTGCCGTTACGCGCCTTGTAGTAACCTGGGGCACCAAAGCCAGGAATGAAAGGCCCGCCCACCGCACTGAGGATGTTCTGGTCGCGGTCATCCTTGTAGCGCTCGTAGGTGAAGCCCAGGCGCGCTTCGTCGGCGTAGTTCCAGCCCAGCTTGGCCAGCACGTTTGTGGTGCGCACGTCCATCGGGTTGGCTTCGGTACGCGCCAGGCCGTCACCGCTGTGGTCGCCGTGGGTCTCGGTTTCGTGACCGTTGCGCTGGCTCAGGTGCAACAGGCCGTCGAAGTCGCCCTGGCGGCCGGCGACGGTGGCCGAGGTCAGCCAGCTTTCGTCGGCCGAGCTGTAGCCGGTTTTCAGGCGGGCACCGGCGTCCTTGCCAGGCTTGATGATGTCGTCCGGGTCGAGGGTGAAGTAGCTCACCGCCCCGCCGATGGCGTTGCTGCCATACAGCACCGAGGCCGGGCCGCGGAGGATTTCCACACGCTTGACGATCTCCGGGTCAACGTAGTTGCGCTGGGTCTGGGCGTAGGGGCCGAAGAAGAAGCTGTCGGGGATCGACACGCCGTCCACCTGGGTGAGGATGCGCTCGCCATCGATACCACGGATGTTGTAGCCGTTCAGGCCGCTGCGCTGGCCGGTGCCGGCTACCGACACTCCTGGTTCGTAGCGCACAAGGTCCTGGATGTTGTTCACGTTCTGCCGGTCCAGTTGCTCGCGGGTCTGCACGCTGACGGTGCTCGGCACCTGGCTGACGTCCTGGGCGCTGCGGGTGGCGCTGACGGTCACCTGCTGCAGGGCAATCACATTGGCGCTGGCCTGGCGTTCGAGCACCACATTGCCGTTGCTGATCTTGCGAAAGCCCAGGCCGGTGCCGTGCAGCAGGCGCTTGAGCGCGGCTTCCGGCGGTAGCGAACCCTGCACCCCTGGTGATGCCACGCCGTTGGCCAGTTCTGCGCTGAAGCCGACCTGCCAGCCGGTGACCTGGCTGAAAGCATTGATGGCCGAAACCAGCGGCTGCTGGCCGATGCTGAAGCGGTAGTCGCCCATGCGCGGGCTGCTGGCCTGTGCCGGCTCGGCGGCCAGCGCCGGCAGGCTCATGGCGCCGCTGGCGAGCAGGGCGAGGTTCAGTAGGGAAAGGCTCAGGAGGGACAGTTGCCCTCCATGGCGAGGAAGGGTGGAGGGGCGGGTAGGACCTGTGGACATCGGAAGCGCTCCCTGACGCGCGGACTGTTATAGGTGATGGCTGTGCTCGTTTTCAAACGAGAATCAGTTGCATTGGCTATAACGAGACGGGCGGGGTAGCGTGACTGCGTAAAAATAAATTCAGGGGGCCATGATCATGTGCTGCCTGCACGGGCCTCATCGCCGGCAAGCCAGCTCTCATAGAACAACACATGACTCATTGGTTCGGCGAGGTTCTGTAGGAGCAGCCTTGTGCTGCGAAGAGGCCGGTACTGACAAAGCCTGTCTGTTGCTTGTACCGGCCTCTTCGCAGCACAAGGCTGCTCCTACAAAGGCCGCGTCAGACGAGCGATATTTGTTCTCTGCGCGACAGCGCAGCCCAAAAGGGCTGGGTAATCTCCCACAGGGACATCGCATTGCTTGAGGCCAATGCGGTCGGGGTGGGAGCTGGCTTGCCGGCGATGAGGCCGAGACAGGCAAAAGATCAGTTCAGGATAACCAGCGCCGGGTACTCATGCAGCTGTGCCGAGGTGATGTGGGCCAGCGCACGCAGGGTTTCCAGCGGCTGGTCGAGGCGGTAGTTGCCGGTGACCGCCATGTCTTCCAGCTGCGCATTGCGGTTGATGATCCAGCCCGGGTAGTAGCGCTGCACCTCGGCCAGCACCTGGCTCAGCGGGCAGTTCTCGAACACCAGGCGGCCGTCGACCCAGGCCAGGTCCTTGTGCATGTCGGGGCGCTGGCGCTTGCCGAATCCCTGGGGGCCGACGCTGATGCTGTCGCCGGCGCTCAGGCGGATGCGCTGGTCGCGGTCCCCCTGCAGGTCGACATCGCCGCGCTGCACCCGCACCTGTGCCTCGCCGTCGAGGTAGCGCACGGCAAAGTCGGTGTCGCGCACCTGCGCGCGCAACGGCCCGGCCTGCACTTCCAGTGGCAGCAGCGCGCCCTCGGGGACCTGAAAATAGGCCTCACCCTGCAGCAGGCGGGCGACCTGGCGACCATCACGCTGCTCGCTGGCAAATGCCGAATTGGTGTTGAGCAGCACTTTCGCCCCGTCTTCCAGCTGCAGGCGCTGGCGTTCTCCCACCACTGTCAGGTGGTCGGCCTGCAGGCGCATGGGCAGGTTGCCGAGGGTGAACAGCCCGACCAGCAGCAGCGCTACCGTGGCCAGGGGTTTCCAGTGGCTGCGCAGGCGCCCGCGCCACGAGCGGCGCTGTTGCTGATGCATCTGCAGGGCCACCTGGTGCAGCGGTGCGCCGTTCCACAATGCTTCTGCCTCGACATAGGCCTCGGCATTTTCCGGCGCTGCGCTCAGCCAGGCTTCGAAGGCCTGGGTGTCCTCGGCGTCGGCGCATTGCAGGCGCACCAGCCAGTCCAGCGCCTCGTCCATGGCACGAGCACGGGCGCTGGGCCCAGCGGGTGACGGGCGAGGGGCAGGGCTGTCGGTCACGGTGAATCCTTGAATGGTTTTTTTCGAATGATCAAGGCTGAGGCGGGGTGTGGCAAGGGCTTTGGGTTGTCTCACTTGAGGCGGTCGGCGACACCCATGCAGATCGCCATGATCAGTTTCAGTTCCTTCTGTACCGTGCTGGGAGAAACATTCAGTTGTCTGGCGATTTCCAGGTAGGTGGCGCCATGCAGCCGGCTTAGTATGAAGATGCGCTGCTGACGTTCGCTCAGTTGTTTGAGGCTGATACTCAGGTGCTTGAGCAACTGCTCGGCATGTGCCGCATCCTCGCTGCTGGTGGCCGGTGCGGCCACGCTGTGCAGGACCTCGTCGGGCACGTCGTCGACCAGCATGCGCGATTGCACCCGGCGCGCGCGCAGATGGTCGAGGGCCAGGTTGCGCGCGGTCTGGAACACGAACGGCTCGATGTGTTCGATGGGCCGCTCACCGAGCGCGCGGGAAACCCGCAGGTAGGTTTCCTGCAACAGGTCTTCGGCAGTGTTGGGGTTGCCCACCATGCGTTGCAGGGTGCGCAGCAGGGTAAGACGCTGGACGAGGAAGACAGAGTTGAACCGGGACTGACTCACAGGGGGACCTGGCCGACGAAAGGTTAATGATAATGCTTATCATCCTCCTCGAAGGTCAAGCCTGGAAATGTTAGGAAAAGGTAAAGATTGTGAGTATTGGGCGCAGAGGCGCTCGCCGCGGCATTATCAGCGCCTGTGAGATCGAGCGCCGCCCGCGCGGCGCTCGATCTCACAGGCGGTAAAAATGCCATGTCATGCTCAGCCGGCGCGGCACAACGCCAGGCAGTTATCCAGCATGCGGTTGGAGAACCCCCACTCGTTGTCATACCAGGCCAGCACCTTGAGCATGCGCCCGTTGGCCCGGGTATGGTTGGCATCGAAGATCGACGACAGCGGGTTGTGGTTGAAATCGCAGGAAACCAGCGGCAAGGCGTTGTAGCCCAATACCCTGGAATGCTTGCTGGCCTCGAGGAACAGCTGGTTGACCTGTTCGGCCGTGGCCTCGCGCTTGAGGTTGACCGTGAGGTCCACCAGCGACACGTTGATCACCGGCACCCGTACCGCCATGCCGGTCAGCTTGCCGGCCAGCTCCGGCAATACCAGGCCCACGGCCTCGGCAGCGCCGGTCTTGCTCGGGATCATCGACTGGGTTGCCGAACGCGCACGATACGGGTCGCCGTGGTACACATCGGTCAGCACCTGATCGTTGGTATAGGCATGGATGGTGGTCATCAGGCCCTGTTCGATGCCGAACTCGCGGTGCAGCACCTGGGCAATCGGTGCCAGGCAGTTGGTAGTGCAGGAGGCATTGGAGATGATCTGGTGCGAGGCCCGCAGGATGTCATGGTTGACCCCGTACACCACGGTGGCATCGGCGCCTTTGGCCGGTGCCGAGACAATCACCTTGCCAGCCCCCGCAGCCAGGTGGGCGGCGGCCTTGGCACGCTCGGTGAACAGCCCGGTGCATTCGAACACCACGTCGATCGCCTCGGCCTTCCAGGGCAGTTCGGCCGGGTTGCGGATGGCGCTGACCGCGATACGGTCACCATTGACCGTGAGGCTTTCGTGGTCGGCCTCGACGCTGGCGTCGAAAGTACCGTGCACGCTGTCGTACTTGAGCAGGTGGGCATTCATGGCGCTGTCGCCCAGGTCGTTGATGGCGACGACCTGCAGGTCCTGGCGGTAGCCTTGGGTATACAGTGCGCGCAGGACGTTGCGCCCGATGCGGCCGAATCCATTGATGGCGATGCGTAGGGTCATGGCAGTACCTCTGGCAGTCCGAGTGAAAGCTGTGGCACAAAGGAGCTTCACTGAAACGGTTTTGTTGTTGGAATTACAAGATTATTCACCTGCCGATAGAAAACAAGCCTTTTTAGTGGCAGTATTTTGTTTAAACATACAACGAGTGGTTGGGCGACGTGCCTCCACCGATGCAGCGGGCTCCTCTACCTTGAGCCTAGGCCGCAATCGTTTGGAGGGGAAATGCCCGGCAAACCGCCCTTACAATTAGCCTGGAGTCCAGTACATGCATCCGCGCATCCTTGAGGTCACCCAGCGGCTGGTCGAACGTAGCCGTGCCACCCGCGAACGCTACCTGCAACTGATTCGCGGCGCGGCCAGTGACGGCCCCATGCGTGCCAGCCTGCAGTGCGCCAACTTCGCCCATGGCGTGGCCGGTTGCGGCAGCGACGACAAGCAGACCCTGCGCCTGATGAACGCGGCCAACGTGGCCATTGTCTCGGCCTACAACGACATGCTTTCGGCGCACCAGCCGTACCAGCACTTCCCCGAGCAGATCAAGCAGGCCTTGCGTGAGGTCGGCTCGGTCGGCCAGTTCGCCGGTGGCGTGCCAGCCATGTGCGATGGCGTGACTCAGGGCGAGCCAGGCATGGAGCTGGCCATCGCCAGCCGTGAAGTGATCGCCATGTCCACTGCCGTGGCCCTGTCGCACAACATGTTCGACGCCGCGCTGATGCTGGGCATCTGCGACAAGATCGTTCCCGGCCTGATGATGGGGGCGCTGCGCTTCGGCCACCTGCCGACCATCTTCGTTCCGGGCGGGCCGATGGTCTCCGGCATTTCCAACAAGCAGAAGGCCGATGTGCGCCAGCGCTACGCCGAAGGCAAGGCCAGCCGCGAAGAGCTGCTGGAGTCGGAGATGAAGTCCTACCACAGTCCTGGCACCTGCACCTTCTACGGCACTGCCAATACCAACCAGTTGGTGATGGAGGTGATGGGCCTGCACCTGCCGGGCGCCTCGTTCGTCAACCCGTACACACCGCTGCGCGACGCGCTCACCGCCGAGGCCGCGCAGCAGGTCACGCGCATGACCAAGGCCAGCGGCAGCTTCATGCCGCTGGGTGAAATCGTCGACGAGAAGGCGTTGGTCAACTCCATCGTCGCGCTGCATGCCACCGGCGGCTCGACCAACCATACCCTGCACATCCCGGCGATTGCCCAGGCTGCGGGTATCCAGCTGACCTGGCAGGACATGGCCGACCTGTCCGAGGTGGTGCCGACCCTGTCCCACGTCTACCCCAACGGCAAGGCCGACATCAACCACTTCCAGGCCGCTGGCGGCATGGCCTTCCTGATCCGCGAGCTGCTCGATGCCGGGCTGCTGCACGAAGATGTCAACACCGTGGCCGGCCATGGCCTGCGCCGCTACACCCAGGAGCCGTTCCTCGACAACGGCAAGCTGGTGTGGCGCGAAGGGCCGCAGCACAGCCTGGACGAAAGCATCCTGCGCCCGGTGGCGCGGCCGTTCTCGGCCGAAGGCGGCCTGCGGGTGATGGAGGGCAACCTCGGTCGCGGCGTGATGAAGGTGTCCGCTGTTGCCCCCGAGCACCAGGTGGTCGAGGCCCCGGCGCGGGTGTTCCACGACCAGCAGTCGCTGGCCGATGCGTTCAAGGCCGGCGAGCTGGAGCGTGACTTCGTCGCCGTGGTGCGCTTCCAGGGCCCGCGCTGCAATGGCATGCCGGAGCTGCACAAGCTCACACCGTTCCTCGGTGTGCTGCAGGACCGTGGCTTCAAGGTGGCGCTGGTCACCGACGGTCGCATGTCCGGTGCCTCGGGCAAGATTCCGGCGGCCATTCACGTTTGCCCCGAGGCTTATGACGGCGGCCCGCTGGCACGGGTGCGCGATGGTGATATTGTGCGGGTCGATGGTGTCGAAGGCACGCTGCGGGTAATGGTGTCGGCTGAAGAATTGGCCAGCCGCGATCTGCCGCCAGCGCCACAGGGCAACGACCTGGGCTGCGGGCGCGAGCTGTTCGGCTTCATGCGCATGGCGTTCAGCCCGGCAGAGCAGGGCGCCAGTGCGTTCACCTCGGCCCTGGAGAACCTCAAATGAAGGACCTGCTGGTTGGCGACATCGGCGGCACCAATGCCCGTTTTGCGTTGTGGCGTGACAACCAGCTGCATGAAGTGAAGGTCTTTGCCACCGAGGACTACACCAGCCCGGAACAGGCCATCGAGGCTTACCTTGAAGGCTTGGGCATTCCCCGCGGCGGCGTGACTGCTGCCTGCCTGGCGGTGGCCGGGCCGGTCGATGGCGATGAGTTCCGCTTCACCAACAACCACTGGCGCCTCAGCCGCGTGGCCTTCTGCCAGACATTGCAGGTCGAGCGGCTGCTGCTGATCAACGATTTTACCGCCATGGCGCTGGGCATGACCCGCCTGCGTCCTGGCGAATTCCGCGAAGTATGCCCAGGCCAGGCGGACCTGTCGCGGCCGGCATTGGTCATTGGCCCGGGTACCGGGCTGGGCGTTGGCGCGCTATTGCGCCTGGGCGAACAGCACTGGCATGCCTTGCCGGGAGAGGGCGGGCACGTCGACCTGCCGGTGGGCAATGCCCGCGAAGCGGCGATTCACCAACAGATTCACGGGCAGATCGGCCATGTCAGCGCCGAGACCGTGCTCAGTGGCGGTGGCCTGCTGCGCCTGTACCAGGCAATTTGCGCGCTGGACGGCGACACACCCCGACACAAGACCCCGGCACAGATCACCGATGCCGCGCTCGGCGGCGAGCCGCGGGCGCTGGCGGTGATCGAGCAGTTCTGCCGGTTCCTCGGCCGAGTCGCTGGTAACAATGTTCTGACGCTGGGCGCACGGGGTGGGGTCTATATTGTCGGCGGCGTGATCCCGCGCTTTGCCGAGCTGTTCCTGCGCAGCGGGTTTGCCGCGAGTTTTTCCGACAAGGGCTGCATGAGTGGCTATTTCGCTGGCGTGCCGGTTTGGCTGGTGACGGCGGAGTTTTCCGGGTTGCTGGGGGCCGGGGTGGCTTTGCAGCAGGTGCTGGATAACCGATAGGTAGCAGGGGGCCGCTGTGCGGCCCATCGCGACACAAGGCCGCTCCTACACGGGGCCGCGCCATTCTGTAGGAGCGGCCTTGTGTCGCGATGGGCTGCAAGGCAGCCCCTGAACGCAACACCCGACAGCAGGCAAAAAGACCTGCAATCAATAAGAGGAAGGACCACCTTGAGCACTGCCGGCAAATCAATCCTGATGGTCGACGACGACCAGGAAATCCGCGAACTACTGCAAACCTACCTGAGCCGCTCCGGCTTCCAGGTGCATGCCGAAGCCGACGGCAAGGGCTTTCGCCGCGCGCTGGAAACCACCCCCTGCGACCTGGTCATCCTCGATGTCATGCTGCCCGACGAAGACGGCTTCAGCTTGTGCCGCTGGGTACGCCAGCACCCGCGACAGGCACGGGTACCGATCATCATGCTCACCGCCAGCTCCGACGAAACCGACCGGGTCATCGGCCTGGAGCTGGGCGCCGACGACTACCTGGGCAAGCCATTCAGCCCCCGCGAACTGCAAGCGCGGATCAAGGCCCTGCTGCGCCGCGCCGAGTTCGGCCAGGCGGCGCCGGGCAGTGCGGTGCTGGCCTTCGACGACTGGCGCCTGGACACGGTCAGCCACCGCCTGTTCCATCGCGACGGTGAGGAAGTGATTCTCTCCGGCGCCGACTTCGCCCTGCTCAAGCTGTTCCTCGACCACCCACAGCAGATCCTCGACCGCGACACCATCGGCAACGCCACCCGTGGTCGCGAGCCGATGCCGCTGGACCGCATCGTCGACATGGCGGTCAGCCGCCTGCGCCAGCGCCTGCGCGATACCGACAAACCACCCCGGCTGATCCGCACCGTACGCGGCAGCGGTTACCTGTTGGCTGCCCATGTCTGCAATGCGCCCTGAGCGGCGCTGGCGTCTGCTGCCGCGTTCGCTACTGGGGCGCATGCTGCTGCTGACCCTGCTGGTAGTGCTGCTGGCCCAGGGGTTGTCGAGCATCATCTGGGTTGCCCAATTGCGCGCCAGCCAGTTGCAGGGCCTGCGTGCCAGTGCCAGCAGCCTGGCTCATTCGATGAGTGCCAGTGTCAGCTACTTCCGCTCGTTGCCGGTGGCGTACCGGCCGATGGTCCTCGACCAGCTGCGCAGCATGGGCGGCACGCGCTTTTTCGTGTCCCTCAACGCCAAGCCGCTGGACATGCCGCTACTGCCCGTTACCCCACGCAAGCAGGCGGTGATCGATGTGTTCCAGCAAGTGCTGCATGAGCGCCTGGGTTCGCAGATGGAAATTTCCGTGGAGTTCGTCGGGCCGGACGACCTGCGTATCTTCAACAGCGGGCTGAAGCTCGACGAACTGCCACGGTCCTGGGCGCATTACTCGCTGACCCTGGAGCCACTCAACCCGCCGGTGCTGGTAACCCAGATCCGCCTGGGCGAGGGGGAGTGGTTGTACATCGCCTCGCTGCTGCCCGAACCCTACACCAGCCTGGAGGCCGAGCGCCTGCCGCGTCAGCAGATCGGCTTCATCGTGCTGACCACGGCCTTGCTGCTGTTGTTCATCGGCTTGCTGGTGCACTGGCAAAGCTGGCCGCTCAAGCGCCTGGCGCGGGCTGCGCGGGAGATGTCGCTGGGCGCCGATGTGGCGCCGGTGGCCGAAGGTGGTGGCAGCGAGGTGGTCGAGGTGGGGCGTGCGTTCAACAGCATGCGCGAGCGCATCAGCCGATACCTGACCGAGCGCAGCCAGCTGTTCAGCGCCATTTCCCACGACCTGCGCACGCCGATCACCCGCTTGCGCCTGCGCGTCGAGCTGCTGGAGGACGAGCGCCTGCAGGCCAAGTTCAGCCAGGATCTGGACGAGCTGGAACTGCTGGTCAAAGGCGCGTTGCAGTGCGTGAAGGACACCGACATCCACGAGAACATCGAGCCGGTCGACCTCAACCAGGTGCTGGAAATCCTGGCCGAGCCTTACCTGGGCGATGGCCGCATAACGCTCGAAGGCCGGGCGCTGGCGCCGTACCCGGGCAAGCCGCTGGCGTTGCGGCGCTGCATCGGCAACCTGATCGACAACGCCATCAAGTACGGCGAACGGGCGCGGCTGCGCATCATCGACAGTGCCGAGGGGTTCGTCCTGCAGGTGGATGACCAGGGGCCGGGGGTGCCGCAGCAGCAACTGGAACAGGTGTTCGAGCCGCACTTCCGTCTGGCCGGGCAGCAGCAGGGGTACGGGCTGGGGTTGGGGATTGCGCGCAACATTGCCCATAGCCATGGCGGGGAGGTGAGCTTGCTGAACCTGCGTGAGGGCGGGTTGCGGGTGACCTTGTATCTGCCGCGGGGCATGGACTGAAGGGTTGTATTGCCTCTACCGGTCCCTTCGCGGGTAAACCCGCTCCCACAAAGACCTCACAGGTCCATACAGACTCCGAGGCTAACGCAAAAACTTGTAGGAGCGGGTTTACCCGCGAAGAGGCCGGCACAGGCAACACAAATGTCACTGGCTGGTGACAAAGCCACCCTCCTTGGTGACATTCCCATCCAGGCCCGCTCACTAGAATTCGCAGACGACTGGCAAGGATCAAGCTGGCCCATGAGCACCTCCAACCTGGCTTCCACCCGCTGGCTCGACGCCCCGGCCCACAACGCCTGGCGCATGGCAGAAGGGCAACGCCTGCTGGCCTTCGCCACGGCTGCGAAACTGCCCGATGGCTTCGGTAGCCTCGACGCCGCAGGCCTGCTTGCCCCCGGTGCCCGCGCCGAAACCCTCATCACCACCCGCATGACCCACTGCTTTGCCCTGGCCCACCTGCAGGGGGTGCCCGGCTACATGGCCTATGCCGAACATGGCGTGGCCGCACTGCGTGGCGCGCTGCAGGATGCCACCTACGGCGGCTGGTTCGCCCACCCCGGTGGCCATGACGACAGCGGCAAGGCGGCTTACCTGCATGCCTTTGTCGCCCTGGCCGCCAGCTCGGCGGTGATGGCAGGCGCTAGTGGTGCACCAGTCCTGCTGGCAGACGCGGTGCAGGTGCTCGAAGCGCATTTCTGGAGCGAAGAGGAGGGGGCCCTGCGGGAAGCCTTCTCCCGCGCCTGGCAGCTGCCCGAGCAGTACCGTGGTGCCAACAGCAACATGCATGCGGTCGAGGGCTTCCTGGCCCTGGCAGACGTAACTGGCGACAACCTGTGGCTGCAACGTGCCTTGCGCATCGCCGAACGCATCATCCATACCCATGCCGCCGCCAACGGCTACCGGGTCATCGAGCATTTCGACGCCCTCTGGCAGCCGCTGCCGCACTACAACCAGGCGTACCCGGCAGACCACTTCCGGCCTTATGGCTCCACGCCCGGGCATGCCCTGGAGTGGGCGCGGTTGCTGCTGCACCTGGAGGCCAGCCTGGAACGGTCCGGCCTGCAAGCCCCGCGGTGGCTGCCAGACTGCGCCCGCGCATTATTCGACACAGCCTGCCAGCAGGCCTGGAACGTCGATGGCGCGCCCGGTTTCGTCTACACCCTGGACTGGGACGATCGCCCGGTGGTGCGCGCACGCCTGCACTGGGTACATGCCGAAGCCTGCGCCGCCGCAGCAGCACTGTTGCAGCGCACGGGCGACAGGCACTACGAACAGTGGTACCGCCGTTGCTGGGCCTTCATCGCCAACCATTTCATTGACCATGGCGCTGGCAGCTGGCACCACGAACTCGATGCGCACAACCAGCCGGCCGCGACCATCTGGCCAGGCAAACCCGACCTCTACCATGCCTACCAGGCGCTGCTGCTGCCGGGCTTGCCACTGGCACCCAGCCTGGCCTACAGCTTTGCCGGCAATGTAACCAAACGATGACATTCGCGCATCGCTTCGTTACCTGGCGAGGCGAGCACGCTGTTTAGACTTCATGCAACGCAAGCGATCGACTTGCACGGCATAACAACAAGAAAGGTGCTTCGATGAATTCCACGCTCCGTCTCGCTGCCGCAATCTCACTGGCCTCCTTGTTCCCGCTGAGTGCCTTGGCTGCCGATGCCAAAGGCAGTGTCGAGGTTGTGCACTGGTGGACCTCCGGTGGTGAAAAAGCGGCGGTCGATGTGCTCAAGGCCCAGGTCGAAAAAGATGGCTTCACCTGGAAGGACGGCGCCGTCGCCGGTGGTGGTGGTGCCACCGCCATGACCGTACTCAAGAGCCGCGCCGTGGCCGGCAACCCGCCGGGTGTCGCGCAGATCAAGGGCCCGGACATCCAGGACTGGGCTGCCACCGGCCTGCTCGACGCCGATGTGCTCAAGGATGTGGCCAAGGAAGAAAAGTGGGACTCACTGCTCGACAAGAAGGTCGCGGATACCGTCAAGTACGACGGTGACTATGTCGCCGTGCCGGTGAACATCCACCGCATCAACTGGCTGTGGATCAATCCTGAGGTCTTCAAGAAGGCCGGGATCGACAAGGCGCCAGCCACCCTCGACGAATTCTACGCCGCCGCCGACAAGCTCAAGGCCGCCGGCTTCATCCCGCTCGCCCATGGCGGCCAGCCGTGGCAGGACAGCACCGTGTTCGAAAGCGTGGTGCTGGCGGTCATGGGGGCCGATGGCTACAAGAAGGCCCTGGTCGACCTCGACAGCACGGCCTTGACTGGCCCGCAGATGGTCAAGGCGCTGACCGAACTGAAAAAGGTCGCCACCTACATGGACCCGGATGGCAAAGGCCAGGACTGGAACCTGGAAGCGGCCAAGGTCATCAACGGCAAGGCCGGCATGCAGATCATGGGCGACTGGGCCAAGAGCGAATGGACCCTGGCGAAGAAAACCGCCGGCAAGGACTACCAGTGCGTGCCGTTCCCCGGCACCGAAAAGGCCTTCCTGTACAACATCGACTCGCTGGTGGTGTTCAAGCAGAACGACGCCGGAACGTCTGCCGGCCAGCAGGATATTGCCCGCAAGGTGCTGGGTGAGAACTTCCAGAAGGTCTTCAGCAGCAACAAAGGCTCGATCCCGGTGCGCAACGACATGCTGGCCGACATGGGCAAGTATGGCTTCGACGCCTGCGCGCAGACCTCTGCCAAGGACTTCCTGGCCGATGCCAAAAATGGCGGCCTGCAGCCGAGCATGGCGCACAACATGGCCACCACGCTGGCCGTGCAGGGCGCGTTCTTCGATGTGGTGACCAACTACATCAACGACCCCAAGGCCGACCCGGCCGATGCGGCGAAGAAGCTGGCGGCGGCGATCAAGGCTGCCCAGTAAAGCTGGCAACCATCCTGTAGGAGCAGCCTTGTGCTGCGAAAGGGCCGGCATGGCTTGAGGCATTGCTGTACCTGCAATGGCCTCTTCGCAGCACAAGGCTGCTCCTACAAGCGTGCATGCCATTCCTGAAACGGGGATCTGAACCATGACCACAGCAACCGCCCAACTGCGGGCCTCACCCCTGGACGCGCTACAGCGCTGGCTGCCCAAGCTGGTGCTGGCGCCTAGCATGTTCATCATCCTGGTGGGCTTCTACGGCTACATCCTCTGGACCTTCGTTCTGTCCTTCACCACCTCGACCTTCCTGCCGACCTACAAATGGGCCGGCCTGGCGCAATACGCCCGGCTGTTCGACAACGACCGCTGGTGGGTGGCAAGCAAGAACCTGCTGCTGTTCGGCGGCCTGTTCATCGCCATCAGCCTGGTCATCGGCGTAGTGCTGGCGGTCTTGCTGGACCAGCGCATCCGTCGCGAAGGGTTCATCCGCACCATCTACCTGTACCCCATGGCGCTGTCGATGATCGTCACCGGTACCGCCTGGAAGTGGCTGCTCAACCCCGGCATGGGCCTGGACAAGCTGCTGCGTGACTGGGGCTGGGAGGGCTTTCGCCTGGACTGGCTGATTGATCCCGACCGGGTGGTGTACTGCCTGGTGATCGCCGCCGTGTGGCAGGCCTCGGGTTTCATCATGGCAATGTTCCTTGCCGGCCTGCGTGGCGTCGACCCGTCGATCATCCGTGCCGCGCAGATCGACGGCGCCAGCCTGCCGCGCATCTACTGGCGCGTGGTACTGCCCAGCCTGCGCCCGGTGTTCTTCAGCTCGCTGATGATCCTCGCGCACATTGCCATCAAGAGCTTCGACCTGGTGGCGGCCATGACTGCCGGCGGCCCTGGCTACTCGTCCGACCTGCCGGCGATGTTCATGTATTCGTTTACCTTCAGCCGCGGCCAGATGGGCATGGGCTCGGCCAGCGCCATCCTGATGCTAGGGGCGATCCTGGCGATCCTCGTGCCTTACCTGTACTCGGAGCTGCGGAGCAAACGCCATGCATAGCCCTCTCGACAAAGCGGTGCTGAGCCCGAGCCGTATCGCCATCCACGCCGTGCTGTTGCTGGCGGTGCTGCTGTACCTGGTACCGTTGGTGGTGATGCTGCTGACCAGCTTCAAGACCCCGGAAGACATCAGCACCGGCAACCTGCTGAGCTGGCCGGCAGTATTTACCGGCATCGGTTGGGTCAAGGCCTGGAGCACGGTCAGCGGTTACTTCTGGAATTCGATCATGATCACCGTGCCAGCGGTGCTGATCTCCACCGCCATCGGCGCGCTGAACGGCTATGTGCTGTCGATGTGGCGCTTCCGCGGTTCGCAGCTGTTCTTCGGCCTGCTGCTGTTCGGCTGCTTCCTGCCGTTCCAGACTGTACTGCTGCCGGCCTCGTTCACCCTCGGCAAGCTCGGCCTGGCCAGCACCACGACCGGTCTGGTGCTGGTACACGTGGTCTACGGCCTGGCCTTCACCACGCTGTTCTTCCGCAACTTCTACGTAAGCATCCCCGATGCGCTGGTCAAGGCCGCGCGTCTGGACGGTGCCGGGTTCTTCACCATCTTCCGCCGCATCATCCTGCCGATGTCCACGCCGATCATCATGGTCTGCCTGATCTGGCAGTTCACCCAGATCTGGAACGACTTCCTGTTCGGCGTGGTGTTCTCCAGCGGCGATTCGCAACCGATTACCGTGGCCCTGAACAACCTGGTCAATACCAGCACCGGGGCCAAGGAATACAACGTCGACATGGCGGCGGCGATGATCGCCGGCCTGCCAACCCTGCTGGTCTACGTGGTGGCAGGCAAATATTTCGTCCGCGGGCTGACTGCTGGCGCGGTAAAGGGGTAAGTCATGGCAACGCTCGAACTTCGCAATGTGAACAAGACCTACGGCAGCGGTTTGCCGGACACCCTCAAGGACATCCAGCTGTCGATCAAGGATGGCGAGTTCCTGATCCTGGTCGGCCCCTCGGGCTGCGGCAAGTCGACCTTGATGAACTGCATCGCCGGGCTGGAGCAGATCACCGGCGGCGCGATACTCATCGACCAGCAGGACGTCAGCGGCATGAGCCCCAAGGACCGCGACATCGCCATGGTGTTTCAGTCCTACGCGCTGTACCCGACCATGAGCGTGCGCGAGAACATCGAGTTCGGCCTGAAGATCCGCAAGCTGCCGCAAGCTGCAATCGACGAGGAAGTGGCGAGGGTGGCCAAGCTGTTGCAGATCGAGCACTTGCTAGCGCGCAAGCCGGCGCAGCTGTCCGGTGGCCAGCAACAGCGCGTGGCCATGGGCCGGGCGCTGGCACGGCGGCCGAAGATCTACCTGTTCGATGAACCGCTGTCCAACCTCGATGCCAAGTTGCGCGTCGAGATGCGCACCGAAATGAAACTGATGCACCAGCGCCTGAAGACCACCACCGTGTACGTCACCCATGACCAGATCGAGGCCATGACCCTGGGGGACAAGGTGGCGGTGATGAAGGACGGCATCATCCAGCAGTTCGGCACCCCGCAGCAGATCTACAACGATCCGGCCAACCAGTTCGTCGCCAGCTTCATCGGCTCGCCGCCGATGAATTTCATCCCGGTGCGCCTCACGCAACAGGACGGGCGCCTGCTGGCCGTGCTCGACAGCGGCCAGGCGCGTTGCGAGCTGCCCTTGGGAATGGCCGCGGACGAGATGGATGGCCGCGAGGTCATCCTCGGCATCCGCCCCGAGCAGATTGCCCTGGGTGCAGCCGAGGGCAATGGCCTGCCCGGCATTCGCGCCGAGGTGCAGGTGACCGAGCCCACCGGGCCAGACCTGCTGGTATTCGTCACCCTCAACCAGACCAAGGTCTGCTGCCGCCTGGCGCCGGATGTGGCGTGCCGGGTCGGCGATAACCTGAACCTGCAATTCGACCCAGCCCGGGTGCTGCTGTTCGACGCCGCCAGCGGCGAGCGCCTGCACCTGGCCACCACTGCTGCAACCATGAAAGACAACGTGGCGCACTTCAAGGGCCGATAACTCGTCTACACCATCAAATAAGAAAAAGAGGACGCAAAGGGATGGAACAGCGCAAACGCATCAGGACATTGGGCTCGCTGGCCTTGCTCGCGCCACTGGCGATGGCTGTTGGCAGCAGCGTTCAGGCTGCCGAAGCTTTTTCCAGCGAATCGAAGTGGATGACCGGCGACTGGGGCGGCACCCGCACCGAGTTGCTGGAAAAGGGCTATGACTTCACCCTCGATTACGTCGGCGAGGTTGCCGGTAACCTGCACGGTGGATACAACGACGACAAGACTGCGCGCTACAGCGACCAGTTCGCCCTCGGCGCGCACCTGGACCTGCAGAAAATCTTTGGCTGGCACGACGCCGAGTTCAAGCTGGCGATCACCGAGCGCAGCGGCCGCAACCTGTCCAACGACCGCATCAGCGACCCGCGCGCCGGGCAGTTCAGCTCGGTGCAGGAAGTGTGGGGCCGCGGCCAGACTTGGCGCCTGACCCAGATGTGGGTCAAGCAGAAGTACTTCGACGGTGCGCTGGACGTGAAATTCGGCCGCTTCGGCGAGGGCGAGGATTTCAACAGTTTCCCTTGCGACTTCCAGAACCTGGCCTTCTGCGGCTCGCAGGTGGGCAACTGGGTTGGCGGCATCTGGTACAACTGGCCGGTCAGCCAGTGGGCGCTGCGGGTGAAATACAACATCACTCCGGAATTCTTCGTTCAGGTCGGTGCCTTCGAGCAGAACCCTTCCAACCTGGAAACCGGCAACGGCTTCAAGCTCAGTGGCAGCGGCACCAAAGGCGCGATCCTGCCGGTGGAAGCGGTGTGGTCACCCAAGGTCAATGGCCTGCCGGGCGAGTACCGTCTGGGTTACTACTACAGCACGGCCAAGGCCGACGATGTGTTCGATGACGTCAACGGCAACCCGCAGGCGCTGACGGGCGAGGCCTTCAAGTCGCACTCCAGCAAGCATGGCTGGTGGGTGGTGGCACAGCAGCAGGTCACTGCCCATGGCGGCGATGTAAACCGTGGCCTGAGCCTGTTCGCCAACTTCACCGTGCACGACAAGGCCACCAACGTCGTCGACAACTATCAGCAACTGGGCTTGGTCTACAAAGGCGCATTCGACGCCCGGCCCAAGGACGATATCGGCTTTGGCGTGGCGCGCATTCATGTGAATGACGACGTGAAGAAGCGCGCGGAACTGCTCAACGCCCAGAGCGGCATCAGCGATTACGACAACCCAGGCTTCGTGCCGCTGCAGCGTACCGAGTACAACGCCGAGCTCTACTACGGCTTCCACGTCACCAACTGGCTGACCGTGCGGCCCAACCTGCAGTACATCAAGAGCCCCGGCGGCGTGGATGAGGTGGACAACGCGCTGGTCGCAGGTTTGAAGATTCAGTCGTCATTCTGAGAGCAATTGTTGTAAATTTACGCCAATCCACTTCGGTACCCGACAACCACTGGTCTTCAGTGGTTGTCGGGGATAGGCCGAGACAGCGCTATCTCAAACAACAAGAGCTCTGAACCATGCCCGAACATCCGCTCCATCGCTTCTTCACCTCGCAGCGGCCCCGGCCGACATTCGAGTGGGAGCGTTACCAGCAGCGCGATGTGCTGATCATCGACCATCCCCGTTGCCAGGCGGTGTTCAGCCGCCAGGGTGCGCAACTGCTGCATTTTCAACCAGCGGGTGAACGGCCCTGGCTGTGGTGCGCCGAGCAGTGGCCGCAGGTGGGGGCGATCCGCGGTGGCGTGCCGGTGTGCTGGCCATGGTATGGCCGCCACCCCAGCGAGGACTTGTGGCCCGCCCATGGCTGGGCGCGCCTGCTCGACTGGAAGCTGGTGGACAGCCGCGAGGACGAGGAGGGCGTAACCCTGAAATGGCGGCTGGACCTGTGCGACTGGCAGGTTGACCTGCATGCCCGGCTGGGTAGCCGCATGGAGCTGAGCCTGAGCACCGAGCACCAGGACAGCGAACCCTGCCAGCTGAGCCATGCCCTGCTGGCCTACTGGCGCATCAGTGACGTGTCCGAGATAGCGCTGTCCGGGCTGGAGGATATCGAAGGCTACGACCGCCTGAACCGCCAGGCCTGCCGTGAAGATGGCGCGCTGAAGCTCAAGGGCGGTTGCCAGAAGGTCTACCCCGGCACGCCGCGGGTGCAATTGCAGGACCCGGCCTGGCAGCGCGAGCTGTGCATCGATACCGGTGACAGCGACGACACGGTGGTGTGGCACCCGGGCAACCGCCCGCTGATGGGCGTGACCGGGCGTGAATGCCAGCGCTTCGTCTGTGTCGAGGCCGCCAGCGGCAGTGGCGAGGGCCTGAGCCTGGCGCCGGGGCAGCGTGCCCACCTGCGCCTGCAGGCGCACCGGCTCAGTTGAGCTCGTCGTCCTCGATCGGGTAGCGGCTGGCGTTGAGGCTTTCCTTGATCTTGCGCAGGTGCGGCTGGAAGTCCACGCCGCGACGCAGGGTCATGCCGGTGGCCAGCACATCGAGCACGGTCAGCTGGATGATCCGCGAGGTCATCGGCATGTAGATGTCGGTGTCTTCCGGCAGCGGAATGTGCAGGCTCAGGCTGCAGGCATTGGCCAGTGGCGAACCGGCAGCGGTCAGGCCCAGTACCGAGGCGCCGTTTTCCCGGGCCAGGCGGGCCACCTCGACCAGTTCGCGGGTGCGCCCGGTGTAGGAGATGATGACGAACAGGTCGCCGGTGTGCGCCACCGAGGCCAGCATGCGCTGCATCAGCACGTCGGCGTGGGCCGATACTGCCAGGTTGAAGCGGAAGAACTTGTGCTGGGCGTCCAGCGCCACCGGCGCCGAGGCGCCCAGGCCGAAGAAGTGGATCTGCCGGGCCTGGATCATCATGTCCACGGCACGGCTGACCTGTTGCGGGTCGAGCTGCTGGCAGGCGCTGTCGAGCGAGGCGATGGCACTGGCGAAGATCTTCTGGGTGTAGGCTGCCGGGTCATCGTCAGCCTCCACCGCGCGGCTGACGTAGGCGGCGCCGCTGGCCAGGCTCTGCGCCAGCTGCAGCTTGAGCTCGGGGTAGCCGCTGACGCCGAACGAGCGGCAGAAGCGGTTGACGGTCGGTTCGCTGACCTTGGCCGCCTGGGCCAGCGCAGCGATGCTGAAACGGGTGGCTTGTTGCGGATTGAGCAGGATGACTTCGGCGACTTTGCGTTCGGCCTTGTTCAGCTCGTCGAGGCGGCCCTGGATCTGTTCCAGGAGGTTTCGCACGCGGTCCATGGGTGTGTCCTTGGGTCGGGAAGACAGCCGGCTGTTGGAGCAGCAGGCTTTTTGCACGGTCGTCTATCGTACTGTCGGCGCGGTTGACGTACCACTTGTCTGTAACACTTGTGTGTAATGTTGTGGTTTTTACTACATTATCCCTTGAAAACCGTATGTGAAAGCGGTATTCCTAGACCAACTTTAGGAAAGAACCAACATCATGGCTGCGATCAGTGTCGAACCTTGCACCTTTGCCCTGTTTGGCGCCTTAGGCGACCTGGCATTGCGCAAGCTGTTTCCTGCCCTCTATCAGCTCGACCGGGCCAACCTGCTGCACCCGGAAACCCGCCTGCTGGCGCTGGCCCGCGAGGCCGGTAGCGCGCAGGGCCACCTGGACAGCATCGAGGCGCACCTGCGCCGGCATGTGCCCGAGGCCGATATCGAGCCCGCCGCACTGGGCCGTTTCCTCGCCAGGCTGAGCTACCAGCACCTGGATTTCCTCCAGCCCGAGGGCTATCAGGCCCTGGCCGAGCAGTTGCCGGACGAGCTGCCGCTGATTGCCTACTTCGCCACCGCTGCGGCGGTGTACGGGGCCATCTGCGAAAACCTCGACAAGGCCGGGCTGGCCGCACGCACCCGAGTGGTGCTGGAGAAGCCCATTGGCCACGACCTGGAGTCGTCGCGCCGGGTCAATGATGCTGTGGCTCGGTTCTTCCCAGAGAGCCGGGTCTACCGCATCGACCACTACCTGGGCAAGGAAACAGTGCAGAACCTGATCGCCCTGCGTTTCGCCAACAGCCTGTTCGAAACCCAGTGGAACCAGAATTCCATCTCCCATGTGGAGATCACCGTCGCCGAGAAGGTCGGTATCGAAGGCCGCTGGGGCTACTTCGACAAGGCCGGCCAGCTGCGCGACATGATCCAGAACCACCTGCTGCAGCTGCTGTGCCTGATCGCCATGGACCCGCCCAGCGAGCTGTCGGCCGACGCCATCCGTGACGAGAAGGTCAAGGTACTCAAGGCCCTGGCACCGATCACCGGCGAAGGGCTGAGCACCCGTGTGGTGCGCGGCCAGTACATCGCCGGCTACAGCGATGGCAAGCCTGTGCCCGGTTACCTGGAAGAAGACAACGCCAACGCCCAGAGCGACACCGAAACCTTCGTCGCCCTGCGTGCCGACATCCGCAACTGGCGCTGGTCGGGGGTGCCGTTCTACCTGCGTACCGGCAAGCGCATGCCGCAGAAACTGTCGCAGATCGTCATCCACTTCAAGGAAACGCCGCACTACATCTTCGCTCCGGAACAGCGTTTGCAGATCGGTAACAAGCTGATCATCCGCCTGCAACCGGACGAAGGCATTTCTTTACGGGTGATGACCAAGGAGCAGGGCCTGGATAAAGGCATGCAACTGCGCAGCGGCCCGTTGCAGCTGAATTTCTCCGATACCTGGCGCAGTGCAAGGATCCCGGATGCCTACGAGCGGCTGTTGCTCGAAGTGATGCGCGGTAACCAGAACCTGTTCGTGCGCAAGGATGAAATCGAGTATGCCTGGAAGTGGTGCGACCAGCTGATTGCTGGCTGGCGTAACGCAGGCGATGCGCCCAAGCCCTACGCCGCAGGCTCCTGGGGGCCGATGAGCTCGATTGCACTGATCACACGCGATGGGAGGGCGTGGTATGGGGATATCTGAACTGAAACTGCCAGCGACTGTGACGGTACATGAGCTGGCGGATGCCAAGGCTCTGGCCGCAGCCCAGGCCCATGACGTGGCCGAGCGCCTGCGCGCAGCCATTGCCGCCAAGGGCCAGGCCTGCGTGGTGCTATCCGGCGGCCGCAGCCCGGTGCCGTTCCTCGAGAAGCTGGCCAGCGAAAACCTCGACTGGGCCAAGGTCACCGTCAGCCTGGCCGATGAGCGCTGGGTGCCGGTGGAGCATGCCGACAGCAACGCCGGCCTGCTGGCGCGCCACCTGTTCAAGGGCGCGGCAGCCAAGGCCCGCTTCGTTGGTCTTTACCAGCAGGCGGAGAACCTTGATGCCGCTGCAGGCAAGGCCGATCAGGCCTTGGCCGAGCTGCCGCCAATTGACGTACTGGTGCTGGGCATGGGGGATGATGGCCATACAGCTTCGCTGTTCCCCGCCAGCCCCAACCTGGAGGCAGGCCTCGACCTAGCCAACTCACGCCGCTGCCTGCCCTTGCTGGCACCGAGCGTGCCGCGCCAGCGCCTGTCGATGACCCGCTCGCTGCTGGCCAGCTCCGCCTTTACCGCGCTGTCCGTACAAGGGCAGGGCAAACTCGCTACCCTGCGCGCCGCGCTGGCTGGCACCGACCTTTCCGAAATGCCGATACGCGCTTTTCTTCACGCCCCCCTGGACATCTACTGGTGCCCATGAGCCAAGGATCCACAGTCATGACCACCCTTGAACGCCCACAGCCCAAGCTCTCGATGGCCGACAAAGCCGCACGGATCGACGCCATTTGCAAAGAGGCGCGCATCCTGCCGGTGATCACCATCGCCCGTGAGGAAGACATCCTGCCGCTGGCTGACGCCCTGGCCGCCGGCGGTATCCGTACCCTGGAAGTGACCTTGCGCTCGCAATATGGCCTGAAGGCCATCCAGGTGTTGCGCGAGCAGCGCCCGGAGCTTTGTGTCGGTGCCGGCACCGTGCTCGATCGTGGCATGTTCGCCGCGGTTGAAGCTGCGGGTGCGCAATTCGTCGTTACGCCAGGCATTACCCAAGACATTCTCGAAGCTGGTGTGGACAGCGAGATCCCGCTGTTGCCAGGCATCAGCACGCCGTCCGAAATCATGATGGGCTACGCCCTGGGCTACCGCCGCTTCAAGCTGTTCCCGGCGGAGATCAGCGGCGGGGTAGCGGCGATCAAGGCCTTTGGCGGCCCGTTCGGCGATATTCGTTTCTGTCCTACGGGCGGGGTGAACCCGGCCAACGTGCGCAACTACATGGCGTTGCCCAATGTGATGTGTGTGGGTGGTACCTGGATGCTCGACAGCAGCTGGATCAAGAACGGCGACTGGGCGCGGATCGAAGCGTGCAGTGCGGAAGCGATGGCGCTGCTGGACGCCAACTGAATTTGTTGTGTGCTTTACGGCTTGTGGGGCGCTTGGTCGGCGCCCCTTTTTTTGCCTGAAATTCTTGCAGTGCCTGTGCCGGCCTCTTCGCAGCACAAGGCTGCTCCTACAAGGAACTGCATAGCATCCGGACCTTGCGCTGCCCCATGTAGGAGCAGCCTTGTGCTGCGAAGAGGCCGGCACAGGCCAACAAAAAAGCCCGCATCAAACGATGCGGGCTTTCTCATTCATTGCGGTACGGCTCAGGCCGCCTTGGCTTCCTGCTGGCTCAGCGAGCGGTTCAGCGCGCTGAACAGTGCCTTGAAGCTGGCCGTGGTGATGTTTTCATCGATACCCACACCATGTACCGGGCGACCACCGGCCACGCGCAGTTCGATATAGGCCGCGGCCTTGGCATTGGTGCCGGCGCCAATGGCATGCTCGTTGTAGTCCATGATCTCCACGGCAATCGGCAGGCCGGCCACCAGTGCTTCCAGTGCGCCGTTGCCCTTGCCGCGCCAGTGCAGGGTAGTCTCGCCTTCGCCCGCCACTTCCACTTCCACGGCGCTGTGGCCGTTCTCTTCCTGCAGACGGTGGCTGACCAGCGCATACGGGGAGTTGGCCTGCAGGTATTCCTTGTGCAGCAGGCTGTAGATCTGCTGGGCGGTCATTTCCAGGCCCAGGCGGTCGGTTTCGCCTTGTACTACCTGGCTGAATTCGATCTGCATGCGGCGCGGCAGGCTGATGCCGTATTCCTGCTCGAGCAGGTAGGTGATGCCGCCTTTGCCCGACTGGCTGTTGACGCGGATCACCGCCTCGTAGCTGCGGCCGATGTCGGCCGGGTCGATCGGCAAGTAAGGCACTTCCCACAGCTCGCCTTCCTGCTGCTTGGCGAAGCCCTTGCGGATGGCGTCCTGGTGCGAACCGGAGAACGCGGTGTGGACCAGGTCGCCCACGTACGGGTGGCGTGGGTGTACCGGCAGCTGGTTGCACTCTTCGACCACCTTGCGCACGCCGTCGATGTCGGAGAAGTCCAGCAGCGGGTCGATGCCCTGGGTGTAGAGGTTCAGCGCCAGGGTCACCAGGTCGACGTTACCGGTACGCTCGCCGTTGCCGAACAGGCAGCCTTCGGCACGATCGGCGCCGGCCATCAGGCCCAGCTCGGTGGCGGCAATACCGGTGCCACGGTCGTTGTGGCAGTGCAGGCTGATGATCACGCTGTCGCGACGGCTCACATTACGGCAGAACCACTCGATCTGGTCGGCGTAGATGTTCGGGGTGGACACTTCCACGGTGGCCGGCAGGTTGAGGATGATCTTGTGCTCGGGGGTCGGGTTCCACACCTCGATGACCGCGTCGCAGACTTCCTTGGCGAACTCCATCTCGGTGGCGCTGAAGGTTTCCGGCGAGTACTGGAAGGTCCACTGGGTTTCCGGCTGCTGGGCGGCATACTTGACGAACAGCTTGGCCGCGTTCACCGCGATGTCCTTCACGCCTTGCTTGTCCTGGTTGAAGACAATACGGCGGAACGACGGGCTGGTGGCGTTGTACAGGTGGACGATGGCCTTCTTCGCCCCGCGCAGCGATTCGAAGGTACGGGCGATGAGGTCTTCACGGGCCTGGGTGAGCACCTGGATGGTGGTGTCGTCCGGGATGTGGCCGTCTTCGATCAGCATGCGCACGAAGTCGAAATCGGTCTGCGAGGCGGATGGGAACGAGGCTTCGATTTCCTTCACGCCAACCTGCACCAGGGTCTTCCAGAAGCGCAGTTTCTTCTCCGAATCCATCGGCTCGATCAGCGACTGGTTGCCATCACGCAGGTCGGAGCTGCACCAGATTGGCGCGGCGGTGATGGTCTTCGACGGCCAGGTACGGTCAGGCAGGTCGATGGTCGGGAAAGCGCGGTATTTCTTCGAAGGGTCTTTGAGCATGGTCATGGAAGCAATCCTTTTGTGTGCGGCCGAGATCGGGCCTGCCGAGCGATAACGAGATAAAAGGCGAGGCGACGCGATTCAGCCTGGTAGTCGGGCGCTGACCAGGCAGAGGCTGCGATGTTGTCGGAGCAGGATGAGGGTGCTGTAGGTTTTCATGCCTTCAACCCTAACCAGTGGGGTGGGTGATGGCAAGCGTTCAGAAAAAATTGAGAGGAATGCTTAAAAAAAGCTAAAAGGCGAGATTTTATGGCATGAAAGCAAAGCTGGCTTATTGATTGTTGCGCAGTATTTTTCGATGGCGCAACACAGTTGAACTGATGTCGACTGTGCTGGCCCTTTCGCGGGTGAACCCGCTCCCACAGGTGCAGCGCCATCCCTGTGGGAGCGGGTTTACCCGCGAAGAGGCCGGCACAGGCAGTACCGCTCTCAGGGCTGGAACGCACCAATGAAAATCGCCGGATCCACCCGTGCATCGTTCAGGCTGACGTTCCAGTGCATATGTGGCCCGGTAGCCCGCCCGGTCGAGCCCACGCGCCCCACCACCTCGCCCCGGCGCAGCTGCTGCCCCACCTGCACATCGATCTTCGACATATGGCAGAACATGCTGATAAAGCCCTGCCCGTGGTCGACGAACACCGTGCGGCCGTTGAAAAAGTAATCGCCCACCAGGATCACCTTGCCATTGGCCGGGGTCTTGATTGGCGTGCCGGCCGGCACCGCGAAGTCCAGCCCGGCATGCGGGTTGCGTTCTTCGCCATTGAAGAAACGGCGCACGCCGAACTTGCTCGACAGCGGGCCACTGACCGGCTTGTCGAGAATCAGGTTGCTGGGCAGGGTCGGGCTGAAGCTGCGGTAAGCCTTGATCTGCTCGGCCAGCTCACGATCGATGCGCTTGAGGTCGGCCGGGTTCGGGTTGACCTGGCGGGTGTTCTTCAGGGTGATGCGCTGCTCGGGGTATTTCTTGCTACCGACCGTGAAGGGCAGGGTACGGCCGCCCTGGCTCAGCATCGCGGTGCCGGGCTTCTGGGTCAGCGGGATGCCGACGATGGCCAGCCAGTTGTCCTGCTCCTTCACCACCAGCACCGGTTTGCCGTCGAAGCGGGCGCTGGGCGCGCTGGCGGCGGGGCCGAGGTCGACCACCGCCACGCCGCCGGGTACCGGCTTGTTCAGCGTGCGGGTGATGTAGCTGGCCTGGGCGCCGCCGGCCAGCAGCAGGAGGGAAAGGGCAAGTAGGGGCGCGAGCAGGCGGGGCATGTGTCAGTCCAGAAGTGAGAGGGTGACCGGGGTCAGGTGGTTGTCTTCGACCCGCACCAACAGCTCGCCTTCGTTCAGGCGGGCGGTCAGGCGCTGGCCATTGCGGGTCTGTTCGGCGCTGCGGATGGCCTGGCCCTGTTCGTCCAGCAGGATGCTGTAGCCGCGGGCGAGGGTGGCCAGCGGGCTGACCACCTGAAGCGTCTGCAACTGGGCCTGGAAGCGCTGGCGGCGGTCCTTGAGCACCTCGCGCATGGCCCGTGGCAGGCGCTCGGCCAGGCTGTCCAGGCGTTGGCCCAACAGTTTCAGGGTTCGCCCCGGGTGCTGCGCGGCGAGGCGGGTGTCCAGGCGTGCCAGGCGCTCGTGGCGCTGGTTGAGGTTGAGCATGAACGCGCGGCGCAAGCGCATGTCCAGGTCGTCCAGGCGTTGGGCCTGCTGGCGCAGGCGCTCGCCCGGGTGACGCAGGCGCCGGGTCAGTGACTCCAGGCGCAGGCGGTCGTGGGTCAGGCGGTTCTGCATGCGCAGCAGCAGGCGCCGTTGCAGGCCATCCAGGCGTTGCTGCAGGCCACTGTTGTCGGGGGCCAGCAGCTCGGCGGCAGCAGACGGTGTAGGCGCGCGCACGTCGGCGACAAAGTCGCTGATCGAGACATCGGTCTCATGGCCCACGGCGCTGACAATCGGCGTGACACAGGCGGCCACGGCCCGCGCCACTGCTTCTTCGTTGAAGCACCACAAGTCTTCAAGCGAGCCGCCCCCCCGGGCCAGGATCAGTGCATCGAACCCCCGGCTATCGGCCAGGCGGATCGCGCGCACGATCTGTGCAATGGCTTCGCGGCCCTGCACTGCGGTGGGGATCAGGTTCAGTTCCACTTGCGGGGCGCGGCGACCGAACACACTGATGATGTCGCGGATCACTGCGCCGGTGGGCGACGTAATGATGCCGATGCGCTGCGGGTGGGCCGGCAGCGGCTGCTTGCGTTCGGCGCTGAACAGCCCCTCGGCACCGAGCTTCTCTTTTAATGCCTCGAAGGCCAGGCGCAAGGCGCCATCACCGGCCGGCTCGACGGTGTCGAGAATCAGCTGGTAATCGCCACGCCCTTCGAACAGCGAAACCTTGCCGCGTACCCGCACCGCCAGACCGTCGCGCAGGGCCTGGCGCACCCGCGTGGCGTTCTGTCGGAACAGCGCGCAGCGCACCTGTGCGCCGCTGTCCTTGAGGGTGAAGTACATGTGGCCGGACGCCGGGCGGGCGAGGTTGGAAATCTCGCCTTCCACCCACACGCTGCGGAACACGTCTTCCAGCAGCACGCGGGCGCGGCCGTTGAGTTGGCTGACGGTAAGGACCTCGCGGTCCAGGCCGAGTCGTTCGAAAGGGTCTCTGATCATGGCGGGCATCATAAAGGACATCGGCCCCGGTTGTCTGTCCTGGCCCTATCGCCGGCAAGCCGGCTCCCACAGGTATCGCGCTGGCTTGGGCCTCATGCTGTCCCTGTGGGAGCCGGCCCAGCCCTTTGGGCTGCGCTGTCGCGTAGATAACTGAAAGTGCAAGCAGTCCGCATACCCTGTGGGAGCGGCTTTAGCCGCGAAGAATCCAACGCGGTGCATGGCACCGGCTGGGCCGGTGTTCGCGGCTAAAGCCGCTCCCACAGGGTCCCTGCTAATTCAATGAGTTAAGTGCAGTTCTATGGGGGCCGGCCTTTCAGGCCTGCATCGCCGTCACGAACTGGCGCACCATCGAACCTGCGTCACGCCTGCAAGCCATCGCCACAGTACTCTCACACCCCCCCTCCAGCGCCACGAAGCTGACCGACGCCGGCGCAATCTCACGCATGCATTCCGGCAACAACGCCACCCCAAACCCCGCCTGAATCAACTGCAACTGGGTGGTCTTGCGCGACAGCACCTGCGCTGCTCGCGGGAAAAAGCCTGCCTCCATGCACATCGAGGCCGACAGGTAGCTCAGCCCGCCACGGTCCCGGTGCGGAATGGAAATGAAGCGCTCTTCCCGCAGTTGTTCCAGTTTCACCTGTGGCGCGCTGGCCAAGGGATGCCCGGCGGAGACCGCCAGCAGCAGGGGTTCGCTGAACAGTTCATGCAGCACCACCCCTTCATGCTGGCGCAGCACCGGCAAGCGCAGCAGGCCGATATCCAACCGCCCGGCAGCGATATCCTCCAACTGCGCCTCCGACGACTGCTGGGCAATTTCCAGCGAAACACCTGGGTTGTCGCGCAAGTAACCGCCCAGGCGAGCCAGCAGCGGGCCGGTCAGCGGCACTGTACTGGAGTGGTTCAGGCGCAGACTGCCCTGCAGCCCTTCGCCAATGTCGCGGGTTACACGCTCGGCCTGCGCCAAGTCGGCCAGCAAGCGCCGCGCCCGTTCCAAAAAGGCCTGGCCAGCCAGTGTCAGGCGCGGGAGGCGCGCGGTGCGTTCGAACAGCGGCGTGCCCAGTTGCTGCTCCAGTTCCTTGATCTGCCGGCTCAGCGCCGACTGGGCGATGTACAGCCGCTCGGCGGCAGCGCTGAAGCTGCCGCATTCGGCGATTTCCACGAAGTAACGCAATTGGCGGATCGACGTCATGTCATGCCTTTTCGAGATGAGTGTGGCGACAAAGGCATATTAGTCGGCATGGCTCATGGCTGGCTAACCTTTGCCTGTCTTTCCAGGAACTGCTGCCATGCTCGCCCAACTGTCGTTTTCCGGCCTCGACTGGCTGCCTATCCTGCTTGGTGTCGGCGCTGCCTACATCGTCTTCGGCATCGCCGGTTTCGGCACCGCGCTGGTGGCCGGCCCAGTGCTGATCCATTTCATGCCGCTGTCGCGGATCATTCCGCTGCTGGTGCTGCTGGACTTCGTCGCCGCCTTCGGCAACCTGCTGCCCTCGCGCCGCGATGTCGTGCGCGGCGAACTGCTGCGGCTGCTGCCGTTCATGGCCATTGGCTGCGCGCTGGGTGTGGTATTCCTGCTACAGCTGAAGTCAGACCTGTTGCTGCTGCTGATGGGGCTGTTCGTCACGGCGTATGCCCTGTACGGGCTGGCGGTGAAGGTACGGCCGGCCAGTCTGTCGGGTTTCTGGGCAATGCCGATGGGCACGGCAGGCGGGCTGTTCGGCGCCTTGTTCGGCAGCGGCGGCTTCCTTTATGCGCTGTACCTGAGCGCGCGGCTGGAGGTGAAGGAACAGGTGCGCGCTACCCAGAGCGCGCTGATCAGTTGCAGTACGGTGGTGCGGCTGACGCTGTTCCTTATCGCAGGCGTCTATGCCGACCAGAGCCTGCTGTTGCTCGCCGCCTGCCTGTTGCCGGTCATGCTCGTCGGCCTCTGGGCAGGGCGCAGGCTTACCCATCGGCTGTCTCGCGAAGCCTTCGTGCGCCTGGTCACCTGGCTGGTGCTGGCCAGCGGCCTGGCGCTGATCGGTCGCTACCTGAGCGCCTGAGCAGGCGGTAGAATTGCGCTATTACCGCAGTTTTTCAGGCTTGCCCCGTTCATGAACACCCAGAGCATCATCGTTCCCAAGCTTTCTACCGTCCCGGTGCACGAAGCCCGTGCCCGCGCCATCCTGCGCTGGCTGGTGCGCGAGAAAGTCGTCGAGGAACAGCTGACCACCTGTGGCCGCACCGGCAATCGCATGGGCCATGCCCTAGCCGAAGGTGCCCGCAAAGTGGCCCTGCATCCGGAGAAACTGCCCTTCGGCGAACAGGTCAACGGCCTGGAGGTGATGCTCAAGCGCTGCATCTATACCCCTACCGAAGGTTTCCTCGAAGAGGCCGGTTGCCCCGAGTGCCGGCGCGAGGTGGGTGAGCCGCTGTTCGAAAGCCTGGAAGAATGGATGCCGGCAGTTAGCGACAACTTCACCTGCCCGTTGTGCGGCTTCGAAGATGACATCAATGGCTTCATTTACCTGCAGCCATGTGCCTTTTCCAACCTGGGGTTCATCTTCAACAACTGGGGCGAGGCCGGGTTCACCCAGGCCTTCCTCGACAGCTTCGCCGACTGGCTCGACCAGCCGGTGGCCGTGGTACAGGTAAAACTGCCACAAGGCTGACCGAAGGCCCTTATTTTGCATTGAGCGGCGCGCCGTGCATGAGTATAATGGCGCGCTTCCATTTTTCCCGCCCGGGAGCCCCCGCGATGCTGCGTATCAGCCAAGAAGCCCTGACCTTCGACGATATCCTCCTTGTACCTGGCTATTCCGAGGTACTGCCTAATGAAGTCAGTCTCAAGACCCGTTTGACCCGTGGCATCGAGCTGAACATTCCGCTGGTATCCGCTGCCATGGATACCGTGACCGAAGCGCGCCTGGCCATTGCCATGGCCCAGGAAGGCGGCATCGGCATCATCCACAAGAACATGACCATCGAACAGCAGGCCAGCGAAGTCCGCAAGGTCAAGAAGTTCGAGGCTGGCGTGGTCAAGGACCCGATCACCATCGACGCCGACGCCACCGTGCGCGACCTGTTCGACCTGACCCGCCTGAACAACATCTCCGGCGTTCCGGTGCTGGCGAAT
The DNA here is from genome assembly GCF_023100865.1 of Pseudomonas sp. A2. Classification (NCBI taxonomy): domain Bacteria; kingdom Pseudomonadati; phylum Pseudomonadota; class Gammaproteobacteria; order Pseudomonadales; family Pseudomonadaceae; genus Pseudomonas; species Pseudomonas sp. A2. Next base: position 1,214,627 of record NZ_CP039127.1, read on the forward strand.
GGCGACCTGGTCGGTATCGTCACCTCCCGTGACGTGCGCTTCGAAAGCCGCCTGGACGCCAAGGTCCGCGACGTGATGACCCCCAAAGAGCGTCTGGTCACCGTCCGCGAAGGCGCCGACAAGAACGAAGTCCGCGAGCTGCTGCACAAGCACCGCCTGGAAAAAGTCCTGATCGTTGACGACAAGTTCAACCTCAAGGGCATGATGACCGTCAAGGACATCGAAAAGGCCAAGGCCTACCCGCTGGCCAGCAAGGACGACCAGGGTCGCCTGCGCGTCGGCGCCGCGGTCGGCACCGGCAAGGACACCGGCGAGCGTGTTGCCGCCCTGGTGGCTGCTGGCGTTGACGTGGTTGTGGTCGATACCGCCCACGGTCACTCCAAAGGTGTGATCGATCGCGTTCGCTGGGTCAAGGAAACCTACCCGCAAGTGCAGGTGATCGGCGGCAACATCGCCACCGGCGCTGCCGCCAAGGCTCTGGCCGAAGCTGGCGCTGACGCGGTCAAGGTCGGTATCGGCCCAGGCTCCATCTGCACCACCCGTATCGTTGCCGGCGTAGGCGTGCCGCAAATCAGCGCCATCGCCAACGTTGCCGCTGCACTGGAAGGCACTGGTGTGCCACTGATCGCCGACGGCGGCATCCGCTTCTCGGGTGACCTGTCCAAGGCCATCGTTGCCGGTGCTTCCTGCGTGATGATGGGTTCGATGTTCGCCGGTACCGAAGAGGCTCCGGGTGAAGTCGAACTGTTCCAGGGCCGTTCCTACAAGGCCTACCGCGGCATGGGCTCGCTGGGGGCCATGGCACAGGCGCAAGGCTCGTCCGACCGCTACTTCCAGGACTCCTCGGCCGGCGCCGAGAAGCTGGTACCGGAAGGCATCGAAGGCCGTGTTCCCTACAAGGGCGCGCTAGCCGCGATCATCCACCAGCTGATGGGCGGCCTGCGTTCGTCCATGGGCTACACCGGCAGCGCAACCATCGAAGAGATGCGCACCAAGCCGGAATTCGTGCGCATCACCGGTGCCGGCATGGCCGAGTCCCACGTGCATGACGTGCAGATTACCAAAGAAGCCCCTAACTACCGCGTAGGCTGAGGCTTCCAGCTACAACAGAAAGCGGGGCTGTCATGACAGCCCCGCGTCGTTTCCGATTTCCACTGACGAGATTGAGTCATGGCCCTCGACATTCACGCTCACCGCATCCTGATCCTCGATTTCGGTTCCCAGTACACCCAGCTGATCGCCCGCCGCGTGCGCGAAATCGGCGTGTACTGCGAGCTGCATCCGTTCGACATGGACGATGAAGCGATCCGCGAATTCAACCCGCGCGGCATCATCCTCGCCGGCGGCCCCGAGTCGGTCCACGAAGCCAACAGCCCGCGCGCCCCGCAGGCGGTGTTCGACCTGAACGTACCAGTGCTGGGCATCTGCTACGGCATGCAGACCATGGCCGAGCAGATGGGCGGCAAGGTCGAAGGTTCCGACCTGCGTGAATTCGGTTATGCCCGCGTGGACGTGGTTGGCAAGAGCCGCCTGCTCGACGGCATCGAAGACCACATCGACGCCGACGGCGTGCTGGGCCTGGACGTGTGGATGAGCCACGGCGACAAGGTCACCCAGATGCCGGGCAACTTCCACGTGCTGGCCAGCACCCCGAGCTGCCCGATCGCCGGCATGTTCGACGACGCGCGCGGCTACTACGGCGTGCAGTTCCACCCGGAAGTGACCCACACCAAGCAGGGCGGTCGCATCCTGTCCCGCTTCGTGCAGGACATCTGCGGCTGTGAAGCCCTGTGGACTCCGTCCAACATCGTCGAAGACGCCATTGCCCAGGTGCGTGAGCAGGTCGGTTCGGCCAACGTCCTGCTGGGCCTGTCCGGTGGCGTCGACAGCTCCGTCGTTGCCGCACTGCTGCACCGCGCCATCGGCGACCAGCTGACCTGCGTATTCGTCGACAACGGCCTGCTGCGCCTGCACGAAGGCGACCAGGTGATGGCCATGTTCAAGGAGAACATGGGCGTCAAGGTCATCCGCGCCGACGCTGAAAAGCAGTTCCTCGACAACCTGGCCGGCGAAGCCGACCCGGAGAAGAAGCGCAAGATCATCGGCCGCACCTTCATCGACGTGTTCGATGCCGAAGCCAGCAAGCTGGAAAACATCCAGTTCCTCGCCCAGGGCACCATCTACCCGGACGTGATCGAATCGGCGGGCGCCAAGAGCGGCAAGGCCCACGTGATCAAGTCGCACCACAACGTTGGTGGCCTGCCGGAGGAAATGAACCTCAAGCTGGTCGAGCCGCTGCGTGAACTGTTCAAGGACGAAGTGCGCAAGATCGGCCTGGAGCTGGGCCTGCCGTACGACATGGTCTACCGCCACCCGTTCCCGGGCCCGGGCCTGGGCGTGCGTATCCTTGGTGAAGTGAAGAAGGAATACGCTGACATCCTGCGTCGCGCCGACCACATCTTCATCGAAGAGCTGCGCAAGGCCGACTGGTACCACAAGACCAGCCAGGCATTCGTGGTGTTCCAGCCGGTCAAGTCGGTAGGCGTCGTCGGCGACGGCCGTCGCTACGCCTGGGTCGTGGCCCTGCGTGCCGTCGAGACCGTGGACTTCATGACTGCGCGCTGGGCGCACCTGCCGTACGAGCTGCTGGAAACCGTCAGCGGCCGTATCATCAACGAAATCGATGGTATCTCGCGCGTTACCTACGACGTGTCGAGCAAGCCGCCAGCGACTATCGAGTGGGAATGATCGGGTAGCCAGCTCAGGCTGGTGCCCGTAGGCACGGATACACCAGAAAGCCCGCATAATTGCGGGCTTTCTGGTTCTTGCTCATTCAGATTTGCTTATTCTTTTGGCTTTTTGACAAATAGCGCTTTCTGGTAGACATTATAGGAAAGCAACCTGCTCTTCACCGCGACGAACTCATCGCCCTCCACGCGCTGCGGGTGCTTTTCCTGCGGGTCATTCTCGATATTGTATTTGGTCAGGGTGTCCGAACTGAATTCGTATATGTATTTGTAAGGGTGCTCCACCAAGGCTGACGCCAGTTGGTCAAAGAACGTGGACATGAAAAATGTGCGTTTGCCATGTTCCCTCAACAAGCTGATGCCTTGGACAGACAGGGGCGACTCGATCACGCCAAAAAAGTCGGCGACCGTGGGCGCAACATCGATCTGGTGACTGGTCGTTGTGGCGGGTTTGGGCAGTGACTTTTCCTTGGCCCAGAAAATCAGGGGTACGGTCACTTCTTCTTCGTGCATGGAAGCGTTGTGAATGAAGAGACCGTGCTCACCAAACGACTCTCCGTGGTCACCCACGAGCACGAATAATGTCGCGTCCAGAAGGCCTTGCTTGTCGAATGATGTCAGCATTTCACCCAGTACGCTGTCTGTTCTGGCTATGCAGTCTTCATACTTTTCCAGCTCGCTCAGTAATGGGGGCCCTTGGCTGCATTGGTAGGGGTAGTGGGCTGCGCTTGGGAAGTAGAGTGCGATGAAACCCTGGCCATTATTTTTTATCTTCTCCAGGTAAGAGATGCTGGATGAAAACAGCTGTTCATCACTCTCTCCGAAGCTACTGGCGTGTTGTGAGCGATTTTCGGCATGGGTGATCTCCGAAACTGCATAGGCATTCGATACGCCGATGGACTTCAGGAAACCCTCCATGTTTTCGAATTGCAGGTACAGCGAGCTGAATGCAACGGCTTCCATGTTTTTCCTGTTTTTCAGCTCATGGATGACGCTGGGTTGTAGCAGGTACATGGCCTCTTTGATTTCAATATCTGGGTAGGCGTGCAGCCCCGTCAGGATCGCGTGGTAGCCTTTGGACGAGTGAGGCACTGATACGTACGTTTTGAAGAGCATGCCCTCCCGAGAGAGCTTATCGAAGGTGGGATACCTCTCGGCGGTTTTGATGTCGGGCGCAAAAACGCTGTTCCAGCGCACCGACTCCAGAATGATGAAGACCAGGTTCTTGAAGTCTGGTGTGGCATGAGATTGAAGTTTTCGGATGTCGTTGACGCTGGTTAGCGGGTAGGCGGGTTGTTCGAATGGCAGCGGCGGTCTATGCGGAGCTGCATTCAAGAAGGTGGTGCTTCTGAGTGTTGTGACCAGCGGACTGACGACAATATTTTCGTTCAGGTGATAGCGTGCGTCTTTGGCATGGATGGAGCCGATGAGCAGGGCGCCTATCACCAGCAGCGACGCCCAGAGGTGTTGTCTTTTCTTTATTGTGACCGTGCGCTGTTCTTTATAAGCGATGTAGGTTGCCAGCCCAGCGAAAGACCAGGTCATCAGGTAGGCAAGAAAAAGCACAAAGACAATGAACCTGAATGTGTGCCCGAACCCGGCGGCTTGGGTGAGGAACACCTCGGCTCCGGAGGTCAGGTTGCTTGCGTTCTGCAGGCTGTAGCGTATCAGTTGCCAGTCCAGTGGCTTCAGCCATAGCTCCCGAACTCGCATGTCCACCAGCAGGAACAGCAGCAAGGCGCCTGAGGCGATGCTTAACAGATAAAAATTGAATTTGTTTCTGGTTATGGTGGTGGCAGCAATCACAAAGAAGGCGACCACCAGCAGCACGTCTTGAAGCAAGTACAGGGCAATATCGAGAACACCGGTCTCCACCCATCGATAGGAGAAAAACTCGATCAGGATGATCTTCGGTGCCAGAAGAAGGCCTGAAGTGAGCAGCAGCGAAAAATACAGTAATGAATTCCTGTGCCACATGGTGTCAAACCTTCGCATTCACAGTGCAGGCGTCTTGTCTGAAGCGATAGGCGGGCAGAAGGCCAGCACCTGTGCACCCTGTCTGTTGAACTTAAGCAGCCCACCCTGAATCGGGCAAGTCAGCCTCTGGGCGTTAGTTGGGTACCGGGGGGAGCAGGTTGCCACAGGTGTCGGGGCAGATAACCGGTCGCGCGACAAGACTTCACTTAATCTTTCGCAAATGCAGGTGTATCGTATTCGCCCTTTATCGCCAGCCCCTGCTGGCAGACTGATTGCGCAGAATGAGGTACCCGCACCGATGTCCTTTACTCGTCGACAAATGCTCAAAGGCCTCACTGGCCTGGTTGTGGTGGGCCTGGGCGCCGGAGGCGCGGCCCGCTACTGGCTGGGCAAGGTCGAGGACGAGAACGCAGGGCACGACTACGAGCTTATTGCCGCGCCTCTGGATGTGGAACTGGTACCGGGTTTCAAGACCGAAGCCTGGGCCTTCGGCCTGTCGGCACCAGGTACCGAGTTGCGCGTACGCCAGGGCACCTGGCTGCGGGTGCGCTTCATCAACCACCTGCCGGTCGAAACCACCATCCACTGGCACGGTATCCGCCTGCCGCTGGAAATGGACGGCGTGCCCTATGTGTCGCAGCTGCCAGTCAAGCCGGGCGAGTACTTCGACTACAAATTCCGTGTGCCGGACGCCGGCAGCTACTGGTACCACCCGCATGTCAGCAGTTCCGAAGAGCTGGGCCGTGGCCTGGTCGGCCCGCTGATCGTCGAGGAGCGCGAGCCGACCGGCTTCAGGCATGAGCGTACGCTCAGCCTGAAGAACTGGCACGTGGACGAGCAGGGCGCCTGGTTGCCGTTCAGCATCCCGCGTGAGGCGGCGCGCAACGGCACCGCCGGGCGCCTGATCACCATCAATGGCCAGGCCGATTCGGTCACCGAGTTGCCAGCCGGCCAGGTTGTGCGGGTGCGTCTGCTTAACCTGGACAACACCTGGACCTACCGCATCAACCTCAAGGGCAACTGCGAGGCAAAAATCTATGCTCTGGACGGCAACCCGGTAACCCCGCGCCCATTGGACGATGACTACTGGCTCGGCCCAGGCATGCGTATCTGCCTCGCTATCCGTATTCCTGAGGCGGGGGAGGAGATCTCCCTGCGCGACGGTTTCGTGCGCCTGGGCACCCTGCGTTCGGTTGCCAGCAACGACGCGCCAAGTGACTGGCCGCCGGCGCTACCGCCCAACCCGATCGCCGAGCCGGACCTGGAGAATGCCGAAAAGCTCAACTTCAATTTCGAGTGGGCGGCGAAAGTCTCGGTCACTACGGACCAGGATAAGCCGTCGAGCATGTGGCAGATCAACGGCCAGGCCTGGGACATCACCGACAAGACCTGCGCCGAGCGCCCCATTGCCACGTTGCAGAAGGGCAAGAGCTACATCTTCGAGCTGAAGAACATGACCCAATACCAGCACCCGATCCACCTGCACGGCATGAGCTTCAAGGTGATCGGCTCCAACCGTCATGACATCAAGGAGCCGTGGTTCACCGATACCTACCTGCTGGGCAAGAACGAGCGCGCCCAGGTGGCGCTGGTGGCGGATAACCCGGGCACCTGGATGTTCCACTGCCACGTCATCGACCACATGGAAACCGGCCTGATGGCCGCGATCGCGGTGGTCTGATGCGCCCGCAGATCATCGATCGCAGTCGCGATCAGGAATTCATGCGCCTGGCCCTGGCCCTGGCCGCCGAAGGTGCGGCCATGGGCGAGGTGCCGGTGGGCGCGGTACTGGTGCAGCATGGGCAGGTGATCGGGCAGGGCTTCAACCGGCCGATCATCGACAGTGACCCCAGTGCGCACGCCGAGATGGTGGCCATTCGCGCGGCGGCGAAATCCGCCAGTAACTACCGGCTACCCGGCAGCACCCTGTATGTGACCCTGGAACCGTGCAGCATGTGTGCGGGGTTGATCGTGCATTCGCGGGTGATGCGGGTGGTATTCGGCGCGCTAGAGCCCAAGGCGGGGATCGTGCAGAGCCAGGGGCAGTTCTTCGGGCAGGGTTTCCTGAACCACCGGGTGATGGTGGAGGGCGGGGTGCTGGCGGAGGAGTGCGGGCAGATCCTCAGTGACTTCTTCAAGGCTCGCCGAGCCAAGTCTTGACCTGTTCCGGCCCCTTCGCGGGCACGCCCGCTCCTACAGGTACACCGCAGGCCTGAGGAGATTGATATTCCTGTGGGAGCGGGCGTGCCCGCGAAGAGGCCGGTGCAGGCCTACATCGGCGGCGACTGCTCCGCCGGCTTGTCCTTGTTCACCCCGGGCACATGCAGGCTGCCCTCGGCCACCTGGCCTTCGAGCTGCGGCTGGGTCACCCAGGTGAGGATGTCGTAGTAGCGACGGATGTTGGCCACGAAATGCACCGGCTCGCCGCCACGTGCATAGCCGTATTTGGTCTGGCGATACCACTGCTTCTGCGACAGCCGCGGCAGCATCTTCTTCACGTCCAGCCACTTGTTCGGGTTGAGCTTCTCGCGCTTGGCCAGGGTGCGGGCGTCTTCCAGGTGGCCGCTGCCGACGTTGTAGGCAGCCAGGGCGAACCAGGTGCGGTCCGGTTCCTGGATGCTGTCATCGAGCTCTTCCTTGATCTTCATGAAGTACTTGGCGCCGCCCTGGATGCTCTGCTTCGGGTCCAGGCGGTTGGACACGCCCATGGCCTGGGCGGTGCGCTGGGTCAGCATCATCAGGCCGCGCACGCCGGTCTTGGAGGTGACCTCGGGCTGCCACATCGATTCCTGGTAGCCGATGGCGGCCAGCAGGCGCCAGTCCACCTGCTCAACCTTGGCGTAGCTCTTGAAGTGCTTCTCGTACTTGGGCAGGCGCTGCTGCAGGTGCTGGGCGAAAGTGTAGGCACCCACATAGCCCAGGACGTCGACATGGCCGTAGTAGCGGTCCTTCAGGCGTTGCAGGGTGCCGTTCTTCTGCGCCTTGTCGAGGAACTCGTTGACCTCGTTGAGCAGGCTGTTGTCTTCACCGGCCGCCACCGCCCAGCGCTGGTCGCGGGTGTCGCCCAGGTCGAAGGCAACCCGCACGTTGGGGAAGTACACCTGGTTCATCGCCAGCTCGTTGGAGTCGACCAGGGTCAGGTCGATCTGGCCTTCGTCGACCATGCGCAGCAGGTCGACCACCTCGACGGCGTCGGATTCCTCGTATTCCAGGCCCGGGTACTGCTTTTTCAGCTCGGCCAGCTGGTCGGCATGGCTGCTGCCCTTGAGCACCATGATCTTCTTTCCGACCAGGCCCTTGGCGTTGGTGGGGCGCGTGCGGCCGTTGCGGTAGATGACCTGTGGGGTCACTTCCAGATAAGGGTGGGAGTACCTGACCTGGGCCTTGCGCCGTTCGCTGGTGACCAGGCCGGCCGCTGCCAGCACCGGGCCGGAGGGCTTGCCGAGGCTGTCGTACAGCTCATCGAGGTTGTCGGCGGTCTCGATCTGCAGCTTCACGCCCAGATCTTCGGCGAAATGCTGGACCAGCTCGTACTCGAAGCCGGTTTCGCCGTTGCGGTCCTGGAAGTAGGTGGCGGGGCTGTTGCGGGTGATCACGCGCAGCACGCCATCCTCCTTCACGCGCTCGAGGGTGCTGGGTTTTTCAACGCAGGCACCGAGCAGCAGAAAGAGTCCGGTTGCGAAAAGCCATCTGGCGCAACGCTGGCGCAAAGCAGTGTGGGCGAACATAGGTTGCAGTATACGCAAAGGACTGGCCCAACCATATCTCGACAACTGTTAGCTTGTCTGGTAGCGGGTTCTGTGCTTTGGGGGCTTGCCTTTGGAGGTTCAGCGCCTGGGAGATCGAGCGCCGCCCGCGCGGCGCTTCGCAGCACAAGGCTGCTCCTACATCTGTTTCGGGCCAGTAACGCCTGCGCCAATGCGCGCGACTGCCTTGATTTTCCGACACGCTGCCGAGGTGGACGCCAAGGGGCCGCGCGCCACTCCCCCAGGAATAATTGGCCCGAAGCAGATGTAGGAGCAGCCTTGTGCTGCGAAGCGCCGCGCGGGCGGCGCTCGATTTCACAGGCGCTAAATCTCTAAAGGTAGGCCCCCTGAATTCTGACCCGCAAGTCCGGTTCCGCCGCCCGGCAGCCGTGGCTTAGAGCGGGTGCCGAAACCCTTCGAATTAGGCTAGAATGCACGGCCTCTAAGCACACCCCTTCCTGAGGCTGTCCCGACGATGTTGATCCTGCGCGGCGCTCCTGCCCTTTCTGCCTTTCGCCACGGTAAATTACTCGAGCAACTGAGCCAGAAAGTCCCCGCTGTTACTGGTTTGTATGCCGAATTTGCCCATTTCGCCGATGTCGACGGCGAGCTGACCGCCGACCAGCAGCAGGTGCTGGGCCGTCTGCTCAAGTACGGCCCGAGCGTGCCGGTACAGGAGCCGAGCGGCCGCCTGTTCCTGGTCGTGCCGCGCCTGGGCACCATTTCGCCGTGGGCCAGCAAGGCCAGCGACATCGCTCACAACTGCGGCCTGCAGTCGATCCAGCGCCTGGAGCGCGGTATCGCCTACTACGTTGCCGGCAACCTGAGCGAAGCCGACGCCGAACTGATCGCCGCCGAGCTGCACGACCGCATGACCCAGCGCGTGCTCGGCCAGCTGGAGCAGGCCGCTGACCTGTTCAGCCATGCCCAGCCCAAGCCGATGACCTCGGTGGACATCCTCGGTGGTGGCCGTGATGCCCTGGCCAAGGCCAACATCGACCTGGGCCTGGCCCTGGCCGAAGACGAGATCGACTACCTGGTCAACGCCTTCCAGGGCCTCAAGCGCAACCCGAACGACATCGAACTGATGATGTTCGCCCAGGCCAACTCCGAGCACTGCCGCCACAAGATCTTCAACGCCAGTTGGGACATCGACGGCCAGGCTCAGGAAAAGAGCCTGTTCGGCATGATCAAGAACACCTACCAGATGCACAACGAAGGCGTGCTGTCGGCGTACAAGGACAACGCCTCGGTGATCGTCGGCAACGTTGCCGGCCGTTTCTTCCCGAACCCTGAAACCCGCCAGTACGGCGCGGTGCAGGAGCCGGTGCACATCCTGATGAAGGTCGAGACGCACAACCACCCGACCGCCATCGCCCCGTTCTCCGGCGCCTCCACCGGCTCCGGCGGCGAAATCCGCGACGAAGGCGCGACCGGCCGTGGCGCCAAGCCCAAGGCTGGCCTGACCGGCTTCACCGTGTCCAACCTGCGTATCCCGGGCTTCGAGCAGCCGTGGGAGCAGGCCTACGGCAAGCCTGAGCGTATCGTCGACGCCCTCGACATCATGATCGAAGGCCCACTGGGTGGCGCTGCGTTCAACAACGAATTCGGTCGCCCGGCCCTGACCGGCTACTTCCGTACCTTCGAGCAGGCCATCAACACCCCGCACGGTGAAGAAGTGCGCGGCTACCACAAGCCGATCATGCTGGCCGGTGGCATGGGCAACATCCGTGAAGACCACGTGCAGAAAGGCGAAATCACTGTCGGCGCCAAGCTGATCGTGCTCGGCGGCCCGGCCATGCTGATCGGTCTGGGCGGCGGCGCCGCTTCGTCGGTGGCGACCGGTGCCAGCTCGGCTGACCTCGACTTCGCTTCGGTACAGCGCGAAAACCCGGAAATGGAGCGCCGTTGCCAGGAGGTCATCGACCGCTGCTGGCAGCTGGGCGACAACAACCCGATCGCCTTCATCCACGACGTTGGCGCCGGTGGTATCTCCAACGCCTTCCCAGAACTGGTCAACGACGGTGGCCGTGGTGGCCGCTTCGAACTGCGCAACGTGCCCAACGACGAGCCGGGCATGGCCCCGCACGAAATCTGGAGCAACGAATCGCAGGAGCGTTACGTGCTGGCCGTCAGCGCCGTCGACTTCGAGCGCTTCAAGGCAATCTGCGAGCGTGAGCGTTGCCCGTTTGCCGTAGTGGGTGAAGCGACTGAAGAGAAGCACCTGACCGTAAGCGACAGCCATTTCGGCAACACGCCGGTAGACATGCCGCTCGACGTACTGCTGGGCAAGCCGCCACGCATGCACCGTTCGGTTACCCGCGAAGCCGAGCTGGGCGATGACTTCGACCCGAGCAAGCTGGACCTGGACAACGCCGTTCAGCGCGTCCTCAGCCACCCGGCCGTGGCCAGCAAGAGCTTCCTGATCACCATCGGCGACCGCACCATCACCGGCCTGGTAGCTCGTGACCAGATGGTCGGCCCGTGGCAGGTACCGGTGGCCGACTGCGCCGTCACCGCCACCAGCTTCGACGTCTACACCGGTGAAGCCATGGCCATGGGCGAGCGTACCCCGCTGGCTCTGCTGGATGCCCCGGCGTCCGGCCGCATGGCAATTGGCGAGACACTGACCAACCTGGCTGCCTCGCGCATCGAGAAGCTGTCCGACATCAAACTGTCGGCCAACTGGATGTCTGCCGCCGGCCACCCAGGTGAAGACGCCCGCCTGTACGACACCGTCAAGGCTGTCGGCATGGAGCTGTGCCCGGAGCTGGGCATTACCATTCCGGTCGGCAAAGACTCGATGTCGATGAAGACCAAGTGGAGCGACGAGGGCGTAGAGAAGAGCGTTACCTCGCCAATGTCGCTGATCATCACCGGCTTCGCCCCGGTCACCGACATCCGCAAGACCCTGACCCCGCAACTGCGCATGGACAAGGGCGAGACCGACCTGATCCTGATCGACCTGGGCCGCGGCAAGAACCGCATGGGCGCTTCGATCCTGGCACAGACCTACGGCAAGATCGCTGCCCAGGCACCGGACGTCGATGATGCCGAAGACCTGAAGGCGTTCTTCGCCGTGATCCAGGGCCTGAACGAAGATGGTCACCTGCTGGCCTACCATGACCGTTCCGACGGCGGCCTGGTCACCACCGTGCTGGAAATGGCCTTCGCCGGCCACTGCGGCCTCGATCTGCACCTCGACCCGCTGACCGACAGCAAAGGCGACGTGCCGGCCATCCTCTTCAACGAAGAACTGGGCGCGGTCATCCAGGTTCGCCAGGATGCCACCCCGGACGTACTTGCACAGTTCAGCGCCGCTGGCCTGGGTGAAGGCTGCGTCGCGGTGATCGGCAAGCCGGTCAACAACGGTGAAGTGTCCATCAGCCTGAACGGCGAAGTGCTGTTCGACGACGACCGCCGCATGCTGCAGCGCCAGTGGGCCGAGACCAGCTACCAGATCCAGCGCCTGCGTGACAACGCCGACTGCGCCGACCAGGAATTCGACCTGCTGCTCGAGGAAGACAACCCGGGCCTGTCGGTCAAGCTGGGCTTCGACGTCAACGACGACATCGCCGCGCCGTACATCAAGAAGGGCGTGCGTCCGCAAGTGGCCATCCTGCGCGAGCAGGGCGTCAACGGCCAGGTCGAGATGGCAGCCGCCTTCGACCGCGCCGGCTTCGCCGCCATCGACGTGCACATGAGCGACATCCTCGCCGGCCGTGTCGACTTCGAAGCCTTCAAGGGCCTGGTCGCCTGCGGTGGCTTCTCCTACGGTGACGTGCTGGGTGCCGGTGAAGGCTGGGCCAAGTCGGCGCTGTTCAACAGCCGCGCCCGTGACGCCTTCCAGGCCTTCTTCGAGCGCACCGACAGCTTCGCCCTGGGCGTGTGCAACGGTTGCCAGATGATGTCCAACCTGCACGAACTGATCCCGGGCACCGAGCACTGGCCGCACTTCGTGCGCAACCGCTCGGAGCAGTTCGAGGCGCGTGTGGCCATGGTCGAAGTGCAGAAGTCCAACTCGATCTTCCTGCAGGGTATGGCCGGTTCGCGTATGCCGATCGCCATCGCCCACGGTGAAGGCCATGCCGAGTTCGCCAGCGAAGAAGCACTGCTGGCAGCCGACCTGTCCGGTTGCGTGGCCCTGCGCTACGTCGACAACCACGGCAAGGTCACCGAAGCCTACCCGGCCAACCCGAACGGCTCGCCGCGTGGTATCACCGGCCTCACCAGCCGCGACGGCCGCGTGACCATCATGATGCCGCACCCGGAGCGTATGTTCCGTGCCGTGCAGAACTCCTGGCGCCCGGATGAGTGGCAGGAAGATGCCGCGCTGATGCGTATGTTCCGTAACGCACGGGTGTGGGTGAACTAAGGCGTGTACAAGCTCGCCTTCTTCGTCCCCGCCAGCCACGTCGAAGTGGTCAAGGCCGCTGTGTTCGCCGCTGGTGGCGGTCGCATCGGTGACTATGACCACTGCGCCTGGCAGACGCTGGGCCAGGGCCAGTTCCGCCCGCTGGACGGCAGCCAGCCGTTCCTCGGGCAAACCGGCCAGGTCGAGGTGGTGGAAGAGTGGAAGGTGGAGCTGGTGGTGGCTGACGACCTGATTGCCCAGGTCGTCGCTGCACTCAAGCAGAGCCACCCGTACGAGACGCCAGCCTACGAAGTCTGGCGGCTCGCCGAGTTCTAGACCGCATCAAGGCCATCGCCGGCAAGCCAGCTCCCACAGGAATATCGCAGTCATCAGAACCTGTGATATCTCTGTGGGAGCTGGCTTGCCGGCGATAGGGCCCTACAATCCAGCCACAATCTCCTTGCCCTGCCCCGGCCGCTTCAACCACCCACAAGCCAGCAACCCCACCTCGAACAGCACCCACATCGGCACCGCCAGCATCGTCTGCGAAAACACATCCGGCGGCGTCAGGATCATCCCCACCACAAAGCAGCCGACGATCACGTAGGGCCTGCTGCGCCGCAATGTAGCCACATCGGCCAACCCCACCCAGACCACGATAAACGTCGCCACCGGGATCTCGAACGCCAGCCCGAACGCCAGAAACAGCGCAAGGATGAAGTCCAGGTACTGGCTGATATCAGTCATCATCGCCACCCCCTCCGGTGTCACGCTGGCAAAGAAGCCGAACATCATCGGGAACACCAGGAAGAAGGCGAAGGCCATGCCGGCGTAGAACAGCACGATGCTCGATACCAGCAACGGCAGGGCAATGCGCCGTTCACGGCGGTACAGCCCCGGCGCCAGAAAGCCCCAGGCCTGGTGCAGCAGTAGTGGCATGGCGATAAACACTGCGCACATCGCAGTCAGCTTGAACGGCGTCAGGAACGGCGAAGTGACGCTGGTGGCGATCATGCTCGCGCCTTCCGGCAAGAAGCGCCGCAGCGGTTCGGAGATCAGCGTGTACAGCGCCTGGGCGAAGGGGAACAGGCCGGCGAACACCAGCGCCACCAGCGCCAGGCACCGCACCAGGCGTTTGCGCAGGTCGCGCAGGTGTTCGGTCAGCGGCATGCTCGCCGCCGGGTCCAGGGCAATGCTCATGAAAGGTTTTCCTTGGGGGGAGCGACCGTGGCCGCATCATTGGCCGGCTCCGCCTTCAGGCTGATGCCTTGGCGGATCTCCTGTTCCAGGCGCTGCAAAGGCGCACTGTCGAGATTGGGTAGCTCGACAGCGGGCAGTTCGATCTCCCGCTCCACCTGCCTGCGCAAGGCGTGCATGGCCCTGCGCGCCTGGCCCAGGCCGCGCCCGAGGGTGCGTGCCGCTACCGGCAGGCGCTCCGGGCCCAGCACCAACAGTGCGACGATGCCGACCAACAGCAACTCGCTGAAGCCTACCTCGAACATCAGGGCTGACGGTCCGCTTGCGGTTGCTGCGTACCCTGACCGGTCAGCGGGCACTGTTGCTGCACCTGCGTATGCGCTGGGGGAGTGGCGTCAGTGTCACCGCCCATGGACTTGCGAAAACCCTGGATCGCCTCGCCCACATCGCTACCCAGGCCCTTGAGGCGCTTGGTACCAAACAGCAGGAATACGATCAGCAGTACGATCACCAGTTGCCAGATTCCAATGCCACCCATTGCGACCACTCCTGTAAGGTCATGAAAAGGAAAGACAATCCTGCCGCGCGCAGATGACGTACACATGACGAACGGTCACTGCCATCTACCTGCAACACCGGGCGTGTTGACTGGCGTCTTTATTCGGCGACAGAGGCAGGCAAGGATGGGTGGCAGGCAACAGCAGGGCGCGGCCCTGCTGATGGTGATGGTGGTGCTGGCGATGCTGGCGGCGGGCATGGCCTGGCTGGTGGAAGATGGCCGGCGCCAGGTCGATGATGTGCGCCTCTTGCACCAGCGGGTGCAGGCGCGAGCGATGGAGCAGGCCGGCCTGGCCTATGCCGAGCAGGCCCTGCGTGACCCCAGCTGGCGGCTTAGCCCGCTGTTCTGGCAGGCCTTGCGCGGGCAGCCGTTGAACTACGATTTTGGCGCCGGCCAGGCGCAGTTGCGGGTGCGCGACCAGCACACCTGTTTCAATGTCAATGCGTTGCTCGGTGCTGACGGCGAGCGGGCTGCGCGCCAGTTGCGCTACCTGCTGGGCGACGACATGGCTGCCGAGCGCCTGGTCGATGCCCTGGCCGACTGGCTGGATGCCGACAGCGATGCCCGCCTGCAGGGCGCCGAGAGCGCCCAGTACCTGCGCCAGCAACCACCACGCCTGGCAGCCAACCAGCCGATGCTCGATACCAGCGAGCTGAATCTGCTACTGGAGCCGGACGCCAGCCGCCAGGGCCGTTACCCGATGCTGTGCGCCTTGCCGCAGACCACCGGCTGGCGGCTGAATGCCAATGCCTTGGGGCTGGAGCATCTGCCGTTGCTGGAAGCGCTGTATGAAGGGCGTTATCCGCGCTCGTTGCTCAGCCGCATCGTCAGTGGCCGGCCGGCGTCGGGTTATGTGGATGCAACTGCGCTACGCCAGGCCCTCGGGGCGGTGGATGACGAAACTTTCGAACGGTTGAGCGAAGGGCTGCTGCTGAACAGCGGGTATTTCCTGTTGCAGCTGTCGTTCGCGGAGGAGGGGCGGGTGATACGCAGCGAGTTCCAGGTGGAGGCGCTGGGGGTGGTGCAATGGCATGCGCGGGTGCCTGCGCAGCAGGTGCGGGTGCGTAGCCGGGAGCCGATTGTTCGGTAATATTCACCGGCCTCTTCGCGGGTAAACCCGCTCCCACAGGTACTGCAAAGTGTTCAAAAACTGTGCGGTCCCTGTGGGAGCGGGTTTACCCGCGAAGAGGCCGGTACAGCCAGCACAAGGCTGACTGACCGGCGCCCTGTCAGGCGGTGCCGATCTCCCCGCCATCGATACGCTGGATCACCACGGTCGCAGCCCGCGGCCTTACCGTGGCACCTGCCGGGGTGGCATCGGTGGCCTTGTCGGTATACGGCCAGTTATCCGGGTGCTGGATGTTGACGAACAGCGTCTTGTTGTCCGGGGTAAAGGTAATCCCGGTCACTTCGCAGCCATTCGGCCCGACGAAGAAGCGGCGCAGGTCCACCTGGTTCTGCGCGTTCACCGGCACCTGCTTGCCGCTGGCATCCACCAGGTTGGTGGGGATCACAGCCAGCAGCTGGTCGTTGGTGTAGTCCGTCACGGTGCTCTCGCCGTTGTCGGTCTCGAACCACAGCACGCCACGGCTATCGAAACTCATGCCGTCCGGGCTGGCGAACTGGTTCAGTTCGGTCAGGCCGGAGCGGTTGATGTCGGCCGTACCGGCAGCGTTGGCGCCGAACACGAAGATGTCCCAAGTGAAGCTCAGCTGGTCGTCGCTGTCGTGCCAGCGGATGATGTGGCCGTGACGGTTCGGGCCGCGCGGGTTGGCTGCATCGACCTTTTCCGGGGTGCGCGCGCTGTTGTTGGTCAGGGTCAGGTACACGTCGCCGTTCAGCGGGTTGACCGTGGTCCATTCCGGGCGGTCCATCGGCGTTGCGCCCACGGCATCGCCAGCACCACGGGTGTTGAGGATGATGCCCGGCAGGTCGCCATACAGCGCACCCAAGGTGCTGCCGCCAGTGGTCGCAGTGCCCACGTCCAGCAGCAGCCAAACGCCAGTGCCGTCGGCATTGAAGCGGGCCACGTACAGCTTGCCCTGGTCAAGGTACTTGGCGCCGGTGGCCAGGCGGTCGGCCGGGTTGGCGTCGGCGGCGTCCCACACAGCGGTGGACACCCACTTGTACAGGTACTCGTTGTTCGAATCGTCGCCCATGTACCACACCAGCGGTTTGCCCGCGACCGCCAGGCCCGGGCAGCAACCTTCGTGGCGGAAACGGCCCAGCGCGGTGCGCTTGGTGGCCAGTGTGGCGCTGTTGTACGGATCGATCTCGACGATGTAGCCATAGGTGCTGGCTTCGTTGCGGTAGTCGTCGGTAGCGCTGGCGCCTTTGACGGTGACGTCGAAACGGGCGAATTCGTCGGCCACTTCGCTGCTGTCACCGGCTGCGGTTTCCCACTTGTACTGGCCGCTGGAGGTGCCCACGCCAATGCGGCGCTGGTCTTCAGGGCGGGTACCTTTGTTGACGAAGATGCCTGGCCAGTTCTCTTCACAGGTCAGGTAGGTACCCCAGGGGGTGTAGCCGTTGCCGCAGTTGTTGTTGGTGCCGCGGCAGTGGGTGCCGTCCGGCGAATACTTGGTCTTCACGTGATCGGTGCCGCGCAGGGGGCCGGTTATTTCCATGCGCGAGGCGGTTGTGAAACGGCGGTTGAGCGGGTCGTTGTCGACCACCTGCCAGCGGCCGCCGATTTTCTGCAGGCGCACCACGCCGGCACCGTGGGCGTTGATTTCCTTGCGCACTTCCTCGACCGGGCGCTTGCCGTTCACATCGGTGGTCGGGCCGGCCGGGTGCAGGGCGGCGGTGTCGATGTACTCGAAGTTGATCGCCAGCAGGCCGTCTTCGGAGCTGCCGTTGATGGGGAAGAAGTGCATGCCGTCATGGTGCATGCCCATGGCGTTGGCCTGGTCGGCCGAGGTGTTGCTGCCGTCGGATTTCCACGGGTTGCCGTTGCTGTTGATCGGCGTGCCCCAGGGCGCCAGTACATAGGCGCTGTAACCGGCGGCTACCACGCAGGCGTCGGTGCGCGAGCCCGGAATGGACTGAAAGCCCAGTGCCAGTTTCGGCACTTCCGGCTCAGTCACGGGTGGCTCGGTGACCGGATCATCGTGATCGGAACCACCACCGTCGAAGCAGCCTGTCAGGCCGGTACCGGCAATCATGGCGATGGCGGCGCCCAGGCTGCCACGCATCACGCTGCGGCGGCTCAGGTAGGCGTCCATGACGCTGGCCATCGGCAGGTTGCCGCTTTGGTTCCGGTCCAGGTTGTCGCCGGTATCTCGACTCATCAGGGTGTCCTTATGTTGGCTGAGTTGGAGGAACCGCGACTTTAGTGCGCAAATATGATGATTCATTGGCAGAAATGTTAAAGGGGTTTTAAAACAACTCGCTCTTAGAAGTGTGCTCCACAGATCAATTTGGAATGGCTGTCGGATTTCTGCCATCAAACTGTAATGCCAACGCCGCAACATCCGGGGCCCTGAATGAACATGGATAAGGATGGCGGGTTCGATGGCAAGCAGTGTGCACAGGCGCGAAGTGATCAGCTGGATGGGTATCGGTGCCTTGGCACCGTTGCTCGGCGCCTGCTCCGCCCTTCCTGGGCAGCAGGGCGGCAATGCCAGCTTCGACCTGCTGTACGTGGCCGACACCCTCGATGCCCGCCAGCCTGGCCAGGCCGTGGTGCCGGCCACCCGCCTGGGGCCGGTCAGCCACCTGGGCCGCGCCCCATGGATGACCGGCAGCAGTGCCAGCATCGCCTACCCGCAACTGGCGCCATTGCTCGATGCCAGCCAGGCTGCATCTGCCCAGCTGGGCGGCTATGCGGTGCTGGCGGCGTTGCTCGAGCAACTGCGCGGCGAGGCTGGGGCGGGCAACAGCCTGACCCTGGAAAACGGCCAGGGCTGGAATGGCAGTGGCCTGGCCTACCTGACCCAGGGCGAAAGCGGCCTGCAGGGCAGCCAGCTGCTGGGCAGCGAAGCGCGGGTCAGCAGCGACGAGCGCGTGCTGTGGCCACAGCGCAGCCCGGCGCTGTATCGCCAGGCTGGCACCGTTACCCTGGGCGCCGGGCTGGCAGACACACAACGCCGGGCTTTGGGCCTGGAAGCCTTGCACGTCTTCGAACGTGGCGGTGCACGTATTGCTGTGGTCGGCGTGACCGACCCCTACGCCCAGGACCAGAAAGCCTCTCTTAAACAGTGGTACCAGTCATTGCAGCCGGTGTTCGAACAAGCCCGGAGCGAGGCCGACCTGGTGGTGGCCATGGCCGATGTCGGTACCGGGCCGGGTCTGTGGCTGGCCGAGCGAGTGCCGCAGATCGACGTGCTGCTGTGCGCCCGCGGCCAGGACCTGTGGCCGGCGCCGGTCGAGGTTAGCCAGGCCAGCGGCCGCCGCGTGCCGGTGCTGTTCGCCGGTTGCCGGGGCAGCGGCGCCTTCCGCCTGCGCTGCCAGCGCGTGGCCGGGCTGTGGCAGTTCGACGGGCGTTTCTTCCCAGCCTTTGAGCACCAGCTGGCACCCGCCGCGCAGCAGCGTATTGGGGCATTGCAGGCAGAACTGCGCCAGCAGCGCGCCGGCCACGCGGCCTGGCTCGACCAACCGCTGGCCCGCGCGCCCCAGGCGCTGTGGCGCCGCGATACCCGAGGCGGCAGCTGGGACCGTCTGCTGCATCAGGCCCTGGCCGATGACAGCAGCATGCCGGTGCTGCTGCCGGGCCTGCGCTATGACTACCCGCTGCCCGCCGGGGCGGCCATTACCCGCGAACACCTGATCAGCCTCACCGGTGGCTACCCGGCACCGGTGGTCGAAGCGCCGGCCCGGCAGGTCGAACAAGTGCTGGAAAACGCCGCGGAGCAACTGTTCGGCGACCCGCTGCTGCTGGACAACAGCCAGGACCTGCCGCGCTGGCAGGGCCAGGCCTGGCGTGTCAGCTACAGCCCGCAAGGCAAGCGCATCAGTGGCCTGGAACCGGTGCAGGGCCTGTGCCGCACCTTTGGCCTGCAATTCGAAACCCAGGCCGGCGAGCCGCTGTGGCAACGGGTCGAAGCCTGGCTCGCCCGCCAGGCGACCGACTGGCAACTGGCGCCGCTGCAACTGCCCGAAGTGCGCTATGTGCAGGGGCACCCGGGCTGGCACCCAAGGCAACTGGCCTCGTGATGCTCGCCTCGCGCCTGCTGACTGGCGCTGGCCTGACCCTGGCCGGCTGGCTGGCCGCCCAGTGCGTGCTGCAACTGTGCCGCCAGCCGCAACCGGCCACTGCGCCTGCCGTGGCCGACAAACCGTTGCCTGGCTTGATGGTCGGCCATTGGCAGGTACCTGTCGACGACGGTGCCATCGCCATCACCCGCCTGCCGTTGCAATACCTGGGCGGCCTCAAGGCCCAGCCGCTGGGCTCCAGCGTAGTGGTGCTGCGCTATGGCGAGCAGGTGCGCACCTTGGCCCGCGGCCAGCGCCTGGCGCCAGGGATCGTGCTGCAGGACATCGACAGCGATGGCCTGATTTTCAACAACCAGGGGCGGCGTGAACGCCTGCCCTGGCCGCCACGCCCCGCCGTGACCGGCCTCAAGCGGCAAGGATGAACGATGCCTGTTAGATATTGTGTGGCGGCCGCGCTGAGCCTGGCCCTGTCCATGGCTTGTGCTGAAGAGCCGGTGTTCGACGACAACGGCACGCCGATGTACGAGGTGAACTTCGTCGACACCGAACTGGGCGAGTTCATCGACAGCGTGTCGCGCATTACCGGCACCACCTTCATCGTCGACCCCCGGGTCAAGGGCAAGGTCACCGTGCGCACCGTCGACCTGCACGACGCCGATGCCATCTACGACATCTTTCTGGCCCAGCTGCGCGCCCAGGGCTACGCCACTGTCGACCTGCCCAACGGCAGCGTGAAGATCGTTCCCGACCAGGCCGCCCGCCTGGAGCCTGTGCCGGTGGAGGCGGGAGGGCAGCAGGGGGAAGGCAGCGACAGCGTGGCCACGCGGGTATTCAATGTGCGCAACGCTGCCAGCGAGCAGGTGCTGGGCATTCTCAAGCCCCTGATCGACCCACGGGTCGGTGTGATCACACCTTATCCGGCAGCGCACCAGTTGGTAGTTACCGACTGGCGCAGCAACCTGGAACGTATCGCCAGCTTGCTGCGTCAGCTCGACCGCCCCCAGGATGCACCAGGCAGTGGCAGTACCCAGGTCATCTACCTGCGCCATGCCAATGCTGGTGAAGTGGTCAAGGTGTTGCGCGGGCTCAGCCAGGAAGGCATGGCGCCCTCTGAAGGTGCGGGCGAAGGAGAGGGCAAGGAAAGGCCCGTAGTGCCTGTCGCCGGAGGCTCGGGCATCCGCCTGGAATACGAAGAAGGCACCAACGCCGTGGTCATGGTCGGCCCCGACAGCGAGCTGGCTGCCTACCGCGCCATCGTCGAGCAGCTGGACATCCGCCGTGCCCAGGTAGTAGTCGAAGCGATCATCGCCGAGGTATCCGACAGCAGCGCCCAGGAACTGGGCGTGCAGTGGCTGTTCGCTGACGAGAAGTTCGGTGCCGGCATCGTCAATTTCGGCAGCAACGGGGTAAACATCGCCAGCATCGCCGGGGCCGCTGCCAGTGGCGACAACGAGGCCCTTGGCGATTTGCTGTCCAGCACCACCGGCGCCATGGCGGGTATCGGCCATTTCGGCGGCGGTTTCAATTTCGCCATGCTGGTCAACGCGCTGAAGGGCAAGGGCGGCTTCAACCTGCTGTCCACGCCCACCCTGCTGACCCTGGACAACGCCGAGGCGTCGATCCTGGTCGGCCAGGAAGTGCCCTTCGTCACCGGATCGGTGACGCAGAACAACGCCAACCCGTACCAGACCATCGAGCGCAAGGAAGTCGGGGTGAAGCTGCGCATCAAGCCGCAGATCAACATCGACAACAGCGTGCGCCTGGACATCGTCCAGGAAGTGTCGTCGATTGCCGACACCACGGCTGCCAGCGACGTGATCACCAACAAGCGCGAGATCAAGACCAAGGTCATGGTCGAAGACAATGGCCTGGTGATCCTCGGCGGCCTGATCAGCGACGAACTGAGCACCAGCGACCAGCATGTGCCGCTGCTTGGCGATATCCCTTACCTGGGCCGGCTGTTCCGCTCCGACGCCACGAAGAACACCAAGCAGAACCTGATGGTGTTCATCCGCCCGCGCATCCTGCGTGACGGGCCGAGCCTGGCCGGGCTCAGCGAAGACAAGTACCGTACCTTGCAGCAGACCACGCCGCTGCAGTTGCCCGACCTGGCGGATGCGCAAAACGCTACGCCGCTGTTGCAGGTGTTCCCCTCCAGCCGCGCACGGCTGGAGGGCGGTGACTGGTGATGCTGCCTTATCGCCAGGCACGGCAGAGCGGGGTGGCCATGGCACCGGCGGAGCACGGCTGGCAGCTGTGGCTGCGGCCCGACGCCGACAGCGCCCAATTGCAGGAGCTGCTGCGCGTGCACGGCCAGCCCAGCCTGCTCGAATACCTGGAGCCTGCACTGTTCGACGAACGCCTCGGCCAGCTGTACCAGGCCGGCGATGCTGCCACCGAGGCGCTGATCGAGGGCATCGGCGACCAGGTCGACCTGGACAGCCTGATGAGCGAAATGCCGCGCATCGAGGACCTGCTGGAAAGCGACGACGAAGCCCCGGTGATCCGCTTGATCAACGGCCTGTTCGGCCAGGCCCTGCGCCTGCGCGCTTCGGACATTCATATAGAAACCTTCGAGCAGAGTCTCGTGGTGCGCCTGCGGGTCGATGGCCACCTGCGCGAAGTGTTGCGCCCACCGCGTGCGCTGTCGGCCATGCTGGTGTCGCGGATCAAGGTCATGGCCCGTCTGGACATCGCCGAAAAGCGCCAGCCCCAGGATGGCCGTATCACCCTGCGTGCGGCGGGGCGCGAAGTGGATGTGCGGGTCTCGACACTGCCCGGCATCCACGGCGAACGGGTGGTGATGCGCGTGCTCGACAAGCAGGCCAGCCTGCTGGCGCTGGGCAACCTGGGCATGCCGGCGGCGGTGTTGCAGGGCCTGCGCAGTTGCCTGGCGCGGCCCAACGGCATCGTGCTGTCCACGGGGCCGACCGGTTCGGGCAAGACCACTACCCTGTATGCCAGCCTCAACAGCCTCAACGACGGCAGTCGCAATATCCTCACTGTCGAGGACCCGGTGGAATACGCTATCGCCGGCATCGGCCAGACCGCCATCAACCCGCGTGCCGGGCTGACCTTTGCCAGCGGCCTGCGCGCGATCCTGCGTCAGGACCCGGACGTGATCATGCTCGGCGAAATCCGTGACCAGGAGACCGCGCAGATCGCCGTGCAGGCCAGCCTCACCGGCCACCTGGTGTTGTCCACGCTGCACACCAACAGTGCGGTGGGCGCGGTGACCCGCCTGCGCGACATGGGCATCGAACCGTTCCTGATCGCCTCGTGCCTGCGCGGCGTACTGGCCCAGCGCCTGGTGCGGCGCCTGTGCAGTTGCGCCGTGGCGCACCCGCTGCAGCCGGCGGAACGCGACCTGTGGCCCGAGCTGGCAGCGCTGGGCAGCAGCTACCACGCGGTGGGCTGCGAGCAGTGCCAGGGCAGCGGGTATGTCGGGCGCCTGGGCCTGTATGAATTCGTCGAACTGGATGCCGGGCTGATCGGCCTGTTGTACGACGGCGCCAGCGAACTGGCCATGCAGGACTACCTGGCCGGGCGCCGGCAGAGCCTGGTGGCGATGGCCAGTGACTGCCTGGCCCGTGGCGAGACCAGCCTGGCCGAAGTACTACGCGTGGTGCAGGGCTGAGCCATGCCGACCTATCGCTACCAGGCCGTCGACCTCGCCGGCAAGACCCACAAGGCCAGCTTGCAGGCCGACAGCGAACGTCATGCCCGCCAGTTGTTGCGTGAGCAGGGCCTGTTCGCCCGCCGCTTGCAGCGTCACGAAGCCGGCACCCGGCAACCCCGGCGCCAGCGCCTGAGCCGCGCCCAGCTGTGCGAACTGACTCGTCAGCTGGCCACCCTGACCGGTGCCGGTATCCCTCTGGTCGACGCCCTGGCTACCCTGGAACGGCAACTGCGCCAGCCCGCCTTGCACAGTGTGCTGGTGGCCTTGCGCGGCTCGTTGGCCGAAGGCCTGGGCCTGGCTCGCAGCCTGGCACGTCAGGGGGCACCGTTTACCGGCCTGTACTGCGCGCTGGTCGAGGCCGGCGAGCGGTCCGGTCGCCTGGCCCAGGTGCTGACCCGCCTCGCTGACCACCTGGAGCAGGTTCAACGACAGCAGCACAAGGCACGTACCGCGCTGATCTACCCCACCGTGTTGATGGGGGTGTCGCTTGCCGTGGTGGTAGGCCTGATGACCTTCGTCGTACCCAAGCTCACCGAACAGTTCGCCCATGCCGGGCAAAGCCTGCCGCTCATTACCTCGTTGCTGATCGGCCTGAGCCAAGGGCTGGTGCAGGCCGGGCCCTGGCTTTTGGCGCTGGCCCTGTTGCTTGGCGCGCTCGGCGGCTGGTTGCTGCGCAAGCCGCACTGGTGCCTGCGCCGTGACCAGCTGCTGCTACGCCTGCCACATATAGGCAACCTGCTGCAGGTGCTGGAAAGCGCGCGCCTGGCACGCAGCCTGGCAATCCTCAGCGGCAGTGGCGTGGCCCTGCTCGAAGCCCTGCAAGTGGCCACCGAAACCGTCGGCAACCGCCGTATCCGCCTGGCCATGGAGCAGGTGCGCCAGCAAGTTCAGGGCGGCACCAGCCTGCATCGCGCGCTGGATGCCTGCCAGCAGTTCCCGCCGCTGCTGGTGAACATGGTCGGCAGCGGCGAGGCCAGCGGCACCCTGGCCGACATGCTCGAGCGCGTGGCCGATGACCAGGAGCGCGGCTTCGCCCGCCAGGTCGATACCGCCATGGCGCTGTTCGAACCCCTGATGATCCTGGTGATGGGCGCCGTGGTGCTGTTCATCGTGCTGGCGGTGCTGTTGCCGATCATGCAACTCAACCAGGGCCTGCAACTGTGACGACAAGGAGTACTGCCATGCAGCATCGACGTAACCGCCAGCGCGGTTTCACCCTCATGGAAATCATGGTGGTGATTTTCATCATCGGCCTGCTCATCGCCGTGGTCGCGCCCAGCGTGCTGGGCAACCAGGACAAGGCCATGAAGCAGAAGGTGATGGCCGACCTGGCCACCCTGGAGCAAGCGCTGGACATGTACCGCCTGGACAACCTGCGCTTCCCCAGTAGCGAGCAGGGCCTGGCCGCGCTGGTGAGAAAGCCGGCCCAGGAGCCGCTGCCACGGGCCTGGCGCAGCGACGGCTACGTGCGCCGCCTGCCGGAAGACCCGTGGGGCACCCCTTACCAGTACCGCATGCCCGGCGAACATGGCCGGGTCGACGTGTACTCGCTGGGTGCCGACGGGCTGCCGGGCGGCGAAGGCCAGGATGCCGACCTGGGTAACTGGGAACTGTAACGGGTGCGTCGTCAGCGGGGCTTCAGCCTGATCGAATTGCTGGTGGTGCTGGCCATCGCTGGGCTGATGACCGGATTGGCGGTGGCCGGGTTCGGCAACAGCCAGGCCAGTGTCGACCAGGCGCTGCAACGGCTGGCGAGCGAGGCCCGGTCGCAGGCCGCGCTGGCCCGGCATGCCGGGCAGCTGCGCGGGCTGCGCTGGAATGGCCAGCGTCCGGAGTTCGTCCGGCGCGAGGGTAATGGCTGGGTGGTCGAGGCAGTCGCCCTTGGTGACTGGCCCAAGGGGCTGCGCCCGGACTGGCCGGCCAGCCCGCAGCCGCGCCTGTTGTTCACCCCACATGGCTGGGCGCAACCAGGCAAGGTGCGCTGGCGTTGGGCCGATGGCAGCCAGCAATGGGCCTGGAGCCGCGATGGCCGCATGCAGGTGGTGGTCGCCCCATGAAGCGGCATCAGCGTGGCTTCACCCTGCTGGAGGTGACCGTGGCCCTGGCGATTGCCGCGGTGCTGGCGGTGATCACCAGCCAGGTTTTGCGCCAGCGCCTGGCGGTGCAGGACAACCTGCAGCAACACCGCCTTGGCCTGCTATGCGCGCGAGAACTGCAAACCCGCTTTGCCGTCGAGCAGTACTGGCCAGCTGAAAACCAGGTTGGCGGTGAACTGAGCCAGGGCGGCCAGCGCTGCCACTGGCAACTGCAACTGCGCCGCACCCGCGTACGCGACCTGCGCCGTGGCGAGCTGCTGTTGTTCGCCGACCGCGACCAGCGCCTGCCGCTAGGCCAGTACACCGTGTTTCTGGAGCGGCCATGAGTTACAGAGATCGTGAAGCGTGCGCGGTCCCTGTAGGAGCGGGTTTACCCGCGAAGCAGGCACCGCGGTACATGGCACCGGCTTCGCCGGTGTTCGCGGGTGAACCCGCTCCCACAGATGCCCAGTTCAACCCCCCGCGCAGATGTCTACCCACGAGGCACCGCCAGGCCGGCCTTACCCTGATCGAGCTGATGGTAGCCCTGGCACTTACCGCCGTGCTCGGCATCATGCTCGCCGCCCTGGTCAACGGCTGGCTCAAGGTTCGCGAACGCCTGCAGGTCACCAACCAGGAAACCTCGGTATTGGATTTCTGCCTGGCCCTGGAGCGTCGCTTCGACAGCCCGGTAATGCGCCGTGTCTACGACCAGCGCCTGCCCTTGGCCAGCCGCTGGCTGGACTGGCAACCGGCAAGCAACCAGTTGCTCTGGGTCGCCATCACTGGCATGCCGGAAGCCGAAGGCGGCTCGCGCCTGCAGCGCCAGCGCCTGCGCTTCGAGGCGCGTGAGCAGCGCCTGCTGCTGGAAAGCTCGGCCGATCTCTATGCCGCCGCCGCCCCACGCTGGGTCCAGCGCGAGCGGCTCGACCGGGTCAGCGCCATGAATGTTCTTTATTACCAGGGCGGCCGCTGGCTGGCCTGGCCTTCCGACCAACCTGCGCACCCCGGCCGTGGCGTGCGTCTGGAACTGCAGCGTGACGGAGCACCCTATGTCTGCACTTTCGCCCTCCCTTGGGGGCGCTCATGAAGTTTGAATGGCGGCGGCGCAGCCCGGCCCAGTCGTGGCTGTTGCTGCGACCGGGCGTTGTCTGGCACTGGGCGCTGGCCGAGGGCGGCCTTGTGCAACGCCATGGGCAGGGCGAGCCTCCGGCGAACCTGCAAGCCCGTGTGGCGTTGATCCTGCCTGCCGAGACCTGCAGCTACTTCCGCGTGCCGGCACCGCCCGGGCTCAAGCGTGAAGAATGGCCGCTGTTGCTCGAAGACCGTTTGCTGCAGGCCGTCGACGAAGTGACATGTGCCTGCCTGGCTCGCGAGCCAGGCCACCTTCGGTTGCTGGTAGTGGCCCGTCAGCAACTGGACGACTGGCGCGGGCAGTGCGCCGAATGGGGCTTGCAGGTGGCACGTTGCTGGGCAGAACTACAGCTGCTGCCGCCGCCCGAGGCGGGACGTGCCTGGCAATGGCAGCGCACACCCGGCATGTATTTGTACAAAGGGCTGGCCGAAGGCGGGCAGGAGCACTGGCTGGCCTGGCCGGATGCACTGGGCGAGGTGCCACGGCAACCGTGGGCGGAGCTGCAAAAGGTTTCGCTGAGCGGCGACTGGCCCAGTACGCTGGCACCGCTCGATTCATTGCCCGGCCTGTTCGAGCGTACCCGCAAGGTGCGTTCGCTGCCGGTGGTGTCCCGGCCGCAGCAACGGTTGCTTGCGGCCTGCCTGGTACTGGCTGCCGTCTGGGGCGGGCTGTGGTTGAGCAAGCAGTGGGCCCAGGCGCAACTCTGGCGCAGCCAGGTCATCGCCGTGACCGGTGAGCAGGCCAGCCCCCGGCACGCCGCGCAGGCCCTCAAACGCCTGCGCGAAAGTGAATTGCAACAGCAGCTGCGCACGCGCCAGCTCGAAGACCTGCAGGCTGCGTTGCAGGCCTGGCTGCGTGACCATCCCGGCTGGCGCCTGCAAGCGGTGCGCTTCGATGGCCAGCGCTGGCACTTGCGGCTGGAAGGCGAGGGCGGTGCGCCGCCATTGAGCGACATGGCGACAGCCGCCGGGGCCTCTGTCCAGGTGCAGGACGGCCAAGTGGTGTTCGACCTGGGAGCAGCCTCATGAACCGGGACTGGATACAGCGTCATCGTTTGAAGTTCGCCTGGCTACTGATTGCTGTTTTGCTGGCTTTCCTGGCCCTGCGCGCAGGCCTTGCGCAATGGCGCGAGCTCAGCCAGTGGCGCGGGCTGGCCGAACAGGCCGCCAGCCTTCAAGGCGGCCCGGGGTTGAGCCTGGAGCGGCTACGCCAGTCGGCCCAGGCGCGGCAGATCGAACTGGCCGAGGTCGATGCGCAGGGCAAGACCTGGCAACTGCGCGGGCAGGTGGCCGACGAGCGAGTGCTGCAAGGCTGGTTGCAGACCCTGCGTGCAGAAGGCGTACAGCCATTGCAGTGGGGGCTGGAACAGCATGAAAAGAGATTGCGCTTCGACCTGGTGGTGCGACCATGAGCCGAAGAAGTGTGGCGTGGGGGCTGTTGGTATTCACCGTGACATTGCTGGTGGAACTGCCGGCCAGCTGGGTGGTGCGCGGGATAGGCCTGCCAGCGCGCGATGTCAGCGGCAGCCTGTGGCAAGGCCAGGCGCAGCAACTGGGGCCGGTCGGGCCATTGCGTTGGGCGGTGCAGCCCTGGCGCTTGCAGGCGGATGCACAGCTGGGCTTTCAGGGCCAGGCCTGGCAGTTGCGCGTCGAAGGCTGGCCATGGCGCTGGCGGTTGGAGGCGACGGCCATGGGGGCCCAGGCGACGGTGGCGACGGATTACCGTTTGGCCGGCCAGTGGCAGGGCACGTTGCGGGTGCAGGGGGCAGGGCGGCAATGCCGTGCCAGCGAAGGCCGCATGACGGTAACCGACCTTGCCCTGAGCGAGCCTTGGTCACTGGGCCTGGGGCAGGGCTGGCTGGAAATGGACTGCCGCAGCGGCTGGCACCTGCGCGGGCAGTTGGCGCAGCAGGGGCAGCATCAGTTGGCCGTGGATGCTGACCTGCCCGCGCGCCGGGCGCAGGTGGTGGTCGAGTTGCAGCCGGAGGCGGCGCTGACGCCTTTGCTGCGTGGGGTGCAGTGGCTTGGACCGCAGGCGCTGGCAGGGCAGCGGGATTTGCGCTGGTAGACAGATGTTGTCGCCGGCAAACTGGCTCGGTTCCTACAACTTATCCAATCGACTCTGACCCGTCCTTTGTAGGAGCAGCCTTGTGCTGCGAAGAGGCCGGTACGAGCAATAATCAGGCTTTGTCAGTACCAACCTCTTCGCAGCACAAGGCTGCTCCTACAAAAACTCACTGAACCAATGAGTTCCATGAGAGCGGGTTTACCCGCGAACACGGGCGAAGCCCGTGCCCTCCAGCGCGGCGCCTGCCTCAGTTTTTCTTGCCCTGCACACTCGAAGCCCACTGCTCACTGCGATTGTGCCCGCTGGTCCTCAACAACCCCAGGTCCAGTGCATTTTCCCCATCCGCCGCGCCCTTGCCCTTGGCCATTTCGGCCACCGCGGTGCCCAGGTCCACTGGCGAGTTGGACGCATCGATCGACACATCCCGGCGATAGTCGTTACCGCTCAGTGTTTCCCGGCTAACCGAGTTGGCGTCGAGTACCACATCGCCTTTGGCCGACTGCAAGCGTGCCCCCACCAGCTGAGCGTTGCCACCAACCTGCAGGTCGATGCCGTCGCTACCTTTGAGCGTGGCCTGCTGGCCTACGCTGTCGCGCTGCGCGTGCGACACGTCGAGGCTGAAAGTGGGCGACAGCCCCGGGTCTGCCTTGCTCAGGGCGGAGCCAGCTTTTTCATTCACCTTGCTCCCCAGCGGCCCTGCCATCGAAGTGGCCGCGTTGACGTAGCCCCGCGGGTTTTTCTCCTGGCTCAGGCGGGCATCGCCTTTAACGCTCAGGGTATCGACGCTGTCCTTGCGGCTGGCGATACGCAGGTCGCCATCGATCATTCCCTTGATATGCCCAGCTTCCACGGTGGCGCCTTCGAGGCGGGTATCGCCGCGGCTTTGCAAGTCGATGCGCTCGGCGCGCAGGTCGCTGGCATTCCAGGTGAGGTTGTCGCGCTTGTCGAGCTCCACCTTGAGGCGGCCATGCAGGCCGCGGGTGTCGAGCGCGCCCTTGGCCATGTCGAAGCCGGCGCCGGCGGTGATGTCGAGGTTGTCACGTCGCTCCTGGCTGGAGGACGCTTCCACCAGCATGCCGCCATTCGATGCGTCGAGGGTTATCTGTTCGGCCGAGGCCTGCAGGCCCTCAAGGTGCAGGGCGACATTCTCGCGGGCGCTGCTGCCCAGGGTCACTGTGCCGTTGCTTGCGAACAGGGCATTCACCGCCTGGCGTGCCTCTTCGTCCTGCTTGCCGTGGCTGAAGTGGCCTCCGATGGCACCGCCCTTGGTGTCGCCAGCCTTGACCGCCAGCTCCACGCCGCCGCCCATCTTGGCGCCGGTAGCGTTCTGGGTGTCGCTGGCCGCCTTGACCTGCAGCCGACCGCCGCTTTGCAGTTGAATGTCGCCGGTCTTGGCCTCACGGCTGCCAATGCGGGTGCCTTCGAGCAACAGGTCGCCGCCACTGCTCAGTTGTACCTGGCCCTTGGCGTCGATCTGCGCCACCTGGGCCTTGCGCTGTGTGCTCTGGTTCTGGCCATGGTCGAGGTAGCCCCGGCCATCGACGCCGGTGCTGCCCGGGCGGTTGCCGACCTTGGCCCAGGCATTGCCGTCGAGCTGGCGTGACTGCTGTTCGACCTGGTCGGTTGCCTGGGGCAATGTCAGCGAACCGGCACTGCTCATGACCACGCTGCCTTCCCCGCCATCGATGCGCGTCCCTTCATAATGCCCTGAGCTGCCCAGTTGCACCTGGATGCCCTGTTGCCCATACAGGCTGCCGGGTACGGCGTTGCTGGTGCTGTCCTTTTTGTCCAGCGAGCCGCCTTTGCCGGCGGCGCGTACATTGAGGTCTTCGCCGGTGCTGGTGTCCAGGCGCACATCGCCGCCGTAGGCCAGGCGTTGCACGGTATTTTCCTGGGTGTTCTCGGCCTCCTGCATCTGGTGTTGTCGGGCCTCGATCTGCAGCTTGCCGGCGTTGGCGCGCCAGGCGGTACCCTGGTCGGTGATGTTGTCGGCCTTGACTTCAACCTTGGCCCCGGACAACTCGCTCACCTGGGCAAAGCCGCGGCGCTGGTTTTCCAGGCGCTTGAGGTGGTCCACGGTCATGTCGGCGCCAACGCTGGGCGGCGCCATGGCGTCTTCGGGGGAGGCTTGCTGGAAGCGTGCGGCTTCTTCGCCCAGCACCAGGCGTTCGATGGGGCGGGTAAGGTCGCGATACTCGACACTGGCGCCGAGGCTGCCCGACCAGTCGTCACGGCTTTGTTCACGTTCCTCGGTATCCTGCACCGCGCGGTTGTCGATGCGTTTGGCAGTTACCTGCAGAGTGTTGCCAGCCTTGACGCGTGCGGCCTCGGTGACCAGTTCATCGCCTTTGAGCTTCAGGTCGCCGCTGGCCTGCAATGTGCTGCGTTGCGCCTTGCTGTCGCGTTCAGTCTGCGCCTGGCGGTTGTGATGGCCTTCGAACAAGCTGCCCAGCCGGTCGATGCCGCCGGTCACCGTCAAACCGCCGCCACTGCGGGTGGTGCTGGTGGTTTTGTCGCGGTCATTGCGGGTTGCTCCCAGCGTCACCTTTTGGGCCTGCACATCGAGGTCGCCTGCGGCGGCCTTCACAGTGGAACCGTTGACCTGCAGGTGAGCCCCGCTGCCAAGGCTCACCGAAGCTCCCCCGAGCTCACTGGCGACCTGGCTGGTGGTGCGCTGCCTGCTGCTGCTGGTGGCGACGTCATAGGCAATGCCGGCCGAATACTGGCGGGACTCGGGCTTGCCATCCTCGGCCTCCTGGGTCTGCTTGGCGCTGGCGGTGAAACCACGTTGCTGGTTACGGGTTTCGCGCTCGTCAACCGCTTGCGCGCTGGTAATCAGCAGGTCGCCCTTGGCCTCTACCTGCAGGTGCTCGCCCGCTACGACCTTGGCGCCCTGGATGCGCATTTCCTCGGCGCTGGCCAGGCGCAGATTGGTGGCCGAGCTGACGTCGCTGGTAAGCACCTGTTGCGTACGCTCGGTGTTCTCGCGGTCGCTGCCAATCAGGCCGAACAGCTTGCTGTCGCTGGTACGGTCGGTAGAGGTGGTGCGACCATGGTCGGCTTCGATGGCCAGTGAACCTTTTGTGCTGTAAAGCACCGAGTCCTCCTTGCCGAACACGGTACTGCCCTTGATGGCTACCTGGTCAGCTGTCACGGTAAGCTTGCCATCCGCCGTGACACTGCTGCCGGCAACGGCCTGGCCTTTGCTGTCGTTACCCTTGCGGTCGCCAAAGAAGGTGCCGGATACCAGGTCGCCGCGATAGTCGCGCCGGGTACCGCGCTGCTGCAGGGCGGTGGTAGCGATGTTTGCCTCCTTGGCTTCGATCGCCATGTCGCCGCGGCTGTGCAGGCTGCTCCCCTTCACATCGACAGTATTCTTGGCCTTGAGCGTCATGCGCTGGGCCTGGAGCGCACTGCCTTGTGCGGTTTCCTTGTACTGGTCGGTATCACTGTCACCGCGCCACAAGTCCTTGCGGTGGCGAACCTGCTCTTCGGTGTGCTGGCTGTCGATGCCGGCAGCGATGGCCAGGTTGGCGCCGCTGTCGAGGGTCAGCTCATTGCCAGAATCCACCTTGGCAGCCACCAGGCGCATGTCGTCAGCGGATTGCAGCAGCACGCTGTCCTTGCCTTGCAAGCGGCTGCCCTGTTGCTGCTGCTGGGTAGTGGTAGTTTCGCGGTTGTAGGTTTCGCGGGTGACGAACAGGAACTTCTTGTTCCAGCTGTCGCTGTCGCGCTCGATGTTCTCGTGGGTTGTGGCATCCAGCGTGAGCTTCTTGCCCGCCTTGGCCTCGATTCGCCGAGCCTGCCCATCGACGGTTTCAAGTGTCAGATCATCGGCAGCGGTCAGCCGCAGATCGCCCTGTTCGCTGTGCAGTTCGACGGGGGTGTCGGCCTTGCCGCTGACCTGCAGGGCGCCGGCCGACTGGATGTCGACCCCGTCGATGCCAAGCAGCTGCGATGCCCCCACACGCACACCAGCACCTTCTGCGGTGCTCACCACGCGAATGCGCCCGGCGCGCATGGCACCGAACAGGCTGGCATCGATGCTGGAAGGGGTACCGGGCAGGTGCTCGACAATTTCGCCGCTGCTGCTGTCGATGCGGTTGCGACCCACGGTGATATCGATGGAGTTGCGCGCCATCAGCAGCCCTTTGCTGTCCACGCGCGGGGCAATCAGCTCGAGGGCGCCGTTGGGGTTTCGCTGGCCGCCCTCGAGCACTTGCAGGGTACCGCTGGCGTTGAGCGTGTCGAGGTACTTCAGTTGCTGGCCCTCGAACTCGGGGGTACCCACCACGAAGCCGGCGCGTGTAGTGTTGATGAAACTGCCGCCGTTGAGGGTGATGCCATTGGGGTTGGCCAGTATGTAGTCGGCCGGGCGGCCGAAGATTTCCTGCGGCCCTTCGATCAGCGAGGCGTTGCGGCTGACCACCTCGTTGAGGATGGTCGAGGCGGCCTGGCCCTGGAATTGCGGGTTGGCCGCCAGGGCACCGGCCAGTTCCGACTGCCCGGCCTGGGTGGCATTGTTCAGCACCAATCCTGAACGGTCGACGTTGTAGTCGAGGAACTGGTTGTGTGACAGCCCGTTGGCGTTTGGCGCGACAATATCGATGACCGGGACGCCGTGGCCGTCGTTGATGACCGCTGTACCGCCGGGGCCGCTGGTTGCTGCCAGGCCGCCCTGGGCCAGTGCGGCGCCGGGCCCGAGCAGGCCGAGGAAGATGGCCCAGCGCAAGATATCCGGGCGGGAAGACGACTGCGAGAGTGTTTGCATGTTCTCGTTCTCTTTGTTGTGGGTGATTCAGATGGTCAGGGCCAGTTCCACTACCCAGAAGCCGGGTTCCAGCAGCGGGCGGGGTAGGTCGCTGGCGTACAGCGCGCGTTGGTAACCCAGGCGCAGGTGGCTGCCGGGCAGGCTCAGTTCCGCACCGGCGGTGGCCCCGGCAAGGCGTTGTGAAGGCTTGCCTTCGGCAGTGCGGGTCCAGCCCAGGTCCAGGCCGATGTAGGGGCGCACCTGCAGGGGAGCCGTCCAGCGCTCCGGCAGCGGCTGACTGGCGGTGTTGCGCCAGACGGCGCTGCTGGCACCGGAGTAGGTACGCAGGCGAAACCCGCGCACGGCCGAATCGTCGCTGACCAGCAACTGCTCGACGGCGGGTAGCGGGTCACTGCTGTATTGCAGAGCCAGCTCGCTCTGCCAGCGCCATGGGTGGCTGGCCGGGCCTTGGCGCAGGTGCAGCAGGTTGGCGCGGTACTTGCGAAAATCCGGGCGCAGGCGTTCCGCTCCCAGCGGTGAACGGTCGGCGCCGAAGGCATCGACGCCCTGGGCGACACCGAGGTAGCCATTCCACAGGCCGCCCTGGAGCCACAGCAGGTTGATACCCGCTTCCACGCAGACCAGGGTGGGGCTCTGCTGGACGATCATCGCGCCCGCGCTGCGGTTGACCATCTGCTTGCGGTCCAGCCGGGCGCTGGCGCTGAGCATGCCTTGCTGGTTGCGCCACAGCACCCGCTCGACGCTCAGGCCCTGGTAGCTGCTGCTGCCGTCGGCTACCTGGCGGCTGTGGGGGAGCGGCGCCTCGTAGCGCAGCTCGCTGGCGCTGAGCGCGAAGGTCCAGGCGCCGTAGGGGATGCTGTAGTACAGCGAGATGCCTTGGCTTTGCCCGGGCGCATCGAGCACCGTGCCGTTCAGTGACAGGCGCAGGTCATCATTGAGGCCCAGCGGGCTGTCCAGGCCGAAGCCGAGGTTCAGGCGATGACGCCCGGTCAGGTCGCTGCCGCGGTTGTCGAAGCGGCTGTCCAGGTGCCCGCGCGAGGCCACCTTGCGCGGCTGCACGACAACCCGGGTGCCGCCCTGCAGTTCACCGGGCAGCAACTCTGCGGACAGGTCATAAGCGCGCAGCCGGTTGAGCTGGTCGAGGCCTTGCTCCAGGGCTGGCAGGAACAGTGGCTGCCCGAGCAGGCCGGGAAAGGCGCCGGGGAGGGACAGGGGCAGCTCGGGGCCGGCCATTTCGATGGACTCGACGAACCCCTCGACGATGACCAGGTTCAGCGGTGCGCCGTCTTGTGGAGGTTGCTGCAGGTAGGGCCGGCTGGTCGGGTATCCGGCTTGCACATAGCGCTGGGTGATGGCTTTCAGCAGCCCGTTGATTTCCGCGATACCCATGCACGGGGTAATGAACCTGCGGAGGGTTGGCGTTAGCGCCGAGTCGGAAAGCTCGCGGTTGCCGGCCACGCGTACGCCGGTGATGGCCCAGCAGTGCTGGTCGTGGGGGAGGGGGGCGGTGGCGTCGTGGCTTTCGGCAGGGGCGGGCTGGCGCTGCCAGCGTTCCAGGCGCTGTTGCTGTTCCAGCTGTCGCAGCCCGCGCTGCTGATCGCGCAGTTGCTGGCTGGCCGGGTCGTCGGCCAACGCCTGTGGTGCGGCCAGCAAACCTGACAGGCAGCAGGTGAGCGCCCAGCAGGTGGCGCGATGAATGTGGAACGGCATTGAAGCACCCCGCAAATGATGTACGGATTTCGTACTCGTCTGCGTGGATGCTAAAAATTAAGGGGTTCGCCTGGATGCAGTACCCGGCCTAAGCGCTTGTAGGGCGCGTTCTTGCCTGATGGTGGGAAGCTTCCTACAGCATCAGTTGAAAGGCCCGCTATCAGGGCCGAATTTCGATCAACGTGCCATCCCGCACCAGGTCCCACACTTCCTGCATGTCGCGGTTACGCATGGCAATACACCCATCCGTCCAGTCCAGGGTGTGGAAGTACCACTCCGGATACTCGTCGTTGATCGGCGTGCCATGGATCATGATCATGCTGCCGGCACTCACCCCTTCACGAGTGGCACGGGCCGCGTCGTTGATGTTCGGGTAGTTGATGTGTATGGCCAGGTTGAAACGGTCGCTTTGCTTGCGCCAGTCCAGCCAGTAAAGGCCCTCGGGGGTTTTCTTGTCGCCTTCGCGCTCCTTGGCGCCCTTTGGCTGCTTGCCCAGCGAGATGCGGTAGGTCTTCAGCGGTTCGCCACGGCTGATCAGTTGCAGACGGCGCTCGGACTTGATCACCAGCACCTTGTCGATCAGCGGTTGCATGGCCTGCTGCGAAGGCGACGGGGTTTGCACTGCCGGCTGGGGCTTGCGGATGATGGTCTCGGTGAAGGCCGCCTGGGACACCGAGGTAACGCAAAGGCAGAAAAGGGCAAGCAACCAGCGCATGTAACGGTATCCCTGAAGGCTTCTAGGTGGTGGGCGAGACGTTCATCGGCGGCAGGTATTCATGGCCTATGGGGTAGTGCTGCCCGATGCGATCGCGATAGTAGCATTCTAGTGTGCGAGTGACGGTGCGGAAAGCCAGCTCGCCCCACGGAATCTCATGTTCCTCGAACAGCCGCACCTCCAGGCTTTCGACACCGACAGCGAAATCAAGGTCCGCAAGCTCGGCGCGAAAGAACACGTGCACCTGGTTGATGTGTGGCAGGTCGAACAGCTGGTACAGGCTCATGCTGCCGACCCGGGCGCAGGCCTCCTCGACGGTTTCGCGACGGGCGGCCTGGTCCAGGGTTTCGCCGTTTTCCATGAAACCGGCGGGCAGGGTCCAGAAGCCGCGGCGTGGCTCGATGGCGCGCCGGCACAGCAACACCTGGCTGCCCCAGGTCGGCAACACGCCGGCGACGATGTTGGGGTTCTGGTAGTGGATGGTCTGGCAAACCTCGCAGACATACCGCAGGCGGCTGTCGCCCTCGGGGATCCGCTGAGTGACCGGCTGGCCGCACGCGCTGCAGAATTTCATGTGTCGTTCCTTTTGCTCCGGGCTATCTTGGCGCGCCGGCCGTGCCGTCGCAAGCGCACGGGGCTTGGGTGCTTCGCGCCTTTGGTGCATCATGCAAGGCAGGCCTTGGATATGAGCGTGCGCAATGCTGGACGAGCTACTTCGCCGAATGAGCAACCACCAACCCGCATCACTGGAAACCGACCGGCGGTTCCCCGAAGCGGCGGTCCTCTTGCCCATTACCCGCAGCGAAGCGCCCGAGCTGGTCCTGACCCTGCGCGCCAAGGGCCTGTCCACCCACGGCGGCGAAGTGGCTTTTCCCGGTGGCCGCCGCGACCCGGAAGACCCGGACCTGGTGTTCACCGCGCTACGTGAAGCCGAAGAAGAAATCGGCCTGCCACCAGGCCTGGTGGAAGTGATCGGCCCGCTCAGCCCGCTGATTTCGCTGCACGGCCTGAAAGTGACGCCATTCGTCGGGCTCATCCCCGATTTTGTCGAATACCGTGCCAATGATGCCGAGATCGCGGCAGTATTCACCGTGCCGCTGGAATTCTTCCGCCAGGACCCGCGCGACCATACCCACCGTATCGATTACCAGGGGCGCAGCTGGTATGTGCCCAGCTATCGCTATGGCGAATACAAGATCTGGGGGTTGTCGGCGATCATGATCGTCGAACTGGTCAACCTGCTGTTCGATGCCGGCATCAGCCTGCACCAGCCCCCGGAGCGTTACATCGAAAACTGAGCGGGGCCAACCCCGTCGTCTGCGTTGCAGCCTGAGGAGCAAGCATGAAATACCGCCTGGGCGACCTGCGGGTCGAGAGCCACCCCACCAGTTGGGCCGCACCCAACGCCACGCTGATCGGCAAGGTGCGCCTGCAGGCCGATGCCAGCGTGTGGTTTGGCGCGGTGCTGCGCGGGGACAACGAGCTGATCGACATTGGCGAAGGCAGCAACGTGCAGGATGGCACGGTGATGCACACCGACATGGGCTCGCCGTTGACCCTGGGCAAGGGCGTGACCGTTGGCCACAACGCCATGCTGCATGGCTGCACGGTGGGCGACTACAGCCTGGTCGGTATAAACGCGGTCATCCTCAATGGCGCGCGCATCGGCAAGCATTGCATCATTGGCGCCAATGCGCTGATTGCAGAAGGCAAGGAGATCCCCGACGGTTCGCTGGTGATGGGCTCGCCGGGCAAGGTGGTGCGCGAGCTGACCGAACAGCAGAAGCGCATGCTTGAGGCCAGTGCCGCGCATTATGTGCACAATGCCCAGCGTTATGCACGGGAGTTGGTGGTTGATGATGAGTGATGTAGTGGAGCGACCGGTGGCCTCGCCGTGCGTGAGTATCTGTGCACTGGACGAGCAGGATATCTGCACAGGTTGCCAGCGAACCGTGGCGGAAATCAGCCGCTGGGGGCGGATGGACAACGACGAGCGCCGGGCTGTGCTCAAGCGTTGCCATGAAAGGGCCGTGGAGGCCGGCCTCATCCTGTAGGCTGACGCGCCCCCCTGTAGGAGCAGCCTTGTGCTGCGAAGAGGCCAGCAAGGCAAAAGGTGATCGTTTGCAGATATGGCCTCTTCGCAGCGCAAGGCTGCTCCTACATGTCCTGTGCATGGCTTGAGGTCGGTGCCTGCGGGTTTACCCGCGAACCAGCCAGCGGTAATCTGTGCGGCTTGCCCACAGACTACCCGCCATGTTCTATCTGATTGCCTACATCAGCAGCGTAGTGCTGATCAACTACGCCTTCTCCAGCGCGCCACACCTGGACATCATCTGGTCCGCCTGGGGCGGCCTGGTGTTCATCCTGCGCGACATGGTGCAAACCCGCTTCGGCCATGGCGCCCTGGTCGCCATGCTGGCGGCGCTGGTGCTGTCCTACGTCACCTCGGAACCGGCCATCGCTCTGGCCAGCGCCACCGCCTTCTTCATTTCCGAACTGATCGACTGGCTGGTGTTCAGCGTCACCCGCCGACCGCTGCGCGACCGCCTGTGGCTGAGCTCGGCGCTGAGCATCCCGGTGGACACCTTCATCTTCTTCGGCATGATCGGTGCCCTGACCCCAGCCGTGATCGGCACCGCCATGGCCTCGAAATTCGCCGGGGTCACCGCCGTATGGCTGGCCATGGCATTTCGCGCCCGGCGGGCCGCCGTGGCGGGTTGATGGTGTAGAATAGCGGTCCTTTTTCAGCGGGCGGCGCCAAGCCTGGTGCGGCCCCGGACGCCTTCGAGGACCTGAAATGACCCGTATCGGAACCCCTTTGTCGCCCACCGCGACCCGTGTACTGCTCTGCGGCTGTGGCGAGCTGGGCAAGGAAGTGGTGATCGAGCTGCAGCGCCTGGGCGTCGAAGTGATCGCCGTCGATCGCTACGCCAATGCCCCGGCAATGCAGGTGGCGCACCGCAGCCACGTGGTCAACATGCTCGATGGCGTGGCCCTGCGCGCAGTGATCGAGGCCGAGAAGCCGCACTACATCGTCCCTGAAATCGAAGCCATCGCCACCGCCACCTTGGTCGAGCTGGAAAACGAAGGTTTCAACGTGGTGCCGACCGCCCGCGCCACCCAGCTCACCATGAACCGTGAAGGCATCCGCCGCCTGGCCGCCGAAGAGCTGGACCTGCCAACCTCGCCGTACCACTTCGCCGACACCTACGAAGACTACGCCAAGGCCGTGGCCGATGTCGGCTACCCGTGCGTGGTCAAGCCGGTGATGAGCTCGTCGGGCAAGGGCCAGAGCCTGCTGCGCAGCGATGCCGACCTGCAGAAGTCGTGGGACTACGCCCAGGAAGGCGGCCGCGCCGGCAAAGGCCGGGTCATCGTCGAGGGCTTCATCGACTTCGAATACGAAATCACCTTGCTGACCGTGCGCCACGTCGGTGGCACCACCTTCCTCGAGCCTGTCGGCCACCGCCAGGAGAAGGGCGACTACCAGGAATCGTGGCAGCCGCAGGCCATGAGCCCGAAGGCGCTGGCCGAGTCGCAGCGGGTGGCCAAGGCGGTCACCGATGCCCTGGGTGGTCGTGGCCTGTTTGGCGTGGAACTGTTCGTGAAGGGCGACCAGGTGTGGTTCAGCGAAGTCTCGCCGCGCCCGCATGACACTGGCCTGGTGACCCTGATTTCCCAGGACCTGTCGCAGTTTGCCCTGCATGCCCGTGCCATTCTTGGCCTGCCGATTCCGGTAGTGCGCCAGTTCGGCCCTTCTGCTTCGGCGGTGATCTTGCCCGAGGGGCAGTCGCAGCAGACCAGCTTTGCCAACCTGGGTGCGGCGCTGAGCGAGCCGGATACCGCCATTCGCCTGTTCGGCAAGCCGGAAATCAACGGTACCCGCCGCATGGGCGTGTGCCTGGCGCGTGATGATTCGGTCGAAGCGGCGCGTGCCAAGGCGACCCGTGCTTCGCAGGCGGTCAAGGTCGAGTTCTGATCCGATTGGGGCTGCGTTGCAGCCCATTCGCAGCACAAGGCTGCTCCTACAAGGGCAACGCATCCCCCTGTAGGAGCAGCCTTGTGCTGCGAATGGGGCGCAGGGCGCCCCCAACTGTTCAAAGTTCGGTATTGCGGGTCTCTTTCAGGCACAGCACGGCAATCAAGCTGATCACCGCCGCCACCGACACATAACCCCCCACCCAGCTCAACCCACCCATGCTCACCAGCTTCTGGGCAAAGAACGGTGCCGCCGAGGCGCCGACGATGCCGCCCAGGTTATAGGCCGCCGAAGCGCCGGTATAACGCACGTGGGTCGGGAACAGTTCAGGCAGCAGTGCCCCCATCGGCGCAAAAGTCACGCCCATCAGGAACAGTTCGATGGCCAGGAACAGCGCCACACCTGCGGTCGACCCCGAAGTCAGCAGCGGCTCCATGGTAAAGCCCGAGGCCACTGCCAGCAGGCCGCCGACGATCAGCACCGGTTTGCGCCCGTAGCGGTCGCTGAGCCAGGCCGACAGTGGTGTGGCCAGGGCCATGAACACCACCGCGAAACACA
Organism: Pseudomonas sp. A2; assembly: GCF_023100865.1. Classification (NCBI taxonomy): domain Bacteria; kingdom Pseudomonadati; phylum Pseudomonadota; class Gammaproteobacteria; order Pseudomonadales; family Pseudomonadaceae; genus Pseudomonas; species Pseudomonas sp. A2. Next base: position 1,255,050 of record NZ_CP039127.1, read on the forward strand.
GCAGGCCAAGGAACGTCTCGCGGCTGTAGCCCAGCGTGGTCACGCCATAGCTCAGCGAGAACACCGTGGAGATGTAGAACAGCGCGTAGCACACCACCATCGCCGCTGCGCCCAGCAGGGTCGGCAGCCAGTATCTGGAAAACAGGTCGACCACCGGCATTTTCACCCGCTCATGGCGGGCGACAGCCTTGGCGAATACCGGGCTTTCTTCCAGCTTCAGGCGCACATACAGGCCCACCAGTACCAGCGCGGCGCTGAGCAGGAACGGAATGCGCCAGCCCCACTCGCGGAACTGCTCATCGCTGAGCACCAGGGCCAGGGTCAGGAACAGGCCGTTGGCGGCCAAAAAGCCGATCGACGGGCCCAGCTGCGGGAACATGCCGAACCAGGCTCGCTTGCCTTCGGGCGCGTTCTCGGTGGCCAGCAAGGCCGCGCCACCCCATTCGCCACCCAGCCCCAGGCCTTGGCCAAAGCGCAGCAGGCAGAGGATGATCGGCGCCCATACACCAATGCTGTCATAGCCCGGCAGCACGCCGATGGCTGTGGTGGACACGCCCATCAGCAGCAGCGAGGCGACCAGGGTCGACTTGCGGCCGATACGGTCGCCAAAGTGGCCGAACAGTGCCGAACCCAGCGGGCGCGCCAGGAAGGCGATACCGAAGGTGAGGAAGGCCGCCAGCATCTGCGCGGTGCCTGACCCGGACGGGAAGAACACCGGGCCGATCACCAGGGCGGCGGCAGTGGCGTAGACGTAGAAATCGTAGAACTCGATGGCGGTGCCGATGAAGCTGGCGGTGGCTACCCGCGCGGGCGAGTTGACCGGCGCGGCAGGCGCTTCGGCATAGGTGCTGCTGGTTGTCATTGAATAGGTCCCTGACAGTCTGGTCCGGCTCCATTGGGATAAGCCCCGCGGCGTGCAATGCAAAAGGGCAGGCACGGTGGCGCGGGCGCCGGAGCGTTTTGTTGTTGTGTGCGCCCGACTGACGATAGCCCAAGGGGGATAGGGGCGGGGGCGGGCACTGTTCGGGGTGTTGAAGCAGGACCGCGGGGCGTGTCAGTGGAGCGGACTGGCCGTGGAGCGCCGGGTGCGGGTAGCAGGCGGGACGGCGGGGCTGGGTAAGCGTGACCCGAGTATAGCTATCGGGTCACGGTCCACACCAGTACCTTGCTGGCACAATTGTCCTCTGTTTCGAGGATTTCCAGGCGATAGCGGCCGATCTTCAGGCAAACGGCGCTTTCCGGGATACTTTCCAGCGCTTCGGTGACCAGCCCGTTGAGGGTTTTCGGCCCGCCGTCGCAGGGCAGGTGCCAGCCCAGACTGCGGTTGATTTCACGCAGCGAAGCGGTGCCGTCAATGACGAAAGTGCCATCGGGCTGTGGGTGCACGTGGGGGTTGTCCAGGCTGTGTTCATCCTCGAACTCGCCAACGATCTCTTCGAGGATGTCTTCCAGGGTGACGATGCCCAGCACCTCGCCGTACTCGTCCACCACCACGCCCAGGCGGCGCTGCTGCTTGTGGAAGTTCAGCAGCTGCATTTGCAGGGGCGTGCTCTCGGGTACGAAATAGGGCTCGTAGCAGGCGCCGAGCAGCATCTCCAGGGTCAGCTCGGCCTTGGGCAGCAGGTGGCTGATCAGCTTGGTATTGAGGATTGCTTCAACCTGGTTGATGTCGCTGTGGTACACCGGCAGGCGGGTGTGCCGGCTGACGATCAGTTGCTCGATGATGCGTTCGATCGGCTCGTCGAGGCTGATGCCGTCCACTTCGTTGCGCGGTACCAGGATGTCGTTGACGGTCATCTTGTCCAGTGACTGCAGGCCGTCGAGCAGACCGTGGCGCGGTGCTTCGTGTTCCTCATCCTCGTCGAATTCGTCGGCTTCCTGCGGGTGCAGGGCCACGGCCGTGGGTTGCACGCGGAACGGACGCAGGATCAGCTTGGCAATGCCATCCAGCAGGCAGGCTAGCGGTTGCAGCAGGGCGAGGGGTACTTTCAGCAGGCTGGTGCCGAGGCTGACGAACGCCTGCGGGTTGCGCCGGGCCAGGCGCCGCGGCAGGTATTCGGCAAATACCAGCAGGACGAGGGTGGCGGCCAACCCGGCCAGCCAGAAGCCGTGCTCGCCGCTATGGCGCTGGCCGAGCAGGCAGGCCAGGCCCAGCACCAGCAGCTTGCCCAGGCTGGCGCACAGCACCAGGGCCTGGGCCGGCAGCACGGGCTGGCCGTCCTCGCCGGTGCGCAGCGTGCCATTGAGTTGCAGGCGGGCGGCGTCCACCGCGGTGAACAGCGCCGACCACAATAGGGCCAGTGCCAGGGTGCCGAATAGCGGTGCGTACGGCAGGGTATCCATGGGCGGCCGTCAGATATGCAGGATGAATTCGCGAACCAGCTTGCTGCCGAAATAGGCCAGCATCAGCAGGCAGAAACCGGCCAGCGTCCAGCGGATGGCCTTGTGGCCACGCCAGCCCAGGCGGGTACGGCCCCACAGCAGCACGCTGAACACCACCCAGGCGATACAGGCCAGCAGGGTCTTGTGTACCAGGTGCTGGGCGAACAGGTTGTCGAGGAACAGCCAGCCGGAGATCAGCGACAGCGACAGCAGGCACCAGCCAGCCCAGAGGAAGCCGAACAGCAGGCTTTCCATGGTTTGCAGCGGCGGGAAGTTGCGGATCAGCCCGGACGGGTGCTTGTTCTTCAGTTGGCGGTCTTGCAGCAGCAACAGCAGGGCCTGGAACACCGCAATGGTGAACAGCCCATAGGCCAGGATCGACAGCAGGATATGCGCGAGGATACCCGGCTCTTCGTTGACCAGCGGCACCGTGCCGGGGGGCGCGAACTGGGCCAGCAGCGCGGTCACCGCGCCCAGCGGGAACAGCAGCACCAGCAGGTTTTCCACGGGTATGCGCAAGCAGGCCAGCAGGGTCAGGGCGATGACGGCCACGGCGATCAGGCTGGCGGCACTGAAGAAGTCCAGGCTCAGGCCCAGCGGGGTGATCAGCTGGAAGAACAGCGCACCGGCCTGGGCGAGTACCGCGAAGGTACCCAGCAGGGCAAGCAGGCGCTTGTCGGCCTTGCGGTTCTGGGCAAGGTAAGAGCCCTGGTAGATGGCCGCTGCTATATATAGGCCGGCGGCGATCAGGTTGGGGATGAGGCTGGGTGAGGAGAACATAAGTCCTGGTTGGCGAGCCTTAAAGAGACGGAGTTTGGCATAGATCGCGCTGGTCTAGGAAGACTGGCAGACTGCGGTGCGGCATTCGCGGGTGAACCCGCTCCCACAGGTACGGCGCCGGTTTCGAATGTGGTGCAGGCCCTGTGGGAGCGGGTTCACCCGCGAAGAGGCCGGCACAGCCACCGAATATCTACCAGGCCGCCAGCAAGGTGTGCGCCGCCGCCGCACTTCGCTATAATCGCCGCCTTGCTGTGCCCGGCGGGTATGCATTCCCCCCTGGGCGCCTGACAAACCTCGGCTTTTACTGGGCCTGAAAGGATCACCATGTTCGAAAACCTGACCGACCGCCTGTCACAGACGCTGCGCCATGTCACCGGCAAGGCCAAGCTGACCGAAGACAACATCAAGGACACGCTGCGCGAAGTGCGCATGGCCCTGCTCGAGGCCGACGTTGCCCTGCCGGTGGTCAAGGATTTCGTCAACAGCGTCAAGGACCGTGCAGTCGGCACCGAAGTGTCGCGCAGCCTGACCCCGGGCCAGGCGTTCGTGAAGATCGTCCAGGCCGAGCTGGAAAGCCTGATGGGCGCGGCCAACGAAGACCTCGCACTGAACGCCGCTCCGCCAGCCGTGGTGCTGATGGCCGGCCTGCAGGGCGCCGGTAAGACCACCACCGCCGGCAAGCTGGCGCGCTTCCTCAAGGAGCGCAAGAAAAAGAGCGTGATGGTGGTGTCCGCCGACGTCTACCGCCCGGCGGCGATCAAACAGCTGGAAACCCTGGCCAACGACATCGGCGTAACCTTCTTCCCGTCCGACATCAGCCAGAAGCCGGTGGCCATCGCTGAAGCGGCCATCCGCGAAGCCAAGCTGAAGTTCATCGATGTGGTCATCGTCGACACCGCCGGCCGTCTGCACATCGACGCCGACATGATGGACGAGATCAAGGCGTTGCATGCCGCGGTCAAGCCGATCGAGACCCTGTTCGTGGTCGACGCCATGACCGGCCAGGACGCCGCCAACACCGCCAAGGCCTTTGGCGAGGCGCTGCCGCTGACCGGCGTGGTGCTGACCAAGGTCGACGGTGACGCCCGTGGTGGTGCCGCGCTGTCGGTGCGTGCCATCACCGGCAAGCCGATCAAGTTCATCGGTATGGGCGAGAAGACCGAAGCCCTCGAACCGTTCCACCCCGACCGCGTCGCCTCGCGCATCCTCGGCATGGGTGATGTGCTCAGCCTGATCGAGCAGGCCGAGCAGAACATCGACAAGGCCAAGGCCGACAAGCTGGCCAAGAAGCTGAAGAAGGGCAAGGGCTTCGACCTCGAAGACTTCCGTGACCAGCTGCAGCAGATGAAGAACATGGGCGGCCTCGGCGGCCTGATGGACAAGCTGCCGAGCATCGGTGGGGTCAACCTGTCGCAGATGGGCAACGCCCAGGGCGCCGCCGAGAAGCAGTTCAAGCAGATGGAAGCAATCATCAACTCCATGACCCCGGCCGAGCGCCGTGATCCGGAGCTGATCAGCGGCTCGCGCAAGCGCCGCATTGCCATCGGTTCCGGCACCCAGGTGCAGGACGTCGGCCGCCTGATCAAGCAGCACAAGCAAATGCAGAAGATGATGAAGAAATTCTCCGCCAAGGGCGGCATGGCCAAGATGATGCGCGGCCTTGGCGGGATGCTGCCGGGCGGCGGCATGCCGAAGCTGTAACCCCTATTCCGGGGGCCTGCCGTTTGTCCGGCAGGCGCCCAGAACCCCCGCCGTGGCGGGGCAATGGCCGCGGATTTCGCGGCTCAACCGGCAGATCTGGACGGCAGGGCAGGGCCTTGCCGAAAAAGTCATTTGCAAATGTCCGTGTATTCCCCGAGAATATGCGGCCTTTTGGGCACCCGTGTGCCTATTTGGCATTCAGATTTGCAGTACCAGCTGCTGTATCAACTGCAGCACCGACTATAGGAACGATGTTCACATGGTAACCATTCGTCTGGCCCGTGGCGGCTCGAAAAAGCGCCCATTCTACCACCTGACCGTGACCAACTCGCGTAACGCCCGTGACGGCCGTTTCGTTGAGCGCGTAGGTTTCTTCAACCCGATCGCTGCTGGCGCCGAAGTCAAGCTGTCGGTCAACCAAGAGCGCATCAACTACTGGCTGAGCCAGGGTGCACAGCCGTCTGAGCGCGTTGCTCAGCTGCTGAAGGACGCTGCCAAGGCTGCTGCCTGAGTAGTATGAACGCGACGCCAGAAAAGGCTGACGACCTCATCGTCGTTGGCAAGATTTTTTCGGTTCACGGCGTTCGCGGCGAGGTGAAGGTGTATTCCTTTACCGATCCGATTGAAAACCTGTTGGATTATCCGCGCTGGACGCTTCGGCACGAAGGCAAGGTAAAGCAGGTCGAGCTGGTCAACGGTCGTGGCTCCCAGAAGGGCCTGGTCGTGAAGCTGAAAGGCCTCGATGATCGTGATGAAGCCCGTCTTCTGAGCGGTTACGAAATCTGCATTCCGCGGAGCCTTTTGCCCAACCTGGCTGCTGACGAGTACTACTGGTACCAGTTGGTCGGCCTCAAGGTCATCAACCAGGACGAACAACTGTTCGGCAAGGTCGATCACCTGTTGGAGACCGGTGCGAACGATGTAATGGTGGTCAAGCCCTGCGCAGGCAGCCTGGATGATCGCGAGCGTCTGTTGCCCTATACGGCGCAATGCGTGCTCGACGTCGACCTGGAAGCAGGCGTGATGCGGGTTGAATGGGACGCGGACTTCTAAACGATGGGTAACCTTCGCGTAGACGTCATCACGTTGTTCCCCGAGATGTTCTCGGCCATCACGGAGTACGGCATTACCAGCCGCGCGGTGAAACAGGGGTTGCTTCAGGTGACCTGCTGGAACCCGCGGGACTACACCACAGATCGTCACCACACGGTGGATGATCGGCCGTTTGGCGGTGGTCCGGGCATGGTGATGAAAATCAAGCCTCTGGAAGATGCCCTGGTTAGCGCCAGGCAAGCGACCGGAGCAGCGGCGAAGGTGATCTACCTTTCGCCACAAGGCCGCAAGCTGACTCAGCAGGCGGTCAAAGGCCTGGCCGAACAGGAATCGTTGATCCTGATCGCCGGTCGTTATGAAGGCATCGACGAGCGCTTTATCGAGGCTCATGTCGATGAGGAGTGGTCGATTGGCGACTATGTGCTTTCCGGTGGCGAGCTGCCGGCCATGGTACTGATCGATGCGGTTACACGGCTGCTGCCCGGAGCTTTAGGGCATGTGGACTCGGCGGAAGAGGATTCCTTCACCGACGGTCTGCTCGATTGCCCGCACTACACCCGGCCTGAGGTGTATGCGGATCAGCGTGTTCCCGACGTGTTGCTAAGTGGCAACCATGCACACATCCGGCGTTGGAGAATGAAGCAGTCCCTTGGTAGGACCTTCGAACGACGCGCCGATCTTCTGGAAAGTCGCTCGCTTTCTGGAGAAGAGAAGAAGCTGCTCGAGGAATATCTCCGCGAGCGGGACGATAGTTAAACGTATCGATGGTGGATCACGTATCCATCTTAGGAGCACAGCATGACCAACAAGATCATCCAGCAGCTCGAAGCCGAGCAGATGAGCAAGGAAATCCCGACCTTCGCACCAGGCGACACCGTTGTCGTTCAGGTTAAAGTGAAGGAAGGTGAGCGTTCCCGTCTGCAGGCGTTCGAAGGCGTCGTTATCGCCAAGCGTAACCGCGGTCTGAACAGCGCCTTCACCGTGCGCAAGATCTCCAGCGGCGTTGGCGTAGAGCGTACCTTCCAGACCTACAGCCCGCAAATCGACAGCCTGGCCGTGAAACGTCGTGGTGACGTGCGTAAAGCCAAGCTGTACTACCTGCGCGACCTGTCCGGCAAAGCCGCTCGCATCAAGGAAAAACTGTCCTGAGTGCAGTTTGCCCGGTGGCCGAGGCCGCCTAGCGAGAAAAAAGCAGCCTTCGGGCTGCTTTTTTGCGTTTTGACCCCCGAAGATGTGATTGCCATGACTACCCGAGACCAGGAAATCCTGCGCCGCACCGAACTGTCGGTGACCCGCGTGACCAAGGCGGTGTTCCCCAACACCACCAACCACCACAACACCCTGTTCGGCGGCACCGCCCTGGCCTGGATGGACGAAGTGTCGTTCATTGCTGCCACGCGCTTCTGCCGCCTGCCACTGGTGACCGTGTCCACTGACCGCATCGACTTCAAGCACCCGATACCGGCGGGCTCGATCGTCGAGTTGGTGGGGACGGTCATCAAGGTGGGTAATACCAGTTTGCAGGTGCAGGTGGATGTGTTCGTCGAGAACATGTACCTGGATGGGCGCGAGCGAGCGATTCACGGGGTGTTCAGCTTCGTCGCCATCGACGAGGACAAGCGGCCGGTGCCGGTTTTGCCCCAGGCCTGAGTTCTCCTGCACTGGCCCTTTCGCGGCTAAAGCCGCTCCCACAGGGATCGCACATACCTCAAGGGCGGTGATATCTCTGTGGGAGCGGCTTTAGCCGCGAAGAGGCCAGTACAGACAACAATTATGCTGCTGTGAAACACTAAGCCACCTCCAACACCCAGCAGCCCCGAATGCCCGCCCTAGACCACCCCCTGATCGACCAGTTCCTCGACGCCCTGTGGCTTGAAAAGGGCCTGTCCGACAACACCCGCATGTCCTACCGCAGCGACCTGGCCCTGTTCAACGGTTGGCTGCAGGAACACGGCGTCAGCTTGCCCGACGCCGGCCGCGACCTGATTATCGACCACCTGGCCTGGCGCCTCGACCAAGGCTACAAGCCGCGCTCCACGGCACGCTTCCTGTCCGGCCTGCGCGGTTTCTTCCGCTACCTGCTGCGGGAAAAGCTGGTGGCCATCGACCCGACCCTGCAAGTCGACATGCCGCAACTGGGCAAGCCGCTGCCCAAGTCGTTGTCCGAAGCCGACGTCGAAGCCTTGCTGCAGGCCCCGGACCTGGGCGAAGCCATTGGCCAGCGTGACCGCGCCATGCTCGAAGTGCTTTACGCCTGCGGCCTGCGGGTCACCGAACTGGTCAGCCTGGCCCTCGACCAGGTCAACCTGCGCCAAGGCGTGCTGCGGGTGATGGGCAAGGGCAGCAAGGAGCGCCTGGTGCCCATGGGCGAAGAGGCGGTGCTTTGGTTGCAGCGCTACCTGCGCGATGGCCGCGCCGAACTGCTCAATGGCCGCCCCAGCGATGTCTTGTTCCCCAGCCAGCGTGGCGAGCAGATGACCCGCCAGACCTTCTGGCATCGCATCAAGCACCATGCCCGGGTCGCCGGTATCGACAAACCGCTGTCGCCGCATACCCTGCGCCATGCCTTCGCTACTCATCTGCTCAACCATGGTGCCGACCTGCGCGTGGTGCAGATGCTGCTGGGCCACAGTGACCTTTCGACCACGCAGATCTACACCCATGTCGCCAAGGCCCGCCTGCAGCAATTGCATGCCCAGCACCACCCGCGTGGATGAATGTTTTTCATGTTCCGCCGACCGGTCCTTGCAAGGCCCTTCACCGGCGGTGTGATGTGGTAGGCTTGAGCGGTTTGCACCAAGGGCCGCACGGTCACCGCGTATTTTCCGCAGGTGGCGCCCTCCGGCCCCTGTCCGCCTTCAGGAGTTCCCATGCGCGTGACCCAGTTTTTCGCCGCCGCCGCGTTGGCGCTGGCCAGTACCTTTGCCGCTGCCGCGGCAACCGATAGCAATGCTGCTGCCGAGCAGGCCATCCGTAAGTCATTGCAGAACCTCGAGCTGGAAGTGCCCGTCGAAAGCGTGGCCAGCAGCCCGGTCAGCGGCCTCTATGAAGTCAAGCTGCAGGGCGGCCGCGTGCTGTATGCCAGCGGCGACGGCCAGTTCGTGATGCAGGGCTACCTGTTCCAGATCCAGGACGGCAAGCCGGTCAACCTCACCGAGAAGACCGAGCGCCTGGGCATTGCCAAGCTCATCAACGGCATTCCAGCCGCCGAGATGGTGGTTTATCCTGCCAAGGGCGAGACCAAGTCGCACATCACCGTGTTCACCGACACCACCTGCCCGTACTGCCACAAGCTGCACGCCGAGGTGCCCGAGCTCAACCGCCGCGGTATCGAAGTGCGCTATGTCGCCTTCCCGCGTCAGGGCCTCGGTTCGTCGGGTGACCAGCAGTTGCAGGCTGTCTGGTGTTCCAGCGACCGCCGTGCGGCGATGGACAAGATGGTCGAGGGTGAGGAAATCAAGGCCGCCAAGTGCGCCAACCCGGTCAGCAAGCAGTTCCAGCTGGGCCAGTCGATCGGCGTCAATGGCACGCCGGCGATCGTCCTTGAAAGCGGCCAGGTCATTCCGGGCTACCAGCCGGCACCGCAGGTCGCCAAGCTGGCACTGGCCAAGTAATCCAATTCAGTACGCCGTCGTCATGGGGTGACGGCATGTTTCACGGTCGGCATAGGTGCCGGCCGTTCAATGGGGAGTTCACAGTGAAACCGGTCAAAGTAGGCATCTGTGGGTTGGGGACCGTCGGTGGCGGAACCTTCAATGTACTTCAGCGCAACGCCGAGGAGATCGCCCGCCGTGCCGGGCGCGGTATTGAAGTGGCACAGATTGCCATGCGCTCGCAGAACCCGAACTGCCAGATTACCGGTACCCCCATTACCGCTGATGTGTTCGAAGTTGCGAGCAACCCGGAGATCGACATTGTCATCGAGCTGATCGGTGGCTACACCGTGGCCCGCGAACTGGTGCTCAAGGCCATCGAGAACGGCAAGCACGTGGTCACCGCCAACAAGGCGCTGATTGCCGTGCACGGCAACGAAATCTTCGCCAAGGCCCGCGAGAAGGGCGTGATCGTCGCCTTCGAAGCGGCCGTGGCCGGTGGCATCCCGGTGATCAAGGCCATCCGCGAAGGCCTGTCGGCCAACCACATCAACTGGCTGGCCGGCATCATCAACGGCACCGGCAACTTCATCCTCACCGAAATGCGTGAGAAGGGCCGCGCCTTCCCGGACGTGCTGGCCGAAGCCCAGGCGCTGGGTTACGCCGAAGCCGACCCGACCTTCGACGTTGAAGGTATCGATGCCGCGCACAAGTTGACCATCCTGGCCTCGATCGCTTTCGGCATCCCGCTGCAATTCGACAAGGCTTACACCGAAGGCATCACCCAGCTGACCACTGCTGACGTGAACTATGCCGAGGCCCTGGGCTACCGCATCAAGCACCTGGGCGTGGCCCGCCGCACTGCCGAAGGTATCGAGCTGCGCGTACACCCGACGCTGATCCCGGCCGACCGCCTGATCGCCAACGTCAACGGCGTGATGAACGCTGTCATGGTCAACGGCGACGCCGCCGGTTCCACGCTGTACTACGGCGCCGGTGCCGGCATGGAGCCTACCGCTTCGTCGGTAGTCGGCGATCTGGTGGATGTGGTCCGTGCCATGACCTCCGACCCGGAAAACCGCGTGCCGCACCTGGCCTTCCAGCCGGATTCGCTGTCGGCCCACCCGATCCTGCCGATCGAAGCCTGCGAAAGTGCCTACTACCTGCGCATCCAGGCCAAGGATCACCCTGGCGTACTGGCCCAGGTGGCCAGCATCCTCTCGGAGCGTGGCATCAACATCGAGTCGATCATGCAGAAGGAAGCCGAGGAACAGGACGGCCTGGTGCCGATGATCCTGCTGACCCATCGCGTGGTCGAGCAGCGCATCAACGACGCCATCGTCGCCCTGGAAGCCCTGCAGGACGTCATCGGCAAGGTCGTGCGCATTCGCGTCGAGCAGCTCAACTAACAATAGTGCCGTGGGGCCGCCAGCGCGGCCCCGGCCCCAGTATCGAAGGTTTGCACCCATGCGCTATATCAGTACCCGCGGCCAGGCTCCGGCCCTCAATTTCGAAGACGTCCTGCTGGCTGGCCTGGCCAGCGACGGCGGCCTGTACGTCCCGGAAAACCTGCCACGCTTCACCCAGGAAGAAATCGCCTCGTGGGCTGGCCTGCCGTACCACGAACTTGCTTTCCGGGTGATGCGCCCGTTCGTCGAAGGCAGCATCGCCGACGCCGACTTCAAGAAGATCCTCGAGGAAACCTACGGCGAGTTCGCCCACGCTGCGGTTGCCCCGCTGCGTCAGTTGAACAGCAACGAGTGGGTGCTGGAGCTGTTCCACGGCCCGACCCTGGCGTTCAAGGACTTCGCCCTGCAACTGCTCGGCCGCCTGCTGGACCACGTGCTGGCCAAGCGCAACGAGCGCGTGGTGATCATCGGCGCCACCAGCGGTGACACCGGTTCCGCCGCCATCGAAGGCTGCCGCCGTTGCGACAACGTCGACATCTTCATCCTGCACCCGCACCAGCGCGTGTCGGAAGTGCAGCGCCGGCAGATGACCACCATCTTCGGCGACAACATCCACAACATCGCCATCGAAGGCAACTTCGACGACTGCCAGGAAATGGTCAAGGCCAGCTTCGCCGACCAGTCGTTCCTCAAGGGCACCCGCCTGGTTGCGGTCAACTCGATCAACTGGGCGCGGATCATGGCCCAGATCGTCTACTACTTCCACGCTGCCCTGCAGCTGGGTGGCCCGGCGCGTTCCGTGGCGTTCTCGGTGCCGACCGGCAACTTCGGCGACATCTTCGCCGGCTACCTGGCACGTAACATGGGCCTGCCGGTCAGCCAGCTGATCGTCGCCACCAACCGCAACGACATCCTGCACCGCTTCATGAGCGGCAACCAGTACGTCAAGGAAACCCTGCACGCGACCCTGTCGCCGTCGATGGACATCATGGTCTCGTCCAACTTCGAGCGCCTGCTGTTCGACCTGCACGGCCGCAACGGCGGCGCCATTGCCGAGCTGATGGCCAACTTCAAGCAAGGTGGCGGCTTCAGCGTCGAGCAAGACCGCTGGACCGAAGCGCGCAAGCTGTTCGACTCGCTGGCAGTGAGCGACGAGCAGACCTGCGAAACCATCGCCGAAGTGTTCGCCGCTACCGGCGAAGTGCTCGACCCGCACACCGCTATCGGCGTCAAGGCTGCCCGCGAGTGCCGCCGCAGCCTGGACACGCCGATGGTGGTGCTGGGCACCGCGCACCCGGTCAAGTTCCCGGAAGCGGTGGAGAAGGCTGGTGTTGGCAAGGCGCTGGAGCTGCCGGCGCACCTCAGCGACCTGTTCAGCCGTGAAGAGCGTTGCACGGTGCTGGCCAATGACCTGAAGGCCGTGCAGGGCTTTGTCAGCCAGCATGGTAACCGCGGCAAGCCTTTGTAAGCATCGGGGCCGCACTGCGGCCCATCGCCGGCAAGCCAGCGCCCACCCCGACCGCATAGACCCAAGGTCATGTGCAATCCCTGTGGGAGCTGGCTTGCCGGCGATGGGCTGCGGAGCAGCCCTAATTATCCGAATTTTCCCACTGCTCCATCAGAAACATCCTATTCAGGCCGCCCAGCGGCAACGCCTAAATTAGCCGGTCCTCCCATCAGGAGCGGCTCATGCACCAGCCCTACGTGTTGATCCACCAGGCTCGCCCATCCCATCAGATCCTCCTGCACCAGGCCCTCAACGCTCAGGGCATGTTCCATGTGCGCATCAGCGAAACCAGTGCAGACCTCGACGCCTGCCTGAACGCCGATCACCGCCCCGATCTGCTGATCCTTGACCACGCCATGCCAACCCGGGCCGGCCTTGCCTTGCTCGAACAGCAGCACCGAACCCGCGCTTTGCTGTTCGTCGGCCAGGCTACCCCCAAGCGCCGCAACCTTGCCCAAGAGGCCAGAAACCGGGGCCTGTGGGTGCTCGCCGAACTGTCCTGGCCACTGTCGATGCCATGCCTGCAGCGCGCTCTGCAGGCACTGCAGGTGCGCCCGTGGCGGCGTATTCAAACTGTCACGTCCGCCCCGCATGCTCACTGAAGCAGCCGCGGTGTAACGAACTTTCCGCTGCGTCTGTTGGTCAGTTCCTCTATATCCCACCACGCAGCGAGTGATCCGGATGGAAAGAATCTGCAGACTGCTCAACGAAGCCCTGACCCCCTATCAGGCCCACCTCGGCGTCGCCGATGCCCAGGGTAATCGCCAACTGACCGTTCATGACCGCCTCGCCGGCATCACCTTGCGGCGCACGGTGAGCGAACGCCAGTTGCAGGAACAACGCCTGTTGGTCGACCTGGTGGATGGCCTTCACCGTGACCTGCAGATCGCCGAAGGGCGTTTGCAGCCCTGTGTGATCGCGGCATTGCAGCAGCGTCAGCAACCCCATGGAACCTTTGCCTGAGTGGTTTATCAGACACTGTAGGGGCAGCCGGGCCAGTGCTTTGCTCCGGCGCTGGCAAGGTTGTCACGGGAAGCCCCCAAGGGCTTTCGCTTGGCCCCGGGCGTGTTTCCCCAGCGCCCGGGGTTTCTTTTTTTGGGGGGGGCAGGCACATATCCTTGTAGGAGCGGCCTTGTGTCGCGATGGGCCGCGAAGCGGCCCCGGCAATCTTTGCGGCGAAGCTGAAAATGTGGGGCCGCTACGCGCCCCATCGCGACACAAGGCCGCTCCTACAGGGGCCGATCGGGCAGCTAGTGGTCTTCGAAGAAGCGCTTGCTCTCTTCCAGATAGTCTTCCTGCAACGCCGGGTCCAGCCAGCGTGCATACAACCCCGGCAACACATCCCGGCGCAAGGCAGGCAGCAGGTGGTCGATGTGCGCAATCGCTTCACGCCCAAGCTCGCTGTTCGAACAACCTACATGCAGAAACTGGTAGCGGTTCACCCCTTGCACAGGATGAAACCGGTAGTCAGCCAGTGCCCCGCCTTGCTGCTCCACCAGGTAGCGCACTTCGGGCCAGTAACCGAGTACCATGCGCAGGCGCCCGAGCTGTTGCATCTGTAGCAGGTTGGCGGTGGCGTCGTTGCCGTAGTGGCGGCTGAGCGCGGTGTCGGGCAACTGGCGCAGGATGGCGTCGATCTGCGTGCCATAGCTGCGCTCGGCGACAACACCCAGCTTCAGTGGGGTCTTGCTCAGCAGGTTGAGCAGGTCTACCTCCTGGCCGTCGAGGTAAGGCGCCACCAGCGCCTCGCTTTCCTTGCGCAGCACCAGGCCGCCACTGAGCACGCCCAGGGAGGGCACGGAAAACCTCACATATTCAGCGCGTTCCGGCGTCCACAGCAGGGTCGGGTCGCAGGTGAAGCTATTCGGGTCCTGCAGCATCTGGATGCCGCGGGCGCGGTTGACCCGCAGGATGCTGTGGTCGTACTCGGGCATCTGCCTGATCAGCAGGGGCAGCAACTGGTCGATCACCCCTTGGCCTTTTTCCGGCCCTTCCAGAATGGTAAACGGCGGCAGGTCGCGCACCAGCCAGAAGAGGCGCTCCTTGGCGCTGGCAGGCTGCAACAGCAATGCGGGCAGCAGCCCGCACAGCAGGGCCAGGTGGCGTAGGCAACGGGCAGCGCGCATGGACCAGGGCCGCGCCAGTGTCAGACCGTGCCTGCTGCGCGCAGGTTGGCGATGGCCGCCGCGTCGTAGCCCAGGGTGCCGAGCAGTGCCTCGGTGTGTTCGCCCAGCGCCGGGCCTACCCACTCGGTGGAGCCGGGGGTGTCCGACAGCTTGGGCACGATCCCCGGCATGCGGAATGGCTTGCCGTCCGGCAGCTTGGCCTGCAGGAACATTTCGCGTGCCAGGTACTGCGGGTCATTGAACATGTCCTCGGCCGAATAGATGCGGCTGGCCGGCACTTCGGCGGTGTTCAGCACCTGTATCAGCTGCTCCAGCGGCAGGCTGTTGGCCCAGCGGTCGATTACCCCGTACAGCTCGTCACGGCGCAGGTCGCGGCCATCGTTGGTGGCCAGGGTCGGGTCGTCGGCCAGGTCGGTGCGGCCAATGGCCTGCATGAAGCGCTTGAAGATCGCATCGCCGTTGGCGCCGATCTGTACATGCTTGCCGTCAGCGCTGGTGTGAATGGAGGAGGGCGTGATGCCTGGCATGATGTTGCCGGTGCGTTCGCGGATAAAGCCGAACACGTCGAACTCCGGGACCATGCTTTCCATCATGGCGAAGATCGCTTCGTACAGGGCCACGTCCACCACCTGGCCCTGGCCGCCGTTGACTTCCCGGTGTCGCAGCGCCATCAGTGCACCGATCACCCCCCACAAGGCAGCAATCGAGTCACCGATGGAAATGCCCGTGCGCACCGGTGGGCGGTCGTCGAAGCCGGTGATGTAGCGCAGGCCGCCCATCGACTCGCCCACGGCGCCGAAGCCCGGCTGGTCCTTCATCGGCCCGGTCTGGCCGAAGCCCGACAGGCGCACCATTACCAGGCGCGGGTTGAGCGCGTGCAGCACGTCCCAGCCCAGGCCGAGTTTTTCCAGCACACCCGGTCGGAAGTTCTCGATCAGGATGTCGGCCTCGGCCAGCAGGCGCTTGAGAATCTCGCGGCCCTCTGGGTGTTTGAGGTTGAGGGTGAGCGACTGCTTGTTGCGGGCCTGCACGAACCACCACAGCGAGGTGCCCTCGTACAGCTTGCGCCATTTGCGCAACGGGTCGCCGCCATCGGGCGATTCGACCTTGATCACCTCGGCGCCGAATTCGGCACAGATGCGCGAGGCGAACGGGCCAGCGATGAGGGTGCCGAGTTCGACAACCTTGAGACCGGCGAGGGGTTTGCTGGGCGTAGTCATGGGGCATCCGTGGCAGCTGGGCAGATGCGTGGTTTTATCATAGGTCCGAAGCGGCAGATACTGCTGCGGGGCAACGAAGGGCAGTATCGGTTAGACTGTGTCACTTTTTCTCTGCGCAAGAAGCCCGTCGACCATGGCCCAGCCGTCCACCACCTACAAATTCGAACTGAACCTGACCGACCTCGACCGCGGCGTGTACGAAAACGTCCGTCAGACCATTGCCCGCCACCCTTCGGAAACCGAAGAACGCATGGCCGTACGCCTGCTGGCCTACGCCCTCTGGTACAACGAAAACCTGTCGTTCGGCCGTGGCCTGTCCGACGTGGACGAGGCGGCGCTGTGGGAAAAGAGCCTGGACGATCGCATCCTGCACTGGATCGAAGTGGGCCAGCCGGACGCCGACCGACTGACCTGGTGCTCGCGCCGCACCGAGCGTACCAGCCTGCTGGCCTACGGCAGCCTGCGCGTATGGCAGAACAAGGTGGTAGACGCGGTCAAGGGGCTGAAGAACCTGAGCATCGCCGCTGTGCCGCAGGAGGTGCTGGAAACCCTCGCCACCGACATGCCCCGCACCATCAAGTGGGACGTGATGATCAGTGAAGGCACCTTGTTCGTCACCGACGACCGTGGCCAGCACGAAGTGCAGCTGGAGTGGCTGCTTGGTGAGCGCGGCTGAAGCACCCCATGCGTATCGAACCTCGCCCGCTGCCGCCGACCCTGCCATTCCTGGGTAACCTGCCACCCTTGCTGACCCGCCTGTACGCCGCGCGCGGCGTGCAGAGCGAGGCCGAGCTGGACAAAAGCCTCGCGCGCCTGCTGCCGTACCAGCAGCTCAAGGGCATCGAGGCTGGCGTGGATCTGCTGGTCGAGGCTATCGACCAGCGCCAGCGCATCCTCATCGTCGGCGACTTCGATGCCGACGGCGCCACTGCCAGTACTGTCGGCGTGCTGGGCCTGCGCCTGCTGGGCGCGGCCCATGTCGACTACCTTGTGCCCAACCGCTTCGAATACGGTTACGGCCTGACCCCGGAAATCGTCGAGGTGGCGCTGCAACGCCAGCCGCAGCTGCTGATCACCGTGGACAATGGGATTTCCAGCGTCGACGGTGTGGCTGCCGCCAAGGCCGCCGGGCTCAAGGTGCTGGTCACCGACCACCACCTGCCGGGCGCGGAGTTACCCGACGCTGACGCCATCATCAACCCCAACCAGCCGGGCTGCAGTTTCCCGAGCAAGGCGCTGGCCGGGGTAGGGGTGATCTTCTACGTGCTGATGGCCCTGCGTGCGCGCCTGCGCAGCCTGGGGCGCTACGAAACGCAGCCGCAGCCGAACATCGGCGAATTGCTCGACCTGGTTGCCCTGGGCAGCGTCGCCGACGTGGTGCCATTGGATGCCAACAACCGCATCCTGGTGCACCAGGGCCTCGAGCGCATTCGCGCCGGCCGTGCCCGGCCGGGGCTCAAGGCCATTCTTGAAGTGGCCCGTCGCGATCACCGGCGCATCACCTCGACCGACCTCGGCTTCATCCTTGGCCCGCGGCTGAACGCTGCCGGGCGCCTGGACGACATGAGCCTGGGCATCGAATGCCTGCTGTGTGAAGACGCGGCCCTGGCCCAGGACATGGCCCAGCAGCTGGACGACCTGAACCAGGACCGCAAGTCCATCGAACAGGGCATGCAGCGCGAGGCCCTGGCCCAGCTCAAGGACCTGCCTGTCGAGTCGATGCCATATGGCCTGTGTCTGTTCGATGCCGACTGGCACCAGGGGGTAATCGGTATTCTGGCTTCGCGCCTGAAGGAGCGTTACCACCGGCCGACCATCGCTTTTGCCGACGCTGGCGAGGGCATGCTCAAAGGGTCGGCGCGTTCGGTGCCGGGGTTCCATATTCGCGATGCGCTGGATGCGGTGGCGGCGCGCCACCCGCACCTGATCAGCAAATTCGGCGGCCACGCGATGGCGGCGGGGTTGTCGTTGCCCGAGGCCAATTTCCCGGCATTTGCCGAGGCGTTCGATGAAGAAGTGCGACGCCAGCTGCGCGAAGAGGACCTGACCGGTCGGCTGTTGTCCGACGGCAGCCTGGCGGTGGAGGAGTTCCACCTCGACCTGGCCAAGGCCCTGCGCCATGCCGGGCCCTGGGGGCAGCACTTCCCCGAGCCGCTGTTCCATGGCGTGTTCCAGCTGGTGGAGCAACGCGTGGTGGGCGAGCGGCACCTGAAGGTGGTGCTCAAGAGCGAGTGCGGCTCGGTGCGGCTGGACGGCATTGCCTTTGGCATTGACCGCGAAGTGTGGCCGAACCCGACGGTGCGTTGGGTCGAGTTGGCGTACAAGCTGGATGTGAACGAGTTCCGTGGCAATGAAAGTGTGCAGTTGATGATTGCCCACATGGAGCCGCGTTGAGGGTAGATACCGCCGCTGCTGACGGCCTGGCGCAGGCCCGTTGTGGGAGCGGGTTCACCCGCGAACACCGGCGAAGCCGGTGCCATCCACTGCGTCGCCTGCTTCGCGGGTAAACCCGCTCCCACAGGGCCTGCGGCGGGCTTGAGACTTGCGCTGTACCTGTGGGAGCTGGCTTGCCGGCGATCACCGGCGAAGCCGGTGCCATCCACCGCGTCGCTGCTTCGCGGGCATGCCCGCTCCCACAGGGCCTGCACCGGGCTCAAGGCTTGCGCTGTACCTGTGGGAGCGGGTTCACCCGCGAACACCGGCGAAGCCGGTGCCATCCACCGCGTCGCCTGCTTCGGGGGTAAACCCGCTCCCACAGGGCCTGCGGCGGGCTTGAGACTTGTGCTGTACCTGTGGGAGCTGGCTTGCCGGCGATCACCGGCGAAGCCGGTGGCATCCACCGCGTCGCTGCTTCGCGGGCATGCCCGCTCCCACAGGGCCTGCACCGGGCTCAAGGCTTGCGCTGTACCTGTGGGAGCGGGTTCACCCGCGAACACCGGCGCAGCCGGTGCCATCCACCGAGTCGCCTGCTTCGCGGGTAAACCCGCTCCCACAGGGCCTGCGGCGGGCTTGAGACTTGCGCTGTACCTGTGGGAGCTGGCTTGCCGGCGATCACCGGCGAAGCCGGTGGCATCCACCGAGTCGCTGCTTCGCGGGCATGCCCGCTCCCACAGGGCCTGCGGCGGGCTTGAGACTTGCGCTGTACCTGTGGGAGCTGGCTTGCCGGCGATCACCGGCGAAGCCGGTGCCATCCACCGCGTCGCTGCTTCGCGGGCATGCCCGCTCCCACAGGGCCTGCACCGGGCTCAAGGCTTGCGCTGTACCTGTGGGAGCGGGTTCACCCGCGAGCACCGGCGAAGCCGGTGCCATGCACCAAGTCGCATTCTTCGCGGGTAAACCCGCTCCCACAAGGCTCTGCGGCGGGCTGGCTAATGTGCTCCATGTGCGATCGATGATCACATCAAACTCAGCGCGCCATACCTAACTCGGCATCATCCATCAGTGCCTTGGCCATCGCACTGAGATAGTGCGCAGCCCAGATCATCATGGGTTTCTCATCCATTAGCCCGACGATGGTCAACTCCCGCACATAGCCCATCAATTCCGAAGCCTGATTACGGGCGTCTCGGCACGGAATGCCCGCTTCGATGCGAAATAATGGGTGAGTCTGGTTTTCACCCTGAAAGAAAGTGGTCTTGCCGACGGTGAACTGGGTGTCTTCTGTGGTCATGTTTCTAGCAATTCCTTGAAGGTTAAAGGAGTTGCCACCGCCGTTTCCACACGAAGGGCGGCAACTGTATGCAGGGTGGAAAACCGGCCTTCAAGGAACCCGGTAGGCCAAACGGCCTCCCGCACACAGCTGCCATTACGACAGGAACTTGAAGGTTGACCGAGTTTCCACACCCGCATCGCTGGATTTCAGCGACCCAGAAAGCCTAAGTGGCAGTGTTTCCAGGAACAATCAGACGCCCGTCGACAGAACATGTAGGGTATTTCCTCAGGTCAGGTATCACCAGATCCAACTCGTAGGGGATATCTGAAATGCCTGTCAGAGTGCTTGCCTGTAGCGGAGCTCAGGGCTGCCAGGTACCTGCCTTGAGAGCGATCTCATAGGCGACATCACCCTCGATCCAAACCCCCGCACCCCACGCGAAATCCCATGGAACCTCCCCCCCAACCATTCTGGTCTAGTCTGAAGTTATGACCGGACCTGGGCCAGGGACGTGCAATTGAGTGTCCGGGCCGGATCACCATTGGAGTCCTTGGGAGGTGCCCTCATGAGCCTGCTGCTCGAGCCTTACACCCTGCGTCAGCTGACCCTGCCCAACCGCATCGCCGTTTCGCCGATGTGCCAGTATTCCGCCGTCGATGGCCTGGCCAACGATTGGCACCTTGTCCATTTAGGCAGCCGCGCCGTGGGCGGCGCTGGCCTGGTAATCACTGAAGCCGTGGCGGTGACCGCCGATGGCCGAATCACCGCTGAAGACCTTGGCCTGTGGGACGACGCTCAGATCGCCCCGCTGCAACGCATCACCCGTTTCATCACCGCCCAGGGGAGCGTGCCCGGCATCCAGCTGGCTCACGCCGGGCGCAAGGCCAGCACCTATCGCCCATGGCTGGGCAAGCAAGGCAGCGTCAAGCTCGAGGAGGGCGGCTGGCAGCCGGTGGGCCCGTCGAAAATCGCCTTCGACCCGCAACACACGACGCCGCACGAGTTGAACCACAATGAGATTCAGGCTGTGATCGCCGCCTTTGTCGCCTCTACCGAGCGCGCCCTGAAGGCCGGTTTCAAGGTGGTCGAAATCCATGCCGCCCACGGCTACCTGTTGCACCAGTTCCTGTCGCCGCTGAGCAACCAGCGTCGCGACGAATACGGCAGTTGCTTCGAAAACCGCATCCGCCTGACCCTGCAGGTGGTCGAGGCTGTGCGCGATGTCTGGCCTGAAGAGTTACCGCTGTTCGTGCGGGTGTCGGCGACCGACTGGGTCGAGGACGGCTGGAACCCGGATGAAACCGTCGAACTGGCCCGCCGCCTGCGTGGTTTGGGCGTCGACCTGATCGACGTGTCCTCCGGCGGCACCTCGGTCAACGCCGAAATCCCCACCGGCCCGGGCTACCAGACGCGCTTCGCCGAGCGTGTGCGCAAGGAATCGGAAATCGCCACCGGCACCGTGGGCATGATCACCGAACCGGCCCAGGCCGAGCACATTCTGCGCACTGGCCAGGCCGACATCATCTTCCTCGCCCGCGAACTGCTGCGCGACCCGTACTGGCCGCTGCACGCCGACGACGACCTGGGCGGCAACAAAGCTACCTGGCCTGCGCAGTACCAGCGCGCCACCAGCCGGGCCAACCCGATTCACGAGTCGGACCTGCGGGACTAGGTTCTACCTGCACAGGCCTCTTCGCGGGCTTGCCCGCTCCCACAGGTACATCACAAACCTCAAGGGCTGTGATGTACCTGTGGGAGCGGGCAAGCCCGCGAAGAGGCCAGTAGATTCAACCTTGGACTAGTGCTTGATCATCACATGCCGCACAAAGGTGTAGTCCTCCAGCCCATACATCGACATGTCCTTGCCATACCCCGAATGCTTCTGCCCGCCATGGGGCATTTCGCTGACCAGCATGAAGTGGGTGTTCACCCAGGTGCAGCCATACTGCAGGCGCGCCGCCAGGCGGTGGGCGCGGCCGGTGTCGCGGGTCCATACCGATGAAGCCAGGCCGTAGTTGGAGTCGTTGGCCCATTCCAGCGCCTGAGCTTCGTCGTTGAAGCGGGTCACCGACACTACCGGGCCGAACACTTCGTTACGCACGATTTCGTCATCCTGCAGCGCATCGGCCAGCACAGTCGGCTCGAAGAAGAAACCGTCGCCATCAATCGCCTTGCCGCCCGTAACGAGGCGAATGTGCGGCTGGGCAACCGCGCGTTGCACCAGGCCCGCGACCTTGTCGCGGTGCTGGGCACTGATCAGTGGCCCCAGTTCGGTGTCCTCGGCTTCCTGCAGGCCCGGTTTGAGGCTGGCCACCGCGGCCCCCAGGCGTTCGACGAAACGCTCGTAGATGCCATCCTGCACGTACAGCCGACAGGCGGCGGTGCAGTCCTGGCCGGCGTTGTAGAAGCCGAAGGTACGGATGCCGTCGATGGCGGCATCGATGTCGGCATCGTCGAACACCAGCACCGGGGCCTTGCCGCCCAGTTCCATGTGCATGCGTTTCACGCTGTCGGCGGTGGCGCTGATGATGTGCGCACCGGTGGGGATCGAGCCGGTCAGCGACACCATGCGCACCTTGGGGTGGTTGACCAGCGGGTTGCCGACCGTCTGGCCACGGCCGAAGATTATGTTCAGCACCCCCGGTGGCAGCAGGTCCCGGGTCAGTTCGCCAAGGCGCAGGGCGGTCAGCGGGGTCAGCTCGGAGGGCTTGATCACCACCGTGTTGCCGGCAGCCAGGGCCGGGGCGATCTTCCACGCCAGCATCATCAACGGGTAGTTCCACGGCGCGATCGAGGCCACCACGCCCAGCGGGTCGCGGCGGATCATCGAAGTATGCCCCGGCAGGTACTCGCCGGCTGCCGAGCCGCCCAGGCAGCGCGCCGCACCGGCGAAGTAGCGGAACACGTCGGCAATTGCCGGGATCTCGTCATTCAGCGCGGCGCTCAGCGGCTTGCCGCAGTTCTGCGATTCCAGTCGAGCCAGTTCATCGCCATGGGCTTCGATAGCGTCGGCCAGTGCCAGCAAGGCTTGCGAGCGCTCCTTTGGGCTGGTTTGCGACCAGCTGTCGAAGGCCTGGTCGGCGGCGCGCACGGCGCTGTCCACCTGGGCCTCGCTGGCTTCGTTGATCTGCGCCAGGGCACTGCCCAGCGCCGGGTTGAGCACGGTCCAGGCCGGGCCTTCGCCAGCGACCAGTTGGCCATTGATCAGCATCTGCGTTTGCATCGGGGACTCCTCCAGGGTCATTTGCCGCTGCCCGCGACGCTTTCACCGCCACGGGTCAGGTAATAGGCGCCAAGGATCGGCAGCATGGTCACCAGCATCACCAGCATGGCGACCACGTTGGTCACCGGCACGTCGCGCGGGCGGCTGAGCTGGTTGAGCAGCCAGATCGGCAGGGTGCGTTCGTGGCCGGCAGTGAAGGTGGTGACGATGATTTCGTCGAACGACAGGGCAAAGGCCAGCATGCCACCGGCCAGCAGCGCCGAACCGAGGTTGGGCAGGATGATGTAGCGGAAGGTTTGCCAACCGTCGGCACCGAGGTCCATCGAAGCTTCGATCAGGCTCTGCGAAGTGCGCCGCAGGCGGGCGATCACGTTGTTGTAGACGATAACCACACAGAACGTGGCGTGGCCGACCACGATGGTGAACACGCCGGGCTCGATCCCCAGGCTCTTGAACGCCGAGAGCAGGGCGATGCCGGTAATGATGCCAGGCAGGGCAATAGGCAGTATCAGCATCAGCGAAATGCTCTCCTTGCCGAAAAAGCTGCGCCTGTACAGCGCCGCCGAGGCCAGCGTGCCGAGCACCAGGGCGATCAGCGTGGCCAGGCAGGCCACCTGCAGCGACAGCTTTATCGCTTCCAGCACATCGGGCCGGGCAAAGGCCACGGCGAACCACTTCAGGGTAAAGCCCTTGGGCGGGAAGCTGAACGCCGCGTCTTCGGTGTTGAAGGCATACAGGAAGATGATCAGGATCGGGAAGTGCAGGAACAGTAACCCGCCCCAAGCCGCCATGCGCAGCCCGGTCGAGGCTTTTTCAGAGTGCATCGAAGGCCCCCAGTCGCTTGACGATGGACAGGTACACCGCGATCAGCACGATCGGCACCAGGGTGAACGCGGCGGCCATCGGCATGTTGCCGATCGCCCCTTGCTGGGCATAGACCATGCTGCCGATGAAATAGCCGGGCGGGCCGATCAGCTGCGGCACGATGAAGTCGCCCAGGGTCAGCGAGAAGGTGAAGATCGAACCGGCGGCAATGCCCGGAATCGACAGCGGCAGGATCACCTGCACGAAGGTTTGTCCGGGCCGGGCGCCGAGGTCTGCAGAGGCTTGCAGCAGCGACGGCGGCAAGCGTTCCAGCGAGGCCTGGATCGGCAGGATCATGAACGGCAGCCAGATGTACACGAACACCATGAAGCGCCCCAGGTGCGAAGTCGACAGCGTGCTGCCGCCCACGCCCGGCACCGTCAGCACCATTTGCAGCAGGGCATCCAGGTGCAGCTGCTGGACGAACCACTGGGCCACGCCGCCCTTTGCCAGCAGCAGGGTCCAGGCGTAGGTCTTGACGATGTAGCTGGCCCACATCGGCATCATCACTGCGATGTAGAAAAATGCCTTGGTCTTGCCGCTGGTGTAGCGCGCCATGTAGTAGGCGATGGGGAAGGCCAGCACCGCGCTGGCCAGCGACACCGCCAGCGCCATGCCCAGGGTGCGCAGGATGATGTCGAAGTTCGACGGGTTGAACAGCGCGGCGAAATTGCCCAGGGTCAGGTCCGGGGTCACCGCCATGGTGAAGTCGTCGAAGGTATAGAAGCCTTGCCACAGCAGGTTCAGCAGCGAGCCCAGGTAGATCGCGCCGAACCAGGTCAGCGGTGGGATCAGCAGCAGGGCCAGGTACAGGTTGGGGCGCCGGTACAGCAGGTTGGACAGGCCGCGCAGCGTGCTCATGTCAGCGGCCCTCCGTTTCCTGCAGCACCGTCATGGCTTCGCGGGGCCAGTGCGCCTGTACTCGTTGCCCGGGTTGCCAGGCCTGTGCCTGCGCCTGCCAGCGGTCGTTGGCCTGGCTCACCGCCAGCAACTGGCCGCTGTCCAGTTGCAGCTCGTAGCGGGTGGCACTGCCCTGGTACTGGATATCGCGCAGCTGGCCGCTGACCTGGACGTGCTGGCCGGCTGTGGCCGGGTCGCCGAGGCGGATGTATTCGGGGCGGATGGAGAAGGGCGCCGGGCTGCCATTGAGCGCCATGGCCAGTTCGCCACGCAGCACATTGGAGGTGCCGACGAATTCCGCCACGAAGGTGGTGGCCGGCTGCATGTACAGGTTGCGCGGGGTGTCGACCTGCTCGATACGGCCGCGGTTGAATACTGCGACGCGATCGGACATCGACAGCGCCTCGGTCTGGTCGTGGGTGACGAAGATGAAGGTGATGCCCAGCTGGCGCTGCAGCTTTTTCAGCTCGCCCTGCATCTGTTCGCGCAACTTCAGGTCCAGCGCGCCAAGCGGCTCGTCCAGCAGCAGTACCCGTGGCCGATTGACCAGCGCGCGGGCCAGGGCCACGCGCTGGCGTTGGCCGCCGGACAACTGCGCCGGCTTGCGCGCGCCGTAGCCGGCCAGGGCCACCATCGCCAGGGCTTCTTCGGCACGGCTGTGGCGTTCGGCCTTGGCCACGCCTTTTACCTTCAGGCCGTAGGCGATGTTGTCCAGTACGTTCATGTGCGGGAACAGGGCGTAGTCCTGGAATACGGTGTTGACGTCGCGCTGGTAGGGCGGTACGCCCGTAGCCTCGACACCGTGGATGCGGATCGAACCGCTGGTGGGTTGCTCGAAGCCGGCGATCAGGCGCAGGCAGGTGGTCTTGCCCGAGCCAGAGGGGCCGAGCATGGAGAAGAATTCGCCATCGATGATGTCGATGCTGACCTGGTCGACGGCCTTGACCTCGCCGAAGGTGCGGGAAACCTGGGTGAACTGGACGGCTAGGGGCATGCGTGTGCTCCGGACAACTGGCTTACTCCTGTGCCTGCCTCTTCGCGGGTGAACCCGCTCCTACAGGTTCATCACCGCCTGTAAGGGTGGTGCTCTACCTGTGGGAGCGGGTTCACCCGCGAAGAGGCAGGCACAGGCATTCAGGCAACCTCAGCGCCCGCCCATGATCGCAATGTAATCCTGGGTCCAGCGGCTATAAGGCACGAACTTGCCGCCCTGGGCCTGCGGGGTTTTCCAGAAGGCGATCTTGTCGAAGTTGTCGAAACCGTTGGTCTTGCAGCCCTCGGCCCCCAACAGCTCGTTGCCGGTGCAGGCCGCCGGCACCGCCGGCAACGAACCGAACCAGGCCGCCACGTCACCCTGTACCTTCGGTTGCAGCGACCAGTCCATCCATTTGTAGGCACAGTTGAGGTGCTTGGCCTCGCTGTGCAGCATGGTGGTGTCGGCCCAGCCGGTCGCGCCTTCTTTGGGAATGGTCGAGGCCACGGGCTGCTTTTCGGCTTTGAGGCCATTGACCATGTAGCCCCAGGAGCTGGAGGCAACCACGCCTTCGTTCTTCACGTCGCTCATCTGCACCGTGGCATCATGCCAATAGCGGTGGATCAGCGGTTGTTGCTGGCGCAGCAGTTCCAGCACGGCCTTGTATTGTGTTTCGCTCAGCTCGTACGGGTCCTGGATGCCCAGTTCCGGTTTGGCCGTCTTCAGGTACAACGCCGCATCGGCGATGTAGATCGGCCCATCGTAGGCCTGCACGCGGCCCTTGTTCGGCTTGCCGTCGGGCAGGTTCTGCGGCTCGAACAGCACACCCCAGGTGGTGGGCGCCTGCTTGAACACGTCGGTGTTGTACAGCAGCACGTTCGGGCCCCATTGGTACGGGGTGCCGTAGACCCGCTTGTCGACCACGTACCAGCCACCGTTCTGCAGCCGTGGGTCGATGTTCTTCCAGTTGGGGATCAAGTCGGTGTTGATCGGCTGTACCCGCTTGCCCGCGATCAGCCGCAGCGAGGCATCGCCCGAGGCGGTGACCAGGTCGTAGCCGCCCTTGGTCATCAGGCTGACCATCTCGTCGGAGGTGGCGGCGGTCTTGACGCTGACCTTGCAGCCGGTTTCCTTCTCGAAGCCGGTCACCCAGTCGTAGGCCTTGTCGCTTTCACCGCGCTCGATGTAGCCGGGCCAGGCGACGATGTCCAGGCGGCCCTCGCCGGGCCCCAGGGCCTTGGGCGGTTCGGCAGCCTGCAGGCTGGCGCTGGCCAGCACGGCGCAGGCGGTTGCGCCGAGCAATGCGGTCTTGTGCACTGACATGGTGTTCCCTCTTCTTGGAGATTTTGGTCGGGGCAGTCATCAAGCAAGCCGTGAAGCGATCGTCATGAACGTGGTGCGGTTAGCGCGGTATTGGCGATATCGAGTCTAGTTGGCTTTTTGCCAGCCAATGCAACATCCGGAAGCAAATCCCCCCATGGCGATCTGGCGGGCAGGGCTTAACCTGACGGCTCCCTTGGCCAACGTGGAGACCGTTTGATGAATACCCGGGGATTGCTCGACCAGTTGCTCAAGTCCGGCCAGGACTTGCTCGCCAGCCAGGCCGGCAAGGGCAGCGCTGGCAAGCCAGGCGCCAGTGCCGGCGGCCTTGGCAGCCTGCTTTCCGGTGCCGGTGGCGGCGCCCTGGCGGCGGGCGCCATGGGTTTGCTGCTGGGCAACAAGAAGGCCCGCAAATATGGCGGCAAGGCCCTCACCTATGGCGGCCTGGCCGCGCTCGGCGTGCTGGCCTACAAGGCCTACGGCAACTGGCAGGCGCGCCAGCAGGTGGCCGCCACCGAGCCACAGACCGTCGACCGCCTGCCGCCGGCCCAGGCCGAACTGCACAGCCAGGCGGTGCTGCGGGCGCTGGTGGCGGCGGCCAAGTCAGATGGCCATATCGATGAACGCGAGCGTGCGCTGATCGAGGGTGAATTCACCCGCCTGGACAACGACCGCGAGTTGCAGCACTGGCTGCATGCCGAACTGAACAAGCCGCTGGACCCGGCCGAAGTGGCCCGTGCCGCGCAAACGCCGGAAATGGCCGCCGAGATGTACCTGGCCAGCGTGATGATGGTCGACCAGGAAAACTTCATGGAGCGCGCCTACCTGGAAGAACTGGCCCGCCAGCTGCGCCTGGACCCGGCCCTGCGCCAGGAGCTGGAAAGCCAGGCAAGGCAGGCGGTAGTGCAGTAGCAGCGCTTGTCACGACATTTTCAGCGTCTGTGAGATCGAGCGCCGCCCGCGCGGCGCTCGATCTCACAGGCGCTGAAAATATCGCGACAAGCACCCGGTACCTTTTACTCCATTCCCACATTTCAGCCGCATGAGCACTGGGCGCCTGGGCTATACTTCGGCGATTTTTCCCGCTCGTTGTGAATTCCTGAGGGCTGAATGTGAAGAACTGGACCTTGCGCCAACGGATCCTGGCAAGTTTCGCCGTGATCATCGCCATCATGCTGCTGATGATCGTGGCCGCCTACTCGCGGTTGGTGACCATCGCATCCGCCGAACAGGCAGTGGGGACCGACAGCATTCCCGGCCTCTACTACAGCTCGATGATCCGCAGTGCCTGGGTCGACGGTTACGTGGCTAGCCAGCAGTTGGTAGGCCTGTCCAACCAGCGTGAATTCACCTCGGCCGATGCGGAACTGTTCAAGAGCTTCCAGGACCGCCTGAAAGAGCACATGGCCAGCTACCAGAGCACCATTCAGGATGATGACGACCAGGCGCGGTTCGACGCCTTCATCCAGATGGAGGTTGCCTACCTCAAGATCATCGAGCAGGTGCTGGAAGCCTACCGAAAGCACGACTATGCCGAAGCCCAGCGGTTGATCACCGATGTGCTGACCCCGGCCTGGGTAGAAGGCCGCAAGCTTCTGAACGAAGTGATCGAGCACAACCGTGCCGCTGCTGACGCCGACACCAACGAGATTGTCGGTGCCGTGAGTACCGCCAAGGGCAGCATGATGGTTTCGCTGCTGCTGGCGATCATCGCCGCCGGTATCTGCGGCCTGTTGCTGATGCGCGCCATCACCGCGCCCATGCAACGCATTGTCCATGCCCTCGACAAACTGCGCTCCGGCGACCTGAGCATGCGCCTGAGCCTGGACCGCAAGGACGAGTTCGGCGCCATTGAAAGCGGCTTCAACGAAATGGCCGAGGCCCTGGCCAACCTGGTGGCCCAGGCCCAGCGTTCGTCGGTGCAGGTGACCACCTCGGTGACCGAAATCGCCGCAACCTCCAAGCAACAGCAGGCCACCGCCACCGAAACGGCTGCCACCACCACCGAAATCGGCGCCACCTCGCGGGAAATCGCCGCCACCTCGCGTGACCTGGTGCGTACCATGACCGAAGTCACCTCGGCCGCCGACCAGGCCTCCAGCCTGGCCGGCTCCGGCCAACAGGGCCTGGCACGCATGGAAGAAACCATGCACCAGGTGATGGGCGCCGCCGACCTGGTCAACGCCAAGCTGGGCATCCTCAACGAAAAGGCCAGCAACATCACCCAGATGGTGGTGACCATCGTCAAGGTTGCCGACCAGACCAACCTGCTGTCACTCAATGCTGCCATCGAAGCGGAAAAGGCCGGCGAGTACGGCCGCGGCTTTGCCGTGGTGGCCACCGAAGTGCGCCGCCTGGCCGACCAGACCGCCGTTGCCACCTACGACATCGAGCAGATGGTGCGCGAGATCCAGTCGGCGGTGTCGGCCGGGGTCATGGGCATGGACAAGTTTTCCGAAGAAGTGCGCCGCGGCATGTTCGAGGTGCAGCAGGTGGGCGAACAGCTCAGCCAGATCATCCACCAGGTGCAGGCCCTGGCGCCGCGCGTGCTGATGGTCAACGAAGGCATGCAGGCCCAGGCCACCGGTGCCGAGCAGATCAACCAGGCGCTGGCCCAGCTCAGCGATGCCAGCACCCAGACCGTCGAGTCGCTGCGCCAGGCCAGTTTCGCCATCGATGAGCTGAGCCAGGTGGCCGCAGGCCTGCGTGGCGGCGTATCGCGCTTCAAAGTCTGACCGCGATGAACGACTTGCAATCGCGCGCCGCGCGGACGGGCAACGCGAAGGGGGCGTTGTACCTGCAGTTTCGCATTCGGGAGCAACGCTTTGCCCTGAGCGTGCACGAGGTGATCGAGGTGCTGCCGCGCCAGCCGTTGAAACCGATCGCCAAGGCACCTGCCTGGGTCGCAGGTATCCTTGCGCACCGAGGCCTGTTGGTACCAGTGGTCGACCTGGCGGCATTGAGCTTCGGCCAACCGGCAGCGCAGCGCACCAGTACCCGCCTGGTTCTGGTGCACTACCGAGTCGGCCTGCAGCTTGGCCTGATACTGGAGCAGGCCACCGAAACCCTGCGTTGCCACCCCGACGAGTTCCAGCCGTATGGCGTGGACAGCGGCGAGGCCCCGTATCTGGGCCCGGTGCGTCAGGATGAGCAGGGCTTGTTGCAGCGCATCGAAGTCAACGACCTGCTCCCCGATGCCGTGCACGAGTTGCTGTATGCGGGTGATCCGACAGGGATGCCGACATGAACGAACAGCATTTTTTCCGCTATTTGCGCGAGCGCATTGGCCTGGACGTGGAGTCGGTGGGCGCGCCCATGGTCGAGCGTGCGCTGCGCCAGCGTTGCGTGGCCGTGGACGCCGCGGACCTGGATGATTACTGGCTGCATCTGCAGCAGTCGACGGATGAGCAACAGGCGCTGATCGAAGCGGTCATCGTCCCGGAAACCTGGTTCTTCCGTTACCCCGAATCCTTCACCGCCTTGGCCAGCCTGGCGCACAAGCGCCTGGCCGAGCTGGCCGGGGCGCGTCCGCTGCGCTTGCTCAGCCTGCCTTGCTCGACCGGCGAGGAGCCCTATTCGCTGGCCATGGCCTTGCTCGATGCCGGTATCGCGCCGGGGGCGTTCATGATCGACGGCATGGACATCAGCCCCAGTTCCGTGGCCAAGGCCGGGCAGGCCGTGTACGGGCGCAATGCCTTCCGTGGCAGTAACCTGGGCTTTCGCGAGCGTTACTTCGATGCGCTCGACGAAGGCCACCTCCTGCATGAGCGGGTGCGTGACCAAGTCAGCCTACAGGTGGGCAACGTACTCGACCCGGCCCTGGCCAGCCGCGATGGCCTGTACGACTTCGTGTTCTGCCGCAACCTGCTGATCTATTTCGACGTGCCGACCCAGCAACGGGTGTTTGAGGTGCTCAAGCGCTTGCTGCATCCACAGGGCGTGCTGTTCATCGGCCCCGCCGAAGGCAGCTTGCTGGCGCGGTTGGGCATGCGCCCGCTGGGGATTGCCCAGTCGTTCGCCTACGTGCGCCAGGAGGGCGGTAGCGCTGCGCTGGCTACGCCCCCGGTCCAGCCCTTGCGTCGCACGTCGCCAGCACCTGCCAAGCCAGGCTCTCCGTCACCGAGCGCAGCGTTGCCGCGCCCATTGCGGGTGCTCCCCTTTGCCGCCAAGCCAGCACCAGCGCGCGAGCACAAACGCGAGGATGCAACTGAGTTGCTGGCCAGCATTGCCCGGCTTGCCAACGCCGGTGCCAGCGAGCAGGCCCGTGCCGAATGCCAGCGCTACCTGGGCCAGTTCGCGCCTTCGGCGCAGGTTTACTACTGGCTGGGGCTGCTCAGCGACACCGAAGGCGATGCGCAGCAGGCTCTGACCCACTATCGCAAAGCCCTGTACCTGGAACCGCAGCACTCCGAGGCGCTGGTACACCTGGCTGCCTTGCTGGCAGCCCAGGGTGACCTGGCCGGTGCCCGGCGCCTCCAGGAGCGCGCCGCGCGGGTTGGCCGGGAGTCTGAACGATGAAGGAATCCGCGATGCAATTGCTCGCCGAGGCTGACACGCACGTCGATGACTGCTGGAACCGCATCGGCGTGCACGGCGACAAGCAGTGCCCATTGCTGGAGCGTCATGTTCACTGTCGCAACTGCGAGGTATATGCCGCAGCGGCCACACGCCTGCTCGACCGCTACGCACTTATGCAGGACCACCAGGCCGCCGTGGCTGCGCCGGTGGAGGAAAACACTGGCCGCTCCATGCTGCTGTTCCGCCTTGGCGAAGAATGGTTGGCGCTGCCCACCGCCTGCCTGGCCGAAATTGCCCCGCTGCAGGCGGTGCATTCGCTGCCGCACCAGCGCTCGCGGGTGCTGCAGGGGGTAGCCAACGTACGTGGTGCGCTGGTGCCGTGCCTGTCACTGGCTGACTTGCTGGGTGTGCAGGCCAGCGCTGCCGAGCAACGTGGCGGCCGGGCGATGCCACGCATGCTGATCCTGGCCGCGGAGGGCGGGCCGGTGGTGATGGCGGTCGAGGAAATCGACGGCATTCACCGGCTCGACCCGCTTCTGCTGAACAGCGGGCAGGACGCCTCCCACTTCACCGCAGCGGTCCTGCAATGGCGTGGCCGCAGCGTGCGGGTGCTGGACGATCAACATTTACTGTCTGCCGTGCAGCGGAGCCTGTCATGACCCCAGAGCAAATGCGCGACGCATCGTTGCTCGAACTGTTCAGCCTGGAGGCCGAGGCGCAGACCCAGGTGCTCAGTGCCGGCCTGATGGCGCTGGAGCGTAATCCCACGCAGGCTGACCAGCTTGAGGCTTGCATGCGCGCGGCCCACTCGCTGAAGGGCGCGGCGCGGATCGTCGGAGTGGACGCTGGCGTCAGCGTCGCCCATGTCATGGAGGACTGCCTGGTGGCCGCCCAGGAGGGTCGCCTGCGGCTGAGCGCCGAGCATATCGATGCCCTGTTGCAGGGCACCGACCTGTTGATGCGCATCGCCACGCCTGGCGATGCCGGGGCACAGGCGACCCTGCCGGTGTTCCTTGCGCAAATGGCCAACCTGCTCGACCCGGGGGCGGCAGCCTTGCCCCCCGCGCCGCCAGCCGTGCCAGCGCTGCCGGAAACGCCGGCGCAAACCGTGCAAGCCGAACCTTTGCCGCTGCCCGTCGAACCCTTGGAGCCTGAGCCCGAGCCCGAGCTGGCCCCGCGTCGCAAGGCCGGCAAGCGCACCGGCGAAGGTACGGAGCGGGTGCTGCGGGTCACCGCCGATCGCCTCAACAGCCTGCTCGACCTGTCCAGCAAGTCGCTGGTGGAAACCCAGCGGCTCAAGCCTTACCTGGCCACCCTGCAGCGCCTCAAGCGCATGCACGGCCAGGGCATGCAAGCGCTTGATGGCCTGCGCATGCAACTGGAGGACAGTGGCCAGAGCAGCGAGGTGCTCGAAGCCCTGGCACAGACCCAGCGCCTGCTGGCAGAAACCCAGCAGATCCTGCAGCAGCAGGCTGCCGACCTGGACGAGTTCGGCTGGCAGGCCAGCCAGCGCGCACAACTGCTCTACGACACCGCGCTGGCCTGCCGGATGCGGCCGTTTGCCGATGTGCTGACCGGCCAGAGCCGCATGGTGCGCGACCTTGGCCGTTCGCTGGGCAAACCGGTGCGGCTGCTGGTGGAAGGGGAAAAGACCCAGGTCGACCGTGATGTGCTGGAAAAGCTCGAGGCACCGTTGACCCACCTGTTGCGCAACGCGGTCGACCACGGCATCGAGCTGCCCGAGCGGCGCCTGCTGGCGGGCAAGGCGGAGGAGGGCGTGATCCGCCTGCGGGCCTCGCACCAGGCCGGTATGCTCAGCCTTGAACTGATCGACGACGGTGCCGGCATCGACCTCGAACGCCTGCGCAGCAGCATTGTCGAGCGCGCCCTGTCGCCCGCTGACACGGTGGCGCGCATGAGCGAGGAAGAGTTGCTGACATTCCTGTTCCTGCCCGGTTTCAGCCTGCGCGACAAAGTCACCGAGGTGTCCGGGCGCGGTGTCGGCCTGGATGCGGTGCAGCACATGATCCGGGAGCTGCGCGGTTCGATAGAGCTGACCCAGCTGGCCGGGCAGGGCTGCCGTTTCCATTTGCAGGTGCCACTGACCTTGTCGGTTGTGCGCAGCCTGGTGGTCGAGGTGGGTGGCGAGGCCTATGCCTTCCCGCTCGCTCATATCGAACGCACGCTCGAAGTAAGTGCCGAAGAGATCGTGCAGATCGACGGGCGCCAGCATTTCTGGCACGAAGGCCGACACATAGGCCTGGTCGCGGCCAGCCAACTGCTCAATCGCCCGGCCGGGCAAACGCAGCAGAGCAACCTGCGCGTGGTGGTGATCCGCGAGCGCGAGCAGCTGTACGGGGTGGCCGTGGAGCGACTGGTGGGCGAGCGGGTGCTGGTGGTGATGCCGCTCGACCCACGGCTGGGCAAGGTGCAGGACATCTCTTCCGGCGCCCTGCTCGACGATGGCTCGGTGGTGCTGATCGTCGATGTGGAGGACCTGCTGCGTTCGGTGGAGAAGCTGCTCAGCACCGGCAGCCTGGAACGCATCGACCGCGGCAGCAGCGGCACCCGTGGCGTGGCGCGCCAGCGCATCCTGGTGGTCGATGATTCGCTGACCGTGCGTGAACTGCAGCGCAAGCTGCTCGGCAACCGTGGCTACGACGTGGCCGTTGCGGTGGATGGCATGGACGGCTGGAACGCCTTGCGTGGCGAGGACTTCGACCTGCTGATCACCGACATCGACATGCCACGCATGGACGGCATCGAGCTGGTCACCCTGGTACGCCGCGACCAGCGCCTGCAATCGCTGCCGGTGATGGTGGTGTCCTACAAGGACCGTGAGGAAGACCGACGGCGGGGCCTGGATGCCGGCGCCGACTACTATTTGGCAAAGGCCAGTTTCCATGACGATGCGTTGCTGGATGCTGTGGTTGAGCTGATCGGAGGTGCTCAGGGATGAAGATCGCCATCGTCAACGACATGCCCATGGCCGTCGAGGCGCTGCGCCGGGCGGTTGCCCTCGAACCGGCGCACCAGGTGGTGTGGGTGGCCAGTAATGGCGCCGAGGCGGTGCAGCGCTGCACCGAGCAGCAGCCAGACCTGATCCTCATGGACCTGATCATGCCGGTCATGGATGGCGTCGAGGCCACCAGGCGGATCATGGCCGAAACCCCTTGCGCCATCGTCATCGTCACGGTCGATCGCAAGCAGAACGTGCATCGGGTATTCGAGGCCATGGGCCACGGCGCCCTCGACGTGGTCGACACGCCGGCGCTGGGGGCGGGCGATCCGCGTGAAGCGGCAGCGCCACTGCTGCGCAAGATCCTCAACATAAGCTGGTTGATTGGTCAGCAGCGCGCACCGGCCGCACGCCCGGTCGCCGCACCCGTGCGGGCGGCGTCACAGCACCGCGGGCTGGTTGCGATCGGTTCGTCCGCTGGCGGCCCGGCAGCCCTCGAAGTACTGCTCAAGGGCCTGCCGGCGGCGTTTCCGGCGGCCATCGTGCTGGTCCAGCATGTGGACCAGGTATTTGCCGCGGGCATGGCAGAATGGCTCAGCAGCGCCGCCGGCTTGCCGGTGCGCCTGGCCCGTGAGGGCGAGCCACCACAGCCGGGGCAGGTATTGCTGGCCGGCACCAATCACCACATCCGCCTGCTACAGAACGGCCAACTGGCCTACACTGCCGAACCTGTCAATGAAATTTACCGGCCCTCGATCGATGTGTTCTTCGAGAGTGTGGCGCGCTATTGGACCGGCGATGCGGTGGGTGTGTTGCTTACCGGCATGGGCCGCGATGGTGCCCAGGGCCTGAAGCTGATGCGCCAGCAGGGTTTCCTGACCATTGCCCAGGACCAGGCCAGCAGTGCGGTGTACGGGATGCCCAAGGCCGCTGCGGCCATCGATGCCGCAGTGGAGATCCGCCCGCTGGAACGCATAGCCGGGCGCTTGATGGAATTTTTCGCAAAATGACGAAGTGTATTGAATCACGCCGCCAGGCCGGCAGTGATCGGGTGAACAGGTATGAATGATTTACCGATCGAAGGTTTCACGACCCCCAACGAGAACTCGGCGATGGTGCTGCTGGTCGACGACCAGGCCATGATCGGCGAGGCGGTGCGGCGTGGCCTGGCCAACGAAGAGAACATCGACTTCCACTTCTGCGCCGATCCGCACCAGGCAGTGGCCCAGGCCGTGCGAATCAAGCCTACGGTGATCCTCCAGGACCTGATCATGCCTGGCCTGGACGGGCTGACCCTGGTGCGTGAATACCGCAACAACCCGGCTACCCAGGATATCCCGATCATCGTCCTGTCGACCAAGGAGGACCCGCTGGTCAAGAGCGCAGCCTTTGCTGCCGGGGCCAACGATTACCTGGTCAAGCTGCCGGATACCATCGAGCTGGTGGCGCGCATCCGCTATCACTCGCGTTCCTACCTTACCCTGTTGCAGCGCGACGAGGCCTACCGTGCTTTGCGCGTCAGCCAGCAGCAACTGCTCGATACCAACCTGATGCTGCAGCGGCTGATGAATTCCGATGGCCTGACCGGGTTGTCCAACCGCCGCCACTTCGACGAGTACCTGGAACTGGAATGGCGCCGGGCCATGCGTGAGCAGCAGCAGTTGTCGCTGCTGATGATCGACGTGGATTACTTCAAGGCCTACAACGACAGCTTTGGCCACCTGGCCGGTGACGAGGCCTTGCGCCAGGTGGCCGAGGCGATCCGCGGCTCGTGCTCGCGGCCGACCGACCTGCCGGCGCGCTATGGCGGCGAGGAATTCGTCCTGGTATTGCCCAACACCTCGCCGGGTGGGGCACGCCTGGTGGCCGAGAAGCTGCGTCAGACCGTGCTCGGCCTGGGCATCCCGCACACCGCGCCGGTGCCCGACTCGTATCTGACCGTGAGCATTGGCCTGGCCACCCAGACTCCGTCCATCGGCAGCCATAGCCGGCAACTGATCTCGGCTGCGGACAAAGGCCTGTACCAGGCCAAGAATGGCGGGCGCAACCAGGTTGGCATCGCCTGACAGGGCCTCATCGCCGGCAAGCCAGCTCCCTCAGGTACAGCGCATGCCTGAGCACTGCGCTGTACCTGTGGGAGCTGGCTTGCCGGCGATGAGGCCGGGGCAGGCGTTCACCTCTTTCTGCCGACACCACTTCTACCGCCCGGCGGGTCTGCCGCCCTGCGGCGGACTCGGTTATACTCGCAGGCTTTTCACCGAATTCGTGCGAGTAGCCAGCCCATGGAAATCCAACCGATCCTGAACACCATCAAGGACCTCACCGAGCGCTCCCAGTCCATTCGGGGGTATCTTTGACTACGATCACAAGCATGACCGCCTGATCGAAGTCAACCGCGAGCTGGAAGACCCCAACGTCTGGAACAAGCCCGAGTACGCCCAGGCCCTGGGCCGCGAGCGTGCCATGCTGGCACAGGTTGTCGAGACCCTGGACAAGCTGTCCGGCGGCCTGGCGGACTGCCAGGACCTGCTCGACATGGCCGTCGAGGAAAATGACGAAGGCGCCGTCGGCGACGTCGTGACCGAGCTGGAAGGCCTGGAAGAAAAACTGGCCCAACTCGAGTTCCGTCGCATGTTCAGCGGCGAAATGGACATGAACAACGCCTACCTGGATATCCAGGCCGGCTCCGGTGGTACCGAGGCGCAGGACTGGGCCAACATCCTGCTGCGCATGTACCTGCGCTGGGCCGACAAGCGTGGTTTCGATGCCACCATCATCGAGCTTTCCGAAGGTGAAGTCGCCGGCATCAAGGGCGCCACCGTGCATATCAAGGGCGAGTACGCCTTCGGCTGGCTGCGCACCGAGATCGGCGTGCACCGCCTGGTGCGCAAGAGCCCGTTCGACTCCGGTGCCCGTCGCCACACCTCGTTCTCGGCGGTGTTCGTGTCGCCCGAGATCGACGACAAGGTCGAGATCGAGATCAACCCGGCCGACCTGCGTATCGACACCTATCGTTCCTCCGGTGCCGGTGGTCAGCACGTGAACACCACCGACTCGGCGGTGCGTATTACCCACGTACCGACCAACACCGTGGTGGCCTGCCAGAACGAACGCTCCCAGCACGCCAACAAGGACACCGCCATGAAAATGCTGCGGGCCAAGTTGTACGAACTGGAAATGCAGAAGCGCAACGCCGCCTCGCAGGCGCTGGAAGATAGCAAGTCGGACATCGGCTGGGGCCACCAGATCCGCTCCTACGTGCTGGATGACTCGCGTATCAAGGACCTGCGTACTGGTGTAGAGCGCAGCGACTGCCAGAAGGTATTGGACGGCGACCTCGACCAGTACCTGGAAGCGAGCCTCAAGCAAGGGCTGTAAATCGCACACAACCGCCGCGGTACCTGGCATGGGCCGGTACCGCGTGCCCTGCCCGAAAGGGGCACCGAACACCTGATGGAAAGAATGACGAAATGAGCGACCTCAAGACCGAAGCGCAAGACCTGCAACAGGAAGAAAACGCCCTGATCGCCCTGCGCAAGGAAAAGCTTGCCGCCGAGCGCGCCAAGGGCAATGCCTTCCCCAATGACTTCCGTCGCGACAGCTACTGCAACGACCTGCAGAAGCAGTATGCGGACAAGACCAAGGAAGAACTGGAAGCTGCAGCGATTCCGGTCAAGGTTGCCGGCCGCATCATGCTCAACCGCGGCTCGTTCATGGTCATTCAGGACATGACCGGCCGTATCCAGGTCTACGTCAACCGCAAGACCCTGCCGGAAGAAACCCTGGCCGCGGTCAAGACCTGGGACCTGGGCGACATCATCAGCGCCGAAGGTACCCTGGCCCGTTCCGGCAAGGGTGACCTGTACGTCGAAATGACCAACGTGCGCCTGCTGACCAAGTCGCTGCGCCCGCTGCCCGACAAGCACCACGGCCTGACCGACACCGAGCAGCGCTACCGCCAGCGTTACGTCGACCTGATGGTCAATGAAGAAACCCGCCACACCTTCCGTGTGCGTTCGCAGGTGATCTCGCACATCCGCAAGTTCCTCATCGAGCGCGACTTCCTCGAAGTCGAGACGCCGATGCTGCAAACCATCCCGGGCGGTGCCGCAGCCAAGCCGTTCGAAACCCACCACAACGCCCTGGACATGGCCATGTTCCTGCGCATCGCGCCGGAGCTGTACCTCAAGCGCCTGGTGGTTGGTGGCTTCGAGAAGGTGTTCGAGATCAACCGCAACTTCCGTAACGAAGGCGTTTCGACTCGTCACAACCCTGAATTCACCATGCTCGAGTTCTACCAGGCCTACGCCGACTACCGCGACAACATGGACCTCACCGAGGAACTGTTCCGCGAGCTGGCGCAGCTGGTACTGGGCACTACCGACGTGCCGTACGGCGACAAGGTGTTCCACTTCGGCGAGCCGTTCGCCCGCCTGTCGGTATTCGACTCGATCCTCAAGTACAACCCGGAGCTGACCGCTGCCGACCTGCAGGACGTCGACCGCGCCCGCGACATCGCCAAAAAGGCCGGTGCCAAGGTGCTGGGCCACGAGGGCCTGGGCAAGCTGCAGGTGATGATTTTCGAAGAGCTGGTCGAGCACAAACTGGAGCAGCCGCACTTCATCACCGAGTACCCGTTCGAAGTATCGCCGCTGGCCCGTCGCAACGACGACAACCCGGCTGTTACCGACCGTTTCGAACTGTTCATCGGTGGCCGCGAGATCGCCAACGCCTACTCCGAGCTCAACGATGCCGAAGACCAGGCCGAGCGCTTCCTGGCCCAGGTGGCCGAGAAGGATGCCGGTGACGACGAAGCCATGCACTACGACGCCGACTTCGTTCGCGCACTGGAGTACGGCATGCCGCCGACTGCAGGTGAAGGTATCGGTATCGACCGCCTGGTGATGCTGCTGACCAACTCGCCGTCGATCCGCGACGTGATCCTGTTCCCGCACATGCGTCCGCAGGCCTGAGTGAATTGAACGAGCCGCCTTTCGAGGCGGCTTTTTCTTGCCTGAAGCTTTATGTTGTCAGTACCGGCCTCTTCGCGGCTAAAGCCGCTCCCACAGGGATCCCACTACCCTCAGGCTGGTGCGGTCCCTGTGGGAGCGGCTTTAGCCGCGAAGAGGCCGGCACTGACGAAACACTGTCCATGAGGTACCCCCTGTGACACCCGCAATGCCTCACCAGGGCGCCGCCGGCATCGCCACCGCCGTCGCCGAAAGCGTGCAATACCAAGGCCGCAAGACTGCCCGCCAGGGCAGCGAGCAGCGTCGCCAACTTATCCTCGACGCCGCCATGCGCATCGTCGTGCGCGATGGCGTACGCGGTGTGCGCCATCGCGCCGTCGCCGCCGAGGCCGGTGTGCCATTGTCGGCCACCACCTACTACTTCAAGGATATCGAGGACCTGCTCACCGATACCTTTGCCCAGTACGTCGAACGCAGCGCCGCCTACATGGCCAAGCTGTGGGCCAATACCGAGGTGGTGTTGCGCCAGTTGCTGGCCCAGGGTGACGGCAGCCCGCAGGCGCGGGCACGTCTGGCTGACGAGGTAGCACGCATGACTGCCGACTACGTGCAGCGACAGTTGCTGACCCGCCGTGATTTTCTGATGGCCGAGCAGGCCTTCCGCCAGGAGGCGCTGCTGTGCCCGCGCCTGGCTCAACTGGTGTGCGCCCATGAACAGATCCTGCTGCATGGCACCCGCCAATTGCTGCAGGTGGTGGGCTCGCAGCAACCGGAACAGGACGCCCAAATGTTGACGGCGATTATCGAGCAGATGGAATATCAGGGCCTGCTCAAGGATGCGAACGCGCAAGCCGATGGGCAGATGCTCGCTATGCTTAGCCGATACCTGCAGCTGGTGCTGGCATCGGCCTGAGCCGAGACCGACTTTTCAAGGAGAACCTGATGAAAGCCTGGCGTGTGGTGTTGTTGACTTTGTCATTCCTGCTGCTGGGCGGTTGTCTGGTGACCTTCCACGAGCCGTTGCCGAGCAACCAGGCGGCGCCCAAGGCCCTGCTCGGCAAGTGGAGCAGCAAGGACGCCTGGGGCGAGCCGCTGAAGCTGGTGATCAGCCGTAGCGGCGGTGATGCCTACAAGGCGGTGGCCACGGCCAAGGGCAAGGCCCCTGAGGAATACGTGTTCACCGTGTCGCGCCACGGTAACCGCTGGTACCTGTCGGCTGGCGTGCCGAAGCGCCTGGGTGGCAACTTCCTGATCGGCGGTTTCGATATCGTCGATGGCAAGGAACTGGTGGTCTACAACCTGGATGTCGAGCAGGTGCAGCAGGCGGTGGACAAGAAGGAGCTGACCGGGCGCAGCACCGAAGTGCCGGAAGACAACGGCGACGGCGTGCTGATCGACAGCCCGTCGGCGCGGGTGCTGGCGTACCTGGACGACCCGGCCAACTCCGACCTGTTCGTTGAAGTGGCACGGTTCCAGCGCTCCGGCAAGTAATTACCTGTGCCGGCCCA
Source organism: Pseudomonas sp. A2 (assembly GCF_023100865.1). Classification (NCBI taxonomy): domain Bacteria; kingdom Pseudomonadati; phylum Pseudomonadota; class Gammaproteobacteria; order Pseudomonadales; family Pseudomonadaceae; genus Pseudomonas; species Pseudomonas sp. A2. The sequence goes on from NZ_CP039127.1 coordinate 1,295,708, forward strand.
GGTCCCCTGTAGGAGCAGCCTTGTGCTGCGAAGAGGCTAGTACGGCGAACCATTTCAGTTGCCGCTAATGACCTCTTCGCAGCACAAGGCTGCTCCTACAGGAACCGAGGCCGGTACAGGCAAAGCAAGGCTTGGCACTTTGTTCCAATAAGGAGTCCCCGGTGGACGAATACCAGCAAACCATCCGTGCCCTGTCCGACCGCATCGTTGCGGCACAGACCCCGATCCGGGTTCTGGACGCGGTGAAGTGGGACGACAACATCCGCCAGGGTTTCCTCAAGGCCAAGGGCAAGGAGCCGCCGGCTGTCGACCGTGCCTACTACCAGTCGCGCCCGCTGGCGTTCGATTCCAGCGCGGTCAAGGCCGAGTTTCAGGGCATCGAGCGCGACATCATTCGCCAGCTCGGCCAGTTCAACCCGGTCGGGCAGATCATGAAGCGCATGTGCCGCGAATACCGCATGGTGGTGCGCATGCTCGAAGCGCGTGGCACCGAGGATTTCGGGCTGATCTCCCAGGAACTGTACGGCGCTGCCTCGGATGCCTTCCACGCTGGTGATCCGACCTTGGCCGACCTCGGCCTGATGCTGTCGGACTACCTGAACAACATCGATGGCCGTGGCGACCTCAAGGACGAACCGAAGAACCTCACCGCCAAGGAGGCCGTGGAAATCCTCCAGCACCGGTTGAACAAGGTATTCGGCGAGGCCGAGGAGACCATCCGTGTGTTCGAGTCCGACGGTATCGTTGCCGATGCCGCGGCCGGGGCCGACTACATCAAGGTGCGTGCCGACGCCATGTTCAACTCCCGTGACGTGCGCGCCCTGGAGGTGCACGAAGGGCTGGTGCATGTCGGCACCACGCTCAACGGCCTGAACCAGCCGATCTGTACCTTCCTGGCCAAGGGCCCGCCCTCGTCGACGGTCACCCAGGAAGGCCTGGCCATCCTCATGGAGGTGATCGCCTTCGCCTCCTACCCCAGCCGCCTGCGCAAGCTCACCAACCGCACCCGCGCCATCCACATGGTCGAGGAGGGTGCCGATTTCATGCAGATCTACAACTTCTTCCGCGAGCAGGGGTTCGAGATGGCGCAGAGCTACAGCAACGCCAGCCGGGTGTTCCGCGGGTCGGTGCCCAATGGCCTGCCATTTACCAAGGACTTGTCCTACCTCAAAGGCTTCATCATGGTTTACAACTACATTCAGTTGGCCGTGAAGAAGGGCAAGCTTGAACAGATCCCGTTGCTGTTCTGTGGCAAGACCACCCTGGAAGACATGCGTACCCTGCGACAGCTGGTCGAGGAAGGCCTGGTCGAGCCGCCCAAGTACCTGCCCGAGCAGTTCCGCGACCTCAATGCGCTGTCGGCCTGGATGTGCTTCTCCAACTTCCTCAACCACCTGAGCCTGGACCGTATTGAAGCCGATTACGCGAACATTCTCTGAGTGCTGCCGCCTGCTGGCCCTGGGTTTGATCCTGCTGGGCCTGGGCGGTTGCAGCAGCCTGCTGTTCTATCCCGAGCGCGGCCAGCCGTTCACGCCCGAGCGGGCCAGGCTCGAGTACCGCGATGTCACCTTGATCACTGCTGATGGCATCCGCCTGCACGGCTGGTGGTTGCCGGCCAAGACCGGGGTCGAGGTCAAGGGCACGGTGCTGCACCTGCATGGCAATGGCGGCAACCTGCCTGGGCACCTGGGCGGCAGCTACTGGCTGCCGGAGCAGGGCTACCAGGTGTTGATGATCGATTACCGCGGCTATGGCCTGTCCCAGGGCGAGCCGAGCCTGCCCGAGGTGTACCAGGACATCGCCGCGGCCATGGCCTGGCTGGAGCAGGCGCCCGAAGTCAAGGGCAAGCCGCTGGTGCTGCTGGGGCAGAGCCTTGGCGGGGCCATGGCCATTCACTACCTGGCGGCCCACCCGGAGCAGCGCCAGCGTTTCAGTGCTTTGGTATTCGACGGTGTGCCGGCCAGTTACCGTGCGGTCGGGCGCTTTGCCCTCAGCACCTCGTGGATGACCTGGCCGCTGCAGGTGCCGCTGTCGTGGCTGGTGCCGGACGGTGACAGCGCGATCCGCTCGATCGAGCAGCTGAGCAGCCCGCCCAAGCTGTTCTTCCACAGCATCGACGATACCCTGGTGCCGATGGACAACGGCATCCGCCTGTACCAGCACGCGCCAGCGCCGCGGGTGCTGCAACTGACCCGTGGTGGCCACGTGCAGACCTTCGCCGACCCGACCTGGCGCCAGGTTATGCTGCGTTTTCTTGACGACCCCAGCCATTTCAACGGCCTGCGGCGGCTGGCCGAAGTGCCCAATTACCCTGACGAGAAGAACAAGCAATGAGTGAAGAACGCAACGCCATCCCGCTGATCCTGACCGGTATCGGCAGCATCATCGTGACGGTGGGGGCCTTGTGGTACTACGGTTACCTGCATTTCGCCAAGCCCGAAGATGCCCTGTTGCTGCAGGACTTCACCATGCTCAAGACCATCCCCGGCGAGGACTACAAGGTCTCGCTGGACCCGGCACCACAAATGGCCCAGTGCGTCGACGGCGTGTTGGTGCTGTTCGATACCCAGCAGAAAGGCCTGACAGGGGTGCTGGTGGACAACCGCAAGCGCGCGGTGCGTTGCATGGGCGAGGAAACCCCGCAGCAGGTGCAGTGAGCCATCATCTCTGCTGCCTGTGCTGGCCCTTTCGCGGCTGAAGCCGCTCCTACAGGGACCGCGCCAGTCCCTGTGGGAGCGGCTTCAGCCGCGAAAGGGTCGGAACAGGCAAAAGAAAGCCCCGCTTCGATCGCGGGGCTTGTCAGTTCAGCTAGCCAGCCTTACTGCTGTACCTGGCTCACAGAGCGAGGTGCCACCGGTTGGTTGTCGTTGGAGATGGTCACCTCCACCCGGCGGTTCTGCGCACGCCCCGAATTGCTCGAGTTGTCCGCGACGGGGTACTCCTTGCCATAGCCCTGGGCGACGATGCGCGCCGGGTCGACGCCGGCACGTACCAGTGCCATGCGTACGCTGTTGGCGCGGCGCTCCGACAGGCCCTGGTTGTAGTTGGCCGAGCCGACGCTGTCGGTGTAACCCTCGACGATCACCTTGCGTTCCGGGTTTTCCTGGAGGAATTGCGCCAGCTTGGTGACGTTCGGGTAGGCGTTGCTCTTGAGTTCGGCCTTGTTGAAGTCGAACAGCACGTCTCCGAAGGTGACCAGCGTGCCGCGGTCGGTCTGCTTGGCGTTGAGGCTGTCCTGCAGCTTGGCGATCTGTGCGTCGCGTGCGTCAAGCTTGGCCTGGGCGCGCTGGGCCGAAGCGTTCTTCAGTTCGCTTTCGGCAGTGCGCAGGGCGATGGTCTGCTTGGCCACTTCGACGCGCTGGTTGGTCAGGTAGGCCAATTGGTCGACCTTCTTCTCGTCTTCACGGTCCATGTAGGCCTTGTCGGCCTTGTTCAGCCAGTCCTGGGCGTCCTTGGTCTCCAGCGCCGCAACCTTGCTCGATTGCGGGTCGCTCTGCAGCGAGGAGAAGTTGGTGCGGGCCGATTCGAGGTTGGCGTTAGGGTCGTGCGAGCAGGCGGCAAGGCCGACGCTCAGGGCCAGCAGGGCGGGAATCATGACGTAGTTGCGCATAGTGTTCATCCTTTGATCGTGTGCGAAGACCGAGGTGGGCAGGGCAGGGCTCACTGAGCGCTGCGCAGGCCTTCCTCACGTACGTCCTGAACGCCCTGGCGGGCATCCTGCACGGCCTTCTGGGCCTTGGCCGCCTGGGCTTTGCGTTCGGCGAGGCGGGCGTCCCATTCGGCCTGTTCGGCCAGGCGCCTGGCGTCGTCGTACTTCTTGTCATGCATGGCGATCTCGGCCTGCTTGAACTTGTCCTGGGCCGCTTTCATTTCCACGGCGGCGAACTCGGTGCCGCCAGCGCTGACGGCCGAGTTCACGGCGGACTGGGTGACTGCATACTGCTCGGTGGGCGGGTTGCCCGCACAGCCGGCCAGGACCAGGCTGCTGCCCAAGGCCAGCGCTGCCAGCTTGAACCCGCGCACATGAGTGGATGAGGGTTTGTAGATGCGGGTGTTCTTGGTGGTCAGTTCCATTGGATTACTCCTGTTTACGACGTTGTCCGTAGCAGTCCATCGCTCGTTCCCTGACACGTGCGCGCGCTTCAGCTCAACGGTGCACAACGGCAGGTGTGCAGGGTTTTAGCGTGATGGCTATTGGCTGTGACTGACGCGTTTTTCGGATAGTTCAGAAAAATTTGATCATGTTTGGGGTTTGTGGCGCCTGGGAGATCGAGCGCCGCCCGCGCGGCGCTTCGCAGCGCAAGGCTGCTCCTACATCTGTTTCGGGCCAGTCACGCCTGTGCCAGTGCACGCGACCACCTTGTTCGTACAACGCGATATCGAGCCATGCGCCAAAGCATTCGCGCACAAACCTCACAGGAATAATTGGCCCGAAATAGATGTAGGAGCAGCCTTGCGCTGCGAAGCGCCGCGCGGGCGGCGCTCGATCTCCCGGGCGCCGCAAAACTCATGACCTACACCTTAGCTATTCGCTATCGGCCCCTGGGTTGCTCAGGGCGTGCAGATGCTGTCGCGACAGTGACAGAAAGCGCGGAGTAGGGCCGATGTCCTCGTACAGCGGGTCGCCTTCCTCGTCGGTGGCAATGACCTGGCGGCCTTGCACATAGGGGAAGCTGGCTTCCAGTTCCTCGAGGGCTGCCGCGACCAGCTCACCGAGCAGTTCCTCGGCGGTGCGCTTGGGGTACATGTCGATCAGCGCGGCCAGTCGCGCTTCGGACTCAAGGTCCAGATGCAGGACATGGCCCGTGGGGCTGAGGGTGCCGGCGGCATTCTGTTCCCAGTGCTGGGCGAGTTCACGGATTTTCATGCTGACCTCTGTTGACGCCTGAAAGGGCTGCAATGCATGGGATTGTCGTGCTTTCACTTTAGTTTGCTTTGGCCGATCACGGCTTGCCATCGGCGCCTGGCTGTGGGCACTCTTGGAGCGAATACCGCGCTCCCACAGGGGATCGCGTAAAGGCTGAAAAAGGGATGCAATGCGCCAGAGCCGCGCCGGAGAGAGGGCCAATGACCGATATCGATGTGCGTTTGCGTGAAGATGTCCATGTGTTGGGTGAACTGCTTGGCGATACCATTCGCCTGCAGCATGGCGAGGCGTTCCTGCAGAAGATCGAGGACATCCGTCACAGTGCCAAGGCCGACCGCCGTAGCGCCGGCGAGCAACTGAGCTCGACCCTGGCGGACCTGGCCGATGAAGACTTGCTGCCCGTGGCCAGGGCCTTCAACCAGTTCCTCAACCTGGCCAACATGGCCGAGCAGTACCAGTTGATCCGCCGCCGCGACGCCGACCAGCCCGAGCCGTTCGAGGCCCGGGTGCTGCCCGAGCTGCTGGCGCGCCTGAAGCAGGCCGGGCACAGCAATGATGCCCTGGCCCGGCAATTGGCCAAGCTCGACATCCAACTGGTGCTCACTGCGCACCCCACCGAAGTGGCTCGCCGCACCCTGATCCAGAAGTACGACGCCATCGCCGGCCAACTGGCTGCCCAGGACCACCGCGACCTGACCCCGGGGGAACGCCAGCAGGTGCGCGAGCGCCTGCGCCGGCTGATCGCCGAGGCCTGGCACACCGAAGAAATCCGCCGCACCCGACCGACGCCGGTAGATGAAGCCAAGTGGGGCTTCGCGGTGATCGAGCATTCGCTGTGGCACGCCATCCCCAGCCACTTGCGCAAGGTCGACAAGGCCCTGCTGGAGGCTACCGGCCTGCGCCTGCCGCTGGAGGCGGCGCCGATCCGCTTCGCCTCGTGGATGGGCGGTGACCGTGATGGCAACCCCAACGTGACCGCAGCGGTCACCCGCGAAGTCCTCCTGCTGGCGCGCTGGATGGCTGCCGACCTGTTCCTGCGCGACATCGATGCGCTGGCTTCCGAGTTGTCCATGCAGCAGGCCGACGATGCGCTGCGCGAGCAGGTCGGCGACAGTGCCGAACCCTACCGCTCCCTGCTCAAGCAACTGCGCGATCGCCTGCGAGCAACGCGCGCGTGGGCGCATTCGGCATTGACCAGCAGCCAGCCGGCCAGCGCCGAGGTGCTGGTGGACAACCGCGACCTGATCGCGCCGCTGGAGCTGTGCTACCAGTCCCTGCACGCCTGCGGCATGGGTGTGATCGCCGAAGGCCCGTTGCTCGACTGCCTGCGCCGCGCCGTGACCTTTGGCCTGTTCCTGGGCCGCCTGGACGTGCGCCAGGACGCCGCTCGCCACCGTGATGCGTTGAGCGAGATTACCGACTACCTGGGCCTGGGGCGTTATGCCGACTGGGATGAAGAGCAGCGCATCGAGTTCCTCCAGGCCGAGCTGAAAAACCGCCGGCCACTGCTGCCCGCGCACTTCAAGCCGCAGGCCGATACCGCCGAGGTACTGGCCACCTGCCGGGAAATTGCCGCTGCGCCGGCCGCCTCGCTGGGCTCTTACGTCATCTCGATGGCCGGTGCTGCCTCGGATGTGCTGGCGGTGCAGTTGCTGCTCAAGGAGGCCGGCCTGACTCGGCCCATGCGCGTGGTGCCGCTGTTCGAGACCCTGGCCGACCTCGACAATGCCGGCCCGGTGATGCAGCGCCTGCTCGGCCTGCCAGGCTACCGCGCGAACCTGCGCGGCCCGCAGGAAGTGATGATCGGCTATTCCGACTCGGCCAAGGACGCTGGTACCACGGCTGCGGCCTGGGCGCAGTACCGGGCCCAGGAAAACCTGGTGCGTATCTGCGCCGAGCACCAGGTCGAGTTGCTGCTGTTCCACGGCCGTGGCGGCACGGTAGGCCGCGGCGGTGGCCCGGCCCACGCGGCGATCCTGTCGCAGCCACCCGGTTCGGTGGCGGGGCGCTTCCGCACCACCGAGCAGGGCGAGATGATTCGCTTCAAGTTCGGCTTGCCGGGCATCGCCGAGCAGAACCTGAACCTGTACCTGGCCGCCGTGCTCGAAGCCACCTTGTTGCCACCGCCACCACCACAGCCGGCCTGGCGCGAGGTGATGGACCAACTGGCCGCCGATGGCGTCAAGGCCTACCGCGGCGTGGTGCGGGAGAACCCCGATTTTGTCGAGTACTTCCGCCAGTCCACCCCGGAGCAGGAACTGGGGCGCCTGCCGCTGGGCAGCCGCCCGGCCAAGCGCCGCGCCGGTGGCATCGAAAGCCTGCGGGCCATCCCGTGGATCTTCGGCTGGACCCAGACCCGCCTGATGCTGCCAGCCTGGCTTGGTTGGGAAACGGCATTGAACAATGCACTGGCGCGTGGCCAGGGTGAACTGCTGGCACAGATGCGCGAGCAATGGCCGTTCTTCCGCACCCGCATCGACATGCTCGAGATGGTGTTGGCCAAGGCCGATGCGCAGATCGCCGAGGCCTACGACGAACGTCTAGTGCAACCGCACCTGCTGCCTTTGGGTGCGCACCTGCGCGACCTATTGTCGCAGTCCTGCCAGGTGGTACTGGGCCTTACCGGGCAGCCGGTGCTACTGGCGCACAGCCCCGAGACGCTGGAATTCATCAGCCTGCGCAATACCTACCTGGACCCGTTGCACCGCCTGCAGGCCGAGTTGCTGGCCCGCTCGCGCAGCCGCGAAGCCGCTCTGGACAGCCCGTTGGAGCAGGCCTTGCTGGTGACTGTGGCGGGTATTGCAGCCGGCCTGCGCAATACCGGCTGAAGGTAGGCCCGGGGAGCACCGGGCAGGTGCAGTGCGGGGGATGCAAGTGGGCGAAGAGGGTGGTTGCGCCGGGCGCAACCGCCTGCCAGGCCAGCCGTAGGTGGCGCAATCCTGCAACTTTGGGACGCTTGTCTGGCTGCCGGGCGCTGTGTATCTTGAGCAGCCTTCTGACCGATTTATGGTCATACCCGATTTTCCGGACTTGGCCCTGGTCGCCGAATCCATTGAATTTCATAACAAAATTTGAGGAGCACGAGATGCGCGTAATTCTGCTGGGAGCTCCCGGGGCCGGTAAAGGTACTCAGGCAAAGTTCATCACCGAAAAGTTCGGTATACCCCAGATTTCCACCGGTGACATGCTGCGTGCCGCCGTCAAGGCTGGTACCCCGCTGGGCCTGGAACTGAAGAAAGTCATGGATGCCGGCCAGCTGGTCTCCGACGAGTTGATCATCAGCCTGGTCAAGGAGCGCATCGCCCAGCCTGATTGCGCCAAGGGCTGCCTGTTCGACGGCTTCCCACGCACCATCCCGCAAGCCGAAGCCATGGTCGCTGCCGGTGTCGACATCGACGCCGTGGTCGAAATCGCCGTGGACGACGAGGAAATCGTCGGCCGCATGGCTGGCCGCCGCGTGCACCTGGCTTCGGGCCGCACCTACCACATTCAGTACAACCCGCCGAAAGTGGAAGGCAAGGACGACGAGACTGGTGAAGACCTGATCCAGCGTGATGACGACAAGGAAGAGACCGTTCGCCATCGCCTGTCGGTTTACCACAGCCAGACCAAGCCGCTGGTGGACTTCTACCAGAAGCTGTCGGCCGCCAATGCCGGCAAGCCGAAGTACAGCCACATCGAAGGCGTCGGCTCGGTCGAAGCCATCACCGCCAAGGTCCTGGCAGCCCTGAGCTGATCCAGCACCCGACGCACCTCGACAACGGCCCGCTTGCGGGCCGTTGTCGTTTGTGGCCCTGTTGCCAAATGCGATCCCTGTAGGAGCGGCCTTGTGTCGCGATGGGGCGCGCAGCGGCCCCAAAAACTCAGCTTCGCCGCGAAAATTGCAGGGGCCGCTTTGCGGCCCATCGCGACACAAGGCCGCTCCTACAGGGACCGCGCCAGCCGAGCGGGCAATGGCCGTACAGCTGCCCCTTCGGGACACAACGCCGCCGCTGCTCTATACTGCCGCTCTTTTCCCCCTAGTACCTGGATACCCGTTCGATGACCACCCTCCTGGCCCTGGATACCGCCACCGAAGCCTGTTCCGTCGCACTTTTGCATGACGGCAAGGTAACCAGCCATTACGAGGTGATCCCGCGCATGCATGCCCAGAAGCTGCTGCCGATGATCAAGCAGCTGCTGGCCGAGTCCGGCGTGGCGCTGAATGCGCTGGATGCCATCGCCTTTGGCCGTGGGCCGGGCGCTTTCACCGGCGTGCGCATTGCCATCGGGGTGGTCCAGGGCCTGGCCTTCGCACTGGAACGCCCGGTTTTGCCGGTGTCCAACCTGGCCGCGCTGGCCCAGGGCGCGTTGCGTGAACACGGTGTACAGCAAGTGGCGGCCGCCATTGATGCGCGCATGGATGAAGTGTATTGGGGCTGCTATCAGGCCACCGAAGGTGAAATGCGCCTGGTCGGCCAGGAGGCAGTGCTGCCGCCCGAGCAGGTGGCGCTGCCGGTGGGCAGCGCTGGCGAGTGGTTCGGCGCCGGTACCGGTTGGGGTTATGCCGAGCGCCTGGCGGTGCAGGTGGCCGCCAGCAATGCCAGTGCCTTGCCCAACGCCCTGGACATCCTCAGCCTGGCCAGCTTTGCCTGGGCGCGTGGCGAGGCGATCGTTGCCGAACAGGCGCAACCGGTCTACCTGCGCGATAATGTAGCGACACCCAAGAAGCGCTGAGTGTTGTTCGTCGGTTATCGCCGATGACACTAAAACCTTTTGCGCGATCTGTGGTCCAGTTATCACTCGAGCATTAGCGATGGAACCCTGATGCTGCTAAATTGCCATCATTGGTTCTGAGTGCTCATGCCATGCGTATCGACGGTTTCTCATCGCAGTCCTATCCGATCAAGCGCACGCCGCGCAAGGCAGCTGTGCGTGACGAGGCCATCGATGATGCCGAGGTGATCGAGGAGGTCGAGACCGCCCCTCAGGAAACCACCGCTCGCCGTCGCAGTGGTGGCCTGCCAGCGCGCCAGCAGGACATGATCTTCCCCCGCGCCCGTGACCGCCGCACCGCTACCGCATTGGCCAGCTACCTGAGCACTGCCGGTTTTACCGACTGGGACATGGAAGTACTGGGGCTCGACCTGTACATTTAGTGGATGAGTCCATCACCACTGCCTTATTTTCTCGGTTGCCCGTCATGGAGCGAAAACGCCTGGCGCGACTACCTGTATCCCGCCGACGCCAACAGCGGTGAAATGCTCGGCTACTACAGCCAGGTGTTCAACGCCGTCGAGGGCAACACCACTTTCTACGCACGCCCCGCACCCGGCACCATTGCGCGCTGGGCGCAGATCATGCCCGAACACTTCCGCTTCACTGCCAAGTTCCCCCGGGACATCAGCCATGAAGGCGACCTGCGCGATCAGCTGGAACCGGCCTTTGACTTCACCCGCCTGATGGCCCCGCTGGGACAGCGCGTAGCGCCGTACTGGCTGCAGTTGCCGGCCCAGTTCAGCCCAGCACGGCTGGGCGAGCTTTGCCACTTCCTTGACGAAGTCGGAGTGCCGGTGGCCGTGGAGGTGCGTAACCAGGCTTTCTTCGCCAAGGGTGAAGAAGAGCGGTTGCTCAACCGCCTGCTGCATGAGCGCGGTGTGGAGCGTATCTGCCTGGACCCGCGCGCCTTGTTCAGTTGCACCTCTCGTGACCCTGCCGTGCTGCATGCGCAGGCTAAGAAGCCCAAGGTACCGCCTCGCCCGGCAGCCTTCAGCCAGCACCCGCAGGTGCGCTTCATCGGCCACCCGCAGCTGGAGGCCAACGAGGCCTTCCTTACCCCCTGGGTGGACAAGGTCGCCGCCTGGATCGAGGAAGGCCGCAACCCATACATCTTCCTGCACACCTCGGACAACCGCCTGGCCGCGGCGCTGGCCCAGCGCTTTCATCAACGCCTGATGCAGCGCCTGCCGGGCCTTGCCGCGTTGCCGGAATTGTCGCGCACCCCCGAGGTCGAACAACTGGGGCTACTCTGACCTTTCCCTGACTGCCGGAGGTTGAACCATGGATGTGCAAACCCTGCGAGCCGAAGCCTTCAAGGCCCTGCACGAGCGCGACAGCGCCTTCGTCATCCCCAACCCGTGGGATGCCGGCTCGGCCAAGTTGCTGGCCAGCCTGGGCTTCGAGGCGCTGGCCACCACCAGTGCAGGCTTGGCTTTCAGCCTGGGCCGTCCGGACGCCGAAGGCGCCTTGAGCCTGGACGATACCCTTGATAATGCCGGGGAGATCGTCGATGCCACCCCGCTGCCGGTGGCCGCTGACCTGGAGAACGGCTTTGGTGACCTGCCCGAAGATTGTGCCCAGACCATCCTGCGCGCTGCCGAGGCTGGCCTGGTAGGCGGTTCCATCGAAGATGCCAGTGGCCGCAGTGAAGCGCCCATCTACGACTTCGGGCTGGCCGTGGAGCGCATTCGTGCAGCTGTGCAGGCAGCGCGTAGCCTGTCGTTCCCGTTCACCCTGTGCGCCCGGGCAGAGAACCTGCTGCACGGGCGCATGGACCTGGACGACACCATCCTGCGCCTGCAGGCCTATGCCGAGGCCGGTGCTGATGTGCTGTACGCGCCAGGGCTGCGCACTGTCGAGGAAATCCGCGCGGTGGTGCAGGCCCTCGCGCCGCGGCCGGTGAATGTGCTGATGGGCATGGCGGGCGTGCCGCTGAGCGTCAACCAGTTGCAGGACCTGGGTGTACGCCGCATCAGCGTCGGCTCGTCGCTTGCCCGTGCCGCGTTGGGGGCCTTCCACCGGGCCGCGCTGGAGATTCGCGATGAGGGCACCTTCGGCTACGGTGAGCAGGCGCTGCCATTCGCCCAACTCAACGACCTGTTCCGCCGTTGATGAGGGCCGTGCTGGCGTTGCTGGCCGGCCTGTCGTTGCTTGCGGGGCTGGCTTGGCACCTGGGTTGGCGGCTGCCCGCCGCGTGGAACCCGTGGGCGCCGCTGGACGTACGTCAGCCCCCCAACCTGCTGACCCCCTACAAGCTGTCCCGCCTTCGTGATGACCCGACGCTGTGTCGCCTGGCACTTCAAACCAGCCAGCTGCGCTACCGGGCACAGGCCGACAGTTCGGCTACTGCCAACTGCCCATTGCGGAATGTATGGCGTATCGACGGTGGTCAGGCGCGGCTCGGCGGCAGCTTCCTGGCCAGTTGTCCGTTGGCAGTGGCATATGCACTGTTCGAAAACCATGGGCTGCAGCCTGTGGCGCAACGGGTGTTGGGGCAGCCGGTGGCTCAGGTCGACCACCTGGGCAGTTTTGCCTGCCGCAATGTCTACCACCGCAAGCAGGGCCGGCTGAGCCAGCACGCCACGGCCGATGCCCTGGACATCAGTGGCTTTCGCCTGCGGGACGGCCAGCGCATCGTCCTTGCGCGGGACTGGCAGGCGGGCGGGCAGAAAGCGGAATTCCTTCGTCAGGTGCAGCGGGCGGCCTGTGACAGCTTCAGCACGGTACTTGGGCCGGACTACAACGCTGCACACTACAACCACTTTCATGTGGACATGGGCCGCTGGCAGATCTGTCGCTGAGCGTGGGCGCGTTCAGGCGTGGGCGCGCACGTTGTTAAGCACCACCGGGCGTGCCCAGTGGATGTCGAACTCCAGGTCGTTCTGTTGCTTGGCCAGGGTGGCGTCATCGAACGGTTCGGGCGCCGGGTCCAGCAGGTTGGTCTCGAACTCGGCGATCGGCAGGAACAGCGAGCGCGGAGCAGGGCCGGGGCCGGGCTCGGCAATCGGGTGACCTTGGCTCATCACCACCGGGCGTAGCCAGCTGTTGCTGATATCGAGCTGGCGCTGCTGCTCGATCAGCTCGACTGCGCTGAACGGCTCGGGGGCGGGCGGCAGCAGGTTGGCTTCGAGTTCTGCCTTGGGCAGGAACAGTGGCTCGGGCGGTGCCACGATGGTGTCATGCACCGGGCAGGCACGCTGGGCGTCGATCAGGGCTAGCGCCCGGGCGCCGCCGATCGGCTCGCCACTGCTCTGGTCGTATTGCACGAACGACTGGCTGACGCTGTCTACGGGCTCTTCCTGCTGCTCGGCCATGGCCCGGGCAAAGAAATCCTGCCACAGGTGGCTGACGCCCCCGAGTGCCTGAGTGTTGTGCTGACTGTAGTTGCCGACAGGCGACAGGTAGGTCAAGCCGATGGGAAGAGTATCTGACATGGCAGTCGCGCGCGTTGTGCTCTGGCAGAATAGCGGGATATTGCCTGTATCGGCCGAAGTAGCCGATACATTAAGGGCTGGGTTTAATTTCTAGGTGTGAATGATGGAAGAGCAGGGCACAGGTATCCGGGTCGAGGCGCTGTCGGCTGAATTCGAGGCGCAAGCCGCTGCGTGGGCACAGCGCCTGGAGTTGCCGCTGCAGGACGATGCTGCCGGGTTTGCCGTACAGGTGGGCGTCGATGGCTTGCAGATCCAGCAATTGGGCCCGCAGGCACCGGGGCCGGTGCGGGTGGACTTTGTCGAAGGCCAGGCCGCGCACCGGCGCCTGTTCGGTGGTGGCAACGGGCAGATGATCGCCAAGGCGGTGGGCATTGCCCAGGGCGTGCGTCCGCAGGTGCTGGATGCCACTGCCGGGCTGGGCAAGGACGCGTTCGTGCTGGCCAGCCTGGGCTGCCAGATGACCCTGATCGAACGCCAGCCGCTGATTGCCGCGCTGCTGGAGGACGGCCTGGCGCGGGCCCGTGCGGATGAAGAGGTGGGGCCGATCGTGGGGCGCATGCGCCTGCTGACCGGCAACGCCATCGAGCGCATGCGCGCCTGGGAAGGCGAGGCGCCCCAAGTGATCTACCTCGACCCGATGTTCCCGCACCGGGACAAGAGTGCGCTGGTGAAGAAGGAAATGCGTGTGTTCCGCCCGTTGGTCGGTGATGACCTGGATGCCCCGGCCCTGCTCGAAGCCGCCTTGGCGCTGGCCAGCCACCGGGTGGTGGTGAAGCGGCCGCGCAAGGCGCCGATCATCGACGGGCCGAAGCCGAGCCATAGCCTGGAGGGCAAGTCGAGCCGGTATGATATTTATCCGAAGAAAGCGTTAAAGGCTTAGCCATTACGCAGGCGGCGCAAGCGTACCTGCATATCCTCCATTAGCAGACCCTCCGGTATCATATTGATAAGCGATTGTGGTGTCGGAGGGGCTAGTAGCTCTTCAGCAAGTTTGCCGGTTGTATTTTTCGGGGCGTTGTCAATAAGTTCTTTAATAATGTCTGGATTATATCGGTTGTGCTCGTCGAGCACTAGATTGTCCAGTTTTCTGCGTTGTCCTTGGAGAATATCATTTTTGGCGATGGTATTGTTTACTGTGCTCTGCTCGCCGTTTGAAATAGCCCAGTTCAGCTCATCTATCACTTGCTTTTCGCGTTTTGCGATTGATTTTTTTAAAGCCTTGTATTCGTTTTTAGAAAGTGTAGGGTTTCTTTCCTCCAATCGTGGCGCAAGCTTTTCGTATGAATATCCACCACGTTTCCATTTGAAAATGGATCTGAAAGATTTACCACTAGGGTCTACTCTGTTTATGGGGTCGTTGGCGCAGTAGGCATAGGCATTGATACCACCTCTATCAAACGGCGACAAACTGTCCGGGCTGTGGAAACGCATTATTCCAGGGTTGAAAAGGCGGTGGCCATTACCTAGTAAGTAACCTATTCCAGAAGCCAACAAACTCTGGCCCGTGAAGCGGGATAACAATGAGCTGCCAAGTGAGTAACTGTCTTTGCCAAAGGGGCTGTAGGCAATGGTGGTCTGGCCTTGCGAATTGATTGCGACTGTTGAATCTTGTGCATCGGTGGCCAGTAGTCGTTTTTGCGCAGTTTTACTATTCGTTTCGCACAGGTTCTGGTGGTTGGCGCTGACCACTGTGTGGTGAGCACCGCTCGTATGCAATACCGAGAGTTTGCTGCCCTTGTAAAAGAGCTTGAGTGCTTGCAATCGCATGGTGGTGACGCTCATGTGCAGGGTGTGCATGCGAGCCTGTCACGAAGATGCCTGATTGGATACTGGCAAAACTGTCAGGTAAGTGTGCTGGTTTCCAGCACGGTGATTGACGGACGCGTTCCTGCAGGCACTATGCCGCCTTTGAAGGCCGCGCTGGGCCTGTGGGAGCGTTTTACCCGCGAAGAAGCTGACGTGGTGGATGGCACCGGCTTTGCCGGTGTTCGCGGCTAAAGCCGCTCCCACAGGGACCGCGACAGCTTTCGAGGGTGTGCAAGAAAGTTACGCCTGCAAAAAGACCGCGTTTGCCAGCAGATGCCTCAGGCCTGGTAAGCTCGCAAGAATACCCCCACCACCTCGCGCACATGCGCTTCCGCCTCGTCACCTTCCAGCGGCCCGGCACACCCCAGCAGCAACCGATAATCCGGCGCGCCCTTGACCAGGCAGAAGAAGTGTTCGGCAGCTCGCAGCGGGTTGTCGATGCGCAGCAGCCCGCGCTCGTGCGCCCCGCGCAGCAAAGCTTCCATCCCCGCCAGCACGCGCTTGGGCCCGGCTTCGTAGAAGTATTCGCCAAAGCTCGGGTCGAGGCTGCCCTGGGCCATGATCAGGCGGCTCAGTTTGACCGCTTCATCGCTGCTGATCAGCGCCTGGAAACCACGGGCAATGGTCAGCAGTACCTCTTCTACCGGCACACCGTCGGGGTACTCGAACAGCAGGTCGGGCAACTGGATCTGGCAGGTTGCCATGACCGCCGAGCCGAAAAGCGTCTGCTTGTCGGTGAAGTGGCTGTATACGGTGAGCTTTGAAACACCTGCCGCCGCAGCGACCGCATCCATGCTGGTGTTGGCGTAGCCGAGGCTGAGGAAAAGGGCTTTGGCTGCTTCGAGAATTGCCTCGCGTTTGGCCAGGTCCTTGGGCCGGCCCGGGCCGATGGGTGCGTCGTTGGACATTGTGGTCTGCATCTGGTTGAAGAAACACCATCTTAACGGTTCAGGCGCCATCCGGCTAAAGCCTGCGGGGAAAACCTGTGTGGCGGTAAATTGACGAGATAATTTTAACGTGTGTAACTTCGCGCCACTCGTCGATTAGTTGACTTTTCGTCGAATGCAGAAGTGCCCTCATGGGGGCGCCCGATGAGCCCAAGCCATTGATTTTCAGCGGCGGGACGGGGTGAACATGGCTCCCATCCACATGGGTCTTGAGGTGCTGCCTGCCGGCGCGAGGGACTGGCAGCAGGCAAGGTTCGCCTAGACTCCACCGAAGGGTCTGTAGGAAAAGGCTTACAAGGGGAGGACATGGAACGTTTTTCATGGGAGGCAAGCAGATGATGCCGGACCATATAAAGATGATACGTGTGATGCTGATCGATTGTCGGCCTCTGGTGCTCCTGGGGCTTCACGATCTGATAAATGCCAGAAAGCCCCGTATGGAAGTGAGTGGTCAGGCCACCACCTATACCCATGCGCTGGAACTTGCCGACCAGTTGCGGCCCGATGTCATTTTCTTCAGCTTTTTTCCAGATGCGCTGGACCCGCTCGAGGTAGTTGCCGAACTCGCGCGCTCTGGCGACATGAAAGTGCTGGTACTCAAAGGGGTGTATGAGGCCGCCCCCGTTGCACAGGCCATTGAGGCGGGCGCGCTTGGCATCGTGCTGGCCGAGGATTCAACGGAGTCGATTATCCAGGCCATCATCAAAGTCCACCATTGCGACATCGGGCTGGACAGGGCCTGGGTCAGTGGGCTTTCCGGTTATGCCTCGGCCAGGCATATACCGTTCAGGTGTAATCCGGCGCAGGCGAAACATGCACGGCTGACGTTGCGCGAGCGGGAACTCGTTCGCGCCATCGTTGGCGATCCGTCTGCCAAGTACCTGTGCATCGCCGGGCGCTTGGGCATCAGCGAACACACCGTGCACAATCACCTCAGCAGCATCTATCAGAAGCTCAACCTCACCAACCGCATCGACTTGCTGATGTATGCGGTGCGGCACGGACTCACCGGTGGCGAAGAGCCGCCTGCGTCCAAATCGGGAGAGATGGACTGAATGCCCATTGGCCAGGGCCTTTGGGGGCGAAGCTCCTTTTGGGCTGCGCTGTCGCGCAGATAACAACTATCGCTCGTTTGAGCGTCCTTTGTAGGAGCAGCCTTGTGCTGCGAAGAGGCCGGTACAAGCAATAGACAGGCTTTGTCAGTACCGGCCTCTTCGCAGCACAAGGCTGCTCCTACAGAACCTCGCCGAACCAATGAGTCATGTTTTGTTAAATGAGCCGGCCTGCCGGCGATGGGCCGCAAAGCGGCTCCACTTCGCTTAACTGACTGGCATTGCGCTTCGAGGGTGGTTTCCAGGCCACCCTCGCAGGTTTCACGTACGCAGTGTTTCAGGCGCTGCCGTTGAAGATGTCGCTGTTGAAGATATCGACCCCGACCAGGGTGATGGTCGTCGTCTGCCCGCCGGATTCGGCAATGGTCACGATGCTGTCTGCGCCATTGTTGTCGATCGGCTGGACGACGGCATTTGGATCGCCATTGAGCACCAGTGTGTCTCGTTGCCCCGCGCCAGCATCGAACCCGCTGACCTGGTAGAGGAGCTGATCGGTCGACAGGTCGACGTTGAAGGCATCGCGCTGGCCAGTCGTGCCAACCAGGGTGAAGTCGAACGGTGCGTTTTCGGGTTCGTTGGCGAACAGATTGGCGTCGAACGTGCTACTCGCGGAGTCGCCATCTTTGTCCGTCAGCGTCGCACTGAACTGCAATTTGACGTCGCTGGCCAGGTTCTCGGTTTCCTTGATGAACTCGATCACCGGGATCTTGATGTCGCCTCGCGCCATCGTCAGTTGCACTGCGTCAATCAGTGACGAACCTTCCTTCTGGATCAGGAACGACACCTGACCGCCAGCCTCTGGTGTCAGGGTATTCACCTCGGTCAGGTTCGATGTCGTCCCATTCGCGTAGTAGATCCGGTAGTACAGGTCCTCGGTCGCGGTGTTGTAGCCCCCTACGGAGTTGTCGATGAAGACCTTCATGCCCGTCAGCAGCGTCTCCGGGTTGATCACGAAGCTCTCATCGGCGGCGCTGATCGCCGCCAGGTTGTCGCCCTGGAACAGGTTGTTGGCGACGCCGATACCGGACGTGCTGACGTTCATCGACGCGGGGTCGATATACGACGGCAGGGGATTGGTCTGCAGCGAGGCTTCGGTCGGGTCGGGGGCCCCGAGGCCTATGCCGGTGAAGATGTCTGCCGTCGAGGCGAGTGCTTTGGCGGAGAAGAACACGATCTCCTCGGATGCCGATGGAATGGTCGGGTCATTCGTTTTAGGGATCAGCAAGGTGCGCACAGGGTCCGGGCCGCCGGCATCGAGCGAGCCGTCGGCACTGCTGAGCGTGGTGATCGAACTGAAGCCTTGCACCAGATCCAGTGTATAGCTGCCATTGGCAAAGGCCGTCAGCGTGTAGTCGATCGTGGTGTTGGCCGTTGTGGCGTTATTGTCGAAGTCCCCGGTCAAGGTGCCAGTGAAGTGGAACGCACCATTGGCGTCGGGTGAAGGCGACGTCTCGGTGAGTGTGCCGGTGCCGGTCGTGGTGGTGTTGTCTGGCCTGACCAAAGTGAATTGGCCGCCCACCAGCGAAATGTCCAGACCGGTAGCCCCCAGGCCGTCGGCGCCGATCGTACTGTCCCAGAACCCATATTGCGGCAGGATACTTCCGGTCCCGATCAGGTTGCCGAAGGCAAGTGTTGGTCCATCATCGTGGAACACCAGGTTCTGGCCGATGTTGAGTGTGGCCTGGGCGCTGTCGCCGTCCTTGTCGGTCTTGGTCGCGGTCAAGGTCACCAGGTTGTCGGAGGTCAGGGTCTTCGAGTCATCGGGATCGCTGATGTTGGGGTGCACGATGGCGCGGAGCTGGTCGAGGGTAACGGAACCGTTGCTGGCGACGCTGACGGTGAACACCAGTAGGTTGCCGACAGCCGTGCGGCCCTCCACCACGGTGCCGTTGAGCGACAGGTTGACGACCTCGCCGGTGGCCGTGTCGATCAGGCCGGAGGCGCCGGCCACCACACCCAGGGCGTAGGTGAGCGTACCGGCGCCGTCGGCGCCGAAGGCCGAGGTGAAGTTGGCGGCGAAGCTTTGCGTGGCATTGGTCGTCAGGTCCGTTTCATCGACGGTCAGGACCGGTTCCGTGCCGGTGGTGCTGATGCTTGGGCCGTCATCCTTGAACACCAGGTTCTGGCCGATGTTGAGGGTGGCCTGGGCGCTGTCGCCGTCCTTGTCGGTCTTGGTCGCGGTTAAGGTCACCAGGTTGTCGGAGGTCAGGGTCTTCGAGTCATCGGGATCGCTGATGTTGGGGTGCACGATGGCGCGGAGCTGGTCGAGGGTAACGGAACCGTTGCTGGCGACGCTGACGGTGAACACCAGTAGGTTGCCGACAGCCGTGCGGCCCTCCACCACGGTGCCATTGAGCGACAGGTTGACTGCCGAACCGGTGGCCGTGTCGATCAGGCCGGAGGCGCCGGCCACCACGCCGAGGGCGTAGGTGAGCGTACCGGCGCCGTCGGCGCCGAAGGCCGAGGTGAAGTTGGCGGCGAAGCTTTGCGTGGCGTTGGTCGTCAGGTCCGTTTCATCGACGGTCAGGACCGGTTCCGTGCCGGTGGTGCTGATGCTTGGGCCGTCATCCTTGAACACCAGGTTCTGCCCGATGTTGAGTGTGGCCTGGGCGCTGTCGCCGTCCTTGTCGGTCTTGGTCGCGGTCAAGGTCACCAGGTTGTCGGAGGTCAGGGTCTTCGAGTCATCGGGGTCGCTGGTATTGGGGTGCACGATGGCACGGAGCTGGTCGAGGGTGACGGAACCGTTGCTGGCGACGCTGACGGTGAACACCAGTAGGTTGCCGGTGGCCGTGCGGCCTTCCACCACGGTGCCGTTGAGCGACAGGTTGACTGCCTCGCCAGTGGCCGTGTCGACCAGGCCGGATGCGCCGGCCACCACGCCGAGTGCGTAGGTGAGCGTACCGGCACCGTCGGCACCGAAGGCCGAGGTGAAGTTGGCGGCGAAGCTTTGCGTGGCGTTGGTCGTCAGGTCCGTTTCATCGACGGTCAGGACCGGTTCCGTGCCGGTAGTGCTGATGCTTGGGCCGTCATCCTTGAACACCAGGTTCTGCCCGATGTTGAGGGTGGCCTGGGCGCTGTCGCCGTCCTTGTCGGTCTTGGTCGCGGTCAATGTCACCAGATTGTCGGAGGTCAGGGTCTTCGAGTCATCGGGGTCGCTGGTATTGGGGTGCACGATGGCACGGAGCTGGTCGAGGGTGACGGAACCGTTGCTGGCGACGCTGACGGTGAACACCAGTAGGTTGCCGGTGGCCGTGCGGCCCTCCACCACGGTGCCGTTGAGTGACAGGTTGACGGCCTCGCCGGTGGCCGTGTCGGTCAGGCCGGATGCGCCGGCCACCACGCCGAGTGCGTAGGTGAGCGTACCGGCACCGTCGGCACCGAAGGCCGAGGTGAAGTTGGCGGCGAAGCTTTGCGTGGCGTTGGTCGTCAGGTCCGTTTCATCGACGGTCAGGACCGGTTCCGTGCCGGTGGTGCTGATGCTTGGGCCGTCATCCTTGAACACCAGGTTCTGCCCGATGTTCAGGGTAGCCTGGGCGCTGTCGCCGTCCTTGTCGGTCTTGGTCGCGGTCAATGTCACCAGGT
Source organism: Pseudomonas sp. A2 (assembly GCF_023100865.1). Taxonomy (NCBI): domain Bacteria; kingdom Pseudomonadati; phylum Pseudomonadota; class Gammaproteobacteria; order Pseudomonadales; family Pseudomonadaceae; genus Pseudomonas; species Pseudomonas sp. A2. The sequence continues at coordinate 1,316,214 of NZ_CP039127.1, forward strand.
TGTCGGAGGTCAGGGTCTTCGAGTCATCGGGGTCGCTGGTATTGGGGTGCACGATGGCACGGAGCTGGTCGAGGGTGACGGAACCGTTGCTGGCGACGCTGACGGTGAACACCAGTAGGTTGCCGGTGGCCGTGCGGCCCTCCACCACGGTGCCGTTGAGTGACAGGTTGACGGCCTCGCCGGTGGCCGTGTCGATCAGGCCGGAGGCGCCTGCCACCACACCAAGGGCGTAGGTGAGCGTACCGGCGCCGTCGGCGCCGAAGGCCGAGGTGAAGTTGGCGGCGAAGCTTTGCGTGGCGTTGGTCGTCAGGTCCGTTTCATCGACGGTCAGGACCGGTTCCGTGCCGGTGGTGCTGATGCTCGGGCCGTCATCCTTGAACACCAGGTTCTGGCCGATGTTGAGTGTGGCCTGGGCGCTGTCGCCGTCCTTGTCGGTCTTGGTCGCGGTCAATGTCACCAGGTTGTCGGAGGTCAGGGTCTTCGAGTCATCGGGGTTGCTAGTGTCGGGATGGACGATGGCGCGGAGCTGGTCGAGGGTGACGGAACCGTTGCTGGCGACGCTGACGGTGAACACCAGTAGGTTGCCGGTGGCCGTGCGGCCCTCCACCACGGTGCCGTTGAGTGACAGGTTGACGGCCTCGCCGGTGGCCGTGTCGGTCAGGCCGGATGCGCCGGCCACCACGCCGAGTGCGTAGGTGAGCGTACCGGCACCGTCGGCACCGAAGGCCGAGGTGAAGTTGGCGGCGAAGCTTTGCGTGGCGTTGGTCGTCAGGTCCGTTTCATCGACGGTCAGGACCGGTTCCGTGCCGGTAGTGCTGATGCTTGGGCCGTCATCCTTGAACACCAGGTTCTGCCCGATGTTGAGGGTGGCCTGGGCGCTGTCGCCGTCCTTGTCGGTCTTGGTCGCGGTCAATGTCACCAGATTGTCGGAGGTCAGGGTCTTCGAGTCATCGGGGTCGCTGGTATTGGGGTGCACGATGGCACGGAGCTGGTCGAGGGTGACGGAACCGTTGCTGGCGACGCTGACGGTGAACACCAGTAGGTTGCCGGTGGCCGTGCGGCCTTCCACCACGGTGCCGTTGAGCGACAGGTTGACGGCCTCGCCGGTGGCCGTGTCGATCAAGCCGGAGGCGCCGGCCACCACGCCGAGGGCGTAGGTGAGCGTACCGGCACCATCGGCGCCGAAGGCCGAGGTGAAGTTGGCGGCGAAGCTTTGCGTGGCATTGGTCGTCAGGTCCGTTTCATCGACGGTCAGGACCGGTTCCGTGCCCGTGGCGCTGATACTGGGCCCATCGTCTTCGAAGCTCATTTTGGAGCCGATTTCGGCGGTTGCGGTAGAGACCTGGCGTAGCATGAAACCGCCGATATCGAAGTCGGCATGTTCATTGCCTTTGGCGTCGACGGCGGCCCCGTTCTCGACGAGTACGCGGTTGTGATCCTGTGTGGTGGTGTACTCGATCTTCTGGCCGGCTTTGATGCCGGTGAGGGTGGCGACGCCGGAAGCAAAGCTGATGACGATGCTCGGGTCATTCACCGATCCATCCGAGTTCTCGACCACTTGCCCGGTGGCGATATTGATGACGCGAACGTTGGTGATTTCCACCGACGCATCGTTGGCGTAGCCATTGACGAAATTCACGCCAGGTTCAGCTGCGGTGCTGAAGGCGCTGATCCTGACCACGGCGCTCTTGCCGCTTTGCAACTGCACTACATCGAACGTGGCCGACTTCGCATTGAAGACGGCGGTGAAGTCGACGTTAGCTTCGATATCCGCTTCGTTCTGGTCAAGGTTGGGAATGGTCACATCCTGCCGGGCGCCGGTGACGAAGGTAAAACGGATACCTTCCTGTTCCACGATCATCTGGTTGTTGGTGCCAAAGGTGGTCGGGCCGCCCGCCTGGCTGGTATTGATCGTATCGCCCGTGGTGATGTTGGCACCGCTCGACTGGTCGGCCGGGTCCTTCCCGGTGGCGATGATCGTCGGGTCGGTGATGCGCAGGATGCCACCGTCATTGACGACGGTCGGGTTCGCGGTGGTGAACATCAGGAACAGGTTCTGGCCGGAGGGGGCGTTGGCCAGGCTGAATACCAGGTCCTGACTGGTGCCGATGAACACCTTGTTCAGCAGATTGAGTGCGTCGTCGGGGTTGCTCGTGTCCGGATGCTTCAGCGGTTGGTATTCCACCGTCCAGATCTTGCCGCCGCTGACGGGCGATCCGGTTTCTTCGATATAGCCCGCGAAGATGATCGCGCCTGTTGGCCCGCCAGCCCGGCCCAGCACGATGTTGTTGTTGGTATCGGTGTAGAGCAGGATGTCGACGCCATCGAGGGTATCCAGCCCGCTGTCCAAGCCATTGAGGGGCGCGCCAAGGCTGTCGGTGAAGCTGATGTCGGTGATGCTGCCTCCCGGTACCGGGGTGATGCTGAACGCATTGCTCCCGGTATTGCCGACGGCGCCGGTATAGCCGCTCAAGGCGGCACCAGCAGGGGTACCGGCCCCCAGTGTGGTCAAGCGGGTCGAGAATGCGGAGGGCAGGGACGCCACCAGGATGTCGTTGTCGTCGGCATCCGAAGTCGGGGTTGGTGTAGCTGTGCCGTTCTGCAATGAGGCCGTTTCGTCCAGCGTCACGCTCACACCGGTCGCGGTGATGATCGGCGCGCTGTCTGTGAACGAGGCCGTGGCCCTCACATCATCGGCGCTGCCGAAGACCTGGTCGGCGCCCGCAGCTGTCGCGCTGAGCAGGAAGGTGGCGCCGGCCGAGTCGTCGGGGTTGACGTACCACGAGGTGGTGATGCTGCCGTTGACTTCGCCGTCGAGATCGCCAGCGCCGCCGTCGGTCACGTACCAAGGGGTGTGACCCTCACCGGAGCTGGTAGCGAGGACATCGTCGGGGGTGCCCCACAGCTTGTCCGCACCGGCGTCAGTGACATGGTCCACCTCGAATGCGACCGTGCTGCCAGCCGCGAAGCCGCTGGCCGTGACGATGGCGGTGCTGCCAGGGCTGTAGTCGCTCTGGTCGGTGGTAACGGTTGGTGAGGAGATCGGGGGTAGGTCATCTCCGGTGGAACTGCCGTGTTTGTCTGTTGGCGAGGCATTCTTCTTGCGGATAGTCATGGCTCTCTCCCAAGCACTGCCGGTTGTCGAGGCCTGACCACAGGCCTCTGTAATAGACCTCCACTATGGCGAAGCGCCATGAGCTGCGCATCGGCTGATACTCCTAGGCGGACTGGGAGTATCGGACTATATGGCCCTGGCGCCGGGAGCCCGAAGGCGCACGGTCACATGCCGTTCAACGCACGCCTGCCGTATTCGGCTGCAACCTCTTCCCGGCATCCGTTGCCTGACTTAATATACTCTCCAGTACAAATATTGAATGTGCCCTCCGCGAAAGGATTCATCATGTTGCGCCATGCCTTGTTCATTGCTCTGTCTGCCGCTGCCGCGCTGTTGCTGGCGGCGTGCGGCCAGGAAGCCGCCCCACCGGCTGCGCCGCGCCCGGCGCTGGTGGTGCAGCCGCAGCCGGCCGAAGCCGCTGCCGACAGTTACCCCGGCGAAGTGCGTGCACGCTTCGAGCCGGAACTGGCTTTCCGCATAGGCGGCAAGGTCAGCAAGCGCCTGGTCGAGGAGGGGCAGCGGGTAAAGGCCGACCAGCCGCTGGCCGAACTGGACCCGCAGGATGTGCGCCTGCAACTGGAGGCCAACCGTGCCCAGCTGGCAGCCGCCGAGGCCAACCTGTCGCTGGTGCGCGCCGAGCGCGATCGCTACCAGAAGCTGCTGGACCGGCAAATGGTCAGCCATTCCCAGTTCGATAACGCCGAAAATCTCTACCGTGCCGGCCTGGCCCGGCTGAAACAGGCCAAGGCCGAGTTCGACGTGGCTGGCAACCAGGCTGAATATGCTGTGCTGCGCGCCCCGCAGGCCGGGGTGATCGCCAAGCGCCAGGTGGAAGTGGGCCAGGTGGTCGGCGCAGGGCAGACCGTGTTCACCCTGGCCGCAGATGGCGAGCGGGAAGTCGCCATCGGCCTGCCGGAGCAGCAGTTCGCCCGCTTTGCCGTGGGCCAGCCGGTGAGCGTGGAGCTATGGTCGCACCCGCAGGAGCGCTTCCAGGGGCGTATCCGCGAGCTGTCACCGGCTGCCGACCCACGTTCGCGCACTTTCGCTGCCCGCATCGCCTTTACCTCGGCCGCCACCCCGGCGGAGCTGGGCCAGAGCGCCCGGGTGTTCATCGCCCACGAAGGGCTGATCCCGTTGGCGGTGCCCCTGTCGGCAGTCACAGCGGAAAACGGCCAGGCCTACGTCTGGCGGGTCAACAAGGACAGCCGCCTGGAGCGGGCAGTGGTGCGCCTGGGGCCCTACGGCGCCGACAGCGTACCCGTGCTCGAAGGCCTCGCCCCCGGCGACTGGGTTGTCGCCGCGGGTGGCCATGTATTGCGCGAGGGCCAGGAGATACGCCCCGTGGACCGTACCAACCGCGTAGTGAACCTGACGGCCAAGGAGTAAGTCCCGATGGGTTTCAACCTTTCTGCCTGGGCGCTGCGCAACCGCCAGATCGTCCTGTTCCTGATGATCCTGCTGGCGGCCATTGGCGCCATGTCCTACACCAAGCTCGGCCAGAGTGAGGACCCGCCGTTCACCTTCAAGGCCATGGTCATTCGTACCCTGTGGCCCGGTGCCACCGCTGAGGAAGTGTCGCGTCAGGTCACCGAGCGCATCGAAAAAAAGCTGATGGAAACCGGCGAGTACGAGCGGATCGTCTCGTTCTCCCGCCCGGGCGAATCGCAGGTCACCTTCATGGCCCGCGACTCGCTGCATTCCAAGGACATCCCCGAGCTGTGGTACCAGATCCGCAAGAAGGTCGCGGACATCCGCCACACCTTGCCGCCGGAGATCCAGGGCCCGTTCTTCAATGACGAGTTCGGCACCACCTTCGGCAATATCTATGCACTGACCGGTGAGGGCTTCGACTACGCGGTGCTCAAGGACTATGCCGACCGTATCCAGATCCAGTTGCAGCGGGTCAAGGACGTGGGCAAGGTCGAGCTGATCGGGCTGCAGGACGAGAAAATCTGGATCGAGCTATCCAACGTCAAGCTGGCCACCCTCGGCGTGCCGCTGGAGGCCGTGCAGCAGGCCCTGCAGGAGCAGAATGCGGTCAGCACCGCCGGTTTCTTCGAAACGCCCAGCGAGCGCCTGCAACTGCGGGTGAGCGGGCGCTTCGACAGCGTCGAGCAGATCCGCCAGTTCCCCATCCGCATAGCTGAACGCACCTTCCGTATCGGCGATGTGGCCGAGGTGCACCGCGGCTTCAACGACCCGCCCGCACCGCGCATGCGCTTCATGGGCGAGGATGCCATTGGCCTGGCGGTTTCGATGAAGGACGGCGGCGACATCCTGGTGCTGGGCAAGGCATTGGAAAGCGAGTTCGAGCGCCTGGCACGCAGCCTGCCGGCCGGCATGGAACTGCGCAAGGTCTCGGACCAGCCGGCGGCGGTCAAGGCCGGCGTGGGCGAGTTTGTCCAGGTGCTGGTCGAGGCGCTGGTCATCGTGCTGCTGGTGAGTTTCTTCTCGTTGGGCCTGCGCACGGGGCTGGTGGTGGCGCTGGCCATCCCGTTGGTGCTGGCCATGACCTTCGCCGCCATGCACTACTTCGGTATCGGCCTGCACAAGATCTCCCTCGGCGCGCTGGTGCTGGCCCTGGGCTTGTTGGTCGATGATGCGATCATTGCCGTGGAGATGATGGCGATCAAGATGGAGCAGGGCTACGACCGCCTCAAGGCGGCCAGCTACGCCTGGAGCAGCACCGCGTTCCCGATGCTTACCGGCACCCTGATCACGGCGGCGGGCTTCCTGCCCATTGCCACGGCGGCCTCCAGTACGGGCGAGTACACCCGTTCGATTTTCCAGGTGGTGACCATTGCCTTGCTGACCTCCTGGGTGGCCGCCGTGGTATTCGTGCCTTACCTGGGCGAGCGCCTGCTGCCGGACCTGGCCAAGCTGCATGCCTCCCGTCATGGCAAGGACGGCCACGCGCCAGACCCTTACGCCACACCGTTCTACCAGCGTGTACGGCGTGTGGTGGAGTGGTGCGTGCGGCGGCGCAAGACGGTGATCCTGCTGACCGTTGCCGCCTTTGTCGGCAGTATCCTGCTGTTCCGTTTCGTGCCCCAGCAGTTCTTCCCGGCCTCAGGGCGCCCGGAGTTGATGGTCGACCTGAAACTGGCCGAGGGTGCCTCGCTGGCCAACACCGCCGAGCGGGTCAAGCAACTGGAGGCGTTGCTCAAGCAGCAGGAAGGTATCGACAATTATGTGGCCTACGTGGGCACCGGTTCGCCGCGTTTCTACCTGCCACTGGACCAGCAGCTGCCGGCGGCCAGCTTCGCCCAGTTCGTGGTACTGGCCAAGTCGATGGAAGACCGCGAGCGCCTGCGCAGCTGGCTGATCAGCACCATGGATCACCAGTTCCCCGACCTGCGTGCCCGGGTCACCCGCCTGGAAAACGGCCCGCCCGTGGGGTACCCAGTGCAGTTCCGGGTGACTGGCGAGCACATCGAGAAGGCCCGTGCGCTGGCCCGTGAAGTGGCCGACAAGGTGCGCCAGAACCCGCATGTGGTGAACGTGCACCTGGACTGGGAAGAGCCGAGCAAGGCGGTGTTCCTCGAAATCGACCAGGACCGCGCCCGCGCCTTGGGCGTGAGCACCGCTCACCTGTCGAGCTTCCTGCAAAGCTCGCTGACCGGCACCACGGTCAGCCAGTATCGCGAGGACAACGAGTTGATCGAGATCCTGCTGCGCGGCACCCGGCAGGAACGCAGCGAGCTGGGCAACCTCGGCAGCTTGGCACTGCCGACCGACAATGGCCAGAGCGTGGCGTTGTCGCAGGTCGCGACCCTGGAGTACGGCTTCGAGGAGGGCATCATCTGGCACCGTAACCGCTTGCCGACGGTGACCGTGCGCGCCGATATCTACGACAAGGAGCAGCCGGCGACGCTGGTGAAACAGATAGAACCGACCCTGCGTGACATTCGTGCCAAGCTGCCGGATGGTTATTTGCTGGAAGTGGGCGGCACGGTCGAGGACTCCGAGCGCGGGCAGAAGTCGGTGAATGCCGGCATGCCGCTGTTCGTGGTGGTGGTGCTGAGCTTGCTGATGATCCAGCTGCGCAGCTTCTCGCGCACGGTGATGGTGTTCCTCACGGCGCCGCTGGGGTTGATTGGCGTGACCTTGTTCTTGCTGGTATTCCGCCAGCCGTTCGGCTTTGTCGCCATGCTTGGCACCATTGCCCTGGCGGGGATGATCATGCGCAACTCGGTGATCCTGGTGGACCAGATCGAGCAGGACATCGCGGCGGGGCTGGATCGCTGGCAAGCGATCATCGAAGCCACGGTGAGGCGCTTCCGCCCGATCGTGCTGACTGCGTTGGCGGCGGTGCTGGCGATGATCCCGTTGTCGCGCAGTGTGTTCTACGGGCCGATGGCGGTGGCGATCATGGGCGGGTTGATCGTGGCCACCGTGCTTACCCTGCTGTTCCTGCCGGCGTTGTATGCGGCTTGGTTCAGGGTGAAGAAAGCCTAGCGGCTGTCATCGCACTGTAGGAGCAGCCTTGTGCTGCGAAGAGGCCGGCACGGCAACATGAATTTTCATGTGCTGCCCCGGTCTCTTTGCAGCACAAGGCTGCTCCTACAAGGATTTGCGACAACCGGGATTCAGAGGGCGCCGAAGACCTTCTTGGCCAGGCTGGTAGCCGCTTCAGCCGGGTTCTGGCGAATGCTCTGCTCCTGCTTGGCAATCATCTCGAACAGGCCATCCAGTGCCTTTTCAGTCACGTAGTTCTCGATGCTGGCGCTCTTGGCATCGACCACACCCAACGCCACTGCCTGCCCGGCAAAGTTGTTGTACTGCTGAGCCAGGCCAACCTTGTCGGTAGCCTGCTTGACGATCGGCAGGAACTTGGCGCGGATCTGCTCGCGGCTGCTCTTGTTCAGGTACTGGGTGGCCGAGTCGTCACCGCCGGCGAGGATGCCCTTGGCATCGGTCACGCTCATGTTCTTCACGGCATCTACCAGAATCGCCTGGGCCTGCGGCACGGCAGCCTCGGCGGCCTTGTTCATGCTGGTTTCCAAGGCCTCGACCTGTTCACCCTTGCCGAACATCTTCATCGCCTTGGCGGCCTTGCCCAGGTTGCCAGGCAGTTCGATGCGCACGTCGGGGTTGTCGCTGAAGCCGCCCGGGGTGCTCAGCTGCTTGACGGCCAATTGTGCGCCTTGGGTCAAGGCATCCTTCAGGCCGCCAGTGGCGTCTTTCTGGGTCAGATCGCCCAGCGACAGGGCCAGGGCACTGGCCGACAGCAGCAGGCCGGCACACAGGGTGGTGAAGCGCAGGGAAGTGCGGATCATGAAGCTTTCCTTGTAAACAGATGAATACGGGTGTCAGCGGACCGGATCGACCTTGATCCGCACGGGCTGAGGGTCACTGCCGTCGAGCATGACACCGTGGTGCTCGGTGTTTATGAACAGCAGCTTGCCGTCCAGCTCGATGCGCGCGCTTACCGCATAGCGGTGGCCTGGCTTGACCTGGGCCGGGTCGTAGATGAGGTGGAATGGCAGCGGTACGTTGCCTTTGACCGGGCCAGCCTGGCGGGCCAGGGTAACCGCTGGGGCGTCCATCAGCGAGACGTCCTGCAGCTCCACGCTGAGGGTTGCGGCCGGTGGCAGGGCACTGCGTTGCAGGTAGAAGACTTCGCCATCCAGGCTGGCCTGGTTGGACGGGGTGTGGCTGGAGCAGGCTGCGAGCAAGGATGCGCAACACAGCATAAAGAGCTTTTTCATGGTATCTCCGAAGTCCTTGGCGTTGGCTTGTGGCCAACCCCAGGGACTTTAGCGGATTTCTTCTGGTGGGTCCTTGATGAAGATGCGACAAAGAGGGGGAGAGCAAGGCGAAGCGCAATATTCAGCTGCGGCGCGGCGGTCGCAGGCTGATTGCCTCCAGTTCGGTAACGCTTTGAAGGGTCAGGCCGCGCAGCGTTCTCCCGGCGTACGGGGTCATGGTATGTGGGTCGTAGTAGGCCACGCGCAGATGCAAGGGTTCGTCGTCATTGACTGTGTTGCCATCCAGGTACGTGGTAAGCGTCACTGGTCCCTGTGTCGGCCACAGGGCGGCACCGGCAATGTAGCTGGAGCTTCTGTTGCTGTAACCGTCTTCCTGGGTCCGATACAGGCCGAACGTCATCAGCGCCTGTGGCCTTAGCAACTCTTCGGGAATCTCGATGATGTTCTTCATCTCGATGATCGCGGGCGACAGGGGCTGCTGACTTTGCTCGCCAGGCTGGGCGGGTATCCTCAGTACCATGGGAGGGTTTGGCTCAGGCTGGTCGATTGCAAGTGGCATCGACAGGCTCAAGCCGTTTGGCTCTTCATTGACGCCAACACCATAACTGGCTACTAGCGTTGGTTCGGCACCTTCCGGCAGGCTATTGCGGTCCAGCAGCAAGTTGAAGGGCATTGCGACGCCAAGCGTCTGGCACCCCCAGGCGGCCAGGATGATCTTGTTCTCATCCGTGCCCAACTGTACGCGTACGCCAAGGTGCGGTGCGCCTTCAGCTGTATGGATGCACGACGGGACAAGCACGGTCCCGCGGATCTCGATGAAGTTGGCGGGTAGCATGTTGGTTTTCCTCGGTTCGGTCATGGGGACAGGCGCCAGTCAGTCAGCGAGGTTGTCGCTGAACTGGCGACCGTTTTCGGTGGCAATCTGGTCGACAGTCACCCGTTGTGTACCCGATACCGTGGCTGGTTCTATCGAGTGACGGCTGGTGGTGATGTAGCGCAGTTGGCCGTCTATCTCGATGCGCGCGGCGAGGGCATAGCTGCGGCGTGGCTCGATAAGGCTGGTATCAAACGTCAGCGGCAGTTTGATCGGCATCAGGCCGCCACAGCGCAGACGCAACTCGGCAAGGCTGATGGAGCGCGCATCTGCCTTCGAAATATCGATCAGCTTCAATTCAACCAGGCCGGACGGTGCGAGCGTGTTATCGCCAGAGGAAACGATTTCAACGTCCAGCCTTTTCATTTGAGTCATGTTGGTGCTCCTTGAGAGGGATGTGCTGAAGAACACCGTGATCCTGATCCCTCCCAAGGGCTGAGAGCAGCCTGAAAAGCTACCGCTGTATAACCTCCGCAGGCTCATCGCGGTGCAATGCCACCTGGCGGATCGACAGGCGCAGTTCCGCAGAAAGCACGCGTTTGGCCACGCCTTCGGCCAGCTCACCGAGCTTGTTGCGATAACCGAGCTTGCCCTGGGCGTCAGCATGCAGCACGCCTTGCTCGACCAAGGTCTGGATGAAGTGGCGGAACAGGGTCTTGTCGAAGAATTCCGGGGCGTTCAGGCCGTGCAGGATCGACAGGCGCTGGGCCATCATCACGCACAGGTCTTCCAGTTCTTCGGCGCTGAGGCTGTTCTGCCCGCTGTTGAGCAACAGCGAGGTGGCCATGTAGAAACGCTGCAGGGTCTGGGTGATAGTGCGGGCGAGCAGGGTCAGCAACACGAACTGCCGCGAGCTGGGCGCCGGGCGAATGTAGATGGCGTTGTCCTGGCGCAGCAGCCCTTGCTCGACCAGTGCGGCCAGCCACTGGTCGATCACCGCGTCCAGTTGTTCCGGCGTCCAGCGCAGGAACAGTTCGGCCTGCAGGTAGGGATACAGCGCGTGTACATACTGGCCCAGCAGTTCGCGGCTCATGCGCGAGCTGCTGAGGAAGAAGCTGGCCAGCAGCGCCGGCAGGGCGAAGATGTGCAGCACGTTGTTGCGGTAATAGGTCATCAGTACCGCGTTGCCTTCATCCAGGTACAGGATGCGGCCCAGGGCGTCCTTCTGCTCGGCCACCAGGTTCATCCCGCGCACATGCTCGATCAGCGCCTGGCCGTCGCCGTCGGGCAGGGTGGTGTGCGGCGAGTAGGGTACCTGGCGCAGCAAGGCCAGGTACAGGTCGAGCACGCGGGTCAGGGCGCGCTCGTCCAGGGCCAGGCGGCTGGTGGACAGCAGCGCCAGCGCCACCAGGTTGACCGGGTTGATAGCGGCCGCCTCGTTGAGGTGGCGAGCAACGGTTTCGCCCAGGCGGGTGGTGGTGGCGTTGAGCCAGGCCGGGCGGTACTGCGGACCGTGGTCCTGTTCACGCCAGCCGGGTTGTTGCTGGTCGAGGAAACCGGCCAGGCGGATCGGCTCGCCAAAGTTCACGTACACCTGGCCAAATCGCTGCCTGAGCGCGCCGAACACCTTGAAGATATCGAAGATCGACTCTTTCTTCTTGCTGGCACCGCGCAGCTCGCCCAGGTAGGTTCGGCCTTCGAGCACGCGCTCGTAGCCGATGTAAACCGGCACGAAAACGATCGGCGTACGCGACGAACGCAGGAAGCTGCGCAGGGTAATGGCCAGCATCCCGGTGCGCGGCTGCAGCATGCGCCCGGTGCGCGAGCGCCCGCCTTCGACGAAGTACTCGACCGGAAAGCCCTTGGTGTACAGGGTGTGCAGGTACTCGTTGAAGACCGCGGTGTACAGCGGGTTGCCCTTGAACGTGCGGCGCATGAAGAAGGCGCCGCCACGGCGTAGCAGGTTACCCACCAGTGGCATGTTGAGGTTGATGCCCGCGGCCACGTGCGGCGGCGTCAGGCCGTTGCGGAACAGCAGGTACGACAGCAGCAGGTAGTCGATGTGGCTGCGGTGGCACGGCACATAGATCACTTCGTGGCCGGGTGCGATGCCTTGCACCTGCTCGATGTGGTTGACCTTGATGCCGTCGTAGATCTTGTTCCAGAACCAGCTCAGCACTACTTCGAGGAAGCGGATCGCGGTGTAGGTGTAGTCCGAGGCAATCTCGTTGCCATAGCGCAGGGCCTGGGCTTCGGCCTTGGCCAGCGGCAGGTTTTCCCGCTGCGCCTCATCGACGATGGCCTGGCGCACCTGGGGCGCGTGGATCAGGCCTTTGACCAGGTTGCGTCGGTGCGAGATGTCCGGGCCGATGACTGCGGTCTTCAGGTTGCGAAAGTGCACGCGCATCAGGCGCTGGGCCATGCGTACGGTGCGTTCGTGGCCCTTGTTGTGCTGTACCAGTTCGCGCAGGTGAATGGGCGCGGAGAACTGCACCCGGGTCTTGCGCCCGAGGATCAGTACGGTCAGCAGCCGGCGCAGGCGCCCGGTAACCGCCCAGCTGTCGGCGAACAGCAACTTCCACGGGCTGGATTCACTTGCCGGGGTCTGCCCCCAGAACACACTGACCGGAATGATCTGCGCATCCTCTTCGGCATGCTGGCTGACGGCGGTGACCAGGCGCTCCAGGATGGGTGGGGCACCGCGCTTGTCATGGCGGCCGAGCCAGTCCGGGTCCGGGGTGAGGTAGAAGAATGCCGCAGGTTCCTGCAGCGGGCCAACCGCCACCGGCAGCACCGGGCGCGGCAGGCCCGCCTTGGTGCATTCATGGTCGAGCACGACCAGGTCGGTGAGCGCGGGCGAGGGCAAGGCATAGAACACCGGCCGGCTGCGGTCGAGCTTGAGGGTGAGGGAAGACTGGTTGATGGTCTCGGAGCGCACCCACAGGTACAACAGGCGACGCAGGGCGCCGAAGATCAGGCGGCGCAGGGGGGAACGGGTCATGGGGTGTGTGCCCTGGGGGTGGTTTTCAGGTGGGTATCCAGCCAATTAGTCTGCCGTATCCGCGCAAGTTCAGCAAAAATCGCCGAACGGCGCGACGGTCATCAAATTTTTTTGTTCTGTGTCATATACTCGGCCTGCCACTTGCAAGATATTTGCGCAAGCGGAGTCGACACAGGGAGGGACTCTGTGTCTGCAAGGCGATCTTCACAATAAAAATCCGGAGTAGTTCAGATGTCGTCTCGTGAGACTGGGAATGTAAAGTGGTTCAACGATGCCAAGGGTTATGGCTTCATTCAGCGCGAAGGTGGTGCGGATGTATTCGTCCACTATCGGGCGATCCGCGGTGAGGGGCATCGTACCCTGGTCGAAGGTCAGCGGGTGGAATACGCCTGCGTGCAGGGCCAGAAAGGCCTGCAAGCCGAGGACGTGGTAGGCCTCTGAGCCTCTGCTGTAATGGCCGGCTGACGCGGCTTGTGTAGGAGCGGCCTTGTGTCGCGAAAGGGCTGCGTAGCGGCCCCGGCAACAGGTGCCGTGCCGCCATTGTCAGGGGGCCGCTTTGCGGCCCTTCGCGACACAAGGCCGCTCCTACAGGAATCAACCTCCGGTGCGCCAGGTGATTTCCTCTTCACCGTCGGCGCTGATGCGGACCCAGCGGTCGGCATCTTCTTCCCCATCTTCCTCCACCCAGCCACCTGGCGCGCAGCGCACTTCCACGCCCAGTGCGGCAAATGCGGCGCGGGCGCAGGCAACGTCATCGGCCCACGGCGTCTGGTCGCTTTCCAGGTACAGGCTGTTCCATTTCCCTACAGCCTTGGGTAACCAGGTGACCGGAATGTTACCGGCCTGGCATTTGAAGGTATGGCCTTTCTGCTTCCATTCGCTGCAGGGGCCGATTGCCTGGGCGAGCCACTCGGCAATCTGCTTGTGGTCGACGTCGGCGTCCTTCAGGTAGATCTCGATATCAGGTTGGCGCATAAGGGCTCCGGGTGTGCTCAGTCTTGGCGCACGAAATAGTCATAACGCATTGAAACCGTGACCTCGAACGGCTCGGGCTGGTCGATCACCCGGGCACGCTTTTCGGCACTGGCACGCCAGCCGTGCGGGGTCATGGCCAGCAGGTCGGCGCGGGCCTTGGGCGCGGCCAGGCTCAGGCGGAACTCCAGGGTTTCGCTGTGGGCATGGGCCATGCCTTCGGGGACCAGGGCCAAGTGTTTGTCGTCGGCGTAAGGGCGTACTTCATCGTAGAGCACTTCGCGCAGTTCCATCAGGTGGCCGCTGGTGGGGCCGACCCGCATCAGGCCGCCGCCCGGGCTGAGCAGGCGCTTGGCCTCGGCCCAGTCCAGCGGGCTGAACACGCTGGCGATGAACTGGCAGCTGGCGTCGGCCAGCGGCACGCGGGCCATGCTGGCGACCATCCAGGTAACCTCGGGCGCTCGGCGGCAAGCACGCTTGACCGCCTCACGGGAGATGTCCAGGGCGTAGCCGTCGGCGGCCGGCAGGGCCTGGGCGATCTGCGCGGTGTAGTAACCCTCGCCACAGCCGATGTCCAGCCAGGCCCCGGGCTGGCGTTCGGCGGCCAGCTCGGCCAGGCGGCGCGCCACCGGCGCGTAGTGGCCGGCGTCGAGGAAATCGCGGCGGGCTTCGACCATGGCCTGGTTGTCACCCGGGTCGCGGCTGTTCTTGTGCTGCACCGGCAGCAGGTTCAGGTAACCCTGGCGGGCCCGGTCGAAGCGGTGGCCGGCCGGGCACACCACACCGTTGTCGAGCCGGCTCAGTGGCGCCTGGCAGAGAGGGCAGGCGAGCATCAGGCGAGCAACCGGACCAGGGTCTGGTAATAGATTTCGGTCAGCAGGTCGAGATCGCTGGCCAGGATCCGCTCATCCACCTGGTGGATGGTGGCGTTGACCGGGCCGAGCTCGACCACCTGGGTGCCCATGGTGGCGATGAAGCGCCCATCGGAGGTACCGCCGCTGGTCGACGGATGGGTGTCGCGGCCGGTGACGCCCTTGATGCTGGCCGAGACGGCGTCCAGCAATTCGCCCGGTTCGGTAAGGAACGGCAGGCCCGACAGCGCCCAGTCGATCGACCAGTCCAGCTCATGCTTGTCGAGGATCGCCGACACCCGCGCCTGCAGGCCTTCGACGGTGGACTCGGTAGAGAAACGGAAGTTGAACAGGGCGGTCAGCTCGCCGGGGACCACGTTGGTGGCGCCGGTGCCGGAATTGAGGTTGGAGATCTGGAAACTGGTCGGCGGGAAGAACGCATTGCCTTCGTCCCAGTGCTCGGCCGCCAGTTCCGCCAGGGCCGGAGCGGCGAGGTGGATCGGGTTGCGCGCCAGGTGCGGGTAGGCCACATGGCCCTGCTTGCCGCGCACGGTCAGCTTGGCGCCCAGCGAGCCACGGCGGCCGTTCTTGACCACGTCACCCAGCAGGGTGGTGCTGGAGGGTTCGCCGACGATGCACCAGTCCAGGCGCTCGTTGCGTGCTTTCAGGCGCTCGACCACGGCCTTGGTGCCATGGTGGGCCGGGCCTTCCTCGTCGCTGGTAATCAGGAACGCGACCTTGCCGCGGTGGTCCGGGTAGTCCTGCACGAAGCGCTCGCTGGCAATTACCATGGACGCCAGGCTGCCTTTCATGTCGGCGGCGCCACGACCGCAGAGCATGCCGTCGGCGTCGATCAGCGCTTCGAACGGCTCATGCTGCCATTGCTGCACCGGGCCGGTGGGTACCACGTCGGTGTGGCCGGCGAAGCACAGCACCGGGCCATCCTGGCTGCCGTGGGTGGCCCAGAAATTGTCGACGTCCTCGATGCGCATCGGCTCGAGCTGGAAGCCTACGGCGCCCAAGCGGTTCATCATCTGCGCCTGGCAGTCGGCGTCGACGGGGGTGACCGAGGGGCGACGGATCAGGTCGCAGGCCAGTTGAAGGGTAGGCGAGAGCTCGGCAGGGGCCGTCATGGGGAACTCCGGGGCAAGGCGGGGAAATCTGAGGGCGTTATCTTATATCAAATGGTTTCAGGCGGCACGGCCCATTCGCGGGCACGCCCGCTCCCACAGGTCTGTCACCGGCATTCAGAGCCATGCAGTACCTGTGGGAGCGGGCGTGCCCGCGAATGGGCTGCAAAGCAGCCCCGGCAATCTCAGGCCTGCTGTGGCTCGGCGGCCTTTTCCCCAGGCTTGGGCAGCGAAGACAGGAACGCCATCACCAGCGCCGCCACATAAGGCAACGATTGCACCAGCAACATCGCCACCCAGAAGCGCATGTCCGAACTCGGCAGCCCCTGTACCAGGTAGATGCCCAGCGCTGCGCCCCACAGCAGCAACATGATGAACAGCTCTTCCCGCGCCTCGGAAATCGCCACCAGCAGCCCGTGGCTGTCGGCGTTCTTCGGTGTGCGGAAGAACGGCATGCTGCTGGTGAAGAACCCGTACAGCACCGCCTTGGCGATGGTATGCGACAGTGCCAGCCCGGCCAGCGCCGCAGCAAAGGCATCTTTCAGGTTCACCCCTACCGCGCGGCGGTAGAGGAAGATGATCTTGCCGACCTTGAAGAAGAACAGTGCCAGCGGCGGAATGGCAAAGATCATCAGCGGTGGGTCGACCCGGTGCGGCACGATGATCATCGCCGCCGACCACAGCAGCGCACCGATGGTGAAGAAGATGTTCATGCCATCGGCGATCCACGGCAGCCAGCCGGCCAGGAAGTGGTAGCGCTGGCCGCGGGTCAGCTCGCTGCCCTTGCCGCGCAGCAGGGCGCTGGCGTGGTGCTTGATGATCTGGATGGCGCCGTAGGCCCAGCGGAAGCGTTGCTTCTTGAAGTCGATGAAGGTGTCGGGCATCAGGCCCTTGCCGTAGCTGTTGTGGGCATAGGCGGCCGACAGGCCCTTCTCGAATACCCGCAAGCCCAGTTCGGCGTCCTCGCAGATGCACCACTCGGCCCAGCCCAGCTCTTCCAGCACGCTGCGGCGGGTCATGGTCATGGTACCGTGCTGGATGATCGCGTCACGGTCGTTGCGGGTGACCATGCCGATGTGGAAGAAGCCCTTGTACTCGCTGTAGCACAGCTTCTTGAAGGCGCTTTCGTGCTGGTCGCGGTAGTCCTGCGGCGACTGCACCACGGCAATCTTCGGGTCGGCGAAGTGCGGCACCATGTGCTTGAGCCAGTTGCGGTCGACGCAGTAGTCCGAGTCGATCACCGCGATCACTTCGGCGTCCTTGGCGGTATGCGGGATCAGGTAGTTCAGTGCGCCGCCCTTGAAACCGGCCAGGGGCGCGACGTGGAAGAACCTGAAGCGCTCGCCGAGCTTCTCGCAATGGGCCTTGAGCGGCTCCCACACGGCCGGGTCCTTGGTGTTGTTGTCGATCACCAGCACTTCGTAGTCTGGGTAATCCAGCGCGGCCAGGGCATCGAGGGTCTGTTTGACCATCTCCGGCGGCTCGTTGTAGCACGGCACATGCACCGATACCTTGGGCCGGTAGGCGCTATCGGCCTGCACCGGCAGGAATTCGCGCCGGCGCTTGTGTATCCATACTGCCTCGGCCAGTTCGTGGGCCTCGGTCAGCAGCACGATGAACACGCCCAGCGCGCCGAGGGCAAGCAGCACGCCTACGGTCAGGCTGAACCAGGTGCTGTATTGCTGGCTGTAGTCGTAGGCGATCCATACCAGCACCGACCCGCACAGGAAGGTGATGAAGGTCAGGAAGGTGCGGCCGCGCTGGCGCAGGGCCGAACCGTCGATGAACAGTACCATCAGGGCGATCATCGCCAGCACTACCGAGGCCACCGCCAGGGCGCGCCATTGCGGGATCGCCACCACCGGGCCGTCAAAGTTGAATTTTTGCTGGCGTTCGGCGTTGTACACGCCCCAGTAGGCGCCTACCGAGCCTTCGTCGCTGGCCTTCCACGGCTGGTCGTAGGCTTCGATGACGAAGTAATTGTAACCACGGCGGTTGAGGGTGTTGACCAGGGTACGCAGGTAGATGGCCTGGTCAGCCTGGGTGGCATCGGCGCCGCCGCGCATGCGGCCGTTGCTCGGCCAGCCGACTTCCGACAGCAGCAGGGGTTTGCGCGGGAACTGGTGCTTCAGTTCGCGGGCGCGGTCGAGCACGAACTCGACCGAATCCTTCATCGGCACGAACTCCCAGTACGGCAGGATGTGCGCGGCAATCAGGTCGACGTGCTTGGCCAGCTGCGGGTTTTCCTTCCAGATGTGCCACTGCTCACTGGTGGTCACCGGCACCTTGACCGCTGCGCGTACCCGGTCCAGGTACTTGATCAGGTTTTCCGGGGTGACTTCTTCGCGGAACAGTGCCTCGTTGCCGACCACAACCCGTACCACGCTGCGCGAGGTGTTGGCCAGCTGAATGGCCGTGGCGATTTCGCGTTCGTTGCGCTCCAGGTCCGGGCTGATCCAGATGCCCAGCGTCACCCGCAGGCCGAATTCCTCGGCCAGGCGCGGGATATCCGCCTGGGTGCCCTCCACGGTGTAGATCCGGATGCTGTCGGTCAGTTTGCTCAACTGCTCCAGGTCCTGGCGCATCTCGTCGTCACTGGGGTACTGGCCCTTCTGCGGGCTTTCGCCCAGACGGAACGGTGAATACGAGAATCCAGAGATCTGTTCTGGCCAGGCGGGGGCGGAGACCGGGCGGTTGATCAGCGCCCAGAACCCGGTGAACAACGCGGCGATGGCCAGGACCACGACCAGGTTCAGGCCGAATTTACGTGAAGACATTGTCGTCCATATGTGTCGAAGTGATAGGACATTAAAGCAGGGTTGATAGTCTCTTTCCTAACGATGCAGGCCATGGGCCCGCTGGCATATAATGCGCGCCGGTTTTTTGGGGTATGAACATGAGCACAGAAGATCCACGCTTCGCCGGCGTTGCCCGGCTGTATGGCGACCAGGGGTTGCACCGTCTGGGCCAGGCCCACGTGGCCGTGGTCGGTATTGGCGGGGTAGGCTCGTGGGCGGCGGAAGCGCTGGCCCGCAGTGGCGTGGGCGAGATCACCCTGTTCGACCTCGACGACGTGTGCGTCAGCAACACCAACCGCCAGGCCCATGCGCTGGATGGGCAGGTGGGGCGGCCCAAGGTCGAGGTCATGGCCGAGCGCCTGCGGGCGATCAACCCGGCGTGCACGGTGCATGCAGTGGCCGACTTCGTCACCCGCGACACCATGGTCGAGTACATTACCGAGAACCTCGACTGTGTGATCGACTGCATCGACAGCGTCATGGCCAAGGCGGCGCTGATTGCCTGGTGCCGGCGGCGCAAGATCGCCATCGTCACCACGGGTGGTGCCGGTGGGCAGATCGACCCGACACAGATCCAGATCGCCGACCTGAACAAGACCTTCAACGACCCGCTGGCCTCGCGGGTGCGTTCCACCCTGCGTCGCGACTACAACTTCTCGCGCAATGTCAGCCGCAACTATGGCGTGCCATGCGTGTTCTCCAGCGAACAGCTGCGCTACCCCAAGGGCGATGGCAGCGTTTGCCTGCAGAAAAGCTTCGTGGGTGAGGGCGTGCGGCTGGACTGCTCGGGTGGCTTTGGCGCGGTGATGATGGTGACCGCGACCTTTGGCATGGTGGCGGCGAGCAAGGCGGTGGAAAAACTGGTAGCGGGGGCGCGGCGGCCTTCGGAGCGGGTCAAGCCTGAATAGACCGCGTGGGCTTCTTCGCGGGCTTGCCCGCTCCCACAGGTACTGCATCTCTCTCCAGAAAGGTGAAGGTCCTGTGGGAGCGGGCGAGCCCGCGAAGAGGCCAGCACCGATTCAACGGTTGGACGCCAGCTCCGCCATCCGCTGCAACACCGCATGCAGCCCATTGCTGCGCGATGGCGAAAGCTGGCGCTCCAGGCCCAGCTGAGTGAACCACTCACGCAGATCGAGCCCGGCGAGTTCTTCACTGGCCAATCCCTGCACCCGCACCAGCAACAACGCCAGCAGCCCACGCAACAGGCGTGCATCGCTGCTGGCCTTGAACCGCCACAGGCCCTCGACCTGCTCGGCCACCAGCCATACCAGGCTTTCGCAGCCATGTACCCGGTTGGCCTCGGTCTTTTCAGTGTCAGCCAGCGGTTCCATCCGGTCGCCCCACTGCATCAGCAGCCGCGCACGCTGTTCCCAGCCCTTGCCCTGCTCGAAAGCTTCCAGCGCCTGGCGCGCCTGATCCGGCAGGGTCATCGCAACAGCTCCAGGCCTTGATCCAGCGCCGCGAAGAAGCGCTGCAAGTCATCGCTGTCGTTATACAGCCCCAATGACACGCGGATCGCACCCTCCAGGCCCAGGCCCTGCAGCAGCGGCATGGCACAGTGGTGCCCGGCACGCACGGCAATGCCTTGCTCGGTCAGCAGGTGGGCGATGTCGGCGTTATGCACGCCGTCGATGACGAAACTGGCAAGGGCCGCCTGTGGCGTGCCCAGGATGCGCACGCCATCGCGGTCCGCCAGGCCACGCAGCAGGTACTGGTGCAGGCTGGTTTCATGGGATTCGAGCGCCTGGGCATCGAGGCTGGCCAGGTAGTCCAGGGTTGCACCCAGGCCGATCACCCCGGCGATCGGCGGCGTGCCTGCCTCGAACCCCAGCGGCGCCGGGCGGAAGCTGGCGCTGTGGTATTCGGCCAGTTGCACCATCTCGCCACCGAACTGCCAGTGGTGCAGCAGTTCCAGCGCCTGGCTGCGGCCGTACAGCACACCGACGCCTTCCGGGCCGTACAGCTTGTGGCTGGAGAACACATAGAAGTCGCAGCCAAGCTGCTGCACATCATGGCGGCCATGCACCACGCCCTGGGCACCGTCGACCACGGTCAGTGCGCCTTGGGCGCGGGCATGGGCCAGCAGCGCCGGCAGCGGCTGCCAGGTACCCAGTACGTTGGACAGCTGGCTCACCGCCAGCACCCGGGTGCGCGGGCCGATCAGTTGCAGCGCCTGGTCCAGGTCGATGCGGCCATGGGCGTCCAGCGGCAGCACCACCAGGCGCAGGTTGCGCCGGCGCGCCAGCTGTTGCCAGGGCAGCAGGTTGGCATGGTGCTCCAGGGCACTGACGGCAATTTCGTCACCGGCCTCGAAGCGGTGTTCCAGGCCATAGGCCAGCAGGTTCAGCGCCGAAGTGGCACCGTGGGTGAAGATGATCTGCCGCGAGTCTGCCGCATTGAGCCAGGCGGCAACCTTGTCGCG
This sequence comes from Pseudomonas sp. A2, assembly GCF_023100865.1. Taxonomy (NCBI): domain Bacteria; kingdom Pseudomonadati; phylum Pseudomonadota; class Gammaproteobacteria; order Pseudomonadales; family Pseudomonadaceae; genus Pseudomonas; species Pseudomonas sp. A2. The sequence goes on from NZ_CP039127.1 coordinate 1,337,028, forward strand.
GCTGGTTTCGAAGGCCTGGGTCGCCAGTGCGCCGGGCAAGTGCTGGGCACGGTGCACGTTGGCTGCGCCATGGCCGTAGTAATGGCTAAGGGCATCGAGCAGGGCTTGCGGCTTCTGGGTGGTGGCGGCGCTGTCCAGGTAGGTCTGGTGCTGCCGTTGCAGGGCGGCGATGGCGGGAAAATCGGCACGCCAGGGGGAGGGCTGAAACATGGTCGCGGGGCCTGGAATGAAAATCGGGTCTGGCGTGGTGCCAGACCCGATCTTAACATTTCAAACGCTGAGAATCCGCTGTTCGCGAGCAAGCTCGCTCCGGCAGCGGTTGAAGGGTTCTCAGTTGTGCGCGTGCAGCGCCTCGTTCAGCTCGATGGCCGACTTGTGGGTCTTGCACTCCACCGCGCCGTTCAGCGAGTTGCGGCGGAACAGCAGGTCGGTCTGGCCGGCCAGGTCGCGGGCCTTGACTACTTTGACCAGCTGGTTGTTCTCGTCCAGCAGGTTCACCTTGGTACCGGCGGTGATGTACAGGCCGGCTTCGACGGTGTTGCGGTCGCCCAGCGGAATGCCGATACCGGCGTTGGCGCCGATCAGGCAGCCTTCGCCAACCTTGATGACGATGTTGCCGCCACCGGACAAGGTGCCCATGGTCGAGCAGCCGCCGCCCAGGTCCGAGCCCTTGCCGACGAATACGCCAGCGGAAACGCGGCCTTCGATCATGCCCGGGCCTTCGGTGCCGGCGTTAAAGTTGACGAAGCCTTCGTGCATGATGGTGGTGCCTTCGCCGATGTAGGCGCCCAGGCGCACGCGGGCAGTGTCGGCGATACGCACGCCGGCCGGGACCACGTAGTCGGTCATTTTCGGGAACTTGTCCACCGAGAACACTTCCAGCAGCTCGCCCTTCAGGCGCGCTTCCAGTTGCAGTTCGGCGAGTTCGGCCAGATCGACCGCGCCCTGGTTGGTCCAGGCCACGTTCGGCAGCAGCGGGAAGATGCCAGCGAGGCTCACGCCGTGCGGCTTGACCAGGCGGTGCGACAGCAGGTGCAGCTTGAGGTAGGCCTCTGGCGTCGAGGTCAGCGCGGCGTCTTCGGCCAGCAGGGTGGCGACCAGCGGCTTGTGGCTTTCGGCCAGGCGGGTCAGCAGGGCGGCTTGGGTGGCATCCACACCTTTCACGGCTTCGGCCAGTTGCGCGGCCTGGGCGTTGCTGAAGGCGATGGCCTGGTTGCCACCTTGGTAACCGAGAACAGGGGCTACTGCAGCGACCAGTTCGGCGCTCGGGTTGAGCAGCGGTTGTGCGTAGAACACTTCCAGCCAGGCGCCCTGGCGGTTCTGGGAGCCGACACCGAAGGCCAGGCTGAACAGGGTATTGGACATGTGATTACCTCGTGCGAAATAGGGTAGGGGCTCAGGCCAGGGCAGCGGCGTACAGGTCGGGCTTGAAGCCGACCAAGGTACGCGCGCCAAGGTCGAGCACCGGGCGCTTGATCATCGACGGCTGGGCCAGCATCAGCTCGACGGCCTTGGCCTGGTCGAGGTCGGCCTTGCTGGCGTCGTCCAGCTTGCGGAAGGTGGTGCCGGCACGGTTGAGGATGACTTCCCAGCCGTGTTCGTCGCACCAGCGGTTCAGGCTGTCACGGTCGATGCCTTGGGCCTTGTAGTCGTGAAATTCGTAGGCGATGGCCTGGTCTTCGAGCCAGGTACGTGCCTTTTTCATGGTGTCACAGGCTTTGATGCCGTAGAGCGTGTAGGTCATTGTGTGCATTGGGGATCACAGACTGCCCCAATTTCTCCATTTTCCGATTTCAGTCGCGGGATTATGCGGGAACGATCCTCGCGGCGCCACGCCCGTGGTGCCCATGTTTACTGATCAAGGTATGTCTCAAGCGACCAGGCGCTGTACCGAACCGATGATCTCATCACCGTGTTGCTGTTCGGCGGTGCGCAGATCGAAGGCGGTCTGCAGGTTGAGCCAGAACTCGGGGGTGGTGTCCAGGCAGATGGACAGGCGCAGCGCCATGTCGGCGGAAACACCGCCCCGTTCACGCAGGATGTTGTTGACGGTTGGCGTGGCAACGCCTAGCGCCCGGGCCAGTGCCGCGGCGCTGAAACCCATTTCTTTCTGGAAGTCCTCACGCAGGACTTCTCCGGGATGAATCGGACGCATACCGTTCTTGAGCATGATGCACCTCAGTGGTAATCGACAATTTCAACGTTAATCGGCCCGTTGTCGGTCCAGATAAAGCACAGGCGCCATTGGTCATTGACACGGATACTGTGCTGGCCTGCACGGTTGCCGCTCAATGCCTCGAGACGGTTGCCAGGTGGCGACCGAAGGTCTCGCAGCTCTGTTGCGGCATCGAGCATGGCCAGTTTGCGTTCCGCAACTGACTTGATATCTGACCAACGCCGTGTCTTTCCATGAGTAAAAAGTGCTTCCGTGTCGGCACAGCTAAAGCTTCGAATCATGAGGCTGAATGCTTAACGTTATTCGTTAAGGTTGATTATACGACGGGATTCCAGCAATTCAAGCCTGATTAGCGCACGATGCTCGCCAACGTCAGTCACGATTGCTGGGTATCATCATGTTACATATTCAACCGCCACCTGCGACTATCGTGCAGCGGCCCCGAATCCCCCATCGCCGCTAACATATTGTTTCAATGGCGATGTTTCGCCCTGTTGTCGTTTCTGGTTCACAAAGGAAGCTTTCCCGGATGCAGTCCGCCTACACCGTCCTCATCCTGCTGACGCTGGTCAGCGTGTCGAAGCTGGTCGGCCGCATGATTCCGCTGCCCTTGCCGCTGGTACAGATCGCCGCCGGTGCCTTGCTCGCTTGGCCGACACTGGGCCTGCATGTGGCACTGGACCCCGAGCTGTTCCTGTTCCTGTTCCTGCCGCCGTTGCTGTTCGCCGACGGCTGGCGCATTCCCAAGCGCGAGTTGTGGCGCATTCGTGGGCCGGTGGTGGCGCTGGCCGTGGGCCTGGTGCTGTTTACCGTGGTCGGTGCCGGTTACTTCATTCACTGGCTGCTGCCGAGCATCCCGCTGCCAGTGGCCTTCGCCCTGGCAGCAGTGTTGTCGCCAACCGACGCCGTGGCGGTTTCGGCCATTACCCAGGACCGCCTGCCCACCCCGCTGATGCACATGCTCCAGGGCGAGGCCCTGATGAACGATGCCTCGGGCCTGGTGACCTTCAAGTTCGCCCTGGCGGCGGCGATCACCGGGGTGTTCTCGCTGACGGACGCAAGCTTCAGCTTCGTACTGGTCGCCCTGGGCGGCTTGGCGGTGGGCGTGGCCCTGAGCTGGCTGATCGGCCGCCTGCGTGCCTGGATGATCGCTCGCGGCTGGGACGACCCGGCCACCCATGTGGTGTTCATGTTGCTGCTGCCCTTCGCTGCCTACGTGCTGGCCGAGCGCCTGGGCGTGTCCGGCATCCTTTCGGCGGTGGCCGCCGGCATGATGCAGAGCTGGCTCGACCTGCTGCCACGGCAGACCAGCACGCGCCTGCTCAACCGCAGTGTGTGGTCGCTGCTGGAGTTCGCTTTCAACGGCCTGATCTTCCTGCTGCTGGGCCTGCAGTTGCCGGACATCATCAAGGCCGTGGTCAGCCATGAACCCACCGTCTGGCCGACCCTGGCCTGGCGCTGCCTGGATGTGGTGGCGATCTTTGTGGCGCTGATCTTGCTGCGGTTCATCTGGGTCCAGAGCATCTGGCGCTCGATCGGTGTGGTACGCCGCTGGCGCGGCAAGCCGGCGCTGGTGCTGATGCCCACGGCGCGCTCCTGCTGGTTGCTGACCCTGGGTGGTGTGCGCGGTGCGGTCACCCTGGCCGGTGTAATGTCGATCCCGTTGCTGATGGGAGCAGGCAAGGCCTTCCCGGAGCGTGACTTGCTGATCTTCATTGCGGCCGGTGTGATCCTGTTGTCATTGATCAGCGCCTGTATCGCGCTGCCGCTGTTGCTGCGCGGGGTGACCAAGAGCCCGGACGAGCGCTTGCACCAGGAGGTGCAGGAGGCCTGGCGACGCACGGCCGAGGCGGCGATCCATGCACTGGAGGCAGAGGAAGTGATCGACAGCAATGCGCCGCAGGATGCCGCGCAGGCGACCCTGGCGACCGAGTTGAAGGCGCGCTTGATGGCGGAATACCGCGATGAGCTGGACAGCTACAACGACAGTGCCGAAGCCAAGGCTCTGGCCGAGCAGATGGACCTGCTGGAGCGGCGTTTGCGCCTGCGGGCGCTGCGGGCCCAGCGGCTGGAGCTGTATGAACTGCATCGCCAGCATCTGGTGGGGGATGAAGTGGTGCGGCAGGTGCTGGGTGAGCTGGATATGAGTGAAGCAAACCTGGGGTCAGTCAGGTAGACCCCAAGGGGCCGCTTTGCGGCCCTGTGGGAGCGGGTTTACCCGCGAATCAGGCGACGCGGTGCATGGCACCGGCTGTGCCGGTGTTCGCGGGTAAACCCGCTCCTACAGGTACTGCACAACACTCGAGAGTTGTACGGCCCCTGTCGAATCAGCGGTTCTGCAGGAATTCGCGAATCCGCTCCGCCGCCTCGATGCACTCGGCCAGCGGTGCAACCAGTGCCATGCGCACACGCCCGGCACCCGGGTTCACGCCATCCACTTCACGCGACAGGTACGACCCCGGTACCACCGTCACATGCTGGGCCTCGAACAGGTCGCGGGTGAACTCGGCATCGCTGCCGGGCACCTTGGCCCACAGGTAGAAGCTGCCATCCGGGCGTTGCACATCCAGCACCGGCTGCAGGATATCCAGCACGGCGTCGTACTTGGCGCGGTACTGGTCGCGGTTCTCACGCACATGCGCCTCGTCCTGCCAGGCAGCAATGCTGGCCAGTTGGGTTTGTACCGGCATGGCGCAGCCGTGGTAGGTGCGGTACAGCAGGAACGGCTTGATGATCTCGGCGTCACCGGCGACGAAGCCCGAGCGCAGGCCCGGCAGGTTGGAGCGCTTGGACAGGCTGTGGAATACCACGCAGCGCTTGAAGTCGCTGCGGCCCAGTTCCGCGCAGGCAGTCAGCAGGCCTGGTGGTGGGGCATCCTCGTCGAAGTACAGCTCGCTGTAGCACTCGTCGGCGGCAATCACGAAGTCATGTTCGTCGGCCAGGGCAATCAGCTTCTTCAGGGTGTCCATCGGCACCAGTGCGCCGGTGGGGTTGCCCGGCGAGCACAGGAACAGGATCTGGCAACGCTTCCACACTTCAGCCGGTACGGCGTCGAAGTCGGGGTTGAAACCGTTGCTTTCCAGGCACGGCAGGTAGTGCGGGGTGGCACCGGCCAGCAGCGCTGCGCCTTCGTAGATCTGGTAGAACGGGTTGGGGCTGACCACCAGGCCGTCATCGGCGCGGTTGACCACGGCCTGGGTGAAGGCGAACAGCGCTTCACGGGTGCCGTTGACCGGCAGGATGTGGCGGTCGGCATCCAGCCAGCCGGCCGGTACGCCGAAGCGCCGCTCGCACCACTGGCCAATGGCCTGGCGCAGGGCGGGCAGGCCGATGGTGCTCGGGTACACCGCTAGCTTGTCGAGGTTGTCGGCCATGGCCTGGGCGACGAACGCCGGCGATTCGTGCTTCGGCTCACCGATCGACAGGGCGATGGCGCGCTTGTCCGCCGCAGGTGCAACGCTGCCCAGCAGGGCGCGGAGTTTTTCGAACGGGTAGGGCTGAAGCTGGGTCAAGGCATGGTTCATCGGCGCAAGGTCTCGTCAATCGTCTAATCGTTAAAAGGTCACGCGGGTAGGGCTGGCATCGCTGGCCTGGCCGGCCTGCAGCTGCTGGACGATGGCTTCCTGCAGTCGGCTGCACAGTTGCGGGTCGGACAGCGGCTGGTTATCGGCATCGGTGATGAAGAACACGTCTTCCACCCGCTCGCCGAGGGTGGCGATCTTGGCGTTCTGCAGCGACAGGTCGAACTCCAGGAAGATCCGCCCCAGCCGGGCCAGCAGGCCAGGGCGGTCAGGTGCGGTGATTTCGAGGATGGTCACCGGCCGCTGGGCATCGTTGAGGATGGTCACCTGTGGCGGGAAGTCAAAATGCTTGAGCTGGCGCGGTACCCGGCGCTGGATGATGGTCGGGTAGTCCTCGGGGTTGCGCAGCGCTTCGGTCAGGCCGTCGCGAATCTGCTTGACCCGCTGCGGGTTGTCGCCGATCGAGCCGCCGTCGTTGTCCAGCACGATGTAGGTATCGAGGGTGAACTGGCTGCTCGAGGTGATGATCCGCGCGTCATGAATGTTCAGGTTCAACTGCGACATCGCCGCCACGGTCACGGCGAAGAAGTCGTGCTGGTCGGGGGCATAGATGAAGATCTGCGTGCCACCTTCGAATTCGCGCTGGGTGGTTTCCTTGATCAGCACCAGCGGCCCGCCATCGGCTGGCTGCTGGAGGATCGCGTCACTGTGCCAGGCCACGTCGGCAGCGGTGTGCTTGAGGAAGTAGTCATCCCCCAGCTGCGACCACAGCTGCTCGACGTCGTCCGGGTCGGTGCCTTCGCGCACCAGGATATCCAGCGCTGCCGATTGGGTCTGGCGAATCTGCTCTTCGCGGTCCAGCGGGTTTTCCAGGCCTCGGCGCAGGGCGCGTTTGGTCTCGGTGTACAGCTGGCGCAGCAGGCTGGCCCGCCACGAGTTCCACAGGCTGGGGTTGGTGGCGTTGATATCGGCCACGGTCAGCACGTACAGGTAGTCCAGGCGTGTCTCGTCGCCCACGTGCAGGGCAAAATCGTTGATTACCTGAGGGTCGGACAGGTCCTTGCGCTGGGCGGTGGTCGACATCACCAGGTGGTTCAGCACCAGCCAGACGATCAGCCGGCTGTCCCAGGCCGGCAACTGGTGGCGCTCGCAGAACTTCTGCGCATCCACCGCGCCCAGCTCGGAATGGTCGCCCTGGCGGCCCTTGCCGATGTCGTGGTACAGGCCGGCCAGGTAGATCAGCTCGGGCTTGGGCAGGCGGCCCATGAGCTTGCTGGCCAGCGGGAATTTCTCGGACACCGGGGTGTATTGCAGCTTGCGCAGGTGCTTGATGAGGTTGAGGGTGTGCGCATCGACCGTATAGATGTGGAACAGGTCGTGCTGCATCTGCCCGACGATCAGGCCGAACTCCGGCAGATAGCGGCCAAGTATGCCGTAGCGGTTCATCCGCCGCAGGTTGCGGTGGATACCGATTTCACACTTGAACAGCTCGATGAACAGGCTGGTGTTGCGGATATCGGTGCGGAAAGTGTCGTCGATCAGGTGCCGGTGTTCGCGCAGCAGCCGCACCGTATCGGCGCGTACCCCCTTGATCTCGGGGTGCTGAGCCATCAGCACGAAGATTTCCAGCATGGCGAACGGTGTGCGCCTGAACACGTTCGGCCTGACTGCCTCTATATAGCCATCATGCAGGCGGAAGCGCGCATTCAGCGGCTGGGTGGTGCCGCTGTCGTCATCGGCAAGGATGACCTCCTCGAAGTGCTGGATGATCAGGTCGCACAGCTGGCTGATGCTCATCACCACCCGATAGTACTGCTGCATGAACTGCTCGATCGCCCGCTTGGGGTTGTCGTCGCTGTAGCCCAGCAGCGCGGCGATGCTGCGCTGGTGGTCGAACAGCAGGCGGTCCTCGGCGCGCCCGGCCAGCATATGCAAGGCGTAGCGCACCTTCCACAGGAAGTCCTGGGACGAAGCCAGCAGCTCGTTCTCGCTTTCCAGCAGGAAACCTTCGCCGGCCAAGGCGTGCAGGTTGAGTGTGCCGTACTGGCGGCGGGCCACCCACAGCACCGTCTGGATGTCGCGCAGCCCACCGGGTGAACCTTTCACATTGGGTTCGAGGTTGTACTCGGTATCGTTGTACTTGTGGTGGCGGGCCTTGAGTTCGGCGCGCTTGGCCAGGAAGAAGTCCTTGCTCGGCCACATGTGCGCAGTGCTGGTCACCTCAAGCATGCGTTGGCGCAGAGCCTCGGGGCCGGCAATGGTGCGGCTTTCCATCAGGTTGGTGATGACCGTCAGGTCGGCGCGGGCCTGCTCGGCGCATTCGTCGACGGTGCGCACGCTCTGGCCCACTTCCAGGCCGATGTCCCACAGCAGGGTGAGAAACCGCTCGATGGCGTCGCGGTACTGCTCGTGTTCGGCTGCACCCAGCAGGATCAGCAGGTCGATGTCCGAATGCGGGTGCAGCTCACCGCGCCCGTAGCCACCCACCGCGACCAGGGCGATGCCGCTCTGGTCACCCCAGTCGAACTGGTTCCAGGCCTGTTGCAAGATGTTGTCGACGAGCCAGGCGCGGGCCTCGATCAGTGGGCGGATTTCGCTGCCACTGCGGAAACGCTTGTCGAGCACCTCGCCGGCCTGGCGGATGGCTTTCTTGAAGGCGGCGATGGGGCTCGCCTTGAGGGCCAGTTCCGCCTGGAACTGGCCGCGGTCGAACAGCTCGGGGTCCACCTGGGGCATCGCGTCACGTTCCTGTCGTGGGGGTGGCCTGTGGGAGTGCGGTCAGGCCGAGGTGCGCGGGATGGTGTCGTCCTTGCGCAGGGTGAAGATCTCGTAGCCGGTCGCGGTCACCACCAGGGTGTGCTCCCACTGGGCCGAGAGCTTGCGGTCCTTGGTGATGGCGGTCCAGCCGTCGCCCAGCACCTTGGTGTCGGCCTTGCCCTGGTTGATCATCGGCTCGATGGTGAAGGTCATGCCTTCCTTCAGCTCCATGCCGGTGCCGGCGCGGCCGTAGTGCAGGATCTGCGGCTCTTCGTGGAACACCTTGCCGATGCCGTGGCCACAGAACTCGCGTACCACCGAGAAACCGTTCTTTTCAGCGTGCTTCTGGATCACTTCGCCGATGTCGCCCAGTCGGCAGCCCGGCTTGACCAGTTCGATGGCCTTGTACATGCACTCCTGGGTAACCTTGGACAGGCGCTCGGCCCATACCGGCACGGTGCCGACGTGGAACATGCGGCTGGTATCGCCGTGGTAGCCGTCCTTGATCACGGTGACGTCGATGTTCAGCGTGTCACCGTCCTTGAGCGGCTTGTCGTTGGGGATGCCGTGGCAGACCACATGGTTGATCGAGGTGCAGATCGACTTCGGGTAGCCCTTGTAGTTGAGCGGTGCCGGGATGGCCTGCTGGACGTTGACGATGTAGTCGTGACACAGGCGGTCCAGCTCTTCGGTGGTGACACCGGGCTTGACGTGTTCCTCGATCATTTCCAGCACCTCGGCGGCCAGGCGGCCAGCGATGCGCATCTTCTCGATGTCTTCTGCGGTCTTGATGGTGACGGTCATTACAGGCTCTCTACAGCGCCGTGCACGGCGCGAACAAACGGGAAAGGCCGGATTCTAGCAGAGCAGGGCGCCGATCGGTCGGGATAAAGGCGGCAATGCTGCTGTCTACAGCTGGCATTCTGGCGCGAAAGCCGGGGTGCTGCAAAAACCGCTGACGGACGCAACAGTATCCGGGTTCCGTTCGGTCGCGGTCTGTGGTATAAAATGCGCCGCTTTCGGGGACGACCCCGTCAGCACTTAACCCACACACGTGTCGACACGATGACCTGGGTGCCCCGAGTTGCAGAATTCGCGGGTTGGTCATTGGGATACGTGGAGGCCCAACCCGACTTATCAAGGAACTATCATGTCCCAAGTCAACATGCGCGATATGCTGAAGGCCGGTGTGCACTTCGGCCACCAGACCCGTTACTGGAACCCGAAAATGGGCAAGTACATTTTCGGCGCGCGTAACAAGATCCACATCGTCAACCTGGAAAAAACCCTGCCAATGTTCAACGACGCTCTGTCGTTCGTAGAGCGCCTGGCCCAGGGCAAGAACAAGATCCTGTTCGTCGGCACCAAGCGTTCCGCCGGCAAGATCGTCGCCGAGCAAGCTGCTCGTTGCGGTTCGCCGTACGTTGACCACCGTTGGTTGGGTGGCATGCTGACCAACTACAAGACCATCCGCGCTTCGATCAAGCGTCTGCGCGACCTGGAAACCCAGGCCGAAGACGGCACTTTCGCCAAGCTGACCAAGAAAGAAGCCCTGATGCGCTCCCGCGACCTGGAAAAACTGGATCGCAGCCTGGGCGGCATCAAGGACATGGGTGGTCTGCCAGACGCTCTGTTCGTTATCGACGTTGATCACGAGCGCATCGCGATCACCGAAGCCAACAAGCTGGGCATCCCGGTAATCGGCGTTGTCGATACCAACAGCAGCCCGGAAGGTGTTGACTACATCATCCCAGGTAACGATGACGCCATCCGCGCTATCGAGCTGTACATGACTTCGATGGCTGACGCAGTCATCCGCGGCCGCAACAACGTTGCCGGCGGCACCGAAGTTTACGCTGAAGAAGCGGCTGCACCTGCTGCCGAGTAATTAGACGCTAGCGTCGACTTGGCACGCAAAAAGGGGGCTCTGCCCCCTTTTTGCCACCTTGAAATCCTGCTGTCAGCATCGGCCCCGCATCATGGGCCCGCTGAGATAAACACAGTGGATTTGCAGAATTGAACGCCCGTGACGAACGGGTGGAATGGTTGAAAAACTTTCCAAGAGGATTTTGAAATGGCAGCAATTACTGCAGCGCTGGTCAAAGAACTGCGCGAGCGTACCGGCGAAGGCATGATGGATTGCAAGAAGGCCCTGGAAAAGGCCGGCGGCGACATCGAAAAAGCCATTGACGACATGCGTGCCTCGGGCGCCATCAAGGCCGCCAAAAAGGCTGGCAACGTCGCTGCTGAAGGCGCTATCGCCGTCAAGACCGACGGTAAATCCGCCGTCCTGCTGGAAGTGAACTCGCAGACCGACTTCCTGGCCCTGCAAGACGACTTCAAGAACTTCGTTGCCGACAGCATCGAAGAAGCCTTCGCCCAGAAGCTGACCGACGCTGCTCCGCTGATCGCTTCGCGTGAAGCTGCTCGTGAAGCCCTGGTTGCCAAGTGCGGCGAGAACGTCAACATCCGTCGCCTGGTGCGCGTTGAGGGTGACGTTGTCGGTGCCTACCTGCACGGCAACAAGATCGGCGCTGCCGTTGTTCTGAAAGGCGGCGACATCGAGCTGGCCAAGAACATCGCCATGCACGTTGCAGCTTCGAACCCTGAGTTCCTGCTGCCGTCGGAAGTATCGGCCGAAGCCATCGAGCGCGAGAAGGGCGTCTTCCTGCAGCTGAACGCTGACAAGATCGCCGGCAAGCCGGAAAACATCGTCGAGAACATGATCAAAGGTCGTATCTCGAAGTTCCTGGCCGAAGCCTCGCTGGTCGAGCAAGCCTTCGTCATGAACCCGGAAGTCAAGGTTGGCGAGCTGGCCAAGAAAGCCGGTGCTGAAATCGTTTCCTTCACCTACTTCAAGGTAGGCGAAGGCATCGAGAAGCCAGTCGACGACTTCGCTGCTGAAGTTGCCGCTCAGGTCGCTGCTGCCAAGCAGTAAGACAGCCCCGTCTGTCGCCCCAAAGAGGCTGCCCGCTCACGCGCGCAGCCTCTTTGTCAAAACGGCGAAGGGTTTATAAGGCCCGTCGTCGCTGGCACCGAAGCGGTGCCACGCTACAGTTAGCAGGCTGCAAACAGCCCGCACGAATTTTCTAAAAGTACGCCGCAGGAGAGACTCGCAATGGCTCAGCAGGTGAGTGGTCGCCAACCTCGCTATAAACGCATTTTGCTCAAACTTAGCGGCGAGGCCCTGATGGGCTCGGAAGACTTCGGGATCGACCCGAAAGTGCTGGATCGCATGGCCCTCGAAGTTGGCCAGCTGGTAGGGATCGGTGTCCAGGTCGGCCTGGTGATCGGTGGTGGCAACCTGTTCCGCGGCGCCGCACTCAGCGCAGCCGGCATGGACCGCGTCACCGGTGACCACATGGGCATGCTGGCCACCGTGATGAACGGCCTGGCCATGCGCGACGCGCTGGAGCGCTCGAACATCCCGGCCCTGGTCATGTCGGCCATTTCCATGGTCGGTGTCACCGATCATTACGATCGTCGCAAAGCTATTCGCCACCTCAACTCCGGGGATGTGGTAATTTTCTCCGCCGGTACCGGCAACCCGTTCTTCACCACCGACTCCGCGGCCTGCCTGCGCGCCATCGAAATCGATGCCGACGTGGTGCTGAAGGCGACCAAGGTCGATGGTGTGTACACTGCCGATCCATTCAAGGACCCGCATGCCGAGAAGTTCGATCACCTGACCTACGACGAGGTCCTGGATCGCAAGCTGGGTGTGATGGACCTGACCGCAATCTGCCTGTGCCGTGACCACAAGATGCCATTGCGGGTATTCAACATGAACAAGCCTGGCGCCCTGCTGAACATCGTGGTGGGTGGCGCTGAAGGTACTCTGATCGAGGAAGGCCAAGCATGATCAACGACATCAAGAAAGACGCGCAGGAGCGCATGGGCAAGTCTATCGAAGCCCTGGCTCGCAACCTCGCGGCAATCCGCACCGGTCGCGCCCACCCAAGTATCCTGGACAGCGTCAAGGTCACTGCCTGGGGTAGCGAGATGCCGCTGAACCAGGTGGCCGCGATCACCGTCGAAGATGCCCGCACCCTGAAGATCGTCGCCCACGACAAGAATCTCAGCGCCGCCATCGAGAAGGCCATCCTCACCTCCGACCTGGGTCTGAACCCGTCCAGCGCCGGCACCACCATCCGTGTGCCGATGCCGGCCCTGACCGAGGAAACCCGCAAGGGCTACACCAAGCAGGCCAGCGGCGTTGCCGAGGATGCCAAGGTGGCCGTGCGTAACGTGCGCCGTGACGCTCTGGCCGACCTGAAGAAGCTGACCAAGGACAAGGAAATCAGCGAAGACGAAGAACGTCGCGCCGCTGACGAGATCCAGAAGCTGACCGACAAGTACGTTGCTGAAGTCGATGCCGCCTTCAAAGCCAAGGAAAAGGACCTGATGGCCGTCTAAGGCCGGGGTTTTTTAATGGAAAAGACCAAGCCAGCGGCACCGTCCTCGGTGCCGCGTCATGTCGCGATCATCATGGATGGCAACAACCGCTGGGCGAAAAAACGCTTGTTGCCCGGTGTTGCCGGGCACAAGGCGGGTGTCGACGCCGTTCGCGCGGTCATCGAAGTCTGTGCCGAATCCGGGGTCGAGGTGCTGACCCTGTTCGCCTTCTCCAGCGAGAACTGGCAGCGTCCCGCCGAAGAGGTTGGTGCGCTGATGGAGCTGTTCTTCTCGGCCCTGCGCCGCGAGGCCAGGCGCCTCAACGAGAACAACATCAGCCTGCGTATCATCGGTGACCGTTCGCGTTTCCATCCCGAGCTGCAGGCCGCCATGCGCGAGGCCGAGGCGCTGACCGCCGGCAACAACCGCTTCATCCTGCAGATCGCGGCCAACTACGGTGGCCAGTGGGACATCGCCCAGGCCGCCCAGCGGCTGGCGCGGGAAGTGCAAGCCGGGCACCTGCGCCCGGAAGACATCACCCCGGGCCTGCTGCAGACCTGCCTGGCAACCGGCGAGCTGCCGCTGCCGGACCTGTGCATCCGCACCGGTGGCGAGCACCGCATCAGCAACTTCCTGTTGTGGCAGCTGGCCTACGCCGAGCTGTACTTCTCCGACCTGTACTGGCCGGACTTCAAACACGAGGCCATGCGCACCGCCCTGGCCGATTTCGCTTCGCGCCAGCGCCGCTTCGGTAAAACCAGCGAGCAGGTCGAGGCTGGAGCTCGTGCTTAATGCTTAAACAACGCATCATTACCGCGCTGATCCTGTTGCCGATCGCGCTGGGTGGCTTCTTCCTGCTCAACGGTGGGGACTTCGCCCTGTTCATCGGCTTCGTGGTGACCCTCGGGGCCTGGGAGTGGGCGCGCCTGGCCGGGCTCATGGCCCAGCCGCTGCGCATCGCCTATGCCGTGGTCGTCGCCGGAGCGCTGATGCTGCTGTACATCCTTCCGGAGCTGGCGCCCTGGGTGCTGGGCGCTGCGGTGATCTGGTGGGGGTTGGCCACCTGGCTGGTGCTTACCTATCCACGTAGTAGCGAGCTGTGGGCCAGTGCAGCCTGCCGGTTGCTGATCGGCCTGCTGGTTTTGCTGCCGGCCTGGCAGGGTCTGGTGCTGCTCAAGCACTGGCCGCTGGGTAACTGGCTGATCCTGTCGGTCATGGTGCTGGTGTGGGCTGCCGATATTGGCGCGTACTTCTCTGGCCGTGCCTTCGGCAAGCGCAAGCTGGCGCCTCAGGTCAGCCCTGGCAAGAGCTGGGAGGGCGTGTATGGCGGCCTGGCGGTCAGCCTGGTGATTACCCTGGTGGTCGGAATCAGTCGCGACTGGGGCTTCGGCCAGATTCTGCTGGGCCTGCTGAGTGCAGCCCTGGTGGTCATGTCTTCGGTGGTCGGTGACCTGACCGAAAGCATGTTCAAGCGCCGTTCCGGTATCAAGGACAGCAGCAACCTGTTGCCTGGCCATGGTGGGGTGCTCGACCGCATCGACAGCCTGACTGCGGCGATCCCGATTTTCGCCGTGCTGCTATGGGCCGCCGAATGGGGTGTGATGTGAGCCGTCCGCAGCGTATTACCGTGCTCGGGGCCACCGGCTCCATCGGCCTGAGCACGCTGGATGTCATCGCGCGCCATCCCGACCGCTACCAGGTGTTCGCCCTGAGTGGCTATTCGCGTATCGACGAATTGCTTGCGCTGTGCGTGCGCCATCGGCCGACATTCGCCGTGGTACCGAATGCCGAGGCGGCCGCGCGACTGCGCGAAAGCCTGGTTGCGGCAGGTTGCGCCACCGAGGTGCTGGAAGGCGAGGCCGGGTTGTGCCAGGTGGCTTCTGCGTCGGAAGTGGACGCGGTGATGGCCGCCATCGTCGGTGCCGCCGGCCTGCGTCCCACCCTGGCGGCGGTCGAGGCGGGCAAGAAGGTGTTGCTGGCCAACAAGGAGGCGCTGGTGATGTCCGGCGCGCTGTTCATGGAGGCGGTGCGGCGCAGTGGTGCCGTGCTGCTGCCGATCGACAGCGAGCACAATGCGATCTTCCAGTGCATGCCCGGCGACTACGCGCGCGGCCTGAGTGCCGTCGGCGTGCGCCGGATCCTGCTCACCGCCTCCGGTGGCCCGTTCCGCGAGACGCCCGTCGAGGCGTTGCTGGACGTCACCCCGGAACAGGCGTGCGCGCACCCCAACTGGTCCATGGGGCGCAAGATTTCCGTGGATTCGGCCAGCATGATGAACAAGGGCCTGGAGCTGATCGAGGCCTGCTGGTTGTTCGATGCCGCACCGGCCAAGGTCGAGGTGGTGGTGCACCCGCAGAGCGTGATCCACTCCCTGGTGGATTATGTCGACGGTTCGGTGCTGGCGCAGCTGGGTAACCCGGACATGCGCACACCCATCGCCAACGCCCTGGCCTGGCCCGAGCGGATCGATTCCGGGGTGGCGCCGCTGGACCTGTTCGCCATCGCCCGTCTGGACTTCCAGGCGCCCGACGAACAGCGCTTCCCTTGCCTGCGCCTGGCGCGGCAGGCTGCCGAGGCCGGCAACAGCGCACCGGCAGTGCTCAATGCGGCAAATGAGGTCGCAGTCGAGGCATTTCTCCAGCGGCGTATCCGCTTCCCGGAGATCGCGGGTATGATCGAACAGGTGCTCGATCAGGAGCCCGTCGTACCGCTGCCGTCGCTGGACGCGGTGTTCGCCGCCGACCAGCGTGCCCGGGAGCTTTCCCGTGAGTGGCTGAGGCGTCACGGTCGCTGATGCAGGCCCGCCACGGTTCACGAGGGGGCTGGGCATGATGCCAGCCCGCTGAACATCATTCGGAGATGGATATGACAGCGCTCTACATGATTATCGGCACCCTCGTAGCCTTGGGTGTACTGGTCACTTTCCATGAATTCGGCCACTTCTGGGTGGCACGCCGCTGCGGTGTCAAGGTGCTGCGCTTCTCGGTGGGCTTCGGCACGCCGCTGCTGCGCTGGCATGACCGCCATGGCACCGAGTTCGTGGTCGCTGCGATCCCGCTGGGTGGCTACGTCAAGATGCTCGACGAGCGCGAGGGGGACGTGCCGCCGGCGCTGATCGAGCAGTCGTTCAACCGCAAGTCCGTGCGCCAGCGCATCGCGATCGTCGCGGCGGGCCCGGTTGCCAACTTCCTGCTGGCCATCCTGTTCTTCTGGGTGTTGGCGATGCTGGGGACTCAGCAGATCCGCCCGGTGATCGGAGCGGTCGATGCTGGCAGCCTGGCAGCATCGGCAGGCCTGACCGCAGGTCAGGAAATCGTCTCCATCGACGGCAAGCCGACCAATGGTTGGTCTGCGGTCAACCTGCAACTGGTTCGCCGCCTGGGCGAGAGCGGCACCTTGCAGGTTGGCGTGCGTGAAGAGGGCGCCAGCGCCGAGCGCCAGCTGCAGGTGAAGCTGGACAGCTGGCTCAAGGGCGCCGACGAGCCCGACCCGATCCAGTCCCTTGGGCTGCACCCTTGGCGCCCGGCGATCGAACCAGTGTTGGCCGAGATCGATCCGAAGGGGCCGGCTGCCGCTGCGGGCCTGAAAACCGGTGACAAGCTGCTGGCGCTCGATGGCGTGGCAGTAAGCGAATGGCAGCAGGTGGTCGATGCCGTGCGGGCCCGCCCGCAAACCAAGGTTGTGGTGCGCGTCGAGCGCGATGGTGCTGTGCTGGACATCCCGGTCACCCTGGCGCGCAAGGGCGAGGGCAAGGCGGCCGGCGGCTATCTGGGCGCCGGGGTAAAAGGTGGCGAATGGCCTGCCAACATGCTCCGCGAAGTCAGCTACGGCCCGCTGGATGCGGTGGGTGAGGGCTTGTCACGCACCTGGAACATGAGCGTCCTGACCCTTGAATCGCTGAAGAAAATGCTGTTCGGGGAGCTCTCGGTAAAAAACTTGAGCGGACCGATAACCATTGCTAAAGTGGCGGGCGCTTCAGCCCAGTCCGGCGTGGGGGATTTCCTGAATTTCCTGGCCTACCTGAGCATAAGCCTGGGGGTTCTTAACCTGCTGCCCATCCCGGTTCTGGATGGGGGGCATTTGCTGTTTTACCTGGTCGAGTGGGCGCGCGGTCGTCCGCTGTCGGATCGGGTGCAAGGTTGGGGGGTCCAGATCGGTATCAGTTTGGTCATTGGGGTGATGTTGCTCGCCCTGATCAACGATCTGGGTCGACTATAAAGCTTCGCTCAATTGCGAAACCTGCCGTCTTGTCGCGGCGGGCTGTTTATTGCCAGTTGGAATAAAAGGACTTCATGAAACGTCTGCTGCTAACTGCGGTCATGTCCGCACTGATGATCGCTGAAGTTCACGCCGAGTCCTTCACCATCTCCGATATCCGCGTCAACGGCCTGCAGCGGGTTTCCGCCGGCAGTGTCTTCGGTGCCTTGCCGCTGAACGTCGGCGACCAGGCCGATGACCGCCGACTGGTGGAGTCGACCCGTTCCCTGTTCAAGACCGGCTTCTTCCAGGACATTCAGCTGAACCGCGATGGCAATGTCCTGATCATCAACGTGGTCGAACGCCCGTCGGTGTCGAGCATCGAGATCGAAGGCAACAAGGCCATCAGCACCGAAGACCTGATGAAAGGCCTGAAGCAATCCGGCCTGGCCGAAGGCGAGATCTTCCAGCGTGCCACCCTCGAAGGTGTGCGTAACGAGCTGCAGCGCCAATACGTGGCCCAGGGCCGCTATTCGGCCGAGGTCGACGCCGAGGTGGTGCCGCAGCCGCGCAACCGCGTGGCGCTGAAGATTAAGATCAACGAAGGTACCGTCGCCGCCATCCAGCACATCAACATCGTTGGCAACAACGTGTTCGACGACGAGACCCTGGCGCAGCTGTTCGAGCTGAAGACCACCAACTGGCTGTCGTTCTTCAAGAACGACGACAAGTACGCCCGCGAAAAGCTCTCCGGTGACCTGGAGCGCCTGCGTTCCTACTACCTGGACCGCGGCTACATCAACATGGACATCGCCTCCACCCAGGTGTCCATCACGCCGGACAAGAAACACGTCTACATCACCGTCAACATCAACGAAGGCGAGAAGTACACCGTCCGCGACGTGAAGCTGTCCGGTGACCTGAAGGTGCCGGAAGACCAGGTCAAGTCGCTGCTGCTGGTGCAGCCTGGCCAGGTGTTCTCGCGCAAGGTGATGACCAGCACCTCCGAGCTGATCACCCGCCGCCTGGGTAACGAAGGTTATACCTTCGCCAACGTCAACGGCGTGCCGCAGCCGAACGATGAAGACCACACCGTCGACATCATGTTCGTGGTCGACCCTGGCAAGCGTGCCTACGTCAACCGCATCAACTACCGCGGCAACACTAAGACCGAAGACGAAGTGCTGCGTCGCGAAATGCGCCAGATGGAAGGCGGCTGGGCCTCGACCTACCTGATCGACCAGTCCAAGACCCGCCTGGAACGCCTGGGCTTCTTCAAGGAAGTGAACGTCGAGACCCCGCCGGTGCCGGGCACCGACGACCAGGTCGACGTCAACTACAGTGTCGAGGAACAGGCCTCCGGCTCGATCACCGCCAGCGTCGGTTTCGCCCAGAGCGCCGGCCTGATCCTCGGTGGCTCGATCAGCCAGAGCAACTTCCTCGGTACCGGTAACAAGGTATCCATCGGCCTGACCCGTTCGGAATACCAGACCCGCTACAACTTCGGCTTCGTTGACCCCTACTTCACTGCCGATGGCGTGAGCCTGGGCTACAACGCCTTCTACCGCAGCACCGACTACGACGACCTCGACGTCGACGTGGCCAGCTACGCGGTGGACAGCTACGGTGCAGGCGTCAGCCTCGGCTACCCGATCAGCGAGACCTCGCGCCTGACCTATGGCCTGAGCGTGCAGCAGGACAAGATCAAGACCGGCAAGTACACCGTTGACGAGATCTTCGATTTCCTCGAAGAGGAAGGCGACAGCTTCCTGAACTTCAAGGCCTCGATCGGCTGGTCGGAGTCGACCCTGAACAAAGGCGTGCTGGCGACCCGTGGTCACTCGCAAAGCCTGACCCTGGAATCCACCATTCCGGGCAGCGACCTGTCGTTCTTCAAGCTCGACTACCGCGGCCAGCTGTTCAAGCCGATTACCAACGACTACACCCTGCGCCTGCACACCGAGCTGGGCTATGGTGATGGTTACGGCAGCACCTCCGGCCTGCCGTTCTACGAGAACTACTTCGCGGGTGGCTTCAACTCCGTCCGTGGCTTCAAGGACAGCAGCCTGGGCCCACGCAGTACCCCAAGCCGCGGCGAGGCCAACGGTGGCAAGCCAGGCACCATCGCCGACCCGGACCAGGATCCGTTGCCGTTTGGTGGCAACGTGCTGGTACAAGGTGGTGTGGAGCTGCTGTTCCCGCTGCCATTCGTCAAGGATCAGCGTTCGCTGCGCACGTCCGTGTTCTGGGATGTGGGTAACGTGTTCGACACCAATTGCGGCAACCAGCCTGATTGCGAGAAGGTCGGTTTCTCGGGTATGGCCAGCTCGGTCGGCCTGGGCGTGACCTGGATCACCGCACTGGGCCCGCTGAGCTTCAGCCTGGCAATGCCGGTCAAGAAGCCGGACGATGCCGACACCCAGGTGTTCCAATTCTCTCTGGGCCAGACCTTCTGAGGTCGGCCCTCGCTTAATGACAACGGTTTATCCAGGAGTGCATCGTGCGTAAGTTGACCCAACTGGCCGTAGTGGCCGCGGCGCTTGTCGCCACCCCGGCTTTCGCCGAAATGAAGGTTGCCGTCCTGAACTATCAGATGGCCCTGCTGGAGTCGGACGCCGCCAAGAAATACGCGGTGGATGCCGAGAAGAAGTTCGGCCCGCAACTGACCAAGCTGAAAAGCCTGGAAAGCAGCGCCAAGGGCATCCAGGACCGTCTGATCAAGGGCGGCGACAAGATGCAGCAGCAGGAGCGCGAGCGCCTGGAACTCGAGTTCAAGCAGAAGGCCCGTGACTTCCAGTTCCAGTCCAAGGAACTGAACGAAGCCAAGGCCGTTGCTGACCGCGACATGCTCAAGCAACTGAAGCCGAAGCTGGATGGCGCTGTCGAGGAAGTGATCAAGAAAGGTGGTTACGACCTGGTCCTCGAGCGTGGCGCGGTCATCGATGTCAAGCCTCAGTACGACATCACCCGCCAAGTCATCGAGCGCATGAACCAAGCCCGTTGATATGACCGTGACCATGACGCTAGGCCAGTTGGCCGAGGCCCTCGGCGCCACTCTCAAGGGGCCCGAGGCGCTGCAGATTACCGGGCTGGCCACCTTGCAGGAGGCTGGCCCAGGTCAGCTGAGCTTCCTCGCCAACCCGCAGTACCGCAAGTTCCTGGATAGCAGCCAGGCGGCTGCGGTGCTGCTGAAGGCAGCGGACGCCGAAGGCTTTGCCGGCAATGCGCTGATCGTCGCCGACCCGTATCTGGCCTATGCGCGCATCTCCCACCTGTTCGACCCCAAACCCAAGGCTGTGGCGGGTATTCATCCCAGCGCCGTGGTGGCCGAGGACGCGCAGGTGGACGCCAGTGCCAGCATCGGGCCGTTCGCGGTCATCGAAAGCGGTGCGCGCATCGCGGCCAATGTCAGTGTGGGTGCACACTGTGTGGTCGGTGCCCGTTGCGTGATCGGTGAGGGCGGCTGGCTGGCCCCGAGGGTCACCCTGTACCATGATGTGACCATCGGCAAGCGTGTGGTCATCCAGTCAGGTGCCGTGATTGGCGGTGAAGGCTTCGGTTTTGCCAACGAGAAGGGCGTGTGGCGCAAAATTGCCCAGATCGGTGGTGTTACCATCGGCGACGATGTGGAAATCGGTGTCAACACTGCGGTCGATCGCGGGGCACTGTCGGATACGCGCATCGCTGATGGGGTCAAGCTCGACAACCAGATCCAGATCGCCCACAACGTGCAGATCGGTGAGCATACGGCCATGGCTGCATGCGTCGGGATTTCCGGCAGCACGCGCATCGGCAAGCATTGCACCATTGCCGGAGGTGTCGGCATGGTGGGTCATATCGATGTCTGTGATAACGTTTTCGTGTCTGGGATGACCATGGTGACCCGTTCGATCACCGAACCGGGTGCCTATTCTTCCGGCACTGCCATGCAGCCACTGGCTGAATGGCGCAAGAGCGCCGCGCGTATCCGCCACCTGGACGACATGGCCAAGCGTCTCCAGCAGCTGGAAAAACGCGTCGATACCGTGACCTCAGGTGGCCAGCCGACATCAGAAGGCTGATACCATTCCCTGAGCAAGAGTGAACAGTCGCTAGCTGGCTCCTCTTTGGACTGCAAAAGGAGCGTGTGGTCAGCACCTACGCTCCCTATTCTTATTACAGGCTTCCCCCCCGAAATGATGGACATCAACGAGATTCGCGAATACCTGCCTCACCGTTACCCGTTCCTGCTGGTGGACCGCGTGACGGAGCTGGACTACGAGGCCCAGAGCATTCGTGCCTACAAGAATGTCAGCATCAACGAGCCGTTCTTCAACGGCCATTTCCCGGCGCACCCGATCATGCCGGGCGTCCTGATCATCGAAGCCATGGCACAGGCCGCGGGTATCCTCGGTTTCAAGATGCTCGACGCCAAACCGGCCGATGGCACCCTGTACTACTTCGTCGGCTCCGACAAGCTGCGTTTCCGTCAGCCGGTACTGCCAGGTGACCAGTTGGTGCTGGAAGCCAAGTTCCTCAGCCGCAAGAGCATGATCTGGAAATTCGAGTGCCGCGCCCTGGTCGACGGCAAGCCGGTTTGCTCGGCAGAAATCACCTGCGCGGAACGCTCCCTATGAATTCGATTGATCCTCGGGCCATTATCGACCCGTCGGCCAGGCTGGCCGATGGTGTCGAGGTCGGCCCCTGGTCGATCGTTGGCCCTGATGTGGAGATCGGGGAGGGCACCGTTATCGGCCCGCATGTTGTGCTCAAAGGGCCGACCCGCATCGGCAAGCACAACCGTATCTTTCAGTTTTCCTCGATCGGCGAAGACACCCCGGACCTCAAGTACAAGGGTGAGCCGACGCGCCTGGTGATCGGTGACCACAATGTGATCCGCGAAGGGGTGACCATCCACCGCGGTACCGTCCAGGACCGTTCGGAAACCACCGTCGGTGACCATAACCTGATCATGGCCTATGCCCACATCGGCCACGACAGCGTCATCGGCAACCACTGCATCCTGGTCAACAACACGGCCTTGGCCGGCCATGTGCACGTGGGGGACTGGGCGATCCTGTCCGGTTACACCCTGGTGCACCAGTACTGCCATATCGGTGCCCACGCGTTTTCCGGCATGGGCACGGCGATCGGCAAGGATGTCCCGGCCTTCGTCACCGTGTTCGGCAGCCCGGCCGAAGCCCGCAGCATGAACTTCGAAGGCATGCGCCGCCGGGGTTTCAGCGACGAGGTGATCCATGTGCTGCGCCGTTGCTACAAGATTGTCTATCGCCAGGGCCTGACCGTCGAAGACGCGCTCAAGGAGCTGGACGAACTGGCTGCGAAGCACCCTGAGGTCGATCTGTTCCGCCAGTCGATCGTGAACTCCGCCCGCGGCATCACCCGCTGACATGGCCCAGCTTTGCGTAGCCTTGGTCGCAGGTGAGGCCAGCGGCGATATTCTCGGTTCAGGCTTGATGCGTGCCATCAAGGCACGCCACCCCGATGTACGGTTCATCGGCGTTGGTGGTCCCTTGATGGAAGCCGAAGGCCTGCAATCCTATTTCCCCATGGAGCGCCTGGCCGTGATGGGCCTGGTCGAAGTGCTGGGGCGCCTGCGCGAGCTGCTCAAGCGGCGCAAGCTGCTGATCGAGACCCTGATCGGTGAAAAACCCGATGTGTTCATCGGCATCGATGCCCCCGACTTCACCCTCAACATCGAACTGAAACTGCGTCAGGCCGGGATCAAGACCGTGCACTACGTCAGCCCGTCGGTATGGGCCTGGCGGCAGAAGCGTGTGCTGAAGATTCGCGAAGGCTGCGACCTGATGCTGACGCTGTTGCCATTCGAAGCGCGGTTCTATGAAGAGCAGGGCGTGCCTGTGCGCTTCGTTGGCCACCCGTTGGCCGATACCATCCCGCTAGAAGCCGACCGCCCTGCGGCGCGTGCCGCGCTGGGCCTGGGCGAAGGGCCGGTAGTGGCGTTGATGCCGGGCAGCCGGGGCGGCGAAGTAGGGCGCCTGGGGGCACTGTTCCTGGATGCTGCCGAAAGGCTGCGCCAGCAGGTACCGGGCGTGCGTTTCGTACTGCCCTGTGCCAATGCCGCGCGGCGCGCCCAGCTCGAGCAGATGCTCGAAGGGCGTAAGCTGCCGCTGACCCTGCTCGATGGCCATTCGCACCAGGCCCTGGCGGCCTGTGACGCGGTGCTGATCGCCTCGGGTACCGCTACCCTCGAAGCGCTGCTGTACAAGCGGCCGATGGTTGTGGCCTATCGCCTGGCGCCCCTGACCTACTGGATCCTCAAACGCCTGGTAAAGAGCCCCTACGTTTCGTTGCCGAACCTGCTGGCCCAGCGTGCGCTGGTACCCGAGCTGCTGCAGGATGACGCTACCAGCGATGCACTGGCCAATACCCTGGCGCCGCTGGTAGCCGATGGCAGCCGGCAGACCGGAAGTTTCGACGAAATTCACCGCACCCTTCGCCGTGACGCCTCCAACCAGGCGGCCGAGGCGGTACTGGCCTTGCTCAAGGACCGCTGACATGCAAATTGGACTGGACTTCAACCTGGTCGAGGACCTGGTCGCGGGCGTCGACGAAGTGGGCCGTGGCCCGCTGTGCGGTGCGGTCGTGACCGCGGCGGTGATCCTCGACCCGGCGCGCCCGATCCTCGGCCTGAACGATTCGAAGAAACTCACCGAAGCCAAGCGCGAAGCGCTGTTCGACGAGATCTGCGAAAAGGCCTTGAGCTTCTGCATTGCGCGTGCCGAGGTCGAGGAAATCGACCGCCTGAATATCCTGCATGCGACCATGCTGGCCATGCAGCGCGCGGTGGAAGGCCTGCACATTACACCGAAGCTGGCCCTGATCGACGGTAACCGTTGCCCGAAACTGGCCGTACCGGCGTCGCCGGTAGTCAAGGGCGATAGCCAGGTGCCGGCCATCGCGGCGGCGTCGATCCTGGCCAAGGTGACCCGTGACCGGGAGATGAGCGCATTCGAGCTGATCTACCCAGGTTATGGCATTGGTGGGCACAAGGGCTACCCGACCCCGGTGCACCTCGAGGCGCTGGCACGGTTGGGGCCTACGCCCATTCATCGGCGTTCCTTTGCCCCGGTGCGGGCCGCGTGGGACGCACGTGAAGGCGTCACCGACTCCCTGATCTGACCTCTGGGGCCGCCTTGCGGCCCTTCGCGGGCACGCCCGCTCCCACAGGTATGGCGCCGTTCCCGAGGGCGATGATATTCCTGTGGGGGCGGGCGTGCCCGCGAAGGGCTGCGAAGCAGCCCCAAAAAACATCCTCATTTAAGCTACAATCCCGCCCTTGTCGTTCAGCACTGCTACAGGATCTTCCATGTCGGTTCCCTTCGTTCACCTGCGCGTCCACTCCGAATTCTCGCTGGTCGACGGCCTGGTGCGGATCAAGCCGCTGGCCAAGGCGCTGGCCGGGATGAACATGCCGGCGGTGGCGATCACCGACCAGAGCAACATGTGCTCGTTGGTCAAGTTCTACAAGACTGCCATGGGTGCGGGCATCAAGCCGATCTGCGGCGCCGACCTGTGGCTGGCCGCTGCCGACCCGGAAGCACCGCTCTCGCGTATCTGCTTCCTGGCCATGAACCCCAAGGGGTACCGCAACCTCACCGAGCTGATCTCGCGCGGCTGGACCGAGGGCCAGCGCAACGGCCTGGTGATCCTTCAGCGTGAATGGATCGCCCCGGCCAGCGAGGGCCTGATCGCCCTGTCCGCAGGCAAGGAAGGTGACATCGGCATGGCCTTGCTGGCGGGGCGGCAAGATGAAGCCGAGGCCCTGCTGCAGGACTGGATGGCGATGTTCCCCGAGCGCTTCTATGTCGAGGTGCAGCGCACCAACCGCGCCCGCGACGAGGAATATGTGCACGCTGCCGTGGCCTTGGCCGACAGGTTCGACGCTCCGCTGGTGGCAACCAACGATGTGCGTTTCATCAAGCAATCGGACTTCGATGCTCACGAAACCCGCGTATGCATCGGTGAGGGCTGGACCCTTGACGACCCGCGCCGTCCAAGGATGTACAGCGACCAGCAGTACCTGAAGTCGGCCGAAGAAATGACCGAACTGTTCAGCGACCTGCCCGACGCCATTGCCAACACCGTCGAGATTGCCAAGCGTTGCAACATCCAGGTGCAGTTGGGCAAGTACTTCCTGCCCGACTTCCCCACGCCCAATGGCATGGGCATCGATGACTACCTGCGGCATGTGTCCCACGAAGGCCTGGAAGAGCGCCTGGCAGTGCTGTGGCCGAAAGAGACCACGCCCAACTACGAAGAGAAGCGCCAGGTTTACCTGGACCGCCTGAAGTTCGAACTGGACATCATCATCCAGATGGGCTTCCCCGGTTACTTCCTGATCGTGATGGACTTCATCAAGTGGGCCAAGAACAACGGTGTTCCGGTCGGCCCGGGCCGGGGGTCGGGTGCTGGCTCGCTGGTGGCCTATGTCCTGAAGATCACCGACCTCGACCCGCTGGCCTACGACCTGCTGTTCGAGCGCTTCCTCAACCCTGAACGTATTTCCATGCCCGACTTCGACGTCGACTTCTGCATGGATGGCCGTGACCGGGTGATCGACTATGTGGCCGAAGCCTATGGCCGCAACGCGGTCAGCCAGATCATCACCTTCGGTACCATGGCGGCGAAGGCGGTGGTGCGAGACGTGGCGCGGGTACAGGGCAAGTCCTACGGCCTGGCCGACCGCCTGTCGAAGATGATCCCGTTCGAAGTGGGCATGACCCTGGAAAAGGCCTACGAGCAGGAAGAGATCCTGCGCGACTTCCTCAAGGGTGACGAAGACGCCCGCGAAATCTGGGACATGGCCCTGAAGCTCGAGGGCGTGACACGCGGTACCGGCAAGCACGCCGGTGGTGTGGTCATTGCCCCGACCAAGCTTACCGACTTCTCGCCGATCGCCTGTGATGAAGAGGGCGGCGGCCTGGTAACCCAGTTCGACAAGGATGACGTCGAGGCCGCCGGCCTGGTGAAGTTCGACTTCCTCGGCCTGCGGACCCTGACCATCATCAAGTGGGCGATGGAGATCATCAACCGCGAGCAGGCCAAGAAGAACCTGCCCGATGTAAACATCGACTTCATCCCGCTGGACGACCGCAAGACCTACGAGCTGTTGCAGAAGGCCGAAACCACGGCGGTGTTCCAGCTTGAATCGCGGGGCATGAAAGAGCTGATCAAGAAGCTCAAGCCCGACTGCCTGGAAGACCTTATCGCACTGGTGGCGTTGTTCCGCCCAGGCCCGCTGCAGTCGGGCATGGTGGACGACTTCATCAACCGCAAGCACGGCCGCGCCGAGCTCGCTTACCCCCATCCGGACTACCAGTACGAAGGCCTGAAGCCGGTGCTGGCACCGACCTACGGCATCATCCTGTACCAGGAACAGGTGATGCAGATCGCCCAGGTGATGGCTGGCTATACCCTCGGCGGCGCCGACATGCTGCGCCGTGCGATGGGTAAGAAGAAGCCCGAGGAAATGGCCAAACAGCGCGGTGGTTTCATCGAAGGTTGTGCCAACAACAATATCGATGCAGACCTGGCTGGTAACATCTTCGACCTGGTGGAAAAGTTCGCCGGTTACGGCTTCAACAAGTCCCACTCCGCCGCCTATGGCCTGGTTTCGTACCAGACCGCATGGCTGAAAACCCACCACCCGGCGCCGTTCATGGCTGCGGTGTTGTCGGCGGATATGCACAACACCGACAAGGTGGTGGTGCTGGTCGAGGAAGTGCGCAGCATGAAGCTGCGCCTCGACGCGCCCGACGTGAACTTCTCCGACTTCAAGTTCACCGTCAACAATGACGGGCGCATCGTCTACGGCCTGGGCGCCATCAAGGGCGTCGGCGAGGGCCCGGTGGAGGCGATCGTCGAGGCTCGCGCCCAGGGTGGCCCATTCAAGGACCTGTTCGACTTCTGTGAGCGCATCGACCTCAAACGGGTCAACAAGCGTACCCTCGACGCGCTGATCCGCAGTGGTGCGCTGGACCGCCTGGGCCCGCACTTCCATGACGAGATCAAGGCCTACCACGCCAACATCGATATCAACCGTGCAACCCTGCTCTCGGCGCTGGGCGAGGCCATCAAGGCTGCCGAGCAGGCCGCCCACACCGCTGACAGTGGCCACGTCGACCTGTTCGGCGGCATGTTCGAAGAGGCGGATGCCGACGTCTACGCCAACCACCGCAAGGTGCGCGAACTGACCCTCAAGGAACGCCTGAAGGGCGAAAAGGACACCCTTGGCCTGTACCTCACCGGCCACCCGATCGACGAGTACGAGACCGAGATCCGCCGCTTCGCCCGCCAGCGCATCATCGACCTCAAGCCGTCACGCGATACCCAGACCATCGCCGGCATGATCATTGCCCTGCGGGTGATGAAGAACAAGAAGGGCGACAAGATGGGCTTCGTCACCCTGGATGACCGCTCCGGGCGCATCGAGGCGTCGCTGTTTGCCGATGCCTTCATGGCGGCACAGTCCTTGCTGCAGACCGATGCCATGGTGGTTGTCGAAGGCGAGGTCAGCAACGACGATTTCTCCGGTGGCCTGCGCCTGCGGGTGAAGCAGGTGATGACCATGGAGGATGCGCGCACCAAGCTGGCCGAGAGCCTGCGCCTGAAGGTGGCACACGAAGCGCTCAAGGGCGACCGGCTGAAGTGGCTGGGCGAGTTGATTACCCGCCATCGCGGCGCTTGCCCGATCACTCTCGAATACACCGGCAGCGACGCCAAGGCCATGCTGCAGTTCGGCGAGCAGTGGGCTATCGACCCGGCCGATGGGCTGATTCAGGCGCTGCGTGACCAGTTCGGGCGTGAGAACGTCTTCCTGCAATATCGTTGAACCGACAAAAATTTAATCTCGACCTGAATGCGCCTGATCCCTTAAGGTAGGGCGCCAAACGGATCAACCGGCCGGCCGCCTGGCCGTAGACCCAAGACGGATGACTATGAACCCGAATTTTCTCGATTTCGAACAGCCGATTGCCGACCTGCAAGCCAAGATCGAAGGCCTGCGCCTGGTAGGCAACGACAACTCGCTGAACATCAGCGATGAAATTGCCCGTCTGCAAGACAAGAGCAACACCCTGACCGAAAGCATCTTCGGCAACCTGACCAGCTGGCAGATCGCCCGCCTGGCTCGTCATCCGCGTCGTCCTTACACCCTGGACTACCTGGAGCACATCTTCACCGAGTTCGAAGAGCTGCACGGCGACCGCCATTTCTCCGACGACGCTGCCATCGTCGGCGGTACTGCGCGCCTGGACGGCAAGCCGGTCATGGTCATCGGTCACCAGAAGGGCCGCGAAGTGCGCGAGAAGGTACGCCGCAACTTCGGCATGCCGCGCCCTGAAGGCTACCGCAAGGCCTGCCGCCTGATGGAAATGGCCGAGCGCTTCAAGATGCCGATCCTGACCTTCATCGACACCCCGGGCGCCTATCCGGGCATCGACGCCGAAGAGCGCAACCAGAGCGAGGCCATCGCCTGGAACCTGCGCGTGATGGCGCGCCTGAAAACCCCGATCATCGCCACCGTGATCGGTGAGGGTGGTTCCGGCGGTGCGCTGGCCATCGGTGTGTGCGACCAGTTGAACATGCTTCAGTACTCCACCTACTCGGTGATCTCGCCGGAAGGCTGCGCCTCGATCCTGTGGAAGACAGCCGACAAGGCAGCTGACGCGGCCGAGGCAATGGGCATCACTGCCGAGCGCCTGAAGAGCCTGAACATCGTCGACAAGGTCATCCAGGAGCCGCTGGGCGGCGCCCACCGTGACCCGGCGAAGATGTCGGAAAGCATCCGTGCCGACCTGGTACAGCAGCTGGACATGCTCGGCAAGCTCGACCATGACGCGCTGCTGGCCCGCCGTTACGATCGCCTGATGAGCTACGGTATCTGATAGCGAGATGAATGGCACCGGCTTCGCCGGTGTTCGCGGGTGAACCCGCTCCCACAGGTACTGCGCAGCCCTCTGAAACGGCGCGATCCCTGTGGGAGCGGGTTCACCCGCGAATGCATTCTCGAATTGAGTGCGGGTTCGATGATCAACCTCACCCCTTGGCTCAACGCCCCAGCCTGGTACATCGCTTTCTCCGGAGGCCTCGACTCCACCGTCCTCCTGCACCTGCTGGCCGACTACGCCCGCAATCACGCATCCCCTCCATTGCGCGCCATCCACGTCCACCACGGCCTGCAACCCGCCGCCGATGCCTGGCCCGCCCACTGCCAAACCGTCTGCGACAATCTCGGCATCGAACTCCAGGTCATCCATGTCCAGGTCACCCCCGGCGCCAGCCTCGAACAGGCTGCCCGCGACGCCCGCTATGCTGCCTTCAGGCAAGCCGTCGGCCCAGGCGACATCCTGTTCACCGGCCAGCACCGCGACGACCAGGCCGAAACCCTGCTGTTCCGCCTGCTGCGCGGCGCAGGCCTGCGTGGCATGGCTGCAATGCCGGGGCAGCGGGCGCTAGGGCAGGGTAGCCTGGTCAGGCCATTGCTGGGCTGTTCCCGCCAGCAACTGCAGGACCACGCCCAGGTCAATGGGCTGGCCTGGATCGAAGATCCGACGAACGCTGACACACAATTTGCCCGCAACTACCTGCGCAGCGAAGTCTTTCCGCTGCTTCGGCAACGTTGGCCGCAGGCCAGCCAGAACCTGGCCCGCGCCGCCGAGCACCTGAGCGAAGCCCAAGGCCTGCTGGACGAGCTTGCCCAGGACGACCTGGCGCTCGCCAGGGAGGGCGCGCCGGTGGCTTGGCCGGGGCTGGACTCCCTCGACCTGGCTACCCTGGTGGCACTGTCGCCGGCCCGTCAGCGCAATGCCCTGCAGTACTGGCTGAGCCGCCGTACCCGCCTGCCCGACACCCGACACTGGGCCGGCTGGGCGGACCTGCGCGATGCCGCCGCCGATGCCCGGCCCGCCTGGCAGCTTGCCGATGGGCAGTTGCTGCGCAGTCATGGCCGCATCTGGTGGTTGAGTGGTGACTGGCTGCAGCTGCCCGTCGGCGAACTGCCCTGGGCCGATCCCGCCAAGCCTTTGCTGTTGCCGGGTAACGGCAGGGTGCGTCTTGTTGGCGCAGCGCCGCTGGACGGCTTGCGCATTGCCTACCGCCAGGGCGGTGAAGTGCTGGATGTCCCCGGCCGCGGCCGACGCGACCTCAAGCGCCTGTTAAACGAACTGCAGGTGCCGCTTTTCCTGCGCCCGCGCCTGCCACTGCTGTACCAGGGCGAACGCTTGCTGGCGGTGGCCAACCTGCCCGGGCTGGTGCAGGCTGATTGCCAGCTGTCCTGGCAGTTGCCGACGAACGCGCAAGGTTTGAGCTGAAGGGTACATTCGGGTAGACTACCCTCCCTTCTTGATACAGCTTCTGTGGGTTCCGCGAAAACACAGGAGTTGCCGATTACCAAGCAGTTTTTTGCTGGGCTGATTCTGGAAATGACGAGCGAGCTCCATGCCGGGGATACCCCTGGTCTGTACAGACGCGGCAGTTTTTCGAGATGCACTGTGATTGACGCAGGTGATCGGGGGCTTCGGCCTTCCTTCGCTTTCTCCGGCGGCGCTGGCCGCCTTAACGCAGACTTCTAGGGTTTTTCATGACGCGCTACATATTCGTCACGGGCGGTGTTGTTTCTTCATTGGGGAAAGGCATTGCCTCGGCTTCCCTGGCGGCCATCCTGGAAGCGCGGGGCCTGAAGGTCACCATGCTCAAGCTGGATCCGTACATCAACGTCGATCCGGGCACCATGAGCCCGTTCCAGCACGGTGAAGTGTTCGTCACCCACGATGGCGCCGAGACCGACCTCGACCTGGGCCACTACGAGCGGTTCATCCGCACCACCATGACCCAGAACAACAACTTCACCACCGGCCGCATCTACGAGCACGTACTGCGCAAGGAACGTCGTGGTGACTACCTGGGCGCGACCATCCAGGTCATCCCGCACATCACCGATGAAATCAAGCGTCGCATCATCAAGGGCGCCGGCGATGCCGACGTGGCCCTGGTGGAAATCGGCGGTACCGTCGGTGACATCGAGTCGCAGCCGTTCCTCGAAGCCATCCGCCAGCTGCGCGTCGAAGTGGGCTCCAAGCGCGCCATGCTGATGCACCTGACCCTGGTCCCGTACATCGCCACCGCTGGCGAGACCAAGACCAAGCCGACCCAGCACTCGGTCAAGGAGCTGCGCTCCATCGGCCTGCAGCCTGACGTGCTGATCTGCCGCTCCGACCACCCGGTCGATGCCTCGTCGCGTCGCAAGATCGCGCTGTTCACCAACGTTGAAGAGCGTGCGGTGATCTCGCTGGAAGACGTCGACACCATCTACAAGATCCCGGGCGTGCTGCACGCACAGGGCCTGGACGATTTCGTCGTCGAGCGTTTCGGTCTGCAGTGCAATGGCGCCGACCTGTCCGAGTGGGACAAGGTGGTCGATGCCAAGCTCAACCCTGAGCACGAAGTGACCATCGCCATGGTCGGCAAGTACATGGAGCTGCTGGATGCGTACAAGTCGCTGATCGAAGCGATGAGCCACGCCGGCATCACCAACCGCACCAAGGTCAACCTGCGCTACATCGACTCGGAAGACATCGAGAACCAGGGCACCAGCCTGCTCGAAGGCGCCGATGCCATCCTGGTGCCGGGCGGTTTCGGCCTGCGCGGCGTGGAAGGCAAGATCACCGCGGTGCAATACGCCCGTGAGAACAAGGTGCCGTACCTGGGTATCTGCCTGGGCATGCAGGTGGCCGTGATCGAATTCGCCCGTAACGTGATGGGCTGGAAGGACGCCAACTCCACCGAGTTCGACCGCAACAGCGGCCACCCGGTAGTCGGCCTGATCACCGAGTGGGCCGATGCCACCGGTGCCGTCGAAACCCGCAGCGAAGCCTCCGACCTGGGCGGTACCATGCGACTGGGCGCACAGGACTGCCAGCTGGCGGCCGGTTCCAAGGTGCACGATTGCTACGGCAAGGACGTGATCACCGAGCGTCACCGCCATCGCTACGAAGTGAACAACAACCTGCTGCCGCAACTGATCGATGCCGGCCTGGTGGTTTCCGGCCGCTCTGAAGACGGCGCGCTGGTGGAAGTGGTGGAGTCCAAGGACCACCCATGGTTCGTCGCCTGCCAGTTCCACCCGGAATTCACCTCGACCCCGCGTGACGGCCACCCGCTGTTCAGCGGCTTCGTCAAGGCAGCCCTGGCTCAGAAGAACAAGGCCTGATCAATGACCCAGAAGATCATTCGCGTCGGTAACATCGAGATAGCCAACGACAAGCCGTTCGTCCTGTTCGGCGGCATGAACGTCCTGGAGTCCCGTGACCTGGCAATGAAGGTCTGCGAAGAGTACGTGCGGGTGACCGAGAAGCTCGGTATCCCGTACGTGTTCAAGGCCAGCTTCGACAAGGCCAACCGTTCGTCGGTGACCTCGTACCGTGGCCCGGGCATGGAAGAGGGGCTGAAGATCTTCGAAGAGATCAAGCGCACCTTCAACGTGCCGGTCATCAC
This sequence comes from Pseudomonas sp. A2, assembly GCF_023100865.1. Lineage (NCBI taxonomy): Bacteria > Pseudomonadati > Pseudomonadota > Gammaproteobacteria > Pseudomonadales > Pseudomonadaceae > Pseudomonas > Pseudomonas sp. A2. The sequence continues at coordinate 1,369,590 of NZ_CP039127.1, forward strand.
CGACGTGCACGAGCCTTATCAGGCCGAGCCTGTAGCCAAGGTGTGCGACATCATCCAGCTGCCGGCCTTCCTGTCGCGGCAGACCGACCTGGTGGTGGCCATGGCCAAGACCGGCGCAGTGATCAACATCAAGAAGGCCCAGTTCCTCGCGCCCCAGGAAATGAAACACATCCTGACCAAGTGCGAAGAGGCCGGTAACGACCAGTTGATTCTCTGCGAGCGTGGTTCGAGCTTCGGCTACAACAACCTGGTGGTGGACATGCTCGGCTTCGGCATCATGAAGAAGTTCGAGTACCCGGTGTTCTTCGACGTGACCCACGCCCTGCAGATGCCGGGTGGTCGCGCCGATTCCGCCGGTGGTCGCCGCGCCCAGGTCACCGACCTGGCCAAGGCCGGCATGAGCCAAGGCCTGGCAGGGCTGTTCCTCGAAGCACACCCCGATCCGGACAACGCCAAGTGCGATGGCCCATGTGCCCTGCGCCTGGACAAACTGGAGCCATTCCTGGCCCAGCTCAAGCAACTGGACGACCTGGTGAAAAGTTTTCCGACGGTAGAAACCGCGTAAAGCTCAATTCTCGGGTAAAGTACCGTCCGATCCACCCCTGACCAGTCGGTCAGGGGTTCCCTTCACCCGGCCTGCCCACTGCAATTCCGCCCGGTGAACGGCAAGAATTCCCTAAGCTAAGTTGTTTTCGTCAATTCTGGAGTGCTTACAACAATGGCAAAAATCGTCGACATCAAAGGTCGTGAAGTTCTCGATTCGCGTGGCAACCCCACCGTGGAAGCCGATGTACTGCTCGACAACGGCATCATCGGCAGCGCCTGCGCGCCGTCCGGTGCTTCCACTGGCTCGCGCGAAGCGCTGGAGCTGCGTGATGGCGACAAGAGCCGTTACCTGGGCAAGGGCGTGCTGAAGGCTGTCGCCAACATCAACGGCCCGATCCGTGACCTGCTGCTGGGCAAGGACCCTGCCGACCAGAAGGCCCTGGACCGCGCCATGATCGAGCTGGACGGTACCGAGAACAAGGCCAAGCTGGGCGCCAATGCCATCCTGGCCGTTTCCCTGGCTGCCGCCAAGGCCGCTGCCCAGGACCAGGACCTGCCGCTGTACGCGCACATCGCCAACCTGAACGGCACCCCTGGCCAGTACTCGATGCCGGTACCGATGATGAACATCATCAACGGTGGCGAGCACGCCGACAACAACGTCGACATCCAAGAGTTCATGGTACAGCCGGTTGGCGCCAAGACCTTCTCCGACGGCCTGCGCATGGGTACCGAAATCTTCCACCACCTCAAAGCCGTGCTCAAGGCCCGTGGTCTGAACACCGCCGTTGGTGACGAAGGTGGTTTCGCCCCTAACCTGGCTTCCAACGAAGACGCCCTGGGCGCCATCGCCGAAGCTGTCGAGAAAGCCGGCTACAAGCTGGGCACCGACGTGACCCTGGCCCTGGACTGCGCGGCTTCCGAGTTCTACGAAGACGGCAAGTACAACCTGTCCGGCGAAGGCAAGTCGTTCGACGCCGAAGGCTTTGCCGAGTACCTGAAAGGCCTGACCGAGCGCTTCCCGATCATCTCGATCGAAGACGGCCTGGACGAGTCCGACTGGGCTGGCTGGAAGATCCTCACCGACAAGATCGGCACCAAGGTGCAGCTGGTTGGCGACGACCTGTTCGTGACCAACACCAAGATCCTCAAGGAAGGCATCGAGAAGGGCATCGGTAACTCGATCCTGATCAAGTTCAACCAGATCGGCTCGCTGACCGAAACCCTGGAAGCCATCCAGATGGCCAAGGCTGCTGGCTACACCGCGGTGATTTCGCACCGTTCCGGTGAAACCGAAGACTCGACCATTGCCGACCTGGCCGTGGGTACTGCTGCTGGCCAGATCAAGACTGGTTCGCTGTGCCGTTCCGACCGCGTTTCCAAGTACAACCAACTGCTGCGCATCGAAGAGCAACTGGGTGCCAAAGCGGTTTACCGCGGTCGTGCCGAGTTTCGCGGTTAAGCAAGAGATGGTAAAAAGACAGCAGCCGGAGTTGTGGGAACGTTCGTACTGAACTTTCCTACATTTCAACGGGTTTCTGTCGACGAAGCCTGGCCTCGGCCAGGCTTCGTGCTATTCGAGGCCCGGAAGTAAAAATACCCGGCAGCCTTTTTAACCTGGATAACGTGATGCGCAGTCCCTATTGGTTGTTCCTCGTCCTGCTCCTGCTGCTGGGTGGCCTGCAGTACCGCCTGTGGGTGGGTAATGGCAGCCTGGCGCAAGTGACCGAGCTGAAGCAGCAGATTGCTGAGCAGCATGCCGAAAACGAGCGCTTGCTCGAGCGCAATCGCGTGCTCGATGCCGAAGTGCTGGAGCTGAAAAAAGGCATGGAGACCGTTGAAGAGCGGGCTCGCCACGAATTGGGAATGGTCAAAGAGGGCGAAACCCTCTTCCAGTTGCCACAGAAATGATCGAAACGTTACCGGCCTTCTGGGCCGTGATTCCTGCTGCGGGCGTAGGTGCCCGCATGGCTGCCGACCGCCCCAAGCAGTATCTGGAGCTGGCCGGGCAGACCATTCTCGAGCACAGCCTCGACTGTTTTCTTGGCCACCCTATGCTCAAGGGCGTGGTGGTCAGCATTGCCGAAGATGACCCGTACTGGCCTCGCCTGCGCTGCGCCAGCGACTCGCGCATCCAGCGCGCCGTGGGAGGGCGCGAGCGTGCCGACTCAGTGCTCAATGCCTTGCTGATGCTGCATGCCCAAGGGGCGGCGGACAGCGACTGGGTGCTGGTGCATGATGCTGCGCGACCAAACCTGGCGCGCAGCGATCTGGACAAGCTGTTGTCGGAGCTGGCGGACGACCCGGTGGGTGGCCTGCTGGCGGTGCCGGCTCGCGATACCCTCAAGCGGGCCGATGCTGATGGCCGGGTGGGCGCTACCGTAGACCGCAGTACCATCTGGCAGGCCTATACACCGCAGATGTTCCGCCTTGGGGCGTTGCATCAGGCGCTGGCCGAGTGCCTTGTGTCGGATGTGCTGGTGACCGACGAGTCCTCTGCCATCGAGTGGTCCGGCCAGGCGCCGCGGCTGGTCGAAGGGCGCAGCGACAACATCAAGGTGACCCGGCCGGAAGACCTGGAGTGGTTGCGCCAGCGTTGGGCAGGGCGCCGCTGAAGCCGGCCTCTTCGCGGGTAAACCCGCTCCCACAGGTATCGCACATCCCTTCAGGTTTGCGCTGTACCTGTGGGAGCGGGTTTACCCGCGAAGAGGCCAGACCAGCCAGCACAAGGTTTCAGTTCAAGCGATACTCCGGCAACCCCGCCAACCCTTCTTTCAGGTAATCCACCAGCCGCCGTACCTTCGGCGACAGGTGCCGCTGCTGCGGATACAGCGCCCACACCGCGGTATTCGGTGGCTGGTGCGCCTCAAGCAACGACACCAGCGCACCACTGTTCAAGTGCTCCAGCACGTAGTAATCCGGCAACTGGCACAACCCCATCCCCTGCAGCGCTGCGTCCAGCACTGCCTGCCCGCTGTTGCAACGCCAGTTGCCCTGGACTCGCTGGCTGATCTCGCGGCCGTCCTGCTGTAGCGCCCACAAATCCGAACTGCCTACCAGGCAGTTGTGCCGCGCCAGTTCCGACAGGCTGTGCGGCCGACCATAACGTTCCAGGTAGGCCGGCGAAGCGCACAGGTACATGCGCCGGGGTGCCAGGCGGGTTGCCACCAGTCGTGAGTCGGCCAGCCGGCCCAGGCGGATGGCCAGGTCCATGCCTTCATGCACCAGGTCGAGGGTATGGTTGCTCAGTTCCACATCCACCCGCAGCTGCGGGTACAGCGCCATGAACCGCGTCACCAGCGGCACGATGAAACGCTCGCCGTAGGCCACCGCGCAGGTCATGCGCAGCAGCCCCTTGGGCTCGCTGGCCAGATCGCCCATGGCGCGTAGAGCTTCCTCGCGGCCATCCTGCAGGCGCTGGCAGTGCTGCAGGAATGTCTGCCCGGCCTCGCTCAGGGTCACCCGCCGGGTACTGCGGTACAACAGGCGCGTCTGCAGCCGCTCCTCCAGCCGGGCGATCTGCCGGCTGATGTGCGATGAGGAAACGCCCAGGCGCTCGGCGGCTGCAGTGAACTGGCCCGACTCGGCCACGGCGACGAACTCGTCGATGCCCTCCCAGCGGCTGCTCATTGATTATCCCTGTATGGCAATAATGTTTTGTCTTTACCTGGATTATTCATCAAAAGGTGGTGAATTACACTGCCAGACTGAATCGACCCTCTGTCTGGAGACCTTTGATGATCAAGTCCCGTGCTGCCGTAGCCTTCGAAGCCAAGAAACCCCTGGAAATCGTCGAAGTCGACGTGGCCATGCCCAAGGCCGGTGAAGTGCTGCTGCGCGTGGTCGCCAGCGGTGTCTGCCACACCGACGCCTACACTCTGTCGGGCGCCGACCCGGAGGGCATCTTCCCGTCGATCCTCGGTCACGAAGGTGGCGCGATCGTCGAGGCGATAGGCGAGGGCGTCACCTCGGTCGCCGTCGGTGACCACGTCATTCCGCTGTACACCCCGGAATGCGGCAAGTGCAAGTTCTGCCTCTCGGGCAAGACCAACCTTTGCCAGGCCATCCGCGCCACCCAGGGCAAGGGCCTGATGCCGGACGGCACCACGCGCTTCTCCTACAAAGGTCAGCAGCTGTTCCACTACATGGGTACCTCGACCTTCTCCGAGTACACCGTGCTGCCGGAAATCTCCGTGGCCAAGATCCAGAAAGAAGCGCCGCTGGAAAAGGTCTGCCTGCTGGGTTGTGGCGTCACCACCGGTATCGGCGCGGTGCTCAACACCGCCAAGGTCAAGCCGGGTGACACCGTGGCCATCTTCGGTCTGGGCGGCATCGGCCTGTCGGCAGTGATTGGTGCGGTCAAGGCAAAGGCGTCGCGCATCATTGCCATCGACATCAACCCGGCCAAGTTCGAGATCGCCCGTCAGCTGGGTGCTACCGACTGCATCAACCCGAAAGACTACGACCGCCCGATCCAGGAAGTGATCGTCGACCTCACCGACGGCGGCGTGGACTTCTCGTTCGAGTGCATCGGCAACGTGCAGCTGATGCGTGCTGCGCTGGAATGCTGCCACAAGGGTTGGGGTGAGTCGGTGATCATCGGCGTGGCCGGTGCCGGCCAGGAAATCGCCACCCGTCCGTTCCAGCTGGTCACCGGCCGCGTATGGCGTGGTTCGGCGTTCGGTGGCGTACGTGGCCGCAGCGAGCTGCCAAGCTACGTGGAAATGTCCGAGAAGGGCGAGATCCCGCTGGATACCTTCATCACCCACACCATGGGCCTGGAAGACATCAACAAGGCCTTCGACCTTATGCACGAAGGCAAGAGCATTCGCAGCGTGATCCACTTCTGAGGTTTGCCATGAGCCTGGATAACATCTCCTGCCAGAAGAGCTTCGGCGGCTGGCACAAGCGTTACCGGCATCACTCCAAGGTGCTGGGTTGCGACATGGTGTTCGCCGTCTACCTGCCGCCGCAGGCCGAACAGGGCGAAAAGCTGCCGGTGCTGTACTGGCTCAGCGGCCTCACCTGCACCGACGAGAACTTCATGCAGAAGGCCGGTGCCCAGCGCCTGGCCGCGGAGCTTGGGTTGATCATCGTCGCCCCCGACACCAGCCCGCGTGGCGAGCAGGTGCCGGGCGACCCGGACGGTGGCTGGGACTTCGGCCTGGGTGCCGGGTTCTACCTCAATGCCACTCAGCAGCCCTGGGCCCAGCACTACCGCATGCACGACTATGTCGTGGAGGAGTTGCCCGCGTTGATCGAGGCGCACTTCCCGGCTTCGGGCGAGCGCAGCATCAGTGGCCACTCCATGGGCGGGCATGGCGCGCTGGTGTGCGCCTTGCGCAACCCGGGGCGCTACCGCTCGGTGTCGGCGTTCTCGCCGATCAGCAACCCGATGGATTGCCCGTGGGGCGAGAAAGCCTTCAGCCGCTACCTGGGTGAAGACCGTGCGCGCTGGCGCGAGTGGGATGCCAGCGTGCTGCTGGCCGAGGCTCCGGCCGGCGAATGCCCGCCGTTGCTGGTGGACCAGGGCGACCGTGACGACTTCCTCGAAAAGCAGCTCAAGCCTGAAGCGCTGGAGCAGGCGGCACGCAAAGGTGGGCATGAACTGACCCTGCGCCTGCAGCCTGGCTATGACCACAGCTACTACTTCATCGCCAGCTTCATCGAGGAGCACCTGCGTCATCATGCGGTGGCCTTGGGGCGGGTGTAAGGCGTAGCTGCGCGATCGCCTGCAGGAGCAGCCTTGTGCTGCGAATGGGCTGCGAAGCAGACCCTGGGTCTAACGCTATCGCCGATATTGCCGGGGCCGCTTTGCGGCCCATTCGCAGCACTAGGCTGCTCCTACAACGACGGCCCCAATACCGGTTAAAGCAGGTAGAATCACGCCCTGACTCATTCAGGGCGTTTTTCTATGCGTATTGGCCACGGCTACGATGTGCACCGTTTCTGCGACGGTGATTTCATTACCCTGGGCGGGGTGCGTATCCCCCACAAATACGGCCTCCTGGCCCACTCCGATGGCGACGTGCTGCTGCACGCCCTGAGCGATGCCTTGCTGGGCGCGGCAGCGCTGGGTGACATCGGCAAGCATTTCCCTGACACTGACCCGCAGTTCAAGGGCGCCGACAGCCGTGTTCTGCTGCGTCATGTGGTCGGCATCGTCCAGGCCAAGGGCTGGAAGGTCGGCAACATCGACGCCACCATCGTCGCCCAGGCGCCGAAGATGGCCCCGCACATCGAAACCATGCGCAAGCTGATCGCCGAAGATCTGCAGGTTGAACTCGACCAGGTCAACGTCAAGGCTACCACCACCGAGAAACTGGGCTTCACCGGCCGCGAGGAGGGCATCGCCGTGCATTCGGTAGCCCTGCTGCTGCCAGCATGACGGAACTTGAACTGCTGGGCCCGCGTGCATCGGGTGAACCACTGGGTACCGCCGTTCTCAAGGCAGTGGCCGAAGATTTCCAGGTCGACGAAGTACTGGACATCCCGCTGTCGGGACAGGGCGAGCACTTGTGGTTGTGGGTCGAAAAGCGTGACCTGAACACCGAGGAGGCGGCCCGTCGGCTGGCCCGTGCCGCTGGGGTGCCGGTGCGCACGATCAGCTACGCCGGCCTCAAGGACCGCCAGGCCCTGACCCGCCAATGGTTCAGCCTGCACCTGCCCGGCAAGGCCGACCCGGACCTGTCGCGTGCCGAGGATGCCAGCCTGCGTGTGCTCAAGCAGGTGCGCCACCAGCGCAAGCTGCAGCGCGGTGCGCATTCGGCCAACGGCTTCACGCTGCGCCTGACTGCCCTGGCTGCCGATCACCAAGCGGTGGATGCGCGCCTGGAACAGCTCAAGCAGTACGGTGTGCCGAATTATTTCGGCACCCAGCGCTTCGGCCACGGTGGCGGCAACGTTCACGACGCTCTTGATTGGGCCGCACGCAATGCCTTGCCCGAACAGCGCAACGTGCGTTCGCGGTTGCTCTCGGCCGGGCGCAGCTACCTGTTCAACCAGGTGCTGGCAGCCCGTGTTGCCGACGGCAGCTGGGCGCGTGCGCAGGTGGGCGACCTGTTGGCGTTCACCACGAGTCGTAGCTTCTTTCCTGCTGGGGAGTCGGAATGTTCCGATCCTCGGCTCGCGATTCTTGACCTGCATCCGACCGGCCCGCTGTGGGGGGCAGGCGATTCGCCGGCTACGGGGAGTACTGCGCAACAAGAGGATGCGATCGCCGCACAGCAGCCGGCACTTTGCCAGTGGCTGGCCCTGGCGGGCATGGATCACGAACGACGCATTCTGCGGCTCCCTATTGGCGGTCTTACGTGGCATTATCCCGAGCCTGATATCCTGCAACTGGAATTCGTCCTTCCGGCCGGATGTTTCGCCACCGTGGTGGTGCGCGAAATCGTGGATCTGGTGTCGGCGGGGCAGACGGACAGCTCATGCGTATTCTGATTTCGAACGACGACGGTGTTACCGCACCCGGCATCGCCGCGCTGCATGCTGCGCTGGTGGATTACGCCGAGTGCGTGGTTATTGCCCCGGATCAAGACAAGAGCGGCGCCAGCAGTTCGCTGACGCTGGACCGGCCACTGCACCCGCAGACCTTGGCCAATGGCTTCATCAGCCTCAACGGCACGCCGACCGACTGCGTGCACCTGGGGCTCAATGGGCTGTTGCCACAGGCGCCGGACATGGTTGTGTCGGGGATCAACCTCGGTGCCAACCTGGGTGACGATGTGCTCTATTCGGGCACGGTCGCGGCCGCGTTGGAAGGCCGTTTCCTCGGCGGTACCTCGGTGGCGTTTTCGCTGTTGTCGCGCCAGCCGGACAACCTGCCCACCGCGGCCCACATCGCCCGCCGCCTGGTCGAGGCTCAGTCGCGCCTGGCCTTGCCACCGCGCACCGTGCTCAACGTCAATATCCCCAACCTGCCGCTGGAGCACATTCGTGGCATCCAGCTCACCCGCCTCGGTCACCGGGCGCGGGCGGCGGCGCCGACCAAGGTGGTCAACCCACGCGGCAAGGAAGGCTACTGGATCGCTGTCGCCGGGGATGCCGAGGACGGTGGCCCGGGGACCGACTTCCACGCGGTGATGCAAGGCTATGTATCGATCACTCCGCTGCAGCTCGACCGCACCTTCAGTGATGCCTTCGAGCAGCTCGACGGTTGGCTGGAGGGCCTGCTCTGATGCGCGAGGACGATATGCTGCGGCGTGGCATCGGCATGACCTCCCAGCGCACCCGGGAGCGGCTGATCCAGCGCCTGTGCGAGGAGGGCGTTTCGAACACCAAGGTGCTCGACGTCATCCGTCGTACCCCGCGCCACCTGTTTGTCGACGAGGCGCTGGCGCATCGCGCCTACGAAGACACCGCTCTGCCGATCGGCCACAACCAGACGATCTCGCAACCGTTCATGGTTGCCCACATGAGTGAACTGCTGCTCGAGGCCGGGCCGCTGGACAAGGTGCTGGAGATCGGCACCGGCTCGGGCTACCAGACGGCAATCCTGGCCCAGTTGGTCGAGCGGGTGTTCTCGGTGGAACGCATCAAGGTGTTGCAGGACCGGGCCAAGGAGCGCCTGGTGGAACTGAACCTGCGCAACGTGGTGTTCCGCTGGGGGGATGGTTGCGAAGGCTGGCCGGCGCTGGCGCCGTACAACGGCATCATCGTCACCGCCGTAGCGCCGGAAGTGCCGCAGGCACTGCTCGACCAGCTTGCGCCGGGTGGTCGTATGGTGATTCCGGTGGGCCCAGCCGGCGAAACCCAGCAGCTGATGCTGATCGTGCGCGAGGAGCATGGATTCTCCCGCCGCGTGCTGGGGGCCGTGCGCTTCGTACCGCTGCTCAACGGCCCGCTGGCCTGAACACTGCTGGTTCGAGTCGCGCGATATTTTTGCGCCAGCACCGAATTCTTGCTGCAACGCCCTGTCTATCTGGCGGGGTGAAGCGCTAGCGCACAGCGTGTTGCAAGGCTTTGCAGCAGTCTTTCACCAACCCTGCCAATGCGGGCGGGCTTGGTTATAATTGCAATAATATTGCATTTGTTGTCATTTCGTTTTCGGCACCATGAGGGGAGCGCGGGTGGGTCACACAGTCATTCGGCAGCGCAAGGACGGGTCGGGTTTCACGCTTCTGGTGATTGCACTGGCCATGGGCACGCTACTGGTAGGTTGCTCGAGCACCAGCAGCAACAGCGCGCGGGTGGTCGACCGCAACAACACCGTGCCCAAGCGCCCGGCGGTAACCACTGGGCAGTACATCGTCAAACCTGGTGATACGCTGTTCTCCATCGCCTTCCGTTATGGCTGGGACTACAAGGAGCTGGCTGCGCGCAACGGTATCGCGGCGCCTTACACCATTCGCCCGGGGCAAGCGATTCGTTTCAGCAGCGGCTCTACCGGCAGCACCACGGTGGTGTCCAGCCCGTCGTCGTCGAGCAAGACCACGGTCATCCGGCGGCCTGTGGGAAGCACCAGCACACCTCCTGGCAACACCAGCAAACCGGCCACGCCGGCAGCCTCCAGCAGCGCCCCGGTGGTCGCCACGGTGCCTGCCGCGGAGCGCGCGGTAGGTGGCTGGACCTGGCCCGCCAACGGCGTGCTGATTGGAAAATTCGCTTCAAACGGTAGTTTGAATAAAGGCATTGATATCGCCGGTGATTTGGGACAGCCTGTTTTTGCTGCGTCTGATGGTGCAGTGGTGTACGCCGGGAGTGGCTTGAGGGGCTACGGCGAACTGATCATCATCAAGCACAGCGATACCTACGTCAGTGCCTACGGCCATAACCGCAGGCTGTTGGTTCGGGAGGGGCAGCAGGTCAAGGCAGGGCAGTCGATTGCTGAAATGGGGTCCACGGGCACAGATCGGGTGAAGCTGCATTTCGAGATTCGCCGCCAGGGCAAACCCGTCGATCCGCTCCAGTTCCTGCCACGTCGTTGACCGTTGTACCCGGCCTGTTCCTGTGATGTAGAGGGGACAGGCTCCAGCGCTGCCAGGGAGATAGGTGCCGCTCGAGTCTGAGTTCGAACTCAGCAAAGGACTATAACAATGGCTCTCAGTAAAGAAGTGCCGGAGTTTGACATCGACGATGACCTGCTTCTGATGGAGACGGGTATCGTTTTGGAAACGGATGTGGTGTCAGACGAACCTGCTGTATCTTCGGTTCGGACGAGGGCCAAGTCGGGCTCTTCGCTCAAGCAACACAAGTACATCGATTACAGCCGGGCGCTCGATGCCACCCAGTTGTATCTCAACGAGATAGGATTCTCGCCTCTGCTTTCGCCGGAAGAGGAAGTGCACTTTGCGCGCCTGTCGCAAAAGGGCGACCCTGCCGGCCGCAAGCGCATGATCGAAAGCAACCTGCGCCTGGTTGTAAAAATTGCCCGTCGTTACGTGAACCGCGGCCTGTCGCTGCTCGACCTGATCGAGGAGGGCAACCTTGGGCTGATCCGTGCGGTCGAGAAGTTCGACCCGGAGCGTGGTTTCCGGTTCTCGACTTATGCGACCTGGTGGATTCGCCAGACCATCGAACGGGCGATCATGAACCAGACCCGCACCATTCGCCTGCCGATCCACGTGGTCAAGGAACTGAACGTCTACCTGCGCGCTGCGCGCGAGCTGACCCAGAAACTGGACCACGAACCCTCGCCAGAAGAAATCGCCACGCTGCTGGAGAAACCGGTCGCCGAGGTCAAGCGCATGCTCGGCCTGAACGAGCGGGTGTCTTCGGTGGATGTGTCGCTCGGCCCGGACTCGGACAAGACCCTGCTCGATACCCTGACTGACGACCGCCCGACCGACCCATGCGAACTGCTGCAGGATGATGACCTGTCGCAGAGCATCGACCAGTGGCTGGGCGAGTTGACCGACAAGCAGCGTGAAGTGGTGGTGCGCCGCTTTGGCTTGCGCGGGCATGAAAGTAGCACCTTGGAAGATGTCGGACTGGAGATTGGCCTGACCCGCGAACGGGTGCGGCAGATCCAGGTCGAGGGGCTCAAGCGTTTGCGCGAGATTCTCGAGAAGAACGGCCTGTCCAGTGAGTCGTTGTTCCAGTAGCGGAAGCCTGTAACACAAAGCGCCCCGATGATTTCGGGGCGTTTTTGTATGTGGCGATCAGAGGTGTCCCATTCAAAATTGCGGGGGCGCTTTGCGCGCCTTTCGCGACACAAGGCCGCTCCCACAGGTATTTCATCGCCTTTGAATGCACCACTATGCTGTGGGAGCGGCCTTGTGTCGCGAAAGGGCTGCAAAGCAGCCCCAAGACATTATGTACTGCGCTACCCCAGTAACATCGCGTGTAAGCCTTTGCTTACTTGTTCTGTAAGCCTTTTATGTACGCTTCAGTAAATCATTGTCGTATCCAGATCCTGCGTTTTCCCAACTTCTTGAAAATCCTGACTTATTCAGCTGTGAGGAAATGTGTCACCTGCAACACCCTGTGAGGTTTCGCGGTTGCCGGCCAGGCTCAAGTCGCTAGTATTCGAACTGTGCACAGGGACATGCACAGGCCTTCAGGAGGAAAGCCAGGGACATCGCAAGACGCGATTTCATCAGGATGATGTTTGGGACAAGCAGGGACTACGGAAAAAATGTGGGCGGGTCAAACCGCCCCTTTTTTTGCCTGCAGAAAACAAAAAAGGCCCCAAGGGGCCTTTTTAGTGTCCGGACGCTATCAGCGCTCCAGATCTGCAATCTTGCCAGTCTTGCCATCCCATTCCTCAGCGTCCGGCAGGGCGTCCTTACGCTCGGTGATGTTCGGCCAGATTTCCGCCAGTTCGGCGTTCAGCTCGATGAAGTTTTCCATGCCCGCAGGCACTTCGTCTTCCGAGAAGATGGCTTGCGCTGGGCATTCCGGCTCGCACAAGGCGCAGTCGATGCACTCGTCCGGATGGATGACCAGGAAGTTCGGGCCTTCGTAGAAGCAGTCCACCGGACAGACTTCCACGCAGTCGGTGTATTTGCATTTGATGCAGTTGTCGGTGACGACGAAGGTCATTTCTAATTTTCTCCTCAGGCGACGGCGGCGGCCCTTCCTCTCAGGGCCGCGCGGTTTACGGGTATGTGGCTGCAGGCCAGGCTAATAACCTGCAGCACCAGCAAACCGCGGCGGATTCTACCAGCTTGTAGTGGGCGCCGTTATAACAGGTTCTTTAGTTGATATAGCATTTCGATAGCTTGACGCGGGGTCATGTCGTCCAGCTGCAGCTTGCCCAGCTTCTCGATGGCCGGGTGTGGCAGGCTGGCGAACAGGTCGCTCTGGTGCGGGACCTGTGGCACGTCCTTGGCCTTTTGGGCCAGTGGTTGTTCATGCGGCAGGCTGGTGGTTTCCAGCCTCGCCAGGTGTTCACGGGCACGCTGGATGACGGCCGTCGGCACGCCGGCCAGCTGCGCCACGGCCAGGCCGTAGCTCTGGCTGGCAGGACCAGGCAGCACGTGGTGCAGGAATACGATGCGTTCGTTGTGTTCGGTGGCGTTCAGGTGCACGTTGGCCACCAGTGGCTCGCTTTCCGGCAGCACGGTGAGTTCGAAGTAGTGCGTGGCGAACAGCGTGTAGGCGCGCAGCTGGGCCAGGCGCTCTGCGGCGGCCCAGGCCAGCGACAGGCCGTCGAAGGTACTGGTGCCGCGGCCCACTTCATCCATCAGCACCAGGCTGCGGTCGGTGGCATTGTGCAAGATGTTGGCGGTTTCGCTCATCTCGACCATGAAGGTCGAGCGGCCGCCGGCCAGGTCGTCGCTGGAGCCGATGCGGGTGAAGATGCGGTCGACCAGCGACAGCTCGCAGCTGGCAGCCGGCACGAAGCTGCCGATATGCGCCAGCAGCACGATCAGGGCGGTCTGGCGCATGTAGGTGGACTTACCGCCCATGTTCGGGCCGGTGATGATCAGCATGCGCGTGCTGTTGTCCAGGCCCAGGTCGTTGGCCACGAACGGTGTGGTCAGTACCTGTTCCACCACTGGGTGACGGCCCTGCTCGATGCGCAGGCACGGCTCGTCTACGAAGCGTGGGCAGTTCAGGTCGAGGTTCAGTGCGCGTTCGGCCAGGTTGCTGAGCACGTCCAGTTCGGCCAGGGCGGCGGCGCTGTCCTGCAGCGGTGCCAGGTGGCTGATCAGGGTTTCCAGCAGGGCATCGTAGAGCATCTTCTCGCGGGCCAGGGCGCGGCTCTTGGCCGACAGCGCCTTGTCCTCGAACGCCTTCAGCTCCGGGGTGATGAAGCGCTCGGCGCCCTTTAGGGTCTGACGGCGGATGTAGTCACCCGGGGCCTGCTCGGCCTGCTTGGTAGGCAGCTCGATGAAGTAGCCATGCACCCTGTTGTAGCCGACCTTGAGGTTGGCCAGGCCGGTGCGGGCCTTTTCCCGGGCTTCCAGGTCGATCAGGAACTGGCCGGCGTTTTCGCTGATCGCCAGCAGTTCGTCCAGTTCGTTGTCATAGCCGGCCTTGAGCACGCCGCCATCGCGGATCACCGCCGGCGGGTTGTCGATGATCGCCCGCTCCAGCAGGCTGGCCAGTTCGGGGTAGGTGCCGGTAATGGCGGCCAGGCGTGCCAGGTGCGGCGCCTCCAGTTCGGCCATGGCGTTCTGCAGTTCGGGCAGCGCGCCCAGGGCATCGCGCAGGCGTGCCAGGTCGCGTGGGCGGGCGTTGCGCAGGCCGATGCGGGCGAGAATCCGCTCGATATCGCCAATTTCCTTGAGTTGCGGCTGCAGCTTCTCGAAGCGGTAGCCGTCGAGCAGGCAGCGGATCGAGTCCTGGCGCGCCTGCAGCACCTTGAGATCGCGCAACGGACGGTTCAACCAGCGGCTCAGCAAACGGCTGGCCATGGCGGTCTGGCAGCGGTCGACCACCGACTGCAGGGTGTTGTCTCGGCCGCCGGCCAGGTTGATGTCCAGCTCCAGGTTGCGGCGGCTGGCACCGTCGAGAATGACCGTGTCGTCCAGGCGTTCGTGGCGCAGGCTGCGCAGGTGCGGCAGGGCGGTGCGCTGGGTTTCCTTGGCGTAGATCAGCAGGCAACCGGCGGCGCCGATGGCCAGGGTCAGCTTGTCGCAGCCAAAGCCCTTGAGGTCCTTGGTCGCGAACTGCTGGCACAGGGCCTTGCGCGCCGAGTCGCGGTCGAAGTCCCATGGCGCACGGCGACGGGCGCCCGGTCGTTTCTCGGCAGGCAGGTCGCGCGGCCAGTCGTCGGGGATCAACAGCTCGACCGGGTTGAGGCGCTCGAGCTCGGCCAGCAGGTTTTCCCAGCCCTTGATCTCCTGCACGCTGAAGTTGCCACTGGTGATGTCCAGTACGGCCAGGCCGAACAGGCGCTCGTCCCCGAGCAGCGCGGCAATCAGGTTGTCGCGACGCTCGTCGAGCAGGGCCTCGTCGCTGACCGTACCCGGGGTGATGATGCGCACCACCTGGCGTTCCACCGGGCCCTTGCTGGTGGCGGGGTCGCCAATCTGCTCGCAGATCACCACCGATTCGCCGAGCTTGACCAGCTTTGCCAGGTAGCCTTCCAGCGAATGGAACGGAATCCCGCACATGGGGATGGACTGGCCGGCCGACTGACCGCGCGCGGTCAGGGTGATGTCCAGCAGCTTTGCGGCTTTTTTCGCATCTTCGTAGAAGATCTCGTAGAAGTCGCCCATGCGGTAGAACATCAGCTGGTCCGGGTGCTGGTTCTTCAGCTTCCAGTACTGCTGCATCATCGGGGTGTGTGCGGAGAAGTCGGAAATAGCTTTATTCATCAAGGGCTTAGAAAGTAGGTCTCAATATTGTGGGGCAAATTGGGGCGTTCTGTGTTGCATGCGCGACGCCGAGACCCACCGGATTTTCAAGCCGCATAGGTTAACACGGCTACCCGGCGGGCTGTACCTGCAAGTCCGGCGAGTGCACAGGGATGCGCTGAAGGCAGGTTGACATCATGGTGCCTCCATGGAGAATTGCCTGCCTTCGCCCATCAGGGATGGCTTGCCTGACGCATTCGCGGTGGCCCGCGGCCCGGTAAAAAGTTATTGCAACAGGTTGATTAGTGCAGTGAGCGCAATTCGTTTTGATGTAGATGCGGTTTTTTGTATTTCCCTCGACACCCGCGCTGACCGGCGCACGCTGTTCAGCGAAACCATCGGGCGACAGCTCGACAACGAAGTGCTCTTTCATGTCGTCGAGAAAAACAGCGACCCCAAGCGCGGTTGCTACGAGTCCCATCAGCAACTGGCCCGTCATGCGCTGGACAATGGCCTTGATCGAATCCTGATCTTCGAAGACGATGCCAAGGCGTATGAGTTCAAGCCTTCGCGGGTGCGCTGGGTAAACCGCTTCATGCAGAAACGGCCCTTCGAGGCCTTGCACCTGGGTTATTCCATGGGGCGAACCTGGCTGACCTGGTTCCCGTTCATCGCCCGCGGGCGGGTGGTGGCGCTGCATGCCTATGTGCTGTCGCGCGAGGGCTGCCGGATCCTGGCAGAGACGCCCTACGATGGCACCCCGGTGGATGTGGTGGTCAAACACCGGATCCGCCAGCACTGCGTGTTCCCCATGATGTTCCGCCAGCACGCCGCCGCAGTGGCCGGTAGCGACCTGGAACAGGTGGTGCGCAATGAGGACGAGTGGTGGGAGTGCAACTGGACCAAGCATCGTCGTTCACCGATGAAGAACATCTGGCGGACCGTGCTTCGGCTGAATTTCTGATTGGTGTGGGCTTGAGGTGCATGTCTTGAGAGGTTTGGCGCCTGCGAGATCGAGCGCCGCCCGCGCGGCGCTTCGCAGCACAAGGCTGCTCCTACCTCTGTTTCGGGCCAGTAACGCCTGTGCCAGTGCACGCGACCGCCTTGTTTGCCCGGCACGAAATCGAGGTGGACCCCAATGGGCGCGCGCCTTCGCCTCAGGAATAACTGGCCCGAAACAGATGTAGGAGCAGCCTTGTGCTGCGAAGCGCCGCGCGGGCGGCGCTCGATCTTACAGGCGCCAAAAATCCAGAGGCGAACATCCTCGTGCCCAGCACGCCGCCAGACGCCCATCCTCCACCCCCATCCCCAAAGTGCTAGGGTAGAGGCCAGCCTTCAAGGAGCCCGACATGGACCCGATCACCACGCTTGCCACCCGCCTGGGTGAACACCTGCGTCGCTTCAACGCGCAGGTGACCACCGCCGAATCCTGCACCGGTGGCGGCATCGCCGAGGCCATCACCCGCGTGCCCGGCAGCTCGGCCTGGTTCGAGGCTGGGTACGTGACCTATTCCAACACCCAGAAAACCCGTCAGCTGGGAGTGCCCGCGGCGTTGTTCGGCCAGGTTGGCGCGGTCAGCCAGGAAGTGGTCGAAGCGATGGTCCGCGGCGCCCAGGCCGCCAGCGGCGCGCGCTTTGCCGTGGCGGTGAGCGGCGTGGCCGGGCCGGACGGTGGTTCGCCGGCCAAACCGGTGGGCACCGTGTGGCTGGCCTGGGGCGACGGCAACCATGTGTTCAGCGAGCGGCGCCAGTTTGACGGCGACCGCGAGGCGGTGCGCCGACAGACGGTGATCGCCGCGTTAGACGGCTTGTTACAGCTTGGTGCCGAGTAAATCGACGACAGGGGTTTGCGCGAGCGCCTGCCTGTGGAATAATACTGGCTACTTATACAGGTATTCCGGCCGTCAGGGCCAAGTCGAACACGTGAGGATTTCAATGGACGACAACAAGAAGCGCGCCTTGGCTGCGGCCCTGGGTCAGATCGAACGCCAATTCGGCAAGGGCGCCGTCATGCGCATGGGCGACCACGAGCGCCAGGCTATCCCTGCCATCTCCACCGGCTCGCTGGGCCTGGACATCGCCCTGGGCATCGGCGGCCTGCCAAAAGGCCGTATCGTCGAGATCTACGGCCCGGAATCGTCGGGTAAGACCACGCTGACCCTGTCGGTCATCGCCGAAGCCCAGAAAAACGGCGCCACCTGCGCCTTCGTCGACGCCGAACACGCCCTCGACCCCGAGTACGCCGGCAAGCTGGGCGTCAACGTCGACGACCTGCTGGTTTCGCAGCCGGACACCGGCGAACAGGCCCTGGAAATCACCGACATGCTGGTGCGTTCCAACGCTGTTGACGTGATCATCGTCGACTCCGTGGCCGCCCTGGTACCGAAAGCCGAGATCGAAGGCGAAATGGGTGACATGCACGTGGGTCTGCAGGCGCGCCTGATGTCCCAGGCGCTGCGCAAGATCACCGGTAACATCAAGAACGCCAACTGCCTGGTCATCTTCATCAACCAGATCCGTATGAAGATCGGTGTGATGTTCGGCAGCCCGGAAACCACCACCGGTGGTAACGCCCTGAAGTTCTACGCCTCGGTGCGTCTGGATATTCGCCGTACCGGTGCGGTCAAGGAAGGCGACGAGGTGGTCGGTAGCGAAACCCGCGTCAAGATCGTCAAGAACAAGGTTTCGCCGCCCTTCCGTCAGGCCGAGTTCCAGATCCTCTACGGCAAGGGTATCTACCGTAACGGCGAGATCATTGACCTGGGTGTTTCCCAAGGCCTGGTCGAGAAATCCGGGGCCTGGTACGCCTACCAGGGCAACAAGATCGGTCAAGGCAAAGCAAACGCCGCGAAGTACCTTGCTGAGAACCCGGCTATTGGCGCCGAGATCGAGAAGCAGATTCGCGAGAAGCTGCTGACCGCTGGTGCTGTTGCGGCTGCTGGCAAGGCTGCTGCTGCCGAAGCCGATGCCGATGACATGGCCGACGCTGACGCCGGCTATTGATTGCGCGGTAGATAGCCGAACATGTCCGCCGTACTCGACACCCCCGTCGCCATCCGGCGGACAGCCATGGACCTGCTTGCGCGACGTGAGCACGGTCGCGTCGAGTTGACGCGCAAGTTGCGTCAGCGCGGCGCTTCGGACGAGTTGATTGGGCCTGAACTCGATCGGCTCACCGAAGAAGGGTTGCTTAGCGAAGCCCGCTACCTCGAAAGTTTCATCCGGTACCGTTCAAGCTCCGGCTATGGCCCTGCGCGTATTCGCGAAGAGCTAGGCCAGCGCGGTTTGGCGCGTGCTGATATCGAGCAGGCACTACGCGAGAGCGAGGTGGACTGGGGCGGGCGCATGCGTGACATATGGCAGCGCAAGTTTGCCGGGCAGCGCCCGCAAGATCCCCGCGGCCGTGCCCAGCAAACCCGGTTTCTGGCTTACCGGGGTTTCCCCATGGACATGATCGGCCGGCTGCTCAGTGGGCGTGATCGCGACGATTACTGAGGGCTGGGGCCGTTTTGCAGTCCTTTGCGGGAGCGGACCTGTGTCACGATCAACTGACCTTCAACGCCTCCCTGGCCCGCTGGGTCGTATGCATGGGCTGCGGCTTGGCCCAGTTCTCCGGCAGGTTGATGAAATCCACCAGCTCGCGCAGCCTGCCCTGATCCCGGCCATTGAAGGCAAATGACAAACGGGTCAGGTGGTTGAAGTTGCCCACTTCGTGCTCGGCGCTGCTGTCAGGTTGCTGGTGGTACTTGCCACTCAGACGCAAGTCGGCAAAGCCTTCCTGGATGTCATACAGCGCCGCTTCGCTGAGCGGGTGATGCATGCGGATCACGAACTGGCTCTTCAGCCAGCGGCTGGAGTGGTAGTTGCTGTAGAACTGGTTGATTTCCTCCACTGCCTCGTCAGCGCTGTGCACCAGGCGCAGCAGTTTCAGGTCGCTGGGCAAGATGTAGCGGTTTTCCTCCAGTTGCCGGCTGATGAAGTCCAGGCAGTCGCGCCAGAAGCTGCCACCTGGTGAGTCCAGCAGCACCACCGGTACCAGCGGGCTCTTGCCGGTCTGGATCAGGGTCAGCACCTCCAATGCTTCATCCAAAGTACCGAAACCACCCGGGCACAGCACCAGTGCATCGGCCTCCTTGACGAAGAAAAGCTTGCGGATGAAGAAGAAATGGAACGGCAGTAGCTTGTCGGTGCCATCTACCGTGGGGTTGGCGTGTTGTTCGAAGGGTAGGGTGATGTTGAACCCCAGGCTGTGGTCGCTGCCGGCGCCTTCATGGGCGGCTGCCATGATGCCGCCGCCGGCACCAGTTATGACCATCAGGTCAGAGCGCGCCAGGGTTGCGCCCAGTTCGCGGGCCAGGGCGTACATCGGGTGTTCCAGCGGGGTGCGCGCCGAGCCGAACACGGTCACCTTGCGCCGGTCCTTGTAGCGTTCCAGGGTGCGGAACGAATGGTCCAGTTCGCGCAGGGCCTGCAGGGTGATCTTGGCGCTCCAGCGGTCGGTGTCGTCATGGGCCATGCGCAGGATAGTCAGCATCATGTCGCGGTACAGCGGCAGGTTGGGGCTGTTTGGTGCCACTAGTTGCAGTTGTGCGTCGATGTTGCTCAGGTCGATGTTGTTGTCGCGGAAGTGGCTGAACAGCAGTTCACTCGATTGGTAAGGCATGCAACGTCTCCTTCTGCACCTATACCTCTGACCTCAATCTAGACCCTTGCGCTCAATCCTGCCGGGGGTGTTCGCCACAGCCGCCCGTCGGCATGCAGCCACGGGGGATGCGGGTTTGGTTAACTGGGTAAAGCGAAACGTGTCGATGCAGGAGGTGGCGGTATGCATCGCTTGATCATCGAAGTTGACCGGCAGCTTTACCAGCAGCTGGAGAATGCGGCCCAGATGCATCACCTGAGCCTGGAGAACGAGTGCCGGCGCAGGCTGTCGGGGCTGGAATGCCAGTCGCGCTACCTGCAGGCGCTGCTGGCAGAGATGCGCGCCGATGCCGCTGAGGGGCGCTGGTGCGCCCGTGAAGACGAGAAGGCGTAGCGTCCGAGCTGGTTACTTCTTCTTGTTGCCGGCCACGCAGCTGGCATTATCGAACGCCTGGTCCATGATCGGCTGGTTGGTCTTGTATACCGTGAAGCGGTAGACCATCACCGCGCCTTTGGACATCAGGTTACGGAAACCGCTGTTGCGGCAGACGCTATCACCCAGCTGGCTGCGGACCTGTTCGGGGTTGGCCTGCATGCGCGCGGCATGGTCCTGGCGCACGCTCAGGTGGTTGACCAGTGCCTTGCCTTCCACCGTGTAACCCTGGTCGAGGATGTCCTCGTTGATGGCTCGCGGGGTGCCGATACTGCTCTCTTTGGCAACCTTCTGCAGCATGTTGTTCAGGTCGTATTCCTGCTTGGAAGCCGCCTGGGCTGCCAGGGGCAGGGCGAGCAACAGGCTCAGGGCGGGGACGATACGGCGCAGCATGAATCTCTCCTGGTTCGATGACTGGCGCTTTGACATGCGCGGGTCGACGGCGTTCCCTGAAAATCGCGCGGGCGCGAGGCTGGGGTACGGAAAAAACAGCGATTATAAGGTCCGCGCTGCCACCTGCACAGCAATTGCCCCCTGTTCTGGTAGACTGGCGCCCTTAGTTTTCTCCGAGTCATCCTTGTGTCCATTCCCAACCTGTCCAGAGGCCTGCCGGCATGAGCCATGCGGTAGCGCGCCTGCGCGCCGAACGCCTGGCTCGCAGCAACAAGCCCTTTATCGCCCGTGGTTCACGTGCCGAACGCTGCCCCGATTGCCGGGTCATTGCCACTCATTGCCTGTGCGCCTGGAAGCCCCGGGTGCAGGCCGAGTCCGGCGTGTGCCTGCTGATGCATGACACCGAGCCGCTCAAGCCCACCAATACCGGCTGGCTGATCGCCGACCTGATCGAGGACACCTCGGCTTTCGGCTGGCTGCGCACTTCGGTCGACGAACGTTTGCTGGCGTTGCTGGGCGACCCGCGTTGGCAGCCCTACATCGTCTTTCCCGGCGAATTCGTTGCCCAGGAGCGAGTGGTCAGCGAGGTAGTGCGCGAGCCCGGCAAGCGTCCGCTGTTCATCCTGCTGGATGCCACCTGGACCGAAGCGCGCAAGATGTTCCGCAAAAGCCCGTACCTTGATCGCTTCCCGGTGTTGAGCCTGCAGGCCGAGCAGATGTCCCGCTACCGCCTGCGCCGCTCCAAGCGCGATGATCACTTCTGTACCGCGGAAGTCGCGGCCATGTGCCTGGACCTTGCCGGCGATACCCAGGCCTCGCAGGCGCTGGACGCCTACCTGGATGTGTTCAGCCTGCATTACCTGAGCGGCAAGCGTCGCCTGCCGCTGGACGAGCAGGACGACACCCACCAGCGTTTGCATACCTTCCTATAGTCCAAGGGGCACAACCCCTGCTTTGGTTCATAATGACCCTTACCCGAGTGCCCGACACAGAACAGGATCCCCAGATCGATGGCCACTTACGAAATCCTGATTGCCGATGACCACCCGCTGTTCCGTGGCGCCTTGCGCCAGGCCGTTACCCTCGGCCTGGGCCCGGATGTACGCCTGGTAGAAGTTGCCAGCATTGCCGAACTGGAAACCCGTCTGAGCGAAAAAGACGACTGGGACCTGGTGTTGCTGGACTTGAACATGCCGGGTGCCTACGGTTTTTCCGGGCTGGTGCTGCTGCGCGGGCAATACCCGCAGATCCCCGTGGTGATGGTATCGGCGCAGGAAGAGGCTGCAGTGGTGGTCAAGTCCCGCGAATTTGGCGCCAGTGGCTTCATTCCCAAGTCCAGCACCCTGGAAGTGATCCAGGATGCGGTGCGCAAGGTGCTCGATGGTGAGGTCTGGTGGCCGCCGCAGGCGTTCGAAAAGGTCGATGTCTCGGCCGAAGCCAAGGCCGCCAGCGAAGGCCTTGCCAGCCTCACGCCGCAACAGTTCCGGGTGCTGACCATGGTCTGCGAAGGGCTGCTGAACAAGCAGATCGCCTATGAGCTGAACGTGTCGGAAGCGACCATCAAGGCCCATGTGACGGCAATCTTCCGCAAGCTGGGTGTGCGTACTCGCACCCAGGCGGCGTTGTTGCTGCAACAACTTGAATCGGTTGCCAGCAGCTGAGTGGGCGTGGCTTCACGCTTTTTTTACCCGTGCCGGTCTAGTCTGCTGGCCTTTCCGCTGTGAAGTGACTCACATGACATCGCCATTCAAGGGCCAGACTGGCCTCAAACGTATCTTCAACGCCGCCGGCTATTCGCTGGATGGGCTGCGCGCTGCCTTCAAGGGTGAGGCCGCGTTCCGCCAACTGGTGCTGCTCAACGTGCTGCTGGTCCCGATTGCCTTCTGGCTGCCGGTCAGCCGTGCAGAGCGTGCAATCATGATCGCCGTGTGCCTGTTGGGCTTGATCGTCGAATTGTTCAACTCGGCGGTGGAGGCAGCCATCGATCGTATTTCGCTGGAGCGCCACCCGCTGTCGAAAAACGCCAAGGACATGGGCAGCGCCGCGCAACTGGTGGCATTGACCATGGTGGCGCTGGTGTGGGGTGTGATCCTGCTTTAAGCGATCGGTGGCAACACGATCTCGTCACTGCGTGTGAAACCCGCGGTGAAGTTGCGGCAAAGTTCGAGAAATTCGCGCATGGCCGAGGTCTGGTACTTCTGTTTGTGCCAGATGAAGTAGAACTGGCGCATCAGGTCCAGCTCCGGGGTTTCCACCGCTACCAGGCTGCCGCGGCGGAAGGCGTCACGCAGGGCAAGGCGCGAGATGCAGCCGATGCCCAGGCCCGACTCCACCGCGCGCTTGATGGCTTCGGTGTGTTCCAGCTCCAGGCGGATGTTGAGGTTGGTGCGGTGGTGGCGCATGGCCTGGTCGAAGGTCAGGCGCGTGCCTGAGCCCTGTTCGCGCAGGATCCACGCCTCCTGGGACAAGGTCTGTACATCGGCGCGTCCCAGTTTGGCCAGCGGATGCTGTGGCGCGCAGAACACCACAAGTTCGTCCTCGACCCAGGGCTGCACTTCCAGGTCCGGGTGGTTGCAATCGCCTTCGATCAGACCCAGATCAATTTCGTAATGCGCCACCTGTTGCACGATATGCGCGGTGTTCTGCACATGCAGCTTCACCTGGCTTTCCGGGTGCACCTGCATGAAGCTGCCGATCAGCAGGGTGGCCAGGTAGTTGCCGATGGTCAGCGTGGCGCCGACTGCAAGCGAGCCGAAACCGGACTTGCCGTTGAGCAGGTCTTCGATTTCCTTGGCCTGGTCGAGCAGGGCCACTGCCTGCGGCAACAGTTGCTGGCCCAGGGCGTTGAGGCTCAGGCGCTTGCCGGCCCGGTCGAACAGCTGGCAGCTGGACTGTCGCTCAAGCTCGGTGATCGAGGTGCTGGCGGCCGACTGCGACAAGGCCAACACACTGGCGGCGCGGGAAACGCTCTGGTGCTGGGCCACGGCAACGAAGACTTGCAGTTGACGAAGTGTAAATCGCATATCGATATAACCGATAACACATATCTTGATAATCCAGTTAACAGATATTGTCGCTGCCCCTAAACTATCGCGCAACTGCGCGTCTTGCGCGCGCCGCGTCTTTCTTCAGGAGCCCCATTAAATGAGCAACATGAACCACGAACGTGTCCTCAGTGTGCACCACTGGAACGACACCCTGTTCAGCTTCAAGTGCACCCGCGACCCGGGCCTGCGCTTCGAGAACGGTCAGTTCGTGATGATCGGCCTGCAACAAGAAAGCGGCCGTCCGCTCATGCGCGCCTATTCCATCGCCTCGCCGAACTGGGAAGAGCACCTGGAGTTCTTCAGCATCAAGGTGCCGGACGGTCCGCTGACCTCGCAGCTGCAGCACCTGAAGGAAGGCGACGAGATCATCATCAGCAAGAAGCCTACCGGTACCCTGGTACTCGACGACCTGAACCCGGGCAAGCACTTGTACCTGCTGAGCACCGGCACTGGCCTGGCACCGTTCATGAGTGTCATCCAGGACCCGGAAACCTACGAGCGCTTCGAGAAAGTGATCCTGGTGCACGGCGTGCGCTACGTGAACGAAGTGGCCTACCGCGAATTCATCACCGAGCACCTGCCGCAGAACGAGTTCTTCGGTGAGTCGGTTCGCGACAAGCTGATCTACTACCCGACCGTGACCCGTGAACCGTTCGAGAACCAGGGCCGCCTGACCGACCTGATGCGCAGCGGCAAGCTGTTCAGCGACATCGGCCTGCCACCGATCAACCCGCAGGACGACCGCGCGATGATCTGCGGCAGCCCGAGCATGCTCGACGAAACCAGCGAAGTGCTGGACAGCTTCGGCCTGAAGATCTCCCCGCGCATGCGCGAGCCGGGTGACTACCTGATCGAGCGTGCCTTCGTCGAGAAGTAAGGCGCAGGCGGATGCAAAAGAAGGCGACCCTTGGGTCGCCTTTCTTGTGCCTGTGATTCATATATCGCCAGCACTGGCCTCTTCGCGGGTAAACCCGCTCCCACAGGGCAGTGGTACCCCTGTGGGAGCGGGTTTACCCGCGAAGAGGCCGGAACAGGCAAGACACAATCTATTCGACGCGCGTCTCGCCGCTGTACACCAATATCTCCCTGCACCGCTTGCACAGGTAGCGCCGCCCCTGGCGCACCAGCTTGTGCCGCTGCGCGGTAAACGGGAAGTCGCTCTGCGGACACGGGCAGCGGTAGATGTAGCGGGTCACCACGCGCCGTTGCACTTCGTAGTTGTGGCAACGGTTGGGCGGCAGTTCATACACCCCGCGCATGATCAGCTGCCACTCTTCGCCATGGGCCTGGATGCGGTCGCCGAACAGATGGTGGGCCACCAGGTGCGCCACCTCATGGGCCACGGTCTGGCGCAAGAAGTCTTCCTGGTTTTCGCGGTAAAGCTGCAGGTTGAAGCGCAGCAGGTTCTCGTGCAGGTGGGCGACGCCGGCTTTTTGCCCGCGCAGCTTGAAGCTGATTTCCGGGCGTGGGAAGGGGCGTTTGAAGAAGGTTTCAGCTTGCTGGTAACAGGTTTCGACGCGTTGTCTGAGCAGCTCGGGCATGGCGGGGTGGTTCTCCTGACCGGACATTATGCCGCAACCCCGGGCAACCTGCCGAGCCACCGGTCAGCGCACAGCCAGAGGCCGCCTTGCGGCGGCCCCAGGTTTGATGCCCCAGTGTTGGTCGAGTCTGTTCTAGTTGGTGTAGACGGGCCCCACGCCCAGTCCCCAGATGATCACCGTGGCGGCCATGATCGCCACCAGTACCACAAGGCCTACCGCCAGCACCGAGCTGGAGAACAGGAAGCCTTCGTCGGACGGTATGTTCATGAACGTCGGCAAACCGACGTACAACAGGTACACCGTGTAGCAGATGGCGGCCGTGCCGATCAGCATGCCCAGCCACAGGTGCGGGTACAGCGCCGCCAGGCCGCCGATGAACAACGGTGTGGCGGTGTAGGTGGCAAAGGCGATGCACTGTGCCATGGACGGGTTGGCATCGTAGGTGCGGGCCATCCAGTGGATGAACGCCCCCATTACCGCCACCCCGGCAAGCATCGCCAGGTACGACATGATGCTCATCCAGATGGCGCTTTCCATGGTCAGCATAACCGCTGGCCGGTCGCCGATCACCCAGCCGACCTGGGTTGTACCGATGAACGCCGAAACGGCGGGGATCGCAGCCAGGATCAGGGTGTGCGTCAGGTACATGTGGCTGATGGTTTCTTCTTCGCCACGAATTTCCCGCCATTCCTGGTCGGGATGGGTAAACAGCCCCACAACGTGATGAATCATGCCGATCACTCCTCTCAATGTTGCCAAACGCCCCCCAGATGGAGCGCAAGCGGCCCTAGGCCCGAACACCGAAGCAAGCGGTAATGTGGCCTTATGTCGCAGTATAGGAAGCCGTTACCCGCATAAACCGTGCTTTTTAGAGCAAATTGCGCTGTAAGACGCGCTGTTGATTACAATGAAGTCTTTATCGGAATGCCTACAGCGCCGCCGCGTTTGTGCGTAAAATAGCCGGCTTTTGTCACACCTCGCGGATCCAAGCGCTATGGGCACCCTCTCGGTCAACCAGAACAAACTGCAAAAACGCCTGCGTCGTCTCGCCGGCGAAGCCATCACCGACTACAACATGATCGAGGATGGCGACAAGGTCATGGTCTGCCTGTCCGGCGGCAAGGACAGCTACACCATGCTCGACGTTCTGTTGCACCTGCAGAAGGTGGCACCGATCAAGTTCGAGATCGTCGCGGTGAACATGGACCAGAAGCAGCCGGGGTTCCCCGAGCATGTGCTGCCGGCCTACCTGAAGGAACTGGGCGTCGAGTACCACATTGTCGAGAAGGACACCTATTCGGTGGTCAAGGAGCTTGTCCCCGAGGGCAAGACCACCTGCTCGCTGTGTTCACGCCTGCGCCGTGGCACCCTGTACACCTTTGCCGACGAAATTGGCGCGACCAAGATGGCGCTGGGGCACCACCGCGACGATATCGTCGAAACCTTCTTCCTCAACATGTTCTTCAACGGTGCGCTCAAGGGCATGCCGCCGAAGCTGCGCGCCGACGATGGCCGCAACGTGGTGATCCGCCCGCTGGCCTACTGCAGCGAGAAGGATATCCAGGCCTACTCGGACATGAAGGAATTCCCGATCATCCCGTGCAACCTGTGCGGTTCGCAGGAAAACCTGCAGCGCCAGGTGGTCAAGGACATGCTGGTGGAGTGGGAGCGCAAGCACCCGGGGCGTACCGAGAGCATCTTCCGCGCCTTGCAGAACGTGGCACCGTCGCAGTTGGCCGACCGCAACCTGTTCGACTTCACCAGCCTGAAGATCGACGAGAACGCCACCCCACGTTTCCTTGACGTGCTGAACATCTGAGCCCATGCGCGATTACCAGTGGTTGCACGAGTACTGCCTGAACCGCTTCGGCTCGGCCCAGGCCCTGGAGGCCTTCCTGCCGCAGCCGCGCACACCGGCGCAACTGCGTGATATCAGCGACGATCGCTACCTTTCGACCTTGGCCCTGCGCGTGTTCCGCGCCGGGCTCAAGCACAGCCTGGTGGATGCCAAGTGGCCGGCGTTCGAGCAGGTGTTCTTCGGCTTCGACCCGGAGAAGGTGGTATTGATGGGCGCCGAGCACCTCGAGCGGCTGATGCACGACGAGCGCATCATTCGCCACCTGGGCAAGCTCAAGAGCGTGCCGCGCAATGCGCAGATGGTTCTTGACGTGGCCAAGGAGAAGGGCAGTTTCGGCGCCTTCATCGCCGACTGGCCGGTGACTGACATCGTCGGTTTGTGGAAGTACCTGGCCAAGCACGGCAACCAGCTGGGCGGGTTGTCGGCACCGCGCTTCCTGCGAATGGTTGGCAAGGACACGTTCATCCCTACCGATGACATGGCTGCGGCGTTGATTGCGCAGAAGGTGGTCGACAAGCCGCCGACCAGCCAGCGGGACCTGGCCCTGGTGCAGCAGGCGTTCAACCAGTGGCATGCGGAGAGTGGGCGGCCGCTGTGCCAGTTGTCGGTGATGCTGGCGCATACCGTCAACCATTGAGATTTGTGTTGGCCCCTTCGCGGGCATGCCCGCTCCCACAGGTACAGCGCCGACCTCAAGTGTGGCGCGAACCCTGTGGGAGCGGGCAAGCCCGCGAAGAATCTAACTGCCTTCGCCCGCCATGCGCCGCTCATGCTGGAACTTCCAGCGCACATACAGCAGCCCGGCAGTGAACAGCCCCAGGCTCACCAGCACTTCTACCCAGCCAAATACCGCCCGCGCCGGGTCGAACGCCGCCAGTACGCCCTTGATGAAATAGATATTCACCACGAAGCAGGTCCAGGCATGTGCCCGGGCGCTACCTGTCAGCATGCCCGGCAGCAACAGCAGCAACGGCACCAGCTCGATCGCCAGGATCACCTCGACCCGCGCCCCGTGCAGGTTGGCGAACCACAGGTTGTTCGCCACCAGCAGGGCGATCAGGCCGAAGAAGAATGCCAGGCTCAGCGCCCGTGTCAGGCGCAGGCGAGGCGCCAGCCACTCAAGCGGCGGCAATACCTTGGGCTTCTTAGCCACGTGCAGCCTCCAGGGCCTTTGCAGTGGTCGCCAGGCGTTGGCCAAGGGCGCGGCACAGGGCTATCTCGTGCTGGTCGAGCTCGCGCTTGCCATCGGCGCCAGCATGATGGCTGGCGCCATACGGGGTGCCGCCGCCACGGGTTTCGAGCAATGCCGATTCGCTGTACGGCAGGCCCATCACCAGCATGCCGTGGTGCATCAGCGGCAGCATCATCGACAGCAGAGTGGTTTCCTGTCCGCCGTGCAGGCTGGCGGTAGAGGTGAACACGCCTGCCGGCTTGCCGACCAGTTCACCGCCCAGCCACAGGCTGCTGGTGCCATCCAGGAAGTACTTGAGCGGCGCCGCCATGTTGCCGAAGCGGGTCGGGCTGCCCAGTACCAGGCCGGCGCAGTGGCGCAGGTCGTCCAGGGTGGCGTACAGCGCACCGTTGGCCGGGATGTCCGGGGCCACTGCTTCGCACTCGGTGGAAATCGCCGGTACCGTGCGCAGGCGGGCTTCCATGCCGGCCAGCTCGATGCCGCGGGCGATGTGCCGGGCCATCTCACTGGTCGAACCATGGCGGCTGTAATACAGCACCAGGATGTAGGGCTCGCTCACGGCAGGATCTCCAGTACTTTCTCGGGTGGTCGGCCGACCACGGCCTTGTCGCCAGCGACGAGGATCGGCCGCTCGATCAGCTTGGGGTGCCGGGCCATGGCCTCGATCAGTTGCGCGTCGGTAAGCGACGGGTCGGCCAGGTTCAGCTCCTTGTACTCGTCCTCGCCGGTACGCAGCAGCTGGCGCGGGGCGATGCCCAGCTTGCCGAGCAGAGCCGTCAGGGTGGCCGCGTCGGGCGGGGTCTCGAGGTAGCGCACGATTGTCGGCGCCAGGCCGCGAGCTTCGAGCAGTTCCAGAGCGCCGCGGGATTTCGAGCAGCGCGGGTTATGATAGAGCGTGAGGTCGGTCATGTCGGGTCGCATCCAGCAGGGTGTGGCGGCTATTCTAACCGCAGCGACTGACCAATTTGCTTTAAAACTCGAGAAGGATTGACCCATGGCAAGGCGTCTGGCAGCAGTACTGGCCATCACCGCGAGCCTGTTGCTCGGTGGTTGCGGTGCCGATTATGGCGTGGACCAACACGGTAATACGGTTAAGGCCGAACAGATCGACGGGCACTGGCTGGTGCTCAACTACTGGGCCGAATGGTGCGGGCCGTGCCGTACCGAAATCCCTGAACTGAACGCGGCAGCCAAGCAGTGGGCGGCCGATGGTATCAAGGTGGTGGGGGTGAACTTCGATGGCTTGCAAGGGCAGGAGCTGAAGCAGGCTGCCGAAACCCTGGGCATCGCTTTCACCGTATTGGCGCAGGACCCGGCCGAGCGCTATGACCTGCCACGTAGCGAGGCATTGCCGGTGACCTACATCATCGATGACAAGGGCAAGGTGCGGGAGCAACTTATGGGCGAGCAGACCCTGGAAGGGCTGCAGGCCAAGATCAAGGCGCTGAAGGGCGCCTGATGCATTTTGGGGCTGCTTTGCAGCCCATCGCGACACAAGGCCGCTCCTACAGGAGATCGCATCCCATGTAGGAGCGGCCTTGTGCCGCGATGGGCCGCAAAGCGGCCCCGGCAATATTCAGCCTTCCTCAGGCCAGAAGCGCAGCGGCTTGCCTTCGGCCGGCCAGAAACGCATCTGCTCGATAGGCGACACATCCCAGCGCTGCACTGTTTCCAGCGCCTGCAGGAAGCGTTTTTCCTGTTCCATCAACGCCGGCGCGCAGAGCTTGCGGGTCTTGCCGACCTTGCCGAAGCTAAGGTGCTCGCCGTCCAGTGTATATGGCGCGAACCAGTGGTTACAGCCGCCATTGCCATAGGCACGGCCATCGCTGGCCAAGGTCAGGGTCAGGTGGCTGTAGTCGATCAGCGGCCGTTCGCCAATCCACTCCAGCACATAGCTGCGCTCCTGCTGCAGCTTGGAAGGTTCTGCGGCGCAGCCGAGCAGGCCGGTGGCAATCAGCACGCCGGTCAGCAGATTTTTCACTCGGCGCTCTCCTGGCAACGCGGGCACAGGTGTTTTTCGCCACGGCTGGCCCAGCCCAGCTCGGCAACCCGCGCGCTGGCGGCAGGCTGGCGGGCTTTCTTGCCCAGCTTGGCGTCCACCGCGAACTCGAAGTCCAGCACGGCGTCGCAGCTGTCGCACGCGACCTGCCAGGTAAGGATTTCCAGCTCGTTGAACACCGGGCCGCTGGCCACGGCAACCCACTGGCCGCGCGGGTTGATCAGGTGGCGCACGCTCTCCACTGTCAGGCGCATGGACAAATCCTTGCTGCCCTTGAGGGTGACCAGCAGGGTGTCGCCTTTGTGCATCGAGCCGCCGTTGCCGGTGACCTGGTAACGGCCCGGCACCAGGGCGCGGCACTCGATCAGGGTGTGTTGCGGGTTGAAAAGGGTGTAGCGGAAATCGTGCTCGACCATGGGTCCTCCAGAAATGCCGCGTATCCTAGCACTAACCCATCACCAGATTCTGTGGATTGCCTGCCGCCCAGCGGTTGATGTTGTCCAGCGTGGTCGCGGCGATGGCATCCAGTGCCTCGCGGGTAAGGAACGCCTGGTGGGCAGTGATGATCACGTTGGGGAAGGTCAGCAGACGGGCCAGCACGTCGTCCTGCAGCGGCAGGTCGGAGCGGTCCTCGAAGAACAGCTGGGCTTCTTCTTCGTAGACGTCCAGGCCCAGGTAGCCGAGCTGACCGCTCTTCAGCGCGTCGATCAGCGCCGGGGTGTCGACCAGCGCGCCGCGGCCGGTGTTGATCAGCATGGCGCCGGGCTGCAACTGGGCCAGGCTTTGTGCATTGATAAGGTGCCGGGTGTGCTCGGTCAGCGGGCAGTGCAGGCTTATGACGCGGGCTTCACGCAGCAACTCGGGCAATGGCAGGTAGCGCGCGCCCAAGGCCAGCAGCTCGGGGTTGGGGTAAGGGTCATAGGCCAGCAACTGGCAGCCGAAACCGGACATGATGCGGGCAAAGGCGGTGCCGATCTGGCCGGTACCGACCACGCCGACGGTCTTGTCGTGCAGGTCGAAGCCGGTAAGCCCGTGCAGGGTGAAGTCACCCTCGCGGGTGCGGTTGTAGGCCCGGTGCAGGCGCCGGTTCAGGGCCAGGATCAGCGCCACTGCGTGTTCGGCAACGGCGTGCGGCGAGTAGGCCGGCACTCGCACTACGGTCAGGCCCAGGCGCTGGGCGGCGGCCAGGTCGACATGGTTGTAGCCGGCCGAGCGCAGGGCGACCAGGCGCGTGCCGCCCGCGGCCAGGCGCTGCAGTACCTGGGCGTCGAGCTCGTCATTGATGAAGGCGCAGACCACCTCGTAGCCATCGGCCAGGGTAGCGGTGTCGAGGGTCAGGCGGGCAGGCTGGAAGTGCAGGTCCAGTGTGGTGCCGCTGGCGGCACGGGTGAAGCTTTCCTGGTCGTAGTGCTGGCTGCTGAACAACAGGGCGCGCATGGTGGGGCTTCCTTTGCAGTGGTCTGGGGATTGTAGCCAGCGATGTTTGCCCGATATTGATCCGTGCCGGCCAGGTACATTCTTTGTAGGAGCAGCCTTGTGCTGCGAAGAGGCCAGCACAGGCGATACATTAATGGCCGCCTGCACCGGCCTCTTCGCAGCACAAGGCTGCTCCTACAAGTAATGTGCTCGGGCTTCAGGCGCTCAATCTGGCCTGCGCCGCCAGGCGGTTGATTGCCGCATCCAGTTCGTCCAGTGCCAGCTGTGCCAGCGGGTTTTCCTGCTTGAGCAAGGTTTCGCTGCGCTGGCACGCGGCCCGCAACTGCGGCACGCCGCAATAACGCGAGGCGCCGTTCAGGCGGTGCACCTGTTCGATCAGGCGGTTGCGGTCGTCGGCC
Source organism: Pseudomonas sp. A2 (assembly GCF_023100865.1). NCBI lineage: Bacteria > Pseudomonadati > Pseudomonadota > Gammaproteobacteria > Pseudomonadales > Pseudomonadaceae > Pseudomonas > Pseudomonas sp. A2. Next base: position 1,401,765 of record NZ_CP039127.1, read on the forward strand.
TCGCGGGCGGCGCGTATGGCTTCGCGGTCGGCTTCCAGCGAGCCCAGCAGCATGCTCAGCATATCGGCCGCCAGGTCCGCTTTGCCGGCGGCCAGGCGCAGGCCTTCCTCAGGGTCCAGCACCTTCAGGTCATCACCGTTGGCCAGTTGCTCGGCCAGGCGTTCCTGCTCTGGCGCACCCAGGCTCAGGCCGGTCCATTTCATTACCACCTGGGCCAGCTGCCGTTCGCTGATTGGCTTGGTCAGGTAGTCGTCCATGCCTCCATGCAGCAACGCGCGTTTCTCGTTGGCCATGGCGTGGGCGGTGAGGGCGACGATCGGCAGCGGGTCGCCGCTTTGGGTGTTTTCCCACAGGCGGATCTGCTCGGTGCAGGCGCGGCCGTCCATGCCGGGCATCTGCACGTCCATCAGCACCAGGTCGAACGGTTCGTTCTGTACCGCCTGTACTGCCGCATAGCCGTTGTCGACGGCCAGCACCTCGGCGCCCAGGTCTTCGAGCAGGGTCTGCACCAGCAGCAGGTTGGCGGGGTTGTCGTCGACGCAGAGGATCTTCGGCTGGCGCTGGCCGTTGATGCTGTTCACCTCGCCCTGCGGGCGGCGCGGTTGCACCAGTTCCAGCAACAGGCGGCGCAGTTTGCGCGTGCAGGTCGGCTTGGACAGCAACTGGCCATGGCCGTTGGGAAGGTACGGGTGGTACAGCGCCTGCTCGGTGGTCGGGCACAGCACCACGCACTGGCAATGGTAGCGCTCGAGCTGCTGATGGTAATGGCCCAGCTGCTCGGGCGACAGGTTGCCAAGGTTGGCCCCGAGCACGGCGAACTCGAACGGCAGGCCGGCCTGGCTGGCGGCTTGCACGCCCTGCAGCAGTTGGTCGAAGGAGGCGAACAGGCTGACGCTGAGGCCGCAGTCTTCCAGCTGGTGCTCCAACGCCTGGCGCGCCAGTTCGTGGCCATCGACGATGGCTGCGCGGCGGCCCAGCAGCGGTTGCAGCGGCAGCTCCTCGACACCATCGTGGGCCTTGGGCAGGTTGAGGCTGATCCAGAACTGCGAACCCTCGCCCGGGGTGCTGTCGACGCCGATTTCGCCGCCCATCTGCTCGATCAGGCGCTTGGAAATTACCAGCCCCAGGCCGGTGCCGCCAGGCTGGCGGGCCAGCGAGTTGTCGGCCTGGCTGAAGGCCTGGAACAGCGTACGCACATCCTGCGGCGACAAGCCGATGCCGGTGTCCTGCACGCTGATGCGCAGCTGCGCACTGTCCTCGTGCTCATCTTCGAGCATGGCGCGTACGACGATGGTGCCCTCGCGGGTGAACTTGATTGCGTTGCTGACCAAGTTGGTAAGGATCTGCTTGAGCCGCAACGGGTCGCCGATCAGCGACGACGGAGTATCGCGGTAGATCAGGCTGAGCAGTTCCAGCTGCTTGGCGTGGGCGGCCGGGGCGAGGATGGTCAGGGTGTCCTGGATCAGGTCGCGCAGGTTGAAGGGGATGCTGTCGAGCACCAGCTTGCCGGCCTCGATCTTGGAGAAGTCGAGGATCTCGTTGATGATCCCGAGCAGGTTGTCGGCAGACTTCTCGATGGTGCTCAGGTAGTCCAGCTGGCGCGGTGTCAGCTCGCTTTTTTGCAGCAGGTGGGTGAAACCGAGGATGCCGTTGAGCGGGGTGCGGATTTCGTGGCTCATGTTGGCCAGGAATTCCGACTTGATGCGGCTGGCCTCCAAGGCTTCCTTGCGCGCCATGTCCAGCTCGATGTTCTGGATCTCGATGGTTTCCAGGTTCTGGCGTACGTCCTCGGTGGCCTGGTCGATGCTGTGCTGCAGCTCTTCGTGGGCGTTGTGCAAGGTTTCGGCCATACGGTTGATGCCGCGCGCCAGCTCGTCAAGCTCGTGGCTGCCCATGGCCGGCAGGCGCTCCTCGAGGTGGCCGTCCTTGAGCTGGTTGACCGCATGCTTGATGCGCTTGATCGGGTCGTTGATGGTGCGGCTCATGCGCAGTGCCAGCAGGCCGCTGAGCACCAGACAGGCGAGAATCAGCAACAGGCTGGTGAACAGGTTGCGGTAGCCGCGCAGCAGGGTGCCGTCGTGGGACAGCTCGATCTCGACCCAGCCCAGCAGGCGTTCGGCTTCGGTCGGCACGGCATCGGTGGCCAGGTCGCGGTGGTGGCCGAACACTGGCATCAGATAGCGGGTGGCGTCATTGCCACTGCGTTGCAGCAGCTGGGTGCCGGTGCCGCCGCTGGGCGGCTGGTTGAGCATGCTCGGGCCGGCATGGGCCAGGCGCGTGCGGTCCGGGGCCAGGAAGGCGACTGCGCGCACATCGGCCTGCTCCAGTGTTTGTGCGGCAATGCGCTCAAGTTGTGCCGGTGCCAGCTTGGCCATGGCGGGCGCGGCCAACGGCGCCAGCTGCTCGGCGATCATCTTGCCGCGTTGCAGCAGCTGGGTGCGCAGGTCGTTCTGTTGCAGCCAGGTGAAGTAACTACCCAGCACCAATGCCATCAGGCCGGCCGGCAGCAGGGCCAGCAGCAGGACCCGGCTGCGAATTCCCAAGCGATCGAGCACACTCGCCTCCTGTCATGTGCCTGGACACCGTCAAGCGATGACGGCCAAGCCGGGAAGTTACTCCGCCTGCCGTGCTATTGCACCTCTTTAGTACGTGTTTTGTGCCCTTGCAGCGGCATTGGTCGCAGGGCGGTTGCCTGGCAGGCGCTGGATACTCAATAATCGCCCAATTGAGAATGCATGGCAGTTGCCAATGAATCCTGTAGCTATTCACAACTCCAATATCCTCGCCATCGAGGATGATCCGGTCCTCGGTGCCTATCTGCACGAAGAGCTGCAGCGCGGCGGCTTCCAGGTGACTTGGTGCCGCAACGGCCTGGAGGGCCTTGAAACGGCGGGACGCCATGCTTTCGACGTGGTGCTCATGGACATCCTGCTGCCCGGGCTAAACGGCCTGGATGCCCTGGCGCAGTTGCGCAAGCGCAGCGCCACGCCGGTGATCCTGATGTCGGCGCTAGGTGCCGAAGCCGACCGCATCAGCGGCTTCCAGCGTGGTGCCGACGACTACCTGCCCAAGCCGTTCAGCATGGCAGAGCTGCGGGTGCGCATCGAGGCTATCCTGCGCCGTGTGGCCCTCGAGCGGCGCCATCAAGCCCCGCAGGTGCAGGAAGGCAGTGGCGAGTTGCAATATGACGAGGCGCTGTGCGACGTGCGCCTGGATGGCCGCCTGGCCGGCCTGACACCCAGCGAATACCGCCTGCTCGACATTCTCAACCGCAACCTCGACGAAGTCCTGAGCAAGCCGTTCCTTTACCAGCAAGTACTGCAGCGAGGCTATTCGCGGCATGACCGCAGCCTGGACATGCACGTCAGCCAGATACGCCGCAAGCTCAAGGGCATCGGCTATCACGAACGGCAGATCCGTACAGTGTGGGGCAAGGGCTACGTGCTCAGCGCCAGCGAGGCGGAGTAACCCATGCTCGACCGCCATTCGCTGTTCTGGAAGCTGGCGATCCTGCTGGTGGGCTTCTGCCTGCTGATGATCGGCCTCAGTTACACCTGGGGTCGGCACATGGAGACCCAGAACGCCTTCCTTTCGGAGCCGGCGCGGCAGGCTTTGCGTGGCTATGCCGCCGAGGCCGAGCAGGCATGGCGCAGTGGTGGGCGGGCAGGGCTGGACCGCTGGGTGGCGGCGATGCACCAGCGCGAACGCGGCTGGGTTGGCGTGCTCGACCTGAACCTGCGGCCGCTCGACAGCGCCAGCCCCGACCCGCAGATCATGCAGCGGTTGACCCGCCTGCGCGGTGTCGACTGGCCGATGAGCCGGCGCAGTGTCGACCAGCCGTGGTTGCGCATACCGTTCCCGGGGGCACCGGAGCAGGGCATGTTGGTGATCGAACTGCCGCAGCGCTTCAACCCCGGCCAGTACCGGATGCTGTGGCGTATCGTCACCAACGGCATCATCCCGGGTCTGTTCACCCTGCTGTTATGTGTTGGCCTTTATCGCATGCTGATCGTGCCGTTGAACCAATTGCGCGAGCAGGCCAATGCCTGGCGCGCCGACCAGTTGTCGGCTCGCCTCGACTCACGCACCATCGCCCGGCATGACGAGCTGGGTGAACTGGCCCGTGCCTTCGACCAGATGGCCGAGCGGCTGCAGGGCACGGTAGCCATGCAGCAGCAGTTGCTGCGTGATCTGTCTCACGAAATGCGTACGCCACTCAGCCGGCTGCGGGTGGCCTGCGATGGTGAAACCGACCTGCAGCGCCTGCGTGAACGCCTGACACGGGAGGTGGACTGCATGCAGCAGCTGGTCGAGGATACCCTGCAACTGGCCTGGCAGGACGCCGAACGTGCGCCAATGAACCTTGAGCCGATCGAGGTGCAGGCGCTGTGGGAGCTGCTGGCCGAGAATGCCAGTTATGAAAGCGGCTGGGCACCGGCGCGGCTGCGCTGCGAAGTGCCGGCGGACTGCTGGGTGCAGGGCAACCTGAACTACCTGGCCCAGGCGCTGGAGAACATGTTGCGCAATGCCATTCGTCACTCGCCGGCCGAGGGTGTGGTGCGCCTCGGTGGGCAGCGTGAAGGCGGGTATTGGCGGTTGTGGCTGGAAGACGAAGGCGGTGGCGTGGCTGAAGAAGACCTGGAGCGGATCTTTGCACCGTTCTCACGGCTGGACGGTTCGCGGCCCGGGGATGGTGGTTTCGGCCTGGGGCTGAGCATCGCCCGCAGTGCCATCCAGCGTCAGGGTGGTACCTTGTGGGCGCAGAATGGCAAACGCGGGCTGCGGTTGTGGATGCGCTTGCCAATACATGTCCCGGCCCCTTCGCGGGTGAACCCGCTCCCACAGGTTCATCACTACTCTTGAGGCTAGTGGAGTCCCTGTGGGAGCGGGTTCACCCGCGAAAGGGCCGGAACAGGCTATCGATATAGCTTGTAGCTATATTCATCACAGATTGCGTGATATGGCCGGGAAGGGTTTGCCGGTATGATAGGCACCCCTGCCGTCCGGATTGTGAAATACGCCATGACCTTGCAGTACCCAACCATCGCCGATTGCGTCGGCAATACGCCCCTGGTTCGCCTGCAGCGTATCGCTGGCGAAACCAGCAACACCCTCCTGCTCAAGCTCGAAGGTAACAATCCCGCCGGCTCGGTGAAGGACCGCCCGGCATTGTCGATGATCACCCGTGCCGAACTGCGCGGCCAGATCAAGCCCGGCGATACCCTGATCGAAGCCACCTCCGGCAACACCGGCATCGCCCTGGCGATGGCTGCGGCGATCAAGGGCTACAAGATGATCCTGATCATGCCCGACAATTCCACCGCCGAGCGCAAAGCCGCCATGACCGCCTACGGCGCCGAGCTGATCCTGGTGACCAAGGAAGAGGGTATGGAGGGCGCCCGTGACCTGGCCGAGAAGCTGCAGGCCGAAGGCCGCGGCCTGGTGCTGGACCAGTTCGCCAACGGCGACAACCCCATCGCCCACTACAACAGCACCGGCCCCGAGATCTGGCAGCAGACCCAGGGCACCATCACCCATTTCGTCAGCTCCATGGGTACCACCGGTACCATCATGGGCTGCTCGCAGTACCTCAAGGAACAAAACCCGGCGGTGCAGATCATTGGCCTGCAACCAATGGAAGGCTCGGCAATTCCGGGCATCCGCCGCTGGCCCGAGGAATACCTGCCGAAAATCTTCGACGCCAGCCGTGTCGACCGCGTGGTCGACATGTCGCAGCAGGAAGCCGAGGAAACCACCCGCCGCCTTGCCCGTGAAGAGGGCATTTTCTGCGGCGTGTCTTCCGGTGGTGCAGTCGCGGCCATGCTGCGCCTGTCCCGCGAGGTGGAAAATGCCACGATGGTCGCGATCATCTGCGACCGCGGCGACCGTTACCTGTCCACCGGCCTGTTCGACCCGAGCTAAATGTCCAAGAAGAAAAGCAACAGCGGCCTGCGCTTCCAGCCGGCCGGCGGCAACCGCAGCCCCCAGGTCCCGGTGGGCAAGAAGCAGCGCCTGGAAATCGAGCGCCTGGCCGGTGACGGCCGGGGCATCGCCTTCCACGAAGGGCGCACCTGGTTCGTCAGCGGCGCCCTGGCCGGTGAGGCCGTCGAGGCGCGGGTGCTCAATGCCCGTGGCAAAGTGGTCGAGGCCCGCCTGGAGCGCCTGCTGCAGGCCAGCCCCGAACGCCGTCAGGCACCGTGCCGGTATTACGAGCGTTGCGGAGGCTGCAACCTGCAGCACCTGCCGCACGAAGCGCAACTGGCGCTCAAGCAGCGCACCCTGGCAGAGCAGCTGCAGCGGGTGGCCGGCGTGCAGCCCGAGGAATGGGCCGCACCGCTGAGTGGGCCGGAGTTCGGCTACCGGCGCCGCGCCCGCGTGGCCGTGCGCTGGGACGCCAAGGCGCGTCAGCTGGAGGTCGGCTTCCGTGCCGAAGCCAGCCAGGACATCATTGCCATCGACGATTGCGCGGTGCTGGTACAGCCCTTGCAGTCGATTCTGCGCCATTTACCGACCGTGCTGCGCTCGCTGAGCAAGCCGCAGGCGCTGGGCCATGTGGAACTGTTCAGCGGTACTGCCGAGGCGCTGCTGGTGCGCCATGTCGCGCCGTTGCCCGCCGAAGACCTGGCCAGGCTGCAGGCGTTCTGCGAACAGGCCAATGCCCAGTTGTGGCTGCAGGGCGAAGGGGAGCCGGCGCCAGTGGACCCGGCCGCGCAGCTGGGCTTTGCCCTGGCGCCCTGGCAGTTGGAACTGGCCTGGCGCCCAGGTGACTTCGTACAGGTGAATGCCCAGGTCAACACGGCGATGATAGAGCAGGCGCTGGCCTGGCTCGCACCGCAGGCCGACGAGCGCGTGCTGGACCTGTTCTGCGGCCTGGGCAACTTCGCCCTGCCACTGGCCCGGCAGGCGCGCGAGGTAGTGGCAGTGGAAGGAGTGCAGGCCATGGTCGATCGGGCCGCGACCAATGCCCGGAACAACAATGTGCATAACGCACGGTTTTTTCAGGCCGATTTATCGCAGCCTTTGGCGGGTGCCGGATGGGCCGCCGAGGGCTTTTCTGCGGTACTCTTGGATCCACCGCGCGACGGTGCTTTCGAGGTGGTGCAAGGCATCGCCCGCCTCAAGGCCAGAAGGCTGGTCTATGTATCGTGCAACCCGGCCACGCTGGCGCGAGACGCGCAGGTGCTGGTCGGCCAGGGGTACCGGTTAAAAAGGGCCGGGATTCTCGACATGTTTCCTCAGACGGCGCATGTCGAGGCCATGGCGTTATTCGAAGCGGGCTAGCTGACTGGCCCCTTGGTGCGGCTTTCATGGAATGGTGGCCGCACGGTGATCGCCAGCGCACCCGTGTGGTGTGCTGTATGGAAAGGTAAAACAAAGATGGTACAGGTGAGAGTGCACCAGCCGGTCAACACCGACGGCAGTATCAATCTCGAAGCATGGTTGGACCATGTGGTAAGCGTCGATTCGGCACTGGATCGCGCAGCGCTGAAAGAGGCCTGCGAGTTTGCCCATGAAGTCGAGAAAAAGGGCAACCCGGCCAAGCATTCCTGGGCGGACGGTACGTCCAGCTTCCAGGCGGGCCTTGAGATCGCGGAAATCCTAGCCGACCTCAAGCTCGACCAGGATTCCCTGGTGGCGGCGGTCATCTACCGCTCGGTGCGCGAGGGCAAGGTGACGCTGGCCGAGGTCAGCCAGCGCTTTGGCCCGGTAGTGTCCAAGCTGATCGACGGTGTGCTGCGCATGGCCGCCATCAGCGCCAGCCTCAGCCCGCGCCAATCGCTGGTGCTGGGCTCGCAGGCGCAGGTCGAGAACCTGCGCAAGATGCTCGTGGCCATGGTCGACGACGTGCGCGTGGCGCTGATCAAGCTGGCCGAGCGCACCTGCGCGATCCGTGCGGTCAAGGCCGCCGACGACGAGAAACGCCTGCGTGTCGCGCGCGAGGTGTTCGATATCTATGCGCCGCTGGCGCACCGCCTGGGTATCGGCCACATCAAGTGGGAGTTGGAAGACCTTTCCTTCCGCTACCTCGAACCCGACCAGTACAAACAGATCGCCAAGCTGCTGCACGAGCGCCGGTTGGACCGCGAGCGGTTCATCAGCGAGGTTATGAACCAGCTGCAGAACGAGCTGCTGGCCACTGGCGTCAAGGCCGACATCAGCGGCCGGGCGAAACATATCTATTCGATCTGGCGCAAGATGCAGCGCAAAGGCCTGGAATTCAGCCAGATCTACGACGTGCGCGCGGTACGCGTGCTGGTGCCGGAAATTCGCGACTGCTACACCGCGTTGGGCATCGTGCATACCCTGTGGCGGCATATCCCCAAGGAGTTCGACGATTACATCGCCAACCCCAAGGAGAACGGCTATCGCTCGCTGCACACTGCGGTGATCGGCCCCGAGGGCAAGGTGCTGGAAGTGCAGATCCGTACCCACGGCATGCACGAGGAAGCCGAGCTTGGGGTATGTGCCCACTGGCGCTACAAGGGCACCGACGTCAAGTCCAGCTCCAACCATTACGAAGAGAAGATCTCCTGGCTGCGCCAAGTGCTGGAGTGGCACGAAGAGCTGGGCGACATCGGTGGCCTGGCCGAGCAGCTGCGGGTCGACATCGAGCCGGACCGGGTCTATGTGTTCACCCCGGACGGCCACGCCATCGACTTGCCAAAGGGTGCCACGCCGCTGGACTTCGCCTACCGCGTGCACACCGAAATCGGCCACAACTGCCGCGGCGCCAAGATCAACGGGCGCATCGTGCCGCTCAACTACAGCCTGCAGACCGGCGAGCAGGTCGAGATCATCACCAGCAAGCACGGCAATCCCAGCCGTGACTGGTTGAACTCCAACCTGGGCTACGTCACTACCTCGCGGGCACGGGCTAAAATCGTGCACTGGTTCAAGCTGCAGGCCCGCGACCAGAACGTCGCTGCCGGCAAGACCTTGCTCGAACGCGAGCTCAGCCGCCTGGGCCTGCCCCAGGTGGATTTCGAGCGCCTGGCCGAGAAGACCAACGTCAAGACCGCCGAGGACATGTTCGCCTCGCTCGGTGCCGGCGACCTGCGCCTGGCGCACCTGGTCAACGCCGCCCAGCAACTGCTTGAGCCCGAGCGCATCGAGCAGATCGAACTGGTACCGCGCAAGCCTACCGGGCCGCGTACCGGCAAGCGTGGCGACATCCAGATCCAGGGTGTCGGCAACCTGCTGACGCAGATGGCCGGTTGCTGCCAGCCGCTGCCGGGCGACGCCATCGTCGGCTACATCACTCAGGGCCGCGGTGTGAGCATCCACCGCCAGGACTGCGCTTCGGTGCTGCAGTTGGCGGGCAAGGAACCGGAGCGCATGATCCAGGTAAGCTGGGGGCCGATCCCGGTGCAGACCTACCCGGTCGACATCGTCATCCGTGCCTACGACCGCCCGGGCTTGCTGCGCGATGTGTCGCAAGTGCTGCTGAACGAAAAGATCAACGTGCTTGCGGTGAACACCCGCTCGAACAAGGAAGACAACACCGCGCTGATGTCGCTGACCATCGAGATTCCAGGCCTGGATGCGCTGGGGCGCCTGCTGGGGCGGATCTCGCAGTTGCCCAACATCATCGAGACGCGGCGTAATCGTACACCTTGAGACCGCGGTGCCTGCTTCGCGGGCTTGCCCGCTCCCACAGGCAAGATGCAGATTTCGAAACCTGCATGCATCCTGTGGGAGCGGGCAAGCCCGCGAAGAAGCCACCACCGAAGGACCTGCCTGAATGACCTACACCCTCGAAGACCTGCTGCACCTCATGGCCCGCCTGCGCGACCCGCAGTACGGCTGCCCGTGGGACCTGAAGCAGAACTACGCGAGCATCGTCCCGCACACCATCGAAGAGGCCTACGAGGTTGCCGATACCATCGAGCGTGGCGACTTCGAGCACCTGCAAGGTGAGCTGGGCGACCTGCTGTTCCAGGTGGTCTACTACAGCCAGCTGGCCCGCGAGGAGGGGCGTTTCGAGTTCGACGGCGTGGTCGACAGCATCACCCGCAAGCTCATTCGCCGTCACCCGCATGTATTCCCCACCGGCGAGCTGTATGCGCCGGTGGACACCCCCAGCCTGGACGAGGCCCAGGTCAAGTCACGCTGGGAAGAAATCAAGGCTGAAGAGCGCGCGGAAAAGAGCCAGCCCGAACAGCTGTCGTTGCTCGACGACGTACCAGCGGCATTGCCGGCGTTGTCGCGGGCAGCCAAACTGCAAAAGCGCGCGGCCACGGTCGGTTTCGACTGGCCTGCGGCATTGCCGGTGCTGGACAAGGTGCGCGAAGAGCTGGACGAAGTACTGCAGGCCATGGCCGACGGCGATGCCGATGCGCTCGAGGATGAAATCGGCGACCTGTTGTTTGCCGCCGTCAACCTGGCCCGCCACCTCAAGCATGACCCGGAACACGCCCTGCGCCGTGCCAATCGCAAGTTCGAGCGGCGTTTCCGCTTCATCGAACAGGCATTGCGCGACAGTGGCCGCCCCATCGAAGATTGTAACCTTGATGAACTGGACGCCCTTTGGGGTGAAGCCAAACGTCAGGAAAAGAACCTGCCCAGCTGCGGCTGAGCTGTTGCATAAGTGAGTGAACATTCATGAGCCTTTCCCTTCGCGACCAACTGCTCAAAGCCGGTCTGGTCAACCAGAAACAGGTTTCCCAGGCCAACAAGGCCGAGAAGAAACAGAAACGCCTGGAGCACAAAGGCCAGGTCGAGGTGGACGACAGCCAGCAGCGCATGGCCAAGGAAGCCATGGCCGAGAAAGCCAAGCGTGACCAGGAACTGAACCGCCAGCAGCAGGAAAAAGCCGAGCAGAAGGCCCGCGCCGCGCAGATCAAGCAGTTGATCGAAGCGACTCGCCTGCCGAAGCTGAGCACCGAGGACTACTACAACTTCGTCGACGACAAGAAGGTCAAGCGCATTGCCGTCAATGCCCTGATGCGGACCAAGCTGAGCAATGGTGCGCTGGCCGTGGTGTCGTTTGCCGGCGGCTATGAGGTGATCCCTCGTGAGGCGGCATTGAAGATCCAGGAGCGCGACCCTGGCCGTGTCCTGCTGCTGAACACCCATGTCGAGGAAGCGGACGAGGACGACCCGTACGCAGCCTACAAGATCCCTGATGATCTGATGTGGTAACTACGAAAAACCCCGCCTTGGCGGGGTTTTTCATTTGAAGATGGGTCATTGCGTGGCGCGCTGGTTTTCCAGGTTTTCCAGCTCTGTGCGGTACTGATGCGCTTCATGTTCGTTGTGGAACATCCCCACCAGTTGGCCCTGTTGGTGCACATCCCAGATCCGCACACCAGCGGCCAGGCCTTCGTGGGACATTTTCGATTCGTCGCGTTCGGTTACTTGGACTGTCATCGTTAAACTCCACTGCTTCAGTTGGCTGCGACACTGTGTCGCACAACCTCTTTATAGGGTTTGTTAGCAGGCTAAGTAAATAAAACCGGCATGAAACAAGTTTCATGATCAGCCTTTGGGCCGGCAGGTGCGCTTTTGTAGGAGCGGCCTTGTGTCGCGATGGGGCGCGCAGCGGCCCCAGGATCTTTGCCTCAACGCAAGATTGCCGGGGCCGCTGCGCGCCCCATCGCGACACAAGGCCGCTCCTACAGGCGTCGGTGCAAGGCAGGCAGAAAAAAGCCCCGCACAAGGCGGGGCTTCGGGTGCTGCTGGCAGCGCTGGCTCAGTTGCCCTTCACCGGCTTGCCATCGACCGTGCCATCCTGCAGCACGATCACGTATTCCTTGCCATCGGTCTCGACCTGGCGCAGTTGCACCAGCAGGTAGTCCCAGTTCTTGGCGAACCACAGCTCGGTGATGCGCTTGCTCTGGCTTGGGTCGCGCACGCGCTCGACCTTCACCGCATCGACCTGGCCAGTCTTGGTAGTGACCTTTTCGGTGCCCAGCACGCGGAAGTCGTAGGTGTCGATCTCGTCACCATCGACCACCTGGTAGGTCATGCTCTTCTTGCCGGCGGCCAAGTCATGTTGCAGGGCCAACTGGTAGGACGACTTGTCCAGCACACCACGGTTCAGCGGCAGGTTGATGGCATCGCCACGGTCGCTGCCGGTGACCTTTTTGCTGTTCCAGTCGAAAGTCAGGTCAACCTTCTTGGCCTTGCCCAGGCCACCACGCTCGAAGTGGTACTTCTGTGGCAGCAGGGTGTCGTTGTCCATGCGCAGGGTGCTTTGCTCGGTCAGGCTGGCGATCATCATGGAAGCCTTGAAATTAAGGTCCCAGGTACCGTTGGCATTCTTGACCAGGCTGCGCTCGGCGGTGCCGCTCATGGGCAGTTGCTTCCAGTCTGCGGTATAGCTGGCCGAGAAAGGCTTCAGATCAGCTGCCTGGAGGGGCAGGGCGAGCACGGCGAGAGCCAAGAGCAGGGCGCGACGCATAAATTCTCCTAGGATCGAATCAAGTGACCGCTGGCCGCCAGGGGCTGGCCATCCAGTAATGCACCCTGTTCGCCAAGGCGCAAGCGCCCTTCTGCGAACCAGCGCACCGCCAGCGGGTAAATCAGGTGTTCCTGGCGGTGTACCCGCTGGGCCAGGCTTTCGACGGTATCGTCAGGCACCACCGGTACCACAGCCTGTACGACCAGAGGGCCGCCATCGAGTTCCTCAGTCACGAAGTGTACGCTGCAGCCGTGCTCGGCGTCGCCTGCCTCCAGCGCCCGACGGTGGGTATGCAGGCCCTTGTACTTGGGCAGCAGCGACGGGTGGATGTTGAGCAGGCGGCCCTGGTAGTGGCGCACGAAGTCGCCACTGAGGATGCGCATGAAACCGGCCAGCACCACCAGGTCGGGGGCGAAACCGTCGATGCGCGCCATCAGCGCGGCATCGAAGGCTTCACGGCCGTCGAACTGGGTGTGCTCGAGCACGACGCTGTCGATGCCGGCCGCCGCGGCGCGTTGCAGGCCGTAGGCATCGGCGCGGTTGGAAACCACTGCACGGATGCGTACCGGGCTGTCCTGGCCTTGGCAGCTGTCGATCAGGGCTTGCAGGTTGCTGCCGGAGCCCGACAGCAGTACCACTACATTGCAGGTCTTGCTTGGCATCAGTGTGCCTTGAGGTTTTGCAGCTCGACCTGGGCAGCGCCTTCGGCGGCTTCGGCGATGTGGCCGATCACCCATGGCTGCTCGCCAGCGGCGCGCAGTTCGTTCAGGGCTGCTTCTACCTGGTCCTGGGCCACGCAGATGACCATGCCGACGCCGCAGTTCAGCACGCGGTGCATTTCATGCTCGTCGACGTTGCCTTTTTCCTGCAGGAAGTCGAACACCGCCGGGCGCTGCCAGCTGGCCACGTCGATGACCGCCTGGGCGTTGGCCGGCAGTACTCGCGGGATGTTGTCCAGCAGGCCGCCACCGGTGATGTGGGCCATGGCCTTGACCGCGCCGGTGTTCTTGATCAGTTGCAGCAGCGGCTTGACGTAGATGCGGGTCGGCGCCATCAGCAGGTCGGTCAGCGGCTTGCCGTCCAGCTGGGTGTTCTCGATGTCGGTGGCGGACACTTCGAGGATCTTGCGGATCAGCGAGTAGCCGTTGGAGTGCGGTCCCGAGGACGGCAGGGCGATCAGTGCGTCGCCGGTGGCAACCTTGGAGCCGTCGATGATCTCGGCCTTTTCCACCACGCCGACGCAGAAGCCGGCCAGGTCGTAGTCTTCGCCTTCGTACATGCCAGGCATTTCGGCGGTTTCACCACCGACCAGCGAGCAGCCGGCCAGTTCGCAACCGGCACCGATGCCGGTGACCACGGTGGCGGCCACGTCGACGTTCAGTTTGCCGGTGGCATAGTAGTCGAGGAAGAACAGCGGCTCGGCGCCGCACACGACCAGGTCGTTGACGCACATGGCGACCAGGTCCTGGCCGATGCTGTCGTGCTTGTTCAGGTTCAGTGCCAGGCGCAGCTTGGTGCCGACGCCGTCGGTGCCGGAGACCAGCACCGGCTGCTTGTAGCCGGCCGGGATCTCGCAGAGGGCGCCGAAGCCGCCCAGGCCACCCATGACTTCAGGGCGTGCGGTGCGTTTTGCCACGCCCTTGATGCGTTCGACCAGTGCTTCGCCGGCGTCGATGTCTACACCGGCGTCCTTGTAGCTCAGGGAGGGTTGCTTGCTCATTGATCCAGGCCTTTAGGAGGGAGGGATTCTTAAAAACGACCATGACGGCCAAGGCCGGCTGGTAAGCGGCGGCTGCCTGAAACGTCAGTGGTCTGTGAAGGCGCGCGATTTTATCAGGGTTGCCGGGCAGCGGCCATCCTCAGGCCGACGGGCAGGGCATGAAAATAGGTAAAAAGTTGGGGGTGTTCGCCACGAGAGGTGTGGCGCCTGTTAGATCGAGCGCCGCCCGCGCGGCGCTTCGCAGCACAAGGCTGCTCCTACATTTGTTTCGGGCCAGTAACGCCTGTGCCAGTGCACGCGACCGCCTTGTTTGTCCGGCACGATATCGAGGTGGACACCAAGGGCCCGTGCGCGTCTGCCCCAGGAATAACTGGCCCGAAACAAATGTAGGAGCAGCCTTGTGCTGCGAAGCGCCGCGCGGGCGGCGCTCGATCTCGCAGGCGCCACAAGGGTTGCGTCATGCACACGCAGGCGCTGAACCTGTTGCGGCGAACACCTGTCAGACCCATCACATTTCCCAGGCAATCTCCGCAACCAATCTTTCATCCTCGCGACTGGTTACCTTTCGCCCCCGTGTATAAGGTATAGGCATTGCGGTAAATGGACAGGAATCCTCCATGCGTCTCTTCAATATTCTGGCAGTCGGTTGCCTGGCCCTGATCTCGGCCAGTGCCCAGGCTGAAAATGTCTCCGGCCTTTACCAGGTGCGCGAGCCGGTCACAGGGCAGGGCGCCGAAGCCCGTGCCGCGGCTACCATCCAGGCTCTCGATACCCTGGTAACGCGCCTGACCGGCGACCCCAAGGCGGCGCAAAGCCCGGCATTGGCCGCTTTGCGCAAGGACCCGCAGCAAATCATCAACCAGGTCGCCAGCGAAGCCGGGCCACCCGAGTCGGTGTTGGTCGAGTTCGACCCTGGCAGTACCGAACGGGCCTTGCGCAAGGCCGGCCTGGCATTGTGGGGCAGCAACCGGCCCTCGATTCTCGGCTGGTGGCTGAACGACAGTGTCGAAGGCAGCAACCTGGTAGGTGATGGCCAGGCCAGCGCCCAGCCCCTGCGTCGTGCCGCCCAGCACCGTGGCCTGCCGTTGCGCCTGCCGCTGGCCGACTTGCAGGAGCAACTGGTGGCCAATGCCGAGCAGATCGAAGGCAGTGACCCTGCGGCGCTGCGCGAAGCCTCAGGGCGCTACGGCGCCGATGCCTTGCTGGCGGTGCATGCCCGGGAAGCCGACGGCAAATGGCAGGGCAAATGGCAGCTTTGGCTGGGCGACCAGCGTGAACATGGCACTGCCGAAGGTGCCGACCCGGCAGCACTGGCCGACGCCGTGATGCTGGCGCTCAGCAGCAGCCTGGCGCCGCGCTACGTCACCCGCCCGGGCGCCAGCAGCCAGTTGCAGTTGCAAGTGCAGGGGATGAACCTGCAGCGCTACGCCGAGCTGGCCCGCGTGCTCGAACCCTTTGGCCCGCGCCTGCAGATGGCCGAAGGCAGCACCCTGACCTACGGTGTGACCGCCAACCGCGAACAGCTGCGCGCCCAGCTTGGCCTGGCCAAGCTGCAGGAAGTACCGGTAGAGCAGGCGCCCGCTGTGCAGCCCCCTCCAGCTCCGGCAGACGCTGCCGGCGCTGGGCAACCAGTGCCGGCCCAGCCAGCACCCAAGCCGTTCGACGGTTTGCGTTTTCGCTGGTAAGGGGAGCACACCGTGACCGACGTACGTCGTTGGATCTGGCTGGGCGTTGCCCTGCTGGTCGCCGTGCTGCTTTACAGCCTGCACAACATTCTTACCCCGTTCCTGGTCGGCGTGCTGCTGGCCTATCTGGCCGACCCGCTGGTCGACCGCCTGGAGCGCCTGGGGCTGTCGCGCACCTGGGGCGTAGTGGTGGTGTTCGGCCTGTTCACCTTGCTGTTGCTGGCCTTGCTGCTGGTTCTGGTGCCGCTGCTGGCCAAGCAGCTGGTGCGCCTGTACGAACTGGCGCCGCAGATGCTCGACTGGCTCGAGCACGTGGCGCTGCCCTGGGTGCAGAGCCGCCTGGGCCTGGCTGACGGCTTCTGGAAGTTCGACAAGATCAAGGCCGCCATCGGCTCGCACATGGGCCAGACCACCGATATCGTCGGTGTGCTGCTGTCCCATGCCACTGCCTCGAGCCTGGCGCTGATGGCCTGGCTGGCCAACATGGTGCTGATCCCGGTGGTGGGTTTCTATCTGCTGCGCGACTGGGACTTGATGATGGCCAAGCTGCGTGGCCTGCTGCCGCGCCAGCGTGAGCCGCAAGTGATGGGCCTTGCAGGCGAATGCCATGAGGTGCTGGGGGCGTTCGTGCGCGGGCAATTGATGGTGATGGTGGCCTTGGGCATCATCTATTCGGCCGGGCTGATGCTGGTGGGGCTGGAACTGGGGCTACTGATCGGCATGCTCGCCGGGTTGGCTGCCATCGTGCCGTACATGGGTTTCATCATCGGGATCGGCGCGGCCTTGGTGGCTGGCCTGTTCCAGTTTGGCGGCGACCTGTACCCGATGCTGGGTATCGTCGCAGTGTTCATGGTCGGCCAGGCGCTGGAAGGCATGGTGCTGACCCCGCTGCTGGTCGGTGACCGCATTGGCCTGCACCCGGTTGCGGTGATTTTCGCGATCCTGGCCGGCGGTGAGCTGTTCGGCTTTACCGGGGTGTTGCTGGCGCTGCCGGTGGCGGCGGTGATCATGGTGCTGCTGCGGCATGTGCATGACTTGTACAAGGAATCGGACATGTATGCCGGGGATATCGACCCGGAGTTGTGACCCCGGGGCCGCCTTAATGCCGGCCAGTTAAGAAAATTGGGGCTGCAAAGCAGCCCCAAAACAGCCAAAAAAAGCGCAACTCGTTGATTTTACTTGTGCTATCTGCTGCCGTGATTGTGCGCCCCGCGCTGCGGGTATAGACTTTGCACATTGTTCACCAAAGGCCCCCTGCGGTCCTGTCGACCGCCCGCGAGCATGAAACCACCGATCCAGTTGCCCCTGGGTGTGCGCCTGCGCGATGACGCCACCTTCATCAACTACTATCCGGGCGCCAATGCTGCGGCATTGGGCTACGTCGAGCGGCTATGCGAAGCCGACGCCGGCTGGACCGAGAGCCTTATCTACCTGTGGGGCAAGCAGGGTGTTGGCCGGACCCACCTGCTACAGGCCGCCACCCACCGCTTTCAGCAACGCGGCGAACCAGCCGTCTACCTGCCGCTGGCGCAATTGCTCGATCGTGGCGTAGAGCTGCTCGACTACCTGGCCCAGTACGAACTGGTATGCATCGACGACCTGCACGTGATCGCCGGCAAGGCTGACTGGGAAGAGGCCATGTTCCACCTGTTCAACCGCCTGCGTGACAGCGGCCGGCGCCTGCTGCTGGCCGCCTCGGCATCGCCGCGCGAACTGCCGATCAAGCTGCCGGACCTGAAGTCGCGGCTGACCCTGGCCCTGGTGTTCCAGATGCGTGGCCTGTCCGATGAAGACAAGCTGCGTGCCCTGCAACTGCGTGCTTCGCGCCGCGGCCTGCACCTTACCGACGAAGTCGGCCACTTCATCCTCACCCGCGGCGCACGCAGCATGAGCGCGTTGTTCGACCTGCTGGAACGCCTCGATCAGGCCTCGTTGCAGGCACAGCGCAAGCTCACCATCCCTTTCCTCAAAGAAACCCTGGGCTGGTAACCCCGAAAACGCTGGGCCAGAGCGGCAAAACGAAAAAGTCACATCTTTTTCGATAAAATTTGCAAATGGCCATGATAGAGGGCATAGTTTCACCCTTCTAAAGGATTACAGACACGGTCGTGCCCATGCTGAAGCGCTTCGCACCCCTCGTGCCACTCGCACTCGTGACCCTGCTTTTTGGCTGCGCGGCCCAAGGCCCAGCTTCTCATTCAGAGCTGCAGCCCCAGGATCACTCCCCGATCGCCGCACAATCGGCGTTCAAGGCCAAAGCCTCGTCCTCGTCGGTATTCGGCGAGCCGGAAGAGCTGGCTACCGAAGATGACCTGGAGGCTTTCTCCAGCAACAAGCCATACCAGTTGCCAGCTCTGGCTGACAGCATTCTCGAGCGCGGCATGTCGCTGATCGGCACCCGCTACCGCTTCGGCGGTACCTCGGAGAAGTCCGGCTTCGACTGCAGTGGTTTCATCGGCTATCTGTTCCGCGAAGAGGCGGGCGTGACCTTGCCGCGTTCCACGCGTGAAATGATCAACGTCGATGCCCCGAAAGTGGCCCGCAACAAGCTCAAGCCAGGTGACCTGCTGTTCTTCAGCACCAATGGTCGCGGCCGTGTCAGCCATGCTGGCATCTACCTGGGTGACAACCAGTTCATCCACTCCAGCAGCCGCCGCAGCGGTGGCGTGCGCATCGACAGCCTCGGTGACCGCTACTGGAGCAAGACCTTCATCGAAGCCAAGCGTGCCTTGGCCATGGCGCCGACCACCAATATCGCGCGCAACTGATGGCAAAATGATGTACCCTGCCGCGGCGGCGATGCTTTGAAAAAAAGCTCGCCGCCGTGCGCATTTATAGAAAACGTCTAATCTAATTTCTCAACTCTTTTCGGCTGCGGCCCAGCGGACTCAGACAGGATGTTCTGGCCATGGTAAAGATGGCGCGCTTCGCATTTCTCTCCTTGGCAGCCTTGCTGGCTGCCTGCTCCAGCCGTGCGCCTGCGCCGGCCCCTGTGGTACAGCCGCAGGTAACCTATAGCCAGCCCAGCCCTTCGCCGATTGCCGATGACGTGCTGATGCGTGCCATCGGCCTGGTGGGCACGCCTTATCGCTGGGGTGGCAATACGCCGGACTCCGGTTTCGATTGCAGTGGCCTGATCAAGTACGTCTATCGTGATGCTGCCGGCATAAGCCTGCCGCGTTCGACGCGTGAGATGATCGTAATGCGCGCGCCAACCGTGGATGCCAAGTCTCTGCAGTCCGGCGACCTGGTGTTCTTCGCCACCAGTGGCGGCTCGCAGGTCAGCCATGCGGGCATCTATGTCGGGGAAGGGCGCTTCGTGCATGCACCTTCCAGCGGTGGCACGGTGCGTCTGGACTACCTGTCCAACAGCTACTGGGCCAAGGCTTACCTACAGGCCAAGCGCGTCATTCCGCAAGGGCATCTGGCGCAGAACCCCTGAGGACAGGCGGGGCTTTGCTCACCCGCCAGACCACGTTGCCGACATCATCGGCTACCAGCACGCCGCCACGCCCGTCGGTGATTACGCCGACCGGGCGCCCTTGGGCCTTGCCATGCTCATCCAGAAAACCGGTAAGCAGGTCTACGGGCTTGCCCGAGGGCTTTCCTGATGGGTCGAACGGCACGAAAATCACCTTGTAGCCACTGTGTGGCTTGCGGTTCCACGACCCGTGCTGGCCCACGAATGCCCCTTGTTCGAAGGGCGGTGGTAGCCCGTTCGGTTCGGCGAATGCCAGCCCCAGCGATGCCGTGTGTGGGCCCACGGCGTAGTCGGGCACCAGTGCCTGGGCTACTTTTTCAGGCGCTGTCGGTTGCACGCGCTCGTCCACGTGGCGGCCGTAGTAGCTGTAGGGCCAACCATAGAAACCGCCGTCCCTCACGGAAGTGATGTAGTCCGGTACAAGATCGCTACCGATCTCGTCACGCTCGTTGACTGCCGTCCACAACGCGCCGCTGTGTGGCTCCCATGCCAGGCCGTTAGGGTTGCGCAGGCCGGTGGCGAACAGGCGGTGCTGGCCGCTGGTGGGGTCCACTTCCCAGATCGCGGCGCGCCCCTGTTCCTTGTCCATACCGTTTTCGCCTACGTTGCTGTTGGAGCCGACCGTCACGAAAAGCTTCTTGCCATCGGGGCTGGCGATGACGTTCTTGGTCCAGTGGTGGTTGAGCGGCCCGCCTGGCAACTCGACCACTGGCTGGCCTTCATTGCGAATTTGCATGGCACCGGGCTCATAGTGAAAGCGCAGCAGCCTGTCGGTGTTGGCGATATACAGGTCCTTGCCGACCAGCGCCATGCCGAACGGAGAGTTGAGCTCTTCGATGAAGGTTGTACGGATTTCAGCCACGCCGTCGTGGTCGGCATCACGTAGCAGGGTAATGCGGTTTGCGCTGGGTACGCCTGCGCCTGCCCGCTTCATCACCTTCTTCATGACCCAGCCGCGCAGGCCCTTGCCATCTTCGGGCTTGGGCGGGGCATTGGTTTCGGCCACCAGGACGTCGCCGTTGGGCAGCAGGTATAGCCAGCGAGGGTGGTCGAGCCCGCTGGCGAACGCTTTCACCTGAGTGCCTGGTGCTGCCTCGGGCTTGGCGTCCTTGGGCCAGCCCACTGCCGGGGCGATATTCACGGTGGGGAGGGTTGTCTTGACCGGAGCAGGCAGCTGGGGGGTTGGACCACTGCCGTCGAGTACATTCAGCAGGGCGGTTTCGCCGCAGGCAGTCAGGCTGGCGGCCAATAACCAAGGCGTCAGGTGTTTCATGGGGCGGCGTCCTCCTAACAGGGCCTATGAATTGAGAGGTCGGTGACATTCGCCAGGTTCCCGGCAACTTTCCAACTGCCGTTGCCGTTGCCGTTGCCGTTGCCGTTGCTTTTGCTTCTAAGCGCGCGATAGTTCAGGCGCCACCGATTGCGACTTCAGGAGGCCGAGCGAAGGGACTGCGGAGGGAGGTGACGGGCATGGATGCCCGTCAAGCGCTGAGGCCCCATGGATGGGGCCTGCAGCGCGTACTCCCGGGAGCAGACCCGTAGCGAGGGGACCCCGGAGCGAAGCGGAGGGGCCGGATGATGGGAGCCAGCGTTTTTTGGTTACTTTTTGTCGCGTTTGACAAAAAGTGACCCGCCGTAAGGGCGGAAAGGTGATTAAGCGCCACCTTCGAAAATGAATGTTGACCTTGTTGTTGATGCCCACGCTTGAAAGCGAAGAGCGAAGAGCGAAGAGCTGAAAAAGTACTGGTCTTGATCGCGCGCATAGTCCATTTACGATGGCGACGCATACTCACCTTTTCGCCCTTACGGCGAGTCACTTTTTGTCAAACGCGACAAAAAGTAACCAAAAAACGCTGCGCTCCCATCATCCGGCCCCTCCGCTACGCTACGGGGTTCCCTCGCGCCGGTCTTGCTCCCGGGAGTACGCGCTGCAGGCCCCATCCATGGGGCCTCAGCGCTTGACGGGCATCCATGCCCGTCACCTCCCTCCGCAAGACCTCTGCTCGGCCTCCTGAAGTCGCGAAGATCAAGATCAAGATCAAGATCAAGAGCAAGAGCAAGAGCAAGAGCAAGGGCAAGGGCAAGGGCAAGGGCAAGGGCAAGGGCAAGGGCAAGGGCAAGAGCAAGAGCAAGGGCAAGAGCAAGAGCAAGGGCAAGAGCAAGAGCAAGAGCATGCAGGTCTGGTGGTGACTCAATGTGCCAGTGAGATGCGCTGCTGTTGCAAAGGTGGCGTCGGGGCGAGACCAAGAATCAGATTTAACACCTTTCTTGTAGGCCGTTTCCCAAAGATACTCTTAACACCTATTCTCCGTTGCGCGTGCCAAATGCGGCCTCTAGTCTCGGCATGTCGTTGACCTTCAATGACCGGGTTAGCCGCCCGAAATCGTCAGACACCGCAGTTGAGCAATACCGAGTAATCGGCATTGACGCCTTATGGCGGCTGTGTGTGGGGCACCTGCGGGTGCGCCGGGTGCCTGACGTCCCGGTCGGCTAACCCACGAACAGCTGCCACCATACTGTTTAGCCGCGGCTGGTGGTCGTTCACTACGACAAGAGCCTCGAATGACCGCCGAGGACTCGAAATACACAGACAGCAAAACCGGAGCCGCATATAACTGAAAGGTTTAGCAGGGGCTCTGTGGGAGCGGGCGCGCCCGCGAACACCGGCGCAGCCGGTGCCAGCCACAGCGTTGGATTCTTCGCGGGCACGCCCGCTCCCATAGAAGCCACGTCGCCCGGCCCGAACCGAAGTGCTTCAAGCCTGCTTGAGCAGCAACGCCACCCCCGGGAAATACTGCCCCAGCTCGTTGTGCAACTTGCGGTAGGCATACGGGAAGTACCAGGCGATGGCACAGGCGGTATGTTTCTGCAGATCGTCGACCAGGTCCTGCAGTTCCTCGGGGCTGGCATGCTGGCCAGCCTTCCACGGGCTGATGAACAGCGCACCAGCTTTCAACTGGCTGGGGTAGGCCACCTGGCGCGCCAGGGCAGCGGTCTGCTGCAGGGCGTCGGCCATGTCCAGCCTCGCGATTCTTGGCCAGCGCTGACTGACACTGAGGTACAGCGCTTCATCGGCACTGCTGATCGACAGGTCGCAGCGCCCTTCGTGTTCACCTTCGTCGCGCTGCTTCTTGCCGGCAAACTGCTGCAGCGCCGCCAGTTCGGCTTGCCAGGCCGCTGCGGCAAGCAGCCCGGTATTGGCGGCGGCGCCATGCCAGTAAGGGGCTTCGGCATCGCCGGCAAACTGGTTGAAGCGGTCGATACAGTCGCCCCATCGCTCCAGCACCGGGGCGAGAAACTCCAGGCGCGGGTTGTTGATGATCTGGCCTCGCATGCTGCGCTCTCCTGTTGTAGTTGTGATCGCGTTCAGCTGAAAGTGATGGCTATGTGATATCACTGTATTCAGTGTGGCACAACAAGGTGAATTGGCCATTACCCAGGCGGAGCCTGTTCGGCTGCAAAGCGGCCCGCTTCGATTGACGCTCCCGGTGCAACCCTCTAACCTTCGCGCGTGTTTCAGGTGCCCTGCCAGCCCCGACTGGGCAGGGTGAAACTGGGAAGCCGGTGGGTGCCAGCATGGCGCGATTCCGGCGCTGCCCCCGCAACGGTAGGTGAGTCGCGGCCGCGCAGGGCCACTGGGTGCAAGCACCCGGGAAGGCGCGCAGGCCTGGGCCAAGGCCCGCTCACAAGCCCGGAGACCGGCCTGATACTGCCAACGGCATCACGGAGGGTGATGCGCGGTGCACCGTTGCCTACGGCCACGGCCCCTGCGCGTTCTCCGTCTGCCCGCCTTTTATCTGTCGCCGCGCGTTGCCGCGGGCGCCAGCCAGCGGAGAACCCTGATGAGCGAATCCACCGAACGCGACGAACGCCACCTGGCGCGCATGCAGCGCAAGAAGGCGATCATCGACGAACGCATCGCCAATTCCCCCAACGAATGCGGCCTGCTGCTGGTACTGACCGGCAATGGCAAGGGCAAGAGCAGCTCGGCCTTCGGTATGCTCGCGCGCGCACTGGGCCATGGCATGCAATGCGGTGTGGTGCAGTTCATCAAAGGCCGCAACAGCACCGGCGAAGAGCTGTTCTTCCGCCGTTTCCCCGAGCAGGTGCGCTACCACGTGATGGGCGAGGGCTTTACCTGGGAAACCCAGGATCGCCAGCGCGACATCGCCGCCGCCGAAGCCGCCTGGGCCGTGTCGCGCCAGTTGCTGCAAGACCCGAGCGTGCAGTTCGTGGTGCTCGATGAACTGAACATCGCCCTCAAGCACGGCTACCTCGACCTTGACCAGGTGCTGTCCGACATCCAGGCCCGCCCACCAATGCAGCATGTGATCGTCACTGGCCGTGCCGCGAAACCCGAGATGATCGAGCTGGCCGACACCGTGACCGAAATGGGCATGCTCAAGCACGCGTTCCAGGCCGGTATCCGTGCACAGAAGGGCGTGGAACTGTGAGCCAGCCGCGCCAGTGCCCTGCCGTGCTGATCGCGGCGCCGGCCTCAGGCCAGGGCAAGACCACTGTCACCGCTGCCTTGGCCCGGCTGCACCGCAACCTCGGGCGCAAGGTCCGGGTGTTCAAGTGCGGGCCCGACTTCCTCGACCCGATGATCCTCGAACGGGCCAGCGGCGCGCCGGTGTACCAGCTCGACCTGTGGATGATCGGCGCCGAGGAAAGCCGCCGCCTGCTGTGGGAAGCCGCCGGCGAGGCCGACCTGATCCTGATCGAAGGGGTGATGGGGCTGTTCGACGGCACGCCGTCCAGCGCCGACCTGGCGCGCCACTTCGGCGTGCCGGTGCTGGCGGTGATCGACGGCACGGCCATGGCCCAGACCTTCGGCGCGCTGGCCCTGGGCCTGGCACGCTACCAGGCGGACCTGCCGTTTGCCGGTGTGTTGGCCAACCGGGTGGGCAGCCTGCGCCACGCGCAACTGCTGGAAGGTAGCCTGACCGAAGGCCTGCGCTGGTATGGCGGCTTGTCCCGCGAGCGCGGTATAGAGCTACCCAGCCGCCACCTGGGGCTGGTCCAGGCCAGCGAGCTGAACGACCTGGACGCTCGCCTGGATGCCGCCGCCGAGGCGCTTGGCGCCAGTTGCGATGCCGCCTTGCCGCCGCCAGTGACCTTTGCCGAACCCGAGCCGCAAGCCAGTGTCGCCTCGTTGACCGGTGTGCGCATTGGCGTGGCGCGGGACGAGGCCTTTGCCTTCACCTATGGCGCCAACCTCGACCTGCTGCGCAACCTGGGCGCGCAGCTGGAGTTTTTCTCGCCGCTGCATGACCGCGAACTACCAGCAGTGGACAGCCTGTATCTGCCGGGCGGTTATCCCGAACTGCACCACCACGCCCTGGCTGCCAACGCGCCGATGAGCGAGGCGATCCGTGCCCATCACGCCCAGGGCAAACCGTTGCTGGCAGAGTGCGGCGGCATGCTGTACCTGCTTGATGCCCTGACCGACGTGGCCGGCGAGCGTGCCGAGCTGCTCGGCCTGCTGCCGGGCGAAGCGACCATGCAGAAGCGCCTGGCTGCCTTGGCCCTGCAGGCGGTGGAACTGCCGGAAGGCACCCTGCGCGGTCACACCTATCACCATTCGTTGACCAGTACCGTACTGGAGCCGATCGCACGTGGCCTGAGCCCCAACGGCGGGCGCGGCAACGAAGCGGTGTACCGCCTGGGTCGGCTGACGGCTTCCTACGTGCACTTCTACTTTCCCTCCAACCCTGATGCGGCGGCGGCGCTGTTGCGACCATGAGCGAACACGCCTACAGCGACGCCGAGCGCGCCGCGATCTATCGGGCCATCGGTGAACGCCGTGACATGCGCCATTTCGCCGGTGGCGAGGTAGCCCCGGAACTGCTGGGCCGCCTGTTGGCTGCCGCGCACCAGGCGCCGAGCGTCGGGTTGATGCAGCCCTGGCGTTTCATCCGCATCACCCGGCGCGATTTGCGTGCGCGCATCCAGGCGTTGGTGGAAGCAGAGCGGGTGCGTACCGCCGAAGCCTTGGGCGAACGCTCCGACGCCTTCATGAAACTGAAGGTGGAAGGCATCAATGACTGCGCCGAGTTGCTGGTGGCCGCCCTGATGGACAACCGCGAGC
This sequence comes from Pseudomonas sp. A2, assembly GCF_023100865.1. NCBI lineage: Bacteria > Pseudomonadati > Pseudomonadota > Gammaproteobacteria > Pseudomonadales > Pseudomonadaceae > Pseudomonas > Pseudomonas sp. A2. The sequence goes on from NZ_CP039127.1 coordinate 1,427,145, forward strand.
CGCATATCTTCGGCCGCCGCACCCTGCCGGAAATGGACCTGGCCTCGCTGGCCTGCGCCATCCAGAACCTTTGGCTGGCAGCCCGTGGCGAAGGCCTTGGCATGGGTTGGGTGTCGCTGTTCGACCCGCAGGCGCTGGCGGCGCTGCTGGGTATGCCAACCGGGGCCAAGCCGGTCGCGGTGCTGTGCCTGGGGCCGGTGACCGAGTTCTACCCGGCACCGATGCTGGTGCTGGAAAACTGGGCCGAGGAACGGCCCTTGAGTGAAATGCTCTTTGAGAACCAATGGGGAGAGCGCCAATGAGCGTGGCCTTGCTGACTGTGGCCGGGGTGGCCCTGGATGCCTTGCTGGGCGAACCGCAGCGGCGCCATCCGCTGGTAGCCTTCGGCAACATGGCCAGTAACCTCGAACGCCGCCTGAATGCCGGTGGGCGCGGCTGGCGCAGCCATGGGGTGAGCGCATGGTTCCTGGCCGTGGTGCCGCTTACTCTGGTGGCACTGATCCTCTCCTGGCTGCCGTATATCGGCTGGCTGGTCGACGTGCTGGCGCTGTACTGCGCCGTCGGGCTGCGCAGCCTGGGCGAACATGTGTTGCCGGTGGCCAGTGCCTTGCGCCAGGGTGACCTGCAAGAAGCGCGGCGCCGTGTGGGCTACCTGGTCAGCCGCGAAACCCGCGAACTGGACGAACCTGCGGTTGCCCGGGCGGCCACCGAGTCGGTGCTGGAGAATGGCAGCGATGCGGTATTCGCCGCGCTGTTCTGGTTCGTGGTCGCCGGCGCGCCGGGCGTGGTGCTGTACCGCCTGAGCAACACCCTGGACGCCATGTGGGGCTACCGCAACGAGCGCTTCGAACGCTTCGGCTGGTGTGCGGCGCGTGTCGATGATGTGCTCAACTATATTCCCGCCAGGCTGGTGGCGTTGACCTACGCGCTGCTGGGCAAGACCCGCCTGGCCCTGGCCTGCTGGCGCAAGCAGGGCCCGCTGTGGGACAGCCCCAATGCCGGGCCGGTGATGGCCGCCGGTGCTGGTGCGTTAGGGGTGGAACTCGGTGGCCCGGCGGTGTACCACGGCGAGCTGCATGAGCGGCCACGCCTGGGTGACGGGCCAATGGCCGACGCCGACGCCATCGAGCGCGGCTGGGGCCTGGTGCAGCGCGGCGTATGGCTGTGGCTGCTGGTGATCTGCCTGGGGGCCTATATCAATGCTTGAACACGGAGGCCGCCTGCTGCGGGCGGTACGGCAATACGGCATCGCCCGCGAGCAGTGGCTCGACCTGTCCAGCGGCATTGCGCCATGGCCTTTCCCGATTCCACCGATCCCCATGGAGGCCTGGGCGCGCCTGCCGGAGACCGAGGACGGCCTGGAGGACGCCGCGCGTGCGTATTACGGCGCCCGCCAATTGCTGGCGGTGGCCGGTTCCCAGGCCGCGATCCAGGCCTTGCCGCTGTTGCGCGCAGCCGGCCGGGTAGGGGTGTTGACGCCATGCTATGCCGAGCATCCATACGCCTGGCAACGGGCGGGGCACCAGTTGCTGGAGCTGGATGAAGCGCAGGTCGAGGCGACGCTCGACAGCCTCGACGTACTGGTGCTGGTGAACCCCAACAACCCTACCGGCCGCCGGTTGCCGCGTGAACGCCTGCTGGATTGGCACATGCGCCTGGCCGCCCGTGGTGGCTGGCTGCTGGTCGATGAAGCGTTCATGGACAACACCCCGGCAGAAAGCGTGGTCGATTGTGCCGAGCGCCCGGGGCTGATCGTGCTGCGCTCGTTCGGCAAGTTTTTCGGCCTGGCCGGCGTGCGCCTGGGGTTCGTTGCCGCCGAACGCAGCCTGCTGCAGCGCCTGGCCGAGTTGCTCGGCCCGTGGACTGTCAACGGCCCGACCCGGGTGCTGGCCCAGGCCAGCCTGGCCGACCACGCCGCCCAGCGTGTGCAGGTCGAACGCTGCGCTGCCGCCAGCCAGCGGCTGGTTATGCTGTTGCGCAGCGCTGGCCTGGCGCCCAGCGGTGGTTGCGGTCTGTTCCAGTACGTACGCAGCGAGCACGCTGCGCAACTGCATGACTTTCTCGCCCGCCGCGGCATCTTGGTGCGGCTGTTCGAGCAGCCGCAGGCGATACGCCTGGGGCTGCCAGCCTGTGCGGCGGACGAACAGCGCCTGGCCCAAGCCCTGGCGGCCTATCAGAAGGAAACGGCATGACCACCCTCATGGTGCAAGGCACCACCTCCGACGCCGGCAAGAGCACGCTGGTGACCGCACTGTGCCGCTGGCTGTTGCGCCAGGGCGTCGGCGTGGTGCCGTTCAAGCCGCAGAACATGGCGCTGAACAGCGCGGTGACCGCCGATGGCGGTGAAATCGGCCGGGCCCAGGCGGTGCAGGCCCAGGCCTGCCGGCTGCAACCACACACCGACATGAACCCGGTGCTGCTCAAGCCCAACAGCGACACCGGCGCCCAGGTGATCATCCATGGCCGTGCCGTCACCAGCATGAACGCGGTGGCCTACCACGACTACAAGGCCATCGCCATGCAGGCGGTGCTGGCTTCGCACCAGCGTCTGAGTGCTGCCTGGCCGGTGGTCATGGTCGAAGGCGCGGGCTCGCCGGCAGAGATCAACCTGCGTGCCGGTGACATTGCCAACATGGGCTTTGCCGAAGCGGTGGACTGCCCGGTGATCCTGGTTGCCGACATCAATCGTGGTGGTGTGTTCGCCCATCTCGTCGGCACCCTGGAACTGCTGTCGCCCAGTGAGCAGGCGCGGGTAAAGGGCTTTGTCATAAACCGCTTCCGCGGCGACATCGCCTTGCTGCAGCCGGGACTGGACTGGCTGGAACAGCGCACCGGCAAACCGGTACTGGGCGTGCTGCCGTATGTAAACGACCTGCATCTGGAAGCCGAAGACGGCATCGATGCACGCCAGGGGGCAAAGGCCGAGCGCGTGCTCAAGGTGATCGTCCCGGTGCTGCCGCGTATCAGCAACCACACCGACTTCGACCCACTGCGCCTGCACCCCCAGGTGGACCTGCAGTTCATCGGCGCGGGCCAGCCGATCCCGGCCGCCGACCTGATCATCCTGCCGGGTTCCAAGAGTGTGCGCGGCGACCTGGCGCAACTGCGTGAGCGCGGTTGGGACAAGGCCATCGACCGGCACCTGCGCTATGGCGGCAAGCTGATCGGGATCTGCGGCGGCCTGCAGATGCTGGGCCGCGAAGTGCATGACCCGCTTGGTCTCGAAGGGGCCGCCGGCTCCAGCCCGGGGCTTGGCCTGCTCGATTACGCCACGGTGCTCGAAGCTGAGAAGCAACTGCGCAACATTGCCGGCACGCTGAACCTGGAAGCAGTCCCGGTTGCCGGTTATGAAATCCATGCCGGCGTCACCACAGGGCCTGCCCTGGAGCAGCCAGCCGTGCAACTTGCCGATGGCCGTTGCGATGGTGCTGTCAGCGCTGATGGCCAGATACTTGTCACCTACCTGCACGGCCTGTTTGAAGGCAGCCAGTCGTGCGCGGCGCTGCTGCGCTGGGCTGGGCTGGATGATGTGCAGGCCGTCGATTACCAGGCCCTGCGCGAACGCGATATCGAGCGCCTGGCCGACCTGGTGGAAAAGCACCTGGACACCGCGCGCCTGCGCCAGCTCTGTGGGGTGGCCTGACATGCTCAACCTGATCCTCGGCGGCGCCCGCTCGGGCAAGAGCCGCCTGGCCGAACAGCTGGCCAGCGCCAGTGGCCTGCCGGTGACCTACATCGCCACCAGCCAGCCGCTGGATGGTGAAATGAACGAACGCGTGCTGCTGCATCGCCAGCGTCGCCCCGATGACTGGGGGTTGATCGAGGAACCCCTGGCCCTGGCCGCGGTACTGCGCGCCGAAGCAGCCGAAGGGCGCTGCCTGCTGGTGGATTGCCTGACCCTGTGGCTGACCAACCTGCTGATGCTCGAAGACGACCAGCGCCTGGCCGAGGAGCGTGATGCGCTGCTGGCCTGCCTGGAACAGTTGCCGGGCACGGTCATCCTGGTCAGTAATGAAACCGGCCTGGGCGTCGTGCCCATGGGCGAGCTGACTCGTCGCTATGTCGACCTGGCCGGCTGGTTGCACCAGGCCGTGGCCGAACGCTGTCAGCGCGTGGTGCTGACTGTGGCCGGCCTGCCCCTAATGCTCAAAGGACCTGCACTATGACCCAAGCCTGGTGGCGTGACGCCTGCCAACCTCTCGACAACGCCGCCATGGACCAGGCCCGCGCCCGTCAGCAGCAGCTGACCAAACCTGCCGGTTCGCTAGGCCAACTGGAAGGATTGGCCATTCAGCTGGCCGGCCTGCAGGGGTGTGAACGGCCGACCTTGGATAACGCCGCAATCAGCATTTTTGCCGGTGACCACGGCGTGGTCGAGGAAGGCATCTCGGCCTACCCGCAAGCGGTGACCGGGCAGATGCTGCGCAACTTCGTCGGTGGTGGCGCGGCAATCAGCGTGCTGGCGCGCCAGCTGCAGGCGAGTCTGGAAGTGGTCGACCTGGGCACCATCGACCCCCACCTGGAACTGCCTGGCGTGCGCCACCTGCGCCTTGGCGCCGGTACCGCCAACTTCGCCCGCCAGCCGGCGATGACCGAGGGCCAGCTGCAGGCCGCCCTGCAGGCCGGTCGCGATAGTGCCCTGCGCGCCGCCGAACAGGGCGCGCAGCTGTTCATCGGGGGCGAGATGGGTATTGGCAACACCACGGCTGCCGCTGCCCTGGCCAGCGTGTTGCTCGGCTGCCCGCCGGCTGAATTGAGTGGTCCGGGTACCGGCCTGGACCACGCCGGGGTGCGGCACAAGGCCGAGGTCATCGAGCGTGCGTTGAGCCTGCATGGCCTTAGCGCCAACGATCCATTGCAGGCACTGGGCTGTGTCGGTGGTTTCGAGATCGCGGCCTTGGCCGGTGCCTACATTGGCTGCGCGCAGGCGGGTATCGCGGTACTGGTGGACGGCTTCATCTGCAGTGTCGCCGCGCTGCTGGCGGTGCGCCTCAACCCGCAGTGTCGGGCCTGGTTGCTTTTCGCCCACCAAGGCGCAGAGCCTGGGCACAAAGCCTTGCTCGACGCCTTGCAGGCCGAGCCGTTGCTGGCCTTGGGACTGCGCCTGGGCGAGGGCAGTGGGGCTGCCCTGGCCGTGCCGCTGTTGCGCCTGGCCTGTGCGTTGCACGGGCAGATGGCGACCTTTGCCGAGGCTGCTGTGGCGGACCGCCCGGCATGATTCTCGACCTGCTACGCCATGGCGAAACCGAACAGGGCGGCTTGCGTGGCAGCCTTGATGATGCCTTGACCGACAAGGGCTGGGCGCAGATGCGTCAAGCCGTGGCCGAAGCCGGCCCGTGGGAGGTGCTGGTCAGTTCGCCGCTGCAGCGCTGTGCCCGTTTTGCCGAGGAACTGGGCGAGCGGCTGAACCTGCCTGTGCAGCGCGAAGCGGCATTGCAGGAGCTGCATTTTGGCGACTGGGAGGGCCGTAGTGCCGCGCAGATCATGGAAGACCAGGCGGACGCGCTGGGGCGCTTCTGGGCGGACCCTTACGCGTTTACACCGCCCAATGGCGAGCCGGTTGAGGCGTTCGCCGAGCGAGTACTGGCGGCTGTCGAGCGCTTGAGCCAGCAGCATGCTGGCAAGCGTGTGCTGCTGGTCACCCATGGCGGCGTGATGCGGCTGCTGCTGGCCCGTGCCCGTGGTTTGCCAAGGGCGCAGTTGCTGCAGGTCGAAGTCGGCCACGCTGCGCTAATGCGATTGGTGCCGGGTGACGACGGCCAGTGGGTCGAGGGGCGCTGACATGTTGCCGTTGTGGATTGCCTTGCAGTTTCTCAGCAGCCTGCCGGTGAGTCTGCCGGGCATGCCGGCGCCGCGTGAGGTGGGGCGCTCGCTGCTCTGCTACCCGCTGGTCGGGTTGCTGTTCGGCCTGTTGCTGTGGCTGGCCAGCTACCTGCTGCAGGGCACGCCTGCGCCGCTGCACGCGGCCCTGCTGCTCACGTTGTGGGTGTTGCTCAGTGGCGCCTTGCACCTGGATGGCCTGGCGGACAGCGCCGACGCTTGGCTTGGCGGTTTCGGTGACCGCGAACGCACCTTGCTGATCATGAAGGACCCACGTAGCGGGCCGATTGCCGTGGTCACCCTGGTGCTGGTGCTGTTGCTGAAGTTCTGCGCTTTGTGGGTGCTGGTCGAGCAGGGCATTGGCGCACAGTTGCTACTGGCACCGTTGATCGGGCGGGCGGCGATGCTCGGGCTGTTCCTGAGTACGCCATATGTACGGCAGGGCGGTTTGGGGCAGGCGCTGGCCGAGCACCTGCCCCGGCATGCGGCCGGCTGGGTGCTGCTGGGCTGTGTGCTTTTTTGCCTGGTCCTGGGCGGGTGGGTCATGGTACTGGCGTTGGCGGTGTTTGCCTGGTTGCGACAACTGATGTGCCGGCGCCTGGGCGGGACTACCGGCGATACCGCTGGTGCAATGCTGGAGTTGCTCGAACTGGCCGTGGTGCTGGGGTTGGCGTTGGGCCTCTGAGCCTTGCTCTGGGCCCTGCAGGAGCGCAATCAGATGTGTCTGTAGGGCGTTTCTGAGCCTAACGTGTCGGTAAATTCCTGAAAAAACTCAGCAAGAACCGGCATCTTTTCAATGGCGTATGCTTGCCCCTCCCGCAAACTGTCGAGGAGTGTCGGCACCATGCGTCATGTCATTCTTGCTGCGTTTTTGTTGGCCATGGGGCCTGCCGCCGTGGCAGCCGATCTCATGGCTTTCTGGAACACCCCCCGCCACGGTGGCAACAGCTTCAACCGGCTGCCACCTGACCAAGCCTACTTCGACGCCTTGAGCGGTTATGGCGCGACCTGGGTGCGGCTGTCCTACGACAAATGGCAGCCGGCGGAACGCGATTTCCTCATCGGCGATGCCGATGCCTACCAAGGCCTGCCTGCCGCCGACCTGGCCACGCTGCGAGCTACCCTCGACCGCGCCCACCAGGCCGGCCTCAAGGTGGTCATCTCACCGCTCTCGTTACCCGGTATGCGCTGGTCGCAAAACAACCAGGGCCAGTTCGACGACCGCCTCTGGCAGGACAAACGCTACTGGTTGCAGTCTGCGGCCTTCTGGCGGGATCTGGCCCGTGAGCTGAAAGGTCACCCGGCCATCGCCGCCTACAACCTGGTCAACGAGCCCGCCCCGGAGAAGCACGGTGGCCTGGCCGAGCATGCCAACCCTGGGCAAATGCAGCAGTGGTATGCAGGGCAGCAGGGCACTGCGCGTGATCTGCCGGCCCTGTATCGGCAGTTGATAGCGGCTATTCGCGAGGAGGACGCGGACACGCCGGTCATGCTCGATGCCGGCTGGTTCGCCGCCGCCGACGCCTTCGGTTACTGGCCGGCTCCCCTGGAAGACCAGCGGGTGCTGTACAGCGTGCACATGTACGAGCCCTATCTGGTGACCAGTGCACCGAACATGACGCGCAAGCAACCCATCGCCTATCCCGGCCCGGCACCGTTTGCGGGCCAGACGCAGCAGTGGGATGGCCAGCGTGTGGCGCAATACCTGCGCCAGCCGCTGGATTGGGCCGCGGCCATGAACGTGCCCCGCTCTCGGTTGGTGGTGGGAGAGTTCGGCTGCATGCGCAGGCTGCCGGGCTGCCGGCAATACCTGGAAGACGTGCTCAGCGTGCTGGATCGCCACCAGTTGCACTGGGCCTTCTACAGCTTCCGTGAAGACAACTGGGATGGCATGGACTATGAGCTGGGCTCGACCAAGGTGCCGTGGCGCTATTGGCAGGCAATCGAGCAGGGCGCTCCAGACCCGCTACCGCGCAAGGCCACGGTGGAGTTCGAGCCGATTCGCAAGCGGCTGAACCCAGGCTGAGGTGTCTGGCAGTCGTGAAAACTCTTGCAATACACATGATGCGGGTATATACACGTATCCATGTTGACCAGTGAATGCATCTGCACCCATCTGCGTCGCGCCGCCCGTGGGGTGAGCCGGCATTACGACGAGGCCCTTGCCAGCTTTGGGGTCAATGTCGCCCAGTTTTCCCTGTTGCGTCATCTGCAGCGGCTCGATCGTCCCAGTATCACCACCCTGGCGGAGGCCATGGGCCTGGAGCGCAGTACCCTGGGCCGCAACCTGCGGGTGCTGGAGGCTGAAGGGCTGGTGGCCTTGGCCGATGGTGACGACCAACGCAACCGCGTGGTGCTGCTGACCGAGGCCGGTACCCAATTGCTGCACGCGGCCCATCCGGCCTGGGAACAGGCACAGGCAGAGTTGGTGGAGCGGCTGGGGGCAGGGCAGCGGGATGAACTGGTCCGTTTGCTGAATCAGCTGGCTTGAAATTGGTACGACTATAAGCGGGTATATACCCGTAAAACCTTGCGATGTGCTGGAGATAACGACAATGACTTCGGTGTGGCGAACCAGCGGGTGGGTATTGGTGGGGGCAGCGCTGATCCTGGCGCTATCCCTGGGTGTGCGGCACGGCTTCGGCCTGTTCCTGGCGCCTATGAGCGCGGACTTCGGCTGGGGGCGTGAGGTGTTTGCCTTCGCCATCGCCTTGCAGAACCTGATCTGGGGCCTGGCGCAACCGTTCGCCGGCGCCCTGGCTGACCGCATGGGCGCGGCGCGGGTGGTGATCATTGGCGGTATTCTCTACGCTGCCGGGTTGGTGCTGATGGGTATGGCCGACTCGGCCTGGTCGTTGTCGCTGAGTGCCGGCTTGTTGATCGGTATCGGTCTGTCCGGCACCTCGTTCTCGGTCATCCTCGGCGTGGTCGGGCGTGCCGTGCCGGCGGAAAAGCGCAGCATGGCCATGGGCATTGCCAGTGCTGCTGGTTCTTTTGGCCAGTTCGCAATGTTGCCGGGCACGCTCGGCCTTATCCAGTGGCTGGGCTGGTCCGCAGCGTTGCTGGTCCTGGGCCTGATGGTGGCGCTGATCGTGCCTTTCGTCGGCCTGCTGCGCGACCGGCCTCTGCCCACTCATGGAGCCGAACAGACCCTGAGCCAGGCTTTGCGCGAGGCTTGCTCGCACTCCGGCTTCTGGTTGCTGGCGCTGGGCTTTTTCGTTTGTGGTTTCCAGGTGGTGTTCATTGGCGTGCATCTGCCGGCCTACCTGGTCGACCAGCATCTTGCCGCGACTACCGGCACCACGGTGCTGGCGCTGGTAGGCCTTTTCAATATCGTCGGTACCTTCACTGCCGGCTGGCTGGGCGGGCGCATGTCCAAGCCGCGCCTGCTGACCGGGCTGTACCTACTGCGTGCGGTAGTGATCGTGCTGTTCCTCTGGGCGCCGGTGACCGAATTCAGTGCTTATCTGTTCGGCATCGCCATGGGCCTGCTGTGGTTGTCCACGGTGCCGTTGACCAACGGCACCGTGGCTACCGTATTCGGCGTGCGCAACTTGTCCATGCTTGGCGGTATCGTCTTCCTGTTCCACCAGCTGGGTGCCTTCCTGGGCGGTTGGTTGGGCGGGGTGGTGTATGACCGCACCGGCAGCTACGACCTGGTCTGGCAGATTTCCATCCTGCTCAGCCTGCTGGCTGCCGCCCTCAATTGGCCCGTGCGCGAACGCCCGGTCGCCCGCCTGCAGGCCCAGGCCGCATGAACCGCTACCTGGCTCGAGGGCTACTGGCCCTCGCCGCCCTGTCGTTGCTGGCGCTGGTGTGGTGGGGCTGGCACAAGGGCGGGATGGCGTTGATGCAACTGGGCATGAGTGTTTGTTAGGCGCTACCCTGCAAGTTCAAGGATTGTCTTGCGGGAGAAACGAGTCATGCGTGCACATTGGTTGACGGTGCCGGTGCTGGCCCTGCTTGCCGGCGCATCGAGCTGGGCTGCCGATTGCCCGGCGTTGTTGCAGGGTAGCCTGCCAGAGTTGCGGGGCAAGGGGCAGGTGGACCTGTGCGAGCGCTTTGCCGGCAAGCCCTTGGTGGTGGTGAATACAGCCAGTTACTGCGGTTTCGCGCCGCAGTTCGAGGGGCTTGAGGCGACCTACAAGGAATATCACGGGCAAGGCTTGGAAATGCTTGGCGTGCCGTCCAATGACTTCAAGCAGGAGGACGCCGACAGCGAGAAGACTGCCAAGGTTTGTTATGCCAACTATGGCGTCACCTTTACCATGACCAAGACACAGGCGGTTCGGGGCGCGGATGCGATACCGCTGTTCGCGGAGCTTGCCAGCCAGAGCAGTGCGCCGAAGTGGAATTTCTACAAGTACGTGGTGGACCGTAAAGGCAAGGTGATAGGTAACTTCTCCAGCCTGACCAAGCCGGATGATCCAGCGTTCCGGGCAGCCATCGAAAAGGCCATTGCCTCCCAGCCATAACCTAGCAGCTCTTGCTCTTGCTCTTGCTCTTGCTTTTGCTTTTAAGCGCGCGATAGTTCAGGCACCGCCGATTGCGACTTCAGGAGGCCGAGCGAAGGGACTGCGGAGGGAGGTGACGGGCATGGATGCCCGTCAAGCGCTGAGGCCCCATGGATGGGGCCTGCAGCGCGTACTCCCGGGAGCAGGCCCGTAGCGAGGGGACCCCGGAGCGCAGCGTAGGGGCCGGATGATAGGAGCCAGCGTTTTTTGGTTACTTTTTGTCGCGTTTGACAAAAAGTGACCCGCCGTAAGGGCGGAAAGGTGATTAAGCGCCACCTTCGAAAATGAATGTTGACCTTGTTGTTGATGCCCACGCTTGAAAGCGAAGAGCGAAGAGCGAAGAGCGAAGAGCGAAGAGCGGAAAAGTACTGGTCTTGATATCGCGCATAGTCCATTTACGATGGCGACGCATACTCACCTTTTCGCCCTTACGGCGAGTCACTTTTTGCCAAACGCGGCAAAAAGTAACCAAAAAACGCTGCGCTCCCATCATCCGGCCCCTGCGCTGCGCTCCGGGGTTCCCTCGCGCCGGTCTTGCTCCCGGGAGGACGCGCTGCAGGCCCCATCCATGGGGCCTCAGCGCTTGACGGGCATCCATGCCCGTCACCTCCCTCCGCAAGACCTCTGCTCGGCCTCCTGAAGTCGCGAAGATCAAGATCAAGATCAAGATCAAGATCAAGATCAAGATCAAGATCAAGATCAAGAGCAAGATCAAGATCAAGATCAAGATCAAGAGCAAGATCAAGAGCAAGAGCAAGATCAAGAGCAAGAGCAAGAGCAAGAGCAAGAGCAAGAGCAAGAGCAAGAGCAGGGGGCTTGCCTGGGCTTTGGGGTTACTTCACTTTGCATGCACAGTAATCGCCACCAACCGCACAACCACCGGCCTGACCATCAATACACAAACGAACGCCACAGGCATCGCCAACTGGTAAGCCTTCAGCACGTTGCCAAGGTACTCAGGGTTGACCCCCGCATTCGCTGCCGTGATCACGAAACACATCAATAGCGCCATGATCGACGACATGTAAAAGGCAAAAACGTAAGGCGTGGCGGCGGGATGCAATTTGCGTCGGCTGCGTGCCTGGGACAAGTTGCTCATGCGAACTCCTGAAAAGTAAGTAGAGACGCAGGTTAGCAACGCACCCGGCAGCAGCTGTAGACCAGCCGCATTGAGTTCTTTATAAAGATATTCTTACGAATCCAAGGGCTCAGCATGGACCTGCTCAACGCCATTCGCAGTTTCATCAAGGTGGTCGAAGCCGGCAGCATCGCCGCCGGTGCCCGCAACCTGGGCCTGAGCCCGGCCGCGGTTAGCCAGAACCTGGCACGCCTGGAAGGCCACTTGCAGGTTCGCCTGCTCAGCCGCACCACCCGCAGTATGGCGCTGACACCCGCCGGCACCCAGTATTACGAACGCGTCAGGCACATCGAGCGCGACCTGGCCTTGGCCGAACAGGCCGTCACCACCCCCGACAGTGAGCCCCAAGGGCGGCTGTGCATTGCCTCGACGTCCGCCTTCGGTCGCCACGTGCTGGCGCCATTGATACCTGCGTTCAGCGCCCGCTACCCACTGCTTTCGATAGAGTTGGTAACGACTGATCGCCGGGTCAACCACGCGCGGGAGGATGTGGACGTGAGTCTGCGCATTGCCCCGCAACTCGAAGACCAGTTGCTGGCCCGGCATATCGCCCGTATACCGTTCATATGCTGTGCCTCGCCCGGTTACCTGCAAAGCGCCGGCGTGCCGGCCATGCCCGAGGCCTTGCGTGACCACCGCTGCCTGGTGTTCCGCTACCCGGTGGATGGGCGCTTCCTGCGTTGGGGGTTCATGCGCGACGGGCTGCGGTTCGAGGCAGAGTTCGGCGGTGTCCTGATCAGCGACGACATCGATGCCCTGACCCAGATGGCGCTGCACGATGGCGGCATCACCCGCCTTGCCGAGTTCATCGTAAGGCCGCATCTGGATAACGGGGCGCTGGTGCCGTTGTTCGAATACAGCGATAGCGGCCAGGCCTATGCCCAGACCGAACCGATGGATATCTATCTGTGCCTGGCCGACCGCTTTGCCATGACCGCAAAAGTACAGGTGTTCATGGACTACCTGCGCGAATGCCTGGGCGATGACTGGCAGGTGAAGGTGTAAAAAAACCGCCACGAGGGCGGTTTTCATGTCACGCGTATGAATCAGAAGCGGTAGGTAAGGGATGCACCAATACCGTGAGCACTGTTCTCATACTTGGCCTGATAGGTGCCTTTCAGCGCCTGTTGTGTCGGCGAGCCGGACACATTGTTCACCTTGGTATCCTCTTCCCACAGATACGAGTAGGCAACATCGATGGTCATGTCGTCGTTCGGGCTCCAACCGGCACCAAAGCTGACAGCCTTGCGGTCGCCGGTAGGAATGCGCGGCGAGCGATCATGGTTGTTGGTGGGCGACTGGTCGACGGAGAAGCCTGCACGCAGGGTCCACTCCTTGTTCACCTTGTAGGCAGCACCAATGGCGTGTGCCCAGGTGTCATGCCAGTTTTGCTCTTCGGTGATGGTCTGCAGTGGGTAGCCCGTCGGTGCTTCGTTCTTGACAACGATGCTCTCCAGGCGGCTCCAGCGAGTCCAGGTACTACCCGCATAGAGTGTCCACTGGTCATCCAGTTCATGGGTGATCGAGAAGTCCACCGATTCTGGCGTCTTTATTTTCAGGCTGGCGTCGAATTTGCCGTTCAGGCCGAGGGCTGCAATCGGGTACGACACTCGCGTGTCGCCTTCAAGCTTGTAGTCGACCATGGAGTGATAGGTCAGGCCCAGGCGGGTACGGTCTGTGGCTTGCACGAGGACGCCAATGTTGTAACCGATCGCGGTGTCGTCGCCCTTGATCTTGATTTCGCCATCCGGCCCGTTCGGGCCCAGCAGCGCCTTGCTGGACAGATTCGAGCCCAGTTCACCCTTGATACGGTTGATGGTCGGACCGAAACCGATCGACACCTTGTCGTTGAAGGCATAGCTGATGGTTGGCTGGAAGGTGACAACCTCGACCTTGCTCTTCTTGCCCCAGTAGCGTGCCGCGTCGTCGCTGCCGTAGTCCGTGATCAGGCCGTATGGCACGTAAACGCCGAAACCGACGCTCCAGTGATCATCGATAGGTTTGACGTAATAGCCCATGGGTACACCCACGACCGGGACCATGTCGCCATCGGTTTCCCCCCCGAAATTGCTACCACGACCTGAAATATCAGTTTTGGCAATGACAGCCGCGCCACCCACGGTGACCTGTTCGCGCTTGAGGCGAGACATGCCCGCAGGGTTGCCATACACCGTGCTGGCATCTTCGGCAGAAGACGAACGTCCCGCAAAACCGGTTCCCATGCCGCTGATGCTTTGTTCGTTCAGCGCGAAACCTGCGGCGAGCAGTTGGCTGGAAGCAAGTGCAACGGCTACGCCGAGGGAGGCTTTGAGCATTACTTTTTTCATTATTAGAAAACTCCTTGGGATCTCCGGGGCGAAAAGCTACCAACAAATCACGCGCCGCGCTATAGCCTCAATCGCAGGAGATAGAGCGGTTTTGTAGGACAATCCGACCAAAATTCCCTTTTTTCCGGGCACGTTGTAGGACGCGTCTTAAGATGCCTGCGGCAATCTCTGATCTATGCAGGTATGCCAGGCGTGTGTGAAGTCGCGCAGGCGACCTTGGGGGTTGAAAATCTGTCGCCAGATTCGCGCAAGTGCGAGAAGGTCATCGGCGGCCGGCAGTGGCGTGGCCTGCTCTTCGATGAGCATCCAGGCAATCGCGGTTGAATAACGCAGGTTGACGGTGAGTTCCAGGTGCGGGCCGCCGAGGAAGGCGTGCTGGCTGGCCAGGCCGCGGACCAGGCTGGCCAGGTCGGGGTCACGGGCAAGATAGTCGTCCCAGATAGCCTGGTGACGGTGTTCGCCGATACGGTACAGACCGTGCCCACGACGGTCGTGCAAGGCCGACCCCAGGGCCGACTGGCTGGCGGCGATGCCAAGCAACAAGGCTTCGGCGCTGGCACAGTGACGGTTCAGGTAGACCAGGGTGGGTCGGATCACATACTGACACAATTCATTCGCCGCGATACCCATGATGCCCTCGAGCAGTTAAGGGCCGGACGGGCGCTGGAGCTTGGCAGCTGGTGAGTGATCAGGCCCGCCGGAAGCGGCAAGCACCGCTCGAGTTGAAGTGTAGTGTGATAATCGTGGTGTAAAGGGCTGTTTTTAAATCGATTGCTGCCTGACGTACTTGGCTATATGCCTTAAGGCAATTACGCCACGAACGTTCAGGCAGGCTTGCGATGGCATGATTCAGCGCTTGAATACCGCAGCATTCGCCGCTCACGCGGTGAGCGACTGGCGGGTTCGGGCGATGACCGCCTGCAGCGGTTCGCTGCGGCTGTACTGTTCGGGGTACAGGCGCTCGGTGTGGCAGGCGACGCCGTGTTCGTCTACCAGGGTGAAGCTAAAGCTGCCTTTGCGAGGGGCAACGATAAGGCACTTCAACGGCGAGAAGGCCTGGGAGAGGGTGCCAATGGCAGCCTGAATCTGATGATGAGTTTGCATATTGTTGGAGGTTCCTGCTTTAAACACGGGGTTATGATCCGTGCATGATAGAAACGTTCCAGTGACGCCTTTATTAAGGGACGAACGAACCTGACTGGAACAGGGCAGCCAGAGGGAGCGCAATCAAAGGTGGGCGCGTGGGCTGACTGGTAGGTACTTCAGAGGGCAGGCAGCACGCCGGGGCCATGGTTCTAGGCCGTCGGGGTGGGATCCTGATCAATCTGTCACGTGATTCGTGCTTGAACAGCGCTGGGCTGGCGAGTGAATCATCGAATGGGCCGGTCCTGGTTTCAGCAGCGCCACCCTTGGGAGGAGTGTGTCTGCAAGGACGCTTGAGGCCAGAATTGACTTTCAGCTTGGTACTAACGATGCGCACCTTAACGAAAATACAGGTGCTTGGCAAGGACTTCGTGTAAGTACAGGTTAGCCGCGCAGTATGGCGCGTATTTTCCCTGATGGGAAGGGTCTGCAAAAGGCCCGTATCCGGCCTGATGTACCGATTTCGTGCATTCAATTGAAGGTTTTTGGTGCACTTGTTCACATTCGGAGCAGCGCTTGCAACTGCCTTGCAGCATGCCATGACAGCCTCGCCAATGCCTTGACTGGCCGGTTAAGTCAATGAAAAAAAACACTATTTTTAGCTGGTGAAAAAATCGTCAGTTTGAGCGAAAGCCCCAATTCATAGGGGTTTGCGAGGGATGCCAGGGGGTTGTCCACCGAGTTATCCACAGGAACTGTGGATTGTCCCTGGCGCTTGCTCTAGGACGGGCGTGCCAGCAATACAGTGAACTGTCCGACAATCGACATGCTTCAGGAACCTAGTTGGTCATCCACTTGAAAACGTCAAGAAAAGATCATTGAAATTTTTTTCAATCCTGCAGAAATCGGAAGGCCATGTCGCAAAAAAAAGGGTAGAGTGGCGCGCCTTTCGAGTTGCCAATCCTGTTGCTCATGAAGTTTCGCGGTAAACACCTCGCCAGCCCTGCTGCATCGACGCCTGCGCCTCCCCCCAAACGTTTCTCCCTCAAAGTGGCCTTGTGGTTGCTCGACAACCCGCGCCTGGGTGACAAGCCGCAGGTCAAGCACTTGGCCGGGCGCCTGTTGAAACAGCCGGCGCGTCAGGGTGTGGTAGTGGCGCAAAGCCGCCTGGGACAGATGTTGTGCCGTGATTGCGGCAATGCCCGTGACCGGCGTATTGGCCATGAACTGCTGCGCCAGGCGGCCCGCGCCGGTGATCGGCGGGCGCAGCTGGAGTATGCGCGGCTGTGCCAGCACAACGAGCCGGAGCAGGCGCGGTACTGGCTGGAACTGGCGGCGGGGCAGGGGTCGCAGGAAGCGCGGCGGCTTTTGCGGCAGTGGTTCCATGCCTGAGGTGTGTTGCCAGCACTGGCCTTTTCGCGGGTAAACCCGCTCCCACAGGAATAGCTATACCTCGGATACTGTGCAATCCCTGTAGGAGCGGGTTTACCCGCGAAGAGGGCTGAACAGGCAACACACCGCTCAGGCTGATAAGCTGCGATGCATTCATCCAGGATCATTCGGGGTAAGCATGACAGTGGATCTGGCCAGCATTCTGCTGGGCTTGGTGGCAGGTGCATTACCTTGCCTGGGTTGGGCCATGCAGTTGCAGCGTCGCCAGGGCACGCGGCAAGGCGAGCAGGCTTTGCTCGAAGAGCGCCTCAGTGCTGCCCAGCTGGCCCTGGCCGGCCTGCAGGCGCAACTGGACGCCTGCCGCGATGAAATCAGCGATCTCAGCGAAGCCAACACCGTCAAGCAGACCCAGCTGGCCGCCCAGGGCCGTGAGCTGGAACTGCTGCAGATCGACCGTGACAATGCCCGTGATGCCGCTCACGCCTGGAACCTCGAACGTGCCAACCGCGAAGCCGAACTGCGTCGCCTGGAGGCCCAGACCGCACGCCTGGACGCCGAGCTGCGCGAGCAGCAGGAAAGCCACCAGCAGCGCCTGGAAGACCTGCAGGAAGCCCGCGACACCCTGCGCGCCCAGTTCGCCGACATGGCTACCAAGATCTTCGACGAGCGCGAACAGCGCTTCGCCCAGACCAGCCAGCAGCATCTCGGCCAGTTGCTCGACCCGCTCAAGGAGCGCATCCAGGCTTTCGAAAAACGCGTGGAAGAGAGCTACCAGCAGGAAGCCCGCGAGCGCTTCTCGCTGGGCAAGGAGCTGGAGCGCCTGCAGCAACTCAACCTGCGCCTGTCCGACGAAGCCACCAACCTGACCCAGGCGCTGAAGGGCCAGAAAACCCAGGGCAACTGGGGTGAGCTGATCCTCGAACGGGTATTGGAGCATGCCGGCCTGGAAAAGGGCCGCGAATACCAGACCCAGGTCAGCTTGAAGAGCGCCGATGGCGAGCGCTTCCAGCCTGACGTTCTGATCATGCTGCCCGGCGACAAGCAGGTAGTGGTGGATGCCAAGGTCAGCCTCACCGCCTACCAGCAGTTCGTCGCCGGCAATGACGAGGCTGCGCTCAAGCAGCATGTGCAGTCGCTGCGCAGCCACGTCAAAGGCCTGTCGAGCAAGGACTACAACCGCCTCGAAGGCCTGCATAGCCTGGATTTCGTGCTGCTGTTCGTGCCGATCGAGGCCGCCTTCTCGGCAGCCCTGCAGGCCGAGCCGAACCTGTTCCAGGAAGCCTTTGACCGGCAGATCGTGATCGTCAGCCCGACCACCTTGCTGGCCACCTTGCGGGTGATCGACAGCCTGTGGAAGCAGGAACGCCAGGGCCAGAACGCCCGCGAGATCGCCGAACGCGCCGGCTGGCTGTACGACAAGTTCGTGCTGTTCATCCAGGACCTGGACGAGTTGGGCAGCCGCCTGCAGCAGGTGGACAAGGCCTATGCTGCCGCGCGTAACAAGCTATGCGAAGGGCGCGGCAACCTGGTCAGCCGCAGCGAACAGTTGAAGCTGCTGGGCGCCCGCGCCAGCAAGAGCCTGCCGGCCGACCTGCTGGAGCGGGCGCTGTCCGATGAGGCGTTGCCGGACGAAGCGCTTACTGAACCAGGCTCAGATGGCGATTGAGCATGGCACGCAGGGCCGCCGGCTTGACCGGCTTGGCCAGGTAGTCCAGGCCAGAGGCATGCACCATGGCGATGGTTTCCTTGCTGCCGTCAGCGCTGATCACCACGCCCGGCACCGGCTCGCCAAGGCGCGCGCGTAGCCAGCCCATCAGCCCGGTACCAGTTTCGCCGTCGTCCAGGTGGTAGTCCACCAGCGCCAGGTGCGGGCGCATGCCCTTGGCCAGCAGAGCTTCGCATTCGGCGCGGTTGCGCGCGGTCCACACCTGGCAACCCCAGCGGCTGAGCAGGCTGTTCATGCCGATCAGGATGCTGTCTTCGTTATCCACGCACAGTACCTGCAGCCCGGCCAGTGGCTGGCCGCCCTGTTCCACCGGGGCGGCGGGCGCCGGTGCGGCCTGGTGGGCAATTGGTACGCTGACGCGGAACACCGTGCCCTTGCCCGGCCACGAGCGCACTTCCAGCTTGTGCCCCAGCACCCGGCACAGGCCGTCGGCGATCGCCAGGCCCAGGCCCAGGCCCTTCTCGGCACGGGTCTGGTGGCTGTCCAGGCGCTTGAACTCCTGGAAGATCACCTGCAGCTTGTCGTCGGCGATGCCGGGGCCGCGGTCCCACACTTCAAGCCACAACTGTTCACCCTGGCGCCGTGCGCCCAGCAGGATCGGGCTCTTGCCGTAGCGCAGGGCGTTGGTCAGGAAGTTCTGCAGCACCCGGCGCAGCAGCTTCATGTCACTGTCCACCCGCAGGCGGCTGCCGCGCAGGCGGAATTCCAGGCCCTTCTCGGCGGCCAGCACCTTGAATTCGGCACCCAGGGTGTCGAACAGCTCGTTGAGGGCAAAGGGTTTGGCATCCGGGGTAATCTTGCCGTTTTCAAGGCGTGAGATGTCCAGCAGGTCGCTGATCAGCTCTTCGGCCGAGCGCAGCGAACTGTCCATGTGCTGCACCAGCTGCCGGGCCTCTTCATTCATGCCCTCGGCCTGTTGCGACAAGGCGGCGGAGAACAGCCGGGCCGCGTTCAGCGGCTGCATCAGGTCATGGCTGACCGCAGCCAGGAAACGGGTCTTGGACTGGCTCACCGCTTCTGCACGGCTCTTGGCTTCGGACAACGCCTGGTTCAGTTGCGACAGCTCCTGGGTGCGTTCCGCCACCCGTTGCTCCAGGCGTTCGTTGGCATCGCGCAGGGCCTGCTCGGCCTCACGGAACGGGGTGATGTCGGTGAAGCTCATGACGAAACCGCCGCCCGGCATCGGGTTGCCGATCAGCTCGATCACCCGGCCATTGGGGAACAAGCGCTCGGAGGAGTGCGCCCGGCCCTGACGCATCCAGTGCAGGCGACGCGCCACGTGCACCTGCGCCTCGCCCGGTCCGCACAGGCCACGCTCGGCGTTGTAGCGGATGATGTCGGCGATCGGCCGGCCCACGCTGATCAGCCCGTCGGGGTAGTTGAACAGTTCCAGGTAACGGCGGTTCCAGGCCACCAGGTGCAGGTTCTGGTCGACCACGCTGATGCCCTGGTTGATGTTCTCGATGGCCCCTTGCAGCAGGGCGCGGTTGAACTGCAGCACCTCGCTGGCTTCGTCGGCGATACGCACCACGTCTTCCAGCTGCATGTCGCGGCCTTCGATGGCGGCCTTGACCACGGCGCGGGTCGACGACGTGCCGAGTACGCCGGCCAGCAGGCGTTCGGTATGTTCGATCCAGTCGCCGTCGGCGTTCTGGTTGGGGTTGAAGCCCTTGCCCTGGCGGTAGGCGAAGCGGATGAAGCTCTGCCGGGCGCGTTCTTCACCAACGAAGCGCGAGGCCAGGGTCAGCAGGTCGTCGATCTGCACCGCCAGCAGCGGCTTGCTGCTGGGCCTGGCGCTAGTCTGCTGGCCGATGAAGCGGCCGGCCTGCCAATGCTCGGAAACCCGCGTGCGCGAAAGCACCGAGACCCAGGCGAACAGCGTGAAGTTACCCGCCAGCGACAGCACCACGCCTTGGGTCAGCGGGCTGATCGGCAGGTTTAGCGGATTGCCGTGCAGCCACGCCAACCCCGGAAACAGCTGTAGCGACCATCCCAGGCTGTGCGCCGCGATCGGCAGGACGAGGGTGTAGAACCAAAGGAAGATACCTGCAGCCAGGCCGGCGAATACGCCGCGGCGGTTGGCCTGCTTCCAGTACAGCGCACCGAGCATGGCCGGGGTCAGCTGGGTCACGGCGGCAAAGGCGATCTGGCCGATGGTCGCCAGGCTGGCGGTGGAACCCAGCAAGCGGTAGCTGACATACGCCAGCAGCAGGATCACCACGATGGTCACCCGGCGTACCGAGAGCATCCAGTGGCGGAATGCCTCGAACGGCCGCTCGGCGTTGGTACGGCGCAGCAGCCAGGGCAGCAGCATGTCGTTGGAGACCATGGTCGACAGCGCCACGGCCTCGACGATGACCATGCCCGTGGCCGCCGATGCACCACCGATGAATGCCAGCAGGGCCAGGCTCGGGTGTGCCTCGGCCAGAGGAAGGCTGATGACGAACGAATCGGAGATCACCGTGTCCGGCAGCAGCATCTGCCCGGCCAGGGCGATCGGCACCACGAACAATGCGGCGAGTGCCAGGTACATCGGGAATACCCAGCGCGCCAGGCGCATGTCCTGGGGTTCGATGTTCTCCACCACGGTGACGTGGAATTGCCGTGGCAGGCAGATGATCGCCATCATCGCCACGGCGGTCTGCACCACCATCGACGGCCAATTGATGGTCTCCTGCCAATAGTCCTGAAGGTGGATCGACTGGCGCGCCTGGCTGAACAGGTCGTCGAAGCCGTCATACAGGTTGAAGACGACGAAGATGCCCACGGCGAGGAAGGCCAGCAGCTTGATCAGTGATTCGAAGGCAATCGCCAGGACCATGCCACGGTGGTGTTCGGTCACGTCCAGGCTGCGGGTACCGAAGACGATGGCGAACAGTGCCAGCACCAGGGATACAACCAGTGCGGTGTCCTGTACGCGGGTGCCGGTGGCGTCGGCGTTGGCGCCGATCAGCAGGTTCACGCCCAGCACGATGCCCTTGAGTTGCAAGGCGATGTACGGCAGCACGCCTACCAGGCAGATGAGCGCCACGACCACCGCCAGGGACTGCGACTTGCCATAGCGCGCGGCGATGAAGTCGGCAATCGAGGTGATGTTCTGTTGCTTGCTGATCAGCACCATCTTCTGCAGCACCCAGGGCGCGAAGATCAGCAGCAGCACCGGGCCCAGGTAGATCGGCAGGAATGCCCAGAGCTGTTCGGCGGCCTGGCCGACCGCGCCGAAGAAGGTCCAGCTGGTGCAGTAAACGGCCAGCGACAGGCTGTACACCCAGGCACGCAGCTTCGGCGGCAACGGGGTGCTGCGGCGGTCGCCGTAGAAGGCGATGGCGAACATGATGGCCATATAGGCCAGGGCGACCACGGCGATCAGCCCGCTGGACAACGACATGAAGACTCCGAAGCAAAAAGATAACGCGGTCCCGATCAATCAGTCTGGCACGCAGGTGCCGCTTCGTCAGCGCAGACGATGGTCGCAGTGGCAGGTGGTCGCAGGGTTCTCTTTAACCTGTGCCGGCCCTTTCGCGGGTGAACCCGCTCCCACAGGTACTGCACAGGCTTCGAAAGCGGCGCTGTCCCTGTGGGAGCGGGTTCACCCGCGAAGAGGCCAGCAGAGCGGACATCATCCTTTGCGGGTACCCAGCCAATAAAACACCCCCGCCAGTATCACCGACAACACCAGCAGGTAGAAGATCGCCCCCGGCCACAGATGTACCAGGGCAAACCCCACCATCACCGGCCCCAGCGCCGCACCGAGGTTGGACAGGTTCTGCGCACCGTAATACACCCCACGCAAATGCTCCGGTGCGATCAGGTCGATGAACATGTACTCGGCCGGGATCACGATGATCTCGCCCAGGGTGAACACCAGCATCGCCAGGCACCACGCCAGCGCCGAACCGGCCAGGGCAAAGCCCAGCAGCCCGGCGATGAACAGGCCCATGCCGGCCAGCAGCCAGGGCATCAGGCGCTGGCGGCTGATGCGGCGGCCGATCAGGTACTGCAGGGCAATCACCGTCACCGCGTTGGTGGTCACCAGGTAACCGATCAGGCGCGCCGCCTCGGCCGGGCTGCTGGTTATCACCAAGTACTGCGACAGGTAGGCAGTGAACTGGCCGAATACTACCGCGCTCAGCACCCCGCCCAGGGTGAAGCATACCAGCCGTCGGTCACGGGCCAGACCCAGCGCCACCTGGCCAAAGCCGACCCCGGGTTTGTCCGGCACACTGGCCTGCAGGCCGCGGTCCCCCAAGCGCCAGTAGGTCAGGCACATACCCAGGCCGAGCAGGGCGGAGGCAATGAACGGCATATGGTCGTTCAGCTCCAGCATGGCCACGCCCAGCAGCGGGCCGGCGGCGTAGCCGACGTTGCTGAGGGTGTACTTGATGGCGAACACTTCGGCCCGTGCCTCCACCGGCAGCAATGCGCAGAAGCCCGCCTTGGCAGCGATGTCGACCACTGCCAGGGCCAGGTTGATCAGTACCAGGCAGATAAAGAACAGCAGCGCCGAGTTACTGGCGACCGCGCCGACGAAAGCCAGGGCAAACAGCAGGGTGCTGGCGCTGACCAGGGTGTGGTTGCGCAAGGTATCCACAAGGTGGCCGCCATACAGGCTCAGCAGCGAGGCGATGATCAGCGCACCACCGATCAGCAGGCCGATCTGGCTGATCGGCAGCTGGAAGTTGTCAGCCAGGTACACCACCAGGTAGGGCAGGGTAAGGGCACGGGCGACGGTGAGGGTGAAGGTGGTGCCGAGCAGCAGGCGCACACTGTGCGGGTAGCGTTTTATGGCGGCGAGCATTACACATCCTTGTTGTTCTGTTTTGCCGGGGGCCAGCATATGCCAACAGAGGCCTGCTGCGCAGGCCTTTCGCGGGCACACCCGCTCTCACATACCCTCAAGGCATGTGATATCCCTGTGGGAGCGGGCGTGCCCGCGAAAGGGCCGGTACAGCCCTCCAAAATCCTTGAGCGCTTGCCAGTCAGTGCATTTCCCATGCAGATTTGTGGCTTGTCGCGCCCTGCGCGCCTCCAATTGAAAAGCCCTCAGGACCAAGGACGATGAGTCACTCCTCGCAATTCACCTTGCTCGGCAAGCGGCGTTTCCTGCCGTTTTTCATCACCCAGTCGCTGGGTGCCTTCAACGACAACCTGTTCAAGCAGTCGCTGATCCTGGCGATCCTGTTCAAGCTCAGCCTGGGCGACGGCGACCGTTCGATCTGGGTCAACCTGTGCGCCCTGCTGTTCATCCTGCCGTTCTTCCTGTTCTCTGCGCTGGGCGGGCAGTTTGGCGAGAAGTTCGCCAAGGATGCGCTGATCCGGGCCATCAAGTTGGCCGAGATCGCGATCATGGCGGTAGGCGCGCTCGGTTTCATCACCAACCACCTGGCACTGATGCTGGTGGCGCTGTTCGGCATGGGAACCCACTCGGCGCTGTTCGGCCCGGTGAAGTACTCGATCCTGCCGCAGGCCCTGCGCGAGGAAGAGCTGGTCGGCGGCAACGGGCTGGTGGAAACCGGTACCTTCCTGGCCATCCTCGCCGGCACGATCGGCGCCGGGGTGATGATGTCGGCCGACAGCTATGCCACCGTGGTGGCTGGTGGCGTGGTCGGCACCGCCGTGCTCGGCTACCTGGCCAGCCGCTGGATCCCGCGGGCCGCTGCCGCTTCACCGCAAATGCCGCTGGACTGGAACATCTTCAGGCAGTCGTGGGCGATCCTGCGCATGGGCCTGGGGCAGCCGCCGGCGGTGTCGCGCTCGATCGTCGGCAACTCGTGGTTCTGGTTCGTCGGTGCCATCTACCTCACGCAGATCCCGGCCTACGCCAAGGACTGGCTGCACGGTGACGGCACGGTGGTGACCCTGGTGCTGACCCTGTTCTCGGTGGGGATTGCCTTGGGTTCGCTGCTGTGCGAGCGGCTCAGCGGGCGCAAGGTGGAAATCGGCCTGGTGCCGTTCGGCTCGTTCGGGCTGAGCCTGTTCGGCCTGCTTTGGTGGTGGCACTCCGGCGATGTGCCGGCTGCGGCGGCACCGCACGACTGGCTGGCGCTGTTGGGCATGGGCCAGGCCTGGTGGATCCTGCTGTCGATCGTCGGCCTTGGGGTGTTCGGCGGCTTCTACATCGTACCGCTGTATGCACTGATCCAGGCCCGCACCGCCGAAGACCAGCGCGCCCGGGTGATCGCGGCCAACAACATCCTCAATGCCCTGTTCATGGTGGTGTCGGCAGTGCTCACCATCATCCTCCTGGGCCTGGCCGAGCTGACCATCCCGCAGCTGTTCCTGGTGGTGTCGCTGCTCAACATCGCGGTCAACGCCTATATCTTCAGGATCGTGCCCGAGTTCACCATGCGCTTCCTGATCTGGCTGCTCAGCCATTCGATGTACCGCGTGCAGCACCGCGACCTCGAACGCATCCCCGACGAAGGCGCGGCGCTGCTGGTTTGCAACCACGTGTCGTTCGTCGATGCGCTGCTGCTGGGCGGGGCGATTCGCCGGCCGATCCGCTTCGTCATGTACTACAAGATCTACAACCTGCCGGTACTCAACTTCGTGTTCCGCACCGCAGGCGCCATCCCGATTGCCGGGCGCAACGAAGACCTGGCCATCTACGAACGTGCTTTCGCGCGCATTGCCGAGTACCTGGCCGATGGCGAGCTGGTATGCATCTTCCCTGAAGGCAAGCTGACCGGGGATGGCGAAATCGACGTGTTCAAGGGCGGCGTCAACCGCATCCTCGAAGAAACCCCGGTGCCGGTCATTCCGTTGGCCTTGCAGGGGCTGTGGGGCAGCTTCTTCAGCCGTGACCCGGCCAAGGGCTTTTTCAAGCGCCTGTGGTCGCGGGTGACCATCGTGGCAGGCGCCGCCATCCCGGTGGAGGCGGCGCAGCCAGAAGCCTTGCGTGAGCAGGTCAGCCGCCTGCGCGGCAACCTGCGCTAGGGGAGGGCGTCAGCTGGCGCTGACTTTCAGGCCGACCAGGCCGGTAATGATCAGCGCCACGCTGACCAGGCGTACCAGGGCCATGGACTCGCCGAACAGGATGATACCGGCGATCACCGTGCCGACGGCGCCGACGCCGGTCCAGATGGCATAGGCGGTACCCAGCGGCAGCTCTTTCATGGCCAGGCCCAGCAGGCCCAGGCTGATGGCCATGGCGGCGACGGTGAGGACGGTGGGCAGTGGCTTGCTGAAGCCGTCGGTGTATTTCAGGCCGACGGCCCAGCCGACCTCGAACAGGCCGGCGAAGAACAGGATGATCCAGGACATGGTGCGTCTCCATCGTTGTGAATGATGGGGCCGTCCCCGGAATGGTCACGCGGTGCGTCGTGAGGTCGTCCTCACAGTGGGTGCCATGGTGCACATATGCAGCCCTCTGGGCAAGCCTGCGCGGGCCTCTTCGCGGGTAAACCCGCTCCTACAGGGATCTCCACAATTTTCAGACCTGTGCAGTACCTGTGGGAGCGGGTTTACCCGCGAAGGGGCCAGTTCAGGCAACATCAATGCCTGGCCGGCTCCCCACCTTCGGCTTCTGCCACAGGTTCCCCCATGCGCCGGAACCAGGTAGACAGCAGCGCCCCGGAAATATTGTGCCAAACGCTGAACAACGCACTCGGCACCGCAGCCAGCGGCGAAAAATGTGCCGCCGCCAGTGCCGCGCCCAGCCCGGAGTTCTGCATGCCCACCTCCAGCGCCAGCGACTTGCGCTGTGCCAGCGGTAGCTTGCACAGCCTGCCGGTCAGGTACCCCAGCAAGTAGCCGAAGCTGTTGTGCAATATCACCACCGCCATGATCAGCAGCCCCGACTCGGCGATCTTCGCCTGGCTGGCCGCCACCACCGCGCACACGATCATCACGATACTCACCACCGACACCAGCGGAAGTACCTGCACCGCCGCCTGCACCCGCGCGCCAAGCAGCCGCTGGGTCAGTACGCCGAGCACGATCGGCAGCATCACCAACTGCAGGATCGACCAGAACATGTCCATGAAGGACACCGGCAGCCAGGCCGAGGCCAGGAACCAGATCAGCGCCGGAGTCAGCAGCGGGGCGAGCAGGGTGGTGACCGCAGCGATGGCCACCGCCAGCGCCAGGTCGCCGCGTGACAGCCAGACCATCACGTTCGACGCCGTGCCGCTCGGGCAGCAGCCAACCAGGATCACGCCCACGGCGATTTCCGGCGGCAGGTGGAACAGCTGGCACAGCAGCCAGGCCATGCCCGGCATGATCACGAAGTGCGCGACCACACCCAGCATCACCCGCCAGGGCTGGCGGGCGAGGGCGGCGAAGTCATCGAGCTTGAGGGTGAGGCCCATGCCGAACATCACCAGGCCCAGCAGCGGCACGATGGCCACCTTCAGAGCGATGAACCATTGCGGTTGCAGGAAGGCCAGTACGGCGAACACCAGCACCCACAGGGCGAAGGTATTGCCGACGAAGCGGCTGAGGGTGGCGAGGGCACGCATGGGGGGCAATTCCTTTTTGTTTTATCGCTTCAAGAATTTCACTGGCCTCTTCGCGGGCAAGCCCGCGAAAGGGCCAGTACGGTCTGAGGATATCTCCCAGGCCAGCACCGGCATTTCAAAACCAGTCAGACCCCTTGCGGAATCTCTTCCCCACCCAGCGCCTCGAACAGCACCGGCAGGAATTCGGCAAAGGTCATCATCATCAGCTGGAAGCTGGCATCGAACTGTTGCGCAGCCTCATCGCCACCATCCTGTTCGGCCTGCTCCTGCAGCAGCTCTTCGAACTTCAGGCGCTTGATCACCATCTTGTCATCCAGAATGAACGACAGCTTGTCCTGCCAGGCCAGGGCCAGCTGGGTGACCACCTTGCCAGTGCTCAGGTGCAGCTGGATTTCCTCGCCGGTCAGGTCCTGGCGCTTGCAGCGCACGATGCCGCCGTCTTCGGCGGTGTCGCGCAGTTCGCACTCGTCCAGCACATAGAAGCCTTCAGCTGCTTCCTGCGACTTGACCCACTCGGTCATGGTGGCAACCGGTGCGATTTTCACGGTGGCCGGACGCACCGGCAGCGAGCCCATCACTTCACGCAAAGTCGACAGCAGGTCTTCGGCACGCTTGGCGCTGGCCGAGTTGACCAGAATCACGCCCAGGCGCGGGGCGATGGCGGCGAAGATCATCGAGCGGCGAATGAACGCGCGCGGCAGGAAGGCCTGGATGATCTCGTCCTTGATCTGGTCGCGTTCTTTTTTATAGACCTTGCGCATCTGCTCGGTCTCGATCTCTTCGACCTTTTCCTTCACCGCGTCGTTGACCACGCTGCTGGGCAGGATGCGTTCCTCCTTGCGCGCGGCAATCAGCAGGTACTCGCCGCTGACATGCACCAGGGGAGCGTCTTCGCCCTTGCCGAATGGCGCGACGAAACCGTAGGTGGTCAGCTCCTGGCTGGCGCAGGGGCGGGCCGGCTTGCTGGCCAGGGCCGCTTCTAGCGCTTCAGGCTCGAACGGGACTTCCTGGGTCAGACGGTAGGTCAGCAGGTTCTTGAACCACATGAGGGGCAATCTCTCCTTAATGCATAAGGCGGGCATTATTCTCCGAGCGGTGCTCTCAGGCCAACCCTGTCGGAGTGCCAGTAGCTGTAGCTGAATGTAAAGATGCACGTGGCAGCGCTAGGTCTTTGAAAGGCCTGAGGTTTTTTTTGAAAAAAGTTAAAAAAGTGCTTGCCAGGGTACGGGGTCGTCCGTAGAATGCGCGCCACACCGAGACGAAGGGTGATTAGCTCAGCCGGGAGAGCATCTGCCTTACAAGCAGAGGGTCGGCGGTTCGATCCCGTCATCACCCACCACTCGATGTTTAGCGCAGCGGTAGTTCAGTCGGTTAGAATACCGGCCTGTCACGCCGGGGGTCGCGGGTTCGAGTCCCGTCCGCTGCGCCATATTTCACTTCCAGGGCCTACTGAACACCCGGAAGTAACAGAGAAAGCGACCTCAGGGTCGCTTTTTTTGTGCCTGCGATTTGGTGTTTTCGCGAATTTTGCAAAAAGTTTGATAAGTGCTTGCCAGAGCGCCAAGTCGCCCGTAGAATGCGCGCCACACCGAGAGACATGGGTGATTAGCTCAGCCGGGAGAGCATCTGCCTTACAAGCAGAGGGTCGGCGGTTCGATCCCGTCATCACCCACCACTCGATGTTTAGCGCAGCGGTAGTTCAGTCGGTTAGAATACCGGCCTGTCACGCCGGGGGTCGCGGGTTCGAGTCCCGTCCGCTGCGCCATATTCCACTTCCAGGGCCTACTGAACACCCGGAAGTAACAGAGAAAGCGACCTTAGGGTCGCTTTTTTTGTTTCTGCAAAAAACCATCAGGCGCTGCCTGGCCCCTGTGGGAGCGGGTTTACC
Organism: Pseudomonas sp. A2; assembly: GCF_023100865.1. Classification (NCBI taxonomy): domain Bacteria; kingdom Pseudomonadati; phylum Pseudomonadota; class Gammaproteobacteria; order Pseudomonadales; family Pseudomonadaceae; genus Pseudomonas; species Pseudomonas sp. A2. The sequence goes on from NZ_CP039127.1 coordinate 1,455,492, forward strand.
CGCGAAGGATGCGACACGGTGCATGGCACCGGCTTTGCCGGTGTTCGCGGGTGAACCCGCTCCCACAGAGGATCTGTAGCAATTTCAGCGGCGACGCTCTTCTTCCCGTAAGGTCAGCACCTCGACCCCATCCTCGGTCACCGCCACGGTATGCTCCCACTGCGCCGACAAGCTGTGGTCGCGGGTAATCACTGTCCAGCCGTCCTTCAGCGTGCGCGTCCCGCGTCCGCCCTGGTTGATCATCGGTTCGATGGTAAACACCATCCCCGGCTTCAACTTCAGGCCCATCCCGCGCTGGCCAATGTGCAGCACCTCGGGCCCTTCATGCATCTGTTGGCCAATGCCATGCCCGCAGTACTCACGTACGACGCTGTAGCCCGCCGCTTCGGCATGGGTCTGGATGGCATGGCCAATATCACCCAGCGTAGCCCCGGGGCGTACCTGTTCGATGCCTTTCCATAGCGCGTCATAGGTGGTGTCGACCAGGCGCTGCGCCTCATCGCTGATCGGCCCGATGCTGTACATCTTCGACGAGTCGGCGATATAGCCGCCTTGTTCCAGAGTGATGTCGACGTTGATGATCGAGCCTTCCTTCAGCACTTCATCGACCTTGGGCATGCCATGGCACACCACATGGTCCACCGAGGTGTTGAGCGAATAGGGGAAACCATACTGGCCCTTGCTCGCCGGGCGGGCCTTGAGCGTGCCGACGATGAACGCCTCGGCGCGGTCGTTGATCTGCATGGTGGTCACGCCGGGGCGGATGAAGCTGTCGAGGTCGGCGAACACCTGGGCAAGCAGCTGGCCGGCGCGGCGCATCAGGTCGAGTTGGGCGGGGGTCTTGATAATCACCTGGGACATGGGGGGAGGGCAGTGGCTCATGCTGGAATGTGCCCCAGCATAGCGCCATGGGGTGCGGGGTTGCCATCGCATGGTGCACGGCCTGTACCAGCCTCTTCGCGGGCACGCCCGCTCCCACAGGTGCAGCACCGCCCTCAGGCCTTGCGATATCCCTGTGGGAGCGGGCATGCCCGCGAAAGGGGCGGCACAGCTGGCCCATAAATTGCTGTTTCACCTCCATCCAGGGCTATCAACGTCGACAGCCCACAAAACTTCACGACAAAGGCGCCGTGTTGTCCCGCTTGCCCAGCAAGCAGGGGCAGCCGGCGCCTTTTTGCGTTCCCTACAGGAGCCCGCCCATGGCCAACAGCGAAGTACGCAGCGTCTGCCCCTACTGCGGCGTCGGTTGCGGCATCGTCATGAGCGTCGCCGATGGCAAGGTCGGCAAGATCAGCGGCGACAAGCAGCACCCCAGCAACTTCGGCCGCCTGTGCACCAAAGGTCTCACCGCACACCTGCCGCTGACTGCTGCCGGGCGCATGGAGGATGCCTATGTGCGCCACCAGCGCAGCCAGCAGCCAGCGCGTACCGGCATCGACCAGGCCATCGCCGCAGCCGCCGGGCGTTTGCGCGGCATCATCGACCAGCACGGCCCCGACGCCGTGGCGCTGTACGTGTCCGGGCAGATGTCGCTGGAGGCGCAGTACCTGGCCAACAAGCTGGCAAAGGGCTTTATCCGCACCCGCCACATCGAGTCCAACTCGCGCCTGTGCATGGCCAGTGCCGGCAGCGGCTACAAGCTGTCGCTCGGTGCCGATGGCCCGCCCGGCAGCTACCAGGACTTCGAGCACGCCGACGTATTCCTGGTGATCGGCGCCAACATGGCCGACTGTCACCCGATCCTGTTCCTGCGCCTGCTCGACCGGGTCAAGGCGGGGGCCAAGCTGATCGTCGTCGACCCGCGGCGCAGTGCCACCGCCGACAAGGCCGACCTGTTCCTGCAGGTGCGCCCCGGCAGCGACATGGCCTTGCTCAATGGCCTGCTGCACCTGCTGCTGCGTAACGGCCACACCGACCCCGGCTTCATCGCCCGCCACACCGAAGGCTGGGATGAACTGCCGGCTTTTCTCGATGACTACACCCCTGACCGCGTGGCTGCCGTCACCGGGTTGGCCGAGGCCGACATCATCAAGGCCGCCGAATGGATCGGCAGTGCCCGCAACTGGATGAGTTGCTGGACCATGGGCCTGAACCAGAGCATCCATGGCACCTGGCACACCAATGCGATCTGCAACCTGCACCTGGCCACGGGCGCGATCTGCCGCCCGGGCAGCGGCCCGTTCTCGTTGACCGGCCAACCCAATGCCATGGGCGGCCGCGAGATGGGCTACATGGGCCCCGGCCTGCCAGGCCAGCGCTCGGCGCTGGTAGCGCAAGACCGTGCCTTCGTCGAGCAGCAGTGGCAACTGGCCCCAGGCAGCCTGCGCAGCGAAGGCGGTGAGGGCACGGTGGCGCTGTTCGAGCAGATGAAAAGCGGCGTGGTAAAGGCCTGCTGGGTCATCTGCAGCAACCCGGTGGCCAGTGTCGCCAACCGCCAGCAGGTGATCGACGGCCTGCGCCAGGCTGAACTGGTGATTACCCAGGATGCCTTCCTCGACACCGAGACCAACCGCTACGCCGACATCCTGCTACCAGCTGCGCTGTGGGCCGAAGGCGAGGGCGTGATGATCAACAGCGAGCGCAACCTCACCCTCATGCCACGTGCCGTCGAACCGCCCGGGCAGAGCCTGCCGGACTGGCAGATCATCGCCCGGGTCGCCTGTGCCATGGGCTATGCCGACGCCTTCGACTACCCCGATGCCGAGGCGGTGTACGAGGAAATCCGTCGCTTCCACAACCCGGTCACCGGCTACGACCTACGGGGTATCGGCTATGCCGAACTGCGCGAGCAGCCACACCAGTGGCCCTGCGCCCCAGGCAACAACAACCCGCGAAGCCCGCTGCGCTACCACAACGACGGCAGCAGCCAGACGCTGTTGCGCGATGCCCAGGGCGAGTGCCCGGTGTTGGCCTTCCCGACCGCCAGCGGCAAGGCCCGCTTCTTCGCCCGGCCCTGGTTGCCGGCGGCGGAGCTGCCGGATGCCGATTACCCCATGGTGCTGAATACCGGCCGCGTGCAGCACCAGTGGCACACCCTGACCAAGACCGGCAAGGTCCCGGCGCTGAACAAGCTGGAGCCCGGCCCCTTCGTGGAAATCCACCGCGACGATGCTGCCCGGCTGGGCATTGCCGAAAAGGACCTGGTGGCCATTCGCTCGCGCCGCGGGCAGGCCGTGCTACCCGCGCGAATCAGCGACCGGGTCATGCCTGGCAACTGCTTTGCCCCGTTTCACTGGAATGACCTGATCGGCGAGCAACTGGCGATCAACGCCGTGACCTGCGATGCGGTCGACCCGCTGTCGCTGCAGCCGGCGTTCAAGCATTGTGCCGTGACCCTGGAGCGGGTTGCCGGTGAGCGCATCGAAGCCCTTGATCTGAACACTGCCCATCCGGAGCCTGCCCGCATGCCGACCGCCACCCTGTCCCGTCTGCTTGGCCTGGACACCCTGCCAGCTCCGGTGCTGGCCGAGGAAGAGCGCCATTACCTGCAAGGCTTTCTGCTGGGCCTGGACCAGGCCCGCGCCGAGGGCGTGCCCTGTCTGCCGGCCAGTGCGCCGCTGGCCGCCAACCGCCGGTTGTTCGTCGATGGCTTGCTGGCCGGGCTGTTCGCCCAGCCGGCGGTGCTGCCCGATGCGGCGTTGATGGCACCACGGCACCAGGTGCTGTGGGCTTCGCAAACCGGCAACGGCGAGCTGTTGGCCGAACGCTGTGCCGAGCGCCTGCGCGGTGCCGGCCTCGACGTGCAGCTCAGCTGCATGGAAGCGGTCAGCCCGCGCCAGCTGCAGGGCGCCGCCAGCGTGGTGCTGATCGCCAGCACCTTTGGCGATGGTGACGCGCCCGACAGCGCAGCGGCATTCTGGCAAGCCTTGCAGGGCGAGGAGGGCGCCCACTGCGCCGAACTGCCTTTTGCCGTGCTGGCCCTGGGCGACTCCAGTTACGACCAGTTCTGCGGCTTTGGCCGCAAACTCGACCAACGCCTGGCCGAGCTGGGCGGGCGGCGCCTGCTGCAGCGGGTGGACTGCGAGCCGGACTTCGACGACGCCTTCGCCGCCTGGCTGGATGCGCTGCTGCCCACGCTAAGCAGCGCTGCTGCACCGCAACCGGTCACCGAGCCTGCGCCCGTGGCGGCCTATGGCAAGCAGCAACCCTGGGCTGCCACCTTGCTGGAAAACCGCCTGCTGAACGGCCCGGGTGCTACCAAGGAAACCCGTCAACTGGTGTTCGACCTCAGCGGCAGCGGCTTCACCTATGCCGCCGGTGATGCCCTGGGCGTGTGGCCGCGCAACTGTCCCGCCCTGGTCGACGAACTGCTGGCGCTAATACAGCTCGATGGCCAGACCATGGTCGAGCTGAAAGGCCAGCCCGCCATGCCGCTGACCGAAGCCCTGCAAGCGCACCTGGAAATCGCCAAGGTCACCACGCAGCAGCTGCAGGCCTTCGCCGGCAATGCTCCGGACCTGCAGCGCCTGCTGCAGCCCGAGTGCAAGGCCGAGCTGCAGGACTGGTTGTGGGGGCGGCAACTGGTCGATGTGCTGCGCGCCTTCCCCCAGCAACTGCCGCTGGCCAGCTGGCTGGAGCTGCTCAAACCGTTGCAGCCGCGCCTGTACTCGATCAGCTCCAGCCCGCTGGCGCACCCGCAGCAGGTGCACCTGACCGTGTCCACGGTGCGCTATGGCGCGCGCAAAGGGGTGTGTTCAAGCTTCCTTGCCGACCGTGCGCAGGCGCTGAAGGTTGCCATCTTCCCGCAGGTGTCGAAGCACTTTCGCCTGCCCGAGGACGACAGCGTGCCGGTGATCATGGTCGGTCCCGGCACCGGCATTGCGCCGTTCAGGGCCTTTCTCGAAGAACGAGAGGCACGTGGGGCGAAAGGGGCTAACTGGCTGTTCTTTGGCGAGCAGTACGCGGCAACCGATTTCTATTACCAGGAGCAGCTACAGGCCTGGCAGGCTGCAGGGCACTTGCGCCTGGACACAGCGTTCTCGCGCGACCAGGCCGAGAAGGTCTACGTGCAGCAGCGCATGCTCGAGCACGGCGCGCAGTTGTGGCAGTGGCTGGAGGCGGGCGCGTACTTCTATGTGTGTGGCGATGCGCAGCGCATGGCCAAGGATGTGGATGCGGCGTTGCGGGTCATCGTCGCCGAGCATGGCGGCATGGATGCCGCGGCGGCTGCGGCTTATGTCGAGGATTTGAGCAAAGCCAAGCGCTATCGGCGCGACGTGTACTGAGTGCACCGGGATGGGGTGTGGTGCACCCCGGTTGTGCAGTTTGATCGCTTGTGCCGGCCTCTTCGCAGCACAAGGCTGCTCCTACAAGGGGGCGCGAAACCTGTAGGAGCAGCCTTGTGCTGCGAAGAGGCCGGCACAGGCAACCCAGTTGGCACACTCCCTGCTTTACCCTGGATACAACAAAGCCCACTGATCAACGGCGATCAACCCGGGCCCCCTACCGTGATGAATACAGGCAAAGGCGCCTGGAGCTTCGGCTCCAGGCGCTTTTTTTTTGATCGAGGATCGGCTTATGAAGGCAACAGCGAGCAGCGGGCAACGAGAGCGACTGGTCATCGTCGGCAACGGCATGGTCGGCCACCATTGCGTCGAACAACTGGTCAGCCGCGGCGCCTTGCAGCGCTTCGAAGTGCATGTGTTCGGCGAAGAGCGCCAGCGTGCCTACGACCGCGTGCACCTGTCCGAGTACTTCGGCGGCAGCTGTGCCGAAACCCTGGCCCTGTGCGGGCAGGACTTCTACGGCGCCAACGGTGTGCACCTGCACCTCGGCGAAGCAGTGCTGGAAATCGACCGTGAGCGCGGCGAACTGGTTACCGCCGAGGGCCGCTACGGCTACGACCAGCTGGTGCTGGCCACGGGTTCCTATCCCTTCGTGCCACCGATCGAAGGCTCCAGCGGCAATGCCCGCCTGGTCTACCGCACCCTCGACGACCTCGACGCCATCCGCGCTGCCGCAGCCAGTGCCCGACGTGGCGTGGTAGTGGGCGGTGGCTTGCTTGGCCTGGAAGCAGCCAACGCCCTCAAGTCGCTGGGCCTGGAAGCCCACGTGGTGGAATTCGCCCCACGGTTGATGCCGGTGCAGCTGGACGGCGAGGGCGGTGCCGCGCTCAAGGCACAGATCGAAGCGCTGGGTGTTGGCGTGCATCTGTCGCGGGCCACCCAGTCGATCAGTGCGGGTGAAGACTACCGCTACCGCATGAACTTCGATGGCGGCGAGCACCTGGAAACCGACCTGATCGTGTTCTCCGCAGGTATACGCCCGCAGGATGCCCTGGGCCGTGCCTGTGGCCTGGACATCGCCGCGCGTGGTGGCGTGGTGATCGACAACCACTGCCGCAGCAGCGACCCACGCATCTTCGCCATCGGCGAGTGCGCCTCGTGGAACGGCAGCGTGTTCGGCCTGGTCGCCCCGGGCTACAGCATGGCGCGCAACCTGGCGGCATTGCTGATGGGCGAAGCCGCTGGCGAATTCACCGGTGCCGACATGTCGACCAAGCTCAAGTTGCTGGGCGTGGATGTCGGCTCCATCGGCGATGCCCATGGCGCCACTCCGGGCGCACGCAGCTACCGCTTCATCGACGAAGCCAACAGCGCCTATCGCCGGCTGGTGGTGGATGCCAGCGGCAAGCACGTGCTCGGTGCGGTGCTGGTGGGCGACAACAGCTACTACGACACCCTTCTGCAATACGCCCAGAACGGCATCGCCCTGCCAGCCGACCCGGCGGCACTGATCCTGCCGCAAGGCGGCGGTGCACCGGCCCTGGGTGCCGATGCGCTGCCCGACAGCGCGACCATCTGTTCCTGCCACAACGTCAGCAAGGGCGCGGTCTGCGCCGCCATCGACAGCGGCTGCGGCGACCTTGCCGCAGTCAAGGGCTGCACCAAGGCCGCCACCGGTTGTGGTGGTTGCGCGGCACTGCTCAAGCAGGTATTCGAGCACGAGCTGACCGCTCGCGGCGTGGCGGTGGACAAGAGCCTGTGCGAGCACTTCGCCTACACCCGTCAGGAGCTGTACGGGCTGGTGCGGGTAGAGGGTATCCGCACCTTCAACGAACTGCTCGAACGCCACGGCAAGGGCCACGTTGGCTGCGACATCTGCAAGCCGGCGGTGGGCAGTATTCTCGCCTCGTGCTGGAATCAGCCGATCATGGACCCGGCGCTGGTGCCGCTGCAGGACACCAACGACACCTTCATGGCCAACATGCAGAAGAACGGCACCTACTCGGTGGTGCCGCGCATCCCCGGTGGTGAAATCACCCCCGACAAGCTCATCGTGATCGGCCAGGTGGCGAAAAAGTACGACCTGTACACCAAGATCACCGGCGGCCAGCGCATCGACCTGTTCGGCGCCCAGTTGCACGAGCTGCCGCTGATCTGGGGCGAGCTGATCGAGGCCGGCTTCGAAACCGGCCACGCCTACGGCAAGTCGACCCGCACGGTGAAATCGTGCGTCGGCAGCACCTGGTGCCGTTACGGCGTGCAGGACAGCGTCGGCATGGCCCTGCGCCTGGAAGACCGCTACAAAGGCCTGCGCAGCCCGCACAAGCTCAAGTTCGCGGTGTCCGGCTGCACCCGCGAATGCGCCGAAGCACAGAGCAAGGACATCGGCGTGATCGCTACCGACAAGGGCTGGAACCTGTACGTATGCGGCAACGGCGGCATGCGCCCGCGACACGCCGAACTGTTCGCCACCGACCTCGACGACGAAACCCTGGTGCGCCTGATCGACCGCGTGCTGATGTTCTACATCCGCACCGCCGACAAACTGCAGCGCACCTCGGTGTGGCGCGAGAACCTGGAAGGTGGGCTGGACTACCTGAAGCAGGTGATCCTCGACGACAGCCTGGGCCTGGCCAGCGAGCTGGAGGCGCAGATGCAGCATGTGGTCGACCAGTATGAATGCGAATGGGCCAACGCCCTCAACGACCCCGAGAAGCTCAAGCGCTTCCGTACTTTCGTCAACGACCGCCGCGCCGACCCGGACGTGCACTTCGTGCGCGAACGCGAACAGCGCCGGCCTGCTGCGCCACTGCACCTGATCCCAACCGTCGAGGAGGCTGTCTGATGAACTTGTCCAATGCTGCTGTGAAAACCCACGAGAACTGGCAGGTGGTGTGCCAGGCCGATGACCTGGTGGCTGATTCCGGGGTGGTGGTCTGGCTCGACGGGGCCCAGGTGGCGCTGTTCTACCTGCCGGGGCAGGCGCAGCCGCTGTACGCGGTGGACAACCGTGACCCGCGATCCGGCGCCAACATCATCGGCCGCGGCCTGGTTGGCAGTGTGCAGGGCGAGCTGGTGGTGGCCGCGCCGTTGTACAAGCAGCACTTCAGCCTGGAGAGCGGGGAGTGTCTGGAAGATGCCGGGCAGCGTTTGCGGGTGTGGCCGGTGCGTTTGAACGGGGAGGCGGTGGAATTGGCTGTGGCCTGATATTCATCTGCCGCCTGCACCGGCCTCTTCGCGGGCACGCCCGCTCCCACAGGTACTGCGCAGGTCTGGAGAGCTGTGGAGATCCCTGTGGGAGCGGGTTCACCCGCGAAAGGGCCGGTACAGGCTATCTGCATGCGGTAAGCTTGAGCCCATGAACCTCGACACCCGCATCAAGTACCGCCACCTGCTGTGCTTCCTGGAGATTGCCCGGCAGGGCAGCCTGGCCAGGGCTGCCGACATCCTGGCAATCAGCCAGCCAGCCATCTCCAAGACCCTCAAGGAACTCGAAGACCTGCTGGAAACGCGCCTGTTCGCGCGCAGCCGTCAGGGCGTCGAGCTGACCCCGGCCGGCACGCGTTTCATGCGCTACGCCGGGCCCAGCGTGCAGGCCCTGCGCGATGGCGTCAGCAGCCTGCGTGGCGAGGCGCGGGCGCCGTCGCAGGTGCGCATCGGTGTGCTGTCCACGGTCGAAGGCCTGCTCATGCCCGAAGTGCTGTGCCGCCTGCACCAGCGGCATGAGGCGCTGGTGATCAGTGTGGTCACCGGAGTCAGCGCGCAGCTGCTCGGCCAGTTGCGCCTCGGCGAACTGGAACTGGTGGTCGGGCGCATGACCGACAGCCCGCAAATCCAGGGCCTGTCGTTCGAGCACCTGTACAGCGAGTCGATGAGCCTGGTGGTGCGGCCAGGCCACCCGCTGCTGGCCAGCAAGCCAGTAGAGCGCGGGGAGGTTGGACATTACCCGCTGGTGCTGCCGCCAGCCGGCACCACCATCCGCCAGCATGCCGACAGCCTGTTCGTGCAATGTGGCATCCAGATGCCCGCCCAGCGCCTGGAAACCCTGTCGCTGGCGCTGAGCCGGCGCTACCTGCTGGGCAGCGATGCCATGTGGGTGGCACCGCGCGATGCGGTGCTGCTCGACCTGCGCCGGGGCGAGCTGGTCGAGCTCGACCTGGGTGTGCGCGAGCCGGGCGGCTCGGTCGGCATCTGTCGCAATGCCGCCTTGCCGCAGAGCCTGCCTGGGCAGTGGGTATGCGAGGTGTTGCGCGAGGTAGCGGGGCAGTACCGAGAGGGCAGCTACCCCTGAACGCAGGTTTTTTTAGCCCTTTCGCCGGCAAGCCACACACAGGGATAGCAACTGCTTCCGGGCCTGTGGTGAACCTGTGGGAGCTGGCTTGCCGGCGATAGGGCCAGTGCAGGCTTCTCAGCATTCAGCTAAATAAATCCGCCGCAAAACCGGGCAAAGGCGCCGCAACCGATCAATACTGGCCAGTGGCTGCACATCCTTTGATGAATAAGCGTTTAACTACTGAACTTCCTTACCAAAACCCGCTCCTATGCCGGTAGCCATTGGTCATGGCCGCCTGCTAAGCTCGCGGCTTTACCCTGATTGCCCTTTTGGCGCATGAACAAGGAAATAGCATGAAACAGCATCGTTTGGCGGCTGCGGTTGCCCTGGTAGGCCTGGTACTGGCTGGCTGTGATCAACAGACCAGCAGCCCCGAGCTGAAGACTCCGGCACAGAAAGCCTCCTACGGTATCGGCCTGAACATGGGCAAGAGCCTGGCTCAGGAAGGCATGGAAGACCTTGATTCGAAAGCAGTAGCCCTCGGCATCGAAGACGCCGTTGGCAAGAAGGAACAGCGCATCAAGGACGAAGAGCTGGTAGAGGCCTTCACTGCGCTGCAGAAGCGTGCCGAAGAGCGCCTGGCCAAGGCCAGCGAAGAAGCCGCCTCCGCCGGCAAGAAATTCCTCGAGGAAAACGCCAAGAAGCCAGGCGTGGTCACCACTGCCTCGGGCCTGCAGTACGAAGTGGTCAAGAAGGCCGACGGCCCGCAGCCCAAGGCGACCGACGTGGTCACCGTCCACTACGAAGGCAAGCTGATCGATGGCAAGGTGTTCGACAGCTCCGTCGAGCGCGGCAGCCCGATCGACCTGCCGGTCAGCGGCGTGATCCCGGGTTGGGTCGAAGGCCTGCAGCTGATGCACGTCGGCGAGAAGTACAAGCTGTTCATCCCGGCTGAACTGGCTTACGGCGCACAAAGCCCAAGCCCGCTGATCCCGGCCAACTCGGTACTGGTATTCGACCTGGAACTGATCGCCATCAAGGATCCGGCCCAGCTGCAAGGCGCCGAGCCGGAAGCGGAAGCTCCTGCCGAGGCCCCGGCCGAAGCGCCTGCCAAGTAACACTGGCTGGCCCACGCAAAACGCCCCGTCCCGACGGGGCGTTTTCGTTTGTGCCGGGTAGTTGGACGAACCTGCAACTGCTGATACTGTCCGAGGAAATGCAGCGTGAAGAAGCAGAATGCTTCTGACGCAAACCGTTTGCGGCGTACGTACCCAAGGTGTGAAACGACTGTGTAAAAAACGCCCGATCTGACCGAGGCCCTTGCCTGGCAGGCACCTGGGGTCAGAAACGTCCCCCTGTTCACAAGGTTATCCACAATAAATGTGGATAACCTTTTCCTCTGGAGGCTCCATGAGCGCACCCTGGAATTTTGCCCGTTTCCTGCCGTTGGCCGAGCGCCTGCTCAGCCGCGGCCGGTTGCCCGCCTTGCTGTTCGCGGTAGCTCGCAAAGGCCCGCGCATCGGCCAGCTGCGTGAAGACGTGAAGCTGCTGCAGTCGTTGTGCCTGGCCTGGTGGCGCGGCGAGTACCGTGCCATCAGCCCCAAGGCGCTGGTCACCATCGTCGCCGGGCTGCTGTATTTCGTCAGCCCCATCGACGCCATTCCCGACTGGCTGCTGGGCGTGGGTTTCCTCGATGACATCGCGGTGCTGGGCTGGATACTGAAGACCGTGGCTGACGAACTGGCGCGCTTCAAGGCCTGGCGCGACAGCCAGGCGCCCGAACGGCTGCGCGTGGTCGAGCGCCTGCCGGCCACCCCCGAAGCGCTGCGGTTGGAACGCAACACGCAGTGAAACTGGCCGCAACCGCAGCGCAACTGCACAGACCCCAGAGTTGGTAATATAATTGGCATAAGGGTTATGCCTACGGATTACATGCTGTAATCCTTTTTAAAGGGGTTTGTAATGGGTATTCAGGTCATCAGCCGGGACGGTCAACCCGAGTACGCCGTCGTTCCCTGGGAACAGTACCAGGCACTGCTCAAGGCCGCTGGGCAGGCACCAGCCGAGGTGCTTGCCAGTGAAGCGCAGGGCGATGTGGCCAGTGCGCCATTGCCGGCCTTCAGCGAAGTGGCACAGATTCGCCAGGCCAAGGGCATTGCCCCTGAGCAACTGGCGCGCAATGTCGGGGTAAGCCCGGCATACCTGGCCATGATCGAATCAGGTGAACGCCAGCCGGATGCTGCTATCCGCCGTGCTCTGGCCTGGCATCTGGGGGTGGCTGGCTGGAGCGAACCATCATGAGCCAGGTCAGGATCAGCCGTCAGCACTGGGATAACCTGCTGGGCGAGCTTGACCTGGCCCGTCGTCAACGTCACTTGCTGACCTATCGAGCGCTGATCGAGCGTTTGCAGTTGCCCAGCCCGGCCATGCAGACGCTGACAGCCGCGCTGGAGTACCTGGCGGTGCTGGATGCCCGCGCCGAGCAGCCATTGCGCAGCTCGCTGGTGATCAGCCAGGGTGCCAGCCGTTTGCCGCGTACCGGGTTTTTTGAGTGCGTTGAACGGTTGGGCCGATTTTCCGGGCCGGTCGACGGCATGGAAGCAGCCTCATGGCATGCCTCCGAGGTGGTCAGGGTGTTCGAGTACAGCTATCCCGAAACGGCCTGATTCGTTGCCTGTCCCGGCCTCTTCGCGGGTAAACCCGCTCCCACAGGTTCACCACAGGTCTTGAGCCTTGTGTTGTACCTGTGGGAGCGGGTTTACCCGCGAAGAGGCCGGAACAGGCAAAGCATCTCTGTGGATCAGCCCACAAGCCCTGCCATCGGCATCCACCACCTCCAATACCTCCAGGTGCCGGTGCCGGCCAAACAACTTCAGTAACTGCCCAATCGTCGCATTGAGCCGCACCGTCGGCTGTTCGGCCTGCGGAACGTTCATCAGCGCCGGTAGTGGCCGGCTTTCGCGCGCCCCCAGCTCCTGCGGCCGCCCCAGCAGGTAGCCCTGCACCAGGTCCACCCCCATCTCCACCAGCACCGCCAGCTCCTCCGCCATTTCGATGCCTTCGGCAATTACCTGCGCCTTCGACGCTCGGGCAATCTGCAATATCGAACCGACAAATTCACGCTTGAGCGGGTCGCGGTGGATGCCGTCGATGAAGTGGCGATCGATTTTCACATATTCGGGGCGCAGCTCCGACCACAGGCGCAGGCTCGAATAACCCGCTCCCAGATCGTCGATGGCAATCGAGAAGCCCATGTCCCGGTAGTGGTGCAGGGCGTTGGACAGCAGCTGGAAGTCGTCGGTCGGGGTGTGTTCGGTCAGCTCGATTACCACCCGGCTAGGCGGCAGGCCGACCTGTCCGAGCAGTTTCAGGGTCTGCCCGGACGGGTAGTGCGGCTCGAGCAGCGATTCTGGCGAGATGTTGAGAAACAGTTTGCCCTGCAACTGCTGTTCGCTGAAACGCCGGCAGGCGCTTTCCCGGCAGGCAGCCTCCAGTTCGGTCAGGCGGCCGGCCTGGCGGGCGATGGTAAACAGGTTCAGCGGTGCGTGCAGCGGGCTGTTGGACGGCCCGCGGCTCAACGCCTCATGGCCGAAAACCCGTTGCTCGCTCAGGCACATGATCGGCTGGAACAGACTGTGGATGCTGCGTTGAGCCAGGATGGCACTCAAGGCACTGAGCTGTTCGGCGACGGTCATGGCGTATTCCTGAAAATGAAAGGGCCGGGCGATTCCACGCCCGGCCCCTCTATTTCACGACAGCGCGATGACTGTTTAATGACAAGTAGAGCTAATTTGCCATCATTCCTACAGTCTTACTTCTTGGCCACCTTGGTGCTTGCACTCAGGTAGTCGATAAGGATGCGGCCGGTTTCCGACAGGTAGGCATCGTCTTCCGGCTTGGTGTTTTCATCCTCGGTCGGCAGCGCGTCCTCGTCCTCTTTCTTCAGCTCCTTCAGCGGCTCTTCACCCTTGGCCTTGCGGCGGATGTTCTCCAGTGCCAACTGCTTGGCCTCGATTGCATCGTGGCGTGCACGACGGTCCTGCTCGTTGAGGCTGACGGTCTTTTCGTTCATCAGCTTCTGGGTCAGGGCCAGGCGGTCGCGGATGTAGGTGAACTCTGCATCCTTGTCGCTGCGCGCTTCATGCTGGGCCTTGAGTTGGGCCAGGAACGGCTTGAACGGGTCGGCCGCCGGCTTGACCACCGGGCGAATGGTGTCCCACGGCATGGCCTCGGGCAGGGCGCTCTCGCCGATCTCTTTGGTATCGATGATCGACGGGTAGTCGATGTCCGGCAGCACGCCCTGATGCTGGGTGCTCTGCCCGGAAACCCGGTAGAACTTGGCCAGGGTAAGCTTCAGTTCGCCATGGTTGAGTGGCTGGATGGTCTGCACGGTGCCCTTGCCGAAGGTCTGGCCGCCGATGATCAGCGCACGGTGGTAGTCCTGCATGGCACCGGCGAAGATCTCCGAAGCCGAGGCCGACAGGCGGTTGACCAGCAGTGCCAATGGGCCTTTGTAGAAGGCACCGGGGTTTTCGTCTTCCAGCACGTCTACACGGCCGTCGCTGTTGCGCACCAGCACGGTCGGGCCTTTCTCGATGAACAGGCTGGTCAGCTCGGTGGCTTCCTGCAGCGATCCGCCGCCGTTGTTGCGCAGATCGATGACCACGCCGTCGACTTTTTCTTTCTGCAGCTCGGTCAGCAGCTTCTTCACGTCACGCGTGGTGCTCTTGTACTCCGGGTCACCGGCGCGATAGGCCTTGAAGTCGAGGTAGAAGGCCGGGATCTCGATGATGCCCAGCTTGTAGTCACGCCCGTCCTGCTTGAGCTTGAGTACCGACTTCTTCGCTGCCTGCTCCTCGAGCTTCACCGCCTCGCGGGTGATCGACACGATCTTGCTGGTCTGGTCGCTAGGCGCGTTGCTGGCAGGGATGATCTCCAGGCGCACCACCGAGCCTTTCGGGCCGCGGATCAGCTTGACCACTTCGTCCAGGCGCCAGCCGACCACGTCGACCATCTCCTTGTTGCCCTGGGCCACACCGATGATCTTGTCGGCCGGTGCCACCTGCTTGGTCTTGGCCGCCGGGCCAGCCGGCACCAGGCGCACGATTTTGACCTGGTCGTTGTCGCTTTGCAGCACTGCGCCGATGCCTTCCAGCGACAGGCTCATGTTGATGTCGAAGTTTTCTGCGTTGTCCGGCGACAGGTAGTTGGTGTGCGGGTCGTAGGACTGGGCGAAGGTATTGATGTAGGCCTGGAAGATGTCCTCGGCACGGGTCTGGTCCAGGCGCGACAGTTGGTTCTTGTAGCGCTTGGTCAGGGTTTCCTGGATCTGCTTGGGTTCCTTGCCGGCGATCTTCTGGCGCAGCACTTCGTCCTTGACGCGTTTGCGCCACAAATCGTCGAGCTCGGCCTGGTCCTTCATCCACGGGGCGTCCTTGCGGTCGATCAGCAAGGTTTCCTTGGCGTTGAAGTCGATCTTGTCCACGCCCTTGTTCAGCTCGGCCAGGGCGAAGTCCAGACGTTGCTTGACGCGGTCCAGATAGCGTTTGTAGATGGTGAAGCCCGGGTCCAGGTTACCGCTCTTGAGGAAATCGTCGAATTGCGTTTTCCACTTGTCGAATTCGGCGATGTCGGCAGCGGTGAAGTAGCTGCGCGCCGGGTCCAGCAGCTTGATGTAGCTGTCATAGATGATGACCGAACGGGCGTCGTCCAGCGGCGGCTTGCTGTAGTGGTGGCGCTTGAGCAATTCCACCACGTTGAGGCTGGCGACGATCTCGTCGCGGTCCGGCTGCAGGCTGTCCCATTTGTTGGCGGCCGCCGCATTGCCGCCGAGCGTGAGGCTGCCCAGGCCGATCATCAGCGCCAGGGCGGTGCTTGGGAGGAAATGCTTCATGCTGATTCGACGTGGAGACAATTGATCACGCATAGTAGGCCGTCTTTTCTGTTCACCGGTTGCAAAAAACCGGATGCATACTGCAAAAAGCCTGGGGACTTGGCGTTCCCAGGCTCGGTCATATGATTCAACTATGGAGGCACTGTGAAGGCATTGCAAGGCGTTGACGGACATGTGGCTTGGGTCGAGGCCGAGCGCCCGGCCTGCGACGCGGGTCAAGTGCGCATTCGCGTGGCTGCTGCGGGGCTGAACCGCGCCGATCTGCTGCAGATGAAAGGTTTGTACCCACCACCGCCAGGCGCCAGCCCGTACATGGGCCTGGAGTGCTCCGGGGTGGTCGAGGAAGTGGGGGCCGGTGCCGACTGGCGGGTGGGTGACCGGGTGTGCGCATTGCTGGCCAGCGGCGCCATGGCCGAGGAAGTGGTGGTGGATGCCCGCCACGTGCTGCCGGTGCCCGAAGGCCTGAGCCTGCACGAAGCGGCGGCGTTGCCGGAGGTATATGCCACTGCCTGGCTGAACATCTTCCAGCTGGGTGGCGTGAAAGCTGGCGAGAAGGTGCTGGTGCACGCTGGCGCCAGCGGCGTTGGCTCGGCCGCCATCCAGCTGTGCAAGGCGTTCGGCAGCCCGGTGTGGGTCAGCGTCGGTTCCCAGGACCGCCTGGCCTACTGCGAGGCGCTGGGCGCCGCCGGTGGTGTGGTACGTAACGAAAACCTGGAAGCGCTGGAAGGTTTTGGCCCGTTCGACGTGATTCTCGACCCGGTGGGCGCCAGCTACGGCGAGCTCAACCTCAAGCTGCTGGCGCGTGACGGGCGCTGGGTGATCATCGGCCTGATGGGCGGGCGCAAGTTCGAGCTGGACCTGGCACAGGTACTGGGCAAGCGCCTGGAGATTACCGGCTCCACGCTGCGCAACCGCGATGACGGCTTCAAGGCCGAACTGCTGCGCGATTTGCAGCAGCAGGTTTGGCCGCTGTTTGCCGAAGGGCGCCTGTCGCCGCAACTGGTGGATACCTACCCGGTGGAGTTTGCCCAGGCGGCGTATGCCGAGCTTGAGACCAACCAGGTGTCGGGCAAGCTGGTGATGGTGATAGACCCTAGCCTGGTGTAAGCAGGCCTGGCCTCTTCGCGGGTGAACCCGCTCCCACAGGGATTACCACAGGCTTGAAAACTGTGTGGTCCCTGTGGGAGCGGGTTTACCCGCGAAAGGGCCGGTGCAGGCGATGCGATTACCTCAGGCCCAGCTCAGGATCGGCCACTTGTTGATCTCGGCATGCTCCCGCAACACCGCATCCGGGTTCACCACATGCGGATGATCCACCTTCAACAACAACGGCAAATCGTTGCGCGAGTCGGAATAGAAAGTCGCTCCTTCCAGGTTCTCCTGCTCCTGGTCCAGCCATTCCAGCAACCGCGTGATCTTCCCTTCGCGATAGGTCAGCACCCCGTGGGTCTTGCCGGTATAAACCCCGTTCACCGCCTCCAGTTCGATCGCCAGGTATTCGTCCACCCCCAGCCGCGCCGCAATCGGCCCGACCAGGTGCGTACCCGACGCCGAAATGATCAGGATGCGATCCCCGCGCTTGCGGTGCTCGGCAATGCAGCGGCAGGCGTCGCCGTAGATGATCGGCTCGATCACCTCTTCGACCCAAGGCGCCACCAGGTGCTCGACCTCTTCCAGGGTGCGCCCGGCAATCGGCTCCAGGCTGAAGGCCATGTACTCCTCCATCCGCAGGTGGCCCTTGCCGTAGGCTTCCATCAACTCATGGTCGCGGCGCAGGAAGGCTTTGCCGTCGACCCAGCCCAGCCGGGCCATCTGCTCGCTCCACAGCGACGCGCAGTCGCCGTGGATCAGGGTTTCGTCCAGATCGAAAATTGCCAGTGCCATGGTGTTGATTCTCCTTAGGCCACTTCTCGTAGCGCCGTGGGGTCGATCGACAAGCTTACCCGTTGCCCGTCCGAGTGCAGGTCGGACGGTGAGCGGTTGAGCACATCGACCACCAGCTCCACCCCGCGTACCTGCACCCGGTAGCGGATCACGTTGCCCAGCAGGCTGTGGCTGCGCACCTCGGCGTCCATTTCGCCGTTCACGCTCAGGGTGATCGATTCGGGGCGGATCGCCAGGCGGCTGGCCACCGGGCGCTGCAGCAGGCGGCTGGCGCTGTCGGCGTCGAGCAGGTTGTAGTTGCCGATGAAGCCCGCGGCAAACAGGTCCACCGGCGCTGTATAGAGTGTTTCGGCATCGCCGCTCTGGACGATGCGCCCCTGGTTCATCAGGAAGATGCGGTCGGACATGGTCAGCGCCTCTTCCTGGTCGTGGGTGACGAAGATGGTGGTCAGCCCCAGCTCGCGCTGGATGGCACGGATCTGCTCGCGCAGGTGCTTGCGGATGCGCGCATCCAGCGCCGACAGCGGCTCGTCGAGCAGCAGCAGGCGCGGGCGGGTGACCAGCGAGCGGGCCAGGGCAACGCGCTGGCACTGGCCGCCGGACAACTGGTGCGGGTAGCGCCCGGCGAAGTTGCCCAGTTCCACCAGTTCCAGCGCCTCGCGCACCCGGGCCTGACTTTCGTCGGCCTTGACCTTCTGCATGCGCAAGCCGAAGGCGACGTTCTGCTCCACGGTCATGTTGGGGAACAGCGCATAGCTTTGAAACACCATGCCGATGCCACGCTTTTGCGGGCTCAGCGGTACGATGTCATGGCCGTCGAGCAGGATCTGCCCGCTGTCCACCGGGGTCAGCCCGGCGATGCAGCGCAGCAGCGTTGACTTGCCGCAACCGGACGGGCCAAGCAGGGTGACGAACTCACCGCGTTCGATATGGCAGTCGATGTTCTCGAACACCGGGCTGCCGGCGTAGCTTTTTTGCAGTTTCTGTACGCTGACGAAGCTCATGTCAGGTCTTGTCCTTGTTCAGGCGGTTGGCGACCCAGGTCAGTACCAGCACGAAGGCGAAATACGAGATCACCAGCGCGCTGTTGAAGTGGCCGCTGCTG
Organism: Pseudomonas sp. A2; assembly: GCF_023100865.1. Taxonomy (NCBI): domain Bacteria; kingdom Pseudomonadati; phylum Pseudomonadota; class Gammaproteobacteria; order Pseudomonadales; family Pseudomonadaceae; genus Pseudomonas; species Pseudomonas sp. A2. The sequence goes on from NZ_CP039127.1 coordinate 1,473,872, forward strand.
TTGCGCATGTTGTTCAGGTACACCTGCAGGGTCTCGTAGCGGGTGCCGACCAGCAGGTTGGCGAACACGAACTCGCCGAACAGGAACGAGAACGACAGCAGCAGTGCCACCATCAGGCCCTTGCGCAGGTTCGGCAGCACCACCAGCAGCGCCGCCTGCCAGGTGCTGGCGCCCAGCAGCTGGGCGGCGTCCATCAGGTCGCGCAGGTTGATCGCCTGCAGGTTGTTGGTAATGGCCCGGTACATGAACGGCAAGGCGATGGTGAAATAGCAGCCGATCAGGATCCACGGTGTACCGACCATGGCCATGGGCCCGCTGCCATACAGCTGCAGCAGCCCCACCGACGACACCACCGGCGGCACCGCGAACGGCAGCAGGATGAGGATGTTCATCAGCGCGTCGAGCCTCGGGAAGTGGTAGTGCACCACGAACAGCAGCGGCAGGATCAGCACCACCGACAGCAGCAGCGCGCCCACGCACACCAGCAGCGACTGGCCGAAGGCGGCCAGGAAGCGCGGCTCGCTCCACAGCGCGATGTACCACTTGAAGGTCAGGCCGCTGGGCAGCAGGCTGGCCGACCAGCTGGTGGCCAGCGAGTAGAGCAGGGTGCCGGCCAGCGGCAGCAGCAGGATGAGGAACAGCAGGTAGACCACGGCGCGGTGGTACCAGCCGCCGGAACGGGCGTCAGCGCGCATGGTAGCTCCTTTTCAGCAGCCATTGGTGCACCACCGTGACCAGCGTCATCAGCCCCACCAGTACCATCGCCAGGGCGCTGGCCAGGTTGGGATCGAGGCTGATGTCACCGGCCACCAGGCCGGCGATGCGGATCGGCAGTACGTTGAAGTTGCCGGTTGTCAGCGCGTACACGGTGGCGTAGGCACCGAGGGCGTTGGCCAACAGGATGACGAAAGTGCCCAGCAGTGCCGGGGTCAGCACCGGCAGGCCGATGTGCCGCCAGAATTGCCAGTGGCTGGCCCCCAGCAGTGCGGCCGACTCGCGCCAGTCTTCGCGCAGTGCGTCGAACGCGGGGTACAGCAGCAACACGCCAAGCGGGATCTGGAAGTAGGTGTACACCAGGATCAGCCCGCTCTTGGAATAGATGCTGAAGTCCTCCAGCAGGCCGACCTGCTTCAGCAGCAGGGTCAGCGCGCCGTTGAAACCGAGCAGGATGATGAAGGCGAAGGCCAGCGGCACCCCGGCGAAGTTGCTGGTCATGTTGGCGAAGGCGCTGACGAAGTCGCGCAGCTTCGAGTCCACCTGGCGCAGCGAGTAGGCGCCCAGGGTGGCGATGACGATGCCGAACAGGCTCGACCAGAAGCTGATCTCCAGGCTGCGTTGCAGGGCCTGCAGGTAGAACTTCGAGGCGAATACCTTGCTGAAGTTGTCCACGCCCCAACCTGCTTCCGATTGCAGGCTGTTGATCGCCACCCAGGCCAGCGGGGCGATCTGGAAGATGACGAAGAACACGGCGAACGGTAGCAGGCAGAGCAGGGCCAGGTAGCGGCCACGGGCGCTGCTGCTCTTGGGTGTGGTCACTTCAGCAACTCCCGGCAGACACTCTTGTCATGCGGTGCGCCGAGCAGCTCGCAGATGGTCCCGCACAGCTCGGTCTGCAGCGGTTTGGCCGCAGGATCGAGGCTGAAGGCATCGCCGAAGACGAACAGCGGCACTTCGCGCTCCTCGGTCAGCAGGCCATTGTGCGAGCGGTCGTTGTTCATGCCGTGGTCGGCGGTGACCAGTACCTGGTAGCCCTCTTCGAGCCAGCCTGGCAGGTAGTCGGCCAGCAGGATGTCGGCGCTGCGTGCGGCGTTGCGGTACTGGCTGCTGTCCAGACCGTGGTGGTGGCCGACATCGTCGATGCTCATCGGGTGCACCAGCAGGAAATTGGGGGCGTGGCGGCGGCGCAGGTATTCGCCATCGGCCAGCAGGTGCGAATCGGGGTAACGGTCGTCCCAGTAGAACAGCCCGTGCTGGATCGGCAGCTTCGGTGCGTGGGTATGGCGGTCGCGCTGCGGGTCGAAGGGCGAGCGGTTGTACAGCTCGCTCATCCAGTGATAGGCCGCAGCCGCAGTGCCCAGGTTGGCCTCGCGGGCGTAGTGGAACACGCTGCGCTGGTTGGACAGACGGTTGACGTTGTTGTGCACGATGCCGCTGTCGATCGGCGGTACACCGGTGAGGATGCACTCGTACAGCGGCCGCGACAGCGACGGCAGTTCGCATTCCACGCGGTACAGCGCGGCACGGTCGGCCTCGACGTAGGCGTGCAGGTGGCCCATGGCGTGGTGGGCGACCTGATAGTTGAGGCCGTCGAGCAGGACCAGGATGACGTTGTGTTGCATGGTGGCTCCAGTCATAAACCGCGTTGGCTTCTTCGCGGGTAAACCCGCTCCTACAGGGTCATGCGCCGGCCTTGAGGTGTGCGCTGTACCTGTGGGAGCGGGTTTACCCGCGAAAGGGCCCGTCCAGGCGCTAGAGAAACTAGCCCCTTACTCCATCTCGATGATCACCTGCTCTTGCCACATCTGCGGCAGTTTCTTCGAGCTCGCTTCCCAGGCCTCGGCATTCTTGATCGGCTGTGCAGCCTTGTACTGTTCGTTGGGCAGCAACTTGGCCTGCACATCGTCCGGCAGCTTCAGGTGCTCGGCACGGATCGGCCGCGCATGCCCTTTGGCCAGGTTGATCTGCCCGGCATCGCTGAAGATGTATTCACGTGTCAGCTTGGCCGCATTCGGGTGCTTGGCGTACTTGTTGATGATGGTGGTATAGCCGGAGATCACCGAGCCATCCGACGGGATCAGCACTTCGAAACGCTTGGGGTCGATCTGTTCACGGTAGCTCAGGCCGTTGAAGTCCCACACCACGCCCACTTCCACCTCGCCCTTCTCCAGGGTCTGGATGGTCGGGTTGGCCAGCGACAGGCGCTTCTGCTGGGCCAGCTTGGTGAACAGTTGCAGGCCCGGTGCCAGGTTGGTCTCGTCACCCTTGTAGGCGATAGCCGCTGCCAGCACGCCGTTGGCGGCCTGGGCTGCGGTGCCGACGTCACCGATGGCAACCTTGTACTTGCCTTTTTCCAAGTCGTGCCAGGTCGTTGGCCGCTCGCCTTCCTTGACCAGGTCCTTGTTGATGATGAAGGCGATGGTGCCGGTATAGGCCAGCGCCCAGTGGCCGTCCTTGTCCTTGGCCCAGGTCGGCACCTGGTCCCAGGTGCTCGGCTTGTATGGTTGGCTCACGCCCTTGCTCACGGCGATCGGGCCGAAGGCGGCACCCACGTCGCCGATGTCGGCGCTGGCGTTGTCCTTCTCGGCTTCGAACTTGGCGATTTCCTGGGCCGAGCTCATGTCGGTGTCGCTGTGCTTCAGGCCGTACTTGCTGGCCAGGTCTTCCCAGGTGCCTTTCCAGTTGGCCCAGGCATCGGGCATGCCCACGCTGTTGACGTTGCCTTCCTTGCGGGCGGCGTCTTCCAGGGCCTTGAGGTCGGTATCGGCGGCCATTGCCGTGGTACACAGGGCGATGGCCGAACCGAGCAGTGACGCCATGAACAACTTTTTCATCCGAAGCTCCTTGGTGGGTGCCTTTAGCGATGGTTGTTATGAGTGAAGCCGTTGTCTGGTGACCGTTGGTCTAGGTCAGCAAACCTTGAGCCAAGGTAGGCTGCTTGCGTGACAGTTTGATGTAGGGAAGGGCTGGTGAAGGCCCTGAAGCTACAGCGTAGACCACTGAACCGCCCCGGTTCTGCTGGCTTGGCGCGTTTCTGGCAGTGTCTGGCCAAAGCCTTGTCACAGGATGTTCATCAGCCCTGCCTAGGCTTGCACTAATCTCCAAGTGCCCTGTTCTGGGGCTGGACTAGTCCAGATAGGTAACCTTTGATGCAGCCGATGCCACCGCGTGCGGTAACAGCCATCTGTCACGCCCTGCAGGAACAGATCGAGCACGGCTTGCTGGCGCCGGGCGGCAAGCTGCCGGCCGAGCGCAAGCTCAGCGAGGTGTTCGATACCACGCGCATTACCCTGCGTGAGGCGCTGGTGCAGCTGGAAGCCCAGGGGCTGATCTACCGCGAAGAGCGTCGCGGCTGGTTCGTCGCGCCCGAGCGGCTGACCTACGACCTGATCGAGCGCAGCCACTTCCATGCCATGGTCCGCGACCAGGGGCGGGTGCCCAGTACCGAACTCTTGTCGGCTCGGCTACAGCCGGCGTCGGCGGCCATCTGTGCGCGCTTGCAACTGCCTGCGTTGTCCAGCGTGGTACGTATCTGCCGGTTGCGGCGGATCGATGGGCGGGCGGTGCTGTATGCCGAGCACTACCTCAACCCCAGGTACTTCCCGGAGATTCTCGAACAGGACCTGGCCCAGTCGCTGACCGAGATTTATGGGCGGGTGTACGGCATCCAGTATGGGCAGGTGTGCTTCGAGATCTTGCCGACGGCGTTGCCGGTGGAGGCAGCCGGTGCCTTGAAGGTGTCGGCGGGAAGCCCCGGGTTGCATATCACCCGGGTCAACAGTGACCAGCATGGGCACCTGATCGACTGCGACCTGGAGTATTGGCGGCATGATGCCATCCGCATCCGCGCCCAGGCGGGTTGAGGTGTTGGCTTCTTCGCGGGCTCGCCCGCTCCCACAGGGGCCGCACAGGTTTCAGCCTTTGCACAGTACTTGTGGGAGCGGGTTCACCCGCGAATAGGCCTTAACTGGAAGAACCGGCAGTCACTACCTGCACTGACAACCGTGGCGTTGCCAAATCCAGCCCGGCCTCATCCAGCTGCCGCTTCAAAGCCAGGTTGAAGGCCCGCGATACTTCCCACTGCTTGATCGGCGCAGTCTTGAACCGCGCTCGCAAGATCGCCGACCCCGACTCGAAGCTCTCCACCCCCTGCAGCTCCAGCGGCGACCAGATGTTGCGGCGCATCAGCGGGTCGTTGCGCAGCTTCTGCCCCACTTCGCGAATCAGCGTGATGGCCTGGTCGATGTTCATGCTGTGCGGGATCGCCACGCGGAAGATCGCGTAGCCGAACTCGCGCGAGTAGTTCTTGATGCTCTTGATCTCGCTGAACGGGATGGTATGCACGATGCCGTCGATGTCACGCAGGCGTACGGTACGGATGGTCAGCCCCTCCACCGTGCCCAGGTGGCCGCCCACATCCACGTAGTCGTCGATGGCCAGCGAGTCCTCGATGATGATGAACAAGCCGGTGATCAGGTCGGCCACCAGCGACTGGGCACCAAAGCCGATGGCCAGGCCGATCACACCGGCACCCGCCAGCAGCGGGGTGACGTTCATGCCCATGTTGGCCAGGGCGACGATCACCGCGATGATGAAGATGACCACGAACATCACATTGCGGATCAACGGCATCATGGTTTGCGCGCGGGCGTTGGCCAGGCCCCGGCGCGAACGCACCAGGGCGTGGTGCACGGCGGTGTCGGCAAGGATCCACACCAGCCAGGCGACGATCAGCGTGCCGGCCAGGCCCAGCAGGCGCACGCTTATGTCGTGACCGTCGCCTTCGGCGAAGCTGATCATCGACAGGCCCCACACACGCAGCCCCAGTTCGATGAACACCAGCCAGATGAACAGGTGCACCAGCAGGTAGCCGAAGTTGCGCAGGCGTTCGGCATACACCGCCTGGCGCTTGCTGGCGCGCTTGGGGTTGGCGGCGTGGCGGCGCACCAGGCCGTTGAGCACCATGCACACCACCACCAGCACCGTGCACATCAGCGACTGGCGCAGGGCGGTGCTGGTGTCGCCGGCCGAGATAAAGGTAGCGAACAGCGAAATCGCCACCAGGATCAGTGCTGGCACGAACCAGAAGCTGCCGAGGATCTCGATGGTGTCACTGAGGGTGCGCCGGGTCAGGCGCCGTGACAGCGGCTGGTTGCGGATCAGGTGGGCGATCGGGCGACGGAAGCGCAGGATGAACAGCCCGGTGCACAGCGCCGCGATCACGTTGGCCAGGGTGGCCAGGGCGTGGGCCAGGTGGGTGCCGAGGGCGACCATCAGGCGCGGGTCGCTCATCGCTTCGCCAAACGCGGCGAAACTGCCGATCAGCCACAGCGGGCGGAAGGCCTGGTGGCGCAGGATGTACAGGGCGCGGTGGCGGTGGGGGCCGTCGAGCAGCGAGAAGGCAATCACGCAGATGGCCGAGAAGCAGGTGCCGACCACCAGTGCGTAGGCCAGCACCATGGCCAGCGACTTGCCCAGCGACGGCGGCAGCACGAAGCTCAGGTAAACGGTGAACACCAGCGCCACCAGCCATGGGCCCAGCTTGCGCAGGGCAAAGCGCACCAGGTCCCAGGTGCGTGGGTGCTGCGGCAGTTCCTCGCTCAGGCCAAAACGCAGGCGTACCCGATGCCCTACCCAGTTGAAGGCGTAGGCCAGCACGCTCCAGACGGCGATGACGGCGGCAAAGCCGAACAGAATGGCCGGCCACTGGTGCACCGGCACCATCAACTCGGTCAGTTCGGCCTGGGCCTGTTCGATTTCCGCGGCCCAGCGATGGAACGGGCTGGCATCGCCGCTGAACTGCTTTTCGAAGTCCTGCAGGGCGCCGCCGATCAGGCCGAGCACGCCCTGTTCGACGGTGGGTTGCGATTGCCTGGTGGCGTCGCGCAGCTTTTTCAGGTCGGCCAGGAGCTTGGCCCGCTGCTGGTCGTTTTCCAGGTTCTTGATCACCTCGTCCAGCGACTTGCCCAGCGGTTCGCTGGCTTCTGGCTGCGCGGGCGCGCTGCCACCCAGCAGGCCTGGCAGGCCCGCAGCCTGTAACGGGGTGACAAACAGGAACAGCAGCAGGAACAGGCAACGCAGGAGAGCAGGCACTGGCAAAACTACCTCAGGTCAAACGATTGACCGAGTGTAGAGGTTCACGACGGCAGTTGCTCCAGGATTTTCCAGCAGGTGAGGCCGAAGATACCCAGTGTGCCGACCCACATCATCACAACGCCGATATTGCGCTCGCGCAGGCTGAAACCGATGGTCAGCAGCAACAGGAACAGAAACACCGGCACGAACAGGGACAGGAACGGGGACATGGACAGCAATCCTTTTGCAATGGGGCCATGTAACAAGCATAGCGGGTGGCAGACGAAGCGGGATTGACCTTGAGCACTACCAGGCAACGACGCTCTCTGTAGGAGCAGCCTTGCGCTGCGAAGAGGCCAGTACACCCCAAGCATCTCTGCTGGTTGTACCGGCCTCTTCGCAGCGCAAGGCTGCTCCTACAAAGGGCGGGGTGGTCTTCAGGATCTCAAGGCAACTCGCGGCAACGGTAGAAGGCGCTCAGCACCTTCACCAGGTGCGCCAGGTCATGGCTGCCGCACAGTTCGCGAATCGAATGCATGGCAAAGGTCGGCAAGCCGATATCCACCGTACGCACGCCCAGGTGGCTGGCGGCAATCGGCCCGATGGTCGAACCACAGCCCATGTCGCTGCGTACCACGAAGCTCTGCACCGGCACTTCCTCGGCCATGCACAGGTGACGGAAGAACCCGGCGGTTTCGCTGTTGGTAGCGTAGCGCTGGTTGTTGTTCACCTTGATTACCGGCCCGGCGTTGAGCTTGGGCCCGTGGTTGCCGTCGTGCTTGTCGGCGTAGTTGGGGTGCACGCCGTGGGCGTTGTCGGCCGACACCATCAGCGAGCGCTGGATGGTGCGCACGTAGGCGTCGCCATCCGGCAGCAGGCGTTGCAGGGTCTGCTCCAGCATCGGCCCGTCGGCGCCACAGGCCGAGCAGCTGCCGACTTCTTCATGGTCGTTGCACACCAGTACGCAGGTCTCGTCGCTGTCGGCGGCCAGCAGTGCCTGCAGGCCGGCATAGCACGACAACAGGTTGTCCAGGCGCGCGCCGGCGATGAAATCGCCGTTCAGGCCGACCAGCGCGGCGTTTTGGGTGTCGTAGAAGCTCAGCTCGTAATCCAGCACCACGTCGGCGATCAGCTCGTGCTCGCGGGCCAGTTGCTCGGTGAGCAGGGCGCGGAAGTCGATGCGCTCGTCACCCGCGACCTGGGCCAGGATCGGCGGCAGCTCGTTCTGCGGGTTGATCGCCCAGCCTTCGTTGGCGGTGCGATTGAGATGGATTGCCAGGTTGGGGATGACCGCGATCGGCAGCTTGAAGTCGATCAGCTGGCTTTCGACCTTGCCGTCACGGCGGTAGGTGACCCGGCCGGCCAGCGACAGGTCGCGGTCGAACCATGGCGCCAGCAGGGCGCCGCCATACACTTCGACGCCCAGCTGCAGGAAGCCCTGGCGCTGCAGCTCGGGCTGCGGCTTGACCCGCAGGCACGGGCTGTCGGTGTGGGCACCGACCATGCGGATGCCGTTCAGCAACGGTGCCTGCTTGCCCAGCTTGATGGCGATGATCGACGAGTCGTTACGGGTGACGTAGTAGCGGCCGCCAGGTACCGTGGCCCAGCTGTCGCGCTCGTCCAGGCGCTGGTAGCCGGCAGCTTCCAGGCGCTGGGCCAGGCTGGCGGTGGCATGGAAGGGCGTGGGGGAGGCCTTGAGGAAGTCGATAAGGCCAGAATTCAGTGCGTCGCGCATAGCTCACTCCAGACAGCAGTGGCGCGAGTTTAGCGTATTAGGTCGACAAATTGTGTCTGCCTCTTCGCGGCTGAAGCCGCTCCCACAGGTACTGCACAACCGTCGAAAGCGGTGCGGTCCCTGTGGGAGCGGCTTTAGCCGCGAAGAGGCCAGTACAGGCTGTACACAATCAGAAGGGCGCAGGGCACTCGAACTTCAACCGCTCCCCGGACACCGGGTGGGTAAAGCTCAGCATCGAGGCATGCAAGCACAACCGCTCATGGGCAGCCAGTGCCTCGGGGTTGGCATACAGCCGGTCGCCCAGCAGCGGGTGCCCGATCGACAGCATGTGCACGCGCAACTGGTGCGAACGCCCGGTAATCGGTGTCAGCTCTACCCGGCAGTAATCACCGCAGCGCTCGACGATGCGCCAGAAGGTCAGCGCATGCTTGCCCTGCTCGTGGTCCACCACATGCCGTGGCTTGGTCGGCGGGTCGTAGCGCAGCGGCAGGTCGATGCTGCCGCTGTCCAGCGCCGGCTGGCCCCAGCATAGTGCGGTGTAGGCCTTTTCGGTTTCGCGGTCGTGGAACTGGCGCGACAGCTCACGGTGGCTGTCGGCATCCCGTGCCAGCAGGATGATGCCGGAAGTTTCCCAGTCCAGGCGGTGCACGATCAGCGCGTCGGGGTAGCCGTTTTCCTGCAGGCGAGTGATCAGGCAGTCCTTGTTGTCCTCGGCGCGGCCGGGTACCGACAGCAGCAGGGTCGGTTTGTTGATCACCAGGATGGCGGCGTCTTCGTGCAGTATCTGGATGTTGGACAGCGGCATTGCAGTATCTCTGTGATATCGGGGAAAACCATCGGGGCCGCCTTGCGGCCCATTCGCGGCACAAGGCCGCTCCTACAAGGAAATGCGTACCCCTGTAGGAGCGGCCTTGTGCCGCGAATGGGCTGCAAGGCAGCCCCGATGGCCAATTGCGCGGATCAGCGATCCGGCAAGGTGATGTTCAGCTCCAGAATCGAGCAGCTACCCTGGTTTTCCAGCTCGATATGCACATCATCGTTGCCGATGTTCACATATTTGCGGATCACTTCCAGCAGTTCTTTCTGCAGCGCTGGCAGGTAGTCCGGTTCGCTGCGTTGGCCGCGCTCGTGCGCCACGATGATCTGTAGACGCTCTTTCGCTACCGACGCGCTGGTAGTTTTCTGTCTGCCACGAAAGAAGTCAAAAAGGTTCATGGTTTACTTGCCTCCAAACAGGCGCGCGAAGAATCCTTGCTTCGGCACTTCGATGAACCGCAGGGGCTTTTCTTTGCCCAGCAGACGGTCGACGGTATCGCTATAGGCCTGGCCGGCATCGCTCTGGTCGTCGAGGATGACCGGGATACCCTGGTTGGAAGCCTTGAGCACTGCCTGGCTCTCGGGGATCACACCCTTGAGCTTGATCGCCAGGATCTCTTCGACGTCGGCGATGCTCAGCATTTCGCCCTTTTCCACGCGCTCCGGGTGGTAGCGGGTGATCAGCAGGTGTTCCTTGATCGGCTCTTCGCCGTTCTCGGAGCGGCGCGACTTGCTCGACAGGATGCCCAGCATGCGGTCAGAGTCTCGCACCGAGGATACCTCGGGGTTGGTGACCACGACGGCTTCGTCGGCAAAGTACATGGCCAGGTGTGCGCCTTTCTCGATACCGGCCGGCGAGTCGCAGATGACGAAGTCGAAGTCTTTCTTCAGCTCCATCAGGACCTTTTCCACGCCTTCCTGGGTCAGCGCGTCCTTGTCACGGGTCTGGCTGGCGGCCAGCACGTACAGGTTCTCGAGGCGCTTGTCCTTGATCAGGGCCTGTTGCAGGTTGGCTTCGCCGTTGACCACGTTGACGAAGTCGTACACCACGCGGCGTTCGCAGCCCATGATCAGGTCGAGGTTACGCAGGCCCACGTCGAAGTCGACGATGACGGTCTTGTGGCCACGCAGTGCGAGGCCGGTACCAATGGCGGCGCTGGTGGTGGTCTTGCCCACACCCCCCTTGCCGGAAGTAACCACGATAATCTTGGCCAAGGTGTTTCACCCCTAAAATAATCGGGACACACGTCCCTGCAAAAATACAAATAAATGGCAACGGTAAGAAAAGTTGCACTAAAAATGCTGGCAAGTATCCGTTAAAGACGGGTGATGTTCAACACGTCGCCAGACAGGCTGACTTGCACGCCTGTGCCCCACAGCGGGTCGCGGCGCAGGTCCTCGCAGACCTTGTACTGGCCGGCGATGGAGACCATTTCGGCGGTCATCTGCTGACAGAAGATACGTGCCTTGGTATTGCCTTTGATGCCGGCCAGGGCGCGGCCGCGCATGGCGCCGTACACATGGATGTTGCCATCGGCCAGAAGTTCCGCCCCCGGGCTGACCGAAGCAGTCACCACCAGGTCGCCGCCCTGGGCGTAGATCTGCTGGCCGCCACGTACTGGCGCAGTGATGATGCGGGTCGGGCGCACCTCGGGTTCGAGGATTGGTGGCGGGACAGGGGCTGGCTCGGGCTTCTTCACCTCGGGTTCGGGCTCCAGCGGCCGTTCGCGGGCGCCGGATGGCGGCAGCACCGGCAGGTCGATGGCGATGGCGGCGGCGATGTCCTCGATGCGGTTGGCACGGATGGCCAGGGTACGCAGGCCGTGGTGGCGGCAGATCCGCATCAAGCCGGGCAGGTCGATTGCCCCCTCGTCGGCCGGCAGCTTGTCCAGCGCCAGCACCAGTGGCGTGTTGCTGAAGAAGTTCGGTGCCTGGGCGACTTTGGCCGCCAGTTGGCGGTCGAGGGCTTCAAGGTCATTGCGCGCCAGCTCCAGCACTGTAATGGCGAGCATGCTGCCCTTGAGCTGGAACACGGAGGCGGTGTCGGGTGTGTGGTTTGGGCTCATGGTCTGCATAGACGGCTTGTTGCGAAAAAAGTGCCCTGACTTATAACGATAAGACCGGTTGCCCGCAACATGCGCTGATCCGTTGTAGAATGCGCGGCCTTTGTCTTTCCGGAAGCTTCAATGGAACGCCCGCGTTTTCGTCCCTATTTCCTTCACCCACGTTTCTGGGGCCTGTGGCTGGGCCTGGGCCTGCTGTGGCTGGTGGTCCAGTTGCCGTACCGGGTCCTGTTGAAAGTCGGTGCCGCGCTGGGAGCGGTGATGTACCGCTTTGCCGGTGAGCGGCGGCGCATTGCCGCGCGCAACCTGGAGCTGTGCTTCCCGGAGCTGTCGGTCGACGAACGGCAGCGCCTGCTCAAGGCCAACTTCGCCTCCACCGGTATCGCCTTCTTCGAAATGGCCATGAGCTGGTGGTGGCCCAAGGCCCGGTTGGCGCGCCTGGCCCATGTCGAGGGGCTGGAGCACCTGCAGGCCGCCCAGCAGGCGGGGCAGGGGGCCATTCTGATGGCGGTGCACTTCACCACCCTGGAGATCGGCGCCGCACTGCTGGGCCAGCAGCACACCATCGACGGCATGTACCGCGAGCACGGCAACCCGCTGTTCGACTTCATCCAGCGCAGCGGCCGCGAGCGGCATAACCTCGACTCGCTGGCAGTGGAGCGCGAGGACGTGCGCGGCATGCTAAAGCTGCTGCGTTCGGGTCGGGCGATCTGGTACGCACCCGACCAGGATTATGGCGCCAAGCAGAGCCTGTTCGTGCCGCTGTTCGGCATCCCGGCGGCGACGGTGACCGCTACCACCAAGTTTGCCCGGTTGGGCAAGGCGCAGGTGATTCCGTTCACCCAGAAGCGCCTGGAGGACGGCAGCGGCTATCGCCTGGTGATCCACCCGCCGCTGGCGGATTTCCCCGGGGAGAGCGAAGAGGCTGACTGCCTGCGAATCAACCAGTGGGTGGAAAGCGTGTTGCGCGAATGCCCCGAGCAGTACCTGTGGGCGCATCGCCGGTTCAAGTCGCGGCCCGAAGGGGAGCCGCGGCTGTATGACAAGAAGAAGCGCTGAATTTTGTTTTGCCTGTGCCGGCCCTTTCGCGGGTGAACCCGCTCCCACAGGTATTGCACAGCCTTCAAGGCCGGTGAAGAACCTGTAGGAGCGGGTTTACCCGCGAAAGGGCCGGCACTGACAGCCCACCAACCCCAGGAAGGACTCCTATGGCCCCACCCCCGGTAACCGGTCTTATCCTTTCTGGCGGCGGCGCCCGCGCCGCCTACCAGGTGGGCGTGCTGGCCGGCATCGCCGAGCTGCTGCCCGCCGGCGCGCACAACCCGTTCCCGGTCATCGTCGGCACCTCCGCTGGCGCCATCAACGCCGTCACCCTGGCCAGCGGCGCCACCCATTTCAGCGATGCCGTACAACGGCTCACCGCCTTCTGGCAGAACTTCCGCAGCCACCTGGTCATCCGCAGTGACTGGCCCGGTGTGGTCCGCCAGGCCAGCCGCTTCGTCGCCCACAACCTGCTGGGCGTGGGTGGCCCGGCGCCAGTGGCGCTCCTGGACAGCAGCCCATTGCGCGGCTTGCTGCAGGCGCACCTGAACCTGGACGGCATCGCCCACTCCCTGGCCGCCGAGCAACTGCGCGCCGTCGCGGTGACCGCGTTTGGCTACGAGTCCGGCCAGGCGGTGACCTTCTACCAGGGCCGCGGCACCATCGAAGCCTGGTTGCGCCATCGCCGTATCGGCATGCCCACGCCATTGACCATCGATCATCTGCTGGCCAGTGCGGCCATCCCGTTGCTGTTCGCCCCGGTGCGGCTGGGTGATGAATATTTCGGCGATGGTGCGGTGCGCCAGTCGGCACCGATCAGCCCGGCCCTGCACCTGGGCGCCAGCCGGGTACTGGTGGTCGGGGTCAGTGGCAACCCGCAGCGGCCGGCGCCACCGTTGCCGACCCAGCGCGTGTTCAGCGGCCAGCAGCCGAGCCTGGCGCAGATCGGCGGGCACATGCTCAACAGTACGTTCATTGACAGCCTGGAAGACGACATCGAGCTGTTGCAGCGCCTCAACCACCTGAGCCACCTGTTGCCGGCGCACCTGGACGCCCGGCGCCTGGGCCTTGCGCCGATCGACGTGCTGGTGGTGGCGCCCAGCCAGCCGCTGGACGAGATTGCCGCGCGACATCGGCGCGAGTTGCCGGCGGCGTTGCGCATGTTCCTGCGTGGGCCGGGGGCGACGCGTACCAGCGGGGCGGGGGTGTTGAGCTATTTGCTGTTCGAGGCCAGTTACTGCAGCGAGCTGATAGAGCTGGGGCGAAAGGATGCCTTGGCCAAGAAGCGGGAGCTTTGTCAGTTCCTGGGGATTTGATGTTGCTTGTGCCGGCCTTTTCGCAGCACAAGGCTGCTCCTACAGGGTAGCGCGTCGCCTTGTAGGAGCAGCCTTGTGCTGCGAAGAGGCCTGGCCTGCCTACTCCGCTATCTGCAACTTGCGCGCCTGGGTATACACATACCGCACCTTCTCGTACTCGAACGGCGAGTTGAGCTGGCCATAGCGGAATTTGGTGCTGTAGCGCTTGTCCACCACGCGCAGCACGGAGATTTCCGGGTGGTCGCTGCTGGCTTCGGCCACGTTCAGGTAGTTGATCGCCTGTTCGCCTGCATAGTCCACCACCAGCCCGGTGGTATCGCGCAGGTTCGAAGGCCCCAGCACCGGCAGCATCAGGTACGGCCCGTCCGGTACGCCATAGAAGCCCAAGGTCTGGCCAAAGTCTTCACTTTGCCGCGGCAGGCCCATCTTGGTTGCCGGGTCCCAAAGCCCACCCACGCCGATGATGGTGTTGAACATCAGCCGCGCGGTGATCTCGGCCGAGCGCTTGGCCTTGAGCTGCAACACGCTGTTGAACAGGTTCGGCACGTCGCCCAGGTTGTTGAAGAAGTTGGTCACCCCGGTGCGCACGAAGCGCGGGGTGACGTACTGGTAGCCGCTTACCATCGGCAGCAGCACCCATTGGTCCAGACGGTAGTTGAAGTGATAGACGCGCCGGTTGATCGACTCCAGCGGGTCGTACACGTTCAGCGCTTGCAGGGTGGAGCGCTCGAACTCGCGCTGGTCCAGCCCCGGGTTGAATTTCAGCTCACGCAGCGGGTCGAGGAAACCATCGGTCTCGGGCGCCAGTGGCGCTTCGGTGACTTGCGGGTCGGCCTCGACCACGCTGGCCCGGGGGGCGGTTTCGGCAGCCAGGGCGTGGCCGGCGGCGAACAGGGCAGTGGCGAAGAGGAGTTTGTTAACCACGGAAGAACTCCAGCATGGCGTCACTGTTGACGCGGTAATTGAGGTTGCCGCAATGGCCGCCATGGGGGTAAAGGGTCAGACGCTCACCGAACACCTTGCGCAGGAAGCCGATGTCACCAGGGCCGAGGATGACGTCGTCGGCGTTGTGCATCACGGCGATCTTGTCGCTGCTGCTCAGGTAGTCTTCAAGTGCATACAGGCTGACCTGGTTGACCAGTTGCAGGATGCTGTTGCCGTCGGTACGGGCGCGCCACATGGGGATGACCTGCTCGGTCATGTAGCAGTCGAAGTCGCACTGCAGGGCACGCTTGAAGAATGGCGTGAGGCTGCTGCCCTCGGTGATCGGGAACTTCGGCGGAATGATCAGGCCGCGGCGGTTGATCAGGTCGGAGGTGAAGGCAATATCGGCCGCCGAGAAGCGGAACGAGGTGCCGATCAGCATGGCCATCTGCTCGTTGGACAGGTGCTGGCGCGACTGCTGGAAGTCGTACAGCAAGGCCTCATTAAGGTCGATGTAGCCCTTTTCCTGGAAGTAGCGGGTCAGCTTGGCCAACATCAGCTCGTAGAAGGTGGTGCTGCGGTCGATGCCCTTGACCTGGGTCTGCACCAGCTTGTCCAGATTGTTGATCGAGGTGTACAGGTTGACCGGCGGGTTCAGCAGCAGTACACGCTTGAAGTTGAAGCTGCGGCGGGTTTCGTCCAGGTGGCTGACAAAGGCAGCGTCGAGTGCGCCCAGGCTGTAGCCGGTGAGGTAGAACTCGCTGATCGGCAGGCGCGGGTGCTGGGCACGCACGGCCTGCATCACCCGGTACATGTCTTCGGCATCCTCCTGGCTGACGCCTGGGGTGGCGAAGCGCGAGGCGGCGCTCATGAAGTCGTAACTGGTTGGCGACGACAGCTGCACCACGTGGAAGCCGGCCTGGTAGAACAGCTTCTTCAGGTATTCGTTGATGCTGCTGGTGTAGGGCGCACCGGTGCCGGCGATGATGAAGATCAGCGGCGCCTCGCGGTCCTGGCGGGCCAGGCGGTACTTGAGCTTTTTCACCGCCCAGAAATTGTCCGGCAGAGTGAATTCACGGTCCGGGCGCAGGTTGAGGCTGTAGTCGGACTGGTTGATTTCATCATCTTCGGGCAGGGTGGGGCGCTGGTCCGGTGGCGTGGTGGCGATGGTTGCCTCGAACGGGTTGGTCAAGGGGAAACCATAGCTCGCGGCGTCGATATCCCGCGCCGAAGCGGCCACAGCCATGAGCAGGCCACCGAGCAAGGCAGCGAGGCGCAAAGATCGAAGCATGTAATCCCCCAAAAGAACGCAAGGTCGAGCAGTGTGCAGGCTAGGACCACAACGGGCCGGGCAAAGTTGCCAGGTGCGGTGGTCTTTGGTGTGCTTGTTATCTGCAACATAGCTGCAGGGATGTGATTTTGCCTTACAACTGGGCATAAGCGATCATGGATGCTTTCGATTACCGCTATTGGAGAGCTGGATGTCTCGTTCGCTGCCGGCTGCGCTGCTTGTGCTGTTTCTGGGGCTCTGGCTTGCTGCCAGTTATGGCGTGCGCTATGGGCTGATGGAGGACGGGCAGTGGGTGGGGCTGTGCACGGCGCCGGCGGCGTACTGGCAGTGTGAGGTGCGGTCTTTGCTGGGGTTGGGCATTCATCATCAGGTGATGGCCTGGAGCGGGCTGGCGCTGGCGCTGCTGGCGCAGGTCGTTGCCGGCCGTGGCGGCTGGTGGCTGGCGGTGGTGGCGTTGGTGTTCGCGGTGCCGGCACTGGTGCTGTATACCGCCAGCATTGCCGTGTTCGCGCTGGTGCTGGCGGGGTTGCGGTTGGTCAGGTTGCCGGATCAAGGCTGAAAGGGGCCGCTTTGCGGCCCATCGCAGGCAAGCCAGCTCCCATAGGAGTTATGCTGCCTATGAAATCGGCGCGGTCCCAAAGATATCAGGCCGGGCGCAGCCGCAAGCTACGCCACAAGGCCGCGGTCATCAGCACACTGACCACTGCCCACCCCCAGGCCTGTTGGTTCTCCAACCCTTCCACAAACAACTGAGGCGCCACCCCGGCACCGACGATGAACGCCAGTAACGCCACCTCCGCACGCCGCGCCCGCACCGGCCACACTGCAAACACCAGCGCCGGCAACGCCAACGCCGCGCTGGGGAAGCTGCGGTAGCGTGGGTCGAACACCATCGCCAGCATGCTCACCGCCGCGGCAAAACCCGCCGCCAGCAACAGCCAGCCGGCCCGCGCCTGCAACCAGGCGTACAGGCGCTCGCGCCAGCCCGCGCGCCGTGCCAGGGCCAGCACGGCATGGGCCAGCACCAGCAGGTTCAGTCCTGCCAGCAGCACCGCCCACAGCCACTCCCCGGCAAAACGCGCATGGGTGCGCATCAGCTCGCCCCAGAGCCCCAGGCAGCCTGCCCCAAACGCTGCCAGCAACGGCAGCAGCATGGCTGCCGCCGGGGTGGCGGGGCGCCCGGCAAGCATCAGCATCACCACCGTCAGCACGGCACTGGCCAGCAACCACTGCGGCCAGTAAGGCAGGTTGCTCACCGGCCCTTCGAGTATGCCCTTGTCCTGCCGGTCGGCATCGTAAAGCCCCCAGTAACCACCAACCGCCCCTTCATTGGCGCGCTTCCATGGCTGGTCGAACGCCTCGATCAGGTTGTAGTGCCAGCCGTTGCTTTCGGCCATGGCCACGAACCCGCGAATGAAACGCGCCTCGTTGACCCGGCTGGGCTGTGCGGTTTCGCGCTGGCGGCCTTCGCTGGGCCAGCCGGTTTCACCGATCAGAATGTCCTTCGGCGCGAAGCGCGTGGCGAACACCCGGCGCACATCGGCGACGTGGGCCAGGGCTTCGTCGATGCTCCGCGGGTCGTCTTCCCAGTAAGGCAGCAAGTGGATAGTCAGGAAGTCCACCGCAGGCGCTACCTGCGGGTGCTGCAACCAGAATTCCCACACATCGGCGTAGGTTACCGGCACCTTGACCTGGCTTTTCACCCGGGCGATCAGCGTGGCCAGGTGTGCGCCGGTCACCTCCTTGCGTAGCAGCGTCTCGTTGCCGACGATCACCGCGCTGACCACGTCGGGGTTGGCATTGGCGGCGGCGATCAGTAGCTCGATTTCTTTCTCGGTGTCGGCCGGGTGGGCGTTGACCCAGGCACCCAGCATCACCTTCAGGCCATGCTTGCGTGCCAGCGCCGGGATTGCTTCAAGACCGGTCTGGGAATAGGTGCGGATGCACTGGAAACGCTCAGCCAGCAACGCCAGGTCGGCATCCATGCGGGCCGGGCGCAGGCGCAACGGCTGGTCGTAGGGCGACTGGTCCTTGTCGAACGGGGTATACGAGGCGCATTGCAGCTTGTGCGTCGGGCTGGCCGCATCCGGCAGTTGCACCGGCTTGCCAAGCCCGTACCAGAGCCCTCCGAGCCCGAGCAGGGCGAGCAGGCAGGCAAGCAGGTACAACGGCAGCAGCAGGCGGGTAGAACTGGGCATCGGGCGGTCCATCGTCAGGCGCAAAAGGGTAGATAGTAGCCCGGCGCCAAACTTTTGGCATGCAAGGATCGCGCAGGGCGGCATAGGCCGATGGCGCTAATGGCATAGTGCTGTCGCATATGGGGCGGATATAGGTCGTAGCTGGAGCAGGTCGACTATTGTTGCAGGACGATGATGCAAATTCCGAGACCTGACGAGGGGATGCTTTGATGGCTGCTAATACAAAAATGCGACGTTTCCTGGGTGTGGGCACCGCCATGGTACTGGCCATGAGTGCGGCACAGGCAATGGCCAAAGAAGTCAGCATTGGTTACGTGGATGGTTGGGCTGACAGCGTGGCGACCACCAACGTGGCTGCCGAAGTAATCAAGCAGAAACTCGGCTACGACGTGAAGTTGCAGGCCGTGGCCACCGGGATCATGTGGCAGGGCGTGGCCACCGGCAAGCTCGATGCCATGTTGTCGGCCTGGTTGCCGGTAACCCATGGCGAGTACTGGGCCAAGAACAAGGACAACGTGGTCGACTACGGCCCGAACTTCAAGGACGCCAAGATTGGCCTGATCGTCCCTGAGTACGTCAAGGCGGTGAGCATCGCCGACCTCAAGACCGATGACACCTTCAAGCAGAAGATCGTCGGCATCGACGCCGGCTCCGGCGTAATGCTCAAGACCGACCAGGCCATCAAGGACTACGACCTGACCGGTTACAAGCTGCAGGCCAGCTCTGGAGCGGCGATGACTGCGGAACTGGGCCGTGCCTATGCCAAGCAGCAGTCGATTGCGGTGACCGGCTGGGTACCGCACTGGATGTTCGCCAAGTGGAAGCTGAAGTTCCTCGAAGACCCGAAAGGCGTGTATGGCGCTGCGGAAACCGTGAACAGCATCGGCAGCAAGGAACTGGCCACCAAGGCACCGGAAGTGGCGGAGTTCCTGAAGAAGTTCAACTGGCAGTCGAAGGACGAGATTGGCGAAGTGATGCTGGCTATCCAGGAAGGCGCCAAGCCTGAAGCGGCGGCCAAGGACTGGGTGGCCAAGCACCCTGATCGCGTGAAGGAGTGGACTGGCAAGTAACAACCCGTTCCGTTGTAGGAGCAGCCTTGTGCTGCGAAGAGGCCGGTGCAAGCTGCGAAGATTCGGGCAGCCTGTACCGGCCTCTTCGCAGCACAAGGCTGCTCCTACAGGGATATGTGCAGCTGTTTTGTTGCGTGATCCGTAAAACACCGTTGCATCTAAGACTAAGGTCGTCTGGTTGGCGTCCGATAGCCGCATAAAGTAAGGGTCGTGGGTTCCACCCCTATCTGTGCTGCTAGGACAAAAACAATGAACGACAGCATTTACCTCTCGATACAAAACAGCCCCCGCTTCAAGGAGCTGGTCACCAAACGCGAACGGTTCGCCTGGATTCTCTCGGCGATCATGCTCGGCCTGTACTGCGCCTTCATCCTCCTGATCGCCTACGGTCCTCAGATCCTGGGCACCAAGCTCAGCCCTGAGTCGTCGATTACCTGGGGCATCCCCCTGGGCGTCGGCCTGATCGTCTCGGCATTCGTCCTGACCGCCATCTACGTACGCCGCGCCAACGGCGAATTCGATGAGCTGAACAAGGCCATCCTGAAGGAGGCGCAACAATGATTCGCCACGCCAAAGCCCTGGCCGTACTGGCCTGCGGAGCCTTCGCACCCGCCGTGTGGGCCGCCGATGCCCTGACCGGCGAGGTGCAGAAGCAACCGCTGAACGTCTCCGCGATCGCCATGTTCGTGGCCTTCGTCGCCTTCACCCTCGGTATCACCTACTGGGCCTCCAAGCGCAACAAGTCGGCGTCGGACTACTACGCCGCCGGGGGCAAGATCACCGGCTTCCAGAACGGCCTGGCGATTGCCGGTGACTACATGTCGGCCGCCTCGTTCCTGGGTATTTCCGCACTCGTGTTCACCTCTGGCTACGACGGCCTGATCTATTCGATTGGCTTCCTGGTCGGCTGGCCGATCATCCTCTTCCTGATCGCCGAACGCCTGCGCAACCTGGGCAAGTACACCTTCGCCGACGTGGCCTCGTACCGCCTCGGGCAGAAGGAGATCCGCACCCTGTCGGCCTCCGGTTCGCTGGTGGTGGTGGCGTTCTACCTGATCGCGCAGATGGTCGGTGCCGGCAAGCTGATCGAGCTGCTGTTCGGCCTGGACTACCATGTGGCGGTGATCCTGGTGGGTATCCTGATGTGCCTGTACGTGCTGTTTGGCGGCATGCTGGCCACCACCTGGGTACAGATCATCAAGGCCGTGTTGCTGCTGTCCGGTGCCAGCTTCATGGCGCTGATGGTGATGAAGCACGTGGGCTTCGACTTCAACACCCTGTTCTCCGAGGCAATCAAGGTGCACGCCAAGGGCGAGGCGATCATGAGCCCGGGCGGCCTGGTCAAGGACCCGATCTCGGCATTCTCGCTGGGCCTGGCGCTGATGTTCGGTACCGCCGGCCTGCCGCACATCCTGATGCGCTTCTTTACCGTCAGTGACGCCAAGGAAGCGCGCAAGAGCGTGCTGTACGCCACCGGCTTCATCGGTTACTTCTACATCCTCACCTTCATTATCGGCTTTGGCGCCATCCTGCTGGTCAGCACCAACCCGGACTTCAAGGACGCCGCTGGCGCCCTGCTGGGTGGCAACAACATGGCAGCGGTGCACCTGGCCAACGCCGTGGGTGGCAGCGTGTTCCTCGGCTTCATCTCGGCCGTTGCCTTCGCCACCATCCTGGCGGTGGTCGCCGGCCTGACCCTGGCCGGTGCCTCGGCGGTGTCCCACGACCTGTACGCCAGTGTATGGCGCAAGGGCAAGGCCAACGACAAGGACGAGATCCGCGTGTCGAAGATCACCACCGTCGCCCTGGGCGTACTGGCGATCGGCCTGGGTATCCTGTTCGAGAAGCAGAACATCGCCTTCATGGTCGGCCTGGCGTTCTCCATCGCGGCCAGCTGCAACTTCCCGGTACTGCTGCTCTCGATGTACTGGAAGAAGCTGACCACCCGCGGCGCCATGATCGGCGGCTGGCTGGGCCTGGTGAGCGCGGTGACGCTGATGATCCTCGGCCCGACCATCTGGGTGCAGATCCTCGGCCACGAGAAGCCGATCTACCCGTACGAGTACCCGGCGCTGTTCTCGATGCTGATCGCCTTCGTCGGTATCTGGTTCTTCTCGGTCACCGACAAGTCCAAGGCTGCCGAAGACGAACGTGCGCTGTTCTTCCCGCAGTTCGTGCGTTCGCAGACTGGCCTGGGCGCTTCGGGTGCTGTTTCGCACTGATCCTTCCGGCAATGAAAAACCGCGCTTCGGCGCGGTTTTTTTGTGTTTTCGCCGCTAGATCATGCCTAGCAGCAACAAAACCAGCAGAACTACCAGCACCACGCCGATGATGCCGGACGGGCCATAGCCCCAGCTGCGCGAGTGCGGGAAGACCGGTAAGCCACCAATCAGCAGAAGGATCAGGATGATGATGAGAATCGTTGTCATGACGGAGTCCTTGCGTGGTTGAGGGTCAAGGGCCTCGGACTGCTGGCCTCTTGTAAATAAGGACTGGTGGTGAGTGTCAAAGATTCCATTTGTGTAGGGCTTGTACCGGCCTCTTCGCAGCACAAGGCTGCTCCTACAGGTGTGTGCGGTCCCTGCAGGAGCAGCCGGTGCAGGCTAACCACACAGTCATGCCCGTCCATTCACTACCCTGATGAACCCTGCCTGCCCACCAGGCCTTGATTAGACTGGTTGCACAACTCATCAGAACAAGGCCAGTCACCATGCAAAACCGCATCATGATTACCGGCGCCGGGTCCGGCCTCGGTCGCGAGATCGCCCTGCGCTGGGCGCGCGAGGGCTGGCGCCTGGCGCTGGCCGATGTCAACGAAGCCGGCCTGCGCGAAACCCTGGAGCTGGCCCGCGCAGCCGGTGGCGATGGCTTTGCCCAGCGTTGCGACGTGCGCGACTACAGCCAGCTCACCGCCCTGGCCCAGGCCTGCAGCGAGCAGTTCGGTGGTATCGATGTGATCGTCAACAACGCCGGCGTTGCTTCGGGCGGGTTCTTCGCCGAACTGTCGCTGGAGGACTGGGACTGGCAGATCGCAGTCAACCTGATGGGCGTGGTCAAGGGCTGCAAGGCCTTTCTGCCGCTGCTGGAGCGCAGCAAGGGGCGGATCATCAACATCGCCTCGATGGCTGCGCTGATGCAGGGGCCGGGCATGAGCAACTACAACGTGGCCAAGGCCGGCGTACTGGCCCTGTCGGAAAGCCTGCTGGTCGAGCTACGCGAACTGGAAGTGGCGGTGCACGTGGTGTGCCCGTCTTTCTTCCAGACCAACCTGCTGGACTCGTTCCGCGGGCCGAACCCGGCGATGAAAGCCCAGGTCGGCAAGCTGCTTGAAGGCTCGCCGATCAATGCGGCGGGCATCGCCGAATACATCCACCGGCAGGTTGCCGCTGGTGAGTTCCTGATCCTGCCCCATGAAGCCGGGCGCCAAGCCTGGCAACTGAAGCGTCAGGCACCTGAGCGGCTGTATGACGAGATGGCTGAGATGGCGATGAAAATGCGGGCCAAGGCTCGGTCGCGATGATTCGTCTGTAAGGAAAGTTACCGGCAGATGTAGGGTGCTTCTGAATCACGGTAGAGCTATTGAGTAGCCCTATGCCGTCAAGGCAGGCTCCGGTTTTCCCTTTCGCTGGAGGAACGGAGCATGCTGGTAATAGGGCGCGAAGTGGGAGAGATCATCGTGATTGGTGATGACATTCGGATCATGGTCGTGGAAACGCGGGACGGGATGGTGCGCTTTGGCGTGGATGCACCGCGGCAGGTACCGGTGCATCGGGCCGAGGTGTACAAGCGCATCAAGGAAGGGCAGCAGGCCAAAGCCCGCAGGGTTTGATGTTGCCTGTGCCGGCCTCTTCGCGGGCGAGCCCGCGAAGGGGTCAGACCTGTTAGTCGAGCAGCTCCTTGGGCACATCATGCTTGGCCAGCAACTGGCACTGCTGGCTTTCCGGGTCGAACAGGATGAACGCCTGCCCCTTGGCCAATGCCTGGCGCACCCGCAGCACTCGGGTTTCCAGCGGGGTGTCGTCGCCGTTGTCGGTACCGTCGCGGGTGACGAAGTCCTCGATCAGGCGGGTCAGGGTTTCGGCTTGCAGTTGGTCGTAGGGGATCAGCATGGTGGCGTTGCCTAGGGTGTTGGTGGGGGCATGCTACGCGAAACATTCGGGATTTTGGGGCTGCAACGCAGCCCCCAGGGCCTCAAGCCTTGTTGCCAACCAGGCTATCCACCGCCGGCACCCGCGTATCGCTCTCCATCTGTGCATCATGTTCCAGCTGGTGGCTGAAGCGCTCCAACGACGCATTGGCCGGCTGCGAATCACTGGCAAACACCGGCGGGCTCAGCAGGTACGCCGACAACAAGCGGCTCAACGCCGCCAGGCTGTCGATGTGTGTTCGCTCGTAGCCATGGGTGGCATCGCAACCAAAGGCTACCAGCGCGGTACGAATATCGTGCCCCGCCGTCACTGCCGAATGGGCATCGCTGAAGTAGTAGCGGAACAGATCGCGCCGCACCGGCAGGTCGTGGTCGCCGGCCAGTTTCAGCAGGTGCCGGGACAGGTGGTAGTCGTAAGGCCCCGACGAGTCCTGCATGGCCACGCTCACTGCATGTTCGCTGGAGGCCTGCCCGGGCGCCACCGGGGCGATGTCGATGCCGACGAACTCGCTGACGTCCCAGGGCAGGGCGCCAGCCGCTCCCGAGCCGGTCTCTTCGGTGATGGTGAACAGCGGGTGGCAGTCGATCAACGGTTGGCGGCCGCTTTCCACCACGGCTTTCAGCGCCGCCAGCAGCGCTGCCACGCCGGCCTTGTCGTCCAGGTGGCGGGCGCTGATGTGGCCGCTTTCGGTGAATTCGGGCAGCGGGTCGAAGGCAACGAAATCACCGATGCCTATACCCAGCGCCTCGCAGTCGGCGCGGGTGGCGCAGTAGGCGTCCAGGCGTACCTCAACGTGCTCCCAGCTGACCGGCATCTGGTCGATGGCGGTGTTGAAAGCATGCCCGCTGGCCATCAGCGGCAGCACGCTGCCCCGGTACACGCCGGTGTCGGTGAATACGCTGACCCGGCTGCCTTCGGCGAAGCGGCTGGACCAGCAACCGACTGGCGCCAGGGCCAGGCGGCCGTTGTCCTGCAACTGGCGCACGCTGGCGCCGATGGTGTCCAGGTGAGCGGACACGGCGCGGTCGGGTGAGGTCTGGCGGCCCTTGAGTGTGGCGCGGATGGTGCCGCGGCGGGTCAGCTCGAAAGGGATGCCCAGTTCGTCCAGGCGTTCGGCCACGTAGCGCACAATGGTGTCGGTGAAACCGGTGGGGCTGGGGATGGCGAGCATCTCCAACAGCACGCGCTTGAGGTAGTCGAGATCAGGTTCGGGATGTCGGTCGGACATGGTTGGGGACTCCTTTACTCCTGTGCCGGCCTCTTCGCGGGCACGCCCGCTCCCACAGTGCCCCCACAGAGCCCGAGTGCAGCACCGTACCTGTGGGAGCGGGTTTACCCGCGAAGAGGCCAGCAGCGGTTACGCCAAAGGCCGGCTATGCGGAAACAGCAGATCGATAAAACGCTCGGCGGTCGGTTGCGGTTCATGGTTGGCCAAGCCGGCACGCTCGTTGGCCTCGATGATCACGTACTCCGGTTGCCCGGCATCACGCACCATGAAGTCCAGCCCCACCACCGGGATCTCCAGCGCCCGTGCAGCGCGCACGGCGGCGTCGGCCAGCACCGGGTGCAGGCGTTCGGTCACGTCTTCCAGGGTGCCGCCGGTGTGCAGGTTGGCGGTGCGTCGCACGGCCAGGCGCTGGCCGGCGGGCAACACGTCGTCGTAGCCAAAGCCCGCCGCGCGCAGGGTGCGCTCGGTTTCGTCGTCCAGTGGAATGCGGCTTTCGCCACCGGTTGCGGCCTGGCGCCGACGGCTCTGGGCATCGATCAGCTCGCGGATGCTGTGCTTGCCATCGCCCAGCACTTGCGCTGGGTGGCGGATGGCTGCCGCCACCACTTCATAGCCGATCACCACGATGCGCAGGTCATGCCCGGCATGGAAGCTTTCCAGCAACACGCGGCTGTCGAACTGGCGGGCATGCGCCACGGCGTGGGTGATGTCGTCGATGCAGGTGAGGTTCACCGCCACGCCCTGGCCTTGCTCGCCATCGACCGGCTTGACCACCACCGCGCCATGCTCTTCGAGAAACGCCAGGTTGTCGTCGGCATTGCCGGCCAGCTGCTGCGCCGGCACCTGCAGCCCGGCATTGTGCAAGGCATGTTGGGTAAGGCGCTTGTCCTGGCACAGGGTCATGGTCACGGCGCTGGTCAGGTCGCTGAGCGATTCACGGCAGCGAATGCGGCGCCCGCCCAGGCTGAGGGTGAACAGGCCGCCGGCGGCATCGTCGACTTGTACCTCGATGCCTCGACGCAGCGCTTCGTCGACGATGATGCGTGCGTAGGGGTTGAGGTCGGCTTGAGGCCCCGGCCCCAGAAACAGCTGTTCGTTGATGCCGTTCTTGCGCTTGACCGCGAAGGTCGGCAGGTTGCGAAAACCCAGCTTCTGGTAAAGGCGCTTGGCCTGGCGGTTGTCGTGCAGCACCGACAGGTCCAGGTAGGCCAGGCCGCGGCTCATGAAGTGTTCGATCAGGTGGCGCACCAGCACCTCGCCCACGCCAGGGCGGGTGCAGTGCGGGTCTACCGCCAGGCACCAGAGGCTGCTGCCGTGCTCGGGGTCGTCGAACGCCTTGGCGTGGTTCAGGCCCATGACGCTGCCGATCACCGCGCCGCTGTCTTCGTCCTCGGCCAGCCAGTACGCCGGGCCGCCCAGGTGCAGTGGCGTAAGCAGCTCGGCGTCCACCGGCAACATGCCGCGCGCCTGGTACAAGGTGTTTATCGCCTGCCAGTCGCCCGGGTTCTGCGCCCGGCGCACACGAAAGCCGCGGAACACCCGCTGCGCCGGGCGGTAGTCGGTGAACCACAGGCGCAGGGTGTCGGACGGGTCGAGGAACAGTTGCTGCGGGGCCTGGGCCAGCAGCTGCTGCGGCGCGGCCACGTACAGGGCGATATCGCGCTCGCCGGGGCGTTCTTCCAGCAGGTCGGCGGCCAGGTCGGCCGGGTTGGGGTAGGTGTGGCCGATCAGCAGCCGGCCCCAACCGCAATGTACGGCGCGCGGCTGGTCGTGGGGCTGGCTGCCGTCGCCGGCCAGGCGCGCCTGCAGGCGCTCGTAGGACGGCGCCTGGCCGCGCAGCAGGCGCTGACCGTAAGCGATTTCATGGGCTTTCATCGGTCAGATTCCTTGTTCGCTCAGCCACAGGTTCAGCGCCGCCAGCTGCCACAGCTTGGAGCCGCGTAGCGGTGTCAGCTGGCCGTGCGGGTTGCTCAGCAGGCGGTCGAGCATGGCTGGGTTGAACAGCCCGCGGTCCTGGCTGGGGTCGGTCAGCAGTTCACGTACCCAGCCGAGGGTGGCGCCTTCCAGATGCTTCAGGCCCGGCACCGGGAAGTAGCCCTTCTTGCGGTCGATCACCTCGTGCGGGATCACCCGCCGCGCCGCCTGCTTGAGCACCTGCTTGCCGCCGTCGGGCAGCTTGAAGCGTGCCGGAATGCGTGCCGAAAGCTCCACCAGCCGGTAGTCGAGGAATGGCGTGCGCGCCTCCAGGCCCCAGGCCATGGTCATGTTGTCGACCCGTTTGACCGGGTCGTCGACCAGCATCACCGTGCTGTCCAGGCGCAGCGCCTTGTCTACCGCATCGGGGGCGCCAGGGCGGGCGAAGTGTTCACGGACAAAGTCGCCCGCTGCGTCGCTTTCCAGCAGCCAGGGTGCCTGCACGGTGTCGCGGTACTCGGCGTGGCTGCGATCGAAGAAGGCTTCGCGGTAGGCGGCAAAGGCATCCTCTGCGCCGTCCACCTGCGGGTACCAGTGGTAGCCGGCGAACAGCTCGTCGGCGCCCTGGCCGCTTTGCAC
Organism: Pseudomonas sp. A2; assembly: GCF_023100865.1. Classification (NCBI taxonomy): domain Bacteria; kingdom Pseudomonadati; phylum Pseudomonadota; class Gammaproteobacteria; order Pseudomonadales; family Pseudomonadaceae; genus Pseudomonas; species Pseudomonas sp. A2. The sequence continues at coordinate 1,501,047 of NZ_CP039127.1, forward strand.
CCCCTTGCAGTGCCTGGCCACTTCACGCGACAGCAGGTAGAAGGCGATGCAGTCATGGCTGACCATGGGTTCGCTCATGGCGCGGAAGGCGGCTGGCAACTGGTCGATGATTTCGTGCTCGGCAATGCGCAGCTGGTGGTGACGGGTGCCGTAGTGCTTGGCGATCAGGTCGGAGTACTGGAACTCGTCGCCGCGTTCGCCACCGGCATCCTCGAAACCGATGGAGAAGGTCGACAGGTCATCCACGCCCACTTCGCGCAGCAGGCCGACCAGCAGGCTGGAATCGACCCCGCCAGACAGCAGTACACCTACGTCCACTGCTGCCCGTTGGCGAATGGCCACGGCGTCGCGGGTGGCGTCGAGCACGCGGGTGGTCCAGCCTTCCAGGTCCAGCTCACGTTCATCGGGGTTGGCGCCGTAGTGCAGCTGCCACCAGGTCTGGCGTTCCACTTCGCCATGGCGGTCGATGCGCATCCAGGTACCGGGTTCCAGCTTTTGCACGTTGGCCAGCAGGGTGCGTGGCGCCGGCACCACGGCGTGGAAATTCAGGTAGTGGTTGAGTGCCACCGGGTCGAGCATCGGGTCGATGTCACCACCCTTGAGCAGCGCTGGCAGGGTCGAGGCGAAGCGCAGGCGCTCGCCGTTGCGCGACAGGTACAAGGGCTTTACGCCCAGGCGGTCGCGGGCGAGGAACAGGCGCTGGTTGTCGCGTTCCCAGATCGCCAGGGCGAACATGCCATTGAGCTTGGGCAGCAGGGCCGCGCCCCAGGCGTGGTAGCCCTTCAGCAACACCTCGGTGTCGCCGTCGGACCAGAAGCTGTAGCCCAGGGCCTGCAGCTCCTGGCGCAGTTCGGGGAAGTTGTAGATGGCGCCGTTGAAGGCCAGCGACAGGCCCAGGGTGTTGTCCACCATCGGCTGGGCAGAGCCGTCGGACAGGTCCATGATTTTCAGGCGCCGGTGGCCGAGGGCGATGGGGCCTTGGCTATGGAAGCCCCAGGCATCCGGGCCGCGGGGCGCCAGGTGGTGGGTTATGCGCTCTACCGCAGCCAGGTCGGCTGGGCGAGGGGCTTGGTCGATGGGTGTAAAACGCAACTCTCCTGCTAATCCGCACATAGGTCCTTACCGGTTTTTCCGTTGGGGAGGGGGTGCCCCGGATTAGGGCACCTTAAGGAACTGACCCATGTGGTTAGCGAGAGTTTTAGATCGATCTGTTATATGAGGTGGCGTTGGCAGGTGCCTGTCTTGGGTGTTGTGGTGTTGCGGACATCGAGCGCCGCCCGCGCGGCGCTTCGCAGCACAAGGCTGCTCCTACATCTGTTTCGGGCCAGTAACGCCTGTACCAATGCGCGCGCGACCGCCTTGTTTGTCCGACACGATATCGGGGTGAGCGCAAAGGGGCCGCGTGCTTGTATCGCAGGAATGACTGGCCCGAAACAGATGTAGGAGCAGCCTTGTGCTGCGAAGCGCCGCGCGGGCGGCGCTCGATCTCACAGGCGCAACCAATTCAACGGCATGCACCCGATGCAATCACTTCCCGCGGATCAATTTACGCAACCCAAACCGATTCGGGTGGCACGCCTCCGCCACCGCCCGTGGCAACGGCAGCGGTTCACCGCACACCCACGCCGCCACCAGTTCGCCGCTCAACGGCGCCGTGATCAACCCGCGCGAGCCGTGCCCGCTGTTCACATACAACCCATCCAGCCAGGGGCAGGCCACGTCCGGCACCTGCCGCGCATCCCGGCCCAGCACTGCATAGGCCTGGGCGAACGCCTGCGCATCCGCCACCGGCCCGACGATCGGCAGGTAATCCGGGCTGGTGCAACGGAACGCTGCACGTCCCTGCAATTGCCCGGGGTCCAGTTCGGCGGTGCCCAGGCGCTGGGCCAGATCGACCGAAATCTCGTCCAGCAATGCCAGGTTGCCCTGATGCTCGGCTACCGTCGGCGCCAGGTCTGTGCTGTGGAAGTCGAAGCTCGCGCCCAAGGTGTGTTCATCCCCGCGCGGCGGCGCTACATAGCCTTCCGCACACACCACGGTGCGCAGCGCGCGGCTGCTGGGGGTGGCCGGCAGGCGGGTGATCTGCCCGCGGATGCGCTTGAGTGGCAGCTGCGCGCATGGTTCGAAGCGCAGTACGTCGGCGGCACCGGCCAGCACCACCACCGGCGCGCTGGCCAGCAAACGTTCGCCAGCCCAGGCTTGCCACTGCCCGTCGACCTTGCGCAGCTCGAGCACCTCCTGGTGCGTCAGCAGGCGAATACCCGGGTGCTGCAACTGCTGCTGGCACAGCGCCGGCGGGTGCACCCAGCCACCTTCGGGATAGAACAGCCCGCCAGCCGGCAAGGCCACACCTGCGATGGCTTCGGCTTCTGCACGTTCCAGCGAGTGCAGCAGGCCATGTTCGAAGGCGTCAGCCAGTTTGCCCTGGCGTTCGGCTTCCTTGCTGTCGAAGGCCAGTTGCAGCACGCCGCAGGCATCCCAGTCGTGGCCACGTTGCAGGCGCTGCAACTGGCGCCGGGTGTAACCGAAACCGGCGAGGATCATCTGCGACAACGCCGTGCCATGGGCGGACAACTTGAGGTACAGCACCCCTTGCGGGTTACCCGAAGCTTCCTGAGCCGGCGTGTCGTGGCGTTCCAGCACGGTAACCTGCCAGCCACGCCGTGCCAGGCTGGCGGCGGTGGTGCTGCCGGCGAGCCCGGCGCCTATCACCAGCGCTTCACGCGGCCCTGCAACGGCAGCCGGGCGCGCATACCATGGCGCACCGGGGCTGGGCACAGGGCCGACATAGGCGCCGCTCATCACTTCCCATTTCTTGCCGATGCCCGGCACCTTCTTCATGGCGAAGCCGGCATCGACCAGGCTGCGGCGTACCCAGCCGGTGGTGGTGAAGGTGCCTAGCACCGTGCCCGGGTGTGACAGCCGTGCCAGTTGCGCGAACAGCTCCGGGGTCCACATGTCGGGGTTCTTGGCCGGCGCGAAGCCGTCGAGGAACCACACATCGATCTGCGCATCGAGTTGCGGCAACTGCTCCAGTACGTCGCCTATCAGCAGGGTGAGGGTGACCCGGCCGTTGTCGAAGGTGAACTGCTGGAAGCCAGGGTGCACCGCCACGTACTGCTCCAGCAGGGGCTGGCTGTAGGCCGTCAGTTCCGGCCACAGGCGTATGGCACGGGCCAGGTCGTCGCGACCGAGGGGGTATTTTTCGACGCTGACGAAATGCAGGCGGGACTCGGCATGGGCGTGCTGCTCGAACAGTTGCCAGGCGCAGTAGAAATTCATGCCGGTGCCGAACCCGGTTTCGCCGATCATCACGCAGGCGTGCGGGGCGAGGTTGGCAAAGCGCTCGGCCAGACGGGTTTGCCCGAGAAACACGTGCCTGGTTTCTTCGATGCCTTCGTTGACTGCGAAATAGACGTCGTCGTATTGCCGCGAATGGGGGCGGCCCTGGTCGTCCCAGTCGATCTGGGCGTGCTGGAGGAGGGTGGACATGGTTGGCTCGGTTGCAGCGGATGGGCGGATTTTATGCCATCTGAGGATTTTACGCTGGCTGTGCCGGCCCTATCGCCGGCACGCCCGCTCCCACAGGTACTGCACAAGCCTTCAAATCCGCTAGTCTTGCTTATCCATTGAAGGAGCCAGTGCATGTTCGAATCCGCAGAAATCGGCCACAGCATCGACAAGGAGGCTTACGACGCCGAGGTACCCGCTTTGCGCGAGGCCCTGCTCGAAGCCCAGTACGAACTCAAGCAGCAGGCGCGCTTCCCGGTGATCGTGCTGATCAACGGTATCGAAGGCGCCGGCAAGGGCGAGACGGTCAAACTGCTGAACGAGTGGATGGACCCGCGCATGATCGATGTGCTCACCTTCGACCAGCAGACCGACGAAGAGCTGGCCCGCCCGCCGGCCTGGCGCTACTGGCGGGCCCTGCCACCCAAGGGGCGGATGGGCGTGTTCTTCGGCAACTGGTACAGCCAGATGCTGCAGGGGCGGGTGCACGGGGTGTTCAAGGATGCCGTGCTCGACCAGGCCATCACCGGCGCCGAACGCCTGGAAGAGATGCTGTGCGACGAAGGTGCGCTGATCATCAAGTTCTGGTTCCACCTGTCCAAGAAGCAGATGAAGGCGCGGCTGAAATCGCTCAAGGACGACCCGCTGCACAGCTGGAAGATCAGCCCGCTGGACTGGCAGCAGTCGGAAACCTACGACCGTTTCGTGCGCTTTGGTGAGCGCGTGCTGCGCCGCACCAGCCGCGACTACGCGCCATGGCATGTCATCGAGGGCGTCGACCCGAACTACCGCAGCCTGGCGGTAGGGCGCATCCTGCTGGAAAGCCTGCAGGCGGCACTGGACAACAACCCCAAAGGCAAGCACCAGGGCAACGTCGCCCCGCTGGGCCGCAGCATCGACCAGCGCAGCCTGCTCGGCGCGCTGGACATGACCTTGCGCCTGGACAAGTCCGACTACCAGGAGCAACTGGTCACCGAGCAGGCCCGCCTGGCCGGCCTGCTGCGCCACAAGCACATGCGCCGGCATGCCCTGGTGGCGGTGTTCGAAGGCAACGACGCTGCCGGCAAGGGCGGTGCCATCCGCCGCGTGGCGGCAGCGCTGGACCCGCGCCAGTACCGCATCGTGCCCATTGCCGCACCCACTGAAGAAGAACGCGCGCAGCCATACCTGTGGCGGTTCTGGCGGCACATTCCGGCGCGTGGCAAGTTCACCATCTTCGACCGTTCCTGGTATGGGCGGGTGCTGGTGGAACGTGTGGAAGGCTTCTGCAGCCCGGCGGACTGGATGCGTGCCTACAGCGAGATCAACGATTTCGAGGAACAGCTGGTGAATGCCGGCACGGTGTTGGTCAAGTTCTGGTTGGCGATCGACCAGCAGACCCAGCTGGAGCGTTTCGAAGAGCGCGAGCAGATCCCGTTCAAGCGTTACAAGATCACCGAGGATGACTGGCGCAACCGCGACAAGTGGGACGACTATGTCCAGGCGGTGGGCGACATGGTCGACCGCACCAGCACCGAAATTGCGCCGTGGACGCTGGTGGAGGCCAACGATAAGCGCTGGGCGCGGGTGAAGGTGTTGCGCACCATCAACCAGGCGCTTGAGGCGGCGTTTGCCAGGGACAAGAAATAATCGAAGTTCCTGTTTGCCTGTTCTGGCCTCTTCGCGGGTGAACCCGCTCCCACAGAAATACCACAGGGCTGAATCTTGTGTGATCCTTGTGGGAGCGGGTTTACCCGCGAATAGGTCAGAACAGGCAGCACAACTGCCAAGCCATGCCGCAGAAGAATGACCTGATGAATTCTTTTCCCGGCACCCACCACCGTCCCCGCCCTCCAAGCCCGTAGAATTCAACCACCCCCACCACGGGCTCGATCGAGGATTCTATGCACACCATTACCGGCCGCTGGGGCTATGGCCTTTTCCTGGCACTTTTGACGGCGTTGCTCTGGGGCATCCTGCCGATCAAGCTCAAGCAGGTGCTGCAAGTGGTCGACCCGGTCACCGTCACCTGGTACCGCCTGCTGGTCTCCGGCGGCCTGCTGTTCGCCTGGCTGGCCGCCAAGCGCAGGTTGCCTTCCTTGCGCAAACTGGCGCCCAAGGGCAAAGGCCTGGTGGTAGTGGCCGTGCTTGGCCTGATGGGCAACTACGTGCTGTACCTGATTGGCCTGAACCTGCTCAGCCCGGGCACCGCGCAACTGGTCGTGCAGATCGGCCCGGTGCTGTTGCTGGTGGCCAGCGTGTTCGTGTTTCGCGAGCGCTTCAGCCTGGGGCAGGGCGTGGGTCTGCTGATCCTGCTGGCGGGGTTCGGGCTGTTTTTCAACCAGCGCCTGGAAGAGCTGCTGACCTCGCTCGGCACCTATACCACCGGCGTGCTGACCATCCTGCTGGCCACCAGCGTCTGGGTGTTCTATGCGCTCAGCCAGAAGCAGTTGCTGACGGTGTGGCATTCGCAGCAGGTAATGATGGTGATCTACCTCAGTTGCGCCGCGCTGCTGACACCCTGGGCCCACCCGTTGGAGGCGTTGCAGCTGACCCCGGTGCAAGGCTGGCTGTTGCTGGCCTGTTGCCTGAACACCCTGGTGGCCTATGGCGCGTTCGCCGAGGCGCTGGCGCACTGGGAGGCGTCGCGGGTGAGTGCCACGCTGGCGCTGACCCCGCTGGTGACCTTTGTCGCGGTGGCACTGGCGGCGTTGGTGTGGCCTGATTATGTGCACGCCGAGGACATCAATGCCCTGGGCTATGTGGGGGCGGTGACCGTGGTGCTGGGCTCGGCGCTGGTGGCGCTGGGGCCTTCGCTGGCGGCCGGGTGGCGCGCCCGCAGGGCGCGGTTGGCCCAGGCTCAATGATCGCCTGTACCGGCCTCTTCGCGGGTGAACCCGCTCCCACAGGGATCCCACAATATTCAGCCTTGTGGTAATCCTGTGGGAGCGGGTTCACCCGCGAAAGGGCCGGTAAAGGCAGTGCACGACTCAGCCCTTACCCCCCGGAGCCAGCATGTTCTCCGGCCTCACCCACTGGTCGAACTGCTCATTGGTCAGGTACTTCAACTCCAGTGCCGCCTCGCGCAAGGTCTTGCCTTCGCCATAGGCCTTCTTGGCAATTTCCGCTGCCTTGTCATAGCCAATATGCGGGTTAAGTGCCGTCACCAGCATCAACCCCCGCTCCAGGTGTGCCGCCATCTGCTCGGCATCCGGCTCGATGCCCGCCACGCAGTGCTGCTGGAAGTTGCGGCAGCCGTCAGCCAGCAATTCGATCGACTGCAGCAGGTTGTGGATGATCACCGGCTTGAACACGTTCAGTTGCAAATGCCCCTGGCTGGCGGCAAAGCCGATCGCCGCGTCGTTGCCCAGCACCTGACAGGCCAGCATCGACAGCGCCTCGCACTGGGTAGGGTTGACCTTGCCTGGCATGATCGAGCTGCCCGGCTCGTTGGCCGGCAGGCGTACCTCGGACAACCCGGCGCGCGGGCCGGAACCCAGCAGGCGCAGGTCATTGGCGATTTTCATCAGGGTCACGGCCAGGGTCTTCAGGGCGCCGGCCAGGCTGGTCAGCGGTTCGTGGCCGGCGAGGGCAGCGAACTTGTTCGGCGCGGTGACGAACGGCAGGCCGGACAGCGCCGCCAGTTCGGCGGCAATGGCTTCGGCAAAACCGTGCGGGGCGTTGAGCCCGGTGCCCACGGCAGTGCCGCCCTGAGCCAGCTCGCACACCGCCGGCAGGGTGGCGCGGATGGCACGCTGGGCGTAGTCGAGTTGGGCGACGAAGGCCGATACCTCCTGGCCGAAGGTGATCGGCGTGGCGTCCATCATGTGCGTGCGGCCGGTCTTTACCAGCTTGTGGTGGCGTGCCGACAGCTCGGCCAGCCCCGAGGACAGCTCGGCGATGGCCGGCAGCAGCTTTTCGTGCACCGCCTGCGCCGCAGCGATGTGCATGGCGGTGGGGAAGCAGTCGTTGGAGCTCTGCGAGCGGTTGACGTGGTCGTTGGGGTGCACGGGCGCCTTGCCGCCACGGCCCTTGCCGGCCAGTTCATTGGCCCGCCCGGCGATCACTTCGTTGACGTTCATGTTGCTCTGGGTGCCGCTGCCGGTCTGCCAGACCACCAGCGGGAACTGGTCGTCATGCTCGCCGCCAAGCACTTCGTCGGCGGCCTGTTCGATCAGCCGGGCGATGTCGGCCGGCAAGTCGCCGTTGCGGTCGTTGACGCGTGCCGCGGCCTTCTTGATCAGCGCCAGGGCATGCAGCACCGCGATGGGCATGCGTTCCTTGCCAATGGCGAAGTTGATCAGCGAACGCTGGGTCTGCGCACCCCAGTAGGCGTCCTCAGGAACTTCGACCGGGCCCAGGCTGTCTGTCTCGATACGGCTCATTCTGTACTCACTCCCTTGTAGTTCGAAATCGCAGTTTAGGCCCTGATTCGACCGAGCGGTTCCGTCGCTCGTCGTGCCACTTGAGCACATCGCCACCACGGCGCAGAATGCTCTACTCTGAGGTACCCGCCTCCCTCTCTTCTGAAGGAAATGCAATGACCCGTCTCCGTGTCCTTTGTGCCGCCGTTGCCCTGGCTTGCGCCAGCGGCCAGGTACTCGCTGCCACCGCCAGCCACAACGCTGCTGCCGAGAAATTCCTGACCCTGGCCAACGCCGACAAGCTGGGCACCCCGGTGTACATGCAGGTCCAGCAGATGTTCGCCCAGCGTTTCGCCCAGACCAAGGCCCCGGCCACCAAGCAGCCGGTGCTGGAAAGCTACCAGGCCAAGGCCAACGCCGCGCTGGACAACGCCATCGGCTGGAACAAGCTGAAGCCGAAGATGGTCGACCTGTACACCCAGACCTTCACCGAGCAGGAGCTCAAGGACCTGGTCAAGTTCTACGAATCGCCGCTGGGCAAGAAAGTGCTGCGCGAAATGCCCAAGGTCACCCAGCAGTCGGCCCAGCTGACCCAGCAGAGTCTGGAGCCAGCGGTACCGGTGGTGAACAAGCTGCTGGATGACATGACCAAGGAACTGGACCCGAACGCTGGCAAGGCCGCCGCCCCGGCGAAGAAGTGAGTACGCCGCGATGACCATGCAACAGCGTATCGAACAGCAGCTGGCCGCCCTGGCGCCGCAACACCTGCAAGTGCTCAATGAAAGCCACATGCACAGTCGTGGTCAGGAGACCCACTACAAGGCAGTGATCGTCAGCGAGCAATTTGCCGGGTTGAACAGCGTCAAGCGCCACCAGAAGGTGTACGCCACCATGGGTGAGCTGATGGGCGAGATCCATGCCCTGGCCATCCACACCTACACCGCCGAAGAGTGGGCCAAGGTCGGCGTTGCACCGGCCTCGCCGGTGTGCGCGGGCGGCGGGCACTGAAACCTTGCTGTTGTTCTGGTAGAATCCTGCAAAATCCGGGGGCCGCTTTGCGGCCCATTCGCGGCACAAGGCCGCTCCTACAGGGATAGCGCAGCCCGTCGGCTGGTGCATTCCCCTGTAGGAGCGGCCTTGTGCCGCGAATGGGGCGCAAAGCGCCCCCTGCTTTTTTGTCACACTGTCAAACCCGGTCCGCCCCTTACGAGGGCAACCACTGGAGATCCTGCTTCATGTCCCAACCCATCGTCGTCGCGGCGCTGTACAAGTTCGTCACCCTGGAAGACTACGTCGAGCTGCGCGAGCCGCTGCTCAAGACCATGCTCGACAACAACGTCAAGGGCACCCTGCTGCTGGCCCGCGAGGGCATCAACGGCACCGTGTCGGCCACCCGCGAAGGCATCGACGGCCTGCTGGCCTGGCTGCGCAACGACCCACGCCTGGCCGATGTCGACCACAAGGAATCGTACTGCGACGAACAGCCGTTCTACCGCACCAAGGTCAAGCTCAAGAAAGAGATCGTAACCCTCGGCGTACCGGGCGTGGACCCGAACCAGGTGGTCGGCACCTACGTCGAGCCCAAGGACTGGAACGCGCTGATCAGCGACCCGGAAGTACTGCTGATCGACACCCGCAACGACTATGAAGTGGCAATCGGCACCTTCAAGGGCGCCATCGACCCGAAGACCGAAACCTTCCGCGAGTTCCCCGACTACATCAAGGCCAACTTCGACCCCAGCAAGCACAAGAAGGTTGCCATGTTCTGTACCGGCGGTATCCGTTGCGAAAAAGCCTCCAGCTACATGCTCGGTGAAGGCTTCGAGGAGGTCTATCATCTTAAGGGCGGCATCCTGAAATACTTCGAGGAAGTGCCTCAGGAAGAAAGCCTGTGGGACGGCGACTGCTTCGTCTTCGACAACCGCGTCACGGTGCGCCATGACCTGAGCGAAGGCGAGTACGACCAGTGCCACGCCTGCCGCCACCCGATCAACGCAGAGGAGCGCGCGTCCGAGCACTATTCGCCAGGGGTCAGCTGCCCGCATTGCTGGGACACCCTGAGCGAGAAGACCCGGCGTAGCGCCATCGACCGGCAGAAGCAGATCGAGCTGGCCAAGGCTCGCAACCTGCCGCACCCGATCGGTTACAACTACAAAGCCGAGGCTTGATGCATGTCTGCACGCCTGATCTATGTGATGGACCCGATGTGCTCCTGGTGCTGGGGTTTCGCACCCGTGGCAGCGGCCCTGATCGCCCAGGCGCGTGACGCGGGCGTGCCCACCCGCCTGGTGCCGGGCGGGCTGCGTACCGGCGGCAGTGCCCTGGACAGCTCTACCCGCAAGTACATCCTTGAACATTGGCAGGCGGTGGCCGACGCCACCGGCCAGCCGTTCCGCTTCGAGGGGGCCATGCCCGACGGCTTCGTCTACGACACCGAGCCGGCCTGCCGTGCCCTGGTCACCGCCCGCGAGCTGGACGCCGAACGCGTCTGGCCGCTGCTGGCGCTGATCCAGCGTTCGTTCTACGAGCAGGGCGTGGACGTGACCATTGCGCCGCATCTGGTCGACCTGGCCGAACAGGCAGGCTTCGACCGCACCGTGTTCGCCGAGGCCTTCGCCTGTGCCGACACCCGCGCCGCCACTGCAGCCGATTTCAGCTGGGCCCAGGACCTGGGCATCGCCGGTTTCCCGACCTTGCTGGCCGAACGCAATGGCCAACTGGCCCTGCTGACCAACGGCTATCAGCCGCTGGAGCGCCTGCAACCCTTGCTCGGCCGCTGGCTGCAGCAGGCCGCCTGTGCTTGATGTGCCTGGGTCACCCGACCCGGTGCCGGGCAAGCCTCACACTGCGGCCGATCGACTGAGCTGGGCGGAAATCCGCCGCCTGGCCCTGCATCACAAGAAAAACCTCTGGTCCGCCAACTTCATTGCCGTATTGGCGGCCTGCTGCAGCGTGCCCATCCCGCTGTTGCTGCCGCTGCTGGTGGACGAAGTGCTGCTGGGCCACGGCGATGCCGCGCTGAAGTGGATGAACCACCTGCTGCCGTCCAGCTGGCAGGTGGCGGCGGGCTACATCGGCCTTATGTTGCTGCTGACCCTGTGCCTGCGCTTGGCCGCGCTGGCGTTCAACGTGATCCAGGCCAAGCTGTTCGCCGGCCTGGCCAAGGACATCGTCTATCGCCTGCGCATTCGCCTGATCGAGCGGCTCAAGCGCATCTCGCTGAAGGAATACGAAAGCCTGGGCAGCGGCACGGTAACCACTCACCTGGTCACCGACCTGGACACCCTCGACAAGTTCGTCGGCGAAACCCTGAGCCGCTTCCTGGTGGCCATGCTGACCCTGACCGGCACGGCGGCCATCCTGATCTGGATGCACTGGCAGCTGGCCATGCTGATATTGCTGTTCAACCCGCTGGTGATCTATTTCACCGTGCAGTTGGGCAAGCGCGTCAAGCACCTGAAAAAGCTCGAGAACGACAGCACCGCACGCTTTACCCAGGCGCTGGCGGAAACCCTCGACGCCATTCAGGAAATCCGCGCCGGTAACCGCCAGGGCTACTTCCTCGGTCGCCTTGGCCTTCGCGCCCGCGAAGTGCGGGACTACGCCGTGGACTCGCAGTGGAAAAGCGATGCCAGCGGCCGCGCCAGTGGCCTGCTGTTCCAGTTCGGCATCGATATCTTCCGCGCCGCGGCCATGCTCACCGTGCTGTTCTCCGACCTGTCGATCGGCCAGATGCTGGCGGTATTCAGCTACTTGTGGTTCATGATCGGCCCGGTGGAGCAGTTGCTCAACCTGCAATACGCCTACTACGCCGCCGGTGGTGCGCTGAGCCGCCTCAACGAACTGCTGGCACGCGACGACGAGCCGCAGTACCCGGCTGCCAGCGACCCGTTCGCCGGCCGCGAGACGGTGGGCATCGAAGTGCGCGACCTGCGCTTTGCCTATGCCGACGAGCCGGTGCTCGAGCACCTCGACCTGTCCATCGCCCCGGGCGAGAAGGTGGCGATAGTCGGCGCCAGCGGTGGCGGCAAGAGCACCCTGGTGCAGCTGTTGCTGGGGCTTTACAGCGCCCAGGCCGGCACCATCCGCTTTGGCGGTGCCAGCCTGCAGGAAATCGGCCTGGAAACCCTGCGTGAAAACGTCGCGGTGGTGTTGCAGCACCCGTCGTTGTTCAACGACACCGTGCGCGCCAATCTGACCATGGGCCGTGACTGCAGCGACGAGGCTTGCTGGCAGGCACTGCGCATCGCCCAGCTGGATGCCACCATCGCCGCCTTGCCGCAAGGCCTGGACAGTGTGGTGGGGCGCTCCGGCGTGCGCTTGTCCGGTGGCCAGCGCCAGCGCCTGGCCATTGCCCGCATGGTGCTGGCCGAACCCAAGGTGGTGATCCTCGATGAAGCCACCTCGGCCCTGGATGCCGCCACCGAGTACAACCTGCACCAGGCCCTGGCGCGCTTCCTCAGCGGCCGCACCACACTGATTATCGCCCACCGCCTGTCGGCGGTGAAACAGGCCGACCGGGTGCTGGTGTTCGACGGCGGGCATGTGGCCGAGGATGGCGACCACCAGCAGCTGATTGCCGAGGGTGGGTTATATGCCAAGCTTTACGGGCACCTGCAGCAAAGCTGAATTTGTGGCTGCCTGGGCGGGCCCTATCGCCGGCAAGCCAGCTCCCACAGGATTACCACAGGCCTGAGCATTGTGGGGTACCTGTGGGAGCTGGCTTGCCGGCGATAGGGCCGGGAAGGCCGTGCGAACCCCCCCGGGTTTCCTGTCATAAAAAACCCAACCGCGAGGATGGCAAATGGCCTACGCTGTGCTTTGTCTGGGTTGATTTGCGCCTTATCTGCTCTGTGACAGGGACTCCATGAAGGGACATCGCACTCTAGAAGCGCCAAAGTTGCTCGGCATCACCTGGCCCTTCATCGCCGTTGTGGTCTTCCAGGTAGCCTTGGGCAGCCTGAGCCTTTATACGCTCTCGGCCGTGCGTGCCTACGTCGCGGGCGAAAGTTTGTGGTCCAAGGCGCAGAAAGACGCCATCTACTACCTCAACCTGTACGCCGAGACCCGCGACGACAGCACCTATCAGCGCTATCGCCAGGCTATCACCGTGCCCCAGGGCGACCACCAACTGCGCGAAGTGATGGACCAGCCCAGCCCCGACCTGGATGCCGCGCGCCAGGCCGTGCTGCAAGGCGGTAACCACCCCGACGATGTCGAGCGGATCATCTGGTTCTACCGTAACTTTCGCAATGTAAGCTACATGCAGACGGCCATCGACTACTGGGACATCGGCGACGACTACCTGGGCAAGCTGGATATGCTGGCCATGGAAATGCGCAGCAGCTTCGCCGCTGGCCCGGTCGACGCCCGCACGGTAAGCGACTGGAAGGCGCGCATCGTCACCATCAACGAAGGGGTAACCCCGGCCGCCAAGGCGTTCAGCGATGCCTTGGGCGAAGGCTCGCGCATGCTGCTGCGGGTGCTGCTGATCACCAACCTGCTGACCGCAATGTTCCTGATTGCCATTGCCTGGCGCCGCTCCAGCAAGCTGCTGGCCCAGCGCCAGGCCTTTGCCAGCGCCCTGCAAGAAGAAAAGGAGCGGGCGCAGATTACCCTGCAGGCCATTGGCGATGCGGTGATTACCACCGATGTGGAGGGCAGTATCGGCTACATGAACCCGGCCGCCGAACAACTGACCCACTGGCAGGCCGGCCAAGCCCAGGGCCTGCCGTTGTCGGCGCTGTTCAGCCTGGTGGACGAGCAGGCAGAGGAAGACGGCCGCAGCCTGGTCGAGCAGGTGCTCAGTGGCAGCCTCAAGGGCGGCGCCGAGCATGCCCGGCTGATCCAGCGCCTGGACGGCAGCACTGTGTCGGTCAACCTGGTCGGCTCGCCGATCGTCAATGACGGCCAGGTCAGCGGTATCGTGCTGGTGCTGCACGACATGACCCAGGAGCGCCAGTACATCGCCAACCTGTCCTGGCAGGCGACCCACGATGCCCTGACCGGCCTGGCCAACCGCCGCGAGTTCGAATACCGCCTGGAGCAGGCGCTCAATGACCTGGCGCGCCAGGCCGGGCGGCATTCGCTGATGTTCCTCGACCTCGACCAGTTCAAGCTGGTCAACGATACCTGCGGGCATGCCGCCGGCGACGAGCTGCTGCGGCACATCTGCGCCGTGCTGCAGTCCGGCCTGCGCGAGGGCGATACCCTCGCCCGGCTGGGTGGTGACGAATTCGGCGTGCTGCTGGAAAACTGCCCGCCCGACCAGGCCGAGCGCATTGCCGAGCAGCTGCGCCAGCTGGTGCAGAGCCTGCATTTCGTGTGGAAAGGGCGGCCGTTCGTCACCACCGTCAGTGTCGGCCTGGTGCACATGGCCCAGTCCCCCGGCACCCTCGAAACCTCGCTGCGCGCCGCCGACATGGCTTGCTACATGGCCAAGGAAAAGGGCCGCAACCGCGTGCAGGTGTACCATGCCGACGACAGCGAGCTGTCCATGCGCTTTGGTGAAATGGCCTGGATCCAGCGCTTGCACGTGGCCCTGGAAGAAAACCGCTTCTGCCTGTACGCCCAGGAAATCGCCCCGCTGAAAACATTCGAAGGCCCCGGCCATATCGAGATCTTGCTGCGCCTGCACGACGAAAGCGGGCGTACCATCCTGCCCAGCAGCTTCATCCCGGCGGCCGAGCGCTACGGCCTGATGACCGCGCTGGACCGCTGGGTGGTGCGCAATGTGTTCCTGGTCATCCGCCAGTGCCTGGACGAAGGGCGCGAGGGGCCGCTTTCGATCTGCGCGATCAACCTGTCGGGGTCGAGTATCGGCGACGACAAGTTCCTCGAATACTTGCAACGCCTGTTCGTCGAATACGCTATTCCGCCACGGATGATCTGTTTCGAAATCACCGAAACCAGCGCCATAGCCAACCTTGGCAGTGCCATCCGCTTCATCAACGAGTTGAAGGGGTTGGGTTGTCGCTTCTCGCTCGACGATTTCTGCGCCGGCATGTCGTCGTTCGCCTATCTCAAGCATTTGCCCGTGGATTACCTGAAGATCGACGGAAGTTTCGTCAAGGACATGCTCGACGACCCGGTCAACCGGGCCATGGTCGAGGTCATCAACCACATCGGTCATGTAATGGGCAAGCGCACCATTGCCGAATTCGTCGAAACACCCTTGATCGAGCAGGCCTTGCAGGAAATTGGCGTGGATTATGCCCAGCGCTACCTCATCGAACGCCCCCAGGTGTTCACCTGTGACAGTCTGCAGCGCCAACGGATCGCCGCCCGGCCTCTGTTGCAGCGGGCACCTGGCACGTTTCGCTAGCTAGAAATCACAAGGATCAAGGAGCTGAAAGTGATTGACGCATTCGTTCGTATCGGGCCTTTGATGGATCCCGCCAGCTACCCCCAATGGGCCCAGCAACTGATTGAAGACTGCCGCGAGAGCAAGCGCCGGGTAGTCGAGCATGAATTCTACGCGCGCCTGCGCGATGGCCAGTTGAAGCAATCGACCATCCGCCAGTACCTGATTGGTGGCTGGCCGGTGGTGGAGCAGTTCTCGCTGTACATGGCCCACAACCTGACCAAGACCCGCTATGGCCGGCACCAGGGCGAAGACATGGCGCGGCGCTGGCTGACGCGCAACATCCGTGTCGAGCTTAACCACGCCGACTATTGGGTGAACTGGTGCCAGGCGCATGGCGTGCACCTGCACGAACTGCAGGCCCAGGAAGTGCCGCCTGAACTGAACGGCCTGAACGACTGGTGCTGGCGCGTGTGCGCCACCGAGAACCTGGCCATTTCCATGGCGGCGACCAACTACGCCATCGAAGGTGCGACCGGTGAATGGTCGGCGGTGGTGTGCTCCACCGACACCTATGCGCTGGGCTTCCCGGAGGACCAGCGCAAGCGGGCGATGAAGTGGCTGAAGATGCATGCCCAGTATGACGATGCGCACCCGTGGGAGGCGCTGGAGATCATCTGCACCCTGGCGGGCGAGAACCCGACCCTGGGGCTGCGCAATGAACTGCGCAAGGCGATTTGCAAGAGCTACGACTGCATGTACCTGTTCCTGGAGCGGTGCATGCAGCTGGAAGGGCGCCAGCAAGGGCGCATGCGCCCGGTGTTGGCAGCGGGCTGATCGCTTTCCTGTCCCGGCCTCTTCGCGGGTAAACCCGCTCCCACAAGTACTGCGCTGCCCTCATGGGCGGTGAATAACCCTGTGGGAGCGGGTTCACCCGCGAAAGGGCCGGTACAGGCAAAAGCCTTACTGGGCGTTGAACGCCTGCCCATTCACCCCTTTGCTGTCCGGCCCCATCAGGTACAGGTACACCGGCATGATCTCTTCCGGCAGCGGGTTGTTCTGCGGGTTCTCGCTGGGGTAGGCCTGTGCCCGCATCGCCGTGCGCGTGGCACCCGGGTTGATGCTGTTGGAGCGCACCGGTGCCACGCCTTCCAGTTCATCGGCCAGGGTTTGCATCAGGCCCTCGGTGGCGAACTTGGACACGCCATAGGCGCCCCAGTAGGCCCGGCCCTTGCGCCCGACGCTGCTGCTGGTGAACACCACCGAAGCGTCTTCCGACAGCTTCAGCAGCGGCAGCAGGGTGCTGGTGAGCATGAAGGTGGCATTGACGTTGATGTGCATCACGCGCATGAAGTTGTCACCCGACAGCTGCTCCAGCGGCGTACGCGGGCCGATGATCGAAGCATTGTTCAGCAGGCCGTCGAGGCGGCCGAACTGGTCTTCGATCATCACTGCCAGTTCGTCGTACTGGTGGGGCAGGGCGGTTTCCAGGTTGAACGGGATCACCACGGGTTGCGGGTGCCCGGCGGCTTCGATCTGGTCGTAGACCTCGTTGAGATTGGCCTCGGTCTTGCCCAGCAGCAGCACAGTAGCGCCCAGCGCAGCGTAGGCCTTGGCGGCAGCGGCGCCGATGCCGCGGCCGGCACCGGTAACCAGGATGACCCGGCCTTGCAGCAGGTCGGGGCGGGCGGTGTAGTCGAACATGGTAGGTCCTTCGAGTTCGTTGGCGCGGCACCGTCCCCTGTGGGAGCGGGTTTACCCGTGAATGCGTACTATCAGACGCTGGTATCGCCTGGGCTGGCGCATTCGCGGGTGAACCCGCTCCCACAGGGGCTGTGCTGCGGTCTAGACGGGGTTCAGCAGCCGCACAGCGCGCTGTCGATCACCTTGCGCAGTTCCAGCGGGTGGTCCACCACCACATCGGCGCCCCAGTTGTTGGGGTTGTCCTCTGGATGAATATAGCCGTAGCGCACTGCAGCCGTGCGAGTACCGGCGTCGCGGCCAGACTCGATGTCGCGCAGGTCGTCGCCGACGAACAATACGCTGGCCGGGTCCAGGCCGAGGGTCTTGCAGGCGAGGATCAGCGGCTCGGGGTCGGGCTTGCTGTTCTTGACGTGGTCCGGGCAGATCAGCAGCGCCGAACGCTCGGCCAGGCCCAGTTGCTGCATGATCGGCTCGGCAAAGCGCACCGGTTTGTTGGTGACCACGCCCCACAGCAGGTTGCCTTTCTCGATGTCGGCCAGCAGCTCGGCCATGCCGTCGAACAGCTTGCTGTGCACCGCGCAGTCGCGCTGGTAGCGCTCGAGGAACTCCAGGCGCAGGGCTTCGAAGCCCTCGGCCTCCGGGCTGATGGCGAAGGTCGCGGCGACCATCGCGCGGGCACCGCCGGAGATCACGTCGCGGATCACCTTGTCATCGACGGCCGGCAGGCCGCGCTCGGCGAGCATGGCCTGGCAGATGGCGATGAAGTCCGGCGCCGTGTCGAGCAAGGTGCCGTCCATGTCGAAGAGTACTGCTCGCAAACTCATGTTTATTCCTCGCGCAGGGTCTGGACCATGTAGTTGACGTCGACGTCGCTGCTGAGCTTGTAGTGCTTGGTCAGTGGGTTGTAGGTCAGGCCGATGATGTCTTTCACCTGCAGGCCGGCAACGCGGCTCCATGCGCCCAGCTCGGACGGGCGGATGAACTTCTTGAAGTCGTGGGTGCCGCGCGGCAGCATCTTCAGGATGTACTCGGCGCCGACGATGGCCAGCAGGTAGGCCTTGGGGTTGCGGTTGATGGTGGAGAAGAACACCTGGCCGCCAGGCTTGACCATGCGGTAGCAGGCGCGGATGACCGAAGACGGGTCGGGCACGTGCTCGAGCATTTCCAGGCAGGTGACCACGTCGAACTGTTCGGGCATTTCCTCGGCCAGGGCTTCGGCGGTGATCTGCCGGTATTCCACCTGCACGCCCGACTCCAGCTGGTGCAGCTGGGCCACGGCCAGTGGCGCCTCGCCCATGTCGATGCCGGTGACCGTGGCGCCGCGCAGGGCCATCGCCTCGCTGAGGATGCCGCCGCCGCAACCCACGTCCAGCACCTTCTTGCCGGCGAGGCTGACGCGCTCGTCGATCCAGTTGACGCGTAGCGGGTTGATTTCGTGCAGCGGCTTGAACTCGCTTTCGCGGTCCCACCAGCGGTGGGCCAGCGCTTCGAACTTGGCGATTTCGGCGCGGTCGACGTTGCTCATTAGAACAGTCCTCTGAAACTTCGCAAAATTGCGCCGGAGTATACCCGAGCGCTCGGCCCCGAGGGTCGCTATAATCGCCGGCTTTTGATATCCGAACGACGGGGAGAGGCGATGCGCGAGCGACTTTTGGCGGCGGAGAAGGTGACCGGGATCCGCTGGCAGGGCGGCGTCCTGCACCTGCTCGACCAGCGCCTGCTGCCGTCGGAAGAGCGCTGGCTGGCCTGCGACAATGTCGCGCAGGTTGCAGCGGCGATCCGCGACATGGCCGTGCGCGGCGCCTCGGCCATCGGCATTGCCGCGGCCTATGGCCTGGTGCTGGCCCTGGAAGAGCGGCTGGCCGAGGGCGGCGACTGGGAAATGGACCTGGAGGAAGACTTTCTTGTCCTGGCGGAAGCGCGCCCTACCGCCGCCAACCTGTTCTGGGCGCTGAACCGCATGCGTGAGCGCCTGCAGCGCCTGCGTCAGGACGAAGATGTGCTGGCGGCACTAGAGGCCGAAGCGGTGGCCATCCACGAGAGCGATCGCGAGGCCAACCTGACCATGGCCCAGCACGGTATCGAGCTGATCCGCCGCCACCAGGGCAACGCCCAGATCCTGCTCACCTATGGCAACGCCGGTGCTCTGGCCTGTGGTGGTTTCGGTACCGCGCTGGGGGTGATCCGTGCCGGTTACCTGGAGGGCATGGTCGAGCGTGTATACGCCGGCGAGACCCGCCCTTGGCTGCATGGTTCGCGCCTGACTGCCTGGGAACTGGCCAACGAAGGCATCCCGGTGACCCTGTGCGCCGACTCGGCGCTGGCCCACCTGATGAAAAGCAAGGGCATCACCTGGGTGGTGGTGGGCGCGGACTGCATCGCCGCCAACGGCGATGTGGCCAGCAAGATCGGCACCTATCAGCTGGCGGTCAGCGCCATGCATCACGGCGTACGGTTCATGGTGGTGGCGCCGAGCACCAGCATCGACCTGAACCTGGCCACGGGCGAGGACATCCCGCTGGAAGAGCGCGCTGCCGACGAGTTGCTGGACATTGGCGGCACCCGCGTGGCGCCGGATGTCGAGGTGTTCAACCCGGTATTCGACGTGACCCCTGCCGACCTGATCGACGTGATCGTGACCGAGCGCGGCATCGTCGAGCGGCCGGATGCCGCCAAGCTGGCGCAATTGATCTGCCGCAAGCGGCTGCACTGATATTCGTAGTGCCTGTGCCGGCCTCTTCGCGGGTAAACCCGCTCCCACAGGGATAGCACAAGGCCTGAGGGCGGTGGTGTACCTGTGGGAGCGGGTTTACCCGCGAAGAGGCCGGCACAGGCTATAAAAAATCCAGATTTACCCTCGTGTGAGGCCACCTGCCACATCTCCCCACCGCCCCTGCCTTTGTGATAACATCCGGCAGTTTCCAAGACCGCCCACCACGGCGGCCTTCATTGCGCAGATCCATGGCACAACTCATTGATTTGTCGTAAGTCGTCGCACCCTTATGCGCTGCGGCGGCGAGCTTCGTTCGGCCCTTGATGGAGCTGCGAAGTTTCACCAGAAAAAGGAATCAGGCTTCTCATGGGCGAACTGGCCAAAGAAATCCTCCCGGTCAATATCGAAGACGAACTGAGACAGTCTTACCTCGACTACGCGATGAGCGTGATTGTCGGGCGAGCGCTGCCCGATGCGCGTGACGGCTTGAAGCCCGTGCATCGTCGCGTTCTCTATGCGATGAGCGAACTGGGCAACGACTGGAACAAGCCGTACAAGAAATCCGCCCGTGTGGTCGGTGACGTGATCGGTAAGTACCACCCGCACGGCGACACCGCGGTCTACGACACCATCGTGCGTATGGCCCAGCCGTTCTCGCTGCGCTACCTGCTGGTCGACGGCCAGGGCAACTTTGGTTCGGTGGACGGCGACAATGCCGCAGCCATGCGATACACCGAAGTGCGCATGGCCAAGCTGGCCCACGAGCTGCTGGCCGACCTGCACAAGGAGACCGTCGACTGGGTGCCCAACTACGACGGCACCGAGCAGATCCCGGCGGTCATGCCGACCCGTATTCCCAACCTGCTGGTCAACGGTTCCAGCGGTATCGCCGTGGGCATGGCGACCAACATCCCGCCGCACAACCTCGGCGAGGTCATCGATGGCTGCCTGGCACTCATCGACAACCCCGAAGTCACCATCGATGAGCTGATGCAGCACATCCCTGGCCCGGACTTCCCGACTGCCGGCCTGATCAACGGCCGCCAGGGCATCATCGAGGCCTATCGTACCGGTCGTGGCCGCATCTACATGCGCGCCCGCTCCGAGATCGAAGACATCGACAAGGTCGGCGGCCGCCAGCAGATCGTGGTTACCGAGCTGCCGTACCAGCTGAACAAGGCTCGTCTGATCGAAAAGATCGCCGAGCTGGTCAAAGAGAAGAAGATCGAAGGCATCACCGAGCTGCGCGACGAGTCCGACAAGGACGGCATGCGCATCGTCATCGAGCTGCGTCGCGGCGAGGTGCCGGAAGTGGTGCTCAACAACCTCTACCAGCAAACCCAGCTGCAGAGCGTATTCGGTATCAACGTGGTGGCCCTGGTCGACGGCCGTCCGCGTCTGCTCAACCTCAAGGATCTGCTCGAAGCGTTCGTGCGTCACCGCCGTGAAGTGGTAACCCGCCGTACCGTGTTCGAGCTGCGCAAGGCCCGCGAACGCGGCCATATCCTCGAAGGCCAGGCGGTTGCGCTGTCCAACATCGACCCGGTCATCGCCCTGATCAAGGCCTCGCCGACCCCGTCCGAGGCCAAGGAAGCCCTGATCTCCACTGCCTGGGAATCCAGTGCCGTGCAGGTCATGGTCGAGCGCGCCGGCGCCGATTCCTGCCGCCCCGAGGACCTGCCGGAGCAGTACGGCCTGCGTGAAGGCAAGTACTACCTGTCGCCGGAACAGGCCCAGGCCATTCTCGACCTGCGCCTGCACCGCCTGACCGGCCTGGAGCACGAGAAGCTGCTGGCCGAGTACCAGGAAATCCTCGAGCAGATCGGCGAGCTGATCCGCATCCTCAGCAGCGCCGAGCGCCTGATGGAAGTGATCCGCGAAGAACTGGAAGCCATCCGCGCCGAATATGGCGATGCCCGCCGTACCGAAATCCTCGATGCGCGCCACGACCTCAACTACGGCGACATGATCCCGGAAGAAGAGCGCGTGGTGACCATCTCCCACGGCGGCTACGCCAAGACCCAGCCGCTGTCCGCCTACCAGGCCCAGCGCCGTGGCGGCAAAGGCAAGTCGGCTACCGGGGTGAAGGACGAGGACTACGTCGAGCACCTGCTGGTTGCCAACAGCCATGCCACCCTGCTGCTGTTCTCCAGCAAGGGCAAGGTGTACTGGCTGAAGACCTACGACATCCCTGAAGCGTCCCGCGCCGCCCGCGGCCGCCCGCTGGTCAACCTGTTGCCGCTGGAGGAAGGTGAGCGCATCACCGCCATGCTGCAGATCGACCTCGAGGCCCTGCAGCAGAACGCTGACGCCGACGAAGAGCTGGAGGACGCGGAAGACACCGTGCTCGAAGGCGAAGTGGTCGAGGCCGAGGAAGTGGACGAGGAAGACGGCGACACCCCTGAATGGGTGGCCGAGCCGACCGGCGCCTACATCTTCATGGCCACCGCTTCGGGTACCGTGAAGAAGACCCCGCTGGTGCAGTTCGCCCGTCCGCGCTCCAACGGCCTGATCGCCCTGAAGCTGAAGGAAGGTGACACCCTGATCGCCGCGGCCATCACCGACGGCGCCAAGGAAGTCATGATGTTCTCCGACGCCGGCAAGGTGATCCGCTTCGCTGAAAGCGTGGTGCGCGAGATGGGCCGTAACGCCCGTGGCGTGCGCGGCATGAAGCTGGGCAAGGGCCAGCAGATCATCTCCATGCTGATCCCGGAATCTGGCGCGCAGATCCTCACCGCGTCCGAGCGTGGCTTCGGCAAGCGCACTCCGCTGTCCAAGTTCCCGCGTCGCGGCCGTGGTGGCCAGGGTGTGATCGCCATGGGCACCAAGGGGCGCAACGGTCTGCTGATCGGTGCCATCCAGGTGCAGGAAGGTGAGGAGATCATGCTGATCTCCGACCAGGGCACGCTGGTGCGTACCCGCGTTGGCGAGGTGTCCAGCCTGGGCCGCAACACTCAGGGCGTGACCTTGATCAAGCTGGCTACCGACGAGACACTGGTGGGCCTGGAGCGTATCCAGGAGCCTTCCGAGGACGAACTCGATGATGTGATCGAGGCGGGGGAAGAGGGCGTCGAGGCTGAAGTGCCAGACAACGAAGAAGCTGCTGGCGCCGAAGAGGCCCCGCAGGAGTAAGCAAGCGTAAAACCCGAACGGGGCGACCAAGATCGCCCCGTTTGACTGATTACAGCAGGCAATGGCTGGCCCTGAAGGGGCATGCTGTTTTTGTAGGAGCAGCCTTGTGCTGCGAATGGGACGCGAAGCGGCCCCGGAATTTCAGCGTCAACGCATGGATAGCCGGGGCCGCTACGCGTCCCATTCGCAGCACAAGGCTGCTCCTACAAGAGCGATGCGAGGCCTGCAAGAAACGAATTTGTACCATTTGGCAGAGCGAGAGTGGATGTGAGCAAACGAGCCTTTAACTTCTGCGCAGGCCCTGCCGCGCTTCCTGACGCTGTTCTGCAGCGCGCCCAGGCCGAGATGCTGGATTGGCGTGGCAAGGGCTTGTCGGTGATGGAAATGAGCCATCGTAGCGACGATTACGTGGCCATCGCCGAAAAGGCCGAGCAGGACCTGCGTGACCTGCTGTCCGTCCCCTCCAACTACAAGGTGCTGTTCCTGCAGGGCGGCGCCAGCCAGCAGTTCGCCGAAATCCCGCTGAACCTGCTGCCGGAAAACGGCACCGCCGACTACATCGAGACCGGCATCTGGTCGAAAAAGGCCATCGAGGAAGGGCGCCGCTTCGGCAACGTCAACGTCGCCGCCAGCGCCAAGCCTTACGACTACCTGGCCATTCCGGGCCAGAACGAGTGGAAGCTGACCAAGAACGCTGCCTACGTGCACTATGCGTCCAACGAGACCATTGGTGGCCTGCAGTTCGACTGGGTGCCGGAAACCGGTGACGTGCCACTGGTGGTCGACATGTCGTCCGACATCCTCTCGCGCCCGATCGATGTGTCGCAGTACGGCCTGATCTACGCCGGCGCGCAGAAGAACATCGGCCCGAGCGGCCTGGTGGTGGTGATCGTGCGCGAAGACCTGCTGGGCCGCGCCCGCAGCAGCTGCCCGACCATGCTCGACTACAAGGTCTCGGCCGACAACGGCTCGATGTACAACACCCCGGCCACCTACTCCTGGTACCTCTCGGGCCTGGTGTTCGAGTGGCTGAAAGAGCAGGGTGGCGTCGATGCCATGGAACAGCGCAACCGCGCCAAGAAAGACCGCCTGTACGGCTTCATCGACAGCAGCGAGTTCTACACCAACCCGATCAGCCACAACGCCCGTTCGTGGATGAACGTGCCGTTCCGCCTGGCTGACGAGCGCCTGGACAAGGCCTTCCTCGCCGGCGCCGATGCCCGTGGCCTGCTCAACCTCAAGGGCCACCGTTCGGTAGGCGGCATGCGCGCCTCCATCTACAACGCCCTGGGCCTTGAAGCAGTCGAAGCCCTGGTGGCCTACATGGCCGAATTCGAGAAGGAGCACGGCTGATGTCCGAGCACGAACTGAAGGCGTTGCGCGTTCGCATCGACAGCCTCGACGAGAAGATCCTCGAGCTGATCAGCGAGCGCGCCCGGTGCGCCCAGGAAGTGGCCAAGGTCAAGACCGCCTCGCTGGCGGAAGGCGAAAAACCGGTGTTCTACCGCCCTGAGCGTGAAGCCGCCGTGCTCAAGCGCGTGATGGAGCGCAACAAGGGGCCGCTGGACAACGAAGAGATGGCGCGGCTGTTCCGCGAAATCATGTCGTCGTGCCTGGCCCTGGAAGAGCCGCTGAAAATCGCCTACCTCGGCCCTGAAGGCACCTTCACCCAGGCTGCGGCCATGAAGCACTTCGGCCACGCGGTGATCAGCCGGCCGATGGCGGCCATCGACGAAGTGTTCCGCGAAGTGGCGGCTGGTGCCGTCAACTTCGGCGTTGTGCCGGTGGAAAACTCCACCGAAGGCGCGGTCAGCCACACCCTGGACAGCTTCCTCGAGCACGACATGGTGATTTGCGGCGAGGTCGAGCTGCGCATTCACCACCACCTGCTGGTGGGCGAGAACACCAAGACCGACAGCATCACCCGCATCTACTCCCACGCCCAGTCGCTGGCCCAGTGCCGCAAGTGGCTGGACGCGCACTACCCGAACGTGGAGCGCGTGGCCGTGTCGAGCAATGCCGAGGCCGCCAAGCGGGTCAAGGGCGAGTGGAATTCGGCGGCGATCGCCGGCGATATGGCGGCCAACCTGTACGGTTTGACTCGCCTGGCCGAGAAGATCGAAGACCGCCCGGACAACTCCACGCGCTTCCTGATGATCGGTAACCAGGAAGTACCGCCGACCGGCGACGACAAGACCTCGATCATCGTTTCGATGAGCAACAAGCCGGGTGCCTTGCACGAGCTGCTGGTACCGTTCCACCAGAACGGCATCGACCTGACTCGCATCGAGACCCGCCCGTCGCGTAGCGGCAAGTGGACCTACGTGTTCTTCATCGACTTCGTCGGCCACCACCGCGACCCGCTGATCAAGGCGGTGCTCGAGCAGATCAGCCAGGAGGCTGTGGCGCTGAAGGTGCTGGGGTCGTATCCGAAGGCGGTGCTTTGATCGAAGATTGCCGGGGCCGCTGTGCGGCCCATCGCGACACGAGGCCGCTCCTACAGGTATTGTGCAGGCCTCGAAACTGTACTGGCCCCTGTAGGAGCGGCCTTGTGCCGCGATGGGCTGCAAGGCAGCCCCAATGGCCCTCACAGGCTGTCTAGATTTCTGAACAGGGTTCGCACCAGTGGTAAAAGCAGTAACAACCAAACCCGCGCCAATCATCAACCGCCTGGTCGTAGTCGGCCTCGGCCTGATCGGTGGCTCGTTCGCCAAGGGCCTGCGTGAAAGCGGCCTGTGCCGCGAAGTGGTCGGTGTCGACCTGGACGCCCCCTCGCGCAAGCAGGCTGTGGTGCTGGGCGTGGTCGATCGCTGCGAAGAAGACCTTGCCGCCGCTTGTGTCGGTGCCGATGTCATCCAGTTGGCTGTGCCGATCCTGGCCATGGAAAAAGTCCTGGCCCGCCTGGCCAAGCTCGACCTTGGCGCTGCCGTCATCACCGACGTCGGCAGCGCCAAGGGCAACGTCGTGCGTGAGGCGCGGGCGGTCTTTGGGGAGCGCTTGCCGCGCTTCGTCCCCGGCCACCCCATCGCCGGCTCCGAGCAGAGCGGGGTAGAGGCCTCCAACGCCACCCTGTTCCGCCGGCACAAGGTCATCCTCACGCCGCTGGCCGAAACCGACCCGGCCGCCCTGGCCCTGGTCGACCGCTTGTGGCGCGCGCTGGACGCCGATGTGGAGCACATGTCGGTCGAACGCCACGACGAAGTGCTTGCCGCCACCAGTCATTTGCCGCATCTGCTGGCCTTCGGCCTGGTCGATTCACTGGCCAAGCGCAATGAAAACCTCGAAATCTTCCGGTACGCTGCGGGAGGCTTCCGCGATTTCACGAGAATCGCTGGCAGCGACCCGACCATGTGGCACGACATCTTTCTCGCCAACCGCGACGCTGTCCTGCGCACGCTTGATACATATCGCAGCGATCTCGACGCCTTGCGCGACGCGATCGCTGAAGGGGACGGGCACCAGCTGCTGGGTGTATTCACCCGCGCACGCGTTGCCCGCGAGCATTTCAGTAAAATCCTGGCCCGCCGGGCCTATGTGGACGCTATGAACGCCAACGATCTGATTTTCCTGGCCCAACCGGGTGGCCGCCTGTCCGGGCGAATCCGCGTACCGGGCGACAAGTCGATTTCCCACCGCTCGATCATGCTCGGCTCGCTGGCCGAAGGCACCACCGAGGTCGAAGGCTTCCTCGAAGGTGAGGACGCGCTGGCGACCCTGCAGGCATTCCGTGACATGGGTGTGGTCATCGAAGGCCCGAACCACGGTCGCGTGACCATTCACGGTGTCGGCCTGCACGGCCTCAAGCCACCACCCGGGCCGCTGTATGTGGGCAACTCGGGTACCTCGATGCGCCTGCTGTCGGGCCTGCTGGCCGGCCAGCCGTTCGACGTGACCATGACCGGCGACGCTTCGCTGTCCAAGCGCCCGATGAACCGTGTGGCCAACCCGCTGCGCGAAATGGGTGCCGTGGTCGAGACCGGCCCTGAAGGCCGCCCGCCGCTGACCATCCGCGGTGGCCACAAGCTCAAGGCGCTGACCTACACGCTGCCGATGGCCAGTGCCCAGGTCAAATCCTGCCTGCTGCTGGCCGGCCTGTACGCCGAAGGCAAGACCACCGTCACCGAGCCTGCACCAACCCGTGACCACACCGAGCGCATGCTGCGCGGCTTTGGCTACAGCGTCGAAAGCAACGGCCCGGTGGCCTCGCTGCAGTCCGGCGGCAAGCTAACTGCTACCCGTATCGAAGTACCGGCCGACATTTCCTCGGCGGCGTTCTTCCTGGTGGCGGCGTCCATCGCCGAAGGCTCCGAACTGGTGCTGGAACACGTTGGCATCAACCCGACCCGTACCGGCGTGATCGACATCCTGCGCCTGATGGGCGGCGACATCACCCTGGAAAACCAGCGTGAAGTCGGCGGCGAACCGGTGGCCGACCTGCGTGTGCGCGGTGCCAAGCTGAAGGGTATCGACATCCCTGAAGAGCTGGTGCCACTGGCCATCGACGAGTTCCCGGTGTTGTTCGTCGCCGCTGCCTGCGCCGAAGGGCGTACCGTGCTGCGTGGTGCCGAAGAGTTGCGGGTGAAGGAATCCGACCGTATCCAGGTCATGGCCGACGGCCTGATCACCCTTGGCATCAAGTGCGAGCCGACCCCGGACGGCATCATCATCGACGGCGGCCAGTTGGGCGGCGGCGAAGTGCATGGCCACGGTGACCACCGTATCGCCATGGCCTTCAGTGTGGCCTCGCTGCGCGCCAGCGCGCCGATCCGCATCCACGACTGCGCCAACGTTGCCACCTCGTTCCCCAACTTCCTGGCGCTGTGTGCCGAAGTGGGCATCCGCGTGGCCGAAGAGGGCAAGTCGTGAGTGCCCTGGCGCCGGTCATCACCATCGACGGGCCAAGCGGTTCGGGCAAGGGCACGGTCGCCGGGCTGCTGGCCCGCGAGCTGGGCTGGAGGTTGCTGGACTCTGGCGCGCTGTACCGTCTGCTGGCGTTCAACGCCAGCAACCACGGCGTCGACCTGACCAACGAAGAGCTGCTGACCAAGCTTGCCGCCCATCTGGATGTGCAGTTCATCGCCGCCGAGCCCGGTAAGCTGCAACAGATCATCCTCGAGGGCGAGGACGTCAGCAACGTCATCCGCACCGAGACCGTCGGTGCCGGTGCCTCGATGGTTGCTTCGCTGCCGGCCGTGCGTGATGCACTGCTGGTGCGCCAGCGCGAATTCCGCGAGGCGCCGGGCCTGATTGCCGACGGCCGCGACATGGGCACCGTGGTGTTCCCGGACGCGCCGTTGAAAGTCTTCCTCACCGCCAGCGCGGAGGAGCGGGCGCGTCGCCGCTACCTGCAGTTGAAGGGCAAGGGTGAAGATGTTAGTCTGTCGAGTCTGCTGGATGAGATTCGTGCGCGTGATGAGCGCGACACCCAACGTGCAGTGGCCCCGCTGAAGCCAGCGGTCGATGCCATTCAGTTGGACTCTACCGAGTTGTCCATCGAGCAGGTGTTGCAACGTATCAGGAGCGAGATCGCACTGCGCGACCTTCTCTGATAGCCAGGAAAGCAGGCAGGGGCACCAGTCAACGTCCTGCAGGCTTTCCTTTACTTAAAACAAACCCACATTGTCTGGAATGTGGCTATGGGCGTCTGTTTCGCCCGAATCTACAGGAATTAAAATGAGCGAAAGCTTTGCAGAACTCTTTGAAGAAAGCCTGAAAACCCTCAATCTTCAGCCGGGTGCCATCATCACCGGTATCGTTGTCGACATCGACGGCGACTGGGTTACCGTACACGCTGGCCTGAAGTCCGAGGGCGTCATCCCGCTCGAGCAGTTCTACAACGAAGCTGGCGAGCTGACCATCAAGGTCGGTGACGAAGTTCACGTTGCGCTGGACGCGGTCGAAGACGGCTTTGGCGAAACCAAGCTGTCCCGTGAAAAAGCCAAGCGCGCCGAGTGCTGGATTGTTCTGGAAGCAGCTTTCGCCGCCGAAGAAGTGGTCAAGGGCGTTATCAACGGTAAGGTTAAGGGCGGCTTCACTGTCGACGTTAACGGCATCCGTGCGTTCCTGCCGGGCTCCCTGGTTGATGTCCGCCCTGTGCGCGACACCACCCACCTGGAAGGCAAAGAGCTGGAATTCAAGGTCATCAAGCTGGACCAGAAGCGCAACAACGTTGTCGTTTCCCGTCGCAGCGTGCTGGAAGCCGAGAACAGCGCCGAGCGCGAAGCCCTGCTGGAAACCCTGCAGGAAGGCCAACAAGTCAAAGGTATCGTCAAGAACCTCACCGACTACGGCGCCTTCGTGGACCTGGGCGGTATCGACGGCCTGCTGCACATCACCGACATGGCTTGGAAGCGCATCAAGCACCCATCGGAAATCGTTAACGTTGGCGACGAAGTCGACGTACGCGTTCTGAAGTTCGACCGCGAGCGCAACCGCGTTTCGCTGGGTCTGAAGCAGATGGGCGAAGATCCGTGGGTAGCTATCACTGCCCGTTACCCAGAAGGTACTCGCGTACAGGCTCGCGTTACCAACCTGACCGACTACGGCTGCTTCGCTGAGCTGGAAGAAGGCGTTGAAGGTCTGGTACACGTTTCGGAAATGGACTGGACCAACAAGAACATCCACCCGTCGAAAGTCGTTCAGGTTGGCGACGAAGTGGAAGTCATGGTTCTGGACATCGACGAGGAGCGTCGTCGTATCTCCCTGGGCATCAAGCAGTGCAAGTCCAACCCATGGGAAGACTTCTCCGGCCAGTTCAACAAGGGTGACAAGATCACCGGTACCATCAAGTCGATCACCGACTTCGGTATCTTCATTGGTCTGGACGGCGGCATCGACGGCCTGGTTCACCTGTCCGACATCTCCTGGAACGAAACCGGCGAAGAAGCCGTACGTCGTTTCAAGAAGGGCGACGAGCTGGAAACCGTCATCCTGTCGGTCGACCCAGAGCGCGAGCGCATCTCCCTGGGCATCAAGCAGCTGGAAGACGATCCGTTCTCCAACTTCGTTGCTGTCAATGACAAGGGCGCTATCGTCAAAGGCATCGTGAAAGAAGTTGACGCCAAAGGCGCCATCGTCACCCTGGCCGACGACATCGAAGCTACTCTGAAAGCTTCCGAAATCAGCCGTGACCGCGTTGAAGACGCGCGTAACGTCCTGAAGGAAGGCGAAGAGATCGAAGCCAAGATCATCAGCGTTGACCGCAAGTCCCGCGTTATCAGCCTGTCGATCAAATCGAAAGACGACGCTGAAGAGCGCGAAGCCATCCAGAGCCTGAAAAACGCTCCGGAAGCGGCTGCCGACACCACCATGGCTGCGCTGCTGCGCGAAGCAATGGCCAAGCAGAACTGAGTTCTGTTTGATCGGTAAAAAAGGGCGACCCTCGGGTCGCCCTTTTTTTTGGCGTGGATTCAGGTTTGTGTTGTTCGTCGTGGGTTATGTGGCGTCTGGCAGAGTTTGTTCCACGCGATATCGAGACATGCGCCAAGGCGTTTGCGCGCAATCCCCCGGGAATGACTGGTCCGAAACAAACGTAGGAGCGAGCGCAGCTCGCGATGCGCCGCGCGGGCAGCGCTTGATCTCCGCGTCACCGCAACCCCCTGGCCGCACGCCTCCAGCCCCCGCCAGCTAGACCATTCCTGTAAAACTTCAATCTTGAATTTTTTTATTAAGTCAAGAACCGCCCTGTTCAAATCCCTCCCAGCGTGCTACAAACTGGTTAAGCAATGATCTAGCTGCTTGATAACGAAGGGAAAAATATGACGAAGTCGGAGCTGATCGAACGTATTGTCACCCATCAGGGGCTGCTCTCGTCCAAGGACGTGGAGCTTGCCATCAAGACCATGCTTGAGCAGATGTCACAATGCCTTGCCACCGGCGATCGCATCGAGATTCGCGGTTTTGGCAGCTTCTCGCTGCACTATCGCGCCCCTCGCGTAGGCCGCAACCCGAAGACCGGCCAGTCGGTCAGCCTCGAAGGCAAGTTCGTGCCGCACTTCAAGCCCGGCAAAGAGTTGCGCGACCGGGTCAATGAAGAAGAGCATGAGGCCCACACCTGATTCCACAAGGAGCAATCTGATGCGTAACCTCAAGCGCGCCCTGGCGGCGGTGTTCGTGCTGCTGTTGGCGGCTGTGGTGCTGTTCTTCGTGCTGGAGAACCAGCAAACCGTCTCGTTGGTTCTGTTCGGTTGGGCCGCCCCGGCCATGCCTGTCGCCGTGCTGGTTCTGGCCGCCCTGGTCATTGGCCTGGCAGTCGGGCCATTGCTGGGTGCGTACGGCGTGCAGCGCAGCAAGCGCAAGATCAGGGCTTCTGCCCGCCAGGCAGCGTTGAGCGGTAACTAAGGGTATTTCCTACATCCTTTTAGGAAAGTCTCACCTATGCCAGTGCCGGCCGTCATGGAGTAATAACGCACTTCATTTTCGGCCCAGGCGAGTGTGCGCAGCATGGAATATCCCGTCCTTTCCCATCATGGTGGCACCCGCGGCGTCACTGGCTCCTGCCATCAACTGCACCTCGACCTGTCCACCAGCCTGCTGATCGACTGCGGCCTGGAGCAGGGCGCCGAGGCAGCGCCAGGCGCAGCATCGGCGCCGCTCGGTTTCGATGTGCACGGCATCCAGGCCCTGGTCATCACCCATGTGCATCTCGACCACGTTGGCCGCATCCCGGCACTGCTGGCTGCCGGCTACCGTGGCCCCATCCTGTGCAGCGAGCCGTCCGCCCGGCTGCTGCCACTGGTGCTGGAAGATGCCTACAAACTGAGTATCAGCAGTGAGCCCGCCCATGTGGCGAGGTATCTGGAGTTCATCCGCGACCTGATCAAGCCCGTGCCTTTCGAGCAGTGGCACACCCTGGTCGAGCGCCCCGGCCTCAGTTGCCGCATTCGCCTGCAGCGCGCTGGTCATCTGCTGGGTTCGGCCTATGTCGAATGCGATGTGCAGCGTGAACAAGCCAATACCCGATATGTGTTCTCCGGTGATCTGGGCGCCGGTGGCAACCCGTTGCTGCGCCCTGTGGTGCCCCCGGAGCGGGCCGATGTGCTGGTACTGGAAAGTACCTACGGCGACCGCCTGCACCCGCCTGCAGGCGACCGGCAGCAGCGGCTGGAAGCGGCCATCGACCGCGCTCTGGCCGACCAGGGCACGCTGCTCATTCCGGCCTTCAGTCTGGGCCGCACCCAGGAGCTGCTGTACGAGCTCGAAGGTATTCTTCATCGCAAGGCCTTGCTGAACAAGGCCGGCCCGGCCTCAGAGGGCGACCCGCTCGACTGGTCACAGCTGCCCATCATCCTTGACTCGCCACTGGCCCAGCGCATTACCGGTGTGTACCGGGAGTTGCACGAGTACTGGGATGCCGAAGCCAGGGCACGCCTGGCCGAAGGGCGCGACCCGCTTGGCTTCAGCCAGTTGATCAGCGTGGACACCCATGCCCGCCACCAGCAGGTGGTCAATTACCTGAAGAGCACCGGGCGCCCGGCGATCGTGATTGCCGGCAATGGCATGTGTTCGGGTGGGCGCATCGTCAATTACCTCAAGGCCATGCTCGGGGATCCGCGGCACGAGGTGATGTTTGTCGGTTACCAGGCCAAGGGCACGCCGGGCGCGGTGATACAGGCCAGCGAAGGGGCGGAAGGGTTTGTGCAGATTGATCTGGATGGGCGGATGTATGAGGTGCGCGCAAAAGTCGTAACCTTGCCGGGCTACTCTGGTCATGCGGATCAGCAGGGGTTGGTGAGCTTCGCGCTGGATGGTGCGAAAGCCGCAAGGAAGGTTGTGCTGGTACATGGAGAAGCTCGGGCGAAATCAGCTTTGGCCGAAGCATTAAGCAAGTGCGGCGGTAGGGAGGTCGACGTCATGGTTGCCCAGTAGCGAGCCGCAGGCCGTCGGCTCGTGGGGCGGCGGCGGAACTTTGTTGACGGTATCTTTCTCTTAGATCGGATAAGTGCTAAAGCTGTAGGTCGTTTCGAGCGGTCTGCGGTGGATGAGCAAAATGCCGCTACGCTTAGCTTCAGCTGGTCTTTCGTCAGGTCAGCTGCAGCCAAGGCTAAGCCGAGCTGGCATAGGAATCATGCAATTGGCCGGATCTAAGGAAAACGAGAACAAATGCGAAATGAACGTAGTCCCGGAGTCGAAAATGACGAAGTTGATGTTCTCGAACTCTGGCATGCCTTGTGGAGTCGTAAACTGCTCATCCTTTCGTGCGTTGTTTTAGTTACTGCAGCTACTCTTGTTTATGTTTGGCTAAAGACGCCGATGTATGAGGCCAAGTCTTTTATATTGCCACCTACCAAGAATGATATTGCCCAGTTGAACTATGGCCGCACTGAAGCCAGCGGCCTCAAAGCGTTTACACCCAAAGATGTTTATCAGATTTACCTGCGTTCCCTGCAATCCGAGTCACTGCGGCGCCAGTTTTTTCGCGCGGTCTATTTGCCAAATTTGCCAGAGGTCGCCCGCCAAGGCTCTCAAGATGCACTTTATGACCAGTTTGGCAAGGTATTGACTGTGGGGGCTGTGGCGGGAGATAGTGCCGAGCGCTTTTTGATCAGGGCGTTAAGCGACGACCCCAAGATGAGTGTGAAGTGGGTAACGCGTTTTTCGGAAATGGCCAGCGACCTTGCTAAAAAGACGCTGGTTGAAGATGCCGATACTGAAGTGAAGGTGCTGGTCAAGAACCTGGAGCAACAGATCCGCAGCGCACGAGATGCGGCGCACAAGCAGCGGGAAGATCAAATTGCCCGCCTTGAAGAGGCGCTGAAAGTTGCCAAGGCAGTGAACCTGAGCAAGCCCCCCATCATTGCCAGTGGCATGGATACTGAGGTTTCTGGCGGCATGCAGGGCGCACTGACCTACATGCGCGGTAGCCAGGCCCTTGAGGCAGAGCTTGCAAACCTTCGCACGCGGGAGTCTGATGACCCATTCGTCGCCGGTTTGCGGGAGCTCCAGGAGAAACTCGACTTCTACCGCAACCTGCAGCTGAACCCGGCCGTGATCGAGGTGTTTCAGCAGGATGGTGCCATCGAGGTGCCTGATACCCCGGTCCGGCTGCGCAAATTGCTTATTGTCGTAGGGGGTGTGTTCGCAGGGCTGGTACTCGGTGTGCTCCTGGCCGCATTTACCCACCTGGTATCTACTGAAAGAGAGCGTCGTCTGGGGCGCGTGTGAGCTACCCCGCCCCCCCCGAGCCTGTATGCTGCGGGAAGAGTCGAACTGATAGTAATAAATTTCAACAAGAGGCTGGTTGCGTGAAGCTCATAGAAACAAATATCTCGGACGTAGTCGTTTTTGAACCTACCGTTTTCGAGGACGACAGGGGCTGGTTCTATGAGTCTTATAGCGAGCCTAAGTTTCATGCCTTGCTCAGTGCGCAAGGTATTACCCTTCCGCCTTCTTTTGTTCAGGAAAATTGCTCTTTATCCAAAAAGGGCGTCATGCGCGGCTTGCACTATCAGCTTTATCCATTTGCCCAAGGCAAGTTGGTAAGCGTAGTCAAGGGCGCAGTGTTCGACGTGGCAGTGGATATTCGAAAAGGCTCCCCTACCTTCGGGCAGTGGGTAGGCATGGAACTGTCGGCGGCCAACCGCAAGATGATGTGGGTGCCTGAAGGCTTCGCCCATGGTTTTATCGCGCTGGAAGAAGATACGGTGTTTCAGTACCGCACGACCAATGTCTATTCCAAAGAGCATGAACGCAGCATTGCCTGGAATGACCCGGACCTTGCCATCGAATGGCCAGAGCTGGAGGGGCTGCTGATCAGTGACAAGGATGCGATTGCGCCAACCCTTGCCGAGGCTGACTTGCCACCGCTGATCCTGAAAGGGCAGGCGGAAGACTTGGTACTACCGATCATTGGTGATGATCGCGGGAGCCTGATCAGTATTGAAAAGGCGTTGAATATCCCGTTTGCCATCCGTCGCGTCTACTACATCTTCGGTACCAAGGCCGGCGTCAGCCGCGGCTTCCATGCCCACCGGGATCTCCAGCAACTGATAATCTGCCTGGCCGGCAGTTGCCGCATGACCCTGGATGACGGTACCGGCCGAGTCGACCATATGCTTGACGCGCCACAGAAAGCCTTGCTGATCAAGAATATGGTCTGGCGTGAAATGCATGATTTCAGTGAAGACTGCGTACTCATGGTCATCGCCAGTGAAACCTACGACGAGCGTGATTACATTCGCAGTTACGATGACTTCAAGAGGCTGATCGCCCATGCCTAGCATTCATGCCTTGGCCGATGTACAAACCGATGCCATCGGTGAAAAAACCAGAGTCTGGCAATACGCGGTCATCCTCAAAGGTGCGCGAATTGGCAGCAACTGCAACATATGCGCCCACACCTTGATCGAAGGAGGGGTTGTAGTCGGGGACAACGTCACTGTGAAAAGTGGTGTGTTTCTGTGGGAGGGGCTCGTGATCGAGGACAATGTCTTCATTGGCCCCAATGCTACATTCACCAACGACAGAGTACCGCGCTCCAAGTGTTACCCCGAGGCTTACGAAGTCACGGTGCTGAAGGAAGGCTGCAGCATCGGTGCAAACGCAACATTGCTCCCGGGCGTCACGATTGGTCGACATGCCATGGTAGGTGCCGGTGCCGTCGTGACAAAGGATGTACCTGATTACTGCGTGGTAGTGGGTAATCCGGCAAAAATAATAAGGGAGCTAGAGCATGGTTGATTTCCTGAATCTCAAGGCCGTCAATAAACAGTACCGCGAAGAATTGTTGCAAGCGTGTGCCGATGTCATCGATTCCGGCTGGTACATCGGCGGTAGCGCTCTGGCCCGCTTTGAAAGCAACTTTGCCGCTTATTGCGGTACCGCTCATTGCATTGGCGTGGCAAATGGCCTCGATGCGCTGACGTTGACCTTGACTGCCTGGAAACAGCTGGGGCGGGTGAAGCAGGGTGATGAAGTCATCGTCCCGGCCAATACCTACATTGCGAGCATCCTGGCGATCACCGCCAGTGGGCTGGAGCCTGTGCTCGTCGAACCTGACCCCGCAACCTTCAATATTGATACCTCCCTCATACGCCAGGCTATTACCGACAAGACGCGCGTCATCCTGCCGGTACACCTGTATGGGCAAATTGCAGACATGAAGGCGATCACCGAGATTGCCGCCGAATACGGTTTGCTGGTACTCGAAGACTCGGCCCAGGCTCACGGTGCCTCAATCGATGGCAAGCGGGCGGGGAGCTGGGGGAATGCCTCGGGCTTCAGCTTCTATCCGGGCAAGAATCTGGGTGCGCTCGGCGATGCCGGGGCGATAACCACCTCGGATGCCGAGTTGGCGGAAGTGCTGCGCGCCCTCAGAAACTACGGCTCCCATGAGAAGTACAAGAACTTGTACGTCGGAGTGAACAGTCGTTTGGACGAGATCCAGGCGGCTATGCTGGACGTGAAGCTCAAGTATCTGGGTGAAGAAATCAGCCGGCGCCGGCACATCACCACGTGCTACCGCGCGGGCATTCAAAATGCTCAAATCGTCCAGCCGCAAAATAGTGTTGTCGAGGAGCATGTCTGGCATCTGTATGTAGTACGCACGCCGCACAGAAACGATTTGCAGCAACATCTTCGCGAGCAAGGGATACAGACGCTGGTTCACTACCCAATCCCGCCTCACAGGCAGCAGGCTTACAGTCAGTACAACGGTTTGAGCCTGCCGCTGACTGAAAAAATTCATGATGAAGTGCTCAGCCTGCCTGTCGACCCCACCATGAGCGACGCGGATATTCAGACGGTCATCGATGCCTGCAACAGTTTTACTGTGTCCGGGCAATAATACATGACGTTGATCAAGACCAGTCTGCTGAATGCTATTGCTGTTTTTGTAAAGATGGCGACATTGCTGGGGCTCAACAAGGTGCTGGCCCTTTATGTAGGGCCAGCGGGTTACGCAGCGATCGGGCAATTGCAGAATGCCGTTACCATGTTCACGACACTGGCCAGCGGCGCTGTCAGCACAGGGGTAACCAAGTACACGGCGGAGTTTGCTGATCGGCCGGACGAACAACACAGGATCTGGCGAACTGCCGGGACGCTGTCACTGCTGGTTTCGTGTGTATTGGCAGTGCTGATCGTGGCCATGCGGGCACCATTGGCAGGTTGGTTTTTCAACGACGAAAAACTCGCCCCGGTGCTGGTGTGGTTTGCCGCTACCTTGGTATTTTTTGCTTTCAACTCTTTGCTGCTGGGCATTCTGAACGGCAAGAAAGACGTTCAGCGCTACGTGCTTGCCAATATTTTTGGCAGCCTGATATCGCTGGTGGTGACCTGTGCCCTGACCATTAGGCTGGGGTTGTACGGTGCGCTGGTTTCGCTGGCTGTGTACCAGTCGTTGAGCTTCGTGGCCACCTTGGTCATCTGCATGCGCACATCATGGTTCCGCCTCTCAGATTTCATCGGGGCGCTGGACAAGCAGTCCTTGTCCCGGCTGGCAAAGTTTGCCCTCATGGCCGTTGTGACAGCATGTTCTCTGCCCGTTTGCCATGTGTTCATCCGGGATTACCTGGGGGCGGAGTTCGGCTGGGATCACGCTGGTTACTGGGAGGCCATGTGGCGGTTGAGCACGGCCTATCTCATGTTGATCACCACGACGCTTGCGGTCTATTACCTGCCGAGGCTCTCGGAGCTTTCAGATGCAGGTGAACTTCGTCGGGAAATCATTCAGGGATACAAGCTCATCCTGCCCCTGACCATTGCTGCCGGCCTGGTTATCTACCTGCTCAGGGACTTCATCATCCATGTCCTTTTCTCAGCGTCATTCCTGCCCATGCGTGAGCTGTTCGCATGGCAGATGGTAGGGGACAGCTTGAAGGTCATCAGTTGGTTGATGGCCTACCTGATGCTCGGCAAGGCACTCACCCGGTTGTATCTGATTACCGAAGTCCTCTCGACGCTTTCGCTTTATGCTCTGACGGTCTATTTCACCCAGTTGTGGGGGTATGAAAAAGTTACCCTTGCATACGCGGCAAACTACCTGTTGTACGGAGTCGTGATGTATTTCTCGGTATTCCGTCGTTTGCACATTATTGTTGGCGATACGGCGCGGAGCTGAGTAGAGATGAAGGACGTCATCGAACAGTTACATGGGCGCATCCTTGGCGCTGAACCTGCCCAGGCATTGGTGCAGGCGCAGGTCTATGGGGCACTGCTCTGGGCGGTGGACCTGGGTATTTATGATGCCACCGCGCTGGAGCGCCACCTGGTGGCCCGATGCGCCAGCCAGGTCACGCTGCCGGCTGTCAGCAGCATATCGCGCGGCTGCCTGCATGTGGTCAGCGAACCCTATATGCAAGGCGGGCACACCCGGCTGATGGAGCGCCTGGCGCACATGCACGAGGGGCCTGTGGACCTGCTGGTCGCGCGCAGCGCCAAGCCCCAGGTGCTCGAACGCCTGGCAGGCTATTTCGCCCATATCGAGGTGGCGCGCGGCGATGACCCGTGCGCCCGCCTGCAGTCCATCGTCGACACCCTGGCCCAGTACGACAAGGTGGTGTTGCACATTCACCCGGACGACATCATCACCACCGTCGCCTGCGGCCTGCTGAAGCAACAACGAGGCGCCGCGCTGACAGTGTATTTCGTCAATCATGCCGACCACGTGTTCAGCTTTGGCGCGTCGGTGGCCGACGTGTATTTCGAGATCAGCGCCTACGGGCACCACCTGGACAAGAAAAAGCACCTCACCTGCCAGAAGAGCTTCCTGGCGATCCCGATCGAGACCAGCGGCGCCAAAGTGCCGGATGCCGTGCCAACCCACGAGCGGATCAAGGTGTTCAGCGCTGCCTCGGCGGCCAAGTACAAGCCCCACGGCGGCCTGGACATGCGTCCGTCGATCACGGCGATTCTTCAGCGTTTCCCCAATGCCGAGTGCTGGATCATCGGTGCCAACCCCCTGACCAACACCTGGTGGTGGACAGTGAAGCTGCGCTACCCCAAGCGCTTCTTCATCCGCCGTCACCTGCCGTACAAGGACTACCTGGCCTTTGCGGAAAAAGCCGACTTCTACCTGGACAGCTACCCTATACCCGGTGGCA
Organism: Pseudomonas sp. A2; assembly: GCF_023100865.1. Taxonomy (NCBI): domain Bacteria; kingdom Pseudomonadati; phylum Pseudomonadota; class Gammaproteobacteria; order Pseudomonadales; family Pseudomonadaceae; genus Pseudomonas; species Pseudomonas sp. A2. The sequence continues at coordinate 1,539,792 of NZ_CP039127.1, forward strand.
CGGCGTTCGCAGAGCAATTGCTCAAGGGCCGGCGTTGCGTGGGGCTGGTGGCGCCGATTCAGGGCTATTCCCCGGCAGACGGCCTGAAGGTGGCTAGCATCGACCAGCTACTGGCCAGCATCGAACAACCCCGGCCCAGTGCCTCGGTGGTGGAAGCGGTGCAGCGGGTCAACTCGCTGGAGTCGGTGAAAGCGCGTTACCTGGCTTGCATCGAGCGGGGCGAATTCAGCGAGAACGAACTGGCAGCCATGTTGCCGTGGACGGGCAACCTCGATTTCATGAAACCGACAGGTAAGGTCACTAGCATGATCCCTGCGGATGTCTTCGACGCCCTGTGCCGCATAGACACGAACCTGGCGTTGCGAACGCTGTTTGCCTACGCCTGGGTGCCGAGAATCAAACTCTTGATCAAGGTCGTGCTGTTCCGGCTGGCCAGGCTGACCAGAGCGCGAGGGTGAGTGTGATCAGGATCTTTATCGGCGTGCTGTTCTGCCTGCTGTTCTTCAGCGACTTCGTCGTGTTGACGCTGGGGCTGGGCAGTGTGTTTGCCGGTTGGCGAGAAATGCTCAGCCTGCTGATGATCATGTGGCTGCTGCTGCGGGTGCTGGCTAGTGTAACGGCACGTGGCATGGTCAACCTCGAAGTCGGGCGGTGGTTGCTGGTCGTGCTGTTCTTCGTCTTCCTGTATCTGCTGTTTGGCGACCTTAGCGCGTCGTCGGTGCGCATGTTCCGCGCACTGGCCGTGCCGGTGTTCGTCGGCATGGCAGTGGCCATCTGGGCCCACGCGGTGTCGACCGAGAAAAAGCTGCGCCATGTGTACTGGTCGGTGCTGGCGATGAGCGTACTTACCGGCGTGTATGCGTTTTACCAGTACCTGACCATCGTCTCGGCCGAGCAGTTCTGGTACTGGCCGCTGCTTACCGCCAAAGGCTATGAGCTGCAACCCTACAACTCGATGCGTGACGGGCTGCCGCGGGTTTCCGGCTTCTTTACCGGCACGCTGGAGTTTTCTGCGGTAATCCTCAATACCGCCGCCATGACCCTGGCCGTGTTGCTCAGCGGGCGCAACTGGTCGTTAACCCGGCGCCTGCTGCTGAGTGTTGCCTTCCTGCTGCTGTGCGGGCTGATTGTGATCGGTTCGGTGCGTACGGCTATGATCGGCCTGGTGTGCATCTGCTCGATGCTGGTGGCGGCCCGGGTACTGCGTACGGCCTGGCTGATCTCGCTATTGGGCTACCTGCAGTTCGTGGGTCTGACCGCAGCGATTTTCGCCTACCTGTCGATGGGCTACACCGGTGACTTGTCGGCACTGGACCGCGAGCGGCAGTGGCTGCACATGTTTGAGGTGCTGAGCGCGCACCCCATGGGCTATGGCTTTGGCGCGGTGGGCCCGGGCCAGCCGCACTGGTTCGATTCGTTCTGGCTCAACCTGCTGGCCACCTGTGGTTGGGTCGGCCTGTTGATCATGGCCGGGTTGATCCTTTGGTATCACAAGCTGGTGACGTTCATCGTCCGGGACAGGGCCCATGCCAGCTCCTGGAAAAACGGCCTGGGCAACTTCGTGATTGCCAGCTACCCGTTCTTCCTGAGCTCGTTCTTTTTCCAGTCCTATACGAACAGTGTTGTCCTCTACATTTTCGCGATCGTGGTGATGGTGATCATTGGTGAAAACAGAAGAACAAAAGTTGAGCCTGGCAGTCCTGATCGTTCTGTATCGGAAAACTAGCCAGGACTCGATTGCCCTGCAGTCACTGCTCGCGCAGCAGGCGCTGTTGCATGACGAGGGTATCGACCTGCAGCTGTACGTCTGGAACAACTCCCCAGGCGTGGCGCAGCCGTGCCCAGGCGTGCGCTGGTACGAGGCGGACAACCAGCGGCTTTCGGTGGTCTACAACCAGGTGGCCGAACAGGCGTTTGCCGCCGGGGTCGACCTGTTCATGATCTCGGACGATGATACCAACTATTCGGATGTAAGCCTTTCCCACTGCCTGGAACAGATTCAGCAAGTGCTCAACACGCATGATGGTGATCAGGTTGGTGTATACCTGCCAATGATGGTCAGTAACAACCAATTGGTCAGCCCAGGAGCACGTTGGCAATTCAAGGGCCGTTTGACACCCTCCGTCACCCCCGGCGTAGTCCCTTCAAAGAACCTTGTGGGTATCAATAGCGGTTTGATCTTCACCAAAGCCTGCTACCAGCGCATGTCTCCGTTTTATGATGAGCGCTTACGCTTTTATGCCACCGACAGCAACTTTTTTATTCGCTATGAAAAGGTATTTCCTAAAGCCTGCGTGCTGGATGTGACGATTGCACATGACCTGTCTGAGCACAGCGCCGATACTCCTGCGCGCGCTTTGTTTCGGTTTGAGGAGATGGTATTCGGCCTGCGTATCAGTTTCGAATCGCACTCGTTGGCAATCCGTGGCTTGCTGAATACCTATCTGTTGTATGCCGCTGTGCGCAAGGCCGTGGCTTACCGTCGCCTGTCTTTCTTGAAGGCATTGTTTGTCACTAGGGAGTTGGCGAAATGAACGAAGAGCAAAGAAGTAGCGCCGGGAAGCAGTTACATTGTGCCCACCTACTGAATGATTACAGCGGCAGCCCGCGTATGCTGGGGCAGACCATCTCCGCTTTACAGTCGCGGGGGCACGCATGCAGCGTGTATGTCGGAAGCAATGGACGAGGCGTATTGGATGAGCTGGATGTTCCCGCTTATAAGTATACGTACAGGCGTTTCGGCAATCGGTGGCTGACTTTACTGGCATATTTCTGGTCCCAGTTCGCTCTGTTTCTTGTCCTTTTCAGGCGCTTGCGGCCAGGTGCGGTAGTTCTGGTCAACACAATGATGCCGTTTGGCGCAGCCCTGGCTGGAAAAGTTCGGGGCGCGACCGTGGTCTATCACCTGCACGAGACGTCGATCAAACCGGCTGTGCTCAAAAAATTTCTCCGTTGGGTTATAGGTTACTGTGCCAGCAAAGTTCTATATGTTTCAAAATACCTGCAGCAAAATGATGCGATTGTGGGCGTGCCTGGGATCACGGTTTACAACGGTCTGGCCGAATCCTTTCAGCGCCAAGCTGTTTCCACCGTTTATAAGCACCTGCATCATGGGCAGTTTAACGTCTTGATGTTGACGTCCTTGAAGGCTTACAAGGGCGTTAACGAATTTGTGGATTTGGCCTCGGCTATGGTTGACCAACGTCAGGTGAAGTTCTCATTGGTTCTTAGCGCCAGCCAGGGTGAGGTGGACGACTATTTCAAGAACCTGGCGGTACCCGAAAACCTGGATCTTCACTCTGCCACTTCGGATGTGGGGCGGTTCTACTCAAGCGCCAGCTTGGTAATGAATCTGTCTCGCGTCGACAGCTGCGTCGAAACCTTTGGCCTGACCATTCTCGAGGCGATGGCCTTCGGCATCCCGACTATCGTGCCCCCGGTAGGCGGCCCGGTCGAACTGGTCAGCGACGGGGTAGAGGGTTACCAGATCGATTCGAAGAACCATGAACAACTGGTGCGCACCGTTGCGCGCCTGTCGCAGGACCCACAGGTGTGCCAGGAGCTGTCCGAGCGCGCACGCAGGAAAGCGAGTGAGTTTTCCACCGCCAACTTCCAGAAGAATATCGTGATGGTGTTTGATGACTTATAAGATTGCAGTGATTGGTACGGTCGGTTTACCCGCCCAATACGGGGGGTGGGAAACATTGACCGAACAATTGGTGCGCAACCTGCCGGGTGACTGCGAACTCACCGTGTATTGCAGTGCGCCGCATTACCCCCAGCGCCCGAAGTTTTTCGAGCGCGCCCGCCTGGTCTACCTGAACCTCAAGGCCAATGGCGTGCAAAGCATTCCGTACGATGTACTGAGCATGCTGCATGCCTACCGCAAGCATGACCTGATGTTGATTCTGGGGGTTTCCGGCTGCATTGCCCTGCCGTTCATGCGCCTGCTGACCCGCAAGCCTATCGTGGTGAACATTGACGGCTATGAATGGAAACGCGCCAAGTGGTCCAACTTCGCCCGCTGGTTCCTGAAGTTGTCCGAAGCGGTGGCTGTGCGTTTTGCCCATGCGGTCATCACCGACAACAAGGTGCTGCAAGAATACGTGACCGCCGAATACAACAAGCCTAGCGAACTGATTGCTTACGGTGGCGACCAGGCCCGGGCCGGCGAGCCAACCGAGCAAGCCCGCCAGGCTTACCCGTTCCTTGGTGCGTCCTATGCCTTTACGGTGTGCCGCATCGAGCCAGAGAACAACATCCATGTCATTCTCGAGGCCTTCGCCGGCTCTGGCATGCCGCTGGCGATCATCGGCAACTGGAATCACAGCGAATATGGCGTGCAACTGCGCAAGCAATACGAAGGTGTAAGCAATATTCACCTGCTGGACCCGATCTACGACGTGGAGCAACTGAGCCCGCTGCGCAGCAATGCCACGGTGTACCTGCATGGACACAGCGCCGGCGGCACCAACCCGTCGCTTGTCGAAGCCATGTGGCTGGGCCTGCCGGTGGTGGCCTTCGATGTGTCGTTCAACCGCGCCACCACCGAAGACCAGGCGCTGTACTTTGCCGACAGCACCTCGCTGCGCAACCACGCCCAAGCCCTGTTTGCCGATGAAGGCGCCCGTGCGCAACTGTCGGCGCGCCTGCATGAAATTGCCAACCGCCGTTACCGATGGTCGGTGGTGGCAGACCAGTACCGTAGCGTGTTCACCCGCCTGCTGGGCCGGGTGGGGAGAGGCTGATGGCCGAGCAAGGCAACGGGCAACGGCCAGGTATCCTGGCCACTGGCGGTAGCGGTTTTGTCGGCAAGGTGTTGCTGCAGCGGCTTGCTGCAGACACACGCTGGGCGCCGCGCGCGCTGGTACGGCAAGCGCCTGGCCAGCGGCTGGCGGGCGTCGACTACCGGCCATTCAGCGAACTGGCGGCGGTGGATGTTGCGTCCGGGCATTTCGAGCAGGTCGACACCGTAATCCACCTGGCCTCCCGCGTGCACGTAATGCAGGAAACCGCCGCCGATCCGCTGGCCGAGTTCCGCCGGGTAAATGTGGAAGGTACCCTGAGCCTGGCCCGAGCCGCCGCTCAGGCCGGTGTGCGGCGCTTCATTTTTGTAAGTTCGGTGAAGGTGAACGGCGAAACCACCAACGGCCGCCAGCCGTTCACCGCCGATGAAACCCCCGCGCCTTCGGACCCGTACGGCATCTCCAAGCGCGAAGCCGAAGACGGCCTGCGCCAACTGGCGGCTGAAACCGGGCTGGAAGTGGTGATCGTGCGCCCGGTGCTGGTGTATGGTCCAGGCGTGAAAGCCAACTTCCGCAGCATGATGAACTGGCTGAGCAAAGGCGTGCCGCTGCCGTTCGGCGCCATCCACAACAAACGCAGCCTGGTGGCGCTGGACAACCTGGTGGACCTGCTGGTGACCTGCATCGACCACCCGGCCGCCGCCAACCAGACTTTTCTGGCAAGCGACGGCCACGACCTGTCCACCACCGAACTGCTGCAACGGCTGGGCAAGGCGCTGGGCAAGCCAGCCAGGTTGTTGCCCGTGCCCGCAGCCTGGTTGAAGGGCGCGGCCACCTTGGCCGGCAAGGCCGGGCTGGCTCAGCGCCTGTGCGGCTCGCTGCAGGTAGACATTGGCAAAACCCGTGAGCTGCTGGGCTGGAAGCCCCCGCTGGATGTCGACCAGGCACTGCGTGCCACGGCACTCAACTTTCTGAAAGAGCAAGACAAATGATGGCATGGTGGCTTATCCCCCTGGTCGCAGGGGCATCCCTGCTTTTGACCGCAGTGCTGCGGCGCTACGCCCTGAACAAGCAGATCATCGATGTGCCCAACGCACGCAGTTCGCACACCGTGCCAACCCCACGCGGTGGCGGTGTGGCCATTGTGCTGAGCTTTCTTGGCTGCTTGCCGCTGCTGGGCCTGGCGGGCGCTGTGCCGCTGCCGGCACTGGTTGCCATCGGCGGGGCTGGGGCACTGATCGCAGTAATCGGCTTCATGGACGACCACGGCCACATCGCTGCCCGTTGGCGCCTGCTTGGCCACTTCGCCGCAGCCGCCTGGATGCTGTACTGGCTGGGTGGCCTGGCGCCGCTGCAGGTGTTCGGCTTTACCCTGGACCTGCAGTGGTTCGGCTACATCCTGGCCGCGTTCTACAGCGTGTGGATGCTCAACCTGTATAACTTCATGGACGGTATCGACGGCATCGCCAGCGTCGAAGCGGTGACCGCCTGCCTGGGTATGGTGCTGCTCTCGGCCCTGGCTGGTGTGCCACAGTTGATGGTGCTGCCACTGTTGCTGGCTGCGGCCACGCTGGGCTTCCTGTTCTGGAACTTCCCGCCGGCCAGGATCTTCATGGGTGACGCTGGCAGTGGCTTCCTTGGTATCGTGCTGGCAGGCTTGTCGCTGCAAGCGGCCTGGGCCGCGCCGCAGCTGTTCTGGTGCTGGCTGATCCTGTTGGGCGTGTTCGTGGTCGACGCTACCTTCACCCTGATCCGCCGCCTGCTGCGCGGCGACAAGGTGTACGAAGCGCACCGCAGTCACGCCTACCAGTTCGCCTCGCGCCACTATGGCAAGCACCTGCCGGTAACCTTGGCTGTGGCCGGGCTCAACCTGTTCTGGCTGCTGCCGGTGGCCTTGTGTGTGCTGTTGCTGGGCCTGGACGGCGTGTTGGGCGTGATCATCGCCTACCTGCCATTGGCGTTTCTGGCCGTGCGCTGGCGCGCCGGTGAACTCGAACACTAGCTAGAGTGATAGAAAGAAGACGCTAGACATGTCACTTTGCAACACTCTCAGAGGTTCTATGGATAAGCTGCGCTCAAGACTGCTTGGACTACCTCGACGCCACAAACGGCTGATCCAGGTAGTGACCGATGTAATTCTGGTCTGGTTCGCGCTGTGGCTGGCGTTTGTCGTGCGCCTGGGCATCGATGACCTGGCCAACCCTGTCCGTGATCACACCTGGCTGTTCATCACGGCGCCGATCATCTCGATCCCGCTGTTCATCCGCTTTGGTCTTTACCGTGCGGTGATGCGCTATTTCGGCAATGACGCACTGATCGCCATCATCAAGGCGGTGACCCTGTCGGCGCTGATCCTCGGTTTCATCATCTACTGGGCCAGCAACCACCAGAACGTGGTGCCGCGCTCGATCACCTTCAACTACTGGTGGCTGAGCCTGATCATGGTCGGCGGCCTGCGGCTGGCCATGCGCCAGTACTTCCTCGGCGACTGGTTTGCCACTGCCGTGCAGCACGTGCCCTTTGCCAACCGCGACGACGGCCTGCCACGGGTGGCCATCTACGGCGCCGGCTCGGCCGGTAACCAGCTGGTGGCGGCGCTGCGCATGGGCAAGGCCATGCGCCCGGTAGCGTTCATCGACGACGATGCCAGCATCACCGACCGGGTGATCGCCGGCCTGCAGGTGTACCAGCCGGAACAGCTGCAACGCATGATCGACGATACCGGCGCCGAAGAAATCCTGCTGGCGCTGCCCTCGGTCAGCCGCAGCCGTCGCCGCGAAATTCTCAACCTGCTGGAAGGCTACCCGCTGCACGTGCGCAGTGTGCCCGGCTTCATGGACCTGGCCAGTGGCCGGGTCAAGGTGGACGACATCCAGGAAGTGGACATTGCCGACCTGCTGGGACGCGACGCGGTGCCGGCGCAAGGCGACCTGCTACAGCACTGCATCATCGACCAGACAGTGATGGTGACCGGTGCCGGCGGCTCGATCGGCTCCGAGTTGTGCCGCCAGATCCTCGGGCAGACACCGCGCACCCTGCTGTTGTTCGATCACAGCGAATTCAACCTGTACACAATTGCCGGCGAACTGGAGCAACGCATCACTCGCGAAGGCCTGGCCGTGCAGGTGATCCCCATCCTCGGCTCGGTCCGCGATCAGGCCAAGATGCTCGACGTGATGCGCGCCTGGCAGGTGGACACCGTGTATCACGCCGCGGCCTACAAGCACGTACCGATTGTCGAGCACAACATTGCCGAAGGCCTGTCGAACAACGTGTTCGGCACCCTGTACACCGCCCAGGCGGCGCTGCAGGCCGGCGTTGCCAACTTCGTGCTGATTTCCACCGACAAGGCCGTGCGCCCCACTAACGTGATGGGCAGTACCAAGCGCCTGGCCGAAATGGTGCTACAGGCCCTTAGCCGTGAGCTGGCGCCGGTACTGATGGGCGAAACCGGCAATGTCTCGCAGGTGAACAAGACCCGCTTCACCATGGTGCGCTTCGGCAACGTGCTGGGCTCGTCGGGCTCGGTTATTCCGCTGTTCCACAAGCAGATCAAGGCCGGTGGGCCGCTGACCGTGACCCACCCGAAAATCACCCGCTACTTCATGACCATCCCCGAGGCCGCGCAGCTGGTGATCCAGGCCGGTTCCATGGGGCAGGGCGGTGATGTGTTCGTGCTGGACATGGGCGAACCAGTGAAGATCGTGGAGCTGGCGGAGAAGATGATTCACCTGTCCGGCTTCAGCATCCGCTCCGAGCGCAACCCGCTGGGCGACATCGCCATCAATTTCACCGGCCTGCGCCCGGGCGAGAAGTTGTACGAAGAGCTGCTGATCGGGGACAACGTGATTGCCACCCGCCACCCCATGATCATGAGCGCCCACGAGGACTACCTGCCCTGGGATGTGCTGAAGCAGCGCCTTGATGCCCTGCGCGCGGCGACTGCGGAAGATGACTTTGCCACCGTGCGACAGCTGCTGCGTGACACCGTAAGCGGCTATGTGCCTGGCGGCGAAATTGTGGATTGGCTGTACCAGCGCCGGCGCATGGAGCCCTGAACGCTGCACTTACAAAATGAACGGCGGTGCCGATACAGGAACGCCTACATGAACTTCAAACGCTGTGAAGTTTGAACGCGGGAATTGGGAAGAACTGAACGATGACTATTCTGGTAACTGGTGGTGCGGGTTTCATTGGCGCGAACTTCGTGCTGGACTGGCTGGCCGGCAATGACGAGCCCGTGGTCAATCTCGACAAACTCACCTACGCAGGCAACCTGCAGACCCTTAGCAGCCTGCAAGACGACGCGCGGCACATTTTCGTGCATGGCGACATTGGTGATTCCGCGCTGGTGGAACAGCTGCTGAAAACCCACCAGCCGCGCGCCATCGTCAACTTTGCCGCCGAGTCGCACGTCGACCGCTCGATTCACGGCCCGGAAGACTTCATCGAAACCAACATCGTCGGCACCTTCCGCCTGCTGGAAGCGGTACGCGCGTATTGGGGTGGCCTGGATGAGCCGGCGCGCAAGGCTTTTCGCTTCCTTCATGTGTCCACCGACGAAGTTTACGGTTCGTTGGCCGCCGGCGAACCGGCCTTTACCGAAACCCACCAGTACCAGCCCAACAGCCCGTACTCGGCCAGCAAGGCCGCTAGCGACCACCTGGTGCGCTCGTACCACCACACCTACGGCCTGCCGGTGCTGACCACCAACTGCTCGAACAACTACGGCCCTTACCACTTCCCGGAAAAACTCATCCCGCTGATGATCGTCAACGCCCTGGCTGGCAAACCGCTGCCGGTATACGGCGACGGCCAGCAGATTCGCGACTGGCTGTACGTCAAGGACCACTGCAGCGCCATCCGCCGCGTGCTGGAAGCCGGCAAGACCGGCGAGGTGTACAACGTGGGCGGCTGGAACGAAAAGCCCAACCTGGAAATCGTCAACCGCGTGTGCGCCCTGCTGGACGAACTGCGCCCCCGCGCCGACGGCAAGCCCTACGCCGAGCAGATCACCTACGTGACCGACCGCCCAGGCCATGACCGCCGCTACGCCATCGACGCCCGCAAGCTCGAGCGCGAACTGGGCTGGAAGCCTGCCGAAACCTTCGAAACCGGCATTCGCAAGACCGTGGCCTGGTACCTCGACAACCAGGAGTGGGTGCAGAACGTACAGTCCGGCAGCTACCGCGACTGGGTCGAGAAAAACTACGCAGGGCGTTCGGCATGAAGATTCTGCTACTGGGCAAGGACGGCCAGGTAGGTTGGGAGCTGCAGCGCAGCCTGGCCCCACTGGGCCAGGTGCTGGCGCTCAATTCCCGCAGCCAGGCACACTGCGGCGAACTGGCCAATCTGCCGGGCCTGGCCGAAACCGTGCGCGCCTACGCCCCCGATGTAATCGTCAACGCCGCCGCCTACACTGCCGTGGACAAGGCGGAGAGCGACCGCGAACAAGCCTTCAAGGTAAACGCCGAAGCCGTCGGCGTGCTGGCCCGCGCCGCCGCCGACTGCGGAGCATTGCTGGTGCATTACTCCACCGATTACGTGTTCCCGGGGCAGGGCACTCAAGCCTGGCGCGAAGACGACAGCGTCGGCCCACTGAATGCCTATGGCGAAAGCAAGCTGGCCGGCGAACAGGCCATCCAGGCCGCCGGTTGCCAGCACCTGATCTTCCGCACCTGCTGGGTGTATGCCGCACGCGGCAACAACTTCGCCAAGACCATGCTGCGCCTGGCCGCGGAACGCGACAGCCTGGGCGTGATCGACGACCAGCACGGCGCCCCGACCGGTGCCGAACTGATCGCCGACATCACCGCCCACGCCATCACCGCCACCCGCCGCGACCCGGCCCTGGCCGGCCTGTACCACCTGGCGGCGGCCGGCGAAACCACCTGGTGCGGCTACGCCCGTTACGTGCTGGAGCAGGCAGCGGCCCTAGGTGTGCCATTGAAAGCCCACGCCGAACAGGTCAACCCATTGACCACCGACGCCTACCCGACCCCGGCCAAGCGGCCGGCCAACTCGCGTCTGGACACCCATAAACTGCAGCAAGCCTTTGCCCTGAACCTGCCAGACTGGCGCCTGGGTGTGGCTCGCATGCTTACGGAAATACACGAGAAATGACCACTATGAAGCGTAAAGGCATCATTCTGGCGGGCGGGTCGGGTACCCGTCTGCACCCTGCGACCCTGGCTATTTCCAAGCAGCTGCTGCCGGTTTACGACAAGCCGATGATCTACTACCCGCTGACCACCCTGATGCTGGCGGGTATCCAGGACATCCTGATCATCTCCACCCCGCAGGACACCCCGCGTTTCGAGCAACTGCTGGGCGACGGTCACCAGTGGGGCATCAACATCAGTTACGCCGTGCAGGCCTCGCCAGACGGCCTGGCACAGGCCTTCCTGATTGGTGAAGACTTCATTGGCAACGACCTGTCGGCACTGGTGCTGGGCGACAACATCTATTACGGCCACGACTTCCAGCAACTGCTGCGCAACGCTATGGACCGCGGCGAAGGCGCCAGCGTGTTCGCCTACCACGTGCACGACCCCGAGCGTTACGGCGTGGTCGAGTTCGATGAGAAGGGCAAGGCGATCAGCCTGGAGGAGAAGCCGACCAAGCCGAAATCCAGCTATGCCGTGACCGGGTTGTACTTCTACGACAAGGACGTGGTCGAGATCGCCAAAGGCATCAAGCCGTCTGCGCGGGGTGAGCTGGAAATTACCGATTTGAACCGGGTGTACCTGGAACAGAACCGGTTGTCGGTGGAGATCATGGGGCGCGGGTATGCCTGGCTGGATACCGGGACGCATGATTCGTTGTTGGAGGCTAGCGGGTATATTGCGACTATTGAGCGGCGGCAGGGGTTGAAGGTGGCATGCCCGGAGGAGGTGGCGTACCGGCAGGGATGGATTGGGGCGGAGCAGCTGCTGAAGCTGGCTGAGCCGTTGGCTAAAAATGGGTATGGGCAGTATTTGAAGAGGTTGGTGGGGGATAGGGTTTATTGAGGAATTATATCTTCAATTTGACTACCCACCGTATAGTGGAAGTTGATTTTTACTGGTTAGCTAATATATATCGTTATGGTTCCAGTAAGATCGTGACTCACCAAGGTGTGTCACGATCTTTGTTAGAAATTCTATTGGCCATTAGATGGTGGTGTGATTCATGTCGCCTATAGATTTGACGCTACACTTGGCTAAAATTTGATCTTCTAGAATATCTTTATAAAATGCGATTATTTCCAGGTTGTCTATTGAGTCTGGAATGTCAAATTTTGCAGACGGTTCGGCCTCGTACCAGCGAACTGTATGACGAGTTCCGTTAACAATCAGATAGAATGCGAAATTCCCGCGCTCTTGAATTACGCCATTCTTTACTAAAGAACAATGTGCAAATATGCCTTGGTTGTTCCTATAGGCAGCAACATTAAGCTTCACCCCGGAGGATATCAATGGGGGATGCGGGAGAGGGGGGGGAATAGGCTCATCTGATCCTTTAAAGGCGGCTGACTTATTAATTATTTGTGCCAAAGCCTCTCTGTAATAGTTCTTGCAATAATGGAAGGCAGATGGCCCCCATTGGTGATGCTCGTCAGCCGTTAGGAGAGAAGGGTGGAAGGTAATAAATTGGTCTTCCCGCAATTCGCTGCGCAAGGCATCGTACATCCAAGCAAGCTCTATATTGGCTTTCTCGATAAAAGGATGCGCAACTGGAAACGGAGTATTTGTCTCAGTGTCAAATTTGGACGACCAGAAAACTTTGTTGATGATGACCTGGTCAATTTTCTTTAAGTCTTTCAAGAGCTGAAAGAATTTTCGCATTCCTTGGAGCCAAAGTTCGCGACGCTCAGTCGTACCCTGCTGGATTACCTTAAAGCCGGAGATGCTTTCATCATTGAGAAGGCCGCTTTCGGCCAGTTCATTCGAACTTGTAATTAGCTGGCCAGACGGCAAAGTTAAAAGATCGAATCGTTCATCAATTAGATCTATCAAAATAACATCGGCGGTAGAGAATTTATCTCTGGCGGATAAGATTTCCTTTGAAAAATCACATGCGACCATGCGGCGGCGAAACGCGGAAGGGATTCGGCTCAAAGCATTACTGTTCTCATAGGCATCGCTACACAATGAAGCCATTGATGACCGTGCATAGTAATCTACTAGCTTGAAATCCCGGCTTTCTTCTAGGTTGAAAATATCCCGAGATACGCAGCTACCATAAATTAATAAGTTTTTGATCACTATCTTTAAGCCTTCTTAAGTGAGCCTATCATTGAAATTGCATGCACAGGTCAGCTCACAAATTACGTTAAGTCAATGCCCTAAGGAGACCGCTTCCGTGTCGCATGGTTCAATTTTTTTTGTTGGGTAAACCGAGATCTACAGAGCAGAACAAGCTCATCGTAGGGCTCTCTACTGGGAAGCAGTATCCAAACTCGCATTATGAACAGAGCTGCTCGTATGTGGTAGAAATCAGAGTTTATTACCATGTTCTTTGAAAAACATCAAGGTTTATTTTATGTATATACATGTTGGATCCAAAATTGGCAGCTATCCTTCTTTAGGTAGAATGAGGGATCAAATTAAAGGCGCATGTTCATTATTGTAAGTGTGATTCTGGCTCATTAACTTTCTTCTAAAATTGAAGGATGGTTAGGGTGGTTAGCAAAAAGTGGTGGTCTTGAGGATCCTGCAGGGATCATTGAAAGTGCGTTATGCCCGTTGCACCATGGTTCGGATTATGTATAGCGCTTCATCGAGAGTCATGGTAATTATGTCTGGAGATGAGTTATGATAATCTTTTTTATGATGAGGGGCGTTAATGGAAGCCGTTCTGAGTGCCGCTAAGGAACTTATTGCAAAAGGCGAGGCGGACTTGTCAGCAGCAGGAAAACCATTCTGCGATCAGTTAACAGCTGAGCAGTGGCGTGTCGTTCGAGGGAAGAAGTTATCAGAAGCAGAGATTCATGCTATTGAGGAGTTGTCAATACATGCACACTTTGCAGACAAACCCCATGGTCGGCAGCGGTTGTATGAGCTAGCAAAAATTGCAAGGCTTGACGGAATGTTGAGTTCAGGCAACTCGCTTGAGTCGCTCATTTCCGGATTGGAGTCCGATATAAGATGTGGGATTAACATACCGTCGGCTTATGCGATGCTTGGTGCATCTCATGTAGCTGAGGGGCGCTATGATCTGGGCGTTTACTATTTTAATAAGTCGAATGCGATTGCAGGCCGTAATAATTGTATTACTGCATTTATGGGGTTGTCGCGTGCGATGCCAGCAATTGCCGCGTTTGAACGGCCTCGAACCAACTCAAGTGATAGCCCGCTTGTTTTTTTGAACGAAATAGTTAACTTTGCAGGTGGGCCGGTTGCGGTAGTCGCAGGTAATGCACTGTATGTCAACCGTTTTTTAGAGAATTATGCTAGATCGATTGCTGAAAAAGGATTAGGTTCCTTTAGCGGGATGCACGTCCATTGGGTGAAAGAAAAGAACGAACCATCTGATTCTATCGACTTGACAGTAAATAAAGCAAAATTGGCTTTCCCAAGCTTGAATGTGACGTTTGAGCAGGTTGAGGACGTATTGGATAAGAAGTCATATTTCGCTCAGTCTAGATTTCTAGTTGCGAGGCGTTTGAATGAACACTATCGCCTGCCACTATTGATTACTGATTTGGATTTTCAGTTGGGCCAAGATCCATCTGATGCAATTAAAAAGCTGAGCTTTATTGATGTCAGTTTTCTTCAGCACAGATCTAAAAGTGCTCAGTGGGCATTCCCTTGGCTACGCAGTATGGCGGGCAGTGTATGGGTAAATGATACTGATGCCGCCAGGGAGTTTTTCAGACTGATGGAGGTTGGATTTTCTTCTTGCTATAATCCGCATTGGTTTAATTGGGGGGTTGATCAGAATCTATTAACATCGGTTCTGGAGTACAGTCGTACAACGTTCCATTTGAATTTCGCTTCGTTTTCGGAGGTGGCAGGTCCCCATTTGTTTAATGTTCCAATGGATTTGAAGGCTGGCGTCAAAAGTCAAGCTATTTGAGTGGAGGCGACAGGCCAGCATTGAATGGCCTGTCGCCTTTTAGCTTAAACAAGATCCTGTATTCTAATTTTTTGAGGGGTATATTCAGATATGGCACCTTCGGAGAGATTTGTTTTAGTTGTGATATAAAAATACTAGGGTTCTCCAGGTCGAATCCTCCGAAGTCTAAAAACTTATACTTCCACCACTGAACCTCTTGAAGGTCATTGAGTAGCGTGTTGGATTCAAATCTCATTTTTATAAATTTCGCCGGATTTCCTCCGACTATAGTGTAGGGCTCAACATCTTTAATAATATGTGAGTTTCCTGCGATTACTGCTCCGTCACCAATTTTTAAACTGCCAGCGATCGTAACTCCTTCGCCAATCCAGACATCATTACCAATAGTTATCCCGTATTTTTCTGTGCCTTTGTACGGTGTAGGGGAAAACTTTTCTTCATCATCGAGTTCAGAGTGGATCTCAAAAAATTTTCTGTCGTACGTAAATGGGGAGGAAGATATTCTCTCATGAGGGTGGCGTGGGCCAAGTACCCGAACACCTGTTGCTATGGAGCAGTAACGCCCAATGGAGACGGAAACTGGCATTGAAGACATGCAATAAGTAAAGCTCCCGACGGAATACAAGTTATCGTGAACGGCCAGGCGGCATGTGGTTCAATTGCGAAATTAAAGGGAGCAATATTTCTTTATTTGGTACTGCGGTTGGGGGCGCAGTAGCAGGCTTACGCCTGACCCCAATTTTGTGCTGGGCAAGTGCAGTGATTATCGGAATGGCCGCGTACTTGTTCACTTGGGTATGCTCTATATGTTGTTTTCTGTTTTAGGGAGGGGCTTTGAGTGGCTAGAGATTTCTAAATATTGTTAATATACTAGTATTGGTGTGGTGTTCTTTTTGTTGATGTCTTGATTATGTCTTGAGCCATCTTTTTTTTAATTGTGGCACGTGAAAACTCGGCAACAAAATCTAGTCGAGGTGTGCTCTGTAGTTTTAGTTCCTCTAATGCTGTGATAGCTCCGTCAACGTCGCACGGGGAAAACAAGGCCACATTGTTTATACGTTTTTTGGCGAAGCGATTTGCATAACCTGATAGACCGCCCCATATGGGTTTGTTGGTTGCAGCGTACTCGAAGAGCTTTGAGGGTAGTACTCGTCGAAATGCCTTCAAGTTATTTAAGTGCAAAAAAAGTATGTCGGCTTCTTGGTATACACGAAGCAGTTGATCTCTTCTCATTGGTGCGGAAATTCTAACATTATTGACATTCGCATTTTCCAATGCACGCACCAGTGTTTTTTGCGCGCTACCTGCGCCGATTAGATGGAATTCTACTCTGTCTCGAAGTCGCTGAGCTAGTTCAGGAATAATTCGATGTAGTCCTTGGCCCGCTCCTATATTGCCCGCATAAACAATCCGTAATCGAGATTGGCAGAGTTCTGATGATGGTAACAGTTGTGTATATGCGGTTTTGACAAATAACTCATCAACCCCGTTCGTATAAAATGCAAAAGACCGTCCAGGGTAACGTGTGGCGAAATATGGTAGGAACCCAGGGGAAATGAGATTTACACGTAAAGCCGAATTAATAGTCCATCGTTCCAGTGGAGAAAATATGGAGGCTGCGACGCGTCCCCATCGAGACGGCAGTAAATCACGAATAGTATCTACAAATATATCGCGAATATCTAGATATAAACCGCAGCGGCTGCGCTTTGAGACTAGTGCTCCTAAAGACGCAGTCATCAAGCGGGATGAAGTGGAGAATACTAGCTTATAGCGCTTGCCATAGGTTAGTTTCAGTGTGTTCATGGCAAAGCACGCAAAGGCCCAAGCCTGATCTCTAATACCGCTGCGATGTGCGGGAATTTGAATGCGGCGAATGGTAAGGTTTTCTGACTGCTCTACACTAACTGCGTTCGCGATAAAAGAATGATAGCGGTTAGGTTGAGTAGTTATAATTTCAATCTCCACATCTGGCCCCAGTTCTTCGCGTAAAGCTTGGACCAATGCCCCTGCTCGAAAGGAACCAGCTGATAAATCCGGCGGATAATAAAAGCTAAGTAACAGGATTTTTGAGGCCATTACCGGGTCAGCGCTCCGAGGACATGATCATATAGCTCAACCAAGCGCGATTCTTGCTCCTCCCAATTTAGCTTGCATGCGGTTGTTCGAGCATTGGTCGCAAGCTTAGCGCGTAGCGAAACGTCAGCGACTAACTGGTTAAGGGCATTAGCTAATGCTGGCGAGTCATTGTGCGGGACGAGAAGACCTACTTCATTGCCCCGTACGATTTTTCGGATCTCAGGGAAGTCGGTAGCGACCACAGGCAAGCCTGCTGTTAAGTATTCGAACAGCTTATTGGAGTCAGTGGTGTAATGGTTAAGACAGGTGTTCTCAATTGGTTGAACGCCAATATCTGCTGATGCTGTATAGCTTGGCAAGTCTACAAGGCTGACCGTAGGGATAAAATATATACGCTCTTGTAAGTCTTTCTCGTTGGTTAATTGAGTCAGCGTTTGAGTTAGGCGTCCGCCGCCTATGAAAACAAAATAGGCATTTGGTACGAACGGCACGGTATGAATAAGTTTTTCTAACCCGCGGCCTTGCTGTAATCCGCCTTGGTATAGGATTATCGGCCATGAAGAATTTAGACCGAGTTCCTTCCGAATGCGGTTCGAAGCGTTAGAAGATGATAATCTAGGGCGGTTTTGTAAAACAGTAGGACGCTTTATATTATACGCGCGTGCGAAAAACTTCGCTCTGGCGTCAGTTGTAGTAATGCAGCCGTCAGCTTTCGGCATAAGTGCTTTTTCAACAAAACCCACCAATCGACGAAAGCTATTATAGCCTTCGCGACTAGTACTTATTTCATGTGCGTCATATACTAAATGCGATTTGCCTAATCTAGCTGCGAGCCATGCGGTGGGCAAAGTGTTTACATCATGGGCGTGTACTACGTCAGCTTGATAGCGCAGCATTTGAACCATGAGGCAAAGGTGGGTCCAGGTTCTTGTGATAACTCGTAGAAGCTGATGCTTAATGCTTAGAGTGCTCTTGTGCGAGCTTATGCCGTTGTTGCTGGCTCCATTAACCGCTGGCTTGCGCCATTTCCACAATGGGCTTCGTGCTACGCGAATAATTTCTATCCCGTCTGGGAGACGCTCACGTGCTTTGGTGACTCCAGGAGTGTGCAGAGCAAACACGCAAACTTGGTAACCTGATCGTTGAAGTGTTTGAGCTTCTTTAAGAACGCGGGCATCGTTTAGAAACTCATTCCAAACAACCATGGCTATACGCTTCATTTGACCACCGCAAGATTATCATTGTCTATTGATGACGCGAGCGCCGAAATTTCTGGAAGTAATTCAGCTGCGGATAGATAGTGCTGCCGTGATAAAAGCTGATCTAGCTTGTAGCAGAGGGCGGATAGCATAAGTTTTGTTTCATCAATCTGCTGGATGTCGTCACGATGTTGCTGCAGGTCGGCTAGCAATGAAGGTAAGCTAGCAGAGAGATTCTTGATTTGCAGGCAGGCACCAATCGGTTCAAGGCTCCAGTTGCCCCAGTAACTTATGTTTAGTACGCCGTTGCTTGATATTAGTATCTGGTCTTTACCGATTTGGCTATTGCTGATATAGAGTGGGATGCTTCGGAGAGTATCTCGGACCAGTTGCTTCAGTCCCATGAATTTTTTGATGTCATGGGTGTACTCATTGTTGCCTAGCGCAGTCCCGAAACTGTGGAGAACATTATCGCTCAAGCGATCCCAAAGGAGTGGGCGCGAACGTGAGTATTTTTGAATCAGGCTCTGGGGCGGAGTATAACGCATCAGGATTTTTGTAGAGGTCGCTTGGTGTATTCCAGTTTCAATTGCTGGAATCTTATCTAGTGATTGCGGCGAGAATATATGGCAGTGGAAGCCATCCAGAAGCGTTGCCTGGATAAGGGGCGCTGCAGGTATATTCGCAAGGTTTGGCTCTGTAAGGAGGGTTGCTTCATTGATTGCCAAAGTAGTTCTATTGGTGTTAAAGACTTTAATCAGGTAAGCGTCTTTTTGGCCGGTGTCTGTTTCGCTTTCTACCTCGATAGCGAATACATCATGGACGCCTGTTTGATGCCACTTGATATCGTGCTTAACGTATGGTTTTCCTGTCACCTCATGAATTAGGTCGTGCGCCCATAGTTTCGCATTGTCGCTGGTGAACAGACTCCAGAATTTTTCTGGTTTTCCGCGTGCTTCGCTAGGAAGCTTGTGATCTTTGAAGAACAGAGCGGAGATTTGTAAATGTTGCTCTTTTAGCGATACCAGGTCTTGAACAAGTAGCGTTGCTCGCTGCATGATTTGGCGTGTAAGAAGAATGCCAATGATAGCGGGTAATAATTTTGGCGGGGTGTCAGAGAGCAAGTCGTAAGCAAGATAAGAAAATGCAGCAAAAAAACCAATAGAACCGATCGGATTTATTGATTCATGATTTGTTTCATTGCCTTGTATGTTGCTGTTTTTCTTAATTCTTTTTCTTAGTTTTGTGATAATTCCCCAGCAAAGCCAAAAGGCTACTGTGGCAATAGTGAGTTCTAGATAGATATAGCCAAGTGCGGCTATTGTCAGGCCAAGAAATACAATAGCGGCTAGGCTTCGGGTAAACCTTAAGTATGCTTTGCTGGCTACTTCATTCTGGCCGTCAAAGAGAATTAACTTTCGACTGTTCAGTATGAGCCGTTCGCTACCTAGCTTAGTTAGTTTTTTTATTAGTGCTTCAGAAGTCAGGTATAGAACATAGAAAAGCGCAGCGGTACTACACAATAAAAGGAAAAGGTCTTTTCGCTCAAATGTTTTGAGGTACTCGGGGAAGTACGAAGGGATATTCGGTGAGCCTATAAGTATAATGGCTTTCAGTGGGAGGAATGATGCCGCTAGTAGGCTGATTTGAGCTGCTAGAGTCAGAATTATAATTGTTAGTGTGAGCCCCGGGATTATGCGAGTTATCTTGTTGGCTACGGAGTACATCCAGCGGCCAGCGTTGAAATTTAAAGACTTTATTTCGCTCATAATAACTTGCCTTGCTTCAGGCCTTCGCCTGAGTTAATCGTCGGGGCGTTTTGGCTTAATTTAGCTGCCAGGAAATTACAGCTTGGCTTGCAGTGCCTTTCTTGGGCTGAATTTGCTTGAAGTTGGCAACGATCAGCGCAGCGCTTGGCTTTTTGTAATAAACTTGAATTAGCGAATCGCTTTGAGTTCTGATTGTTGGTTTGTAACCGTTGGATTCAAAGGATTTATTAAAGTCTTGATAGGTAGAGTTTAGATCGGTCGAAGTTTCAAAGAAGTACAGTTGACGATCTTGATTGTCTTTTGTTGCGGTGTAGCTCTTGGTGATTTTAATGTTGTTGAAAGCGATCTGTTTACCTTCTTTTAGATCTACTTTCGCTACGTTCGGTGCGTCGCAGGCGGTCAGGAAGAGGGCCAGAATCGAATACAGAGCAATCTTTTTCATGTTTATTCCGAAATCACTTCAGTTTTGATGAGCTGTAATGGCAAACCGCGCTTTCAACGCGTTCTTCATTTCAAAGGCAACCATGGATGTATCGCCCTGTTGCATGAATCCAAGGCCGCTGATGCCCTTCACCAGCTGATCATCGTTCCAGCCAGTAACGATCGTGCAGGGGCAGTTCGAGGCGATGGTAACTCGATAGCTGGACGCAGGATGACGAATCTCCACGCCATCTTCAGTCTTTATCACCTCCGTGCCGTCACCGCAGTGGAACAGGCTGAACATGGGCTTGTCTTTCAGCGTGGTATGGATCTCGTCGCTGATGTCGAGCTGCAGGTATTCAAGATGACCTGTGATGCTGCGTTTGACGACAGTATCGGCAAAGGCGTCATGTGAGCCATGCAGGGCAAACTCATTATCAATGACCTCCCCGGCAAGTTGAGCGTGCCCTGGTTCAATGCTATATGGCACATCACCGATAACCGGATTGTTGTGCGAATAGGGACCTCTCAGGAAGCTTTGTATTGGTTTGAGGTACTCATGCGAATAGAAGCTTGGGTCGATCAGCCACTCAATACCATCCATGAACAATGTGAAAGACAGATTGTCCTGATGTTTGTGTGTTTTGCACAGCGAAGTTGCAAACATCGTCAGCATGTAAGCGGTCTGTGCGTGGTTGCCCTTGATAATCGCGTATCCTGCGGTCGGAAGGATCGTCGCGGACGCAGTTGGGTAATTCTTGCAATTACGTACCGTTTCCAGGTCCGGATTAGCACGGCGGAAGGTGTCGCCTTGCGCTGGGGAGCGATTATCCGGGTAGCGTAAGAAATCAGAGAACTTCAGCAATTCTTCAGCGACTGTGGGAATGGTCGTGATATGCGAACTCTGCTCCGCCAGCTCGCCGGCGAAGGCAATCAGGCGTTGTACACCCTGGTGATAGCCGATGGAGTTTTCTACAAATACCGCATAGCCGTTGTCGCGAACGATCAAGGTATCAAGCTGGTCGGTCAGGCGTGACAAGGCCAGTAACTGCCAGCGTTCGGAGCATGGGAAATCGGGCATGGCCAGGCTGGTCGCCAGCAGCGCCATATCCTGGAACCAGGCATGGTTGTGATAGCGGGATGCCTGGTGGGAGGCGTAGAACATCTCCGAAGCCAGCAACTGGGCGTGCTTGAAGATGGCTGCACGCAGGCGCACCATGAAACGGGTGTCGAACTGGTGCAGTACACCAATGTCCCAGATCATGAGGAACGCGAGCAGGCGCTCGGCGGTGCCGTGGTCATACCAGGCAAACTTCCTGTCCTCGTCAGCATTGAAGAAGCTTCGTTCCAGCCAGTTACTGGTGAACTCACGTGCCGGGAACAGAGGCGCTATGCTGCCTTCCTGCCGAGCATGCAGCATCAGGATGATTGCCGGATGCAGCGAATGCCACGAAAAACGATAGGTGCCAACCGCGTCGAGGTCGTCCGGCAACGTCAGTTGCCAATCCCAGTCCAGGCCAATGTTTCCATAGAGCGGGCAGATACCTTTTTGCAGGTAGTCATTCGCCTGAGTGGGTACATCCTTGAAGCATTTCTCCATGTACGCATACAGGGAGTCGCGAAGCGCTTCGGGCAGAGGCGTTCTTGCAAAACCTTCGGTCACCCAGGCAGCGGGCTGGTCGTTTTCATGCCAGCAGGTGAGGCGCTCGATTTCCAGTGTCGAGCCTTCTTCTCGCGGCTGCCCTTTGAAATAGAGCTTGATTTCTTCGAAATCGCAGGCCGGGGGCACAGCCCAGTCATTTTGAATACCGAATGCCAGATCGTTGTGCCCGATAGTAAAATCGATCCACTCACCTCGAGCGGCATTCACGATCTTCACATGGCGGTAGCTGCCTTCGAATGTGTAGCCCACACCGATATAGTTCAGCTTTTCCCAATCCGATATGCGGAACCTCAGGTGCAGGCCGTTTCCGTGGTAGCCCCGTGGCATTTTGAAACGTAGCTGGTAAACGCTCGCGCTCCCATTGAAGGTAAACACGGGATTACCATCCAGCATTGCGGCGCGCGCATTGCCACTGAAGCTCTGAAGGTTGAACGGCTCGTCGATTTCGCTACCGTGATTGCAGAACGATCTATAATCCAGAATGTCCCGGTCGGAAAGAAAGTCCAACGCCGGCTTATTCCCTCTGGCGATTGGTGCAGCCTCTATTTCGTCTTCCTTGCAGAAGTGATCACGGATTTTCTTGAGCATGTCTTTGTAGTGTTTTCTAAATAGTGAATAGGGCACGGCTCTCAGTGGCGCTATGGGGCGCTCAGTCAGTTCGCCGACAGGTGATCGCCATGCCCGCTGCGGCGGCAAGCCTGCTGCCGCGCGGTCAGAGATGCCAACAGTTGGCTCGGCGCCGGGATCATGCTTAGCAAATCAGCTCGATTTCACGGTTGATGATTGAATGCTTGGCGGTCTGTTTTTCAACACGTGCACGCGCGGCAGCGGACATCTTGCAGAACAATTCTGGCGATTCGATCACCCGCGCAATACCGTCGGCCATTGCTTGTGCGTCATCGCCAGGAGCAAGAATCCCACAATCGTCATCGACGAACTCAGGGATCGCAGTAACAGCGTTTGTCACGGCCACCAGACCGGAAGCCATCGCTTCGTCACGGGAGACCCCTTGGGCATCCATGCGGGTCGGACAGAGGAACAAGCCATATTGTTTGTGCAGAGCTGCAATTTCTTGATGCTTGAGGAAGCCGCGCTCGATCGTCACGTTGCTGAACTTACGCAGTGGGGCGAGGGTTTCGTCGAACAACACGCCATCACCGATCATGCGGAACTCAAGATCGTGGAAATACGGTTTCTTCGCCAACAGTTCGATCGCTTTGACACTCAGGTCGTTTGCGTACTTGGCCGACGCATAAGGGCGGATTGACAGCAACTTCATACGCTGCGCTTCCGGCTTGGCCTGGTACGAGAAGGTTTCCGTATCGATCGGGTTATGAATGATTTCATAGCGGTCTTCAGGGATACGGAAGCCGACATCCTCCATGACTTCTTCAGCGAAGTAGCGGGATACGAATACCAGTTTCAAATTGGCTGGCATGTTGCTCAGGGTCTCGCGCCAGAACGCCATGCGCTTTTCGCTCTCGGATTTTGCCAGCGCCAGCTGATGTTCATCGGAGTAGTTATACTCGCGACGCCACCAAGGCTGTACCTCCGCCCCGTGCACCCACACCACTACCTTGACCCGATGAGTGAAGCGCTTGAGCACTTCCCACATTTCGGGGTCCAGGAAGTGCACCAGCACACTTTTGTACTGGCCACTTTCAAGCATCTTGGCGAGCGTGGTCTGACACCCGGTTACCACATCTACGTTCTGGAACTCGTGATAACTGACCGCCTGGTTCTTGCGCATGCGGAAGATGTCGACATTCAGGTTTTGCTCCTGATACGCAATCACACGGCTGTGCACAAAGCCATTGCGATACAGGTCTTCATAAGCCGGGTAATGGTTAGTGACAACCAGGTGTTGCGAACGGCCCAGCATTTCCGAAGGTTGCAGGTTGCGATGGCCCAGCACCAGAGCCTTGATTTCGGTGTTGCCGGAAGCGTAAGCGCGCAGGCCGAAGCGCACGAAGGCGGCCTCCGGCGGAACTTCGCAAGTCTGGTTACGGTTGGCGTGCTGCATCACGTGGCTGATCCGCTGCTTCTCGGCATCGAGGAACAACACAACCAGTTGCAGGTTCAAGCCAGGCGTGCAGTCGAGGTAGAGCTTGAGCTTCCGGTCCTGGATATTCAGCTGGTCCAGACTCGCTTCATTCAGCGCATACACATACTCGTGCTTGCCATCTGCCAGCTTGGAGCTCACGCGCCAGTTATCGAGATCAACGGCCAGGTCGAGAAACTTGTTGTGTTTGACTCCGAACATCCCGGCCAAGGTGCGGCCGGTGATTTCCGGCGAGTCATGGCTTACCTTAAGAGGCGCAATGGCCTGGGCCCGCGCCTGTAGCTGGTCGATGCTCATGCCAACGTTCAAGTCCAGGTCATCAACCTTGGGGCTGATGTGGCCCTGTTGTGCTGAACCGTTCTCGCAATAGTTGAACGGATCAATAGCCAGGCCTTGTTCGTGTACGTACTCCAGCGAGGGCAGGCCCTTCAACCAGTTGAGCAATGGCTGGCCGGCAACCATTTCGGTGGCCACCAACGCGCGGCGTGCGCTCAGCTTTTGAGCAGGGCGGTATGCCTGTTCATTCGCCCGCAGTTCGGCTTCTTGTCCCTTGCAGGTGAAGTGAGCGGCTTTACCCACCATCTGCGCACGGCTGTAGCGTGTTGCCAGGGCAAGGTCCAGCAGGTAATTGGGCCCGTAATAGTCGCCCGGTACGAACGCGGCAACCCACGGCGTATTGCCAACCAGTTCGCCAAGGCTGGATTTCTTCAGCTGGGCTGGCTTGAACACCAGAATACGAGGGTCATCGCTGACGATGCTGCTCTGATAGGCATCGGTGATGATGACCATGCGCACCTGGTTGTAGGTCTGACGGTTCAAGTGGGCGCGCAACATGTCGAACTGCTGGCGATCTTGCGCTTCGCAGACCACCACGATTTCCGGCAGGCGCTGGGCCTTGGTGGTGCCTGTCACCTTGCTGACAACATATTCCAGGCGCTGGGTGTAGGTGTGCTCCTGCATGACTTTACGCAGGGCGGCGAGCTTCAACTTGTCACTATTTAGTGGGTCTTGGGCTAGCAGTTGCAGGCGGCGCAGCATTTCTTCGCCGTTGTCGGTGGTGACGACCAGGTCGCCGAACAACAGGCGCACTCCGCGCGAGAAGTTGCTGACGGTGATGGTGTTGCAGCCCAGCAGCTCAAAAACTCGACGCGCGAACATCGATTGCGATTGCTTGATCGAGTTGAGGTTGATCGCGTAGCGGTAGCCCTTGTAAGCCGTGTCGATTTTCTCGAAAGGCAGGGTACCTACGATGTAAGGCTGGTATTCCTCGGGGAACTGATAGTTCGCATCATTTTTGCCGAAGTTGCGGTCGAAGATTTCCAGCGGACGGAACTTGGGCAGCTCGCAGACGAAGTTGCCTAGGTCGCGGGTACGCTCCGGGTAGCGGGCATAGTAGGCGCCGGCAAAGCAGAAAGCGTCTTTGCGTTCGTACAACTCGATCGGATTATGCAGCGCTGGCTGGCAGGCGAACGGCAGCAGGTAGACACGGTCGTGACCGAGTGCGCCCTTGTAGCGGTGGATGCAGTCGATATCGGTGGTGAACACGTGATCGAAATGCTTGGCCGTGGTCAAGAAGGTTTCGAAGTGAACCGGGTCTTCCTTGTTCCAGAACACGGTCGGTACTTTGTTCTGGCGGCACCAGGCCAGGATATCCTGCAGTTCCTGGCTGTTGTGGCCGACTTTGCTGCCCCACAGTTCGTCCTTGCCGCGCCAGGCTGATTCGATGAACAGCAATTCCGGGCCGAAACCTTCCAGCTCCGCTTTCCAGTTGCCAGGCGTCAGTTGCATCAGGTCGCATTCATAGCGGTAGGAACCGAAGGTGAATTCGTCCATGACGCACGCCACTTTCAGGCGGCTCAAGGGTTGATCGGCCTGAAGCAGCAGCGTAGCGCGGCTCTGCTCGCTAGTCGGCAGGGCCACTGGCAGTTTGAGGTAGTTCTCATCCTGGACAATCGGTGCAGGAGGCAGCAGGGCTTTCATCGGTTCGTTGGCGATGCGCTTCTGTTCATTCTGCTGGCGTTGCTGGCTGGCCTTGCGGTACAGCCGCAGCAAGCGAACCGGCAGTTTCACCAGCCCGCCCAGGGAAGTGGCGCTGCTCTTTATCTGATAGCCCAGCTGGTAAGTGATGCTGGTGCGTGTCTTGACCAGACGCTGTTCGGCCAGGTGACGTTGCGTATTGGCACGGTGCAGATCTGCATTGAGCTCATCGATCTTGCGCTGCTGCGCGGCACTGCGTTCCAGCAACTGATTGAGGTTGGCCTTGAGTTGCGGGATCTGTTCAGTACTGACGGTACGGTACTTCATGTTCGCCGCACCCAGGCCTGCTTTCGACGAATTGAGCTCGTTTTCCAGCTGCATGCGCAGGCTCTGCCATTGTTCGTTTGTAGCCGCCAGGCTCGCTTCTGCGGCTTCGCGGCTGGCAGTCTCGAGCGTCAACTGTTCGATCAACGCATCGTTGGCCTGATTCAGCGAGGCAATGGTTTCTGCCTGTTCCGTCTGGGCGTCCTGTGCTTGGGAGTTGGCCTGGGTCAGTGCGTGCAGTTGTTCCTCTAGACCATTGCGTAGCTCCACCAGGGTATTGATGGTGTTGGCCTGGGCAGCATGTTCACGCTCATTGCGTGCCTGTGTTTCGCTCATCGTCTGCAACTGGCTTTCCAACTCAGCCTGACGTGCTTTCAACAGGGCGATGGTTTCTGCCTGTGCAGCATCGGCCCGTTGGGTTTGGGCCTGCAATTCCTTCATATACTCCAACTCGCTTTCAAGTTCGGCTTCCAGTTCCGCTTGGCGCATGCGCAGCGAAGTGATGCACTCATCTTTATCGGCAATATCCTGATTGCTCGTTTTTTGCAGCTGGTTCATTGCCTGTTTCTGCGTCTCCAGCGTGGCCTCCGAGGTCGCCAGTCGTTCGCGCAAGGAAGCAATGGTGTCTTCCAAGGCTGCGCTTGTCTGATCCGCCTGGGCTTGAGTTTCGGCCGATACCTGCCGTTGGCTTTCAAGGTCGGCTTGCAGAGCCGCCTGCTTGGCCCGAAGGGCAGTGATGGCTTCTATGTGACCGTCAATGGTCTGTTCGGCTTCGGTTGTTGCCTGTAGCTGATTTTCCAGCTTGGCTTGCATGGCGGCTTGCTGGGCACGAAGCACAGTAATTGTTTCTACATGACCATCGTTGATCTGCCGGGCTTGCACAAGTTGCCCGGACGATGCCGCTTCAAGCTCCGCCAGTTCCTGAATCCGCTGCCCCAGTTGGTCGTTGGCTGCAGCCAGTTCCCGGCATGCCTGGCTCCGAGCTTCTTCAAGCGCCTCGATTTGCTGTTCGAACTGGGCATGTTGCTTGGCACTAGCGAGATTTTTCGCGTTCGCCTCGTCCAGCTTGGCCCTGAGCGACTCGAGCTCTTCATTGAGTTCCAGAGTGCTGCGCGCGGCGGCCTGTTGAATTGCCGCAATGTCGGCATCACGGGTGTGCAGCTGTCTGGATAGCGCTTCAGCGTTCTGCGCTTCGGCCTTGAGATGGGCAATCTGTTCGTTGGCAGTGCGATACTTCTTGTTGGTATCCTCCAACTGCTTAGCGGTTACACCGAGGCTGGCGCGCAAAGCGCGCTCAATGGATTCGAAGGCTTTCTCAAGCTCCCGGACGCGATCGATCGTCAGCGAGTCAATAACGCCGGGCCTATGCGCTTCGCTCTTCACCGCCACAATACCCAGCCACTTGCCTAGCATCTTCACTTCAACGATCTGAAGATGCTCAGCCAGCAGTCGGAACGGCTCCATCAGGTAGAACGTGTGCTTGTGGTCAATGAAGTCATTGACCCCGAACGGCACGGTAATCACCAGGCGCCCCCCCTGCTTGAGCAGGTCGCGGGCTTTCTCGATGAACAGCTCTGGCCGCACCAGGTGTTCAAGCACTTCGCTGATGACAACGGTGTCCGGTTCTATCTCCAGCGTATCCAGCGCGAGGAAGTCCGAATTGATATACGTGACGTTCTGCTGGATGTGGGCCGGTTCAGCAGCCAGGTAGGCCTTGGCTTCTTCGATGGCTTGCGGGCTGGTGTCCACACCGGTGACCTGGCAGCCCTCACGGGCCAGCAGCAGGGGAACGATGCCCTGCGAGCAGCCGACATCCAGGATCCGGCGCCCTTTGACCTGGGCGCAGATCCAGTGGATGCGGGACTGCGTTTCCCGCATGAACTGATCCCCCAGCTTGCCGTAATAGGCTTCCATCACGCGGTCATGTATATCGGCCAAAGGTGAAGGCAGCTCAGTGTTCACGGTAGGTTTCTCAAGCGTGGGGTTGTTCATGCGGTTTGATCCATCAAGCCTGGGTGACGCCAGCGGCGTCGATCACGAATGCTGCTTCACGTACATTGAAGGTGCCGCGGAATTCGCGGTGCTTCACCAGCAGTACGTGGATGTCGGCGCTATCCTGCGCGTAGTCGAACGCCACATGCTCGTGGCGCGCCAGGCGCTGCGGCAAGGCTTCAATGTTCGGTTCCACCAGTTGCAGGGTGGCTTCCAGCTCATTGCCCAGGCGCTCGGCGATGCTCAGGGCCGGGCTTTCGCGCAGGTCGTCGATATCGGCCTTGAAGGCCAGGCCGTAGCAGGCAATTCTCACTTGCTGGGCCGACTTGCCTGGGTTCTTGATCAGGAAGTTGGCCAGGGCCATCTTGACCTTGTCGATCACCCACTCGGGCTTGCTGTCGTTGACCACGCGAGCGGTGCGGATCAGGCGCGCCTGTTCTGGGGTCTGGCTGACAATGAACCAGGGGTCGACGGCGATGCAGTGGCCGCCCACGCCAGGGCCTGGCTGCAGGATGTTGACGCGCGGGTGGTGGTTGGCCAGGCGAATCAGCTCCCACACGTCGATGTCCAGCTTGTCGCAGATGATCGACAGTTCGTTGGCGAAGGCAATGTTCACGTCGCGGAAGCTGTTTTCGGTCAGCTTGCACATTTCGGCGGTGCGGGCGTTGGTGACGATGCACTCGCCCTCAACGAAGGTGCGGTACAGGCGTACGGCCGCTTCGGAGCACTTCCTGGTCATGCCGCCGATGATGCGGTCGTTTTCCACCAGCTCGCGCAGCACATGGCCTGGCAGTACGCGCTCAGGGCAGTGGGCAACGCGGATGTCGGAGTCTTCGCCGTGGGTTTGCGGGAAGCTCAGGTCGGGGCGGGCCTGTGCCAGCCAGAAGGCCATCTGCTCGGTGGCGCCGACCGGGGAGGTGGACTCCAGGATGACCAGGTCACCCTTTTTCAGCACGGGCGCGATGGCCTTGCTGGCGGATTCGATGTAGCTCAGGTCCGGCTGGTGGTCATCTATGAACGGGGTCGGCACGGCGATCAGGAAGGCATCGGCAGCTTCCGGAACGGTGGAGGCACGCAGGAAGCCTTCGGTTACGGCGGCGTGTACCACCATGTCCAGCTCAGGCTCGACGATGTGGATTTCGCCACGGTTGATGGTGTCGACTGCGTGCTGGTTTACATCGATACCGATCACTTGCTTCTTGCGGGCGGCGAAAACGGCGGCGGTTGGCAGGCCGATATAGCCCAGGCCTACGACGGAAATCTTGCTGAAGCTCATGCTACTTCCTTGGAACGGGAGAAGTTGGAAAGTGCGTCGAGGATTCGCGCGCACGCTTTTCCATCGCCGTAGGGGTTGTGGGCGAAGCTCATCTCGCTATAGGTCGCATCGTCGGTGAGCAGCTTCGCCAGGTGTTCGGTGATCGAAGCCACGTCGGTACCCACCAGCTTGACGGTACCGGCGGCCACGGCTTCCGGGCGCTCGGTGGTGTCACGCATGACCAGTACCGGCTTGCCCAGGGCAGGGGCTTCTTCCTGGATACCACCGGAGTCGGTCAGGATCAGGTAGGAACGGGTCATCAGGTAAACGAACGGCAGGTAATCCAGCGGCTCGATCAGGTGAATGTTGTTGACGTCGGCCAGCAGACGGTTGACCGGTTCGCGCACGTTCGGGTTGAGGTGTACCGGGTAGACGATGTCCACATCAGGGAATTGACGCGCGGTTTGCACCAGCGCCTGGCAGATGCGCTCGAAACCGCCACCAAAGTTTTCGCGGCGGTGGCCGGTGACCAGCACCATGCGGCGCTCGGGGTTCAGGAAGCTGAACTGGTTTTCGAACTGGCTTTTCAGCTTGGGGCTTTCCAGCTTGCGGACCACTTCCAGCAGCGCGTCGATCACGGTGTTGCCGGTGGTGTAGATGGTCGTGGCGTCGGTGCCCTCACGCAGCAGGTTGTCCTGCGAGGTGGAGGTGGGCGCGAAGTGCAGTGCGGCCAGCGCGCCCGTCAGGCGGCGGTTGCCTTCTTCCGGCCATGGCGAATAAAGGTTGCCAGTGCGCAGGCCGGCTTCCACGTGGGCAATCGGAATCTGCTGGTAGTACGCGGCCAGGCTGGTGGCCAGGGTTGTTGCGGTGTCGCCGTGCACCAGTACCACGTCGGGCTTGAACTCAGCCAGCACAGGCTTGAGACCCCGCAGGATGGCAGTGGTCACATCGGTCAGGTCCTGACCGGGCTTCATAATGTTCAAGTCATAGTCGGGCGTGATCTCGAACAGCTCCAGTACCTGGTCGAGCATCTGGCGGTGCTGGCCAGTTACGCAAACACGCGACTCGAAACGGTCATCTTGGGCAAGGTTGAGGGCCAGGGGGGCCATTTTGATGGCCTCTGGGCGGGTGCCAAATACGGTGAGGGTCTTGAGGGACACGGCGACGGTCTTCTGTGTATTGAGTAAAGGCGATTGGATCTGGTGTTTACGGGGTGCAGATCACAGGTATTGCGCAAATCGGCCGGGGGGAGTGGCCTAGGGGGCTCCACACACGCAAGCGCGAACGGGGGGCTTTGAAGGTGGTGAAGAAAAATTCATGTGGCTCGGATCCTTCAAGCGTAGCGGTTGTCCAATGACCGCAAATTTATCATTTCGTCATCAAGATGACATCCCATGTGGCACGTTTTTTTCCGCTGATCGCCCGAATTTGCCCAAATCTATCGGGCGATTGGATCCTATTTTGAAGGTTACATCAAAAAAAACGATTGTTTGATGTTATTCAGACATCATGCCAATAAAGTCAATACAACCGAGACATACGACGAATGGGCTGGGGCCTTGTCCGGCAAGGGTTGTAGGAAAAACAACCTCTTTTGGTCTGAATGAAACCTTAGATAAACGGGAATTTACCTAGCGGCGATTTGCTATCGCCTTTATTTCATAAACTTATCCTGAATAGTGGCGTAAAGCCATTGCTTTTGGGTGGGCGAAGTTGCCTTTTTTAATGTCGGATTCGGTAACGATTAACTGGGTCGAGTGCCTTTTTGCAAAACGGCAGAGCCGCTAGGGTTGATTGCGCAGCTGAAGGAAACCGGCTGCTGGAAAATGACCAACCCAGGAGTGTTCACCATGCGTAACAACGTTCTGTCGTACTTGCTGCTGCCGCTGTTCGCCAGCCTGTCCTTTTCCCTTAGCGCCGCCCCGGCCAGCACCACGGCGATGGCCGAGCCGGTGCCGGTGGTAACCCCGCAGCAGGCCCAGCAGCCGCAGCGGCTGGACCTGAACACGGCTGATGCGCTTACTTTGCAGAAGGAGTTGAACGGGATCGGGAAGGCCAAGGCTGAGGCCATAGTGGCCTACCGGGAGGCCAATGGGCCGTTTGCTTCGGTGGATGAGCTGCTGGAGATCAAGGGGATTGGTAATGCGTTGCTGGAGCGTAACCGGGACAAGGTGATGGTGGAATAGGGGGAGGGGGCTGGGGTTTGTGTCCTGGCCCTGCCTTTGATAAAGATTCAATTCAGAGAACTGAATCCAAAAGCGGTCTGCGTACCCTGTGGGAGCGGCTTTAGCCGCGAACAACCAAACGCGGTGCATGGCACCGGCTGCGCCGGTATTCGCGGCTAAAGCCGCTCCCACAGGGACCCTGCTGATTCAATGAGTTATGTGCAATTCTATGAAAGCGGCCTTGCGACGGTACATGGACCGTATCAGCGGTCAGATCGTGCCAGCGACCAGCGGGGGTGCTAGCGGTCCTGCGCATCCTTGGCATCCGCTTCGGCATTGCGCTCATGTACCTTGCGCAGCTGTTCTTCGGTCAGTGGCAGTTTTTTTGCGGTGTCGCGCAGCAGCATCAGCCCGCCGACGATCGAGCCGAGGGCTATGATGAGTATCAGCCAGGCATACCAGGGCATTGTCGTTCTCCTTTGCTGGTGATGGGCAGCGCTTGTACAAATCTTGAGCAATTGCCCGTTCCGTTGGTTCAATTATAGGAGCCAGCCACTGTCGGGCCAATTCCGTGACCCGCGGGCCCCAAAGCCTGCGCCACTTCGTTTACAATGCGCGCCGTTTTCGACTTGCCAAGAGACCCTGCCCATGTCCGCCTGCCAGACGCCCCTGATCGTCGCCCTGGATTTCCCTACCCGTGAGGCCGCCCTGAAGCTGGCTGACCAGCTTGACCCTGCGCTGTGCCGGGTGAAGGTTGGCAAGGAGCTGTTCACCAGCAGTGCTTCGGGCATTGTCGAAACCCTGTGCGACAAGGGCTTCGAAGTGTTCCTGGACCTCAAGTTCCACGACATCCCCAACACCACCGCCATGGCGGTGAGGGCTGCGGCCGAGATGGGTGTGTGGATGGTGAACGTGCATTGCTCCGGTGGCCTGCGCATGATGGCGGCCTGCCGCGAAGAGCTGGCCAAGCGCAGCGGCCCGCAGCCGTTGCTGATTGGCGTGACTGTGCTGACCAGCATGGAGCGTGAAGACCTGGCCGGTATCGGCCTGGATGTCGACCCGCAAGAGCAGGTGCTGCGCCTGGCGGCGCTGGCCGAGAAGGCTGGTATGGACGGTTTGGTGTGCTCGGCGCTGGAAGCCCCGGCACTGAAGGCTGCGCACCCGTCGCTGCAACTGGTGACCCCGGGCATTCGCCCGGCGGGCAGCGCGCAGGATGACCAGCGCCGTATCCTCACCCCGCGCCAGGCACTGGATGCGGGTTCGGATTACCTGGTGATCGGCCGGCCGATCAGCCAGGCTGCCGACCCGGCGCAGGCGTTGGCTGCGGTTGTGGCGGAGATTCGTGGGTAAGTAGAAGTAGCCCGCGTTGTGAAGAAAGGCCGGCACGAGAGTGCTGGCCTTTTTTGTTTGGCTTGGTGCATGCACCGCCTTTGGCGGTGATCGCCGGCAAGCCGGCTCCCACAGAAGAGCGCAGCCTCACAGGCAGAGCTGGACCTGTGGGAGCGGGCGAGTCAGCTTTTGTATTTTGGGTTGTTCCCACAAAGCCTGTCAGTGCAGTTTGTTCTTGGCCAGTTCGATGTCGTTCATCAGGGCCTTGGCCATGGCCAGCAGGTAATCGGCTGAGCCCAGCAGCTTGTGGTCATCTTCCATGTCGCCTTCGCGTACAAGGTGCTTGATGTAGCCCAGCAGGACTGACACGTGCTCGTAGGCATCATCGATCGGTATGCCGGGTTGTACGCGGAGCAGGTCGAGGGTGGGGTTGCCAGCTTCGAGGAAGGTTTCCAGGCCTGCGGTGAGGATGGGGGAGGGGATGTACTTTTTCATGGTGAAAATCCAGTGCGTGATGAGGAGCAACCACCCGGATCTTTCTCACGGACAAAGGTGGCAGCCATTGCGCGGGGTGAGAAACCGGTGCACTGACGCCGGCCAAGCCGAAGCCTGCCCGCGAATGGCTGCCATTGAACAGTGGAGCAGCAGTGCATAACAGGTTCTCACACCCGGTCACCAACATGGCGACCCGGTGAAGTTATCCCTGAGGGATTTCCCCGACAATTCAGCTGCTTCCGACCGCTGCGTAGGATAGTTCGCTTGCTGCTTCAAGCTGAAGCGGTGGGGGCAAGGTTCAGGAAAGTCTGACGCGCTGCGAACGCGGTGCTGCAGTTATCGCCGGGGCCGCTGTGCGGCCCAATCGCCGGCAAGCCAGCTCTCATAGAACAACACATGACTCATTGGTTCGGCGAGGTTCTGTAGGAGCAGCCTTGTGCTGCGAAGAGGTCGGTACTGACAAAGCCTGTCTGTTGCTTGTACCGGCCTCTTCGCAGCACAAGGCTGCTCCTACAAAGGACGCGTCAGACGAGCGATATTTGTTCTCTGCGCGACAGCGCAGCCCAAAAGGGCTGGGTAATCTCTCACAGGTACAGCGTCGGGCTCGACGGTGGCGCTGTACCTGTGGGAGCTGGCTTGCCGGCGATGAGGCCAGTGTTGGCTACCTCAATCTCAAACCTTCAGCACCAACTTGCCAAAATTCTCCCCACTGAACAGCTTCAGCAAGGTCTCGGGGAAGGTCTCCAGCCCTTCCACCACATCCTCCTTGCTCTTCACCTGCCCGCTGGCCAGCCACCCGGCAATCTCCAGCGCGGCCTTGCCGTAATCCTTGGCGTAATCCATCACCACGAAGCCTTCCATGCGCGCGCGGTTCACCAGCAGCGACAGGTAGTTGGCCGGGCCTTTCACCGCTTCCTTGTTGTTGTACTGGCTGATCGCGCCGCAAATCACGATGCGTGCCTTGAAATTGATGCGGGTCAGCACGGCGTCGAGGATGTCGCCGCCGACGTTGTCGAAGTACACGTCCACGCCTTTGGGGCATTCGCGCTTCAGGCCGGCCAGCACGTCTTCGGCCTTGTAGTCGATCACCCCATCAAAGCCCAGTTCGTCCTTCAGGTACTGGCACTTCTCGGCGCCGCCGGCAATGCCGACCACGCGGCAGCCTTTGATCTTGGCAATTTGCCCGACAATGCTGCCCACCGCGCCAGCCGCGCCGGAAATGACCACGGTGTCACCGGCCTTGGGCTGGCCGACGTCCAGCAGGGCGAAGTAGGCGGTCATGCCGGTCATGCCCAGCGCCGACAGATAGCGGGGCAGGGGCGCCAGGTTGGGGTCGATCTTGTGCAGGCCCTGGGGTTCGCCAGTGAAGTAGTCCTGCACGCCAAGGGCGCCGCTTACATGGTCGCCCGGCTTGTAACTGGGATGGTTGGAGGCAACAACCTCGCCAACACCCAGCGCGCGCATCACCTGGCCCAGGGCCACGGGCGGGATGTAGGACTTGCCTTCGTTCATCCAGCCGCGCATGGCCGGGTCCAGCGACAGGTACAGGTTGCGCACCAGCACCTGGCCTTCGCCGGGTTGTTCGGCGGGCACGGTCTCGAAGCTGAAGTCGTCACGGCGCACGGCGCCGACCGGGCGTTTGGCGAGCAGGAAGCGGCGGTTGGTGTTGGTCATGGCGGGTCCTTGTGGGCAATGGAAGGGGGAGGCGTCAAATCTACCCTGTTGATGTAGGCAGGTCCTTAACATCACTGACAAGCATGGTAGCCCAACCGGTGGGGTGATGATGCTGCCCGGGCGGGTGGTGGCTGACTATGCTCTGAACCCCACCAAGCACGCTTTGGAGCACGCGATGAGCATGACCTTTTCCGGCCAGGTAGCCCTGGTCACCGGCGGCGCCGCCGGCATCGGCCGGGCAACCGCCCTGGCTTTCGCCCAGGAGGGCCTGAAGGTGGTGGTGGCCGACCTCGACCCGGCCGGTGGCGAGGCCACTGTGGCCCTGATCCACGCTGCGGGCGGGGAGGCGCTGTTCATTGCCTGCGACGTTACTCGTGACGCCGAGGTGCGCCAACTGCACGAGCGCCTGATCGCCGCCTATGGCCGGCTGGACTATGCCTACAACAACGCAGGTATCGAGATAGAGCAGGGCCGCCTGGCCGAGGGCAGCGAGGCGGAGTTCGATGCCATCATGGGCGTCAACGTGAAGGGTGTGTGGCTGTGCATGAAGTACCAGCTGCCGTTGCTGTTGGCCCAGGGCGGTGGGGCCATCGTCAATACCGCTTCGGTGGCGGGCTTGGGCGCGGCGCCGAAGATGAGCATCTACAGCGCCTCCAAGCACGCGGTGATCGGCCTGACCAAGTCGGCGGCCATCGAATACGCCAAGAAGGGCATCCGGGTGAATGCGGTGTGCCCGGCGGTGATCGACACCGACATGTTCCGCCGCGCCTATGAGGCCGACCCACGCAAGGCCGAGTTTGCCGCTGCCATGCATCCGGTGGGGCGCATTGGCAAGGTCGAGGAAATTGCCAGCGCCGTGCTGTACCTGTGCAGTGATGGCGCGGCGTTTACCACAGGGCATTGCCTGGCAGTGGATGGTGGGGCTACGGCGATCTGAGCCGATATCGATGTGGCCTTCTTCGCGGGTAAACCCGCTCCCACAGGTACTGCACCGCTCTCGGGTTGGGTGCGATCTGTGGGAGCGGGTTCACCCGCGAAAGGGTCGGGCCTGCCCACTCTGATGCCAGCCCACCCCCATCACCAGACACACCGCCAACCCTTTATGCTTAACTGTTTGCTCAAAACCAGCGAACGTTGGCGCGCGGCCACCGAGCTGGCCCAGGCAGTGCGTCAGGTAAGCCGTGGCAACCCGCAGGACCTGTTCGACTATTGCCCACCCCTGGGCCTGGCCAGCCTGCGCCAACAGCTGCACAAGCGCCTGGCGCAGCTGGGCATCGCCGCCGGCCCCGAACGTATCCTCACCACCCACGGCGCCAGCCACGGCCTGGACCTGCTGGTGCGCACCCTGCTGCGTCCGGGCGACACGGTCCTTGTGGAAAACCCCGGCTACTACAACCGTCTGGGCCCGGGTGCCAGGCCGCGATTTTGCCAGCCTGGAGCGCCTTGCACTGGAACACGACGTGCTGCTCACCCCCGGCAGCGCCTTCGATTACCAGGGCGCGGCCAGCGCCTGGCTGCGCATCAATGTCGCTTACGGGCAGGACTCCCGCGCCCAGGCCTTCCTTCAGCACGCAGGGCGACCTCTGCCAAGCTGATAGCGACACGCTCATAGCTATTTGACACTATTCTGACGTCAGGCCCTTGTTCATCGGCTGGCAACGTTGCCACCCTTGGCCTTCGGGATAACCTCGCACGCAGAAGGGGAATCGGCATGGGCACGAGCAAGCACGGTGTGCTGGCGAACCTGGGCATGGCACGCAAACTCGGCCTGGGCTTTGCCCTGGTGCTGGTGCTGACCCTGGCGGTGGCCGGCATTGGCATTGCCGCGTTGCACAGCGTTGGCCAGCGCTTCGACAGCTTGCGCCAGCTGGCCCAGTTCAATACTGACCTGCTGCGCTTGCGCCAGCACGAGCAGGCATTTGCCCTGCGCTCCGACCTGCAGCAGGCCGAGGCCTTGCGCAGCGGCTTGCAGGGCCTGGTCGAACGCGCCCGTGGCCTGCCGGCGCTGGCGGCGGCGGAAACCGACCTGGCAGCCTATGGCCAGGCGTTCGAGGCCTTTGTCGAGGCGGTGCAGGCCAAGGAGCTGGCGCTGGACATGGCCAGTTGGTCGGTGTCCAGCGTGGCCAATAACCTCGACGTACTGCAGGCCGGCCTGGCCGATGACGGCGTGTATACCCTCAAGCAGTCCCAGGGCCAGCAGGGCGGCGCGTTCCTCGAGCAGGCCGCGCAGGTGGCGCAGGTGTCGCGGCTGATGCTGCAGGCCATGGACGAAGCGCGGGTACGCCTGGAAAAAAGCCGCAAGGGCGAAGAGGGCGTCAGCCAGGAACGCATCGCCCAGACTGTAGAGGCCGCCAGCCTGGTTAGCCAGTTGCAGGGCGCTGTCAGCGATGCCGGCTACCAGAGTGTGTTGGGCGAAGTGGCGGGGCACATTGGTAGCTTCTCGGAAAAGCTTAACGAATACACGGACCAACTGGCCCGCGAGCAGGGCTTGAAGGCGCAGTTGCAGGCCAGTGCCGAGCAAGTCACCAACCGGGTCGACCAGGCTTACCTGGGGCAGGAGCAGGCCCTGCAGGGCGAACTGCAACGCAATGCCGTGGCCATCGGCCTGGCTACCGCATTGGCGCTGCTGGTAGGTGTGCTGGCAGCCTGGCTGATCACCCGCGCCGTGGTCGGCCCGCTCAAGCATGTGATTGCCCGCGCCCAGCGCATCGCTGCCGGCGAGCTGAGCTTCGACGCCCAGGCACCACGTCGTGACGAAGTAGGGCAGCTGATGCAGGCCATGCAGCAGATGGCGGCTGGCCTGTCGGGCATTGTCAGCGGTTTGCAGCAGGGCATCGAGCAACTGGCCGGCAATGCGCAGGCGCTGTCGGCGGTGACCGAACAGACCAACCGCGAGGTGGGCAGCCAGAAGGAAGAGACCGAGCAGGTGGCTACCGCCATGCAGCAGATGACCGCCACCGTGCACGATGTGGCGCGTAATGCCGAAGAGGCGGCGCAGGCGGCCCAGGCTGCGGATGAGAAGGTTGATTCCGGGCAACAGGTGGTGCGCCAGAGCATGCAGCGCATCGAGCAACTGGCGTCGGCGGCGGAGACGGCCAGCGCCGGTATCGACAGCCTCAGTGCCGAGATCCACACCATTGGCGACGTGCTGGAAGTGATCAAGAGCGTGGCTGAGCAGACCAACCTGCTGGCGCTGAATGCTGCTATCGAAGCCGCCCGCGCGGGTGAGCAGGGGCGTGGCTTTGCCGTGGTCGCTGACGAGGTGCGTGCGCTGGCGCGGCGTACCCGGCAGTCTACCGAGCAGATCGAGACCTTGGTCGCCAGCCTGCGGGGCAATGCCCAGCAGTCGGTGGCGCAGATTCGCGGCAGTACCGAGCTGGTGCGTTTGGCGGTGGCCGATGCGCTGCAAACCGAAAGCGCGCTGGGCAGTATCGCGGCGGCGGTGTCATTGATCCAGCAGATGAACCAGCAGATTGCCGCGGCGGCCGAGCAGCAGAGCTCGGTGGCAGAAGAGATCAGCCGCAGTGTCACGCAGATCCGTGGTAGTGCCGATCAGGCGGCGTTGGCGATGCAGGATAATGCCCGGTCGAGTATCGAGCTGGCGCAGCTGGGTACCGACCTGAAGGGGATGGTGGGGCATTTCAGGTTGTGATCTGGACCTGGGGCTTGTGTTGCCTGTACCGGCCCCTTCGCGGGTAAACCCGCTCCCACAGGAATACCACAATGCTGAATATTGTGTGATCCCTGTGGGAGCGGGTTTACCCGCGAAGAGGCCAGTACAGGCAACAAATACCTTCAGGCCCTGCGCGGGTTGAGGATCATCAAGGCCAGTACCCCCGCCACAATCCCCCAGAACGCCGAGCCGATCGAGAACAAGGTCAGCCCCGAAGCGGTCACCATGAAGGTAATCACCGCCGCCTCCCGTTCGCGCGCTTCGCTCATTGCCACGGTCAGCCCGTTCATGATCGAGCCGAACAGCGCCAGCGCCGCAATCGATAGCACCAGCTCTTTCGGCAGCGCCGCAAACAGCGCCGCCAAGGTCGCGCCGAACACCCCGGCAATGCCATAGAAAATCCCGCACCACACCGCCGCGGTATAACGTTTGGCCGGGTCTTCATGGGCATGCGGCCCGGTGCAGATTGCCGCGCTGATCGCCGCCAGGTTGACCCCATGCGAACCAAACGGCGCCAGCAGCAGCGAGGCAAAGCCGGTGGCCGAGATCAGCGGCGAGGCCGGCACCTGGTAGCCGTCGGCGCGCAGCACGGCCACACCCGGCATGTTCTGCGAGGTCATCGCCACCACGAACAGCGGAATGCCAATGCTGATGGTCGCCGCCAGCGAGAAGCTTGGCGTGGTCCACACCGGCGTGGCCATCTCCAGCCGGAAGCCGCTGAAGTCCAGCAGGCCCAGGGCGCCGGACAGCGCCGTACCCACCAATAGCGCGGCCAGCACGCAGTAACGCGGCGACAGGCGTTTGACCAGCAGGTAGCTGAAGAACATGCCCAGTACCAGCAGGGTGCGATGCTGGGCGGCAACGAAGATTTCGCTGCCGATCTTGAACAGGATACCCGCCAGCAGCGCCGAGGCCAGCGAGGCCGGGATGCGCTTGACCAGGCGCTCGAAGCTGCCGGTCAGGCCACAGATCAGCACCAGCACGGCACAGGTGATGTAGGCGCCGATCGCTTCGCCATAGCTGACCCCGCCCAGGCTGGTGATCAGCAGGGCGGCGCCGGGGGTGGACCAGGCCACGGTGATCGGTGTGCGGTAACGCAGCGACAGGCCGATGCTGCACACCGCCATGCCGATCGACAACGCCCAGATCCATGAGGAAATCTGCGCGGTGGTCAGCCCGG
Organism: Pseudomonas sp. A2; assembly: GCF_023100865.1. Taxonomy (NCBI): domain Bacteria; kingdom Pseudomonadati; phylum Pseudomonadota; class Gammaproteobacteria; order Pseudomonadales; family Pseudomonadaceae; genus Pseudomonas; species Pseudomonas sp. A2. The sequence goes on from NZ_CP039127.1 coordinate 1,579,852, forward strand.
CTGCCTGGCCGGCCTGGAACATCAGCACCAGCGAGCTGGTATAGCCGGTGAGCATGGCGATGAAGCCGGCGACCACCGCCGACGGGGAGCTGTCTGCCAGGGGCCGCAGGCGTATGGAAGTGGCGTCGGTCATGAACAAAATCCTTGTAAAGGTGTAAGCAGTTTTTTCAGACTACAGCGAGCAAGGTTGATCCTTGCCATACAGCGGCCATTGCTTTTAGCCGTACAGTCGCCAACTATTGGGTGAAAATGCAGAACTGCACAGGCAGCCACAAGAATGGTGCCCGCTTTTGTAGGAGCAGCCTTGTGCTGCGAAGAGGCCGTTTCAGCCCATGCAGGTGCTGCGCCTGTAACGGCCTCTTCGCAGCACAAGGCTGCTCCTACAGGGCCAGGCGAGATCTTTGGCATAGAGGGGGAGAGGGGCGATGTACAAGGTCTATGGCGACTACCAGTCGGGCAACTGTTACAAGGTCAAGCTGATGTTGAGCCTGCTGGGCCGGCCATATGAATGGCACCCGGTGGACATTCTCAAGGGCGAGACCGAAACGCCCGAGTTCCTGGCGATGAACCCCAACGGCAAGGTACCGGTGCTGGAGCTGGAGGACGGCAGCTACTTGTGGGAGTCCAATGCCATTCTCAACTACCTGGCCGATGGCAGCGAGTTCCTGCCCACCGAGCCACGCCTGCGCACCCAGGTGTTGCAGTGGCAGTTCTTCGAGCAGTACAGCCATGAGCCGTACATTGCCGTGGCGCGTTTCATCCAGTTCTACCTGGGGTTGCCGGACGAGCGAGTGGAGGAATACCGCAAGCTGCACAAGGGGGGGTACAAGGCGCTGAAGGTGATGGAGCGGCAGTTGCAGATGACGCCGTACCTGGTCGGCGAACAGTATTCGATTGCCGATGTGGCGTTGTATGCCTACACCCATGTGGCGCAGCAGGGTGGGTTCGACCTGGCCGACTACCCGGCAGTGAGGGCCTGGCTGGAGCGGGTCAGCAGCCACCCGCGGCATGTGCCGATGGTTGGCTAGTTTCTAGCCTGTGCCGGCCTCTTCGCGGGTAAACCCGCTCCCACAGGGAAATCACAGGGCCTGAGGGCAGCGGAGTACCTGTGGGAGCGGGTTTACCCGCGAAAGGGCCAGTACAGGCCACCTGCAAACGGTCAGGCCGACGCGAACCGCTCATCCAGGTAGGCAATGATCGCCTTGGACTCATACATCCAGGTCACCTTGCCCGCTTCTTCAATACGCAGGCACGGTACTTTCACCCGGCCGCCACCTTCCTGCAGGGCCTGGCGGTGCACTGGGTCGTTCTTGGCATCGCGCAGCGCCACCGGCACGTTCAAACGGTGCAGGGTGCGGCGGGTCTTGACGCAGAACGGGCAGGCGTGGAACTGGTACAGCGCCAGGCCCTGGGCCGCTTGCTCGACGCGGGCCTGGGCGGCGGCGTCGCGCTTGCGCTTGGCCGGGCGGCTGATCCAGTCGCCGAACACGATGAGCTGGCCGAGGCCAACCCGCAGGGCTTTGACGATCATGGGCAACTCCTGAAATGAAAAAGCCGACCCGGCAGGGTCGGCTCGGGGTCAGCAGCCAATCACTTGATCAGGCTGAGGAACTCGCTGCGGGTGGCGGCGTTTTCGCGGAACTCACCCAGCATCACCGAGGTGATCATGGTCGAGTTCTGCTTCTCGACACCGCGCATCATCATGCACATGTGCTTGGCTTCGATGACCACGGCAACGCCGGCGGCACCGGTTACCTGCTGCACGGCCTCGGCAACCTGGCGGCTGAGGTTTTCCTGGATCTGCAGGCGGCGAGCGTACATGTCGACGATGCGCGCCACCTTCGACAGGCCCAGTACCTTGCCCTTTGGCAGGTAGGCCACGTGCGCCTTGCCGATGAACGGCAGCATGTGGTGTTCGCACATCGAATACAGCTCGATGTCCCGGACCAGCACCATTTCGCTGTTGTCAGAGCTGAACAGCGCGTTGTTGGTGACTTCTTCCAGTGTTTGCTCATAACCGCGGCAAAGGTACTTCATCGCCTTTGCAGCCCGCTTGGGCGTGTCGAGCAGGCCCTCACGGGAGACGTCCTCGCCAATCTGGCTGAGGATCTCGGTGTAGTTCTGTTCCAGGGACATGGATCTACCTGTGGGAAAAAATCGCAAAAACGAAGGGTACGGCGGTGAGGGCGGCGCTGCAAGCGCGGCGTTACTCGTCGCGGCCTTCGAGCATGGTTCGCTTGAGCATCACATACACCGCGCCGGTGCCGCCATGGCGGGCGCTGCACGAGGCAAAACCGAGCACCTGCGGGTGCTGGCGCAGCCAGGTGTTGACGTGGCTCTTGATCATCGGGCGCTTGCCGTCCAGGCGCGCGGCCTTGCCGTGGGTAACCCGCACGCAGCGCACTTCCAGTCTGGTGGCCTCGGCGATGAAATCCCACAGGGTTTCGCGGGCCTTTTCCACGGTCATGCCGTGCAAGTCGAGGCTGCCCTCGAACGGGATCTGCCCCAGCTTCAGCTTGCGCAGCTGGCCTTCCTGCACGCCGTCGCGGCGCCACAGCAGCTCGTCTTCGGCGCCAACGTCGATGACGAACTGGTCGGACATGCCGTCGATCACCAGCGCCTTGTCACTGCGCACGGTCGCCGCCTGGCGCAGGCCGGCCAGCTTCTGGCGGTCGGCCTTGGGCTTGCCGACTTCGGCGCGGTCGTGCGTGATCGGTCTGACACCGCGCACTTCGGCCTTGAACAGGGAAAAATCGTCGTCTTGCATGATGCCTCCACGTGGACGGCGTAGTTTACGCGACTGTGGGGCCTTGTGCAGCCTGTGCCGGCCCTTTCGCGGGTAAACCCGCTCCCACAGGGACCGCGTCAGCAGTGCCTCAATCGTGTTTTTTCATCAGGTGCGGCGACAGGTTCAGTTCCCGCCCGCGGCGCAGGCGAATGCGGCTGCGCCGCCAGAAGCGCACGCCCAGCCACAGCAGCAGCAAACCGGCCACGGTGAGGATGCCGGCCAGCGGTTCGTTGGCATTGAGCTCCGCCAGGGCAGGGTAGTTGCCCAGCAAGCCAGCAACGCCGGCCATCGCCAACAGCACGCCAAGGGTCGCCAGCATGGCCGACAGGCCGGCCGCCAGGCGGGCACCCCAGTTACGCGGTTCGCGCGGGCGCAGGCGCTTGGCGTCGAAACTGCCTTTGAGCTTCATTCCGCTCTCCTCTGTGGATATCCGGAATTCGACCTGGGGCCGCCCCTCGGGTTCCGCCCGGCTGCCGGGCGGTTGTACTCAGCCGCTCAGATCAGGCTGGCGGTGGGGGCCACGCAAGCGAAGTTGTCGGCCATCACGGCCATTTCGCACTGGTGGATCTGCGCGGCCGGGATCACCCTATCCTTGAATGCCAGGTCGCGGGTCGCCGAAGCGTCTTCCACCAGGGTGCAGCGGTAACCATAGTCCTTGGCGCGGCGTACCGTGGTGCTGACGCTGGAGTGGCTCATGAAACCGCAGACGATCAGGTCCAGGTGGCCCAGCGCCTGCAGGGTCTCATGCAGCTGGGTGTTCTTGAATGCATTGGGCATGCGTTTTTCAATGACGATTTCGCCTTCCAGCGGCTCCAGCCCCGGAATGAACTGGCCGGCCGGCCCTTGTGGGTCGAAGCGGCCACCGACAGTGCCCAGGTGGCGAACGTGGATGATCGGACGGCCGCTCTTGCGCGCGGCGTCGAGCAACCTGGCGATGTTGGCCACGGCCTCGTCCATGCCCGACAGCGCCAGGGGCCCGCTGAGGTACTCCTTTTGCGCATCGATGATGATCAGGCTGGCGTGGCTCAGCTTGGCCGGCGGGTAGTCGCGGCCAGTGAGGCGAAACATCGTGGTTGGAACGGACATCAAGGGCTCCTTGGATAGGGCTTTTGTATACCTATTCTCCCCTGCCTTGGCGCCAATGGGAATGGTTGACAACGCAAGCGGCATGGTTACTGGCTTGTGGCTAGCCATTGGGTAAGGCAAAGGAACAAATGTGCGGGTGGGGCTGTTAGACTTTTGTCCGGTCTGAATTAGGAGTACCCCGTGATCACATCCCGCCTGCGCACGCTGCGCGACTACATCCGCTGGGCGGTCAGCCGCTTCCACGAGCACGACCTGTTCTTCGGCCACGGTGCCGACAATGCCTGGGACGAGGCCCGCCTGCTGGTACTGGGGGCGGTGCACCTGCCGTGGGAGGTGGCCGACAGCTATCTGGACTGCATGCTCGAGGACGACGAGCGGGTACGCCTGCAGCACCTGTTCAAGCGCCGTATCGAAGAACGCGTGCCGGCCGCCTACCTGTTGGGCGAAGCCTGGTTCTGCGGCATGTCGTTCATCGTCGACGAGCGCGTGCTGGTGCCGCGTTCGCCGATTGGAGAGCTGATCGAGAAACGCTTCGAGCCGTGGCTGGCGAGCGCGCCGGCGCGCATTCTTGACCTGTGCACCGGTTCTGGCTGCATCGGCATCGTTGCCGCCGACGTGTTCCCCGAGGCCGAGGTAGTGCTGGCCGACCTGTCGTTCGAAGCGCTCGAAGTGGCCAACCAGAACATCGAACGCCACGGCCTGGACGGGCGCGTGTACACCGTGCAGGGCGACGGTTTTGGCGGTTTGCCAGGGCAACGTTTCGACCTGATCCTGTCCAACCCGCCGTATGTCGATGCCGAAGATTTCGACGACATGCCGGCCGAGTACCACCACGAGCCCGAGTTGGGCCTGGCCTGTGGCAACGATGGCCTGGACCTGGTGCGGCGCATGCTGGCCGAGGCGGCGGACCACCTCACCGACAAGGGCTTGCTGATTGTCGAGGTGGGCAACAGCCAGGTGCATGTCGAGGCGCTGTACCCCGAGGTGGACTTTGCCTGGCTGGAGTTCGAGCGCGGTGGGCACGGGGTGTTCATGCTGACCGCCGAGCAGTGCCGGCAGCATCAGGAACTGTTCAAGGCCCGGGTCTGATTCCAGGGCCTCTTCGCGGGTAAACCCGCTCCCACAGGTATAGCGTTGCCCTCAGGTGCGACGCGGACCCTGTGGGAGCGGGTTTACCCGCGAATTAGGCGACGCGGTCTCAGCGCGTGGCAATCCAGATCAGCAACCCCGCCTGGAACACCGCAAACGCCACCAGGCAGGTAATGGTAAAGCGCAACCCGCTGTCTTCACGCTGGTACTTGGCAACCCGTTCATCCCGCTCACGCAGTTGCCCTTCCTTCTCCTGCAACTGCTGGTCAGCCTGCTGCAGCAGGCCGGCAGCATCCAGTATCCCCACTCGCTGCAAGCGCTCGCTGTTCCATGCCCCCTTGAGCTCGCCCACCGTCATTTCCACGGTACGGCCCTTCAGATGCTGGCTGTCCTCGTACTCCACCTCGATACCCATCCCGCGCAGGCAGTGGTCACGACGCAGGCGTGAGTCTTCGTTCAGCGCATCCTTGCTCGGCAGCGCCATGCCCTCGATCCGGTAGTGCGACCACTTGCGCTGCAGCCATTGCGCGGCCTGGGCCAGCAGGAAGCGGCCGATGCCACGGTTCAGCGGCTCCAGTTGCAGGCCATGTTCATTGCCAATGCGCACCAGGCGCGCGGAGTGGTCGACGCGAATGTCCAGGCGGTTCTGTTCCTTGTGCACCTTCTGCCCGGGCAGCTGGATTTCCATGCGCAGCAGGCTGTGGGCCTTGTCGTGGCGTTCGGCATAGCCGAACTGCACGAAGCGCAGGGGCCGCGCGCCGGTGTTGCGGTCGGTGGGCAGGGCGGCCAGGCGCAACAGCTGGAAATGTTCGGGGGCCAGCTCGGCCCAGGGCAGGGCAGGGCTTTCCTCGGGCTCTTCGGCTGGCTCTACGGCGGCGGGGGCGGTTGTCATCAGGGCTTGTCCTTGGGTACGGGCATGCGGCAGGGGCTGCGCAGCAGGCCCCAAAGTTCCGCTAATACTGAAATATCGGCCGTACCGGCCAAGACCTGAGGGTCAGGCAGAAGGCAAATGCTGGATAAACGTCACAATCTGCTCGCCAAGCTCCCTTGCCAGCGGCAGTTCTGGGTTGAGGTAGCTGTCGCGCTGCTGGCTCATCGCCTTGGGGCTGATGCGCAGCATGTGGTTCATGCCATCGATCAGCACCAGTTGTGCATCCGGCTTGGCCGCCTTCAGTCGTTCGGCGTCGATCACGCCCACCTGCACGTCGTTGCGCCCCTGCACGATCAGCGCGGGCATGGGCAGGCGGGCGAAGGCCGCCGCCGGGTTTTGCTGGAACAGCGAAATCAGGTAGGGCTGCACGCTAGGGCGGAACACCTGACGCAGCGGCGCCGGTACCTCCAGGCTGGTCTGCCCGGCCTGCAGGCGGTCGAGCAGGGCGCTGCCGCCGGCCAGTTGTGCCGGCGGCAGGCGCTGGGCCAGCTGTTCGCGCAGCACGTCGGCCAGCGGTCGGCCGCTGCCAGCCAGTGTAATCACCGCGCTGGCGCCGGCCTGCTCGGCGGCCAGGCTGGCGATCAGCGCGCCTTCGCTGTGGCCGATCAGGATCAACGGGCCGAAGCGCGGGTCGGCCTTGAGCTTGCGGCTCCAGGCGACCACGTCGGCTACATAGCGCTCCACGCTCAGGTCACGCTCGTCGGGCGTGGCCGGCTGGCTGGCGGCCACCCCGCGTTTGTCGTAGCGCACGCTGGCGATGTGTTCGTTGGCCAGCAGCAGGGCCAGGCGCTTGAGGTTGTCGACCCGGCCTGACGCCGGGTTGTTGCCGTCTCGGTCGGTGGGGCCGGAGCCGGCGATGATCAGCACCACCGGTGGCGGGGTTGGCTGTTGCGGCAGCAGCAGGCTGCCGTGCAGCACGCCCTGGCCGGTATCGAGGTCGATCGGGCGTTGCAGCACGGTGGGGGCGGCGGCCTGGGCCAGGCCGGTGCACAGCAAGAAGAAGAGGGCGACGAGGCGCGACATCATGCGGTACTACATGGGGAGATGAGGGTTTGACCCAGTGTTTGCGGGAAGGTTCGAAGGGGAGGTTGCCTTTACTGGCTCTTCGCGGGTAAACCCGCTCCCACAGGTACAGCACAATTTTCGCATCTTGTGACTACCCTGTGGGAGCGGGTTTACCCGCGAAGAGGCCAGCACAGGCGATCAATCCATCTGTATACTGCCGCTTTCGTTCACTTCAGGCAGATCTCGCGGAGCGTCCATGTCCGGCAATACCTACGGCAAGCTGTTCACTGTCACCACCGCTGGCGAGAGCCATGGCCCGGCGTTGGTCGCCATTGTCGATGGATGCCCACCGGGCCTGGAGATTTCCCTCGCCGACCTGCAGCACGACCTTGACCGGCGCAAGCCCGGCACCAGCCGGCACACCACCCAGCGCCAGGAAGCCGACGAGGTGGAAATCCTCTCCGGCGTGTTCGAAGGCCGCACCACCGGCTGCTCGATCGGCCTGCTGATCCGCAACACCGACCAGAAGTCCAAGGACTACTCGGCGATCAAGGACCTGTTCCGCCCGGCCCACGCCGACTACACCTACCACCACAAGTACGGCGTTCGCGACTACCGCGGCGGTGGCCGCAGCTCGGCGCGCGAAACCGCCATGCGCGTGGCCGCCGGTGCCATCGCCAAGAAATACCTGGCCACCCAAGGCATCACCGTGCGCGGCTACATGAGCCAGCTGGGCCCGATCGAAATCCCGTTCAAGACCTGGGAGTCGGTGGAGCAGAACGCCTTCTTCAGCCCTGACCCGAGCAAAGTGCCGGAGCTGGAGGCCTACATGGACCAGCTGCGCCGTGACCAGGACTCGGTGGGTGCCAAGATTACCGTGGTCGCCGAAGGCGTGATGCCGGGCCTGGGCGAGCCTATCTTCGACCGCCTCGATGCCGAACTGGCCCACGCGCTGATGAGTATCAACGCGGTCAAGGGCGTGGAGATCGGCGCCGGCTTCGCCAGCGTGGCCCAGCGCGGCACCGAGCACCGTGACGAACTGACCCCGGAAGGCTTCCTCAGCAACAACGCTGGCGGCATCCTCGGCGGTATTTCCTCGGGCCAGCCGATCGTTGCACACCTGGCGCTGAAGCCGACCTCCAGCATCACCACCCCGGGCCGCTCCATCGACATCGACGGCAACCCGGTGGACGTCATCACCAAAGGCCGCCACGACCCGTGCGTGGGCATCCGCGCCACGCCGATCGCCGAGGCGATGATGGCCATCGTGCTGATGGACCATCTGCTGCGCCACCGCGCGCAGAATGCCGATGTGAAGGTGAATACCCCGGTGCTGGGCCAGCTCTGATTCGCCAGTACCGGCCTCTTCGCGGGTAAACCCGCTCCCACAGGAATATCACTGGGCCTGAGGGCAGTGGGGTACCTGTGGGAGCGGGTTTACCCGCGAAGAGGCCGGCACAGGTCCCCACAAGGCCACCCCATGCAACCAATCCCCTCCCACAGGAATATCACTGGGCCTGAGGGCAGTGAGGTACCTGTGGGAGCGGGTTTACCCGCGAAGAGGCCGGCACAGGTCCCCACAAGGTCACCCCATGCAACCAATCCCCTACTGGCGCCTGTCCAGCTTCTACCTGTTCTACTTCGCCCTGCTCGGTTCCACCGCTCCGTTCCTGGCGCTGTACTTCGACCACCTGGGCTTCTCTCCGGCACGCATCGGCGAGCTGGTGGCCATCCCCATGCTCATGCGCTGCATCGCCCCCAACCTGTGGGGCTGGCTGGGTGACCGCACTGGCCAGCGCTTGCTGATCGTGCGCCTGGGCGCGCTATCTACCCTGGCCACCTTCGCCCTGATCTTCCTTGGCAAAAGCTACGGCTGGCTGGCGCTGGTCATGGCCCTGCACGCATTTTTCTGGCATGCGGTGCTGCCGCAGTTCGAGGTCATCACCCTGGCCCACCTGCACGGGCAAACCGCGCGCTACAGCCAGGTGCGCCTGTGGGGCTCGATCGGCTTCATCCTCACCGTGGTCGGCCTGGGCCGGCTGTTCGAGTGGCTGAGCCTGGACATCTACCCGGTGGCGCTGGTCACGATCATGGCCGGCATCGTCGCCGCCAGCCTGTGGGTGCCCAATGCCCAGCCGGTGGAGCAGGGCGAGCGCGGCGGCGCGGGCGGTTTCCTGCAGCAGCTGCGGGCGCCCGGGGTGGTCGCGTTCTACGCCTGCGTGGCACTGATGCAACTCAGCCACGGGCCGTATTACACCTTCCTCACTCTGCACCTGGAACACTTGGGCTATGCCAGGGGGGCCATCGGTCTGCTGTGGGCACTGGGGGTGGTGGCTGAAGTACTGGTGTTCATGGCCATGAGCCGTATCTTCGCGCGGTTTTCGGTGCAGCGGGTGCTGCTGGCCAGCTTCGTGCTGGCGGCGCTGCGCTGGCTGTTGCTGGGCAACCTGGCCGGCGAGCCGGCGGTGCTGGTGTTTGCCCAGGTGTTGCACGCGGCCACCTTCGGCTGCTTCCATGCCGCCAGCATCGCTTTCGTGCAGGCCAGCTTCGGTGCCCGCCAGCAGGGCCAGGGCCAGGCGCTGTATGCGGCGCTGTCGGGCACTGGCGGTGCGCTGGGGGCATTGTATTCGGGTTACAGCTGGAAACTGCTGGGGCCCACCTTCACCTTTGGTATGGCCAGTGCCGCAGCCTTGGCTGCAGCCGTTATCATTGCCCTTTGTTCGCAACCGACCAGGACCCGCCCCTGATGAGCATTCTCAGCGTTTTCCACCCCTCCAGCCCGGAACTGCCGAACAAGGTGTTGACCCACCACGACGATATCGTTGCCACCCTGGCCGAGCAGGGCGTGCGCTTTGCCCATGCCGAGCATGGCCTGCGTGTGCGCCCTGGTACCGTCCAGGAGGAGGTACTGGAGGCCTGTCGCGAGCACCTTGACCAGCTGATGACGGCGCATGGCAGCAAGGCTTTCGTGGTACTCAACCGTGAGGGTGAGGCCCCTGCGCAGGTGGACGTTCGCGATGAGCATGTGCATGACGCCGACGAGGTGTTTGCCGTGGTCAGCGGGCGGGCTCAGGTTGGCCTGCGTGCGGGGGATTGGGTGTATTCGGTGCTGTGCGAGAAGGGCGACCAGCTGGTGCTGCCGGCGGGGACTCGGCGCTGGGTCGAGCTGGGCGATACACCGTTTTGCCTGGCGTTGCGGTTGTACGGCAGCGAGGAAGGGATGCAGCCGAGGTTTACCGGGGATGTGACTGCGCGGGCGTTTCTGGGCATTGATGAGTTGTGATGGCTTTGCCGGCCTCTTCGCAGCACAAGGCTGCTCCTACAAGTAAAACGCGAAGCTTGAGGCCAGCGCGGGCCCTGTAGGAGCAGCCTCGTGCTGCGAAGAGGCCAGATCAACCAACAAAAAACTCAGCGATAAGTCGGCAGGGCAAACCGCTGCTGGCTCTGCAGCATCGAAATCACCGGCAATTCACTGGCCTGCTCGGCCAAATCGCGGCGAATCGCACTGATCGCCCAGGACAGCTGCTCGGCACTGTGCAATTGCGCGTAGGTCAGCACGCGGCGGGTGACCTTGCCATCAGCTGCACGCAGGGTCAGCAGCACACCGCCGTCTGGGCGGGCCTGGGTATTCACCTGGTAGGCCGAAAATACCGAAACGAACTTTTCCTGGATGAGGTCCATATCAACTCCTGGCTGTTGCGTGGCAGACGTGAGTTGATGGTTGCAGTGACCGTGCCAGGAAGCATTTTCTGAAAAACCCTTTAATTTCAGTCGATTACGTATTTTTTGCCGAGGCGCTGTCGTGCAACCTGCATGGTCGTGCATTTTGCACAGTGCATATTGCACGACCCGCGGCCAGCTATCGCCCCGATAGAATCTGAACCTTTGACCCGGCAGCCTTGCCTGACAAAGACTTGGGCAACGATTTCTGCCAGGAGGTTCCAAATGTCCAGCCAACCCACGCCCACCACCATGACCGACGACGAGACCGCCGCCTTTGCCGAGCAGGTGTTCGAACGTGCCCGACAGGGCGATGCCGAGATGCTCGGACGCCTGCTGGCCAGCGGCCTGCCGGCCAACCTGCGCAACCACAAGGGCGACACCCTGCTGATGCTGGCCAGCTACCACGGCCACCACGACGCAGTGCGTGTGCTGCTGGCGCATGGCGCCGACCCGCTGATTGCCAACGATAACGGCCAACTGCCCATCGCCGGCGCCGCGTTCAAGGGTGACCTGGCCATGATTCGCTTGTTGCTGGAGCACGGCGTACCGGTGGACGCCGCCGCGCAGGATGGCCGCACCGCACTGATGCTGGCAGCCATGTTCAACCGCAGCGAAATCCTCGAGTACCTGCTGGCCCAGGGTGCCGACCCGGCCCGCCAGGATGCCCGTGGTACCACCGCACTGATGGCAGCGCAAACCATGGGGGCCGTGGACGCCGCAGCGCGCCTGCAAGTGCTGGCCGGCTAACCGCAAGGGGGCATTTGCGGCTATCCTTGGCGACTTTTCACCCGTCGCAGGCCCCCTTTCATGAAAACTCAGTTGCTCGAATTCATCAGCCTCATTGGCGCTGGCTGCATGCGCGAGGAAGACATCGAGCGCATCGCCGACGAGGCCGCCCAGGCCTACGCCGACCCCGCCGCCTTCCTGGCCGCCAACCCCGACATCAACTACGACGACAGTTTCCCCATTCCGCTGGGCGAATGGGTGGTGCTGGGCAGCCTGCCGGACACCGTGGTGTTCCAGGCCGACAGCTACCAGGACCTGTTCCAGCAGATTAGCGACTCGTTCGACCAGAGCGTGCCGTTCACCCTCAAGCCCAAACAACTGGCCCGCACCGAGCCGCTGACCGCGCTCAATCGCATTCAGGTGCAGATGGGGGCGCTGAACAAGGAGGCGGGTGGGTATGTTCTGCTCAACTTCAGCCAGTTGCTGGATGACGAGCTGCAGATGGTGATGGTAGGGCAGAACGACCTGGCGCGGGTGCTGGAGCTGGGGGCTGAGGTGGGGATCAAGGTCGAGCCGGCGCTTGAGGCATTGAAGGTCGCCGTACACGTCTGATTTCCGCGTTTGCTTCTTCGCGGGTAAACCCGCTCCCACAGGGACATCACTTCCCTCGGGCCCAGTGAGACCCCTGTGGGAGCGGGTTTACCCGCGAAGAGGCTGGCACAGGCAGCTTCAATCTTCAGCCCAGCGCGGTATCGAGGAACATCATCACCGCAAACCCACCCATCAACCCCAGGGTCGCCGCCGTCTGGTGCCCATTGCGGTGGGTTTCGGGAATCACCTCGTGGCTCACCACGAAGATCATCGCCCCCGCCGCCAGCCCCATGCTGACCGGGTAGGCCAAGGCAAAGCCGGTCGAAATCCCCAGGCCGATCACCGCACCCAGCGGCTCCATCAGCCCCGATCCGATCGCCACCAGCGCGGCTTTCAGGTTCGACAACCCGGTAGCGCGCAAGGCCAGCGCCACGGCCAACCCCTCGGGGATGTCCTGAATGGCGATGGCGCTGGTCAGCGGCAGGCCGATGTTCATGTCGCCATTGGCAAAGCTCACGCCAATGGCCATGCCCTCAGGCAGGTTGTGCAGGGTAATCGCCAGCACGAACAACCACACCCGGCTGATGCGCTCGGCCTCCGGGCCGCAAGGGCCGGTGCTTTCGTGTTCATGCGGGGTGAAGCGGTCCAGGCCCAGCATCAGCAGCACGCCCAGGCCCATGCCCAGCACCACGGTAAAGGCCGCGGCCGGGCCGTTGCCGGTAATTTCGCGGGCGGCATCCAGGCCCGGCAGAATCAGCGAAAACGAACTGGCCGCCAGCATCATGCCGGCGGCAAAACCCAGCATCACATCCTGGGTGCGGGCCCTGACATCGCGCAGCACCACTGCCAGCACTGCGCCCAGCGCCGTGGCGCCAAAGCCGGACAACCCGCCCAGCATGGCCAGGTGCAGGTTGTCGGCATGGTCGCCGTTCACTGCGTTCCACAGGCTGGCGGCCAGCAGTAGCAACACCGCCAGCAGGCTCAACCCCAGGCCAGCGCTGAGCCACGGGGTGTTCACGGCCTGCTGGCGCCAGGCATTCAGCAGCGAGGTTGGGGCGGCGCTTTGAGTGTGGGCGGGGGGCATGTGAACCTCGAATCATTGAATAACGGCAGTCTACTCAGGGACCTGTGCCAATCGCCAAGGATTCCCTTCTATCGCCTTGATAGCTGACTATGCTGTGCAGCAAAGCCTTTGACAGGAGTTTTGGCATGGGGTCGACGTTCAACAGTCTGGTAGGGCTGATCATCCTGGCGCTGGATATCTGGGCCATCCTGAATGTGATCAAGAGTGGCAGCGAAGTGGGCATCAAGGTGTTGTGGATCCTGCTGATCGCCTTGCTGCCGGTGGTGGGGCTGGTGATCTGGGCGATCGCCGGGCCGCGGGGGAATGTGCGGATCTGAATGGCTGTGCTGGCCTCTTCGCGGGTGAACCCGCTCCCACGGGGGGATCACTGGACCTGAGGGCAGTGATCTTCCTGTGGGAGCGGGCGTGCCCGCGAAGAGGCCGTAACAGACAAAAGCGGCAACACCCCCGTGACAAAATTTTCACATTGGTTTAAAGAGAATCCGCACCCGCACAATGCTGCGTTGGTATACACCTGCGCCATCTCCGCAAACCCGCAATCCTAGGACCTTCCCATTCATGGCTAACCTGGACGCCTTGAAGCAACGGGGCGCGCGAGCGTCGTTCTCGCCCACTCTGAAATCCCACCTGGCCTACACCCTGCTCAGTGGCCTGGTGATCATGCTGATGCTCAGCCTCGTGCGCCTGGCGCTGCTGGTCTACAACAGCGACATGATCGGCGATACCCCCAGCGCGACCGTCGCAGAAGGCTTCCTCAACGGTTTGCGCTTCGACCTGCGGGTAGTGGTGTACATCAGCATTCCGCTGCTGCTGGCCATCCTCAGTCCCTGGGCCATGGCCCGGCGTGGCCTGTTCCGTTTCTGGCTGACCATCACCTCGAGCGTGGTGATGTTCCTCGGCCTGATGGAAATGGACTTCTATCGCGAGTTCCACCAGCGCCTCAACGGTTTGGTGTTCCAGTACATCAAGGAAGACCCGAAGACCGTGCTGAGCATGCTCTGGTACGGCTTCCCGGTGGTGCGCTACCTGCTGGCCTGGCTGTTCGGCACCTGGCTGCTGAGCCTGCTGTTCAAGGGCATCGACCGCATGACCCGTGCCAACGGTGCCGGCGAGGTCACCCTGCAGCGCCGTGCAGCGCCATGGTACAACCGCCTGGCGGTGTTCATGGTGATCCTGCTGGTGGCCGTGGTCGCCGCCCGTGGCACCCTGCGTCAGGGCCCGCCGATGCGCTGGGGTGATGCCTTCACCACCGATTCCAACTTCGTCAACCAGCTGGGCCTGAACGGCACCCTGACCCTGATCGATGCTGCCAAGAGCCGCTTCGGCGAAGACCGCGCCAACATCTGGAAGCCGGTGCTGGAGCAGGACGTGGCCACGCAGAGCGTGCGCGAGCAGCTGCTGACAGCCAATGACACCCTGGTCGATGCCGACGAGGCTCCCATCCGCCGCGACTTCGTGCCGCCGGCCGAGCGCACCCTGCCGATCAAGAACGTGGTGGTGATCCTGATGGAAAGCTTCGCCGGCCACTCGGTGGGCGCGCTGGGCAGCCCCAACAACATCACCCCGTACTTCGACAAGCTGGCCAAAGAGGGCCTGCTGTTCGACCGCTTCTTCTCCAACGGCACCCATACCCACCAGGGCATGTTCGCCACCATGGCCTGCTTCCCCAACCTGCCAGGCTTCGAGTACCTGATGCAGACCCCGGAAGGGGGCCACAAGCTCTCCGGCCTGCCAGCCTTGCTCAGCGCCCGCGATTACGACGACGTTTACGTCTACAACGGCGACTTTGCCTGGGACAACCAGTCCGGGTTCTTCGGCAACCAGGGCATGACCACCTTCATTGGCCGTAACGACTTCGTCAACCCGGTGTTCTCCGACCCGACCTGGGGCGTGTCCGACCAGGACATGTTCGACCGCGGCGCCGAAGAGCTGGCCAAGCACGATGGCAAGAAGCCGATCTACGCGCTGCTGCAGACCCTGTCCAACCACACCCCGTACGCGCTGCCCAAAGACCTGCCGGTAGAGCCGGTAACCGGCCAGGGTCGCCTGGACGAGCACCTCACTGCCATGCGCTATTCGGACTGGGCGCTGGGGCAGTTCTTCGAGAAGGCGCGCAAGGAGCCGTACTTCAAGGAAACCCTGTTCGTCATCGTTGGCGACCATGGCTTTGGCAACCACCAGCAGGTCACCGAGCTGGACCTGGGTCGCTTCAACGTGCCGCTGCTGCTGATTGCCCCAGGCATCCAGGAGAAGTTCGGTGCGGTCAACCACACCGTGGGCACCCAGGTCGACATCGTGCCGACCATCATGGGCCGCCTGGGTGGCCAGGCCCGTCACCAGTGCTGGGGCCGCGACCTGCTCAACCTGCCTGAGGGCGACCAGGGCATGGGCATGATCAAGCCATCGGGCAGCGAGCAGATCGTCGGCCTGGTACAGGGCGACCGTATCCTGATCGAGTCCAAGGACATGACCCCGCGCATGTACCGCTACCAGCTGGGCAGCGAGTTCAAGGCCGAGCTGATCGAAAGCCCGGACCAGCCGGAAATGCTGAAGAAGCTGGAAGCGTATATCCAGACTGCGACCAAGAGCTTGCTGGATAACACTGCTGGTGTAGTGCACGGCACGCCTAAGTAAGGCTGCAACAGGGGCCGCTTTGCGGCCCATTCGCGGGTAAACCCGCTCCCACAGGGATATCACTGCCCTCAGACCCTGTGAAATCCCTGTGGGAGCGGGTTTACCCGCGAAGAGGCCGGCACAGACTGAACATTCTCTCCACCTCAAGGTCACTTGTTTCAGGCATTACACACCTGGTGTTCGTTGACTGAGAGGGTTCGTTCAATGAAAGAGTGGGAAGTCATCTTTGCCGACCAGAAAGGCGTGCTCACCACCCTGACGCTGCGCGGCGACCAGTGCCCCAGCGAAGAGGACGCCGCGCGGGCCATCCGTTCGCACCTGTTCCCGGTGATGGACGAGCTGGACCTCAACGACTTCCAGGACCGCACCATTTCCCCCACCGCACGCTGGCTGAAGGAGCAGAGTGGCGTGACCATCACCAGCATCCACGAAACGCCCTGAACCACACGTTTGCGTGGTGCCCTGGCAGGCACTACGCTGCATGAAGGTGCCGGCCTATTCTGCGGGGCGGCACCGCATCCCTTCGCGTCTTGCATCAGCTCGAACTGCCCGGCCGCTGCCGGCAGGTGCGTAGTGCACGGAAAGTCTATCCATCGCATTATTCAGGAGGACGTTTCATGAGCAGCCAGAACGACGATATCAGCAGCAACGTCCTGCGCCAGATGAAGGCAGGCGGTTTCGACTTCACCCAGATCCATCCCATCGAGTTCTACGCCATATTCCCCGACGAAGCAGGGGCCCGCCGTGCGGCCGGGCAGTTTCGTGGGGAATCGCTGAATGCCCAGGTCAAGGAGCTGGGCGACGGTGCATGGCATCTGGAACTGAGCAAGGTCATGTATGCCACCCATGGCGGGATTGGCGACTTTGAAGAGGCCTTCGAGCAGCTGGTGACACCTTATGGCGGTGAGGTGGAAGGGTGGGGGGTCAAGCAGGAGCGGCCCATAGCCTGAGATTTTGGGAATGTGGGGCCGCTTTGCGGCCCTTTCGCGACACAAGGCCGCTCTTACAGGCGTGCGTGTACCCTTGTAGGAGCGGCCTTGTGTCGCGAAAGGGGCGCAAAGCGCCCCCAGTTTCTCAAGGCCTGCGCCCAGCCATATGCCTCAAATAGGCCAGCAAGTCATCCAGCTCCGTTTCACTCAACACATTCTCCGCAAACCCCGGCATCTTTGCCTGCGGCCACTGCCGCAGGCTCTGTGGGTCACGAATCAGCTGGCGTAGATATTCAGGCCGAAAATACTCGGTCGGGTTATGCGGCATATTCAGGTCCGGCCCCACCTGTGCATCGCCTGCGCCATTCAACCTATGACACGCCAGGCAATTCTGCTGGAACAAGGCAAAGCCTCGGCGCACCGGGCTGTCGGCCGGCAACTTGGGGTCGGGCAGCAGCGCCGGAAAACGCGCTTCGACGGAGGCCAGCTTGCGAATCGTGGAAATCTGGAACGGCCACTGCTCTGGGCGGATACCGCTGGCCTGCGGTGCAGTCCACACCAGGTAGAACGGTCCTGCACTCGGCTTGCCTTGGCCCAGTGGTGGCCATGGCCGGTCAGGTTCCTCCACCGCCAGCCAGGCCTGTGCCGGCCCCTGCTGCAACAGTGGCGTCGCGGGCATTTCGGCGGCAAAACCGTCCAGCGCCACTGCCTGCAGGTGGTCGCTGGCGCTCACGCCGTCCAGCAGCGCGGCCAGCGGCACAGCCCGATAACGCATGGGCTGCTTGTAGGAAACGTCCTGGTCGATGCTGATGTCCCGGGCCTGCGGGTGGTCGAGCAGTTCTTCACTGCTCCATTGGCGCGTCGTAGCGCCCAGTTCAAGGTGCAGTTGCGCCGCCGACAGCGGCAGGCTCAGGAGCAACACTAACAGTGCAAGGCAGTGGCGCATGGGTAATCTCCGACCATCAAGGCCAGCAGGTTACCTGTGCGTTGCCTGTTGGCGCCACAGCGGCAGTCAGCCGAACAAACGTGTAAGGTTCGGCAGGATCAGCAGCAAAGTCGTGGCGAAGAGAATGAGCCCAGCTTGGCGAATTTTCGATTGTCTGAACATGGCGGACCGCCTTCTTGTTGTTATTCCTGAATACCCGTTGGCTTCCCTGTCGCGCTTCGGGTCGATCGCAGTGGCGTTGCGTGACGCCTGAACTGCCTGCCTCTTGAAAGTGGATATACAACCAACAGTAGGGTGTGCGTCATCCATGTTTGAGAACCCTTTGTTCTAATACTGTGGATCGTTGATTTCGTCTGGCTATGAGGCCAAGTGCCAGCCGGCTGGCATGCTCTCGCTAGACGGTGGCGCAAGTGCCAGCAGGGCACCGACGAAATGTGACCGTTCGTCAGTGCGGCCTACTTGCTTGTACGTGCCTTTCGCGTCAGTCTCTACAGCAGATTCCCACCCATGTCGTTCAGGACTATCCCTATGTCGTTACGCATCTGCATCCTTGAAACCGATGTCCTGCGACCGGAGTTGACCGCGCAGTACCAGGGCTACGGCAGGATGTTCGAGCAGCTCTTCTCGCGTCAGCCGATCGCCGCCGAATTTCGTGTGTACAACGTGATGAACGGCGATTACCCCGCCGACAATGAAGTGTTCGATGCCTATCTGGTGACGGGCAGCAAGGCCGACTCGTTTGGTACCGACCCGTGGATCCAGACGCTCAAGGCCTACCTGCTGAAGCTGTACGAGCGTGGCGAGAAGCTGCTGGGTGTGTGTTTCGGCCACCAGTTGCTGGCGTTGACCCTGGGTGGCAAGGCCGAGCGTGCCGAGCAGGGCTGGGGCGTGGGTATCCACCGCTATTCGCTGGCGGCCCATGCGCCGTGGATGGACCCGGAGGTGTCGGAGCTGACCTTGCTGATCAGCCACCAGGACCAGGTGACCGAGCTGCCGGAAGGCGCCACGGTGATCGCCTCCAGCGATTTCTGCCCGAACGCTGCGTACCACATTCGTGACCAGGTGCTGTGCTTCCAGGGGCACCCCGAGTTCGTGCACGACTACTCCCGCGCGCTGCTCGATGCGCGCCAGGAGTATCTGGGTGATGAGGTGTACCACAAGGCCGTGGCCAGCCTGGCCACCGAGCACCAGGGCGACCTGGTGGGGGAGTGGATGTTGCGGTTTATCCAGCAACCGGTGAGCAAACACGACGCGGCCTGAAGCCGAGCGCTGTTTTTGTAGGAGCAGCCTTGTGCTGCGAAGAGGCCCTCACGACCACATAGCATATGTTGGTCTTGCCGGCCTTTTCGCAGCACAAGGCTGCTCCTACAGGAAGCGCGCCGGGCCTGGGGTCAAAGCCAGCCAGACTTCTTGAAGCTGGCATACAGCGCGGTACAGCCCAGCCCGATTACCCCCAGTACCCCGAAGTACCCATAGTGCCACCCCAACTCCGGCATGTTCTGGAAGTTCATCCCGTAAACCCCGGCAATTGCCGTGGGGAACGCCAGGATCGCCGCCCAGGCTGCAAACTTGCGCTGCACGATGCTCTGCCGTGACGACTCCAGCAGCATGCCGATCTCGATGGTCTGGCTGGCGATGTCACGGATACCGGCCAGGTCTTCCATCTGCCGCGTCACGTGGATTTGCACGTCACGGAAGTACGGGCGCATGTTCTTGTCGATGAACGGGAAGCTCAGGCGCTGCAGTTCCTCGCTCACTTCCACCATCGGTGCCACGTAGCGGCGCAGGCGCAGGATGTCGCGGCGCAGGCTGTGCAAGCGGCGGATATCGTCTTCTTGCAGCGAACCGCCAAGCACGCTCTGCTCCAGCTCTTCGATCTCGCCATGAATGGCCTCGCTGACCGGCTGGTAGTTCTCGGTGACGAAGTCGAGCAGGGCGTACAGCACAAAGTCTTCGCCGTGCTCCAGCAGCAACGGCCGCGCCTCGCAGCGTTGGCGCACCAGGGCATAGGATTTGGAGTGGCCGTTGCGGCAGGTGATGATGTAGCCGTTGCCGGCGAAGATGTGGGTTTCGATGAACTCCAGCTTGCCTTCGTGGCGCACCGGCGAATAGGTGACGATGAACAGGGCGTCGCCGAAAGTTTCCAGCTTGGGCCGGCTGTGCTTTTCCAGGGCGTCTTCGATGGCCAGTTCGTGCAAATTGAACTGGCATTGCAGGTTGGCCAGTTCCTCAGCGTTGGGCTCTTCCAGGCCAATCCACACAAAATGCCCTGGCTTGCGTGCCCATTCGCTGCCTTCGTCGATGCTGATGTTGGTGACCTTTCTGCCGGCGCTGTATACCGCCGATGCCACGACTCGACCCATGGTTGTTCGCTTATTCCGGTTGGACACGGGTTACAGCTTGGGCTGTAGTGGGCTCAAGAGCAACCTAGCTCTTGGCCAGTTCCCCTTCCATGCGGTCGATGCATTGCTGCATCTGCCCGCGGCACTGTTCGATCAGCGCCGGCAGGTCCTGCAGGGTCATGCCCGCCGTGGCGATCGGTGGCAGCGAGCGCACGATCACCGTGCGCTGGCGCCAGCTGTTCAGGCTGAGGCGCCCGGCATAGCGGCTGACGCACACCGGCACGATCGGCACACCCGCCTCGATGGCCATGTGAAACGCGCCCTTCTTGAAGGCCAGCAGGTGCTCGCCGGGATTGCGCGTGCCTTCGGGGAAAATCCAGATCGAGGTGTCGTCCTGCAGTACCCGGGTGGTCTTCTGCATGGCCTTGCGTGCCTGGTAGGCATTCTTGCGGTCGACCAGCACGTTGCCACCCAGCCAGAACAGCTGGCCGAACAGCGGGATCCAGCCCAGGCTTTTCTTGCCGATGGCGACGGTGCGCTGCGGCACCACCTGGCCCAGCACGAACAGGTCGAAGTTGGACTGGTGGTTGGCGACGATCACGCAGCCTGGCGGCTGGTCCCACAGCGGGCCGACTTCGGCCTTCACCCTGATGCGCATCAGCCAGGTGGCCGGCAGGCTGTAGAGGCGTGCGAACACGCGGCTGTTGTCGGGGTTGAAGGGGCGGCACAGGCCAATGACCAGGCCCAGGGTACCAACCACAAGGAAATGCAGCGCCAGCAGGAACATGCGCAATGAATAAAGCATGGTACGACTCACACCAGACAGTCGCCGGGCAGTGTACGGATGTGCACTGGTCGGGGCAAACCCTGGTGCAAGCTTGTACTGGCCCTTTCGCGGGTGAACCCGCTCCCACGGGTACCTCACTGCTCTTGAGGCATGCGATATCCCTGTGGGAGCGGGTTCACCCGCGAAGAGGCCGGTACGGTCAACCTGTATAGTGCTGATCCAGCTCGATCGCCTTGTCCAGCGCCTCCAGCAGCTCTTTGCGCACCTTCAGCTTGGTGTGCTTGTGCGCCAGCATGTTCAGCTTCTTCAGCTCCCGCGCTTTCTCCAGTGCTGCATCCTGCAACTGCTCGGCCGGCACCACCTTGTCGAGGAAGCCGGCATCCACCGCGCCCTGCGGGTCAAACACCTCGGCATTGATCACCGAGCGGTGGAAGGCCGAGCGGCGCAGGCGGTCGCGGGCCAGTTCGATGCCGGCATGGTGCATGGTCATGCCGATCTGCACTTCGTTCAGGCACACCTTGTACGGCCCTTCGACGCCGATGCGATAGTCGCCCGACAGCAGCAGGAAGGCGCCCTTGGCCACGGCGTTGCCCGGGCAGGCGACCACTACCGGGAACGGGTGCGACAGCAGGCGACGGGCGAGGGTGGAGCCGGCGGTGACCAGGCTGATCGCCTCCTTGGGGCCGCTGGTCATCACCTTGAGGTCGTAGCCGCCAGACAGGATGCCGGGCTGCCCGGTGATGATCACCACCGCGCGCTCTTCGGTGGCGCGGTCGAGCGCGGCGTTGAAGGCGGCGATGACGTCTGGCGAGATGGCATTGACCTTGCCGTTGTTCAGGGTCAGGGTGACGATGCCGTCTTCGGCGTGGTAGGTAATCAGCTCGCTCATGGTAGAGTCCTTTTGTTGGCGTGGCGACGACGTTAACCAGCGCCAGGGGCGAGGTAAAGCAGTAAGGCTGACTGGTCGGTCAGCGTTCGCCGGGGCTCAAATGCAAATGCATGAAAAAATTGAAAAAAATGCTTGCCAAAGGGAAAGTCTTTCACTAAATTAGCGCACCTCGACAGGCTGCAAGGCTTGAAGGGAAACGGTGAAGTGTCCGAGTGGTCGAAGGAGCACGCCTGGAAAGTGTGTATACGAGAAATCGTATCAAGGGTTCAAATCCCTTCTTCACCGCCACATTCTACGAAGAGCCCCCGAGCTGAAAAGCCGGGGGCTTTTTGTTTTTGGGGCCTTCGGGGGCCGCTTTGCGGCCCATTCGCAGCACAAGGCTGCTCCTACAGGATGGGGTGCGCCCCTGTAGGAGCAGCCGTGTGCTGCGAATGGGCTGCAAGGCAGCCCTAAAAACCTAGAAGCTGACCGAAGCCGAAAGCCGAGCCGTCCGCGGCGCTCCCTGGAACAGGTAGTTATCCCCCAGGTAATCCCCCACATCGCGCCAATAACGCTTGTCGAACACGTTATCCACAGTCAGCCGCAGCACCGTGTCGTACCCCCCGATACGCGTACGGTAGCGGCTACCCACATCGAACACCGTATACCCACCAACTTCCACATTCCCCGCCTGGCTCGCATATTTGCTGGCGCTGTAGCGCGCCCCGCCCAGCAGTGCCAACCCCGGTACAGGCAGGGTGTATTCCGCCTGCAACGCCGCCCGGAACCTGGGGACGTTGATCGCCTGGTGGCCCTCATAGGCATCGGTATCGCTGTTCTGCACCCGCGCCCGAATCGCCGCAGCGCTGGCCTGCACCTGCAGGTTCGAGGTCACCCAGCCGCTGGCGCCCAGTTCCAGGCCGGTGTTCTTCTGCTGGCCTTGCTGCACGTAGGTGAAAGTGCCGGAGCCGTCCGGGCGCGCGTACTGGTACGCCTGGCGTATCTGGAACAGTGCGGCACTGAAGCTCAGGCCTTGCCAGTCATGCTTGAGGCCTAGTTCCAGTTGGTGTGAGGTCGTCGGTGCCAGGATTTCGAATCTGTTCTCGGCGAACCACGGTGCGGTACCGCCTGCCGACAGGCCTTTGGAATAACTGGCATATACCGTGGTATCCGGCTGCGGCTTGTAGATGAGCGCGGCGTTGGGCAGCAGTTCGTACTGCCGAGTATGGCGACCGGCAACGCCGTCCTCATTCCAGGTTTTCTCGTCCAGGCGTACTTCACGGGCACCCAGTACGGTCTGCCAGTGCTCGTTGAAGCTGATGCGGTCGCTCACGAACAACCCGTACTGGCGGCTGTCCAGGCGACGTTCGCTAGACCTGATGGGCTTGTCGGATGGATCGAAGGCCGGCGCACCGGTGTGGATATTGCCTGTACCTACCCATTCCATATAGCTGGGGCGCTGATCCAGCGTGCGCCGCTGCGCACTAGTGCCTACGGTCAGCTCATGCCCCACGCCCAGCCCATCGAAACGCCCGTTGAGCATGGCCTGCGCCTCGTCAGTACGGCGGGTGTCGTCCGGGCTGCGGAAGTCGTAGATGTCGTAGTCGCCGTTGCTGCCGAAGAACGCGCCTTCGCTCGAGCCCCAGGCAAACGAGCTGTAGTCATCGATCACCACCTTGCTGCGCGAGGCGCTCAAAGTCCCGGTCCAGGCTTCGTTGAAACGGTATTCGAAGCGCCCGCCCAGGTTCAGCGAATCGTTCTGCACCGGCTTGGCCCAGTGCTGGTAGGCCAGGCGGTCGTCCGGGTCGATGCCATGGGGTACTTCGCTGCCACCGAGCAACTGGTAACCCGGCACCGAGCGTTGTTCACGGTGCTGGTATTCGGCATCCAGCTGCAGGGTGGCATCCGGGTTGATCTGCCAGTCGAAGGCCAGCGAGGCGAAGTCGCGCTTGCCGTCGGCGTGGTCGACGTAGGAGCGGATGTCTTCATGAGCCAGATTGGCCCGCAGGCCAAACTGCCGCTCGCTGCCGAACCAGCCACCCAGGTCGGTGGCCAGGTAGCGCTCGCCCTGTTCGTTGGTCGACACCGTGACGCTGCGCACGTCTTCGGCGCGCTTGGTCACGTAGTTGATCAGGCCGCCCGGCTCCGATACGCCGCTCTGCAGCCCGGACAGGCCCTTGAGCAGCTCCACCTGCTGCTTGTTTTCCAGGGCCACGTTCTGCTCGCCGGCGATGGTCTGGCCATTGATTCGGTAGCTGCTGGCGGCATTCAGCTCGAAGCCGCGCACGTTGAAGTTTTCGTAGTAGCCGATGGGGGCGTAGCTTTCGCCCACCGAGGCGTCGCTTTGCAGCACTTCGCTGAGCTGGCGTACCTGGCGGTCTTCCAGCAGTTGCTGGCTGAACACGCTGATCGAGGCCGGGGTGTCGAGCAGGTGCGCGGGCTGGAAGCCGCCTACTGCTGCCTGGCGTGCCTGGTAGCCGTCGTTGGTGTAGGTATCGGAGACCTGCAGCGGAGCCAGTAGCACGCTGTCTTCGGCAAGCACATGGGGGCAATGCAGGGCCAGGCCCAGGCTGAGCAGGCTCAGGGGCAGGCGGGGGTGACGCGGGGGCATGCGGTGGGGCTCCTGGATGCGCGACACCTGCGCCGGCCTCTTCGCGGGTGAACCCGCTCCCACAGGAACAGCGCTGCCCTTGAGAGTGGCGCAGTTCCTGTAGGAGCGGGTTTACCCGCGAAGAGGCCAGTACAGGCCATAAAAAAGGCGGCATCTTAACAGCCGCCTTCAACATAAAACGATCCGGGCCCTGCGATATCCAGTCAGCCTTTGCTGGCCGGCCGCCTGTGCTGCTTCCAGTTGTCGTCGATCTTCGACCAGGTCTTGCCATCGGTAATGGCCATGAGCTTGCGCCCGTCCTTGAAAGTGGCCAGGAAGGTGGCTTCCTCTTCCTTGCCACCCAGCCACAGCCCGGCCAGCAACCCCACCGGCCCGGCCACCAGGGCCCCGGCCACGCCCCAGCCCAGGGCACTGCCCAGGCTGCGGCTGGATTCCAGGCTGGCCAGCCGCAGGTCGCTGATGCGTGCCAGGGAAATCCGCTCGCCCGGGGAGGGGCTGCGCGGGGTCTTGAGTGTGAGCGATCCATTGCGATACTCGCCTTCACCTTGCAAGAAATCGCCGGATTGCACCGTGAGTCTTGTCATAACGTTGTCCTGTCAGGGAAAGGGCATTGACCAGCGCCTACTGAGCGCTGACCCGGCAGGCAAGTCAACGGCCATGCGACGGAGGGTCGTGCGGTGCATTGTCGCTCAGGTCAATGGGCTTCAGGCGATCTGCAAAGCGTTCTTGCGCTTGCGCTCGGCCAAACCCCACGCCAGCAACGCCAGCCCGCCAATCACCAACCCGGCCAGCACAATCCCCATCCAGCCCTGGCGTTGGAACAGCTGCGTGCCCAGCAGCGATCCCAAGGCCCCGCCAATGAAGTAGCAGGTGATATACCCGGCATTCAGCCGCGTGCGCGCCTCGGGTCGCAGGGCAATTACCGCATTCTGGTTGCTCACGTGCACCAGTTGCACTGCCAGGTCGAGCATCAGCACGCCCAGCAGCAAGGCCAGCAACGACTGCTCGGCGAAGCCCAGCGGCACCCACGACAGCAGCAATACCACCAGGCCCACGGTGGTGCCCAGCGAACCCTTGCCACGGT
This sequence comes from Pseudomonas sp. A2, assembly GCF_023100865.1. NCBI lineage: Bacteria > Pseudomonadati > Pseudomonadota > Gammaproteobacteria > Pseudomonadales > Pseudomonadaceae > Pseudomonas > Pseudomonas sp. A2. Next base: position 1,605,076 of record NZ_CP039127.1, read on the forward strand.
CGGCCAGGCGACCCGCCCAGTTGGCCGACAGTGCACCCGCTGCACCGGCCAGGCCGAACAGGCCTATCACCGCGTCCGAATAGTGATACGGGCCTTTCGCCAGCAGGAACGCCAGTGGCGTCCAGAACAGGGCGAACAGGCTGAATGCCAGCAGGCCGAGCAGAGAACGCAGGCGCAGCACCGGTTCTTCGAGGAACAGGCGGAACACCGAGCCGATCAGCGCTGGGTATTTCAGCCCGGCATGGCTGTGGTGTTGTGGCAGGCTGCGGTACAGCGCCACGGCGGTGATGGCCATCAGCACCGCGGCCAGCACGTAGATGCTGCGCCAGCCACCCAGTTCGGCCATGAACCCGGCGGCGGTACGCGCCAGCAGGATGCCCAGCAGCAATCCGCTCATCAAGGTGCCGACCGCCCGCCCGCGCTGGTGTGGCTCGCTGAGGGTCGCGGCCATGGGCACGAGGATCTGCGCCACCACCGAGAACAGCCCGGTCAGCGCGGTGCCAAGTATCAGCCAGGGAAGGCTCGGTGCGCAGGCGCTGATGACCAGGCCAAGGGTGGAAATGGCAGTCATCACGGTGATCAGCCGGCGCTGCTCGAACAGGTCGCCCAGGGGCGCCAGCAGCAACAGGCCGGCGCCGTAGCTCAGTTGCGCGGCAATGACGATGCTGCCGGCACTGGCGGTGCTCAGGCCGAACTGCTGGGCGATGCTGTGCAGCAGTGGTTGCGCATAGTAGTTGCTGGCCACGGCCAGGCCGGTGGCGGTGGCCATCAGCAGGATCAGGGCGCGGCTGAGAGTGGGGGCGTTCATGCAGTTCTCGTGGCGGGCAGGAGTAAAGGGGGGATTATCGGAAAGTGTCGGGCACTACATCAATGCATTGTGCGGCAGAGCAGAGCGGGGGGAGGGGGAGGGTGGGCCGGTTGAGCCTGTGCCGGCCTCTTCGCGGGTAAACCCGCTCCCACAGGCACACCACTGGGTTCGGGGCCTGTGATATCCCTGTGGGAGCGGGTTTACCCGCGAAGAGGCCAGCACAGGCAACCCTTCATTCAGGCTGCAAACCCGCCATCGACCGTCAGGCTGGCCCCTGTGACATACCCCGCCTCAGGCCCCGCCAGGTAAGCCACGAAGCTGGCAATCTCATCCGCCTCGCCATAGCGCCCGATCGCCATCAGCGGGATCAAACTGTCTGCGAACTCGCCGCTGGCCGGGTTCATGTCGGTGTCCACCGGCCCTGGTTGCACGTTGTTCACGGTAATGCCTTTCGGCCCCAGGTCCCGGGCCATGCCGCGAGTCAGGCCGACCAGCGCCGATTTGCTCATGGCATAAGGGGCGCCACCGGCAAACGGCATGCGCTCGGCATTGGTGCTGCCAATGTTGATGATGCGCCCGCCTTGGCCCATGTAGCGTGCCGCGGCCTGGCTGGCGACGAATACGCTGCGCACGTTCACCGCTAGCATGTGGTCGAAGTCGGCCAGGTCGAACTCGGTCACCGGCGCTACCGCCAGTACACCGGCGTTGTTGACCAGGATATCCAGCCGGCCGAAGGCTTTCACGGTGTCATCCACGGCCAGTTGCACGGCCGCCGCGTCGGCACTGTCGGCACGCAGGGCCAGCGCCTTGCCGCCGGTTTTGGTAATTTCCTCAACCAGCTCCTGCGCCGGACCGGCGGAACTGACATAGGTGAAGGCCACCTGTGCGCCTTCGCGGGCCAGGCGTCGCACGATGGCTGCACCAATGCCGCGGGAACCGCCCTGTACCAGGGCCACCTTGCCTTCGAGTGAGTGTTGCTTGGACATGTTGATCTCCTGCTGGAAGCCAGGCCGGAATGCCTTGGATGGGCGCAGTATCGGCGCTTGATTACCTGCTGATAAGATGGCAATCACTATCAGCAGAGTAAACCTTTGGTTGCCAATCATGGCCATGGAATCATTTAACGCGTTGGAATGCTTCATCCGCAGTGCCGAAGTCGGCAGCTTTGCCGAAGCCGCCCGGCGCCTCAGCATTACCCCGGCTGCCGTGGGCAAGCATGTTGCCCAGCTGGAAGTACGCCTGGGGGTGCGGTTGTTCCAGCGTAGTACCCGCAAGCTGACCCTGACCGAGGCAGGGCAGCGATTTCTGGGGGAGGTCAGTGACAGCTTCCGCACCATCCAGTACGCCGTGGCCAACCTGGCCAGTAGCGAAGGCCAGCCGGCCGGGTTGTTGCGGGTAAGCATGGGCACGGTTTTCGGGCGCTTGTATGTGTTGCCATTGCTGGGTGAGTTCCTGCGTCGTTACCCGGCCATTACTCCGGACTGGCATTTCGACAACCGCCAGGTCGACCTGATTGGCCAGGGCTTCGATGCAGCGATTGGTGGTGGCTTCGATCTGCCGCCGGGGGTGGTGGCGCGCAAGCTGACCCCGGCGCACAGGGTGCTGGTGGCGGCGCCGGCGTACCTGGGCCGGCACCCGCCGATTGACGATCCGCAGGTGTTGCAACGGCATGACGGTATCCTGATCCGCTCGCCGCAGACTGGGCGGGTGCGCTCATGGCCGTTGACCAGCCGTTGGCAGGTGCAGCAGCCATTGCAGTTGCGCCAGACGATGACCATGAGCGATTCGGATGCGGCTTGCGCGGTGGCCGAGCAGGGCTTGGGAATTGCCCTGGTGAGCCTGCCGTTTGCCGTGCCGTACCTGGAAGGCGGGCGGCTGCGGCGGGTGCTGCCGGACTGGTATGTGGACGATGGGCATATCAGCCTGTATTTCGCCGAGCACAAGCTGTTGCCGGGCAAGACCCGGGCGTTTGTCGATTTTGTGGTGGAGCAGTTCGAGGAGCAGGGGCTGGCGCGGCGGTTCGATGCCTTGCAATCCGTGTAGGAGCAGCCTTGGGCTGCGAAGGGGCCGGTAAGGCAAAAGATCTTCTGTGTTGCTCATGGCCCCTTCGCAGCACAAGGCTGCTCCTACAAGGGGTATCACTGGCCTGAGGGGCGAAGAGGCCGGTTCAGACAACATCAACAATGAACAATGCCTGTGCCCCCAGGTTTACCTCATCATCAACCTTCTTACCGACCAGTTGTTGCCCCAGCGGCGAGCGCTGGGTAATCACCGTCACCAGCCCATCCCCCTCGCCAATCTTCAACCCCGCCGCCTCGGGCCCGAGGAACAGTCGGCGCTGCCTGCCATCTTCATCCTCCAGCGTCACCAGGTTGCTCACCTGCACCCCGCGTGCCGGGTCGTAATCGCGCAGCAGCAGTTGCTGGTAGGTCAGCAGCGCCTTGCGGATCTCGGCGCTGCGGCGGGCCTGGCCGGTGGCCAGGTACGAGGCCTCCAGGCCCAGGGTGTCGTACTTGTTCTCGGCGATGTTCTCTTCGGCAGTGGCGGCTTCGTACGCAGTTTGCGCCGCGCGGGTCAGCACATCCAGGTCCTGTTCGAGGGTGGCAACTATCTGCGCCAGCAGGCTGGGCTTGTCCATGGTCAGTAACAGAACTCCAGCACGTTGGCCTGGCTTTTGTCGGTGGGCGCGGTGCGGTTCTGCTGCAGCCAGAACTGGCACTTGGGGCTGTTGAGGTTGCGCGGGTTGCCCTGGGCGGCATCGGCGGCCTGTTGTAGCTCCTGCTTGTGCAGGATGTCCTTGTAGCGTTCGAACATTTCCGCCTGGGCATCCGCAGCAGGGGCTGGCGCTGGCGGCGCGGCAGGCCGGTACGCGGCGGGGGCCACGGCTTGGGCCAGTGGCTGTACCTGCTGTGGCCACAGTTGCAGGGCCAGCCACAGGCTGGCGGCGATCGCCACGGCGCCCAGCCACAGGCCAAAGGCGACGCACACGATCAACGGCAGCGGCTTGAGGGTGATCTTCAGTTCACGGTGGCGCGCCATGGCAGCCTCCTGGCAGGGTGTTCGGGGTGCATTGTCGCATGCGCCTGGGCATTTTTCCGCGCAGGTGCTTTTGTGAGCGACAATTTATACGCAGAATGCGCGGTTTTTCCGCTGGGCGAGGGCAGGGTACATGAAAGCCACTTGGGACATCTTCTGCAGCGTCGTCGACAACTACGGCGATATAGGCGTGACCTGGCGCCTGGCCCGGCAGCTGGTGGCCGAGCACGGCCTGGCTGTGCGCCTGTGGGTGGATGACCTCAATGCATTCACGCCCATGTGCCCCGGGGCCAATGCCACCGCCCCGCAGCAGTGGCAGCACGGTGTGGATGTTCGCCAATGGCCGGTAGCCTGGTTGCCGGTGGCGCCGGCTGATGTGGTAATCGGTGCCTTCGCCTGCCAATTGCCAGCAGCCTATGTGGAGGCAATGCGTGCTCGTGTCACGCCGCCGCTGTGGCTGAACCTCGAGTACCTCAGTGCCGAGGACTGGGTGGAAGGTTGCCATGGCTTGCCTTCGCCGCAGCCCAATGGCTTGCGCAAGGTATTTTTCTTTCCAGGTTTCACTGAAAAAACCGGTGGCCTGTTGCGCGAGGGCTCGCTGCTGGCACGGCGTGATGCGTTCCAGCAAGGTGCACGGCAGGCCTTCTTGCAGGGGCTTGGCGTAAACCCTGAAGCGGGGGCGTTGCTGATTTCCCTGTTCGCCTACGAAAACCCGCAATTGGGCAACTGGCTTGAGGCCCTGGCCTCAGGCGAGCAACCTTGCCACCTGCTGGTGCCGCAAGGGCGCGTTGTCGCGGGGCTCGGCCAGTGGCTTGGCGAGGCGGTACTGCAGGTGGGCAGCGTGCGCAAGCGCGGGGCGCTGACCCTGCAGGTGCTACCTTTCGTCAGCCAGGACGACTACGACCGGTTGCTGTGGAGCTGTGATTTCAATGCCGTGCGCGGCGAAGACTCGTTCGTGCGCGCGCAGTGGGCCGGGCAGCCGATGCTGTGGCACATTTACGTGCAGGACGAGAATGCCCATTGGGAAAAGCTCGAAGCGTTTCTCGCGCATTATCGACAGGGGTTGTCAGGCGATGCCGATGCCGCCCTGCTTGGCCTGTGGCGTGCCTGGAACATGGACCGCGACATGGGCCAGGCCTGGCAGGCAGCCCGTCAGCACTGGCCGGAACTGCAGCAGCATGCCCGGCTTTGGGCGGCGCGACAGGCTGCTCAGCCGGACCTTGCCACAGCGCTAGTACACTTTTACCGAAATTCGCTATGATACGCGGCCTCGATTTTTATAAATCCATCCAGATTCGGATACTTCGTAATGAAAACTGGTAAAGAACTGAAACCCGGTACCGTCCTGCGGATCGACAACGACCCGTGGCTGGTTCAAAAAGCTGAGTTCACCAAGTCGGGCCGCAACAGCGCGATCATGAAGACCAAGCTGAAGAACCTGCTGACCGGCTACAAGACCGAAACCGTCTACGGTGCAGACGACAAGCTGGACGACGTGATCCTGGATCGCAAAGAAGCGACCCTGTCGTTCATCAACGGTGACGAATACACCTTCATGGACACCACTGACTACACCATGTACGAACTGAACGCCGAGGACATCGAAGCCGTTCTGCCGTACATCGAAGAAGGCATGGAAGACGTCTGCGAAGCCGTGTTCTTCGAAGGCCGCCTGGTATCGGTTGAACTGCCGACCACCATCAGCCGCCAGGTTGTCTACACCGAGAACGCTGCACGCGGCGACACCTCGGGCAAGGTCATGAAGCCTGCCAAGCTGAAGAACGGTACCGAGATCTCGGTTGCCGACTTCATCCAGATCGACGAGTGGATCGATATCGACACTCGCGACAACAGCTTCAAAGGCCGTTCCAAGAAGTAATCCTTCTTGTGAAACGCAAAAAACCCGGCCTTGGCCGGGTTTTTTGTGCCTGCGATTCCTGCAGATCTCGATGCGTGCTCTTGCTCTTGCTTTTGTGGGAGCGGCCTTGTGTCGCGAAAGGGCCGCAAAGCGGCCCCGGCGATCTCAAGGTGTACCCAAGATTCCGGGGCCGCTTCGCGCCCCATCGCGACGCAAGGCCGCTCCCACAGCCCTACACGGTCACGTGCAGGCGCACATCCACATTGCCGCGGGTGGCGTTGGAGTACGGGCACACCTTGTGCGCCTTTTCCACCAGCCCTTCGGCATCGGCCTGGGCCAGGCCCGGCAGGTTGATGTGCAGGTCGATGTCCAGGCCGAAACCACCTGGAATCTGGCCAATGCCCACTTTCGCGGTGATCGAGGCGTCCGCCGGCAGGGCTTTTTTCTCCTGCCCGGCCACGAACTTCAGGGCACCGATGAAGCACGCCGAGTAACCGGCGGCGAACATCTGCTCGGGGTTGGTGCCGTCACCGCCTGCGCCGCCCAGTTCCTTGGGGGTGCTCAGGCTGACTACCAGCTTGCCGTCACTGGAGCGGGATTTGCCATCGCGCCCACCGGTGGAGGTAGCTTCTGCGATGTACAGCGGAGTGACCTTTTGCATCTTGAGCCTCGCTAATGTGCTGTGCGCTCCCCGTCTGGAGGAGGGCGCGGGTTGGTGTGGGATTTAAATTAGCGCGCAATTAGTTAGTGCGCAAGATAAATCATCACCGTTCATCTGAACGGCCATCGCACAGCATAGCTGTCAGAGGGTTTTCTGCAGGTTCTCGCGCAGCGCCAGCAGGTCGGCCTGCAGTTGTTGGAGCTGTTCCAGGCTGCGCCCGCTGGCCTTGAGGATGCACTGCGGCACTTCTTTGGCCTGCTGCTGCAAGGCGCGGCCCTTGTCGGTCAGCTGCACCAGTACCACCCGTTCGTCCTCGCGGCTGCGGTTGCGCTGCAGCAGGCCTTCGCTCTCCAGACGCTTGAGCAGCGGTGTCAGCGAACCGGGGTCGGTGAGCAGGTGCTGGCTGATCTCGCCTACGGTCAGGCCATCGTGCTCCCAGAGCACAAGCATGGCCAGGTACTGCGGGTAAGTCAGGCCCAGGGCCTGCAGCAGCGGTTTGTAGACCTTGGTCATCAGCAACGAGGTGGAGTGCAGGGCGAAACAGACCTGGTTGTCCAGCAGCAGCTCGTCACAGGAGGCTTGGGTGTCGGCGTTCATGCAGGTCCTTGAAGGTAATCAATGGGAAAGTCTGGCACGCGGATCGTTAGTGCGCGCTTTATTCGCGCAGTTCACTGCGCAAGGCCAGGTCCCAGGGTGGAATCGGGCTGAAGCGGCTCTTGAGAAATTCGAGCAGCAAACGGCTGCGAGAGTTCGTTTCATGTTCCAGGCGAAGTGCGTAAATACCGCTGGTTTCCGCTTTGGGCAAGCCACCGTCGCAAAACAACGGTATCAACTCGCCGCGCAGCAGGTATTCGCTGATCAGCCAAGTAGGCAGGTGGGCTATGCCTAAGCCTGCGAGCGCACCGAACAGCAGGGTTTCGGCGTTGTTGGCGGCCATGCGCATGCGTGAGGGGCGGTACAGGCGGGTTTGCCCGGCCACGTTGAAACGCCAGGCGAATGGTGGCGCAAGGCCGTCCCAGTCCAGGCCGTCGTGCCCTGGCAGCTCGCTGGGGCAGCTGGGCATGCCGCGGCTGGCCAGGTAGGCCGGGCTGGCGCAGGCGATGCGCACCATGTAGGCCAATGGCGTGGCGACCAGCCGGGTGTCGGCCAGGGGGCCGGCACGCAGCACCAGGTCGACCTCGCCCAGGTGGCTGCCATGCAGGTCGACGAAGCTGTCGATCAGGCGCAGTTGCACATCAAGGCCCGGGTAGGCGACCAGGAAATCGGCGATGGCCGGGGCCAGGTGACGGCGGCCGAATGCGGCGGGGGCGTCGATGCGGATCAGGCCTTCGGGGGCATTGCTCAGCGACACCGCTTCAGCGCGGGCCAGGCGCAGTTCCTCGATGATGCGCCTGGCCCGTTCGGCAAAGGCGTTGCCGGCAGGCGTGGCGCGCACGGCGTGGGTGCTGCGGGTGAACAGGCGGCTGCCCACGGCGCTTTCCAGGTTGTCGATGCGGCGGGCCACGGCGGAAGGCGTCAGCGGGTGGCGGCGGGCGGCGGCAGAAAAACTGCCGGTTTCCAGCACATCGAGGAACAGGCTTAGCTGGTCGGTCAGGGTATCGGGGCTCATGGCTGCCTTGCTTTTGCGAAAAACGCACAGCCATTGTGCGCTGCTGTGCGTTTCCCCGCCAGCCCGCAATCGTTAGCATGCTCGCATTATGTGTACAGGCGGATGAGGCCCCTGATGATCGAGTGGTTGTTGTATATCGTGCTGGGCGCAGCCCTGGGGACCATGGGTGGCCTGTTCGGCATTGGCGGCGGGCTGATCGCGATTCCGGCGCTGGGCGTGCTGTTCGGCCTGGACCAGCAACTGGCGCAAGGCACGGCGCTGGTGATGGTAGTGCCCAATGTGCTGCTGGCGCTGTGGCGTTATCACCAGCGTAACCGCATCGAGATGCGCCATGCGGTGCCGTTGTCGCTGTGCAGCTTCGTGTTCGCCTGGCTGGGGTCGATCTGGGCGGTGGGGCTGGATGCGCAATCCATGCGCCTGGGCTTTGTCGGCTTCCTGGTGGCCCTGGCGGTGTGGAACGTGGCGCGGATGTTCATGAAGGTAACGCCGCCCAGCGCCGAGTTGCGCTATGCCTGGCCGTGGCTGGGTGTACTGGGCAGCTTTGCCGGCACCATGGGCGGCTTGTTCGGGGTGGGTGGGGCCGTGGTGGCCACGCCGATCCTGACCAGTGTGTTCGGTACCACCCAGGTGGTGGCGCAGGGGCTGTCGCTGGCGCTGGCGGCGCCGAGTACCTTGGTAACCCTGGTGACCTATGGGGTGCACCACAGTGTTGACTGGGGGGTGGGGGTGCCATTGGCGGTGGGCGGCCTGCTGAGTATCAGCTGGGGGGTGAAATTGGCCCATGCGCTGCCGGAGAAGGTGTTGCGGGCGATGTTCTGTGTGTTTCTGGTGGGGTGTGCGGTGATGCTCGGGTTCGAGCTTTGAGATTTTGGGGCCGCTTTGCGGCCCATCGCGACACAAGGCCGCTCCAGGGGATCGCGTGCCCTTGTAGGAGCGGCCTTGTGTCGCGATGGGCTGCGTAGCAGCCCCAAGTTACTTGAACCCTTCGACAATGTAGTCGGCCATGCAGTCGGTAATCGGCGAAGGGTTCTGGGTACTGCGCACCAGCATCACATTGGCCACCGGCAACTGCGGCAACCCTTCGCTCTCGCCCAGAATGCGGATATTCCCGCCGATCAGGCTCTGCAACTGTGCGGTCACCGCCAACCCAGCGGTGACAATGGCGAAGATCGCTGCCAGGCTCGGGCTGGTATAGGCGATGCGGTAGTCGATGCCCTGGGCCTCCAGGGCATTGCAGGTCCAGGCCCGGCAGAAGCAGTCGGTGTTGAACAAGGCTACCGGCATGGGGCGTTGCTCCTGCGGGCAGAAGCCTTCCGCGGCGGCCCAGACCAGGCGTTCCTGGCGCAGCAGCTGGCCAATCTCGTTGCCCGGCTCACGGGTGACGATGGTCAGGTCCAGGTCCTGGCGCAGCATCAGTTGTTTGGAGGAGTCGCAATGCACCTCCACCTGCACCAGCGGGTAGGCCTGGGCAAAGCTCGACAGGATGGTCGGCAAAAAGCGCATGGCATAGTCGTCCGGCGTGCCGATGCGTACTACCCCGACCATGTGCGGCATGCGCAGGGTGTTGAACACTTCCCCATGCAACTTGAGGATGCGCCGCGCATAGCCGAGCAGCACCTGGCCCTCGGCGGTCAAGCGCACCTGGCGGCCATCGCGCTCGAACAGCTGGCGCTGGAGGATGTCCTCTTCCAGGCGTTTCATCTGCATGCTCACCGCCGACTGGGTGCGGTTGACCACCTCGCCAGCGCGGGTGAAGCCACCCTGCTCGGCGATGGCCACGAACGTGCGCAGTACGTCCGCGTCGAGGCTCTGGTAATGGGACATTGCATCAATCTCCGAGATGCATGGCATCAGAAACATTCGTTGGATTGATCTTATGCCTGGCAGGAGACTGGAGCCATCAACACGGAGGGCTTCACGATGAAAGGTCATGTCAGCAGCATCCAGCAACCTGCCTTTTCCCTGAACCACCTGTGGCATGCCGCCCTGCAGCGCCCTGCGCGATGGCTGCAGCTGTACCGCCAGCGCCAGGAACTGGCCAGCCTGAGTGATGCGACCCTGCACGACCTGGGGTTGAGCCGGGCGGATATCCAGCAGGAGGCCGAGCGGCATTTCTGGGATGATCCGTTGAGTAAGTGATGCCAAGCGTGGCAACAGATCTTGCTCTTGCTCGTTTCGGCTTTTGCTTTTGCTTTTGCTTCTAAGCGCGCGCCTGAACTATCGCGCGCCTAGAAGCAAGATCAAAAGCAAAAAGCGAAAAGCACTCAGCGCCGCACCTGCTTGAGGGTTTCGGCAATCAGGAACGCCAGCTCCAGGGACTGGTCGGCATTCATCCGCGGGTCGCAGTGGGTGTGATAGCGGTCGGACAACGCATCCTCGGTGATCGGCCGGGCGCCGCCGATGCATTCGGTGACGTTCTGCCCGGTCATCTCGATGTGGATGCCGCCGGCGTGGCTGCCCTCTGCCTGGTGCACCTGGAAGAACTGCTTCACCTCATCCAGGATCTGCGCAAAATCGCGGGTCTTGTAGCCGCTGCTGGCTTTGATGGTGTTGCCATGCATCGGGTCGGAGCTCCACAGCACTTTGCGCCCTTCGCGTTCGACCGTGCGGATCAGCCCCGGCAGGTGGTTGCCGACCTTGCCGGCACCCATGCGCACGATCAGGTTCAGGCGCCCGGGGTCGTTGGCTGGGTTCAGCGTGTCGATCAGGCGGATCAGTTCTTCGGGGTTCATGCTGGGGCCAACCTTTACCCCGATCGGGTTGTGCACGCCGCGCAGGAACTCCACATGGGCTCCGTCCAGCTGGCGGGTGCGGTCGCCGATCCACAGCATGTGCGCCGAGCAGTCGTAGTAGTCGCCGGTCAGGCTGTCCTGGCGCACGAAGGCTTCTTCATAGTTCAGCAGCAGTGCTTCGTGGGCGGTGAAGAAGCTGGTTTCGCGCAGCTGCGGCGCGCTGTCCAGGCCGCAGGCGCGCATGAATGCCAGGGTTTCGTCGATGCGGTTGGCCAGCTGGTGGTATTTGTCGGCCAGCGCCGAATTGGCGATGAAGTCCAGGTTCCACTTGTGCACCTGGTGCAGGTCGGCGAACCCGCCCTGGGCGAAGGCGCGCAGCAGGTTGAGGCTGGCGGTGGCCTGGTGGTAGGCCTGCAGCAGGCGTTCCGGGTCGGGGATGCGGCTTTTCGCATCGAAGCCGATGCCGTTGACGATGTCGCCACGGTAGGCGGGCAGGGTGATGTCGCCGATGGTTTCATCGCCCGATGAGCGCGGCTTGGCGAATTGCCCGGCCATGCGCCCGACCTTGACCACCGGGCAGCCGGCGGCGAAGGTCATGACAATGGCCATCTGCAGCAGCACCTTGAAGGTGTCGCGGATTTTCGCCGCCGAGAACTCGGCGAAGCTCTCGGCGCAGTCGCCACCCTGCAGCAGGAAGGCGCGGCCTTCGGTGACCTCGGCGAACTGCCGGCGCAGCTCGCGCGCCTCGCCCGCGAACACCAACGGCGGGTAGCTGGCCAGGGTCTGTTCGACCTTCAGCAGGTGCGCGGCATCGGGGTAGGTCGGTTGCTGCTGGATCGGCAGGGCGCGCCAGCTGTCGGGGCTCCACGGTTGGTTCATCTCGGGCTCGGTCTTGTCGGTTGTAGGCTATGGGCCATGGTAACAGTTGGCGCTGCGCTTGTTGCATCGAGGGTGTTGGCGGACAATGCGCGTTTTTGTGCGGGTAGGTGGTGAGCATGGCGGCGGAACGGGAAGAGCGGCTACTGGCACGGGTGCAGGACGCTTTTGGCGTCATCAGCGTGTATGAAGTCGACGACTACCGCTTTCTGGAATTCGGCGATGCGATCGAGCAGAGCTGCGTGTTCACGGCCGACCCCAGCTGGCTTGAGTACGACTATACCCGCGCCATGCTGGTGGGGGCGCTGTGCCACGAGCAGCCGGAGAGCGCGCTGTTTCTCGGCCTGGGTGCCGGCACGCTGACCCAGGCCTGCATGAAGTTCCTGCCGCTGGACGACATCGAGGCCATCGAACTGCGCCCGGACGTACCGCGCCTGGCCATGGAGTACCTGGGCCTGGATGACGATCCGCGGCTGTATGTACGCATCGGCGATGCGCTGGAGCTGTTGCCCACGGCGGAGAAGGCCGACCTGCTGTTCGTCGACCTGTACACCGACCATGGGCCGGGGGTGGGCCACCTGGCGTGGAACTTCCTGGAGAACTGCCAGCAGCAACTGAACCCGGGTGGTTGGCTGGTGATCAACCAGTGGGCCACCGACGACGGCAAGCCGCTGGGCGCGGCGTTGCTGCGCGGGTTGTACCACCGGCATTACTGGGAGCTGCCGGTGAAGGAGGGCAATGTGATCCTGCTGGTGCCGGCGGACCTGGAGCAGACGCTGGACCTGGATGGGCTGAAAGCCCGGGCCCAGGCGCTGGCACCGCGCCTGGGGTACTGCCTCGAGGGGCTGATCCGCGAGATTCGGCCGGCTACCTGAGTTGGCTTCTTCGCGGGCGTGCTCGCGAATCAGACGACGCGGTATCGCAGGCAGGAATCGTTTCAGCCGCACATTGCTGATGGCCCGACACTGGCCAGGCACCCTGAAAATATTCCTCACGTCTGCGCACGATTTCGGGTATAGTACGCGCCGGTCTTTTAGCGGACCGCAAAATCAGGTGGTGCAAACCCTCCGAGTCCAGCTTCGGCTGCACGTCCGCTAGGCGGACTTTCCCACGTTTTCTTTTTCAATCGTTTTCGCAAATCCCCGCCGCCAAAGCTGCCTGGGTGACCTGTCGGTCTTTCATGGCTTGTGCAGCTTTGGAGCATGGGTCTTTGCGGATGCACCTAGAGGCAGACCCATGACCCAGGAAACCGGCGGCTTCGCCGCTCTCGATCTCAATCCGAATATTGTTGCTGCCGTTCTGGCGACCGGCTACGAAGAGCCGTCCGCCATTCAGCAACAATCGATCCCGATCATCCTCGCCGGTCACGACATGATCGGCCAGGCGCAGACTGGCACCGGCAAGACCGCTGCCTTCGCCCTGCCGATCCTCAACAAGATCGATGTGAGCAAGCGCGAACCGCAAGCCCTGATCCTGGCGCCAACCCGTGAGTTGGCGCTGCAAGTTGCTACCGCTTTCGAAACCTACGCCAAGCAGATGCCGGGCGTGAATGTGGTCGCCGTCTACGGTGGTGCCCCGATGGGCCCACAGTTGCGTGCGATCCGCAACGGCGCGCAAATCGTCGTGGCCACCCCTGGCCGTCTGTGCGACCACCTGCGTCGTGACGAAAAAGTCCTGTCGACCGTGCAGTACCTGGTACTGGACGAAGCCGACGAGATGCTCAAGCTGGGCTTCATGGACGACCTCGAAGTGATCTTCGATGCCATCCCGGCCAGCCGCCAGACCGTGCTGTTCTCCGCCACCCTGCCGTCGTCGATCCGCTCGATCGCCGAACGCCACCTGCGCGAGCCCAAGCACGTCAAGATCCAGAGCAAGACCCAGACCGTTACCGCGATCGAGCAGGCCCACCTGATGGTCCACGCCGACCAGAAGATCCCGGCTGTGCTGCGTCTGCTGGAAGTGGAAGAGTTCGACGCGCTGATCGCCTTCGTGCGTACCAAGCAAGCCACCCTGGACCTGGCCTCCGCGCTGGAAGCCAAGGGTTACAAGGCTGCCGCGCTGAACGGCGACATCGCCCAGAACCAGCGTGAGCGCGTGATCGACTCGCTCAAGGATGGCCGCCTGGACATCGTTGTCGCTACCGACGTCGCTGCCCGTGGCCTGGACGTACCGCGCATCACTCACGTGTTCAACGTCGACATGCCGTACGACCCGGAGTCCTACGTACACCGTATCGGCCGTACCGGCCGTGCCGGTCGCGATGGCCGTGCACTGCTGCTGGTCACCCCGCGTGAGCGCCGCATGCTGCAGGTGATCGAGCGTGTAACCGGGCAAAAAGTTGCAGAAGCCCGCCTGCCGAATGCCCAGGCCGTGCTGGATGCTCGCATCAAGAAGCTGACCTCGAGCCTGGCGCCGCTGGTTGCTGAAGCAGAAGCCACCCACGGCGAGCTGTTCGACCGCCTGACCGCCGACCTGGGTTGCAGCGCGCGTGCCCTGGCTGCTGCCCTGCTGCGCAAGGCCACCAATGGCCAGGCGCTGGACCTGGCTGCGGTAGAGCGTGAGCAGCCGCTGGTGCCGAGCTTCGCCCCGCGTGGTGAGCGTACCGAACGTGGTGAGCGTGGCGAGCGTCCGGAGCGTGGTGACCGCGAGCGCCGTGCGCCGATGCCGCTGGCCGAAGGCCGTGTGCGTTGCCGTACTGCCCTGGGTGCCCGTGACGGCATCGCTGCCAAGAACCTGCTGGGCGCGATCCTCAACGAAGGTGGCCTGGCCCGTGACGCCATTGGCCGCATCCAGGTGCGCGACAGCTTCAGCCTGGTCGAGCTGCCGGAAGATGGCCTGGAGAAGCTGCTGTCCAAGCTCAAGGACACCCGCGTGGCCGGCAAGCAGCTGAAGCTGCGTCGCTACCGCGAGGATTGATCCTGGCGCAATGAAAAAATCCCCGGCTTTGGCTGGGGTTTTTTTTTGCCTGTGCCGGCCCTTTCGCGGGTAAACCCGCTCCCACAGGTACAGCACAAGCCTTGAAATCTGTCGAGACCCTGTGGGAGCGGGTTCACCCGCGAAGAGGCCCTTCAGTCGAACCGATAAATGTCCATCCCCAGCGCCCCCAAGGTAAACCCTTGGTGCACCACCCCGAACTTGCCCCCAGCCCCCAAGGCAAAGAACAGCGGCAGGAAATGCTCATCACTGGGATGGTTACGCACCGCAAACGGCGCCTGCTGCCGATAACCCAGCAACGCTTCCTGGTCATTCGCCCGCAGCTTTTCCACCACCCAATCCCTGAACGCCAGTGCCCAAGGCTCGATCACATCCGGGCCGGCATGCCAGTCCAGTTCGCCCAGGTTGTGGGTAATGCTGCCCGAGCCGATCAGCAGAACGCCCTGGTCGCGCAAACCCGCCAGCGCCTGGCCTACCTTGACCTGCAGCGCCGGCCCCATGTGGCTGGGCAGTGAAACCTGCACCACCGGAATATTCGCATCCGGGTACATCAGCGACAGCGGTACCCAGGCGCCGTGGTCGAATGGCCGCTGCGGGTCTAGGCGGGCTGTCAGTCCGGCAGCCTGCAGCAGTTCACTGACCTGGCCGGCGAGGGTGGGGTCACCCGGCGCCGGGTACTGCACCGCATACAGCGCCGGTGGGAAGCCGTAGAAGTCATGCCAGGTCTCTGGTTGTGCGCTGCCGGTAACCAGCAATTCGCGGCTTTCCCAGTGCGCAGATACCACCACGATCGCTTTCGGCCGGGGCAGGGCGTTGGCAAGCCCTGCCAGCGCAGGCCCGCTGGCGCCGGGTTGCAGGGCAAGCATGGGAGAACCATGGGAAATGAACAGGCTGGGCAGCATGGCGGGGTCCTGACGGTTAAGATGCAATCATCTTCGATCAACTACAGATCGAAATCCAAACCAACTTTTACCGACAAACCATCTAAAAATCAGGAGTGATCATGGAGCCAGCGTTCTGGCAGCAGCGGTGGGCCGACAACCAGATCGGCTTTCACCAGGCGCAGGTGAACCCCTATCTGCAGAGGTACTGGTCAACGCTTGGCCTGGCGCCGGGCAGCCGCGTGCTGGTGCCGTTGTGCGGCAAGAGCCTGGACCTGGCCTGGCTGGCCGGGCAGGGGTATCGCGTGTTGGGCGTAGAGTTGTCGCGGCAAGCGGTGGAGGCATTCTTCCGCGAGCATGGGCTTGAAGCCGAGGTGCAACAGCGCGGGGTTTTCGAAGTTTGGCGCAGTGGTGACGTTGAGCTCTGGTGTGGGGATTTCTTTGCGTTGAAGGTCGAGGATATTGGCGATTGCGCGGGGCTGTATGACCGGGCGGCGTTGATTGCCTTGCCGCCGCAGATGCGTGTGGCTTACATGCAGCTGTTGTCGGGCTTGCTGCCGGCGGGTTGCCAGGGGTTGGTGGTGACTCTGGATTATGACCAGGCTTTGCTGGACGGACCGCCGTTTTCGGTCGGGGATGAAGAGCTGCGGCAGGGGTTTACCGGGTGGCAGGTGGATGAGCTGGAGGCTGTGGAGGTGATTGAGGAAAGCCCGAAGTTTTTGCAGGCCGGGGTATCGAGTTTGTTGGAGCGGGTTTACCGGGTCAGCCGCTGACAGGTGTGTAGCCTGTCCCGGCCCTTTCGCGGGTGAACCCGCTCCCACAGGTACTGCACAACCTCAAGGTGTGTGGTGAACCTGTGGGAGCGGGTTTACCCGCGAAGAGGCCGGCACAGGTGTGCAAAAAAAGGGCGACCGAAGCCGCCCTTTTGTTTTACCGGTTGGATCAACCGCGACGGCGCAGGGCCTCGATACGGTCTTCCAGCGGCGGGTGGCTCATCAGCAGCCCGGCCAGGCCGTGCTTCAGGCCACCATTGATGCCGAAGGCCTTCATGGTGTCGGGCATGTGCACCGGCAGGCCTTGCTCCACGCGCAGGCGCTGCAGCGCACCGATCATCGCCGCGGTACCGGCCAGCTGTGCACCGGCTTCGTCAGCGCGGTATTCGCGGCGGCGCGAGAACCACATCACGATCATGCTGGCCAGAATGCCCAGGATCAGCTCGGCAACGATGGTCGCCACGTAGTAAGCAATGCCCTGGCCTTCTTCGTTCTTGAAGATCACCTTGTCGACGAAGTTGCCGATGATGCGCGCAAAGAACATCACGAAGGTGTTCACCACGCCTTGCACCAGCGCCAGGGTGACCATGTCGCCGTTGGCCACGTGGCCGATCTCGTGGGCCAGCACTGCGCGCACTTCATCGGGCGAGAAACGCTCCAGCAGGCCCTGGGACACGGCGACCAGCGCGTCGTTGCGGTTCCAGCCGGTGGCGAAGGCATTGGCCTCGTACGCCGGGAAGATACCCACCTCGGGCATCTTGATGCCCGCTTCACGGGACAGCTCTTCGACCGTTTGCAGCAGCCACTGCTCGTGGCGGGTGCGCGGCTGGCTGATGATCTGGGTACCGGTGGTCATCTTCGCCATCCACTTGGAGATGAACAGCGAGACGAGGGAGCCGGCAAAGCCGAACACGGCGCAGAACACCAGCAGGCTGCTGAGGTTCAGGTCGACCCCGTTGGCGGCCATGAACCCGTTGAAACCGAACAGGCTCAGGGTAATGCTTGCAACCAGCACCACCGCGAGGTTGGTGGCTACAAACAACAGAATGCGCATCATGGTTGTTACGTTCTCCTGACGGATGAGTTGTCGCTTACTGCGGGGTATATAAGGGGCCGGCCGTGCCGATTCAATCGGGCGACTATTTCAAACTGTGTACGGCGGAGTATGGCAGAGGATGGCGCGGGGGCTGTGGGATAGAGCGTTGCAGGATGTAAGAAACATCCTGTGGGGTTTTTGGGGGCTGCTTTGCAGCCCATTCGCAGCGCAAGGCTGCCCTACAGGTGCATGCGTTCTCCTGTAGGAGCAGCCTTGCGCTGCGAAGAGGCCATCACTTACTGCGAATAACCCTTCAGGAAGTTGCCGATCCGGCCAATCGCCGCCTCCAGGTCATCCACCCGCGGCAAGGTCACCACGCGGAAGTGGTCCGGCCACGGCCAGTTGAACGCAGTACCTTGAACGATCAGCAGCTTTTCCGACAGCAGCAGGTCGAGCACGAACTTCTCGTCGTTGTGGATCGGGCAAACCTTCGGGTCGATCTTCGGGAATGCATACAGCGCACCCATCGGCTTCACGCAGCTAACGCCCGGGATGTCGTTCAGCAACTCGTAGGTGCGGTTGCGCTGCTCCAGCAGGCGGCCGGGTGGCAGCACCAGGTCGTTGATGCTCTGGTAGCCGCCCAGCGCGGTCTGGATGGCATGCTGGGCCGGCACGTTGGCGCACAGGCGCATGTTGGCCAGCATGTCGATGCCTTCGATGTAGCTTTGCGCGTGGTGCTTGGGCCCGGAGATGATCAACCAGCCGGAGCGGAAGCCCGCCACACGGTACGACTTGGACAGGCCGTTGAAGGTCAGGCACAGCAGGTCGGGGGCCAGCGAGGCGGTGCTGATGTGCACGGCTTCGTCGTACAGGATCTTGTCGTAGATCTCGTCGGAGAACACCACCAGGTTGTGCTGGCGGGCCAGTTCCAGCATGCCCAGCAGCAGCTCTTTGGAGTACACCGCGCCGGTCGGGTTGTTCGGGTTGATGATTACCAGGGCCTTGGTGTTCGAGGTGATCTTGGCCTTGATGTCCTCAAGGTCGGGGAACCAGTCGGCCTGCTCGTCGCACAGGTAGTGCACCGGCTTGCCGCCGGCCAGGCTCACGGCGGCGGTCCACAGCGGGTAGTCGGGGGCAGGGATCAGCACTTCATCGCCGTTGTTGAGCAGCGCCTGCATCGACATCACGATCAGCTCGGACACGCCGTTACCCAGGTAGATGTCCTCGATGCCGACGCCTTCGATCTGCTTCTGCTGGCAGTACTGCATCACCGCCTTGCGCGCGCTGAACAGGCCCTTGGAGTCGCTGTATCCCTGAGCGGTGGGCAGGTTGCGGATCACATCCTGGAGGATTTCGTCAGGCGCCTCGAAGCCAAACGGCGCCGGGTTGCCGATGTTCAGCTTGAGGATGCGGTGGCCTTCCTCTTCCAGGCGCTTGGCGTGCTTGAGCACTGGGCCGCGAATGTCGTAGCAGACATTGGCGAGCTTGTTCGATTTGCTGAACTGCATGATGGGATCCCGATTGAGAAAACGCGCTACGCCCCGCCGAAAGGTTTGAAAGGGCAGGAAGCGGGTGCCAGACTGAACGCCTGGCACACGAAGCCAACTAATATACGTGCCACCCGCGCCCCGGAAAAGACGGTGCGCAGTGAAATTCAGCCTGCCGAGGTCCCTACATGCAAAAGATCGAGAAAACCCTGGAACAATGGCGGTCGATGCTCGACCCCGAGCAGTACCAGGTGTGCCGCCTCAAGGGCACCGAGCGGCCGTTCAGCGGCAAGTACAACAGCGAGCGTCGCGACGGCATCTACCATTGCATCTGCTGCGGGCTGCCGCTGTTCGATGCGCAGACCAAGTTCGATTCCGGCTGCGGCTGGCCGAGCTTCTACGCACCCATCGAGGAAAGCGCGATGATCGAGATTCGCGACACCTCCCACGGCATGATCCGCACCGAAGTCACCTGTGCCCGCTGCGATGCCCACCTGGGCCACGTGTTCCCCGATGGCCCGCCACCGACCGGCCTGCGCTACTGCATCAACTCGGTGTGCATCGACCTGCGCCCGCGCGACTGACCGGAGCCCGACCATGGCTGGATCGATACTGGACATCCCCTGTGTGACCCTGGGCGGCGAGCACAGGACGCTCGGCGACTTCCCCGGCAAGGCGCTGCTGGTGGTCAATACCGCCAGCCAGTGCGGCTTCACCCCACAGTACAAGGGGCTGGAGCAACTGTGGCAGGCCTACCGCGCGCGCGGTCTGGTGGTGCTGGGCTTCCCCTGCAACCAGTTCGGCAAGCAGGAGCCGGGCGATGCACGGGAAATTGCCCAGTTCTGCGAGCGCAATTTCGGCGTGAGCTTCCCGCTGTTCCGCAAGATCGAGGTCAACGGCCCCGGCAGCCACCCGCTGTTCGCCGAACTCA
This sequence comes from Pseudomonas sp. A2, assembly GCF_023100865.1. Taxonomy (NCBI): domain Bacteria; kingdom Pseudomonadati; phylum Pseudomonadota; class Gammaproteobacteria; order Pseudomonadales; family Pseudomonadaceae; genus Pseudomonas; species Pseudomonas sp. A2. Next base: position 1,624,698 of record NZ_CP039127.1, read on the forward strand.
AGCAGCGCGCCCCGGGCATTCTGGGCAGCCAGAAGATCAAGTGGAACTTCACCAAGTTCCTGGTCGACCCGGCCTCTGGCCAGGTAACGCGCTACGCCCCCACCACCAAGCCGCAGGCCCTGGAAGCGGACATCGAGCGCCTGCTCAGCCGTTGACAGGCACCCAGTGGTCGACCAGCGCCAGCAACTCTTCACGGCGGAACGGCTTGGCCAGGTAGTCGTTCATGCCCGCTGCCCGGCAGCGCTCGCGCTCTTCGGGCATGGCATTGGCGGTGAGGGCGACGATTGGCAGGTCGGGCCAGCGACCGCTTTGGCGGATACGCCGGCTGGCCTCGTAGCCGTCCATCACCGGCATGTTGCAGTCCATCAGGACCAGGTCGAATTCGTCCTGTTCCAGTAGCTCCAGGGCCTCGGCGCCCTGGGTGGCCAGCTGCACCTGGCAGCCGAGCTTGGCCAGCATGCCCTTGGCCACCAGCTGGTTCACCGGGTTGTCCTCCACCAGCAGGATGCGCGCGCGGCCTTGTTCCAGGGTGATGGCCGGGGTCGCCAGCGGGTGTTCGGGCTCATGGCCCTGCAAGGTGCGGCGCAAGGTCTGGTACAGGGCGTTGCGCGCCAGTGGCCGGGCCAGTTGGTGCAGGGGGGCGAGGGCGACCGACTGTTCGCTGGGCAGGAAGTTGCCGTAGGCGGTCACCAGCAAGATAGGTGTTTTCAATGCCGGTCGCAGTTCGAACAGGTGGTCCAGGCTGTCGGTGATCAGCAGGTCGATGGCCGTGGCGTCGAGCCCCGCGCAACTGTCATGGTGCTGGTAGGCTAGGCCCCAGGCGGGCAACAGGTCCTGCAATAGTTCATCGAGGCCGCTACCGGCCGTGCTCAGCGCCGCCACGCGCCCGTGCAACGGTGCCGGCGCAATGGCCTCGGTGTGCACGGCCAGCGGCAGTTCGGCGGTGAAGCGGCTGCCGAAGCCGGGATTGGACTTGATATGCAGGTGGCCCTGCATGGCCTTGCACAGGTTGCGTGTCAGCGCCAGGCCCAGGCCGGTGCCGCCGTACTGGCGGGTGATGCCGGCGCCGGCCTGGGTGAATGGCTGGAAGATCCGTGCCTGGGCTTCTTCGGGGATGCCGATGCCAGTGTCGCGCACTTCCAGGCGCACACCGCCGACGATGGTCGACAGGCGCACATCCACGCGGCCGAAGCGGGTGAACTTGAGGGCGTTGGACAGCAGGTTGCTGACGATCTGCCGTACCCGCGTGGGGTCGCCAAGCACGCTGCTGGGGAAGTCGCGGGCGATCAGGCAGGTCAGCTCCACGCTTTGCGCGGTGTTCTGCGACAGCAGGTTGGCAGTGTCCTCGACCATCGAGCCCATGTCGAACGGAATGCGCTCCAGCTCCAGTTGGCCTGCATCGAACTTGGACAGGTCGAGAATATCGTTGAGCAACTCCACCAGCACCTTGCCCGAGTCATGGGCAATCGCCAGTTGCTGGCGTTGCTCGCTGGGCAGCGGGCTGTCCAGGGCGAGGGCGATCATGCCGAGCATGCCGTTGAGCGGGGTGCGGATTTCGTGGCTCATGTTGGCGAGGAAGGCGGCGCGTGCCTGGGCCATGTCCAGCGCCCGGCGGCGGGCTTCTTCCAGCTCCTGGTTGGACTGGCTCAGGCTGCTGTTGCTGGCCTTCAGCTCGTTGGTGCGTGCCGAGACGATATCTTCCAGCTCGTTGAGGTACTGGGTCAGGCGGTTTTCCGCGGTGCGCCGCTGATCGATCTCGGTGGCCATGCTGACGAACTGCTGGTTGGCGACCCTTACCAGTACGCCGATTTCGTCATGTTCATGTCCGGGTGGGCATTGCAGGCGGGTTTGCGTGGGTTTGCGCGGGTCGCTGCCGCTGAGCGCGCCAATTACCGTCACCAGCGGCTTGGTCAGCATCATGTAGAACAGCGCCAGGAGGATGCCGGTCAGCACCAGGCTACGGGCGAAGCCGTTGAGCAGGGTGATCCCGGCGCGGTCGAGAAAGCGGCTGCCGAAGGCGTAGGTGTCCACCTCCAGGTAGAGGGTGCCGAGGTTTTCCTCGGGCATGTGGGTCAGATACAGGCGTTCCTTGAACTGGCGCTGATCGCTGAACAGGAAGTCGCTGAGTGGCCGGTAGCGGTCCTCCAGGCGCGGCCGTTCGACGTCGGCCAGTACCGTTTCGTTGTTGTCGATCAGCCGCGCACGGATGATGGCCGGCGACTCCAGCAGGCCGCGAGTCAGCTCCAGCGCCAGTTCCGAGTCGATGTTGTAGGCGATGCGCGAGGCCGGGTTGTGGCTGATTTGCAGCAAGGCGCGTACTTCACGGTTGATGGACGCGTCTTCGCTGGCATAATCGATGCCGATCTGGATGAGACTGAGCAATGTTCCCAGGATGAAGCCGACCAGGACTGTCAACCGGGCTTGCTTGTATGACAGGCGATTGGTGAACTTGATATCCATGTGTCCCGAGCCGGTTTCACGTCCCTTGCGCTGCGCAAGCATAGCCGAATAGCCCCGGCTGCTGGTGGGTCTGTCACACATTCAGCCTTGATTGCTCTACTGGCTGTGCCGGCCTCTTCGCGGCTAAAGCCGCTCCCACAGGTACATCACAGGTCTCAAGGGCGGTGATAAACCTGTGGGAGCGGCTTTAGCCGCGAAGAGGCCGGCACAGCAGCCCCGAATCTGAATTTGCAGGAGCCCTGATGGACGCTCGCTTGATTGCTTTCCTGGACCGCGCCGAATCGGTACTGGCCCGCCTCGAACCCCTGTTGCCGGCCCAGCGCCCGAACATCGACTGGGCCACCACCCTGGCCGCGCGCTGGCAGCGTGATGGCCGCAGCGGCTACCTGCTGCCGCTGGAAGTCAGCCTGGACATTCGCCTGAGCGACCTGATCGGTGTCGACCAGCAGCGTGACCAGCTGGGCCGCAACACCCATCAGTTCATCAACGGCATGCCAGCCAACCATGCACTGCTGTGGGGCTCGCGTGGCACCGGCAAGTCGTCGCTGGTACGTGCCTTGCTGGCCGAGCACGCCGGTGCCGGCCTGCGCCTGATCGAGATCGAACGTGATCACCTGGCCGACCTGCCGCGTGTAGTCGAGCAGCTGCAGAAGCTGCCGCAGCGCTTCATCCTGTTCTGCGACGACCTGTCGTTCGAAGCCGGGGAGGGCGACTACCGGGTGCTCAAGAGCGTGCTAGACGGCTCGCTCGAGCAGGCTCCCGAAAATGTGCTGCTGTACGCCACCTCCAACCGCCGCCACCTGGTGCCGGAAAAGGAGAGCGACAACGAGAACTGGAAGCGCGTGGACGGCGAGCTGCACCCCAGTGAAGCGGTGGAGGACAAGATTGCCCTGTCCGACCGTTTTGGCCTGTGGCTGTCGTTCTACCCCTTCACCCAGGAACACTTCCTGAACGTGGTCGAGCACTGGATCGGCCAGCTCGCGCAAACTGCCGGCCTGGCCTGGCAGCGCAGCGAAGAACTCGACATCCTCGCCGTGCGCTGGGCCACCGGCCGCGGTAACCGTAATGGCCGTTGTGCCTATCAGTTCGCCCGCTACTGGGTCGGGCTGCAATTGCTGGAGCAAAAGTAAATGATCGACCTCAATGCCAGTGGCGCCGGCCTCGACGGCTACAACCTGCTGGCGGCGCAAGTGCAGGCGCTGTTTGCCGACGAGCGTGACTTCATCGCCAATGCCGCGCAGTTTTCGGCGTTCCTCTATAACCAGGTGGATGACCTGAACTGGGCGGGGTTCTACCTCAACCGCAACGAAGAACTGGTGCTGGGCCCGTTCCAGGGCCAGGTGGCATGCGTGCGCATCCCGTTCAGCAAAGGCGTGTGCGGGGCGGCAGCGGCCACCCGGCAGACCCAGCGGGTAGAGGACGTGCATGCGTTTCCGGGGCACATTGCCTGTGACAGCGCGTCCAACAGCGAGTTGGTGATCCCGCTGGTGAAGGAGGGCAGGCTGATTGGTGTGCTGGATCTGGACAGCCCCAAGCTTGGGCGCTTCAGTGAGGCGGATCAGGTGGGGCTGGAGCGGTTGGCGGCGATTTTTCTGGAGTTGACCGACTGTTGATATCTGTTGCCTGTACCGGCCTCTTCGCGGCTAAAGCCGCTCCTACAAGGATCGCACCAAGCCTGAGGGCGAGGCGGTCCCTGTGGGAGCGGCTTTAGCCGCGAAGAGGCCGGTAAAGGTTAAAGCATCAGTCGTACATCACCTTCTTCTTCCAGGTCTCTTCCTCATCGGTCTTGAGCCCCTGGGTCAGTTCATTCTGCTCGTCCTCCGCCGGGGCCATTCGGTCCAGCACCTGGGCATTGGCCCGGGCCAGCAGCTTCTCCAGGTACGTCAGCTGCTCTTCATACACCTTCGGTTCCGGCTGCTTGCGCAGGTACTGCACGCCGCGCTCGAAGGCCAGGCGCGCCTGGCCTGGCTGGTTTTTCTGCAGGGCCTGCTGGCCGAGGTTGTTGAAGAACTCGATATGCAGCAGCACCAGGATATGGCGGATTTCCTTGATCCATTGCTTGGCCTCGGGCGTGGGCAGGAAGCCCTCCTGGGCGGCGCGGGTCACCTGGTTGTGCAACGCTTCCAGCAGGAAGCGCACATCCTTGGCCTTGATCTCGGTCTGGATAGGGTTGGGCGGGTTGTTTACCGGGATTTGCGCACCCAGGGCAATCAGCCTCTCCAGTTCGGCGATGCGCGCCTTGATCTCGGCATTGTGCTTGTCCATCGCCAGTTGACGCTGGTTGAGGTTGAGCTCCAGGCGGGTCAGCAGCAACTTCAGGGCCGGGGTCATGAACTGGCCGGGGAAGGTCTCGGTGATTTCGCCACAGCGGCGCAGGCGGTCGGCCAGCTCGACCTTCATCCGGGCGCGTTCGAGCTTACCGTTCTCGACCACATTGTTTAGGTAGCCGATCACGATCAGCAACGCGATACCCGCCACGATGAGCAGGGTGATCAGAAGTGGTGTCACCGTTAATGCCTCATTGAAGAAGAATTACAGCTTTGAGTGTAGTGAGTTTGCCGGGGGGCGAATAGCGGCTTTAGCCGCGAAAGGGCCGGCACAGGATTGCTTCTCTCTATATCGGCAACCCATCCCGCATCTGCACCCCAACCCACCCGGAAGTCATTGATTTAAATAAATTTCTACAAAGGGGTTGACGCCTGTCCGAACCATCCATAGAATGCGCGCCACTTGCAGCGTAAAGCACACAGCGAAACGCGGCAGGGAGTGAAAGCAGGCAGTAATGCCAGCAGCGTGTCCCCTTCGTCTAGTGGCCTAGGACACCGCCCTTTCACGGCGGTAACAGGGGTTCGAGTCCCCTAGGGGACGCCAAATTGCGGGAATAGCTCAGTTGGTAGAGCACGACCTTGCCAAGGTCGGGGTCGCGAGTTCGAGTCTCGTTTCCCGCTCCAAATTTTGATCCACAGACTTCTACTGGGGTCTGTAGGTCATTGAAAAAAGGAGCTTCGGCTCCTTTTTTCATTCCAGCGAGTGCCACGGAAATCCACCCACAGCTACCGTTTTTGAGTGACCAAATAAGGCACAAGAATATGGGTGGGTTGGCTACCGGATAGTTGCTGGGGCTGAGCGGGAACCATGACGAGCATAGGGCCTAAGTCATTACTTAGGAGTCTCGAAATGGCGCTCTCTGATCTGACCGTCCGGCAGGCGAAGACCACCGGAAAACGCTACACCCTCTCCGACAACGACTGCCTGGGCCTGATGGTCTCAGCCGCAGGCGGCAAGTCATGGCAATTCCGCTACTACTGGCTGGGCAAGCAAAAGCGCCTGTGCCTGGGTGGCTATCCTGCCCTCAGCCTGCGCGAGGCCCGGACCGAGCGGGACAAGGCCCAGGCCCTGCTCGCCAGGGGGATCGATCCCCAGGTCGAGCGCGACCAGAAACGGCACGCGGCCAAGCTGGCGGGCGAATACACCTTCAAGACCGTCTTCGATGCTTGGGTAGAGCATCGCCGCAAGGAACTCAAGGAAGGCCGTCAGAGCACGCTTTCCCAGATCCTGCGCATCTTCAACAAGGACGTGCTGCCCACTCTGGGAAAGATGTCGATCTACGACATTCGTCGCCCCCAGCTCCTGGGCGTCCTGGCGGCGATCGAGAAGCGCAAGGCGTTCACCACCGCCGAGAAAGTCCGCACCTGGTTCAACCAGATGTTCCGATATGCGCTGGTCATCGCCGAGGGACTGGAAGTCAACCCGGCCGCGGACCTGGACGTGGTGGCCGAGCCCAAGCCCCCGGTGGCCCACAACCCCTACCTGCACCTGCCCGAGATGCCCGAGTTCCTTCAGAGGCTCCGGCTCTACAACCCCCGTGGCTGGCAGACCCAGCTTGGCGTCCGGCTACTGTTCCTGACCGGGGTGCGCACCGGCGAACTGCGGTTGGCCGAACCTGAACAGTTCGACCTCGACAGGGGCTTGTGGATCATCCCGCCGCAGATCGTCAAGCAGCTCCAGGACGAAATGCGCAAGGCGGGGAAGCGGCCGCAGGACGTGCCCCCCTATATCGTGCCGCTGTCCCTGCAGGCCATCGAGATCGTCCGCTACCTCCTGGGCGCAATGCGGCCGGCGCAAAAATACCTGCTGTCGCACCGTAGCGAACTCAAGAAGCGCATCAGCGAGAACACTCTCAACAAGGCCTTGCAGCTCATGGGCTACGAGGGGCGTCTGACCGGCCACGGCATTCGTGGCACCATCTCGACGGCGCTCAACGAGATCGGCTACCCCAAGATTTGGGTGGACGCGCAACTTTCGCACTCCGACCCGAACAAGGTGAGTTCGGCCTACAACCACGCCAAGTACGTGGAGCCGCGCCGCCGGATGATGCAGGACTGGGCCGATCGCCTCGACCTGCTCGAACAGGGCGAAGTGGGAGCCGCGAGCGCGCACCTGACCATCCGTATCGACGGGGTGCCGGCGATGGCGGAAGTGGAGGACGCGATGGACGCGGCCCCCGCGGTGGCCGAGCAGGCTCCCTCCGTCGCCCCGCCAGTGGTGGCCACGCCCATCGTCGTGACCCCGAACAGCGGCGGGATCACGTTCCAGCGGCTGTCGCAGGTGCCGCCACCGCCGACGCATGCCCCGGAGCCCGAAGTCTCTGCAATCCAGCGCGAGCGGGAAGAAATGCTGGCCATGTACGAGTCGCCGAACAACCTGCCGGTCCCGCTGTTCGGCAAGCTGGCCGGAAAATCCAAGGACCAGATCAACCGCGAGCTGAAGGCGGGCAAGCTGCTGTCCATCAGCTTGGGCAACCGGGGACAACGCGTTCCCGACTGGCAACTTGTACCGCTCAAGCACAGGCTGGCTCAGGTGCTCATGAATCAGTATCCACACGCGGATTCGTGGGACCTGTACCGCATGCTGACCCAGCCGCACCCTGACCTGGGGGACCGCGCGGCCATTGATACGGTCACGCCGACCAACGTGCCCGCGATCATCCGGGTCATCACGGGCGACTACCAGCACCATGCGGATACGCCCGAGACTATTGCCCCGCACCCCATCCCCGAGGATGTGCGGCAAAGCGTCCGCCGGTTGGTTGATAGCGCAGTGGTGCTTGAGGGTGCCTGACACTCGCGCTTCAACCTATGGCCGCGGGCGCCTGCTACGCAGCGCCTGCCCTGGCAACTTCCATCGCTCTGCGCTCGAACCGCTCAAAAACGGAGTCGGCTTGGGCGTGGGGCCGCTGCAGGTATGTCACGATCTCGTAGGGGCCGTCTGAAAGCGGGCGCATAGTGATCCCCCACGCATGGGCACGCTCAATGCGCGATTGCGCGGAGAGCCCCACTCCGTAGCCAGCGGTGACCCAAAGCGCCATCATCTCGAACGAAGTCACATGCTGAATGCTCTGTTGGCTCAACGGAAGGGAAGACAGTCGCTGATCGAGCAGTAGGCATGCCTCCGTCGGCCAGCGAAACACCGGATAGTCCAGAAGCTCGGCAAGCGTGATTTTCGCCTGGGCAAGTAAGGGGGACCCCAGCGGCATTGCAACGGCCATGTTCTCGACCCAGAGCGGCTGGCTTTTCACGGCCGGAGCACCAGTGTTCCGAAGCGACATTCCAGCGTCATAGCGGCCTTCCTCAAGGCCCGTCATCAGGTCGTCGCCTGAGGTCTCAAAGAACGCGATGGTGACTTCCGGCTCCTCCGCTCGCTGTAGGGCAAGAAGCGTTGTGAGGCAAGAGGATGGCACTCCAGGTGCGATAGCAAGCCTGAAATGGGAAAACTGGCTGGTGGCGTCATGCATGAGGGCCCCCAATAAGCGATCTGTCCAGAAAGGCAAACCAGCGTCGCAGGAAAGAGTGAAGTTTAACGTCGTTATTTTTAACGTGGTTAATTGTGGCAGATTGTTTGACGCTTCTGCTAATGCAGAAATCAACAATTCAGCCAGGCCGTCCTTCTGGCACATCGACGTATGAATCCGAGTCGGCGTTAGCCTTCGGACAGGCCGTGCGCGCTGCGCGCGTCGCTCAGGGAGTCGCGCAAGACGAGTTCGCATCTCGGGCAAGCATTTCGCGTTCTCACATGGGTAAGATCGAGCGTGGTGAGCACGTGCCCACGCTTCCGCTCATACTGAAAATTTCTACGGCACTCGGAATAAGCGCGGCTGACCTGATGACGGCGACCGAACGCAATCTGCGTGCCGACACTGATCCCTGAGTGTCTGGCCTGCCAGGCTTCGTCAACCGTCCGAAGAGTCGCGTAGGCGAACGATAAATCGCTCCACCGAAGCCGATAAATTGCTGCCGTCGGGCCGAAGCAGGTAGGTCGTGATCACGGCAGAATCCATCGCCAAGGGGCGGATCACCACATCCGGCCGTTGGGAGATGGGAATCTTGGTCGCCGTCATGAAGCCGATGCCGTAGCCGGCGCCGACCAAGGTGAGCATCATGTCGAGCGAGGATACTTCCTCGACAACATTCAGCTTGTGCTCCAACGTGTTGAGCAGCCGCTTGAGTTCGCGGCAATAGCCCTCGCATACCTGCGGGTCGCACAGGACAAGTGGATGGCCTTGGAGTTCTTGAAGTGGCACCTCCTTGTAGGTGAGCAATGAGTGTCGAGCTGGCACAGCAATCACCAGCGGGTCGCGCCAGATTGCTTCGGCAGCGATACCGTCGCCGACATCGGCCGTGTGCGCGAACCCGATCATGAAGTCGCCCGAACGCAAGCCACGCACTTGCTCTGCCAGAGGCACCTCTGACAAGCGTATTTCGATCTCCGGCTCCTCGGCGCGACAACGAGCCAGAAATGCCGACAGCCGTGGATCGATAGCTCCATCTGATACTGCAATGCGCAGGCTACCGCGCAAGCCCGCTGCCACAGCCTTGGCGTTTTCACGAGCCTGTTCCAGCACAGTGAATAGACGGCGTACATCTTGCAAGAAGACCGCACCCGCCGCCGTCAGAACTGTTCCTCGCCGGTTGCGGTCGAAGAGCACTACGCCCAACTCGTCCTCAAGTTCCTTGATGGCTCGTGATAGCGGTGGTTGTTCGATATGCAGGCGCTCAGCCGCCCGCGTGAAATGTAGCTCCTCAGCAAGAACTACGAAGCAGCGAAGATGGCGCAGCTCCATAGGCCACCCTCCCGTTCCGACTTATCCAACACTGTGCTATCTCCCTATAGAAGTGACTGCCATTCTGGCGGCGGCGAGTTCGGCCACGTCTTTGGAAACTTCTGGCTGAATGAGCCAGGGCTGGGTTGATCGTGCGATGGCCCGAGGCCGGCACAACACCAGGCGAGCCTGATCAAGTCCGTGGGGTGGTCAGGATCAGACGAAGGCTATGTCCAGCCATGCACGTCAATGGACGCCGTGCATCGCCTCCGTCCGACCCTTGGTCGATTGCGAACCAGGCGCCCGAACACGCCTGCGGTTGATCATCACCTGCGGATGCTGAGGCTCTGCTCCTGGCCCGAGCCAAGGCAAGTACCCCGTCAAAATCACAACGCCTTGGGGCAGCAGGCAAATGCCGGCGAAAATATTCGCCGGCTCCAGTTGCTGGCCGGGGACCTGCGGAGCCAGAATGCCTCTCACCAGAAAGTGTGAGACATCCTGATGCTTAGCCCGCGCCGGATGCTTACTGCCGCACTGAACCATGCGGGTCGATGACGTACTTGTATGCAGAACCCGCGTCGAACTCCTTGTACGCGGCGGGCGCGTCTTCGAGCTTGATGAACTTAGTGTTCATCATCGGCGAAAGGTAAGGCATGCGATCGTTCAGTATCGCCCGCATTAACGCGTGGTTGTAGTTGGCCGTCGGAGATTGACCAGCCGACATTCGCGGCGACTTGATCCAGGCGTTGGACCATTCCAGATCCATATGGCCTTTCTTGGCTTTCGGGTCTTTCGAGATCGGGTTTGCGCAGTACACACCGACCGTACTGGTCATTCCGCCGAAGCGGACATATTTGAGCATTGCGTTGGTAACAGCGCTCTCCACGATCTTGTCAGCCTCCGCGCCAAACCCGCGGCAGTCCACACCAACATAGTCGATGACGCGATCCACCTCCCTGTGCCCGGTAATGCGTTCGAGATGCTCCTCGATCGGCACGCCGTCGGAAAGGTTGATGGTTTCCACGCCGTGTGGCTTGAGAAGGTCCAGCCGCTCTTGAATGTAATCGGCAACGATGATGGCGCCTGCACCCAGAAGTCTGGCGCAGGCGGCACCCGCTCTGCCGACCGGCCCGGCACCGAAGATCAGGATGTTCTCGCCGACGACGTAGGCCGGTGCGGCTGGCCAGTCTGGGCCAGCGAACCCATGGAAAGCTGTGGGTAGTACGTCAGAGAGAAGGGTCAGATCGCGGATTTTTTCCATGGCGGCATCCTTGTCAGGGAAGCGAAGGAGATTGAAATCCGCATACGGTACGAAGAGATAATCACCTTGGCCCCCCGTCCAGCCACCGAGGTTGAACCCGTAGGCTCCGCAGTCGATTTCGGGGTTGGTGTTCTCGCATACATCGGAGCGCATATGCTTGCAGTTGTAACAACGCCCACACCCCACATTGAAGGGAACGGAAACGATGTCGCCCTTCTTCACGACTTCGACGTCTGATCCCACTTCGATCACTTCGCCGGTCATTTCATGGCCCATGGTCATTCCCTTGGGAACAGCAAACGAACCGCGATAAATGTGAAGGTCGCTGCCACAGATATTTGTGGTAACTATTTTGAGGATAGCGCCATGGGGTGCGCTTTTCCCTTGAGGGGTTATCAGCTCTGGAAATTTGAAGGTGTTGACCTTCATTTCCAAGGGCTTCTCGAAAGTCACGATTCGGTTACCGGTCGGAGTCATTTCGTCACCTCTGTGCGTTAATGTTTCCATCTTCTAAATCGAAGTGGGAAACGAGACTTACCGCTGTCAAGAAGAACGATCGTGGTACTGCCTAGCCGTTGGCCGCGTCTCCTTCTGCGGTCTTGACAGCATAGGATCAAGCTCAGAAGTGGTCAAACTGGAATAATCTATGTGCAGATAGGCACAATCTATCTACGCGGGCTCGTCGAGCCGTGCTCGTCTCCTAGCCGGGAGAGGGCAACGATCATCGCTACATCGCGCCTCCTAGCTTGATCTAGGAACAGTCAGCTCGACCCAGCGAAACATGAGGACGCCGCACGCAGCAGGTACTCCTGTCCCCCTAGTTGCCCCTGGACCTGGTGGACTTCGATGGGTTGCTCAGCACGTGGCGCCTGTTAGCGGCGCACACGGCATGCCTGCAATCTTCGCCTGGTTGAAGCAATACAGAGTTGCTCTTCAAGACTCGCTATTTCAGGGGGCTTTGAGATGAGTCTGCTTTGGGCTGGAACCGACGATGGATCGATATAACGGATTGAAGCGTGGCAGCGAGTTCGGGGGTGTGCACCATTTCGAGCAATGCACGCGATGACGGTGCCTCGAACGCATTTTTCCCAGCAACGAATCCGACATTTGAGTGCGACATTGGTCCATTGATTGCGATTGCGTGGAGATTTGGAATGTGCGCGAGTTGGCCGGCGAGAGATTGCGGAAGAACTGCCGAATATTTTCCTGTCGCCACGTGTGCCGATAGCACGTCAATTGAATCAGTGCGAATAGTCTGTGCGGTACATTGCGTCAGCCTATCTTGAATGGGTTCAGGTACTGCCGAGTTCAGCACGCAGAGTTGTCTATTGAGAACATGGTCCCACGTTGTGCTTCGGGGTTGCTGTGTTCTCGCGGCGTGAAAAAGGAAAATGCGTTCACGGTACAGAAGGTGAGTATCGAAGTCTTCCCCTGGGATATCCTCCAAATGCATGAGTGCGATATCCAAATTGTTTTCTCGAATCGCCTGTAGCAGGGAAGAAGCGCCGGAAACCAGAACTGATTGTTGAAGTAAGGGCGTTTTTTCAGCAAGGGCGATGCTTAATGTGGGCGCTACACCGGCAGTTCCTGGGAGTATCCCTAGCCGGAATTGCCCCTCTATACCTCGCCGTAGTGCGGAGAGTTCTCGCTCCAGCCCTTTGCAGTCGTCATACATCTGCTGAGCCCAAGACAGTACGCGCATCCCTTCAGAAGTGAGGCCGTCATAGCGTCGGCCATGACGCACGATCTCGACACCCATGTCTTCCTCCAATTGCTTAATGCCCGCGGAGAGTGTCGGCTGAGAAACATTGCAGCTTTTGGCCGCGTTGCCAAAATGGCCTTCACGGTGCAAAGCAAGCAAGTATTCAAAGTTTCTTACGATCATATATTTTCTTCTGATAAAGTTGATTAGATTTTATACTTTCACGAAAAACCCTGCGCACGCTTCGATCCGCGTCCAACCTTGGACACATAGCTGGCACGCATGAAAGGCTGCTGCGCGCAGTGCCCATACAGTAGGTTCGACTCGTCATCGACGGTCAGCACCACAACGCACGGGACAGCCAATAGCGCGAACACAGGTGCTTCGCGCTGTGGGGCGAGTCGTCCTCATGTAGCTTAGCAGTTGGCGCGTTCTGGAAGGGAGTAAGCGTGAGTGGTGAGGCACGCAACCGCAAAAGGCGGTGCTAAGCTCTTGAGCTGTTCGGGTCGTGGCCGCGAGTCGTTGAAGCGGCGAGAGAATGGAGCCTGCCGTGGCCGTTGTGGCGCAGCTAGTACACCATGCCCCCAGCGTTTCCTTAGCTGCGATTGACGGACATGCCTGGCGGTAGCTCAATAACAGCCATTTATGGATGAAGGAACGAGGGGAATGAGGCAGATGAAGATATTCACGATTGGATTCACTAAGACCTCCGCGCGGTCCTTCTTCACCAAGTTAAGTGCTTCTGGTGCCAAGCGCCTTGTCGATGTTCGCCTGAATAATGTTTCGCAATTGGCCGGCTTCGCTAAACGCGAGGATCTTCGATATTTTTCCGAGGCGTTGTGCGGGATGGAATATGAACATCTACCAGCACTTGCTCCAACCAAAGACATGTTCGAGGAATATAAAATAAAAGGGGGAGATTGGGATATCTACGCCAGGAAATTTCTGGATTTAATGTCGTCCCGAAAGATTGAGTCAATCGATAAAGAAAAGATTGATAACAGTTGCCTGCTTTGCAGCGAAGACAAGCCCCATCACTGCCATCGGAGGCTAGTGGCCGAGTACCTTGCAGGCAAATGGCCGAATGTTGAGATCGTGCATCTTTAGAGGGGCGACGTAGCTCCACGTTTCCAACGCCTCGTCTGGAGGGCTGAGAGAGACAAAGGCGCGTATCGGCGGGAGCCGGCGCCACACATTGGGCGTACAGAGCAACCTCGCCCGCCACGGCTCGATGTCGGCGCTCAACGAGGCGAGTGGCTCCAGGTGCATTGGCAGACGGGCCGCTGGCTGACGTCGTGGCGATCGGCGGATATGCACTGGGAAGCCCGCCCATGTGTTGGGCTATCATGTTGGCGACGCCTGCGCCCAGGTGGGGCGCGGCAGGATCGCCGTCATTTACACCCCAGTTTGGTACTGCTATAGGTCTTCTGAAATAGCCGATACATCAGGACAAATTGAAGTAGCTCAATTAGGAGATATCTAATGTCAACCGGTACGTTCATTCTGCACTCCAGCTATACGCCGGCGGGGGACCAGCCAGAGGCGATAGCGCGCCTACTGTCGGACATAGAAGAAGGTGCGACACACCAGACGCTGAAAGGTATCACCGGCTCAGGTAAGACCTTTACGATGGCGAATGTGATTCATCGTCTGAAGCGGCCCACATTGATCTTGGCTCCTAACAAGACGTTGACCGCGCAGCTTTATGGTGAAATGAAGCACTTCTTTCCCGAGAATGCTGTCGAGTACTTCGTTTCCTACTACGATTATTTTCAGCCCGAGATCTATATGCCGGGCACCGATCGTTTCATTCCAAAGGACTCGGCCATCAACGACCACCTTGAGCGCCTACGCCTGTCCACGACCAAATCCTTGATTGAGCGCCGCGATGTGATCGTCGTCGCTTCGGTGTCTTCAATCTACGGCCTGGGTGACCCGGATGCGTACCGAGCGTTACAGATCGCTCTGTCCCCTGGCGTCAAAATAAACCAGAGAGAGCTGATTCGTCGCTTGGCTCTGCTGCAATATGATCGCACTGAGCGCACTCTCAAACGTGCAACGTTTCGGGTGCAAGGTGATGTGATCGATATCTTTCCTGCTGATTCCGAGCATAGGGCAGTTCGGGTGGAACTGCTGGATGACTCTGTTGCGTCTGTTCAATGGCTAGACCCTGTTACAGGTAAAACGCTGGGGGCAATTGACCATTACTTGGTTTCGCCAAAGACGCTTTTTGCACCGCCCACGAATAAAATAGATTCCGCGTCCAAGAAGATACTCGCTGATATGGAAGAGCGGGTTGCCGAGCTTAACAGAAATAATCGCTTGGTCGAGGCAAACAGGCTGTACGAGCGGATCACGCATGACGTGGAGATGATGCGCGAGGTAGGCTATTGTTCGGGGATGGAGAATTATTCCTGCTACTTCAGCGACCGGGACCCGGCCTCGCCTCCGATCACATTGCTGGATTACCTGCCGAAAGATGGGCTTCTGTTCGTCGATGAATCCCACGTCATGGTGCCACAGATATCCGCAATGTACCGGGGGGATCAGGCGCGCAAGGAGACGTTGATAGATTACGGGTTCCGCTTGCCTTCGTCTAAGAACAATCGCCCGTTGAACTTTGGTGAATTCGAGAAGGTCAAGCCACAGACCATCTTCGTTTCCGCGACGCCGGGTGACTACGAGTTGAAGGTGTCGAAAGACAGGGTTGTCGAACAGGTTATCAGGCCGACGGGACTGCTTGATCCCGAGGTTGAGGTGCGCAAATCGGATGGGTACATAGATGATCTGCTTGCTGAAATATCGAAGTGCGTGAAGAAGAAAAATCGCGTGCTCGTGACCACGCTGACGAAGGTCAGTGCAGAAGAGCTAACGGATTTCTTGACGGACCATGGGATTCGAGCGCGCTACATGCATTCGGACATAAAAGCGGAGGATCGTGTTGAGATCATCAATGGCCTGCGCGCAGGAGAGTTCGATGTTTTGATTGGGATTAGCCTTTTGCGCGAAGGGCTGGATATTCCCGAGGCATCATTGGTTGCTATTCTCGATGCGGATCGGGCAGGCTTCCTGCGGTCGGCCCAGGCACTCATTCAGATGATAGGTCGAGTTGCTCGGAATGAAAACGGAAAGGCGATCTTGTACGCCGACGTGACGACTCCGGCGATGAAACAGGCGATCGATGAGACAAATAGGCGCAGGCAGCTTCAAATTGCCTTTAACGAAGAAAATGGAATTTCTCCGGTCTCCTCTGTGCGAAAACTAGCAGGAGAAGAGACGAGTACGGAGGAGCCCACAGTTCATACCGAGGCTTTTTGCGAGAATTTGTCCGACCTTTGCGACCAAATTACTGCCAAGGAGCAACAGTTGCTCGAATTTACTGATACTGGCGACGAGCAGCGCGTGGAAGATATCCGTCATCAGTTGGATGGGTTGTACCGGCAATTTATTTATATCTAATCGTTCGCCGGCATTGGATTGCATGGCCGACCGATCTGCACTTGGCGCAAGGGGCAGACGGTCGGCTCATCATTCAAACGGAGGGGTGAACCGCCGAGGCTCAGTGCCCCGCTTTCCAAGGCAGGTGTCCTACAGCGTCTTGCGGCGTGTCAGCGCAAAGCTGGCAACGATCCAACGGCGACCAGCATTTCATCAAATACCGCTCGAACCCTTCCCGGAATGGGGCCACGCTGAGGCCGATAGACGTACAACCCCCATGCCGGAGGTTCTTCGGTCTCCAGCACTCGCACGAGCTTCCCGCTGGCAATGTAGGGGGCAGCCATGTAGTCCGCCAGTTGCGCGAACGCGATTCCGGCCAACGCTGCCCCCATTTCCATGTCGGCGTTGTCGGCGACGAGGGTGGGAGCGGTGGGTGTCCACTGGCGTCCCGCCTTGAAGTGCCAAGGCCAGGGGCGGCCGGTATTGATATCCAAGGCCACGGTGACCGGCAGGCTGCTTAGCGCATCGATGTTTTCAGGTACACCCACTTTCTTGATCAGGCGCGGAGCGGCAACGATTGGGAGTCTCATGTCGGCCGCCTTGCGCGCGACGAAGCGGCTATCGCGCATGAATCCGACCCTGATCCCAACGTCAATCCCTTCGTCAACCGTGTTGCTGATGCGATCGGACAGGCGCACATCCAGAGTGATACCAGGATGACGCGCGGCCACGCGTTCCAGTGCAGGCAGCACCGCTCTGGTGCCCAAACTGTGCGGTGCGGTGATGCGAACCGTGCCGGACAGGGATGCCTGCTGGTCGGACCCAGGCGTCCGCCATAGATCCTCGAACCGCTCCAATGCCGGGCGCACCTGGTCTAACAGCCCTTCGCCGAAGGCGGTGATGCGCACCTGGCGTGTGCTTCGATGAAACAACACCTCGCCGTAGTGTTGCTCCAGTTGCTGGATGGCACGGGTGACACCTTGCGGAGAAGTCCCCAGCCGGACGGCCGCATCGCGAAAACTGCTGCTTTCGGCCGCCACCCGAAAGATGCGCAGTAGTTCCATTTCCTTGTTCATGACGAACACCTCATGGCCAGTTTCGCTGCTCGTTAATTGTTCCAGATAGTGGAATTATAAAATCGCAACAATTCCATATACAAGGGAGGCGCGGTTGCCCAAACTGGCAACACCCCCGAATGCTCCGCGCCTAACAACCCAACAAGGAACGCGAATGAACGCTGCGACTCTCATCACCGCCTACTACGACGCCTTCAACCGCGGCGATCGCGAGGCCATGCTGTCCATGTTGACCGATGACGTTGCGCACGACTTGAACCAAGGCGCTCGTGAGGTCGGTCGCGAAGCCTTCCGCGCCTTCCTGCGGCGCATGGATCGCTGCTATGGCGAGCAACTGCGCGGCATCGTGGTGATGGTCAGCGCCGACGGCCTGCGCGCAGGCGCGGAGTATGTGGTGCATGGCGAATACAAAGTGACGGACGACGGACTGCCGGAAGCACAGGGCCAGCGCTACGTGCTGCCGGGTGGCGCGTTCTTCGACATCCGCGATGGCAAGATCGCTCGTGTCACCAACTACTACAACCTCGGCGACTGGATCGCACAGGTCGGAGGGGATGCCTGAAATGACCAGCGACGTGCAGGTGCTGGTTCGTCGTGGATCGGACATTGCCGAATGGTTCGACACCGTGGCACATCTGCGGGCGAAGGTCTTCCGCAGCTTTCCATACCTGTACGAGGGCGACATCGAATACGAGAAGCACTACCTTTCCATGTACGCTCGTTCGGCAGACAGCCTGCTGGTGCTCGCGCTCGCTGATGACCTGGTCGTGGGTGCGTCCACGGGGTTGCCTCTCGGCGATGCAGAGCCGGCCTTCCAGGTGCCGTTCGCCGATCGAGGAGTCCCGATGGAGGCAGTGTTTTACTGCGGCGAATCAGTCCTGCTCCCGGCCTTCCGGGGGCTTGGCCTGGGCCACCGCTTCTTTGACGAACGCGAAGCGCATGCTCGTTCGTTGGGCGGCATGCAGTGGACATCGTTTGCGTCGGTGGATCGAGCAGACGACGATCCTCGGCGTCCTTCCAACTACCGCAGTAATGATCCCTTCTGGACCCGTCGTGGCTACGTGCGGCAGTCGGACATGAAGGTTACGCTGCCCTGGAAGCAGGTGGGTGAGCCAAGCGAAACCGAGCAGACGCTCACGATGTGGCTGCACTCCCTGGAGAACGCGAAATGAAAGTGGCAGTTGCGAAATACGCAGTGGGCCAGCCCACGGACTTCGAGGCATTTGCTGCGCGGCAGCGACTGGTTCTGGAGGAGGCGCGTCGTGGCGGGGCGGAACTGGCCGTGTTGCCCGAGTATCTATCCCTCGAACTGGCTGCAACGTGCGAGCCGAGCATTCGCCATGATTTCAACGCCTCTCTGGCCGCGCTGCAGGCCTTGCAGTCTCCGTGGCTGGCACTGTATGCCGACTTGTCGCGCGAGTTATGCATGACCATTCAGGCCGGTACGTTTTTGACCCAGGTTGGACTGAACCGCTATCGCAACCGGGCTTGGTGGTTTGCGCCTGACGGTACACGCGACTACCAGGACAAATTGCAGTTAACGGGGTTCGAGAAAGACACCGGCGTCATCGAGGGTGGCGACGAACTCAAGGTGTTCGATCTGAAAGGCGTGCGTGCCGGCATCGCTGTCTGCTACGACAGTGAGTTTCCATTGCCCGTGCGAGCCCAGCGAGAGGCGGGGGCGCGCCTGCTGCTGGTCCCGAGCTGTACCGACACCCGAGCAGGTGCAACCCGGGTCCGTGTGGGCTGCATGGCGCGGGCACTGGAGAACCGAATGTTCATCGCGCAGGCCGTGACGACTGGAACTGCCGACTGGAGTCCGGCGCTGGACACGAACACTGGCGAGGCCACGATCTACGCACCAATGGATCGTGGATTCCCGGAGGATGGCATTCTCGCGACGACTTGCGGCACGCAGACATGGGCGATCGCTGATCTTGACGTAGATGCGCTCGAACGAAACCAAGAACAGGCCCAGGTTGCAGTCGATCGCGACTGGGACGGTCAGATGTTGCCTGCACTGCGGAATGCTCGGTACTCGGGTCGTAAGGTCGCCTAGCCGGGGTCATCTTGATAGCTTCAGCTCGATGAATCCGTGTACATAGGCCATGTCTATCTGCACATAGATTTTTCCAGTTTGACCAGTTTTGAACTTGCCCCGATGCTGTCGATACATGCAAAAAATATTCATTGATTTGAATGTTTTGCGCTTCTTGGGAACAAATCTGTACTAGCCTGTAAGAGTGCTCGAAGAGCACAGAATTTGTGGCGAAGTTCGGCCGCATATACTATGGGGGAGTATTGTATAATGCGGCGATGTACCCAAGTAGAGAGGTGTTCGATGCCACACAGCCCGGAAGAAAAGAAGCAAGCACTGACGCGCATCAGGCGCATCAAAGGTCAGGTAGCGACTCTTGAGCAAGCGCTTGATGCAGGTGCGGAATGTCCTGCAATTCTTCAGCAGCTTGCGGCCGTTCGTGGGGCAGTCAACGGATTGATGGCAACCGTTCTGGAGAGCTATCTGCGGGAAGAGTTTCCCAGTAGCGAAATCAGGAGCGATTCGCAGAACAAGTCCATTGACGAGACCATCTCTATCGTCCGCTCCTATCTGCGGTAGAGGCACCAGGGTGCCCTCGGTGAGGGCAAATTTAGTTAGCTAGTAAAGGAAGCGACATCATGAAATCACGTGCAGCAGTTGCCTTTGGGCCAGGAAAGCCGCTAGAAATCGTCGAGATCGACGTCGAGCCGCCGCGCAAGGGCGAGGTGCTCATCAAGATCACGAACACCGGCGTTTGTCATACCGACGCCTTCACCCTGTCGGGCGACGACCCCGAAGGTCTCTTCCCGGTCGTGCTGGGTCATGAAGGTGCGGGTATCGTCGTGGAGGTGGGTGAAGGTGTGACCAGCGTGAAGCCTGGCGATCACGTCATTCCCCTCTATACCGCCGAGTGCGGCGAGTGCCTGTTCTGCAAGTCCGGCAAGACCAACCTGTGTGTCGCGGTTCGTGCAACCCAGGGTAAGGGGCTGATGCCCGATGGTACGACTCGCTTCTCGTACAACGGTCAGCCGCTTTACCACTACATGGGCTGCTCGACCTTCAGCGAATACACGGTCGTCGCCGAAGTCTCGCTGGCCAAGATCAACCCGGACGCCAATCCCGAGCACGTCTGCCTGCTGGGCTGCGGCGTGACCACCGGCATCGGCGCCGTGCACAACACGGCCAAGGTACAGCCCGGCGACTCGGTGGCCATCTTCGGCCTCGGCGGCATCGGTCTCGCTGCGATTCAAGGTGCACGCCAGGCCAAAGCGGGCCGCATCATCGCCATCGATACCAATCCGGCGAAGTTCGAACTGGCTCGTACCTTCGGCGCGACCGAATGTCTCAACCCGAAGGACTTCGACAAGCCGATTCACGAGGTTCTGATCGAGATGACCGGCTGGGGTGTCGATCACACCTTCGAGTGCATCGGCAACGTCGACGTGATGCGTTCGGCTCTGGAAGCTGCCCACCGCGGCTGGGGCCAGTCGATCGTCATCGGCGTGGCTGGTGCTGGCAAGGAAATTTCGACCCGCCCGTTCCAGTTGGTCACCGGTCGCACCTGGAAGGGTTCGGCTTTCGGTGGGGTCAAGGGCCGCACTCAGCTTCCCGGCATGGTGGAAGACGCAATGAAAGGCGAGATCGATCTCGCCCCGTTCGTCACCCACACCATGGGCCTCGACGACATCAACAAGGCCTTCGACCTGATGCATGAAGGCAAGTCGATTCGCACGGTGATCCACTACTGATCACCCACTATCCATTCAACACCAACCACCAAGGAAATTAACCATGTCCAATCCTGTCATTTCCGGCGACGGTATCTTCTCGCACGTCTTCGTCGGCGCCGCCGACCTCCAGAAGTCGACCGCGTTCTATGACGCCGCTCTGGGTGCTCTCGGCATCAAGAACCTCGGTCCTTTCGGCAACGGATGGGTGCTTTTCGGTCGCGAAAAGCCGGCTTTCATCATCGCTCGTCCGGGCAATGGTGAAGCGCCTTCCGGCAACGGCGTGACGGTCGGCTTTGCGGCCGCCACTCCCGCCGAAGTGGACGCCTTCCACGCCGCCGGCCTTGCCGCAGGCGGCACCGACGAGGGCCAGCCCGGCCCGCGTGGCCACCTGCCGGGTGCCTATGCGGCCTACCTGCGTGATCCGGCGGGCAACAAGGTTTGCGCGTACACCTTCGTCTGAAAGCCAGGAAGCTGAGGGCGTTCTGAAAAGGCCAGCACAAGCCTCTACACGGCGAGCCTATTGGACGGACCGTGTAGAGCGGTGCCCGCTCATGAAGATCGGCCCGCAGCCATGTGCGAAACGCATGGCTGCGGGCATTTGCTTTGAAGCGTGTTTTTCAACCAATGAGAAATGAGGTCGTTATGCAAGAGCCGGCCAACATCAATACGACGACCGTACAACCCGCCCCGACCGCCACCGTGTACGGCATGCCGGCCTATGCCGATCGTGCTGCGGCCGTGGGTGAAGTGCATGCGCGCCCGCATCTGTTGATTCAGGCCCCCCGCAGCATATTGCAGCTCGCTTTCATTACCGAAGGCGATCAGGCCAGGGATCAGATGGCGATGAGTGAGTTGTCTCATCGCTTCGGCGTTGCCGAACCCGACCATGCTACGCCGCTTCACGGCGTGACATGGGATGAAGGAGACCTGCACTGCGAAAAGCACACCGAGTTCTCGACGTATCTATGGTGCGCTTCGCTGGATTCCGAGACGGGAGAGCCGTGCGGCGAAAATCCGTTCAAGCATGGATTTGTTCCTCCCGGCCCGGTCGTATCCGGCATCCGTTTGAGACTTCTTCCGTGGACGCCGGAAACGGAGAAGGAGGTCGATCGCTTCGATCCTGCCAGCCTGTGCTACTCGCTGGTGGAGAACGGCTCTGCCGCCATCCTGACCGACTTTCGACAGGATGAGGATGGCCTGACGCAGATGCTCGTCCTGGCCCGCGATTTGACCCCGGCGCGGGCGGGTGCGCTGGCTCAACGTCTGCTGGAGATCGAGACTTACCGCACCTTGGCGTTGCTGTCCTTGCCGTTGACGCGGTCGATGACGTCGGAGCTGCGGCGCATGGAGTCGCGCCTTGCGGCGATCACCGACGAGATGTGTACGAGCTTGGTGGAACGGCGCGACAGCGACGTGCTGCTGTCCGAATTGACCGCCCTGGCTGCCGAGCTGGAAGCTGGCGTTGCGGCGAATCTCTATCGCTTCGGCGCCAGCCGTGCCTACTACGAGATCGTCGAGGAAAGGCTGGCAGCGCTTTCGGAAGAAGCCGTATCCGGGTACTTCACCTGGGCGGATTTCCTGCAGCGTCGCATCGCTCCCGCCATGCGGACATGCCAATCCGTAAAGGAGCGCCAGACCAAGCTCTCCGACAAGCTGACCCGGGCCATCGCGTTGCTGCGTTCCTGGATCGACGTCGAGCTTGAACGCCAGAACCGCGATCTGCTTGCGTCGATGAACAACCGGGCCAAGATGCAATTGCGCCTTCAGCAAACCGTCGAAGGCCTGTCGGTCGCGGCAATTTCTTATTACGTCGTGAGTCTTCTCGGCTATTTACTCAAGGGCATTCCGATGGTTCACGACAGCGTGGCGCCGGTGATGGCGGTTCTGGTGCCTGCGGTGATGCTGACGATCTGGTGGATCGTGCGCAGGATCAGACACGCCCACGGTGACACGGCAGCGGAAGAGAAATCTTCCTGAAGAGCTGCCGTCCTGGTGCGCGAGAGCTGCGCCGTTCCTTTGAACATAGGAGAACACCATGGAACGCATCGAACATCACGCCAGCTTTGATGGTTGGCAGGACGTTTATCAGCATGAATCCACGACGCTCGGTTGCACGATGAAGGTCGGCGTCTATCTGCCTCCGCAGGCACAGCACAGCAAGGTGCCGGTGCTGTACTGGCTTTCAGGCCTCACCTGCACCGAGCAGAACTTCATCACCAAGTCCGCCGTCCAGCGCTACGCAGCCGAACATGGCATTGCCGTCGTCGCGCCCGATACCAGCGCACGCGGCGAAGGCGTTGCCGACGATCCCGCCTATGACCTCGGACAGGGGGCGGGTTTCTACGTCAACGCCACGCAGGAACCCTGGGCTGCGAATCATCGGATGTATGACTACGTGGTGCAGGAACTACCGGCGCTGATCGAGGCCCACTTTCCCGTGACGGCGGAGCGGAGCATCAGCGGCCATTCCATGGGCGGGCATGGCGCCCTGGTCATCGCCCTGCGCAACCCGGGCCGTTATCGAAGCGTCTCGGCCTTCTCGCCCATCGTCGCGCCCACCCAGGTTCCCTGGGGACACAAGGCCTTCGAGGCGTACCTGGGCAGCGACCGGGAGGCGTGGAAGCAGTACGACACCGTGGAGCTGATTCGCACCGTGCAGGAGCGTCTGCCGCTGCTGGTGGATCAGGGCTTGGGCGACGAGTTCCTGGAGAGTCAGCTTCAGCCCGATCTGCTGCGCAAAGCCTGCGACGAGACGGGGCACCCGCTCACGTTGAATCTGCGCCCTGGCTACGACCACAGCTACTACTTCATTGCCAGTTTCATTGGCGAGCATATGGCATACCACGCATCGGCGCTGAAACGCTGAGAGAGATGAGATCAGGTTATGACAAAGACCTCCAAAAACCGACATCACGTCGTCATTATCGGAGCGGGCTTCGGCGGGATCGAGGTTGCCAACGAGCTTGCTGGTGCCGAGGTCGATGTGACGATCATCGATCGGCGCAATCATCACCTGTTCCAACCCTTGCTTTACCAGGTTGCAGGGGCGTCACTTTCGACATCCGAGATCGCATGGCCTATTCGCTATCTCTTCCGCAATCGCCCGGAAGTGAACACCTTGATGGCGGAAGTGGAAGGCATCGACCAGGACGCGCGTCAGGTCATTCTCAACAATGGCTCACGCCAAACCTACGACACGCTCGTACTCGCGACAGGCGCTACCCATGCCTATTTCGGACACGACGAATGGGGGGCTTTTGCGCCGGGGTTGAAGACGCTGGAAGATGCCACGGCCATTCGGGGCCGAATCCTCGCGGCTTTCGAGGAGGCCGAGCTCACGAGCGATCCTCAGCAGCGTGCCGCGCTGCAGACGTTCGTCATCATCGGTGGTGGTCCCACCGGGGTTGAATTGGCCGGGACCATCGCCGAGCTTGCACGAGACACGCTGGCGCGTGACTTCCGCTCTATTGACCCGAGCACGTCCCGGGTTGTACTGATCGAGGCGGGCCCGCGTCTGTTGTCGGTCTTTCCAGAGGATCTTTCGGCCTATACGCGCCAGGCACTCGAAAAGCTCGGGGTCGAGGTCGTGCTGGGTACGCCGGTCACCGAATGCTCGGCCGACGGCGTGGTGTATGGCGGCAAGCCCCTTTCGGCCAAGACCATCGTCTGGGCCGCAGGGGTCAAGGCGTCTCCCGCGGCTCGCTGGTTGGGTGCTGCGTCTGATCGTGCGGGTCGAGTGGTCGTTGGTCCCGACCTGACGGTGGCTGGTCGCCCGGAGGTCTTCGCCATCGGCGATACCGCCTCGTGCACTATGGCCGACGGGAAGCCCGTACCGGGCATCGCCCCGGCCGCCAAACAGCAAGGGAAGTACGTCGCCAACCTCATTGGACGGCGTTTGAAAGGCAAGTCCGCTGACGGGCCTTTCATATACCGGCATCAGGGGAACCTGGCCACCATCGGCCGCAGCCTGGCCGTGATTGACATGGGGCGGGTTAAGCTGCGTGGTGCCTTTGCGTGGTGGATCTGGAAGCTCGCGCATATCTACTTTCTGATCGGTACGCGAAATCGTCTCAGCGTCGCTTTGAGCTGGGTATGGAACCACAGCATCGGCTACCGCGGCTCTCGCATCATCATGCATGCGATTGCCGACAAAGAGCCCACAGCGTTGGATAAATCCGGCTCTCTGGATTGAGGTGCCCACCTTATCGGAACGTCAACTATCAGAAATGCCAGGGAGAGCAACTTGACCGATCTATTCACGACAAAGCCCAAGCCTCCCTTGGCCGAACTCCTGCGGCCCAAGACGCTGGATGAATTCGTCGGGCAACGGCACTTGCTCGGCCCCGGCAAGCCGCTGCGTCTCGCGTTCGAGGCGGGCAAGTTGCACTCGTTCATCCTCTGGGGGCCGCCAGGCGTGGGCAAGACCACCCTGGGGCGCCTGGCCGCCAGTGCGACCGACAGCCGATTCATCGCCATCTCGGCCGTGCTGGCCGGGGTGAAGGACATCCGGCAAGCCATCGACGAGGCCCAGGCTGAACTGGACAACCATGGTCGATCGACGGTGCTTTTCGTCGATGAGATCCATCGCTTCAACAAGGCGCAGCAGGATGCCCTGCTGCCCCATGTCGAGTCGGGGCTCCTGACCCTGGTGGGGGGGACGACCGAGCATCCGGGGTTGGCGGTCAATTCCGCACTGCTCTCGCGCGCGCAGGTCTATACCCTCGAACCGCTGTCCAGCGACGAACTGAACCAGCTCTACGAACGCGCACTGCCGCATCTCCAGGGCGTCAAGTTGGACGCGGACGCGCTGGACCTGCTAAAGGGCTTTGCCGATGGCGATGGCAGGCGCTTCCTCAATCTGCTTGAGCAGGTGACGAATGCGGCGTCGGGCGCGGGCAAGACCGTGGTCGATGGCGAGTTCGCCAATCTGTCCACGAGTCCATCGCTGCGCAGGTTCGACAAGGGCGGTGACGAGTTCTACTGGCAGCTCTCAGCCTTCCACAAGTCGCTACGGGGCTCCGACCCCGATGCGGCCCTGTATTGGCTGGCCCGCATCCTCGACGGCAGCGGCGACGTGAGCCAGGTGACCCGCCGCATGGTGGTGATGGCCAGCGAAGACATCGGCAATGCCGACCCGCAGGCGCTGCAACTGGCACTCAATGCCGCGCTGGCCTACGACAGGCTGGGCTCACCCGAAGGCGAGATACCGCTGGCCCAGGCGGTGACTTACCTCGCTCTGGCCCCCAAGTCGAATGCCGCCTATGCCGCCTGGGATCAGGCCAAGGCATTCGTCAAGCGCAGCGGCTCCCAGGCTGTGCCGCTCCATCTTCGCAATGCGCCGACGAAGCTGATGAAGCAGATGGGCTATCGCGAAGGCTACCGCTACGCGCATGATGAGCCCAACGGCTATGCCGCTGGGCAAACCTATTTTCCCGAGGGCGTGGCGCGGCCGGGCTGGTACCAGCCAACGGACAGGGGCGTCGAGCGAAGGCTGGGAGAAAGGCTCACTTGGCTGCGCTCGCTCGATGACGCGACGCCGCTAAGCCCGTACACTTGACCGATATCCCCCCCGAAATCGGCCCATCGCTACCTCACGAACTACAGAATAAGAACATGCCAGACGCTTCTCTCGGTGAATCCTCTGCGAATATCAGACGGAGTCGAGTTGCCCGCTATCTACGCACTGAGTCCGGGGCGGCGGTGCTGCTGGTGATCGTCACGGTTGTGGCGCTGGCGTGGGCGAACTCGCCGCTATCCGATGCCTATTTCGGGTTGTGGCACCTGGACGTCGGGTTCAACTTTGGGCCATTGGGCCTGCACATGGATCTGCATCACTGGGTCAACGACGGCCTGATGGTCGTCTTCTTCTTCCTGATCGGCCTGGAGGTGCGTCAGGAGTTCGCCCACGGATCGCTCCGGGATCGCAGCCGTGCCGGTCTCGCCCTGATCGCGGGTGTCGCGGGTGTCGTGCTTCCCGCTCTGGTGTACGTCCTGCTCGTGGGGCTGGCCGGAGGTCAGGGCCTGCACGGGTGGGGTGCGGTGGTCGGCACCGATACGGCGTTCATGCTGGGCACCCTGGCGATCGTCGGTCCGCGGCTGTCCGGTCAGTTGCGTGTGTTCCTGCTCACCCTGACCGTGGTCGATGACTTCCTCGCCGTGTCCATCATCGGCATCGTCTATAGCGAGGAGATCCGGGTCGTCCCGTTGTTGATCGCCCTCGCCAGTCTCGTTGCGCTGTGGTGGCTGGGGCGCACCCGCCAGTGGCGGGCAATGCCGTATGTGCTGATCGTGATCGTGCTGTGGCTCGCAACCCTGTACTCCGGCATCCATGCCTCCCTCGCCGGGATGGCCGCGGGGCTGCTGATCCCCGCCTATGCGACGCAACGTCACGGGGTCGTTGCGGCAAGACAACTGTTCCGCGACTTCTGGCAGTCGCCGAGTGCCGCATCGGCCCGCGCGGTGGACTGCGGGCTGTCCCGGGGTATCTCGGTGAACGAGCGATTGCACGAGTTCCTGCGGTTGCCGACGGCGCTGCTGATCGTGCCGATCTTCGCCTTGGCGAACGCCGGGGTGGACCTGCGTGGCGGGCTGCTCGCTGAGGCCTTCGGCTCGCCCGTGACCTGGGGCGTCATCGCGGGGCTCGTGCTCGGCAAGCTCCTGGGCATCGGGCTCACCACGCTCGTCGCCGTCCGTCTCGGCCTGGGCCGGCTGCCCGAGGGCGTCGGGGTGGGGAGCGTGTTCGGTGGGGCGGCGCTGTCCGGGATCGGCTTCACCGTGTCGCTGCTGATCATCGGGCTCGCGTTCGGCACGACCTCCGACCTGGGCCGCCAGGCGACGGTCGGCGTGCTCGTGTCGATGATGCTCGCCACGTTGCTCGGGTGGCTCATCTTCAAGGTTGCCGCTCGCAGGTGGGGTGAGGAGACCGCCGATCTGCCGATGGTGCTTGAGCCGCCGGTCGATCCCGAGGTCGATCACATTCGCGGGCCAGAGGACGCGCAGCTCACGCTGGTGGAGTACGTGGACTTCGAGTGCGAGTACTGTGCGCACGCTACCGGTTCTTGGGAGGATCTGCGCGCCCACTTCGGGGACGACCTGCGGTATGTGGTGCGCCACTTGCCGCACCACCCGCATGGGCCGATCGCCGCGCGTGCGTCCGAGGCGGCATCGAATCAGGGGATGTTCTGGCCGTGGCTGGACTTCGTGTTCACCCGTCAGCACGCGCTGGAGCGCGAGGATCTGATCGGCTACGCCGCAGAGCTTGGGCTCGACGTCGATCGGTTCATCGCGGATCTCGACAGCCCTGCGGTGATCGAGCGTGTCGAGCGCGACCTCGCCAGTGCGGTCGCCAGCGGTGCGCACGCCACGCCGACGTTCTTCGTCGAGGGTCGCCGCCTGCGCGGCAGCTACGACGCCCGCTCTGTCACCGCAGCGCTCGAAGCTAGCCGCCGCGGCACCCGAACTCAGGAAGTCCCGTCCTGAGCGGGACGAACTACCGGATAAAAACATGCCAAACAATTCTTTCGGTGAATCCTCTTGTACCGCTGCCGCCAGCGGCATGGTGGAAGTGCGCGGCGCGCGCGAGCACAACCTCAAGGACGTGGATGTCGCCATCCCGCGTAACGCGCTGGTGGTGTTCTCGGGTGTCTCCGGCTCCGGGAAGTCCTCGCTGGCCTTTGGCACCATCTATGCCGAGGCCCAGCGGCGCTACTTCGAGTCGGTGGCCCCCTATGCGCGGCGACTGATCGACCAGGCCGGCGTACCGGACGTCGATGCGATCGACGGCCTACCGCCGGCGGTGGCGCTGCAACAGCAGCGGGGCTCCAGCAACGCGCGTTCCTCTGTGGGCAGTGTGACCACCTTGTCCAGCCTGGTGCGGATGATGTATTCGCGCGCTGGCGCCTACCCAGCCAACCAGCCCATGCTGTACGCCGAGGATTTTTCGCCCAACACGCCGCAGGGAGCGTGCCCGACCTGCCACGGCCTGGGCCATGTGTACGAGGTGACCGAGGCCAACATGGTGCCCGATCCCTCCCTGAGCATCCGCGAGCGGGCGATCGCCTCCTGGCCCCCCGCCTGGCAAGGCCAGAACCTGCGCGACATCCTGGTCAGCATGGGCTACGACGTTGACCGACCGTGGAAGGACCTGCCGAAGAAGGATCGCGACTGGATTCTGTTCACCGAGGAAACACCGACGGTGCCGGTGTACGCCGGCTTCACGCCTGCCGAGACCCGCGCCGCGCTCAAACGCAAGATGGAGCCGAGCTACATGGGCACCTTCACCAGCGCCCGACGGTATTTGCTGCACACCTTTGCCAACACCCAGAGCGCGCTGATGAGAAAGCGCGTGTCCCGGTTCATGGAGGGCAAACCGTGCCCCACCTGCCACGGCAAGCGGCTCAAGCCCGAGGCGCTGTCGGTCACGTTCGCCGGCGTGGACATCGGCGAGTTCATGCAGATGCCGCTGGATCAGTTGGCGGCCTTGCTCGAACCCATCGCCCAGGGCGATTTCCGCGCCCATGCAGCGGGGGCGGCTACGGACAAGGAAGCGACCCGACGCGACCGTGCCGAACGCGCGGCCTCCGGCCGCGCCGTCCATGCGGTATCGCCCGACGTGCGCCGCACCTCGGCGCTATCGGAAGAAAAGCGCCTCGCCGCGCAGCGCCTGGCCGGTGGCGTGATGGCGCGCCTGCGTCAACTGCGTGGGCTGGGTTTGGGTTACCTGACGCTGGACCGAGCCACGCCGACGCTTTCGGCCGGCGAGTTGCAACGCCTGCGGTTGGCCACGCAATTGAGTTCCCTGCTGTTCGGCGTCGTGTACGTGCTCGACGAACCCTCGGCGGGCCTGCATCCCTCCGACAGCCAGGCCCTGTACGACGCGCTCGACCGGCTGCGCGATGCGGGTAACTCGGTGTTCGTGGTGGAGCACGACCTTGACCTGATGCGCCGCGCGCAATGGCTGGTCGATGTCGGGCCGGATGCCGGGGAGCGTGGCGGCCGCGTGCTCTACAGCGGCGAACCGGATGGCCTGCGCAAGATTGCCGAATCGCGTACTGCACGCTACCTGTTCGACGAGATCCCCGCGCCGGGAAGCCGAGCACGCGAAGCGACCGGCTGGCTGGAGCTGCAGGGCATTCACCGCCACAACCTGCATGGCGTGGATGCACGCATTCCGCTGGGCGTGCTAACAGCCGTCACGGGTATCTCCGGCTCCGGCAAATCCAGCCTCGTCGCGCAGGCCCTGCCGGAGTTGGTGCTGCTACACCTGGGCCACGAGCCTGAAGACGATGCGGCCGATAACGCCACCAGTGAAGGGCCGGCCGTGATCGAAGCGACCGGTGGTCATCTGGCGGGCGACGTGGACGCCATACAGCGCCTGGTGCAGGTGGACCAGAAACCGATTGGGCGCACGCCGCGGTCGAACCTGGCTACCTACACCGGCCTGTTCGATCATGTACGCAAGCTGTTCGCCGCCACGCCCGATGCGCGACGCCGCCGCTATGACGCCGGACGGTTCTCGTTCAACGTTGCCAAGGGGCGCTGCGAGACTTGCGAGGGCGAGGGTTTCGTGAGCGTGGAACTGCTGTTCATGCCCAGCGTGTACGCGCCGTGCCCTACGTGCCATGGCGCACGCTACAACGAGGCCACGCTGAAGGTGCAGTGGAACGGGCGCAACATCGCCGAGGTGTTGCAGATGACCGTGGACGAGGCCAGCGAATTCTTCGAGGGTGAAGATGCGGTGGCAAGGCCACTGCAACTGCTGCGTGATATCGGACTGGGCTATCTGCGCCTGGGGCAACCGGCCACTGAGCTTTCCGGTGGCGAGGCGCAGCGCATCAAGCTGGCGACCGAGCTTCAGCGCAGCCAGCGCGGCCGAAGCCTGTACGTGCTCGACGAGCCGACCACCGGACTGCATGCGTCGGATGCCGACCGGCTGCTGGTGCAGTTGCAGCGCCTGGTCGAT
Organism: Pseudomonas sp. A2; assembly: GCF_023100865.1. NCBI lineage: Bacteria > Pseudomonadati > Pseudomonadota > Gammaproteobacteria > Pseudomonadales > Pseudomonadaceae > Pseudomonas > Pseudomonas sp. A2. The sequence continues at coordinate 1,655,463 of NZ_CP039127.1, forward strand.
GCCGGCAATACCGTGGTGATGATCGAGCACGACATGCGCGCGGTGGCCCAGGCCGACTGGGTGATCGACGTGGGGCCGGGCGCGGGCGCTGCCGGCGGCAGCATCGTAGTGGCGGGTTCCCCTCAGCAGGTGGCCCGAACGTCTGGCAGCCGAACCGCTCCGTTCCTTGCACAGGAGTTGGCGCGGGCCGAGTAGCTCAGTTCGCTAAATGTTGCCAGCTTTCGCGGGGCATTGATCGCCACACGGTGGTGGCGATCAATGCCCGAATCGCGTCATCCTTCCTGAGTCAGAGCAAGATAGGGATTGTTGGGCGGTATTTCGGGGAATGCCAAGGACCCATCTTCCAGGAGGTAGCCATGCAGTCGGCGGGACTTCCTCGGGCCCGTGACTTCACAAGTCCAAATGTTCAGGCCATTGGGGTGCTTGCGATGTAGCTGCAGCTTCTCGAAGCGCTTCTGCATCCACTGCCAATCCTGTTGATTCTCCTGCTTGGCAAGCGCGCCCACTTCGGGATGCTCCTGCGCATAGCGTTGGAACACACCAGGGCTGACCAGGTAGGCCGTGTCATTCACCGTATGCACGAGCGCCTTCGCGTCGTTGATGATGAGCCGTCGTGAGGCGATTCCCTGCTTCAGCCAAGCCATGAAATGTTCCCCGGATGGCTTCGTCGCCGATGACAGAGGCGTAGGCGCAGGTGCAGGTGATGGAAGGGAGGTTGCGGCTGTCGCTGGCGTGGGAGTGTGGAAGAACTCCTCGGCATCCTGGCCAACGCCGGCCGACTCACCCAAGCCCACCATCGCGAGCAAGTCCTCCATGACGTCGGGCATGGGCTGGGCTGCGGGAGGTGAAACGATGGTGGTGCCGTCGCCCTCCCAAATTGGAGGTTCTTGACCTCCCTGCGCTGGTTTCCCCGAGACAGTAGGCGCGGGAGCCGACGTGCTGGCATCGTTTTCTGCGGGCGTCGCGTCGATCTCTACCGTGCCTGCGAAAGGTGCTGGTCGCTCGCCAGACTCCCAGATCAGCGCGGGAGCGAGACGCAACAGGGTGAACGAATGGGACCAGCCGGTCGTGCTGGTCACGGTCGCGCGCCAGACCGCTTTGCCGTCCGAGGTAGGCTGGAGCATGCCGTGATCCTGCAGCACGTTGAACACGGCAGTGTTGTTCGCAGGAATGCCATCGATCCCTTGAGACAGGAGATGTGCGCGCAGTTTGTCCGAGACTGTCTTGCTCACCAGCCACAAACCATCCTCGGTGAGCCAGCCATCGGAGGCTTCCGGCTGGTTCAGCTTCAACTGTTCCTTGAGCAGGTAGCGCAACCCGTCCAGCAGCTTGCGTTGCAGTGCGTGCTTGGGCGCTGCCATGGCGCGGGCTGGATCGCCGCCCAACTCCTGAGCCACGGAAGCGCGGTCGGCCTGTACGACCAGTTCTCCCAGCACGCCGGCGTGCTCGTACTGTCCGGCCAGGACGTAAAGCAGCGGTGCCCAGAGAGATGGATAGCCGCTGAGCCAGTCCAGGATGTGGCGATCGAGCAGTTGGCGGTAGAGCAACCCCGTCGCGGCGCTGTGCAGGCGGTACTCGCGGTCTTCGCGGTAGCGGAATCGGTATGGCTGGACCAGAGGGTCATGCCACGGATGCCACACGGTCCCGTCGGCCAGTTCGACGTGCAGATCGACGGCGATCTTGCCAACGTCGTGGAGCAGCGCGGCATAGGCGACGGCGGCGGTCCAGGCCTCAGACTGCGCCGCCTGATCCTCGGGACTGGCACCGATGGGTAGCAAATGGGACTGCCGGAGCTTCAGGCTGTAGGCGACGATTTCCAGGCCGTGGTCCAGCATGCCGCCGGGGTATGCGTGATGATGCGCCTCGGAAGCCGGGAAGGCCTGGACCAGCTCGGCGTAGCGTTCCAGCGGCGCCCGGTACAAGGTGGCGAACTGCCTGCGCGAGAGCGACGTGCGCTGCCAGATGTGTTCCAGCAGCTTCTGTCGGCGCGGCGTCGCCAGCAGCGAAGCGGCCGACCCAGGCCGCAGCAGCCCTTTCGGGAGATCGATGGCGGGTGCTGGCGATGGATCGGCAGCGACCGAGGGCCGTTTTCGCTGGAACAGGGAGAGCATGTGAGGTGTCCTAATGACGGGCCGACCGGGAGGCCTTTTGGCCTTTTCGAGGTAGGGCCTTTCCCCTTGCACCCCATTCCCTTGCCATTTCGGCCCTTTGGCCTTTAACCGTTTCGGTATAGCGGGGCTTGGATTGCGGCTCCACCGTCAATGTGGAACTCGCTCGAATGCATTGGACGGCGACCAGGCGCTGGCCTCGGTCTATGCTGCGAAGACGCTGCTTCCGCCAGGTAGGTTGCTCTCTAGGCGACAAAGTTGACAAGCGCGACAAAGGCGACTAGAGTGAATCCTGTCTCAAACCTACTCGGGAGATGACCATGCCCACTGCCATTGAATTCATTGCCGACCGTCTGCCGCGCGTCACGGTGGAAGATGTGCGCCGCTTCGCGGATACCGTCGAAATCCGGGATGCCACGGCTTTCGCGGCCGAGTTGCAGGCGTTCGTCCACGAGCGTGTGGAAGCGGTGACACTGCCCGCTAACTTGGAGGGCGAGACCGTTGGTCAGGCCCTTGCACGCAAGGCGGCCGCGCTGCGCGCCGACACGCGCTGGGCACCGAATGAAACCGACGTCCAGCGAGGCCGCGCTGTGCTGCTGGAAGCCTTCAACCAGCCGCACAACCTGCCGCCCACCGAGTTCGCCAAGCTGGCGGACAAGTCGCGCCAGCAGATCTACAAGGACATCCTCGCGCGTCGGCTGCTGGCGCTGAACGTTGGGCCGCGCGGTCAGAAGCTGCCCGACTGGCAGCTCGACCCGGTAAAGCAGCAGTTGACCCAAACCGTGCTTCAGGAGGTCGAGGGTATCGATCACTGGACGATCTACCGCGCACTGTCCGAACCGCTCGAAGGCTTGGGCGGTCGCTCGCCGGTGGATGCGGTGACGCATGGCACGATCGACGACGTGGCCGAGGCCGTGTTCAACGTGCTGGGCGTTCAGGTGCATTGAAGCGAGACCGCCATGAGCCACGAGCTGCCTTCGTTCCTGATCGATGCCGGTGAACTGCTCCAGCATGTGAGCCGCGTCGTCTATCGGGGCAGCCCGCTGTACTATGGCCGCGGCAGCACCAATCGCTACGACGACCCGGCCCGGGCCTACGGCGTGCTCTACCTGGGGCGCGACCTGCCCACGGCGCTGATGGAGTCGGTGTTTCACAAGCATCAGTGGCTTGATGACGCGAAGCGCTCGATCGCGTTGAAAGAAGTCCAGGGCAGGATGGTGCGCGCCGTAGGGGTGGTGGCCGACGTGCTTCTGGCCGATCTCACGGCACCGGGCGTCATGGCGGGCTACTTTGGTCTGAACCTGGAGCAGTTGGCCAGCCGTGACTACACGCACACGCAGCAGGTGTCCGCCCAGGTGCATGCGATGCTCGGCGACGACGGCCAGCCGCTGTTCGACGGGGTGCTCTATCCGTCGCGCAACAACTATCCCGCCAAGAGCATCGCGCTGTTCGAGCGTGCGGAAACGAAGGTCAGCGTCATCGAGGACATCGATCTGGTTGACCATGCGGACTGGCCGCGTTTCGTTGCCACCTACCGCATCGGCGTGGAACCCGACCCCGGCCCGGTAGAACCGGATGACGGATCGTCCTGAAGCAGAAAGAGAACATATTGAAGCCCCAATCTGAATGACGTGGAGCACACCGGAATAGGCATCCCTCAGTAGCAGGAGACGACCATGAATACCACAACCCGCACCAGCACTGCAGAACGTCTCGGCCGCGCCTTTGGCCGCGGATGGCGCGCCTATGCTCGCGGCGAACGGCGGGCGTCGAACTGGCTGGTATCCAAGGGACTGCCGCGAGCTGGCGCCGCCGCGATTGTGTGGATAGTCAAGCTGGCCGCGCTCGGAGTGTTGCTCTACAGCACCTTCTGGCTGGCTCTGCTGCTGGTGTTGGTCATGGTGGTTGCCTGGATGGCCCGCAATGCCGACCTGGGCGATGAATTGCCCGAGCCAGAGTGGCGAAACGGACCAGCAGGGTTTGGCCTATACACCTACGACGGTTTTCGCATTGATCCTCATGTCGAGGACGATTAATTCGTCACAGAGCTGTGTTCTGGAGGTGCCGATAAATCTGCTCGCGTACTTCGGTGTCTGCCACTCCCCAGGTTTTCACCTGCTTTCGGATAGCGCGTGGAAGGTTGAGCAGAACCTCGTGGAGATCGGTATCGGACAGGGATTTGCCGGTCGCATCCAACACTGTGTCATGAAGGTTTGCCATGCACGCTTCAAGGTCATGTGCTTGATCATCAGCCGCAGCAAAATCTGCTGAGCCGTCTAGATGAATTGGGCCAGTGATGAAATCGACCCCTTGCAGCCGAAGCACGGCTTCGAGCACCGACTTTCCCTCGCCGCTCGGCACGATGGATGGGTAGCGAAGAGTGTTGGTGGTCATCGTGTGAAATCCTGGCGTTGCAGTTGGTCAGGATCGCTGCATCTTTCCCTACGATAAGCCTACTACGCCGCGGGGGTTGTCGGCGCAAAGATCACTTTTTCCCCACTGCATTGATCGCAATACTTCCACCCTTGCCGCCAGCGGCCTTGGCATCTCCGGTGGCCCCGGCGAGGCCTTGCAGCACGTTGCCGGCACGAACGCCCGCCCAAGCCAAGGCCATGATCCAGAATGTAGGCAGCACGATGAACATCGTGCCCATGACGAACATCAGGAGCAGGTCGCCAAAGGCATTGTTCAACCCCACCAGCGGATCGAAGTTAGTGTGTGGCCGGTTCCAGCCGAAGCCCCACCCATAGAGCGCATCGAGGATGGTGCTGTCGATCCAGCGTGCGAGTTGGAACCAGAAATCGGTGAAGAACAGCGCGAACTGCACGACGCTGACGGTGACGACCGTCTTCAGGTCATAGGTTCCGACGACCAGTACGAGCGGGATGCAGATGACCAGTGCCATCTTGAGCAAGGCAAGCACCATGGGCAGCGCTTGGCGCACCACGTCCATGGCGGGAAATGCGGCAAGTGCCCCGACCGCCATTCCTACATCCCCCGTGGCCCGCGTCACGATGTTCGGCAGGGTCTTGTCGATCTGGCCGCCGTAGTCGGTATAGACCGAACCCTGGGTGAGCTTCTGCTGTCGCGGTGACGCGATGGTACGGACCACCGAATCGTCCACCTCGGTACGGCTCAGGAACCCGGCCCAGCCCGCCAAGCGATTCAACAGGCTGGGGTCCACCTGGCTCAGCAGCCGTGCCCGCAGGCCGTTGCTGCCATCGGCCCACCACTGCCTGCAGGTCGGGTAGCCGCCGCCACTGGCCACCTGCGCAAGCCCTGCGTCGCGGGTGTCGTCATAGGGCCATGACTCGCGCGCCGTGCTGGAACGGTAGCTGTCGTAGTAGCCGCCGGTATCCGTGAAAAACCTCGAACCGATCCAGGTCACGTCGTTCATTTGAGCTTCGTCCAGCTCCGGCCGCGCCATGAACAATTTAGCGCGTGCAGGTCCGTAGCAGTCGTGTGTGAAATCGGCCACTTCCTGAGCCAGAACCGGGTCATTGATGCGGGTAGCGTCGATCTCCATGCGCATCTGTCGCAGGTCTGTCCCGCACGGGATTGCCGCCACCGAGGCGCTGGTGACGGCGCGCGAGAGCGCGTGCATGAAGGCCCACCAGACCGGCACCTTGGCACTCTGGTTGTTGATGGTGCTGAAGGACTGGGACCAGCCGGTATCCGTGGGCTGCGGCACGTTGACCTGGCACTGGGCCGAGCGCGAGCTGTCGTACTGAATTGTGTTGAGGTCCACGTCGATGAAGGGGATGCCGGCGAACATCACCACCACGATGGCGACGAACACCCGGTTCTCGATGCGTGCGGCCGAGAGCACGCCCTTGTTGCCTTCGTCGGCACCTTCCGCACGGGCCTTAAGCCATTCCTGCACGATGATCGCCACGAAGGGCAGTGCGAATACCCCGCTGGATACCAGTACCGCCCAGATGCCGTTGTTGACGATCCAGGACACCAAGGTCAGGTAGTACTCCAGGTAGTCGGTTGTGAAAAGCGTCATGGCTCGGACTTCCCCTCAGCCCTGCATCAACAGGCTGGCTTCAAGCGCCACGATGGCAACGACGCCGGCGATCTCGCTGCGTACCAGGCGGCGCCGCGCTTGCGCGTCGTCCTCACGCGCAAGCAGCCGGCGACGCATCCAGACCCAGCCGTAGGCCGTCGCGCCATACAGGCACAGCCGCCAGACCAGGAAGTAGCCCGCTGCTGCCGCCAGCCAACGCTCCCAGCCCGCGACGCTTCCGACGAGGTAGATGCCAACGATGTTGGCACCCACGGCGACGGCCGCGAGTACCACCGTCCACAGCAGCGCCTTCGCTGCGCGCCGGTTGAACAGCCAGCGCGGGCGCAGCCAGGCCGCACGCATCAGGCTCATGGCCGGCCTCCCGGATTGCCCTTCTGCAACTGATCGAGGCGGTCAGGCACCGGATCGCCTTCGTAGATGCCACGCGAGCCCGCCGCGCGCGTGCCGTGGCGCTGGATGATCGCCATGGGCGAGTTGTTCGCCAGCTCCCGGCGCAGCTCCAGCTCGGTCTTGAGGTTGCGAATCTCGCGATCGAGCGTGTCGCTCTCGTGGTTCACCGCCTCCACGGCGAGCTGGTTGGCCGCCACGTTGGGCTCCTTCTTGCCGGTCAGCAGCGTGCGTTGCAGCAGTAGCGCCTTCTCCAGCACCGACGCCAGCGCAACCTCGGACGCCAGGCGCTGCGACAGCAGGTGCTGGTCCGGTTCGTCGCGCAGTGCCTCGACCACGCCGCGCGTGATGGGCAGCGACGCGCTGCCGGCCTCCCGCAGGTTTTCGGGCGTCGTGTTCTTCGCCTTGGAGACCAGGTCCTGGAGCGCCTGCAGCTTGGCGTCGTACTCCTCCTGGATCAGGGGCGTCAGCCCGACGCCGGGCACCGTCTCCGTCTTGGTGCAGGCGTCGCAGGTGCGCTGCTCCTTCTCGCCGAGCACCCGTGTTGCCCACTCGATGGCCGCCTGCGGCGTGGTCCAGGTTTGGCACGACAGGCTCGTGCAACTGGCCGGAGCGATTGCCGACGTGTCGGTCACCCCGCGGCCATTGACCAGGTTGTAGCCCGCGCGGGTGACGTCACCGACCACCTTGATCGCGGGCTGACCGGAGCCGCCGGCATTGCTTCCCCCGACCCAGGGCACGCCATCGTTGCCACGGCGCGTCTCGGCCTGCTCGATGGCCGAGACGGCATCCGTGCTCGAAACAGCGTCACGCAGTGCCAACCCCTCTGCCATCTGGCTCCAGCCGAGTTGGCCGCCAGCCGTTTCGGCCATCTTTTCGGCCATGGCGCGGCACGTCAGCTTCGAGCGGTCGAAATCCAGCCGCGCTTGCAGAACGCCGTTGGTGAGCAGGTTGTAGAGGCCTGGATCTGCACGCTGGATGATCAACGCCGGCAGGGACGCCACAGCACTCGTAGCACTCTGGATCACCGAGGACATGATCTGCTGAAAGCCATTGGTGACACCGTTGAGTTGATTCTTCAACGTGGTCTGAATGCTCATGTCGCCGCAGATCAGATTGCTGTTCCAGCCGACACCCACGCCGAGCGAGCGCATGCCGGCTGCGCGGCCCATCGAAACGGCGCTGCCGCCGCCGATGGAGTACATGACGTCATCGCCGATGACGTTGCCGCTGGTCTGGTAGCCTAGTTGGCCCCAGGCCACGCCGCTTGCCAGAACCAACGCGCCGGTAATCGCCAAACAGATCATCTTGCCACGAGCCGGTGGGGAGAACTGCATAGAGTCGGAACGCTTCATCGCGACACCTCAAAGGAAATCAACGCTGCCAAGGAACACCTGTCCACGGCGTTCGCAGCAGGCATACGGCCGCCACAGCGCCCAGGCGTAGTCGCCTTGCTGGGCCTGGGTCAGGAAGCCGGTGCGTGGGAAAACCGTGCAGGACGAGGACAGGACGGGCGTGAGTTCCTGCCACTTGCCAGTCGAGGCATCACCCTCCATCAGCGCGCCGGCGGGCCAGTAGCCATCGCGGGCGTTGGCAAGCAGCGGCTGGTACACGTGCAACTGCCCCCGGCGAGTGACGATATCTCCCGCACGCTGGGCCACCACGGCCCCCGATTTGTGGTCGTCGGTCTGGTGCAGGAAGCCGCCGCGGGGATACACGTTGCCCCAAAGGCTCATCGTGGTGCGTGCGCCGACCTCGCGCATGCCGGGAATCAATGCCTCCGGGTAGGCCATCTCGGGCACGTTGTAGCGCCAGGCAAGCGTGTCCAAGGTGCTGAGCAGATACGGCATGAATGCCGTTCCCGCGCCCTCGCAGAAGTAGCCCGAGGACGAAACAAACTGGTTGAACACCTCGACGCCGGGATGGCCGATCACCTCGGCGTTCTTGAATTTCGCGAGATTGTTTTCGTGATCCTCGTTCGTCGTTCCATCGCCGCCCGCTTGGGCGGACGGATTGGCCGTACTCATCGCCCGGACTTCAACCCACGGGTTCTCGCCCGTGTTGCTGTAGCTGGAGACGACCGCATCGGGGATGTAGTGGCGCACCTTGACAGAGGTGCGCACCGTGCATCCTCCCCAGGTGCAGTAGAGCCAGTAGCAGATACCCACCACCCGGTACTCCAAGCAATCGGGCGAGGCCACCGAGGCAACGATGGCGGTGGTGTTCAAGGCGTAGCTACCCGTGGCGCTGAGCAGCATCAAGGAAGCCACGCCGGCCCGCATGCGGCGCATCAGGTCGAATGGTCGCGTCATGGCTGGGTCCTCCGACGCTGCTCGATGCGCGCGACAGCGCGGGCCACATCCGGCTCGCCATAGACCACGTAGCGCTGATCCACCACGACAGCCGGGATGCTGGTGATGCCCAGGCTCCATGCGTCGGTGACGCCCTGGTATGCGGAAGCGATGCGGCGCTGTAGGTCGGCGCCGCCTTGGTTCAGCCGACGCTTGACGGTGGCCGCCGCCTGTTCGGGGGCGGCGGGCAGTTCCGCAGAAAGCTCCGCTTCAATCCGGCGGGCTTCGTCTAGCACGATCAGCCGCTCGCCGCCCATGGTCTTGACCGGGTGGTGGCTGTCGGTGACGACCAGTACGTCGGCTGCGAAGGTGACGGGGCTGAACACGGCCAGGGACGCCGGCAGCGCCACGACGAGACCAAGGGTTCGCCAGCCCGACGCGAACGTGGAAAAGGATGCCGGCATGTCGCGTGCCCCGAAAGTTGATCAGGGCCATAGTCAAACGCGAACCCGATGCCACCCCAACAAACAATGCGCATCGCGGGCTGCCCGCATACCTGCTTGTCCCGCGCCATAAAAAAACGGAGGCCGAAGCCTCCGCGAGGATCAATGAAGCAATGCGACCGTTACAGCAGGCCTGACTCCGCAAAGGAGAACGGGGAACCTTGGCCTACGATGATGTGATCCAGTACCCGTACATCGATGAGCGCCAGCGCGGCCTGCAGTTGCTGGGTCAGCACACGATCCGCGCTCGACGGCTCGGAGATGCCCGAGGGGTGCTGGTGCGCGAAGATCACCGCGGCGGCGTTCAACTCCAGCACACGCTGTACGACGACACGTGGATAAACAGAAGTCGAGTTGATCGTGCCCCTGAACAATGGCTCGTAGGCCAGCACCTGGTGCATGCTATCCAGGAACACAGCGGCAAATATCTCGTTGGGTTCAGCGACCAGTTTCACGCGCAGATAGTCCCGCACGGCGGCCGGCCGGCTGAGGCATGGTCCAGCTTTGAAGATCCGTTTTTCCAGCAGCACGATGGCCTGCTGGATGATCCAGTCTTCGTGTTGGGCAGCTACGGCGGAAAGCGACTCCACACAGGAGTCATTGATGGCGAAAGACATGGCGAACCTCCAGACGGTGAGATCGGAGGGCGCGCGCCCCCGAGGGCAAGCCCTCCTGGGGATGAGAATGAAAAGATGCATCCATCACCGCGATTGGGGTGACCGTTCGCGGCCAGGATGCAAGGCGAACGAGTCGCGGTCAGCGCAGAGGACTGCGCCGTAGCCTTGAAGACCGGGGCTACCTGGGCATGTCGCCGACGACGTCGGCAGGCATTTCGGATGTGGGTGTGCTGGTCGGACCGTCAGCCGCCAGCATGTCCATGGCTGACAGCAAGGCATCGCCCTCGATCGGCCCCTGCAGCAGGATGGCCTGGCCCGTTTGGCGATCGAGCAGGCGCAGCGACGGCGTGGCGGTTACGCCGCTCTTGGTGGCTTCCGCAGCCTGGGCGCGGATAGCCGCACTGGGCCTTTCGCTTGCCATGCACTGCTCGACGGCTGGCGTCGATTCGGGGTAGCGCAAGCCATCGGGCAAGCCCTGGCCGTCGCTGCGCGTGTGGGCATAGACCCATTCGATCGCCTGCCAGAACGCGACATGCCCACCTGCTTCGGCAGCGCATTCCACTAGGCGTGCCTCGGCTGACGCGGCCGGCTCGTGCTCGGCCAGCGGCTGGTGGTGCCATTGCAGCGCCACGTCGGTGTTGTTGCCGATCCACCGCTTGAGCTGCGGGAAATATTCCCGGCAGAACGGGCACTCCAGGTCGGCATAGAGCGTCAGCGTGAAACGGCCTTTGGGGTTGCCCATTAGCCAGGGCGGCCCGGCCACCGGTGCCATGCTGACCGGCGTGGGCGGCTGCGGCGGGGATTCGCCGGGCGACCTCGACACAAGCCAGATCAGCAGCAGCGCGACCAGCACAGCAGCCAATGCCCAAGGCCAGCGGGGTCGCCCGTTGCGGCGGCGGAACGCCTGGACCTGCATCGGAATGGAAGGACGTTTCTGTTCCATGGCGTTCTCCGTCTTACGACAGTTCCAAGGCCGGCGACTCGATGCCGCGCGCCTGGTCGATCTTCTCGGCCACCTTGAAGGCCGCTTCCAGTTCGGTGCAGCCGTAGTGCTGCATGAGCTGGTAGCGCTCGGCCTTCTCTTCGGGTTCGGTCTGCGCCAACGCCAAGTACAGGCTGGGCGGCACGGCGCGGAACAGCACTTCCATGCTCTTGGAAAGGATGACGCCCTCGGTGAACTTGCCCGCTTCTTTGCGCGCCGAGAGCATCAGCGCTTTCTGCGCGGGCGAGAGTTCGCGGAAGCGTGCAATCTTCTCGACCTCATCGGGCGGCATCGACAGGCAGATCCACCACTCAATCATGTTGAGCATGGGCTCCGCGGCACGCGGCAGATCGTCGATATTTTGTGTAGCCAGCCAGAACCAGGCCCCTAGCTTGCGCCACATTTTTGTAATTTTTACAACGTAGGGCGCAAGCAGCGGGTTCTTCGTGATGATGTGGCCTTCGTCGGTCACATTGATGATCGGACGGCCCAGGTACTGGTCGCGCTCGGCGATGTTGTTCACCGTGCTGATCAGGCTGATGTAGGCGATGGAGAGCTGCGCGTTGTAGCCCTCCCGGGCATAGGTCGCGAGATCCACCAGCGTGATGTCGGCCTCGGGCCACGGCGTGCCATCGCGATCGAACATCTCGCCGTCCGTGCCTTGGCAGAACATGTCCATCGCGTCCGCCATCTCCAGCAGCCGCACGCGCCGCATCTCGGGCAGCGTCGGGTCCTGGCCGCGCGTGCGCAGCGCGTTGCGCACGTCGCGCGTGAGCACCGTGCGTTTCTCGGCCACGCAGTGCTCGGCGGCATCGAGGATGCACTGGCGGATCAGCGAGCGATCGGCCCGCGTCATCCGGGCTTCTTCCTTGTCCTCGCCGCCTGTGATCATCAGCCGTGCCGTGATCTCCAGTTCACCCAGCACGTCGCGCTGCTCGTCCTCCTCCATGACCGAGGAATCGGCTGGCAATTCTTCATCCAGTGCATCGGCATCCAGCGTCTGCACGTTGCCGGGCGTTTCGATCAGCCGGCGAGCGTCGGCGAACGGCGCTAGGCTGATGCCCGAGCCAGGAGCCAGCTTGACCCGGTTCACGGTCAGACCCAGGCGCTTTGCGAAGTCGCTGAACAAGCCGAAGCTGTTGCCGGCCTCCACGATGAACAGCCGCGGCCGGTAGATGGCCGTGACCTGGTTCAAGAGGTTGTTGAGCGTTGCGCTCTTGCCCGAGCCGGTGGGGCCGAACAGGAACAGATGGGCGTTCATCTGCCTGTCCAAGCGGTTCAGTGGATCAAACGTGATCGGCCCGCCGCCGCGGTTGAAGAACGTGTTGCCCGGATGACCCGTACCCTGGCTGCGACCCCACGCCGGCGAGAGATTCGCCACATGCTGGGCGAACATCAGTTGGGTGAACCAGTTCCGTCGATCTTGCGCAGGGTTGTAGCAGCACGGTAGCCAGCGCAGGTAGCTGTTGAGCGGCGCGACTTCATCGTCCTCGCGCACAGGCTGCAACCCCGCGTTGAGCATCACGTTGGCGAGGTCCAGACCGCGCCTGTCAAGTTCGGCTTCATCGCGTCCGCGCAGATAGAAGGCCAGCGTGCCGCGGTAGAGCTTGTGCGCGCTGCCGATGAGCGAGCGTGCCTCCTGCACATCCTTGAGCGTTTGTTCCGATGCCAGTGTTTCGCCGACAGCCTTCTTCGCCAGGTGATTCAGGTGCGATTCGAGGATGTCCTGGGGCGTCGCCACCATGGTCAGACACATCGTAGTGTCTTCGGGCATCTGATCGAAAAGCGTGTTGATAGCGTCCCCCTTGCGGGTTTCGCCGGTCAGGTGCCCCGTACCGGGCGGCATGCGTAGCCGGTCGGTGACCAGTACGCGATGCGGCATACCGTCGAAGTACCAGGTGCCGTGCTCGGCATCGGAGCGAGGCTGACCGAAGAATAGCCGTTGACTGAAGTCCCGACCACTCGCCAGCTCGATTTCACCTTCCTCCACCTCGTCGGGATAGCGGGCCAGCGCATAGAAGCGCTCTCGCTCCTCTGCGCCGGGCCCGAGCATCGTGGGGCGTGGGTTGAACCAACGCAGCAGCCAGTCGTGAACATCGGCCGCGACCATGCGCCGGGCCTGGATGCCGGCGTTCGCCAAGCCGCCGCAGAGGCGATCGCAGACGATGTTCAGCATTTGCTCGGGTGTCTGGCCGCGGCGGTTCGCCTGCCCGGCGGCCCGGCGATAGACCACCATGCGCACGCGCCGCGTCTGGCCGCGCCAGCGCAACCGCGTGACCACCGTATCCTCGAACAGTCCGCCGGGCTTGGCCACCGCGCGCAGGTGGTGGCCAAAGAAGCGGAGGTAGAACTCGGTGAAGGCCGTGCTGCGGGCGCGCGGCTGCACGTAGTCGCGTAGCGTCTGCATGTACTGGTCGAAGCTGGGCTCGTCCTGTGCATAGAGCTGGAGCACCCACGGGTTCTCATCCAGCTCATCGAACGAGTCCTGGAGCGCGTTTTCGAGCGCATCGCGGGCATGAGCGAGCCAGCCCGGCTCCCGACCTTCGGTGCCTAGCGGGACCAGTTCGTAGAAGGCCGCGACCGATTGCCCGTCCTCCAGCAGCATGGACTTCGACGGCGGCAGGAACTCCACCCACGGCAGCAGCTCCGCGAATGACTGCGCAACGTCGTACATCGCCTGCTCGTCCGCCACGGTCGCCGGCCTGCGGCCCTGGACCGTCGCTCCGGGTTCGGCAATGCCGGCCTGGCGCAACGCCTCGACGTGGCGCTGCCAGCCGTCCGGCTGCTCGTCATTGCCACCATCGGATGCAGCCAGCTTCGGCCAGGGGAGTTTCCAGCGCATCAGTAGTCCTCCACGCGCTCGCCCGGCATGGCGTACTGCACTCGCTGGTACAGGGGAAAGACCGTCGTGTAGCCCGGAACCGGCACGGGATCGGTGCCCGCCAGGTGCGGGTACACATACATGACAAGATCGGGGTTCGGCAGGCGGTGGAACTGGCGATAGACCTCGTTGCGCGCCGTGCGCGTGTAGCGCATCTGCTCGGTGGGCGCGGCCTCCACGTCGGCCTCGGTCAGCGGCCGGCGCAGGCTCTGGCGTGCATCGAGCAATTGCCTGCGCGCCACCTGGCCGGCGCCACCACCCCCGTCACCGGCGTTCTGCTGCCAGATGTCCATCATCGTGCTGTCGCCGTGGGGGAGCAGCTTTTCCTTGCTGGTGGCACAGCCGCCGAGCACCGCGACGGCGAGGGCCAGCGCCAGGGCCTTATTCAAGTTCGAGAGCATGGCTTTCTCCTGCGCGGTGATCGACCTTGCGGCCTTCGGGATCGAAGTCGATGGCGAGCGGCTTTTCGAGGTGGACGGCGACCTTCGCGCCGGGCTGGACATAGACAGCGGCGAACGCCTGGCCGTACAGCTTGTTCACCCAGTCGGCCATGTCGCGCACGCCACCGGCCAGGATGCGGCCCACGGCTTCATTGCCCGAGATACCGACGCTGCCGATGGAGCCGTCGGCGCCGACGTAGGACATCTGGCCGCTGTCGCTGTCGATCAGCGAGGCGACGCCGGCACCGGCGGCGGTAATCAGGGCTTGCGAGCCAAGGTACTGCTGGGCGTTGCTGCGCCGCTCCCCGCTGACGCAGGGAATGCCGTATGGGTCGCTGATCCAGCCCAGGCCTCCACTTTGAGAGTTCTGCTGCTGGTTGTTTTGCTGGTTGCCGTCGCGGTCTTCGGGGATGGTGCGGATCGTGCCGTCGTGGAAGACGAAGGTGATGCTGCGTACCTGGCCGCGCACGCACGAGAGCGTCCAGTCGCCCGATGCGGTGCCGCTGAACACGGCACCGGCCACGTCGGGAATGTCGATGCCATTGGCGGTCAGGTTGTCCTGTCCGACCAACACCTTGAAGGGGTACGGATCGTTGACGGTTCCGTCGATCGGCACGCGGCCGATCAGCGCCGTCATCGCCACCGACCCCATCAGTGTCGAATTGGTCGGTACGGTATAGACCGCCTTGGCGCTCTTCACGCCTGCGGCGCGTGCGCCCGCGTTCGCCACGGTTTCGGCCGTGGTTTCCAACGTGCTCTGCGCGGGGCCGAAGCTCGTCGGGAAGCTCATGCCGCTACCCGTGCCACGACTGCTGTTGCGCCCCTCGGCTTTCCTCGCATCGTCGGGTTCGACCCAGCGCACGCCGCCTTCCATGCCGGCCTCGTCGCCGTCACGCAGCCCCAGACCCACCGGCAGGTCGGCATGGCCGCCGCCACGTCCGCCGATACTGTCCAGGCGCCGTTGCAGGTCGGCCAGCAGTCCTTCGGTCTGCTGGCGCGCGCTGGCTGCCTGCTCTTGGTCGCGACGCAGGTTGGTGCGCTCGGAGTCGAGGGCCGAATTGATGCGCTGGTCAATGGAGTTCTCGCGCTGGCGCAGTCGCTGGTTTTCTTCGCGCTGGGATTTGTTGTCCGAGAGCGCGGTCTGAAGCTCGGTGCGCAACTGCTTCACTTGGGCAACGAGCGTCGCCACGGTGTCGCGCGGGGTATCGCCCTCGATGCCCAGCGCCTTCATTTCCGCTGGCGTGAGCTTGGCGCCGGCATCCGCGGTCGGTGGTGCCGAAGTGCTGCCTCCCGAGAACAGCCGGATGGCGACGAACAGCACCAGCACGGCAACCGGGATCATCAGCCACTTCAGGAGTCCATTACTGCGCATGGCGGACCTCCTTGCGGTCGGTGCCATCCTGGGAACCGGCTTCCGGTTGCGGGAGATGCACGGCCGGGTCGAAGCGGTTGACCGCTGGTAGCAGCGATTGCGCAAGGCCACGCCCGCGCGTCACCAGGTACAGGACGGTCGTGTCCTCGGGCGTCCCGCGCGGGCCAAGCGCCTCGTGTTGGAAGGTGGCGGTGAGGAAATCGCCTTGCAGCACGCGCGGGTCCAGGGTGATCCAGCCGCTGCTGCTGTTGGTCAGGCGCACGGCGGTCACCCACTGGTCTTCCAGACGCCATGACGCGAGCGCGACCGCGCGCACGGGCAGCGTCGGCATCAGCGTGCCGAGGTCGAGGCCACTGCGCAGGTTCACCCGCATGACGCTCGGCAGCGGCTCCACGGTGCGTAGCGGCGCGTAGAGGTTCTGTGCGGCGAAGCGCGTCAGGACAACCGACACCGGGGTCTCGCGTCGCGCCGCTCGCGCGCCGGCCTGGTCCTGGGCGCGCGCCGGAGCTTCGTTGTCATCGCCGGGCTGATCGCCATAGCGCGCCGGGGTGCTGTTGCCCTCGACGATGCGCACTGGTTCCAGCTCGGCTTCGCCGTCCTTGGCTGGCTCCGCCGCAATGTCCAGCAGGATCAGCGCGCCCGTGTCGGCGTCCTGCAATTGCAGCCGCGTGGGCTCGATCGGCTCGCTAGCACGCAGGTACACCGCGCCGCCCGCGCTCTGCACCCGTAGGCGCTCGCCGACGCCCGCAGGTACGCCCACGCGGACGTTGCGGTCGATGAACACGATGCGCTCGTGGCCGACCTTCAGCGGCACCGCCAACGGCATACGTTCCCAGCGCAGGATCTCCACCGCCTGGACAGCAGGAGCCGCGGCCACGGCCAACAGCCCCAGCAGCGTGAGTACAGGATGCTTCATGGGGTTTCTCCTTGGGGCGCTTGCGGAGACAGGCCACCAGACGCCGGGCGCGTCGGCTCCGGCGTGCTGATGCGCTGGGGCGCGCCCTCATAGCAGTCGAGCGCCAGGCCGAACGGGTTGCGGGCAGGATCGACGTCCACCCGCGTGACCTTCACGGGATAGCGCACCAGAGCGCGCTTGACTTGCTCGGCGCCGTAGTACTCGTCGGCGGTGATGTCCAGCGTCACTACCCAGTCGCGGTCGGAAACCACGCGTACGCGGGCCGTGGGGTCGTCGCCGTAGCCCCGGCCGGGGATTTCGTAGATGCCGCGCACGCGCTGGCGCAACTCGCCCGTGCTGCGGCGGTAGTCGTAGTCCGCGCGCAGGAAGGCCTGGCAGGATGGGGTGAGGTACGGCGAGAGCGTGTGGAGGTTGCGCGCGTAGTCCTCTTCGCCATTCGTCGGCCAGCGGTTGAGCGTCTGGAACACGTAGAACGTGAACGCATAGACCGATTCGGGCGGCACTTCCCACCACTTCCTGGTACTGCCGGAGCGCAGGTCAGGCGGAACGTGGATGGTCAGATCGCGGGGAGCGCTCCACCAGCCGCCACCCATGACCAGGGCGACGATGATCAGGGCGCCAGCACCCAGGCGAAGCGTCTTGATGTGCGCCTGCAGGTGGGTGATCTCGTTCTTGAAGCGGCTCATCGTGCGCTCCTTCGGGTGGTCCAGAAGCCGGAGCGCGAGATCAGCACATGGCCGCCTACCCAGCCCGCCATCAGCGGATGGCGTGTGGCAATGCGCCATTGCAGTTGCCGATACAGCCAGGTGTCGGGACGCCCGCGCTTGAGGCGGCGAAGAATGCCGCCGCCGATGAACACGCCGAAGGCCACGCCCAGGACGACGAACGTGGGTGCTAGCGCGATCGTGCGGAACACCCACGACAGCGGTGCGCCGACCAGCAGACCGGCGGCGCCGGACAGGCCGCAGCAGATCCACAGCTCGTCGGCGGTGAGACCGCGCACCACAACGGGATGTCGATTGAGCCGGTGCGGAAGGAACGTGACCGTCCCGTCCGCACGGACGTGCTGCTGCTCGGACATACCGGCCTCGCTTACAGGATGCCGGTGGCTTCGGTGAGCAGCCAGATGCCGATCACGAGCAGGACGGCGCCGATGGCGACCGTGAGGCCGAACTGGCCCCACGTCTTGCGGCCTGTGTGGATTTCCGCGTAGGTCCCGTAGGCGTGGTAGCACACGCCGATGAACATGGACGCCACCACCAGCAGAGCCACGAGCATGATGATGTCGTAGCCGTAGTTGCGGATCGTTTCCATGATGCCGTTGCCTGTGCCGCGGGTCGGGTTCTCCAACTGCGGCAGACCCTGCGCGAACGACAGCGCGGGCAGCGCTGCGGTGCCCAGGGCCACGGTGGCGCGCTGGGCAAGACGGGAAGTGAGGATGCGGTTTTGCATGGTCATGCCTTTCAGGTCAGGAGAGGAGGAAGAAAGTCAGGACGAGGTACATCGCGACGAATCGGATGCAGACGCCGAGGAACTGGCGCTGGTTGAGGCGGCTTTCGGACCACCCCACGTAGGCCGTTCGCATGGCCCAGACGCCCCAGACGAGCAGGACCGCGAACACGACGCCGACCAGGACGGTCGCCATCGCTGAAGGCGCGATGCCGCTGTTGGCTTGAAATGCCGAGACCTGGGCGCCGTTCATGGCTTGCCCTCCGTGGTCGTCGGCGGTGATGGCGGGACGATCCGCTCCGTGCGGTAGTCGCCGATCAGTTCGGAGGCGTCGCGCGGCTGGGCGCGCGACGGTGTGAGATGGGCCTGGATGCCGGCGCGCACGCGCGCCAGGTCAGCCAGCAGCCTCGGGTAATCGAAGTGGTAGCGCTCGCCCGGCTGGATGGGGGCATGCGTAGCGCTGTCGGCGACGGTGCGCTCCAGCGCGTCGAGCTGGCGCAGCGCTGCGACCAACTCCTGACGCTGCGCCGGGGACTCGGCCAACGCCATCGAGGACTGACCCAGTACAAGGGCCGTCACGAGAAAAGTGGGCACGCCGCGATGCGCGGCGCGCAGCCAGATCGGAGCCAACATCGCGCCATTCCTGTGTGATCAGCAATGGCTCGATCGTGGAGATCGGGGCTGTTTCAGGCCGCAAACAATAGGAACCTGCAGATGACCGGATTGATCTGCTAGAGGTACTTCTTGAAGCTGCCCGCAGTCAGGCTCACGGCCAGTCCCAGCAAGGCGGCGCTCGGCAACAGGATCAGCAATGGATGCACCGAGATCGGCAGCGCCAGGTACGTGATCCACGGCAGCACGGCCAGCGGCATGAGGCTGGCTTTCGCACGGTGGTAGATGAACCCGGATTCGCGGCCCGCGCCGAACCTGCGCACGTCGCGTCGCACCAGACCGTCAATCAGACCGACGAAAGCGGCCGTGAAGATCAGTGGCAACGTGAGCACCAGGACCAGCAGGCGCACCAGGAAGGTCAGCGTCGTGAAGGCTGCGGCGATGAGGTAGCTCTCGGCCCAGACATAGACTTGGCTGATGTAGTAGCGGAAGTTGCGCGTCTGCTCGTGGCTGGGCGCGCGGACGCGCTCGGCGGTCTGGCTCATGCGCGCCAGCAGCCCCGAGCGAACGAACACCCATTCGTAGCCTGTATCCACCAACTCGTGCGCCGTGCGCCCTGGCTCCTGCACGACCACGCTGCGCGTGAAGTGGCTGGACAGGTGCCCAAGCTCGTACTGCAACATCTGCTGGGAATGGCGCCAGCCCTGATCCTTCCAGAACAGGTGCATGCCGACGCACTCCACCACGATCGAGAACAGCAGCGAGCCAATCAATACCCCGAGCAGGCGAAATGGCAAGGTGATGGTGCCGACGATCAGACCCTGGCGCTGGTTCTGCTCCCGCTGCGCGGTCGAGGCGGCGTCCTTCATGGCGCGGCCTCGTCGGTACTGTGGTCGGTGTCGGTGGCCACCGCAGCAGGCTCGGCTGGAGCAGCATCGTCCAGCAGGTCATCGGGCAAGGCCGCATCCTGCAAGGCAGGGGAGCTAGTGAAATCCCACCACTGCGTGGCCTCGCTGTAGCTCTGGCGCATGTATCCGGCCAGTTGCTGCAGATCCGCCGGCATCACTTCATCCGGGTCTGGTGTCGGCAGCGGCATGCGAACCTTCCAAAGCTGGCCGCCTTGCAGCAGCGCGAAGCACTGGCCTTTTGGCAGGCCGACTACGTGCGATGGCTCGATCATCGGCACGCTGGACATGCTGATGCGGTCCTGGGTGTTCGACGTGAAATCCGTCGCGCCACGGATGTCCGAGCTGTCGGTCGCCCCTGAGACGATGGTGGTGGTATAGACCTCGACCTTCGGCAACTGCCGCGTCAGCAGTTCGGCGGTGGCCGTCTCGCGCACGCGCAGCATGAACAGGTTGTTGAAGTTGCCGATCACCTGGCCAGCTTTCGCGCGGTTGCCGATACGGGCCTCGATGTCCGAGAGGGTCTGCGTGTACGCGGTGACTTGCAGCCCGGCGCCGCCGCCTTTGTTGATAAGCGGCACGAATTCGTCACCCATGAGTTCATTGAATTCATCCGCATGGACGTTGATCGGCACGCGCGCGCCAGCCGAAGCGTCAGGCAGGCCATCGTCGATCCCGTGCTTGTAGATATGACCCGCGACCGAAACCAGGTCGGAGAACATGGAGTTGCCGACCGCTGCGGCAACCTCGGCGTCGGACAGCGCGTCCAGTCCCACATAGACGATGGCGCGCTTCCTGATGACTTGCATCCAATCGAAGATCGGGCGCGGGTCGGTCAGGTCGGAGTAGTTCGGGGCCAGGAGTTGGGCGATCTTGCCGCTGGTGAGCTTTTCCAGCAGCGGCAGCAACGATGCGACGATCTTGTCGAAGTAGGTCTTGTCGTACCGAACTGCCGAGCGCAGGCCGTCGAGCACCGGGTCGTAGTTGCGCGCCTGGGAGAGGTACTGCTCCAGCGCGACCACGCGCTTCTCGCGCCCGATCATGTTGCGCGGGATGTTCTTCTCGTTGAGCTTGGCCTCGATCTGGACGATCACCTCCCAGGCCTTGGGCTCGGTCTTGGCGAAGTAGTGCTGGGCGTACTCGATAAACAGTGCGTCGATGTTGATGACGTGCCGCTGGATCAGCATGTAGTCCGGGCGCTGCCCCAGTTCCACCAAAGCGCGGGCAATGATGTTGACGAAGCGCCACGCGAACTCCCGGAAGGCCGCGCTGTTGCCTTCACCGGAGAGTTGCCCTGCGATACGGGTGGCGACTTCCGAGATGCGACCGAAGCGTCCTACCGCGTTGTAGCGGGCGCTGATTTCCGGCCAACCGAGATGGAAGATGTAGAACTCGCCTTCACGGCCTGTGCGCTGGGCTTCGACGTACATCCGCTTCAGGAGATCCGCGTCGCCCTTGGGATCGATAACGATCACGACCTCGTGCTCGCCGGCAGCGTTCTTGCGACGGATGTCCTGAGTCACAAACAGCTCGGCCAGCCGCGTCTTGCCCACGCGCGTCGTGCCCAGCACCAGCGAATGTCCGACGCGCTCACCCAGCGGCAGGCTGACGTCCACCTCGTCGGGTTCGATGCCATGCAGCCGCGGCAGGCCACCTACAGGTGGCAGCGGGCGCACAGGGTTGAAAGGAACGTCCCAGCCCGTGAGAGCGGAGAGCCGGGACAGCGGGAACGGCGCGAATTCCAGCCGTTCCTCCAGCCGACGCGCCAGGCGATAGGCCGGTGTCGGCTCCGCGTAGCGGCGAAACTCCGGCCGGTATGTCTGCATGAGCCTATGGGTGTGCTTCTGCTCCCACAGGAATCCGCGCCCGATGAAAAGCCGCTGCTGGCTGACGGGCACATCCTTGCTTGTCATCACGTAGCGCGGCAGGCGGCGGATGTTGCGCCTGTAACGCAGGATGACGCGAGCGTCGCGGTAGCGGATCGCGCCGTAGGCGCCGAACGCCAGGGCGCTGCCGACGCCCATGGCAGGGCTCAGCGCGAGCGACCACGGGGCCACCAGGGACAGAAACGCGGCGCCTGCACACGCTGCGACGGTGTATAGCTCCACCGCTGGGCGTAGCAGAACCTCGATCGGCTGTTTCCCCGACATGGCTTCATTGCTCGATGCCGGTGGCCGTGATCAGCGCCGGGTAGTGCCGCAGGCCCAGGCGATCGGCCAGGTCGTCTCCGGCTACGGGCGCGAGCGGCACGCCCGGCACCAGGGCACGCAGCCGTGCCAGGCCCTGCGCGGTCTCGACATTGACCACCAAGCCGACCGCGCCGCGTTCGCGCAAAGCAATGCCGCGGCGCTGCAACCAGGCCCGGGAGGCGTCGTCGTCGCCGATGACCACGAACGGCCGCAGGCCGGGCGCTTCGATCACGCGCCGCGCGACGGTGCCAGGCGTGAGTTTGGCGCTGCGCACCGGCAGCATCGCTGCCTCGTCCGCGGGTGTGGCGGGAACCTGTGGCGTCGGAATGGGCGGCCGGGCCGGGACATCGGCGCGCGGCTGGAGGTTGAGGGCCTCGTAGTACGGCAGCGCCGACGTGCCACCGCGATCTTCGACCACGATCAGCGGATCGCCGGCACGCGATGCCAGCGGCAGACCCGCCAGCAGCACAAGCAGGCCCCGCAGGGCCAGATGGGATTTCGTCATGGGGAAGTCTCCTGGCGCGTGGCGAGCACCGCGGCGTTTGGGCGTGCGCCCTGCACACGCGCGAGATGGCGCGACACGCTGCGCCGGTAGCGGGCGGCGGGCTCGCCGCCCGCAGGACGGTGGTAGCGGCCGATCGCCAACAGCCAGTCTTCGCCGGACGTGTGCTGCTCCTTCAGGATCTCAGCGGCGATGGCGAGGTTGCGATAAGGGTCCAGCAGGTCGCACGCGCTGGTGAAGCGGTGCTTGTGGTAACCGAGGTTGATCTGGCCCAGGCCTGCATCGATGCGCGTGTGGGGCGTGGCGCGCATTGCCTGTTGCAAGCCCGAGCAGGCGTCGGCGCGCGTGGCGAAGCGGCGCGACTGGCCGGCGACATTGAGGGACCACGGCCACGGGACGATGCGCCCGTTGCGCCGAACACCGCTCTCCTGCAAGGCCACGGCGTAGAGTACGGTCGAGGGGATGCCCGCCCGCTGTGCGGCGAGCTGGTAGGCCGGTGGTGGAACCTCCTGGGCATGGACGGCGCAGGCGCACAGGCCGGTAGCAAGCAGCAGTGCGCGCAAGAGCTGCGAGACGGAGGTCGCTACGGTTGACGCTGCCATTGGCCGTTCACCTCGCGCACAGCCGCGGGCAAGTCACCGGGCAGGCCCAGCGACAGCCAGCGGCCGCCGTCGTGGTTGAGGGTAATGCTGCCGCTGCGCACGCGCGCCGGGTCGATCTGCGCGCGCTTGGCCCAGTCGCGGATGCGTGCATCGTCCTGGCGGCTGCCCACCATATACAGGTCGAACTCGGCACCCGAGGATTGCAGGCGCTGCACGAGCTGCCCACAGGCCGCGCAGCCGTCCTTGACGAACACCGCCATTCGGCCGCTGCCGCGCGCGGTGCCGGCGCCCGGCCCGTCGTCGGGCAGGTTCACGCGCTGCATGCCGGGGTTCAGGCGCTGCCAGGCTTCGTCGTAGGCGCGTTGGTAGGCGAGCAACTTCTCGACGCGGCGTGCCTCGATTTGCACCTGCAGCTCTGCATAGCGCCGCCGTTCTTCGTCGGTGCGTGCCTCGATGCCTAGGGCAGACAGCGGGTCCAGGTTGGGCGAGTAGATGCCCAGCGGCCCATCCATCAGCTCGCGGTAACGCACCCATTCCTGGGGTTGGAGGCCCCAGTTGCTTGCTACTCGGTCGTCCAGGACGCGGGCGGCCAGCGGGCGCTCCTGGCTCTGCGCATTGCGGGCGGGAGCCGTGGCTGACTGCTGCGCCCACGCGGGCCACTGGACTGAAGCCAGTAGGAGTGCGGAAAGGATGATCGACGGCTTCATGTGGTGTGCTCCGATCAGGGAATCGCCACGCGACGGGTCTGGTCGCCGGCTTGGAACACCGCGGCGCTGCCATCGATTGCCTGCAAGCGCCATGGGCCGACCGCATCACCGGGCAGCAGCACCTGAAGCTGGTCGGGCGTGAAGTCCCCACTGCTCGGCGCGACGGACACGCTGCGCTGGCCTGCGCGCAGTTCGGCGCCGACGATGCGGAACGGCAATGGCGGCGGTTCAGACTTGGCTGCGGGCTTGCTCGATGTGCGCGGCTGGACGGGGGCTGCTGCACGCGCGGCGGTCTGGCGCGTCTTGATCTGCTCGATCTCCGCGCGCAGCGCCTGAAGGTCGTCGGCGGCTGCGTAGCCGCTTAGTGTTTTCTCAACCTGGGAAGCGCGTGCTTCCAGGATTTGGCGGGTGTCTTTGAGGTCCGCCGCCGTTGCGACGGCCGGACGCTGCTGGATGGTCTCGATGGCCTCGGCCAGGGCCACCGCCTGCGCTTCGAGGCGTTGCAGACGGGAATCGAGCCGTTCCTGGTCGGCCTGGTCGCTCATCGCCTGGTAGCCGAGGGCCACGATGACGCTTAGACCGAGCAGCCAGAGCCAGAGCAGGCTTTGCACCACCACGGCGGCGGTCGGGCGACGCGAAGATTGCGGAGCGTTCATGGCTGGCCTCCTGGAGTGGAAGGCATCAGCGGGAAGGTCTGCACCGCATCGGCGGCGGTCGGTTCGGGCATGGGTTCGGCGGCCACGCTGTCGCCGGGCCGCTCGAAGCAAATCTGTCGTGCGCGGTCATCCGCGTGCAGTTCCCAGGCCGGACCAGCCAGGGTGAGCAGCGCATCGCGCAAGGTCATGGGACCGAGATGCAGGTGCGCCGCCGGGAGTGGCAGCTTATACAGCTCGATCACGGCATGCGCCGTTTGGCACAGGCTGTAGCCGCTGCGCTTGAGCACATGCCGCAGCCCATCGCCGACCGTGGCGCGGGCATCCTCGGGCATCGACACGTCGATGGTCTGCAACAGCAGGTCGCGCTGCGCCGCTGTAGGGGCCAGTTCGACCAGCGTGTAGCGGGCGTAGCGCACGACCGGGATGTACTCGGGCGCTTCGGGTTCGGGCGCGGCCGAGACTTCCTCGATGGTGTCGGGCGCGACCGGCGCAGTCGTCGTCGCGCAGCCACCGGCCAGCACCGACCAAAGCAGGCCGAGAAATCCCGCCAGCAGGCGGCGTTCGGGATGGTGAAACCAGGGTGGAGAGGGGCACATAGCTCGGCGTCCTGAAACATCGAGCCCTCACCATCGCCGCTCGGGCTACGAGCGGCAGCAAACAATGCGAACCAGACAGCGCCCGATTTGCCGGCAGCGCCTTCACCAAAGAAAGGCCCCAAGTTGGGGCCTGTGAAAATGGGTCTCTTATTTCTCGTCGTCGATGCCCATGCGCTCACGCATTTCGGCGAGGAACGCCTCGGGGGCCATCAGACCATAGCGTGCCAGGCGCACAGGGATGTCCTCCGCATCGAGGTTCCCATCTTCGATGCGCTGTCGCAGGAAATCCGCAATCTCGGCTTCCAGCTTCCGTTGGGTGTCGATGGCTTCGGACGGTTGGGTGTTGGTATTCATGGAAATCTCCTTGGGATGAAAAAAGCGCAGCCACCTCCACGGAGAACGTGGGCGTGGCTGCAAGGTGGGAACAACAGAAATGCCGGCGGCGCTAGGCCGGCTTGTGGCGTGGGAATCAGGCGGCGACCAGTTGCCGGGCCAGTGCGACCTCGACGGAATCACCATCCTGGTTCAGGACATCCAGCCCCGATTCGGGTACATCGCCCGAGGTGGACTGCGAGACCATGATCTTCTTGGCCATCAGTTCGAGGCATGTCATCTGCGAGGAACCGGCGTAGCCGAGATAGATCACGCGCACGGGGTGCTTCTGCCCGATGCGCCAGGAGCGGCGTGCCGCCTGCTGGAGCGAGTACACGTTGTAGCCCGACTGCATGAACACGATCGTCGGGAACTCCAACAGATCCAGCCCCGTCTTGACCAGCTCGGGGTTGGTGATGAGCACGTCGATGCCACGGTCCAGTTGCTCGGCGATCCAGTCTTCGCGGCGGCTGGCGTCCACGCTCGCGCGCAGCACCGCCACCTTGAAGCCCTCCTGCTCCAGCAGCACCTTCAGGCGCGACGTGGTGTCGCGCGTGCCGGTATAGACCGTGTAGGCCAGAACCTTGCGGCCTTGCGCCTTCTCCTCTTTGCAGATGTCGATCAGCTCGCGCTCTTTCGGTGTCACCTCGAACTCGTTGAACTGAGCCGGGACGAACGCCAAGGTGTTGCGCGTGCGCGGATGCACCACGGTCTCCGACCGGAAGCAGCAATCCGGCCAGGCCAGCAGCACGTTGAGGACCACACCCAGCAAGGTCGTATCGCGTCGCGCCAGAGCCTGTTTCAGCTCCGCGGTCAGCCGACCCGCCAGATCGCGGTAGGCCGCGGCTTGCGCCGTGTCCATCGCGACTTCGCGGAACTCCTCGTCATACGGCGGCAGGACGTTGCCGCCGATGTCCTTGAGCTTGAGGAAGATCGTGAACGGCAGGATGCAGCGCAAGACGCCCTTGGGGCCGAAGCCCGGAGCCTTGACCGTGCGCACCGATACCTTGGTGCCCTTGGCCGTCTTGTGCGCCGTGCCGGTGCTCTCGGAGTAGATGTCCTTCAAGACCCCGTGATCGCGCATGAACGCCATCGCAGCCGAGGTCATGCTGCCGCTCGTGGTCGGGCGGTAGCCGTCTTCGATCATCCGCCCAGGCAGGGCTCGGAACAGCAGATAGAACAGGTCGTCCCCATAGCCGCCCATCAGCGTGCCAGTCAGCAGCAAGGTCTTGCGAGCCTTCGCCGCCAGCACGCCCATGGCCTGGCCTTGGGCACTGCCGCCGTTCTTGTACTCATGGGCCTCGTCGGCGATGAGCAGGTCGAACGTGCCTTGCGGCAGGTACCTCTTGATGAACTCGGACGGTTGGTAGCCGCCCTCGCCGAAGCCGAACTCCATGTTGGCCATCGCGCGTTCCATGCGCGTGGCCTGACGGTCGGAAAAGACCAGTTCGCCGTTGCCGTCCATGAGGTTGATGAACTCATGCACGTTGTCCCCCAACATCGAGGCAAGGAAACCATCACCGAAGCGCTTCATGAGCTTCTGCGCGGTGATTTCCCCGATGGTCGGGATGCGCTTCAAGGCTTTGAGGACGGCCGAGGACTGATCGCTGCCGGACAGGCTGCGCGGGCGGATCAGCGTCCACAAGGGCGCGGCGCAATGGCTGCACTTCCTGCGGTACTCCTCGGCTTCAAGCGCGACCGGGTTGACCGGCTCGCCGTCGAGGTCGGTGATGACCGTGCCGCAGTCCGGGCATGCGGCGACGTCGCCGTGGCGGGTGCGTCGCTGGGTGAAGACAGGCTTCCAGTGGAAGCCCATCCGCATCCTCACGCGGCCCAGGACGAAGAACTCCTGACCCGTGGGCTGCACACCCAACTGCTCACGCAGCTTGATGAGCTTGACGAGCGTATCCGGCCCGTTAAGCACCCACACTTTGGCGCCCGCTACCGTCTCCTGGATCTCGCGCCGCCACTTGTAAACAAGGTGCGGCGGCGAAAGAACCAAGGTGCGGCGGTAGCCTTCGGCGTTGAGCACGGCGGCCGTGGCGATGCCGACGGTCGTCTTGCCGCAGCCCATTTCGCCATTGACGATCGCGGCATGTTCGCCACGGTCAATCAGCAGCTCGGCGGCGGCATGGACGACTTCGGCCTGGGCCTGGAACAGCTTGCGCTTGAGGCTGGCGACGATGAGCTGGCGATGTGCCTGCGGTTGGCCGGTATAGACCGGCGGATTAGCGCTGTTGAGGGCGTCGAGCAGTTCGTCGCCGAACTCGCCGACGAAATCCTGAAGGCTCAGGGTCAGAGGGGAAGATTCCGCATCGAGCAGTTCGCCCTGTACGGGCGCGGCTTCAGCGGCATTGGTTTCGAGATCGAGGGACATGGTGATGCTCCAAAGAAAATGGGGCATGCACCACCCCCAGCGGGGCAGTGGCATGCCCCGTGGTGGGAAGTAAATCGGCGCGTGGCCGAAGGTGGTTGAAGGTGCTGGCCTGGATGGCCAGCGGGTGAACCGTGCTCAGTCCTCGGACGGCAGAACGATGACGGTGGCGCGGCGCTCCGCGTCGGTAACGATGCGAATGGCCAGCCCCGGGTGGATCACGTAGTGCGATGCCAGCGAAGCACCTGATTGAAGTGCGGTGCTGTTGGCCTGCCATTGCTGGACGTTGACGTCGCCCCAGTCACCACGGGTGTGGCGCCTGAAGTACGGGATCGGGTCGAGGCGACCCGAGCGGACCAGGCGGTCAATGCCTTTGCTGAAGATAAGCGCCCCGATGGGGAACGCCAGCCTCTGGCAGTAGGTTTCGATGCGATGTGATGCCATGGGCTCCTCCTTGAAAGGTTATTGAGCCACGACACCCCTGGCGGAGTGAAGTGGCTCCGTCAGGTGGATGGGATGACGAGGTGGTGCCTTCAGATCAGGTCGCGCTCTTCGGGAAGCTGGACCACCGTGGTCTGGTGGTCTTCGCTGGTCTTCACGATCAGCACCAACTCCGGCGTGATGCGGTACTGGGAGATCATCAGGTTGTCCTGATCGAGTGCGACATCGTTGGCCTGGCGGGTGGCCTCGTCGATCTCGCCCCAGTCGCCGCGCACGTGGCGCTGTACATAGGACAAGGGATCGATGAGACCTCGGCGGGCCAGCCAGTGCACCTTTTCGCTCAACTGCAACGAGGCCGGTGCGAACAAGGGTTGCTTGTGCGGCGCGGGCCGCTGGAACAGACGTGAGAGCATGGTGTTTCTCCTTCGATGAAGTGCAGCAGGACGTCAGGCGTCCGGGGGATTAGCGGATGGTCAGCACCTCGCCCCGTGTCGGGGAGCCAGGCGTCATGTCCCACGCGCGGATGACGGGCACGAACTTGTCGGTGAGGATGCGGGTCTCGGCGATGGAGCCGTCGTCGCGTTCGGTGAATTCCCGCTGGAGCGTCTTGTCCTTGTGGGTGTCACCCTTGACGACGAGCACGCGCCCGGTCTGGGAGCGCACGACGCCGGAAATCGCACCCGCGGCCAAAGCCAGGGCGAGATGCCAGTGGGACAAGGCCCGCGCCGGTGGACGCAGCGATTGCTGCGCGGCCCCTAGGTGCGTGTCCAGAGACGGCCAGAGACCTTGCAGCCTGCCAACCTCGTCGGTGAACTGTTCGGGCTCCATCGTCACGCGGAAGAAGTGCTCCGGCTCGGCCGGACTGGCGGGGACGATGTACGGCAGGAACGGCCAGTCGCTCGGCAGTTCCTCGGGTTCGACTTCGCCAAGCCCAACCTGCAGCAGCAGATTGCGCACGGCCTTAATCGAATCCGACGCCAGCTCGCGCTGACGCACCCGACGGCCGAAGATCACCACCTGCTTGAACTGCGTCTCCACCGCTCGGTAGATGCGCAGGTCCGTGTAGTGGCGTGTCAGCCAGCCGACCAGCTCCGCGTCGAGCACGTAGCCGGGGACGATGAAGACCAGCACGCCGCCGTATTGCAGCAACGACAGACTGCGCTGATAGAACAGCTTTTCGAGACGGGCGCGGCCTTGGCCCTGATAGCCGATGTTGCCGTTGATGTCCTTGGACAGGTCGCCATACGGCGGATTCAGCCAGAGCAGCCCGAAGGACTGCTTGGAGACCATCGTGTCCATCAGGTCCGCGTGTAGGCAGTGATCGACCAGGCCGCGGGCATGGCGTGCCCGCTCCGCGTCGAACTCGACCGCGAACGCCTTGGCCTGCTCGCGCCCGAGGGCGTGGGCGGCTTCGGCGATCGCCACGCCTTCGCCGGCGCAGGGATCAAGGATGCACATCGGCCCGTCGCTGGGCATCAGTGCGTTGAGGGCTCTTTCGAGCGTGGGTTCGTCGGTTGGGTAGTAACCGTTCTTGGCGAAATTGCGGGCGAGCCGCGGGAACATGAGGGCCATGGAAGTCTCCTGGTTGGCGGGGGATGAATGGCGGAAGCACGCCAAGGCGTGCCTCCGTGGGTGGGTCAGGCCGCTACCGCTTCCGGCGTCCAGATCTTGGCCGGATACGGATAGGCCGTGAGCACGTCACTGCGGATCAGGGAACCCAGCGCCAGGGTCAGCGCCGGCACGTCGATGGCGAGCCGATGGCCTTCCAACGGCCCGAGGGCGAACGGAAGGCGGGCCAGCATCTCGCGGGTTTGCAGCAGTTCCAGCACGGTCTCGCGCCAGTGGTCGAGCAGCGGCAACGGGCAGGTGTCCCGCACCAGCATCCACAGGCGGTCAAGCCGGTGGGCGCTGCCCTGTGGCAGCAGTGCCAGTGCGCTGGCGTTGGCCTTGTCGGGCTTGACGCAGCGCCGGTCGAACAGCCACACGTTGGAGAGCGATCCGAACAGCGTTCGCCGGTAAGCGCGCGTGATGCGCTTTTCCAGGCGATCGACGTTGCCGATGAACACCGGGACGCTGCCGCCCTGGTCGGTGATGACGTGGAACTGGTCCAGTCCCTGCTCGTCGCGCCCGAGGGTCAGGCGAGCGAGGAACTGCTGGACGGCGGTGTCGCGCGCCCAGATGGACAGGAAGATCAGGTTGCCCTGGTCATCGCCGACGCAGGCGTCGGCCATCACGTCCGGGCATTCGTCGATGCGGTACAGCGTGGAAGAAGTATTGGTGGGCATGGTGGTGTCCTCGGATGAACGGGAACAGCATCGCCCGCTGGGGCAAGTACTGCCCCGGGGGGTGGAAGAAAATCGCTCAGTCCGGCTCGAACTGCCGGGTGTGCGGGTTGAAGTGAAGCGCCTCGTCCACCGCGGTGATCGGCGTGAAGCCGTCCAGGTAGATGTTGTTGAGGTACTGGTCGCGGTAGGTCAGTGCCTGCCGTGCCTGCTCCTCGGTGAGGCCGTTGTCGATGAAGTACCCCAGCATTTCTTCGTCGGAGGAAAGTTCGTCGTTGGACAAACTGCCTTCAACGAGCTTCAACAGCGAGGCGGGGAGCGCAGCCAGGATCGGGTCCATGTCGGTTCCTCCTGACTCAGGCCAACAGCGCCGCGGCGGGTGCCGTGGATGCCGTGGGGGTGCGACGCCGCGCGTGGTAGGCGCGAACGCCTGC
Source organism: Pseudomonas sp. A2 (assembly GCF_023100865.1). NCBI lineage: Bacteria > Pseudomonadati > Pseudomonadota > Gammaproteobacteria > Pseudomonadales > Pseudomonadaceae > Pseudomonas > Pseudomonas sp. A2. Next base: position 1,686,111 of record NZ_CP039127.1, read on the forward strand.
ACGCCAGTCGGCGGACTGCTCCGGCGCCATGTCGAGGTAGCTCAACGGGCACGAGTAGTAGTACGGGTGCATGGACTCGTCCAGCGGCTTGTAGCCCCACTGGTTGCCGCTGCGTTCCAGAAGATCGCAGCGGATGTAGCGCAGGGACTGGCCCGGTGCGAGATCACGATGCACGCCTTCGGCCTTGGCCGTCACTTCCGCGACGGACCAGAGGACGTTGCCGCGCAGCGTGTGGGCGATGACCTTCACGCTGGCGCGCTCGGTCTCCTGCTGTGCGATCAGTTCCGCGATCAGTTCAGACCGCGATTGAGGTGAGAAATACCAGCCCATGAGAGGCCTCCTGAAGAAGTAAAGCCGGAGGCCTCCCCGTGGGGAAGAACCCCCAGCGGGTGATGGAAATGCCGCGTGTGCGGCGAAGGAACCTATGCTTTGCCCTCAGTCCCAGTCGTCATCGTCGCGATCACAACCGGCCGGGCAGTAGCCGAACTCGATCCCATGCGAGCAGTAGCCATGCTCCGCATTCCAGTCCTGGGTTTCCTGCCGTTCGGCAGGTGTTGCGTAGTCCCATTCCCGGGTCGCGATTTCCAGCGCTTGAGTGCGCTGGTCATGCGGCAACCGACTGGCTTGCGCGTCGATCTCCGAGCTGAAAAGCGTGACCCAGTGATCCCAGGACAGGCCGCAACCACGTTGGGCATGCTCGGCGGCCGTCTTGCAAACGGCGCGCCACGCGGTTTCGTCCAGCGCGGAACGGGGTGTATCGCAAGCGATGGTGGACATGATGGAGACCTCCAGAAGAAAGCCGAGGCCTCCCCCCGCATGGGGAAGGAACCCCGGCGGGTGGATGAAGAACACCGCGGATGCGGCGTCCGCAATCACGCAGGTTGCAGTTCGGCCTGGCGGCTCCACTCCTGCGTCTTGAAGTCCAGCGCGTAGCCCAGTTCGCCCAGGCGGGCGATCTGCGCGCGCAGGGCGCGGCGGTCGATGGTCGAATCCAGCTTCACGGACTCGCCCAGCGGCCACAACAGGCCGAACAGCGCGGCGTCGCCATCCTCGGTGCTGCCGGCGGCAGCAGCCGCAGCAGGCGGCGCGTCCACGCCGAAGGGCGTGGTATCGACCAGCGGGTCCGCGGACGCCTGCACGGGTGCAGGTTTGGCGGACCTGGATGCCTTGGCGGGCTTGGCCGGCGTTGCCACAGGCTGCGTCCCTTGCTCTTCATCGAGCGGATCGACTTCCTGCGGGGCGAAGCTATGTGCTTCGGCCTTGCTCAGCTTGTCGATGCCGAAAAGTGTCATACCGTCCAGGTTGGCGCGCATCTCGAAACGCATGCTGCCGTCGCTGATCGGATAGCCTTTGAGGAAGATGTAGCGAAGAACGAACTCCCCTTGGTACTTGCCCTCGGGGTATTGCTCCAACTCCGCGTCTTTAATCGTGAATTTTCCGAGTTGGCATTCGAGCTTGCCAACATTGAACTTTCCGTTGCGGCCGTGAATGGTGCGCAGCGCGAGCTGGCCCGGGACGATGATGGGCGTGGCCGATTTCTCGGGTGCCGATGTGACTGCCATGATGCTTCTCCTTGAGGAATAGGAAAAAGGCAAGGCCCCGTGAGGGGCCATGCCGGATCAGAACGAAGCAGCCAATGCCGGCTCCTGCTCTTCGACTTCACCTGCGGGCTCGCGCTCGGCGGGCTTGACAGGCTGGTCGGCAGCGGTGTCGGCGGCGTCCTCGGCTTCGGGCGCGGGTGCGTCCTCGGCCTGCGCCTGGTTCGTCGGATAGACCTGCGTGCCGTCGATCTTGATCAGACCGATGTGGATCAGCGTCGATTCCAGGCTCGCTCCCGGCTCCCCGGCGCGCTCACCCTTGGTGCGGATGTACGGATCGATCTTCATGTCGTTCAACTTGAAGGCGATCAGCACCTTGCGGTCCCCTTCGATGGCCTGCACGCACCGGCGAACCAGGTGCTCGGCTTCAGGGGTGGCGACGATGGTGTCGAAGTACCGATAGTCCGGTTCACCGACAGGCCCGGCCAGAGCCGCGACGCAGCACGACAGGAACGGATCGCCATCCTTGGGGGTGACGTCCTTCGGACGGCTAAGGTAGCCGATGCCGCGGGTGATCAGCTCGTGCTGCTTGATGGAAGCCAGTTCGGCCCGGTCAAGCGGCTCGGCCTTGAGCAGTCGCGCCTTGAGAGACGCGGCGGCTTCACCCTTGCGCTCGCCCTTGTCGCGGATGTACGCATCGCCCCACAGGTCGCCGAGGCGGAAGCGCACCAGCGGGCGCTGCTTGGGATCGTCAACGCCGATGTAGCGCTGGACGAGGTTCTTGGCCTCGGCACCCGAGACCTTGACGTCGAAGTAGCGGTAGCTGGGGTCCCTGGCGGGGCCGACCAGCGCGGCAACGGTGCATGCCAGGAAAGGCTGCGCACGGCGGCCGCCCCGGACAGGCACTTCACGGACACGCTGGATATAGCCGATGCCCGAGGTGTGGAGGTCGAAATACGATTTCTCGTTGGACGTGGTGTTCATGGTGAATCTCCATAGGGAAGAAGCGGAGACACACCAGCCCCACGCATGCGGGGAAAGGTGCGTAACCCCGCGGTGGGTCGATAAGGCGAAAGCATCCGCCACCAGAGACTGGTGGCCGCTCGCGGATGGATGCGGTGCGAGCTGGCTCGGTCACGCAGTGGGAACTGCGACGCAACCTCGAAGACCGATGGTTGCCCGGCATGTCGCTGACAACGTCAGCAGGCATGGGGTCAGCATGGCCGGGCCTCGCGCGCGCGACAGCAATCAATCGGCATCCGGGCGCTTCCCATTTTTTCCAGGCTGCCCAGTTCCGCCCAAAAGAAAGCCCCCGAAATGGGGGCTTCAAGGGGTATGCGGACATTTTTGGACTACGCCGATTCCACCGCCGCCAGTGACAGATACGTAGCGGTGGCGGACAGCTCCAGATCATCTGAGCTTTGCAGAATGCGAGTGAAAACGCTGTCTTTCGGGTCGAAGAACTCGCCGAAGTCGTCGCCGCCAAGCTCGGCGCGTGCCAGTTCCCACCAGTCATCGAACGGGTCGGTATCCGGGTTGCAGCCGACGGCATAGGCCAGCAGCTTCACGCGGCCATCGGGGCGGCGCTCTCCGCGCTCGGCGAGGAAGTACACGCCCTGGTCCTTGGCCAGGGCGACGCGGCATTGGTTGGCGATGGCCTCGGCAAGCACGGGGCGCAGGTCGGAGCCTCTGAATCGCAGTGACATGGTTGAAATCTCCTGTATGGATGAAGAAAAAAAGCCCTCCACCGAAACGGATGGAAGGCTTGTGGGGCAGTCGCCGATAGGCTGTGGACTGATCAGTCGTGCCGCTAGGCTTCCTGTCTGGCACGTCAGGCTGGAATCGCCTGACGTTGCCGAGAGGCTTTGGCGTCGATCATGCTCACGTCGATCAGGCGCCAGCGCCCGTCGTCGATGAGCCGCTCCAGCACTTCACCGAGCATGTCGAAATACACCCCGTCGTGCCTATCGATCAACTCACCGTCGCGGTGCAGCTCCACCACGTAGGTGTCGCCGCCACGGTCGTAGAGGATCGTCACCTGACCCTCGAACTTGGTGGTTGAGACCGTGAAGCTGATCGCCGGCGGGGTCTCGATGATCTTGGAGGGCTTGGGATCGACCCAGGCGAAGTCGCGGGCACCTGCATCGACCAGCATGTGGGTGATGCACCGGAACCCGTCGGGCGCGGGCATCTCCTCCAACTGCTCGATGAGTTGGCCCAGCTCCATGCACTGCGGCTCGGGAATGGGCAGCTTGGCGGGTGCTTTGCCAAGGATATGCCTCGTGATGGTGTAAGGCGTGCCATCCGAAGTCTTCTCGGTGACGACTTCCGGGGTGTCCGCGCGCAGCCCGTCGAAACGTCGCCGGGCGTAGGGTTGGACATGGACCTTGGCGCCCTCGCTGGGAACGGTGGTCACCAGGTTGGGATCGAGCACGGCGAACTCGGAAGGCTTGAGCTTGACGACGATGGCATCGTCGGTCGCGGAGACTACCTTGCCGTTGAAGGGCTGAGGGTCGATGGCGAAGCCCAACGTCGAGGACTGCGGCTGATCATCGAATACGCGGTATTTGAACGAACGCACGTTACGAGGGACATGGCCCGCGACAAGCGAAGGCATCATGGATTTGATGAGGGAACGGTCCATGGGAATCTCCTTGAGGAAGAACAAGGGATTCCCCGCCCGCAAGGGAGAGGTCCCTTGTGGGTGGCGTGAACGGACGGGGTACGTCCATAGAAAGAAACGACCAGCACGGTTTCCCGCACTTGCAGCCTTGAAGGTCTCGGCTGCCAGGGCATGTGTCGGCAACGCCGACGAACATGGAGCAAGGATGGCTCTGGAATGGGCGGCCTGCTTGCAAGAAATCGCACAGCGTCGCACCCGCTTTCCTGCGCTGCGGACAAGAAAAAGCCCCTCGAAAGGGGCTTGGTTGGGTCAGGCTTCGTACACGAAGTAGTGCTCGCGCTGATGTGGGAAGAAGACATGCTTCCATGTATCGCCGCTGGTGTTGCCACCGTCGAAGACGACCATTTCGTAGTCGTCAATGTCGGTGTCCACCAGGTCGGCGCTGGCGATATGGCGCATGTGCAGCGTGCCGCTCATGCGCTCGAATACCAGGATCTGGCCGATGGCGTCGTCCTGGCCCATGGCATTGACGCAGGCGCCGAGCTGGTGCTCGAAGTCTGGCGTGCGCGAGATGAGGTCGGGGAACATGAGGTTGCTCCTATGAAAATGGACCAGCCCGGCTCCGGGAGGGAGACGGGCCGGTATGGGGGAGAACAAAGAGGAAGGATGTTGCGTCGAGCGGCTGCTAGGATTCGGCCAACGGCAGGCCCAACAGCACGGGTGCGTCGGCGTCGAGAATCAGGATGCGCACGTCGGCCTGGCCAGCCAGTTCAATGACGTTCGCCAGGTCATCCGGCATACCCTTGCTTCGGTGCTCCTGGCGAAGCTGCTCCGCACTGATGCCCTCGGCGTGGTCCAGGTTCTTGTCCGTCCAGGGGGTGGAGATCAGCTTGATGCCGATCGCCGGGCTGTACGGAACCCGGAACGCGATGAACAGGAATGCCTCCGGCGTAGCGAGGTCTGCCAGGTTGGCGAGGTATTGGCCGGTTTCTTGGCTGATGTGTGCGCTGCTGATTTCCCAGCACCGGCTGTAGTAGCCGGTCTCGAAACTCAGGCGCTGTACGACTTCCCGCGCTGCCTCTGCCGAATAGGCGTCGCCGACGTGGATGGGGCGACCGTCGAAGTCGTCGCCATGGATGGCATAGACCACGGCACCGATTACACCTTCGCCGCTGACACCTTCTGCGGTATCGCATTCGGCCAGCACCTCGGCACTCACGGGTTCGGGACCATTCCTGACCACGGCGAAATCGCTGGTGACGATGCACGAGGATGAAATCAGTTCCTCGTCGGAAAAGTGCTTTTGACTCGCGTGGATGATTCGCCAGACATGCGGGCTTCCGTCGTCGTAGCCGATGCACAGCGTGCGGACGATTTTTAGATTCCAGTAGCCGCGGAGAAAGGGATTGGGTTTCTGGGACATGGGAACTCTCCAGATTTGAATAATGGGGCCAATCCCCGCCACCGGGAATTGGACCCGGTGGGTTGAAAGTGGAAAATGCGTCAGTCGGCGCTGATCGTTGGCGTCTGAACCAGCCGTTCGGCGATGCGATGGCGCACATTTAGGCGAAATTGCTCATCGGTGATGCCGGCAAGCAGGTTGGCGGCCTCCAGCGCGATCAACGCTGAGGCCTCTTCGATGTCGGCGGCCAGGATGGTGTTGCGCAGTTGATCGCCGAGTTGAAGCGCCTGCGAGGACGTTCTGAAGACCTGGACCTCGCGGCTCAGGTAGCAGCCGTTGCCGCCGAACTCGAATAGCCTTGGCTTGCTGCAATACCAGCAGCCCTCAAACTGGATGGCGGTCAGGTTATGGCCGTCATCGAAGCGGGTAGCGATCAGAAGCAGGGCTTCCAGGTCGGCGCTGTCCTCGAATTGGTGGTGCTCGATCAGGTTCTCCCGCTCCCCGTCCTGGTCAGCACGGAAGTGCGCGGCCAGCCGTTCAAGCAGAGGCGGAATCGACAACTCAGCACATCTGTCCAGCGTGGATCATTGGTTTCGGCGATCTGGGCGATGTAGGCCTGCCCATTGCCGGGATGGTTTTCGTCGAGCGCGAAAGCACCGAACAGTGCCTTGATGACGGGAGTAACGCGGTTGAGCACGAGAACGCCCGTGCCTTCGTAGTAGTTGTTTGCCATGCTGGCTCCTTTCGAGAAGAGCGGAGCCAGCCCATGCGGACGATGGCATCCGCAGGGAATAGCCCAAGGCCGTTGGCGTCGGGCGATGGGGAAGAAAAATTGAGGGACATGGCCTTATGGGCGCATGTCCCTCACGGGGGGGCGAGAGGACAGTGGCGTGCCGGAGACCGGCTCACCAACCGCTGTAGTTCACCAGCAGGTCGGCGATGACCTTGCGGCGTTCCAGATCGAGACCGTCGAAGTCCGACAGCCCGTGGAAGCGGCAGCGCTTGAGCATGGCACCGCCCTCGCGCGCGTTGTAGAAGCTGACCATGGCGGACAGGAACATGCGTTCGCCGCTGCTCAGGACGCCGAGGGCATCGTTGAGCCGCAGCATGTCGGGACGCAAATCCCACTTGGTGTTGGCCTGGTTCAGGCCTTCACGGGTGCCGTCGCCGAACCACTCGGGACCAGCAATCTCGACACCGCGCTTCCAGGCCTCGAAGAAGGCTTGGGGCGCGGCAGCGAAATGCTGCTCTTCCCGCATGATCTGATCGACGACTTCCCGCGGCAGTAGCTGGTTCATGACGTGATTTCTCCAGTTGGATCAGGGAATGGCGAGCTGGGACCAGCCGCCTCTTTCGAGGGCGCGTTGAGCCGCGGCATAGCTGCGGAAGTACTCGCGGGATTCCCGCGAAACGGGACCTTCGGTATCGCGCGTGCCGATGTAGTGGCCGGCGGCGCTTTGCAAGACTTCGAGCGGCAGGAACTTGCCGCAGTAGGTCAGGGCCAACTGGCCGAAAGAGGCTTGCTGGGACATGGACGGGCTCCTTGGAAAAGCGGGGCCTTGTCCCTCACGGGATGGCAGCTCCCGCACGCGGTTGATAAAAAGCATCAGCGTCACGGGGACGCTCATCCGCAGAATTGATGCGATGCGGACTGGTGGGTGACGCGGGAGAGACCCGCGGCAGCCTGGAACCCTGGCTGCTGGCATGTGCTGACGAATCAGCGAACATGCAGGCAGCTTCGTGCGAGGGCTGCGTCGCGTCAGTTGGAAAACGGCATTCGGCCCAGCCCCGATTGATGAGCACCGGAAAAGAAAAGCCCCGCATCGAGTACGGGGCTGTCAGGAGGGTGCGGTGGCGCTGGGTCAATCGGGCTTGTCGCCCAGGACATGCTGCTTCCACAGGTCGAATGCCCGCTCGGGCGGAAGCTCGGCGAGGATGACGATGGGCTGGGCCTGCCTGGTGCGCAGCGACGCGAAGTACGCCTTGCGGTCGGCGATAGCCTTGAGCTTGATGCCTTTGATGAACAGCAGTTTGCCGTCCTTGATGAACAGCACCTTGTTGCCGATGTCGCGGTTGAAGGCGGCTCGCACCTTGCGCTCCGCGTGCATGGCATCGGCCAGTTCATCGACCAGGAAGTCGAGCGTCATGTCGATGTAATGAGGGTCTTCACCCTCCTGACCTAGATCGAGCGGCGCAGGCGGCAAGCCCTTGGCAAAGGCTTCGGCCTGAGCCAGCAGCGTCGTCTTGCCATTGAGCGCGCGGAGGAATGTCGAGCCGCCATGCCCGTCGTTGCGGGCCTCGGCGATGGGAGTGCCGTCGAACACGATGGTCGCGGTGAAGCACAGCGTTTCCTCGCTGGCGAAGTCGGCGACCTTGAGGTTCTTCAGCGTGATGCGGTCTTGCTTGGTGATGGTGTCCATGGGAAGTCCTGAAATCGACCGGGTGGCGACATGCCCCTGACGGGACGTGGCGACCATCCCGTGGGTTGGAGAAAGGAGGCATCGGTGCCCCGGTGGGCAGCGTTCGCCGGTGAGATGCCGAAGCGAACTGGTGGGTGGCGTGGGCGGAACCCACGGCAGCCTTGACACCCTGGCTGCGGGCTGCTGCCGATACATCGGCAATGCAGGGGGAGAATGGCGCGGCCGGCAGGCTGCGTCGTCGATCAATCCGAAGCGGTCGAGTCCGTCTTGTGCAGGCACTGCACCAGCCGGTTGCCCAGCCAAGCCATGCACGGGACGGCCATGGAGTTGCCAATCGCCTTGTAGCGCGGAGCGTCTGCGGCAGGCTTGCCGCGATAGGGGATCAGCGTGTAGTCGTCGGGCATGCCCTGCAGCCGCTCGCACTCCATGGGCATCAGCCGCCGCACCCGCCATTGCGACCAGTCCGCTGCACCGGATTCATTCCAGTCGTAGCGGAAATGTGCCTCGAAGTCGGGGGCCAGGACATGGGGCTTGTCTGCGCCGCCGCCGCTGGTACGCAACGCCGCCGCAACGCTTCCGCCCAGTTCGGCGGCAAGACCCTGCGTCCGTCCCCGCAGGGCAACGCAGGCCACCATCGGCACACCGTAGCCCGGCTTGCCGTTGGACAGGACGGTGCAAGACACCTGTCCATGGCCCGACTCGAAGCGCACTTCGCCGCGGTTGTTCTGCGCGAAGGCGATGGCGGGCACGACGCCTGCGTTCGCATGGCTGTTGCGATGCCCGCCGGCACGCAGCGTCGGCGTCAGTTCGATCGTGGCGTCCGCGCCGCTGCCCTGGGCGGTGAAGGCGATGATCGGCACGCCCTTTCCCGTACCGTCCTCGCTGCTGCCCTTGCCGTTGTTGGCGGTGTCGAGGGTGTGGGCGATGCTGCCGGCGATGGACTGCACCATGAACGTCTCGGTGCGGATGTCGTGCTTGGGACCCGCGGCCATCAGGCATGCCGCAACATCGACGGGGCCAATGCCGCCGCTGAATCCGAACGTCGTCGTGACCTTGCCGTAGGGCTGGTTCAGTCCAGCGAATCCTGCGTATCCGCCTGCTGCTGCAGCACCCGGTCCAGCAGCGCGGGCAGCTTCTTGCCACGGCGCACGGCCCGCAGAAGAATCCCCGCGCAGGCCTGTGCGCTCAAAAAGTACTTCGGAGGGATCGAGGTCATCACCACCACATGCCACAAGAAACACGCGCTTGCGGCGTTGGGCGACACCGAAATATTGAGCGTCGAGCACGCGCCAGGCGATGCGGCGGCGGGGTCCAGACACACAACCAGCGTGCGCCCATTTTTCCCCTGGCGGCTGGAGCGCACGGCTTTCTCCGGCCAGTGCTCCCAGGAAATGCCCGAAGGCATTGCTGCGGTCGTTGAGGACGCCGGGGACGTTTTCCCAGACGAGCGTTGCCGGCGGGCGGCGGTCTTGGTGGCGGGTTTGGTCGATGGCATTTGCAAGCTCCACATAGGCAAGGGTCAAGGCGCCGCGCGGGTCGTTCAGCCCCTGGCGCGCGCCGGCAACGCTGAACGACTGGCACGGCGTGCCGCCGACCAGGATGTCGGGCGCCGGCACGGTGCCGGCGCGCACCTGACGGGCGATCGCGGTCATGTCGCCCAGGTTGGGCACATGGGGGTAACGGTGGGCGAGCACGGCGCTCGGGAACGGCTCGATCTCGGCGAACCACGCGGCTTTGAGGCCGAGGGGTTGCCATGCGAGGCTCACGGCCTCGATGCCGCTGCACACGCTGCCGTACAGCAGTGGCGCGGCCTGGGGTGCACCGCGAAGGGTGCAAGGTTGCGGGTTCATGTCGGGTCTCCTGTTCGTGTGGCCCGGGGCGGGCCGGGACGTTGATAGGCAGGAGAAAGGCGCCGAAGGCCCTGCGGCCTTCGGCTCGGGAGGACAGAACCACCCGTGGGCTGGTGCAGGCCCGGTCGTCGCTAGAACCGTCTGCTCATCAGCAATCACACCCGGCGCATGTCGTGGTTCGCGCCGGCATCGTCTGGCGCACATCCGCGCACAAAGGGAGCCCGTTTTTGCGCCGGCGGGCACCGGCACCGAATACCGCTGACCACGAAGGGTCTCCGGGTGGCTCGCGCAGCTTGGCAAGCCACCGGGGGACCCTTCGCAGAGGCGGGAGAAATGCAGATCAGCAGAACGCGCAGGAGGCGGTTCGCGGAGAAGCTACCTTCAGGTCCCGCGGCCGGGGATGACCAAGCGGGACGCGCACACGGACAAGAAGGCGTTGCGCGCTGGGCGTCCCGCAGGGCGTGCGGAACACAGGCCGCGCCGCCGATGGCGGGCACGGCTCACGGGGAACGGGGTCGGTCAGGAGCCTTTGCGGCCGCTGCGGCGCGGGCGCGAGGCACCACGCTTGGACGTGCCGGATTCGACCGGCAGCGTGCCTTTGCAGTCGGGGTAGCGACTGCACGACCAGAATGGGCCGCTCTTGCCGGTGCGCTGGCGCGTCGGTGCGCCGCACTGTGGGCAAGGCGGTCCGTGGGGAACCTTGATGGACAGGGACGTGCTGCCGTACTGCGCGATCAACTGTGAGATCCATGCAGCCTGCTTGCCGATGAATACGTCCAGCGTGAGCTGTCCAGCTTCGATCATGTCCAGCGCCTGTTCCCAGACGGCGGTTGTCCCTGGGTCGGCAATCGCTGTGGGCACCGCGTCGATCAGGGTGAAGGCCGCATCCGAGGCGCGGATGGCGCGGCCCTTCTTCATGAGGTAGCCCCGCGTCAGCAGGCCACTGATGATGTTGGCCCGCGTCGCTTCGGTGCCGATGCCGACCGTATCCTTGAGCTTCTGTTTCAGGCGCGGGTCCGAGACCAGTTTGGCGACGCCCTTCATGGACTTGACCAACTCGCCCTGCGTATAGGGCCGAGGGGGCAGCGTCTTGAGCGCCTTCAGATCGACGTCGGCCACCTGACATGCCAGGCCCTCGCGCAGCGCGGGCAGTACCTGGCTGCGCGCCGCAGGGTCGCCATCCTCCTCGGATTGCGGTTCGGCCAGCACCAGGCGCCACCCCTTGACGACGACCTGCTTGCCGGTGGCCGCCAGCGTCTGCTGGCCGCAGGAGAGGTTCGCCACAGTGCGGTCGAACTCGTGGTGAGGAAGGAATTGCGCCAGGTAATGCGCCCGGATCAGCCGATACACTGCCAGTTCCTTCTCACTCATGGTCGAGAGGTTCGCCGGTTCGAGCGTCGGGATGATGCCGTGGTGAGCAGACACCTTCGCGTCGTTCCAGGCGCGTGAGCGTTGAGTGCGGTCGAGCTGGTCCATGATCGGTCGCAGCAAGGGATCGGTCTTGACCAGGCTGTCGAGGACCGTTGGCACCTCGGCGAACATGCTTTCGGGCAGGTAGCCCGAATCGGAGCGCGGGTACGTCGTGGCCTTGTGCGTCTCGTATAGGGCCTGAGCAATGTCTAAGGTCTCCTGCACATCGAGCCCAAGCTGCCTGGAACACACCTCCTGCAAGGTCCCCAGGTCGAACGGCAGCGGCGGGCCTTCCCGCACGCGCTCGGTTTCGACCGCCACCACCTGGGCGCTGTCCGCGGCGCGGATCTGCTGCGCGGCGTGCTGCGCGATGGGCTGCTGCAGGCAGCGGCCGGCGTCGTCGGTGCATGCTTTCGGGGGAACCCACTGCGCGGTGAAAGCCTGGCTGCCAGCGGACAGGGACACGTCGATGGCCCAGTACGGCACGGACACGAAGGCTGCGATCTCGCGATCCCGGTCCACGACCAGTTTGAGCGTCGGGGTCTGGACGCGACCGACCGACAGCACGCCGTCGTAGCCGGCCTGCCGCCCCAGCACCGTGAACAACCGGCTGAGGTTCATGCCGACGAGCCAGTCCGCCCGAGAGCGCGCCAGCGCCGAGTAGTACATCGGCAAGGTCTCGGCCGATGGCCGGAGCTTGCCGAGTGCGGCGCGAATGGATGCGTCGTTGAGCGCCGACAGCCACAGCCGCTCGATGGGGCCGCGGTAGCCGCACAGGTCGATGATCTCGCGCGCGATCAACTCGCCCTCGCGGTCGGCATCGGTAGCGATGACAAGCTGGGTCGCCTTCGCCAGAAGCGCCTTGACGACCTTGAACTGCGTGGCGGTTTTCGGTTTGACCTCGACCCGCCAATGCTGGGGAATGATGGGCAACTGCTCGATGGACCAGCGCTTCAACTGCTCGTCGTAGGCTTCGGGCGCTGCGGCTTCCACGAGATGGCCGATGCACCAGGTGACGGTGACGCCGGAACCGTTGAGGCAGCCTTCACCGCGCTGCGTGGCACCGAGAATCCGGCCAATGTCTTTGCCCTGGGAGGGCTTCTCGCACAAGAACAGCCGCATGTCCGTCCATCCCGATTCCCGTTGTTCATGGAGTTGCTGGAATCGAGGATGCCGAGCGCCACCTGGGGCAGCAGCAAACAAGCCGCATGCAGCGGCGACCGCTTTCACGGAATGGAATGGCTTGGGCGGGGTGGCGCGTGGCCGCAGGTGTGCGGACCGGAAGCCGCGATTTGCGGGAGCGCGTGGAAGTCGGTGGACGTTGGTGGAGCTATCCCCTGGGGATAGCTCGCGAGCGCATGGAGGGCGGCGAAGCATTGCGGCCGCCGCCCTCCATGCCGGTTCACTTCCTGCGCTTCGCCTCCTTCGGCGCGGTCGATTCTTGAGCGGCCTGGGGCTTCGGTTCTGCCTCCTGCGGCTTCGGACTGAGGGCCACGGACTCGATGCGGTACGGCAGGATGCCGACGCTGCGCGCATTGATTTGCCAGGTTTCGCGCGGCTGATCCTCGTTGTCCGTCCAAGGTTCGCGCTCCATGCGGCCGACGACCAGCACGCGCATGCCTTTCTGGTACAGGTCCTTCCAGTGCTCGGCGTCGCGGTGCCAGATTTCCACCGGCGCCCAGAAGCCGCCCCGGTCCTCGAACGTGCCATCCTTCTTCGGCACAGGGTTGTCGAAATAGACGTTCAGGCGTAGCAGGCGGCTGGGTTCGTCGTTGCCGTTGGGGAATTCGCGGTACTCCGGTGGCGAACCGATGTTGCCTTCGCCGGAAAAATGCGTGCTCATGGTGTGATCTCCGTGGTGGTTGAAATACCCGTGCCTCGTCGGCGCCGGGAGCGTGCTGGATGCCCGGCGCAATCACCGATCGCGCATTGCGGCGGGAATGGGCGTGAGCCGGCGCAGGTAGGCGTCGTCCGCCTCGGCCGCCTTGCTGGCGCATTCCTGCGCCTGCCTGCCCAGGGTGTGCAGCAGGCTGATCTGCATGTTCAACGTGATGCGCTGCAGCTCGATCGCGTGCAGGTCGGCCAGCAGGTTGACGGGTGTGCTGCTGCTGGCGACCAGCTCCCGCCACAGCGCCACGCCCATGGCCGATCTGTCGTGTCTGCGCCAGCGCAAGAAGACGGTTCCTGCGCCAGTGGTCTGTTGGGCCAGTTCGATGGGCAGCAGGTGGAAGGGGTGCCCGCATGCCTGCTCCAGCACCTGTCGCTGTGCCAGGGCAATCAACTCGTCGCGCATGGCGAAGCACTGGCTGGCCCAGGCCTCGAAGTCCCCTTTACCCTTAAAAGGCTTTAAAAGGCCTTTTAGATAGGCCGCGTGTTCCAGCCGCATGAAGGCACCCTGTTGCAGGCCTCGGAAGTAGCGGGTCGGTGGGTTCGGATCGCTCATGCCGGCTCGTCCTCGCCGGCTGCGGCTTCGGGCGACTCTGCGGTGGTGGTTTCATCGCCGGGCAGTGATGCTTCGGCAGGACCGTCGCCGCGCTGCTGCAGGCCACGGCGCACGATGGGCGGCGCAAACTTCGACCGGCGCGTGCCTTCCAGCACGTCCTGCGGCAGTTCGCCATACTTCTCCAGCGCTGCCCGCGCTGCGGCATTCTTCGACGCGAAGTCATCGCGTGTGCAGCCCGAATAGCGATACTGCTGGGCCAGCGAGAACAGGCTGCGCAGTGAATGTGCGCCCTCGTTGAGCCAGCGTTCCAAGGTGATGCGGTCAATGAGCGCGGTGTGATGGGCGAGGATCAGCTTGCGGGCGATGTCGTCGTAGTCGGCCAGGAGATAGACCGCGGCAAAGCCGAGCTGCGCGTTGACGAAGAGCGGGAGCTTGACCGGCTGCACGTTCAGGTTTTCGCCCAGGCTGAGCGCCGGCGGCACACTCGCCAGCGCCTGGTCCACCTGCTCGCGCAGCGATTGCAGCGTGACCTTGGTGTGGTCGAGCTTGTCCTCGATGCGCAGCATCCACCAGTCCGAGTACGGATCGTCCTGCTCCGAGCCCCGCCGCATCTTGTTCATCTGGGCGATATAGCCATTCAGGCCGACGATGCCCGGTCGCCCCTCGGCGGCGGCGCGACCATGCCAGATGCGGGAAGCGTGATGGGTGTGCAGGGTCAGCGACATCGCACTGCGCAGGGAGCCGAGATTCAGTTGCAGAGGTTCATTGGTTGCCATGGTGTCCGCTCGTTGTTGGAAAAGGAGCGGCCAGCTTCGACAGGAAGCGGAAGGCAGTCAGTCAAGAATCCGAATCCCGGCGGGCCCCGGTTTAGGGCGTGGCGGTTGCATGCGGCGCGAGCTATCCCCAGGGGATAGCTCCATGGAGCGCCAACGAACGCTGCACGCCGGGATCAGGGGGGGCAACGCCGATGCTGCGGCAGATGGTCGATCCCAGGCCTGCGACAGCTTGGCGTTGTGCCCAGCAGCGGAACTATCCCCAGGGGATAGCTCTACTGGCGGCCATGGGCATCTAGTTTCACCGCCTTGCATGCCGACTCACTTGCTGGCGAGCAGATTGCGTAGCCGCTCGATGTGCTGCTTGGCGACTTCTGGCGGCACTGGCTTACCCTGCGGCTGAGGTGGCGGTGCTGGTGGTGGTCGCTCGTTTGGCGGGACGGATGCCGATGGCGCGTCTTTCTTGGCCCAGGCATTGAACTCGCCATGGATGGCGCGCTGAATGATGCCGAACAGATACCCCGCAGGATTGCGGATGCCATGACTGCTGCATCGTGTGGCCCATTCGTCCAGCACGGCCTGTCTCAGCGCGGCATCAACCTGCTGCAATGCCACCCTGGCACCTGTCTGCTGCTCTGCCTTCAGTTCCGTGAAGCGCTTGGGCCATTGCAGATCGCCCAGCGCGCGCGCCTGCGCGGTAGTACGTACTTCATTAATACGACTACTACGTACTATACGGGCCATCTTCGGATTCCGAAGAGAGGCGTTTAGCACGGGTTTCGCCCCTGCTTCGGATTCCGAAGATGGGTCATCCGCATTCCGAAGAAGGCTCGATGCTCCTTCTTCGGAATCGTGGGCGGCGTCCTCCTGTGGATAACTTGCGGCGGCCGTGATGCCTTGGCTGGCGAGGCGTTCTGCCAGAACCTGCAGCCGCGACGGCAATGTGCGCCCGGAGAGCAGCGGATCTTCCGCGATCTCCTTAAGGGTGTTCAGGCCGACCATCTGGACGGCCTTGGCCGAATGGCCGAGGGACTGGCTGACCAGTGCCAGGTAGTCGGCGTCGAGCTGCATGGCCTCGAAGGGCGTCAGCGGTTCATCGTGCAGAACGTAGAGGTTGCCGAGGATGCGGCCGGTCTTGGGGTCACGCCGTCGCCGCACCAGGCTCAACCATCGGGTGAGGCGCAACAGCGTCAACGCTCGGGCCACGGTTTCATGCGAGGCCTGCCCGGCGCATGGCATCGATGCCAGCCAGGGTCGAAGCTGCTCATACGTCGGGAAGGCTGTCACGCCATCGTCGTTGAGCATCAGCCGGAACACCTGCCAGGCGTTGCGCTCCAGCGGCGTCAGGCGACGGTCGAGGAACAGTCGCCGCGGCACGGTCTCATGCCGGTTGCCGCTGAAGAGGAAGGCATCGCCGGACGTGGCGGGCGTCGGCGCAGGCATAGGTGCTGGCGCACTGGGCTTGGGCACGAGGTCTTTCAAGGCGGCGTCGAACAGGTCCGCGAGTGCGACGGGGCCACGGCGTGGTGCGGTGTCGTCCACGGCCATGGCTCAACCCAATCCTTGATCGACCCAGCTCTTGATCGAGGCCCAGACCACCGACAGAGGCAGCGACATGGCTTCGGCCAAGTCCATGGCGGCGTCGAGAATGGAGGTTTCGTCTTCGAGATCGACATTCCTGCTGCCGGTCACGGCCTTCCATTGCCGCCACAGATCCGTGTCCTGTTTCTCGTCCAGCACGGGGTGGCGGCCCTTGCGCTTGGGCAGGCCGAGGATTTCGCGGCGAAGCGCCACCTCCTGGTGGGTCAGGCCATAGAACCGACTGACCATCTCGGTGCTCGCACCCAGCCTGAGCATGCGATCGACCGTGGCGATTTCCTTCTCCACGTCCTGCGCCTGCTTGAGTAGTCGCCGGAGCACTTCGCGGTTCACCGTCACCGAGCACCAGGAGACGTTGGCGTTGGCGAGCACGCTGATCAGCGCGGGATGCTTGAGGGCGTCCAGTTCTTCCTCACCAAACCCCATCAGTTTGCACCGGCGCAGTTGCCCATTGCGCAGGTCATAGAGGGCCTGGGCGATGACGGCCTGGTTGAGTGGGTGTGGTGCGGACATGCTGGCCTCCCTCGCTCACGTTCCAAGGTCCGCAGCGCCGGCTTCAAGATCGAGCAGGCGCCGGGCCAGCCGCAGCAGCCGGAACAGCTTGACCAGCGCGGTGTCGCTCAATCGCTGGGCCGCATCACCCTGGCCGTGCAGCAACGCCGGCAGGTCGATGACGATTTGCCCGTCGTGCAGACCGACGTCGGCGGGCCGCTGACCGGCCAGGCACGCCAACAATGCGAGGACGGAACGGCCCAGCGGCGCCGGACTTTGGGTGCGGGCCCGGCAGGCGAAACCGATACCCTCTGCACGGTCATCAATGCACTCGTCCAGGTCTGCCTCGCTCGCGATTTCGCGGGCGAACTGTGCGATGTGGATGCGCAAGCGCTCGGCAGTATCCAAGCCGGGATCGATGTACCAGACATCGGAGATCGGATAGAGCCCGCCAGCCTGCACGGGGATGGACTGCAAGACGCTCGCCGAGAAGTCGGGAGGCAGCGCATCGCCCAACTGATCGGCGACCATGCGCTGGATGGACTGGAGCCGTTCGGTCGTCGGTGCTGGCGAGACGATGTGTTCCCGAAGCAGATCGCTCCCCGCCGCAGGGCTGGCCGGACCCGCCTGACTGGTATCCGTGTCGCTCTCGCGCGTCGAAGGCGTTGCCGCAGGTTGGCCTGCAGGCGGCGCTGCCGATGCAGCCCCTGCGGTGGGTGGCGCGGTGTTGGCAGGTGGGCGCGCGATGGTTTCCGACTCAGGCTCCGGCAACGCAGGCGGCGTCGAGGGCGGCGTTGGGTCGCTGATCAAGGCGCGCTGCCGGCTCTCGGATTCGGTCATGTCCAGGGCGAGCACGTCGTAATTGACACCCAGCAACTCGGCCATCTGGCCGATCAGCTCGTCCTGTACGCGCTGCGCGGAGAACTCGTCGGCCTGGACGTCGAATTGCGACAGCGCTTCCTGGAAAAATTCGTGGAAGTCCTGAACCAGGGAGCGGCCCTTGGCGTAGCGCTCCCACGCGAGCATGCAGGCTTTGCGCATGACCGACAGGCGTTCGACCTGATGGCGACCGAGGCCGCCATAGAGCACGGTGGGGATCGCGGGCAGGAGATACTGCACCGCGTCGTTCATGCGGCTGATGTGCGACTGTTGTACCGGGAAGCCATCGGCAGCGAGGCGGCGGGCCAGCTCGGACTGGCTCAAGGTAGTGCCACTTTCTTGCTCGTAGAACTCGCGTGCCTTCTCGACGCCGAGGGCGCGCTCGATGAACGTGAGGCCCCCGCGTAATTCGTTCTCGGCCAGGTGGCCGGTCAGCATGACGACTTCGCCGCGGCTGGGCCACGGCCGGAACAGGCACGATATACGGAAAAACCGCTCGTCCTTGGTCTCTGACCATAGTTCGCGCAGGATCGCCAGCCGCGTATTTCCGCCGTTGCGGATGATGTAGTGATCCTCACCTGGTCGGCGAGTGATGGCCGGCGCCGCGTCCAGACCTCGCTCGCGGATGGACGCCTTGATTTCCTCGTAGGCCGGGTTGCGTTTTTTCCTGGGATCGTGGTCGTAGGGGCGCAACTGATCTAGGGTCACGACCATGGGTGTGTCGGCGATCGGGTCGCTCAAGGTCGAGGCTGACGGGCCGCTGCGCTCGAACCCGGCCGCGAGCAGCTTGCCAGCCATCTGCTGGGAGGTGACCTCAGCCATGGCCGCCTCCCTGCGCTTGGTATCGGGCCTCGCGCTCGGCGCGGCGGATTTGCGCACGGGCATTCAGGGTCGCCCGGTGGTCGCTGGCCGTCGAGCTGGTGTAGATCGCGGCGCAGCCAGGCTTGGTGAACTTGAGGTGGCCGCCAGGCGTGCGTTTGACGTGCCAACCTTCGCCAACCGCGAACTCGATCAGGGCGCGAAGCCGCTTGTGGCCTCGGGCAAGCTCATGTGCGTTCGCCATGGGACCTCCCGGCATCAAGAGGGTGTGGCGGACGGCCGGACACCATGGCAAATCGGTGCCGCCATTGCGGAAATAGTTCGTCTGCGAGGCCGCGCATGGTGTCGAGCGCGGCGGGGGCGACTCTGCTCGGCGGCTGGCGGTATTCGACCCGATGCACTGGCAATCCGCGCGTAGCTGCACGCGGATACGCCTCGATGGCCGGCACGTCGGTGGCCAGCACGCGGATGCCGGCATGGTCCTGGAAAAGATCGCGCAGGGCCTGCTGGATCAGCCGTGCATTGGCTGACACAGGGTGGACGCGATTGATGAGCAGATGCAGAGGTGGAGGCTCGATGCCCAGGTGCCGGTAGGGCGCAATGTCTTCGAGCAACTGCATGGTGCCGCGCCGCAGCTCGCGCGCCGCGAGGATTTCCGGGGTCACGGGCGACAGCGCGAGGTTGGAGGCGAGTACCGCCATCTCCAGCAGCACCGATCGCGCGCCTTGGGTGTCGATCAGTACCAGGTCATAGAGAGGCGCCAGGACCGGCAAGAGATGGCGCAACCGCAGGCGCCCATCCGGCGCGTGCAGCAGCAAGGTGTTCAGCTCGCCTCGGTGGTCGTTGGAGAGCACCAAGTCCAGGCCCGCGACGATCGTGCGGGACACAAGCAACCCGAGGTCGCGCTCGTTGAAGGCCAGCAACTCGTAGATGCCACCAGGTGCGCGGTGGCCTAGCTCGTAGTACGAGGACAAGGTGGGCTGCACGTCGAGGTCGAGCAGTAGCACACGCAGCCCCGCGTCGGCGGCAAGCCCGCCGAGGTTCGCGGCCGTGGTGGTCTTGCCGACGCCACCTTTTGTTGAAATGATGGATACGACCTGCATGGCGTTCTCCGTGTGAGGATGGGAAGTCCGCTGGAGAACGGGTCAGGCCCGGTTGTTGACGCGCTCGGCGATCCACTGATCGATCTCGATGGAGTCCCAGCCGACCGCGCGCACGCCCAGGCGCAGCGCCTTCGGGAACAGGCCTTTGCGCATCAGGTTGTAGATGTGGGCGCGTTTGAAACCCGACTTGGTTTCGACTTCATCAAGCCGCAGGATGCGGCGCTCGCTTGCGGGCAGTGCAGGTGTTTGCGACATGGCGGTCACTCCTGAACGCTCAGTGGCGTTTGTTGGCGTGACCTCCATTCAATAGACATGGATGGGAAAAGACATTGCAAATGCAATCTCCGCGATTGCACATACAAGATGGAAAACCTCAGACTGTCGCGCTACGCAGCCGGCGTCTGGCCGTGGCGAACTTGCCGTTTAGCGTCCGCTCCGCGATCCCCATTGCGCCGCTGTGATGGGCGACCAATGCACTAACCACCGCCTCCTGAGTCTTGAAGCTGGAGTACGGCACGCCCGAAGGCGACTGGCCGAGCATCAGGTCCAGCATGCTGCCGATAATGTTCAGGTAGGTGGCTTCGGCGCGATCACTGATCAGGCACTGTGCGCCAGCAGAGGGCGCCATCTGCTTGAGAAGCGCCCCGTGCTTTTCCTGCAACTCATGCAGTTGGCGTTTGTACTGGTCCAAGGTGGACTTCAGGGCCAGGCGCTCGACTAGCATCGCCTGCCCAGTTTCCAGCGAGATGAAGGGATGGGCGATGCGCTCGCTTCGGGAGAAGAGGAAGCCCGGTCGTTGCTCGGGATAGTGTTGTCGCATCCAGCGCTTCAGATCGACGTGACGCACCGTCAGATCAGGGGAGTCGATCAGCGTGGAATCGCGCGTCGTGATGCCGTTCTGCCCGAAGGGCAGTTCTCCATTGAGGATGCCGTCGAAGATACGTTCGGTGCAAAGCCTCAGCTCGGCACAACGTGGGCAGTCCAACGACTGCGGCAGGCGCCTTGGCGACGAAATCGAAGCCAGGATCACCTGCTCGTATCGCAGCAGCCCGGCCCAGCGGATGGACGCTTCGATCGGGCGATAGAACACCTTTGATGTTGGTGCATCATTCTTGTTCTCGTGCATGCTCCGTCTCCTTCCAGGAGAAGAACTACATGACCGACTCCTTTGTCACCGACCTCATGGTCGGCCTGTCGTCTGTGCAGGAAGTGGGCACCTAAGGCCGCTTCGTCATGTGGTTTGAATACTTCTCACCAGTTCGCGCAACTGGTAGTCGTCGTGTGCTCGATGTGCAAAAATTCATCGATTAGAAGGTCGAGCATCGGGACGTAGGCTCGACAGTGACGCTCACGCTATCAGGGTCGTGAGAAGTTACGGTTTCTGCAAAACCGTCTAGGTATGACCTGATATGCCAGCGGTCTCAGGAGGCGTGAGGGGGCCGCAATCGTCGTCGAATGTCCAGCCGGACGCAGCAAACCCGCATCTGTCATGCTTGCCCCGTCATCCTGATATATCGACAAAGAATCGTGTGCGGAAACGCGGTGGCCAGCGTGCGCGTTCTTTCAAAGGAGCTTGAGCAGAAGGTCGCCTGTGAGTTGTGGTGCAGGCGTTCCCAGGTGGAATCCGACCTGTGCCATCACCAGAACCATCTGCCTGATCGTCTTCGCGATGATGGATGCGGGGCAGACAACCGGGCGTGGATGATGAGTTCGAGGCAGTCGCCTACGACGATGTACCGATCGTGGGTCTGGTGTACTGAGTGCAGCTCTTTGGACGTCTGTGGAACTCTTTGGACGAATTTGTTGCCGAGGACGAAAAACAAGGCTACAATTGAGGTCTTCGCTGGCCAGCCCAACGAAGAAAGTGTTTGGGAAACAACGACTTACTGTCCTAGTACACGTCTCGTTTCCCGCTCCAATTTATGATCTACAGACTTCCACTGACGTCTGTAAGTCGTTGAAAACAGGGGCTTCGGCCCCTTTTTTCATTCCAGGGCCGTCCACTGAAATCCACCGACAGCCAGCGTTTTTAAGGCCAGAATTGAGGCCAAAGAATGCGGGTGGATCCAGGATCGGATTGTTGCTGGGCCAGGAGTGGAGCCGTGACGAGCATTGAGCCTAAGTCTCAACTTAGGAGCTCGATGATGGCACTCTCTGATCTGATCGTTCGCCAGGCCAAGACCACTGGCAAACTCTACAACCTCCCCGATCTTGATGGCCTCGGCCTGGTGGTCTCACCGGTCGGCGGCAAGTCGTGGCACTTCCGTTACTACTGGCTCGGCAAGCAAAAGCGCATCTCTCTGGGTAATTACCCAGAGATCGGCTTGCGCGATGCCCGCATCCTGCGAGACGAAGCCAGAGCCCTGCTGGCCAAGGGCATCAACCCTCACACCGATCGCAAGCAGAAGCGGCACGCTATCCAGCTTGCGGCCGAGCACACCTTCAAGGCGGTCTTCGATGCCTGGGTGGAGCATCGCCGCAAGGAGCTCAAGGAAGGTCGCCAAAGCACGCTCTCGCAGATCCTGCGGATATTTGACCGTGATGTGCTGCCCAGCCTGGGCAAGATGTCGATTTTCGACATCCGCCGCCCCCAACTCTTGGGCGTGCTGGCAAAGATCGAAGAACGAAAGGCCTTCACCACCGCGGAAAAGGTTCGCACCTGGTTCCGGCAGATGTTCCGCTACGCCCTGGTAATCGCCGAGGGGATGGAAGTCAATCCGGCTTCGGATCTTGATGTCGTCGCGGCCCCCAAGCCGCCGACTGCTCACAACCCCTATTTGCGCCTGCATGAATTGCCCGACATGCTTCTCAAGCTGCGCGAATACCGTCGGCGGGGGCTGCAGACGCAGCTCGGCATCCGCCTGCTGTTCCTCACCGGCGTACGCACTGGAGAACTGCGCTTGGCGACCCCCGATCAGTTCGACCTGGACCGTGGTCTGTGGATCATCCCTCCAGAGTTCGTCAAGCAATTGCAGGATGAGATGCGCAAGGCGGGCAAGCGCCCGCAGGATGTCCCGCCCTATGTGGTTCCTCTGTCCCTGCAGGCCATTGAGGTCGTGCGGTACCTTTTCGGTGAAATGAAGCCGGCCCAGCGCTATCTTCTGGCGCACCGCAGCGAGCTCAAGAAGCGCATCAGCGAAAACACGCTCAACAGTGCTCTGCGCCGGATGGGCTACGAAGACCAACTGACCGGCCATGGCATCCGTGGCACGTTGTCGACTGCGCTCAACGAGGTTGGCTATCCCAAGATCTGGGTGGATGCCCAGCTGTCCCATTCCGATCCCAACAAGGTCAGCTCTGCGTACAACCATGCCAAGTACGTTGAGCCACGGCGCCGGATGATGCAGGACTGGGCCGACCGGCTGGATCTCTTGGAGCAGGGACACGTGGAGGCTGCGAGCGCGCATCTGACGATTCACATTGAAGGTGTGCCGGCGATGGCTGACGACGAGAAGATTGCCGAGGCTGCGATCGCGTCGGCCGTCAGCGGTGTGCCGTCCGCGGGTAGCGTGCCTATTGTTGTCAGCCCAGGGAGTCAGGGATTTGCATTCCAGCGCCTATCTCCAGTGCCGGTCGTGCAGGCCCCGGTGCCGCAGGAGCCGGAGGTGTCGGAGATCCAGCGCGAGCGCGAGGAAATGCTGGCGGTCTACGAGGCGCAGAGCAGCTTGCCCGTGCCACTGTTCGCCAAGCTGGCGGGCAAGTCCAAGGATCAGGTCAACCGCGAAGTGAAGGCCGGTAAGCTGCTGTCCATCAGTATTGGCAATCGCGGACAGCGCGTGCCCGACTGGCAATTGGTGCCGCTCAAGCTCAAGCTTACGCAGGTAATGCTGAAGCGGCTCCCTCACGTAGAAGCGTGGGAGCTGTATCACCTGCTGACGAAGCCTCACCAGGGGCTGGATGATCGGGCTGCCGTGGATGTTGTGACGCCGACCAACTTGGATAAGGTCGTGCAGGCGCTGCTGGGCCCTCAACGGCCGGCACCGGCGACTGCTACCGAATCATCTGGGTTCTCCGAGCCCATTCGTGAAAGCGTGAGGCGCCTGGTCGATAGTGCTGTCGCGCTGGAGGCTGTCTAGCGTTGTGCGAAGGGCGGCAACGCAGCGCCGCCCTTCGCCAAGAGTCGTCAACACCCAGTTCAACTTGCTCGGCTATGCGCCGCTCAGAAGGAGCACCACACTGGGTTAGCCTTGTGATGGCGGTTCTTCCGCATCACCTATGGCCTCCCGCAGTTTTGGACGAATCACGCCTTTGAGTTGAGCCTTCGCCCATTCGCTTCTCGCGTGAGTCTCGAAGCTGGCCAGAACCCACAGCGCGACATGGACCCGGGAGAGCAAAGCAACTGAGCCGGAACTGGCCGCAGTCGCGACCCAACTGTCTGCCTGATCCTCGGTCGCGGAAAGATAGTCGAGTATGCCGAGCGTGACGGGCTCTATGACCCCGGCGTCCGAATGCACGATTGATGTGCCATCGGGCATGTCCAGCGTCGGAAGCATGCGCAGCGATTGCGGCCCCCGATTTCCACGTAGAGGCACAGGGCACGTCCCAATCTGCAGCAGCAGGTTCGGGTCTTCTCTAGTGGCCCCATGTTCCCCGACCACCTCGAACGGCGTTGACGCAACGTGAGACAGGATCAGCCATGGGTGGATGTTCTTGTAGGTGACCTGTTCCTCATCGCCGAGGTCGATTTCGTGCTGCTCCCCATCGATGATGACCACGCCTTTGCCATCGGACTGGAACTCAATGTCCACCATGGCGCCATCGGGTAGCACCATCGCGTAGTGGCCGCCCGCGTCGAGCACTTCGCGCTCGGGAGGCATCTTCACCAGGGTGTTGATAAGGCCGACAGGCAGGCCGTTCGGACGTTTGGAGGCATCCACAATGGCTTGCGCTGCCACCACCTCGCCAAGCGGAAGATTACTTGCGGCGCCGGCGATCCAGGCAGCGGTCTCATGCAGATCTTCTTTCGAGCGTTTCACGACTTCATCGGCCAGCGCGTGCGCCATCTCGCTGGCCAGCAGCTCCGGCAGCCGAACCAGAACCGTCGCACCTGCTATATCGTGCATGCCAGGACGAACGAAACCATGACCGATCAGCCATTGCAGATCATCGGGCTCAAGTTCCCCTTTGACCGCAGAGCGTCGGATGAGGCCCATCTCCAATTGCTGGAGCACGATTTCTGGCGGCCGTGTTGTGTCCTGCGCATCCGCAATCATCGAGCGCGCCAGGCCCCTGAACCTGCGCCGCAGTTCGTGGTCGTGTGCGAAGCGCTCGCGAACGAGCGTCAACAGCCGCGGCCCGAGCAATGATGGCAGTGAAAGCGCCTGCGTTTCGGGCTTGCCCTTGAGCGCAGCATGACCAGAGGCACTGATCGCTCGCAGCACCCACGGCTCCCGGTACTCGGGCGCCATGTCGGCTCCATTCATCAAGTACAGACGGCGCTGCCCCAAAAGAGCTCGAGCAAGTTTGAATTCGCCGTCGCGCAAGTGTCCAACACTCACGACCTTGGATCGGCGTCCCAACGGTGAGAGCGAAAGCTGGTTTGGAGTTTTGAGTACGCTCTGCGCTACACCGTCGTCCATAGCGACCACCACTGCCAGGGAGGAGCCAAACGCATTGGATGAGAGATCTTCGATTTCCCGCACGGATGCAGCGTCTGCTGCACGCAGACCGTCAAATGCCAGGACGAGCCGCACGCCATCGTGATTTGAGATGCGGATGAGCCAGTCTCGCGCCTCTTGAGGCGATACGGGCCAGCTCAGCGATCGCGAGATTGAGTCGGCCAAGGTTTGTAGCACGCCACCGCCAACGCCCGCCTCGACGTACAGGGTGGCGAGGGTGTCGCTCTGCTCCGTCCGAGCGCATAGTTCGCGTAGCACATTGCTCTTGCCGGCGAGAGGAGGGCCTTGCAGCACCAGTAGCTTTTCCCCCGCAACCAGGTTTCGCCACAACTGGTGGGTGGCAGCGCGTGGGGTGAGGAAGTCAGCGGCGAACGGCAACGCAGGCTCATCCCAGGACGCAGTGAGCTCTTCGATCGTCTCGGTTGACACGAGGCGAACGGCTTGCATCCAAACATTCGGTGCGGTACCCATAAGGGTATCGATAGCATGCCGAATGTCTACACCGGCGACGCGGCTTGCTTGCGTAATGAGGTCTTTGAATGCGTCTTCTGTCGCAGTCGCCGGCTTCCATGGATTCCCTGTGGAGGTTTCTAGGATCCTGACATCAGTACCGTTCGTGACCACTACTATCGGCGCCGGAGGCTGCACTAGCCGCGCATACGAAAGACCTTGCGCTCCATCATCAGCGGTCAGCTTGATGCGGGGTCTCTTCAGCTCCATGACGGCCAGGGGCTTGCCATCTTTCTCAAGCAGGATGTCAAGTCGAGCATCGGCGCGAGATTTCCCATTCTCGACCAACAGGGTCTGCCGTCCGAATTTAAAGCTGAACTTGATTTGGTGTTTGATAGCACCGTCCGGCAGCCAAGGAAACGCCATTTTGATCGCTGCTCGGACGCGAGCTTCCAGATCGGCTTCTGTCTCTGTCGTTGTAGTCCGGTTGCTCGACATATCTCATTCCAAATCATCAACATTTCCATTGCAGTAGCAATGATGGGGGAACTTTCTGCCTTTGGATGCCGCTAGCGCATCGCTTTAGAGCGCCCTGTCGTCGCGCAAGGGGTTCTCGGCCCCGCGTCAGAAGTGCGTCGGATTTGCATGCATAGAAGGATTGGACACCATAATAGCCTGAGAGATTTTTGTCTCATCAGCTCGGTCAATTAGACATGCTTCGACTTGCTGCTCCAGGTCATCAAGCGCATCCATGAATAGATAATCCAAGCCCGGGGTGTCTCTCGAAACGTCGAGGACGCGCAAGTACGCATAGATTTCGTCGCTACAACGAGCAAGGTCGAGATTCACATCCTTTCGCGTAGGCGTTTTATTCTGTGTTGGCGTTTTAAGATGATCTTCTACTTCACTCTTTGTCACATGGCTCGATTGCTGATCACCTCTAGTCAATGTCCCCTGAGCGCACGCGCCGCCACACTGTATGAGCAGGGCTATGCCAAGGAACAGTCCCAGTCCTGAGCATTTTGCATAGCGCGTGCGACTTTTCTTGAAATTAGTGGGTGTTAGTGGCATGGGCGAATCCACGGAAATTATTGACCCCGAATCGAAGGGGAAAGGCATCTATCACCGCGATTCGGGGGTAAGTAGGGTGGCTATAACTAAACAGCTTGAGCTAGCAAGACACCACGGAACCGCTAGCGTCGTGACAAGTCCCACTGCGAGTGACACCATCTTTCGTAATAGATGTCTGTCCGCTATACGTCTTTCCGTCGGCGGCGGTCGCGGTTCCCTGATGCGTGAAGCCCTGTCCGTTCTGCCAGGTGCTGTTTCCATTGAATGTCCCGCCCTGTGCAGTTTGCCCATTTCGCTGGCGTGAGTAGCCCGCGTCATTGCCATTGATATAGCTGCTGCCCGAGCTCTGGCTATAGCCACCGAATGCGTTGCCTGCATAGGAACTGCCATTTCTGGTGGCATTGCCCGTTCCATCGGTGATGGTCTCATGGCGCCGGTCGTAGCCTCGGTTGTATCCAGCCCCGGCCTGGGCCGCATGAGTAGTAATCCCTCCAGAAGAATTTTGCTGAACTATGCGGCCCCTTCCAGCCCATTGGGCCGAAGCGTTGGCGGATAGCAGCAGGGCAAAGCCTGCGATTGCAGTGAAGGAAATTGAGCGGAAGCGAATGTTCATGAATCATCCTCGATGTCGGGCGTCACGCCCGGAAAAGCCCATGGCATCTGCGCCAAGATGGCTATCGCATTAGATCATTGACTGACGAGTAAGTCAATGAATGGATGATGACTGATCCGAGCGCGAGGTCGTGGCGTCAAGCCCCCCTCTGCTGAGGTCTGCTTTAGTGCTCTACAAGTTCGTGGGCCCGTGCCATCGGCGTATGCCGCAGCTGATGCGACCTACAGCACTCTGATGACTTCGGCCTCACCGATGCGCTGCCGTTGCAGTCCGAGCGCATCAGGTTGCGGTCATGTGAGCGCCAGAGTGCCACTGACGTCGTTGGGCCAGGCGAACTTGCCGCCGTGTAGCCGGCGCACTGCCGGCTACACGGCGATGCCGTCGTGCACGGCACCTTCATGCGATTGGCTCGGTGGTTGGGTCAATCCGGCCAGAAGAACGTCAGGCCAGCGTTGTTGTCGTACGGATTGAAGTTGAATTCCGGTCAGGCCGTGCCCTTCACCCTGTTGACATAGAGGCCATCGAACTAGTCGGTGAGATCCAGATTGACGACGCCGCTGACGCGACGTTCGGATTGGTGCCGCCGCCCGAACCGTCGAAGCCGTCCTTGAAGATCGTATCGCCGCCACCGACCGTCAGCTCCACAGGAACCGCAATGAGGCGATTGCTCGCATCGTTGCTGTGGACGCAGAGGTGGGCATCGTAGACGCCGTGCGTCAGGCTGGTCGCGTTGAACGTGACGGTCGTCGCGGTCGAGGCACCACCTGCGGTCGTGCCGCTGGCCGGAGCCACCGACAACCACGGCACATCTTCCGGAGCGGCGCAGCCACGGGACGGAACGGCGATCGAGAATGCCGAGATTTCGGTGCCGTTCGGGAACGGAGCGACTTCAGTGGCGAG
This sequence comes from Pseudomonas sp. A2, assembly GCF_023100865.1. Classification (NCBI taxonomy): domain Bacteria; kingdom Pseudomonadati; phylum Pseudomonadota; class Gammaproteobacteria; order Pseudomonadales; family Pseudomonadaceae; genus Pseudomonas; species Pseudomonas sp. A2. Next base: position 1,714,114 of record NZ_CP039127.1, read on the forward strand.
GCCGGTCGACGTATCCAGCGTGTACATGACGCCCAGGGCGTTCCCGTCGTAGCCCGCGTACCACAGCACGCCGGTGGACGGATCGAAGTCGATGTCCTGCGCGTAGTTCGCGTTGAACCCGATCGGGCCGATCGCCTGGAAGGCGCCGCTGGTCTTGTCGATCGCGAGCAACTGATCGCCCGTGATGTCGAGGCCGTACATGTTGCCCGCCTGGTCGAATGCCGCACTGACCAGGAAGACGCCGTCCGACTCGCCGACCTGCGTGAACGCGCCGGTGGTGAGATCGACCGTGTACAGGTACGTCGTCGGGCCGGAGCGATCCGTGCAGAGGCCGTACATCGTGCTGGTCGACGCATCCCAGCGCAGCGCGCTACAACCAAAGCCGGTGCCTGGATCCGGATTGATGACGGTAACCGCGCCGGTGGTCGTGTCGATCGACGCGAAGCCGCCGGTGCTGTAGCCGATCAGGTATTCCTTGCTGAAATCGTTGTTCGCGAACGAGCCGCCGTAGTAGTCGCCGCCAATCGGGCCGATGGTGGTGAACGGATCGGGAGCCGCCGCATCGAACGAGTCGTAGTTGCCGCCGCCGTCGCCGTAGGACGGAACCTGGGCGATACCCGCCGGATGCGGACCGATGTGCGTGAACAGCGGCTTGCCGTCCTTGCCGCGCAGAACCGGTGCCCGCTTGCCGGACAGCTTCTGGTGCTGTTCCTCAGTCAATGCCCGTGCGTGGTAGGGCGTGGTCGGGAAGTGCGCGCGCACGTTGCCGGTGCTCGGGACTTCGTCGATGGTCCAGTTCAGGTCGCGGTTGCCGGTGTTGCCGATCGTCAGCGAGGCGGTTGAGGTGCCGCCAGCGTCGACGATCGCGCTGAGCGTGCCCGGATTGACCGAGATGACCGGTGCGCCGACATCGAGCGTTGCGCTCGCCGTTGCGGTGAACAGGTTGTTGATGACGCTCGGCGACCATGCGATCGACTGGCCGTCATGCAGCGAAGCGGTCATGAACGAATACTGGTTGGCGATCGACGCGTTCTGCTGGACGCCGACGGTGGCGCAGAGGCCCCCGTCGCAGACGGCCGGGTCGGTACCATTGAACGCGCCGTTCGCGGTGTACTCCACGTCGTTGTATTCGAACGAGAAGTTGCCCGTCGCTTCGTTGATGATGACTTCGAACGTCGCGCTGTCGGTGTTGTCCGGTGCGCCATCGTAATGCAACTGCGCGTCGTACTCGATGACGAACTGGCGGTTCGGCGCGGTGCCGAGCGTGGCGTAGTAGACCTGTCCCGGGTTGGACGTGTAGAAGTCGTCCCACAGCGGAATCAGCGACGGCAGCGCGTTCAAGTCGTCCATTGCGCCCGGCAACGCGGTGTTGAAGTACGTGATCCTAGACCCCGGCGAACCCACGTTGACCGCGCCGTTGTTGCCGATCGTCAGCACGTTCGATGTCGTGCCGTAGAACGGGAACGAGAACGGCATGGTGACGTCGGTGTGGCCGTCGTCGGACAGGTTCAGCGGCGTGCCCGTTGCCGAGATGTCGACGAAGTTGGACGCGCCGGTGTCGTCGTAGCCGTAGCCCAGCGTGCCGTCCTGCGACGTCCAGGTCGTCGTCACGGTGCCGTTGTTGGACGGTCCCGCGGTGACGTTGCGGTTGAACTGGATGCTGCCGCCATCGGACAGGTCTTCACGCGTCAGCGAGAACAGCGTGCCGCCGAGCGTGTCGGTGAGCATCTGGTAGCTGAGGTCGACACCGGTATGGTTGGTGACTGTGTAGCAGAAGTTGACCTGGTCACCGACGACGACGCTGAGGTTCGTCGAGGTGCCGCACTGCGCAGGATCGCCGTTGTCGAGCGCGAGCGTCAGAGAGAGTTCGAGGTCCGAACCGCCGCCGCCCGTGGTGCCGAGAACCTGGAATCCGAAATCACGGCCGGCAAAGGCGGTGACGCAGGTTCCGAGCGAGGTCCAATCGGGGCAGGCCGTATCCGTGGGGTAGAAGCCGCCGGGATTGCGCCAGGCGCCTTCGGCCCCGGTCGCGGTCGTGGTCTGCAGCCAGTAGAACGGCCAGTTTGTGTCGCCGACGCCGTTGATGAAGGCGACGGAGACCCAGTAGGTGCCGGCGTCGAGATCGCACGGCGTGTTCAGCGTGAGGCCGGCCAGCGTCGTGTGGGAGTCGTACATGCTCGGGTTGTTCGTCGACGCGAGCGACGTACAGACCGGCGTCGCGCCAGGCAGTCCGCCGTCATCCGGGTAGACGTAGACGTCTGCAGATTCGGTGACTTCCGTCGAGTAGAAGTTGAACGACAGGATACCGAAACCGGTGACGGTCCAGCCGCCGACACCGACGACGAAATCGTCTGCGGCATCCGCGCTGGGAGTCGTGAGTTCACTGCAGCTGCTGGACGCGCAACCGCAGCGGTTGGTCGTGCAGTTGATTGCCGGAGTTCCGTTCGAAGTCAGCGAAGCTGTCTGATCGTAGAGTACGGTGCCTGTGCCGCGATTGCTGTGAGCGATGCCGTGGTTGGCGAGCGAGATGCGGCCTCCCGCCGAGTGGCGCATCTGCGAATAGTTGCTTGCGGTTTTTTCCGATTGTGGGTGTCGGTGAATCTGTGCGATTTTTGCTTTAGAGCCGCCGGTCTGTGGTCCATAGTGAGTCTTGGCCGCATTGGCGTTGTTGGCGTTCGAGTCTGAGGCAGCGAGTGCCATCAGAACTGCGGCGGAGAGTAAAGAGAGCTTGCTGTAGATCCTGCTTTCGATCATGTGATCCCCATGGGGAGGCTGGCGCACGAGCGCCCGCGGAACATAGCAACCGTCGCAACGCAGTGGAAATAACTTTTCAGGAAGGGAATGTTCACGCGTCAAACTGCACGTTGTTCACAGGGGTGTGATACCGAAACAAACGGCGCTGCCAAGGGCGGAAACGCGGTATATCGCGGACGGGACCGGCGCCCGATCTTGGCGCAAAGTGCTCCATCGGCGACGCGGCACGCTCTGCGGTTACGGTCGCTCGACCATGAGCTAACCGCTCGTCCAGCTCGGCTGTGCCAACGCTTTGCGCAACGGATCAAGCAGATCGCCATAGAGCGCGCAGCGCGCCGTATTGCGCCGCATGGGCTCGCGCACTTGGTTCGCGCTCGCCGTGCGCACGCTCCGAACGGCTTCGTGGGAGCGCCGGGCGGCCGCGACTTGTCCGCATTGCCGGCGCGTAAACGTGGTTTCGGCATCGTGTTCCAGTCGTATTCGCTATTTCCCAACATGACGGTGGCCGAAAACGTCGGCTACGGCCTGCGCATACGTGGCGAAAGCCGCGACCGCATCGCCGCGCGGGTGACGGAACTGCTGGCGCTGATCAAGCTGCCCGACTACGCGCATCGCTATCCGCACCAACTGTCCGGCGGCCAACAACAACGCCCAGCAGCGCCTCGTAGCTGAAATCGTGCATGTGATGCGGGTAGCACGCATTCCAGAAGCGCCTCAAGCGGTCGTAGTCGCGCAAGAACGCGGCCATGTCCTGCAAGTCATAGCTGTAGCCATGGCCATCGCTGTCAAGACGCGTAGCACTATCGGAAGCCGTCATCGGAAGAGGATTGCCCAGAAGGAAAGGATCGCCCGGCACAGCGGACGGTTAGCTTAGCCAACGGCCGCGCGGGCGGCGGAAACTCAGGTCCCTTCCTCGTGCTTTCTCGTCACGGTGCGCGCGTTCGCGCACGCGGGCCAAACCTGTGCACGCCGCGTCGCTCGCGCGTCTGTCACCTCTGTACTTGTGAACATTTCTAAACGGTGCGCGGCGCGAGTTCGGCAGAGTAGTGTCCGAGCCCGCCGGATTGCCGGAACGCGCGAGGGGACCAACCATGCCCCGGCACAAAAGACGCAGCAGCGACAACGTGGTCAAGGACGGATGAGGGGATGTCCCGAGGTCGAACTTCAGTTTGCATCGGTAGATCTGGTTGGGCTTAGCTTGCATGCGCCTCCAGCTAAGTCGTATTCGATCTTTGCAGGTTATCTCCCCATTACTGCAGACATGATGGACTGGTGCAGCCAGCGCGGAGTAGCCCAGGTCAAAGCCGTGATAGCCTTGTTGCTAAATCCCGGAACCACACTCATGCGGCCTGCTTGTAATGCTCGGATCCCGGCACGAACAACGGGCTGGGGATCCATCATGATCATCTTTAGTGCCGGGGTAAGTGTTTGCTTCGCGCGCTCAGCAAACCCAGTGTCCGACATGCCCGGGCAAAGCGCCGTTACGATCACCCCGTCGCTCTTTAGTTCGCGATGAAGCGCTTCTGAAATTCTCAGCACGTAGGCTTTGGCAGCGGAGTAGACGGCAAAGTTTTTGACGCCCTGATAGGAAAGTAGGCTAGCAACCATCAAAATGCTTCCTGTTTTCCTGGACCGCATGTCTCTTCCGAAGAGGTACGTCATCGCTGTTAGGCTAGCAATATCAAGATCGATCATTGCTAATGAATAGTCCAAAGGCTGATCCAGGAAGGAGCCATTTAATCCATGGCCTGCATTGTTGATCAACACATCGACCACAATGCTACGCTCACGAAGACGCTGATGGAGGTCTGTGACCTCGTAAATCGAGGATAGATCTACTTGCTCTACGATCACGTCAACCTTCGCGGTTTCGCGCAACTCTTCAGCGAGTGATTCGAGTTTACTCAGGGTGCGTGCTACCAGAACGAGCGACCGACCCTGTGCCGCATATTGTTTGGCGAACTCAGCTCCGAACCCACTTGATGCCCCGGTCACAAGTACCCAAGATTTACTTTCTGATGTCATGTGGTAGCTCTCCAATCATGGCGGCGGCAAAAACTGAGTGCAACACCTGACCAATCCGGTACGGTGTGCCTATGTCTTATCACGAACTCAGTATTGAAGAACGCATCACCCTCCAGCTTGGCCAGCTTCAGGGGCTGAGCCAACGAGCCATCGCCAAGATGCTTGATCGCAGTCCTTCGACCATCAGCCGCGAACTTCGCCGTAATGGTGGCAACACCGAGCGCTATTCTGCCAGCCAAGCCCATCAGCAGATGCGCCAACGCCGCAAAAGCTGTCGGCCCGCGCGCAAGCTTGAGCCAGGTAGCGAACTGTTCGACCTTGTGGTCTACCTGTTGCGACAATGCTTTTCTCCTCAGCAAATTGCCGGCAAACTCAAACGCATGGAATTCCCGAAGCTTGAAGACGCCTACGTCTGTCGCGAAACGATTTACAACGCTATCTACGCCTTGCCGGTGGGCGAGCTTCGTAAAGAGCTGATCATCTGCCTGCGGCAAGGCAAAACCAGTCGCCGCCCGCGCTCGGGTGGGGTTGACCGGCGCGGCCAAATTCCCGACTTGGTCAGCATTCATGTTCGCCCGCCAGAGGTGGAAGACCGTTTGACGCCGGGGCACTGGGAAGGCGATCTGATTAAAGGCAAAGGCAACGCCTCTGCAGTGGGCACCCTGGTGGAGCGCAGCACGGGCTACCTGATGCTGGTGAAAATGCATGACGCCACCGCCACCTCGGCCGTAGAAGGCTTCAGTGCTGCACTGAACCGAATGCCGCTGGCAGCACGTAAGACGCTTACCTACGACCAAGGCCGTGAGATGGCGCGCCATGCCGAAATCACCCAGCGCACCGGCGTAGCTGTCTACTTCTGTGACCCGCACAGCCCTTGGCAGCGGGGCAGCAACGAAAACATCAACGGCTTGATCCGGCAGTACTTACCCAAAGGAACAGACTTATCGGCCCATAGCCAGGAGCAGTTGGACGCTATTGCGTACCAGTTGAACATCCGTCCGCGCCAACGTTTTGATTACCAATGCCCGATCGAAATGATGACGCAGATGATGGCTAAACATCACGAGAACTCCGCCTTAACTCAGTAACGTGGTGTTGCACTCAGCCTCTGAAACCGCCCATTCTTGAATTCGCTTGTAAGTGCACGCTGCTTCCTTTGGCTGGTTAATTGTTGAACTATAAATATTCAACCTCGGAGATCAGAGTTCTTCGCCGCAACTTCTAGACGCCAAATCGCGTGCGCGAGCAATGAAGCGATCTAAGGGTTCTGATATAGGTGAATCCCGACGCAGTAAGTATGTAGCGAGGGTCGCATCAGGCCAGTCTAGAGGTCGAAGCACAACGTCGGGATGACGACACATTACGCCCTGAGCGGCCGGTACGAGTCCTAGCCCATATCCTGCGGCCACCAGTGTCAGAAAGAGATCCAGAGAGCTAACGCGCTGAGCGATCACGGGATCTTTGTCCAGCGTCCTTAATAAACGATCAATCTGTCTCGTCTTACCCTCGAAGATCTTCGGATGGCATGCTATGAGGGGATAACGACCAACCTCGGTCAACGGGATCTTTTTGTGAATCAACACTGGATGTCGAGATGGGACGGCCACCATTAACGCATCCTTCCCGAGTAGTTCAGGAACGATGTCGTCGCCGACCTCGTCGGAACGCGCGAGACCTACATCACAATCACCCACTCGCAAGCTATGCAATAGCTCGGACAGCGGCATCTCAGTCAGCAGGATACCCACCTCGGGTTCTTCCTCGCGGCATCGCGCGAGAAGCGTGGGCAGCCATAGGTCGATTGCTCCATCTGAAATAGCGATACGGAGTGTGCTGCTATGCCCGCTTGCGACCGCTCTGACGTTTTCACGTGCAACTTCGAGATTGGCGAAAAGCCTTCGGGCATCTTGCAATAAAGCTGTACCTGCAGGCAGCAGGCGTGTCCCTCTGCGATTTCGTTCGAAGAGTTGCACCCCTAATTCGAGCTCTAATTCCTGGATTGCTCGCGACAAGGGCGATTGTTCGATATGCAAACGATAGGCAGCCCGAGAGAAATTGAGTTCTTCGGCAACGGCGATAAAGTAGCGCAGGTGGCGAAGGTCCATTTCCTTATGTTCCGGAGACTGGCGTAGAAAATTCAGCCGGGCGTTCCTGCGCCCCTGGCCGCACCTGTCGTACGCCATGGCGCGACGGATATGTCGACGCTGTGTCAACCCCGAAGGCAATGCAGCGCAATGTGCTTGGAGCATGGCTTGCAGGAGGCTCAGCATGGTCGGTACTCCAATATGGAGTCGATTCATCGGGCGCAATGGAAGTGGCTGTACTTTCCCGGCCTTTCCTCATTGAATCGCCACAGACTCGGAGCCAGGTGCCTGCCAACCACCGCCGAGTGATTTAAAGGCCGCGATCACTGCCTGAGCAGACTCCGTCTGCGCCTGCGCCCTGGCGTCAGAAGTCTGTAGAAGAGTGCCGTCAGCCTGGAGGACATCGATCAGACTGGCTGTGCCCTTCTGGTAAGCGATGAACGAAGATTGGCGTGCTTGGGTCAGAGAAGCTTCGCCGCGAGCAAGTGTGGCCGTCTGAATTTCTCGGTTGACGAGGGACGAGAATGCATTCTCAACATCTTCGGTCGCACGTAATACTGATTGGCGGTAAGCCGCCAAGGCTTCAGCTTCCTGGCCTTTGGCTTGATCAATCTGTGCGTTAATACGACCGAAGTCAAAGAGCCTCCAGCGCAAGCCCAGCACGGCTGACGACTGGCTGGCGCCATTGGAGAGCAGGTTGCCGCTAGAAATAGATGTTGCACTACCCAGCAGGGCGTTGAGGGAGAACTTTGGGTAATACTCGGAGATCGCAACACCGATGCGCGCGTTGGACGCAGCAAGGCGGCGTTCGGCCACGATGAGGTCCGGTCTGCGGCGTAGCAGATCAGCGGGCGTTCCAGCGGAGCTGATCTGCGGAGCCCTCGGAATTTCACCAATAGCTGCCAGTTCTGTGCGATGAGTACCCGGAGGTGTGCCCAGCATCACATCCAGGGCGTTCATTGCGGCATCCAGGCCGGTCTGGAGTACGGGGATAGTCGCCTGGACTTGTGCGAGCGAACCGTCGGTCTGTCGAACCTGATACTCCGCAGCCAATCCTTTGCTGTGCAAGAGCTGGACTTTTTCCAGGAGATCCTGTTGAGTCTTGACCTGTCGGTTCGCAATGTCCAGCCGGGTCTGCAGTCCGCGGATGGTGACGTAGATGTCGGCGGTTTGTGCGGCGACCGCCAGTCGCGTAGCGGCTGCTCCGGCCTCCGAGGCCTGGTACTCGGCGAGAGCGGCTTGGCGACCGCGGCGCAGTCCCCCGAATATGTCCAGTTCCCAGCTTGCGCCTAGGTTGGCCTCGTACGAGTTCCCGTATCGGTCAAAGTCCGGGGTAGTGTTGAGCACCTGCCCGAGCGGGGTTTCAATGGATTGATAAGCACGTCCAGCCTGGCCATTGATACTGGCTGAAGGCAATAATGCGGCTGTGGCGGCGCCGAGTCCGGCGCGCGCCTGGCTGACTCTGGCCGACGCTTGTGCAAGATCAAGGTTCTGCGCAAGCGCCCGGGCGACGAAATGACTCAGCATGGGATCTCCAAAGCTTTCCCACCAAACGGCAAGGTCGGCGGGTGTCGCCGCAGCGCGCCGCTCAACTGCCGGCTGAGCCACGTATCCCGCCGAGAGCGGAGCGTCTGGGCGGTGGTAGTCCGGACCAACCGCACAACCTGTCATGAGGCTGGCGCTCATAACTAGGGCAAGAGAGCGTGGGGAGAACATGAAGAGTCCTAGATTCAAGTGTCAAGGTGACTATATTACAGAAAGGTCACTAGTTGTCAATCCGGGCTCATGGAGCTAAGCTAGAAAAATGACTGAAAACAGCAATACATCCCACTCGCGTGGGCCTTCGGAGCACAGCGTCCGCGATCAGATCGTGGACGCTGCGACAGAGCATTTCGGTCACTATGGTTACGAGAAAACCACCGTGTCTGATTTGGCCAAGGCCATTGGCTTCTCCAAGGCGTACATCTATAAATTTTTCGATTCCAAGCAGGCGATCGGAGAGGTGATCTGCTCGAATCGGCTCGCTACCATCATGCAGGTCGTCGACTCGGTGATTGCCGACTCTCCTACGGCCTCAGAGCGGCTAAGGCGGCTTTTTGTGGCGTTGATCGAAACGGGTAGCGATCTGTTCTTTCGTGATCGCAAGCTCTACGACATCGCTGCTGTTGCTGCGCGGGATCAGTGGCCTGCGGTATACGAGCTCGAAGCGCACATGCGCCAGGTGATCCAGAACATCCTTTTGGAGGGGCGCGAGTCCGGCGAGTTTGAGCGTAAAACTCCGCTGGATGAGGCGGCAAATGCCATCTATCTAGTGATGCGGCCTTACGTCAATCCTGTGCAACTCCAGTACAACCTTGAAATGGCGCCAGTGTCGGCCGTCCAGCTATCAGCGCTCATCTTGAGGAGTCTGTCGCCATAGACTGTGCGTGACTATTGACAATATTGGTCACTAGTCGGAAGATGTGGTTCCTGTTCTGTTAATCCAAGTAAGGGAACCCATGCTTCGGCTACGACCTGCCTCCATTGCCGTTTGCTTGCTGCCTCTCGTCCTGACGGCGTGTGGCAAGTCCTCCACGGCCGATGATCCCCGCACTCACTCTCCGCTGGTGAGATCAGCGCCGGTCTCCAGTTCTTCAGGGTCCACCCGTTCCTTCACTGGCACCGTCGCCGCTCGCGTTCAGAGCGACTTAGGCTTTCGAGTCTCGGGAAAAGTGCTTGAGCGCCTGGTCGATACTGGTCAGGCCGTTAAGCGCGGTCAGCCATTAATGCGCCTTGACCCGATCGACCTTGAGTTGCAGGCGCGCGCGCAGCAAGAGGCAGTGACGGCGGCTCGGGCACGAGCCAAGCAGACCACGGACGACGAGGCGCGCTATCGCGATTTGGTCGCCGCAGGCGCTGTTTCAGCTTCTGCCTATGACCAGATCAAGGCGGCTGCCGACTCGGCCAAGGCTCAGCTAAGCGCTGCGATAGCGCAAGGCGATGTTGCCCGCAATGCCTCCGGCTATGCCGTTCTGTTGGCAGATGCTGACGGAGTGGTGATGGATACGCTGGCTGAGCCCGGGCAGGTCGTCAGTCCCGGGCAGCCGGTTGTTCGGCTGGCGCGGGCAGGCCAGCGAGAGGTTGTCGTTCATCTGCCTGAGACGCTGCGGCCGGCCTCAGGATCGACAGCACAGGCGACGCTTTATGGCAGTGGCACAAGCGCTGTACCCGCCAAGTTGAGGCAGCTTTCGAACTCTGCCGATCCTCTGACGCGTACCTTTGAGGCGCGGTATGTTCTTGATGGTGCGTTGGCTAGCGCGCCGCTCGGTGCAACCGTTGCCCTACAGATCGCGGAGGGAGCGGCGAACAAACAGGTGCTGCAGGTGCCAATCGCTGCTGTCTACGACCCAGGAAAAGGAACAGGCGTTTGGGTCATTGCGGGCACACCCACGAAAGTGACTTGGCGTCCGGTTGAAGTTCTGAGTCTCGCCGATGATTCCGCACGCGTGTCCGGTGATCTCAAGGTTGGCGAGCAGATTGTGGCGTTGGGAGCGCACTTGCTGCAGGACGGTGAGCAGGTTCGACTGGCCTCGCAGAGTGACGTCAGTGCGGCCGGGAGTCGTCCATGAGCGAGGGGCGTTTCAACTTCTCGGCGCTCGCTGTGCGCGAGCGCTCTATCACCCTATTCCTGATCTTCCTCATCGGCGCAGCCGGCATCCTGGCGTTCTTCGGGCTGGGTCGTGCGGAGGATCCGCCGTTCACAGTCAAGCAAATGACGGTCATTACTGCTTGGCCTGGTGCTACAGCGCAGGAAATGCAGGATCAGGTGGCTGAGCCGCTCGAAAAGCGCATGCAGGAACTGAAGTGGTATGACCGAACGGAAACCTATACCCGGCCGGGTATGGCTTTTACCGTAGTGTCGCTGGCCGATAGAACGCCGCCATCGGAAGTCCAGGAAGAGTTCTACCAGGCGCGCAAGAAGCTCGATGATGAATCGCGAAAATTGCCAGCGGGTGTAATCGGGCCGATGGTGAACGACGAATTTTCGGATGTCACTTTCGCGCTCTTTGCGCTCAAAGCCAAAGGTGAGCCGCAGCGGTTGCTGGTGCGAGATGCAGAGGCGTTGCGCCAGCGCCTATTGCATGTGCCGGGAGTGAAGAAGGTCAACATCATCGGTGAGCAGGCTGAACGGATCTTTGTGTCCTTCTCTCACGATCGCCTCGCAACGCTCGGGGTATCTCCGCAAGACATCTTCTCCGCCCTGAACAACCAGAACGTCCTTACGTCTGCTGGATCGATTGAGACGAAGGGGCCGCAGGTTTTCCTGCGTCTGGACGGTGCATTCGACAAGCTGGAGAAGATCCGAAATACGCCGATTGTGGTGCAGGGGCGTACGCTCAAGCTATCAGATATTGCAACGGTAGAACGCGGCTATGAAGACCCGGCGACTTTCCTGATTCGTAACAACGGTGAAGAGGCCCTTCTGCTCGACGTCGTGATGCGCGAAGGGTGGAATGGACTGGATCTAGGCAAGGCACTCGACGCCGAGACGGCCAAGATCAACGAGAACATGCCGTTGGGTATGGCTCTTGTGAAGGTTACCGATCAGTCTGTGAACATCGCATCGGCTGTCGATGAATTCATGGTCAAATTTTTCGTCGCGCTGCTTGTTGTGATGGTTGTTTGCTTCGTCAGCATGAATCGCCCAGGGTTCCGTAGACACCTCGCAGCCATAAACTATGGCTTAGGCGGAGGTGGTTATGAGCACGAAGCGGTACACCGATGAGTTCAAGATCGAGGCGGTCCGACAGATCGTTGAGTACGGCCGTCCGGTAGCGGAGGTTGCCGAGCGACTGGGCGTGTCGATCCATAGTCTTTACGGCTGGAAGCGGCAACAAGGCAAAGGCGATGTTGGCCGGCGTGTCGAGCAGGACCAGAACGCGGAAGTGCGCCGCCTCAAGGCTGAGCTACGCAGAGTCACTGAAGAGCGAGACATCCTAAAAAAAGCCGCCGCGTACTTTGCAAAGGGGTAAGAGCAAAGTACGCCTTCATGAAGCAACACGCAGATGAGTTCGGCCTCGCGGCGATGTGTCGGATGCTTGGCGTCCATCGCAGTGGCTACTACGCCTGGCTAAAAGAGCCGGCAAGCGCTCGCGACAAGGACGATCAGCGGTTGCTCGGCCTAATCAAGCACAGCTGGCTGGAAAGCGGCTCTGTGTATGGCCACCGCAAAGTGACCACAGATCTGCGCGAGCTTGGCGAGACGTGTAGTCGTCATCGCGTGGCACGCTTGATGAAGAGCGAGGGGCTGCGGGCAATGGTCGGCTACGGTCGGCGACCACGCCCATTGAGCGGCCCTGTTGGATCAGTCGCCAAGAACGTTCTGGCTCGCGGCTTCAAAGTCAGTGAGCCAAATCGCGCGTGGGTCACGGACATCACCTACATCCGCACGTACGACGGCTTCCTGTACTTGGCGGTAGTGCTTGATCTGTTTTCGCGTCAGGTCGTTGGATGGGCAACCCGACCAACTCAACATACGGACCTGGTTTTGCAGGCGCTATTGGCCGCAGTGTGGCGGCGCAAGCCAAGCCCCGGGCTTCTGCTTCACTCCGACCAGGGAACCCAGTTCACCAGCGAAGACTGGCAGAGCTTCCTGCGCGAGCACGACATCGTGTGCAGCATGAGTCGACGAGGAAACTGCCATGACAACGCAGCGATGGAGAGCTTCTTCCAGCTACTGAAGCGGGAGCGTATTAAGCGGAGGATCTACAGCAATCACGACGAGGCACGGGCCGACGTCTTCCAGTACATCGAGATGTTCTACAACCCAAAACGGCGGCACAGTTCCAACGACGGGCTGTCCCCGGTAGAGTTCGAGAAGCAGTACGCACTAAACGGCTGACGACTGTCTACAAAATCCTGGGCGATTCAGTAGGTCGCAAGCGCACGCTTCTTGGGCACATCGATGAGTAGCTTGCCTTCAACTTTGTACTGCCTACCGTCGGGTGCGATCATCGGCCGGCTTTGCTGCAACGCAATGCCCGTTGCATCCAAGATCGGGTTTCCGTCACTACCCACGATTGAATGGGCTGCATCGAGTTGAACCTGGGCGCCTGGATAGAAATCGGCAATGGGGGTCACTACGTTGTTGCCCACCATCGGCCGAACGAATCCAGCGATGACGAGCAACAACGCAAGACAGGCCAATATGATCTTCAGCGTGCGAATTCCCGCTGTTTTCGTACGTACTGCATCAGTCGAGAAGCGAGCGTAGAAGTACAGCGTTGTCCAGAAGAGCGGGAATCCAGCGGCAAGTACATAAACGGTACGAGATGGCGTAAAAAATGCCATCGCCATGAATGCCATGCTCAATAGATTGAATACACCCAACCAAACGGGAAGGTGGTTCCATATCTCACGGAAAAGGTACCGCACCCCGGAATAGGAGTTGCTGACATTTTCCGATGGCGGCGGCTTTAGTCCATTCCATGTTATGAGGCTCATGATCTTCAGGCTCTTGATTGGAGAAGATGTTGCGGGGATCTGAGGATCACTGGCCTTGAGATTGCGCCATGAACGTCTTGAGTTGATCCAGCGTCACGTAACCTTTTCCATCTGTATCTATCTCAGCGAAATGCTGGGCCACGCGAGGCATGCCCTTAGTGGCCTCTTCCTTTGTCAACTTTCCGTCGTGGTTGGCGTCGGCCTGCTGGAACCTGCTTTCCAGTACGTTTGCCATGCGGCCACGCATGGCGCCGCCGCCCATCTGAGGTTGGGCGGCGGCCATGCCGGAGACAACCAGCAGTCCAATAGTGATCAGTGTGCGCATCGAAATTTCTCCATGTTCCAAGTGGTTGGGGCGTCTCCCGCAGACGCAGCGGCGGTTCCGTTGCATCGAGAGGACAGCCTCATTGTGCCATTGACTTACTGGACAGTCAATGAACGAATGCGCTAGACTGTAACATCACTCATAGACACACGGGACTCCTTCATGCCGACAGAAAAACCACAAGGAATTCGGGCCCAGAAGAAGGCAGAGCGTCCAGGCGAGATCCTGCGGGAGGCGTTCGCCGAATTCGTCGACAAGGGTTTCATCGCCGCACGAGTCGAGGACATCGCCAAGCGCATTGGTGTCACCAAGGGTACGGTGTACTTCTATTTCGAGACCAAAGAGCGGTTGTTCGAGGAGGTCATGGCAAGCGTTTCGGCAGCCATAGCGAGCGATATTGCATCCATTCCGCTCGATACGCGGGGAACCTATGTCGACCAGTTGAAGAATTTCATTCTTTCCGTCTATGGCATGTTGGCCAAGCACCCGGAAGGTCGCGAAATGGTTCGACTTCTCATTGCTGAGGCGCCCCGCTTCCCGGAGTTGACTGAAAAGCATCACGATCATTTCATTGGCCCGGGCGTGGCCGCTATCAAACGAATTGTCACCAATGGCATCGCTGCAGGTGAGTTCACTGATTCGGCGTTGGCTGACTTTCCGCAGTTAGTGATGAGCCCTATCCTGGTGTTGACCTTTGGGCAGTTGCGTTTTGCAGGGCGTAGGCCCATTGACCCAAGAAAGTTCATCGAAGCCCACCTTGAGTTGGTGATCAACGGATTACGGGTGAGGTGTTGATGTTCTACTGCAGCGCTGCGGCTGCGAGTCGATACATGAAAAACAATGCCAGCGAGGTCCCTAAAAATGTGAAACGAGTAGCCCAAAGCAAGGTCGTGCTCAGCGTGGCATCCATATTTTTATTTCCACCTACCGTCCTACCAGCTGCAGCGCGAAGTTGCGCAGTTGGATGCCAGCTCTGGTTCTGGGGACCATGAACCGCCCTGTCATTCCCATGCGGCGGATATAGGGATCTACACGTGAACGATGTTGGGCCTCATACAGTGCCAGGGCTGTAGTGGGGGCGCCGCGATTTCTATCCAGTGCGTCGGCCAGCGTCTCCGCGCCCAGCATCGCCAGGCTAGACCCGTTGCCGAATAGCGAAGCGCATGACGCGGCATCGCCCAGGAGTGCGACTCTTCGGTCTCGCCAACGGGGCAGGCTCACGCGACATACTGCGTCGAAGTAGACATCCTCGGTATCTGCATAAGCTTTGAGCAGCTCCTCGGTTCTCCACCGTCCACCGGCATAGCAGTCCTGCAGCAGCATGCGCTGCGCATCGACATCGGTGTGTCCTACCCTTGCTCCACTGCGGAACAGGAACATCGCTAATGCAGACCCTAGGGCAGGGTGTACGACGAGTGCACGATCTGGCTCGTTATAGATGAGTACGCGGGTGGGATCGTTGGCTATTTCGGTTGTGTGGACGCTGGCGACATAGAGGCCCAACGCTTGAATATGACGCTCGTTGCCATCAAGTGCGAGCGCGCGCACGGAAGAATGAAGACCATCGCAGCCAATCAATAGATCGACGTGCTGGTCTATGCCTCTGGCAGACGTTACGTTTACGCCGGTTTCATCTTGGTCGATTCGGACTATTGTGTCGGCAAATCGGACCTCCACGTCGTCTGGCAATGCGTTCAGTAGAGCTGTTGCTAGATCGGCGCGCGGCACTTCTACTTCACGGCTGCTGCCTGGGGCTCGACTGTTGATTTCGGCGCGCGTTCGTCCTCGCGCATCAATAAAGGCAAATCGCTCCACGCGAGTAGCGACTGCGCGCAAGCTTGGAACGATTCCTAGCCGTTCTGCCGTGGCGAATGCTTCGCCGCGCACATCTACAGGATTCCCGCTAGTGCGCATGCACGGCGACCGCTCAACTAGAGTTACTTTCATGCCCATCCGAGCGAGCAGGACGGCCAACGTCGTTCCGGCGATGCCCGCCCCTTGAATCAGGATTTTCAGCTGCTTGACGTAACTTGCCATGGATTAAGCTGCGGCCAGTTTGCTGACGGCGGCGTCAATATGAGCGTGTGCCTGTTCGAGGCCAATGGCGCGCTGATCGGTACCCAGTTGTAGGCCTTCGGCGACGATCACATCCGGCGCATGGATACCGATGAAAGAGAGAATGGCTAATAGATAGCGGCTCGCGTATTCAAAGGCAGCACTTGGCGCTGAGGGCTCAAAAACACCGCCGCGGGTCAAGGCGATGATCACTCGTTTGTCGCCCATCAGTCCTTGCGCTCGACCATCCTTATAGTGGAAAGTCTGGCCGGGTATGACAATCCGATCGATCCAGGCCTTGAGCTGGCTCGGGATCGTGAAGTTGTACATCGGAGCTCCGATGACGATTACATCACTCTGCAGGAACTCTTCTAGCGCTTCCTGGCTCGCGATCCGCTCTTCGTCGTCCACCTCATGGGTCCGCTCTTTTATGGAGAGAGGATGTGCCTGCGGTAGATGTGCCAGCGTAAGGTGCGGCAAAGGCGACCCAGCCAGGTCTCGCGCAAGGACCTCTAGATCAGGTACTGCAGAGCGTAGCTGCTCGACAATCGCCGTTGTCAAGATCCGGCTCGCCGAGGACTCCCCTTGTATGCTCGAATCGATTCGTAGTAGTTTCATTTTGTAGGTCCCATAAAGTGACCTAGCCAATTTATGTGACTACTGTTAGTCTCGCAAGAACGCAAATGAATAGGACCTAGTCACATGGATTTGACCGTGCTCGGCACACATAGTCCTGAAGATTGCGGGCGGGTTAGCCGTGTTTTGGCACGCGTGGGTGACAAATGGAGCGTGCTGATCGTGATCTTGCTACGTACGGGACCTCGCCGTTTCAATGACATCAAACGCAACGTTTCAGGGATATCACAACAGATGCTAACGAGGGTCTTGCGTGGCCTGGAGCGCGACGGGATGCTGACCCGAACCGTTTACCCGACAGTCCCCCCCCAGGTCGAGTACGCTTTGACCGCGCTCGGGCAATCACTTGGGGAGCCAGTCCTGGCCTTGGGGCTGTGGGCGCAGCGACACATCGATAGCATCGAGGCGGCCCAAGCAGCGTTTGACGATAAGCAGCGTGATGCTCAGCCGCGTATGACAAGCCAAGCCACCTAACGTGGCCTATTGGCTAGCGGTTATCTCCAAAGCATCGGACGCAGCTTCCAAGGCCAGAGACGTATTCGGGGAGCGGCTTTTCTATCGCGTGAACAAGGCTCTGGGCGCGCCAACGATCAGCAACGAGGCGGGAGCTTCATTGTGATGTGGGGAGCGGAGTCAACAGGCAAACCTGATGTTCCCCTATCGGAGCGGCATGGGCTTGGACATGCACGGGACGTGTCAGTAGTGCGTTCTTTAGTGTCCCTGCTGTATTCCGCCTCTATAGCTTCACCGGTCGTCTCCCAAGAAGGAACAGCATCACTGCAATCAGGCAAACGACAGACTGAATGCCGCCTAGCGTGGTGACTGGTGTGGCATTGAGAGTGGATCCCAGCCAGGTCGTCAGTGCTGCCGCACTCATGGTTAGAAAGCCCAGCAATGCGGAGGCCAGCCCTGCTTCCCGACCAAACGGCCCCATTGCGATGGCAGTACCCAGAGGGTTAGCCAACCCCATGCCCCAGAGGTACATGATCACAGCCGGCACATACGTATGCGTCCGGCAATCCCGTCTTGAATCGCTAGTGGCGGCTTGGTAGCTTCGTGTCCACTTAATTTTGAACTGACCCCAAAAAGTTGGACTTATTCGAGACCAACTTGAAGAAATACACAGAGCAGCAAAAACTGGAAGCCGTCGAGACTTACCGGTCTGGCGACCTGGGGCTCCGTGCGACTGCGGCACGCCACGGCGTCGATGTCGCATCACTTCGCAAATGGGTTGCCGCGTTTGAAGCCATTGGCATCGCTGGCATTCAGCGGAAGCGGCGACAGACGTACGACGTAGAATTCAAGCTTGAGGTCCTGCGCAAGATCAAGTCGGACGATCTGTCCTATCGGCAAGCAGGAGCCCTGTTCAACGTCCGCCGCTTCGACTCCATCGCTGCGTGGGAGCGCGCATATGAAAAATATGGCATGACAGGCCTGATGTCCAAGAAACGTCCGCATCCCCCACGAGAAGTGCTAGCTACGACCCCTGCGAGTGGGCCAGACTGTACGGAACAAGAAACGCCGAGCCGCCAGGAATTGTTGGATGAGCTGGAAGCTCTTCGCACGGAGAACGCTTACCTAAAAAAATTGAAGGCCTTAGTTCAAGCTCAACCAAAATCAGCGCCAGGCAGCGAGCGCAAATTGTGATTGAACTAAGGCCTCAGTTCCCTCTCGCAGCGCTCCTCCGTACCGCAGGCCTAGCGCGGAGCACGTTCTACTACCAGCAGGCAGCCTTGCAGGTCGTTGACAAGTATGCGACCGTCAAACACCAGATCAAGGCGATCTACGAGCAACACAAGGGCCGATATGGCTATCGGCGCATCACTGAGGCCCTGCGTAGGCAAGGCCGCGTGGTCAACCACAAAACCGTGCAGCGGCTCATGGGAGATCTGCAGTTGAAGTCGCTCGTCCGCGTGAAGAAGTACCGGTCTTACCGCGGGCAAGTGGGGCAAGTCGCGCCGAATCTAATCGACAGAGACTTTGGTGCGACACGCCCAAACGAGAAGTGGGTGACCGACGTTACCGAGTTCAAGGTCGATGGGCAGAAACTCTACCTGTCGTCGGTCATGGACTTGTTCAACGGTGAGATCGTGGCGTACACGACCGCTCGGCGCCCGCTCTTTAAGATGATCGGCACGATGCTGAACAGGGCGTTCTCTCGTCTAGGTCCAGATGAGCGCCCAGTTCTGCATTCTGACCAAGGCTGGCAATATCAGATGGACAAGTACCGTCAACGCCTCAATGATCGTGCGATCACGCAAAGCATGTCCCGTAAGGGAAATTGTCTGGACAATGCTGCAATGGAGAGCTTCTTCGGGACGCTAAAATCGGAGTACTTTTACCTCAACAAGTTCACCAGCCTGGATGATCTGGAGATCGGCCTCAGGGGCTATATCCGCTACTACAATCAAGACCGGATCCGGCTGAAGTTGAACGGCCTGAGCCCCATCGAATATCGCCAGCGCTACGACACCAATTAGCCACCAACTGTCCAACTTTCGGGGGTCAGTTCAATTTAAGTGGACACCATTTCTAGCTTTTTAAGCCGCTGGGCAAACCTATTTTCCCGAGGGCGTGGCGCGGCCGGGTTGGTATCAGCCAACGGACAGAGGTGTTGAGCGCAGGCTGGGAGAAAGACTCGCTTGGCTGCGTTCGCTCGATGATGAGACGCCGCCAGAGGCGGACGCCTGATCGGTCCATCCGAAACCGGCTCATCGCGACTTCACGAACTACAGGAACAGGATAAGAACATGTCAGCCACTTCTTTCGGTGCATCCTCGGCGAATGTCAGCCTGGGACGCGTTGCCCGCTATCTGCGCACGGAGTCTGGTGCTGCGGTGCTGCTGGTGATCGTCACGGTCGTGGCGCTGGCGTGGGCGAACTCGCCGCTATCCGATGCCTATTTCGAGTTGTGGCACCTGGACGTCGGGTTTGACTTCGGGCCGCTGGGCCTGCACATGGACCTGCATCACTGGGTCAACGACGGCCTGATGGTCGTCTTCTTCTTCCTGATCGGCCTGGAGGTGCGTCAGGAGTTCGCCCACGGATCGCTCCGGGACCGCAGCCGTGCCGGTCTCGCCCTGATCGCGGGGGGCGCGGGTGTTGTGCTTCCCGCTCTGGTGTACGTCCTGCTCGTGGGGCTGGCCGGAGGTCAGGGCCTGCACGGGTGGGGTGCGGTGGTCGGCACCGATACGGCGTTCATGCTGGGCACCCTGGCGATCGTCGGTCCGCGGCTGTCCGGTCAATTGCGTGTGTTCCTGCTCACCCTGACCGTGGTCGATGACTTCCTCGCCGTGTCCATCATCGGCATCGTCTATAGCGAGGAGATCCGGGTCGTCCCGTTGTTGATCGCCCTCGCCAGTCTCGTTGCGCTGTGGTGGCTAGGGCGCACCCGCCAGTGGCGGGCAATGCCGTATGTGCTGATCGTGATCGTGCTGTGGCTCGCAACCGTGTATTCCGGCATCCATGCCTCTCTCGCCGGGATGGCCGCGGGGCTGCTGATCCCCGCCTATGCGACGCAACGTCACGGGGTCGTTGCGGCAAGACAACTGTTCCGCGACTTCTGGCAGTCGCCGAGTGCCGCATCGGCCCGCGCGGTGGACTGCGGGCTGTCCCGGGGTATCTCGGTGAACGAGCGATTGCACGAGTTCCTGCGGCTGCCGACGGCGCTGCTGATCGTGCCGATCTTCGCCTTGGCGAACGCCGGGGTGGACGTGCGTGGCGGGCTGCTCGCCGAGGCCTTTGGCTCGCCAGTCACGTGGGGCGTCATCGCAGGGCTCGTGCTCGGCAAGCTCTTGGGCATCGGGCTCACCACGCTCGTCGCCGTCCGTCTCGGCCTGGGCCGGCTGCCCGAGGGCGTCGGGGTGGGGAGCGTGTTCGGTGGGGCGGCGCTGTCCGGGATCGGCTTCACCGTGTCGCTGCTGATCATCGGGCTCGCGTTCGGCACGACCTCCGACCTGGGCCGCCAGGCGACGGTCGGCGTGCTCGTGTCGATGGTGTTCGCCACGTTGCTCGGGTGGCTGATCTTCAAGGTCGCCGCCCAGCGGTGGGGTGAGAAGACCGCTGACCTGCCGATGGTGCTTGAGCCGCCGGTCGATCCGGAGATCGATCACATCCGCGGGCCGGAGGACGCCCAGCTCACACTCGTCGAGTACGTGGACTTCGAGTGCGCGTACTGTGCGCACGCCACCGGTTCGTGGGACGATCTTCGCGCCCACTTCGGTGACGACCTGCGGTATGTGGTGCGCCAGTTGCCGCACCACCCCCACGGGCCGATCGCCGCGCGGGCGTCCGAGGCGGCATCGAACCAGGGGATGTTCTGGCCGTGGCTGGACTTCGTGTTCACCCGTCAGCATGCGCTGGAGCGAGAGGACTTGATCGGCTACGCCGCCGAGCTGGGTCTTGACATCGATCGGTTCATCGCGGATCTCGACAGCCCCGCAGTGATAGAGCGTGTCGAGCGTGACCTCGTCAGCGCGGTCGCCAGCGGTGCGCACGTCACTCCTACGTTCTTCATCGAGGGTCGTCGTCTGCTCGGCAGTTACGACGCCCGCACTCTCACCGCAGTGCTCGAAGCCAGTCGCCGCGGCCCTCGCACTCAGGAAGTCCCGTCCTGAGTGGGGCGAACTACAGGATAAGAACATGCCAAGCAATTCTTTCGGTGAATCCTCTTGTACCGCTGCGGCCAGCGGCATGGTGGAAGTGCGCGGTGCGCGCGAGAACAACCTCAAGGAGGTGGACGTCTCCATCCCGCGTAACGCGCTGGTGGTGTTCTCGGGTGTCTCCGGCTCCGGCAAGTCCTCGCTGGCCTTCGGCACCATCTATGCCGAGGCCCAGCGACGCTACTTCGAGTCGGTGGCCCCCTATGCGCGGCGCCTGATCGACCAGGCGGGCGTGCCGGACGTAGATGCGATCGACGGCCTGCCACCAGCGGTGGCGCTGCAGCAGCAGCGGGGGTCCAGCAATGCGCGTTCCTCCGTGGGCAGTGTGACCACCCTGTCCAGCCTGGTGCGGATGATGTATTCGCGCGCCGGCGCCTATCCCGCCAATCAGCCGATGCTGTACGCCGAGGATTTTTCGCCGAACACGCCGCAGGGGGCGTGCCCGACCTGCCACGGCTTGGGTCATGTGTACGAGGTGTCCGAGGCGATCATGGTGCCCGACCCCTCCCTGAGCATCCGTGAGCGGGCGATTGCTTCCTGGCCCCCCGCCTGGCAAGGCCAGAACCTGCGCGACATCCTGGTCAGCATGGGCTACGACGTTGACCGACCGTGGAAGGACCTGCCGAAGAAGGATCGCGACTGGATTCTGTTCACCGAGGAAACACCGACGGTGCCGGTGTACGCCGGCTTCACGCCCGCCGAAACCCGCGCCGCGCTCAAGCGCAAGATGGAGCCGAGCTACATGGGCACCTTCACCGGCGCCAGGCGCTACGTGCTGCACACCTTTGCCAACACCCAGAGCGCGTTGATGAGAAAGCGCGTGTCCCGGTTCATGGAGGGCAAACCGTGCCCCACCTGCCACGGCAAGCGGCTCAAGCCCGAGGCGCTGTCGGTCACCTTCGCCGGCGTGGACATCGGCGCGTTCATGCAGATGCCGCTGGACCAGTTGGCGGCCTTGCTCGAACCCATCGCCCAGGGCGATTTCCGCGCCCATGCAGCGGGGGCGGCTACGGACAAGGAAGCGACCCGACGCGACCGTGCCGAACGCGCGGCCTCCGGCCGCGCCGTCCATGCGGTATCGCCCGACGTGCGCCGCACCTCGGCGCTATCGGAAGAAAAGCGCCTCGCCGCGCAGCGCCTGGCCGGTGGCGTGATGGCACGCCTGCGCCAACTGCGTGGGCTGGGCCTGGGCTACCTGACGCTGGACCGGGCCACGCCGACGCTTTCGGCCGGCGAGTTGCAGCGCCTGCGGCTGGCCACGCAATTGAGTTCCCTGCTGTTCGGTGTCGTGTACGTGCTCGACGAGCCCTCCGCGGGCCTGCACCCCTCCGATAGCCAGGCCCTGTACGACGCGCTCGACCGGCTGCGCGACGCCGGCAACTCGGTGTTCGTGGTGGAGCACGACTTGGACCTGATGCGCCGCGCGCAATGGCTGGTGGATGTCGGGCCGGATGCTGGGGAGCGTGGCGGCCGCGTGCTCTACAGCGGCGAGCCGGATGGCCTGCGCAAGATTGCCGAATCGCGTACTGCACGCTACCTGTTCGATGAGATCCCCGCGCCGGGAAGCCGGGCACGCGAAGCGACCGGCTGGCTGGAGCTGCAGGACATTCACCGCCACAACCTGCATGGCGTGAATGCGCGCATTCCGCTGGGCGTGCTGACGGCCGTCACCGGCATCTCCGGCTCGGGCAAGTCCAGCCTCGTCGCGCAGGCCCTGCCGGAGCTGGTGCTGCTGCACCTGGGCCACGAGCCGGAAGACGATGTAGCCGAAAGCGCCACCAGCGAAGGGCCGGCAGTGATCGAAGCGACCGGCGGCCATCTGGCGGGCGACGTGGACGCCGTACAGCGTCTGGTGCAGGTGGACCAGAAACCGATCGGGCGCACGCCGCGGTCGAACCTGGCCACCTACACGGGCCTGTTCGACCATGTGCGCAAGCTGTTCGCTGCCACGCCCGATGCTCGACGCCGCCGCTATGATGCCGGACGGTTCTCGTTCAACGTCGCCAAGGGGCGCTGCGAGACTTGCGAGGGCGAGGGTTTCGTTAGCGTGGAACTGCTGTTCATGCCCAGCGTGTACGCGCCGTGCCCGACCTGCCATGGCGCGCGCTACAACGAGGCCACGCTGAAGGTGCAGTGGAACGGGCGCAACATCGCCGAGGTGCTGCAGATGACCGTGGACGAGGCCAGCGAATTCTTCGCGGGTGAAGACGCGGTGGCAAGGCCCCTGCAACTGCTGCGCGACATCGGACTGGGCTATCTGCGCCTGGGACAACCAGCCACTGAGCTTTCCGGTGGCGAGGCGCAGCGCATCAAGCTGGCGACCGAGCTTCAGCGCAGCCAGCGCGGCCGAAGCCTGTACGTGCTCGACGAGCCGACTACCGGGCTGCATGCGTCGGACGCCGACCGGCTGCTGGTGCAGTTGCAGCGCCTGGTCGATGCCGGCAATACCGTAGTGATGATCGAACACGATATGCGCGCGGTGGCCCAGGCCGATTGGGTGATCGACGTGGGGCCTGGTGCAGGCGCTGCCGGCGGCAGCATCGTGGTGGCGGGCTCCCCTCAGCAGGTGGCCCGAACGTCTGGCAGCAGAACCGCTCCGTTCCTTGCACAGGAGTTGGCGCGGGCCGAGTAGCTCAGTTCGCCAAATGTTGCCAATTTTCGCGGGGCATTGATCGTCGCCACACGACGGTGGCGATCAATGCCCGAATCGCGTCATCCTTCCTGAGTCAGAGCAAGATAGGGATTGTTGGGCGGTATTTCGGCGAGTGCCAAGGACCCATCTTCGAGGAGGTAGCCATGCAGTCGGCGGGACTTCCTCGGGCCCGTGACTTCACAGGTCCAAATGTTCAGGCCATTGGGCTGCTTTCGATGTAGCTGCAGCTTCTCGAAGCGCTTCTGCACCCACTGCCAATCCTGTTGCTTGTCCTGCCTGGCCAGCGCATCCACCTGGGGATGTTCCTGCGCGTAGCGCTGGAACACGCCGGGACTGACCAGGTAGGCGGTGTCGCTCACCGTATGCACGAGCGCCTTGGCGTCGTTGATGATGAGCCGTCGTGAGGCGATTCCCTGCTTCAGCCAAACCATGAACTGTTCCCCGGATGGCTTCGTTGCCGATGACCCAGGCGTAGGCGCGGGTGCAGGTGCAGGCGATGGAATGGACGTCGCGGCTGTTGCTGGCGCGGGGGTGTGGAGGAACTCCTCGGCATCCTGGCCAACGCCGGCCGACTCACCCAAGCCCACCATCGCGAGCAAATCCTCCATGACGTCGGGCACGGGCTGGGCTGCGGGCGGTGAAACGATGGTGGTGCTGTCGCCCTCCCAAATCGGAGGCTCTTGACCTCCCTGCGCTGGGTTCACCGAGACGGTAGGCGCGGGAGCCGACATGCAGGCGTCGTTTTCCGCGGGCGTCGCGTCGATCTCTACCGTGCCCGCGAAAGGTGCTGGTCGCTCGCCAGACTCCCAGATCAGCGCGGGAGCGAGACGCAACAGGGTGAACGAATGGGACCAGCCGGTCGTGCTGGTCACGGTCGCGCGCCAGACCGCTTTGCCGTCCGAGGTGGGCTGGAGCATGCCGTGGTCTTGCAGCACGTTGAACACGGCGGTGTTGTTCGCAGGAATGCCATCGATCCCCTGAGACAGGAGGTGTGCGCGCAGTTTGTCCGAAACCGTCTTGCTCACCAGCCACAAACCATCCTCGGTGAGCCAGCCATCGGAGGCTTCCGGCTGGTTCAGCTTCAACTCTTCCTTGAGCAGATAACGCAGCCCGTCGAGCAGCTTGCGTTGCAGTGCGTGCTTGGGTGCTGCCATGACGCGGGCCGGATCACCACCCAGCTCCTGAGCCACAGAAGCGCGATCAGCCTGCACGACAAGCTCGCCCAGGACCCCGGCATGCTCGTACTGTCCGGCCAAGACGTAGAGCAGCGGGGCCCATAGCGCCGGGTAGCCACTGAGCCAGTCCAAGACGTGCCGATCGAGCAGTTGGCGGTAGAGCAGACCTGTTGCAGCACTATGCAAGCGGTATTCACGATCCTCACGATAGCGGAAGCGGTACGGCTGGAGCAGCGGCCCGTGCCAGGGATGCCAGGTGTTGCCGTCGGCGAGTTCGACGTGCAGATCGACAGCGATCTTGCCGATGTCGTGCAGTAGTGCCGCGTAGGCGACGGCGGCGGTCCAGGCCTCGGACTGCGCCGCCTGGTCCTCGGGGCTGGCACCGATGGGCAGCAGATGGGACTGGCGCAGCTTCAGGCTGTAGGCGACGATTTCCAGGCCGTGGTCGAGCATGCCGCCCGGGTAAGCGTGATGGTGGCTTTCGGAAGCGGGAAATTGCTGGACCAGCTCGGCATATCGTTCCAGCGGCGTGCGGTACAGGGTGACGAACTGCTTGCGCGAGAGGGAGGTGCGCTGCCAGATGTATTCCAGCAGCTTCTGCCGGCGCGGCGTGGCCAGCAGCGATGCGGCCGACTCGGGCCGCAGCAGCCCTTTCGGGAGATCGAGGGCGGGCGCTGGCGACGGAGCGGCAGCGACCGGAGGTCGTTTCCGCTGGAACAGAAAGAGCATGCGGGTGTCCTGGTGGTGGGCCGAGCGGGGGGCCTTTTCGCCTTTTCGAGGTAGGGCCTTTCCCCTTGCACCCCATTCCCTTGCCCTTTCGGCCCTTTAGCCTTTAACCATTTGGGTATAGGGCGTGGGGCATTGACCGTCCACGGCCAATGCGAGGTTCGGCGGGCCGGATTGATGCGTGAAGGCTTGGTGTTCCCGCCCTACGATGGGCCGATTCTTGGACTCGGGAGGACGCCATGAGACCCCATATTGACATGGTAAGGAATATTCCTTACCATCAGGGCATCGCTATTAGGAGAACGGCCATGCCTGCCATTCATGAAGTTGCCACGCTGACCTCCAAAGGCCAGATCACGCTGCCCAAGCCCATCCGGCAGGCGCTCGGTGTCGATGCCGGCGGCAAGGTTGCGTTCGACCTGCGTGACGGAGAAGTCGTCGTGACCCGTGCCGACGCCGAGCACGAGGACCCCGCCATCGGTGCGTTCCTGAGTCTGCTGGCCCGCGACATCGAGGCGGGCCGGAACGTCCATGGTCTGCCCGAGGATCTAACTCGCGCCATGCTGGAGCAAGCGGGTCACGGCGTGAAGCTGGACGAGGAAATCGACGGCGAAGTGGAACTCTGATGCAACGGCATGGCTGGGCATTGCTGTTCCACGACTGTGTGATCGAGCAGTTGCAGAAGCTGCACGCAGCCGCACGGCGCGCGCAGGAGAACGACCCGGAGGGCTTCGAGTCCAACGCCAACGTCAAGCTCTTCCGGGCCTTGAACCAGTTGATATTAGATGTGGTGCCCGGTGATCCGGCACGCGACGAGTACCGCCAGGGCAACACCCTGGGGCTGGCCCACCGGCACTGGCGAAGGGCCAAGATCGGAAGGCGGTTCCGGTTGTTCTTCCGGTACGACTCGAAGGCCAAGGTCATCGTGTACGCCTGGGTCAATGATGAGCAGACCTTGCGGTCTTCGGGGAGCAAGTCAGATCCCTATGCCGTGTTCGAGAAAATGCTCGGACGTGGAAATCCACCAGACGATTGGAACGTATTGGTGCAGGCAAGCAAGCAGGATTGGAGCAAACTGGAATAGGCATTCCTCATGTAGCAGGAGACGACCATGAACACGACAACCCGCATCAGCACCGCAGAACGCCTCGGCCGCAGCGTTGGCCGTGGATGGCGCGCCTATGCGCGCGGCGAGCGAAGGTTGTCGTGTTGGCTCGCCTCCAAGGGGATGCCGCTTGCCGGGGCCACCGTGCTCGTATGGGTAGTGAAGCTGGTCGCGCTGGGATTGCTGTTCTACGCCGCGTTCTGGCTGGCGTTGGTGCTTCTGGTTGGGGTTGCCGCAGCATGGACGGCCAGCAATTCGACGGTCAATGATGATCGCTGGACGCAACCGGACGAACTGCGAAACGGCGAGGCAGGCTTTGGCCTGTATTCGTCCAGCGGTCAGCGGATCGACCCGCACGACCCGAACGATCCGTTCAACGACTGAAATGGGCGACCGATCAAAGCACCTTGCCGGTAACCTTGTTTACGCCTGATCCCGCGCTGTCGCGTGCTTCCTTGGAACCGACAGCCAGGTTCTGAGCGATTACCCCGGCTTTTACTCCGACCCACCCAAGCGCTGCCACCCAGAAAGTCGGCAGGACCAAGAACATCGTGCCGGTGACGAACATCAAAAGCATGTCGCCGAAGGCATTGTTCAGCCCCACCAGCGGGTCGAAGTTGGTATGCGGCCGGTTCCAGCCAAAGCCCCACCCGTAGAGCGCATCGAGGATGGTGCTGTCGATCCAGCGTGCGAGCTGAAACCAGAAGTCCGTGAAGAACAGCGCGAACTGGACGGTGCTGACGGTGACGACCATCTTCAGGTCATAGGTGCCCACGACCAGCACTAGCGGAATGCAGATCACGAGCGCCATCTTGAGCAGCGCGAGCACCATGGGCAGTGCTTGGCGCACTACGTCCATTGCCGGGAAGGCGGCGAGAGCCCCAACCGCCAAGCCAACATCGCTGGTGGCACGGTTGACGACATTGGGCAATGTCTTGTCGATCTGACCGCCGTAGTCCGTATAGACGCTGCCTTGGTTCAATTTCTGCTGCCGCGGTGACGCGATGGCGCGGATCACGGAGTCGTCCACCTCGGCCCGGCTCAGGAATCCAGCCCAGCCCGCCAGGCGATTCAGCAGGCTTGGGTCCACTTGCCCCAGCAGCCGCGCGCGCAGTCCGTTACTGCCGTCGGACCACCACTGCCTGCAGGTCGGGTAGCCGCCACCATTGGCAACCTGCGCAAGCCCAGCGTCGCGGGTGTCGTCATAGGGCCATGCCTCGCGCGCCGTGCTAGAGCGGTAGCTGTCGTAGTAACCGCCCGTGTCCGTGAAAAACCTCGAACCGATCCAGGTCACATCGTTCATCTGCGTTTCGTCCAGCTCCGGCCGCGCCATGAACAATTTGGCGCGAGCCGGTCCATAGCAATCGTGCGTGAAATCCGCCACTTCTTGGGCCAGCACCGGGTCGTCGATGCGTGTGGCATCGATCTCCATCCGCATCTGCCGCAGATCCGTGCCGCACGGGATCGCAGCCACCGAGGCGCTCGTGACGGCGCGCGAAAGCGCGTGCATGAAAGCCCACCAGACCGGAACCTTCGCCGACTGGTTGTTGATGGTGCTGAAGGACTGCGACCAGCCAGTTTGCGCGGGCTGCGGCACGCTGACCTGGCACTGCGCCGAGCGCGAGCTGTCGTACTGGATAGTGCTGAGGTCGACGTCGATGAACGGAATGCCGGCGAACATCACGACCACGATGGCCACAAATACTCGGTTCTCGATGCGCGCCGCCGAGAGCACGCCCTTGTTGCCTTCGTCGGCGCCCTCCGCTCTGGCCTTGAGCCATTCCTGGATGACGATCGCCACAAAGGGCAGCGCAAACACCCCGCTGGACACCAGCACGGCCCAGATGCCGTTGTTGACGATCCAGGACACGAGGGTGAGGTAGTACTCCAGGTAGTCGGTCGTGAAAAGCGTCATTGCCTCGATCTCCCCTCAAGCGGCCTGCATCAACAGGCTGGCTTCGAGCGCCACAATGGCAAGGACGCCGGCGACCTCTGCGCGGATCAGCCGACGTCGCGCCTGCGTGCTGTCTTCGCGGGCCAGCAGCCGACGGCGCATCCAGACCCATCCATAGGCCGTACCGCCGTACAGGCACAGTCGCCAGATGAAGAAATACCCTGCGGACGCCGCCAGCCACCGCTCCCAGGCCGCGACACTGCCGACCAGGTAGATGCCCGCGACGTTGGCCCCTACGGCGGCGGCCACGACCAGCACAAGCCATAGCAGGGTTTTCGCCGCGTGCCGGCTGAACAGCCAGCGTAGTGGACGCCAAGTCATGCGAGCCTCGCTCATGGCCGACCTCCCGGATTGCCCTTCTGGAGTTGGTCGAGACGGTCGGGCACCGGATCGCCCTCGTAGATGCCGCGCGAACCCGAAGCGCGCGTGCTATGGCGCTGAATGATGGCCATCGGCGAGTTGTTGGCCAGCTCGCGGCGCAGTTCCAGTTCCGTTTTGAGGTTCTGGATCTCGCGGTCGAGCGTATCGCTCTCCTTGTTCACGGCCTCCACCGCAAGCTCGTTGGCCGCGACGTTGGGCTCTTTCTTGCCCGTGAGCAGCGTGCGCTGTAGCAACAGCGCCTTCTCCAGCACGGAGGACAGCGCGACCTCGGACGCCAGGCGCTGCGACAGCAGGTGCTGGTCCGGCTCGTCACGCAGCGCCTCGATCACGCCGCGGGTGATGGGCAGCGATGCACTGCCAGCCTCGCGCAGGTTCTCGGGCGTCGTGTTCTTCGCCTTGGACACCAGATCCTGGAGCGCCTGCAGCTTGGCGTCGTATTCTTCTTGGATCAACGGCGTCAGCCCTACGCCGGGCGTCGTCTCGGTCTTGGTGCAGGCATCGCAAGTGCGCTGTTCCTTCTCGCCGAGTACGCGCGTGGCCCACTCGACGGCGGCCTGCGGCGAGGTCCAGGTCTGGCACGAGAGACTGCTGCAACTGGTCGGTGCGATGGACGATGTATCGGTCACGCCGCGGCCGTTGACCAGGTTGTAGCCGGCGCGGGTGACATCGCCGACGACCTTGATCGCGGGCTGGCCGGAGCCTCCCGCGTTGCTGCCCCCGACCCACGGCACACCGTCATTGCCGCGGCGCGTCTCGGCCTGCTCGACGGCCGAGACCGCATCCGTGCTCGACACCGCATCGCGCAGCGCCAAGCCTTCTGCCATCTGGCTCCAGCCGAGCTGCCCGCCCGCCGTCTCGGCCATCCTCTCCGCCATGGCACGGCACGTCAGCTTGGAGCGGTCGAAATCGAGCCGTGCCTGCAACACGCCATTGGTGAGCAGGTTGTAGAGGCCGGGATCGGCCCGCTGAATGATCAGTGCCGGCAACGACGCCACCGCGCTGGTGGCGCTTTGGATCACCGATGACATGATTTGCTGGAAGCCGTTGGTGACGCCGTTGAGCTGATTCTTCAACGTGGTCTGGATGCTCATGTCACCGCAGATCAAGTTGCTGTTCCAGCCCACGCCGACCCCGAGAGAGCGCATGCCAGCCGCACGTCCCATCGACACGGCGTTTCCGCCGCCGATCGAGTACATGACGTCATCGCCGATGACACTGCCGCCGGTCTGGTAACCCAGTTGGCTCCAGGCCACACCGCTCGTCAGCGCGAGCGCACCGGCCACCGCCATGACGATCCTCGTGCGACGTACCCGGCGGGAGAACGGATTGAATGCAGGACGGAACTTCATGGCACCACCTCAGAGGAAATCGACGCTGCCGAGAAACACCTGGCCCCGGCGTTCGCAGCACGCATAGGGCCGCCACAGCGCCCAGGCGTAATCGCCTTGCCGGGCCTGTGTCAGGGCGCCGCTGCGCGGGAAGACCGAGCAGGACGAGGACAGGACTGGCGTGAGTTCCTGCCACTTGCCCGTCGAGGCATCGCTCTCCATGAGCGCGCCAGCCGGCCAGTAGCCATCGCGGGAGTTGGCGAGCAGCGGCTGATAAACGTGGATCTGTCCCCGGCGCGTGACGACATCGCCTGCGCGCTGGGCCACCACTGCACTGGCCTTGTGGTCGTCGGTCTGGTGCAGGAAACCCCCGCGGGGATACACGTTGCCCCAGAGGTTCATCGTGGTGCGTGCACCGACCTCACGCATGCCGGGAATTAGCGCCTCCGGGTAGGCCATCTCGGGCACGTTGTAGCGCCAGGCCAGCGTGTCCAGGGTGCCGAGCAAGTACGGCATGAACGCCGTGCCCGCACCCTCGCAGAAGTAGCCCGAGGACGACACGAACTGGTTGAACACCTCGACGCCCGGGTGCCCGATGACGTCCGCGTTCTTGAACTTGGCGAGGTTGTTTTCGTGGTCCTCGTTCGTCGTTCCGTCCCCGCCGGTTTGGGCGGATGGGTTGGGCGTGCTCATCGGCCGGACTTCGATCCAGGGGTTTTCGCCGGTGTTGCTGTAGCTGGAGACGATCGCATCGGGGATGTAGTGGCGGACCTTGATGGACGTGCGTACCGTACAGCCCGTCCAGGTGCAGTAGAGCCAGTAGCAGATCCCGACGACGCGGTATTCGAGGCAGTCTGGCGATGCCACCGAGCCGACGATGGTTGCGGTGTTGAGCGCGTAGCTGCCCGTGGCGCTGAGCAGCAGAACGGACGCCACGCCAGCACGCAGGCGGCGCATCAGGTCGAATGGGCGGGTCACGGCTGGGCCCTCCAGTGCTGCTCGATGCGAGCGACTGCGCGGGCCACATCCGGTTCGCCATAGACGACGTAGCGTTGATCCACCACGACGGCCGGGATGCTGGTGATGCCCAGGCTCCACGCGTCGGTGACGCCCTGGTAGGCGGAAGCGATGCGGCGTTGGAGATCGGTGCCGCCGCTGTTCAGTCGGCGCTTGACGATGGCGGTCGCCTGCTCGGGTTCGGCGGGCAGTTCCGCAGAAAGCTCCGCTTCGATCCGGTGCGCTTCGTCCAGCTCGATCAGCCGCTCGCCGCCCATGGTCTTGACCGGATGGCGGCTGTCGGTGATGACCAGCACATCGGCAGCGAATGTGGCCGGACTAAAGACACCCAAGGACACCGGCAGTGCAACGGCCAGGCCAAGGGCTCGCCAGCTTGGCGCGAACCTGGGAAAAGATGCTGGCATGACACGTGCCCCGGAAGTTGATCAGGGCCATAGTCAAACGCCGAATCCGGTGCAGCCCCCACAAACAATGCGCATCGCGGACACCCCGCATACCTGCTTGCTTCGGGGCAAGGAAGAAACGGAGGCCGAAGCCCCCGTTGTGATCAATGAACGATGCGCTACAGCAAGCTGTGCTCCGCGAAGGAGTACGGAATCCCCTGGCCAACGATGATGTGATCCAGTACCCGAACATCGATCAGCGCCAGCGCTGCCTGCAGTTGCTGGGTCAGCGCACGATCGGCGCTCGACGGCTCAGTGACACCCGAGGGGTGCTGGTGCGCGAAGACCACTGCGGCGGCTTTCAGCTCCAATACACGCTGCACGACGACACGGGGATAGACCGCAGTCGAATTGATCGTGCCCCTGAACATCGGCTCGTAGGCCAACACTTGGTGCATGCTGTCCAGGAAAACGATTGCGAATACCTCGTTGGGCTCAGCGACCAGTTTTAGACGCAGGTAGTCCCGCACGGCGGCCGGTCGGCTGAGGCACGGTCCGACTTTGAAGATCCGTCTCTCCAGCAGCGCGATAGCCTGCTGGATGATCCAGTCCTCACGCTGGGCTGCGACAGCGGAAAGCGACTCCACGCAGGAGTCATTGACGACGAGAGACATGGCGAACCTCCGGATGATGAGATCAGAGGGCGCACGCCCTGGGAGGGCAAGCCCTCCTGGGGATGAGAACAACGGAACAAGGTGCATCCACCACCACGCAGAGGTGATTGTTCGCGGCCAGGATGCGGAGCGAACGGGGAGCGGTCAGCGCAGAAGACTGCGCCGTAGCCTCAAGGACCGCGGGCTACCTGGGCATGTCGCCGACAACGTCGGCAGGCATTTCGGTGGCGGGTGTGGCGGGTGGTTCATCAGCGGACAGCATGTCCATGGCCGACAGCAAGGCATCGCCTTCGATCGGTCCCTGCAGCAGGATGGACTGACCCGTCTGGCGATCGAGCAGGCGCAGCGACGGCGTGGCCGTCACGCCGCTTTTCGTGGCTTCCGCGGCCTGGGCGCGGATGGCCGCGTCGACCCGCTCGCTTGCCATGCACTGCTCGACGGCCGGCGTCGATTCGGGGTAGCGCAGGCCATCGGGCAGTCCCAGGCCGTCGCTGCGCGTGTGGGCATAGACCCACTCGACGGCTCGCCAGAAGGCAGCATGCCCGCCGGCTTCGGCGACGCACTCGACCAGACGCGCCTCGGCCAACGCGGCCGGCTCGTGCGCAGCCAGCGGCTGGTGATGCCATTGCAGGGTCACGTCGGCGTTGCTGCCGACCCAGCGCTTGAGCTGCGGGAAGTACTCCCGGCAGAACGGACATTCCAGATCGGCATAGAGCGTCAGTGTGAAACGGCCCTCGGGGTTGCCCATTTTCCAGGGCGGCCCGGCCATCTGCGCCGTGCTAGCCGGCGTGGGCGACTGCGATGAGGATTCGCCGGGCGACCGGGACACGAGCCAGATCAGCAGCAGCGCGACCAGCGCAGCAGTCAAGGCCCAAGGCCAGCGGGGCCGCCTGTGGCGACGGCGGAACGCCTGGACTTGTATCGGAATGGAAGGACGCTTCTGCTCCATGGTGTTCTCCGGCTTACGACAGTTCCAAGGCCGGCGACTCGATGCCGCGTGCCTGGTCGATCTTCTCGGCGACCTTGAAAGCTGCTTCCAGCTCGGTGCAGCCGTATTGCTGCATGAGCTGGTAGCGCTCTGCCTTCTCTTCGGGTTCGGTTTGCGCGAGCGCGAGGTACAGGCTCGGCGGCACGGCGCGGAACAGCACTTCCATGCTCTTGGAGAGGATGACGCCCTCGGTGAATTTCCCCGCCTCTTTGCGCGCCGAAAGCATCAGCGCTTTCTGCGCGGGCGAGAGTTCGCGGAACCGGGCGATCTTCTCTACCTCGTCCGGCGGCATCGACAGGCAGATCCACCACTCGATCATGTTGAGCATGGGTTCCGCGGCGCGCGGCAGATCGTCGATATTCTGCGTCGCGAGCCAAAACCAGGCACCCAACTTGCGCCACATCTTCGTGATCTTCACGACGTAGGGCGCGAGCAGCGGGTTCTTGGTGATGATGTGCCCTTCATCGGTCACGTTGATGATCGGGCGGCCCAGGTACTGGTCGCGCTCGGCGATGTTGTTCACCGTGCTGATCAGGCTGATGTAGGCGATGGAAAGCTGCGCGTTGTAGCCTTCGCGGGCATAGGTCGCCAGATCGACCAGGGTGATGTCGGCCTCGGGCCACGGCGTGCCGTCGCGGTCGAACATTTCGCCATCGGTGCCTTGACAGAACATGTCCATGGCATCTGCCATCTCCAGCAGCCGCACGCGCCGCATCTCTGGCAGCGTTGGGTCCTGGCCGCGCTCGCGCAGCGCGTTGCGCACGTCGCGCGTGAGCACCGTGCGCTTCTCGGCCACGCAATGCTCGGCGGCGTCGAGGATGCACTGGCGGATGAGCGAGCGATCGGCCCGCGTCATCCGGGCCTCTTCTTTATCCTCGCCGCCGGTGATCATCAGCCGTGCGGTGATTTCCAACTCGCCGAGTACGTCGCGCTGCTCGTCCGCTTCCATGGCCGATGCATCGGGTGGCATGTCCTCGTCCAGCACATCGGCATCCAGCGTCTGCACGTCGCTCGGCGTTTCGATCAGCCGACGCGCGTCGGCGAACGGCGCCAGGCTGATGCCCGAGCCTGGGGCCAGCTTGACCCGGTTCACAGTCAGGCCCAGGCGCTTGGCGAAATCGCTGAACAAGCCGAAGCTGTTGCCGGCTTCCACGATGAAGAGGCGCGGCCGGTAGATGGCCGTGACCTGGTTCAAGAGGTTGTTGAGCGTTGCGCTTTTGCCGGAGCCGGTGGGGCCGAACAGGAACAGGTGCGCGTTCATCTGCCGATCCAGGCGGTTGAGCGGGTCAAAGGTGATCGGCCCGCCGCCTCGATTGAAGAACGTATTACCCGGATGGCCCGTGCCCTGGCTGCGGCCCCAGGCCGGTGAGAGGTTCGCCACGTGCTGGGCGAACATCAGTTGGGTGAACCAGTTCCGTCGATCCTGGCTCGGGTTGTAGCAGCACGGCAGCCAGCGCAGATAACTGTTCAAAGGCGCGACTTCATCGTCCTCGCGCACGGGCTGCAAACCGGCGTTAAGCATCACGTTCGCCAGATCAAGGCCGCGCCGGTCCAGTTCGGCTTCATCCCGGCCGCGCAAATAGAACGCCAGTGTTCCCCGGTACAGCTTGTGCGCGCTGCCGATCAGCGAGCGGGCCTCCTGCACATCCTTGAGCGTCTGTTCCGATGCCAGTGTTTCGCCGACTGCCTTCTTCGCCAGGTGGTTCAGGTGCGATTCGAGGATGTCCTGGGGGGTCGCCACCATGGTCAGACACATCGTCGTGTCCTCGGGCATCTGATCGAACAGCGTATTGATCGCATCGCCTTTGCGAGTTTCGCCAGTCAAATGCCCCGTGCCGGGCGGCATGCGCAGCCGGTCAGTGACCAGCACACGATGCGGCATGCCGTCGAAGTGCCAGGTGCCGTGCTCCGCGTCCGAACGTGGCTGGCTGAAGAAAAGCCGCTGGCTGAAATCCCGTCCGCTCGCCAGCTCGATCTCACCGTCTTCTGTCTCGTCGGGGTAGCGTGCCAGCGCATAGAAGCGTTCGCGGTCCTCGACCCCAGGGCCGAGCAGCGTGGGACGCGGGTTAAACCACCGCAGTAGCCAGTCATGGACGTCGGCCGCGACCATGCGCCGGGCCTGGATGCCGGCGTTCGCCAGCCCGCCACACAGGCGATCACAGACGATGTTCAGCATCTGCTCGGGCGTCTGGCCGCGGCGGCTCGCCTGCCCGGTGGCCCGGCGATAGACGACCATGCGCACGCGCCGCGTCTGGCCGCGCCAACGCAGCCGCGTGACCACCGTGTCCTCGAACAGCCCGCCCGGCTTCGCTACCGCGCGCAGGTGGTGTCCGAAGAAGCGAAGGTAGAACTCGGTGAAAGCCGTATTGCGGGCGCGCGGCTGCACGTAGTCGCGCAGGGTCTGCATGTACTGGTCGAAGCTGGGTTCGTCCTGGGCGTAGAGCTGGAGTACCCAGGGGTTCTCGTCCAGTTCATCGAACGAGTCCTGGAGCGCGTTCTCCAAGGCGTCGCGGGCATGCGCGAGCCAGCCGGGTTCCCGGCCCTCGGTGCCCAGCGGCACCAGCTCGTAGAATGCCGCGACCGATTGCCCGTCTTCCAGCAGCATGGACTTCGAATCGGGCAGGAACTCCACCCAGGGCAGGAATTCCGCGAACGACGGCGCGACGTCGTACAGCGCCTGCTCGTCGGCCACGGTCGCCGGCCTGCGGCCATGGACCGCCGTGCCGGGTTCTGGGATGCCGGCCTGGCGCAAGGCCTCGACGTGGCGTTGCCAGCCCTCCGGCCGCTCGTCATCGCCTGCGCCGGATGCGGCCAGCTTCGGCGCGGCCGACTTGTGCCAGGGGAGTTTCCAGCGCATCAGTAGTCCTCCACGCGCTCGCCCGGCATGGCGTACTGCACGCGCTGGTACAAGGGAAAAACCGTCGTATAGCCCGGCACGGGCACCGGGTCCGTGCCTGCCAGGTGCGGGTACACGTACATCACCAGGTCGGGATTCGGCAGGCGCTGGAACTGGCGATAGACCTCGTTGCGCGCTGTGCGCGTGTAGCGCATCTGCTCGGCGGGCGCGGCCTGTACATCCATCTCGGTCAGCGGCCGGCGCAGGCTCTGGCGCGCGTCGAGCAATTGCCTGCGTGCCACCTGGCCGGCGCCACCGCCGCCGTCACCGGCGTTCTGCTGCCAGATGTCCATCATCGTGCTGTCGCCGTGGGGCAGCAGCTTTTCCTTGCTGGTGGCGCAGCCGCCGAGCACCGCGACGGCAAGGGCCAGCGCCAGGCCCTTATTCAAGTTCGAGAGCATGGCTTTCTCCTGCACGGTGATCGACCTTGCGACCTTCGGGATCGAAATCGATGGCGAGCGGCTTTTCGAGGTGGACGGCGACCTTTGCGCCGGGTTGGACATAGACGGCGGCGAAGGCCTGGCCGTACAACTTGTTCACCCAATCGGCCATGTCGCGCACGCCACCGGCCAGGATGCGACCTACGGCCTCGTTGCTGGAAATGCCGACGCTGCCGATGGAACCGTCTGCGCCCACGTAGGACATCTGACCGCTGTCGCTGTCGATGAGCGAGGCCACGCCAGCACCCGCCGCGGTGATCAGCGCCTGCGAACCGAGGTACTGCTGGGCGTTGCTGCGCCGCTCTCCGCTGACGCAGGGAATGCCATAGGGATCGCTGATCCAGCCCAGGCCCCCACTTTGAGAGTTCTGCTGCTGGTTGTTCTGCTGGTTGCCGTCGCGGTCTTCGGGAATCGTCCGAATGGTCCCGTCATGGAACACAAAGGTGATGCTGCGCACCTGGCCGCGCACGCAAGAGAGCGTCCAGTCGCCCGAGGCCGTGCCGGAAAACACGGCGCCCGCCACGTCGGGAATGTCGATACCGTTTGCCGTGAGATTGTCGGGACCGACCAGGACTTTGAACGGATACGGATCGTTGACCGTACCGTCGATCGGCACGCGGCCGATCAGCGCCGTCATTGCCACCGATCCCATCAGCGTCGAGTTGGTCGGCACCGTATAGACCGGCTTGGCGCTCTTGACGCCTGCGGCGCGGGCGCCCGCGTTCGCCACGGTTTGTGCCGTGGTTTCCAGCGTGCTCTGCGCGGGGCCGAAGCTCGTCGGAAAGCTCATGCCGCCACCCGTGCCGCGACTGCCGTTACGCCCATCAGCGGGCTTCGCGTCGTCCGGCTCGACCCAGCGCACGCCGCCTTCCATGCCTGCCTCGTCGCCGTTACGCAGCCCCAGGCCCACGGGTAGATCGGCGTGGCCGCCGCCGCGCCCGCCGATGCCTTCC
Source organism: Pseudomonas sp. A2 (assembly GCF_023100865.1). Classification (NCBI taxonomy): domain Bacteria; kingdom Pseudomonadati; phylum Pseudomonadota; class Gammaproteobacteria; order Pseudomonadales; family Pseudomonadaceae; genus Pseudomonas; species Pseudomonas sp. A2. The sequence continues at coordinate 1,751,810 of NZ_CP039127.1, forward strand.
AGGCGCCGCTGCAGGTCGGCGAGCAGTCCCTCGGTCTGCTGGCGTTCGCTGGCTGCCTGCTGCTGGTCGCGGCGCAGGTTGGAGCGCTCGGTCTCCAGCGCCGAATTGATGCGCTGGTCGATCGAGTTCTCGCGTTGGCGCAGGCGCTGGTTCTCTTCGCGCTGGGACTTGTTGTCGGACAGCGCCGTCTGCAGTTCGGTGCGCAACTGCTTCACTTGCGCCACGAGCGTCGCCACGGTATCGCGGGGGGTATCGCCCTCGATGCCCAGCGCCTTCATCTCCTCCGGCGTGAGCTTGGCGCCGGCATCCGCAGCGGGCGGCGCCGACGAGCCTCCACCCGAAAACAGCCGGATGGCGACGAACAGCACCAGCAGGGCCACGGGGATCATTAACCACTTCAGGAGTCCGTTACTGCGCATGGCGGGCCTCCTTGTCGTCGGTGGCCTCGGCTTCGGGCTGCGGCAGATGCACGGCTGGGTCGAAGCGGTTGATCGCCGGCAGCAGCGATTGCGCGAGGCCGTGCCCCCGCGTCACCAAGTACAGGACGGTCGTGTCCTCTGGCGTCCCGCGCGGGCCGAGTGCTTCGTGCTGGAAGGTGGCGGTGAGGAAATCGCCCTGCAACACGCGCGGGTCCAGGGTGATCCAGCCGCCGCTGCTATTGGTGAGGCGCACGGCTGTGACCCACTGGTCTTCCAGACGCCACGAGGCGAGCGCAACTGCGCGCACCGGCAGCGTCGGCACCAGCGTGCCGAGGTCGAGATCGCGGCGCAGGTTCACCCGCATGACGCCCGGCAGCGGCTCCACGGTGCGCAGCGGTGCGTAGAGGTTCTGCGCGGCGAAGCGCGTCAGCACGACCGGAACCGGGGTTTCACGCCGCGCTGCCCGCGCGCCTGCCTGGTCCTGGGCGCGCGCCGGGGCGTCGTCTGCTCCGTCGGCTTGATCGCCATAGCGCGTCGGGGCGCTGTCGCCCTCGACGATGCGCACCGGCTCCAACTCGGCTTCGCCGTCCTTGGCCGGCTCGGCCGCGATATCGAGCAGAATCAGCGCGCCCGTGTCGGCATCCTGCAATTGCAGCCGTGTGGGCTCGATCGGCCCGCTCGCGCGCAGGTACACCGCGCCGCCCGCACTCTGCACCCGCAAGCGCTCGCCGACGCCCGCGGGCACGCCCACGCGGACGTTCCGGTTGATAAACACGACGCGCTCCTGCCCGACACGCAGGGGCACGGCCAGGGGCATGCGTTCCCAGCGAAGGATCTCCACGGCCTGGGCAAAAGGAGCCGAGGCGACGGCCAGCAGCCCCAGCAGTGCGAGTACAAGGTGCTTCATGGGGTTTCTCCTTGAGGCGCTTGCGGAGACAGGCCGCCAGGTGCCGGGCGCGACGGCTCCGGTGTGCTGATGCGCTGGGGCGCACCCTCGTAGCAGTCGAGCGCCAGGCCAAACGGATTGCGAGCGGGATCGATGTCCACCCGCGTGACTTTCACGGGGTAGCGCACCAAAGCCCGCTTGACTTGTTCCGCCCCGTAGTACTCGTCTGCGGTGATGTCCAGCGTCACCACCCAGTCGCGGTCGGACACCACGCGCACGCGCGCCGTGGGGTCGTCACCGTAGCCGCGACCGGGGATTTCGTAGATGCCGCGCACGCGCTGACGCAGCTCGCCCGTGGAGCGGCGATAGTCGTAGTCCGCCCGCAGGAAGGCCTGGCAGGATGGGGTGAGGTACGGCGAGAGCGTGTGGAGATTACGCGCATAGTCCTCTTCGCCATTCGTCGGCCAGCGGTTGAGGGTCTGAAACACGTAGAACGTGAACGCATAGACCGATTCGGGCGGCACTTCCCACCACTTGCGGGTACTGCCGGAGCGCAGATCAGGCGGGACGTGGATGGTCAGGTCGCGCGGAGCGCTCCACCAGCCGCCGCCCATGACCAGGGCGACGATGACCAGCGCGCCAGCACCCAGGCGAAGCGTCTTGATGTGCGCCTGCAGATGGGTGATCTCGTTCTTGAAGCGGCTCATCGTGCCCCCCTTGCAGCAGACCTTCGGGTGGTCCAGAAGCCGGAGCGTGAGATCAGCACATGGCCGCCCACCCAGCCCGCCACCAGCGGATAGCGCGTGGCGATGCGCCACTGGAGTTGCCGATACAGCCAGGTGTCGGGACGCCCACGCTTGAGGCGACGCAGGATGCCGCCCCCGATGAACACGCCGAAGGCCACGCCCAGCACGACGAACGTGGGCGCGAGCGCGATCGTGCGGAACACCCAGGACAGCGGCGCACCGACCAGCAGGCCGGCGGCGCCGGACAGGCCGCAGCAGATCCACAGCTCGTCGGCGGTGAGGCCGCGCACGACAACGGGATGGCGGTTGAGCCGGTGCGGAAGGAACGTGACCGTCCCGTCAGCACGGACGTGCTGCTGCTCGGACATACCGGCCTCGCCTTACAGGATGCCGGTGGCTTCGGTGAGCAGCCAGATGCCGATCACGAGCAGCACCGCGCCGATGGCGACCGTGAGGCCGAATTGGCCCCAGGTTTTGCGACCAGTGTGGATTTCCGCGTAGGTGCCGTAGGCGTGGTAGCACACGCCAATGAACATCGACGCCACAACCAGCAGGGCCACGAGCATGATGATGTCGTAGCCGTAGTTCCTGATCGTTTCCATGATGCCGTTGCCCGTGCCGCGGGTCGGGTTCTCCAGTTGCGGCAACCCCTGCGCGAACGACAGCGCGGGCAGCGCGGCGGCGCCCAGAGCCACGGTGGCGCGCTGGACAAAACGGGAAGTGAGGATGCGGTTTTGCATGGTCAGGCCTTTCAGGTCAGGAGAGGAGGAAGAAACTCAGGACGAGGTACATCGCGACGAAGCGGATGCAGACGCCGAGGAACTGGCGCTGGTTGAGGTGGCTCTCGGACCACCCCACGTAGGCCGTTCGGATGGCCCAGACGCCCCAGACGAGCAGGACCGCGAACACGACGCCGACCAAGACGGTCGCCATCGCGGAAGGCGCGATGCCGCTGTTGGCTTGAAATGCCGAGACCTGGGCGCCGTTCATGGCTTGACCTCCGCGGTCGTCGGCGATGGCTCGACGGCCCGCTCAGTGCGGTAGTCGCCGGCCAGTTCGGAGGGGTCGCGCGGCTGGGCACGCGAAGGTGAGAGGTGGGCCTGGATACCGGCGCGCACGCGCGCTAGGTCAGCCAGCAGCCGCGGGTAATCGAAGTGGTAGCGCTCTCCCGGCTGGATGGGGGCATGCGCGGCGCTGTCGGCGACGGTGCGCTCCAGCGCGTCGAGCTGGCGCAGCGCCGCGACCAGTTCCTGGCGCTGCGTGGGGGGCTCGGCCAACGCCATCGGGGACTGGCCCAGCAGGAGGGCCGTCACGAGAAAAGTGGGCACGCCGCGATGCGCGGCGCGCAGCCAGATCGGAGCCAACATCGCGCCATTCCTGTGAAATCAGCAATGGCTTGATCGTGGAGATCAGGGCTGCTTTAGGCCACAAACAATAGGAACTGGGGCCGACCGGATTAGGTGCGCAGCGATCCGCAAATACAGGAGCGAACGACGCTTTGTTCTACAGTGCGTCCCAAGAAGATGGCTGTCCAGCACCCGGCCACAAACCCAGGGCGACGAGCCGTTGTTCCTTATCAGGCCACTCTTGTTTGCTGCGGCATGCGACTGTCCATCGCGCCGCGGCAACGCTGGGCTGCTGAAGGAGCGCCTGGAAGTAGATCGCATCCACGGGGGACAGAGAGTGGCCAAGCACGACGACCTTCTGGATGGCTCCCAACGCCTGAAAAAACGTCCTATGCTGGGCGATCAGTTCCTCGGAACGCTTGAAGGTGGCTGAGAAGTAGTCGTCGATGATGTCGTTGGCTTCAGCCACCCGGGTATCGATCTCCTCGATATCCGGACGGTCGTTGAGCGAGGGGCGGGATTGGGGATTCCAGGCGTGGCCCAAGACCAACTCATCGTCTGCCGCATCGGATCGGCCGTGGATGTGCAGAACACGTGCCAGATCGATGCCATAGAGAGTGTCCAACGTGCTCGTGTAGTTGAAGGTCAGGAACAGCGCCTGTGGATCCAGCGTCGCAAGCCGTCGCGGGGCGGTGTCGTGTGTCGGGATGGGCAAGTCTCGGATCCATTCGGCAAAGCGCGTCCGAAGCCCCTTGGACAGTCGCTCGACGACGTTCCCCACCTCGTACTGAAAGTCGTGGTGCCCTGAATCACTCCAGTCCTCGGCACCATAGGCCCCCATGAAGTGCCCCAAGTTGTCGACCAGCATATCGGCATCCAGTTCAGCCAGGGCTAATTCCAAGTCGCACCAGTCGTCTCCGGCTGGAAGGTAGTCCTCGACCTCGCGATGAATGTCCCGGTCTGTGGCCAGGACATACTCCTTGAACTGTCCGAGGCCCGATGGAATGCCGTGCCACAGGTCGAATCCATTGCCGACTACATAAAGCGTGGTGGGGTGCACGGTGTGCTCCTTAGGTCCCAAGAATCCGAAGTGTCTGGGCATTGAAGGTTATGGTCGATATAGTAATATCAAATAGCGTAAATAACCCATTTGAGGAGTCAGTCATGAGCGTCGTTGCAGACCGTCTCGGCGTGTCGACCCTTGTGGGTACGCCCAAAGAGATTCAGGCTCAACTCGCTCGGTCGCAGGCTGACCACGTGCTGGTGGTGGCGTTCGACCACATCAAGCCCAGTGTTTTCGCGGCATTGGCGGAAAACTTCACCAACGTCGCTTCATCCATGTTCGAGGTGCTGCTTGAACGTCAGGACCGCGAATCGCTCGAACGGCTGGCAGAAATGCTCGTGCCGCGCAATCCGCTGTCGCCCCGGCTGCTCAAGGAAGCGAGCCTGCTGGTGCAGGCGCGTAAGGCGGTGTTGGAAAGTGGAGACTGGTTGACCGCCGCGAACATCGCACAACTCGCGGAACTGAGCACCCGGAACCCGAGCGCTCAGCCCAATAAGTGGAAGAAGCAACGCCAAATCTTCGCTATCAACCACGGTGGCATCGATTACTTTCCGGACTACGGGCTGGATCGTGACGCTGGTTTCCGTCCACTGAAATCGCTGGCCAAAGTGATTGAAACCTTCGAAGGACACAAAGACGGCTGGGGCATGGCTTATTGGTTCCGCTCCGAAAACAGCTTCCTGGGTGGAAATCGTCCCCAGGATCTACTCGCTTCGGCACCGGACCGTGTCATTGCGGCCGCTGTGGATGAAATTCTTGAAATGACCCATGACTAAGCGATGCGCCAATCTGCCCGCCGATGGCGAGCCACCTAGTGAACCATCCTCGGCCGCGTCTGAGCCTTCGCACAACGACGTCGGTGCCTACGATGCCGTGCTCGAATTGGCCGACAGGATCGGAGTGTCCATTGTCCAGGGGAAGAGTTGAATGGAATGCTTCCGGATCGATGAAAGTGGTTATACCGGCTTTGACCTGATGAACCCTGAGCAGCGGTTCCAAGGAGCGACGGCCATCGCCATTGAGGATGACGAGGCCGGGCGCCTGATCCGGGAGCACTTTCCCAAGCTTCAGGCGGACGAACTCAAGTACCGGGCGTTGGCTCGGCGCCCAGCCAATCACCCCCGTCTGATGGCGCTGCAGCGCGACTTGCTAACCGACCACAAGTGCGTGACCTACGTCTGCGACAAGCGCTACCTGTTGCTGCTGATGTTCCTGGACTACGCGGTCGAGCCGTTCTACTACGAGCGCGGCATGGACTTCTACGAAGACGGGCAGAACTACTCGCTTGCGTCGCTGCTGTATACGGTTGGACCGACGCTCCTCGGCAAAGGCGCGCTCGACCGGCTGTTGGTCAGCTTCCAGCGCGCGGTGAAGGAAAAGAGCTCGGAGGCGCTTGGGAACCTGATCGATGCGGCGTGCGCATCGCGCTGGTGGGAACTGCCGGAAGCGCTTGGCCCGCTTGCGCAGTTCGCTGCCCCTGAATGCCTGAAGGCGATCGTCACGCCGGGCGTCAACACCGATGCTGCTTTCGTGGTGCTGCAGTCCCTGGTCAGTCGGATGGAAATCATGGCTGACGGCCCGTATCGGGTCGAGCACGATCAGTCCAAGAACCTGCTCACTTATCACGACCTGCTGCAGCGGTACATCCGCCATGAGAAACCGATCACGTTTCGTCAATCGGAGATCGCCAGCATCACCTTTCCGCTCAAGCTTCAGTCCGTGACTCAGATCGATTCAAAGCACAGTCCTGCAGTGCAAGTGGCGGACGTGATGATCGGCGCGGCCATCGAAGCGGCGAATACGCTTACCGGACAACGCGCCGGGGTACTGGATGCCGAGAAGGTCATGGCGCTGTACGCCGATCATCAACTGATCCATATGCTGCCCTCGATCGACTTCGAGGAGCAAAAGCGTTTCCGTCAGGGATCCCAAGCGGGGCAGGTCATCGACTATTTTGCTGAGAACTTCCACAAACCGTAATAGCGAATGGAAGCATGACCCGCCTGTGCCTACTGCGCTGGCGACCGATCAACATCATCAAGGACGCCATCGAAGCGTCTTCCTGTGTAGAGGGGGCTGCATGGCAAGCATTCATTCGGAGTACCACCGCTTCTTGGCGCACTTGGCGCAACGCCAGGTGCATGACGACGTGTGCCGGCTCGCGCATCTGGTGCTTGATCACCTGCAACCTCTGGCTGAAGTTGGTGCAGCGCGCCGTGGACGCTCCACCCGCATGGCGCCACTGGCCGTCGCCCATTTGGCGCAGATGCCGGTCGCGTACCAGGGAGATGGCCACGGACCCGAAGTCGGGCCGGCGCTGGGGCGCCTGCGCCAGCTTGAGGTGGGACCGTTTCGCGGATTCATGCGGCAAGAGACATTCGACCTCAGCCACGACATCACTTTGGTCTATGGCGCCAACGGTACCGGCAAGAGCAGCTTCTGCGAGGCGCTGGAAGTGGCGATGCTCGGCTCCATCAGCGAGGCCCAAGTCAAGCGGGTCGACCAACGGACATACTGCAACAATGCCCGGTTGCGTCGCCATGTCGCGCCCGTCCTGTCTTCCGGAGCACCAGACCAGGCCCAGGCTGTGCAGCCCAACGAAGCGGAGTACCGCTTCTGCTTCATCGAAAAGAACCGCCTCGATGACTTCGCCCGCATCGCGGCGCGTACTCCGGGCGATCAGCGGCAGCTCATCGCTACCTTGTTTGGCGTGGATCAGTTCAGCGACTTCGTGCGCGGCTTCAATCCCGCGCTCGACCAAGACCTGATGCTCGTCGGCGCCCAGGCTACTCAACTCGCGCAGCGGCGCTTGCAGTTGGCGAACTCTGAACAGACGATCGCTGCTTATCCGCAAAAGATCGCGGCGGTGGAGAACTCCGAGCAAGCGCTGGCGCAACGAATGTCGCCCGGCGCGACGTACCAGGCTTGCGTTGACTGGCTGCTCGGCACACCGGAGCAGCAAGGGCGGCTGCCGTACGTCCAGGCGCAACTGGTTGCCGTCCCACCTGCCGTTCATGAGGTGAGCCAAGCGCGGCTGCAGACGCTGCTGGATGAGGCTTATCACCTTCAAGGCCTGTGGCAGGCGGCCACCGGACAGCTTTCGGCGCGTGCTGGGGAAGTGTCGTACGCTAAGCTCTACGAGGCTGTGCTGGCCTTGACTGACGGGGCGACCACCTGTCCCGCATGCGGAACCGGATTGGCTGCTGTCGCACAGGATCCTTTCGCCAAGGCCCGCACGGGCCTGGAGCAGCTCGCGCAGTTGGCCACCCTCCAGCAGCAGGAAGCCGGCCTACGGACGCAGTTGAGCGAGGCGGTGCGGGCGCTGTGGGACGAGATGCGTCGGGTAGTCGCGGTTGGCGCAAACGCTTGTCCTGCACAGTTGCAGGCAGCAGGCCTGCCTCCATTGCCGCCTACCTCGACAGGCGCCTGGCTTGGCGCATGGGTCGATGGCGACCGGCGTGCCTGGAACGCTCTGCTGCAGGTCACGGAAATCATCGAGCGCGCCGACGCGCAAGCCCGCGAAGCGCATGCCCTGCGCGGGGCGCTGGCCCGGGAGCGGGACGCACTGGACCAGCACCGGCTGGAGATCGAACGGCTGCGGACCATACGCATGACAGCCGACCAAGAAATGGCCGCTGCCCGCCAGACCGTGGCCCAATTTGACGAGGCGAACCGTGAGTTGATCGAGTCGGTCGCAACCGAAGTGCCGGTAGTCGCGCACCACCTGCGGGTCAAGGCCGCCTACGACGGCTTCTTGCCCGAAATCCAAGCCTACTTGGCCGCATTGCCGGGCGTGCTGCTCCAGGGCCTCGGAGAACAGGCACGCAATCTGTACAACGCATTCAATCGTGCTGATCCGCCTGGCGACCTCTTGCACGCGTTGTGGCTGCCTGTCGCCGAAAACGGCAAGATCGAAGTAGAGTTCACCGGTGAGCCTGGCGTGCGCTATGACGCGCTGGTGGTCTTCAGCGAAGGGCATATCAAGTGCCTGGGTCTGGCGATTCTGCTGGCGAAGAACATCGCGCAGGGGTGCCCCGTGGTCATTTTCGATGACGTCGTCAACGCGATCGACGATGACCATCGTGACGGAATCTGGCGTACCTTCTTCGAGGATGGCTTGCTCGTCGGCAAGCAGGTCATCCTCACCTCACACGCCGAGGAGTTTCTGCACCGGATCCAGCAGGAATTGGGCGCCCGGCGGGCCGGGTCCATCAAGCGCTACAAGTTCCTCCCGCACCAGGGCGAGCATGAGCTGCGCGTTGACAGCGATCCACCGACGAAGAACTACGTCCTGTTGGCCCAGCAGGCGTTGGCAGCCGATGAGAAGCGTGAGGCGCTGCGCCAGGCGCGGCCCGCGCTGGAGAGTCTGACTGACCGTCTCTGGACTTGGCTGGGCCGGCGAGCAGATGGGCGCATCGAACTCAAGCTAGGCGGGCCACGCTCCCCCTGGGAATTGAACAACAAATGCGCAAAGTTGAGATCAGCCGTCGATCGCATCTCCGCGCAGCATGCTGGCGCGCCAGACGTCGTTGTCGCTTTGACCCGGCTGCTTGGTGTTGGTGCAGGAAGCATTGAATGGGGGTGTCTCAACAGCGGTGTCCACGATTCCCAGCGAGACCACGAGTTCGACCGCTCCTTAGTGAGAGTCATTGTCGAATCGATTACGGCGTTGGACGCTGCGTTAGATGTTCTGCAGAACCGATGAGCACTACAGCCACGCGGGACAGCATTCGCCTAAAGGTATTTCTTGAAGCTGCCCGCGGTCAGGCTCACGGCCAGCCCCAGCAAGGCGGCGCTCGGCAGCAGAATCAGCAGTGGATGCACCGAGATCGGCAAGGCCAGGTACGTGACCCAGGGCAGAACGGCCAGCGGCATCAGGCTTGCTTTCGCGCGGTGGTAGATGAAGCCCGATTCGCGGCCCGCGCCGAACCGGCGCACGTCCCTCCGCACTAGGCCGTCGATCAGGCCGACGAATGCCGCGGTGAGGATCAGCGGCAACGTGAGCACCAGGACCAGCAGGCGCACAAGGAAGGTCAGCGTCGTGAAGGCTGCGGCGATCAGGTAGCTCTCGGTCCAGACATAGGCCTGGCTGATGTAGTAGCGAAAGTTGCGTGTCTGCCCGTGGCTGGGTGCACGGGCGCGCTCGGCGGTCTGGCTCATGCGCTCCAGCAAGCCCGAGCGCACGAACACCCATTCGTATCCGGTATCCACCAGCTCGTGCGCCGTGCGCCCCGGTTCCTGCACGACCACGCTGCGCGTGAAGTGGTTGGACAGGTGCCCCAACTCGTACTGCAACATCTGCTGGGAGTGTCGCCAGCCCTCGTCCTTCCAGAACAGGTGCATTCCGACGCACTCCACGACAATGGAGAACAGCAGCGAGCCGATCAGCACCCCCAGCAGCCGGAACGGCAAGGTGATGGTGCCGACGATCAGGCCTTGGCGCTGGTTCTGCTCCCGCTGCGCGGTCGAGGCGGCATCCTTCATGGCGAGGCCTCATTGCCGGCGCTGTCGTCGGTGGCCACCGGGCCAGGTTCGGCCGCAGCGGCATCATCCAACAGGTCGTCGGGCAAGGCCCCGTCCTGCAACGCCGGGGAACTGGTGAACTCCCACCACTGCGTGGCCTCGCTGTAGCTCTGGCGCATGTAGCCCGCCAGTTGTTGCAGATCCTGCGGCATGACCTCATCGGGGTCCGGTGCCGGCAGCGGCATGCGAACCTTCCAAAGCTGGCCGCCCTGCAACAATGCGAAACATTGGCCCTTGGGTAAGGCGACGACGTGCGACGGCTCGATCATCGGCACGCTGGACATGCTGATGCGGTCCTGCGTGTTGCTGGTGAAGTCCGTCGCGCCGCGGATGTCCGAGCTGTCGGTCGCGCCGGAGACGATGGTGGTCGTATAGACCTCGACCTTCGGCAATTGCCGGGTCAGCAGTTCGGCGGTGGCCGTCTCCCTGACCCTCAGCATGAACAGATTGTTGAAATTGCCAATCACTTGACCCGCTTTGGCGCGGTTCCCGATACGGGCCTCGATGTCCGAAAGCGTCTGCGTGTACGCGGTGACCTGCAGACCGGCGCCGCCGCCTTTGTTGATCAGCGGCACGAACTCGTCACCCATCAGTTCATTGAATTCATCCGCGTGGACGTTGATCGGCACGCGCGTGCCAGCCGATGCGCCCGGCAGGCCGTCATCGATCCCGTGCTTGTAGATATGGCCTGCCACCGAAACGAGATCGCTGAACATCGAGTTGCCGACCGCTGCGGCGACCTCGGCATCGGATAGCGCGTCCAGGCCCACATAGACGACTGCGCGCTTTCGGATGACCTGCATCCAATCGAAGATCGGGCGGGGGTCGGCCAGGTCGGAATAGTTCGGCGCCAGAAGCTGGGAAATCTTCCCGCTGGTGAGCTTCTCCAGCAGCGGCAGCAAAGACGCGACGATCTTGTCGAAATACGTCTTGTCGTAGCGAACCGCCGAGCGCAGGCCGTCGAGCACCGGGTCGTAGTTACGGGCCTGGGATAGGTACTGCTCCAGCGCCACCACGCGCTTCTCGCGCCCAATCATGTTGCGCGGGATGTTCTTCTCGTTGAGCTTGGCCTCGATCTGGACGATCACCTCCCAGGCTTTGGGCTCGGTCTTGGCGAAGTAGTGCTGGGCGTACTCGATGAACAGCGCGTCGATGTTGATGACGTGCCGCTGGATCAGCATGTAGTCCGGGCGCTGCCCCAGTTCCACCAAGGCGCGGGCAATGATGTTGACGAAGCGCCACGCGAATTCCCTGAAGGCTGCGCTGTTGCCTTCGCCGGAGAGCTGCCCCGCGATGCGGGTGGCGACTTCCGAGATGCGACCGAATCGGCCTACGGCGTTGTAGCGTGCCGAAATGTCCGGCCACCCCAAATGGAAGACATAGAACTCGCCTTCGCGGCCCGCGCGCTTGGCCTCGACATACATCCGCTTCAGGAGATCGGCATCTCCTTTGGGGTCGATGACGATCACGACCTCGTGTTCGCCCGCGGCGTTCCTCCGGCGGATGTCTTGAGTGACGAAGAGTTCGGCCAAACGTGTTTTGCCCACCCTTGTCGTTCCCAAAACCAAGGAGTGGCCCACGCGCTCACCCAGCGGCAGGCTGACGTCCACCTCGTCGGGTTCGATGCCGTGCAGGCGCGGCAGGCCGCCCACTGGCGGCAGCGGCCGCACCGGATTGAAAGGCACGTCCCAGCCGGTGAGTTTCGATAGCCGGGACAGCGGGAACGGCGCGAACTCCAGCCGTTCCTCCAGGCGCCGGGCCAGCCGATAGGCCGGCGTCGGCTCGACGTAGCGCCGAAACTCTGGCCGGTACGTCTGCATGAGCCTATGGGTGTGTTTCTGCTCCCACAGAAAGCCGCGTCCCACAAACAGACGTTGCTGGCTGACCGGCACGTCCTTGCTGGTCATCACGTAGCGCGGCAGGCGACGGATGTTGCGCCGGTAGCACAGGATGACGCGGGCATCGCGGTAGCGGATCGCGCCATAGGCTCCGAACGCCAGCGCGCTGCCGACACCCATGGCGGGGCTCAGCGCGAGCGACCACGGGGCCACCAGGGACAGAAACGCGGCACCTGCACACGCTGCGACGGTATATAGCTCCACCGCAGGGCGAAGCAGAACCTCAACCGGCTGTTTGCCCGACATGGCTTCATTGCTCGATGCCGGTGGCCGTGATCAGCGCCGGGTAGTGCCTCAAGCCCAGACGCTCAGCCAGGTCATCGCCCGCCACGGGTGCCAGTGGCACGCCGGGCGCCAGTGCGCGCAGCCGCGCCAAGGTTTGTGCGGTCTCGACATTGACCACCAGGCCGACCGCGCCGCGCTCGTGCAAGGAGCCCGCATGGCGCTGCAGCCAGTCCCGGGAAGCCTTGTCGTCGCCAATGACCACGAACGGCCGCAGGCCCGGTGCCTCGATCACCCGTCGCGCGACGGTGCCGGGCGTGAGCTTGGCGCTGCGCACCGGCAGCATCGCAGCCTCATCCGCGGGTGTCGCGGGAACCTGCGGCATCGGGATGGGCGACCGCGCTGCACCGTTGTCCCGCGGCTGGAGGTTGAGTGCTTCGTAGTACGGCAGCGCCGATGCACCGCCACGGTCCTCGACCACGATCAGCGGCACGCCGGCACGCGAGGCCAGCGGCAGGATCGTCAGCAGCATGAGCAGGCCCTTGAACGTGAGATGGGCCAGATGGGATTTCGTCATGGGGAGGTCTCCTGGCGCGCGGCGGACGCCGCAGTGGTTGAGCGCGCACCCTGCACGCGGGCGAGGTGGCGGGATACGCTGCGCCGGTAGCGGGCGGCCGGCTCACCACCCGCGGGGCGGTGGTAACGGCCGACCGCCACCAGCCAGTCCTCACCGGGGGTGTGCTGTTCTTTCAGAATCTCGGCGGCGATGGCGAGGTTGCGGTACGGGTCAAGCAGGTCGCACGCGGTGCTGTAGCGCTGCTGGTGGTAGCCGAGGTTGATCTGCCCAAGGCCCGCGTCGATGCGCGTATGAGGCGTCGAGCGCATCGCCCGCTGCAAACCCGCGCAGGCGTCGGCTCGGGTCGTGTAGCGGCGCGACTGGCCGGCGACGTTGAGGGACCAAGGCCACGGGACGATGCGCCCGTTGCGTCGGATACCGCTCTCTTGCAGGGCCACGGCGTAGAGCACCGTCGAAGGGATGCCCGCGCGCTGGGCGGCAAGCTGGTAGGCCGGCGGCGGAACCTCCTGGGCATAGACGGTGCTGACGTACAGGCCAGCAGCGACCACCAGTGCGCGCAGCGGCGCCGTCAGGGTTGGCGCTGCCATTGGCCGTTCACCTCGCGTACGACCGCTGGTAAGTCGCCGGGCAGGCCCAGCGACAGCCAGCGGCCGCCGTCGTGGTTGAGCGTGATGCTGCCGCTGCGCACGCGGGCCGGATCGATTTGCGCGCGCTTGGCCCAATCACGGATGCGTGCATCGTCCTGGCGGCTGCCGACCATGTACAGGTCGAACTCGGTACCCGAGGATTGCAGGCGCTGCACGAGCTGTCCGCAGGCCGCGCAGCCGTCCTTGACGAACACCGCCATGCGGCCGCTGCCGCGCACTGCGCCGGCGCTGGGCTTATCGTCAGGCAGGTTCACCCGTTGCATGCCGGGGTTTAAGCGCTGCCAGGCTTCGTCGTAGGCACGTTGATAGGCAAGCAGCTTCTCGACGCGGCGCGCTTCGATTTGCACCTGCAGTTCTGCGTAGCGCCGCCGTTCCTCGTCGGTGCGGGCCTCAATACCCAAGGCGGACAGCGGGTCCAGGTTGGGCGAGTAGATGCCTAGCGGCCCGTCCATCAACTCGCGATAGCGCGTCCATTCCTGCGGTTGCAGGCCCCAGTCGCTTGCTACCTTGTCATCTGGGGTTCGGGCGACCAGCGGACGCTCCTGGCTCTGCGCATTGCGGGCCGGGGCGGTGGCCGGCTGCTGCGCCCAGGCGGGCAACTGGGCGGATGCCAGCAGGAGCGCGAAAAGGATGATCGACGGCTGCATGTCGTGTGCTCCGGTCAGGGAATCGCCACGCGACGGGTCCGATCGCCGGCCAGGAACACGGCGGTGTTGCCCTCGACAGCCCGCAAGCGCCACGGGCCGAGCGCATCACCTGGCAGCAGCACCTGAAGCTGGTCGGGCGTGGAGTCCGCGCTGCTCGGCGCGACGGACACGCTGCGCTGGCCAGCGCGCAATTCGGCGCCGACGACACGGAACGGCAGCGACGGCGGTTCGGGCTTGGCAACGGCCTTGCCCGATGTGCGCCGCCGGGCGGGTGCTGCGGCGCGCGGAACAGGCGCAGCGGTCTGGCGCGCCTTGATCTGCTCGACCTCCGCGCGCAGCGCCTGGAGGTCGTCGGCAGCGGCATAGCCGCTCAGCGTTTTCTCAACTTGGGCAGCGCGTGCTTCCAGGACTTGGCGGGTGTCTTTGAGGTCTGCCGCCGTTGCGACGGCCGGACGCTGCTGGATGGCCTCGATGGTCTCGGCCAGGCCCGTCGCCTGCGCTTCCAGGCGTTGCAGGCGGGAATCGAGCCGCTCCTGGTCGGCTTGGTCGTTCATGGTCTGGTAGCCCAAAGCTACGAAGACGCTGAGGCCGATCAGCCACAGCCACAGAAGGCTCTGCACCACCACGGCGGCGGCCGAGCGCCGGGCAGACCGCGGGGCGTTCATAGCTGGCCTCCCGAAACCGAAGGCTCCACCGGGAACGTCTGCACCGCGTCGGCGGCGGATGGCTCGGATGCAGGTTCGATAGCCGCGCTGTCGGCGGGCCGTTCGAAGCAAATCTGTCGTGCGCGATCATCCGCGTGCAGTTCCCAAGCCGGGCCAGCCAGTGTGAGCAGCGCATCGCGTAAGGTCATGGGGCCGAGGTGCAGGTGCGCCGCCGGCAGCGGCAGGGCATACAGCTCGGTCACCGCGTGCGCCGTCTGGCACAGGCCGTAACCACTGCGCTTGAGCACATGCCGCAGCCCATCGCCGACGGTGGCGCGGGCATCTTCGGGCATGGACACGTCGATGGTCTGCAACAGCAGGTCCCGCTGTGCAGCCGGGGGTGCTAGCTCGACTAGCGTGTAGCGACCGTAACGCACAACGGGGATGTACTCGGGCGTCTCGGGTTCGGGTGCGGCCGAGACTTCCTCGATGACATCAGGCGCGGGTGGCGCAGTCGTCGTCGCGCAACCGCCAGCCAGCACCGACCAGAGCAGGCCGAGGACTCCCGCCAGCAGGCGGCGTTCGGGATGGTGAAACCAAGGTGGAGTTGGGCACATAAGCTCGGCGTCCTGAAACATCGAGCCCTCACCATCGCCGCTTAGGCCGGGAGCAGCAGCAAACAATGCGGACCACGCTGCGTCCGATTTACCGGCAGCGGTCTAGTCGAACAAAATCGGCCTCGAGGGGGGCTGTAACGGAAAAGCTCGGTCGTGGTCGGCGGATGGAGGCCGGCCGCATGACTGCTACTATTTGTTAAAACACCAATGGATGGGGACGTAAATGAGGGTTTCTCGGGTCAGGTTGATCAATTTCGCCAATTTCTCGGATGTTGATGTCGAGACGGGGGAAAGCATCGTCATCGTTGGAGAGAACAAGGTTGGCAAGAGCAATTTCATTCGCGGCCTGCAGTTGATCCTTGATCCAGGTTTGTCTGAACGCGATCGACAACTGGGGCTTGAGTATTTCTGGGACGGACTTGGCGAAGACAAGGTTGGTGCGACCATTGAGGTCTCTGTGGATCTAACGGACTTCACAAACGATCCCCGGTTGATGGCCCACCTCAACGACTGCGTGATTAATCCTGGCCCTCCTATGGTGGCCCGACTCACCTATCGCTTCCAGCCTAAAGCGGGACTGGGGCGCGCCCCAGAATCGTTGAAAGACTATGAGTACATAATCTTCGGTGGTAACGATCCCGATATGCTCATTGGTGGCGCACTTCGCCGAATGTTGCCAATAGATGTTCAGGTAGCGCTGCGCGACGCTGAAAAGGACCTTGCGAGCTGGCGTAATTCGCCATTGAGACCGCTCATTGAGGATCTCGCAGCATCCCTGGATGATGACGCCCGCGAGGAGATCCAGAATCAGGTCGATGAAGCACAGCGAGAGCTGGCCGGTCATGAGGAAGTGGTCGCGACAGCGGAACGAATCAGCGAACGGTTGATCGCCATCGCCGGTGGGCAGCATGCCGTCCCGGTATCGCTCGGACTTGCACCTACGCGAGTCGATGCGTTGCTGCGTAGCCTTCGGCTGCTCATCGACAACGGTGTTCGCGGTGTCGGCGATGCCAGCCTAGGAACGGCAAATCTGATCTTCCTGGCCTTGAAGAGCCTCGAACTCGACCGCTTCGTCTCCGAGGGGGAGCGCGACCACACATTCTTCGTCGTCGAGGAGCCCGAAGCGCACCTGCATCCGCATGTCCAGCGTCTTGTCTATCGCTACTTCCTCGGCACAAGAGCTGAAGATGAGGACGAAGCCCCTCCGCTGACGACAATTCTCACTACTCACTCACCGCATATCGCAAGCGTTGCACCGATTAGGTCCATCGTTCTCCTGCGCCATAACGCAGCGGACGGAAAAACCATCGCGGTTTCAACCGCAAACGCACCTTTCACACAGAGGGATGAAGACGACCTCCAGCGCTACATCGACGTCACTCGCGGAGAAATATTCTTTTCCCGGGGAGTGATTCTGGTTGAAGGGGACGCTGAGCGCTTCATCATCCCCGCGTTCGCCGAGGCCCTCGGGATTCCTTTCGACATACTTGGAATCACTGTGTGCTCGGTCGGGGGGACGAACTTCACTCCTTATGTGAAGCTTTTGGGCCCTAAAGGGCTAAATATTCCACATGTAATTTTGACAGATCGCGACCCGGTCAATGGCAAACCTCCACTGGCCCACAGGCGATTAATTAATCTCTTGAACGAGGTCGATGAAGAATATGGCTACGATGACCTGGATATAGATGATGTGCTCAAGTACGCCGCGGAGTTTGGATACTTCGTCAACGAGAGCACGCTGGAATCCGACCTATTCGCTGCCGGAATGGCCGAGGCGATGAAGGCGGTAATCGAGCAGGAGTTGCCGCTGAGGCAAGTCACCCGGGACGCATTACAAGAGTGGGTGGCTGATCCGGATCAGGTCGATGAAGACCGGCTGCTGAAGTTGATTGAACGGATTGGCAAGGGGAGATTTGCACAGGCACTTGCGCCGTCGGTGTCTGAGGGCGTTTGCCCGGCCTACATTCGCTCTGCGCTGGAGCATATCCGCGATGCCGTCGCGTAACGTCGGTACAGCCTACCTGGCTCAGGCTGCCGAGTTGGCTGGAAATCCAGGGCAGTTGGCAGCTTACAACTCTCAAGGACATTGTGTGGTACTCGCCGGTCCCGGGAGCGGTAAGACCAAGACGCTCGTCCTAAAGCTCGCCCGAATCCTGGCCGAAGACGTCGAGTCCCCTCGTGGCGTTGCGTGCATCACGTACAGTCAGGAGTGCGCTCGCGAACTCGTTCGCCGAATTGAAAGCTTGGGACTTCAGCAGGCACCTAATCTTTTCATTGGTACAGTCCATGGGTTCTGTCTGCGTCATCTCTTGATGCCGTATGGACGCTTGGCCGGCCTGCCCATATCCTTCCCGCTTTCGGTGGCCACTCAACGAGTCAGTGATCGGTTGTTGAAGCAAACTGGAGACGCAATTTTCGGGCAGAACCATCCGTACAAGGTCATTGACCTCGGGCGGCATCGCCGTTCCGTGCTCAATCGAAATAGCGTCGCTTGGCGTAGCGAGGAGGAGCTCGCTGCGTGGGCCGAGGCCTACGAGGCCGCTCTGCGCGACGAGGGGCTGATTGACTACGATGACATGGTCGTCTTCGGCCAGCGTTTGATCGCCGAGCACGACTGGGTACTACCTCTGGTTCAGGCAAAATTCCCCGTGCTCGCGGTGGATGAGTACCAGGATTTAGGCGTGGCACTGCATCGCATCGTCAAACGCCTTGCCTTCGACGGGGGTGTCCGACTTTTCGCGGTCGGTGATGCGGATCAGTCGATCTATGGATTCACGGGCGCTGACGGCGCGTTGCTCATGGAGCTGGCCGCACGCGGAGACATCGAGCCTGTTAGGCTCCAACTGAATTATCGCTCTGGCACAGGGATCGTGACGGCGTCGGAGATGGCGCTCGGAGAAGTCCGGGGCTATCAAGCGAGCGATCCAGCTCGACAAGCGACCATTGAATTCGTCCTGCGGCCAGGTGGTATGGCCGATCAAGCCGCGCACGTTGTCGCGCAAATTATTCCGGCAGCATTGGCTTCTAAGCCGGGACGAACACTGGGTGATATCGCAATCTTGTACAAAGACTACCGCGCAGGCGATATCGTCTCCGAAGCTGTGACCGCCGGCGGTTTAGATTACATCCGCGTGGACACTGCGGCGCCTTACCGCAAGGTTTCCCTGACGAGCTGGGTGGAAGATTGTGCGGCGTGGTGCGCGGGCGGCTGGCGTGTCGGACGCCCACAATTGCGCGGACTGATCGACCGCTATCTCGCATTTCATCGAGCGAGCTTGGACGATGCACAAGCTAGGCGCGAGGGACAAGAGCTAACCGCTTTGCTATGGGCGTTACGCTCCGACCAGCAACCTGCGCGTGATTTTGTCGCTTCGCTGCGTAGCGGCATCGTTGACCGTCTGTTGGCTGCTGAATTGGCGCTTGCCGATCAGAAGGAACAACTCGATCGCATGACGGCAGCGCTCGCCGAAGGCGGCGCACTGGCTACGCTGGACATGACGAGTTTGGGCGGTAGGGACGGTTCGCCTGATCATCTAAATCTGCTGACACTCCACTCCGCAAAAGGGTGCGAGTACGATGTGGTCATCATGGTCGGTCTCGACCTCGGAAATCTACCGTGGCGCAACGAGAGTCCAGAGAAGTTGCGAGAAAGCCGCCGGCTGTTCTACGTGGGTCTCACACGTGCGCGTGACGAGGTCCACATGTTGTATTCGGGGTTCGTTGAGGGGCGCTATGGCCCGATGCGCCTTGGGCGCTCGCCATTCTTAGATGAGCTAGAGGCTCGAATGCGTGCCACCGGCATTTGAGTACTGGCCATAGGAACTGAGGAGCCCGGGCGTTTCTTCGGCACATGACAAGGAGCACCACAGCCGAACTACGTGTTTGCCGCCACGCGCTTGGCTGCGGCGAGCTCGTGTGAGCGTTTGGCGGCGCTACTCATCGAGTCCAGGTTATTAATACACCAAAGACCGTCAATGCAGAGAAAGCGATTGCTTAGCACTGCCTCAAGCAGGTCTGGAAGGGTCGCAGTAAAGAATCCGGCACCTTTGATCGTGGGCACTGGCTCTAGCTCAAGCATCGCGACGGGTAGATCAGGAAGGCACGGGCCGAAGTGTCCGCCTGGCGGGAACTTACCCCCAAATTCGGTGCGCAAGCGCTCCTTGCCCATGCTCTTTGCGAGAGTGCTGTATCGCTCCTGCCCCAACAACCAAAGCGACTTGACGCCCTCGTCGCTGTACCGCCCTTGGCGTTTACGGTAGTCGCGGAGCGACTGATACGACCTTTGGATCTCGACGGCCAACCTAACACCATTGCGCTCACCCCAAACGTCAGCCTGCCAGCGGCCTGCGTCACCCGAACCCGGCATTTCAACCGAAGCGCGGCAACCCAAGTCTTCGAGCACGCTGCGCACAAGTATCTTGGCCGCCAGATGCCATTGGCTTTCTTCGGAAGTAGTGCACGCACCTCCTAGATGTGCGAAGAATGGGTAGCCATTAGCACTGACCTTGGGGACCGCTGGAGCGCTGCAGCAAGGCATCTGCAGATCACCAACGCGGTAATTCCGTTGCAACTCGTGCCACTGCACCTGAGACATACGCAGTGCATTGGCTACACCAGTGCCGTCTGCATATGCGGCTTCGATCACCATAGCCATAGTGCCTCCTTAGATTTCGATATTGTCCGATCAGTTTAGCCTTCCCGGCGTTGGAAACGGGGGCGGCGATCAAATCCTCCGAGCAGCAATTTCCTAGAAAAACCGCCGGCACCCCAAAAGGGATGCCGGCAGACAGAGGATCAGGCGGTTACCAGTTGCCGGGCCAGTGCAACCTCGACGGAATCACCATCCTGGTTCAGGACATCGAGCCCGGATTCGGGCACATCGCCCGAGGTGGACTGCGAGACCATGATCTTCTTGGCCATCAACTCAAGGCAGGTCATCTGCGAGGAGCCGGCGTAGCCGAGGTAGATCACGCGCACAGGCTGTTTCTGCCCGATGCGCCAGGAGCGGCGTGCCGCCTGTTGGAGCGAGTACACGTTGTAGCCCGACTGCATGAACACGATCGTCGGAAACTCCAACAGGTCCAATCCCGTCTTGACGAGTTCGGGGTTGGTGATGAGCACGTCGATGCCACGGTCCAACTGCTCGGCGATCCAGTCCTCGCGGCGGCTGGCATCCACGCTTGCGCGCAGTACCGCCACTTTGAAGCCTTCCTGCTCCAGCAGCACCTTCAGGCGCGACGTGGTGTCGCGCGTGCCGGTATAGACCGTATAGGCCAGAACCTTGCGGCCCTGCGCCTTCTCCTCTTTGCAGACGTCGATCAGCTCGCGCTCTTTCGGCGTCAGCTCGAACTCAGAGAACTGAGCCGGGACGAACGCCAAGGTGTTGCGCGTGCGCGGATGCACCACGGTCTCCGACCGGAAGCAGCAATCCGGCCAGGCCAGCAGCACGTTGAGGACCACGCCCAGCAAGGTCGTATCGCGTCGCGCCAGAGCCTGTTTCAGCTCCGCGGTGAGCCGACCCGCCAGATCGCGGTAGGCCGCGGCTTGCGCCGTGTCCATCGCGACTTCACGGAACTCCTCGTCATACGGCGGCAGGACGTTGCCGCCGATGTCCTTGAGCTTGAGAAAGATCGTGAACGGCAGGATGCAACGCAACACGCCCTTGGGGCCGAAGCCCGGAGCCTTGACCGTTCTGACACTGACTTTCGTGCCTTTCGCGGTCTTGTGCGCCGTGCCAGTGCTCTCGGAATAGATGTCCTTGAGGACACCGTGATCGCGCATGAACGCCATCGAGGCCGAGGTCATGCTGCCGCTCGTGGTCGGGCGGTAGCCGTCTTCGATCATTCGCCCGGGTAGGGCTCGGAACAGCAGGTAGAACAGGTCGTCGCCGTAGCCGCCCATCAGCGTGCCGGTCAGCAGCAAGGTCTTGCGAGCCTTCGCCGCCAACACGCCCATGGCCTGGCCCTGGGCGCTTCCGCCGTTCTTGTACTCGTGTGCCTCGTCGGCGATGAGCAGGTCGAACGTGCCTTGCGGTAGGTAGCGCTTGATGAACTCGGACGGCTGGTAGCCGCCCTCGCCGAAGCCGAACTCCATGTTGGCCATCGCACGTTCCATGCGCGTGGCCTGACGGTCGGAAAACACCAGCTCGCCGCTGCCATCCATGAGGTTGATGAACTCATGGATGTTGTCGCCCAGCATCGAGGCCAGGAAGCCATCACCGAACTTCTGCATCAGCCTCTGCGCGGTGACTTCCCCGATGGTCGGGATGCGCTTCAAGGCTTTGAGGACAGCCGAGGACTGGTCACTGCCGGACAGGCTTCTCGGACGGATCAGCGTCCACAAGGGCGCGGCGCAATGGCTGCACTTCCTGCGGTACTCCTCGGCTTCGAGTGCGATCGGGTTGACCGGCTCGCCGTCAAGGTCGGTGATGACAGTGCCGCAGTCCGGGCAGGCCGCCACGTCTCCGTGGCGGGTGCGCCGCCGGGTGAAGACAGGCTTCCAATGGAACCCCATCCGCATCCTCACGCGGCCCAGGACGAAGAACTCCTGACCCGTGGGCTGCACACCCAACTGCTCGCGCAGCCTGATAAGTTTGACGAGGGTATCCGGACCATTGAGGACCCAGACCTTGGCGCCCGTCACCGTCTCCTGGATCTCGCGTCGCCACTTGTAAACCAGGTGTGGCGGCGAAAGCACCAGGGTGCGGCGGTAGCCTTCGGCGTTGAGGACGGCGGCCGTGGCGATGCCGACGGTCGTCTTGCCGCACCCCATCTCGCCATTAACGATCGCGGCGCGTTCGCCACGATCGACCAGCAGCTCGGCGGCGGCATAGACGACTTCGGCCTGGGCCTCAAACAGCTTGCGTTTGAGGCTGGCGACGATGAGCTGGCGGTGCGCCTGTGGCTGGCCGGTATAGACCGGCGGGTTAGCCCGATTGAGAGAGTCCAGCAATTCGTCGCCGAACTCACCGACGAAATCCTGAAGGCTCAGGGTCAGAGGAGAAGGTGCCGCGTCGAGCAGTTCACCCTGCACGGGAGTGGCTTCTGCGGCAGTAGATTCAAGATCGAGGGACATAGTGATGCTCCGAAGAAAAATGGGGCATGCACCACCCCCACAGGGGCAATGGCATGCCCCGTGGTGGGAGAAGAAACGCCGAACCGTCGGCGGTGGAAAGAGGTCAGCGAATGGTCAACACCTCGCCCCGAGTTGGGGAGCCAGGCGTCATGTCCCACGCGCGGATGACGGGAACGAACTTGTCGGTGAAGATGCGGGTCTCGGCGATGGAGCCATCGTCGCGTTCGGTGAATTCCCGCTGGAGCGTCTTGTCCTTGTGGGTGTCCCCCTTGACGACAAGCACACGCCCGGTCTTGGAGCGCACCACGCCGGAGATCGCACCCGCGGCCAACGCCAGGGCAAGATGCCAGTGGGAAAGAGCACGCGCCGGTGGACGCAGCGACTGCTGCGCGGCCCCCAGGTGCGTGTCCAGCGACGGCCAGAGGCCTTGCAACCGGCCAACTTCGTCGGCGAACTGCTCGGGCTCCATCGTCACGCGAAAGAAATGCTCCGGCTCGGCCGGAGTGGCGGGGACGATGTACGGCAGGAACGGCCAATCGCTCGGCAGTTCCTCGGCTTCGACTTCGCCAAGCCCCACCTGCAGCAGCAGATTGCGCATGGCCTTGACGCCATCGAGGGCCTGCTCGCGCTGGCGTGCCCTGCGGCCGAAGATCACCACCTGCTTGAACTGCGTCTCCACCGCTCGGTAGATCCGCAAATCGGTGTAGTGGCGTGTCAGCCAGCCGACCAGCTCCGCGTCGAGCACGTAGCCGGGGACGATGAAGACCAGCACGCCGCCGTACTGCAGCAGCGACAGGGTGCGTTGGTAGAACAGCTTTTCGAGGCGGGCACGGCCCTGGCCTTGATAGCCGATGTTGCCATTGACATCCTTGGATAGGTCGCCATACGGCGGGTTGAGCCAGAGCAGTCCGAACGACTGCTTGGAGACCATTGTGTCCATCAGGTCCGCGTGCAGGCAATGATCGACGAGGCCGCGGGCATGGCGTGCCCGCTCCGCGTCGAACTCGACGGCGAACGCCTTGGTCTGCTCGCGCCCGAGGGCATGGGCGGCTTCGGCGACAGCCACGCCTTCGCCGGCGCAGGGATCGAGGATGCACATCGTCCCGTCGCTGGGCATCAGTGCGTTGAGGGCTCTTTCGAGCGTGGGTTCGTCGGTCGGGTAGTAACCGTTCTTGGCGAAATTGCGGGCGAGCCGCGGGAACATGCGGGCCATGGAAGTCTCCTGGTTGGCGGGAAGGAATGGCGGAAGCACGCCAAGGCGTGCCTCCGCGGGTGGATCAAGCCGCTACCGCTTTCGGCGTCCAAATCTTGGCCGGATAGGGATAGGCGGTGAGTGCGTCACTGCGGATCAGAGAGCCCAGCGCCAGGGTCAGCGCCGGCACGTCGATGGCGAGCCGATGGCCTTCCAACGGCCCAAGGGCGAACGGAAGGCGGGCCAGCATCTCGCGGGTCTGCAGCAGCTCCAGCACGGTTTCGCGCCAGTGGTCGAGTAGCGGCAACGGGCAGGTGTCGCGCACCAGCGTCCACAGGCGGTCAAGCCGGTGGGCGCTGTCGCGTGGCAGCAATGCCAGTGCGCTGGCGTTGGCCTTGTCGGGCTTGACGCAGCGCCGGTCGAACAGCCACACGTTGGAGAGGGAGCCGAACAGCGTGCGCCGGTAGGCCCGCGTGATGCGCTTCTCCAGATGATCGACGTTGCCGATGAACACCGGGACGCTGCCGCCCTGGTCGGTGAGGATGTGGAACTGGTCCAGTCCCTGCTCGTCGCGCCCGAGGGTCAGGCGGGCGAGGAACTGCTGGACGGCGGTGTCGCGCGCCCAGATGGACAGGAAGATCAGGCTGCCCTGGTCGTCGCCGACGCAGGCGTCGGCCATCAGGTCCGGGCATTCGTCGATGTGGAACAGCGTGGTGGATGAAGTGTGTGCGTGCATGGTGGTGTCCTCGATGAAATGAGGGGCAGCACCGCCCGCAGGGGCAGCGAATGCCCCGTTAGGGATGAAGGAATGCGGATCAGGTGTTCGATCCGCTTGGGCGTTCAGAACGTCTGTTCGGTGAACGAGCCGTCGGCCTGATGCTTGACGACCCGGTTGCCAACGTTGCCCTCGCAGTCCTGTTGGACTTCGGTGAACATGCTTTCGGGCACGTCGATCTGGAAATGGCGCAGGACCACTCGGTAGTAGTCCAGGTCGTGGTTGAACGGGTCGCTCTCGTGCAGGTTGCTGTACAAGAAGTCGTCGCTCTCGACCTTCGCGGTATCGTCGATCAGCTCGGCCGGCTTCTCGATAAATAGGAAGAAGTAATTTGCCGGCCGGTCCCAGCCCAGTACGACAGTGATGGGAAAGCCCTTGTGAATGGTGTCGAAGTAGTGCCGACTCATGGTGATGTCCTCGGTGAATCGGAAACAGCACCGCCCCTGAGGTAGGTGCTGCCCCAAGCGGTGGAGAAAAGCCGCGCAAGCGGCGATGACGTGTGCCGGACCTCAATAGTCCGAATCGCAACCGGCCGGGCAATAACCCAGTTCGATTCCGTGCGAGCAATAGCCGTTTTCGGCGTTCCAGTCCTGGGTTTCCTGCCTTTCGGCCGGTGTGGCGTAGTCCCATTCCTGTGCGATCTGCAGCGCCTGTGCGCGATGTTCTTCGGGCAATCGACCAACTTGCGCGTCGATCGCCGAGCTGAAGCGCTCTACGTAGTAGTCGTGAGACAGTCCGCAACCCTTGGTGGCTTGTGCGGCTGCCGTCTCGCAGAGAGCCCGCCACGCGGGTTCATCCAGTGCAGAACGGGGTGTATCGCAAGCGATGGTGGACATGATGGAGACCTCCAGAAGAAAGCCGGGGCCTCTCCGCATAGGGAAAGAACCCCGGCGGGTGGATGAAGAACACCGTGCATGCGGTGTCTGCGATCACGCAGGTTGCAGTTCGGCCTGGCGGCTCCACTCCTGCGTCTTGAAGTTAAGCGCGTAGCCCAGTTCACCCAGGCGGGCGATCTGCGCGCGCAGGGCCCGGCGGTCGATGGTCGAATCCAGCTTGACGGACTCGCCCAGTGGCCAGAGCAGGCCGAACAAAGCGCTGTCGCCCCCTTCGGTGCCGTCGGGAGCAGCCGCCGCAGCGAGCGTCGGTGCGTCCACACCGAAGGGCGTGGTATCGACCAGCGGGTCCGCCGAGGCCTGCACGGGTGCGGGCTTGGCGGGTCTGGAGGCCTTGGCGGGCTTGGCCGGCGTTTCCGCAGGTTGCGTCCCCACCTCTTCATCGAGTGGATCGACTTCCTGGGTGGCGAAGCTGCGGGCCTCATCACGACTCAGTTTGTCGATGCCGTTGAGCGTCATACCATCGAGGTTGGCGCGGACTTCAAACCGCGCGCCGCCCGCGACCGGGTAGGACTTCGCGAAGATGTAGCGAATGACGAAATCCCCGTCGTACTTGCCTTCGGGGTACTGCTCCAACTCCGCGTCTTTAACCGCGAACTCGCCGATGGGGGTGGAAAGACGACCAACCGTGAACGGGCCGTTCTTGCCGCGGATGGTCCGCAACGTGAGCTGGCCCGGAACGACGATGGGTAGGACTGATCTCGTAGGTGCCGATGTGGCTGCCATGATGGTTCTCCTTGACGAATAGGAAAAAGGCAAGGCCCCGTGAGGGGCCATGCCGGATCAGAACGAAGCAGCCAATGCCGGCTCCTGCTCCTCGACTTCAACTTCGGACTCGCGCTCAGCGGGCTCGGCAGATTGGTCGGAAACGGCGTCGGCGGCAGTGTCGATGACGGCTTCGGTCGCGGGTGCGTCCTCCACCGGCGCTGCCTCGGCTTGTGCCTGGCTCGTCGGATAGACCTGGGTGCCATCGATCTTGATCAGACCGATGTGGACCAGCGTCGATTCCAGGCTTGCGGCCGGTTCCCCAGCGTGCTCGCCCTTGGTGCGGATGTACGGATCGATCTTCATGTCGTTGAGACGGAAGGCGATCAGTACCTTGCGATCCCCTTCGATGGCCTGCACGCATCGGCGAACCAGATGCTCGGCTTCAGGGGTGGCGACGATCGTGTCGAAGTACCGATATTCCGGTTCATCGACAGGTCCGGCGAGCGCGGCGATGGAGCACGACAGGAACGGGTCACCATCCTTGGGGGTGATGTCCTTCGGACGGTTGAGGTAGCCGATGCCACGGGTGATCAGCTCGTGCTGCTCGATCGAAGCCAGTTCGGCCCGCTCGATCAGCTCGGCCTTGAGCAGTCGCGCCTTGAGAGACGCGGCGGCCTTGCCTTGGTTCTCGCCCTTGTCACGGATGTACGCATCGCCCCAAAGGTCGCCGAGGCGAAAGCGCACCAGCGGGCGCTGCTTGGGATCGTCAACGCCGATATAGCGCTGAACGAGCTTCTTGGCCTCGGCACCCGAGACCTTGACGTCGAAGTAGCGGTAGCTGGGGTCCCTGGCGGGGCCGACCAGCGCGGCAATGGTGCATGCCAGGAAGGGCTGCGCACGGCGGCCGCCCCTGACGGGCACTTCACGGACACGCTGGATGTAGCCGATGCCCGAGGTGTGGAGGTCGAAATACGATTTCTCGTTCGAAGTGGTGTTCATGGTGAATCTCCATTGGGAAAAGCGGAGACACACCGAGCCCACGCATGCGGGGAAAGGTGCGTAACCCCGCGATGGGTTGATAAGGCGAAAGCATCCACCACCAGGGACTGGTGGCCGCTCGCGGATGGATGCGGTGCGAGCTGGCTTGGTCACGCAGTGGAAACTGCGCCGCAACCTCAAAGACCGATGGTTGCCTGGCATGTCGCTGACAACGTCAGCAGGCATGGGGTCAGCATGGCCGGCCCTCGCGCGCGCGGCAGCAATCAATTGGCATCCGGGTGTTCCCCTTTGTCCACGCAGCCCGGCTCAACGCAAAAAGAAAGCCCCCGGCGCGGGGGCTGCGAGAGTCGAGTGGCGGTTGCCGCGCTATGCGGGAGGCACCACCTCCAGCGACAGATGTGTGGCGGTGGCCGACAGCATCAGGTCGTCTTCGGTGTGCAGGATGCGCGTGAATACGCCGTCCTTCGGGTCGAAGTACTCCGCGAAGTCGTCGCCGCCCAGTTCGGCGCGCGCCAGCTCCCACCAGTCGTCGAACGGATCGGTATCCGGGTTGCAGCCGACGGCATAGGCCAGCAGCTTCACTCGCCCATCCGGGCGGCGTTCTCCCTGCTCGGCGAGGAAGTACACGCCCTGGTCCTTGACCAGGATGACGGGGCACTGGCTGGCGATGGCCTCGGTCAGCACGGGGCGCAGGTCGGAGCCTTTGAATCGCAGTGACATGGTTGAAATCTCCTGTGTGGATAGAGAAAAGGCCCTCCACCCGCCTGGATGGAGAGCCTGTGGGCACATGACCAATGGGCTGAAACGCCGTGGCGGGAGCCACGGGTCAGCCGAAGAACCGCCAGGATTCAGTCCCCGGCGTCATGCCGGCACCGCCTGGCGCTGCCGGGCAGCCTTGGCGTCGATCACGCTCACATCGATCAGGCGCCAACGTCCGTCGTCGATAAGTCGCTCCAACACTTCGCCGAGCATGTCGAAATACACCTCGTCATGCCGATCGACCAATTCGCCGTCGCGGTGCAGCTCCACCATGTAGGTGTCGCCACCTCGGTCGTACAGCACCGTCACCCGGCCCTCGAACTTCGCGGTCAAGACCGTGAAGCTGATCGCCGGAGGCGTCTCGATGATCTTGGACGGTGTCGGATCGACCCAGGTGAAATCCCGGGCACCGGCATCGACCAGCATGTGGGTGATACGCCGGAAGCCATCGGGCGCTGGCATTTCCTCCAACTGCTGGATGAGCTGGCCCAGTTCCATGCACTGCGGCTCGGGGATGGGCAGCTTGGCCGGCGCGGAGCCGAGGATGTGCGTCTTGACGGTGTAGGGAATGCCGTCGGACGTCATCTCGGTGCGCTCTTCCGGCGTGTCCGCCCGCAGCCCATCGAAACGGCGCCGTGCGTAGGGTAGGACATGCACCTTGGCGCCTTCGTCGGGGACGGTGGTCACCAGCTTGGAATCGAGCACAGCGAACTCGCTCGGCTTGAGCTTGACGACGATGGCGTCGTCAGTGATTGCGACTACCTTCCCGTCGAAGGGCTGGGGGTCGATGACGAAGCCCAATGTCGAAGACTGCGGCTGATCGTCGAACACGCGGTACTTGAACGACCGCACGTTGCGGGGCACGTGGCCTGCAACAAGCGAAGGCATCATGGATTTGATGAGGGAACGGTCCATGGGAAATCTCCTTGAGGAAGAAACAAGGGATTCCCCGCCCGCAAGGGAGAGGTCCCTTGTGGGTGTGGACGCGGCACGTCCGTGGAAAGCATCGACCAGCACGGTTTCCCGTGCTTGCAGCCTTGAAGGTCTCGGCTGCCTGGGCATGTGTCGGCAACGCCGACGAACATGGGGCAAGAATGGCCCGGGAGTGAGCGGCTCGCCCGCAGGAAACAGCACCCCGTCGCACCCGCTTTCCTGTGCCGTGGGCAAGAAAAAGCCCCTCGAAAGGGGCTTGGGGTCAGGCTTCGTACACGAAGTAGTGTTCGCGCTGACGCGGGAAGAACACGTGCTTCCACGTGTCACCGCTTGTGTTGCCACCGTCGAATACGACCATTTCGTAGTCGTCAATGTCGGTGTCCACCAGATCGGCGCTGTCGATATGGCGCATGTGCAGCGTACCGCTCATGCGTTCGAATACCAGGATCTGGCCGATGGCGTCGTCCTGGCTCATGGCGTCGACGCAGGCTCCAAGCTGATTCTCGAAGTCGGGCGTGGGCAAGATGAGGTCGGGGAACATGAGATTGCTCCTATGGAATTGAACCAGCCCGGCTCCTGGTGGGAGGCGGGCTGGCATGTGGGGGATGAAGGGGAAGGCTTGCGCGTCGTGCATCTGCTAGGTCTCAGCCAGTGGCAGGCCCAGTAGCGCGGGTGCGTCGGCATCTAGGATGAGGATGCGCACATCGGCCTGGCCGGCCAATTCAAGGATGTTTGCCAGGTCGTCAGGCATGCCCTTGTCCCGGTGCTCCTGTCGAAGCTGCTCCGCACTGATGCCCTCGGCATATTCCAGGTTCTTGTCTGTCCAGGGCGTGGAGATCAGCTTGACGCCAATCGCCGGGCTGTACGGAACCCGGAAGGCGATGAAAAGAAAGGCCTCCGGTGTTGCAAGGTCTGCCAGGTTGGCGAGGTACTGGCCGGTTTCTTGGCTGATGTGTGCACTGCTGATTTCCCAGCAGCGGCTGTAATAGCCGGTCTCGAAACTCAACCGCTGCACCACGTCGCGCGCGGCCTCCTCGGAATAGGTGTCACCGATGTGGACCGGGCGGCCGTCGAGGTCGTCGCCATGGATGGCATAGACCACGGCGCCCACCACGCCTTCGCCGTTGATGCCTTCAACAGCATCACATTCGGCGATCAGCTCGTCGCTGATGGCGTCAGTGCCGTTCCTGATCCACGCGAAGTCGCTGGTGACGATGCAGGGGGAAGAAACCAGCGCCCCGTCGGAGAGGTGCTGTTGGCTCGCGTGGATGTTTCGCCACACATGCGGACTTCCGTCCCCGTAGCTGATGCACAGCGTTCGGACGATTTTCAGATTCCAGTAGCCGCGTACAAAGGGATTGGGATTCTGGGTCATGGGATTTCTCCAGATTGAATAATGGAGCCAATTCCCGCCACCGGGAATTGAACCCCGGTGGGTTGAAAGTGGAAAAAGCGTCAGGCGGCACTGATCGATGGCTTTGGGCCAATCGGCGCAGGCTGACGGAAGAAAAATTGAGGGACATGGTCGCGTGGGCGCATGTCCCTCATGGGCAGTGAACAAAAAGACGGTGGTATGCCGGAGACCGGCTCACCAACCGCTGTAGTTCACCAGCAGGTCGGCGATGACCTTGCGGCGTTGCAGATCGAGACCGTCGAAGTCCGACAGTCCTTGGAAGTGGCAGCGCTTGAGCATGGCACCGCCCTCGCGCGCGTTGTAGAAGCTGAACATGGCGGACAGGAGCATGCGTTCTCCGCTGCTCAGGACGCCGAGAGCGTCGTTGGCACGCAGCATGTCGGGACGCAGGTCCCACTTGCTCTTGGCCTGGTTCAGGCCGTCGCGCGTGCCGTCGCCAAACCATTGCGGGCCTGCGATCTCGACGCCACGCTTCCAGGCCTCGAAGAAGGCTTGGGGCGCGGCGGCGAAGTGCTGCTCTTCCCGCATGATCTGATCGACGACTTCCCGTGGCAAAAGCTGGTTCATGACGTGATTCCTCAAGTTGGATCAGGGTGTGGCGAGCTGAGACCAGCCGCCTCTTTCGAGGGCACGTTGAGCCGCGGCATAGCTGCGGAAGTACTGGCAGGATTCCCGCGAAACGGGACCTTCGGTATCGCGCGTGCCGATGTAGTGGCCGGCGGCGCTATGCAGGACTTCGAGCGGCAGGAACTTGCCGCAATGGATCAAGGCCAATTGGCCGAAAGAGGCTTGCTGGGACATGGACGGTCTCCTTGGAGAAGCGGGGCCTTGTCCCTCACGGGATGGCAGCTCCCGCATGCGGTTGAAAAAAAATGCATCGGCGTCACGAGGACGCGCGTCCGCAGACTCGATGCGATGGCGGACTGGCGGGTGGCGCGGAGAGAATCCGCGGCAGCCTGGAAACCCTGGCTGCTGGCATGCTGCTGACGGATCAGCGACACATGCGGGCAGCTTCGTGCGCGAGGCGAGCCGCGTCAGCCGGAAATCGGCATCTGCAACAGCCCCGATTGGCGAACGCGGAAAAAAGAAAGCCCCGCAGCAAATGCGGGGCTGTCAGGAGGATAAGGCGAAGCTGGGTCAGCGAGTCTTGTCGCCCAGCACATGCTGCTTCCACAGGGCGAATGCCTCGTCCGGTCCCAGCTCTGCGAGGATGACGATGGGCTGGCCCTGACGGGCGCGCAGCGATGCGAAATACGCCGGCCGGTCTGCGATGGCTTTGAGCTTGATGCCCTTGAGGAACAGCAGCTTGCCGTCCTTGATGAAAAGCACCTTGTTGCCGACGTCGCGGTTGAACGCGGTACGCAGCTTGCGCTCGGCGTGCATGGCATCGGCCAGTTGGTCGACGAGGAAGTCGAGCGTGATATCGATGATCAGCGGTTCTTCATCCTCTCGATCGATGTCGAGCGAGGCCGGCGGCAGGCTCTTGGCGAATTCCTCCGCCTGGGCCAGCAGCGCGGCCAGGCCTTGCAGCGCACGCACGAACGTCGAGCCGCCGTGCCCGTCGTTGCGGGCCTCGGCGATGGGAATGCCGTCGAATTCGACGATGGCGGTGAAGCACAGCGTTTCCTCGCTGGCGAATTCGGCCACCTTGAAATTGTTCAGCGTGATGCGGTCTTGTTGGGTAATGGTTTCCATGGGAAGTCCTGAGTATCGACCGGGTGATGACGCGCCCCTGGCGGGACGCGGCATTCGTCCCGTGGGTTGGAGAAAGGAGGCATCGGTGCCCCGGTGGGCAGCGTTCGCCGATGGATGCCTGGGCGAACTGGCGGGTGGCGCGGGTGGAACCCACGGCAGCCTGGACACCCTGGCTGCTGGCTGCTGCCGACACGTCGGCAATGCAGGAGGAAGAATGGCGTGGCCGGTTGGCGGCGTCGTGCATCAATCCGATGCGCTCGATCCCGTCTTTTGCAGACACTGCACCAGCCGCTGACCCAGCCACGCGACGCAGGGCACGGCCATGGAATTGCCGATCGCCTTGTAGCGCGGGGCGTCTGCGGCAGGCTTGCCGCGATAAGGGACCAGGGTGTAGTTGTCGGGCATGCCTTGCAGAAGTTCGCATTCCACGGGCATCAACCGCCGCACGCGCCAATGCGACCAGTCTCCCGGGCCGGGGTCATTCCAGTCGTACCGGAAATGCGCCTCGAAGTCGGGAGCCAGCACATGGGGCTTGTCCGCGCCGCCGCCCAGCTCAGCGGCAAGACCATGCTGCCGTCCCCGCAGGGCAACGCAGGCCACCATCGGCACCCCGTAGCCCGGCTTGCCGTTGGACAGGACGGTGCAAGCCACCTGTCCGTGGCCGGACTCGAAGCGCACTTTGCCGCGATTGTTCTGCGCGAAGGCGATGGCGGGAACGACACCGGCGTTCGCATGGCTGTTGCGATGTCCGCCAGCACGTAGCGTCGGCGTCAGATCCATCGTGGCATCCGCGCCGCTGCCCTGGGCGGTGAAGGCGATGATCGGCACACCTTTGCCCGTACCGTCCTCGCTGCTGCCCTTGCCGCCGTTGGCGGTGTCGAGGGTGTGGCTGATGCTGCCGGCGAACGACTGCACCATGAACGTCTCGGTGCGGATGTCGTGCTTGGGGCCTGCGGCCATCAGGCATGCGGCCACATCGACGGGGCCGGTGCCGCCACTGAATCCGAACGTCGTCGTGACCTTGCCGTAGGGCTGCTTCAGTCCAGCAAATCCTGCGTATCCGCCTGCTGCTTCAGTACCAGATCCAGCAACACGGGCAGCTCCTTGCCACGGCGCGCTGCCCGCAGAAGAATCCCCGTGCAGGCCTGCACGCTCAAAAAGTACTTCGACGGGATCGAGGCCATCTCCACTACTTGCCACAAGAAACACACGCTTGCGGCGTTGGGCGACGCCGAAATATTGAGCGTCGAGCACGCGCCAGGCGATGCGGCGCCGGGGTCCAGACACACAACCTGCGTGCGCCCATTCTTGCCCTGGCGGTTCGAGCGCACGGCTTTCTCCGGCCAGTGCTCCCAGGAAATGCCCGAAGGCGTTGCTGCGGTCGTTGAGGACGCCGGGGACGTTTTCCCAGACGAGCGTGGCCGACATGCGGCCGTCTTGGTAGCGGGTTTGGTCGATGGCATTAGCTAACTCCACATAAGCAAGGGTCAAGGCTCCGCGCGGGTCATCCAGTCCCCTGCGTGCACCGGCAACGCTGAACGACTGGCACGGCGTGCCGCCGACCAGGATGTCGGGGGCCGGCACAGTGCCGGCGCGAACCTGGTCGGCGATCGAGGTCATGTCGCCTAGGTTGGGCACGCGCGGATAGTGGTGGGCGAGCACGGCGCTCGGGAACGGTTCGATCTCGGCGAACCACGCGGCTTCGAGGCCGAGCGGCTGCCATGCCAGGCTCACTGCCTCGATGCCGCTGCACACACTGCCGTACAGCAGTGGCGCGCAAGGTTGAGGGTGCATGTCGTCTCTCCTGTTCGTGTGGCCCAGGCCAATGGCCGGACCGGGACGTTGATAGGCAGGAGAAAGGCGCCGAAGGCCCTGCGGCCTTCGGCTCGGGAGGAAAGAAAAACCACCCGTGGGCTTATTGGCAGGCCCGGTCGTCGCTAGAACCGTCTGCTCATCAAGCAATCACACCCGGCCCATGTCGTGGCTGGGGCCGGCATCGTCTGGCGCACATCCGCGCACAAAGGGAGCCCGTTTTTGCACCGGCGGGCACCGGCACCGATTACCGCTGACCACGAAGGGTCTCCCGGTGGCTCGTGCAGCCTGGCAAGCCACCGGGAGACCCTTCGCAGAGGGCGGAAGAAACGCAGATCAACAGAACGCGCGTGGTGCGGCTCGCAGAGAAGCTACCTTCAGGTCCCGCGGCCGGGGACGGCTGGGCGGGACGCGCACACGGATCAAGAAGGCGTTGCGCGCTGGGCGTCCCGCAGGGCATGCGGCGGAGTGCGGGACAGGGGCCACGCCGCCGAAGGCGGGCACGGCTCACGGGGAACGGGGGCGGTCAGGAGCCTTTGCGGCCGCTACGGCGCGGGCGCGAGGCGCCGCGCTTGGAGCTGCCGGATTCGACTGGCAGCGTGCCTTTGCAGTCCGGGTAGCGGCTGCACGACCAGAACGGGCCGCTCTTGCCGCTGCGCTGGCGCGTGGGTGCGCCGCACTGCGGGCATGCCGGCCCTTGGGGAACCTTGATGGACAGGGAGGCGCTGCCGTACTGCGCAATCAACTGCGAAATCCACGCGGCCTGCTTGCCGATGAACACGTCCAGGGTGAGCTGTCCGGCCTCGATCATGTCGAGCGCCTGTTCCCAGACGGCGGTGGTGCCAGGGTCGGCAATCGCCGCAGGCACGGCATCGATCAAAGTGAAAGCCGCATCCGAGGCGCGGATGGCGCGCCCCTTCTTCACGAGGTAGCCGCGAGCGATCAGGCCGCCGATGATGTTGGCCCGCGTCGCTTCGGTGCCGATGCCAACCGTATCTTTGAGCTTCTGCTTCAGGCGGGGATCGGACACCAGCTTGGCGACGCCTTTCATGGACTTGACCAACTCGCCTTGCGTGTACGGTTTGGGCGGCAGCGTCTTGAGTGCCTTGAGATCGACGTCGGCCACCTGGCATGCCAGGCCCTCATACAGTTTCGGCAGCGCGGGCAGCACCTGGGCGCGGACCGCAGTATCGCCCTCGCCATCACCGTCTTCGGCCTGCGGCTCGGCGAGCACCTGGCGCCAACCCGGGATGACAACCTGCTTGCCCGTGGCCGCCAGGTTCTGCCCCCCGCACGAAAACTTGGCCACAGTGCGGTCGAACTCGTGGTGAGGGAGGAACTGCGCCAGGTAATGCGACCGGATGAGCCTGTACACGGCCAGTTCCTTCTCGCTCATGGCGGAGAGCTTCGCCGGTTCGAGCGTCGGGATGATGCCGTGGTGCGCCGTGACCTTGCCATCGTTCCAGGCGCGCGAGCGCTGCGAGCGGTCGAGCTGGCCCATGATCGAGCGCAGCGAGGGATCGGTCTTGAGCAGGCTGTCGAGAACGGTGGGCACTTCGGCAAACATGCTCTCGGGCAGGTAGCCGGAGTCCGAGCGGGGGTACGTCGTGGCCTTGTGCGTCTCGTACAGGGCTTGGGCAATCTCCAAGGTTTCCTGCACGTCCAGCCCAAGCTGCTTGGAACACACTTCCTGCAAGGTGCCCAGGTCGAACGGCAGCGGCGGGCCTTCGCGGACACGCTCAGTCTCCACCGACACGACGTGGGCACTGCCCGCAGCGCGGATCTGCTGCATGGTCTGCTGTGCGACCGGCTGCCGCAGGCAGCGGCCTGCGTCGTCGGTGCACGCATCGGGTGGAACCCATTGCGCGGCGAAAGTCGAACCGCCTGCGAACAGGGACACGGCGATGGCCCAGTATGGTACGGACACGAAGCGCGCGATCTCGCGGTCGCGGTCCACAACGAGCTTGAGCGTCGGGGTCTGTACGCGGCC
Organism: Pseudomonas sp. A2; assembly: GCF_023100865.1. NCBI lineage: Bacteria > Pseudomonadati > Pseudomonadota > Gammaproteobacteria > Pseudomonadales > Pseudomonadaceae > Pseudomonas > Pseudomonas sp. A2. The sequence goes on from NZ_CP039127.1 coordinate 1,787,292, forward strand.
GACCGACAGCACGCCGTCGTAACCCGCCTGTCGCCCCAGCACCGTGAACAGCCGGCTCAGGTTCATGCCCACGAGCCAATCCGCACGGGAGCGCGCCAGCGCCGAGTGGTACATCGAAAGCGTCTCGGCCGAAGGCCGCAGCTTGCCCAGTGCCGCCCGAATGGACGCATCGTTGAGCGCCGACAGCCACAGGCGTTCGATGGGGCCGCGGTAGCCGCAAAGCTCCACGATCTCGCGGGCGATCAATTCGCCCTCGCGGTCGGCATCGGTGGCGATAACCAGGTGAGTCGCCTTCGCCAAGAGCGCCTTGACGACCTTGAATTGCGTGGCGGTCTTCGGTTTGACCTCGACCCGCCAGTGCTGGGGAATGATGGGCAACTGCTCAACGGACCATCGTTTGAGCTGCTCGTCGTAGGCCTCGGGCGGCGCCGCCTCCACGAGATGGCCGATGCACCAGGTGACCGTGACGCCGGAACCGTTGAGGCAGCCTTCACCGCGCTGCGTGGCGCCGAGAATCCGGCCAATGTCTTTGCCCTGGGAGGGCTTCTCGCACAAGAACAGCCGCATATCCGTCCATCCCGATTCCTGTTGTTCATGGAGTTGCTGGGATCGAGGATGCCGAGCGCAGCCCCTGGCAGCAGCAAACAAGCCGCATGCGGCAGCGACCGCTTTCACGCCGATGAAATGGCGAGTGCGGGGAAGGTGCGTGGCCGGAAGTGTGCGGGCCGAGAGCCGCGATTTCCGGGAGCGCGCGTGGAACTCGGTGGACGTTGGTGGAGCTATCCCCTGGGGATAATTCGCAGCGCATGGAGGGCGGCGAAGCACTGCGGCAGCCGCCCTCCATGCCCGATCACTTCCTGCGCTTGGTCTCTTTCGGCGCCGTCGATTCCTGGGTGGCCTGGGGCTTCGGCTCTGCCTCCTGTGGCTTCGGGCTGAGGGCCACAGACTCGATGCGGTACGGCAGGATGCCGACACTGCGCGCGTTGACCTGCCAAGTCTCACGCGGCTGATCTTCGTTGTCCGTCCAGGGGTCGCGCTCCATGCGGCCGACGACCAGCACCCGCATGCCCTTCTGGTAGAGCTGCTGCCAGCGGTCGGCGTCGTGGTGCCAGAGTTCCACCGGCGCCCAGAAGCCGCCGCGGTCCTCGAACTCGCCGCCCTTGGTGGGGACGGGGTTGTCGAAGTACACGTTCAGCCGGAGCAACCGGCGAGGATCGTCGTTGCCATTGGGGAATTCGCGGTACTCGGGAGGCGATCCGATGTTGCCCTCGCCGATGAATTGTGTGCTCATGTTGGAATCTCCGTGGTGGTTGAAATACCCGTGCCTCGTTGGGCTCGGGCGCGTGCTCGGATGGCAGGCGCAATCACCGATCGCGCACTGCGGCAGGAACGGACGCGAGCCGGCGCAGGTAGGTGTTGTCCGCCTGCGCGGCCTTGCTGGCGCATTCCTGTGCTTGCCTGCCCAGGGTGTGCAGCAGGCTGATCTGCATGTTCAGCATGACGCGCTGCAGTTCGATCTCGTGCAGGTCGTGCAGCAGGTTGACCGGCGTGCTGGGGCTCGCCATCAGCTCCTGCCACAACGCCACGCCCATGGCCGATCGATCGTGCTTGCGCCAGCGAAGAAAGGTCGTGCCTGCGCCAGTGGTCTGCTGGGCCAGCTCGACGGGAAGCAGGTGGAAGGGATGCCCGCACGCCTGTGGCAGCACCTGTCGCTGCGCCAGGGCAATCAACTCGTCGCGCATGGCGAAGCACTGGCTGGCCCAGGCCTCGAAGTCCCCTTTACCTTTAAAAGGCTTTAAAAGGCCTTTTAGAGAGGCCGCGTGTTCCAGCCGCATGAAGGCTGGCTGTTCCAGACGACGGAAGTAGCGCGGTTCGCGGTTCGGGTCGCTCATGCCGGTTCGTCCTCGCCGGCGGCTGTGGACTTGGCCTCGGCCGAATCGGCGGCAGCGCCTTCGTCGGTGGGAGATGCGGCTGCGGCAGCGCTATCACCACGCTGTTGCAGACCACGGCGCACGACGGGCGGCGCAAACTTCGAGCGGCGCATGCCTTCGAGCACGTCCTGCGGCAGTTCGCCGAACTTCTCCAATGCTGCCCGAGCTGCGGCGTTCTTGGCCGCGAAGTCGTCGCGGGTGCAGCCCGAGTAGCGGTATTGCTGGGCCAGGCTGAACAGGCTGCGCAGCGCGTGGGCACCTTCGTTGAGCCAGCGCTCCAACGTCGAGCGATCGATCAGCGCGGTGTGGTGGGCGAGGATCAGCTTGCGGGCGATGTCGTCGTAGTCGGCCAGCAGATAGACGGCGGCAAAGCCGAGCTGCGCGTTCACGAACAAGGGGAGCTTCACCGGCTGCACGTTGAGGTTCTCACCCAGGCTCAACGCCGCAGGCACGCCGGCCAGTGCCTGGTCAACCTGCTCGCGCAGCGATTGCAACGTGGTCCTGGTCTGGTCGAGCTTTTCCTCGATGCGCAACATCCACCAGTCGCTGTACGGGTCGTCCTGCTCCGAGCCGCGCTTCATCTTGTTCATCACGGCGATGTAGCCGTTCAGGCCGACGATGCCGGGTCGCCCCTCGGCGGCGGCGCGGCCATGCCAGATGCGCGAGGCGTGGTGGGTGTGAAGCGTCAGCGACATCGCGCTGCGCAAAGAGCCGAGATTGAGTTGCAGAGGTTCGTTGGTTGCCATGGCGTCCGCTCGCTTGGGAAAAGGAGCGGTCAGGATCGGCACGCAACGGAAGGCAGTCAGTCAACAAACCGAAATGAACCGGGACCCGGTTGTCGTGGCAGCGGTGGCCTGTGACACGAGCTATCCCCAGGGGATAGCTCCATCGAAAGCCATGGAGCGCTGCTCGCGCAAATGGTGCGTGCGCTCATGCAACCGACGCCATTACGGCCCCCCTGGACCGAAGTGCCATGCCGTGCCTGTCGGCGTTACAGCTTGTAGTACATCTATCCCCTGGGGATAGCTCTACTGACGGCCATCGACGTCTGCTTCACGCCCTTGTCGCTCGTCGCGCTCAGCTACTGCGCAGAAGGTCGCGCAGCCGGTCAATGTGCTGCCGGGCCACCTCGGGTGGAACCACATTGCGCGGTGGTTCAGGCGGTGCATCTCGTGCAGGGGCAGGTGGCGGTGCTGACCCGGCTTGCTTGGCCCAGGCGTTGAACTCGCCACGGATGGCGCGCTGGATGATGCCGAACAGGTAGCCTGCCGGGTTGCGGATGGTGCTGCCGCGACAGCGATCCGCCCATTCGTCCAGCACGGCCTGGCGTAGCGGAGCATCGACCTGCTGCAATGCCACGATGGCGGCGGCCTGCTGCTCTTCCTTCAAGCCGAGAAAGCGATCAGGCAGGCGAACTCCTGGCATCGCACGCGCCTGCCCACGCTCACGCGCGGTAGTACGTACTTCATTCATACGACTACTACGTACAGTACGGTCCTGCTTCGGATTCCGAAGAGCGCCGTCTGACGCGGGTTTCGGCCCTGCTTCGGAATCCGAAGAGGGGTCATCAGAATTCCGAAGAAGGCTCGGCGCCCCTTCTTCGGAATCGTGAACCCTATCCTTCTGTGGATAACTCTCCTGCGACCCAATGCCCTGGCTCGCGAGGCGTTCGGCAAGGACCTGCAGCCGCGAGGGCAACGTGCGGCCAGACAACAACGGGTCTTCGGCGATTTCCTTGAGGGTGTGCAAGCCCACGACCTGGACGGCCTTGGCCGAATGGCCCAGGGCTTGGCTGACGAGCTCCAAGTAGTCCGGGTCGAGCTGCATCGCCTCGAAAGGCGTCAGGGGCTCATCGTGCAGGACGTAGAGGTTGCCGAGGATGCGCCCGGTCTTGGGGTCACGCCTGCGGCGCACGAGACTCAACCAGCGAGTCAGGCGCAACAGCGTCAGCGCCCGTGCCACGGTCTCGTGAGAGGCCTGTCCGGCGCAGGGCATTGACGCGAGCCACGGGCGAAGTTGCTCATACGTCGGAAACGCCGTGACCCCATCCTCGTTGAGCATCATCCGAAAGACTTGCCAGGCATTGCGTTCCAGCGGCGTCAGGCGTCGGTCCAGGAACAGCCGTCGCGGCACGCTCTCGTGCCGATTGCCGCTGAACAGAAAACCGTCGCCGGTTGCGGAGACAGGAGATGTTGCGGATGCGGGAGCTGGCGCGGACGCGGGCGGGCGAGGTTTCGGTGCAAGGTCTTTCAGCGCGCTGTCGAACAGATCAGCGAGGGCGACCGGGCCTTGGCGTGGTGCTCGTGGTGCAGCGTCGTCCACGGCCATGACTCAACCCAATCCCTGATCGATCCAGTTCTTGATCGCAGCCCAGACCACCGACAGCGGCAGTTCCATGCCTTCGGCGAGGTCCATTGCCGCATCAAGAACCGAGGTCTCATCCTCCAGCTCGACATTCCTGCTGCTGGTCACGGCCTTCCAGCGTCGCCACAGCTCGGTGTCCTGCTCCTCGTCCAGAACCGGATGGCGCCCCTTGCGTTTGGGCAGGCCGAGAACTTCACGCCGTAGCGCGACTTCCTGGTGCGTCAGCCCATAAAAACGGCTCGCCATTTCCGTACTGGCCCCCAGGCGCAACATGCGATCGACGGTGGCGATCTCCTTCTCCACGTCCTGCGCCTGTTTGAGCAATCGCCGGAGCACTTCCCGGTTCACCGAGACAGAGCACCACGAGACGCTGGCATTGGCCAGTACGCTGATCAGCGCCGGATGCTTGAGCGCATCCAATTCTTCCTCACCGAATCCCATCGCCTTGCAGCGGCGCAGTTGCCCGTTGCGCAGATCGTAGAGCGCCTGCGCGATGACGGCCTGGTTGAGTGGGTTAGGTGCGGACATGCGGGCCTCCCTCGCTCAGGTCCCAGGACCGAGAGCGCCGGCTTCCAGATCCAGCAGGCGCCGGGCCAGCCGCAGCAGACGAAACAGCTTGACCAGCGCGGTGTCGCTCAATCGCCGGGCCCCGTCGGCATGACGTTGGCCTTGGCCGTGCAACAGCGCTGGCAGGTCGGTGACGAAGTGCCCGCCGTCCAAGCCCACGTCGGCCGACTGCTGACCGGCCAGGGAAACCAGCAGCGCGAGCACGGCACGTGCGAGCGGCGACGAAACCTGGGTCGGGGCACGACACGCGAACCCGATGCCATCTGAACGATCCTCGACACACGCGTCCAGGTCGACCTCGCCCGCGATCTCGCGCGCGAACTGCGCGATGTGGACGCGCAGGCGGCCGGGTGCGTCGAGACCTGGGTCGATATGCCAGATGTCCGAGATGGGATAGAGGCCACCGGCCTGCACGGGAATCGACTGCAGCACGTTGGCCGAGAAGTCGGGCGGAAGCGCATCGCCCAACTGGTCGGCGACCATGCGCTGGATGGACTGGAGCCGCTGCGTCGTGGGTGCCGGAGAGACGATGTGCTCGTCAAGTAGATCGCCAGCCGCTGCCGCAGGGGTGGCTGCGGATGCCTCACGCGGGGCCGCATCGTCCTGGGGCCTTGTCGGCGCGGCGGCAGAGTGGCCTGCAGAATGTGCTGCTGTGGCGGGGGACGGTGCCGGTTCAATCGGCGGCCGTGCGATGGCCCCAGGCTCAGGCAATGCCGGCGGCGCCGATGGCGGGGTTGGGTCGCTGACCAGGGCGCGGTGGCGGCTCTCGGATTCGGTCAGGTCCAGGGCAAGCACGTCGTAGTCGATGCCCAGCAGCTCGGACATCTGACCGATCAACTCGTCCTGCACACGCTGCGGCGAGAACTCGTCGGCCTGGGTATCGAACTGCGACAGCACTTCTTGGAAGAAACTGTCGAAGTCGAGCGGCAGGGAGCGGCCCTTGGCATAGTGCTCCCACGTGCGCTCACTGGCCTTGCGCATGACCGACAGCCGCTCGACCTGGTGGCGACCGAGGCCACCATACAGCACGGTCGGGATCGCAGGCAGCAGGTAGCGCACCGCATCGGCCATGCGGCTGATGTGTGACTGCTGCACGGGGAAGCCGTCGGCGCCCAAGCGACGGGCCAGCTCGGACTGGCTCAAGGTCGTGCTGCTTTCCGCTTCATAGAACTCGCGCGCCTTCTCGACGCCGAGGGCGCGCTCGATGAACGTCAAGCCGCCACGCAGTTCGTTCTCGGCGAGGTGCCCGGTCAGCGCGACGATCTCCCCGCGCGCAGGCCACGGCCGGAACAGGCACGATATGCGGAAGAAGCGCTCGTCCTTCGTTTCTGTCCAGAGTTCGCGCAGGATCGCCAGCCTGGTGTTGCCGCCGTTGCGGATGATGTAGTGCGCCTCGCCAGGACGGCGTGTGATGGCTGGCGCCGCATCCAGGCCGCGCTCGCGGATGGAGGCCTTGATTTCATCGTAGGCCGAGTTGCGCTTTTTGCGGGGATCGTGGTCGTAGGGCCGCAACTGGTCCAGCGTCACGACCATCGGCGTGTCGGCGATGGGGTCACTCAAAGCCGTGGCCGATGGCCCACTGCGCTCGAACCCGGCGGCAAGCAGCTTGCCGGCCATGTCCTGGGAGGTCATCTCAGCCATGGCCGCATCCCTCGGCGTTGGCGGGCCGGGCCATGCGGGCCTCGCGCTCGGCTCGGCGGATCTGCGCACGGGCATTGAGGTCTGCCCGGTAATCGCTCGCTGTCGAGCTGGTGTAGATGGCGGCGCAGCCGGTCTTGGTGAATTTGAGGTGTCCACCCCGAGTACGTTTGACGTGCCAGCCTTCGCTCACCGCAAACTCGATCAGGGCGCGCAGTCGCTTGTGGCCACGGGACAGTTCATGTGCGCTCGCCACGGGACCTCCCGGTTTCAATAGAACGTGGAGGACGGCCGGACACGCGGGCGAATCTGTCTTGCCACTGCGGGAACAGTTCGCCGGCGAGCGTGCGCATGGTGTCGAGCGCAGCGGGCGCAACTCTGCCTGGTGGCTGTCGATACTCGACGCGATGCACCGGCATGCCGCGGGTTGCAGCGCGCGGATAGGCTTCGATGGCCGGCACGTCGGTGCCCAGCACGCGGATGCCCGTGTGATCCTGAAATAGGTCGTGCAGCGCCTGCTGGATCATGCGTGCGTTGGCGGACACGGGGTGGACACGATTGATGAGTAGGTGCAGCGGTGGCGGTTCGATGCCAAGGTGCCGATACGGCGCGATGTCCTCCAGCAACTGCATGGTGCCGCGCCGCAGTTCGCGGGCCGCAAGGATTTCCGGGGTCACGGGTGACAGCGCCAGGCCGGAGGCGAGCACCGCCATCTCCAACAGCACCGAGCGCGCGCCTTGGGTGTCGATTAGCACCAGGTCATAGAGCGGCGCCAGCGCCGGCAGCAGGTGGCGCAACCGCAGGCGCCCGTCTGGCGCGTGCAGCAGCAAGGTGTTCAGTTCACCCCGGTGGTCGTTCGAGAGCACCAGGTCCAGGCCCGCGATGATGGTGCGGGACACGAGCTGGTCGAGACCGCGCTCGTTGAACGCCAGCAGCTCATAGATGCCGCCGGGCGCGCGGTGAGCCAGATCGTAGTAGGAGGACAAGGTGGGCTGCACGTCGAGATCGAGCAGCAGCACGCGCAGCCCCGCGTCCGCGGCGAGCCCGCCGAGGTTGGCGGCCGTGGTCGTCTTGCCGACGCCACCTTTCGTTGAAATGATGGATACGACCTGCATGGCGCTCTCCGTTTGGCGATGGGAAGTCCGAGGGGGAGCGAGTCAGGTGCGGTTGTTAAGGCGTTCGGCGATCCACTGATCGATCTCGACCGAATCCCAGCCCACCGCGCGCACGCCAAGGCGCAACGCCTGTGGAAACTGGCGCTTCTTCATCAGGTTGTAGATGTGGGCGCGTTTGAAGCCGGACTTCGCTTCAACTTCATCGAGCCGCAGGATGCGGCGCTCGTGCGGTGGCAGTACAGGTACTTGCGACATGGCGGTCACTCCTGAACGCTCAGTGGCGTTTGTTGGCGTGACCTCTATTCAATAGACATGGCTGCAAAAAGACATTGCAAATGCAATCTCCGAGACTGCACATACAAGATGGAAGAATTCACGCGGCTGCGCTACGCACATTCTTCCTGGCGTTGGCGAACTTGCCGTTCAAGGTTCGCTCCGTGATGCCCATGGTGCCGCCATAGTGGGCGAGCAATGCGGTGACGATTGCCTCCTGCGTCTTGAAGCTGGAGTACGGCACACCCGATGGGGATTGACCCAGCATCAGCGTCAGCATGCCACCGATGATGTTCAGGTACGTGGTCTCCGCTCGATCACTGATCGCGCACTGCTTGGATGCCAACAGCACCGCGGACTGCTTGAGCAAGGCTTCGTGTTGCGCTTGAAGTTTGCGCATCTCACGCCGGCTATGGTCCAGCGCGGCCTGCAGAGCCTGCCGTTCCAGCAGGATTGCCTGTCCTGTTTCCAGGGTGATGGAGGGATGCGCCATGCGCTCGCTGCGGCTGAACAGGAATCCGGGTCGATGCTCAGGATAGTGAGTGCGCATCCAGCGTTTCAGATCGACGTGGCGGATGGTCAGATCGGGTGAACTCACCAACTCTGGGTCATTGAGCGTGATCCCGTTCTTGCCAAAGGGCAGTTCCGAGTTGAGGATGCCGTCGTAGATGCGTTCCGAGTACAGCCGACACTCGTTCCATCGCGGGCAGTCCAATGTCTGCGGCAGGCACCGCGGTGATGCGATCGAGGCGAGGATCGACGCCTTGTACCGCAACAACCCAGCCCACCGTATGGCAGCTTCGATGGGACGATAGAACACCTTTGATAATGGTGGCTCCTTGTGCATGTTTTCGTCTCCTTTCGGAAGCGCTACATCACCGGCTCCTTTCTCGCCCTGCCAAGGGCTGTTGTGTCGTTATGCCTGTGGCGGATGCCAGGGACGAATGCCCCGGAACGTGGGCGGACGAGATCATGGCATCCGCCACAGGTGGCCCTCTCTTGCTCAATGTGCAAGAATCGACCAGTTGCCGGCCCGTCGAGTAACAAGGAAGAAGCACGCTCGACAATGGCGCTCACGGTGCCAGCGTCATGGGGTGCGTCAGGCGTATCAAGACCGATTCGCTATGGTCTGATATCCCTACGGTTTCACAAGTCGCGCTGGGGCGCAGTCGTTGCTCAACGTCCAGAGGGACGCAGAGAAAACCGCGCGTGTGATGCTTGTTCTGGCATCCTGATATATCGACATAGCATCCAGCGATCCTGGGCTGTGGCCAGTTTGAGGCTGTTGCGCGCCGCTCCCACACGGTCGCCAGCTGACCAGGTGATGTGAACATGCGCCCCATCTTTCCTTGCTCGCCGCTTGGCCTTCATCACGAACAGCCTTGGGCTGTGGTGCGCACGGCATCAAACCAAGCGCGGTCTCAACGTTCGATGCTGATGCCATTCCTGACGCAAGGAGACCTGAGTGTCGAGCGGCGTTGCAGGGGCGGGCCTCTGGTAGCCGTGTATTCTGCGTCGGTTGTCAGGGGATGAAATGGCAGTCCTTGGACGCTGATGGAAGTTGTTGGATGAGTTTTGTTGCCGAGGGCGAAGAACAAGGCTATAATTCAGGCCTTCGCTGCTCACGGCGGCGAAGAATGTGATTGGGAAACAAGGATTTAGCGCCCTAGTGCCTGTCTCGTTTCCCGCTCCAGTTTCTCCGGCAACGCTTAATGGCGGGGCGGGAAAAGAAAATCCAGGCTGAATCGTGAGGTTCGAACCTGGTGCACTGAAAAGTGTCGTGTGTCCCCTTCGTCTAGTGGCCTAGGACACCGCCCTTTCACGGCGGTAACAGGGGTTCGAGTCCCCTAGGGGACGCCATTTGCGGGAATAGCTCAGTTGGTAGAGCACGACCTTGCCAAGGTCGGGGTCGCGAGTTCGAGTCTCGTTTCCCGCTCCAGTTTAAATACTGTGGCGTCTATGCGGTGCAGTGGTGGTGAAGGTCTTCAAGGCGCTTCACGCCGATAGCGGTAAAGTTTCACAATGCGGGAATAGCTCAGTTGGTAGAGCACGACCTTGCCAAGGTCGGGGTCGCGAGTTCGAGTCTCGTTTCCCGCTCCAAATCGAAGAACGAAGAAAGGGACGCAAGTCCCTTTCTTCGTTTTTGTCGTTTGTTTTTCTTCGCCATCCAGACCGCAGGGTATTAACCCTGCGGTCTTTTTTGCCTGTCATTTGTAGCTTACGGTAAAGCTCAGTGCTCCCTCGGCCAAGCCTGGCTTCACTATCGGCGAGCTCTGGTAGTAGCGGGCGAAAAAGTCCAGGCGGGTGATGCCGATTTCCACGGGCTTCATGCGCACTTCCGCTTGCAGGGGCATGGGGTTGCTTGTGTCGCCGCGCAGCAACTGGATTTCGACCCCGTCGGCGTCCGAGGCGCTGGTCAGGCTGAAGCGCCCTTGCGCGGGTACGGTAGGTTTCGAGCCATCGATACCATCCAGTTCTATGTACACATTGGCGGTACCGGGGAGGGGCGCGCTGGCATCTTTGCAGTCAACGAGGTTGATGTGGAAGGGGACGGGTTTCGTCGTTGTGCCAACCCCTTTGAAATCATCGGCCTTGTAGTCGCCCAAGTGTACGGGGTCGGCACTGACTGCATCGGCTTTCAGCGAGCATTGTGCCTGGTTGACTGTCGCGCTCAGGCGATACTCCAGGACCTTGCCCAGGTGATGGATGGACCCATGGAACAGTTCACCGTCTATGCGTTGTGGCCCTGACGCGATCGGGCCTGTCTTGATGAGCCATGCCTGGCCGTACAGCCTGGAAATTCTCAGGTTGAATGGCCCGGCGCCGGCCATGGTGCCGGTATAAGGGATGGTCGGCCTGCCATGGTCTGGGCGAAAGGTGTTGGGGGCGGAGCCATCGAAAGGGTCTAACAGTTCCAAGTACACGCCCACCCCCGGCACATTGGTCTGCATGACATAGCCGTCGACGTTCTTGCCATCTATAGGTGGCAGGCTGCCAGGAAATACCGGAGCGGTGTTGGGCAAGCGGGCGGTAGGTATGTCGAGGTCGTTCCAGAAGCAATTGATCACTGCGCCCTCATTGTTCGTCGTGTCCATTGCGCCGCGGCCGATGACGGTGCCTACAGGCGCATCGCGTGGCACCCAGAATGCGCCTATGTCGCGCTCATAGGTCATGTAGCTGCCGCCCGCATCAAACGCACAGCGTGCCTGTGCGGCGGTCGTCCATAACCCCAGGGCCAAGCTGCAACCGGCGAGCCACAGGCTGCGGTCCAGGGTGAGTCTGAGTATTTTCATAAAAGAGTTTCCTGGGGTTTTTCGTCAGGCAGGGCGGCGCTTGCGCCCGCCTGGGGAAGTGGGCAATTCAAGGTTTTCAGGCGGTAACCGCCGTCCTGTTCGAGGGCTTGCGGGTCGATGCTCAGTTGGCAGACGTCGTCACCGGCACCGCCCCAGATCACCTGTATCTGCTGGTGACCGGCCCTGCGCGCCGACACCAGGGCCTGGCCTGCTTGGCCGACGACTCCTAGCGTCACGCCATCGGCATCGACTACCTGGGCACCGAATGGCACGGGGTCGCCATTGGCCTGTAGCAGCGTCAGCACCAGGCGGGATACATGCTCGGCATTGAACGATGCCTTCATCACCGCACCGCGCCGTGGCACGACTTGTTGGCTGGCATTGCCAATCACCACCTCTGGTGAAAGGTCGTCGGTCTGCAGCACCAGATTATTGAGCCGGTAGGGGCGCAGGTACGGGACCAATGCATAGCCGTCGGCATTGGTACGCGCCGCCGGGGTGTTCTGTACACCAACGCCTGGCACGCCGGGTACATGAACCAGCGCCATGGTTTCCCCCAGATGGCTACCGAAGGCCACACCCTCGTCATGCAGCAGCACGGCGCCACTGGCATTCAACGACAGGCTGCGATAATCGCTGGCTTCGGTATAGCCCATGCCAATACTGGCCTGACTGCCCTGATAGGCCATGGACAGCGCGGCGCTCTTGCGCCCTTGGTTATCATTGGTCAGTGCGGTGTTGTAGCTAAGTCGGCTGTCCAACAAGCCGCCGTTCAGGCTGGCCCGTTCACTGTAGTGGCCATTCTCATGGCGCAGGTCGAAGCTGGCCTGTTGCTGGCGGCGAAAGTCCAGCGGCAGGTTCAGGCTCAGGCCGAAAGAGCGGCTAGCGTGGTTGCTGGTGTCCAGGGCCTGGGTGGCGAACAGGTTGACCCCCACCTTGCCCAGTTGCGTGTTGTACTGCAACTGGTACTGGCGGCGCTGGTAATTGGTTTGCCAGTAGGTGTCCTGGGAGAAGGTCAGACTCAGCGAACTGCGGTCACCTACGTTCTGGTAGACCGAAGCTTCCAGTCGGCTACGGCGGTTGCCAAGGTAATCGATGTTACTGCTGCGCTGTTGCACGGCCTCGTCGAAATCGCGGTAACCCTGGGTCGAGTAGCGGTAGCCGGCGAAGCGCAAGCTGGTACGGGTCTGGAAGCTTTTGCCGTAGCGCAGGGCAAGGCTGTGTCCCTGAACCTTGCCCTGTTCATGGCCCAGCTCGCTGGTAGCGCGAGTGACATCAAACGACAGTGCTCCCAGGTTGCCGACGTCGCGGGCCAGACCCAGCACGCTGGCGTTGTAGTACTCGCTGGAAAGCAGGCCGCCGTACAGAGTGGTGTCCCAGGCACCGCCACGGGCCAGGGTGGCTTGCCAGAAGACCGGGTTGTCCAGTTGCTGCGCGCTTTCATATTGGCCAACGGTGGCGCTGTAGCGCCAGATGCCTTCGCGCAACAGGCTGCCCATGGTCGAGTAGGGTTGGGTGAAGCGGCGTACCTGGCCATCGGCTTCGGTGATGACCACTTCAAGCTCACCATGGCTGGACCCTACGCTGAGGTCGTCGATGGCGTAGGGGCCGGGGGCGACGTAGGTAGCGTAGATGGGGTAGCCATTGTGCAGCACTTCGACCTTGGCACGGCTTTGCGCCACGCCACGGATTACCGGCGCATACTGCTGCAAGGTGTCGGGCAGCATGCCGCTGTCCGAGGCCAGCTGCGCGCCGGTGAAGCGCACGCTACGGAACATCTCGCTATTGGTGAAGGTTTCACCCAGTGTCAGATTGGCCTGCAGGCCAGGCAGGTCGCGCTGTGCATAGGTATCGCTACGTGTCCACTGGCGTTCACCATCGGGCGTCTGGCGCAAGGCCTGCTTGCTGCGCAAGCGCCAGGCACCCAGGTTGATACCACTGTTCAGGTACAGGTCCTGGCTATTACTGCTGCGGCCGTCGCGCTGGTTGCTGTGTTGGGCCGAGGCCTGGTAGTTGATGAACGCGGCATTGATGCCATTGCTCCAGCGTTCTTCCGGAATGCTGCCCGAACGGTCCTGGCGCAGGGCGATCTGCGGGATCGACAGAGCCAGGTGCAATTGTGCGGCATTGAACTCGGCGGTTGCCTGCGGGAGATACTGCGCCAGGTCCAGGCACTGCGAAGTGTCGGGCAGGGGAGCCTCCAGTGCTTGTTCACGCAGGTTCAGACTGCGCAGCAACTCGGCCGTGAGGCAGGGTTGCAGGCCGTCGCCGTGTGGGGCCTCGACGAAGTCGAGTTCCTGTTCCGGTAAGGTGTCGAAGTTGAGCGTGAGTTGAACCCGGTAGCGTCCGGGAGGCAGGCGTGCCTGCGTGGCCAGGTTGCGCAGGGCCAGGGCACCCGCTTCGGCGGGCTGGCCGGGTGCCTGGCGCATGAAGCCAGATTGGAAGGCCATATCGATTTGTTCGGCAGGTGCCGGGCTGGCCAAGGTCAGGGCCAGGCAACCGCCGAGCAGCGGCGGCAGCGGGGCGAGGCGCGGGCGCAACGGCATGAGCCTGCGCCGGTCGAGCTGGAGCATGAGCGAGTCCTGGGCGGCGCCGTCAGACGATGCACCGTTGGGCTCGTGTTAGGCGCCTGGTGCGATATTGGGAGTGGCGTGACGGCAGGTTGCGCTGCGGGATCACGGTTTACAGGCGAGGGCAGGGTAGGGGGGAAGAGGGGGCGGGAATGTAGGAATAGTCAGTAGTCGTGGTGGAAGGAGTCGATGACGAAGCAGGTGGCCCGCTAGCCGGTTCCCGCGGCTTATCAGCTGCGGGAACCGGTGCGATGGGCGTTATCGTTTTAGAGGGGCGGAGATAAAGTTTCCGGAGGTGTCTTTCTGCAAAACGTTGCCTGCTCGGTTACCCAGTGTTGTTAGGTCGAGCTTGAAGATTCCCGGGGGAGCTGGGGCCCTAGTTGCAGTGCGGGTCGCGGCCTTTGCTGCATTTTCGGCACCAAGGCCCGCTAGGGTGCTTGGTCCGTCGCTTACTAGCCCTGGCGTAGGCGAAGGCGAAGGCGAAGGCGAAGGCGTAGGTGTAGGCGTAGTTGTAGTGGGCGGGCTTCCTGGGGCAGTGGTTTGGGTTGCTGAGGAAGTAAAATTCACGTCCCGTACGGATGTGCGAGGCTTGAATTTGAAAATTTTAGCAGGGTTATTGATTACCTTAACCTTAGTCACAACTTTGACCGCGGAACTACTAGCCGACTTCACCGCCTTCACTGCCGCCCTCGTCGATGCCGAACCGTAGCCGCCGGCATACATGCCAATGACGCTGAACACTGTACTGATGTGGAACAGCGCATCCGACAGCTCAGGGTTTTCAATCATCTTTGCAGTTCCCACACCCTGGAGCGCGGCAGCGACACCGTTGGACGCTACCCCTACAACACCCGCCACATAGCCGGCCGTGATGCCGACGGTAGCCGGTGCCGTCCATGGCATGGCGATGGCCGAGACCACGAAGATGGCGGCGGTCGCAGCCACACCAAGCCAGACGTACCACGGTATCTTGGGTTTATTATCCGCGATGAGCTCCAGCGGTGCTTCGCGGCCATGTGTCACCGGTTGGCCACGGTGGCCGGTAGGGTCTTGCCAGTAGACCGGGTTGCCCAAGGCATAGCAGTACGGGTTGATGCCGGCTTCTTCGGGGGGAAGCGAATCTGGGCTATGGAAGCGCTTCAGGTGTGGGTTGTAGGCCCGATAGCCAAGACCCAGCAGGTACCAGCCCAACCAGCCCAACCAGCCAAGGGCGCGCTCACGTGCTTCGCCATTGAACGCCAACAGGCTGCGCAGTTCCTGTGCGCTGTCCTCAGGCAGTTGTTCGCCGTACGGTGAGTAGCATGCATAGCGCGTGGTCTGCTCTTCGCTTTCGCAAATCACACTACCAGTGTGGTCGGTGAGCAGGAAGGTGACAGGCCCCACAGCGTTCTGTTCGGCCACGTCCAGTTGATATTCCGCGCGGGGTTGGCCGCCAGTATGCAGGTACTGAGTCAGCAGTCCGTCCTCAAGGACACTGTCCATTTCATAGCCCAGGTAGCGTCGCTGCTGCCGACTGTTGTCGTTACTGGAATAAACCAGTTGGTCATGGCCGTCATAGCCATATCGCGCTTTCAGCGTGCCAGCCGCATCCAGCACTTGTTGCAGCCGCCCGAAGGTGTCGTAGTACAGCTTGTTACCACATTCGTCGTTGAGCATATTGCCCAGTGCGTCATAGCCGAACGACTGCTCGGCTGGGCAACCCTCCGGCGGCAAAGTGTGTGTGACTTTGTCCAGTTGATAAATATCATGGCTGGCATAGGTGAAGTTTGCATCGTCTCGTTGGCCATCGATGAAGGTCGTTCGGCAACGCTTGATATTGTCCACGTCGTCGAAACTGAATATCTGGGTCTTGATCTGTCGGCCATTCGCGACGGTTCGGGCGGTATCTTCCGGGCAGTCATACTTCGTCAGACGGCCAAGTTCGTCGTATTGGAATGTTTCGTGACGAACACGCCGCCCACCGCGTTCCAGCGTACGCGAATGCAGCATGTCATCGTCCTGCCATACCTGTGTGAAAGTCTGTTCGTGGCCGTTTACACTCAGCGTGCGGCTGATCTCTCGTCCTAACGTATCGTAGTACTGATTACAAAGGGCAACAGGTTGTTGTTCCGGGACGGGGTTGGTTGTATCGCGGGTTTCGGTCGACTTGAGCAGACCGATGTCGTTGTACGCCAAGGTGGATTTCAGTGGGCCTTGTACAATACTGCTGATTCGACCGAGGTCGTCGTACTCATAATTGCACGGCAACCCATCACTGTACCTGCGTTGTAGCGGCAGGCCTTGCCAGGACTGCTGGTAGAAAGTGCTGTACGGCATGCCGCCGTGCTCCTGCCAGTGTTCCTCTGCCAAGTCACCCTGGTCGGTGTAAATATAACTGCGTACCCCAAGGGCATTGCTGGCAGTGTTGATATCCGCGCTGCTGACGTCGTAATCGAAGTCGGCGTTCTCGGTGCTCAGCAACTGGCCTTGTTCTTCCACTGTGGCCGTGAGCTTTTTCGGTTGTTCGGTCAGTTCCGGCTCGTAGTCATAGCGGATGATATGCTTGCACTTGCCTTTGCCGGTCATTTCCAGCTTGTACGCCGTGCGCGTTTCGATCAGTTGAGTTGTGCCCCTGTAGGTATAACATTCCTCCCGTGAGCCCACCGCCAGACGCACCAGCCGATCAAGGCCGTCGAAGTTTCGTTGGTACAGGATCTGCACGGTGTTACTGCCAGCCACTTTCAGTTCAAGTCGCGTAACCAGTTCCCCCGCGCTATGGCTGGCGAATTCGCGCAACAAGGTCGCTCCGTTCGGCCGCTGGTTGCTGAACATTCTTCCCAGCGCGTCATATCTGAACTGGTTGGTACGGGTGATCACCCTGCTGCTGTCGACAGGGTCTCTGATGGTCTCGGTTTCGCTGAGGCAGCGGCCAAGTCCGTCATAGGTGTAGTCGGTGCGACCGACCTGTAATACAACTTTGTCTTTTTCCTCCACCTGTCGGTATTCGTAGATCGGCTTGCCGAAACGGTTCAGCTTGCTGATGTGCAACTGCAGACGCCTGCCTGGCAATTTCGGGCTTTCGATCCAGCGAGTCACCAGTCGCCCACCGGCCTCGAGTGGCGAGTTGTCGACGCGTTCCCTTACGCCATCCGGTCGAATCACTTCACTCCGTTGTCCCCAGCCATCGTAGGCGTAGCGGTTTACCAGCTGCAGCACGCGCTCTGCTTGTGAGCCATCGTTGGCCGGCAGATAGTCAAAGCTGGTTTCGCTGGCCAGGCGGCCAGCCGAGTCATAGCGAATTTGGGATACGGTGCGCGTGATGGGGTTGCCGCTGAGTGGGTGCTTGGCTGTGCGCTGCTCCTTGATAGGGCGGCGGCTGCCGTCGTAAACGATGCGGGTGATGACCCCTTTGCTGTCTGTGATTTCTTCAGCAGCGCGTATCTTTCCGTCATCCTCGAGGAACTTATAGGCCGTCGTGTGTGTAGCGGCAAATGACGTGCCCGGGCTAGCAGTTTGCCCGATGACGCGCCCCAGCAGATCGTGTCGATAGCGTGTGAACACGCCATTGGCGTCCTGTTCCAGTACTAACTGCCCGGTGTGCAAGGCAAAGGTGCTGATTGTCTTTCTCTGCAAGGTACCTGTGTAGTCAGTGAAGGTTTCGGTGTTTTGGCCCCAGCTCAGCGTGCCATCATCTGCCTTGACCTTTTCATACTTCCAACTGCTGACAGCTTTAGTGTCATTGATTTCCAGGACTTGCTTATCGAGTCGACCATGCAGGAACGGCAGGTCGGGCTTGTTGAGGTAGTGGCGCTTTTTACTGTTGAGTAAACGCCCGTCTTCTACCGGACCTTCGTACATGTCTTCCTGCTGCAGCGCCAGCCAATTTGGCAGGTCGGGCAGCTCTGGGTTGATGTTGGCTTGGGGAATCGCAGGTAGCTCGATGTATTTATACAGGCTGCTCAAGACCTGCGCCTTCGGTGCTTCTGGATCGTCTGTGCTGGCCGGGTAAATGGTGGCGGTCATGAGGTTGCGAACGAAGCCTTCCGGGTCTTCGGTGCCAGGATAGTAAGTGCGCTCCATACGCGAGCCGTCGGGTTTGATCTCTGTCAGCAGGTTGCCGTAATTATCGTAGAGGGTGATCGTTTCTTCACTGTCGCCTGGTTCCGAGGAGCCAGCCTGGTGCCAGCTTTTTATAACTTTATGTGGTAGCTGGAAGTATTCAGGCTGGTCCTTGAATTGTGTGTTTTCTTTTTCGTGGTACTTCGTACGGATCGTTTCGATGCAGCCTTGCTCGGTGGTGGTCTGCAGGGTCATCAGATGAAACCGGTTGAATGTACTGACGACCGTCCGCTGGATAGCCTTGCCGAGATAATGTTCGGCAGTCGAGGTGTATTCATAATGGGAGTTGGCGTACCTGTACAGTTGATCTGTGCCGTCATCTCCATAAATGAGGCCAGTGTTATTGCCAAGGAAGTTGTTGCTTGAAAATCGGTAGCGCGTTCGCATGTGGGTGTTGATATCGAGCAGGTCGGGCATGACCACGTGCTCGTCGACACAGGGCAATGTGCGCTCGATACCCGGATATTTATGGCCATCACCTTTGTAGGTTATCGTTTCCACGCCGCCATCTGGGTTTTTGATGCGATTTATGAAGTAAAGTATAACTTTTTCATTGCCTGTGCCTTGTTCATGGCTTTGATAATTCACGTCCCAGTATTCATCGGCCGAGGTGGGCAGGATTATTTTTCTGAGTTGTTCGCTGTCCAGCTTCAGCGTATAGCGCGCGCTGTCGGGAGTTTCCGGGTTGCTTGTAATACTGACCTGATCTGTTAATGAATAGTCGATTTTGAGCAAATTGCGTCCCGTATCGTCCGTGATCGAGGTCAGTCGTGGGTGATCTTTCTCTGTGTCGTACATGAACCTGATGCCATGGCCAGAGGCATTGGTGACGCGTGCCGTTACTGCTATATCGGGGTTGTTGCGTTGCGGTTCAAGAATCTCGATCAACCCAGACTTGTGGGCGATTCGAAAGCGCTTCCTGTTGTCTTTGCTGATGTTCTGGAAGTGAAAACTTTCCAACTTTCCTTCAGGAATTACAGGTTTTTCCCCGGGCCCGTTATCGTAAACTTTAAATGTCTCGCCGGTGTAAAGATCGAGCATGCCGGTGAGGGAGTTGAAGCGGCTGTTTTTTAGGTTCCAACCAATACCAAAACCGGCATTCGTACTATTCATCGGGTTGAAATCAAGTTGCCCGGGATAATCCGGGCCACACAAGTCATTGGCGTTCAGTGGTGGCAGGGCAATGGACTGGGTAAACAAGCCGGTGCGTGGGTCGACACTACTTTGCATGAAGCTGGAAAAATGGAAGGCATTCGATGTGGTTGCCATGGCGTTAGGTCCTGAGAGGTTGATGTGCTGGCCGCGCTGCAGCCCAAAAAGAAAACCTGAATGCGCAGTGGTTCTGCGTGCGCATGAAGCCCGCCTTATCCGCTTCTTCGAGTCGTGTCTTTTCAGCGGGCTGCCCAGGCATTACGAATATCAGAAGCGCTCAGCCTGTCTCGAAGGCTAAGAAAAAAACTACGCCTGCGCACCTGGTAAAACTGATAGGTGCGCATTGCCTGGAAAGCAGCGTGGCGCTGCCGGCTACCTGTTAATTCTGCTAGTTGTCTGCGCCACAGGCCTGCTCTAAAAATGACCTGGCATGTGATCGGATATCAGCGGGTGGCGCTACGGCAACGCTGTCTTGCGTTTCACTCCCTCATGTTCCCCTTATTGTGACCTGCGTATCTGATCTCGTTGTGAAGAGAGGTGCGTATGGAGTGGAGGTATTGATATGGTTGAGCGGCCGGGGCAACCGAATATTGGGCTTTTGAAATCCTCTTCGGTGGATTGCCTGGAACGAGATATCAAAAATAGTGGTTACCGTAAGGAGGATCTTCCAGCTCCTGGCATTCCTGACTTGACTGCGTCCAATGAGATTGATTTGGACAAGTTGGGTGCTAATGACTTGCGCACGACCATTCAGTACGACGGCATGAAGAAAGACGACAGGTTGCGCGTACGTTGGTTAGGGCGGAGTACAACCGGGAAGGCGTTCGACTATATAGGTAATTTTTATATAGAGGATAAAGACCTGCCCGGCGGGCTTGAAGTAAGCATCCAGAACCATTATCTGGTCGACGCTGCCGGCGGAGAGGTATTTTATTCCTACACCTATCAACCTGGCTCGTCTGAAGAAGCCGAGTCGTTGCGCAGGTTTTGCTACATCGGGCTCAGGCCGCGCTTAGGTGAAACGCTGTCAGTACTGCAACTGGTTCAGTCGCACGGCCTGATCATCCAGCCAGACAAGTTGCCTTCGGCCGGGCTGACAGCAATGGTGCCTCGCTATCAAGCAATGCGCGAGGGCGACAAGGTCACCTTCAGAGTCGTAGGGTATGAATCCGACGGTAACGAGGATGAGACCTGGACACGGCAGGTCACCGTAGGCAAGACCCATTTCGATAAACAAGCCATCAGTGAAGTAATTGGGAAGGGGTTCTTCAACTGGATTGAAGAGGGCTACGTGTTGGCGTCCTACACCATAGATTTCGTCGACGGCGGGCAGCTGGAGTCTCCGGTACAGCGTCTGACAGTCGATTCAGGCGCTACGCTACCCGGCTATCTCGATAAACCGTCAATTGACGGGTACACCGAGGGCGATCCGCTGGATCCCAGCAAACACCCTGATGGCTTGGTGGTCAAGGTGCCAGAATATCCTGGCATTGCGGACTCGGACTACATCGTCATGTTGTGGTCGATCCCGGGCGGGGGGCGGCAGTGGCTGCCATCCTTGCGTGTGGACCCGAGTACGCGAGCTTCCGACTCGATCGTCTTCCAGGTTGACCAGGAAATACTCGTCGAGAGCCAAAGCTCCAAGGTAAGTGTTTCTTTCCTGTATGGTCGCCAAGGTGCCGCGTTGCACTCGCAAGTACTGGAAGTGAATGTGCAGCGTGCACGTCTTCCTGATGCCCCGACGGTTGCCAAGGCTACTTCTGATGGTGCGGCAAATAGAGGTCTCATACTGGCGGGCGAGTCTACGGCTGGTGTTTATGTCGATGTGCCTGCGGCGGAGGTGCAAGAAGGAGAAGTGCCCCACGTTCATTGGTGGGGACGCACCCCGTTTGGCCAGTATATCGCCCAGGAACCGGCTTCCCCGGCCAACCCGCTGCGGTTCTGGATCCCCCCGGAATATGTGCCGGCCAATATGGGTAAAGGCGAGAAGGATTTTACCGAGCGCTTCGATGTTTTCTATCGTTTGACGCGAGGCGACGACTACGTCCAATCGCAACCTTACAAATTGCGTATCAAACCCTTGGCGACATCTACTTACCCATCTGTGAGATGTGAGGGTTTCGATGACGGCGGAGTATCCCTTGCCGCTGTGCCCGAGAAGGGGCTTGGGCTGATGTTGGATACTTGGACATTCGTAGCCGCAGGTCAGTTGCTGACTATCGAAATGTCCGGTGTGGACAAGGCGTCACAACCGGTCAGGGTCATCGTAAGGGACGCTAAAGCCGTCACGGTCGACGAGGCGAATAATGGGGTCAAGGAGTTACTCGCCAAAGACCATCTTAGAAAATTGAAAATAGATGATCGTTTCACGTTGAGCGCTCGGGTGAGCTTTAACGGAGGCGAACATTTCTTTCAATTCATTCCTTATTCATTGCCGCTGCGCAACTAACAGGTTGTTCACTGAGTGAATATAGGGGCGGTCCAGAATATTCGATTTTTAAACAGCGAGGAAACTAACATGGCTAGGCCGACACTGAGCGAGTATCTGACTTATATGGGCAAGGCGCCACGTACAAAAGGTTGGGGGGCCTTGTTGGTCTATGATCGCGCGAAAACCAACATGCTGCTGATGCAGGAGCATATTCTACGCGGGCAGCAAGGGGCTTGGATCGAACCGGTTTCCGGTGAAAAAGTTACCGAGAACGGCAAGATTTCCCGTCTTTCCAACTTTTCTTTCGGTGCGCCGGTCTTGTCGTTCGAGAACGCGAACATCGGTAGTTCGATGGCCATGCTGAGCATGCCCGTGCTCGGTGGCAAAATGACCGAGTGGAGCCGTCAGCAGGGGGCCAGCCAACCGAGTCTGATCGGTATCACCAACTTTGACCCCCTGACCGCGCCACGTGTGAAGATGAATATCAAGCTCAACGAAGGCGGCGGTGGAGTTGTGGGCGAGGATGGCCGGGTGACATTGGACCTGTCCAATAGTGAGGGTTATTACTTCGAGGTTAGTCAGTGGGAGGAACTGAATACAAAACTGGGAGAGTTGATTGAGGAGAAGTTTAAAGAGCCTGAAAGGGGAGAGCAAGTTTGGGAATTGAACAGGCTGGCACCGATTGAAGGTGGCCTTAACCCAACGTCCTTCAGGGTACGGACGCATTCGCTGGCCAAAGCGGGGAGTGCCGTTTCGAGTCCACTGCAGGAAGAACAGGAAGAGGGAGCGGTTATTGTCGGTGTCGCATTCAATGGCGACAAGAATGGCGATTTTCCAGCCGATGATAAGGATATGCCTTATTTCCTTCCTTCGCGAGACGGTGGGGCATACACAATGAATTTGTGTATGCATAATGAGGTTTGGATGGGCTCTGCAGTGAACACGCTGATGTCGGCTTTGCCGCATGTAAAGGTCAAAGGTCCAGAGTTTGTTTATGATAATCTAGGCTTTTTGCGGACTGTGGTTGTCGGCCAGTTCAACGTTAGTGTAA
The DNA here is from genome assembly GCF_023100865.1 of Pseudomonas sp. A2. Lineage (NCBI taxonomy): Bacteria > Pseudomonadati > Pseudomonadota > Gammaproteobacteria > Pseudomonadales > Pseudomonadaceae > Pseudomonas > Pseudomonas sp. A2. Next base: position 1,809,775 of record NZ_CP039127.1, read on the forward strand.
TGGCTAACGCTTTTAAAGAAGAGCTGGGTGATATGAGAAATGTGAATATCGTTGCCAGCTTCAATCAGCCCATGGGTATTTTCAGTTTTAAACTGGAGGAAGGCTCTCTTCTGTTGACATGGACTGATGCCGGTACCTATGGAAATGTGGAGATTGCTTGGCTGGAGTGGATAGCTGGCTCGCTTTTGCCGTTCCGTCTTGAAAAGCAAACAGACGTGAACATATCGGCCATTTGCCGGGTGGCTGTCGAGGTTGATGGAGGCAAGCTCATCCTGAGGCCAGGCGAAACAAAGGTTTCATGTGACATGAAGCTCAAGGATACCAATCCGCTATTTCTAGCCCTCTTTGATAGAGTGGCTTCTGACTTCGAAGCGAAGACCAAAGCTTTTATAAGCGATATTTTTGATCATCTAGATGGCACCTTTGAGCTTATTGACCTGCTGCGTCTAAATGGTTTGTTGTTCCGCAACAATACACGACCTGTAATTGATACTTCCTGGACCTTTGGGGACCTTTCATTGCTGGGTGACCTGGCCCCTGCGCTCACATCTTTTGCAATCGATCCGCTTGACAAGGTCCTCCTCGCCGGTGGCCAGCAGAAGTTGACGCTGGTGCCCTGGCCGGAGGAAACCGTTACCTGGACCGTCAAGGCTGCCGATGATGGCTCTACCGATAAAACACTGGTGGGCGAGATCGTGGGGGATATATACAAGGCACCCGCAGCGGACAAGGTTCCCGGCACATTCCGCAACATCATTGTCACGGCCACGGCTGGCGAGAACAGCAGCAGTGCCCAACTGACCATCGTACCCAAACCGGTGGCGGTCAGCCCGAACCTGCTGAGTGCGAACTTCACTAAAGACAAACCGGAGCGCTATGTACTGGAGGGGGGGAGCGTAGATTCGGCGCTGACCTGGGAGAAGAGTGCCAACTTCAAGGGTATTTTGCGAGATCCGGAGCCTTCCGATTACAACGATCTTGTCATCCCTCGGGACAAGAAGTGCAAGATCTATGTCGCGCCTCAGAAAGATCCGGGCACAGGCCAGGACCGGCTCATGCAACTGGACCAGGTGCGGGTCAGTGGTGGGTGCCGCACGGAAACCATCGATATCATTACTGCATGGGACATGCCGTCGGCAACCATGACGGTCGACGCAGTGGGTAATGCACTCAAGCTGACGCTGACAGTCGCATCCTGGGAAGGAGATGATGAGGTTCTCCCACCCGAGAGAACGCAGTGGTACAAGGTTCTTGGCACCGGGAAAATCGATGACGCTAAGGGTACTTACACGCCAGGGGCAGACGAGGGCGATTACGTGATTATTGCCGGTGTTGCCAAGCAGAGTGGGCTGTCCTGGAATTACAGCGTACTGCCTATGCCTTACACCAACGTGGAAGCCCAGGTTTTCGCTGAGGTCAATGAGGCTTTTGATCGCCTGCAGGCAGCGAGGTCATGATCATGTCTGCTAATTCCAAACAAGACTTGCTCGATGAGTTGGCCAAGGGCGACAGCATGCGCCGCTGGGGCGCTGTACTGGCGCTTGGCCGGGATGCAGTCAACAGGGGGTTGCAAAGCAACTTCGTGGAGGCATTTACCGACTCTGGTGTGCTGCAGCCTATCAGTGGTGAGTTCTATATTGACCCTGGCACCAGGACTGAAAAGGTAGCTTTCGAAAACCTTACCCTGGGCCCGACGCAGTTGTCTTTCCAGGGCGCGTCGGGCAGCGGGCCACAGGTGCGGGTGCGTATGGAGCTGATCGCGGGGAGCTGTGCGTCTTCGACCTTCATGATCGGCAACGTCAATCGCCTCAGAAGAAGCCATGCCCTGGAAATGGGCATGGGCTATCAGTTCGAAGTCTATGGCCGCCTGAAGGTGCAGGCGCACGAGCACCTCGATAGGAGCTTGGTGGTGCTCGACCTGAGCGAGGCGGACAACCCTACCTGTACCTTGGGCTTCAGCAGCACCGCTGCGAACGCGATGGGCAAATTCATTCTCGAGAAGCTTCGCCAGCAGGGCGTGCTGGCCCGTCAGATACCGGTGCTAGCGTTCGATATATTCGGTCGTAACGGATTGTCCACTACCCGCATCGAGGTCGTGGCCCAACAAGCGCCTGCCGGCGGAGGCGGGGGTACTTCGCCGGTAGATGATGGCGCGCTGTTGGTACTGATGCAATTGGTCGCGGGTGTGGAAGCGGGCCAGCCAGGCAGCCCCTTGCCTTATTTGTTGCCGCGCAAGACTGACAAGGACAACTACGCCAGTGCATTGCTGATCAGTCGTCAGCGTGCGCCCATCGCTAAAGCGCGCCCGTCTATCGCCCTGGAGCAACTGGTTTTGCCCGATGCCTATCAAGTCGTGCTGGAGCAGGAAGAGCACAACCCGCATGACATGATCGTTTTCGGCGATGTCAGGGCCAGTAGCTACTCTCGGCAACTGCTGCCGAATATCGCAAGGGTTTCTGCAGGCAATGAGGTGCGCTTTGACGCCGGGGCCACTGTCAGCCGGTGGTCGGCGGCCGATGTGCATCATCCGCAAAACTCTGGCGAGATGGAAGGTGCCAAGTACACCGCTCCCAGTGTGCACACGTTCCCGGCGCAGCAACGCCTGGTGAAGATTACCGGTAGTTTGGCCAGTGGCAATGGGGAGGTGTCCAAGTCGTCGTTGCTGGTGGTGTCAACGGAGCAGCTGGCAGTTTCCCCGCGGGTGGTTATCTGGGCGAAAGGGGATGACCCTGTTCGGCTGACTGCATCCGAAGGCGGCAGGTTGGAGTGGGCGCTCGAGGGCAATGTGTTCGGTAGCATCGAGCGTGACCCGGCGGGCGACCAGAATACGCCCCATGCTCTTTTCACACCTGCTCCGCCTACGGATAACTCACCGATTCGCCTGCAGCGCATCCTGGTCAGGAACTGGGGGGAGGAGGAAGGTTATGCGACCGTGATCATCCTCGACAAGATTGCACCCTGGGAGGTACAACCCTTCCATGTATCCACGTTACCGGCCGATGGCAAAGTGTCTTTTTCCATGCCTGAGTTGCCAGAAGAGCCTCCAGCGGCGACGCTTGAGACGGCGTGGGACGACCACCCTGTCGTGCAAAGTACCCGATGGGTGCTGTATGGCGAAGGCGAACTTGATGAGGACAGCGGTCGATATACGGCGCCTGAGCAAAGCACCGGTCAAGCCAGTGTCGTGGCGGGTATCTACGGTGGCCAGGCGGGTATCGCAGTGATCGAGCATCATGCAGGGTCGCCTCGGGAAATGGCCCTGAGCAAACAGCGCTGGATATCCCTGCAGCATTTCTATGTCAGCCTGAACAATACATCCAGAAAAGTGGCCTTGGCTAATGGCAGGCAGCAGGTGGGAATTGATATCGAAATCAAGACTGACCTGGTTGAAACAGAAGTTGGCCCCGTTCCTATTCCAATCAGCGATGCCGAACTGGCCACGCTGGTATTGACACACAAGGATGGGACCAGGATCGACTGGCTGCCTGTGGGGACGGAAAGCCTCAAGACGGACGGTCGAAAGTGGGTAGGCAATAAAGCTCGCAATCGCTTCGATTATTACCCAGTCGCTTTCGCTGCGCCGACCACTGCACCTGAGGATGATCAGGCCACGCGCCGCGTAACGGTCTACCTTCAAACCACCCAGGCTGAAGTGACACACATCCGTGCCGAGTTCCGAGGCCATGATAACCAAGTCCACAGGTCATATGACAAGAGTGCGACGCGTGGCGAGGTAGAACTTGAGGGACGGGTAGTAGAACAGCTCAATGACGCGGATATAGAGCCATTCAAAGGTAAACGGATACGAGAGCAAGGTGGGTTCGATAAGGAGCGGAAAGATGGCACCTTGGATATCCATAATTATTGGAATTATACAACTGACTATTGGCTGCTCAAAGGCATAAGGCGCAGGTTTGTGGATGTACGCTTCGACCAGATTTCCATGGCGAAGTGGGAAAGTGAGTTGCTCGACGAAACATTCTGCAGTTACGTGGGAACTGCGTACTTTCCCCGTGCTCTTCCCGGTCAGCGTCCGATTGGTGGACGCATGGAGTACCAGGCTGAAATGGAATTGCTGGCGATTCCGCAAGCCGGTACAGCATTGGATCGCGTTATCAAGCCAAGTGAGATACCTGCAGAAGGCGCCGTGTTGTTTGTGCTCGAGCGGGTCGCGGACATGAAGTTCTGGTACGACCACAATGGCGTTCGATGGCGCGAAGGCTTGGGAGAGCCGATGCAACTCACGTTGATCGACAACTACGGCTCAGACCACACGCTGAAAGTCAGGTGGGGACGAAAAAATAATGACGGCTCCGTCGACTCATCGGATGTGCGTAACTATTTGCACTTCGAAATCATATCTGCTTGAGAAATATTAATGGGCACAGTGAACTGTGCTGGTTCTTTTATTGTGTTGGCTGCCCCTATGGTCAGGGGCAGCCACGCCCTGTTGAGGGATATATATGACGACGAAGTCGGTAGTGCACTCCAATGCTTTCAACTTCATGAGCTTTGTGCAAGGTGGCGTAGACTCTCGGACCGGGCAATATAGCCTGACTATCGAGCTGCCTGGTATGCCGGCCAACTACCTGAACGGCCCCAACTTGCCTTTGCACATCACGTTCAACCCCATGAACCCGGAAGACTCGGGGTTCGGCGCCGGCTGGCGTTTAGGCCTGAGCGAATATGACCTGGATAGCCAGATGCTCAGCCTGTACAGCGGTGAGCAATTCAAGGTCGTGGATAACGGGCCAGGCCGGAAAGGTAGGGTGCCGGAGCGCAAAATTGATAGTTTCCATTTCGAACATGTTCTTGTGGAAGGCGAAACCCGTTATCGCGTCGCGCACAAATCAGGTTTGATCGAGTTGCTCAAGGTGTACACGGTTCCTGCCCCGGAGCCAGGGCTGCCGGACCGACGGGTAGCGTTCCCGGCGCAGGTACTGGCACCGACCGGGCATGGTGTTTCCTTGCGGTACGACATTGTGCAGGTGCCATCACCGATGCCAGGTATCCCGGCGAAACGTGTGCCCTGCCTGGCTGAGATAGAGGATGACACCGGACGCAAACTGCTGAAGATCGATTATTCCCTCAGCGACCGGATATTCATCGATATCAACCCGGATACGCTGGCGCGTGCGCGTTATACACTGCTGCGCAATGGCAGTGAACTGGAGAAGGTCATACTGCCGACCAAAGATAATGCACGTTGGCAGTTCAAGTACAGGGTGATGGGCGAGGTGCGTTGCCTCGTAGCGCTGCAGACGCCTGTCAATGGCGCTGAAGAAATCATCTATGACGAAGCAGGACACAAGTTTCCCGGCAGTGATGGCAGGACACTGCCACGCGTAAAAAGTCATGTGGTCAAGCCGGGTGCGAAGCAGCCTGACATGCGTACGGACTACAGCTACAGCTCGAATAACTTCCTGGGTAACAACACAAGTATCACTTGGGAAGACAACGGTGAGGACAACCTGTACAAGAATGCCGACGTGACGTACCTCTACGATGCCACGGCCACGCATTTCAAAGGCGGCAAAGGGGTACGAACGGTCAAGTCCACGTTCAACCGTTTCCATTTGATGATCGAACAGGTCACTACGCAAAACGATTGCATTGAAACGCAAACCGTCAATTATCCTGAGGTACCGAACAGGCAATTCGAGGATCAGCCAGCGAATTTCCAGTTAGCTGAAACCACGATCACTTCTTGGCGCCAAGGCCTGTCGGGCACCCCCCGGGAAGAGAAGGAAATTACCCGCTACGATCTTTATGGCAACCTGACGGAAAAGATCGAGGCCAATGGCAAAACGACGGTATGGACATATTATCCGGCCCATGAGGACCCCGAGCAATTCGTGCGTCACATCAAGACCGAGGAAGTTATTCCGGCCGTTGGAGAAGGCCGCGCCGAAGCTCTGCGCAACCTGTACACCTACCGCTTGCTTTCCTCGCTGGCAGAGCAAGGCAAGGGAACCTTGCAGCGTCACCACGACCAACAGGTCCGGGTGCGTGATGAAGCGCCACTGTGGCACACCACTATCGAATATTATGCAGACTCCACCGATGTAGTTTCGTATGGCAGGCCGAAGGCGCTGACACAAGTGCTGAATGGCAAGAAGACCCTTACCGAGTATGTCTATGGCGAGGTGTCGATCGAAGGTCACCCGGCAGTACAGACTGTAGAAACCCTGACCGGGTTCGATCATGGCCAGCCGCTGCTCGCCCGCGAACAGGCGCATGTGAAGGGGGGGGCGAGCCGGCATTCGCAGAAGGTCAACACCCTCCAGCATTCGCTCTTGATCGGTGAGCCAATGCTCAACTACGACGACAATCAGGTGCAGATTGCCTATCTGTATGACGAACTGCGGCGTGTCATCCGCGAAACGGTCGACCCGTTCGGTGAGTTCAAAGCTTGGCGCAGCTACAACTATTACCTGTCTTCTGATGGTCAGCAGGCTTATCAGGAAGAGACTGATGTGAAGGGTGTGACCACCTGGATCTATGTGGATGGGCTCAATCGGGTTCAGCGGGTAGAGCGCCAGGACCCGGATTTTGGCGCTACCGCTAAAGCGAGAGCAACGCCGCGGCTCAGGAAAACCGCGCATTATGATGAGCTGGGCGATTTGCTGGAAGAGGTCCAGTACGAATGGCTGGAGCTGAAGAACCTGCCATTGTCCACCCGTTACGAGTATGACGATTGGCGCCAGCGTAGCTGCGAAATCGGCCCGGACGGTGTACGCAACTACACAGTGACCGATCCGGTCGGTTTGCCGGATCGGCTGGGGCCAATAGTTCGCGAGTGGCGAGAGTCCAAGTCACGATTGCTACGCAGTGGCACCACTATTACTCGTATGAACCTGTTCGAGCAGCCGGTCGATGTCCAGCGAGTGGATAACCGGGGACAAACCGAGAGTTTGCATCGGTATTACTACGATGGGTGGGGGCGTACTGTTCGGGAAGTGGATGCACGCGGGTATGAAACGTCGTCTGTTTACGATGAGTACGATCGGCTTGTCGACCAGACACTGCCTGATGGATCGGTGGTGCACCGTGACTACGCCCCGCATGCCAAGGGCGATCTGCCGACGTTGATCAAGGTGCAAGATGTTACGGATGGCAAGGATTATGTGATGGGTACGCAAACCTTCGATGGCCTGGATCGCATGATCGAGTCGGTAACCGGCGGGCGGGTGCGCACTCTGTTGTATGATCTCGGGCAGCACCAGCCGGCGGTAGTGATCACACCTGCCGGTAACCGCATCGACTACAAATATGTGCCGCAATTGAGTGAAGAACCGCTGCGTCGTACGTTCGCGGGTGACGACGCGAGCTACGTGTACGACAAGCAGAACGCGCGTTTGCTTAACTGCTCCGAGAACGACGAAGCGCTTGAGCGTGAGTATTTCAGCACTGGCGAACTGAAAACGGAAAGGCGTCAGCGGACCGGTGAGGAACTCTATGAGATGGCCTATGTGCACAGCATCGATGCTCGGTTGCTGAGGTACACGGATGTGCTTGGCAAGACCCAGTTCTATGAATACGACTCGGCAGGGCAGTTGCGCCAGACCAGCCTGGAGAATGTCACCAGTACTTTTGACTACGATGCATTGGGCAGGATGGCCAGCATTTTCACCGAAACCGAGGATGAGGACGGGACACATCGCAGCCTGCGAACCGAGCTGTTCTATGACGATTTCGACCGTGAAATCCTGCGACGTTTCGACTTTGGCGATACCGTTCAGACTTTGGCACAAGCCTACAACGCGGTAGATGGCATCATCAGTAAAACGCTGAAGGAGGGCGATGCGGAACTGCGCCACGAAGACTTCGAATACGACGATAGGGCCAGGTTACGGAAATATACCTGCCGAGGTGTAACTGACTATGTGCCTGTCGACCCCTATGGAAACAAGATCGAGGAGCAGCTTTTCCGCTTCGATGGCCGCGATAATATCACCCGGGTTCGAACCACCTTCAATGGCGGGAAGATTGACGCTACTTACCTGTTCGGCAATGAGGCGGATCCGGCACAATTGACGGGTATTGATATGATTTGGGCCGATGGGGGAACGGAACACATTCCGTTGGAGTATGACGGTGATGGCAATTTGAAACTTGACGAAGAGAAGCGTCAGTTGACCTATGATGCCCTGGGGCGCCTGTCGCAGGTGGTTGTACCTGCACAAGGTATTACAGCCAATTACGGCTATGACCCGCTAGACCGTCTGGCGTCGCAGGATGCTTGAAGCACGCGGGTAATCGAAAGAGCGGTATTTTAAATCGACAATGTAGTCGGAGCCTGCCTTTGTGCAGGCTTTTTCTTATCTTGGATGTCCAGGTTGACTTGTTGTCAACTGATAAAATTGTCAGTTCACCGAGTGTGCGTTGCGTGATTGAATGGTCCCTGTGATATTGGCTTTGAAATTAATGTTGACTTCAATCATGACAGGGTGGGCCATCGGAATGAGCAGCAAGATTCATACGCCAGCTGAGTCGACTCGGCAAACGGTAAGGCGCGCAAGAGCCGTGAACTCGGAAGGTAAGGCGCTGGTCAAGCCGGGTATAGATCCGACTCTGTTGGCAGACACCCGGGATGGTACGGTATTCAGCGCTGTTTTGACTGACGCCAAGAAGAATCTGGTCATCAGCATCGAGGCGTGGCCGTTGCTGGAAGGGACTCCGGCGGGTTTTTTTGATGTATTGGAAATCTATCATGCCTCCGCGAGCGGTGTGTCTACATTGCTGTGGAGTGAAGAGTATACAGGCGCTGATATTGGGAAGTTCCCACTTTCGATAGTCATAGATAAAGATAAGGTCGAGAGTTGGGTGGATGGGTCGCAGCTATTTAGCTACAAGGTCAAACCATGGAACGGCTCTGCGCCGACGGAATCTGAAGTGCTGAGCCTGATTTTTGACCGTATGCCTCCTTACGGTAATAGCACGCCTGTCGCGCTTCCTGCGTTGGGCTATGATGTTGTTGACGCGAATATTAACAATGTGTCGGTCGAGTTGCCGGACTATGACACGTACGCGGTTGGCGATAAGGTTTATGTTTACTGGCTGAATCATGTTCCGGAAGATCCATCCATGATATCTCCGGTTGCTTCCGATGTGATAGATGTATTGCCAAAGAGATTGAAGGTACCCGCTGATGAGATCAAGGCGGTGGGGGATGGCGGGGTGTATGTACTGTATGCACTGGTCGACAAGGCTGGCAATATCAGCAGGCTGTCATTGCCGATGGCTGTGGGGGTTGCCGTGGGAACGCTGCCCTCAGGGCTTCAGGACCCGGTCGTGCCGTTGGCGGCAGATGGCTTGATTGATCAGGAGGATGCCTGGGCCGGGGTAGTGGTGGAGGTTCCGAGCTTTGACAACTGGAAGTCGACCGATTGGGTGCAGGTCAGGTGGGGGGCGGTGGGGCTCGGCTGGCGTGAAATAGGTAGCGCTCCCAAGTTTCCGCTTGAATTCGTGGTCCTGCCCAAGCAATTGTGGGATCAATATGGCGCTACGAGCACGGGCAACGTAGAAACCAACGTCAGTTATGAACTGCGCCGCGGTGCGGTGCCGCAGGGCGGTAAAGACATTGATGTGGATGTGAACCTGGAGGTCATCGGGCCGACTGATCCAGGCACTGACCCTGGCTGGCCAGACCCAGTCAATCCGAAACTTTCGCTTGCTGAAGTTTTTGGCAGAAGTTCCGGTGCGCTGAATACATTGCTGCCGGAAGATGAGAAACAGGACGCTGTGCTGAAAGTCACAATCGATGCGGCTTTCAAAGAGGGCGATATTGTCAGTTTTTATTGGGATGATAAACATGTCGTCGAGATTGACTACACGCTGGTAGCCAAAGACTTGGGGGCGGAAATAAATGTGGATGTTCCCTGGGCTTATATCGAAGCGCGTAACAATGGCAGTGTGCCTGTGTGTTATATGGTCGAACGCCCTGGTGTGCCCAATCGTCCGAAGTCTCCAAGTACCATCGTCAATGTCGAAGCCATTGTTCTACGCCCGGATGCGCCCGCCTTTTTGGGGGGAAATACCAGTGAGAATCCGCCTGAAGGTTGGTTGACCTGCGGAGCCCTGTACGATGATGACAACCCTAGTCCATTGGATCCGGCAATCAGAGTATTGATAAAAGGCCTTGGTGATTATGGTTTGAAGGCAGGCGACCAATTGACCATGCATTGGTACGCTGTGCATAACTTTAGCGGTGAGGAGAGAATTGACGATACTGTGTTAGACGAGGTGATAGATCTGACGGAAGCAGACCTTACTGAGTTGGTGTGGCGTGTGCAGCCGTATGATGACTACATTCTGCCAATTTTTCATTATCACGCTACCATTCATTATGGGCGAGGGCGTGTTTATTACAGTTTTTCTATCGACGGAAAAACTGTTAATTCAGAGTTGGCGGAGCAAGTTGTTTCCATGCAGGATGCATCCGGTAGTTGTCCTCTCAGACCTTGAATGAAATATGGCGGTGTCTAGCCAACTTGGCATCGGCGTTGGTTTCATTTGGAGTTTAGGAATTTTCCTACAGAGATTTGGGAATTTCCCTTGTAGCCTTGTCGGTGATCGCCTTCCATTGGCAACGATGATCCGACATGAATGAGGTTTGAGGTTAATGAATAAAGGCCGGAAACTGTCTTTGAGCCCTTTAGTGCAAGCGCTCTGCATGGCGCCTATGATGCTTTTGGTCACCCCTGGTGTATCGGCAGTGACCACCGTCGAGGGTACGCTTGATATAGACAGTACTACCCCGCTCGACAACTATCGCCTGAACCCCAACGCCAGGCTCAATGCGGTGGGGGCTTCAATGAGTGATGTTGCTGTCGGTACTGGTGCGCACCTGAATATGCAAGCCAGCACGATCGAGGCCCAACGTGCGGATGGTATCGATCTGGTAGCGGGCGCCTCCGCCAGCATCGCCGGCAACTCTCGGGTGGTCAGTGACCGCTTTGGCTTACGCTTGCAGCATGATGGCAGCACAGGTGCTTCGGCCTTGGTCTCCGACAGCCATGTCGAGGGTGGCAGAGCCGGGGCTCTGGTGTCCGCTGCATCACGTCTGGTGCTGCAGGGCAGCACGCTGGTTGGCAACGGCACTGCACCTGCAGCCCAGTTGTTTGGCAACGCCGAGCTTTCGGCACAGGGCAGCTCGGTGGTTGGCGCCACTGACGGCTTGCTGGTACTTGCCGACCCCACGTTCTCGGGGGCCGCCAGGATCAACTTGGTTGGCTCGCGGGTCGAGGGCCAGGATGGTTCGGCGATTGTCGTGGGGCACTCCCTGATCGGCCCGACCAAGGCGGACATCGTCGTTGCCAGTGGTTCGAGCCTGGTGGCGAGCAACGGTAACCTGCTTGAAGTGGTGGGAGGGTCCGAGGCCACCATGACTGTGGACAATAGCCACCTGGTAGGGGATGTACGGGTCGAGGCAGGTTCCAGTGCGGCCCTGATCCTGGACAATCAGGCCAGCCTGACCGGGCACCTGGAGAACGTGGCCGGTTTGACTTTGAACAACCAGGCGCGCTGGAACATGGTACAGAGCAGTCAGGTTGGCAGCCTGGCCATGAATGGTGGCGTGGTCCGTTTCGGTGAGCCAGGGCAGTATCAGCGCTTGACGCTGGGTACGCTGGCCGGTAGCGGTACCTTCATCATGGATGCTGACTTCACAACCGGTGCGACAGACTTCCTTGAGGTAGGCAACGCTACCGGTAGCCATAGCCTGCTGGTGGGTAGCAGCGGTGCGGACCCCGTGAGTGAGAACGCCCTTCACCTGGTGCATGCGGCAGCAGGTGATGCCAGCTTCTCTCTGGTTAATGGCCCGGTGGATCTCGGTGCATTTTCCTACGAGTTGGTACAGCGTGGTAACGATTGGTTCCTCGATGGCACGCGTAAAGTGATCAGCCCTGGCACTGCATCGGTGCTGGCGCTGTTCAATACCGCGCCCACCGTTTGGTACGGTGAATTGACTACCTTGCGCAGCCGTATGGGGGAATTACGCCTGGATGAGCGCAAGGCAGGGGGATGGGCGAGGGCTTATGGCAACAAGTACCAGGTTTCGGACAGTGCGGGCAGCCCCTACAGCCAGGTGCAGCGTGGGTTCTCGATCGGGGTCGATGCGCCACTTCCATTTGGTGACGGCCAATGGTTGGCCGGCGTAATGGCGGGTCACAGCTCATCTGACCTGGACCTGATTCGCGGCAGCTCCGCTGAGGTCAAGAGCTATTATCTGGGGCTTTACGCCACCTGGCTCGATGCACAAAGTGGCTACTACTTCGATGGTGTGATGAAGGCCAACCGTTTCGATAACAGTGCCAAGGTTGCTCTCAGTGATGGCCAGCGCAGCAAAGGTGACTATGACAACCTGGGCTTGGGCATTTCCGCGGAATTCGGGCGCAACATCGACCTGGGGCAGGGTTACTTTGTCGAGCCCTACACCCAGTGGGCCATGGTCACGATCCAGGGTAAGGATTATCACCTGGACAATGGCCTGAAGGCTCAGGGTGACGATACCCGTTCGCTGCTTGGAAAGGCCGGGGCAACCGTGGGGCGTACCGTGCAGCTTTGCAAAGGGCGGCAGGTGCAGCCCTACGTACGTCTCGCCTACGCCCACGAATTCGTCGGCAGCAATGAGGTCAAGGTCAACGACAATCGGTTCGATAACGATCTGTCGGGCTCGCGCGCCGAATTCGGCATGGGTGTCGCCATCAGTTTGAACGAGCGCATGCAACTGCATGCCGATTTCGATTACGCCAACGGAGAAAAGATCGAGCAGCCGTGGGGGGCTAATGTCGGGTTCCGGTACAGCTGGTGATCACTAAGGAGAAGGAAGGCCTCGGCCTTCCTTTTTTGTGGGTCGGATTCAAAGAGGATGGTGATATGTACATCAAACCCGCGGGCTTTCTGTTCTGGCTGCAAAAGAAGTTAGCGAGCCTGTTTCGCAAGCGCCTGCTCGACCCTCCTTCTGCGCCGGCGGCGCTCGCGAACATCCCTGAGGGTGAGCTGAATTTGTTGCCGGTTGCGGCCCTTGGCCGGCCGTTGAGGATCGAAGTGCCCATCTGGCAAGAGTCCAACCCGATGCCTGGTCTTCCAGAGGTATTGACGCTGTACTGGAACGGAGTGGCGGTTGGTGAGCCAAAGCGTTGGGAGGATAAGATACCCGAGGACGAGCTTTTCGTGGAAGCCCCTGTAGCAGTGCTGCTGCACGGCACCCAGGAAGTCACTTATGAAGTGTATGGGTTCAATGGTGTTATCACACACTCCAGTCCGCTGACCCTTACGATTGATACTGTCCCCCCGGTACTCGGCGGCGATGAGGGGCTTTTGCTGTTTGATGAGGAAGTCGGACGCGAGGGGGTGACGGCACGCTATCTGGAAAAGCATGAAGATCGCTTACTCGCTGAGCTACCTGTTTACCAGAAGGCTGCGGTAGGCGATGTAATTATCTACTACTGGGACGATCGCCCCTTTGCCAATGACAAGCTTGGCGAATATACGATTACCAGGCAGGACACTTCTCAGCCGATTTTCCTGTCGATCGAAGGCGACGATATAAGATCGCGAGGCGATGGTGAGCGCTATGTCCACTATCAGATACGTGACCGCGCGGGCAATCTCAGCGCCCGGTCCAGGCCTGTGCCGTTGCAGATAGCTGCCGCTCCAATTCCCCGGACCTTGCCTTGGTTTGAAATACCCCAGGCAACAGGCTCTGGAGAAGCGTTGTCGTTGCAGTTGAATGACTACCGGCCTCCGATGGTGGTCATCGTTCCCGAAGAGGCCGTGATTTATCCGGAGGAGCGGGTGACCGTCATTTGGGGAGAGCCAGGTGATGCGGGTTATTTCACAACATCCGAAGTGTTGCCGGGTACAGATAAACGGTTCTTGATCCCTGAGAAGAATTTGCTGGCTTACAGTAACCAGGTACTCAAGGTTTCATACAAGGTTGATGACGGCATCGATGAGTTTCCCTCCACCCCGCGCAATCTGAAAGTCACGGCTCTCACAGAAAAACTGCCTCTTATCGAACTGATAGGTGCCACCAGCGATGGCTTCAGTCTGGCAAGTGCACCGGCCAGGGTGCCCGTACAGCTGGCTCCGTGGCGATTGATTGCGGTTGGGCAGCGCATCAGTATCTGGGTGACGGGGGTGTTGCAGAGCGGTGCCGAGGCTGGACCGCATCATGTCCTGACCGCGCATGCCATAAACGAAATGCAGGTGCGTCAGGGCGTTGGGGCAAACCAGGACGTCACCGTGCCGAAGACGTTTCTCGCCACCCTCAAACGTGACGCCCAGTTCACCCTGCATGTGCAGGTGAGTTTCGATGACGGGGCGCATTGGGTCGACTTCCCGGAATATCACCCTGTGCTGAAAGCCTGATCAGGCTCATGAGCGCCTTGCCGGGCTGGACATTGCTGGCGTTATGGCTCCGTAGTCATTGATGGTGGTGAAATCGACCTTCAGGTTGCCCTGGGCTGGCAGTGTTTTCAGCGGATAGGTTTGCCTGCCCAACGGGATGGCCATCTTCCTGGCATCGATTTTTTCGCTGCCCTTTGGGGTGATGAAGGTCAGCTGGTTGAAGGTGAAGTAGTAGGGAGTAGGGTTGTCCACCACCAGGTGCGGCTTGCCGTCTATGGATTGCACGGACCAAGTGAGGTTTTTTAGATGATCCTGTGGGCGACCCTTTAGCTGGCTGGGGCGGAAGAAAACCTTGATGCGTGTGCGCAGGGCGATGTTCAGCACATTGTCAGGTTTATCGTTGGCTTGCGGGATTTCCTGCAGGTTGAAGAAGAACAGTGACTCGCGGTCTTTTGGCAAGTCATTCGGCAGGCGGTTGAGCTGCACGGTCTGCTCGCTGCCCGGGTCGATGCGGAATAGCGCTGGCGAGGCAATCAAGGGGACCGCAGTGGTGCTGTCATCGGCTTCAGTATTGATCCAGGCTTGTGCGGCATAGGCCCGGTTGCTTGGGTTGGCCACGACGATGCTGGTGCTTTGTCGGTCACTGGGTTGGATGATACGGGTGGAGCTGATGGTCAGGGCGGCATTGGCGCTGAAGGGGGCGAGCAGGAGCATGCAGATGGCCAGGGCATAGGCCGAGGTCAGGTTGAACTTGCTTGAAGTCGGATGGCGCATGGGGAGTCTCTACAGGGGGCGTTGCGTGTGCCCCAGGCCCTGATCGAGCCTGGGGGCTTGTTGCTACTTGAGCGCGAACGTGTATTCGACCAGGACGTTTGCGTGGCCAGGCTCTACGGTCTTGTCGGTGGACTCGTAGTGTGCAAAGAAGTCCATCTCCGAGGGCAGGGTATCGTCGAGCGGATATGCGATGGATTCCTTATTGGGCTCCACGTAGTTTTGTGCTCTATCCAGGATGGCAAGCGCTATTCCTTTCGCGGCATCCGGGTCGATTTTGTCAAGGCCATATAGCTTTGTACCTGCTGTATCGTAAACGGGCTTGTACGTGACATAGCCATCTTGACCGCCGATTATACAGCCGGCACCTGGCGTGACCTTCAAGGCGAAACGAATCAGCTTGGACTTGCTACCTGTAGCTGGGAAGTCCTCCGCTCGCAGGCTGCCCATTTCAAGCCTGGGGATGCTGGTTCCGGTTCCTGGGATGACCAGGTCGATAGGGCAGGTACCACCGGGTTTGATCGAGCCGGCGAAGGTGATCGTGCCTGTATCTGCAAATGCTGTGCTGCTTGCCAGGCCAAAGGCGATGGCGAGAAGGGTTTTTTTCATTTTCTGATCCTGGGGGCGAAAAAACGGGCCGAACAGGCAAAAACTGTTCGGCGTGCAGGATAGAAAGGGGGGGCGGGGTGAAGCTGTAGGCGAAGTCTACCTTTGGTGAGGTAATTGGAGACATTGCAAGGCACGCTCGCAAGCGTGCGGTGTGCCGTGCATATCAGTGCTGGGTATTGTCGCCTTGAGCTTGGCTCATCAGACGCTTCTGCTGGTGCCAGTCGAACGCTTCGCCGCTCTGCTCGGCTTCGTAACGGCGTTCTTCCAGCTGCTGGTACAGGTCCAGCTCTTCGTCGGGCATGTAGTGCAGGCAGTCACCCCCGAAGAACCACAGCAGGTCGCGTGGCACCAGGTGGGCGATTTGCGGGTAGCGCTGGATCACCTGGCAGATCAGGTCCTGGCCCAGGTACTGGCTTTCCAGCGGGTCTTGCGGTAGCAGGGTCAGCAATTCGTCGAAACGCTCGAGAAACAGGGTGTGGCTTTCCTCCGGTACCTGCTCGGCTTCACCCAGAGCCACCAGAATGGTACGCAGGTGGTTCAGCAGTTGCAGGTGGTATTCCAGGTGGGGGTTGGCCATGGGGGCGGTCCTCGGGGTAGTTGAAACGGGGGCGGAGTATACGCCGGTTGAGGGCGGGTTGGGGACGGTGGTGGCTGCTCCGCCCCATTGCGCCTTGTGATTACCCGATGCGGCATGGTCGGCGAGCACCGCGTGCGAACCATGGACCTGTCAATTCTGCCAGGTGCGCACGCACGGGTATTGATCTAGATTCAAGCCCACACAACGACACTGCACCGTTGCTGGCGGTGATAGGCGTTCAGGGCACTCAATCTTCCACGCGAGGTGCGTATCATGGAAAAGGGCAACACCCCGGCACAGAACGGTGCCATCATGTTCTGGCACGAGTCCAACGTCAGCCATGGCCTGACCTTGCCAGCAGAGGGCAGTGGCGAAAGGGCCAATAAGACGGTTGATGCGAGTAACAGCAAGATTGCGATGAGTGACATCCCTTCTGCCTCGACCATTACGTTGAAGTACAGAAAGGCCCCAGACGATTGGGTTGTGCACTCATCCATCACATTCTTGACCACTCACAGGCCCGCGTCGCTCGACCGGACCGAATACAGCTATCTGCTGGGAACCTATTCCGTTGGCGACTTCGTCAGCGAAGGCCTGGGCCTGAAGGTGATTGCCAAAACGGGCTCAGCTCTCCTCCAGGCTGATATGAAAGCGAACCATAAAATAGATTGTGAAGTTCAGCTTTCCAAGTTCCCACCCAGTGCCTGAGCGGCCCTCAGGCACACGCGCTGTATTACGTGTTGCCAAGGTGTGGGACATTTCCCAAGAGACGGGGCCGCTTTGCGCCCCGTCGAAACACAAGACCGCTTGTACTCCAAAATCGCGTCTGGCAATCAGCAGGTCAACGTACCTTGCCCTGCCCCAGTAGCAACTGCGTTTTGTCGAAGGCGTCCACACCGATGACCGTGCGGCGGGCTTGCTCGGTTTCACGCAACCGTTGCCCCTCGTTCGGCTGCAGTGCGCCATGCTCGACTGCCGCATCGATCAGAGACTGCCCGGGTGCTGGCTGCAGCTTGCCCTCCTTGATCGCCTCATGAAGCACCTTGTGCAGTGGCACGGTTTCATCCAGCAAGTCGCAAGCCCGTTGCAGCGCTGCCACCGGGTCGCCCTCGCCTTGCGGCCTGAAGCAGCCAGCAAGGAGCTCTTCCAGCGCCGGGTCGCCCTTGCTGCGGCCGATCAGCGCCGCCACCTCTGCATCCAGTTCATCGCTCGGCCCGGTGTGGCGACGGCCGAAGGGGAACACCAGCACGCGCAACGCACAGCCGGCAAAGCGGTTGGGGAAGTTGTCGAGCAACCGGTCCAGGGCTGTTTCCGCCTGGCCCAGGCTTTCTTCCATCGCCCAGCGCAGCAAGGGCTGCATGTGTTCCGGTGAGCCCAGATCGTGATAGCGCTTGAGCGCAGCGCTGGCCAGGTACAGGTAACTCAGCACATCCCCCAGCCTTGCGCTCAGCCGCTCGCGGCGTTTCAGCGCGCCGCCCAGCAGCATCATCGACAGGTCAGCCAGCAGGGCGAAGGCTGCTGCCTGGCGGTTGAGTGCACGGAAGTAACCTTGGCTCAGGGCATCGCCGGGCACGGGTTCCAGTCGCCCCAGCCCCAGGCTGAGTATCAGTGTGCTGGCCGCATTGCCGGCGGCGAACATGATGTGTTTCATCAGCAGGTCGTCGAATTCCCTCAATGCCTGATCGCGGTCCTCGCGCCCGGACAGGGCCATTTCCTTGAGCACGAACGGATGGCAGCGGATGGCGCCCTGGCCGAAGATCATCAGGTTGCGCGAAAGGATGTTCGCCCCCTCGACGGTGATGAAGATCGGCGCACCTTGCCAGTTGCGCCCCAGATAGTTGTTCGGCCCCATGATGATGGCCTTGCCGCCATGCACGTCCATAGCGTGCTGGATGCACTCGCGGCCACGCTCGGTGAGGTGGTACTTGAGGATCGCCGACAGCACCGAAGGCTTCTCGCCCAGATCCACGGCCTTGGCGGTCAGCAACCGCGCGCTGTCCATCAGCCAGGCATTGCCGCCGATGCGTGCCAGCGACTCCTGGATGCCTTCGAATGCAGCCAGCGGGACATTGAACTGTTCGCGGATGTTGGCGTACTGGCCGGTGACCAGACTGGTGTATTTGGCTGCGCCAGTGCCCACTGCCGGCAGGGAGATGGAGCGGCCTACCGACAGGCAGTTCATCAGCATCATCCAGCCCTTGCCGAGCATGGCCTGGCCACCGATGAGGAAATCCAGCGGCACGAATACATCCTTGCCGCTGTTGGGGCCGTTCATGAACGCGGCGCCCAGTGGCAGGTGGCGTTTGCCGATTTCGACGCCGGGCGTGTCGGTAGGGATCAGCGCCAGGCTGATACCCAGTTCTTCCTGCTCGCCCAGCAGGTGGTCCGGGTCGTAGGCCTTGAACGCCAGACCCAGCAGGGTGGCGACGGGCCCGAGGGTGATGTAGCGCTTTTCCCAGTTCAGGCGCAGGCCGATGACCTCTTCGCCGTTCCATTGCCCTTTGCAGACCACGCCGGTGTCAGGCATGGCGCCTGCGTCGGAGCCGGCCAGCGGACCGGTGAGGGCGAAGCAGGGTATTTCATCGCCACGCGCCAGGCGTGGCAGGTAGTGGTTGCGTTGTTCGTCAGTGCCGTAATGCAACAGCAGTTCGGCCGGGCCGAGCGAGTTGGGCACCATCACGGTGGAAGCCAGGTCGCCGCTGCGGGTAGCCAGTTTCATCGCCACCTGGGAGTGGGCGTATGCCGAAAAGCCTTTGCCGCCGTACTCCTTGGGAATTATCAGGGCGAAGAAGCCATTCTGCTTGATATGCGCCCAGGCTTCGGGCGGCAGGTCCATGTCCTGGCCGATCT
Source organism: Pseudomonas sp. A2 (assembly GCF_023100865.1). NCBI lineage: Bacteria > Pseudomonadati > Pseudomonadota > Gammaproteobacteria > Pseudomonadales > Pseudomonadaceae > Pseudomonas > Pseudomonas sp. A2. Next base: position 1,828,937 of record NZ_CP039127.1, read on the forward strand.
GCCAGTCGCTGACCATGGCGCACAGTTGTTCCGTCGGGCCGTCGATGAATGCCTGTTCTTCTTCGGTCAGCTGTGGAGCCGGGTAGGCGAGCAGGGTGCGCCAATCGGGACGGCCGCTGAACAGTTCGCCGTCCCACCACACGGTGCCGGCGTCGATCGCCTCGCGCTCGGTCTGCGACATCGGCGGCAGGGTGCGCTGGAACCACTTGAACACCGGACCGGTGAATACCTTGCGGCGCCATTCCGGCAGCGCCACCAGGGCGACTTTCAGGGCCAGCACTATCCAGATCAGGGTCAGCAGCCAGCCGGGAGCACTGCTGAAAATGCCCATCAGCAGTACATAAGCCGCCAAGATGCCAAGAATCTGCAAGGGCGCCAGGCGCCGGTGCGTGAGGTACGCCGCGCCGATCACCAGCACTACCAACCACAACAGCAACATAATCGGTCCTCCTTGGAACCAGGGGGGTAAGCCGTCCCAGACAGCTTAGACGCAATGCTGAGAATGGCCGGGTCAGAACAGTGACAGGGTATGGCGGCGGGAGTTTCAGGGCATTGTTTGTCTGTGCCGGCCTCTTCGCGGGTGAACCCGCTCTCATAGAACAACACATGACTCATTGGTTCGGCGAGGTTCTGTAGGAGCAGCCTTGTGCTGCGAAGAGGCCGGGGCTGACAAAGCCTGTCTATTGGCTGTACCGGCCTCTTCGCAGCACAAGGCTGCTCCTACAAAGGACGCGTCAGACGAGCGATATTGGTTCTCTGCGCGAAAGCGCAGCCCAAAGGGCTGGGCAATCTCCCACAGGTACTGCATCACTCTCAGGTCTGGTGCAGAACCCCGTGCGGGTTTACCCGCGAAGAGGCCGGTACAGGCGACGAAAGTCTGGAGTAGACTGCACCACCTCCGCATTCATTAGGACGTTGCCATGCTGAAGATCTGGGGTCGCAAGAATTCGAGCAATGTGCGCAAGGCGCTATGGATCGCCCACGAACTGGGCCTGGATTTCGAGTCGATTGACGCCGGCGGCGCCTTCGGCGTGGTCAACGAGCCGCACTACCGCGCGCGCAACCCCAACGGCCTGGTGCCGATGCTGGAAGACGGCGACCTGACCCTGTGGGAGTCCAACACCATCGTCCGCTACCTGTGCGCCGAGTACGGTGCGGAGCAGGGCTGGTACCTGGACGACCCGCGTCTGCGCGCCCTGGCAGACAAGTGGATGGACTGGACCACCTCGTCCTTCGCCACGCCGTTCCGCCCACTGTTCTGGGGCCTGTTGCGCACCCCGGAAGACCAGCGTGACTGGGTGGCGATCAACGCTGCGCACAAGCAATGCGCCCAGCTGCTGGCCATTGCCGACGAGGCCCTGGCCAAACAGCCGTACCTTTCCGGTGACCAGATCGGCATGGGCGACATCCCACTGGGTAGCTTCATCTATGCCTGGTTCGAAATGCCCATCGAGCGCCCGGCCATGCGTCACCTGGAGGCCTGGTACGAGCGCCTCAAGGCCCGCCCTGCATACCAGGCAGCGGTAATGACTGCGCTGACCTGATCGAACACCACGGCTACTTCGATAGTCATTATCAATACACATGACTGTACTTGTGCGGCCAGGCCAAGCACCATTGGCCGCACTCACTGCGCCAGTGCCTTTACCTGGCGTGTCCTGCACCTTTTTCTCGGTAAGTGACCCGCTATGAGTTCCGCCCTGTCCATCCGACAGCTGACCAAGACCTACGGCAACGGCTTCCAGGCCCTCAAGGGCATCGATCTGGATGTTGCCGAAGGCGACTTCTTCGCCTTGCTCGGCCCCAACGGCGCGGGCAAGTCCACCACCATCGGCATCCTCTCCACCCTGGTGAACAAGACCAGCGGCACGGTCAACGTGTTCGGCCACGACCTGGACCGCGAGCCGTCGGCGCTCAAGCGTTGCCTGGGCGTGGTGCCGCAGGAGTTCAACTTCAACCAGTTCGAGAAAACCTTCGACATCGTCGTGACCCAGGCCGGTTACTACGGCATCCCGCCCAAGGTGGCCAAGGAGCGTGCCGAGCAGTACCTGACCCAGCTCGGCCTGTGGGACAAGCGTGACGTGCAGTCGCGTTCGCTGTCGGGGGGCATGAAGCGCCGCCTGATGATTGCCCGCGCGCTGATCCACGAACCGCGCCTGCTGATTCTCGACGAGCCCACCGCCGGTGTGGACATCGAACTGCGTCGTTCGATGTGGAGCTTCCTCACCGAGCTGAACCAGAAGGGCATCACCATCATCCTCACCACCCACTACCTGGAAGAGGCCGAGCAGCTGTGCCGTAACATCGGCATCATCGACCACGGCACCATCGTCGAGAACACCAGCATGCGCCAGTTGCTGGGCAAGCTGCATGTCGAAACCTTCGTGCTCGACCTCAGGCAGGACCTGGCCACTGCACCGGTGCTGCAGGGCTACCCGTGCCGGCTGCTGACCCCGCACACCCTGGAAGTGCAGGTGGACAAGGACATCGGCATCACTGCGCTGTTCGGCCAGCTGGCGCTGCAGAACATCGAGGTGCAGAGCCTGCGCAACAAGACCAACCGACTCGAGGAGCTGTTCGTGTCCCTGGTGGAAAAAAACCTGTCGAAGGTGGCCGTATGAGTGTGGAGCTGCGCACCAACTGGGTCGCCCTGAACACCATCGTCTACCGCGAAGTGCGGCGCTTCCTGCGTATCTGGCCGCAGACCCTGTTGCCGCCAGCGATCACCATGGTTCTGTACTTCGTCATCTTCGGTAACCTGATCGGTCGGCAGATCGGCGACATGGGTGGCTTCAGCTACATGGAGTACATCGTGCCGGGGTTGATCATGATGTCGGTGATCACCAACTCCTACGGCAACGTGGTGTCGAGCTTCTTCGGCAGCAAGTTCCAGCGCTCCATCGAAGAGCTGATGGTGTCGCCGGTATCGCCACACACGATCCTCGTCGGTTACGTGCTGGGTGGCGTGCTGCGTGGCCTGGCGGTGGGCGTGATCGTGACTTTCCTGTCGCTGTTCTTCACCCACCTGCAGGTGCACCACCTGGGCGTGACCGTGGTCGTGGTGCTGCTGACCGCCACCATTTTCTCGCTGCTGGGCTTCGTCAATGCGGTGTTCGCGCGCAACTTCGACGACATCTCGATCATCCCGACCTTCGTGCTGACGCCGCTGACGTACCTGGGCGGGGTGTTCTATTCGATCAACCTGCTGCCGCCGTTCTGGCAGACCGTGTCGTTGGCCAACCCGGTGCTGCACATGGTCAACTCGTTCCGCTACGGCATTCTAGGGGTGTCGGATATCAGCATTGGTACGGCGATTACCTTCATGCTGGTCGCCACCGCGGTGCTCTACCTGGTGTGCGTTCGCCTGCTGGTCAGTGGCCGCGGCATGCGTGCCTGAAGCCTTGCACCGGCATTGGCGCAGACGCCACTGCCGGCCCACCCACCAGCGCCAGTAGAGCATGGTGGTGAAGTAGCCAAGGATGCCCAGCACCACACCGCATACCACCGAGCCGAGCAGGAAGGGTTGCCACAGCGTCGACAGCTGGTCGGTGATCCACTGGAAAGTCAGCTCGTCCGGCAGGGTGCGCGGCGGTACCTGCATCAGCCAGGCGCCGGTCATGTAGGTGACGAAGAACACCGGTGGCATGGTCAGCGGGTTGGTCAGCCACACCAGGCTGACCGCGATCGGCAGGTTGCCGCGCAGCGGAATGGCCAGCGCGGCGGCCAGCAGCATCTGCGCCGGCATCGGGATCAGCGCCGCGAACAGGCCAACGCCCATGGCCCTCGCCACCGAATGGCGGTTCAGGTGCCAGAGGTTCGGGTCATGCAGCAACTTGCCGAAAAAGCGTAAGGACTTGTGTTCCCGAATACTGGTCGGGTCCGGCATGTAGCGTTTGAAAAGTCGGCGCGGCATGTAGGCTCCCGGAGCATTGATCCGGGCAGTATGCCCTGATTCCCGCTCAGCCTCGTTTAGAGTTTGTGACAATTGTTGAGCAAGCGCTGCCGGCAATTGGGCTATGCCTCAGAAGGTGATTTCGCTTCTGGAGCTCTACTTCATGCGCACAGGGATGTTTGCGCTCGCGCTCGGGCTGTTGTGTCTGGGCTTTCTCCCCGCATTGCCATCGGTCGGATGGCTGGTGCTGCTGGCTGTAGCCGGTGGCCTCGGCCTGTTTACCCGGCTGTGGCCACTGGGCTGTTTTCTGTTGGGCCTGTGTTGGGCCTGCTGGTCTGCGCAGCAGGCGCTGGATGACCGCCTGGCAACCGGGCTGGATGGCCGCACCTTGTGGCTTGAGGGCCGGGTGGTCGGCCTGCCGACCCGGACTGCGCAGGGTGTGCGCTTCGAGCTGGACGCGGCCCGCTCGCGGCGGGCAGAGCTGCCGCAGCGCCTGCAACTGAGCTGGTTCGACGGCCCGCCGCTGCGCGCGGGCGAGCAGTGGCGGCTGGCGGTGACCTTGCAGCGCCCGGCCGGGCTGCTCAACCCGCATGGGCCGGACCGTGAGGCGCAATTGCTGGCGCGGCGGGTCGGTGCGACCGGTACGGTCAAGGCTGGGCAGTTGCTGGCGCCGGTTGTCGGCGGCTGGCGCGACACGCTGCGCCAGCGCCTGCTGGCAGTCGAGGCCAATGGCCGGCAGGCAGCGTTGGTGGCGCTGGTGCTTGGCGACGGGGCGGGCCTGGCCCGGGAGGACTGGCAAACGTTGCAGGCCACCGGCACGGTGCACTTGCTGGTGGTCTCTGGCCAGCACATCGGCCTGGTTGCCGGCTTGCTGTATGGCCTGGTTGCCGGGCTGGCGCGTTGGGGGCTGTGGCCCGCTCGTCTGCCGTGGGTGCCCTGGGCGTGTGGCCTGGCCATGGCTGCGGCACTGGCCTACGGTTGGTTGGCTGGTGGCGGTGTACCGGTGCAGCGTGCCTGCCTGATGCTGGCCGTGGTGTTGCTCTGGCGCCTGCGTTTTCGCCAATTGGGTGCGACCTTGCCGTTGTTGCTGGCGCTGGTTGCCGTACTGTTGCTGGAACCGCTGGCCGCGCTGCTGCCCGGGTTCTGGCTGTCGTTCGCGGCCGTGGCCACGCTTGTCTATTGCTTCAGTGCCCGCCTGGGCAGCTGGCGGCCCTGGCAGGCCTGGACGCGGGCGCAATGGGTGATTGCGATCGGCTTGCTGCCGGTACTGCTGGCTACGGGCTTGCCGGTGAGCTTGAGTGCGCCGCTGGCCAACCTTGTTGCGGTGCCGTGGGTCAGCTTGGCAGTGCTGCCATTGGCGTTGCTGGGCGCTTTGCTGCTGCCGTTGGGCGGGGTAGGGGAGGCGCTGCTCTGGCTGGCGGGCGGTTTGCTTGATGTGCTTTTCCGGCTGCTGGCGCTGGCGGCGCAGCAGCCGGCGTGGCTGCCAGCAGCCCTGCCGTTGTGGGCCTGGCTGCTGGTGTGCCTGGGCGCGCTGCTGGTTTTGATGCCCCGTGGCGTTCCACTGCGCGGGTTGGGTGGCGTAATGCTGCTGGCGCTGTGGGTACCCCGGGAGACGGTGCCGTTCGGCCAGGTCGAGGTCTGGCAGCTGGACGTCGGCCAGGGGCTGGCAGTGCTTTTGCGCACCCGGCATCACAACCTGCTGTACGACGCCGGGCCGGCCAGGGGAGAGAGCGACCTGGGCGAGCGGGTGGTGTTGCCGACCTTGCGCAAGCTGGGGGTGGGCAGCCTGGACCTGATGCTGGTCAGCCACGCCCATGCCGACCACGCCGGTGGTGCTGGCGCAATCATGCGTGGCCTGCCGGTCGAACGGGTGATCGGCGGCGAATTGCTGGATGACCTGCAACTGCAACCTTGCGTAAGTGGCGAGCAGTGGATGTGGGATGGCGTGCGCTTTTCGATGTGGCGCTGGGCCGATGGGCAGAGCAGCAATGACCGCTCCTGTGTGTTGTTGGTCGAGGCGCAGGGTGAGCGGTTGTTGCTGGCGGGAGACATGGAGGCCGGTGCCGAACGGGCCTGGCTGGCGGCCACGGAAGCACCGCGGATCGACTGGTTGCAGTCGCCGCATCACGGCAGCCGCAGTTCGTCCAGCGAGGCCTTCATCCGCGCCACGGCGCCGCGCGGGGTACTGATTTCGCGCGGGCGCAACAACAGCTTCGGGCACCCGCACTCGCAAGTGGTCGAACGTTATCGGCGGCATGGGGTGGTGATGCATGACACGGCGGAGCAGGGGGCGTTGCGGTTGGTGCTGGGGAGGCTGGGGGAGGTGGAGGGTGTGCGGGGGCAGAGGCGGTTTTGGCGGGTTCGGGTGCAGTAAGGTGTAGTGGCTTGCAGATGCTTGCCGTTACATCTTCAGCGCCTGTTGGATCGAGCGCCGCCCGCGCGGCGCTTCGCAGCACAAGGCTGCTCCTACATCTGTTTCGGGCCAATTATTCCTGAGGCAAAGGCGCGCGGCCCCTTGGCGTCCACCTCGATGTCGGGCCGGACGAACAAGGCGGTCGCGCGCGTTGGTACAGGCGTTACTGGCCCGAAACAGATGTAGGAGCAGCCTTGTGCTGCGAAGCGCCGCGCGGGCGGCGCTCGATCTCGCAGGCGCTGCAACTGTCATGGCGAACCCCCACCCCCCCACCCCCTCCGCAACCCCCACACGACCCAATTCCCTGACCTCCGGCAGATGAGCCCCCGGCGCGCCTATGGTAGAGTGGCGGCCTTTTTCCGAAGGGGCGTTTACTGTGTGGGAATTGGTCAAGTCCGGCGGTTGGATGATGCTGCCGATCATTCTGAGCTCCATCGCTGCCATGGCTATCGTCGTCGAGCGCCTGTGGACCCTGCGCGTCAGTCGCGTCACCCCGCCGCACCTGCTCGGCCAGGTGTGGATATGGATCAAGGACAAGCAACTGACCAGTGACAAGCTCAAGGCCCTGCGTGCTGATTCGCCATTGGGCGAAATCCTCGCCGCCGGCCTGGCCAACTCGCGCCATGGTCGCGAAATCATGAAGGAATGCATCGAGGAGGCCGCCTCGCGCGTCATCCACGAACTGGAACGCTACATCAGCACCCTCGGCACCATCGCCGCCATGGCCCCGCTGCTGGGCCTGCTGGGCACCGTGCTGGGCATGATCGACATCTTCAGCGCCTTCATGGGCTCGCAGATGACCGCCAACGCCGCAGTGCTGGCCGGTGGTATCTCCAAGGCCCTGGTCACCACCGCGGCCGGCCTGATGGTCGGTATCCCGGCGGTATTCTTCCACCGCTTCCTGCTGCGCCGTATCGATGAGTTGGTGGTGGGCATGGAGCAGGAAGCTATCAAGTTGGTGGAAGTGATCCAGGGCGACCGTGAAGTGGAAGTGGCCGGAGGCAAGGCGTGAAGTTCCGGCGCAATCGCCAGCGGGAGAACGTCGACATCAACCTGGCGTCGCTGATCGACGTGGTGTTCGTCCTGCTGCTGTTTTTCGTGGTCACCACCACCTTCACCCGCGAGACCCAGCTGCGCGTCGAGCTGCCTGAAGCCGCCAGCGCCGAACCGGCGGCGCCCGACCAGGGCAAGCTGGTGGAAATCACCATCAGCGCCGAAGGCGTGTACTCGGTGAACAACCACTTGCTGCCAAAGAGCGACCTGGCCACCCTGAGCGAAGCGATCGAGCGTGAGTCGGGCGGCGACAACAAGCTGCCGCTGGCCATCAGCGCCGACGGCAAGACCCCGCACCAGGCCGTGGTCACTGCGATGGATGCCGCCGGCAAGCTCGGTTTCAGCCAGTTGCGCATGACCACTGTCGAGGCGGCCCAGGGCACACCTTGATGGCCTTCGCCGACCGCCTGCTCGCCGCCTGGTACGCCGGGCACCCGGCCCTGGCGCTGCTGCGCCCGCTGGAGGCGCTGTATCGCCGCGTGGTCACGCGCAAGCGGGCGCGTTTTCTCAGTGGCGAAAGTGCCAGCTACCGGGCCCCGGTGCCGGTCATCGTGGTGGGTAACATTACTGTGGGTGGTACCGGCAAGACGCCGATGATCCTCTGGCTGATCGAGCACTGCCGCAAGCAGGGGTTGAAGGTGGGCGTGGTCAGCCGTGGCTATGGCGCCAAACCGCCGCAGCTACCCTGGCGCGTGCAGCCCGATCAGGCGGCCGGGCAGGCCGGCGACGAACCGCTGCTGATCGTGCAGCGCACCAGCGTGCCGCTGATGATCGACCCCGACCGCTCCCGCGCCGTGCAGGCATTACTGGCCAGTGAACCCCTCGACCTGATCCTGTGTGACGACGGCATGCAGCACTATCGTCTGGCGCGCGACCTGGAGTTGGTGCTGATCGATGCCGCTCGCGGCCTGGGCAATGGCCGCTGCCTGCCGGCGGGGCCGTTGCGTGAGCCGGCCGAACGCCTGCACGAGGCTGACGCGGTGCTGTTCAACGGCGCCAGCGCAGACCGCGCCGATGGCTTCGGCTTCTGCCTGCAGCCATCCGCCCTGGTCAACCTGCGCAGCGGCGAGCGCCGCGCGCTTGACCATTTCCCTGCAGGCCAACGCCTGCATGCGGTGGCCGGTATCGGCAACCCGCAACGTTTCTTCAATACCCTGCTGGGGCTAAACTGGCAGCCGGTGCCGCATCCCTTTGCCGACCATGCGCAGTTCAGCGCCCGGAGCCTGGCCTTCAGCCCGCCGCTGCCGCTGGTCATGACCGAGAAGGATGCGGTGAAATGCCGGGCCTTCGCCGCTGACGACTGGTGGTACCTGGCCGTCGAGGCGCAGCCCACGCCGGCTTTCAGCGCCTGGTTCGACAACCAGTTGCAACGCTTGCTGCGCAAGCCCTGAGCCCTTTTTCAATTCCCGGCCACCTGGCCTAAAGGAAGCCTCAAATGGACACCAAACTGCTCGATATCCTGGCCTGCCCGATCACCAAGGGCCCGCTCAAGCTCAGTGCCGACAAGACCGAGCTGATCAGCAAGGGTGCTGGCCTGGCCTACCCGATCCGCGACGGCATCCCGGTCATGCTGGAAAGCGAGGCACGCACCCTGACCGATGAAGAGCGTCTGGACAAATGAGCCTGGATTTCACCGTGGTGATCCCCGCCCGGCTGCGCTCCACGCGCCTGCCGGGCAAGCCATTGCTGTCGATCGCCGGCAAGCCGATGGTGCAGCATGTGTGGGAACAGGCCCGCAAGAGCGGCGCCAGCCGCGTGGTCATCGCCACCGACGACGCCAGCATCGTAGAGGCCTGCAAGGCCTTCGGCGCCGAAGTGCTGCTGACCCGTGCCGACCATGAGTCCGGCACCGACCGCCTGGCCGAAGTGGCCGTACACCTGGGGCTGCCGGCCGATGCCATCGTGGTCAATGTGCAGGGCGACGAGCCGCTGATCCCGCCGGTGATCATTGACCAGGTGGCAGCCAACCTGGCAGCGCATCCGGAAGCCGGTATCGCCACCCTGGCCGAACCGATCCATGAGCCGGAAACCGTGTTCAACCCCAACGCGGTCAAGTTAATCAGCGACAAGAACGGCCTGGCCTTGACCTTCAGCCGTGCACCGCTGCCCTGGGCCCGCGATGCGTTTGCCAAGGACCGCAACCTGTTGCCGGAAGGCGTGCCGTATCGCCGCCACATCGGCATGTACGCCTACCGCGTCGGCTTCCTGCAGGACTTCGTCAGTTGGGGCCCATGCTGGCTCGAGCAGACCGAAGCGCTGGAGCAGCTGCGTGCCCTGTGGCATGGCGTACGCATCCACGTCGAAGACGCCATCGAGGCGCCTGCCGTGGGCGTGGATACCCCTGAAGACCTGGAGCGCGTACGGCGCTTGCTGGAGGCCTGATGCGCGTCCTGTTCGTCTGCCTCGGCAATATCTGTCGCTCGCCCACCGCCGAAGGCGTGCTGCGCCATCAATTGCAGGCTGCCGGGCTTGCCGACCGGGTGCATGTGGCCTCGGCCGGCACCGGCGACTGGCACGTCGGCAAGGCGCCTGACAGCCGCACCTGCAAGGCAGCGCTGGCGCGTGGCTATGACCTTTCGCAGCAACGCGCTCAGCAGGTCAAGGCGGCGCACTTTGCCGAATATGACCTGATCCTGGCCATGGACGAGAGCAACCTTGGCCATTTGCGTGCGATGCGCCCGCACACGGCAGTGGGGGAGCTCGACCTGTTCCTGCGCCGCTATGGCGCAGCGCTGGATGAAGTGCCAGACCCGTACTACGGTGGCGCCGACGGCTTCGAGCAGGTGCTCGACCTGGTTGAAGCGGCGTGCCAGGCGCTGGTCCTGGAAATCAAGGGGCGGCTATGACAGTGCAGTGGCAGGAGCAGGTATCGCTCAAACCGTACAACACCTTTGGCATCGACGTGAAGGCGCGGTATTTCACCCAGGCACATGATGACCAGGAGGTGCGCCTGGCGCTGGCCCAGGCACAGCAAGGCGGCGTGCCGGTGCTGGTGATTGGCGGTGGCAGCAACTTGCTGCTGACCCGCGATATCGATGCGCTGGTGCTGCATATGGCCAGCCGTGGTCGGCGCGTGCTCAGCGACGATGGTGAACGTATCGTGGTCGAGGCCGAGGCCGGTGAGCCGTGGCACCCGTTTGTGCAGTGGGCACTGGCGCAGGGGTATTGCGGGCTGGAAAACCTCAGCCTGATTCCCGGCACCGTTGGCGCCGCGCCGATGCAGAACGTGGGCGCCTATGGCGTGGAGATCAAGGACATGTTCGTCGGCCTGACCGCCCTGGATCGCGAGACCGGCGAGTTGCGTGACTTCGGCCTGGCTGAGTGTGCCTTCGGGTATCGCGACAGCCTGTTCAAGCGCAACCCTGGGCGTTGGTTGATCCTGCGTGTGCGCTTTGCCTTGAGCCGTACGCTGCAGGCCCACCTGGACTACGGCCCGGTGCGCCAGCGCCTGGCGGAACAGGGCGTGACCGAGCCGACCGCGCAGGCGATCAGCGAGGCGATCTGCAGCATTCGCCGCGAGAAGCTGCCAGACCCGGCAGAGCTGGGTAATGCCGGGAGCTTCTTCAAGAACCCGGTGGTCTCGGCGGAACTGGTCGAGCGTATTCGTGCGCAGAACCCAGGGGTAGTGGCTTATCCCCAAGCCGATGGCCAGGTGAAGCTGGCGGCAGGCTGGTTGATCGAGCAGGCAGGCTGGAAGGGCCACCGCGAGGGGGATGCCGGGGTGCATCGTTTGCAGTCGCTGGTGCTGGTCAACTACGGCCAGGCGAGCGGGGCGCAGATGCATGCACTGGCGCGGCGGATCCAGGCCGATATCCTCGAGCGGTTCGGGGTCGAGCTGGAGATGGAGCCTAACCTCTACTGATTCAGTGCCTGGGCTGGCCCTTTCGCGGCTGAAGCCGCTCCCACAGGGACTTCATAGGGCCTGAGGGTGGTGGGGCCTGTGGGAGCGGGTTTACCCGCGAAGAGGCCGGTACAGGAAAAACGCCCAGCCAAGAAAAAGCCCCGCCAGTGCGAACTGGCGGGGCTTTTTCATTCAGCCTTGGCTATCAACCGTGATGAGGCTTTTGCTCATCGCTGGCTTCCAGGGCTGGCTCCTCGGTGGCTGCAGCAGCTTCCTGTGCGGCCTTGGCGGCAGCCTCGGCCTCACGCTTGCGGCGACGCACTTCACGCGGGTCGTTCGGCGCACGGCCGTTGGCCAGCATGACAGTGGCAGGTTCCACCGCCGCAGGGGCTTCGACCGGTGCGGGCTCGACGGCCACTGGTGCAGGCTCGGCCACCACTTCTGGCTGGGCTTCGACAACCGGGGCAGGTTGCTCGGCAACCGGAGCGGCTTCGACCACGGTCGGGGCCTGCTCGATTTCACCGGCTTCGACGGCAGGCGCTTCGACCGGTGCTTCGGCAACCACTACCGGTTCGGCAGCAGGTGCTTCGTCGACCACTGGCTGCGGAGCGACTTCGACCACTGGCTCGGCAGTTGCTTCGACCACGGCTACAGGCTCGCTGACCGGCTGCTCGACCACTGGGGCCTCGGCCACTTCTTCAGCCTTGGCGGCAGCTTCGACCTGCTCGAACTTCTCAGCCTGCTCGACCGGCTGGGCGACTTCGGCGGTGGCAAGCTCGGCCTGCTGGTTGGCCTGGGCTTCGGCGTCGGCACTGATGTTGCTGCTGGCGACAGCGGCAGTCACGGCCAGGCCGGCGGCCAGTTCGGCACCCAGCTCGGTGGCCTGGTGCTGTTGTGGCTGCTCTTCGCTGCCTTCTTCCTCGCTGCCATCGATCAGCTCGCCGTTGGCGTTGCGCTGACGCTCACGACGGTTGCTGCGACGACGCTGGCCACGGGAACGGCGGCGCGGGCGCTCGCCATCGGTGCCTTCCTGTTCGTCCTGCAGCAGCTCTTCGTTCGGCAGTTGCTCTTCGGCCAGCTCGGCAGCCTGCTCGGCGGCTTCTTCGGCTACGCGTGGCTGACGCTCTTCGCGTGGTGGGCGAGGGGCACGTTCTTCGCGTGGAGCACGTTCCTCGCGAGGAGCACGTTCTTCGCGAGGTGCGCGTTCTTCACGTGGAGCACGTTCTTCACGAGGTGCGCGCTCTTCACGTGGTGCGCGTTCCTCGCGAGGTGCACGCTCTTCACGTGGGGCACGTTCTTCACGGGCTACACGTTCCTCGCGCGGCTGACGTTCTTCACGCTCGGCAGGGGTGGCGTCCAGTGGCTCGCGCAGTTCGCGCACGCGCTCTTCGCCACGGTTGCCGCGGCGGTCTTCGCGTGGCTGGCGTGGAGCACGCTCTTCGCGTGGAGCACGTTCTTCACGCGGTGCACGCTCTTCGCGTGGGGCGCGTTCTTCACGTGGTGCACGCTCTTCGCGCGGGGCACGTTCTTCACGAGGTGCACGCTCGGCACGCTCTTCACGCGGCTTGCGCTCTTCGTCGCGGCGGCCGTTGCGGTTGCGGCTCTGCTGGCGGCCGTTGCGGCGTTCTTCGTTGCGTGGGCTGCGCTCGGCGGCCGGCTTCTCGGCGGCAGTGACAACCGGCGCTGCGGCAGGCTCTTCCTTGCCGGCGAACAGGCTTACCAGCGACTTCACCAGGCCTTTGAACAGGCTTGGCTCCGGAGCGACCGGGGCAGGGGCGACCGGTGCGGCTGGCTGCGGTTCTTCGACAGTGGCCGGTACCGGCGCGTTGGCGCGGGCCGGGGCGGTCTTGACTGCGGCTTCCTGGCGAACCAGGGTGCGGGTGGCGGTCGGCTGCGGCGCTTCTTCGGCTTCGGCGGCGGCGATCTCGTAGCTGGACTGGTTGCTCAGCACTTCCGGGTTGTCGTCGCGCAGGCGCTGGACTTCGAAGTGCGGGGTTTCCAGGTGATCGTTCGGCAGGATGATGATGCGCGCACGGGTACGCAGTTCGATCTTGGTGATCGAGTTGCGCTTCTCGTTGAGCAGGAAGGCAGCCACCGGGATCGGCACCTGGGCGCGAACTTCGGCGGTGCGGTCCTTCAGGGCCTCTTCTTCGATCAGGCGCAGGATGGCCAGCGACAGCGATTCGACGTCACGGATGATGCCGGTGCCGGAGCAGCGTGGGCAGACGATGCCGCTGCTTTCGCCCAGCGACGGGCGCAGGCGCTGACGGGACATTTCCAGCAGGCCGAAGCGCGAGATGCGGCCGACCTGGACGCGGGCGCGGTCGGCTTCCAGGCACTCGCGAACACGCTCTTCGACGGCGCGCTGGTTTTTCGCCGGGGTCATGTCGATGAAGTCGATGACGATCAGGCCGCCGATGTCACGCAGGCGCAGCTGGCGGGCGATTTCCTCGGCCGCTTCCAGGTTGGTCTGCAGGGCGGTTTCTTCGATGTCGCTGCCTTTGGTGGCGCGCGCCGAGTTGATGTCGATCGACACCAGGGCTTCGGTCGGGTCGATCACGATCGAACCGCCGGACGGCAGGTCGACCACGCGCTGGAAGGCGGTCTCGATCTGGCTTTCGATCTGGAAGCGGTTGAACAGCGGCACGCTGTCTTCGTACAGCTTCACCTTGCTGGCGTACTGCGGCATGACCTGGCGGATGAAGGTCAGGGCTTCTTCCTGGGCATCGATGCTGTCGATCAGCACTTCGCCGATGTCCTGGCGCAGATAGTCGCGGATGGCGCGGATGATGACGTTGCTTTCCTGGTAGATCAGGAATGGCGCGGCGCGGTCCTGGGACGCTTCCTTGATGGCGGTCCACAGTTGCAGCAGGTAGTCGAGGTCCCACTGCATTTCTTCGCTGCTGCGGCCAAGGCCGGCAGTGCGCACGATCAGGCCCATGTCGCCCGGCACGGTCAGGCCATTCAGGGCTTCACGCAGTTCGTTGCGCTCTTCGCCTTCGATGCGGCGGGAGATGCCACCGGCGCGCGGGTTGTTCGGCATCAGCACCAGGTAGCGGCCGGCCAAGCTGATGAAGGTGGTGAGGGCGGCGCCTTTGTTGCCACGCTCTTCCTTCTCGACCTGGACGATGACTTCCTGGCCTTCGCTCAGCACTTCCTTGATGTTGACCCGCCCTTCGGGGGCTTTCTTGAAGTATTCGCGGGAGATTTCTTTCAGCGGCAGGAAGCCGTGACGTTCGGAACCGAAGTCGACGAAGGCGGCTTCGAGGCTGGGTTCGATGCGGGTGATCTTGCCTTTGTAGATGTTGGCCTTTTTCTGCTCGCGCGCGCCGGACTCGATGTCCAGGTCGTAGAGACGTTGGCCGTCCACCAGGGCTACACGCAACTCTTCGGGTTGAGTCGCGTTAATCAGCATTCTTTTCATGTTGTACCGTCGGTTTCCGGGCTGCCGGAAACGGCGTTCGGCACACACGACGTCTCATGGTCGGTGCCAAGGTGCGCAAAGGGTGGCCGGGCCACCCCCGTGTCGAGCGACGTTCGGCACCAGCCGGTTGCCCAGCCTGCCGTTGTCGCGACGACGCGTCCTGTTTGCTGCGGTGCCAACAAGGCCCCGGTGGCTTCGAATTGGAATCCGAATCAACCAAGCGGGCCTTGTGCACTCAGTCAGGAGGAGGAATCAACCGTCAGCCGTGGACGCCCGGAGGCATCTGTTCAGGACCTTATCCGCTCGCCAGCCGTTCAGTGGGCTGGTGGGCCGGACGCGGTGCTACACGGTCCGAGGGCTGTGCATCTCCACCCTGCACGTATCCCTGATAATTCGGGTGCTGCCGCGCGCTGAATCCGCAACGGGTTGCATTTTTCGCCAGCGCAGGTTCTGCGCTGGCGCCATTCATGTCCAAGGCAGGTATTTCCGAAGCATTCGCCGGGCGTTGCGTGGAAGCGACGGGGCGGGCAGAGGTGCAGCGAAAAGAATCGGGTAAGCAGGTGAAACACCGCACTTGTCGTTTTTTTTCGGTCTTCTCTACACAGCGCTGGTGGCGATTCCAGGCAATTCGGTAAACTGGCGAAAACCCCGTAGGACGGCCTCGCGTCCTGGAGAATTGCGTTGGTCAGGGACCGGCTAGGAGCCTGGTGCCGCTGGCCTGCCGCTTTTGGCGGCGTTCGCGACTATAGCAGCAATGATTAAGTGCTTCAATTCCATAAAAAATTGTTATGATCCCGCCATGACGACCAATACCCCTCCGACTTCCGGCGTTCAGCTGATCGAAGTCGCGCCGGAGCTTGCCGGCCAACGCATCGACAATTTCCTCATCACGGCCCTCAAGGGCGTGCCCAAGACCCTGGTGTACCGCATCCTGCGCAAGGGTGAAGTACGGGTCAACAAGGGGCGCGTCAAGCCGGAGTACAAGATCCAGGCCGGCGACATCGTGCGGGTACCGCCCGTCCGCCTGCCGGAGCGTGACGAGCCCGCGCCGGTGGCCCAGGGCCTGTTGCAGCGCCTGGAAGCGGCCATTGTCTACGAAGACAAGGCGCTGATCGTGATGAACAAGCCGGCCGGCATCGCCGTGCATGGCGGCAGCGGCCTGAGCTTCGGCGTGATCGAGGCGCTGCGCCAGTTGCGCCCGGACGCCAAGGAGCTGGAGCTGGTGCACCGCCTGGACCGCGACACCTCCGGTCTGCTGATGATCGCCAAGAAGCGCAGCATGCTGAGGCACCTGCACGCCGCATTGCGTGGCGACGGTGTCGACAAGCGCTACATGGCGCTGGTGCGCGGCCACTGGCCGACCTCGAAGAAGCAGGTCAGCGCGCCGTTGCTCAAGAGCAACCTGCGCTCCGGCGAGCGCATGGTCGAGGTGAATGACGAGGGCAAGGAGGCGCTGACCCTGTTCCGCGTGCTGCGCCGCTTCGGCGAGTTCGCCACCATTGTCGAGGCGCGCCCGATCACTGGCCGTACCCACCAGATCCGTGTGCACACCCTGCATGCCGGGCATATGATCGCTGGCGACAGCAAGTACGGCGACGAAGACTTCAGTCGTGAAATTCGCGACTTGGGCGGCAAGCGCCTGTTCCTGCATGCCTACGCACTGACCGTGCCGCTGCCGGACGGTGGCGAGTTGAAGCTCGAGGCGCCGGTGGATGAAGTCTGGGCGAAAACCGTTGAACGTCTGAGTGCGTCCTGATCCATGAAAAAAGGCTATGAGCTACTGATCTTCGACTGGGACGGCACGTTGGCCGACTCGATCGGACGTATCGTCGAGGCCATGAACGCCGCCGCCGAGCGTGCCGGTGAGGCGCAAAGCAGCGAGGATGCGGTCAAGGGCATCATCGGCCTGGCTCTGGGCGAGGCGATCCACACCCTGTACCCGCACCTGGCGCCTGCTCAGGTCGAAAGTTTTCGTCAGCACTATGCCGATATCTACATGGCCCTGGACCAGCAGCCCTCGCCGCTGTTCGAGGGCGTGGTCGAGTCGCTGGATGCCTTCCGTGCCGAGGGTTACCGCCTGGCGGTGGCCACCGGCAAGGCGCGTCGCGGGCTGGACCGGGTGCTCAAGGCCAATGGCTGGGAGCAGTTCTTCGACATCACTCGCGCCGCCGACGAAACTCGCGGCAAGCCGCACCCGCTGATGCTCGAGGAAATTCTCGGGCATTGCGGTGTCGAAGCAGGGCGTGCGCTGATGGTTGGCGATTCGGCATTCGATCTGCAGATGGCCAGCAATGCCGGCATGCATTCGGTGGCCGTGGGCTATGGTGCCATGTCGCTGCAGGCACTGGCCGAGTTTGGTCCGCAGGTGTGCATCGATCATTTTTCCCAGTTGCGTGAGTGGCTGGGTGGTTCCGCAATTCCATTTCCAAGGTAGGTAAGCATGGCAGACGAATGGAAAGCCCCCGAGGCCGAACCCGAGGAGCGCGAAGAGCGCAAGAGCTGGAAACTGCTGGAAAAGACCCTGCTGGCAGGCGTTCAGGAGCAGCGCCGGGCGCGACGCTGGGGGATCTTCTTCAAGTTGCTGACCTTCGTCTACCTGTTCGGCATCCTGATCCTGTTCACGCCGTTGATGGACATGGACAAGGCAGCGTCGCGCAGTGCCAGCCATACCGCGCTGGTCGAGGTGCGCGGGGTGATTGCCGACCAGGAGCCAGCCAGCGCCGACAATATCGTCAAGAGCCTGCGCGAGGCGTTCAAGGACAGCAAGACCAAGGCTGTGGTGATGCGCATCAACAGCCCGGGAGGCAGCCCGGTGCAGTCGGGTTACGTGTATGACGAAATCCGCCGTCTGCGGGCTGAATATCCGGCCATCAAGCTGTATGCGGTCATCGCTGATCTTGGGGCTTCCGGAGCCTACTACATCGCCAGTGCGGCGGACGAGATCTATGCCGACAAGGCCAGCCTGGTGGGCTCGATTGGTGTGACGGCGGCCGGTTATGGCTTTGTCGGCACCATGGAGAAGCTGGGTGTGGAGCGGCGTACCTACACTGCAGGCGAGCACAAGGCCTTCCTCGATCCGTTCTCGCCGCAGAAGCCGGAAGAGACCGAGTTCTGGCAGGGCGTACTGAATACCACGCACCAGCAGTTCATTGCCATGGTCAAGCAGGGGCGGGGTGAGCGCCTGAAGGACAAGGAGCATCCGGAGCTGTTCAGTGGCCTGGTCTGGTCGGGCGAGCAGGCCAAGGAGCTGGGCCTGGTGGATGGGCTGGGCAGTGCCAGCTATGTGGCGCGCGAGATCGTGGGCGAGAAGGAGTTGGTGGACTTCACCGTGCAGGAGTCGGCGCTCGATCGCTTCTCCAAGCGCGTTGGCGCCAGCGTGGCTGAGCGCTTGGCGATGTGGATGGGCTTCCAGGGGCCGCAGTTGCGCTGAGGGTTCGTCGCCCGTTTTGCGGTGTTTGTGAGATCGAGCGCCGCCCGCGCGGCGCTTCGCAGCACAAGGCTGCTCCTACATCTGTTTCGGGCCAATTATTCCTGAGGCAAAGGCGCGCGGCCCCTTGGCGTCCACCTCGATATCGTGCCGGACAAACAAGGCGGTCGCGCGCATTGGCACAGGCGTTACTGGCCCGAAACAGATGTAGGAGCAGCCTTGTGCTGCGAAGCGCCGCGCGGGCGGCGCTCGATCTGTCAGGCGCAAAAAGTCTTGAGGCGAACTACGGGATAACCACCCCTTCCCTGGTCAACATATCCACCAGTCTAATCAACGGCAGCCCGATCAGGCTGGTCGCATCGCACCCGTGCGTGCTCTGGAACAGGCTCACTCCCAGCCCCTCGGCCTTGAAGCTGCCAGCGCAGTCCAGCGGCTGTTCCGCCGCCACATAGCGCTCCACCCGCTGCCGGTCCAGTTCGCGCAGGGTCACGGTAAACGGCACGCAGTCCACCTGGCAGTGCCCGGTGGCGCTGTTCAGCAACGCCAGCCCGGTCAGGAAGCTCACCTGCTGCCCGCTGCACTCCAGCAGTTGCTCGCAAGCCCGCTCGAAGGTGTGCGGCTTGCCCAGTACCTGCTCGCCCAGCACCGCAACCTGGTCCGAGCCAATGATCAGGTGCCCGGGGTGGCTGCCTGCCAGGGCCTCGGCTTTTTGCCTGGCCAGCCGCCGCACCAGCTCCACCGCCGGTTCGTCATCCAGGCGTCGCTCGTCTATATCGGGGCTTGCCCAGGTGAAGGGCAGGCGCAGGCGTGCAAGCAGTTCGCGGCGGTAGGCAGAGCTGGAAGCCAGTAACAGAGGAAGCATGGTAGACTCCTGAATCGGTTGAACAAATTCTATCACGCACGATGCCGCCGAATTTCCTTTGACAGGGGCGGGGGGCATCCCTAGAATGCTGCGCCTATGTTGAATGACCCGATTCCACCTCACGTTGACCCGCGCAAATTAGCCGATCGTGGCGTAACCCTTAACGGTTCGCTGCAGCTCGCTGATTTGGAAAGACTCTGCGACCCGCTTTCCGACAATGTCGGTACGGTGCAGGCGAAGTTCGATTTTGAACGAGATGAACAGCACGTGGTGGTTATCCACAGCGAGCTGGACGTCGAGGTCAAGATGGTTTGCCAGCGTTGTCTTGAGCTGGTCACCCTGCCGATCCACAGCGAATGTACATACGCCGTGGTGAAGGAGGGTGCGAATACCCAGTCGTTGCCGAAAGGCTATGACGTGCTGGAACTGGGCGAAGATCCTTTGGATCTGCAGGCATTGATCGAGGAGGAGCTTCTGCTCGCCTTGCCAATCGTGCCTGCTCATCATCCGGAAGAATGCCAGCAGCCGGCGGGCGCAGACGAGCCCGAATCGAGCAAGGACGAGGTATCGCGGTCCAACCCGTTCAGTGTTTTGGCGCAGTTAAAGCGTGACCCAAACGTTTAGGAGTTAATCAATTATGGCTGTTCAGCAGAACAAAAAATCCCGCTCTGCCCGTGACATGCGCCGTTCGCACGACGCCCTGTCGGAAAACGCGCTGTCGGTAGAGAAAACCACCGGTGAAGTACACCTGCGTCACCACGTTTCGCCAGAAGGCGTATACCGTGGTCGCAAAGTGGTCGACAAGGGCGCTGACGAGTAATCCTTGTCCGCTCAGATCATCGCGATCGACGCAATGGGCGGGGACTTCGGTCCCCGCAGCATTGTCCAGGCTAGCATTGCCTGCCTTTCGGCTACCCCCTCGCTGCACCTGACCCTCGTCGGTCAACCCTCCCTCCTCGAAGATCTTGTCAGCGGCCTTGCGGCTGCGGATCGCGCGCGCCTGCAAATCGTGGCCGCCAGCGAGGTGGTCGGCATGGACGAGCGGCCATCCCAGGCGCTGCGCGGCAAGCCGGACTCGTCGATGCGCATCGCCCTCGAACTGGTGCGCGACGGCAAGGCTCAGGCCTGCGTCAGCGCCGGCAATACCGGGGCGCTGATGGCGCTCTCGCGTTTCGTGCTCAAGACACTGCCAGGTATCGATCGGCCGGCCATGGTGGCGGCGATCCCGACCCAGACCGGTTACTGCCAGTTGCTCGACCTTGGCGCCAACGTCGACTGCAGCGCCGAGAACCTCTACCAGTTCGCCGTGATGGGCTCGGTGGCCGCCCAGGCGCTGGGTGTGCAGCGGCCGCGCGTGGCGCTGCTTAACATCGGTACCGAGGACATCAAGGGCAACCAGCAGGTCAAGCTGGCGGCCAGCCTGTTGCAGAACGCCCGCGGGCTCAACTACATAGGCTTCGTCGAGGGTGACGGGTTGTATCGCGGCGAAGCCGATGTGGTGGTGTGCGACGGGTTCGTCGGCAACATCCTGCTCAAGTCGAGCGAGGGGCTGGCGACGATGATCGGTGCGCGCATAGAGCAGTTGTTCAAGGGTGGCGTATTGTCGCGGGCAGCCGGGGCCGTGGCCATGCCGCTGCTCAAACGCCTGCAGGCCGACCTGGCACCGGCGCGGCACAATGGTGCGAGTTTCCTGGGGTTGCAGGGCATCGTCATCAAGAGCCATGGCTCGGCGGGGGTGCAGGGCTTCCAGAGTGCCATCCAGCGGGCGTTGATCGAGATTCAGGAAAACCTGCCGCAGCGCTTGCATGGGCGGCTGGAAGATTTGCTGTTGTAGCCTGTGCCGGCCTCTTCGCGGGTAAACCCGCTCCCACAGGTGCCCCATAACCTTTAGGTCTGTGGTAACCCTGTGGGAGCGGGTTTACCCGCGAAGAGGCCGGTGCTGAAGGAATAAAGACCTTAGGCATATCGCCGCTGAAGTGCTTAAATGTGACCGCTTGGTCCGCGTCTCCATCCAAGTTTTCAGATTCCGCGTCTGGCTAATGTCCGGCGCACCCTATCCGACGACAAGATCATAAGGGCTTGTTCAATGTCTGCATCTCTCGCATTCGTCTTTCCCGGTCAAGGTTCCCAGTCGCTGGGCATGCTCGCCGAGCTCGGCGCCGAGAAGCCAGTGATCATCGAAACCTTCAAGGAAGCGTCCGAGGCACTCGGTTACGACCTGTGGAAGCTGGTCCAGGAAGGCCCGGAAGAGCAACTCAACCAGACCGACAAGACCCAGCCGGCCATCCTCACCGCGTCCATCGCACTGTGGCGCCTGTGGCTGGAAGAGGGCGGTGCCAGGCCGGCCTTCGTCTCCGGTCACAGCCTGGGTGAATACAGCGCCCTGGTTGCCGCCGGCAGCCTGAGCCTGAAAGATGCCGTGCGCCTGGTCGAGCGCCGGGGCCAGCTGATGCAGGAAGCCGTGCCGGCCGGTCATGGCGCCATGGCCGCCATCCTTGGCCTGGACGACGCCGTGGTCGTGGAAGTCTGCGCCGAAGCGGCCGAAGACCAGGTGGTCAGCGCGGTCAACTTCAACTCGCCAGGCCAGGTGGTTATCGCTGGCAACAAGGCCGCCGTCGATCGCGCCATCGAGCTGTG
This sequence comes from Pseudomonas sp. A2, assembly GCF_023100865.1. Classification (NCBI taxonomy): domain Bacteria; kingdom Pseudomonadati; phylum Pseudomonadota; class Gammaproteobacteria; order Pseudomonadales; family Pseudomonadaceae; genus Pseudomonas; species Pseudomonas sp. A2. Next base: position 1,850,486 of record NZ_CP039127.1, read on the forward strand.
CAAGGCCAAGGGTGCCAAGCGCGCCCTGCCGCTGGCGGTCAGCGTGCCGTCGCACTGCGCGCTGATGAAGCCGGCTGCCGAGCGCTTTGCCGAGTCGGTCAACGCCATCGAGTGGCACGCCCCGCAAATTCCCGTGGTGCAGAACGTCACCGCTGCCGTTGCCGCTGACCTTAATGCCCTCAAGCACGACCTGCTGGCGCAGCTGTACCAGCCAGTGCGCTGGGTCGAATGCGTGCAGACCCTGGCCGCTAACGGTGCGGTCAACCTGGTCGAGTGCGGCCCGGGCAAGGTCCTGGCCGGCCTGAACAAGCGTTGCGCCGATGGCGTGACCACCTACAACCTCAATACCCCTGACGCCGTCGCCGCCACCCGCGCGGCACTGGCCTGATTTGGAGAAGCTTGCATGAGCCTGCAAGGTAAAGTTGCACTGGTCACCGGCGCCAGCCGTGGCATTGGCCAGGCCATCGCCCTCGAGCTGGGCCGCCAGGGCGCGACCGTGATCGGCACCGCCACTTCGGCCTCCGGCGCCGAGCGCATTGCTGCCACGCTGAAAGAACACGGCATCACCGGTACCGGCATGGAACTGAACGTGACAAGCGCCGAATCGGTTGAAGCTGTGCTGGCCGCCATCGGCGAGCAATTCGGCGCACCGGCCATCCTGGTCAACAACGCCGGTATCACCCGTGACAACCTCATGCTGCGCATGAAGGACGACGAGTGGTTCGACGTGATCGATACCAACCTGAACAGCCTCTACCGTCTGTCCAAGGGCGTGCTGCGTGGCATGACCAAGGCACGTTGGGGCCGTATCATCAGCATCGGCTCGGTCGTCGGTGCCATGGGTAACGCCGGCCAGGCCAACTACGCGGCCGCCAAGGCCGGCCTGGAAGGCTTCAGCCGCGCCCTGGCGCGTGAAGTGGGCTCGCGTGGCATCACCGTCAACTCGGTGACCCCGGGCTTCATCGACACCGACATGACCCGCGAGCTGCCAGAAGCGCAGCGTGAAGCGCTGCAGACCCAGATCCCGCTGGGCCGCCTGGGCCAGGCCGACGAAATTGCCAAGGTTGTTTCGTTCCTGGCATCTGACGGCGCAGCCTACGTAACCGGCGCTACCGTGCCGGTCAACGGCGGGATGTACATGTAACACTGCAACTCAATGTGACGGATTTCGTAAAAAAAGAGTCATACTGCGAGCCTAAAATCCGTTATAAAGCTGCAACCAGATTCCAGGCAGCGGGTGTGGGGGTTGGTGTGAAGGCGTGTTTAGCTTGAAAAGCGAACGTCTTTCTATAAAATTAGCCACCGGCCAGCTGCCTGACATATGTCCATTAGGAGTGAAAACTAGGTATGAGCACCATCGAAGAACGCGTCAAGAAAATCGTCGCCGAGCAACTGGGCGTCAAGGAAGAGGAAGTGACTCTCGAGAAGTCCTTCGTCGATGACCTGGGTGCCGATTCGCTTGACACCGTTGAGCTGGTGATGGCTCTGGAAGAGGAATTCGAGACCGAAATCCCTGACGAAGAAGCCGAGAAGATCACTACCGTTCAAGCTGCCGTAGACTACGTCAAAGCCCACCAGGCCTAAGACGCTGTAGTCGACGCTTCTTGTCGGGAAAAACCGCACTGCCTTTGCCGGCGTGCGGTTTTTTCTTTGCGAGCACCCTGCGTTTTGCAGGTCGGTCTCGTTCACCGGGTATCAAGAGCTTGTTGCCATTTCATTCCATCGCTTGAATGCAATGGCAAGAAACTCTGTCATTAGAAAAGGAGAGTACTGTGTCGCGTAGACGCGTCGTGGTCACCGGTATGGGTATGCTGTCGCCACTGGGTACTGATGTACCGAGCACCTGGCAGGGCATTCTGGCTGGCCGCAGTGGCATCGGTCCGATCGAACACACGGATCTGTCTGCCTACTCCACCCGTTTTGGCGGCTCGGTGAAAGGCTTCGAGGTCGAGCAATACCTGTCGGCCAAAGAGGCCCGCAAGCTCGACCTGTTCATCCAGTACGGCTTGGCGGCCGGGTTCCAGGCAGTGCGTAATGCCGGTCTGGAAGTCACCGACGCCAACCGCCAGCGTATTGGCGTGGCCATGGGCTCGGGTATCGGCGGCCTGACCAATATCGAAGAAACCAGCCGCACCCTGCACGACTCGGGGCCGCGTCGTATTTCGCCTTTCTTCGTGCCAGGCTCGATCATCAACATGATCTCCGGCTTCCTGTCGATCCACCTGGGGCTGCAAGGGCCGAACTACGCCATCGCCACCGCGTGCACCACTGGTACCCACTGCATCGGTATGGCCGCGCGCAACATCGCCTACGGTGAAGCCGACGTGATGATCGCCGGCGGCGCCGAAATGGCTGCCTGCGGCCTGGGCATGGGCGGCTTCGGCGCCTCCCGCGCACTGTCCACTCGCAACGACGAGCCGACCCGGGCCAGCCGCCCGTGGGACAAGGGCCGTGACGGCTTCGTGCTGTCCGACGGTGCTGGTGCCCTGGTGCTCGAAGAACTGGAACATGCCAAGGCCCGCGGCGCGACCATCTATGCCGAACTGGTCGGGTTCGGCATGAGCGGTGACGCTTACCACATGACTTCGCCACCCGACACCGGTGAAGGCGCTGCCCGTTGCATGGCCAACGCCTTGCGCGATGCCGGCATCCAGCCGGAAGAGGTCAGCTACATCAACGCCCATGGCACCTCGACCCCTGCTGGCGACGTGGCCGAAGTGGCGGCGATCAAGCGCGTGTTCGGTGAGCATGCCTACAAGCTGGCGGTCAGCTCGACCAAGTCGATGACCGGCCACCTGCTGGGCGCCGCCGGTGCCGTAGAAGCGATCTTCAGCGTACTGGCAATCAACAGCCAGATGGCTCCGCCCACCATCAACCTGGACGAGCCGGACGAAGGCTGCGACCTCGACTTCGTGCCGCACCAGGCGCGCAGCATGCCGATCGATGTGGTGCTGTCCAACTCGTTCGGCTTTGGCGGTACCAACGGTTCGCTGGTATTCCGCCGGTTCGCCGGTTGATGCAAAGCTGGATCGATGGCCAGCCGGCGGCTGCAGTCAACCTGCAGAACCGCGGCCTGGCCTACGGCGATGGGCTATTCGAGACCATCGCCGTGCGCGACGGCCGGCCCAGCTTGCTGGACGGCCACCTCGCACGCCTGGCGCTGGGTTGCCAGCGCCTGGCGATCAGTACCGACCTGGCGCTGGTACGCGACGAACTCCTGCGCTATGCCAGCCAGCTCGGTGATGGCGTAGCCAAACTCATCCTTACTCGTGGTGACAGCCAGCGCGGTTACGCACCGGTTGCCGGTGCCGCGCCGCGGCGTATTCTGCAGGGCAGCCCGTTGCCCAGCTATCCTGTCGACAATGCCGAGCAGGGCGTGCAACTGTTTCCGTGCCAGACCCGGCTTGGGGAACAACCGCTGCTGGCCGGCCTCAAACACCTCAACCGCCTGGAGCAGGTGCTGGCCCGTGCCGAATGGCAGGACAGCGAACATGCCGAAGGCCTGATGCGTGATGGGCAGGGCAGGGTGATCGAAGGTGTGTACAGCAATCTGTTCCTGGTGCGCGATGGCGTGCTGTTCACGGCTGACCTCAGCCGCTGTGGCGTCGCTGGCGTGATGCGGGGCGCGTTGCTGGAACAGGCAGCGCTGCAGGGCATCCCGGTGCAGGTCTGCGACCTGCCGTTCGACGCTCTGGAGCAGGCAGATGAAGTATTTGTCTGCAACAGCGTCTACGGTGTCTGGCCCGTGCGAGGCGTTGCCGAGCTAAACTGGTCGCCGGGCCCGCTCACCCGTAAACTGCAGGCCGTTGCCCGTACGTTACTGGAAACCTGAATTCGTGAGACGTAAATTCCTGCTGCTGCTGGAAATGGGCTTGATCCTCGCCGGCCTTGCCGTGGGCTGGTCGGCCTGGAAGGTCAACTCGGTCCTGGAGCAGCCTCTGCACGTGACGCAGGAGCGCCTGCTGGACGTGCCCAATGGCACCACCCCCAACCGCATGTTCTATCGCATGCAGAACGAAGGGTTGCTCGACGACGCCGTCTGGTTGCGCCTGTACTGGCGTTTCAACATGGCCGGCACCCCTCTGCACACCGGTGAGTATCGCCTGACCCCCGGCATGACCGTGGAGCAGCTGTTCGATGCCTGGCGTCGGGCCGACGTGGTGCAGTACAACCTCACCCTGGTCGAAGGCTGGACCTTCCGCCAGGTGCGCGCGGCCGTGGCCAAGCATGAAAAGATCAAGCACACCCTGGACGGGCTGTCCGATTCGGAAGTGATGGACAAGCTCGGCCATACCGGAGTGTTCCCCGAAGGGCGCTTCTTCCCGGACACCTACCGCTTCGTGCGCGGCATGAGCGACGTCGAGTTGCTGCAGCAGGCCTATATGCGCCTGGACGAAGTGTTGGCCAAGGAGTGGGCCGAGCGCACCACCGACCTGCCATACCGCGACCCGTACCAGGCGCTGATCATGGCTTCACTGGTGGAGAAGGAAACCGGCATTCCTCAGGAGCGCGGGCAGATCGCCGGCGTTTTCGTGCGGCGCCTGCGCCTGGGCATGATGCTGCAGACCGACCCTACGGTGATCTACGGCATGGGTGAGCGCTACAACGGCAAGATCACCCGCGCCGACCTGCGCGAGCCGACGCCCTACAACACCTACACCATCACCGGCCTGCCGCCGACCCCGATCGCCATGGTCGGTCGCGAAGCGATTCACGCGGCGCTCAACCCGTCCGATGGCACCAGCCTGTACTTCGTCGCCCGTGGCGATGGCAGCCATGTGTTTTCCGACGACCTCGACGACCACAACTCGGCGGTGCGCGAGTTCCAGCTCAAGCGCCGTGCGGACTACCGCTCCAGCCCCGCGCCGCAATCGCAGCCAGAGCCACAACCACAATCAGGTACCGACGAGGCCGAACAACCCGAAGCCCCTGCCGACGAGTCTACCGCGCAGCCAGCGCCCGACCAGCCGCCTGTGCAGGACGCCCCTGCCGGCGGCGCGCAAGCGGCCGAACGGCCGATGCCTGACGAACAACATTAAGGACTGCCTGTGAGCGGCTTGTTTATTACTTTGGAAGGCCCGGAAGGTGCGGGCAAGAGCACCAACCGCGACTACCTGGCTGCGCGCCTGTGCGAGCAGGGCCTGGACGTAGTGCTGACCCGTGAGCCCGGCGGCACGCCGCTGGCCGAAAAGGTGCGTGAGCTGCTGCTGGCGCCCAGCGATGAAAGCATGGCGGCCGACACCGAGCTGTTGCTGTTGTTCGCTGCGCGTGCCCAGCACCTGGCGCAGGTGATCCGGCCGGCGCTGGCCCGCGGGGCCGTAGTCTTGTGTGACAGGTTTACCGATGCGACATACGCCTACCAGGGCGGCGGGCGTGGTTTGCCAGTCGAGCGTATCGCCATCCTGGAGCAATTCGTCCAGGGCGACCTGCGCCCGGACCTGACTCTGGTCTTCGATCTGCCGGTCGAAGTGGGCCTGGCCCGCGCCGCCGCCCGCGGCCGCCTGGACCGTTTCGAGCAGGAAGGCCAGGCGTTCTTCGAAGCAGTGCGCCAGGCCTACCTGCAACGCGCCGGCCGCGAACCACAGCGCTATACCCTGCTTGATGCCGCCCAGCCTCTGGAGGCCGTGCAGCGCTCCATCGATGCGTTGCTACCAGGCATCGTGGAGCGTTGCCGTGGCTGAGGCCTATCCCTGGCAGCAGGCCCTCTGGCAGCAACTGGCCGGCCGCAGCCAGCACGCTCACGCCTACCTGCTGCATGGGCCGCAGGGTATCGGCAAGCGGGCCTTGGCCGAGCGCCTGATGGCCCGCCTGCTGTGCCAGCAGCCCCAGGGCCTGGAGGCCTGTGGCGCGTGCAAGTCCTGCCTGCTGCTCAAGGCCGGCAGCCACCCGGACAACTTCGTACTCGAGCCCGAAGAAGCTGACAAGCCTATCAAGGTAGATCAGGTACGCGAGCTGGTGGCCTTCGTGGTGCAGACCGCGCAGCTGGGTGGGCGCAAGGTGGTACTGATCGAGCCAGTGGAGGCGATGAACGTCAACGCCTCCAACGCCTTGCTCAAGAGCCTCGAAGAACCCTCCGGTGATACCGTGTTGCTGCTGGTCACCCACCAGCCCAGCCGTCTGTTGCCGACCATCAAGAGCCGTTGCCAGCAGGTCGCCTGCCCGCAGCCCAGCCTGGCCCAGAGCCAAGCCTGGCTGGCCGGCGCGCTGCCCGACAGTGACGAGACCGATCGCGACGAGTTGCTGACCCTGGCTGCCGGTTCGCCGCTGATGGCGGTCAGCTTGCAGGCGCAAGGCGTGCGAGAGCAGCGTGCGCTGGTCACCGACGGGGTGAAGAAGCTGCTCAAGCAGCAGCAATCGCCCAGCCAGCTGGCCGATGCCTGGAACGGTGTACCGCTGCTGCTGCTGTTCGACTGGTTCTGCGATTGGGCGCACCTGATCCTGCGCTACCAATTGACCCAGGACGAGGAAGGGCTAGGCTTGGCCGATATGCGCAAGGTGGTGCAGTACCTGGCGCGGAAGAGCCGCCAGGCCAAGGTGCTGGAGGTGCAGGCATGGATCCTGGAACAGCGCCAGAAGGTGCTGGGCAAGGCCAACCTCAACCGCGCCCTGCTGCTTGAATCGCTGCTGGCCCACTGGCTGCAGTTGCCGGGCGCCCGCTGATTCTCATTTTTTCATGTGTGCCGTTATCCCATGCTCGTAGATTCCCATTGCCATCTCGACCGTCTAGACCTGAGCGCCCACCAGGGCTCCCTCGATGCTGCCCTGCAGGCGGCGCGTGAGCGCGGGGTCGGGCATTTCCTGTGTATTGGCGTCAGTGCCGAGAATGCTGGTGCGGTGAAGGCGCTGAGCGAGCGTTACACCGATGTCGATTGCTCGGTGGGCGTGCACCCGCTGGACCTGGCGCCGGGCGAAACGCCGGCGCTGGAATGGCTGCTGCGCGAACTGGCTCACCCACATGTGGTGGCGATTGGAGAAACCGGGCTGGATTACCACTACGAGCCGGAAGCAGCCGAGTTGCAGCAAGCCTCGTTCCGCCTGCACCTGGAGGCCTCGCGGCAGACCGGCAAACCGGTGATCGTGCATACCCGTGCGGCGCGTGCCGATACCCTGGCGCTGCTGCGCGAGGCCAATCTGCCGCAGGCCGGCGTGCTGCACTGCTTCACCGAAGACTGGGACATGGCCAAGGCGGCGCTGGACCTGGGGTATTACATTTCGTTGTCTGGCATCGTTACCTTCCGCAATGCCGATGCCCTGCGTGAAGTGGCGCGGCAGGTGCCGGTCGATCGTTTGCTGGTGGAAACGGATTCGCCGTACCTGGCGCCGATTCCGTATCGCGGCAAGCCGAATTTGCCGCAGTATGTGCGTGAGGTGGCGGAGTACGTGGCTTCGTTGCGCGGGGCCAGTTATGAGCAGTTGGCCGAACAGACCACTGCCAACTTCAAGCGTTTGTTCCCGTTGGCGCGGGTGGCCTGACTCGAAGGGTTGCGGGTGAGGGCACCTAGCAGCCCACACGTAATCCCAAAAATGCCCCCAACGCCCCCCCTCGAAACACCCAAAAAAAACCCGGGTTCTGGGGGGGGAATCCGGGTTAAGACCATTAGGAGTAAAACAAAGGTACGCGGTCCCTGAGCACCTTTATCGGCGCGCCACTTGGGGGGGATGCGCCGCGCCAACACTTCAAGTATTAGTCAGCTTTGGCGCAGTGCCAGTGCATATTGATCGATTTTTAAACAAATTTGGAATACGCCCACGTTTCATTCCTCCCGCAGCGCATGGCCATAAGCATCGTGAAACACAGACATGCTTGGATGATCCGTGCAATTTCTTGCAAGTTAGGCATAATAAACCGCTTCGATTGTCATCCAGTCCTTCCTATGCAGAAAGAACCTCGTAAGGTCCGTGAGTTTCGCCGTCGCGAACAGGAAATCCTCGACACCGCGCTCAAGCTTTTTCTCGAACAGGGAGAAGACAGCGTCACCGTCGAGATGATCGCCGACGCCGTGGGCATCGGCAAAGGCACGATCTACAAGCACTTCAAGTCCAAGGCGGAGATCTACCTGCGCCTGATGCTCGACTACGAGCGCGACCTGAACGCGCTGTTGCATTCGGCCGACGTCGATCGCGACAAGGAAGCCCTGTCGCGAGCCTACTTCGAGTTCCGCATGCGCGATCCGCAGCGTTACCGGCTGTTCGACCGCCTGGAAGAAAAGGTGGTCAAGGGCAACCAGGTACCGGAAATGGTCGAACAGCTGCACAGCATCCGTGCCTCCAACTTCGACCGCCTGACCCAGCTGATCAAGGGCCGTATCAGCGAAGGCAAGCTCGAAGACGTGCCGCCGTATTTCCACTATTGCGCCGCCTGGGCGCTGGTGCACGGCGCCGTGGCGCTTTACCACTCGCCGTTCTGGAGCAATGTGCTGGAGGACCAGGAAGGCTTCTTCCAGTTCCTGATGGACATTGGCGTGCGCATGGGCAACAAGCGCAAGCGCGACCCGGAACCTTCGAACTGAAGCATCCGCGTTCAGGCAATACGCAGTACCTGTAGGAGCAGCCTTGTGCTGCGAAAGGGCCGGTACAGCCAGCACACATCTGCAGGGCTGTACTGGCCCTTTCGCAGCACAAGGCTGCTCCTACCTATTTCGGCGATGTGCAGGGCTTGCAAAAACCTGATTTATGAGTCAGGTTTTGCCAGCCCCCATCATCCATGCCGGAGTCATTCATGATCGTCGATCGTCAAGGCAGGCGTTTTCGCAACCTGCGCGTCAGCCTGACGGCTGCCTGTAACTATGCCTGCACCTACTGCGTGCCAGACGGCAAGCGCCTGGTGGCAGCACAGGACGAATTGTCGGCGGAGGCCCTGGCTCGTGGCGTGGCCTACCTGATCGAAGCCGCCGGCATCGAACGCTTGCGCATCACCGGCGGTGAGCCATTGGTCAGTCCGCGCCTGGATGCTTTCCTGGCCGCCGTGGCCAAGCTCGACCTTGACGATATCTCGATGACTACCAATGGCCAGTTGCTGGCGCGCAAGTTGCCCCAGTTGCAGGCGGCAGGTATCCGCCGATTGAACGTTTCCCTCGACACCCTCGACCCTCAGGCGTTCCGCCGTATTGCCCGGGGCGGCGACCTGGCCAGCGTGCTGGCGGGCATGGAGCGGGCCAGCGCCATGGGCATGCAGATCAAGGTGAACATGGTGCCGATGCGTGGGCACAACCTCGATCAGGTGCTGCCGCTGCTGGATTACTGCCTTGAGCGCGGCTTCGAACTGCGCTTCATCGAGCTCATGCGCATGGGCCACCTGGCCCGTGACCAAAACGTCTTCCTGCAGCAGTTCGTCGGCCTCGACCAGCTGCTCGCACTGATTGCTGGCAAGCATGCCTACGTTCAGGTCGATGCGCCGCTGGACGCCACTGCCTTGCGTTATCAGGTGCCCGGCAAAGGCCACTTCGGCGTGATCGCCAACGAAAGCGTACCGTTCTGCCGCACCTGCTCGCGGCTGCGCCTGTCCTCCACGGGCTGGCTGCATGGCTGCCTGTCGTCGGGCAATCGCCATTTCGTCGGCGACCTTCTGGAAAAACCGCGCCATCAGGCGCTGCCGGCGCTGCAGCGCTTGCTGGTAAAGGCCTTGGCAGACAAGCAGGACCTGGCGTTCTCCGGCGATGTGATGGTGATGAAGGTGATTGGCGGCTGAAGCTGGCGCAAAAGCTGCATCCGCCAGCTATTCGCCGGTTTTTCGTCGCCGGCCACTGGAGGAAAGATGCGTAGCCTGGTTTTGCTGCTGGCGCTGATGGCGTTGGGCGGTTGCATGAATGTCAGCGATATGGGCGAGGGCGTCCGTTATCACATGAGCGATGCCGGTCTGCTGGACCACAGCGATACCCGTCGCACCCTGTCGATCCGCCTGCAGCCCGATTCGTTCATCTTCATCGGCCAGGGCGCGTTCGTGCCTCCGGGCAAGGGACCGGTGCCGCGGCAGAACGCGGTGGCCGAGCAGGCCTACAAGAGCTTCGTCGAATATTTCCCGCTGGTACGGCGCGCCCAAGGGCCACTGGGCCTGGAAGAGGCCATCGCCCAGGCGCGTTCGGTGGGTGCCGACTACGTGCTGTACACCCGCTTCGCGCGCACCGACGACCGTATCGGCAATGGCGACGAGTGGTATGACGAACAAGCGGTCGACCGCCTGGGCTGGGACACCGGCGTGGTGCAGATGATGCTCATCGAAACCAGCACCCGCTACCTGATCGACACTGCACGTATCAAGAGCCGTGGCGGTTTGTTGACGTTCCACGATAGAACCCCGGAGGATTTGCTTGGCGCGCCGATGCGCGAGTACGCTCGTAGCCTTCTGGGTGTGAGTGAATGAGGCAAGCGTGATGAGCGATTCCGGCAAGGCCAATGATCTTCTGGCGCAGATTCCCAAGGCCAAGGGCCTGCCGCCGGTGCATCTGTGGAACCCGGACTTCTGCGGTGACATCGACATGCGCATCGCCCGTGATGGCACCTGGTATTACCTGGGAACGCCGATCGGTCGCAAGCCGATGGTGCGGCTGTTTTCCACCATCATCCGCCGCGATGGCGATGACTACTTCCTGATTACCCCGGTAGAGAAGGTGGGCATCCGCGTCGACGATGCGCCGTTCGTGGCTGTGGCGTTGGATGTGGAAGGTGAGGGTGAGCAGCAGGTGCTGCGCTTCACCAGCAATGTCGAGGACCAGGTCGAAGCCGGGCCGGCCAACCCGCTGCGCGTGGTGATCGACCCGGTCACGCAGGAGCCATCGCCGTATGTGCTGATACGCAGCAACCTCGAGGCGCTGATTCATCGCAATGTGTTCTACCAGTTGGTAGAGCTGGCGGTGCCGCGTGAGATCGACGGGGAAGAGTGGCTTGGGGTCTGGAGCCACGGTGAGTTTTATCCGATCGGGCGTAGCAGCTGAGATCTCTGGTGCCTGCACCGGCCTTTTCGCGGGATCGCCCGATCCCACAGGGTTTTCTGGAGGCTTCAGGGGCTGCGCCGTACCTGTGGGAGCGGGCAAGCCCGCGAAGAGGACGGCACAGGCATTGATCGGCCTCTTGGTTTTTCCCCGAATTGGTCATTTGTCTCTCTGCCCCACAGGCCTAACCTGCAGGCAATTGCCATCCAGGAGAAGCCCCCATGAAACTCTTTAGCATCATCCTTCTTGCCCTGTTCGCCGCTCAAACCCCTGCCTGGGCGCACGGCGACGCTGCCGACCAGGTCAAGGTCCTGCAGCAGCAACAACCCTCGAACGCCCCCGGCAAGAGCGCCGTGATGCTCACCGTCAGCTACGCCCCCGGCCAGGCGTCACCCGCGCATCAGCACCCGGGCGCAGTGATGGCCTACGTGCTGGAAGGGGCAGTGGTATCGAAGCTCGATAACGAGCCGGAGAAAACCTACAAGGCCGGTGAATACTGGTACGAAGCCCCGGGTACCGTGCACAGCGTGTCACGTAACGCCAGTCAGAAGCAGTCAGCCAAGTTGCTGGTCTGGAGCCTGGTGGATGAAGGCAGTGCGGTCACATTGCCCTATCCGGCAGCAGGCTCGGAGCGCTGAGCCTGCCCCAGCCGGGTTGTAACTTCCTGCATCAGGTCCGGGTCCAGTACCTGGCAAGGCGCGACCTGCGCGTTGCTGGTGTAGAACGGCGGCAGATTTTGCGCCAGTCGAGCAACGTCCTTGGCAGTGCAGGCTGCTGGCAGCAATACATATTGCAGGCTTGAGGGGAAGGACGGCGCGGTGTGCCGTTCCATGGTGGAGCCATAGGCGCCAAGGGTCATGACCGCCTCGCTGCCGGCCGGGTCCGGAAAACGGAGCAGGACGAATGTGCAGAAACGGGGGTGGGTGAGATGCTGGTGTGCTTCGTCGCGGACCAGTGGGTCGTCATGGTTCATCAGGTTCCAGCGCAACGCGGCGTAGCTGCGAGTGGTCTCCATGAACGCAGTGCGAATGGGGGAGCGCGTTTCGTCACCGCCCAGGCAGGCCAGCAGATTGCCGAATGGGTCCAGCAAGGCTACGGCATTGCACGTATCTGCCGCGAGAGCTGTGTCGACCAATGGCTCGGCCAGTTCGATCCCGGGCAGGCGAGGGTCTGCACTTTTGCTGCGCAGGCTCCATGGGCTCAAGCCCGCCAAGGCCTGGCGTACCAGGCTCCGGTTGGGTAGGGTGATCGGGTCTTTCAGGGCAGATGGCGGGAGGCCGGCGTTGCTGCTTTCGTCGTGCACGTGGTTCACGCTGGCCTCGAACAACGAACGGGTAAGGCACATCGTTGCGGCGTCGATGCGTTCGCCAGCGTAGACCGGCCCTTGCGGCGGCCCGGCATAGTCGCGATCAAAAGGGCTGCCGACAGCATAGTAGCCCCACGTGGCTTGCGCGCGCAGACGAAGTGCGGCCGGCAGGCCGGGGAATTCGAAACGGCCGTCATGATTGACGCCGGCAAAGGTGTCGAGCGCACTTACGGCAACATTGAAGCCGGCAGTCAGCAAGGCGCCTGCGCACATGGCGCAGGGGTCGAGCGTGGTGATGACGGTCAGTTCATGCGTGGGGGGGAGGGCAAGGCGCTGCTGGTTGTCGAAATACCAGTCGACCAGCCGGCGCTCACCATGCCCTGTTGGGTCGTGAAGCCTGAATGCGGGTTGCGCCTGGCTGGCAGAGGGCTCCAGCACGCGGTTGTGCAGGGCGATCAGTACCTTGCCAGTGGCATTTTCAATGATGCAGCCACCCACGGCGAACGTTGCTTGTCGGCTTGCCAGGAGGGCCTGGTTGGCGGCGATTGCTACCGCTTGCTGAGCGTTCTGGGTGAAATCGTTGGCTTTCATGCTTGCCTGTGCTCGTCGAGGGATCTCGGACGATACAGCAGCCGTGCGCTGGCATGAGGGGATAAGTGCAACAAAAAACCTCCAGTGCTTGCGCATCTGGAGGTTTTCAATGTTTGGCTCCGCGACCTGGACTCGAACCAGGGACCCAATGATTAACAGTCATTTGCTCTACCGACTGAGCTATCGCGGAATCTGTGCGTATCTTACTGATTGCCCAGGGGAAGTCAAGCCACCCCTAGGCAAAACAATGAGTTACAGCACCTGCACGATAGCTTTGGTCACTACGTGGATGTTGCTCTGGTTCAGCGCGGCCACGGCGATGCGGCCGGTGTCCAGCGCATAGATGCCGAACTCGTTCTTCAGGCGGGCGACCTGTTCGACGGTCAGGCCCGAGTACGAGAACATGCCAACCTGGCGGCCAACGAAGCTGAAGTCGCGGTTGGCGCCATATTCGGCCAGCAGCGAAACCATCTGCTTGCGCATGCCGTGGATGCGCTCGCGCATTTCGGCCAGCTCGGTTTCCCACATCTGGCGCAGTTCGGCGCTGTTCAGCACGGTGGCAACGATGGTTGCACCGTGGGTCGGCGGGTTGGAGTAGGTGGTGCGGATCACACGCTTGACCTGCGACAGCACGCGGGTGCTCTCGTCCTTGGAGGCGGTGACGATCGACAGCGCACCGACGCGCTCGCCGTACAGCGAGAACGACTTGGAGAACGAGCTGGACACGAAGAACTCCAGGCCCGACTCGGCGAACAGGCGCACGGCGAAGGCGTCTTCGGCGATGCCGTCACCGAAGCCCTGGTAGGCCATGTCGAGGAATGGCACGTGGCCCTTGGCCTTGACCACTTCCAGGACGTTTTTCCAGTCGTCCAGGTTCAGGTCGACGCCGGTCGGGTTGTGGCAGCAGGCGTGCAGCACCACGATCGAGCCGGACGGCAGGTTGTTCAGGTCTTCGAGCATGCCGGCGCGGTTGACGTCGTTGGTCGGCGCGTCGTAGTAGCGGTAGTTCTGCACCGGGAAGCCGGCCGATTCGAACAGCGCACGGTGGTTTTCCCAGCTCGGGTCGCTGATGGCAACCACGGCGTTTGGCGACACACGCTTGAGGAAGTCAGCGCCAATCTTCAGTGCGCCGGTACCGCCGACGGCCTGCACGGTAACCACGCGGCCAGCGGCCAGCAGTGGCGACTCGGCGCCGAACAGCAGCTTTTGTACAGCCTGGTCGTAGGTGGCGATACCGTCGATCGGCAGGTAGCCGCGCGAGGCGTGCTGGGCGGCACGCTGGGTCTCGGCTTCGATCACGGCGCGCAGCAGCGGAATTCGGCCTTCCTCATTGCAATACACGCCCACGCCCAGGTTGACCTTGTCGGTACGTGGGTCGGCGTTGAATGCTTCGTTGAGGCCCAGAATAGGGTCGCGGGGTGCCAGCTCGACAGCGGAAAACAGGCTCATTGTTACCTTGGCTCTGATTGGAGTGTGATAGGACGTACACGCTCCAGCCCGAATGCACTGAAGCGGTGCACAAACGGGGAGTCAGTATAGTGATACCGACCGGTCACCGCGACAGTCCGGCATCGCTTTTCAGGTCATTTGCGCAAATATTTTTCGACCATTGGTCTAATAGCCGGGTCCACCGTAACAAGCGCTCACAGCTGTGCCTTGAAAGCGCCCCCCGGCGGGCGCATTTGGGTATAGACTACTGGCTAAATTTACAGTTGCTGCAACACCGCGAGGTCCGTCATGTCCGAGTTCCAGCTCGTCACCCGTTTCCAGCCGGCCGGCGACCAGCCCGAGGCCATCCGCCAGATGGTCGAAGGCATCGAGGCGGGGCTGTCGCACCAGACGCTGCTCGGGGTGACTGGGTCGGGCAAGACCTTCAGCATCGCCAACGTCATTCAGCAGGTGCAGCGGCCTACCCTGGTGCTTGCGCCGAACAAGACCCTGGCCGCGCAGCTTTATGGCGAATTCAAGGCATTCTTCCCCAACAATGCGGTGGAGTACTTCGTTTCCTACTACGACTACTACCAGCCTGAAGCCTACGTACCGTCGTCCGACACCTTCATCGAGAAGGACGCTTCGATCAACGACCACATCGAGCAGATGCGCCTGTCAGCGACCAAGGCATTGCTGGAGCGGCGTGACGCGATCATCGTCACCACCGTGTCTTGCATCTACGGCCTGGGCAGCCCCGAGACCTACCTGAAAATGGTCCTGCACGTGGACCGCGGCGACAAGCTCGACCAGCGCGCGCTGCTGCGCCGCCTGGCCGACCTGCAATACACCCGCAACGAGATGGACTTTGCCCGCGCCACCTTCCGCGTGCGCGGCGATGTGATCGACATCTTCCCGGCCGAATCGGACCTCGAGGCCATCCGCATCGAACTGTTCGATGACGAGGTGGAGAACATCGCCGCCTTCGACCCACTGACCGGCGAGGTCTTCCGCAAGCTGCCGCGTTTCACCTTCTACCCCAAGAGCCACTACGTCACCCCGCGGGAAACCCTGCTGGAGGCGGTGGAAGGCATCAAGGAAGAGCTCAAGGACCGCCTGGAGTACCTACAGAAGGCCAACAAGCTGGTCGAGGCCCAGCGCCTGGAGCAACGCACCCGCTTCGATCTGGAGATGATCCTGGAGCTTGGCTACTGCAACGGCATCGAGAACTACTCGCGCTACCTGTCCGGGCGCCCGGCCGGGGCGCCGCCGCCCACCCTGTACGACTACCTGCCGCCCGATGCGCTGCTGGTGATCGATGAATCCCACGTCAGCGTTCCGCAGGTCGGCGCCATGTACAAAGGCGACCGCTCGCGCAAGGAAACCCTGGTCGAATACGGCTTCCGCCTGCCTTCGGCGCTGGACAACCGGCCGATGCGTTTCGACGAGTGGGAGGACGTCAGCCCGCAGACCATCTTCGTATCCGCCACCCCGGGCCCCTATGAGGCCGAGCACGCCGGGCGCGTGGTAGAGCAGGTGGTGCGACCCACCGGCCTGGTCGACCCACAGGTGGAAGTACGCCCGGCGCTTACCCAGGTGGATGACCTGCTGTCGGAAATCCGCAAGCGCGTGGCACAGGGCGAGCGGGTGCTGGCCACCACGCTGACCAAGCGAATGGCCGAAGACCTTACCGACTACCTGGCCGACCACGACGTGCGGGTGCGTTACCTGCACTCGGACATCGACACCGTCGAGCGGGTGGAGATCATCCGCGACCTGCGCCTGGGTACTTTCGACGTGCTGGTGGGCATCAACCTGCTGCGTGAGGGCCTGGATATGCCCGAAGTGTCGCTGGTGGCGATCCTCGATGCCGACAAGGAAGGTTTCCTGCGCTCCGAGCGCTCACTGATCCAGACCATCGGCCGTGCTGCGCGTAACCTCAATGGCCGGGCCATCCTGTATGCCGACAACATCACCGGTTCCATGCAGCGCGCCATCGACGAGACCGAGCGTCGTCGCGAGAAGCAGATCGCCTTCAACCTGGCCAATGGCATCGTGCCCAAAGGTGTGGTCAAGGACATCACCGATATCATGGAAGGCGCCACCGTGCCCGGCGCGCGCAGCAAAAAGCGCAAGGGCATGGCCAAGGCTGCGGAGGAGAGTGCCCGTTACGAGGCCGAGCTGCGTACGCCGGGCGAGATCACCAAGCGCATCAAGCAGCTGGAAGAGAAGATGATGCAGTTCGCCCGCGATCTGGAGTTCGAGGCCGCGGCGCAATTGCGCGACGAGATTGCCCAGCTGCGCGAGCGGTTGATTACCAGCTGATTTCTTTACTGCCTGCACTGGCCTCTTCGCGGGTAAACCCGCTCCCACAGGATCGTTGTAATCCTTGAGCTCTGCGCAGTACCTGTGGGAGCGGGTTTACCCGCGAAGAGGCCGGCTCAGGCGACAACCCATTCAGTGGGCCTCCCCAGCCTTCAGCCCCTCCGGCAACTTGCGGGTCAACAACACCGCCACCATGCTCACCGCCAACCCGATCCCCACAAAGTGGAACGCATCGTTATAGGCCATGATCAACGCCTGCTGGTGAGTGATCTCGCTCAACTTGCCCAGCGCCGCATTGTCATTGCCCAGCCGCTCCGCCAGTTGCGCCAACCGTTCCGCCACCTGCGGGTTGCTCGGCACCACTGCCTCCCTCAGGTAATCGAAATACACCTTGGTCCGTGCATCCAGCAGCGTGGCCAGCAGCGCAATGCCGATCGCACCGCCCAGGTTACGCAGGATATTGAACAGGCTCGACGCCGAACCCGCATCCTGCGGCTGTATATACGCCGTGGCGATCAGCGAAATGGTCACCATGATCATTGGCTGGCCGATGGCACGGATGATCTGGATATGGTTGAACTGCGGCCCTGCAAAGTCCGGGTTGAGCACCCCCGAGCCGAAACTGGCGGCGCCGAACAGGCAGAACCCCAGGGCACACAACACCTTGGGCGACACCACTTTCATCAGTTGCGGCACCAACGGGATCAGGAACAACTGCGGGATACCCATCCACATGATCACCTCGCCGATCTGCAAGGCGTTGTAGCCCTGCACCTGCGCCAGGTACAGCGGCAGCAGGTAGATCGACCCGTACAAGCCCACCCCCATGCCAAGGCTGGCGATGCTCGACAGGCCAAAGTTGCGGTTGCCGAGGATGCGCAGGTTGATCAGCGGGTGTGGCTTGGAAAACTGCAGGATGACGAAGGTGATCAGGCTGACCAGGGCGATGCTGCCCAGGCCGACGATCAGCTGCGATTCCAGCCAGTCCTTGCGGTGGCCTTCCTCCAGGAACACCTGCAGGCAGCCAAGCCCCAGGCCCAGGGTGACGATGCCGGCGTAATCGGTGCTTTTCAGCAGTTCCCAGTGCGCGTCCTTCTTTTCCAGCCCGTACAGCAGGCCGGCGATCATCACCAGGCCCGGTGGGATATTGATGTAGAAAATGTACTCCCAGCCCCAGTTCTCGGTCAGCCAGCCGCCCAAGGTGGGGCCGATGGAGGGGGCGAAGGTGGCGGTCATGGCGAACATGGCCATGCCCTTGGCGCGGTGGTGTTCGGGCAGCTTGATCAGGGTCAGGGTGAAGGCCAGCGGGATCAGCGCACCGCCGGTAAAACCTTGCAGGGCGCGGAACAGGATCATGCTCTCCAGGTTCCAGGCCATCGAACACAACAGCGACGACAACAGGAAGCCGCCGGATACCCACACGGCCAGGCGCCGCGCCGACAGCAGCTGCACCAGCCAGGCGGTGAGCGGGATCATGATGATTTCCGCGACCAGGTAAGAGGTGGAAATCCACGAGCCTTCCTCCAGCGTCGCCGACAGTGCGCCCTGGATGTCCTTGAGCGACGAGTTGGTGATCTGGATGTCCAGCACCGCCATGAAGGCGCCGAGCATCACGCTCATTACCGCGATCCAGTCCCGCCTGGTCGGCTCCGCGGTGGGCCTGAGCAACTGGTCACCGGCCATTGTGGCCTTCGTTTTCGCTGCGCAGGTCGACGGTGGCGGTCACCGACATGCCAGGGCGGATCCGCCCGTGCAGCGGGTTGTCAGCGCGGAAGGTCAGCTTGACCGGAATGCGCTGCACCACCTTGGTGAAGTTGCCGGTGGCGTTGTCGGGCGGTAGCAGGCTGAACTGCGCGCCGGAGGCGGCGAAAAGGCTGTCGACCCGGCCTTCTATCGGTGTGTCGGGGTAGCTGTCGAACAGCAGCTCGGCACGCTGGCCGGGCTGCATGCGGCCGATTTGGGTCTCCTTGAAATTGGCCTGCACCCAGATGTCTTCATCCGGCACGATCGACAGCAGGTAGGCACCGGCCTGTACCACCTGGCCATTGCGCGCGTTGCGCTGGCCGATGCTGCCGCTGATCGGTGCACGGATTTCACAGCGGGTCAGGTTCAGTTCGGCTTGTGCCAGGTCGGCGCGGGCGTTGGCGATCTGCGCGTCGAGGCGCTTGAGTTCGGCGGTCAATGCGTTGACTTGCTGGCGCTGGCTTTGCAGGTCGGCACGGGCCTTGTCGACCTGCGATCCGGCGACATGGCTGTCCGCGGACAGGGTGGTGACCCGTTCTTCCGATACGAAACCTGGTTTGCGCAGCTTCTCGGCACGGCTCAGGTCCAGGCGCGAGCGGTCAAATGTAGCCTGGTTGGCCGCCACCTGGGCCTGGCCGGCGGCGATCAGGCTGGCTTGCTGGGTCAGGCGGCTTTGCGCCTGCACCTGCTCGGCTTCGCGGGTGGCCAGGGCGGCGCGGGCGCGTTGCACGGCCAGTTCGAAATCGGCGGCCTCCAGGCGCACCAGCAGGTCGCCTTTCCTGACGTGCTGGTTGTCCTCGACCCGCACCTCGTCGATGCGTGCGCCCAACTGGCTGGAAATGCGGGTGATCTCGCCCTGTACGTAGGCGTTGTCGGTGCTTTCGTAGAAGCGGCCCTTGAAGTACCAGTGGCCCAGGAAGGCGAGGGCGATGACGGCCACCAAGGTGAAGAAGACCAGCAGGCGGCGTTTGAGTTGGGCAGGCATGAGGACTATCGTTCCAGAAATGTAAATAAATTTAACAGCGGCACATGGCCAGTCGACAAGTGACGTTCGCGCCATTGCTGGAGCCCAATGCCTGCCTCCTGCTAACATCCCGCCTTTGTTTCATCTTTCGTTCGAGACTCTCCATGACCACCGTACGCACGCGTATCGCGCCATCGCCTACCGGCGACCCCCATGTCGGCACTGCCTACATCGCCCTGTTCAACTACTGCTTTGCCAAGCAGCACGGCGGTGAGTTCATCCTGCGCATCGAAGACACCGACCAGCTGCGCTCCACGCGCGAGTCGGAGCAGCAGATCTTCGATGCCTTGCGCTGGCTCGGCATCGAATGGAACGAAGGTCCGGACGTCGGCGGCCCGCACGGCCCTTACCGGCAGAGCGAGCGTGGCGAAATCTACGCCAGGTATGCCAAGGAGCTGGTTGACGCCGGCCATGCCTTCTACTGCTTCTGCACCGCCGAAGAGCTGGAGCAGATGCGCGCCGAGCAGCAAGCCCGTGGCGAAACCCCGCGCTACGACGGCCGCGCGCTGCTGCTGAGCGCCGAGGAGGTGCAGCGCCGCCTGGACGCTGGCGAGCCGCACGTTATCCGCATGAAAGTGCCGAGCGAAGGCGTGTGCGTGGTACCGGACATGCTGCGTGGCGATGTCGAAATCCCGTGGGACCGCATGGACATGCAGGTGCTGATGAAGAACGACGGCCTGCCGACGTACTTCCTGGCCAACGTGGTCGACGACCATCTGATGGGCATCACCCACGTGCTGCGCGGCGAAGAGTGGCTGCCATCGGCACCCAAGCTGATCAAGCTGTACGAATACTTCGGCTGGGAACAGCCCAAGCTGTGCTACATGCCGCTGCTGCGTAACCCGGACAAGTCCAAGCTGTCCAAGCGCAAGAACCCGACCTCGGTGACTTTCTACGAGCGCATGGGCTTCATGCCCGAGGCGATGCTCAACTACCTGGGCCGCATGGGCTGGTCGATGCCGGACGAGCGCGAGAAGTTCTCGCTGGCCGAGATGGTCGAGCACTTCGACCTGTCGCGTATCTCGCTGGGCGGCCCGATCTTCGACATCGAGAAGCTGTCCTGGCTGAACGGCCAGTGGCTGCGCGAACTGCCGGTCGAGGAGTTCGCCGCGCGCCTGCAGAAGTGGGCGTTCAACAGCGACTACATGATGAAGATCGCCCCGCACGTGCAAGGCCGGGTGGAAACCTTCAGCCAGGTTGCCCCGCTGGGCGGGTTCTTCTTCGAAGGCGCGCTGAAGCTGGACGCCAAGCTGTTCGAAAGCAAGAAGCTGTCGGCCGACCAGGTACGCCAGGTGATCCAGCTGATCCTGTGGAAGCTCGAAAGCCTGCGTCAGTGGGAAAAAGAGCGCATCACCGGTTGCATCCAGGCGGTGGTCGAGGCGCTGGAGCTGAAGCTGCGTGATGCCATGCCGCTGATGTTTGCCGCCATTACCGGCCAGGCCAGCTCGGTTTCGGTGCTGGACGCGATGGAAATCCTTGGCCCGGACCTGACCCGCTACCGCCTGCGCCAGGCCCTGGACCTGCTGGGTGGTGTGTCGAAGAAAGAAAACAAAGAGTGGGAAAAGCTGCTGGCCTCTATCGCCTGACAGTGGTCCCGAGGCCATAAGCCGAACTTGTGGGAGCGGGTAAACCCGCTCCCACGGGGCTCAGTGTTGAGTTTTGGCAAGGGGAGGGCGGTAAGTGATTGTTATCTGTGAAAAATTTTTTGAATATTTTGAAAAATTCGTTTGACAGCCCTGCAATCCGATCTTAATATGCGCCCCGTCCACAGCGATGAACGAAAACGAAACGCCAGGCACCCAGCCAGCGCTTCGGTTCAAAGCGACATTGTGGGGCTATAGCTCAGCTGGGAGAGCGCCTGCATGGCATGCAGGAGGTCAGCGGTTCGATCCCGCTTAGCTCCACCAAATTCCGCCTGGCAGCCAAGGCTGTCGGGCAAGACCGGGTCCAGCAACCGGGTCTTGAAGGTAAGAAGGTTCGTCCCCTTCGTCTAGTGGCCTAGGACACCGCCCTTTCACGGCGGTAACAGGGGTTCGAGTCCCCTAGGGGACGCCAGTTTTGCACAAGCGATGTTTCAGGATGTCGCTGGGCCGAGAGGCTAGAAATCCGGGGCTATAGCTCAGCTGGGAGAGCGCCTGCATGGCATGCAGGAGGTCAGCGGTTCGATCCCGCTTAGCTCCACCAATTTGCCGCGGTTCGCGAAAGCGGATCGGCACGAAGGTTACGTCCCCTTCGTCTAGTGGCCTAGGACACCGCCCTTTCACGGCGGTAACAGGGGTTCGAGTCCCCTAGGGGACGCCACTTTTCCTGCGTTTTGCAGGGCTTTAAAGGCTCGTCGATTACTGATGAGTCTTTTGTTTCGGGGCTATAGCTCAGCTGGGAGAGCGCCTGCATGGCATGCAGGAGGTCAGCGGTTCGATCCCGCTTAGCTCCACCATTTCTGCCGCGGTTCGCGTAAGCGGATCGGCACGAAGGTTACGTCCCCTTCGTCTAGTGGCCTAGGACAC
The DNA here is from genome assembly GCF_023100865.1 of Pseudomonas sp. A2. Classification (NCBI taxonomy): domain Bacteria; kingdom Pseudomonadati; phylum Pseudomonadota; class Gammaproteobacteria; order Pseudomonadales; family Pseudomonadaceae; genus Pseudomonas; species Pseudomonas sp. A2. Next base: position 1,872,338 of record NZ_CP039127.1, read on the forward strand.
CGCCCTTTCACGGCGGTAACAGGGGTTCGAGTCCCCTAGGGGACGCCACGTTTACCCGCGTTTTGCGGGACTTTGAAGGCTCATTCGATTATTGAATGGGCCTTTTGTTTTTCTCCCCTACTCAAGATTTCGCGACCGACAGGCGGCTGCAGATTCTGCTTGCCAAAAAATATTATGCGAATAATATTTCGTTCATCATATTTTGATCGGCGAGTGGCCTGATGAGCGACAAGAAGAGCAGAACCCGCGAGCGCATTCTCGAGGCGGCGCGAAGTGCGCTGATCCAGCACGGCCCGGCCGAGCCCAGCGTCAGCCAGGTCATGGGTGCGGCAGGCCTGACCGTCGGTGGTTTCTACGCCCACTTCGACAGCAAGGACGAGTTGATGCTCGAAGCGTTCCGCCAGTTGCTGGGCGAGCGCCGCGCCTTGCTCGCGCAGATCGACCCCAGCCTCGATGGTGCCGGGCGGCGGGCGTTGGCCAGTGCTTTCTATCTGTCGCGCAAGCACCGTGATGCCGAAGTGCATGCCTGCCCGCTGCCCAATTCGCTGGGCGAGATGCAGCGCCTGCCAGAGGCCTTCCGCGAGGTTCTGGCCGAGCACATCGAGTTGATGACAGCCGCCATGGTCGACCGCCCCGAGGACGCCGACAAGGCATTGGCCGACCTGGCCCTGATGGTTGGTGGCCTGGCGCTTGCCCGTGCCCTGGGCACCAGCGAACTGTCCGATCGTATTCTGCGCGCCGCCAAATCGGCGGTGCTTTGAGCCTGGAGCATGGCGATGACTACCCTAAGCTGGATTCGTGGTGTCAATGGCACCTTGGGCCGCCTGGCCCCCGAGCATGTCGCGGGCAAGATGCGCCGTGCCTTCATGACCCCTCGCAACCTGCCGCCACGGGATTGGGAGTTGCCCGTGCTGGCCAGCGCCGAGCGCATCACTTTGCGCTTCGGCTTGTCGGCCTTGCGCTGGGGCAAGGGGCCGACCGTGCTGATGATGCACGGCTGGGAGGGGCGCCCGACCCAGTTTGCCGCGTTGATCGAAACCTTGGTCCAGGCGGGGCACACGGTGGTGTCGCTGGAGGGGCCGGGGCATGGCCGTTCGCCTGGCGAACAGGCAAATGTGGTGTTGTTTGCCCGAGCGCTGCTGGAAGCTGCCGCCGAGCTGCCGCCGCTGCGCGCGGTTATTGGCCATTCCATGGGCGGCGCCAGTGTATTGCTGGCCTTGCAGATGGGGCTGCGTACCGAGGCAGCGGTCAGCATCGCTGCCCCGGCGCGGCTATTGGGCGTACTGCGTGGCTTTGCCCATCGTCTGGGTCTGCCGGCGCGGGCGCGGGCTGCATTCATTCGCCAGGTGGAGCGGGATGTGGGCATGCAGATTGCGCGGCTGGATGTGACGGGTTACCAGTTGGAGTTGCCCGGGCTGGTGGTGCATGCCGCCGATGATGCCTTGGTCGCAGCCGATGAGGCCCGGGTTATCCACAAGGCCTGGTTCGATAGCCGTCTGATGCTGCTGGAGGCGGGTGGCCACCAGCGCGTGCTGTCCGACCCGCGCCTGAGTGAAGCGGTGCTGGAGCTGCTGGCCCGGGCTGGCGCACCAGCGCGGCAAAGTGCCTGATGATGTTGCCTGTACTGGCCTCATCGCCGGCAAGCCAGCTCCCACAGGTACAGCGCAAGCCTTTGAACCAGCGCAGACCCTGTGGGAGCCGGCTTGCCGGCGATGAGGCCGGTAAATCCTCCGCAAGGGCTGGACTTTTTTCTGCAGGGCCCTGCTAAATCCACTTTTGCTCCAAGGAAGCGAACATGAGCTGGGACCTGGCAACACCCTTCGTCATCGACCTGCGAGTCGGTAGCGAGGATATCGACGGCCTCGGCCATGCCAACAACGCGGTCTACGTTACCTGGCTGGAGCGCTGCGCCTGGCGCCATTCCCAACGCCTGGGCCTGGACCTGGCCGAATATCGCCGACTGGACCGGGCCATGGCCGTGGTGCGCCACGAAATCGACTACCTGGCCGCTGCCTACGAGGATGACGAGTTGCAACTGGCCACCTGGATCATCAACTGGGACCAGCGCCTGCGCATGACCCGGCGCTTCCAGCTCAAGCGCCCGCGCGACGGCGTGACTTTGCTGCGCGCCCAGACCACCTTTGCCTGCATCGAGCTGTCCAGCGGCAAGCCCAGGCGCATGCCGGCGGAGTTCCTCGACGGTTACGGCCCGGCGCTGATCGGCGCCTGAAACACCGGCAATTTTTGTTAGACTGCCGGCTTTTTCCACCGAGACCCCGACATGCAAATTGCCCTGGCCCCCATGGAGGGGCTGGTCGACAACATCCTGCGCGACGTGCTGACCCGCGTGGGCGGTATCGACTGGTGCGTCACCGAGTTCATTCGCGTGTGCGACCGCCTGCTGCCGCCTTCCTCGTTCGACAAGCTGGCGCCCGAGTTGCGCAATGGCGCACGGACCGCTGCAGGGGTACCAATGCGCGTGCAGTTGTTGGGGTCGGACCCTGTGTGCCTGGCGGAAAACGCCGCGCTGGCCTGCCAGTTGGGCGCGCCGGTGATAGACCTGAACTTCGGTTGCCCGGCCAAGACCGTGAACAAGTCGCGCGGTGGAGCGGTGCTGCTCAAGGAACCGGAGCTGCTGCACGCCATCGTGCGTGAAGTGCGCCGTGCCGTGCCCGCACATATCCCGGTCACCTCGAAGATGCGCCTGGGTTTCGACAGCCCCGATGGCGCGCTGGAGTGTGCCACGGCGCTGGCCGAAGGTGGTTCGGCGCACCTGGTGGTGCATGCGCGGACGAAGGTCGAGGGCTACAAGCCCCCGGCCCACTGGGAGTGGGTGGCGCGGGTGCAGGATGTGGTCAAGGTGCCAGTGTTCGCCAACGGCGAGATCTGGACCGTGGACGACTGGCGGCGCTGTCGTGAGGTCAGTGGTGCCGAAGACATCATGCTGGGCCGTGGGCTGGTTTCGCGCCCCGATCTTGGGCGGCAGATTGCCGCGGCGCGTGACGGGCGGGAGTACCAGCCGATGAGCTGGGACGACCTGCTGCCGTTGCTTCGCGAGTTCTGGCGTCAGGCCCAGGCCAAGTTGTCGCCGCGCTATGCACCGGGGCGGATGAAGCAGTGGCTGGCGATGCTGACCCGCAGTTATCCCGAAGCGGTTGTGCTGTTTGCCGAATTGCGGCGGGAGGATGACTGTGCGCGGATCAGCCGGTTGCTGGGGGTTGAGGCGGTTTCCTTGGAGGCTTGTGTTGCCTGATCCGGCCCTTTCGCGGGTAAACCCGCTCCCACAGGTTCGGCGCAGGTTTTGGAATGTGTGAGCTCCCTGTGGGAGCGGGTTTACCCGCGAAGAGGCCATCAAGCCCAACGCAGGAATCCAGATTTTTTCTGCTCCCCCTTGAAAGCATTTCCCCCGGCCATATCTCTTGAGTACGCGATGCCGAAGTCGGGTCGCGTAATGACTTACTTGCTGAATCTCAGGAGTTCATGACCATGACTACCGCTTTCTCTCTCGCTCCACTGTTCCGCCATTCCGTTGGTTTCGACCGTTTCAACGACCTGTTCGAATCCGCGGCACGTAACGAGGCCGGTAGCAGCTACCCGCCCTACAATGTGGAAAAGCATGGCGATGACCACTACCGTATCGTGGTTGCTGCAGCCGGTTTCCAGGAAGAGGACCTCGACCTGCAGGTTGAAAAAGGTGTCCTGACCGTGACCGGTAGCAAGCGCGACAATGGCCCTGCTGAAGTGACATACCTGCATCAGGGTATCGCGCAGCGCGCCTTCAAGCTGTCGTTCCGCCTGGCCGACCATATCGAAGTCAAGGCCGCCGGCCTGGCCAATGGCCTGCTCAGCATCGACCTGCTGCGCATCGTGCCTGAAGAGGCCAAGGCCAAGCGCATTCCGATCAATGGCGACAAGCCAGCACTGAACTGATCGTGTAGATGTGAAAAAGGGCACCCCCAGGGGTGCCCTTTTTATTGTGATCGCCTGAAGGCCGGCTCCCACAGGAATCGCATCTGCATCGGTTTCAGTAATCCGCCGGCGCCTCCAGCAACATCTGCCGGAACTCCGGCAACGGCAGCGGCCGGCTGTGCAAGTACCCCTGGTACAGGTGGCACCCCAGCCGTTCAAGGAACTCCAGCTGTTCGGTCAGCTCCACCCCTTCGGCAATCACCGTCAGATCCAGGCTGCGAGCCATGGCGACGATGGCGCGGACGATTTCGGCGTCGTTGGGGTCTTCCGGCGCATCGCGCACGAAGGTCTGGTCGATCTTCAGCGCATCCACTGGCAGGCGTTTCAGGTAGGTCAGCGAGGAATAACCGGTGCCGAAGTCATCCATGGCAAAGCTCACCCCGTAGCGCTTCAGCTCGCGCATCTTGCTGATGGTGTCCTCCAGGTTCTGGATGACGATGCCTTCGGTAATTTCCAGCGTCAGCATTTGCCGTGGCAGGCGGTAATCGTCCAGGCTGCGCAGCACCCGCCCGACAAAGTCGTTCTGGCGGAACTGCCGTGGGCTGATGTTCACGCACAAGCTGAAATCATCGGCGTCGATCAGCCCGTCGCCGAGCATGCGTGCGCAGGCATCGCAAGCTTCGTCGAGTATCCAGCTGCCAACCTCCAGGATCAGGCCGCTTTCTTCCAGCACCTGAATGAATTGCGCCGGTGGCTGCTGACCCAGTTGCGGATGATGCCAGCGCAGCAGCACCTCGGCACCGACGATGCGGTTGTCGCGCGCATCCACCTGTGGCTGGAAGTGCAGCGCCAACTCGCCGCGGGCCAGGGCCAGGCGCAGGTCGTTTTCCATGCGCAGGCGCTCGCTGGCAGCCTTCTGCATGGTGGTATGGAACAGCTGGGTGGTGTTGCGCCCGGAATCCTTGGCACGGTACAGGGCGATATCGGCACGCTTGAGCAGGTCGGCCGGGGTGGCGCCGTGGTCAGGGATCAGCGCCACGCCGATGCTGGGTGTTACCTGCAGACGCTGGCCATCCAGCGACATCGGCTCGGCCAGCAGTTCGCGCAGGGTATCGGCCAGCCCGCGGACTTTCTCTTCGACCAGCTCGCGGCTGCCTTCCAGGCCGCTGAGCAATACCACGAACTCGTCGCCACCCAGGCGCGCCACGGTGTCTTCCAGGCGCACACTGGCTTCCAGCCGCGCTGTGATGATCTTCAGCACCGTGTCGCCCACCGGGTGGCCCAGCGAGTCGTTGATGTGCTTGAAGTGGTCGAGGTCGAGGAACAGCAGGGCGCCGCGCAGGTTGTGGCGCCTGAGCAGGGCGATCTGCTGGCTCAGGCGGTCCATCAGCAGGGCGCGGTTGGGCAGGTTGGTCAGCGGGTCGTGGTAGGCCAGGTGGCGAATCTGTGCCTGGGCGTTTTTCAGCTGGCTGACATCGCGGGCGGTTACCAGCAGGCAGTCCACCTCATTGAGGGTGATCGGCTCCACCGACACCTCCACGGTAAGGATGTCACCGCGCTTGTTACGCCCTAGCATCTCGCGATGATGCACCCGGCCACGCTCGCGCAACTCGGCCAGCAGGGCGCTGCGCTGCTTGTCGTCGGCCCAGATGCCGATCTCGTACACCGTGCGGCCGACCACGTCGGCGGCGTTGTAGCCGGTCAGGCGGCAGAAACCGTCGTTGATTTCCAGGTAGCGACCGCTGTAGCGTTCGGTGATGGTGATGGCGTCAGGGCTGGAGTGGAAGGCCTTGGCAAACTTCTCCTCGCTGGACTTCAGCGCCGCCTCGGCGCGCTGCTGCTGGGTGATGTCGCGCAGGGTGGTAACACTGCAAGGCTGGTCATCGACGGTGATCAGGCGGCTGGAAATCACGCAGGTCAGCGGTGCCCCATTGCGGTGGTTGACCACTACGGCGACGTTGCTCAGGGCCTGTTCGCGGATTACCCGCTCGATGCGTTGCGCGCGCTCGATGGACTCCGCCCACAGGCCGATTTCCTCGGCGGTGCGGCCGATCACCTGCTCGGTGCTCCAGCCGAAGGTCTGGGTGAACGCCGGATTGATCTCGATGAACTGCCCGGTGTCCTGGCGGGTGACACAGATTGGGTCGGGGCTTACCTGGAACAGGCTGGCGAACTTCTCTTCCGAAGCGCTCAGGCGCTGTTCGCGCTCCACCTGGTCGGTGATGTCGAGCAAAGTGCCAGCCATGCGCAGCGGGTTGCCCTGCTCGTCGCGGTACAGCCGGGCGCGGCTTTCGATGTAGCGCGAGATGCCGTTTTCCAGCTGTACCCGGTAGGTGATCTGGTAGTTGCCTGCAGGTCCTTCGCGCAGGCTGCGGTAGGCCTGGCGCATCGAATTGCGCTCTTGCTCCGGGACCCCTTCGAAAAACGCGTCGAACGATTCGTGAAACGGGATGGGCGGCAGGCCGTGCAGCTGCGCGGCGCGCGCCGAACCGTACAGCATGCCGCTGGGAATATGCCAGTCCCAGGTGCCCAGCTGTGCCGAATCCAGGGCCAGGTCCAGGCGCTCCTGGCTGTCCTTCAAGGCCTGCTCGGCACGTTTGCGCTCGGTGGTGTCGATAAAGGTGCTGAGCAGGAAGGTCCCGCCCTCCAGTTCGATGCCCTGGGTACAGAGGATGCCGTCATGTACCTTGCCGCTGGTAGCGCGGAACTGGACTTCCATTATCAAAGGGCCAGTGTTGCCACGGGTCGACTCCAGCAACTGGTGGCGCTGTTCGGGGTTTGCCCACAGGCCAAGCTCCAGGCTGGTCTTGCCGATCACCTGGCTACCGGGCCAGCCGAACATGTCTTCGAAGTGCTGGTTGACCTCGAAGATCATGCCGTCGTGGCGTCGGGTGAGCAAAATGGCATTGGGGCTGAGGTGGAACAGGGTGGCGAAGCGTTTTTCCGAATTGATCAACGCCGTTTCCCGCTCGCGCTGGCGGGTGATTTCACGGATCACCCCGATCATCTGCGGCCGGCCGTTCGGGTCGTGGGTCAGGCTGCCGTTGATCTCCAGCCAGTGCAGGCTGCCGTCCGGCCAGCGGATGCGGTGGCGCATGGCCTGCTCCACCGGTTCGCCGTTGAACACTGCCTGGAACACCTGGCGTGTGCGCGCACGGTCTTCCTCCGGCAGCAGGTCGAGGTAGTCGATATCTGCGGGGAGCGGGCGCTGCGGGTCGAAGCCGAACAGAGCCTGGGTGCCCCGTGACCAGCTCACCCGGCCGCTGTCGATATCCCATAGCCAGGCTCCCAGCCGTGCGCCGTTGAGTGCGGCCAGCAACTGTGGGGCGTTCTGCCAGGCCTGTTCCGACTCCTGAGGGTCGGCCGCTGGTATGCGCGGCAGGCGCAAAAAGCGATTCGCTGATTTGGGCATCGGTACCAGACCTTTGGCGTATGACGCGTCCTTGGAGGTGGCAATACCGGGCTGACGACCGGTCAGGCGGGCCCCGCGTGGCTGTCGAGCAGGGCCATGAATGCCCTGGCCGCGTTCGAAAGCGTACGCTCCGTGTGCAAAATGTAGCCTAGCTGGCGAGACAGCTGTATGCCCGGCAAGGCGATGGGTGCAACCTGTTCGTCGAGCATGGTGCGCGGCAGCACGCTCCAGGCCAGGCCGATGGACACCATCATCTTGATGGTTTCCAGATAGTTGGTGCTCATGGCGATGTTCGGCGTCAGGCCCTGGCTTTCGAACAGGCGCTGAACAATGTGGTGGGTAAAAGTGTTGCCGCCCGGGAACACGGCCGGGTGGCGGGCGACGTCGGTCAGGCTGACCGTGTTGTTGTTGGCCAGCGGGTGCTCGGGAGCGGCGACGAAGTCCAGGGCGTCGTCCCATACCGGCACGGCCTTGACCAGGTGGTGCGGCTCGGGTGCCAAGGTGATAACGGCAATCTCCGCGCGGCCATGGAGGATTTCGTCGTAGGCCGCTTCCGAATCCATGAACTGAATATCCAGCGCCACTGCAGGGTATTCCCGGGTGAAGGCCCGCAGCAGCGGGGGTAGGCGGTGCAAGCCGATATGGTGGCTGGTGGCAAGGGTCAGCCGACCACTCACTTCCCCGGTCAAATTGGTCAGCGCGCGCCGGGTATCATCGAGGACGTTGAGGATCTGGTAGGCGCGGGGAAGCAGGGCGCGGCCCGCCTCGGTCAGGGTCACCTCGCGGCCCAGCCGGTCGAACAGGCGCACATCCAGTTGCTGTTCCAGTCCGGCGATGCGTTTGCTGACGGCCGGTTGAGTCAGGAACAGGCGGTCGGCCGCCCCGGAAAAACTACCGGTTTCGGCAATCGCGATGAAGGCGCTAAGGTTGGCCAGATCCATGGGGTCGCATTCCTGTTGGTTATCCAAAGCATAAAAATTATGAATTTGAGTTATTCAATCTAACCCCCTAGCATCGACCGCACAAGCCAAGGGGTCTTTGGCATAGAAAGACGCTGATGAGGAACAGTCTGATGGCTGGCAAAACGCTCTACGACAAACTCTGGGAAGCCCATGAGGTCAAGCGCCGTGATGACGGCTCGTCCTTGATCTACATCGACCGTCACATCATCCACGAAGTGACGTCGCCCCAGGCCTTCGAAGGCCTGCGCCTGGCCAACCGCAAACCTTGGCGCATCGACGCCAACATCGCCACGCCTGACCACAACGTGCCGACCACGCCAGAGCGCAAGGGCGGTATCGAGGCCATCGTCGACCAGGTGTCGCGCCTGCAGGTGCAGACCCTTGACGAGAACTGTGACGAATACGGCATCGTCGAATTCAAGATGAATGACGAGCGTCAAGGCATCGTCCACGTCATCAGCCCGGAGCAGGGTGCCACCTTGCCTGGCATGACTGTGGTCTGCGGTGACTCGCACACCTCCACCCACGGCGCCTTCGGTGCCCTGGCCCACGGCATCGGCACCTCCGAAGTGGAGCACGTGCTTGCAACCCAGTGCCTGGTCGCCAAGAAAATGAAGAACATGCTGGTGCGCGTGGAAGGCCAGTTGCCTGCCGGCGTGACCGCCAAGGACATCGTCCTGGCCGTGATCGGCAAGATCGGTACCGCCGGTGGTAACGGCCACGCCATGGAATTTGCTGGCAGCGCCATCCGCGAATTGTCGATGGAAGGCCGCATGACCATCTGCAACATGTCCATCGAAGCCGGTGCCCGCGTAGGCCTGGTGGCGGTGGACGACACCACTGTTGCCTATGTCGAAGGCCGCCCGTACGCGCCGAAGGGCGAGCAGTGGAAGCAGGCGGTCGAAGCCTGGAAAGGCCTGGTCTCCGACGCTGACGCGGTGTTCGACACCGTGGTCGAGCTCGACGCTGCGCAAATCAAGCCGCAGGTCAGCTGGGGCACTTCGCCGGAGATGGTCCTCGCTGTCGACCAGCGCGTGCCGGACCCGGCTGCCGAGCCTGACCTGATCAAACGTGGTTCGATCGAGCGTGCCCTCAAGTACATGGGCCTCGCCGCCAACCAGGCGATCACCGATATCAAGCTCGACCGCGTCTTCATCGGTTCGTGCACCAACTCGCGTATCGAAGACCTGCGCGCTGCCGCCGAAATCGCCAAGGGCCGCAAGGTCGCTGCCAACGTCAAGCAGGCGCTGGTGGTGCCGGGCTCGGGCCTGGTCAAGGCCCAGGCCGAGCGCGAAGGCCTGGACAAGATCTTCCTCGAGGCCGGTTTCGAATGGCGTGAGCCAGGCTGCTCGATGTGCCTGGCGATGAACCCGGACCGCCTGGAGAGCGGCGAGCACTGCGCGTCTACCTCCAACCGCAACTTCGAAGGCCGTCAGGGGGCCGGTGGCCGCACCCACCTGGTCAGCCCGGCCATGGCCGCCGCCGCCGCGGTGACCGGCCACTTCATCGATGTCCGCGAGTTGATCCAAGGGAGCGCAGCATGAAAGCTTTTACCCAGCACACTGGCCTCGTCGCGCCGTTGGACCGTGCCAACGTCGACACCGACCAGATCATCCCCAAGCAGTTCCTTAAGTCGATCAAGCGCACCGGCTTCGGCCCCAACCTGTTCGACGAGTGGCGTTACCTGGACGTGGGCCAGCCTTACCAGGACAACAGCAAGCGCCCGCTGAACAAGGAGTTCGTGCTCAACCACGAACGCTACCAGGGTGCCAGCGTGTTGCTGGCGCGGGAGAACTTCGGTTGCGGCTCCAGCCGTGAGCACGCCCCATGGGCGCTGGACGAGTACGGCTTCCGCAGCGTGATCGCGCCAAGCTTTGCCGACATCTTCTTCAACAACAGCTTCAAGAACGGCTTGCTGCCGATCATCCTCAGCGACGAGGAAGTTGACGAGCTGTTCAAGCAGGTCGAAGCCATCCCGGGCTATCAGCTGACCATCGACCTGCAGGCGCAGGCGGTGACCCGTCCGGATGGCAAGGTGCTGCACTTCGAGATCGATGCGTTTCGCAAGCACTGCCTGCTCAACGGCCTGGACGACATCGGCCTGACCCTGCAGGACAGCGATGCGATCAAGGCCTTCGAAGGCAAGCACCGCGCCGGGCAGCCTTGGCTGTTCCGGGATACCTGAATGATTTAGTTGGGTTTGCTGGCCTCATCGCCGGCAAGCCAGCTCCCACAGGAACTCCACAGGTCTGAAGGCTGTAGGTTCTCTGTGGGAGCTGGCTTGCCGGCGATAGGGCCAGTAGAGACAACCCGAAACCAGAAGGATCGAGACATGACCAGCACCCAGCACACCGATGTGGTCCAACGCCAGTTCGGCGAACAGGCCAGCGCCTACCTCAGCAGCGCCGTGCACGCCCAGGGCAGTGAATTCGCCCTGCTGCAGGCCGCGCTGGCGGGGCAGGGCCATGCCCGCGTGCTGGACCTGGGCTGCGGCGCCGGTCATGTCAGTTTCCATGTCGCCCCTCTGGTTGCCGAAGTGGTCGCCTACGACCTCTCGCAAGCCATGCTCGACGTGGTCGCCAGTGCTGCCGCCGAGCGCGGCCTGGCCAATATCACCACCGAACGCGGTGCCGCCGAACGCCTGCCGTTTGCCGACGCCTCGTTCGACTTCGTCTTCAGCCGCTACTCGGCCCACCACTGGAGCGACCTGGGCCTGGCCCTGCGCGAAGTGCGCCGAGTGCTCAAGCCGGGTGGCGTGGCGGCGTTCATCGACGTCATGTCGCCGGGCAGCCCGCTGCTCGACACCTACCTGCAAACGGTCGAAGTACTGCGCGACACCAGCCACGTGCGCGATTATTCCGCTGCCGAATGGCAACGCCAGGTCAGCGAGGCTGGCCTGCATGTGCGCAGCCACGCTCGCCAGCCGCTGCGCCTGGAGTTTTCCAGCTGGGTCGAGCGCATGCGCACCCCCGAGCCAATGCGCTTGGCAATTCGCCAATTGCAGCAAGCCATGGGTGAAGAAGTACGGCAGTATTACCAGATCGAGGCCGATGGTTCGTTCAGCACCGATGTGCTGGTGTTGTGGGCCGAGCGTTAAGAACTTTTCGGTGGGGCCCGCTTGGCCGCACCGCGTGATTGGATAGAGGAAAGCATGAGCAAGCAGATTCTGATTCTCCCAGGTGACGGTATCGGCCCGGAAATCATGGCCGAGGCGGTCAAGGTGCTGGAGGTGGCCAACGACAAGTTCCAGCTCGGCTTCAGCCTGGAGCACGATGTGATCGGTGGCGCCGCCATCGACAAGCACGGCGTGCCGCTGGCCGACGAGACCCTGGAGCGTGCGCGCAAGGCCGATGCCGTGCTGCTGGGCGCCGTGGGCGGGCCGAAGTGGGACAAGATCGAGCGTGACATTCGCCCCGAGCGCGGCCTGCTGAAAATCCGTTCGCAACTGGGCCTGTTCGCCAACCTGCGCCCGGCCATCCTCTACCCGCAACTGGCCGATGCCTCGTCGCTCAAGCCAGAGATCGTTTCCGGCCTGGACATCCTCATTGTCCGTGAGCTGACCGGCGGTATCTACTTCGGTGCCCCGCGTGGCCAGCGCGAACTGGAAGGCGGCGAGCGCCAGGCCTACGACACCCTGCCGTACAGCGAAAGCGAAGTGCGCCGCATTGCCCGTGTCGGTTTCGACATGGCCCGCGTGCGCGGCAAGAAGCTGTGCTCGGTGGACAAGGCCAACGTCCTGGCTTCCAGCCAGCTGTGGCGTGAAGTGGTCGAGGACGTGGCCAAGGACTACCCGGATGTGGAGCTGAGCCACATGTACGTCGACAACGCCGCCATGCAGCTTGTGCGTGCGCCCAAGCAGTTCGATGTGATGGTGACCGACAACATGTTCGGTGACATTCTGTCGGATGAAGCTTCCATGCTGACCGGTTCCATCGGCATGCTGCCTTCGGCGTCGCTGGATGCCGACAACAAGGGCATGTACGAGCCGTGCCACGGCTCGGCACCGGACATCGCAGGCCTGGGCATCGCCAACCCGCTGGCGACCATCCTGTCGGTGTCGATGATGCTGCGTTACAGCTTCAATCAGTCGGCTGCCGCCGAGGCGATCGAGAAGGCCGTGAGCCTGGTCCTGGACCAGGGGCTGCGCACCGGCGACATCTTCTCGGAAGGCTGCCGCAAAGTTGGTACGCAGGAAATGGGCGACGCAGTAGTCGCAGCGCTGCGGAATCTGTAATCTCTCTGGCCCGCCACCCAAAATTCCCGGTGGCGGCCCACTTTTAGCAAAGGTGTAGTTGCGATGAAACGTGTAGGTCTGATCGGTTGGCGCGGTATGGTCGGTTCCGTGCTCATGCAGCGGATGCTGGAGGAGCAGGATTTCGACCTCATCGAGCCGGTGTTCTTCACCACCTCCAATGTTGGCGGCCAGGGCCCGAACGTGGGCAAGGATACAGCTCCGCTCAAGGATGCTTATTCGATCGAAGAACTCAAGACCCTCGACGTTATCCTGACCTGCCAGGGCGGCGACTACACCAACGAGGTCTTCCCCAAGCTGCGTGAAGCCGGCTGGCAGGGTTACTGGATCGACGCCGCCTCGTCCCTGCGCATGCAGGATGACGCGGTGATCATCCTCGACCCGGTCAACCGCAAGGTCATCGACCAGCAGCTGGACGCGGGTACCAAGAACTACATCGGCGGCAATTGCACCGTCAGCCTGATGCTGATGGGCCTGGGTGGCCTGTTCGAAGCCGGCCTGGTCGAGTGGATGAGCGCCATGACCTACCAGGCGGCCTCGGGTGCCGGTGCGCAGAACATGCGCGAGCTGATCAAGCAGATGGGTGCTACCCATGCTGCCGTCGCCGATGACCTGGCCAACCCGGCCAGCGCCATCCTCGACATCGACCGCAAGGTTGCCGAGACCATGCGCAGCGAAGCGTTCCCGACCGAGAACTTCGGCGTGCCACTGGCTGGCAGCCTGATCCCGTGGATCGACAAGGAACTGCCGAACGGCCAGAGCCGTGAAGAGTGGAAGGCCCAGGCCGAGACCAACAAGATCCTCGGCCGCTTCAAGAGCCCGATCCCGGTCGACGGCATCTGCGTGCGCATCGGCGCCATGCGTTGCCACAGCCAGGCGCTGACCATCAAGCTGAACAAGGACGTGCCGCTGGCCGATATCGAAGGCATGATCAGCCAGCACAACCCTTGGGTGAAGCTGGTACCTAACCAGCGTGAAATCAGCATGCAGGAGCTGAGCCCGACCAAGGTTACCGGCACCCTGAACATCCCGGTTGGCCGCCTGCGCAAGCTGAACATGGGCTCCCAGTACCTGGGTGCGTTCACCGTAGGTGACCAGCTGCTGTGGGGCGCGGCCGAGCCGCTGCGCCGCATGCTGCGGATTCTGCTGGAGCGTTGATCGCTCCGGTCTGACCGAAAACCCGCGCTGGCGACAGCGCGGGTTTTTTTAGGTCTGAAAAAGCATTTTGGCTGCAAGGTGCTCGCCACGGCATTTTCAGCGCCTGTGAGATCGAGCGCCGCGCGGGCGGCGCTCGATCTCGCAGGCGCCAAATATCTCGCGACAAGCCCATAGCCGCCATCACGCATCAAATGCGGGACCCGTCATGCCCACCATAGGGCCAACAAAGACAAACGCCTACAATCCAAGTAAAGTGCCGCCCCCGCCGTTTTCTGCAAAAGGATCCCTTCCATGACACACCCTTTGGACATCGCCGTCGTCGGCGCCACCGGCAGCGTCGGTGAAGCCCTGGTGCAGATCCTCGAAGAGCTGGATTTCCCGGTCGCCACCCTGCACCTGCTGGCCAGCATGGAATCGGCGGGCAGTAGCGTGATGTTCGCCGGCAAGAAGCTGAAGGTACGTGAGGTGGACAGCTTCGACTTTGCCCAGGCCAAGCTGGCCTTTTTCGCCGCAGGCGCCGCAGTCAGCCGAAGCTTTGCCAGCAAGGCGCTGCAGGCAGGCTGCACGGTCATCGACCTGTCCGCAGGTCTGGACGACGCCCTGGCTCTGGTGCCCGAAGCCAACGCCGAACGCCTGATTGACCTGGCATTGCCCGCGCGCATCGTCAGCCCGTGCTCGGCCGCGGTTGCCCTGGCCGTTGCTCTGGCACCGCTCAAGCGCCTGCTGGATATCGAACGGGTGCAGGTGATGGCCGCGCTGGCGGTGTCCGCACAAGGTCGGGAAGCTGTCAACGAACTCGCCCGGCAAACTGCCGAGCTGCTCAATGCCCGGCCCCTGGAACCGCGCTTCTTCGATCGCCAGGTGGCGTTCAACATGTTGGCGCAGGTCGGTGCCGCCGATGAGCAAGGCCACACCGCCCTGGAGCGCCGCCTGGTCGGCGAGCTGCGTGTGCTGCTGGGCCTGCCTGAACTGAAGATTTCCGTGAGCTGCGTTCAAGTCCCGGTGTTTTTCGGCGATAGCTTCACTGTGGCGGTACAGAGCCGTCGCCCGGTCGATCTGGAGGCGGTCAACCAGGCCCTCGATGCGGCTGACAGCGTCGAACTGGTGGAGCGCGACGATTATCCGACTCCGGTAGGCGACGCAGTAGGCCAGGACGTGGTCTATGTTGGTCGTGTACGGCATGGTGTTGATGAAGACCAGCAGCTCAACCTCTGGCTGACCACCGACAACGTGCGCAAAGGCGCCGCGCTCAATGCTGTGCAAGTGGCGCAATTGTTGATTAAACACATGCCGTAAAAGATACTGGCGAGCACTATTGTCCTGCTCTGCATGCAGGTTTCAGGACGCTTCATACAAGGGAAGAGGTCATGCTTCGAATTCGCAAACTGGTTCTGGCCATGGCTGCAGCATCGGCGCTGTCGTCGGGCATGGCGAATGCCCTGGGTCTGGGGGAACTGACCCTCAAATCGGCACAGAACCAGCCCCTGGACGCCGAGATCGAACTGCTCGACGTGCGCGACCTCACCGCTGCCGAAGTGGCACCGAGCCTGGCGCCGCCGGAAGATTTCAGCAAGGCCGGGGTGGCATTCCCAACCTACCTCGAAGACCTAACCTTCACACCGGTGATCAACCCCAACGGCAAGAGCGTGCTGCGTGTTACCTCCAGCCAGCCGCTACCGGAGCCGGTGGTAAAGTTCCTGGTCCAGGTGATGTGGCCGCAGGGCCGCCTGCTGCGTGACTACAGCGTGTTGCTCGACCAGGCCAAGGCCCAGGGCGACAAGCCTGCGGCAGGCAATGTCGCGCCAGCGGTGACCGCTGCCGGCAGCTATACCACCCAGCGCCGGGACACCCTGTGGCAGATTGCCGCGCGCAATACCCAGGGCGGCTCGATCCAGCAGACCATGATCGCGATTCAGGCCCTGAATCCGGACGCGTTCATCGGCAACAACATCAACCAGCTGAAGGTTGGCCAGGTGTTGCGCCTGCCCGACCAGCAGCAGATCCAGAACATCCCGCAGGGCGAGGCGACCGCCGAGGTGGCCGAGCAGTATGCTGCCTGGCGTGAAGGCCGTCGCCTGGGCCCGCGTGCCCGCCAGCTGGACGCCACCCGCCGCGGTGCTGCCGAGGCAGCTCCGGCGCGTATCGCCCAGGGCGACAACCTGCGCCTGGTCAGCCCGGGCAACCAGGCCGGTACCGACCAGGCCAAGGCCCTCAATGACAAGCTGGCGGTGGCCCAGGAAAGCCTGGACACCAGTCGTCGCGACAACGAAGAGCTCAAGAGCCGCATGGCCGACCTGCAGAGCCAGCTGGACAAGCTGCAGCGTCTGATCGAGTTGAAGAACAACCAGCTGGCCCGCCTTGAAGCGCAGGGGGCGGCTGCACCGGCCGAACCGGTCGTTAAGCCTGCGCCTGACGCCGTCGATACCTCACCCAAACCGGTGTCTGCCGCCGAAGCTGCACCTGCCGCCGGCCAGCCAGGTAGCGTCGTCGACGAAATCATGGGCAACCCGCTGCTGCTCGGGCTGATTGCCGGTAGTGCCTTCCTCGTACTGTTGCTTCTGCTGCTGTTGCTGGCGCGCAAGCGCAAGGCCCAGCAGGAGGCTGAAAAACACCTGCGCATGGCGCGGGCGCTGGAAGAAGAGCAGGGCGCAGGCTTTGACAGCGATAGCGCAAGCTTCGATGGCGTAGAAGTCTCGGCGCCGAGCGTGACCCTGTCGCCGGCCGTGGTCGCCGCTTCGGCTGCCGCCGCCACCGCCGCGGAAAAAACGGCGGCGCCCGCCTTCGAAGCGCAACCTGAACCGCAAGCCGACCCGCATGCCGCGCTGCTGGCGGAAGTCGAGCAATGCGTGGCCGAAGGCCGCCTGAACCGCGCTACCGACCTGTTGGAACCTGCCGTGGCCGCCGCGCCGCAGCGTGACGACCTGCGCCTGAAACTGATGGATGTGTACGCCCGCCAGGGTGACCAGAGCGCGTTCGTCGAGCAGGAGCGCAAGTTGCCGGCCAGTGAGCAGAACAGTGCAGCGGTTGCCGGGCTGAAAGAGCGCTACCCGGCCATGCTCGGCCTGGCCGCTGTCGGCCTGGGCGCGGCGGCCCTGGCTGCCGAGATGGATGAGCAGTACGTGCAGGAGCTGTTGCAGGATCAGCCTGATACGCAAGTGGTTGCCGATGTGGCGCCGGAGGAAGTGCCGGCGGTCGAGCCAGAGGTGGCGATTGAACCAGAGGCCGTTGCCCTGGCGGAACCTGAAGCAACGCTCGAACCCGAAGTTGATCTGGATGCTGAGCTGGATGCCTTCGATGAAGTGCCGACCCTCGATGCGCCGGGCCTGGACGAGCAGGACCTGGACAGTGCCTTCGACCTGAGCCTGGGTGACGACCTGCCCGAGCAAGACCCGCTGGCAGCGCCGCTGCTGGACGAATCTGTGGCCCAGCAACCTGTAGTCGAAGAGCCGGTACTGGATGAACCCGTGCTGGAATCGGCTCAGCCCGAAGACGAGCCGTTTGCGGTGGACGCCGAGCTACAGGCCGACGCTGACGCCGAATTCGAGGCCATGCTGGCACAGGCCGAGCCACAGCCCGCTGTGGACCTGTCCGACTTCGACCTCGACATCAGCGAGCCGGTTGCCCCGGCCGCCCCGGCTGCGGTCGACGAAACCCCGGTGGATGTCGCTGCCGAGCTGGCTGCCTTCGACAGCGAGCCAGCGTTCGACCCGCTTTCCGAGTTCGATCTGCCATCCGACTTCGATCTTTCGCTGTCGCTGGAAGACGATTCACCGGCAGCCAAGAGCTTTGCCTCGGAGTTGGACGACGTCAACGCCGAACTGGACAAGCTGTCGCAGAGCCTCGAATCGCCGTCGTTGGAGCCGCATTTCACCAGCGAGGATGCGGCTGCTCAGCCCGAGCCCGAGCCACTGGACGACCTGGACTTCGACTTCTTCTCCGGTAGCGACGAAGTGGCCACCAAGCTTGACCTGGCCCGCGCCTATATCGACATGGGCGACAACCAGGGCGCACGCGACATCCTCGATGAAGTGGTCAAGGATGGCGACGACAGCCAGCGTCAGGAGGCCGAGGACATGCTCTCCCGGTTGGTCTGATGTAAGCAGGGCCGGCCTCTTCGCGGGCTTGCCCGCTCCCACAGGATCTCCACACATTTTCGACCTTGTGAGTAACCTGTGGGAGCGGGCGAGCCCGCGAAGAGGCCCTCAAATGCGGTGCATATTCAACGGCAGCCCTACACGGCTGCCGTTGTCGTTATAATCCCCGCCATTCCGTACACCCCCCACAGGTTTCATGCTCTTGGACATCATCGACACCGCCGCCGCCGAGTCTGCGGCCGAAGGCTACTTCCGCATCGCCCTGGGCGTGGAATACAAAGGCGCGCGCTATCGTGGCTGGCAGCGCCAGGCCAGTGGCGTGCCCAGTGTCCAGCAGGCCCTGGAGCAGGCCCTGTCCAAGGTGGCCAACGAGCCCATCTCGGTAATCTGCGCCGGGCGCACCGACGCCGGTGTGCATGGCTGCGGGCAGATCGTGCACTTCGACACCCGCGCCGTGCGCGATGAGCGCGCCTGGACCATGGGCACCAACTTCAACCTGCCCCATGACATCAGCGTGGTCTGGTCGCGGCCGATGCCGGCCGACTTCCATGCCCGCTTCAAGGCCTGCGCCCGGCGTTACCGCTACGTCATCTACAACGACCCGATCCGCCCGGCCCACCTGGCCGAGGAAGTCACCTGGAACCACCGCCCGCTGGATGTCGAACGCATGGCCGAAGCCGCGCAGTACCTGCTTGGTACCCATGACTTCAGTGCCTTCCGCGCCAGCCAGTGCCAGGCCAAGTCGCCGATCAAGCACATCTACCATCTGCGCGTCACCCGCCATGGCCAGATGATCGTGCTGGACGTGCGCGCCACGGCTTTCCTGCACCACATGGTGCGTAACATTGCCGGTGTACTGATGACCATCGGTGCCGGAGAGCGCCCGGTCACCTGGGCGCGTGAGGTGCTGGAAGGGCGCAACCGCCGCGAAGGTGGGGTCACGGCGCACCCATACGGCCTCTACCTGGTGCAGGTGGAGTACCCCGAGGAGTACGCGCTGCCCAAGCGTTACATCGGTCCACACTTTTTGACCGGTTACGAAGCATTGGCAGACTGACGGGCGAAAAGTCATTTGCTAACATCCGGCCTTTCACCGTAACAAGCAGGGTTCGCTGTCCATGAGCAATGTTCGCAGCAAGATCTGCGGGATTACCCGCATCGAAGACGCACTGGCCGCTGCCGAAGCGGGGGCCGATGCCATCGGCTTCGTCTTCTATGCCAAGAGCCCGCGCGCCGTGGACGTGCGCCAGGCGCGGGCGATCATTGCCGAGCTGCCGCCGTTCGTGACCACGGTCGGTTTGTTCGTCAATGCTTCGCGCTGCGAGCTGAACGAGATCCTCGAAGCGGTTCCGCTGGACCTGCTACAGTTCCACGGCGACGAAACCCCACAGGACTGCGAAGGCTACCACCGCCCCTGGATCAAGGCCCTGCGCGTACGCCCGGGCGACGACCTGGAGGCGGCCTGCCGGTTTTACGCTGGTGCCCGCGGCATTCTGCTGGACACCTACGTGCCGGGCGTACCCGGAGGCACCGGTGAAGCGTTCGACTGGTCGCTGGTGCCTGCGCGCCTGAGCAAACCGATCATCCTGGCGGGCGGGCTGTCTGCCGACAATGTCGGCCAGGCCATCGCCCAGGTGCGGCCATACGCGGTGGATGTCAGTGGCGGCGTGGAGCAAGCCAAGGGCATCAAGGACGCGGCGAAGATCGAGGCCTTCATGCGTGCGGTGAAACAGGCGTGATGGCAGATGTGACGGCTGGCTGCGCGCCATCGTCCATAGCTTTCGCAGCCCTGCGGGGCAGCCGCCTGTGCCTGTGGCGGCAACACAACACATTAGCGGTGGGGTGGCGCGCTGGTAGTCCCGGCGGCCGGTCCATCATCGTTTCATAAAGATTTTGAGCTCAAGGGCAGGGTAGGGCCGGCGACACCGGACCACGCCTGCCAATACTGGAGAAAGAAAGCATGAGCAACTGGTTAGTCGACAAACTGATCCCTTCGATCATGCGTTCCGAGGTGAAGAAGAGCTCGGTGCCTGAAGGCCTGTGGCACAAATGCCCGGCCTGCGAGGCCGTGCTGTATCGTCCGGAGCTGGAAAAGACCCTGGATGTCTGCCCCAAGTGCAACCACCACATGCGCATCGGCGCACGTGCGCGCATCGACATCTTCCTCGACGCCGATGGCCGTGCCGAACTGGGCGCCGACCTGGAGCCGGTCGACCGCCTGAAGTTCCGTGATGGCAAGAAGTACAAGGACCGCCTGGCTGGCGCGCAGAAGCAAACCGGCGAGAAGGACGCCCTGATCTCCATGAGCGGCACCCTGATGGGCATGCCGATCGTGGTCAGCGCCTTCGAGTTCTCGTTCATGGGCGGCTCCATGGGTGCCATCGTCGGCGAGCGCTTCGTGCGCGCGGCCAACTATGCCCTGGAGCACCGCTGCCCGATGGTCTGCTTCTCCGCCTCGGGCGGTGCACGCATGCAGGAAGCGCTGATCTCGCTGATGCAGATGGCCAAGACCTCGGCCGTGCTGGCGCGCCTGCGCGAAGAAGGCATCCCGTTCATCTCGGTACTGACCGACCCTGTGTACGGTGGTGTCTCCGCCAGCCTGGCCATGCTCGGTGACGTGATCGTCGGCGAGCCGAAGGCACTGATCGGCTTCGCCGGCCCGCGCGTGATCGAGCAGACCGTGCGCGAGAAGCTGCCGGAAGGCTTCCAGCGCAGTGAGTTCCTGCTGGAGCACGGCGCCATCGACCTGATCATCTCTCGTGGCGAGCTGCGCCCGCGTCTGGCCCGCCTGCTGGCGCAGATGACCGGCCAGGAAACCCCGGAGCAAGCGCGTGAGGCGGCTGCCGTCGCGTGATGAAACAACGATCCCTGGGCGAATGGCTCGCCTACCTCGAGCAGTTGCACCCCTCGGCCATCGACATGGGTCTGGAGCGGTCGCAGAAGGTGCTTGCCCGGCTGGCGCTGGGCAAGCTGGCGCCACGTGTGGTAACGGTGACCGGCACCAACGGCAAGGGCTCGACCTGTGCCTTCGTGGCCTCGCTGCTGCGTGCCCAGGGGTTGAAGGTTGGCGTGTACAGCTCGCCGCACCTGTTGCGTTACAACGAGCGGGTGCTGATCGATGGCCAAGAGGCCAGCGATGAGCGCCTGTGCGAAGCCTTCGCCGCCGTCGAGGCGGCGCGGGGCGAAATTTCCCTGACCTACTTCGAGATGGGCACTCTGGCCGCGTTCTGGTTGTTCTACCAGTCGCAGCTGGATGCCGTGGTACTGGAAGTGGGGCTTGGTGGCCGCCTGGACACCGTGAACGTGGTGGATGCCGACCTGGCCCTGGTGACCAGCATCGGCGTCGATCATGTCGATTACCTGGGTGATACCCGCGAGCTGGTGGCCTTCGAGAAGGCAGGCATCTTCCGTCAGGGCAAGCCGGCACTGTGCGGTGACCTGGATCCGCCTCAGCCGCTGCTGGACAAGGCCGCCGAACTGGCTGCGCCGCTGTTCCTGCGTGGTCGTGACTTCGACCTGGCCATTGCCGATGGCAGCTGGAGCTGGCGGGGTACTGCGGCTGATGGAGCGCCGGTAGAGCTGCTTGGCCTGCCTTTGCTCGACCTGCCCATGGAAAACGCCACGCTGGCCCTGCAGGCCTACCTGCTGATGGGGCTGCCCTGGGACGCCGGGCAGATTCGCCAGGCGCTGCTGGATACCCGCATCACGGGTCGCCTCGACCGTCGCCAGCTGAGCTGGCAGGGCAAGCCGGTGGAACTGTTGCTGGATGTCGGGCACAACCCGCACGCCGCGGAGTACCTGGCCCGGCGCCTGGCGGCCCGGCCGCTGAAGGGGCGCCGCCTGGCGGTGTTCGGCCTGCTCGCCGACAAGGACTTGGACGGTGTTGTCGCGCCGCTGCAGGGGCTGGTCGACGACTGGGCAGTGGCGCCACTGGATACCCCGCGCAGCCGCCCGGCTGCGGAGCTGGCCATGGCCTTGACGAACGTCGGCGCCGCGGTGAAGTCTTATGCCAGCGTCGATGCTGCCCTTGAAGGGCAATGCGCGCAGGCAACGGCGGATGACCAGATCTTGCTGTTCGGTTCGTTTTTCTGTGTTGCCCAGGCACTGGAATGGCTGGAGCGGCACGCCCAGGAGGGTGGAGTAGATGGCAGTGCTGGATAAAGGGATGAAACAGCGCATGGTGGGTGCGTTGGTGCTGGTGGCGCTGGCGGTGATTTTCCTGCCGATGCTGTTCACCCGCGAGGACGAGATGCGTCAGGTGCGCGTCGATGCCCCGCAGGCGCCGGCCATGCCAAGCCTGCCGGAAGTGAAGGTGGAGCCGGTCGCAGTGCCGGAGCCGCAGGCCATTGCGCAAGAGCCGCAACAGCCACCGGTGGTGGTGGACGAGTCCACCGCGCCGGCGAGCACGCCCAGCCAGCCGATTACACCGTCACCGCAGACCCAGCCTCAAGTGCAGGTGCAGCCCCAGCCTCAGCCTGCCAAGCCGCAGGCGCCTGTGGCCAAGGTCGAGCCTCAGCCGGCAGCCAAGCCGGCCGTGCCGACGGCGCCATCGAAGATCGACGTCAATGGCCTGCCGGTCAGCTGGTCGATCCAGTTGGCCAGCCTGTCCAACCGTGCCGGGGCCGAAAAGCTGCAGCAAACCTTGCGTAGCCAGGGTTACAACGCCTATATCCGCTCGGCGGGTGGCATGAACCGGGTGTACGTGGGGCCGCTGATCGAGCGGGCCGAGGCCGAGCGCGTGCGCGACGCCATCAACCGCCAGAGCAGCCTCAAGGGCTTCGTGGTGCGTTTCCAGCCTGAGCGCAGCTGAGTCTGGCTGACTCGGGCCCTTGTAGGAGCGGCCTTGTGTCGCGATCTGGCCGCATGGCGGCCCTAGCGATTTTGGCTGTTGTGCGGCCCGATCGCGACACAAGGCCGCTCCTACAGAAGTGCGCATGCTAATCCACCCGACATTCCGCTTACTCCCAGCCCGCCGCTCTGTTAAAATGCGCCGCCTCAAACGTCTGCAGGCAGCACCGTGGCATTTACCTTGGTTGATTGGGCGATCATCGCGATCATCGCCGTCTCCACACTGATCAGTCTCAAGCGCGGCTTCGTCAAGGAAGCCTTGTCCTTGCTCATCTGGATCATTGCCGGTGCGGTTGCCTGGATGTTCGGCGGTTCGCTCTCGGTGTATCTTGAAAGCTACATCCAGACGCCGTCGATGCGCGTCATCGCCGGCTGCGCCATTCTTTTCGTCGCCACCTTGCTGGTGGGGGCCATGATCAACTTCCTCATCGGCGAGCTGATTCGCGTGACCGGGCTGTCCGGCACCGATCGTTTCCTGGGCATGGCCTTTGGCGCCGCGCGCGGGGCCTTGCTGGTGGTGGTGGCCATCGGGCTGATCAGCCTGGGGCCGGTTCAACAAGACACCTGGTGGCAGGAATCACGCCTGATACCACAATTTCTCTTGGTCGCCGACTGGTCGAAAAACCTGATCCTGGGTTTTACCGGCCAGTGGACACCTAGTGGGCTGATCGGCACTCCAGCTGATCTTCCGTTCAAGGAACAGTTGCTCGGGCCGGCAAAGCCCTGAGCACTATTCACTCAAGTTTCGTCAAAGTAGGGGTTGCGTCGCATGTGTGGCATCGTCGGTATCGTCGGTAAGTCGAACGTCAATCAGGCGCTGTATGACGCGCTTACGGTCCTCCAGCACCGCGGCCAGGACGCTGCCGGTATCGTGACCAGCCATGACGGCCGGTTGTTCCTGCGCAAGGATAATGGCCTGGTGCGCGACGTGTTCCAGCAGCGCCACATGCAGCGCCTGGTCGGCAGCATCGGTATCGGCCACGTGCGCTACCCGACGGCGGGCAGCTCGACCTCGGCCGAGGCGCAGCCGTTCTACGTCAACTCGCCGTATGGCATCACCCTGGCGCACAACGGCAACCTGACCAACGTCGAGCAGCTGGCCAAGGAGATCTACGAGTCCGACCTGCGCCACGTCAACACCAACTCCGACTCGGAAGTACTGCTGAACGTGTTCGCCCATGAGCTGGCGGTGCGTGGCAAGCTGCAGCCGACCGAAGAAGACGTGTTCGCCGCGGTTTCCCACGTGCACAGCCGCTGCGTTGGCGGTTACGCCGTGGTGGCGATGATCACCGGCTACGGCATCGTCGGCTTCCGCGACCCCAACGGCATCCGCCCGGTGGTGTTCGGCCAGCGTCACACCGACGAAGGCGTGGAATACATGATCGCTTCGGAAAGCGTGGCCCTGGACGTCCTCGGCTTCACCCTGATCCGCGACCTGGCGCCGGGCGAAGCGGTATACATCACCGAAGAAGGCCAGCTGCACACCAAGCAGTGCGCCGAAGCACCGAAGCTGCAACCGTGCATCTTCGAGCATGTCTACCTGGCCCGCCCTGACTCGATCATGGATGGCGTGTCGGTGTACAAGGCCCGTCTGCGCATGGGTGAAAAACTGGCCGACAAGATCATGCGCGAACGTCCCGAGCATGACATCGACGTGGTCATCCCGATCCCGGACACCAGCCGCACCGCGGCCCTGGAGCTGGCCAACCGTCTGGGCGTGAAGTTCCGCGAAGGTTTCGTCAAGAACCGCTACATCGGCCGTACCTTCATCATGCCAGGCCAGGCCGCGCGCAAGAAATCGGTACGCCAGAAGCTCAATGCCATCGAACTGGAGTTCCGCGGCAAGAACGTGATGCTGGTGGACGACTCGATCGTGCGCGGCACCACCTGCAAGCAGATCATCCAGATGGCCCGCGAAGCCGGCGCCAAGAACGTCTACTTCTGCTCCGCAGCTCCTGCCGTGCGCTACCCCAACGTCTACGGCATCGACATGCCGAGTGTTCACGAACTGATCGCCCACAACCGTACCACCGAACAGGTGGCCGAGTTGATTGGCGCCGACTGGCTGGTCTACCAGGACCTGCCGGACCTGATCGACTCGGTCGGTGGCGGCAAGATCAAGATCGATCAGTTCGATTGTGCGGTGTTCAACGGTGAGTATGTCACTGGCGATATCGACGAAGCCTACCTCGACCGCATCGAGCAGGCTCGTAACGACCTGGCCAAGGCCAAGAACCAGGCGGTCAGTGCGATCATCGACCTCTACAACAACTGATTTCGGGAGCGACGGCATGACGGATCAATGGGATGCCGGACGACTGGACAGTGACCTCGAGGGTGTCGGTTTCGACACCCTGGCGGTGCGCGCCGGTCAAAACCGTACACCGGAGGCCGAGCACAGCGAAGCGCTGTTCCTGACCTCCAGCTATGTGTTCCGCACGGCTGCCGATGCGGCCGCACGCTTTGCCGGCGAAACGCCAGGCAACGTCTATTCGCGCTACACCAACCCGTCGGTGCGTGCCTTCGAGGAGCGCCTGGCGGCGATGGAAGGCGCCGAGCAGGCTGTGGGCACCTCCACCGGCATGGCGGCGATCCTCGCCGTGGTGATGTCGCTTTGCAGTGCCGGTGACCATGTGCTGGTGTCGCAGAGTGTGTTCGGCTCGACCATCAGCCTGTTCGAGAAGTACTTCAAGCGCTTTGGCGTGCAGGTGGACTACGTGCCACTGGTCGACCTCGCCGGCTGGGAAAAGGCCATCAAGGCCAATACCAAGCTGCTGATCGTCGAATCGCCGTCCAACCCGCTGGCAGAGCTGGTCGATATCACCGCGCTCAGCGAAATCGCCCATGCCCACGGCGCCATGCTGGTGGTGGACAACTGCTTCAGCACCCCGGCGCTGCAGCAGCCGCTGAAGCTGGGTGCCGACATCGTGTTCCACTCGGCCACCAAGTTCATCGACGGCCAGGGCCGCTGCATGGGTGGCGTGGTTGCCGGCCGTGCCGAGCAGATGAAAGAAGTGGTGGGCTTCCTGCGTACCGCAGGCCCCACCCTCAGCCCGTTCAACGCCTGGATCTTCACCAAGGGCCTGGAAACCCTGCGCCTGCGCATGCGTGCGCACTGCGAAAGCGCCCAGCTGCTGGCCGAATGGCTGGAGCAGCAGGAGGGCGTGGAGAAGGTGCATTACGCCGGCCTGCCGAGCCACCCGCAGCACGAACTGGCCAAGCGCCAGATGAGTGGCTTCGGTGCGGTGGTCAGCTTCGAGGTCAAGGGTGGCAAAGAAGGCGCCTGGCGCTTCATCGACGCTACCCGGGTGATTTCCATCACCACCAACCTGGGTGACAGCAAGACCACCATCGCCCACCCGGCCACCACCTCCCACGGTCGCCTGACGCCGCAGGAGCGTGAAGCCGCGGGTATCCGCGACAGCCTGATCCGGGTTGCCGTGGGCCTGGAAGATGTGGCCGACCTGCAGGCCGACCTGGCGCGCGGGTTGGCGGCACTGTGATTGAAATTCGCGGCGGCACGCCCGGCCATAACGGCCGGGTAGCCCTGGTGACCGGTGCCGCACGCGGCATCGGCCTGGGTATTGCCGCCTGGTTGATCTGCGAAGGCTGGCAGGTGGTGCTCAGCGACCTCGACCGCCAGCGCGGCGCAAAGGCGGCCAAGGCGCTGGGTGACAATGCCTGGTTCATCACCATGGACGTTGCCGACGAGGCCCAGGTCAGCGCCGGGGTGTCGGAGGTGCTGGGGCAGTTTGGTCGCCTGGACGCGCTGGTGTGCAATGCGGCCATCGCCAACCCGCACAACCAGACCCTGGAAAGCCTGAGCCTGGCGCAGTGGAACCGGGTGCTGGCGGTCAACCTCAACGGCCCGATGCTGCTGGCCAAGCATTGTGCGCCGTACCTGCGTGCGCACAATGGGGCGATCGTCAATCTCACCTCCACCCGGGCACGGCAATCCGAACCCGATACCGAGGCCTACGCAGCGAGCAAGGGCGGCCTGGTGGCCTTGACCCATGCCTTGGCCATGAGCCTGGGCCCGGAGATTCGCGTCAATGCGGTGAGCCCGGGCTGGATCGATGCCCGTGATCCGTCGCAGCGCCGTGCCGAGCCGTTGACCGAGGCGGACCATGCCCAGCACCCGACGGGCAGGGTAGGGACGGTGGAAGACGTGGCGGCCATGGTTGCCTGGCTGTTGTCTCGGCAAGCGGCGTTCGTCACCGGCCAGGAGTTCGTGGTCGATGGCGGCATGACCCGCAAGATGATCTACACCTGAGCCTTGTGCATATCCTGTACCGGCCTCTTCGCGGGCACGCCCGCTCCCACAGATGCAGCGCAGTTCTCAAGACCTGTGCGGTACCTGTGGGAGCGGGTTTACCCGCGAAGAGGCCGCCACAGGCAACCGAACCGCTTTTTGCTCCTTTCTGAAAAAAATTCAATGGGGCTATTGACTTAGCTTCGCCACCTGCGTAAATTTCGCGGCCTCAGCGAAGCAAACGCAACAAGCAACATCGCGAGGGTGATTAGCTCAGCCGGGAGAGCATCTGCCTTACAAGCAGAGGGTCGGCGGTTCGATCCCGTCATCACCCACCACTTCCTGAGATGTTCCTGGTGCTTCAGGTTTCGCAAGAAACCGATAGCCAGAGAGGAACGCACTGCGCAGCGGTAGTTCAGTCGGTTAGAATACCGGCCTGTCACGCCGGGGGTCGCGGGTTCGAGTCCCGTCCGCTGCGCCATTTTTCAGTATCAGATGGGTGCCTGGCACCGGTCTGAAGCCACAAGGTAAACGCCTTGGGCTGATCCCAGTTTCAATCGGGCGAAAGCCTGAACGATACGCAGCGGTAGTTCAGTCGGTTAGAATACCGGCCTGTCACGCCGGGGGTCGCGGGTTCGAGTCCCGTCCGCTGCGCCATCTTCGTTTCAAGGTCCCTTGAACACCTTGAAGCAAACACAAAAGGAGCGATCACGTTATCGCTTTTTTTGTGCCTGTCCTGAGGCCATCGCGCCGGAAGGGTAGACCCAGGTTTCAATCGGGCGCAAGCCTGAATGATACGCAGCGGTAGTTCAGTCGGTTAGAATACCGGCCTGTCACGCCGGGGGTCGCGGGTTCGAGTCCCGTCCGCTGCGCCATCTTCGCTTCGAGGCCCCTTGAACGTCTCGAAGCCACGAGAAAGCGACCTTAGGGTCGCTTTTTTCGTTTTTGCGTCTGGCAATTGCCGCCCTTGATCCAGATTTACACGAACCTGACAGACTCTTCACCGATCAGCGGTTCCTGTGCCTGCCTGCTGTGTTGCACAATAGGCACCTTCTTGACTTACCCGGAATTCGCAATGACCAGATCTTCCGTCTTTGGTGCGCTCGGGCTGGCCCTGGTGCTGGCGGGCGTGACCGGTTGTTCCTCGAAAAAAGCCGCCGTCTACGAGCACGAGAACTTCGATGACTCGGGCACCTTCTCGCGCAGCTTCCCGGTGAGCGATGCCGGCTCCTGCGAGGCCGCCCGACGCGCCTTGCTCAGCCAGGGTTACATCATCACCAGCAGCGGCGCCAACCAGGTGGTGGGCAACAAGAGCTTCCAGCAGAACAGCGAGAACCACCTGCAGATCAGTTTCAACGTCACCTGTGCGCCGGATGTGAGCGACGAGCAGCGTTCGACCATGTTTGCCAACGCCCTGCAGGACCGCTACGCCCTGAAAAAGTCCAACACTTCCGCCAGCCTGGGCGTTGGTGTACTGGGGTCGGTTTCGATGCCGATCGGCTCCAGCGACGACTCGATGGTCAAGGTGGCCAGCGAGACTGTGACAGCGGCGCAGTTCTATGATCGCTATTTCGCCCTGGTTGAAAGCTACCTGCCAAAGCCCAAGCCTAAACAGGAGAGCAAGGCCAAGGTCGAGGAGCCCGCGCCGAAGGTCGACGCGCCAGCGGCTGCCTTGGGGCTGCCGGAGCAGGCCGCCGCAGCGCCGATGGCTCCGGCCCCGGTGGCGGCGCCTTTGGTTGAAGCGGCGCCAGCCCCGGCCCCTGTAGCCCCGGCCAGCGAGGCGGTAGCAGCGCCGGTGCTGGATGACAGCCAGGGCTCGCAGCCAGTGGCGCCGCCGGCTGAGGCTGCGCCTATTGAAGTACAACAGCAAGCACAGCCTGCCGAGGCCGCTGAGCCCGCGTCCCCCGCCCTCTGATGGCTTGCCTGTAGGGGTAAACCCGCTCCCACAGGTACTGCGCAGTTCTCAACATCTGCGCAGTACCGCCATGGGGCAAAATCCTCCGTGCCCATGAACTTGGCCCTGTGCTGTGCAACTGCCCCGGTCCGAACAGCTTACGGAGGTCCCCAAGGCGCGCTGCGGCTTGGCGAAGCCTTCCCAATTCGCTTTTTTCTGAATCGACAGCTACAAGGCGTACTTCTTGGCCCCGGCAACACAGATGACAGCCCCCAGCGTCACCACAAGCATCATCCAGCTGACCTGTTCGTGCAGCAGCAACGCTGCCAGCCCAAGCCCCATGAACGGCTGAAAGAGTTGCAACTGGCCTACTGCTGCAATGCCACCCTGGACCAGCCCTCGGTACCAGAACACAAAACCGATCAGCATGCTGAACAGTGAAACGTAGCCGAGGCTGAACCACGCAGGGGCGCTTACTCTGGCGAAGGCATCTGGTGTCGGAAGATTAGTGATTGTCAGTAGTAGCATCAGCGGCAACGCCACCAGCAACGCCCAACTGATCACCTGCCAACCCCCCAACGTCCGCGACAGCCGCGCCCCTTCGGCATAACCCAACCCACAGACGATGACCGCCGCCATCATCAGCAAATCGCCCAGCGCCGATGCCTCCCCACCATTCATAAGCGCATAACCAACGACGATTCCGGCACCCGTCAACGAGAACAACCAGAACAGTGGCCGAGGTCGCTCACCGCCCCGCAGCACGGCAAACCCTGCGGTACACAGCGGCAGCAGCCCGACAAAGACAATGGAATGCGCAGAGGTTACATGCTGCAGGGCCAGTGCCGTCAGCAGCGGGAAACCGATTACCACGCCCAACGCTGTTACCGCCAATGACCACAGGTCACCACGTTCAGGGCGAGGCTGGCGCAGCACAAGCAAGAAAAGCGCCCCCAACAGAGCGGCAATCGTTGCCCTGGCACAGGTCAGGAACGTCGGTTCGAAGGCCGTCACTGCCACACGGGTGGCCGGCAGCGAGCCGGCGAAGATGGCGACGCCTATGAAGCCGTTGATCCATCCGCTTGTTGATTTTTCCATCGCCCAGTCCTCGATAAGTCTGGGTTCAGTACATCACTGACGCGTTCACCAAGGCCATGTACAATCCAATACAGTTTGACCGAACTGTTATGCACATTAATCCAGCACAGTTGAGGGTGCGATGAAACGCAGTGGAACGCTGATTCGGACCGTCATGGGTGAGGTGCAGGCGAGGATAGCCTCCCGGACCTACACACCCGGTACGCGGATCCCTTCGGTCCGGGCAATGGCGCAGGCCATGCAGGTATCGGTTTCTACCGTACTTGAGGCCTATGAACGGTTGATGGCAGAGGGGGTGCTCAGCGCCCGCCCTGGCTCTGGCTACTACGTGGCAGGGCCCGTGGCGCCCTTGGCACTGACCGAACTCGGCCCCAGGCTCGATCGTGAGGTCGACCCGCTGTGGATCTCGCGGCAGTCTCTTGAAACCTCCAGCGATGCGCTGAAACCAGGGTGCGGGTGGCTTCCTGCCTCCTGGATGTACGAAGCCGGCATGCGTAAAGCGCTGCGAGTCGCTGCCCGTTCCGACACGGTAAAACTGGCCGAGTACGCGTCGCCGCTCGGGCATCCGCCGCTCAGGCAGTTCCTGTCGCGACGGCTGGCTGGCATCGGCATCGAAGCCCCGCTGGAACAGATCATGCTCACCGAGTCGGGCACCCACGCCATCGACCTGATTTGCCGTTTTCTGCTGGAACCGGGGGACACGGTCCTGGTCGACGACCCCTGCTATTTCAATTTTCACGCACTGCTCAAAGCCCACAGGGTGAAGATTGTCGGGGTACCTTACACGCACACGGGCCCGGACATCGAGGCGTTCGGCGCAGCCCTGCTCAGGCACGCACCCAGGTTGTACATCACCAATTCCGGCATCCACAACCCAACCGGGGCCAGCCTGTCCCCGGTCACCGCGCACAGGCTGCTGAAGCTGGCCGACACCTCTAGCCTGGTGATCGTGGAGGACGACATCTTCGCGGATTTCGAGAATACGCCCGCGCCACGGCTGTCTGCCTTCGACGGCCTCTCGCGTGTGATTCAGATAGGCAGCTTTTCCAAGACCATCTCTGCTTCAATCCGATGCGGCTACATCGCCGCCCGTGGTGAATGGATCGAGAGCCTGGTCGACCTGAAGATCGCGACCACCTTCGGCGCTGGACGCTTGGCCGCGGACATCGTCTATCAAGCGATTACGGATAGCGGGTACCGAAAACACATGGAAGGTGTCCGCCACCGGTTAGGCGAGGCAATGGACAGAACGGTGCCGAGGCTTCAGGCCATTGGTATCAAGCCGTGGATGATTCCCCAGGCAGGCATGTACCTCTGGTGCCAGCTCCCTCAAGGCAAGGATGCAGCAACGCTGGCCAGGGCCTGCCTGAATGAAGGTGTAGTGCTGGCGCCCGGTAATGCGTTCAGCCAATCCATGACGGCGGGGGATTTCCTGCGCTTCAACGTTGCTCAATCGGGTGACGGCAAACTCTACGAAGTGTTGAAAAGGGCGCTGAGTGCGCAGTCGCCAGAGCACTTAGTGCCAGGCTGAGCTTGTCATGGGGCACACCTGCGGCGACAGAAATGGCTACGGCATGCTCGCGCACTGCACGGGGGAGCACAGCCAGCACTGCGCACGCGTAGTTCGGCTTGGGCCTGCCGTCTAAAGCCTGCATGACCTACAAACGGCTAATATCAAGTAGCACGGGGCTAACGATTGCTGGGCACCGGATCATAAGCTTGTCATGATTCCTTCATCCTTCCTGACTAGGGTGAGGCGACAGTTACCAGGAAAAATGAGTGAAGAGGGCTTAGGGCTATGGACGAATACCAAGAAGAACTTCTCGAATTCCAGGCTTATGAACTGGACACCCCGGAACCGGCTGACGACGCTACAGAGCTCTAGCCCGCCCGCCGCTGGCTGCGGCGAAACTCTCCCGGTGTAAGGCCCGTCCAGCGCTTGAACGCGCGCTGGAAGGCCTCGGCCGACGCAAACCCCAGCAGATAGGCAATCTCGCCGAAGGCCAACTCCGTATCGCGAATATAGGTCTCGGCCAGGTCGCGCCGTGTTTCACTGAGCAGGTCGCGAAAGCGCGTGCCTTCCTCGGCCAGTTTGCGGCGCAAGGTCCAGGTCGGCAGTTGCAGGTGCAGCGCCACTTCTTCCAGGTCCGGTTCACGGCCACCATTTAGCAACGGGCCCAGCAGGTGGGTAATGCGCTCACCCAGGCTGCGCACCCGCGTACGCTGCAGCATTTCCGCCTCGCACAGCTGTAGCAGGTGCTGCCAGGTGCTCGGGCAATGCCTGGGGTTGGCCAGCTGCAGCGTGGTCCGGCTCAGGCGCAGCTGGTTACTCGCTGCTGCGAACTGCACGGGTGTGCTGCACAGCGGCTGGTAGCGCGCGGCATAGGCGGGTGCGGCGAACTCGATGTCCATATGTTCGGCCTGCACGGTCGTACCGGCCAGGTCGGCAAGCTGGGCGAGCCAGCCGGCAAGTAGCGAATCGACCACGAAACGGTTGTAGGCGTTGTAGGGGCTGATGGAGTAGAAGCGCAGCCAGGCGCCCTGGGCATCTTCCTGAAAACTGGAGTGGCCGCGGTAGTTGGCGGCGTATAGCGGTTCGAAGCGCAACAGGGTACGTGCCGCCTCGCCCAGGTTCGGTGCCTGGGCAGCGGTGACCCCGGCCAGGCCGGCATGCGCCAGGCGGCTCAGGCGCCCCATGTGCAGGCCCAGCGCGGCCTCGCCGCACAGCTCGATGGCAGCGTGCCCCAGGTGCATGTAGCGCGGGATCGACAAGCGCGCACCGGCTTCGCCCAGGCGTGCCGCGTCCAGGCCATAGCGGCGCAGCAGCGGCTCGGGGTCGTGGCCCAGTTCACGCAGGGCCTCGGTCAGCGGTTGGACAAAACCAACCGACAGGTCACCCAGGCGCACGCGGGGGCGGGCCATGGGCTTACAACCACAGGTTCAACAGGCGGGCTCCAGGGCTGGGGGTGCCTGCCAGCAATTCACCCGCCTGGCGGGCAAAGCCCTGGCCGTCGCTGCCCTGTTCCCAGAACTGCCCGCGCATGAACACGCTCATGCTGCTGACGCTGGTTCCGGCCGATTGGGTCAGTCGCTGCCATGCAGCCTGTTCGCTGACTTCGCCGCGCCGCAAGGGCAGCCCGGCGCTGGCATCCTGATGGCGATTGCCGCGCCAGGGCGCTTGCCAGCTGCCCTTGCCGCTGAGGAACACCGGGTTGGCGATCAGTTGTACTGCCTGTTGGGCCAGTTGTTGGTGGTTTTCCGGGTACCAGCTGTCGCTGCCCACCAGCACGCCCAGGCGCCCGGCAGGGGTTTGCAATACCTGCAGCGGGTGCTGGCGGCCATCGTGCACATAGCGGCGCATTTCGCTGTCGGGGAACTGCTGGCGTTGCGGTTGGCCCAGCAGCGAGCCGTCGCCGGCGAACACCACGCTGCTGTTGAACAGCGGGCCGCTGCCGGCATGCAGCACGCCCTGTTTCACGTAGGGGGCGGGCAGCACGATGGAGCCGGCCACCAGTGTGACATTGAATTCCTTGGCCAGGCCACCGAACAGTTGCTGGTAGTCCGCAGCCATCTGCTCGGCTTTCATGCGCAGGTGCGCGTCGGCGCGCCAGTCGTCCCCGTCGGCACGGAGCATGGCCAGGCCATAGCGCAGCGGGTTGCTCAGTTCCAGCCATTGCAGGGCTTCGCGGCTTTGCGTGACTTGATAAAGCTCGTTCTTTTCGCCACGCGCCCACAGCCAGGTGCCGATGTGCTCGGGTAGCACCACCACCGTGCGCGGGCCGACCAGCCCTTGGGTGCGGGCTTGCTCCAGGTAGGCCGCGAGCTTGCGGTGCAGGCGTTGCAGGTTCTGGTAGTCGCCCGGGAACAGCAGCGGTTCGACGCCAAGCAGGTTGCCGTGCTCGCCCGGCACGCCATGGTTCAGCGCCAGTTCGATGCGCAGGTCGGACAGGTAATGGCCTTCCGGGCGCTGCTGGGTCCAGAAACCGTAGCCGCAGAGGGCGGCGATCATCACCAGCGCCAGGGCGCTTGCCAGGAGTTTTCGCATGAAGCAGGACAGCGCCTTGGAAACAAGAGTTTCCTAGGGTAGTCGCGCTGTGCGCGAGGATCAATAACTTGTCAGTTTCGATCATTGAGCCCGTTCAAACGTCTGTTTAATGTCGCAGGCAGACAAACGACGGGGTCCGCCAGCCGGTGAGGCACCCGCATTCCGTGAATACGCCACCTGGGGACCTTTCCATGGCCGCCGACCGCTACCCGCACCTGCTCGCACCGCTGGACCTGGGCTTCACTACCTTGCGCAACCGCACCCTGATGGGCTCGATGCATACCGGCCTCGAAGAGCGCCCGGGCGGCTTCGAGCGCATGGCGGCGTACTTTGCCGAGCGCGCCCGCGGTGGCGTCGGCCTGATGGTCACCGGCGGCATCGCGCCCAACGATGAGGGTGGGGTGTATTCCGGGGCGGCCAAGCTCAGCACCGAGGAAGAAGCCGACAAGCACCGCATCGTCACCGAGGCGGTACACGCTGCCGGCGGCAAGATCTGCCTGCAGATCCTGCATGCCGGGCGCTACGCTTACAGCCCTCGGCAGGTGGCACCCAGCGCGATCCAGGCGCCAATCAACCCGTTCAAGCCCAAGGAACTGGACGAGGCGGGTATCGAGAAGCAGATCGCCGACTTCGTCAATTGCGCGGTGCTGGCCCAGCGCGCCGGTTACGACGGCGTCGAGATCATGGGTTCGGAAGGCTACTTCATCAACCAGTTCCTCGCCGCCCACACCAACCACCGCACCGACCGCTGGGGTGGCAGCTATGAAAACCGCATGCGCCTGGCGGTGGAGATCGTCAACCGGGTGCGCGGCGCGGTCGGGCCGAACTTCATCATCATCTTCCGCCTGTCGATGCTCGATCTCATCGAGGGCGGCAGCACCTGGGACGAAATCGAGCTGCTGGCCAAGGCCATCGAGCAGGCCGGCGCGACCTTGATCAATACCGGTATCGGCTGGCACGAAGCGCGTATCCCGACCATTGCCACCAAGGTGCCGCGTGCGGCCTTCAGCAAGGTCACCGCCAAGTTGCGCGGCGTGGTGAACATTCCGCTGATCACCACCAACCGCATCAATACTCCGGAGGTGGCCGAGGCGGTGCTGGCCGAAGGCCATGCCGACATGGTCTCGATGGCACGTCCGTTCCTGGCCGACCCGGACTTCGTCAACAAGGCCGCTGCTGGTCGCGGCGACGAGATCAACACCTGCATCGGCTGCAACCAGGCCTGCCTGGACCATACTTTCGGCGGCAAGCTGACCAGTTGCCTGGTCAACCCGCGTGCCTGCCACGAGACCGAGCTCAACTACCTGCCTGTGCGCACCGTGAAGCGCATTGCCGTGGTCGGCGCAGGCCCGGCCGGCCTGGCGGCAGCCACGGTGGCGGCCGAGCGCGGCCACGCGGTGACCCTGTTCGATGCCGCCAGCGAGATCGGCGGGCAGTTCAATGTGGCCAAGCGGGTACCGGGAAAGGAAGAGTTCCATGAAACCCTGCGTTACTTCCGCAACAAGGTCAAAAGCACGGGCGTGGACTTGCGCCTGAACACCCGGGTCAATGTGCAGGCCCTGGTGGACGGTGGCTACGACGAGATCATCCTGGCCACCGGCATCGCCCCGCGCACGCCGGCTATCCCCGGTGTCGAGCATGCCAAGGTGCTCAGCTACCTCGACGTGCTGCTCGAGCGCAAGCCGGTGGGCAAGGCTGTCGCGGTGATTGGTGCGGGTGGCATCGGTTTCGACGTTTCCGAATACCTGGTGCACCAGGGCGTGGCCACCAGTCAGGACCGTGAGGCGTTCTGGAAGGAGTGGGGCATCGATACCCATCTGCAGGCACGTGGTGGCGTGGCCGGGATCAAGGCCGAGCCGCATGCCCCGGCGCGGCAGGTGTACCTGTTGCAGCGCAAGAAATCCAAGGTGGGTGACGGCCTGGGCAAGACCACCGGCTGGATTCACCGCACCGGGTTGAAGAACAAGCGGGTGCAGATGCTCAACAGCGTCGAGTACCTGGGCATCGACGATGCCGGCCTGCACATTCGCGTGGCCGATGGCGAGCCGCAGGTGCTGGCGGTGGACAACGTGGTGATCTGTGCCGGGCAGGAACCGCTGCGCGAACTGCAGGACGGGCTGGTGGCGGCGGGGCAGTCGGTGCACCTGATTGGTGGGGCCGATGTGGCGGCCGAGCTGGATGCCAAGCGGGCGATCAATCAAGGTTCGAGATTGGCGGCTGAGCTCTGAGATCGCCGGGGCCGCTTTGCGGCCCTGTGGGAGCGGGTTCACCCGCGAATAAGGCTGCGCGGTGTATGGCACTGGCTGCGCCGGTGTTCGCGGGTGAACCCACACAGGGACGCAAAGCAGCCCCAGGCTTTCACTGGTAAACTCGCACGATGCACTTTGACCTGCCCCAAGCCCCCCTGCAGCCCCTGATCCTGCCCTGGCTGCAACAAGCCCAGGTAGAAGCCGCCATCCTGCGCCTGGACCTGATCGACCCGCTGATCAGCGGCAACAAATGGTTCAAGCTACGCCATCACCTGCAACAGGCCAGCGCCAGCAACGCCCCGGGCCTGATCA
Organism: Pseudomonas sp. A2; assembly: GCF_023100865.1. Taxonomy (NCBI): domain Bacteria; kingdom Pseudomonadati; phylum Pseudomonadota; class Gammaproteobacteria; order Pseudomonadales; family Pseudomonadaceae; genus Pseudomonas; species Pseudomonas sp. A2. The sequence continues at coordinate 1,908,823 of NZ_CP039127.1, forward strand.
GCCTCGGCGGCAACCATTCCAACCACCTGCACGCCCTGGCCGCTGCCGGCAAGCGCTTCGGCTTTGCCACCGCCGGCCTGCTGCGTGGTCACGCCCAGGACACGCCAACCGTGCGTGACCTGCAGACGCTGGGCATGGAACTGCACTGGCTGGGCTATGGCGGCTACCGCGCACGAAACCAAGCGGGTTTCTGGGACCCTTGGCAGGCACGCTACCCGGGTTGGCACTGCATCCCCGAAGGGGGAGGCGGGCTTGCCGGTGCACAGGGTTGCGCGCTGATCATGCAGCAGGCACGGGCGCAGATCGCGGCACTGGGCTGGTCGGGTTACGACGCCTGGTGGCTGGCTACCGGAACGGGGACTACCCTGGCCGGTCTGGTAATGGCCGAGGCGGGCGCACATGTGGTGCATGGTGCATTGGCGGTACCCAGGGACCATGGTGTGCCGGAGGCGGTAGCAGCACTGGCCGGCGCGCATGGCTACCAACTGCACGACGCCTGCCGTGGCGGTTTCGGCAAATTCGACGCTGATCAGTTGGCGTTCATCGCTGATTGCGAGCGGCACACAGGCGTGCCGCTCGAAGCCCTCTACACCGGCAAGGCTCTGCTGGCCCTGCGTGAGCAGGTCGAGGCCGGGCTGTTCGCGCCCGGCACCCGCCTGATCGTGGTGCACACCGGCGGCCTGCAGGGCCGGCGCGGTTACTTGTAGGGCAGCATGCGCAGCAGCGTGTTGTCGCGCTGCACATAGTGGTGATAGAGCCCGGCCAGCGCGTGCAGGCCGATCAGCCAGTAGCCCCAGCTGCCGATGCGTTCATGCCAGCCTTTGATGAACTTGGCCTGGTCGGGATTCGGGCCGATCAGGTGCGGCAGCTCCAGGCCGAAGAACGGCACTGGTTTGTCGGCGGCACTGAGGATCAGCCAGCCGGCCAGCGGCAGGATGATCATCAGCAGGTACAACGCCAGGTGCATCAGGTGCGCGAGGCCGGTCTGCCAGGCCGCAGGCTTGGGCACGATGGGTGGAGTCGGGCGGCTCAGGCGGATGGCCAGGCGCAACCAGACCAGCACGAACACGCTGAGCCCGAGCATGAAGTGCAGGTCCTTCATCAGGTTGCGTTCGACGCTGTCCTTGGGGAACAGGCCACGCAGTTCGATTAGGGCGTAGACAGCGGCCAGCAGCACCAGCATCAGCCAGTGCAGGGCGATGGACAGGCGCGCGTAATGGGTCGTGGGGGTGGATGAAACCATGATCGGTCCTCGTCATCAGGTCGGAATAGCGCTCTTGCCGGCGCTCAGGAAGTACTGTAGTGGCTACGGGGTAACAAATCTTTGCGCCAGGTCTGTGAAAATTGTGTTGTCTGCACCGGCCCTTTCGCGGGTGAACCCGCTCCCACAGGCACAGCGCTGAGCCAGAGACCTGTGCAGTACCTGTGGGAGCGGGCAAGCCCGCGAAGAGGCCGGAACAGCCTGCATCATGCCTCGGGTGTAAATGGCCAACTGTCAGCCACCAGAAACACCCGCTCGGCCTCCTGCCACGCCCCGTCAGCCTCTTGCTCCAACCTCACCAGCAACTGCGCCGGAGCCTGCCGTTCCAGCACATGCAGCCACGCCGCAAACTGCTCCACCGCCCAGCACTCATGCGCCTCGACCCGCGCCGGCGCCAGCCAGGCATGCCGTTGCAGCGGCTGCCATTGCTCACCTTCGCCCATGACCCAGTCCCGCCGCCGCAACCAGCGCCCGCGCAAGTGCTGCGGGTTGGCGCCCTGTGGTGGCTGCGCATGCCCGGGCCACGGGTAGAACAGATAGCCACCCAGCCACACATGCGCCTGCACCTGCTCCACCCCCAGCCGGGCCAGCACCTCGCGGCTGTGTGCCCCCGCCGACATGGGCAACTGGTGCCGTGCCAGGTGCGCCAGTTTGCTTCCCAGTCGGTCATGGCAGCCTGGCCCTAGCCAGGCGTCGGGGTCGTGCCCGGGGTGTTCCGGACCCAGGTACAGCTTGATGGCCAGTTCCAGGTGGTGCACACCATCGCGGTCGCGCAGCACCACATCCAGCTCGCCCAGGGTGCGCCCGCCTTCGCGAATCGCCAGGTTGGCCGCCAGCAGTTCGATGCCCGGGGCCTGGCCCAGGGCGAATTGCCACAGCCGTTCGTAGTAGTGCCCCAGGCGCCGGCTACCCAGCTGCGCCAGCCAGTCGCGCAATGGGCGGTCATTGTCATCCAGCGCCCGCAGCCAGTCTGCCAGGCGCTGTGGCTGGTCCGCCCACAGGCTGCCCGCCAGCGGGTGGCGCTGGGGGCAGGGCGGGGTGCTGAGCAACGGGGGCGACAGCAGGGCCCAGGCCAGGTCGCGCACGTTGGGGCGGCGTAGCTGCCGGGGCAGGTCGTGGAGCAGGGCGAATGGCATCATCCTGCGAGCATAGCCGGTTTGCCGCTACCCGGTGGTTTCGCCCATAATCGCGGCATAGTCACCCGCCGCAGAGCCTCGCAGGAGCCCCATGGAGCAATTTCGCAATATCGGTATCATTGGCCGCCTTGGCAGCTCCCAGGTGCTCGACACCATTCGCCGACTGAAAAAATTTCTTATCGAGCGCCACCTGCACGTGATCCTCGAGGACACCATCGCCGAAGTGTTGCCTGGCCATGGCCTGCAAACCTCCACCCGCAAGCTGCTGGGCGAGGTCTGTGACCTAGTCATTGTGGTCGGCGGCGACGGCAGCCTGCTGGGCGCCGCCCGCGCCCTGGCCCGGCACAACATTCCGGTGCTGGGCATCAACCGTGGCAACCTGGGCTTCCTCACCGACATCCGCCCCGACGAGCTGGAAGAGAAGGTCGCCGAAGTGCTCGACGGCCACTACCTGGTGGAAAACCGCTTCCTGCTGCAGGCCGAGGTACGCCGCCACAACGAAGCCATCGGACAGGGTGATGCGCTGAACGATGTGGTGCTGCACCCGGGCAAGTCCACGCGCATGATCGAGTTCGAGATCTACATCGATGGCCAGTTCGTCTGCAGCCAGAAGGCCGACGGCCTGATCGTCGCCACCCCCACCGGCTCCACCGCCTACGCGCTGTCGGCCGGCGGCCCGATCATGCACCCCAAGCTCGATGCCATCGTCATCGTGCCGATGTACCCGCACACCCTGTCGGGCCGGCCGATCGTGGTCGACGGCAACAGCGAACTGAAGATCGTGGTGTCCAAGGACCTGCAGATCTACCCGCAGGTATCCTGTGACGGCCAGAACCACTTCACCTGCGCCCCCGGCGACACCATCACGGTGAGCAAGAAACCGCAGAAGCTGCGCCTGATCCACCCGCTGGACCACAATTACTACGAGGTCTGCCGCACCAAGCTCGGCTGGGGCAGCCGGCTGGGAAGCAGGGACGACTGATGCTCGATCCGGCGCGTAGTTTCGACATCATCGGTGACGTGCACGGTTGTGCGCTGACCCTTGAACGCCTGCTCGACGCCCTCGGTTACAAGCGTGTGGCAGGCGTGTGGCGCCACCCGCGGCGCCAGGCGCTGTTCCTTGGCGACATCGTCGACCGCGGGCCACGCATCCGCGAGGCGCTGCACATCGTCCACGACATGGTCGAGGCCGGCCAGGCGTTCTGCATCATGGGCAACCACGAGTACAACGCGCTGGGCTGGGTCACCCCGGCACTGCCTGGCAGCGGCAAGGCCTTTGTGCGCGAGCATACGCCACGCCACGCCCGGCTGATCGACGAAACCCTGACCCAATTTGCCCACCACCCCGCTGACTGGCACGACTTCGTCAACTGGTTCTACGAATTGCCGCTGTTCGTCGACGCCGGGCGTTTCCGCCTGGTGCATGCCTGCTGGGACCCGCGGCTGATCGAGCCGCTGCGCCAGCAGTACCCCGACGGGCGCATCGACGAACACTTCATCCAGGCCTCGGCGGTGAACGGCAGCTTTGCTGCCACCGTGTGCAACCGCCTGCTGCGCGGCACCGACATGCGCCTGCCGGACGGCCTGACCCTCACCGGTGGCGACGGCCTGACCCGTGCCTTCTTCCGTACCAAGTTCTGGGAAGAAGACCCGCAAACCTACGGCGACATCGTGTTCCAGCCAGACGCCCTGCCCGCGGAAGTGGCCAGCACCCCGCTCAGTCACAGCCAGAAGAACGCCTTGCTGCGCTATGCCGAAGACGAGCCCATGCTGTTCGTCGGCCATTACTGGCGCAGCGGCCGCCCGGCGCCGATCCGCGCCAACCTGGCCTGCCTGGACTACAGCGCCGTGCTCTATGGCAAGCTGGCCGCCTACCGGCTGGATGATGAAACCCGCATCGACCCGCACAAGTTCGTCTGGGTCGACGTCGACCGCCCACAGGCCAACCAATGAACATTATCGAAGTGATGCGCCTGCCGCTGTCGGTCGACCTCAGCGGCTTCGTTCACCTGCTGCAGCGCCTGCAGGTGCCGCACCGGGTCAGCGAGGAGGGCGATGCCCAGGTGCTCTGGGCCCCCGACACCCTGGCCGCAGACGTCCGCGAACTCTACCAGCGCTACCCCGACGGCAACGCCGACCTCGAACTTGCACAGGACCCTGTGGGAGCGGGTTTACCCGCGAATAGCCCCACACAACCCTCCCTGGCAGAACAGGCCAAAGCCTGCAAAGTCACCACTATCACCCTGCTGCTGTGCTTCATCGTCGCCGGCCTCACCGGCCTTGGCGACAATTTCACCACCATCAGCTGGTTCACCTTCCTCGATTTCCGCGTCCAGGGCGACTACCTGTACTTCAGCCCGCTGGCGCAAAGCCTGGACCAAGGCCAGTGGTGGCGCCTGGTATCGCCCATGCTGCTGCATTTCGGCGTGCTGCACCTGGCCATGAACAGCCTGTGGTACTGGGAGCTGGGCAAACGCATCGAACTGCGCCAGGGCCCGTGGGCGCTGCTGGGCCTGACCCTGCTGTTCAGCCTGGTGTCCAACCTGGCCCAGCACTACAGCAGCGGGCCGAGCCTGTTCGGTGGCCTGTCCGGCGTGCTGTACGGCCTGCTCGGGCACATCTGGCTGTACCAGTGGCTGGCACCCGACCGTTACTTCAACCTGCCCAAGGGCGTACTGGTGATGATGCTGATCTGGCTGGTGGTGTGCCTGAGCGGCGTGATCGACACCCTGGGCCTTGGCCAGATCGCCAACGCTGCCCACGTCGGCGGGCTGCTCATCGGATGCCTGACCGGGCTCTTGGGTGGGGCGCTTGCCCGGCGTAAACTGTCGGCTTGAATCAGGAGACACTATGTCCACTTTCGCGCAAATGATCGAAAACATCACCCCGGAAATCTACGAGAGCCTGAAACTGGCCGTGGAAATCGGCAAATGGTCGGATGGCCGCAAGCTCACTGCCGAGCAGAAAGAGCTGTCGCTGCAGGCGGTAATCGCCTGGGAGATGAAAAACCTGCCCGAAGACCAGCGTACCGGCTACATGGGCCCGCAGGAATGCGCCTCGAAGTCCGCGCCGATCGCCAACATTCTGTTCAAGTCGGACTCGGTACATTGATCGAACTCGCTCGTGGCTCGTTGAGCAAGATGGCGGTAAGCCTGCAGGCGCCAGTGGTGCAGTACAGCTTTCGCCTTGATGACACGCAGGTGCCGGTCAACCCGTTTATCGGCCAGCGCCTGCGCCTTGAGTATCTTGGCGCCATTCACTGCAGCCATTGTGGCAAGCGCACCAAGACCAGCTTCAGCCAGGGTTACTGCTACCCGTGCATGACCAAACTGGCCCAGTGTGACGTGTGCATCATGGCCCCGGAAAAGTGCCACTATGACGCCGGCACCTGCCGCGAACCGTCGTGGGGCGAACAGTTCTGCATGACCGACCATGTGGTCTACCTGGCCAACTCGTCGGGGATCAAGGTCGGTATCACCCGCGCCACCCAGCTGCCCACCCGCTGGCTCGACCAGGGCGCCACCCAGGCCCTGCCGATCGTGCGCGTGGCCACCCGCCAGCAGTCCGGCCTGGTCGAAGACTTGCTGCGCAGCCAGGTGCCGGACCGCACCAACTGGCGCGCCCTGCTCAAGGGCGATGCCGAGGAGCTCGACCTGGTGGCCATTCGTGAACAGGTCTTCGACGCCTGTGCCGATGGCCTGCGCGAGCTGCAGGGGCGCTTCGGCCTGCAGGCGATCCAGCCGCTGGCCGACGCCGAAGTGGTGCAGATGAAGTACCCGGTCGAGGCCTACCCATCGAAGATCGTCAGCTTCAACCTCGACAAGGACCCGGTAGTGGAAGGCACGCTGCTGGGCATCAAGGGCCAGTACCTGATCTTCGACACCGGTGTGATCAATATTCGCAAGTACACGGCCTACCAGTTGGCCGTGCTCCAGTAAAAAGGACCTGCACATGCGTACCGAACAACCGCAAGTGATCTACCTCAAGGATTACCAGGCGCCCGAGTACCTGATCGACGAGACGCACCTGACCTTCGAGCTGTTCGAGGACCATACCCTGGTTCACGCGCAACTGGTCATGCGCCGCAACCCGGCACGCGGTGCCGGCCTGCCGCCACTGGTACTCGATGGCCAGCAGCTGGAGCTGCTGCGCGCCTCGCTGGATGACCAGGAACTCCAGCCGGGCGACTACCAGCTCGACGCCGACGGCCTGACCGTGCAGCCCAAGGCCGAGCGCTTCACCCTCGACACCAGCGTGAAGATCCACCCCGAGAGCAACACCGCGCTGGAAGGCTTGTACAAGTCGGGCAAGATGTTCTGCACCCAGTGCGAGGCCGAAGGCTTCCGCAAGATCACCTACTACCTCGACCGCCCGGACGTGATGAGCACCTTCACCACCACGGTGATCGCCGAGCAGCATCGCTACCCGGTATTGCTGTCGAACGGCAACCCGATCGGCAGCGGGCCGGCAGACGATGGTCGCCACTGGGCGACCTGGGAAGACCCGTTCATGAAGCCGGCCTACCTGTTTGCCCTGGTGGCCGGTGACCTGTGGTGCGTCGAGGACAGCTTCACCCGCCAGTCCGGCCGTGACGTGACCCTGCGCATCTATGTCGAGCCCGAGAACATCGACAAGTGCGACCACGCCATGGTCAGCCTGAAGAAGTCCATGCGCTGGGACGAAGAAGTCTATGGCCGCGAGTACGACCTGGACATCTTCATGATCGTCGCGGTCAACGACTTCAACATGGGCGCCATGGAAAACAAGGGCCTGAACATCTTCAACTCCAGCTGTGTGCTGGCCCGTGCCGAAACCGCCACCGATGCCGCCCACCAGCGCGTCGAAGGCGTGGTTGCCCACGAGTATTTCCACAACTGGTCGGGCAACCGCGTCACCTGCCGTGACTGGTTCCAGCTGTCGCTGAAGGAAGGCTTCACGGTGTTCCGCGATGCCGAGTTCAGCGCCGACATGAACTCGCGCACGGTCAAGCGCATCGAAGACGTGGCCTACCTGCGTACTCACCAGTTCGCCGAAGACGCTGGCCCCATGGCCCACCCGGTGCGCCCGGACAGCTTCATCGAGATCTCCAACTTCTACACCCTGACCGTGTACGAGAAGGGCGCCGAAGTGGTGCGCATGGTTCGTACCCTGCTGGGCGCAGACGGCTTCCGCAAGGGCAGCGACCTGTACTTCGAACGCCACGATGGCCAGGCGGTGACTACCGACGATTTCATCAAGGCCATGGAAGACGCCAACGGCGTCGACTTCACCCAGTTCAAGCGCTGGTACAACCAGGCCGGCACCCCACGCCTGGAAGTCAGCGAGGCCTATGACGCGGCCGCGCAAACCTACAGCCTGACCTTCCGCCAAAGCTGCCCGCAGACCCCGGACAAGGCCGAAAAACTGCCGTTCGTGATCCCGGTGGAGCTTGGCCTGCTGGATGCCGCAGGCGACGACCTGCCGCTGCAACTCGCCGGCGAAGATACGGCGCAGGGCACCAGCCGCGTGCTGTCGGTGACCGAGGCCGAGCAGACCTTCACCTTCCAGGGCATCCAGGCCAAGCCGCTGCCGTCGCTGCTGCGTGGCTTCAGTGCACCGGTCAAGCTGAGCTTCCCCTACGACCGCGACCAGCTGATGTTCCTGATGCAGCACGACAGCGACGGCTTCAACCGCTGGGAGGCGGGGCAGCAGTTGTCGGTGCAGGTGCTGCAGGAGCTGATCGGCCAGCATCAGCGCGGCGAGGCACTGAAGCTCGACCAGCGCCTGATCACCGCCCTGGGCACCGTGCTCGGCAACGAGTCGCTGGACCCGGCCATGGTTGCCGAAATGCTCTCGCTGCCGGGTGAGGCCTACCTCACCGAGATCAGCCAGGTGGCCGACGTGGACGCCATCCATGCTGCCCGCGAGTTCGCCCGCCAGCAGATCGCCGAGCAGCTGTTCGACGCCCTGTGGGCGCGCTACCAGGCCAACCGCGAAGTGTCGCGCAGCACCGCCTACGTGGCCTCGGCCGAGCATTTCGCTCGCCGCAGCCTGCAGAACATCGCGCTGTCGTACCTGATGCAGAGCGGCAAGCCGCAGGTGCTGCAGGCGACTTTGGAGCAGTTCGAGCACTGTGACAACATGACCGAGCGCCTGACCGCCCTGGCCGTGCTGGTCAACTCGCCGTTCGAGGCCGAGCGGGCCAAGGCGCTGGAAGCCTTTGCCGAGCACTTCAAGGACAACCCGCTGGTCATGGACCAGTGGTTCAGCGTGCAGGCGGCCAGTACGCTGCCGGGCGGGCTGGCGCGGGTCAAGGCGCTGATGCAGCACCCGGCGTTCACCCTGAAGAACCCGAACAAGGTACGTGCGTTGATCGGCGCCTTTGCCGGGCAGAACCTGGTCAACTTCCATGCGGCGGATGGCTCCGGCTACCGCTTCCTGGCGGACCTGGTGATCGAGCTGAATGCGCTGAACCCGCAGATCGCTTCGCGGCAACTGGCACCGCTGACCCGCTGGCGCAAGTATGACGATGCGCGTCAGGCCCTGATGAAGGGCGAGCTGGAGCGAATTCTGGCTTCTGGTGAGTTGTCCAGTGATGTGTATGAGGTTGTGAGCAAGAGCCTGGCTTGAGTTTTCCGTAGCCTGAACCGACCTCTTCGCGGGTAAACCCGCTCCCACAGGTCCTGCACCGCTTTCACGGGCTGTGCAGGACCTGTGGGAGCGGGTTTACCCGCGAAGCTTTTGGAGCCGACAACAAAACATAACACCCCGCCCGTTGTGTTCCCGCAAACATCCCCGCTACGATCCCCTCAAGCTATTGCGGGCCTCTAGATCAGGCTTTTCGCAGTACCTGCAGTGCATTGACCACCAGACAAGAACACAACAGGGGGACAGTCATGAGGGAACAGAACAGGCGCTTTGCCTGGCCATTGGCAGCCAGCGCGGTACTGGCGCTGGGGCTCGGCGTGTGGGCTGACAGCGTGCAAGCCGCTGCCGCCGACGAATATTCCACCGAATCGGCCAAGGCCAGCCAAAGCCTGCTGATCGACGCCACCCATGCCGGTAAGCGCCTGGTGGTAGTGGGCGATCGCGGTCATATCCTGTTCTCCGACGACCAGGGCAGAACCTGGACCCAGGCGCGGGTGCCCACCCGGCAACTGTTGACCGCAGTGTTCTTCCTCGACGACAAGCGCGGCTGGGCCGTCGGCCACGATGCGCTGGTGCTCGCCAGCAGCGATGGTGGTGCCACCTGGAGCAAGCAGTTCGAAGACCTGTCCCGCGAAGCACCCTTGCTCGATGTCGCCTTTCTCGACGCCCGGCACGGCTTTGCCGTAGGTGCCTACGGCGCCTTGCTGGAAACCACCGACGGCGGCCAGCACTGGCAGGACGTGGCCGAGCGCCTGGACAACCCCGACCAGCTGCACCTGAACGGTATCGCCCAGGTGCGTGACGCGGGCCTGTTCATTGTCGGCGAGCAGGGCGGCATGTTCCGCTCAGCCGACAACGGCCAGACCTGGGCCAAGGTTCAAGGCCCCTACGAGGGCTCGCTGTTCGGCGTGATCGGCACTGCACAGCCGCGCACATTGCTGGCCTACGGCCTGCGCGGCAACCTGTTCCGCTCCACCGATTTCGGTGACAGCTGGCAACCGATCGAGCTCAAGGCCGCACGTGGCACCCTCGAATTCGGCCTGGCAGGCGCTACGCTTGTCGAGGACGGTAGCCTGGTGCTGGTCGGCAATGGCGGCAGCGTGCTGCGCAGTACCGATGACGGCCAGACCTTCAGTGTCTACAACCGCGCCGACCGCATTGCCCTGGCCGGCGTCAGCGGCCTGGCCGATGGCGGCCTGCTGCTGGTAGGGCAGGGTGGCGTGCACCTGGCTGACCCGCAGGGTGCTGACCAGGAGGTGCGTCCATGACCAGCAGGGAGAGCATCACCATGCACCCGCATCACCAGGACAAGGCCACGTTGCTCGAACGCCTGATCTTCAACAATCGCCCCGTGGTCATCGCCCTGTGCGTGCTGGTCAGCATCTTCCTGTTCTGGCAGGCCACGCAGATTCGCCCGTCCACCAGCTTCGAGAAGATGATCCCGCTGCAGCACCCGTTCATCGAGCAGATGATGGAGCACCGCAACGACCTGGCCAACCTCGGCAACACCGTGCGCATTTCGGTGGAGGCCGTGAATGGCGACATCTTCGACAAGGACTACATGGAGACCCTGCGGCAGATCCATGACGAAGTGTTCTACATCCCTGGCGTCGACCGTGCCGGGCTGAAGTCGCTGTGGAGCCCCAGCGTGCGCTGGAGCGAGGTCACCGAGGAAGGCTTCTCGGGTGGCGAGGTGATCCCCAACACCTACAACGGCTCGCAGGACAGCCTCGACACCCTGCGCGACAACGTGCTCAAGTCTGGCCAGGTGGGGCGACTGGTGGGCAACAACTTCAAGTCCAGCATCGTCGATGTGCCACTGCTGGAGAGCTACCCCGACCCGCAGGACCCAGGCAAGCAGGTGAAGCTGGACTACCAGCAGTTCTCGCACCAGCTTGAAGAAAAGATCCGTGACAAGTTCCAGGCGCAGAACCCCAACGTGAAGGTGCACATCGTCGGCTTCGCCAAGAAGGTCGGCGACCTGATCGACGGCCTGGTGATGGTGGCGATGTTCTTCGGCGTCGCCCTGGCCATCACCTGGGTGCTGCTGTACTGGTTCACCTGGTGCATCCGCAGCACCATCGCCGTGCTCATCACTACCCTGGTGGCAGTGGTCTGGCAGTTGGGCCTGATGCATGCAGTGGGCTTTGGCCTGGACCCGTACTCGATGCTGGTGCCGTTCCTGATCTTCGCCATCGGCATTTCCCACGGGGTGCAGAAGATCAACGGTATCGCCCTGCAGTCGAGTGACGCCGACAACGCCCTGACCGCCGCCCGGCGCACCTTCCGCCAGCTGTTCCTGCCGGGGATGATCGCCATCCTCGCCGACGCCGTGGGCTTCATCACCCTGCTGATTATCGACATCGGCGTGATTCGTGAACTGGCCATCGGTGCTTCCATCGGTGTGGCGGTGATCGTGTTCACCAACCTCATCCTGCTGCCGGTAGCGATCTCGTACGTCGGCATCAGCAAGAAGGCCGTCGAGCGCAGCAAGCAGGACGCCACACGCGAGCACCCGTTCTGGCGCCTGTTGTCGAACTTCGCCAGTGCCAAGGTGGCGCCGGTGTCGGTGGCCCTGGCGCTGGTCGCCTTCGCCGGTGGCCTGTGGTACAGCCAGAACCTGAAGATCGGCGACCTCGACCAGGGCGCGCCGGAGCTGCGCCCGGACTCGCGCTACAACCAGGACAACAACTTCATCATCAGTAACTACTCGACCAGTTCCGATGTGCTGGTGATCATGGTCAAGACCCCGCCGGAAAGCTGCTCGATCCACTCGACCATGGCGCCGATCGACGAGCTGATGTGGACCATGCAGAACACCCCGGGCGTGCAGTCGGCTATTTCCCTCGTGACCGTGTCCAAGCAGGTGATCAAGGGCATGAACGAGGGCAGCCTGAAATGGGAAACCCTGTCGCGCAACCCGGACATCCTCAACAACTCCATCGCCCGCGCCGACGGCTTGTACAACGGCGACTGCTCGCTGGCGCCGGTGCTGGTGTTCCTCAACGACCACAAGGCCGAAACCCTGGAGCGGGTCACTGCCGTGGCCAAGGCGTTTGCCGACAGCCACAACAAGGAAGGCCTGCAGTTCCTGTTGGCGGCGGGCAATGCCGGGATCGAAGCGGCGACCAACGAGGTGATCAAGTCGGCCGAACTGACCATCCTGATCCTGGTGTACATCTGCGTGGCGGTGATGTGCCTGATTACCTTCCGCTCGTTCGCCGCCACCCTGTGCATCGTCCTGCCGCTGGTGCTGACCTCGGTGCTGGGCAACGCGCTGATGGCCTACATGGGCATCGGGGTCAAGGTGGCGACCTTGCCGGTGGTGGCGCTGGGTGTGGGCATTGGCGTGGACTATGGCATCTACATCTACAGCCGGCTGGAAAGCTTCCTGCGCGCCGGTTTGCCGTTGCAGGAGGCGTATTACGAGACCCTGCGCTCGACCGGCAAGGCAGTGCTGTTCACCGGCTTGTGCCTGGCCATCGGCGTGTGCACCTGGATTTTCTCGGCGATCAAGTTCCAGGCGGACATGGGGCTGATGCTGACCTTCATGCTGCTGTGGAACATGTTCGGTGCGCTGTGGCTGCTGCCGGCGCTGGCAAGGTTCCTGATCAAGCCTGAGAAGATGGTGGGCAAGGAGGGGGGCTCCATTTTCGCTCATTGAATTGCCGGGGGCCGCTTTGCGGCCCATTCGCAGCACAAGGCTGCTCCTACAGAAGGTTCGCGGTCCCCCTGTAGGAGCAGCCTTGTGCTGCGAATGGGCTGCAAGGCAGCCCCAAGGCTATAATGCCAACTCATTTCAGATTGGTACCCCCATGTCCCCCCTCGCCACCGCCCTGCAGTCCTGCGACATGCTCCTGATCGACGGCCTGCACGCCTTCGACTTCACCTCCGATGAATCCGGCCTCACCATCGAATGCATGGACGGCCGCCAGCTCCGCCGCTGGACCTTCACCCCCGAGCAGATCACAGCTGCCATCGCCGTGGGTGACGAGTGGCAACTCGACGATGCCGACGGCGCGCATCGGCTAGTCTGTATGAGTGCCTTTCGCGCCCCGGATGATGACGAAGATGAATCGGATCTGGACGAGCCTGCTGACCGCTAGCCTGATGAGCCTGACCATCCATGCCCACGCCGCCACCTTGCTGGTGGGCAGTTACACCGATGGCGCCAGCCAGGGCATCTACCGCTACGGGTTCGACGAAAAGACCGGTCATATCGACCCGTCGCCGCAGCAGGTGGTGGAGAGTGTCAGCCCTTCATGGCTGGTGCTGTCGGCCGATCAACGCCAGCTCTTTGCGGTCAACGAAACGCCGAAGGGCGGGGTCAGCAGTTTCGCCGTCAGTGCAAAAGGCGAGATCAAGCTGCTCAACCAGGTGCCCAGCCAAGGTGACGAGCCTACCCACGCCAGCCTCAGCCAGGACCAGCGTTATCTGTTCGTCGCCAACTACGCGGTCAAGCCCGATCCCGGCGGCAGCCTGGTGGTAGTCCCGGTGGCCAAGGACGGCAAGCTCAAGCCGGTGGTGCAACAGGCCCGGCACAAGGCGAGCGGGGTCAACCCCGAGCGCCAGGCTAGCGCCCATGTGCATTCGCTGGTGCTGTCACCGGACGGCCGCCACCTGTATGCCAGCGACCTGGGTGCCGACAAGGTGTACATCTACCGCTACGACGGTGCCAGCGCAGACCACCCGTTGACGCCGGCGATCCCCGCGTCGGTGGACCTGCCGCCGGGCAGCGGGCCGCGCCACCTGTTGTTCGACGCCAAGGGTCGGCACGCCTACCTGACCCTGGAAATGAGTGCCGAAGTGGTGATGTTCGACGTGCAGGAGGGCAACCTGGTCGAACGCCAGCGCCTGCCCCTGACCGAGAGCAAGGAAGCTGCGGCGAAAGCGGCAGGTGGCTTGCACCTGTCGGCAGACGGGCGCTTTCTGTATGTGAGCAACCGAGGCACGGCCAACGAGATCGTGGTGTTCAGCGTGGGCAAGCAGGATGGCCAGCTGACGTTCCTGCAGCGCCGTTCAGTGGAGGGGGATCATCCCCGCGAGTTCGCCCTCGACCCGAGTGACAACTTCCTGCTGGTGGCCAACCAGAAGAGCAACCAGATCGTGGTGATACGCCGCGATCCGCGCAGCGGCAAGCTGTTGGAGACGGTGCAGACGCTGAAGCAGGATGCGCCATCGGACCTGAAGTTCATCGAGTGATATCGATCGGCGTGATAGTCGATACTGGCGCAATGAATTTTTGCCTGCGGCTTCGGCGGCGTAAGTTTGACCCAAGGCCCAAACGGGCCAACGTCAAACCACCGCCGTCGAGGTCAGCCCAGATGAACTTCAATCTCTTCCCGGTCATTGCCGCATCCGCCATTTCCGCTTCGGTCGTATTGCCAGCGCATGCCCATGCCGACAGCAGCGGCAAGGCGTCCGCTACCCATAGCTACACCGAACAGTACCTGCGCCAGAGTGCCAATTTCCATGCGGCATTGAGTGGCAAGCACACCCATTGAAGCTGACTCGGTCCCTGTAGGAGCGGCCTTGTGTCGCGAAAGGGCCGCAGAGCGGCCCCGGCAATTTCTGCTGTGACGCAAAAACCTGGGGCCGCTGCGCGCCCCTATCGCGACACAAGGCCGCTCCTACAAGGGATCGCGTGAAGCTACCTGGCCATGACTGACCTGAACAGCTCCGAAGCCAGCCACCCCTCCAGCCAGCTCCGCACCCGCGGATAAGCCGCCTCGGCGAACCACTGCGGTTCGACCCCGGCAAACTGGCGCATCAGGGGCAGCAACGCGGCATCGGCAATGCTCGGGTGCGTGGCCAGCAAGTAGGGCCTGCCTGCCAGCAGGCCTTCGAGCTCCGCCAGCCAGGCCTCGGCCTGCTGGCGGTAATGCTCGCGGGTATGCTCGGGGTAGCGCTCGGCATACTTGTACAGGTTCACCTGCGCCTTGAACGTGCTGTCGTTGCGCGCAATCAGTGTTTCAGCCTGCTGCGCCGCCACAGGGTCGGCCTGCAGCCGCCAGTCCTGGGGGTCGTTTTGCGCCAGCGCCCAGCGCATGATGTCCAGGCTTTCTTCGAGCACCCCGGCACCGGTATCCAGTACCGGCACCGTGCCCTTGGGTGACAAGGCCAGCAGTTCTGCCGGCTTGTTCTTCATCGCTACCTCGCGAATCTCCACCTCGCACCCCGCATAGCGCAGGGCCAGGCGCGCGCGCATGGCCCAGGGGCAGCGGCGGAACGAGTAGAGGATCACCCGCACACCTCCACGTCACTCAGGCCATTGCCTTGGCGGCGCACCTGGATCTGCACCGGGATGCGTTCGTGCATTTCCTGCACGTGGGAAATCACCGCCACCTTGCGGCCCTGGGCCTGCAAGCCGTCGAGTGCATCCATTGCCAGTTGCAGCGACTCGGGGTCGAGGCTGCCGAAGCCTTCATCGATGAACAGCGATTCGATGCGCAGCGTGCTGGAGGCCATCGAGGCCAGGCCCAGGGCCAGGGCCAGCGACACCAGGAAGGTTTCCCCGCCAGACAGCGAGTGCACCGAACGCAATTCGTCACCCATCTCGGTGTCCAGCACCAGCAGGCCGAGGGCGCTGCCGCCGCGCTTGAGGCGGTAGCGGCGGGCCAACTGGCGCAGCTGGGCGTTGGCGTGGTGCAGCAGCAGGTCGAGGTTGTAGCCCTGGGCGATCTTGCGGAACACATCGCCCGAGGCCGAGCCGATCAGTGCGTTCAGGCGAGCCCAGCGTTGCCACTGCTGGTGGGCCTGTTCGATTTCCGCCGCCAGCGCCTGGTGCGCCTGTTGGCGACGCTGGTCATCGGCCTGCTGTGCACGCAGTTCGGCGCATTGCTGCTCATGGCCGGCCAGGCGTTCGCGCAGTTCGCTCAGGGCCTGTTCCAGGGCGTCGGCCGAGGTGTCCACAGTCATTTGCGCGGCATGTTGCTGCAGGCGTTGTTCACGTTCCTGCAGCAGCACGCGGCCCTGTTCGATGGCCTTTTCGGCGCCTTGCAGGCGCTGGCGCAGTTCATTTACCTGCGCGTCCTCCATGGCCAGCAGGCGATCCAGGCCGGCGTCGTCCAGTTCCGGGTGTTCTGCGCGCCACTGGGCGATCTGGCCCTGCAACTGCTGGCACTCGGCGTCCAGCGCCTGCTGCTGCTGGGTGTTGGCCTTGAGTTCGCTGGCCAGTTGCACGCCTTGGGTACGCAAGTCCTGCAGGCGCTGGGCAGTGTCGGCATCGAGGGCGCGGGCCTGCTCCAGCGCGGCGTCCATATGCAGTTGCCAGGCTTCGGCGCTGGCGTGCCCGCCAAGCAGTTCGCCAAGCGAAGCCTGGGCCTGTTGGCGCTGCTCGTCGAGGGCGGCAAGTTTCTGCTGCAGCTGCTGCTGGGTCTGCACGCGTGCCTGCTGCTGGTCGCGCAGCTTGTCCAGCTGGGCCTGGCGGGCTTGCTGTTCTTCCTGCTCGTCCTTGCGCTGCTCCAGTTGCTGCAGGCGTTGGGCGATCTGCTGGTCCAGGGCGAGGAAGGCATTGGCCGGGTCGTCGTTCAAGGCCTTGAGGGCCTCTTCGGGCAATACGCCGGCAAGGTCCTCAAGGCCTTGCTGCAACTGCTGCTCGTCGCTGGCCAGGGCCTGGTGCTGTTGCTCCAGGTGGCGCTGGGCCTGCTGTTGCGCCTGCTGGGCGGCCTGCAATTGCTGGTTGAGACGGGCTGCATCTTTTTGCAGGGCGAGCAGGGCGCTCTGGCGTTTCTCGTCCTGGCCGATTTCTTCGTCCAGGCGCCGCAGCTGGCTGTCGAGCCAGGCACTGCGGGCATTGTCGTCCTGCGGGGCCAGGGCCGGCCACAGGCTGTGCGCCTGCACCTGGGCCACCAGCGGTTGTAGCTGTTCGCCCAGTTGCTGCTGTTGCTGCTGGTAATCCTTGAGCTGGGCGTTGACCACGCCCAGCTGGGTGCGCAGCTCCACCAGCTTGCTGTTGAGGGTTTCGACCTGCTTCTGCGCCGCGTCTTCCTCGGCCTGATCATGGCGACCCAGGCTTTGCAGCAGCGCTTCAGGCTGGTGGAACGGGTGCTCGGCGCTGCCGCACACCGGGCAGGGTTCGCCGTCGCGCAACTGGCCGCGCAACTCTTCGACGCTGGTGTTGCGTGCCAGGCGCTGGCGTTCCAGCAACTGGCGGGTGAGGTTGAGCGCTTGCTCGGCGGCTTCCAGCTCGGCCTTGGCGGCGGTGCCTTCGGTAATCAGTTGCTGGCGCTGCTGCATGGCCTGCTGCTGACGCACGCGCACGGCCTCCAGCTGCTGGCGCAGTTCCAGTTCACGGCCATGCAGGCGTGACAGTTCTTCCACGGCGCGCTGCTGCTTGCGGTTGTCCTGCAGCATGCCACCCAGCAGGTCGATCTGTTCTGCCAGGGCCTGGGGTTCGGCCTTGGCTTCGCGGAACAGCAGCTCGAAGGCATCGCGCTCGGCCTGCAAGTGCGCATTGGCCTGACTGGCCTGGGCCTGTAGGCCGGGCAGCTCTTCACGGCCTTTGGCCAGGCGGCCACCGATCAGCATCACTTGCTTCAGTTGCGGCAGGTAGGCGTGCCAGGCATTGGCCAGGCCCGCCAGGTGCTGGCTGTCGGCGAGCGCGGTGTCGATCTGCGCCAGTTGCTGCAGGCTGCGCTGCTGGTTGTCTTCCAGCTGCTGCAGGTGCTGCTGGCCTTCGGCGACCTGCTGCTCGGCCTGCTGGCTGGCACTGCGCTGTGCTGCCAGCTCCTGGTCCAGGCGGGCCAGGTTGTCCTGGGCGGCAAAGGCCTGGCGCAGGCGAGGGGCGTTCTCGCTGTGTTGGGCCTGGCTATCGGCAAGCGCCTGACGCGCGGCGCCCAGTGCCTGTTCGAGCTCGCTGGTGCGCACTTGCAGCTCGGCTTGCTGCTGCTGTTGTTCGGCGATCTTCGCTACCAGCGGTGCCAGTTGCGCGGTCAGTGTCTGCTGGCGGTGGAACTGGTGACGCTGCGGGGCCAGGCGCTCCAGGCGCACCAGGTCCAGGCGCTGGTCAGCCAGTTGTTGCCAGCCCTGCTCGGCGGCCTGCAGCGCGGTGCCGGCTTCGGCGTGCTGGGCCTGCAACTGGCGCTGCTCGTTCAGCCAGTTGCGTTGCTGTTCCAGCTGGCGCTCGCCGGCCTGGTCGGCCTTGAACTGCTGTTGCGCCTGTTCCAGGCGCTGGTCGAGCTCGGCGCGGGCTTCGGCGGCCATCGGCAGCAGGTGGCTGGCACGGTCCTTCAGGGCATTGTGGGCCTCGCCGGCTTCGCGTGCCTTGCTGAAGGCCCGCTGGCCCAGGCGGGTGTAGATGGCGGTGTTGGTGAGCTTTTCCAGCAGCTCGCTGCGTTCTTTGTCGTCGGCCTTGAGGAAGGCGCCGAATTCGCTCTGGGCCAGCATCACCGCGCGGGTGAACTGTTCGAAGTTCAGGCCCAGGCGGGCTTCGACCAGTTGCTTGTATTCGTTCTTGCCGCTGCCCAGCACCTGCTCGCTGTCCAGGTCATAGAAGCTCTGGCGGCTGTGCTGCAGCTTGCCGTTGGCCTTGTCGCGGGCGCGGTTGGCTTCCCAGCGGGCGCGGTAGCGGCGGCCATCGATGCCGACGAAATCGACTTCGGCAAAGCCGCTGCCGGTGCCGCGGCGCAGCAGGTTGCGCGGGTCGGAGGTAGGGATCTCGCCGTCTGCATCCGGCACCTTGGCCTCGCGGCCAATGTCGTTCAGCCGTGGCACGGTGCCGAACAACGCCAGGCACAGGGCGTCGAGCAGGGTACTCTTGCCCGCCCCGGTAGGCCCGGTGATGGCGAACAGGCCGGCGCTGGCCAGCGGTTCGGCGGTGAAATCGATATCGACCGGGCCGGCCAGGGATGCCAGGTTCTTCAGGCGGATGGCGAGAATCTTCATGGCTGTTCCTCTTCCTGCTGCACGTCCTGCAACAGCAGGGCGAAGTCGGCCAGCGCCTGTTCGTCGGCGGGGTTGCCATAGGCCTGCTCCCAGGCGCGGCTGAACAGGTCCTGCGGGGTCATCTGGGCCAGTTCGACAAAGGCCATGTCATCGTCTTCGGCATTGTTGCGGCCGGCGTATTCGGCGCTGATGCGGATCAAGCGCACGGCCTTGCCTTGCAGTGCGGTTTCGATCTGCTGGCGCAGGTCGGGTTGCGGCTCATCCAGTATCACCCGCACCTCCAGCCAGGGCTGGCGGTTGGGGTCTTCGAGCAGGTCGATCACTGGCAGCTCGGCCAACTGTTCCAGTAGTTCGCCCAGTGGTGCCGGGCCGACCCGTTGCAGGGCTACGGCGCGCGGTACCGGGCGTGGTTCGACGCTGACCAGGCCAGTGCCGTCCAGCTCCACTTCCAGCACTTGGTGCGGGTAGTTGATTTCGGCGAACGACAGCGGGATCGGCGAGCCGCTGTAGCGGATGCGTTCTTCGCGGTTGACCTTCTGCGGCTTGTGCAGGTGGCCCAGGGCGACGTAGCTGATGGCCTTGTCGAACAGCTTGGCCGGCAGCGCCTCGGCGTTGCCGATGATCAGGCTGCGCTCGGAGTCCTCCGACACCGCGCCACCGGCCATGTGCGCGTGGCTGATGGCGATCAGCGCCTGGTCCTTCTTGCGCTTCTTTTGCGCGGCGGCGATCAGCTGCTGGTGCACCTGGGTTATGCCTTGCAGGTAGTCGTCACCCAGTTGCGGGCCGGTCACTTCGGCCGGGCGCAGGAAGGGCAGGGCCAGGCACCAGGCGGCGACCTTGCCGCGGCCGTTGGTCAGCGGAATCAGCAGGCGCTCGGCGTCCAGCTGGCCCTCGTCCAGCCAATGCACACGGCCCAGGGCATGGGTGCGCAGGCGGCGCATCAGCGCCGCGGGCAGCTCGATGCGCGAGCCGGAGTCGTGGTTGCCGGCGATCATCACGATGTCCAGCTTCGGCTGTTGCTCGTGGGCCTGGACGATGAAGTCGTAGAGACGTTCCTGGGCTTTGACCGGCGGGTTGACCGTGTCGAAGATATCCCCGGCGATCAGCAGCGCATCCGGCTGGCGCAGGCGCAGCTGGCCGAGCAGCCAGTCGAGGAAGCAGGCGTGTTCGAAGTCGCGTTCCTGGCCGTGCAGGCTTTGGCCCAGGTGCCAGTCGGAGGTATGAAACAGACGCATGGATGACCTGTTGGTGTCGAGTCGAGCAAGCGGGGGCTTGGCGTGAATGATGGGCTTCGCGGAGCCGGGTATGGTAACCCAAGGCAGTACGGCAGGGCAGTTGCTGCCCGCAGGTAAGTGCGAGTGCCGGTTATTTTGTAACTCCCTGATTCTGCGGGGCCCTGTGGGAGCGGGTTCACCCTCGACCAAGGGCAAAGCCCTTGCCAGGCGCATATTTTGCCGCAAAGTGGCGCCGTTGCTGAGTTAGCGTTCCATCTCGACGATGGGTACTTGCGTGCTGTGTAGGAAAGCGAGAAATCACCCGGTTTCTCGGTCCTACAAACGCACATTTCCCTCAACATATCGTTCATTGTTAGCCCCTCGATCATTGCCCTAACCTCCGAGCGCTTCGAGCATTCAAGGACAATGCAATGATCATGGACTTGGCCGAGCGCCTTACGCCGCAGCATCGCCGACTGTTCAAGTTTCATCATTTGGCTGACCCCGACCAGCCTCTGCTGCTGGAATGTTTCAAGGGCGCCGAAGGCCTTTCGCAGCCGTTCGCCTACGAGCTGCTGTTGATCTGCGACGGGCCGCACCTAGCGCTCAAGTCGATGATCGGCCAGCAGGTGAGCATCGAGATCGAACTGGCCGATGCCGCGCCGCGCTTCATCAACGGCTACCTCACCCGCTTTGCCAGTCTGGGTAGCGATGGCGCCCTGGACCGCTACAGTGCGATCCTGAGCCCTTGGCTGACGATGCTCACTCACCGCACCGACACGCGCATCTTCCAGAACTGCACGGTCGCAGAGGTGCTCGCTGACGTTTTCGCCCTGTATCCACGCTACGTTGCCTATGCGCTGCGCTTGAGTCGTGTGCACAAGCGCTACACCTACATCACCCAATACCGCGAAAGCGACCTCAACTTCGTCCAGCGCCTGCTGGATGAAGCAGGGCTGTTTTACTTCTTCGAGCACAGTGCTGAAGCCCACACGCTGATCATCTGCGACGACTCCACCTTGCTCGACGTGCTCCCCGAGCAAGCGCAAATCCGCTTCCACAGCGCCTCGGTCACCGAAACCGCCGACTCGATCACCCAGTGGTGCGGTCATCGCCAGTTGCAGGCCGGCAGCATGGCCGCGCAGACCTTCGACTACCGCCAACCGCGCAACCGCCTGCCGGTGGCCATGCGCAGCCTGAACGAGCAGGGCGCCGTGCAGCGCTTCGAGGTCTACGACCCCGGCCAGTACACGCACAGCACATATGACGAAGGCGAGGCGTTGTTACGGCGACGCATCGAAGCACTGGAACTGCGCGGCAAGCAGTTCGAAGGCGCCAGTAACTGCCGCGCCATGAAGCCCGGATACGCCTTCGAGCTGCTGCAGCACTACGCCCACGACCAGGGTGCCGTCGAAGACCGCCAGTTCCTGCTGATGAGCGTGGAAAGCGAAGGCCACAACAATTACCTTACCGGCCAGCAGGCCAGCTACTTCAACACCTTCAGCTGCGTGCGCAAGAAGATCCCGTTCCGCCCGCAACTAAGCACGCCCAAGCCGACCATCGCCGGCCCGCAGACCGCGATCATCGTCGGCCCACCGGGTGAGGAGATCTTCACCGACGAACTGGGCCGGGTGAAGATCCAGTTCCACTGGGACCGTAATGGCAAGTACAACGACCACAGTTCGTGCTGGGTGCGCGTCGCCCAATCCGGTGCCAGCGGCGGCTTCGGCAGCATCCAGATCCCGCGTGTGGGCGACGAAGTGGTCGTGGTGTTCCTCGACGGAAACCCCGACCGCCCGCTGATCATGGGCAGCCTGTACAACAGCACCAACACCCCGCCATGGTCGCTGCCGGCGAACAAGACCCAGAGTGGTTTCCTGACCCGCTCTACTAAAGGTAAAGGGTCGAACGCGAACTTCTTCCGTTTCGAAGACAAGGCTGGTGCTGAGCAGATCATCATGCACGCCGAGCGCAATCTGGATACTGAGGTTGAGGCAGATGACAGTCTCAAGGTGGGCGGGAATAGAACTATCACTGTCGAGGGCAGACATTCCGAAACCATTAAGCTGGAAACCAGTATTGCGGTGGAGGAGGGCTCGTATTTTGTGACGGTGGACCAGGGTGAGGTAAAAATAAAAGCGGCAAAGTCAATCACCTTGGAGGTGGGAAAAAGCACGCTTGTAATGAACTCGGATGGCACGATTACACTGTCAGGCATCTCCGTGGACGTTGCAGGCAGCAAAATAATCAATTTGAACAAGTCTTGATTAGCGACAAGGAAAAGTCCCATGCGTAGAAACATCTACGATCGATTATCTGAACGGCGTGAACGCGAAGAGCGCCTTGAGCGTGAGCGTCTAGAAGAGGAGGCTCGCAATGCAGAGCCCCCTCCACCAGAGCGTTTTCTTACAAATGAGTTGAGTTTCATTCGTCCAGAGAATTTAAAAGACAAGACATTTCACGTCTTTACTCTGACGGACATCGGACCTAGCCCGTTCTCGTTCGTCGTGGGGCGTTCGCCGGTGGAGCCGGATACGGACTTGGAGACGCTTGCGCAACAACTGCTTGGTGAGTTGAAAAAGACGTTGTCCCATGTTCAGTGGATCGAACTGGTTTCCCCGGTAGAGGTAGCTGGATTAGAGGCCCGACGTGTCGAGTTCCGTTGGCGACAACAAGGCCAACCGGTTCATCAAGTACAGCTAATTTTTCTGCATCAGGATGAGTACAAGCGGCCTTTGCTCATGCAAATTACCGGTACGAGCAACAGTCCCAAAGGCATGACGGCGGAGGAGCGTAGTGCTTTCGATAGGTTGGTTGAAAGTCTTCAACTGCGCTATCTGCCTGTGAACGAGGGGGATGCTGAACAGGCCGAATCAGCATGACTGCGGCTGCTGCGAGACTAGATGATCCAATCGAGCACTCCAGCGCTTTAGGTGGATTGCTTGCTGGCTTAGCAATTGGTGCAGGCGCGGTACTCATAGGTATTGCCGTTATCGGGACCGGCGGGCTTGGGGCTGTAGCGCTAGCCGCGATGGTTGGAGCGGGAGCAGCCACTGGCGCTGGAATCGGTCAACTGATTGGTAGCCTATCTTTCGCTTGTAGTGAAACAGGGTAAATACGATCAGGCTCAAGTAACGTTTATATAAATGGGAAGCCTGCTGCGAGGGCTCATCTGGATAATGCCGAGTGTTCGGATCATCCAGGGGGACCTAAGATATTGGCCCAGGGTAGTGACTCGGTTTATATCAATGGTCAGCCTGCGGCTCGAGTCGGTGACCGGACAGTTTGTGATGCAAAAATAAGTGCTGGCTCCCCTAATGTGTGTATAGGAGGGGGAACAGCGACGACTGATGCAATTGACCCGGAAGTTCCTGTTTGGCTTGAGCGTGCGGTGATGGCGTTGGGGCTGGCTAGTGCTTTTGTACTGGCAAGTCCAGTGTTGGTGATGGCGGGGTTGGCTGGTGGTATTGCGGGCGGAATGGCTGGGCATTGGGCTGGCGGTGAGCTATTTGGTGAAGGTTCTGATGGCCAGAAACTGATGGCATTTGGTGGGGCTTTGCTTGGAGGGGGTATTGGCGCAAAGGGTGGCAAAGCCTTTGATGCCCGTTACGAAATTAAAGTGCAAGGTTTTGGTTCTAACCTTGGAAACGTTAAGGCAGTGCCGAAGAAAGTACCCGTGGATAGCCCTGATGCTAGTCCGCCATTGCGGGGGGCGGATGGTAGGTTTGTTAAGACCAGTGAGAACCCTGTTCAGTATAATCGAAAATCCCAATATCCAAGTGGTTATCGTGCGGGTGTTAAAGATAAGGTCTTGGATGCTAATACTATCCAAGATGGACCAGATGCAGGGAAAATTCTTACAGCTGATATGGATGTTGTCCATAGGAACGATCCCCGAATCACAATTGAACACAACAAGCCAGTCGTTGAACACTGGAACGGACAAGGCTATAATTCTAATCGCGCTGCACGGAATGATTTTTACAATGAAGTAGATAATATGAGTATTCGATTGCGTTCTGCTAACAGTTCCGGTGGCGCTAAAATGGCTGCGGATGGCGTGAGGTATAGGCAGGACGTAGGGCCTGATTATGAATGAGGTTGGTATGTTCTCTAAAGATGACTTATTGCAGTCCTTTGCTTGCGTGGAAGAATACGCCGGTTGCTATTTTTTTCAGCACAAGCTTCCAAAAGTGGTATATGAATATTGTTTGAAAAGTACAGATAGGAAAGATTTGCTGGTTATATCTGAGGGCGTAAGTGACAGGGTGTTTTCTGTGGAGGTTGTTGAGCAGGCGCCTGACTCCTTGAGTCAGGATAAGACTATAATATTCGATATTGCGCCGAATAAGTATGGTTTTACTCATGTGTTGGTTGTGCCCAATACTTATAACGGCAGCTTGAAAGGACGGCTGGACGGTAAGCGAGGGAACTTGTATCTTTGTATTCCTATACATCGGTGTGAATTTTCGGGAGGCGAATCTGAGGGTGAATTTAAAGAAATGATTCAGCGTATGATTCCTGTCTTTCGTTGGAATAGGAGCGCTTGTCCTAAAATTAAAGTGTATTTTGATAATCCGGGGACTGAAGCCGGCACCGATGAGTCTGGCGTGTTGATGAAGTATCCTGCACTATTATCAGAGATAGAGAATCTCAATGGTGTAGTTAGTGGATTTATTGAGATTACAAACTATAAGGGCGAAGTGGTGGAAGTCCTATCTCCAAAAAAAGAGGTGTTTACTCTAGTTCGTAACCGGAAAGATGAAGAAGTGCTCACGCATTCTCAATTGGTCGAGGTTTTGAACGGTTTTATTTTTGCTGGATGATGGCGTTTGCTAGGCAGAAGTTTCTGGGATTGGCGGTCTTTAAAATGCAAATTTTAGGTGACGACTGCTGGCGTTGAGGCGGTCGGATGTTTTGCTTTCTATTTTAACACTGGCCCTGGCGAGATTGCCGAAGACTCCGGCGTACCGCTGAAGTCGATGATGGGCCAGCACGTCAGCATCGAAATCGAGTTGGCCGAAGGCGCCCGCGCTATATACCTGACGCGCTTTGCCAGCATCAGCAGCATGGCCCGTTACACCGCCACCTTCAACCCGTGGTTCACGATGCTCAAGAACTGCTTCGACACGCGGATCTTCCAGGGCACCACGGTCGAGGAAGTGGTCACCGAAGTGTTCGCCATCTATATTTGGGTCCGTAAATGACTATTCCAAGCGAACAGTGCAAGGCAGTAGCTAGGCATGCTTTGAAGGTTTTTGGGGGTGAGCTCAAGGTTCAAGCTTATTATGATGACTTTAGAAGTATTTCGGTAGATGTACTGACTACCCTGGACTCTTTGCATGTGGGGGTGAAGTCTTTAGGTACGATAGGGTTGTCGGAAGTTCCACTATTTGCTGGTGATGGCGAGGAATTTTCTACTCGTGTAGAGCTCTGTGCCGGGGCTTTGACTGAAGAGACCTACTGGGAAAATGCAATAGCTTCCGCAGCTTTCTTTATCCGAAAAAGCCAACGTTATGTAATGCCGGGTGATGTAATTGTTGATGTGTTCAATGATTACCTAAAGGCTCCAAAAAAGCCTCATATGTATTTGACAATTCCTTTCATGTGGAACGATGCTCATTTTCCACAGCTTGAATTTAACTCGCTAAAAATAAATTGGTTGCAGTGCATAGCGATTTATGAAGATGAGCGTGCTTTCATCGAGAAATTCGGAGGCGATGTTTTTGACGATTTGTTGTCTGATCAAGAGATAAATACGCTTGATCCTGATCGTCTTCCTGTTGATCTATCTCGATTTAAGTGATTTTAATTTAGTTTTACGGGGGCGGCAGCTGATCGGCGCCCGCACCAGCTGGGCCACCGACGTGCTCGGCCGCGAGCTGGAAGTGCAGTACAACCCCGACCACCGGGTGATCGCCAGCCGCGACTACGGCGGCGAACGCTACGCCACCGAGCTGGACGACAATGGCAACATGGTCGACCTGACCTTGGCGGACGGTAGCTGCCTGCAATTCAAGTACGACGAATTCTCCCGTCTGCTCGAAGAGACCGACCCGCTGGGCCGCAAGACCACCTACGAATATCACCACCTGACCACGCTGGTGACCCAGGTCAGTTACCCGGATGGCAGCACCTGGCGGGCGCGCTACGACGCCAAGGGCAACCTGCTCGCCGAATTCGATGCCCTGGGTCAAATGACCGAATACCTGAACAGCGATGACGGCCTGCCGCACACCATCATCGACGCGACCTACAAGTCCAAGTACCTGTGGTGGAACACCCTGGCCCAGGTCGAGCGTTACCAGGATTGTTCGGGCAAGAACACCTGGTACCGCTACGACGAACGCCAGCACCTCGTCGCGGTAACCGATGCGCTGAACCAGACCACCACGCTGGAGCGCAAGCCCGACGGTGAGGTGCTGCGCATCAGCCATCCCGACAACACGGCGGAAACTTTCACCTACAACGACCTTGGTCAGGTGCTCGACCACACCGATGGCAAAGGCCAGATCACCCGCCTGCTACGCACTTCCCGTGGTTTGCCGAGCAACCGCCGGGACCCGAAAGGAGGTGTGGTTCGTTACGAGTACGACAAGGCTTGGCGCCTGACCGGGTTGGTAAACGAGAACAACGCCACGTACCGCTTTGCCTATGACGCCTCGGATCGGCTGATTGAAGAGGTGCGGATCGATAATCTGACCCGGCGCTTCAGCTACAACGCGGGTGGCCATCTCACCCGACTGGATGAGATCGGCTATGGCGAAAATGCCGAGCGCCCGGAGCGGCATACGCTGTTCGAGCGTGACACCATTGGCCGGTTGGTCGCCAAGATCAACCGCGATGCGAGCCAGACCTTCGCGTACGACGACGGCGACCGGTTGCTGAGCATCGAGCGGCAGCCGACCGGGATCGGCAAGCAGCTAGGGATCAGCGAAGAAAAGCTAGAGTACACTTACGATTTGCTGGGCCGGCTGATCAAAGAAATCACCTCCGACGGCACGCTCGGCTACGAATACGACCCGCTCGGCAATCTGACTACGCTAACCCTGCCAGATGGTCGTAAGGTCAACTACCTGTACTACGGCAGTGGGCACCTGCACCAACTGAACCTGGACGGTCAGGTGATCAGCGACATGGAGCGTGATGACCTGCACCGTGAGGTTTACCGGACCCAGGGCAAGCTCACCAGTTGTTTCGGTTATGACGCGATGGGACGCAAGGCTTGGCAGTTTGCCTCGAGCTTGCCGGCTGACAAGCTCTCGCAGGTGCACAACACCGGTATCAATACCTCATTGCTGGTGGAGCATGCGTACAACCCGATTCACCGCCGTTATCAGTACGACCCGGCAGGTGAACTGGTGCGTACGCTCGACAAGCTGCGTGGCGAGATCAAGTACGAGTACGAAGCGAACGGCCAGTTGCGCAGCCGCGATACGGGCTCGCTGGTTGGCAGCGAAGAGTTTCGTTACGACCCTGCGGGCAACCGCCTGGATTTCAATGCCCGGCAATTTGCCAAGTCCAGGGACAACCGCATCACACACTGGCGGGACCAGGAGTACCGTTACGACCCGTGGGGCAACCTGATCGAGAAGCGCTCGGGGCATAGCAAGCTGCAGAACTTTAGCTATGACTGCGAGAATCGGTTGGTGCGGGCGGAGACGCTGGTCAACGGCAAGTTGGAGAGTACCGGGCACTACCGTTACGACAGCTTGGGGCGGCGAATAGCCAAGCAGGCGGAAATCAACGGCAATGTCGAACAGAAGCGCTTCCTCTGGCAAGGCTTGCGGATGCTGCGCGAAGAAACGCCGGGGCAAAACATCTTGTACCTGTACGAGCCGGGTAGCTATGCACCGTTGGCGCGGGTCGATCAACTGGAAGGGGAAGAGCAGAAGGTCTATTACTTCCATACTGACCATATGGGGTTGCCGCTGGAACTGACGGATAGTAATGGCGAAATAGTCTGGCAAGTCTCATATCGGTGCTGGGGGTGGACTGACAAATTTATAGTTAATGATGTTGACCAGAATCTACGGTTTCAAGGTCAATATTTCGATGATGAAACAGGCTTTCATTATAATCTGTTTAGATTTTATGAGCCTGAAGTAGGACGGTTTATCACACAAGACCCGTCGGGGATTTTAGGTGGGGATAATCTATATGCATATGCTCCGAACCCTATATCTTGGTTGGATCCTGCTGGTCTTTCGCCTAGTAAGCTTCTTGCTGCAGCCATGGCCAAAGCCGGAAACACGGTCCCGCCAGGGTATGCCGCACACCATCTCATTCCCACTAATGTTGTCAATAAATCTAGTCTAATTCAAGAGGCTATGAAGCGGGGGTTATATAATCCGAATGGCACAAGTAATGGTTCGCCGTTACCTACGACTTCGGCTGAGTCATTAGCCTCAGGTAAGCCATTGCACAGTGGCGGGCACTTGGGGTCATATTATGATACTGCGCGAAACCGCTTGATGATAGCGGAGCAAAAAATTGGTAATCTAGCAGCAGCCTCTGATAAAGAGTTGCTCAGAAAAATTGGAGCTGTTGAGCGTAGTATGCGTATGAGTCTCGGGTCAGATACTATTCGATTACAAAGTACAGATCCTAGGCCAAAAGGCACCCGCTCGACATGCTAGGAGGAAAAATGAACTATTATTCAATGTGTCATGAAGTAGTGGAAGGTGGCTATACAGATGGAGATGTAGTGTTCCACCCACCTCTATCTGATTATTATCAGATAGGGATGAGTCTCTCCTTGATTGGTGTGTCGGTTTCTGTGGTTTTGGATAAAAAGGTTCGCGCTCTTGGGTCTGATTTTTTCTTGACAACTTCCGGTGCTTTTTTTGTATCCCAGGAGTTTAAGGATGTTCTTGGGGGGCTAAATACTAACCTGCAGTTTTCCCCCGCAGATGTAAAGCACTCTAATGGAAAGCCTACGGTCAAAAAGTATTATTTCATTCACGCTAATGACAGGTGCGCATGCTTTGACTACGGGCTATCGGAGTACTCTGGTAAGTCTTTGGTTATGAGTAAGATTAAGGCCGGTGAGCTGGCGGCTGATTACAAGGTCCGAGGCGTAAAGAAGATGTGTATTGATGAGACAAAGACTGGTTCGCTGGACCTTTTCTTTGTGGCAGGTGTGATCTGGATCGACCCTATTGTCTCAGAGGTATTGGTGCGCAAGATTGAAAGCAATAAATTGCTGGTCAGGTTCAGTGCTATTGGGTAACTGAAAGCTGATCATTTACTTGTGCGTGATTTTCTATATGAATCGTTTATAGTTGGGTGGAATAACATACAGCTCAGGGTGACTGAGTAGAAGCCAGAGTACGCCTACGACCTGCTGGGGCGGCTGACCAAAGAAATCACCCCCGACGGCACGCTCGGCTACGAGTACGATCCGCTCGGCAACCTGACTACGCTGACCCTGCCGGATGGCCGCAAGGTCAACCACCTGTACTACGGCAGCGGGCACCTGCACCAGCTGAACCTGGATGGCCAGGTGATCAGCGACATGGAGCGTGACGACCTGCACCGGGAGGTGTACCGGACCCAAGGCAAGCTCACCAGTTGCTTCGGTTATGACGCGATGGGGCGCAAGGCGTGGCAGTTTGCCTCGAACTTGCCGGCAGACAAGCTCTCGCAGGTGCACAACACCGGTATCAATACCTCATTGCTGATGGAGCATGCGTACAACCCGATTCACAGCCGTTACCAATACGACCCGGCAGGTGAACTGGTGCGTACGCTCGACAAGCTGCGTGGCGAGATCAAGTACGAGTACGAAGCGAACGGCCAGTTGCGCAGCCGCGATACGGGCTCGCTGGTTGGCAGCGAAGAGTTTCGTTACGACCCTGCGGGCAACCGCCTGGATTTCAATGCCCGGCAATTTGCCAAGTCCAGGGGGCTGAGGATGCTGCGTGAGGAGACGCCGGGGCAGAGCATCTTGTACCTGTACGAGCCGGGTAGCTATGCGCCGTTGGTGCGGGTTGATCAGGTGGAAGGGGAGGACCAGAAGCTTTATTACTTCCATACGGACCAGATTGGTACGCCGCTGGAGCTGACGAACAGTGACGGCAAGATCGTTTGGCAGGCGACTTATCGTTCTTGGGGGGCAATAGAGAGTCTGCCCATCAATGAGATCGAGCAGAATCTGCGCTTCCAAGGCCAGTACTTTGATGACGAGACGGGACTGCACTACAGTACCTTCCGTTACTACGATCCCGAGATCGGGCGTTTTGCCACTCAGGATCCAATTGGACTTCTTGGAGGAATCAACCTTTACCAATATGCTGTCAATCCACTCGGTTGGTTAGATCCACTAGGATGGGCTGGAAACCCTGCTAATGCTACGCATATCGCATACGAAGGTGTAAAGGATGGTAAGCCTTATATTGGTTACGCAAGCAAGCCAGGACTAGGTCATTCAGCCCAAGATGTACTGGGCTATCGATATTCAAGCACTGCGCACTTTGATGTGGCGCCTGAGCCATTCTTTGTCGGTGATGGCCAAGCTGGAAAAGATATTGCGAGGGGATTGGAACAGAGGGTGTTTGAGGATGGAGGCGGCCTGAA
The DNA here is from genome assembly GCF_023100865.1 of Pseudomonas sp. A2. Taxonomy (NCBI): domain Bacteria; kingdom Pseudomonadati; phylum Pseudomonadota; class Gammaproteobacteria; order Pseudomonadales; family Pseudomonadaceae; genus Pseudomonas; species Pseudomonas sp. A2. The sequence goes on from NZ_CP039127.1 coordinate 1,939,524, forward strand.
AGGAACATCTAATAAACGAAATCCGGTGGGGGTGAATAATCCAAGTAGAGATCGTTATCTCGCGGCTGCTGATGAGCATAGAACTTCGAGTGGAAAGGCAAAAACTAGCAGAAAGGTAAAGGGGGCTGCATCATGTTGAAGTCTTTGAAGTGGCAGGAAGGTTTGGTTGTAAGTATAAAGGTGGAAGAGGGTTATTACGCTATTTCGCAAATGAGAAACAACCATCTTTTGGAGGTTTTTGACATTTTTTCTAGCAATGATGATTGGGTGGGTGTGGATTTAAACAATATCGATTTACTGTTCACGATTTTTGTTTCGATAAAAAATATCAAGAAAATTTTTTCGCGTGTAGTATCTAGCGAACTGGTTGCGCCAAATAAACGACCTGTTGAGCGTCGTATGCTTTCAGCAATATTTGGTACTCCCGGAAACACTGGTGCAAAGCTCATAGAGTTGTCGGAGGGGTATTCAAATATTGGTGGCAAAATAATCAAAGACTTCCTTTCACCTGATGGAGACCTGGAGTTAATTCGTCGCTATGAACTTTGTGGGATGGTAGGCGATCCCGAGAAAATTGTTTCGCGAATTAAAAACTATCGGGAAACTGGAGTGAACTGGGATCCGTCGAAAGAATTCTTGTTTCCTGGTATCCAGCGGCCATCGCAATAAAAATGTCGGGCATCTAATATGAGATGCATCAGTGCGGAAAATTTTTTGGAGTCAGTTGCAATATTTGGATGGCGGAGAAAGCTTCTATCTTGAGTCATGGCGAGGAGATTGGTAGACATTGAGTGCTTTTTCGTAATCTTTGCTGTGGCTTTCTGGTTCTTTAAAATATAGGTTTGATTTAGACGGCTGATTTTTGCCCTCTAATTTAGTTTTCTTTTGCTTTTAGGAAGTTGTATGCAACTGTCGGTATTTCTATAGCCAGTACCGGGAAGTCCATTCAACCCTGTGCCTTCGGAGCTGAGGTGTATGAAAATGAATTGGCCTGAATCTTTAAAGCAGCGTATTGTAACCGAGCTTAAAGGTTATGATGTGTATTTCTCACCCGGCGATGTCCCTGTGGATATCGATTTCCCCAAACAGTGGCGTGGATTTGGCTTTACAAATAGTGGGAAAAAACATATTCCTGCGGAATGGGCTGAGTTTTCCGAACTTTTGCCTTGGGTAAGCGCGTGGCTAGAAAAATGTGTGTTAGGAACGGTTTTGGCTGTGAGTGATCGCCCATACCTCATGTATGCATATAGTGAAGGTGGTGATTTATGCTTCTATATGGGCGGGGCTCCACTAGGCGTTGAAGGGTCAGGTTTCGATGGTTATCCTAGTTTTCCTGCGAGCTTCCGGCAGTTTTATTCAAGATTGCATAATGGTTTTGGATTCTATATTGGTTGCACTATGGGGCCGTCGAGGTTGGAGGACTTTGTTGCTGTCAAGGAACTGTGCGATGAAGATTATCCAGCACTCCCTGATATGGTGGCGGTATTTTCTAGCGGCGCTGGTGATTATTTGGCTTTGGGGAATGGCTCACACAAGGGTCAGGCTTTTATCTGGTGGCATGAGAAACCAGAAAACCCGACAGAAGGAATCGAATTATGGGATGTGATGGATTCGTGGATGTCTATTTTTTTGGAGAACTCCGACTCTAATGAATAATAGAGTGGCAAAGTGGCGGTAAAGTAATGAGTGCAGATGGCGAGAAGGTTTATAGGGATGATCCAAGGTTAACTATAGAACAATGTCTGTCATTGCGATTGTCATGGAGGGGGCTGGGGTCTCAGCTTCAGCCCTTATGAAGCTCCATCGTGTACTTGGTGTCCCATTGTTGCAGTTGAAATCAACGATTCTGGCGCATGAGCCAGTATTAGAGTTGGAGATTTTTGACGGCGACTACCACGATCATGCAAAAATGATTCGATCAGTTTGTGCTGTGCTAACTGCGGAAAAAGTAGATGCGTCTTATTACGAAATTCCCTATGGTCAGCAATATGTAGGGAACCCCAAATTATCCATTTGGAAAATCGATTCAAGTCTGGTGGAGGGTATATTGAGTGCGGCTGATGATGAGGTGGAGCGACAGTCCAATAGTTAGTCTAATAGGGGGTATACGAAGTTCCTTAGCGGCACCCGCATTCACCTGCACTACGACAACCCGCTGGGTCGCCTGAGCGACATCAATCGTGTGGTGAACAACGAATTTCTGATCGCGCCGATCTGGAAGCCTTGAGCGTTCTGTGACTTGGCTCTCGCTTTGCGGGAGGTATCAAGCTTGCCCTCAAAGGCATGCTGATTTACCCTCCGAACCGGCCATGATCATGGCTATTCGACACTCACGGACGACGATCACAGGAGTCACCAATGGAAGGCATCCCACAAACCCAATCCACCCCAGATAACCTCAAGCCAAAATGGCGGGAGCGTTTCGCTTTCTTCGATCAGTACGGCGCACCCACCTCCGAGCCCTACAAAGCCGCTTTCCGCGCCTTGCCATTTGGCAAGAAGCTGCTGATCAACAACAACTTCATCGCCTTTTTCTTCGGCCCGATCTACTGGTTCGTGCTGGGACTGTGGAAGAAGAACCTGGTTATGCTGGCCATCATGATCGCCATCGGTGTTCTCCTGAGCTACTACGAGATCGCGACGGGTAGCGAGATCCCGCGCCCGTTGGATAACGGCATCAGCATGGCGTTTGCGTTTCTGTACAGCTTCCTGACCAACCGTGCCTACTACCTGAAGCAGACCAAAGGGCAGCAGAGCTGGAACCCGTTCGAGGGGCAGCGGTTCATCTGAGCCGTCAGCCAGGTCAACCGGTGCTCGCAGGTTGATGAAGCCCTCTCTCCGATCACGGTCTTTGTAGGAGCGGCCTTGTGTCGCGAAAGGGCCGCAAGGCGGCCCCGGCGATTTTGCGGTGATGCGCAGATCCTGGGGGCGCTTCGCACCCCTTTCGCGACGCAAGGCCGCTCAGGGGCCGCGCATGTCTTGGGGCTGTGTAATCAGTGCCGGGTGATATCCCCGGTTTGCCGGTGCAACAGCAACTCGGCCAGGGCCTTGGTCATCTGTACGTGATGCACCGCGTTGACCAGCATGTTGATGCCGGGCTCGCCGGCATTGGCGCAGATGTATTCGTCCAGCGAGTCTTCGATGCCGGCCATCAGCTGGAGGGTGTGGATCAGGGCGTCAACCGAGGGGGTGTCCTGGTTGATGGTGTAGAAGGGGCGAGCCGTTAGTTTTGCGGGTGGATCGGGGACGATCTTTTTCATGATTCAAACCCTTTGCTTGATCAGAGAATGCCACCACCGCAACCTTCTCACGGGTTTAGGTGGCAGCCGTGCGCGGGGTGAGAAACCGAGGAAGCAAAGGAAAACTCGGCCAGACCGAAGTCTGCCCGCGCGCGGCCGCCATGAAAGCTGGCGGAAATTTGCTTATCGTCGGGTTCTCACACCCGGTCACCGAAGCGACCCGGAAACGTTATCCGTGAGGTGTTTCCCCGACAACAGCGATAGTTCGGCAGCGCGCGTAGGATAATTCCTAAGCGGGTTGATCCTGAAGCATTGGGTTGCAGGTTCAGAAATATCTTACGGTGGCACCGGCTGCGCCGGTGTTCGCGGGCACGCCCGCTCCCACAGGGGTCGTGTAAGCAGTCAATGACTGTAGGAGCAGCCTTGTGCTGCGAAGAGGCCGGTATGACAAAAGACTGTCTGTGGCAGTCATGGCCTCTTCGCAGCACAAGGCTGCTCCTACAGGCCGGCGCGGTCATTGTGGGGGCGGGTTTACCCGCGAAGAGGCCTGCACAGGCAGCACATCACTTGGGATATAGCGGCGGCAGGCTGCCGTTCTCGCCGGTCGGCAGCAATACCTGCTCAGCCGGCGGAATCGTACCGATCGCCCGCCACAAATCTTCACCCTGCCAATACTGCCCGCTCTCGCTATACAGCGCCCCGTTCAACCCATCCAGTGCATCCGACAACGGCACGAACCGCGCCGCCATCTCGGCCAGGGTCTCCGGCTGCTGGCGGGCCCAGGCGTCCAGCGCCTGGCGGGTTGCCTGTGGGTCGTTGGCCTGGCACGCGCGCTTGAGATCATCCAGCAAGGTACGCGGGCTCGGCCCGGCCTGCGCGGCACGCAGCACCGCTGGCTGCGAGCGGGCGCGCCACCACAGGGCAAAGCCCAGCACGGTGGTGAGAGCGAACACCAGGGTGGCCAGCTGCCAGGGCCACAGCAAGCTGCTGGCACTGCTGTTGTCGCCGACCGGGGTGTCGGCGCTCAGCGCCGGGTTGTCCTGCACATTCAGCGTGCGCGCCGGCAGGCTGCTGTGCTCCAGGTGGTCTTCTCGGGTATTCCACCAGGCCACTTCCAGCGCCGGCAGGGCCAGCGCGCCGCTGTGGGTCGGCACCAAGGCTTCGCGCTCTTCGCGGTTGGCAATCATCCCTCGTTCGCTGATTTCGTTGCGCAGCAATGGCTGGTCGGGGTACCGGCGCAGGCCGGTGATTTCGGTGGCTGGCAGCGGTGGCAGCTGGGTGCTGGACAAGCCTTCGGCACGCAGGGTGATGTTGCGGGTCAGCGAGTCGCCAATCTGCACCTGCTGGTTGCCAGGGTCGGGGTTCCAGTGCTCTTCAAGTGTCAGGCTGCGGGCCGGTAGCCAGGGCACGCCAGCAGGCCAGGCCGCCGGAATCGGCCGCACGGCCAGGCGCAATGGCAACGAGCTGACCTGCACCTGGTGGCCGGCCCGGGCCGTGCCGTTGGCTTGCGGGGCCTCGTCCTGGCTGGCGGCGGCGGTGGCGGTGAAAGTCAACGGTGGGATGTCGAGGGTGCCGCTTTGTTGGGCATACACGGCATAGCGGGTTTCGATCACGCCGTGGCGGACGCCGTTGATTTCCTTTTCATAGGTGCGCGACTCACCCAGCGGTTCGACCTTGGCATTTTCCAGTTGCAGCGGGCTGAGGCTGCTGTCGTCGTACAGTGCCACTGAATGGTAGATGCGCAGGGTGAGCACGGCCTGGGCCTGGACGTAAACCTCGCTGCTGTCGAGCGTGGCTTCGATGAACACCTGCGAGGCACTGTCCTGGCGGCTGGCATCGGCCTGCAGCACTTGCAGTTCGATGGCCTGGCTGTGCGACTGGCCCAGTTGCAGTTCGGGGATGCGCAGGCTGCCGCTGCGCCGCGGCAGCAGGGTGATGATCCAGCGGGTACTGGCGCGGGTTTCGCCGTCGAGGCTGTGCAGGCTGTTCAGCTGGCGCGTGCCGCGCACTTCGAAGTCACCCTCCAGCGCGCGCAGGTCGGGCTTGCCGAACTGGGTGACGTCCTGGCTTTCCAGAGTCAGCTCCAGGCTTTCGCCGGCTTCCAGGCGGGTACGGTCGACGCTGGCCCGCAGCAACGGTTCGGCCTGGGCCAGTACAGCCCACAGCAGACAGAGGAGAAAGACGCCGAAGCGACTCATCGTGAGGTTTCCTGATGCAATTGCTGTTCATACCAGAATTTGCGCCGCAGCAGCTCCGCCGGGTTGTCGGGGATCTCCCGCAGCCATTGTTCCAAGGCCTGGCGCTGTTCGGTATCAAGGCTGGTCGATACCGGGCGCTGCGGCGGCTGGATGACGCTGTCGTCCGCGCCCGCTTGGTTGCCAGGCGTTACCTGGCTGTTGCTGCTGCCTTCTCCGGGCTGTTCGGCGCTGGCCTGTTCGTCGTTGCCGGGCGTGCCCTGGGCCGGGCTGCTGGCCGAGCTGCTGTTGCCTTCGGTTTCGCTGCCGGGCGTGCCTTGGGTATCGCTGCTGGCCGGTTGTTCCTCGGCAGTGGCCTCGCGCTGTTGCAGCAGTTGCTGCACCAGTGCCTGATTGTCCAGCGCCGCTTGCAGGTCGGGCTGGCGTTCCAGGGCTTGTTCGTAGGCGTCCAGCGCAGCTTCCAGCTCACCGCTGCGGGCCAGGGCGTTGCCTCGATTGTAGTGTGCGGCGGCGGTGTCGCCTTGGGAAAAGGCTTCGGCAGCGCCGGCATAGTCGCCGGCCTGGTACAGGGCCATGCCGCGCCATTGCGGGTCCTGGAACTGGCGCGCGGCGCTGGCCGGGCGGTTCTGCTCCAGCAGGCGCTGGCCTTGCTGGTCGGGGCGCAGCCACAGGTCGTTGAACTCGAAGGCCTGGCTGGGCTGGGGCAGGGCCAGCAGCAGCGGCAGGCAGAACAGCCAGCCGCGTCGGCCGGCACAGGCGGCCAGCAGCAACAGCGGCAGCAGCAGCCAGTACCCCTGGTCGGCCCAGCTGTCCAGTTGCAGGGTCTGGCCATCATTGCGCCCGGTGCGCGGGCTGTCGAACAGGCCCAGGCCACGCAGGTCGAGGTCGTCGATGCGGGCATGCCGGTAGCGCCCGCCGGTGCCGCTGATGAAGCCCTTGAGGCTGGCGCTGTCCAGGCGTGGCAACAGGATGCCGCCCTGGTCGTCCTTGAGGTATTCGCCATTGGCCTGGCGCACCGGTGCGCCTTCGCGGCTGCCGATGCCCAGCATCAGCAGGCTCGGGCCCTGGCGGCCGAGGGCCTGGGCGATGCCTTCGCGCTCCGGGGCGCTGAGCGACGAGCCGATCAGCAGCAGGCGGCCCTGGCCCAGGCCGCTCTGGGCAAGCAGGGCGAGGCCTTTTTGCACGGCCAGGTCGGCGCGCTGGCCGGGCTTGGGCATGATCGATGGGTCGACCGCCTCGAGCAGGTTGCGGCTGGTGGCCAAGTCATCGGACAGCGGCACCAGGGTGTGTGCGGAGCCAGCGTAGACCACCAGCGCGGTCTGGCTGTCGCGGCGGTGCTCCAGCAGGTCGAGGATTTTGCGCCGCGCCTGCTCCAGGCGGTTGGGCGGGCTGTCCTCGGCGAGCATCTGCGGGGTCAGTTCGAGCAGGATCACCAGTGGGTCGGCCGGGCGCTGGCGGCTTTCTTCCACGCGCTGCCAACTGGGCCCGAGCAGCGCCAGGATCACCAGCACCCAGGCCAGGCCCAGCGCCACCCACGGCAGCTTGCTGGTGCTGCCGCTGCCACCGCCGAGCAGGACGCCATGGAACGCCGGTGGCAGAATCATCTGCCAGCGCCCGGCGCGCTTGCGCCGGTGCCACAGTTTGTACAGCAGCCAGGCGAGCAGGGGTACGGCCAGCAGCCAGAGCGGGCGCAACCATTCGGGCCACAGTTCGATCATCGCCGCCTCCTCAGGCGCAGGCGCTTCAGGCGCTGGCGCCATTCCGGGTGCGGTTGCAGGAAGCGCGGCTTGCGCAGCAGGCGGTGCAGCAGGTTGTCGGGCCATTGCACGGCCAGCACCAGCAGCACGCTCAGCAGCAGGGCAAGGGCCAGGGGCCAGGCATACAGGGCCTTGGCCGTGCGCGCCTGGGTCGGTTGCTGGGCCACCGGTTCGAGCTGGTCGAGGGTGTCGCCGATGGCGTCCAGTTCGGCGCCGTCATGGGCGCGGAAGTAGGTGCCGTGGGTGATGTCGGCAATTTCCTTGAGCGAGGCTTCGTCCAGGTCCAGGCTTGGGTTCAGGCCGAGCAGGCCGGGGGTGCCGCTGGCTTCGGGGTTGGCGCCGATGCCGATGGTATAGATACGCACGCCTTCCTGGGCTGCCAGGCGGGCGGCGGTCAACGGGTGGATCTGCCCGCCATTGTTGGCGCCGTCGGTGATCAGTACTAGCACCCGGCTTTGTGCCGGCCGTTGACGCAGGCGCTTGACCGCCAGGCCAATGGCGTCGCCGATGGCGGTGTTCTTGCCGGCGATGCCGATCTGCGCCTCGTCGAGGAAGGTACGCACGGTACGTCGGTCGAAGGTGAGCGGGGCCTGCAGGTAGGCCTGGCTGCCGAACAGGATCAGGCCCACGCGGTCGCCTTCGCGGTCCTGCAGAAAGTCGCCGAGCAGCGCCTTGACCAGGTCGAGGCGGCTGATTTCTTCGTTCTGCCACTGCATGTCGGGGAAGTCCATCGACCCGGACACATCCACCGCCACCAGCAGGTCGCGGCCGCTGGCAGCCACTGGCACCGGCTCGCCCAGCCATTGCGGGCGGGCGGCGGCGCACAGCAGCAACAGCCAGATGACGACAAAGGGCGCCTGCTGGCGCCAGGTTGGCAGGTTGAGCCGCGCGCGGCGCCCGGCCAGGCCTTCCAGTTCGTCGAGGAAGCCCACCTTGAGCACCGGTTCGCCGCTGTCGGCGGCCGGCAACACCAGGCGCGCCAGCCACGGCAGCGGCAACAGGGCGAAAACCCACGGCCAGGCCAGTTCAAACATGCTTGCGAATCCAGGTTTCGACGGCTTGGCTGAGCCCGGCGATGGCCTTGTCGTCGAGCTTGCACTCGGGTTTGTAGGCGCCCTCTACCAGTACCATCCAGCGGGTCAGGCCGGCGGCCGGGCAGCGGTTGTCGAGAAACGCCAGCCACTGGCGGCCGTTGAGGGTATGGCTGTTGGCGCCTGGGTAGTGGCTGCGGCACAAGCGCTTGAGCAGGGCGTTGATCTGTTGCAGCCACGCCCCGGCCGGCGCGCCATCGTAGGGGCGCGGCAGGCGGGCCAGTTCGGCCAGTGCTTCCACGCGTACCGGGTCCAAGGGTTGTTCGGCACGCACGATACGACGTTTGCCCGGGCGCCAGTGGCGCACCCGCCACAGGCCCCAGGCCAGCAGCGGCAGTACGGCCAACAGAAGCCACCAGCCGGGTGCAGGTGGCCAAAGGCCGATCGGCGCAGGGGCGATCAGCGGCTGCAGTTGATCAAGCGGGTTCATTGGCCGCTGCTCTTCATGACGCGCTCCGTGGCCGCTGGGCGTTCAGGTATTCGCGCAACTGCTCGATCATGTCGCTTTGGGTGCTCAGTGGCATCAGCAGCACGCGCAGCTTTTGCGCCATCAGCTCCCAGCGCTCGATACGCGCTTCGGCCTGCTGGCGGTAGGCCTGGCGCAGGTTGGCGTCCAGGGTGTCGAGCTCCAGCTGCGCGCTGCGCTGGGCGAAGCGCAGCAGGCCGGCGGCGGGCAGGGCATGGTCGAGCGGGTCGGACACCGGCATCAACAGCAGGTCGCAATGGCGCGAGAGCATGGCCAGGTGCTGCTCCACCTGTGCAGTGAGCGAGCGCTCATCGCAGATCACGATGGCCAGGCTGCCGGGGCGCAGCACTTCGCGGGCGCGGCGCAGGGCCAGGCCGAGGCTGTCGGCACCGGGCGTGGCCTCGGTGTGCAGCGCCTGGTTGACCTTGGCCAGGCGGTTGAGCAGTTGCAGCAGGCTCTGCTTGCTGCGCCGGGGCTTGATTTCGTGGTGCTCGTTGTCGCCGAACACCAACCCGCCAATGCGGTCGTTATGGCCCAGCGCGGCCCAGCCGAACAGCGCTGCAGCCTGGGCGGCCAGCACCGACTTGAACATCAGCCCAGAGCCGAAGAACAGCCGTTGGCTCTGCTCGACAAGAATGAAGATGGGCCGTTCGCGCTCTTCGTGGAACAGCTTGGTATGCGGCTCCTGGGTACGCGCGGTAACCCGCCAGTCGATGTTGCGCACATCGTCGCCAGCCTGGTAGACGCGCACCTGGTCGAAGTCCACGCCGCGCCCGCGCAGCTTGGAGTGGTGCAGGCCCACCAGCGGGCTGCGCTGGCCGGGCCGGGAAAACAGCTGGATTTCGCGCACGCGGTGGCGCATGTCGATCAGCTCGGCAAGGCCGATGCGGATGCCGGGTTCGGCCAGCGATGCAGTGGGCATGGGCTCAGGCAACGGCGACGACGTCGAGGATGCGCTGGACCACGCGGTCCTGGTCGATCCCTGCCGCCTCGGCCTCGAACGAGAGGATGATGCGGTGGCGCAGCACGTCGAACAGCACCGCCTGGATGTCTTCGGGGCTGACGAAATCGCGCCCGGCCAGCCAGGCGTGGGCGCGCGCGCAGCGGTCCAGCGAAATGGAACCACGCGGGCTGGCGCCGTAGGCGATCCAGTCGGCCAGTTCGGCGTCGAACTTGGCCGGAGTGCGGGTGGCCATCACCAGCTGCACCAGGTATTCCTCCACCGCGTCGGCCATGTACAGGCCGAGGATTTCCTTGCGGGCGGCGAAGATCGCCTGCTGGCTGACCCGGCGCTCGGGCTTGGTCTCGCCGCCCAGGGCTTCGCCACGGGCCTGCAACAGGATGCGCCGCTCTACCGCAGCGTCGGGGAAGCCGATTTTCACGTGCATCAGGAAGCGGTCGAGCTGGGCTTCGGGCAGCGGGTAGGTGCCTTCCTGCTCGATCGGGTTCTGTGTAGCCATGACCAGGAACAGCGGCGACAGGTCGTAGGTGCTGCGGCCCACGCTGACCTGGCGTTCGGCCATGGCTTCGAGCAGTGCGGACTGCACCTTGGCCGGGGCGCGGTTGATTTCGTCGGCCAGCACCAGGTTGTGGAAGATCGGCCCCTGCTGGAACACGAAGCTGCCGGTTTCCGGGCGGTAGATTTCGGTGCCGGTGATGTCGGCCGGGAGCAGGTCGGGGGTGAACTGGATGCGATGGAACTGCGCCTCGATGCCTTCGGCGAGCTCTTTGATGGCCTTGGTCTTGGCCAGGCCCGGCGCGCCTTCGACCAGCATGTGGCCGTCTGCCAGGAGCACGATCAACAGCCGCTCGACCAGTTTCTCCTGGCCTAGGATCTGGGAAGAAAGAAAGGTGCGCAGCGCGATCAGCGCTTCACGGTGTTCCATCGGTGACGGTTCCTGGTATGGGGCCGCAGGCGGCTGGAAGCAGCTGCCCTGGCAAGGGGTGATACTTTAATCCATCCGGGGGGGTGGCGACCAATGGCGGTAGGGAAATTTATCCTTGCCGGGGGCCATGCAGGTCCGGAAATGTCCTGTATATCGCTGGCCATTGGCTGATGTTCCGCAGCAGCGTGCTGGCGCCTGCTTGTGCTTTTGGTACAAGCAGGAAGCACGACGATGGACCTGAACAGCTGTAGCACTGCACGCATCACGCCGGTCACCCTGCATTTTGGCGTGTTCTTCGATGGCACCGGTAACAACCTGAGCAATGTGATGCCGGTGGATGCACCGGGGAACAAGGGGGGCAGTTATGCCAATGCCTTGAGCAATGTGGCCCTGTTGCATGCACTGTACCCGACGCAGGGGGCCAATGCTGATGGGACCATGGCGTTTCTGAAGCGCTATGTCGAGGGCGTGGGCACCCTGGCGGGGGAGGCGGATCATGCCTATGCCTCGGCCACCGGGTGTGGGCGTAGAGGGGCCGAGGCGCGGGTCACCGAGGCCTTGGCGGGGATTGCCGGGCAACTGCGGGACTGGTGCCAGGCGCACCCACAGGCAAGGCTCGAGCGGGTCGAGTTCGACTTGTTCGGTTTCAGCCGCGGCGCTGCGGCTGTGCGTCATCTGGCCAACCTGCTGCATGATGGCGGCAGCAGCCTGTTGGCTGTGCCCTGTGGCATCGTGATCAACTTCATAGGCCTGTTCGACACGGTTGCTGCGATTATCGCGCCGCTGCAGGGCGACTTCGATCCTGCCGACGACCGCCATGGTGGCTTGCGCCTGGGCCTGGGCGCGGGCATTGCCCGGCAAATGGTGCAACTGGTGGCGGGGGACGAGCAGCGGCACAACTTCCCGCTGGTACGCAGCGGCCATGACATCGTGTTGCCGGGCGTGCACTCGAACATTGGCGGTGGTTACCCGGATACCACGCAGGAGCAGGTGCTGCTGTGCAAACCGCATTCTCAGCGGGTGCCGCTGAGAATGCGCGCCGAGCACACGCGTGTGCATGCCACAGTCAGTGCGTTGCTGGCGTCGTCGTTTGGCGAAATGGGCGCGCCCAGGCCGCGTGTGCTGGCCTGGGAGGTTCCGATTGCCGGTGGCCTGCCTAGCGAGGCGCAGAAACAGGTGTATGCGGCGGTGTACCGCGAACGGGAAGTGGCGGGGCAGCTGTCGCGGGTGTACCTGAGCATCATGCGGGAGCTGGCGGTGCGCGCTGGTGTGCCGTTTGCGCAACTGGGCGGGCAGGTCGAGCACCGGCTGCCGGATGAACTGCTGGGCATCAGCCGCAAGTTGCATGCGTTTGCCCTTGGTGAATGCGAACAGCTTGGGTTGACCGAGGATGAGCAGCGATTGTTGCGAGACAGGTACGTGCATGCATCAGCGAACTGGAATGCGTTGAAGGGGTTGCACGGCAGTGTGCTGGATGTGTTGTTCGTCAATCGGCCGGGGGCAGGTGGGCGGGTGGTGCATGCCAATCCGGTCGCCTGAGTAGCCAGTGCGCAGATGAATCAATGGCCATGTGCTGTTCTGCAGGGTCTGCCTTGCATTGCGAAAGGGCTGCAAAGCAGCCCTGGGGCTAGACAGGCTGTCGGTGCTTCCTGGCCAGGTAGGCTTCCTGTGCCAAGGTCAGCAGCACCGTCAGCAGCATGAACACGATCGATGCCACGAAGATGCCATGAGGCAGGCGTTGGTCGAGCATCCAGCCAAACGCCACCGGCCCGAGGGCACCGCCGATGCTGAAGCCGGTCGAGACCAGCCCGAACGCTTTGCCCTCGGCGCCGCTCGGTGCCGCCGCCTTCACCAGCATGTCCCTCGACGGGGCGATGATCCCGGTCAGCAAGCCAATGGCACCGAGAACCACCACCAAGCCCCAGCCCCGAAGCAGCCCGAGGGCCACCAGCGTTGTCAACGCGGCAGCCAGGGCAAAGGCCGAGGCCGCCACCAGGCCGTGACGCCGGGTCCGGTCAGCCAAGGCCCCACCGCACAGTACACCTGCAGCACTGCTGAGCAGAAAGGCCGTGAGTGCCGTGTTGGCCCAGGCCAGGGTCAGGTCTTGGCCCTGGACCAGGGCGGCCACGGAGAACTTCTCGATGGCACTGGTGCTCAGGTTGAGCAAGATGAACAGGACCGTCAGCAGCCCGAGCATGGGCGTGAACAGTTGCGCGCGACCTGCTGCAGTGGGGCCAGAGCCGCCTTTGCCAGGCTTGGCAACGTGGTGGATTCCACTGCCTGGAACCGATATCAACAGCAAGGCGGCAACCCCCGCAGCCGCGCCCGCCATCAGGGCAGCCTGCGTGCCGAATAGTGCAGCGATGCCTAGAAATATCGCTGGCGTTACCGCCGAGCCGAGGAAGCCGGCAAAGGTATGGATCGAGAACGCCCGCCCCAGGCGGCCTTGTTCGATGCCGTTGGCCAGCAGCGCGTAGTCGGCCGGGTGGTACACGCCATTGGCCAGGCCGGCCATGGCCATCGCCACCAACAGCAGGATGTAGCTGGGGCTGACAGCAACCAGCAGGAAACTGATGCTGCCCAGCAGCAAGCCCGCCTTGAGCACCTTGCGCGCACCGTAGTGGTCGACGGCATAGCCTAGCGGTGCCTGCACCAGGGCGGAGACGATATTGAACACGGCCAGGGCTGCGCCGAGTTCGACGAACCCTACCCCCAGCAAGTCGGGGAGCACGGGTAGCAGCGCCGGGATAAGCATGATGTGCACATGGCTGACGAAGTGTACGGCAGCAATTTGGGTAAGAAGCTTGGGGCCAGCTTTGGGCATGTCGATACCTGTTGTACGGCGTGCGCACCTGGCGCACGGCAGGATGGTGGAAAGCCCGCTTATCGGGAGAAGTGGCAGAAACCGGGTAGGCGGCCGTTCAGTACGGCATAGGCCAGCAAGCCAATGACCAGCCCCCAGAATGCCCCGCCAATGCCAAACAGGTTGATGTTGGCTGCCGCGGCCAGGAATGTGATCAGTGCCGCTTCGCGTGAACGGGCATCTGCCATTGCGTTGGCCAGGCTGGCGCCGATGGTGCCCAGCAGTGCAAGGCCGGCCAGCGTGGTGATGAAGGTGGCCGGCAGGGCCATGAACACACTGGCCAGGGTGACCCCGAATACCCCTACGAGGATGTAGCAGACACCGGCAGCGATGCCCGCGACCCAGCGTTTGCCCGGGTCTTCGTGGGCTTCCTTGCCAGTGCAGATGGCGGCGGTGATGGCAGCGATGTTGAAGGCGTGCGACCCGAACGGTGCCATCAGCAACGACCCCAGGCCAGTGACTGCCACGATCGGATTGGCGCTGGTCTTGAAGCCATCGTTGCGCAGCACCAGCATGCCTGGCATGTACTGACCGGTAAGGGTGATCAGGAACAACGGCAGGGCCACGCTCAGGGCGGCGTTGAGGGAGAAGGTGGGTGCGGTGAACAACGGCGTGGCGAATTCCAGCCTGAGCGCTGTCAGGTCCACCTGGCCCTGCAGTAGCAGGTAGCCCAGGCCTAGCAGCAGAATGCCTACTACGGCATAGCGGGCGGTAAAGCGTTTGAATGTTACATAGGCCGCGATCAACAGCCCGGCCAGGGCGGGGTCGACCGACAGGCCGCCGAATGCACCAATGCCGAATTGCAACAGGATACCCGCCAGCAGGCCGGCGGCAATTCCGCCCGGGATGGCCCGCACCAGGCGCTCGAAGTAACCGGTCACTCCCAGCATCACGAAGCCGGCTGCCGACAGCAGGTAGGCACCGATGGCGTCGCTGTAGGGCACGCTGGCCAGCGCTGTGACCAGGAACGCAGCGGCCGGCGTGGACCAGGCGGTGATCACCGGCTCGCGGCTGTACCAGGACAGGACCAGGCCACTGAGCCCGACGCCGATCGACACTGACCAGACCCACGAGGAGGTCAGCGCCGGGCTCAGCCCGGCCAGCTTGGCGGCCTGGAACACCAGGATGAAGGTGCCGCCATAATTGACTATTACCGAAACGATCCCCGCCACCACGGGGTGAAGGATGTCTGTCAGCCGTAGCGGGGTTGGAACAGTGTGTGCGGGCGTGTTCATCGAGGCCTCGATCGTTCTGGCGCATAGGGTTGGAAAGGCTGGTTTTTATAGCCCTAGAATGGCCGGTATAGCCCCACCACTTTTCCACACATGGCCATACCAATGTTCAAGCATGCACAACTGGAGTCGGTGAAAGCCTGGATCGGCGACCCAGAGCGCGCGTCACTGCCTTTGCACGTAAGAATCCAGCGTGCGATACGCCAGCTTGTTCTCGAAGGGGCGTTGCCCGTGGGCAAGGCGTTGCCCGCCTCCCGTGCGCTGGCGGCCTCGCTGGCTGTGTCACGGGATACGGTCGAGGCTGCATATGGCCAACTGCACGCCGAAGGCTTCATCGAGCGCCGGGTGGGCAGTGGCAGCTTCGTTTCACCCCGTGCGCAGCACCTGCCGGCCCAGCCCCGGGGCCGCAAGGTGAAAGCCCCGGACGAACCGCCGGCAATCAGCCGTCGTGGCCAGGCGCTATGCCAGGAGGGCGGAGTGCACAATTTCTTCGTTTCTCGGCCGTTTGCGCCGGGGGTGGCGGAAACCCGCAACTTCCCGTTGCAGGCCTGGGAAAAGCTGCAACGGCAGGTGTTCAAGGAACATGGCTCCCAGGCATTGCAGCCCAGTAGCGCGCAAGGTACCGAGCCACTGCGGCGGGCTATTGCCGATTACGTCAATCTTGAACGTGGCGCACAGGCCACGGCTGACCGCGTGCTCATCCTTACCAGTTCACAGCAGGCGTTCAGCCTGTGTGCTCACGTATTGGCCGACGCGGGCGACCAGGTGGTTATCGAAGACCCGGCCTACCATGGGGTCAGGAAGGCGCTGGGTGCTGCTGGCCTGCATTGCATCGCCGTGGCCGTGGACACGGACGGCATGCAGGTCGCGCAGATAACACGGCTGGCTCCCCATGCCAGGGCTGTTTTCCTGACCCCTTCGCATCAGTTCCCTACTGGTGTGACCCTGTCCCTGGACCGGCGTCTGGCGGTGATCGAGTGGGCCCGGCAACAACGCGCCTGGATCATTGAGGACGATTACGACAGCGAGTTTCACTATGCCGGCAAACCCACCGCGTGCGTGCAAGGCCTGGATGCCCACGACCGTACGGTTTACATCGGCACGTTCACCAAGTCCCTGTTCGCCGGCTTGCGCATTGCCTACATGGTCTTGCCGCCGCAACTGGTCGAGCCGATGACCGCTGCGCGAACCTTGCAGGACGGGCATACGGCTTCGCTGGCACAACTGACCTTGGCCAGGTTCATCGAAGGCGGGCACTTCGGCGCCCATGTGCGCTTGATGCGGGCGATCTATGCGGAGCGCCGCGATGCCCTGGCGGCATTGGTGCAGGCACAGCTGTCGGACTTTCTTGTCGCGCGTGTGCCCGCAGGCGGCATGCAGATGCCTTGTGTTTTCACCAGGCCGATGCCTGAAGAGCAGGTCGTGAAGGCGGCGCAGGCCGCTGGCATAGACCTGCTGGGGCTAAGTGGCCTGTATGCGTCGACGAAAGGGGAGGCGGGATTGCTGATGGGGTTTGCGGCGCATACCCCTGGCGAGCTGGCGATGGCCGTGGCGAAACTGGCGAAGGTGTTGCGCCAGGTCGAGTCTGGCCAAGGGCGAGCAACGTTGCCAGGATGAAGCCCGGCAGCAAGACGCCGCCGGGCAGTTGTCACGGTCAGTCGGCCAGTTCTACCAGCATGCTCTTCAGGTAGTCGCTGCCTTGCGCATCCAGTGGTTGCAGGGGCAGGCGTGGAGCGCCGACATCCTGGCCGAGCATCTTCAAACCGGCCTTGATGGTGGTGGGCAGGCCACGGCGGGTGATGTACTCCAGCAGTTCATACTGCCGGTAGAACAACGCGCGAGCTTCGGCCAGGTTGCCTTGCTGCACCGCGTCCCACAGCGCCAGGTTCAGCGCCGGGATCAGGTTGGGCGCGGCGGTGCACCAGCCGGTGGCGCCGGCCACCAGGGCTTCCAGGGTGAGCGGGTTGCAACCGTTGTAGAAGGCCACCTGGCCATCGGTGGCCTTGAACAGGCGGTGCATGCGCTGGATGTCGCCGGTGCTTTCCTTGACCATGGTCACATTGGGCACTTCGCCGAGGATGCGCAGGATCAGCTCCACCGACAGGTCGGTGCCGCTGGTGCCCGGGTTGTTGTAGAGCATGATCGGAATGTCGATGGCCGCGCCCACCGCCTTGTAGTGGGCGACCACTTCGGCTTCGGTGAGCTTCCAATAGGAGATGGGCAGCACCATCACCGCCGTGGCGCCGCAGGCCTGTGCCAGGCGGGCGCGCTGCACGGTGCGTGCGGTGGTCAGGTCGGAGACGCTGACCACGCTGGGCACGCGGCCGGCGATGCGTGCCTGGCTGAAGCGCACCACCGTTTCCCATTCGCTGTCGGACAGGTAGGCGCCTTCGCCGGTGCTGCCCAGCGGTGCGATGGCGTGCACGCCGTCTTCTATCAGGCGGTCGATGGACAGGCCCAGGGCATCCAGGTCGAGCGCGCCGTCTGCCGTGAAGGGAGTGATGGTGTAGCCGATAACGCCGCGAATTACAGGTGTAGACATAACCAGGCACCTTTGCCGTTGTTGGGGAAAGAGTACAGCTTCAGTCAGCCCAGGCAGTCGCCATGGGCACGCAAGGCACGGCGCGCGTAATAGCTGAACGCGGCACCATGACGTTTGGGGGTGGAGATCCAGTCGTGGGCTTCCTTGCCCAGGGCATCCGGGATGGGGCGAATTTCACCGGCGCCCATGGCCAGCAGCTGCATCTTTGCCGCGCGCTCGAACAGCATGGCAAGGACGCAGGCTTCCTCGATCGAGCGGCCGGCGATCAGCAAACCGTGGTGGGAAAGCAGGATCGCGCGCTTGTCGCCGATCGCCCTGGAGATGATTTCACCTTCTTCGTTGCCCACTGGTACGCCAGGCCATTCCTTGAGGAACGCGCAGTCGTCGAACAGCGGGCACAGGTCCATGTGCGAGATCGCCAGTGGCACTTCCAGCATCGACAGGGCGGCGCTGTGCAGTGGGTGGGTGTGGATGATGCAGTTGACATCGGGGCGTGCGCGGTACAGCCAGCTATGGAAGCGGTTGGCCGGGTTGGCCATGCCGCGGCCTTGCAGCACGGTGAGGTCTTCGTCGACCACCAGCAGGTTGGAAGCGGCGATCTCGTCGAAGCCCAGGCCGAGTTGTTGCGTGTAGTAGGTGCCAGGCTGCTCGGCGCGGGCGGTGATCTGCCCGGCCAGGCCCGAATCGTGGCCACCGTCGAACAGGATGCGGCAGGTAAGGGCGAGTTTCTGGCGAGGAGTGTAGGTGTTGTCGGCCAGCGCCGTCAGCATCTGCTGCTGGGCGAGTTTGACGAGCTGATCCTTGGGGGTGTGCATGGTGGTCGTCATGGGCTGTACCTGCATGAAGGGCCTATAAAGGCTGATTGGCGCGAAGCGCTATCAGGACACAAAATCGATATTAATGACACAAAGTGTCATTTGCAAGCGATGTGTCATCACCACTGCCGCTCATCCGATGTGGTCCAGTGCAATCCGTTATGGCCCGCATACGTAACTGGTATTACTTGCTGCGACCGCACGCTGTTTAGCATCGACCGGGTCTTAAACCGCGACGAGAACAACAACGTGAACCTCGCAACCCTAACCAGTCGAAGTGCAAGATACTGGCCTGAGCGCTTGGCGGTGATCGACCGCCACACTCGCCTCACCTTCGCGCAGCTTGAACAGCGGACCAATCAGTTGGCCTCGGCCTTGTTGGCCCATGGCATCACCAGCGGCGAACATGTCGCGATCCTGGCTCCCAACCGGGTCGAGCTGGTGGAGGCTGAGGTGGCTTTCTACAAGGCCGGCCTGGTCAAGGTCCCGGTCAATGCACGCCTGGCGCTGGATGAAGTGATCCAGGTACTGAATGACGCCTGCAGCGTCGCGCTGATCGCCGACCCGCAAGCTGCCGAGGCCTTGCTGGCGCGCAGGCAGGAGGTGCCTGCGCTACGCCTGATCGTTACCCTTGGCGAGCAGGGCGGCGATATCGGCTACGGCGCACTGCTGGCCCAAGGCAGCAGCCAGCCGGTCAGTTGCGATCTGCCTGACGATGCACTGGCCGTATTGCACTACACCTCGGGCAGTTCCGGTGTGCTCAAGGCAGCAATGCTCAGCGTCGGCAACCGCAAGGCGCTGATCCGCAAGAGCATCGCCAGCCCCACCCGGCGTGCCGGCCCAGGCGACATCATGGCCCATGTCGGCCCCATCACCCATGCCAGCGGCATGCAGCTGATGCCGCTTCTGGCGGTGGGTGCCTGCAGCCTGTTGCTGGAACGCTACGATGACCAGTTGCTGCTCGAGACCATCCAGCGCGAGGGCGTGACCCGGTTGTTCCTGGTGCCGGCCATGATCAACCGTCTGGTCAATTTTCCCGGGGTCGAGCGCTATGACCTGAGCAGCCTGCGCCTGGTGATGTATGGCGCAGCGCCAATGGCGCCAGCGCTGGTCAAGCGGGCTATCGAAGTGTTCGGGCCGATTCTGGCCCAGGGCTACGGCGCTGGCGAAACCTGCTCGCTGGTGACGGTGCTGACCGAGCAGGACCACCTGTGCGAAGGCGGCGACTACCGCCGGCTGGCCTCGTGCGGACGATGCTACTTCGAGACCGACCTGCGTGTGGTGAACGACGATTTCCGCGATGTCCAGCCAGGCGAGGTGGGCGAGATCGTGGTCAAGGGACCGGACATCATGCAGGGCTACTGGCGCGCACCGCATCTCACCGCCGAGGTTATGCGTGATGGCTACTACCTCACCGGCGACCTGGCCACGGTGGACCAGCAGGGCTACGTGTTCATCGTCGACCGCAAGAAGGAAATGATCATTTCCGGTGGCTTCAACATCTACCCCAGCGAAGTCGAGCAGGTGCTCTACAGCTTGCCGCAAGTGTTCGAGGCTGCCGTGGTAGGCGTGCCCGACGAACTGTGGGGCGAAGCGGTGCGGGCAGTGATCGTGCTCAAGCCTGGCATGCAGCTGCAGGAGCACGAGGTGATCGAGCATTGCGCCCAGGCTCTTGCCGGGTTCAAGAAACCGCGCGGTGTGGACTTCGTCAGCGAGCTGCCGAAGAACCCCAACGGCAAGGTGGTGCGCCGCCTGATTCGAGACGCCTACTGGCAAAACAGCGAACGCCGCATCTGACTTGAGGAATTGCCATGTACCAGCCAAGCGAAAAGGCCAAACAGATCATCGAGGCCATCGGCGGCTTCGTTCGCAACGAAATCCTGCCCCTGGAGCAACGCGCCGGCCTCAGCTGGGCCGAACCGCACCCGCGTGAGGTGCTGCAGCAGGTGTGGCAACGCTCGTGCGAGCAGGGCTTCTACAACATCATGCTGCCCGAAACGATTGGTGGTGCAGGATTGAGCGTGTCCGACCTGTGTGCGGTGAAGGAGGCCACGGTGCTGACGGGCTCTATGCTGGCGCCGCACATTCTCGGCGAGCTTTCCGGGCCGCCGCGTATCGGCCACCTGTTCAAGGTGGCCAGCCCGGCCCAGGTCGAGGCTTTCCTGCAGCCGGTGTGCCGAGCCGAAAAGGCCGTGTGCTTCGCGCTGACCGAAAGTGAAGCCGGGTCCGATGCCACGGCGATCAGGACTACCGCTCGGCGCGACGGCGAGCATTACGTGCTGAGCGGGGCCAAGCGCTACATTTCCGGGGCGCCTTATGCCGATATCGCAATACTGCTCGCGGTCACCGGCCCCGGGCGTGGCGCCCAGGGGATCTCGGCATTCTTTGTCGAGCTGGATGCGCCGGGCGTGCGGGTGGAAAGCGATTACTCGGTCATGTCCGGTGGCGGCGCCCATGGCGACATCCTTCTCGATGAGGTACGAGTGCCGGTGGCTAACCGCATTGGCGAGGAGGGGCAGGGCTTCAAGCTGGCAATGGGGCGCATCACTCTCAATCGTCTGCTGCATTGCCCAACCATGCTGGGCATGGCGGGCCTGGCGCTGAACCTGACGGTCGACTACGCCCGCACTCGCAAGCAGTTTGGCCAGCCGATCGCGATGTTCCAGTCGATCAATCACATGATCGCCGACATGGCCACCGAACTGCATGCGGCACGCAGCATGGTCTATGCCACTGCCGCGGTGAATGACGCCGGTGGCGATATCCGCACCCAGGCGCCGATGTGCAAGCTGTTCGTATCGGAAACGGCCTTCCGTATCGCCGACCGCGCGGTGCAGATTCATGGGGGTGCCGGGCTGTTGCGGGGCAACCCGGTGGAGTGGATCTTCCGTGCGACCCGTATGATGCGCATTCTTACCGGGACCAGCGAAATCCAGCGCAACACCATTGCCAAGGGCGTGCTCATGCCCGAGCAGTAAAACTGCACGCCCGGCCTCGAGTGGCCGGGCTCTCCCACAAGAACAATAAGAGAGATCGACATGACTCATACTGACTCCCGCGCGCGTGCAGGCACGGCCTGGATGATAGCGGTACTGCTGGCACTGCTTATGCTGGTGAACTTCCTGGACAAGGTGGTCATCGGCCTTGTAGCGGTACCCATGTCCAGGGAACTGGGTTTGTCCCCGGCCGAGTTCGGCCTGGTGGGCGGCGCGCTGCACTGGTTCTTCGCCATCTCTGCAGTGGTCGGTGGCTTCATGGCCAACCGCCGGCCGACCCGCACCCTGCTGTTGGGCATGGGCGCGTTCTGGGCGCTGATCCAGTTGCCCATGCTGTTCGTCACCTCCCTGTGGGCTATTGTCGCTTGCCGGGTGCTGCTGGGCATCGGCGAAGGGCCGGCGTCACCGGTGGCAACCCATGCCTTGTACAAGTGGTTCCCCAACGACCGGCGCAACCTGCCGGTGGCGCTGTTGCATACCGGTAGTGCACTTGGGCTGCTGGTGGCAGGCGCAATGATTCCATGGATCAGCGTGCACTATGGCTGGCGCATGAACTTCATCGTGCTGGCCTTGATCGGTGCGGCGTGGTGCGTGCTGTGGTGGGCATTGGGGCGCGAGGGTACTCTTGACCGCAGCCGCCCCGGCCAGCCCAGGGAAGAACAGGCGCACATCGCCTACCGCCGTCTGCTCGGCGACCGCACCGTGCTGGGCAATTACCTGTGCCACTTCGCCGCCAATTGGTCGCTGGCCCTGACCTTGACGTGGGTGCCGAGTTATCTGGAAACCGGGTTGGGCATCGACCCGATCATGACCGGTCGGGTGTTCGTGCTTTTCGTGGTGGTGACCACGCCGCTGAGCCTGTTCATGGCCTGGCTGTCGCAGCGCATGATGCGCGCCGGGGTGGCGACACGCTGGTCGCGCGGAGCCTTCGTGTCCCTGTGCCTGATTGCCAGCGGGTTGTTGTCGGCGGCATTGTTCCTGCCGGGCCTGGGGAATGTCGAGCGAATCATCAGCCTGACTTTCAGTGGCGGGCTGGCGCTGGTCATGTACTCGGTGGGGCCAGCCATGCTGGCGGAGTTCACGCCCAGCGGGCAGCGTGGCGGCATCCTGGCTATCGGCAATGGTATCGCTTCGCTGGCCGGGCTGGCGGCACCCGTAGTCACGGGGTTTCTGGTGCAGGGCGCCGGAGCCGACCACCCGGCAGGGTATGGCCAGGGCTTCCTGGTATGCGGGGCGGTGCTGGTCATTGCCGGGTTGACAGGGTTGGTATGGATGGACCCTCAGAAAACCCGCCAACGGCTGCTTCAGGTGGGCACGGCTGCGCTGGCCCGGGCCTGACCTGCGCTGCGTTCAGAGGCTCTGCTGGGGGAGGGGGCACGCTCTATCAGGGTGCCTTTCCAGCGCTCGCTGCGCACCGCATCCACGAGCAGCCCGCGCACCAGGTCGCGCATGCAGGCGGCGGCGAACGACAATGGCTTGTGTTGCGAATGGGCCAGGGCAATCGTACGAGTGATGCGCGGCTCCACGATCAGCCGCGCGCTGGCCGGGGCGGCCAGGTCCAGCAATGGCGGCCAGTTGCTGATGGTCGCCGCCAGGCCGGCGCGTACCAGGCTGGCTATGCCGGGCGCAGACTGCTGTTCATAGCTTGAATCCAGGGCTACGCCGGTTTCCATGGCCGCCTGCTCGATGCGCCTGCGCAGGTGCAGGCTGCGCGGCGGCATTACCAGCCGGCTCGACGCGGCCTCGGCCAGGGTGATCGGTGAGTCGTCCGGACCATGCGCAGGCAGGCCGACCCAGTACAGGTCTTCGGAGAACACGGGCTCGGCGACAATGTGCGCCAGCTCCTCCGCATTGGGCACCACACCGAAATCCACCTTGCCCAGCTCGATCGCCTGGCCGCCTTCGCGGCTAAGGCCGTCCCATACGGTGAGCTTGATACCAGGAAAGCGCGCCTGCGCCTGGGTGATGATGGCTGGCAACAACAGCGCCGAAGCCGTGGCCGGAATCGAGATGGCCACGTGGCCCTTGGGGTTGCCGCGGCTGGATTTGAGTTCGTCCTTGACCGAATCAAGCTTCTGTATCACCGAGCGTGCCACTTCGTACAGCTGGCGCCCTGCATCGGTCAGCTCGATGCCGTCATGCTGGCGCGCCAGCAACTGCATTTCCAGCTCGCTTTCCAGCAGTCCTATCTGACGGCTCAATGCTGGCTGGGCAATGAACGCGTGGCGCGCGGCGTTGGAGAAGCTGCCGGCTTCGACAATGGCAATCAGGTAACGCAGCTGTTTCAAAGTCATGGCAATTCTCAGGCTATGCCGAAGTGGTATGGCAACTATCGAGAGACGTTATTTGTTCAGCTCTAGTGGCCTACTTAGTATCGGGGAACACCGGATCGAGGATAACAGAAACTTTCACTTATTTACCCAGCCCCTTTTACACAAGCCTTTGCGCCGTGTTTCGGCGCTAACTCGCAACTCACTCTCGAATAAACACAATAAGAGGTTAAGAGTGATGGCATTTCGTGCTTCTGGTCTTTCGGGACCGTTGTCGCTGCTTGCGTCGTCTGCACTTTTTTCTGTGCCTGCCCTGGCTGTTCAATTTAATCTGGGAGAGTTTGAAGGACAGTTTGATTCAGCGTTTTCGTTTGGTACCAGCATTTCCACTGCCAACCCGGACCCGGCTTTGCACAATAGTGCAAACAGTGATGACGGCCGCCTGAACTTTGCCTCGGGTGATGTATTTTCGGCAGTGTTCAAAGGTACCCATGATCTGGAGCTCAAACATGCCAACCTGGGTGTGTTCCTGCGTGGCACCTACTGGTACGACACGGCGCTGCGCGACCATGACCAGCGCTTCAAGCAGGTCGAGGACAACAACCGCAAGCGCTCGGCCAAGACCGCAGGTACCCAGCTGCTCGACGCCTTTGGCTACTACCTCTACGACATCGATGGCCAGCCAGGCTCGGCAAGGCTGGGCAAGCAGGTAGTGAACTGGGGCGAGAGCACCTTCATCCAGGGCGGGCTGAACGTCATCAACCCCTTCAACCTGGCGGCGCTGCGCCGCCCAGGTTCCGAGGTGAAGGACGCGCTGGTGCCGGTGAACCTGTTCTACTTCACGCAGAACCTGACCGAGGCGTTGTCGGTCGATGGCTTCTACCAGTTGGACTGGGACCAGACCCAGCTCGACAACTGTGGCACGTTCTTCTCCAACAACGACTTCCTGCCCGATGGTTGCGATGGCCTGGACGTGGGAGCCAGGTTGCTTGGCAACCCGGCTGCCGTGGCCGGCCTTGCACCGTTTGGCGTGAACCTGACCAGCGAAGGCGTGCGCATACCCCGGGGCAGTGACCAGGATGCCCGCGACGGCGGGCAGTGGGGTGTGTCGTTGCGCTGGTACGTGGCGGCGCTGGATACCGAGTTCGGTGCCTACGCAGCCAACTATCACAGCCGCACGCCTTATCTGGGGACGGTCAGCAGCCCTTATTTCGACAACAGCCGCTTCGCCCCCCGGTTGTGCGCCAACCTGGGTATCGGCCCGGCCGGTTGCGCCGGGTTCCTCGGCTCCGCTGCCGGTCAGTCGCTGGTCGGTGCATTGCGCCTGGGTACCTCCCAGTACCGTGTGCAGTACCCCGAGGACATCCGCATGTACGGGTTGTCGTTCGCCACCACCCTGCGCAGCGGTACGGCCCTGCAGGGTGAGTTGAGTTACCGGCCGAATATGCCCATGCAACTCAACGGTACCGACATCATCCAGTCGCTGCTCAACGTCGAGGGGCGTTCACCTTTGCTGGGCGACGGGCTGCGGCCAGAAAGCGCCAGCACCCTGTTCGACGGCTACCGGCGCAAGGAGGTGACCCAGCTTCAGGTGACCGCCGTACATGCCTTCAGTCAGGTGCTGGGGGCCAACCAGATGCTACTGGTGGGCGAGGCCGGGGCCACCTACGTCGGCGGGCTGGAGGGCGGCGGAGGCCCGCGTTACGGCCGCTCGGGTACCTTCAACAGTGGCGAGTTGGCGGACAACAGCGTCTGCCGGGCGATTTCCAAGACGCCAGAGCACTGTAATGACCAAGGCTTCATGACCCCGTTCTCCTGGGGCTACCGGTTACGCGCGACCTTGACGTACCCCAACGTGATCGCCGGCTTCGACCTGCGGCCGAACCTGTCCTGGTCGCACGATGTGCACGGTACAGGCCCGGTGGAAGGCTCGGCTTTCAGCGAAGGCTCCAAGGCCATGAGCGTCGGGCTGGATGCGACGCTTGCCAGTACCTACAGCCTGAGCCTGTCGTACACCGACTTTATCGATGGCGACTATGGCACCCGTGGTGACCGGGACTTTGTCTCGCTGAGCCTGGGCGTCACCTTCTGAGGGCATGATGATGAATATGCGAATGGTGATGATCGGCCTGTTCTGGGCCAGCGGCGCGCTGGCTGCGACAGGCCTGCCAGACAACCTGACCCCTGTGGGCGCCGAACGCGCGGCCAGCCCGGACGGCCGTATCCCGGCCTGGCAAGGCGGGTTGAGCGTCGCCCAGCAGCGCCTGGGTGACAACGGCACGCCGCTGGATCCGTATGCCGCCGAGCAGCCGCTGTACCGGATCACGGCGGCCAACTATCGGCGTTACCAGGGCCAGCTTTCCGACGGCCAGGTAGCCTTGCTCAAGCGCTTCCCGCACACCTTCGAACTGCCGGTCTACCCCACCCATCGCAGTGTCGCGGTGCCTGCCGGCGTCGCCGCCTCGGCCGCCCGCAATGCAGCGCAGGCGCAGCTGGATGACCAGGGCAACGGCCTGCGCGGGTTCAATGGAGTGATTGCGTTTCCCCGGCCGGACAACGGGCTGGAAGTGATCTGGAACCATCTGACCCGGCACCGCAATGCCAGTTACATTCAGATGTCCGACAGCGTCACACCGTTCAAGAACGGCCGCTTCGTGCTGATGAGCGCGCGCCAGGATGTAGCCCGCCCGGAAGGCCTGGGTGGGCTGGGTGCAAGCAATGTGTTGTATTACTTCACCTACCGCATGACGGCACCATCACGGCTTGCCGGTGATGCCATGGTGGTTCACGAAACCCTTGACCAGGTAGCCGAGCCCCGCTTGTCCTGGGTCTACAGTGCCAGTCAGCGGCGTGTGCGGCGCGCGCCGAACATCGCCTACGACACCACGGGGCCAGGCACCGCAGGCCTGCGTACTGCCGACAGCCGCGACATGTTCAATGGCGCCCCCGACCGTTACCAGTGGAAGCTGCTGGGCAAGCAGGCCCTGCACGTGCCGTACAACAGCTACCGCCTGGCATCGCCCGAGCTGCGCTATGCCGAGCTGATCAGGCCTGGTCATGTCAATCCGGCGCCCACACGCTACGAGCTGCACCGGGTGTGGG
The DNA here is from genome assembly GCF_023100865.1 of Pseudomonas sp. A2. Taxonomy (NCBI): domain Bacteria; kingdom Pseudomonadati; phylum Pseudomonadota; class Gammaproteobacteria; order Pseudomonadales; family Pseudomonadaceae; genus Pseudomonas; species Pseudomonas sp. A2. The sequence continues at coordinate 1,965,978 of NZ_CP039127.1, forward strand.
TGGTGGAGGCGACGCTGAAGCCCGGCGCACAGCACATCTACGCCAAGCGACGCTTCTATGTGGACGAAGACACCTGGGCCATTCTCGAAACCGACAGCTACGATGCTGGCGGCCATCTGTGGCGTACATCACAGGCCCACAGCTTCTACCACCCAGGCGGCGAGGTGGCGGTCAACGCAATGGAGGTCACCTATGACCTCAAGAGTGGCCGCTACCATGCGTCGGGGCTGATCAACCAGCAACGTCGCCCGTTCGACTTCAATGTTCGCACCAGCCTTTCGTATTTTTCTCCTGGCGCCCTGCGCAGCTTTGGCGTGCGCTGATGGACGCCTTTGAACCACGGCCGGACTGGGCTCGGCGTCTGCTGGGGCAGGGCGAGGCGCCCGACCCTCGCTTCACCTTGGCCAACGAGCGCACGTTCCTGGCCTGGATCCGTACCGCGCTGGCGTTGCTGGGAGGTGGCATTGCCATCGAGACCTTTGCCGGCCAGGCCCTGCAGGCGCCGCTTCGGCTCTGGCTTGTCGGCAGCCTGATGTTGCTGAGCATGTTGCTGAGCGCTGGCGCCTGCCTGCGCTGGCTGCGGGTGGAGCGTGCCTTGCGTCAGCTCCGGCCATTGCCGCTGCCGGCGCTGGTGCCGCTGTTGGCCCTGGGTTGCCTGATCGCGGCGTTGATGGCCGCTGTCGTGTTGTGGCCGCGCTGGCATGCCTGATCCGGGCTTGCAGGCCGAACGCACCGAACTGGCTTGGCGGCGTACCTGGTTGGCGCTGGTGGCGGTCGCGGGGTTGGCTTTGCGACAGGGCGACCTGGCGCTGGCGGCAGTAGTCGGCTTCGCAACGCTGACGCTGTTGACCCGCCAGGGGCGGCGCTACAGCGAGGGGCTGGCGATGTTGCGGGCCGAGCGCGGTCAGCCTGCGATTCTGCCGGTAATGGCACTGGGTAGCGCGGTGTGCCTGATGGCGCTGGCAGGGTTGTACCGGTTGGCGAACGGGGGCTGAAACCCCTCCCACAGATACGATGTGAATCCAGACGCCATTGCGGTACCTGTGAGAGCGGGCTTGCCGGCGAAGATGCCGGCGCTCAGGGGGTCACGATGTTGAAACGGGAATCGGCGTTCTCCAGGCCGCCCATGAAACGCAGGAACTTCACCCGTTCACCTTCGATGGAGATCTCGCCCAGCGTGGCCTCCTTGAGGAACCCGGTCTGCTTCAGGGCAATACGGTCCAATGTCTGTTTGCTCATGCTCACCTGCACATCGGCCTGGGCGTGACGAGTCAGGTCGCGATGGGTGAGCACGCCGTTGCGCAGGGTCAGGGCGTAGTCTTCACCCAGGTCGGTGAAGCGCCAGTTGATGCTCAGGTCGCTCTCCGCCGCCTTGAAGGCATCCACCCGTACCCCAAGGTAATCGAAGAACAGGCTTGGGGTCAGTGCCCGCACCATGTCGTCGGCATTGCCGCCACTGCCGGTGGCGGCGGCTATTCCACCGCGCAGCTCCTGGGCGCCGCTGAGGTAGGCGTTGCGCCAGGTAGCGTTCTCGCTCTGGTAACCCAGCTGTTCCAGCGCATCGGCCTGCAGTTCGCGCGCTGCGGTATTGCCCGGTTCGGCGAATACCAGATGGTTCACCAGCTGCGCGACCCAGCGGTAGTCACCTTCGGCAAAGGCTTGGCGTGCCTGGGCCAGCACCTGATCAGCGCCACCCATTGCCGCCACGTAGCGCTTGCCGGCAGCTTGCGGCGGCAGTGGGTCGAGGTTGGCCGGGTTGCCATCGTAAAAGCCCATGTAGCGTTGGTAGACCGCACGTACGTTATGGCTTAGCGAGCCATAGTAGTCGCGGCTGTACCACTTGCTTGCCAGGCGCGGCGGGAGGTTGGCCAGGCTCTGGGCGATTTCCATTGGTGTCTGGCCCTGGTTGATCAGGCGCAAGGTCTGGCTATCGATGAAGGCATACATGTCGCGCTGGTCGGCCAGGTACTCGCGGATTGCCGGCCCGCCCCAGGTCGGCCAGTGATGCTGGGCGAACACTACCTCGGCCTGGTCGCCGTAACGCAACAGCGATTGGTCCAGGTAGTGCGCCCAGACTTTCGGGTCGCGTACCAGCGCACCGCGCAGGGTCAGAACATTGTGCTGCACGTGGGTGGCATTCTCGGCCATGCACAGAGCCTTGAGCCCAGGGAAGTAGATGTTCATCTCCGCTGGCGCTTCGGTGCCAGGGGTCAACTGGAACTCTACCTCCACGCCGCTGAGGGTCATGCGTTGCAGCGGCTGGCTGATTTCCAGCGTCGGCGCTATCAGGCTGACGGTGGCGTTGGCCGGCACCCCTTTGCCCAGGCCGGCATCCACTTGGCCGCGTGGCCCGCGGGGCAGCGGGGCACCGTACATGTACTGGGCGCGGCGTTTCATGGCCGGGCCGGCCAGCACGTTTTCGCCGATGGCATGCTCGAAGAAGCCTTCGGGTGCAATGACCTGGACCTTGCCGGCCTTTACGTCCGCCTCGTCGATCACCCCGCGCGCGCCGCCGAAATGGTCGATGTGCGGGTGGGTGTAGATCAGCGTGGTCACCGGCTTGCGCGGGCGGTGCCGAAAATACAGTTCAAGGCCGGCCTTTGCGGTTTCGACGGCCAGCAGCGGATCGAGCACGATCAGCCCGTCCTGGCCTTCAACGATGGTCATGTTGGCCAAGTCCAGGCCGCGGATCTGGTAGATGCCTTCGGTGACCTTGAACAGGCCGGCGATGGTGTTCAGCTGGGCGATGCGCCACAGGCTCGGGTTTACCGTGGCCGGGGCCTGCGTCGGGTCGAGAAAACGATACTGACCCAGGTCCCACACAGTCTTGCCATCGGCGGTCGCGACCGGCCCGTCGAAGCGTTCAAGCAGCCCGCGCCGGGCCGCTTCGAAATCCCCGTGGTCATCGAAAGGCAGGCGTTGCAACCATTGCTGGTTGCTGGCCTGGGTGGCCGGGGTGGCATCCTTTGCCGCCGTAGTGGCCAGGCTCGGGAGGGGCGCCAGCAGGGCGAGCGTCAGCATCGACAGTGGGAAGCGCATGGTGTGTCCTTGTTGTTATGGTGGCGGACCACTGTAGGGGACGGGTTCGGGCACCAGCCAATACCAGAGCGGCATGGTTGCCATCGCATTTGCTGATGGCCTCAGGCAGGCGGAAGCTCCATGATCTGCTCCACCAGCCAGGCCAGGGCGGGGTCGTGCCGACGATGGGTCAGGTGCACCAGTTCCAGCTCGAACGGCTCCAGGGCGAAGGGCAGTTCATGCACCGCCAAGGGCAGCAACCTGGCGAACTGCTGCGCAAGTTGCCGCGGCAGCACCACGCACATCTCGGTGGCGGCGGCCAGATGCGCTGCTTGAAGGTAGTTGGGGGTGGTGTAGGCAATTTTCCGGGTCAGGCCTTGTTCGGCCAGCCATTGGTCGACCATGCCGCGGGTCTGGCCACCGTGTACCCAGATGTGCCGCAAACCAAGAAACGCCTGAAGATCCAGTGCCTGGTCCGGCGCCAGTTGCGGATGCTTCTGGCGCAGCGCGACTTGCAGGGTTTCACGCCTCCAGGGGCGGCGGCTGAAACGTGCCGGCACCTCATCGAAGCGCCCCAGTACCAGGTCGAGGTCGCCGCGGTCCAGCGCGTCGGCCGGCAGGTTGGGAGCCAGGTGCACCACATCGATGCGCAAGTGCGGGGCCAGTACCTGCAGGCGTGCCAGCAGCGGTGGCATGCACAACTGTTCGACGAAGTCGGTGAGGGCGATGCGCAGCTGACGGTGGCTGCGCTGTGGCTCGAAGGCATCGCCAGTGGCCAGGGTCTGCTCGATTTGTTGCAGCGCCGCTCGAATCGGCCCTTCCAGCGCCAACGCCCGTGGCGTAGGGCGCATGCGCCGGCCCACACGAACCAGCAGCGGGTCGCCCAGCTGGTCGCGCAACCGCGCCAGGGCGTTGCTGACAGTGGGCTGGGTCAGGGCCAGGCGTTCAGCCGCCCGTGAGACATTCTGCTCGCGCAGCAACATGTCGAAGACCCGCAGCAGGTTCAGATCGAAGTTGGAAATATTCATGGGCAGAATATATGGCATACGAAATTGAAATTTCAAAAATACCTGCGGCCTGCTTAGGGTGATGCCTGTCCTCATACCTACAACAAGCAGGAGCGTTGCGCGTGAATACCCCCTTTCCGATCAACCAGGTGGCCGTGATAGGCGTAGGTACCATGGGCCGCGGCATTGTCATCAGCCTCGCCAGTGCCGGGCTGTCGGTGCTGTGGCTCGACAGCAACGCATCAGCCCTGGACGCTGGCCTGAGCATGGTCAGCCAGGCCTTGACCCAGCAGGTGGAGAAGCAGCGTGTCACCCAGGCCGAGGCCGAAGCCTGCCTGGCGCGAGTGCAGGCGGTGGATGGCTACGCCGCGCTGGCCCAGGCCGATCTGGTGATCGAGGCAGTGTATGAAAGCCTTGAACTGAAACAGGAAATCTTCCGGGCCCTGGACCAGCACCTCAAACCGGAGGCGATCCTGGCCAGCAATACCTCGGCGCTGGACATCGACGCGATCGCGGCGGTGACCCTGCGACCGTCGCACGTACTGGGCCTGCATTTCTTCAGCCCCGCGCATGTCATGAAGCTGCTCGAGATAGTGCGCGGCGCGCACACCGACCAGGCGGTGCTCCATACCGCCCTGGCGCTGGGCGAGCGCCTGGGCAAGGTGGCGGTAGTGGCCGGCAATTGCCCCGGTTTCATCGGCAACCGCATGCTGCGCAGTTATGTCGCCGAAGCGCGCAAGTTGCTGCTCGAAGGCGCACTGCCGCACCAGGTGGATGCGGTGCTGCAACAGTTCGGTTTTGCCATGGGCCCGTTCCGCATGTACGACGTGGTCGGTATCGACCTGGAATGGCGTGCCCGCCAGCTGGCCAGGCAGGGCATGCACGATCCACTGGTGCAAGTGGATAATGCGCTGTGTGATCTGGGCCGGCTGGGTCAGAAGACAGGGAAGGGCTATTACCGTTATGCACCTGGCAGCCGCCAGGCCGAGCATGACCCCGAGGTCGACGCCCTGGTGCTCAAGATTTCCAACGACCTGGGTTACCGACGCCGGGGCATCAGCGCCGAGGAAATCGTCGAGCGCTGCCTGCTGGCGCTGGTCAACGAGGGCGCGAAGATTCTGCAGGAAGGCATCGCTGCCAGCAGCGCCGACATCGACCGGGTGTGGCTCAACGGCTATGGCTTCCCTGCGGCCACAGGTGGCCCGATGCGCTGGGCCGATGACCAGGGTGCAGCATTCGTCCTGGCTCGGCTGGAATACCTGCAAAGCGTACTGGGCGAGCACTGGCGCCCGGCCGCTCTGCTCTGCACGCTGGTGGCCAACGGCAAGCGTTTCGAGCAGCAGGCGGAGGTTCAGGCATGAACTACCAGGCTCCCTTGCGCGACATGCGCTTCGTGCTGCACGAGCTGTTCGACGTTGCCGCCCATTGTCAGCAGCTGGGTATCGAACTGGACCGCGACACACTCGACGGCATACTGGAAGAGGCCGCGCGCTTTACCGGCGAGGTAGTCGCTCCGCTCAACCGCAACAGTGACGAGCAGGGCTGCCAGTTGGCTGATGGGGAGGTCATCACGCCCGATGGTTTCCGCGACGCCTACCGGCAATACGTGGCCCATGGCTGGGCCAGCATGACCGGGCCGCAGGCTTACGGCGGGCAGGGCCTGCCGCAAATGGCCTCGGCCAGTTTCCACGAAATGCTGATGGCCGCGTCGTTGTCGTTCCGCATCTACTCCGGCCTCACCGAAGGTGCCGTGCTGGCTTTGCATCGCCATGGCAGCCCGGCGCTGCAGCAGTCCTATCTGGCGCGCATGGTCAGTGGCGAGTGGGCCGGCACCATGTGCCTCACCGAGCCGCAGGCCGGCACCGACCTGGCCTTGCTGCGCACCCGTGCCCAGCCGCAGGTCGACGGTTCCTATCGCATCACAGGCAGCAAGATCTTCATCAGTGGCGGCGAACAGGACCTGACCGACAATATCGTTCATCTGGTACTTGCACGCCTGCCCGATGCGCCGGCCGGGGTGCGGGGCATCAGCCTGTTCCTGGTGCCCAAGCTGCTGCCGGGCGGCGAACGCAACGCGTTGGGCTGTGGCGCGCTGGAGCACAAGATGGGCATCAAGGGCGCCTCGACTTGCGTGATGAATTTCGACGGTGCCCAGGGATGGCTGGTAGGCGAGGCCAACCAAGGCCTGGCGTGCATGTTTACCATGATGAACGACGCCCGTTTCCAAGTCGGCCTGCAAGGGCTGGGCATTGCCGAAGCGGCCTTCCAGGGGGGGCTGGCCTATGCACGCGAGCGCTTGCAATCGCGCGCGCTGACCGGCCCGGCGGCGGCGGACAGGCCGGCCGATCCGATCATCGTCCACCCGGATGTGCGACGCATGCTGCTTACCCAGAAAACCCTCATCGAGGGCTGCCGAATGCTGGCCATCTATACCGCCCGGCAGCTCGACCTGGAGCACGCAGCGGCAAGCGATCAGGCACGCAAGGGCGCAACCCGGCGGGCTGCACTGCTGATTCCGATCGTCAAGGCGTTTTTCACCGATGTCGGGCAGGAGGTCGCCAGCCTTGGCGTGCAGCTATATGGCGGACACGGTTATATCCGCGAGTGGGGCATGGAGCAGTTGATGCGCGACAGCCGCATCACCCAGCTCTATGAAGGCACCAACGGCATCCAGGCTCTCGACCTGGTGCGCCGCAAGCTGCTGGGCGACGGCGGGGCCGAGCTGAACTTGCTGGTCGATGAACTGGCCCTGCATGTCGAGGCGGCTGGTGTCGGTGGTGGTCTGCATGCCATGGCGACAGCGGTCGGGCAGCGCCTGGAGGAATGGCGTGCGCTGGCAGGCCATGTAGTCGAGGCTTGCCAGCGTGACCCTCAGGAAATGGGCGCGGTCTCGGTGGACTTCCTGGCCTACTCGGCCTATGTGCTGCTCGCAGCGTTTTGGCTGCAGGCAGCCGTGCGCGCCGAGACGGCGCTGGCTGGCGGCAGTGCCGAAACGGATTTCTACCGGGCCAAGCTGCACGCGGCGCAGTTCTACTGGCGACGCGTCCTGCCCCGCGCCACCGCGCACCGCGAAGCCCTGCTGGGCGGTGCAGATTGCCTCATGGCACTGCCAGCGAGTGACTTCGCCTTCTGACGCAGGGCCAACGACGACAAGGAGAGCCAGATGCAGCCTTTCAGCTTTGCCACTACCGGGCAGATCCTCTGCGAAGCGGGCGCGGTGCAGCGCCTTGCCACTCTGTGCCGCGAGCGCGGCGCACGGCGCGTGCTGATCGTCAGTGACCCCGGTATCGCCCGCCTGGGCATGCTCGATGATCTGCTACCGGGATTCACGACGGCCAAGGTCGGCGTGGCGATCTTCAGCGAGGTTACCGCCGACCCCAGCGAAGCTTGTGTACTGGCAGCCACCCAGCGGGCCCGGCATATCGGTGCCGACCTGGTGGTGGGCTTTGGCGGCGGCAGTTCGATGGATGTTGCCAAGCTGGTCGCGCTGCTGGCCCACCGCGACTGCAACCAGCCGCTTGCCGAACTCTATGGCATGGACAAGGCCAAGGGCCGACGCCTGCCGTTGATCCAGGTGCCGACCACGGCCGGCACCGGTTCGGAGGTGACGCCGATCGCCATCGTCACCACCGGCGCCACCAGCAAGATGGGCATCGTCTCGCCGCTGCTGCTGCCGGACCTGGCGGTACTCGATGCCGTCTGCACGCTCGGCCTGCCCCCGGCAGTAACCGCCGCAACCGGTATCGATGCCATGGTGCATGCCATCGAAGCCTATACCAGCCGCCTCAAGCGCAACCCGCTGTCCAGCCTGCTGGCGCGCGAGGCGCTGCGGCTGCTGGCGGAAAACCTGGATCAGGCCGTGCACAATGGCGGCAATCTGGATGCGCGTCAGGCCATGCTGCTGGGCGCCTGCCTGGCCGGCCAGGCGTTTGCCAATGCCCCGGTGGCGGCGGTGCACGCGCTGGCTTATCCGTTGGGTGGGCACTTCCACATTCCCCATGGCCTGTCCAATGCATTGGTGTTGCCGCATGTGCTGCGTTTCAACCTGCCCGTGACGGTGACGGACTATGCCCAGCTGGCGGTGCCCCTGTTGGGCGCACGGTTGCAGCCTGGCGACCTGTACCGGCAGGCTGATCAGTTCGTCGAGGAACTGGCCGCGCTGGGCGCCCGCTGCGGTTTGCCTGGGCGGCTGCGTGATGCCGATGTTCCGCGCCATCGCCTGCCGCAACTGGCAGAAGATGCCATGCAACAGCAGCGCCTGCTGGTCAACAACCCGCGTGAAGTCACCCAGGCCGATGCACTGGCCATCTACGAGGCTGCCTACTGATGAGTGTGCATCGGCAACGTGACTACTACCGGCACTACACGCCAATCGCCACCCGCTGGCATGACAATGACGCCTACGGGCACGTGAACAACGTGGTCTATTACGGCTTTTTCGACAGCGCCGTGAACCGCCTGCTGATCGAGCAGGGCGGACTGGATATCCACCATGGCGCGGTGATTGCGCTGGTGGTCAGTTCGGCCTGCGACTACCAGTCGCCTGTAGCGTTTCCGCAGGGCATCGAGGTGGGCTTGGCGGTAAGCCGGCTGGGCAACACCTCGGTGCAGTACCAGTTGGCCGTATTCATCCAGGGCCAATCCCTGGCTTGCGCCACCGGACGCTTCGTCCATGTATTCGTCGACCGGCAGGGCCGACGCCCGGTCCCGGTGCCTGCCCGCTTGCGGCAGGTGTTGAGCGAACTGCAGCCTTTACTCCCCGAGGAATTTCGACCATGAAAGACGCCGTGATCGTAGCCACTGCCCGCACACCCATCGGCAAAGCCATGCGTGGCGCCTTCAACGACCTGAAAACCCCCAGCATGACTGCCGTCGCCATTCGGGCAGCCGTCGAGCGGGCTGGTATCGAGCCGGCGCAGGTGGAGGATCTGGTGCTGGGTACCGCCATGCAGAGTGGTACCGCCGCGATCAACCCTGGCCGACTGTCGGCGCTGGCTGCCGGCTTGCCGCAATCGGTCAGCGGGCAGACCCTCGACCGCCAGTGTGCGTCGGGCCTGATGGCCATCGCTACAGCGGCCAAGCAGATCATTGTCGATGGTATGCAGGTGACCATCGGCGCCGGCCAGGAGCAGATCAGCCTGGTCCAGCAGGTGCACAACCAGCTGGCCAGCGAGGCCTATGACCCTGCCGTTCTGCGAGTGAGCGAACACGCCTACATGCCGATGCTGCAAACCGCCGAGTTTGTCGCCCGCCGCTATGGCATCAGCCGGGAAGCGCAGGACGCCTATGCCTTGCAGTCGCAGCAACGCACTGCAGCGGCGCAGGCGGCGGGGTTGTTTGCCGATGAAATCGTGCCCGTCTCGGCACGCAGGAAGGTGGTCGACAAGCTGTCCGGTGCAGTGAGCCATGAGGAAGTCTGCCTCAGCCAGGACGAAGGTAACCGGCCGGCGACCACCCTGGCAGACCTGCAAGGGCTGAAGCCAGTTGTCGAAGGCGGCTGCGTGACGGCCGGCAATGCCAGCCAGCTGTCTGATGGCGCCAGTGCCTGCGTGCTGATGGAAGGCGCACTGGCCGCAAGGTCGGGCAAGGCGCCGCTGGGGCTGTATCGCGGTATCGCCGTGGCCGGTCTGGCTCCTGAGGAAATGGGTATCGGCCCGGTGCTGGCGGTGCCCAGGTTGCTGCACCAGCATGGCCTGAACGTGGACGACATCGGTCTGTGGGAGCTGAACGAAGCGTTCGCCTGCCAGGTACTGTATTGTGCCCAGCGTTTGCAGATAGACCCTGCGAAGCTGAACGTCAATGGCGGTGCCATTGCCATCGGCCACCCCTACGGCATGAGCGGTGCACGGATGGTCGGGCATGCGCTTCTGGAGGGCAGGCGGCGCGGGGTGAAGTACGTGGTGGTGACCATGTGTGTTGGCGGCGGGATGGGCGCGGCAGGGCTGTTCGAAGTGCTGTAGGGCATCCATCAGGCCAGCCCCGGCGTCTGCGGCTGGCCGCGGGGTGGCCTGCAAGTCTGAACGGCGGCTCGTTCGGGGTCTGCAGCCTGAGTCAGTCAGGGCGCGCCGAACAGCATCGTCCAGTACACGCCGTTATCGCTACGCGAGTTCTCGGCAAAGGCCGCACCCACCTGGGTAAACATCGGGTTCATCAGGTTGGCGCAATGCCCGGGGCTGGCCAGCCAGCCTGCCATCGCCTTGCTCGGTGACCCTTGGCCGGCGGCAATGTTCTCGCCGATCTGCCGCCCACGGTAGCCGGCATCCCATGCCCGATCCGCAGGTAGATCACCGTCGAGGTCGCGGTGCGCAAAGAAGTTGTCGTTGGCCATCGCCCGGCTGTGGCGCTGCGCCGCCGTTCCCAGGGCGGTGTTCCAGGCCAGCGGGCGTGCAGCGGCAAAGCGCTTGCGACCACACAGGCGTGGTTTCGCCCGTGCAGCGTTCACCTGTGCCAGCAACGCTCTGCTTGCCGATCGCCCATCGCCAAGCTGGGCATCGAGCAGGGGCCGAGCCAGCAGCACCCGCCACTCGTTGCGTGAGCGACTCACACCGATATCGGCATATTGGCTATCGAGCAGCGCCGTGCAGTAGTCGCTGCGCAGCATGTCGAAGGCCTCCTCGGCATCTTGCGCGCCGACCAGGCGGATGGCCCGCACCTTCACGGCCTGATAACCCGCAGCCTTCAATCCTTCCCGCAATGCCCCGCCGTAGCCGACCGGCAACGCCAGTTTCGGCTTCAGCACCAGCGGCGTCGAGCCCCGGATAATGCGCCGCTCGCAGCGCTGTGGCTGGGTGCGATAGTCGTTGATGGCTGCCACCAGTTGCCTTTCCCCGCTGGCATGGGCGGGGTTGGCGAACAGGTGGAAAAAAGGAATGAGGCAGAGCGAGACAAAGGGGGAGCGACGGACTGCGTGGCGCATGGGGTGAATGGCTCTGGTGAATGGCGGCGGCAAGGCCGAATTTAGGGCTCGGCTAAGACTGTGCGCCTCAATCCAGGTTCACTGGTGGCGGGTACAAATTTGTAGCTGGAGCTTCGGTACTCAAACGAAGGCAATCCAGGCCAGGGTTTCATGCATCCCCGATCAAGCCGGTAACCCCGCCAACCTCAACCCTTCGGCAAATCGGGCCAGATCCTCATCGCGGTAAATCGGCAGCCACTGGCGCAAGGTCGACACCCTTAACCCTGGGTCTTGTGCCCGCAAGCGCTCCATCGCCCGGTGCGCGCTGTCCATCCGCCCACTCAGTGCATGGCTGGCCGCCAGCAGGGCCACCGCTGCCAGCAGGCTGGGCAGATTCCCCAGCGACTTTTCCGCCCACTCCACAGCCTCATCCAGCCGCCCGGCAAAGAAATGCGCCAACGCCATGCCCACCTGCATGCGAAACATCTCCGGGTCCAGTGGGCTCAGCCGTGTGGCGTGCTTGAGATTGTCGATGGCGGTCTGTGTCTCGCCGCGTAACGCCCTGAGTATCCCGCCCAGGTACCAGGCCGGCGCCAGGTTGGAGTTGAGCAGGCGTGCCCGGTCAAGCAGCGCTATCGCGCCGTCCAGGTCACCCGTCAGATGCCCCAGGGCATGGCCGCCGCGGGTCAACGCCACGGCATCGTCACGCCCCAGTTCCACTGCCAGGCGCGCAAGCCGGGCACCTTCGGTGATTTCCTGGGCGCGATCATCCATCCAGCCATTGAGCTTGCGCCAGAAGTAGCACCACGCCGCCATGCCATAGGCCGAAGCGAACTCAGGGTCCAGTTCGATGGCTTGGTAGTACAGCGGTAGAGCCTGGGCGATGGCGTCGCGGGTACCGTTATGCAGCTTGGCCGTGCCGCGCAGGTAGTAATCGTAGGCGCACAGGTTGCCGGTGGGCTTGCGCTTGGCCCGTTCGATCTCCGCCCGTTCCAGCTGCGGGGCGATGGCGCCCACCACGCTTTCGGTCACCTGGTCCTGCAACTCGAACAGGTCGTCTAGCCGCCCCTCGAAACGCTCGGCCCACAGATGCTCGCCGCTGGTGGCGTCGGTCAGCTGGCCGGTGATGCGTAGCCGCTTGCCAGCCTTGCGCACGCTGCCTTCGAGCACATAGCGCACGCCCAGTGCCTGGCCAACCTGCTGCACATCGATGCGCTGGCCTTTGAAGGTGAAGCTCGAGTTGCGGGCGATGACGAACAGCCAGCGAATGCGGGACAGGGCGGCGATGATGTCCTCGACCATCCCGTCGGCGAAATAGTCCTGCTCAGGGTCACCGCTGAGGTTCTGGAAGGGCAGCACGGTGATCGACGGTTTATCGGGCAGGGCAGGCCCGCAGGCGACGGGAACAGGTTCGGATGGGGCCTGTGCCGCGCTGCTGGAAGGCTCGCGGACCAGGCCGACGAAGCGGTAGCCCTTGCGCGCGATCGTGCGTACCAGGCGCTGCTCTTCACCGGAATCGCCGATGGCTTTGCGCACGGCATTGATATGGCTGGTGATGGTCGATTCCGAGACGATCTTGCCGTTCCACACGCGCGCCAACAACTCGTCACGCCCCAGCACCTGGTCGCGGTGACTGACCAGTTGCAAGAGCAGGTCGAACACCTGCGGGCCGATGGCCACGGCCTTCCCGCACAGGGTCAGCTCCCTGCGCTGTTCGTCGAGCACATAGTCGTCAAACTCGAATGGCACGTGACATCCCCTCGCACGCCCTAGGCTTCGTGTCCGAGGCGACTGTTCAGTGGTATGGGCCGATGATACGGCAGCGCAAAGCTGGCTGCACATGCCAGGGCGTGGATTGAACAGTTTGGACGGAAATTCAAGCAAGCCTGGAGGCAAATCCAGCCGGTGCGCAAGGACTCTGCACAGGGCGGCGGCGCATGCTTGAACCACCACGACGGCAATGGTTGCAGTCGTGAACGTGGAGACAGCCCCAATGAAAATCGTGGTGATCGGAGGCACTGGCCTCATTGGTTCGAAGCTTGTCGATGGCCTGCGCGAGCGCGGCCACGATGCCGTTGCGGCAGCGCCGAGCACGGGGGTGAACAGCATCACCCGCGAGGGATTGGCAGAGGCGATGAACGGTGCGGATGTGGTTGTGGATGTGGCGAATGCCCCCTCCTGGGAGGACCAGGCAGTGCTCGATTTCTTCGAGACGTCCACCCGCAACCTGCTGGCAGCCGAGAAAGCTGCAGGGGTCAAGCATCATGTCGCGTTGTCTATCGTGGGCAGCGAGCGATTGCCGGAAAATGGCTACTTCCGGGCCAAGGTCGCCCAGGAGGCGCTGATCAGGCAGTCCGCGCTGCCGTACACCATTCTGCGCGCCACGCAGTTCTTCGAGTTCGTCGAAGGCATTGCCCAGGCAGGGACGGTGGGAGAGGAGATTCGCCTGTCGCCGGCGCTGTTCCAGCCTTTGGCCGCGGATGACGTGGTCGCGGCGCTGATCGATGTGGCGTTGGCGCCACCCGTGCTCGGCACGCTGGAGGTCGCCGGGCCAGAGGCCGCGCCACTGGATGAACTGGTGCGCCGCTTCCTGCGCCTGCGTGGCGATACACGCAAGGTGGTGCCGGATGTGCACGCCCGCTATTTCGGTGCCGAGCTCGATGACAAGTCGCTGACTCCCGGCAGCGGCGCGCGGCTTGGCAAGATCCGCTTCGAAGACTGGCTGGCTCGCCAGTGAGCGATTCAACCCCTATCCCGAACCGAAGGAGCATCACCATGTTCAGCCGCCCCCTCCTGGCCGCCGCGTTCACCGTGCTGGCCATAACCCCGGTAATCGCCGCCGAGCGGCCAGTCAGCAAAGTCACCGTGGTCTTCGACAGACCACTGCCCAACGTGCCAGGCAAAAGCATGCGCGGAGTGATCGTCGACTACGCCCCCGGGGCCGCGTCGCCCGCGCATCGGCATCCGAAATCCGCATTCATCTATGCCACGGTGCTGGAAGGCGAAGTGCGCAGCAGCGTCAATGGCGAGCCAGCCAAGGTCTACAAACCTGGCGAAAACTGGTACGAGGCACCGGGCGCTTTCCATGGCGTCAGTGCCAACGCCAGCGACAGCAAGCCGGCCAAGCTGATGGCCGTGTTCGTGCTCGACAGCAATGAGACGGTACTGGTCACGCCGAGCGAGAAGTAGGCCTTCGGCCCTGTTGGCAGTGCCATGCCACCAGGGCCGAATACAGGACAACGCATCATGAACACACATGAACCTGAGCAGGCCCGCGCGGCGGTGATGCCGCAGCCTGCACGGATGAAGATAGTGGGCGTCGTGCTGTGCGTGGCAGCGATACTGTTGCTGGCTGTGGGCTGGCTGACGTTGCGCTCTGCTGACGCCGCCTTTACCGACAACGCCTATGTGCGTGGAGATGTAACGTCGCTGGCGGCCAAGGTGTCGGGTTACGTGACGGCGGTGGAGGTCGGGGACAATCAGCAGGTCAGAGCCGGTGACGTGTTGTTCCGTATCGATGACCGCGACTACCGTGCGCACCTGGCCCAGGCGCAGGCCAACCTGAAGGCTGCCGAGGCGCGTCTTGGCGATGTCGACGCTCAGACACGCCTGCAGCAGGCGCAGGTCCGCCAGGCCGAGGCGCAGCGCCAGTCGGCCCAGGCCGAGCGGCAGCTGGCCAGCAAAACCCACGAGCGCAGCCGCAAGCTGATTCAGTACAGTGCAATCAGCCAGGCCTTGGTCGATCAGACCGACGCCGCCCGAAGCAGCGCCGAGGCCGCGCTGAAAGCTGCGGCGGCGACACTCGATGCTCAGCGTCAGCGTATCGCCGTGCTGGATGCCCAGCGCGAGGCGGCCGTGGCGGCTATCGCCCAGGCCAGGGCCGCGCGCGACCTGGCGCTGATCGAGCTTGAACATACCGTGGTGCGGGCGCCGGTTGCCGGAGTGATTGGTAATCGCCAGGTACGGGTCGGACGATTCGTTATGCCGGGTGCTGCCTTGCTCGATCTGGTCACGGTCGACGGGGTATGGATCGTGGCCAACTTCAAGGAAACCCAACTGGAGCAAATCCAGCCTGGGCAGCGGGCACGGGTCACCCTGGATGGCTACCCGCAGGACAGCCTCGAAGGCGTGGTAGACAGCTTCGCACCTGGCAGCGGCGCGGCGTTCAGCCTGTTGCCGCCGGACAACGCAACGGGCAATTTCGTGCGTGTGGTGCAGCGGGTGCCGGTGAAGATTCGCCTGGCCCACAACCCGTTGCCCGGGCGCATCGTGCCGGGGCTGTCGGCGCGAGTGCGGATCGAGGTCGGAGGTGGCTCGTGAGCACCCGGAAGGTGGGCGTCAGGTGGCTTAAAGGGTGGCTGCTGGTTGCTGGCATCGTACTGGCTGCGCTCACCGACGCCATCGCCAGCAGCGTGCTGGCGATAGGGCGCAACGACATCATGGGCGATACCCATGCCACGCCGGATGAATTCGCCTGGCTGGACGTTGCTTACACCGCCTGCAAATTGGCAGGGTTCCTGTTCGCGCCCTGGCTGCTGGGCAGGCTGCCACCGCGCGCGGTGATCATCGGAGCGACCCTGGCCATGGGGTTGGCCTGTGTCGGTGCGGCGCAATTGGTGAGCATCGAGCTACTGGTGGCTTTGCGCGCCTGCCAAGGCCTGGCAGGCGGTGTATTGCTGGTGGCGGGGCAGACACTGATCTTTCTTGCCTGCCCGCGGCGGCAGCAGCCGGTCTTGCAAGGCTTGTTCGCCATTGGCGCGGTGGTCGCGCCAGCGGCACTCACGCCGTCGATGCAGGGGTGGTTGATCGATAGCCAGGATTGGACCTGGATATTTCTCAGCGTTGCGCCGCTGACCTTGGCGGCGACCGGCCTGTTGCTGCTGGTCGAGCTGCCTGCCCATGGCCTGCCAGGCCGGCGGTGCTTCGATTGGCCGGGCTGGGTACTGGCGGCCACCGCGTTGCTGTGCCTGACCTACCTCCTGACCCAGGGCAGCCGCTGGGATTGGTTCGAGACAGCACACATGTGCTGGGCCGGTGTGGTCGGTGGCGCGGCGTTGTTGCTGTTGCTTGGCCAGCAACTGACGGGTAATGGGCAGGGGTTGCTGGACTTCAGTCTGTTCCGGTCGAGTGATTTCACCTTCGCCTTCATTGTCAGCTTCGTTGCTGGCGCGGCATTGTTCGGCAGCGCCTTTGTGATACCGGCTTTTGCCTTGTCCATGCTGGGTTTCACCGCCACCGACGCCGGCCTGTTGCTTCTACCCAGTGGCGTGGTGTTCATCGCCGTGCTGCTGGGGGTGGCGTACCTGATCCAGGTGCGTGGTATCGCGCCTTTTGCCACTGTGCCGTTTGGCATCCTGGCAATCATGGCGGCGATGTGGATGCTTTCGGGCTCGACCCGCGAGAGTGGCATGCACGACATGATGGCCGCGGTCATGCTGCGCGGTGCCGGGCTGGGGTTGCTGTTTCTGTCGCTGACTCTGATTGCCTTTGGCAGGCTGGGCCGGCACAGAGTGGCCAGCGGTATCGGACTTTTCAATACCGGGCGGCAGGTGGGTGGGCTTTTGGGGGTGGCAGGATTGCAGACGCTGCTCGACCAGCATGGCGTGCTCAATGCCCAGACGCTTGGTGTGCATGTGAGCACAGGCGCGACGGCGGTAAATGAACGGCTTGATTCGGTGACGTCGATGTTGCGGCTTGAGGGTATTGACCCGCCGGCAGCTGGACGAGTGGCCATGAGCCTGTTGTCGCAGGCAGTGACGGGGCAAGGGGCGGTGATCGCCTTCGACACGGCGTTCATCGCTGTGGCGGTGCTGTTCGCCGTGGCAGCGCCGCTGCTGGTGTGCATCAAGTTGCTGTTGGCGCGCATGGCCGGGAAACAGGACGCCGGGCAATCTCATGAAGGTGAGTTGCCGGTTTCACGTCGTGAGCTTTCGCTGTAAAACGGCGCTGTGCCTAATTTGAATGCAGCAACAAGGTAAAACCGCAATGACACAAGCTACCGATCAGGCTTTTTACGACCGCGCGGATGCGCATATCGAACTGGCGAACCAGCAGATCGAGAAAATCGAAGACCTGGGCAAGGTCAGCGCCTCACTGACCTTCGGCGCCTCGCGCTTCAATGCCTGGATGAGCGCCCGCAGTTTCAAGACCAGTGCGGAACTGGCTGCCGCGCGGGAGGAGCTGTTGAAGTATTTCTGCGAGCAGTACCGGATGATGCTCGAGGACAACCTGGACGAGCACATCGAGCATTTCGACCGGTATGTGCTGGGCAAAGGCGACTGAGCCATGGGAATAGATGGCTCATCGATTTAGCGGGTAATTGTAGGAGCAGCCTTGTGCTGCGAAGAGGCCAGTAATGACAATGCGTATCTGTTGCCTGTACCGGCCTCTTCGCAGCACAAGGCTGCTCCTACAAAGTGGAGTGCATGCCTTATCGGGCCTTCTTCTCCAGAATCCGCGGCCCGGTACCTTCCTTGCCCAGCACATCCTCGGGGTTGCGCAGTGGGCAATCTTCCAGCGACAGGCAGCCGCAACCAATGCAGTTGTCCAGGCTGTCGCGCAACGCTTCCAGGGTGCGGATGCGGGCGTTCAGGTCTTCGCGCCAGGCGGTCGACATCTCGCCCCATTGCGCTGCCGTGAGCTTGCTGTTGGGCGCATAGCGGCTGAAGGCCTGCTTGATCTCGTCAAGCGGAATACCCGTGCGCTGCGCCACCTTGATGATAGCCAGCGTGCGCAGAACCAGTGAAGGATAGCGGCGCTGGTTACCCGCCGTACGGACGCTGGCGATCAGCCCCTTGGTCTCGTAGAAGTGCAGCGCAGAAACCGCCACGCCGCTGCGTTTGGCCACTTCCCCTACCGTTAGCATCCGTGTGTTGTCCGCTGCCATGCCTGTTGACCTCAAGTTAACTCGAGCTCTTATAGTCCTGCCCGATCTTCCCCGCAACCGCTTTCCCTGATGATCGGAGCACTGCATGAACAAAAGGACGTTACTGGCCTGGGCTGGCGCTGTTGCAGGTGTGCTGGCCGCTGCCTATGCATTGGTCGGAAGTGGCTCGGCGCCGCCGGCTGCGGCGGCATGGCCGGCGACCAAGGTGGCGCTGGCCACGGCCGAGCAAGTGCAGCTGGCACGGCAGAACTTTGCTTCGGGGGAGCTGGAGGCGGTCAACCAGGTACAGGTGGCGGCCGAGACGGCGGGGCGCATCACCCGCATCGCCTTCGAGTCGGGGCAATGGGTGAGTGCAGGGCAATTGCTGGTACAGCTGAACGATGCCCCGGAGCAGGCCCAGCGCGTGCAGTTGCGCGCCAGGCTGCGCAATGCCGAAGTGGTGCTGCAGCGCAGCCGCAAGCTGCGTGCGGTGAACGCCGTGTCACAGGAGTTGCTCGACAATGCGGCCACCGCCGTGGACGTGGCCAGCGGTGAGCTGCTGCATGTCGAGGCGCTGATCGCGCAGAAGGCAATTCGCGCGCCGTTTGCCGGCAAGCTCGGCATTCGCCGGGTGCATCAGGGCCAGTACCTGAGTGCCGGTGAGACCATCGCTAGCCTGGCCGACATCAGCCAGCTGCACGTCAATTTTTCCTTGGGCGAACAAGCCGCCCCCGAAGTGCACGTGGGGCAACTGCTGGCGCTGACGGTGGATGCGGTGCGCGGGCAGGACTTCCAGGCCCGGGTGGTCGCGGTGGACCCGGTGGTGAGCAAGGCGCGCCTGGTGCAGGTGCAGGCGGCCTTGCCGAACCTGGGCGGGGAGTTGCAGCCGGGTATGTACGCCGGCGTGCGCCTGAATGCCGCGCAGCCGTCAAGCGTGCTGGCCGTGCCGGAAACCGCGATCACCTACACCGCCTACGGGCAGACGGTGTTCGTCGCTACCCGGGACCCTGAACAGGGCACCCGGGTCAGCCGGGTGCGGGTGACTACCGGTGAGCGCTGGCAGGGGCGGGTGGAGATCACCTCAGGCCTGGCACCCGGTGACCAGGTGGTGGTTTCCGGCCAGTTGAAACTGAGCGACGGCATGCCGGTCGAGCCAGTGGCTCAGGACAGTCTGCAGGCCAGCCAGGGAGGGCGGGAATCGTGAAGTTCACCGACCTCTTTGTCCGCCGCCCGGTGCTGGCGCTGGTGGTCAGCAGCCTGATCATCCTGTTGGGGCTGTTTGCCATGGGCAAGCTGCCGATCCGACAGTACCCGCTGCTGGAAACTTCCA
The DNA here is from genome assembly GCF_023100865.1 of Pseudomonas sp. A2. Taxonomy (NCBI): domain Bacteria; kingdom Pseudomonadati; phylum Pseudomonadota; class Gammaproteobacteria; order Pseudomonadales; family Pseudomonadaceae; genus Pseudomonas; species Pseudomonas sp. A2. Next base: position 1,985,093 of record NZ_CP039127.1, read on the forward strand.
CCATCACCATCAGCACCGAGTACCCGGGCGCCTCTGCCGAGCTGATGCAAGGCTTCGTGACCCAGCCGATCACCCAGGCGGTGTCGTCGGTCGAAGGCATCGACTACCTGTCCTCGTCGTCGCAGCAGGGGCACAGCCTGATCACCTTGCGCATGGTGCTCAACCGCGATTCGACCCAGGCGCTTGCCGAGGCCATGGCCAAGGTCAACCAGGTGCGCTATCGCCTGCCGGAAAAGGCCTACGACCCGGTGGTGGAGCTGTCGGCAGGTGACTCCACGGCGGTGGCCTACGTGGGCTTTGCCAGCGAAACCTTGTCGATACCCGAACTGAGCGATTACCTGTCGCGGGTGGTGGAACCGCAGTTCTCCGGCATCGACGGTGTGGCCAAGGTGCAGTCGTTCGGCGGGCAGCGCCTGGCCATGCGCCTTTGGCTGGACAGCGAACAGATGGCCGGGCGCGGGGTGACGGCCGCCGACGTGGCGCAGGCGGTGCGTGCCAACAACTACCAGGCGACGCCGGGGCAGGTGCGTGGGCAGTACGTGCTGGCCGATATCCAGGTGGACACCGACCTGACCCGGGTCGAGGACTTCCGCGAGCTGATCATCCGCAACGATGGCACCGACCTGGTGCGCCTGCGCGATGTCGGCACTGTCGAGCTGAGCGCGGCGGCCACCCAGACCAGCGCCACCATGAACGGCAAGCCCGCCGTGCACCTGGGGCTGTTCCCCACCCCGACCGGCAACCCGCTGGTGATCGTCGAGGGTATTCGCCAGCTGCTGCCGCAGATCCGTCAGACCCTGCCACCCGGGGTGGAGGTCGCGCTGGCCTACGAGACCGCGCGTTTCATCGACGCCTCGATCGACGAGGTGCTGCGCACCCTGGTGGAGGCCATGCTGATCGTGGTGCTGGTCATCTGGCTGTGCCTGGGTTCGCTGCGCAGCGTGGTGATCGCGGTGGTGGCCATCCCGCTGTCGATGCTCGGTGCGGCGGGCCTGATGCTGCTGTTCGGCTTCAGCCTGAACCTGCTGACTTTGCTGGCGATGGTGCTGGCCATCGGCCTGGTGGTGGACGATGCCATCGTGGTGGTGGAGAACGTGCACCGTCATATCGAAGAGGGCAAGTCGCCGATTGCCGCGGCGCTGGCCGGGGCGCGGGAAATCGCCGGGCCGGTGATCGCCATGACCCTGACCCTGGCCGCCGTATACGCGCCGATCGGCTTGATGGGCGGTCTGACCGGCACGCTGTTCCGTGAGTTTGCCCTGACCCTGGCGGGGGCGGTGATCGTGTCCGGCATCGTCGCGCTCACCCTGTCGCCGGTGATGAGTTCGCTGTTGTTGCAACCCGGCCAGCAGCATGGCGCCATGGCCAACATGGCCGACCGCCTGTTCGGCATGCTGACCGGGGCCTATGGGCGAGTACTTGCCTACGCCCTGTCGCATCGCTGGATCAGTGGTGGTGTGGCGCTTCTGGTGTGCCTGAGCCTGCCTTGGCTATACCTGCTGCCGCAGCGCGAACTGGCCCCGCCCGAGGACCAGGCGGCGGTGCTGACGGCCATCAAGTCGCCGCAGCATGCCAGCCTGGATTATGTGGAGCGCTTTGCCCTGAAGCTGGACCAGGTGATGAAGTCCCTCGCCGAAACCACCGACACCTGGATCATCAACGGCACCGACGGCCCGGCCGCCAGTTTCGGCGGCATCAACCTCAGCGCGTGGCAGGCCCGCGAGCGTTCCGCCGCGCAGGTGCAGGCGCAGTTGCAGCAGGCCGTGGCGGACATCGAGGGCAGCAGCATCTTCGCCTTCCAGGTGGCCTCGCTGCCGGGTTCCAGCGGTGGCTTGCCGGTGCAGATGGTGTTGCGCAGCGCACAGGACTACCCCGAGCTGTACCAGACCATGGAAATGATCAAGCAGCGCGCCCGCGACAGCGGCCTGTTCAGCGTGGTGGACAGCGACCTCGACTACAACAACCCGGTGGTCAAGGTGCGCATCGACCGCGCCAAGGCGGCCAGCCTGGGCATCAGCATGCAGGCCATCGGCGAGTCGCTGGGTGTGCTGGTGGGTGAACAGTACCTCAACCGCTTCGCCCTGTTCGGGCGCTCCTACGACGTGATCCCGCAAAGCATCCAGGACCAGCGCCTGACGCCGGCAGCGCTGAACCGCCAGTACGTGCGCGCCGAAAACGGCACCCTGGTGCCGCTGGCCACGGTGGTGCACCTGGACATCGAAGTGGCGCCCAACCGCTTGCTGCAGTTCGACCAGCAGAACGCCAGTACCCTGCAGGCGATCCCGGCGCCCGGTGTGTCGATGGGTAATGCCGTGGCATTTCTCGAACAGCTTGCCGCCGAACTGCCACCTGGCTTCAGCCATGACTGGCAATCGGAGTCGCGCCAGTACGTGCAGGAGGGCTTTGCCCTGATGTGGGCGTTTCTCGCCGCCCTGGTGGTGATCTACCTGGTGCTGGCCGCGCAGTACGAAAGCCTGGTGGACCCGCTGATCATCCTGGTGACCGTGCCGCTGTCGATCTGCGGTGCGCTGCTGCCGCTGGCGCTGGGCTGGGCCACGCTGAACATCTACACGCAGATCGGCCTGGTGACCCTGATCGGCCTGATCAGCAAGCACGGCATCCTGATGGTGGAGTTCGCCAACGAGATCCAGGTGCGTGACAACCTCGACCGTGCCGCCGCCATCGTCCGCGCCGCGCAGATACGCCTGCGGCCGGTGCTGATGACCACGGCGGCGATGACCTTCGGCGTGCTGCCACTGCTGTTCGCCAGCGGTGCCGGGGCCAACAGCCGCTTTGGCCTGGGGGTAGTGATCGTGTGCGGGATGCTGGTGGGGACCTTGTTTACCCTGTTTGTGCTGCCGACGATCTATGCCTTGCTGGCGCGAGACCATCGGGTGACCACGGTGCGGGGGCAGCAGTTGGTGGAGGCTGAGCGGGTGCTGGACATGTGAGGTAAACCTGGCCACTGCTTACAGGGATCGCGCAAGTTTTGGGATATCGAGCATGGCGCTGGTTTGATCAGCCAGGCGACCGGTCGCGGCGCATCTGGCTAACCAGGGTAAAGCGGTCATCCGGGTGCACCGTCTCGGACACCGCCATCAGGTCGCCGTTTTCCTCGCGGTAATGGCGAATGATCTTCAGCCCCGGTGAGCCTGCCTCGGCCTTCAGCACCCGGGCCATTTCCGCGCTCAGCAACACTGCCCGCACCTGCTGGTCGACCACCGCGATCGCGCGGCCATAGTGCTGCTCGATCAGCCCCGCAATCAGCTGGTCGGGGTGCTCGCGGGCCATCTCGATGACCTCGGCATAGTCGCGCTGCGCGTACACATCGGTCCAGCACAGCGGCGCCGCGTTGTGCACGCGGTCGACACGGATGCTCGACACGCAGAAGTAGTGCTCGCCCGGTACCAGCCCCAGCCGCGCCGCCTCGCTCAGGTCGGCGACGAAGTGGCGCACGTCCTGGATTTCCCGTTGCTGCGTTTCCGCCAGGTGCGCCAGGTCCGCCACGCTGGCCAGTGACTGCGAGTAGCCACCGCGCGGGCTGCTGGCCTCCACCCGGGTGCCTACGCGCTTGCGCCGCGATACCAGCCCTTGGTTGAGCAACTGGTTGATCGCCGCGCGCACCGTGTGTCGGCTCACATCGTACAGGTCGCACAGCTCGAACTCGGTCGGCAGCAGGCTGCCCACCGGGTAGCGGCCGCTGGCGATGCCTTCCATCAAGTCCTTTGCCACGGTGGTATAACGCGTCGGGTTCATACCTTTGGTCTGTCTCGCGAATTTGTATCAGCAGCAGGGGCGCAAAGTCGTCCCGAAAATCAAGCCTGAGCAGGCAAGCTCATATGCAGCAAGGGGAACGGCCGGCCTTCGCCATCCAGCGGTGAGCGGCCGGTCTGGATGAAGCCGTAATGCCGGTAGAACCCCACTGCCTGCGGGTTCTGCTCGTTGACATCGACGCTCATCGCGCTGCGCTTCTGGCGGCCGAAATCAAGCAGCGCGCGGCCTATGCCCTGGCCGTGGCGCTCGGGGGCGACGAAGAGCATTTCCACGTGGTTGCCATTGAAACCGATGAAGCCCAGCGGGCGGTCTTCGGTGTCAACCGCGACCCAGAGCTCGACGGCCTGGAAGTAGACGTCGCGCAATTGCGGCAGCAGTGCGTCGATATCGGACGCTTGCAGAAAGTGGTGCGTGGCGCGCACGGCGCGCAGCCAGATATCGAGCAGTTGCGGGTGGTCTGCAGCGATACTTTGGCGAATGATCATGGAGTCATGCCTGGGCGGTGTATGGCCGGGGAGGCCGGGAGGAAGAAAAAGGGTACCCGGATTGTGTGGGGCAGGGCAATGGATGGTGGGGCAGGTCACCAGCTGATGTGTTGCCCGGGCCGGCCCTTTCGCGGGTAAACCCCCACAAGTAGGCACTGCCCTCGAGCCCGGCGCCGTACCTGTGGGAGGCTTTAGCCGCGAACACCGGCATAGCCGGTGCCATGTACCGCGTTGGATTCTTCGCGGCTAAAGCCGCTCCCACAGGGTACGCGTACCGCTTGCGAATTCAGTTCTCTACGCGGCAGCGCAGCCCAACGCGCTGGGCAATCTGCCTGAAAAACGGTATCTAGATGCCCGCCTCCAGGCCCAGCAAGTCCTGCACCGTCTGCCTGCGGCGAATCATCCGTAGCGCTCCATCCTCGATCAGGAACTCCGGCAGCAACGGCCGGCTGTTGTAGTTCGATGACATCGACGCGCCATAGGCCCCGGCGTCGTGGATCACCAGCAGGTCACCCACCTGCGCCTGGGGCAGGTCGTGCGGGGTCAGTTCCTGGTCATCCTGGGTGAACACATCACCCGACTCGCACAGCGGCCCGGCCACCACGGTCGGCTGCCGTGGGCGGTCAACCGGCTGGCCGTCGGCGTCGAGCAGGGTCATGCGGTGGTAGGCCCCGTACATCGCTGGGCGCATCAGGTCGTTGAAACCGGCGTCGATCATGACGAAGGTATTGCGGCCCACCTGCTTCACGGCGCGTACCTCGGCCACCAGGTAGCCCGATTCCGCCACCAGGAAGCGCCCTGGCTCGATCTCCATGCGCACGGGGTGGCCCAGCATCGCTTCGATTTCCTTGCGGGCCACGGCCCAGGTCCGGGCGTAGCGTTGCAGGTCGACCGGCTTGTCGCTGCTGCGGTACGGGGTGGAAAGCCCGCCGCCAATGGAGAACGCCTCGATGTCCACGCCCAGGCGGCCGATCAGCTCGATCATCGAGCGGGCCACTTGCTCCAGGTGCTGGTAATCCACCCCCGAGCCGATGTGCATGTGCACCCCTACCAGGTGCAGGCCATGGGTTTTCACGCAGGCCAGCGCTTCGCCCAGCTCTTCGTGCCAGATGCCGTGCTTGCTGTTCTCGCCGCCGGTGTTGGTCTTGCGGCTGTGGCCATGGCCGAAGCCGGGGTTGATGCGGATCCACACGCGATGGCCGGGCGAGCGTTCACCCAGTTGGCGCAGCATGTCGATGGAGCCGGCGTTGACTTCGATCTTCGAGGCCACCACCCGCTCCAGGGTCGGTCGGTCCAGCGCGTCGCAGGTCAGCACCACGCCGGCAGGGTCGCCATCCACGCTGGCGCCCGCGGCAAAGGCCCGCTCCATTTCGCCCAGCGACACTGCGTCCAGCACCAGGCCGTGGGCGCGCATCAGGCGCAGCACATGCAGGTTGGGGTTGGCCTTCTGGGCGAAGCGCACGGTTTCGAACACCTTCAGCTGTTCGACACGCTCGGCGATGGTGCCGGCGTCGTAGGCCCACAGCGGCGAGCCGTGCTGGCGGACAGCCTCGGCCAGAAGAGTGAAGGGTGCAGTCATGGTGGCGCTACTCATAAAAGGAAGGCCACGAGAATGAGCCAAAGCAGGAATTCAGAAAAATAGCTATTTTTCTGTCAGCCATTCATATCTGATATGACCATTACCGACTTGCCAGGTGTTGCCCGTGAAACTGTCCGTCCGCCATATCGAAGTGTTCCGCGCCATCATGGCCGCTGGCAGCGTCACCGGTGCGGCGCGCCTGCTGTTCACCTCGCAGCCCACCGTCAGCCGCGAACTGGCGCGGCTGGAGCAGGTAACCGGGCTGAACCTGTTCGAGCGCGAAGGTGGCCGCCTGGTGGCGACGGCCCAGGCGCTGCTGTTGATCGAGGAGGTTGAACGGGCCTACGTAGGGCTGGAGCGCATCGACCGCTTTGCCCAGGCCATCCGCAATTTCGAGCAGGGCCGGCTGGCCATTACCTGCCTGCCGCTGTTTTCCCAGACCTTGCTGCCCAAGGCTTGCCAGCGCTTTCACCAGCAGCACCGGAGCGTGAGCGTGAGTATCCTGGCGCAGGAGTCGCCGTTGCTGGAGGAGTCGCTGGTTGCCCAGCAGCATGACCTGGGCCTGACCGAGGTAGAACAGATACCGCGTGGCGCCTACGGCGAATTGCTGTTCAGCGCCAACATGGTGTGCGTGCTGCCCGACGGGCACCCGTTGCAGGCCAGGGCCGAGCTGGAGCTGAGCGATTTCCACGAGGTCGACTTCATCAACCTGGCCAGCCTGGACACTTACCGGCAGCGCCTGGACCAGCACTTTCGCGCGGCAGGGGTGAACCGCCGCACGGTCATCGAGACCACCAGTGCTGCCTCGGTGTGCGCCATGGTCAGGCAAGGCCTGGGGGTGGCGATCATCAACCCGCTGAGCGGCCTGGAGGCGGCGCAGGGCGGGTTACCGATCCGGCGGTTGCGGGTGTCGGTGCCGTATCAGGTGATGCTGATCAGGCCGGACCACCGGCCGGCGTCGGCGGCGGTGGAGCCGTTTTGCCAGGCGTTGCGGCAACAGGCCCGGGAGATGCAGGCGGCACTGATCTGAAGCCTGGCGCGGCCTTTGTAGGAGCGGCCTTGTGTCGCGATGGGCCGCAAAGCGGCCCCAGAATCTCGGCGTCACGGCATACATTGCTGGGGCCGCGTTGCGACCCATCGCGACACAAGGCCGCTCCTACAGGGATCGCGCAAGCGTTTGGATTTCTGTATGGCTCAGAGTTCGCAGACGAAGGTGCCGGTCCCGGCCAGGATGTTCTCCAGGGTTTGCTTCACTTCATCCATGTCACTCAGCTCGCTGGTCAGGTTGATCTCCAGCACCTCATCCCCCTTCAGCGCATCCCGGTCGCCGGCCGCCACTTCGATCAGCAGGCGCTTGGCGCTCAGGGTCACTTTCAGGCCATCCAGCGTCGACGGCTCGTCATCCAGGGTCAGGTCGACGGTGTCTTCGTCCGGGTAGCGGGTCAGCAGGAACATCTGACCCTTGTCGCTGTGGCAGCACAGGGTCGCCATGTTGTCTTCCTCGTCATCGCAAGGGGTGGCGAACAGCAGGGCAGTATTGATTTGCATGGACAAGGCTCGGATCAAAGGAAACGGAAGGGAATTCTGACAGTCTTGCCGACAGGCATAAACGTAAAGTTACCGCCCCTTGACCGAAATTGTCGCAGCGCTGCAAGCCTTGATGACCGATCAGTCGTTAAGCTTCGGCGAGCCCTGGGCGTGCCTGCGCACGTTCAACGCCTGGTTTTACCGTCCGCCTTGCCACGGGTTGGCTATCGTTGATCCGTAGACGGCGCACGCAGCGACGCTTCAATTATTACAAAGCCCAAGCGGAGTACCACAGATGGCGTTCTTCACCGCAGCCAGCAAAGCCGACTTCCAGCATCAACTGCAAGCGGCCCTGGCGCAGCACATCAGCGAACAGTCCCTGCCACAAGTCGCGCTGTTCGCCGAGCAGTTCTTCGGCATCATCTCTCTGGACGAACTCACCCAACGCAGGCTTTCCGACCTGGCCGGCTGCACCCTGTCAGCCTGGCGCATCATCGAGCGTTTCGACCCCGAATACCCGCAAGTACGGGTGTACAACCCCGATTACGAGCGTAATGGCTGGCAATCGACCCACAGCGTGGTCGAAGTGCTGCACCACGACCTGCCGTTCCTGGTCGACTCGGTACGCACCGAGCTCAACCGCCGCGGCTACAGCATCCACACCCTGCAGACCACCGTGCTCAGCGTGCGCCGCGGCGCCAAGGGCGAGCTGCTTGAACTGCTGCCCAAGGGCACCCAAGGCGAGGGCGTACGCCATGAGTCGCTGATGTACCTGGAGATTGACCGTTGCGCCAACGCCGCCGAGCTGACGGTACTGGCCCGCGAGATCGAGCAGGTGCTGGCCGAGGTGCGGGTGGTGGTGGCCGACTTCGAACCGATGAAGGCCAAGCTGCGCGAAGTGGTTGCGGAGGTGGAGCAGACCGCCTTTGGCCCGGCGCAGAACGAAAAGGGCGAGGTCAAGGCTTTCCTCGAGTGGCTGCTGGATAACCACTTCACCTTCCTGGGCTATGAAGAATTCACCGTCAAGGGCGACGCCGATGGCGGCCAGATGGTCTACGACGAGCAGTCGTTCCTCGGCCTGCCGCGCCGCCTGCGCGTGGGCCTGACGAGCGACGAGCTGCGCATCGAAGACTATGCCGTGGCCTACCTCAACGAACCGTTGCTGCTGTCGTTCGCCAAGGCCGCGCTGCCAAGCCGCGTACACCGCCCGGCCTACCCGGACTACGTGTCGATCCGCCAGCTGGACGCCAATGGCAAGGTGATCAAGGAGCACCGCTTCATGGGCCTGTACACCTCGTCGGTGTACGGCGAAAGCGTGCATGCCATCCCTTATATCCGGCAGAAGGTCACCGAAGTCGAGCGCCGCTCGGGCTTCGATCCCAAGGCCCACCTGGGCAAGGAACTGGCCCAGGTGCTGGAAGTGCTGCCGCGCGACGACCTGTTCCAGACCCCGGTCGACGAGCTGTTCAGCACCGTCATGTCGATCGTGCAGATCCAGGAACGCAACAAGATCCGCGTGTTCCTGCGCAAGGACCCATACGGCCGCTTCTGCTACTGCCTGGCCTATGTGCCGCGGGAAATCTACTCCACTGAAGTGCGGCAGAAGATCCAGCAGGTGCTGATGGAGCGCCTGAAGGCCAGCGACTGCGAGTTCTGGACCTTCTTCTCCGAATCGGTGCTGGCACGTGTTCAGCTGATTCTGCGGGTAGACCCGAAAAACCGCATCGACATCGACCCGCAGCAGCTGGAACGCGAAGTGATCCAGGCCTGCCGTTCGTGGCATGACGACTACTCGGCGCTGGTGATCGAGAACTTCGGCGAAGCCCAGGGCACCAACATCCTCGCCGACTTCCCCAAAGGTTTCCCGGCCGGCTACCGCGAGCGCTTCGCCGCGCACTCGGCGGTGGTCGACCTGCAGCACGTGCTGAACCTGTCGGAAAGCAAGCCGCTGGCGATGAGCTTCTACCAGCCATTGACCCAGGTCGGGGAACGCACCCTGCACTGCAAGCTGTACCACGCCGACACGCCGCTGGCGCTGTCCGACGTGCTGCCGATCCTGGAGAACCTTGGCCTGCGCGTACTCGGCGAGTTCCCGTACCGCCTGCGCCATGCCAGTGGCCGCGGCTACTGGATCCACGACTTCGCCTTCACCTACAGCGAAGGCCTGAGCCTGGACATCCAGCAGCTCAACGACACCCTGCAGGATGCCTTCATCCACATCGTCCGCGGCGATGCCGAGAACGACGCCTTCAACCGCCTGGTGCTGACCGCCGGCCTGCCATGGCGCGACGTGGCGTTGCTGCGCGCCTACGCCCGTTACCTGAAGCAGATTCGCCTGGGCTTCGACCTGGGCTACATCGCCAGTACCCTGAACAACCACACCGACATCGCCCGCGAGCTGACCCGGTTGTTCAAGACCCGCTTCTACCTGGCGCGCAAACTCACCCAGGAAGACCTGGATGACAAGCAACTGCGCCTGGAGCAAGCCATCCTGACCGCGCTGGACGACGTGCAGGTGCTCAACGAAGACCGCATCCTGCGTCGCTACCTGGACCTGATCAAGGCCACCCTGCGCACCAACTTCTACCAGCCGGACGCCAACGGCCACAACAATTCGTACTTCAGCTTCAAGTTCAACCCCAAGCTGATCCCCGAACTGCCTAAACCAGTGCCCAAGTTCGAGATCTTCGTCTACTCGCCACGGGTCGAAGGCGTGCACCTGCGCTTTGGCAACGTCGCCCGCGGCGGCCTGCGCTGGTCCGACCGCGAGGAAGACTTCCGCACCGAAGTGCTGGGCCTGGTGAAAGCCCAGCAGGTCAAGAACTCGGTCATCGTGCCGGTCGGCGCCAAGGGCGGCTTCCTGCCGCGCCGCCTGCCGCTGGGCGGCAGCCGTGACGAGATCGCCGCCGAAGGCGTGGCGTGCTACCGCATCTTCATTTCCGGCCTGCTCGACATCACCGACAACCTCAAGGACGGTGGCGTGGTGCCGCCGGCCAACGTGGTACGCCATGACGATGACGACCCGTACCTGGTGGTGGCGGCCGACAAGGGCACCGCGACCTTCTCGGACATCGCCAACGGCATCGCCATCGACTACGGCTTCTGGCTGGGCGACGCCTTCGCCTCGGGCGGCTCGGCCGGTTACGACCACAAGAAGATGGGCATTACCGCGCGCGGCGCCTGGGTGGGCGTGCAGCGCCACTTCCGCGAGCGCGGCATCAATGTGCAGGAAGACCCGATCACCGTCATTGGCGTCGGCGACATGGCCGGCGACGTGTTCGGCAACGGCCTGCTGATGTCCGACAAGCTGCAATTGGTGGCGGCGTTCAACCACCTGCACATCTTCATCGACCCGAACCCGGAGCCTGCTTCCAGCTTTGCCGAGCGCAAGCGCCTGTTCGACCTGCCGCGCTCGGCCTGGAGCGACTACGACACCAGCATCATGTCCGAAGGCGGCGGTATCTTCCCGCGCAGTGCCAAGAGCATCGCCATCAGCCCGCAGATGAAAGAGCGCTTCGCCATCGAAGCCGATCGCCTGACCCCGACCGAGCTGCTCAATGCGCTGCTCAAGGCACCGGTAGACCTGCTGTGGAACGGTGGCATCGGTACCTACGTCAAGGCCAGCACCGAGAGCCACGCCGATGTCGGCGACAAGGCCAACGACGCGCTGCGGGTCAATGGCAACGAGCTGCGCTGCAAGGTGGTGGGCGAGGGCGGCAACCTGGGCATGACCCAGCTTGGCCGGGTCGAGTTCGGCCTGCATGGCGGCGCCACCAACACCGACTTCATCGACAACGCCGGCGGCGTGGACTGCTCCGACCACGAGGTCAACATCAAGATCCTGCTCAACGAAGTGGTGCAGGGTGGCGACATGACCGAGAAGCAGCGCAACCAGCTGCTGGGCAGCATGACCGACGAAGTGGCCGGGCTGGTGCTGGGCAACAACTACAAGCAGACCCAGGCGCTGTCGCTGGCGGCCCGCCGCGCCCGCGAGCGGATTGCCGAGTACAAGCGCCTGATGGCTGACCTGGAGGCCCGAGGCAAGCTGGACCGTGCCATCGAGTTCCTGCCGTCCGAAGAGCAGTTGGCCGAGCGCCTGGCCGCCGGTCAGGGCCTGACCCGCGCCGAGCTGTCGGTGCTGATCTCGTACAGCAAGATCGACCTCAAGGAACAGCTGCTCAAGTCGCTGGTGCCGGACGATGACTACCTGACCCGCGACATGGAAACCGCCTTCCCGCCGTCGCTGGTCAGCAAGTTCGCCGAGTCCATGCGCCGCCACCGCCTGAAGCGCGAGATCGTCAGCACCCAGATCGCCAACGACCTGGTCAACAACATGGGCATCACCTTCGTCCAGCGCCTGAAGGAGTCGACCGGCATGAGCCCGGCCAACGTGGCCGGGGCCTACGTGATCGTGCGCGACATCTTCCACCTGCCGCACTGGTTCCGTCAGATCGAGGCTCTGGACTATCAGGTGCCGGCGGAAATCCAGCTGACCCTGATGGACGAGCTGATGCGCCTGGGCCGTCGTGCCACCCGCTGGTTCCTGCGCAGCCGCCGCAACGAGCAGGACGCTGGGCGCGACACCGCGCACTTCGGGCCGAAGATCGCGCAACTGGGGCTCAAGCTCGACGAGTTGCTCGAAGGCCCGACCCGCGAGCGCTGGATGGTGCGCTACCAGGGCTTCGTCGAGGCTGGTGTGCCGGAGTTGCTGGCGCGCATGGTGGCTGGCACTACCCACCTGTACACCCTGTTGCCGATCATCGAGGCGTCGGATGTTACCGGCCATGACCCGGCGCAGGTGGCCAAGGCGTTCTTCGCCGTGGGCAGCGCACTGGACCTGACCTGGTACCTGCAGGAAATCAGCAACCTGCCGGTGGAGAACAACTGGCAGGCGCTGGCCCGCGAGGCGTTCCGCGACGACATCGACCTGCAGCAGCGGGCGATCACCATCTCGGTACTGCAGATGGCCGATGCACCGGAAGACATGGACGCCCGCGTGGCGCTGTGGGCCGAGCAGCACCGGGGGATGGTGGAGCGCTGGCGCGCCATGCTGGATGACCTGCGCAATGCAACGGGTACCGATTATGCGATGTACGCGGTGGCCAACCGCGAGCTGGTCGACCTGGCCATGAGCGGGCAGGCGGCGGTGGTGCCGTCCTGAGCCATGAGCTGAAATGAAAAGCCCCGGCAGTGATGCCGGGGCTTTTTTTATTCCTGTGCTGGCCCTTTCGCGGGTGAACCCGCTCCCACAGGGATATCACAAGACTTGAGTGCAATGAGGTCCCTGTGGGAGCGGGTTTACCCGCGAAGAGGCCGGTACAGGCTTACTTGAACCTGCGCTCCACCCCTTTCTCCACCAGGATCTTCGCCGAAATCTCTTCCACCGAAAAATGCGTGGAATTGATGTTGGGAATGTTCTCCCGGCGGAACAGGTTTTCCACCTCGCGCACTTCGAACTCGCACTGGGCAAAGCTGGAATAGCGGCTGTTGGGTTTGCGCTCGTGGCGGATGGCGGTGAGGCGGTCGGGGTCGATGGTCAGGCCGAACAGCTTGTTGTGGTGCTTTTTCAGCACCGCCGGCAGCTGCAGGCGCTCCATGTCGTCCTCGGTCAGCGGGTAGTTGGCGGCGCGGATGCCGAACTGCATGGCCATGTACAGGCAGGTGGGGGTCTTGCCGCAGCGCGATACGCCTACCAGGATCAGGTCGGCCTTGTCGTAGTAGTGGGTGCGTGCGCCATCGTCATTGTCCAGGGCGAAATTCACCGCCTCGATGCGTTCCATGTAGTTGGAATTGCCGCCAATGGAGTGCGACTTGCCGACGGAATACGACGAATGGGCAGTCAATTCCTGTTCAAGTGGGGACAAAAACGAAGAAAAGATGTCGATCATGAAGCCATTCGAGGTAGCCAGGATCTCACGGATGTCCTGATTGACGATGGTATCGAAGATGATCGGGCGTACACCATCGCGCTCGGCCGCAGCGTTGATTTGCTGGACCATGGTCCGCGCCTTTTCCGGCGAATCGATGTAGGGACGGGTGAATTTATTGAACGGAATGCTCTCGAATTGAGCGAGCAGACTCTGGCCCAGGGTTTCGGCGGTGATGCCGGTGCCGTCGGAGATGAAGAACGCGGTTCGTTTCATTTGCGATCTGGGCCTTAAGCTGATGACGTTTCTTGGATATGATAAGTTCGGTTTGCCGAATGCGGCTGTCGGCATTCTCACTTATTTTCCAGGTACAGGCCACAAGCGTCCGGCCAAGTCAACGAAGGCAGGCGGGCGCCCTTGAGCTTTTCCAACACAGTTAGTGGAGAGATCACCTTGGTAGAGTACGTAGTTTCCCTCGATAAGCTCGGCGTCCATGATGTGGAGCATGTGGGGGGCAAGAACGCATCCCTGGGCGAGATGATCAGCAACCTCGCAGGTGCTGGTGTATCGGTGCCGGGCGGCTTTGCCACTACGGCGCAGGCGTACCGCGATTTTCTCGAACAGAGTGGTCTCAACGACCGTATCCATGCCGCGCTCGACGCACTCGATGTGGATGACATCAACGCCCTGACCAAGACCGGCGCGCAGATTCGCCAGTGGGTCATGGAAGCCGACTTCCCGGCACGTCTGGATTCGGAAATCCGTACGGCCTTCGCCGAAATGGCTGCCGGCAACGACAACATGGCCGTTGCCGTGCGTTCCTCTGCCACCGCCGAAGACCTGCCGGACGCCTCGTTCGCCGGCCAGCAGGAAACCTTCCTCAACATCCGCGGCGTCGACAACGTGATCCGCGCGGCCAAGGAAGTGTTCGCCTCGCTGTTCAACGACCGTGCCATCGCCTACCGCGTGCACCAAGGCTTCGACCACAAGCTGGTGGCCCTGTCCGCCGGCGTGCAGCGCATGGTCCGCTCCGAAACCGGCACCGCCGGCGTCATGTTCACCCTCGACACCGAGTCGGGCTTTCGCGACGTGGTGTTCATCACCGGCGCCTACGGCCTGGGCGAAACCGTGGTGCAGGGTGCGGTCAACCCTGACGAATTCTACGTGCACAAGAACACTCTGCAGGCAGGCCGCCCGGCCATCCTGCGCCGCAACCTGGGCAGCAAGGCAATCAAGATGGTCTATGGCGAAGAAGCCAAGGCCGGCCGCTCGGTCAAGACCGTCGAAGTGGACCGCGCCGAGCGCGCGCGCTTCTGCCTGACCGATGCCGAGGTCAGCGAGCTGGCCAAGCAGGCCATGATCATCGAGCAGCACTACCAGCGCCCGATGGACATCGAATGGGCCAAGGACGGTGACGACGGCAAGCTGTACATCGTCCAGGCGCGCCCCGAGACGGTGAAGAGCCGCTCCAGCGCCAACGTCATGGAACGCTACCTGCTGAAAGAGAAGGGCACCGTTCTGGTCGAAGGCCGCGCCATTGGCCAGCGCATCGGCGCCGGCAAGGTCCGCGTGATCAACGACGTATCGGAAATGGACAAGGTCCAGCCGGGCGACGTGCTGGTCTCCGACATGACCGACCCGGACTGGGAACCGGTGATGAAGCGCGCCAGCGCCATCGTCACCAACCGTGGCGGGCGTACCTGCCACGCGGCGATCATCGCCCGTGAGCTGGGCATTCCGGCCGTGGTCGGTTGCGGCAACGCCACCCAGGTGCTGAAAGACGGCCAGGGTGTGACTGTGTCCTGTGCCGAAGGCGATACCGGCTTCATCTTCGAGGGCGAGCTGGGCTTCGATGTGAAGCAGAACTCGGTCGACGCCATGCCCGACCTGCCATTCAAGATCATGATGAACGTCGGCAACCCGGACCGTGCCTTCGATTTCGCCCAGCTGCCCAACGCCGGTGTCGGCCTGGCGCGCCTGGAGTTCATCATCAACCGCATGATCGGCGTGCACCCCAAGGCGCTGCTGAACTACGCCGGCCTGCCAGCCGACCTGAAGGACAGCGTCGACAAGCGCATCGCCGGCTACAACGACCCGGTAGGCTTCTATGTCGAGAAGCTGGTCGAGGGCATCAGCACCCTGGCTGCGGCCTTCTACCCGAAAAAGGTCATCGTGCGCCTGTCGGACTTCAAGTCCAACGAGTACGCCAACCTGATCGGCGGCAAGCTGTACGAGCCGGAAGAAGAGAACCCGATGCTCGGCTTCCGTGGCGCTTCGCGTTACATCAGCGAATCGTTCCGTGACTGCTTCGAGCTCGAGTGCCGTGCGCTCAAGCGCGTGCGCAACGAGATGGGCCTGACCAACGTCGAGATCATGGTGCCGTTCGTGCGTACCCTGGGTGAAGCCAGCCAGGTTGTCGACCTGCTCGCCGAAAACGGCCTGGCACGTGGCGACAACGGCCTGCGCGTGATCATGATGTGCGAACTGCCGTCCAACGCCATCCTCGCCGAAGAGTTCCTGGAGTACTTCGACGGCTTCTCGATCGGCTCCAACGACCTGACCCAGCTGACCCTGGGCCTGGACCGTGACTCGGGCATCATCGCCCACCTGTTCGACGAGCGTAACCCTGCGGTGAAGAAGCTGCTGGCCAACGCCATTGCCGCGTGCAACAAGGCTGGCAAGTACATCGGCATCTGCGGCCAGGGCCCGTCGGACCACCCGGACCTGGCCAAGTGGCTGATGGAGCAGGGTATCGACAGCGTGTCGCTGAACCCGGATTCGGTACTCGAAACCTGGTTCTACCTGGCGGAAGGCCAGGGCGCGGTCTGATGCAGTAAAACGCGGGGGTACGTCTGGCGTACCCCCGCCTGGTTTTTTCCAGGGCGAGCTCCAGCAATGGATCCCGCCCTTTTTTGTGCACCAAGCAACCTTATGCAAAGCAGCAGCACTCTATTCCCCGTGGCCCTGCTCAGTGCCGAACGCCGCGGCGACCTCAGCGAAGACGTATATCGGATCAAGGCCGGCAACAGCCCTGACCCCAGCGTCGAGCTGGCTGTCACCCGCCTGGGGCTGGCCGATCAGGGGCAGGCCCAGGGCGTACCGGTCATTCTCTTGCACGGCAGCTTCTCCAACCGCCGCTTCTGGTATTCCCCCAAAGGGGTTGGCCTGGGCGCCTATCTCGCCCGCGCCGGCTTCGATGTGTGGATCCCGGAAATGCGCGGCCATGGCCTGTCGCCGCGCAACCATGACTGGAAGCACAACAGCGTTGCCGCCTATGCCCGCGATGACCTGCCGCTGATTGCCGCGTTCGTGCGCGAGCAGTCGGGCCAGACGCCGCACTGGGTCGGCCATTCCCTGGGCGGCACGACCCTGGCGGCAGCGCTGGGCGGTGGTTTTCTGGCTGCCGAACAGGTGGCCAGCGTGGCGCTGTTCGGTACCCAGATCAGCCGCGTGTACTGGCCGCTGAAGGTGCCACCGCTGGCCTGGGGGGCCAAGCTGCTGCTCAAGCGCTGGGGGCAGATTTCCGGGCCTCGTTTCAAACGTGGGCCGGAGGATGAGCCGATCGGCCTGGCCCTGGAAAGCATGCGCTGGCATGGCCTGTTCGGGCGCTTTGGCGATAAACAGAGCGACTGGTGGGCGGGGCTGGCCAAGGTGGATGTGCCGCTGCTGGCCGTGGCTGGTGCGGGGGACTTCCAGGACCCGGTGTGGGCCTGCCGCAAGCTGTTCGAGCAATTCGGCGGTGAGCGCAAGCAGTTTCTGCGGCTGGGGCTCGAGGAAGGCTTCGACGCTTTCGGGCATGTCGACATGCTGGTGAGCAAGGCCGCGCAGGTGCAGGTGTGGCCGCTGGTGGAGCGTTGGCTGCGGGATCCGCTGGTGCCGGTGCATGAATCCACGGTGGTGGCGGAGCCTGTGCCCGTCGGTTGAATGGGTTGCGCCTGTGCTGGCCTCTTCGCGGGTAAACCCGCTCCCACAGGAATTGCACAGGGCTCGGGTGCAGTGAAAACCCTGTGGGAGCGGGCGTGCCCGCGAAAGGGCCGGTACAGGCAAAACACAACTGACTGCTTGGTCCCGGATGACTGCAATGGGCTCTACGGTGTAGCCTTGGCCGATACCCGCTTTCGTTGTGACTGACAGGAGCTTCCCATGCAGCATTACGTTACGCCCGACCTGTGTGATGCCTACCCGGACCTGGTGCAGGTGCTGGAACCGATGTTCAGCAATTTCGGCGGCCGCGATTCGTTCGGCGGCCAGATCGTCACCATCAAGTGCTTCGAAGACAACTCGCTGGTCAAGGAGCAGGTCGAGCTCGATGGCAAGGGCAAGGTCCTGGTCGTCGATGGTGGCGGCTCGCTGCGCCGCGCACTGCTCGGCGACATGCTCGCCGAGAAGGCCGCCAGGAACGGTTGGGAAGGCCTGGTGATCTACGGCTGCGTGCGCGACGTCGACGTGCTGATCCAGACCGACGTCGGCGTGCAGGCCCTGGCCAGCCACCCGATGAAGACCGACAAGCGCGGCATCGGCGACCTCAACGTGCCAGTGACCTTCGCCGGGGTGACCTTCCGCCCGGGCGAGTATGTGTATGCCGACAACAATGGCGTGCTGGTGTCGCCAAGCCCGTTGAAAATGCCTGAGTAAGGCGCCGCCCGCGCTGATGGAGCTTTGATGTTCGAGGAAGACAACGCGCAGTGGGGGCTGGTGCACGCCCTGGTGCTCGATGGCAAAGGTGGCGCGCGCTCGATTGCCCGTACCGAGCTGGACGACCTGCAGCTGCAACCCGAGCAAAGCCTGTGGCTGCACTGGGATCGCAGCCATCCGCAAACCCGCACCTGGCTGCTGCATGACAGCGGCCTGAGCGCGTTCGCCTGCGAGCTGCTGCTGGAAGAAAACACCCGGCCGCGCCTGCTGCCCATGGCCGATGAACAGTTGTTGCTGTTCCTGCGTGGGGTCAACCTCAACCCGGGTGCAGAGCCGGAAGACATGGTCTCGGTGCGTATCTTTGCCGAGGCGCAGCGGGTCATCTCGCTGCGCCTGCGGCCGTTGCGCGCCAGTGACGAGATTCTCCAGCAGCTCGAAGAGGGCAGGGGCCCGAAATCGGCTTCCGAGCTGTTGCTGCTGATGGGCGAACTGCTCACCGAAAAGGTTCAGGGTCTGGTCAGCGACCTGTCCGAACTGGCCGACATTGAGGAAGAAAAGGTTGAATCCGACGAACGGTATACCCCGGAGAACGGCAGCCTGCAGCAGATCCGCCGGCGTGCCGCCGGTCTGCGGCGTTTTCTTGCCCCGCAGCGGGAAATCTACGCCCAGTTGTCGCGTAGCAAATGGAGCTGGTTCGCCGATGCCGACGCCGATTACTGGAACGAGCTGAACAACAGCCTCATCCGCTACCTCGAAGAGCTGGAACTGACCCGCGAACGTGCCGCGCTGGTGCTGGAAAGCCAGGATCGCCGGCGTAGCGAGCGCATGAACCGCACCATGTACCGCTTCGGCATCATCACCTGCATCTTCCTGCCCATGAGCTTCATCACCGGGCTGCTGGGCATCAATGTCGGCGGCATCCCCGGGGCGGAAAACCCCTATGGTTTCCTGTTCGCCTGCATCGTCGTGCTGGGGCTGGCGGTGGGGCAGTGGTGGCTGTTTCGGCGGTTGCGGTGGGTATAGATGTCGATTGACCTGCTCTGGCCTCTTCGCGGGCACGCCCGCTCCCACAGGGACACCACAGCCTTCAGGTTCTGTGGGATCCCTGTGGGAGCGGGCGTGCCCGCGAAGAAGCCGACGCGCATTCATTTTGAAACACTCGTCCCAATGCGATGTGTGACCCATCGACCGGCCATCTCGTCTCTGACTGACACTGCGCGAGGTGCCCATGCACGATCCGTTTGAAGAATCCCTGCGCGACCTGCTCAAGGCGTCCCCCTCCGGCAATGACCGGGACGACCGGGACGACGCCGCTTGCCTGGGTCGCGTGCTGAAAACCGCCAATCGCCAGGTTGGCGCGGGCGATCTGTTCAGCCTGCTTGGCCGCTGGAGCCAGGCGCTGCTGATCGCCGTGAACAATGGCGCGGCGCATGTTGCGCCGGTGCGTCGACACTCTTCCCGCAACGCTGCCAACGGCAGCAAAGCAGATAAGGCCGATTGAATATGGAACTCGATCTCTGGACCCAGAGCCTGGTCACCGCCATGACTGCCCTTTGGACCAAGGTAGCGAACTTCATCCCCAACCTGTTCGGCGCGCTGGTCGTGGTGCTGCTCGGTTTCGTGGTGGCCAAGCTGCTCGACACGCTGCTGTCCAAACTGCTGGCCAAGTTCGGCCTGGACCGCCTGATGGCCGGCACCGGCCTGACCAAGATGCTCGGCCGGGTCGGCATCCAGGTACCCATCTCCACCCTGATCGGCAAGATCGTCTACTGGTTCGTGCTGCTCATCTTCCTGGTCTCGGCCGCAGAGTCGCTGGGCCTGGAGCGGGTTTCGGCAACCCTCGACATGCTTGCCCTTTACCTGCCGAAGGTGTTCGGCGCAGCCCTGGTGCTGCTGGCCGGCGTGCTGCTGGCCCAGGTGGCCAACGGCCTGGTACGCGGCGCTGCCGAAGGCATCGGCCTGGAGTACTCGGCAGGCCTGGGGCGTATCACCCAGGGCCTGGTGATCATCATCAGCATCTCGGTGGCCATCAGCCAGCTGGAGGTGAAAACCGACCTGCTGAACCATGTGATCGTGATCGGGCTGATTACCGTTGGTCTGGCCGTTGCGCTGGCAATGGGCCTGGGTAGCCGCGAAATCGCCGGGCAGATCCTGGCCGGCATTTACGTGCGCGAACTGTATCAGGTGGGCCAGCAGGTGCGAATTGGAGAGGTCGAAGGGCACATCGAGGAAATCGGCACGGTCAAGACGACGCTGCTGACCGATGATGGCGAACTGGTGTCGCTGTCCAACCGCGAGTTGCTTGAGCAGCGAGTCAATAGCCGCTAACCGCACAAAGCTGTTAATGTATGCCGCCGCGAAAATCGACCCACGGGGTCGCGCGGCGACATTGACCTGACTGTCGGCCAGATCCGTTTTGAATAAAGTTCATTCGCCGCCCATGCGTTATGACCCCCGCGAGCTCACCGACGAAGAGTTGGTGGCGCGTTCGCATGAAGAGCTGTACCACGTTACCCGCGCCTATGAGGAGCTCATGCGGCGCTACCAACGGACCCTGTTCAACGTCTGTGCACGTTATCTGGGGAACGACCGTGACGCGGACGATGTCTGTCAGGAAGTCATGTTGAAAGTGCTGTACGGGCTGAAGAACTTCGAGGGTAAGTCCAAGTTCAAGACCTGGCTCTACAGCATCACCTACAACGAATGCATTACCCAGTACCGCAAGGAGCGCCGTAAACGTCGGTTGATGGATGCCTTGAGTCTGGACCCTGTCGAAGAGGCGTCCGAAGACAAGGCTCCGAAGCCGGAAGAAAAAGGCGGGCTGGACAAGTGGCTGGTGCATGTGAACCCGATTGACCGGGAAATCCTGGTGCTGCGTTTTGTCGCAGAGCTGGAATTTCAGGAAATTGCCGACATCATGCACATGGGCCTGAGCGCGACAAAAATGCGCTACAAGCGCGCGCTAGACAAGCTTCGGGAGAAATTTGCCGGCCTCGATGAAACTTAGTGGCGTGCAAATATCTCTAACGAACCGGCGAGTTCTGCTAGACTTGCCGTCGAGTTGTCCCCCTTGTTTGTGGTGGGACTGCTTAACTATCACCAGATGGGGATTTAACGGATGAAATTGAAAAACACCTTGGGCTTGGCCATTGGCTCGCTCGTCGCTGCTACTTCGTTCGGCGTTCTGGCTCAAGGCCAAGGCGCTGTGGAAATCGAAGGCAACGTTACCAAGCAGTACTACGACAGCGAACGTAACTTCAAGAACGACGGCACCAATCCTGGTGTTCGCCTGGGCTACTTCCTGACCGACGACGTTTCCCTGGACCTCGGCTACAACGAGACCCACAACGCTCGTGGTGAAGTCTTCAACAAAGACATCAAAGGTTCCAAGGCCAAGCTCGACGCTACCTACCACTTCGGTACCGTTGGCGACGCTCTGCGTCCGTACGTTTCCGCCGGTTTCGCTCACGAGAGCCTGGGCCAGGCCACTCGTAGCGGCCGCGACCACTCCACCTTCGCCAACGTTGGCGCTGGCGCCAAGTGGTACATCACCGACATGTTCTTCGCCCGTGCTGGCGTAGAAGCCATGTACAACATCGACAACGGCAACACCGAATGGGGCCCGACCGTTGGTGTTGGTCTGAACTTCGGCGGTAGCCCGAAGCAAGCTGAAGTCGCTCCGGCCCCAGTTGCCGAAGTGTGCTCCGACTCCGACAACGACGGCGTTTGCGACAACGTCGACAAGTGCCCTGACACCCCAGCCAACGTTACCGTTGACGCTGATGGCTGCCCGGCTGTTGCCGAAGTCGTTCGCGTTGAGCTGGACGTCAAGTTCGACTTCGACAAGTCGGTCGTCAAGCCAAACAGCTACGGCGACATCAAGAACCTGGCTGACTTCATGAAGCAGTACCCACAGACCACCACCACCGTGGAAGGTCACACTGACTCCGTCGGCCCAGACGCTTACAACCAGAAGCTGTCCGAGCGTCGTGCCAACGCTGTCAAGCAGGTCCTGACCCAGCAGTACGGCGTAGAATCCAGCCGTGTTGATTCGGTTGGCTACGGCGAAACCCGTCCGGTTGCCGACAACGCCACCGAAGAAGGCCGCGCTGTCAACCGTCGCGTTGAAGCTCAGGTAGAAGCCCAGGCCAAGTAATTGGTTTGAAGCTTCATGAAAAACCCGGCCTCGGCCGGGTTTTTCTTTGCCTGGGATTTATCCGGTCTCAAAGCCTGCACAATGCCTGTAGGAGCAGCCTTGCGCTGCGAAGAGGCCATTACAGCAACAGAATACCATTGCCCTTACCGGCCTCTTCGCAGCGCAAGGCTGCTCCTACAGGGATGGCGTTCAGCCCGCTACTGCGAGCAGCCCCAGGGCCTGCTGTTCCCCAACCACCTCCCCAATCACCAAAATCGCCGGGCTACGCAAGCCAAACCCCCGCGCATCCTCGACCATCCCCCGCACATCGCTTCTGCACTCCCGCTGCTGCGGCAACGAGGCATTTTCGATCATCGCCACCGGCATCGCCGGTGCCATGCCCCCGTCCAGCAACCCTTGGCGCACCTGCTCCAGCCTGGCCACGCCCATGTACACCACCAGCGTCGTCCCGCCCTGGGCCAAGGCCGCCCAGTTCAGTTCGCTGTCGTCCTGGGTATGTGCCGTGACCAGCGTCACGCCCCGGCTCACACCCCGTGAGGTCAGGGAAATTCCGCATTGCGTGGCGCCAGCCAGGCCGGCTGTGATCCCATTGACCACTTCCACCTCGATACCATGCCCCTGCAACCACAGCGCCTCTTCACCGCCGCGGCCGAAGATGCACGGGTCGCCGCCCTTGAGCCGGACCACGCAGCGCCCTTGCCGCGCATGGCGCAGCATCAGGCGCTGGATGAACGCCTGCGGCGTGGAGCGGCAGCCGCCGCGCTTGCCCACGGCAATCACACGGGCCTGTGGGCAGTGCTCCAGCACCGCCGGGTTGACCAGGTCGTCGATCATCACCACAGCGGCTTGCCGCAAGGCGCGTACAGCCTTGAGGGTGAGCAGCTCCGGATCACCAGGACCAGCACCAACCAGCCAGACTTTCGCATTCATCAGGGTTTCCTCATCGGCAAGGTGCGTTCAGCCCTTGAGCAGGGTGAGCAGCAAAATCAGGTTGAACAGCAAGGACAGCAGGGCCAGGGTGCGCCAGACCTTCAACGGTTCGCGCTCCAGCAACGGCCGTGGCCGGGTGGGCAGCTCCTGGCGGTCGCCACGTTCGAGCAGCAGTAGCCAGTGTTCGGCGGTTTCGAAGCGCTGCGCCGGGTCGGCTGCCAGTGCCTGCTGCAGGTTGTGCTGCAGCCATTCCGGCAGGTCAGGGCGGTAGCGCGCGGCGTTGACCGGCTGGCCGAAGCGTGGGCGCTGGAAGGCCTCCACCTCGCCGTAGGGGTAATGCCCGGTCAGCAGGTGAAACAACGTCACACCCACGGCATACAGGTCCTGGCGTGGGCTGGGCGGTTGGCCGTCGAACGCTTCCGGGGCAATGTATGACGGTGTGCCCGGCAACTCGTGCAGCGGGTCTTCGGACAAGCCCGGGCAGTAGGCCAGGCCGAAGTCCAGCAGGCGCAGCTGCCCATCGCTGCCCAGGTGCAGGTTCTCTGGCTTGATGTCGCGGTGCAGCAGGTTGCGCCGGTGCAATACGCCGACCGCCTGCAGCAGTTGCCGAGCCAGCTCCAGCCACTGCGGCATGGGCAGCGGGCCATGCTCGGCCAGCAGCGCCGCCAGGCTCTGGCCGGGGTATTCGCGCATCACGTAGTACAGGTGCTGGCGCTGGCTGGCGGTGTGCAGCTCGGGAAAGTGCCGGCCAGCGACCCGGCGCAGGAACCATTCCTCCAGCAACAGCCCTTGCGCCGCGCCGGGCTCCTGCTCGCGCGCGGGTGGCAGTGTTTTCAGCAGCCAGGCTCGGCCCTGACTATCGCGCACCCGGTACAGCAGCGACTGGCGGCTTTGCGAAAGCAGCTTTTCGGCTTGCCAGCCATCAATTACCTGGCCTTCACGCAACGGGCCGGGCACCGGCCATTGCTGCAGTTGCGCCAGGGTGTCACCCAGGTTGGCAGTGCCCAATTGCTCGACCTGCACCAGCAAGGCACTGGCGTTGTCCTGGCTGCCGTTCAGGTGCGCGCTGGCGACCAGGGTATCGACGGCCAGTTGCAGGTCGGGTTGCTCGCGCAGCACCGCCTGGATGTGCTGGTCGCCCAGGCTGGCCCATACGCCATCGCTCAACAACAGGAAACTCTCGCCCGGCTGCAGCTCACCTTCCAGATAATCCACCAGCAGGTGCTGGTCCAGGCCCAGCGCGCGCTTCAGCACATGCTGCATGCCGGGCTGGTCCCATACATGGTCTTCGCTCAGGCATTGCAGGCGCCCGGCGTGCCAGCGGTACACGCGACAGTCACCTACGTGGGCCAGGGTAAAGCGTCGGCCGCGCAGCACCAGCGCGCTGAGGGTGGTCAGCAGTGGCTGGCCACTGCCTTGGGCGCGCAGCCAGCGGTTTTGCGCCAGCAGCAGGCGGTCCAGTGCCTGGGCCACGCTCCAGGTCGCGGGGGTGGCGTAATAGTCCAGGGCCAGCGCCTGCAGGCTGGCACGGGCTGCCAGGCCGCCATCGGCACATTGGCTGACGCCGTCGGCGAGGGCGAACAGGTAGCCTTTGCTGGCGGCCAGCTCCGGCGCCGGGGTAACCAGGCGCAGGGCGTCCTGGTTTTCCTCGCGCGGCCCGGTGGCGCTGGCCTGGGCAAAGTTCAGTTGCAGGCTCATGGCTGTGCCTCAGACCCGTGCCGCGGTAACCGCAGCCGAGCCCCAGGTGGTGCGCCAGCGCTGTTTCACGCCGTGCAGGCCGAACCAGGCCAGCAAGCCCAGGCTGGCGAACAGCCACAGCCCCAGCTGGTAGTCACCGGTGTGCTGCTTGATGGTGCCAAGCCCGGCGGCCAGCAGGAAGCCCCCGATGCCGCCGGCCATGCCGATCAGCCCGGTCATCACGCCGATCTCCTGGCGGAAGCGTTGCGGTACCAGTTGGAACACCGCGCCATTGCCGGCTCCCAGGCCGAGCATGGCGCTGACGAACAGGGCCAGTGCGGCGGCGGCGCTAGGCAGGTTGAAGCCGACTGCGGCGATGCAGATGGCCGCCACGCTATACATGCCCAGCAGGGTGCGGATGCCGCCGAAGCGGTCAGCCAAGGCGCCGCCAAGTGGGCGCATCAGGCTGCCGGCGAACACGCAGGCAGCGGTGTAGTAGCCAGCGGTGACCGGGCTCAGGCCATACTGGTCACTGAAATAGCCGGGCAGGGCGCTGGCCAGGCCGATGAAGCCGCCGAAGGTGACGCTGTAGAAGAACATGAACCACCAGCTGTCACGGTCGCCCAGGGCCTTGAGGTAGTCGGCCATGGCTTTTGGCTTGGGCCGCTGCGGAGCATTGCGTGCCAGCAGGGCGAACACCAACAGGGCCAGCGACAGCGGGACCAGTGCGAAGCCGAACACATTGTTCCAGCCAAAGCCCGCAGCCAGCGCGGGGGCCAGCAGGGCGGCGAACACTGTGCCGGAATTGCCGGCACCTGCAATGCCCATGGCTTTGCCTTGGTGCTGTGGCGGGTACCATTGCGAGGCCAGCGGCAGTGACACGGCGAACGAAGCGCCGGCAAAGCCGAGGAACACGCCCAGCAGCAGCGCTTGTTCATAGCTGCGCACGCCCAGGTGCCAGGCAGCGGCGAGGGCGACGATGACCACCACTTGGCCGATCAGCCCCGCGGTCTTGGGTGACAGGCGGTCAACCAGCACGCCCATGGCGAAGCGCAGGATCGCCCCGGCCAGGATCGGCGTGGCCACCATCAGGCCCCGTTGTTGTGCACTAAGCTGCAGATCGGCGGCAATCTGCACCGCCAATGGGCCAAGCAGGTACCAGACCATGAAGCTGAGGTCGAAGTACAGGAACGCGGCGAACAGCGTGGGCACATGCCCGGATTTCCAGAAGCTGGTACTCATCGAACACCTCACTCGGCAATGCAACGGAACGAAAAAGACGCCGCTACCCGCTCCACGTGCGTGGAGGGGAGAGCGACGTCTTTGTCGGGGATTAAGTGGGGCAACCGCCGTTGGCTACCGGTGATATTTGTTGAGCAAGAGATGGGCCAACTCGGACCGTGGGTTGACTCGGGTTATGTGGGAGGTTTTGAACGAGGCGTCAGCCCAGCATCTCGTGCATGGCAATGATCTGCTCGGCCACCTGGATCAGCTTCTGCTGCCGGCTCATGGCCTGGCGGCGCATCAGGGTGTAGGCCTGTTCTTCGTTACAGTCCTTCATCTTCATCAGCAAACCCTTGGCCTGCTCGATGCGCTTGCGTTCAGCCAGTTGCTGGTCCCGTGCGAGCAGCTGCGCCTTCAGCGCCTGGTCACTTTCGAAGCGGGCCATGGCCACATCCAGGATCGGTTGCAGCCGCGCGGCATGGATGCCTTCGACGATGTAGGCGCTAACCCCCGCCTGGATCGCCTGGCGCATCACCCCGGGATCATGCTCGTCGGTGAACAGCACGATTGGCCGTGGCTGGTCACGGCTGACCAGGACCACCTGTTCCATCACATCGCGGTCCGGTGAGTCGGTATCGATAAGCACCACGTCCGGGCGCACCGTTTCGACGCAGGCGGGCAGGTCGATGGTCAGGCCTGGGGCTTCGATGACCTCGAAGCCGGCCTCGCTCAAGGCCGCCTTGAGGCGGCCGAGTTTGCTCTGGGTGTCGTCGATCAGCAGGATGCGCAACATGAATGGTCCCCCTCACGCGCCGACACGGGCATCGGGCAGGTCGCCCAGGGCATGCAGGCTGAAGCTGCGGGCATAGCCGTAGGGGTCGCTGCCGTCCCAGCGGCTGCCATCGATCAGCAGGCTGCTGCGCATCGGCTGCTCGGGGCAGGCCACGCCAAGGCTTTGTGCCGCCTCGCCATACAGTGCCAGTTGCTGGACCTGGCGGGCCACGCCGAGGTAGTCGGGGTCGTCGCGCAGCAGGCCCCAGCGGCGGAACTGGGTCATGAACCACATGCCGTCGGACAGGTACGGCAGGTTGGCCCGGCCATGATCGTGCAGGCGCAGGGCGTGCGGGTCTTGCCAGTGGTTGCCCAGGCCATCGTGGTAGCTGCCGAGCAGGCGTGGTTCGATACTTGTCAGCGGGGTGGCCAGGTAGGCGCTGCCGCTGAGCAGTTGCGCAGTGCTGCGGCGGTTCTCCGGGCTTTGCTCGATGAAGCGGCTGGCAGCGAGGACCGCCTTGATCAGCGCGCGGGCGCTGTTGGGGTATTGCTCGGCAAAGGCGTGGGCGCAGGCCAGGACCTTTTCCGGGTGGTCCGGCCAGATCGACTGGCTGGTGGCCAGGGTGAAGCCCTGGCCCGTGGCTACGGCATCGGCAGCCCAGGGTTCGCCCACGCAGAAGCCGTCGATGCGCCCGGCCTGGATATGCGCGGCCATCTGCGCTGGTGGTACCACCACGCTGTCGACGTCGCGCAATGGGTGGATGCCCTGGCTGGCCAGCCAGTAATACAGCCACATGGCGTGGGTGCCGGTGGGGAAGGTCTGGGCGAAGGTGAGGCGTGCGCCATGCTGGTGCACCAGGCGCGCCAATGCTTCAGGGTTGGTCACGCCTTTGCGCTGCAGGGCCGGGGACAGGTTTATGGCCTGGGCGTTCTGGTTCAGCCCCATGAGCACGGCCATGGCGCTGGCCGGTACACCGCCGATGCCCAGGTGCACGGCGTACACCAGACCATACAGGCAGTGCGCCGCATCCAGTTCGCCGCTGACCAGCTTGTCGCGCAGCCCGGCCCAGGAGCCCTGGCGCTTGAGGTTGAGGGTAAGGCCGTGCTGCTGGGCGAAGCCCTGGGTGGCGGCGACTACCACCGAGGCGCAGTCGGTCAGGGCCATGTAGCCGATGTTCAGGCTGGGCTTTTCCGGCGCGTCGCTGCCGTTGACCCAGGCCAGGGGCGTTGCTCGGGGTGCAGTGTTCACAAGGGTCCTCGCCCGTACTGATAAGGCTGTGGGCTTTTCCGGTGCAACCGATGTGCCATCTGACAGCAGCCCCACGATTTGCTGTCATGCCGGCCCCACGCTGGCTATAATCGCCCCCTCATTCACCCCGAGCCTTGCCCGCCCATGTATACCCTGGCCCGCCAGCTGCTGTTCAAGCTTTCCCCGGAAACCTCCCATGACCTGTCCCTGGACCTGATCGGTGCCGGTGGCCGTCTCGGCCTCAACGGCATGCTGTGCAAGCAGCCGGCGGCTTTGCCGGTTACGGTCATGGGCTTGAACTTCGCCAACCCGGTGGGCCTGGCGGCCGGCCTGGACAAGAACGGTGCGGCCATCGACGGTTTCGCCCAGCTGGGCTTCAGCTTCGTCGAAATCGGCACCGTCACCCCGCGCCCGCAGCCGGGCAACCCCAAGCCACGGCTGTTCCGCCTGCCGGAGGCAACGGCCATCATCAACCGCATGGGCTTCAACAACCTGGGCGTTGATCACCTGCTCGGCCGGGTACGGGCTGCGCGTTACAACGGTGTGCTGGGCATCAACATCGGCAAGAATTTCGACACCCCGGTGGAGCGTGCCGTCGATGACTACCTGATCTGCCTGGACAAGGTGTACACCGAGGCCAGTTACATCACGGTCAACGTCAGTTCGCCCAACACCCCGGGCCTGCGCAGCCTGCAGTTCGGCGATTCGCTCAAGCAGCTGCTCGATGCCCTGGCCGTGCGCCGCGAGCAACTGGCCGGCACGCATGGCAAGCGCGTACCTCTGGCAATCAAGATTGCCCCGGACATGAGCGACGAAGAAACCGCCCTGGTCGCCGCCGCGCTGATGGAGTCGGGCATGGATGCGGTGATCGCCACCAACACCACGCTGGGGCGTGAAGGTGTCGAAGGCCTGCCGTACGGTGACGAGGCGGGTGGCCTGTCGGGTGCGCCGGTGCTGGAAAAGAGCACCCATATCGTCAAGGTGCTGGCGGGCGAGCTGGGCGGCAAGCTGCCGATCATTGCCGCTGGCGGCATTACCGAAGGCCGCCATGCCGCCGAGAAGATCGCTGCCGGGGCGAGCCTGGTGCAGATCTACTCCGGCTTCATCTATAAAGGGCCGGCGCTGATTCGCGAGGCGGTGGACGCTATCGCGGCAATGCCACGGGTTTGATCGGCAATAAAAAAGGGCCCCATCAAGGGGCCCCTGGGCCTTCGCCCGCCGCCCGGATAGGGCGTGCATGGTGAATCGAATTCAGTGTCCTCGTTCAGCCAACGGCGTGATTTTCGTTGAGTCTATGGATGCCAGCGGTGCCAGTCATTCCGTCCCAGTTATCACCGCGACCTTCACGCCAGCCGTTGATCCAGGCTTGGCGAACAGAAGGAAGATTGAAGGGGCAAAGTTCGCGGGATTTGCCGGTGACCCCGTATTGGTAGCCACGTGAATATGCTCTTTCCAACGGATCACGCTTAAGTCTTCTCATAGGGTGTTGCCCTCACTTGTTGACTGTAATGTCCCGTCGGCCTCTCCGAGGCCGGGCAGAGTCTTTCTGCCGGTGTGCGCTCGCTGCCGGCGTGGCGAGCTGAAAGTGCCACCTCGTTGCGAAGTGGCCTGAGACCAGTTCTATCGAATGCGAGTCACCGTGTGAATGATCGATTTGTCATAAGCACGTAACCTTTCCAAGGGTGAGGGGATAAGTAAATAAATGCGACTCAACCTTGTTTAGCGTTGAGCCCGCTATGATCAGGGTTTGCCGATCATTGACGTCATTTCGCCAGCGTTGCTTGCGGATGACAGAAATAATTTGAAATGCGACGAAGGGTCATATCGGCCCTGGTATCGCAAGAATTTTTCATACTGCCTGATGATCTAAGCTGTCTTTGCCACTGGGCCAAGCACAGATCGGTCAGGCGGCCCGGCCTTTCATTGCACGTTCGCGTGCCGGGAAGGGCCACCCGCACGTCTGCTGGAAAGGAGTGCGGGCAAACATCGCGGGGCGATGCGTCGCCCCGTCAGTCAAATAGCCCAAGGCGCTGGATTACTCATGTCGGACCGTTTCGAACTTTACCTCACCTGCCCCAAAGGCCTGGAAGGCCTGCTTGCCGAAGAGGCGCGGAGCCTCGGCCTGGATGATGTGCGCGAGCACACTTCGGCCATTCGCGGCGCCGCCGACATGGAAACCGCCTACCGCCTGTGCCTTTGGTCACGCTTGGCCAACCGGGTGCTGCTGGTACTCAAGCGCTTCTCCATGAAGAACGCCGACGACCTCTACGACGGCGTGCACGCGGTCGACTGGGCCGATCATCTGGCAGCCGACGGCACCCTGGCGGTGGAGTTCAGCGGCCATGGCTCGGGCATCGACAACACCCACTTTGGTGCGCTGAAGGTCAAGGACGCGATCGTCGACAAGCTGCGCAACCGTGAAGGCCTGCGCCCGTCGGTGGAAAAGATCGACCCTGATGTGCGCGTGCACCTGCGCCTGGACCGTGGCGAAGCCATTCTCTCGCTCGACCTTTCCGGGCACAGCCTGCACCAGCGTGGCTACCGCCTGCAGCAAGGCGCCGCGCCGCTGAAGGAAAACCTGGCGGCGGCGGTACTCATCCGCGCCGGCTGGCCGCGCATTGCTGCCGAAGGTGGCGCGCTGGCCGACCCGATGTGCGGTGTGGGTACCTTCCTGGTCGAAGCGGCGATGATCGCCGCCGATATCGCGCCCAACCTCAAGCGTGAGCGCTGGGGCTTCAGTGCCTGGCTCGGCCACGTACCGGCATTGTGGCGCAAGGTGCATGACGAGGCGCAGGCGCGGGCACAGGCCGGCCTGGCCAAGCCACCACTGTGGATCCGTGGCTACGAGGCCGACCCTCGGTTGATCCAGCCAGGCCGCAACAACGTCGAGCGTGCCGGCCTGGGCGACTGGGTGAAGATCTACCAGGGCGAAGTCAGCACCTTCGAGCCGCGCCCGGACCAGAACCAGAAAGGCCTGATCATCAGCAACCCACCCTATGGCGAGCGCCTGGGTGACGAAGCCAGCCTGCTGTACCTCTACCAGAACCTCGGTGAGCGCCTGCGCCAGGCCTGCATGGGCTGGGAGGCGGCGGTGTTCACCGGCGCGCCGCAGCTGGGCAAGCGCATGGGTATTCGCAGCCACAAGCAGTACGCGTTCTGGAACGGCGCCTTGCCGTGCAAGCTGCTGCTGTTCAAGGTGCAGCCCGACCAGTTCGTTACCGGCGAGCGCCGCGAGGCGCAGCCTGAAGGCGCGGAAACCCGCCAGCAGGCTGCGCCGGCCAGCGAGCCGGCGCGCCTGTCGGAAGGGGCGCAGATGTTCGCCAACCGCCTGCAGAAAAACCTCAAGCAACTGGGCAAGTGGGCCCGCCGCGAGCAGGTCGATTGTTACCGCCTGTACGATGCCGATATGCCCGAATATGCCTTGGCGGTCGACCTGTACCAGGATTGGGTGCACGTGCAGGAATACGCCGCGCCACGTTCGGTCGACCCGGACAAGGCCCAGGCACGCCTGCTCGACGCGCTGGCAGCCATCCCGCAGGCCCTGGGCATTTCGCCGCAGCGTGTGGTGCTCAAGCGTCGCGAGCGGCAGAGCGGCACGCGCCAGTACGAGCGCCAGGCGACCGAAGGCCGCTTCCAGGAAGTGAACGAAGGCGGCGTAAAGCTGCTGGTCAACCTCACCGACTACCTCGACACGGGCCTGTTCCTGGACCATCGCCCGATGCGCATGCGCATCCAGCGCGAAGCAGCCGGCAAGCGCTTCCTCAACCTGTTCTGCTACACCGCCACGGCCACCGTGCACGCGGCCAAGGGCGGCGCGCGCAGCACCACCAGCGTCGACCTGTCGAAAACCTACCTGGACTGGGCGCGACGCAACCTGGCGCTCAATGGCTTCTCCGAGCGCAACCGCCTGGAGCAAGGCGATGTGATGGCCTGGCTGGAAGGCAACCGCGACAGCTATGACCTGATCTTCATCGACCCGCCGACCTTCTCCAACTCCAAGCGCATGGAAGGCGTGTTCGATGTGCAGCGTGACCACGTGCAACTGCTGGACCTGGCCATGGCCCGCCTGGCGCCGGGTGGCGTGCTGTATTTCTCCAACAACTTCCGCAAGTTCCAGTTGGACGAGCACCTGATGGCGCGTTATGCGGTGGAAGAGATCACGGCCCAGACCCTGGACCCGGACTTCGCGCGCAATAACCGTATCCATCGTGCCTGGCGTTTGCAGCTTCGTTGAGGCGACGAGGTACATTGCGCGGCTAATGGCCAATAGCTATAACTGAGGGCAGGGCAAGATAATCCGCAGGACGCTGACGTGACGAGATGGGTGTATGTCAAAGGGTGGCGTGCGTGCGCGGTTGCTTGGCCTGTGCACAGAGGCAATGTCCGCCTGGGCGGTGGCCCTGGTCGCCCTGGTCGTGGGTGGCCTGTTGACGGCCGTCCTGGCGTTAGCCACGCAAACCTTCTACAAGCAGCAACTGCGCCAGCGCTTCGAGCTGCTGGCCAGCGAGCGTTTCAGCCGGATCGCCGAGCGGTTTGACGAACAGCAGCAGCGCCTGGACGGGCTGCGGCGGTTTTTCAGCTTTTCCAACGAAATCACCCCACACGAGTTCGACGGCTACGCCCGGCCATTGCTGCAGCGGACCCTGGCCTACGCCTGGGCGCCGCGTGTCGAGGCCGCGCAACGCGCCGAGTTCGAGCGCCAGGCCAGTGTGCATTTCGGCCCGGGCTATGTGATCCGCGACCAGGATGAACAAGGCCAGTGGCACCCATCCCCCCAGCGCGACCATTACTTCCCGGTACTCTATACCCAGTCGGGTGAATTGCCCGGGCTGCCCCATGGTCTGGACCTCGCCGGCCAGGAAGTGCCCTTGGCGGCACTGGCGCGGGCGCTGGGGCCCGGCAGCATGGCGGTGTCCGAGCCACTACCCATGTTCGATACCAGCTCGGATGCGCGTGGCCTGCTGATGGTGGCGCCAGTGTTTTCCGATGCCAACCCCCGCGGCGCGGCAATGGGCTATGTGATGGCCCTGCTGAGCATGCGGGAACTGGTCAGTGACGGGCGCCCGGTTACGGCAGACGATAACCTGGTGGTGCGTATCGTCGACCCCACCGGGCTGCATGGCCCCGAGGTGATGTTCGATTCGCAGAACCCGGTTGCACCTCTGCCGCTGGCCATCAACCAGTTGTTGCACCTGGCTGACCACCACTTCCAGCTGAGTATCCGGCCGAGCCTGGCCTTCGTGCGCGCCAACCGCTCCTCCGCGGTGCTGGCGGTAAGCCTGCTGGGCGGCTTGTTGAGCCTGCTGCTCAGTGGGTTGCTCTACAGCCTGTTCAGCCAGCGCCAGCGCGCCTTGGCCCTGGTAGAGCAGCGTACCGCCGAGCTGCGGGTCAGCGAGCAGTCACTGCGTGGTACCCACAACCAGCTGCGCAGCGTGCTGGATGCCGCAACCCAGGTGGCGATCATCGCCACCAACCTCAAGGGCGTGGTCAGCACCTTCAACGCCGGTGCCGAGCGCTTGCTCGGTTACCCGGCCTGCGAGGCGATCGGCAAGCTGCGCCTGGAGGACCTGGTGTTGCCCGAGGAGTTGAGCCTGCGTGCCCATGCCTTGAGCCTGCGTTTCGGCCGGCCGATTGCAGGTGGCCAGGCCATGTTTGCCGAAACGGTGCAGGGGCATGGAGCCGAGCCGGGGGAGTGGACCTTGTTGCGCGCCGATGGCAGCCAACTGGTGGCCAACATGCTGGTCACCGCCATGCTCGATGAACAGGGGTTATGGATCGGTTACCTGGCGATCTGCATCGATGTCACTGAACGGCGTCGGGTGCATGAGGCGCTGGCGGCGCGTGACCGCCTTCTGGAAAAACTCAGTGCCGAGGTGCCGGGTGGCATCTACCAGTACCGCCTGGATGGCAACGGCCATTCCTGTTTTCCGTACGCCAGCAAGGGCCTGTACGACATCTACGAAGTCGATCTGCAGCAATTGCGCGAGGATGCCACGGCGGTGTTCGAGCGCATCCACCCGGATGACCTCGAGCGCGTGCGCCGCTCGGTGCGTTACTCGGCCGAACACCTGTCGCCCTGGCGTGAAGAATATCGGGTCTGCCTGCCGCGTGCCGGGCTGCGTTGGGTGCGTGGCGAGGCGACACCGGAGGTGGGCGAGCAGGGCTGCACGTTGTGGCATGGCTACCTGACCGATATCTCCGACCTCAAGGGTGTGGAGGAAGAGTTGCGTGCGCTGTCGGTGACCGATTCGCTGACCGGCATCCATAATCGCCGTTACTTCCAGGAGCGGCTCAAGCTCGAGCTGGAACGGGCCCAGCGCGATGGCCAGGCACTGGCGGTCATCATGCTCGATATCGATCACTTCAAGCGCATCAACGACCATTTTGGCCACGCAGTCGGCGATCGCGTGCTGCGCAGCCTGTGCCTGCGTATCAGCCAGCGTTTGCGCCGTACCGATGTTTTCTGCCGGTTGGGCGGCGAGGAATTCATGGTGCTGTGCCCGGGCAGCGATGCCGAGCAGGCGCGGCTGCTGGCGCTGGAGCTGTGGCATGGGGTGCGCAATGTGCCGGTGGAAGGCGTGGGCAGGGTGACCGCGAGTTTTGGTGTGGCGGGCTGGCGACCGGGGGAAGGGGCCGATGCCTTGCTGTTGCGGGCTGATGCAGGCGTGTATGCGGCCAAGCAGGCCGGGCGGGACCGGGTGGAGGGGGAGTTGGCCTGACAGCTTTCAGTTGCCAATGCCGGCCCGTTCGCGGCTAAAGCCGCTCCCACAGAGACATCACAGGTCTTGAACCCTGCACTGTACATGTAGGAGCGGCTTTAGCCGCGAAGAGGCCGGTACCGGCTAACGATCAGTTGGCCGCAGTACTGCCGGCCAGTTTCGGCTGGCGGTACAGGTCCAGCAGCACCTGGTCGAGCACCTGCGAGGCGCCCCACGGTTTCGGATCGTTGAGGATCGCCGCCACCGCCCAGGTATGGCCGTTGCTGTCGCGGCTGAAGCCGGCAATTGCCCGCACGGTATTCAGCGTGCCAGTCTTGATGTGCCCTTCGCCGGTCATGGCGGTACGCTTCAGGCGCTTGCGCATGGTGCCATCCATACCCACCAGCGGCATCGAGCTCATGAACTCGGCAGCATAAGGGCTCTTCCAGGCAGCCTGCAGCATCGCGGCCATCTCCCGGGTGCTGACCCGTTCGGCACGCGACAGGCCGGAACCGTTTTCCATTACCAGGTGCGGCGCGGTAATGCCCTTCTTCGCCAGCCACTGGCGCACCACACGCTGGGCGGCGCGGGCGTCGTCACCGTCGGCATCGGTGCGGAACTGCGCGCCAAGGCTCAGGAACAGCTGCTGGGCCATGGTGTTGTTGCTGTACTTGTTGATGTCGCGGATCACTTCCACCAGGTCTGGCGAGAAGGCTCGGGCCAGCAGGCGAGCGCCCTTGGGCACGTTCTCGAAGCGGTCGCCACCCTGGATGCTGCCACCCAGCTCGTTCCAGGTCGCGCGCACGGCACCGGCGGCGTAGGTCTGGTGGTCGAGCAGCGACAGATAGGTCTGGGAGTTGCAGCCGTCACCCAGCTGGCCACTGACCGTTACGCTGATGCCATCGGCCTGCTGCACCGGGTTGTAGCGCACGTCACCCGAGCACTGTCTGGAGGCTACTGCCTTGACCTGGTTGTCGATGCGGATGCTGGCAATCGGCGGTTCGACTGCGATGGTTACCTTGCCGCCATCGTTGCGGGCCACGAAACGCAGGGCCTTGAGGTTGACCAGCAGCGAGTCGGGCTTGACCAGGAACGGCTTGTTCTCATCGCCGCCGTCGTCGTTGAACTGCGGCAGGTTGGGCTGCACGAAATGGCTGCGGTCCAGCACCAGGTCGCCGGTGATGGTGCGCACGCCATTGGCGCGCAGGTCACGCATCAGCAGCCACAGCTTTTCCATGTTCAGTTTCGGGTCGCCGCCACCTTTGAGGTACAGGTTACCGTTGAGTACACCGTTGCTCAGGGTGCCGTCGGTGTAGAACTCGGTTTTCCACTGGAAGGTCGGGCCGAGCAGTTCGAGGGCGGCGTAGGTGGTGACCAGTTTCATGGTCGAGGCCGGGTTGACCGAGACATCGGCATTGAACACGGTCGGTGTGCCGGGGCCGTCCAGCGGCAGCATCACCAGCGACAGGGCAGAATCCTGCAGCTTGTTGGCCTTGAGGGCCTGCTGCACCTTGGCAGGCAGCGTGGTGTTGACGGCGGCGGCCTGGCTGGGCAGGGCGAGTGGTAACAGCAGGCCGGCAAGAACGAGGGGACGAAGCGTTTTGATCATGATCGATAAATACCCTACGGCGAGGGAAAAGGGCATTGGGGCTGTAAGGAATGATGGCCCCAGGGTGAAAGAATACGCATTATGCCCCAAGCGCAGCGACGATGCGCCACGTTCGACGGAAAAGCACCCCCAATAAAAAAGGCCACCCCTGAGGGTGGCCTTTTCAGCGATCGAGCCGGGCCGGTATTACTCGGCCTTGTTGATCGGCTTTTCCGGGTACCAG
This sequence comes from Pseudomonas sp. A2, assembly GCF_023100865.1. Taxonomy (NCBI): domain Bacteria; kingdom Pseudomonadati; phylum Pseudomonadota; class Gammaproteobacteria; order Pseudomonadales; family Pseudomonadaceae; genus Pseudomonas; species Pseudomonas sp. A2. The sequence goes on from NZ_CP039127.1 coordinate 2,021,497, forward strand.
GCGTCCAGCAGCGGGCTGACCTCGATCTTGGTCAGTTCGCTACGGCCTTTGAGCCAGGCTTCAACGGCTGCACGCTGTTCTTCGCTGACCGAGCCGCGTTTGACCGAGCACACCAGGCCGAAATCGTCACCGCCTACATAGTCCAGGCCATTGGCGTCCATGGCTTCTGCCAGGAACGCGTCGAGGAAAGCATCGATTGCCTGGTCATCCAGATCTTCCTTGAATTCCAGGTTCAGCTCGAAGCCCAATTCCTGAAACTCGTCGACACACAGCTTCTTGCGCAGACGACGGGAGCGGTTTGTGGCCATGAAACAATCCTCTTAGGTAATAACGCCGCGCAGTCTACCAGTTAACACGCCTGGCTGCCTGCCTGTGTGCAGGTACCTGTGGCCAGTTCCCTGGCCAGGGCACGTTCTACCCGGCACATATGCCGCGCCAGTGCCTGGCGCCGCAGGCGTAACTGGGTGGTAGGCAAGCCGCTTGCCTCGAGGGCTTCGCAAGCTTTCATCAGCTCGGGGGCTTCCAGCATCCGCGCGGCACTGAGCACCTTGTGCGCCTGTTCGGCAATGGCATCGCTGTCATGCTGCGGATGCAATGCCATCAAGGTGGCCAGGTCGGCCTGCAGGCTCTGCTGCAACGCCTGCAGGAAACGCTGGCGATCGTTCGGGTCATGCCCGACCACCGTGGCCAGGCCGTCCAGGTGGTAGAGCTTGCGGCGCGGTTTCTGCTGGCAGCGTGGGCGGATATTGGCAAGACGCTGGCTGAGCGTGCCCAGGCTGATGGGCTTGAGCAGGCAGTCGTCCATGCCGGCGCTCAGGCACTTGCGGCGTACCTCCGGTTGTGCGTTGGCGGTGTAGCCGAGAATGGTGCAGCGCTGCCGCTTGCCATGGCGTTCCTCGGTACGTACGGCAGTGGCCAGCTGGTAACCGTTCATGTGCGGCATGTTGCAGTCGAGCACCAGCACATCGAAGTCGCCCGCCCGCCAGGTAGCCAGGCCTTCGCGACCGTCTTGGGCGCTGGTGTGCTCAAGCCCCAGGTAGCCAAGCTGCTGTGCCATCAGTTGCAGGTTGGCCGGGTGGTCGTCGATCACCAGCACGCTCAGCCGTGGGTCGGGCACGTCGAGGTTTTCGATCAGCGGGGCCGGCTGCGCTGCTGCGTCAACCCGCTGCAGCGGCATCTTCAGGCGCACCTGGGTGCCGACATCCTCCAGGCTCTTTATGGTCAGGCTGCCGCCCATCATCTCGCACAGGTTGCGACAGATGGCCAGGCCCAGCCCGGTACCTGCACGGGCGCTCTGGCTATGCGGGTTGGCCTGGATGAACGGGTTGAACAGGCGCTGCAGGTCGTCGGCGTGGATACCGATGCCACTGTCGCGCACTTCCAGCTCCAGCACTGCGGGGGTAGTGCTGCCGTCGTCCACCAGGCCGACGCATATGCGCACCTGGCCATGCTCGGTGAACTTGATGGCGTTGCTTACCAGGTTGGACAGTACTTGCTTGAAACGCAGGGGGTCGAGCATGACATGGCAGCGGGCGGCCGGTGCGATGATCACCTCCAGGGCCAGGCCTTTCTGCCGGGCCTGGCCCTCGAAAATGCGCCCCACCGACTCGACCAGGGCCGCCAGGTCGACGGCCTCCGGGGCGAGGGACAAATGCCCGGACTCGATGCGCACAATGTCGAGGATATCGCCGATCAGGCCCAGCAGGTCCTTGGCCGAATGGTGGGCCAGCTCCAGCGCACAGCGGTCTACACGGCCTTGGTCGGCGCGCTTGACTGCCAGCTCAAGCATGCCGATGACGGCATTCATCGGGGTGCGGATTTCGTGGCTGATGGTGGCCAGGAACGTGCTTTTGGCGCGGTTCGCATCATCGGCCTGCTGCTTGGCCTGGCGCAGCTCCATGACCAGATGGCGGCGCTCGCTGATGTCGATCCAGCCACCGATGATGCCCTGCACCTCACCCAGTGAGTCGCGGTACGGCAGAATCCAGTGGTAGATGGTCATCTCCCGGCCCTGGATCCGAAGTGGCCGGTCCATGATCAGCGGCGAGCCTTCGGCCATCACCTTAAGATAATCGGCGTGGATCTGCCGGGTCTGCTCGTAATCGGCGAACAGGCTCCCCTCCAGGTTTTTGCCGATGACCTCCTCGGAGCGGGCCTGCACGGCTTCCAGGTAACTGTAGTTGCAGCTTTGCAGTCGGCCCTCGCGATCTCGCACGTACATGGGGTGGGGCGTACCGTTGAGGAGGGCGCGCATGAACGCCAACTGGTCGTTCAGCGCCCGTTCGGCGCGTTGCCGCTGGCGAATCTGCAGGCGCAGGCGGGCATTCCACAACAAGGCCAGCAGCAACAGCACGGCGGTGCCCAGTACCACCTGTATCGCCAGCCGGCGGTAGCCGTGGTCGTTGCCATCCTCGTGCAGGCTGAAGCCGCGCCAACGGTTGTTGATGACCCCGAGTTCTTCCGGCGAGATGCTCAGCAGCGCCTTGTCGAGGATCGACACCAGCGCTTGTGACGGGGCGCTGGTGGCCATGGCGAAGGTGGCGGGTTCGCTGCCGACGGTGGCCCGGATGACCAGTTCGGGATTGCCAGCCAGGGCGTGGTTGGCGTCGATCAAGGTGGTGATCACCGCATCGACGGCACCACTGTTGAGCAACGCCATGGAATAGAACGAGCTTTCGGTCTCGACCCAGCCGATTTGCGGATAGTGCCGCGACAGCATGGCGTCCATGGCACTGTAGCGGGTAATGGCGATGCGATGACCCTGCAGCTGTTCCAGCGAGGTGAAGGGTTGTTTGTCCTTGCGGCTGACCAGCACATAGGCGCTTTCCAGGTAGGGTTGGCTGATTTGCAGGTCGTCTTCGTTCATCCCGCCGCTGGCCAGTGCAGCAATGACATCGGCGCGGCCATCCTTGAGGCGGGCAATCATGTCGGCAAGGCCGCTGGCGCGCTGCACTTCGAAACGCAAGCCGGTGCGCAGGCGAAGGAGCTCGAGCAGGTCGGCGGTGATGCCGCGAAAATGCCCCGAGCCGTCGAAATAGGAGACCGGTGCAGCGGTGTCATCGATTGCAACGCGCATCACCGGGTGGTCTTTCAGCCATTGTTCTTCGGTGTCGGTCAGTTGCAGCTTGCGGTCGGTCAGCAGCAGGTCGCTACCAGCGCTCCAGCGCTTGAAGATGCTGGCGCGTATGGCCGAGGTCTGTCTGTCCAGGGTGGCGTTCACCAGATCCATCAGGACCCGGTCCTCGCGGCGCAGGGCAAAACCGAAGCCGATGGCCTCGTGCTTGCCGAAACTGGCCATGCGCAGGCGCGGCAGGTGGCCGCGATTGAGCTGGTAGTGGGTGGAAATGGTATCACCGATGAACACGTCGGCCTGGCCGAACGCCACGGCACTCAGGGCCTGGCTGGACGAGCCGAAGGCCAGAAGCTCGGCCTTGGGGTAGGCGCTGTTCACCTCCTGCCGGGGCAGGTAATGGTAGAGCATGCCCAGGCGCATGCCGCCCAGGCCTGTGTCCAGCGCCCGGCTTTCGTCCTCGCGCGTTACCAGCACCGGTTGGTCGATGGCATAGGGGGACGACAGGGCCAGGCCATCGCTGGCCGCTTCGTAGCCGTTGGAGCTCCCAAGGAGGTCGATATCGCCCTGCCGGAGCGCCTCGACCGCCGCTTGCCGGCTGGAAAAGCGCAGCACCCGCACGGGCAACTGCAGGGCCTTGCCGATCAGGCTTGCGTACTCGGCGGTAAGGCCCTGGTAGTCGCGGCCCCCACTGGTGATGTCGAACGGCGGGTAGTCTGGTGCCGAGGTACCCAGCACCAGTTCCTGACGGCCTTCGAGCCATTGCCGTTGTTCGTCCGTGAGCGCTGGTAATGCCGGCCTGGCCGATGAGCGTGCCAGCAAGGTATAGGATGAAGCCTCGTGATGGGTAGCCTGTGCCACGCCGCTGAACAGGAGCAGGGTGAGCAGTAGGCGAGCGATACTGTGCGCCATGACTACCCTCAGACCAGCGCGTTGCGTTTGGCCATTTCAATCAGATCGACCAGCGTATTGACCTGAAGTTTGTGCATGAGGCGCTTCTTGTAGGTACTGACGGTCTTGCTGCTGAGGAACATGCCCTTGGCAATTTCCTTGTTGCTGCGGCCCTGGGCGAATAGTTGCAGCACCATCAGTTCGCGGTCATTAACCTGACGGAAAAGTTGCAGGTCGGCATCTACCGCCTGGTTATGCTTGATTGCCTGGCTGGGGAAATAGTTGTAACCAGCCAGCACGGCCTTTACTGCACTGAGCAGTTCGCTCAGGTCCTCCTGCTTGCACACATAGCCTGCAGCACCCGAGTGCATGCAGCGTACGGCAAACAATGCGGGAGATTGCGCGGTCAGTACCAGTACCTTCAGGGGCAAGGCCATGGCCTGGAACCGGGCAAGCACCTCCAGCCCGTCCAGTTTGGGGATGCTGATGTCGAGGATGACTAGGTCTGGAGCGGCTTCGCGAATCATCTGCATGGCGTCCACGCCGTTGTCCGACTCGCCGACAATCTTGTAATTCTGGTTTTCCAGCAACATACGAACGGCCAGGCGGATGACGGGATGGTCGTCGACGATAAATATGGAATGCATGTTCAACTTCCCTGCGGGCGATTGAGGGTGACAGGCGGCACCTTATCGCAGTTGAAAGTCATCGGGCATGCGAGGAAGGGCTATTAGCCCTATATGGGAAATGGCTTACAAGATAAAACAATTCGGGCTACGAAATAAGCGCGTTTAATTCATTGTCAAAGCGTGATTGGTAACTTTTCATTTACTTTTATTCGTGCCGTTTAACTTGTCGCCAGTATATGTAGGAAGTTTCCCACAATGGGCGGTGCAGCTACGGGCGATGTCCGGGCTGCACCGGCAGGGCTCAGGTCGGGCTGGAGCGCCCGGTCATTTCCCGGGCCATTTCACTGGCATAGCTGTCGGTCATCCCCGCGATGAAGTCGATCATGCGCAGGAAGGCGCTGTGCAGCGAGCCGTGTGGGTCGGGGGCATTGTTGCCGATCAGGTCCAGTACCCGGCGGCTCTTGAATGAGGGCGTGCGTCCACCGTGCTGCTCGAGGGCGGCCCCGCAGAAGGTGTTCAGCAAGATTTCCAGCGTGGTGTAGGCGCCGATCTCGTGCAGGGTCTTGCGCTTGTCCTGGAAGATCTTGTTGCGTGCCATGTCCTTGGCCTGCAGCACGCAGCGCTTGGCCGGGCCGTGCATGTGTTCGACCAGGTCGCCCGCCAGCTGCCCGGCCAGCAAGGCCTGCTGCTGCTCGACGAAGGCACGGGCGGCAGCGTTGGTCAGGTGCTCGATGGCCTTGCCGCGCAGAATCGCCAGCCTGCGCCGCCGGGAATCGCCAGGGCCGAGCTGGCGGTAGGTTTCCGGCAGGTCATCGCCGACCAGATCGAGCAGCAGTGCTTCGACTTCGGCGTATTGCAGCAGCTCCATCTCCAGGCCGTCTTCCAGGTCGATCAGCGCGTAGCAGATGTCATCTGCAGCTTCCATCAGGTAGACCAGCGGGTGGCGCGCCCAGCGCTGGTGTTCCAGTTGCGGCAGGCCGAGCTTGCGGGCGATCTGCTCGAGCAGCGGCAGTTCGCTCTGGTAACTGCCGAACTTGTGTTTCTTGTAGCCCAGGGCGTCGGCGTGGCGTGCGCTCCACGGGTACTTCAGGTAAGTGCCGAGGGTGGCATAGGTCAGCCGGGTACCGCCGTCGAACTGGTGGTACTCCAGTTGGGTGAGTACGCGAAAGCCTTGGGCGTTACCTTCGAAGTTGAGGAAGTCGGCGCGCTCGTCGTCGCTCATGTCGTCCAGCCAGCCACGCCCGGCCGCCTGCTGGAACCAGTGCCGGATGGCGTCTTCGCCAGAGTGGCCGAATGGTGGGTTGCCGATGTCATGGGCCAGGCAGGCCGACTGCACGATCATCCCCAGGTCGCTGGGGGCGCACCAGTCCGGCAGGCTGTCGCGCAGGGTTTCGCCGACGCGCATGCCCAGCGAGCGGCCGACGCAGCTGACTTCCAGCGAGTGGGTCAGGCGTGTATGGATATGGTCGTTGCTCGAAACCGGGTGCACCTGGGTCTTGCGCCCGAGGCGGCGAAAGGCACCGGAGAAGATGATGCGGTCGTGGTCTTTGTGGAAGGGGCTGCGCCCGAGTTCATCGGCGCTGTACAGGGCTTTGCCCAGGCGTTCGCGGGTGAGCAGGGTGTGCCAGTCCAAGGCGCGGTCTCCTGTAGGTCGAAGGCAGCAGCATATCCTGTAGGAGCAGCCTTGTGCTGCGAAGAGGTCCGTTTGATCGATACAAATTCCTCGCCGCTCCCGGCCTCTTCGCAGCACAAGGCTGCTCCTACAAGGATCGCGATGGTCAGGGGCGGCGGCTGCCTCGCAGGTACAGGCGCAGCAACGGCAGCAGGCTGGTGCCGAGGCGCAACAGCCGCGCCAGGTTGCCGCTGCGCACGCCCTTGCCGGTGAGGAAGCCCAGCGCCACCACGGCGCCAATCCCCCACAGCGGCGCATGCTTGATGCCCAGCCCGTCGTGCAGTGAGCTGCCCATGCCGCGCACGCGGCGCAGTGGCTCAAGCAACTGCGCGGACTCGTGGCGGATTTCCTGGCGGTGCATTTCCATGCGCAGGCGCAGCAGCGCCTTGCGCAGTTCCCGCGGGTTACGGGTGTTTGGCAGTTCTGGCAGGCTCATGGCAACAGGCGCTCCCGGTCCTTGGCAAGTTCCTCGAGGGTGGCGCCGAAGGGCGACGACTCGTCGAACACCGCGGCCTTCAAGCGCAAGCCGCAATACAGCGCGGCTATGCCGTAGAACACGCACAGGCCGATGATGCCGGCCAGGCGATAGCTATCCCACAGCAGCACCAGCAACAGCCCGGACAACGCCGTCAGCAGAAGCAGGGCGAACACCAGGGCGAGGCCGGCGAACAGCAGCAGGCTCAAGGTGCGGCCCTTCTGCTCCTGCAATTCGATGCCGAACAGTTCGATGTGGCTGTGCAGCAGCCCCAGGGCAGCCGCCCCCAGGCGCTTGCCCGAGGCGCTGGCGCCGTTGGCGTCGTTCTCCATGGAAACCCCTCAGCGGCGGTTGGCCAGCAGGCCGATCAACAGGCCGACGCCAGCGGCAATGCCGATCGCCTGCCACGGTTTTTCCTGCACGTACTGTTCGGCACTGCTCAATGCTGCCTGGCCGCGTTCCCGCACCGAGTCCTGGGTCAGTTGCAGGGTTTCGCGGGCCTGGGTCAGGCGGTCGTGGATCTGTTCACGCAACTCGTCAGCCTGGTCGCCTGCCAGGTTGGCAGTGTCGGCCAGCAGCTTCTCGGTGTCGCGGACCAGTGCCTGGAAGTCAGCCATCAATATCTCTTGTGCAGTCTTTGCCGATTTGCTGGCCATGGGTATCTCCCTGTCGATGAGTGTTGGTAGTTCGAGTGATAGCACGCGCGGAAGGTTCAAGTACCGGCGCTGGTATGGGCCTTGCTAAGGCTTTGCCACGTTGCGGGGCGCCCTGGTCGGGTATTGCGCCGATTCAGGGCGTCAGCGCAGCGGATACCGATAAACCTTAACTCAATCCACGACAAACCCAAGAAAAAACCAAGCAGGCTCCGCCCGGTTCACCGAAACGGGGCAGGGAGCTGGCACCGATTCGGTGCAGGGATGCAGGTTCTTGAACTGTCCTGGTGCCTTTTTCAGCAGGTCTGCCTATTTCATGGAAAACATGCACAGCGCGATGGACTCTCTGGTCCACGGTTCAAACACCCTGTTCATTCTCATGGGCGCCATCCTGGTGCTGGCCATGCATGCCGGCTTCGCGTTTCTCGAAGTGGGCACTGTACGCCACAAGAACCAGGTCAACGCCTTGTCGAAGATTCTCAGCGACTTCGCTATTTCGGCATTGGTGTACTTCTTCATCGGCTACTGGATCGCCTACGGGGTCAGCTTCTTCCAGCCGGCGGCAGCGTTGGCGGCCGACCATGGCTATGCGCTGGTCAAGTGCTTCTTCCTGCTGACCTTCGCTGCGGCGATCCCGGCAATCATCTCCGGGGGTATCGCAGAGCGGGCGCGATTTGTGCCGCAGCTGTGTGCCACGGCATTGATCGTAGCGTTCATCTACCCGTTCTTCGAGGGCGTGGTGTGGAACGGCAACCTGGGCGTCCAGGGCTGGTTGCAGGCACGCTTCGGCGCGCCATTCCATGATTTTGCCGGCTCGGTGGTGGTGCATGCCATGGGCGGCTGGCTGGCGCTGGCGGCGGTGTTGCTGCTGGGCGCGCGCCGTGGGCGCTACCGCGATGGCCGGTTGGTGGCTTTTGCCCCGTCGAGCATTCCCTTTCTGGCATTGGGGTCGTGGATCCTGATCATCGGCTGGTTCGGCTTCAACGTCATGAGTGCCCAGACCCTGCAAGGTGTCAGCGGCCTGGTGGCGATCAACTCGCTGATGGCCATGGTCGGTGGCACCCTGTCGGCCTTGCTGGCCGGGCGTAACGACCCGGGCTTCCTGCATAACGGGCCGCTGGCCGGGCTGGTAGCGGTTTGTGCCGGTTCCGACCTGATGCACCCGATTGGTGCGCTGGCCACCGGCCTGGTGGCGGGTGCGCTGTTCGTCTGGACCTTCACCGCGGCGCAGAACCGCTGGAAGATCGACGATGTGCTGGGTGTGTGGCCGTTGCATGGCCTGTGCGGCGTATGGGGTGGCATGGCCTGCGGCATCTTCGGCCAGGAGGTGCTGGGTGGCATGGGCGGTGTCAGCCTGGTCAGCCAATTGCTGGGCAGCCTGATGGGCGTGGTGGTGGCATTGGCCGGCGGTTTTGCCGTGTATGGTGCAATCCGCGCGCTGCATGGGCTGCGCTTGAGCCATGAGCAGGAATTCCAGGGCGCGGACCTGTCGCTGCACCGTATCGGCGCCACCAGCCAGGATTGAGCCAGGTCAGGTGCACTGTGGGCAGGACGGACCTAGAATAGGTTTCTCCCTGCCAAAGCGGACTTGCCCCCATGCTGCCTGAATGCCAACTGTTCGGCACCCTCGGCTGCCACCTGTGTGAAGTGGCCGAGGCCGTGCTGATGCCCTTCGTCGATCATGGCCTGCTGGTGGAACTGGTCGACATTGCCGAGAACGAAACTCTGTTCGAACGCTATGGCCTGATCATTCCGGTGCTGCGCCGTTGTGACAACGGCGCCGAGCTGCACTGGCCGTTCGATGCCGAACAGGTGGTGGCGTTTCTCGCGCAGTAATTGCGCAAGGGGAGGTCTGTCCCTGCTCCATGCGGTGTGCAGCGTTGTGATGATCCGCTGCCGGCACGTTGAGGCCGGCATCCTTCACCGGTCATCAGGAATCCAGCCATGCGCATTACCCCCCATTTCACCCTCGATGAAATGACTGTTTCGCAGCTCGCCGCCAGGGAAGGGCTCGACAACAATCCTCCAGCCGAGGCGCGTGCCAACCTGCAGTTGCTGTGCAATGCACTGGAGCAGGTGCGCGCGCTGTTCGGCGCACCGGTCATCGTCAGCAGTGGCTATCGCAGCCCCGCAGTCAATCAGCGCATTGGCGGGACGCTGACGAGCAAGCATCTGCAGGGGCTGGCGGCTGATTTCACGGTGATTGAAGTGACCCCGCGCGAGGTTGTGCGACGGATCAGCGAAAGCACCATCCCTTTCGACCAGCTGATCCTCGAATTCGATGACTGGGTGCACCTGGCCGTGTCGCGCGGCGCCCCTCGGCGCCAGGTGTTGACCATCCGTAAAGGCACCGGCTATCTGCCGGGCCTGCAATGAAGCGCATTGACGGCGGCAAGGGGATATTCGTATGCTGTATATAAATACAGTATCGAGGTGAAGCCATGCTCAATGTCGAGCAACTCAAGTACAGCGTCAACCGCATGCCCGTCGAGCGGGTAGCCGACGCTGTTCTGGAACTGCGCCTCGAAGGCCTGGTGACCGACGACCGCACGCCGTTCGGCAAGGTCCACTTCAATACCTGCTTCGCCGAGATCGAGGCCCTGTTCCAGCGGGCCGGCTATCACCGCGGGCTGGATGTGGTGGGGTATCAGGGGTTGCTGTATGCCCTCTACGACCCTGGGCGCTGGGAGCCGGTGCAGGTGTTGCGCTGGTTGAAGGAGCGCTGCGAGGCCATTGCCCAGGCTGGTTGAGGGCGCGGGCTTGGGGGATAATGCGCGGCCGTGAACGTTTCGAGCCCTGCCATGACCACGCCTTTCGACCCCGCCCGCCAGCAAGCCAGCACGGTGTGCCTGCCCCCCGGTAACTGGGCGACGGTGCTCGACTGCCTGTGTGACCATTTCAAGGCCATCGACCGCGCCCAGTGGCTCGATCGTTTTGCTCGTGGCCGGGTGCTTGATGCCGAAGGGCGGGCGGTTTCTGCCGAACTGCCTTACAAGCGCGGTATGCGATTGCACTACTTCCGTGAGGTGCCGAACGAGCGGCCGATCCCGGTGCAGGAGGCCATACTGCATGTGGATGAGCACCTGGTGGTAGCCGACAAGCCGCATTTCCTGCCTGTGACGCCGACTGGTGAATACGTCGAACAGACCTTGCTGCGCCGCCTGATCCGCCGCCTGGGCAACCCGCATCTGGTGCCGTTGCACCGTATCGACCGGCATACCGCCGGGCTTGTGCTGTTTTCCGCCAACCCGCAGAGCCGCAGTGCCTACCAGCGGCTGTTCCCCGAACGACGCATCGACAAGCGCTACCAGGCAATTGCGGCGGCCATGCCGCAGCACGATTTCCCGCTGGTGCACAAAAGTCGCCTGGTACATGGCGAGCCGTTTTTCCGCATGCACGAGGTAGAGGGGGAGGCCAACAGCGAAACCCTGGCCGAAGTGCTGGAAAAGAATGGCGAGCTTTGGCGTTACGGGCTGTCGCCGGTAACTGGCAAGACCCATCAGTTGCGCGTGCACATGGCGGCGCTGGGGGCGGGGATCTGCAATGACCCGTTCTATCCGCAGCTTCTCAACGACGAGGACGACTACCAGCGGCCGCTGAAGTTGCTGGCGCAGAGCCTGCGCTTTGCAGACCCGCTGAGCGGGGAAGAACGCTACTTCGAGAGCTGTTTGCAGCTGGATTGGTAATGCTCACACGCTCGTTGCATGAGCAACTGTCGTGAATGCACTCTGAAGGCTTGCGCGGCCCCCTGTGGGAGCGGGTTCACCCGCGAAGAAGCCTGCGCGCTGGATGGCACCGGCTTCGCCGGTGTTCGCGGGTGAACCCGCTCCCACAGTGATCGCGCAATCTTTTGGATTTTGAGCAAGACAGTTACTCCCACAGGTACGGCGCAGGTATAAAGTGCATGCCGTACCTGTGGAAGCCGCCTTAGCGGTTGAACCGCTCCACCAGCGAGTACTGGGTACCCGCCGTACTGGTCAGCTCTTCGCTGAGCAGCGCCGAATGCTGGGCCTGTTCGGCAGTCTGGTCGGCCAGGTCGGCGATGGTACTGATGTTGCGGCTGATCTCGTCCGCCACTGCAGTCTGCTCTTCGGTCGCTGCAGCAATCTGGGTAGCCATGTCGGTGATGTTGGCCACCGCTTCACTGATACCCACCAGCGCCTCGTCGGCCTGCATCACACGGTCGACGCCTTCCTGCGCCTGGCGATGGCCGGTTTCCATGGTCAGTACGGCATTGCTGGCGGTTTGTTGCAGCTTGGCGATCAGGCCGTGGATCTGCCCGGTGGATTCGGCAGTGCGCTGGGCCAGCTGGCGCACTTCGTCGGCCACCACGGCAAAGCCTCGGCCCATTTCACCGGCACGTGCCGCTTCGATGGCCGCGTTCAGCGCCAGCAGGTTGGTCTGGTCGGCGATGCCCTTGATCACATCGACCACGCCACCAATCTCGTCACTGTCCTTGGCCAGTTGCGTCACCGTCTGGCCGGTTTCGCCCACCGCCGCCGACAGGCGCTCGATGGCCTCGCGGGTTTCACCGGCAATCTGCCGGCCCTGGCTGGTCAGGCGGTTGGCTTCCTGGGTGGCATCGGCGGTGCGCTGCACGTGGTTGGCCACTTCCTGGGTGGTGGCGGCCATCTGGTTGACCGCAGCGGCAACCTGCTCGGTCTCCACCCGCTGGCGCTCCAGGCCCGAAGAGCTCTTGTGCGCAAGCGCGTCAGACTGGCGCGCCTGTTCGCTGAGGTGTTCGGCGCTGTCCTGCAGGCGGGTCAGGCAGGTTTTCATGCGCGCGTCCTGGCTGAGCATGGCCATTTCCAGGCGCGCCTGCACGCCCCGGCTGTCGGTGTACATCTGCGCGATCAGCGGGTCGGAGGTGGTTTGCTCGGCCAGGCGCAGCAGGCGCTTGAGGCCACGCTGCTGCCAGCTCAGGCCCAGCAGGCCCAGTGGTACGGAAAGCCCGGCAGCCAGGGCGAAGCCCCAGGAATGCCCCAGCCAGTTGCCGATCAGGAAGCCCACCTGGCTGATCAGGATGAACGGCAACCAGTCCTGCAGCACCGGTAGCCACTTGTCCCGGCGCGGTACCGGCGGCTTGCCCTGGTTGATGCGCTGGTACAGCGCCTCGGCGCGGCGGACCTGCTCGGCGGTGGGCTTGACCCGCACCGATTCGAAGCCGACCACCTGGTTGTTGTCGAAGATCGGCGTGACATAGGCGTTGACCCAGTAATGGTCGCCGGACTTGCAGCGGTTCTTGACGATGCCCATCCACGGCTGGCCCTGCTTGAGGGTTTGCCACATGTGAGCAAACACCGCTGGCGGCACGTCGGGGTGGCGCACCAGGTTGTGCGGCGCACCGGTCAGTTCTTCGCGGGTGAAACCACTGATCTCGATGAAGGCATCGTTGCAGTAAGTGATCACACCTTTGGCATTGGTGGTGGAGATCAACCGCTGCTGGGCAGGGAAAGTCCGTTCTCTCTGGGTAATCGGCTGGTTGTTACGCATGGGTTGATAGTCCGCAGGGCTTTCGACTGATATCGGCAAGCCGCTGGTTTTATTGAATGAATAATTAATGTGCTTGACCTGTGGCAACAGGCCATCACTTCGATCTGGGTTAGCCAACGAGCACGTTCAAGTAATTTAGCGTCATTATTTCGTTTTTACTGCTGTTTAATGACGGATAAGTCGAATGATGACCGAATGGCTAGCCAAGAGCCAGCATCGGATAGCTGAACAGGGTGAAATGCACCAGGTTCAGGCCAAAATGGCAGAGCACCGCCGCCGCCACGCCGCCCCAGCGGTACGCCAGGCCGTAGCCGATACCGGCAAGGGTGGCCAGGTACACCCATTGCCAGCCGGCCCCCAGGTGGGCCAGGCCGAACAGCAAGGCGGCGGCGAACAATGCCAGCCCTTGGTGGCGCAGCAGCCGTTGCAGGCCGGCCTGGATGTAGCCGCGGAATAGCAGTTCTTCGGTCAGGCTTACCAGCAGCAGGTTGTTCAGCAGCCAGAGCCAGGCTTGGTCGGGCCATTTCGGGGCCCAGGCCAGCATGCCCATTGCCCAGGCGCCGCCCAGGCAGGCAAGCAGTGTCAGGGGCAGGGCGTACAGCAGGCTGGTCGCCAGGCCCTGGCTGCGCCACAGGAACAGCCAAGGGCAGGCCAGCAGCAGCCAGGCGCCGATCAGGGGTTTGTCCAGGTTCAGGTACATCGTGAAAGGCAGGGCGCCAGGGCTGAGGACAACGCCGTCGATGACCTTGGCAGCGTTGAAGCCGGGCAGCCAGTGCAATGCCAGGGCTATGGCCAGTAGGATGAACAACGTGTGGCCGAGGGCTTGTTGCCAGCGCTGGGGGCGGCGAGCGAGCAGGGCGCTGGCAAGCAGGGCGAGAAAGGTGGGTAGGGTAGTGATGCCGAGGTTGCCGTGGCTCAGGGCGAGGGTGTAGCCGAGCGCCAGGAGTAAAAGTGCGATCAGGTTGAAGCGAGGCACGAGTAGTCCTTCTCGGGTAAGCAGAAACGGGCCGCTACGCGTCGCTTGTAGGAGCGGCCTTGTGTCGCGATGGGCCGCATGGCGGCCCCAGATTTCAGCTCCGCCGCCGCTATCGAGCGGGGCCGCTGCGCGCCCCATCGCGACACAAGGCCGCTCCTACAGGCGATGGGCTGCACAGCAGCCCCAAGCATACGCGCCTCAACCAGCAATCAGCTGGCGCAACACATAATGCAATATCCCCCCTGCCTTGAAGTACTCCACTTCATTCACGGTATCGATCCGGCACAGCACCTCGATCTGCTCCTGCTGCCCATCCTCGCGGGTGATGCGCAAGGGCAGGCTCATGCCCGGGCGGATCTGTGTACCGTTCAAGCCCAGCACATCGATCTTCTCCTTGCCGGTCAGACCTAGCTGCTTGCGGTTGTGCCCGGCCTTGAATTGCAGCGGCAGTACGCCCATGCCTACCAGGTTGGAGCGGTGAATGCGCTCGAAGCTTTCCGCCAGTACTGCTTTGACCCCCAGCAGGTTGGTGCCTTTGGCGGCCCAGTCGCGGCTCGAGCCGGTGCCGTATTCCTGGCCGGCGATCACCACCAGCGGCGTGCCTTCCTGCTGGTAGCGCATGGCCGCGTCGTAGATCGACAGCTTCTCGCCACTGGGCACGTGCAGGGTGTTGCCTCCTTCTTCGCCCGCCAGCATTTCGTTGCGGATGCGGATGTTGGCGAAGGTGCCGCGCATCATCACTTCATGGTTGCCACGCCGTGAGCCGTAGGAGTTGAAGTCGTGGGGCTCGACGCCCTGCTCACGCAGGTAGCGCCCGGCCGGGCTGTCGGCCTTGATGTTGCCAGCTGGGGAAATGTGGTCCGTGGTCACCGAGTCACCCAGTAGTGCCAGGATCCGCGCACCCTGGATGTCGGTGACCTGCGGGGGTGGCCCGCCGATGTCGTCGAAGAACGGCGGATGCTGGATATAGGTAGAATCGGCCTGCCACACGTAGGTGGCCGCCTGCGGTACCTCAATGGCCTGCCACTGTGCATCGCCGGCGAACACTTCGGCGTATTCCTTGTGGAACATCGCCGTGTCTACCTTGGCCACGGCAGCGGCAATTTCCTGCTGGCTGGGCCAGATGTCACGCAGGTACACCGGTTGACCATCCTTGCCAGTGCCCAGAGGGTCGCGGGTCAGGTCCAGGCGTACGCTGCCGGCCAGGGCATAGGCCACCACCAGTGGCGGCGAGGCCAGCCAGTTGGTCTTGACCAGCGGATGCACACGGCCTTCGAAGTTGCGGTTACCCGACAACACAGAAGCCACCGTGAGGTCGGCGCTGCCGATGGCTTTTTCGATTGCTTCATCCAGCGGGCCGGAGTTGCCGATGCAGGTTGTGCAGCCATAGCCGACCAGATCGAACCCCAATTGGTCCAGATAGGTGGTTAGCCCGGCGGCCTTGAAGTAGTCGGTGACCACCTTGGAGCCCGGTGCCAGCGAGCTCTTGACCCAGGGTTTGCGTTGCAGGCCTTTTTCCAGGGCCTTTTTCGCCACCAGCCCGGCGGCCATCATCACGCTGGGGTTGGAGGTGTTGGTACACGAGGTGATCGCGGCAATCACCACGGCGCCATCGCGCAGTGTGTGGGTCTGGCCTTGATGGCTGTAGTCGATCTCCCCGGCCTGGTCGGCGTTGCCCACCGCCACGCCGCCGCCACCTTCGCTTTCCAGGCGGCTGACCTCTTTGGCCAGCGGTTTGGGTTGCAGTTCGATGAAGTGGTCAAAGGCCTGGCTGACCTGGCCCAGGGCTACCCGGTCCTGCGGCCGCTTGGGCCCGGCCAGGCTGGCCTCGACCTCTTGCATGTCCAGCGCCAGGCTGTCGCTGAACAGTGGCTCCTGGCCCGGCTGCCGCCACAAGCCCTGGGCTTTGCAGTACTGCTCGACCAGTTGCACCGTCGCCTCGGGGCGGCCGGACAGGCGCAGGTAGTCCAGGGTCACCTGGTCGACGGGGAAGAAGCCGCAGGTGGCACCGTATTCCGGGGCCATGTTGGCGATGGTTGCCCGGTCGGCCAAGGGCAGATCTGCCAGGCCGTCGCCGTAGAACTCGACGAACTTGCCCACCACGCCCTTCTTGCGCAGCATCTGCGTCACCGTCAGCACCAGGTCGGTGGCGGTGATGCCTTCGCGCAGCTTGCCGGTCAGCTTGAAGCCGATCACTTCAGGGATCAGCATCGACACCGGCTGGCCGAGCATGGCCGCCTCCGCTTCGATCCCGCCCACGCCCCAGCCGAGCACGCCGAGGCCGTTGATCATGGTGGTATGCGAATCGGTACCGACCAGGGTGTCGGGGAAGGCGTAGGTGCGGCCATCGGCCTCACGGGTCCAGACGGTGCGACCGAGGTATTCGAGGTTGACCTGGTGGCAAATACCAGTGCCCGGCGGTACCACGCGGAAGTTGTCGAAGGCGCTCTGGCCCCAGCGCAGGAAGGCATAGCGCTCGCCGTTGCGCTGCATTTCGATGTCGACGTTCTCGCTGAAGGCCTGCGGCGTGCCGTAGCGGTCGACCATCACCGAATGGTCGATCACCAGGTCCACGGGTGAAAGCGGGTTGATCCTCTGCGGGTCGCCGCCGGCCTTGGCCATGGCAGCGCGCATGGCGGCCAGGTCGACCACGGCCGGCACACCGGTAAAGTCCTGCATCAGCACCCGCGCCGGGCGGTACTGGATCTCGCGGTCGGAGCGTCGCTCGCCCAGCCATTGGGCGAGGGCGCGCAGGTCGTCGCCGGTGACGGTCTTACCGTCTTCCCAGCGCAGCAGGTTTTCCAGCAGTACCTTCAGCGACATGGGCAGGCGCTGCAGGTCGCCCAGTTGGCGGGCGGCCTCGGTGAGGCTGAAGTAGTGGTAGGTCTTGTCGCCGACCTGTAGGGATTTGAGGGTATTCAGGCTATCGAGCGAGGGCATTGCCAACTCCTTCTGCGCCGGTGCCTGGCAAGATCTGCCGGTGGCACCGCTGTGTATCGATCCGCACGGCACGGACCTGGCTGAAAGGTCAGGTTAGACCGCTTTGCGTCAACTGACCCTTTTCTGGACCGGCGGGGCGTGTCGCAGGTTCCGATCTTCCTTTATCATCGCCGCCCTGCCGGCGCCTGTGGCGCGCCAGCCGTAGTGGAGTGAGAGATGAATACCCTGTTCATGCATTGCCGGCCCGGTTTCGAGGGTGAGGTGTGCGCCGAAATCAGCGAACATGCGGCCCGCCTGGGCGTTGCCGGCTATGCCAAAGGCAAGCCGCAGAGTGCCAGTGCCGAGTTTGTCTGTAGCGAGGAGGGCGGTGCCGAGCGCTTGATGGGGGAACTGCGCTTCAACCAGCTGATTTTCCCGCGGCAGTGGGCCCGTGGCGGTTATGTCGAACTGCCGGAAAGCGACCGTATCAGTGTGCTGCTGGCGCATCTGGCCGGGTTCCCGGTGTTCGGCAGCCTGTGGCTGGAGGTGCTGGACAGCAACGAAGGCAAGGAACTGTCCACCTTCTGCCGCAAGTTCGAGGTGCCGCTGCGCAAGGCCCTGGAAAAGGCTGGCCGCCTGGTCGACGACGCCAGCCGCCCACGCCTGCTGCTCACCTTCATCAGCGGCCGCCGGGTATTTGCCGGTGTTGCTCCGGCCAGCAACAGTGCACTGTGGCCCATGGGCATCCCGCGGCTGAAGTTCCCCCGCGAGGCGCCCAGCCGCTCGACCCTCAAGCTGGAAGAGGCCTGGCATCAGTTCATCCCGCGCGAGCAGTGGGAGCAGCGCCTGGGCGATGACATGACCGGTGTCGACCTAGGAGCCTCGCCGGGTGGCTGGACCTACCAGCTGGTGCGCCGGGGCATGCTGGTGACCGCCATCGACAACGGGCCGATGGCCGAAAGCCTGATGGACACCGGCTTGGTCCAGCACCTGATGGCCGATGGTTTCACCTGGCAACCGAAGCAGCCGGTGGACTGGATGGTGTGCGACATCGTCGAGAAACCGGCGCGTACCACCTCGCTGATCGAGACCTGGCTGGGCGAGGGGCTGTGCCGTGAAGCTGTGGTCAACCTGAAGCTGCCGATGAAGCAGCGCTATGCCGAGGTACGCCGGCTGCTCGACCGCATGGAGGCGACCTTCAAGGCGCGTAAGATCAAGGTGTCGATTGCTTGCAAGCAGCTGTATCACGACCGCGAGGAAGTGACCTGCCATCTGCGCCGGTTGGACTTGAAGCGCTAGCACAGCGAACCGCTTAGCACTTGCACTTGCACTTGCACTTGCACTTGCACTTAGGCTTTTGCTTCTAAGCGCGCGATAGTTCAGGCGCCGCCGATTGCGACTTCAGGAGGCCGAGCGAAGGGACTGCGGAGGGAGGTGACGGGCATGGATGCCCGTCAAGCGCTGAGGCCCCATGGATGGGGCCTGCAGCGCGTACTCCCGGGAGCAGGCCCGTAGCGAGGGGACCCCGGAGCGAAGCGTAGGGGCCGGATGATGGGAGCCAGCGTTTTTTGGTTACTTTTTGTCGCGTTTGACAAAAAGTGACCCGCCGTAAGGGCGGAAAGGTGAATAAGCGCCACCTTCGAAAATGAATGTTGACCTTGTTGTTGATGCCCATGCTTGAAAGCGAAGAGCGAAGAGCGAAGAGCGAAGAGCGAAGAGCGGAAAAGTACTGGTCTTGATCTCGCGCATAGTCCATTTACGATGGCGACGCATACTCACCTTTTCGCCCTTACGGCGAGTCACTTTTTGCCAAACGCGGCAAAAAGTAACCAAAAAACGCTGCGCTCCCATCATCCGGCCCCTGCGCTGCGCTCCGGGGTCCCCTCGCGCCGGTCTTGCTCCCGGGAGTACGCGCTGCAGGCCCCATCCATGGGGCCTCAGCGCTTGACGGGCATCCATGCCCGTCACCTCCCTCCGCAAAACCTCTGCTCGGCCTCCTGAAGTCGCGAAGATCAAGATCAAGATCAAGATCAAGATCAAGATCAAGATCAAGATCAAGATCAAGATCAAGATCAAGATCAAGAGCAAGAGCAAGAGCAAGATCAAGAGCAAGATCAAGAGCAAGCTCAGGGCTTGTCTTCACAGGCGGTGCTTGGACCACGGCGCGCGATGCGCGACAATAGCGATCATTTGCGGAGTCCCCCATGACCGATTTCACCCCTGACGCCATCCTCGACGCCACCGGCCTGAACTGCCCGGAACCGGTAATGATGCTGCACCAGCACGTGCGCAACCTGGCCGCTGGCGGCCTGCTCAAGGTCATCGCCACCGACCCCTCGACCCGCCGCGATATCCCCAAGTTCTGCAACTTCCTCGGCCACGAACTGCTGCAGCAGCAGGAAGACGCCGGTACCTTCCTGTACTGGATCCGCAAGAAAGCCGACTGAACCGCTCTGGAACACGCCCGGCGTTGCGCCTACACTGCGTTCCCCAGACAGGAGAGCGCCATGCTGATAGTTGCCGACGAGAACATCCCGCTGCTCGATGCATTCTTCCAGGGTTTCGGCGAAATCCGCCGTTACCCCGGCCGAAGCCTCGATGCCGCCAGCGTAAGGGACGCCGACATTCTACTGGTGCGCTCGGTGACCAAGGTCGACCGCCAGTTGCTCGAAGGCAGCCGCGTGCGCTTCGTCGGCACCTGCACCATCGGCACCGACCACCTCGACCTGAACTACTTTGCCGAAGCCGGCATCCACTGGAGCAGCGCACCGGGCTGCAATGCCCGCGGCGTGGTCGATTACGTTCTGGGCAGCCTGCTGACCCTGGCAGAACTGGATGGCGTGGCACTGCCCGAGCGCGTGTATGGCGTGGTGGGCGCGGGTGAGGTGGGTGGCCGACTGGTGCGGGTGCTGCACGGCCTGGGCTGGAAGGTACTGGTATGCGACCCGCTGCGCCAGGCCGCCGAGGGCGGTGACTACGTCAGCCTCGAGACCATCCTGCAACAGTGTGATGTCATCAGCCTGCACACCCCCTTGCAGCGTGGCGGCGAGCACCCGACCTGGCACCTGCTGGGCCAGGCGCAGCTGGCGCAGTTGCGCCCCGGTGCCTGGCTGGTCAACGCCAGCCGTGGCCCGGTAGTGGACAACGCCGCCCTGCGCGAACTGCTGCTGGACCGCGAAGACCTGCATGCGGTGCTGGATGTGTGGGAGGGTGAGCCGCAGGTCGACCTGCAACTGGCCGACCTGTGCACATTGGCTTCGCCGCACATTGCCGGCTACAGCCTCGACGGTCGCCAGCGTGGTACGGCGCAGATCTACCAGGCGCTGTGCCGCTTCCTCGGTGTGGATGAACAGGTGCAACTGGCCGACCTGCTGCCCCGGCCACCGCTGGCGCAGATCGAACTGGATGCCAGCACCGACCCGGCCTGGGCCTTGGCCACCCTTTGCCGCGCAGTGTACGACCCACGCCGCGACGATGCCGATTTCCGCCGCAGCCTCAGCGACGACCCGCAGCAGCAGCGTGCAGCGTTCGACCAGTTGCGCAAGCAGTACCCGCCACGGCGCGAGATCGAGGGGCTGGCGGTGCGCGTGCGCGGGGAGTCGCCGCAGTTGGCGCAGCTGGTCAGTGCCTTGGGTGGGGTGTTGGTCTGACAGCCTTTTGAAAGCTGTGCCGGCCTCTTCGCGGGTAAACCCGCTCCCACAGGTAGCCCGCTGACCTCAAGGCTTGTGTTGTCCCTGTGGGAGCGGGTTTACCCGCGAAAGGGCCGGTACAGGATTCAGGCAAATAAAAACCCGGCGCAAGCGCCGGGTTGCAAGGAATTCGCCGATCAACCTTTACGTACGCGCTCTACCCGGCTTTCTTCCAGGGCCTTGCAGGCCTTCTGGATCATCTGCTCGGTGATCGGTACTTCGCGCCCCTTCGCATCGATGATCGAACCGCACACCTGCGGCTGAGGGGTAGTCCGGGGCTTCTGGTTGTCGCTGCCATGCTGCAAGCTCATGTATTGTCTCCTCATCAGGTTCAAGCGCAGGTTAACCCTGTGCCGTGACTGGCCTGTGACAATGCCTGCAGGGTCACGGCAGGCACAGTCCAACAGAAACGGCAGTAAAGCTCCATAGCCTGGTTAGACCGATAGGCTATAGCAACCCTGCAAGGGTTCCACAGGCGTGGATGAGTGGTAGGCTGCGGTTTCCCACCATTGTGGTCAGCGCCATGCCCGAATCGGTTTCCCCACGTCAACGCCGCGCCTTGCGCCTGGGTTGGCAGTTTGTCCGTCCTTACCGTCGCCAGATGCTGCTGGCCTTGCTGGCCCTGGTAGTCACCGCCGCCATCACCCTGTCCATGGGCCAGGGCATTCGCCTGCTGGTGGACCAGGGATTCATGACCCGCTCCGCGCATCAGCTCAACCAGACCATCGGCCTGTTCCTGCTGCTGGTGTTGGCCCTGGCGGTGGGTACCTTCAGCCGCTTCTACCTGGTGTCGTGGATCGGCGAGCGCTGCGTGGCCGATATCCGTCGAGCCGTGTTCGACCACCTGATCGGCTTGCATCCCGGGTTTTTCGAAGACAACCGCAGCTCCGAGATCCAGTCGCGCCTGACCGCCGACACCACCTTGCTGCAATCGGTAATCGGCTCTTCGCTGTCGATGTTCCTGCGCAACGCGCTGATGGTCATCGGTGGTGTGGTGTTGCTGTTTATCACCAATCCCAAGCTCACCAGCATTGTGGTGGTGGCCCTGCCGCTGGTGCTGGCGCCGATCCTGCTGTTTGGCCGCCGGGTACGCAGCCTGTCGCGGCAGAGCCAGGACCGGGTGGCCGATGTGGGCAGCTATGTGGCCGAGACCCTCGGGCAGATCAAGACCGTGCAGGCCTACAACCACCAGGCGCATGACCGCCAGCTGTTCGCCGGCACGGTCGAAGCGGCGTTTGCCGTGGCCCGGCAGCGGATTGCCCAACGTGCCTGGCTTATCACCTTGGTGATCGTGCTGGTACTGGGAGCGGTAGGGGTGATGTTGTGGGTTGGCGGCATGGACGTGATCGCCGGGCGCATTTCCGCGGGCGAACTGGCCGCCTTCGTGTTCTACAGCCTGATCGTAGGCAGCGCTTTCGGCACCCTCAGCGAGGTGATCGGCGAGTTGCAAAGGGCGGCGGGCGCCGCCGAGCGCATTGCCGAACTGTTGGCGGCGCGCAGTGCAATCCTGCCGCCCGCCGTGGCGCAGGTGCTGCCGCAGCAGCGGGCCAGTGGGCGTATCGAACTGCAGCAGTTGGTGTTCGCCTACCCGTCACGGCCCTCGGTGGCGGCTGTCGATGGCCTGAGCCTGACCATCGAGCCGGGGCAGACCGTGGCGCTGGTGGGCCCGTCGGGGGCGGGCAAGTCGACCTTGTTCGATTTGTTGCTGCGCTTCTACGACCCCCAGCAGGGGCGCATCCTGCTCGATGGCCGGGCGATCACCGAACTCGACCCCGATCACCTGCGCCAGCAGTTCGCCCTGGTGGCACAGAACCCCTCGTTGTTTCGCGGTACGGTCGAGGCCAACATCCGCTATGGCCGGCCCGAGGCGACCCTGGCCGAGGTCGAGGCAGCCGCCCGGGGTGCCCATGCCGACGCATTCATCCGGCAATTGCCGCAGGGCTACCAGACGCCGCTGGGCGAGGGCGGCATCGGCTTGTCCGGCGGGCAGCGGCAGCGCCTGGCCATTGCCCGTGCGTTGCTGGTCGATGCGCCGATCCTGTTGCTGGACGAAGCCACCAGCGCACTCGACGCACAAAGCGAACACCTGATCCAGCAGGCGCTGCCCAGCCTGATGGCCGGGCGCACCACACTGGTGATCGCCCATCGTCTGGCTACGGTCCAGCATGCCGACCGTATCGCGGTCATTGACAAGGGCCGGCTGGTGGCGGTGGGGACGCATCGCCAGTTGATCGAAGAGAGCCCGCTTTATGCGCGGCTGGCGGCCTTGCAGTTCAACACGGGGTAGCTTGCAGTGGCCTTGTAACATTTCTGTAGTATTTGCCTGAGAGTATCTAGCTTAACTGTTGCGTAAGTGCTCGACCTGGCTGCCATTGCTTGATGGCAGCCTTTTTTTGGCCTGCCCGCAATCGGGCTGCGTTGCGCCTTGTTGCCAGCTTGCGCGGCCCTCCGGTCTTCCTCCTGCTTTCCGAGATCCAAGATGTTGCGTAAATCCCTCAGAGTGCAAATTCTCTCCCTGCTCGGCGGCAGTCTGGTGGCGATGTTGCTGATCGCCCTGGTGTGCTTCCAGTTCCTTTCGTCCAGCGTGCGCGGCTATGCCGAGTTGGTCGATGGGCCGCTGCGGGCCTCGCAATTGATCGACGAAGCCAACCTGCAGTTCAAGATCCAGGTGCAGGAATGGAAGAATGTGCTGTTGCGCGGGCGCCAGCCGGCTGACATGGACAAGTACTGGCAGCAGTTCCAGGCTCGCGAGCAGCAGGTGCAGCAACTGCTCGGGCAATTGATCGACAGCAGCGACGCCAGGCTCAAGGCGCCGCTGCAGCAACTGCGTGACAGCCACCGGCAGTTGGGCCAGGCCTATGCGCAGGGTCGCCAGGCATTCCTGGCGGCGGGCGGCGACCCGGTGGCCGGCGACCAGGCGGTCAAGGGCGTGGACCGCGCCGTCAGCGAGCAGATGAGCGAACTGGTCGAGCAACTGCGTGCCGAAGCCCGTCAGCACGCCGCCATCCTGAGTGCCGGTGCCGAGCGCACGGTATGGCTGGGCCTGCTGGTGATGCTGACCTCGGCCGTGTCGGTGGGGCTGCTCAGCCTGTGGCTGGTCAACCGCAGCCTGATCGAACCGATCCGCCAGTTGATCGAGTATGTCGCGCAGCTGAGCCAGGGCCGCTTTGCCGCCCGGGTAGACAGCCGCCGTGAGGACGAACTGGGCCGCCTGGCGCGGGCCGCCAACACCCTGCGCGATTTCCTCGCCGACACGGTCGGCCGGCTGCAGGACAACGCCCAGGAACTGGAAGGCGCCAGCGGCCAGCTGCGCAGCATCGCCGGCGACATGGCCCGTGGTACCCACGACCAGTTCCAGCGCACCGACCAGGTGGCCACGGCCATGCACGAGATGTCCGCCACTGCCCAGGAAGTCGCCCGCCACGCCGCGGAGGCCGCTCGCGCTGCGGACGATGCCGATCACAGTGCCCAGGCGGGCGAGCAGGTGATGCAACAGACCATCGACATCATCGGCGTGGTCAACCGCGAAATCGCTGGCACGGCGGCGGTGATTCGCGACCTTGAGCATGACAGCGCGCGCATTGGCAAAGTCCTTGAAGTGATCCGCGGCATTGCCGAGCAGACCAACCTGCTGGCGCTCAATGCGGCCATCGAAGCAGCCCGTGCCGGCGAGGCCGGGCGTGGTTTTGCGGTAGTTGCCGACGAGGTGCGCAGCCTGGCCCAGCGCACGGCGGCGTCGATCGCCGAGATCCACCAGATCATCGAGGCGGTGCAGTCGGGGGCGGTGGAGGCGGTCAAGGCCATCGAAAGCGGCCGGCAGCGCAGCGAGGAGGGTGCCGAGCAGGTGCAGCAGGCCGGGCAGATGCTGCAGCGCATCACCCTGGCAGTGGAAGCGATCCGCGACATGAACCGGCAGATCGCCACGGCGGCCGAAGAGCAGACCAGCGTGGCCGAGGATATCTCCTGCAACCTGATCGAAATCACCCGCATCGCCACGGCCAACCAGCAGGCGGTGCAGCATACCGAACAGGCGGGGCAGCGCCTGCATGGGTTGTCGGGGCAGCTGGGTGAAGTCACCTCCCGCCTCAGCGCCTGATGCCCTGTCATGCCTGACGCGGTCCCTGTAGGAGCGGCCTTGTGTCGCGATGGGCCGCAAGGCGGCCCCAATGTCTCGGCAACAGTGCTGATATCGCAGGGGGCTGCTTTGCAGCCCATCGCGACACAAGGCCGCTCCTACAAGGGCAGCGCAAGGCGGGGAAATCCGCCATTTCATTGCAGTGCATCCGGCCCCCCTGGCGGATTGTCGCCATGCTCCCCGTCGCCCGCCCCCTGTATTCACTGCTCCAGACCCAGTTGGCACGTTCCCTGCTCAAGGCGGCGCGCGTGTACACAACAACTGGATAACATCAATGAAGAAATTCCTGCTGACGTTCCTCTGCCTGGGCGTCATCGGCTGCTCCAAACCCGCGG
Source organism: Pseudomonas sp. A2 (assembly GCF_023100865.1). Lineage (NCBI taxonomy): Bacteria > Pseudomonadati > Pseudomonadota > Gammaproteobacteria > Pseudomonadales > Pseudomonadaceae > Pseudomonas > Pseudomonas sp. A2. The sequence continues at coordinate 2,046,434 of NZ_CP039127.1, forward strand.
AACCGGAAAAGACCGTCGACGTGCTGCTGATCGGCGGTGGCATCATGAGTGCCAGCCTGGGTACCTACCTCACCGAGCTGGAGCCCTCCTGGAAGATCGACGTCTACGAGCGCCTGGACCAGGTGGCCGAAGAAAGCTCCAATGCCTGGAACAACGCCGGCACCGGTCACTCCGCGTTCTGCGAGTTGAACTACACCAGTGTGGGCAAGGACGGCAATATCGATATCAGCAAGGCCGTGGGGGTCAACGAGCAGTTCGAGGTGTCCAAGCAGTTCTGGGCCTACCAGGTCGAGCAGGGCGTGCTGAGCAACCCGAAGTCGTTCATCAACAACGTGCCGCACATGAGCTTTGTCTGGGGTGACGACAACGTCGCCTTCCTGCACAAGCGCGTCGACGCCCTGCAGCACAGCTCGCTGTTCCGCGGCATGGAAATCTCCGAAGACCACGAGCAGATCCGCAAGTGGGCGCCGTTGGTGATGGAGGGCCGTGACCCGGGGCAGAAGGTCGCCGCCACGCGCATGGCCATCGGTACCGACGTGAACTTTGGCGAAATCACCCGCCAGTTGTTCGCGGCGATGACCCGCAACCCCAATGTGTCGCTGAACCTGCGCCATGAGGTGCGTGACATCGTGCGCAACGACGACGGCACCTGGCATGTGCGGGTGGCCGATCTGGCCAACGGCGGCGAGGAAAAGGCCGTCAACGCCCGCTTCGTGTTCATCGGTGCCGGTGGTGGCGCGCTGAAGCTGCTGCAGAAGTCGGGCATCCCTGAAGCCGAAGGCTATGCCGGCTTCCCGGTCGGTGGTCAGTTCCTGATGACCGACAACCCCGACCTGGTCGCCCGCCACCAGGCCAAGCTGTACGGCAAGGCCTCGGTTGGCGCGCCGCCGATGTCGGTACCGCACCTGGACACGCGAATGATCGATGGCAAGCAGGTGCTGCTGTTCGGCCCGTTCGCCACCTTCTCCACCAAGTACCTCAAGCACGGCTCGCTGCTGGACATGTTCGCCTCGCTGAACAGCCACAACGTGCTACCGATGGTCAATGCCGGTATCGACAACATCGACCTCAGCACCTACCTGATGGGGCAGCTGATGCTCAGTTTCGATGACCGCATGAACGCGCTGCGCGAGTACTTCCCCAACGCCAAGAACGAAGACTGGAAGCTGCTGCAGGCCGGCCAGCGGGTGCAGGTGATCAAGAAGGACCCGGTCCTGGGCGGTGTGCTGCAGTTCGGTACTGAAGTGGTGGCGGCGCAGGACGGCAGCATCGCTGCGTTGCTGGGAGCTTCGCCGGGGGCCTCGACAGCGGCGCCGATCATGCTGACCGTGCTGGAAAAGACCTTCAAGGACCGTATCCAGTCGCCAGCCTGGCAGGCCAGGCTCAAGGAAGTCGTGCCAAGCTATGGGCAAAAGCTGAACAACAACCTGGCGCTGACCAACCAGACCCGGGCATGGAGCAGTGAACGCCTGCAGTTGCTGTATGTGCCGGTGGAGGCCGAGGTGTCGCACTGACCTGCACAAGTTGTTGGGGGCTGCCTTGCAGCCCTTTCGCGACACAAGGCCGCTCCCACAAGGGGGCGCGCTGGGGCCGGACACTTTTCAACGCACAACAAAAAGCCCGCACAAGGCGGGCTTTTTGACGAGGATTTGGTCGGAGAGACAGGATTCGAACCTGCGGCCTTCTCGTCCCGAACGAGACGCGCTACCTGGCTGCGCTACACTCCGATGAAGGAAATCCTACTGCATACTTTTTTTGCACGCAAGCCCTTGTTGTTAAAAGGGCCTTTGCAAAAAACAGGCTGCGATCAGAGCTCTTTGACGGTGCGGATCTGGTCCTTGTTCAGGCGCGTGCGCTTGCCGTCCAACTGCTCGAATTCGTAGAAACCGGAGTCTTCATCATACTTCGGTGTGTCGGTGGCCTGGATTTCGCGACCGTCGTTCAGGGTAATGACTGTTGGCGATGCGCAGCCAGCGAGGGCGCCCAGGCCCAAGGCGAGCAGGAAGGCGGGTAGGGTCCGTTGAATCATCGTGTTTCTCCAGTGCGATGGTGCTAGATGACATTAAGACGCAGGGTGTCCACGCAAGTTCCGTCTACAGTGCAGCATAGCGGCAAACCTGTGGCATTGATCGAGGGCAAGGGCCACGGGCGTCAAGCTGTGATGGGCGCGTACTGTGTTATAACTGCGGCCATCCCATCTTCTTGTGACGGACCCCCATGAAAGCCAAGGCAGATACCCCCTTCGTGCCGCTGAACATCGCCGTGCTCACAGTCAGCGACACCCGCACCTTCGACACCGATACCTCCGGACAGATGTTCGTCGACCGCCTGAGCGCGGCTGGCCATCGCCTGGCCGAGCGCGTGCTGCTCAAAGACGACCTGTACAAGATTCGCGCCCAGGTCGCCACCTGGATTGCCGATGACAGCGTGCAGGTAGTGCTGATCACCGGCGGCACCGGCTTTACTGGCCGCGACAGCACGCCCGAGGCCGTGGCCTGCCTGCTGGACAAGCAGGTAGAAGGTTTTGGTGAGCTGTTCCGGCAGATTTCCGTGGCCGACATCGGCACCTCCACCGTGCAGTCCCGCGCCCTGGCCGGGCTGGCCAACGGCACCCTGGTGTGCTGCCTGCCGGGTTCGACCAACGCGGTGCGCACCGGTTGGGACGGTATCCTCGCCGAGCAGCTGGATGCCCGCCATCGCCCGTGCAACTTCGTGCCGCACCTGAAGCAGGCAGCGGCCTGCGACAGCCGTGGCTGAGGTTACCCAGGCCCGGCCGCTGATGCCGGTAGAGCAGGCCCTGGAGCAGTTGCTGGCATTGGCCGAAGCGGCACCGATCCGTGACACAGAGAACCTGCCACTGGCCGAGGCCGAAGGCCGTGTGCTGGCCACCCACCTGGTGGCCTCGCTCGACCTGCCGCCTTGGCCGAACAGCGCCATGGACGGTTACGCCCTGCGCCTGGCCGACTGGCAGGGCGAACCGCTGCCGGTCAGCCAGCGGATTTTCGCCGGCCATGCGCCGCAGCCGCTGCAGCCGGGTACCTGCGCACGCATCTTCACCGGGGCGCCGCTGCCCGGAGGTGCCGACTGCGTCGAAATGCAGGAAAACACCGAAGTGGCGGAGGATGGGCGGGTACGCTTTCTCGAAGCGCTGAAGACCGGGCAGAACATTCGTCCCCAGGGCCAGGAAACCCGCAAGGGCGAACAGGTGATGAGCGCCGGCACCCGGCTGGGGCCGATCGAGCTGGGCCTGGCCGCGACCTTGGGCCACGGCCGGCTGGATGTGGTGCGCAAGGTGCGGGTGGCGGTGTTGTCCACCGGTGACGAACTGGTCGAACCTGGCCTGCCGCTGGGGCCGGGGCAGATCTACAACAGTAACCGCCGACTGCTGGTCAGCTGGTTGCAGCGGCTGGGCTGCGAGGTGGTCGATGCGGGCATCCTGCCGGATGACCTGGCACGCACCCGCACCAGCCTGGCCGAACTGGGCGATGTCGACCTGATCCTGTCCACCGGCGGTGTCTCGGTGGGTGAGGCCGACTACCTCGGTGCCGCCCTGCGCGAAGCCGGCGAGCTGGCTTTGTGGAAGCTGGCGATCAAACCGGGCAAGCCGCTGACCTTCGGCCACTTCCAGGGCGTGCCGGTAATCGGCCTGCCGGGTAACCCGGCCTCGACCCTGGTCACCTTCGGCCTGCTCACCCGGCCGTACTTGTTGCGGCGTCAGGGCGTGACCGATGTCACGCCGTTGCGCTTTGACATGCCGGCCGGCTTTGACTGGCCCAAGGCCGGCACGCGCCGCGAGTACCTGCGCGCCCGCATCGAGCAAGGCCAAGTGCGTATCTACAAGAACCAGAGTTCGGGCGTACTGCGCAGTGCGGCCTGGGCCGAGGGGCTGGTAGAAGTGCGTGAAGGCAGTACACCGAAGCAGGGTGACAGCGTGCCCTTCATTCCCTTCAGCGAACTACTTGGCTGAACGGCCCAGCCAGGCACTGGCCAGCGGCGCGGCCTCGACCGGTGCCGCCAGGGCCAGGCGCATGTGCACGTTCTCCAGTTGCTGGGCGGCCACGCTCCAGTCGTGGCGCTGGCGGGCAAACTGGCGCCCGGCGTCGCTCAACTGGCTCATGCGCCAGGGCTGGTTGAGCAACTGGGTGATCAGCAGCGCCAACTGGTCGCCATCCTCACTGCCCAAGTAGTGCTCACCGTTGTTCGCGGCCAGGCCTGAAACGCCCTTGCCGGTGGTGATTACCGGCAAGCCGGCGGCCATCGCTTCGAGGATTTTCACCTTGGAGCCACCGGCATAGCGCAGTGGTGCGAAGAACAGTGCCGAGCGCCGCTGCAGTTCACGCAGGTCGGGGCGGTAGCCGAACCATTCGATGCGTGGGTCGTTCCAGTGCAGTTTCCAGCTCGCCGGCATGGCATGCCCGGCAATCGCCAGGCGTACCGCCGGGTTGCTCATCCATACCTGCGGCATGATGTCTTCCAGTGCCCATTCGATGGCCTCCAGGTTGGCGCCATACTCGAAGTTGCCAACGAACAGCAGGCGCTGGCTGTGCAGCGCCGGTTGCACGTGCTGGTAGAAATCACAGTCCACGCCATTGACCACCACGTTCACCGGGCGCCCGCTGATTTGCGTTATCAGCTCGGCATCGTGGGCGCTGACTGCCACCAGTTCGGTGGGTTGGTGCAATACCCGCTGTTCCCAGCGTCGATAACGCCAGCGATCGAAGGCGTTGAGCGGGCGCAGCCACAGCGGCAGGCGATCGTGGTTGGCGCCCCCCATCACTGATTCCAGGGTGTGCTCGCTGAGCATGTACGGCAGCCCGCGTGCCTGCAGGGCTTTTTCGAAGGGCTGGAAACTGTAGCTGTGCTCGATCTGGATCACGTCCCAGGGCTCGTCCAGCAATTGCTCGAAGCGGTGCCGCAGGCAAGGGGCCAGACCATTGATAATTGCGCGCATGGGGTAAGCGATGATCGGCGAGGCCAGCAGGTTGAGCGGGCTGTGCAGGGGGCGGCGGGGCAGCACGATCAGGCGCTCGAGCAGCGGTTCCAGGGCCTCGCGGGCGGCATCGTCGAGGGGGATCTTCGATTGCACCAGCAGGGTAATCCGGTGGCCCCGCTGTGCCAGTGCGCGTATCAGGTGGTATTGCCGGGTCTTGCTGCCGCTGGTGGTCGGCCAAGGCAGGTACGGCAGTGTCCAGAGAATGCGCATGACCCGAAATCCTCGCTAAAGGCTGCGGATAGCAAGACGCGCCCTTGGGCAGCAGTGGTAGAACCACTGCCGGGGCGCGTCCATGGCAAGAAAGTGTATCTGCTGAGCATAGCCGTGCATTGCCAGGCGTGTGGGAAAAGACCGGCCAACGCTTGTCGGTTGACGTCCGGCCTACACGGTCAATTTTGTGTGAGCGGCCTTGTGTCGCGATAGGGGCGCGAAGCGGCCCCACATTTTCAGCTCCGCTGCGGAGATTGCCGGGGCCGCTCTGCGGCCCTATCGCGACACAAGGCCGCTCCCACAAAAATTGATCGCGCTGGCCTGCTATTTTTGGGGGCGCATGCAACGATCCGCGATTGCGGAGGGTCGAGATCTGGGTTGATCACTTCACGGAGGCGCACAAACATGCGAGCGGGCAAGGCAATGCTGATCCTGCATGGCAAGCAGGCGATGAATGAAGACTTGCGCAGCGCCGTGCATGATCTGCGCGACAGCGGCTGGGTGCTGGATGTGCGGGTCACCTGGGAGGCCGGTGACGCCCAGCGGCTGGTCACCGAGGCGCTGGCCGCCGGCTACGACCACATCGTCGCCGGAGGTGGGGATGGCACGCTGCGTGATGTCGCCGAGGCCATGGGGCTGGCAGGTACCCGGGCCAGCCTGGCGTTGTTGCCGCTGGGCACGGCCAACGATTTTGCCAAGGCCGCCGGCATACCCCTGGAGCCTGCCACGGCCCTGGCCTTGCTGAACATACCCGCACGGCCGATAGACCTGGGCCAGGCTGGTGGCCAGCTGTTCCTCAACATGGCCACGGGCGGTTTTGGCAGCCAGGTCACGGCCAATACCTCCGAAGACCTGAAGAAAGTACTGGGTGCGGCCGCCTACCTGTTCACCGGGTTGTCGCGCTTCAGCGAACTGCAGGCAGCCTCGGTAGAGCTGCAAGGGCCAGGCTTCGACTGGCAGGGTGACCTGCTGGCGCTGGGGATCGGCAATGGCCGCCAGGCCGGGGGTGGGCAAGTGCTGTGCCCCGAGGCCCTGGTGGACGACGGCTTGCTCGATATCGCCATCCTGCCGGCACCTCAGGAGATGGTCGGGACGTTACGTGAGCTGTTGGCCGGTAACGGCCTGTTCGTCAGGGCCAGGTTGCCCTGGGTGGAGATCAAGTGCTCGCAGGGGCTGGACATCAACCTCGATGGCGAGCCAGTGCAGGCCGAAAAGTTACGCTTCCAGGCCAAGCCCGCTGCACTGCGGCTACACCTGCCGGAGGGGTCTCCGTTGCTCAGTCGTCCAGGCTGATGATTTTCTCGCGCACGGCGAACAGCACCAGGCCGGCCACGTCATGGATTTGCAGGCGTTTCATGACCTGCGAGCGGTGGGTTTCCACGGTCTTGATCGACAGGCCCAGGCCGGTGGCGATTTCCCGGGTGGACTTGCCACGCACGATCAGGCGCAGGATCTCCAGCTGTCGCGCCGTGAGATTATGCCGCTCGCCAGCTGGTTGCTTGCCCTGCCTGGTGTGCTGCAGCGCCTGGTTGATGACCGTATGGGCGACGGCTGGGCTGAGGTAGCGCTCGCCGTTGCGCACCGCGGCCAGGGCCTGTTCCAGCTCGGTGGCGCTGGTGTCCTTGAGCAGGTAGCCGTGGGCGCCACTCTCCAGTGCCCGCATGATCAGGTCCGGGTCGGTGTGCATCGACAGGATCAACACCTTGCAGGTGCTGCCGCTGGCGCGCAGTTGGGTGAGGGCGTCCAGGCCGCTGGTCGAGCGCATGGAGATGTCCAGCAAGACGATGTCCGGCGCCAGCGTGCGCACCTGTTCGAGCAACTGGCTGCCGTCGTCGGCTTCACCGATCACGTCATAGCCGGGAATGTCGCACACCAGTGCGCGCACACCGGCGCGAATCAGCGAGTGGTCGTCTACCAGCAGCAGTCTACAGGTCATGGGTTGCGGTGCTCCTGGCGCGTTGCTGGGTGCGCGGTGGCCATGGGAACATCGCCTCGATGTGCGTGCCCAGGCCGAGCTGGCTGGTGATGTCCAGGCTGCCCTGCAACGCGGTTACCCGCTCCTGCATACCGGCCAAGCCCCGCTGGCTTGCTTCGGCCGGTTGCCTGGCGGGCACGAAGCCGCGGCCATCGTCTTGGATCGACAACGCCAACCCCTCGGGGGTGCGCTGCAGGCGGATGACCAGATTGCGTGCCTGGGCGTGGCGCAGCATGTTGGTCACGGCTTCCTGGGTAATGCGGAACACGGCCATGGCCACGGCCTCGTCGATGCCCCCCAGGCGCTGGTTGCATGCCAGGCTCCAGTGAACGTCGCTGTTGCCCAGGGTGCGCACCAGGTGTGCGCGCAGGCTGGCTTCCAGGCCCAGGCTGGCCAACTGCCGCGGGTTGAGCAGGGCGGAGACATCGCGCACGTTGCCCAAGGTGTCATCCAGCGTGCTGCGCAGGGCGTCGCAGTGGCCTTGCAGCTCGTCGGGCATGCGCTTCTGCAGCCACTGCAACTGAAGCTTGGCGGCGGTGAGCAACTGGCCGATGTCGTCGTGCAGTTCCCGGCTCAGGTGCTGGCGCTCGCCTTCCTGGACTTTGAGCATGCGCTCGGCCAGTTCCGCCGGGCGCAGACTGATCGACCTGGCACCCAGGGCCAGGTGCACGGTAGCGCCCAGTGTGGCGGCCAGTTGCAGCACCAGCAGGCTGGCCGGAATCACATGATCGGCCAGGTACAGCAACAGGTTGGCGACCAGCGAGGCAATGCACAGCCCGACAGTCGCCCAGCGCAGCACGGTAGTATGGGAGCAGCACAGCAAAGAAGTCTTCAAGCGTGGAAGCATAGGTAGGGAAGCCACTGAAGTATTGCTGATGGAGGCCTTGCACAATCCATGTCAGAGGCTTTGGAGCAGTACTTGCCGTTTTCTTTCAAACACGTGATCTTGCGACCTTGCTGCAGGCCGCAAGCATTTGTGGGGGCGCATATTACCACTTCGCAGTGCATCGGTCGCGGTCGGCTAACGCCATGAAACGCCGACGGGGCGGGCGCGGGAGGGTGGCAAAGTGCCGCTTTGCTTGATCGCGCAACATGCACTTGCCATCGAACTTGTGCGCCGTTGATTCAACTTGGCCCCCCGCAACCTGAAAAACCTCGAGAATTTTCCAGGTTCGGCCAGGATGGGCTTGAATGAGCGTGCCCGACTGCATTTTGCGCCAGTTCAATAGGTGGCAGATGAGCGGCCGGAGTGCGTGCTGCCTGCCGTCTCGGAATGCGGGTGAATGCACACGCTGCCTTGCTCGTCGCAGGGTGTGCAAGGTTGTGCAAACGTTTGCTGCACGGCCTTGGCCAGTTCACCCAGCAGCACCAACTGCTCGCCGATGTCCAGATTGAGCCGTCCGGTGCAAGGGTCTACCAGTTCCAGCTGCCAGGCCAGCAAGGTCAGGCAGGCCCCTACCGCGGGCAGGGCTTCGCGCTGCAGGCAACCGACCTGGCAGGCCGGTGCCAGCAATTGCTGCAGGGCGGTGGTGTAATGGGCGACTTCGCGCAGGCCCAGATGTGCGGCCTGTCGAGCGAGGTTGTCGAGGGCATTTTCCAGGCAGTGGCAAGCATCCGGGTCGTTGTCGATCAGTTCCAGATGCTGCAGGCATTCCTGAGCCTGGGTCAGCAGTACCTGCGCATCCAGCAGGAACCCCTGCAGGGCGTTATCGAACGACAAGGCGCTGTCCATCATGATGCCCCCGCGCGTGGGACTGGCACAGGGGACGGGCACGCCAAAACGATAGCTAGCAAAAGCCTGACTCCATTCATGCAATGAGAATGGCGTCACATTAATGGCTAAAGGATATCGCGAACATCAGGTCGCACCCGATTGTAGCTAAGGGTTTCCCTGATAAGGGCCTCAGATGGGGAACTTTTGCTGTCCCGCTGAATCACCCGCGCCTCCCGCAGTAAAGCATGATGGTAAAGTGATATCAATTGCCTTCACGGCATTTTCCCGCAAGGGTCAAGGTGTGCGTGAAGCCGCCGATACAGGGTGGATGATTTCACTTTTTCCGACTCAAGCCTGGGGGCTTTCCAATGGCTGGCATTCTCGACACAGTAGACCAACGCACGCAACTGGTGGGTGAGAACCGCCTGGAAATCCTGATGTTTCGCCTGGCCGGCCGCCAGTTGTTCGCGATCAACGTGTTCAAGGTGCAGGAAGTGCTGCAGCTGCCCAAGTTGACCCTGATGCCCCAGCGCCACGCTTTCGTCTGCGGTGTGGTCAACCTGCGCGGCCAGACCCTGCCGGTGATCGACCTGTCCCAGGCGATCGGCATGCGCCCGCTGCAGCCGGGGCCGGACAGCACCATCATCGTCACCGAATACAACCGCTCGGTGCAGGCTTTCCTGGTGGGCGGTGTCGACCGTATCGTCAACATGAACTGGGAGGCGATCATGCCGCCGCCGTCCAGCGCCGGGCGCCAGCATTACCTGACGGCCATCACCAAGGTCGATGACAAGCTGGTGGAAGTGATCGACGTGGAGAAGGTGCTGGCCGAGATCGTGCCCTACAACGCCCGGGTTTCCGGCGACAAACTCGCCGACCCGGTGCTGGCCCGGGCCCGCGGCCGCGAAGTGCTGCTGGTGGACGATTCCAGCGTGGCCCTGGCGCAATTGCGCGACACCCTGTCCCAGCTGGGCGTGAAGCTGCACGTGGCCAGTGATGGCCTGAAGGCGCTGCGCATGCTCAAGGGCTGGGCCGACGCTGGTGAGGATGTGTGCGAGAAGCTGCTGATGGTGTTCACCGACGCCGAGATGCCGGAAATGGATGGCTACCGGTTGACCACCGAGATCCGTGGCGATGCCCGTTTGCGCCAGCTGTACGTGGTGTTGCACACCTCGCTGTCGGGTAGTTTCAACGAATCCATGGTGAAGAAGGTGGGCTGCGACAACTTCCTGTCCAAGTTCCAGCCCGATCGCCTGGTCGACGTGGTCAAGCAACGCCTGTTGCTGGATGCCGCTACCGCGTGATCCCGCCCCCTGCGGGGTATAAGCTTGGCGTTTTGGCATGACGCGAGGCGGCAGGGATGTTTCTCAGTGAGCTGTATCGGTACCCGGTGAAGTCCGGGCAGGCGCAACGCCTGCAGGCTTCAGCGGTTGGGTTGCTGGGGTTGCAGGGCGACCGGCGCTGGATGGTGGTGGAGGAAGAAAATGGACGCTTCCTTACCCAGCGCGCCTGGCCTCATCTAGGCCAGATCAAGGCAAGCGATGATGACAGCGGCCAGTTGCTGCTGGAAGCACCTGGGCAGGTACCGTTGCGGGTGCCTGTGCCACCTGCCGATGACGCCCTGCGCGGCGTGAGCATCTGGCGCGATACCCTGCGCGTGCCGGATGCGGGCGATGCGGTGGCGGCCTGGCTGAGCCAGCTGCTGGGCAAGGCCGTGCGCCTGGTGCATTGCCCGGAGCAGCGCGCGCGTTACTTGCCCAATGGCTATGGCTTCAACAGTGACCGGGCGGCGTTCCCGGACGGTTTCCCTTTATTGCTGATCGGTCAGGGTTCGCTGGACGAACTCGACCGGCGTATCGGACGGCCCATGGAGATGCTGCGCTTTCGGCCCAACCTGGTGGTGCAGGGGGCTGAACCGTTTGCCGAAGATGGCTGGAAGCGGATTCGTATCGGCAGCCTGAAGTTTCGCGTGCTCAAGCCCAGTGTGCGCTGCATCTTTACCACCATCGACCCGGTTACCGGCGAGCGCAGCGAGGACCGCGAGCCGATGGCCACGCTCAGGACCTTCCGTGAGAAGGAGGGAGATGTGCTGTTCGGGCAGAACCTAGCGGTGGATGGCAGTGGGTGGTTGGAGGTAGGGATGCAGGTCGAAATCCTGGAGTAGCTGTGTTGCCTGTGCCGGCCTCTTCGCGGGTAAACCCGCTCCCACAGATACTGCACCGCATTCAGGACCGGTGAAATATCTGTGGGAGCGGGTTTACCCGCGAAGAGGCCGGCGCAGGCTCACCAGTAATCACATGTCATCGAAGTACCGCTCATGCCAATCCACCAGCGGCTGCGGCGAGTTCAGCTTCTGCCCGTAGATCACCGAATACGACAGTACGTTCTGCACATACTGGCGCGTTTCGTCGAACGGGATCGACTCCACCCACACATCGAAGCTCAGGTGCTTGGCGCCTTTGAGCCACTGCCGCACGCGCCCGGGCCCGGCGTTGTAGGCTGCCGAAGCGAGTACCCGGTTGCCGTTGAACTGGCTGTGCACCTGGCTCAGGTAGGCCGCACCCAGCTGGATGTTCTTGTCCGGGTTGAGCACCTGCGCCGGTGATGCCAGCGGGATACTGAACTTGCGCGCGGTTTCCTTGGCCGTGGCCGGCATCAACTGCATCAGGCCGCTGGCACCGACCGGGGAACGGGCATCCTCCATGAACGCACTTTCCTGGCGGGTAATGGCGAATACCCAGCTTGAATGCAGGCCGCGGACCTTGGCCTCGCGCACCAGGGTGTCGCGGTGGGCCATCGGGAAGCGGATGTCCAGGTCGTCCCAGTACTGCGCCTGGCTGATGGTGCGAATGGCCGGGAAGTACCAGCGCAGGTCGTAGCCCAGGCGCGCCTGGGCGACCATTTCGTCGCGGCTGAAGTGGCGGCTGACGTGGTACCACTCGCGGCGACCTTCGACGATCTGGCCACGGGCGTGGAACTCCAGGGCACGGCGGATGCCCGGGGTGTTGCGGACTTTGTTGACCAGCTGTGGGCTGAGCACCAGCGGCTTGTTGTTCAGCTGGTAAGGGGTTTGTGCCCGGTCGGCAGCGAGGAAACCGTAGAAGTCACGCTCGCGCGCCACGGTCTTGTACAGCAGCGGGATCTGTGGGTTGTTCGGCTGTGCCAGCTCCAGGCTGCGCGCCTGCCAGTACTTCCAGCGGCTGCTGTTGGCCAGGTCCTGGGGCAGGCGGCGGGTCAGCTCGTAGGCGTCTTCCCAGCGGCCCAGGCGCAGCAGCAGGCGCAGGCGCCATTCGCTGACGGTGTTGTCACGCAGCTCGGGGTCGTAACGGGTCATCAGGTCGAGCGCGCGCGGGTCGTAGCGGCGCGCCAGGGTCAGGCCGATTTCGCGGGCGATGGCCACCTTCTCGTCGCGTGAAAAGTGCATGCGCTGGGCGTAGTCGTCGAGCAGCGCCATGGCCCGCTCCGGGTCCTGTCGGGCAAGGCGGCGCAGGCCGAGGCTGACCACGTCGGACATGGCTTCGTTGGCCGGGGTGAAGCGCGACGGCTGGTTGAGCAGCTCGGGTTTCTGCGCCACCTCTACCAGCAGGCGCCCCTGCGGCGCGAGGGTGGTCAGGGTCTTGACCAGGTTGTTGGCCAGGCCGTAGTTGCGCGCCTGGGCCGCCAGCTTGGTGCGTTGCCAGCGCTTGGCCTCGGTCAGTTGGCCCTCGGCCGCCCACATGCCGAACAGTGTGTCGCAGGTAGCCGGCTGCGACTTGCCGACGTTCCACAGTTTGTCGGCCGTGGCAAAACCCTCGGCGCGCAGGCCGTGGCTGAGCTGGTACTGGCCGTTGAGGCAGTCCAGTTCGGTGAAGTTGAGCTTGGGGTCGTAGTACTTGACGAAAGTGTTCCATTCGCCGCGTTCGGCCAGCCAGCGCAACCAGCGCAGTTTCATCCAGTTGGCCTGGGGCAGGTCGCCATGCTTGGCAAGGAAGCCTTCGATTTCCTGATTGCTCGCGGTTTTCAGGCGGGCGGTGAGTTCGTCGTAGGCCAGGTAGGGCGTCAGCGGGTAGTCGCTGAGGGCCTGGGCATAGCGCAGATAGGGGCCTTTGTCGCCTTTGGCCAGCGCGCGCTTGGCCTCGTCATAGTACTGGCGTTGCAGGGTAAGATCGGCGGCCTGCGCCGCGCAGGTGGCGGCGGTGAGCAGCAGGCAGGATGCAATATGTAACAGGCGGCTGCGCATGATACGTCCGGGCAGTTGAACCATGGGGAAGTGACGGCGGAGCCAGCACTGTTGGAAGCTATTGCCTTAGCTTAGCTGTTTGCCGGCGGCGGGTGAAAGCACTGTGCTTGGATCGGGATATTAAGTTCGACCAGATGTCGCAAAGCCCTTGCCGGATGGCCAGGCGGATGCCGTCGAGGGCCAAGTCAGGTAGAATGCGCGCCCGATTTATGGAGACCAACATGACCCTGCTCAAATTCAGCGATGTGTCCCTCGCATTCGGCGCCATGCCGCTGCTGGACAAAGTGTCCTGGCAGATCGCTCGTGGCGAGCGGGTGTGCATCATCGGCCGCAACGGCACCGGCAAGTCGAGCATGCTGCGCCTGGTCAAGGGCGAGCAGAAGGGCGACGACGGCGAAATCTGGCGTGCCCCGGGCCTGAAGATCGGCGAGCTGCCGCAGGAGCTGCCGGTGGCCGACGAGCGCACGGTGTTCGACGTGGTGGCCGCAGGCCTGGATGGTGTGGGCGATCTGCTGGCGCAGTTCCATCACCTGAGCCTGAACATCCAGGGTGATGAAGACCTGGAAAAACTCATGCACGTCCAGCACGAGCTGGAAGCCCGTGACGGCTGGCGCCTGCAGCAGGTGGTGGAAAGCACCCTCAGCCGCCTGCAGCTGCCGGCCGACAAGACCCTGGCCGAACTGTCCGGTGGCTGGCGCCGCCGCGTGCTGCTGGCCCAGGCGCTGGTGTCGGAGCCCGACCTGCTGCTGCTCGACGAGCCGACCAACCACCTGGACATCGGTGCCATCGCCTGGCTCGAAGAGGCCCTGCGCGGCTTCAATGGCGCGGTATTGTTCATCACCCACGACCGTTCGTTCCTGCAGAACCTGGCCACCCGCATCCTGGAACTGGACCGCGGCGGCCTGATCGACTGGAACGGCGACTATGCCAGCTTCCTGGTGCACAAGGAGGCCGCACTGGCCGCCGAGGAAACCGCCAACGCGTTGTTCGACAAGCGTCTGGCCCAGGAAGAGGTATGGATTCGCCAGGGCATCAAGGCCCGCCGTACCCGCAACGAAGGCCGCGTACGCGCACTGAAGGCCCTGCGCGTGGAGCGCAGCGAACGCCGCGAGCGCCAGGGCAAGGCCAATATCCAGATCGAGGCGGCGGAAAAGTCTGGCAAGCAGGTAATGGTGCTGGAGAACGTCAGCTTCCATCACCCGGAAGGGCCTGTGCTGGTCAAGGACTTCTCCATGGTTCTGCAGCGTGAGGACCGCATCGGCCTGCTGGGCGCGAATGGTACCGGCAAGACCACGTTGCTAAAGCTGATGCTCGGTGACCTGGAGCCGACCGCAGGCAAGGTCGAGCGCGGCACCAAGCTGGAAGTGGCCTATTTCGACCAGATGCGCCACCAGCTCGACCTGGAAAAGACCGTTATCGACAACCTGGCCGAAGGCCGGGACTTCATCGAGATCGACGGCCAGAACCGCCATGTGCTGAGCTACCTGGGCGATTTCCTGTTCAGCCCTCAGCGTGCCCGTACGCCGGTCAAGGCGCTCTCGGGTGGCGAGCGGGCACGGCTGTTGCTGGCCAAGCTGTTCAGCAAGCCGGCCAACCTGCTGGTGCTTGACGAGCCGACCAACGACCTGGACGTGGAAACCCTCGAGCTGCTCGAGGAGGTGCTGTCCAACTACAAGGGCACCGTGCTGATGGTCAGCCACGACCGGGCCTTCCTCGACAACGTCGTCACCAGCACCCTGGTGTTCGAAGGCGAGGGCAAGGTGCGTGAATACGTCGGTGGTTACGAGGACTGGATTCGCCAAGGGGGCTCACCGAAGCTGCTGGGCGTGACCGAGAGCAAGGGCGGCAAGTCCGAGCTCAACAGCGCGGTGGTGGAGAAGGTAGAGGCCAAGCCGGCGCCTGCGCAGGTTGCAGTGGTGGCTGATGGTTCGAAGAAGAAGCTCAGCTACAAGCTGCAACGTGAGCTGGAAATGCTGCCGGGGCAGATCGACGAGCTGGAGCAGCGCATGGCCGAGGCCCAGGAAGAAGTGAATGCGGCGGGCTTCTATCAGCGGCCGATTGCGGAAACGTCGGCAGTGCTGGCGAAGATCGAGAAGCTGCAGGGTGAGCTGGATGTGCTGGTGGAGCGCTGGGCCGAGCTGGAAGGCTGATCGGCGTTAGCCTGGCCCGGCCTCTTCGCGGGTTCACCCGCTCCCGCAAGGACCGCACCGCTGTTGAGCGCGGTGCAGTACCTGTGGGAGCGGGTTCACCCGCGAAAGGGCCGGCACAGGTTGAATCATTCCTTCTTCTGCAACCGCACCGCCAGTACATCGCACGGCGCGCCATGCAGCACGTCATTGGCCGTGGAGCCCAGCAGCAATGCCAGGCCATGCCGGCCATGGCTGCCGACCACGATCAGGTCGCACTTCTGGTCCTTGGCCAGTTGGTGAATCTCCTGGCGGGGCTGGCCATAGGTCAGGTGCGAGTCGCCGCGGTGGATGTCCGGGTATTTGTTGAACAGGCGGTCCATGCGTTCCTTGGCCTGGTCGAACTGCTGCTGTTGCAGCTGCGACAGGTCCATCGGCACGTCGCCGCCGAACGCCATGGCCATCGGCTCGACGATGTGTACCAGCGAAACCTTGGCATTCGACGGCGCGGCCAGCGCCATGGCGCGCTTGATCACCGGGTCGCATTCTTCGGTCAGGTCGACGGCGACCAGAAGATGTTCGTAGGACATGAGCGGAACTCCTGACAATCGCGATAGAAGAAGTATGGTCGCTTTCGGGCGGGTCTTCCGTGAAAAATGGCTAACCAGCTCATTTGCAACGTTTTATGGGAACTACTGATATGACGGTATTGCTGGTGGTGTCAATCCTCGCGCTGATTCTCAGCCCGCTTTCCTGGCTGCGCACCTCGCGCAAGCAGAGCGAGCAGATGAAGCTGCGCCTGGAGGCTCGGCGCATGGGTTTGGCCATGCAGCTGGCGCCGCAGCAGTGGCCGCACTGGCTGGAAAAGCAGCCGCCAAGCCCGTGCCCGCAATACCACCGGGCCCGTCGCCGCGGGCATGAGGACAGCTTCTGCTTCTGGCAGATCACCCCGGGGGTGTGGTGGAACCAGTGGCGTGAACCCTGCGAGGACCCACGCTTCATGGAGGCCTTGGCACGCTTGCCTGCGAGTGTCTACAAGGTCGAGGCCGATGCCCGGATGATCGCGCTGTACTGGACCGAGCGGGGTGATACCGCTGTGTTGCAGGATATTGCCCACGTCCTCGAAACCCTGGCCTGAACTCCAGCCTCTGCTTCACTGGTGACGCCTGTAGGAGCAGCCTTGTGCTGCGAAGAGGCCTGTATGCCTGATACAGATGGCTGGATGTGTCGACCCTTTCGCAGCGCAAGGCTGCTCCTACAGGCACGGCGCATCTCCTGACGGCGTTAAACGACAAAGCGGCGGCTTGGCCGACCCCTGAAGGGGTGGGGTGCCAAGTCGCCGCTTTGCGTTCTGCTGCGCAGAAAAGGCCAGGCAGGCCGGGTATGCATTCAAGCAAGTGCCAGTGTAGCCGTTGGAGACCGCCGCGCAAGGCAAAAGCTGCAGCATTCTTCTGCGGTTCATGGTCAATCGCCGACATGAATGGTCAGCAATCACTGTCATCATGTTTTGTACCGGGACGCTACAGAATGACCGGAAAGTCGTGTTTTCACCTTGCTCGCGAGCATTTGACAACGCCGATCTTTTCGGAGAATGTGTGCACACCCAAATCAAACGGGCGTATGAATTGAGCGTTTGTATGTCATGACGCCAAGCCATACTTCCGACTAGCGCGCTGACGGGTGTGCCTGGGGCAGGGCAGCTAGGCCTGCTTTTGCTGCAGCGATCGGCGTGTACAGTTCAGCTTCCATATCGTGGAGATCAGTTGATGATTTACGAAGGTAAAGCCATCACGGTTAAGGCTCTTGAAAGTGGCATCGTCGAGCTCAAGTTCGACCTCAAGGGTGAGTCCGTCAACAAGTTCAACCGCCTGACCCTGAACGAACTGCGCCAGGCCGTCGATGCCATCCAGGCCGACGCCTCGGTCAAGGGCGTGATCGTCAGCAGTGGCAAGGACGTGTTCATCGTCGGCGCCGACATCACCGAGTTCGTCGACAACTTCAAGCTGCCCGAGGCCGAACTGGTCGCCGGCAACCTGGAAGCCAACCGCATTTTCAACGCCTTCGAAGACCTCGAAGTGCCGACCGTCGCCGCCATCAACGGCATCGCCCTGGGCGGCGGCCTAGAAATGTGCCTGGCCGCCGACTACCGGGTCATGTCCACCAGCGCCAAGATCGGCCTGCCGGAAGTCAAGCTGGGTATCTACCCGGGCTTCGGCGGCACCGTGCGCCTGCCGCGCCTGATCGGTTCGGACAACGCCATCGAATGGATCGCCGCCGGCAAGGAAAACCGTGCCGAGGACGCCCTGAAAGTGGGTGCCGTCGACGCCGTGGTTGCGCCTGAACTGCTGATGGCCGGTGCCCTTGACCTGGTCAAACGCGCCATCAGTGGCGAGCTGGACTACAAGGCCAAGCGCCAGCCCAAGCTGGAAAAGCTCAAGCTCAACGCCATCGAGCAGATGATGGCCTTCGAGACTGCCAAGGGCTTCGTCGCCGGCCAGGCCGGCCCTAACTACCCAGCCCCGGTCGAAGCCATCAAGACCATCCAGAAGGCTGCCAACTTCGGTCGTGACAAGGCCCTGGAAGTCGAAGCCGCAGGCTTCGCCAAGCTGGCCAAGACCTCGGTTGCCGAAAGCCTGATCGGCCTGTTCCTCAACGACCAGGAACTCAAGCGCAAGGCCAAGGCGCATGACGAAATCGCCCACGACGTGAAGCAGGCCGCCGTGCTCGGCGCCGGCATCATGGGTGGCGGCATCGCCTATCAGTCGGCGGTCAAGGGCACCCCGATCCTGATGAAGGATATCCGCGAGGAAGCCATCCAGCTGGGCCTGAACGAGGCCTCCAAGCTGCTCGGCAATCGCGTCGAGAAGGGCCGCCTGACCCCGGCCAAGATGGCCGAGGCACTCAACGCCATTCGCCCGACCCTGTCCTATGGCGACTTCGCCAATGTCGACATCGTCGTCGAGGCCGTGGTCGAGAACCCGAAAGTCAAGCAGGCCGTGCTGGCTGAAGTGGAAGCCCAGGTGAAGGACGATGCGATCCTCGCTTCCAACACCTCGACCATTTCCATCAACCTGCTGGCCAAGGCGCTCAAGCGCCCGGAAAACTTCGTCGGCATGCACTTCTTCAACCCGGTGCACATGATGCCGCTGGTGGAAGTCATCCGTGGCGAGAAGTCCAGTGAAGTGGCGGTTGCCACCACCGTGGCCTACGCCAAGAAAATGGGCAAGAACCCGATCGTGGTCAACGACTGCCCGGGCTTCCTGGTCAACCGCGTGCTGTTCCCGTACTTCGGCGGCTTCGCCAAGCTGGTAAGCGCCGGTGTCGACTTCGTGCGTATCGACAAGGTCATGGAGAAGTTCGGCTGGCCGATGGGCCCGGCGTACCTGATGGACGTGGTCGGCATCGACACCGGCCACCACGGCCGCGACGTGATGGCCGAAGGGTTCCCGGACCGCATGAAGGACGAGCGCCGCTCGGCCGTTGACGCACTGTACGAGGCCAACCGCCTGGGGCAGAAGAACGGCAAGGGCTTCTACGCCTACGAAACCGACAAGCGCGGCAAGCCGAAGAAGGTCGCCGACGCCACCGTGCTCGACGTGCTCAAGCCGATCGTCTACGAGCAGCGTGAAGTCACCGACGAAGACATCATCAACTGGATGATGGTCCCGCTGTGCCTGGAGACCGTGCGCTGCCTGGAAGACGGCATCGTCGAAACCGCTGCCGAAGCCGACATGGGTCTGGTCTACGGCATTGGTTTCCCTCCCTTCCGCGGTGGTGCGCTGCGCTACATCGACTCGATCGGTGTGGCCGAATTCGTTGCCCTGGCCGATCAATACGCCGACCTGGGGCCGCTGTACCACCCGACCGCGAAGCTGCGTGAAATGGCCAAGAACGGCCAGCGCTTCTTCAACTGAGCGGTCAACGAGCTAGAGCGAGAGATTTGATATGAGCCTGAATCCAAGAGACGTGGTGATTGTCGACTTCGGTCGCACGCCGATGGGCCGCTCCAAGGGTGGCATGCACCGCAATACCCGCGCCGAAGACATGTCGGCGCACCTGATCAGCAAGCTGTTGGAACGCAACGACAAGGTCGACCCGAAAGAAGTCGAGGACGTGATCTGGGGCTGCGTCAACCAGACCCTCGAGCAGGGCTGGAACATCGCCCGCATGGCCTCGCTGATGACCCAGATCCCGCACACTTCCGCGGCGCAGACCGTCAGCCGCCTGTGCGGCTCGTCGATGAGCGCGCTGCACACCGCCGCCCAGGCGATCATGACCGGCAACGGTGATGTGTTCGTGGTCGGTGGCGTGGAGCACATGGGCCACGTCAGCATGATGCATGGCGTCGACCCCAACCCGCACCTGTCCTTGCATGCTGCCAAGGCTTCCGGGATGATGGGCCTGACCGCGGAAATGCTCGGCAAGATGCACGGCATCACCCGTGAGCAGCAGGACCTGTTCGGCCTGCGTTCGCACCAGCTGGCCCACAAGGCCACGGTAGAAGGCAAGTTCAAGGATGAAATCATCCCGATGCAGGGCTACGACGAGAACGGCTTCCTGAAGGTGTTCGATTTCGACGAAACCATTCGCCCGGAAACCACCCTCGAAGGCCTGGCATCGCTGAAGCCGGCGTTCAACCCGAAAGGCGGTACCGTAACTGCCGGTACCTCGTCGCAGATCACCGACGGTGCATCGTGCATGATCGTCATGTCCGGCCAGCGCGCCATGGACCTGGGTATCCAGCCATTGGCGGTCATCCGTTCCATGGCGGTAGCTGGTGTCGACCCGGCAATCATGGGCTACGGCCCGGTGCCATCGACCCAGAAAGCCCTCAAGCGTGCTGGCCTGACCATGGCCGACATCGACTTCATCGAGCTCAACGAAGCCTTCGCTGCACAGGCCCTGCCAGTGCTGAAAGACTTGAAAGTACTCGACAAGATGGATGAGAAGGTTAACCTGCACGGCGGCGCCATTGCCTTGGGCCACCCGTTCGGTTGCTCCGGGGCACGGATTTCCGGCACCCTGCTCAACGTCATGAAGCAGAATGGCGGTACCCTGGGAGTGGCGACCATGTGTGTCGGCCTCGGCCAAGGTATCACCACTGTCTTCGAACGCGTCTGATCGCGTAGCGGGACAGCGACCGGGGCCTTGTGCCCCGGTTTTGTTTTTTACAGGTTTTATTCAAGAGGGTGGGCAACATGCAGATACAACCAGGCGTATACCGGCATTACAAAGGGCCTGAGTACCGTGTCTTCAGTGTTGCGCGGCACTCCGAGAGCGAAGAGTGGATGGTGTTCTACCAATGCCTGTATGGTGATTACAGCTTCTGGGTACGGCCACTTTCGATGTTCCAGGAGTCCGTCGAGGTTGACGGCGAGCAGGTGCCACGCTTTGCTTTGGTCAAGGCCGAAGAGGGGCTGCCCGGGTTGCTGGGCAAGTCGCACGAGTGATAGTCCGAACTTGACCTCACACTTTTGCCACTATATATAGCGGTGCCGCGTCTGGCACCAGACGCGTTTTTCATCTTCAGATTCAGGAATACTCCGATCCATGGGCAAATCGCTGGTCATTGTGGAATCCCCGGCCAAGGCCAAGACCATCAACAAGTACCTGGGCAACCAGTACGTGGTGAAGTCGAGTATCGGCCATATCCGAGACCTCCCCACCAGCGGTTCGGCCAGCGCCAGCAAAGAGCCAGCCGCCAAGCGTGGCAAGGCCGCGGGTGAGGCTCCGGCCCTGTCGCCGAAGGAAAAGGCCCGCCGCCAGCTGGTGGCACGCATGGGCGTCGACCCCGACCACGGCTGGAAGGCCAAGTACGAGATCCTGCCTGGCAAGGAAAAGGTGATCGAAGAGCTGCGCCGCCTGGCGAAGGACGCCGACACCATCTATCTCGCAACCGACTTGGACCGCGAAGGGGAAGCCATTGCCTGGCACCTGCGCGAGGCCATCGGCGGCGACGACACCCGCTACAAGCGCGTGGTGTTCAACGAAATCACCAAGAAGGCCATCCAGGAAGCCTTCTCGCAGCCGGGCGAGCTGGATATCGACCGGGTCAACGCGCAGCAGGCGCGGCGTTTCCTCGACCGCGTGGTCGGCTACATGGTTTCGCCGCTGCTGTGGGCCAAGATCGCCCGTGGCCTGTCCGCCGGCCGTGTACAGTCGGTGGCGGTGAAGCTGGTGGTGGAGCGCGAGCGTGAAATCCGCGCGTTCATCCCGGAAGAGTACTGGGAAATCCACGCCGACCTCGGCACCGCCAAGAACGCCAAGGTGCGTTTCGAAGTGGCCCGCGAGAAGGGTGAGGCCTTCAAGCCGCTGAACGAAGCCCAGGCCATGGCCGCGCTGGAGAAGCTCAAGGCTTCCAGCTACAGCGTGGTCAAGCGCGAAGACCGCCCGACCAGCAGCAAGCCGTCGGCACCGTTCATTACCTCCACCTTGCAGCAGGCCGCCAGCAACCGTCTGGGCTTCGGTGTGAAGAAAACCATGATGATGGCCCAGCGCTTGTACGAAGCCGGCTACATCACCTACATGCGTACCGACTCGACCAACCTGTCGGCCGACGCCCTGGATATGGCGCGCAGCTACATCGAGCGCGAGTTCGGCAAGCAGTACCTGCCCGAGGCACCGCTGGTGTACGGCAGCAAGGAAGGTGCCCAGGAGGCGCACGAAGCGATTCGTCCTTCCGACGTGAACACCCACCCGAGCAAGCTCAGTGGCATGGAGCGTGACGCCGAGCGCCTGTATGAGCTGATCTGGCGCCAGTTCCTGGCCTGCCAGATGCCGCCGGCGCAATACCTGTCCACCAGCGTCACCGTGGCTGCAGGCGACTTCGAGTTGCGTGCCAAGGGCCGTATCCTCAAGTTCGACGGTTACACCCGTGTGCTGCCGCAACAGAGCAAGCCTGGCGAAGACGACGTGTTGCCGGAAATGGTCCAGGGCGAAGCGCTGAAGCTGATCCAGATCGACCCGAGCCAGCACTTCACCAAGCCACCGGCGCGCTTCACCGAAGCCAGCCTGGTCAAGGAAATGGAAAAGCGCGGCATCGGTCGCCCGTCGACCTATGCGGCGATCATTTCGACCATTCAGGACCGTGGCTATGTGACTCTGCACAACCGCCGCTTCTATTCCGAGAAGATGGGCGACATCGTCACCGAGCGCCTGTCCGAAAGCTTCTCCAACCTGATGGACTACGGCTTTACCGCCGACATGGAAGAGAACCTCGACGACGTGGCCCAGGGCGAGCGTGACTGGAAGAACGTGCTCGACGAGTTCTACGGCGACTTCAGCAAGAAACTGCAGACCGCCGAGTCCAGCGAAGACGGCATGCGCGCCAACCAACCGACCATGACCAACATTCCGTGCAAGGAATGTGGCCGGCCGATGATGATCCGCACCGCCTCCACCGGCGTGTTCCTCGGTTGCTCGGGCTACAGCCTGCCGCCGAAAGAGCGCTGCAAGGCCACCGTCAACCTGGTGCCGGGCGACGAGATTGCCGCCGACGACGAGGGCGAATCGGAATCCCGCGTGTTGCTGGGCAAGCACCGCTGCCCGATCTGCGCCACGGCGATGGATGCCTACCTGCTGGACGAGAAGCACAAGCTGCACATCTGCGGTAACAACCCGGATTGCGCTGGCTACGAGATCGAGGAAGGCAACTACCGCATCAAGGGATACGAAGGGCCGAGCCTGGAGTGCGACAAGTGTGGCAGCGAGATGCAGTTGAAGACTGGCCGCTTCGGCAAGTTCTTCGGTTGCACCAACCCGGCGTGCAAGAACACTCGCAAACTGCTCAAGAGCGGCGAGGCGGCGCCACCGAAGATGGACAAGGTGGACATGCCGGAGCTCAAGTGCGAGAAGGTCGACGATACCTACGTGCTGCGTGATGGCGCTTCGGGGCTGTTCCTGGCAGCCAGCCAGTTCCCCAAGAATCGCGAAACCCGTGCACCGCTGGTGCTGGAAATCGTTCCACACAAACACGAGATTGATCCGAAGTACCACTTCCTGTGCGATGCGCCGCAGAAAGACCCGGAAGGCCGCCCTGCAGTTATCCGCTACAGCCGCAAGACCAAGGAGCAGTATGTGCAGTCCGAGGTTGATGGCAAGCCGACCGGCTGGAAGGCGTTCTACGACGGCAATGCGTGGAAGGTTGAAGACAAGCGCTGATTCTTCATCAGTCTCTGACCTGCGCGCGCCCTTGTAGGAGCGGCCTTGTGTCGCGAAAGGGCTGCAAAGCAGCCCCAGGATTTCAGCGCAGATGCACAAATTGCTGGGGCTGCTTTGCAGCCCTTTCGCGACACAAGGCCGCTCCTACAGCTGACCGCGTTAACCGGTCAGGCGGGGCAAGCCTGCGAAGGGGCGCAAAGCGGCCCCAATCATTTATGATGCAGCTATCCGCTTTGCAGCCTTAGGGAGGTCACTGAAATGGCCCAGGAACTCTACACCCGCACCAATCAGAAACTGTTCTTTGCCGGCCTCGCCCTGGAGTCCATGGCCAAGGCCGAACAAAGCCAGGCCATGAATGCCCAGGGCCTGGTCCAGGCCGAACGCGAGTCGGCGCTGTTCCATCTCTACGGCGCACTGCTGGGCCTGTGTCATGAAATTGGTGGCTTCTACCGCCTGCCAGTTGTTGCAACGGTCGAGCAGGCACTGGCTGACGACGCCCTGAACGGTATCGCCATCCCGGAAGTGGCGGAGCTGTTGGAGCTGGCCCGCCAGCGCGAAACCTGGCTGGCACAAATGCTTGGTGCTTATGCCGATTTGTTCCGACCACCGGTCGCGAAAAAAACGCCGAAAACCGACGTTACCCAGCCATTGATTCAGGCGGTCAATCTCGATGAGCCCGAGCATCCGGCGCTGTCGCATGCCGAACTGGAAAGCTGGCGCAGCGACCTCAAAGGCCTGGTGAGACGTTTCCGTGACGCGTTGAGTGAGTGCTGATAGCTGCTACGGCTGGTACAATGCTGGCCTTTCGCGGAGAACTGCCATTTATGTCTACGTCGTTTCTGGAAATTGTCGAGTTGCCTGATGGCCGCATCGAACTGCGTCGCGCCGAGGATGAGGGCTCTCTGGTAACCCTGGATTTCTCGGAAGACGCCAAGGCGTTCCTGCAGGGTCAGCATGTGGAAGTGGCCAAGGCCATGCTCAGCGTGGGCGTACAGATGGCCGGTCGCCTGATGGATGGCGAGCTTGAGCGTGATGAAGGGCCGCGAGTGCTGCACTGACGTGCAGCAGGGCATCAGGTTTATGCAGTGACAGGCAAAGCCTGAACATCAGCCGAGGCGGATGTTCAGGCTTTGTGCGTTTCCGGCACTGGCAGCGCGCAGCAATTGCTGGCGCGCAGTGGCGTTGACATTGCCCAGCCAGCTGACGACGGTGTGGCTGCGACCCAGACGCAAGGCTTCGCAGGCCAGTTGAAGCGGGCTTTGATTGCCACGAGGTTGCAGCAGCAGGATGCGTTCACGGTTGAGCCCGGCATCGCGCAGCCAGGCCTGGGTCAGGCTCGACGGCGGGGCGATCAGGGTCAGCCAGCGGGTCTCGTCCTCTTCGCTCAGTTCGCGCAGCACGGGTGCCAGCAGGCTTTGGCAATGCCCGGGGGCTCCGCGCAGCGACAGTTCGCTGAACAGCTCGGGCTGGCTGCTCTTGCGCGGCACTTCGCTGGCTTTCAGGCCAGGCAGTACGGGCTGGGCGAGGAATGCTTCGAACAATGGCAACTGAGCTTGCTCGGGTACGTGAATGAACTGCTGCATGACGCCTCCTGGATCAGCGGCGAATGACGCCGACGCTCAAGCCCTCGATCACCAGCTCCTGTTCTTTCAGGTCGACTTCGATGGGGGCGAATTCGGGGTTTTCGGCAAGCAGCCACACCTTGCTGCCTTCGCGCTTGAAGCGCTTGACGGTGACTTCGTCGCCGATGCGGGCCACGACGATCTGGCCATTGCGGGCTTCGCGGCAGGTGTGTACCGCCAGCAGGTCGCCATCGAAGATGCCGACGTCCTTCATGCTCATGCCGTGTACGCGCAGCAGATAGTCGGCCTGGGGGTGGAAGAAGTCGGGGTTGATGTTGCAGGATTGCTCGATGTGCTGTTCGGCAAGGATCGGCGCACCGGCGGCAACTCGGCCGATGATTGGCAGGCCGTTTTCTTCGGCCTTGGCTTCCAGGCCGGGGATGCGAATACCACGGGAGGCGCCCGGGGTCATCTCGATCGCGCCCTTGCGGGCGAGGGCCTTGAGGTGTTCCTCGGCGGCGTTGGGCGACTTGAAGCCCAGCTCCTGAGCAATCTCGGCGCGCGTCGGCGGGAAGCCGTTGTCTTCCAGGCAACGCTTGATGAACGCGAGAATTTCGGCTTGGCGTGGCGTCAGTTTCAACATGGTGAGCGCTCTGTCTTTTTGTACAGTGACTGGGATTATATACAGTACTGGATGCGCTGCAAGCCAAAACCTGCAATAAACAGCAGCAATGGCGCTTGCAGCCACCCGCCTGGCGTTTTTAAATGGCGACCGACCGGTCACCGAGCCTTGACAGAAGCAGGGCTGAAACGTATGTTTCAAACACCTGTTTGTCTGGCGGAGTAGTCGGAGTAGTCATGGCCCAATCGGAAACCGTTGAACGCATTCTCGATGCTGCCGAGCAGCTGTTCGCGGAAAGGGGGTTCGCAGAAACCTCGTTGCGGCTGATTACCAGCAAGGCCGGGGTCAACCTGGCGGCAGTCAACTATCATTTCGGTTCCAAGAAGGCCCTGATCCAGGCAGTGTTCTCGCGTTTCCTCGGGCCGTTCTGCGCCAGCCTCGAACGTGAGCTGGAGCGGCGCCAGGCCAAGCCTGAGCACAAGCCGAGCCTCGAGGAGCTGCTGGAAATGCTGGTCGAGCAGGCTTTGGCCGTGCAGCCGCGCAGCAACAACGACCTGTCGATCTTCATGCGCCTGCTGGGCCTGGCCTTCAGCCAGAGCCAGGGCCACCTGCGGCGTTACCTGGAAGACATGTACGGCAAGGTGTTCCGCCGCTACATGCTGCTGGTCAACGAGGCCGCGCCGCGCATTCCGCCGCTGGAGCTGTTCTGGCGCGTGCACTTCATGCTTGGTGCTGCCGCCTTCAGCATGTCTGGTATCAAGGCCCTGCGGGCGATTGCCGAGACCGATTTCGGGATCAACACTTCGATCGAGCAGGTAATGCGCCTGATGGTGCCGTTCCTGGCTGCGGGCATGCGTGCCGATAGCGGTGTAACCGACGACGCCATGGCCGCCGCGCAGCTGCGCCCGCGCACCAAGACCAGCGCAGGCGCCACCACCGCCAAGGCCTGAAGGCTGGGCGGGGCAGGGCGCTTCGGCTAAGCTAGCGCCCATGCCCGACCTCGACTTCCTGCACATTTCCCTCGCCGATCAGCGCCTTTATGGTTTCGCCGATGGCCAGCTGCGCGTACGCCTGCCGGTTTCAACGGCGCGCAACGGCGCCGGCGAGCGCAACGGCTCGGGTTGCACGCCGTGTGGCTTGCACCAGGTGCGAGCGAAGATCGGCGCGGGCTTGCCGCTGAATGCGGTATTGGCCGGGCGGCGCTGGACCGGCGAGGTGTGGTCGCCGGCCTTGCATGCGCAATACCCCGGCCGGGACTGGATCCTCACCCGCATCCTCTGGCTTAGTGGCTGCGAGCCGGGTGTCAACCGCCTGGGTGCGGTCGACACCTTCCGCCGTTATATCTACCTGCACGGCACCCCGGATACGGAACCCTTGGGCGTAGCGCTGTCCCATGGATGCATACGCCTGCGCAACATCGATTTGCTAAGCCTGTTCGAGCAGGTGCCGGCTCATTGCCCGGTGCGCATCGAGCAGGCCGCCTGCCCCCAGTGGGCTTCTCTCAGTCTTCAATGAAGGATTACCCATGACTGTCAGCCTGCAAGGCTCCCTGATGGTGGATATCGCCGGTAAATGGCTGACCGCCGAAGACCGTCACCTGCTGCGCCAACCTGAAGTGGCTGGCCTGATCATTTTTGCCCGCAACATCGACAGCCCGCGCCAGGTGCGTGAACTGTGCGCGTCGATCCGTGCCATCCGGCCCGACCTGATCCTGGCGGTGGACCAGGAGGGCGGCCGGGTGCAGCGCCTGCGCCAGGGCTTTGTGCGCCTGCCGGCCATGCGAGCGCTGGCCGACAATGACAACGCCGAGTACCTGGCCGAGCAGTGCGGTTGGTTGATGGCGACCGAGGTGCTGTCGGTTGGCCTGGACCTCAGCTTTGCCCCGGTACTCGACCTGGACCACCAGCGCAGCGCCGTGGTGGGCAGCCGCGCCTTCGAGGGTGACCCGCTGCGTGCCACGCAACTGGCCGGGGCGTTCATCCGTGGCATGAATGCGGCGGGCATGGCGGCTTGTGGCAAGCACTTCCCGGGGCATGGCTGGGCCGAAGCGGACTCGCATGTGGCCATCCCGACCGATGAGCGCAGCCTCGAACAGCTGCGCCAGGCCGACCTGGTGCCGTTCACCCGCCTGAGCGGGCAATTGGCGGCAGTGATGCCGGCGCATGTCATCTACCCGCAGGTCGACAACCAGCCGGCTGGCTTCTCGCGGCGCTGGTTGCAGGACATCCTGCGTGGCGAGCTGGGTTTTGACGGGGTGATCTTCAGTGACGATTTGTCGATGGCCGGCGCACATGTTGTCGGGGATGCGGCGAGCCGCATCGAAGCAGCACTGAGCGCCGGTTGTGATATGGGGCTGGTTTGCAATGATCGGGCGGCTGCGGAGCTGGCACTGAGTGCGGCACAACGCATGAAGGTAAAACCTTCGCCACGCATCGCAGGCATGCGCGGGCAAGGGTTTGCGCGGACTGACTATCGTCAGCAGCCTCGTTGGCAGCAGGCATTGTCCGCGTTGAAGGACGCTCAACTGGTCGACTGACGAGGCTCCACCCTGCTCGGTCCGAGACAGGATCCTGCGTTTTCGATGTGCGTATTGCGTGAGTGCACCGGGAAATGTGCCCCGGTGTACCAGGCAGCACGCATTCCAGAGACTCGGGCAAAGCGGAGATTTCTCCGCTTCGCCCGTAATGGGTTTCTGATATTCGATTAGAGGATTTTGTAATGACAGTTTGTATGCAGGGGGCCTTGATGGCCGATATCGAAGGCACGGGGCTGACGCCTGAGGATCGTCGGTTATTGCTCCAGCCTGAAGTAGCTGGTTTGATCATCTTTGCTCGTAATATTGCCCACCCGCGTCAGGTGCGGGAGCTGTGCGCTTCGGTCCGTGCTTTGCGCCCTGACCTGATCATTGCGGTCGATCAGGAAGGTGGGCGGGTGCAACGCTTGCGTGAAGGGTTCGTCAGGTTGCCATCCATGCGGCAGATCGCCCAGAGCGATGATGCCGAGCGTTTGGCCGGGCATTGTGGCTGGTTGATGGCAACCGAGGTGCTGGCGATCGGGCTGGATTTGAGTTTTGCTCCTGTGCTCGATCTGGATCATGGGCGCAGTGCAGTCATTGGTGCACGTGCCTTCGATGGTGATCCTGAGCGTGTCACTCAGCTGGGTGGGGCGTTCATCCGTGGCATGACTGCAGCGGGCATGGCAGCCTGCGGCAAGCATTTTCCTGGGCATGGCTGGGCTGAGGCCGATTCGCATGTGGCCATTCCCGTAGATGATCGCAGCCTGGATGAACTGCGCAAGACGGACCTGGTGCCATTTACCCGATTGGCACGCCAGCTGTCGGCAGTGATGCCTGCACATGTGATCTATCCCCAGGTCGATAGTAAGCCCGCCGGTTTTTCGAGGCGCTGGCTTCAGGACATTCTAAGGGGGGAGCTTGGCTTCGATGGCGTGATTTTCAGTGATGATCTGTCCATGGCCGGTGCCCATGTGGTCGGAGATGTTGCTGGTCGCGTCGAGGCTGCTTTCGGTGCGGGATGTGACGTGGCCCTGGTATGTAATGACCGGGCTTCGGCAGAGCTCGCACTGCTGGCTGCGCAGCGCTTGAAAGTCAAGCCATCGCCGCGCCTTGCTCGGATGCGAGGCTTCAGTTTTGCGCGCACTGACTATCGCCAGCAGCCACGGTGGCTGGAGGCGTTGGGGGCGTTGCGGGAGGCGCAGTTGGTCGATTGACCGCGCCGGCCCCTTCGCGGGCATGCCCGCTCCCACAGGTACGGCACCGCCCTTGAGGGCACTGATATCCCTGTGTGGGGTTTACCCGCGAAGGGGCCGGTACAGGCAGCGAAGGATTCTGGGCTACCGCCCGCGCTTCCCGGGCAGCGGCGCAAACAGCGCTTCGATCTCTTCATCCCCCAGCCGCCATTGCCCCGCCTGCCCGCCATCCAGCAGGCTCGCCGCCAGCGCGGCCTTCTCCTGCTGCAACAGCTGGATCTTTTCTTCCACCGTTCCCCGGGTGATCAGCTTGAACACGAACACCGGTTTGTCCTGGCCGATGCGGTAGGCGCGGTCAGTGGCCTGGTTTTCGCTGGCCGGGTTCCACCAGGGGTCGAAGTGGATCACCGTGTCCGCGGCTGTCAGGTTCAAGCCCACGCCACCCGCCTTGAGGCTGATCAGGAACACTTCGCTGTCACCCTGCTGGAACTGCTGCACCGGCGTGCGCCGGTCGCGGGTGTCGCCGGTCAGCAGGCTGTAGCGAATCTTGCGCTTCTCCAGTTCCTGCTCGATCAACGCCAGCATCGAGGTGAACTGCGAGAACAACAGCACCCGGCGCCCTTCGCTCAACAACTCTTCGAGCATTTCCAGCAGCGCGCCCAGTTTGCCCTTGTCGGCCTGGTTGCCTTTGCTTTCCACCCCTTTGACCAGACGCAGGTCGCAGCATACCTGGCGCAGCTTGAGCAGGGCGTCGAGGATGATGATCTGGCTGCGCGCGGCGCCATTGCGGGCGATTTCATCGCGGACTTTCTTGTCCATGGCCACCCGCACGGCCTCGTAGGTGTCACGCTGGGCATCGCTAAGCTCGACCCAGTGCACCATCTCGGTCTTGGCCGGCAGCTCGGTGGCCACTTGCTCCTTGGTGCGGCGCAGCAGGAACGGGCGGATGCGACTGGCCAGGTGGGCCATGCGCTCGCTGTCGCCGTGGCGCTCGATCGGTGTGCGGTAGTCCTGGTTGAAGCGCTTCAGGTCACCCAGCCAGCCAGGCATGAGGAAGTGGAAAATCGACCACAGCTCGCCCAGGTTGTTTTCCATTGGCGTGCCGGTCAGGCAGACGCGCTGATTGGCCCGCAGCTCGCAAACCGCGAGGGCGGCCTTGCTGGTGCTGCTCTTGATGTTCTGCGCCTCGTCCAGCACCAGCACATGCCAGGCATGGGCGCGCAGGTGCTCGAGGTCGCGCGGCACCAGGGCATAGGTGGTCAGGACCAGGTCGTATTCGTGCAATTTGGCGAAATGCTTGCTGCGCCCCGGGCCTTGCAGGGCCAGCACGCGCAGCCCGGGGGCGAAGCGCTGGGCTTCGTCCAGCCAGTTGGGCACCAGGCTGGTCGGCATCACCGCCAGGGCTGGAGCACTCAGGCGGCCGGACTGTTTTTCCAGCAGCAGGTGTGCCAGGGCCTGCAGTGTCTTGCCCAGCCCCATGTCGTCGCCGAGGATGCCGCCGGTGCCCATCTCGCGCAGCGCTTGTAGCCAGTTCAGGCCCTGTTGCTGGTAAGGGCGCAGACTTGCCTGCAACCCGGTCGGCGGTTCTACCTGCAAGTCACGGGCATCGCGCAGGCGTCGGCCCAGGTCGCGTACATGCTCGCCACCTTCCCAGTGCAAAGGAAGGCTGTCGATTTCATTCAGGCGTGCGGCATCGGCACGGTCCAGGCGCAGGGAGGGGCCAGCGGCGTCTTCGTGCAGGTACAGTTCGCCCAGGGTGCCCATCACTGCCTTGATACGGCCATAGGGCAAGGCAACGCGCAGGGCTGGGGCGTCGAGGCGACCACGGTTGAGGTCGATCAGCAGGTGCTCGTCGTCACTGCGCCGGGCCAGTTCGCTGGGGCGCAGCAGTTCCGGGTTGCTGCGCAGCAGCTGCAGCACGATCGGCAGCAGGCTGTGGCGCTGGCCATCGACCACGATGCCCAGCTCCAGGTCGAACCATTCATGGCCGGGCGCTTCGTCGATGGTGGCGTACCAGTCATCCACCTCCTGCAGGTTGAAAGCGAAGTCACGGTGGATGTCGATGTCCCAACCTGCTTCGCGCAGGCGCGGCAGGCCTTCTCGGGCAAAGCGCAGCCAGGCTTCGTCATCGGGCAACTGGAGCATCTCGCCGGCACTGTCTGGCAGGGCCTTGCTCTGCCGGGTGGCGGCCTTGAAACCGAGGTCGCGCAGCACCTTGCGAAGCGCCTGTTCGGCCTGGGGCTGGCGGCGGATGCGCTGGCAGGTATCGCCGACCAGGCGGGTCAGCGGCTTGTCGTCGCTGCCGCTGGTTCGCAGGCCGTCGTAGTCGAATGCCAGCGCGGCACGGTGTTGCATCTGCCGTTGCATGCGGCCGGTCTTGGGCATGTAGGCGCTGAATTCGAGGCTGCCCAGGGTCAGGTACGGCCTGGGTTGCAGGTCGTCAATGAGTTGTTCGTCCAGCGTGGTCGGCGTAGGGAGTTGGTGGTTCAAGGCGTTGAGCTTGTGGCTGAGGGGCACGACAAGGTGTTCCGGAACGTCAGGAGCGATGGTCAGTTGCAGGGCAATATGCGGATCGAGGCTGTGCTTGAGCTTGCCCACCACGCTGCCGGTGAAATCGAAATAGTAAAGTGGCAGCAGCGCAATCACGCAGTTCAGCGGCGTTTCACCGTGGTACCAGATGCCCCGATAGTGACCATTGTCCAGCCGCACCCAGCGAAACTCGGCCGCAAGCGTAGGGCCCTCGCGCAGCAGGGGCTTGTTTTCGTCAAAGAGCATGCGGCCGGTATCCAGCGCGCGCTGGAACAGTTCGCCGCCTTCCCGGCCTTTGAGCTGGTAGCCGCGGTCCTGGCTGCCGGCCTGATTGAGCGCCGAAAGCAGGCGCAAGATGCGGATATCGTCTTCCTTGACGAAGCGCGGGGGTTCGTAAAGGAAATCGTAGAGTGACTGCACACGGCTATAGCGAACGCCCTGGTCTTCGCGAGTGCCTTTGCGTACCCGCAGCGCGCAGCCGGGCTCATCGGTCAGCCTGAGTTGGTAGCAAACCATGCGCCCACGTTTGTCTTGGTTTTCGGCAGGCTCCTGCGCAGGCTGTTCGAGACCTTTCAGCCAGCGCTGCAGATCGGCCGGTAATGCGTCACCATGACTTTTTATCGTTGCCTGTTGTTCGCTAAGGACGAACAGCGCGGCGGCGCAATGCTTGCAGTTGTGCCCCACGGGGCAACTGCACTGGCCGCGTACATGACAGCGGCCAGCCAGGGCGGTGAGGGTTATCTTCTGCCGATAAGGGCTGCCCTCGCTGCCACGACAGCTGGCTTCGACGAGTGCGCCGATGCAGCTTTCGATCTCTACCCGGTCTTCCCGGGCGTAACGCTCGCCGCGTTGCAGGACCGGGCCGGTGAACGACTGGGTCCAGTTCGGGTACTCGCGCAGCAACTGGAGAGCGTCACGGCTCATTGCATCACTGCTCCATCATCTCCGGGTCCATTACCGGCATTTTAGGCGTACCTGGTGGTGTCACCTTCAGCAGCACCGCCAGGTGCCCGCCATCGAGGAAGGTCAGCTGGCCGCCCTTGACGTTGCTGTTGCTCTGCTTGAACTGCTCGCTTTGCAGCACGCTGCCGTTACCGTCCAGCTGGTTGACCCAGAAATTGGCCTCGACCGCGATGAAACGGCCCTCGGCGATGCTCAGGTTGCCTTCGATTGGGAAGTGGCCGAACTGCTCGGCGCCTTCACCCAAGGCGATGCGGCTGGGCTCGCTGCCCACTTGCTGCTGCCAGGCCTTGTGCAGCAGCACGGTGTAGTCGGCGGTGGCTTCCAGGCGGGTGGCTTCGTCTTCCAGCGCCAGGCGACGCTCGGCGTCCTTCTCCAGGCGCGGAGCGCCGGCGCTCCAGTCTTCGGGGGCAAACGGGCTGGTGAAGGCGGGCACGCTGTTCTGCCGCACCAGGATCATTTCTACCTGATACAGGCCTTCGGCGAAGGCGGCCGGGGCGAACAGCGCCAGCAGCAGGGTCAGGCAACGGATGGCACGCATGGGTCTTCCTTAGGCAGGCTGTGGGGTCAGGCGCTCGAACAGCGCCTCCAGGGTATTGAAACGTTCGTCGGGGCGTTCCATGGGCACCAGGAAACGGAACTGGGTGGCGCCTTCGAACTTGTAGCGTTTGGGCTGGCCCTGGATCAGCTTGATCAGGGTCAGCGGGTCGACCGGGGTCTCGGCCTCGAACTCGATCTTGCCGCCGTTGGGGCCGGCGTCGACTTTCTTGATGCCGAGCTTTTCCGCGCGCAGCTTGAGCGAGGTCAGGCGCATCAGGTTCTTGGTCGGCTCGGGCAGCAGGCCGAAGCGGTCGATCATTTCCACCTGCAGGTCCTTGAGGCCTTCTTCATCGGCAGCCGAGGCAATGCGCTTGTACAGGATCAGCCGTGCATGCACGTCGGGCAGGTAGTCCTCGGGGATCAGTGCCGGCAGGCGCAGGTTGATTTCCGGACCACCACCCAGCGGCTGCTCAAGGTTGGGCTGGGTGCCCTTGCGGATCGCCTTGACCGCGCGTTCGAGCATTTCCATGTACAAGGTAAAGCCCACCGCCTGGATCTGCCCGCTCTGACCTTCGCCCAGCAGCTCACCGGCGCCGCGAATCTCCAGGTCGTTGGTGGCCAGCACGAAGCCGGCACCGAGGTCCTGGGTGTTGGCGATCGCCTCCAGGCGTTTTTCGGCGTCGGCGCTGACCTTCTGCCGGGTTGGCGTCAGCAGGTAGGCGTAGGCCTGGTGGTGGCTTCGGCCAACACGGCCGCGCAACTGGTGCAGCTGGGCCAGGCCGAACTTGTCGGCGCGCTCGATGACGATCGTGTTGGCGCTGGGCACGTCGATGCCGGTTTCGATGATGGTCGAGGCCACCAGCACGTTGAAGCGCTTGTGGTAGAAGTCGCTCATCACCTGTTCCAGCTCGCGCTCGCGCATCTGCCCGTGGCCGATGCCGATGCGCGCCTCGGGCACCAGTTCGGCAAGCTCGGCGGCGCATTTCTCGATGGTTTTCACATCGTTGTGCAGGTAGTACACCTGGCCACCACGCAGCAGCTCGCGCAGCAGCGCCTCCTTGACCGTGCTCTTGTTCTGCTCCATGACGAAGGTGCGTACCGACAGGCGGCGCGCCGGTGGCGTGGCGATGATCGACAGGTCGCGCATGCCCGCCACCGCCATGTTCAGGGTACGCGGGATCGGCGTGGCGGTGAGGGTGAGGATGTCCACTTCGCTGCGCAGGGCCTTGAGCTGTTCCTTCTGGCGCACGCCAAAGCGGTGCTCTTCGTCGATGATGGCCAGGCCAAGGTCCTTGAAGCGTACATCGTCCTGCAGCAGCTTGTGGGTGCCGATAAGGATGTCGATCTTGCCTTCGGCCAGCTCGGCGGCGGCGTTGGCCACTTCCTTGGCCGACTTGAAGCGGCTCATCACCTCCACGGTCACCGGCCAGTCGGCAAAGCGGTCGCGGAAGCTGTTGTAGTGCTGCTGGGCGAGCAGGGTGGTGGGTACCAGCACGGCCACCTGGCGGCCGCTGTGTACGGCGATGAACGCTGCGCGCATGGCGACTTCGGTCTTGCCGAAGCCGACGTCGCCGCACACCAGGCGGTCCATCGGCTTGGGCGCCAGCATGTCGGCACGCACGGCTTCGATGGCTGCCTGCTGATCCGGGGTTTCCTCGAACGGGAAGCCGGCGCTGAAGGTGGCGTAGTCGGCGGACGGGTCGGCAAATGCATAGCCTTTGCGCGCGGCGCGGCGGGCATAGATATCGAGCAGTTCGGCGGCGACGTCGCGCACTTGTTCGGCGGCCTTGCGCTTGGCCTTCTGCCAGGCCTCCGAGCCCAGCCGGTGCAGCGGTGCCAGGGCATCGTCGCTGCCAGTGTAGCGGGCGATCAGGTGCAGGTTGGCCACCGGCACGTACAGCTTGGCACCCTCGGCGTATTCCAAGGTGAGGAATTCGGCGGCCTGGCCGTCGATTTCCAGGGTGGCCAGGCCCAGGTAACGGCCCACACCATGGTCGATGTGCACCACCGGCGCGCCTTCGCGCAGCTCGGTCAGGTTCTTGATCACCGCGTCGTTGGCGGTTTCGCCGCGCTTGTCGCGGCGCCGGCGCTGCATGACCCGCTGGCCGAACAGCGGGCTTTCGGCGATCAGGGCCAGGCCTGGGTCGTCCAGCAGCAGGCCTTCGTCCAGTGGGGCGATGGTGATTGCCAGGCGTTCGCTGCCGGTGATGAAGTCGGCCCAGCCGTCGACGGTATGCGGGCGCAGTTTCAGCCGCTCGAGCAGCTCCAGCAGCACTTCGCGGCGGCCCGCCGATTCGGCGGTGAACAACACCCGGCCGGGGAACTGGTCGAGGAAGTTGGCCAGTTCGGCCAGGGGCTGGTTGGCCTTGGCTTCGATTGCCAGGTTGGGCAGGGCGCGTGCCGGGAAGCGCTCGCGCCCCACGCCCGGGTCGAGGTCTTCGGTGCTGACCACTACCCGTGGCCATTGCTTGAGCCGGGCAAAGCAGTCTTCCACCGGCAGGAACAGCTCGGCCGGTGGCAGCAGCGGCCGGCTCAGGTCGCCACGGCGGTCTTCATAACGCCCGCGCACGTCGTTCCAGAAGTGTTCGGCGGCCTGCTCCACGCCGGGCAGCGAGAATACCTGGGTGTCGGCCGGCAGGTAGTCGAACAGGGTCGAGGTTTCTTCGAAGAACAGCGGCAGGTAATACTCGATGCCGGCGGGGATGATGCCGCTGGCCAGGTCCTGGAAGATCGCGCTGCGGCGGAAATCGACATCGAAGCGTTCGCGGAAGCGCGCCTTGAAGCGGGTCACTTCCTCTTTCTGCATCGGGAACTCGCGCGCCGGCAGCAGGCGCACCGAATCCACCTTGTCGATAGAGCGCTGGGTCTCGGGGTCGAAGGTGCGCAGCGTCTCGATCTCGTCATCGAACAGGTCGATACGGTAGGGCAGCTTGCTACCCATCGGGAACAGGTCGATCAACGCGCCGCGCACGGCGAACTCGCCATGCTCGTAGACGGTGTCGACGCAGCGATAGCCACTGGCCTCCAGGCGCAGGCGCATCTGCTCCACGTCGATGGTCTGGCCCACGTCCAGCACCAGGCTGCTGCCCAGCAGGAAGCGGGTCGGCGCCAAGCGGTGCAGGGCGGTGGTGACCGGCACCACGAGGATGCCGTGGCTCAGCTCGGGCAGGCGGTAGAGGCTGGCGATGCGCTGGGAAATGATGTCCTGGTGCGGCGAGAACAGGTCGTAGGGCAGGGTTTCCCAATCAGGGAACGGCAGCACCGGCAGGTCCGGGGCAAAGAAGCGAAGTTCCTGTTCCAGACGATCGGCAGCCTGGCTGTCGGCAGTCAGCAGCAAAGTGAAGCGGCCCGCGCTGCTGGCGGCCTCGGCGATGGCCAGGCTGAGGGCGGCACCGGGTAGATTGCCCCAGGTTTGTTTGCCGGCCGTGGCCGACATTTGCGGTAGGCGCAGAACTGACACGGGAGATTGCACTCCAAGCGTTGCGGCAAAGAGATCGATTGTACCGGTGACGGTGCCGGCTGTCAGGTTCGAAAGGGCATGAACGCTGGCTTGCGTGGCCGCGACAGGCGCTCATTGCCCGCAACGCGTTGGGGCGTCATAATGTAGCCCCTTTTTTCTGTCCCTACATGTGGAAGGTTCCCGTGACTCAGAAGCCCGACCAGTGTCTTGGTGAGTGGATCGATCGTGAAGCCCTGGCTGAAGCGATGATCCCGCTTATCGGTCAGCTCTACCGCAACAACAACGTGGTGAGCTCGATTTATGGCCGTAGCCTGATCAACCGTTCGGTTATCTCGATCCTCAAGGCGCACCGCTTTGCGCGTCATCGTCAAGCCGACGAAACCGAACTGTCCGTCCACGAGACATTCCCCCTGCTCAAGGCCATGAGCGAGCTGAAACTGGGCGCCGCTTCGGTCGACCTGGGCAAGCTGGCCAACAAGTTCAAGCAGGAAGGCAATGGCCGCACTGCCGAGCAGTTCGTCCGTGAAGAACTGGCCGAGGTGGTTGGCCAGCAGAACGCTTCGGCGCGCAAAGGCACCGACGTTGTCCTGTACGGCTTCGGCCGCATCGGCCGCCTGCTGGCGCGCATCCTGATCGAGAAGACCGGTGGCGGCGACGGCCTGCGCCTGCGCGCCATCGTCGTGCGCAAGGGCGCCGAGAACGACCTGGTCAAGCGTGCCAGCCTGCTGCGCCGTGACTCGGTGCACGGCCCGTTCGATGGCACCATCACCATCGACGAAGCCAACAACACCATCACCGCCAACGGCAACCTGATCCAGGTTATCTACGCCAAGAGCCCGAGCGAAGTCGACTACACCCAGTACGGCATCGAAAACGCGCTGATCGTCGACAACACCGGCGTATGGCGTGATGCCGACGGCCTGGGCCAGCACCTG
The DNA here is from genome assembly GCF_023100865.1 of Pseudomonas sp. A2. Taxonomy (NCBI): domain Bacteria; kingdom Pseudomonadati; phylum Pseudomonadota; class Gammaproteobacteria; order Pseudomonadales; family Pseudomonadaceae; genus Pseudomonas; species Pseudomonas sp. A2. The sequence goes on from NZ_CP039127.1 coordinate 2,084,147, forward strand.
GCCTGCCCGGGCGCTGCCCGCGTGATCCTCACCGCACCTGGCAAGGGCGCGCTGAAGAACATCGTGCACGGCATCAACCACGGCGACATCGCTGCCGATGACAAGATCATCTCGGCCGCTTCCTGCACCACCAACGCCATCGTGCCGGTGCTCAAGGCCATCAACGACCAGTACGGCATCGTCAACGGCCACGTCGAAACCGTTCACTCGTTCACCAACGACCAGAACCTGATCGACAACTTCCACAAGGGCAGCCGCCGCGGCCGCGCCGCGCCGCTGAACATGGTCATCACCGAAACCGGCGCCGCCACTGCTGCCGCCAAGGCACTGCCAGTGCTGAAGGGCAAGCTGACCGGCAACGCCATTCGCGTACCGACGCCGAACGTTTCGATGGCCATCCTCAACCTCAACCTCGAGAAGGCCACCAGCCGCGACGAGATCAACGAGTACCTGCGCCAGACCGCCATGCACTCGGAACTGCACAAGCAGATCGATTACGTCAGCTCGCAGGAAGTGGTTTCGACCGACTTCGTCGGTTCGCGCCACGCCGGTGTGGTTGACGCCGAAGCGACCATCTGCAATGACAACCGCGTTGTTCTGTACGTCTGGTACGACAACGAATTCGGTTACAGCTGCCAGGTGGTTCGTGTGATGGAAGAGATGGCCGGTGTGAACCCGCCAGCGTTTCCGCACTGATACGCTTGTAAGGCAATGAAAAAACGGGAACCTTCGGGTTCCCGTTTTTTTATCCAGAATTTGTGTTGCCTGTGTCGGCCTCTTCGCGGGTAAACCCGCTCCCACAGGGCCGCGTCGTCCGTGAGGGCAGTGGTATACCTGTGGGAGCGGGTTTACCCGCGAAGAGGCCGGCACAGGCAACCGAGAGCCCGAACCTTGCGCACAGCCTTGCTGTTCATCCTCATGCTGCTCACCGCCTGCAACCAGGGCCCCACCCTGGAGCGCCTGGGCGGCCCGACCATGGGCAGCAGCTACAGCATCCAGTACGTGCGCGAACCCGGCGGCCCGGCGCCGGTCCAGGTGCAGGCAGCGGTCGAAACCATCCTGCACGACATCGATCAGCACTACTCGACCTACCGCGGCGACTCCACCATCAGCCGTTTCAACCAGTTGCCCGCCAACCAGTGCCTGGTGCTGCCGGCCGACATGCTCGAACTGGTCAGCCTTGGTCAGCACCTGGCCGAGCAGAGCGGCGGCGCCTTCGACCTTACCGTCGAACCCTTGCTCGACCTGTGGGGCTTCGGCCCCCAGGCCCGTCACGAACAGGTGCCCGACCCGTCGGCCCTGGCCCAGGTGCGCCAGCGCGTGGGCTACCGGCACTTGCACATCGACGGCCAGGCCCTGTGCAAGGACGCCCCGGTGCAGCTCGACTTCAACAGCATCGCCGCCGGCCATGCCGTCGACCTGATCGCCGCGCGCCTGCAGGCCATGGGCGTGGCCAACTTTGTCGCCGAAGCCACCGGCGAGCTCAAGGCCGCCGGCCGCAAACCGGATGGCAGCCCCTGGCGCATCGCCCTGGAGCTACCCCGCGAAGATCGCCAGATAGCCCGCCAGATCATCCCGGTCAACGGCCTTTCGGTATCGACCTCGGGTGACTATCGGCACTATTTCGAGGAGAATGGCCGGCGCTATTCGCACACCTTCGATGCCCGCCTCGGGTGCCCGGTGCAGCACGACCTGGCCGCGGTCACCGTGCTCGATGCCTCGGCGCTGCAGGCCGACGGCTATTCGACGCTGCTGTTGATCCTGGGCCCGGAACGTGGCTGGGATTTTGCCGTGGCGCATGGCCTTGCCGCGATATTGGTGACTCGGGCCGAGGGTGGCTTCGTCTCCCGAGCTACGCCCGCATTCGAACGGGCAGTGAAAGGCGAGTGAAAGCACAAGCAGGGATGATCGCCGCCAGGGAATGGTTCACACATGTAGTGCGGGCGAAATTGGCCTACGACGCGACCAAGGGTTAATGTGCGCGGCGTTCACGCTTGATTAGACTGCACCCGAATTTTCTCATGACGCCCCGGCGGCATGATCGCGCCCCGCGAGCGACCGTGGCTTGCGGGCCAGTTCTGAAGGAGTACGCATGGCTGTCTACAACTACGACGTAGTGGTGCTGGGTTCCGGCCCGGCCGGGGAAGGTGCGGCAATGAACGCCGCCAAAGCAGGGCGCAAGGTGGCGATGGTCGATAGCCGTCGCCAGGTCGGGGGTAACTGCACCCACCTGGGCACCATCCCGTCCAAGGCACTGCGTCACTCGGTGCGGCAGATCATGCAGTTCAACACCAACCCGATGTTCCGTGCCATCGGTGAGCCGCGCTGGTTCTCGTTCCCCGACGTGCTGAAAAGCGCCGAGAAGGTCATCGCCAAGCAGGTAGCGTCGCGCACCGGCTACTACGCACGTAACCGCGTGGATGTGTTCTTCGGCACCGGCAGCTTCGCCGACGAGCAGACCGTCGAAGTGGTCTGCCCGAACGGTGTGGTGGAAAAGCTCAACGCCAAGCACATCATCATCGCCACCGGCTCGCGCCCGTACCGCCCGGCCGATATCGACTTCCACCACCCGCGCGTCTACGACAGCGACACCATCCTCAGCCTCAGCCACACCCCACGCAAGCTGATCGTGTACGGAGCCGGCGTGATCGGTTGCGAATACGCCTCGATCTTCAGCGGCCTGGGTGTATTGGTAGAGCTGGTAGACAACCGTGGCCAGTTGCTGAGCTTCCTCGACTCGGAAATTTCCCAGGCGCTGAGCTACCACTTCAGCAACAACAACATCACCGTGCGCCACAACGAAGAGTATGAGCGCGTCGAAGGCCTGGACAACGGGGTGATCCTGCACCTGAAGTCGGGCAAGAAGATCAAGGCCGACGCCTTGCTGTGGTGCAACGGCCGTACCGGCAACACTGACAAGCTGGGCCTGGAAAACATCGGCATCAAGGTCAACAGCCGCGGCCAGATCGAGGTCGACGAGGCCTACCGCACCAGCGTGCCGAACATCTACGGTGCCGGCGACGTGATCGGCTGGCCAAGCCTGGCCAGCGCTGCCCATGACCAGGGCCGTTCGGCAGCTGGCAGCATCGTGGACAATGGCAGCTGGCGCTTCGTCAATGATGTGCCGACCGGTATCTATACCATTCCGGAGATCAGCTCGATCGGCAAGAACGAGCAGGAACTGACCCAGGCCAAGGTGCCGTACGAAGTGGGCAAAGCCTTCTTCAAGAGCATGGCTCGTGCACAGATCGCCGGCGAGCCGCAAGGCATGCTGAAGATCCTGTTCCACCGCGAAACACTTGAGGTGCTGGGCGTACACTGCTTCGGCTACCAGGCTTCGGAAATCGTCCATATCGGCCAGGCCGTGATGAACCAGCCGGGCGAGCTGAACAACCTGAAGTATTTCGTCAACACCACATTCAACTACCCGACCATGGCCGAAGCCTATCGGGTAGCTGCCTACGATGGCCTGAACCGGCTTTTTTGAGCGGCTCCGACCGGTGGCCTGAGCCGGTCGGAGAGACCGATTTCAACCCTGCCCGAGGGTGGTCCTGGCCAAACCGGGAAAGTCTGTAATCAGGCTGTCCACACCGAAGTCAGCGAGCCGGCGCATCAGTGCCGGTTCGTTGACCGTCCACACCGACACGTGCAAACCCTGGCCCTGGGCTTTGAGCAGGCGCTCGGGGGTGCACAGTGTCCAGTTCAATGCCAGCAGCTCGCAGCCGTAGTTCTGTGCCACCTTCAGCGGGTCGAGCCAGGCGTATTCGGCCACCAGCCCGCGTTTGACGTCCGGCACCAGCTCCAGGGCGGCACCCAGCACTTCGCGTGAGCTGGAGGTAATGGTCACCTTGTCCAGCAGGCCGTACTGCTGGGCCAGTTCGCGGATCGCCAGCACGGTGGTCGCGGCGCGGGTACGCGAGGCGCTTTTCACTTCCAGCTGCCAATGCTCGAACGGGCACTTCTGGAACAGTTCTTCCAGCCTCGGAATCGGGCAGGGCTGGACATGGCCCGGGCCGCCTTTGCGGGCATCTATCTTGACCAGGTCTGCGGCCGGGTGCTCGACCACCTTGCCGCGTTTGCCGGTGGTGCGCTTGAGGGTCGGGTCGTGGATCACCATCAGCTCGTTGTCGGCCGACAGGTGCAGGTCCAGCTCGCAGCGGGTCACGCCATGGGCGAGGCATTGCTGGAAGCTCTTCAGGGTATTCTCGGGCGCTTCGCCCTTGGCGCCGCGGTGGCCGTAGATCAGGGTCACGTTCGTTCCTTCAAATCAGAGAAAAATGGGCTCAGGAGGCGGGGTCGTTCTGTTCCAGCTGTTGGCGCCGTTGCTGCTGGCGTTGCAGGATGTAGCGGGCCAGCAATTGCCGTTGGGCGTCGGTCATGTCGGTGAATTCGGTGCCGATCTCGAAGCCGCCCTCCGGGCGCGGGTCGCAATGGGTGACCTTGCCGCGCAGCAGCAGGCCGTGGGCGCGCGGCATCAGCACCATCTTCACCTTCACCCGGGTGCCGGGGGCAACCGCTGTGGCTTGTGCGAACTCGATGCCGCCCTCGGAAATGACCACCGGCTGGGGCTGGCCAACTTCGCCGAGCAGGGTCTGGGCAACTACTGCGCTAAGCAGGTCGAGGCGTTTGTTCTGCGCGCGCAGGAAAGCGGCGAGGGTGCGGTCCTTCTCGCTCAGCTGGCGCAGCAGGTGCTGCGACTCGAAGTCGGACAGGTGCAGCTCGCTGAGCAGGTTGAACAGAGGCGAATCATCTTGCAACACATCTGGGTAAAGGGCTTCGGCCGCGCTGAGGGGGCTGATTTGAAGTGCGATCCGATCTTCGATGCGGTAGTATTCGCGGCGATCTTCTTCGTCTAATGTCGTCATGGCGAACCCAAGGTAGCGGCGGTGGTCCGAGTGTAAAGCCGCCGTAGGCGCCTCGCCACAAGGACGTTCCCTTTCATCCGAACAAGCCCCGACATGTTCAGACCTCTTTTCGCATTCATCGGCACGCGTTATACCCGTGCCAAACGTCGCAATCACTTCGTCTCGTTCATTTCCCTGACCTCGATGATCGGCCTCGCCCTGGGCGTGGTGGTGATGATCGTGGTGCTCTCGGTCATGAACGGTTTCGACCACGAGATGCGTACCCGCGTGTTGGGCATGATCCCCCATGCCACGCTGGAGAGCGGCCAGCCCATTGCCGACTGGCCGGCCCTTGCCCAACAAGTAAAGCAGAATCCGCAGGTGGTGGCGGTTGCGCCCTTCACCCAGATGCAGGGCCTGCTGACCCACGAAGGCAAGGTGCAGAAGGTGCTGCTCAACGGCATCGACCCGGCCCGCGAGCGCGAAGTGTCGATCATCGACAAGTTCGTCCTGCAAGGCCGCCTGGACCAGCTGGCGCCGGGCGAGTGGGGCATCATGATCGGCGACAAGGCCGCGGCCAAGCTGGGCGTGGGCATCGGCGACAAGCTCACCTTCGTCGCCCCCGAGGTCAGCGTGACCCCGGCCGGCATGTTCCCGCGCATGAAGCGCTTCACCGTGGTCGGTACCTTCCACGTGGGCGCGGGCGAAATCGACGGCTACCTGGGCCTGACCAACATCAGCGACCTGTCCCGGCTGCACCGCTGGAAGCCTGACCAGGTCCAGGGCCTGCGCCTGAAGTTCGACGACCTGTTCCAGGCGCCGCGGGTGGCCTGGGACATCGCCCAGCGCCTGGGTGACCAGGAGTTCTACAGCCGTGACTGGACCCGCACCCACGGCAACCTGTACCAGGCGATCCGCATGGAAAAGGCCATGATCGGCCTGCTGTTGCTGCTGATCGTGGCGGTGGCGGCGTTCAACATCATTTCCACCCTGGTGATGGTGGTCAACGACAAGCGTGGCGACATCGCCATTCTGCGTACCTTGGGCGCGACGCCTGGGCAGATCATGCTCATCTTCATGGTCCAGGGCACGGTGATCGGGGTGATCGGTACCCTGATCGGCGCCGTGGTCGGGATCGTCGCCGCGCTGAACGTGAGCGCGGTGATCGCCGGCATCGAGAAACTGATCGGGCACAAGTTCCTCAACGCCGACGTGTACTTCATCGATTACCTGCCGTCGCAGATCCAGGCCCAGGACGTATACATGGTCTGTGGTGCGGCGCTGGTCCTGAGTTTCTTCGCCACCCTGTACCCGGCCTGGCGTGCGGCCCGCACCCAGCCTGCAGAGGCGCTACGTTATGAGTGAGTCGCGCATGAGTGATAAAGCCGTTCTGAGTTGCCGCAACCTGGGCAAGTCCTACGACGAGGGCCCGGAGTCGGTGCAGGTGCTGTCCGGGCTCAACCTCGAGCTGCACGCCGGTGAGCGGGTAGCCATCGTGGGTAGCTCCGGCTCGGGCAAGAGTACCTTGCTCAACCTGTTGGGCGGCCTCGACCGGCCGACCCAGGGCAGCGTCTGGCTGGCCGGCGAGGAGCTGTCGGCACTGGGCGAGCGTGCCCGTGGCCTGTTGCGCAACCGCGAGCTGGGCTTTGTCTACCAGTTCCACCACTTGCTGCCGGAATTCACTGCCATCGAAAACGTGTGCATGCCGTTGCTGATCGGCCGCACGCCGATCCCCGAGGCCCGTGAGCGTGCCGAGGCGCTGCTCAAGCGTGTTGGCCTGGCCCACCGCTTCAACCACAAGCCGGCCGAGTTGTCCGGTGGTGAGCGCCAGCGGGTGGCGATTGCCCGGGCACTGGTCAACCGCCCCGGCCTGGTAATGCTCGACGAGCCGACCGGCAACCTCGACCACCACACCGCCCAGGGCATCCAGGAGTTGATGCAGGAGCTGTCCAGTGCGTCGCGCACGGCGTTCCTGGTGGTCACCCACGACCTCAACCTGGCGCGCCAGATGGACCGTGTATTGAAGCTCGACGACGGCCACCTGGTGGCGATCTGATCGACTGCACGGGGTGGCCGGTGCCGCCCCGTTTTCCTGTTTTCATTGGGTGTTTCCGTACATGTTCAGACCCTTGCCCATCTTCATCGGCGCGCGCTACACCCGAGCCAAGCGCCGCAACCACTTCATCTCGTTCATCTCGATGACCTCGATGATCGGCCTGTCGCTGGGCGTGCTGGCGATGATCGTGGTGCTGTCGGTGATGAACGGTTTCCAGCGCGAAATGAGTTCGCGCATCCTCGGCCTGGTGCCGCATGCCGCCATCCTCGGCGTGCAGCCGCTGGACGACTGGCACAAGGTCGCCGACGCGGCCATGCGCGACCCGGCGGTGATGGCGGCAGCGCCGATTACCGAAATGGAAGGCATGCTGTCGTACAAGGGCGCGATGCAGCCGATCCAGGTCGGCGGTATCGACCCGGCCGAAGAGGGCAAGGTCTCGATCGTCGGCCAGCATATCGTCCAGGGCCGCCTGCAGGACCTGCAGCCGGGAGAGTTCGGCGTGGTCATCGGTGAGCTGACTGCGCGGCGCTTCCGCTTGAATACCGGCGACAAACTGACCCTGATCGTGCCGGAAATCAGCAAGGAACCAGGTGGCATCACCCCACGCATGCAGCGCCTGACCGTGGTCGGCATCTTCAAGGTCGGCGCCGAGCTGGATGGCTCGCAGGCTTACATTCACGTGGCCGATGCTGGCGCCATGCAGCGCTGGGCGCCAGGCCAGGTGCAGGGCGTGCGCCTGAAACTGCACGACCTGTATGCCGCGCCACAGGTGTCCAAGGCCATCGCTGCCGGGCTCGGCGACGCCTACCGCGCCGATGACTGGTCGCATACCCAGGGTAGCCTGTTCAGCGCCATGAAGATGGAAAAGACCATGATCGGCCTGCTGCTGATGATGATCATTGCGGTGGCCGCGTTCAACATCATCGCCACCCTGGTGATGGTGGTGAACGACAAGGGGCCGGACATCGCCATCCTGCGCACCCTGGGCGCCACGCCGGCGCAGATCATGGGTACGTTCATGGTCCAGGGCAGCCTGATCGGCATTGTCGGTACGCTGATCGGTGGCGTGCTGGGGGTGATCGCGGCGTTCAACGTCAGCCAGATCGTCGGTTGGCTGGAGCGGGTGAGCGGGCAGCACATCTTTACTTCGGATGTGTACTTCGTCAGCAGCTTGCCGTCGCAGTTGCAGTGGGGCGATGTGGCGATCATCTGCACGGCCGGTTTGGTGATGAGCTTCCTGGCGACCATTTACCCGGCTTATCGGGCATCGCAGGTGCAGCCGGCGATTGGCCTGGCGGTTTAATGTCTACTTCAGCTTATCGAGCGGCTCTGTGGGAGCGGGTTTACCCGTGAAGATTCCAGCACGGTGCATGGCACCGGCTGCGCCGGTGTTCGCGGGTAAACCCGCTCCCACAGGGTGGCGTGCCAGCCCTGATGTCACCGATCTTCAGTGAAGTCGATCACGAATCGCGTCCATCCGTCCGCACACTCCGCCCTGATGTGTCCGCCATGGGCCTGCACGATCGACCGGGTAATCGCCAACCCCAACCCGGCATGCTCGCTACTGCCTTCCCGCCGTGCCGGGTCCACCCGGTAGAAGCGGTCGAACAACCGCGGTAACGCAGCCGGTTCGATAGCCGCTCCGGTATTGGCCACGCTAATCCTCAGCCCTGGCCCCAAGGTCACTCGTATCTGCCCTCCCGCCGGGGTAAAGCGCAAGGCGTTGTCCAGCAAGTTGGACAGCGCCCGGCGCAGCATATGCCGGTCGCCCTGCAGCAGCGCCTGACCCTCGCGCAGCATCTGCACACCGCTGTCCTCTGCCAGCGGCGCGTAGTACTCCAGCAGCGCATCCACCTCCTCATGCAGCACCAGCGGTGTTTGCCCCGGCACCAGCAGGCCATGGTCGGCCTTGGCCAGGAACAGCATGTCGTTGATCATCTGCGCCATCCATTGCAACTCATCGAGGTTGCCATGCAGGGCCTCGCGGTACTCTTCGAGGCTGCGCGGGCGGGTGAGGGTGACTTGGGTGTGGGTCAGCAGGTTGGACAGCGGCGTGCGCAGTTCGTGGGCGATGTCGGCGGAGAATGCCGACAGGCGCTGGAAGGCATCGTCCAGGCGCTGCAGCATCGCGTTCATGCTGCCGGCCAGTTCGGCCAGCTCTTCGGGCATCTGTGCCACCGGCAGGCGGGTGGTGAGCGAGCGCGCCGATACGCTGGCGGCCACCTGGCCCATCTGCCGCAACGGGCGCAGCCCGCGGCGTGCAGCCCAGGCACCGAGCAGTGCGGTGGCCAGCGCCGACAGCCCTACCGTCAGCCAGATCAATCGTTGCATGCCCTGCAGGAAATGCTGGTGATGGGTGATGTCGAGGTAAAGGGTAAGCTGTGGCGACTGCGGGGCGCCTTGCGCCAGGTGCACGGCCAGGCTGCGGTAGTCGATGCCTTGCGCATGCAGGGTTGCCAGCCCGTCGGGCAGCGGTGTCCGGGGCAGGCCTGTGCGGCTTTCGAACCAGGTGGCGCCGTCGCTGCCGTTGATGCGCAGGGCCAGGTCGGCCTGGTGGCCCAGTTCATCGCGCAAGGCGGGCAGGCGCGCCTGCAGCTCGGCCGGGGTGGTGATGCCGGCCAGCTGGGTGCGGAACAGCGACAGGCGCGAGTCCAGCAGTTGCTGGTCCAGTTCGACGAAGTGCTGCTCGCTGGCCCGGCTGAATATCAGGCCGGCACCGAGCGAGACAGCGGCGGTGCAGGCGGCGAACAGCAGGGCCAGGCGGCTACCGAGGGAGACCCGACGCATCACTCCGCGCGCTCTTCGAGTACATAGCCCATGCCGCGCACGGTATGGATCAGCTTGTTGGGGTGTGGGTCGTCGATCTTCAGGCGCAGGCGGCGGATCGCCACTTCGATCACATTGGTGTCGCTGTCGAAATTCATGTCCCACACCTGCGAGGCGATCAGCGATTTGGGCAGCACCTCGCCCTGGCGGCGCAGCAGCAGTTCAAGCAGGGCGAACTCCTTGGCAGTCAGGTCGATGCGCTGGCCGGCGCGCTCGGCGCGGCGGCGGATCAGGTCCAGACGCAGGTCGGCCAGCCCCAGGGTGGTGTCCTGGCTGGGGCTGGTGCCCCGGCGTAGCAGGCTGCGCACCCGCGCCAGCAGTTCGGAGAAGGCGAACGGCTTGACCAGGTAATCATCGGCGCCCAGCTCCAGGCCGTGCACCCGGTCCTCCACGGCATCGCGGGCGGTGAGAAACAGCACCGGGGTGTCCAGGCCGGCCTGGCGCACGGCCTGGAGGATCTGCCAGCCGTCACGGCCGGGCAGCATCACGTCGAGAATCAGCAGGTCGTGGTCACCGGTCAGGGCGAGGAACTGGCCGGTCTCGCCGTCGGTGGCCAGTTCGGTGGCGAAGCCGGCCTCGTTCAGGCCCTGGCTCAGGTACTGGCCGGTACGGGCCTGGTCTTCGACGATCAGCAGTTTCATTGGGTGAATTGACTCCAGCAAACGGCACAAAACCCTGTGGGAGCGGGTTTACCCGCGAAGAATTCAACACGGTGCATGGCACCGGCTTTGCCGGTGTTCGCGGGTGAACCCGCTCCCACAGGGATTGGGTGATGCTGAGATGATACGTGACGATGCACCGGCTTGCCCCAAACTGACGAAGATGTAATCCCGCTGACTTGCGCTCCAAGGCGGGGTGCAAAACCGGTAGACTAGGGGCAATTTCGAACCTTCAGGTCAGTTTCCATGCATCCCGCTGCCGAACATTCCCCGCTGGGCAAGTCCAGCGAATACATTGCCACCTATTCCCCGGAGCTGCTGTTCCCGATCCCGCGTACCGCCAAGTGGGCCGAGCTGGGCGTTACTGCCCAGACCTTGCCGTGGCAGGGTGTGGATTACTGGAACTGCTTCGAGCTGAGCTGGCTGCTGCCGTCGGGCAAGCCGGTGGTGGCGATCGGCGAGTTCGCCATCCCCGCCGATTCGCCGAACATCATCGAGTCCAAGTCGTTCAAGCTGTATCTAAACTCGTTGAACCAGACGGTGTTCGCCTCGCTTGGCGAGCTGCAGGCGTGCCTGGAGAAAGACCTGTCCGCCGCCGCCGGCAAGCCGGTGGGCGTGAAAGTGCGCACCCTGGCCGAGGTCGAGGCCCAAGGCGTGGTGGCCTTGCCGGGGCAGTGCATCGATGAGCTGGACGTTGCCATCAGCAACTACGAACAGCCGCAGCCAGAGCTGCTGCGCTGCAACCCGGAGCAACAGGTGGAAGAAACCCTGCACAGCCACCTGCTGAAGTCCAACTGCCCGGTCACCGGTCAGCCGGACTGGGGCAGCGTGGTGGTCGAATACAAGGGCAGGGCGCTGGACCATGCCAGCCTGCTGACCTACCTGATCAGCTTCCGCCAGCATGCCGACTTCCACGAGCAGTGTGTGGAACGGATCTACCTGGACTTGAAGAACCTGCTGCAGCCGGAGCATTTGACGGTGTATGCGCGCTATGTGCGCCGGGGTGGGCTGGATATCAACCCTTACCGCAGTACGGGGGCGATCAGCCCGGACAACAAGCGCCTGGTTCGGCAGTAAGTTCAAGTGCGCCGGGGCCGCTTTGCGGCCCATTCGCAGCACAAGGCTGCTCCTACAGGGAGACGCATAACCCCAGTAGGAGCAGCCTTGTGCTGCGAATGGGCTGCGAAGCAGCCCCGGCTTTTTCAGATCCCCATGCTGTGCAGCGAGTTGGCAATGCTGCGCAGGGTGGCGGTGAGGTCGGGGTGGTCGGCCTCGAAGCGTTCGATCGCCAGGTTCACGCCGTCCACCAGGTTGTTGTCTGGCGTGGCTTCCTCAAGCTTCAGTTGCGCCTCGATCTGGCGCGCTTCTTCGTGCAGCGCGGCCAGCTCCTCGTCCGAAAGCGGCACGTTGCGATCCAGTTGCTCGCGCAAGCTGTTCAGGCGCTCTTGCAATTCGCGGGCAGGCATTGGCAGTTCTCCATCAATGGCTTGGCAAGCCATGGACCTCAGCGAAGCGGCAAAGGTTCTGGCCTGTCTTCAGCGTAATCCACCTGCCGATGCTTTGCATGATCCGCGTCAACGGTGCTGTATCAGGGTTTTTCGCCTTTGCGCCGGCGCTGGGCAATGTCCTGCAGACAGGTCTCCAGCGCTTCCAGGTGGTCGATCACCGAGTGCACGCCCAGGCTGAACAGTTCCAGCGTCGCCTTGCCACGGGCCAGGTCCTGCTCCTGCGAGGTCAAGGCTTGCCATTGCCGCGAGCTGCGGTCGCAGAACGGGCTGCAGGCAGCCAGCCCCACCGTCCACAGCCCCGCGTTCAGGCCAGATTGCAGCAGGCGTGGGTCGCCGCTGACCAGCACGCAGCCGTCCAGGCGTTCGCTGTCCAGCGTCATCAGGGCCTGCCAGCAGGCGTTCGGCGCCGGCCAGCGCACGCCGTTCACCGAATGCCCCGGCAGCCAGGCGGGCAGTACATGCGCCAGGCGCTTGCTTTGGGGGGCGTCGAGGTCGTCCAGCCAGATGCACGGCACCTGGCGCTGGCGCAGGCTGGCGAGGGTGGCCAGCGCGCCGGGGGCGGGCGAGGGGGTGCCGTTGGCGGCTTGCACCAGGCAGCCGCGCAAGCCGAACAGCACAGCGGTGAAGGCGGGTGCATTGTCCATGGCAACTTCCCTCAAATAGTCCGCAGGCTATTCGGCGATTGTTACCGCCCTGTGACAACCGGCACCGCGCAACAGTTGTTCACAAAATATTGAGCAGAGATGTGTAAAGCTGTTTATCAGCCCGCAAGCCTCTATACTGCCGCCGTACAGCAGCGCACCCGTTTGCGCTTGCGGCCGAGAAATTCGATGGAGAAACACCTATGCGTAGGATCGGTGCCAGTGTGATCGAACGAGTCACCCAGGCCTGTGTCTGCGCCAGCATGCTGCTGGCGCCCGTGGCAGCCACCCAGGCAGCCACCGAGGAAGATCCCTGGGAAGCGGTCAACCGCCCGATCTTCCGTTTCAACGATACCCTCGACACCTATGCCCTCAAGCCATTGGCCAAGGGCTACCAGGCGGTCACCCCGCAGTTCCTCGAAGATGGCATCCACAACATCTTCCGCAACCTGGGTGACGTGACCAACCTGGCCAACGACCTGCTGCAGTTCAAGCCCCATGCGGCGGGCGTGGACACTGCGCGGCTGATCGTCAACACCACCTTCGGCCTGGGCGGCTTCTTCGACGTGGGTACCAAGATGGGCCTGCAGCGCAACGACGAGGACTTCGGCCAGACCCTCGGCTATTGGGGCGTGCCGAGCGGCCCGTACGTGGTCATCCCGCTGCTGGGCCCGAGCACCGTGCGTGACGGCGTGGCCAAGTACCCGGATACCTACACCAAACCCTACCGCTACATCGACCATGTGCCGACGCGCAATTCGATCTTTGCCCTGGACATCATCGACACCCGCGCCGACCTGCTGTCGGCAGAGAAGCTGATCCAGGGTGACAAGTACATCTTCATTCGCAACGCCTACCTGCAGAACCGCGAGTTCAAGGTCAAGGATGGCGAGGTCGAAGACGACTTCTGATCCTGCGCGGGTTCTTTGTGGGAGCGGCCTTGCGTCGCGAAAGGGCCGCAAAGCGGCCCCGGCAATTCAAGCGGCGAAGCTGAAGTCGGGGGCTGCTGCGCAGCCCATCGCGACGCAAGGCCGCTCCTACAGGGGTGCCCAGCAGGGTCATCAATGCATCGCCACAATTCGCAACCCGAACTTCTGTTGCCCGCCCGGCTGGTCGGCAATCCACACCACTTCCGTGCTGGCGTGCAGCCCTTTCAGCGCCGGATGCTCGGACTCGATCCGTACCTCGATATGGTCCCCCACCTGAAAGCGCTGCGGTGCCTGCACCTGCATGCCGCCGCTGGACAGGTCAAGGCACACTGCCGCGATCACCTGGCCTTCGTGCAGCAGGCTGACCTCGGTGTCGATGCGCATGCGGATGAAATCGCGTTTCTCGCCATGGCTGGAGGGCGTGTGGGGCATGCTGCATCCTTCCCGTCGGGTTGCGCTGGTCGACTTTCTTATAACTCTCGGTGATTTGCCCTGTAAAGTGCGCCGGGGTCGACCCTTGCATGCTTGAAACGCCTGCCGGATGGGAGTACCGTCTGCGCCTTACAAGGTAGCTCTCGCAGTTGCCAGACAGTTGCCGGGCAGGTGTTCTTGTCCTACAACTCAAGTAGAGTGTGACCATAAAGAATTCCCGTAGCTGGCCGTCTGCCTTGCCGACACCGCTGCACCAACCTAAATCGGCGCCGTTCGCCCACATGCAGAAAACCAGTGCAACGCTGCTGATCATCGATGACGACGACGTGGTCCGTGCAAGCCTCGCCGCCTATCTTGAAGACAGTGGCTTCAGCGTCCTCCAGGCCGGCAATGGCCAGCAGGGGCTTCAGGTCTTCGAAGAACACCAGCCCGACCTCGTGATCTGCGATCTGCGCATGCCGCAGATGGGCGGCCTCGAACTGATCCGCCAGGTCAGCGAGCGCGCCCCGCAGTTGCCGGTGATCGTGGTGTCCGGTGCCGGCGTCATGAGTGATGCGGTGGAAGCGTTGCGCCTGGGCGCTGCCGACTATCTGATCAAGCCGCTGGAAGACCTGGCCGTGCTCGAGCATTCGGTGCGCCGCGCCCTCGACCGCTCGCGTCTGGTGCTGGAAAACCAGCGCTACCGCGACAAGCTCGAAGCCGCCAACCGCGAACTGGAGGCCAGCCTGCACCTGCTGCAGGAGGACCAGACCGCCGGTCGCCAGGTGCAGATGAACATGCTGCCGGAAAGCCCTTGGGTGGCCGGCGAGTTCGCCTTCGAGCATCAGATCATCCCGTCGCTGTACCTGTCGGGTGATTTTGCCGATTACTTCCGGGTGGACGAACGGCGCATCGCTTTCTATCTCGCCGACGTCTCCGGGCATGGCGCGTCCTCAGCGTTCGTCACCGTGCTGCTGAAGTTCATGACCACACGGCTGTTGTTCGAATTCAAGCGCGGCAGCAAAATGCGCGAGTTCAAACCCTCGCAGGTGCTCAGCCACATCAACCGCGGGCTGATCAACTGCAAGCTGGGCAAGCACGTGACCATGGTTGGCGGGGTGATCGATGAAGACACCGGCCTGCTGACCTACGCCGTTGGCGGCCATCTGCCGCTGCCGGTGCTGCACACCCCCGAGCACACCCGCTACCTGGAAGGCCGCGGCCTGCCGGTGGGGCTGTTCGACGAGGCTACCTACCAGGACCTGGTAGTGGAGCTGCCGCCGCAGTTCAGCCTCAGCCTGATGTCCGATGGCATTCTGGACCTTTTGCCGGGTGATACGCTCAAAGATAAAGAAACCGCCCTGCCGGAAATCGTCAGGGCAGCAGGTGGCAGCCTGGATGGGCTGCGTCAACGATTCGGATTGGCTACGCTTGGGGAGATGCCGGATGATATCGCCCTATTGGTGTTGAGCAGGAACCTTCAATGAGTACCGGTAGAATCCAGTTCGCCGAGCAGAGCGGTACCTTCGTCCTGAAATTCGTCGGTGAAGTGCGCCTGACCCTGTGTTCGGCGCTGGATGCGACGATCGAGAAGATTTTCACCGCGTTGAACTTCTCGGCGATTGTCATCGACCTGACCGAAACCGAGAGCATCGACAGCACTACCCTGGGCCTGCTGGCCAAGCTGTCGATCCTGTCGCGCCAGAAGGTGGGCCTGTTGCCGACCGTGGTCACCACCAACCCGGACATTTCCCGGTTGTTGCAGTCGATGGGCTTCGACCAGGTGTTCAACATCGTCGATCGGCCGATCCCGTGTCCGGAATGCCTGACCGACCTGCCATCCCAAGACCAGAATGAAGATGTGGTGCGCTCCAAGGTGCTGGAGGCGCACAAGATCCTCATGGGCCTGAACGACTCCAACCGCGAAGCCTTCCATGACCTGGTCAATGCGCTGGAGCGGACCTGATCTTCAGCCTGTACCGGCCTCTTCGCGGGTAAACCCGCTCCCACAGGTTATGCACCAGTCTTGAGTCATGCACTCACCTGTAGGAGCGGGTTTACCCGCGAAGAGGCCGGCAAGGCCAACACAAGCATTACCTGCCTGATCACCCCCGCCGCGCAAACTCGGTAGCCTCACCCCCACCCGCATCTAGCTGATACACCCGCGCCGGCCGCCCCTGTTCATCGAAGAACACCTGCCCCAACCCCGCACCGTTCCACAACCGCTCGCCAGCCTTGCTATGGCTGGGCGTACGCGGCACCACCTCCATTTCCCGCCGCTTGGTAAACCAGTTGAGCGGCGAGCGTGGCGCATACAGCCAGCGGTTGAGCCGGTCGAGCACATCCAGCAGGCGCCGCGGGAATTCGTTCTTGATCCCGCTGCTGGTCACCTGCCACAAGTGCGGGCTGCGCTGGCGGTGGCGGATCAGCACTTCATAGACGAACGAGTAATGCACATCGCCGGACAGCACCACGTAGTGCCCCGGCGTGCGCGAGTGGCGGAAGATGTTGAGGATGACCTGCGCTGCGCCGCGGTGGGCCATCCAGTTCTCGGCATCCACCAGCAGCGGGTAGCCCAGCCAGCTGAACAGCTTCTGCACCGTCTCGATCAGCTTCACGCCAAAAATCGGCGCAGGCGACACGATGATCGCCGATGGGTGGTCCAGCAGTGCTTGCTGCAACTCGCTCAGCGCCTCCCAGTCGAGCAGGCCGGACGGCTTGGCCAGGCTGCTTTCGCTGCGCCAGCGGCGGGTGCGGGTGTCCAGCACCAGCAAGGGTGGGTTGGTGGGCAGGCTGAACTGCCAGCCCTGGAAGCGCAGCAGTGCGCCGATCAGCTCATCCTGGGTCTGGCTGTTCAACGCCTGGCATTGCCCGAGCAGTGGCTTGCAACCCTGCGGGTCGTTACCCCAGGCCTGGCACAGCAGGTAGCCGAGCAGGGCATTGCCGATGATCCGCCGCGAGAAGGGGTGGCCGTAGGCGGTTTCTTCCCATAGCGCCGAGAGGTTCCAGTCGTCGGTGATGTCGTGGTCGTCGAAGATCATCAGGCACGGCAGGTGGGCCATCACCCGCGCTACCTGGCCGAGGTTGTCGGCAAACGCCTGGATCAGCGGCAGCTCCTGGCGGTAACGTGCCTGGCGCGGTGCGGTGAGCCCGTCGGGCATGTCCAGGTTCACCAGCTGCCAGGGCACCGGTGACCACACCAGCAGGTACATGGCCATGACCTCGGCGAAGGTCACCAGGTGGTTGTCGGCGTTGCTGGACGAGAATATCGGCTTGCGCTTGCCGCCGAAAAAGCGCTCGCGCAGGGTTTCGTTGCGTTCCTGCGCTGGCAGCAGGTCGGCGCGGTGGTAATAGCAGGCCGGGTGCTGGTACAGCGCCTGGCTGTCGGGCACCACCGCGCCCTCCAGTTGCTCGTCGAACAGGCCCAGGCGCGCAATCAGGCTATGGATGGCGCGCAGCATCGGGCCGGCAACGTCGTCGGCATAGACCTGGTCGCCGGTCATCAGCAGCACGGCGGGGCGGTCCGCGGGTTTTTTGCAGGCCTGCAGCAGGCGGTCGGCGCAGAGCAGGCCATCGGCGGCCGGGAAATGCGGCTTGCGGCAGGAACCGTGCAGCAGGTGGTCGAGCCGATCGCGCAGTACCAGGCTTGGGCGCCGGGCGCCGGGGTAAAGCAGGTGCGGCGCCCAGCCTGCGATGCCCTGGCCGTTGATGAGCAGGTCGTAGTCGAGCAGCTGGTTGCAGGGCAGCGGCTGGGCGAAGTGGATGTCCAGCAGATGGATGAAGGCGTGCTGGCCCACCGCGACCACCTGGCAATCGACCTGGGCCTCGCCTGCCGGGAAGATGAATTCGGGTTGCAGCGGTTGCGTGGCGACCAGCCAGATGGCCAGGCGCTGGGGTTCCAGGCGGCGCAGTACCGGGCCGGCGAGTACGAGGGGCAATGGGGTAGAGGAGGTCATCGACAGCTCAGGTGGCTTCTCGGGCCTCTTCGCGGGTAAACCCGCTCCCACAGGTACAGCGCCAACTTCTGGCCTGTGGGAATCCTTGTGGGAGCGGGTTTACCCGCGAAGAGGCCCTGGAATTCAATACAAATCTAAGGCCAGGTAAAACAAAAACGGGCGGAAAATGCTGAACACTTCCCGCCCGTCAGGCAATCCCGAAATGTATCAGGCCTTTTCAGCCATCAACTTCTCCAGCTTCTCCTGGTCCCGCGCGAACTGGCGAATGCCCTCGGCCAATTTCTCGGTACCCATGGCATCTTCGTTCATGGCCCAGCGGAACTGGCTTTCGTTCAGTTGCTGCTTGGCCTCGCCGGCATTACCCGGCTTCAGCACCTGTGGCAGGTCGCCCTGGTCATCGCTGAGCTGCTGCAGCAGCTCTGGGCTGATGGTCAGGCGGTCGCAGCCGGCCAGCTGTTCGATCTGGCCGATATTGCGGAAGCTGGCGCCCATGACCACAGTCTTGTAGCCGTTGGCCTTGTAGTAGTTGTAGATGCGAGTGACCGACTGCACGCCCGGGTCTTCGGCGCCCACGTATTCCTTGCCGGTGCTCTTCTTGTACCAGTCGTAGATACGGCCCACGAACGGCGAAATCAGGAACACCCCGGCATCGGCGCAGGCCTGGGCCTGGGCGAAGGAGAACAGCAGGGTGAGGTTGGTCTGGATGCCTTCCTTCTCCAGCTTCTCGGCGGCGCGGATGCCTTCCCAGGTGGAGGCCAGCTTGATCAGCACGCGTTCGCGGCCAACACCGGCGGCTTCGTACAGCTCGATCAGCTTGCGCGCCTTGGCCAGCAGGGCGGGTTCATCGAACGACAGGCGGGCATCGACCTCGGTGGAGATACGCCCCGGGATGACCTTGAGGATGCCCGAACCCACGGCCACCGCGAACTTGTCGCAGGCCAGGTCGACATTACCCTTGGCATCGGCCTTCACCTGCTTGAGCAGCTCGGCGTAACCCGGGATGGCCGCAGCCTTGAGCAGCAGCGACGGGTTGGTGGTGGCATCGACCGGTTTCAGGCGGGTGATGGCGTCCAGGTCCCCGGTGTCGGCGACCACGGTGGTGAACTGCTTGAGTTGTTCCAGCTTGGAGGTCATGGGCGTGCTCTGTCCTGTGCAATGACTCGACATTACCCGAGCCCCGACGGCCACTCAAGGGCTCGCGAAGCGCGGTGCGAAAGGTGAGGATTCGAGTCGCAAGCGGCCCCGAGGTTCCGCATCTGCTTGCAAGGGCCGCTGGAGATACAACTGGCTTACACAAAATGTGGTGGTTTGCGCCGTCCCTGTGGGAGCGGGTTTACCCGCGAACACCGGCGAAGCCGGTGCCATGTACCGAGTTGTTTTCTTCGCGGGTAAACCCGCTCCCACAGCATCTGCATATATCTGAACCCCTGCGGCATCCTGGAGGGGATGGTTTGCTGGCGATCAGGCTCACCTGCTGAATTACCGCCCCTGCAACAGCTCCACCGCCTGGTCGAACACCGCCAACGGCTCCGCCGCCTTGTGAATGTCCGCCGACAGCAACTGGCGGAAGCGCCGCGCCCCTTTGAACCCTTGGGCCAGCCCCAGGATATGCCGGGTAACGTGGTGCATCGCGCCACCACTTTCCATGTGCGCGACGATATAAGGCCGCAACTGCGCCAGCGCCTCGCTGCGGCTGACCACCGCCGCCTCGCTGCCGAACAGCTGCTGGTCCACCTCGGCCAGCAGATAAGGGTTGTGGTACGCCTCACGCCCCAGCATTACCCCATCGAAGGTTTCAAGGTGTGCCTGGCACTCGGCTAGGGTCTTTATCCCGCCGTTGAGCACGATCTCCAGGTCCGGGAAGTCCGCCTTCAACTGCGCCGCCACGTCATAGCGCAGCGGCGGAATCTCACGGTTCTCCTTCGGCGACAGCCCTTCCAGGATCGCGATGCGCGCATGCACGGTAAAGCTCCGGCAACCTGCCTCGCGCACCTGGCCGACGAAGTCGCACAGCTCGGCGTAGCTGTCGCGGCCATTGATACCGATGCGGTGCTTGACCGTCACCGGGGTCGACACCGCATCGCGCATGGCTTTCACGCAATCGGCCACCAGCGCCGGGTGGGCCATGAGGCAGGCACCGATCATGTTGTTCTGCACCCGGTCACTCGGGCAGCCGACGTTGAGGTTGACCTCATCGTAGCCAGCCTCCTCGGCCAGGCGGGCACAGGCGGCCAGGTCGGCCGGCACACTGCCGCCCAGTTGCAGGGCCAGCGGGTGTTCGGAGACGTCGTGGCGCAGGAAACGCTGGGCGTCGTTGTGCAGCAGGGCACCGGTGGTGACCATTTCGGTGTACAGCAGGGTGTTTTTGGAGAGCAGGCGCAGGAAGAACCGGCAGTGGCGGTCTGTCCAGTCCATCATGGGGGCAACGCTGAACCGGCGTGACGGCTCAGGGCGCGTGGTCTGTGGCTTTGAGGCTGATTCTAGGGGCATTCTGGTCTACGCATTTTTGTGCCGTTTTTGGGGGTTTTTGGGCGTTTTTGGTGTGACAGTGGTACGATGTACCACCGCCAATCACGCTTGTACCACCGAAAATCATGGCAACGATCAGAGCAAGGAAAAAGGCCGATGGGACGGTCAGCTACACCGTCCAGATCCGCCTCAAGAAAAAGGGTGTCATAGTTTACCAAGAAGCCCAGACATTCGCCCGCAAGCAGGCTGCTCAAGCCTGGGCGAAGCGACGGGAGACCGAATTGGCGGTACCTGGCGCTATCGAGCGGGCCAGCCGCAAGGGGCACACGGTCAAGGACATGATCGAGCGCTACCTGGTCGAAGCCGAGAAAGCCCGGCCGCTGGGTGAGACGAAGCGGCGAACATTGAATGCCATCAAAAAAAGCTACTTAGGCGAGAAGGTGGATTCCGACCTCACTCAGCAGGTGCTGGTGGATTACGCGCTCTGGCGCATGAGTCCTGAAGGTGGAGGCATTAAACCGCAGACGGCCGGCAATGACCTGGCGCACTTGGGGTCGGTACTGTCGCTGGCCAGGGCGGCGTGGGGCTATGAGATTGACGCGCAAGCAATGCCAGATGCGCGCCTCGTGCTGAAGAAGTTCGGGTACAACCTTAAAAGCCGTGAGCGGGATCGGCGCCCTTCGCTGGATGAGATCGATAGGGTGATGGAGCACTTCTTCGAGATGTTGCAGCGACGTCCGAGCGTCATCCACATGCCCAAGGTAGTAGCGTTCGCGATTTTTTCGACCCGCCGAATGGACGAGATCACACGAATACGTTGGGAAGATCTGGATGAGCACCGGCAGGCAGTGAAGGTGCGGGACATGAAAAACCCCGGTCAGAAGATCGGCAACGATGTCTGGTGTTACTTGCCGGACGAGGCGTGGATCATCGTGCAGAGCATGCCCCGAGAGTGTCGCGAGATATTCCCGTATAACACGGACTCAATCGGCACAGCCTGGTCGAAGGCATGCAAGATGAAAGGGATAGAGGACCTGCACTTCCACGACTTGCGTCACGAAGGGGTGAGTCGGTTGTTTGAAATGGACTGGGACATACCCAGGGTCTCAAGCGTATCTGGTCACCGTGATTGGAACTCGCTGCGGCGATATACCCATTTGCGTGGGCGAGGGGATGGGTATAAAGGTTGGAAGTGGCTGGATCGGATCATTCAGGCACCGGTTAAACTCGGCGCCCGGGCTGAGTAGGCGGGTGGATAACGATGCTACCTCTATATGCGCTTAGTGGTGGTAGGCATCGGCTGTGTGTTGATTGCGGTCAGTCGCGAACGGCTGCTCTCGACCCATAGCGGACGTTCGGGCCAAATCTGTTTGCATTATACATATGGAAATTCGTATATTCGGTTTTCCACATGTATTGGTGCAGCCATGATTACCCCGCCTGATGTGTTCAAGAGCTTATCCGACGAGACCCGTGTTCGCGCCACCCTGCTGATCGCTAGCCTCGGTGAGCTATGTGTCTGCGAATTGATGTGCGCACTGAACGACAGCCAACCCAAGATAAGCCGCCATCTCGCGCAGTTGCGCAGTAATGGCATGCTGTTGGATCGCCGCCAGGGTCAATGGGTGTATTACCGCCTGAACCCGGATCTGCCCGCTTGGGTGCATGAAATGTTGCAAGTGACCTTGCAGGCTAACTCACAGTGGTTGGCAGACAACTCTCATCGGCTGAAGAACATGGACGGCCGCCCCGTTCGTGACGCTGCCTGCTGCTGATCATCACCGAGCGAGATTTTCATGCTGGTCGCAATTGCCGTTTTTATTTTCACCCTCATATTGGTCATCTGGCAACCGAAGGGGCTTGGCGTTGGCTGGAGTGCTGCGCTTGGTGCCCTCATCGCCTTGGCGGCGGGTGCCGTTTCGCTGCACGACATCCCGACTGTGTGGGCCATTGTCTGGAACGCCACCGCAACCTTCATCGCCGTCATCATCATCAGCCTGCTGCTGGACGAGGCCGGCTTCTTTGAGTGGGCCGCGCTTCATGTGGCGCGCTGGGCAAACGGCAGCGGTTACCGTTTGTTCGCCTTCTGCGTGCTGCTCGGTGCTGCCGTGTCGGCGCTGTTCGCCAACGATGGTGCGGCGCTGATCCTCACGCCCATCGTCATGTCGATGCTGCTCGCGCTGCGTTTTTCTCCCGCCGCGACGCTGGCCTTCGTCATGGCCGCCGGCTTCATCGCCGACACGGCGAGCCTGCCGCTGGTAGTCTCCAACCTGGTGAACATCGTCTCGGCCGACTACTTCAGGCTGGGCTTCAGCGAATATGCCTCGGTGATGGTGCCGGTGAATTTCGCCAGCGTGGCCGCAACCCTGCTGGTGCTGTTCCTGTTCTTCCGCCGTGATATCCCGAGGCAGTACACGGTCGCGGCACTGAAGACGCCAAGCGAGGCGATTCAAGACCGCGCGACTTTCAACGTCGGTGGCTGGGTGCTGCTGGTGTTGCTGGTAGGCCTGTTCGCCCTGGAACCACTGGGTATCCCGATCAGCGCGGTGGCCGCAGCCTGTGCGGCGATCCTCTTTGCCGTCGCCGCTCGCGGGCACCGCATCTCGACCCGCCGGGTACTGCGCGAAGCGCCCTGGCAGGTGGTGATCTTCTCTCTTGGCATGTACCTGGTGGTCTACGGGCTGAAGAATGCCGGCCTCACCGACATGCTCACCCAGCTGCTGGATGGCCTTGCGCAGCAAGGGCTGTGGAGTGCCGCCATTGGCACCGGGCTGATTGCTGCATTGCTGTCCTCAGTCATGAACAACATGCCCAGCGTGCTGGTTGGCGCCTTGTCGATCCAGGCCAGCGAGGCGCAAGGGCTGGTGCGTGAGGCGATGATCTACGCCAATGTCATCGGCTGCGACCTCGGCCCGAAAATCACCCCCATCGGCAGCCTCGCCACGCTGCTCTGGCTGCACGTGCTGGAGCGCAAAGGCATGCGCATCACCTGGGGTTACTACTTCAAGGTCGGCGTCCTGCTGGCGCTGCCGGTTCTGTTGATCACCCTTTCGGCCCTGGCATTGCGCCTGAGCCTCTGACATCCGCCACGAAGCGGAGGAGCCCCGATGCGAGTTCTGTTCATGTGCACGGCCAACAGCTGCCGCAGCATCCTTTCCGAGGCCATGTTCAATCACCTGGCACCTCACGGATTTGAAGCAGTCAGTTCCGGCAGTTTTCCGAAGGGCCAAGTGTTGCCTCGCAGCTTGATCACCTTGCAGCATGCCGGCATCTCGACCGATGGGCTGAGCAGCAAGGGCAATGACGCGTTCGAGGGTTGCCCTCCTGATATCGTCATCACCGTGTGCGACAAGGCTGCCGGCGAAGCTTGCCCGGTGTATTTCGGCCCTGCACTGAAGTCGCACTGGGGGCTGGAGGATCCGTCCGATTTCGTGGCTGACGAGGCGTCGGTCGACGCAGCATTCTGCACCACGCTGGCCCGCATCGAGGCTCGCTGCCAGGCCTTCTTCGCACTGCCTTTCGATCACCTCGACCGTGATCAGCTCAAGCATGAGCTGGATCGCATCGGTACGCTTTGAGCAGGAGGAAACATGTCCGAGCAATTGCCTAATCTCGACCTCGCGCTGTTCGATGTGCCGCCAACGGGAACCCGTTCAAGAGAACACAAACCACGCATCCTGCTGCTGTACGGATCAACCCGCGAACGCTCCTTCAGTCGCTTGCTGGTGGAAGAAGCCGCACGCCTGCTGGAGCACTTCGGTGCCGAGACGCGGGTGTTCAATCCATCAGGCCTGCCGCTGCCTGACGATGTACCTGTAGAGCACCCGAAGGTGCAGGAATTGCGTGATCTGGTGCAGTGGTCGGAAGGTCAAGTCTGGTGCTCGCCCGAGCGCCATGGTGCGATGTCCGCGGTTTTCAAGGCACAGATCGACTGGATCCCCCTCG
This sequence comes from Pseudomonas sp. A2, assembly GCF_023100865.1. Lineage (NCBI taxonomy): Bacteria > Pseudomonadati > Pseudomonadota > Gammaproteobacteria > Pseudomonadales > Pseudomonadaceae > Pseudomonas > Pseudomonas sp. A2. The sequence continues at coordinate 2,108,391 of NZ_CP039127.1, forward strand.
CACTGGGAGCCCTTCGACCCACCCAAGGCAAGACCCTGGCGGTCATGCAGGTATGTGGCGGCTCGCAGTCGTTCAACGTGGTCAACCAACTGCGGGTGCTTGGCCGCTGGATGCGGATGTTCACCATCCCGAACCAGTCCTCGGTACCCAAGGCCTACCTGGAGTTCGACGACGCTGGGCGGATGAAACCTTCGCCGTACTACGACCGCGTGGTGGATGTCATGGAGGAGCTGGTGAAGTTCACCGTGCTGCTGCGTGACCACCAGGAATTCCTGGTGGATCGGTATTCGGAGCGCAAGGAAAACGCCGAGCAGCTATCTGCTCGTGTGAACCAGCGATCAATCTGAAGCCATGCCCGGAATGTCTGCTATGGGTCGTTAGCTGCCCTCGCCAAAGGCAGGTCCGGGTTGATCGTCGACGATGTCGCCGGCCACCGGCGCCTTGCCAGGCGAGGTGCAATCTCCCGGTTAGCCGGCCCGAAACGTCTTGTTTAATTGCGCACATTCCTTGAGGGCAGCCTCCCGCTGTTGATCTAAGTATTGCGCCAGATCGGCAATATGAATGCCTCGTGCGCTCTTCTGGCTTGTCTCGATCCTAGTGATAGGAAGCTTGATCTGTCCGGCAAGAACCTTCCGCTGAAACATGTCAGGGGTGAGGTGGGTGAAGTAGTCGGTGCACACCTGGTCGATTGGGATGATGGCTAGCCCGTTGTATTGCGCCATTAGCATGAATGCAGTGTTCATGGCTTGCGCCCTCGCATGATGATGAAGCCAGCTGCCTGGCGGGTCTTGGAGCACTGGTCGTGGTTGCCTTTAACGCGAGCTTTCCCGCAGATATCGCAGATGAACGACATGGCGGGACGAAACATCGGCTGTACGCCCTGCGTCGTCCGGGTGGTCGGGGTGTAGCTCTGTGTGTTGGTCACAACGAATACCTCTCATGGATTCGACGAGCGTTCGGGCTCAGGGCCAGATGCTCAAGGTTCGTGGCGCTGTTAACAGTCGTTAACGTGTCTGTTGTGACGCTGCGGGCGGGGCCGCTGCTGTACAGTCCGAACAGAGCGCCGACCAGCACCACGGCGAGCGCAAGGCTCGTCAGTTGCCAAGTGCGCTCCGGGTTAGGCATGTTGGCTTCCCTCCTTCAGCTGGTTGAGCACCTGCTTGCTGGCCAGCTCGAATAGTTCGTCAGCGGTAATCTTTGTGACGGACTGCTCGCAGTTGCGCACGGCGTCAAACCGAGTTCGATACAGTCCGGCCTGGCCTAGCCACGCGGCTGCGTTGAGTTCCGCGTTGGGTGCGGAATGGTCGTACTGGCTCATGCTGCCTCCTCCGCGTTTGCGGCCCTGGCTGGGGTTTCACGCAGATGGGTGTGAATGCGTTTAGCCAGAACATCCAGTCCAGCGGCTTGTAGCCTGGCGCGTGATGCCTGCTGAGTTGCCTTCATTGCGGTTAACGTCCGCTCGGTGAGGCTCAGGGTTTCCAAGGCGCTGATGAGCAGCTCGTAATCCGCCCTGGACACTGCCAGTCCGGTATACGACATGATCCTGGCTTCGAGCTCGCGGACGTTGCCTTTGAGATGGGCTACAGCCATGTGGTGCTTGCGCTGGCTCGCCTCGGCTTGAACTCGCGCTTCGTCCAGGTCCACTTGCAGGCTTTGTATCTGCAATTTCAGATCGGCTTGCAGACGCTGTTTCCCGATATCCAAGCCCCTGTTGAAGGCACGATGCCGAGCTTTCGCGAACAGGAAAGGCAGGATGGCCAGGGTGACCAGGAAGATGATGCCCAGGGCAAGAACTTGTTGATGCGGTTGCATGTGCTGTGCTCCAAATGTAGCCCTCCGCCGTTGGTGTGAGAGTCGGCGGGGGCCATGAGCCCCTGATGGCCGGGGCCGCCTGGTCAAGCAGATTGGGTAGAGCGTTCGGCCTGCCGGTCGAGATAAGCGGCAAGGTTGTGCAGGTAGATCACGTGCTGGGCTTTCTTTGAGCTGTCGATCTTGCTCAGCTGAAGATCAATACGCCCTTTGTTGATCAGCTCTTTGAACCGCCTGTCTGACCCGATGTGGGGGAAATATCGCTCTCTCACCGCAGTGAGCGTTGGGCAGGGGGTGGTCCACTCGCTGCGGAGCTGTTCCAGCGTACTCATGCGCATTTCCCGATACCGTCAGGGCTGGGCCGAAGCTTCGCGCGGACTGCTGCTGCGAGCTGCTCTTTGGTGGCTCCCGTCACTGCAGCGCAGACATCGCCCTGGTCGTCAGTCACCACGGCGCCAAGGGGAAGCTGTCGGTTTACGGTGGCGATAACGTAGGCTGTCTGACCCGTCTGCAGGACCTCTTCAACGCTGACTTGTGCCTCCATGAGGGCAAGCGCTTCTTCCGTTTGGGCTGCGGAGTCAGCCCGGCCATTCGCGATGTCCTGTACAAAATCTCTTAAGGACTGGCACTTGGTGGAGAGGGCGCGCGGAAGTTTCAGGCTGCTGCAAAGCGGCCCAAGGGTCACCTTGATGCTGTGATGCGTACTGTCATTTTCGATCTCGATCTGTGCATCGACCGTGGCTTCAGGACGCTGCAATTTGCAGGTCGCAGTGCCGCCGTTATCCAAGGTGCGTTGTAGCAGCATGATCTGGCGAAGGGAGATCCTGAATTCGCTCATGCAGCACCCCCATTGGCAGGTACGGCATGGGCTTTACCTTCGAGCGTGACGACCAGCTGCAACCCGGTGCTGCGCTGGAATGCCTGTATTTTTGCCACGCTGCTGCAGGCGGTTGGATGGATCAGAATTCCTCCCGATCCGTTGTGCTGTGCTGGTTTCATTCTTCGTGTCCTTGATGTGAGAGAGGGGCACGAAGCTGAAATTAGCAAAAGCTAAATAATTGTTCAATAGCAGATGCTAAATTGTCCGGGCGTGGTTGCTCCCCGGCGGATGGCCGGTGTGACACAACCCGAGAAGGCGTTAGAGCTTTTTCGCGTTCCAGGCCAGTAGGACACGGGCCTGGATATGCATCCGCTCGATCATCGACTCGTCGATGGTAATCGGCGGGTAGACAGGGTTATCGGAGATCATTCGGAGCTGGCCTCCAGTCAGACGCTGCAGGCGTTTGATGTAGAGATCGCCGTCGAGGGTGAAGACATAAATTGCGTCTGTCTTCACCTCGGTGATCCCGCGATCCACAAGCAGGGCATCGCCGTCAGCGAATGTGCCAGACATGCTGTCGCCATCGCCAGTGATGATCGCCAGGTTATCGATGTTGGAAAAACTAAGGCCCTGCATCCTGAGCCAGTCTAGGTGAACCGTCATGTCGCGGATGACTTCAATGTGCATTTCCGGGGCTGCCTTGCCATGCCCCATAGAAGCCGCGACATCGAGATGCGGAATCAGAACGTAGTTCTTGTCCTTTGCTGCCCTGGTGGGCAGGCGAACCACGTTGGTTGGGGCTGCGATGGAGGGTACCTCCATTGGAGGAGATGTCAGCGTCCCTGCTACAAGCCCAATCTTGAGCTCGAGATTAAGCGCAGCCTTTTCCCCCAGCTTGCGGTGGCCGTTGAGCAGTTGCGACAGGTACGACGCGTCTAGGTCGTGAGCCTCGGCGAATTCCTTCTGGCTCAGGTTCCCCATGATCGTACGGAGGGAGGCGATGCGCCTTTCGTTAATGTCCATCTGCAGATGATTGCTTTCCGTTAGCAAACAGTAAATTACGAGTTGCTATTGCCTTCATAATTAGCAATTGCTAATCTGCCGAGCATTGGAGGTGTCTATGACGCTTAGCGAATATTTGAAAACGATAGACAAGGAAGGGGTCGACGCCCTCGCACGGCACTGCGGAACATCGGTCGGCCAACTGAAGCAAGTGGCTTATGGAAACCGTCGCGCAGGTGCGGGGTTGGCTGTCAATTTGGATCGAGAAACGGGAGGGGAGGTTACTTGTGAGTCGCTGCGACCGGACATTGACTGGGGATACTTAAGGCAAGGAAAGGGGTAAGAACGCTGAGCCAGGACTCTCACCTCCCAGCCCAGCTATGACAGTGCGTAGCACCATCACTCTCGTCGGCCGGTGGCCTCTCTCACAAGTTCAGCCGGACGACTATTACCACATGCCATGCCCGCACAGCACGCAAGGCACAGCACACAGGTCGTGGTCGTAGGATAGGTCTTACATGATCCTATGACTAGGCCGTAAACCGAGGATTTACGGTTATGAGCAGGATTGATCTTTTGCCGGGCGCAGGTCCGGTTCTCACTTTGCGACAAGCGCTCTATCGCGCGGGTCGTGATTATCACGGAGGTATCACCAGGCTGGCCTTCGACATGGGGCTCGAGGTGGATGCCCTGCAGAAGAAGTTGCACCATGCCGATGACCGCCGCTGGCCAACCCCCGACGAATTGGAAGAGATCGTGCAGTGGACCGCTGACCCTCGGCTGCTCGATGCGCTGGTTCGTCCTGCCGGTGCGGTCTGGTATCGCCCCAAGCCTGTACCTGCTACCAACGATGCCTTGCAGGCTGTTGCGAAGCTTCTGGCCGAGTCAGGTCAGTTCGTGGGTAGCCTGCATGATGGTGCCTCGGACAACGTTTGGACCTTGTCGGAGGTGTTGAATCTGGAGCAGCGTGGCATGGAAGTTATCCGGCAAGTTCTCGCCATCATGGCGGGCGCGCGCGAAGCCATGGAGGACGCAAGCCATGGCTGATGCCGTCGATTTTGCCAATGACCGAGCTGAGTATTTCCTCCAGTTGTCGCTGCAGCGTCTCGTGCGGCTCCCGGTCAAGCCAAGCGCGCAAATCTGCGAAGACTGCGATGAGCCCATCCCGCTGGCCCGTCAATTGTCAGTCTCCGGTTGCGAAACCTGCATCGATTGCCAAGAGTTGCGGGAGCGCCGGAGATGAGCGAACGCCCAACTCCTACCACAGCTGATTGGGCGCGGCGTTACATTGAAACCTTCGGCCTGGCTCTGGTTCCTATCGAACCGGGTGAAAAGGGGCCGAAGGGGGCCGGATGGAACAAGCCTGGTGGCTATTTCACGGATGCCTCGAAAGCTGAAGCGTTCTGGACTGCGAGCCCGAACCACAACCTCGGTGTTGTGCTTGGGCCGAGTCGTGTCTGCTCGCTCGATGTTGATGATGTCGAGCTGACCCGGCAGGTGCTGCAGCAGACGCTTGGGCTCGATGTCGACACACTCGCTGACGCGTACCCCACCTCCGTGGGCAACCCTGAACGATTCCGCGTGATGTTCCGCGTCCCTGAGGGGGTGGAACTGAGCCGCCACGCCTTGGTTTGGCCAAACAAAAACGACCCGGATGGCACCATCTACAAAGGGCTCATGGTGCAAGTGAAGACTGCCATGGACGCGGGGGATGCAGGCCGCGAGGCCGCCTTCCGCATGGCGGCTGAGCCTTTCAAGAAAGTGACGGTCTTCGAGTTGCGGGGTGGCCTGGTGCAGGACGTATTGCCACCATCCATTCACCCGGGCACTCACAAGCCTTACACATGGCGTACACCTCCGACAGCTGAAGGCTTGCCAGAGCTGCCTGCCGACTTGTTGGCCATCTGGCAGGACTGGGATGAGTTCAAACCCAAGGCGGAGGCCGTTTGCCCGTGGAAACCGAAGGCGGCAGCGCCTGCGTCTGCAGCTCGTCCCATGGCCAAACCATCAACAGCTACAGCACGATCTGGTGACCGGCTCCCCGAGGTCATCCCTGAATTCAATCGTATCCATGACATCGCAACGATGATTGAGGCGCACGGTTACAAGCGCGTCGATGGGAAGTGGTTGAGCCCGCACAGCAGCTCAGGCCTACCCGGTGTGACAATCACGGAGGGCAAACTCTACTCGCATCACACCTCGGACCCGCTGGCGAACGGACACAAGAATGATGCGTTCGATGTGTTCTGCATCCTAGAGCACGACGGCGACCAGAAGGCTGCGACTAGGGCGGCAGCTCGGATCCTGGGTATTGACGCGAAGTCCCGTCCGCCGGCACCGCCGCCATTGGGCGAACTTCCCCGTGCCCCATCGGTGGTGGAGCCGGCCGAGCTGCCTCCGGTCGTCGATAGCAATGTCGAGCATCTTCCCCGCACCCCATCAGACGTCGAGGCCATCAGCCCGGCCGACTCCTCGGCCACCGGGGGGCCGGGGGGAGATGCCCTGGACATTGATGCTGCGATGCGCCGATTTGCCCTGGTCGAAGGTTCCACGAACGTATGGGACTTGGACAAGGGACGGTCGATGAAGCGGACAGGCTTCGAGGCCTTGGTCGGCAAGCCACTCTCGAAAGCGTGGATGGAGCGGACCGACAAGAAGCTCATCGCCTCCGAGCAGGTGCAAGAGCTTGAGCAGGCCCGGAAGATGTCCAGCAAGAAGGGTGGAGCGCTGAAGCTTGAACCGCTCGACCGGTACATCTACATCGATGGGACAAAAGAGGCCTGGGATCGCGAGAAGAAGCGTCGGTTGCCCGAGGGCAGCGTCAAGATGGCCTTGGGGGATGCCTATCAGCTCTGGCTGAACAGCCCGGAACGGCGGGTGGTGGACGTCGATCACATCGTGTTCGACCCAACGATGACCAAGGACCCGGCGATCTACATCAACACTTTTGAGGGCTTGCCGCTTGAGCCGGTCCGTGACGATGCTGCGTGCGAGAACCTGCGGTGGCTGATCTCGTTCCTTTGCAACAATGACGCCGAAGCGTTGGATTGGCTGGTCAAGTGGCTGGCCTACCCGCTGCAGCACATGGGCGCAAAGATGGACACCGCGATTCTGTTCCACTCAACCATGGAGGGCTCGGGCAAAAGCCTGCTGTTCGCGGACATCATGGGCGAGCTGTACGGTCGTTACGGTGCCACGGTTGGCCAGGCACAGCTGGAGGGCAATTTCAATGCCTGGCAAAGCGGCAAGCTTTGGGCCGTGTTTGAAGAGGTGGTGAGCCGTGACCAGCGCTACAACCAGGTAGGCAAGATCAAGCACATGATCACCGGCAAGACGGTGCGCATGGAATCCAAGTTCATCAACGGCTGGGAAGAATCCAACCACATGAACTCGGCGTTCTTGAGCAACGAGATCATGCCGTGGCCGATCAGTGAAGACGACCGCCGGATGCTAGTGATGTGGCCAATGGAGACTCTGCCCGCCGAAAGGCAAAAGGCTATCGCCCGAGAGTTGGCCAACGGTGGGGTGGCGGCCTTGTACGGGTGGCTGCTCGATGTCGACCTTGGGGGTTTCAACCAGCGCACGCGTCCGCCAAAAACTGAAGCCCGCCAGAGGCTTGTTGAGCTGAGTCGCACGGCTTGGCAGACCTTCTTCTACCTCTGGCGAAACGGCGAGTTGGGGCACGGTCTATGGGGCTGCTGCCTGACTTCCGATGTGTACGCCATGTTCCTTGAGTGGTGCTCCCACAACAAAGAGAACTCCATGAGCCACACGAAGTTCTCGCTGATGTTAAGCGCGAAGGTGGAGAAGACACGCCCTATCCCCTGGACTGATGGCAGTTCTCGCCGATTTGCGGCGTTCTTTGTGCCCAGCGAGGGTGATCCTTCCCTGCCCCCATCCATGAAGTCGGCCGAGCTGGGCAAGACCGTTGTCGAGTGGCGTGCCCGAGCAAAGCTGGCGGGCTGGAGCGTGGACAGTTGGGACCACATCAAGAGGCTTGCGGCATGACTCTGCCATTAAGTGTGTTGGGTGTGTTGGGTTTGTGTTGGGTTGGTTTCGGTAAGCCAACACACATTCAGGCCCCGGAATCTGTGGCGTTGGGGGGATGTGTGTTGGGTGTGTTGGGTTTGGGCGCACGCGCGCGCGCGCGATTTTTTTTAATCGCTGAAATCGAAGGGGGAAGAAATCTCTATGCGAACCCTGAAAAACCCAACACACCCAACACACTCAACACAGTTACTTCCAATCCATTGAATTCATTGAGTTCTGAGTGTGTTGGGTTTGTGTTGGGTTTGCCAAATGCGTGTTGGGTACTGGCCGGGGAGGGCTGGCGATGACGAAGGACCAAGGATTGCGCCTACAGGGGCAGGTGGATCACGCGCTGCACCGCATCGATATGGCGGCACTTATCGACCAGTCCGAACGCCTGCGTCTGGTTGCCGAGCTGATGAAGCATTGGGGAGAGCGGCGTGGACAGCTTGGGCTGGATGCCAGCTTGGGCAGTCAAATGGGCAGCATTATGGAATGGAAGGGGGCTGCACCGCGCGGAGGCTCATCCGGTTCGCGAATTTTGGTCGGCGGTGCAGGCCTTGATCACGCGGCAGCAGAGGTTGACGCGGCAGTGGTCCAGCTGGAGCGGCGTGATCCGCGCGGGGCTACGCTGGCCAAGCTGGCCCAACTGCGCTACCTGCATGGGGTCACGGTGCGCGAGCAGATGCGTGAGGTTGGGCTGGCTGAGGACGCCGACCGCACCTACCGAAACTGGGTTAAGGCCCTTCACCTGCAGGTGTTTGCCATCCTGGCCGCCCGCGCTGGCCGCGTCCGCCAGCAGACCGTTCGTCGGGTGAATATGCGACTTGCGTGCGACATTGATGAGACATAGCCACCACATGGCGACGAACCGAAAATAGGCCCTTTTCGGTTTTTCCGGTGGCATGTAAAAAGGCGCCACGATATCAAAAGTGCGCTTAGGCGCTTCCCCCACAAGCACTGTGCTGTGCAAGCCGCTCCGAATTGTCGGCGCACCGAGAACCCTGCCAACTGGCGGGGTTTTCTTTTTCCGGCGCCGTGCTTTGCCAATGAGGCTTACATGAACAGCGAGCAACAAACGTTAGCCGAACTGCCGATCTGGATGGTGATCGTGCTGTCCCTGGTCGGCGGTGTTTCGGGAGAGATGTGGCGGGCGGACATGGCGGGCGCTCGCGGTTGGGGGCTGATTCGCCGGTTGGCGTTGCGCTCTGGTGCCTGCGTGACCTGCGGTCTTTCGACCAACATGCTGCTGTACGCCCTCGGCGTTTCGGTATGGGCGGCAGCAGCTGTTGGTTGCTTGGCTGCGATGGCCGGCGCCGATGTCGCGATCAACCTCTACATGCGCTGGGCCGCCAAGCGGCTGGGGCTGGAGCAGGCGCCGCCTCAGGCCGGCGAGCCGGGGCAATGACCCGGCCGGCAGCCCCGGCGGGGCGGGGGACCCTGGCGATATGGCAGGGGTACGGGACGGGAAACCCGCGGCTCTTCGTTAGCGGGAGGTTCACCAGCTTAGTGAACTGCGGTGAACTGGTTAACCCCTTGAATCCATTGGGTGAACTGGACTTTTGAGCATGATCTACCTGACCAAATCGGAGTTCGCCGCCCGACGCGGATGGTCGAAATCCTACGTTTCCAAACTGGCCAGCCAGGACCGCTTGGTACTCGCGGACGACGGCAGGGTCGATGTTGTGGCCACTGAGGCGCTACTGGCCGAGTCAGCCGATCCCAGCAAGGCAGCCGTCGCGGCCCGGCATGAAGAAAACCGGGTGGAGCGGGATGTGCGCAGCCACCTTCAACCAGGAGGCGAGACACCTGCGGTGCAGCCAGTGGTCCAGCAGCCAGGCAAGGGGCTGGACTTCCAGAAGGCAAGGGCGCATCGCGAGTTCTACCTTGCCCAGCTTGCCGAGGCGGAGTTCAACAAAGTTCAGGGAAACCTGGTCGAGCGCAAGGCGGTAGAAGACGCCGCCTTCGCAGCTGGCCGTACGCTCCGAGACCTGATGTTCGGTCTTGCTCCGCAGCTCGCTGCCGAGCTGGCGGGCATGAGCGATTCCTGGGAAATCGAAAAACGCCTGACGGGCGCCTTCCGCCAAGTCTTCGAAGACGCGGCCAAGATGAGCGGCGCCGATCTCAATCAAGCCATGACACAGAGCTGACCTTATGCCCACCGGATACGCGGACGGTGCCAAGGCGTACCGCGAAGCGTATGGCCGGGGGCTAACGCCCGACCCTGAATTGTGGGTTGATGAATGGGCTGACGAGTACATGCGGATCCCGCGTGATACCGGTGCAGCCGAACCCGGCAAATACCGCACAGCACGGACGCCGTATGCCCGTGAACCCATGCGCTGCCTCTCGCCAGCGCACCCCTGCAAGCGCGTCATTACGATGGTCGCCTCGCAGCTGATGAAAACGCAGATCGCCCTGAACTGGATTGGGGCGCTGATCCACATGGCACCCTCCAACATCCTGACGTTGCTGCCCAGCCTGGCCCTGGCCAAGCGGGTGTCGGCCCGGATCGGTAAGACGATCGCCGCAACGCCTGAATTGAAGGCGCGTGTGGCGGCTTCACGATCCCGTGATGCCCGCAACACGATGGATACCAAAGAGTTCGAGGGCGGCACGCTGTACGCGACCACCGCTGGCTCGGCCTCCAACCTGGCCGAGCTTGCTGCGCGCTACATCTACGGCGATGAGATTGACCGCTGGGACGTTGACGTGGATGAAGAAGGTGACCCCGTCGATCTTGCCGAGACGCGGGGCAGTACCTTTGGACGCAATGCCAAGTTTTACTTCTCCAGCTCGCCGACCATCAAGGGCGCCTCACGCATCGCCGATCTGTTCGAAACCAGCGACCAGCGTTATTACTACGTGCCCTGTCCAACCTGCGGTCACATGCAGGTGTTGGAGTGGGAGAGTCTGCTGTACTCCGCTGATTTCCAGACCGTCCACTACAAGTGTTCTTCACCCGATTGCGATGTACTGATCGAAGAGCACCACAAGGGTGAGATGCTAGCCCAAGGGGAATGGCGCTCGCACGCCCGGGGCGATGGCGAAACTGTGGGTTTCCACCTCAACGCCCTCTACGCGCCGCTCGGTTGGACCTCATGGGCTGACCTGGCCAAGCAATTCGAGAAGGCCAAGCGCGCCCAAGACCGGGGCGACCTTGAACCCATGCAGGTGTTCTACAACACCCGTTTGGCGAAGGTATGGGACAGCGCGGTAGAGCAGACCAAGGCCGAAGTCCTGCAGGCCCGAGCGTTGCAGGAGAACTATGTGCTCGGCACCGTGACCGTTGGCGTGCTGGTACTGACCTGTTCCGTCGACGTGCAGGCAAACCGTCTGGAGGTGATGATCATTGGCTGGGGCGCTGGGATGGAGCGCTGGATCGTTGACTTCAAAGTCATCCCAGGTGATCCCGCAGATCAGCGTACCTGGGAGCTTCTGGATGACCTGTTGAAAGTGCGATACCGCCATCCTTGCGGTGTCTCCCTGGGCATCCTGGCTACGGGTATCGACTCCGGTGGTCATCACACCCACGAGGTCTACCAGTTCTGCCGCGTGCGCCGTTGGCGCAACGTCTTCGCGTTGAAAGGCGCAAGCAAGCCTGGGCGCCCCGTCATTGCGCAGCGCCCCTCCCTGGTTGATGTCACATGGCGAGGGCAGACCGAACGCAACGGCGCCGAGTTGTGGATGGTTGGTACCGACACGGCCAAAGACTGGATTTACAACCGTTACAGCTTCGAGTCGGGGCCTGGTGCTGTGCACTTCGCCAAGGACCTGCCGGACGAGTTCTTCCAGCAATGCGTGGCAGAACGCAAGATTGCCCGCTACGTGAAAGGGTACAAGCGAATCGAATGGGTCAAAGGCAAGGCCGACCGCAACGAAGCGCTGGATCTTCAGGTGTACAACCTGGCCATGGCGTACTACCTCGGCTTGCATCGTTACGGCGAGCAGGATTGGGAGAAGCTACGCCAGGCCCTGGCCCAAGCGAACCTGTTTGATGAGCCGACCCCTGCGAAGCCTCCGGCCATTGAGCAAGAAGACGACGACGCCGATACCGAAGTCGAGTCGCAAGCCCCGGCTCAGTCTCCAGCCCGGCCGGTCCCACGGCCCACGCCAACGCCGCCTTGCCCGGCACCTCAACCAATGCAACGCCGCAGCTCTAGCAGCGGCTATCTGAAGAGACGCTGACATGGCATACACCCAGGCACACCTTGCGGCTGTCGAAGGTGCGATTGCCCGTGGCGAACGTATCGTTCGCTACAGCGACCGCACCGTCGAGTATCGGACGGTGGATGAACTCATCAAGGCTCGCGATCTGATCCGCACCGAGCTGGCCCAGGCAGCTGGCCGACGCTCACGCGTGGTTCGGCTCTACCACGGAGGTAAGGGCTTGTGAGCGGCCGCTACATCTCCACGCGCTCAGGCCTGCTGGTACCGGAGCGCATCAAGGCCAGCTATGAGGGCGCCGCCGAAGGGCGGCGGTCCTCTAACTGGGATGCCCCTGATACGGGGCCAAACAGCCTGATCATGCCCGCGTTGCGCGGCCTGCGTTCGCGCTCGCGGGCAGCGGTGCGCAACGACCCGTATGCGGCCAACATCATCGACAAACGGGTCAGCAACCTGATCGGTACCGGCATCACGCCTCAACCGCGCTTGCTCGACAAGGCGCTGCGCAAGGCCATGCAGGTGCTGTGGGAGGATTGGGTGGACGAATCGGATGCGGATGAGCGCACCGACTTCTACGGCCAGCAGGCGCTGGTAGCACGGACGGTCGAGCAATCAGGTGAGTGTTTCGTCCGCTTGCGGCCGCGCCGGCTGGAGGATGGGCTGGCGGTTCCACTGCAGGTGCAGTGCCTTGCACCTGAATTCGTCCCGCACGACAAGTTCGAAGTGACGCGGTCCGGCAACGTCATCCGCGCCGGGATCGAGTTCAACAGCATCGGACGACGCGTTGCGTACTGGTGCTACCGCAATCACCCAAGCGACAAGGCCTCGCTCAATGCCGGCTACAACCCTCTGGTGAGGGTCCCGGCCGAACAAATGTTGCACATCTTCGAGCCCTTGGAACCCGGCCAGTTGCGCGGTGTGCCTCGGCTCGCGCCGATCCTGAAGCGCCTGCGCAGCCTGGACAACTACGACGACGCGGTGCTGTTTCGCCAGGAAGTGGCGAACCTGTTCGCCGGTTTCGTTCGCAAGCCCGCGCCGGAAGGGCCAGGGCATCCGCCGATGGACATGCTGACCGGCGCACCGGTTGTCCATGACCGAGATGCGTTCACGCCGATGGTGGCATTGGAGCCCGGCACCATGCAGGAACTCGGGCCGGGGGAACAGGTGGAATTCTCCGACCCGCCCGATGGCGGCAACAACTACCCCGACTTCATGCGGCAGCAACTGATGGCTGCAGCCGCTGGCGCAGGTCTGCCTTACGAGCTGATGACCGGCGACATGCGCGATGTGAACGACCGAGCGATTCGTGTGGTGCTCACTGAGTTTCGCCGCCGGCTGGAGCAGTTGCAGTTCCAAGTTTACGTCCACCAGTTGTGTCGTCCTGTGCGAGCCGCATGGATGGACATGGCTGTGCTGGCCGGGGCGTTAGAACTGGAGGACTACGTCCTGCGGCGGCGTGAGTACTTGCGCACGCGGTGGGTACCACAGGGCTGGGCCTACATCCATCCCGTTCAAGACGTTCAGTCGCGGATGCTCGAGGTGGGGGCGGGTTTCGCCTCGCGCACGGAGATGTGCCTTCGCTCTGGTACGGACGCGGAAGTCGTGGACGAAGAGAACGCCGCAGATATCGCCCGGGCCAAGGACCTGGGCCTCAACTACAGCAGCTTGTCGGCCATCAAGGATGAGCCGGATGAGCCCGACGAGAAGGGGAAAACATGAAACCGTTGATGCCGTTCCGCATCTTCAACAAGGCCAAGCCCATGCCGCAGGTCGAGGATGGGCACTGGTACAAGATCGCTGCAGCCGCCGAGGGCGAGGCCGGGGCCAAGGTGATCGAAGTCTATGTCTACGGCGAGATTGGCGCCTGGGGCATCACTGCGAACCAGTTCATTCAAGACCTCAAGGCGGTGGACGATGGCGTTTCGGAAGTGGTGGTGGCCTTCAATACCAACGGGGGTGATCTGTTCGAAGGCCTCGCGATTCACAATGCACTCAGCCGGCTGGGTGAACGCTGCACCGGCCGGGTCGATGCCCTGGCGGCCAGTGCTGGCAGCGTGGCGGTATGTGGTGCGCACCGCGTGGTGATGGCATCGAATGCCATGCTGATGATCCACAACCCCTACACCTGGGTAGGCGGCGATGCCGAGGACCTTCGGCGCGTGGCGGATGTTCTCGACCAGGCGCTCGAGGCCATGATCGCTGCTTACAAGGCCAAGGCGCCGAATGTCGATGACGCTGAACTGCGGCGTCTGGTCGATGCGGAAACCTGGCTCACTGCCCAAGAGGCCGTGGACCTTGGCTTGGCCGACGAGATCGGCAACGGCATCAAGGTCCAGGCTTGCTTGGGGCAGGGGGCCACTCTGGCGCGGTACCGGAATACCCCTCAGGCGTTGTTGGATCAGCTCCAGGCCAGCCAGGCCGAGTCAGAAACCCCGAGCGAGCCCGCTCCGGTTGATGAGCCCCCAGGGCCCAGCACGACTAACTCGACGGCGTTGGCATTGATGATCACCCAGGCTTGTGCGAAAGCGGGCATCAGCAACCTGGTCGAACCGCTGATCGCATCGACCAAGCTGGCCGACGAAGCCACGGTCCAGGCAGCGTTGACTCGTGCCAAAGCCGTGCGAGACCTCTGCGTAGCGGCGCGCTTGCCCGAGATGGCGGTCGAATATGTCGGCGCTGGCCTGGACGCGACCGTGGTTCGGGCGCGGCTGTTCGACAAGTTGGTCGGCTCGGGCAAGGGCTTCGAGATCGACAACACCCTTCCGCCGGCTGCCGATGAGCCTGAGACAGTCCAGGCGAAGCTTCCAAACCCCAGCAACATTTGGTCTGCGCGACGGCAGGCCGCTCAACAACGCACCGGCAAAGGAGCCTAAGCATGAGCAAAACCTATGTGGAACCGGTGCATGCCGGTGAATTCCTGCTGTCTGAGGGCGCAGGAAAGATCTCCCGCGAAGTCATCGAGCTAGCCCCTGGTGCTGCCTTGGTCGCCGGTCAGCTTCTCGGTCAGCTCACGGCCTCCGGCCAATTCGCTCCGTACAATCCCGAGGCTGCAGACGGTAGCGAGACGGCCAAGTGCATCTTGTTTGCGTCCGTTGGTGAATCCGACGTAGCCCGGCGCGGACGCGCGGTAGTACGCCTGGCCGAGGTGAGCGAGGGGCTGCTGACTGGCCTCGACCTTGATGCCGAGAAAGCCCTGGCCGCGCAATTCATCATCGTTCGCTAATAGCGAGCCCACCCTTTTTCAGCCCCGCCTAGTGCGGGGTTTTGCATTTCTGGAGGGCCTTCATGGCTGACATCGATATTTTTGAAGACAACGCTTTCTCGGTTCCCGCGCTCACTGCGGCGATCAACGAGCAGCCATTCGTGCCAGGGCGCCTGGCTGAATTGGGGCTGTTCGAGGAAGAGGGCGTGACCACGGTGACCGTCCAGGTCGAGAAGGACGGCGACACTCTGGCCTTGGTGCCAGCGGGCGAGCGGGGTACTTCAGGGCTGGTGGTCAACGGTAGCAAGCGGATCCTGCTGCCATTCAATACCGTTCACCTGCCCGAGCGCTTCGCCATCAAGGCGGACGAGATCCAGGGCATCCGCGCATTCGGTGAGCAAACTGAGCTGCAGGCGGTTCAGGATGTGGTCAACAAGCGCCTGGCGAAGGCTCGGCGGCAACTGGATGCCACGCATGAATTCCATCGCATGGGCGCGCTCAACGGCCACGTGCTGGATGCGGACGGCAAGACAGTTTTGCTGAATATCTACGCCCGCTTCGATCTTGATCCCATCGAGATCCCGATGGAGCTGACCAACCCGGACACCAATGTCCGGGTGAAGTGCGTGGATGCACTGGATGCGCAGGAAGATGCCTTGGGCGCCGCTACCACCAGTGGCGTTCGGGCTTTCTGCGGGAAGAACTTCTGGCGAGCGCTGATCGGGCACAAGAGCGTCGCAAAAACCTACGAGGGCACCCAGTACGCTGCGGCGTTGCGGGCTGACGGTCGCGAAACTTTCGAGTTCGGCGGTATCACCTGGGAGCGCTACCGGGGCAAGGTTGGCGGCATCGCCTTCGTCGCGGACGATGAGGCGCGGCTGGTTCCAGAAGGTGTACCCGGCCTGTGCATCACTCGCTTCGCGCCGGCTGACTACATGGACACGGTCAACACCGAAGGCCTGCCGTACTACAGCCAGTTGGAAATGATGCCGTTCAAGAAGGGTGTGGCCGGTGAAGCCCAGTCGAACCCGCTGCACCTGGTGACCCGTCCTCGCGCCATTCTCCGCTTGAAGCTCTGACCATGGGCTTCCGGGACCTGATAACTGACGTTGACGCCACGGTGTTCGAGATCCTGGGCGACACCGTGCTGATCGAGGGGCGCGAGGTGCTGGGCATGTTCTCAGCCCCTTGGTTGCAGCCCAAGCTCGGCCAGATAAGGACCGCGTTGCGTGAACCCCACCTGGTCATCCGCGTGCAGGACAACGTTGGCATCGAGGTGAAGCACAAGGTGTTCTTCGATGTGCCTCAGGAGGATGGCGGCGGCAATTATCTCATCACTGGCATTGAGCCGGGTGGCGATGGGCTGGTGACGCTCATTCTGAGGAAATCGTTATGAGTGTTGGTAGCTACTACAAGCAGTCGGCCTCCAGTGGAATGATCTCGCTGAGGATCGATCCGCAGGATGTGAAGGGCTTTCAGGACTTCATACGGTCGGTCCCCAAAGCTGTTGCTGCGGCGCAGCGTCGAGCCATCAACAAGGTGTTGCGCTGGCTTCGGACGCACATTGCTCGCGATGTCGGGCGTCAAGAGCGCATCGCGATTGCCGCAGTGCGACAGCGACTCAAGGCGTTCCCTGTCTCCAGCAATGGGCAGGGCCGGCTGTGGTTCGGCATCAACCCCATTGAAGCCAGTCGGGCTGGCCGGCCACGACAAACCCGCTCGGGCGTGTCGGTGGCCGGGCGGCGTTATGAGGGGGCCTTCTTCAAGCGTGTCTACGGCGGCAGCCCGGACATCTGGATCCGTACAGCCAGCAAGCACTTCGACGCGAGCGACTACCCCGACAGCGAGGTGTCAGGCGGTGGTGGCCGCCGGTCTGGTTGGATCTCTGAGAACGACAGCCGCTTCCCCTTGGCCAAGGCGAAAATCTCGCTTAATGACGCCCGGGCGCACTTCGAGGCCTGGACCAATCGAGCGCACGAACGCCTGCAGTTAGTGATGGAGCAGGAAATGAACTTCGAGCTGCAGAGGTATTTGCGGAGAGCGGGCAATGGATGACGATCCGATCCCCCTTGGCCAGGTGTATACCGCCATTGAGGAACATATCAAGGCGGCGATCCCTGGCCTGGCCTACGTCGGGACCATGCCGGAGAGCATCAGGGTTATCCCGCCGCCGGCAGTGGTGCTCGAGCTGGCTGGGTTCGAGGCTGCAGATAAGGACCCAGGCACCGGTGAAGTCGCGATGGAGGCGCGCTTCGAGGCCCGCGTGATCGTTGGCCAAGAGGAGACGAACTGTCTGCAGGTAGCGGCATTCGTCGCTGCGCAGTTGGCGGTGTTGTTGCGAATGCAGTCCTGGGGCTTGCCCGTTGAGTTTGCCGAGTTTGTGCGGGCGGAACGTGACTGGACGCGGCCTGAGCTGGATGGTTATGCCGTATGGGTCGTCGAATGGGTGCAGGTCATCTATCTAGGGACCGAGGAGTGGCCGTGGGAGAACCAACCGCCGGGCTCTCTGGTGTTCGCCTTCGACCCCGACAGCGAGCATAACTACCAGGCGCCGGAGGACATGGCATGAGCTATGTAACTGGGCAACACGACCGCATTTTGGCCGGCCTGGTTATTCCTTGCTATGTGGTGGGCGTCGACCTCGGGGCCGCCCGGGTGCGCGTCTCCGACGGCGGCGACTGGACCAGCGCCTGGGTGCGCTGGCATGCCTTGGCCGCCGGCAAGGCTCGCCACTGGCGTGCGCCAAGCTTGGGCGAGCAGGGCGTGCTGGTCAGCCCGAGCGGTGAGCCGGCACAGGGCACATTCGTGCCGGGCCTATACGGCAACGCCGGCGCGCCACCGGATAACCGCGACCATGTCGAGGTGTGGCGGTTCGATGATGGCGGCTCGCTGGTCTACGACTGGCAGGTCAAGAGCTACACCATCACGCTCCCCAGCGGCACGGCCAAGGTCAAGGTTGGCGGCAGCGAGGTGGTCGTTACGGATAACGCGATTGACGCCAAGTCCGGCGCGGTCACCATCACCGGCCCCGTCACCATCAACGGCACGTTACTCGTAACGGGCGATATCAATGGTGGCGGCCGAATCATCGACACGGCCGGTAACACGGCCAATCACGAGCACTGATAACGTCATGAGCCAACTTGAAACGCTGCCGGCGAAGCCTGACCGCTTCACGGTGGCCAAGCTGATCGAGCAGCAGATTGACCAGGTGTATGACCGCTTTCGGATGCGTCAAGCCTGGGAGCGCGTAATGGCCAACATCGAGCCGGCCGAAATGGCCGAGGGTATGTGTATGGCCCTTTCGCGCGGCGGTTTCACGCGTAAACAGGCGGCGCCGCAGGTCACGCTGAATATATCGGGCAACGTCGATCCCGAGGTGCTGGCCAGCGCGCTCAAGAGCGCGCTGAACGGTGGCCGGGCGGCGACCCTGTAACCCCACCATCCACCCCTAAAGCCCGCTTTTGCGGGCTTTGTCATTTCTGGAGGGCCTATGGCTACCAAGAAACCCACGGACGCCGAGCCCCGCACGCCGGCGTTGGTGACCTACCGCGACACCGTTTTCACTTCCCGCGTACTGATCGTGGGTGAGCGGCAGCTGAATGTGGCCGCTGGCAAGCTGCAGGTCGACGAGGTCGACGCCGAGGCGCTGGCCTACCTGGAAGCGCACGCCGACTTCGAGCGCCTGCCGCCGGCGGAGTAAGGCCATGATCGGGCTGGATCGTCGCACCGGGCAGCCGCTTTCCGGCGTGGCCCACCTGAAACAGTCCATTGAGGACATTCTGACCACGCCTGTCGGTAGCCGGCGCATGCGGCCGGAGTACGGTAGCCACCTGCGCCGTTACGTCGACCTGCCGGTTAACGAAGGCTGGAAAAGTGCAGTCCAGGCTGAGGTGGCGCGCGCCCTGGGGCGCTGGGAGCCGCGCTTGAAACTGGAGCGTGTGCGCGTGGTGGCAGTGGTCGGCGGGCAAATCACGCTGTCGCTGTCTGGTGCCTATCTCGGCGACGGCGTTGTACTTGAGGTGAGTGCATGATTGACCTGTCTTTGCTTCCCCCGCCTGATGTGGTGGAAACCCTGGAGTTCGAGACGCTGTATCAGGAGGTGCTAGGCATCTTCCGCGATCATATGGGCGATCAATGGACCGCGCTTCTGGAGTCCGATCCGGTGGTCAAGCTGATCGAGACCATGGCCTACCGCGAGTTGTTGATGCGTGCTCGAGTCAATGATGCGGCCAAAGCTAGTCTCCTGGCCTATGCCAAGCGCGCCGACCTGGATAACCGCGCGGCCGACTACGGCGTGCAACGGCTGACCATTCGGGCAGCTGATCCTGACGCGGTGCCGCCGGTGGAAGCGGTCATGGAGGGTGACAATGAGCTGCGTTACCGCACGCGGTTGTCGCTTGAGGCGTTATCGGTCGCAGGCAGCAGTGGGGGGTATGAATACCACGCCCTGAGTTCGTCGGCTGACCTGGCGCACGTTTCCGTCGATTCACCCCGTTTTTCCGGGGTGGCGGTAAGTGATGCGGTTAGGGCGCAGTTACCGGCCGGGGCCATCGTGGTGGTGTGTGACTACGCTGCCGGCCTGGACAGCCCGCTGCCTGGCGACGTATCGCTGACTGTTCTGGCGGCGCCGAACAGCACTACCCCCTCGGCGCAGTTGGTGGCCGGGGCTCTGGCCGCTTTGTCGGCGGAGGATGTGCGGCCGGTGACCGACCGCCCGCGTGTCCAGGCCGCGATCCCCACTGACTTTATGGTGGAGGCAGTGCTTTGGGTGGAAAACGGGCCAGACCCTAACGTTGTCCTAGCGGCAGCGCGGGCCAGCTTGGATGCCACCATTGCCGAGGCCCGGCGTCTCGCGGGTCAGTTGCCGCTTTCGGCGGTCTATGCCGCATTACACGTAGCGGGAATCAACCGTGTGGATCTGGTCAAGCCGGTGGAAGGGGTGGTGTGTGACAAGCGGCATTATCCGCGCGCTACGTCGATTACCCTGACCGCGAAGGTGGTTAAGTGAGCCTGCTGCCGCATAACGCCACGCTCCTTGAGCGAGCGCTGGAGGCGGCCAGCGAGCTGGGGGTAGACCCGGGGGTCATCCGGGGAGTGGCGGACTCGGCGCGCTGCCCGCCTAGTTTCCTGCCGTGGCTGGGCTGGGCACTCAAGGTCGAGGGCTGGGAGGCGGCGGATGCTGAGGAGCAGCAGCGCGACCTGATCCGCGAGGCAATCCCAGTGCACAAGACCAAGGGTACCGTTGGCGCGATCCGGCGGGTGCTCAAGGCTGTGCGGGTTAACGCCGAGTTCAAGGAGTGGCACCAGATTCCGAATGCCGCGCCGTACACCTTTCAGATCACCGCGTGGGCGAACGATAACCGGGGCGGCGAAGGCTCGGTTATCTCGCCGCTACTGGCTGATCGGTTGCGTGCCTTGGTCGATGCGGCAAAGAACGAGCGCAGCCACTACGAGTTTCGCCTGGGGGCGCGCTTCGACGGCGGTTTCGTCCTCGCCAATGCCGCGCAATCGCGCACGGTGCAGCGCCGAACGATGGAGCCGGCGGCGGTTCCGCTCGATCCCTCGGCGCAAATCCTGTTGCTGGCCAACGCCGCCAACGTGCTCGGTGTTAACCGGCGTACCGCCGAAGCACAGGGCGTTCCAATCAATGCTGAATCGGGCCTTGTTACTGCTAACGCAGTGCGGGGCTACGTCGTCGTGCGCGGCACGATGGAGGCTGTTTTATGAGTACCCCGTTACAACCCGTCATCACCAAGGCCGGCTTGGCGGCGATTTTCAGTGCAAGTAATGCAGGTTTTGCCGCTGAGATCACGCACATCGTCGTCGGCACTGGCTACTACACGCCCAGCAACGAACAGAAAACCCTGCGCAATCAGGTGGCCAAGTACCCGATTGCCGGCGGCGAGAAGCTGACCAGCACGTTGTTGCACCTGACCGCCGTTGCGGATGGTGCAGCCGCCTTTTGGGTCCGTGAAATCGGCTTTCTGCTGAGCGACGGCACCTTGCTGGCCGTGTGGTCGCACCCCACTGAGGCGCTGGCCTACAAGCCCGCTGGCGACCAGCTGCTGCTGGCCTACGACCTATCGCTGGCTGCATTGCCGGCCAATAGCGTCACGATCAACACCACGGCGGCCGGGCTCAACCTGACCTTGGCCGAGCCACTGGCGGCGATGGCATCCGCGCTGATGGGGGAACAGCTGCGCAACGTGCTGCAGCAAGACCAAATCAGCGAGTTAATGCAGGTCCAGCGCATCATGCTTGCACGATTGGGGCATCTGCAGACCCGCATCGAGCAGGCCGAACAAACCCATGCAGCGGACCACGACGGCCTGCTGAGCATGGGTATTGCCGCTACTGACTCCATTATCTCGACCCAAACACAACTGACAAAACACCTGTACGGAGCGTGACAAGACTATGAGTCTCGAAACTGAAATTGCTGCACTTACCGCGACCGCCAAGTCGCTGATCGACTATTTCAATCTCAAGAAAAGCGACATTGATAAAGCAGTGGCCGCTGCGGTTGCTGCCGTGCCCGCCATGGAGCGGACCTGGTACATCAACCAGGTGACCGGCAGCGACGATAATGCCGGTACCATCGCAGCGCCGTTTGCTTCCATCGACAAGGCCATCGCTAGCACGCCTTCCGGGGGCACCTGCAACATTCGTTTGATGTCCGACTACATACACACCAAGAGCACAGTAGTTTCGGTACGCAATTTACTGATTGCCAGCGATGTAACAGGAGTGAAGCGAAAATTCAGCCTGACTTATCAGATGGGCAGTGATGCGCAGTACTTTTTGTCTGGCTTCGCCATGTCGAGTTCGGCAACTGTCGCGTTCCTGGATGTACTTCAAGTCATGCCAAGTCCGGCGGGGCTTAACCCCGCACCAAGCGGTACCGCCAACATCATGTTCAGGTCTTTCAGCCTGCAGATTGCAGCGCTTTACGCAATCAAGTACGCATCATGCGAGATGCAAATGCCGGCCGATTTCGTGGGCTATCTGGCCCTGCAGCACACCAACGGGCTGGTACTGCAGGTGGTTTCCTCTAGCTTCCCCTCGGGCTTTGCAGGCCGCTATGCCTATGGCGTTCCGGCCGGTGCGCTATCGAAGGATTACCCGAACATCATGACCAATCTGAGTACTCTGTAAGGAATCGTTATGCAAAAGTTTAACCTGTCTGTCGACATGGGCGGCGGCATCATTCTGCAGGGCTACCTCTACGAGGAGCTGCCATTGGCGGCGGCTGTGAAAGCGGCGGCGCTGCAGATCGACCAAAGCGCTGACCAGGCGCGAACCAGCATTATCGGTGGCTCGCTGCGCGTGGTTGAGTATGAAATGGCCGAGCAGCAGGCCGCCGCGTTCAAGGCCGCCGACTTCCAAGGTGAGGTACCGGCCATGGTGCAGGCCGTGGTCGACGCGGAAGGCGTAGAGGCTCAGGAGGCCGCCGAATCGATGCTGGCCGAGGCCGAGGCCTGGCGCGGTGCGCTGTGCGAAATCCGCGCCATTCGCTTGAAGGGAAAGGCCCAGGTGCTCAAGGCGAACAGTCATGCCGAGGCCGAGGGTCTGGCAGACGCGGCGATTGCAGCGATTCGTGACAGTATCGCCGGCATCATCAAAGCCTGAGCCTGTTTCGTCCCCTTGAGCGCCCCGATTATCGGGGCGTTTTCGTTTCTGTAGGGCCGCCTAGTGCGGCCCTTTCTTTTGGAGCTATTCCATGGCTGGATTCTTTCACGGCGTTACCGTCACGAACGTCGACAACGGCGCGCGCACTATCTCCTTGCCGTCGACCTCCATCATTGGCCTGGTCGACACCTTCACCCCGGGGCCTGGTGCGGATAGCACCCCAACCGCCAAGGCGAACGACCTGGTTCTTATCACCAGCGAGCGTGAGGCCATCGCCGCCTTTGGTGCTGGCTCGGCCATTGCCAAGGCCTGTCAGGCGATCTACACCCGCGCCAAGGCGGTGATCGTCGCCTGTGGCGTGACCAAGGTTGAGGATGCGGCCGCGCAGACTTCAGCGATCATCGGCGGCGTGCTGGCCGACGGCACCCGTACGGGTCTGCAGGCGCTGCTCGATGGTAAAAGCCGTTTCAACGCTCAGCCGCGGCTGTTGGTGACCCCTAAGCACAGTGCCACCCTGGCGGTGGGCACGGCGCTGGTCGCCCTGGCTGACAAGCTGCGCGGTATCGCCATCATCGACGGTCCTGGCACTACCGACGAGGCCGCCCAGGCCTACGCTGCCGAGTTCGGCGCCAAGCGCGCGTTCATGGTCGACCCAGGCGTCAAGTACTGGGATACCACCGATTCCGCCACGGTGGATGCGCCAGCCTCGGCCTGGGTGGCCGGCCTGTTCGCCTGGACCGATGCCGAATACGGTTTTTGGGCCTCGCCGTCGAACAAGGAATTTGCCGGCATCACCGGCACCACCCGTTCGGTGGAGTTCTTGGACGGCGACGAGACTTGCCGGGCCAACCTGCTCAACAACGCCAATATCACCACCATCATCCGCGATGACGGCTACCGCCTGTGGGGCAACCGCACCCTGTCGAGTGATCCTAAGTGGGCCTTCGTCACGCGCGTGCGGACCATGGATATCGTCATGGACGCGATCCTGTATGGCCACAAGTGGGCGGTCGACCGTTCGATCACCTCGACTTACATCAGGGATGTGACCGAAGGCCTGCAGGCGTTCATGCGCGACCTCAAGAACCAGGGCGCAATCATCAACTTCGAGGTCTATGCGGACACCGAGCTGAACACCACCAGCCAGCTGGAGCAGGGCAAGGTGTACTGGAACATCCGCTTCACCGATGTGCCGCCGGCGGAAAACCCGAATTTCCGCGTCGAAATCACCAACCAATTCCTGACCGAAGTTCTCGACTCGGCTGCATAAGGAGCGCTTTACATGGCAATGATTCCCGAAACCCTGGCCAACCTGAACCTGTTCGTGGATGGAATCAGCTTCCAAGGCGATGTGCCCAGCCTGACCCTGCCCAAGCTCACCCTCAAGATGGAGGAGCATCGCCCCGGCGGTATGGATATGCCGGTGGAGATGGACCAGGGCATGGAAAAGCAGGAGGCCAGCTTCACCACCACCGGCGTGCGCCGCGAGTCGTTGAAGTTCTTCGGTCTGGCCGATGGTACCGCCTTCAATGGCGTGTTCCGGGGCGCCTTCAAGGGCCTCAAGGGCAAGATCAATCCGGTGATCGTCAGCCTGCGCGGTAGCCTCAAAGAGGTCGACATGGGCGACTGGAAGGCCGGCGACAAGGCCGAGATCAAGCACGCCGTCAGCCTGACCTACTACAAGCTGGAGGTCGACGGCCGCACGGTTTACGAGATCGACGCGCTGGGCATGCGCCGCGTTATTGAAGGCGTTGACCAGCTGGCCGAGCAGCGCGCTGCGCTCGGCCTGTAATCCAACCTCCCCACGAATTCAAGGAAGCACCCGCATGACCACCAAGAAAACCCCAGCCTGGCTGAGCCTGTCGGCCGACCGCGTTACCGTAACGCTGAGCAAGCCAACCGAACTGAACGGCGTGACGGTCGACACCGTCAGCCTGCGCTCGCCAACCGTGCGCGACATTCGTGTGGCGCAGCAGGGCGCCGGCGACGATGACGAGCAGCGCGAGCTGAACCTGTTCGCTTCGCTGGCCGAGGTCAGCGCCAAGGACCTGGAGGGCATGGCCCTCAAAGACTACACCCGCCTGCAGACCGCATATTTTCGCCTGGTGCAAGACGACGTCGTTTGATGCGGTCACGCAGAAGCGGCTGGCCAAGCGGCTGGCCGCCGAGCTGAATTTCTCGGCCGCAGAGATATCCGGCATGTCCTTTGCGGACATGCTGTGGTGGCTCACCGACTGAGTAGGGGGGTAGCTGATGGCTAAGATGAAGATTGCCCTGGAGATCGGCGGTTCCGTCGCTTCGTCGGTCGGTGCTGCGTTCAAGGACATCCAAGGCCGTATCCAGAAGCTCGAGCAGACGAGCAACAAGGCCAAGGTGCTCAAGGGCACCATTGGCGACACCATGAAGCTGCAGGCCGAGTGGAAGCGGGCGCATGACACCGGCGCCGCCGGCGCTGACAAGCTGCTGCGTAAGCTCCACGGCAATCTGGAGTCACTGCGTAAGCAGGGCGTGGAGGTCGGCCGGCTAAGCCGTGAGTATCAGCGCCTGGCACGGGAGGCGAAGGGTGCCGACTTGCAGCTAAAGGGGCATCAACAGATCAATGCGGGCAAGTCGGGGCTCAGGTCCAACGCAGCGGCGGCCGCCGTGGGCGTGGGCCTGGCGGCCGTGCCGACCAAGATCAGCGCCGACTATCAGGCGATCATCCGCGACATTGCGATCAAGGCCGATGCGGTCAACAAGCCCGAGGAGGTGCAGCTCAGCCGCACCGTGATTCAGACGGCCAAAGACACCGGCATGGGCCGCAATGATGTGGCCGACCTGATCAACCAGCTGGTCGGCGCCGGCATGGAGCTGGAAAAGGCCATGGCCTATGCGCCGACGGCGGCCAAGTTCGCCGTCGGCCAAGGCGCCTCGGGCGTCGACACGGCCAGCATGATCATGGCGCTGCAGCAAAACGCCAAGATCAGCGACCCCAAGGTCATGGAGCAGGCCCTGGAGGCCATCGCCTACCAAGGCCAGGCGGGCAGCTTCGAGGCCAGCGACATGGCCAAGTGGTTCCCGCAATTGCTCGCCGGCATGGAAAAGAACGGCATCACCGGCATGGACTCGGTTTCATCGCTGGGCGCCATGCTGCAGGTGCAGATGAAGACCGCCGGCAGTTCGGATGAAGCGGCGAACAACTTCAAGAACTGGATGGAGAAAATCGGTTCCAGCGATGTGGTCAAGGCCTACAAGGATGCAGGTATCGACTACCAGGCCTCGCTGAATACCGGCCTGCAGAAGGGCATGAACGTTATCGAGTCCTCCATGGCCTTGGCCATGAAGTACGTCGAAGCGACAGACCCGGCGAAAGCCAAGAAGATGAAAGAGGCCCAGGCCAACATCGACAAGGAAGTTGACCCGGAAAAGGCCAAGGCGGCGCTGGAGGCGCTGGAAAAGACCCTGCGCACCGGTGACCTGTTCGCCGACATGCAGGTCAAGGCGGCGCTGACCGCCTATGCGCAAAACCGGGGCCTGTATGCCGACCTGAAAGCCGACTCGCAGAAGGCGACGGGCATTCTGGATAAGAACCTGGCCGAGCGCCGCGAAACATCGTCCCAGCAATGGGCCGAGACGGCCCAGGCGGTCGACGATGCCATGCGCAGCATTGGCGATGCCATCCGCCCGGCCACCGACATGGCGGCGAAGGGGCTGACGGCGGTTGCCCAGGGCATCACCACGCTGTCGGACAAGTTCCCGGCGGTGATCATGGGGCTGGCTGGATTGGCGGCGGGCATCAGCGGGTTGCTGGCGGTCCGCAGCGGCGCCAGGGTTGCGCGGGGCGCGTTCAACGTCGCGCGCGGCCGCGCCTGGAGCGCTCGACGCGGCGGCAAACTTGATGAGGCCCCGGCTGAGGCGGCGCTACCCAAGACCGGCAACCGCGTGCTCGATGCCGGCGTGGGCGTGCTGGGCAAGGTGTTTGGCGCACCGGCCAGCAATGACCCGGCCCCAGGCGTCGGCAGCGAGCCGCAGCGCGTGTTCGTGGTCAATGCCGACGCTATCGGCCGGTTTCGCGGTAGCGTGGCTAATTCGGGCCCTGCAGAGGCTGGTAGCCGTCGTGCGCGTCGTCGCCGCAGGCGCCGCGCCGGGACCATGGCCGATGTGCGCCGCGCGCCGGGTGCGTCAGTGCCAGCGGCTAAGGCGCCTGCAGTTCATCTGCCGGCGGCCGGTGCGTCGGCGCTTGCTGGTGCAACGGAGGCGGCCGGTGAAGCGAACAAGCTGGGGCGGATGGTGCGCAGCGTGCGCGGCATCACCCGAGCCGCTGGCAAGCTGCCGGGTGGCAAGCTGATTGACGCGGTACCGGGCGCGCTCGATGTGGCGTTGAACGCCGAAACCCAGGACGAAAAGGCCGAGGGTTACGGCGGGGTGGCGGGCGGCATGGCCGGCGCCATGGCGGGTGCGGCCGCTGGTGCAGCGATTGGCTCGGTTGTGCCAATCCTTGGCACCGCTGTGGGTGGTGCCATTGGTGCAGCCCTCGGTGGCCTCGGCGGTGAGTCCGTCGGCGGCTGGCTGGGCAAGAAATGGTTCGGTGAGGAAAAGCCCGAGTCGGAACAGGTGGCAAGCGCCGAACCAGCGGCACCGGTGGTCAAGGAGTCCGCGCCTGTGCCGGCCCTGCCGGTTGCGGGCGTGATGCCGGCACCGGTGGTCAAGGACCTGGCGCCGGCGGCGGTCATCACCCGGCCGGCCGCGCCGTCCAAGCCAGTCGATCAGATGACTGACGCCGAAGTCGAGCAGGCCTATGCCAAGCTGCCGAAGTTCGCCCAGCGCGACCTGTTCGACGGCGTGGGTGGGTTCGGCGGTACCGGCGCGGGCCTGGGTGAGGACTTCGCCCCGACCTTGACGCTGGATGCCAAGCCCGCCAAGCCGCGACCTGAGCCGCCACCGGTGGATCAGATGCAAGCGCTTGGCATGGCTGTGCGCGAGCTGCAGAAGGTGCCGCAGCTGCCGCCGTCGATTGCCCCGGTGGTTTCGCAGGTGGTCAAGGGTGGCGGTGAGCCTGGCGCCATGGGTGATGTGGTGCGTTCCCTGGTGGCCTCGGTGCAGCCGCCGGCGGTGGCCCTCCCGGCGGCCGCCAAGGCCGTGGAGAAAGCCAAGGCAGAGCCGGCGAAGGTTGACCAGTCGTTTACCTTTGCGCCGACCATGCCCATCACCGTGCATGGTGATGTGAAAGACCCCAACCAGATCGTGCGCGAAGCCGAGCAGGCGCTGCGTGTGATGTTTGAAGGGTTCCAGCGCGAGGTGGCGGCCCGCCAGGCCTCGGTTAGCTTGTTTGATGCGGCAGATGTCGCTTAAGGAGGTGCCATGGCCTACATGGAGCTGATGGGCTCGACGCTGTCGTCACTGGTGGCGGCTGGCCAGGCCGGCCGTACCAGCCTCGACGGCATGCTGGGCCCGCTGAATGGGGCCGTCCGTGACATGACGGGCGCCGCCTCAGAGCTGGAAAGCCTGCCGATTGTTGGCCCGATGGTTGGCGAAAAGCTGCAGCGCACCATGCGGCAGATCAACGCGGCCCAGTCCGCAGTGGGGCAGGTGGCGGCGAAGTACAACAAGGCCGTTTCGGCGGCCTCCCAGGTGGAGCAGCGCCTGGGCACGCTCAAGGAGCAGGCGGCCAAGGCAGGGGCGGCGATCAACCGCATGGCCGGGAAGCTCAGCCCAAGCCTGGGCAACATCTTCCCGAGCAGTGTGCTCGGCACCGACATGACGCCGGCGGCCGAGGCGGTGAAGCCGTTCCCGCATCTGCTGATCATCCAGCCGCAAGACCCGAAGCTCAAGCCCTACTACTTCAACCTGGACACGGCCGCGTTTGACGAGCTGACGCGCAAGACCGCGTTCCGCTGGGCCGGGCAGGAGCGCCTGACGCGTGAGATTGCGCAGCAGGCGGTGGGGCAGGGTGAGGACAAGCTGACGATCAAGGGGGCGATCTTCCCGCTGTTCCGGGGCGGTATCGGCCAGCTGAACGAATTGCGCAGCATCGGCCGGCGCCTGCAGCCCCTGACCCTGACCACGGGTTACGGCGAGGTGCTGGGTACCTGGTGTCTATTGAGCGTGGACGAGGAGCAAGGGGCGCTGCTGCCCGGCGGCATCCCGCGCAAGCAGGGCTTTAACCTGGAGTTTGTCGCCTATGGCAATGACATGCAGAACGTCTGAGGGCGACCTGCTCGACAGCCTGTGCCACGCCTACTACGGCACCCTGGTGGGTACCGTCGAGGCGGTGCTACAGGCCAATCAGGGCCTGGCCGAGGAGGCGCAGCCGTATCGCGCCGGCGTGCTGATCTACCTGCCCGACCTGACAGTGGCCGAAACCGAGCAAGTCACCTTGTGGGATTGATCCCGCGTTACGCGTAACGAGCCCCGCCCTGTGCGGGGTTTTTCTTTTCTGGAGTAGCCCATGAAGCCCGTTTTTCAAATCGTCGCGGATGGCAAGGACATTACCGCGCTGATCAATGACCGCCTGTTGCTGCTGCGCACCTCGGACAAGCCCGGCATGGAGTCGGACGAATTCGAGCTGCGCATTGACGACCGCGCCCAGGCCGTCACGCTGCCCTCGCGCGGGGCCAAGATCGAGGTCTTTCTAGGCTACGGCGCGCAGGCCATGGTGCGTCTGGGTAGTTACACCGTGGACGAGGTCGAGGTGACTGGCCCGCCGGATACCATCACCTTGCGCGGCAAGGCCAGCGACATGCGCGGCAGTGGCAAGACCACCCGCAGCGGCAGCTGGGAGGACGTGGCGCTGGCCAAGATCGTCAGCGACGTTGCTGCCCGCAATGGCTGGGAGCCGGGCTGTACGGTGCAAACCAAGGTGCCACGCGTCGACCAGCGCAACGAATCCGACTTCAATTTCATCACGCGCCTGGCCAAGCAATACGACTGCACCGCCAAGGTGGCCAGCGGCAAGCTGGTGGTCCTACCGCGCCAGGGCGGGCAGAGCGCGAGCGGCAAGGCAATCAGTACCGTCACCATCAACCGCGCCGATGCGAGCCGCTATTCGTTCCGCCTAGGCGACCGCAGCACGCAGAAGGCGGTGAAGACCCAGCACCAGGACAAGGCCACCGGCAAGTTGAACGTGGTGGAGCTGGGCAACGACGACGCCCCCGCCGGCCTGCCGGGCGTGCACACCGACCGCCATATCTACCCCAACAAGAGCGCCGCCGAGCAGGCCGCCAAGGCGCGGCTGGCCGCGTTCAACCGCAGCACCGCCGCCGTGCGCCTGGAAATGGTCGGGCGTACCGACCTATTTGCCGAACGGACCATCAGCGCCCAGGGCTTTAAGAACGGGCTCGATGGCGAGTACCTGGTGGAGAGCGTCGAGCAGGTGTTTACCGCTTCGGGCTGGACCACCACCGTCGAATGCAATGGCGGCAAGAAGGGCAAGGCCACCGCCAAAGGCATGAAGAAAAAAGAAACCCAACCATTGCGCACGGTGGATGTTTCCCCGGCGTGACCCTTACGGAGATAAGCAATGTCGATCACCGAAAAACAGCTGCAGCAAATCCTCCCCAACGCCGGCCGCCAAGCCGGCGTTTTTGTTCCCGGCCTCAACGCCACCATGGGCAAGTTCGCCATTATCACTCGCCTGCGTATGGCTGCGTTCCTGGCCCAGATAGGGCATGAGTCGGGCCAGCTGCAGTACGTGCGTGAACTCGGCAATGACAGGTACCTATCGAGGTATGACACCGGGCGTCTGGCCCAACGTCTGGGTAACACGCCTGACGCCGATGGGGATGGCAAGCTCTTTCGAGGGCGTGGCCTCATACAGGTAACAGGCCGTTTCAACTACGAAGCCTGCAGCAAGGCTCTGTTCGGTGACAGCCGTCTGCTCAATACACCGGAGCTGCTCGAGCATCCAATCTATGCATCGATGTCGGCCGGCTGGTTTTGGCAGAAGGAGGGGCTGAACAGCCTGGCCGACAAGGGCGACATGCTGGCCATCACGAAGCGGATCAACGGCGGTACAAACGGCCTGGATGATCGCATGGCCATCTACAAGCGAGCCCTTGAGGTGCTGCAGTGACCGCCTGGGGAGGTCGCCTGATCGCCCTGGCGACCTTGGCGCTCGCTTGTGCCATCGGTGCCCGGGCAGCGTGGGTATGGCAGGTGAACGCCTATGGGAAGCAGCTCGCCGAGCAGGCTGACGACTACCGCAACCAACTGGCGGAGAAGGATCGCCTGCACAGCCGTGAACGTGAGGAGGCCGCTGCAGCTGCGCTCAACCAACTGGCAGAGCAGCAGGATGCGCGCCGCGTCCTGAAGGCTCGCCTGCAGGAACAGAACAGAACGTACTGGAAGGATATGAACGATGCTCAACAAGCTCAGGCTCGTCTGCGTGACCGGCTTGCTACCGCTGATCTGCGGCTGTCAGTCCTTGTCGATGCTGGAGCCCTTGCCGCCCAGGGTTGTGACAGTGGGGTGCGAGAAGCCACCAGCACCGGAGGCGTGGTACATGGAACCGTACGCGCCCAACTTGACCGAGCGCATGCTCAACAAATTGTCGCCATCACCGACGAAGGCGACCGGGGACTGATCGCGCTTCGGGCCTGCCAAGCTTACGTGAGGGAAATCACAAAATGAATCGAGAGGAGCGGCTGAAAAAGGCTCGCAACCATGCGATGCTTGCCGCTCTGAACAATACGTTCGCGAAACAGACGTACAAACAGTTATAATCCGATATTTGTGATGCCGCCATTCTAGAAGATTAAATTGTTTGTCTATCAGTCTCCTGCCCCGTTTCTCGATAACGAGCTGTTATCGATCGCTGGGAGATAAAGTCGTATGGTTGTTCCTCGGCCTAGCGTGCTCTCAGCCCGAATAGCACCATTGCTCTGTTTAGCGAATCCGTATGCTTGGCTGAGACCTAGCCCAGTGCCTTTGCCGAAGGGCTTGGTTGTAAAAAACGGCTCGAATATCCGTGAGATCACCTTAGAATCGATACCTTCACCATTGTCGTTAACTTCAAAACAAACGAACTTTCCGTGCAGATCCTCCACTGCATCGTTTAGCTCCACTGTCTTCACTGACGCGCGAATCAGCCCCCCGCTGTGAACAACATCCCGGGCATTAATTAGTAAATTGAGAAGCACCATTTCCAGCTGCGTGGCATCCACTTCGATACTTGGCAGATGAGATTCGACGTCCTCTTCCAGAGTGATCCCGGAAGGTAGCCCATGCCTAAACATGCCTAATGCGGACGCCAACAGCTTTTCGGGGCGATGTGCTGAGAGAGTCATCTGCCGATGGCGTGCAAAGCCAAGAAGCTGCTGAGTCATTTCGGTACCCCGCTGGCCTGTCTCGAGTATGAGTCCCAGCATACGCTTTACTCGGGCCTGATCTTTACTAGCCATAGCCAAGTTTGCAGCATTGACGATGATAGCTAATAGATTGTTGAAATCGTGAGCTAGCCCGCCTGAGAGCTGACCAAGCGCTTCCAGTTTCTGGGCCTGGAAAAGCTGGGCGCGGACGGAGTCGAGCTGCAGCGCTGCCTCGCGCCGATCGGTAATATCGCGGGTGACTTTCGCGAGCCCGATTATTTGTCCTTGTTCATCACGGATTACATCAAGCGCTGCCAAAGCCCAAAACTGGGACCCATCCTTTCGTAAACGCCAGCCCTCATCTTGTGCTACACCGTGCTCCAAAGCTTGATCGAGCAAGCGATCAGGTCGTCCCTCGGCTCTGTCCTGCGGCGTAAAAAAAAGGGAAAAATGGCGGCCGATCACTTCTGAGGCTTTGTAGCCTTTGATCCGCTCAGCACCGGGATTCCACGACACGATCTGGCCAGAAGGGTCCAGCATGTAAATCGCGTAATCTACGACTGATTGGACCAATTGTTCATAGCGGCTGGCAGGCATAGATGATGGTTCGTCTGTAACAACTGGATTCATACATCCTCACGCATGTCGGTAGAGCCAGGAATATTCAGCCTCAGATCTCGCCAGCTTACTTCAGGTCAAAGCCGATTATACTGGAATTCATGCTATCTATGGTCTCGGAAATCTTGTACAAAAAATCGTCTTCGTATAACTTTTTCCGGTTGCGATCCTACCCTGTTGGGCTATAGTGTTATGTTAGACTAGGAAGCTGTAATTTACGTCTGAATATGAGATTGCGTTGTCCAGTGAGATTAAGGATAAATCTCTTGTTGCGTTTCGCTTGATATGCAGGCGCAGTAGATAGAATCTTTATTTCGGGGGGCAAATGAAAACTCCTTTGATTTATCAAAATGATCTGGTTAAGTTGCGTTTGATGGATGCTCTCGAAGCGATTAGAGCTCATCGAGATGCAAGGGCTGGCGGGGCGCCTAGTGAAGAAATTGAACGACTTCGCCGGTTAGCAGATTCGTTATATAATGCCGTCTTAGACTGCCAGCTCTTAGTTGCGGAAAGCCAGAAGGAAAATTTAGACTATCAGTTCTTGATTGCTGAGAGTCCACAAGAAAAAAACTAGCACCAGTATTTACTGGGGCAACGATAGATCCTGTCCGGTTCGCTGTGATTATGCTGAGGGCTTCAGTGAATTATGTTTTAAAGCCAAGGAGTTCGGCCATGTTACGACTTAGTGAGTCTATCGTGCATGGCTTAGAGATGAAGCGAGCATTGTCGGGAAGCGCTTCGGAAGACAAGGTGGTATGGCCTGAGATGATGATAACTGGGAGCAAAGGATAGTGCGACCAGATAACGTTAGCCAGTTCTAAGCCGTCTATCTGCCCTGGCATCTGCACCCACTCGACTACCTGTTTATGTCTAAGCTATTGATGCAACACCCAGCCGTTATGAGACTAGGGGCAGCGGGGCGCTTGCGGAAATACACGAGGCTCAGTACCAGGGGTTCGGAACACCGATTGCGCTCGGTAGCTGAAACATCGGGGGAGAACCCGCATCCGTTAAACGAGCCGCAGTTCGGCTGGATAAGGATAGCGGCATAGTTCACCGGACTGGTGGAGGTGTTTTCAATTCCATCACATACTTACAACATCCAGCATTTTGGTGAGGTGCTTATGACCTGTCCTGTTTGTGGTGGAGATGCTGTGGTGCGCCGAATTGGTACTGGAGGCCTGCACATATATTGCAAGCGGTGTGGTGGCTTTTTCAGAATTAGCAGCACGCTTGAGGCTCTTATGAAGGGGAGGAATATAAATACCCCTGCTGCGCAGCGAGTTTTGTCTCAGCGTCGTGAAGCCCTTAAGACAGCAGGAATTGATGATGACGGCCCTAAGGACTTGGAACCAACGCTCTATGGAGGTGATTGTTCTACAGTGCTGATTCCTGTTTGATGAGTCTACAGCCGGGGTTTCACCTCAATCATCACAAGGCCGATGTGACGGGTGAATTAGTGGTCATGAACCGGCGTCCATTCTCGTTAGGCGGTTTTGTTCTAAATGATAGCTACATAGTGGCTGAAATCGTCAGCTTAGAAGCGCTCACGGCAATTGGTGTACGTGTCAAAAAATCTTCTGTGGTTGGCTAGGGCTGAGTCATCCCAGGTCCCCGTTAGGCTTGTGGCTTTCTCGACTTTGCATTCAAGAGGAGCGCCTCCACCTAACGTTGGTGATGCCATAGCGCTCCGCTAGGGGCCGGCTAACTTTCTTGATCTTCTTGTCACCGCCAAAGCGCGGAATAATACCCACCCCGGCATCGCAGCTGGCCCAATGCCAAGCCTCTTCGTTAGTCATTTTGGGATGCCGAATCATAAACGAGCGCGCCGTATTGTGCAGTGAGTACTCGATGACGTAGATCGGATCTGACATGCTTGAGTCCTAGGTGCATGGGTTGAACTACGTCCTAGATTGCTGCAAAAATGCTTGGATTGCCATGTCCCTGTGAAAACCGGTCTAATCTTCAAGAACCGTTTCGTTCCATCTCGGCGACGAATAAAATTGACTGGAGGGAATAATGGGCATGTGGCGGCGAGGTGATGTGTTTTGGCGCTGG
Organism: Pseudomonas sp. A2; assembly: GCF_023100865.1. Lineage (NCBI taxonomy): Bacteria > Pseudomonadati > Pseudomonadota > Gammaproteobacteria > Pseudomonadales > Pseudomonadaceae > Pseudomonas > Pseudomonas sp. A2. Next base: position 2,143,012 of record NZ_CP039127.1, read on the forward strand.
GCAGACCCGAAGCTTCACCATAGGACGCACGATGAAATCCTAGAGAACGGATGTGCTATTGATGTTCAGGTGCGGTTGTCGCGTACCGGTGACACCCAGATTTTTATTGGTATCTACGCCCGCGAAGGACAATGTTTGCATGAGGAGAGCCACGATCGGCTGCCCGGAAAAACTATGAGCCGGGCCTTGGTATGGGGCGTGACCAAGGCTCGGGAGATGGTTCCCGTGCTCGGTGTGGGCGCCCCTCTACCATTGGCGGACGTGACCGCCGCGCCGAAGACGCAGCCAAACCGCGTCGGCGAGGCGTGAGTAAACGCATCAACCACAGTAGAGGACCTAAAAGCCCAAGCGCAACACGCCGCTGATATCCAACACCTGCGAACCCAGTGGCCACAGGTGTTGGCAAATATACCCCCCCGTGCCAAGCCGCTCTTTGGAGCGCCTGCTGATCAACCTGATGGAAAACCCCACTAATGCGCGATCGTTCGAAAGTGGCCTCGCCATAGGCTACACCTTCGCCGCCCAGCAATCGTTAGCAATCCTAATGATGCTCGATATAGACAGTGGTGACAGGCACCTGTCGACCCCAAGCAGATATTGGGAGTGTTTGAGCGGAATTACAATTTAAAACATTCGGTCGTTTGACATCACGAACCGGTTAGACGAATGTGGGGATTGAACTGGATGTCAGCTATTGCAGGCATTTCATATCCTTTGAATTATAAATCCGTCAATACAGTGATAAATTCATGGCTAACCTGACCTATCGTCCTGCCCACCCGGATGACGCCTCCCTGTGTATCAAAATCCGAGGGTTGACGCGAGAAAATGCATTCTCATCAGAGGAACTGCATGCGCTAGGCATTACCACCGAATCTTGGAGCACTGGCATCCGAGACGGCAGTTGCCCTGGCTTCGTAGCGTGTGAAGATGGCCGGATGATTGGCTACTGCTTTGGAGATCGGGATACCGGCGAGATCGTTGTTCTAGCCCTTCTTCCTTCGTACGAGGGGCTGGGAATCGGCAAAACGCTGCTTACGATGATGGTGGATCAACTCAAAAATCAAGGGCTTCCTCGCGTGTTCTTGGCTTGTTCCAGCGATCCGAACGTTAGGTCTTATGGATTCTATCGACATCTGGGGTGGAGCCCAACAGGGGAAAGGGATGACTCTGGAGATGACATTCTCGAACTAAAATTAAGTAATTGAATGATATCGATAGTTCTAAGATTAAACGGAGTGCGGAGCCTAGGCTTGGAATTCCCACCAGGCTTGCATGAGCGACCGCTATATTGGATCGCTAACGGGCTTCTCCTTAAGCACTGCTTACAAGTCTGCTGGGAAATTAAGCTAGGCTACTGTAAACCGAAGGCAGCGCTCAAATATCGGTGAGAAATCAGTGCGCTGCAGATTGCGCTGGGCAGGTGAAGCTGCTTTTCTGGCTCATCCCCGCAAGCGTTCGATCTCTGTCAAGATGGCTTCCTCGCGGGTATTCAATGCTATTAGAGCAGCCGTGACATTATCGTGGACATGGATAGAGCCACGTTAACCCAGAGCGAAAGCTCTTCTAGGGCTGCTCTGGTAGCAGCTTGGTTCAGTATTAGCAGCTCCATTAGTGTCTGCAGAGATAGCGGCTTGCTCGTCCATGCAGGTCTCGTGGGCCGGTTGCAAGGGCTCAGGCGAGGATAGCCTGTATTAGGGACTGCAGCGGCTTGTCGAGCGTGTCGGAATCACTTTCTCAGGTGAGCTTGGCTTACGCCCCTTTGGGCTTGCAGTCGCTGGAGCGTCAGCGAATGGTACAAAAATGGTACTAGCGCTTTCTGTGCGGGCTAACTGGCGCGCAATTTGGGCCTTTCAGGAAGAATGTGCCCAATCCATCATGGGTGCAACGCTGAAGCGACGGGAAGGCTCAGGGCGCGTGTTTGCTGGGTTAGAGCCTGGGTTTGTGGTCATATCGTTCAACGTGTCTTGTACCAAATTCAGCAGTTTCGAAGGTGTTTGTAGCAATCCGGTTGCGCGCCCTGGCAAAAGTCGACGGCAAGTGCTCGGTGACAGCCAGGGCAGGCAGCTAGTTTACCAAGAGAGCCGGGCATCCGTCTGGACTCGATCTATGCGCGGCCCTGCAGCCTTCTCCCAGATTAGCCACCAGCCAACTTACTTGAGCGGCACGTAGATATCCGTTTGCCATTGCTCCAGCGGCGTTTCCGGATACACGCTCAAGTAGTGAAAGAACAACGGATGATCCCGCAGTTCCTCGTCGCTCGAAGGCAGCCAGTCCCGATAAAGCGGATAGATGGTTTCGCCAATGTAGTCAGGCGAGCCGGTATGCCGGATCACGGCGCAGCGGCCCGCCGGGATGAAGCGTTCGTGCACGCCGAAATCGTTGGGCTGCACGGCTTCGCATATCTCGCCACACACGGCGAAGCGAAAGGCGTGCGCCGGGGTGGTGTCGGGGTTGTCGTAGGGGATGCCGAAGGTTCGGCAGCTGGCCACCGGTGACTGGCCGCTTTGAATGCGCCATTGGCGAAAACGCGCGACGCTTTCACTGACCAGGCCGGGCGCCCCTTGATGTTCGAGCGCGGCCACATGGGTTTTGGCGAAATCCACGATGCGGATCTGCATGGTGATACTCCTTGAAAGATGAGGAACAACGAAAACCGCACTCCAGGCCTGCCAGTTCGGGGCCTTGGCGAATACGCTCGGCGCCACGCCAAAAGCACGCTTGAAAGCCCTGGAAAAGGCTTCGGGGCTTTCGAAGCCGGCGCCGAAAGCTGCTTCCAGTACGGAGATGGCAGGCGAGGCGACCAGTTGGTGCGCCGCGCGTCGAAGCCTCATCAGTTGCACATACCGTGAAACCGGAACGCCCATGTATGCCGTGAACTGCCGATGGAAATGAAATGCCGAGAAGTGCGCGACGCGGCTCAGGGCATTTACCGACAGGTCACCTTCGAGGTGGCTGTTGATGTAGGCAAGCACGGCTTCGAACCGTTTCGCGTAGGTCGCTTTGTGCTGTGAATCAGTCAACGAACGGAATCTCCGGGAGGTGCGGTGAGCGCTAGCATCCGTTGTTCAGCCATGCAGGCGCCTAGCCGGGATTGCTGTATCGGGGATTGTCTTGACCGTGCCGTGGATGGCACCGGTGCTTTCGGTGTTCGCAGGGGAGGGCAGCAGGGTGAATGCGGTCGCTGGCCTTTCGTGCAAGGGGAAGCACCAGCGTAACCGGCCTGGCATGATCGGTCGACTGGGCGAAGCGGGTCGTTCACGCTGATCAATGAACTCCGAGCCTCGCCAGCGCACTCCGCCGCCCACTTTCAACTGCGGCAGTGCCGGCAGGCGGGAGCTGGTGAGGCAGCACCAGGCCTGCATAAAACCACTGGAGTAAATCAATCTGATTTACAATTGCGTCCCTTTTGCCGAGGCTGACGTTTCGTGGATGCCCTGTCGCTTGTCTTTGAGCACCTGACCGAGTGGGTAATTACGCCCGTTACCGACCAGTTTCTCGGCATTTTCAATATGAACGGCCGTTTCGGGGCCTTGTTCTTTTGCATCTCCTATGGCGCAGCCTACGGCCTGTTCCGTTTCAGGAAGCGGCGCGGCCTGAGCGACGCCCAGTCGTTCTGGCAATTCATCGGCGGCGCCCGGGTACATCTGCATCCCTCGGCGCTGCTGGACTACCGCTACTACTTCGTGCGGGGCATCCTCAAGGTTGCACTGGTGCTGCCCGTCGTCCATCTGGTCGACCCTTACATCCTGCGCTCCGGCGATTACCTGGCCTTTTTCAGCAACCTCTGGGGCGCGCGCCCGCGCCTGGGCGAGAACCTTGCACTGTCCCTGCTCTACGGGTTGGGGGTGTTCCTGCTCAAGGACTTCATCCATTACTGGGCGCACCGGGCCTTTCACTCCCGCTGGCTCTGGGCCTTTCACAAGGTCCATCATTCGGCGCCCGTGCTGGTGCCGGCGACAGCGAGCCGGGTGCATTTCGTGGAAAAGATCGTCGAGAAACTGAGCACCGGCATTGGCATCGGCTTCTACGCCGGATGCTTCGGGTACCTCTGCGGCGGTGAAGTCAGCCGCTACACCCTGTTCGGCGTGACCTACCTGGTGTTCATCTTCAACAGCCTGGCGGCCAACCTGCGGCATAGCCATGTCTGGCTGTCGTTCGGCCCGCAGCTGGAACACGTGTTGAACAGCCCGGCCCAGCACCAGATCCATCACAGTGACGCCCCGCGCCATTTCAACCGGAACTTCGGCACCAACCTGTCCCTCTGGGACTGGATGTTCGGCACGCTCTATGTCACTACATCAACGCCCGAAAGCATCCGCTTCGGCACCGGTGAGCAGGACCACCAGCGTTACCTGACGGTCTATAGCCTGATCGTCACGCCCTTTGTCGAAACCGGCCGTAAGGTCCTGATGAAATGCCAGCGCAAGGCTGTGCTCGGCGCGTCCGGCAGGGCAGGCCGTTAGCTGATCCCGTGTTTGTTGCGAACGACTGACCGCTCAGGCGGGGAACTGGGCTATCCAGTGCCTGGCAATCTCTTCGCGCCGGCAGACCCACACCTCGTTGTGGCCCTGCACGTAATCGAGAAAGCGCGCCAGCGCCATCGCCCGACCAGGATGGCCGCTGATCCGTCCATGCAGGCCAACGCTCATCATCTTCGGGTGGTGCGCGCCCTCCTGCCACAACAGGTCGAAAGCATCCTTCAGCAGCCGGAAGAAGTCTTCACCGCAGGCGAAACCATTGGGCAGCAGATAGCGGGCGTCGTTGTTGACCAGTGTGTACGGAACCACCAGGTGGGCGGGCGAGCCTGGGAGCCAATAGGGCAGATCATCGTTGTAGGCATCCGAGCTATAGAGAAACCCACCTTCCTCACGCAACAGGCGGCGGGTGTTCTGGCTGACCCTTCCTGTATACCAACCTACGGGGCGTTTACCGCAGACCTGCTCGATCACCTCGATGGTGAGGCGGATATGGCGCCGCTCCTGGTCTTCAGGCATGTCGCGATAGTCCAGCCAACGGTAGCCATGCCCGGCAATCTCATGCCCGGCAGCGCAGAGCGCATGGCCAACCGCCGGGGTCAGTTCCAGTGCTCGGCCAACGGCAAAGGCGGTCAGCGGCAGGCCCCTGGCGCCGAACAGCTCCAGAATGCGCCACACACCTGCACGCGATCCGTATTCGTACATGCCCTCGACGCTCAGGTCCGGTTCCCCCACACGCGGCGGGCGGCCGGGTAGCTCATGAAGCCAGGCCTCCGACTGTGCGTCGCCATTGAGCATGCATGACTCCGCACCCTCTTCGATGTTGAGTACGAACTGGACCGCGACGCGCGCCCCACCGGGCCATCGCGGGTGGGGTGGGTTGCCGCCATAACCGATCAGGTTGCGAGCGGACATCAGCCCAGCTCGAAGGTCGTGACGGCGAACACACGTTCGTGTGCGATCGCCGGAGGAGGGCCGAGGTACATGCGTGCGCAGCCGAAAACCTCGATCATGCCCTGTTGGCGCACAAGCGCCATCGCTGCGGGGTTGTTTTCTGGTGCATCCAGGAATAGCGGGCAACCTTGCGCAAATTCTGCCAGGTGTGCGTAGAGGGCATTGGCTGCCAGGGCGTCATCGGCGAACAGGGGGCCGATCTTGTAGCCTTCCCGGCAGCGCCTTGCCACGCCATAGCCGCTAAGCCTGCCCTCGCGGCGGCAACCCACGGCGAGTGCATCGGCCTGGGCTATCCACCCGCTCAGGAAGGCTGCGCGCGGGGCAGGGAAGCAGGTGCGGTCGTAATCGACCACCTCATCGAACGGGAAGGTGGCCAACGGAACGATGTCCTGGTTGTCTACCTGCGAAGGCGCCGGGCGTTCGGTGGCCTTGGCACGAAAACGCATGTTGCGATGGGAGAAGACGAACCCACCCTTGGCGTAGTAGTCCTGCATTGCGAACACGCCGTCCATGCCAATGCTCGCGCCTGGGCGCAGGCGGGCGAGGAGTCGCTCGCGGCGTGCGTGCCAGAGGGTATTGCCCAGGCCTTGACCGCGATACTCAGGCCGGACGATGAAAAAGCCCATGAAACCGAATTCGCCGTTGTAGGAAGTGATGGCACCGCCACCGATCAATTCACCGCCCCAGGACGCTGCAATGAAGGCGGCAGGGTCCGTGGCCCAGAACAGCTCGGCATCGTGAACGCCGGGATTCCAACCCTCACGGGCAGCCCAATCGACGAGCTCGTCCAGTTCGGGACGGGTCATGTTGCGTATGACCAGCTGATTCGACACCGCGAAGTTCTCCCAGTCGCTAACAGGGCGGATGGCTCATCGCCACTCGGAACCCTTTGGGTATAGCTTTAACGCGAGTATTGATCGAGGCCGTTACGACGCCTGCAGGGCATGTTCATCGCGATAGATCTGAGTAGTTTCGTCATTCGTCCGATGCGGGCGACCTTTCGGTTTGGCAGGTGATCAGAAGTCGTAAAGCTGGGCGGGGTTGTCGCGCAAGATCAGGGTCTGGGTTTGCTCCTTTGGTGCCCAGCGCATCAGCAGGTCAAGGATCTGCGCGTCGTCGGGTTTCTGCTCGGCGGCAAGCGTCGGGTGCGGCCAGTCGCTACCCCATAGCATGCGATCAGGGCGATGGCTGATCAGTGCGCTGGCGACTCGGCCGACGTCCTCGAACAGCGGTGCTCCGATTTTCGAGCGAAGATAAGGTGCCGACAGCTTGATCCATGCCCGGTCGGTGTCCAGCAACCGCACCAGTGCGGCGAAAGCCGGCGACTTCAGCGCGTCTGGCTGCGGCACATGGCCCATGTGGTCGATAACGATCTTGCCTGGCAAGGCCAGCAAGCGCGGGGCAACCTCGGGCAGCAGCGGCCCGGGAGCGACCTGTACGTTCCAGCCCAGTTCGCCGACCCGCGCGGCCAGGCTTTCTAGCCCATCGAGCACCTGGCTGCCAACGCTCAGGTTGAAGCGGATACCACGCACTCCTGCCTGGTGCAGTTCGGCAAGCTCTGCGTCGGTAATCGCATTGGACACAACCGCCACACCCCGGGCATCGCCGCGGCTGCGCAACAAGCCATCGAGCATCACCCGGTTATCGGTGCCGTAGGTCGATGGCGTGACGATGACCATGCGGCGGATGCCCAGGCGCTGCTGCAGTTTGCGGTAATCCTCCAGCGAGGCATCCGCCGGCAGCAGGGTAGCTCCGGGTGCGGCCGGGATACGGCTGTCGTAGAGGTGCATGTGGCAGTCGATGCTGCCTGCGGGCGGCGTCAGGCGCGGGTGCGCATCGCCCTTGCTGAAGGGCACGTCGGCCATGGCGCCCATGGAGGCGACAGCACCCAGTGCACCGGTGGCCTGCAAGAATTGACGACGAGACAACGTCATGGATATTCCTCGTTTATTGTTGTTGTGAAATGACGATGCCCACGTTCCTGAGGCAGGAAAGCGGGCATCGAAGTACGGCTTTTGCGGCTTATTTCGCGCTGAGGGCGCTGGCTGCCTCAGCTTGCTCGCGCTGGCGCTTGCGGCCAATCACCAGTACCGCGAGCCCGGCCACGGTGCACAGCGCGGCCAGCGGCATCAGCGCCAAGGAGTAGCTGCCGGTGGCATCGTGAATGGCGCCATAGGCATTGACCATGATGCCTCCGCCAATCAGGTTGGCCATGGCGCCCACGGCTGCCAGCCCCGCAGCAGCAGTCGAGGAAGACAGCCAACCCGACACCAGCGCCCAGAACGGCCCTTTCATCGAGTAGGCGCCCACCAGGACCATGGTCAGCATCACTACCGTTGCCGGCAGGGACGAGGTGAACAAGGTCATCAGCAGGCCTGCTGCAATCAGCAGCATGGTCATTGCGGTGTGCCAGCGACGCTCGCCGGTACGGTCGGAACTGCGGCCCCAGATGATCATCAGCACCGAGGCGATGCCGTAAGGGATGGCGTTCACCAGGCCGATTTCCATGGCGCTGAGGCCAAAGGTTTTCAGCAACTGCGGGGCCCACACGCTCATGGTGCTGCCAGCGGCAGAAGCGCCCGAGTAGATCAGTGCCAGCACCCAGATGTCTTTGTGGCGCAGCAGCTTCCACAGCGAGATATGGCCGATGGCGGTCTTTTTCGAGGCTTCATCAGCCAGGCGCTTGGTGAGCCAGCCGCGTTGCTCGTCACTCAGCCACTTGGCCTGCTCGGGGCGGTCGGTAAGCACGAACAGGCAGGCGATGCCCAGCAGTACGGCTGGAATGCCTTCGAGAATGAACAGCCAATGCCAGCCACGCATGCCCATCCAGCCATCCAGGTTCAGCAGCAGGCCCGACAGTGGCGAACCAATGAAGTTGGCGGCAGGGATCGCCACCATGAACAGCGCCACCATGCGCGCGCGGTAGGCAGACGGCAGCCAGTAGGTGAGGTACAGCAGCACGCCCGGGAAGAAACCGGCCTCGGCAGCACCCAGCAGAAAGCGCATCACGTACAGTGAATTGGCACCCTGAACAAACGCCGTGCCTGCCGAGATCAGGCCCCAGGTGATCATGATGCGGGCTATCCAGATGCGTGCCCCGTAGCGTTGCATGGCCAGGTTGCTGGGCACTTCGACCAGGAAGTAGGCAAAGAAGAACAGGCTGCTGGCGAAGCCGAACACCTTGGCCGTGAGCTGCAGGTCCTCGTTCATCTGCAGGGAAGCCATGCCGATATTGCCGCGATCGATGATCGCGATCAGGTAGCAGACGATCAGAAAGGGCAGCAGTCGCCAGGCGATACGGCGCATGGTGCTGCGTTCGAGTTCATCCGGCAGCGATGTTGCTGAAGTCATGGTGCTCTCCAATTGTTTTTTTTCTGGAGTGACGCGTGTGAACGTGCCCCGCTCACGAGAGGCACGCGAGGGGTGCGATCAGCTGGCGAAGAGGTGGCGGTTGACCACGCAACGCGGGTCCAGAGCATTGCCCGCCCACACATCGAGAACCTGCTTCAGCGCTACCAGGCCTACCCGTTCGCGGGCCTCGGTGGTGTTGGCGCCGACATGCGGCGTGGCGACCAGTGTCGGCAGGCCCCACAGCGGGCTGTCGGCAGGTGGCGGCTCGGGGCTGAAGGTATCCAGGCCGGCACCGGCGATGCGGCGTTCGCTGAGCGCTTTTACCAGGGCGTTGGTGTCGATCAGCTCACCACGGGCAGTGTTGATCAGGATGGCGCCTGGGCGCATGCGCTCGAGCTGGGCAGCGCCAATCAGGTTGTGGTTGGTCTCGGTCAGCGGGCAGTGCAGGCTGATGATATCGCTTTCAGCCAGCAGGCGATCGAAATCCTCTTCGCGCTCGACGTGCGGGCGCTCCGGCAGTTGCTTGAGGTAGGGGTCGAACACCTTGACCTTCATGCGCAGTGGCGCCACCAGGTCCATGAGGATGCTGCCGATCGAGCCCAGACCGATAAGCCCCAGGGTTTTGCCCGACAGCTCCATGCCGTTGGCCGAGGATTTGTCCCAATGCCCGTCACGCATGCGCGCATCCAGCAGTGCGGTTTGACGTGCCACGCTGAACATCAGGGCGAAGGCCAGCTCGGCCACCGACTGGGCATTGGCGCCCAGGGCGATCGATACCGGGATGCTGCGGTCGGCGGCGGCCTGGAGATCGATGGTGTTGTAGCCCACGCCGTGCTTGGCGATCACTTTCAGATTGGCTGAAGCGTCGATCATGGCGCGGGTCAGTTTGCCCTGGCGGACCACGATGGCATCGGGCTGTTCAGCGCGAATGATCGCTTCCAGTTCTTCGGCGGGCAGGTAGGGCGTAGTGGGGACGACTCTGACGCCCTGTTCGGCGGCAAGGTTCATGGCCTCGGCAGCAAGCTCAGGGCCGGTCAGCAGAATGGTACGGGACATCGTGGATACCTTGTTCTTGTCTGGGAGCGGTTCGGGCGCAGTCTGCCGCTCATCTGCGGCAATGGGATAAACCCTATCATAATGAAACGCTGTTGCAAGAAAATTAAGATGCTCGTCGATAGCAAGCAAAAATAGCCGACAAAAATCGATTGCCACGACTTTAATGAAATGACATTCTAAAAACAGATTCGGCAGTGGCCGATGACATCGAATAACACCAAGAGAGGTATGTCACATGAGCATTGGCTTCCAAGTGCTTGAGCGCGCACGTAAAGTCGGTGATGAGTGGGTTGCACGTTATCGTGAGGTTCCGGTTGCCAACGTCAGCGATTCGATGAACCGGATGACTGCAGGTGGTGCCCGCCTGCGCCCCATGCATCGCGAAGGTGTGCTGTGTGGCCCGGCCTTGACAGTCAAGGCGCGCCCAGGTGACAACCTCATGCTGCATTACGCGATCGATATCGCTCAGCCTGGCGATGTGATCGTGGTCGATGCCGGTGGCGATCTGACCAACGCCCTGATCGGTGAAATGATGGTGGCCTACGCGGTCAAGCGTGGCTTGGCCGGTATCGTCATCAACGGCGCCATTCGCGATGCAGCCAACATCGGTGCGGGTGACTTCCCGTTGTTCGCTGCTGGCGTTTCGCACCGTGGCCCATACAAGGACGGCCCGGGCGAGATCAACGTGCCGATTGCCATTGATGGTATGGTGATCGAGCCAGGCGACCTGGTGATCGGTGATGACGATGGCCTGCTGTGCGTGCCTTACGACCACGTCGCCGAGGTCTATGCTCGCGCCACCGCCAAGCACACTGCCGAAACCGCACAGATGGAACACATTGCCCAAGGCACCAACGACCGTTCCTGGGTCCTGGAGTCCTTGAAGAAGAAAGGCTGCCTGCTGCCAGGCTGATCCAGCATGCGCTGCGCACCTTGCGATGGGGTGTGCAGCGGCTGTTGGGTCGGTGTCGGTCGCGGGTTCTATTGAGGATTCGCAGACTTGTCCGATTCATCGTCACCGCATCGCAAGCGTTGGCCCGCCGCCGTGCGGGCGCTCGCTCATCGCAACTTTCAGATCTATTTCGCAGGCCAGGGTGTTTCCACTCTGGGCAAGTGGGTTCAGCAGGTTGCATTGGCCTGGCTGGCCTATCATCTGACCGGTTCTGCCGTACTGCTGGGGCTGATCACCTTCCTTTCGCTCGCGCCGCAATTGCTCATCGGCCCGTTGGCAGGAGCGTGGATCGATCGGCATGACAAACGCCGGTTGCTGATCATCGTGCAGCTTATCCTGATCGCGCAGTCGCTCGTGCTGGCGCTTGCAACCTGGCGCAACTGGATCGATGGTCCGTTCATTGCTGCCATGGCATTGCTGCTTGGCTTGCTCAATGCCTTGGAAACTCCTCTGCGCCAAGCGCTGATCGGCAGTTTTGTCGACGACCCGGCCGACCTGCCGAACGCGCTGGTGCTCAATGCCATGTTGATCAATGCCGCACGGTTCGTCGGCCCGCCATTGGCCGGTGGGCTCATTGCCCTGGCCGGCGAGGCGGCCTGCTTCGCCCTTACTGCCGTGGCTTTCATGGCCTTGCTGGGTGGCTTGCTGAAAGTGCGCGGTACTGCCGGCCCAAAGGCCAGTGGCTCAACCGCGCAAGTGTTTCGCGAAGGGGTGTTGTATCTGTGGCAAACGCGCAACGTTCGCCAGTTGCTGGTCAACGTGATCATGGTCAACTTGTTGGCATCCTGCTACGCGGCACTGCTGCCGATCCTGGCCAGGGCCGTGTTCGCTGGCGATGCGCGAGTGCTTGGATGGTTGTGGGGGGCGGCAGGCGCGGGCGCGTTCGTGGCCACGCTGGTGCTGGCGGTTGGCGGTGCAATGCCTCGCCTGCGGCAGTTCACCGATGCTGGAGCACTGCTATGCGCGGTTGCGCTGATCGGTTTGTGGATGGCGGGTGCGCTGCCACTGGCGTTGCTGGCGCTGGGCGTTCTGGGTTTCGGCATCACCCTGAGCAATGTCAGTACCAACATGCAGCTGCAAAGTGGCGCACCCAGCCATTTGCGTGGCCGGGTGATCGCTTTCTATATTGCCATGCGCTTCGGCTTCGAAGCTTTGGGCGGCATGGCGGCGGGGCTGATCGCGGCCCGCTGGGGAGCGCCGGCGACCTTGGGGGTCGCCGGAGGGTTCCTGGTGATCGGGCTGTTGGGTCAATACGGCATGCGTCGTCGCAGCTGAGCGGTCAGATTGTCTGGCCTTGGCCGTGAGGCGTCTGCTGCTTGGCGGGGTCGCCCAGCCAAAGCATCAGGCAGGTGCCGACCAGCAGGATCGATGCAACGGCAAAGAACGGCATGCTGAAGCTATGAGTGGCGTCCTTGATCAGGCCGATCAGGAACGGGCCTGTGAAGCCGCCCAGGTTGCCGATCGAGACGATCATCGCCAGGCCGCCAGCGGCGGCGCGACCGGTCAGGAAGGTCGAAGGTATCGCCCAGAACGTGGCCTGGAATGACAGGATGCTCGCCACCGCCACGCACAGGCTGGCGATCTTCAACACCGGCTGGTCAAGCAGGGCGGCGGCCACCAGGGCCACGGCGGCCAAGGCCAATGCACTGACCACATAGGGCAGGCGGTGACGGCTACGGTTGGCCAGCCGTGCCCACATCGTCATCGCCAGTGCCCCGAGCAGGTAGGGCAGGGCGACCACCAGGCCCACCACACCGCTATCGATGCCCAGGCCTTTGATGATCTGTGGCAGCCACATGCCTATGCCAATCGAGCCGACGATGCAGCAAAAGTTGATGGCCGCCAGGGTGAACACCTTGGGGTTGGTCAAAGCTGCGCGCAGCGTATTGCCATGAGATGCACCGATGGCCTGTTGTTCTTGGGACAGGCGCTGGTCAAGCCAGGCTTTCTCTCGCGGGTTGAGCCATTTTGCCTTGGCCGGTGTATCGACCAGCACGAAGAGGCAAGCGATGCCAAGCAGCACGGCCGGCATCGACTCGGTGACCAGCAGCAGTTGCCAGTTCTTCAGGCCCAAGACGCCGTGCTGTTCCATCAGCCAGCCGGACAGGGGCGAGCCGACGATGTTGGCCGCAGGAATGCCCAGCAGGAAGGCGGCAGTGGCTTTCGCCCGCCATTTGCCGGGGAACCAGTAGGTGAAGTACAGGTATACGCCGGGCGTGAAGCCCGCTTCGGCAAGCCCAAGCAAAAAGCGCGCAATGCTGAAACTGATTGGCCCGGTGGCGAACGCGGTGGCCATGGAGATCAGCCCCCAGGTGATCATGATGCGCGCAATCCACACCCGTGCGCCGAAGCGCTGCATTAGCAGGTTGCTGGGGATCTCGAACATGAAGTAGCCGAAGAAGAACAGGCCGGCCGCCCAGCCGAACATCGTCGCGGTAAGGCCCAGGTCCTGGTTCATGCTGATGGCGGCGAAGCCGACATTGGTGCGGTCGAGGTAGCTGATCACGTAGCAGATGAAGATGAACGGCACCAGGCGCCACAGCACGCGGCGCATCAGGCGTTCGCCCTCGGCGTCGCTGAGCGGCGCCTGGGCAGCGGGGGTTTCGTGGGTCATGTCGTCACTCTTTTGTAATTGTTGTGTGCCCTGACAGGGGGCTGGTTCAGCTGTGGGAATACATTGGCAGCCCAGGCGCAGTGGTGCGCACCTGCAGAATGCTGCCGGTTTCGGATTCGGTGATGAACAGGGTTTGCCCGTCATTGCCGCCGAAGGCCAGGTTGGTGTTGCTGATGCCTGCGCAGGAGACGATGCGCTGCAATGGCTCAGCGACTTTCGACAGCTTCCATACCGAGCCGAAACCGGTATGGGCGATGTACAGGTTGCTCTGCGCATCGAGGGCCAGGCCGTCGGGCCCGCCCAGGCCACCATGCAGCTGGGCGAAAACGCCCACCTTGCCGATGATCGAGCCGTTGCCCAACGGGATGCGCCAGATCTGTTGCGCGCGTGTCACTGCCACCAGCAGATGATTGAGGTGCGGGTCGTAGACGATGCCATTGGGGCTGGGGATGGTGCCAAGCAGGCAAGTCAGGTTGCCGCTGGCGTCGAGCTTGTACACGCGACCGCTGGCATCCTGCAGCCCGGTCTGGCCTTGGTCTGTGAAATACAGGTCACCGTTGGGTGCAAACACCAGGTCGTTGACGCCTTTGAAGCCTTCCGAACCAGCTGAGTCCAGCAGTGCTTCGATAGCACCGGTATCTGGGTCGAGCAGCATGATCCCGCGCTTGTAGTCGGTGATGAAGATGCGTCCGTCCTGGTGAATCTTCAGGCCGTTCGGCCAGCCATCGTACTGACACACCAGTTCCCATTCGCCCTGCGGCGAGATGCGGAAAATTCGCCCGTTGGGAATGTCGGTCACGTAAAGCCGGCCTTGACGATCGAATGACGGGCCTTCGAGGAACGAGTCGATGGCGCGGCCCTGGCGGTTGGCATTGGCCCAGGCGGTCGGGCGCGGGTCGCGGAAGCGGTCGGGCAGGCGGGTGAATACCGTGGTCTCCACGGTCGGCGGGGCAGCAAAGAAGCTCATGGGTGCTCCTGTAGGGCCGGGGACGCCTGGGCGTCCGATTGTTGTTTTGATGTATTTAATGCAATGGCGTTGCAAAAATAAAACAAAATCGGCCGAATGGTGAAGCTGTTTTTGCGGTGATTCCTGTTTTTAGGGTTTTCTGGCGCTGCCTGTTGACGGGGCTGCGATAATCTGCCTCCATATAAAGAAATGCCGTTTCAAAATAATAACAATGATCCTTTGGAGTCTCTTGCTTGAAATCCCTACCTTCCATCTGCCGCATTGCCTTGGCAGCAGGCGGCAGCGTCATAGGCTTGTCTGCCCAGGCCGACCTGATCGGTGACAGCCACGCGAACTTGTCGATGCGCAATTTCTACTTCAACAGCGATAACCGCGACGGCACGGCGCAGCCCTCCAGAACCGAGGAGTGGGCGCAAGGCTTTCTGCTCGACCTGCGCTCCGGTTATACCGACGGTGTGGTTGGTTTCGGCGTGGACGCCACGGCCATGCTGGGCCTTACGCTGGACAGCGGCAGAGGGCGGCATCAGGGCGGTAGCATGATTCCTTCCGATGGCGATGGCGCAGCTGACCGCTGGAGCAGCGCCGGTGCCACCGCCAAGATGAAGATGAGCCAGACCGAGCTGCGCGTGGGGCAGCTGATGCCCAGGTTGCCGATACTGGTGGCCTCTGATGGCCGGTTGCTGCCGCAAACCTTCCAGGGCGTGCAATTGCAGTCCAGTGACATCGATAACCTCACGCTCATCGGCGGGGCGCTGAACCGCGCCAGGGGCCGGGCTTCGACCGACCTTACCGGCATGGCCGTAAACGGCGGCACTCAGGAGAGTGACCGTTTCAACTTTGTCGGTGCCGACTACCGCGCCACCAAAACGCTGCTGCTGCAGTATTACGCCGGGCAACTCGAAGACTACTATCTGCAGCAGTTCACCGGCCTCAATCACACCCTGGCGTTGACCGATGACAGCTCGTTGACCACTGACCTGCGCTATTTCCGAACCCGTGCGGACGGTGCCAACGGCAGTAGCTCAGGGCGTAGCCAGGGCTATACCGTTGGTGGATACACCAAAGGTAGCGACGGGGAAATCGACAACGACCTGTGGACTGCGGCGTTCACCTATCGTTTGCGGGGCCACTCGCTGACCCTGGGTTATCAGCGTGTTTCCGACGATAGCAACTTCGTGCAGATCAACCAGGGATCGATCGACAAGGGGGCTGGTGGCAGCAGCCTGTATCTGTGGACGGACAAGATGCTGCTCAGCTTCACGCGCGCTGGTGAGCGTACCGGGTTTGCCCAGTACGGCTATGACTTTGCTGCCAACGGCATACCTGGGCTGAAGGCTTCGGTGATCTATTTGAAAGGCGACCACATCCAGGCAGCCGCAGGCGCCGAACAGTCGGAGTGGGAGCGAGACTTCTCGCTGGACTACGTGATCCAGGGCGGCACGTTCAAAGGGCTTGGCGTGGCCTGGCGCAACGGCAAATCGCACAGCGAGGCAGCGCGCAATGGTGACCAGAACCGCCTGATCATCAACTACACCCTGCCGCTGTTCTGAGCATCGGCCAGCGCAGCGAACAGGGCCGCATCGGCTGTAAGGTTCGCTGATTGCCAGGTCTGCGAATATTTGCCCCATACGATAGCGATCAACCTCTAGCCAGCAGGCGCAGATATATTGCCCTGCTGGCTTTTTTACCTTGCACGCACAGCGCATGCTACGTTGGCGGTGGCCGACCGTTGTCGGATAATGAGGTTTTTCCGCCCTTGCGTACAATCGAGGGCTTCGATCCTGTGAGGTTTTGCAAATGGTGAAAGCGCGGCCGCGTCCAGCGGTAAATGGTGTGGCATCGGCAGACCGTGTTTTGACCGTGCTGACCGCGTTTCAGATAGGCGACTCTGCGCTGAGCCTGGTTCAGCTGGTTGAACGTACCGGCCTCATCAAAAGCACGATCATGCGCTTGATGGTGTCCCTGGAAAACCATGGCTTCATCACGCGCATGGCTGACGGGCGTTATCAGCTAGCCAGTGAAGTCATGCGCTTGAACACGGTCTATCAAGAGGCACTGGACCTCGAAAGGCATGTGATGCCACGTTTGCACGATTTGGCTGAAAAGTCGGGTGAGACCGCCTCCTTCTATGTGCGCCACGGTGCATATCGGATGTGCCAGTACCGTGTTAACTCTTCCCATCGACTTCGCCTCAATCTTCAACCCGGCGACATGCGGCCGATGGATGAAGCGGCGGGGGCTCAGGCGTTGCGCGCGCCGTATCACATCGGTATTGCATTGCAAAAACCCTACTACTCGAAGGGAGCCACCGACCCGCATGCCGCTTCAATGGCGCTGCCCATCTACGGAGCGCAGCAGGAACTGATGGGAGCTCTTGTCATTTCAGGACCAGCAAGCCGTTTGACTGAGGAATATGCCGAAAGCCTCAAGCTCATGTTCTTCGAGGCGGCACGTGATCTGATGCGAAGCCTGGGCTTCAAGCCTGCGTCATTGGAGGCCGAACCGGTCCAGTAAGCGCGCCTCATGGGCCCGGCTTGCGGTGTCTTTGTCGAGCAGCCTGGCTGATTGAGGCGGCCAGGCACTGATTGACAAAGCCGTGCAGCGTTAAGCCGCGCGCAGTCATTTGTAGGAGCAGCCTTGTGCTGCGAAGAGGCCGGTACTGGCAATCCATATCTGTTGCCCGTATCGGCCTCTTCGCAGCACAAGGCTGCTCCTACAAACGATGCGCCAGGCGAGCGATCGTTGTTCTCTGCGCGGCAGCGCAGCCCAAAGGGGTGGGCCGTCTCCTGCAAGAGCAGCCAGTATAAGCATGGAAAACAACCCGCGTCGGTTTCAGGACGCGCCTGGTCGTTCGCACGCAACCCCCCGGCGCCACAAGTGCCATGCTTGCAGGATGCCTCGGACCAGTGCGCGCAGACGTACGGCCGCAGGCAAGGAGGCCGCTGGCTCCACGCAACCGTGACGTGGCCGGCGCGCCGCAGCAGAACACGCCGGATACCTGCCCTCACAACAATTCAGGCAGGGTCCGTGATGCCGAGGTCCGCTGTATGCCTGATGAATTGCTCCACCTGCCTGTGATCCAACGCATTCTGGCCCGTGACAAGGATACCCCCGGCGCGCTGTTGCCGATCCTGCATGCCATCCAGCACGACATCGGCTACATCCCCGATGCCGCTGTCGCCGAAATTGCCCATGCCCTGAACCTCAGCCTGGCCGAGGTGCGTGGGGTGATCAGCTTCTACCACGATTTCCGCACCACGCCACCGGCGCGCCACACCCTGCGCCTGTGCCGCGCCGAGTCGTGCCAGAGCCGGGGCGCCGAGGCGCTGGCCGCGCAACTGCGCGAACAGCTGGCGCTGGACGACCACGGCACCAGCGCCGACGGCGCCATCAGCCTGCGCCCGGTGTACTGCCTGGGCGCCTGTGCCTGCTCGCCAGCGCTGGAACTGGACGGCCAGGTGCATGCGCGCCTTACCCCGGAGCGCCTGCGCGCGCTGGTCAACGCTTGCCGGGAGGACGCAGCATGCTGAAGCTGTATATCCCCTGCGATTCGGTAGCCCGTGCCGTGGGCGCCGACCAGGTTGCCGATGCATTGCAGCGTGAGGCCGAGCGCCGCCAGCTGCCGCTGGATATCCAGCGCACCAGCTCCCGCGGGCTGTATTGGCTGGAGCCGCTGCTGGAGTGCGACAGCGCGCAAGGGCGCCTGGGTTTCGGCCCGGTCACCCCGGAAGACGTGCCGTCCTTGCTCGACGCCTTTACCGGTGAGCCCGGTGAACCTGGTGGCCACTCGCTGGCCCTGGGGCCGGTCGAGGACATCCCTTACCTCAAGACCCAGCAGCGCCTGTTGTTCGCCCGCGCCGGCATCACCCGCCCGTTGTCGCTGGACGACTACCGTGCCCATGGCGGTTTCGCCGGCCTTGAAGCGGCCGTGGCCCTGGACGGTGCCGAGGTGGTCGCCGCCGTGCTCGATTCCGGCCTGCGCGGCCGCGGCGGTGCGGCGTTCCCGGCCGGCATCAAATGGCGCACCGTGCGTGACGCCGGGGCCGGGCAGAAGTACGTGGTGTGCAACGCCGACGAGGGTGACTCCGGTACCTTCGCCGACCGCATGCTGATGGAAGGCGACCCGTTCCTGCTGATCGAAGGCATGATCATTGCCGGCCTCGCCGTGGGTGCCGACAAGGGCTACATCTATGTGCGCTCGGAATACCCCGACGCCATCCGCGTGCTTGACCAGGCCTTCGCCATCGCCCGTGACGCCGGCTATCTCGGCAGCAACGTGGCCGGCAGCGGCCAGGCCTTCGACCTGGAAGTGCGGGTCGGCGCCGGCGCCTATATCTGCGGCGAAGAAACCGCGCTGCTCGAATCCATCGAAGGCAAGCGCGGCATCGTTCGCGCCAAGCCTCCGCTACCCGCGCTGCAGGGCCTGTTCGGCCTGCCGACGCTGGTGCACAACGTACTCACCCTGGCCTCGGTACCCGTCATCATGGCCAAGGGCGCGGCGTTCTATCGCGACTTCGGCATGGGCCGCTCGCTGGGCACCATGCCGTTCCAGCTGGCCGGCAACATCCGTCAGGGCGGCTTGGTGGAGCGTGCCTTCGGCCTGACCCTGCGCGAGCTGGTGGAAGGCTATGGCGGCGGCACGGCCAGCGGCCGGCCGCTGAAGGCCGCGCAGGTGGGTGGCCCGCTCGGTGCCTGGGTACCGCCCAGCCACTTCGATACGCCGCTGGACTACGAAGCCTTTGCCGCCATGGGCGCGATGCTCGGCCACGGTGGTGTGGTAGTGGCCGACGACACCCTGAACATGGCCAGCATGGCGCGCTTCGCCTTGCAGTTCTGTGCCGAGGAGTCCTGTGGCAAATGCACCCCGTGCCGCATCGGTTCGACCCGGGGCATGGAAGTGGTCGACCGGCTGATCGCCACCAGCGACATGACCGAACGGCATGACCAGGCCCTGTTGCTGCGCGACCTGTGCGACACCATGCAATACGGCTCGCTGTGCGCCATGGGCGGCATGACCGCCTATCCGGTGGCCAGCGCGCTGAAGTACTTCCCCGCCGATTTCGGGCTGACCCACACGGAGGCCGCGCAGTGATCAATTTCTTCGACCCCGCTTCTGATAAAAGCAGCGACCTCGGCACCCCGGCCCGTGACAGCGAGGTACAGGTCAGCCTGAGCATCGATGGCCGCGCCATCACTGTGCCCGCCGGTACTTCGGTGATGCGTGCCGCGGCCATGCTCGGCACCAGCATCCCCAAACTGTGTGCCACCGACAGCCTCGAAGCCTTTGGCTCGTGCCGCATGTGCATGGTGGAAATCGAAGGCATGCGCGGTTATCCGGCCTCCTGCACCACCCCGGTCAGCGAAGGCATGGTGGTGCACACCGAAACCCCGCGCCTGGCAGGCCTGCGCCGTAATGTTATGGAGCTGTACATCTCCGACCACCCGCTGGACTGCCTGACCTGTTCGGCCAACGGCAACTGCGAGCTGCAGACCGTGGCCGGCCAGGTGGGCCTGCGCGAGGTGCGCTATGGCTACGACGGCGCCAACCACCTGGCCGAGAAAAAGGATGTATCCAACCCGTATTTCGACTACGAGCCGAGCAAGTGCATCGTCTGCAGCCGCTGCGTGCGTGCCTGCGAGGACATCCAGGGCACCTTCGCCCTGACCATCACCGGGCGCGGTTTCGAATCGCGGGTGGCGGCGGCGGGTGGTGAAAACTTCCTCGCCTCCGAGTGCGTGTCTTGCGGCGCCTGCGTGCAGGCCTGCCCGACCGCGACCCTGACCGAAAAGAGCCTGGTACAGCTGGGCCAACCCGAGCGTGCGGTCATCACCACCTGCGCCTATTGCGGCGTCGGCTGCTCGTTCCGCGCCGAAGTGAAGGGCGACCAGCTGGTGCGCATGGTCCCGGACAAGAACGGCGGCGCCAACCACGGCCACGCCTGCGTCAAGGGCCGCTTCGCCTGGGGTTACGCCACCCACCCGGACCGCATCACCAAGCCAATGATCCGCAAGCGCCTGGAAGACCCATGGCAGGAAGTCAGCTGGGACGAGGCGGTGACCTACGCCGCCAGCGAGTTCCGCCGCATCCAGCTGAAGTACGGTCGCGATTCCATCGGCGGTATCACCTCCAGCCGCTGCACCAACGAAGAAGCCTATCTGGTGCAGAAACTGGTGCGCACGGCGTTCGGCAACAACAACGTCGACACCTGCGCGCGGGTATGCCATTCGCCCACCGGCTATGGCCTGAAGCAGACCCTGGGTGAGTCGGCCGGTACACAAAGCTTCGACTCGGTGATGCAGGCCGACGTGGTGCTGGTGATCGGCGCCAACCCCACCGACGCCCACCCGGTATTCGGCTCGCAGCTCAAGCGCCGCCTGCGCCAGGGCGCGCGGCTGATCGTGATCGACCCACGGCGCATCGACCTGGTCGACTCGCCGCACGCCCGCGCCGAGCTGCACCTGCAACTGCGCCCCGGTACCAACGTGGCCATGCTCAACGCCCTGGCCCACGTGATCGTCACCGAAGGCCTGCTGGCCCAGCGCTTCATCGATGCCCGCTGCGAAACCGAAGATTTCGCCCGCTGGCGCGACTTCGTCAGCCTGGCGGAAAACGCCCCCGAAGTGCTTGGCCCGGTCTGCGGCGTGCCTGCCGAGCAGATCCGCGCCGCCGCCCGGCTGTACGCCACCGGCGGCAACGCGGCGATCTACTACGGCCTGGGTGTGACCGAGCACAGCCAGGGCAGCACCGCGGTGATGGGCATCGCCAACCTGGCCATGGCCACCGGCAACATCGGCCGTGAAGGGGTAGGGGTGAACCCGCTGCGCGGGCAGAACAACGTGCAAGGCTCGTGCGACATGGGCTCGTTCCCCCACGAACTGCCCGGCTACCGGCACATTTCCAACGAAGTTGTGCGCGCCGAGTTCGAGCAGGCCTGGGGCGTGACCCTGCAGCCTGACCCGGGCCTGCGCATCCCCAACATGTTCGAGGCTGCGCTGGACGGCAGTTTCAAGGCCCTTTACTGCCAGGGCGAGGACATTGCCCAGAGCGACCCCAACACCCAGCACGTCACTGCGGCCCTGCTGGCCATGGAGTGCGTGGTGGTGCAGGACATCTTCCTCAACGAAACAGCCAAGTTCGCCCATGTGTTCCTGCCGGGCAGCTCGTTCCTGGAGAAGGACGGTACCTTCACCAATGCCGAGCGGCGTATTTCGCGGGTGCGCAAGGTCATGGAGCCGCTGGCCGGGAAGGCCGACTGGGAGGCGACCATAGCCCTGGCCAATGCCTTGGGCTACCCGATGAGCTACCGTCACCCGTCCGAGATCATGGACGAGATCGCCCGCCTTACGCCTACCTTCCACCGCGTCAGCTACGCCGAGATCGACCGCCACGGCAGCCTGCAGTGGCCGTGCAACGACGCAGCGCCGGATGGCACGCCGACCATGCACATCGACCAGTTCGTACGTGGTAAGGGGCGCTTCATGCTCACCGGCTACGTGCCCACCGAGGAGAAGGTCAACAACCGCTACCCGCTGCTGCTGACCACCGGGCGCATTCTCAGCCAGTACAACGTCGGCGCCCAGACCCGGCGTACCGGCAACGTCGCCTGGCATGACGCCGACCGCCTGGAAATCCACCCGACCGACGCCGAAAGCCGTGGCATCCAGGATGGCGACTGGGTCGGCATCGGCAGCCGCGCCGGGCAGACGGTGCTGCGCGCCAAGGTCAGCACGCGGGTGGCGCCGGGTGTGGTGTACACCACCTTCCACTTCCCAGAGTCGGGGGCCAACGTGATTACCACCGACAACTCCGACTGGGCCACCAACTGCCCTGAGTACAAGGTGACGGCGGTGGAGGTGGTGAAAGTGTTCCAGCCGTCGCAGTGGCAGAAGCGCTACCAGGACTTCAGTGACGAGCAGCGGCGGTTGTTGAAGGAGCGTCGTATTGCCGAGAAAACCGAGGTGCGCCGATGAGCAGTGAGAATCTGGTCAAGATGGCCAACCAGATTGCCCATTACTTCGACAGCGAGCCAGACCGGGCGCTGGCGGTGCAGGGGATACGGCAGCATCTGCAGAGCTTCTGGACGCCAGCGATGCGCCGGCAACTGGCGGAATGGGCCGAGGCCAATGCAGGGGAGGGGCTGGACCCGAAGGTGCAGGAAGCGTTGGCCTAGCGTTTGGTGTCGAATGGGGCTGCTGCGCAGCCCATCGCCGGCAAGCCAGCTCCCACAGGTACTGCACATGACTCATTGGTTCAGCGAGGCTCTGTAGGAGCAGCCTTGTGCTGCGAAGAGGCCGGTACTGACAAAGCCTGTCTATGGCTTGTACCGGCCTCTTCGCAGCACAAGGCTGCTCCTACAAAGGACGCTTCAAACGAGCGATATTTGTTTTCTGCCCTACAGCGCAGATCAAAAGGGCTGGGCAATCTCCCACAGGTACTGTCGATGTGGGAGCTGGCTTGCCGGCGATAGGGCCCTGGCAGATTGAACTCAGCCGCGGGCCAGTTCCGCCAGATGGGCAATTGCCTCCTCGCTCTTGAGCACCAGCACATCCCCCTCCAGCGAATCCAGCACCACCTCCGCGGTATTACCAATCAACGCCCCGGAAATCCCCGTGCGGCACACCGTGCCGATCACCGTTACCACGGCATCGAGCTTCTTCTCGGTATGCGGAATCAGCACATCCGCCGGCCCTTCGGCCACATGCAGGCACTCATCGCTGATGCCGTACTCGGCCTGGAACGCCTTGCAAGCCTCGCGGTAGCGCTTCTCGATGGTCTCGCTCAGTTGGTACGCCGGGTCCGATGCCGACAGCATCGGCGACGGATGAGCGCTGATGACATGAAGCTCGCCCTTGGCCAGCCCGGCAATGGCATAACCATGGTCGATGATGCTGGCATGCAGGCGGCGGTGGTCCTCGTCCTGGTTGCCCACGTCCACCGCGGCCAGAATCTTGCCGCCGGTCCACGGCCGCTCGCTCTTGACCATCAGCACGGCACACGGGCATTGGCGCAGCAGCTTCCAGTCGCTGGGGGTGAGCAGGGCCTTTTTCAGCGGGTTGTCCGGGCGGTGTTCCTTGATCACCAGCTCGCAGCCCTCGGCCTGCTGCACGTAGATGATGGTGTCGTGCAGGTTGTCGCGCCAGGCCTCCTCATGGGTGACGCTGTCGTACCCGTCATCATGCAGCTGGCTGCTCAGCAGGCTCAGCAGCGCGCTGTGGTCATGCCTTTTGTCGCACATCAGCAGGTGCAGGCGGGCGCCGGTGACGCCGGCGATCAGCTTGGCCCGGGTCAGTGCCCGGCTGTGGGCGTGCTCGGGGTCGAGGACGACGAGGATGCTGCGGACGGCTTGCATGGGCGTTAACTCCCTTCAAAGGTGGCGACCAATGCCTGACTATAGTCGGCGCTTCCCCCGCTGGCGCTTGATGTACATCAAGCATAGTCACTGGCGCCGCCCGCCGCCGCCGGTATAATCGCCGGCCCTGCCAGTTCTTTGTGGTTGCACGCTCATGTCCCTGATCCCCGAAATCGACGCCTTTCTTGGTTGCCCGACACCAGACGCCTGGATCGAAGCGGCGCTCGCCGACCAGGAAACCCTGCTGATCGACCACAAGAACTGCGAGTTCAAGGCTGCCAGCACCGCCCTGAGCCTGATCGCCAAGTACAACACCCACCTCGACCTGATCAACATGATGTCGCGCCTGGCCCGCGAGGAGCTGGTGCACCACGAGCAGGTGCTGCGCCTGATGAAGCGTCGTGGCGTGCCGCTGCGCCCGGTGTCGGCGGGGCGATATGCGTCGGGGCTGCGGCGGCTGGTGCGCGCCCACGAGCCGGTCAAGCTGGTGGATACGCTGGTGGTGGGGGCGTTCATCGAGGCGCGCAGCTGCGAGCGCTTTGCCGCGTTGGTACCGCATCTGGACGAGGAACTGGGCCGCTTCTACCACGGCCTGCTGAAGAGCGAAGCGCGCCATTATCAGGGTTATCTGAAACTGGCGCACAACTATGGCGAAGAGGCAGACATTGCCCGCCGGGTGGACCTGGTGCGTGCAGCGGAGGTGGAGCTGATCCAGTCACCGGACCAGGAGCTGCGCTTCCACAGCGGTATCCCGATGGCGCAGGCCGCCTGATTCGCACCAGGCGGCCCAGGCGTCAGTGACGGCGGCCCAGCAGCAGGCCGACCACCAGCCCGAGGCCAGCGGAAATGGCCACGGTCTGCCACGGGTGGCCACCGATATAGTCCTGGGTAGCGTCCATCACCGGTTGCGCCTTGCTGCGTACCTTGTCGGCGGCATTGCGCGCCTGGCGTAGCTTGAGGCTTACCTGCGCACGCAGGGTTTCCGCCTCGTCACCCACAAGGGCGGCGCTGTCGTTCAGCAGTTTTTCCGACTCTTCGATCAGCGCCTGCAGTTCGCTGAATACCTGGTCCTTGATCTGATCGCTGTCGGTCAGCGGGGCGTTTTTCCGGGCCATGAACTCGTCCTCGTCGATGGTGTGGCTTGAACAATGGATGCCGGCGCGTCGGGAAAGTTGCGGCGGCTTTGGGCTGTTGCAGTACCTGGGTGTAAGATAGCGGCCATTTTCAAACCTGCAGGTACCTTCATGAGTTTCAATCTGGCCAACATGAGCTTCGAGGAACGGGCGCAGATCGAGGCAGAGAAGGCCCGGCTGTTCGAGCTGTGGCAGAACAACCTGGGCAAGGCCAAGGGCGAAGCGGCACGGTTAATCGCCGAGAAACCACGGCGCAAAGGCAAATGGGCCGAGTGGGTGCGCGCCGAGCTGGATGGCATGTCGCCGCCCGAATACGCCAACATGGTGCGCAGCGAAGTCAACAAGCTGATGGCCGCAGCCAGCGCCAGCCGCTGATCACACCCCGCCAGGCGCCTACCAGTAGGCGCCCTTGGGCAGGTCCAGCTTGCCCTCGTCGGTAAAGCGCACGGTCCCCAGCAGCCCGCCGGCCAGCTTGCCGCGCAGCACATAGGGCAGGCCTTGCAGCGAGTCCACCTGGCCCAGCCCATAGGCCTGGCGCAGGAAGGAAAACGCCGTGATGCTCACCGGCACCACGATCACCGCTTCGCCATAACGGCCGATGTGCCCCTGCTGGTCGCTCACCCCGGCAGCCAGAGGCTGGCCGTTCACCTCCAGGTTCAGGGCGATGCCGTTGTAGTCGATCGGCGCCTCGTTGGGGTTTTGTACCCGCATCTTCACCGCCATGCGCAGTTCCAGCTCCTGCCCGGGCAGCGGCTCGATACCGATCACGCTGATATTGACCGGGTCGCGTGCCTGGAACAGCGCACAGGCCCCCAGGCCGCAGGCCAGCAGCAGGACCAGGAACAGGCGGGCGTAGCGGTGCAGACGGGCAGCCATGGGGTGCGACCTTGCCAGAGTGGGCGAATGGGCAGTGTGGCAAATACGCGTCGGCGTTGAAAGTCACCGTCCAGATGAAAGATACTGTTTCTCATTAACGCCCGATAACTTCTCCTACTGGCCGTTCCCGAACCCATGCTGACTTCTCCCGCGCCGGGCCTGCTGGCAAGCTTCCAGGAGCACTACGACGACCTGCTTCAGTTCCTGACCCGGCGCATGAGCGACCGTCAGCGCGCTGCCGATGTCGCGCAGGAAACCTACCTGAAGCTGGTCAACATCGACCAGCAGGCGGTGCCGGTGCTGCACGCGCGCAGTTTCATCTTCCGCGTGGCCGGCAACCTGGCGATCGATGCCTTGCGCCGC
The DNA here is from genome assembly GCF_023100865.1 of Pseudomonas sp. A2. Lineage (NCBI taxonomy): Bacteria > Pseudomonadati > Pseudomonadota > Gammaproteobacteria > Pseudomonadales > Pseudomonadaceae > Pseudomonas > Pseudomonas sp. A2. The sequence goes on from NZ_CP039127.1 coordinate 2,169,106, forward strand.
GAGCAGCGCATTGCCGCTAGCCACGACGACAGCGAGCGGGCAGGTGAGGTCGCCTGCCCGGCGCCGGCCCCGGAGGCGGCCTTGCTGGCCCGGGAGCGCTTGCAGATCCTCGACCAGGCGCTGCTGCAGCTGTCCGACAATGCCCGCCAGGCGCTGTTGCTCAACCGCGTCGACGGCCTGACCCAGGCGCAGATCGCGCAGCGCCTGGGGGTTTCCGAAAGCATGGTGGCGAAATACATCGGCCAGGCCCTGCGCCATTGCCGCAACTGGCTCAAACAGGCGGGGGTGGCTGCTGCACTGGTGTTGGCCGTTGGTGTGGCGGGTTGGCAGAAGGCGCCAATGCTGCTGGCGGATTACCACACCGGGGTAGGTGAGCGACAGGTGATTACGTTGGCAGATGGCACGCGGGTGACGCTGAACAGTGCCACAGCCCTGAGCGTGGTGTTCAGCGACCGTGAGCGGCGGGTGGTGCTGGAATCTGGTGAGGCCTTGTTCGAGACAGCCGATGATTCACGGCCCTTTGTGGTCGATACGGCCGGTGAGCGGGTGCAGGGGAGTGCGGCCACCTTCAGCGTGCGTCGTGATGGCCGCGTGGTATTGGCCCATGGCGAAGCCAAGGTTGGCGAGCATGAACTGGCAGTAGCGGCCGATGCCGGTACGCAGATGGCCTGGCAGCGCGGCAAGCTGATCTTCAACGGCAAGCCGCTGGGGCAGGTGCTGGCGGAGCTCGAGCGTTACCGGCATGGGCGGATCGTGTTGTCCGATAGCAAGCTGGCGGCGATGCAGGTCAGCGGGGTGTTCGACCTCGATGAGCCGGAGGCCCTGTTGCGGACCCTTGAGCAGCGCTATGGGCTGAAGGTGACCTACCTGCCGTGGTTGGCCGTGGTTCATTGATTCGCCTGTGCCGGCCTCTTCGCAGCACAAGGCTGCTCCTACAGCGAACTGCGATCCCTGTAGGAGCAGCCTTGTGCTGCGAAGAGGCCGGCACAGAAATAAAAATATTTTCCATTTGGCACTGCAAGTTCCTGCAATCCAGATCGTCGTAGTGGGACTGATCAGCAACCAATTCTCATTTACGACTTGTCAGGAAGCTCATTCGTGCCTCTGATGCTCAAGCCCTTGCACCGCCGCCGCGGTCCGCTTCACCATGCCCTGATGTCCTGCAGTGCCCTGGCCATGCTGGTCGGCCCGCTGCAGGCGTTTGCCTCGACCGCCACCGAACAGGCCCAGACTCAGGCCCGCCAGGTCCAGCTCGACCTGCCGGCCCAGCCGCTGGACCACGCCCTGACCACGTTCGCCGACCAGGCCGGCCTGCACCTGCTGTACACCACCGGCGACGTCGCCGGCCAATCCAGCCCGGCCTTGCAGGGCAGCTACAGCATCGAGCAGGCCCTGCAGCAGTTGCTGTCCGGCAGCGGCATGAGCTGGCACTTCAGCGATGCCCGCACGGTGACCCTGCGCAAGGCCGACGCTGCGCCGCAGGCGGTCATTCTCAAGCCGATCGAGGTCAGCGTGGCCTCGCGCACCAGCACTGCGATCAGTGAAATCCCCGGCACCGTGTGGGTGGTCGACCAGCAGCAGTTGCGCGAGCAGATCGACAGCGGCGTCAGTTTGAAGGAAGCCATCGGCAAGCTGGTGCCAGGCCTCGACCTGGCGCCGGAAGGCCGTACCAACTACGGCCAGAACATGCGCGGGCGCAATGTGCTGGTGATGATCGACGGGGTCAGCCAGAACAGCTCGCGCGGCCTGTCACGCCAGTTCGACAGCATTTCGCCGTTCAACGTCGAGCGCGTCGAAGTGCTGTCTGGCGCCAGTGCCATCTACGGTGGTGGCGCCACCGGCGGCATCATCAACATCGTGACCAAGAAGGGCGAACCCGGCCCGGCGCGTTTCGAGACCCAGCTCGGTGCCAGCAGCGGCTTCAACAACAGCGACGACCTGGCCACCCGCTTCGCCCAGTCGATCAGTGGCGGCAACGAACGGTTCAACGCCCGCCTGGGGGTTTCCGGCGAGCAGAACGAAGCCTTCTACGACGGCGCCGGCGACCAGATCTTCATCGACAACACCCAGACCGACCTGCAATACAACCGCACCATCGACGTGCTCGGCACCTTGGGGATGCAACTGAACGACCAGCAGAGCCTCGACCTGCTGGCCCAGTACTATGACTCGGGCAACCATGGCAGTACCGGTATCTACTTCCCCAACCTGAATTACAACGCCCCGTCCGACCTGGAAGACGCCGAACTGCGTAGCGGCTACTCGTCGGACCTGGAGCCGCGCACCCGGCGCCTGCTGCTGAACGCCAACTACCACCACACCGACGTGCTGGGGCAGGACTTCTACCTGCAGGCCTCGTACCGCAAGGAAGACGACAACTTCTACCCGTTCCCGTACTACAACCGCGCCACGCCCACCGGCTCGCGCGGGGTGTACTTCGCCGCCTCGCAGCAGAACTTCGAAGTCACCAGCCTCAAGGGCCTGTTCGCCAAGCAGTGGGACGCGCTGAAGCTGACCTACGGCGTCGACCTGGACCGCGAGCGCTTCAATGCCGAGCAGACCACCTTCAACGCCCAGACGTCGTCCGAGTCGGGTGGCCTGGAGCTGGAAAAGGAAAGCAAGGCCGCGCGCTACCCCAGCTACCGGGTCGATGGCGTGTCGGTGTACGCGCAGCTGGACTGGCATGCCACCGAGAACCTTACCTTGTCCGGCGGCGCCCGGCGCCAGCAGATGGATGTGGACGTCAGCGACTTCAAGGGTGTGCCGGGTGGCAGCAACGATTACCAGGTCAACCTGTTCAACGTCGGTGCCATCTACGACTTCAAGAATGGCCACCAGGTATGGACCAACTACGGCGAAGGCTTCGACCTGCCCGACCCGGCCAAGTACTACGGCAAGCCCGGTCTGAGCGTGGCCGACAACCCGCTGGCCGGCATCAAGAGCCGCCAGGTGGAACTGGGCTGGCGCTATGCCGACCTGGACTGGGATGCCCAGGCGGCGCTGTACTACATCTGGTCGGACAAGATCATCAACGTCGACTCGCAGACGCTGACCATCAATGTGGAAGACCAGAAAAGCCGCGACTTTGGTTTTGAGGGCGCGCTGACCCGGCACTTCCAGACCGGCTGGGAAACCGGTGGCACCCTGCACCTGACCCGCTCCGAGGAGGAGGATGTCGATGGCGGCTGGATCAAGCGCGATGCCCGCTATGCCTCGTTGTCCAAGGCTACCGCGTTCGTCGGCTGGAAGGGCGATGGCCGCAGTGCGCGGCTACAGGCCAACCATGCCTTCAGCCTGAAGGACGATGCCGACCACGAGATCGACGGCTACACCACCTTCGACCTGCTGGGCAGCCAGGATACCGGCTTCGGCACCTTCAGCGCCGGCATCCAGAACCTGCTGGACAAGCAATACAGCACGGTCTGGGGGCAGCGTGCGACGCTGTTCTACTCGCCGACCTACGGGCCGGCGTACCTGTATGACTACCAGGGGCGCGGGCGCACCTACACGCTGACCTGGAGCATGGCTTACTGAGCCTGCGCGGTTCTGTGGGAGCGGCCTTGTGTCGCGAAAGGGGTGCGAAGCGCCCCCAGGATTTCGGCTCTGCAGCACATATTACTGGGGCCGCTTTGCGGCCCTTTCGCGACACAAGGCCGCTCCTACAGAGACCGCACATGCCTGGGGAAGTCGCGGTCCCTGTAGGAGCGGGTTTACCCGCGAAGAGGCCAGGTCAGGCAAACGACGCCAGCAAATCCTGCGCAAACGCCTGCTGTGCCTCGCCAACTGCTTGCGCCCGGTGCCTGGCCAGGGTAAACGGCACCACAAAGTCCAACCCCGGGTCCAGCGCCCACAACAGCCCCTCAGCCTCCCAAGCTTGCGCACAATGACATGGCAGATAGCCAATATGCCGCCCCGACAGAATGAACGTCAGCACGCTCTCGATCTGCTCCGCCACCGCCATGCTGCGCTGGCTCTGGAACGGCTCGCCGCCCTTGAGAAACCGGTACGGATGGCGCACCTGGTCCATCGCCAGCAACCGCTCCCGGCCAACGCCAGCCTCACCGAACAGCACATGGCCCTTGCCGCAATACAGCCGTTGCCGCTCCTGGAACAGCGGCTGGTAGTCGAAGGCTGCCTGGTTGCCGGAAAAGTAGCTGATGGCGTAATCCAGCCGCTGCTCCAGCAACAAGCGCTCCAGCTCTGCCGGTGGCGCACTGATCAGCTCCAGCTGCACCGCTTCCTCGCGCCTGCGAAACGCCGCAATGGCCGCCGCCAGCTTCAGGCTCACCGCCTTGTCCTGGCTCTCCGCCATGCCTATGCGCACGGTCCCCAGCAGCCGCCCGGCAACGCCATTGGCCTGCTGGCGAAACTGTTCGATGTTCAGCAATAGCCCACGGGCGGCGTCCAGCAACAACGCGCCCTTTTCCGTCAGGTGAAAGCCACCTTTGCCGCGGCTGCACAAGCGGTAGCCCAGCCGCGCTTCCAGCTGCGCCATGCGCTGGCTGATGGTGGGCTGGCTCAGGCCCAGCACGCCTTGCGCGGCGCTGAAACCACCGGCCTCGACTACAGTGACGAACAGCCGCAGCAGGTGCAGATCGGGGTCGTGCACTTGTCCGAGCATTACATTGCTCCTGATGAATGTCAGCTTTGAAAACTTGCCATTCCTGCAATGTAACCCGGCTGGCATGCTCGCGGCATCCACCCATTTGCCGAGGTGTCCGCCATGCGTCGATCGTTGTGCCTGCTGTCCCTGGTCCTGGCCTTGCCGCTGCAGGCCGAAGAAAAGGTCGTCAACCTCTACAGCTGGGCCGACTATGTCGCCCCGCAAACCCTCCAGCGCTTCGAGCAGGAAACCGGCTACAAGGTGCGCTACGACACCTTCGACACCACCGAAGTGCTGGAAACCAAGCTGCTGACCGGTGGTAGCGGCTATGACGTGGTGGTGCCGTCGTCAACCGTACTGGCCCGGGCGCTCAAGGCAAATGCCCTGCAGCCGTTCGATCCCCAGGCCATGCCCGGCTATGCCAACCTCGACAAGGACCTGCTGGCCAAGCTCGCCGAGGCCGACCCCGGCAACCGCCATGCCGTGCCCTACACCTGGGGCACCCTGGGCCTGGGGGTGAATGTGGAAGCGGTGCGCCAGCGCCTCGGGGATGTACCGCTGGACAGCCTCGACCTGCTGTTCAAGCCCGAGTACGCCAGCCGGCTGAAGGACTGCGGCATCGCCATGCCCGACTCGCCCCAGGAGGTGATCGGCGTGGCCCTGAACTACCTGGGCAAGGACCCTTACAGCCAGGACAAGGACGACCTGGCCGCCGCGCAGAACCTGCTGAGCCAGCTGCAGCCGTCGATCAGCTACGTCGCCAATGGCCGGCAGATCAGCGACCTGGCCAACGGCAGCGTGTGCCTGGCGCTGACCTACAACGGCGATGCGGCGATGGCCGCCGACCAGGCGCGTCGCGCTGGCAAACCATTCGAGCTGATCTACCGCATCCCCCGCGAAGGCACGCTGGTGTGGCAGGACAACCTGGTCATTCCCAAGGACGCTCCGCACCCCGAGGCCGCGCGGGCGTTCATCGCCTTCATGCTCAAACCCGAGTCGGTCGCCGCGCTGACCAACACGCTGTTCTTCGCCAACGCCAACCAGGCGGCCACGCCGCTGGTGGACGAAGCAGTGCGCAACGACCCGGACATCTACCCGTCGGCCGCGGTGCGCCAGCGCCTGTATGCCGACCGCAGCATGGCCCTGGCCGACCTGCGCCAGCGCAACCGCCTGTGGACCGCGTTCCGCAGCCGCCAGTAACCGATAACGACAAAGGAACCCGACCGTGGAGCAAGCCGCAAACAACGACCAGGCCCTGACCCGCGACAGCCTGTATGGCACCGCTACGGAAAGTACCTACGCCGGCATTACCAGTTTCTCTCGCCGCCGCTACAGCCGCGACCTGCGTGGTGTCGATGTGGTGGTCAGTGGTGTGCCGTTCGATACTGCCACCAGCAACCGCCCCGGTGCGCGCTTCGGCCCGCGGGCGATCCGCGCCGCCTCGGTGCAGCAGGCCTGGGCCCGGCACTGGCCGTGGGCGTTCGACCCGTTCGACCACCTGGCGGTGATCGACTATGGCGATTGCGCCTTCGACAGCGGCACCCCGCAGTCGGTACCGGACAGTATCGAGACCCATGCCACGCATATTCTGGAAGCAGGCTGCGCCATGCTCACCCTGGGTGGCGACCACTTCATCAGCTACCCGCTGCTCAAGGCCCATGCCCGCCGCCATGGCCCGCTGGCGCTGATCCACTTCGATGCGCACAGCGACACCTGGCCGGACGAGGAAGGCAAGCGCATCGACCACGGCACCATGTTCTGGCATGCCGCCCGCGAAGGCCTGGTGGACCCGGCCAGCTCGGTGCAGATCGGCCTGCGTACCACCAATGAAGACAGCCAGGGCTTTGCCATCCTCGACGCCCGGCAGGTGCACCGGCAGGGCACCGAGGCGGTGATTGCGGCGATTCGCCAGCGGGTGGGCGAGCGGCCGGTTTACCTGACCTTCGATATCGACTGCCTCGACCCGGCGTATGCGCCCGGTACCGGCACGCCGGTATGCGGCGGGCTGAGCACGGTGCAGGCGCTGGAGATCCTTGGCGGGCTGCGCGGCATCAACCTGGTGGGCATGGACCTGGTGGAGGTGGCGCCAGCCTATGACCATGCTGACATCACCGCGCTGGCCGGGGCGACCCTGGCGATGGAAATGCTGTGCCTGTATGCGGCGCGGCACAAGGTGGACAAGGGTCAGTAACCTGGGGCCGCTTTGCGGCCCATTCGCAGCACAAGGCTGCTCCTACAGGGAGCGGCCTTGTGTCGCGATGGGCTGCAAAGCAGCCCTCAAGGCCCATACTGAAACATCAGGAATCATCTCCACCCGCATTCACACTTTTGCCGCGAACCCTTCGCGCCTTAGGCTATCAAACCCACCAGGCGCGGCATTTTCGTACAGGAGGTGAAGCATGACCCCGACCTTGCCCATCCTGGCCCTCGGCCTGGTGCTGTGCCTGCCCGCGCAAGCGGCCCCCGAGCCGCCCTTGCAACTCGCCGCCGGCAACAACAACCCCTACAACAGCCCGATCCAGCGCGCCAACCCCAACAGCCGCCAGGGCAGCATGCCGGCCACGCCTCCCGTGCGCGGCCCGTCCACCGACCCGTACCAGCGCACGCCCACCCTGGACAACCGCGGCATCGGCAATGGCGACAACCTGCGCCGCCAGCAACAAACCCCGAACCTGGAGCCCAGCCGACCACCGCGCGACAACCCGCGCGCGCCATGAGCGCCCTACGAAAGGAATCCTGCATGCTTCGAGCACCCTGGCTTGTAACCCTGACCGCCGCCGCAATCCTGCCCCTGCTGGCGCAGGCGGCGGCCGAACAGCAGTTCCGCAGTGAGGAAGGCACCTTGACCGTCAGCACCCTGGCCGATGGCCTGCGCAACCCTTGGGCCCTGGCGTTCCTGCCGGGCGGCAAGGACATGCTGGTCACCGAGCGTGCCGGCAACTTGCGGGTGGTCAATGCCGAAGGCAAGGTCGGCCCGCCGATCAGCGGTGTACCCAAGGTCTGGGCCGAGGGCCAGGGCGGCTTGCTGGATGTGGTGCTGTCGCCGGAGTTCGCCAAGGACCGCACCGTCTACCTGTCCTACGCCGAAGAGGGCAGTGACGGCAAGGCCGGTACGGCGGTCGGCCGTGGCCAGTTGTCCCAGGACCGCGCCCGGCTGGAAAACTTCAACGTCATCTTCCGCCAGCAGCCCAAACTGTCGGAGGGCAACCACTTTGGCTCGCGCCTGGTGTTCGACCGCGACGGCTACCTGTTCATCGCCCTCGGTGAAAACAACCAGCGCCCTACTGCCCAAGACTTGGACAAGCTGCAAGGCAAGATCGTGCGTATCTTGCCGGACGGCGAAGTGCCCAGGGACAACCCCTTCGTCGGCAAGGACAATGTGCGGCCGGAGATCTGGTCGTTCGGCCACCGCAACCAGCAAGGCGCCGCACTCAACCCCTGGACCGGCAAGCTGTGGACCCACGAGCATGGCCCGCGCGGCGGCGACGAGATCAACATTCCCGAACCCGGCAAGAACTATGGCTGGCCGATTGCGACCCACGGCATCAACTACTCGCTGCTGCCGATCCCCGAGGCCAAGGGCAAGCATGTACAGGGTATGGTCGACCCGCACCATGTATGGGAGAAGTCGCCGGGAATCAGCGGCATGGCGTTCTACGACAGCCCTAGGTTCAAGGCCTGGGACCACAACCTGTTCATTGGCGCGCTGGCTACCCAGGAGCTGATCCGCCTGCAACTGGATGGCGACAAGGTGGTGCATGAAGAGCGTTTGCTGGGTGAGCTGAAGGCGCGTATCCGCGATGTGCGGGTGGGGCCGGATGGCTACCTGTATGTGCTGACCGATGACAAGGACGGCGCGCTGCTGAAAGTTGGATTGGGAGATAGCTGAGCCAAAGTCACATGCACCGGCCTCATCGCCGGCAAGCCAGCTCCCACAGGGATAGCGCATGGCTTGGGGCCAATGCGGTCGAGGTGGGAGCTGGCTTGCCGGTGATGAGGCCGGTGCAGATAATGCCGCATGGCTATCGATCCCCATTCCCTCTACCAGCAGGCCCTGACTACCCAGGGCTATGTCGCCGACCCCGCCCAGGCCCGCGCCGTCGAGGCGTTGCAGGCCTGTTTCCAGGCCGTCGAACAGGGCCGCCCCACCCAGGGTATCTACCTCTGGGGCCCGGTCGGCCGCGGCAAGACCTGGCTGATGGACCAGTTCCACCGCTGCCTGCGGGTACCCAGCCGGCGCCAGCACTTCCATCACTTCATGGCCTGGGTCCACCAGCGCCTGTTCCAGCTCAACGGCACCGCCGACCCGCTGCTGGCGCTGGCCGGGGAACTGGCCGGGCAGATTCGCGTGCTGTGCTTCGACGAGCTGTTCGTCAACGACATCGGTGACGCGATCATCCTCGGCCGCCTGTTCCAGGTACTGTTCGACCAAGGCGTGGTGATTGTCGCCACCTCCAACCAGCCACCCGAGCAGCTGTACCGTGACGGTTTCAACCGCGAGCGGTTCCTGCCGGCCATCGCCGCCATCCAGCGGCACATGCAGGTGCTGCCGGTAGCCGGCGAGCAGGACCACCGCCTGCACCCCGGCGCCGAGCGCCAGCGTTACTGGGTGGCGCAAGCGGGGCAGGCCAGCCAGCTGGGCGAGGTGTTCCGCCAGCTCAGCCCCGGCGACGAAGGCCACGATCAGCCCTTGGCGATCGGCTCCCGGCAGGTGCAGGTGGTGCGGCGCAGCGCGCAGGCCATCTGGTGCCGTTTCACCGACCTGTGCGAACAGCCGCTGGCGGCCATGGAGTTCATGGCCCTGTGCGACCGGTTCCCGGCCATCCTGGTGTCGGGCATTCCGGCGCTGGGGGGTGAACAGCGGGCCGGGCGTATTGCCCGGGGCACCGAGGATGCTGCGGCGCGGGTGGTGGCGGGCGACCGCGAGCTGCCGGCGCTGTCGCCCAAGGACGACGCGGTGCGCCGCTTCATAGCCCTGGTCGACGAATGCTACGACCGCCGGGTGGCGTTGTACCTGGAGGCACAGGTGCCGCTGGATGCCCTCTACACTCAAGGGTATCTGGCGTTCCCGTACCAACGGACCCTGAGCCGGCTACGGGAGATGCAACTGCAACGCTTCGCCTGAAAAGGAGCCGAACCATGGAGCCGCTGTCGCATCATCTGCTGACCCAGGCCTACAACAATGGCTGGGCCAACCACCGTCTGTACAAGGCCTGCCTGCAACTGACCCAGGACGAATTCGTCGCCCCCCGCTGCAGTTTTTTCCCGTCGATCAAGGCCACCCTCAACCACCTGCTGACGGTGGACTGGTTCTACCTGCACATGCTCGAGTGCGAGCAGCGTGGCGAGCAGCCCGACGCCGACGGCGAGCGCTTCTTCGACCCCGAACAGCCGTTTGCCACCTGCACCGACCTGCACGCCGAACAGGCCCAGGCCGATCACCGGCTGATCGCCTATTGCCGGGGCCTGCGCGATGGTGAGCTGGCGCGCTATGTGAGCATCGTGCGCCCCGAGCGGGTACAGCGCGAGCAACGGCTGCGGTTGTTGGCGCACCTGTTCGAGCACCAGATACATCATCGTGGGCAGGTGCATGCGATGCTCAGTGATACGGCAGTGAGGCCGCCGCAGCTGGATGAGTTTTTCTGCGAGGAAGAGGCGGGGTTGCGGGCGGCGGACTTTGCCGAGCTGGGCTGGACCGAGGAGCAGGTCTGGAAAGTGTAGGGGGCTGCTTTGCAGCCCTTCGCGGGCTCGCCCGCTCCCACAGGTACTGCACAGGTTTTGGCAGCTGTGCACTACCCGTGGGAGCGGGCGAGCCCGCGAAGGGCCGCAAAGCGGCCCCCAATTTAGATCTAGCGCCCTAACCACTCGACCAGCGTACGGTTGAACCGCACCGGCTCCTCGATCTGCGGCGCATTCCCCATGCCTTCAAAGGTAATCAGCTCACCCTTGGGGATCAGCTTGGCCACCTGCGGCCCCAGCACTGCATACTTGCCCAGCTTCGCTTTCACCTCCGGCGGCGCGATATCACTGCCGATGGCCGTGGTGTCCTGGTCACCTATCAGCAGCAGGGTGGGCATCTGCAGGTCCTTGAACTCGTGGTACACCGGCTGGGTGAAGATCATGTCGTAGATCAGCGCCGAGTTCCACGCCACTGCTTCATGCCCCGGCCCCTTGTTCAGGCCCACCAGCATCTGCACCCAGCGCTCGTACTCCGGCTTCCAGCGCCCGGCGTAGTAGGTCTTGCGCTCATACTCGCGCACGCCTTCGGCATCCAGCTTGAGCTCGCGCGCATACCACTGGTCCACCGTGCGGTAGGGCACGCCCAGGGCTTTCCAGTCTTCCAGGCCGATGGGGTTGACCATCGCCAGGCGCTCCACCTGCTGCGGGTACATCAGCGCATAGCGGGTGGCGAGCATGCCGCCGGTGGAGTGGCCGAGCACGATGCTTTGCTTCACGCCCAGCTGTTCGAGCAGGGCATGGGTGTTGCTCGCCAGCTGCTGGAAGCTGTACTGGTAATGCGCCGGCTTGCTGGAGCTGCAGAAGCCGACCTGGTCGGGGGCGATGATCCGGTAGCCAGCCTTGCTCAGGGCGTCGATGGTGGTTTCCCAAGTGGCGGCGCAGAAGTTCTTGCCATGCATCAGCACCACGCTGTGGCCGTTGGCCTGGCCCTGGGCGGGCACGTCCATGTAGCCCATCTGCAGGGCCTGGCCCTGGGACTTGAAGTCGAAATGCTTGAGCGGATGCGGGTAGCTGAAGCCCTCCAGCTGGGGGCCGTAGGTGGGCGATTCGGCGGCGATGGCCGAACTGCCGGCGAGGCAGGCCAGGGCCAGGGCGGTTGCGCGCAGCATGGGGGCACTCCGTGTAGGGCCATGTAGGAAGGGGCGACTGTAGCAGTCAGTGGACCACGCGGAACGTGAAAGGTGTTACCAGGCGTGAAACCAGCCCAGGGTAATCATCGCCAGCACCCCATAGCGGCCGGCCTTGGCCAGGGTCACCAGCAGCAGGAAGCGCCAGAACGGCTCACGCATGATGCCGGCGATCAGTGTAAGCGGGTCGCCGATCACCGGCATCCAGCTGAGCAGCAGCGACCATTGCCCCCAGCGCTGGTAGCGCTGTTGCGCGCGCTCCAGTTGAGCAGGGTTGAACGGGAACCAGCGCTTGTCACGCAGGTGCTCGATGGCCCGCCCCAGCACCCAGTTGACCACCGAGCCCAGCACATTGCCCAGGGTCGCCACCAGCAGCAGGGTGGCCCAGGCCTCGGGCTGGCGCAGCAAAAGGCCGACCAGCACGGCCTCCGATTGCAGCGGTAGCAGGGTAGCGGCGCCGAAGGCGCTGAGGAACAGCGCCCACAGGCTGAGCATCAGTAGTTGGCGACCACGGTGTCCTTGCCGTCCTGGGTCACGCCGATGACCTGGTAGGCATCCTTGTGGTCACCCATTTCCATACCGGGCGAGCCCATGGGCATGCCCGGCACGGCCAGGCCCTTGAGGTCGTTGCGCTTGGCCAGCAGGCGCACCTGCTCGGCCGGAACATGGCCTTCGACGAACTTGCCGTCGATCACCCCGGTATGGCACGACGCCAGGCGTGGCGCCACGCCCAGGCGTTGCTTCACCTCGCTCATGTTCGGCTCGACATGGTCGTTGACGGTGAAGCCGTTGTCGCGCAGGTGGCTGATCCAGGCCTTGCAGCAGCCACAGTTGGGGTCACGGTAGACGTCGATGGTCTCGGCAGCCTGGGCCAGGCCGGTGATGGCCAGCAGGCCCAGGGGCAGCAGGTGTTTACGCAGCATCATGAAACACTCCTTCAAAAATGTGGGCGGATACCGGCGACCAGGCCTGTGGCTTGCTCGCGCCCGGTGTCGTTGCGGCCCCAGGGGCGGTCCGGTATCCAGCGGTTGGCCAGCAGCATAGCGCAAGCGGCCTTCAGGCGCAGCGCGGCCTGTTGCCCTTCACCAGCGTTGCCAGGCAGCCAGTCTACCTGCCAGGTACTGGTTCCGGATGCCGGCCTGTCATCACGCTGGCTAACGTGCGGCACACCTATCTGAGAGCCTGCTTGATCATGACCCTACCACTGGACTGCCTGTTGTACTCCAAGACCAATCTGATCGGCATCGGACCAAACCTGTCCGAAGAGGAACGCCTGGACGTGCAAACGTTGCTGGACCATGCCGATGAGTTCGCAAGCCGCTTTCTCGACCGGGACGAGCTATGGAAAAGCTGGCTCGACCGCTTCCGCAATCGCCTGGAGAAACATGGTTGCGTAAGGACGGCCGCCCTGGAGTTACCGCCCCAGGTCATCAGGGGCCATGACGATTTCGATATCAGGCTCGAGCCCATCGGCACAGGCAGCACACCGACGCTGTTGGCCCAACTGGCGCGCGCATCCATGCAGGAACTGCGAATCAGTGCACACGCCAGCAAGTTCCTGCAGTCTGGTTGGCAGAACGACGTCGCCTCTTCGTTTCTGATCACACCCTGCCATAAGGATGAGGAGGGCCAGATCCATCTGGCGGTCTACTCGTTTCGCTTCAATGGCACCGTGGAGATGCGCGACTTCGGATTCTGGAGCGAGACCCAGCGTGACATCGTCGTGTGGAACACCGGCATTGTTTATCGTTTTGACGTGGAACGTTTTGCCGGTTTCCGTCAGCAGATTCGTAAAGAGTTGGGCGACCGACGGCTTGGTGCCGTTACCAGGATTGACCTCTAGCCACCTCGCTCAAGCTGGCAGGTCACGCATCAACAGGCCATATGCCAACGGCACCTGCTCGGGGACAGGAAGGTAGATGGTGTGGCCATCGCCTGGAGCGACCTGAAGCGGTTGCTGCTGGCCGTTGCTCATGTGCTCGAGATCGAAGTGGTAGTTGCCGCGCGGGGTCATCAGTTCCAGGTGGTCGCCCACGGCGAAGCGATTCTTCACCTTGACCTCGGCCAGGCCGTCGACGCGTGCCCCGGTCAGCTCGCCGACGAACTGCTGGCGCTCGGACACCGAGTTACCGCGCTGGTAGTTCTGGTATTCGTCGTGCACATGGCGGCGCAAGAAGCCTTCGGTGTAACCGCGTTGGGCCAGGGATTCGAGGTTGTCCATCAGCGAGCGGTCGAATGGTCGCCCGGCCACCGCATCGTCGATCGCCTGGCGGTACGACTGCACGGCGCGGGCGCAGTAGAAGTGCGATTTGGTACGGCCTTCGATCTTCAGCGAGTGCACGCCCATGGCGGCCAGGCGCCCGACGTGCTGTATGGCGCGCAGGTCCTTGGCATTCATGATGTAGGTGCCGTGCTCGTCTTCGAACGCCGGCATTTCGGTGCCGGGGCGGTTGCTTTCCTGCAGCAGGAATACCTGCTCGGTCGGTGCCCCCAGACCCAGGGTCGGCTGCACTTCGCGCACGATGTCGCCGGTGGCGTTCTCGGTGGCCGGTGTGGCGTCGTACTTCCAGCGGCAGGCGTTGGTGCAGGTGCCCTGGTTGGCATCGCGCTTGTTGAGGTAACCCGACAGCAGGCAACGGCCGGAGTAGGCCATGCACAGGGCACCGTGGACAAACACCTCCAGCTCCATGCCCGGCACCTGCTGGCGGATTTCCTCGATCTCTTCGAGCGACAGTTCGCGCGACAGGATTACCCGGCTCAGGCCCAGTTGCTGCCAGAATTGCACGCTGGCCCAGTTGACCGTGTTGGCCTGCACCGACAGGTGCACCGGCATCTGCGGAAAATGCTGGCGTACCAGCATGATCAGGCCTGGGTCGGACATGATCAGCGCGTCCGGTGCCATCTCGATCACCGGCGCCAGGTCCTTGAGGAAGGTCTTGAGCTTGGCATTGTGCGGGGCAATGTTGACCACCACGTAGAAGCGTTTGCCCAAGGCATGCGCCTCCTGGATGCCCAGGGCCAGGTTGGCATGGTCGAACTCGTTGTTGCGCACCCGCAAGCTGTAGCGTGGCTGGCCGGCGTAGACCGCGTCGGCGCCATAGGCGAAGGCGTAGCGCATGGTCTTGAGGGTGCCGGCGGGGGCCAGCAGTTCGGGCTTGGCGATAGGGGTCATGTGCGCACCGGAGCAAAAGGCGCGGATGCTAGGGCTGGCAGATACGGCGCGTATTGATTTGCATCAAGGAAATGGCAGCACTTTTGCCAAGGCGCGGTGCACTAATAACGCATAAGCCATGCGAGGAGCCGCGATGAACCAGACCGCCCTGCAGAACAAAGCCCTGGCAGTACTGCTGGCGCTGGTGACCATTGCCTTCATCTGGATCCTGCTGCCGTACTACGGTGCGATCTTCTGGGCGGTGATACTCGGCATCCTGTTCGCCCCGCTGCAGCGCCACCTGCTGCTGCGTTTCGGCCGAAGGCGCAACCTGGCTGCGGCGGCCACCTTGCTGGTGTGCCTGCTGGTGGCGATCCTGCCGGTGATCATCACCAGCGCGCTGCTGGTGCAGGAGGGAGCCGCCCTGTACCAGCGCATCGAGCACGGGGAGCTGGATATTGCCGGTTATGTCGAACGCGGCAAGGAGATGCTTCCGGCGTTTGCCCAGCAGGGCCTGGACAGCATGGGCATGGGCAACCTCGACGGGCTACGCGACAAGATCAGCAAGTGGGCCACCCAGGGCAGTCAGGTGCTGGCCAGCCAGGCGTTCAACTTTGGGCAGGGCACGTTCGAGTTCGTGATCAGCTTCGGCATCATGATGTACCTGTTGTTCTTCTTCCTGCGCGAAGGCGCGGAGGTCGCCCGCCAGGTGCGTCTGGCAGTGCCGCTGCCCGAACACCAGAAGCGCCGTTTGCAACTGAAGTTCAACCGTGTGGTGCGGGCGACGGTAAAAGGCAACGTGCTGGTGGCCATTACCCAGGGGGCGCTGGGCGGTTTCATTTTCTGGGTGCTGGATATCCCGAGTGCGCTGGTATGGGCGGTGCTGATGGCGTTTCTGTCGCTGTTGCCGGCGGTGGGGGCGGGGATCGTGTGGGCACCGGTGGCGGCGTATTTCCTGCTGACCGGTGCGATTTTGTCGGGGGTGATACTGACCGCGTTCGGTGTGCTGGTGATCGGTCTGGTGGACAACTTGTTGCGGCCGATCCTGGTGGGCAAGGACACGCGCATGCCGGACTACCTGATTTTGGTGTCGACGCTGGGCGGGCTGGCGGTGTTCGGGCTCAACGGCTTCGTGATCGGGCCGTTGATCGCGGCGCTGTTCGTGTCGAGCTGGGCGATCTTCGCGGCAACCAAACCCCGGGTGCAGTTGCCGGAGTAGCACTTGTTCGATAAAGGCCTGCCGATACGGCGATTCTTGTAGGAGCGGCCTTGTGTCGCGATCGGGCTGCGCCGCAGCCCCAGCAAATTTCGCATTGACGCAGCAACCCTGGGGCTGCGGCGCAGCCCGATCGCGACACAAGGCCGCTCCTACATCTATCGCGCAAACGTTCAGGATGTTTGCGGCATCTCACCCTTGGCCAGGCGCCGGTTGATGTCGGCGATCACTTCGGGCAGTTCGTTGATGGTGTCGATCAGGTAGTGCGGGCGGGAGCCGGCGAACAGGGCGTGGATGCGCTGGCGCTCGCTTTCCAGCTTCTCGGCGCTCAGCGCGCGGTAGCCTTCCCAGGTCAGCCCCAGGGCATTGCCCGAGCACACCAGGGCCACGGTCCACATGCCGGCACGGCGGCCTTCGAGAATGCCCGGCACGGTATCGTCGACCTTCACGCACGCCGCCACGTCGTCGATACCCAGCGCGATCACGTTGGCCAGGGCCTGGGCCGGCCATGGGCGGCCGTTCGGGGTTTCGTCGGTGGCCACCACATGGTCGGCCACGTAGCCGTTCTGCGCAGCCAGCTCCACCACCTTGTCCATCACCACCTTCGGGTAGCCCGAACAAGAGCCGATCTTCAGGCCGTCCTGGCGCAGCCCGGTGAGAGTGTCCAGGGCGCCGGGGATCAGCGCCGAGTGCACGGCGATCTTCTCGATCTGCAGCGGCATGAAGCGGTTGTAGATGGCGGTGACATCATCGTCGGTCGGGGTACGGCCGAACACCTTGCGGTAGCGCTCGGCAATTTCCGGCACATCGCACAGGGTGCGGATGTGGTCCCACTTGCCCATGCCCATCGGGCCACGGGCTTCTTCGATGGACACCTGCACATCGAATTCGGCAAAGGCTTCGACAAAGATCTGGGTCGGGGCGAAGGAGCCGAAGTCGACCACGGTGCCGGCCCAGTCGAGGATGGCGGCTTGCAGCTGGGTAGGGTTGCTGTAGTTCATGTGCGCTTGTTCCTGAAATTGGGTGGGCAAAGGGTCAGATGTCCAGCACTTCCATTTCCCGCAGCACCTCGGCCACGGCATTCACGGCGGCCTGCATGCCATCCGCTCCGACAACGCCGATGCAGCCGACACGGAAGGTTTCCACCTGGGTCAGCTTGCCCGGGTAGAGGATGAAGCCCTTGGCCTTGACCCGCTCGTAGAAGTCCTTGAACTGGTAGCGGGGATCGTTCGGTGCGTGGAAGGTGACGATGATCGGCGCCTGGATCTCGGCGGGCAGAAAGCTGCGCAGGCCGATGGCGGCCATGCCGTCGAGCAGGGTCTTGCAGTTGTCGGCATAGCGCCGGTGGCGTGCCGGCAGGCCTCCCTCCTCGTTGTATTGCTGCAGCGCTTCGTGCAGGGCAGCGACCACGTGGGTCGGCGGGGTGAAGCGCCATTGGCCGGTCTTGGCCATGTAGGTGTGCTGGTCGTGCAGGTCCATGGCCAGCGAGTGGGCGTTGCCTTCGGCAGCGGCCAGGGCGGTTTTCTCGGCAAACACGAAGCCCATGCCAGGTACCCCTTCCAGGCATTTGCCGGAGGCGGCGATCAGCGCCTCGAAGGGGATGGCGCGGGCATCGATCGGCAGTGCGCCGAACGAGCTCATGGCGTCGATGATCAGGCGCTTGCCGTGGCCTTTGACCACTTGGGCGATCTCGGGCAGCGGGTTGAGGATACCGGTGCTGGTTTCGCAGTGGATCAGCGCGACATGGGTGATGGCCGGGTCGGCGGCCAGCAGGCGGTCGACGTCGGCGGCGGTGGTCGGCTGGTCTTCGGCGGTTTCGAAGGTGCTGTAGGCACGGCCCAGCACTTTGCAGATCTTCGCCAGGCGCTGGCCATAGGCGCCATTGATCAGCACCAGGACCTTGCCGTCACGCGGCACCAGGGTGCCGATGGCCGCTTCCACGGCGAAGGTGCCGCTGCCTTGCAGGGGCACGCAGTGGTGGCTGGCGCTGCCGTCGATGATGGCCAGCAGTTGCTCGCAGACACTGACAGTCAGTTGGTTGAAGTCGCGGTCCCAGGAGCCCCAGTCCACCAGCATGGCTTGGCGGGTGCGGATTGATGTGGTCAGGGGACCGGGGGTCAGCAGAATCGGGGCGTTGCTCATTCCGTTATTCCTCACAAGCGGTGGGCTGAAACTACGGGGCCTAGGTTGCAATTGGCGCTGTCATCAATCAAATTGTTTGTTGTTATCCGAGCTATAAGTAAGGCCGATAAATATGAACCTGTTCCAGTTGCGTGCCTTCGATGCCGTGGCCCGTGAGGGCAGCTTCACCCGTGCCGCCGCACGCCTGTTCATCAGCCAGCCGGCAGTGACCGGGCACGTGAAGGCGCTGGAGGAGCACTACCAGATCACCTTGCTGCGGCGTACCGCGCGGCGGGTTGAGTTGACCGAAGAGGGCACCCGCCTGGCAGCCATCACCCGCGCCATGTTCGGGCTGGCCGAAGAGGCGCAGGCCATGCTCGAGGCTAATCGCCAATTGCTGACCGGGCGCCTGGAGGTGGCGGCCGATGGCCCGCACCGGGTCATGCCGATGCTGGCGCTGCTGCGCGAGCGCTACCCGGGCATTACCGTCAACCTGCGCTTGGGCAATGCCCAGGAAACTTTGGCGGCATTGCTCAGCGAGCATGCCGACGTGGCCGTGCTGACCGAGATCGAGCCGCGCAAAGGCCTGCATCTGCAGAACCTGTGCGAGTCGCGGTTGTGCGCCTTGCTGCCGGCGGGGCATGCCTGGGCCAGCGGCGAAGGTGATTTGCCGCTGGCCGAGCTGCACCAGCAGATCATGGTGTTGCGCGAGCCCAGCTCCACCACCCGGCGCACCTTCGATAAGGCCTGCAGCAAGGCCGCTGTGCAACCTCGGGTGCTGCTGGAGCTGGATAGCCGCGAGGCGGTGACCGAAGCGGTGGCCTCGGAGCTGGGCATTGGCGTGGTGTCGTCCACCGAAGTGGCCAATGACCCGCGGGTAGTGGCACGGCCGCTGGCCGGTGACGGCCTGGTCAACCAGCACCTGATCGGCTGCCTGGAGCGCCGCCGTGAGCTGCGCCTGATCCAGGCGTTCCTCGGTCTGGCGGCTGGGCTGTGATGGCTGTTTTCAATCGGGCGGCCTAAGATGGCCGGCATTGAGCCGACAGGACCGTTGATGAGCGAGAAAGACACCATTTCCATGCAGCTGGTACGCGAGGCGCTGTTGCAGACCTGCCCCGCTGGCGAGCCCGATATCGGCTTGCTGGCCCGGGCGGGTATCGCCGTCGAACAGCTGCACCTGCCTGCGGCGCGAGTCAGCGCCGAGTCCTATGCCCGGCTCTGGCGCCTGCTGGCGCGGCGCTGCAACGATGAGTTCTTCGCCATGGACCCGCGCGGTCTGCGCAGCGGCAGCCTGGCGTTCATGTGCCGTGCCAGCATGGGCCAGCCGACCCTGGGCGTTGGCCTGGAAACCGCGCTGGCGTTTCTGTCACTGATGCTTGAAGACCTGCAGCCAAGCCTGGTGCGCCAGCAGGGCCTGGCCGAAATCGTCATCAACGAACCGCGTGATACCCCGCGCCGCGCTTTCACCTATTTCACCTTCTGGATGATCGTGCACGGTGTGACCTGCTGGCTGGCCGGGCGACGTATCCCGATCCTGGCCATCGATCTGCGCTGTGCCGAACCGCCTTTCTGCGATGACTACCGGGTGATGTTTTCGGAAAACCTGCAGTTCGAGCGCCCGCGCACGCGCATGATCATCGCTGCTGAATGCCTCGACCTGCCGCTGCGGCGCAGTGAGGAGGAACTGCAGCGCTTTCTGGCCGAGGCACCGGGCAATATCCTGGTCAAGTACCGTGACCCGGCCAGCCTGGGGCGGCGCATTCGCACCGACTTGCTGCGCCTGGACCCGGGGCAGTGGCCCGATGGCGACAGCCTGGCACGGCAGTTGTGCCTGTCGCCCTCTACCCTGCGCCGGCGGTTGGCCGAAGAGGGGCAGAATTACCAAGGGTTGAAGGACAGTGTGCGGCGTGAGCTGGCGATTGCCTGGCTGAGCCAGGAAGACGCAGCCATGAGCGAAATCGCCGAACGCCTGGGTTTTGCCGACAGCAGTTCGTTCTACAAGGCGTTTCGCAAGTGGTTCGGCTGCAACCCCGGGCATTATCGAGCGCTGGTCCTCAAGCGCGGTAGTGGTGGCTAAGGGACCACGCCTTCCCAATGCCGGTCGCCACCGCTGGCGAGCATCGTGACAAGTCGATCACTGACCAGGAAATCGACGATGTCTCAACCTGCCTTGCACCCCAAGTTGCTTCACCCCGCCGAAGATTTCATCGCGCAAAGCTTGCCCGCCTGGTTGAAGGCGGCCAAGCCCAAGCAGCTTGCCAGGCTGCAACTGCGTTTCAATGCCTATCTTGCGAGTCAGCGGCAGATGGCAGGGTTCGCCGACCGCCTGCAGCCTCTGGACCGTTTTGCCAAGCAACTGTTCGAGCCTGCCTTGCGTCAGGACAGCCAGCTGAAGCTGCAGGTTGACCTGGACAAGCTGGTGTGGCGCGAAACACGCGCACGGCTGGATGTGAGAACCGGCTTGATCCCTGATTATCAACCGTACTTCGTGCGCATGCCGGCCTTGCAAAAGCTGTTGCAGAACTTCAAGGCCAACGAGTCCTTCTTCCTCGGCACCGCCTTGACCCTCCCGGGAGCCCACCAGGACGAGCAGGTGGTGAGCGAAGACATCGACCGGATTGTCAGCCTGTGCCGCCAGGTGGATGTCGGCAGCGCCTACCAGCGGCACCTGGCGCAGGTATTGACCCCTGACTATGAAAAAGCCCTGACCACCGACCGGCGCCTGGAACTGGCCGTGGCGGTCGAGATCGCGGCCATCAAGCAGCAGCTGGATCCGCAAGACCTGCTGCTGCTGCGTGTCGCGTGCAAGGATGAACACGCCGTGATCAAGGGGCCGCTGCAGCTGGAGATCGGTGCGCTTCAGGTCCTTGGCTGCCGGGTGGATGGCGCGCTGGCGGTTGAATTGATCGAGCAGTCCCGCCACCAGTCCACGTTTCCCTTCGGGGTACCTGGGCGCTTGAAAAGAGTGATCCTGTATACCCCTGACGATCAGGCGCAACCCCTGCGCGCGTTTACCAACTGGGATGAGGCGAACCGTGTCCTGGCCACGGCGATGGGCAACCGGGACTTTCGGCAGGCATTCGTGGGGCGCATTGCCTTGGGTGATCGCGCCACTTGTGAGCAGGCCCTGGCCACCCGCTTGCAGGATGCACAACCTGACCTGGAACCCCGCAGGGTGTTGGAAGCGGGGGACGGTTTTGCGTCGATGGCCGCCTGGCACATGCAGCGAATCAAGGCCGATGCACGTTTCCTTGCGGTGCCCACCGCCCAGGCCGATGACGCGGCTTCGGAGCAGCGCCTTGACGAGCTCAAAGGCGCCGGCCTGGTATTGCTGAACCTGGCAGGCCTGTTCGTGCCGGTCATCGGGGCTTTGCTGCTGGCGGACCTTGCCAGGCAACTGTTGACCGAAACTTTCGAGGGCGTGCGTGACTGGCAGTTGGGCCATCAGCATGAGGCCTTGGAGCATATGCTTCAGGTGGCCTTCAGCGTGGCAACTACCGGTGCGGTGGTTGTCGGTGTCCACCTGGCCCGCAGTGCATTCGTCGAAACACTGGAGCCGGTTATCACCGAAGATGGCCGGCAACGGCTTTGGCGCAATGAGCTGGCGCCTTACCAGGACACTACGCCACCTCTACAGCTGACGGAGCTCGACAACGGCTTGCTCGCCGAGGGTGAGCGCCATTGGTGGCGGTTGAATGGAGCTTTGTATCGGGTAAGGCAAACCGTCAATGGCGCTTGGCGCTTGCTGCATGCCGAAGGTGAGGCAGCGTTCGGGCCGGTGCTGGAACGCTGCTCTGCGCGTGGCTGGCGGCTGGCTTATGAGCGGCCACTGGAATGGCAGGGCGCCGCGCTGTTGCTCGGGCGGCTTTGGCCGGCTGCGGCCGCGATGGATGCTGTGCGGGTGGAGCAGGTGCTGAAAGTCGCGGATGTCGACGAGGCCTACCTGCGTGGCCTGCTGGTGGAGCGGCGAGCGATGCCAGTGCAGCTGCGCGATACCTTGCAGCGCTTTGCCGTGGACGCGCGCGCGCAAGCCTTTTTCAGCCAGCTGGAAGCGGGGGAGGCCGATACCGATTCCGACTTGTGGCAATGGTGCATCGAAAGGCTGCAGCTGCAGGATGAAACCGTCGAAGAACAGACGCTGTCGATCGGTGACGCGGCAGTCGAGTTGCGTGAGGCGATGCTCGAGCATTTCTCCAGGCTTTACCTGGCCGACGACCCGCTGCTGAGATTGATTCAGCGAGACTTCCCGACGCTGCCAGAGGCCTATGCCCTCGATGTGCTGGAGCATGCCACCGAGGCTGTGCGCTTGCGCATGCAGGCAGAGTCTCGCCTGCCGCTGGTGTTGGCCGAGCAGGCGCGGGTGGCCCTGCAGTTGGCGCGCCTGACCCGCATGCGCGAAGCGTTGTACCTGCAAGGCAGCTACCGGCCGGAAGTGGTGGCGCTGGCCTTTGCCCTGCTGCGTCGGCATGGCCCCGGCGCTGCCGGGTTCAACCTGGTGTTGCGTCGTGACCCGTATGCTGGGGCGGCGATGGAACGGCTGTTCGCCGAGACCGACCTTGAGCAGGACGTGGTGCTGGTCAGGCGGGAAGGGCGCTTCCAGCTCTACAACGACAGAGGCTTGCCGGATGAGCGCGAGGTCGCCGCCCCCGAGGGGCTGTTCGAGGTGCTGGCCGCTTGCCTGCCCGTGGAATACCGGGTGCGACAGGGTTGGAATGGCACCGATGCGCCGACCAGAATCCGCGAGCAGATGCAGGCCTGGCTACCCGGTGACCGGCAGGCCCTGCTGCGCCTGCTCGGCTGGCGGGAGGCAAGGCCCATGGCATCGCCCATGCAGCGTTTGGCCGATGGCCGAGCGGGCTATCCACTGGGTGGCTGCCAGTCGTGCATCGGCTCGCCGGAGCGTGTGGTGCGGCAGCGGGTGCGCGCCTTGTACCCCGGTATCGGGGATGTCGGCGTCGATCGCTATGTCCAGAGCCTGTTGGACATGCGCGGGGGCCTGTTCGAGAACCTGCTGCGTGTCGAGCAGGAATACCGCCGCCTGGATGACAGCTTGCTGGCTTGGGTTGCAGAGGTGGCGGGCAGCGCCAGCCGCGCACGCCGACGCGTCGCAGATTCGTTGCGGCGTGCCTGGCAGATGCGCAGCGACCGCGCCGTCGGCGCTATCGGCAACGATGCGGTGCTCAGCCTGAGCATCGTCGCCGTACCGGTGGGCAGCCTGCCCGTGTTGCCGGTCGGGACGGACTTCTCGCACGTGTCGGAATTGACCCTGTCGGCGCTCGGTCTGGATGCCATCCCGTCGGGGTTCCTCGCCTGCTTCCCCGATCTGCTGTGCCTGGACATGAGTGACAACGCCTTGCGCGCGCTACCTGCGGGGCTGGAGCGGTTGACCGCTTTGCGCCAGTTGCTGATGCCGCGCAACCGTATTCGTATCTCGGAGCCGCAGGCCAATGTGCTGACTGGCCTGGCGCTCTTGCGTTCGCTGGACCTGAGTGACAACCCGCTCGGCGACATCAGGCTACAGTTCGAGCGGTTGCCCAGCCTGCGGATCCTGCGTTTGAACCGCGTGCAGATGACGGCGCTGCCCCGGGGCCTGGAGTGGTGTGGCCTGTTGGTGTTCGCCGACCTTCGCAACAACCAGATAGCCGAGTTGCCGGCAGCCTTGTTTCAGGCCCCGTTGCAGTTGCGCCGTGCCATGCACCTGGAGGGCAATGCGCTGTCAGTGCAGGATCTCGATCGCCTTTATGCCGTCGAACGCCTGTTGGCCACGCCCCGCCCGCAAAGGCACGCCCCGGCCCGGGAACAATGGCTGCAGACCCTGGACCCAGCGGCGCGGCAGGAGCAGCAAGGGAAATGGGATGCGCTGAATGCCGAGCCCGGCAGCCTGGCTTTCTTCGAGCTGCTCAGGCAACTGACGACCACGGCCGAATTCAGCAAGGCGCCGGCCGAACTCGGGTTCAGGGTATGGGCAATGCTGGATGCCGCCCATGCCGATACCACCACGCGCATGGCGCTGTTTGACCTGGCAGCGGAGCCCACCACCTGTGTGGACAGCGTTTCAACCGTGTTCAGCCGCCTCGAGGTGCGCATGTATGTCGAGCAGGTCACCCGCGGCGGCGACCCGATTTCGACTCGCGCGGCACGCCTGCAGTTGGCCAAGCGGCTGTTTCGCGTGCACTGGGTAGAGAAAATCGCCCGACGCGAAATCGACGCCCGCTACCAGGACGGACGTTGGAGCCGCGGGAACCATGATGAAGAGGAGGTGGAGGTCAATCTTGCCTACCTCAGCGGCTTGGCCCAGCGCCTGGACCTGTTGGGCCAACCTCGCCACATGCAGTTTGGCAGGCTGGCCAACGTGTCGTCGCTGCAACTGGAGGAGGCCTTCAAGGAAGTGCTGGAGGTGGAGGCGGGCGAGCAACGGGTCGTGTTCATAAGCGAGCGTGATTTCTGGTTGCCGGTACTGCGGGCAGAGCATGCGGACGACTTCGAAACCCTGGAAACGCAATTCTCCCTGCGACTGGAAATTCTGGACGAGCAAAGGGAGACCTTGACCAGTGACGAGTACTGGAACCTGAGCAACGCCCTGCGCGATGAGCGCGAGCAGGCCCTGGCCAGCCTTGCCCAGCGCCTTACGCGCGAAGCGTTCATGGTGCCAGAGGCAAAGTGACGGCGCTTCACGGGTGGTACGCAGTGTGCCGCCCTGCTTCTACCGCAGGGGTTCCCTCTGCGCAAGCGCCGGCAGGTTGCACACCATGCGTGGCTTTCGACAGTCATCCAGGGACCTGCCATGACCCGCGAACCACACGCCCCACAGCCCGCCTCTGCGTCTTCCAGCCACTTGCACGACGGTTTTATCGGTGACCGGTTGCCTGCCTGGCTCAAACAGGCCACGCAAAGCCAGATACGCACCTTGCGCGAAAGCCTGGAAGCCCATCATGCCACCCAGGCCCGGTTGCGCGGGATCACCCTGGCGCTGCCGTCACCACAGCAGTTCGCCGAACGGCAATTCGCCGGTTTATTGCGCGAGCCGCTGCCGGGCGACGTAGCGTTCTGGCAGTTGGAGTGGCTGGAGGTTTCCCATCGTTTCTCGTCCACGCTCGGCGCTGAGCCGCCATTTCCTACGTACGGGCAACGGCGTGAAAACGGCTTGCTCCGCCTGATGCGCAACTTTGCCGCCAGCAACGATTTCTACCTGGGAACCGGGTTGGTCGCGCCTGGGCAGGAACGGGTACTTTCCCGAGGCAGCGATGAACTGGTCGAGGCTTGCCGCAAACTCGATGCCGGGCGCTTGTATCAGCAGGAGCTGGACCGGACATTCGATGCCACGGCTAAGCGCGTCCTGTGTGAAGACAAGCGCTCCGGGCTGCGCCTGGCCGTGCAGGTTGCCGCTCTGAAAGGCGAGGTCACCGAACCGGTCAGGGAGGCATTGCATGCCCTGGTGGATAAACCCGCAGATCGGCGATCCGCCAGCCTCACGGGCCACCCGGGCCTGCTCGAAGCCCTCGGTTGCCCAGTGGCGGATGGTGTGTGGATTCAACTTCGAGACACGCATGGGCAAACGCAGGGCGGCGTGCTCTACCTGCCCAGCGACCCGGTAAAGGCGCTGCGACACTTCGACAGCCATGCCTCGATCAACCGCGCGCTGGTGGCCGAGCTGCGTCATGAACCCTATCGCCAGGCGTTCAGCCAGTTGATCGGCCTGGATCAGCGTGCCAGGTTCATGCACAAGCTGCAGGCCCGCCTGGCGGATGACCAGCCGGACCTGGAGCTCGATGGCAGCGTGCCACAGCATGACATTTTCCAGGCGCTGGCTGCGCAGCAGACAAACCGGGTGAAGCTGGATGGCCGCCTGTTGCTGGTGCCGACTGCCGACGCCGATGAAGCCGCGTCGCGCGAACGGCATGAGGCGTGGAAGGCCGCCGGCCTTGATGTGCTCAATCTCGCGGGCCTGTTCATTCCGGTGGTGGGTGGCTTGCTGCTTGGGCAACTGGTGGCCCAGACCCTCTCGGAGGTTTTCGAGGGCGTGCAGGACTGGTCGCGAGGCCATCAGCACGAGGCGCTGGAGCACATGCTGGGCGTTGCCGAGATACTGGCGGGCACCGCCGCGACGGTGGACGGCGTCACCTTCGTGCGCAGCGCGTTCGTCGCGGCGCTGGAGCCGGTAAGGCTCGCCAATGGGGCGGGGCGCTTGTGGGCCGGTGACTTGGCGGTCTTTGCCTCGACACCTGGAACGGTCACCTTGGGCGCGGACGGTGCCTATGCCGATGGAGGGCGCCGCTGGATAAAGGCCGACGGAGTCTTCTACGAGGTTCACCGGCCTGACCCCGATGGTCCCTGGCGTCTGCGCCATCCCGGTCGCGAAGAGGCGTATGGCCCGGTCGTACTGCACAATGGCGAACGTGGCTGGCGCCTGATGCACGATGAGCCGCAGCGCTGGCGCGACCCTGCGAAGATGCTCGACACCCTTTGGCCGCGCAATCAACCTTTCGATAGCCAGCAGGCGCAGCAGATCTTGCGCATGGCCGGCATCGATGAGGACGAGCTGCGCGGCCTGCTGGTGGAAAACCGGCGAACGCCTGCCACCTTGCGGGAAACCCTCAGGGCATTCGATGCCGATGCTCGGATCGACACATTCTTTCGCGATCTGGAGCGCGACACTGTCTCCGATCAGGATTTGCAGCTGCTGGCATGGTGCGAGGCCCGACCGGGCAGTAAAAAAGGGCGTGCCGCAGTGCTTGCGGACCGACCAAGGTCAAGCGACCTGCTGTTCGCTCGGCTGACACGCCTGCCAGAATCGGCGGAGCCTTTGCTCAAGCCGCTGATGGCGCTGGGGTTGCCTGAACCCTATGCGCGCGATCTGGCCGATGGGGCAAGTCACGAGGCCCGTCAGCAGTTCGTCAACAGTGGGCAGCTGTCGCACAGGTTGGCCATCCAGGCCAGGTCATTGTGCTCGGTGGCGAAGGTGAGCAGGGCGATGGCAGGGCTTTATCTGCCGAGCGCGTATAGCGATGAAACGGGAATGCTGGTGTTGGCATTGCTGAATGTCGAGGCCATGGATGCGTTCAGCCTGGCATTGAGAAAAGCTGTTTCCGATGCCGTGGAGCTGAAGCGCATCGGTTCGGTTGCTGACGTGGTCGACCAGCGGGTGCTGGTGCGTGAGCAAGGGGTTTTTGCCCTGTACGACGGGCGAGGCCGAAAACTCGCGATGCAGCCACCTGCGTCCTCGGACGTTTTCCAGGCCGTGCTGGCCGCGCTCAAGTCGCGCAACCTGCTGGGGCGGTTGGGCCTGGCCGAGAACGCCAATGCCGAGCGCCTGCGCGAAAAACTCATGGCGCACCTGGGTACCCACGGGGAAATCGCGCGCATGCTGGGCTGGGCGCCGACGGAACGCTGGTTCAACCCCGGGCAGCGTCTTGCCGATGGCCGCGTCGGCTACCTGCTCAGCGGGCGCGCGGCGCTGCCCACCACGCCCAGGGAACAACTGCGTGCAGGCCTCAGGCGATTCTTCCCTGGGCTGGGCGATTCGCTGGAAACGCAAGTTGATCGCTGGCTGCTACAGAATGTGCCGGTCGCCGATGCGCTCATGGCGCTGCAGGATGATTACGAGCAGTTGAACCGCGCGCTCAATCGCTGGGTGTCCGCTGCGCTGGGTGACACATCGCGGGCGCGGCGTCAGTTGTTCGCCGAACGAATGCTGCGTGCCTGGCAGGCGCTTGGCGACCAAGTGGAGGTCGACAGTGACGGCAAGCGCCAGGGGTTGCGCCTGGTCCTGAATGACTTGCCAACCGATTCGTTGCCGGTCATGCCTGCACCTATCGATTTCTATCACGTAACCACCCTGGTACTGAGCGAGACGACCATCGGGGTGGTGAACGAGGAGTTTCTGCGGGCATTCACCTACCTGCAGGAGCTGGACCTGAGCCACAACCAGCTGTTGCGCTGCCCGCGCGGGCTTGGCTACCTGACCAACCTGCGCCGGTTGCGCCTGGGGCATAACCGCATTCGCCTGGATGCCCATGCCATCGAAGCACTGAACGGGTTGCCGCTGCTCAGCCACCTCGACCTGAGCTACAACAGCCCACTGGGGGTATACGAAATGCGCTTCCATCACCTGCCTCATCTGATCGAGCTGAATTTGCGCCGCTGCGGGCTCAGCGAGTGGCCCAGAGGGCTCGAGCTGTGTGGCTTCCTGCAACGAGCCGACCTGCGAGACAATTTCCTGCGGGGTGTGCCTGACGGCGTGCTGGCCATGCCGCTGGAGTTTCGCCAGCGCATCCTGGTCGATGGCAACCGCCTGAGCATGGCCGATTACGGCAAGCTCTATGCCTTGGAGCCGCTGCTGGAGGACCCGGAGGAAGAGATCGGCCGAGCCTGGTGGGTCGGTTCCGACTCCGCCAGCCACGGGCGTGGTGAGCTTTGGGACCGGCTGAGCACCCGCGACGAAAATGCCCGCCTGTTCGATCTGCTGGAGCTTCTGCAAGGCCTGGCGGACTACAGCTGGCCCAAGGCTTATCTGTTGCGCATGGGCTGGCAGTGCCTGTCGATGATGGAGACAGACGCCGAATTCGCTCGCCAGGTGCAACTGGCGGCAGCCGGTGCGGTAAAGGATGACAACGGTGCCATCGAACTGTTCAGCCGACTGTTGCGTCTGCATGCCGAGCGCGACGCGGCAGGCGATGGTGCTCAGACCCATGGTCCGAGGTTGCTGGCGTTGGGGCGCGCCTTGCACCGCCTGGACCGCCTTGACGAGTATGTCGAAGCCGAGCGGCAAAACCTCGAAGGCTTCGCTGAGCCTGCAGTACTGGCGACGTTGGCGATGCGCTACAGGGTGCGCTTGCGCACCAGGCTCAGGTTGCCGTTCCAGCCTGCCAGAATGCGCATCAGGGCGGCAGCCGTCGGGTTGAGCGAGCATCGGCTGCAGGCGGCAGAGGCAGCCGTGGGAAGGGCGGACGTTCTCGATGATGTAGTGGCCGACCTGTGCACGCGCGCGTTCTGGCAGCGCTTTGTGCAACAGCACTTTGCGCAGCCGTTCAACGACCTGGAGCAACTCGCCGGTGAGCAGCGGGCGGCACTGGCGGTACGGCGCGATGAACTGGGGGAGGCACAGTATCTGAACCAGGCACAGGCACTGGATGCGCAGCTGCAGGCCGATCGGCTGGCGTTGCAACAGCAGCTGACCCGGCACTACGTGATCAGCCTGGAGCGCGCACCGGGCTGATGGCCACCGGCCAAACCGGTCATCCAGTTTGACAACTTAGGCCATTGCCGCGACGCCAACGCGGCGCGAACATCGTCGGACCGATGGTTCAACTCCAAAAACAAGAAACCAGGAGTCCGACGATGCGCGATTACACCGAGGCCGCTCGTGCGTTCGACCATGGCCAGGCCGCTGCGGCGGCGCTGCATGGCAACCTCGAAGCCCTCAATGCCTGTGTCGAATGTTGCGATCGCCATGCCGGTGAGGGCAAGACCGCACTGGTTTGGGAAGACCGCGAGGGCAACAGCGAGCGGTTGAGCTTCGATCAGTTGCAAACACTGGCGGCCCGTTTCGCCAATGTGCTCCAAGCGCAAGGCGTTGGTGCGGGTGACCGGGTCGCCGGGCTGATGCCGCGCACCCCCCAACTGCTGGTCACCATCCTCGCCACCTGGCGCCTCGGGGCGGTGTACCAGCCACTGTTCACCGCGTTCGGCCCCAAGGCCATCGAACATCGTCTGGAGCAGTCCCACGCCCGCGTGGTCGTTACCGACAGCCACAACCGCGCCAAGCTGGACGATGTGCACGCCTGCCCGACCATCATCACCGTCAATGCCCGCAGTGGCGAGCTGGACTTCCAGCAGTGCCTGGACAATGCCGCAGACAAATGCGAGCCGGTCATGCGCTCGGGCAACGACCCGTTCCTGCTGATGTTCACCTCCGGCACCACCGGCCCGGCCAAACCGCTGGAAGTGCCGCTGCGTGCCATCGTCGCGTTCCAGGGCTACATGCGCGATGCCATCGACCTGCGCCCCGAGGACAACTTCTGGAACCTGGCCGACCCGGGCTGGGCCTATGGCCTGTATTACGCGGTCACCGGCCCGCTGTCGCTGGGCCATGCCACCACCTTCTACGATGGCCCGTTCAGTGTTGAAAGCTGCGCACGGGTGATCGACAAGCTGGGCATCACCAACCTGGCCGGCTCGCCCACCGCGTACCGCCTGCTGATTGCCGCCGGGGATGACTTCTCGGCACCGATCAAGGGCCGCCTGCGGGTGGTCAGCAGTGCCGGCGAACCGCTCAACCCGGAAGTGATTCGCTGGTTTGCCGACGAACTGGGCGTGACCATCCACGACCACTACGGGCAGACCGAGCTGGGCATGGTGCTGTGCAACCACCATGGCCTGCAGCACCCGGTACACCTCGGCTCGGCCGGCTTTGCCATCCCCGGCCACCGCATCGTGGTGCTGGACGAGCAGGGCAACGAACTGCCCGCCGGCCAGCCGGGCATCCTCGCGGTCGACCGCGAGCAGTCGCCGCTGTGCTGGTTCGCGGGCTATCACGGCCTGCCGACCAAAGCCTTCGTCGGCAAGTACTACCTCAGCGGCGACACCGTCGAACTGAACCAGGACGGCAGCATCAGCTTCGTCGGCCGCAGCGACGATGTGATCACCACCTCCGGCTACCGGGTCGGCCCGTTCGACGTGGAGAGTGCACTGATCGAGCACCCGGCGGTGATCGAAGCGGCGGTGATCGGCAAACCGGACCCGGAGCGCACCGAGCTGATCAAGGCCTTCGTGGTATTAGCCAGCGGTTACCAGGGCAGCGCCGAGCTTGAAGAGGCTTTGCGCCAGCACGTGCGCCAGCGCCTGTACGCCCATGCCTACCCAAGGGAAATCGAATTCGTCAGCGAGCTGCCCAAGACCCCGAGCGGCAAGCTGCAACGCTTCATCCTGCGCAACCAGGAAGTCGCCAAACAACAAGCGCAACAGGCCACCCCTGCCAGCGCCTGAAAGGAAACCGATCATGCAAATAGCCAACAAACACTTCATCGTCAGCGGCGCCGCCTCCGGGCTGGGTGCTGCCACCGCGCAGATGCTGGTCGAGGCCGGCGCCAAGGTCATGCTGGTCGACCTCAATGCCCAGGCCGTCGAAGCCAAGGCCCGCGAACTCGGCGAAAACGCCCGTTTCGCGGTGGCCGACATCAGCGACGAGCAGGCCGCCCAGGCGGCGGTCGATGCGGCCGTCAGCGCCTTTGGCAGCCTGCACGGGCTGGTCAACTGCGCCGGCATCGTCGGTGCCGAGAAAGTGCTGGGCAAACAGGGCCCGCATGGCCTGGCCAGCTTTGCCAAGGTCATCAACGTCAACCTCATCGGCAGCTTCAACCTGCTGCGCCTGGCCGCCGCGGCCATGGCCGAAGGGGCGGCCGATGAGGGTGGCGAGCGCGGGGTGATCATCAACACCGCCTCCATCGCCGCCTATGACGGCCAGATCGGCCAGGCGGCCTACGCTGCTTCCAAGGGCGCCATCGCCAGCCTGACCCTGCCGACCGCCCGCGAACTGGCGCGCTTCGGCATCCGTGTGATGACCATCGCCCCGGGCATCTTCGAAACGCCGATGATGGCCGGCATGACCGAGGAAGTACGCGCCTCGCTGGCCGCCGGCGTGCCATTCCCTCCGCGCCTGGGTCGCCCGCAGGAATATGCCGCGCTGGCCCGCCACATCATCGAGAACAGCATGCTCAACGGTGAGGTTATCCGCCTCGACGGCGCACTGCGCATGGCTGCCAAGTAAGGAGAGCGAACATGACCCTCGCCAATGACCCGATCGTTATCGTCAGCGCCGTGCGCACGCCCATGGGCGGCCTGCAGGGCGACCTCAAGAGCCTGACCGCGCCGCAGCTGGGCAGCGCCGCCATCCGTGGTGCCGTGGAGCGTGCCGGCATCGATGCTGCCAGTGTCGAGCAGGTGCTGTTCGGCTGCGTACTGCCGGCTGGCCAGGGCCAGGCACCGGCGCGCCAGGCCGCGCTGGGCGCCGGGCTGGACAAGCACACCACCTGCACCACCTTGAACAAGATGTGCGGTTCGGGCATGCAGGCGGCGATCATGGCCCATGACCTGCTGCTGGCCGGTACCGCCGATGTGGTGGTGGCCGGTGGCATGGAAAGCATGACCAACGCACCGTATTTGCTGGACAAGGCCCGTGGCGGCTACCGCATGGGCCACGGCAGAATCATCGACCACATGTTCATGGACGGCCTGGAAGACGCCTACGACAAGGGCCGCCTGATGGGCACCTTTGCCGAAGACTGCGCCCAGGCCGATGCCTTCAGCCGCGAAGCCCAGGACCAGTTCGCCATCGCCTCGCTGACCCGCGCCCAGGACGCTATCAAGAGTGGTCGCTTTGCTGCCGAGATCGTGCCGGTCGAGGTTACCGAGGGCAAGGAGAAGCGCGTCATCAAGGACGACGAACAACCGCCCAAGGCGCGCCTGGACAAGATCCCGCAGCTCAAGCCGGCCTTCCGCGAAGGCGGCACGGTGACCGCCGCCAACTCCAGCTCGATTTCCGACGGTGCTGCGGCGCTGGTGCTGATGCGCCGCTCCGAAGCCGACAAGCGCGGCCTCAAGCCGCTGGCGGTGATCCACGGCCACGCCGCCTTTGCCGACACCCCGGCACTGTTCCCGACCGCGCCGATCGGTGCCATCGACAAGCTGATGAAACGCACCGGCTGGAACCTGGCCGAGGTCGACCTGTTCGAGATCAACGAGGCCTTCGCCGTGGTCACCCTGGCGGCCATGAAGCACCTCGACCTGCCGCACGACAAGGTCAATATCCATGGCGGCGCCTGCGCCCTCGGCCACCCGATCGGCGCTTCCGGCGCGCGCATCCTGGTGACCCTGCTGTCGGCCCTGCGCCAGAACAACCTGCGCCGTGGCGTGGCGGCCATCTGCATTGGCGGTGGCGAGGCCACGGCCATGGCTGTCGAATGCCTGTACTGAGGTGAACCATGCTGGTAACTGACGAGCAACAACAGATCGCCGACGCGGTACGCGCCTTTGCCCAGGAGCGCCTGAAGCCGTTTGCCGAGCAATGGGACAAGGAACACCGCTTCCCCAAGGAGGCCATCGACGAGATGGCCGAGCTGGGCCTGTTCGGCATGCTGGTGCCGGAGCAGTGGGGCGGCAGCGACACCGGCTACGTGGCCTATGCCATGGCCCTGGAGGAAATCGCCGCCGGTGACGGCGCCTGCTCGACCATCATGAGCGTGCACAACTCGGTGGGCTGTGTGCCGATCCTGCGTTTTGGCAGCGAGCAGCAGAAAGAACAGTTCCTCACCCCGTTGGCCAGCGGTGCGATGCTCGGCGCCTTCGCCCTGACCGAACCGCAGGCAGGCTCCGACGCCAGCAGCCTGAAGACCCGTGCGCGTCTGGATGGCGACCACTACGTGCTCAATGGCAGCAAGCAGTTCATCACCTCCGGGCAGAACGCCGGGGTGGTGATCGTGTTTGCCGTGACCGACCCGGACGCCGGCAAACGCGGGATCAGTGCTTTCATCGTGCCCACCGATTCGCCGGGCTACCAGGTGGCGCGGGTTGAGGACAAGCTCGGCCAGCACGCCTCCGACACCTGCCAGATCGTTTTCGACAATGTGCGCGTGCCGGTGGCCAACCGCCTGGGCGCCGAAGGCGAGGGCTACAAGATCGCCCTGGCCAACCTCGAAGGCGGCCGCATCGGCATCGCCTCGCAGGCGGTGGGCATGGCCCGCGCGGCGTTCGAAGTGGCGCGTGACTACGCCAACGAGCGGCAGAGCTTCGGCAAGGCGCTGATCGAGCACCAGGCGGTGGCCTTCCGCCTGGCCGACATGGCGACGAAGATTGCCGTGGCCCGGCAGATGGTGCTGCACGCTGCCGCGCTGCGCGATGCCGGGCGCCCGGCGCTGGTGGAAGCGTCGATGGCCAAGCTGTTTGCCTCGGAAATGGCCGAAAAGGTCTGTTCGGATGCCTTGCAGACCCTGGGCGGTTATGGCTATCTGAGCGACTTCTCGCTGGAGCGGATTTACCGCGACGTTCGGGTTTGCCAGATCTACGAAGGCACCAGCGACATTCAGCGCATGGTCATTGCGCGCAATCTTTGAAGGAGCAGACTGCATGGCATTCGAAACTATCCTGTTGGATATCCACGGCAAGGTCGGCCTGATTACCCTCAACCGCCCGCAGGCGCTGAATGCGCTGAACGCACAGATCGTCGGCGAGATCAACCAGGCCCTGGACCAGCTCGAGCGCGATCCGAACATCGGCTGCGTGGTGCTGACCGGTTCCGCCAAGGCCTTTGCCGCTGGTGCCGACATCAAGGAAATGGCCGAGCTGCAATACCCGCAAATCTACGTTGACGACCTGTTCAGCGATTCCGACCGCATTGCCAACCGGCGCAAGCCGATCATTGCCGCGGTGTCCGGTTTTGCCCTGGGCGGTGGCTGCGAGCTGGCGATGATGTGTGACTTCATCCTGGCGGCGGACAATGCCAAGTTTGGCCAGCCGGAAATCAACCTTGGCGTGCTGCCGGGCATGGGCGGCACCCAGCGCCTGACCCGCGCGGTGGGCAAGGCCAAGGCCATGGAACTTTGCCTGACCGGTCGCCTGATGGGGGCTGAGGAAGCGGAGCGTGCCGGGTTGGTGGCGCGTATCGTGCCGCAGGCTGAGCTGGTGGAAGAGGCGCTGAAGGTGGCCGCGACCATTGCCAGCAAGTCGATTCCGGTGAGCATGATGGTCAAGGAGAGCGTCAACCGTGCGTTCGAAGTGACCCTCAGCGAAGGTGTGCGCTTCGAGCGGCGGGTGTTCCATGCGGCGTTTGCTACCGAAGACCAGAAAGAGGGGATGGCTGCGTTCATTGCCAAGCGCGAGGCGCAGTTCAAGGATCGTTGATTGGAATCGGCATTGCCGTTGCTTTTGCTTTTGCTTTTGCTTTGCTTCTAAGCGCACGGTAGCTCAGGCGCCGCCGATTGCGACTTCAGGAGGCCGAGCGAAGGGACTGCGGAGGGAGGTGACGGGCATGGATGCCCGTCAAGCGCTGAGGCCCCATGGATGGGGCCTGCAGCGCGTACTCCCGGGAGCAGGCCCGTAGCGAGGGGACCCCGGAGCGAAGCGTAGGGGCCGGATGATGGGAGCCAGCGTTTTTTGGTTACTTTTTGTCGCGTTTGACAAAAAGTGACCCGCCGTAAGGGCGGAAAGGTGATTAAGCGCCACCTTCGAAAATGAATGTTGACCTTGTTGTTGATGCCCACGCTTGAAAGCGAAGAGCGAAGAGCGAAGAGCGAAGAGCGAAGAGCGAAGAGCGAAGAGCGAAGAGCGAAGAGCGGAAACGTACTGGTCTTGATCTCGCGCATAGTCCATTTACGATGGCGACGCTTACTCACCTTTTCGCCCTTACGGCGAGTCACTTTTTGTCAAACGCGACAAAAAGTAACCAAAAAACGCTGCGCTCCCATCATCCGGCCCCTCCGCTACGCTACGGGGTTCCCTCGCTCCGGTCTTGCTCCCGGGAGGACGCGCTGCAGGCCCCATCCATGGGGCCTCAGCGCTTGACGGGCATCCATGCCCGTCACCTCCCTCCGCAAAACCTCTGCTCGGCCTCCTGAAGTCGCGAAGATCAAGATCAAGATCAAGATCAAGATCAAGATCAAGATCAAGATCAAGATCAAGATCAAGAGCCAGAGCCAGAGCCAGAGCCAGAGCCAGAGCCAGAGCAGAGGGCGCCGACTGGCGGAATGTGGGCACCGGAAGCAAATTCGCACCCAATTGCAGTTGCTCCACGCGACGTGGCGCCTTAGACTGCCGCCCCCTGTAAAAGAGTGCCGGTTGGCGCTTGAAGAATTCTGCTGCCGATGCCGAGGCGTCGGCGGCACCCGAATCGCCCAAATGCACATTTTTTCATAGAGAAATCGATGACCAAGGAACAGTTGCTGGCCATGTCGGCCGATGACTACATGAACGCTGACCAGCTGGCTTTCTTCGCTGGCCTGCTGCAGGCGATGAAAGTCGAAACCCATGAACGCATCGAGCTGAGCCGTGCCACCATCGAAGGCCTGGACACCCCGTCGGACCCTGCCGACGTGGCTTCGGTCGAAGAAGAGCGTAGCTGGCTGGTGAATGCCATCGACCGCGACCAGCGCCTGCTGCCGCAGCTGGAAATGGCCCTGGACCGTATTGCCGACGAAAGCTTCGGCTGGTGTGATGACAGCGGTGAACCAATCGGCCTGAAGCGTCTGCTGATCAGCCCGACCACCAAGTACTGCATCGAAGCCCAGGAGCGCCACGAGCAGCTCGACCGCCACCAGCGCCAGGTGTAACCCCGCGCGGTGTGCCAAGCCCCACGGAGCGATCCCTGGGGCTTTTTGCGTTTCTTGTCGGCGGCGGTTTTGTTGCCCTGCACGTAACACTGCTGTACCGGGATGCGCTGTTTCAGCGCCGTAAGCAGGCGTATCATCACTTTATCGTTAGGGTGCTAATTAAATTCCGGAGGGAATGATGAATAGCCGGGTCGATGTAGCCGTGATGATTGGTTCTGGTGTGCCAGCCTCGATGCGGGCGCTGGGTAAACGTATCTGCTGGGTGGTGCTGGTCAATGGCGAACGCCGTGGTACCGCATTTGCCACCCGTGAAGAGGCCTTGGAGTGCCAGGCGGCCTGGCAGCAGTTGAAGAAGGGCCTGGCTGCCTGAGCGCCGTGAGTGCTGCCGGCAAGCGAAGGGGTGTTGTTCAGGGCGTTCGCTTGTAAGAAATGTACTTTGCCTCTCGACGAATTTCGGTGTTTTCGTGCATATTCTTTCCCCAGTAATGCGCTGATGGATTGCAGGGCCCGTTCTTACGTGCGCTCTGGCATTGCCTGTCGCATTTTTTCTGGCGGTTTTGCTGTCAGACATTGCGCTTCCCGAATCGGGAATATGCCGAAAGCCTGTATTTGAGGCCAGATCTGGCAAGCCAGGGTAAAGATTCCCGCACGCTGCATCGCCAGCGGGCGCAGACATTTCGCATATCGCTTTATTACTCTTTTCGCCTATCGATAAGAAATGGCCGTGCCTCACCGAGCTTTGGGTGAGGGCGGGTTGTAACCGGTTGAGGATTACTTCATTGGCAGTCAGCACTCTTGATACCCATGCGTTGTTCGCCTTGGGCGACTTGCGCGGTAAATTGGCCCAGCTGTTCCAGGGCCGCTTTGTCTATGTTACGGAACAGAGTCCCGAAGGCCTGTACATGGCCGAAATCGACACCGAAAGCGCATTGGTCGTCGATGACAAGCAGCGTTTGGAACTGAAGGTCGGCGACCACTTTCGCGCCGCCGTGCTGCCCAGCCGCGAAGGCGGCAAACTGGAAATGCGCTTTCGCGAAATCAAGTTGAACGTATATGGCGTGGGCGACTATGCCTTCGTGTCGGTGCCTGAAGGCGAGGGCATCGTATTCCGTGAAGGCCACGGTGTGATGCTGGTATTCGCCGCACAGCAACAAGTGCAGGAAGGCCTGGGCAAGTTGCTCAAGGCGGTGACCGGCAAGGTTGCCAAATGGCGCAAGGGTGAGCTGACCACCTTCAAGGCCAGTGAATGACCCACAGTGACGACGCGCCTGCCACGCGTGCCGAGTTCCATCGGCAGCACCAGGCGGATGCCGTGGCCGAGGCCGAGCGTTTGCTGGCCAGGCGCGAAGAACTGCAAGGCGCCTGGTTGAACTGGGTGGCAGGGGAATTGTATCGCCTCGGCCCGCCGCCTTATGCGGCCATGGTCCGGCGCGAGTTGCAGCGCCTGGCCCAAGGGTGAGGCGGCGACCTGTCAGTTGCCTCGATCGCGGCCGCTGCTGACTTCCTCAGGGACCGGCTCTTTCGCCATGCGCTTGCGGAACAGCGCCGCCCGGGCCAGCAACAGTGTGGTCACCGGCACGGTGATCGACAGCAGGATCGGAATCAGCCAGGCGTGCAGCACCGGGGCTTCCTTGAGCCAGGAAAAGTAGATGATCGAAGCCAGTGCCACGCACCAGGCACCAATGGTCGAAGCCAGTGCCGGCGGGTGCATGCGCTGGAAGTAGTCCTTCAGCCGCAACAGGCCCACGGCACCGATCAGGGCGAACAGGCTGCCGGTCAGCAGCAGCGCGGCAGTGACCAGCTCCAGCCAGAAGGGGAGTTGCAGGGTTTCAGTCATTCGATCACCTCACCGCGCAGCAGGAACTTGGCCAGGGCAAACGAGCCAACGAAACCGAACAGCGCAATCAGCAGGGCACCTTCGAAGTAGGTGTCACTGGCATAACGGATTCCCAGCACCAGCATGGTCAGCATCGCCAGGATGTACAGGTAGTCCAGCGCCAGCACCCGGTCCTGGGCGGACGGGCCGCGGAACAGCCGGATAAGTGCCAGGGCCATGGCCAGGGCGAAGATGAACAGGCTGGCGAGGACAGCATTGGCGAGCAGGCCTGTCATTGGAAAATCTCCATCAGCGGGCGTTCGTAGGTGTCCTTGAAGTGCTGGATGAAGGCCGCCTCATCGTCCAGGTCGAACACATGCAGCAGCAACACGCTGCGGTCCAGCGCCAGCTCGGACCAGACCGTGCCGGGCACTACCGTGGTAATCATCGATAACGCCGCCAGGCCATGTGGGTCGTGCAGGGCCAGCGGGATGTGCACGAAGGCCGAACGCGGCGGCTGCTTGCCGGCGCGCAGCACGCCACGGGCAACCAGCAGATTGGACATGATCACATCGATGCCGACCCGGCCAATCAGCCGGGCGATGGCCAGCGGCCGTCGCACATGGGCATGCTGCGGGCGCAGCGGTGCCATCAGCAGCGGCGCAAGCACGCCGAGCGCGGCAGCCAGCAGCAGGTTGCCGGGGCTGACTGATAGGTTCAGCAACAGCCACAGGCCGAACAGCGAAACCGATAACAGCGGTGCCGGGAACAGTCGATTCATGGCTGCACCTGTACGTCGAGCGAGGTGGGGCCAGGAATCGGCCGGGCGGCCATCACGGCTTGGATATAGGTGTCGGGGGCCTGCAGGCTGGCGGCGGTGTCCTGGGTGTAGCGCAGCAGCGGCTCGGCCCTGAAGCTGAGGATGAAGCACAGGCCGAGCAGGATGACGATGGGCAAGCATTCATAGCGGCGCAGCACCGGCGATGGGCGCTCTTCAGGCTTCCAGAAGCGCTGGATGCCGACGCGGCCGAAGGCGATCAGCGAGGCCATGCCAGACAGGACCAGCAACGCCACCAGGCCCCAACCCGCCATGCCCAGCGGCTGCTCGGCAGGCACGCCCAGCCCTTGCGGGTTGAACAGCGCGCTGATCAGGTTGAGCTTGCCGACAAAGCCCGACAGCGGCGGCATGCCGATGATCAACAGGGCGCAGGCGATGAAGCTGAGGCCGAGGAAGGCCATGGTCCACGGGATGATCTGGCCGATCACCACCTTCTGTTCATCGTCGAGGTTGATGCCCTTGGGCGGGTGCAGTGATTCCAGTGGTGGCGGCATGGCGTCTTCTTCGTCGTCCAGCGGTGCTTCGTTGGCCGAGCGCGAACGTTCGACCAGTTCGGCGAGCAGGAATAGCGCGCACAGCGCCAGGGTCGAATTGACCAGATAGAACAACGCCGCGCCGGTCAGCGCCGATTGCGCAAAACCGACGGCGCCGAGCAGGGTGCCGGCTGAAACCAGGATGCTGAGGGCGGCCATGCGCTCCAGGCGCTGCGCGGCCATGATCGACACTGCCGCCACCGCCAGGGTGACCAGGCCACCGTACACCAGCCATTCACCACCGAAGTGCGCCGAGGCCCCGGCCTGCCCCGAGAACAGCAGAGTCCACAGGCGCAGCACGGCATACAGGCCGACCTTGGTCATGATGGCGAACAGCGCTGCCACCGGCGCGCTGGCCGAGGCATAGGCCGGTACCAGCCAGAAGTTCAGCGGCCAGATGCCGGCCTTGACCAGGAAGGCCATGGCCAGGATCGCCGCGCCAGCGTGCAGCAGGCCACGGTCGGCCTCCGGCACCAACGGAATCTTCAGCGCCAGGTCGGCCATGTTCAGGGTGCCGGTCACGCCATACAGCATCGCTGCGCCGATCAGGAACAGCGACGAGGCGAACAGGTTGATGGCAATGTAGTGCAGGCCGGCACGCACCCGGGCGCGGCCCGAGCCATGCAGCAGCAGGCCATAGGAAGCGGCCAGCAGCACCTCGAAGAACACGAACAGGTTGAACAGGTCGGCGGTGAGGAAGGCGCCGTACAGGCCCATCAGCTGGATCTGGAACAGTGCGTGGAAGCTGGCCCCGGCACCGTCCCAGCGAGCGCGGGCAAACAGCAGGGCACTGAAACCGATGATGCCGGTGAGGGTCAGCAGCAGGGCCGACAGGTGGTCTACCACCAGCACGATGCCGAACGGTGCCGGCCAGTTGCCCGGCAGGTAGACACCGATCGATTCCGCCTGGCCCTGGGTGCGCACCCACAGCAGCAGGCTGACCGCGATGGCCAGGCCGGCAAAGGTCGACAGCAGGTTCAGCCAGGCCTTTGTTTGCCGGTGTTTCTCGCCCAGCAGCAACATCAATGCCGCGGTAACCAAGGGCAGCAGGATGGGCGCGATGATCAATTGGCTCATGCCACTCATTCGTCACGCTCCCGGCCATCCACGTGGTCGGTACCGGTCAGGCCGCGCGAGGCCAGCAACACCACCAGGAACAGCGCGGTCATGGCGAAGCTGATGACGATGGCGGTGAGCACCAGGGCCTGCGGCAGCGGGTCGGTGTAGTGCAGCAGGTCCTGGGGCACGCCGTCCTTGATGATCGGTTCCTTGCCGATGAACAGGCTGCCCATGCTGAAGATGAACAGGTTGACCCCGTACGACAGCAGGCAGAGGCCCATGATCACCTGGTAGGTTCGCGGGCGCAGGATAAGCCACACTCCCGAAGCGGCCAGCACGCCGATGGCAACTGCAATCACTTCTTCCATCAGGCGGCTCCTGCTTGGCTGGTTTTCGCCGGGTTACCCGGGCGGTAGGCGCGCACCGACTGGTGCGCCAGGGCGGTAAGGATCAGCAGGGTCGAGCCGACCACCACAGTGAACACCCCGACATCGAAGAACAGCGCGCTGGCCACGTGCACATCGCCGAGCAACGGCAGGTGCAGGTGGGCGGTATGGGTGGTGAGGAACGGGTAGCCCAGCAGCATGGCGCCCGCGCCGGTCAGGGTTGCGCACAGCAGCCCGGTGCCCATCCAGCGCAGCGGGCGCAGGCTCATCTGCGCCTCGACCCACTGGGTGCCGGCCACCATGTACTGCAGAATGAACGCCACCGACATCACCAGGCCCGCAACAAAGCCGCCACCGGGCTGGTTGTGGCCACGCATGAACAGGTACATCGACACCAGC
The DNA here is from genome assembly GCF_023100865.1 of Pseudomonas sp. A2. Lineage (NCBI taxonomy): Bacteria > Pseudomonadati > Pseudomonadota > Gammaproteobacteria > Pseudomonadales > Pseudomonadaceae > Pseudomonas > Pseudomonas sp. A2. The sequence continues at coordinate 2,210,411 of NZ_CP039127.1, forward strand.
AGGGCGATCGGCAGCAGCAGGCGCACCAGCACCGCGGGCACCATCATGAAGCCCAGGGCGGTGTCGGTGGCATGCCGTGGGTTGATCAGGTCGGTGACCACGTCGGGTGCCAGCTGACGCTGTTGCGCCGGCAGTTGCATGCTTTCCTTGGGCGGGCGGAAGCGCCGCAGCAGGGCGAACACGGTCAGCGCCACAGCCACCAGTACGGTGATTTCACCGAGGGTATCGAAGCCACGGAAGTCGACCAGCATGACATTGACGACGTTGGTGCCACCGCCCTGGGGGAGTGCCCGGCTCAGGTAGAACGAGGAAATGTCGTTCGGCGTCGGCCGGGTCAGCATGGCGTAGGACAGCACGGCCATACCGCCACCTACCAGCACCGCCAGCAGCAGGTCGCGCAGGCGACGCATGCGCGCACGCTCCTGGCTGCCCGGCAGCGGCGATACGCCTTCGATCCGCCGCGGCAGCCAGCGCAGGCCGAGCAGGATCAGCACGGTGGTGACCACTTCCACTACCAGCTGTGTCAGGGCCAGATCGGGCGCGGAGAACCAGACGAAGGTGATGCAGGTCATCAGGCCGCAGACGCTGACCATGATCAACGCCGCCAAACGGTGATACTTGGCCTGGTAGGCAGCGCCGATGGCGCAGGCGATGGCGATCAGCCACAGCGCGACAAACACGCCCGAACCTGGAATCTTCGGCCGGTCGCCCCAGCTGAGACCACTGTAGAGCATGGGGGTGAGGCCGGCGAGGAAGGCGGCGAGCACCAGCATGAACAGCTGCGATTGCAGGCGGCGGCTGGTGAGCAGGCGCTCGATGCGCCGCGCCAGCAGCATTAGCTGCACCTGGCCGTGTTCGAACAGGCGCTTGCCATTGAAGCGTTCGATCACCGGTGGGTAGGGGAAGCGGCCAAGGCGCAGCTGCTTGCGCAGCAGCAGGTAAAGCACGATACCGCCGCTCATGGCCACCAGGCTCATGATCAGCGGCGCGTTCCAGCCATGCCAGATGGCCAGGCTGTATTCCGGTAGGGTGCCGCCCACCACAGGCAGGGCGGCGGCGGCCAGCAGCGGGCCGACCGACTGGGCAGGGAAGATGCCCACCACCAGGCAGGTAAGCACCAGCAATTCGACCGGCGCACGCATCCAGCGTGGCGGTTCGTGTGGGGTGTGCGGGAGGTCCTGCGCAGTGGGGCCGAAGAACACATCGACGGTGAAGCGCAGGGCATAGGCCACGCTGAAGGTGCCGGCCAGGGTGGCGACCACCGGCAACGTGGCCTCGACCCAGGCAGTGGAGCTGATGAACACCGTTTCGGCGAAGAACATTTCCTTGGACAGGAAACCGTTCATCAACGGCACGCCGGCCATCGAGGCGCTGGCCACCATGGCCAGGGTGGCGGTGTATGGCACCAGGCGTATCAGCCCGCTGAGGCGGCGGATGTCACGGGTACCGCTTTCGTGGTCGATAATGCCGGCGGCCATGAACAACGAGGCCTTGAAGGTGGCGTGGTTGAGAATGTGGAACACCGCCGCGACCGCGGCCAGCGGGCTGTTCAGGCCCAGCAGCAGGGTAATCAGGCCCAGGTGGCTGATGGTCGAGTACGCCAGCAGGCCCTTGAGGTCGTTCTGGAACATGGCGGCGAAGGCGCCGAGCAGCAGGGTGAGGGCGCCGGCACCGCCGACGATCCAGAACCACTCTTCGCTGCCCGACAGCACCGGCCACAGGCGCGCCAGCAGGAACACCCCGGCCTTGACCATGGTCGCCGAGTGCAGATAAGCCGATACCGGGGTGGGCGCTGCCATGGCATGGGGCAGCCAGAACTGGAAGGGGAACTGTGCGCTCTTGCTCAGGGCGCCGATAAGGATCAGCGGCAGCAGCACCGGGTACAGCGCATGCTGGCGAATGGTGTTGCCGGCAGCCAGGACCTTGTCCAGATCGTAGCTGCCGACCACATGGCCGAGCAGCAGTGCACCCACCAGCAGGCACAAGCCGCCCGCGCCCGTGACCATCAGCGCCATGTAGGCGCCGCGGCGGGCGTCGGCACGGTGGTGCCAGTAGCCAATCAGCAGGAACGAGAACAGGCTGGTGAGTTCCCAGAAGAACACTAGCTGGATCAGGTTGCCGGAGATCACCAGGCCGAGCATGGCGCCCATGAAGGCGAGGAAGAAGGCGAAGAAGCGCGGCACCGGGTCTTGTGGCGACATGTAATAGCGGGCGTACAGCGACACCAGCGTACCGATGCCCAGCACCAGCAGCGAGAACAGCCAGGCGAAGCCGTCCATGCGCAGCACCAGGTTCAACCCCAGGCTGGGCAGCCAGAGGAACTCTTCGCGAATCACGCCACCGTGGGCAACCTGAGGGTACAGCAGTGCTACCTGGACAGTGCCGACCAGGGCCACGAGCCCGGCGAGAATGGACTCCGCGTTACGTGCGTTGTGCGGCAGCACGGCTGCCAGGCAACTGCCCACGAACGGCAGAAGCAATAGCACTATCAATGACATAGCGTTCTATTCTGGAGAAGTTTGCAAAGAATCATACGTGCCGAGGGGTTGATCACCAACACGCAAGCTGTCGCAGAATCCTACAAACAGGCTGTGACAAGCTGTTTTTTTATAACAGATTCTTACAAAGCATAGCCGCAGTTGGCGGCTTTACAGGCCAGCCTGGCGTTCACCTTCATCCGTCACTTCCCGCGCTTCGGCCACCTCGCGCGGGCGGCGCACCTTGAGTTCGCTGACCACCACCGCGATCACGATCAGCAGGCCGCCGAGCAGTGCCACGCCCGGCAGGCGCTCACCGGCGATGCGCCCGACGATCCCGGCCCATACTGGTTCGCCGGCATAGATGAGGGTGGCGCGGGTGGGCGAGACCGACTTCTGCGCCCAGTTCATGGCTACCTGGATCACCGCGCTCATGGCGCCCAGGCCCACGGCACTGGTCAGCAGCAGCCAGGAAAAATCGGGTATGCGCTCCTGCGTCGGCACGATCATCAGGAACGCCAGCAGCGAGGCGGTCGCCAGCTGTACCACGGTGACCCGGCGCACATCGACCTGCCCGGCGTAGCGGCTGATCAGGATGATTTCGCCGGCAATGGCCACGGCGCTGACCAGGGTTACCAGCTCGCCTTCGCTGAAGTGCAGGCTGCCACCCTCCGGGCCGGCCAGCAGCATCAGGCCGATGAACGCCAGGCCGATACCGATGCTGGGCATAAGGCCGGGGCGCCGGCCCAGCACCAGCCATTGCAGCAGCGGCACGAACGGCACGTACAGCGCGGTGATGAACGCCGACTGGCTGCTACTGATGGTTTGCAGGCCCATGGTCTGCAGGCCGTAGCCGAGCATGATCGACACGCCGATCAGCATGCCGGCCTTCAGTTCGGTGAAGGTCAGCCCTGGCAGCGCCCGCGCCGAGACCACCCCGACGAACAGCGCGGCTGCAGCGAAGCGCAGGCCGACGAAGAACATCGGGCCGCTGACGCTCATCACGTTGTGCACCAGCAGGAAGGTGCCGCCCCACAGCATGGTGATGAACACCAGCACCAATTCGGCCTTGCTCAGGCGAAAGGCAATGGCAGGGGTCGGTTTGCTGCTGGGCTGGCTCATGGTCTTGCGCACTCGGAAGGGGCGGCGCACAATCGCCGCAAAGTGGGCAGTATACTGCGCAATACCGACCAGTGAGCAATATAGTGCACAAAGATTCCTCGCACCGGGCATCGGTGCTGCAACATGTCAGCCTCAATGTACGCAGCCTGCGCAACGCCGCGGGTATGAGCCAGACGGCGTTGGCGGAGCGTTCCGGGGTCAGCCGGCGCATGCTGGTGGCGATTGAGGCGGGCGAGAAGAATGTCAGCCTGACTACGCTTGACCTGATTGCCGAGGCCTTGGGCGTGGCTTTCAGTACTCTGATCCAGGCACCTGACCAGCGCGACCCCGGGCGTATCGAAGAGTTGGCCTGGGCCGGCGAGCACCCGCAGAGCCGGGCGGTGCTGTTGGGCAGCAGCGCGGCGCGGCGCGAGGTGGAACTATGGGAATGGACCCTGGCACCGGGCGAGTGCTATTCCAGCGAGGCTGATGCCGAAGGCTGGAGCGAGCAGATCTATGTGGCGCAAGGGCAACTGACGCTGATTATCGAAGGGGTCGAGCATCGCCTGCAGGTCGGACAGTTCCATGTGTTTCCCAGTAACTGCCGGTATGCCTATCGCAACGATGGGGCGGTGGCGGTGCGGTTTGTGCGCAATGTGGTGATTTGATCGAGAGGTGTTGCTGCCTCCAGGGCCTCATCGCCGGCAAGCCAGCTCCCACAGGTTCGCCACTGGCTCTGAGCCTGAAGGTGGACCTGTGGGAGCCGGCTTGCCGGCGATGAGGCCCGTATGGGCAACCCAAGGTTCGCGGTCAGTCTCCTATCAACTCATCGGTCCTGACCACCTTGGCATAGGCAAACGCCAATGCTGCCATCACCGAATCATGCACCTGCGCCGCCGGCACCCGCTTGCCATCGAACTCCAGTGGCAGCGTGGCACAGGCGTCGTGCGCCACGGTCACTTCGTAACCCAGGTCGGCCGCGGCCCGGGTGGCGGCGTCGATGCACATGTGGCTCATGCTGCCGACGATGGTCAGGGCCTCGACGCCATGCCGGTCCAGCGTGTGCTCAAGGTCGGTACCGAGGAAGGCGTTGACCTTGTGCTTGAGCACCACCGGCTCACCGGCTTGAGGCTCGACCTTGGCATGGATCGCCGCACCCTGCGAGCCTGGCGCGAAGAACGGCGCATCGGCGCTTTCGAACTCATGCCGCACATGTACCACCAAGTCGCCCCGTTGACGCGCCGCCGCCAACAGGCGGGCAGCATTGTCGGCCGCCTGGTCGGCACCATCGAGGGTCCATTTACCGCCCGGGAAGTAGTCGTTCTGGATGTCGATGATGATCAGCGCCTGCTTGCTCATGCTGCCTCCTGTGGCAGTAGTCGTTGGATGTCGTTAGTTATAGGCTGTGTGCACTGACCTGAGGATTGGCGCGAACGACACTATGCAGGCAAAAACTGACAACCCCGCCAGCCTGGACATCGGCCTGCTGCTGTACCCCGGCGCGCAGCGTGCTGCCGTGCATGGGCTGGCCGACCTGTTCCTGGTGGCCAACCGGGTGGTTGCCGAACTGGGGGCCGTCGAGTTGCCATCGGTGCGTATCAGCTTTTGGCAGGCAGACGAGGCGGGGCAGTTGCAGCCTGCCCCTGAGAGCCCGCCTGCCGCCGCGGTCGATCTGCGGGTGCTGATCATTCCGCCAAGCCTGGAGTCGGCACCGCAGGGTGAGCTGCTTGAGCGCCATCGAGCGTCGTTGTGCCAGTTGCACGGGCACGGCACGGTGCTGGCATCGGTGTGCATCGGGGTGTTCTTCATCGCCGCCAGTGGTCTGCTCGACGGGCGCCCGGCCTGTACACACTGGAACTACGTGCATTCGCTTGCCCAGCGTTTTCCCAAGGTACGGGTCGAGGCCCAGCAGCCGTTGCTGGACGATGGCGACATCGTCACCTCGGCCGGGCTGATGGCCTGGACCGACCTGGGCTTGCGCTTGCTGGAGCGCTTCATGGGCGCGACGGTGGCGCGGGAAACTGCCCGCTACCTGGCGGTCGACCCGGTCGCGGCGCCACTGCCCGGTGCAGTGTTCAACCCACGCCTGGACCATGGTGATGAAGCAGTGCTGAAAGTGCAGCACTGGTTGCAGGGCAACGGTGGGCAGGATGCCGACCTGGCCAGCATGGCCGCATGCGCGGGGCTGGAGGAACGCACTTTCCTGCGGCGTTTTCGTGCTGCCACGGGGCTACGGCCGACCGAGTACTGCCAGCAGGTGAGGGTGGGGCGTGCGTGCCGCTTGCTGGAGTTCACCCGGCGCAATGTCGAGCAGATCGCCTGGGGCGTCGGTTACCAGGACCCGGGTGCGTTTCGCAAGGTGTTTCAGCGCATCACCGGCCTGACCCCGAGTGATTATCGGCGGCGCTTCGCGGTATTGGGTTAGGGCGCGGGGGCGTTGCCGGTGCGGAAAACCGCTTGACCTTGACATAACTTGAGGTTTTACCCTGCTCTGCATCGCGCTGTAGGCGTCCGTCACCAGGAGACCGTTCATGACGGCAACATCCCATGCCCTGTGGTTTACCCAGATGATCGAATTTGAAGTGCCTGGCAAGTTCCAGCAGGCGTTGGCCCAGGCGCTGGTGGCGCGCAGCGAAGAGCTGGCCGCGCGTTGCGAGGGGCTGCAGGGCGTCAGTATTCAGGCCAGCGAAGATGGCAGCCGGGTGCTGCAGTACCTGCAATGGCAGTCCCGCCAGGCGTGGGCAGCTGCGGCCGTATATTTCGTCGGGGAACCTTTCCTCGACCTGCTTGGCCAGTACCAGGCGCGTGGCGTCAACTTTGCTGCCTACCAGACCCTGCGTAGCCTGGTGCGCGGCGCCGATGGCGGCCTGCATTGCCAGGTGGGCGAGCCTCAGGCATACCAGGGCGCGTAGTGCGGGTAGCGGTCCAGGCGGGCGCCAACGACCATTTCGCTGACCCATGCCGCCAGGATCGAACTGTAGGCTTTCTGGCTCTCTTCGCTGGACAACGCGTGGTCGGCACCGTCGACGATGCGGTGGGTGAGCGAATGGGCGCTGACGAATGCCGAGCGGTAGCTCATCAAGGTGCTGTGCGGCACATAGTCGTCCTGCTCGGACTCCACCAGCAGTACATCGCCACCGAACTCGGCACAGGCTGCCAGTGCGCGGTTGTCCGCCGGGCCGAGCGGGCGCTGGCGGTAGGCGTTCAACCGTTGCCGGTCGAGGGTTTGCTTGGGGAGGTTCCATTCGTCGTCCCAGTACATCGCGGGTACCCGCAGGGCCAGCCATTTGACCGGCCGCTCGCGGGTCAGCAGGGTGGCCAGGTAGCCGCCATAGCTGCTGCCGATGATGGCGATGGCACTGGTGTCGACGGCCGGGTGGCTTACCAACCGGTCGTAGGCCACCAGCAGGTCGGTCAGGTTCTGTTCGCGGGTTACCGTCAGCCGTTGGCTTTCGGTTTTTTCGTGGCCGCGCAGGTCGAAGGTCATGCATACGCAGCCCAGCCCGGTGATATGCCGGGCGCGGGCCAGGTCGCGTTGCTGGCTGCCACCCCAGCCGTGGACGAAGAGAATGCCCGGCATCTTGCTGCCGGGGCTGACCAAGGTGCCGACGATGCTGTCATCCTCGACCTGGAGTTCAACGGTTTCACTTTGAATGGTCATGTTCGCGAATCCGCGCAAATTTGCTGAGTTGTCCGAGTTCACTGTCGTTTCCTTGGTAAAAGAGGGTGGCGTCAGTGGGAAGTTCGGGGGTGCCGAACACTTCATGGGTGGAGGCACGCACCCGTTGCAATGCCGGGTCGTCGGCGAACGCCTGCAAGGCCAGCAGTTCGGCACTGCTGGCACCGCCCAGGCGCCAGGATTGCTCGAGTACGCCGCTGCGCAGGTGGCCCTGTGGGTTCACGCCGCGGGCAATGTCGTAGTTGCGCCGCGAGGCGATGAAGCCGGGGAAGTGCTGCTCGGCGGCCTGTTCGTAGGCCATCGCCTGATTGATGGCCAGGCGCAGCGCCTCATCCAGCGGCAGTTGCAGCAGTGCCTGGTAGTCACCGCGTACCACTACCAGGTCGGAGCCGCCATACACTTCCGTGCCCTGATGGTCGCGGGTAAGTTGCTGGGTGCCGTGATAGCTGCAGGTCAGGCCGGCGACACGTACCTGGCCAACGCTGAATGTTTGCACTTCGCTCAGGTCTTCCTCGAGCACCAACCCCCATAGCGCAAGGTCCTGGTCATCCATGCCGGCCAGCAGCGGTTCCAGCTCATCCGCCGTGGTTATGACCTGTTGCCCACGGCCTGCGCAGGCCAGTACCGGCTTGATTCGCAACGGGCCGTCCGTCAGTAACAGCTGTGCGGCGGTCCGTGCATCGGCCTTGCTGAATACGGTGTAGCCGCGCAGCAGGGCATCGCAGGCTTGCCGTGCGAAGGCATCGGTCCAGCCCGGCGGGAAACTGGCCCCGGCCGGCAGCGGGTGGGAAATCGCCTTGGTCGCCATGTAGGGGTGTGCGACCAGGCCACCGAAAAGGTCCTGTTCGCTGCAGATGCCGAGGGCGGCATGGCGTTCGGGTTCGACCAGGGTTTCGGTGGGCAGGTAGTAGTAGCCGTCGGTGGCGCTTGGTGGCTGGCTGGGTTGCACGTGCGGGCAACCCAGAAGGCGGGCCAGGCCATCGGCAAGCTTCAGGTGCACGGCATGCTCGTGGTCGGGGGTGTGCGCGCGGGTGTCGAGCAGCACCACGCCGCTTTTAGGGGCGCAGGCGTTGGGCATGGTCATTTGCCTGTGTGCAATGAATGTACTGAGTGTGAAGCCGGTGCTTTGTGGAAGTTCAGCGGAACTTGATCGGTGGTTCTGGCCCGTCTGTAGGAAATGTCCGGTATGCGCAGGGCGTCACGGGCAATGCATGCCGTGTGTCGGTCGCCAAGATTGCAGGGCTTCGGCGGCTGTTCCATTATCGGCACACTGGATAAACCGTGATGTAGCCGCAGGAGAGCGCATGAACGTTCAGATCACCCTTGGGCAAAGCGTGCCGCAGCGTTTGGCGCTGGTTCGCCAAGCCATGGCCGCAGAGGGCATCGATGCCTTGCTGGTACCTTCGGCCGACCCCCATCTTTCCGAATATCTGCCTGGTTACTGGCAAGGGCGCCAGTGGCTTTCGGGTTTCCATGGCTCGGTCGGCACGCTGGTCGTCACAGCTGGCTTTGCCGGGTTGTGGGTCGATAGCCGCTACTGGGAACAGGCGGAACACGAGCTGGCGGGCAGTGGCATCGAGCTGATGAAGCTGCTGCCGGGCAAGCCTGGTGCGCTGGAATGGCTGGGCGATCACATCGAGCCCAACGGCAGCGTGGCGGTAGATGGTGCGGTCATGGCGCTGGCTTCGGCGCGCCAACTGAGCGATCGGCTGAAGGCGCGCGGGGCGCGATTGGTGACTGACAAGGACCTGCTGGGCCAGGTCTGGGAAGGGCGCCCGGCGCTGCCAGGCAACCCGGTCTACCAGCATTTGCCGCCGCACGCCACGGTGAACCGTGCGGAAAAACTGGCGCAGTTGCGCCAGAGCGTGCAGGCCAAGGGGGCCGATTGGCATTTCATCGCCACCCTGGATGACATCGCCTGGCTGTTCAATCTGCGCGGTAGCGATGTTTCCTACAATCCGGTGTTCGTGGCCTTTGCCCTGATCAGCCAGCAGCAGGCCATCCTGTTCGTCGGCCAGGACAAGCTCGACGAACATCTACGCAAGGTGCTTGCGGCCGACGGTATCGAAGTGCGTGGCTACGCCGAAGCAGGCAAGGCCCTTGCCGCCATGCCGGCCGGCAGCCGATTGCTGGTCGACCCGGCCCGGGTGACCTGCGGCCTGCTGGATAACCTGCCGGCCGAGGTGGAGCTGGTCGAGGGCCTCAACCCCAGCACCTTGAGCAAGTCGTGCAAGGGTGATGAGGAACTGGTGCACATCCGGCAGGTGATGGAGCAGGATGGCGCGGCCCTGTGCGAATTCTTCGCCTGGCTCGAGGCCAACCTTGGTCGTGAGCTGGTTACCGAGCTGACGATCGACGAGCAGTTGAGTGCCGCCCGTGCCCGCCGCCCAGGCTTCGTGTCGTTGAGCTTCTCGACCATTGCCGCCTTCAACGGCAATGGCGCGATGCCGCATTACCGCGCCACGGAACAGTCGCACGCGGTCATCGAGGGCGATGGTCTGCTGCTGATCGATTCGGGCGGGCAGTACCTGGGGGGCACCACCGACATCACGCGCATGGTGCCGGTGGGCAACCCGAGCCTTGCACAGAAGCAGGATTGCACACGCGTGCTCAAAGGCATGATCGCCCTGTCGCGTGCCACCTTCCCGCGGGGCGTGCTATCGCCGTTGCTCGACGCCATTGCCCGGGCACCGATCTGGGCTGACCAAGTGGATTACGGCCACGGCACCGGGCATGGTGTGGGCTACTTCATGAACGTGCACGAGGGGCCGCAGGTAATTGCCTACCAGGCGGCACCCACGCCGCAGACCGCGATGCAAGTGGGCATGATCAGCTCGATCGAGCCGGGTACGTACCGCCCAGGGCAGTGGGGAGTGCGCATCGAGAACCTGGTGGTCAATCGCGAGGTCGGCAAGAGCGCCTTCGGCGACTTCCTGAACTTCGAGACCCTGACGCTATGCCCGATCGATACCCGCTGCCTGGTGCCCGAGTTGTTGTTCAGGGAAGAACTGGACTGGTTGAATGGCTATCACGCCAGAGTACGCGAGCGTCTGGCGCCGTTGCTCAAGGATGACGCGCTGGCCTGGCTGGAGGCGCGCACCGCGCCCTTGTAAGGTGGCAAATGAAAAGGGCAGCTTGCGAGCTGCCCTTTTTTCTACTTGCAGATGACGATCATGCTGCGGCTGGTGTAACCCGCCGGGTTGATGCCGAACAAGTAGTCACCGGGTTCTTCATCGCTATCGCCCGAGCGTGCAATGACCCGGTATCCGCGCGTGCTGCAGGAGCTTGCGGCCTTGCTGTAGCAGTTGTCCCACGAGGAAGACAGGCCGGAGCAATTGATATGCAGGCCTTTCTTGCCCTTTTTGACCTCGGTCTTGGCTGTGGCGGCACATCCAGCAATAGCCAAGATGGCCAGGATGAGCAAAATACGTTTCATTCCTGTCCTTAAATGCAGGGCGGATCAGCTGCCTGGCCCTGTCGTTATCGCTTTGGTTCTTCCTGAAATTTCCCCAGCGTCCGTGTTCGGTCCAGTAGATAGCGTAAAGATGATGATTCTGTGACAGCTTAATCAGCGAGACGGGTCGCTACAATCACTAATCCTGTCTCAAATGAAAATATTTCTCATATCAGTCAGTGGCAACGACCGGGCTGGGTTCCTTGCGCATGGACAGGGTGGTGCCGACAGACGCGGTGATGATCGCCAGAATAGCCAGCCACTGGGTAATCGTCAGTACCTCGCCCAGGAACAGCAGGCCGGACAATGCGCCGAATGCTGGCTCGATACTCATGAGGGTGCCGAAGGTGCGTGCCGGGATACGCGTGAGGGCAACCATTTCCAGGCTGTAGGGCAGGGCGGTGGACAACACCGCGACGCCTAGCGCCATGGGGATCAGGGCGGGTGTGAGCAATGCGCTGCCGGCGTGGGCGATACCGATGGGGGCAACGAACAGCGCGGCCACCACTACGCCCAGTGCGGCACTCTGGATACCATGCTCGGCCCCGGCACGTTGCCCGAACAGGATGTACAGCGCCCAGCATACGCCAGCGCCCAGGGCATAGGCAGCGCCGACCGGGTCGAGGGCCTGCCCGCCATGGCCGGCCGGCAGCAACAGCAGCAGGCCGACGATGGCCAGGGCAATCCACAGGAAGTCGATCGGCCGGCGCGAGGAGAAGATTGCCACGGCCAGCGGGCCGGTGAATTCCAGTGCCACGGCAATGCCGATCGGTACCGTTTGCAGGGCCATATAGAAGAGGAAGTTCATGCCGCCCAGCGCCATGCCGTAGATGATGACGTTGCGCAGGGTATTGCGGGTCATGCGCACACGCCAAGGGCGCAGGATAAGCAGCATGATGATGCTGGCGAAGATCAGGCGCAGGGTGGTGGTGCCTTGCGCGCCGATGATGGGGAACATGCTTTTGGCCAGGGAGGCGCCGGACTGTATCGATGCCATGGCGATGAGCAGCAGGCCGATCGGGAAGAGGGTAGCGGCCAGGCTGCGGGGCTGGGTGTTCATTTCTGCGCGACGATCCTTGAGCGGGATTGGGGTGAGCAATATAGTGCGCAAATACGGTGGGTGGGGGCAAGGTGCCCGGCGTTGTTATTTCGGTGCCTGTGAGATCGAGCGCCGCCCGCGCGGCGCTTCGCGGGACAAGCCCGCTCCCACATTTGTTGCAACGTGCCGAACCTGTAAGGTCATGTTTGCCAGCCATGGCGGGGCAGCTGGATTTCTGGATTGGCATTGCTGCCGTCCACCTGCTCAAGTCCTGCGCCAGGGCTGACAACGCCTTTCTCATAGGCATGGCCACGTTGCAACAAATGTGGGAGCGGGCTTGTCCCGCGAAGCGCCGCGCGGGCGGCGCTCGATCTCACAGGCGCTGCTGGGCTCGCGGCGAGCACCATGCGGCCCTGATGCAGTCTTTTTCAAAAAGATTCTAAATTATTGAAATTAAAGGTTGACCTCCTGAAACATCGCCCTATAATGCGCACCACTCCAACGCGGTAGCGAAGCAAAGCCAGCCACCATGTTGAGTCAAGTGTTTGAAGCTAAACGAGTTTCTCGCAAAAAACTTCAAAATAAACGCTTGACAGCAAATGAGGGAAGCGTAGAATGCGCGCCTCGGTTGAGACGAAAAGCTCTTAACCAAACGCTCTTTAACAAATCGAATCAAGCAATTCGTGTGGGTGCTTGTGAGTACGGACTGATAGTCACAAAGATTATCAGCATCACAAGTGGCCATGCGAGAAATCACATAGTCATTTGAGATTGCTGAGCCAAGTTTAGGGTTTCTTAAAAACCCAAGCAGTATTGAACTGAAGAGTTTGATCATGGCTCAGATTGAACGCTGGCGGCAGGCCTAACACATGCAAGTCGAGCGGATGACGGGAGCTTGCTCCTTGATTCAGCGGCGGACGGGTGAGTAATGCCTAGGAATCTGCCTGGTAGTGGGGGACAACGTTTCGAAAGGAACGCTAATACCGCATACGTCCTACGGGAGAAAGCAGGGGACCTTCGGGCCTTGCGCTATCAGATGAGCCTAGGTCGGATTAGCTAGTTGGTGAGGTAATGGCTCACCAAGGCGACGATCCGTAACTGGTCTGAGAGGATGATCAGTCACACTGGAACTGAGACACGGTCCAGACTCCTACGGGAGGCAGCAGTGGGGAATATTGGACAATGGGCGAAAGCCTGATCCAGCCATGCCGCGTGTGTGAAGAAGGTCTTCGGATTGTAAAGCACTTTAAGTTGGGAGGAAGGGCAGTAAGTTAATACCTTGCTGTTTTGACGTTACCGACAGAATAAGCACCGGCTAACTCTGTGCCAGCAGCCGCGGTAATACAGAGGGTGCAAGCGTTAATCGGAATTACTGGGCGTAAAGCGCGCGTAGGTGGTTCGTTAAGTTGGATGTGAAAGCCCCGGGCTCAACCTGGGAACTGCATCCAAAACTGGCGAGCTAGAGTACGGTAGAGGGTGGTGGAATTTCCTGTGTAGCGGTGAAATGCGTAGATATAGGAAGGAACACCAGTGGCGAAGGCGACCACCTGGACTGATACTGACACTGAGGTGCGAAAGCGTGGGGAGCAAACAGGATTAGATACCCTGGTAGTCCACGCCGTAAACGATGTCAACTAGCCGTTGGAATCCTTGAGATTTTAGTGGCGCAGCTAACGCATTAAGTTGACCGCCTGGGGAGTACGGCCGCAAGGTTAAAACTCAAATGAATTGACGGGGGCCCGCACAAGCGGTGGAGCATGTGGTTTAATTCGAAGCAACGCGAAGAACCTTACCAGGCCTTGACATGCAGAGAACTTTCCAGAGATGGATTGGTGCCTTCGGGAGCTCTGACACAGGTGCTGCATGGCTGTCGTCAGCTCGTGTCGTGAGATGTTGGGTTAAGTCCCGTAACGAGCGCAACCCTTGTCCTTAGTTACCAGCACGTTATGGTGGGAACTCTAAGGAGACTGCCGGTGACAAACCGGAGGAAGGTGGGGATGACGTCAAGTCATCATGGCCCTTACGGCCTGGGCTACACACGTGCTACAATGGTCGGTACAGAGGGTTGCCAAGCCGCGAGGTGGAGCTAATCTCACAAAACCGATCGTAGTCCGGATCGCAGTCTGCAACTCGACTGCGTGAAGTCGGAATCGCTAGTAATCGCGAATCAGAATGTCGCGGTGAATACGTTCCCGGGCCTTGTACACACCGCCCGTCACACCATGGGAGTGGGTTGCACCAGAAGTAGCTAGTCTAACCTTCGGGAGGACGGTTACCACGGTGTGATTCATGACTGGGGTGAAGTCGTAACAAGGTAGCCGTAGGGGAACCTGCGGCTGGATCACCTCCTTAATCGACGACATCAGCCTGCTGATGAGCTCCCACACGAATTGCTTGATTCATTGTAAAAGACGATGCTGTAACGCGACCCTGTTATAGGTCTGTAGCTCAGTTGGTTAGAGCGCACCCCTGATAAGGGTGAGGTCGGCAGTTCAAATCTGCCCAGACCTACCATTACATGGTTCAGCCGTAGAATACGGGGCCATAGCTCAGCTGGGAGAGCGCCTGCCTTGCACGCAGGAGGTCAGCGGTTCGATCCCGCTTGGCTCCACCACTTTCGCCGTAGGCAGTAGCTTGTCAGAACTTAGAAATGAACATTCAGTTCGAATGTTGATTTCTGACTTTTGTCAGATCGTTCTTTAAAAATTCAGATATGTGATAGATATAGACTGATGACCAGTTTCACTGCTGGTTAATCAGGCTAAGGTAAAATTTGTGAGTTCTGCTCGAAAGAGCAACATGCGAATTTTCGGCGAATGTCGTCTTCACAGTATAACCAGATTGCTTGGGGTTATATGGTCAAGTGAAGAAGCGCATACGGTGGATGCCTTGGCAGTCAGAGGCGATGAAAGACGTGGTAGCCTGCGATAAGCTTTGGGGAGTCGGCAAACAGACTGTGATCCAGAGATCTCTGAATGGGGGAACCCACTCAGCACAAGCTGAGTATCTTGTACTGAATACATAGGTGCAAGAGGCGAACCAGGGGAACTGAAACATCTAAGTACCCTGAGGAAAAGAAATCAACCGAGATTCCCTTAGTAGTGGCGAGCGAACGGGGACCAGCCCTTAAGTTGATTTGAGATTAGTGGAACGCTCTGGAAAGTGCGGCCATAGTGGGTGATAGCCCCGTACACGAAAATCTCTTGTCAATGAAATCGAGTAGGACGGAGCACGAGAAACTTTGTCTGAATATGGGGGGACCATCCTCCAAGGCTAAATACTACTGACTGACCGATAGTGAACCAGTACCGTGAGGGAAAGGCGAAAAGAACCCCGGAGAGGGGAGTGAAATAGAACCTGAAACCGTATGCGTACAAGCAGTGGGAGCCTACTTTGTTAGGTGACTGCGTACCTTTTGTATAATGGGTCAGCGACTTATATTCAGTGGCGAGCTTAACCGAATAGGGGAGGCGTAGCGAAAGCGAGTCTTAATAGGGCGTTTAGTCGCTGGGTATAGACCCGAAACCGGGCGATCTATCCATGGGCAGGTTGAAGGTTAGGTAACACTGACTGGAGGACCGAACCGACTACCGTTGAAAAGTTAGCGGATGACCTGTGGATCGGAGTGAAAGGCTAATCAAGCTCGGAGATAGCTGGTTCTCCTCGAAAGCTATTTAGGTAGCGCCTCATGTATCACTCCAGGGGGTAGAGCACTGTTTCGGCTAGGGGGTCATCCCGACTTACCAAACCGATGCAAACTCCGAATACCTGGAAGTGCCGAGCATGGGAGACACACGGCGGGTGCTAACGTCCGTCGTGAAAAGGGAAACAACCCAGACCGTCAGCTAAGGTCCCAAAGTCATGGTTAAGTGGGAAACGATGTGGGAAGGCTTAGACAGCTAGGAGGTTGGCTTAGAAGCAGCCACCCTTTAAAGAAAGCGTAATAGCTCACTAGTCGAGTCGGCCTGCGCGGAAGATGTAACGGGGCTCAAACCATGCACCGAAGCTACGGGTGTCATCTTTGATGACGCGGTAGAGGAGCGTTCTGTAAGCCTGTGAAGGTGAGTTGAGAAGCTTGCTGGAGGTATCAGAAGTGCGAATGCTGACATGAGTAACGACAATGCGAGTGAAAAACTCGCACGCCGAAAGACCAAGGTTTCCTGCGCAACGTTAATCGACGCAGGGTTAGTCGGTCCCTAAGGCGAGGCTGAAAAGCGTAGTCGATGGAAAACAGGTTAATATTCCTGTACTTCCAGTTATTGCGATGGAGGGACGGAGAAGGTTAGGCCAGCCTGGCGTTGGTTGTCCAGGTTTAAGGTGGTAGGCTGAAATCTTAGGCAAATCCGGGATTTCAAGGCCGAGAGCTGATGACGAGTTGCCTCTAGGCGACGAAGTGGTTGATACCATGCTTCCAAGAAAAGCTCCTAAGCTTCAGATAACTGGGAACCGTACCCCAAACCGACACAGGTGGTTAGGTAGAGAATACCAAGGCGCTTGAGAGAACTCGGGTGAAGGAACTAGGCAAAATGGCACCGTAACTTCGGGAGAAGGTGCGCCGGCGAGGGTGAAGGACTTGCTCCGTAAGCCCATGCCGGTCGAAGATACCAGGCCGCTGCGACTGTTTATTAAAAACACAGCACTCTGCAAACACGAAAGTGGACGTATAGGGTGTGACGCCTGCCCGGTGCCGGAAGGTTAATTGATGGGGTTAGCGCAAGCGAAGCTCTTGATCGAAGCCCCGGTAAACGGCGGCCGTAACTATAACGGTCCTAAGGTAGCGAAATTCCTTGTCGGGTAAGTTCCGACCTGCACGAATGGCGTAACGATGGCGGCGCTGTCTCCACCCGAGACTCAGTGAAATTGAAATCGCTGTGAAGATGCAGTGTATCCGCGGCTAGACGGAAAGACCCCGTGAACCTTTACTATAGCTTTGCACTGGACTTTGAATTTGCTTGTGTAGGATAGGTGGGAGGCTTTGAAGTGGGGACGCCAGTTCTCATGGAGCCATCCTTGAAATACCACCCTGGCAACTTTGAGGTTCTAACTCAGGTCCGTTATCCGGATCGAGGACAGTGTATGGTGGGTAGTTTGACTGGGGCGGTCTCCTCCCAAAGAGTAACGGAGGAGTACGAAGGTGCGCTCAGACCGGTCGGAAATCGGTCGTAGAGTATAAAGGCAAAAGCGCGCTTGACTGCGAGACAAACACGTCGAGCAGGTACGAAAGTAGGTCTTAGTGATCCGGTGGTTCTGTATGGAAGGGCCATCGCTCAACGGATAAAAGGTACTCCGGGGATAACAGGCTGATACCGCCCAAGAGTTCATATCGACGGCGGTGTTTGGCACCTCGATGTCGGCTCATCACATCCTGGGGCTGAAGCCGGTCCCAAGGGTATGGCTGTTCGCCATTTAAAGTGGTACGCGAGCTGGGTTTAGAACGTCGTGAGACAGTTCGGTCCCTATCTGCCGTGGACGTTTGAGATTTGAGAGGGGCTGCTCCTAGTACGAGAGGACCGGAGTGGACGAACCTCTGGTGTTCCGGTTGTCACGCCAGTGGCATTGCCGGGTAGCTATGTTCGGAAGAGATAACCGCTGAAAGCATCTAAGCGGGAAACTTGCCTCAAGATGAGATCTCACTGGGATCTTGAATCCCCTGAAGGGCCGTCGAAGACTACGACGTTGATAGGTTGGGTGTGTAAGCGCTGTGAGGCGTTGAGCTAACCAATACTAATTGCCCGTGAGGCTTGACCATATAACACCCAAGCAATTTGCTAGCGCAGATTGCGGTGGTGAAGACGAAACAACCGAAAGTTCGCAACATCACAAATATCGCATATCCGAATTCGCTGGGCTGTCCATCTGGACATTCTGGCAACAGAATTTCTTGACGACCATAGAGCATTGGAACCACCTGATCCCATCCCGAACTCAGTAGTGAAACGATGCATCGCCGATGGTAGTGTGGGGTTTCCCCATGTGAGAGTAGGTCATCGTCAAGATTCATTTCGCAAAACCCCTATCTGCACATGCAGGTAGGGGTTTTGTCTTTCTGGCCAATAAGCCCCAGACCTGTACAACGCTCCCACAGGGGCCCGCGTAGCTCCGAAAGCAATCATGAAATGTGCGTCATTTATGCCTGACGAATCACAGGTCAATGCTACGCTCGCGGAAATACTCAGCACGGATACCCATCATGGAAATGAACTGGCACCAGGCCTTGCAAGAGAGCCTGAGCTGGCTGGCAATCGCCTCGTTCATCACCCTTGTCTGCTTCATAGCAGCCGCCACACTGGCCGTACGTTGTACGCGCTGGGGCAGCCAGTTCTGGCAGCTTGCCGGGCCCTATTTCAGTTTCAGACGCAGTTGGCGACCGTTACTGGTGTTCGCCCTGCTGCTGGTTCTGACGCTATTCTCGGTGCGTCTGAACGTGCTGTTCTCATTCTGGTACAACGGCTTCTACAGCGCCTTGCAGGGCCTTGACCAAGCCGCTTTCTGGTACCTGCTCGGTGTCTTTGCAGTATTGGCCACCATCCATGTGCTGCGTTCGCTGTTCACCTTCTATGTAAGCCAGGCGTTCAGCATCCAATGGCGAGTCTGGCTGACCGAGCGCCTGACCCACGACTGGATGCACGGCGATGCCTACTACCGTGGCCAGTTCCTCGCCGAACCCGTGGACAACCCTGACCAACGTATCGAACTGGACGTCAACGCCTTTGTCAGCAACTCGGTGACCCTCGCCCTGGGCGCAGTCAGTGCGCTGGTTTCGCTGGTGGCGTTCACCGGCATCCTCTGGGGGCTGTCGGCGCCGCTGGCCGTTGCCGGTGTGGAGATTCCCCGGGCTATGGTGTTTGCGGTGTACCTTTACGTCATCGTCGCCACCTGGATCGCCTTCCGTCTCGGGCGGCCGCTGATCCGCCTGAACTTCCTCAACGAAAAGCTCACCGCCAACTTCCGTTACGCGCTGATGCGTCTGCGCGAAAATGCCGAGAACATCGCTTTCTACCAGGGCGCGCAGGTCGAGCGGGGCACGTTGCTGGGTCGCTTTGGTGCCTTGATCGTGAATGCCTGGGCGCTGGTGTTCCGGAACCTGAAATTCAGCGGTTTCAACCTGGGCGTGAGCCAGGTCGCAGTGGTGTTCCCCTTCATTCTGCAGGCACCGCGCTTCTTCAGCGGGGCGATCAAGCTGGGCGACGTCATGCAGACCTCCCAGGCTTTTGGCCAGGTGCAGGATTCGTTGTCGTTCTTCCGCGAGTCGTATGATGCGTTTGCCCAGTACCGGGCCACCCTCGATCGTCTGACCGGCTTCCTCGATGCCAATGAGCAGGCGAGCGCTTTGCCGCGCGTCATCACCGAGGACCAGGAGCATGCCTTGGCGATCAGCCGCCTGCAGGTGCTACGCCCGGACGGGCATGCCCTTATCACCGACCTGGACCTTGATCTGCATGCCGGCCAGGCGCTGTTGATCAAGGGGCCGTCGGGCAGCGGTAAAACCACGCTGCTGCGTGCGCTGGCGGGACTCTGGCCGTACGCCGAGGGTGAGGTCAGGCGCCCGCTGGGCCACCAGGCGCTGTTCTTGTCGCAGCGGCCGTACCTGCCGCTGGGCGATCTGCGCACGGTCATCGCCTACCCGGTGGCCAGCAGACCTGAGGATGAAACGCGGATGCAGCAGGCCTTGCGCCAGGTCAACCTGGCCCACTTGGCCGAGCGACTGGAAGTCCGCTGTGACTGGTCACACATTCTCTCGGTTGGTGAGCAGCAGCGCCTCGCATTTGCCCGGGTGCTATTCAACCGGCCGCAAGTGGTGTTCCTTGACGAGTCCACTTCGGCCATGGACGAAGGGCTCGAGCATGCCCTGTATTCTCTGCTGCGTACGGAAATGCCGGGGGCATTGCTGGTCAGTGTCGGGCACCGCAGTACACTGGCAGGTTTCCATACCCACCGGCTGGAGGTGGATGGACATGGCGGCTGGTCGCTACTGGAGCAGCAGCCAGCGCTGGCCTAGTTTGGATTGCCGGTGATCGGGGCCGGCCTGAGCAATACGACCCCGATCAGGGTGCCGCCGGCACACGCTGCGCCAAGCAGGAATGTCGCCTTGAAGCCGACTCCGTCCCACAACAGCCCGGCCACCACGCTCGCCACGAGCAGCGCCACGCCGGTCAGCAGGTTGAACAGGCCGAAGGCTGTACCGCGCAACTCCGCGGGGGCGCTGTCGGCGATCATGGCGGCAAAGATGCCTTGGCTGAACCCCAGGTGCAGGCCCCAGGCAGCCACCCCCATGGCCAGCCCGGTCCAGCCCGGCAGCAGGGCCAGCAGCAGGTCTGCGGCGACCAGCAGCCCCAGCCCGATCATCAGCACGCCGCGGCGGCCTACGCGGTCCGACAGCATTCCCGCTGGGTAGGCCGACAGCGAGTACACCATGGCCATGAGCACCAGCACTGCCGGCGCCCACAGCGGCGCCAGGCCCATGTCCTGCGCGCGCAGCAGTAGAAACGCCTCGCTGAAGCGGGCGAGGGTGAACAGTGTGGCCAGGCCGATCAGCCGCCAGTAGGCCGGGCCCAGGCGTGCCAATTCGAGCAGGGCCAGCGGTGAGCGCACTGGCCGGGTGGTGGCCGGCGTTTCAGGTTCGCGCACGAAGGCGATGAGGATGTACACCGCCACGAACGCCGGAAGCACCGCCACCCAGAACACCGTCTGGAAATGGCTCGCGGTCAGCCACATCAGCACGATCGCCAGCAACGGCCCAAGGAAGGCGCCCACGGTATCCAGCGCCTGGCGCAGGCCGAAGGCTGCACCACGAAGTTCTGCGGGCGTGACGTCGGCCACCAGTGCATCGCGCGGCGCCCCACGAATGCCTTTGCCGACCCGGTCGACGAAGCGTGCTGCGGTTAACCACCCCAGCCCGGAGGCCATGGGGAACACCGGCTTGGTCAACGCACCCAGGCCATAGCCCAGCACCGTAAGCAGCTTGCGCTTGCCCAGCCGGTCGCTGAGGGCGCCGGAAAACACCTTGGTGATCGAAGCGGTCGCTTCGGCAACACCTTCGATAAAGCCCACCGCCACTACCGAGGTGCCAAGCACGGTGACCATGTACAGCGGCAGCAGGGCGTGAATCATTTCCGAGGAAATGTCCATGAACATCGATACGAAGCCCAACGCCCAGACGCTGCGAGGGATCTTCGACAGGGACCTGGTGGCGTTCATGGCGTGGCTTTCTTCGTGGCTGCGCATCAGGAGGCTCGGCAGAGGGCTACGTTCGAAACTGTAGGAGCCGTCACGCAGGATGCAAATCGGACAGGTGTATGCAAGCATCAGCGCGAATAGCCGGGCTGCGCCGGCAACGCTGTCGTGTCAGCAAAGTTCCGTTACAAACATGTAAACTTCGTAAATAAGATTTAAACTCAGTTGCGAATCTCTATATTTACCATCCCTGTTGGCCACCAAACTGTGTTTGCGAGGCCGGTGGGCGAGGGCTCCCGGTTTCCGACAGGGATGTGCCGTTTCGCTCATGAATCGCAGGAGATGTACCCATGCAGTGCAAGACTTCACCCAAAAGCCTGGCCCTGGCGTTTGTCGCGCTGGCGTCATCGGCCATGGTGGTCACCGCGGCCCAGGCCGAAGAACAGCGTACGGGTGAGGTGCTGGAGATGCCGGTCGCCGACAACGCGCTGGTGATCCAGGACACCCTGGTCACCGCCGAGCGCGAGGCACGCCAGGCCTTGGGTACGTCGATCATCACCGCCGAAGACATCAAGCGCCACCCGCCGGCCAATGACCTGTCCGACATCATCCGCCGCGAGCCCGGGGTCAACCTGACCGGCAACAGCGCCAGCGGCGCGCGTGGCAACAACCGGCAGATCGACCTGCGCGGCATGGGCCCGGAAAACACCCTGATCCTCATCGACGGCAAGCCATCCAGCGCACGCAATGCCGTGCGCTATGGCTGGAACGGCGACCGCGATACCCGCGGTGAAACCAACTGGGTACCGGCAGAAGCGGTCGAGCGCATCGAGATCCTGCGTGGCCCGGCGGCCGCACGTTACGGCTCCGGCGCAATGGGCGGGGTGGTCAATATCATCACCAAACGGCCCACCGATGAACTCAAGGGCAGCGTCAGCCTGTACACCCAGCTGCCGGAAGACAGCGCCGAGGGCGCCAGCCGCCGGGCCAACTTCAACCTGGGCGGCGGCCTGACCGACAACCTCGGCTTCCGCCTGTACGGCGGTCTGGCCAAGACCGATGCCGACGACCTGGACATCAACGCCGGGCATGCAACCAGTGCGCTGGTGGCGGGCCGCGAAGGCGTGCGCAACAAGGACATCAATGGCCTGCTGAGCTGGAAGCTGAACGACGAGCACCGCCTCGAGGCCAGTGCCGGCTATAGCCGCCAGGGCAATATCTTTGCCGGCGACACCATGAACAGCAACGGCGGTGGTGACGTCGAGTTCGTGTCCAGCTTGTACGGCCACGAAACCAATGTGATGCAGCGCAGTACCTACGACCTGACCCACCTGGGCGATTTCACCTGGGGTACAAGCAAGACCGTGCTGGCCTACGAGTACGTGCGCAACTGGCGTCTAAACGAGGGCCTGGCAGGCCGTACCGAAGGTGCTCCCAATGCTGAAGGCGCCGCCATGTCGCGCCTGCGCAACACGCGCCTGAGCAGCGAAGTGAACCTGCCATTCGCCATGGGCAGCGCCGAGCATGTGCTGACCCTGGGCGGCGAGTACCTGTACGAAACGCTCAATGATCAGGGCTCGCTGCGCCCACAAAGCTCGGACCCCACGGGTAATGACGGGCTCGTCGGTTTCGACCGCAGCAGCTCGAAGACGACCGCCCGCAGCTATGCGCTGTTCGTCGAGGACAACATCATTGTCGGCGACACCACCATTACCCCGGGCCTGCGTTTCGACCACCACGAAACGTTTGGCGACAACTTCAGCCCCAGCCTGAACCTGTCGCACAAGCTGACCGAAGCACTGTCGGTCAAAGGCGGTATCGCGCGCGCCTACAAGACCCCGAACCTGTACCAGTCCAACCCCAACTATTTGCTGTACAGCCGCGGCAATGGTTGCAGCGTGCAGCAGACCAACAACGGTGGCTGCTACCTGCAGGGCAACGCCGACCTCAAGCCCGAGATCAGCGTCAACAAGGAAATCGGCCTGATGTACGACCGGGGTACCTGGCGCACCAGTGCCACCTACTTTCGCAACGACTACAAGAACAAGATCGTCGGTGATACCGATGTGTTGTACACCATCGGCACCGGCAGCCGCGTGACCCAATGGGACAACGCCGGCAAGGCGCGGGTGGAGGGTATCGAAGGCAACCTGTTCATCGAGCTGACCCCGGCCCTGGACTGGAACACCAACCTGACCTGGATGCTCGACAACGACAACCGCGAGACCGGCGAGCCGCTGTCGGTGATCCCGGAATACACCGTCAACACCACCCTCGACTGGCGCGCCACCGAGAAGCTGTCGTTCCAGGTGGCGGGTACCTATTTCGGCAAGCAGAAGTCGCCGACCTTCAACGACCGCACCCAGCAAAGCTACGACAAGGCCGCGCAACAGGATGTGGAAGCCTACGGCCTGGTGGACGTGAGCGCCGGGTACAAGTTCAACGCCAACTACGACGTGCGGGTGGGGGTGAACAACGTGTTCGACAAGCAGATCCTGCGTGGTGGCAACGCCAGTACTTCGGGCGCCAATACCTATAACCAGCCAGGCAGGGCGGTGTTCGCTGCGCTGAATATCACCTTCTGACATCGGGGTGCTGTACGGCCCATTCACCGGCAAACCGGGAAACACTGGCGCAGGCGGTGCCATATTTGTTGCGGCAAAAAGTGCCGCAGCATGCTAAACCTTGCGCCTCAACCCGCCATGAGAAAATCCGGTGAAAGCCGTCCGCCTGACGCTGATCTGCCATGCCCTGACCCAAGCCCAGAAGTCCGGGCGACTGCACCATGCCGAAGACGGCATTCTTCCACTGGGCCAACAGCCTTTCGCCGACCTTGCCGGTGTGCCGGTGCTGACTGCACCAGAGCGGCGAGCCTGCGAGACAGCGGCGTGGTTTTCTGGGCCGGTGCAGGTCGAGCCGGCATTGGCCGATTGCGACCTGGGGCGTTGGCAAGGGCTGACACTGAAGCAACTGCAGGCCGAGCAATCGCAGGCGTTGACCGAATGGCTTCAGAACCCGGCCAGTGATGTTCACGGCGGCGAGTCGTTCGCCGTGCTTTGCCAGCGTATCGCCGCCTGGCTGGCGGCCTTCGACAGGCCTGGTGAATGGCTGGCAGTTACCCACCCGATGGTGATGCGCGCCGTGCTTGTACAAGTACTTGGCTGCCCGATGAGCGCCAGCCAGCGGGTCGACGTGTTGCCCCTGTCGCGTCTGGAGCTGAGCTTTACCGGGCAGTGGCGCCTGCGCCTGGGCTGAAGGTCAGAACGCCAGCTTGTAGCCAATCAGCAACAGCATCGCCGCCAGGCACGGGCGCAGCACGCGGTCGGAAATCCGCCCGGTGAGGTGGCTGCCCAGGTAGATGCCTGGCAGCGAGCCCAGCAGCAGGTAACCCAGCAGCGACCAGTCCATGTTGCCCATCCCCGCATGGCCCAGCCCTGCCACCAGGGTCAGCGGCACCGCGTGGGCGATTTCGGTACCGACCAGGCGGCGGGTGACCAGGAACGGGTACAGCAGGAACAGCGCCACGGTACCCAGTGCGCCAGCGCCGATGGAAGTAAGGGTGACCATCACCCCCAGCACCACGCCGGTAAGCACGGTAAGGGTATTCAGGCTGCGGTCGCTGAGGTGATAGTGGTCACCGGCATGGCGACTGGCGAAGGCCTGCAGACGCGATTTGAACAGGATGGCCAGCGCGGTCAGGATCAGGACCACCGCCAGGCCTTGCTTGATGACGGCGTTGAGCGCCGATGTGTCGGTGTGCAGGGTGCTGAGGAACCACAGGGTCAGCGCCGCGGCGGGCACGCTACCCAGGCTGAGCAGGCCGGTGATCTTCCAGTCGACGTTCTTGTTGCGCGCATGCACCCAGACGCCACTGGCCTTGGTGATGGCGGCATAGAGCAGGTCGGTACCGACGGCCGTTGCCGGGCTGATGCCGAACCACAACAGGATCGGGGTCATCAGCGAGCCGCCACCGACGCCGGTCATGCCGACGATGAAACCCACGACCAGGCCTGCAATGGTGAAACCGAAAGAACCTACATCCATACGCTACTCGACCGCCCAACTTTGCCCGTTATCGGATGCAGCCAGCATATAGATTTTTTTATAGCCAAATAGACTTGTTCGTTATTAGGTTATAACCAGGTGCTGCCTGCCAGGGCTCTATCAAGCCGGCTCCCACACCCACCGCATCAACCTCAAGACCTGTGCCTACCTGTGGGAGCTGGCTTGCCGGCGATAGGCCCTGGCAGGCAGCACCGGGTCAGCGATCAGTCATCACCACCATCACATGCGCATCTGCGCCATCCTCACTTTCCGACAGGTAGATATGTCCCACCTGGCTGTCGAAATACGCCGTCTCCTGCGGCCCGATGCTCACCGCTTCCCCGGTTTCGAACTCGATACGAACGCGCCCGCTCAGTACCAGCGCGAACTCTTGGCCCGGGTGGCGGATAAAATCGTCGAACTCGCCACGTTCACGGGCAATGATGCGGGCATAGGCGGGTGTCATGCGCCGTTCAGGGAAGTCGCCGGCAATCGGGTGATAGTCATAGGTGCCGGTCGAGTAGCCAGCCGCCGCTGGCAGTGAATCGACCACCACCGTCACCGGCACTGGTGCGGTTACCGTGCCGCTGGCGCGCAACAGCTGGGCAATGTCGACGTTCAGCGCCCGGGCGGCGGCGGCGAGTTTTTCGTAGCTGACCGAGACCTGCGCCAGCTCCATCTTTGACAAGGTGGACAGCGGGACGCCACTGGCTTCGGACAATTGCTTGAGTGTCATCTGGCGCGCCTTGCGCACCTGGCGCAGGCGCTGGCCGACTACGGCACGGTCCAGCAAGGGTAGGGCAGCGGGCATTCGGGGGTCTCGGCATGCGGCGTTGGTCGGGCATCTTACCTTGGACCCTTGCGTATTCGTAAATTCTCATATATGAAAATTACCTAGCAGGAGCGTGCATGATCCCGACCTACGACACCCTCATCATCGGCGCGGGCATCGCTGGTGCATCCCTCGGTTATCGCCTGGCCGGCCGACAGAAGGTGCTGCTGCTCGAGCGCGAGGCGCAGCCTGGCTACCATTCCACCGGGCGTTCGGCAGCCATGTTCATGGAGGCCTACGGCACTCCGCAGATACAGGCGCTGACCCGTGCCAGCCGGGCCTTCTACGAAGCACCACCGCAAGGGTTCTGCCAGCACCCGCTGCTGGAACCGCGCGGCTGCCTGTACGTCGCCAGCCTGGAACAGCGCACGCTGCTCGAGCAGACCCACGCACAGAACCTGGCCAACGGCACCGAAGTCAGCCTGCTCGACCGCGACGCAGCCCTGGCCCTGGTACCGAGCCTGCGTGCCGAGAGCCTGGCCGGCGCGGTGCTTGAAGCGGGCGCAATGGACCTGGACGTACATGCCCTGCACCAGGGCTTCTTGCGCGGCTATCGCGCCGCTGGCGGTGAATTGCGCTGTAACGCCGAGCTGATCCAGGCCTGGTACCTGGATGACCTGTGGCAGGTGCAGTTGGGCGATGGCAGCCGGGTACAGACGCGCCAGCTGGTAAATGCCGCTGGCGCTTGGGCCGACCGAGTGGCCGAGCAGTGCGGGGTGGCGCGCATCGGCCTGCAACCCTGCCGGCGCAGTGCCTTCACTTTCCCCGGCCCGGCAGACCAGGATTTCGCCCGCTGGCCGGCGGTGATCGGCGTAGACGAAAGCTTCTACTTCAAGCCCGACGCCGGCCAGCTGTTGGGGTCGCCGGCCAATGCCGACCCGGTCGAACCCCAGGACGCCGCGCCCGAGGAGCTCGACGTGGCTTTGGGCATCTACAACATCGAAGCCATGACCACCCTGTCGATCCGCCGGCCGAGCCACACCTGGGCCGGGCTGCGTTCGTTCGTCGCCGACGGCGACCTGGTGATCGGTTTCGATGTGCACGCGCCAGCGTTCTTCTGGCTGGCGGCACAAGGTGGCTATGGCATCCAGTCGGCTGCGGGCGCCTCGCGCCTGGCTGCCGACCTGCTGCTGGGCCTGCCCCTGTGTCCCGGCCTTGTCAGCCAAGGGGTGGTGCCCGAGCGCCTGTCCCCGGCCCGTTTCCAGCAACCCTGAAAGGAGCATCCCATGAGCAATGATATCCAGCGTTTCCCCAGCAGCCTGCCGTTCCCGTTCTCCCGAGCGGTGAAAGCCGGCGGCTTCCTGTTCCTCTCCGGCCAGGTGCCGATGAGTGCTGGCGGTGAAGTGGTGCGCGGCGACATCCAGACCCAGACCCGCGCCGCCTGCGAGCGTATCGCCGAAAGCCTGGCGGCCTGCGGCGCGCGTTTCGACCAGGTAGTCAAGGCCACGGTGTGGCTCTCGGACATGAGCCACTTCGGCGGCTTCAACGAGGTGTACAAGGAATTCTTCGGCGCAGCGCTACCGGTGCGTTCGACCGTGGCCTCGGCATTGGCGCTGGGGGTGGATGTGGAGATCGAAGTGCAGGCGTTCGTCGGCGACGCCTGAGCGCTTCTGTAGGAGCAGCCTTGCGCTGCGAAGAGGCCAGTAAAACCCATGCATTTGCAACAGTCATACCGGCCTCTTCGCAGCGCAAGGCTGCTCCTACAAAAAGTATGCGGTGGCAGTGAGACAACAACAATAAATCCAGAGGTTCACATGCAAGAGCAGCTGAAGATTGCCGGCGCGTTTGTCGGCGTGATCGTGGGGGCGGGGTTCGCTTCGGGGCGGGAACTGTTGTTGTTCTTTGTCGATTTCGGTGTGTGGGGGCTGGTCGGTGCGCTGGTCAGCGCAGCCTTGTTCACCTTCCTCGGCATGGCCCTGGCGGGGCTGGGCAATCGCCAGCAGGCCACTTCGCACAAGGATGTGATCCAGGCCATCTGCGGCCGTCACCTGGGCCTGTTCGTCGACTGGCTGATCACCTTTTTCATGTTTGCCGTCACCGTGGTCATGCTGGCCGGTGGTGGTGCCTTGCTGGAGCAGCAGTTCGGTATCCCGGCGCTGGCCGGCAGCGTGCTGGTGACGCTGGTTGTGGTGGGCATCGTGTGCCTGGATGTGCGCAGGGTGATCCTCGCCATTGGTGCCATCACGCCGTTGCTGATCCTGGTGGCCTCGGCGATTGCGTTGTACGCCGTGTTCAGCCGGGGACAGAGCTTCGCCCAGCTCGACCAGCTGGCCAGCCAGCAACAGGCGGGCGCCCGTCACTGGCTGCTGGGGGCGTTCCTGTACGTGTCATACAACATCGTTGCCGGCGCGCCGATCCTGGCCATCCTGGGTGGGTCGGCCAAGGGCGAGCGAACCGCGGTATGGGGTGGGCTGCTTGGTGGCGCCGCACTGGGTGGGCTGATGCTGGTGATGAGTGCCGGGCTGTTGTCGCGCCTGGACAGCGTGGCTGAACTGCCGATGCCGATGCTGTCGATCGCCAACGAAGTATCGCCACTGCTGGGGCTGGTGATGTGCCTGATTATCTTCGGCATGATCGTCAACACTGCGGTGGGTACGTTGTTCTCGTTTCTCTCGCGGCTGATGCCGGCGGGTACGGTGAGGTTTCGCTGGGGCTCGGTGGTGACCGGCGTGGCGGCGTTCGGATGCAGCCTGGTGGGGTTCATCAGCCTGGTGGGTGAGGTGTACCCACTGTTCGGCTACCTGGGTTTCGTGCTGATGGCGGCGGTGCTGCTGGCCTGGGTCCGGCGGAGCAAAGTGGTTAAAGCGGCGGTGGCGTAGGGGGCTGCTGCGCAGCCCGATCGCGGCACAAGGCCGCTCCCACAAGGATCGCATGGCACCTGTGGGAGCGGCCTTGCGTCGCGATTGGGGCGCAGAGCGCCCCCCCTGGGCCATCAGATCCTGAAGCTGCCTACCAGCTGCTTCAGGCGCCCGGCCTGCTGGGCCAGTTGGTCACAATGGCGCAGGGTCTCGTTGAGGTTCTCCACCCCTTGCTGGTTCAGGGCGTTGATCTGGGTGATGTCCAGGTTGAGGCTCTCGACCACGGCGGTCTGTTCTTCGGTAGCAGTAGCCACCGACTGGTTCATGCCATCGATCTCGCCAATACGCTGGGTCACGCTGGCCAGGCGCTCGCCGGCCTGGTTGGCCACCTGCACGGTCTGCTCGCTGGAAACCTGGCTGGTGTTCATGGTGTGCACCGCTTCGCGCGAGCCTACCTGCAGGCTGGTGATCATGCGGTGGATTTCTTCCGCCGATTCCTGGGTGCGGTGCGCCAGGTTGCGTACCTCGTCGGCAACCACGGCAAAGCCACGGCCGGCCTCACCGGCACGGGCCGCTTCGATGGCGGCGTTCAGCGCCAGCAGGTTGGTCTGCTGCGAGATGCCCTTGATCACGTCGAGGATCTTGCCGATTTCGTCAGTGCTGGCGTTGAGCGTTTCGATTTGCGCGCAGGACTCGCTGATGCGCTGCGACAGGGCGGTCATGGCGCTGATCGCTTCTTCGACCACTTCACGGCCACCGTGGGCCTGCTCGCTGGCACCGCTGGCATGCTGCGAGGCATCGGCGGCGTTGCGGGCGATCTCCTGGGTGGCAGCACCCAGCTCGTTGATCGCTGCGGCCACGCTGTTGGTGCGCATGCTTTGCTCTTCGGAACCGATGATCGACGCATTGGAGGCATTGACCACCTTCTCCGACAGGTCGTGCACCAGGCGGGTTGCCGAGGACACTTCGCTGATCGAGGCATGAATGCGCTCGACGAAGCGGTTGAACGAAGTGGCCAGTTCGCCGAACTCGTCCTTGTTCTGCACGGTCAGGCGGCGGGTAAGGTCACCTTCGCCCTCGGCGATGTCGCGCATGGCGCGGCCCATGGTGGTCAGCGGGCTCATCAGTATCGGGATCAGCAGGCCGAGCAGGCCGGCGATGGCAGCCACCGCAATCAGCATCGCGATGATCGCCGAGGTGCGGAACTGGCTGAGCGCAGCGTAGGCCTTGTCCTTGTCGATCGACAGGCCGATGTACCACTGTGCCGAAGGCAGGCCGGCCACCGGGGCGAAGGAAATGATGCGGTCCTGGCCATTGAGGGTGACATCCTGCATGCCGGCGGCGACTCGCAGGTTGCTGCCGGGGTAGATGTCCTTGAGGTTCTTCATCACCTGGTCTTTGTCGGGGCTGACGATCACCTGGCCATTGCTGTCGGCCAGGAAGGCGTGGCCGATGCCGCCGAAATCGACTGAGTTGATGATCTCGACCAGGGTGTCGAGGGTGACGTCACCGCCGACCACGCCGATCAGCTCGCCATTGTTCTTGCTTTTCACTGGCGTGGCGATGGTTACCATCAGGCCGCCGACAGCCCCCTGGTACGGGGCAGTCAGCACGGTCTGCCCGGCGCTGGCCGCGGCGCCGTACCACGGGCGCTGACGTGGGTCGTAACCGGCGGGCATCTGCGCATTGGGGCGTTGGGTGAACGCACCGGTGGCCTGGCCCAGGTAAGTGAACAGGAAATTACGCGTATAGGATGGCTGCTCGATCAGTCCTTCCAGGGTATCGCCAGCGCCTTGCTGGGCGATGTCCTGGGCCAGGTTTTCCAGCACCAGGATGCGCCCGCTCATCCAGTTCTGCACACTACTGGCGGTCAGTGCGCCCGACTGCTGCACCGAAGCTTCGATGTTCTGGCGGATGGTATTGCGTTGCAGGTAGTCGTTGTAGAGCGTGAACAGGGCAAATGCCAGGACCACGACACCGCAGGCGCTGAGCAGGATCTTGTGGCGAAATTTCAGGTTCATGTTTCGAGACCTTGGGCCAATGAGGGGAGGGCGCAGCGCGCTCATGACGCATTGCGGAACCTATCGTTCGGGATATCGGCTCAAGGGGTAAAAGATTGAAGTGCTTACAGAAATTTCTTACGGTCATTTCGACGGACGGTATTCACTGGCTACACAACTGCTCGATCAACAGGCGTGCAGCCTGCTGCAACGGTTGTTGCTTGCGCCAGAAGATGTGTACCGGCAACTGCAGCTCGTTGCGGGTGTTGCGAAAATCCAGGCGCACCAGGCGCCCGCTGGCCAGGAGTGGCGCGACCCTCGACAGCGGCAAGTCGCCCCAGCCCAGGCCGGCCTCGACCATCTGCAGGGCGAGGTCGAAGCTGTCGGTTGACCAGTGCGTGGCGCCTATCAACGGGCGTGGGTCTGTCAGCGGAAGATCATGGCTACGCACCAGGATCTGGCGCACTCGGGTCAGGTCTTCGAGGTAGTGGATACGCCCCTCGCGCAAGGCCGGGTGAGCGGGGGACAGTGTGGCCACCAGCGATTCCATGCCGATGTGCTGGAAGCCGCGACGGGCATCGACCTGCAACCCGGCAAAAGCCACGCAGAGGTCGGCGCGGCCACTGTCCAGCAGGTGTACGGCCTCTTCCTGTGGGGCGCTGAGCAGGGCGATGTCCAGCAGCGGGTGCCGCTCACCCAGGTGAGCGATGGCCGCCAGCAGCGGGCGGTGGTCGATGTCCGGCACCACGGCCAGGGTCAGGCTGCTCTCCAGCCCCTGGGAAAGTTCCAGGGCATGCACCTGCAGCAGCCCCAGTTGTTCGGCGATCAACCGGGCATGAGGTTCCAGCGCCTTGGCCTCGGCGGAGGGGCGGACTTCCCGTGGGCCGCGCTCGAACAGGGTGTAGCCCAGTTCTGCCTCGAGGTTGCCGATGGCCATGCTCACGGCCGAAGGCACCCGCTGCAGGGCCCGCGCAGCGGCGGAAAACGAACCGCGGTCGAGCACGGCGAGAAACAGCTGGATATTGTCGCTGGAAAAGTTCATGGCAGCCTCCTGTCAGAAGATCTGACAGCTGCTGACTTTTGCTGTCAAGCACGACGAAGCATGATCGCGCCCCATCGCTTTGTCATCGGAGGTAATCCCGGGTGCAGGGACTCAAACGCAAACTCGTCTACATGACTTTCTATGAACTGATCGGGCTGTGCATGTCGACCCTCGGGCTGGCCTACCTGTCGGACACCCAGGCATCGCATACCGGGCCTCTGGCGGTGATGATCACTACCATCGCCATGCTCTGGAACCTGATCTACAACACCCTGTTCGAGTGGTGGGAAAGCCGCCAGGCAAAGCGCGGGCGCAGTGTGGCACGGCGGGTGGCGCATGCCATCGGCTTCCAGCTGACCCTGGTGGTGTACCTGATCCCGCTGATTGCCTGGTGGCTGGAAATGACATTGCTGGAGGCGTTGCTGGTGGACATGGCGTTCATCGTGCTGGTGCCGTGCTACACCTTTGCCTACAACTGGGCGTTCGACCGGATCTTTGGCTTGCCCAGCTCAGCCTTGGCAGCAGCCTGATTCAACCTGTTCCGGCCTCTTCGCAGCACAAGGCTGCTCCTACAGCGACCGCACAACCTTCAGGCGGGAGCGGTCCCTGTAGGAGCAGCCTTGTGCTGCGAAAAGGCCGACACAGTCAACCACTAAGGCGGCAGACGAATGATCAAAGGCTCCTGCTGCTGCTTCACCTGCTGCTCAACCGGTTGTTCCTCCGTCCTCGGTGCACTGGCCAGCAAGCTGTCCTCGACCTGCCCCGAAAGGTAGTACACCCCCGACATGGCCCCGCTCTGGCGGTTCTCCATCAGCTCCTGCCATTCCTGGTTCAGCGCCACGTTGAGGATCACCCGCAACTGCTCGACCATCTGCGGGTGTTCGCGGTCATGGGTCATGACCCCATAGCCGGCCGCCGCAATCGAAATCATCGCCCCCGCCACTTTGCCCACTGCCGACGCCACGGCACTGGCGATGCCGCGCGGAGCCAGGGTGGCGCCGAGCTTTTCGCTGGCCTGGTTGGCCACCGAGTTCAGCCCGACATCGGTCTTGCCCGGGCCTTTGCTGGCCTGCTGGTGCAGATGCTGGCGCATGGCTTGCCAGGCAGGTTGCTGGGCCAGCGACTTGGCCCGCAGCAGCTGGTAAAGGCTGGCATTGCGCGCATCCGGTGGCCCCAGGGCGATGGCGGGAATGCGGTTGAGGCGTTGGCTGAACTGCTCGGGGGGAGCGTTGTAGCGGCTGATGATGGCCGGCAGCTGCTGGCCGAGCAGTTGCAGGTACAGCTCGCTGGCGCGGTCGCGAATGCCTTCGGGGTTGATCTGCTCGGCCACCGGTTCGATCACCCGCTTGTGGTACTGCTCCTGCAGGTACAGCGCCAGGCGCTTTTCCGCCGGCTCCCGGCCTTCACCGCTGTCGATCTTGTACCAGGCCACCTTGAGGGTCAGCCACTGCTGGGTCCAGTAGCCGGTAAACCAAGGGATGAAGTCGCTTTCGGTACGCTGCTGTACCTGTTCCTTCCACACCCGCATGGAACGGCGTGCATAGTCGTTGGCCGAGCTGCCGGCGCCGACCGAGGCTTCGATCAGTTCCTGGTCGATGCGTTGCCAGGTGGCGGTGGTGAGCACCACCGGTGGCGGCGGGACAGGTGGGGGCTTGCCTGCGCAACCGGCCAAGGCCAGCAGCAGGCACAGTAGCAGGAGGGCTCGAGTGCTCACGCAACCGCCTCCCTGATAGAGGCTGGGGTGGTTCTCGGAGTATAGGGTGGGGAGTGAAGGGCTGCCGTGCAGCCTATCGGCCGTTCAGGATCAACGCAGATTTCTGCGTGAACGCGGTCCCTGTCGGGCGGCCCTTTCGCGACACAAGGCCGCTCCCACAGGGACCGCGTTCACCAGAAAGAGCGTGGGTCATTCCAGGTCGAGCTTTTCTTCCAGGCGGTCGAGGTGCTTGCGCATCAGGCCCAGCGCCGCCTCGGCATCGCCATGCTCCACGGCATCGATGATCGCCGCATGTTCCTCCCACGCGCAGTGGTCGCAGCAAGGCGACTCGTAACGGGCGATGATCAGCGAGGTCATCGGCACCAGCCCATTGAGAAACCGCGCCAGTGGCGCATTGGCAGCCACCTGCGCCAGTTTCAGGTGAAACTCGCCGCCCAGGCGGATCGCCGCACAACGCTCGCCGTTTTCATGGTGCTGGCGCTCGCGCTCCACCAGTTGCCGCAGCTGGCGAATCTGTACCGGCCGGGCGCGTTGCGCGGCCAGGGTGATCAGCGTGGTTTCGGCCAGACGCCGGGCGCTGAGCACCTGGCGTGCCTGCTCCGGGTCGGGCACGGCCAGATGCGCAGTGTGGCTGGGGCGTTGCACCACCACCTGCTGGTCGGACAGGCGCCCGAGCACACGGCGGATCACTGTACGGCTGACACCAAAGGCATAGCCCAGCGCCTGTTCGGGCAACAGGCTGCCAGGTGGCAAGCGCTGTTCGAGGATGGCATCGAACAGCCGCGGGTAGATCTGCTCGGCCGACAGGCGGGTTTCGCCGGCCGCGAGCAGGGCCGGCAAGTGAGGGGCGGCGTTCATGGTCGCTCTCCTGGGGTCATGGATGCGGGTGTTCGTCCGGGATGTTCAACGGGATGCCCATGCGCAACCCTTCGGCCAGGATGTGCTGGCGCATCTGGGCACTGGCCTGGGCGCTGCTGCGCTCACGTATGGCGCGCACCACCGCTTCGTTTTCCTTCAGCCGCGCGGCCAGGTGCTCTGGCGAATTGCGCAGCATGTCGGCGCTTTGCTTGAGGGCATTGCCGGTCTGTTGCACCACGCTCTGGAAGATCGGGTTGGTGGTCAGTGCGAACAGCGCTTCATGAAAGGCGATGTAGGCCCTGACGCCGGCTTCGCTGTCATCGGCCTCCAGCGCTTCACGCATGTCCATCAGGGTCAGGCGCAGCTGGCCGATGTCCTGGCTGTTGGCCGACTGCGCCACCAGGCCGACGATGAAAGGCTCAAGGGTGTAGCGCAGCTCCAGCACGTCGGCCAGGCTGGCTGCGGCGCTGGTGTCCAGGCCCGGTTCCTGGGTGGCGGCATCGACATCCAGTACCAGCACACCCTTGCCTGGCAGCGAACGCACCAGGCCCAGGGTTTCCAGCACGGTCACCGCTTCGCGCAGGCTGGGGCGGCTGATGCCCAGTTGTTCGGCCAGTTCGCGCTGGCCTGGCAGCATGTCGCCGGTGCGCCATTGGCCTCGGGCCAGGGCCTGGCGCAGTTTTTCCACCACTGAGTTGACGACGGTAGATGAGCTGATCACGGTTCGCTCCTGGAAGGGCCGGCGTCAGTGCCGGCCACGTTCCCTCAGAATTCCTGTTGATGGGGGTTGGGCTGCTTGCGTGGCGTGGGGGCGAAACCGGGCTTGCCGTCGAGCACGTTGTGCGCGCGTTCCAGGTCGATGTCCTTCTCCCAGCGGGCGATGGCCACGGTGGCCACGCAGTTGCCGATCAGGTTGGTCAGCGCCCGGCCGATGCCCATGAACCAGTCCACCGCCAGTACCAGTACCAGGCCGACCACCGGGATCGCCGGCACGGCGGTCAGGGTAGCGGCAAGGATCACCAGCGCCGAGCCTGGGATGCCGTGAGCGCCCTTGGAAGTCACCAGCGATACCAGCAGGATGGTCAGCAGGTCGGTCATTGCCAGTGGCGTGCCGGTGGCGTTGGCAATGAACACGATGGCCAGGGTCAGGTAGATGGAGAAGCCATCGAGGTTGAACGAATAACCGGTGGGGATCACCAGGCCGACGGTGGAGCTGCCGATGCCCAGGTGCTCGAGCTTGCGCATGATCTGTGGCAGTACGGCGTCGGACGAGGCGGTGCCCAGCACGATGGTCAGTTCTTCACGCAGGTACTTGATCAGCGGCAGCAGCTTCAGCCCCGACAGGCGCATGACCGTGCCCAGCACGATCAGTACAAAGCCGGCACAGGTCAGGTAGAACAGCGCCACCAACCCGCCCAGGTGCTGCAGCGATTCCAGGCCGTACTTGCTGGTGGTGAAGGCGATGGCGCCGAACACGCCGATCGGTGCCAGGCGCACGATCATGCCCATGATGCGGAAGATCACGTGGCTCAGTTCGTTGATCAGCCGCGAGATGCCGGCTGCCGAGTCACCCACCAGGTTCAGCGCGCTACCAAACAGTACCGAGAACAGCAGCACCTGGAGGATGTTGTTGTCGGCAAAGGCGCCGATCACCGAGGTGGGGATCAGGTCCATGAAGAACGCCGTGGCACCGTGGATGTGCTGGCCGCGCTCGGCCAGGCTGCTGGCGTCGGCGCTGGACAGTTGGTCCAGGTGGATGTTGGCGCCGCTGCCGATGCCGCTGGTGAAGGCGAACACCAGGCCGATCACCAGCGCCAGGGTGGTCAGTATCTCGAAGTAGATCACCGACTTCAGGCCGATGCGCCCGACCTTTTTCAGGTCACCGGCGCCCGAGATACCGCTGACCACCACGCAGAACACGATCAGGCCGATGAGCATCTTGATCAGCTTGATGAAGCCGTCGCCAAGGGGTTTGAGTTGCAGGGAAAGGTCGGGGAAGCTGAGACCGCAGGCGATGCCGAGGGCAAGGCCGAGCACGACTTGAAGGAAGATCGAACGCGAGCACCATTTGAGCATGGGAGGGATCTCTGATCGGTGTCCTTGCTTCGGTAGCCGCACGGGGCGAAAGAGCGCAGGACTTAATTATTGTGGTCTTACCGGTTTGTTCAGCGCGAAGCCATGAAAGCGCGAAAAATCCGACATTGCAAGGTTTTTTGGCCTTACCGGTCTGACCAGTTGTGGGGCAATCCAGCGTCTCTGGCTCTAATTCGGTGCATCTGGTTGGGTCGAGCCGCAGTGCGGCCGTTCACAGGTGAATCGCAGCGGGGAACCGCGTGCGCACATGAATCAGATCAGGCTTTGGCCAGTGCCTCGTGCAACATTGCAATCAGCTTGCCAAGCGCCATGCCGACCTCGATATTTTCGATAACGCCATGATTCGTAAGGTTTATTTGCATTCCTTGGCTGACCTCGTAGAATCCGCGCCCGACCGGGAAGTCACCAAAGGGTCGATTGCAGGGGTTCATCCTGATAATCGCCTCGCAAGCAGGCTCCCGGCGTTTGAATGAATGGAGTCTCATAGTGCGTCTCAACCTTCCGGTCACCCCGGTCGAGCAACGTTTTCCCCCCGATCAGCGATTGATTTCCGCTACCGACACCACCAGCCTGATCACCTACTGCAACCCCGAATTCGCCGCCATCAGCGGTTACAGCGAGGCGGAGCTGATCGGCAGCCCGCACAACCTGGTACGCCACCCGGACATGCCGCCGGCGGTGTACCAGTTGATGTGGAATTACCTGAAGGCCGGCAAGAGCTGGATGGGCATCGTCAAGAACCGCTGCCGCAACGGCGATTACTATTGGGTCAACGCCTACGTCACGCCTATTCTCGAAGCCGGGCGAGTGGTGGGCTATGAATCGGTACGGGTGTGCCCGACGCGTGAGCAGGTGGCCCGTGCCGAGGCCCTGTATGCACGCATGCGCAACGGTCAGGCTGTGTTGCCCTGGTCACGGCGCGCGACCATGCTGGCGCGTGACCTGGCCGTACCGCTCGTGGGCGGGGGGCTGGCTTTGGGGGCCAACAAACTGTGGCCCGGCCTGGTCGCGCAGGGGCTGACCCTGGGGCTGTTCCTGGCCTATGGCCTGTTGGCACGCAATGCCGTTGGGCGGCAGATGGAGCGCGTAGTGCAGGGCGCAGGCGGCACCTTCGCCGACCCGATCGCCGCCTTGACCTACAGCGACCTGCCCGGTGCTGGCGGACAACTGCAATTGATGCTGATCAGCGAGGAGGCGCGGCTGAAAACCGCGCTGACCCGGTTAAGTGACCTGGCGGCCCAGATGGCCGTGGCTGCACATGATGCCGGGGTGTTGTCGCGCAGCACCGAGGCGGCATTGCTGGAGCAGCGTGCGGAAACCGACCTGAGCGCCACTGCCATGAACCAGATGGCCGCTTCCATCGGTGAGGTTGCCAACCATGTGCAACTGACTGCTGCCGAAGCCCACACTGCGCACCTGCTGGCCGAGCAGGGCAGCCTGGTGGCCGACGCCAGCGGAACTGCAATCCGCACCTTGGCCGGTACCGTAGCCCAGATCAACCAGGCGGTCAGCCACCTGGCTGGTCAGACCGGTGCTATCGCCGAAGCCACCGGGATGATCCGCGGCATCGCCGAGCAGACCAACCTGCTGGCGCTAAATGCCGCCATCGAGGCGGCCCGTGCCGGTGAGCAAGGCCGTGGCTTTGCCGTGGTCGCCGATGAAGTGCGGGCACTGGCCGACAAGACCCGGCAGTCGACACTGCACATCCAGGCTATCATCGATGCTCTGCGCAGTGGCGCAGAAGAGGCCGTGGCGATTGCCAGCCAGGGCATCGACGGTGCCGAGCAGGGCGTTGCCCAGGTGCAGGAAGCGCGGCAGGCGTTGCATGGCATTCGTGATGCGGTGCAGCGCATCAGTGACATGAGCCAGCAGATGGCTACGGCTTCGCAGCAGCAGTCGGCCGTCGCCGAAGACGTCTCGAGGCAGATCAATGGTGTGGCCGGCATAGCCCAGCACAGCGCACACAGCGCCAACGCCGCAGCCTCTCGCGGCGCCGAACTGGAAGAGGTGTGCGCCGGACTGCGTGCCCTTGTGGAGCGCTTCAACCGTTAAGGCAGGATGCTTTATGGATGACAACTATCGTGCAGCCGTTGACGCGGCTGCGATCTTTTCCGAAACCGACCTGCGTGGAACCATCACTTACGTCAACCAGCAGTTCTGCAGCATCTCGGGCTACAGCCGCGAGGAGCTGCTAGGCGCCAACCACCGCATCCTCAATTCCGGCCTACACGAGCCGGAGTTCTTCGTCGGCATGTGGCGGGCGCTGGCCGCCGGCCGGGTGTGGAAGGGCGAGATCTGCAACCGCGCCAGGGACGGCTCGCTGTACTGGGTCGACAGCACCATGGTGCCACTGGTCGACCCGCTCACCGGAGAGGTGCGCAAGTACGTGTCGATCCGTTTCGACGTCACCGAGAAGCGCCAGCTGCTGCATACCTTGCAATGGCGTGTGGGCCATGACGTGCTAACCGGCCTGCCCAACCGCGCTTACCTGTCCGACCTGCTGAACCAGGCCCTGGCCTACTCGCGCCGTGAAGACATTCCGCTGGCTGTGTGCATGCTCGACCTGGATGGCTTCAAGGCAGTCAACGACGGCTACGGGCATGCCATGGGCGACCTGCTGTTGGTCGAGGTGGCGCAGCGGCTGAAGCACATCCTGCGCGATGGCGACGCAGTGGCCCGGTTGTCGGGGGACGAATTCGTGCTGATCCTGCGCAACGTCGAAGACCGCCAGTTGCATGCTGCGCTGCGCCGGGTGCTGCGGGCACTGGCGGCGCCTTATGTGGTACGCGAGCAGCGCCTGTCGCTCAGCGCCAGTATCGGCGTGACCCTGTACCCGCAGGACGACGAAGACGCCGACACCTTGGTGCGCCATGCCGACCAGGCCATGTATGTGGCCAAGCAGCGTGGGCGCAACCGCTATCACCTGTTCGATGTGTCACAGGAACAGGAACTCAAGGCTACCCACCAGACCGTGGCGCGGGTGCGCCGGGCCCTGCACAACGGCGAGCTGTGCCTGTATTACCAGCCCAAGGTCAACCTGCGCAGCGGCCAGGTGCTGGGCTTCGAGGGCTTGCTGCGCTGGCAGCGGCCAGGCCGCGGGCTGGTGCCGCCTGGTGATTTCCTGCCGGCGGTGGAGCAGACCGACCTGATCGTGGAAATCGGCGAATGGGTGCTCGACCAGGCGCTGAACCAGTTGCAGGCATGGCAACGTCAGGGGCAGCCCTGGTCACTGAGCGTGAACATCGCCGCGCGGCATTTGCAGCGTGGTGACTTTGTCGAGCGCCTGCAGCAGTTGCTGGCGGCGCACCCGAAGGTGGACCCGGCGCGGCTGGACCTGGAAATCGTCGAGTCGGTGGCCATCGATAACCTGCAGCATGTCAGCTACTGTCTCCATGCCTGCCGCGCACTGGGTGTGCGCTTCTCCCTGGACGACTTTGGCACTGGCTATTCATCGCTGAGCTACCTGAAGCGCTTGCCGACACAGACGATCAAGATCGATCAGTCATTCGTGCGCGACATCCTGCATGACCAGGAC
This sequence comes from Pseudomonas sp. A2, assembly GCF_023100865.1. Taxonomy (NCBI): domain Bacteria; kingdom Pseudomonadati; phylum Pseudomonadota; class Gammaproteobacteria; order Pseudomonadales; family Pseudomonadaceae; genus Pseudomonas; species Pseudomonas sp. A2. Next base: position 2,250,252 of record NZ_CP039127.1, read on the forward strand.
GACCTGGCGCTGACCGAAGCGGTGATCGGACTGGCCCGGGCGTTTGGCCGCGAGGTGATTGCCGAAGGGCTGGAGAGCGTCGAGCACGGCCGCGTGCTGATGGGCCTGGGCTGCGAACTGGCACAGGGTTACTGCATCGCCCGGCCGATGCCGGCCAGTGCGGTGCAAGCCTGGGCGCAGGCCTACCGGCAGCCGGTGCAATGGCGTGACCCTTGATCATCAGCGGGCCATTGGCTTGACCTCGGTCAGCACCGGGTGGGCCACCAGCTTGTCGATGTGCAGGGCGTCGTCGTTCATCCAGCTTTCGCTGAGCAGCCGGTAGTGTTCCATGTCGCGACAACGCAGGCGCAGGCTGTAGTCGAAGTGGCCGCTGATCAGCTGGCACTCGTGCACTTCCGGGCAGTTGCGCAGGTTGGCTTCGAAGGCCTTCTGCGCGGCCCGCCCGCTTTGGTTGGACAGGGCGACCAGCACCAGCAGCGACACCCCGGGCGCGACCTTCTGCAGGTCGATGATCGCCCCGTAGCCGCGGATCACGCCACGGCGCTCCAGCTTGCGTACACGCTCCAGGCAGGGGCGCGGGGTGAGGTGGACGAGGCTGGAGAGTTTTTCGAAAGTGATGCGGCCGTCATGGCGCAGGATGTCGATGATCGCTTCGTCGATGCGGTCGAGGGGGTGGGCGTTGGCGTCCTTGGTGTCCATGCGCTTGGGCTTCTTTCAGAAGAGGGCATGGGACAGGGTAGGCGGTAAAGGGGGCCGCTGCGCGGCCCATCGCGACACAAGGCCGCTCCTACAAGGGATACGCGGTCCTTGTGTAGGAGCGGCCTTGTGTCGCGATGGGCTGCGCAGCAGCCCCAGGATCCATCAGGCGCAGACAGAACCAGCCTTGGGCACCGCCCGCAACTCCACCACCCGCGGCTGCAACAGCCCATACAAATCCTTCGGATCTTCCAACACCGGCACCAGCCCGATGTCCGTGCCGATACCCAGTGCCTGCGCTGTGTCCAGCACATAGCGCAATGCCGAGTAATCCTCCAGGGCAAACCCTACCGAGTCGAACAGCGTCACCTGTTCGGTGCGCTCACGCCCCTTGGCTTCCCCGGCGACCACACGCCAGAACTCGGTCACTGGCGAGTCTGCAGGCATCTGCTGGATCTCGCCTTCCACCCGGCTTTGCGGTTCGTACTCGACGATCACCCGGGCCCGCTCCACAATCGCCCGATGCAGCTCGGTCTTGCCCGGGCAGTCACCGCCCACGGCGTTCAGGTGCATGCCCGGCTCGATCATCTCCGGGGTGAGGATGGTGGCGCAGGCCTTGTCGGCGGTTACCGTGGTGACGATATCGGCCCCGCGCACCGCTTCGGCCACGGAGCTGGCGATGCTCAGCTTGAGGCCGGGGCGGTTGGCCAGGTTGGCGACCAGCTTGGCCGAGGCAGCCGGGTCGATGTCATACAGGCGGATTTCATCGATGCCCAGCAGGGCATTGAAGGCGATGGCCTGGAACTCGCTCTGCGAGCCATTGCCGATCAATGCCATGCTGCGGCTGTCTTCGCGCGCCAGGTAGCGGGCGGCCAGGGCCGAGGTGGCGGCGGTGCGAATGGCGGTGGTCAGGGTCATTTCGCTGAGCAGCAACGGTGCACCGGTATCGACGCTGGCCAGGGCGCCAAAGGCCATCACCGTGAGCAGGCCATGGCGAGTATTCTTCGGATGGCCGTTGACGTACTTGAAGGCGTAGCGGCTGGCGTCCGAGATTGGCATCAGCTCGATTACGCCGTCCGCTGAATGGTTGGCCACCCGGGCGCATTTTTCGAAGGCGGGCCAGCGCAGGTAGTCCTGGCGGATGTACTCGGCCATTTCCAGCAGGCACGTGGGCAGGCCTTTGCGGTTGACCAGGCGGGCCAGGTCTTGCACATCGATATAGCGGGTCATGAGGGGTCTCCCTGCGGTCGACGCTTCCAGAGTGGGCTCTGGTTTCATTGTGCGGCGGGTGGGGAGGCAAAGCTGGCTGTAATGGGCTGTGGCGGCAGCGGCTTTGGCTGATTTCGCTGCGCTGGCAGCCGAATCGGCTGCAACGGTGGGCGATGCTTTCCGGTGTAGGAGCGGCCTTGTGTCGCGATCGGGCCGCAAAGCGGCCCCAGGGAATCAAGCATCACTGCTCACGCAGCCGCTTGTACAGCGTGGTGCGGCTGATCCCGAGCCCACGCGCCACCGCCGAGAGGTTGCCGTTGGCTTGTGCCACCAGCTCGCGCAGGTCCGCCTCTTCGGTCGCAATCGGCACAGGCACCTGAGCCTCGGCGAGAAAACCCGCAGGCAGGTGTTCCAGGCCGACAGGCCCATTGCCCGCCAAGGCCAGCGCCACCTGCAGCACACTCACCAGTTCACGCATATTCCCCGGCCAGGGGTGCTGATCGAGCAGTTCGATAATGGCCGCAGGCAGCCGCGCAGGCTGCCCGGGATCACGGTAGCGCGCATGCACCTGCTCGATCAGCTGCCGGCGGTCATTGCGCTCGCGCAGCGGCGGCAAAACCACTGCCAGCCCGGCGATGCGGTAATACAGGTCCTGGCGAAAGCGCCCGGCGCGCACTTCTTCGGCCAGGTCGCGGTTGCTCGCCGACACCACGCGGATATCCACCGCCACCGGTTCGCCGCTGCCCAATGGCTGGATGCTGCGCGTCTGCAGCACGCGCAGCAGGCGGGCCTGGGTGGGCAACGGCATGTCGCCGATTTCGTCGAGGAACAGGATGCCGTGGTGGGCCTTGCGGATCAGCCCCGGGTTGCCCTTCTGGTGGGCGCCGGTGAACGCGCCCTTGTCGTAGCCGAACAGCTCCGACTCCACCAGCTCTGCGGGGATCGCCGCGCAGTTGACGGCTATGAGCGGCTGGCTGGCGCGGCTGCTGGCCCGGTGCAGGGTATCGACGAATACCTCCTTGCCTACGCCGGTTTCGCCCTGCACCAGGACCGGGATGTCCTTTTCCAGCAGCAGGCCGGCCTGCGCCAGGGCTTTCTCCAGGCGTGGCTCGGCGCTGCTGGCGGCGGGGCGGCCGGGAGCCTCGCGCGGCGGCTGCCACTGGCAATGAAAGCGGTTGCGCCCGGTGGCTTGCAGGGCGAAGGGCTGTTGCCGGGGATGGCTGAGCAGCTGTTGCAGGGGCAACTGGAACAGTTGCGCGATGTTCTGCTGCAGCGGGTTGCCCCCGAGCAGGGTGTCGGCCCGGTGATTGGCGGCCAGCACCTGCCCCTGCTCATCGAACACCAGCAGGCCGGCCCAGGGGCTGTCGAGGTTGTCGGAGGCGCTGTTGAAGATCAATTGCGCATGCTGGTCGGCATGCTTGGCGAGGATCAGGCGGTTCTCCAGGCTCTGGCCCATCATGCGTACCAGGCCCAGGGTCTGGCTGGCGGGCAGGTAGCCGTCGCTGGCCACATCGAGCACCCCGACCAGCTGCCGTTCGGCGTCGAACAGCGGCGCAGCGGCGCTGGACATATAGCGGTTCTGGCGCAGGAAGTGCTCTTCCTGGCCCACGTGGATCGCCTCGGCGCAGACCAGCGCGGTGCCCAGCGCATTGGTGCCGACACCGCGCTCGTGCCAGTGGGCACCGGCGCTGAAACCATGCTGCTGGCGCGGCTCGATGAACCGCCGCGAGCCCCAGCTGTCGAGCAGGCAGCCGCTGGCATCGGCCAGCATCACCAGGTAGCTGGCATTGCCCAGCAGGTGGGCATATTGCGGCAGCACCGCTTCGCGGGTCAGGTGCAGCAGGGCCTGGCGCCGCTCCAGCAGGGCGCTCAGCTCGGCGCGGGTCAGGCAGTCGAAGTCCGGGGCGTGTTGGGGGTGCAGGCCGTGGTCGCGGCAGCGGGCCCAGGAGGCCTGGATCAGTTGGGCATGGGGCGAAGCGGATGCGGCCATGGGCCTGTCCTGTGTGATTGTTGTCATGGGGCCGACCGCTGTTCAGTGTCGTGCACGGTTGTTCAATGTCAAACCGGCAAGTGTTCAGTTGTTCAGTGCTTGTGTTCAGTTGTGAACCTGCGATTGACCGGCATTGCCGGCCAGGCCCCGGGCCAGACGGTTGCGGCGCATCTGGCACGAAACTGGCTGTGTCCGGCAGACAAAAACCACAAGAAGGCCACGCCATGTCCCTGGTGCTGGAACAGGTCAGCCGCAGCGTCGACAACCAGGCCTGGATCGTCGATGCCTCACTGCGTTTCGAACCCGGCTCGTTCAACGTGCTGCTGGGCCGCACCCTGGCCGGCAAGACCAGCCTGATGCGCCTGATGGCCGGGCTCGATCGCCCGGACCGGGGGCGGGTGCTGATGGATGGCCAGGACGTGACTGGCGTGCCGGTGCGCCAACGCAATGTGTCGATGGTGTATCAGCAGTTCATCAATTACCCGACCCTCAGCGTTTACGAGAACATTGCGTCACCGCTGCGCCAGGCACGCATGGACGAGCCCCAGATTCGCCGACGGGTGCAGGAAACCGCCGAGATGCTGCGCATCGAGGCCTACCTGCAGCGCCTGCCGCTGGAGCTGTCCGGTGGCCAGCAGCAACGCACGGCAATGGCCCGGGCGCTGGTCAAGGATGCCTCGCTGATCCTGTTCGACGAGCCACTGGTCAACCTCGACTACAAGCTGCGCGAGGGCCTGCGCCAGGAGCTGCGCGAACTGTTCGCGGCGCGCCACTGCATTGCCGTGTATGCCACCACCGAGCCCAACGAGGCGCTGGCTCTGGGCGGCACCACCACCCTGGTGCATGAGGGCCGTATCGTCCAGAGCGGGCCTACCGCCGAGGTCTACCAGCGCCCGGGCAGCGTGCTGGCTGCCGAGCTGTTTTCCGAGCCGCCGATCAACCTGGTACCTGGCCGTATCAGCGGCAATGACGTGAGCCTGGCCCAGGCCGTGCACTTTGCTCGCAATGCCGACTTGCAGCCGCTTGCCGAGGGTGACTACCGCTTTGGCGTGCGGCCCAGCCACATCAGCCTGGTGCCGGCGCACGACGACGACCTGGAATTGTCGGTGCTGGTGGAACTCGCCGAGATCAGTGGTTCAGAGACCTTCCTGCATGTACGCAACGAACACTGGCGCATGATCCTGCACCTGCCAGGGGTACACGAATACCAGGTGGACACGCCGATCCGCGTGTTCATCCCCACCCACAAGCTGTTCGTGTTCGACAGTACCGGGGCGCTGGTGCAGGCCCCGGGGCTGCGCCAGGCAAGGAGAGGTTGATGGCCGAGATCCGCCTGCGCCAACTGGCGCACAGCTACAGCCGCCAGCCCGCCAGCGAGGCGGACTATGCCCTGCACGCGCTGGAGCATGTGTGGGAGCAGGGCGGTGCCTACGCCTTGCTCGGGCCGTCGGGCTGCGGCAAGTCGACCTTGCTCAACATCATCTCCGGGCTGCTGACTCCTTCCCACGGCGAGGTGCTGTTCGACGGCAAGCCGGTCAACCAGCTGTCACCGCAGGCGCGCAACATTGCCCAGGTGTTCCAGTTCCCGGTGGTTTACGACACCATGACGGTGTTCGACAACCTGGCGTTTCCCTTGCGCAACCAAGGGTTGGACGAAGCCCGGGTGCAGGCCCGGGTGGAAGAGATTGCCGAGGTGCTCGACCTGTCGGCCGTGCTGCGCAAGAAGGCGCGCAACCTCAGTGCCGACGAAAAGCAGAAGGTCTCCATGGGACGGGGCCTGGTGCGCGATGACGTGTCGGCGATCCTGTTCGACGAGCCGCTGACGGTGATCGACCCGCACCTGAAGTGGAAGCTGCGGCGCAAGCTCAAGCAGATCCACGAGCAGTTCAACATCACCATGATCTACGTCACCCATGACCAGCTGGAGGCCTCGACGTTCGCCGACAAGATCGCGGTGATGCACGGCGGGCGCATCGTCCAGTTCGGTACCCCGCGCGAACTGTTCGAGCGGCCGCGGCATACCTTCGTCGGTTACTTCATCGGCAGCCCGGGGATGAACCTGATCGAGGTGCACGCCGAAGCGGACGGGGTGGCGTTCGGCGATATTCACCTGGTGCTGCCCGGGCAAGTGCGAGAGCACCTGCGAGAGCGCCTGGCGGCCACAGGCGGTGGTCGCCTGCAGCTGGGCATCCGCCCGGAATTCGTGCAGCTGTGGGACAGCCCGTTCGATGATGCCTACCCGGCACGGGTGCTGGACGTCGAGGACCTGGGCACCTACCGCATCGTCACCCTCGAGCTGGGAGGTGTCGCGCTCAAGGCACGCCTGGGCGAGGACCGCCCGCTGCCGGTGGCCCAGGCCTGGGTCAGCCTGCCGGCGCAGTGGCTGATGCTGTACCTCGACGATGTGCTGCTGGAGGCCGGGCCATGAACAAGGTGCCGAACAACAAGGCCTGGTGGCTGGTGCTGCCGGTGTTCCTGCTGGTGGCATTCAGTGCGGTGGTGCCGATGATGACGGTGGTCAACTACTCGGTGCAGGACATCTTCGACCAGTCCAACCGCTACTTCGTCGGCGCCGACTGGTACCGTCAGGTGCTGCGCGACCCGGCGCTGCACGATGCGCTGCTGCGTCAGTTCATCTATTCCGCCTGCGTGCTACTGATCGAAATCCCGCTGGGTATCGCCATTGCCCTGACCATGCCGACCAAGGGGCGCATGGCGTCGGTGTGCCTGATCGTCATGGCCATCCCGCTGCTGATCCCATGGAACGTGGTCGGCACCATCTGGCAGATTTTCGGCCGCGCCGACATCGGCCTGCTCGGCGCCACACTGGCCAGGCTCGGAGTCAGCTACAACTACGCCGGCGACCCGTTCGACGCCTGGCTGACCGTGCTGGTGATGGACGTGTGGCACTGGACATCGCTGGTGGCGTTGCTCTGTTACTCGGGGCTGCGCGCCATCCCCGACGTGTACTACCAGGCCGCTCGCATCGACCGCGCCTCGGGCTGGGCGGTGTTCCGCCATATCCAGTTGCCCAAGCTGAAGAACGTGCTGCTGATCGCGGTGATGCTGCGCTTCATGGACAGCTTCATGATCTACACCGAGCCCTTCGTGCTGACCGGTGGCGGGCCCGGCAACGCCACCACCTTCCTCAGCCAGACCCTCACGCGCATGGCCGTGGGGCAGTTCGACCTGGGCCCGGCGGCGGCGTTCTCGCTGGTGTACTTCCTGATCATCCTGCTGGTTTCTTGGCTGTTCTACACAGCCATGACCCATGCCGACAAGGACTAGGCCATGAGCACGCGCAAATCGCTGGCCCTGCTGCTGTACTTCTTCTTCCTGCTGGTGCCGATCTACTGGCTGCTGAACATGTCGTTCAAGAGCAACACCGAGATCCTCGGCGGCCTGACCCTGTGGCCACAGGCGTTCACCCTCGACAACTACCGGGTGATCTTCACCGATGCCAGCTGGTACAGCGGCTACATCAATTCGCTGTACTACGTGTGCCTGAACACGCTGATTTCGCTGCTGGTGGCGCTGCCAGCAGCATATGCCTTCTCGCGTTACCGCTTCCTCGGTGACCGGCACCTGTTCTTCTGGCTGCTGACCAACCGCATGGCGCCACCGGCGGTGTTCCTGCTGCCGTTCTTCCAGCTGTATTCGTCGATCGGCCTGTTCGATACCCATATCGCCGTGGCCCTGGCCCACTGCCTGTTCAACGTGCCGCTGGCAGTGTGGATCCTCGAGGGGTTCATGTCTGGTGTGCCGAAGGAAATCGACGAAACGGCCTATATCGACGGTTACAGCTTCCCACGCTTCTTCATGAAGATCTTCATTCCGCTGATTGGCTCCGGCATCGGCGTGACGGCGTTTTTCTGTTTCATGTTCTCCTGGGTCGAGTTGCTGCTGGCGCGCACCCTGACCTCGGTGAATGCCAAACCGATCGCCGCGGTGATGACCCGTACCGTGTCGGCCTCGGGCATCGATTGGGGCGTGTTGGCGGCGGCGGGGGTACTGACCATCTTGCCGGGCATGCTGGTGATCTGGTTCGTGCGCAACCATGTGGCCAAGGGCTTCGCCCTGGGCCGAGTGTGAGGAGGGCAAGGCATGGAGTGGATGGCCTGGACCTTGCCGACGGCGCTGTTCTTCGCCGCCGTTGGCGTGCTGCTGCTGGGCATGACCCTGCTCGAACTGCGCCGCCCCTGCGTGGAGCGACGCGGCTTCCTGCCGCTGGTCACCAGCCGTGGCGACCGCTTGTTCATCGGCCTGCTGGCCAGCGCCTACCTGCATTTGCTGGTGGTTGGCGTCAGCGAGTGGCCATTGTGGGTGGCCTCGCTGCTGTCGCTGGCGTGGCTGGTGGTGGTGCTGCGCTGGGGCTGAGCGAGCGGCCCTGTGGGATAACTGAAACGGGAGATCACAATGTTCGACAACAAGTACAACAGGCGACATTTGACCCTGGCCGCGTTGCTGGTACTGGCCAGCGTGCAGGGCACAGCCTGGGCCGACCAGTACGAGGATGCGGCAAGGAAGTGGCTCGGCAGTGAGTTCAAGCCTTCGACCCTTACCCCTGAACAGCAGTTGGCCGAGTTGAAGTGGTTCATCAAGGCTGCCGAGCCGTTCCGCGGCATGAAGATCAATGTGGTGTCGGAAACCATCACCACCCATGAATACGAGTCCAAGGTGCTGGCCAAGGCCTTCAGCGAGATCACCGGTATCCAGCTGACCCACGACCTGCTGCAGGAAGGCGACGTGGTGGAAAAGCTGCAGACACAGATGCAGTCGGACAAGAACATCTATGACGGCTGGGTCAACGACTCCGACCTGATCGGTACGCACTTTCGCTACGGCAAGGTGGAATCGATCACCGACCTGATGGCCAACGAAGGCAAGGACTACACCTCGCCGACCCTGGACCTGAAGGACTTCATCGGCATTTCCTTCACCACCGCGCCGGATGGCAAGGTCTACCAACTGCCGGACCAGCAGTTCGCCAACCTCTACTGGTTCCGTGCCGACTGGTTCGAGCGGCCCGAACTGAAGGCCAGGTTCAAGGAAAAATACGGCTACGAACTTGGTGTGCCGGTGAACTGGTCAGCCTACGAGGACATTGCCAGGTTCTTTACCGAAGACGTCAAGGAAATCGACGGTAAACGCGTCTATGGCCATATGGACTACGGCAAGAAAGACCCGTCACTGGGCTGGCGCTTCACCGATGCCTGGTTCTCCATGGCGGGTGGCGGCGACAAAGGTTTGCCCAATGGTCTGCCGGTGGACGAATGGGGCATTCGCGTGGAGGACTGCCACCCGGTGGGGTCCAGCGTGACCCGTGGCGGCGACACCAACGGCCCGGCCGCCGTGTATGCCACGCAGAAATACGTGGACTGGATGCGTGCCTATGCGCCCAAGGAAGCCCAGGGCATGACCTTCTCCGAAGCCGGCCCGGTGCCGGCCCAGGGCAACATCGCCCAGCAGATCTTCTGGTACACCGCGTTTACCGCCGACATGACCAAACCCGGTTTGCCGGTGGTGAATGCCGACGGCACGCCGAAGTGGCGCATGGCGCCTTCGCCGAAGGGGCCGTACTGGGAGGAGGGGATGAAGCTGGGCTACCAGGACACCGGTTCGTGGACCTTCTTCAAGTCCACTCCCGAGAAGCAACGCCTGGCTGCGTGGCTGTACGCCCAGTTCGTCACCTCCAAGACCGTGTCGCTGAAAAAGACCATCGTCGGCCTCACGCCGATTCGCGAATCGGACATCAACTCCCAGGCCATGACCGAGCTGGCGCCCAAGCTGGGCGGGCTGGTGGAGTTCTACCGCAGCCCGGCGCGGGTACAGTGGACACCGACCGGCACCAACGTGCCGGACTACCCGCGGTTGGCGCAGTTGTGGTGGAGCCACATCGCCGAAGTGGCCAGTGGCGAGAAGACCCCGCAGGAAGCGCTGGACGGCCTGGCCCGCGATCAGGACCGGATGATGGAGCGCTTGCAGCGGTCCAAAGCCCAGGCCACCTGTGCACCGAAGCTGAACCCGGAGAGGGACGCCCAATACTGGTTCGACCAGCCTGGGGCGCCGAAACCGAAACTGGCCAACGAAAAGCCCAAGGGCGAGACAGTCAGCTACAACGAACTGCTGAAGTCGTGGGAGGCGGCCAGGAAGTGATCGGCTGAGTAACGCGCCGGCTTCTTCGCGGATAAACCCGCTCCCACAGAGATATCGCCATCTTCTGGGACGGCGCGCAACCTGTGGGAGCGGGTTTACCCGCGAAGAGGCCGGTGAAGCAAGTGCATTGATCACGGGCAAAAAAAACGGCACCTGCCAGAGGTGCCGTTTTCATATCACGCGGTATTACTTGTGCAGCTCTTCAGCCGCATACAGCGTGTTCTCCAGCAGGCATGCGCGGGTCATCGGCCCGACGCCGCCCGGCACCGGCGTGATCCAGCCGGCGCGCGGCAGGGCGGTCTCGTAGACCACGTCGCCGACCAGCTTGCCGTCTTCCTGGCGGTTGATGCCCACGTCGATAACGATGGCACCTTCCTTGATCCATTCACCCTTGACCAGGCCAGGCTTGCCGGCGGCCACTACCACCAGGTCGGCGCGGCCGACATGGCCGGCGAGGTCCTTGGTGAAGCGGTGGCAGACGGTCACGGTGCAGCCGGCCAGCAGCAGCTCCATGGCCATCGGGCGACCAACGATGTTGGACGCGCCGACGATGACCGCGTTCATGCCGTACAGGTCCTGGCCGGTGCTTTCCAGCAGGGTCATGATGCCCTTCGGTGTGCACGGGCGCAGCAGCGGGATGCGCTGGGCCAGACGACCGATGTTGTACGGGTGGAAGCCGTCCACGTCCTTGTCCGGGCGGATGCGCTCGAGCAGCAGCGAGGCGTCCAGGTGCGCCGGCAGCGGCAACTGCAGCAGGATACCGTCGACGGCCGGATCGTCATTGAGGCGGTCGATCAGCTCGGTCAGGGCCTGCTGCGTGGTTTCGCTGGGCAGGTCGAACGCCTGCGAAATGAAGCCGACCTCTTCGCAGTCCTTGCGCTTGTGCGAGACATAGACTTGGGAGGCGGGGTCGGTGCCGACCAGGATCACCGCCAGGCCCGGCGTACGCAGGCCTTGCTGGCGACGCTCCACGACACGTTGAGCGATCTGCTGGCGCAGGCTGGCGGCGATCGCCTTGCCATCGATTAGGTGTGCAGTCATAGACGCGTGATTAACCATCGAGAAGGAAACAATTAAAGAGGGCGCATTCTCGCACGACATGGGCCAAGGGCAAAGGCGGGTGGTCGGGCAAATCCCCTAAGCCCTTAAATAATTTAAATTTTTTTGAGAAAGGTGTTGACGACTTTCAGGCTCGCCTATAAGATTCGCCGCACTTGTCGGGCACAGCCTAGCACTGGTTGGCGAAGTCGGGCAGAATGAGTGGTTTAGCAGTTACCTGTTAAAGGTCTCGTTCGGTTAGGCTTCAAGCTTAAGCGCCCGTAGCTCAGCTGGATAGAGCATCCGCCTTCTAAGCGGATGGTCGCAGGTTCGAGTCCTGCCGGGTGCGCCATTTAGGCAGCTTTGGCAAGCAAGTAGGCTGTAATGCAATATGGTGGGCGTAGCTCAGTTGGTAGAGCGCTGGATTGTGATTCCAGTTGTCGTGGGTTCGATTCCCATCGTCCACCCCATATTCTTCAAAGGCGCCTCGATAGCATCTGGCGCCTTTGTTTTAAGCGTTACGCGGACGTGGTGAAATTGGTAGACACACTGGATTTAGGTTCCAGCGGCGCAAGCTGTAAGAGTTCGAGTCTCTTCGTCCGCACCATGCTTCTGTAAGGTTGTACCGCAACATCGCAAGACCGCAATATGGTGGGCGTAGCTCAGTTGGTAGAGCGCTGGATTGTGATTCCAGTTGTCGTGGGTTCGATTCCCATCGTCCACCCCATATTTCTTCGAAGGCGCCTTGATCGTGAGATCGGGCGCCTTTTTGTTTTTGCTCTGTGTGTATGGTTTGAAGGTTCTGGCGCCTGTGAGATCGAGCGGCGCTGACAATTTCATGGCGAATCACCTCTCGGTCAAATCGCATCCCGGCCCTTGCAATCCTCTGGTGACGCCCCAATAAAAGCTGTTAGATTTCAGCCGGTTGAAACGCCGGCCCATTTGGCCGGCAGAGGAACAACCCGATGATTGCAAAAGAAGCCCGTCAGGCACTGGCGCTACAGCGCTTTGCCGAGGCCAGCCCGCAGCTGCTCGAAGAGATCCGTGAGCTGGATGCGCGCGAGCAGGCCCAGCAGATCGAGTGGGCGTTCGAGGATGCGGCCGAGGAGCAGGGTATCCAGCCTTGGGAGTTGGCCCTGCAACTGATCGCCGAAACCCCCGAGCAACTGCAGGCCATGCGCCTGGAGACGCACCGTGAGGTAGCCGAGGCGCTGGGGATGGAGTGGGAGGAGTACTGCCAGTTCAACGAAATCGAACCTGAATAAAGGAAGCGAATTCGTTGGTGGCAGTTGTTTGACAAGGTATTTCGGCTGCAGGTCGCCTGGTGGCGTCGTGCGGCCCCATTGAAGCAGGCCCGGCGCTATGTCGTGCGGGCCGTGAAAGTTAATCGACCGGCGTGGTTTCCCGTCGTCCCGAGTGGGGTGACTTCTGCTGCGCGACTCACTAGAATGCTTGCCCTTGATTCTGGAGTCGGGCTAACGCCGGCTAACGTCTGTGCAACGAGGAATATCCATGCAAGTTTCTGTTGAAAACACTTCCGCTCTCGAGCGTCGCATGACCATCGCCGTTCCGGCCGAGCGCGTCGAGAACGAAGTCAACAAGCGTCTGCAACAGACTGCCAAGCGCGCCAAGGTTGCCGGCTTCCGCCCAGGCAAAGTGCCGATGAGCGTGATTCGTCAGCGTTTCGAAGCCGATGCCCGTCAAGAGGCGTTCGGTGACCTCGTCCAGGCTTCCTTCTACGAAGCCATCGTCGAGCAGAAGCTGAACCCGGCTGGCGCCCCTGCGGTAGAGCCGAAGTCCTTCGAAAAGGGCAAGGACCTGGAGTTCGTCGCCATCTTCGAAGTGTTCCCGGAGTTCACCGTTGGCGGCCTTGAGTCGATCAGCGTCGAGCGCCTGAGCGCCGAAGTGGCTGATGCCGACCTGGACAACATGCTGGAAGTGCTGCGCAAGCAGAACACCCGCTTCGAGGCCGTCGAGCGCGCCGCGCAGAACGACGACCAGGTCAACATCGACTTCGTCGGCAAGGTCGACGGTGAAGTGTTCGCCGGTGGTTCGGCCAAGGGCACCCAGCTGGTACTGGGCTCCGGCCGCATGATCCCAGGCTTCGAAGACGGCCTGGTTGGCGCCAAGGCTGGCGAAGAGCGCGTTGTGAACGTGACCTTCCCAGAGGACTACCAGAACCTGGACCTGGCTGGCAAAGCCGCCGAGTTCACCATCACCGTCAACAGCGTTGCCGCTCCTGTGCTGCCAGAGCTGAACGAAGAGTTCTTCGCCCAGTTCGGCATCAAGGAATCGACCCTGGAAGGCTTCCGCACCGAAGTTCGCAAGAACATGGAGCGTGAACTGCGCCAGGCCATCAAGGCCAAGGTGAAGAACCAGGTCATGGACGGTCTGCTGGCTGCCAACCCGATCGAAGTGCCGAAAGCCCTGCTGGAAAACGAAGTCAACCGTCTGCGCGTGCAGGCTGTTCAGCAGTTCGGTGGCAACATCAAGCCTGAGCAACTGCCGGCCGAGCTGTTCGAAGAACAAGCCAAGCGCCGTGTGGTCCTGGGTCTGATCGTGGCTGAAGTGGTCAAGCAGTTCGAGCTGAAGCCGGACGAAGGCAAGGTTCGCGAAATGATCGAAGAAATGGCTTCGGCTTACCAAGAGCCTGAGCAGGTCATCGCCTGGTACTACAAGAACGACCAGCAACTGAACGAAGTCCGTTCGGTTGTGCTGGAAGAACAAGTTGTAGATACTGTTCTGCAGAAAGCGACTGTGACCGACAAGTCGGTCTCGTACGAAGATGCCGTTAAACCAGCACAGGCTCCAGCCGCCGCTGAGTAACAGGCTTCTCTCGTAGGAAACCCCCACAAGCCAGCCTTCGAGCTGGCTTGTGCGTATTCAAGCCATGACTATTTGGGAGTGAGCGCAGGACATGTCCCGCAATTCTTATATTCAGCAGAGCTCTGACATCCAGGCCGCAGGCGGTCTGGTCCCGATGGTTATCGAGCAGTCCGCCCGTGGCGAACGCGCTTACGACATCTACTCGCGCCTGTTGAAGGAGCGTGTGATCTTCCTGGTTGGTCCGGTAGAGGACTACATGGCCAACCTCGTCGTTGCGCAACTGCTGTTCCTTGAAGCGGAAAACCCGGACAAGGATATCCATCTGTACATCAACTCGCCGGGCGGTTCCGTCACCGCCGGCATGTCGATCTACGACACCATGCAGTTCATCAAGCCGGACGTCTCGACCATCTGCATCGGCCAGGCCTGCAGCATGGGCGCCTTCCTGCTGGCTGCTGGTGCCAAGGGCAAGCGTCACTGCCTGCCTAACTCGCGCGTGATGATCCACCAGCCGCTGGGCGGCTTCCAGGGTCAGGCCACCGATATCGAGATCCACGCCCAGGAAATCCTCAATATCAAGGCCCGCCTGAACGAGCTGCTGGCCTACCACACCGGCCAGGATCTCGAGACCATCAAGCGCGACACCGAACGTGACAACTTCATGAGCGCCTCGCGCGCGGCCGAGTACGGCCTGATCGACTCGGTCTACGACAAGCGGCAACTGGCCTCCTGAACCGGGGTGCCAGAGCAGGTAGGCGCGGAAAGCGCCTACCTGCGGACTTGAAAAAGCCCGCAATTGCCTTCATCTTGTGTTGCAAGCCTACCGGATTGGATCGATCGAATGACTGACACCCGTAACGGCGAGGACAGCGGCAAATTGCTTTATTGCTCCTTCTGCGGCAAAAGCCAGCACGAAGTGCGCAAACTGATTGCCGGGCCCTCGGTATTTATCTGCGACGAGTGCGTCGACCTGTGCAACGACATCATCCGTGAGGAGGTGCAGGAAGCCCAGGCCGAGAGCAGCGCGCACAAATTGCCTTCGCCGAAAGAAATCAGCGGTATCCTGGACCAGTACGTCATTGGTCAGGAACGCGCGAAGAAGGTGCTTGCCGTAGCGGTGTACAACCACTACAAGCGCCTGAACCAGCGTGACAAGAAGGGTGACGAAGTCGAACTCGGCAAGAGCAACATCCTGCTCATCGGGCCAACCGGCTCGGGCAAGACCCTGCTCGCCGAAACCCTTGCACGCCTGTTGAACGTACCGTTCACCATTGCTGACGCCACCACCCTGACCGAAGCCGGTTACGTGGGTGAGGACGTCGAGAACATCATCCAGAAGCTGTTGCAGAAGTGCGACTACGACGTGGAAAAGGCCCAGATGGGCATCGTCTACATCGACGAGATCGACAAGATTTCGCGCAAGTCGGACAACCCGTCCATCACCCGTGACGTATCGGGCGAGGGCGTGCAGCAGGCACTGCTGAAGCTGATCGAAGGCACCGTGGCCTCGGTTCCGCCGCAAGGCGGCCGCAAACACCCGCAACAGGAATTCCTGCAGGTCGATACCCGCAACATCCTGTTCATCTGCGGTGGTGCCTTCTCGGGCCTGGAAAAGGTCATCCAGAACCGCTCCACCAAGGGTGGCATCGGTTTTGGCGCCGAAGTACGCAGCAAGGAAGAGGGCAAGAAGGTTGGCGAGTCCCTGCGTGAGGTCGAGCCGGACGATCTGGTCAAGTTTGGCCTGATCCCGGAATTCGTCGGCCGCCTGCCGGTGCTGGCAACCCTCGACGAGCTGGACGAGGCCGCGCTGATGCAGATCCTCACCGAGCCGAAGAACGCCCTGACCAAGCAGTATGCCAAGCTGTTCGAGATGGAAAACGTCGACCTCGAGTTCCGCAGCGATGCGCTCAAGGCCGTGGCGCGCAAGGCCCTGGAGCGCAAGACCGGCGCCCGTGGCCTGCGTTCGATCCTCGAAGGCGTTTTGCTCGACACCATGTACGAGATTCCTTCGAAGAAGGATGTCAGCAAGGTGGTGATCGACGAGAGCGTCATCGATGGCACTTCGCAGCCGCTGATGATCTACGAAAACAGCGAGCCGCAAGCCAAGGCCGCGCCGGACGCCTGATCCAGGTAATGGCCGGTTGATGGTTGCAAGCAAGAAGGGGCCTACGGGCCCCTTTCTGCTTTTCCTGCGCTAGCGCTTGTAATTTCCCAAGCCTGCCCCCACATTAGGTCCAAGCATCATTTCCACCGGTTTCCGGCCATAAGGCCGCTGTAGAGGCGAAATCATGAAGACCACCCTCGACTTGCCTCTTTTGCCATTGCGCGATGTCGTTGTTTACCCGCACATGGTCATCCCGCTGTTCGTGGGGCGCGAAAAGTCCATCGAAGCCCTTGAGGCGGCGATGACGGGCGAAAAGCAGATTCTTCTGCTGGCCCAGAAAAACCCGGCCGACGATGATCCGGGCGAAGACGCCCTGTACCGCGTCGGTACCGTTGCCACCGTGCTGCAATTGCTGAAACTGCCCGATGGTACCGTCAAGGTGCTGGTCGAGGGCGAGCAACGCGGCGCCGTGGAGCGTTTCAGCGAAGTAGAAGGGCACATCCGTGCCGAAGTTTCCCTGATCGACGAAGTCGACGCCGCCGAGCGCGAGTCGGAAGTGTTCGTGCGCACGCTGCTGTCGCAGTTTGAGCAATACGTGCAACTGGGCAAGAAAGTCCCAGCCGAAGTGCTATCGTCGCTGAACAGCATCGAAGAGCCAGGGCGCCTGGTCGATACCATGGCCGCACACATGGCCCTGAAGATCGAGCAGAAACAGGAAATTCTCGAAATCGTCGACCTGCCGACCCGTGTCGAGCACGTACTGGCGCTGCTGGATGCCGAAATCGACCTGCTGCAGGTCGAAAAGCGCATTCGCGGTCGGGTCAAGAAGCAGATGGAGCGCAGCCAGCGCGAGTACTACCTGAATGAGCAGATGAAGGCCATTCAGAAGGAACTCGGTGATGGCGACGAAGGCCACAACGAAGTCGAAGAGCTGAAAAAGCGCATCGAAGCCGCTGGCCTGCCCAAGGACGCACTGGCCAAGGCCCAGGCCGAGCTGAACAAGCTCAAGCAGATGTCGCCGATGTCGGCCGAGGCCACTGTGGTCCGTTCCTATCTCGACTGGCTGGTGCAGGTGCCGTGGAAGGCCCAGAGCAAGGTGCGTCTGGACCTGGCCAAGGCCGAGGAAATCCTCGATGCCGACCACTACGGCCTGGAAGAGGTCAAGGAACGCATCCTCGAGTACCTTGCCGTGCAAAAGCGCGTCAAGAAGATCCGCGGGCCGGTACTGTGCCTGGTCGGCCCACCCGGCGTCGGCAAGACCTCGCTGGCCGAGTCGATCGCCGCTGCCACCAACCGCAAGTTCGTGCGCATGGCCCTGGGTGGTGTGCGTGACGAGGCCGAGATCCGTGGTCACCGCCGAACCTACATCGGTTCCATGCCTGGCCGCCTGATCCAGAAGATGACCAAGGTGGGGGTGCGCAACCCGCTGTTCCTGCTGGACGAAATCGACAAGATGGGCAGCGACATGCGTGGCGACCCGGCCTCGGCACTGCTCGAAGTGCTCGACCCGGAGCAGAACCACAACTTCAACGACCACTATCTGGAGGTCGACTACGACCTCTCGGACGTGATGTTCCTGTGCACCTCGAACTCGATGAACATCCCGCCGGCGCTGCTCGACCGGATGGAAGTCATCCGCCTGCCGGGCTACACCGAGGACGAGAAGATCAACATCGCGGTCAAGTACCTGGTGCCCAAGCAGGTCAAGGCCAACGGCTTGAAGAAGGACGAGCTGGAAGTCGATGTCTCGGCGATCCGCGACATCATCCGCTTCTACACCCGCGAAGCCGGTGTGCGCGGCCTGGAGCGGCAAATCGCCAAGGTCTGCCGCAAGGTGGTCAAGGAGCATACCGGGCAGAAGCAGGTCAAGGTCAAGGTAGCCAGCGAGCAGCTGGAGCACCTGCTGGGCGTGCGCAAGTTCCGCTACGGCCTGGCCGAGCAGCAGGACCAGATCGGCCAGGTTACCGGCCTGGCCTGGACCCAGGTGGGCGGCGAACTGCTGACCATCGAAGCCGTGGTCATCCCCGGCAAGGGCCAGCTGATCAAGACCGGCTCGCTGGGCGACGTCATGGTCGAGTCGATCACCGCCGCGCAGACCGTGGTGCGCAGCCGTGCCCGCAGCCTGGGTATCGCCGCCGACTTCCACGAGAAGCACGACGTGCATATCCACATGCCTGAGGGCGCCACGCCGAAGGATGGCCCAAGTGCCGGTATCGGCATGTGCACCGCGCTGGTGTCGGCGCTGACGCAGATTCCGGTACGTGCCGATGTGGCCATGACCGGCGAAATCACCCTGCGTGGCCAAGTGCTGGCCATTGGCGGGTTGAAGGAAAAACTGCTGGCGGCACACCGTGGCGGGATCAAGACGGTGATCATTCCCGAGGAGAATGTTCGCGATCTGAAGGAGATTCCGGAAAATATCAAACAGGATCTGCAGATCAAACCGGTCAAATGGATTGACGAAGTCCTGCAAATTGCGCTGCAATACGCCCCGGAGCCCTTGCCAGATGTGGCTCCGGAGATTGTCGCGAAAGATGAAAAGCGCGACGGCGATGCTAAGGAAAGAATTAGCACGCACTAGTAGTTTTTGGCTGGGGGGCTTTCCTTGACAGTTTTTTCGGGGCCTTGCTATAAAGCGGCACGCTATTGTCATCAGGCCACCCAGCGCACGTTTCATAAGCTTTTCATTACATACTTAGAAACAAACTCAATAGAGAAATAAGGGGACTTAGAGTGAACAAGTCGGAACTGATTGACGCTATCGCCGCATCTGCTGACATCCCGAAAGCTGTAGCCGGCCGTGCGCTGGACGCAGTCATCGAATCCGTCACCGGCGCCCTGAAGCAAGGTGACGATGTGGTACTGGTTGGCTTCGGTACCTTCTCGGTCAAGGAGCGTGCAGAGCGCACCGGCCGCAACCCGCAAACCGGTAACGCGATCAAGATCGCTGCCGCCAAGGTTCCAGGCTTCAAGGCTGGCAAAGGCCTGAAAGACGCCGTCAACTAAGTCGTCTCTTTCAGCCGGACCCGGCCTGGCCAGGTCCGAGCACGGTGATGGCGGGGCGCAAACGTTCCCGCCTGACACGTTTGCTAAGAAAAGGCGCATCCTCGGATGCGCCTTTCTTTTATCAGGTTTCTACCCACGCTCCGCGGTTGTCGACGCAGTG
Source organism: Pseudomonas sp. A2 (assembly GCF_023100865.1). Classification (NCBI taxonomy): domain Bacteria; kingdom Pseudomonadati; phylum Pseudomonadota; class Gammaproteobacteria; order Pseudomonadales; family Pseudomonadaceae; genus Pseudomonas; species Pseudomonas sp. A2. The sequence continues at coordinate 2,269,437 of NZ_CP039127.1, forward strand.
GTACAGCCGTTTCTGGGGGACGCATGCTGCAAAATATCAGGGACAATTCACAAGGTTGGATTGCCAAGACCATCATCGGCCTTATCGTCGTGTTGATGGCGTTGACCGGCTTCGAAGCCATTTTCCAGGCCGCCACCCATAGCCAGGACGCCGCCAAGGTGAACGGCCAGACCATCAGCCAGAACGAGCTGAGCCAGGCGGCCGACATGCAGCGCCGTCAGCTGATGCAACAATTGGGCAAGGATTTCGACCCGGCGCTGCTGGACGACAAATTGCTGCGCGAAGAGGCACTTAAGGGCCTGATCAGCCGCAAGCTGCTGCTGCAAGGCGCCGAAGATGCCAAATTCGCCTTCTCCGAGGCCGCACTGGATCAGGTGATCCTGCAGACGCCGGAGTTTCAGGTGGACGGCAAATTCAGTGCCGACCGTTTCGACCAGGTCATTCGCCAGATGGGCTATGGCCGCATGCAGTTCCGCGACATGCTCGCCGAGGAAATGCTCATCGGCCAACTGCGCACCGGCCTGGCCGGCAGCAGCTTCGTGACCGACCAGCAGGTCGATGCCTTTGCCCGCCTCGAGAAGCAGACCCGTGACTTCGCTTCCCTGACCTTCAAGGCCGACCCGGCCGCGGTCAAGGTCAGCGATGAAGAGGTCAAGGCGCACTACGACCAGCACGCCAAGGAGTTCATGTCGCCAGACCAGGTGGTGATCGACTACATCGAGCTGAAGAAGTCGGCGTTCTTCGATCAGGTCAAGGTGACCGACGAAGAGCTCAAGGCCCAGTATGAGAAGGAAATCGCCAACCTCGCCGAGCAGCGCCATGCCGCGCACATCCTCATCGAGGTGAACGATAAGGTCACCGACGCCCAGGCCAAGGCCCGAGCCGAAGAGATCGAGCAGCGCCTGGCCAAGGGCGAAGACTTTGCCGCGCTGGCCAAGGAGTTCTCCCAGGACCCGGGTTCGGCCAATAGCGGCGGTGACCTTGGCTTCGCCGGCCCGGGCGTTTACGACCCGGCGTTCGAGGATGCGCTGTACAAGCTGCAGGACGGCCAGGTCTCGGCGCCGGTTCGCACCGAGTTCGGCTACCACCTTATCAAGCTGCTGGGCGTGCAGGCGCCGGAAGTGCCGAGCTTCGCCAGCCTGAAGGACAAGCTGACCCGTGACCTGAAGATCCCGCTGGTCGAGCAGCGTTACGTAGATGCCAGCAAGCAGCTGCAGGATGCTGCCTACGAGGCTTCCGACCTGGCCCAGCCGGCCCAGGACCTGAACCTGAAGGTGCAAACTTCCGCAGCGTTCGGCCGCGAGGGTGGCGAAGGCATCACTGCCAACCGTTCGGTCGTGCAGGCCGCATTCTCCGAAGAAGTGCTGGAGGAGGGTGCCAACAGCACCGCCATCGAGCTCGACCCGGAAACCACCGTGGTGCTGCGCGTCAAGGAGCACCGCAAGCCTGAGCAGCTGCCGCTGGAAGCCGTGGCCAAGAACATCAGCGAGCACCTGGCCAAGGAGAAGGCAACTGCCGAGCTCAAGGCCAAGGCGGACAAGCTGATTGCCGGCCTGCGTGACGGTTCCATCGCAGCTGGCAGTGTGCACGAAGGGCAGGGCTGGAAGGCCTATGAAGCAGTTACCCGCGGGGAGGACGGTATCGACCCGGCCGAGCTGCAGGCGCTGTTCCGCCTGGGCAAGCCACAGGCCAAGGACAAGCCGGTTTATGGCAGCGTCGTGCTGCGTGACGGTAGCCTGGTGGTTCTGCAGCTCAAGGGTGTCAACGAAGGCGCTGCTGCCACCGACGAAGAGAAGCAGCAGATCCGCCGCTACCTCGCGTCGCGTGCTGGCCAGCAGGACTTCGCGGCATACCGCAAGCAACTTGAAGCCAAGGCGGACATCACCCGTTACTAAGATGATGGATGCATGAACGAACAGGCCGCCTTGAGCGGCCTGTTTCGTTTCTGTTGCTCATCGCCGCGCTTTAGGCCTGTTCGATACCCCTGTAGGAGCAGCCTTGTGCTGCGAAGAGGCCAGCAGAACAATAGATTCTCTTCGGCCCTGATGGCCTCTTCGCAGCGCAAGGCTGCTCCTACATGTGCTTCGCATGTCTTGACGTCGATGCCGGCAATGAGGCCAGTACAGGCCGTGTTAGCGTTTCACCCCTTCATGGATATCCAGCGTATCCCGCGCAATCTCCCGCCCCAGGGCAATCAGCTCCGGCGCCTTGTAGAACTCGAAAAACCGGCACACTCGTTTGGGCACGTTGATCAGCACATCCGGTGGATAGCCTGCGATCTTGTACTGTGCCAACGAGGTCTGCATGACCTCGAAGCTCTGGTTGATCAAGTCCAGCAGCGAAGCGGGCCCCACGTTGTCGATGATGAACGAGCCGGTCGCAGACTTTGGCGCACCCTCGCGCTCCGGTGCCGCCGCCGGTTGCTGGCCTTCCGGGTTGGCGGCATCGGCCAGCCACGGATTAGGCGGCGCCAGCCCTTCGGCGACGATTTCCTGCTCGATGCGTATCAGCTCCTCCGCCGGCTTGCGCCGGAACGGCAAGCGCGAACCCAGCGAACTGAGTAGCGCATCGAAGCGCATCTTGAACGCCGCTGGGCGTTCGATCACCGGTAGCTGGTACTGCTTCTGGTTGGTGGCATTGAGGTTGACCGCGATGATCAGGTCGCAGTGGCTGGACACCACCGGCACGATCGGCAGCGGGTTGAGGATGCCGCCGTCGACCAGCATGCGGTTGCCTTGCATCACCGGGGTGAACAGGCTGGGGATGGCTGCCGAGGCGCGCATGGCCTGGTGCAGGCAGCCCTCCTGGAACCAGATTTCCTGCTGGTTGGTGAGGTCGGCTGCAACCGCGGTGTAGGGGATGCGCAATTCCTCGATGTTGATCTCGCCGACGATCTTGCGGATTTGCCCGAACACCTTGTCGCCGCGAATTGCGCCTAGGCGAAAGCTGACATCGACCAGGCGCAACACATCCAGGTAGTCGAGGCTCTCGATCCAGTTGCGGTAGTCTTCCAGCTTGCCGGCGGCATAAATGCCGCCGATCACCGCACCCATCGAGCAGCCGGCGATACAGGCAATGTCGTAGCCGCGGCGCTCGATTTCCTCGATCACGCCGATGTGTGCATACCCCCGGGCTCCGCCCGATCCCAGTACCAGTGCCACGCGTTTGCTCATGAACATTCCCCGGCCAGTGCAACCATGGTCCTACAATGCACCCATCGCCACCTGTGCTTCAATGTGCATCGTGCTGAGCTACTGTAATAAAACTGGCTGGGCCAAGCTGGCTGGGCAGGGCACTTTTCAGCTGCCGGGGCGTCGAACAGCCAATGTTTTTTCCATTGAGGTATTACCGATGAAAGCCTGGATCTGCCTTCCACTGATCGCCTTGGCCCTTGCTGGCTGCGCGGGCAAGACGGCCTACCGCGAGAGTTGCGCAACCCAACTGGATGCCGCCTGGAAGGAGCTGGACCTGGCCAAGGCCGAAGGCTTTGCCGGTGCCGTGAGCTACTCCAAGGCCTTGTCGCTGCTGACCGGTGCCAAGACCCAACAGCAGTTCGAAGGTTATGAAAGCTGTACCAGAAAAGCCGAAAAGGCCCGTTTCTACATTCGTGAGTCTCGCGCCGGGCGCTGACCAAGGAGCGTCTTTCAATGTCTGCCATGCTCGATCATGTGGTTGCCCAGATAGTGGCCTTGCAGGTGCGCCTGCTGGCCTGCCGCGAGCGCCTGGCTGCCGATACCGACAGCGAGGCCTTGCATGACCTGCGCACCACCCTGCGGCGCCTGCGCAGCCTGCTGCGGCCGCTGCGAGGGCTGCCGGGGGTGGAGCAGCTGGAGGAGGCCGCCAGGTCGTTGGGTGCCCTCACCACGCCGTTGCGCGACCGTGAGGTGCTGGCGGCCGAATTGATCGGGCATGGTTTTGCCGAGGCCGGGCAGCGGCGCCTGGAAGGGCGTGCCAGGACATTCGCCAGTGTTGCCGCCAGCCCCGAGCTGACGCGGGTGCTCGCGATTGTCGACGCGTTTCCGCTGTTCATGCGTGCAGCCGGTCGCGAGGGCCTGGTCAAGGCGCTGGAAAAGCGCATCGACAAACGCCTGGGCAAGCAGTGGCGCAAATTGTACCAGGCGCTGCAGGACCCGGCCCACGACCGCCACCGCCTGCGTTTGCTGATCAAGCGTGCGCGCTATGGCGATGAGGCCTATCCGCAGCTCGACCATGCGGGCAAGCAGTTGCGGCGCTTGCTGAAGCAGGCCCAGGGCGACCTGGGTGACTGGCATGATCGCCTGCAATGGCTGCTGCAGGCGCGCGAGCATGCCGACCTGGCGCCGTGCAGGGTCGCCTGGGAGCAGGAATTGCATGAGGCCGAGCGCCATTCGGATGCGACGCTGGATGCACTGCAGCAGGCGTTGGCGCGGCGAAAGCCCGAAAAATGACCGAAATGCGGGCTGATCGGCATGGGTTTGCTGGCTAGGATGGGCAGACCTTATTCGCAGCAGGCAGGAGCCGGCCAATGAATTTCAACCAACTGCTCGACGCCGTGCGGGCCAACCCCGAAGCTGTATGTGTCCCGCCAAGCTGGGCCCAGGGGCGCGCCGCCTTTGGCGGGCTGATGGCGGCCATGGTGTATGAAGCCATGCGCCAGAAAATCTCCGATGACCGCCCCGTGCGTTCTTTGGCCATCAGCTTTGTGGCGCCAGCCGCGGCAGATGTGCCAATCCGCTTCGATGTAGAGGTGCTGCGTGAAGGCAAGGCTGTCAGCACCTTGCTGGGCCGTGCTGTTCAACACGGCCAGGTAGTGACGCTGGTGCAGGGCAATTTCGGTGCAGGGCGGCCGTCGGTGGTCGATGTGCCAGCCTTGCCGGCCGAGGAAATGAAAGCGCTCGACGATGCAGCTCCCGAGCTACCCCATATCAAAGGCGTTACTCCGGAGTTCATGCAGCATGTGGCCTTGCGCTGGGCGGTGGGTGGATTGCCGTTCAGTGGCAATCAGTCGCGGCAAATGGGCGGTTGGGTACGTTTGCGCGGGGTGGCCGAAGAACCGGTCAACGAGGCGCACCTGCTGGCGCTGGTCGATGCCTGGCCGCCAAGCCTGATGCCGTTTCTCAAGCAGCCGGCTGCCGGCAGCACGTTGACCTGGACCATCGAATTCATGCAGCCCAGGGCGCAGCTGTCGACCCTGGATTGGTGCCGTTATTGCGTGGAAACCGAGCACGCGCGGGATGGTTACGGGCACGCTGCCGCTGCGTTGAGGACGGCGCAGGGCAAGTTGCTGGCCTTGAGCCGGCAGACGGTTACCGTGTTTGCCTAGCAGATACCTGCAGGCCTGCACGCTTTCCTGTAGGAGCGGCCTTGTGTCGCGAAAGGGCCGCAAAGCGGCCCCGGCAATCTTCGCGGCGAAGCTGTAAATCCGGGGCTGCTGCGCAGCCCTTTCGCGACACAAGGGCGCTCCTACAAAAGATTGCGCGTGATTGGAGCATCAATGGCGATGCTTGTGTCGTTCCCGCCAGGCCTTCCACCAGGCCCCGCTCAGCAAGAAGCGCGGAAACGTGATGAACTGCTCGGTCAGCAGGCGTTGCACGGCATCCTTGCGGTTGGCGAAGGGTTCGGGTTGCTCGGCTTCCAGTCGATGGCCCTGGCGTTGCAGGCCCAGGCCGGCGATCAGCGCAATGATGCCAACGGCAATCTGGCCCAGGTCCAGACCGAACAGGCCGGACAGAATCAGCAACGTGCCAAGGATGAACAAAGGCACGGCGATCAGGTGCAGCACCAGGTTGGCCGGGTGGCGGTGGTTGTGGTGGTAGCCGCGCCATTGCCAGGCGGGCAGGTTGGGCAGGCGTTTGCTCATGGGCATTTCCTCTCGGTCATGCCCAAAGCTTAGTGCGCCCCCCAGGCGGGGGCCAATCGAGGCTGGCTATGGTGACTATAGCTTGAGCTGGCCAATGGCCTTGTTCAGTTCACCGGCCAGGGTTGCCAGTTCGCTGCTGGTGGTTGCCGAGCCCACGGTCTGTTGCACGGTCTGTTCGGTGACATCGCGGATACTCACCACGGCGCGGTTCATTTCCTCGGCCACCTGGCTTTGCTGCTCGGCTGCCACGGCAATCTGGGTGTTGCTTTCGCGCATCTGCGCCACGGCACCGGTAATTTCGGCCAGTGCTTCGCCGGCCTCCTGGGCCTGGCGGACGCAGTCGTCGGCCTTGTACGAGCTCTCCTGCATGAACTCCACTGCATCCCGGGTGCCCGACTGCAGGGCCGAAACCATGGTGGTGATCTCGTCGGTGGAGTTTTGTACGCGCTTGGCCAGGTTGCGCACTTCATCGGCCACCACGGCAAAGCCGCGGCCCAGGTCGCCGGCGCGCGCTGCTTCGATGGCGGCATTGAGCGCCAGCAGGTTGGTCTGCTCGGCGATGCTGTGGATCACACTGACCACGCCATTGATCTTCTGACTGTCTTCGGCCAGTTGACGAATCATCTCGGCAGTTTGCTGCACGCCGCTGGACAGCCCGGAGATCGAGTCCTGTACCCGGCTGACCACCTCCTGGCCGCTACCGGCCAGGGCGTCGGCTGTTTGTGACAGGTCACGGGTGGCGCCGGCATGCTGGGCGATGTGGTGCACCGTTGCCGACATTTCGTTGATGGCGGTAGCGGCCTGGTCGGTCTCGCTCTGCTGGCCGAGCATGCCGTGGCGCACCTCGCTCATGCTCGCGGCCAGGCGCGCGGCACCGGAGTCCAGTTGCGCAGCGGTGTGGGCGACAGTACTGACCACGCGGTGGTAGGTCGCCTGCATGGCATTGAAGGCCCCGGCCATCTGGCCGACCTCGTCACCACAGGCCAACGGCACGCGGGCCGACAGGTCGCCGGTCTTTTCCACGTGCAGCATCACATCCTTGAGGGTGTTGAGCTGGCTGAGCAGGAAGCGGATCAGCAGCTGCGAGGCGCCGAGCATGGCCAGCATCAGGATCAGTACGCATACCGCGTAGTTGCTGAATCGGTCGAAGAACACCTGGCGCAGGCTTGGCGACTGGGCCAGCACGGCCATTTGCTGATCACCGTTGCGCAGTACCTGCGCGCCCTGTAGCGGGTTGTTGCCCAAGAGTCGGGCGGCAGGCAGTTCGACCCAGCCTTGGGCATTGCGCAGGGCCTCCAGGGGTTCGCCCGCGAAGGTGGGCGTTTGCCCGGCTGACCAGCTGATGACGTTGGCCGGGCGGGGCAGCGGCTGGCCGGCCGGCCAGGCAGCAAGCAGTTGCGCCTGCGCGGCCGCCTGGGCCTGCGCGGCCTCGGCGCGGGCGCGCTGCTCCAGGTGCACGGCATAGAGCACCAGCAGCAAGGTCGTGACAAAGGCCACCGCGTTGACGGCCCAGAACTTGTACTTCAGGGAAACATTGCTAAGCCAGGCACCCATGGGCAGGTCTTCTCTGAGTTGAGCGGGAACAATATTGGCAAGGTGCCATCATTGTGCCTGCGTGCGCCATGGAGTTTGTTGATGCATATCAACACCAAGCACAAGCCCGTGTAGGAGCAGCCTTGTGCTGCGAAGGGCCAGGTAAGGCCAACCGAATGTAGTAGCTGTTATGGCCTCTTCGCAGCAAAAGGCTGCTCCTACAAAGGGTCGCGTCGGGTTCAGGGGAGTTGGAAAAACGCCCGCGCCGTTGCCGTGGTATGTGCCGCCGTGTGTTCGGTCGACTCACCCCGGTGCAAGGCCACTTCACGCAACACCTCTGGCAGGAACGCTGGTTCGTTGCGCCCGTTCTTCGGCTTGGGCCGCAGGCTGCGTGGTAGCAGGTAAGGCGCATCGCTCTCCAGCATCAGCCGCCCCTCGGCAATGTTGCCCACCAGCGGATGCAGGTGGGTGCCACGGCGTTCGTCGCAGATCCAGCCGGTAATACCGATGTGCAGGTCCATGTCCAGGTAGGCGAACAGCGCGTCGCGCTCGCCGGTAAAGCAGTGCACCACTGCGCCGGTCAGATGGTCGCGGTAATCCTTGAGGATCGCCAGCAGGCGTTCGCTGGCGTCGCGTTCGTGCAGGAACACCGGCAGACGCAGCTCGGCAGCCAGCGCCAGTTGTGCCTCCAGGGCTTTTTCCTGCAGCGGGCGAGGGGAGAAGTCCCGGTTGAAGTCCAGGCCGCATTCACCCACGGCGCGTACACGTGGTTCACTCAACAGCTGGCGCAACTGGCGCTCGCTGCCGGCATCCCAGGTTTTGGCATCATGAGGGTGTACGCCTGCCGTGGCGAACAGGTGCGCGCCGCTCGCATCCAGTTGCTGGCACAGCTCCAGCGCCTGTTCGCTGACCGCCAGGCTGGTGCCCGTCAGCACCATTTGCGTGACCCCGGCCTCAAGGGCGCGCTCGACGATTGCCGCCTGCTGGTCGTGGAAACTGCTGTTGGTCAGGTTGACGCCGATATCGATCAGTTGCATGGTGCTACCTCGTGCCGCGGGACGGCCAGCATAGCAAAAACCTTGTTTTTCTGAAAAAGCCAAGAACTTCATGCTGTTGCCGTGGTCTTTTGCCGTCATTTCTCTTGGCGGCACAACCCACGGATGCCGCCCACCGACAACGGACACGTTTTCGCATGCAGCGATGCTGGCTCATTTTCCTGCTGACGCTTGGGCTGACCCTGACCGGGCCTGCCCATGCGCGCGCGCCGGGGCCGCAGCAGAACATCGCGCCTGCCAAGGTCCGTGACCTGCAACAGGTTCGCACCAGCCAGGTGCTGCGGGTGCTGGTCAACCAGAGCCGCAACAGCTCCGGTGAGGTCAAGGGCGAGCCGGTCGGTATTGAATACTACCGCCTGCGTGCCCTGGAGCATTACCTCAATGCCCGCGCCGACGATGGCCAGGAGATCCAGCTAAAGCTGATCCCGCGGGCCAAGGAGCAGTTGCTGGGCGCCCTGGCCCGTGGCGAGGGCGACCTGGCCGCGCCGGGCGAGCTGCTCGACCCCGCCGTGGTGCGCGGGGTCAGCAGTAGCGCACCAGTGCTCGACCAGGTGCCGCTGCTGCTGGTGGGGCGCAAGGGCGAGCGCAGTTTCAGCCATGTCGAGCAGTTGTCCGGGCGTACCGTGGCCCTGACCAGCGCCAGCGCGGCCGGCCCGTTAATCCAGCAGGTCAACCAGCAGCTGGCGCTGCGCAAGCGCGCGCCGATCAAGGTGGAGTGGGTCGACTCGACCTTGGCGGTGGAAGATGTGCTGGAAATGGTCCAGGCCGGCATCTATCACCTGACCGTGGTCGAGCAGCCGATCGCCCGGCGCTGGGCCCGGGTGATGCCGCGCTTGAGGCTGGACAGCCGCGTAAAACTGGGGGCGCCGCAAGCCATGCGTTGGTATGTGGGGCGCGATGCGCCGCAGTTGCTGGCCACGGTCGATCGCTTTCTGCAGGGCTACCGGGCGCCGGACAACCAGGACGCCGCGTTCGAGCGCATCTACCGTCGCCAGTACCGGGTGCACGACCCCTTGGCCAGCAAGAATCGCCAGCGCCTCACCGCGCTGCGGGGGGTGCTGCAGAAACACGGCGAGGCGCAGCAGATCGACTGGCTCAACCTGGCCGCGCTGGCCTTCAAGGAGTCGACGCTCAACCCGGCAGCGCGCGGCACCGGAGGGGCCCATGGCCTGATGCAGATCACCCCTTCGGCGGCGCAGCGCGTGGGGGTGAGCAACACCGCCTCGGTGGATGGCAATGTCCAGGCCAGCGCCCGTTACCTGGCGCTGATCCGGCGCAAGTTCTTTGCCAGCGCCAAGATTAACGAGCGCGAGCGCATGGCCTTCGTCCTGGCGGCCTACAACCTGGGGCCCGAGCGGGTCCAGGCCATGCGTGCGGAGGCGCGGCGTCGCGGGCTGAATGGCGACCAGTGGTTCTTCCAGACCGAACGCATTGCCATGGAGCAGGTGGGCATGGGGCCAGTCAACTTCGTCAACAGCGTCAACAAGTACTTTGTAGCGTTCAATCGGGAACGTGCTGCGCTGGAGCGCGTAGCTAAGCGCTAACAAATCGATTTTGTCGATTGTTATGTTGGGTTTTTTGCGATTTTCATATCTATTAGATCGATTATGATGGCGCCCATCCCAACACAACTTTCCTCGCTTCAAGGAGTCTTCGACATGAACAACGCTACCCTCAACGCTCTGTTCTCCACCCGCGCCGGCGCTGGCCTGAGCGTCATCCGTATTCTGGTCGGCATCATCTTCATTGCCCATGGTGCGCAGAAACTGTTCGGCATGTTCGGTGGCTATGGCCTGGAAGGCACCGGCCAGTGGATGGAGAGCATCGGCCTGGCCCCGGGTTACCTGATGGCCCTGTTGTCTGGTAGTGCCGAGTTCTTCGGCGGCCTGGCCCTGGTGATCGGCCTGCTGGCCCGCCCGGCGGCCCTGGTGCTGGCGGTAACCCTGGTGGTGGCGATCCTCTCGGTGCACATCGGCAACGGCCTGTTCATGTCCAACAACGGCTATGAGTTTGGCCTGGCCCTGCTGGCTGGCACCGTCGCGGTGCTGATCGAAGGCGCTGGCCGCTTCTCGCTGGACCGCCTGATCGCCCGCTGATACACCGCAAATGCCAAGATACGAGCCTTAGGCCGATCACTTTCGGCTTGAGGCTTGTATCTTGCCGCTTGTAGCTCTAGCATACCGTCTGCGCCGATTTAAACAGCTACTTGCGGGGCGCAGGAAAGCCCCTCTCCGGGTCATCCGAAATACCGCTAAAGCGCTGGTTCGGTGACGCCTCCCACCGCTGCCCAGCGGGATTCGCGAGGCGGAGAGAAGCTCCATGAGTTGCCCACGTACCAGTGTCTGTTTGAGCCCCTTGCCTGCCAGCCAGGCGTCCCGCACACCGCGCATTCTGCTCGGCGGCCAGCATCAACCCACTCTTTTGCGTCACCTTGAAGGCCTGTCCAGGCGCAAGGGCCAGGCGCGTGCCTTTCTGATCCAGTTCGCCGATACCGGCTGCCACCTCGCGCAGTATGGCAATGACCGTTTCGACCTGGCCGTGATCCAGGCCCCGGCGCCGGACGAGGCCGCCGATATCATCGGCCACCTCACCCGTATCGCGCGCCAAGGCCTGATTACCCGCCGCTGAGGAGCGCGCTGTTGAGTACCAATATCATCACCACGGAAGGCCATGAGGCGCTGAAGAAAGAACTGGACCACCTGTGGCGGGTGTACCGCCCGGAGATTACCCAGAAGGTTACCTGGGCGGCCTCGCTGGGCGACCGCAGCGAGAATGCCGACTACCAGTACAACAAGAAGCTGCTGCGCGAGATCGACCGCCGGGTGCGTTACCTGCGCAAGCGTCTTGAGGATGTGAAGGTGGTGGCCTACTCGCCGCAGCAGGAGGGCAAGGTGTTTTTCGGTGCCTGGGTGGAGATCGAGAACGACGACGGCGAGACCATGAAGTTTCGCATTGTCGGGTATGACGAGATCTATGGGCGCAATGACTACATCTCGATCGACTCGCCCATGGCTCGCGCCTTGCTGAAGAAGGAGGAGGGTGATGAGGTGGTGGTGCACACACCTACCGGTGAAGCGACCTGGTATGTAAACAACATCAGCTACGGGCAGTGATGTGATGTTGCCTGTGCCGGCCTTTTCGCGGGTAAACCCGCTCCCACAGGTTCACCACAGTACTTGAAACCTGTGTCGGACCTGTGGGAGCGGGTTTACCCGCGAAAAGGCCGGCACAGGCTGTCATCAACTCTCGCGTAAAACCGCCAACGGGCTGGCATTCAATGCCCGCCGCGTCCCCAGCACCCCCGCACCACCTACCAGCAGCGCCCCTGCCAGCGGCAACAGCAGCAACCACACATGCGGGCTCCATTGCAGGTCGAAGGCATAGCGGTACAGCACCAAGGTAATCAGCTCACACCCGACCGCCGCCAGCAAGCCGCTGGCCGCACCCAGCAAGCCGAACTCGATCCGCCGCGCCTTGACCAGCAATGGCCGCGCCGCGCCCAGCGCACGCAGCAAGGCGCCCTGGCGGATGCGCTCGTCCAGCGTTGCCTGCAAGCCAGCGAACAGCACCGCCAGCCCGGCTGCCAGCACGAACAGCAACACATACTCGACCGCCAGGGTCACCTGGGCGAGGATGCTGCGCAGCTGATCGAGCAGGGCGTCCACCTGCAGGATGGTCACTGCCGGGAATGCCCGTGACAGCGCCACCACATCCAGGTCATGGCCCGGTGCCAGATAGAAGCTGGTCAGGTAGGTGGTCGGGAGCCCCTGCAGCGTGCCGGGTTGGAAGATCATGTAGAAGTTCGGCTGGAAGCTGTCCCAGTGCACGCTGCGCAGGCTGCTGACCCGTGCCTGGCGTTGCTGGCCGCCGATGTCGAAGGTAAGCAGGTCGCCCAGTTGCAGCTTCAGGCTGTTGGCCAGTTCCGCCTCCACCGACACACCGGGGATTTCATCTTCGGCGGGCAACGCCTGCCACCAGTTGCCTCCTGTCAATGCGTTGCCTTCGGGCAGCTCGGCCGCCCACGTCAGGCTGAGGTCGCGCTGCACGGCGCGCTCACCTGCCGAGTCCTTGCTGACCACCTGCTGCACCGGTTGCTCGTTGATTTTTACCAGGCGGCCGGGTGTCACCGGGTACAGCGGCGCCGAGGTGGCATTGACCTGCTGCAGGTGTTGGGCGAAGGGCTCACGATCATCCGGCAGGATGTTCAGGGCGAAATGGTTGGGTGCATCCTTGGGCAACTGCGCTTGCCAGGTGTCGAGCAGTTCTGCGCGCAGCAGCGCGACCAGGGCCATGGCCAGCAGGATCAGGCCGAAGGCCAGGGCCTGGCCGGCAGCGGCCATGGGGTGGCGCAGCAGTTGGCCCAGCCCCAGTCGCCAGGTCAGTGGTGCCCCGGCCAGCAATTGGCGCAGGCTGCGCAAACCGAGCAGTAGCAGGCCGCCGAGCAGCAGCGCGGCGACCAGGCCGCCACCGAGCAGGGCGAAGGTGAGCAGCAGGTCGAGGCTCAGGCGCCACATGATCAGGCCCAGTGCAAACAGGGCCGCGCCGTACACCAGCCAGCTGCTGGGCGGTATCGGCAGCAGGTCGCGGCGCAGCACGCGAAGCGGCGGTACCTGGCCCAGCGCGGCAATTGGCGGCAGGGCGAAACCGGCCAGGGCTACCAGCCCGGTAGCGATGCCGGCCAGGGCTGGGACGATGCCGCCTGCAGGCACCACGCTTGGCAACAGGCCATGCAGCAGGCGGAACAGGCCCAGTTGCGCCAGCCAGCCGAGCAGGGCGCCGGCCAGCGCGGCGACCAGGCCGAGCATGGCCAATTGCAGGCAGTACAGGCCCAGTGCCTGGCGGCGCGAAAGGCCCAGGCAGCGCAGCAGGGCGCTGGCGTCCAGGCGGCGTGCGGCATAGCGGCTGGCCGACAGGGCCACGGCAACGCCTGCCAGCAGCACCGCCACCAGGCTGGCCATGTTCAGGTAGCGCTCGGCCTTGCCCAGCGCGCCGCCGACCTGCTGGTTGCCGTCGCGGGTGTCGCGCAGGCGCTGGTTGGCGGCCAGGTCCTTTTTCAGTGCCCCGCGGTACTGGGCCAGCGCTTCGGCATCGCCGCGCCACAGGTCGCGGTAGGTGACCCGGCTGCCCGGCTGGACCACGCCGGTGGCTTGCAGGTCGGCCAGGTTCATCATTACCCGTGGGGTAAGGCTGTAGAAGTTGTTGGCGCGGTCCGGTTCGTAGGTCAGTACGCGGCTCATGCGCAGCGTCTTCATGCCCACGTCGATGCTGTCGCCAACCTTCAGCCCCAATGCCGCCAAAAGGCGTGGTTCGACCCATGCTTCGCCAGGTGCCGGGCCGCCGCCCGGGGTTTCTGTGGCATAGGGCTGCGCAGCACTGCGCACTTGCCCGCGCAATGGGTAGGCACCGTCGGCAGCCTTGACGCTGGACAGCTGGATGCCGTTGTCGCCGCCGACCACGCTGGTGAACTCGACGACCTGGGCGTGGCGCAGGCCCAGTGCCTTGCCGGCCTCGATCTGCTGGTCGCGGGCCGGGGCGCTGCCCTGCAGCACCAGGTCGGCACCAAGGAACTCGCTGGCGCGCAGTTGCATGGCGCCGTTGAGGCGGGCACCGAAATAGCCGATGGCAGTGCTGGCCGCGACCGCCACCAGCAGGGCGAAGAACAGCACGCGCACTTCGCTTGCGCGAATGTCGCGCAGCAGCTGGCGCAGGGCCAGGCCGCACAGGCGGGACAGCGGCATGTGGGTCATCAGGCCTCCGCCGGGGCCACCAGGCGGCCCGCATCCAGGCGAATCTGGCGGCGGCAGCGCCGGGCCAGGCGTTCGTCATGGGTAACCAGCACCAGGGTGGTGCCGCGCTCCTTGTTCAGTTCGAACAGCAAGTCGCTGATGCGTTCGCCGGTGTGGCTGTCGAGGTTGCCGGTGGGTTCGTCGGCAAACAGCACTGCCGGTTGCGCGGCGAAGGCGCGGGCGATGGCCACCCGTTGTTGTTCGCCGCCCGAAAGCTGGCGCGGAGTGTGGCTCAGGCGCTTGCCCAGACCGACCCGTTCGAGCAGGGTGCGCGCGTGTTCGCGGGCATCGCGGCGGCCATCCAGCTCCAGCGGCAGCATGACGTTCTCCAGGGCATTGAGGCTGTCGAGCAACTGGAACGACTGGAACACGAAACCCACATGTTCGGCGCGCACCCGCGCGCGCTGGTCTTCATCCAGCGGCCCCAGGTCGTGGCCAGCAAGGATGACCTTGCCGGCACTGGGCTGGTCGAGGCCGGCGAGCAGGCCAAGCAGGGTCGACTTGCCCGAACCCGAGGCGCCGACGATGGCCAGGCTGTCGCCTTGGGCCAGGTCGAGGGACAGGGCGTGCAGGATGGTCAGGTCACCTTCCGCGCTGGGGACCACTTTGCTAAGGTTCTGCGCAACGAGAATGCTGGGGCCCATGGAGAATCCGATGCGAGTGTGGTGGTTGAGTGCCGGTCTGGCCCTGTATTGCCTGGCCCAGAGCGCGGCGGCGGGAACACTGCTGGTTGTCGGCGATAGTATCAGCGCCGGTTTTGGCCTGGATACCCGCCAGGGCTGGGTTTCCCTGTTGCAGACCCGCCTGCGGGACGAAGGTTTCGACGACAAGGTGGTCAATGCATCGATCAGCGGCGACACCAGTGCAGGTGGCCAGGCGCGGCTGCCGGCGCTGCTTGCAGCGCACAAGCCGAGCCTGGTGGTACTGGAACTGGGCGGCAACGATGGCCTGCGTGGGCAGCCGCCAGCGCAATTGCAACAAAATCTTGCCTCGATGATCGAGAGCTCGCGCAAGGCCGGTGCCAAGGTGGTGCTGCTGGGCATGCGCCTGCCACCCAATTATGGCGTGCGCTACACCACCGCCTTCGCCCAGGTGTATGAGCAGCTGGCGACGGAAAAACAGGTGCCGCTGGTGCCGTTTTTCCTCGAGGGGGTAGGGGGCGTGCCTGAGTTGATGCAGGCGGATGGCATTCACCCGGCCCAGGCCGCCCAGCAGCGCCTGCTGGAAAATGCCTGGCCGGCGATAAAACCCTTGCTGTGACGCTTTAAACGGCGCCGGCTTTCGGCTAATGTTGCGCCCCCCGTTTCGAGTGCCACCGATGCCGCGCCCTGCCTGGTCCCTGTATGCCTACCAACTGATCGAGCCTGATGAGCAGCTCGACCTGTTCGCCTGCCAGGAAATCCGCGTCCACCTCGTGGCCCGCCAGCTGGAGCTGGGCGTGCCGGCCGACCGCACTTTGTGCGGTGGCCTGCTGCCGGCGCAACCGCGCTGGTCGGGGGTGCCGCGCTCGATCTACCGCGATGGCCGCCTGTGCGACCTGTGCCGCGCCATCCTCGATGCCCAGCGGCGCGGCATGCGCCCGGTGTGGCCAGAGCTGCAGGGCGGCTGAACGCCGCACCTTTCATCATCTGAAACGCTTGCATGGCGCCAATGCCTCCCGCTTGCATCGGCGCGGGTGTACAATCGATTCTCTTGACCCACCTTTCGAAGGATTTACCGGATGTTGCCGCGCTTTCCTGCCGTCACCCGTAGCCTGTCCCTGGCCGCCCTGCTGGTAGCAGGCCCCGCTGCTGCGCTGGAGCTGCCACTGCCACCACCCGGTGAAGACATCATCGGCCAGGTGCATGTGATCAAGGCAAAGTACGAGGACACGTTCGCCGATATCGGCACTGCCAACGACCTCGGCTACCTGGAAATGATCGCCGCCAACCCGGGTGTGGACCCGTGGTTGCCAGGTGCCGGCACCGAGATCATCCTGCCGACCCGCTACATCCTGCCGCCTGGCCCGCGTGAAGGCATCGTCATCAACCTGGCCGAATACCGTATGTACTACTTCCCGAAAGGGCAGAACG
Source organism: Pseudomonas sp. A2 (assembly GCF_023100865.1). NCBI lineage: Bacteria > Pseudomonadati > Pseudomonadota > Gammaproteobacteria > Pseudomonadales > Pseudomonadaceae > Pseudomonas > Pseudomonas sp. A2. The sequence continues at coordinate 2,285,722 of NZ_CP039127.1, forward strand.
TGGTGCATACATTCCCGCTGGGCATCGGTCGTGAAGGCTGGGGTTCGCCGATCGCCAATACCAAGATCACCGCCAAGACGCCAAACCCGACCTGGACTCCGCCAGCGTCCATCCGTGCCGAGCACGCGGCTGACGGCGACATCCTGCCGAGCGTGGTGCCGGCCGGCCCGGACAACCCGCTGGGGCCGTTCAAGTTCACTCTCGGCGTGCCGGGCTACCTGATCCACGGTTCGAACAAGAAGTTCGGCATTGGCATGCGTACCAGCCACGGTTGCTTCCGCATGCTCAACAACAACGTGCTGGAACTGTCGAAGATGGTGCCGGTGGGTACGCCGGTGCGCATCATCAACGAGCCCTACAAGTTCGGTATCAGTGGTGGCAAGGTCTATCTGGAGGCGCACACGCCGCTGGACGACCAGGGTAATCCGTCTGTGGTCGATAAACACACTGCTGTTATCAATGCCTTGCTCAAGCGAGAAGACCTGGCCAATAACCTACGCATGAACTGGGACATGGTGCGTGATGTGGTGGCCGCGGAAGATGGCATGCCGGTGGAAATTGCCGTACCGACCGAAAACCAGGGTGGTGCGCCGATGGTTTCGAGCATTCCGCCCGAACTGCAGTAAGGTAATTGCGACACACCCGGGCCTGCCTTAGTGCAGGCCTTTTCGTTTCTGCCTGGCGCGTTTGCCTTGTGCGCAGGCAATAAAAAAGCCGACCCACAAGTGGGTCGGCTTCATAACAATCCGTGAGGATTATTACTTGCGGCTGGCTTTGTCCAGCATACGCAGAGCGCGCTCGTTGGCTTCGTCAGCGGTCTGCTGAGCCTTCTGAGCGGCTGCCAGTGCGTCGTCAGCCTTACGGTAGGCTTCGTCAGCACGAGCTTGAGCGCGAGCTGCTGCGTCTTCAGTCGCAGTCAGACGAGCTTCGGTTTCTTTGGATACGCTGCTGCAACCGGTAGCCAGAACTGCGGCCAGAGCCAGAGCAGAGAATTTCAGAACGTTGTTCATCGTGTTCCCCTTCAAGGACTTTCTATTAAATAGCCATCTCTCGGAAAAGAGAAACTGGCCGGCGTACATAGTACCCATTACTTGTAGTAAGTAAACTGACTAAGCGCAAGAACTGCAAAAAAAATGTTGCTTGACGCCTTTTCGACAAGATTTGCGGCACGCTCCGTGAAAAAAACGTGCAGGGCTCGCAAGCGACTGTAGTACAGGAACTTTTTTGTTGAACTAAGGGTGACTCTAACTGTCTGCCAGCGTCTTAAGCCCTAGTACATCCGGTTGCTGCAGGGCGTGCGGTCAAGAATGGCATTTGGCTGCATTTTCGCCATTTTTAACCGCCACCACCTTGAGCAATCCTGCCTGCGGCGCCTACTATCTTGTGAGTGCCGGAAGATCCGAACGATTGCAATCGTCCAGTGGTCGAAGTGGGCAACAGGTGGCGTAGAGGATTCTGTGCCGGATAAACCACCATCGGTTAAGGTATGGGTCTGCCGAGAAGACCTGCGAGGAGTAGTGATGAGCGAAGCGCTGACCATCCATCATGACCAGGCCGGTCATCAGTTCGAGACCAGCGTGGACGGTCATCGTGCCTATCTGACGTACATGGACCTGGGCAAACAGACGCTGGACATCTATCGCACCTTCGTACCCAACGCCCTGCGCGGCCGCGGGATTGCTGCCGCCCTGACCGAGCGGGCCCTGGAGTATGCTGAGCAGATGGGCTACACGGTGATTCCGTCCTGCTCGTACGTGGAACGCTACATGGAGCGCCAGCAGCGGCATTCGAGCAAGGTCTGATGCTGTAAAAAAGAGCGGGGCCGCTTCGCGCCCCATTCGCGGCACAAGGCCGCTCCTACAGTAAATCGCATAACCCTGTAGGAGCGGCCTTGTGCCGCGAATGGGGCGCGAAGCGGCCCCGCTCTTTTATTGCATCAGCCGCGCTTACGCTGCGGCAGCACATCCTTAAGCTTGGCACGCATGCTGCGCAGGGTCTTCTCGGTAGCCGACCAGTCGATGCAGGCATCGGTAATCGACACGCCATACTGCAGCTCGTCCAGGTTCTTCGGAATCGACTGGCAGCCCCAGTTCAGGTGGCTCTCGACCATCAGGCCGATGATCGACTGGTTGCCTTCGAGGATCTGGTTGGCGACGTTCTCCATCACCAGTGGTTGCAGGGCCGGGTCCTTGTTGGAGTTGGCGTGGCTGCAGTCGACCATGATATTGGCCTTGATCTTGGCCTTGGCCAGGTCCTGTTCGCAGAGGGCGACGCTGACCGAGTCGTAGTTCGGCTTGCCGTTGCCGCCGCGCAGTACCACGTGGCCGTACGGGTTGCCCTTGGTGGTGACGATCGACACGCCGCCTTCCTGGTTGATGCCGAGGAAGCGGTGCGGCTTGGATACCGACTGCAGGGCGTTGATGGCAACGGTCAGGCCGCCGTCTGTGCCGTTCTTGAAACCGACTGCCGAGGACAGGCCCGAAGCCATCTCGCGGTGGGTCTGCGATTCGGTGGTACGGGCGCCGATGGCCGACCAGCTGATCAGGTCCTGCAGGTACTGCGGGGAAATCGGGTCGAGCGCTTCGGTGGCGGTCGGCAGGCCCATTTCGGCCAGGTCCAGCAGCAGCTTGCGGCCGATGTGCAGGCCATCCTGGATCTTGAACGAGTCATCCAGGTACGGGTCGTTGATCAGGCCTTTCCAGCCGACGGTGGTACGCGGTTTTTCGAAATACACGCGCATGACCAGGTACAGCGTGTCGGACACTTCCTCGGCCAGCACTTTCAGGCGCTCGGCGTACTCGTGGGCGGCCTTGATGTCGTGGATCGAGCAAGGGCCGACCACGACGAACAGGCGATGGTCCTTGCCGTCGAGAATATTGCGCACCACTTCACGGCCGGCAGTCACGGTCTGCAGGGCCTTGGCGCTGAGGGGGATTTCCTTCTTGAGCTGATCGGGTGTGATCAGGGTCTCGTTGGAGGCAACGTTCAAGTCATCGATCGGTAAATCAGCCATCGTGTTACTCGTCAGGTCACGGGTGCCGGCCGCCAACTATCCCCGTGCGGCCCAGCAGCAAGAATAATCGCAGCGGGGAGCCGAACCTTAGCGCGTTACAGGTGGCGCGACAATGGGCTGGGCCCAGTCCGTGTGGGGTTTTTCCGAGATGGCAGGTGTTTGCCGTGCATGGGCTGCCCAGCGCCGCGCAACCTGTGTAAAAAGAAGGCTGACTTTTACCAGGAGATCGGCATGCACCCGCACACACCACGTATCGGCATCATCGGCAGTGGCGCCATCGGCGGCTTCTATGGGTTGATGCTGGCCCGGGCCGGCTTCGATGTGCATTTTCTTTTGCGCAGCGAGTACGAGGTTGTCCGCGACCAGGGGTTGACTCTGGAAAGTGCCGAGCATGGCAAACTGCAGATAAAGGTGCAGGCCTATTCCAGTGCCGCCGGCATGCCGCCCTGCGACTGGCTGCTGGTGGGTGCCAAGGCCACCAGCAATGACCAGTTGGCGCCGCTGATCGTGCAGGCGGCCGCACCGGGCGCCAAGGTGGTGCTGCTGCAGAACGGCCTGGGCGTGGAGGAGCAGTTGCGCCCGGCCTTGCGCAGCGACATGCACCTGCTCGGCGGCCTGTGTTTCATCTGCGTCAACCGCCAGGCGCCCGGCGTGATCCGCCACCAGGCCCTGGGCGCGGTCAACCTTGGCTACCACAGCGGGCCGGCAAACGATGGCGGTGCCGCGCTGGTCAATGAAGGTGCTGAGCTGTTCCGGGCTGCGGGCATCGACTCGCAGGCCATGCCCGACCTGGCCCAGGCACGCTGGCAGAAGCTGGTATGGAATGTACCCTATAACGGCCTGTCGGTGCTGCTCGGAGCCAGCACCACGCCGTTGATGGCCGACAGTAATGGCCGTGCCCTGATCCAGGCCTTGATGGCGGAGGTAGTACAAGGCGCGGCGGCATGTGGCCATGTGTTGCCCGAGGGGTATGCCGAGCACCTGTTCCAGGTGACCGAGCGCATGCCCGACTACTGGCCCAGCATGTACCACGACCATGTCCACAAGCGCCCGCTGGAGCTGCAGGCCATCTATGGCGAGCCGTTGGCACGGGCGCGTGCGGCAGGCTGCCGCTTGCCGCGCATGGAGATGCTGTACCAGGCGTTGGCTTTCATCGACCGGGGCGAACAGCCCCGCTGAGGGTGGCTCTGGCCCCGTCGGGGCGCTCCAGCCCGCATCGGCAGCGCGCCGGACGGCAAAGCGTGCGTCCGGCGCGCTGCTAAGCTGAAGCTTGCTCTGCCGCAGCGGCAGTCGAGGAGGTCGAATGATCCACTCCATGCTGTATGCCACCGACCTCGGTGTCTACGCCCCTTTTGTCATGCAACACGCGCTGGCGCTGGCGCGCACATTTGGCGCCGAGTTGTATGTGATCCATGCGGTGGAGCCCATGGGCCAGTTCGCTGAATCTCTCCTGCAGAGCTACCTCGATGAACAGACGCTCGACCAGTTGCACAGCCAGGGGGTGAATACGGTGATGGCCAATATCGAGCAGCGTGTGCTGGAAAACTTTCGCGACGAACTTGGCGAGGAGGCTGACCTGGCAGTGATCAAGGCAGTGCGGGTACGCCAGGGCGACCCAGCGCAGGTGATCCTGGACCAGGCACAGCGGCTGAGCGTCGATCTGCTGATTTTCGGTAGCCACAGTACCGGCGCCGGCGTGGATGTTCCATTGGGGCGCACGGCGGTACGGCTGCTGCAGCTGTCGCCGGTACCGGTATACATGGTGCCGCTGGCGCAGCATTTGGGGCGTAGGAAAGCATGAAGATGGCCGTAGGCCATTTCGGGGTGGTATGTAACAAAATAGTTCTAGATTTATTTCCAGAACCACTAATATAGTTATATATCGTCGCCGCCTGCTGCCGCGGACTCATCGCTGAACCGAGGGAAACCTATGAAGCTTCAACAACTGCGCTACATCTGGGAAGTGGCGCACCATGACCTCAACGTCTCCGCGACGGCGCAGAGCCTGTATACCTCCCAGCCAGGTATCAGCAAGCAGATCCGCCTGCTTGAGGATGAGCTTGGTGTTGAAGTCTTTGCCCGCAGCGGCAAGCACCTGACCCGCGTTACCCCGGCGGGTGAGCGCATCATCAATACCGCCGGCGAAATCCTGCGCAAGGTCGAAAGCATCAAGCAGATTGCCCAGGAGTTCTCCAACGAGAAGAAGGGCACGCTGTCCATCGCCACCACCCACACCCAGGCGCGTTATGCCTTGCCGCCGGTGATCAGCAATTTCATCAAGCAGTACCCGGAAGTCTCCTTGCACATGCATCAGGGTTCGCCCATGCAGATTGCCGAAATGGCCGCGGACGGTACGGTCGACTTCGCCATCGCCACCGAGGCACTGGAGCTGTTCGGCGACCTGATCATGATGCCGTGCTACAAGTGGAACCGCTGCGTGGTGGTGCCGCAGGGCCATCCGTTGACCAAGCTGCCGAAGCTTACCCTGGAAGCGGTCGCCGAATACCCGATTGTTACCTACGTGTTCGGTTTCACCGGGCGTTCGAAGCTGGACGAAGCGTTCAACCACCGCGGCCTCACGCCGAAAGTGGTGTTTACCGCGGCTGACGCCGACGTGATCAAAACTTATGTGCGCCTGGGGCTGGGCGTGGGGATCGTCGCCAAGATGGCGGTGGACACCAAACTCGACAGCGACCTGGTGGCCCTGGATGCCAGCGAGCTGTTCGAAGCCAGCATTACCAAGATCGGCTTCCGCCGCGGCACTTTCCTGCGTGGCTTCATGTGCGACTTCATCGAGAAGTTCGCCCCGCACCTGACCCGTGAAGTGATGGCCAAGGCCATTCAGTGCCATAACAAACAGGAGCTGGAAGACCTGTTCGAAGGCGTCGAGCTACCGGTGCACTGATCTAGAATCGTACGGGGCCGCTTTGCGGCCCCAGCTGTGTTATGCCTTGCTGATCAGGTTGCCCGCGTGCAACCCGCATTCCTTCTGCGTCGACTCTTCCCACCACCAACGCCCTTCGCGCTCATGCTGGTTTGGCAGCACCGGGCGGGTGCAGGGCTCGCAGCCGATGCTGATGAAGCCGCGCTCGTGCAGGCTGTTGTACGGCAGCTCCAGCATGCGGATATAACCCCACACCTCCTCGCTGGTCATCTGCGCCAGTGGGTTGAACTTGTACAGGGTGCGTTCGGGCGTGGAGAACGCGCTGTCGATTTCCACTGCAGCCACCTGGCTGCGGGTGCCCGGGCTCTGGTCGCGGCGCTGGCCGGTGGCCCAGGCGCTAACCGTGGCCAGCTTGCGGCGCAGCGGCTCGATCTTGCGGATGCCGCAGCACTCGCCGTGGCCGTCCTTGTAGAAGCTGAACAGGCCCTTTTCCTTGACGAACGGGTCGAGCTTGGCGCGGTCGGGGCTGAGGATTTCGATCGGCAGGTTGTACTGCTCGCGGACCTGGTCGATGAACCGGTAAGTCTCCGGGTGCAGGCGGCCGGTGTCGAGGCTGAACACCTTGACCTGCTTGTTCAGCTTCCAGGCCATGTCCACCAGCACCACGTCCTCGGCGCCGCTGAAGGAGATCCACAGGTCATCACCGAAGTGCTCGAAGGCAAGCTTGAGGATGTCCTGCGGGGACTTGTTGGCATAGGTCGCGGCCAGGGCGGCGACGTCGAAGGGTTGGCTCATCAGGCGGTTTCCATCTTGGCTGTGGCGCTGTGCGCTCGTAGTGAGGTGATGGTAACAAAAAATGCCGGGTTAGGCGGGCCTGGAGTCGGTGACGCCTGCGCCCACAGGTACAGCGCACATCTGCCAGTTGTGGGAGCGGGCGAGCCCGCGAAGCAGGCGCCGCCGATCACAAGCCCTGCAAGGTCTCCATCAACACCCGCACCTTGGCAATCGACTCTTCATATTCGGCCTGCCACTCGGAGTCGGCCACCACCGCGCCGCCGCCCCAGCAACTGACTTGTCCGCCCTTGACCAGCAAGCTGCGAATGGCAATCGAACTGTCCATTTCACCGCGCACATCCACATAGACCAGTGAGCCGCAGTACAGCGCCCGCCGCGCCGGCTCCAGTTCGTCGATGATCTGCATGGCGCGGATCTTCGGGGCGCCGGTGATCGAACCGCCGGGGAAGCTGTCGCCGATCAGGTCAAGGGCGTCCTTGTCGCTGGCCAACTGGCCGGTGATGCTGCTGACCAGGTGGTGCACGTTGGGGTAGCTCTCCAGGCTGAACAGCTCCGGCACCTTCACCGAGCCGATCTCGCAGGTACGCCCCAGGTCGTTGCGCAGCAGGTCGACGATCATCAAATTTTCCGAGCGATCCTTGGGGCTGTGCAGCAGCTCCTCGGCATTGCGCATGTCTTCTGCCGGGTTGCTGGCGCGCGGGCGGGTGCCCTTGATCGGCCGGGTTTCCACCTGGCGCTGGCTGACGCGGATGAAGCGTTCGGGCGAGAAGCTCAGCAGGGCGCTGCCGTCGGCCAGCTGCTGGTAGCCGGAGAAGGGGGTGGGGCAGGCTTTGCGCAGGGCCTGATAAGCGTGCCACGGGTCGCCCTGGCAGGGCGCGCGGAAGCGCTGGGTAAGGTTGATCTGGTAGCAGTCGCCGGCCTGGATGTAGCGCTGCACCTGGTCAAAGGCGGCCTTGTACTGCTCGGGCTGCAGGTCGCCGGTCATCGGCGCGAGTAGCTGGAAGCTGCCGCTTTCCGCGTTGTCGACACCTTCGAACAGGGCGATCAGGCGTTCCCGTTCGCTGCCCGGCAGGCTCGGGTGGAACACCAGTTGGCTGGTCGCGCACTGGTGGTCGGTCACCAGCGCCCAGGCATACAGGCCCAGTTGCGCGTCTGGCAGGCCAAGGTCGTCCACGGCCAGGCTGGGCAGGTGTTCCAGGCGGCGGCCGAAGTCATAGCTCAGGTAGCCGATCAGGCCGCCAGCAAACGGCAGCTCGCTGCCTGCGGGCAACTGTGCATGGCCCAGTCGTGCCAGGCCGGCGCGCAGGCGCTGGAGGAAGGTGCGGCCATCTTCGTCGGGCTGCGCTTGCAGGTGTTGCAGCGGCCAGGCGCTGAGCAGGTCGAAGCGCCCGCGTTCGGCGCCGGGGCGGGCGCTGTCCAGCAGGATCGCACCGGGGGCCTGGCGCAGGCGGGCGAAATAGGCGGCAGGGACGGGCTGGTAGGGCAAGGGGTGGAGCGTACAGGTCGGCATCAGTGTGGACGGCGATGTAAAAGCGAGGAGGGCGATTGTAGACCTGTGCAGGAAATGCGCCTAGCGCTGGGCGCGACATTCAACATTGTGTTTGGCGCCGGGGGCTGCTTTGCAGCCCATTCGCAGCACAAGGCTGCTCCTACAGGAGATAGCGTAAACCTGTAGGAGCAGCCTTGTGCTGCGAATGGGCCGCAAAGCGGCCCCCGGGTTGCTAGCGCGGATGCACGTGCCCGAACAAGCCTTGCGATACCCGCACGCGCTGTTCGGCATCTTCGCTGATGCCATCCTTGGCCAGCGCTTCCAGGTGCGCCTCGATGGCGTGGGTGCGCTGGGTCAGGCCGCAGTCGTTGGCGATCTGGATGTTCAGGCCGGGGCGGGCGTTGAGCTCGAGAATCAGCGGCCCCTTGTCCTGGTCCAGCACCATGTCGACACCGATGTAGCCCAGGCCGCACAGCTCGTAGCAGCCGGCGGCCAGCTTCATGAAGCCGTCCCAGTTCGGCAGTTGCACGCCATCCACCGCGTTGGTGGTGTCCGGGTGCTTGCTGATGATGTTGTTCAACCAGGTGCCGCGCAGGGTCACGCCGGTGGCCAGGTCGACACCCACGCCGATGGCGCCCTGGTGCAGGTTGGCCTTGCCGCCGGACTGGCGGGTCGGCAGGCGCAGCATGGCCATCACCGGGTAGCCCATCAGCACGATGATGCGGATGTCCGGCACGCCTTCGTAGCTGATGCTCTTGAAGATCTGGTCGGGGGTGACCCGGTACTCGATCAGTGCGCGGTCGCGGTGGCCGCCCAGCGAGTACAGGCCGGTGAGGATGCTCGAGATCTGGTGCTCGATCTCCTCGTGGCTGATGATCTTGCCGGACACCGTGCGGTAGCGGTCCTCGAAGCGGTCGGCGATCACCAGGATGCCGTCACCGCCAGCGCCCTGCGCCGGCTTGATGACGAAATCGTTGCGCCCGCCGATGATCTGGTCGAGCTTCTCGATCTCTTTCTCGGTCTCGATGATGCCGTACATTTCCGGCACATGGATGCCGGCCGCCAGCGCGCGCTCCTTGGTGATGATCTTGTCGTCGACGATCGGGTACAGGTGGCGCTTGTTGTACTTCAGCACGTAGTCCGCGTTGCGCCGGTTGATACCCATGATGCCCCGGGCCTCCAGGGCTTTCCACGTCTTGATCAGGCCAAACATCAGGCGTCAGCCTTCTTCAGGAATGCCTTGAAGCGCACGAGCTCGGTCAGGCGGTAGCCGCGGTAGCGACCCATTGCCAGCATGAAGCCCACCAGGATCAGCAGCACGGCCGGGAAGGTGAACACGAAGTACACCAGCTCCGGCACCATCATCAACAGGTGCGCCAGGGAAGCGGCGAACAGGGTGCCGATGGCAACCTTCATGGCATGGCCGCCGCCACGCTCTTCCCAGGTGATGGACAGGCGCTCGATGGTCATGGTCAGGATCACCATCGGGAACAGCGCAACCGACAGCCCGCGCTCCAGGCCCAGCTTGTGGCTGAACAGGCTGATGGCGGCAATCAGCACCACGACGAAGGTCAGGACCACAGACAGGCGTGGCAGCATCTGCAGCTTCAGGTGTTCCAGGTACGAGCGCAGCGACAGGCCCAGGGCGGTGATTACCGTGAACAGCACGATACCGAAGCCCAGCTGGGTCTCGCGGAAGGCCAGGGCGATCAGTACCGGGGTGAAGGTACCCAGGGTCTGCAGGCCGACCAGGTTGCGCAGCACCAGGATCACCAGCACACCGATCGGGATCATCACCATGATCATGAAGGTTTGCTGGGTCTGCAGCGGCAGGCCGTACAGCGAATATTCGAGGAAATCGGCGTCGGTATTCTCGTCGGTCAGCTTGGCCAGGCGGATGGCGTTCATCTCGCTGTTGTTCATGCTGAAGGTAACGTTGGCCTTCTTGCCGCCATCGACGGTGATCAGGTTGTCGTCACCGGTCCACCACAGCAGGCGATCGCTGGGCAGGCCCTGCTCGCCGGTGTCGGGGTTGAAGTACAGCCAGTCGGTGCCATTGAAGCTGCGCAGCCACAGTTCCGGGGTTTGCGGGGTGTCGGCCACCAGGCGAATGGTGTGCACCTTCTCCATCGGTACGTGGGCGATCGACAGAAGCAGGTCGATGACCTGGGCCTTCTTCATGGCAGAGGTGTCGCCGGCCAGCAGCAGCTTGACGTTGTCGTCGTTGAGGTTGTTGACCCGCTTGATGGTCTCGCTGACGAAGGTCTCGACGTCAGCCGAGTGCTGGCGAATCGGCGCCATCAGGGCCTCGGCGGCGATCTTCTCGGGGCCTTCCACTGCCAGGCTGTCACGGAAGGTCGGGCCTTTGACCGTGGTCTTCTCGTTGCTGTAGCGCTTGGTCAGCACCAGGCGGTAGTAGAGGGTCTGGTTGCCGCTGGCGCGGCGGGCCGACCAGGTAACCTTGCGGTTGCCGTCGGCACGGTTGACGCTCACCCCATAGTTGTTGGAGATGAAGCTCTCGTTGAGGCTGACGTAGTCGCGGTTCAGCGGTGGCACGAACATCTGCACCTTGACCGGGTCCTTGGTGCTGGCCACGAACTCGACCTTGGCGTCGATATTCCACAGGTCGTCGGTTTCATCCTCGGTTACCGGGATGCCGAGTACGAAGATCTGATAAGCCGTGACCGCCACGCCCAACAGCACCAGCACGGTGATCAGGACTTTCAGATGGAGGGTAAGAGAGCGCATCGGGATTACTCTGCTTTGGGAGCGTCGGTGGCACAGGCAGGTTTGCCGGCCGCGTATTTAAGGCTTGGGTCGACCAGCGCGTCGAAGTGCTTGAGCGCCTCGGAGCCGATCAGCAGCGGGAACTGGAAGGCGCTGCGGTCGGTGAGGTTGACTTCGATGGTGCGCATGGCCTGGCCCATGCAGATTTCAAGTTCGATGACCGGGCGTGCGGTGTAGGCCTTGCCCGATTCGGCATCATAGTCGCCGGCCCGGCGCTTGATCTTGCTTACGCGTGCCAGCGGGCGTTCGATGGGGTGCGAATGGGCGGCGTCGATGGCCAGGTAGAAGCGCACCCAGCTTTCGCCGTTGCGCTTGAAGCGCTTGATGTCGCGGGCGCTGAGCGACGCGGTCTTGGCGCCGGTGTCGAGCTTGGCGGCCACTTCCAGGTCCAGGTCGCCCAGGCGTGCATATTCGTTGAGACCGTACACGGTCTTGCCTGCGGCCTGGCCAAGGGCCGGCAGCAGGGTGAGGCAGAGCAGCAATGATGCGGGTGTAAGTCTCATATTCCTGGCGCGGTGCAGTGCAAGGTTCGGGGCTGTTTTCAAAGCCATGTTCAGAGCCGTGTTCAGGGCAAGGCGACTGGCAGCGACTGCGCAAGCTTCCTCGTTAATCTGTCAACAGCATGAATGGATGACAGACAGGCTATCCATACTCCATCGGAGGCGCGGCATTCTATCACGCCGGCGCCTTGACGCCAGCGGTGCGCGATCTGACAGCACCGGGCTGGCATTAGTTCGTTCTTAGACGATTGTCGACAATATTGATTTTGTCTTTGACTGCTTCGGTCTAATTCGCTAATTTCTGGCAAAGAGATTTTCAAGGTGTCGACAATATGCAGGACCTATCCACCCCCAGCCCGGTGCTGACAGACGAAACGGAAACCTTGTCCGAAAACGTCTTCCGGCGCATCCAGGCGGCCATCGTCAAGGGCGATATCGCCCCCGGCAGCAAGATTTCCGAGCCGGAGCTGGCGCGTACCTATGGCATCAGCCGCGGGCCGCTGCGCGAGGCCATCCACCGCCTCGAAGGCCAGCGCCTGCTGGTGCGCGTGCCGCATGTGGGGGCGCGGGTGGTGTCGCTCAATCATGCCGAACTGATCGAGCTGTACGAAATTCGCGAATCGCTGGAAGGCATGGCTTGCCGCCTGGCCGCCGAACGCATGAGCCAGGCCGACATCGACGAACTGCGCCGGGTGCTCGACACCCACGAGCGCGATGCCGCGTTCCAGGCCGGCCTGGGCTATTACCAGCAGGAAGGCGACTACGACTTTCATTACCGGATCATCCAGGGCAGCGGTAACCAGACCCTGGTCAAGATGCTCTGCGGCGAGCTGTACCAGCTGGTGCGCATGTACCGCATCCAGTTTTCCGCCACGCCCAACCGGCCGCGCCAGGCCTTTGCCGAACATCACCGCATTCTCGATGCCATCGCCGACCGTGACGGCGAGCTGGCCGAACTCCTGATGCGCCGCCACATCGGCGCGTCCAAGCGCAATATCGAGCGTCACTATCTGGACGCCCACAACAACAGCCCACGAGGTGAGAAATGACTGTGAAGAGCACCCCCGGTCAGCGTTTCCGCGACGCCGTTGCCGCTGAACATCCGCTGCAGGTGGTTGGCGCCATCAATGCCAACCATGCCCTGCTGGCCAAGCGCGCCGGCTTCAAGGCCATCTACCTGTCCGGTGGCGGCGTCGCCGCCGGTTCGCTGGGCCTGCCGGACCTGGGCATCAGCGGCCTGGACGATGTACTCACCGATGTGCGCCGCATCACCGACGTGTGCGACCTGCCGCTGCTGGTGGATGTCGACACCGGTTTCGGTGCCTCTGCCTTCAACGTCGCCCGCACCGTGCGCTCGATGAGCAAGTTCGGCGCTGCCGCCATCCATATCGAGGACCAGGTTGGCGCCAAGCGCTGCGGCCACCGCCCGAACAAGGAAATCGTCAGCCAGCAAGAAATGGTCGACCGCATCAAGGCCGCAGTCGATGCCCGTACCGATGACAGCTTCGTGATCATGGCGCGTACCGACGCCCTGGCCGTCGAGGGCCTGAACGCCGCCCTGGACCGCGCTGCCGCCTGCGTCGAGGCCGGTGCCGACATGATCTTCCCGGAAGCCATCACCGAACTGCAGATGTACAAGACCTTCGCCGACCGGGTGAAGGCACCGATCCTGGCCAACATCACCGAATTCGGCGCCACGCCGCTGTACACCACCGAAGAGCTGGCCTCGGTCGACGTGTCGCTGGTGCTGTACCCGCTGTCGGCGTTCCGCGCCATGAACAAGGCGGCCGAAAACGTGTACACCGCGCTGCGCCGCGACGGCACGCAGAAGAACGTGATCGACACCATGCAGACCCGCATGGAGCTCTACGATGCCATTGGTTACCACGCCTTCGAGCAGAGTCTCGATGCGTTGTTTGCCCAGAAAAAAGGTTGAGCCTGTGAGGGCCTCATCGCCGGCAAGCCGGCTCCCACAGGTACCGCACAAGGTTCGAGTCCTGTGCAAGACATTGTGGGAGCTGGCTTGCCGGCGATAGGGCCGATACAGCCACCCCCGAATTAGCCAGAAAGAATCCATAACAAGTTCAAGAAAGGAGAAACACCATGGCCGAAGCAAAAGTACTCAGCGGCGCAGGCCTGCGCGGCCAGGTGGCCGGCCAGACCGCGCTGTCGACCGTGGGCCAGGCCGGTGCCGGGCTGACCTACCGCGGTTACGATGTGCGTGACCTGGCTGCCGGTGCCGAATTCGAGGAAGTCGCCTACCTGCTGCTGTATGGCGAGCTGCCGAGCAAAGCCGAACTGGCCGACTACAAGCGCAAGCTCAAGGGTCTGCGCGACCTGCCGCAAGCCCTGAAGGAAGTGCTCGAGCGCATCCCGCGTGACGCCCACCCGATGGACGTGATGCGCACAGGTTGCTCGGTGCTCGGTACCCTGGAGCCCGAACTGACCTTCGAGGCCCAGCGTGACAAGACCGACCGCCTGCTGGCGCTGTTCCCGGCGGTGATGTGCTACTGGTATCGCTTCACCCACGACGGCGTGCGTATCGACTGCACCAGCGACGAAGACACCCTCGGTGGTCACTTCCTGCACCTTCTGCACGGCAAGAAGCCAAGCGAGCTGCACGTCAAGGTCATGAACGTGTCGCTGATCCTCTACGCCGAGCACGAGTTCAACGCCTCGACCTTCACCGCTCGCGTCTGTGCCTCGACCCTGTCCGACCTGTACTCCTGCGTCACTGCTGCCATCGGCTCGCTGCGCGGCCCGCTGCACGGCGGTGCCAACGAGGCGGCGATGGAATTGATCGAGCGCTTCCAGAGCCCGCAGGAAGCCACTGCCGAGCTGCTGCGCATGCTCGAGCGCAAGGACAAGATCATGGGCTTTGGCCATGCCATCTACAAAGAGTCCGACCCGCGCAACGAGGTGATTAAGGGCTGGTCGAAACAGCTCGCCGACGAAGTCGGTGACAAGGTGCTGTACCCGGTCTCCGAAGCCATCGACAAGACTATGTGGGAGCAGAAGCGCCTGTTTCCCAACGCCGACTTCTACCACGCCTCGGCGTACCACTTCATGGGCATCCCGACCAAGCTGTTCACCCCGATCTTCGTCTGCTCGCGCCTGACCGGCTGGGCGGCGCATGTCTTCGAACAGCGTGCCAACAACCGCATCATCCGCCCGAGCGCCGAGTATGTCGGCGTCGAGCAGCGCCAGTTCGTGCCGATCGAACAGCGCTGACAGGCCGTACCTGTGGGGGTCTGTTCCGGCCTCATCGCCGGCAAGCCGGCTCCCACAGGGACTGCACCAGCCTCAGGAGCAGTGCAATACCTGTGGGAGCCGGCTTGCCGGCGATGAGGCCGGAACAGCTGACACAGGGCTGCAACTAGAAAGCTATCCACGACCGTACCGTGACCGAGCCTGATAACGATATGAACACTGCATTCCGCAAGCACCTGCCAGGCACCGACCTGGACTACTTCGATGCCCGCGCGGCGGTCGAGGCCATCAAGCCCGGCGCCTACGATGGCCTGCCTTACACCTCTCGCGTACTCGCCGAGAACCTGGTGCGCCGCTGCGACCCGGCTACCCTCGACGCTTCGCTGGGGCAGCTGATCGAGCGCAAGCGCGACCTCGATTTCCCGTGGTTCCCAGCCCGCGTGGTGTGCCACGACATTCTCGGCCAGACTGCACTGGTCGACCTCGCCGGCCTGCGTGACGCCATTGCCGACAAAGGCGGCGACCCGGCCCAGGTCAACCCTGTGGTGCCGGTGCAACTGATCGTCGACCACTCGCTGGCCGTCGAGTGCGGTGGTTTCGACCCGCAGGCCTTCGAAAAGAACCGCGCCATCGAAGACCGCCGCAACGAAGACCGCTTCCACTTCATCAACTGGACCAAGAAGGCGTTCAAGAACGTCGACGTGATCCAGCCGGGCAACGGCATCATGCACCAGATCAACCTGGAGAAGATGTCGCCGGTGATCCACAACGACCGTGGCGTGGCCTACCCGGATACCTGCGTCGGCACCGACAGCCACACCCCGCATGTCGACGCCCTGGGCGTGATCGCCATCGGCGTGGGTGGCCTGGAGGCCGAGAACGTGATGCTCGGCCGTGCCTCGTGGATGCGCCTGCCGGAAATCGTCGGCGTCGAGCTGACCGGCAAGCTGGCGCCGAACATCACCGCCACCGACCTGGTGCTGGCCCTGACCGAATTCCTGCGCAAGCAGAAAGTCGTCGGCGCCTACCTGGAGTTCCACGGCGAGGGTGCACGTGCCCTGACCCTGGGCGACCGCGCCACCATTTCCAACATGGCCCCGGAATATGGCGCCACTGCGGCGATGTTCGCCATCGACCAGCAGACCATCGACTACCTGCGCCTGACCGGCCGCGAAGAGCAACAGGTCAAGCTGGTGGAAACCTATGCCAAGGCCACCGGCCTGTGGGCCGACAGCCTGGGCGGCGCAGTCTACGAGCGCACCCTGAGCTTCGATCTGTCGAGCGTGGTGCGCAACATGGCCGGCCCGTCCAACCCGCATGCCCGCGTTGCCACCAGCGACCTGGCGGCCAAAGGCATCGCCGGCAGCTGGGAAGAAGTGCCAGGGCAGATGCCAGATGGCGCGGTGATCATTGCTGCCATCACCAGCTGCACCAACACCAGCAACCCGCGCAACGTGATTGCCGCAGGCCTGCTGGCACGCAATGCCAACAAGCTGGGCCTGGCCCGCAAGCCGTGGGTCAAGTCGTCTCTGGCGCCTGGCTCCAAGGCCGTGCAGCTGTACCTGGAAGAGGCCGGGCTGGAGAAGGAGCTTGAGCAGCTCGGCTTTGGCATCGTCGCCTTCGCCTGTACCACCTGCAACGGCATGTCCGGTGCCCTGGACCCGGTGATCCAGCAAGAGATCATCGACCGTGACCTGTACGCAACTGCCGTGCTGTCGGGTAACCGCAACTTCGACGGGCGCATCCACCCGTATGCCAAGCAGGCCTTCCTCGCTTCGCCGCCACTGGTAGTGGCATACGCCATCGCCGGTACCATTCGCTTCGACATCGAGAAGGATGTACTGGGCGTGGTCGATGGCAAGGAAATCCGCCTCAAGGATATCTGGCCCAGCGACGAAGAGATCGACGCCGTGGTACGTGCCGCGGTCAAGCCGGAGCAGTTCCGCAAGGTGTACATCCCGATGTTCGCCATCGAGGAAGACCGTGGGCCGAAGGTGGCGCCGTTGTATGACTGGCGCCCGATGAGCACCTACATCCGCCGCCCACCGTACTGGGAGGGTGCCTTGGCCGGTGAACGGACCCTGCGCGGCATGCGCCCGCTGGCAGTGCTGCCGGACAACATCACCACCGACCACCTGTCGCCGTCCAACGCCATCATGCTCGACAGCGCTGCCGGCGAGTACCTGGCGAAGATGGGCCTGCCGGAGGAGGACTTCAACTCCTACGCTACCCACCGTGGCGACCACCTGACCGCCCAACGCGCTACCTTTGCCAACCCCAAGCTGTTCAACGAAATGGTGCGCAAGGAAGACGGCAGCGTGAAGCAGGGCTCGCTGGCGCGTATCGAGCCGGAAGGCAAGGTCACCCGCATGTGGGAGGCGATCGAGACCTACATGGAGCGCAAGCAGCCGCTGATCATCGTCGCCGGTGCCGACTACGGCCAGGGTTCGTCCCGTGACTGGGCGGCCAAGGGTGTGCGCCTGGCCGGTGTCGAGGCGATCGTCGCCGAAGGCTTCGAGCGTATTCACCGTACCAACCTGGTGGGCATGGGCGTACTGCCGCTGGAGTTCAAGCCGGGCACCGACCGCAAGACCCTCGGCCTGGATGGCAGCGAGACCTATGACGTGCTGGGCGCGCGTACGCCGCGGGCGACGCTGACCCTGGTGGTTACCCGCGCCAACGGCGAGCGCCTGGAGGTACCGGTGACCTGCCGCCTGGACACCGCCGAAGAAGTGTCGATCTACGAGGCCGGCGGGGTGCTGCAGCGCTTCGCTCAGGACTTCCTCGAAGCGACCGCCTAATCAAGAGCAGCGCGGTCCTCTGTGGGAGCGGGTTTACCCGCGAATGCGTCAGCAGATACAACATTGTTTTCTGATCGGACGCTTTCGCGGGTGAACCCGCTCCCACAGGGGGTGCGCAAGACAGGAATTGAACATGGCTCATGTACCGCAAGTAAAAATCCCCGCCACCTACATCCGTGGCGGCACCAGCAAAGGCGTGTTCTTCCGCCTGCAAGACCTGCCCGAGCAGGCGCAGATCCCCGGCCCGGCCCGCGACGCACTGCTGCTGCGGGTGATCGGCAGCCCCGACCCTTACGGCAAGCAGATCGACGGCATGGGCGGTGCCACTTCGAGCACCAGCAAGACCGTGATTCTGTCGCAGAGCATCAAGCCTGAGCACGACGTCGACTATCTGTTCGGCCAGGTCAGCATCGACAAGGCCTTCGTCGACTGGAGCGGTAACTGCGGCAACCTCTCCGCCGCGGTCGGTTCGTTCGCCATCAGCAGCGGCCTGGTCGACCCGGCACGCATTCCGCGCAATGGCATCGCCACCGTGCGCATCTGGCAGGCCAACATCGGCAAGACCATCATCGCCCATGTGCCGATCACCGAAGGTGAAGTACAGGAAACCGGCGACTTCGAGCTGGACGGGGTGACCTTCCCGGCCGCCGAGGTGCAGCTGGAATTCCTCGATCCGGCGGCCGACGAAGATGGCGACGGCGGGGCGATGTTCCCCACCGGCAACCTGGTCGATGACCTCGAGGTGCCGGGTGTCGGTACGTTCAAGGCGACCCTGATCAATGCCGGCATCCCGACCATCTTCGTCAATGCGGCGGATATCGGCTACACCGGCACCGAACTGCAGGACGCCATCAACGGCGACCCACAGGCGCTGCTGCGCTTCGAGACGATTCGCGCCCATGGTGCCGTGCGAATGGGCCTGATCGACAACGTCGACCAGGCTGCCGGGCGTCAGCACACGCCGAAAGTGGCTTTCGTCGCGCCGCCGAGCACCTACACTGCGTCCAGTGGCAAAGCGGTGCAGTCAGGTGATATCGACCTGCTGGTACGGGCCTTGTCGATGGGCAAGCTGCACCATGCAATGATGGGGACGGCCGCGGTGGCCATCGGTACCGCGGCGGCCATTCCGGGCACGTTGGTCAACCTCGCCGCAGGCGGGGGCGAGCGCAGCGCCGTGCGTTTCGGCCACCCCTCGGGCACCCTGCGGGTGGGGGCCGAGGCGCGCCAGGTGAATGGTGAATGGACAGTGACCAAGGCAATCATGAGCCGCAGTGCTCGCGTGCTGATGGAGGGCTGGGTTCGCGTGCCTGGCGATAGCTTCTAACGCACCACTGGCGCTCGGCTTTAGTGAGTTGGGGCCGCTTTGCGCCCCTTCGCGGGCTTGCCCGCTCCCACAGGTAATCACAGGTTTCGAAGGCTGTGGTGTACTTGTGGGAGCGGGCAAGCCCGCGAAGGGCTGCAACGCAGCCCCGGCAATTCTGAAGGGAGCTGGATATGAGCGCCAACGTAGACCTCAACGCCCGCCCGGACTACGACCGGGTGCTGCAAACCCTCGCCGATTACGCCCTCACGTATCGGGTCGAATCCGCCGAAGCCCTGGATACCGCGCGCAACTGCCTGATGGATACCCTCGGCTGCGGCCTGCTGGCCCTGCGCTTCCCCGAATGCACCAAGTTGCTAGGCCCCCAGGTGGAAGGCACCGTGGTGCCCAATGGCGCCCGCGTGCCCGGCACCGCCTACCGCCTCGATCCGGTCAAGGCTGCCTGGGACATCGGCTGCACGGTGCGCTGGCTGGACTACAACGATACCTGGCTGGCCGCCGAATGGGCCCATCCCTCGGATAACCTTGGCGGAATCCTGGCCGTTGCCGATCACCTGTCGCAGAAGCACGTGGCCGCAGGTGAGGCACCGCTGCTGATGCGTGATGTGCTCGAAGCCATGGTCATGGCTCACGAGATTCAGGGCGTGATGGCGCTGGAAAACGCCTTCAACCGCGTTGGCCTCGACCACGTGATACTGGTCAAGGTAGCCTCAACCGCGGTGTGTGCCAGGCTGATGGGGGCCAACCGTGAGCAGATGCTGAGCGCTCTTTCCCATGCCTTCGTCGACGGCCAGGCGCTGCGTACCTACCGCCATGCACCCAACGCTGGCTCGCGCAAATCGTGGGCCGCTGGTGACGCTTCCAGCCGTGGCGTGCGCCTGGCCGATATCGCCCTGCGTGGCGAGATGGGCGTGCCTGGCGTGCTCACCGCGCCGCAGTGGGGCTTCTACGATGTGCTGTTCAGCCACACCAACAAGGACCTGGCGCTCAAGCCTGCCGGGCAGCAAGAGCTGCGCGTGCCGCAGGACCTGGGTAGCTATGTGATGGAAAACGTGCTGTTCAAGGTCAGTTTCCCTGCCGAGTTCCACGCTCAGACTGCCTGCGAGGCGGCGGTAGCCCTCCACCCACTGGTGCGTAACCGCCTGCACGAAATCGACCGTATCGTCATCACCACCCAGGAGTCGGCGATCCGCATCATTTCCAAGAGCGGTCCGCTGGCCAATGCCGCTGACCGCGACCACTGCCTGCAGTACATGGTGGCAGTGCCGCTGATTTTCGGTCATCTGGTGGCCGAGCATTATGAAGATGCCTTCCATGCCAACCACCCAAGCATCGACCGCCTGCGCGAGAAGATGGAGGTGGTTGAAGACCCGCGCTTCAGCCGTGAGTACCTGGAGCCGGACAAGCGCTCGATCGCCAATGCGCTGCAAGTGTTCTTCAAGGATGGCAGCAGTACCGAGCAGGTGGTGGTGGAGTACCCGATCGGGCATCGCCGGCGGCGAGGGGAGGGCATACCGTTGCTGGAGGCCAAGTTCAGGGACAACCTGGCGACGCGCTTTGCGCGGCAGCGGTGTGGGGAGATCGTGGATGTGTGCAAGGACCAGCAGAAGCTGGAGCAGATGGCGGTGCACAGGTTTGTCGACCTGTTCGTGATCTGAGTCGGCCTGCACAGCGCTCAAGGCCTGTGCAACCCCTGTAGGAGCAGCCTTGCGCTGCGAAGAGGCCATTAAAGCTCAGGAGAGTCTGTCGCCTTGCTGGCCTCTTCGCAGCGCAAGGCTGCTCCTACAGGGATCTCGGCTGGTGCGGGCAAAACAAGAAAGCCCCGACATTTCTGCCGGGGCTGTCTTTTACATCTTACAACTCAGCTTACGCCTGAACCACCGGGATCTTGGCGTTGGCTGCCGCTTCGCGGAACTCGGCGATCTGGTCGAAGCTCAGGTAGCGGTAAACGTCGGCAGCCATGCTGTCGATGTCCTTCGCGTACTGCATGTACTCTTCGACGGTCGGCAGCTTGCCGATGATCGAAGCGACAGCGGCCAGCTCGGCCGATGCCAGGTACACGTTGGTGGCGTCGCCCAGACGGTTCGGGAAGTTACGGGTCGAGGTGGAGACCACGGTCGAACCGGTCTGCACACGTGCCTGGTTACCCATGCACAGCGAGCAGCCTGGCATTTCCATGCGCGCGCCAGCCTTGCCGTAGATGCCGTAGTAGCCTTCTTCGGTCAGCTGGTGAGCGTCCATCTTGGTTGGCGGAGCCAGCCACAGACGGGTCGGGATACCGCCCTTGACCTTGTCCAGCAGCTTGCCGGCAGCGCGGAAGTGGCCGATGTTGGTCATGCACGAACCGATGAACACTTCGTCGATCTTCTCGCCCTGTACCGAAGACAGCAGGCGGGCATCGTCC
Organism: Pseudomonas sp. A2; assembly: GCF_023100865.1. Lineage (NCBI taxonomy): Bacteria > Pseudomonadati > Pseudomonadota > Gammaproteobacteria > Pseudomonadales > Pseudomonadaceae > Pseudomonas > Pseudomonas sp. A2. The sequence goes on from NZ_CP039127.1 coordinate 2,306,926, forward strand.
GGGTCGTTCGGTGCACAGAGCACAGGCTCTTTCACTTCGGCCAGGTCGATTTCGATGATCTCGGCGTATTCGGCATCGGCGTCGGCCGACAGCAGCTCAGGCTTGGCCAGCCAGGCTTCCATGGCCTGGGCGCGGCGCTCCAGGGTGCGGGCATCGCCGTAGCCTTCGCCGATCATCCAGCGCAGCAGGGTGATGTTGGACTGCAGGTACTCGGCGATGGCCTTCTCTGGCAGCTTGATGGTGCAACCGGCAGCGGAACGCTCGGCCGAGGCGTCGGACAGCTCGAAGGCTTGCTCGACGGTCAGCTCGTTCAGGCCTTCGATCTCGAGGATGCGGCCGGAGAAGATGTTCTTCTTGCCCTTCTTCTCGACGGTCAGCAGGCCCTTCTGGATGGCGTAGTAAGGGATGGCGTGGACCAGGTCACGCAGGGTGATGCCTGGCTGCAGTTTGCCTTTGAAGCGCACCAGCACGGATTCTGGCATGTCCAGCGGCATGACGCCGGTGGCGGCGGCGAAGGCCACCAGGCCGGAACCGGCCGGGAACGAGATGCCGATCGGGAAGCGGGTGTGCGAGTCGCCACCGGTACCCACGGTGTCAGGCATCAGCATGCGGTTCAGCCAGCTGTGGATGATGCCGTCGCCCGGGCGCAGCGACACGCCGCCACGGGTGCGGATGAAGTCTGGCAGGGTGTGGTGGGTGGTGACGTCGATCGGCTTCGGATAGGCCGCGGTGTGGCAGAACGACTGCATCACCAGGTCAGCGGAGAAGCCCAGGCACGCCAGGTCCTTCAGCTCGTCGCGGGTCATCGGGCCAGTGGTGTCCTGGGAACCGACGGTGGTCATCTTCGGCTCGCAGTAGGCACCTGGGCGCACGCCCTGGCCTTCTGGCAGGCCGCAGGCACGGCCGACCATTTTCTGTGCCAGGGTGAAGCCCTTGCCCGAATCGGCAGGCTGCTCCGGCTTCTTGAACAGGTCGGAGGCGCCCAGGCCCAGTTCGGCACGGGCCTTCTCGGTCAGGCCACGGCCGACGATCAGCGGGATACGGCCGCCAGCGCGGACTTCATCCAGCAGCACTTCGGTTTTCAGCTCGAAGGTGGTGACCAGTTCGTCGCTGCCGTTACGGCGCACTTCGCCCTTGAACGGGTAAACGTCGATGACGTCGCCCATGGCCAGGTTGGTGCAGTCGAATTCGATCGGCAGGGCGCCGGCGTCTTCCATGGTGTTGTAGAAGATCGGGGCGATCTTGGTACCGAAGCAGAAACCACCGGCGCGCTTGTTCGGTACGTACGGGATGTCGTCGCCGAAGAACCACAGCACCGAGTTGGTGGCGGATTTGCGCGAAGAACCGGTACCGACCACGTCACCGACGTAGGCAACCGGGTAACCCTTGGCCTTGACCGCTTCGATCTGGGCCAGCGGGCCGACCGAACCAGGCTGCTGCGGCTCGATGCCGTCGCGGGCCATCTTCAGCATGGCCAGTGCGTGCAGCGGGATGTCAGGGCGCGACCAGGCGTCCGGGGCAGGGGACAGGTCGTCGGTGTTGGTTTCGCCAGGCACCTTGAACACGGTCAGGGTGTACTTGTCGGCGATGGCCGGACGCGAGGTGAACCACTCGCCGGCAGCCCAGGATTCCAGCACGGCCTTGGCGTGAACGTTGCCGGCCTTGGCTTTTTCGGCCACGTCGTGGAAGGCATCGAACATCAGCAGGGTGTGCTTGAGCTGTTCGGCCGCGACGGCGCCCAGTTCGGCGTCATCCAGCAGTGCGACCAGCGTTTCGATGTTGTAGCCGCCCTGCATGGTGCCCAGCAGTTCGGTGGCGTGCTTGCGGTCGATCAGAGGCGACTTGGCTTCGCCTTTGGCGACGGCGGAGAGGAAAGCGGCCTTGACATAGGCAGCTTCGTCGACCCCTGGCGGTACGCGGTGGGTGATCAGGTCTACGAGGAAGGCTTCTTCGCCGGCCGGCGGGTTTTTCAGCAGCTCGACCAGGCCTGCAGTTTGTTCGGCGTTCAGCGGCTGGGGCACGATACCCAGGGCGGCACGCTCTTCGATGTGTTTGCGGTAGGCTTCAAGCACAGTTATTTCCCTCATCAGTGGTCCCTAAAGGGGGTCCGGGACGCTCATCCAGCATTCAATGCACCCATGCGCTGCCACGGCTTTGTGGGCCGCCCAGCCAGAGTCGCAAAGAATCCTTACAGAAGCTGCTTTCAAAGTTTTACGCCTGCAGAACGGGGAGCTGATGAGGGCTGGCACGGGCATGCGAGGGATGCATGGCCCGGGCCAACGCCGTTCTACCGGATGAACTGTGCTCGTGACGCTTTGAAAACAGCTTCCAACGGACATTGTTGCCTTTGAAAAGGCGGGATGATTCTACGGCAAAAAAAGCCCGAAGGTAAGGCGGCGAAGATGACTTTAACGAGTGACCCTGGTTAGACAAAGGGCTAACATGGGTTCGTGTTCCATCGCCAAGCTGTTGTTTTTCATGTCCAACAAGTCCATCAAGACCCCTTGCGTCGGCCTGTGCTCCACGGTTTACGGAGACACGGTTTGCCGTGGCTGCAAGCGGTTTCACCACGAAGTGATCAACTGGAACGGCTACGACGATGCGCAAAAGCGCGCCGTGTGGCTGCGCCTGGAGCAGCTGCTGGTGCAGGTGATGATGGCCAAGCTGGAGGTGTTCGACAAAGGCCTGCTGCGCCAGCAACTGGAGCAGCGTTCCATCCGCTTTGTCGAGCAGCAGTCGGAATATTGCTGGGCGTACCAGCTGATTGCCCGCGGGGCGCGGATGATCCGTGACCTGGAAGCCTATGGCATGGTGCTGTTGCCGGAATTTCGCGACTGGGAGCTGCCGCAGTTGCGCGACGCCATCGACCGCGAGTTCTTCCTGCTGTCCGAGGCGCATTACCAGCGCTACATCGCCCCCGGTTTCCTGCGCGATGGCTTGGAGGCGGGGCAGGGCTGAAGCTTTATTGGTGAAGCTGCCGGCCTCTTCGCGGGCATGCCCGCGAATGGGCTGGTGCGTTTACCAAATCAGTCGCCGGTATATTCGCAACCGCTGGTGCAGGTTTCGTGGATGCGCACCTTCGACAGTTCCGGCAGCAGCGGCTTGACCTGGTCCCAGATCCACTTGGCGATCACTTCACTGGTGGGGTTTTCCAGGCCCGGTATGTCGTTCAGGTAGTTGTGATCCAGTTGCTCGTAGATCGGCTTGAAGACCGCCTTGATCTCGGCGAAGTCGCGAATCCAGCCGGTGTGCGGGTCGAGCGGGCCGGTCAGGTGCAGGCCGACCTTGAATGAGTGGCCATGCAGGCGACCGCATTTGTGCCCGGCAGGGACGTGCGGCAGGCGGTGGGCCGATTCGAATGTGAATTCCTTGAAGATTTCCACGCTGTCATAACTCTATGTGAATCAAGAATGCGCGCAGTCTACCAGCATGGCCGCTACAAGGCTTGCAGGCGTTCATGCAACCGCCCGGTGGCAATCAGCTCCAGCAGCTCGTCGCCCAGCCGCTGGCTCTCGGCAATGGCCTTGTACCAGTAGCGCTTGCGGCCAGGCGCATCGCCCATGAAACGCTTGAAGTCATTGCGGTCGGGCAGCTTGCCGTAGGGCAGGGCAGCCAGGTACTGCGGCGAGGGCGTCATCAGCAGCACGTTCTGCAGGCGGGTGGCATCGCCCTTGCGCCAGGGCAGGGCCTTGTCGAACCAGCCGGGTACGACCTTGTCGGTGAAGTGCGGGTACAGCACCAGGTCGTCGCCGCGGTAGGGCAGGTCGAGGTGGTAGTCGAGCAGACCGCCGTCGCGGTAGGTGCCTGCACCTGCACCAGGGATGTCTTTCACGCCTTCCATGACCATGGGGATGGAGCCCGAGGCAAGCAGGGCATGGCGCAGGTTGGCCAGGTCCAGCGGCAGGCAGCGCGAGGGGAAGTCGGTCAGTGCGTCGAGCGGCGGCGTGGCGCGGCCGTCGTGCAGGATGACGCGCTCGAAGTGCCGTGCCAGGCGCGAGCGGCCGAGCAGGTTGCTGGCAATCACCGAACCCAGGCCGAGGCCCAGGCGGCCCCGATGGTCGTGGGCGAGCTGGCCATGGCTCTTCACCACCAGGATGTTCAGGCGATAGTGCGGGTTGGCCAGCAGCTGGCTGTCGCGGCCTTGCAGCAGGTCATCGAGCATGTGTTGGCAGCTGCGGCTGATTTCGGCCGGGGTGACGCCCTTGGCGAAATCCTGCTCGGTGTACAGTTCGCCCAGGCGACGGATGCCTGCGACCGGGTCGTCGAGGCAGGCACTGGCAAAGCGCCAGGCGCCGATCGAGGCGCCGATCAGCGCACGTTGGCGTGGCGCCGACGGCAGCCACTCACCGAACAGCGCCAGGTCCAGGCCCTGGATGCCCAGCGGCTTCGGCCCGCCAGCCGCACCCGGTAGCACACCGACATCGGCCGCCTGCAAGCCGCGCTCGCGGACCTGCCGCAGGGCACGTTGGCCGGCCTTGAAGGTGAGGGCGGGGTATTTGATGTGAATGGCGCTCATGGCGGATCTCTTGGGCAGCAGGCGGTCATTATAAGGCTTCATGCGAATACCCTGTGGAGCGGGTTCACCCGCGAAGCATGCAACGTGGTGTATGGCACCGGCTGCACCGGTGTTCGCGGGCCAGCCCGCTCCCACAGTGACCGCGCAGGATTCAGTGATGGCGAGACAGCAGCCTGACCTGCGCTATCATGGCGCCAGTTGTTTTCAGGTTGAATTAAGGACCGGTGGTTAATCTTAACCCCGTAGACAACTTGCACAGTTCTCAGGAGAGAAGAACGATGAAACGCATGACTGCCCTGTTCACCGTAGCCGCCGCCCTTGCCCTGGGCGCCCATTCCGCCATCGCCAAGGATGTGCAGCCCGACGAAGTGGTCAAGCTGGTAAATGCCAAGACCGTCAAGTCGCTGGATGAACTCAAGGCCGCCGCCGTGGCCAAGCACCCAGGAGCCACCGTCACCGACTCCGAACTTGAAGATGAGTACGGTCGCTACGTCTACAAGGTCGAGCTGCGCGACACGCAGAACGTCGAATGGGACGTGGCGCTGGACGCCAAGACCGGTGAAGTGCTGAAGGACGAGCGGGACAACTGATGATCCACCTACTGCGGCCGGCGCGCTACTTCGCGCTGGCGCTGCTGGCCGTCTGTTCCCTGGCCGTTGCCCGTGACCTTGACCAGGACGAAGCCCTGGAACTGCGCCAGAAGGGGATCATCCTGCCGCTCGAGCATCTGTTGGAGACCGCCCTGGGGCGTCACCCCGGGGCGCGCCTGCTGGAGGCCGAGCTGGAAGAAGACGACAATCGCTACGAATACGAAGTCGAGTTGCTGACAGCTGAAGGCGTGGTGCGCGAGATCAAACTCGATGCCAGCAGCGGTGCCCTGCTAAAAGACGAGGAAGACGACTGAATGCGCCTGTTGCTTGTCGAGGACAATGTACCGTTGGCCGATGAACTTACCGCAGGCCTGCAGCGCCAGGGCTACGCCGTGGATTGGCTGGCCGATGGCCGCGACGCGGTGTACCAGGGCCAGAGCGAACCCTACGACCTGATTATCCTGGACCTTGGCCTGCCGGGCCTGCCGGGCCTGGAGGTGCTGGCCCAGTGGCGTGCCGCCGGCCTGGCCACGCCGGTGTTGATCCTTACTGCCCGTGGCTCGTGGGCCGAGCGTATCGAAGGGCTGAAGGCCGGGGCCGATGACTACCTGAGCAAACCCTTCCACCCCGAAGAACTGCAACTGCGCATCCAGGCGTTGTTGCGCCGTGCCCGTGGCCTGGCCAACCAGCCGACGCTGGAAGCGGCCGGCCTGCACCTGGACGAAAGCCGGCAGTGCGTGAACCGTGACGGCGTGGATATCCAGCTGACCGCCGCCGAGTTCCGCCTGCTGCGCTACTTCATGCTGCATCCGCAGCAGATCCTGTCCAAGAGCCACCTGGCCGAGCACCTCTACGACGGTGAAACCGAGCGCGACTCCAACGTGCTGGAAGTGCACGTCAACCACTTGCGACGCAAGCTGGGCCGCAGCGTCATCGAGACCCGCCGCGGGCAGGGCTACATCTACGCCGGGAGCGCCGCGTGAAGTCGATCCAGGCGCGCCTGAGCCTGGGCCTGGTGGCGGTGCTGGTGGTGGTCGGCCTGGTGCTGGCGCAGCTGACCCTTTGGTTGTTCGAGGTCGGCCTGCAGCGCTACCTGGAGAATGGCCTGCGCAAGGAAAGCGAAAACCTGTTGGTGGCCCTGGTGCGCGGGCCTTCGGGTCTGCAGTTGGATGAGCGGCGTATCTCGGCCGCCTACCAGCGACCGTTTTCCGGCTATTACTTCCGCATCGATTTCGATAAAGGTACCTGGCGTTCCCGGTCGCTGTGGGATCTGGACATGCCCAAACCCGCCGCGCCGGGCCTTTCCGACAGCCACGAACTCGGCCCGGAAGGCCAGCAACTGCTTGCCCTGCGTGCCGACTACCGGCGCCTGGGCCAGGACATCTCGATCAGCGTGGCACAGGATTATTCACCGGTACGCGAAGGTTTCCGGCGCCTGCAGCAGATCGGCCTGGGCATGGGCCTGGTGGCGCTGATCCTGGTGCTGGTGTTGCAGCGCATCACCGTGACCCGCTCGCTGCGGCCGCTGGAGCGGGCACGCCAGCAGATCGCCCAGTTGCAGCAGGGCCAGCGCTCGCAGCTGGATGCCGAAGTGCCCAGCGAACTGGCGCCGCTGGTGGGGCAGATCAACCACCTGCTGAGCCATACCGAAGACAGCCTGCGCCGCTCGCGCAATGCCTTGGGCAACCTGGGCCATGCATTGAAGACGCCGCTGGCGGTTTTGCTGAGCCTGGCCTCCAGCGAGCGCCTGAAAGACCTGCCGGATGTTCGCGCGCAGATGCGCGAGCAACTGGAGCAGATTCAGCAGCGCCTGGCGCGTGAGCTGAACCGTGCGCGGCTGGCGGGGGATGCGCTGCCTGGTGCGCAGTTCGACTGCGACGTCGAGCTGCCGGGGCTGCTGGGGACACTGGGCATGATCCATGGCGAGGGCCTGCTGCTGGCCAGGGATGTGCCGCCCGGGCTGCTGCTGCCGTGGGACCGCGAGGACTTCCTGGAACTGCTCGGCAACCTGCTGGACAACGCCTGCAAGTGGGCCGACAGCGAGGTGCGGCTGGGTATCGCGCCGAGTGCCGATGGCTACCAGGTGTGGGTCGATGATGATGGCCCCGGTATCCCCGAGGGCCAGCGGCAGCAGGTGCTGGAGCGCGGCTCGCGGCTGGACGAGCAGGTAGACGGGCACGGGCTGGGGTTGGGCATCGTGCGCGATATCGTCGAGGCCTGGGGCGGGCGCCTGGCGCTGCTGGATAGCCCGTTGGGCGGGCTGCGGGTGAGCATAGACTTGCCGCGCAAGGCTCGGTAATACCAGGGTCGCTTTGCAGCCCATCGCCGGCAAGCCAGCTCTCATAGAACAACACATGACTCATTGGTTCGGCGAGGTTCTGTAGGAGCAGCCTTGTGCTGCGAAGAGGCCGGTACTGACAAAGCCTGTCTGTTGCTTGTACCGGCCTCTTCGCAGCACAAGGCTGCTCCTACAAAGGACGCGTCAGACGAGCGATACTTGTTCTCTGCGCGACAGCGCAGCCCAAAAGGGCTGGGTAATCTCCCACAGGGATCGCGCCAACTTTTAGAATTTGAGCAAGACAGTTGCTCCCGCGCCACCCGCATCGACCTCAAGCCATGTGCAGGACCCTGTGGGAGCTGGCTTGCCGGCGATGGGCTGCAAAGCAGCCCCATTGTGGGAGCCGACAAGCATGACCCCATGGGCCGTATCACCACTGCAAAAAAATTGCAGTACAGCCGCATTTTTTTGAATTAGCCCAATCTCACCCCACCCGGCAAAATTCCCCCACGAAACCTTGCGGTTTCCATCTCTCCACGGACGGAGCCCCTTGTGCTATTGCAACCGCAATACGAGGCCCAGGCCACCTCGGCTGGGCTTTCTTTTTAACCAGAAAAAACTACAGATTCCGATTACCTACATGCCTGCCTCGCGTTTCGAAAGTCGTTTGCAGCGGCTGTTGCCAGCGCCCCTGAATATTCCCCCCAAAGAATGGTTGCGTGCCGGTATCGGCGCGTTGTTCGGCCTGTTCCTCGCCGGCTGGCTGACCAGCATGGCCTACGGCCCCAGCATTGCCTTGCACCTGCTCGGCCCGCTGGCGGCTTCGGCCGTGCTGGTGTTCGCCGTGCACTCCGGCCCGTTGGCCCAGCCCTGGCCTGTGCTGGGCAGCTACGCCCTGGCCGGTGCGGTCGGCCTGGCCATGCGCCAGGGCTTCGGCCCGCAGCTGTGGGTTGCCGCTGCAGCCCTGGGTATCTCGATTCTGGTGATGTGCCTGCTGCGCTGCCTGCACCCGCCAGGCGGCGGGGTGGCGGTGAGCGCGGTGCTGGCCGACCCCGGGCTTACCGCCATGGGCGACCACCTGCTGGAGCCGGTGCTGCTCAACGCGCTGATCCTGGTAGCGGTGGCGATCCTCTACAACCGCGTCACCGGCGTGCGCTACCCGAAAGGCGCGGTGCCGCGCAAGGATCTGCACCACACCCATGACCCGCTCCCCAGCGAGCGGGTCGGCATCCGTGGGGAAGACCTGGACCAGGCTCTGGAAGAACTGGGGGAGTTCGTCGATGTCACCCGTGACGAACTGGAGCGCATCATCCTGGCCACCGAGCAACACGCCCTGCAGCGCAGCCTCGGCGGCATCACCGCGGCCTCGGTGATGTCCCGCGACGTGCAGTTCGCCACGCCTGACACCACCCTGGAGCAGGCCTGGAAACTGCTGGCCAGCCACCACCTGAAAACCCTGCCGGTGCTGCAGCAGGGCAAGCTGGTGGGAGTAGTCAGCCTCAGCGATCTGGTCGGCCCGGCCATGCAGCGTGGCCGCTTCAGTTGGCGTGGGTTGTTCGGCCGCAAGACGGTGCGCATGGAGCAGGTGATGAGCCGCCGGGTAATCAGCGTCAGCAGCCAGCACCCGCTGGAGCGCTTGCTGCCACTGCTGTGCGAACAGGGCCTGCATTGCCTGCCAGTGCTCGATGCCGACCAGTTGGTGGGGGTGATCACCCAGACCGATCTGATCGCCGGCCTCAAGCGCCAGTTGCTTAGCGAGGCCGAGGCTTCAGATAAGCGGGTCCCAGCGTTGTGACCAGTCGCTGGCGCCGGCGGCCACCAGCCGGCGCAGGATGGCGAAGGCCTGTTGCAGGGCTTCGCTGTCGCGTTTGCGCGGGTACACCAGGAAGGTCGGGTAGGTGAATTCCGGCGCCTGCGGTACCCGCTCGAACACCCCGCTGTCCAGATAGGCCTGCACTACCCGCGTGCGGAAGTAGCCACTGCCGCCCTGGTCGAGTATGAACTGCAAGGCCAGCGGGCCCAGGTTGAAGCTCAGCGCCGGGCGCGCGCAGTCGGGCAGGGCGGCATCGTGCTGGCGACGGAAGGCTTCTCCCCAGTCGATATAGATGTACGGGTCTGGCTGGTCGACCCGGCGCACACGTATCAGCTTTTCCTCCATCAGTTGCTCCACCTGCAGGCCCGGGCCGTAGGTCGGCTGGTAGACCAGCGCGGCATCCAGCAGGCCCATCTCGACCTTGCGCAGCAGCGATTCGCCGTCGCTCACCTCGCTGCGGATGGCATGGCTGGGCAGTTCGCGGTGCAGGGCACTGACCCAGTCGAGCAGCATCGGGTTGCCCAGGCTCACCTCAGCGCCCACGTGCAGCACTTGCTGGCAGCCTTGGGGCAGCGGGAGGTCGCGGCGCGCCGCTTCCCAGGTTTGCACCATCTGGTTGGCATAACTGACGAATGCCTCGCCGTCGCTGGTCAGGCTGGCGCCGTTGCGGCTGCGCACGAACAGCTGGCAGCCCAGTTGCTGCTCCAGGCGCTGCACCCGCGCGGTGATCGCCGTCTGTGACACGAACAGGCGTTCGGCGGCGGCGACCAGGCTGCCGCAACGCACGATTTCCAGAAAGGTACGAGCCTGATCGATGTCCATGAGCTGCTCGGTGGCTGAAGGGGTGGCCTATTCTAGAGGCTTCGCACCGTTATGGGGCGTTTTTGCGTTGTCTGCAAATTTGCAGGTCGGTTGTGACTTTAGTCCCATGGCGGCGCGGGTGTAGCGGTCCATACTCAAGTTTCGCCCTTCAATAACAACAAGTACCGGGTTTCTTTCGATATGAGCTACCAGCACAGCTACGCCCATTCCATTTCCGACCCTGCCGCTTTCTGGGCGGAGCAGGCCGCGCACCTGGCCTGGCACCGCAAGCCGGCCCTCACGCTGCAAGAAAATGCCGACGGTACCCACCGCTGGTTTGCCGATGGCCGCCTGAACAGCTGCTACCTGGCCCTCGATCACCAGATCGAGCAGGGCCGTGGCGAGCAGCTGGCGCTGATTTACGACTCGCCGGTGACCGGTGTGCAACAGGCCTACACCTACCACCAACTGCGTGACGAGGTGGCGCGCCTGGCCGGTTTGTTACGCCAGTTGGGGGTGAACAAGGGCGATGGCGTGATCATCTACATGCCCATGGTGCCGCAGGCGGCCATGGCCATGCTGGCCTGCGCGCGGATTGGCGCAGTGCACTCGGTGGTGTTCGGTGGCTTTGCCGCCAACGAGCTGGCCTTGCGCATCGACGATGCCCGGCCCACGCTGCTGCTGACGGCCTCCTGCGGGCTGGAGTTCGACCGGGTAATCGAATACAAGCCGCTGGTCGATCGTGCCCTGCAACTGGCCCGCCACCAGCCGCGCAACGTGCTGGTGCTGCAGCGCCCGCAGGCGCGTGCCCAGCTGCAGCCAGGCCGCGACCTGGACTGGCAGGCGGCATTGGCCAAAGCTGAGCCGGTGCCACCGGTGGAACTGGATGCGGGTGATCCGCTGTACATCATGTACACCTCTGGCACCACCGGCAAACCCAAGGGCATCGTGCGTGAAAACGGCGGCAATGCCGTCGCGCTGTGCTACGCCATGCGCCATATCTACGGCATGCAGGCCGGCGATGTGTGGTGGGGCATATCCGACGTGGGCTGGGTGGTTGGCCATTCGCTGATCGTCTATGGGCCGCTGATGAGCGGCTGCACCACGGTGTTCTACGAAGGCAAGCCGATCCGCACCCCGGATGCCTCGGCCTACTGGCGGGTGGTGGAGCAATACAAGGTCAACGCATTGTTCTGCGCCCCTACGGCCATGCGCGCCATCCGCAAGGAAGACCCTGAGGGCGAGCTGATCCGCAAGCACGACCTGAGCTCGCTGCGCCAGTTGTTCCTGGCTGGCGAGAAGCTGGATTCCAGCACCCACGAATGGCTGGAACGGGTCAGTGGCAAGCCGGTGCATGACCATTGGTGGCAGACCGAGACCGGCTGGCCGGTCACCGCGCCCTGCGTAGGGCTGGAGGGCAGCGCAGCGAAGCCGGGATCGAGCAACCGGGCGGTGCCGGGCTACCACGTGCGCGTGCTGGATGACGAGGGCCACCTGCTGGGGCCCAACCACCAGGGTTCGATCGTCATCGCCCTGCCATTGCCGCCCGGGTGCAGCCAGACGCTTTGGGGCGACCACGAGCGTTACCTGCAGGCTTACCTGCGGACTTACCCGGGGTATTACCACACGGGTGACGGTGGCTACCTGGACGATGACGGCTTCGTCTACATCATGGGGCGCACCGATGACGTGATCAACGTGTCCGGGCACCGGCTGTCCACCGGCGAGATGGAAGACCTGGTGGCACGCCACCCGGCAGTGGCCGAGTGCGCGGTGATTGGCGTGCATGACGAGATCAAGGGGCAGGTGCCGTTGGCGCTGGTGGTGCTCAAGGACGGCGAGGGCATTGCCGAGGCGCAGTTGCTGGTGGACCTGGTGGGCAGCGTGCGCGAGGAGATTGGCGCGTTGGCATGTTTCAACCGGGTGCGGTTGGTGAAGCGACTGCCCAAGACCCGCTCCGGGAAGATTCTGCGGGCGGTGCTGCGCAAGATTGCCGACGGGCAGGACTATGTGCCGCCTTCGACCCTGGATGACCCGGCGGTGCTGGGGGAGATCGAGGCGGTGCTGGCGGATTTGCCCAGGGCTGGCTGAGGGTTTGACCTTGCTGGCCTCTTCGCGGGTAAACCCGCTCCTACAGGGATGTCACAGGCCTTGAGAACTGTGCAATACCTGTGGGAGAGAGGCCGGCCTGGTCAATACAGTTCTAGGGTCCTACCTGATGCAGCTGTCCCAGCCGGCTGCGCGTACGCATCAGGTCGGCAAGCGGCCCGCCCAGGCTTTCTTCCAGTGGCCGCTTGCCGATCACCAGCACCTGCCGGTCCTGGTCATACAGCACATCCACCAGGTTGACGAAGCGCTGCTGCGCCGCCAGGGAACATTCCGACAAGTCATCCAGCCCATCGATGATCCACTCATCGTATTGCCCGGCCAGCACCAGGTAGTCGATCACTGCCGTGGCCTTTTCGCACAGGTCGTCAAAGCCCAGCACCACCCGCCGGCCGTCCACCGCCAGTGCGCGCAGCGGGCGCTTGTTCACTTCCAGCATCACCGGCTGCGGCTCGGGCACATTCAGCGCCTGGCGCTGCGCTGCATTGCCCGGCCAGACATAGTGGCCCCGGGTAAAGCGCTGATGTTCGCGGTTGGCCGGCAGGCTGCGGAAATCGGTATCGCCACCCACTTCCAGCACTTCCATCGCGCTGTTGATCAGGCGGATCACCGGCAGGAAGCGCTCGTGGTACAGCGGGTTTGGCAGCAGCCCTTCGGGTGCATAGTTGGACGTCACCAGCAGGAATACGCCACGGCTGAACAACGCATTGAACAGCCGTGTGAGCAGCATGGCATCGCCAATGTCGTGCACATGGAATTCGTCGAAGCACAGCACCTGGCAATCACCCACCAGCTCGTCGAGGGTCGCGCCCAGTGCATCATCCAGCGCCCGGTGGCGGTGCATGCCCTGGTGCAGGCGGGCAAAGAAGTCATGGAAGTGCAGGCGCAGCTTGGCCTGCACCGGCACGGCCTGGAAAAAGCCGTCGAGCAGCCAACTCTTGCCACGGCCCACCGAACCGTACAGGTACAGGCTGCGTGGCTGGCCTTGTTCGAGCTGCGCCAGCTGTTCGGCCATGCAGTGGATTACCCGGCGTTGGCCGTCGCTGAGTTGGTAACCGCGGCTGTGCGCCTTGTCCTCGAACCAGCCGAGCAGTTCGCTCTGGTTGGCGGCGGCGCCGCGCAGGCGTTGGCCAAGCTGGCGTAGCGGGGTAGGGATCCAGGCAGGCAAAAGCAAAGCTCCTTGGGCGATGGCAGGGCAGGGTGCAGCTTGCCCGAGGGCGGCCATTTTGACTAATACAGAAAGTGCGCGGCAATCATCGCCTGACGAGATAGGTTCGCCATGCAGGCGTACAGTAAAGGCTGGAACCGGTGCGAGGAGGGGCGAGCATGCACGCCGACTTTGATCTGCAGCGCTTCGTAGAGGCGCAGAACCCTGTGTATGACCAGGTGATGCAAGAGCTGCAGGCCGGGCGCAAGCGCAGCCACTGGATGTGGTACGTGTTTCCGCAGCTCGATGGCCTGGGCCACAGCGCCATGGCCGAACGCTATGCGCTGGCCGGTATCGACGAAGCCCGTGCCTACCTGGCTCATCCGCTGCTCGGCCCGCGCCTGCAAGCGTGCGTGACTGCGCTGCTGCAGCACCATGACAAGAGTGCCCGTGAAATGCTCGGCAGCCCTGACTACCTCAAGCTGCGCTCGTGCCTGACCCTGTTCGCCCAGGCCGCGCCCGGCAACCCGTTGTTCCAGCTGGCGCTGGTGCAGTTCTACGACGGTGAGCCGGACGCCCTGACGCTGGCCATGTTGCAGGGTTAGTTCAGGCCTTTTGCTCCAGTTGGCGCTCGATCATGTACTTCACTGCCAGCCGACGTTCTTTCAGGCGGCGCAAGTCTTCATCCTCGAAGTTGCCCGCCGAAATCGACTCGGCGGCCAGCACCTGATTGTCGATGTCCATGTATTCGTCCAGCAGACGGTCCAGTGCCTTGTCCTGCTGTCGGCGCTGCTGGACGATTTCGCGCGGGTAGTGCAAGTCCTGGTAAAGATCGTGGGAGACAGGCATGGGGTCCTCCTTGGTCAATGCAGATGGTTCATCTGATTGGAAGGGAGGAATGCGATTGTGTTGAAGCCAAGCGGGCGGAAAGCGACGGATGGTCGCCTCGCCAACCGCGAAAATGACTAACTCGCTGTTTTTTGGTAATTTTTTTTCATCAGGGGGTTCACAGACCGAAAGTTTGTTGTTAAAGTGCCGCGCATTCCAAGACAACAACCCAGTTGTCACTCAGTTGGAATTGTCAGAGCAGCAGATGCTGCATCCGATACAGGGGCGTCGCCAAGCGGTAAGGCAGCAGGTTTTGATCCTGCCATGCGTTGGTTCGAATCCAGCCGCCCCTGCCATTTTCTTGCTTCAAACGTATCTCGGTCCGGTGCTTGGAAAGACAAGCGCTGGGCTTTTTCGTTTCCGCAGGTTTTGCCGAAGGCTCTGTTCGGTCACCTGGCCGTTCCAAGCATCTCGTTCAGCAAGCGGGCCAGTTCATCGGCCTGTACCGGCTTCTGGATCACCAGGCTGCCCGGCAACTCCAGTCCCTGCAACTCTGCATAACCGGTAAGAAGCACCACCGGCAGGTGCGGGTAGCGCTCGCGCGCCGCCAGGGCCAGTTGCGCACCGTTGAACTCGGGCATGGCGAAATCGCTCAGTAGCAGGTCGATCTGCTCATCCAGCAAGGCCAAAGCCTGTTCGCCACTGTGCGCCTGGCGTACCTGGTAGCCGTACTGGCGCAACACATCACCAAGCATGTCGCGTACCAGATGGTCGTCATCCACCAGCAGCACGGTGCGATTACAACCGCTTTCGCTAGTCGAGTGGCTGAGCAGCGACGGCATCGGTTCGTTGACGGCTTCACCCTTGACTGCCGGCAGATACACGGCCACCTGCGTACCACGCCCCGGCGTGGTGTCGATGCGCACGCCACCCCCGGACTGTTTGGCGAAGCCGAATACCTGGGCCAGGCCCAGGCCCGAACCCTTGCCGATATCCTTGGTGGTGAAGAACGGTTCGAACACCTTGGCCAACACCTCTTCGCTCATGCCGCAGCCGGTATCGCGGATACTCAGCATCACGTACTCGCCAGGGTCCGGGTCTTCCGGGCGCTGTGGACGTGCGTCGATCCGGGTGTTGCGGGTCGACAGCGTCAGCTGGCCACCGTCGGGCATGGCATCGCGGGCATTGATCGCCAGGTTGAGAATGATCATTTCGGTCTGGGTCGGGTCGGTCAGGGCCTGCCACAAGGTTGGTTCCAGGTCCAGGCGCACCGAGACATTGCCGCCCAAGGTGCGGCGCAGCAACTCTTCCAGCCCGGCCAGGGTGCGGTTGAGGTTCAGCGCCACCGGCTCCAGGCGCTGGCGGCGGGAGAAAGCCAGCAACTGCGAGGTCAGCTTGGCGCCGCGCTCGCCGGCTTCGCGGATGTGCTTGAGCCGCGCACTGGCCTTTTCCAGGTCGGCTTTGGCCAGGTCGCGCTCAAGGAAGCTGGCGCCGGTGAGGATTACCGTCAGCAGGTTGTTGAAGTCGTGAGCCACACCGGCGGTAAGCTGGCCGACCGCTTCCAGGCGCTGCATCTGCTGCAGCGCGGCCTCGATGCGTTCGCGTTCGGCGATCTGCTCGCGCAGGCGGGCGTTGGCTTCGGCCAGGCCCAGGGCGGCTTCGCGCTCGCTGGTGATGTCGCGTGCCACCACGTACAGCAGGGTGTCTTCCGGCACCACCACCCAAGACAACCAGCGCTGCTGACCACCGGCATCCAGGATACGCCCGACAAAGCGGGCGCTGGTGCGACCATGGGCGAGGGCGGCCAGTTCGGTGAGCATCAGTTCCTGGTCATGCTCGGGCAGCAGGTGCAGCAAGGACGACTGGCTCAGACGTTCGCGGGACAAGCCCAGGCTGGCTTCCCAGGCGGGGTTCAGCGCGACTGGGGTCAGGTCCTTGTTGAGCACGGCCAGCAAGTCTTGCGACAGCTCCCAGGCACGGTCGCGTTCGCGGGTGCGGCGCTCGACCCTTTCCCCCAGCATTTCGTTGAGCTGGCGCAGTGCCTGGGTGGCCAGGCGTTGGGTGTGGATGTCCTGCAACACCCCGGAAAAGCGCACGCACTGGTCGTTGACGAACCGGCTCTGGCCGCTGCTGAGCAACCAGCGCGGTTCCAGGCCGTCGGGTTGGGCGATGCGGAATTCGACCCGATACAGGCCGCCACCTTCCGGGCACATGGCCTGTTCCACCGCCTCGCGCACCTGCGGCAGGTCGTCGGGGTAGATGCCGGCGTAAAACACCTCGAGGCTCATTTCAGTATCGGTGGGTAGACCGAACAGGGTCTTGCAGCGGTCATCCCACAACAACAGGCCTTCCTGCGGGCGCATGTCCCATGTGCCCATGCCGGCAGCGTCGATGGCAATGCGTGCACGTGCCTCGACGTCTGCCAGGGCCTCTTCGGCGCGGCGCCGGCGCTGGCGCTCCTGCACTTCGGTCAGGGCCCGGCGCACGGCCTTGGGCAGCAGAGGCAGGTTCTTCTTCAGCACATAGTCGGTGGCGCCCAGGCGGATCATTTCCACCGCATGTTCTTCGCCATAGATACCAGACAGGAAAATGAACGGAATGTCGGGTGCCAGGCGCTGGGCGATGGCCAGCACATCGGTGCCGGACGAGCCCGGGAGCACGCAGTCGCACAAGATCAGGTCGAAGTGGGCCTCGCTCAGGGCTTGCTCGACACCGGAATGGTCGAACACCAGCTGCGCCTGCACCTGCAACCCGCTGCGTTCCAGGCGCATCAGGGTCAGCTCGGCGTCCATCGAGTTGTCTTCGACCATCAGCAGTTTCAGCGGCGTTGGCTGCATCGTCGCGGGCACCTCAGATGCTGCCACGCCGGTTCAGGCGCAGCGAGCCGGGTGGCGGTTCGTTGAGTACCGCCCAGAACACCCCCAGGTCGGAAATGGCGGCGACGAATTCCTTGAACTCCACCGGCTTGACCACGTACGCGTTCACCCCCAGCTCGTAGGCGCGCAGCAGGTCGGGCTCCTCGCGCGAGGACGTCAGCATCACCGTCGGGATGCTGCGCAGCTCGGCGGTGGCGCGCACTTCCTTCAGCACCTCCAGGCCGTCGACCTTTGGCAGTTTCAGGTCCAGCAGCAACACGGCGGGGTTGCCATCGTCACGTTCGGCATAGGTATTGCGCCGTAGCAGGTAGTCAAGTGCCTCGGCACCGTCACGCAGCACGATGACCTCGTTGGCCAACTGGCTGCGTTCCAGCGCCAGGAGCGTCAGCTCCAGGTCCCGTGGGTTGTCTTCGACCAGCAGGATGGGTTTGAGCATGATGGTAGCGGTGCCTCAAGTGGTCGCGGGGTGGCGCGGGAGGGTGAAGTGGAAGGTAGCACCCTGGCCAACCTTGCCATGGGCCCAGACCCGGCCGTCATGGCGTTCGATGATGCGACGAACACTGGCCAGGCCGATCCCTGTGCCTTCGAAGTCTTCCATGCGGTGCAGGCGCTGGAACACGCCGAACAGTTTGCTGGCGTAGGCCATGTCGAAGCCCACGCCGTTGTCGCGAATGCAGATCTCGGTTTCGCCCGGGTGTTGCACGGCGCTGATGCCGATGCGCGCCGGGGTGCGCCCACGTGTGTATTTGATGGCGTTGGCCAGCAGGTTGTGCAAGGCCATGTTGATGAACGCCGGGTCACCGACCACCTTGGGCAACTGGGCGATGTCCCAGACAATTTCGCGGCTTTCGTAGTCGGGCGCCAGCTCGCTGCGAATGGCCTCGACCAAGGCGTTGAGGTCGACCTCGGACAGGCGCAGGGCCGAGCGGCCCATTTGCGAGAAGTTGAGCAGGTTGTCGACCAGGCTTCCGGCAAAATGCGCGGCTTCCTCGATGTGCTGCAAAAAACGCCTGCCGCGCTCGCTGAGGCTCTGGCCCTCGATTTCGCCGAGCAGTTCGGAGTAGCCGGCAATATGGCGCAGGGGGGCGCGCAGGTCATGGGACACGCTGTAGGAAAACGCTTCGAGCTCCTTGTTCGAGCGGCGCAGCTCCCCAGCCAGCTGCGCCAGTTCCTCGGCCTTGCGCAGGACAATGCCGAGCACTGCCGTGCGCAGCTCCTGCACGCCTTCGATGACCAGCGGGTGCCAGGGTTCGCAGTAGCCGCGCAGTTTTTCCTGCCAGCTTTCGAAACTGTGCCGCGGGTCGAGGTTGCCCTGCGGCCCGACCTGTTTATTCGGCTGCCCGGCCCAGTTCACCGTGCGCACCTGCTCGGGACGGAACCACAGCAGGTAGTGCGAGTGGATCTGCGAAATGGCCACTGCCAGCACACCGCCTGCATGGGCCGCGAGCTCGGGCAGTTCATCGATGTCGCGGCACAGGTTGTCGCTGTGGAACACGCTGTCTTCGCCACGCTGGGAGAGCCAGTGCACCAGGGCGTTTACCTGCGCCGCCGGGGGGGTCTTGCCGATCAGGTCGCAACGTTCGGCGGATATGACCGCGGCACCTTGGGCGCCGGCGAAGGCCAGCAGTACTTCGGGCAAGTCGCGCAGGCCGTCGCCGACACTGTCATGGTCGGCCATGGACGAAATCATGCGCACGATGTGCTGGCGCAGCTCCAGCAACTGGCGAGTGTTGGCGTGGGACTCGCGCGATTCGATCTGCAGCGACAGCACACTGGCCAGCAGTTCGCAGGCGGTACGGGTGCGCAGGTCCACCGGGCGTGGCTGTTCGTGGTGACAGGACACCAGCCCCCAGAGTTGCCCGTCGACCACGATCGACAGCGACATCGATGCCAGGGTACCCATGTTGCGCATGTACTGCAGGTGCACTGGCGACACGCTGCGTAGCGCGGCAAAGCTCAGGTCCAGCGGCTTGCCGGTGCGTGGGTTGGCAGCGGGCAGCAACGGCGAGGCCTGGTAGTTGGCGTCCTCGATCACGCGGATGCGGTTGATTCGGTACAGCTCGCGCGCCTGGCGCGGTATGTCCGAAGCGGGGAAACACAGGCCCAGGTAGCTCGGGTAGCCCGGGTCGGCCACCTCGGCCAACACCTGGCCGTTGCCTTCGGCATCGAAGCGATAGGCCTTGACCCGGCCAAAGCCGGTGATGCGCTTGAGCTGCAGCACTGCTTGCTGCAGCAGTTCCTCGAGGCTGCCGGCCTGGTGGAGGCGGCCCACGAAGCTGCGCACCAGCGGGTAGTAGTCGCCTTGCCCGACAAGATCGGCCGGCAGGCGAGGGGGTTCGAATTCGGCGATCAGCACCTGGTCGTGACGATGGACCAGCAGGTGCAGGTTGCCACGATATGGAGCGTCCTGGCGCAGGTGCACATCGCTGATGTGGAACGGAAAGACCTCGTCCTGCGGCAGGCGGGCCAGGTGCAGGCGCAAGTCGAAGGCCCCGCTGACCAGTTCGGCGAACTCGCGACCTATCAGTTCACTGGCCGGTATGCCCAGCCAATGCTCGACATTTTCACTGGCCTGGAGTACCCGCATGTCGGTTTCGTCCAGCACCAGCAGAAAACCGTGGGGCTGGATGCTGCCAGGTAGCTGGATCGGCTCCTGGGCGCAGCGCTCGAGGGCTTGGGTGAGCGTGCTGTCTGCAATCATCTATGAAAACGCTCCTGTCGTGTCCTTCCATGCATGCCGCATGAGTCTAGGCAGGATGAAAGGGATACACCCTAACAGAATATCGGTCCGGATAACGGCCTTTGGCCATTTGAGGAGAATGTCGGCGATGCGTTCTGTGTCGTGCGGCTTTTTTTTAGTGGTAGCGCTTTTTGGCTAATACAAAAAAATGGCTCGATGCCAGCATCGTGATGCCACCTCGCTGCTACGCTCAAGTCAGCAGATATCGACAAGGATAATAAGGTGAAGGAGCGCTACCTGGCCGCCCTGTTGGGCCTTATGTTGAGCAGCAGCGCCATGGCGGCGGACTTTCTGGTGGAGGTACGGGTGCTGGTGCAGCGTGGCTGCATGCTGGTCAACCAGCCCCGCGATGCCGGGGCTCAGGCGCTTGGGCGCATCGACCTGGGCGCTACTGCACGGCTGGATGGCCCTGCCGCACCGCTCACCGGCGCGCTGTTGAGCCAGCGCCCGCCACGCCTGGAATGCAATCCCCACACCCCCTATCAGGTCCGCGTCGATGGTGGGCAGCATGGCGGCGTCGGCGAGTTGCGCTTTCTGGCCAGTGACGATGACATGGCCCGGCTCATACCTTATCGCCTCTACCGCGACGCTGCCTGGCGCGAGCCGCTGGCGGTGAATGTGGCGCATTCGGCGCGGGTGCCGGACAGCGGTTCGGTCGAGCTGCCGTTGTATGCACGGATCGACAAGCTGGCCTGGGTACCGCCTGCAGGCCTGTACGCCGACCTGCTCAAAGTCACCGTCACCTGGTAGGGATGCCACCATGCTCAAGGACGCGACGCCATGAACCGCACCTCGATCCTGCTGCTTTCCCTGGGCCCGCTGCTGGTGCCCGGTGGTGCCGCGCATGGCACCAGCACCGGTTTCATCCAGGCGCGGCTGGTGATCAGCAGTGCTTGCCAGATCAGCAGCAACGAGACGCAACCGGCAACGGTGGGTAACCCCGGCGTGATGGACTTCGGCGAGCGCGGACCGAACTGGGACCAGCCGCTGCGCAGCCGGGTTGACGATGTAAGCGGCGAAGGCAGCCTGCAGATCAGTTGCACGCCCGAGGTGCGGGCGTTCAACGTGCGCATCAACGGCGGCCTGAATGGCAGTGACGGCATACGGCGGCTGAGCAACGGCCGCGAGCTGATCCCCTACCAACTGGCGATCGACCCAGGTGGTAACAGCCGCTACGGCATCGGCCAGGCGCGTGCCTTCACCATCAGCAGTACCCGGCAGATACCGATCCCCATCTACGGTGTGGTAGTGGCGCAACCGCGTGCGCTGCCAGCCGGCCTGTACCGTGACACCCTGAGGGTGACCCTGGACTGGTAACGACACAAGGAGACTTCGATGCGAACGAACCTTTCACGCTGCATCCTCGCCGGTCTGGGGCTGATGCTGAGTTACCAGGCGCAGGCCGCCACCACCGGGACTATCGAGTCGACGCTGACCTTGACCGCAGCGTGTCAGGTCAACGGCACCTCAGCCTCCTCGGGGGCAGACTTCGGTACCTTGGACTTCGGTACTCACGATGCCTTGTTCAACACCGCCGACGGCCAGGTAATCGGCGGCGGCGGTGGGGCGATCAGCATTCTCTGTTCGGCTGGCACGGTACCAGTCATCCGCGTGGGTGCAGGTTCCCACGATGGCCAGTCGGCCGGGGGCAGCCGTGCGCTGGCGGATGGCGTCGGCAACTTCGTGCCGTACGACTTCTACACCGATGCCGGGCGTACGCAGGTGTTGGCCATCAACGGCACCATCACCTTGCCGCTCAGCAGCGGTGTGGCCCAGACCGTCAACCTGTATGGCCAGGCGCGCGGCAAGGTCGGCCTGCCGGCGGGGGAGTACACCGACACAGTGTCCGTCGAGCTGTCGTTCTGAACCATGCGCAGCTGGCTGGCGGGCGGCATGAGCGTCCTTGGCGTGCTGCTGGCCGCGCCTCTGGATGCGGCGACCACCAGCAGCTTCCTGGTGACGGCGCAGATCGTCGCCGGGTGCCTGGTGGTGGGCGGCGTGACCAGCTACGGGACGCTCGACTACGGCTCGCAGTCGGCACTGGCCACCGGAACTCTCGGCACCTCGTTGGGCGGTACCACAGTGACCTTCCAGTGCACCCCGGGCGTGGCCTTGAGCATGAGCGTGGATGGCGGGCAGAACAGTGCCAGTGGCACACGCAACCTCAAACGCACGGGCGGCACGCAGGTGCTGGCCTACCAGTTGTACCGGGACGCGGCGTACAGCCAGAGCCTGGGGATCGGCCAGAGCGTGGCCGTGGGCTATACCGACCCGACGGCGATCAAGCTGCCGGTGTACGGGCGGGTTCAGCTGACCGGCACGATGCCGGCGGGGACTTACACCGATGTGGTGCAAGTGACGGTGACCTGGTGAATGCATCGGCACTAATGACCAGTATCCAAGGAGAGCTTCATGGGGGCAGGCGCGAAGTGGGCGCGAGGATTGATCGGAGTATCGTCGCTGGCGAGCCTGCCAGCCTGGGCGGCCACCTCGGTGCTGATCTGGCCGATCGACCCGGTGTTGGAGGCTGACCAGAAGGCTGGCGCACTGTGGCTGGAAAACCGCGGAACCGCACCGGCCAACCTGCAGGTGCGGGTGTTCGCCTGGCGCCAAGGTGACTACCAGGAACAGTACCAGGCACAGCGCGAGATCATTGGCAGCCCGCCGGTGGCCAACGTCGCCCCCGGGCAGAAGCAATTGATCCGCCTGACCCGCACCGGCCCCTCGCCAGTCGGCCAGGAGCAGGCCTACCGCATCATCATCGACGAAATCCCGCCCGCCATCCCGGTCGACAAGGCCGAGCCCGGCACCACCGCGGCGATCCGCCTGCAGATGCGCTACTCGGTACCCCTGTTCGTCTACGGCGAAGGCCTGTGGGGCAAGGCAGGCCCTGAGAGCAAGGGCAATGCCGAGGGCGTCGGCAAGCCGCAACTCAGCTGGCGTGCAGTGACCGTGCAGGGCAAGCCGTACGTGGAACTGCGCAACACCGGCCCGGTGCATGCACGCCTGACTGATGTGGTGGTGCAGCAGGGCAGCCAGAGCAAACCACTGGCCGATGGCTTGCTGGGTTATGTGCTGCCGGGGGCCAGCATGCGCTGGCCGGCACCGCTAACACCGAGTGCCGGCAGTGTGCTCAAGGGGAGGGTAAACGGCCAGAGCAGCGCGGACGCCATCCGCCAAAGCCAATGAGCCTGCGCCTGAATGCCGCGCACAGGCCGTGGAGAATCCGGCAATGGTTGGACACCGTGTGTGAGGTGGCTGACCCACCGTTGTTGCCTGGGGCTTGCCCTGGTCGGCCCTGGCCTGGTGCTGGCCGACGACCTGCCGCCACCACCCACGGAGATGTCTGCCATCGCCGATGCCACGTTGTACCTCGAGTTGCTGGTGAACCAGGTGCCCAGGTCTGAGCTGGTGCCGGTGCAGCAGCGTGCCGGGCAGTTGTACCTGGATAGCGAGGTGTTGCGGGCGGCCGGAGTTTCGCTGCCGGGCCTCCCCCAGGGCGAGGTGGCGCTTGAGGCCATCGTGGGGATGCATGCCGACTACGACAGCCAGAACCAGCGCCTGCTGCTGCAAGTGCCGCCGGCCTGGCTGCCCGACCAGCAACTGGGCGACCGCAACCTGTACCCGGCCAGCGATGCACGCAGCAGTTTCGGCACCTTGTTCAACTACGACCTGTACCTGAACGACACCGATGACGGCGGCAGCTACCTGGCGGCCTGGAACGAACTGCGCCTGTTCGACAGCTGGGGAACGTTCTCCAGCAGCGGGCAGTGGCGCCAGTCGTTCAATGGTGCGCCGACCGACGATATGCGCCAAGGCTTCTTGCGCTACGACACCACCTGGCGTTTCACCGACGAGCAGCGCCTGCTGACCTACGAAGCCGGTGACCTGGTGACCGGGGCCTTGCCCTGGACCAGCTCGGTGCGGGTCGGTGGCCTGCAGTTGTCGCGCGATTTCGCTGTACGCCCCGACCTGGTCACCTATCCGCTGCCGGCGTTCTCCGGTGAAGCGGCGGTGCCGACCTCGCTGGACCTGTTCATCAATGGCTACAAGTCCAGCACCAGCGAATTGCAGCCGGGTCCCTACACCTTGACCAACGTGCCCTTCATCAACGGCGCCGGGGAGGCGGTGGTGGTCACCACCGATGCCCTTGGCCGGCAGGTGTCGACCACCTTGCCGTTCTACGTCACCAGCAGCCTGCTGCAGCAGGGCCTGACCGACTATTCGGTGGCAGCCGGCAGCCTGCGCCGTGACTACGGGGTACGCGATTTTGCCTACGGCCCCGGGGTTGCTTCGGCCAGCCTGCGCTACGGGGTCAGCGACATCTTCACCCTGGAGACTCATGCCGAAAGCGCCGAATCGCTGATGCTGGGCGGCCTGGGCGGCAACATGCGGCTGGGCAACCTTGGCGTGCTCAACGCGGCCCTGGCGCAGAGCCGGTTCGACGGCGACAAGGGCCACCAAGTCGCCCTCGGCTACCAGTACAACAGCCAGCGCATCGGCTTCAGCTACCAGCGCCTGCAACGCCATGGCGACTATGCCGACCTGACCCGGGTCGACAGCCGGGACATACAGCTGAGCCAGCGCAGCGAGCAGGTCATGCTGAGCCTGAACCTGAACGAATACGGCAACATTGGCGCCGGCTATTTCGATGTGCGCGCCGGCGACGGCACACGTACCCGGCTGATCAACCTGAGCTACAGCAGGCCGCTGTGGGGCAACAGCAGCGTTTATCTGTCGGCCAACCGTGAAGTGGGGAACAGCCAGTGGGCAGTGCAGGCGCAACTGGTGATCCCGTTCGACCTGCACGGCACCCTGGCCCTGGGCATGGAGCGCAGCCAGCAAGGCGAAACCCTGCAGCGGGTCAACTACAGCCGCGCGACGCCGGTGGGGGGTGGTGTCGGTTACAACCTGGGCTACGCCGCCGGTAGCGAGCGCGATGCCTACCGCCAGGCCGATGTCACATGGCGCCTGCAGTCGGTGCAGTTGCAGGCCGGTTTGTATGGCAGCAGTGGAGAGATGACCCGCTGGGCCGACGCCAGTGGCTCGCTGGTTTGGATGGATGCCGGGCTGTTCGCTGCCAACCGTATCGACGATGCCTTCGTGTTAGTCAGCACCAGTGGTTACGCCGACGTGCCGGTGCGCTATGAAAACCAGGAGGTCGGCCGTACCGATGCCGATGGTCACCTGCTGGTGCCGTACAGCAGCGGTTACTACCGCGGCAAGTACGAGATCGACCCCATGGGCTTGCCGCCGGACATCCTCGCGCCGGAAGTGGAACAGCGGGTGGCGGTGCGCCGGGGCAGCGGCTACTTGCTGGAGTTTCCGCTCAGGCGCGTGCTGGCGGCCAGCCTCGAACTGGTGGACGCCGAACAGCAGGTACTCAAGCTGGGCAGCCGTGTCACCCATGCAGAAAGTGGCAGCCAGGCGGTGGTCGGTTGGGATGGCCTGGTTTATCTGGAGAACCTGACGCCGCATAACCGACTGCTGGTTGAGTTGGAGGGGGGCGGGCATTGCCAGGTGGCGTTCGACCTGCCTGAGTCGCAAGGTTCGATCCCGTTGATTGGCCCGTTGGTGTGCAAGTGAAGGCCTGCTGGCGTGGTTTGTGGGCATGCGCCTTGTTGTTGTGGGCGGGCTCGGCCTGGGCCAAGTGCACGTCAGTGTTGACTGCTCCGGCGGCGTTTGGTTCGCTCAACTCGACTCAGGTACGTGGCACGGTCCAGACAGCTTCCAGCACCAACTCGGGCCTGCAATGCAACGGTTCGGTGATCAGCGTGCTCAGTAGCACCGACTCCTTCAAGATCAAGATCACATCCACCACCAGCGGCCTGGTAGGGCCTACCGGGGATGTGATCCCCTACACCCTCTATGCCGACGCCACAACCAACTATCCGATCACCCGTGGCACCCCCTTCGAATTCAGGACCACCGGCATCCTCGACTTGCTCGGG
Organism: Pseudomonas sp. A2; assembly: GCF_023100865.1. Lineage (NCBI taxonomy): Bacteria > Pseudomonadati > Pseudomonadota > Gammaproteobacteria > Pseudomonadales > Pseudomonadaceae > Pseudomonas > Pseudomonas sp. A2. Next base: position 2,332,572 of record NZ_CP039127.1, read on the forward strand.
TTGCTCAACGGTACACCGAAGAATGTGCCTATCTACATGCGCACGCAGGTGGGCAGCAACGTATCGGCGGGGCTATATCAGGAAATCCTCGATGTCGAATGGACCTGGGACTATTGCGACGGGATTGGTGTTGGCGGGCTTTGCATAGGGCGAGACCAGGGCTCCGGTACCAGAACCCTGCTGGTAAGCATGACGGTGACCAACGACTGCCAGATCACTACGCCCAGCATCAACTTCGCCAGCGCGCCGGTGGTGGCGGGGTTCGGCACGGTGAGCCAGAGCCTGAGCGTGTCGTGCACCAAGGGCAGCAACTACACGGTGGGCCTGGATGACGGGCAGAACGTGGCCAATGGTCGACGGCGGATGAAGTCGGCGGCCAACAACTACCTGGCCTATGACATTTTCAAGAGCGCCGGGGCGGTGCGCTGGGGGTCGACAGGGGCTGCGCGGCGGGCCAGTGCCGATGCCGATGTGAACCCCGGCACGGGGACCGGCACCGGTAGCCAGGTGTTCAACTACAACGCCAAGGTCTACACCGACCAGGCTACACCCCCGGCTGCGACCTATACCGACAGCGTGATTCTGGATGTGCAGTTCTGAGCGCAGGGACCTTGTGGGAGCGGCGGTCCGCGTAACCTGTGGGAGCGGCTTTAGCCGCGAAGAATCCAACGCGGTGCATGGCACCGGCTACGCCGGTGTTCGCGGCTAAAGCCGCTCCCACAGGGTCCCTGCTAATTCAATGAGTCATGTGCAGTCCTGTGAGAGCCGGCTTGCCGGCGATGGGCCGTTTCAGTCAGCGCAAATCGCCAACCATCTTCGCCAAGGTCTCAAGCACCGCCCCGGCCAACGCCTTCGAACGTGCCCCCGACCACCCGGTGACGGCATCCGGCGCGTCGTCATGGTCCTTGAACGGCATTTCCAGGGTCAGTGACAGGCAGTCATGCGCCATCCCCACCGCATTGCAGGCCAGCGTCGTGTTGGCTTGCCCCGGTTCGTCGCGGGTATAGCCATGCACGGTCTGGAAGTCGCGGGTCAGGCTGCACAGGGTGCTGCGGAACTGCTCCTCCAGTTTGGCCAGACGCGGCGTGTAGCCCGGGTTGCCCTCGCAGGCCGCGGTGAACACATGGGGAATTTCTTCGTCGCCATGCACGTCGATGAACGCATCCACGCCGTGTTGCTTCATCTGTGCCTGGGCGAAGAAGACCTCGGGGCTGAGCTCGACGCTGGCGTCTTGCCAGGCACGGTTGAGGTCCTTGCCCTTGAAGTTGGTGCGCAGGTGGCCGAGGAAGGCACCGTCGGGGTTCATGTTGGGGATCAGGTACAGGTCGGCCTTGGCCAGCAACTGCCGGATCACCTCGTCGTTGGCCTGCAGGCGGTCGATCACGCCCTCCATGAACCATTCGGCCATGTGTTCGCCCGGGTGTTGCTGGGCAATCAGCCACAGCCTGCGCTTGCCTGCGGCACCATCACCGGCACGCAGCAGGGGAATGTCGCGGCCCTGTACGCTGCGGCCACTGGCGAGCAATTCCACCCCCGGCAGTTGCCGTGCACGTTCGATCAGCTGGTTGTGACGAGCGCGCGGGTAGGGCTCGAAGTAGGCGAACCAGATGTGCGGCTGTTCGGCCTTTACCTCGAACGACAGCGCCGTGCCGTCGAACTGGCTGGGGACGCGGAACCAGGTTTGCTGGTCGTAGGAGGCCACGGCGTTGTAGCCGCTCCAGGCGTTCTTGTAGGAGGAACCGGAGGCGTTGTCGAGGCTGAAGCGATGGACCTGGCCTGGCGTCAGCCCGCTGACCTTGAAGTGGAACCACTGGTAGTGGCCGCTGTGGGTGTCCGGGCGGATGGCCAGGTGCACCCGGGCCGGGTTGCTGGCATCCAGCACCTGGATGTTGCCGGAGTCGAAATCGCAGTCGATCTGCAGGGGGGACAGCGTCACGGTCATGTGCCGGGCTCCTTCTGGGGGCTTTGTTGTGAGGGTACTGTACACGGCTTGACAGGGTTGCTGTGCGAGATCAGGCGACGCGGGGGCGATCTCATATGTTTCCTACAGGCTATTTGAAGAACTGACTCGGCGTGATACCGAACTGGCGCTTGAACATGCTGGCGAAGGCACTGGGGCTGTCATACCCCAGCGTCCCCGCCACATCGATGATCCGCTCGCCCAGGGCGATTCGCTCCAGTGCCTGCATCAGCCGCGCTTGCTGGCGCCACTGGCCGAAGGTCATGCCGGTTTCCTTGCGGAACAGGCGCTGGATGGTCTTTTCGTCCACCCCCAGCTGCTGGCCCCAGTCGGCCACGGTGGCGTTATCGTCAGGCCGCTCGTGCAGCGCGGAGCAGATCGCCTGCAGGCGCTTGTCGCCGGGCTGCGACAGCTTCAGCGGCAAGGTCGGCAGCACGCAGATCTCGTCGAGGATCAGGCGCATCACCCGGGCTTCACGGGAGTCTTCGGCAAACGGCGCGGTAAAGCCTACGGAAGCCTTGATCAGCTCGCTGAGCAATGGCGAGATGCTGATCGCCTTGCTCTGCAGGGGCAACTGCACTGCCGCGTCGGCGCGCACGAACACACTGCGCATCTTCACCTCGCCCACGCAGCGTATCGCGTGCACCTGGCCGCAAGGCATCCATACGCCGCGGCTGGGAGGCACGGTCCAGCGTTCGTTACCGGACTCGACGATCATCAGGCCTTTGGTGGCATAGATCAGTTGGTGCTTGGCATGGCTGTGGGGCTCGATGAACCAGTCGGTCGGGTAGTCCGTCGCACGGCTGCCCACCTCCCAGCTCCACTCATCCACCTCCACCAGCAATTCGTGCTGCGGCTTCAGCATTTCGACCTCTTGTACGGGCAGCCTGGCACGCCCACTTTAACAGCAGCGGCTGGGGCGGGCTTGCGAGCGGGTTGCCGGCAGCAGCGCGGTGGCCAACCCCAGCAGCGGCAGGAACGAGATGATCTGGTACACCCACTCGATGCCATGCCGGTCGGCCAGTTCGCCAAGCCCGGCGGCGCCGATGCCGCTGATACCGAACATCAACCCGAACATCACCCCCGACACCATGCCGACCCGGCCCGGCACGGCCTCCTGGGCATACACCACCAGGGCGGCGAAGGCCGAGGACATCACCAGGCCGATGGCCACCGCCAGTACCGCCGTCCAGGCCAGGTTGGCGTAGGGCAGGGCGAGGGCGAAGGGCGCCACGCCGAGGAACGAGACCCAGATCACCGCCTTGCGCCCGATACGGTCACCCACCGGGCCACCAGCGAAGGTGCCCAGGGCCACGGCCGCGAGGAACACGAACAGGTACAGCTGGCTGTGCTGCACGCTCAGGCCGAAATGCTCGATCAGGTAGAAGGTGAAATAGTTGGTGAACGAGGCGATGTAGACGAACTTGGCGAACATCAGCACGGCGATGACCGCCACGGCGCGCCACATGGCGCCACGCGACAGGCCGGGGGCCTGCTGGCCGGCGAAGGTCTTGAGCCGGGTCTGGCCGTGACGCACGGTCCAGCCGGTCACCCGCAGCAGCACGAATACCGCCAGCGCGGCCGCCAGCATGAACCAGGCGATGGCCGGCTGGCCGTGCGGAATGACGATGGCAGCGGTCAACAGCGGGCCGAGGGCCGAGCCGGTGTTGCCACCGACCTGAAAGGTCGATTGCGCGGTGCCGAAGCGCCCGCCGGAGGCCATCCTGGCCACTCGCGAGGCTTCGGGGTGGAAGGTCGCCGAGCCCACGCCGACCACCGCCGCGGCTACCAGTAGCATTTCATAGCTGCTGGCGAAGGCGAGCAGGGCGATGCCCACCAGCGTCACCAGCATACCGGCCGGCAGCAGGTAGGGTTGCGGGTGCTTGTCGGTGTACAGGCCGACCCAGGGTTGCAGCAAGGACGCGGTCACCTGGTAGATGAGGGCGATCCAGCCGATCTGGGCAAAGCTGAGTGCGAAATCGCTCTTGAGCATCGGGTAGATGGACGGCAGCACGGCCTGGATCAGGTCGTTGAGCAGGTGGGCGAATGCCGCAGCGCCGACGATGCGGACCAGAAAGCCCTGGGGTTGGTCGGCAGGTGTGGTGGCGGCCATGGAGGCGGTGGAGGTCGTCATGGGCGATCTTCTTCTGGCGAAAGGGAACAAGGCATTTGCCGAAGAAGGGTAGCCAGTGCCCGGTTTGCCTGTCTCACGCCGAACAGGCAGCCACTGTCGCGTTTCGGACATTCCGGGCCTGACGCCCTGAATTCGCAGGCGGTCCGCGTACCCTGTGGGAGCGGGTTCACCCGCGAAGAATCCAGCGCGGTGCATGGCACCGGCTGCGCCGGTGTTCGCGGCTAAAGCCGCTCCCACAGAGTCCCTGCTGACACTTGGCCGCCCTCGAATTCATCGTTCGTGCCGCGCCACCCAGCGCAGCAATGCTGCAATCGGTACGCTGCGGTGAGCCTCGTGTCGGTAGGGCTTGCCCTCGGCGGTAAAGCGTTCGCGATAGCGGCTCAGCACCAGGCTCCGGCCATCGGCGGAAACCCGGGCCTCCAGTTCATGCAGCAACAGCGGTTGCCGGGCAGCGCCTTCCAGGCGCCTGAACAGCAGCATGGCGCCTTGGGCATCATTCTTCATGGGCACCCCCTGCGCAATCCACTGGCCAGGTGCCCGGCTCGCCGGCCTTGCCTTCTGCCACCCGGTTGCTGCGCCGCTGCGCGGTGTAGTCACGCATCGCAACGTAATAGTCAGGCCAGGTGCGCAGCAGGTCGGTCAGTGGCAGTGCTTCGGCCCGTGCATCGACGATGCCGCCGGCCGTGGCTACGGTGCCCATGGTTTCGACGGTATCGCTGTTGCCGCCAAACGGGTCCAGTGCCAGGCCCAGCAGCGTGCCGGTGGCATCGCGCAGGTTGTGGGTGCCCAGCAGCGGCAGCTCGACGATGGGGCCAGAGGCGATGTTCCACACCCCGAAAGTCTGGCCAAAGTCCGAGCGATGCTGGCTCAGCCCCATCTTGCCAGACACGTCGACCAGCCCTGCCACACCCAGGGTGGTGTTGAAGATGAAGCGGGAGAGGCTGGTCATCGCCCGTTCGCCGTTGCCCTGCAGCAGGTCGTTGACGAACACCTTCGGCTCACCGAAGTTGCTGGCAAAGTTGTGCATGCCCTGCCGGGCAAAACCGGGCAGCGCGGTGTAGCCCCGTGCGACGGGGGCCAGCAGATAGTCGTCGACCGTGCGGTTGAAGGCGAATACGGCACGGTTGGCGGGCTCCGCCGGGTCACTGACCTGATAGGCGACATTGCCGCAGGCCGCCGTCGCCGGTGCACGTTGGCTGCAGCCTCCCGCCGCAAGCAGCGACAAGGCCAGCGCGGCTGAGCGCGCTGAGCGGGAGGCGGATGATGAACGGGACATAGAGACATTCCTGGCAAGAACTGGCAGCGATGCTGCGCAGTTTTCTTTGCCTGGTAATGTCCGGATTGTCTCGGCGTCGACACTTTGTTTCCGGGTTGAAATATATGACGGCTACGTGGGGATGGCCTTAAAGTACGGCTTGATAACCTTGTTTTGCGGTGCTTTTTTGTGAGCCATTTGCTGATAGTCGACGATGATGTCGAGGTGCTCGACCTGCTGCAGAAGTTTCTCTGCCAACATGGCTACGAGGTTGATGTGGCCAGGGATGGCAAGGCGCTGTGGCAGGCCGTCGAGCGGCGGGTGCCGGACCTGGTCATCCTGGATGTGATGCTGCCTGGCGAAAGTGGCCTGGTGTTGTGCCAGCGCCTGCTGGCCGAGCACAAGGTGGCAGTGATCATGCTCACCGCCATGGGCGAGTTGAGTGACCGGGTGGTTGGCCTGGAGCTGGGGGCAGACGACTACCTGACGAAGCCGTTCGCCGCCCGTGAACTGCTGGCCCGGGTGAGGGCAGTGCTGCGCCGTGCCGGCGAAGCGGCCGGGAGCGCGGCGGGCCATGCCTGCGCGACCCTGGAGTTTGCCGGCTGGCGGCTGGATGTGGTGCGGCGCGAGCTGCGTTCGCCGGACAACGTCATGATCCCCTTGTCCAACGGTGAGTTCGAGCTGCTGCTGGTGTTCGCCGAACATCCGCGGCGGGTGCTCAGCCGCCAGCAGTTGCTGGACATGGCCCGTGGCGATGCCTACGACGCCTATGATCGCAGCATCGACGTCCAGGTCAGCCGGCTGCGCCGCAAGCTTGAAACCGACAACGGCAACGAGCCCTTGATCCGTACCCTGCGCAACGCCGGTTATTTGTTCACGCCCACGGTCGCGAAGCGATGAAGCTGCTCGCCAGGGTTCGCCAGGCCCTGCCACGGCCCAGGATCACCATTGCCCGCTGGATCGCGCTGACCACCCTGACGGCGATGCTGTTCCTGTTGCTGCTCAAGGGGCTGTTCAGCCTGTTGCTGAGTGTCTGGGCGCAGCCACCGCTGCTGGAGAGCGGGGTGATCGAGAAGGTTGCAGCGGTCACTCGCATCCTCGACGTCGCGCCCATGGCGCAGCGCGCCAACATCGCCAGTGCGGCGGGCGACGGCTCATACTCCGTGCGCTGGCTGCGCCGCCATGACGAAGCGGGCGTACCCGTGCTGGTCGATGCCGAGTTCAGCGAGGGCACGCCTATCCTGCGCGCATTGCTCAAGCGCCCGGATGCCAGGGTCGAGGCTTTCGCACCGTCCGACATGCCGGAGTACGCACCTGACCGTGGTTATGCGCTGATGATCGAGCTGACCGACAAGTCCTGGGTGCTGTTCCGTGCCACCAGCCGTAGCTGGGGCCTGGACGAACTGCCGCGCAACCTGATCATCCTCGGGCTGATGCTGGTTTCCAGCCTTGTCGTCGCGCTGTTGGCCACCCGCTACCTGGCCAAGCCGCTGGAGCGCTTTGCCGAAGGTGCGCGGCGTTTTGGCAAGGACTTCAACGCCCCGCCCATTCCGGTGGTCGGCCCGCACGACCTGCGTCAGACCATTCTTGCGTTCAATGCCACCCAGGCGCAGCTCAAGCATTTTCTCAACGACCGTACCCAGATGCTCGCGGCCATCTCCCATGACCTGCGTGCACCGCTGACCCGCATGCGCTTGCGCGCCGAGTTCATCGACGATGCCCAGCTACAGGCCAAGTTGTTCAAGGACGTCGACGAGATGCAGGCGATGGTCGATGCGGCGTTGGGGTTCTTCCGTGATGACGCGCGGCTGGAACAGACGACCGTATTCGACCTCGGCGAATTGCTGCTGACCGTGGTGGACGACTTCAAGGATGCGGGGGTCGAGGTCGGCCTCAGCGGGCCGCGTCGCTGTGTGTATACGGGGCGGCCGGTGGGTATCAAGCGGGTGCTGGTCAACTTGATCGACAATGCAGCGAAATACGGCTGCGAGCCCACGGTGGTGTTGGCGGTAAACGCCAGGCAGATCGAGATTACCGTGCAGGATCGCGGGCCGGGCATTGCGCCGGAGCTGCACGAGCAGGTATTCGCGCCGTTCTACCGTATCGAAGGTTCACGCAACCGCAATACCGGTGGCGTGGGGCTGGGCCTGCCCGCAGCACGTGCCATCGTGCTGGAGCAGGGGGGCAGCATGTCCCTGGGCAACCGCCCGGGTGGCGGGCTGGAAGTCAGAATCATGCTGCCGCAGGGCTGATCAGAGCCCCAGTTCGCTGAGCCTGGGGTGATCGATGGGGCAAGGGGGGCTCTATCAGGCTGCGTCGGCTGCAGTTTTCCCGGCAACCTTGCTAAGCCCAACCAGCCGGCAGCAGGCCCATCGGGGTGAACTCGGTGGGGCCGATGCCGAAGGCGCCGATGGCCAGGGCTAACAGGACGCGCCCGCCCTTCATTGCGCGTGTGCCTGTCTTGGGGTGGGCTCCGTCAGTTGGGCTTTTTTCTCATGGAATTGTGGCAATACGTATTCGGCAATTTCGCGCAGGGTTTCGTCCAGCGGCCGCACGTTACGAGGCAAACACCTCGAACACCTGGGCGGCATCGCCGAACGACGGGTCGTACAGCGGCACATCGCGGACCCACAGGGCGCGGTAGCCCAGGCGATCGGCCAGTTGTGCCAGTTCTGCGTGGCGGGCCAGGTCCGGCTCGCCGAACTGGCGGCCATCGCGGCGCCGCGCCTGGTCGCCGGCGGGCGTCCAGTCGTGGTCCAGCGGTGCTTCCAGGCCGATGCTGAAGCCGCCAGCGGTCAGGCGTTCGAGGGGCGTGGTCATGGTATCAATCCCAGATTGGCGCCAGGCCGTCAGGGCTGACTTCACGGCCGTTGCGCTCGAGCTTGGCGATGCGTGCCATGTCGTCAGCGTCCAGCTTCAGGTCACGGGCGAGCAGGTTGCTGGCCAGGTTTTCCCGCTTGGTCGACGACGGAATCACCGCGTAGCCCAGCTGCAAGGCCCAGGCCAGGGCAACCTGGGCCACGGTGGCCTTGTGCTTGGCGGCGATGTCGGCCAGTACCGGGTCTTTCAGCACCTTGCCGTAGGCCAGGGTCATGTACGAGGTGACGGTGATGCCTTGCTCCTTGAGGAACGCGGTCAGCTTGCCGTTCTGCAGGTAGGGGCTGAGTTCGATCTGGTTGGTGGCGATCTCGCCTTCGCCGACCACTTCGATGGCCTGGCGGGTCAGTTCGATGTTGAAGTTGGATACACCGATCTGGCGGGTCAGGCCCAGCTTCTTGGCTTCGGCCAGGGCGGCCATGTACTCGGGCAGCTCAACGCCGTTGCCTGGGGCTGGCCAGTGGATCAGCAGCAGGTCGACGTAGTCGGTGCCCAGTTTTTGCAGGCTGTCGCGCAGGCTGGGGACCAGCTTGTCGGCGGCGTAGTTTTCGACCCAGATCTTGGTGGTGATGAACAGCTCGCCGCGCTTGACGCCGCTTTCGGCGATGGCCTGGCCGACGTCGGCTTCGTTCTTGTAGATCTGCGCGGTGTCGATGACGCGGTAGCCAAGTTCCAGGGCCGACTTGACCGAATCGATGACGGCTTGGCCGGTTAGGCGAAAGGTGCCGAGGCCGAAGGATGGAACGCTCATGGATCTGCTCCTGGTGAGTGAGGGGGTGAGCCGAATCGAGCTTGGTCGCTCGGGTTCGATCGCTCTTCGTGTGGGGGAGCAGTGTGCGGCTTTGAGGGGGATTGATTAAGGTGGGGCGGGGCCAAGGTCATTTGACCGGGAGGCAAGAATAGGTCGCTGTGCCGTGACTGTTGCTGGGGGAATGCAGGATAAACCTGTACCGGCCTCTTCGCGGGTGAACCCGCTCCCACAGGGACCGCGCCGCATTCAAGAACGGTGCAGTACCTGTGGGAGCGGGTTCACCCGCGAAGAGGCCGGTACAGGAAAATGAAACGGCCCGCCATATAGGCGGGCCGTCTGGCATTGCAAGGTGACGATCAGCGCCGGCGGAACAGCGGCAGCGGCTCGTCGGTGGCAGCCTGGTAGGTCACCGAGAAGTCCTTCAGGCTTTGCAGCGCGTCTTCCGGGTCCTTGTCGGCACGGATGGCGAACGCGTCAAAGCCGCAACGGGCCATGAAGAACAGCTGGTCGCGCAGCACGTCGCCAATGGCGCGCAGCTCGCCCTTGAACTTGTAGCGGTCACGCAGCAGGCGCGCATTGGAGTAGTTGCGCCCGTCGGTGAACGCCGGGAAGTTCAGTGCGATGACCTGGAAGTGCTGCACGTCTTCGCCGATTTCTTCGGCTTCTTCGTCACTGTCCAGCCATATGCCCAGCCCGCCGTCACGGGCTTTGAGCGCATGGGCATGGTCGCGCCACATCTGCAGCGGGACGATGTAGTCGTCGCAGTTGGTCAGCTCGTCAAAGGACGTTTCCTTGGGCAGCAGATGCCAGGTTTCGTCGACGATCTGGTTGTTCTTAATGATTCGCTGCATAGACGCGTTCCTTGAAGGGGTCGATGCCGATACGCTGGTAGGTGTCGATGAAACGCTCTTCCTCGGTACGTTGCTCGACGTACACGGCGATCAGCTTCTCGATCACATCGGCCATGTCATCCTGGGCGAAGGACGGGCCGAGGATCTTGCCAAGGCTCGCGCCACGCGCGGCATTGCCGCCCAGCGACACCTGGTAGAACTCCTCACCCTTCTTGTCCACGCCGAGGATGCCGATATGGCCCACGTGGTGGTGGCCGCAGGCGTTCATGCAGCCGGAGATGTTCAGGTCGATCTCGCCGATATCGAACAGGTAGTCCAGGTCGTCGAAGCGGCGCTGGATGGATTCGGCGATCGGGATCGACTTGGCGTTGGCCAGCGAGCAGTAGTCACCGCCCGGGCAGCAGATGATGTCGGTCAGCAGGCCGATGTTCGGCGTGGCGAAGCCGTTTTCACGCAATTCCAGCCACAGGGCATGCAACTGACGCTGCTCGACGTCGGCAAGAATGATGTTCTGCTCGTGCGAGGTGCGCAGGAAACCGAAGCTGTAGCGCTCTGCCAGGTCGGCCACGGCGTCCAGCTGCTTGTCGGTGATATCGCCAGGTGCAACGCCGGTGGGCTTCAGCGACAGGGTCACGGCCACGTAGCCCGGGCGCTTGTGGGCGCGGGTGTTGCGCGAGCGCCAACGGGCGAAGCCTGGGTACTCGGCGTCCTGCGCGGCGTAGTCGACGTTGTCCAGGGCCAGGTAGGCCGGGTCGACGAAGTGGCGCGATACACGCTGCACTTCGGCTTCGGTCAGGGTGGTGCTGCCGCCGCGCAGGTGGACCATTTCGGCCTCGACCTTCTCGGCGAACACTTCCGGGGTAAGGGCCTTGACCAGGATCTTGATCCGCGCCTTGTACTTGTTGTCACGGCGACCGTAACGGTTGTACACGCGCAGGATGGCGTCGAGGTAGCTGATCAGGTCCTGCCACGGCAGGAACTCGTTGATGAACGAGCCCACCACCGGGGTACGGCCCAGGCCGCCACCGACCAGTACCCGGAAGCCCAGCTCGCCAGCGGCATTGCGCACCGGCTCCAGGCCGATGTCGTGCACTTCGATGGCGGCGCGGTCTTCCTGCGAGCCGTTGATGGCAATCTTGAACTTGCGCGGCAGGTAGGCGAATTCCGGGTGGAAGGTGGTCCACTGACGGACGATTTCGCACCACGGGCGCGGATCGACGATTTCGTCTGCGGCCACACCGGCGAACTGGTCGGTGGTGGTGTTGCGCAGGCAGTTGCCGCTGGTCTGGATCGCGTGCATCTGCACGGTGGCCAGTTCGGCGAGGATGTCCGGGATGTCCTCCAGGGCCGGCCAGTTGAACTGCACGTTCTGGCGGGTGGAGATGTGGGCGTAGCCCTTGTCGTAGTCGCGGGCGATCCTGGCCAGGGTGCGGACCTGGGTGGCGTTCAGCTGGCCGTACGGCACGGCGACGCGCAGCATCGGCGCGAAACGTTGGATGTAAAGGCCGTTCTGCAGGCGCAGAGGGCGGAATTCTTCTTCGCTCAGCTCACCGGCCAGATAGCGGCGGGTCTGATCACGGAACTGCTTGACGCGGTCCTCGATGATCCGCTGATCGTACTCGTCGTATACGTACATAAAAGTCCTGTCTCAGGCATGCAGCTATTCGCGCGCACGGCCGCGCACTCCGCTTCGGAGCCGGGGAACGATAGCAGGTTGCGTTTATGCGCTAAAGTGATGTTTTTGCATATGAAAAGAACCAAATGGACTATGTGAGACTGACTGCCATTTGTGCGCTGGGCGTGGCTTGGCGTTTATAATCCGGCGTTTGCTTCGCAGGGATGTCAGCCCATGCTCAAGGCGTTGTGCCAAAGCTTGTGTCTTGCCTTGCCGCTGGCGGCAAGTGCGCAACCGGCTTCGGTGGTTTTCCTCAACCCGGGGCTGTCCACCGAAACGTTCTGGACCAGTTATACCCGCTTCATGCAGGCCGCTGCAGACGATCTGGGCATGACCCTGCACGTGGAATACAGCGAACGCCGCGCCGACCTGGCGCTGACCCAGGCCAGGGCGATCCTGGGCGGACCGCAGCGGCCGGATTACCTGGTCCTGGTCAATGAGCGGTACGTGGCGCCGGAGATCATCCGCCTGTCGCGTGGCACCGGCGTCAAACTGTTCCTGGTCAACAACGGCCTGACTGCCAGCCAGGCCCGTAGCATCGAGGCCCAGCCGGACAAGTATGCCGAGCTGCTGGGCACCTTGACGGCCAACGACGAGCAAGCGGGTTTTGAGATGTTGCACCAGATGGTCGCGCAATTGCCCCGCGACAGTGGGCCGGTGGACCTGCTGGCGTTTGCCGGGGTCAAGACCACCCCGGCCTCGCAGCTGCGCGAGGAGGGCATGCGCCGCGCCCTGGCCGACTTCCCCCAGGTGCGCCTGCGCCAGGTGGTATATGGTGGTTGGAGCCGCCAGCGCGCCTACGAGCAGGCGCAGCAACTGGTGGAGCGCTACCCGGCCACCCGCCTGGTATGGTCGGCCAACGACGAAATGGCCTTTGGTGCCATGCAGGCGTTCGAGGAGGCAGGGCGCAAGCCGGGGCGCGATGTGCTGTTCAGCGCCATCAACAGCTCGCCCGAGGCCCTGCATGCCCGTATCGACGGGCGTCTTAGCGTGCTGATGGGCGGGCATTTCACCCTCGGCGGCTGGGCCATGGTGATGCTGCACGATGATGCCCAGAGACTGACGGTGAACCGCGACGGCCTGCGCGAGCATCGCATCCCGGTGTTGCAGTCGATTGACCAGGCCAAGGCAACCCGTTGGCTGAAACTACTGGAACGGCCCGACTACGGTATCGATTTCCAGCATTACAGTGCCGAAGGGCGGCCGCCCGACTACCAGTACCCATTTCTGACATCACCGATCAATTATTGAAAGACCCTGCTTGAGGGAAGGGCATTGCTCGTCTTAACTGCTGGTGGTGAAGTGCATTCCCATAACCACTACAAGAGGCAATGCAATGGGAAACTCAACCAAGGTCCGCAAAGCTGACAGCAGCGTCGATGCCTGGGCGATCCTCTGCCTGATCGTTCTGGTGGTGGTCACTGCCGTGTATTGGGTCAGCCACCAGTAGACTTGTATTCAAGACCGTGATGCAGCCAGAGCGCCTGCGGGAGGGAGTCCCGCAGGCGTTCTTGCTAGCGCGCAAGGTGCAGGGCCAATTGCACCAGGCCGATCAGTACGGCAATGAACACCAGGGTGAACAGCGTCCCCAGCGCAATGAAATGGCTGGCCTTGCCGTGGGTGAAGTCGCGGGCGCGGTTCTTGCCGCTTTGCACGCCGAAGGCGGCAGCGAGGATGCTGTGCAGCATCTGCCAGAAGGTAGGGGGCTTGCCCTGGCTGGAATCGTCCATGGTGGCTCCTGAGGAAATCAGAGGCAATCAGGGACAGTGTAGGTGGCTATTGGGGCTGCTGTGCAGCCCATCGCGACACAAGGCCGCTCCTACAAGGGATTGCATTCTCCTGTAGGAGCGGCCTTGTGTCGCGATGGGCCGCAAAGCGGCCCCAAGGGTCTTAGCTGTCGTAACCCAGGTTAGGCGCCAACCAGCGCTCGCTGACACTCACATCCTGGCCCTTGCGCGCGCTGTAGCGCTCGATCTGGTCCTTGTCGACCTTGCCCACCGCAAAGTACTGCGCCTGCGGGTGGGCAAAGTACCAGCCGCTGACCGCCGCTGCCGGGAACATCGCAAAGTGGTCGGTAAGGAACACGCCGCTCGGCCCGGTCTCACCGATGGCAGTGCCATCAAGCAGGCGGAACAGGGTTTCCTTCTCTGTGTGGTCCGGGCAGGCCGGGTAGCCGGGGGCCGGGCGGATGCCGCGGTACTGCTCCTTGATCAGCGCCTCGTTGTCGAGGTGTTCGTCGCGGGCATAACCCCAGTGCTCTTTACGCACCTGCTCGTGCAGCCATTCGGCACAGGCCTCGGCCAGGCGGTCGGCCAGGGCCTTGACCATGATCGAACTGTAGTCGTCGCCCTTGTCCTGGTAGGCCTTGGCCACTTCCTCGGCACCGATGCCGGCGGTAGTGATGAAACCGCCCACGTAGTCGGTAACGCCACTGGCCTTCGGCGCGACGAAGTCGGCCAGCGACCAGTTGGGCTTGCCGTCCGGCTTGATGGTCTGCTGGCGCAGGTGGTGCAGGGTAGCCAGGGCCTGGCCGTCCTCGCCGTACACTTCGATATCGTCATCGGCCACCTGGTTGGCCGGCCAGAAGCCGAACACCGCGCGGGCGCTGATGAGTTTTTCGTCGATCAGTTTGTCGAGCATCTCGCGGGCATCCTTGTACAGCGCCGTCGCCGCTTCGCCGACCACTTCGTCGGTGAGGATGCGCGGGAACTTGCCGGCCAGGTCCCAGGAGATGAAGAACGGGGTCCAGTCGATGTACTCGGCCAGCGTGCGCAGGTCGATGTCTTCCAGCACCTTGACGCCGGTGAAGGAGGGCACCGCTGGCTGGTAGCCAGCCCAGTCGTACTGCGGCTTGGCGGCGATCGCCTGGGCGTAGCTCAGGCGCTCGGTGCGGGCACTGCGGTTGGCGGTGCGCTCGCGTACTTCTTCGTATTCCTGGCGGGTCTTCTCGACGAAGCCGGCTTTCAGCTCCTTGGACAGCAACTGGGTGGCAACACCGACCGCGCGCGAGGCGTCGGTGACGTAGACCACGGCGTCGTTGCTGTACTTGGGCTCGATCTTGACTGCGGTGTGCGCCTTGGAGGTGGTGGCGCCGCCGATCATCAGCGGCAACTGGAAGCCCTGGCGCTGCATTTCGCGGGCCACGTGGACCATCTCGTCCAGCGACGGCGTGATCAGGCCGGACAGGCCGATGATGTCGCACTTCTCGTCGCGGGCGGTTTGCAGGATCTTCTCGGCCGGCACCATCACGCCGAGGTCGACGATGTCGTAGCCGTTGCAGCCCAGCACCACGCCGACGATGTTCTTGCCGATGTCGTGCACGTCGCCTTTTACCGTGGCCATCAGGATCTTGCCCTTGGCTTCCGGCTTGTCGCCTTTCTCGGCTTCGATGAACGGAATCAGGTGCGCTACCGCCTGTTTCATCACGCGGGCCGACTTGACCACCTGGGGCAGGAACATCTTGCCCGCGCCGAACAGGTCGCCGACCACGTTCATGCCATTCATCAGCGGGCCTTCGATCACTTCGATCGGGCGGGCGCACTGCTGGCGGCATTCCTCGGTGTCTTCGACGATGAACGCGGTAATGCCCTTGACCAGCGCGTGCTCCAGGCGTTTTTCCACCGGCAGCGAGCGCCACTCTTCGTTTTCCACTTCCCTGGTTGCGCCGCCGCCCTTGTAGTCGTCGGCAATGGCCAGCAGTGCGTCGGTGCCATGCGGGGTGCGGTTGAGCACCACGTCCTCGACCTTTTCACGCAGGGCAGGCGGGATCTCGTCATAGATCTCCAGCTGGCCAGCGTTGACGATACCCATGGTCAGGCCGTTCTGGATCGCGTGGTACAGGAACACCGAGTGGATGGCTTCCCGCACCGGGTTGTTGCCACGGAACGAGAACGACACGTTGGACACACCGCCCGAGCTCAGGGCGTGCGGCAGGTGGTCGCGGATGTAGGCGCAGGCCTCGATGAAATCGACGGCGTAGTTGTTGTGCTCTTCGATGCCGGTGGCGACGGCGAAGATGTTCGGGTCGAAGATGATGTCTTCCGGCGGGAAGCCCACTTCATTGACCAGGATGTCGTAACTGCGTTGGCAGATCTCTTTCTTGCGCGCGGCCGTGTCGGCCTGGCCGACCTCGTCAAAGGCCATCACCACTACGGCAGCGCCATAGCGCTTGCACAGGCGGGCGTGGTGCTTGAACTGCTCGACGCCTTCCTTCATGGAAATGGAGTTGACGATGCCCTTGCCCTGAATGCACTTGAGGCCCGCTTCGATCACTTCCCACTTGGACGAGTCGATCATGATCGGCACGCGCGAGATGTCCGGCTCGCCGGCGATCAGGTTGAGGAAGCGGACCATGGCGGCCTGGGAGTCGAGCATCCCTTCGTCCATGTTGATGTCGATCACCTGGGCGCCGGCCTCCACCTGCTGCAGGGCGACTTCCAGGGCTTCGGTGTAGTTCTCTTCACGGATCAGTCGGGCGAACTTGGCAGAGCCCGTGATGTTGGTGCGCTCGCCGACGTTGACGAACAGCGACTGGCGGTCGATGGTGAACGGCTCCAGGCCCGACAGGCGGCAGGCCTTGGCGATTTCCGGAATCTCGCGCGGCTTGTACTTGGCCACGGCCTCGGCAATGGCCTGGATGTGGCCCGGCGTGGTGCCGCAGCAGCCGCCGATGATGTTGAGGAAGCCGCTGGCGGCGAATTCCTCGACCACCACGGCCATTTCGGCCGGGGTTTCGTCGTATTCACCAAAGGCGTTTGGCAGGCCGGCGTTGGGGTGGGCCGAGACATGGGTGTCGGCCTTGGTCGCCAGCTCTTCCAGGTACGGGCGCAGGTCCTTGGCGCCGAGGGCGCAGTTCAGGCCCACGGAAATCGGCTTGGCGTGGCGTACCGAGTTCCAGAACGCTTCGGTGGTCTGGCCCGACAGGGTACGGCCCGAGGCGTCGGTGATGGTGCCGGAGATCATGATCGGCAGTTCGATGCCGTCTTCCTCGAACACCTGCTGCACGGCGAAGATCGCCGCCTTGGCGTTGAGGGTGTCGAAGATGGTCTCGATCAGCAGCAGGTCGGCGCCGCCCTCGATCAGGCCGCGGGTGGCCTCGATGTAGTTCGTTACCAGCTCATCGAAAGTGACGTTGCGGTAGCCTGGGTCGTTGACGTCCGGTGAAATCGAGCAGGTGCGGCTGGTAGGGCCGAGCACGCCAGCGACGAAGCGCGGCTTGTGCGGGGTTTCCAGGGTCTTGGCATCGGCCACCTGGCGGGCGATGCGCGCGCCCTCGACGTTCAGCTCGTAGACCAGCGATTCCATGCCGTAGTCGGCCTGGGAAATCTGCGTGGCGTTGAAGGTGTTGGTTTCGAGGATATCGGCGCCGGCATCCAGGTAGGCCTTTTCGATGGCGGCGATCACATCCGGGCGGCTGAGCAGCAACAGGTCGTTGTTACCTTTGACATCGCTTGGCCAATCGGCGAAACGCGTGCCACGATAGTCGTGTTCCTCGAGCCGGTAGCTTTGGATCATAGTACCCATGCCGCCGTCGAGGATCAGGATGCGCTCCTTGAGTGCGTTCTGGAGTGCTTGGAGACGAGCGCTGCGGTCGGACATAGGAACTACCTGGTCGGGCGAATTTCAGAAGGTGCAGAATCATAACAAAGCTGCGCGGTTTTTAGGCGCATCGCCCATTTGCATGAAAATGGCTCATGTTGGGTGGGCGTCGGCAAAGCAGGGCACCCAAGGACGACCAGGCAACAAATCGTGATGGCTTTCAATACCCAGGACTTTCCGCACATGGTGCATCGTATTCTTGCCGGCGTTTTCGCCCTGCTCATCTGCAGTGTGGCGTTCGGGCAAGCCCCCCAGTCGAGCCCGGCTATTTCCTACACCCGGGACATTCAACCGATCTTCACCGAGAAATGCGTGGCCTGCCACGCCTGCAACGACGCCGCCTGCCAGCTGAAGCTGGAAAGCCCCGAAGGCGCGGTACGCGGCGCCACCAAGGTGCCGGTGTATCAGGGCGAGCGCAGCAAGGCAGTGCCCACCACGCGGCTGTTCTACGATGCCCACAGCGAGGGCGAGTGGCGCAAGAAGGGCTTTTACTCCGTGCTCGACAACCAGGGCAGCCAGGCCGCGCTGATGGCGCGCATGCTCGAGCTGGGGCACAAGACCCCGCTCACGCCCAATGCCAAGCTGCCCGAGGAAATCGTCCTGGGCCTGAACCGCAACAACATGTGCCCGTTGCCGCAAGAGTTCGATGCCTATGCCGGTGCCCATCCCAAGGAAGGCATGCCGCTGGCGGTGACCGGCCTGACTGACAAGGAATACGACACCATGCGCCGCTGGTTGGCCGCCGGTGCACCGGTCGAGTACCAGCCGATCAAGCCAAGCGCGGCCGAAGCCAAGCAGATTGCCGACTGGGAAGAGCTGCTCAACCGCCCGGGTTCCACCGAGGCGCTGGTCGGCCGCTGGCTGTACGAGCACCTGTTCCTGGCGCACATCTATTTCGTTGGTGGCGAGCAGGGCCACTTCTTCCAGTGGGTGCGTTCGCGTACACCGAGCGGTCAGCCGGTCGACCTGATCGCCACGCGCCGCCCCAACGACCCGCCGGGCACCGACTTCTACTACCGGTTGATCCCGGTGCAGGGCGTGATCGTGCACAAGACGCACATCACCTATCCGATGGGGCCGCAGAAGCTCAAGCGGGTCAAGCAACTGTTCTACGCCGGCGACTGGCATGCCACTGCGCTGCCAGGCTACGGCCCGCGCCACCGGGCCAACCCGTTCGAAACCTTCGAAGCGATCCCGGCAGTGGCGCGCTACCAGTTCATGCTGGATAACGCCGAGTACTTCGTGCGCACCTTCATCCGTGGCCCGGTATGCCGTGGGCAGATTGCCACCGACGTGATCCGCGACAACTTCTGGGCGTTGTTCCAGGAGCCGGCCCACGACCGCTACATCACCGATGCCAAGTACCGTGGCGAGGCCACACCGCTGCTGGCCATGCCTGGGCAGATCGATGACGTGGGCAGCGTGCTGAGCCTGTGGCACGCCTACCGTGACAAGCGCAACGAGTACGAAAAACTGCGCCGCGAAGCCTATGCCGACATGCCGGCCCCGGGCTGGGCGACGCTATGGGCCGGTAACGACAACGCGTTGCTGAGCATTTTCCGCCACTTCGACAGCGCCTCGGTGACCAAGGGCCTGATCGGTGATGTGCCGCTGACCGTGTGGCTGTTCGACTACCCATTGTTCGAGCGCACCTATTACCAGCTGGCGGTCAACTTCGATGTGTTCGGCAACGTCTCGCACCAGTTGCAGACGCGCCTGTACTTCGACCTGATCCGCAACGGCGCCGAGGTCAACTTCCTGCGCCTGATGCCGGCCGACCAGCGCAAGGCGATCCTCGGCGACTGGTACCAGAACAGCGGCAAGGTAAAGATGTGGATGGATTATGAAGACATCGACACCGACACCCCGAGCGGCATCCAGCTCGACCCGCGCAACCCCAAGCGCGACTTCGGCCTGAAGCTTCTGCAGCGTACCGGCAGCCTGAATGCCGCGCCTGACCCCATCAACCGCTGCCAGGGCGCGTTCTGTTCACGGCCGCAGGTCAGCGAAGAGTTCCGCAATGCCGAGCAGTCGCTCAGCCGCCTGGTGTCGCGCCCGGCTGCCGGGTTGAAGGTGATCAACCAGCTGCCCGAGGCAACCATGCTACGCATCGAAGGGCAGGGCGGCCAGCGCCAGGTGTACAGCCTGCTGCGCAACCGTGCGCACAGCAACGTGGCGTTCCTGCTGGGCGAGGCGTACCGCTACCAGCCGGGGCTGGATACCCTGACCCTGTACCCGGGCGTGCTCAGCAGCTACCCCAACTTCATCTTCAACATCCCCACCAGGGATGTGCCCGAGTTCGTCGAGGACATGGAGTATGCGAAAGATGACCCGGCCAGGTTCGAGCGCATCGTCATGCGCTGGGGTGTGCGTCGCAGTCACCCAGAGTTCTGGCGCTACTTCCATGACCTGAACAGCTTCATCAAGGAGACCGAACCGGTCGAGGCGGGAGTGCTGGACATGAACCGCTACGAGAACCTCTGATCGGTTGGGCTGACCTTTCCGATTACCCTGCGGTCGGACTTGCTGGGTGGTCCTGATCGATTGCAAGGGGGCTGCTTTGCAGCCCTTCGCGGGTAAACCCGCTCCCACAGGTATGGCACCGCTCTCGAGGTCAGCGCTAACCCTGTGGGAGCGGGTTTACCCGCGAACGAGCGCGTAGCGCTCGCCCCTGCATTCGAGCCTGGGCCTCAATGCACCGGCAACTGCAGGGTTCTCCATGCTGTATTCGCTTCAGGCACTGCGGGCGTTCGCCGCCTGGGTGGTGGTCTGCCACCATTTCATGCAGATCTTCTTCGACTTCCAAGCCTCCGGCCCCATCGGCCAACTGCTCACCGACCGCGGCGCCGCAGGCGTCGACATCTTCTTCGTCATAAGCGGGCTGGTCATCTACCTGTCGACCCGCGACAAGGCCATCGAGCCCCGCCAGTTCCTGCTCAACCGGGCGCTGCGTATCGTTCCGGCCTACTGGTTCTACACGGCGCTGATGGCAACCCTGCTGTTGGCCTTCAGCCAATGGATGCCGCACCAGGCATTCACCTGGCACCACCTGCTGCTGTCGCTGCTGTTCATCCCGGCGGAAAACCCCGGTGGCTACGGCTTGTACCCGACCCTGAACGTGGGCTGGACGCTGAACTTCGAGATGTTCTTCTATCTGCTGTTCGGCCTGGCCTTTCTGGTGCGCCAGCGTCATCACCAGCTGCTGGTCACCGCCGCGCTGCTGCTGGCCAGCGAGATACTGGGCGGGCTGGGCGTGCTCAGCCGCTTCTACAGCAACGACATCATCTACGAATTCCTGCTCGGCATCGGCCTGGGCGTGCTGCACCGTCGCGGGCTGATTCACCAGGGCCGCTGGCTGCCGTTGGCATTGCTGGCGGTGGCAGGCCTTGCCATCTACCATCTGGACGCTTCGCGGCGCTTGCTGCACTGGGGCGTGCCGAGCGCAATGATCGTGCTGGCCTTCGTCGCCCTGGAGCCGGTGTTCCGCGGCAACCGGGTGCTCAAGGCGCTGGGCGACTGTTCGTATTCGGTGTACCTGGTCCATGTGCTGGTGCTGTACGCCGGCTGGTTCGCCAGCCAGCGCCTGCAGTTGAACCCGTACCTGGTGTTTGCCCTGTGCGTGCCGTCCATTGGACTAATGTCGTGGTTCAGCTACCAGTGGCTGGAGCGCGGCCTGTACCGGCGCATGCAGGCCTGGCTGGCGGCGCCACGGGGGCGGGCCCCTGAATATGCGCTTTCCCGAGTCAAATACTAGGACTTTGTTCGAAGGCCGGGTTGGCGTACACTTGGCCGCAAGTCTGTGAGGAACCTACATGAGCGCTATAACCATTACCGACGCCGCCCATGACTACCTGGCCGATCTGCTCTCCAAGCAGAACACGCCTGGCATCGGCATTCGCATTTTCATCACCCAGCCGGGCACCCAGTACGCCGAAACCTGCATCGCCTACTGCAAGCCGGGCGAAGAGAAGCCTGACGACACCGCCGTGGGTCTGAAGAGCTTCACCGCTTACCTGGACGCGGTCAGCGTGCCGTTCCTGGAAGACGCGCTGGTCGACTATGCCACCGACCGCATGGGTGGCCAGCTGACCATCAAGGCGCCGAATGCCAAGGTGCCGATGGTCAACGAAGACAGCCCGATCAACGAGCGCATCAACTATTACCTGCAGACCGAGATCAACCCCGGCCTGGCCAGCCACGGCGGCCAGGTGAGCCTGGTGGATGTGGTCGACGACGGTATTGCCGTGCTGCAGTTCGGTGGTGGTTGCCAAGGTTGTGGCCAGGCCGACGTGACCCTGAAGGAAGGCATCGAGCGCACCCTGCTCGAGCGTATCCCCGAGCTAAAGGGCGTGCGTGACGTGACTGACCACAGTCAGAAAGAGAACGCCTACTACTGAGGATGACGCGCTCCTACAGGGATCGCGTTGAACACACTCCCTTAGCAACAAAGTGTTACTGTTTCAACCCCTGCGACAACAGGCCGCAGCCCGTATTCAAAGGGCTGCAGCCGATCCTTGCCTTCGTCGGGTAGAACCCCTCGGGGTGTCGTGCCAGAATGCCCCGGTTTTTCGACCGGCCCGTCCCGAGGGCCGGCACCTTCCCTGTAAAGGATGGTTTCATGAATGATCTATATACCCGGCGCGCAGTTGTCGCCGGGATGGGCGTTCTCGGGCTTGGCCTGCTCGCAGGCTGCAGCCCGGCCCGGGGGCTCGAGTTCAAGTACGGCAAGAACATGAGCAACGAAATCCTTGGGCGCAAGTTCAGCCTCAAGGACACCCAAGGCAATGTGCGCACCCTATCGAGTTTCTACGGCAGCATGCCGATGATCTTCTTCGGCTTCACCCAGTGCCCGGCCGTGTGCCCGACCACCCTGGCGCGCGCGGCGCAAATCCGCAAGCTGCTGCGCGGCCGCGATCGCGACCTGTTCCAGGTGGTGTTGATTACCCTGGACCCGGAGCGCGACACCCCCGAAGTGCTCGACGCCTACGTGAAGGCGTTCGACCCGTCGTTCACCGCGCTGACCGGCACCCCCGAGGAAATCGCCGCGGTGGCCAAGGAATTCAAGGTGTTCTACGAGAAAGTCCCGGCCGGTGATACCTATACCGTCTCTCACTCGTCCACCAGCTACGTCTACGATACGCGTGGCACCCTGCGCCTGAGCCTGGGCCATTCCCTGACCGCCCAGGAATGCGCCGAAGACCTGGTCACCCTGATGGAGATCTGCTGAATGTCGATGCAACCGATCAAGCACGGCCTGGCTGCCCTGGTCCTGATGGGCCTGGCGCTGCCGGCCCTGGCCCAGACCACCGTAAGTGACGCCTGGGTGCGGGCGACCGTGCCGCACCAGCAGTCCACCGGTGCCTTCATGACCCTGACCGCCAGCAGCGACAGCAAGCTGGTGGGCGTGGCTTCGCCTGTGGCCAAGACTGTGCAGGTGCACGAGATGACCATGAACGGTGATGTGATGGGCATGCGTGAGGTCAAGGCGGTCGAGTTGCCGGCCGGCAAGGCGGTGACCCTCGACCCGAACAGCCTGCATGTGATGCTGATGGGCCTGAACAACCAGGTGAAGGAAGGCGAGAAAGTGCCGCTGACCCTGACCATCGAAGATGCCAAGGGGGCCAAGGAAACCCTGGACGTGCAGGCCGAAGTGCGTGCGCTCAACGCCGAGGCGGGCGGTGGGCATGATCACATGCACATGAAGCACTGATCAGGCTGAACCCTTTGGGGGCTGCCAGGCAGCCCCCGGTTCAATCAGCTGCGAAACTTGGGCAGCGGTCTGTCCAGGGTCAGCGAGGTCAGGGTCTTGCGGACCTGGGCCTCATCAGCCTCCAGAGCCTTGAGGCTTGCGCGGATCTTGCCGGCGGCGGGCACGTCGCCCTGCCGGTCGATCCAGTCGGCTATCTCCTTGCAGGCACTGCTCAGGCAGGCTTGGCGCTGGTTCATCAGCGACAGGAGGGTGGTGAGCTCTCTTTCGGACATGGCAGGATCCTCCATTCAGCCTTGTCAGTGTAGCAGTGGCTGGCTGGCCTGCCTGAGGCCGGCTGTCGCAGCTCAGCCTTGCAGGCAGGCGCTGCGATAAGCCCCTGGCGTTACCCCGTAAGCCTGCTTGAACTGCCGGCTCAAATGGCTCTGGTCGGCAAAGCCCAGGTCGAACGCCACGTCCGAGGCAGCCCAGCCACGCTTGAGCATTTCCCGCGCACGGGCCAGGCGCCGCTGTTTCAACCAGGCATGTGGCGGCAGGCCGGTGGCCTGGCGGAACACCCGGGCGAAGTGGAACGGTGACAGGTTGACCGCCGCCGCCAGAGCTTCGAGCGAGGGTGGGTCGGCCAGTTGGCTTTCCAGCAGCTCACGGGCGCGGGCCACTGCCAGCGGTTCGTGGCCAGGGGCGGCAGGTTCGGCGCATTGCCCGTGCCGTTGCACCAGGGCCAGCACCGCCTGGCGCCAGGCGGTCTGCTGCTGCAGGGCACTGGCGCCGGCTTCGGACAGCTGGTGCAACTGGCTGAAGGCAAGCGCCAGGGCCGGGTCGTGGATCACGCTGTCCTTGAAGCTGGGCATGCCATGGCGGCCCAGTTCCAGTTCGTCGAGCACCCCGGTTACCCGTTCATGTTCCGGGTAGAACCCACGGTAGCGCCAGCCCGCTTCGTGGGCGGTGGCCCCGGTGTGCAGCTCGTCGGGGTTGATCAGCACCATGCTGCCGACCGGCGCCAGGTGCTCGCTGCCGCGATGCCAGAAGCGCTGGGCGCCCGACTCGATCACGGTGAACACATAGCCTTCATGCACATGCGGTGCGAAGCGCTGCTGGAAATAGCGCGCGTGCAGCATCTCGACGTCGCCCAGTGCCGGCGCCTGCCAGAGGTGTGTCTGTTCGCGCAGGGGCGTGCTCATGCCAGCCAGCTGCGCAAGAGGAAGAAGATCAACATGCTCACCAGCATGCTCAGCAACACGCTGCGGGTCAACAGCACCAGGGCGATGGCCACCAGCGAACCCAGCAGGTAAGGGTTGAGCAGGCTCAGGTCCAGCTGGTGCTCGGGCATGAAGATGATCGGGCCGCATATCGCGGTGAGCATGCCTGGCACGGCGAAGCCGAGGAACTGCCTGGCGTTGGAGCTCAGGCGCAAGGGCAGGCGCGGCTCCAGGAACGCATAGCGGTTGAGGAACACGATGGCGCCCATGGCAAGAATCAGGACCCAGGTCATGCGCGGGCTCCGGTGAATTTCTGGCAGACGAAACCGGCGCTCATGCCCAGCAGGCCTGCGGCCACCAAGGCGGTTTCCCAGTGCCAGTAGCTGAACAGCACCGAACAGAACAGCGACACTGCCACGCATACAAGTGTGGCCAGGTTGCGCACCAGCGGCGCGATCAGGGCGACGAAGGTGGCGACGATGGAAAAGTCCAGGCCGAGCTGGTCCAGGTGCGGAATGTTCTGCCCCAGCAGGATGCCGGCCAGGGTGAACAGGTTCCAGGCGACGTAGAAGGTCAGGCCCACGCCCAGGGCGTACCAGCGGTTGAACTGCTGCTGGTCGTACTGGCTGGTCAGGGCGAAGAACTCGTCGGTGAGCAGGAAGCCCAGGCCCAGGCGCCAGCGCAGCGGCTGGCTGGACAGCACCGGGCGCATCGTCAGGCCATACAGCAGGTGCTGCGAGGTCAGCAGCAGGGTAGTCAACAGGATCGACGCGAGGTTGGCGCCGCCCTTGAGCATGCCGATCGCCACCAGTTGCGCGGCACCGGCGAAGACGATGGCCGAAAGCCCTTGCCCCTCCCAGGCGCTGAGATTGGCCTCGATGGCCATGGAGCCAGCCAGCAGGCCCCAGGGGGCAACGGCCAGGGACAACGGGAGAATGGCGATGGCGCCGTGGAGAAAGGCTTGGCGGGCGATGTGGGGCATGGTGGCTGCAGTGCGTGTACGTGGCAGGCCAGCATGCCAGACGGGGCGGGGGATGGCTTGAACGATCTTGCTATGCCTGGGCACGGTCCCTTGTAGGAGCGGCCTTGTGTCGCGATGGGGCGCGCAGCGGCCCCGGCAATATCTGCGGCGAAGCTGAAATCCTGGGGCCGCTGCGCGCCCCATCGCGACACAAGGCCGCTCCTACACGGAAACCGTGTCCGTGTTACGGATGGCTGGTCAGGTGCTGCTGCGCCGTCACGCAGCCGTTGGTGTCCACGGCCTTCTGCAGCAGGCTCTGGCGGTGCTGCGGGTCCAGGTCGCCGAGCAGGCGGTATACCTCGGCCTGGTAGTCACGCTGGCGCCCCCACTGCATTTCCAGGCCTTGTGGCCGGTTGCGGTTGCAGGCCAGGTGCGTGGCCGGTTGCGGGTAGTAGGGCGCATACACGGTGGCCATGTTGGGGATGGCCTCCAGCGCAGTACGGTACTCGCTGCTGGCGTTGTAGGGAGGGCACCAGGTGGCGATGGCCGGCGCCGGTGCGGCAAAGCCCTGCCTGAGGCTGGCTTCGAGCAACGGGCAGGCGGCATCCGGGATTTGCGCGGCGGGCAGGTAGGTCATGTAGTACAGCGCCAGGCGGTACTGTGCGACCGGGTGGCCCAGCTCCACGGACTTTTTCAGCAAGGCGACCGCGGTCGGCAGGGTGTGGGCCATGGCCTGGCCCTGGCGGCTGAGCTCCGGGTCGCCGCCGACGGTCGTACGCAGCGTGCTGGCGCCGTCGTCCTGGTTGTCGGCCTGCTCCAGCAGGGGCAAGGCCTGGCGGTAGAGCAGGTCGGCATGAGGGTCGATGCGCACTTCCAGCGAGTGCGCAGCCAGTGGCATCAGGGCGATCAACAGTGGGGGCAAGCGAAGCATGCGGCTCACTGGCAAGCCCCAAGGGGTGCCGGGTACTGATGGATGGCTTCGATGTTCATGGCGGTCAAGCGTGCGCCTCGGGCAGATCGGAACGACGGCCTATTCTAGCCACCCAAGGGGCCTGGCCGAAAGACCACCCGGCAATTCTCAGACGAGCTTGATCGGCGTGACCTTGCGCTGGGCATGTTTTTCCTGGGCCAGGCCAAGCTTGGCGGTAATGACCTTGGCAAGGGCATTGTTGCCCAGGTCGTTCAGATGCAGGCGGTCGATGAACAGGTCGGCGCCGAACACCGGCGAGCTGCTGAGCATGCAATTCATGTCGTAGCAAGGCACCGGGTCGGCCTGGCTCTTGATGCGGCGGAAGAAGGCCGAGTGCAACTGGCTGTCGAATGCGCCGTCCAGCAGCCGGTCGAAATTCGCCGGTTGCCGCTGCAGCGCATTCAGCATTGCCTCCTCGCCAGCGGGCAGGCTATCCCGGCACCAAGGCAGCAACGGCTGCAGGATGAAGGTGAGGGTGGAATGGCTGTCTGCCAGCAGACGGTCCCATTGGCGCAAGGTCCGGCCAATGTTGTCGGCGGCTCGGGTGAGGCGCTTTTCCGGAGGCGACAGCGACCAGGTGGCAGGTGTCACGACCGGGGGCGTGGCCAACGCCTGACCGATGCGCCGCCACAGCGATTGCCGGCGTGGCGTTGTCGTGGGCTGTATGCCTTCGCTGAAACTGTTGAGAAAGTCCTGATAGGCCTTGGCTTGCCGCGGGTCGTTCAGGCTGGCGAGGACTTCGCAGAGGGCTTCGTGGGCCAGGGTGTTGAGGCCGCTTAGCACCACCACATGGCCAAGCTGGCCAAGGCGGTGCTGGTGGGTCAGGAACATCAGCAGCTCCTGGCTCGCATTGAGCCCGCAGCCGGCCAGGCTCAGCCAGACTTCGCCAGTAAGCATCGACAGGTGCGAGGCCACCGTGTGTTCGTCGGAGCTTGCTCCGATGCCCAGCGCGGCGGAACCGCCGACCAGCAGGTTGATGCGTGATGCACCACCGCGTTCGGCTACCGAAAAACGCTTGCCGGCGCAATGGCTGTAACGCAGGCCCAGGGCATCGGTATTGATGGTGCCGGAGCGGTAGCCGGTTTCGTGCACATGCACGGTGTGCGGTGCACGCCGGCTGCCCAGCAGCAGAAAGCGCTGGTAGTCCTGTTGCAACGGCGAAGGTGAAGGGCACGTGTCAATCGCAGTCATGGGTTCTCCTTCTCTCGCAGCGGGCACCATGCATCACATTCAGGCCGCCAGCTCCCTGACGTTGTACAGCAGGCCGCCGGCGGCAATCAGCAGCAGGGCGACCCCCGATGCCAGGCTGATCATGCGGTTGCTGCGTTGCGAGGCGATCTTGCCGATGGCGAAGATGTAAAGGCTGAGCACGGCAAAATCGATGGCCACCCACAGCAACGACAGCACCACCATGCTCTTGCCGAACGACTCGGTGATCTGGATGAACTGCGGGAAGAAGGCGATGAAGAAGATGATGTCCTTCGGGTTGGAAATGCCTACCATGAAACCTTGCAGCAGCCCGCCGCGGCCAGGCTTGGCGAGCTCGCCCGGTGCCTCGGCTGCCGGAGCGTGCAGGGCGTCCCGCAGCGTGCCGACGGCGATGTAGCCGATGAACAGGCAGCCCAGCAGGCTCATGGCGCTGAGCCAGGCCTTGTCGATGGCGGCGCTGGTGAGAATGATCCAGGCCGCTGCGCCGATCAGCACCAGTGATGCCCAGTTGGTGCCGACAGCGGTGAACATGGCCTTGCGTGAGCCGGAGGCGGCCGCGGTGTTGACGATCAGTGCCACCACCGGGCCGGGGGTGGCGATCAGTAGCAGGACAGTCAGGGCGTAGGTAGCGGTGAGTGCGGTATTCACGGTCAGGTCTCGATCAGTATGTCGGGTGTTGCCGGCTGTACGGCATGGGCGTGGAACGGGCAGCGGGACGGGTTGAGCGACCCTGCCTCCTGCAGTTGGTACTGCTTCCACTCGTAGTTGTCGGCATCGCCGAAGAAGCCAAGGGTGTCGGGCATGACGCCGTCGTTGTAGTGGTGCACGCGCTCGCGGATGCGTTCGCGGATACGATGGCCGCTTTCGGTGTTGACGTTGGCCACTTCGTCGAAGTTCGCCCGCGGGTTGATGACGAAGGTGATGTGTGGCCCCAGGTTGCGGCTTTTCATCTGCTGGTGGCCGGGGAAGTTCATGTTGATGAACAGCGGCATGCCGGCAAAGCAGAACGACCAGGCATTGTCGTCGGGGTCGGTCGGGATGCCCTGCGGCCAGGGATGCGGGTCGCGCGCGTGCACGCCACGCAACACCTTCCAGGCCAGCGCCTGTTGCTCGGCCAGGGTGTAGTCGGCGGCAGTTTCGAGAAACACCACCAGTGGGCTGCCGATACGCTGCTTGGGTGGGATGGGGGCGACGGTGCGTACGTAGTCGGCCAGGCCCATGGCGATGTCATCGGCCAGTTGCCCGGCGCGGGCGAAGAGGATGTGGCAAGTTGCGCCATTTACCGCCTTGCGGCCGAACAGGCAGGGAAACTCGGGGTTGGCGAGGACACTGCGAAAATGTTCTACGGCTTTGTAGGTCCAATGTCGCGTGTTGCGCACATGGTCAGCGGCCAGCTCTAGCGCATCCAGGCGATAGCAAGTTCCATAACCCGTCGACATGATTTCCCCAGGCGTAAATTTGATGAACGTTCAAGTCACATGCAGGCAGGATCTTGGTTATGTTTATTATTTACCTGCATTTTCCGAGACGTCCTTGACGTTGTAAAACGCGTGGAACTATGACCTACTATTAGTCTTACTCATGCTCGGGGCGTCGCCATGTCGGAACGGATTCAGGCTTTGCACGCGCTGCGTGCCTTCGAGGTAGCCTCTCGCTATGGCTCATTTACCCGTGCCGCGGAAGAGCTGGCCCTGACCCAGGGCGCCGTCAGCCACCACATCAAGACCCTCGAAGCCATGTTCGGCTGCGACCTGTTCGAACGCCGCGGGCCGAAGCTGGCCCTGACCGAGCACGGCCGCCTGCTGGCGCAGGAACTCAAGGTTGGCTTCAAGATCATCGAAAATGCCTGCGCCCTGCTGCGCCAGGACCGCTACGGCCTGCGTCTGAAGGCACCGTCCACGCTGACCGTGCGCTGGCTGCTGCGTGCGCTGGATGCGTTCAAGAAGACCGAGGACAACTGCAGCGTGCAGCTGTCCAGCGTGTGGATGGACATCGACAGCGTGGACTTCTATTCCGAGCCCTACGACTGTGCGATTCTCCTGGCCAACGGGCGTTTTCCCGCCGATATCGAGAGTTTCAAGCTGTTCGATGAATGGCTGATCCCGGTGTGCCACCCGGATTACATGGCCGAGGCGCAACCGGACCTTGCCGATCTGGCCCAGTGCGAATTCCTGCACCCGTCCCCTGACCGGCGAGACTGGCGGCGCTGGCTGGCTCGCATGGACGCGCTGGACATCAGCATCGACCACGGGCAAGTGTTCGATACCCTCGACCAGGGCATCTCGGCTGCCCAGCAAGGCCTGGGTATATCGGTGGTCGACCTGGTGCTGGCCAGTGCCGACCTGCTGGCCGGGCGCCTGGTTACGCCGTTCAAGCACGCGGTGGCCACCGGCGACGGCTATTACATGACCTGGCTCAAGGCCAGCCCCAAGGCGCGGCAGATGCACAAGCTGCGCGAGTTCCTGCTTGGCCAGGTGCCACCGCTGCCCTGCAAGGACATCAATTACCTGTACGGTTGAACACGCGTTCGAGCAAGCGCCCGGCCGCCGGCAAGCGCCCGGCGGTGGAGTGGTTTGTGGCGGGGGTGTTTGTCTTGAGGGATTCAGCGCCTGGGAGATCGAGCGCCGCCCGCGCGGCGCTTCGCAGCACAAGGCTGCTCCTACATCTTTTTCGGGCCAGTTATTCCTGTGGCAAAGGCGCGCGGCCACTTGGTGTCCACCTCGATATCATGCCGGGCAAACAAGGCGGTCGCGTGCATTGGGGCAGGCGTAATTGGCCCGAAACAGATGTAGGAGCAGCCTTGTGCTGCGAAGCGCCGCGCGGGCGGCGCTCGATCCCACAGGCGCTGAAAATATTGCGACAAACACCGGCTGGCCCCAACAAAATGCGCTGCGACGGTGCGTCAGCGGTAGAATCCCGCAATCAGCACAACAAACGATTCAGAGGTCGACGCGGTGGAGTTGCAGCAGGGCTTTGTCCTGACCCGACATTGGCATGACACGCCCGAAGGCACCTGCGTGGAATTCTGGCTGGCCACCGACCAGGGGCCACGGCAGCTGCGCCTGGCGCCACAGGTATCGGTGGCATTCATTCCCCAGGCGCAGGAAGCGCACGCGCGGGTGCTGCTGGCCAACGAAGCCGGTGTCGAGTTGCGGCCGCTGCAGCTGAAAGACTTTGACCAGCGCCCGGTGCTGGGCCTGTACTGCCGCCAGCACCGGCAACTGATGCAGCTGGAGCAACGCCTGCGCACCGCCGGTATCGATGTGTTCGAAGCCGATATTCGCCCGCCCGAGCGCTACCTGATGGAGCGCTTCATCACTGCCCCGGTGCAGTTCACTGGCCAACCGGATGCCCAGAGTGTGTTCTGCGATGCCCAGCTAAAGCCCTTGACGGGTTATCGGCCGCCGCTGCGCCTGGTGTCGCTGGACATCGAGACCAGCGAGCGGGGCGAGCTGTACAGCATTGCCCTGGAAGGCTGTGGCCAGCGCCAGGTGTACATGCTCGGGCCGGCCAATGGCACGGCTGATGGCCTGGACTTCGACCTGCACTACTGCACCGACCGCGCCGACATGTTGGCCTGCCTCAACCAGTGGATGGCCAGACACGACCCCGATGCAATCATCGGTTGGAACCTGATCCAGTTCGACCTGCGCCTGCTGCATGAGCACGCCAAGCTGCTGCAGGTCCCGCTGGCACTGGGGCGCAATGGCGCACCGATGACCTTGCGCAGCCATGCCGGTGGTGGCCACGTGTTCGCCGATGCCCCGGGGCGGCTGCTGATCGATGGCATCGAGGCGCTGCGCTCGGCGACCTGGAGCTTCCCGTCGTTCAGCCTTGAAAGTGTCGCCCAGACGTTGCTCGGTGAGGGCAAGGCCATCGATACGCCGTACCAGCGCATGGATGAAATCAACCGCCGCTTCGCCGAGGACAAGCCGGCGCTGGCGCGCTACAACCTCAAGGATTGCGAGCTGGTGACGCGCATTTTCGCCCACACCCGCCTGCTCGAATTCCTGCTGGAGCGGGCCTCGGTCACCGGCCTTGCGGTGGACCGCAGCGGTGGCTCGGTGGCTGCGTTCTGCCACTTGTACATTCCGCAGATGCACCGCCTTGGCTTTGTTGCGCCCAACCTCGGTAGCCGCCCCGACGAAGCCAGCCCCGGTGGCTTCGTCATGGATTCGCGCCCGGGCCTTTACGACTCGGTGTTGGTGCTGGACTACAAGAGCCTGTACCCGTCGATCATTCGTACCTTCCTGATCGACCCGGTGGGGCTGGTCGAAGGCTTGCGCCTGCCCGACGATGAACACTCGGTGGAAGGCTTCCGCGGTGGGCGTTTTTCCCGTAGCGAGCATTGCCTGCCGGCCATCGTCGAGCGGGTATGGCAGGGCCGGGAAGCGGCCAAGCGCGAGGGCAACGCGCCGCTGTCGCAGGCGCTGAAGATCATCATGAATGCCTTCTACGGAGTGTTGGGTTCGAGCGGCTGCCGCTTCTTCGACCCGCGCCTGGCTTCGTCGATCACCATGCGCGGCCACCAGATCATGCGCCAGACCCGTGCGTTGATCGAAGCCAGGGGCTATGAGGTGATCTATGGCGATACCGACTCCACTTTCGTCTGGCTCAAGGGCGCCCACGGCGAGGAGGCTGCAGCACGCATCGGCCGTGAGCTGGTGGCCGAGGTCAACCTGTGGTGGCGCGAACACCTGCGCGAGCAGATGAACCTGGAAAGTGCGCTGGAGCTGCAGTTCGAGGTGCATTACCGGCGCTTCCTGATGCCCACCATCCGCGGCACGGACGAGGGCAGCAAGAAGCGCTACGCTGGGCTGGTGCAGCGGGCCGATGGCGGCGAGCAGATGGTCTACAAGGGCCTGGAGTCGGTGCGTACCGACTGGTCGCCGCTGGCCCGGCAGTTCCAGCAAGAGCTGTACGGGCGGATATTCCGTGGCCAGCCATACCGCGATTACGTGCGCGACTATGTGCGGCAGACGCTTGCCGGTGAGCTGGACGAATTGCTGGTATACCGCAAGCGCCTGCGTCGGCCGCTGGCCGACTATCAACGCAACGTGCCGCCGCACGTGCGCGCGGCCCGGCTGGCCGATGACTACAACCGCCACCTTGGCCGCCCGATGCAATACCAGCGTGGCGGCTGGATCAGCTACCTGATGACCACCGCGGGCCCCGAGCCGCTGGAAAACCGGCAGGCGCCCATCGATTACGATCATTACCTGAGCCGCCAACTGCAGCCGGTTGCCGATGCCATTCTGCCGTTCGTTGGCGACAGTTTCGAAGGATTGGCAGGCCAGCAGCTGGTGCTGTTCTGAAGAGGTGGTACCTATCTAGCCTATCGCTTGGCAAGCCTGCGTCTAGTGTCGGGCCTTTGGATCAGCCAGAGGCGCAACAACGTGACTACACCCAGCCAGGAACTACCGCCAACCGCCGATACGCTGGCCATGGAGCAGGCCTATCAGGACAACCTCATCGTCAAACGACTGCCCAGATGGATTCGCCGGCTGCGTATCGTATCGCCGACCGAACAGAACATCCCGGCCAACGGTCTGTATGAATCGCAGCATGCTGCTTTACGTGGCGCGTTGAAAGACAGCCTGGCCTCTCGACAGTGGCTGGAAAAGGAGCTTGCGCGCATCGAGGGCATCGACCGTTTCGTCAAGCCGCTGCTTCAACACGCCATGCAGGGAGAATTCGGTACCAGGGAAAATGTCGATGGCCTGTATTTCAGGCGCTGGTACACCTACACCGCTCCCAGCCAGGGCAGCGTGTGGGGGCGCTATCCGGTGGTGGAAAAGGACTATTTCGACGTACCGCTGATCGAGGCGGCACTGGACAACTTCACGCCGGGCGAGGGGCGGAACGAACAGCACAAGGACAACTGCATCGTCGACAGCCTGTCGCAACGCCTCGCGTCGCCAACCGCGCCTGCCTTCGCGCGCTTGTGCCGCAAGCTGGACCTGGGCAAGCGCTATCAACAGCACCTGGACTCCGTGCTCAAAGCGCCGAACAGCCAGGCCAGCGGCTGGCGCAGCATGGCTTCGACGCTTGCCCAGCTGTACAGCTCGGTCATGCTGATCGATGCGTGCAAGGCCAAGAGTGATGGCGTACTGAATGCCGCTGAACTGGAACTGGTGGTGGAACTGTGCAAGCACGGACGCCCCGGCACGCTCTACGAATCGAAAGTGGTGGCCCGGCAACTGAAGGCGTTCGGCTGCGACTTGCAACAGATCGTGATACTCGATGTATTTCATGACAAGGTCAGCCGCAAGATCATTGTCTATATTCCCGATGACCCCCACGGTCCCTGGACCGCAAGCCCCGACCTGGAAAGCTTCACCCGCAAGGTCCTGGGCCAGCGTCTGCGAGACAAGCGCTATCAGGATTTCTTCAAACGCTTCATACGCCGGCGCGACAGCCAGCAGTTCTTCTCCAGAGTTGCCAAGGACCTGGTAGGCGTCGCCGATTGGGCAACCCGGGAAATGGACCAGCACATGCGGGACTACCCGCTGCCGTTGTTCGAGCACCTTGCTTGCGCACGCATCGATCACATCAAGGACGATGCTGCGGTGATTGCAACGCCGGTGTCTGACCTTGACCGCAAGGCCCAGGAAGCTCATCAACAAAGGTTGGTTGCCGAGGGTTGGACACTGGCCACGGTGGCGGGCGTGTTCATCCCTGCGCTCAATGCACTGCTGCTGGCGGTAATGGTCTGGGACCTGCTGGGCGAGCTGTTCCAGGCCGTCGAAGACTGGCGCGAGGGCGATACCAGCGCCGCGATGGAGCATGTGCTCAGCGTGACCAAAGACCTGGCCGTGATCGGTGTCACCGCTGTGGTATGGCGGGAAGCGAGCCGGGCCTGGGCCGCATTGGACCAGTGGGTGCCAGCGCGCCTGGAAGACGGCAGCGAGAAACTCTGGAATGGAGACCTGGTGCCGTTTCGCAGTGCTGCACTTCCCGCTGGGGAAGTGGCCGATGCAATGGGCATCTACCGTGCCCAGGACAGAAGCTGGATGAGCATGGACGGCCACAACTACGAAATCGTCCAGCGCGCAGATGAAGAATGGCAACTGGCACCACGAGGTGGCCATGGACCTTTGTTGCGTCACAATGACGCCGGTGCCTGGCGGCTATGGACCGAGCAACCGGCCAGCTGGACAGACAAGCACAGGATGTTCCGCCGCCTGGGTGAGCGTTTCGCTCGCCTGGATGATGAACAGATTGACCAGGCCATGGCCGTCCATGCCCTGGATGCAGACCATCTACGGGCGCTGCATGTGTACGGCCGGCCACCTGAGGCCGAGCTGGTCGATACCGTAGAGCGCCTGCTGATCGACCGCCGGCTGCAAACCCTGCTGGACGATTTGAAGCTTGGGCGGGTGCCGGAGGACGCGCCGTTGCTGGCGAAGGCCCGCGCCTTGCCTGGCGTCACCGAGCAGGGCGGGCCAGCATTGGCGGCGCAGGTCTCTGCAAGGCGGCGCCAGCTGTTTCAACAGGTGTATGACGGGCAGCAGGAGCCAGACGATGCGGCGGTGGCAACCTTGCGCAAGGCCTTCCCGAGCCTGCATCGCCGAGCGGCGCGCGAGCTTGTGGGCGAGCTGTCGGCAGAAGGTGCGGAATTTCAGGCACTGGTCAGCGGCACAGTGCCGTTTCGGCTGGTCGAAAGGGCCAGGCTGAGCGTACTGCGTATACGTGTTGCGCGTGCCTGCGAGGCGCTGTTCATCGATACGCCCCAGACCCTGGACCAGGCCAAGGTCGCGCTGACTCTGCTGGAGACGCTGGATGTCAGGGAGGCCAGGCCGCGCTGGCGGCTGTACGATGGTGATAGCCCGCAGCCGATAATGACTACTGCTGGCGACGGGCAGAACTACAGGCTTGTGCATGACAACGGGCAGTTCGAGCTTGAAGATGCGCTAGGCCTCGAACTGAGTGGCCCCGGCGAGCTGTTCGAGACCTTGGCGGCTGCGTTTGCCCCGGCCGATCATGCGGCACTCGGTATCAATGAACCCTACGCCCCGGGTTTGCGAGCAGTATTGGCCCGGCAAATGGCCGGGCACACCAAAGTACTGGCCCAGGTGTTGGGCAAAAACCCTCGGCAGCCATGGATGCTGGCGCCACTGCGTCTGGAGGATGGCAGGGTCGGCTACCCGCTGGGCGGCGGCCTGGGGCGCTTTGCCCGGCCTGCGTCTCGACCCCGGGCGTTCGAAGCGCGTCTGCGCGATCTTTACCCAGCGTACAGTGATGAACAGATCGAAGCCTGGCTGACCCGGCTGCATGCTTCGGGGCGTGATACCGACACTGAGCTCGGTGTGCTCGAAGAGCAGGCACGTCGGTTGAGCGATCACCTGAAAAGCTGGGAGCGGCGAGGGTTGCCGGTCGGCGAACGAGCCGAGCGCAAGCGGTTTCGCAAAGCAATCATGCAATGCTGGCGGGCACGGGTACCCGGTCTGGTTGCACCTGAGAATGAACCTCCGGCTTTGGTGTGGCATTACGGCGCGTACGACCTGGGTTCATTGCCTGAATTGGGCCCCCTCTTCAGCTTCCCGCATATTACCGAACTTTCCCTGCGCAGCCTGTCGCTGAAAGAGGTACCAAAGCAATTCCTGCTTTCATTCCCCAACCTGACGTCTCTGGAACTGAGCTACAACAAGTTGCGAACTTTGCCAGGCAGCCTGTCATTGCTCGAGAACTTGCGCATACTCGACTTGTCCGGCAATCGCATCACTCTGGACGAGTCCCAGGCTCAAGTGCTTGCGCAATGCAGCCGGTTACGTTACCTGAACCTTTCGAACAACCGCTTGACCATGACCTTTTCTGTGACGCAGATGAACGAGTTGGCCGAGCTGCGTTTGCGCAATGCCGGGTTGGTATTGCTGCCCGAGGGCATCACGGATTGTCAGACGTTGTATATGCTCGATGCTTCCAACAACTCCATCGCTCTGTCGCCCCCTAACTTCATCCAGTCTCGGTTGTGGCGGGAAGGCTACGTGGCGCTGTCAGGCAATTCTGTGCCGCTGCAACAGGCTGAAGATGTGCAGGAGGCCTGGAACATCCCGGAGGACAGTTCAGTCCCTCACAAGTTTCGCTGGATGGACCGCCTTGACGGGCAGAGTCGTGAAAATCTGGGTCTCTGGTGGAACACTATCGAGCAGATGGAGGGGGTGACGAACTTCATGGAGCTGCTGAAACAGCTTACGCGCTCGCGAGACTTCACCCATCCTCGATATGGGGAAATGCTGGCCTCACGCGTTCTGGACATGATGGAAAAGATGGACAGCTCAGCAGCACTGGCCAGTGAAATTTTTGCCAATGCATTGGTCGAGAACTGTGCTGACAATGCCACGGTGGTCTTCCAGCAGCTTGAAATCCGATGCCTTGTGTGGGAAGCCGAGCAGGCCGCTCCTTCTGGCAACCAGGAGCAAGCCCTGGTGAAACTGGCGCGGCAGTTGTGGAGGCAGCAGGAGGTTGACTTCATCGCTTTGCGCGAGGCTGAGGCTTCAGGTGCGGGAAATGAGTCGATCGAATGGGGGCTGGCCTACTCGATCCGCTTGCGCGAGGACCTGGGACTCCCTGGCAACGCGCGGAGCATGCTACACGCGGGCATCCCGAACCTGGATGACGCTTCGGTGATGCGCGCGGCTGATCAGGTCAGGCGTAACGAGACAGACCAATCGGTGGCAGTGTGGATGGTTCAGCAACCGTTCTGGAGAAATTATCTAGAGAAACGCTACGCGCGCGAACTGGAAGTGCCGGCAACTTTTCATAATCAGTTGGCAGAGAATGCCAATGCCGAGGACGCCGCCAAGTTGATGGCGGCAGTCAGGCTGTGGACCGAGAAGACCGAGCTTCAACTGACCATCGAGGCTCTGCAACGGCCGGCATGACCAGGGCGCATTGGACTATGCTCAAGCTACAAGTGATAGGGGTACTTTTTCGGGCTCGGGACGGGGAACGACCGCACTTGGTAACCGCCGGTAACTGTTCATTCAAACATGGAGGCCTTTTGCTGGTTTACGCTCGCTCGTCGGATCTTTCGCCCTGATCTGTAGTCTTCTGGTTTATCGAGAGAATAAGGAGATACGCATGCTCGTCCGGTCACTGACCCTCGCCACCTTGCTCGCGCTCGTCGGCCCTGTGTTTGCTGCCGACAGTGACGCGCCGCTGGCCAAGGAACTGGGCAAGGCCAGGCCCTTGGTCGTCATTGCGCCCAGCAGCGCCGACCCGACCTTGCGTGGGTTGAACGAGGCCCTCAAGGACCCGGCCACCCAGGCCGCCTTCAAAGAGCGCAACCTGGTGCTGTACAGCGTTGCCAACATGATGGGCAAGCGTGAGGACAAGAACCTCGAGCAGCAGACCACCATGGCCCTGATCCGCGAGTTGAAGCTGGGTGCCAGCAAAGGCACCAAGGTGATCCTGGTGGGCAAGGACGGTGAGCGGCACATGCTCAAGGACGACGAGGAGGGCGAGGCTATCGACCCTCAGGTGATCCTCAAGGCGGTCGATGATCTGCCTGCCAGCGAAAAAGCCGTGACGGCGCCGGAGCCTGTGGCAGCGACGGCACCGGAACCCAAGGCCAAGGACAGCAAGCCTGCCAAACCCGCCAAGCCGGCCGCGCCACCCAAGCCGCTGGAAGACTGACCCTGCACGACGGCCCCGAGGCACCTTGGGGCCGTTGTGTATCCCACTGTATCTGCCCACGCCGCAGACCCATTCCCATACAAAACCGCACCCCGCGCGATACATCCACGACATACCGCAACGGCCTAATGGCTCCACATTCCAACCACAGTGGAGCGACACCATGACTCAAGTACGAAACACCCTCGGCCTGCTCGGCGCTGCCCTGATCGGCAGCATGGCATTGAGCAGCAGCGCCTTTGCCGTCGAGCCGTTGGCCCAGGGTTACCAGCTGGCTTCGGCCAAGGTGGCAGGCGAGGGCAAATGTGGTGAAGGCAAATGTGGTGGCAGCGCAAAGGCCACCCAGGGCGAAGGCAAATGCGGTGAGGGCAAGTGCGGCGCCAGCGCCAAGGCCGGTGCCGAAGGCAAATGTGGCGAGGGCAAGTGTGGTGATGCCTCGTTCGCCAAGACCGACAGCAACCACGACGGCAAGGTCTCGCGCGACGAGTTCCTGGCGGTGGCCAAGGACCGTGCCGGCGACTTCGACAGGATCGACAGCAACCATGATGGCTTCATCTCCGAACAGGAGGCGGCGGATCACCTCAAGGCGATCTACCAGGCAAATGGCAAGGCCATGCCCGAAGGCTTGTTCAGCCACCTGACCGGCAAGTCCTGACCTTCTGCCCCATGAACCGCGCAACGCCCCTCCTGCTGGTCAGGCGGGGCGTTGTGCCTGTTGCGGAGACCTGTTCATGCACCCCACATCTTTGTCCCCTGTACCTTTACAGGCCGGGCTAGGCCTGCGCCGCGGCCTGCTGCCGGAACTGCTGGCCATGGAGGCTGGCGCCGTGGACTTCCTGGAATGCGCACCGGAAAACTGGGTTGCCGTGGGCGGTGCCTACGGCAAGGGCCTGGCGCAGTTGGCCGAGCGTTTTGCCATTACCTGCCACGGGCTGTCGTTGTCGCTGGGTGGCAGCGAGCCGCTGGACCGCCATTTCCTTGGCCAGACCCGCCAGTTTCTCGATCGCCACCAGGTGCGCTTGTACAGCGAGCACCTGAGCTACTGCAGTGATGACGGGCACCTGTACGACCTGATGCCCATTCCATTCACCGACGAAGCGGTGCGCCATGTGGCCGCGCGGATTCGCCAGGCCCAGGAATACCTGGAGCGGCGCATTGCCGTGGAAAACATCAGCTACTACGCCGCGCCGTACCAGGCGATGAGTGAACTCGACTTCATCCGCGCGGTACTCGATGAGGCCGACTGCGACCTGCTGCTGGACGTCAACAACGTCTTCGTCAATGCCTGCAATCACGGCTATGACGCCCGCGAATTCCTGGCGGGCTTGCCCCAGGCGCGGGTCACCGGCATGCACGTGGCTGGCCATTACGATGAAGCGCCGGACCTCAAGGTAGACACCCATGGGGCTGCGGTGAAGGAAGATGTGTGGGCGCTGTACGCGGTCGCCTGTGCGCGCTTCGGTGTGCAACCGACCGTGCTCGAGCGTGATTTCAACTACCCGCCGCTGGCCGAACTGCTCGCCGAAGCGGCGCGCATCCGCACTGTGCAGCGTGCTGCGGGAGGGCATGCGAATGAATGAGACCTTGCGTGAGCAGCAGTACACCTTGGCCCGGCACCTGCGTGACCCGCAGCGCCATGCGCCGCCGCCGGGCGTGGAGGCCCGGCGCCTGAAGGTTTACCGCGAGCTGTTCTATGGTGCTATCGAAGGTTTGCTGGCCGGCAGTTTTCCGGTGATGCGCCAGGCGTTGGGCGAACCGCGCTGGCATGCCCGAGTGCGAGATTTCTATGCCAACTATCGCAGTCAGACCCCGTTGTTCACCGAGATTGCCGAGGCGTTCGTCGACTACCTGCAGGGTGTCGAGCTGGATGCACCCTGGCAGCTGGAGCTGGCGCACTATGAGTGGGTCGAGGCGCAGTTGTATCTGAGCGATGCCGAGGACCCGGCCCATGACCCGGCAGGCGACCTGCTGGAAGGGGAGCCACTGTTGTCGTGTGTGGCGCGGGTGTTGGCCTATCGCTGGCCGGTGGAGCGGATCGGGGCGGATTACCAGCCAGCTGTCGCGCCAGAGGCGCCGACCTTGTTGCTGGTTTATCGCGATGCGGGGCTGAAGGTACGCTTCGCGCGCCTGGCGCCGCTGGCGTACCGATTGCTGGCGCTGGAACAGGGCAGTGGGCGGGCTCGGTTGCAGGCGTTGGGCGGTGCTGTGGAAGAGGGGTTGGCGTTGCTGGAGGGATTGCGCGAGCAGGGGGTCATCATCGGTACATGTTGAGTGCGGGTACGGGGGCGCCTTGCGCCCCTATCGCGACACAAGGCCGCTCCTACAGAGGTACACGATCCCCTGTAGGAGCGGCCTTGTGTCGCGATGGGCTGCAACGCAGCCCCGGCGATATCACCTGCAGAACCGCCCTCTGAGCCAATGATCCAGGCTCAACCGCCCAGCCCCTTTCAGCAGCAGTGGCAGCAACGCCACCAGGTAGATCAGCGGCAACTTGAAGTTGCCAAAGCCCTGGTCGGTAATCGCATACCCTTGAGCCAGCTCGGGCAGGCTCGACCAGTGCGCCGGCCAATGCACCGCGGCAATCGCCACCACGGTCACCACCATCAGCCCCAACGAGGCCAGCCGGGTGCCCAGCCCCAGCAACAGCAGTAACGGCAGGATCAGCTCCGCCCACATCGACAGCTGCCAGTTCAGCTCTGCAGGCAGCAGGTTGAAGGGGAACGGGAAGTTCGCCTGCAGGTCGGCGAACCAGTTGCTGCCATTGAATTTCTCCCAGCCGGATTCGAAAAATTCCCAGGCCAGAAACAGCCGCAACGGCAGGTCGGCGCTCCAGGTACCGAAACGGTCGAAGGTGGTCAGGGTGCGGGTCAAGGTGGTCATGCTGGTTTCTCTCTTCAGGAAAGGGCACGGGCGTTACGGCGTTGCTGGCGGGCCAGCTTGGCGGTGAGCTTGACGGCGATGGCGCTGAACATCAGGGCGAACGCCAGCGGGTACCAGCCGCCCATTGGGATGCGTTTGTAGAACGACAGGCAGAACACCGCGGCCAGTACCCACATGCCGGTACTGTGCAGGGCCTGCCAGGCACGGCCACCCAACAGGCGCATCGGGGCCTTGAACGA
This sequence comes from Pseudomonas sp. A2, assembly GCF_023100865.1. Lineage (NCBI taxonomy): Bacteria > Pseudomonadati > Pseudomonadota > Gammaproteobacteria > Pseudomonadales > Pseudomonadaceae > Pseudomonas > Pseudomonas sp. A2. The sequence continues at coordinate 2,373,476 of NZ_CP039127.1, forward strand.
GGTAATGGTGAGCAGCAGCAGGAACAGGTAGCCGAGGGTGCCGGGCAGGCTGGAAGTGAACGTGCGGCCGGCCCAGAACAGCTCGGGGAATTGCTGGGCATAGCGGTAGATCAGTACGCCGTGCACGGTGTGGGAAAAGGCGAATGCCAACCCCAGATAGCGCCGTTCCTGGAGGATGCGGCGGCTGCTGGTGCCAGGCAGCAAGGTCACCAGCGACGAGGCCAGGAAGGCCAGCAGGAATAGCGCGAAGGAGCTGCGCGCAGTGGCACGAATCGCGCTGCGCAGGCTGTCCGGATCAGGTTGGCTGGCCAGGACCACGGCGGTCATCGCCAGGGTCAGGCCGGCGAGCGTGGCGAACAGCTTCCAGCCGGAGGGAAGGGTGAGGGGTTTCATCAGGGAGGCTCCCGGGTGTGGTTGTGTGACCGGGAGTGTGTCGGGGTGGGGTATCTGCAGTGTGTCGGCGGTGGTGGGGTTGTGTATCGGATTGTAGAAGTCGCTCAAGCGCCGCAGTCCCTGTAGGAGCGGCCTTGTGTCGCGATGGGCTGCGAAGCGGCCCCAGGTTTTCAGCTTCGCCGCATGAATTGCCGGGGCCGCTTTGCGGCCCGATCGCGACACAAGGCCGCTCCTACCTGAGATTGCCTTACTTCAGCTCGATCTGCGCGCACAGCCCACCGCCTGCGCGGTTGCTCAGGGTCAGTCGGCCGCCCATGGCCTGGATCAGCTGGTGGGCAATCGCCAATCCCAGCCCGGTGCCGCCGGTGCTGCGGTTGCGTGAACCTTCCACGCGATAGAACGGCTTGAGCACTTCATCCAGTTCGCCGCCGGGTATGCCTGGCCCGTTGTCGAGCACGCGGATCACGGTGCTGTCGCCCTCGCGGCACACCTCCAGTTCGGCAGCACCGGCAAACTTGAGGGCATTGTCCACCAGGTTCACCAGCACCCGGCGCAGGGCATGCGGGCGGGTTTCCAGCAGGCTGCCGCTGCTGCCATGGCGCTCGACCTGGGCGCCACTGTCCTGGTAGTCGAACACCAGGCTGTCGAGAAAGGCATCGAGGTTGACCCGGCACGGGGCCTCGGTGCTGGTGTCCATGCTGCGGGCATAAGCCACGCCTTCGCGCACCAGGTGTTCCATTTCACCCAGGTCGCTCCACAGCTTGTCCTTTTCCACCCCTTCGTCCATCACTTCGACACGCAGCTTCATGCGCGTGATCGGTGTTTGCAGGTCGTGGGAGATGGCCGCTAGCAACTGCATACGTTCCTTGAGGTAGGCTGCGATGCGCGCCTGCAGGGCGTTGAAGGCCACGGCGGCGTAGCGCACCTCGCGCGGGCCGCTCTCATCCAGCTGCACGCCAGGCTTGTCCGGGTCGAGGTTGTCCACCGCACGGGCCAGGCGGGTCAGCGGGCCGATCGCCAGTCGTACCGCCAGCCAGGTGCATAGCAACAGCACGGCCAACTGGATCAGCAACACCACGGGCAGCCAACGTGCCACCGGGACCGGCGATGGGGTTACGTCGATGGTCAGCGGAGCGCCATCGGCGAGGGTAAGGTGGGCCTGGAAGTGCGCATTCGGGCCGGGGATTTCCTGGAAGGAAAGGCGATAGTCGGCGCCAATGGCCTTGACGATCGAGTCCGCGGCCATGGGCGGGTCGCTGGTCGGCATGGCTTCGCCCGCCAGGCCCTGGTCCAGCCGGTAGCGGTAGGTACGCCGCTCCAGACGCGGCAGCCAGGCGGCGCGCTCGGCCGCGGGCAGGCGGTCGAGGATGGCCACCGAGGTGGCCACGTCCTGCTCCAGGGTGCTGAGCATCATCGAGCGGCTGCTGATGTAGCGCTCGTACGCTTGCAGGCCGAACGACAGGCCGTAGGCCAGCACCAGGCCGGTGAAGAAGATCAGTGCCAGGCGCGAGGCCAGGGTACGTGGCCACTTCATGATGGCGACTCGAGCAGTTGCACCGGCAGCGAGAACACGTAGCCCTCGCTGCGCACGGTCTTGATGCAGCTGGGTTCGCGGGCGTCGTCACCCAGGCGCTGGCGCAGGCGGCTGACCAGCAGGTCGATGGAGCGGTCGAAGATGTCGGCTTCGCGGCCCTGGGTCAGGTTGAGCAACTGCTCACGGCTGAGCACCCGCTGCGGGTGGTCGAGAAACACCCGCAGCAGGCGGTATTCGGCACCGCTCAGGGCTACCAGGGTGCCTTCGCTATCGAGCAGGTGGCGCGCGGTGGTGTCCAGCCGCCACTGGCCGAAGCCTAGCAGGCGGCTGCTTTCGCTGATGGTCAGGTTGGGCGGCAGCATGCGCGTACGGCGCAGCACGGCGTTGATGCGGGCCAGCAGTTCGCGGGCCGAGAACGGCTTGGTCAGGTAATCGTCGGCGCCCATTTCCAGGCCGATGATGCGGTCGGTTTCGTCGTTGCGGGCGGTCAGCATCAGCACCGGGGTATTGCGGTGCTTGCCGGCGCGCAGCTCGCGGCACAACAGCAGGCCGTCGTCGCCAGGCATCATGATGTCCAGGACGATCAGGTCGACGCTGTTGGCTTCGAGAAAGGCGCGCATCTGCCGACCGTCGGCGACGATGCTGGTGCGCAGTCCGTTCTTCTTCAGGTAGTTGCCGACCAGTTCGCGGATTTCGCGGTCGTCGTCGACGATCAGGATGTGATCGACGTGTTCCATGCGCTGCGTTCCTGTGCAAGAGGGGATGGGCGCAGTGTACCGAGCGCGTTCGCGCTTGCCTGCGGGGGATTGTATTGCAGTGTATCTGGCAGGTGTACAGACACAGGAGGAAGCACATCACAGCTTCGGGCGACACATACGGGATACCTGGCCGGCGTGAAATGGCTCTCGACCGGGGAGCACAACTCCCCACCCTCAAGCGTTACACAGGAGAGATGCCATGAACTTCAATACCTTCGCCCGTGCCAGCCTGCTTGCCGTGCTCAGCTTCGGCGCCATTGCCGCCCAGGCCTCCACCATGCCGATGGACGACAGCGGGGTCATGCAGTACCGCTACGGTGACCACCTGGATGTGAAGAAAGTGCTGTCGATACAGGATGACCAGAGCGACGCCTGTGGCCTGGTGAACACCCGCATGGATTACCTCGACTCCAAGGGCCAGCAGCAGAGCGTGCAGTACCGCACCTATGCCACCGGCGGTTGCCATGAGAATTGATCGCCGCTTGTTGTTGAAGGTTGGCGGCATTGCCCTGGCGCTGGCGGGCCTGGGTCTGGGCGGGCACCTGATGGCCCGCGACAGCTACGGTGCCATGCCGTCGCTGTCCGGCGCCAGCCAGTGGCTGAACTCGGCACCGCTGGATGGCCCCGGGCTCAAGGGCAAGGTGGTGCTGGTGGACTTCTGGACCTGGGACTGCATCAACTGCCGGCGCAGCCTGCCGCATGTGAACGAATGGGCGCGGCGCTATGCCGACCAGGGCCTGGTGGTGGTCGGTGTGCACACCCCGGAGTACGACTACGAGCACGATGTGGGCACCTTGCGTGACAAGGTGGCCAGCCTGGGGATCGGTTACCCGGTGGCGGTGGATAACGACTACAAGGTGTGGAATGCCTGGGGCAACCAGTTCTGGCCGGCACACTACTTTGTCGACCGCAAGGGGCAGGTGCGTCATGTGCACTTTGGCGAGGGGGATTATGGTGGGCAGGAGCAGGTGATACAGGCGTTGCTGGATGAGAAAGGGTGAGTTGTCAGTGCCGGCCTCTTCGCGGCGGTTCGACGACTCGATGAACCCGCTCCCACAGGTACTGCACCGCTTGCAGACTGTGCGATCCCTGTGGGAGCGGGTTTACCCGCGAAGAAGCCAACACCGATCCGTCAGGTGAAACTGGCAAAGTGCGCCTGCATCCGCGCCGCATCCGCCTGGCGCCCGCTGAACAGCTCGAACGCCTTCACCGCCTGGAACACGGCCATGTTGCTGCCATCCAGGGTGCGGCACCCCAGTGCCCGGGCGGCGCGCAGCAGTTCGGTCTCCAGCGGGAAGTAGATGATCTCCGCCACCCACAGGCGAGCATGCAGCAGCTCCACCGGCAGCGGTGTGCCCGGCAGCTTGGCCATGCCCACCGGTGTGGTGTTGACCAGCCCGTCCGCCTCGGCCAGGGCCGTGGCCAGGTCGTTGCCGACCACGGCGCGCCCGGCACCGAAATGGGCATTCAGGTTGTCCACCAGGGCCTGTGCACGGGCCACGTCCACTTCGAACAGTACCAGCCGCTCGACCCCTTCACCCAGCAGGGCATGGGCCACGGCCGAACCTGCGCCACCGGCACCCATCTGCACTACCTGGCGCCGTGCCACATCCGGCAGGCCACGACGCAAGCCTTCGGCAAAGCCCAGGCAGTCGGTGTTGTGGCCGACCCGCTTGCCGTCCTTGAGCACCACGGTGTTCACCGCACCGATGCCGCGGGCTTCGTCCGACAGTTCGTCGAGCAACGGCAGGATCGCCTGCTTGAACGGGTAGGTGATGTTTAGCCCCGTGAAACCGGTGTGCTGGGCGGCATCGAGCAGGCTGGGCAGGGCGCTGTCATCCAGTTGCAGCTGGTCGGCATCGATCAGCCGGTACAGGTAGCGCAGCGCCTGGGCATCACCTTCGTGTTCGTGCAGGGCAGGGGTGCGCGACAGCTGGATGCCGCGGCCGATCAGGCCGGCGAGGATGGCTTGCTGGCTCATGCGCTGCGCTCCTGCAACATTTCGGCAAAGTGGCTGATGGCCATGCGATAGCCATGGCTGCCCAGGCCGCAGATGACCCCGACGGCGATGGACGATATGAACGACAGGTGACGGAACGGTTCGCGCTTGTGCACGTTGGACAGGTGCACTTCGATAACCGGCACTTCGCCGGCCACCAGGGCATCGCGGATGGCCACCGAGGTGTGGGTCCAGGCGCCGGGGTTGATCACGATGCCGGCGCAGCGGCCACGGGCGGCATGGATCCAGTCGATCAGTTCGCCTTCATGGTTGGTTTGGCGGAATTCGATTTCCAGGCCGAGGGAATGGGCGGTGTCGGCACAACCCTGGGCCAGGTCGGCAAGGGTTTCGTGGCCGTACTGGGCAGGCTCGCGGGTGCCCAGCATGTTCAGGTTGGGGCCGTTGAGTACGAGAATAAGGGGCTTCATGACGGGCATCGCTTTGTTGTTGTTGGATGCTTCCTAGTTTTGTACCGCCTGGTTAGTTTAGTCAATTGGACTAAACCGCTGTACCCGGAAAGTGGGCGATTATCGAACCCTCAGCATGTACACACCTCTGTAGGAGCAGCCTTGTGCTGCGAAGAGGCCGGCAATGCCATTACATCTGCTGTGGCAGTACCGGCCTTTTCGCAGCACAAGGCTGCTCCTACAAAGAGAAACGCGGACTGGATTACAAAATTGTAATTTTCCCGCCACCGCCCCGATAAGCGCGGCTTTCTACAGTCCCTCGGCAAATCTCGCCGACGAGGACTGTTTCGTGCCCATCCCCCGCAAGACCGCCTTGCTCTGCCTGTTGCTGGCTGGCGCCGGCACTGCCCAGGCCAGCCAGAGCCTGAGCCTGCCCCAGGCGCTAGACGCCGCCTTTGCTCAGAACCCGGAGCTGGCCGCAGCCGGACGGGAAATCGGCATTGCCGATGGCGAACGGCGCCAGGCCGGGCTGATCCCCAACCCGGAGCTGTCCTGGGAGGTCGAGGACACCCGCCGTGACACCAGCACCACCACGGTCACCCTTAGCCAACCGCTGGAGCTGGGCGGCAAGCGCGGCGCACGCATCGCCGTGGCCGGTGCTGGCCAGGCCATTGCCCTGCTGGACCTGGAACGCCAGCGCAACGGCCTGCGCGCCGATGTGATACAGGCCTTCCACGCGGCCCTGCGCGCACAGACCGCGCTGGATTTGGCGCAGCAATCGCAGGCGTTGACCGAGCGTGGGCTGCGAGTGGTGCAGGGGCGGGTGACCGCTGGCCAGTCATCGCCCGTTGAGGCCACCCGCGCCCAGGTGCAGTTGGCCCAGGCCCAGGCTGAAGTGCGCCGTGCGCAAACCCAGCGCAGTGTGGCCTACCAGGCCCTGGCACGGTTGACCGGCAGCCCGCTGGCAAGCTTCGACCAGTTGCAGGCAGCCAACCTGTCCCCCGGTGATGCGCCCAGCGCCGATGCCCTGCTAGACCAGGTCGAGCAAACGGCCGAATGGCGCCTGGCCGCCGCCCAGGTCGAGCGCGGCGAAGCGTCCCTGGGATCGGAAAAGGCCCTGCGTATTCCCAACCTCACCGTCAGCCTTGGCAGCCAGTACAGCCGCGAAGACCGCGAGCGGGTCAATGTGGTGGGCCTGTCGATGCCCTTGCCGCTGTTCGACCGCAACCAGGGCAACGTGCTGGCCGCAGCCCGCCGTGCCGACCAGGCGCGTGACCTGCGCAACGCCGTGGAGCTGCGCCTGCGCAGTGAAACCCGCAGTGCCGTCAGCCAGTGGACCACGGCCATGCAGGAAGTGCAGGCCTATGACCGCACCATCCTGCCTTCTGCCCAGCAGGCCGTGGACACCGCCACACGCGGTTTCGAAATGGGCAAGTTCGCCTTTCTCGATGTGCTCGACGCCCAGCGCACGCTGATCGAGGCACGCGGGCTGTACCTCGAGGCGCTGGCCTCGGCGACCGACGCGCGGGCACAGGTCGAGCGGATCTATGGCGACCTCGATGGGCTGAGCAACAAATTGAACAGCAGGAGCAACAATGACTAATCCACGCAAGATAGCCCTTCTGGCTGCCGCCATTGCCGCGCTCGGCCTCGGTGGCCTGGCCTGGACCGGCAACCTCGGCAACGCATCGAGCACTGAAGCCCGGCACGACGACCACGGCGAAGAAAGCCATGGCCACGGCGAGGAACAGGCCGGCGAAGGTCACGAAGAAGAGGCGGGCAAGTTGCACCTGTCCATCGCCCAGATCGAAGCTGCCGGTGTGCAACTGGCCGATGCTGGCCCTCGTGAACTGGGCACCGCCATCAGCTTCCCGGGTGAAATCCGCTTCGACGAGGATCGCACTGCCCACGTCGTGCCACGCGTGCCCGGTGTGGTCGAGTCGGTGCAAGCCGAACTGGGCCAGGCGGTCAAGCGTGGTCAGGTGCTGGCGGTAATTGCCAGCCAGCAGATTTCCGACCTGCGCAGCGAACAACAGGCTGCCCAGCGCCGCCTGGAACTGGCGCGCCTGACCTTCCAGCGCGAACAGCAGCTGTGGCAGGAGCGGATCAGCGCCGAGCAGGATTACCTGCAGGCCCGCCAGGCCTTGCAGGAAGCGGAGATTGCCTTGGCCAACGCCCGGCAGAAGGTCGCCGCCGTGGGCCCGGCCGGCGCCGGCAACCGCTATGAACTGCGCGCGCCGTTCGATGCAGTGGTGGTGGAAAAGCACCTGACCGTGGGTGAGGTGGTCGATGAGACCAGCAATGCCTTCACCCTGTCTGACCTGAGCCGGGTCTGGGCCACCTTCGCCGTCGCCCCGCGCGACCTGGACAAGGTGACCACCGGCCGCAATGTCACGGTCAGCGCGCCGGACCTGGGTGCCCGGGTCGAGGGCAAGGTCAACTACGTCGGCAGCCTGCTCGGCGAGCAGAACCGTGCCGCCACTGTCCGCGCCACGCTGGCCAACCCCAACGGCGCCTGGCGCCCCGGGTTGTTCGTCAACGTCGCGGTCAGCGTCGAACGCTTCAACGCCGCCGTGGTGGTACCAGAAAGCGCATTGCAATCCTGGGAAGAGCAGACCGTGGTGTTTGCCCGTACCGAGGAAGGCTTCGAGGCCCGCCCGGTGAAGGCCGGCCGCCGCGACGCCGGCCTGGTGGAAATCACCACCGGCCTTGCCGCCGGAACCCAGGTGGCCGCTGCCGGCAGCTTTGTCCTCAAGTCCGAGCTGGGCAAGGGCTCGGCCGAGCACAGCCATTGATCACGGGGACGCCTGCATGTTCGAACGCCTGATCCAATTCGCCATCGAGCAGCGCCTGGTGGTGATGCTGGCCGTGGTCCTGATGGCCGCGGTGGGTATCCACAGCTACCAGAAACTGCCGATCGACGCTGTACCGGACATTACCAACGTCCAGGTGCAGATCAATACCGCCGCGCCCGGCTATTCGCCGCTGGAGACCGAGCAGCGCATCACCTTCGCCATCGAGACCGCCATGGCCGGCCTGCCCGGGCTCAAGCAGACCCGCTCGCTGTCGCGCTCGGGCCTGTCGCAGGTCACGGTCATTTTCGACGACGGCACCGACCTGTTCTTCGCCCGCCAACTGGTCAACGAGCGCCTGCAAGTGGCGCGTGAGCAGTTGCCCGCCGGCATCGAAGCGGGCATGGGGCCGATTTCCACCGGGCTGGGTGAAATCTTCCTGTGGACGGTGGAAGCCGAGCAGGGCGTGCTGAAGGAAGACGGCACACCCTACACCCCGACCGACTTGCGGGTGATTCAGGACTGGATCATCAAGCCGCAGTTGCGCAACGTGCCCGGGGTGGCCGAAGTCAACAGCATCGGCGGCCATGCCAAGCAGTACCTGATTGCGCCGGAGCCCAAGCGCCTGGCGGCCTACAAACTCACCCTCAACGACCTGATCGCGGCGCTGGAGCGCAACAACGCCAACGTCGGCGCCGGCTACATCGAGCGCAATGGCGAGCAGTTGCTGATTCGCGCGCCAGGCCAGGTGGCGTCAGCCGAGGACATCGCCAATATCGTCATCTCCAGTGTCGATGGCACGCCAATCCGCGTCAGCCATGTTGCCCAGGTCGGCCTGGGCGAAGAGCTGCGCTCGGGCGCGGCCACCGAAAACGGCCGGGAAGTGGTGCTCGGCACGGTGTTCATGCTGATTGGCGAGAACAGCCGCACGGTGGCCCAGGCGGTCGCCGCCAAGCTGGTCGAGATCAACCGCAACCTGCCCAAGGGCGTGGTCGCGGTGACGGTGTACGACCGCACCAACCTGGTGGAGAAGGCCATCGCCACGGTGAAGAAGAACCTGGCCGAGGGCGCCATCCTGGTCATCGCCGTGTTGTTCCTGTTCCTGGGCAACATCCGCGCTGCATTGATCACCGCCATGGTCATTCCGTTGTCGATGCTGTTTACCTTCACCGGCATGTTCAGCAACAAGGTCAGCGCCAACCTGATGAGCCTGGGCGCACTGGACTTCGGCATCATCGTCGACGGCGCGGTGGTGATCGTGGAAAACGCCATCCGCCGCCTGGCCCACGCCCAGCAACGCCATGGCCGCATGCTGACCCGCACCGAGCGCTTCCATGAAGTGTTCGCTGCCGCCCGTGAGGCGCGCCGGCCGCTGATCTACGGCCAGCTGATCATCATGGTGGTGTACCTGCCGATCTTTGCCCTGACCGGGGTGGAGGGCAAGATGTTCCACCCTATGGCCTTTACCGTGGTCATCGCCCTGCTTGGTGCCATGATCCTCTCGGTAACCTTCGTGCCGGCGGCCATTGCCCTGTTCGTCACCGGCAAGGTCAAGGAAGAGGAGGGCCTGGTAATGCGCACGGCGCGTCGGCGTTATGCCCCGGTGCTGGCCTGGGTGCTGGGCCGGCGCAAGCTGGCATTCGCTGCCGCCGCAACCTTGGTGTTGTTGTCCGGGGTGATGGCCAGCCGCATGGGCAGCGAGTTCATCCCCAGCCTCAGCGAAGGCGACTTTGCCCTGCAGGCCCTGCGCGTGCCGGGCACCAGCCTGTCGCAGTCGGTCGACATGCAGCAGCGCCTGGAACAGGCGATCATCGCCCAGGTGCCGGAAGTGGAACGGGTGTTCGCCCGCACCGGCACCGCCGAGATCGCCTCCGACCCGATGCCGCCGAACATTTCCGACGCCTATGTGATGCTGCGCCCGCGTGAGCAATGGGCCGACCCGGGCAAGCCGCGTGATGAGCTGATCGCCGAGGTACAACGTGCCGCCGCCAGCGTGCCGGGCAGCAACCACGAGCTGTCGCAGCCGATCCAGCTGCGCTTCAACGAGCTGATTTCCGGGGTGCGCAGCGATGTGGCGGTGAAGCTGTTCGGTGATGACATGGACGTGCTCAACCGCACAGCCGCGCAGATCGCCAGCAGCCTGCAAGGCGTGCCGGGCGCGTCCGAGGTAAAGGTCGAGCAGACTACCGGCCTGCCGGTGCTGACCATCGATATCGACCGCGACAAGGCGGCCCGCCATGGCCTGAACGTGGGCGATGTGCAGGACGCCATTGCCATTGCCGTGGGTGGTCGCACGGCCGGCACGCTGTACGAAGGTGACCGCCGTTTCGACATGGTGGTGCGCCTTTCGGAACCCCTGCGCACCGATGTCGACGGGCTGGCCAGCCTGCTGATTCCGGTGCCGGCCAGTGCTGCTGCGGGTGCCGGGCAAATCGGCTTCATTCCGCTGTCACAGGTGGCCACGCTGAACCTGCAGCTGGGGCCGAACCAGGTCAGCCGCGAGGACGGCAAGCGGGTGGTGGTGGTCAGTGCCAACGTGCGCGGGCGTGACCTGGGTTCGTTCGTCGAGGAGGCCGAACAGACGCTGATCCAGCAGGTGCAGATACCGCCGGGTTACTGGACCCGCTGGGGCGGCCAGTTCGAGCAGCTGCAGTCGGCGGCCGAGCGCCTGCAGGTGGTGGTGCCGGTGGCCTTGCTGTTGGTCATGGCGCTGTTGCTGATGATGTTCAACAACCTCAGGGATGGCCTGCTGGTGTTCACCGGCATCCCGTTCGCCCTTACCGGTGGGGTGCTGGCGCTGTGGTTGCGGGACATTCCGTTGTCCATATCCGCTGGCGTGGGGTTCATTGCCTTGTCAGGGGTGGCGGTGCTCAACGGGCTGGTGATGATCGCCTTTATCCGTAGCTTGCGGGAGGAGGGGCGCACGCTGCGGGCAGCGGTCGAGGAGGGCGCGCTGACGCGCTTGCGGCCGGTGCTGATGACGGCACTGGTGGCGTCGCTGGGGTTCATCCCGATGGCCTTGGCTACCGGGACCGGGGCCGAGGTGCAAAGGCCGCTGGCGACCGTTGTGATTGGCGGGATTCTGTCGTCCACCGCACTGACCTTGCTGGTGTTGCCTGCGTTGTATCAGTGGGCGTATCGGCGCGAAGAGGTGCAGGAGGGGTGAGCGTTTTGGGGCTGCTTTGCAGCCCATCGCGACACAAGGCCGCTCCTACAGGGGACCGCATCAGCCGCAAATTGACGCGATCCCTTGTAGGAGCGGCCTTGTGTCGCGATGGGCCGCAAAGCGGCCCCAAATTCTCAAACAGTACGACGAGCCCCAGCCCTTGCACCGTCGCCCCCAGCCTCATCATGCAACGAAATCCGCGAAGTCTCCGGCAACGCTAAACCACCCACCAACGCCACCAGCGCAATCACCACCAGGTAGAACGCCGGTGCCAGGCTGCTGCCGGTCTGCCCGATCAGCCAGGTCGCCACCAGCGGCGCAGTGCCGCCAAACAGCGTATAGGCCACGTTGTAGGTAATTGCCGAAGCGGTATAGCGGGTGCGGGTGGGGAAGCTTTCCGACAGCAATGCCGCCGTGACCACGCCACTGCACAGCGCTCCGACCGCCAGCAGGATCACTCCCAGCAGTGCACCGGGCATCGAGCCGGAACTGGCCAGCCAGTACGCCGGGAACACGCACAGCATCACCCACAGGCAGGTAAAGCCGATGGTCTTGCGTCGCCCCACGCGGTCCGAGAACGCCCCGGCCAGCGGGCAGCCGACTGCGGCGAACAGCAGGGCCACGGTGGTTACCAGCAGCGATTGCGCGCGGGTCAGGTTGCCGACCAGTTGCAGGTAGGTGGCGAAGTAGGTGGTGAACATGTAGAACGACAACGCGGTCAGCGAAATGAAAGCCCCCAGGTTGCGGATGGCCCGGCCATGGTTGCGCAGGGTTTCCTTGAGCGGCGAATGTTCATGCTCCTTGCCTTGGGCGATGGCTTCGCGGAACGCCGGTGTTTCTTCCATGCGCCAGCGCAGGTACAGGCCGACCAGCCCCAACGGCGCGGCGATCAGGAACGGGATGCGCCAACCCCATGCATTCATCGCCTCGGCCGACAGGCTGGCTTCCAGGCCATAAGCGATCACCGCCGCGCAGGCAAAGGCGGAAAAGGTCGACACCGGCACGAAGCTGCCATAGAAGGCGCGCTTGTCGTTGGGCGCGTGCTCCATCAGGTAGGCGCAGGCCCCGGCATACTCGCCACCGGCAGAAAAGCCCTGCAGGCAGCGCGCCAGGGTCAGCAGCGCGGGGGCTGCCAGGCCGATGCTGGCGTAGGTCGGCAGCAGGCCGATGAGCGTAGTGGAGCCGGCCATCAGCAGGATGGTCAGCGACAGGATGCGCTTGCGCCCTAGGCGGTCACCCAGCGCGCCGAACACGATGCCGCCCAGCGGGCGCAGGGCGAAGGCCACGGCGAACACCGCAAAGGTCTTCAGCAAGGCCACGCTGGCGTCTTCGCTGGCGAAGAACTGGCTGGCGATCAGGGTTGCGAGAAAGCCGTAGACGGCAAAGTCGAACCATTCGACGAAATTGCCGATGGCCGAGGCGGCGATCACCCGGCGCAGGGTGGCGGGGGATACCTCGTGAGGTGTGGGCATGCGAGTGCTCTCCGGTTCCATTGGCAGGCATGATGAAAGTGGCGCTGTCGTGCAGCGCCATCATTGTTGTGCTTGCCAGTAGATCGCCGGGTGCTGGAGGACGCTTTGTCGAGGGCGACCTCGGGATACCTGATTCAACCGCGAGCTGTTCGCTTGGCACGGTCCACTGTAGGAGCGGCCTTGTGTCGCGAAAGGGCTGCGCAGCAGCCCCTCGATTGCAGCTTCGCTACTGACATCGCCGGGGCCGCTCTGCGACCCTTTCGCGACGCAAGGCCGCTCCCACAAGAGCCAATGCAGGCCGGGATGTTCATGCAAGACAGGCCATGCGCTCAGAAGCGCATGTCCAGCACCAGTTCGAAGGTGCGCGGCGGCCCCAAGTAGTACTGGCTGTTGTAGGCCTGCTTGGCATACACCTCGTCGGTCAGGTTGCGTACCCGACCGGTGAGCGTGGTGTGTTCATCCAGCCGGTAGCGGGCGAATGCACCGAACAGGGTGTAGGCCGGGGCCTTGAGGCTGTTGGCGTTGTCGGCATACACCGAGCCCACGTAGCGCCCGTCTGCCCCCACCGACCACGCCGGGGTCAGGCTGTAGGTCAGCCACAGGTTGGCGACGTTGGCCGGTACGTTCACCGGTGCGTTGCCCTTGCGCGACACCGACACGCCGTTGACCGCCTCGTTGAACTCGTCGTACTGCGCATCGACATAGGCATAGTTGGCCTCGGCCAGCAGCTTCGGCGTCACCTGCAGGCGCCCGGACAGCTCGACGCCACGCGAGGTCTGCTGCCCGGCCTGGACCGTGAGGTTGGCGTCGTTGGAGTCGCGCACGGCAAAGTCCTTGCGCACGATCTGGTACAGCGCCAGCGTGGCCGCACCGCGCCCGTCGAGAAAGTCGAACTTGCTGCCCACTTCCCACTGCTCACCCTTGGACAGGTCGAACATCCCGACGTTGGAATAGGTCGCCGCCGCCAGCGAGCCTGCCGGCAGGTCGGCAGAGGTACTGTACTGCGCATAGACGCTGGCGGACGGGGTCAGCGCATAAGTCAGGCCGATACGCCCGGAAAGCGGTTCCCAGCGGCGTTCGAAGAACGCCGGCGAGGTTGGCGTCACCGCGCCGTAGTTGGTCACCTGCATGTCCAGGTAGTCGTAGCGCAGGGCGGTCAGCAGGGCCAGGCGTTCGGTGAGTTGCAGGCGGTTTTCGGCAAACACCGCGCGGTTGGTCACCTCGTGGCGGCGTTGCTTGGTCAGGCCGGCATTCACCCCGGGGATGTCGTCGAAGCTGCCGGGGGCGAAGTGCTCGGCATCGACCACGTCGCTCCAGCTGCTCGAGGTGGGGTAGAGGGTCTGGCGCATGCGCGAGTACTCCAGCCCCAGCGACCACTGGCTGGCCAGGCCGAACAACTGGTTGTCGTGGCGCAGCTCGATGCGGTCGCCCAGCAGGTTCTGGTCGTGGCGCTGCAGGTAAGGGCTGCTGCGTCGTACCTTGCCATCGCTGGTGTAACTGTAGCGTTCGAGGTTGCGGTAGTCGCGCTGGGCGTTGTAGTGGTACAGCGTGTTCTGCACGCTGGTGCTGTCGCTGAGCTGGTAGTCGAGGATCGAGCGTAGCCAGCGTACCCGCTGCTCATAACGGCCGTCGCCGACGTTGTAGTTTTCGAAGCGGCGGCTGTTGTCGATCTTCATCGTGCTGCGCCCGGGCAGGATCGGCGAGCCCCAGTAAGGGCTGTCTTCGCGGTCTTCCTGGTACTCCAGGGCCAGGGTGTGGGTGAGGTTGGGCGTGAGGTCGCTCAGCAACGAAAAAGCCAGGCTGTCTGTGTGCCGTTCGTTGCGGTCGATGTAGCCGTTGCCATGCCCGCGGCTGAAGTCCAGGCGCATGAAGTGGTGGGCATCGGCGGGGTTGCTGGCCAGAGCCTGGTTGATGCCGAACGCCACTTCGCTGTCGTCGAAGCTGCCATGGCGGATACGGCCGTCGATGGTCTGCTGATCGCGGCTGGCCAACTTGGTGATGTAGTTGATCGAGCCGCCGACAGCACCGGCACCATGCAGGAACGACGACGGGCCGCCAATCAATTCGACGCGGTCGAGTACCCAGGCATCCACTGGCCGGGTGGCGCTGCTATAGCCCAGGTTGATGCCGTTGTACAACTGGGTGACCTGGTTCTGGGTGAAGCCGCGGTAGGCGACGAAGCCGCCAAAGCCCGGGTTGGCCGAGGCGTTGACGCCGGTCATGGCGTTGATCACGTCCTGGCTGTCCTTGGCGCCGCGCTCTTCGATCAGGCGGCGGTCCGAGACACTGACCGAGGCTGGCGTTTCCCGCGCGTTGAGGCCCAGGCGCGAGCCAGTGCGGATCGGCTCGTCCAGTTGCACGCCGCTGGGGGCGTCGCGTTCACCGTCGATGGTGGTGGCGCTCAGTTCTACCGGGGCAGCATCCGCCCAGGCAAGGTTGCAGGTGCCCATGAGGAGCACCAGGGAGGTTTTGCGAAGCATGTTGGTGTGTCTTCCACGCAAAGGTCATGGCTGACCGCGAGCGCGCGCAGTCAGGCGCGCCCGGCTGAGGTCAGGCGAAATGAGGTACGGCTGCGGGGAAGGTGGCAGGGGAGGCGCGGGGGTTGAGGGCGGGGCGTTGATAACGCGGCGGCGGTTGCGCCCAGCTGCGCACCACGATGGGCGAGGTGGCCACGGCTTGCGCCGGGGTGAACGACCAGCCGCTGCTGCTGAGCGGCACGGCCAGGCCGAACGAGGAGCACACCGGGCAATCGAGCTGGGCCATGTGCTGGTCGCCGCCAGCGCCTTCCAGGTCGATGGCTACGCCGTGTTCGCTGTTGATCGAGCAGAAACCGCCTTCCAGGCCGGCCAGGCGCAGGCCACCCATCTGGCCATGGTGCAGGCCACACAGAACCAGGCTGAACAGGACGCTGGCGTAGAGCGTCCAGGCGGTCAGCGTGCGGGTGTGCCGGGTGGTTTTCATGGCGGCGAATCTACCACCCGGACGAACGGTCGGGTAGTGCTTCGGCCTTGATATTTTGCGGTGCTTTGCGCCCCGGGGTTCTGTCAGGCCGCACGCTCCAGTACATCCAGCAAATCGACGAACTCCAGCGCCAATTTGTGCCGCGGCGCCAGGTGCACCAGCGGCACCGAGGTATGGTGCGACTCACGCATCTTGATCGAATGGCTAAGGTATACCGGCAGCACCGGCATGCCCTCGCTGCGCAATTGCTCGACCAGGGTCTGGTGCAGTGCGGTGCGCCCGGCGAACTGGTTGACCACAACACCTTCCACCAGCAGCGCCGGGTTGTGGTCTTGGCGCAGTTCTTCGACCTCGGCCATGACGTTGTGCAGGGCCTGGCGCGAGAAACTGTCGCAGTCGAACGGAATCAACAGCCGCTCGGCCGCTACCAGCGCGCTGAAGGTATAGAAGTTGAGCGCCGGTGGGGTGTCGATGTAGATCCGCTCGTAGTCCTCGCCCAGCTCCACCAGCAGCTTGCGCAGCTTGTTGATCTTGAACTTGCGATCCAGCTTGCCTTGCAGGTCGCTGAGGTCGGGGCTGGCGGTGACCAGGTGCAGGTTGCGGTAGCGGGTCTCGGTGATCGCCACCCGGTGCTTCTTGCCGGCAGCGGTGACCGGCGACAAGGTCTGGCGGAAGAAATCGGCGATGCCGGAAGGAATGGCGTCATTGACCAGCCCGGTCAGGTAGTAGGTGGCATTGGCCTGCGGGTCGAGGTCGACCAGCAAGGTCCGGTAGCCTTCGGCGGCACTGGCTGCGGCCAGGTTGCAGGCGATGCTGGACTTGCCGACGCCACCTTTCTGATTGAAAACCACACGACGCATCAGACGTTCATCCATGAAGTGAAAATGTCAGGTTGGGGTCAATCCTATGACTGGAACAAGACAGTTTCATGACAATGAATGTTACAACCTGCCCATTCATTATTGTGTGTTCCGGCCCTTTCGCGGGTGAACCCGCTCCTACAGGTTATGCACCGCCCTTGAGGGCTACGGGGTACCTGTGGGAGCGGGTTTACCCGCGAAGAGGCCGGAACAGACAAGCAAGGGCGCTCAGGCAACGACCACCCGATTGCGCCCTTCCTGCTTGGCCCGGTAAAGCGCCCGGTCAGCCTCGCTGAACGCATCCCCCGGTTCGCTCTCGGCCTCGCCATCCCAATGCGCCACTCCCAGCGACACCGTCACCGCGCCCACCGGCTCCACCGGCGTATCCTGCACCGTTAGCCGCAGCCGCTCGGCCACCCCTGCCGCAACGTCCAGGCTAGCCCCCGGCAGCAGCATCAGGAACTCCTCGCCGCCGGTGCGGCACAGCAGGTCACCCTCGCGGCAGCAGCGGCGCATCAGCTCCGCCAACCGGCGCAACACCTGGTCACCCACCTCGTGCCCGTGGCAGTCGTTTACCCGCTTGAAATGGTCGACATCCAGCACGATGGCCGCAAACGGCCGGCCTTCGGCTTCCAGCAACGACAGGCTGAACTCCAGGCTGCGGCGGTTGCCCAGGCCGGTCAGCGGGTCGGTCTGGGCGTCTCGGTTGAGCCGACCGATGCGTTCATGCAGCAGGTTCAGCCCGAACAGCAGCGCGCGCTTCAACTCGGCCGCCTCGAAATACCAGGCCGGTACCCGATGCAGGCGTTCGGCAGTGCCGGCCCGATCCATCGAGCGGGCGCCGGCGGCCAGCTGCCACAGCGGCCGAGCGATGGTCATGGCCAGCCACCACAGCAGCATGCTGCCCACGAGTGCCAACGGCGCGGAGGTGCCGACCACGTTGAGGATCAGATGGCTCAGCGGCATCACTGTCTGGGTCAGCGGCTGCTGCGCCACCACGCCCCAACCGGCGCTGGGCACGGTGGCGTATCCGGCGAGCATTTCCACGCCGAGGCTGTTGGTCAATTGCCGGGTACCATTGCCCAGGCCCGCCAGCTGGTCGATCAGTGCATTGCCCTCAACCACCGTACCCACCCGCTGACTGTCGGGGTGGTAAAGCAGACGGCGGTTGCGGTCGACCACGTACAGGTAGGACCCGTCCTTGTAGAAATGCTCGCCCAGCAGGCTGTTGAGAATGTTGTGTTCACGCAGGTACAGGCTGCCGCCGACATACCCCAGGTAGCGGCCGTTGCTGTCGTAAATGGGTTGCGACAGCGCCACCACCAGGTTGTTGGCCGCCGAAATGTAGGGCGTCGACACCAGTGGGCGGCGCGCCTGTAGCGCCTCCTGGACACCGGGAGAATGCATGTGCCTGCCGACCAGGTGCCGCAAGGGGGCGGGAGAAACCGCCAGCAGCACCCCGTTGGCATCGATCACGAACGTGGAATTGAAGGCCATGCTCTGGCTCAGGACACGCTCGGCCTCCGCCTGCAGGGCAACGGCGTCACCCAGCTGGCGGCCTTGCACGCCCGCGCTGAACGACAGCTGTTGCAAGGCGTTGCCGATAAAAGTTTCGGTAATGCTGGCCAGCTTCATCGCATACACCCGGTTGGCTTCCAGGGCGTGGTCGATCAGCAATTGGCGTTGCACCCGGTAGCTGGCGAAATAGCTGGCGCACAGCATCACCACGGCGGTAAGGGCGCAAAGCACCAGAATGAGTGTGCGTAGATCCAGGCGCAATCCGTGCTTGGTGTGTGGCAATCCTGACCTCGAGTGATCAAAAACCGGCTACGAAATGTGGGCAACATTACGCGTTATGGGCGCAGTGGGGAACTGCGTTCAGGAGCCTGCGTTTTCCAGCGCGTCCAGCTCGTCTTCAACCTGTTGCATGCGCTGCTGCGCCAAGGCCTGCACCTTTGCGTCGCGGGCCGATTCGCGCATCAGGGCAGTGAGCTTCTCGCTCAGGCGTTTGCCGGCCTCGGTGTCTTCCAGGGCGCGGGCCTTCGCCGGGTCCCGGGTTGCCTCGACGATGGTGGCGAACTCGGCATCGCTGAAGTTCTTTTCGCTGTACAGGCGGAACAGGTCCTGGCGCTGGTCCTCGACCGTCAGGTGCTTGCGCAGCACGCCCTGGATGGTCGCCTGCGACAGCTGCGGGTGCGTGCGGCCGAGCAGCGCGGCCATGCGCTCGATGTTGTGCGTGTAAGCATCCTGCAGCGGCAGCTGGGCCAGGATCTGTTCTTCGCGGGAAGGTTTCTGGTCGCAGGCGGTGAGGGCTGCAGTCAGCAGCAGGGGCAGCAGCAACTTCTGGAGGCGAGGCATGGCGTGGCCTGGTTGGGCAGTGAGTGCTGCCGATTATACGGCAGTTGTGGTTGCCTGATGGATTTTGCGGGCCGCTGTGCGGCCCCAGGATTTTTCAGGTCACGCGAAACATCAGAACCCACCCCCCAACGGCCATTCCACCGCCAACCGTATCTGGTCCCCATCCAGCTCCGCCTGTGCCGTATTGCCCCGATGCACGTTATGCCGCAGCGAAAACGCGGTGCCTTTGGCCTTGCCGCTCTGCACCACATAGCGTGCCTCCAGGTCGCGCTCCCAATGCTTGCCCCCCTTGCCATACCCCAGATAGGCATACCCTCCCGCAGGGTCGACATGGGTACCGTCGATATCGAACCCGCGCACGTACAACGCCGTCAGGTTCAACCCCGGCACGCCGTAGGCGCCCATGTTCAGGTCATAGCGCGCCTGCCACGACTTTTCGTTCGGCGCGTTGAAGTCCGACATCTGCACCGCGTTGGTAATGAAGATCGCCCCTCGCGTCACGTAGTCGAATGGCGTGTTGCCGTCCACCTGCTGCCAGCCCAGGCTGAAACCGTGCGGCCCATGGTCGTAACGCGAGACCAGGCTCCAGGTGGTGTTGTCGATGCGCCCGGACAGCGCCTTGCCGGTATCGGTGGTGCGGTAAAGGTTGAGGTCGAGGGTGAGGCTGCGGCGCTCATCCAGGGCATGGCTTAGGGTGCTGCCCAGGTAATGCTGGTTCCAGCTGTCCTGGTAACGTGAGGTGTACAGGCTGCCGCTGAAGGCGGCGCCGGGGTTCCACACCACGCCGGCCAGGTCGAAGCTGTTGCCTTGGCGGCCATTGGAGTAGTTCACCACGAAGCCCTGGTCGTGGCTGGATGCATTGCGGTCGGTGTTTTCATTGAAGTGCCCGGCCACCAGCCTGAGGTGGTCGAACTCGGTGCTGTCAAGGAAGAACCCGGTCGCTGTCTCGGGTAGCAGGCGGCTGTCGGATGAACTGAACACCGGGGTCTTGACCCGTTGCTCACCGTAGGACAGCACGGTATCGGCCATGCGCAGTTTCAATGCTGCGCCGGCACGGCTGTATTCGTTCTTCGGGTGCCCCTCGTTATCCACCCCGAGCAAGCGTGCCTTGCCCACGCGCCCGCCGCCGCTGTCGAGTTGCACGCCCAGGTAGGCGTGGGCGTCGACCCCGACACCGATCAGCCCCTGGGTGAAACCGGACCGGAAGGTGCCCATCAGGCCATAGGCCCATTCCTCGGCCTTGCCGCTACGTTCATCGCGCGGCTTGTAGGCGTTGCGCCCGCCATGCTTGTAGTCGCGCTGGTCGAATACGCTGCGGTTGAGCAGGCTCCAGCGGCCATCCTCGACAAAACCGTTGCTTTGCGATTGGGCGGAGTCGGCCAGCGCTGGGGGCGCGAGCAGGGCGCTGGCGAGCAGCAGGGCGACAGGGCGCGGCATAGGCAGAACTTCCTGTTCAGGGGGCGCGCAAACGCAGGATGTGCGCGCCGTCGAAGGGGTCGATGAGGTAATGGGCGTGCACGCCGAAGGTGTTCAGCAGGCGCTCGGGTGTGAGCACCTCGAGCGGTTTGCCGAGGGCGACCAGGCGGCCCTTGTCGAGCACCGCGACGCGGTCGCAGGTGAGCGCCTGATTGAGGTCGTGCAGGGCCACCAGGGTGGTCACCGGCAGGGCCTGCACCTGTTGCAACAGGCTCAGCTGGTGCTGGATATCCAGGTGGTTGGTCGGCTCGTCCAGCAGCAGCACCTGCGGCCGCTGTGCCAGGGCTCGGGCGATGTGCACCCGCTGGCGCTCGCCCCCGGACAGCGACCCCCAAAGGCGTGCGCGCAGGTGCAAAGCGTCGAGGTCGGCCAGGGCCTGCTCGACGATCGCACGGTCTTCCCGGGAGAACGGCGCCAGCACCGACAGCCAGGGGGTGCGGCCCAGGGCAACGGCATCGAACACGCTGATCGCATCGAGGGTGTCGGCCTGCTGTTCGACCAGCGCCAAGGCCTGGGCGACACGGCGGCGGGGCAACCGTGCCAGCGGTTCGCCCAGCAACTGCACGCTGCCGTTGCCTGGCTTGCGCAGCCCGGCCAGCACCTTCAGCAGCGAGGACTTGCCGGAACCGTTGGGGCCGACGACGCCCAGGGTTTCACCGGCGACAACGCTCAGTTCGATATCACTGAGCACGGTATTGCCGGCCAGTTGCAGCCCCAGGTTCTGGCAACTCAAGGGGGCCAGCTGTAGCGCCGTCATGACCGTCATGGGCGCCCCCGGCGGCTGACCAGGATCAGCGCGAAGACCGGTGCGCCGAGCAGCGCTGTGACTACGCCCACGGGGATCACCTGGCCAGGGATCAAGATGCGCGACAGGATGTCGGCGGCAATCAGGAACAGTGCCCCGCCCAGTGCGCTGGCGGGCAGCAGGCGGCTGTGCCCGGGGCCGAGCAGCAGGCGCAGCGCATGGGGGATCACCAGCCCGACAAAACCGATGGCGCCGACGATGGACACCATCACGGCGGTCACCAGCGCCGCGCAGCTGATCAGCAGCAACTGGGTACGCCGCACCGGGATGCCCAGCGACGCCGCCGAGTCGGCACCGAAGGTGAAGGCATCCAAGGCACGGCGATGCCACAGGCACACCAACAGCCCGAACAGTACAACTGGCACGGCCAGCCACACCGAAGGCCAACGTACGCCACTGAGGTTGCCCAGCAGCCAGAACAGGATGCCGCGTGCCTGTTCGGCAGTGGCCGACATGGTGATGAGGAAGGCGGTAAGGGCGTTGAACAGTTGCGAGCCGGCGATCCCGGCAAGGATCACCTGGGCATTGTTGCTGCTGGGGCCGGCTGCCCGGGCCAGCAACAGTACCAAAGCGAACGCTGCCAGGGCACCGATGAACGCGCCGCCGGACATGCTCAGCGCCAGGCTGCCGAAGCCCAGCAGGCCCACCAGCACCGCACCGGTCGAGGCGCCGGCAGACAGCCCGAGCAGGTAAGGCTCGGCCAACGGGTTGCGCAACAGTGCCTGGAGGATCACGCCGCAGGTGGCCAGGCCGGCGCCGCAGGCCGCGGCAACCAGGGTGCGGGGCAGGCGGTAGTTCCAGACGATGCCGGCGTCGATCGGGTCGACCGGGTAGCCGGCCTGCCACAGGTGGTTGGCCAGTACCTGGCCGACCACGCCGGGCGACAGGTTGGTTTCGCCGATGGCGGTGCCGGCCAGCAGGGCCGCCAACAGGGCGGCCAGGGCAACGGCGATGCAGGGTAGCAGGCGCATCATCACAGGGCTGCTTTGCCGCTGGCGAAGGCGGCGGCCAGTGTCTGCAGGCCGCTGAACAAGCGAATGCCGGCCTGCATGGCGTCGGCGTCGAGGATGATGATGCGGTCGTGCTTCACCGCGTCCATGTTGCGCGTCACCGGGTCGCTACGCAGGAATGCCAGCTTCTTCTGGTAGTCGTCGGCGGGGTAGCGGCGGCGGTCCATGCGGGCAATGATCAGCCAGGTGGGGTTGGCCTTGGCCAGGGTTTCCCAGCCTACGGTCGGCCATTCTTCGCTGGACTCGACCACGTTGCGCACGCCAAGGGTGCGCAGCATGAAATCGGCGACCCCCTGACGGCCCGCCACATAGGGGTCGATGTGCAGGTCGGCGCTGGAGAACCAGAACAGCGCCGAGGTGGCGGACAGGTCCTTGTCGGCCAGTTGCGCCTTGGCACTGTCCAGGCGGCCTCTGAGCTCGGCATTCAGGGCCGTGCCACGGTCCTGCACGTCGAAGATTGCCGCCAGCTGGCTGACGCTCTTGTAGATAGTGTCGACCTGGAACGCCTGCAGGCGGGTGCCATCGGCACCCACCAGATTGTCCTTGCCTTCGCAGTCCGATGGCAGCAGGTAGGTGGGGATGCCCAGTTCATCGAACTGTTCGCGGGTGGCGACCGCCCCCTGAGCACCGACCATCCATTCGAACTGCACCGTCACCAGTTGCGGGCGCTTGCCCACTACTGCCTCGAAGCTGGGCTCGTTGTCGGCCAGGCGCGGCACCTTGGCGTTCTGCACCTGGTACTCGGGCAGCACATTGTTGAACCACAGCGAGGTGGCCGCCAGTTTGTCGCCCAGCCCCAGCGCGTAGAGCATCTCGGTACTGGCCTGGCCAATGGTGACCGTGCGTTGCGGCGCCTGGGCGAAGGTTTGCGGCTTGCCGCAGTTGTCGACCGTCAGCGGGTAGTGGGTGGCAGCAGCCTGGGCCAGGCCGGTGAGGCCGAGGCCGGCGAGCAGGGTGGCAAAACGGGGCAGCATGCTGGGCGATCTCCTATCGGACAGTTCGGGTGAGGAACGCACGGACAGGCATCGCCGAGCCCCAGCTGGCGGCAGGGGCAACACTGATGGCCAATCCCGGACACCCCGCCGGTTGGTGAATGTAGGCCGGCAGGTCTCCTGACTGGTGCGTCATGGCCTGGCTCCGGCCTTCCCGGGTTCGTGGCCCAGTGGCATTGATGGAGCAGGCTCGGCACCTACAGTTGCGGGGGCAGTTCCGTTTGGCCCGAATTGGCGGGCCTGGGATTCCCTATTGATTCCGTGGTGGAAACCGGCGGCCGGCATGGTAGACCATCGTGCCGCCGGGTGAAAACGCTTTTCAGAAGTACTTCAGCCAGGCGATGTCGCGCCGCCGCGCCTTCAGGCGAGCGAACCAGCGCACCGGCAGGTACAGCGAAACTGCCAGCAGCACTGCCCCCAGCCACACCGCGGCGATGCCATCGAAGCCGAAGTAGTCGCCATGGTTGCGGCCGAACAGCGCCACGCTGGCCAGGTACAGCAGCTTCAGCACATACAGGTGCAGCAGGTAGAAGAACATCGGTGCCGCGCCGAACACCGCCAGGGCACTGATCCAGCGGGCCTGGCCGGCGCGTTCGAAGGCGCGCAGCAACAGCAGGCCACAGCCCAGGGTCAGGGCCAGGAACAGCAGCGATGGCGGGTACTTGGTGATGTTGAAGAAGCTCATCAGGGTTTGCGTGACGGTCGGGTAAACGCTCCATGGCGCCTCGCCGTAGCCGTTGACCAGGCGCAACACGACAAAGCCCAGCAGCGCGATCAGCCCGGCCAGCAGCAGGCGATGCTGGCGTTGGCCGGCCTCGCTGCCACGGGCGAACCACGGGCCCAGGCCGTAGCCCAGGGCGATGACACCGATCCATGGCAGCACCGGGTAGGAGGTGCGCAGGCGCAGGCTTTCGGAGAACTCCAGCCAGCCCCGGTCATGCAGGATCGCCCATGGCACGTGCAGGGCGGATTCGACCCCGAAGTGCAGGCCATCGAGCAGGTTGTGGCCGGCGATGATGATTGCGCCCACGGCGAGCAGGGCGGCACGTGGCAACCACACCAGCAGCGACAGGGCGATCATGCTCACGCCGATGGCCCAGATCACTTGCAGGTAGATGACGCTGGGCGGCAGCTGGAAGGTCCAGGCGAAATTGACCAGGGTGAACTCCAGCACCACCAGGAACAGCCCGCGCTTGAACAGGAACGCCGAGACATCGCCGCGGCCCTGGTGTTTCTCGCCGTACAGCCAGGCTGAAAGGCCGGTCAGCAAGACGAACACCGGCGCGCACAGATGGGCCAGGGTGCGGCTGAAGAACAGCGTGGGCTCGGTAGTATCGATGGCCATCGGGTCACTGACCTGGCGGTGCAGAAAGAAGGTTTCACGAACGTGGTCCAGGAGCATGAACAGGATTACCAGGCCGCGCAGGGCGTCGATGCTCTGCAGGCGCTGGGTGAGCAGGGTGGGGGTGGCACTGGCGCTTGTCATGGGAGGTCGCTGATAGGAATGGATGTCAACTGAAACGTTATCTTATAACTATTTTTTCGGCGTCGGGTAGTGGTTTCTGTGTTGAGCGATCTCTTCGCGGCTACCCAGCGGACCTGTAGGAGCAGCCTTGTGCTGCGAAGGGGTCGGCATGACAGAAGCTTTTCTGTGGCAGTTATGGCCTCTTCGCAGCTCAAGGCTGCTCCTGCAAAGGTTTCTCATCGGGCCTGAGGGCAGCCTACTCCTGTGGGAGCGGGCAAGCCCGCGAAGAGGCCGGTGCAGGCAGTGCAGGTCAGAAACTGTAATCCACCGTCGCAAAGTACGACCGTGGCATCCCCATCAGCCACTGCTGGCCACTGAACGCCGACTGCACATACTCACGGTCGAACAGGTTGTTCAACTGCAACCCCAGCCGCACATCCGGCAACACCTGCCAGCCGATGTCGGCATCCACCACGGTGTAGCCGGGGGCGCTCTGGGTGTTGGCGGTATTGGCATAGCGCTCGTCCACATAACGCGCGCCAATGCCGGCCTCCAGCCGCTGGCCGAAGCCTTTGCTCAGCCACAGGTTGGCGGTACGCCGCGGGACATTGGCCGGGCGATTGCCCGCACGGTCCTGCGCCACGCCGCCGACCATTTCGTTGAAGTCGTCGTACCTTGCGCGCACGATCGCCGCATTGGCCGACACCTGCCACTGGTGCGCCAGCTCCAGTTCCAGGGTTGCCTCCAGGCCGTCGGACGTCTGCTGGCCAGCCTGTTGCTTCTCGTGGGTGATCGGGTCATCCACCAGCAGCTTCTTCTTGACGATGTGGTAGGCCGCCAATGTCCATTCGCCACGCCCTTCCCAGAAGCGCTGCTTCAGGCCCACTTCGGTCTGCCTGGCTTCGGTCAGGTCGTAGTGCATCTGGTTGGCGCTGAGGCTGATGAGGTTGTCGACCCCATCCTCGCTGGTGGAGTACTGGCCATACAGCGACAGGTCGTCGCTGACCGCAAACACCAGCCCGGCACGCCAGTTGCCGCCTTGCAGGCTGCGGTCGCTGCGGCTGTCGGTGGTCAGTTTTTCCTGGTCGATGTGGTTCTGGTCGCGGCGCACGCCGGTGACCAACGACAGGCGATCGCTCAACTGCAGGCGGTTTTCGGCGAACAGGGCAAAGGTGTGGGTGGTGGACAGCGTTTGCGGGCGCAGCGGCGAGGCGCTGTGGAACCAACCCGGTTGTGGCTGCCAAGGGTCGACGTAGTCATCGCCCACATCGTTGTAAGGCGCGTTGCTGTCGACGTTGAAGCGGACCTTGTTGTACTCGGCGCCGACCACGGTCTTGCTGGCCAGGCCAAACAGCCTGTGGTCGAGGGTGAAGGCCTGGCGATCGCCGAACTGTTCCTGGTTGTGCTTGATCTGCAGATAGCTGCCGCGCAGCAGCTGCTGGCGCCCTGCATCCCAGCTGTACTCCTCGGCATTGCGCCAGTGACGGCGGCTCTTGATGTAGTACAGCTGGTTGCTGGCGCTGAGGTGATCGTTCAACGTCCAGTCGGTATTCAGGCGGGTCCATTCATCGACGTAATGCTGCACGTCGTCCTGCACGTTGTAGTTCTTCTTGCGCAGGCTGCTGCGGTAGTGGCCGTCGATCAGCGGGGTGCCGTAGTAGTTGGCAGGCTGCGCATCGCCGCGGTCGTGAGCGAGGGTGAAGCTGAGGTCGTCGCTGGCATCGAAGCGCAGCGCGGCGCTCAGCGCCAGGCTGCGTGACGGGGTGCGGTCGACCCAACCGTTACCGGTTTGCTGGTTCAGGGCCAGGCGGTAGCTCAGGCGCTCACCGAGGCTGCCGCCGCTGTCCAGGCCGAGCTGCTGGCGGTCCCACGAACCGTAGCCCAGGCGCAGGTGGTTGCGTACCTCGCCGGCAAACGGCTTTTTCGGGATCACGTTGACCACCGCCCCGGTGGCGCCTTCGCCATACAGCACCGAAGCCGGGCCGCGAATGACATCGATGCGCTCGACCATCCACGGGTCGACCGGGAACGTCTGGGTGCCGGCACCGGTGTACAGGCGTGCGCCGTCGAACAAGGTCATCATCGAGCCGTGCCCGGTAAAGCCGCGGGCGGACAGCCCCGTGCCGCCGTCGCCCGGGGAGCCGATGTAGCTGATGCCCGCTGAGCGGGTCACCGCGTCCTGCACGGTGAGGTTGTTGCGCTGCAGGATCTGCTCGGCGCTGATGCTGCTGGTGCTGGCCGGTGTCTCCAGGGCGCTGAGGCCCAGGCGCGAACCAGCCTGGGTCGGTGTGGCCAGGTCGATGGCGTGGCTGTCGAGCGTGTCGGTGATGGCCGTGGAGGGCAGGGCCAGTGGCTGTCGCTCGAGGTCATCGGCCAGGGCCGGCAGGGAAACGGCCAGGCAGGCCGCCAGGGGGTGAAGCTTGAAAATACGGGACATGTCGTTCCACTACTGCAGGAATGAATGGATCCCGGTGGAAAACACGCAAAGGCGCACCGTGCACGCAGGCGCACGCACGGATACCGGCCTGCGCCCGCCCACCGCGGGTTGCCAAGTGAAGCTCCAGGCCGGTCTCCGGGCTTGCGAGGGGCATGAAACCTTCACCTTCCCATGCAAGTGCACAGTGGTATCTCGAAGGGTTCGCTCGCTTACCGTTGCGGGGGCAGCGCCGGACTTGTCGTGGGCAACACGACGCACCGGCTTCCCGTTTCACCCTGCGCGCGGCGGCGCAGGGCACCTGAAACTGGCGGGCATATGACCATTGAAACGCGGGGGCGTCAATTCTGCCTGCTACCAGTGAAACAACTCTCGTCGTGCCCCCTCGGTAATCGCCACGATCCCCGGGTGCTTGACCTTGCGCTCCACCGAAATGGCATAGAACGACTCGTGCACCGCCTCGGTCTGCCCGATAAGCTCCACGCCATATTGGCGGCACACTTCCTCGGCGATCACGCTGGGCGCGACGAAGATGCCGCTGCCCGACTGCCCGAATGCCTGCATCAAGGCACTGTCATCGAACTCGCCCACGATTCGTGGCTGCACCTGCTGCTCACCCAGCCAGCGCAGCAGGCGGCTGCGTACCACGGTTTCCTGCCCGGGGATAAGCAATGGCGCATCCTGCAGGCAGGCGGGGAAGGGGCCTTCCAGGCGTTGTGCCAGCGCCGGGGTGGCGAAGAAGCTCAACCCACACTCGCCCAGTTTCTGGCTATAACCCTTGATGTCCAGGTGGCTGGGCATGGGACTGTCGGAAATCACCAGGTCCAGGCGCTGGATCGCCAGGTCGGCCAGCAGCCGTTCGAGCTTGTCTTCGCGGCAGTTGATGCGCAGCACGTCGTCCAGCTCCATGGTCGGTGCCAGCAGGCGGTAGACGATTGACTTGGGCACCACGTCCGCCACACCCACGCGGAACAGGATCTGCTCCTGCGGGCCGGCCCGCAGCATGGCCTCCAGTTCGCTTCCCAGCTGGAACATCTGCTCGGCATAGATCAGCGTCTGGCGCCCGGTTTCGGTCAGTTCCAGCTGGCGCCCCACGCGCTGGAACAGCTCCAGGCCATAGGTCTGCTCGAACAGGCTGATCTGACCGCTGATGGTTTGCGGGGTCAGGTTCAACTGTTCGCTGGCGCGGGCGATGCTGCCGGTCTTGGCCACGGCCCAGAAGTAGTGCAACTGCCGATAGTTGAGCATCGGTATCGTTCCGGATTCGTAAAAACCGAAGTATAACCGCTGAAAATACGAATTTTCCGGATGTGTTGCGCTCTTTAGAATGCGACTCCATCAGGCGCCGTGTGCGCCGCCGGAACATGAAAAGCGAGGAACCCATGCTGCACCTAAAATCCATCGGCACGCCGCTGGTGCTGGCCTTGGCCCTGTTCACCCTGGCCGGTTGCGAGCAGGCCGAGAAATCCGCCCAGCAGATGCTCGACCAGGCCGCGCAGTCGGCCAAGCAGGCCATCGACGACACCAACAAGGCCGCACAGCAGGCGTTGAGCGAGGCCATCGGCAGCGAAGGGCAAAAGCCCAAGGACGCCGACAACAAAGAAGACACCCAGGAAATCTGACCCCCAACCGCTGCTGCAGGATTTGAACAATGGAATACTTGCTGGAACTCGTCGCTAGCCCTACCGCCTGGGTTGCCCTGGCTACGCTGGTGGCCATGGAAGTCGTGCTGGGCATCGACAACCTGATCTTCATCTCCATCCTGACCAACAAGCTGCCGGTGGAATACCGCTCCAAGGCGCGCCGTATCGGTATCAGCATGGCCCTGGTCATGCGCCTGGCCTTGCTCAGCACGGTGGCCTGGATCGTCCAGCTGACCGACCCGGTGTTTGAAGTATTCGGCAATGCCTTCTCCTGGAAGGACGTGATCCTGATTGCCGGTGGCCTGTTCCTGCTGTGGAAGGCGACCAAGGAAATCCACGAGAACGTCGACCCGCACGGGGCCAAGGAAGAAGCCAAGGTGTCGTCGACGGTTACCCTGGGCTTTGCCGCGGCGATCTTCCAGATCCTGTTGCTGGACATCGTCTTCTCGGTAGACAGCATCATCACCGCCGTGGGCATGACCGAGCACCTGCCTATCATGATCATTGCCGTTATCACTGCCGTGATCGTCATGATGGTGGCCGCCGACCCGTTGGCCAACTTCATCAACGACAACCCGACCGTGGTGATGCTGGCCCTGGGCTTCCTGATCATGATCGGCATGACGCTGATCGCCGAAGGTTTCGGCGCCCATGTACCGAAGGGTTATGTGTACGCGGCCATGGCCTTCTCGACGGCGATCGAGATCCTCAACATCCTGGCCCGTCGGGCGCGGTTGAAGCGTGAGGCGGCTGAAGGTTGATGTGAAAAAGCGGGGCGCTTGCGCCCCGTTCGCGGGTGAACCCGCTCCCACAGGTCCCCGCCGTTTCTGAAGGCAGTGGAGGACCTTGTGGGAGCGGGTTCACCCGCGAATGGGCCTCGGAAATCTCTGAATCAGTGCACCCCGGCATGCCGCCGCGACCGGCGCACAGGCTGTGGCTTGGCGGGGGCCTGCGGTGGCAGGTGGTGGTGGGAATGACGCCGCACGATACGCAGTACACCCCATAGCATGGCGGCTGCAACGCTCAGCCACATGCCAACCAGCATGAGGATTGCCATGGTCAGGCTCATCTGTGCCTCCATCTCTACGGGCCGCGCTCGGTCGCCGACGCTGGCCTTCCAGACACTGCTTTAGTCTAGTCTTTCGCCTGTGACGTTCCATTGACCAAAGGTCTATTGCTTGGTCCGATTTGCTCCTAAGCGGTGTCGGACTATACCCGCGCCGCTGTCCGACCTATGATCGGTGGCCAGAGCCGGGCGCTGCCTGCCCGGCGTTGGAGCAAGCGAGTGTCCATGCAGCAACCTTCCTTCAAGACCATCCCTCGTCGGCTGCTGGCTGCCTGCCTGGTTGCAGCCAGCCTGGCCGGTTGCGCCAGCGCACCCTCCGGCAACCTCAAGGGCCTGCCGCAGCGGGTCGAAATCAGCAGCGTGCCGTTCTACCGTGGCAACGCCAACCACAGCGGGGCCATGGCATTGGCGGCGGTGCTGTCGCAACAGGGGGCTCCGATCACGCCGGGGCTGCTGGACAAGCCGCTGAACCTGCCGCAGGGCGCCGAGGCGCTGGACACCAGCATCCCCCGGGTGGCGCGCGACTACGGCATGGTGGTGTATCCGCTGGACAAGCAGCTGGACGCGCTGTTGACCCAGGTGGCGGCGGGCAACCCGGTGCTGCTGCGTTACGAGGATGGTTCGGCCTGGTGGAGCGAGCCACGCTACGCCGTGCTGATCGGCTACGACCGCTACAAGCAGCGGGTGCTGTTGCGCTCGGGCATGCACCGGCGGCAGTTGATGGCGTTCGATGACTTTGCCTCGGCGTGGGCGAAGCTTGGGAGCTGGGCGGTGCTGGTGCAGCCACCTCGGCAGCTGCCAGCCCAGGTGGACCGCCAGCGCTGGTTGCAGGCTGCCGATGAACTGGCCCGGGCGGGGCAGGAGATTGCGGCGAAGCAGGCTGTGAGTAGCCTGAACAAATAGCTTTGTCTGTACCGGCCCTTTCGCGGGTAAACCCGCTCCCACAGGAAACCCGCTGCCCTCAGGTCCAGTGATGTCCCTGTGGGAGCGGGTTTACCCGCGAAGAGGCCAGCCCTGCCTACATCAGAAGCCCAGGCGATCGCGCAGGCTGTAGTACCAGGCCCCAATGGCGCTGAACGGCACGCGCAGCATCTGGCCACCCGGGAACGGGTAGTGCGGCAGGCCGGCGAAGGCGTCGAAACGCTCGGCCTGGCCACGCATGGCCTCGGCCAGCACCTTGCCCGCCAGGTGGGTGTAGGTCACGCCGTGACCCGAGCAGCCCTGGGAGTAGTAGATATTGTCGCCGATACGGCCAACCTGTGGCAGACGCGACAGGGTCAGCAGGAAGTTGCCGGTCCAGGCGTAGTCGATCTTTACGTTTTTCAGTTGCGGGAAGGCCTTGAGCATCTTCGGACGGATGATCGCCTCGATGTTGGCCGGGTCACGCGCGCCGTACACCACGCCACCACCGAAGATCAGGCGCTTGTCGCTGGTCAGGCGGTAGTAGTCGAGCAGGTAGTTGCAATCCTCGACGCAGTAGTCCTGCGGCAGCAGGGTGCGCGCCAGTTCGTCGCCCAGCGGTTCGGTGGTGATCACCTGGGTGCCGCATGGCATGGACTTGCTGGCCAGCTCCGGCACCAGGTTGCCCAGGTAGGCGTTGCCGGCGACGATGATGAACTTGGCGCGGACCTTGCCCTGCGGGGTGTGCACCACCGGGTTGGCGCCGCGCTCGATGCGTACGGCCGGGGTTTGCTCATAGATGATGCCGCCCAGCGACTCGACCGCAGCGGCTTCGCCCAGGGCCAGGTTCAGCGGGTGGATGTGGCCGCCGCTCATGTCCAGCATGCCGCCCACATAGTTTTCGCAGGCGACCACTTCGCGGATGCGCTTCTGGTCCATCAGCTCCAGCTGGTTGTGGCCGAAGCGTTCCCACAGGCGCTTTTGCGACTCCAGGTGGCCCATCTGCTTGCTGGTGAGGGCAGCGAACACGCCACCGTCCTTCAGGTCGCACTGGATGTTGTACTTGGCCACGCGCTCACGAATGATGCGCCCGCCTTCGAAGGCCATGTGGCCCAGCAGTTGGGCCTGCTTGGGGCCGACGGTGCGCTCGATGACGTCGATGTCGCGGCTGTAGCTGTTGACGATCTGGCCGCCGTTGCGGCCCGATGCGCCGAAGCCGACCTTGGCTGCTTCGACGATGCTCACCTTGAAGCCGTTCTCCAGCAGGAACAGGGCGCTGGACAGACCGGTGTAGCCGGCGCCGATGATGCACACATCGGTTTCCACCTCACCCTGCAGCGCCGGACGTGGCGGCACCGGGTTGGCCGAGGCGGCGTAGTAGGACTGGGGGTAGGGGGTGTTAGCCATGCTGCAGGAACCTCGTGTTTTATATTTTTAACGAATGTACCGATGCTATCAATAATAATAAACACCCGCTAGTCGTCCGTTGAAAATCCTTTACTCGGTCCCCGCCAGCGCACTTTTCTATAAAGAGTTTAAGATTCAGTAGGTTAGCGCGAAAAAAAGTGTTGACAGGGTTTTTGGAATGGGTAGAATGCGCACCACACGACAGGCACATAGCTCAGTTGGTTAGAGCACCACCTTGACATGGTGGGGGTCGTTGGTTCGAGTCCAATTGTGCCTACCAAATCGAAGAAGGGGTGATCCGCAAGGGTCACCCCTTTTTTCATTGGGTTCTCGCGGCCTGGTGCTGCGCGGCAGTCCCTTATGCACGAATTCGCAAAGTTTTTGATTTTTCTGAAAAAAACGCTTTACAGGTACGCATTTGATCACTAATATGCGCACCACATGACAGGCACATAGCTCAGTTGGTTAGAGCACCACCTTGACATGGTGGGGGTCGTTGGTTCGAGTCCAATTGTGCCTACCAAATCGAAAAAGGGCGATCAGTAATGATCGCCCTTTTTGCTGTGCGCATGAAGCAGCGTGTAACGTTTGGTCGCGGTTCGGGGCATTGCCCGGCGTGCTAGAATCCGCCCCTTCGAATCTGGAGGTACACGCGTGCGCAAACTGGCTGTGGTAATGGCAGTGCTCGCCCTGGCGGGCTGTGAGAACGAGGTCGAAGGCGTGCACAAACAGGTGGCCGAACACCTGCACAACCCCAAGACCGCCAAGTTCGGCAACGTGCGGATCGACACCCAGGGCACCATCTGCGGCCAGGTCCGTGGCAAGGATGATGCCGGGCAGTACGAGGCCTACCGCAGCTACGTGGCCATCAAGCGCGATGGCCAGTACGAAATCATCGTCGACGACAGCGGCAACAACCTGCGCATCCGCGAGATGTGCGGCGGCGCCGAGCTGCAGCGCCGCGCCGAGGCCCTGGCTGGCCAGCCGGCCCCGCAAGGCTGGGATGTGGAAGTGATTCAGGGTGCAAACATGGGCGCGCTCAGCGACATGACCGCACGCCTGATCGAAAAGGGCATCCCGTCCTCGGTGGAGTACCGCGACGGCAAGCCGGTGGTGCTGATGGGGCCATTCCCCACCCGTGAGGAAGCCGAAGCGCGCAAGGCCGAGGTAATGGCCAAGCTGGGTACCGATTCGGTGGTGATTCAGCACGGCGCAGCGCGCTGAAAACTCTGTGTGAGTGGGGCTGTAGGAGCGGCCTTGTGTCGCGACGGGCTGCGAAGCAGCCCCACAGAATCTGCTGTGATGCCGAAATCCCGGGGCTGCTTCGCAGCCCGTCGCGACGCAAGGCCGCTCCTACAGGGCGTGCGCCAGCTTCCGGATTTCGAGCAGGCTAACGCGCGCTAGACATTGTCCGCACAGTTTTGGCTATGCTTGTCAGGAAGAAGCCGAACGGGGAGGGCCTCATGTCTACACTGGAGCGGGCCATTGCCGTGGCCGCCAGGGCGCATGAAGGGCAATACGACAAGGGTGGGGCCGCTTATATCCTCCACCCGCTACGCGTGATGATGCGGGTTTCCACAACCGAACAACGGATTGTCGCGGTGCTGCACGATGTAATCGAAGACACCCCGCTGACCCTGTCCGACCTGGCGCGCGAGGGTTTCGCGCTGAAAATCCTTGCCGCCCTGCTGGCGCTCAGCCGCCGTGAGGGCGAGGCCTACCAGGACTTCGTGGTGCGCCTGGGCGGTGACCCGCTGGCGCGCACCGTCAAGCTGGCCGATCTGGCCGACAACAGCGACCTTTCGCGCATCCCGTGCCCAGGCCCCACCGACCTGGCGCGGCTGGCGCGTTACCGCGAAGCCAGCGCCTACCTGCAGGCCTTGGCTTGAGGCTGAATGCAGTCAGTCTTCCTTCGGTACCGTCCAGAAAATCTGCACGCCGCCATCGTCGCGGTGGGCGAGGGTGACGTTATCGTTTTCGGCGATTTCCTCTAGCAGGGTTTCCCAATCTTCCGGGGTTTCCTGCTCCAGACGGAAGATCAACGCCGCACGGCTGCGCTGGGCAGTGGGGCTGTTGATGATTTTCTGAATGCGCATACCCAGTTGTTCATAGCTGCTTGGGGTGGCGGAGGCGGTGCTGGACACAAGTGTTTCCTTGTTTTTGCTGTATGCGCATACAGTATTTCACTGTAAGTAATTTCGCAACAGTCAGACAGCAAACGCCCCGCCTGGGCAGCGGGGCTGTTTGCATTTCAGGGGTGGCTGGCGATCAGTACTCCCAGAAGATCCGCTGCAGCTCCTTGCTGTCCTGGGTCCTGGTCATCGCTACCATCGCCAGAATCCGCGCTTTCTGTGGGTTCAGGTCATGGGCCACGACCCAGTCGTTCTTGTCATCCGGCTGCTCGGCGTTGCGCAGCACGAAGCCACCCTGGTTGACGTGCGACGAGCGAATGATCTGCACGCCGTTCTTGCGCAGCTCCTGCAGCGCCGGCACCACGCGCGACGACACCGAACCGTTGCCGGTACCGGCATGGATCAGTGCCTTGGCGCCGTTCTGCGCCAGTGCCTTGTAGGCGGTGTCGGTGACGTTGCCATAGCCATAGGCGATATCCACCTGCGGCAGGCTGCTGATCTGCTTGATGTCGAACTCGGAGTTGACCGTGTGGCGCTTGGCCGGCAGGCGGAACCAGTACGACTTGCCTTCCACCACCATGCCCATCGGGCCCCAGGCGCTCTTGAAGGCTTCGGTCTTGATGTTCACTGCCTTGCTGACATCGCGCCCGGACTGGATCTCGTCATTCATGGTCACCAGCACGCCCTTGCCGCGCGACTGCTTGTCGCTGGCCACGGCCACGGCGTTGTAAAGGTTGAGCATGCCGTCGGCGGACATGGCGGTGCCCGGGCGCATCGAACCGACGACCACGATCGGCTTGTCGGTCTTTTCCACCAGGTTGAGGAAGTAGGCGGTCTCTTCCAGGGTGTCGGTGCCGTGGGTGATGACGATACCGTCGACGTCCTTGCTTTCGGCGAGTTCGGCAACGCGTTTGCCCAACTTGAGCAGGTCGTCGTTTGAGATGCTCTCAGAGGCGATCTGCATGACCTGCTCGCCGCGGACGTTGGCCAGGTCGGCCAGCTCCGGCACACCGGCGATCAGTTTGTCGACGCCCAGCTTGGCGGCCTGGTAGGTGGCGCTGTTGGCGGCGCTGGCACCAGCGCCGGCAATGGTGCCGCCGGTGGCGAGGATGACCACATTGGCCAGCTTCTGCTGGGTTTCAGCCTCTTTGGCCGAAACGGTGGCTGGAATGGCCAGCAGCACGGCGAGTGCGCTGGGGGCGAAGATTTTCAGTGCGGCATTCATCGTTATTGTTCTCTCTCTTCCTAATGAGATGGTGGTTTTGTCGCACAGGGTGCAAGGCAGGTTTCGTACCAGTTGCGCGCACGGCCCTTGTGGGGGCGGCCTTGCGTCGCGAAAGGGGCGCGTAGCGGCCCCGGATTCCGGCGCAACAACACACATTGCCGGGGCCGCCTTGCGGCCCTTTTGCGTCACAAGGCCGCCCCAACATGAAGGTGCGGTCCATTCGAGATTCCGAACAAACGCAGGAAAAGACGTTCGGCTTTTCGGAAAAAATCCGGATAAACTGCGCCAAGCTCGACTTGACCTCCGACAGCCAAACGGATTTGACAAACCCCGGTCCTGTTTCCATAGTTAGGCAACGCAAACGTTTGCGATCCGACAAAAAACACAAGATTCGGAGTCATCGTCCATGAAACTGCCGTTCCCCGGTCGTCTGCTGGCCCTCGCGGTCATTTCCTCGCTGTCCCTGGCCCTGCCAATTTCCACCGCCCATGCCGAAGACAAGCCCAAGGTCGCCCTGGTCATGAAGTCGCTGGCCAACGAGTTCTTCCGCACCATGGAAGACGGCGCCAAGGACTACCAGAAAGCCCACGCCGATGAATTCGAACTGATCGCCAACGGCATCAAGAACGAGACCGACACCGGCGAGCAGATCCGCATCGTCGAGCAAATGGTCAACGCGGGCGCCAAGGCCCTGGTCATTGCCCCGGCGGACTCCAAGGCGCTGGTATCGGCGGTGAAGAAGGCCATGGACCAGGGCGTGGTGGTAATCAATATCGACAACCGCCTGGACCCTGAACTGCTCAAGAGCAAAGGCATCAGCGTACCCTTCGTGGGCCCCGACAACCGCAAGGGCGCGCGCCTGGTGGGTGACTACCTGGCCAACGAGAAGCTCAAGGCCGGCGACCAGGTCGGCATCATCGAAGGCGTGCCGACCACCACCAACGCCCAGCAGCGTACCGCCGGCTTCAAGGACGCCATGGACGCCGCGCAGATCAAGATCGTTTCGGTGCAGAGCGGCAACTGGGAAATCGACAAAGGCAACGCCGTCGCCGCCTCCATGCTCAACGAATACCCCGACCTGAAAGCCCTGCTGGCCGGCAACGACAGCATGGCCCTGGGCGCGGTGTCGGCCGTGCGTGCCGCCGGCAAGACCGGCCAGGTGCAAGTGGTGGGCTACGACAACATCAACGCCATCAAGCCGATGCTCGCCGATGGCCGTGTACTGGCCACCCTCGACCAGGCGGCCAGCCAGCAGGCGGTGTACGGCATCCAGGCGGCGCTGAAAATGGTCAAGGGCGAGAAACCCGACGTGGATGCCGACAACGTCATCCAGACCCCGGTCCAACTCATCACCAAACCCTGATCGCTGGCAGGAGAAACGGCCATGCCTGCATCGGCCAACGAAGTAGTGCTCGCCGCCAGCGGCCTGGGCAAGACCTACGCCCAGCCCGTGCTCGGCGAGGTCAGCCTGAACCTGCGTGCCGGCGAAGTGCTGGCCCTGACCGGCGAGAACGGCGCGGGCAAAAGCACCCTGTCCAAACTCATCAGTGGCCTGGAAACCCCCACCACCGGGCACATGCGCTACCGCGGTCAGGCCTACGCGCCTGGCAGCCGCAGCGAGGCTGAGCGCCTTGGCGTGCGCATGGTCATGCAGGAACTGAACCTGCTGCCCACGCTGACCGTGGCGGAAAACCTGTTCCTCGACAACCTGCCCGGCCGCTTCGGCTGGATCAGCCAGAAGCGCCTGCGCCAGCTGGCCACGGCCGCCATGGCCCAGGTCGGCCTCGACGCCATCGACCCGGACACCCCGGTCGGCGAGCTGGGCATCGGCCACCAGCAGATGGTCGAGATCGCCCGCAACCTGATTGGCGACTGCCATGTGCTGATCTTCGACGAGCCCACCGCCATGCTCACCGCGCGCGAAGTGGAGCTGCTGTTCACCCAGATCGAGCGCCTGCGCCAACGTGGTGTGGCCATCGTCTACATCTCCCATCGCCTGGAAGAACTGCAGCGCGTGGCCCAGCGCATCGTCGTGCTGCGCGACGGCAAGCTGGTGTGCGACGAACCGATCGAGCGCTACAGCAGCGCCGAACTGGTCAACCTGATGGTCGGCCGCGAGCTGGGCGAGCATATCGACCTGGGCCGCCGGCAGATCGGCACGGCGCTGCTCAAGGTCGACAGGCTCAGCCGTGCCGACAAGGTGCGTGGAGTGTCGTTCGAGGTCAGGGCAGGGGAGATCTTCGGCATCTCCGGCCTGATCGGTGCCGGCCGTACTGAGCTGTTGCGCCTGATCTACGGCGCCGACCGTGCCGACAGCGGCAGCATCGCCCTCGGCCAGCCGCCCAAGGCTGTCACCATCGACTCGCCCAAGGCTGCGGTGCAGGCCGGTATCGCGCTGATCACCGAAGACCGCAAAGGCGAGGGCCTGCTGCTGACACAGTCGATCAGCGCGAATATCGCCCTGGGCAACCTCGGCGCGGTTTCACGGGCCGGGGTGCTCGATGGCGAAGCCGAAGCGGCATTGGCCGAACGCCAGATCCAGGCCATGCGCATTCGCAGTGCCGGCGCGCAGCAGGTGGTGGGCGAGCTGTCTGGCGGCAACCAGCAGAAGGTGGTGATCGGCCGCTGGCTGGAGCGCGACTGCCAGGTGCTGCTGTTCGACGAGCCCACCCGTGGCATCGACGTCGGCGCCAAGTTCGACATCTATGGCCTGCTGGCCGAGCTGGCGCGCCAGGGCAAGGCCCTGGTGGTGGTGTCCAGTGACCTGCGCGAGCTGATGCTGATATGCGACCGCATCGCCGTGCTGTCGGCCGGTCGCCTGATCGACACCTTCGAGCGGGACCATTGGAGCCAGGACCAGTTGCTGGCCGCGGCCTTTGCCGGTTATCAGAAACGTGACGCATTGCTGCATGAAGCAGCTCCCAGGATGGATGCATGAAAACCACCCCGCTCGACAGCCAAGGCGCCGCACCGGTGCGCCGCAGTGGCACCTATCTTGGCCTGGGTACCTACCTGGGTCTGGCCGGCGCCTTGCTGGCGATGATCGTGCTGTTCTCGTTCCTCAGCAGCCACTTCTGGTCGTACAACACCTTCAGTACCCTGGCCAACCAGATCCCCGACCTGATGGTACTGGCGGTGGGCATGACCTTCGTGCTGATCATCGGCGGCATCGACCTGTCGGTGGGCTCGGTACTGGCGCTGGCGGCCTCCACGGTCAGCGTGGCGATCCTCGGCTGGGGCTGGGGCGTGGTGCCTTCGGCCCTGCTGGG
The DNA here is from genome assembly GCF_023100865.1 of Pseudomonas sp. A2. Lineage (NCBI taxonomy): Bacteria > Pseudomonadati > Pseudomonadota > Gammaproteobacteria > Pseudomonadales > Pseudomonadaceae > Pseudomonas > Pseudomonas sp. A2. Next base: position 2,412,000 of record NZ_CP039127.1, read on the forward strand.
CATGGCCGTGGCGGCACTGGCCGGCAGCATCACCGGCGGCGTCACCGTGGCCTGGCGCATTCCGTCGTTCATCGTTTCGCTCGGGGTGCTGGAAATGGCCCGCGGCCTGGCCTACCAGTTCACCGACTCGCGCACCGCCTATATCGGTGATGCCTATGCCTGGTTCTCCAACCCCATCGCATTCGGCATCTCGCCGGCGTTCATCATCGCCTTGCTGGTGATCGTGCTGGCCCAGTTGGTGCTGACCCGCACGGTGTTCGGCCGCTACCTGATCGGTATCGGCACCAACGAAGAGGCCGTGCGCCTGGCCGGCATCGACCCGCGCCCGTACAAGGTGCTGGTGTTCGCCCTGATGGGCCTGCTCGCCGGGCTGGCCGCGCTGTTCCAGATCTCGCGCCTGGAAGCCGCCGACCCCAATGCCGGCTCCGGCCTGGAGCTGCAGGTAATCGCCGCCGTGGTGATTGGCGGCACCAGCCTGATGGGCGGGCGCGGCTCGGTCATCAGCACCTTCTTTGGCGTGCTGATCATTTCGGTGCTGGCCGCAGGGCTGGCGCAGATCGGTGCCAGCGAACCGACCAAACGCATCATCACCGGGGCGGTGATCGTCATCGCCGTGGTGCTCGACACCTACCGTAGCCGGCGTGCAGGCCGGCGGAACTGAGAACATGGCAACCATCAAAGACGTCGCGGCACTGGCGGGCATTTCCTACACCACCGTGTCCCATGTGCTGAACAAGACCCGGCCGGTCAGCGAGCAGGTACGGCTGAAAGTCGAAGCCGCCATCGCCGAGCTCGACTACGTGCCCAGCGCCGTGGCCCGCTCGCTGAAAGCACGCAGCACGGCCACCATCGGCTTGCTGGTGCCCAACAGCGTCAACCCGTACTTCGCCGAACTGGCGCGGGGCATCGAAGACGCCTGCGAACGCAACGGCTACTGCGTGATCCTGTGCAACTCCGACGACAACCCGCAGAAGCAGCGCAGCTACCTGCGCGTACTGCTGGAAAAACGCATCGACGGCCTGGTGGTGGCTTCGGTGGGCCAGGACAGCGACCTGCTGCAAAGCCTGACTGGCGTGCGCACGCCAATGGTGATCGTCGACCGCGAACTGGATGGCATCGATGCCGACCTGGTGCGCATCGACCACGAGCAAGGCGCCTACCTGGCCACCCGCCACTTGCTGGAGCTTGGCCACCGCGACATCGCCTACATCGGCGGCCCCGCCGAGACCGGGGTCACCCAGCTGCGCCTGAGCGGCTTCCGTCGCGCCATGGCCGAGGCCGGCGCAGCGGTGCTGGGCGACCGCGTGCTGCACTGCGACTTCACCAGCCCGGGGGGCCATGCGGTGGCAACCCGGTTGCTGGAGGGCAAGCGGCCTACGGCGATTTTTGCCGGCAACGACATGATCGGCTTCGGTGTGTTGCGTGCCGCGGCCGAACGCAATATCAACGTGCCCGGCGAGCTGTCGGTGATCGGCTTCGACGACATCGAGCTCAGCCGTTACGTGTACCCGCCGTTGACCACGGTGGGCCAGTCGATTCGCGAGCTGGGCGAGAGCGCCGCGTCGCTGTTGCTGGCGCGTATCGGCACCCCCCGCCAGGGCGCGGCAGAGCAACGCATCGTCGCCCCGCGCATTGTGCTGCGCGAGTCCACCGGGCCGCGCCCGGACCTGTTCAACGATTACCGCTGATGCTAAGGAAATGTCATGAATGCCAAGGTTGTGGTGGTCGGTAGCCTCAACATGGACCTGGTGGCCCGCGCGCAGCGCCTGCCCCGGGCCGGCGAAACACTCCCCGGCGAAAGCTTTTTCACCGTGCCGGGCGGCAAGGGGGCCAACCAGGCAGTGGCCGTGGCGCGCCTGGGCGGCAGCGTGGCGATGATCGGCAACGTCGGCGACGATGACTATGGTCGACAACTGCACCGGGCCCTGTATGTGGAAGGCATCGACTGCCAGGGCGTCACCACCTGCCAGGGCGTGTCCAGCGGTGTGGCGCTGATCACCGTGGATGCCGCCAGCCAGAACTGCATCGTCATCATCCCCGGTGGCAACGGCCTGCTGACCCCGCAGTCGGTGCAGCGTTTCGATGCGCTGCTGCAGGCGGCCGAAGTGATCATCTGCCAGCTGGAAGTACCGGCCGACACCGTGGCCTGGACCCTTGCCAGGGGGCGCGAGCTGGGCAAGCGGGTAATCCTGAACCCGGCGCCGGCGACCGGCCCCTTGCCGGCGGACTGGTTCGCCCGCATCGACTACCTGACGCCCAACGAAAGCGAGGCCGAAGCCCTGACCGGCGTGGCGGTGACTGACCTGGACAGCGCCCGACGTGCCGGCGAGTGCTTGCTGCAACTGGGCGCGGGCAAAGTGATCATTACCCTGGGCGCGCAAGGGGCCTTGCTGGTCACCCCTGGGGGCCACCAGCACTTCCCCGCGCCGGTGGTGCAGCCGCTGGACACCACGGCAGCCGGCGATACCTTCATCGGCGGCTTTGCCGCTGGCCTGGTGCGCGGCCTGGGGGAGGGCGACGCCATCGCTTTCGGCCAGCGCGCCGCAGCCCTGTCGGTTACCCGCGCCGGCGCCCAGCCGTCGATTCCCTACCTGGCGGAGCTTGCGCCATGAAGAAAACCCCACTGCTGAACGTTGCCCTTTCGCGGACCATCGCCGGCATGGGGCATGGCGACATCCTGGTGATCGGCGATGCCGGGCTGCCGGTGCCGCCGGGTGTCGAACTGATCGACCTGGCCGTCACGCCTGGCCTGCCGGACTTCGCCAGCGTGTTGCGGGTTGTGCTGAGCGAGTTGCAGGTAGAGCGCCACGTGCTGGCCGAAGAGATGCAGAAAGTGGTGCCGCCGGCGCTGGTCGAAATCGAGCGGCTGAAGGGCAAGCTGGGCAAGCGCGAATGGCTGAGCCATGAAGATTTCAAGGAGTTGTCACGCAGTGCCCGTGCGGTTGTGCGCACTGGCGAGTGCCAGCCCTACAGCAACATCGCGCTGATTTCCGGCGTGACTTTCTAGCTCGTCGTCCCCTGTGGGAGCGGGTTCACCCGCGAACACCGGCGAAGCCGGTGCCAGCCACCGCGTTGCCTTCTTCGCGGGTAAACCCGCTCCCACAGGGATTTGCGGTGTATCAGGAATACCAATCCAGGCAACAGGAGTGCCACCCATGCTCAAACCCCTGCTACAAGGAATCGCCCTCATGGCCGCAGCCACCACCCTCCAGGCCGCCCCCATCGACCTGATCATCGACACCGACCCCGGCGCCGACGACGTGGTCGCGCTGTTCCTGGCCATGGCCTCGCCCGACGAGCTCAACGTCCTCGCCATCACCACCGTGGCCGGCAACGTGCGCCTGGAAAAGACCTCGCGCAACGCCCGCCTGGCCCGCGAATGGGCCGGCCGCGAAGACATCCCCGTTTACGCCGGCGCCGCTCGCCCGCTGGTGCGCAAGCCGATCTACGCCGCCGAGGTGCACGGCGAAGAAGGCCTCACCGGCAGCCAGGTGCACGAAACGAAAGCGCCGCTGGCCCAAGGCAATGCCGTGCAATACCTGGTCGACACCCTTGGCGCCGCCAAGCCTCACAGCATCACCATCGCCATGCTCGGCCCGCAAACCAACCTGGCCCTGGCGCTGATCCAGCGCCCGGACATCGCCAAAGGCATCAAGCAAGTGGTGGTCATGGGCGGTGCCCATTTCAACGGTGGCAACATCACCCCGGCGGCGGAGTTCAACCTCTATGCCGACCCGCATGCCGCCGAAGTGGTGCTGGCCAGCGGCGTGCCGCTGACCTACCTGCCGCTGGACGTCACCCACAAGCTGCTGACCAGCGACGCCCGCCTCAAGCAACTGGCGGCGGTGAACAACCAGGCCAGCAAGCGGGTGGTGGATATCCTCAACGCCTACATCACCCACGACATGGACCTGTACGGCATGCCCGGCGGCCCGGTGCACGACGCCAGTGTCATCGCCTACCTGCTCAAGCCCGAACTGTTCAGCGGCCGGCGTATCCACATGACCATCGACAGCCGCGAAGGCCCCAGCTTCGGCCAGACCCTTGCCGACTGGTACGGCGTGCTCAAGCAGCCAGCCAACGTGATGTGGGTGGAAAAGGGCGATGCCCAGGGCCTGTTCGACCTGCTCAGCGCCCGTTTGGCGCGATTGGAATAGCCGTGTGCGGCGCGTAGCGCTCGAACACCTGGTCGAAGAAGCTGCGTGCCGCCTCGGCGCCGCGATCGCGCACCAGCAGGTCGATGGCAATCAGCAGCAACTCCTCCGGCGTGCCAGGGCTGTACGCGCTCTGGCCTTCGGCCCATTTGACCTTGATATCGGCTTCGATGCTGTGGCTGCTCATGAAAGGCTCTCGCTTGGGGCCCGGGACGAAGGGGCGAACACCTGACCCTGGTGTTCGATGGAGGCGGGGTGCGCTCCACTTCTTGCACTAAATCATGACTTTGCGTCAGTGACCTTGCGGCTTAAGCATATGGCAAACGCAGCGGGTTGTGCAAAATCCGGTCACGATTGCGTTTTCGCCTCGGCTGGCGAGTTCAGGCAGACTTGACCGGTTTTGCAACAAAAGATCAGCGGAACTGTCGGATCAGACAGTTCCCGGACCGATTTAGGAGGCTTCATGTTCCGTACCCGTGCTTACCTGGCAACCCTGGCGGTGGCTGCTGTCCTGGCTGGTTGCAGCACTGGTGGCAATTCTGCTGGTGGCGCTGCGCCAGCCACGCCGGCAGGCAACGATGGCCGCTGCGAAGCCAGCGGCGCCGATTTCGCCATTGGCAAGCTTGCCAGCGCCGAGCTGCTGGAGCAGGCGCGCAAGGCCAGTGGTTCGCAGATGGCACGTATTCTCAAGCCGCACGACGTGGTTACCCTCGAGTACCGCTCCGAACGCTTGAACCTGAATGTGGACGAGCAGGGCAAGGTGGTTCGCGTCAACTGCGGTTGATACAGCCCGGAGGATCGACGCGGTCCCTGTAGGAGCGGCCTTGTGTCGCGAAAGGGCCGCAAAGCGGCCCCGGCCATTGATGCTGCGAAGCTGAAACCCTTGGGCCGCTACGCGGCCCTTTCGCGACACAAGGCCGCTCCTACAAAAAACGAGCGCGTGCAGCCTGGTAAACGCCCATAAAAAAACCCGCCACAAGGGCGGGTTTTTTTACAGCTATCCGAATTACTCCGGACGAACCTGTGCAGCCTGCATGCCCTTCTGGCCGCGCTCGGCGACGAAGGAAACAGTCTGGCCTTCTTTCAGGCTCTTGAAGCCGTCAGATTCGATGGCCTTGAAGTGAACGAACAGGTCGTCGCCGCCGCCTGCTGGGGTGATGAAGCCGTAGCCTTTCTCATCATTGAACCATTTGACGGTGCCTTGTTGGCGATTGGACATGGGTGAATCTCCAGAACATTTAGTTTTTTCAGTGGTGCAATGCGGCCGAGGCTACGGAGCACGGAACACATCATAGTCTAATTCTGCGCATCTAGCGCCTTTTACCTTCGCAGGATGTTGATCCAGCTCAAAGAATGGCTGGTCTGCTCTGGCTTTAAGGTTTCAGCTCTTCGGTGCACAGGCCTGTTTCACGGCCATCTGGGCCTTCTGCATCAGCTTGGCGTCCACGCCATCGTTGCTGTCGAGGTCGGCAATTTCCGCGTCGGTGAAATTCTTTTTGATGGTTTGCGCGCCACAGTCGCAGTGCTTTTTCGCGGTCGCAGCGTCAACGCCTTGGCCTTGAGCCACTTGCGTGCACTGGGTCATGTAGGCAGCTTCCTTCCCGGCCGGGAAGTTGCCGGCGTTCGCAGCCATGGGCAGCAGCAGGGCCCCAGCGGCCGCCAGGGCCAGAAGAGACGGAACTCGCATAACCAGTTACTCCTTGGGTTAAGGTCTCATCAAGAGTAGGTTGCTTCCCAAAGTCTGATAGGAATTTTTCCGCGTTAGTTCACCGCTGCGGCGTAATTTCCAAATATTTCTGCCTGGCATGCAACCCGCGTGCTAGCATGCCCGGCTTGCAGCTGACAACTTGCAGCTTGCAGCTATCTTTTTTCTTTCCAGTCACTCTGGTTCGTCCCTGGCAAGCCGAAAGGCTTCTGCCACTGTGAGGCAGGCTTCCCGTTGCGGGAAGGCAGGTCGGATCTTGTACTGGCTCATCCCAACCCACGTGACCTTTGGTAGGGGTCACCACTAGGAGAGGAGGCGCCATGCCCGTTATTACTCTTCCCGATGGCAGTCAACGTTCGTTCGATCATGCCGTATCCGTAGCCGAAGTCGCCGCTTCCATCGGCGCCGGCCTGGCCAAGGCCACCGTGGCCGGCAAGGTCGACGGCAAACTGGTCGATGCCTGCGACCTGATCAGCAACGACGCCACCCTGCAGATCATCACCCCTAAAGATGAAGAGGGACTGGAGATCATCCGTCACTCGTGCGCCCACCTGGTCGGCCACGCGGTGAAACAGCTGTACCCGACCGCCAAGATGGTGATCGGCCCGGTCATCGACGAAGGCTTCTACTACGACATCGCCTACGAGCGCCCCTTCACCCCTGAAGACATGGCCGCCATCGAAAAGCGCATGATGGAGCTGATCGACAAGGACTACGACGTCATCAAGAAGGTGACCCCGCGCGCCGAAGTCATCGACGTGTTCAAGGCCCGTGGCGAAGACTACAAGCTGCGCCTGGTCGAAGACATGCCGGACGAGCAGGCCATGGGCCTGTACTACCACGAAGAATACGTCGACATGTGCCGCGGCCCGCACGTGCCGAACACTCGCTTCCTCAAGGCATTCAAGCTGACCAAGCTGTCCGGCGCCTACTGGCGCGGCGATGCCAAGAACGAGCAGCTGCAACGCGTGTACGGCACCGCCTGGGCCGACAAGAAGCAGCTGGCTGCGTACATCCAGCGCATCGAAGAAGCCGAAAAACGCGACCACCGCAAGATCGGCAAGCAGCTCGACCTGTTCCACCTGCAGGAAGAAGCCCCGGGCATGGTGTTCTGGCACGCCAACGGCTGGACCGTGTACCAGGTACTCGAGCAGTACATGCGCCAGGTCCAGCGCGTCAACGGCTACCAGGAAATCAAGACCCCGCAGGTTGTCGACCGCATTCTCTGGGAACGTTCCGGCCACTGGTCCAACTACGCCGAGAACATGTTCACCACTTCGTCGGAAAGCCGTGACTACGCGGTCAAGCCGATGAACTGCCCGTGCCACGTGCAGGTGTTCAACCAGGGCCTGAAGAGCTACCGCGACCTGCCGCTGCGCCTGGCCGAGTTCGGTGCCTGCCACCGTAACGAGCCGTCCGGCGCCCTGCACGGCATCATGCGCGTGCGTGGCTTCGTGCAGGACGACGCGCACATCTTCTGCACCGAAGAACAGGTGAAGAAGGAAGCCGCCGACTTCATCAAGCTGACCTTGGACGTGTACAAGGACTTCGGCTTCACCGACATCGCCATGAAGCTGTCGACCCGCCCGGCCAAGCGCGTGGGTTCCGAAGAGCTGTGGGACCGTGCCGAAGGCGCACTGGCCGATGCCTTGAACGAATCGGGCCTGGAATGGGAATACCAGCCGGGCGAGGGCGCCTTCTACGGCCCGAAGATCGAGTTCACCCTGCGCGACTGCCTCGGCCGTAACTGGCAGTGCGGTACCCTGCAGTACGACCCGAACCTGCCAGAACGCCTGGATGCCAGCTATATCGCCGAAGATAACAGCCGTGTTCGCCCGGTCATGCTGCACCGCGCCATCCTCGGTTCGTTCGAGCGCTTCATCGGCATGCTGATCGAGCACTACGCCGGCGTGTTCCCGGCCTGGCTGGCCCCAACCCAGGCCGTGATCATGAACATCACCGACAAGCAGGCCGATTTCGCCCTCGAGGTGGAAAATACCCTGAACGGTAGCGGTTTCCGTGCCAAGTCGGACTTGAGAAATGAGAAGATCGGCTTTAAAATCCGCGAGCATACTTTGCTCAAGGTCCCGTACCTTTTGGTTATAGGGGATCGCGAAGTCGAAACGCAGACCGTCGCCGTACGCACCCGTGAAGGCAAAGACCTCGGCTCCATGCCGGTGGCTGAATTCACGCAGCTGCTCAACAGCGCTGTTGCCCAGCGCGGTCGCCTAGAATCGGAGTAATGACTATTAAGCGTGAAATGAGAAACGATAAACGAACTGCACCGAAAGCCCCGATCAACGAGAATATCTCGGCACGCGAGGTTCGGTTAATTGGCGCTGACGGCGAGCAGATTGGCATCGTCTCGATTGATGAAGCGCTTCGTATCGCTGATGAAGCGAAGCTGGATCTGGTGGAAATCTCCGCCGACGCGCAACCGCCCGTCTGCAAGGTGATGGACTACGGCAAGCACCTCTTCGAGAAGAAGAAGCAGGCCAACGAAGCCAAGAAAAACCAGAAGCAGATCCAGATCAAAGAAATCAAGTTTCGTCCAGGGACGGAAGAAGGGGATTACCAGGTAAAACTACGCAACCTGGTACGTTTCCTTACCGATGGGGACAAGGCCAAGATCTCTCTGAGATTCCGCGGCCGTGAGATGGCCCACCAGGAGCTGGGCATGGAGCTGTTGAAGCGGGTCGAAGCCGACCTCGCCGAATACGGCTCCGTTGAGCAGCATCCGAAGATGGAAGGACGCCAGCTTATGATGGTCATCGCCCCCAAAAAGAAGAAGTAATCTCCCGGGCACGGCAGGCCTGATGATTATTGTGTAATTTTATCGAATGCGGAGTTCCAACATGCCAAAAATGAAAACCAAGAGCGGTGCTGCGAAGCGCTTCCTGAAGACCGCTTCCGGCTTCAAGCACAAGCACGCTTTCAAGAGCCACATCCTGACCAAAATGTCGACCAAGCGTAAGCGTCAACTGCGCGGTGCCAGCCTGCTGCACCCGTCTGACGTGGCAAAAGTCGAGCGCATGCTGCGCGTACGTTAATTCTGGTTTAGATAGAGGAAGTTACTCATGGCTCGTGTTAAGCGTGGCGTCATCGCTCGTAAGCGTCACAAGAAAATTCTGAAACTGGCTAAAGGCTACTACGGTGCACGCTCGCGCGTATTCCGCGTTGCCAAGCAGGCTGTCATCAAGGCAGGTCAATATGCCTACCGTGACCGTCGTCAGAAGAAGCGTCAGTTCCGCGCACTGTGGATCGCTCGTATCAACGCCGGTGCCCGCACCAACGGTCTGTCCTACAGCCGTCTGATTGCTGGCCTGAAAAAGGCTTCGATCGAAATCGACCGTAAGGTTCTGGCCGATCTGGCAGTGAACGAAAAAGCGGCGTTTGCTGCGATTGTCGAGAAAGCTAAAGCCGTTCTGGCTTAAGTACCCGCGACAATCACCCGGCGGCGCTAGCGCCGTCGGGCATTGAACGTCATCGATAGGGGAAGAGCCTTCAAAGCTCTTCCCCTATTTTCGTATCTGGAGTCTGTACATGGAAAACCTGGATGCGTTGGTCTCCCAAGCCCTAGAGGCCGTGGAGCGCGCTGAAGACATCAATACCCTGGAACAGATCCGGGTGAATTATCTCGGCAAGAAAGGCGAGCTGACCCAGGTGATGAAGACCCTGGGCAACCTGCCAGCCGAAGAGCGGCCGAAAGTCGGCGCGCTGATCAACGACGCCAAAGAGCGCGTTACTGTTGTGCTCAATGCCCGCAAGGCCGCCTTCGAAGAAGCCGAGCTCAGCGCTCGCCTGGCTGCCGAATGCATTGACGTCACCCTGCCAGGCCGCGGCCAGGCCACCGGTGGCCTGCACCCGATCACCCGTACACTCGAACGCATCGAGCAGTTCTTCACCCACATCGGCTACGGCATTGCCGAAGGCCCAGAGGTGGAAGACGACTACCACAACTTCGAAGCGCTCAACATCCCCGGCCACCACCCGGCCCGGGCGATGCACGACACCTTCTACTTCAATGCCAACATGCTGCTGCGCACCCACACCTCGCCGGTGCAGGTGCGGACCATGGAGTCCACCCAGCCGCCAATCCGCATTGTCTGCCCGGGCCGCGTGTACCGCTGCGACTCGGATATCACCCACTCGCCGATGTTCCACCAGGTCGAAGGCCTGCTGATCGATCGCGATATCAACTTCGCCGACCTCAAGGGCACCATCGAAGAATTCCTGCGCGTGTTCTTCGAAAAAGAACTGGCGGTACGTTTCCGCCCATCGTTCTTCCCCTTCACCGAGCCGTCCGCCGAAGTCGACATCCAGTGCGTGATGTGTTCCGGCAAAGGCTGCCGCGTGTGCAAGCAGACCGGCTGGCTGGAAGTGATGGGCTGCGGCATGGTGCACCCGAACGTGCTGCGCATGTCCGGCATCGACCCTGAAGAGTTCCAGGGCTTCGCCTTCGGCATGGGCGCCGAGCGCCTGGCCATGCTGCGCTACGGCGTCAACGATTTGCGTCTGTTCTTCGACAACGACCTGCGCTTCCTCGCGCAATTCCGCTAGGTCAATGCCCGACGCAACTTTCAGGAGAACAGCATGAAATTCAGTGAACAGTGGCTGCGCGGTTGGGTAAACCCGCAAGTCTCCCGTGACGAACTGGTCGCCCGCCTGTCCATGGCCGGCCTCGAAGTCGACAGCGTTACCCCCGCTGCCGGCCAGTTCAGCGGCATCGTCGTGGGCGAAATCCTCGCCACCGAACAACACCCGGACGCCGACAAGCTGCGCGTGTGCCAGGTAAGCAACGGCCAGGAAACCTTCCAGGTTGTTTGCGGCGCCCCTAACGCCCGCCCAGGCATCAAGATCCCGTTCGCCATGATCGGCGCCGAACTGCCAGGCGACTTCAAGATCAAGAAGGCCAAGCTGCGCGGCGTCGAGTCCTTCGGCATGCTGTGCTCGGCTGCCGAGCTGCAGATCAGCGAAGAGAACGAAGGTCTGCTGGAACTGGCTGCCGACGCCCCGGTTGGCGAAGACATTCGCCAGTACCTGAGCCTGGACGACGCCAGCATCGAAATCGGCCTCACCCCCAACCGCGGCGACTGCCTGTCCATCGCAGGCCTGGCCCGCGACGTCAGCGCCCTGTACGACACCCCGGTCACCCGCCCGGTAGTGCCAGCCGTACCGGCTGCCCACGACGAAGTGCGCCCGGTCGAAGTCAGCGCCCCGGCTGCCTGCCCACGCTACCTGGGCCGCGTCATCCGCAACGTCGACCTGAGCAAGCCGACCCCCCTGTGGATGGTCGAACGCCTGCGCCGCAGCGACGTGCGCAGCATCGACGCTGCCGTCGACATCACCAACTACGTGATGCTCGAACTCGGCCAGCCGATGCACGCCTTCGACCTGGCAGAAATCAACGGCGGCATCCGCGTACGCATGGCTGAAGAGGGCGAGAAGCTCGTCCTGCTCGACGGCCAGGAAGTTGCCCTGCGCGCCGACACCCTGGTAATCGCCGACCACACCCGCGCCCTGGCCATCGCCGGCGTCATGGGTGGCGAGCACAGCGGTGTGAACACCGAAAAAACCCGCGACCTGTTCCTGGAAAGCGCCTTCTTCGAGCCAATCTCCGTCGCAGGTAAAGCCCGTTCCTACGGCCTGCACACCGACGCCTCGCACCGCTACGAGCGCGGCGTGGACTCGCAGCTGGCCCGCGAAGCCATGGAGCGCGCCACCCAGCTGCTGCTGGACATCGTCGGCGGCGAAGCCGGCCCGGTCGTCGAAGCCGTCAGCGAACAGCACCTGCCGCAAGTGGCCCCGGTCACCCTGCGCGCCGAACGCATCACCCAGATGCTCGGCATGGAAATGGACCCAGCCCAGGTCGAGCAACTGCTCAACGCTCTGGAGCTGACCACGACTAAAAACGGGGAAGGGCAGTGGACCGTCAACGTCCCAAGCCACCGCTTCGACATCAGCCTGGAAGTGGACCTGATCGAAGAGCTGGCCCGCCTGTACGGCTACAACAACCTGCCGGTTCGCTACCCGCAAGCCCGCCTGGCCCCCCAGGGCAAGCCGGAAACCCGCGGTGACCTGCCGACCCTGCGCCGCCTGCTGGTTGCCCGCGGCTACCAGGAAGCCATCACCTACAGCTTCATCGACCCGAAACTGTTCGAACTGTTCAGCCCGGGCGTAGAGCCGCTGTTGCTGGCCAACCCCATCTCCAGCGACATGGCCGCCATGCGTGCGTCCCTGTGGCCGGGCCTGGTCAAGGCACTGCAGCACAACCTGAACCGCCAGCAAGACCGCGTGCGCCTGTTCGAAAGCGGCCTGCGCTTCGTCGGCCAGCTCGGCGACCTGAAGCAGCAGCCGATGATCGCCGGCGTTGTCACCGGCAGCCGCCTGCCAGAAGGCTGGGCCAACGGCCGCGACGGCGTCGACTTCTTCGACGTGAAGGCCGACGTGGAAGCCCTGCTGGGCTACTCCGGCGCCCTGAGCGACTTCACCTTCAGCGCCGGCAAGCACCCAGCCCTGCACCCAGGCCAGACCGCCGCCATCGAGCGTGACGGCAAGCTGGTCGGCTACCTCGGCGCCATCCACCCAGAGCTGGCAAAAGCCCTGGACCTGGACCGCCCGGTGTTCCTGTTCGAGCTGGTGCTGGGCGACGTGGTCGAAGGCCGCCTGCCGAAATTCAGCGAGCTGTCCAAGTTCCCGGAAACCCGCCGCGACCTGGCCTTGATCGCAGGACGTGATGTAGCTTCTAGCTCGGTGCTTGAAGTAATTCGTGACAATGCAGGCGAATGGCTCACAGACCTCAGGCTGTTTGATGTCTACCAAGGTAAAGGCATTGATCCTGATAGAAAAAGCCTTGCCGTCGGCTTGACCTGGCAGCATCCATCGCGCACTCTTAACGACGATGAGGTGAACGCCGCACTGCAAAACATCCTCACCTCGCTCGAACAAAGGTTGAACACCACGTTAAGGAAATAACGGCATGGGTGCTCTGACGAAAGCTGAGATGGCCGAAAGGCTGTACGAGGAGCTGGGGCTTAACAAGCGTGAGGCCAAGGAGCTGGTCGAGCTGTTTTTTGAAGAAATTCGGCACGCACTTGAAGAGAACGAGCAGGTCAAGCTGTCCGGTTTCGGCAACTTCGACCTTCGCGACAAACGCCAGCGGCCGGGCCGCAACCCCAAGACAGGGGAAGAAATCCCGATCACCGCACGGCGCGTCGTCACCTTTCGTCCAGGGCAGAAGTTGAAGGCCCGGGTTGAGGCCTATGCTGGAACCAAGCCATAACGACGAACTGCCCCCCATACCGGGCAAAAGGTACTTCACCATTGGTGAGGTGAGTGAGCTTTGTGCGGTAAAACCGCACGTGCTGCGGTATTGGGAGCAGGAGTTCGATCAGCTCAATCCCGTGAAGCGGCGGGGGAACCGGCGGTACTATCAGCGGCAGGATGTGCTGATGATTCGCCAGATTCGTGCGCTGCTTTATGATCAGGGGTTCACCATTGGCGGGGCTCGGTTGAGGCTTTCCAGTGATGAGGCCAAGGATGAGTCAAGCCAGTACAAGCAGCTGATTCGGCAGATGATTGTCGAGTTGGAGGATGTGTTGGTGGTGTTGAAGAAGTGACCTGAGTTTTTGATGAGTGAAAATTTTTGAGAAAAAGCTTTCATTTATCAGGAGGTTAGGGTACATTCTTCAACGTTCTCGGTAGCATTGAGAACATGCTTCAAAGCCCAGTCGGGGCGTAGCGCAGCCCGGTAGCGCACTTGCATGGGGTGCAAGGGGTCGAGTGTTCGAATCACTCCGTCCCGACCATTATTTAAACGACTAAGCCACCTTCGGGTGGCTTTGTTGTTTCTGGAGTTCTTGGTTTTTTAGAGGCTTCGCTTGTTTCATTAATCAATCTTGTGATTCGGTTAGGCAAGATAGCTGCGCGCATCGTTTCGCGAACCTCTTAACTGAGCAGGCGTATCGTAAAGGGGTAGGCTAACCTGGTTCGATTCGCTGTCCAGCTACGGATGTTCCCTGCGCTAAGTGATGAGGGCCGGTGTGGGCGAATAGATTTGCGGGCTGAACTTCTTGTGTTGGACCGTAAGCAGCTTTTCACTGGTCGTGCTACGGAGTGCGCGACCCATGCATCGAGAGCGCCGGGGTAATTTGAAACCAGTCGGTATCTATCTGTTTTTTTCTAGTTAATAATTTATTGGTCAACTTGCTTGGAATACCAGCTGGAACGCAGCGTGGTCTGGACTCCGATGGATGGTGCTTTTGTGAACCCCCCCCCAAACGCGAATCGGGTCCAAATCTATCAAGCAAATGGTCGTGCTGTTGATTGTCGCCCCTGCGCGTACGATGTCCCCACTCGCACGTACAGGAGCTCCTGACGACGATACCGTCAATGATTACCGTGCTGGCTAAGCCGACTCTCGAAGTACTGCGCAGTCTCTTTGTCGGTGCAGTACAGGTAGCAACCCTTCATCCCGCGTGTCATCAGGGTTCGATACGTATTTTTGATGATCAGGTCTGTTTCACTTTTCGCGAGTGTAGGTTGCTCTTTCATCATTTTTTTCCAGCCGCGAATCGATTTATCGTGCTTGTCGCGCTCATCTGGGGATGTCACGACCTTACCGTCACGTACGACTAGGTCTGGCCCGATGATCACCCCGACGTAGTCGACTTCCAAACCTTGGCAGGTATGAATGCAGCCAACCTGCTCAATGGAGTTCTCAGCGATGATCCATAGGCTGCCATCCTGATCCAGGTTCCATTGGCGTTTGTAGTCACCAATCACGATATCAGCAGCGGTGGGGTCTTTCTTGCTCAACCAAGGCCAGCAATAGCCCGCGACCACACGAGCTTTGTTCCCGTGGTTTTTCTCGTTGATTGCGTCATGCATCGCCTGAGGTGAGTCGAACACCTTAAACTCGTACTCTTGGGTCTCAAGCGTCGGATTTGCCGTCGAGCGAATGCCTAGCGTGTCATCCAGCCATGCCAGGTAACCGTCAGAACCACTGCAGCGAAACTGCGAAGACAGCACGTGTTCTTCAACCACCGCACCCTTGGCTTTCGCAAAGGCGCGAATCGCCTGCTTGCTGCCGATATCGCTCAAGGTTACACGCTGGTCCTCATCAATGAAGAAAATGGAGCATTTCGCTGAGTCAATCAGCTCCTTGATCTGGTTCTCCCCAAGGTTTCCATAAAGCCCGCTTTTCTCATTCAGCCGGTGAGCCTCGTCTACGATAAGCGCATCGAATGTGTTGGGCTCAGTGTCGATGAATGCCCCAGAGCCTGAAAAGAAATTCGAGAAATGGCTACGCTTGATAGTGCCAACCAGTTTGCTTTCGTAGACCTTGCGAGGGGCAGCATTCTTGGAGACGTATTTGCTCATCAGCTTCAATTCGGTGAGCTTCACCAGCAGATTGATAGCCAGAACAGTTTTTCCGGTGCCCGGTCCACCTTCGATGATCATCACCTTGGATGCTTGGTCCGAGGCCTCGCTTGCCGCCGCCAGCGCCGACTCAAAAATTGCTTTCTGATCGTCAATCAATACGAACTCGGGCTTGCCTTTCATCAACCCCCCAAGGGCTTCGGCTAGCGCCTTGGAGGGGCGAATTTTTCCTTCGGACAGCTCGTAAAGAACCTCTTTGTTGTCGCCATGACTTATATGCTTTTTCAGAAAGGCTCTGAGTTTACTGAGCTCTTCCGGGCCTTTCAGAAACAGCGGAGCCTTGCTGATGTGGGGCTCATAGTGGGCTGAATCTATGACCCCGTCGCTGACGTAGTTATGGAGGTAGGCACACGGACGGATTTCGATGCTTTTGTCATACACCGCCTCGTTGAAGCCTTCCAGCAGCGCTGCATAGGACCATACCTGATAGGACGGGTGAATGGTTTCAATGAGGCCGCCACCCAACGCCGTTTTGACGATGGCGTCTTTGGTCGTGGCGTTGGCCTTGCTCCATTGCTTCAGCTCGATCAGTACGGCCTTTTTTGCCTGTTTTTCGTCGCGACCGGTGAGTAGAAAGTCGATTCGCTTCGACGACTGCGGAATGTGCAATTCAATGGCCAGGCCCGCATCGCTCGGCAGGCCCTCATCTCTAAGGACCTTGGCCATGTACGTTAGGGACCCTTGCCACGACCTGATTTCCGAGGTGCCAACGTTCTTGCCGGTTGCTTCCTTGTAATGCCTGAGGATCACCTCCTCAATGTCATCGTTATCGTTGTCTTTGAGAAATTGCTGTTTGGTCGCAGCGTAAACGATCACGGGTTGTCCTTAGGTGCGTGTTGGTCAGAGTCGGTCGTACTTTTTGCTGTTGCTTCTGGCTTTATCTACGGGGTACTTCTGGCCATTCGAGGCGAGTTTCTGTGTCACGGCCTCGTTGAGGTCAATGCCGAGTACGCTGCTCAGGCGAACCAGGTACATCAGTACGTCCGCCAGTTCGTCCTTCACGGCTTGGCCGATTTCGGGATCTGTTGCGGCGGAGATCGAGTCGGCATCGCTCATCCATTGAAAAATCTCGCACAGCTCGCCTACCTCGCCAGTGAGAGCCAGGATGAGATTTTTGGGGGAGTGGAACTGCTGCCAGTCGCGATCATCTGCGAACTGTTGGAGGGATGCGGCAAGCCTCACTACGTCAACCAGTGGCGCGGACGAGCTGTCTGAGTCACTCACGGGGCTATCTCTTGGGCTTCGGTGGGGAAATGTGTAGGAAATCAGATCGTGGATTGTAAGGGGTTTTGCTCCCTTCGCAGTTTTTTTGTGCTTTGTCTTGCCTGTGGCTGCCAGCCGGATTGCTGTCCACATTGAGCGTAGAGGCCATTCGTGCATGCAAGATAGATAGGCAAGCTAATCAAGCCGATCGGCAGAAAACGACCCAAATCTATGGTTGGTAGAGGGCTTCTTTCGACCCAATGCTGCACTTCACCACAGGCAGCAAACGACTAAACACGTACCGCGCCGCAGTTACGTAACAACCTTTCGTTGAGGATTGGATTTCTCTAAGGAATCTGGGGGTATTCCGTATTTCCGTTTGTGCAGTATAAAATGTTGAAAAATCGCCGCATCGCCTAGAAGCATAAAATGACAAACCAAAGCACAACGCGACACCAAATACCCAGTCCAAATACCGACACCGTTCAGACGACCGCTCCCTCCAAAAGCTTTCTAGCAGATCTCATGGCGCTTCTTGAGAGACATCCTGCTGTAAGCAAAGCTCTTATGATTGCTTTCTCTGCCATAGGTGGATTCTTACTGTCCTTGTCAGCATCCTATAAATTTATTGAGCAGCAAGTGCAGTCACAAGCAGAAGTAAAATTGGCTCCATATGAAAAACTTTTTTCTGTTCAGTCGCTTCTATTAAGCGGTGAGTATGATTTGGCCGCGCAAGAACTTCACGAACTGACTGCGGAGAAAGTGATAGAAAAATTCCCTAAAAAAATGCAAGTCACAATATATGACAATCTATTGTTCGCCATAGTTAATGCCAATAGCTACACGGACTATGAGCCTGATATATATAAGATACAAGCCAAGTTTCACGAGAGTGCTCCAAGCACTGGCTGGCGATCCCAGCAGCTAGGTTGGTATTTTATGCGACTTGGCGTCTATGATAAAGCTATAGAGTACTTCAACAAGTCAAAAGCGGCGTTCGACTCGCAAAGCGACTACCTCTCAAGCGTCGACCCGCTTCGAGGGCTCCTCACAATCGCTATAGTGCAGGGCAAAATGAATGATGCGAAAGACGCATCAGAAAGAATAATGGCTATAAATAGTATGGCCTACAGAAGTTACGATGATTTGATTGCAGATGTAAAGCAAATACCCAGTAACAAAGATTTTCTAAATGTACGTTCTAGAGAAAGAGAAAACTTTGACGTTAATTTAAGAAATTATATAAAGCTACTGGATGGCCAGAGCAGTGAACTGAAGAAGGTCAGCAAGTAGGGGGCCAATCCGTACCGAATCCTAGAGGCGATCTAGCGAAAGATGTGCGTATCGCATCATCAAAGTGAATCGCCTCGGTTTTGGGGGCTAGATTTAGTGTCTGCTTTTGGCCGTTAGCTGCCTGCCTCGAATGGCAGCTCTCGACCTATAGCAGCCCTTCGCAGTGGGGTCCTACTGGTTAAAAC
This sequence comes from Pseudomonas sp. A2, assembly GCF_023100865.1. Taxonomy (NCBI): domain Bacteria; kingdom Pseudomonadati; phylum Pseudomonadota; class Gammaproteobacteria; order Pseudomonadales; family Pseudomonadaceae; genus Pseudomonas; species Pseudomonas sp. A2. Next base: position 2,429,981 of record NZ_CP039127.1, read on the forward strand.
AGCGCCTGGCTTACAAACGTTCTCTAGTGAAGCTCCGATGCGATCGAGTTTTTTTGGGGCTCCAAATAGGTAACCTGGCCTAGCTCTGTTAGTAATTTTGAGTTTATGTTCAAATCGCCATCTTTGATATTGTAGTACCAAATAGAGTCTTTATCCTTCCTGAAGGCGCAAGCCTTAGTTGTGCTTTCCTTGTCCTTTAAGATTACCCAGTGGCATCTCTCAATAAAAGTCTCTGAAAGCTTGATTCCGACTTCTTGTGATTTTTGGTAGGACGAAAAACACAGGTATATTATATAAAGGAGCAACAGGAAGCCAAGCGGGGTGTATTGCAGTGCGCTTTTTATTTGACCAAAATAGCTGGGTATATTCGCTATCGCGGAGCCAGGGCTAGTTAATTTGGCTACAGACCAGGCTACTGCCAGCAAGATAGCAATGATGAAATATAACAAGAAGAATAACTTTAAGTGGCCGTAAAATATTTCAAAGGTGATAAGCCCTCCATCATATAGTATCTTGTCGATAGATGGTTGGCTGAATTCTGGATTAATGCCGAACTCTCGCATGAAAGCACTGTTTTGGCTTGTGCCAGCGGCATAGACACATCCTGTTATTAATAGTGCGCTGCTGATTGGCTCAACGATTTTCATGAGATTTCCCTATCTCCAGCACGTTGATACCAAACTCGAATGCTTCGAGCTTTTCAGTATCTACCTTAGTGAGGCTTAGGTTGAGACTCTTTTTTACCTCAATGATTGAGTGATCTTGACTTTCAATGTTTTCAGCTTGAGAGCTGGCGGCCTTGGCAATAGATTTTAGTTTCTGAGATATGGCGGGGGTTTTATACTTGTCAGAGAATATATCGTTTGTGTCTTTTTTTATAGCCAGTGTCGGTGCGGCTTCGTTATTTGTCAGGCTGGCTATCTCCTCGGCGCCTACTTGTCCGGTAAGTAGTAGGCAAGCCAAGACGGAAGCAAAAATTTGATTTGTAAGGGATTCGCCAATTAGCGGTATTCTACACCACATATCACCTGGCGACATAAACTCAGCTTGACAGGTGACTATGTCGCTCGTCCCCAAAAGTACTGCGCTTTCGGCAAGCTGCGCCAACCGATTTATATCGAAATGCTCTTCGCTAAGAAGGATCTCGGTTAGGCTTTTGATTAGTGCGACATTTTGGAAGAGCTTGCCTACAGCAAGTGCATTTACACGGTGACTTGTTTTGATTTTGTTTGAAAAGAATAGTGACTCGCCATCCGTGAAAAACGGATAAATTAAGTGAAATATTTTCTCTTTGTGGTTATTTAAGGAAGTAACTGTTTGCTGGCCGCTTGTAGCTTTTCTAACTGCGCCAGGTAGCTCAGATCGAGAAATTGACGGTCCCCAAATTACTCGCTTTCTCAATTTATACTCTAATGAGGATCGTTCAAAGCCAAGTGTGCCATCTTTTTTGGTGGTTGGTATGCGAATAGGGGTGTGGTCGATATAAGGAATAGTATCACTGCAGATTCCGAAACTATAGCCGTCATCCTTTTCGTTTCGCGTAACTATAAGGTCTCCACACTTGATTTCATTTGAAAACCGTCTAATCTGACTTAAAATATTGAATCCAGCTCTATTAAGCTTGCGACTCTCTTTTCCGTCTGTGCTTTCGCGAAATTCGCTATATTTTTCATTTGCTAATAGTTGTACCTTAAGAAACTCTTCGGTAGGTAGCGCGCTGGGAATATTTCCACTATACGCCCTCTCCAAATGCTCGATTGCTATCACACCCCCGGCTCGAAAGTGTTTAGCATATTTTCCTTTTTCTGCGCGTATGAACCATACGTTTTGTTCTTTCGTAAGGAGAGCGATTTTCAAATTTTGAAGCATTTTAAATCCTTTTAATTTAAATGTATTTACAGCTGGCGATAATGTAGGGGGGCACGATTCAATAGCCGTATGAGCAGCATGATGACATGATGGCTCGATGATGGCTATACAGCGGTGGTTGGGCCTCATCCGAATATGGCATACGAACCTGACACTCGATCTCGCATTACGAGCGCTAGCAGCAAGCACACCTTGATTCTCGTAGACACAAGATTGAGTTCCTGGGCCGGAGGCACCCGCTACTCGGACGCCCACAGCCGATTCGTCCATCATGAGATGGCCTTAACCCATACCCGTCGTTTAGGAAAAGCAAAAAAGGCCATGAACTGACTTTGACGAAGGGCTCCTGTTGGCCGTTAGCTGCTCGCTATGAGTGGCAGCTATCGACCCATAGTTGCCCTGCGCAGATCAGAGCTAACAGCCAATGATTGTCACTTGCAGCATGGTCCAGAGCTCCTCTTGCTATCCCCGCTTGAAGAGGTTGGATGTACACATTGCAACGTAACTTACCCATCGGCCTGAACCGACCAGTAGGCGTTTCAGTAAATGCACGCCCTGGCTTATGCGGAGTCGAGCCGCGCGAAAGACGCGACGCCTGTCAGCTACGGGTCGCGCATCAATCAGGCATAGCTTGGTGGTGGCCAAGGCCACTTTTGCACCAACCGCAGCGGCGACAGCGAGGAAATATAGCCAGCGATGATTCTTGGCTTGATCATGCTGGCCAACCAGCGCCGACAACTGCTTCAAATAGGGCTTAGCAGCGGCGAGCCGAGGAATAATGCATTCGCTGGCCAACGCTACAGTGTGGCTGCCTATACCGTCGCTCACAAGACCTTGGGGGCCATCAGGTTTGACAGAACAAAAATAGTGAGGGACATACTCGCAGGTACTCGAGATCGGCGATGACTGTGAAATGTCTCGGGATAGGTTCTTTACTGGGCATAGTTTTTGATTGTATTCGGCAATCTCTTTTCGAATCGAAATGACATCGTCATCGCTTAACGTCCAACGACTCGCTGAGTAAAATCCTTTAGAGTCATCTGGCGCGAATGTTATGAAGTAGTTAGCTTCACCTTCTTTGATTTTTGTGAAAGTCCACTGCGAATAGCGGCTCCACTGGCACGACTTCAAATCACTTAGTCCATTGGCCTTGCAGTAGTCGTCGTAGCGCCTAATTTGGCTTAGCAAATAGCCGCTTGCTTCCTGGATGCCTGCCGTCGTCCCTTTCAGCATAGCATTGTCCTCACTTGCGCCGTTGTCTGATACGAAGAACACTGCGGCGACCAATGCCATCGGGAACCAGAAATGATCGTAGACCTGACGGAACCGATCGGTAAGGTTGAGGTTGTCATACGCGAGAACCATGATGCCCCACCCAATGATGGCGCACAGCATCAATAGGGGAATCAGCCCAATCTCACTTCCTAGGTTTCCCACACCATGGATAGTGTAACGAGTAGGAAGGTAATTAATCGTCGGAAATAGGCCCGCGCAGTTCAATACACCTGGCAAGAGTAATAGCGTCAAAAATGTGAGTAGGCCCTGCTTCTTGCCTACCGTATAGGCTGCCGCTGCAAGCATTGGAATCACCAACAGCGACAGCATTACCAAATAGCCTAGCGTAATCACCATCGCTTGATCGGGCGACCAATAGCCGGCAATGATTTTCCCAGCGGCGTCACGCTCGGTGAAGCTTGATGACACAACGTCCAGGCCTTCCAAAACTTGGTGCAGATTGTAGGCTGCGCCATGGAGAAACTTTGCATACGGGTGGAAGAAGCTAGCGATGGAGATTGACATAAATGTTGGTCCTTGGATTGTACCCCTTTCATTTCTTTTGCTAGGCGTAAATAAGGGCAGCCCTTGATAAGAAGTACTCAAACGTTTGGGCTATACGAACCTTTACGAAGGCCTGCAATCGACCAGAAGTATCCGTTCGTGCATTAGCCTTCAGTTTTGTGCGGCCCTAACGCAAACTTTTAGTGTCTGAAAGCGACAACGGTAGGCGTCCTTGTAGTCAGCCAGGTTGGTGAGCCATATCATGAATCCTGGTTCAACGAATTAGTCCGTCTGGTACTAACCTACCTCGCAGGTACTCTCATCTGCATACTTGTTTGGATCTTGAAGCAATTCTTCGATTAGTGGCTGAGTCGCGGCAAGTTGGACCTTCAGCGGAGGCGTCTTAGATAGCAACAACTGCATTGATGCCACCATAGACATTTTCATGGCCTCGCTCCCTTCTTTACCAAACGCTCCGCTAAAACTCATTTGGTACGCACTCCGATCAATTATTGAGTTAAGTGCTTCCATTTGCATGATTAGCGACATTAATTCGGCGCGTAGTTGATGGTGTGTGATTTCGCCAGAGCTAACCAGATCAGACGCTACGAATACTTGAAATTTAATGCCGGGAACCGTCGTGCCGGACTGATAAAGATACTTCTCTTCCTGCATTAGGTTGCAGATCTGAATGTTTGATGTGATTTCGGCTGAAAGTGCGGTAATTCTAGATACAAGTAGTGCTCTAGCTAATCGATCTTTTTCGGCTGCAGCCTCATTAGACTGAGTGAAAGTTACGTAAAGCTGAGCGAATACAGTGAGCGCTGCAACGCTTGCGACCAGAGAGAAAACAGAAGATGCGCTTTCAATTGCGGGGCGCCACGCTGGCTTACCGAGCCACGTTATCAAAACTGCGATACACATTACGCCGATTAGAACAATAAGTGCTTTTAGCATGGGGGAGTACTTTCGAAATTTAGGCAAAAATAGCCTAGAGGCTGATTGCCGGGCAAGAATTTTTTCGTCTTGCATGAGCAAAAAACGATCATTGCCATCCACTGTGATGGCGACTCCGCGCGGATGAGGGCGAGGAGTCTAAGGCGGTAGCAGCATGTCCATCGTCAACGTTGACCGACTAATATTGCTTTCGTGAGGCATGCCATATTTCCACGGGACTGAATCTGATCGATTTCTGTACATCACCAACGGCGTCTAAGGATCGGGAGCTGCCGGTCGCCGCTAAATGCTATAAGCCAATAGCGGTCATCGAGAGAGAGAAAAATACGGTAGTGGTAAATGAAATCTTCGCCCGCTACTTGTGGATGGGGTCCACGTATTAATTGTTGGAGCCTGCTCTGCGCTACTTTTGTGCTTTGCGCCAGTGCTCAAGAAGCTCAGTATTACCAGATGCCACCTCAATAAGCATTTGCAGTGACAAGATCGGGCCGGGAACTATGCTTGCTTCATCAATATGCTGTTCGTCAAAATCTGGGTTGGTGGCAATTTCAAAGTTAACAACCCACCATATTTCTATTTTTCGCAGCAGCTCTAACAACTCTTCGAAATGAGCTTCATGATTAGACTCGACCTGACCTGTGACCACCTCGAACAGTTGATGTGCTAACAAGTTTCTAGTTTTTTTGAGTTTTTCGTACTGCTCAAGATCTTTGCTGTCTAGTGCTCCACTTTCTTGCAACCAATCAAGAGATGCATAAAGCGCGCTCTTGTTACGAGACAAAACTCTATTTTGGTACTCCACGCTAATGATCGGGCCGGTTTCGTCCCGCCCATTTGTATAGAAATTGCGAAGACGGTCAATCGTCGAGTTTTTAAGTATCTCAAAAGCTGTGATGAACATCGTCGCTAGAAAAAGAGAGGGTTTGACCAAATCTGGGTCAAGAAAGCGTTCCCATCGTTCAGGAGTAGTTTCCATCATGTTCTTAACTCTTGGTTAATTGTCTGGCTTTAGCCCGTCCTAGCGAGCGAATCGAACGATTTTAACTACTTGTTACACCAGCCAAAGTGACGTCATTGCTAGACGTTACCAATCGGCCTAGGAGCTGTCTAGCTGACGTGTAGGGAAGTGTGGAAAGGGCCAGCTCTTGACTGCCCACGCCCGCTCACCAGAAGATCTATGCTGACGCCAACGGCAGGTATGGGTCAATACAAGCCGGTCTCATTCATAGAAATTCCATGTTTTTAGTAAACGACGAGCGATCAGTCGCACGGTGAGCAAATAGTAATACCGTGTAGAACCGCTGCGTTGACTCAGCCTATGCTCAAGAAACCAATCTAAGGAAACTCCGAACAAGTTGCTCATCAGTCGGAAATGGGCGGCTTAGGGATGCCGAAAAGCCCGCTTTTCAGTCGCTGATTATTGGATAACCAAGGCAAAGCCTTGGTTATCCGGACTCACGGGCGCACCTCTCCCGCAGCAGGCAATAATTGCCGGCGCACCATCCACAGATTCGACAGGGCAAACAGCGTGGTCAGTTGCGCCGTGTTCTTGGCCAAGCCGCGAAAACGAGTCTTTACATAGCCGAACTGGCGTTTGATCACCCGGAACGGGTGCTCCACCTTCGCACGCACTTGCGCCTTGGCCTTTTCGATCTTGCGCTTGGCTTGGTAGAGCACGCTGCGTTTGCTCAAGTGTTTGTAGGTGCTGCGGCGGGCAGCGACCTGCCATATCACCTGCCGTCCCTCGTGTTCTGGCCGCTTTTCCACGCCTGTGTAACCCGCATCCGCACACACGACATTCTCTTCGCCATGCAATAGCTGAGCGACCTCCGTCACGTCAGCTACGTTCGCGGCGGTGCCATGAACGTGATGCACCAGACCCGATTCAGCATCCGCGCCGATGTGGGCCTTCATGCCGAAATAGTACTGGTTGCCCTTCTTCGTTTGATGCATTTCAGGATCGCGCTTGCCTTCCTTGTTCTTGGTCGAACTGGGCGCGTGGATGATGGTCGCGTCGACAATGGTGCCCTGGCGCAACGACAGGCCCTTGTCTTGCAGGTAATTGTTGATGGTTTCCAGAATGCCGGCTGCCAACTGATGCTTCTCCAGCAGGTGCCGGAAGTTCATGATCGTCGTGTCTTCGGGGATCGGAGCGCTGAGCGTCAGACGAGCGAACTGGCGCATCGAAGTGATCTCGTACAGCGCCTCTTCCATGGCGGGATCGCTCAAAGAGAACCAATTCTGCAGCAGGTGAATGCGCAGCATGGTTTCCAGAGGATAAGGCTTGCGGCCACCGCCAGCCTTTGGGTAGTGAGGCTCGATCAACGCCACCAGTCCACTCCACGGTACCACCTGTTCCATCTCGGCCAGGAAACGCTCGCGACGGGTTTGCTTGCGCTTGCCGGCGTACTCGAAATCGGAAAAGCTCATCTGACTCATGGGATGGCGGACTTGTAGAAGGCAGTTGGACGGAGGGCTATTTCAGCACAGGTCAGATGGCCTGTGCTGACTTGATCGGAGAATCCCTAAGTGTTTTTTCTTCCAAGCCCAAGGCGTCTGTTGCTGCCAGCGCTCTGCTATTTCAGCCTGAATGATTTTCGCCTGGCGTATATGGCGCTGCCGCGTTGCGTACGATCCCGCCATCACCGCAGCCAAGAACAGTTCCATATCGAATGGCTTACTCACATGCTTCCTCCAATGTAGGCCGCGACCACATCGATTCGACCGTGCCCCAGCTCATAGCTGATTTGCCTTCTGGCCTTACGATCAAGGTTTTTTACTAACTGGTAGCATTGCCCGCCGTTGATAGGTGCGTGGTGCTGGGTGATTTGCTCATAGCGCTCACATGCGTACGCTGCTCGTAGCTCATGGAAGCCTTTGAGGTTGTGGTCATGCAGGATGTCCCGCGCAGGGCGGATGATTTCCTGCATTAAAGTCAGGTAGCTTTCATCTGGTGCAATCAGGTTGCGGCTACCCGCAGGTGACACCTGCCGTGCAAACCCAAGTGCAGCTCGAACATGTTCGTTCACCGCAATCCAGCGTGGCGCCAAGGCTCCGGCGCGCCCGCCTTTGGTGCCGTCCTGAATGTTGATCCGGCCTAAGTCTTGAGCCTCACGGCTCAGCCGTGGCAGGTCAGCCAAGATGGCCTCACGCAAGCGCATGCCGGTGGCTCGCGCCAACAGAACAATCGCTGCGGCCCGTTGCTGATGATCGCGACAAAGCGCATCGACGATCTGCTTAACCTGTTCGCGGTCTTGGCCTTGCGGAGCCGATTGGCGAACTCCGGTGCGCTGCATTCCCAACGCCTTGCTCGGACTGGGCAATTTCACACTCTGATCACCGCGCAGCGCCGCCATTGTCCTGTTAACGCTGGATAGGCGGTTTTGTGCGGTGCTGACAGCAAGGTCACCGCGCCTTACCACGTCGCGCAGGTACGCCGCATAGTCCGCCAATACCTTCCGATCAATCTGCCGCGCATCATTGATACCGGGCCCTTGTTCGGAGCGGCACCATCTGACGAATGCCTGCCACCGATCACAGTGTGCCTTCACCGTGCCGTAGTGGCCGCCGCCGAACATGTCTTTCAACGCCTGCGGCCCTGCGTAGCTCAGTTGCCTGCCGTAGCCGAAATTACGGCCATCGCGTCTACCCACCAATGCCATGTCGAATCACCTCATCGCCTGGTCTCCGATCCTCGCCCCACGTCATCCCGCCAAGAATGTTGAGTGTTATCAGGGATCAAGGCCCATGCGACCTGTGGGGAATGTCCTCTGCGCGGGACTGGCGGCTCCTTACGACCGGGAGCAAGGGCATCTCATGATCTGGCCTCCTGAGCACTGTTACCGGTGGGCGGGTGGAGGCAGCACTGGCTGACGAGACCTGCGCCTGAAGATCCTGAGCCATGTGCAAGCAGCAATGCGATGACCGGGGCATGCCTGACTGTCAGTCAGGTGCAGTTCATTCCTTGGTCTGCGGCACCATCATCTACAGCGCTGTTGCTGGTGACATCGGCGTTTGTCACGCCGATTGTCACGAGGGGAATTGCCGCAAAGCCATGTGCGATCAGGGCTGCAGCAGTGGTAGAAGTGCCCGTCTCTTTCCAGAGAAAGAGACGGGCACAGGTTGGCGCAGGATTCGGCCAAGCGGATAGGTTGCTGCAGGGCAGCGAGGTACGGTGTATCTGGCGCACGAGCGCTATATGTGTAAGAGCATCCACCACATGGGTAGTGACCGGGCGAGCTACCGGATGCGAATCGCCCTTGGGGAGAACCACCGCAGAGCGGCGTGACCTTTAAGGCTCGGGTCACCTGGGGTGCTGTCATCGACAGCCTTTGCACGGCCAGTTCTACGCCTGTGGATAAACCCGGTCAAGGGCCGAAATTCAGCGCCCTTGAGGGCGTGAAAAGTGGTTATCCATCGGTGGAATTCCATGGTAAATCCCGGACAACGTTGTGGCTTTTAGCTCTTCAAAGTGAGGTCCATCCAAACAGGGCGGCTTTGCAGCCCTGTTTGGATGGACCCGTGCTGACAAGCGGATAAACGAGGCTGCTTTCCCTGAATCTTGAACGCTCAGTTGTTGTCGCTGCCGTTATTGCGCCTGCATAGCGCTAGCGGATCGGCACCACGTTCTTGTCTCTGATTTGGCCGTATGCAGAGACGAGCAGGCTGCCGGTGGCGGCTTTCTGGATGTACTCACTCCACCAGGCCATCATCGGGCGCCTTCGCTCAATGTAGTCGGCTCGGTTGTAGGCGCTGCGCACCTCATCCTTGTCGACATGCGCCAGTGCGACCTCAATGAGTTCGGGGTCCCACCCATGTTCATTCAAGATGGTGCTGGCCATCGAGCGCATGCCGTGGCTAACCAACCGATCCTGAAAACCCATGCGTTTCAACGCCATGTTGGCGGTCTGGCTATTGGCGTGAGTGCGTGGATTTCTATCGGCCGGGAAGACGTACTCGCGATGACCGCTGTGAGTCTTCAGTGACTCCAGCAGTGCGACAGCGTGATCACTCAACGGGATGCTATGTGGGCGGCGCTTCTTCATCCGCTCCGCAGGGATAGTCCAAACGCGCCTTTCAAAGTCGATGTCTGCCCAGCGAGTAGTCGCTGCCTCGGCGGGGCGAGTCATCGTGTGCAACTGCCATTCGATCAGGCAGCGAGTGGTGCGTTTGATGCTGGCGTTCGCGATCTCCAGCATGAGCTCGGGGAGTTCTTCGGGCGGAAGCGCAGCCATGTTTTGTTTCTTGGGCTTCTTGAATACTGCCCGAATGCCGGTGAGCGGGTTGGCGAAGATCAGGCCGGAGTTTACGCCGTAGGTCATGATCTCGTTTAGCCGCTGGCTAAGACGCTTGACCGTCTCCAGGCTGCCTTTCGCTTCGATTGGGCGAAGCAGTGCGATCACCATCGGCGCAGTGATTTTCGCGAGTGGTGTCGTCTTCAAATCGGGGAATACGTGCAGTGTTAGAGACCGCCAGATGTCCTCGGCGTAGGCCGGGGTGACCGAGTCCTTCTTAAGCTCGAACCACGCGGTGGCCACGTTCTCGAAGGTGTGTTCGGTTTCCGCGCGTTTGGCTTCATTCAGCGTATTGCGCTGCACCTTCGGATCGATGCCTTGAGCGAGCAGCTCGCGGGCATCGACTGCCATCTTTCGTGCATTCGCCAGTGACAGGTCGGGGTAGGTCCCGAACCCGATGTTGATGCGCTTTTTGGTCACCGGTTCGCGGTAGTTGAAATTCCACAGCAACGAGCCGTTGCTGCCTACCCGGAGCTGCAAACCGTCACCGTCCGTAAGGACATAATCCTTGGACGCCGGTTTGACTCCCTTAGCTGTCGATCGGAGAGGCGGAGGTATTGAGCAGGCATGAGATCGTCCTCAAGCACTGATTCGGTATTCCAAAGATTAGCACCGGGTGAGCTGGAATACCGTCTGGAATACCCGAACGGCTGGAACTCAAAAACTCTCAAAAGACCGCAAAAACGTTGGAGGTCGCGTATTTGCTGGGTTTCAGGCACAAAAAAAGACGTCCGTGGACGTCTTTGATTGATCATTTGGTGGAGCCGGGGGGAACTGAACCCGCGTCCGCCATACGCTAACGTATCGCTAGTTCATAAGCTACAAGCTCGTGAAGGTTGGAATGCTGTAGGTACGACATACCACCTCGGCTCTTGTAGGACATGGCCAGTTCTACAACCGCTGGAAATGGGGCTCACTTCTCATTATGTCGTAGGAAATTTCCTCTTTTTTGATAGGCTTTTGCCATCAGTCGAGAGGAAAGTATATGCCCGTCGTCATCGTTGAAAACGACACATCGCAGTGGGAAGACGAGACAGGCGCTGTCTATCACTTCCCCAAGCGCTACCAAGCCTGGCTCGCGCAGGGAACCGAGGTGATCTACTACAAAGGGCGCATCAAGGACAAAGCCTTTGCTCCCCTCCGCCTCAGCACCGATCCGCATTATTTTGGTAAGGCACGCATAGGTCAGGTCTATGCAGACCGGAGGAGTGACAAGGGTGATCTGTTTGCTCTGATCGAAAACTTCACGCCGTTTGAAGACTCTGTCCCCGCGAAAATTGACGGCGAGTACCTGGAGACTATCCCCGCCAGCCGTATGAGTAACTACTGGCGTGATGGCGTTCGGCCAATTTCTCAATCCGATTACGATGCCATCTTAAGCCATGCGACGCTCCTGCCTTCGGGTGCTGAGGCGGCTGTACCGGATACGGAAGACGACCCACTTACTTTTGAATCGGCCAGTGAAGGCAGCAAAACAAGCTACTTTGGAACCCGTTACGAGCGCCGGAAAGATCTCAGGGTAAAGGCCATCGCCATCCACGGGCTTGACTGCAAGGCATGCGGGTTTGATTTCGAACAGGCATACGGCGAACACGCGAAGGGCTTCATTCACGTTCATCACGTAGTACCGATTTCGGACTTTGGTGGGGAGAAGGCCGTGAACCCTGAGACAGACCTCGTGACGTTGTGCGCCAACTGTCACGCGGTTGTCCATCGCAAGAGAGATAAGACTCTAAGTGTTGACGAGTTGAAAGTAATGTTGCGCGGGCGATGGGTAATCGAGTCCTAGTAGATTGCTAAGCGCACGCTAACACTGCCTGGGTGTGAAGGTGGGGGGCAGCTGGAGCGCCTTCAAAACGAGGGATGGACTTAGGTTTTGAAGGCATCCAGTGAGGGAGGGGTGCTTCAGCGCATCATTCCCAGCTCGGCATCATCCATCAGCGCCTTAGCCAATGCGCAGAGGTAATGCGATGCCCAGATCAGCTGAGGTTTGTCTTCCATCAAGCCGTCCAGGGTCATATCCCGTGCATAGCCCATCAGCTCCGAGGCCTGTTCGCGGGCGCTCTGGCAGGGGATGCCTGCTTCGATGCGGAACAGCGGATGTGTCTGGTTTTCACCTTGGTAGAAGGTGGTTTTGCCGACGGTGAATTTGGTTTCTTCTGTGGTCATTGTTCAATCTCCCCGAAATTTCTAGTGCCTGGTCTGGCCTCATCGCCGGCAAGCCAGCTCCCACAAATACTGCATAGGCCTCGAGATTTGTGGGGCAGCTTAGATCCATGTGGGAGCCTTGCTTGCTGGCGATAGGGGCAGCCCAGGCGACACATAAATGAAGCCTTAGTGCAAAGTCCTAGGCTCAGTGGGCATCTGCACCTGGACCAGTGCGGACTCAAGCAAAGCTCGCAGCGTCTCCAGTTCATGCATCGAGGCCATCATCAGAATCGACGCAGGCGATTTGGGCTGCAGCAACATAGCCTGATGCACAACGGTCGCCGCGCACAGCGCGTAATCCGTGGCCTGGATCAGGGTGTCTTCAAGGGATAGAACATTGTGGGGTGGATCAGGGACTATCTTCAGCATAAACCCTCTCAGTGCCTTAAAGGGCTGCCGCAGATCCGCTGTCAAACGGAAGGGTGGCAGCTGTTTGTGGGTTGACAGACCGGGGGCACTGAGAATCCCGGCGCACACAAAGGTGCCCCACGCACAGCTGCCATAACTGGCATTGCACATGCTCTCAGTGAACCACGGCCTGTCAAAACCGTGCCGCCAATTGGTAGCGGCAGGTCGAGACTATGGTTCACGATTTCCATGTGCAACGAAAAACAGGCGCAGGGAGTATCTTTGGGAAATGGCCTACAAGGAAGGGGTTAATTCTGACTTTTTTTGCCCATTCACCTTCACAGCATGCAACGCCGACTGCTCAGTTAACGGCCAGTGGATCTCAAAAAGCTTTCCACTCACGAATCCCTGTATCCAGTTATGTCGCGATGCCAACAAACGGTCGAGCATGGACTTTAGCCACTCAAGCCTTGAAACTGACCCGCTCGCATCTGGACCAAGGCAGGTCACGGGCCAGCCCCCTGCAACGGACGCCAAGTAACAGCCCATGGAATGCACCAAAGATGACTATCGAAGCTTTTGCCCCTTTCCAGCGCTTTGCCGCGGACCTGCTGAAGTATCTACCGGCTGACCAGCCAGATGGCTCCCACGACCTGTCCCACATCCATCGCGTATGGGTCAACGCGCAACGGATACAGCGCGTAGAAGGCGGCGACCTGGAAGTGCTGCTTGCAGCGACTGTGCTGCATGATTGTGTCGCAGTAGAAAAGAACTCGCCCTTGCGTGGGCAGGCGTCAACGCTGTCCGCACAAAGGGCGGCGTCAATCCTGGCTGATATGGGCTGGCCCTTGCAGCGCATCGAGCAGGTGGCGCATGCAGTCAAAACCCACAGCTACTCGGCTGGCTTCGAACCACTCACCCTTGAGGCCAGGATTCTTCAGGACAGCGATCGCCTGGACGCCATAGGTGCAGTGGGTATCGCCCGGTGTTTTTACGTTTCCGGGCGAATGGGGTCGGCGCTGTACGATTTCGAGAACCCCACTGCGCGGGGGAGGGAGTATCAGGACAAGGCGTATACGGTCGAGCACTTTCATACCAAGCTGCTCAAGCTTGCGTCAGGTTTTAAAACTGCTGAAGGGGCTCGGCTGGCTGCTGAACGTCATGTTCGGCTTGAAGTGTTTCTTGCGGATTTCATGGATGAGATCGGGGCTGGCGGTACTGGCTGAAGTGCTTGAGCCCCGAGCTCTTCGACTGATTAGAGTAACTGTTCACCTAGCGCTGCTGGGACATCTACCCAGGAGTGCCGCTGGTAGTGATCGGCAAGGGCTTCACGACTAGGGCGTAGCGCAGGATCGTCGGGTAGATGCGCAGCCTTGCCATGCAAACCGGCCGTCATATTTTCATCTGCGTGGGAGTAGGGACCGTCGGCCATTTCGGGGTCGCAAAAATGAACCCGTGCATCCGGAGTGATAGTAATAACGCCGCCATCGAACAGCCGATGATGTAAGGAGCAGAGAAGAAGCCCGTTTCTCGGGTCGAGACGTTGGCCGGGAGTAGCGAAGGTCCAAGGGATGATATGAGCAGCATCAAGCGCTTGTGGGAAGCTAAGCTTGCACATGGCGCATTGCCCCCGATACGCCAACATTAATGCTTTCTTGAAGACCGTTTGTGCAATGCCTCGAACTTTTACCTTGGCATAAACGTCCTCACGGTTTTCAGGATTTTCAACCAGAGAGTGTGCCAAAGACTCCGGGGTATCCATCACGCCAAAAGCCTCGTACGGATTCGCAACCTGGCTCCAGTCGTAGGCAAAGACGAGCTCATGAGCGGTGCCGATATCATCCAGCGGCCATCCAATGAAACCAGGTCCAGGAACCCCCGTCACGGCTCCGATTACGATGGATGATAGTGGGGGTAGACCCGCATCCAGACAATGCACCTGAATTGGGTCAAGAGCATAGCGCATCGACAACGGGTTGGTCTGCACCAAGGGCGATAGCTCACCGTATGTTGGGGTCTGACGCTTCGATGCAGCTTCAACAAGGCGGGGCCACAAAATGCCTGCCGCATGGAACCAGTTTCTTCCTGTCACGTTCTCTGTCCTTATAGAAATACCTCAAGCCCCTCATTTTGCCAGAACACATGGAGGTGGTGGCAAATTAATGGCGCTGAACCCGGAAGTCATCCCGCTGCAACTCTGGCCCAGACGCCTTTAAAGCTGCTCAGCGAAATATTTATGTTAGATTGAGCTCGCTCATCAACGGCGGCGTTAGTGCCGTTATGAGTTGCGTAAGGAAATTACCAATAAGGGACTAGCCATGTCAGATTCTAGTGCAACAAATTTTCCAAGCTTTAGTAAGAAGTGGTTGCGACGTTTATCCGAGCACTGGTCGGCTATTAGTGTGTTTCTGATTTTCGTTGGAACAGGCTTTGGTATGCTCAGCCTTTATGTATACACGCTGGCGATTGGTCGTGCCGATCTCTTTATGCTGACGCTGGACTCGAAGTCAGCTTTGTTGGCATGGTTATTGTGCGTGCTTTTTATCATGTTTTTGCAGTTTTGGGTTTTAATGTCGTGCGCATGGCTGTTCTCCACTTCAGTTTCATTTATTTCGCGGCGCAGAAATGTTACACGCTTCCTGGCTGTCTGGTTGCTTATTCCGGTAATAGTAGGGATCGTCTCCTTTGTTGTGGTTGTATTCTATTTTAGCGATCGAGTGGGCGTAGCTGGGTCTTTATCAATAGTGGCACTTGCCACAATATTTGCATTTTTAGCGGTTACGCGAATTCCTAAGGCACGGCGCCTCATCGCTGTGGGGGCTCCCCGAAATGCAAGGAGGGTGGTGAGTTTTTCTATCACATTCACACTGGTCCTCACAGTAATATCCGGTGCGGCTCCACTGCTGCTGATAACACAGAGCTACGTCGGAAGAGATGATCAAGAGGCAGTAAATTTTGTAGCGGTGTTCTCGAGTTTTGTTCTGGTGCTGAGCCTCGTTCCGGCGATGCTGTTTCATCTACTTCAGGGAGATGTCTATCGTCGAGTGCAAATAGCTGCCTTGGGCGTTATGTTATTTTTCGGTGGTTATTTGGTCGCTTCTCATGGCGCAATGTCGAGCATTACATATATTGTTGCGGGGAAACTGAAGGTTCGACAAATGCAGGCTACTAGTTTCGTCCTAGATGAGCAGGTGAAGCTTGCTGATCTGGACCCTTTGCAATGGCATCCCAAGCTTCGCTCTGATGGCAGGGTACAAGTGGATGCGTTTCAGCTTTTTACTTTTGGTGATACCTTATTGATGTGCCCTACAGCTGTTCGAGGTGTAGGTCTGCACGGTTTGCCTTATTATAGTAAGTTGTGTTATTTGACCTTCAACAGTAAGGTCGCCCGAATGCCGCCTCGGCTGCTTATAGGTGCAAAAACACCCAGAGAGGTATGGAACCAGATGGCAGGAAAAATCTTCAACTGGCAGTACGTGCGGGTACACCTGATGCCCCCTCAGTTACCAATACTCGCTCTGAACAAATGATGAAATGATCCCGGGCAGCTTCAACATCTTAGCTCGGGCCTTGGTGTCTACCAAGGGTAATTTGGAGTTTCTACGCAGCCAGCGTTGGCAAGCCAACTCATAGTCTTTGCGTGCAGCAAGCTGTCGATTGAGCAAGCTAAGGCGGAGGTGGACTTGCCTTGAGGGCGACACACTTTAAGCGAACCAGAAAATCAGGGCTGACGTGCGGGAAGAGATGCCGCACAACCCGGATCGTGCTCGTCTCAGAGGGGTAGCGCTATGTACACAACCCGGTTTCGTCCATTCTGTTTGGCGTCATAAAGCCCTTTGTCAGCGCGTTCCAGTGCGTCATCCAGCGTTTC
The DNA here is from genome assembly GCF_023100865.1 of Pseudomonas sp. A2. Taxonomy (NCBI): domain Bacteria; kingdom Pseudomonadati; phylum Pseudomonadota; class Gammaproteobacteria; order Pseudomonadales; family Pseudomonadaceae; genus Pseudomonas; species Pseudomonas sp. A2. The sequence goes on from NZ_CP039127.1 coordinate 2,446,307, forward strand.
ACCCTTGGTGAACAGGGTGCACCCGATGCTCAGGGTTACGTTCAACTGGCCACAGGGCAACTGCATCGGGCTGGCACCCACCTGTTCGCGAATCCGCTCAGCAATCCGGGTCAGCTCTTCGCTGTCCTTCACCTGCAAAATTGCAACAAACTCCTCACCCCCATGGCGCACCACCAGGTCATCGGGGCGCAGTGCCGCGCGCAGGCGACGGGCCGTTTCGCAAAGCACCTTGTCACCACCGCCATGGCCGTACTTGTCGTTGATGGACTTGAAGTGATCCAGGTCGGCATAAACCGCACCCAGCTGTAAGCCGTTCACCTCGGCCAATCGCCGTTCATGCGCTTCAAACGCCGACAGCGCGCCGCGGTTCCACAGTTGTGTCAAAGGGTCGAGCAGGGCTTTGCGCTGCTCGCGATCCATTTCAAGCCGCAGATCGCGGTTCACCTGGGCCAAGGTACGCAGCTGCAGATACCCCTCGGCGAGCGTGGCCAGGTCCCTGAAGTTCGCTTGCTGAGCCTCGCTGAGCACGCGCGGGCGCGGGTCGAACATGCACAGCGTACCGATGGCTTTACCGTTGCCAGCACGCAAGGGGTGGCCGGCGTAAAAGCGGATGTAGGGCGCGTTCAGCACGAGCGGGTTGTCGACGAAGCGCCTGTCGCACTTGGCGTCGGGCACCATCAGGGTATCCTCGCCGAGAATGGCGTAGCCGCAGAACGAAACACTGCGCGTCGTCTCGCTTGCCTCAAGGCCTATGCGGGCCTTGAACCACTGCCGGTCCTGGTCGATCAGGCTGATCAGCACAGTGTCCACATGGGCCAGGTCCTGGGTGAGCCGCACCAAGGTATCCAGGTAATGCTCGGCTGGCGTGTCGACCAGGTTCATGTCGTCGAGCGTGCGCTGGCGCAGCGCTTCGTCAGCGGGCAAGGGGCAAGCTGGCATTGTGGGTCCTCCGTTCCTTGGTTGGCTTGGGTACCTGGCGGGTGCGCGGTCTGTATACCGTCGAAACAAGCACAGCATAGGCCATGGCGTGATGCACGGTCGGCCGACAATTTCTTGCCGGGAGTGTGATTTCTTTCGCTCGATCTTCGTCAAGAATGCTACCCCTTAGCCGTCGTCTGGGGACTGATACAGGGCCTTTCATGCAAACGCTGTTGAACGAGATTCTCGAAGAAGTACGTCCCTTGATCGGCAAGGGCAAAGTGGCTGACTACATTCCCGCGCTGGCCGATGTGCCGGCGAACCAGCTGGGCATCGCGGTCTATGGCAACGATGGCAGCTATTACTGCGCAGGCGACGCGCTGGTGCCGTTCTCGGTGCAGAGTATTTCCAAGGTGTTCAGCCTTGTGCAGGCGATCGGGCACTCCGGGGAAGCCATTTGGCAGCGGCTTGGCCATGAGCCTTCCGGCCAGCCGTTCAACTCGCTGGTACAGCTGGAGTTCGAACGCGGTCGGCCGCGTAATCCCTTTATCAATGCGGGTGCGTTGGTGATCTGCGATATCAACCAGTCGCGCTTCGCTGCACCCACGTTGTCGATGCGCGATTTCGTGCGGCGGCTATCGGGCAATCCCCATATCGCGATCGATGCCCGCGTTGCCGACTCGGAGTATCAGTTCCGTGCGCGTAACGCGGCCATGGCTTACCTGATGCAGTCATTCGGCAACTTCCATAACGAAGTGGAGACGGTGCTGCGCAGCTATTTCAGCTATTGCGCGCTGCAGATGAATTGCCTGGACCTGGCCCGGGCGTTCTGTTTCCTGGCCAATGATGGGTTCTGCAAGCACAGCGGTGAGCAGATTCTGACCCGGCGCCAGACCCAGCAGGTGAACTCGATCATGGCCACCAGCGGGTTGTATGACGAAGCAGGGAATTTCGCCTATCGGGTAGGGTTGCCGGGCAAGAGTGGCGTGGGGGGCGGGATTGTGGCCATCGTGCCGGGGCAATTCACCGTGTGCGTGTGGTCGCCGGAGTTGAATGCGGCGGGTAACTCCCTGGCCGGGATGGCGGCGCTCGAACTGCTCAGTTCGCGGATCGGCTGGTCGGTGTTCTGATCGGCGGGCCCGGTGGCTGAGGTAGGCTCGGTCGATACCTCAGCTTGTCGGGTCCTGCCCCAGTACCTTGGCCAGCGCCACGCGGGCATCTTCAAGCTGTACCAGTGAAGCATGCCGCGCGCCCAGCGCGTCACCGTTCTGGATAGCGGTCAGAATCGCCTTGTGGCGGGGCAGGGCGAGTTCGTCGAAATTCGCCCGCTGGTTGGAGTAGCGCACCGACTCGCGCAGCGCCATCGACAGCATGTTGCACAGGTAGGCCAGCAGGTCGTTGTGGGTGGCGTCGGCGATGCGGGCGTGGAAGTCCAGGTCCGGTTGCAGGCGCTCTTCATGGTTGCGGGCGGCTTCCATGCGTTGGTAGGCCTCGGCGATCGAGTCGACGTCGTCGGCGCTGGCGTTGGTGGCGGCCAGTGCGGCGGCGGCGGGTTCGATGACCCAGCGTACGCTGCTCAGCATGTTGAAGAATTCCTGTTGCGGTGTGGCCTGCATCAGCCAGTGCAGCACGTCCGGGTCGAGCATGTGCCAGTCATGGCGCGGCCGAACCAGGGTACCCACCCGCGGGCGGGCCTCGATCAGGCCCTTGGCGGTAAGGGCGCGCATCGCCTCGCGGAACACCGGCCGGCTGATCGCGTAGGCTTCGCAAAGGCTGGCCTCGGAAGGCAGCTTCTGCCCGGGTGCGAGTTGGCCGGATACGATCTGTACGCCAAGGTCCTGGACCAGGGTGGCGTGCATGCTCTTGCGCGTGGTGGGTTGGCGGTAGTTCATGTGGGGCGGGGCGGATCCTTCTGGCGGGGGCAGCATCATAGCATTAGCGCGTCGACGCGGTGCATGGCACCGGCTGCGCCGGTGTTCGCGGCTGAAGCCGCTCCTACAGGTACCGCGTGAGCCTGAAGCCTGCGCCGTCCCCGTGGGAGCGGGTTCACCCGCGAAGCAGGCGACGCGGTGGATGGCACCGGCTGCGCCGGTGTTCGCGGCTGAAGCCGCTCCTACAGGTACAGCGTGAGCCTGAAGCCTGCGCCGTCCCTGTGGGAGCGGGTTCACCCGCGAAGCAGGTGACGCGGTGGATGGCACCGGCTGCGCCGGTGTTCGCGGCTGAAGCCGCTCCTACAGGTACAGCGCGAGCCCAAAGCCTGCGCCGTCCCTGTGGGAGCGGGTTCACCCGCGAAGCAGGCGACGCGGTGGATGGCACCGGCTGCGCCGGTGTTCACGGCCACGGCCGCTCCCGCAGGTACCGCGTGAGCCTGAAGCCTGCGCCGTCCCTGTGGGAGCGGGTTCACCCGCGAAGCAGGCGACGCGGTGGATGGCACCGGCTGCGCCGGTGTTCGCGGCTGAAGCCGCTCCTACAGGTACCGCGTGAGCCTGAAGCCTGCGCCGTCCCTGTGGGAGCGGGTTCACCCGCGAAGCAGGCGACGCGGTGGATGGCACCGGCTACGCCGGTGTTCGCGGCTGAAGCCGCTCCCACAGGTGTAGCGTCAACTCGAAGCCAGCGCAGTACCTGCGGGGGCGGGCATGCCCCAATGACATCAGGCCTTAGTGCGAGTGCTTGGGCACCGCCGCCCCTCGGCATCCGACCAGGAAGTCGAAGTCGCAACCCTCATCGGCCTGCATGACGTGGTCCAGGTACAGCCTGGCGTAACCACCGCTGATCAACTGCGGCGGGGCTTGCAGGTCTGCCAGGCGGCCGGCCAGTTCCTCGTCGGAAATGTCCAGGTGCAGCCGGCCTTCCTTGCAATCCAGTTCGATCCAGTCGCCTTCGCGCACGGCAGCCAACGGCCCGCCAGCTGCCGCTTCCGGCGCCACGTGCAGCACCACGGTGCCGTAGGCGGTGCCGCTCATGCGGGCATCGGAAATACGCACCATGTCGGTCACGCCCTGGGCCAGCAGCTTGGCCGGCAGGCCCATGTTGCCGACCTCGGCCATGCCCGGGTAGCCCTTGGGCCCGCAGTGCTTCATCACCAGCACGGAACTGGCATCCACATCCAGCTCGGGGTCGTTGATGCGTGCCTTGTAGTCGTCGAAGTTCTCGAACACCACGGCGCGGCCACGATGCTGCATCAGCGCCGGGGTGGCGGCCGAGGGCTTGAGCACGGCGCCCTTGGGCGCCAGGTTGCCGCGCAGGATGCAGATGCCGCCGTCGGCCACCAGCGGCTTGTCGATCGGGCGGATCACCTCTTCGTCATACAGCGGTGCGGCCTGGCAGTTGTCCCACAGGCTCTTGCCGTTGGCCGTCAGCGCGGCAGGGTTGGGCAGCAGGCCGTGTTCGCCCAGGCGGCGGATGACCGCAGGCAGGCCGCCGGCGTAGTAGAACTCTTCCATCAGGAAACGGCCCGAAGGCTGCAGGTCGACCAGGGTTGGCGTACCGCGGCCGATACGGGTCCAGTCTTCCAGCTGCAGGTCCACGCCGATACGCCCGGCAATGGCCTTCAGGTGAATCACCGCGTTGGTCGAGCCACCGATGGCGGCGTTGACGCGGATGGCGTTCTCGAAGGCTTCGCGGGTGAGGATTTTCGACAGGCGCAGGTCTTCGCGCACCATGTCGACAATGCGCATGCCCGACAGGTGGGCGAGCACGTAACGGCGTGCATCCACCGCCGGAATGGCGGCGTTGTGCGGCAGCGAGGTGCCCAGCGCTTCGGCCATGCAGGCCATGGTCGAGGCGGTGCCCATGGTGTTGCAGGTACCCGCCGAGCGCGACATGCCGGCCTCGGCCGAGAGGAACTCGTTGAGGTCGATCTGGCCGGCCTTGTAGGCCTCGTGCATCTGCCAGACGATGGTGCCGGCGCCAATGTCCTTGCCTTTGTGCTTGCCGTTCAGCATCGGCCCGCCGGTAACCACGATCGCCGGCACATCACAGCTCGCCGCGCCCATCAGCAGCGCCGGGGTGGTCTTGTCGCAGCCGGTCAGCAGCACCACGGCGTCCACCGGGTTGCCACGGATCGCTTCCTCCACATCCATGCTCGCCAGGTTGCGGGTGAGCATGGCGGTGGGGCGCAGGTTGGACTCGCCGCTGGAGAACACCGGGAACTCCACCGGGAAGCCGCCAGCCTCCAGCACGCCCTTTTTGACATGTTCGGCAATCTTGCGGAAGTGCGCGTTGCACGGGGTCAGCTCCGACCAGGTGTTGCAGATGCCGATGATCGGCTTGCCCTGGAATTCGTGGTCAGGAATACCCTGGTTCTTCATCCAGCTGCGGTACATGAAACCGTTCTTGTCGGCGGTGCCGAACCATTGGGCGGAGCGCAGTGGGCGTTTGTTATCAGACATGGGAACACCTAATTAGTATTACTATTTGTCGTTGTGCGATCGACTGTACTGATAAAAATGCTCTCTGTGAAGGCTTGTTGGCTCAATTAGTAATACTATAAGATCATTCACCCAGGTCAGAGGTCTGCCAAAAAGTCCCCGGCCAGGTGCTGTACCCATTACAAGAACAATTGGAGACATCGCCATGATTCAGGAGCAGCGGCTCGTCCGCCTGATCACACTGAAACTCATCCCTTTTCTGGTACTGCTTTACCTGGTGGCCTATGTCGACCGTTCCGCGGTGGGCTTCGCCAAGCTGCACATGGGCGCCGACATCGGCCTGGGTGACGCGGCCTACGGCCTTGGTGCCGGGCTCTTCTTCATTGGTTACTTCCTGTTCGAGGTGCCGAGCAACCTGTTGCTCGACCGCTTTGGCGCGCGCCGCTGGTTCGCCCGCATTCTGGTTACCTGGGGCGCGATCACCGTCGGCATGGCGTTCGTTACCGGGCCCAACGGTTTCTACGTGATGCGCTTTCTGCTGGGGGCGGCCGAGGCGGGCTTCTTTCCGGGCGTGCTGTACTACATCACCCAGTGGTACCCGGTGCGCCATCGCGGCAAGATCCTCGGCTTCTTCATCCTCTCCCAGCCGCTGGCGATGCTGATCACCGGGCCGCTCTCGGGCGCGCTGCTGGGGCTCGATGGCATCTACGGCCTGCATGGCTGGCAATGGCTGTTCATCTGCATCGGTACCCCCGCGGTGCTGCTGGCCTGGCCGACCCTGCGCCTGCTGCCAGACAGCCCGGCCAAGGTGCGCTGGCTCAGCGACGAACAGCGCAGCTGGCTGCAGGAACAACTGGCCAACGACCTGCGCGAGTTCGGCCAGACCCGCCATGGCAATCCGTTGCATGCCCTGAAGGACAGCCGGGTGCTGTTGCTGGCGCTGTTCTACCTGCCGGTGACCCTGAGCATTTACGGCCTGGGCCTTTGGCTGCCGACGCTGATCCACCAGTTTGGCGGCAGTGACCTGGTCACCGGTTTCGTTTCGGCCGTGCCTTACCTGTTCGGCATCATCGGCCTGCTGATCGTGCCGCGCAGCTCCGACCGCCTGAACGACCGCTATGGCCACCTCGGCCTGCTGTATTCCCTGGGTGCGATCGGCCTGTTCTTCAGTGCCTGGCTTAGCGTGCCGGTCATGCAGCTGGCAGCGCTGTGCCTGGTGGCATTCGCGTTGTTCTCCTGCACCGCCATTTTCTGGACCTTGCCGGGCCGTTTCTTCTCCGGGGCCAGCGCTGCAGCCGGCATCGCCTTGATCAACTCGATCGGCAACCTCGGCGGCTACCTGGGCCCGTTCGGTATCGGCGCGCTCAAGGAGCACACCGGGCAGCTTTCGTCGGGGCTGTATTTCCTGGCCGTGGTGATGCTGTTCGGGCTGTTGCTCACCGGGGTTGTCTACAACCGCCTGGAGCGCCGCCAGCGCCTGGCTTCCACGCGGGCAGCCGAAGCCTCCCGCTAATTTTCGCAACCGAGAAGCGAGCACAAACATGCGATTGATCCAATTTGAAACCGCCACCGGCGAGCGCTGCGTGGGCGTGGTGGAAGGCGATTACGCCCTGCAGGTGCAGGGCGCTGGAAGCACCCGCGAGCTGGCCCTGCAAGCCATTGCCGCCGGCCGTGACCTGGCCGCTGAAGTGCAGGCTGCCGGCCTGGGCGAGCGCCACGACTACCTGGCCCTGCTGGCTGAAGGCCGCGTGTTGCCACCACTGGACCACCCGGACCCGGCGCACTGCCTGGTCACCGGCACCGGGCTGACCCACCTGGGCAGCGCCGCAACCCGCGACAAGATGCATCAGCAGCAGGCCGAAGGCGCGGTGACCGACAGCATGCGCATGTTCCAGTGGGGCCTCGATGGCGGTCGGCCGCCGGCAGGCCAGGAGGGCGCGCAGCCGGAGTGGTTCTACAAGGGCGACGGTGGCATCGTCGTGCGCCCTGGCGCCGACCTGCCGCTGCCGGCGTTCGCCGAAGATGCCGGCGAGGAGCCAGAGCTGGTCGGGCTGTACCTGATCGGTGCCGACGGCATGCCTTACCGTCTTGGCTATGCGTTGGGTAACGAGTTTTCCGACCATGTGATGGAGCGGCGCAACTACCTGTACCTGGCCCATTCCAAGCTGCGCGCCTGCAGCTTCGGCCCAGAGCTGCGCCTGGGTGCGCTGCCGGCCCACCTGGAAGGCACCAGCCGCATCCTGCGCGACGGCCAGGAGCTGTGGCGCAAGCCGTTCCTCTCGGGCGAGCAGAACATGTGCCACAGCTTCGAGAACCTGGAATTTCACCACTTCAAGTACACCCAGTTCCTGCGCCCCGGCGATATCCACGTGCATTACTTCGGCACTGCCACGCTGTCGTTCGCCGACGGCATCCAGGCGCGCCCGGGCGACACCTTCGAAGTCAGCCTCGACGCCTTCGGCCAGCCGCTGCGCAACGGCATTGCCGCCGCGCCCGGGCAGGTTCGCCCCGGGGTGGTGAAAAGCCTTTGAGCAGTCAGGCGAGCAGTGTGTCGGGTTCGCCCGCGTACCTGTGGGAGCGGCTTTAGCCGCGAAGGGCCCGGCGCGGTGCATGGCACCGGCTGCGCCGGTGTTCGCGGCTGAAGCCGCTCCCACAGGGGCCCTGCTGACATGGCGGGGCATGTGCACTCCATGGCTGACATGAACCTTTGAATCTTCTTTCCTCATTACAGGAGCCAACCATGACCGGAAGCAACTTCATTGGCGGCCAGCGCAGCGCTGCCGGCAGCGTGCGCCTGCAAAGCCTCGACGCGCGCACCGGCGAAGCCTTGCCGCAGGCCTTTGCCCAAGCCACCCCGGAGGAGGTGGACGCCGCCGCCCAGGCTGCCGAAGCGGCCTTCGCCGAATACAACGCCCTGGCGCCGCAGCGCCGTGCGCAGTTCCTCGATGCCATTGCCGACCAGCTGGATGCGCTGGACGACACCTTTGTCGCCACCGTGTGCCGCGAAACCGCACTGCCGGCCGGGCGCATCCAGGGCGAACGCGCGCGCACCAGCAACCAGATGCGCCTGTTCGCCTCGGTGCTTCGTCGTGGCGACTACCTGGGGGCTCGCATCGACCGTGCCCAACCCCAGCGTCAGCCGCTGCCGCGCCCCGACCTGCGCCAGTATCGCACCGGCGTCGGCCCGGTAGCTGTGTTCGGCGCCAGCAACTTCCCGCTGGCCTTCTCCACCGCTGGGGGTGATACCGCCGCAGCGCTGGCCGCCGGTTGCCCGGTGGTGGTGAAGGCGCACAGCGGCCACATGGCCACTGCCGAACGGGTGGCCGAGGCCATCGAGCGGGCAGTGGTGGCCACCGGCATGCCCGCGGGCGTGTTCAACATGATCTACGGTGCCGGTGTCGGCGAAGCGCTGGTGCGCCACCCGGCGATCCAGGCCGTGGGCTTCACCGGTTCGCTCAAGGGCGGCCGTGCGCTGTGCGAGCTGGCTGCAGCGCGCCCGCAGCCGATTCCGGTGTTCGCCGAAATGAGCAGCATCAACCCGGTGCTGGTCTTGCCGGCGGCCTTGCAGGCCAGGGGCGAGCAGGTGGCCAGGGAGCTGGCCGGTTCGGTGGTGCTGGGCTGCGGGCAGTTCTGCACCAACCCCGGGCTGGTCATCGGTATTGCCGGCGAAGCGTTCAGCAACTTCCTGGCGGCCCTTGGTGCGCAGCTGGCCGACCAGCCCGGGCAGACCATGCTCAATGCCGGTACATTGCGCAGCTATGCCCAGGGCGTGCAACGCCTGCACCAGCACCCGGGCGTGCGTCACCTGGCCGGCGCCGACCAGGCTGGCGACCAGGCGCAGGCGCAGCTGTTCCAGGCGGATGTGAGCCTGCTGCTTGACGGTGATGCGTTGCTTCAGGAGGAGGTGTTCGGGCCGGCCACGGTGGCCGTGGCGGTGGCCGACGAAGCCGAACTGCGCCGCGCGCTGCAAGCCTTGCACGGGCAGCTGACGGCAACGCTGATTGCCGAGCCACAAGACCTGCAGCGCTTCGCTGCGCTGGTGCCGCTGCTGCAGCGCAAGGCTGGGCGCCTGCTGGTCAATGGTTACCCGACCGGTGTCGAAGTGTGCGATGCCATGGTGCATGGCGGGCCATACCCGGCCACGTCCGATGCCCGTGGGACCTCGGTCGGCACTTTGGCCATCGACCGCTTCCTGCGGCCGGTGTGCTACCAGGACTACCCGGATGCGCTGCTGCCCGACGCCCTGAAAAACGCCAACCCGCTGGGCCTGCAACGCCTGGTCGACGGCCAGCACAGCCGCGAGGCGCTGGCCTGACGCCAATGGCTTCGGCGTGGTACCGCTGCACCCGCCCGGGTAGGCCCGGGCGGGTTGTCAGATATGCGGCCATAGCGCCAGCAGCAGACCACCAGCGCTAAGCAGGGCGCCACTGTAGCGGCGCCAGGCCGCGCCCAACCGCAACACTTTCTCCGCCAGAACCAGCATCGCCAGCGCGGCCATGCCCCACAGGCTCATGGCGCCAACCACCAGCAGCACCAGCATCAGCGCCCAGCAGCAACCGATGCAGTACAGGCCATGCTGCAACCCCAGCCTCCAGGCGCCGCCAAGGCCCGGGCGTACATGGTGCTGAAGAAAGAAAAGCGGGCTCTGGCAATGCTCCAGGCAAGCGGCCTTGCCCTGGCTCATCTGGTAGCCACCGGCCAGCAGAAGCAGTAACGCACCCATGAGCGGTGGCAGGCGCAGGGTCATGGGATCGAGCCAGCCAAGCCATTCGCCAAGGGCCTGCAGCAGGGTCATCAGCAGGGCGAAGCCACACCAGAGCAGCGCATAGGCCGCGCAGAACAGCAGCAGCTTGAATGGGCCGGTGCTGTCGCGCAGCAGGCAGCGTCGGTAAAGCAGGAACACCGGCAGGGCGGCCGGCAGCATCATCGCCTGCATCATCGCCAACCACATCAGCAGGGTCAGCGCGCCCTGGCGCGACCACCAGGCGGTGGGTGGCATCTGCATCTCGCCCATCGCCGCCATGGTCGTTGCCTGCTCGACGTGCCACCACCAACCCAGCGCGCTGATCATCAGCACCAGCGCGCCGGTCAGCAGCGCGCCCGGGGCTGGCCAGCGGCTAGCCGCGGATGATGCCATTTGGCCCCATATCCAGGTCGTAGAGCATGGCGTTTCGCCCGGCATAGTCCAGCTTCACCGCCCCGGAGCAGTTGAAGGTGGCGCTGGCGCAGTCCGTTTCGCCGAACTCGAAGCCCTCTGGCAGCACCAGCCTGGCCCGGTGCACCGATCCGTCCACGGGGTTGCGGATCGGCTCGGCCCGGCCATCCAGCACCCCGGGCACGTGGATGCTGGCGGTCAGTGCGGCGCGGTCGGTGTGCACCTCAACCGGCACGAACTGCGGTGCGTGCATGGTCTGCACCGTGCTGGCAAAAATGGCGAAGAAGGCCGTGGGTTCCTGCTCCTGGCCGCTGAGAATGGTCAGCAATGCCTGGCGCTGGGCATCACTGGCGCGTTCATCGATAAAGGCCTGGCATTGCCCACCGCCCTCGTGGATGGGCCCAGGCCAGGCGAAGGTGCAGGCCACATTCAAGCCGGCCAGCGACACCTCGTCGAAGTACCCCTCCTCGATGTGATAGCCCACTGCCGCTTCGCAAGTGCCATGGGTGGGCAAGGCATTGAACTGGCAGGGGCAGCCATAATCGCAGTTGCAAAGGTCGACCCCTGCGCCGCGCAATCGCCAATCGACATAGGCCATGATCCTATCCTCGCAAACAAGTGCCACTTGTTAGTTTAGTTCCGGATCATGCCGCCATATTTAGATAGATTCGGCATCTGTCACGGGCCGTATAAAACCACTGCTTCAAAGCATCGGCCTTCTCAGTCAGATGGGGCAGTGCGGGATTCACGGTCAATGTCCTCCGGCCAATGAACCTTTGGTGCCAGGCAATGCATGTGGCTCAGGCCATCGTCATCGTTCCAGTCACGGGGTGGGTGTACGAACTTCGGCAGGGCTTCGGGGCCTTGCTGCATGAATAGTCGGGCGATGGCCCAGTAGGCTTCGCCTTTGTAGAGGTCATAGGTGAAGAACACACGGTCGATGACTTCGTTGGTTTCCGGGTTGCGGACCGACAGCATGACGTTTTCGATCAGGCCACCGTGGCCGGGGGCGTAGACTCGGTAGACTTCGGCGGTTACATCGTCCCAGTTGTAGGCGACCGGTTTGACGCCCCAGCGTTTGCGACTGAAGATGAAGATACGGTCATATCGAAACTCATAAAGATATATTTTCTGGCGAAGTCGGTTGAAGCGAATTGGCTCGTCTCTAGGGGCAACCAGATCAAGCCTGACATAGGCAGTCAAAGCCCCTAATGCTACCGGAAGAAGAGCTATTGATATGTTTGTAAGCCAGTCGCGCGGCCAACTGCCATGCAAAAGGATCCAATATAAGTAAAGCGTCATTCCTAGAGTAAATAGTAAGCTCGGAACCCCAATCAAAAATATAACACCTCGAAGGATGGTGCTGCTCCGTGGTAACTCGAGATACACATCATCGAAATAATTGGGTGCAGGTTTGACACTCGCCCATACGCTCCGCCATTTTGGCACTTCATCCACCTTGGGAAGGTCATGACTCCAGCCTAAAGCACGTTCGCACAAAACTTCATCATCACGTTTCACTAGTTAATCTCCCTGACACAAATCTCAATGTACCCACTTGGTAGACTCCGATCCGGCCAGTACATGACCAACAGCGTAGCCGCCAAGATCGTGTGCTTTCCTATAGTTGCCATGAGCGATATCGAGCCAGAAATCTCTAACTGACAGAGTCCAGTAGAATAAGGTTTCTGCTTCTCGCTAATTGAAATACTGCGGTCGTGATCGGGGATTCGTGGCGATGCAAAGCTGGAAAATGAAGAGGACGGTGAGAGAGGTTCTTCAGCATTTGCAAAAAAATCACCCGAAGCAATAGTTTCCCCGCCAACGTAATCGGGGTGACTGCCATCACCGTGACGATGCACGATCAACTTCCAGCGATATCCCGATGACCGCTGATCATACATAGGCAATGCGATCAAGAATTTTAACTTTCTAATTATTTCGGCACCAATCAAGCCGCCGATTTTCGGAAGCCCTGGATCAGTTGCCAAGCGCGACTCAAAATTCAACTTCGCCTGAACGCCTAGCGTGGCAGCATTGAGTTCGGCAAAAGCGATATCCGCCTGTTCTGGAACATTCCAATGAATGGTCGGCTTTTCGTCTGCTTTTCCAAAGCAGCACCGCCTTACCCAGCGCTCCAGATCAGTTGATTCATTTTCCTGAGCGCGTTTGCTTAGTTGATAAGCAGCAAGCGTGAGGGCGATCGCCAATCCCAGCGGGCCGAAAACCAAGGGATTGAGTACTGCGAATCCGAAAGCGACAGTGCCAAAAACATACAAAACGGCCGAAATTAGATGTCGGTTGTATGCGGCATCATCACCCGCAGCGGCGGTGCGCCTCATGGCATTGATTGCTTGAGCCGCATCAAAGACCCCTGCAACCGCACTCACCAAAGCACCAAGCCTTATCAAGGCCTCCCCTGTGGCTGCTACACCCTTTGCTCGTCCCAAATTCAGTGGACCAGCACTTGATCTCAAAATGAGCCCAACCAGTTCGACTTGCCCTCCCAATAGGCCCAACTGGGATCCTTGCAACGCCAACCTGGCCTCATACGCCTTGGGCCCAATCTCCGTTTCCGCCTTGTCCTGATTCCTGCCCAGGCTGTCCTGCTGCAGATACAACCCGCCTATCGCCAGCAGGACTTCCCAGCTGCCAGCAATCCCGCGCAACCCGGAAAAACCGGTTCTAACCAATCGGGCCGCCTGCTGCGTCGTGATCTTCATCCCGTGCAACAACCTGCGCGCATCGGTTTCCAACGTCCCTGCCGCCACCGAGATATCCACCAAGGCAAGCTGCGCCGCGCTGCTCGCCTGGGTCACCCCCATGCTGGCCTCCTTGAACAACCGGCCATGCACTTCCTCGGCCTTGCCCTCGACCCACACCGTCACGCTGATCATCGTATTGGTGAACCGTGGATCGAGCACGGCCAGGCTCATCAGCCCGTGCTGGATGATCGGCCGCACCTTGCGCATGGCCTTCATCGAGCCAAACTCGAAGTCATCGATATTGCGGCGCATCCGGTCCCGCGCCTCGGCGATCGACACATTGGCCTTGTGCTGCAACTCCCGGAGGTGGGCGCTCTGCAAGGCGTAGTACTCGCCCAGCTTCATCTTCACTTCCAGTTCGATCAGGTGGACGCCGTTGTAGAGAAACTGCGTGGCACTGTTCAAATGCCGCACAGCCTTCTGAATACCTGGCGACAGACATGGCGCCAGCCGCTGACTGGCCGCATTGAGCGCACCCTGCGTTTCAGCAATGGCCTGTTTGAGGGTATTGCGCGTGCGCAAGCCAGCGTCATCGCTGGCGATGATCTTGCTCAGCATGCCGTAAAGCTTGTCGCTGTCGTTCCAGTTGATCGCTTCTGTGGCGGAGAAACTGGGCAGCAGCCCGGCCAGCAGTGCCTGGTCGCGCATCAGCAAGGCGCGGTAGGGCGGGCTGTCAGGGTCCTGCAGCCATTTCAACCAGAGCAGTTCGCTGGTGCCGGAAGCGGGAATATGCGGTTCAAGGCGGGGGACGACAGCTTCCGTAACCCCGCCGCCCAGGCACAGGGCCATGGTCTTGGCGTAGGCCACCCCGGACTCACGATCATTACCGTCGTAGTCGTATGCCTCGGCCACCTTGAACATGGGCGTATCGAACAAGGCAACGTACGCCTGGGCGTCCTTGTCGATGTAACGCTGAAACTCACGTTCCTGCTGCTCATATTCAGCCTGGAACGCGGCCCGCTGCGGTTCGTGGTAGCGCTCTTCAAGCCGCTCGTCACTCGCCTGCTGCGCACGCTCGACCAACAGCTGCCGCTCGACTGCCGGGTCGGTGAACACCGGCGGCCCATCACCCGTCATCGGTTCCAGCGACGGCACCTTCTGCGCCGCCCATTCCCTGTGCGTGGCACGAATGATCTGCAGGATCTGCGAGGTCTGCAGCTGATAGGCGCGCATCGGTTCTTCACGCCAGGCCTGACGCTTCACTACCCAGTTCAAGCGCTGATGGTTGTACTCCTGAATCAGCCCGACAGTGTCGTCGAGCACCACTGCCAGCACGCCGTTTTCCAGCTTGTGCCGGTTGATCGCATTGACCAGATACCCGCGCAGGGCGAACCGGCGCAACCAGCGGCTGTGAAAGCCATGCGCACTGTCGAAGGGGGCACAGCCATGCTGGGCATACTCGAACACCTGCTGGTCGACCCCAAGCTTATCGGGTGTCATGGCGATGCCCAGCAGTTCGGGATCGTTGCGCGCCTGAATCAGGTCCAGGCCCTGGAAGCGATGCGCAGGCGACGCGCCGCTCTTGTAGGCGTTCAGCACGCTCACCGGCCAGGCGTCACTGGAGAAGGCCAGCCAGGCGCTGGTGTACCTGTCGGTATCGAGGTTGAGAAAGGCCGAAGGAATGTCGTGATCTGCGTTCACGCATTTTTCGGGCAGCGGCGAAGGCGGGCCATCTGGCGGCTCGTAAGGGTTGAAGCGGCGCAGATGACCTTGCTCGCTGACGGCATAGGCATGCCAGACCTGCTGGTCGAGCAGCACATACAGGAAGCCCCTGCGCAAGGTGCGCAAGCCGATCTTCGCCGTGATATGCCGGTTATCCGCCACGGTGGAAACACACTCGGGGCGGGTATCGGGCACCAGGGCGCGGCGCAGCGGCAGGATCGGCAGGCCCTGGCGCTCGCAGAACATGCACTGGTCGTGCGGCAGCCCGGCTTCGGCAATCGCGAGGGCAATACGTTGGCTGATGGTCATGAGCGATCCTCGTGTTGGACAGGTCCTTGTCGACCTCTGAACACTAACGGGGAATCGCTTTCTAGAGAGGCATTGGGCTTCCTAAAAGCTTGTAGGAAACGTCTCTGAATAATGGTTTAGCTCTATATGGGGCCATGATCGGTACCCCGGCCTTTTGCGCCACCTGTCGAACCCAAGGCACTGCTGCTGGCCGTTTTCCGTCCGATCTGTATGCGCGATCAATGCGCAAACCCAGGAGAACTTCCATGGCAAACGATCAGAATGACCCCGGCCTCGAGCAAACCGAATCCCAGCCCGGCAGCGGTGACGGAGAGATCCCGCTACCTTCGGATGACGAAGGCCCGATCGAGGAGGAGATGGAGGACGTGCAGGCCAACAATTCGGTTTCTGCCGAGCACCCGCAGCCTCGCTGACGGAATTGCCCGGAACGAATGCGGTTCACACCTTTTCTTGCGAGGTATGCAGCGATGAGCCCCGATCCGAATGCACAAGGCGGCACGAACCTGGACATGCCCACTTCACCTGACCTGGCCGTTGACCCCGACCGCCCGACCATACCCGACCCTGACGACGACCCGCTCATGAACGAAGAAGAGGGTGGTGATTGGCAGGAGGAAGACAGCTTGGCTGATGACGGCAGGCAGAGCGTGGAGCAGCCTGCGGTAGACCTGGATCAGCGCAGGGAGTGACCATTGATAGGGCGGGGCCCTGTGGGAGCGGGTTTACCCGCGAAAAATCCGACACAGTGCATGGCACCGGCTGCGCCGGTGTTCGCGGGTGAACCCGCTCCCACAGGTACTGCGGCTGCCTTGAAGGTTGTGGTAATCCTGTAGGAGCGGGCATGCCCGCGAAGAATCCAACGCAGTGCATGGCACCGGCTACGCCGGTGTTCGCGGGTGAACCCGCTCCCACAGGTACTGCATCTGCCTTGAAGGCTGTAGTGATCCTGTAGGAGCTGGCTTGCCTGCGATGGGCTGCGCAGCAGCCCCGATGGACACAGCCCTGGCATGCGCGCCGGTGTATCACCCCCGTCGCAACGCAGCCGCCAGCCCCACGGTCAGGACCACGGCACAAAGCATTGCCAGGCTGATGGCAATTGCGACACCCCAGGCATCGAGCAGCCCCGCCAATACCAGATAAAACGCAATCACCCCCACCGCCCCGATCGCATTGCCCCGCACCATCGCCGCCATTCCTGCACGGCCAGTCTGCACATGGGCGAACACCACCAGCGGCCAGGCAATCACCGGGATCGGCGCCAGCATCCCGCTGGTCGCCGGGCCCAGCCAGTTGGCCAGGCTTGTGGTGACCATCAGCAACGAAGTGGCAGACACCATGCGCAGAGGGATTTCCCAAAATCGATGCCGGGGCCGGACCAGGGTGTCCGGCCTGGGCTCGCGGCCGCTGGCGCGTATCAGCACGCCGATCAGCACCAGCGCCACGGCAATCGACAGATACAGGTTGCCCCCGTGGGTAAACGCGTAGGCCGCGACGCCATAGAACAGCATCGCCAGCAATACAGCCCAGCCGATGCCGAGCCTGCGTGTGGCGAACAGGTAGAAGGTGTACGTGGCCTGCACCGCCGCCAGGCCGCCCAGCGCGCCGGGCACCGCACCCAAGGCAAAGGCCGTGCCCTGCTCCAGGCACAGGAAGGTCATTACCAAGGCCGAAGTGATCGGCAGGCCGGACAGCAACCCACCGAGCAGGCCGCCCCAGCGACGCGAGGCGAGGGAGATGGCCCACATAAGGAGCGGGGTGACGATCAGCTTGAGGTAGAACAGGGTCATCGCAGGGCTATCCAGATGTGCGGAAGGTGCGCCCGCCGTAGGCATTGGGTAGGGCGCAGATGAATCAACCGCGGCTGGCCTCCAGCGCCTGGGCCAGGTCGGCGATGATATCGTCGCTGTGCTCGATGCCGATCGACAGGCGCACCATGTCCCGTGGCACGCCGGCCTTTTCCAGCTCCTCGTCGTTGAGCTGGCGGTGGGTAGTGGAGGCGGGGTGGCAGGCCAGCGACTTGGCGTCGCCGATGTTCACCAGGCGCACCACCAGCTGCAACGCATCGATGAAGCGCGCACCGGCCGCCTGGCCGCCCTTGATGCCGAACGACAGGATCGACGCTGGTTTGCCGCCGGTGTAGCGCTGGGCCAGTTCATGCTCGGGGTGGTCAGGCAGCCCTGCATATTTCACCCACGCTACCTGCTCGTGGGCTTGCAGGTAACGGGCGACCTTCAGCGCGTTCTCGGTGTGGCGCTCCATGCGCAAGGCCAAGGTTTCCAGGCCTTGCAGGATCAGGAAGGCGTTGAACGGCGACAGCGCCGCGCCAGTATTGCGCAATGGCACCACGCGGCAGCGGCCGATGAAGGCGGCGGGGCCGAAGGCTTCGGTGTAAGTGACACCATGGTAGGACGGGTCGGGGGTGTTGAGCAGGGCGAAGCGCTCCTTGTTGTCCGCCCAGGGGAACTTGCCGGAGTCGATGACGATGCCGCCGATGCTGGTGCCGTGGCCGCCGATGTACTTGGTCAGCGAGTGCACGACGATATCGGCACCGTGCTCGAACGGCCGGCACAGCACCGGGGTGGCCACGGTGTTGTCGACGATCAGCGGCACACCATGGCGGTGGGCAGCCTCGGCCAGCGCGGCGATGTCGACGATATTGCCGGCAGGGTTGCCGATGGACTCGCAGAACACCGCCTTGGTGCGCGAATCGATCAATGCCTCGAGGGCGTCGATGTCGTCGTGGGCGGCGAAGCGGGTATGGATACCCATGCGTGGCAGGGTGTGGGCCAGCAGGTTGTAGGTGCCGCCGTACAGCTTGGCCACCGAGACAATGTTGTCGCCGGCCTCGGCGACGGTCTGGATGGCGTAGGTGATGGCCGCCATGCCCGAGGCCACCGCCAGCGCGCCAACCCCGCCCTCCAGGGCGGCCATGCGCTGCTCTAGCACGTCGTTGGTGGGGTTCATGATGCGCGAGTAGATGTTACCGGCCACCTTCAGGTCGAACAGGTCGGCGCCGTGCTGGGTGTCGTCGAAGGCGAAGGAAGTGGTCTGGTAGATCGGTACGGCCACTGCCCGGGTGGTCGGGTCGGGGCTGAAGCCTGCGTGGATGGCGAGGGTTTCCAGCTTCATGCAATCGTTCCTTGAGCGTGGGTGGAGCGATCGAGCATGTGGTGGGGGGAGGGTGTGGGTCAAGGGTGAAGGCGCGATGGGCTGCCCGGCAGCAACCCAGCGCATCCAAGGGCGCGTCAGAACGTTGTAAATGGCGCGCAGGTGCAGCATGGCACGTGCCATGCCAACCGCTACAGCATTCTCACCATCTCCCAGAACGATGCCGCCACCCCGGTAATGCTTTCCCCGGCAATCAGCCCCGCTGCGGCCGTGATCGCAAACCGCTCTGTAACGCTCGGCCAACGGCAACCGACCAGCCAGGTGACCACCGCGCCGAACCCCATCATCATGCTGATCGATGCCGGCAGTATGAACGCCAGCCCCAGTGCGCCGGTACTCGGCAGCCAACGCGCCACCCATTGCGGCAGCAGGCTGTCCAGCGTGCCTAGCAGTACGCCTGCCGCGCTGCCGGCCACAATCGCCCAGCGCAGCTCCGGCGACAGCGCCCCCAGCCCCTGCATCAGGGTCTGGGCCACGGCCTTCCAGGTTGCCACGGCCGGTGCGGGCCATTGCTCGGTAAGCAGCAGTGTCTGCGGCTCGGGAATCAGCACCAGGTACACCAGCACGCCCGCCACGCTGCCGATGAGGATGCCCAGGCACTGTGCAATCAGTTGTTTGTGTGGCGTCGCGCCGATCGCCTGGCCAACCTTGAAGTCGTTCATCAGGTCGGTGGCTTGCCCGGCCGCGCCACCGGCAGTGTTGGCGCTCATCAGGTTCATGGCCACCTGGCCCGGGGCAATCAAGCCAAAGCTCAGCTGCGACAGCTTGCCGATGGCGCCGATCGGCGCAATACCGGTGGCGCCGACCACGCGCGCGGCGACCACCGCAAGGCATATCGCCAAGGGAATGCTCAACAGCGCCATCCACCAGTCGATGCCGAACAGCAACGCCTGTAACGCCACCACAAGCGCAATGGACAATAGCAGCCCGCACGCAGGTGCCAGGGGAAACCGCCCACGGGCGTGCGCTGCCCGACTTGCCAGCGGGGCGGTGGGCCTCTGCCGGGGCATTTGCAACAGGCGAACCGACAATGACGTCAGGGTCGCGCATACCATCAGGCTGACGCCCGGCCACAACAGCCATTCCACCAGGGCGGCGAACTGTGGGCCGCTGGCGTTCGGGGCCAATACCACCAGGGCATGGTCTATCAGCCACGGTGCCAGCCCGCCCCAGGCCAGCGCGGCGCCGAACAGCAGTGTAAGGCCCACCCGGATGCCGATGATGCCGCCGAAGCCGACCACCATCAGCGAAGGGTCGAGCGTGAAGGTCAGGCGCTCGAGCACAGGCGAGGGTGCCCAGCGCGGTATCGCCCAGACGAACCCGTCAATCCACTTCACCAGCCCCGACAGCAACGCGGCGCTGCACAGCACCTTTATCCGCATCATGGCTTCGTGGCCGTGGCGGTAGATCTGCTGCAATGTCTCCAGGGTCGCCATGCCCTCAGGGAACTTCAGGCCATGGTCATCGAGCAGGGCGGGGCGCAGATACCAGGCGATCCAGATGCCCAGGAAGCTCACGGAGAACACCCAGGCCATCATCGGCACCGGGTCCAGCTGGTGACCGGTGAGCAGGGTATAGGCGGGGATCGGCGCGACCAGCCCGCCAGAAACGATGGAAGCGGCGGCCGAGGCCACGGTCTGGTTGATGTTGCTTTCGTGCAACGTCCATGTGGGCCGGCCCTTGCTGCGCCCCGCCAGGCCCTGCCACAGGGTGAAACCGACCAGCAAGGCGATGATCGACATGTTGAACGACCAGCCGATCCGAAGGCCCGCGTATACATTCGAGGGCGTCAGCAGAATGCCCAGCGCTACACCGGTGAGCACCGCCCGCGGGCTCAGTTCACGTTCGATGCGAGCCTGGGGAAGGGCGGTGGAGGGGGCAGGTCTCATGGCAATCCCTTGTCGGAGTGGTAAGCGCGCTTTGCACAACTGAGCCACTGCTGCCACAAAGGTTCACTGTCGCTTCTGGTTGTGAAAGGTGTCCGGCAATAGCCCGGAAGTGCTAGCGGCAACACCGTCGGGTCTCAAGAAAAGTGCTGTGCACAGGGGCTTGCTTTTGCTGACATTGCCGAATCAAGAGAGATTAGTTAAGTTATCTAAATTCGATAACTTTCCTAAACTCGGTATAAGTCATGGACCCGATCGCTAATCCCTATTCCCCGGGAGCAGGCGCGCCGCCGCCGGCATTGGCTGGTCGCGACGCATTGCTCAAGCAGGTAAGCATCGCAATCGCCCGCATTCGCCGGGGCCGAGCGGCGAAGAGCGTGCTGATGGTCGGCTTGCGCGGCGTGGGTAAGACTGTACTGCTGGAAAAAATGCGCATTGAAGCCGAAGCCGAGGGCGTTCATGCCATACGCATGGAGGCGCCGGAAAACCGTTCGCTACCCGCGTTGTTGGCGCCTCAACTGCGCTTGGCGCTGCTTCGCCTGAGCCGGGTGGAAGCGGCTCGGGACCTGGCTCAACGGGGGTTGCGAGCCCTTGCCGGTTTTGCAAAGTCGTTGAAGGTTGCCTACGCGGACATAGAAGTAGGCCTGGACCTGGAGCCGGAACCTGGCTTGGCTGATAACGGTGACCTGGAAGGTGACCTGGCGACCTTGCTGGAGGAGGCCGGCAAGGCCGCACAGCGCGCCGACACGGCGCTGGTGATGTTCATCGACGAGTTGCAGTACGTTGCCGAAGATCAGTTGGCCGCGTTGATTACAGCCTTGCATCGCTGTGCCCAGGGCCAGTTACCTGTCACGCTGGTTGGGGCTGGCCTGCCTCAATTGCGCGGCCGTTGTGGCAACGCGAAATCCTATGCGGAGCGACTGTTCGATTTCCCTGAGATCGGCCCGCTTGCTCCTGAGGCCGCAAGGTTTGCGGTAGTGCGGCCTGCAGAAGATGAAGGCGTGGAATTCGAAGAGGCGGCGCTGGAAAGTGTGCTGGCACATTCACAGGGCTATCCGTACTTCCTGCAGGAGTGGGGCAAGCACTCATGGGATGTAGCCTCGCAGAGCCCCATCACCAGCGCTGATGTCGAAACCGCTTCAGAGCAGGCGATTGCCACACTGGATGAGAGCTTCTTCCGGGTGCGCTTTGACCGCCTTACGCTTGCGGAAAAGAAATACCTGCGTGGCATGGCGGATCTGGGGGCCGGCCCTCATCGTTCTGGTGATATCGCGGCCAGCCTGGCGCGGAAGGTTTCCACGCTCGCACCACTGCGCAGTGCATTGATCGAGAAAGGGATGATCTACAGCCCGAACCACGGTGATACGGCGTTCACTGTGCCGCTTTTCGATGAGTTCATGCGGCGTATCATGCCGGGCGATGATTGGCGGTTGGGCTAGCCTGCTCTACAGGCATGCAAGCCGCAATCACAGGCAACGGTCCTCCCCGATTGCCAGTACGACTGTAAAGATATGAAAAGTTTCCCTAGGCCATCACGCTGTCACTCTAGAATCCGCCCGCTGCCGAACCTGGTAATGGCAGGCAGCAGATCTAGCCTTGTGGAGCGTTCCAATGAAGTCGAAACACCTTTTCCGCGCAGCCCTGGTTGCGGCGCTGGTATCGGCCTTGTCAGGCTGCTGGATGTTCATGCCGCCGGGTGGTGGCGGTGGTCATGGTGGTGGCCACGGTGGCGGCGGTGGCTTTGGCGGCCATCAGGGCGGTGGCCCTCGCTAAGCTGACCTAGCGATGGAGCGCACAGCCTCGGCCGGGACGCTAAAGCGTACCCGGCGCGAGCGCACATAACACGGTTCAGCTCACCCCGACTGCCCAAACCGCTTGCGATACTCCGCCGGCGTAACCCCCACATGCTTCACGAACGCCCGCCGCAACGTATCTGCATTGGCAAACCCGCACAGCGCCGCCACCTGCTTCGGTGCCTCTCGCCCAGCCTCCAGCCGCACCCGCGCAGCATTCACCCGCGCCAGCTCCACCCACGCGGCCGGGGTCATTCCCACATCACTCTGAAACACCCGCGCAAAATGCCTCGGGCTCAGCCCAACCCGCGCGGCCAGGCTGGCAACCCCGTGGTCCAGTGCAGGGTTGGCGGCCACGTAACGCTGCAACCCCTGCAATGCCGAACGCCCAACCGGTGATGTCCCACCTTGCCGGCTGAACTGCAGCTGCCCGCCAGGCCGCTTGAAGTACATCACCAGATGCCCGGCCACCTGCCTGGCAATGTCGCGCCCCAGATCCTCTTCGACCAACGTCAGTGCCAGGTCCAACCCGGCCGTTACCCCCGCAGCGGTACGCAGGTTGCCGTCATGTACCTGAATGGCATCGGCATCTACCTGTACCCGCGGATAACGCTCGGCCAACGGCTGCGCCACGGCCCAATGGGTGGTCACTCGCCGTTCATCCAGCAACCCGGCAGCCGCCAGGGCAAACGCCCCCGTGCACACCGAGCCGTAACGCCGGCAAGCGCCCGCGCGTTGCCGCAGCCAGTCGAGAATGCCGGGGCGCAGGTATTGCTCGGCAGCCTGCGGTGTGCCGGCGACCAGCAGGGTGTCGATGGGTTCCAGGTCTTCGCCGATCCATCCGTCGGCGACCAGGCGCGTACCGGAAGAGCTCACCAGCGGCCCCGGTTCGCAAGCCAGCAACAGCAGGCGATAGGCTTCACGGCCGGCCTGACGGTTGGCTTCGGCGAATACATCGAGCGGGCCGCAGGCATCCAGCAGTTGTACGCCAGGCATGGCCAGGATGGCGACCGTGATTGGGGAAAAGGGCATGGTGGCTCCGGGCGTTGCGTCGCAAGTCCGTAATCCGCCGACAATGGCAGTATCTGGCGCCACAAGTCAATTGAGGACATTGGCACACGACCGCAGACTGGGCTCGTCATCAACCCACCCAGGAGCGACCATGTCTTCATCCATCGCCGGTATCCAGGTGCCCGACAGCGCCATGGCTCGGGAAATCACCGAGCTCGTCCGTGACACGGCTTCCCCTTTGCTGTTCCACCACTCCAGCCGGGTCTTCTACTTCGCGGCCCTTGCCGGGCAGCGGTTGGGGCTGCGTTACGACAGTGAACTGTTGTACGCAGGCTGCATGTTCCATGACATGGGCCTGACCCATCAGCACAGCAGCGATTGCTGCCGCTTCGAGGTGGACGGTGCCAATGCGGCGCGCGATTTCCTCCAGCGCCACGGCGTGGACGAGCGCGATGTCGAGCGTGTGTGGACGGCGATCGCGCTGCATACCACGCCGGGTATTCCAGAGCACATGCACCCGCTGATCGCCCTGGTCACGGCGGGGGTAGAGACTGATGTGCTGGGGCTGCACCACGATGCGCTGGGGATTGCCGCGCGGGATGCCGTGGTCCAGGCGCACCCGCGTGGGGAGCGGTTCAAGGAGGCGATCATCCAGGCGTTTTACGAGGGCATCCGGCACAAGCCGCAGACCACGTTTGGCAACGTGAAGGCGGATGTGATCGCGGACAAGGACCCTGCATTCCGGCCTGGGAATTTTTGCAGCGTCATTCGGCAGTCCTGCTGGGCGAGCTGAGTAAAGCGGGCTGGTGCTGCCGGTGTTGGCAGGCCCTGGTGCCTGTCAGCTAAACAGATTGGGGCCGCTTTGCGGCCCTTCGCGGGCGTGCCCGCTCCCACAGGTTGCGCATCAGATCAAACCGGTGCCCTCGAAGTGGTAGCTGGCTCGTCGAGCGCAGAGTCCGCCGCCGAGCGCTCGCGATTCGCCACCCCGAACGGCACATGCACCATCGGCAAGTCCCCCGCCGGTGACTGCAGGTGGCTGCGCTGGTCATCAAAGAACACATGTGGCTTCAGTATCGACAGCACCCTGGGTTTTTCCATCCCGCCCAGAAAGAAGCACTCGTCCGGCGATACGCCCCAGTCCTTCAGCGTCGTCACCACCCGCTCATGCGAAGGGGCATTGCGCGCCGTCACGATGGCAATCCGCAAGATGCGCTTGTACGCCGGGTCTTCGGCCAACTTGCGGTCCTCGAGCATGCGAATCAGCGAAAGCTTGCGGTACAGGTCCGCCAAGGGCCCCGGCGAATGCGGGATCCCCTTGCGCACACGTTCATGCTCCTGAAACTCGTCCAGGTTGTCGTCGCGCTTGTACACGCGCTCGGCCTCGTCATCGGCAATCACCCCGTCAAAGTCGAAGGCCACCCGCAATTCGGTGTCGATCTCGTCATCGTAGATGCGTGTCGGCAGCACCCGCCCGGCGGGGTAGTTGGCGTCGATGGCTTTCTGTACATCTTCCTCGTTGGCACTGAGGAATAGCGAGGCATTGAACGCCGGGATGTACTCGTAGGGCGAGCGGCCCGACATGAATGCCGCGCGGGTGATGTCCAGCTGGTAGTGGTTGATCGAGCGAAACACCCGCAGGCCGGTCTCCGGCGAATTGCGCGACAGCAGCACCACCTCCACCGGCAACTGCTCGGGGAAGGCCTGGTTGATGCTCAGGAAGCGGCGAATGAACGGGAACGCCACGCCCTTGGGGAAGGGCTCGTCCAGGTTCTGCTGCTGGTGCCGACGGTAAGCCTCGACGCCCTCGGTCTGGTAGATGTCGTCCGAGACGGTGAGGTCGAACAGCGCACTCGAAGCAACGCCGATGACCAGTTTCTGTTCGATGGGGTAGGGCATGAAACAACTCCTGAACATGAGCCGAGGGCAAGGGTTCCTCTACAGCAGGATTCTGTAGGAGCAGCCTCGTGCTGCGAAGAGGCCGGTCCAGGCAACAGCTATGCATTGTCAGTACGGACCTCTTCACAGCGCAAGGCTGCTCCTACAGGGCGTTGGGCAGGCCTGACAGTTGCTCCACCAGAAAATCCACGAACACCCGCACCCGCGCCGCCATCGCCGGGCCGCCGACGAACACCGCATGGATCGGCTCGCGATCACCGGGGTTGTACGCCTCCAGCAACGGCACCAGCTGCCCGTTGGCCAGGTCATCGGCCACGGTAAAGGTACCGATGCGCGCCACGCCGGCGCCAAGCCTTGCCAACTGCGCCAGGGCCTCGCCGCTGCTGCATTCGATATTGCCCGTCACCTTCAATGAAAACGCCTGCCCGTCGCGACGGAACGGCCAGTCGGGTGCGGCGCGGCGGAAGTTGAAACGCAGGCAGTTGTGCCGGGCCAGGTCCTCTGGCACAAGCGGCGTACCGCAGCGCGCCAGGTACTCGGGCGAGGCGACGATCACCTGGCCGGTTTCGCCAATGGCACGGGCGCTCAACGAGCTGTCCGGCAGGTGGCCGAAGCGCAGCGCCACATCGGCCTGGCCGCCGAGAATGTCGGCCACTTCGTCGCTGAGGGTAAGGTCGACCAGCACCTGCGGGTAGCGCGCGCTGAACGCCGCCAGCAGCGGCACCACGGTCAGCCGGCCATGGCCCAGCGCTGCGCTGACCCGCAAGCGCCCGCGGGGCACACCCTGGTCGGTGATGGCCTCTTCCACTTCTAGCATGTCGGCGAGCACCCGCCGTGCACCGCGCAGATACGCTTCGCCCTCAGGCGTGAGGGTGATCGCCCGGGTGGTACGCAGCAGCAGGCGGGTGCCCAGGCGCTGTTCGGTCCGCGCGAGGATGCGGCTCACCGCCGACGGCGTCAGGCCCAGCGCGCGGGCGGCGGCGGACAGGCTGCCCTCCTGGGCCACCTTGGCAAAGATTTCCATCTCTCCGGATCTTCCACTGAAGTCCATTTGTGCCTCTTGAGCAAAGGTGGTTCGCAAAAATGCAGTCTAGTGCGGCTCAGCTTCGGATCGTAGCATTTGCAGCACAGATAAGGAGCTTGCCATGCGTATCAATCCACCTCTTGTCGCGCTCGCCATCGGTGCCTTCGGCATCGGTGTCACCGAGTTCGCCCCCATGGGCATGTTACCCAGCATCGCCACCGACCTGGGCGTCTCCATCCCCGCAGCCGGGCTGTTGGTCAGTGCCTATGCGATCGGTGTGCTGATCGGTGCACCGCTGATGACCCTGGCCACGGTGAAGATCCCCCGGCGTTACCTGCTGATCGGGTTGATGGCCATCTTCACCCTCGGCAACCTGATGTCGGCCCTGGCCTGCGACTATGCCAGCCTGCTGGTCGCCCGTGTGGTCACCTCGCTGAACCACGGTGCGTTCTTCGGCATCGGTTCGATCGTCGCGGCCAGCGTGGTGCCGCCAGAGAAGCGCGCCGGGGCCGTGGCCGCCATGTTCATGGGGTTGACCCTGGCCACCATCGGCGGTGTGCCGCTGGCGACCTGGTTCGGTGAAATGCTGGGCTGGCGTACGGCGTTCTGGGGCATCGCCGGGCTCGGCCTGGTGGCAATGACAACCCTCTGGTACGCACTGCCCGATGTGCCGTCGCCCAAGGGTGGCGGGGCCATGGCCGAAATCCGCGTGCTCGGCCGCGGGCCGGTGCTGGCGGCATTGCTGCTGACCGTGGTGGGCTCCAGTGCGATGTTCACGGTATTCACCTACATCGCGCCGATCCTGCAGAGCGAGGCGGCAGCGTCCACCACCTTCGTCACGGCCATGCTGGTGTTGTTCGGTGTCGGCCTGACCTTGGGCAACGTGTGGGGTGGCAAGGCGGCGGACCGCTCGATCGACCGTACCCTGATGCTGTCGCTGGCCGTGCTGATTGCGGTGTTGCTGGTGTTCCCGCTGGTGATGGACTGGCCGCTGCCGACTGCGCTGGCGATCCTGGTGTGGGGCGCTGCCAGCTTTGCCCTGGTGCCGCCGCTGCAGATGCGGGTGATGGAGGCGGCCAAGGATGCGCCCAACTTGGCGTCGGCGGTGAATATCGGGGCGTTCAACCTGGGTAACGCGATTGGTGCGGCGCTGGGTGGGGCGGTGATCAATGCGGGGCTTGGGTATTCGGCGGTTTCCCTGGCGGGGGCGGCGATGGCGGTTTTGGGCCTGGTGATGGTGCTGCTGTTCGCTTGGCGGGGGCGGGCGGGGGCTGCGGCGAGTCAAGTTGCTGTGTAACAGGTGGAAATCTTCGGGGGCGCTTTGCGCCCCATCGCGACACAAGGCCGCTACTACAGGAAACCGCGATTCCTTGTAGGAGCGGCCTTGTGTCGCGATGGGCTGCAAGGCAGCCCCACAGTCTTGCCCATCACGGCGTACCGTTACGGCCATGCAGGTGATAGGCCGGGCGCTCGCTCAGCCGTTCGTAATAATCGCGCACGGCCGGCAGGTGCGGGTGCTCTAACGGCGTTTCGAACCAGCGGTTGACCGACAGGCCAATGGGGATGTCGGCCAAGGTGAACTGGCTGCCGGCCACATAGGCACCGGTACTTGACAGCTGGCGGTCGAGAATGTGCATGTAGCGCGCCCAGTCCGCGCAGCCGGCGGCCAGGGCCTGTGGGTCCTGGTGGGCCGGCGAGTGCCTGACCAGCGACATGAACGCGTAGCTCCAGGAACGGTTGAGGTCCGAGGCCTGCCAGTCGATCCACTGGTCGATCCTGGCCCGCGCCTGCGCCTCGCCCGGGTAGAACCCAGTGGCGCCATAGCGCGTGGCCAGGTAGCGGATGATGCTGTTGGATTCCCACAGGGTGAAATCGCCATCCTGGATCACCGGGATCATGGCGTTCGGGTTCAACGCAAGGAATTCGGCGCTGTCCGTGGGCTTGACGCCCGCCCCCCAGTCTTCGCGCTCGAACGCGACCTCGAACTCGGCACATGCCCACAGGACTTTTCGTACATTGATGGAGGAGGCTCTGCCCAATATCCGTAGCATGGTGTTCATCCTTGTGAGGGGGGATTGATCGTCCGTCACTGCCGCTTGCCGGTCAAGAGCCAGCGTGGTGGCGGAGCGTCCTCTTTGTAGGGTTCTTGTAGTCCATTTCCGAAAGTAAGCCTTTCCACCCCCAAGGTTATTGTGGCGGGGCAGGCAGCGCCCTAGTCTCGGTACGCTCGTAACCCGAGGAAATGGACATGGACAAAGACACTCCGAAAGAAAGCGGCAATCTCAATGTCGTGCGTGCAGCGGGCCGTTTTGGCAACGGTGGTGCCGAACTGGTGCAGATGAACGCGCAGTTGCCGATGCGCACGGCATTGATGGAGGCCTCGAGCATCATGGGCTGCATTACCGAACTCACCCGCAAGGCCATCGACCGGCCCGGTGACCGCAAGGCGATGATGCAGGCCACGTACTACCTGGCAGGCATGGCCAAGGCGCTGATCGACGGCCAGTTGCAGCAGTTGCGCCAGGCTCGGGGAGGCGAGCAGGAGCCTTAGTCAGGCTTGCCTGGGGACCATGAACTTGGCACCCTTGGTCAGTTTGAATCTCTGTATCACGACAGAAGGAAGTTCGCATTGAGCTGGGACAAGGTGGGGAAACTCCTCGTAGCCGTGCTGCTTGGCCTGATGGTCCTGCTGGCCGCCTATGGGTTGCTCAGGGGCAACCCGCGCCTGGAGGCATCGCTGACCTATGCCTACCTCACCTATCCCAGCCAGTTCAGCGAACGCATCACCAAAGCCAGCGAACAGCTCAAGTACGAGCAGTTGCAGGGGCGTATCAATGCCATCAGCGAGGGCGGGCTGAGCCACGATCAGGTCGAGCGGCTGATCGAAATGGCCCAGGCGCCGTATGCCCAGCTGTTCGCCAAGCCCTTCGAGGCCGGGTTGGTCGACCACCGTACCGGTCTGCTCATCGAGCTGCGCAACCGTGGTGATGCGCAGGTGCGCCAGGTGAAAATCCGCCTGCCGGCGAAAGGCCTGGTGCAGGTGCGCGATGCAACTGGCAATGACACCATCGTGGAAACCTCCACCATGCAAGCGGATATCCCCACCATCGAGCCGGGTGGCGTATGCAAGGTATGGGTGTATTTCGATGCAGACTATTCGCAGATCCGCCAGGGCGGGGTCAGCATCAGTCACGCCGATGGCAAGGCTGACATACAGGTTTACCGCGAGGTCATCGGTTTCCCGGCCTGGGTAGCCCGCTACAGCCGCGAGCTGATGGTGCTGCTGGGCGTATTGGCGGCCAGCGTGCTGGGCCTGGGGTATGCCTGCCTGTCGCGCCGTAACCCGCACTGAACGCCTCACCTGTAGGAGCAGCCTTGTGCTGCGAAGAGGCCGGTACTGACTGAACATGTGTACCACCTGTACCGGCCTCTTCGCAGCACAAGGCTGCTCCTACAAGGAGTTGTGCAGGCTGTCAGTGAGCCATACTGCGTCCCAGTGTGGATAATCGCCAATCTCTGCTACCAGGCCAGCCCGCAGAGGGTTGGCAACGATGTATCGGGCTACCTTGCGCACATCATCTTCCTGGCGCAGCGCTCGGTCATGAAACCCGCGTTGCCAGACTGGGCCCGGGCTCACGCCCGCCTTGCACAATGCCGTACCAGATCGCGATTTGAACTGTCGCATCAGGCTACTTAATGTGACGACACGCAGCTCCACCAGCCAATGCAAGTGGTCAGGCATCAGCACCCAGGCGAGTGAGCGGCAAGCGCCAAGCCGTTCCGACTGCCTCAGCTCCCTGATGACCAGGCGAGCTGTGCGAAGATCCTGAAACAGTGGCTTGCGTGCATGGGTGACAGTGGTCAGCAGGTACAGCCTGCCAGGCTCTGAAAAACGCCCCCGACGTAGCCGGTTGGCCTCAGCACGATCCATGTAATCTTCCTCGCATCCGTTCCGTGTGGGATACCTACAATAGAGATCCCAGACGCTACCGACGTTGGCAGATCGTTACCCGTTTTTTCAGTCATACACATTTGTAGGAGCAGCCTTGTGCTGCGAAGAGGCCGGTACGAGCGATACACATTTTTGGTCAGTACCGGCCTCTTCGCAGCACAAGGCTGCTCCTACAGGTCAGTGACTCGCCACGGGGTTGGTGTTCTTGCCGGTCAACAACCACCCTCGTGCAGCGCCAGGCTCTGGCGCAACTGCACGAGCATGGCCTGTCGCAATGCCTGCGGCGCCTGCACGCGGATCGAGCCGGCCTGGGACAGCAGCCAGCCCATCAGCGAGCGGTTGTCGTCGACGGTAGCTACCAGGGTGGCACCACCTTCCGCCTGCAGCGTCAGTTGCATATCTGCCGACAGTGGCGACGCCTCAAGGCGCCGGGCAAGGGCATCATCGACCCAGGCGTGCAACTCGACCTGTTCCGAAGGTGTGAGCGCATCGGGCTGCAGCTGTTGCGCTTCGCCAGGGCTCAGGCCCGCTTGCCAGTACCAGCCGTAGGGCATGCCTTTGCTGTTGCACTGCAGCGGGAACAGTGCCGCGAGTTCGACCAGGTCGCGTTCGACCGTGCGTTTGCTGGTGATATAGCCAACGGTGGTCAGGGCGGCCTGCAACTGGGTGGAACTCATCCCCGGGTGACGGCCTGGCAGCAGCTTTAGCAGCTGCCACTGGCGGGCGATGGTGTGGCGGGTAGGGTGGCTGGGCAAAGGGCTCGTCCTTGAAGGCAGGCACGAAGCCTGCCTAAGTAGTGGCGTTTAGCTATTGCTCAGCATACCTTGTAGCAGAATGGGATCCAAGTTTTCGCATTTGGCGTTCAGTCCAGGCGCGTCACCCATTTGCCTGTGCCTTGGCCCTCTTTCAGCTGCCGCAGAGCCTGTGGCAAAGCAGAGAAGGTGAACTCGCGGCGCTGTGGAGCGATCAAGCGACCATCGGCAATGGCCTGCAGCAATTTTTCACCGGCCACGCGCAGGGCTTGGCGGTCTGCCAATTGGCCGTAGGCATGAATGCTGTTGAGCGCCACTTCATGCAGCGAGATCGCCGTGCTGAAAGCGGGCGTTGGTGCGGTTTCCTGGCGGTCCTGGATGCACACGAGGTGGCCGTTGTAGCCGAGCAGGTGGGCCAGGCTGCCGGCATGGGCGCCGCTGACGGTGTCGAACAGGGCATGCAGCGGGCGCTCGCCCAGGGCGGCCTGCAGTTGGTTCTGCCAGTCGGCGTCGTGATAGTCGAACACCCCGCTCACACCGAGGGCCTTGAGCGAGGCGTGGTGGTGTTGGCCGGCACTGGCCCACACGCGCAGGCCACGCTGCGCGGCCAGCTGCGCGAGGTAGAAGCCCACCGCGCCACCGGCGCCGATCACCAGCACGTCGCGGCTGGCACCTTCGGGTACCTTGGCCAGGGCCTGCCAGGCGGTCAGGGCGGGGCAGGGCACGGCGGCCGCGGCGGTGTCGCCGAGCGCGCTGGGGATATGCATGACCAGGCTTGCATCGAGCAGGCAGTGCTCGGCAAAACTGCCGTCACGCGCCAGCGATTGGTGGTAGGCGACGCGGCTGCCCAACGGCATGTCGACGCCTGCGCCAACCGCGACTACCACACCGGCGCCATCCACGCCCGGGACCGTGCCCTGCTGCCAGGCCGGGTGGCCCCACTCGCAGATTTTCCAGTCCACCGGGTTGAGGGCAATGGCGCGGTTGGCCACCAGCACCTCACCGGGGCCGGGTTGTGGCAGGGGTTTACGCAGCAGTTGCAGGCCGTCGAGGCCGGCGTTCGGGGTCCAGGCCCAGGCTTGATGATCGGTTGGCATGGTGCGGGTCCTTACGAGACGGGTGTGGGCGGCAGGCTAGCGGGGATCGGGCGTGGGAAAAAGGTGCGGTGAGGGCAAGGTGTTTTGACTGGAGGACAAAAAAGCGGGGCCGCTGGGCGGCCCATCGCAGGCAAGCCAGCTCCTACAGGTACAGCACCAGCCCGGAGCCTGTGCAATTCCGGTGGGAGCAACTGTCTTTAGAAATTTATTTTCAAGCGTGCCCTTCGGGCAGTGCTTCGCCCTCCATTCGCGGGCAACACAAAAGATTGACCCTTTCGCAACAGCCCAATCGCAACCTTTGCTTTCAGATCAAAACTCATTGTCCCGCGCCCATCTTTTTCCCGTCCCCACGTCCCCCCGAGAATCCACCCATCCCAACCTTCCACAGGTGATTCTCAAATGCCTCTCGCCTTGTTAGCCCTGACCCTGGCGGCTTTCGCCATCGGCACCACGGAGTTCGTGATCGTCGGCCTCATCCCGACCATCGCCAATGACCTGGCAGTGACACTGCCTTCGGCCGGCCTGCTGGTAAGCCTTTACGCCCTCAGCGTCGCCATCGGCGCGCCCCTGCTCACCGCCATGACCGGCCGCGTCCCGCGCAAGCTGCTGCTGGTCGGCCTGATGGCGCTGTTCACAGCCGGTAACCTGGTGGCCTGGCAGGCGCCCAGCTACGAATCGCTGATCATGGCGCGCATCCTCACCGGCCTGGCCCACGGGGTGTTCTTCTCGGTGGGCTCGATCATCGCCACCAGCCTGGTGCCGAAAGAAAAAGCCGCCAGCGCCATCGCCACCATGTTCAGTGGCATGACCGTGGCCTTCGTCACCGGTATCCCGCTGGGTACCTTCATCGGCCAGCACTTCGGCTGGCGCGTGACCTTCCTGGTGGTGGCTGCCTTCGGCCTGGTAGCGCTGCTCGGCGCACTGGTGTTCGTGCCCAAGCGCATCCAGCACAGCCAGCCGGCACCGCTGCTGCGCCAACTGCGGGTGATGCTGCAACCGCGCCTGCTGCTGGTGTATGCCATGACTGCCGTGGGTTACGGCGGCTCGCTGATCGCCTTTACCTTCCTTGCCCCGATCCTGCAGGACATCGCCGGCTTCGGCGCCAACAGCGTCGCCCTGGTGCTGCTCGCCTACGGCTTTTCGGTTGCCCTGGGCAACATCTGGGGCGGCCGCCTGGCCGACCGCAAAGGCCCGGTCAAGGCACTGTCGATCA
This sequence comes from Pseudomonas sp. A2, assembly GCF_023100865.1. Classification (NCBI taxonomy): domain Bacteria; kingdom Pseudomonadati; phylum Pseudomonadota; class Gammaproteobacteria; order Pseudomonadales; family Pseudomonadaceae; genus Pseudomonas; species Pseudomonas sp. A2. The sequence goes on from NZ_CP039127.1 coordinate 2,479,278, forward strand.
TCTTCCTGCTGCTGGCCGTGGTGCTGCTGGCGCTGACCTTCACCGCGCCGCATCCGGTACTGGTGGTAATCACCGTACTGGCCTGGGGCGCGGTGGCCTTCGGCAATGTGCCGGGCCTGCAGGTGTACGTGGTGCAGCAGGCGGAAAAGGTCGCCCCCGACGCAGTCGACGTGGCGGCCGGTTTCAACATCGCCGCCTTCAACCTGGGTGTGGCCGGTGGCTCCTGGGGCGGTGCCCAGGTGGTGCAACAACTCGGCCTCGGCCACACCCCATGGATTGCCGCGCTGGTCACCCTCGGTGCCCTGGCCCTGACCCTGTACAGCGGCCGCCTCGACCGCCGCGTACCTGCCCAGTCACAACCTGTCGTCAGCCGCGCCTGACCCCTGATTCGCCTTACGGAGATGCTCGCAATGGCTCAAGATCCACTGTTCCAACCCCTGCAATTCGGCGCCCTTAACCTGCCCAACCGCGTGCTGATGCCGCCGATGACCCGCTCCCGCGCTGCCCAGCCTGGCGATGTACCGACCGCGCTGATGGCCGAGTACTACGCACAACGCGCCAGTGCCGGGCTGATCGTCAGTGAAGGCACCTGGATCTCGCCACTGGGCAAGGGTTACGCCCGCACCCCGGGTATCCACACCCAGGCGCAGATCGACGGCTGGCGCCTGGTCACCGAGGCTGTGCATGCCGCGGGCGGGCGCATGTTCGCCCAGCTCTGGCACGTCGGCCGCCTCAGCCACAGCAGCCTGCTTGGTGGCCAGGCACCGGTGTCGTCCTCGGCGATGCAGGCCGAAGGCGTGAATGTGTTCATCGACAATGCCGACGGCACGCCAGGCTTTGTCCAGGCTTCCAAGCCACGCGCGTTGAGCGAAGCGGAAATTGCCGAGATCATCGAGCAATACCGCCAGGCTGCGCGCAACGCCATGGCCGCCGGTTTTGATGGTGTCGAGTTGCACGCGGCCAACGGTTACCTGGTCAACCAGTTCCTCGATTCCGGCGCCAACGACCGCACCGACCGCTTCGGCGGTTCGCTGGAAAACCGCCTGCGTTTCCTCGACCTGGTCACCCGTGCGCTGGTCGAAGGCGCCGGCGACGCCCAGCGCGTAGGCGTACGCCTGGCGCCGCTGACCACGCTCAATGGCTGTGTCGACGCCGACCCGGTCACCACCTATACCGCAGCGGCCAAGCGCCTGGGCGACATCGGCATCGGCTACCTGCACATTGCCGAAGCAGACTGGGATGACGCGCCGGACATGCCGGTGGACTTCAAGCAACAGCTGCGGGCGGTGTTCCCCGGGGTGATGGTGTATGCCGGCAAATACACCGGCGAACGTGCACGGCGCGCGCTGGAGGAGGGCTGGGCTGACCTGGTCGGCTTCGGCCGGCCATTCGTGGCCAACCCGGACCTGCCGGCGCGGCTGAAGCTGAATGCGCCCCTGGCCGAGCACGAACGGGCCACGCTGTTCGGTGGTGATGCCCATGGCCTGACCGACTACCCGGCACTGGCAACAGCCTGACCCCGATCGCTCCTCATGGAACTGCAAGTGACTCATTGAGTTAGCAGGGACCCTGTGGGAGCGGCTTTAGCCGCGAACACCGGCGCAGCCGGTGCCATGCGCCGCGGTGGATTCAAAGGGCTGGGCGATCTCCCCCAAACACGGCATTTCGCCTGACGTGTCTCACCTCTGTGCTTGAGCAGTGACGACTTGTTTGTGTCCTATATATGGACCAAAATATGGCTCTCTATTGAGGGTGCAAACATGCAAAACATATTCGCTGACGTGGCCGTAAGCGTGTCGGAACTGAAAAAGAACCCATCCGCGGTGATGACCGGCGCTGCGGGTATGCCCGTCGCTGTGCTCAATCACAACCGCGTGATGGGTTACATGGTGCCGGCCGAACTGTACGAGGCCATGATGGAACGCTTGGAAGATCTCGAATTGAGCGAACTGGCCAAGTCGAGGTTGGGTGAAAAAGGCGTACCGGTATCCCTGGATGACCTATAAACTCGAATTCCTGCCTTCGGCACTGAAAGAGTGGGGCAAGCTAGGCCACACCGTGCGCGAACAGATCAAGAAAAAACTCGCCGAGCGCCTGCAGTCACCCAAGGTACAGGCCGACGCGCTGCGTGACCTGCCGAACCACTACAAAATCAAGCTCAAGGCCTCTGGATATCGCCTCGTCTATCGAGTCGAGGACGAGCGTATCGTTGTAGTGGTGGTATCGGTTGGCAAGCGCGAGCGTAGCGAGGTGTATCGATCCGCTCAGAAGCGGTAAACATCATCAACGGTGTAGCCATCCCTCTGTTCCTCGTTGCTATTCCATCAGCATCACAGCGTTGGCGTATTTTTCCTGGTCCGGTGTGAACGTTGTCAGCATGCCGGTGTGATTACAGGTCAGGGTAAGCTCTGTTCGCGTATCGATGAACAGATCCTCGCCGCGAAGGCCCTGCCATTGCGCCAGGTACTTGAACGAACCGTACTTCATCGGTTTCTTCAATGCGCGATCATGGCCACCTTTCCAACCTAGCACCGGGAGCGCGCCATCGGCGCAGTGCCGGGCAAGTTCTGGCTGGGCCAGAGCCCGCTCACGGCCAATCTCCCAGCAGCGGATCAAGCCCTCGTCGGGCCCCTTCCATGCTTCTTCCCAAGTGATCAAGGGGCGGATGGGGTGATGAATAGGGCGTCGAATGACCCCGGTAGCTCGATCCATGACTGAGATTGTCCGTAATGTTCAGTTGGTCTGGATGCTACTAATTGGCCACTATCGTGTCCAGTGCTCGTCGACCCCAGCTCTGCGTTCAGTCAAGGCTGTGCTGCAACGCCTCGATAAACACCTCTTCCGCGCGGCTGAAGCGCTGCTCCCTGTTCCACAACAGGTGGATATCCACATCGGCAATCCCTTCCTGCGGCGGCAGCTTCCACAGCAACCCGGCGTCTACATCCGGCGCTACCACATGCTCGGGCAGGCAACCTATGCCAAACCCGGCAATCACCAGCCGGCGTACCTCCTCAAGGCTTGGTGACGAGGCCACGATCCGCCCGGCAAACCCCTGCTGGTCGCGGAAAATGGTCAGTGGCGACAGCATGCCGCCAATCTGGTCACTGGTGAAACTGACGAAGTTCTCGCGCTGCAGATCGCCCTCGTCCTGGCCAAATAATGCGTGGTGCTTGCCACAGAAGAACGCATAGCGCTGGCGCAGGAACAACCGTTGCTCCAGCCGTGGCTGCGCACGCCGGTTAAGGCTGAGGCCCGCCGTGGCGGTTTTTTCCTGCAGGGCGGCAACGATGTCGGAGCTGCGCATCACGTCGATCTCCAGCTCCACCCGCGGGTGCTGGCGGTGGAAGTCGGCGAGGAAGTCGTCGAAGTGTTCGTTGACGATACGGCTGATCATCAGCAGGCGTACCTTGCCCACCAGTTCGTCCGCCGGCTGCTCCAACAAGCCGCCGATCTGCGACATCTGCCCATAGACCTCGCCAGCCAGCTGGAACAGCTGCTCGCCCATTTCCGTCAGCACGAAGCGCGGCCCGCGGCGGGCGATCAGTTGGCGGCCAAGCTGTTCTTCAAGGCGCTTGAGCGCCTGGCTCACTGCCGGCTGGGTGAGGTGCAGGCGGGCGGCAGCACGGCTGATGGACAGCTCCTGGCCGATGACCCGGAAGGTGCGCAGCAGGTTCCAGTCGAGGCGGTCGTTGAGCAGACGGTCGGGCATGGCAGGGCTCGATAATAAGCAAGGCTAATATTTCGAATAATAAATAGAAAATTGACTAATCATAGCCCCGGGCCGATAAATCGCAGATATCGAGGCCTGCCGAATCGGTGTTGGCTTCTTCGCGGGTAAACCCGCTCCCACAGGTACTGCAGCGCTTGCAGACCTTGTGCAATCCCTGTGGGAGCGGGTTTACCCGCGAAGAAGCTGACACCAGACCAACAGGCCAAGCGCCACAAGAGCGCCACCGTGCCCCTGACAACTCCTGCCAGAACAACAAGCAAAGGAGCCCCCATGAAGCCCACCGCTTCCCCCCAGCCACGCCGTGCCGCCGCCGCCGCGTTCATCGGCACCATGATCGAGTGGTATGACTTCTACATCTACGCCACCGCCGCCGCCCTGGTGTTCGGCGCGCTGTTCTTCCCCTCCGACAACAGCCTGTTCAGCACCATGGCAGCGTTCGGCACCTTCGCCGTCGGCTTCTTCGCCCGGCCGCTGGGGGGCATCGTCTTCGGCCATGTGGGCGACCGTATCGGCCGTAAGAAGTCGCTGGTCATCACCTTGCTGATGATGGGCATCGTCACCGTGGGCATCGGCCTGCTGCCGACCTACGCACAAATCGGCGCCACCGCGCCGGTACTGCTGATCCTGCTGCGCATCGTCCAGGGCATTGCCGTGGGCGGCGAGTGGGGCGGGGCGGTGCTGATGGCCGGTGAGCATGCACCCAAGGGCCGGCGCAACTTCTTCGCTTCGTTCGCCCAGCTGGGCAGCCCGGCGGGCCTGATCCTGTCGCTGCTGGCCTTCGGCGCGGTCACCCGCCTGCCGGAAGAAGACCTGATGAACTGGGGCTGGCGCGTGCCGTTCCTGGCCAGCGCGCTGTTGCTGCTGGTGGGCCTGGCGATTCGCCTGGGGGTGAATGAGTCGCCCGAGTTCATCGCCAGCCGCGAGCAGGCGGAAAAGGCCCGGCGCAAGGAGCAGGCCCCGGTATTCGAAGTGCTGCGCACGGCCTGGCGCCCGCTGTTGCTGTGCATCGGTGCCAATACTCTGGGTATTGCCGGGGTCTACTTCACCAACACCTTCATGATCAGCTACACCACCACGCAATTGCACCTGGAGCGCTCCTTGATCCTGGAATGCCTGTTCTTCGTGGCGATCATCCAGTTCTGCGTGCAGCCGTTGGCCGCCTGGCTATCGGAAAAGATCGGCGCCACCCGCTTCCTGGCCCTGGTCGCGTTGCTGGCGATGGCCTCGCCTTACCCGATGTTCGTGCTGGTCAGCTCGGGCCAGGGCCCGTTGATCGTGCTCGGCATCGCCCTGGCCGCAGCGTGCATGGCGTCGTTCTACGCGGTGATCGCCGGCTATGTCAGCGGCATGTTCGACACCCGTGTGCGCTACACCGCCATATCCCTGGCCTACCAGGTCTGCGGCGCCATCGCGGGCGGCCTGACCCCGCTGATCGGTACCTGGCTGGCCCACACCTTCACCGGCCAATGGTGGCCGATGGCGGTGTTCTACACCCTGATCGCCACCATTTCGCTGGTCTGCGTGCTCGCCCTGGCGCGCCAGTACGCCCGCAGCCAGCGCCTGGAACTGGCCTGATCGAACCGCTTTTTTCTGGAGTACCCGCACATGTTGAAAAGCAATGGCGAACGCCTGTGGGCGAGCCTGATGGCCATGGCCGAAATCGGCGCTACCGCCCGTGGCGGCAGCTGCCGCCTGGCCCTGAGCGACGAGGACAAGGCTGGCCGTGAACTGTTCAGCCACTGGTGCCGCGAAGCCGGCCTGACGCTGACTGTGGATGCCATCGGCAACCTGTTCGCCCGCCGCGCTGGCAGCGACCCCGATGCAGCGCCGGTGATGATGGGTAGCCACCTCGACACCCAACCTGAGGGCGGCCGTTTCGATGGCGTCTACGGTGTGCTGGCAGGCCTTGAAGTGGTGCGCCGGCTCAATGACCTGAACATCCAGACGCGCAAGCCGCTGGAGATCGCCGTATGGACCAACGAGGAGGGCGCCCGCTTCACCCCGGCCATGTTCGGTTCGGCGGTGTTCACCGGTACCCTGGCGCTGGACGAAGCGCTGGCCATTCGCGATGCCGATGGCATCAGCGTCGCCGACGAACTGCAGCGCACCGGTTACGCCGGCCGGCGCCCGCTGGGTGGCCAGGTCGATGCCTATTTCGAGGCCCACATCGAGCAAGGCCCGATCCTTGAAGACAACGCCAAGGCCATCGGCGTGGTCAGCGGCGGGCAGGCTATCCGATGGCTCGACGTCACGGTCGAAGGCATGGCCGCGCACGCCGGTACCACGCCGATGCCACTGCGCAAGGATGCCCTGTATGGCACCGCGCGGATGATCCAGGCAGTCGAGCAACTGGCTGCCGATTTTGCCCCTGAAGGCCTGACCACGGTGGGTGAACTGTCCATCGCCAAGTCCTCGCGCAACACCATTCCGGGGCTGCTGCAGTTCACAGTCGACTTGCGTCATCACCGGGACGAAGCCATCGAGGCGATGGAACGCGAGCTGACTTTGAAGCTGCAAGCCATCGCCAATCAACGCGGGTTGCAGGTGCGTATCGAGCGCCACTGGACAAGCCCGGCCACGCCATTCGATGCCGATTGCGTAGCCGCCGTGCAGCAGGCGGTGGATGGCCTCGGCTATGCCCAGCAGTCGATCGTCAGCGGCGCCGGCCACGACGCCATCCTGCTGGCCCGCTACTGCCCGACCGCCATGGTGTTCATCCCCTGTGTCGGCGGCTTGAGCCACAACGAAGCCGAAGACGTGTTGCCCGACGACGCCCGCCAGGGTGCCGATGTACTGCTCAATGCCGTGCTGGCCCGCGCGGGCATTGTCGAACAAGGAGAAGCCTGATGCGTTGCTACTTCCACCCCGAACAACTGCTGCACCACCCACGCAGCTACTACTCGCGCGGCGCCATGCGCACCCCGCAGGAAGTCCCCGAACGCGCCCAGCGCCTGCTGCAGGCGGCCAGGGATCTGGGCTTCGACATCCGTCAGCCGGAGGACGCCGGCCTCGAACCGCTCAAGGCAGTGCACGGCGAGGCCTACCTGGCCTTCCTCGAAGAGGCCCATGCGCGCTGGAAGGAAGTGCCCGAGGACTGGGGCGACGAGGTCATGTCCAACATCTTCGTGCGTGAACCCAACGCCTTGCGCGGCATCCTCGCCCAGGCCGGGCGCTACCTGGCTGACGGCAGCTGCCCTGTAGGCGAACACACCTGGCGCTCGGCCTATTGGTCTGCGCAAAGCGCAGTGGCCGGTGCCAAGGCCATTCTCGACGGCGAGCCGGCGGCCTATGCCCTGTGCCGGCCGCCAGGCCACCATGCGCGCTTCGATGCGGCCGGTGGTTTCTGCTACCTCAACAACGCCGCTGTCGCTGCCCAGGCCTTGCGCAGCCGCTACAGCCGCGTGGCCATCCTCGATACCGACATGCACCACGGGCAGGGGATTCAGGAAATTTTCTACGACCGCCGGGATGTGCTGTATGTGTCGGTACATGGCGACCCCACCAATTTCTACCCGGGTGTGGCCGGGTTCGCGGACGAGCGTGGCAGCGGTGCGGGGGAGGGGTACAACCTCAACTTGCCGATGGCGCATGGGGCTAGCGAAGCGGACTTCATGGGCCAGCTGGAGATCGCGCTGGCGGCGGTGAAGGACTTTGGCGCCGAGGTGCTGTTGTTGTCGCTGGGGTTCGATATCTACGAACTCGACCCGCAGAGCAAGGTGGCGGTGACGACTGAAGGGTTTGCGGAATTGGGCGAGCGGATTCGGGCGATGCGCTTGCCGTGCCTGATCGTGCAGGAAGGGGGGTATCACCTGGAAAGCCTGGAGGCGAACGCGCAGGCGTTTTTTGCCGACAAGGCGGACTGGCGATAAGGAGGGGCGGGGCTGACAGGTGCTTGCCATGACAGTTTCAGCGCCTATGAGATCGAGCGCCGCCCGCGCGGCGCTTCGCAGCACAAGGCTGCTCCTACATCTGTTTCAGGCCAATTATTCCTGTGCCTGGTGGGTTGCAGCCTTGGTGCATGACTGGAGATGGATGAAAAGCAGCAAAGCAACCTTCGATATCGAATGGAACAAACAAGGCGGGCAGAGGTGACCTCACAGGAGTGACTGGCCCGAAACAGATGTAGGAGCAGCCTTGTGCTGCGAAGCGCCGCGCGGGCGGCGCTCGATCTCTCAGGCGCTGAAAGTGTTGTGGCGAACACCCCGCAATCCGTTACATCCCACCCCGCCGCACATGCTTCACCAACACCTTCTCCAGCAACTCCCACATCGCCGGCTCGGTACTGAACGCCACGTTGAACCGCATCCACCCGGTCGCTTTGGCATCGACCATGAACAACTGCCCAGGCCCGAGCATGATGCCTTTCTCCAGCGCATCATCCAGCAACGCCGCACTGTCTGGAATCGCCGGGTGGCGGGTCCAGATATACATCCCTTCATCCGACTCGATGAACAGCTCGAAGCCCAACCGATGCAGATGCCGGCCAACTTCCTGGTGCGCCTCGGCCAGCCGCTGGCGCAGGCGCTTGAGGTGCTTGCGCCAGCGCCCGTCGATGATCGCGGCATACACCACGCGCTCCATCACCTGCGAGGTGGTCAGGCCCGAGCGCATCTTCAGGTGCAGCAGCTTCTGCATCAGCTCGGGGTTGGCCAGCATGTAGCCGACCCGCACATTGGGCGAAATGCTCTTGGAGTAGCTGCCCACGTACACCACCTGCTGCAGGTGGTCGAGGCTGGCCAGGCACGGCTGCGGTTCGGCGACCATGTCGGCATACAGGTTGTTCTCCACCAGGCGGAAACCGTGCTGACTGGCCAGTTGCAGCAGGCGGTGCAGCTGCGGTAGCGGCGTGCGCGAGCAGGTCGGGCTGTGCAGGTGCGGCTGGGTGAAGAATGCAGTGGGGCGGTGGTGGGTGAGCAACTGTTCCAGCTGGTTCAGGTCGTAGCCGGCCGGTGTGCGCGGCACGCCGACCAGGGTCGCGCCCTGGGTACGCAGGATGCTCATCAGGTTGGGGTAACCGGGGTCGTCCACCAACACCACGTCGCCCGGGCGCACCAGGGTGCGCGCGGCCAGGTCCAGGGCCTGGCTGGCGCCATGGGTAAGCATCAGCTGCGCCGGGTTGGCAACGATCGACAGTTCCTGCTGCAGGTTCTGTGCGGTCAGTGCACGCAGCTCCATCAGGCCCATGGGGTCGCCGTAGCCCGACAGCTCCAGCGGGCTGCCGGCCACCTGGCGCAGGCCGCGGCGCAGGCCGTCTTCATACATCCAGTCGTTGGGCAGCCAGCCGCACCCGGGCTTGAACGGCAATTGGCGGATTTCGAAGATCTGCTGCAGGTACCACTCGGAGTTGAACGTTGGTCGACTGGTGTCGGCCTCGGCGTTGTGCGGGTCGAGCAATTCGCCCGCCGCGCGGTTGACGAAGAACCCCGCATTGCCCCGGCTCACCAGCAGGCCCTGGGCGACCAGACGGTCGTAGGCCTCGACCACGGTGAAGGTGCTCACCGAGTAGCTCGCAGCAAAGGCGCGGATCGAGGGGACCTTGGCGCCTGGCTTGAGGGTCTGGTTGTCGATCAGCTCGCGCAGCCCGTCGATGATCTGGTTCACCAGCGGGGTCGAGGAGTCTGGATGTAATTCGAACATTTGGGCCTTCAGGTTGCGTATCGCCCGGCGTTTGCAAGGTGTATTGCAAGGGCGACCTGTACAGTGCAGTGCGAGTTTCATGCCACTGTGCATGGCTCTCTGCGTCGGACATTTTTACATTAGGTGTCAGATATCGCCACCTAAAGCATGTTCAGTTCGCTCCAGGCGCCTGCCCTGGGGCGCGTCAGCAGGCCGCCATGGAAGGCCTGCGTGTGTTCGCTCACACCATCCTGCGCGCATTAGCACTGATGTACGTGAAACCGCCAGCCATCGGGGTTTCACAGTTTTCCTTGGATAAAAAGAAGCACGGGGTACACAACTGATGGACGCAACATCCACAACCACCACCGCGAAAAGCGGGCATGAGAGCAAGCTCAGTGCCTCGCTCAAGTCGCGCCACCTGACGATGATGTCGATCGCCGGGGTTATCGGCGGCGCCTTGTTCGTCGGTTCCGGCAGCGTGATTCACAGCGCCGGCCCAGCTGCTGTGCTGGCCTACCTGGCAGGCGGCATCCTGGTGGTACTGATCATGCGCATGCTGGGTGAAATGGCGACTTCCTCGCCAGACACCGGTTCGTTCTCCACCTACGCCGATCGCGCCATCGGCCGTTGGGCCGGTTTCACCATCGGCTGGCTGTACTGGTGGTACTGGGTCATCCTTATGGCCTGGGAAGCTTATGTGGCGGGCAAGATCCTGCATGGTTTCTTCCCCGACGTCAGCGTCAACGTGTTCGTGCTGGCCACGACCCTGTTGCTGATCACTGTCAACTTCTTCAACGTCAAGCACTACGGTGAGTTCGAGTTCTGGTTCGCCTTGATCAAGGTGATCGCGATTGTCTGCTTCCTGATCGTGTGTACCGCTGCCGTGCTGAACATCTGGCAGTTCGGTGAAGTGCGTGGCATCAGCCACCTCACCGCCGAAGGCTTCATGCCCAATGGCATCACCACCGTGATCGGTGCCCTGCTAGGGGTGATGTTCGCCTTCCTCGGTGCGGAAATCGTCACCATCGCCGCTTCCGAAGCCAAGGACCCGGCTGCGCAGATCGTCAAGGCGACCAACTCGGTGGTCTGGCGTGTGTGCCTGTTCTACGTGGGTTCGATCTTCCTGATCGTCTGCCTGGTACCGTGGAACGATCCGCACCTGGGCGTTTCCGGCTATGGCGCCTACCGCCGCACCCTGGAGCTGCTGGGCGTGCCATATGCCGAGCTGCTGATGAACTTCGTGGTGCTGACCTCGGTGAGCAGCTGCCTGATCTCGGGCCACTACACCGCTTCGCGCATGCTGTTCTCCCTGGCCCAGCGTGGCGACGCGCCGTCGTTCTTCAAGATCACCCGCGCCGGCACCGGTGTACCGGTGTACGCGATCATGGGTTCGTGCGCCGTGGCCGTGGTGTGTGCGCTGATCAACTTCAGCGAGACCCTGCGCCCGAAAGACGTGCTGGAAACCCTGATGAACACCACCGGCATGATCGCCCTGCTGGTGTACCTGGTGATTGCTTTCTCGCAGCTGCGCATGCGCCGCAAGCTGGTTGCCGAAGGCAAGGAAGTACGCCTGAAGATGTGGCTGTTCCCATGGCTGACCTACCTGGTTATCGCGTTCATCGTGGCCGCCCTGGTAACCATGGCCTTCATGCCTGACTACCAGATCCTGGTGATCTCCACCGGTATCGCCGCGGCAATCGTGGTGGCGATGGGTGTAGTGCACCAGATCCGTACTGGCAAGCAGCACTAAGCATCACTGCTTCTCGAAACGGCCGGCTCCCTGGGGGACCCGGCCGTTTTGCGTTATTGGGCCAGGGGTATATGGCCGCCTGTTACATGGCATATGCTGAACACATTGCCCGCCCAAAGGAGCTTCACATGGCCTGGTCCGCCACCCAGTATTCGCAGTTCGAAGACGAGCGTACCCGCGCGGTGCGTGACCTGCTGGCCGCTGTACCGGCACGCCCGGTACGCCACGCCACCGACCTGGGCTGTGGCCCTGGCAATTCCACCGAGGTGCTGCTGCAACGTTACCCGGATGCCCAGGTGACGGCCCTGGACAGCGACCCGGACATGATCGACAAGGCCCGCGAGCGCAAACGGCTGTGCATCCCCCGCGTGCGCACAGTCATCGCTGACATTGCCGGCTGGTCCGCCCCCGAGCCGCAGGACCTGATCCTGGCCAATGCTTCGTTACAGTGGGTTCCCGACCACGCCTCGCTGTACCCGCACCTGGTGCGCCAGCTGAGCGAAGGTGCCAGCCTGGCCGTGCAGACCCCGGACAACCTCGATGAGCCGGCCCACCGGCAACTGCGCGAAATCGCCAGCCAGGGCCCCTGGGCGGCGAAGTTCGCTGATTTCCAGCTGCCGCCACGGCACAACGCGGCGTTCTATTACGATCTGCTCAGCCCGTTGTGCGCGCGGGTGGATGTGTGGCGTACCACCTATCATCACCCTTTGGCCGGCGGTGCCGAAGCCGTGGTGGAATGGTTCAAGGGTTCGGCCTTGCGACCGTACCTGGCGCGGTTGGATCCCCAGGAGCAGACGGATTTCCTGCAGATGTACCTGCAGGCGATGCAGCGCGACTACCCGCCGGCCACCGATGGCAAGGTGCTGTTGCCGTTCCCGCGGCTGTTCGTGATCGCTACCCGCTAGGGCGGCGCCAGCGCCAGGCCACGTAACCGTAGACGCCGAGGTTGAGCAGCAGCACGAAAGTGCCCAGCAGCAGCTGGATGTGCGGTGTCAGCCCGGCGGGGTAGATCAACGGCCAGATATAGTGTTCGACGAAGCCGCCCTGATAGCCCGCGTCACCAGCCGCGCTGCGCATGCGGTTTTCCCAGGTGGTCAACGGGCAGCCCAGGTGCAGGCATTCCACCGCCAGGCCCCAGGCCATCGCCGGCAGGTGCAGCAGCAGGGCAGGGCGCCAGCGCAGTACCAGCAGGCCGCCGAACAGCACCAGCAGGATGAAGAGCAGGTGCAACAGGACCAGGGTGTCGGCGGCAAGGCGGTAGAGCATTGGTTGTGTGCCGAGGGTTGAGGTTATCCCAGCATAGTTGGGTTGCCTGTGCTGGCCTCTTCGCAGCACAAGGCTGCTCCTACAGGGGGAGTGCGATAATCCTGTAGGAGCAGCCTTGTGCTGCGAAAGGGCCGGCACAGGCTTACAACCCTTCCTCCACCATCTGCAGGAAGGTCGCCACCACCCGCCGCGTGCGCTGCTCGCTCAGGCACACCAGTGTCTCGGTCAGGTGCCGCTGGCAATCGACGATCGGCAACGCGCACACCCGCGCATCCGCACCAAACTCCGCCGCCGACACCACCCCCACACCAATCCCCACCACCACCGCTTCCCGCGCCGCTTCCCGGCCTTCCACCTGGATCGCCGGGCGAATCCGCAGCCCGGCCCGTTGCATTTCTTCTTCCAGCGTCTGCCGCGTCACCGACCCGGGCTCGCGCAGCACCAGCGGCGTATCGTCCAGATCCGCCAGGCTGATCGCGCCGCGGCTGGCCCAGGGGTGCTGGTGCGAGACAAACGCCACCATCGGGTCGCGGCGCAGCGGCAGGCAGTGCAGCCGCTCATCGTCGACGTCCCGCCCCAGCAGGGCCAGGTCGGCCTGGTAGCTGAACAGCCGGGCCAGCGACTCGTCGGTGTTGCCGGTCTCGATCTTGACCTGGATGCCCGGGTAGCGCTGGCAGAAGCGGGCGATCTGCGGCAGCACGTGCACCGGCGCGTCCACCGCCAGCACCAGGCTGCCGGTGTGCAGCGCACGCGAATCCTGCAGCAGTTCATGGGCCTCGGCCTCGCAGGCGAACAGGCGCTGGCTGATGCCCAGCAGGCGTTCGCCGAGGTCGGTGAGCTGCACCGAACGCTTGTTGCGGTGGAACAGCAAGACGCCGAAGCGCTCCTCCAGTTTGCGCACCTGGTCCGACACCGCGGGCTGGGTAAGAAACAGCTTTTCGGCGGCGCGGGTAAAGCTGCCGTGCACCGCCACGGCGTGGAAGGCCTTGAGTTGTGCGTGGGAAACCGACATGACGACCTCAGTAACAAGCTGGGCTTATGTGTGAAATACGATAAATCGATTTTATTTATCTTAGCGCAACTGTTTCCATGCATGTCAGCCCGACGCTGGCACCACAAGTGCCGCCAGGGCCATGGCACCCAAACGGCGCCATCTGACCCGATGACAGCCTCGTCATCGCTGTGCGTAACACAAGAACAAGACAGGCGTTTCTTCACATTCTGCCGGCACACTCAAGCAAGAGGTCAGACTTACATGAACCAATCCCTAGCCGCGTTCAAACGCTGGCGTATCCAGATTTTCGCCATTACCTGGCTGGCCTACGCCGCCTTCTACTTCACCCGCAAGGCCTTCTCGGTGGCCAAGCTGGGCATCGGTGAAGACCCCGACTTCATGCTCGACAAGGCCGCCATGGCCAACCTTGACGCCATCTACCTGGCCGCCTACGCCGTGGGCCAGTTCACCTGGGGCATGCTTGCCGACCGCTTTGGCCCACGCGTGGTGGTGCTCGGCGGCCTGCTGATTTCTGCTGTTGCGGCGGTGGTGATGGGCAGTTACGCCACATTCCCGATCTTCGCCACCTGCATGCTGGTACAGGGCCTGGCGCAATCCACCGGCTGGGCCGGGTTGTGCAAGAACATCGGCAGCTTCTTCCCGGCGTCGCAGCGTGGGCGGGTGCTGGGCCTGTGGAGCTCCTGCTATGCCTTCGGCGGCCTGGTGGCCTCGCCGTTCGCCGGCTGGTGGGCCTATACCCTGGTCGGTACCTGGCACGCGGCGTTCTTCTCCAGTGCCGCGGTGGTGGCACTGGTGGCCGTGCTGTTCTTCTTCCTGCAGCGCAACAAACCTGAAGACGTCGGCCTGCCGGCGGTGGAGCCCGAGCCGCAGAGCATGGCCCCGGCCGGCAACCTGTGCAGCGTGTGGGCGCCACTGAAGGAGATCATGCGCAACCGCACGGTGCTGACCCTGGGGCTGGCGTACTTCCTGTTGAAACCGGCGCGCTACGCCATCCTGCTGTGGGGGCCGGTGATCGTCTTCGAGCAGATGCCCTCGGTGGGCAAGGTGGGGGCAGCGATCATCCCGACAGCCTTCGAACTGGCCGGGCTGCTCGGCCCGATCATCATCGGCCTGGCCTCCGACAAGCTGTTCGGCGCCCGGCGCATGCCGGCCTGTGTCATCAGCCTGGTGCTGCTGACCGTGGCACTGGCGGCATTCATGGCGGCCATGCACACCGGCAGCGTGATCCTGGTGGTGGCCCTGCTGTTCGTCATGGGCCTGACCCTGTACGGGCCGGATTCGATGATCAGCGGTGCCGCGGCCATCGACTTCGGCACCGCCAAGGCCGGTGCCACCGCAGCAGGCTTCGTCAACGGCTGCGGCTCGGTGGGGGCGGTGCTGGGCGGGCTGCTGCCGGGGTACTTCGATGGCGTCACGGTGTTCATCGTGTTTGCCGGCTGCGCGCTGTTCTCGGCGCTGGTGCTGCTGCCGCACTGGAACAGCCGCCCAGCCAGCGCTGCGCAAAGCACCGACGTGGCACCGAATACCAGCATGGCAATCAAGCCACTGCGTACCTGAAAGGAAAGCGAGCGAATGAGACCCTTCTGGCTGCAACAGGCCCTGGATTCGGCGCAAGAGGCGGTGTGCCCGCCGCTGCAAGGCGATGCCCGTTGCGATGTATGCATCGTCGGCGGCGGCTATACCGGCCTGTGGACCGCACTGATGCTCAAGGAAGCGGTGCCGGCCCTGGATATCGTGCTGATCGAGGCCGATATCTGCGGTGCCGGTGCCAGTGGCCGCAATGGTGGCTGTGCGTTGTCGTGGTCGGCCAAGTACTTCACCCTCGAGCGGTTGTTCGGGGTGGCCGAGGCGGTGCGCCTGGTGCGTGAGTCGGAGCGCAGCATCGGTGAGATCGGCGCGTTCTGCGCGGCCAATGGCATCGACTGCGACTACCGCCTGGATGGCACGCTGTACACCGCCACCAACGCCGCGCAGGTCGGCGCCACCGACGCGGTGATCGCTGCGCTGGAGCAAAAGGGGATCAATTCGTTTCGCCGCCTGCCGCTGCCGCAGGTGCAGCGCCTGGCGGGTTCGGCGCGGCACCTGGAAGGCTGGTTCTCGCCGGCCGCGGCCACGGTGCAGCCGGGCAAGCTGGTGCGCGGCCTGCGCCGGGTGGCCTTGCAGCGTGGCGTGCGCATCCATGAGGGCACCGCCATGACCGGCCTGGAGCACGGCGCCCCGGTGCAGGTGCGCACGGCCCATGGCACGGTGCGCGCCGACCGCGTGGTATTGGGCCTGAATGCCTGGATGGCGCGGGCTTTCCCGCAGTTCGAGCGCAGCGTGGCGATTGTTTCCAGCGACATGGTGATCACCGAACCTTGCCCCGAGCTGCTGCACCAGGTCGGCCTGGACAGTGGCATCAGCGTGCTCGATTCGCGGATTTTCGTGCATTACTACCACAACACCTCCGATGGTCGGCTGATGCTCGGCAAGGGCGGCAATACCTTCGCCTATGGCGGGCGCATGCTGCCGGTGTTCGACCAGCCGTCGCCGTACCGGCCGCTGCTGCGTGAAAGCCTGGGCGGGTTCTTCCCGGCGCTGGCGCAAGTGCCGCTGGCGGCCAGTTGGAACGGGCCGTCCGACCGCTCGGTGACCGGTTTGCCGTTCTTTGGCCGGCTGAACGGGCAGGGCAACGTGTTCTACGGCTTTGGTTACTCCGGCAGCGGCGTCGGGCCGTGCCACATGGGCGGGCAGATTCTGTCGTCGCTGGCGCTGGGGCTGGACAACCCATGGACCCGTTCGCCGCTGGTCAAGGGGCCGCTGGGGCTGTTCCCGCCCGAGCCGATTCGCTACCTGGGCTCGCTGATGGTGCGCAATGCCATCCGCCGCAAGGAGCGGGCAGAGGACCGTGGGCAGCGGCCGCGGAGGCTGGATGTGCGGTTGGCGCGGTTCGCGGCGGCGGCGGGCAAAGCCGATAAAGGCTGATGAGATTTCTTGTCGAATACAGGCCAGAGGGCGTATAAACTGCACCCACTTTTGGCCGGTCGCTTCCTGAACCGGCCGCTGAAACAAGAGAGTCGACATGGGCGCACAGTGGAAAGCCAAACATAAAGAAGCCGCGGCCAACGCCAAAGGCAAGATCATGGGCAAGCTGTCCAAAGAGATCCAGATCGCCGCCAAATCCGGCGCCGACCCGGACATGAACCCACGCCTGCGCCTGGCCATCGAGCAGGCCAAGAAGGCCTCGATGACCCGCGAGACCCTGGAGCGCGCAATCCGCAAGGGCGCGGGCCTGGACGGCGATGCCGTGCAGTACTCGGCGGTAAGCTACGAAGGTTTCGCCCCGCATCAGGTGCCGCTGATCGTCGAGTGCCTGACTGACAACGTCAACCGCACCGTCGCGCAGATCCGCGTGCTGTTCCGCAAGGGCCAGCTGGGTGCCAGCGGTTCGGTGGCCTGGGACTTCAACCATGTCGGCCTGATCGAAGCCACCCCGATCGGCGACGCCGACCCGGAAATGGCGGCCATCGAAGCCGGTGCCCAGGACTTTGAAGACGGCGACGAAGAGGGTTCGACCCTGTTCATCACCGACACCACCGACCTGGACGCCGTGCAGAAGGCCCTGCCGGAGCACGGCTTCACCGTGACCTCGGCGAAGATCGGCTACACCCCGAAGAACCCGGTGAGCGCGGCAACCCTGAGTGCCGAGGCGCTGGCCGAGGTGGAAGCGTTCCTCGAAGCCATCGACGAGAACGATGACGTGCAGAACGTTTATGTTGGTCTGACTGACTGATCTGCTTCTCTGGGGCCGCTTTGCGGCCCATCGCGACACAAGGCCGCTCCTACAGGGGAACGCATGACCCATGTAGGAGCGGCCTTGTGTCGCGAAACGAGGGCAAAGCCCTCGCCAGCGGTCTGGAGCCGAACCCCGATGAACCCCGCTTTCGCCTCCCTCAGCCTTGCCCACCTGCGCACCCTCGACCACCTGCTGCAGCTGAAGAACCTCAGCCACGCCGCCGAGCGCCTGGGCGTCAGCCAGTCCGCCCTCAGCCGCCAGCTGGCCCATTTGCGCGAAGCCTTCGACGACCCCTTGCTGGTACGCCAGGGCCGCGGTTACGTGCTCAGCGAACACGCCGAAGCCCTGGTCGAACCCCTGCGCCAGGTCCTCGAGGAGCTGCACGCCCTGCGCCAGCCCGCGGTGTTCGACCCGGCGCGTTGCGAGCGGCGCTTCTGTCTGGCCGCGTCGGACTATGTGGCCGAGCACATGCTGCCGCTGCTGGTGGCGGCGCTGGAGCGCGAAGCGCCGGGAGTATCGCTGGAGTACCGCACCTGGCAGGCCGGCCAGTACGCCTTGCTGGCCAGCGGCGAGATCGACCTGGCCACCACCTTGTTCGACGAGTCGCCACCCAACCTGCACGGTCGGCTGTTGGGCGAGGACCGGGCAGTGTGCCTGATGCGCCACGACCACCCGCTGGCTGCCCACGGTGCGCTCAGCCAGGCCGACTACCTGGCGCACAAGCATGTGCGTATTTCCGGCGGAGGCGACAAGGACAGCTTCATCGACCGCCACTTGCGCGCCCAGGGCCTGCAACGGCAGGTCAGCCTGGAAGTGCCGTTCTTCTCGGCCACCGTGCAGGTGATTGCCAACAGCCAGGCGCTGGCCACCGTGCCCGAGCACATCGCCCGGCAGCTGTGCCGCCTGCATGACCTGGCCTGGCGGCCGCTGGGCTTCATCGACCACAGCCAGCGCTACTGGGTGGTGTGGCACCAGCGCCTGCAGGCCTCGGCCGAACACCGCTGGTTGCGCAACCGGGTGTTCGAGTTGTGGCGCCAGTCGCAGTTCGGTGTGCAGGGTGGGCATGCGGGTTTGCCATAGCAGGTATGCGCGAAGCGGGGTTATTCACTTCAGGACAGGTGCCTAGACTGGGGGCATTGTGCTGCCTGCGCTGGCCTCTTCGCGGGCACAGGCAGCGAAAAACCCCACAGGAGACCCCAGGTGACCCCCGAACAATTCCGCCAGTACGGCCACCAACTGATCGACCTGATCGCCGACTACCGCCAATCCGTCGGCGAGCGCCCGGTCATGGCCCAGGTTGAGCCCGGCTATCTCAAGGCTGCGTTGCCTGCACAGCCCCCCCGGCAAGGCGAGCCTTTCGCAGCGATCTTCGACGACGTCAACCAGTTGGTCATGCCCGGCCTGTCCCATTGGCAGCACCCGGACTTCTACGGCTACTTCCCCTCCAATGGCACCCTGTCGTCGGTCCTCGGTGACTTCCTCAGCACTGGCCTGGGCGTGCTGGGCCTTTCCTGGCAGTCCAGCCCGGCCCTGAGCGAGCTGGAGGAAACCACCCTCGACTGGCTGCGTCAGCTGCTCGGCCTGTCTGGCCAATGGAGCGGGGTGATCCAGGACACCGCATCCACCAGCACCCTGGTGGCGCTGATCTGCGCACGGGAACGCGCCAGCGACTACGCACTGGTACGCGGCGGCCTGCAAGCCCAGGCCAAGCCGCTGATCGTCTATGTCAGCGCCCATGCCCACAGCTCGGTGGACAAAGCCGCATTGCTGGCCGGTTTTGGCCGCGACAACATACGCCTGATCCCGACCGACGAACGCTACGCTCTGCGCCCGGAGGCCCTGCAGGCTGCGATCGAGCAGGATCTGGCCGCTGGCAACCAGCCTTGCGCGGTGGTCGCGACCACCGGCACCACCGCCACCACAGCCCTCGACCCACTGCGGCCGATCGGCGAGATCGCCCAGGCCCATGGCCTGTGGCTGCATGTGGACTCGGCCATGGCCGGCTCGGCGATGATCCTGCCGGAATGCCGCTGGATGTGGGACGGCATCGAGCTGGCCGATTCGCTGGTGGTCAACGCGCACAAGTGGCTGGGCGTGGCCTTCGATTGCTCGATCTACTACGTGCGCGACCCACAGCACCTGATCCGGGTGATGAGCACCAACCCCAGCTACCTGCAGTCGGCGGTGGACGGCGAGGTGAAGAACCTGCGTGACTGGGGTATCCCGCTGGGCCGCCGGTTCCGCGCATTGAAGCTGTGGTTCATGCTGCGCAGCGAGGGGGTCGAGGCGTTGCAGGCGCGGCTGCGGCGTGATCTGGACAATGCCCAGTGGCTGGCCGGGCAAATCGGCGCGGCGGCGGAGTGGGAGGTGCTGGCGCCGGTGCAGTTGCAGACGTTGTGCATTCGCCATCGGCCGGCGGGGCTGGAAGGGGAGGCGCTGGATGCGCATACCAAGGGCTGGGCCGAACGGCTGAATGCGTCCGGGGATGCCTATGTGACGCCGGCGACGCTGGATGGGCGGTGGATGGTGCGGGTGTCGATTGGCGCATTGCCGACCGAGCGGGAGCATGTCGAACAGCTCTGGGCGCGCTTGCAGGAAGTGGTCAAGGGCTGAAACTGCCGGGGCCGCGTTGCGGCCCATTCGCGGGCAAGCCCGCTCCCACAGGGACCGCACAAGACTTGAAGCCTATGCGGTCAAGGTGGGAGCTGGCTTGCCGGCGAAAGGGCTGCAGAGCAGCCCCCTGCAATCTCAGTTGCTCACCGCCTGAAAGCTCCCTTTACGGCTAGCTTCATACGCGGTCTTGTCCATCGGCTTGGCATCGGGGTTACCCAGGTCTTCCATCGCCAGGCGATGGGTTTCCGGTGCAATGTAGGCTGCCAAAGCACACACGCAGGTGATGAAGAACGCCAGGCTACCAACCACCAACGGGATGTTGTCCGAACCAGGCGGGGCAACCAGGGCGAACAGCGCCGGCAGCATGGCGGTCAGCATGGTGCCGATGTTCTGCGCGATGGCCATGGCCGAAACACGGTAGCGGGTGTGGAACAGCTCTGGGTAGAAGCTTGGGAACACCGCGTTGTAACCCTGGTACACCATGCCCCACATCACGATCGACGAGGCGAACGCCAGCGGTACGTTCTGGATGCTGATCGCATACAGGTAGACGAAGGCCAGCAGGCCAGAGCCCAGGCAACCGGCGATCATGGTCGGGCGACGGCCAATCTTGTCGGACAGGTTGCCGACAAACGGAATCACCAGCACCGCAACGATGTTGCCGACTACCGGAATCCACAGGTACACGCTCTTGTCGAAGCCGATGCCATAGGCCGGCTGCACCGCGTAGGCCGCACCGAAGATGGTGGCGACCACCGGGATCACGTTCATCAAGGCCATGAACATCACCAGCACCATGTGCTTCCAGCTGTGGCGGAAGGCCTCGCTGATCGGCGACTTGGCGACCTTGTCCTGCTTCTCTTCCTTCACGAACGCCGGGGTTTCGTGCACTTCCTTACGGATGATGAAGCCGGCGATCAGCACGAAGGCGCTCAGCAGGAACGGAATGCGCCAGCCCCAGTCGTTGAAGGCTTCGCTAGGCATGAAGTAGGCCAGTGGCAGGAACACTGCCGCCGCCAGCACCTGGCCAGCCTGCACGCCTTGCAAGGTGAAACTGGCGTAGTAGCCCCGTCGACCGAACGGTGCGTGCTCCATGATCATGGAACTGGCTCCGGAGATTTCCCCGGCCACGGCAAAGCCCTGGACCAGGCGCAGCACCACCAGCAACGCCGGGGCGAGCAGGCCGATGTCGTGGTAGGTGGGCAGCAGGCCAACGGCCATGGTCGACAGGCCCATCAGGAACATGCACAGCAGCAGTACGTTCTTGCGGCCGCGGGTGTCACCCCAGTGGCCCAGCACGAAGGCGCCGACCGGGCGCGCCAGGTAACCCACGCCGTAGGTGGCCAGCGAGGCAATGATGGCCATTTTCGGGTCGGTGTTGGGGAAGAAGATCTGCGGGAAAATCAGCGCAGCAGCCTGGGCGTAGATGAAGAAGTCGTAGTACTCGAGTGCCGAGCCTATCCATCCACTGGCAGTCGCTTTCTTGGCTTGAGAGCTGGAGTGAGCCATCGTTGTCTCCGTTGTTATTGTTGTTTGCACAGGTTCCGCCGGAGATTCGCCAAGGCAGGAGGCGAGGGTCGGTGTGCCTGCGTCTGTGGTTCATGTTGACCACGGGCCAGTGGGCTGGCAATTCGCTAAAACCGGTTTTGTTCGATAATCGAACGCAAAACTAACCATTCCGTACAAAGAGATTGAAGCGACGACTTTACCTGCGAATAATCGATCGTGCCAGGAACTGTGGCGCTGATTTTCCAGGTCCTGCCCTGGCCTTGATCCTCTAACAACAAGGAACTCCCGCCATGCAGCGTTCGATCGCTACCGTGTCCTTGAGCGGCACCCTGCCGGAAAAGCTCGAAGCCATCGCCGCCGCCGGTTTTGACGGCGTCGAGATCTTCGAAAACGACCTGCTCTATTACGCCGGCAGCCCGCGCCAGGTACGGCAGATGTGCGCCGACCTGGGTATTGCCATCACCCTGTTCCAGCCGTTCCGCGATTTCGAGGGTTGCCGCCGCGACCGCCTGCAGAAGAACCTCGACCGCGCCGAGCGCAAGTTCGACCTGATGCAGGAACTGGGCACCGACCTGGTGCTGGTATGCAGCAACGTCCAGGCCGATGCCCTGGGTGAAGAGCAATTGCTGGTCGACGACCTGCGCCTGCTGGCCGAGCACGCCGGCAAACGCGGCCTGCGCATTGGCTACGAAGCCCTGGCCTGGGGCCGCCACGTCAACACCTACCAGCAAGTCTGGAACCTGGTGCGCCAGGCCGACCACCCGGCCCTCGGGGTGATCCTCGACAGCTTCCACACCTTGTCGCTCAAGGGCGACCCGAGCGCGATCCGCGATATCCCCGGCGACAAGATCTTCTTCGTGCAAATGGCCGACGCGCCAATCCTGGCCATGGATGTGCTGGAGTGGAGCCGCCACTTCCGCTGCTTCCCGGGGCAGGGCGAGATGGACATGGCCGGTTTCCTGGCGCCGATCCTTGCCACCGGCTACCGTGGGCCGCTGTCGCTGGAAATCTTCAACGACGGCTTCCGCGCCGCGCCGCCCCGGCAGAATGCCGCCGACGGCCTGCGTTCGCTGCTGTATCTCGAAGAGCACACCCGCCTGCGCCTGGAGCAGGAAGGTACCTCGATCGAGCCCGGTGTGCTGTTCACCCCACCGGCGGCCAGTGCTTATGACGGCGTGGAGTTCCTCGAGTTTGCAGTCGACGAAGCCGTCGGCGCGCGCCTGGGCAGCTGGCTGAAGCGCCTGGGCTTTGCCGATGCCGGCAAGCACCGCAGCAAAGAGGTGCAGTTGCTGCGCCAGGGCGATATCAACATTGTGCTGAACGCCGAACCCTATTCCTTCGGCCACAACTTCTTCGAGGCCCACGGGCCGTCGCTGTGCGCCACCGCGCTGCGGGTCAAGGACCAGCAAGCCGCCCTGAAGCGCGCCACCGCCTTCCGTGGCCAGCCATTCCGTGGCCTGGTCGGGCCCAACGAGTGCGAAGTGCCAGCAGTTCGTGCGCCAGATGGCAGCCTGCTGTACCTGGTGGAGCAGGGCACTGCCGGCCAGACCCTGTACGACACCGACTTCAGCCTGGACAAGAACGCCACGGCCACCGGCGGCCTGCGCCGTATCGACCACATGGCCCTGGCCCTGCCGGCCGAGTCGCTGGACAGCTGGGTGCTGTTCTACAAGAGCCTGTTCGATTTCGAAGCCGATGACGAAGTAGTGCTGCCGGACCCGTACGGCCTGGTCAAGAGCCGCGCGCTGCGTAGCCAATGCGGCACCCTGCGCCTGCCGCTGAACATCTCGGAAAACCGCAACACCGCCATCGCCCATGCGCTGTCCAGCTATCGTGGTTCGGGCGTGCACCACATCGCTTTCGATTGCGACGACATCTTCCGCGAAGTGGCGCGGGCCAAACTGGCCGGGGTACCGTTGCTGGAGATCCCGCTGAACTACTACGACGACCTGGCGGCGCGTTTCGATTTCGACGACGAGTTCCTCAGCGAACTGGCCTACTACAACGTGCTGTACGACCGCGATGCCCAGGGCGGCGAGCTGTTCCACGTGTATACCGAGCCGTTCGAAGAGCGTTTCTTCTTCGAGATCATCCAGCGCAAGGGGGGGTATGCCGGTTACGGTGCGGCCAACGTTGCGGTGCGCCTGGCGGCCATGGCCAAGGCCCGCAGCGGGGCGGCGCGCAAGCCAGTCCTCTGAGCCCGGCGCGGTCGGTGTAGGAGCGGCCTTGTGTCGCGATGGGCTGCAAGGCGGCCCCAGGATTTCAGCAGCACCGCATGAATCCTGGGGCCGCTTTGCGGCCCATCGCGACACAAGGCCGCTCCTACACCGACCGCGTATGCTTCAAGAGCGTTCGGCCACCAACAGCAGCGACTGTGGCAGCGCACTCTGGGGGTGCTGTGGCTCCTGCAGGCTGACCAGCCGCAACCCCGCCATGTCCAGCGCGTTCAACCAGCTGGCCAGGGTGCGGAAGTACCACGGCATCACCTGCCAATCCCCGCCGAACCCGGCAAACGACTCTTCCCGCCAGCCATCCTGGTAATCGCCATCCGCCACGCTCCACGGGTGCAGGGTCTGGATCACCAGTGCACCGCCAGGCGCCAGCAAGGCATTCATCGCTGCCAGCAGCGGGATGATGTCCTGCTGCAACAGGGCGAAGTTGGCACAGATCAGGTCATAGTCCTTGCCAATATAGGCCTGCGCAGCGGCCAGCTGTGCATAGCTGGCCAGGTGCACCTCGGCGGAACCCGCAGCACGCGCGGCATCCACCAGCGCCCGGTCACCGTCCACACCTACCGCCTCGACACCCCGGTCGCCCAGCGCGCGCAGCAGCCAACCTTCACCACAGCCCAGGTCGAGCACCCGTTCGGGCTGGCGGCCCAGGATCGCCAGCAGGATGGCCTGGTCGGTAACCTGGCGACGGCTCTCGATACTGCCGCTGCGCACCGCATCGATCCAGGCCTGGGCGTTGTGCTGCCAGCTGTCGAGCAAGGCGTCTTCAGGGTTGCGCATGTTCATCTCCGTTGGATTGGAGATAGGCCCTGCGACCTATCACTACCCTCTGTAGGAGCAGCCTTGTGCTGCGAAGAGGTCAGTATGGCAGACAGATTTCCGCCAGCCATGCGGGCATCTTCGCAGCACCAGGCTGCTCCTACAGTGGGCTCGACAGATGGGTGGCAAGCCCCGCCAGGGCACAGGCTATCAACACCTGGATCACCCCACGCTTGTAACGGAACAGCGCCACCGCCGCCGCCAGCGCAATCAGCGCCGAAGGCCAGTCGAACCGCCCGTCGAAACCGGCCGGCCACAATACGTGGTAGCCGAAGAACAGCGCGAGGTTGAGGATCACGCCCACTACCGCCGCGGTTATCCCGGTCAGCGGGGCGGTGAATTTGAGTTCGTTGTGGGTCGATTCCACCAGCGGGCCACCGGCCAGGATGAACAGGAACGAGGGCAGGAAGGTGAACCAGGTCACCAGGCTCGCTGCTACCGCGCCGGCCATGAACGCCTGGTCGGTGCCGAACATGGGGTGCAGGTAGCCACCGACGAAGCCGACGAAGGCCACCACCATGATCAGCGGCCCGGGGGTGGTTTCCCCCAACGCCAGGCCATCGATCATCTGCGTCGGCGACAGCCAGCCGTAATGGCCGACGGCCCCCTGGTAGACGTAGGGCAGCACCGCGTAGGCGCCACCGAAGGTCAGCAATGCCGCCTTGGTGAAGAACCAGCCCATTTGCGTCAAGGTGCCTTGCCAGCCAAAGGTAGCCATCAGTACACCCATGGGCAGCAGCCACAGCGCGGCACCCACCAGCAGCAGGCCCAGCAGCCGCCCCCAGCTGAAGCGGGCGTGCTCTGGCGCCGGTGTGTCGTCGTCGATCACGGCCGGGCCATGGCTGGCTCTGGTTGCGCCGTGGCCACCACCAGGCGCGAACTGCCCCGGTAGCAGCCGCCCGCCGATATGGCCCAGCAGCGCGGCCGCCAGCACGATCAGCGGGAAGGGAACGTCGAGCGCGAAAATGGCCACGAACGAGGCCGCGGCAATGGCCCACAACCAGCCGTTTTTCAGGGCGCGCGTGCCAATGCGGTGGGCGGCATGCACGACGATGGCGGTCACGGCCGGCTTGATCCCGTAGAAAATGCCAGCCACCACCGGCACTTCACCCCAGGCCAGATAGACCCACGACAGGCCGATCAGGATGAACAGCGACGGCAGCACGAACAGGGTGCCGGCAATCACCCCGCCCCAGGTGCGGTGCATCAGCCAGCCAATGTAGGTGGCCAGTTGCTGGGCCTCGGGGCCAGGCAGCAGCATGCAGTAGTTGAGGGCATGCAGAAAGCGCCGCTCGCTGATCCAGCGGCGCCGCTCCACCAGTTCCTGATGCATGATCGCTATCTGCCCCGCCGGGCCGCCGAAGCTGATGAAACCCAGCTTCAGCCAGAACAGCAAGGCCTCGATCCGGCTGATGTGACCACGCGTTTGCTCGGCGGCGCCTTGCAGGTGTTCCGTCATTTTCTTCCCTTTGGTATTCAGCTGGCCGCAGCGCGCTGTCGCTTGATCCGGTACATATCGCCATCAGCATGGCGCAGCAGCATGTCGGCATCATTGCCGTCTTCGGGGAAACGGGCCACGCCAATGCTGCAGGACGGCGCTCCGATGCCTGCAAACTCGGCGCCGAGTGGCTCGGCCATGGCTGCCAGGATGCGTGCCACCTGCTCGGCAATGGCCTCTGGCGAGGCGTGGTCGGTCAACAGCACGGTGAACTCGTCACCGCCCATCCGCGCCACTGTATCGGTCGCCCCAACGCAGCCTTCCAGGCGCCGCGCCAGGGTGCACAGCACCCGGTCACCCACGCTGTGGCCGTGGTTGTCGTTGATATCCTTGAAGTCATTGATATCGATGAACAGCAACGCCAGCGGCTGGTTGTGGTGCCGAGCCGCGACAAGTGCGGTGCCCAGCCGCTCATTGAACATGGCCCGGTTGGCCAGGCGAGTCAGCGGGTCATGGTGGGCCAGGAAACGCAATTCTTCCTCGGCCTGGTGTTGGGCGGTGATATCCCGCGCTACACCAATGCGGGCATTGGCCTCATCGGACCAGGAGGCCGACCACAGGATATGCACGATACTGCCATCCTTGCGGATGTAGCGGTTACGGAAGTCGTAATGGGGTTGGCCGTTCATCACCCGTACGATCGACGCGCGGGTAATCGCCAGGTCGTCAGGGTGCATGTAGTCGGTGATCGGGGTGCCGATCAGCTCGCAGGCCTGGTAGCCCAGCAGCGCCTCGCAGGCATCGCTGACGAAAACGATCTGGTTGTCCCTGTCGACCACGAACACCGTGTCCAGCATCAGGTGGATCAGCCTGGGGTATAACGATTGCAGGTCTACGGGCATGGGGCATGGCGTCCGCGGCGGGGTCACCGATCATAGCCTGAAATGGAACAAAATGCGGTAGGCGCCGCTGTGGGAGCGGGCCGCCGATAGTCAGTTGCTTACTACCAGTTCGGGCCCGAGGTAATCGTTGATCTGCTGGATATCGTCATCTCCCAGGCTGCCCACCGACGATGCCAGGCGCAGCCGCGACATCAGGTAGTTCAGCTTCGCCTCGAACAGGTCATGCCGGGCGTCAAAAAGCAATTCCTCGGCATTGAGCACATCCGAGTTGGTGCTGGTGCCGCCCTCCCTGAAGCCCTTGCGGGCCGAAAGCAGCGAGCGTTCGTTGGATGCCACGGCCTTTTCCAGCGCCTGGATGCGCAAGGCGCCACTCTGTACGCCGCGGTACTCGCGGGTGGTGTCGGAGATCACTTCCTGGCGCGTGGCATCCAGTTCATCCAGTGCCTTGGAACTGTTGGCGCTGGCCTGGCGGGTGAGGGCGCTGGTGCTGCCGCCGCTGTATAGCGGAATGTTCAGCTCCAGCCCGATCGAGCTGTAGTGGTTGCGCTGGTTCAGTTCGGAGATCGACTGGCTGCTGCCGGCGGTATAGCCCGCCACGAAATCCAGGGTCGGCCAGTGCCCGGCGCGGGCGCGTTTCACTTCTTCTTCGGCCAGCTCGTAGTTGTGCCGGCGCGCATGGATCAACGGGCTGTCGGCCTGGGCCTTGACCAGCCAGTCCTGCAGGTTGCCCGGCATCAGCGGCGGTGTGTTGAAGCCCGGTTGCAAGGTGGTCAGCGACTCCGGTGTTTCACCAATGTATTCCTCCAGCTTGCGGCGGGCGTTGACCAGGTTGTCCTGGGCCTCGATCAGGTCGGCCTCGGCCAGGTCGCGACGGGCTACCGACTCGTCGATGTCGGTGATGGTGCCAGCGCCCAGCTCCATGCGCCGCTTTGCCGACGCCAGCTGCTCTTCGAAGGCATTCAGCTTGGCCTTGGCCAGGGTGATGGTTTCGCTGGCCAGCAGCACGTCGAAGTAGGCTTCGGCCAGGCGCACCGCAGCGTCCTGGGTCTTGGCATCGAACACCGCCACGCTGTAGTCGGCACGCTGCTGGCCCTGGTGGTATTCGGCCATCTTCTGCTTGTTGAACAGCGGTTGACGCAAACGCACGTTGGCGCCCTTGGAGTCATAGTCCAGGTCGCTATCCCGTCCACTCTGACGCTGGCTGCCATTGACCTTGTTGAAGTAGCCCGCAGCGTTGATCTGCGGCAGCAGGCCGGCCTGCCCGATGGCGCGGTTCTCGCTGCCGGCTTCCTTCTCGTGCACCGCGGCGCGGTAGATCGGGCCCTGATACTGCAGCAGGTCCCAGGCTTGCTTCAGGTCCATGGCACTGGCCTGTACGGACAACCCCAACAGGCACAACATCAGGCACGGGCGATTCATGTCATTGCTCCTTGAACGAGGCGTCCACGCGTTCGAGCATCGGCTTGAGCAGGTAGCTGAGCAGGTTGCGCTCGCCGGTCTTGATGGTGACGGTGGCCGGCATCCCGGGGCGGATATGGTTGCTGCCCAGCAGGGCCATGCCGTCCTGCGTCACTTCCACCTGGGCCAGGTAGTACGGCTGCTTGCTTTCTTCGTCCATCAGGCGGTCGGCGGAGATGGTCTTGACCCGCCCCGGGATATTCGGTGTCTTCGCATGGTTGAAGGCCGGGAAGGCCAGGTCCACGTCCAGGCCCGGCACCATCTTGTCGATGGCCTGTACCGGGATCATCGCGTCCACTTGCAACGGCTGGTCGAGCGGTACCACCTCCATGATCTTGGCCCCTGGCTGGATGATGCCGCCGACCGTGGCGATGCTCAGGGCCTGGACCATGCCGTCGATCGGCGAGCGGATCACCGTATGGGTCACTTCGTAGTCCAGCGCGCGCAGGCGATCGGCCAGGGTGGTGTTCTCCTTGGCGGTATCGGTCAGCTGTGATTCCACTTCCTTGAGGTAGTCGTGCTGGCGTTGCAGGATGCGCAGCTTGATCTCGGTGGCCTGGCTGCGCGCCCGGGCAATGTTGTTGAGGTTTTCGGCCTGACCGGCGGACAGGTCTGCATTGTTGCGCTCCAGCTCCAGCAGGCGGTTGCGTGGTACATAGCCTTCGGCGGCGAGCACGCGTGTGCCTTGCAGTTCCTGGTTGAGGAAGCCGATCTGCGAGGCGCGGGCGCCGTACACCTGCTGCAGGCCCTTGAGCTGCACTGCCGTGGCAGCCAGGTTTTCCTCGAGGATGCTCAGTTCGCCGGCAAGGCCTGCGCGGCGGGTGTCCAGCAGGCGCTGTTGCAGGTCCATGGCTGCCAGCAGGCGCGGGTCGCCGCCATAGTGCTCGAGCAGGGCAGGGTCGAAGGTGACCTGGTCGCGGCCATCGCGCTCGGCTTCCAGGCGGTTCTCCACGGTCTTGCTGACGATGTACTGGGCACTGACCGCACCCTGTTCGGCCACCGCGCGCAGGGCGTCCAGGCGTACCACCTCCTGGCCTTTCTTCACAACATCGCCTTCACGCACCAGGATCGCCTCGACCGTGCCACCGGTCAGGTGCTGCACGGCCTTGCGGTTGCTGCTGACCTTGACGGTACCGGTGGCGACTACACCGGCATCCAGCGGCGCCAGGCCCGACCACAGCAGGAAACCGCCAAAGCCGGCGACGACCAGCCACACGCCCCAGCGTGCCGGCCGATGAATGTCCAGGTCGATCTCGTGGCGAGCCTCGGCGGGAATCAACTCGGTGTGTTGGGTCATCTGCATGATCGGTCACTCCCGTACTTTTACCGACGCCAGCGGCGCAGCGGTCGCCGTCGGGATCACGCTGGCCTTGCGCAGCGCCGCGAACACTTCGTCGCGGCTGCCGAGCATGTGCACGGTACCGTCACGCAGCATCAGCACCTTGTCGACCGCGCACAGCACATTGGGCCGGTGGGAAATCAGGATTACCGTGGCCCCGCGTGCCTTGAGTTCGGCCAGCGCATCGACCAGGGCCTTTTCGCCAACGTCATCGAGGTTGGCGTTGGGCTCGTCCAGCACCACCAGGTTCGGCTCGCCATACAACGCGCGGGCCAGGGCGATGCGTTGCTTCTGGCCACCGGACAGCGGGCTGCCGTCGGCTGCCAGGCGGGTGTCGTAGCCCTGCGGGAAGCGCAGGATCATGTCGTGCACACCGCTGCTGCGGGCAGCGCGGATCACCGCTTCGCTGTCCACTTCGGCAAAGCGTGCGATGTTTTCGGCGATGGTGCCCTCGAACAACTCCACGTCCTGCGGCAGGTAGCCGAGCCACGGGCCGAGTTCGGCCTTGTTCCAGGTGAAGATGTCGGCGCCGTCCAGGCGCACCTTGCCGGCCTGGGTCGGCCACACGCCTACCAGCAGGCGGGCGAGGGTGGATTTGCCCGAAGCCGACGGGCCGATGATGCCCAGGCTTTCACCCGGGACCAGGCTGAAGCTGACCCCGCGCACGATGCTGTTGCTGGTGCCGGGAGCACCGGCGACCACGTTTTCCACGGCCAGCATGCCCATTGGCCGTTGCAGCGACATGCTTGGTGGCCGCTGCGGGTAGTCGTGCAGCAGACCGTTGAGCCGGCCCCAGGCGGAGCGGCTGCCTTGCAGTTGCTTCCACGCGGCGATCACCTGTTCTACCGGGGCCAGGGCGCGGCCGGTGAGGATCGAGCAGGCGATCATCATGCCGGGGGTGATCTTGCCTTCGATCGCCAGCAGTGCGCCGGCGCCGAGGATCAC
The DNA here is from genome assembly GCF_023100865.1 of Pseudomonas sp. A2. NCBI lineage: Bacteria > Pseudomonadati > Pseudomonadota > Gammaproteobacteria > Pseudomonadales > Pseudomonadaceae > Pseudomonas > Pseudomonas sp. A2. The sequence goes on from NZ_CP039127.1 coordinate 2,509,687, forward strand.
CGATTGCAAGGTAATGCGCACGAAGCGCCCGGTGCTACTGATGATCGCCGCGCGGTCGGAGGCCAGGGTCTGCATCTGCAGGATGCGCAAATGGCCCTGAAACCAGCGCTTGCCGATCGCCGGCAGCATGCCCATGGCTTCGATCACTTCGGCGTTGCGCAGGTTGTTGTTGGCGTAGCTGGCCGAGGAAAGGGCCGCCTGGTTGGCCTCGGCCAAGGGTTTTTGCGTGGCCTTCTCGGTGAGGTAGGCCAGGCCCACCAGGATCAGCGAACCGATCAGCGTGATCAGCCCCAGAAGTGGGTGGATCAGGTAGCAGACCAGCAGGTAGATCGGTGTCCACGGGGCATCGAAGAAAGCGAACAGGCCGTTGCCGGTGAGAAACTGCCGTACCTGGGCCAGGTCCTGCAAGGCCTGGGCCGGGTTGCCGCCGGCGCGGCTCAGGTTGCGTTCGAAGGCAGCGCTGAAGATGCGTCGGTTCAGGTCCATGTCGAGGAAGTTGCCGACCCGGATCAGTACGCGGGTGCGGACCATCTCCAGGGCCGACATCAGCATGAACAGGCCGATCACCAGCAAGGTGAGCATGGTCAGGGTGGTGACGTTGCGGCTGACCAAGGCGCGGTCGTACACCTGCAACATATAAATAGCTGGCGTCAACATCATGACGTTTATGACGCCGCTGAAGGCGGCCAGGGCAAAAAAGCTGCGGCGCAGGCGGAACAGCACGTCGGCCAGCTCGGAACGGGTGCGTGGCGGCTTGTGCATCGGGGGCCTCCCTTTATCACAAACGGGAAGCCCTTGCGGCGGCCCGTACAGCGGCAGTTGTGGCTTCTGGTCGGCTCGCAGGCGGGTCGCTCTGAGGGCGAATGGTCCAAAACGCTGCGTTGCTCCCACATGCTGGAGCGTAGGTTGCAGTGAAACACTCGGTAATATCGTTTTGCTCTATAAAAACTTTGAACTTTTCATAAGTGCCATGAAAAACAGCAAGTTGTATAGCATTGTCAGCGTTGCATGAATTTTTGACGGGATATTGACAAGCTTTTCTTCTACGACTTTAGTCTGAAGTATTCGGACCCTGTGCGAGCTGGGGTCGATGTGTGTGCGGTACCAACCTGTATCGCACCATTTACAAGGTTCCCGCCGTTCCTGTGGGAGCCGGCTTGCCGGCGATGAGGCCAGTGGCGATAACGCAGCACCGTAGTGCCCAACTGCCCCAGAACCCAGAATCAGAACTGCGCACGTCACATTGACTGGGCGCGGGAAGGACCCTGTTGCCCTGAGTCATCTCCCGACAGATCGAGGGCAATTGAAATGGCAGATTTCAGCAAGTCGGACCTGGAGTTCATCCTTCAGCAGATCTTCATCGCCGAAGCGCATGCCGATGGCGCCAGCCTGATCGACCTGCTGCCCAACAGCCAGGTGCCGTTCGGCCTGCGTACCGTGGACGGCAGCTACAACAACCTGGTGACCGGGCAGAGCGAGTTCGGCGCCGCCGACACTTCGTTTCTGCGCCTGCTCAGCCCATCCTTCACCGGCGACTATGCCGGCACCGGCACGGTCATCGACTCGCAACCCCGCACCATCAGCAACCTGATCGTCGACCAGACGGCGAACAACCCGGCAGCGGTCGAAGCCAATGGCGGCGCCGCCCCGGTGATCAGCCCCGGCATCGACGGGGTATTCGGCACCGCTGACGACACGGAGGTGTTCTTCATCCCCAACGTGTCGCCCGACGTCGGCCTGACCGCCGGCTTCAACGCCTGGATGACCTTCTTCGGCCAGTTCTTCGACCACGGCCTGGACCTGGTCACCAAGAGCAGCACCGACGTCGTGTTCATCCCGCTGCAGCCGGACGACCCGCTGTACGTCGAAGGTAGCCCGACCAACTTCATGGTGCTGCCGCGCGCCGTGCGTACTGCAGGCGCCGATGGTGTGGTGGGTACCGCCGACGATGGCCAGACCAACGCTACCTCGCCGTTCGTCGACCAGAGCCAGACCTACAGCTCGCACCCCTCGCACCAGGTGTTCCTGCGTGAATACACGCTCAATGCCGCAGGCGACCCGGTAGCCACCGGGCGGTTGATCACCAACCGTGACCTGGGCGCCGATGGCCGCTTCGGCACCGCCGACGATGGCAATGGTGAAAGCGGTGGCATGGCCACCTGGGCAGTGGTCAAGGCCCAGGCCCGCGACCTGCTCGGCATAAACCTGACCGACGCCGATGTGCACAGCGTGCCACTGCTGGCCACCGACCCCTACGGCAACTTCCTGCGTGGGCCCAACGGCATGCCACAGGTGGTGATGCGCGTGAACAATGGCGCTGACGGCATCGCCGGCACCGCCGACGACGTCACCACGCTGGTCGAAGGCAACCGCGACGCGCCTATCAGCCTGGCCAATGCCGTGAGCACCGGGCATGGCTTCCTTGACGACATCGCCCACAACGCCGCGCCGGTGATCGTGAACGGTGTGCTGCAGGCCGACGCCGATATTGCCGTCGGCAACGCGCAGCCAACCGGGCCTGGCGGCAACAACCTGACCTATGACAACGAACTGCTCGACGCCCACTACATCGCCGGCGACGGCCGGGTGAACGAGAACATCGGCCTGACCGCCGTGCACCATGTGTTCCACTCCGAGCACAACCGCCTGGTGCAGCAGACCAAGGACACCCTGCTGGCCGCCGGTGACCTGGCGTTTCTCAACCAGTGGCTGATCGATGATGTCGCTGCCATCCCCACCACGCCCGCCGAAATCGCCGCGCTGGTATGGGACGGCGAGCGGCTGTTCCAGGCTGCCAAGTTCGGCACCGAAATGCAGTACCAGCACCTGGTGTTCGAGGAGTTCGCCCGCACCATTCAGCCGCAGATCGACGAGTTTCTCGCCCCCAACGGCTATGACACCTCGATCGACCCGGCCATCCTCGCCGAATTCGCCCACGTGGTTTACCGCTTCGGCCACTCGATGCTGACCGAAACCGTCGACCGCTACGACCCGACGTTCGCCACGGTGAATGACGACCCGCAGCTGGGCCTGATCGCTGCCTTCCTCAACCCGCTGGCATTCGCCGGCAGTGGCGCCACTGCCGATGAAGCGGCCGGTGCGATCATCCGCGGTGTCACCCGCCAGTTGGGCAATGAAATCGACGAGTTCGTCACCGAAGCGCTGCGCAACAACCTGCTCGGCCTGCCGCTGGACCTGCCTGCGCTGAACATCGCGCGTGGCCGTGACACCGGCATCCCCACCCTGAACGAGGCGCGCCGCGAGTTCTACGCCATGACTGGCGACAGCCAGCTCAAGCCCTACATCAGCTGGGCCGACTTTGCCGACCACCTCAAGCACCCGGCGTCGCTGATCAACTTCATCGCCGCCTACGGTACCCACGCCACCATCACCGGGGCGGACACCGAAGCGGCCAAGCGCGCCGCCGCCGTGGCGCTGGTGCTTGGCGGTGACGGCGCGCCAGAGGACCGTCTGGCCTTCCTCAACGGCACCGGCGCCTATGCCAACGTGACACTGGCCGGCGCCGACGGCATCGCCGGCACCGCCGATGACATCACCGGGGTGACCGTGACCGGTGTCGATGCCATCGACTTCTGGGTCGGCGGCCTGGCCGAGCAGAAAATGCCATTCGGCGGCATGCTCGGCTCCAGCTTCAACTTCGTCTTCGAAACCCAGCTGGAAGCCCTGCAGAACGGCGATCGGTTCTACTACCTGTCGCGTACGGCGGGCATGAACTTCGGCACCGAACTGGAGAACAACTCCTTCGCCAAGCTGATCATGCTCAACTCCGATGTCACCCACCTGTCGAACACCGTTTTCCTCACGCCCACCTTCACCCTGGAGGTGGACCAGACCAAGCAGTTCACCGGCCTGGGCGCCGACGGCCGGGCCGACCCGACGGGCGGCATCATGATCAACGGTGTCGAAGTGGTGCCGCTGGTGATTCGCGACAACCCCGATACCGTGGGTACCGACACCAACTTCCTGCATTACACCGGCGAAGACCACGTGGTGCTGGGCGGCACCTCCGGCAACGACATCATCATCTCCAGTGAGGGCGACGATACCCTATACGGTGACGCCGGCAACGACACCCTGGAAGGCGGTGCGGGCAACGATGCGGTACTGGGCGGCGCCGGTGACGACATCATCACCGACTCGTTCGGCGACAACCGCCTGGAAGGCAACGACGGCAACGATGTGATCGTCGCCGGCAGCATGCTGGTGGGCGGCAACCTGATCCTGGGCGGCAACGGCCAGGACTTCATCATCACCACCGAAGACATCAGCACCACCTTCGGCGGCCAGGGCGACGACTTCATTCTCGGCGCCAAGACCAACCTGCCACCGACCGGCAACGAGGGTGACGACTGGATCGAGAAGGGCACCCAGGACGGTGCGCCCGGCGACAACTTTGCGCCGCTGCTGGGTGACGAAGTGGTCGGCAACGACATCTTCGTCGGTGGTGGCGGCTTCGACGAAATGATCGGCGAGGGCGGCGATGACATCTTTGTCGGCAGCGATGCCCAGGACAAGATGGATGGCATGTCCGGTTTCGACTGGGTTACCAACAAGAATGACCAGGTCGGCGTCACCGTCGACCTGACCCTGGCCGCCCTGGCTCAGCCTCATGGCAACGCACCGAACCAGAACACCGGTATTTTCAACCCGGTCGGCGCCTCGCCGGCCTCAATCCTCGACCGCTTCGCCGAGGTCGAGGGCGTGTCCGGTTCGAACTTCGCCGATGTGCTCAAGGGCGATAATGTCGATGCCGTGACCATCCTCAACCATGGTGGTGCTACCGGTAGTGCGCTGACCAACGTGGCGCTGATCCGTGGCCTGCAGCAGTTCCTGGCCGATGCCGGATTGCCGACCACCGGCTTTGCCACCGGTAACATCATGCTCGGCGGCAACGGCAGCGACCTGATCGAAGGCCGTGGCGGTGATGACCTGATCGACGGCGACAAGTGGCTCAACGTGCGCATCGCCGTGTACGCGCCGGGAGACGTCAACCACACCGGCCCTGAAATCGCCAGCTTCGACAGCATGGTCGACATGATTCCGTTCATGCTCGACCGCACCTACAACCCTGGCCAGCTCAAGGCCGTGCGGGAAATCCTGCCCGGCACCTCGACGGGTGGGGCGGCGTTCGACACGGCGGTGTTTTCGGGGGTGCAGAGCGAGTACACGGTGACGCAGAACACCAAAGGTACGCTGGACACTTCCGATGACGTCTGGACGGTGACCGACAACGTGGCCGGCCGCGATGGCGTCGATACCCTGCTGCACATCGAGCGCCTGCAGTTCGCCGACAGCCAGCGGGTGCTGGTGGAAGGGCAGAATGCGCAGCCTGTCGGCAGCCCGGCCGTTACTGATAACAACGGCGGCGCGATTACCGTGGGCGACCTCCTTACGGTAAACGTGGCCGGCGTGCGGGATGCCGACAACATCAGCGCCGGCAACCCGCTTGGCACACTCGCTGACCGTTCGGTGTCGTACTACTGGCAGTTCGAGGCCACCCCGGGCAGTGGTGTGTTCGAAGACATCATCCTGCTGCCGGCAGGCGACCTGGCGTTCCAGAGCGCCGACGGCACCACGTTCAAGGTGTCGCCGGACCTGGCCGGGTTGTCGTTGCGGGTCAAGGCGATCTACCAGGACGCCCATGGCACCACCGAAGTGCTGTTCTCCCAGCCCACCACCGTGGTGCAACCGGGCGCGCCTGTGGTACCGACGCCAGTCACGCCGGTGGTGGATGCCACCGCAGGCGGTGCCGGGCTGCACATGGTGCGCTCCGACCTCAACTTCATCCTCGAGCAGATCAAGATCGCCGAGGCCGACGCCAACGGGGCAGACATCCTCTCGCTGCTGCCCAACATTCGTGCGCCACTCGGCCTGCGGGCGGTGGATGGTTCGAACAACAACCTGATGAACCTCAACGGCATCAACAACACCGAGTTCGGTGCGGCCGACAACGTCTTCCCGCGCGTGACCGACCCGGTGTTCAACCCGGCCGAAGGTGCACCGGCCGGCTTCTTCGGCCCTGGCTCGCCGGCCATTCCGGGCTCGTCGTACGAGCAGACCAGTGGCCCGGTATTCGACTCGCAGCCGCGCACCATCAGTAACCTGATCGTCGACCAGACCTCCAACAACCCGGCGGCCTATGCCACCGCGTATGATCCGGGTGCGGACGGCGTGCTCAACTTCGGCGTCGAGGGCAATGACGACGTGCTCAAGGACGGCGTGCGCATTGTCGCCAGCCCGGGCCTGGACGGCCAGTTCGGCACCGACGACGATCACGACGTTTACCTGTTCGAGAACACCGCCGCCGATGCCGGCCTGTCCGCGCCGTTCAACGCCTGGATGACCTTCTTCGGGCAGTTCTTCGACCATGGCCTGGACCTGGTCACCAAGGGGGGCTCGGGCACCATCTACATCCCGCTGCAACCGGATGACCCGCTGTACGTGGAGGGCGGTTTCACCAACTTCATGGTGGTGACACGTGCGACCAACCAGCCTGGACCGGACGGCGTGCTTGGCACGGCCGACGACATCCACGAGCACACCAATACCACCTCGCCGTTCGTGGACCAGAACCAGACCTACAGCTCGCACCCCTCGCACCAGGTGTTCCTGCGCGGCTATGTGCTGACTGACGACGGGCCTATTGCCACCGGCCGGTTGATCACCAACCGGGACCTGGGCGCCGACGGCCGCTACGGTACCGCCGACGACACCGAAATTGGTGGCATGGCGACCTGGAAGGTGGTCAAGGCCCAAGCTCGTGACGTACTGGGCATAAACCTGACCGATGCAGACGTAGACAACGTGCCGCTGCTGGCGACCGATGCCTACGGCAACTTCATCAAGGGGCCCAACGGCTTCCCGATGGTGATCATGAAAGGCGCCGACGGCATTGCCGGCACGGCCGACGACCAGCAGGTCGAGGGCAACCCGCTGGCGCCGATCGACCTGACCAACGCCGTGCGCACCGGTCACCAGTTCCTTGCCGACATCGCCCACAATGCCGTGCCGGTGTTCAGCAATGGCGTGCTGGTGCCTGATGCTGATACCGATGTCGGCAACGCCGTGCCGGTGAACCCGCAGACTGGCGCCAACCTGGCCTACGACAACGAGCTGCTCGATGCGCACTACATCGCCGGCGACGGCAGGGTCAACGAGAACATCGGCCTGACCGCCGTGCATGCGATCTTCCACTCCGAGCACAACCGGCTGGTGGCGCAGACCATGGACACCGTGCTCGACTCGGGTGACCTGGCCTTCATCAACGAGTGGCTGCTCAACCCGTTGAGCGCGCTGCCGGCCAACCAGGCCGAGATCGATGCACTGGTGTGGAATGGCGAGCGGCTGTTCCAGGCCGCCAAGTTCGGTACCGAGATGCAGTACCAGCACCTGGTGTTCGAGGAGTTCGCCCGTACCGTGCAGCCGCGGGTCGACTTGTTCTTCGCCCCGACCCAGGTGTATGACGTCGACCTCGATGCGTCGATCGTGGCCGAATTCGCCCACACCGTGTACCGCTTCGGCCACTCGATGCTGACCGAAACCGTCGACCGCTTCGACGTCGACTTCACCGTCATCAGTGACCCGGCCAGCGCCAACCCCGACCAGCAACTGGGCCTGATCGCGGCGTTCCTCAACCCGCTGGCGTATGCCGCCAGTGGCGTCACCCCCGAGGATGCCACCAGCGCCATCGTGCGCGGGGTAACCCGCCAGGCCGGTAACGAAATCGATGAGTTCGTCACCGAGGCGCTGCGCAACAACCTGCTCGGCCTGCCGCTGGACCTGCCGGCGATCAACATCGCTCGGGGCCGCGACGTCGGTATCCCTTCGCTGAACGCAGTGCGTCGGGACATCTACGCGCAAACTGGCGATACCCAGCTCAAGCCGTACACCAGCTGGGTCGACCTGGTACAGCACCTGAAGCATCCGGAGTCGTTGATCAACTTCATCGCCGCCTACGGCACCCACAGCACCATCACCGGGGCCACCACGTTGCTGGAGAAACGCGCGGCGGCCATGGCCCTGGTGTTCGGCGGCGACGGCGCGCCAGCCGATCGCCTGGACTTCCTCAACAGCACCGGCGCCTACGCCAACGTCACCCTGCCTGGCAAGGATGGCGTGCTCGGCACCGTCGATGACCTGCGGGCAGTGACCGTGACCGGTGTCGATGCCATCGACCTGTGGATCGGTGGCCTGGCGGAGGCGAAAACCCCGTTCGGCGGCATGCTGGGCAGCACGTTCAACTTCGTGTTCGAAAACCAGATGGAGAAACTGCAGGACGGCGACCGCTTCTACTACCTGGAGCGCACCGCCGGCCTGTCGATGAACGCCGAGCTGGAAAGCAACTCGTTCGCCAAGCTGATCATGGCCAACACCTCGGCCACCCACTTGCCGGGCCTGGTGTTCTCCGACGTTGGCTTCTACCTGGAAGTGGACCAGAGCAAGCAGTTCAACGAAGGGCTGGGCAATGCCGACCCACTGGGCGAAAACGGCGAGCAGGTGGTGTTCCGCGACAGCCCGCTGACAGTAGGCCCGGACACCAACTACATCCGCTATGCCGGTGACCAGCATATCGTGCTGGGTGGCACCAACGGTGACGACATCCTGGTTTCCAGCGAGGGTGACGACACTGTCTGGGGCGATGGCGGCAACGACCGCATAGAGGGTGGCGACGGCAACGACCAGCTGCGTGGTGGTGCCGGCGACGACATCATCAGCGACATGGGTGGTGACGACAACATCCAGGGCGGCGACGGCAACGATGTGCTGCACGGTGGTAATGGCATCAACCTGATCATCGGCGGTTTCGGCAACGACTTCATCGTTACCGGTGAGGACGCCTCCGAAGCCATTGGCGGCCAGGGCAACGACTTCATCCTGGGCAGCAAGGCCAACGAGCAGGACATGGGCAACGAAGGTGACGACTGGATCGAGAAGGGCACTTCGGACGGTGCGCCTGGCGACAACTTCGACCCGCTCGGCAACGACCCGGTCATCGGCAACGACGTGTTCATCGGTGGCAACGAGAACGACAAGTTCAACGGTGAAGGCGGTGACGACATCATGGTCGGCAGCCTGGGCTTCGGTGACCGCTACATCGGTGGTTCCGGCTACGACTGGGCAACCTTCAAGGGCCTGGCTCAGGGCGTGACTGTCGACTTCAGCGACCGCTTCTTCAATGTGCCGCCGGTGCCGGGTTCGGGCGCGTCTGCGCTGGTGCGCTTCGACATCATGGAAGGCCTGTCGGGGTCGGCTCATGGCGACTTCCTGCGTGGTGACAGCGAAACCTCTGCCACCTTGCCGACCAATGGCGCCAACGGCAGCGTACTGACCAACATCAGCCTGATCAACGGCCTGTCCAGCCTGCTGGCCGCCGGTGCAACGTTCTACGATGGTGGCAACATCATCCTCGGTGGCAGTGGTAGCGACCTGATCGAAGGCCGCGGCGGCGACGACATCCTCGACGGTGACAAGTGGCTGAACGTGCGCATCAGCGTGCGCGCCAACAGCGACGGCACCGGCCCGGAAATCGCCAGCTTCGACAGCATGGAGCCGATGGTGCCGCTGATGCTCAAAGGAACCTACAACCCGGGCCAGCTGGTGATCGTTCGCGAAATCCTCAACGGCACCGACAGCTACGACACGGCGGTGTACTCCGGGGTGGCCAGCGACTACAGCGTGGTAGTCGATGGCAACTCGGTGATCGTCACCGACTCGGTGGCCGGACGTGATGGTGTCGACCGCCTGACCGGCATCGAGCGCCTGCAGTTCTCGGATGGCTCGCAAGCTTCCGGTGTGGGTACCGCCGTCAACGCCGGCCCCACCGGCAGCCTGGTGATCCTTGACGCGGCCACCGGCGTGCGTGACGACACACCGGTAAGCGGCCAGCTGCTGCGGGTTACCCCGCTGGCGGTACATGATGCGGACAATGTCAGCGCAACCAACCTGACCGGTGCGATCACCGGCCCCGTGGCGTACTACTGGCAAGTAGAGACCCTGCCAGGTTCGGGGGTCTATGAAGACATCACCTTCGTTGCTGCCGGCGAGGTTTCGCGAGCTGTCGGTACCACCTACCGGGTCACCGACGATGTGGCGGGGCTGAACATCCGCGTACGCGCGGTGTACCAGGACACCAAGGGCACGCTGGAAATCGTCGATTCGGCGCCGAACAATGCGCCGACCGCCGGGCCTACCGTGACCGGGCTGCTGGTGCAGAACCAGACGCTTACCGCCAACCCGGCAACCATTGTCGATGCCGACGGCCTGAGCAACCCGCGGTTCACCTTCCAGTGGCAGTCCAACCGGGGTACCGGCTGGGTCGACATTGCTGGCGCCATCAACAGCACCTTCCTCCTTACCCAGAACCAGGTGGGGCAGAACATGCGGGTGGTGGTCAGCTACGTGGATGACTTCGGTGTGCAGGAGAACATCGCCTCCGACATCCTCGACCCGGTGGCCAACGTCAACGATGCGCCCACCGGTGCGGTGCTGATCAGCGACACCACGCCAGACCAGGGCCAGACGCTGACCGCGCTCACCGGCAGTATCGCCGACCTGGATGGGCTGGGTGCGTTCAGCTTCCAGTGGCAGCAGAACATTGGCGGCACCTTCAGCAACATCGCGGGTGCCACTGCTGCAACCTTCACTCCGGGCTTCGAACAGGGTAACCGGCAGTTGCGGGTGGTCGTGAGCTACACCGACGCCTTCGGCACCCTGGAAACGCTGACCTCGGCAGCGACTGCGGCGGTGGTGCCGCCGCCAGGCGTGGTGCTGGTCGGTACTGCCGGGGCCAACACCCTGACCGGTGGTGCGGGCAACGACACGCTGTCGGGGCTGGGCGGCAACGATGTGCTCAACGGCCTTGGCGGCGCCGACCAACTGTTCGGCGGTGATGGTAACGACATCCTCAATGGGGGTAACGACCCCGACAGCCTCGACGGCGGTGCCGGCAACGACACCCTCAACGGCGGGCTTGGTGCGGATGCCATGGTTGGCGGTGCAGGCGACGATACCTTCGTGGTCGACAACCTCGGCGATACCGTGAGCGAGGCGCTGAACGGCGGTGTCGACCTGGTGCAGACCACCCTTGCCAGCTACACCCTGGGTGCCAACGTCGAAAACCTGACCTTTACCGGGGCAGGCAACTTCACGGGTACCGGCAACACGCTGGCCAACACCATCACCGGTGGTGCTGGCAATGACCTGCTCGATGGCGGTGCCGGTATCGACCGCCTGGTCGGTAGCCTGGGCAACGACACCTATGTGGTGGACAACGCCGGGGATGTGGTAGTCGAGGCTACGGCTGCCGGTACGGATACCGTGCGTGCCACGGCGGTCAGCTACACGCTGGGGGCCAACGTCGAGAACCTGACCTATATAGGGGCGGGCAACTTCACCGGTACCGGCAATGGCCTGGCCAACATCATTACCGGCGCGGCAGGTAACGACACCCTCAACGGCGATGGCGGCAACGACCAGTTGCTCGGTGGCCTGGGCACCGACACCCTGAACGGTGGCGCTGGCGACGACACCCTCGACGGCGGTGCCGGCAACGACTCGCTGTTCGGCGATACCGGCAACGATAACCTGCAGGGTGGTGCCGGCGATGACAACCTTGACGGCGGCAACGGCGTCGATGTGCTGCAGGGTGGCGATGGCAACGACACGCTGTTTGGTGACGTTGGCAATGACACCTTGCAGGGCGGTGCCGGCAATGACTTCCTCAACGGTGGGGCGGGTAACGATACCGTCGTGGGCGGTGCCGGCAACGACACGATGATGGCCACCGATGGCAATGATGTCTTCCAGTTCGCTGCCGGCTTCGGCAATGACCTGATCATCAACTTCGATGCAGTCCCGCAGGGTGGCCAGGACCGGCTGGATATCGCTGCCCTCAACATTACCGCGGCCACCTTTGCCGCCAACGTCACCATCGCCGATGTCGGCAATGACACGCTGGTCAGCATCGGTGCTACCGACTCCATCCGCCTGGTGGGGGTGGCGGATGCAACCACGGTGACCGTAGCGGACTTCAACCTGGCAGGTTGAGGGCCTGGGAGGACGCAGCAAGGGCCGCTCTGCGGCCCATTCGCGGGCAAGCCCGCTCCCACAGGGATATCACTGCCCTCAGGCTTGGTGATACCCCTGTGGGAGCGGGCTAGCCTGCGATTGGGCCGCATAGCGGCCGATGTCGCACGCGCTTACTTAATGAACCGCACCTGGCTGTTGATTTTCTCGATCACCGCCCCCTTGCGTTCGTTGAACCGGGCCTTGTTCTGCTCGAACAGGTTGTTGCCCTTGGTGTCGATGGAGATGATCAACGGGCCGAACTCGCGCACGCGGTTCACCCACAGGGTCTCCGGCATGCCCAGGTCCTGCCATTCCGCACGCTCGATCTCTTCCACCTGGGTCGCCGCCAGCACCGCGCAACCGCCCGGGAACACTGCATGCACTGCCTTGTTCTCCAGGCAACCGGTCGTGGTCTCCGGGCCCATGCCGCCCTTGCCGACGATCAGCTTGACGCCGGTCTGCTCGATGAACTGCTTCTCGAACTTTTCCATGCGCATGCTGGTGGTCGGGCCAATGGAGACCATCTCGAAGCTGCCATCATCCTTCTTCCTGACGATGGGGCCTGCGTGGAAAATCGCGCCGCCACGCAAGTCGACCGGCAGCTCGCGGCCCAGCTCGATGAGCCGGCGGTGGGCAACGTCACGGCAGGTCACCAGTTGGCCGGTGAGGTAGACCACATCGCCCACGTTGAGGTTGGCCAGGTCTTCGTCGCTGATTGGTGTGCTCAGGATCTTCTTCACAGTACTACCCCTTCGTGCGAGAGGATGTCGTAGGACAGGTCGGCGTTGATGCGGATCTTGCCGCGGCGGTGCGCCCAGCAGCCGGTGGATACCGCCACACCGATGGTGGACGGGTGGCGGGCCGAAGACTCGATGTTCACGCCCATCACGCTGCTGTTGCCGGTCAGCCCCTGCGGGCCGATACCGATTTCGTTGAGGCCTTCCTCCAGCAACTTTTCCATCATCGCCGCGCTTTCGTTGGGGTGGCTGGAGTCCACTTCGCGCAGGATGGCCTTCTTCGACAGGCGTGCCGCCGTCTCCACCGAGGTCGACACCCCTACACCCACCAGCAGTGGCGGGCAGGCGTTGACACCGCGTGAGGTAATGACATCGAAGACGAACTCGGTCACCCCTTCATAGCCTTGCCCTGGCATCAGTACCTTGGCCGAACCCGGCAGGGTGCAGCCACCGCCGGCCATGTACACGTCGACGATGGCGTAGTCGGCATCGGGAATGATTTCCCAGTCCAGCCACGGGATTTTCGAGCCGGTATTGGTGCCGGTGTTCTTCTCGATGAAGGTTTCCACCGCATTGTGGCGCAGCGGCCCCTGGATGGTGGCTTCCCTGGTGGCGTTCTCGAGGATGCCTTCCATCTCGCCCAGCAGCGGGAAGCGCGCGCCTGCCGAGACGAAGTACTGGATGACGCCGGTGTCCTGGCAGCTTGGCCGGTTGAGCTTGTCGGCGTATTCCTGGTTATCGGCCATCGAGTCGTACACGGCGATGGCCAGCGGGTTGGTTTCGGCGGCGCGCAACTTGGCGGTTTTTTCCTTGACGTCGCGGGGCAGGCGCTTGCCGATATAGGCGGTGAACTTGGCCATCACGTCGGTAAGCGATGACACGGCTGTTTCTTTGTCCATGATTATTTCCTCACTGCATCACAAGGCGGGTTCTTTTTGCTGGTTTTCGAAAGGTCAGGGTGCGGGGGTGCCGGCCTCCATGCGTGCAAGGGCAGGGTGCGGAGCCGCGGCCTCGGGTTCGGGTTCGGTCGGCAACTGGCCGTCCAGGGCCTTGGCCATACGCTGCTTGTCCAGCGCACCCACCCAGTTGGCGATGGCCACGGTGCCGACCGCGTTGCCGATGGTGTTGGTGATGGCCCGGGCCTCGGACATGAAGCGGTCCACGCCCAGCAGCAGGACCATGCCGGCCACCGGGATGTTGTCCATGGTCGCCAGGGTCGCGGCCAGGGTGATGAAGCCCGAGCCGGTTACGCCGGCAGAGCCTTTGGAGGTGAGCAGCAGCACACCCAGCACGATCAGTTGGTCCATCAGGGTCAACGGTGTGTTGGTGGCCTGGGCGATGAAGATGGCGGCCATGGTGTAGTAGATGCACTGGCCGTCCGGGTTGAAGGTAAGGCCCGAGGGGATCACCAGGCCGACCACAGGCTTGGACACGCCAACCTTTTCCAGCTTGTTCATCAGTTGTGGCACTACCGACTCGGATGAGCTGGTACCCAGCACCGTGAACAGTTCTTCCTTGAGGTACTTGAGGAACTTCCACAGGTTGAAGCCGCACAGCCGGGCAATGGCGCCCAGCACCACCACCACGAACAGGAAGCAGGTCAGGTACATGGTCGCCATCAGTTTGCCCAGCGAAACGATCGAGCCCAGCCCGTACTTGCCCACGGTGAAGGCCATGGCCCCGCAGGCGGCCAGTGGTGCCACGCGCATGATCATGCCGACGATGAAGAACATGCCGTGGGAGAACGCTTCCAGCACATCCACCATCGGCTTGCCGCGCGGGCCCAGGTGGGAGAGGGCGATGCCGAACAGCGTGCTGAACAGCAGGATCGGCAGGATCTCGTTCTTGGCGAAGGCATCGGTCACGCTGCCGGGTATCACATGCAGCAGGAAGTCGATGAAGCCGCCGCTGTTGCCGGCTGCCGCGGCGGTGTAGGTGGAGATACTTTTGGCATCGAGGGTGGCGGGGTCGACGTTCATGCCCTGGCCGGGCTGCACGATATTGACCACCACCAGCCCAAGCACCAGGGCAAAGGTGGACAGCACTTCGAAGTAGATCAGCGCGCGTACGCCGACGCGACCGAGTTCCTTCATGTTTTCCATCTTGGCGATGCCCAGCACCACCGTGGCGAAGATGATCGGGGCGAAGACCATCTTGATCAGTTTGATGAAGGCATCACCGACGGGCTTCAGATCAGCGCCAACCTGCGGCCAGAACACCCCGATCAGCACCCCGAGGGTTACGCCGATCAATACCTGTACGTAGAGCTTGCCGAACAATCGCTTGGCCATTGCCGTCTCCGAATTATTGTTGTGAGTCGGATTTATCTGGCGGCCGGGCTGCTCGTGAAGGTGCAGGTCACACCAGGCCTTGGCGGCCGAAGAGCCCAGCTTTCTTGTGGTTAATCACGCAGGGCAAAAGGTAATGGTTTTTCAAAAATGCTGTAATACAATGAAATTCAACTCATTGTTTCCCTCAGGTTAATTATGAATCCGGTATCGGAGCTGGCGTTCTTCACCCAGCTGATCAGGGTGGGTAGCCTGGCGGGCACCGCTCGCGAGCTGAACTTGACCCCGCCAGCGGTCTCCAAGCGCCTGGCGCAGCTGGAACAGCGCCTGGGCGTGCGCCTGCTAAACCGCACCACACGCAGCATCAGCCTTACCGCCGAGGGCGAGACTTACCTGGTGAATGCCAAGCGCATATTGGGCGAGATCGAGGAAATGGAGCGGCAGGTGTCCAGCAGCCGTGCCGAGCCCAAGGGCTTGCTGCGGGTCAATGCGCCGCTGGGCTTTGGCCGTACCCATGTGGGGCCGGCGGTGTCGTCGTTTGCCAAGCGCTATCCCGAAGTGGAGGTGCAACTGCACCTGACCGACCGTCCCATTGCCCTGCCGAACGACGCCATCGACGTGGCCATCCGCTTTGGCGAGCTGCCCGACTCGCGGCTGATCGCCCGCAAGATCGCAGCCAACCGCCGCCGATTGTGTGCGTCGCCCGGTTATCTGGAAGCCCACGGTACCCCCGAAGCGCCGAAGGACCTGGCCAGCCACAACTGCATCGTGTTACGCCAGAATGACGCCGCGTTCGGTATCTGGCGGCTGAGCCGCGGCAAGCAGAGCGAATCGGTGAAGGTGCATGGCAGCCTCAGCACCAATGATGGCGAGGTCGCCCTGAACTGGGCGCTGGACGGGCAGGGCATTCTGTTGCGGGCCGAGTGGAACCTGGCCGATCACCTGCGCAGCGGGCGCCTGGTGGAGGTGCTTGGCGATTACCATACGCCGCCTGCGGATATCTATGCGGTGTACCTGGAACGCCTGAACCTGTCGGCCAAGGTGTCGTGTTTCGTCGAGCACCTGAGGGCATTCTTCCGCCAGGGGGACAGCCTGGCAGCGTGGCATTGAGGCCTTTGCCACAGGCGATCGCGTTATACTCCGCGCCTTTGCCCATGCCCGGAATCCGCCCATGCGCCAGGTTTTGCTCATTGTCGATGTCCAGTCCACCTTCAGCCCGCCCGAGTGGCTGGTCGATGGCCTGCGCCGGTTGTCGGCCAACATCCCAACCATTGCCTCGGTCGAGTTGCACGATGAACAGATCACGCCGTTCGAGCGCCAGCTCGGCTGGCACCCGGCGGCGGAGGACGAAAGCCTGGTCGAGGCCGACCAGGTGTTCGTCAAGCATGGCTACGGGCAGAGCGCCGAGGCCATCGACTACATCAGGCAATTGGGCGTGGAGCGCGTGCTGGTATGTGGGTTGCAAACCGAAACTTGCGTGCTGGCCGCCGGTTTTGCCCTGTTCGATGCGGGGCTGATGCCCACCCTGGTCACGGACATGACTGTAGGGTCTTCGCTGGACAGGTCGGGCAAGCTGGGCATCGACCTTTGGAAGCATCACTTCCGCCAGGTCACTACCGCGGCCGAGGTGCTGGCCGAAGTGGCCTCACGAGGCTAGTGCATGCAGTCATCATGCGGGCATGCATTTGCGCTGCGCTGTCACGTAGAGAACTGAATTCGCAAGCGGTCCGCGTACCCTGTGGGAGCGGCTTTAGCCGCGAAGAATCCAACGCGGTGCATGGCACCGGCTGCGCCGGTGTTCGCGGCTAAAGCCGCTCCCACAGAGTCCCTGCTAATTCAATGAGTCATGTGCAGTTCTGTGGGAGCGGCCTTGTGTCGCGAAAGGGCTGCAAAGCAGCCCCGGCAATATGTGCAGCGCAGCTGAAATCGAGGGGCTGCTGCGCAGCCCGATCGCGACACAAGGCCGCTCCTACACAGAACGCGTCGCAAGGCGAAAACCTCAGGCCACATCCACCAGCACGATCTCGCTGTCCTCGATGGCGGTCACCCGCAGCACCTCCTCCTGCTCGATCGCCACGCCATCGCGCGCCTTGGCACGCAGCCCGTTGACCTCCACCAGCCCCTTGGCCGGCACCAGGTAACCCCGGCGAGCGGTATCGAAGCGGTACTCGGCAGTTTCACCGGCCCGCAGGGTGGCAGCCACCAACCGCGCATCGGTGCGGATCTGCAGGCTGTCCTCATCGCCCGCACGGCCGCTGGCCAGGGTTACGAAGCCTTCGCCACGCTCACCTTTGGGGAACGGCCGGGTACCCCATTGCGGTGCTTCGCCGGTGCGCTCCGGCACGATCCAGATCTGGAAAATACGCGTGTCGACGTCTTCCAGGTTGTACTCGCTATGCACGATGCCAGTGCCGGCGCTCATCACCTGCACGTCACCGGCTTCGGTACGGCCTTTGTTACCCAGGCTGTCCTGGTGACTGATCGCGCCTTCACGCACATAGGTGATGATTTCCATGTCGCGGTGCGGGTGCGGCGGGAAGCCGCTGCCGGCAGCGATCAGGTCGTCGTTCCATACCCGCAGGTTGCCCCAGTGCATGCGCGCCGGGTCGTAGTACTCGGCAAACGAGAAATGGTGGTGGGCGTCGAGCCAGCCGTGGTTGGCGTGGCCGAGGCTTTCGAACGGTCGCAGTTGCAGCATGGTCGTGCTCCTTGAATCAGTGGAATGAGGCCATGATGCGTCAAAAAAGCATCGAAAATAAGCGTAAATATCGGCTTAAAACAATCAGTAAAATTGATTTAATACGATCGAGTGTTTTATTCGCTTCATCGCCTAATCTACTGATCTGCAAGCATTCGCTGGCGATTTTTTGTCGATGCGGCGAACATGCCCGCTGATTTTGTTTTTCAACGGAGTGACCGTGGCCCACGAGCAACCCCAGGCCCCCGCCGACCTTACCCCTCCTGCACAGCTGCCTTGGTTTCGCCGCCTGGCGGCCCGCCTGCTGGGGCGTGGCCTGACCCGCCTGCAGGCCCAGCACCGCGACTCCTGGTTCCTCGGCCACGCCAGCGGCCAGCGCAGTGGCCATGCCGATGGCGTGCGTGAAGGGTTCGAACGCGGGCGGGTGGAAGGTTACGAGGCCGGGCGCCAGGTGCTGGTGATCCGCGACACCCGGCCCGACACCGCCGCCGTACCGGGCCGGGATGACAACCTGTTCGATGACTGGCGCCTGCCGCTGACTGCCGAGCTGAAAAAGCGCTTCAAGGCCGATGTCGCCCAGCGCCTGCCCGCCGAGGCGCAACCCAGTGCCGCGCAATGGAAGCTGATTTTCAGTGACACACCGTCCACCTGCGTGGTGGCAGGGGCCGGGGCGGGCAAGTCCACCTCGCTGGTGCTGCGCATCCTGCTGTTGCGCCACTATCTGGGCTACGAGCTGGATGCGATGACCGTGGTCACCTTTACCCGCGAGTCGCGCAAGGACTTCATCAAGCGCCTGCTGCAGGTTTTCGCCCTGTGGCAGATCAACCTGCAACCGCCACAGGCCCGCGAGCTGGTGCGCACGTTCCATTCGCGCATCCTGCCGCTGGTGCGCAGCCTGCCGGGCTTTGGCCAGGTGCGCGCATTCGAAACACTGGGCAACGAAATGCCGGCCGGGCGTGAAGCCGAGGCCGAGAGCAACCCGTTCGACCTGCGCCTGAACGATGCCCAGCGCCAGCAGCTGAACCAGTGCTACAGCACCCTGCTGGGCGAGAGCCCGCGCTTTGCCGAGCTGGTCGGCCTGTTGCGCAGCGAAGCACTGCAACTGAAGCCGCTGGACCCGAACAACCCCGATGTGCAGAAGCGCGCCCAGGTAACCCAGCTGGCTGCTCAGCGTGACGAAGAACTGTGCGATGTGATCGAAGACCTGTGGTTCGCCGCCGGCGCCTGGCCGATCAAGGGCATCGAACCCTGCCGCGAGACCATCGAGATCCGTGGCAGCCGCTTCCATGTGCATGGTCGTCTGGCCGGCCAGGGGCCTTTGCTCGTGCTGGGCTTCGACCCTGCGGAAAGCGCGCAGTACCAGCGCCCCGGCGCCAAGCTGGCGGTGCGTGCCGAGTGGGCGGTCAAGCGCACCCTGTTGCAGGCATTTTGCGACCAGCCGCTGATCTGGCTCGACAACTACGCCATGGCCCGGCGCCTGGCAGCCTCGCTGGCCGGTGATGCCGTGGCCGGCCCCGGCTTCGAATACAAGGTCAAGGGCGAACTGGCCCCGGCGCCACTGCTCGATGCCTTTGTCGGCGCGGCGAATTTCATCGAGAACCTCGGCCTGGAAGTGAACACTGCCGTGGCGGCGATGAGCTTCCCCTCCGGCGACAGCGATGCGCTGTTTTTCGAGGCCCTGGCCCTGTACTGGAAGGCCCTGGAGGCCCACCTGCTGGACCAGTCGCCGCCGGTGATGAGCTACAACCGCATGTTCGCCTTGTTCGGCGAGAACAACCCGGAAAACCTGCAACTGCTGCCCGACCCGTTGCTGCGGCCGCTGGCGCACCTGATGATCGACGAGTTCCAGGATGTGTCGCCGCAGATCGTCAGCTGGTTGCGGGCCAGCCTCGCCGAGATCCGTCGTCGCGGCCCGGCGATGCACATCGGGCGCCATGCCCAGCATTCGTCGCTGCTGTGTGTGGGCGACGACTGGCAGTCGATCTACGGCTGGCGTGGCAGTTCGCCCAAGTACTTCATGGAGTTCACCAAGGCCTTCCCGTCGCCGGCCAACACCCGGGTGATGCTGGTCGACAACTACCGTTGCCAGCAGCAGGTGATCGACGCGGCCGAGCACCTGGTCAAGGGCACCCCGGCGATAGCCGGCAAGAAAGCCCGGGCCAGTGGCCCGGCGGCCGAGTTGCCAGGCTCGCCGGTAAAAGTGTTCGACCGTGACGAGGCCGCCCTGGGTGAAACGCTGATCGAGCACTACCAGCGTGGCGAGACGGTGATGATGCTTTACCGCAAGGGCAGCGACAGGGCGCTGATGAACGAGCACCTGCAAGGCGTGCTGCACGCCGAAGCGGCGTTGCCGGCCGAGCAGCGCCGTTTGCGCCAGTTGACCTACCACAGTGCCAAGGGCTTGCAGGCCGATGCAGTGTTCATGCTGGGCGACTGCCAGTACCTGACCAGCTCGCCCTACAAGAACCAGGTGTATCGCCAGGCCGGGCTGGGCAAGGCCGGTGATGCCCAGCCGTTCGATACCGCGCAGAAGGAAGAGGTGCAGCGCCTGGCCTACGTGGCGGTAACCCGCGCGGTCAGGCACTGCTATTGGCATGTGGAGGCGGCCAACGCAGAGGCGGCGGCAGCGCCGCGTGCGTCGAGCCAGGTGGATGGACGGCAGGCCTTCTTCGAAGACCTGCGAGGTCATTGATCAGCCTTCAGGCATCGAGGACGTCCGCTTGCCGGGTAAGGCTCAGCAGTAGCCCGGCTTCCACCTCCTGCTGTGCCTCGGTCAAGGCTTTCGTAGCCCTGACATAGGCTTGCTCATTGAGAGGAACCCGACGTAGCGTGCCGTTTTCGTCCAGTGCAGAGGCAGGCATTTCCTGGGCCAATGCACGTAATATCGCGTCGTCCAGGTGCGTGACCGGCTCCTGAGTTTCATCCAGGCAATAGAACAGGTAATCGAGGCCCGGGCGCCAGAAATCGGTGATGGCTTCGAACTGGCTGGCACTGGCGCTTGAGGTAGTCAGCCCAGACCGGCTGTTCGCTCATCCACTGCTGTCGGGCGGTGGAATCGGCATCGAGTTCGAGCACAGCAGCGCGGACGTTGTCGATGATTTGCTGGTTTATGTTGGCGAAATGGCGATAAATCATGCCGCTGCTAGGTTCGGGGAAATCGAGCTCAACGGCCAAGGACTGGCGCAGTGCCAAGCGGACTTCGATATCGTCGACAATTTCTCTGGCCAGATTCGCATCAGGGATTGCCGCAGGGACATCCAGCACGTCAAGGGCCGGTAACTGACCGGCATCTCCACCTAGCGCCTCCTTGCGCACGATGCGATGCGTGCTGATGCGGTCCGCCAGTTCGTTGACTTTTTCGCGACGATACAGCTTGCGGTAGAGGTCTAGCAGCGGCTTGGCCGTGCCCCTTGCTCGCCCTGAGGCCTGGCTGGCCAGCAACTCCACTTCCAGGGCACTGAATGCGTCAGCGCCGGCATCACCGCAAGTGGGTGGGAAGGTATGCGCCACCTCGTTCAACCGCTCGCGCAGCGCTGTATCCTCGTGGGCTTGCTTCAACAGTGCCCACACTCGGGCACGCAGGCCTTGCGGATCCCTTTGCGCTTCCAATGAGTTGGTCAGGCGCTCCAACACCGTTTGCAGGTCGCCATTGTCGTTCTGATCGAACAGGTCGGACCACAACTGCTGTTGCTGGTCGGTCGCGGCGTCGCGCCAGAGCCTTTGCCACTCCTGTCTTTCGGGCGCGTGCTCGAAGATATTGACGCCGCTGGCTCTCAGGCGCCTGGCCGACTCACTCTCCAGATCGTTGTAGTTGAAGAGCCAGCGGCGCTCGGGCAAGCGGGCGGCGACGCCCCGCGCATAGGGACTGGGCAGGATACCTTCCAGGTCTGGAACATGGTGAATGCGGTTGAATGAGAGGTCCAGGTAGCGCAACTGGTACTGAGGCTGGCTCATCAGGGTGGTCAAGCCAGTGGGAAATGCCCGCAACTCAGCATTGGACAGGTTCAGGCGCTGCAGCCGCGCCATGTAGCGCACATCAGGTGCATGCTGCAGCGGGTTGGAGTCCAGGTCCAGTTGCTGCGGATGGATCATGTCCTGGAAGCGCGTGGCGAGGTTCTCATCGAGCGTGATGCGATTTTGCCCCAGTCTCAGGACATCCAGTGGCCGGCTGCAGAGGAAAGTCAGTGTCGCTTCATCCAGTGTCAGCCGGTTGCTGCGCAAATTCAGTTGGCGCAGGTCTGGCATTGCCGCCAGCACTCGTTGTGCGGTGGGTGAGAGGGTAGCAAGGGCGTTGTTGGTCAGGTCCAGCGTGCGCAGCCTGGGCACCGATTCAAGTGCCTCGAACAATGCTTGCGCGTCGATCGCCGGGTTGTTGGTCACTTCCAGCACTTGCAGGTTGGGGAAACATGACAGGAACGTCCCGTCCAGTCGTTGCAGTTGCAGCTCGTTCAGCTTGAGTTCACGGATGTGGGGCAGGCTGGCTTTGATCGCTGGCAACTCGGGTAACTGCATTCGCTTCAGCACGAGCGTGTCCAGGTTGCCGGGACCCTCTCGCCGCCAGGCAGCCTTGAGGTGGTCGGCGCATTGTTGTCGCTCGAAGCGCTGGCTGATGTCGCGTGGGGTCAGGTACCAGGTTTCCAGATAGCGTTTCAGATCTTGCCACTCTGCCTGCAGTTGCCGCACTGCCGCGCCCAGGTCACCGGTCTGGCTCAGTTCGGCACTCAGGGCGCTGATCTCATCGCTGGTCAGTGAGGGGAAAAGTGACTCCAGCCGGCGTGTCGCGGCGCTTTCGCCGAGAGGGCCTGCTCCTCGGCCACTGAGCGGGTAACCGATTCGCCCATGTGCCAGGCGCATGGGCGAGCGAAAGCCTGGCTTGATTGGCTGCTGGCCAAGCAGCACGGCGCAACCCGAGCGGTCGCCGAGGGCGCTGGCGAACAGCTCGGCATCACTCGCCTGCGGCTGTTCGGCTACCAATGCCTCACGCAGCAGTTGGCTGTCGGCATTGGCCAAGTCTGCTCGGTACAGGCCGGTCAAGGCACGATCGAGGCGGGCGCGGGCCTGCAGGTAGCGGGCTTCTTCAGCCACACGCAAGGGCACGCGCCCGCTCTTCAGGCGTTCGCGTTCGGTGCTGTCGGCATGCGCGACGAGTTCTTCCAGGGCATTGTCAGGCAAACCGGGGAACTGGCGGCCCAAGGTCTGTGCTTCGTCGCCAAGCGGTGCTCGATGGCTTTCCAGCATGCTCGCGAAGACTTCGCGACGACGTGCTGACAGGCGGTTGGCCAATAGCTCGTTAAGGGCGCCCGGGCGCTGCTCTACTGGCGTATCGGGTAGTAGCTGCTCTATGACATCTTCATCCATCCCCGCCAGGACAATCTTGCTCAGTTCGCCATCGTCAAGCTCTTCGCGGCCGATCTCGATCTGTAGTGTGTCTGCTTTAGGCTCCGCACCGAAATAGGCTGCCTCCCCCCATTTTTCGGCACCGGTGAAGACCTTCAGCCTGTAGTTCGCGGGCCAGCCAGGCAGCTGCACCAGTTCCGGCAGCGCGAAGTTCATATGTGCAGCCAAAGGCTGGCCATGACGTACCCGGGTGATGATGCCCTCCACGTCTTCAGCCAGTCGCAGGCGCAGCAAGGTATCGGCCAGCAGAGCCGGCGGCTGCGAGCCGGTGACCTGGCTGCGACGCAAGGTGTCTGCGTCGACTTCGGTAATGCGCAAGGCGGCAAGTTGCTCCGATGCATCCAGCCTCTGGCCGAACCGGCCCAGCCCCTCGAGCAACTGCGCATCGTCCCATTCGAGCGGGTTGTCGTGGGCCAACTGCCAGCGCTGGTCGCCGAGGTAGCGCAAGGCCGGAGTGTAGGCATCGGGGGCGTCCGGGTGGCGCACATGCCACTGTCCGTCGGTTTCGAATACCTCATACAGTTTGCCTTGAAGCCAAACGTGGGTTTTGCCATCGATGATGTAGAGCCCTTGGGTATTTTTCTGCACACCCACCGGCAACGAGCTCGAAGTGCTGTAAGGGCCCATGTCTGGGTGCCAAAGCCGTTCGCGGCCACCTTTCCAGACGCTTTCCAGCGCATCGACGAACCCTGATGCCTTGACCGCGCTGCTGCCGACGGCAAAACCGGCGATCACGGCGGCATTGATGGCCAGTGACTCGAGCTGTTGCAGCGCTTCCTGGGTATCGCCTTCTTCCCAGGCTTCGAACCCGGTGAACACCGAATCCATGAGGTCGTAGGCAAATACCCCAAGCATCGCGGCATCCAGCCCAGGCACGAAGAAGGCGGCCACGTTCAGTAAGTTCATGCCTGCGTCCAGCCAGTGCTGCAGCCGCTCCTTGCGTGCCTTGGCGTCGGCATCTGCAGTCGGTACCGCGATCGTTCTGGCATTCGCCTTGATGCGGCGCTTGTGGTCGTTGTAAAGCACTTGCCAGATGGGAAAGGCCAGGCGGGTTCGCTTGAAGTGCAGCTCAGGCTTGTTCTTGGGTTTGCGCGTGGAGGTGCCATGCTCGAACAGGGCATTTTCGAGCTTGCGGCTGAGTTCGACCTGGTTGTCCTGGTCAGCGAAGCTGATCAAGTGCTGGCGAAACGTGGTTTGCAGCAGGCGTTGACGCATGAGTGAGCCGGCCTTTTGCAAAGAAGCAAACTCCCTCACCGGGTGTTCGGAATCGCGGGGGATGTAGAGCATGCAGGGGTTGGTCTGGTCGGCTTCATCGGGGCCTATCAGCAGTACGCCATGTAGCGGGATGCCGAACAGGCTGAAGCGCCAGCAGCGAAGCTTGTGTTCGCCGTAGCGCGGCGTGCTTTCGTTGTCGCATAGCTGTACCAGAGCATCGTGGCCTTTGAGCGTCAACAGGCCCTTGAGGTAGGCGATCATTGCATCGGTTTTCAGTGCCTGCTGGCTTGCATCGATCCACTGCTGTTCGATCGCGGCCTTTCTGGGGCCTTCATAAATGCCCTGCAGGTGGTCTTGATACTGCTGGCCCAGGTCCAGGCTTCGGCAAAGGTTCACGAACGCTTCGGGCTCGAGCCCGGGAAGTGAGGCGTCGTCGTCCGGGCCAAGGGTCAGGGTGTCGAACGGGCCCACTTCGTCGGTTCCTTCGAAATTGTGCAGGGCGGCCTCCAGCAGCGTGCGCTTCTGTGGTGGCCCTTCGGGGCGATTGATGTACGTATCGTCACCGCCGAGTGAGAAATCGAGGCCGGGGACATTCACCAGCGTGGTGTACACCTTGAACGGCTGGTGCAGGTACTGGGCTTTGTCCACTTTGACATCAGGGCCCAACCGGCTCTCGAGCAAAGGCTTGCAGAATTCGCTGATCTGCCTGAAGTCATCGAGCAAGGCCCGCAGAGCTTTGAACTCGGCATCGCGGGCGCTGATCAGCTGCCGTAAACGCGCCTGGTCTTCATCGCTGGCTGCGGCGTACCAGGCGTAAGGCGAACCGTTTTCGTCGAGGTAGTCCTTGCGGATGCTCTGTACGACGCGGCGGGTATGGTCAGGGTGCATCGTTCGGCACCAGTCAGGCAGGTTACGGACAATCTGGGCCTGATGGAAAGGCATGGGTGTGCTGGACATGCTGAAGTCTCCGTTGTCGATGGAGGGGCCAGTCGACAGGTTTCGCCTCGGCATGCGGTGGTATTTAGTTGAATGCACAGGTCGGTCCTGTGCACGAGAGCGTCGGTAGGGGAGCAGCGCGGGCAGGGTTGTTGGGAGATGGTGACGCAAGGCATGGGGTAGGCATGTCGTGTGGATGACGCCGGCACGTGGGGTATGGGCCGGCGTCATGTGATGCCTGGCCATAGGCCGGCGTTCTATCAGGGAGAACTACGATGCATTCGCTGTGCAGTCCCAAGGATCACCTGCTGGACCTCGACGGTATTGAAATAGCGGTACGCACCTGGGGGGCGGAGGACGGCATCCCGGTGCTGGCTCTGCACGGCTGGCTGGACAACGCCGCCTCGTTCGAACGCCTGGCACCGATGCTCGACGGCTGCTTCGTGGTCGCCCCCGACCTGGTCGGCCACGGCCGCTCGGACCACCGCCGCCACGACAGTGGCTACTACCTGTGGGAACATGCCGAGGACATGCTGGCAGTGACCGACAGCCTGGGCCTGTCGCAATTCCATGTGCTGGCCCATGGCATGGGTACCGGGGTGGCATCGCTGCTGGCGGCCATGACCAGCGGTATTGCCAGCATGACCTTCCTCGACGGCATGGGCGCACCGTTCACGGTGGCCGAGGATGACCGCGTGCAGCACCTGGCCCGGGCCTACCGGCTCAAGCGCATGGTGCAGCGCAGCCAGTTGCAGGGTTTTTCCGAGCCGGACGTCGACCGTTTCGAGGACCTGGACACGGCGTTGGAACAACGCCGCGAGCGGCTGGACACCGAGCTGTCGGAAGAGGCGGCACGGCTGCTGGCGCTGCGTGACCTGCTGCAACTGGGCGAGGGCTATTGCTGGCGCCACGACCCACGTCTGGTGCTGCCCGAACCCATGCCGCTGACCGAGCGCGAAGCCTGTGACCTGCTCAGCCAGATCCGTTGCCCGTTGTACCTGCTGTTCGGGCGCCAGGGGGCATTCACTGGCGAAGCCTTTACCCGGCGCCAGGCGGCCTTGCCCAGCCAGGCGAAGATCTCCTGGCATCCGGGCGGGCACCACTTCCACCTGGATGCGCCGGACCGGGCGCTGGTCGACCAACTGCTGCGCATCCTCACCCGCCATGAAGGGGGCGTTCTGCAACGGTTGGTAAACGAATAACTGCATATGGTCATGCCATGCGCACGTGGGCTATGGTGGTGAATCTCATCGGGCTTGCGTGATCCCTAGTGGGAGGTTGTCCAGCTCTTTGGGCTGCGCTGTCGCGCAGATAACTGAATTCGCAAGCGATCCTCGTACCCTGTGGGAGCGGCTTTAGCCGCGAAGAATCCAACGCGGTGCATGGCACCGGCTGCGCCGGTGTTCGCGGCTAAAGCCGCTCCCACAGGGGCCCTGCTAATTCAATGAGTTATGTGCAGTTCCATGAGAGCGGGCGAAGCCCGTGCCATTCACCGCAACGCCTGATTCGCGGGCACGCCCGCTCCCACAGGAATCCAGCGGCCACAAGGAGCCTTGGCATGCGACCATTCGTCATCAAGCACATCGACCACCTCGTTCTGCGGGTCAGCGACCTGGAGCGCAGCGTCGCCTTCTACACCGAGCTGCTCGGCTGCACGGTCAGCCGCGTGCGCGACGACCTGGGCATGGTCCACCTGGCCACGGGCACGGCGATGATCGACCTGGTGACCCTGGACGGTCCCCTGGGCCGGCCAGGTGGTGCGGCACCCGGGGCCGAGGGGCGCAACCTGCACCATTTCTGCCTGCGCATCGAGCCGTTCGACGAGGCGGCACTTACGGCCTACCTGCAAGCTGCAGGGGTTGAAGTCGGACCTGCCGAAAAACGCTATGGCGCCGAAGGCGAGGGGCTGTCGCTGTACTGCTACGACCCCGATGGCAACCAGGTCGAGCTGAAAGGGCCGGTACCGGCAACGGACGTTCCATGAGCAACCTGCACACCTTCGAGCGGTAGAGATCGCGCAAGGTTCAGGTGGATATCCCGGCAAAGCCTATTATGCTTCATTTACCTTGCTGCGATCCGAGGCGGCCTGCCTCGTCGTGCTTCGCATATCCAAAGCAAGCCCCCCAGGGCCTGGGTGCGACGGTGAAAAAAATATGAGGTGCTCCCGGCCTGCATGACGACAAGACGGAGGCACCCCATGGCGGTTCTCGACAGCACATCCACGGGCAGCGCGCCCCAACGCGGTATCACCCGGGAGGAGCGCAAGGTCATCTTCGCCTCGTCCCTGGGCACGGTATTCGAATGGTACGACTTCTACCTTTACGGCTCTCTGGCGGCGATCATCGCCAAGCACTTCTTTGCCGGGGTCAATGAAACCACCTCGTTCATCTTCGCCTTGCTGGCCTTTGCCGCCGGCTTTGCCGTGCGGCCATTCGGCGCCATCGTGTTCGGTCGCCTGGGCGACATGATCGGGCGCAAGTACACCTTCCTCATCACCATCGTCATCATGGGCTTGTCCACCGCTGTGGTGGGCCTGTTGCCCAGCTATGCCACGATCGGCGTGGCAGCGCCAATCATCCTCATCAGCCTGCGCCTGCTGCAGGGCCTGGCACTGGGTGGCGAGTACGGCGGTGCGGCCACCTACGTGGCCGAACATGCACCCAAGGGCCGGCGCGGCTTTTTCACCGCCTGGATCCAGACCACGGCCACCCTGGGGCTGTTCCTCTCGCTGCTGGTGATCATGGTCTGCCGCACGGCCATGGGTAACGAGGTGTTCGAGGCCTGGGGCTGGCGGGTGCCATTCCTGCTGTCGATACTGCTGCTGGCGATTTCGGTGTACATCCGCATGCAACTCAACGAGTCGCCGGTGTTCATGAAGATGAAGGCCGAGGGCAAGGCGTCCAAGGCGCCACTGACTGAGTCGTTCGCCCGCTGGGACAACCTCAAGGTGGTGGTCATGGCGCTGCTCGGTGGCACCGCCGGCCAGGCCGTGGTGTGGTACACCGGGCAGTTCTATGCGCTGTTCTTCCTGTTGCAGATGCTCAAGATCGAGCCGCAGACCGCCAACCTGCTGATTGCCGGTTCGCTATTGATCGGCACACCGTTCTTCATCTTCTTCGGCAGCCTGTCCGACCGCATCGGCCGCAAGAAAATCATCATGGCCGGTTGCATCATCGCCGCGCTGACCTACTTCCCGATCTTCAAGGCATTGACCCAGTACGGCAACCCGGACGTGTTCGTCGCCCAGGAGCAGAACCCGGTGGTGGTAATGGCAGACCCTGCCCAGTGCGCGTTCCAGTTCGACCCGGTGGGCAAGGCCAAATTCACCAGTTCGTGCGATATCGCCAAGAGCCTGCTGGCCAAGCGGGCCATCCCCTATACCAACGAAGCGGCAGAGCCTGGCAGCGTGGCGCAGATCCGCATTGGTGAACGGGTGCTGCCAAGCTTTGATGGACGCAGCCTGGCGGCAGCGGACTTCAAGGCACAGAGCGATGCCTTTACCGCGACCTTGACCGGGGCGTTGAAGGAAGCCGGCTACCCGGAAAAGGCCGACCCGGCGAAGATCCACTACCCGATGGTGCTGTTGCTGCTGACCATTCTGGTGGTCTACGTGACCATGGTCTACGGGCCGATCGCGGCCTGGCTGGTGGAGCTGTTCCCGGCACGCATCCGCTACACCTCGATGTCGCTGCCTTATCACATCGGCAACGGCTGGTTCGGCGGCTTCCTGCCGACCGTGGCGTTTGCCATGGTGGCGGCGACCGGGGATATCTATTACGGCTTGTGGTACCCGATCGTGATTGCAGTGATGACGGCGGTGCTAGGGATCTTCTTCCTGCCGGAGACCAAGGACCGCGATATCAACCACACTTGAAGTTGAGGCTGCCTGTACCGGCCTTTTCGCGGGCTTGCCCGCTCCCACAGGGATACCACTGTGCCCTGTGGGAGCGGGCAAGCCCGCGAAGAGGCCGGCACAGTCAACCCATCAGTCGAAATACCCACGCAACCCAAAGGCATACCCGGTATCCACCCCGGCAGCCTCGCCGCGGCTCCGGCGCTTCTTCAACACGAACTCGAACGCTGGCTCGTACAGCCCGTCCCGCACCAGTGCACCCGCCAGCACCTCCACGTCATACCAGCCATTGTCCAGCTCGATGATCGGCCGCCCCGGCACCTGGTAACGCGCCATCAGGTCACCCAGTGTCTTGGGCGTGAAGTGCTGCAGGATGCGCCAGGTGTACAGCATCAGCGCACCGTGCTCGACCTGCAGCACATAGCCATTGCGGCGGTGCTTCAGGCGGCTGCCGGGTTCGCGCAGGGCCGGGGTATGGTTGTCCAGGGTGAACAGGATGCGGTAGGGCAGGTTATCGACCCCGGCCAGTGGCAGCACGACCCCTTCGCGCACGGCCTGGTCGCCGCTGTCGCCGTGGGTGAAGGCATGGGCAAGGTCGTCGGGTAATTCATGTTGTTGCTTGAAGCGCTCGAGCAACTGGATATCGCCGAGCAGAAAGTAGTCGACCAGGTCGTTGAGCACTTCGCTGAATTCGTGGCGCATCTGTTTTCCTTGTTGGTGCGCGTGAGGGCAATGGCAAATGTAGCACTTCAGATTGGCTTCAGATTGCCACCTGATACTGCCCCCAACACCTGACTTGAAAGGGGGACCGCCATGACTCAGGCAGACAGCGCCAGCCTGTTTCCACTGGCTATCGGCAGCCACGGCGAGCGGCTTGCCCGCATGACGCTGAAACGCCCGGAGGAGCCCGGGCGCGACGAGCTGGAACAGTTCATTCACGCCCGCTTTGCCTGCGCGCACCACGCTGACGTGCAGCACTACCTGCCCGAACTGCTCGGCCTGCATGACAGCCACGGGCGCCTGATGGCCGCCGCCGGCATACGCCTGGCCAGCAGTGGGCCGACCTTCCTCGAGCGTTACCTGGATGAGCCGCTGGAAGCGGCCGTGACCCGGCTGTCGGGCAGCTCGGTGAGCCGTGCACAGTTGGTCGAAGTGGGCAACCTGGCCGCGCTCAGCGCCGGCAGCGCGCGGATCATGATCATTGCCGTGACCTGGTTGCTGGCTGCCCGCGGTTTGCAGTGGGTGGCCTTCACCGGTGCCGCGACCCTGGTCAACAGCTTTCATCGCCTGGGCCTGGTGCCGACGGCGCTGGCCGTGGCCGACCCTGGCCGGCTGAACGGCGATGCCGACAGTTGGGGCAGTTACTACGCTCAGCACCCGCAAGTGTTCGTTGGCAACATCGGCTACGGCCATGCAGCCCTGGCCCGCGGCGGCGTTTTCGAGCGGCTGGGCTTGCCCGCGAGCGTGCAGGAGGCCGGTCATGCCGCGTGAATGCCAGCTGTTCAGGGAAGTGCTGCAACTGCATGCCCGCCACCGAGGGGCGCAACCGGCGTTGCTGGGCCTTGGCGGGCCGTTCACCTATCAACAATTGCTGGACGAGGTCGAGCAACGCCAGGCCTGGCTGAGCGCGCAGCCACCGGGCACTTTCGTCCTGGCCCTGGAGAACGGTCCCGAGGCGCTGTTCTGGGACCTGGCTGCGCTGTTCGCGGCGCGCCCCATCGTTATTCTGCCGGCGTTCTTCAGCAGCGCCCAGCGCCGCCACTGCCTGGCACAGAGCGGGGCGGTGCTGGCGCTGGCCGAAGAGGCTTTCGCTGACGACTTGCACGCCAGCGGCTTCACTGCCGGTGAGCGCTTCTGGAGCCGGCAGCCGCCAGCTGCCGCACCCTTGCCGCCGGGCACCGCGAAAGTCACCTACACCTCCGGCAGTACCGGTGCACCCAAGGGCGTATGCCTGAGCGCCGAGGCCATGCTGCGGGTAGCGCGTGAGCTGGAGGCTGCCAGCCGGCCCACGGCGCCCGGCAAGTACCTGGCGGTATTGCCTCTGGCGGTGCTGCTGGAAAACCTGGGCCTGTACGCGGCCCTGCTGGCCGGGGCGAGCATTGCCCTGTATCCGCAGGCGCAACTGGGTTTTCGCGGTGCCAGCCAGGTCGACTTCAAGCAATTGCTGGGCGCCATCGCCTTGAGTGGTGCCGAAAGCCTGATCCTGGTGCCGCAACTGCTGCTTGGGCTGGTCACCGCCATCGAGCGCGGCCTGATGCGGGTCGGCCCGTTGCGCTTCGTGGCGGTGGGCGGCGCGCGGGTGGCGCCGAGCCTGCTGGCCCGGGCCCAGGCCATCGGGCTACCGGTGTTCGAGGGCTATGGCTTGTCCGAATGCGCTTCGGTGGTATGCCTCAACCGCCCCGGGGCGCATCGTGCGGGCAGTGTCGGGCGGCCGCTGCCGCATGTACAGGTGCGCATTGCCGAAGATGGCGAAGTGCAGGTGGCCGGTTCGGCGTTGCTCGGCTACCTGGGCGAACCACCCTTCAGCGAGCCGTGGTTGTCGACCGGTGACCTGGGCCACTTCGACAGCGACGGCTTCCTGTACCTGGCCGGGCGCAAGAAGCACCAGTACAGCACCAGCTTCGGGCGCAACGTCAACCCCGAATGGGTCGAGGCCGAACTGACCCAGGGCGGAGTGATCGCCCAGGCGTTCGTCCACGGCGAAGGCCTGGCACACAACCTGGCGTTGATCTGGCCGCTGGACCCGCAGGCTGACGACCATACCCTGGAACAGGCCATTCGCCAGGCCAATGCCGGCCTGCCGGATTATGCCCGGGTGCATGCCTGGCGGCGTCTGCCCGAACCTTTGAGCGCCGCCGGGCAAACCCTGACCGCCAACGGCCGGCCACGCCGCGAACAGATCCTGCGGTGTTACCAGTCCCTGTTATCCGACCTTCAATGATCTACGAGGTTTGCCATGCTTTTCTTCGACATGCTGCAGCAGGAAACCGCCGACGAGCGTACGGCATTGTTCAGTGTCCCGGTCATCCGCGACGCGCTGGCCGGCAAGGCCAGCCTCGAGGCCTATGTGGCCTTTCTCACCCAGGCTTACCACCACGTGCGGCACACCGTGCCATTGATGATGGCCTGCGGGGCCCGTTTGCCGGCGCGGCTTGAGTGGCTGCGCGGCGCAGTGTGCGAGTACATCGACGAGGAGTACGGCCATGAGCGCTGGATTCTCGATGACATCGCCGCCTGCGGTGGCGACCCACACCAGGTGGCCGGCGGCCGGCCGGCATTGCCCATCGAGCTGATGGTGGCATTTCTCTACGACCAGATTGCCCGTGGCAACCCGGTCGGGCTGTTCGGTATGGTCAACGTGCTCGAAGGCACCAGCATTGCCCTCGCCACCCAGGCAGCCGGTACCCTGCAGAGCAGCCTCGGCCTGCCGGACAAGGCGTTCAGCTACCTGAGTTCCCACGGCGCCCTGGACCAGGACCACATGGCCACCTACCGTGGCTTGATGAACCGTCTGGACCAGCCCGAAGACCAGCAGGCGGTAATCCACGCTGCCAAAGTGGTGTATCGCCTGTATACCGCCATGTTCGAAGGGCTGCCGCGTACCGCGCAGCAGGAGGTAAAGCATGCGCTTGCCTGATTGCGTGGCGGTGCTCACCGGTGCCAGCGGTGGCATCGGCCTGGAGTTGGCGGCCCAGCTATGCAGTGCCGGTGCTCGCGTACTGGCGGTCAGCCGGCAGCA
Source organism: Pseudomonas sp. A2 (assembly GCF_023100865.1). Taxonomy (NCBI): domain Bacteria; kingdom Pseudomonadati; phylum Pseudomonadota; class Gammaproteobacteria; order Pseudomonadales; family Pseudomonadaceae; genus Pseudomonas; species Pseudomonas sp. A2. The sequence goes on from NZ_CP039127.1 coordinate 2,542,637, forward strand.
GGGCAAGCTGACCGAACTGATGGCGCGCTACCCCGGGCAATTGCGCTGGCAGCAGGCCGACCTGCGCTGCGCCGAAGGCCGCCGTGACGTGCTGGAGGCAGCGCGGGCGATGGGTAGTTGCAACCTGTTGATCAACGCCGCCGGGGTCAACCGCTTCGCCTTGCTCGAACAGATGGACGAGGCCGCCCTCGACGAGTTGTTCGACCTCAACATCAAGGCCGCCGTGCAGCTCACCCGCTTGTGCCTGCCGCTGCTGCGCGCCCAGCCCAGTGCGCTGGTGGTGAACGTGGGGTCGATCTACGGCTCCATCGGCTACCCAGGCTACGCCACCTACTGCGCCAGCAAGTTTGCCTTGCGCGGGTTCTCCGAGGCATTGCGCCGCGAGCTTGCCGACACCTCGGTGAACGTGCTGTATGCCGCACCGCGCACTACCCGCACGACGATGAACAGTAGCGCCGCGCAGGCCCTTAATCAGGCGTTGAAGGTAGGCGTCGATGACCCGCAGGATGTCGCCCGGGCGGTGCTCGACGCGGTACAGGCCGAGCGCAGCGAACTGTACCTGGGTTGGCCGGAGAAACTCTTCGTGCGCCTTAACGGCATGCTGCCAGGCGTGGTCGACCGCGCCCTGCGCAAGCAATTGCCGCTGATCCGTCGCTACAGCAACTGGCACAGCAAGGAGTCGAGCAAATGAAACGTCTGATACTGGCCAGCCTGCTGGCCATCGCCCCGTTCACCTGGGCCCTCGACCAGAACGGTACCCAGCAACTCAACGCCATCCAGCAGCGCTGGGCGGTGGTTCGCTATAACCTGCCCGAAGCCCAGCGTGCCGGGGCATTCGAGGCCCTGGCGGTACAGTCGGCGGCGTTGGTGCACCAGCATCCGGGCTCGGCCGAGCCGCTGATCTGGGACGGCATCGTCAACAGCAGCTGGGCCGGCGCCACCGGTGGGCTGGGCGCGTTGGGCAAGGTCAAGGCCGCCCGCGCCAGCCTGGAAAAGGCCCTGGCCATGGACCCCAAGGCGCTGCAAGGCTCGGCCTACACCAGCCTGGGCGCGCTGTACGACCAAGTGCCCGGCTGGCCATTGAGCTTCGGCGACCAGGCCAAGGCCGAGGCCATGCTTCGCCAGGCGCTGGCGATCAACCCGGACGGTATCGACAGCAACTATTTCTGGGCCGACCACCTGTACCGGCAAAACCGCTACGACGAAGCCCGCGCCGCCCTGCAAAAGGCGTTGCAGGCACCGCCCCGGCCCGGGAGAGAGTTGGCCGACCAGGGCCGGCGTGGTGAAATAGATGCTTTACTCAAAGCGATCAAGGACAAACAGGATTAAGCATGCGCTTGCTGTTGGTAGAAGACGACGCCGCGTTGGGGGAGGGGATTTGTGACGGCCTGCGCCGCGAGGGCTATACCCTCGACTGGTTGCAGGATGGCGCCAGTGCCTTGCATGCCCTGTGCCACGAAGAGTTCGACCTGGCCATCCTCGACCTGGGCTTGCCGCGCCTGGATGGCATCGAGTTGCTGCGGCGCCTGCGTGCGGCCGGGAAGACCCTGCCGGTGCTGGTGCTGACCGCCCGCGACGCCACCGATGACCGCATTGCCGGGCTGGATGCCGGCGCCGACGACTATCTGGTCAAACCCTTCGACCTCAACGAACTCAAGGCCCGCTTGCGGGCCTTGCTGCGGCGCAGTAGTGGCCGCGCCCGCGTGCTGATAGAGCATGCCGGGGTATGCCTGGATCCGGTCAGCCAGCAGGTGCACTACCTGGGCCAGCCGGTGGTACTCACGCCCAAGGAATACCTGCTGCTGCACGAACTGCTGGCTCAGCCGGGCAAGGTGTTCACCCGCGAACGCTTGACCCAGTTGCTGTATGGCTGGGATGAAGAGCCGGAGAGCAACACCCTGGAAGTGAACATCTACCACCTGCGCAAGAAGCTGTTCAACGGCCTGATCCGCACCGTGCGCGGGATTGGCTATCTGGTGGAACGCAAGTCATGAGCTCGTTGCGCCAACGCACCTTGTGGCGGGTGATGCTGCTGTTGCTGGTCGGCAGCGGATTGCTGGCGCTGTACAACTATCACGACAGCCGCCACGAAATCAACGAAGTGTACGACGCCCACCTGGCGCAGAACGCCCGGCTGCTGCAGGGTATCATGAGCCTGCCGGTGCAAGAGCAGAGCCGTGACGAGTTGTACCGCGCCTTCGACGAGGCCTTGAGCAAGGCCGGGCACCACAAGGTGGGGCACCGCTACGAGAGCAAGCTGGCCTTCCAGGTATGGGCCGACGACGGCGGGCTGCTGGTACACACGCCCAGCGCCCCGCAGCTGGGGCAGGCGCCGCGGGTGCCGGGTTTTGCCGACGTGGTGGTGGATGGGCGCCGTTGGCGCAGTTTTGTCTTGCCTGTGCCGGAAAAACACTGGGTGATCTGGGTGGGCGAGCGCAACGACGTGCGTGACGACCTGATCGAACGCATCGTGCAGCACACGCTGTTGCCATTCCTGTTCGGCAGCCTGGCCCTGGCCTTGCTGGTGTGGGCGGCCATAGGCTGGGGGCTGCGGCCGCTGCAGAACATGGCCAGGGTGATCCGCGCCCGTCACGCCGAGTCGCTCGAGCCGTTGCAGCTGGTGCCGTTGCCTAAGGAGCTGGAGCCGATGCAGGCGGCGATCAACCGCCTGCTCGGGCAGATCGACGACCTGCTGCGCCGCGAGCACCGTTTCATCGCCGACGCTGCCCACGAGATGCGCACGCCCTTGGCCATCCTGCGCCTGCATGCGCAGAACGCCCTCAATGCAGACAGCGCTGCCGAGCGGGACAAGGCCCTGCAGTTCCTGATGGGCGGCGTCGACCGCCTTGCCCGGGTGGTCAACCAGTTGTTGACCCTGGCCCGCCTGGAGCCGCGACCAGGCCGGCGTGACTGGCCGCGGGTGGACCTGGAGGGCGTGGTGGCCGAGACTCTGGCAGAGCTTACCCCCTGGATACTGGAGCGCGGGCTGGAGCCTTCGCTGGACATCGCCGCCGGCGACTACCATTTGCACACCGACGCTGGCGCGCTGGGTATTGCCTTGCAGAACCTGGTGGCCAATGCCGTGGACCATTCGCCTGCAGGCGGTCGCGTCACCGTGACACTGCAGTGCGAAGGCCAGGCCCTGCTGGTCAGCGTCGACGACGAAGGGCCGGGCATAGCGGTGGTTGACCAGCAGCGGGTGTTCGAGCGTTTCTACAGCAAGGGCTCGACCAATGGCGCCGGGCTGGGGTTGTCGATCGTCAGCACCATCATGACCCGCCTGGGTGGTAGCGTGCAGTTGCGCAACCAGACGCCACACGGATTGCGCGCGACCTTGCGCCTGCCCGTGGAGCCCTGAACGCTTGCTAGTGTTTCTGGGCGATCTGGATCAGGTTGCCGCAAGTGTCATCGAACACCGCTACGGTGACCGGCCCCATGGCAGTAGGCGGTTGGGTGAACTGCACGCCCGCTGCGCACAGCCGGGTATATTCGGCCTGGATGTCCCGCACGCCGAACGAGGTGGCGGGGATGCCGTCCTGCTTGAGCGCGGCCTTGTAGACCTTGGCGGCCGGGTGCGCGTCAGGCTCGAGCAGCAGCTCGACGCCGTTGGGGTCGTTGGGGGAGGTGAGGGTCAACCAGCGGTGTCGGCCCATGGGGATGTCGTGCTTGGGCTCGAAACCGAGTACGTAGTGGTAGAACGCCAGGGCCTTGGCCTGGTCGTCGACGAGGATGCTGGTGACCACGATCTTCATAAGCGCACACCCTATGTCCGGAGCCGATGAGTACTAGTAAAGACAATCAGGGGTATTTGACCAGTGGGCTGTCAGGCTCCTGTGGGCTTTAGCCGCGAACACCGGCGAAGCCCGTGCCATGCGCCGCGTTGGATTCTTCGCGGCTAAAGTCCCCCTACAAAAAACCTGCTCAAGCCATAGGTAAATCCTTCATCACCCGGCCCCCACCCAGCCGCTGCCGAGGGTAAAGTGACAGGCATGATCCCAGCGCGCCCAGACCGGCGTCAGAGAGGTGCCCGTGGCGGCCTACACATTGCGACAACTCAAGTACTTCGTCACCACCGTCGAGGCCGGCAGCGTGGCCGAGGCTTCACGCCAGCTGTACATTGCCCAGCCGTCCATCTCCACGGCCATCAAGAGCCTGGAAGAAAGCTTCGGCGTGCAGCTGTTCATCCGCCACCACGCCCAGGGTGTGTCTCTGACGCCCAGCGGCAAGCGCTTCTATGCCAAGACCAAGTCGCTGCTGCAGATGGCCCACGAATTCGAGCAGAACGCCCTGGCCGACAACGACACCGTGGCCGGGCAAATCGACATCGGCTGCTTCGAAACCGTGGCACCGCTGTACCTGCCGCGCCTGATCGCCGGCTTTCGCCAGCGTTACCCGGGGGTGGATATCCGCCTGCGCGACGGCGAGCAGCAGGACCTGATCCAGGGCCTGACTGCCGGTACCTTCGACCTGGCGTTCCTCTACGACCATGACCTGGACGGCACCATCGAGGCCGAGCCGCTGATGCCGCCGCAGAAGCCCTATGTGCTGCTCCCCGAGAACCACCGCTTCGCCGGGCAGGCCCAGGTGTCGCTGCGCGATCTGTGCCCGGAGCCGATGATCCTGCTGGACGTTGCCCCCAGCCGTACCTACTTCGTCAGCCTGTTCAACGAAATGGGCCTGACGCCCAATATCGTCTTCAGTTCGCCGTCGATCGAGATGGTACGCGGCATGGTCGGGCAGGGCTTTGGCTTTTCGCTGCTGGTGACGCGGCCGCATTCGGAGTACACCTACGACGGGCAACGCCTGGCCATGCTGGATATCGCCGAGCCAGTGGCGCTGTCAGGGCTGGCGGCGGCGTGGTTGAAACGGGTGCAACTGACCAAGCCGGCGCAGTTGTTCGTCGAGTTTTGCCGGGAAGAACTGGCCAAGTTCTGAAACGGGCACGCCATGCATCCTCCTGCCGAGGCATGGCGTGCCTGCTGATCAGGGGTTGACCTGATAGCCGCGACCTTGCAGGCAGCCGGCGTAGGCACTGGCATGAGCCTGGGCTTTCGCTTCGTCCTGGCCGCGCCGGTCCTGACGGCGGTCCTGACGCTGGCGCATGCCACCAACCGCAGCACCGGCGGCGGCCACTTCGCCGGCGCGGTTCTGTCGGTATTGCTCCTTGGCATCGTCACCGACCCGGTCATACAGCTCGTCGTGCTGGTTGCCGCGCACCTGCGCGCCTGCCGCACCGGCAACCGCGCCGGCGGCGGCACTGCGTACCCGGCCACCGACATGGGGGTCGCTGGAGGTCGCGGCACTGTTCGCGGCATTGGTCGCGACAGTATTGCAATCATTGATATCCAGTTGCATCTGCTGGCTGCTCTGGCCCTTGAGCGGCACCACCGACTGCGCCTGGGCTGCCGATGCCGCGCACAGCAGCACCAGCAGGCAACTCCACGTGAACGTACGCATGGCAAACCTCCAGCGGGTGGGGATCCCGTTTCACAGGATAGTTCTCTTTGCTGCCGATGATGGCAGTTTTGCCGGGATGGTCTAAACCGGATATCAAACGTGGTTCGCCTGCGTATCACGGCGTGAATCCGGGCTACCTGTGGAAACCCCATGAGCCAGAGCCAGCAACTGATCATCTGTGAGTACTGTGACACGGTGTACCACCGTGCGCCGCTGCTCAAGCACCAGCGCGCCGTTTGCCAGCGCTGTGGCGGCGTACTGTACCGGCATACCTCGCTGACGGTGCAGCAACGCCTGGCCCTGAGTGTGACGGGTGGCATCCTGCTGGTGTTCGCCAACGCCTACCCGGTGATGACCATCGGCATGCAAGGGCTCACCCATTCCGCGACATTATGGGACTCGGTACAGATCCTCAGCCACGGCAGCATCACCTTCATCGCCCTGGTCATGGCCCTGTCGATCATCTTTGCGCCGGTGCTGCAGATTACGCTCTTGTGCTGGGTGTTGGGTTTCGCCCTGGCCGGCCAGCGCGCACCCGGTTTTGCCCTGTGCATGCGCAGCCTGGAGGGCCTGCGGCCTTGGAGCATGCTGGAGGTATGCCTGCTGGGGGCGATGGTGGCGGTGATCAAGCTGGCGGGGTTTCTCGATGTGATACCTGGCATCGGCCTGCTGGCGCTGGCCGCGCTGAGCATGCTGATTATCCATATCGCCGGCAAGGACATCCGCGGCCTTTGGGAGCAGGTATGAATATCCCGGCCAACGCCGACGACCTGGGCCTGTGCCTGTGCCATGGCTGCGGTCAGGCCTGCGAACTGGGCAGCGACAAGCACACCTGCGAGCGCTGTGGTGCCGCCATCCACCGGCGCAAGGCCAATGCAATCAGCCGTGGCTGGGCGTTTCTGCTGGCGGCGCTGGTTTTCTACATTCCCGCCAACCTGCTGCCGGTGATGCACACCGAAATGCTCGGCAGTGGCAGCGAAAGCACCATCGGCGGCGGCGTGCTGGAGTTCTGGGAGGCAGGGGCCTGGGACATCGCGCTGATCATCTTCATTGCCAGCGTGGGTGTGCCGGCCATCAAGTTCTTCTCGCTCGGCCTGTTGCTGTTCACCGCCCAGCGCGGTTCTACCTGGGCCTGCCGGCAGCGCTCGCAGCTGTACCGTTTCGTCGAGCTTATCGGCTACTGGTCGATGCTCGATGTGATGGTGGTGGCGCTGGTGGCGGCGCTGGTGCAACTGCGCGGGCTGGGCACCATCGAGCCGCGGGTGGGCATCCTGTTTTTCGGCATGGTGGTGGTACTGACCATGTTTTCTGCGATGAGCTTCGATCCACGCCTGATCTGGGATAGCCGTACCAACGAGGGAGGCCGCATTGATGGTGCAACAGACTGACAAGCGCGAGGGCGCGGGGCAGGTTGAAGTGCGCACCCGGCGCTGGAGCGTGTCGCTGGTATGGATCGTGCCGATACTGGCGATCCTGATCGGCGCTTCGCTGGTGGTGCGCAACTGGATGCAGCAGGGCCCGGTCATCGCCATTTCCTTCCACACCGGGGAAGGGCTGGTGGCGCACAAGACCCAGGTCAAGTACCGCAGCGTGGTGATCGGCGAAGTCACCACGGTGGACCTGGCCGACGACAAGAAGAGCGTGGTCGCCAAGGTCCAGCTGTCCAACGACGCCCGTGCGTTCGCCACCCAGGGGGCGCGCTTCTGGGTGGTGCGGCCACGCATTGGCGTGGGCGGCGTGTCCGGCGTGGACACGCTGCTGTCGGGCAGTTTCATCGGGGCGGATTCCGGCGAATCGAAAGTGCCGGAAAAGTCCTTTGTCGGCCTGGAGCTGCCACCGCCGATCACCTACGACGAAAAGGGCAAGCGCTTTGTCCTGACCGCAAGTGACCTGGGCTCGCTGGATATTGGCTCGTCGATCTACTACCGCAAGATCCCGGTGGGCGAAGTGGTGTCCTTTGCCCTGCAGGGCGATGGCAAGGGCGTGGAGATCGGCGTGTTCGTGCAGGCCCCTTACGACAGCTTCGTCACCGCCGATACCCGCTTCTGGAACGCCAGTGGCGTCGACATGCAGATCGGTGCCAACGGCCTGAAGATCGATACCGAATCACTGTCATCGATCCTGGTGGGCGGGTTGGCCTTTGGCTCGCCCGACTTCGCCCCGCAAGCCGAGCCTGCTGCCGACCAGGCGCACTTCCAGCTGTTTGCCGACCGCGATACCGCCCTGGCACCGCCCAGTGGCCAGGCCCAGTACCTGCAGTTGCGCTTCGACCAGGCCATGCGCGGCTTGTCGGTAGGCGCCCCAGTGGAGTTCAAGGGGGTCGAGTTTGGCCGAGTCACATCGGTGCAGCTCGACTATGATGCCACCCGCCAGACCTTCCCGGTGGTGGTCGAAGCGGTGATCTACCCGCAGCGGCTGGGGCCGGTACACCGCAAGATGCTGTCTGTGTTCAAGCATTCCGAAGGTGACATGGACGGCGCGCGACGGTTGATCGGCACCTTCGTCGAGCACGGCCTGCGGGCCCAGGCGCGCAGCGGCAACCTGATCACCGGGCAGATGTTCATCTCCCTGGACTTCTACCCGGATGCCCCCAAGGTGGCCTTCGACAAGACCGCAGACCCAATCACCATCCCCACATTGCCCGGCAGCCTGGAGCAGCTCCAGGAACAGCTGCAGCGGGTGGTGGAGCGCATCAGCAAACTGCCGCTGGAGAGCATCGCCAGCAACCTGGACGGCAGCCTGCGAGAGCTGCGTGCCAGCCTCAAGCAGTTCAATGGCCAGACGCTGCCGGAGGTGAAGGTGGCACTGGACGAAGTGCACAAGACCCTGAGCACGGCCAATTCGGCCATTTCCGAGGACTCGCCGCAGCGCGAGCGGATGGGGGAAACCCTGGACGAACTGGAGCGCATGTCGCGTTCGCTGCGTGACCTTGCCGATTACCTGGGGCGGCACCCCGAATCACTGATACGCGGCCGGCCGAAAGCGGCCACTGCCGCCGAGCTGGAACCCTGAGGAGACAGCCGATGCTTCGACTGCGCAATGTATGTGGCGCCGGCCTGCTGGCAGTGCTGTTGGGCTGCAGCAGTACCCCGAACAACTATCACACGCTGGTACCGAGCGAGCCTGTACGCGACGGTGGCCAGCGCATCCAGGTGGCGAGGGTGGTCGTGCCGCCGCAAGTGGACCGCCCGCAGTTGGTGGTGCGGCAAGGGCAGAGCGGCCTGGCCATCCTCGAGACGGAGTGGTGGGGCGCCAACCTGGTGGATGAGTTTCGCAGCGCCTTGCAGGACCAGTTGGGCGGGCCGGTGGGTGGCGGCAAGGGGTTGCTGCGCGTGGACGTGCAGCGCTTCGATACCGTGCCGGGGCGCTACGCCTCGCTGGAGGCGGTATGGCGCCTGACGCGCTCGGGGGAGGCCGAACTGACCTGCCGTACCTCGCTACAGACGCCCGCAGACAACAGCATCGCCAGCCTGGTCAATGCCCACCAGGCCAATCTGCGCAAACTGGCCGAGGCGGTGCGGGTGAGTGCCCGTCAGGGCAGCTGTTCTGCATCCTGAGCGTCTCGCGGACCGTTGTAGGAGCGGCCTTGTGTCGCGATAGGGCCGCATGGCGGCCCCAGCAATCGTTGTTGTAATGCTTAAAGCCGGGGACCGCTTCGCGGCCCTATCGCGACACAAGGCCGCTCCTACAAGCAATCAGTCCAGGCGTCCAGCATTCTGTTTCTTGCCACTGCTGACCGTTTCCTGTGCCCGCTCGGTTTTGTCCATTGGCAACTGGTCGAAGTCGCGCAGGCCATCCTTGCGGTACGGGTCGCCGATCCAGCGCGGCGCCACCAGAAACTGCGGGCTCACCAGGCTCTTGGCCGGCTCGTAACGGTCGTAGCTCAGCCCGGCCAGGTCGGACAGGGTATGGATCAGGTGCGAGCTGCTGTAGGGGCGATCGGCCATCGCCTGCAAGTCGCGCGGGTGCTCGGCCTGCCAGCTTGGCGAAGTCCACAGCAAGAACGGGATGGTGTACATCGGCCGGGTCGGCGCGCCTTCGTTGCGCCCCAGGCGGTCGTGGTTGCCAGAGCTGTACACATCTTCGCCATGGTCGGACAGGTACAGCAGGAAACCATTGGGGGAACTGGCCGAGTAACGCTTGATCAGGCTAGACACCACGTAGTCGTTGTAGCGCACCGCGTTGTCGTAGAAGTTGTAGGTTTGCACCTGGTCGTCGGTCAGCTTGCCGGGCACCCCCTGGCGGTCGTTGAAGTGCGCGTAATCGTCCGGGTAGCGGTAGCGATAGTCCATGTGCGTACCCAGCAGGTGCACGATGATGAACTTGTTTGGCGCTGGGTCCTGCAGTGCCTTCTCGAACGGCGACAGCACCACGTCGTCGTATTGGCTGGCATTCTGGTTGCGCTGGTTGTTCAGGTAGACCGGCACGTCCGTCTGCTGCGAGAAGGTGGTCAGCATGGTGTTGCGCTTGGTCATGGTCTGCTGGTTGGTGATCCAGAAGGTCTTGTAGCCGGCCTGCTTCATCAGGTTGATCAGTGACGGGTCGGTGAGGAAACGGTCCGGGTTCTGCTCGTCGCCGAAGGTGAGGATCTGCTGCATCACTTCGATGGTATACGGGCGTGGCGACACCACGTTGCGGAACACCGTCAGGCCCTTGTCGCTGGCGGCCAGCGCATCGAGGTTGGGCGTGGTGTCGCGGTTGTAGCCATACAGGTGCATGTGTTCGCGAGTGGTGGATTCGCCCAGTACCAGCACCAGCGTGCGTGGCGCTGCACCACTGCTGTCACGCAGGTTCTGCAGGGGCGGCAGCGCGGCGTTCTTGGCCAGCAGCTCCTGCATGTTGTCCAGTTGCTGGCGGTACTGGCGGTAGCCGACCAGCAGTTGCCAAGGCACGGCGGGCTCCATGCGTTGCTGCACTTTCTCCGCCGCGTCGGCGAAGCTGCGCTCCTGGGTGACCATCTGCTTGTAGAACGGGTACACCAGGTTGGCCAACAGCAACAAGGCGACCACCGGCAGGCGGCTGCGCAGTGGCAGGCTGACCGGGCGCACGCGCTTCCATAGCAGCACCGCCCCCAGCGTGTACAACAGCAATGCCAGGCCCAGCCAGGCGCTGAAGTACTGGCTGAAGTACTCACCGGCCTCGGCGGTGTTGGACTCGAACATCACGAAAATGACGCTTTGCGAGAACTCCTGGCGATAGATGCCGAAGTAGCTCAGGCCCACAAGTGAAGCAGCCCACAACACCAGGCCGATGACCGCTGCCGTGGCGCGAGTGAAACGCGGCAGCAGCAGTGCCGGGGCCAGCCACAGGCTGCTGAGGAAGAATGCATCGCGAAAACCGGCGAACCCGGTGGTACCGCTGAACAGCAGCAACGCCTGGGTCACCCCCGAGAAGTACCAGAAGAACAGCAAAAGCCAGCCCAGGCCGGCCCAATCCACGCGCTTGGGCGAGGAGGGGGATGGAGTGTGTGACACGTATGCCTCGTCGTACTTGGCGGCCAGCGGATGTGCTCGTGGCCGGAAAGGGCGTGACGCTAATCTGCCGAGCGTGAAAATAACGTCAACGAGACGCTGGCCCAGGCAAGGTATGATGTATTCAGCCAAACCGGACTGACAGGTCGAGTGAGAATGAACCGTCGCAAGAAGATCAAGCAGCTACTGCAGGCGCACGCCAAGAAGGCCAGTGCCAAGCTGGCGCCGCGCAAGCCCAAGTACATTTGCAAGGCCGACCGTTTGAAGATGGAGGCCGAGGCGGCAGCGGATACCCCCACCTGACTGGCTGGCGCGGACCTTGTAGGAGCGGCCTTGTGTCGCGATCGGGCCGCAGAGCGGCCCCCTGGTTCCAGCATTACGGCAACCAATGCTGGGGCTGCTGCGCAGCCCTTTCGCGACACAAGGCCGCTCCCACATCGAGCGTGCCAACTGCGGATCAACGATCAACGGCGATAGTAGCGGTAGTCATCGTTGTAGCGGTGGTGCATGGCCCGCTCATGGCGGTGCTCCCAGTCGCGGCGCCGTTCCCAGTCGCGTCGGCGTTCCCAGTCTCGCCGGCGCTCCCAATCACGGCGGGCCTGCTCGCGCCGCCACTGTTCGCGGCGCCAGTCGCTGCGGTGGTCATGCCAGCGGTCGTCATCGTGGGCCAGCAACGTGGCTGGCTGTTCATCGGCCACACTGGCCACCCTGGACCAGGGGTTGCCGGCAGGCTGCAACGGTGATTGAACCGCCGGGGCAGCCACTGCGGGCGCCTTCATCTGTGTTGCCGATGCCGTGCCCATCGCCGCGAACGAGAACAGGCCGAGCAGCATCAACCTTGCGACATGTATTTTCATGAGCGAAGCCAACCTCTGATAACAATTGAGCCATCAGGCCAGCAGGTGTCGGGCGAACCTAGTCTCGCGTTCCGTTTCCTTTCTGTGCCTCCCACATAGACCGGTAAACGGGAAAAAGTTCGCAGCGGCAACAACTTGTAGAACTTCAGCGCTTCAAAAAAGGGCACCTTGCGCCTATGACAACACAAAACAAGCTGTACCTGTGGTAGCGGCGCTCATTTACCATGGCGGTTGTTTTTGCCCATTACCAAGGAAACCCGCCATGAGCGCCCCCCAGTTTCGCACCCCCACAGCCGCCGACGCCGAACGCTGTTACGCCATCGAAATCGGTGCCTATGAAGGCGACGAGGCGGCCACGCTGGAGAAGATCCGCACTCGCATCGCGCAGTATCCGCAGGGCTTCCTGGTGCTGGAAAACGCGGGCGAGATCGTCGGTTTCATCAATAGCGGCTGTGCCCACGAAGTGGTGATGTCCGACGAGGCATTCAAGGAGTTGGTCGGGCACGACCCGGCGGCGCCAAACGTGGTGATCATGTCGGTGGTGGTTGACCCGGCGTACCAGGGCAAAGGCTACGCCAAGCAGTTGATGGATGAATTCATCGCACGCATGAAGGCGGCGGGCAAGCTGACCATTCACCTGATGTGCAAGGAGCAGCATGTGGCCCTGTACCAGAAGCTGGGGTATCAGTACGTGAAACCGTCGCCGTCGGACCACGGCGGCATGGCCTGGCATGAGATGCTCATGGTCCTCTGATTTCGCAAGACACGGCAGCGTTGCCGGCGATGGGCCGCCAAGGCGGCCCCGAATGGTTGCTTACTCGCCGCTGACCAGCTGGCGTGCCAACTGGTTGTGGCGCTCCAGCACCCGTGGCAGGTCGACCGTGGCCAGCTGGCCGTCCTTCACCACCACACGGCCATTGATGACACTGGTGTGCACCTGGGTCGGGGTGCAGAACACCAGCGCCGCCAACGGGTCGTGGTGGCCACCGGCATAGGCCACGTGGCCGAGGTCGAAGGCGACGAAATCGGCCACCATGCCTGGCGCCAGTGCGCCGATGTCATTGCGGTTGAGCACCTTGGCGCCGCCGAGCGTTGCAATTTCCAGCGCCTCGCGCGCAGTCATCGCGTCTGGGCCGAAGCCAACCCGTTGCAGCAGCAAGGCCTGGCGCACTTCACCGATCATGCTGGCGCCGTCGTTGGATGCCGAACCGTCGACCCCAAGGCCCACCGGCACACCGTGGTCGCGCATCTTGCGCACCGGGGCGATGCCCGAGGCCAGGCGCATGTTCGAGCACGGGCAGTGGGCGACGCCGGTACCGGTACGGGCGAACAGTTCGATGCCGTGCTGGTCGAGTTGCACACAGTGGGCGTGCCACACATCGTGGCCAACCCAGCCGAGGTCTTCGGCATATTCGGCGGGGGTCATGCCGAACTTCTCGCGGCTGTAGGCGATGTCGTTGACGTTCTCGGCCAGGTGGGTGTGCAACGACACCCCGTACTGGCGCGCCAGCACGGCTGCTTCGCGCATCAGGTCGCGGCTGACCGAGAACGGCGAGCAGGGCGCCACCACGATGCGGCGCATCGAGCCGTGGCTGGCGTCGTGATAGTCCTCGATCAGGCGCTGGGATTCCTTGAGGATGTCGGCTTCCTTTTCCACCACCGAATCAGGCGGCAGTCCGCCCTGGCTGCGGCCCACGCTCATGCTGCCGCGCGCGGCGTGGAAGCGCATGCCGATCTCGTCGGCGGCATGGATGCTGTCGTCGAGCTTGCAGCCGTTGGGGTAGATGTACAGGTGGTCGCTGGAGGTGGTGCAGCCGGACAGGATCAGTTCGGCCATGGCGGTCTGGGTCGACACCGCGATCATCTCGGGGGTCAGGCGTGCCCAGATCGGGTACAGGTTGGTCAACCAGTTGAAGAGCTCGCCGTCCTGGGCCGCCGGCACCACGCGGGTGAGGCTCTGGTACATGTGGTGGTGGGTGTTGACCAGGCCCGGGATGACCACCTTGCCGGCCATGTCCAGCACCACATCGGCGTGCTGTGGCAGGGTATCGCTGGGGCCGACCTGACGGATCAGGTTGCCTTCGATGAACATTCCGCCGTTCCTGATCTCGCGGCGTTCGCCGTCCATGGTGACCAGCAGTTCGGCGTTTTTGACCAGTAGCGTTCTTGGAGCATTTGTAGATGACATGGCTTAAGCCTGTCGCAATACGCATCGGCGATTACCGATGTCATAGGCGCATGGCATTGTAAGCAAGGTTTTTGTGGATTGTATACAGGGCTGATGGTCCTGTGCTGGCCTCTGTATGCGCGGCCCCCTGTGGGACCGCGCAAATGCTCGACAGCGCGTAAGTCACTCGGCCATCTGCAACTCCGGCAGCTTCACCCTGAACGCGCGGGTAAGCCCCAGTAGCACCACAAGGCCCATGCCCATCCAGCACAAACCGATGGTGAACGACAGGCTGGTAAGGCTGCTCCACAGCCACAACGTGCTGAGGAAGCCCAGGCCGGGAATGGCGCCATACAGCAAGTAGTTGCGACCACCACGCAGCTTGTGGTCGATCAGGTAGTGCTTGACCACGGCCAGGTTCACCGCCGAGAAGGCGAACAGCGCGCCAAAGCTGATCATGTTGGCCACCGTGTCGAGGCTGATCACCAAGGCAATCAGCGACAGCAGGCTGACCAGGAGGATGGCCGTGGCCGGTACGCGCTTTTTCGTCACCAGCTGGCCGAACGCGCGGGGCAACGCACCGTCGCGGCCCATGGCGAACAGCACTCGCGACACGCTGGCCTGGGACACCATGGCCGAGGCGAAGCAGCCGGCCACGTAGGTGGCGGTGAAGGCCGTCACCAGCAGCTCGCCGCCGACCCGGCGCATCACATCCACCGACGCCGAGTCCGGGTCGGCGAAGCTGCCCCAGTCAGGGAATACCATTTGTGCGCAGTACGACACCACCAGGAACAACATGCCGCCGATCAGCGACACGGCGAGGATCGCCACGGGGATGCGGTAGGTGGGGTTGCTGGTTTCCTCGGCCATGGTCGAGACCGCATCGAAGCCCAGGAACGACAGGCACAGCACGGCGGCGCCGGTCATGATCAACGGCACGCTGAAGCCTTCGTGGTGGAACGGCGCCAGCAGCGACACCGGCTGCGCCTGCCCGCTGAGGTTGTGGATGGACAGGGCGACGAACACGACGATGAACACCAGTTGCACCAACACCAGTATCCAGTTCACCCGGGTGATCGACTCGATGCCGATCAGGTTGAGGAATGTGACCAGGGCAATGGAGCCCGCCACCCACACCCAGGCGTGGATGGCCGGGAAGTACTCCGACATGTAGATGCCGATCAGCAGGTAGCTGAGCAGCGGCAGGAAGATGTAGTCGAGCAGCAGGGTCCAGCCGGTGATGAAACCGATGTGGCTGCCGAAGGCCTTGCGGGTGTAGGTGTAGACCGAGCCGGAGTAGGGGTGGGCCTGGACCATGCGGCCATAGCTGTAGGCGGTCAGCAGCATGGCGGCGAGGGTCAGCAGGTAGGCGATGGGCAGGTGCCCCTTGGTCATCTGGGTGACCAGCCCGTAGGTGGTGAATACTGCAAGGGGGACCATGTAGGCCAGGCCGAACAGCACCAGGGCGGGCAGCCCCATGGACTTGCGGAAACGGCCGTTGCTGGCGGTGGGTTGCGACGGGCTATGTGCAGGGCTATGGGCTGTACTTGTTGTTGTATGCATTGCTAACTCCTGGAAAGGGATGCAGGACGCCGCGGTATGCGAGCGGGCTCGATACCGGTGGGCGTTGTGCAAGGAGGTCGAGCGGGTGGCTCGCAGCGCTGGGGCGGGTTGATGCTCCCACACCCCGCCGGTACCCGGAATCACCCTTTGGGGTGAGCCGGCAGGGGGCTTTGCCTGCTCACCCCAAAGGGTGATTTCGGTGTTTGCAGTGCCATGGGAGTATCTTGCCAACGACGCACCGCACTGGCAGCGGTGCCTTTACTTGAGACGGCAGGCCCAAAGTGACTGATCAATTGCTTTCGCAACAGTGGTTCGAGCACCTGGCCAAGGTCACCGAGGCGATCGGCCGACCGGGCTTTGCCGCCACCCTGTTTGCTGCGCTTGGCGTGATCCGGCCGATCCAGGCGACCACGGTGTACCTGTACCCGCACGACGGCATGCCCTGCGCGCTGTTCGAGCAGGACGACAAGGCGCCCTGGCAGCCCGAGGGCAATGTCAGCCGCTACCTGTCCGGCTTCTATCTGCTCGACCCGTTCTACGGCGCCTGTGTGGAGCAGGTCGAGTCCGGTTGCTACGGCCTGTTCGAAGTGGCGCCCGACCATTTCGAGGTCAGCGAGTACTACCAGTCGTTCTACCGGCACTCACACCTGGAGGATGAGCTCAACTACATCCTGCAGGTCGCGCCCGGGCAGAGCCTGGCAGTATCGCTGGCGTTCACCGACAAGCTCGATGGGCAAACCCGTGCGTTGTTCGCGCGTATCACGCCCTGGGTGCTGGCGGTGCTCAGCAAGCATTTCGCCGGGCTGGACAGCCGCGCCGGGCGCTTCGAGAACATCCTCGAGCAGCGCATCCACGCGGCGCTGAACAACTTCGGCAGCTCGCTGCTGACCGAGCGTGAATGCCGTATCGCCCAGCTGATCCTGCGCGGCCACTCGACCAAGTCGCTGGCCGAGCGCCTGGGGGTGTCGGAGGACACCATCAAGTCACACCGCAAGAACGTCTACGCCAAGCTCGACATCGGCACCCAGTCCGAGCTGTTCTCCCTGTTCATCGACGCGCTGGCCAATGCCCAGGGCGTGCTGGGCAAGGACCCGCTGGAAAGCTACATGGGCAAGCTGCGCTGAGCGCAAGCCACCCTGCAACCCCACCGCAAAGGAAAACCAACAATGAATGCGCCTTTCGCCCCGCAACGCCAGACCCGTGACTACCAGGCAGCCGATGCCGCGCACCACATCCATGCCTTCCTCGACCAGAAGGCGCTGAACGCCGAAGGGCCGCGGGTGATCGTCGGTGGCGAACGCCTGCACCTGTGGGACAGCGAGGGCAAGCGCTACCTGGACGGCATGTCCGGCCTGTGGTGCACCCAGCTCGGCTACGGCCGCCGCGACCTGACAGCCGCAGCTGCCACGCAGATGGACCAGTTGGCCTACTACAACATGTTCTTCCACACCACCCACCCGGCGGTGATCGAACTGTCCGAGCTGCTGTTCAGCCTGTTGCCGGGGCACTACAGCCACGCGATCTACACCAACTCCGGCTCCGAGGCCAACGAGGTGCTGATCCGTACCGTGCGCCGCTACTGGCAGGTGGTTGGCCAGCCGAACAAGAAGATCATGATCGGCCGCTGGAATGGTTACCACGGCTCGACCCTGGCCGCCACGGCGCTGGGTGGCATGAAGTTCATGCACGAAATGGGCGGGTTGATCCCGGATGTGGCGCACATCGATGAACCGTACTGGTACGCCGAGGGCGGCGAGCTGACCCCGGCCGAGTTCGGCCGCCGCTGCGCGCTGCAGTTGGAGGAGAAGATCCTCGAACTGGGGGCCGAGAACGTCGCCGGCTTTATCGCCGAGCCGTTCCAGGGCGCGGGCGGCATGATCTTCCCGCCGGAAAGCTACTGGCCCGAGATCCAGCGCATCTGCCGCCAGTACGACGTGCTGCTGTGCGCCGATGAAGTGATCGGCGGCTTTGGCCGCACTGGTGAATGGTTCGCCCACGAGTACTTCGGCTTCGAGCCCGACACCCTGTCCATCGCCAAGGGCCTGACCAGCGGCTATGTGCCCATGGGTGGCCTGGTGCTGAGCAAGCGCATTGCCGAGGCGCTGGTGGAGCGGGGCGGGGTGTTCGCCCACGGCCTGACCTATTCCGGCCACCCGGTGGCGGCGGCGGTGGCCATCGCCAACCTGAAGGCGCTGCGTGACGAAGGCATCGTGCGCCAGGTGAAGGAAGACACCGGGCCGTACCTGCAACGCATCCTGCGCGAGGTGTTCGCCGACCACCCGTTGATCGGCCAGGTGCAGGGTGCCGGGTTGGTGGCGGCGCTGCAGTTCGCCGAGCACAAGCCGACGCGCAAGCGCTTTGCCAATGAGAACGACCTGGCCTGGCAGTGCCGCACCTTCGGTTTCGAGGAAGGGGTGATCATTCGCTCCACCCTGGGCCGGATGATCATGGCGCCGGCACTGATCGCCAACCACAGCGAGCTGGATGAGTTGGTAGAGAAGACCCGCATTGCCGTGGACCGCACGGCGCGCCTGGTCGGCAAACTCTAGACCGCTGATCCCTGTGGGAGCGGGCAAGCCCGCGAACACCGGCGAAGCCGGTGCCATCCACCGTGTCGCCTGGTTCGCGGGCATGCCCGCTCCCACAGAGGGAGTGCGGCGTGCTTGCGGACTGTGTGGTACCTGTTACTTGCGCAAGAAGACCGCACGACGGTCGCCTGGAGTACAAATGTACACCCTCGAATTCTGGCAACAACGTGCCTCGGACCTCTACCTCCCGGCCAATGCACTGATCGACGGCAAGCCCGTCAACGCACAGGACGGCGCCACCTTCGCCGCCATCAACCCCGCCACCAACAAGGTATTGGCCCAGGTCACCGCCTGCGGTCAGGCCGAGGTCGACCTGGCCGTCGCCAGCGCCCGCAGGGCTTTCGAACAAGGCCCATGGCCGCGCATGGCCCCGGGTGAGCGCAAGAAAGTGCTGCTGCGCCTGGCCGAGCTGATCTTGGCCCATCGCGAAGAACTGGCGTTGCTGGACTCGCTGAACATGGGCAAGCCGGTCATGGACGCCTACAACATCGACGTGCCGGGCTCGGCGCAGGTGTTCGCCTGGTATGGCGAGGCGCTGGACAAGCTGTACGACCAGGTGGCACCCACCGCGCCCAACGCGTTGGCCACCATCACCCGCGAAGCCCTCGGCGTGGTCGCCGCCGTGGTGCCGTGGAACTTCCCGCTCGACATGGCCGCCTGGAAGCTCGCCCCGGCGCTGGCTGCCGGCAACAGCGTGGTGCTCAAGCCCGCCGAGCAATCACCGTTCTCGGCCCTGCGCCTGGCCCAGCTGGCGCTGCAGGCCGGTGTGCCGGAAGGTGTGCTGAACGTGGTGCCGGGCCTGGGCGAGCAGGCCGGGCAGGCACTGGGCCTGCACCCGGACGTGGACTGCCTGGTGTTCACCGGCTCCACCCAGGTGGGCAAGTACTTCATGCAGTATTCGGCCCAGTCCAACCTCAAACAGGTATGGCTGGAGTGCGGCGGCAAGAGCCCCAACCTGGTGTTCGAAAACTGCCAGGACCTGGACCTGGCTGCGGAAAAGGCGGCATTTGGCATCTTCTTCAACCAGGGCGAAGTGTGCTCGGCCAACTCGCGGCTGTACGTGCAGCGCTCCATCCATGACGAGTTCATCGAGCGCCTGCAGGCCAAGGCCCGCCAGTGGCTGCCAGGCAACCCGCTGGACCCGGCGAGCCGTGCCGGTGCAATTGTCGACGCCGGTCAGGCTGGCCGGATCGAAGCCGCCATCGCCCGCGCCGGGCAGGATGGCGCGCGGTTGGTGTGTGGTGGCCGGCGCCTGACCATCGACGGCTCGGACAATTACATCGAGCCAACCATTTTTGCCGGTGTCGATGGCCGTATGAGCCTGGCGCGGGAAGAGGTATTCGGGCCGGTGCTGGCGGTCAGTGCCTTCGACAGTGAAGAGCAGGCCGTGCGCCTGGCCAACGACAGCATCTATGGGCTGGCGGCGTCGGTGTGGAGCGATGACTTCAACCAGGTGCACCGCGTGGCACGGGCGTTGAAGGCCGGCACCGTGTCGGTGAACACGGTCGATGCGCTGGATGTGACGGTGCCGTTCGGCGGCGGCAGGCAGTCCGGGTTTGGCCGCGACCTGTCGCTGCACTCGTTCGACAAGTATTCGCAGCTCAAGACCACCTGGTACCAGTTGCGCGCCTGATACCCCGAAAGCATACCCAGGACCTGTAGGAGCGGCCTTGTGTCGCGATAGGGCTGCAAAGCAGCCCCAGGGTTTCAGCACAGATGCACAAATTGCCGGGGCTGCTTTGCAGCCCTATCGCGACACAAGGCCGCTCCTACAAGGGCCGGTACTGGCTAGAAGAGCCATGCAAGACTAAATTTCTTCTCTAGCCCGGCAAAAAGCCCGTCCGCCCTCTACACTGCTGCGGGTATCAGCCAAGGCAATGTGCCATACATGGAGTACCTGGGATGGGCTGCGTGTCGAATGGTCGTGCTGCTGGCAACGCCGGACGTGGCATTTCACTGCAGTGGCTGGTGGCACTCGCCATCGTGCTGGGCATGTTGCTGCTCGGCGCCGCTCTGGCCTGGCAGGGCTATCACGGCATTCGTCAGACCTTGGTGGCCGCAGCGGGTGATTCTGCCCAGCAAATAGGCAAGACCATCGACGAGCGCGCCCGGCGCCTGATCGACCCCGTGCACAGCAGTATCCGCCTGCTGGCCCACAACCCGGCCGCGCAAACCCCGGCTCAGCGCCTGGAACGCTTGCCGCAACTGGTCGAGACGCTGGACGCCAACCGCATGCTAAGTGCTGCCTACATGGGTTACCCCAGTGGTGAGTTCCTGCTGGTGCGCCGCTTGCGTGACCCGCAGTTGCTGCAGCGTTTCGCTGCGCCGCCGGGCACGGTATTTCTGGTGCAGAGCGTCAGCCGTGAGGGCGGGGAGGTGCAGGGTGAATGGCGCTTCTACGACCGCTCGCTGAGCCTGCTGCAGGCCCAGGCCAAGCCTGAATACCGCTACGATCCGCGCACGCGCCCATGGTTTGTCGAAGCCAGTGCCCAGCCCACCACCGTGCTGACCCACCCCTATGTGTTCTTCACCACCCGCGAGATCGGCCTGACCATGGCCCAGCGCAGCCTCGACGGCGGGGCGGTGATCGGCATGGACGTTTCGGTCGACGACCTGGCCAGTGAGACTCAGGGCCTGCGCATGACCCCCGGCACCGAGATCGTCGTGATCGACGACCAGGGCAGCGTGGTGGCCTACCCGGACCTGCAGCGGGTAATCGTGCACGAAGGGCAGGCCGTGCGCTTGTCGCGCATCGCCGAACTGGGCATCCCCAGCCTGGAGCACCTTTACGCCGACCTGCCGCAAGGCCCCCGGCCGCAGCCTTATCAGGTGGACGGGCAGACCTGGTATGGCATGCGTGTGCAACTGACCAACCTGGCCGGGCAGGACCTGCAGGTGCTGATTGCCGTGCCAGGCCATGAGTTGCTGGCCGGTGCACGCAAGGTACTGCTCGAACAGTTGCTCTGGACCGCTGCCCTGATAAGCGTGCTGCTGGTGCTCGGTGGTGTGCTTGGCCGGCGTATCGGCCGCCCGTTGCGGTTGCTGGCTGAACAGGTACAAGGCCTGGCTGGCTTTGATTTCAGCCGCGAAGTCGGGGTGCGCTCGCGGGTATCCGAAGTGCGCGAGCTGAGCCGCGTGCTTAGCCGCATGTCCGGCACCATCCGCAGCTTTCAGGCGATTACCCTCACACTCAGCAGCGAGCGCGACCTGGAACGCATGCTCGACGGTGTGTTGACCCATCTGGTGGAAGCCGCCGGGGGCAGTGCCGGCGTGGTTTACCTGTTCGATGCCGAAAACGCCTTGCTGCGCCTGGCCGCTGCCTGCCATGGCGAGCAGTACCCTGGCGAGCTGCCCGTGGACGAGACTGCCCAGCAGCACCTGGCCACGGCAGTGAGCCAGGCCCTCGGCCTGCATGAGGGCACCCTGGCCTTGGTGCTGAATGACCGTAGCCAGGCGCTGCTGGGCATACTGATCCTGCAACTGGGCGATGGACATGTACACGAGCAGGCAGGCCAGCCGTTGCGCAGCTTTGTCGCGGAACTGTCCGGGGTGGCGGCGGTGGCCATCGAGACGCGCCAGCTGGCCGAAGCCCAGCAACGCCTGCTGGATGCCATGATCAAGTTGCTGGCCGATGCCATCGATGCCAAGAGCCCCTATACCGGTGGCCATTGCGAGCGGGTGCCACAACTGGCGCAGATGCTGCTGGACCAGGCGGTGGCGGCCGAAACCGGCCCGTATGCCAGTTTCAACATGACCGCGGCTGAACGCTACGAATTCCACGTCGCGGCCTGGCTGCACGACTGTGGCAAGGTCACCAGCCCCGAGTATGTGGTGGACAAGGCGACCAAGCTGGAAACCTTGTACAACCGTATCCACGAGGTGCGCATGCGTTTCGAGGTGCTCTGGCGGGATGCCGAGATGGCCTATTGGCAAGGCCTGGCCAGCGGTGGCGACCGGCAGGCGCTGCAAGCCACCCTGGTGCGCAGCCAGGCGCAGCTGCAGGACGACTTCGCCTTCGTCGCCCAGGCCAACATCGGCGGCGAGTTCATGCAGGACGCCGACATCGAGCGCCTGCAGCAGATTGGCCAGCGCCTTTGGCAGCGCCATTTCGACAACCGCCTGGGCATCTCCCGTGATGAGCTGGAGCGCTTTGCCGACGTGCCTCCACCTGCGCTACCGGTTGACGAGCCACTGCTGGCCGACCGCCCCGAGCATTGCGTACCCTGGGGCCCCCGCAAGCCGCCGGTGGCCAAGGACGACCCGCGCAACCGATGGGGCTTCGACATGCGCCTGCCGGCCTATGCCAGCAATTACGGCGAGCTGTACAACCTAGCGATCCGCCGCGGCACGCTGAATGACGAGGAACGCTTCAAGATCAACGAACACATCGTACAGACCATCATCATGCTCAGTTCCTTGCCGTTCCCTCGCCAGCTCAAGCGGGTTCCGGACATCGCTGGCAACCACCACGAGAAAATGGATGGCAGCGGCTACCCGCGCAGGCTGGGCGAGCAGGACCTGGGCATTGCCGAGCGGGTGATGGCGATTGCCGACATCTTCGAGGCGCTTACCGCGGCCGACCGGCCCTACAAGGCGCCGAAGACCTTGTCCGAGTCGGTGAAGATCCTGGTGGGCATGGCCCGCGGCGGGCACATCGACGGCCAGTTGCTGGAGCTGTTCCTCAGCAGCGGGGTGTACCGCCAGTATGCCGAGCGGTTCCTGCGTGCCGAGCAGATCGACGAGGTGGATGTGGCGTACTGGCTGGGGCAGATGCGTTGCCCGGCTTGAGCGAAAAATCAGATTCAGCCCCTTCCTTGTAGCCAATGGGCCCAGCACTTTGCAGTAAGGCTTTATTGAAGTGTCGCCAGGGCTGGCCTCTTCGCGGGTGAACCCGCTCCTACAGGATCACCACAGTCTTCAAGACTTGCACAGTACCTGTAGGAGCGGGTTTACCCGCGAAAGGGCCGGCTCAGGCACTCGAGATGTTTCGGCACTCCCACAGGGCACAGCCATCAGTGACCCGCTCACCTCATTCATACCCCTGCGCCCCGGCAATATGCCGCCCGGCCACATAGCCAAAGGTCAGCGCCGGGCCCAGGTTGATACCACCCGACGGATACCAGCCGCCAAACACGCTGGCCATGTCGGTACCCGCCGCATACAGGCCAGCAATCGGCTGCCCAGCTTCATCCAGCACTCGGGCATTCCCGTCGGTGCGCAGCCCGGCAAAGGTGCCAAAGCAGCCGGGCTGCACCTTCACCGCATAGAACGGCCCCTGCTCGATTGGTGCCACGCAAGGGTTTGGCCCCTTGTGCCGCGGGTCACCCTGCTTGCGGTTGAACGGTGTGGAACCACGGCCGAACGCCGGATCCTGGCCGTTGCGGGCATGGTTGTTGAAATCGCTGACCGTGGCGCGCAGCCCTACCGGGTCGATGCCGCAGGCCTCGGCCAGCTGCTCGAGGGTGGCACCCTGCTTGAGATAGCCGCTGCGCACGTGCGGCCACACCGGCAGCGGCGCCGGGCGGGCGTGGCCCAGGCCGTAGCGGCGCAGGAAACGGTGGTCGCAGACCAGCCACGAACACACCTCTTCGCCCTGCGGCACCGCCGCGATCATCGCTGACACGTAGTCGTAGTAGCCATGCGCTTCGTTGACGAAACGCTTGCCGTTGGCCAGCACGCCGATGATGCCCGGTTTGCCACGTTCGATGATGTGCGGGAAATGGCCGACGCTGCCGTCGCGGTGCGGCACTCGCGAAACCGGCGCCCAGGCCACCGGCGACTTCAGGTCGGTAGCGACCACACCGCCGGCCGACTCGCCCAGGCGCAGGCCGTCACCCGAACAACCCTTGGGGGGCAGGGCCAGGTTGTCATGGCCACTGGCATCGCGCGGGAACAGTTGCTGGCGGCGGGCGTTGTCGTTGGGGAAGCCACCCGCCGCAAGCACCACGGCCTTGGCACGGATCAGTTGCTCGCCCTGCGGTGTAGCCACCAGCGCGCCCCGCACCTGGCCATCCTCGACCAGCAGGCGTTTGGCCGGCGCCGATTCCTGCAGGCGCACGCCCAGGTCTTGTGCCGACCTGGCCAGGCGGGCCACCAGCGCCACGCCGTTGACCAGGTGCATCGCCCGGCCATACCGGGCCAGGTGGTACAGGTGGCGGCCAAAGCGTTTGCACACGTGCAGCAAGGCCTTGGGCGAGCGGGTCATGTTGAGGAACGCGGCAAGGTCGGCACCCGCCATTATCGGCATGCCCATGAACGAGGTTTCGCGCATGGTCTTGCGCAGGCGTGGCAGCAGCGCACCCACCTCGCGGGCGTCATAGGGCGCGGCAATCACCTGGTGCCCGCCCTGGGCCGCGCCCGGTGTGTCGCCATGCATGTCGGGGATGCCGTTGCCGTCGGCAAACTGCAGCGCCGTGTGCTTTTCGAAAAACGCCACCATGTGCGGGCAGGCTTCGAGGAAGGCGTCGACGCGTTCGGCGTTGTAATACGCCCCCAGTTCATTGCGCAGGTAGGTACGCGGCTGCTCGATGTCTTCCTCGATGCCGGCCCGGCGTGCCAGCGGGTTGCGCGGCACCCAGGCCCAACCACCGGACCAGGCGGTGGCGCCGCCGAACACTGGCTCCTTCTCCACCACGATCACCTTCTGCCCATGCCAGGCCGCCGTCACGGCCGCAGCCAGCCCGGCGGCACCAGAACCTATGACCAGCACATCGCAATCGGTTTCGTAGGGAGCGGAAGGCATTGCGGGATTCCTGTATTGTTATTGGAACAAGGTTCCACATTCTTATTGGCAGCGAATCGGCCCGCAAGGGTATGGCGGCCCTTCCGGGCAAGTAATGGGCGATAACCGGACAGTTCGTGCCGCCCTTGCTGCGGCGGCTATCGGCGGTGTGGAATCATCTTCTAGAATTCGCAGAAATTTCAGGGACCTGTGTCATGGCTGGTAGTCAGATCGAACGCGCCTTCAGTCTTGTAGAAAGCCTTACCGGTGAGCCGCAAGGGCTGCCGTTGCAAACCCTGGCCGAGCGCCTGGATATCCCCAAGAGCGCCACCCATCGCATGCTCACCGAACTGGTGCGGCTGGGCTATGTGCGGCAGAACCGGGATAACAGCCGCTACCAGCTGTCGGCCAAGCTGGTGGCGCTGGGCTTCCGCTACCTGGCCAGCAGCGGTGCCGACATCATTCAGCCGATTCTCGACCGCCTGGCCCAGGACAGCGGCGAACTGGTGCGTCTGGGCGTGATCGACGGCGCCCGCCAGACCTGGATCGCCAAGTCCCAGGGTGCCCGCTCCGGGCTGCGCTATGACCCGGACATGGGCCGCGACGCGCCGCTGTTCTACACCGCGTCCGGGCATGCCTGGCTGGCCAGCCTGGACGATGAGCAGGCGCTGCAGATGGTGTTGCGCCAGGGTATTGCCGACCCGGCGCAGTTCGGCCCGAATGCGCCGCGCTCCACCGACGAGTTGCTCAGCTACCTGCGCCGCGCTCGCGAGCGCGGTTATGCCTGGGTCGAGGAAACCTCGGCCATTGGCACCTCGGCCCTGGCTGCGGTGGTGCGCCGCCCGCAAAGTGACGAGGTGATCGGTGTGCTGAGCATTGCCGGGCCCAGTGCGCGCCTGGCGCAAAGCCGCCTGGCAGAACTGGCGCCGCTGTTGCTGGCGGCGGCAGAGGAACTGTCGGCGGCCAGCCGGGCCAGTGAGTTGTTCGCCTGAAGGTGCATTTCCGGTCGATTACCGCACACTCTGTCCTGCGGCTTCTTCTTAAAAGCTGAACCTGGTTCTAAATTGTCGAATGTGGATTGTGGAATCGGATTCCGGAATCTGTATCACAACAATGACAAGAGGACAGGCTGTTGAACGCACCCCTTCGTATTGCCTTGATCGGCGCCGGCAGCATGGGCCGCCAGCATTACCAGCATTTGCTGAATGTGCCGCAGGCCCAGCTGTGCGCTGTGGCCGACCCGGGCCCGCAGGCCGAGGCCTTTGCCGCCGAATGCGGCGTGCCCTGTTTTGCCGACCACCGCCAGATGCTGGAGCACGCGCGCCCCGAGGCAGTGATCGTCGCCAACCCGAACAACCTGCATGTCGCCACCGCCCTGGACTGCGTCGAGGCCGGTGTGCCGGTGCTGGTCGAAAAGCCGGTGGGCGTGCACCTGGATGAAGTCCGTGCGCTGGTGGAAGCCTCGCGCCGCCACGATGTGCCGGTGCTGGTCGGCCATCATCGCCGGCACAACCCGCTGATCGCCAAGGCTCACCAGGTGATTGCCGACGGCAAGCTGGGCCGACTGATCAACGTCACCGCGCTGTGGCAGTTGCAAAAGCCCGACAGCTATTTCGATACCCCCTGGCGCCGCGAGCCGGGCGCTGGCTTCCTGCTGACCAACCTGATCCATGACCTCGACCTGTTGCGCCACCTGTGCGGCGAGGTGGTACAGGTGCAGGCATTCACCCGCAACGATGTGCGCGGTTTTGCCAACGAGGACAGCGCCGCGGTGCTACTGCAGTTCGCCAATGGAGCATTGGGCAGCCTGACTGGCTCCGACGCGGTGGCCGCGCCGTGGAGCTGGGAGCTGGACTCCGGCGAAAGCCCGGTCTACCCGCGCCAGGATGGCCAGCCGTGCTACCTGCTGGCCGGCACCCAGGGGGCGCTGAGCATTCCGCAACTCAAGCGCTGGCACTACGCCGAGGCCGGGTCGGGCTGGCACACGCCGTTGTTGCAGAGCGAGGAAAGCATCCCCGCCGGCGAGGCATTGACCTTGCAGTTGCAACACTTCGTACGGGTTGCCCGGGGTGAACAGGCGCCGCTGATCGATGCCGCCGATGGTGGCCGGACCCTGGCGCTGATCGAGGCGATCCGCCAGGCCGCGGAAACTGGCCGGGCCTGTGCGCCCGAGCACATTGCTTGACTTGTCTGGTGACCATAATGACTGAACGAATTTTCTCTCTGGCAGCGCTGACGGTACTCGAGCTGTCCCCGCCGGACATGGTCGAGGCAGCAGCCCGCGCCGGTTACAGCCACGTTGGCCTGCGCCTGGTGCCCGCCACCGAGCAGGAGCAGCATTTCCCGCTGGTGGCCGATGCCGGCCTGCGCCGGCAGACCCAGGCGCGCCTGCGCGATACGGGCATCAAGGTGCTCGACCTGGAGATCCTGAGGCTGAAGCCGGAAACCTGTGTCGCCGATTTCGAGCCGATCCTGGCGGTGGGCGCCGAGCTGGGCGGCACGGAGCTGCTGGTGGCTGGCAACGACCCGGATGAAGCGCGGCTGACCGAGCGCTTTGCTGCGTTGTGTGACCTGGCGGTGGGGTATGGCATCCATCCGCATCTGGAGTTCATGCCCTGGACTGATGTGCGTGATCTGCGCCAGGCCATGCGGGTGGTGGCCAACGCCGACCGTGCCAATGGCTGTGTGCTGGTGGATGCCTTCCACTTCAACCGCTCCGGTTCTTCGCTGGACGATCTGGCGCAACTGGCACCGCAGCGCATGCGCTATGCCCAGCTGTGCGACGTTGCCGGCCCGGTGCCGGCCGAGATGGAAGAGATCCTGCGTCAGGCACGCAACGAGCGGCGCTTCCCGGGCGAGGGCGATGCCGATCTGGTCGGCCTGCTGCGCGGCTTGCCGCCAAATGTGCCGTTGAGCCTGGAGATCCCCACACGGCAGTTGCTGGAACAGGGCATGAGCGGCGAACAGCGTGCGCGCATGGCGCTGGAGAAGGCCATGGCAGTGTTGGCCAGAGTCTGATTGATAGAGCGCGGCGCATGGCACGGGCTATCGCCCGTGTTCGCGGGCACGCCCGCTCCCACAGGTAACTGTGGGAGATTGCCCAGCCCTTTGGGCTGCGCTGTCGCGCAGAGAACCAATATCGCTCGTCTGACGCGTCCTTTGTAGGAGCAGCCTTGTGCTGCGAAGAGGCCGGTACAGCCAATAGACAGGCGTTGTCAGCCCCGGCCTCTTCGCAGCACAAGGCTGCTCCTACAGAACCTCGCCGAACCAATGCTGGCTTGCCGGCCATGAGGCCGGGCAGGCAAGAACTGCTGTTTGCTGACTGGCCAAAAAAAGGGCCCGCAAGGGCCCCGTAGAGGAAAATGGTCAGCGCGTTCAGGCGCTCTCGACCTTGCGCGGCGCCATGAAGTACATCCACACCAGCGCCAGGAAGTACATCGCCGGGATCATGGTGAACAACACGGCATAGTTGTTATTGGTAGCGGTCAGCACGCTACCGACGATCTGCGTCATGAACATCCCGCCAATCGCCGCGCACATGCTGCCGAAACCGAACACCGTGCTCACCAGGTGCTTGGGCGTGTAGTCCATCACCAGGCTCCAGATATTCGCCGTCCATGCCTGATGCGCGCCCACCGCCAGCGAGATGGCCGCCACCGCGACCCACAGGCCACTGGCGTTGGCGGCAAAGGTGACGCTGACCATGGTGCAGGCGAAGATCAGCATCGACACCAGCCGCGCGGTGGTCGCGCGCACGCCACGGCCGATCAGCCAGGAAGACAGGATGCCGCCGCCGATGCTGCCGAAGTCCGCCGTCAGCCAGATGATGATCAGCGGGATGCCCATCTGGGTCACGTTGATGCCCAGGCTGTATTGCTGATTGAGGAACGGTGGCAGCCAGTACAGGTAGAACCAGAACACCGGTGCGGTAATCGCGTAGGCCACCGCGAAGGCCCAGGTGCCACGAAGGCGCAGGATACGACTGAACGGCACGCGGGTTGGCTCGGGCTCGTCATCCTGCTGGATGTACTCCACCTCGCTCTGGCGCACGCGCGGGTGATCTTCAGGGTTGTAGTACTTCAACACCCACAGCACCACCCACACCAGGCCCAGGCTGCCCATGGCGATGAACGCGGCCTGCCAGCCCCACACGGCCAGAATCATCGGCAGCAGGGCCGGTGTGACCATGGCGCCGACGTTGGTGCCGGCATTGAACAGGCCGGTGGCGATGGCCCGCTCGCCAGCCGGGAACCACAGGCGCACGGTCTTCACGCAGGCCGGGTAGTTGGCGGCCTCGGTCAGGCCGAGGATGAAGCGGCAGACCATGAAGCCAGCGGCCGAGGTGGCCAGGCCGTGAGCGCCGGTGGCCAGGCTCCACAGCAGCACGGCGAAGAAGAAAGCGCGCTTCACCCCGACCTTGTCGATCAGCCGGCCCTGCAGCAGAAAGCCGACCGCGTAGCCGACCTGAAACCAGAAGTTGATGTTGGCGTAGTCCATCGCCGTCCAGCTCATTTCCTTGGCCAGGACGGGCTGCATGATGCCGAGCGCGGCACGGTCGATGTAGTTCAGGGTGGTGGCGAAGAACACCAGGGCGAGCATGCCCCAACGGGTCTTGCCGACGCCAAAGGCGCCGCGAAGCTTGTCGCCGATCGAACCCTGGGGCATCCGGGGGGCGGCGGGGGTGATCTTGGAGTGGTTCATAAACTGCTCGATTCTTGAAATTGTATTCAGCTGCGGTGCTACGAGTACGTGACCGGTTCCCAGGCAGGGGGCACGCAAGGCCGGTGCATGGTGAGCAGTGAAGGCGGCAGCGTCAATTAAAGGGAGGGGCTAGTGTTCGGTTACCGAACGGTTGCGTTGGGCCTGCGGGCGAGGCAAGGGGCAACGTGAATTCAGGTGGTCAAGGTACTCAACGCTCTACCAGCCAGATAACCGAATGTCATCCCCGGCCCCAGTGTGATACCGCCACTCGGGTAATGCCCGCCCATCACGCTGTGCATGTCGTTGCCCACCGCATACAGCCCGGGGATCGGCCGCGCATTGCGGTCCAGTACCCGGGCCGAGGCATCCGTGCCCAGGCCGGCGAAGGTACCCAGGCTGCCCGGCAACAGTTTCACTGCGTGGAACGGCCCGTGCAGCAGTGGCCGCAGCGACGGATTGGGGGCTTGCGACGGCTCGCCCTGCGCCCGGTTGTAGGCCGATACACCGCGCTGGAAAAGCGGGTCTTCACCCCGGGTTGCATGGCGGTTGAAGCCGTCCACCGTGCGCTGCAACTGTTCGACGTCGATCCCGCAGCGCTGCGCCAGTTCCTCCAGCGTGCGACCGCTGTGCAGGTAACCGCAGCGTTGATAGTGACGGGTGGGGAAAGGGAAGGGCTTGGCCCAGCCGATACCATAGCGACGTTGCGCGGCATGGTCGCAGATCAGCCAGGCTTCCGGCGCTTCACCCTTTGGCGTGGCGGCGAACAGTGCGTTCATGAAGTCGTGGTAGCAATCGGCCTCGTTGACGAAGCGCCGGCCATTGCGGCGCACGGCGATGAAACCGGGCTTGGCGCGATCGATCAAGTGTGGGAAATGGCCGAAATTGCCATCGCTGCGCGGCACCCGCGACACAGGTGCCCAGGCACCTGCATGGGTCGCAGTCGCCTGGACCATGCCACCGGCCTGTTCGCCCAGGCGCAGGCCGTCACCGCTGTTTTCCCATGGCGCGGCGGAGTAGTGCTGGTCACCGTCCGGCGCATGCGGCATCAGTTGCGCGATGCGCTGGCGATCATGCGCAAAGCCACCGCAGGCCAAAACCACACCGCGGCGGGCATGGATCAGCTGGCCGTCGGCAAACTGTGCGCCGCTGACCCGGCCTTCGCCCAGCAGGCGGCTGGCCGGCTTGTCGGTCAGTAGCCTCACGCCAAGGTCCAGGGCGCTGCGCAGCAGCCGTGCCACCAGGGCGTTGCCATTGACCAGTTGCAGGCCGCGGCGGTGCAGCAGCAGGTCGCGGCAATGGCGCAGCAGGCGTTTGCCCACATGCAGCGCGGCCGTGGGCGAGCGTGTGGCGTTGAAGAAGGCGGCCATGTCGGCGCCGCCGGCAATGCCCATGCCGGCCAGGCTGACGATGTCCAGCGGTGGGCGCAGCTTGTGCAGCCAGGGCCCGAGCAGGCGCCCGTCGTATGGCAGGGCGCACAGCGAACGACCACCGCGCGTGCTGCCATCGCCCTCGCGCATGTCGGGCATGCGGCTACCGCACTGGAACTGCACGGCGGTGTGTTGCTGGAAGAACGCCACCATCTGCGGGCCATAATGCAGGAAGGCGCGCTGGCGCGGGTCCAGTTCGCTGACGTGGGTTTGCCCGCGCAGGTAGCGCTCCGGGGCATCGTCGGTCTCGACGATGCCTTCGGCAATGGCCAGCGGGTTGCGCGGTATCCACAGCCAGCCCCCCGACCAGGCACTGGTGCCGCCCAGTTGGCTGGCTTTTTCCGCGACGATCACCTGCTGGCCATGATGGGCGGCAGTAACGGCGGCAGCCAGGCCAGAGGCACCGGAGCCGATGACAAGTACGTCACATTCGAGGGGTTGCATCGTGGGGTTCCGCTCAGGCATTGGAGGAAGGTTTTAGTTTTACTGCAGCGGTGAAAAGCCGGTGGGCCGCAGCATTCGCGACTGCAAGCGCAGCACCGCGCCCAGCTCGCGATTGCGCCTTGAGAACTCTGCCCAACGCGGGTCCGCTGCCATGGCTGCGCGGCGTGCCATGCGTTCGTCGAGGCTGGCATAGCCCCAGATATGCACCACCTGGTTGACCTCGCCGAACTCGCTGGTGAAAAAGCCGACCAGGTTACCGAGATGCTCGCTTTGCACCTCCAGCGCGTGGCTTTGGTACAGGCTCAGCCAGTCGGCCATTTTCAGTGGGTCGAGGGTGTAGGTTCTCAGTTCGTAGTACATGCTGGGGTCTCCATTTGGGTGGTTGGCGCCTGCAGGCGCGCGGCGATGTGGTTGGCAGCGAGCCAGCCGAAGGTGAGGGCGGGGCCCAAGGTGATGCCGGGGCCGGGGTAGGTGCCTTTCATCAGTGAGTTCATGTCGTTGCCCACTGCATAAAGCCCGGCAATCGGCTGGCCATCGCGGTTCAGCACGTTGGCCTGGGCGTTGGTCACCAGGCCGCGGGCTGAGCCAAGGTCGCCGGTGTGGATGCGGATGGCGTAGAACGGGCCGCTGGTCAGCGGCGCCAGGCATGGGTTGGGCGTGTGTTGCGGGTCGCCCATGTAGCGGTTGTAGCTGTTGCCGCCTTTGCCGAACGCGCGGTCGATGCCGTTGCGGGCGTCGGCGTTGAACTGCTCCAGGGTCTGCATGAACACCTGTGGGTCGACGCCAATGGCCTCGGCCAGGGCCTGCGCTGTTGCGGCGCGGTACAGGTAGCCGGCGTCGATCAATGTCTGGTTGTCCACCGGCTTTGGCCGCGCCAGGCCCAGGCCGTAGCGGTTCATCGCTTCGGCATCGCAGACCAGCCAGCAGCTGGCGATGCCTTTGGCGAACATGGTCTGCACGAAATGGTGGTAGGAATCGGACTCGTTGACGAAGCGTCGCCCGTCCGGGCCCACCGCGATCACCCCCGGCTTGGCGCGGTCGGTGACCAGGTGCGGGAAGCGCTCACGCTCGCCACTGGCATGGCGCAGTTCCGAAACCGGTGCCCAGAAGAAGTTGGCCACCAGGCCCTCACCCTGGGCAGCGGCCACGGCTTGGCCAAGGCGCAGGGCAGCGCCGTCATTGCTGGGCGGTGACATGGTCAGGTGCGGCGCCTGCCGGGCCGGCCGGTAGCTGTCGGCCAGCGCGCCTGCAGCGAACCCGCCCATGGCGCACACCACACCGCCCCGGGCCAGCACCCGTTCACGGCGCCCTTCGCGTTGCACCACCACGCCGGTGACCACGCCGCGTTCGACGATCAGCTCCAGGGCTTCGCTGCGCAACCACAGCTGCGTGCCATGGGCGAAGGCGCTGCTGGCCAGGCGGGCGATCAAGGCGTTGCCGGTGGTAAGGCGGGTGCCACGCGGATGATGCAGGCGGTCCCGCGCGTAACGCGCCATCAGCTTGAGGCAATGCCACAGCGACCGGGGCGAGCGGCGAATACTGAGAAAATGCTGGATATCCACGCGATTGACCATCATGCCGCCGAACAGCAACATGCCGGGCGGCGGCATCTGCAGGTCCTTGAAGTGCGGGCCGAGCTGCCTGCCGTCGTACTCGACCATCTCCAGCGCCCGGCCAAACTGGGTGGCACCGGGGGCGTCCGGGTAGTAGTCCGGCGAATGCGGGCGCAGGGCGTAGCGCAGTTCGGTGTTCTGCTCCAGCCAGCGCAGCGCCTGGTGGCCATGCTCGATGAAGGCCTCGACCAGCGCGGGGTCATAGCCGTCGCCGATGACCTGCCTGAGGTAGGTGCGAATGGTCTCGGGGGAATCCACCGCACCAGCGGCGCGGGCTTGATCAGTACCATAAAGCCACACCGCCCCACCGGAAATTGCCGAGGTACCGCCAAAGTGCTCGGCCTTTTCCACCACCAGTACTTTCAGCCCCCGGCGGGCGGCGGTGGCGGCAGCGGTAAGGCCACCGGCGCCGCTGCCCAGCACGACCAGGTCAAAGTTGTGTTGCGCATGTTCATGTGTCGGCATGGCTTCAGATCTCCAGCGGCGTGACGCCCATGAAGGCGCCTAGGTGGCCGAGTTGGGCGAAGGCCATTTCCGGGCCGGTCTGGACCGCGCAGCCAACCTGGCGTGCCCGGTTCAGCAGCGGGGTGATCTCGGGCGAGGTGACCACATCGGCGACCAGGGTTTCGGGTTGCAAGGTGGCGAGCAGGGCGGCAGGCAGTGGCAGCTCCGCGCTACCGCCCATGCCGACAGGGGAGGCGTTGACCAGCAGGTCGAAGCCTTCCAGCCCGTCGACCCGGGTGGCGATTTCGACCGTGGGGAAGGCATTGCCGAGCAGCTCGCACACAGCGCCCATGCGCGCTGTGCTGGGGTCGCTGAGGGTGACGCTGGCGATGCCGGCCTCGCCCAGTGCATAGGCAATGGCACTGCCGACCCCGCCGCAACCGATTACCAACGCACGCTTGCCGGCCGGCTCGAAGCCATGTTTGCGCGCAGCACCGAGGAAGCCGGCGCCGTCCACGTTGTCGCCCAGCAGTCGCCCGTCACGCTCTCGGCGAATCACATTGACCGAGCCCAGCGCGGCTGCGCGCTCGCTCAGGCTATCAAGGCGGCTGGCCAGGGCCTGCTTGTACGGCACGGTGACCACGCAACCGCGCAGGTTCTGCCAGCCACGCAGAGTGCCGGCAAAGGTATTCAGCGCGGTCTCCTGCAGGTCGATGGGCAGCATGGCGAGGTTGCAGTTGTTGTTGGCGAACCAGGTGTTGAAGTTTTCGGGGGACTTCACCTGTGCAATGGGCGAACCGACGATGGCGACCAGTTCAGTCGAACCACGAATCATGCTGACCTCCTTATTGGCGTTGTTATGCAGGCCAAGGGTGAGGCAATGGTGCGTGGGGGAACAATGCGCTCATCGGGCGTTTAATGCGATAATCGCATCATTGATCCGGTTATCGCGGTAATCGGCTGTTTTTGCCCTGCTTGCGAGTCGAATAGATGAACACCCCCGCTATCCATCCCCGTGACCTGATCGCCGGCTTGCAGAAGGGCCTGGCGCTGATGCAGCTGTTCAGCGCCGAGCAGCCTCGCCTTAGCGTGCCGCAGGCGGCCAGGTTGTCCGGCCTTACCCCCAGTGCCGCGCGGCGGTTTCTGTTGACCTTGGTGCACGAAGGGTTTGCCGAAACCGACAGCCGTGAGTACTGGCTTACGCCCAAGGCGCTGCGCCTTGGCCAGGCGTATGTGGACTCGGCGCAACTGCCGCGCATGCTGCGGCCGATCGTCGAGCAGGTGGCGCGGCAGACCCAGGAGCATGTGTCGGTAGGTACCCGTGATGGTGACGAGATCATCCACCTGGTACGCAGCCGCTACAGCCATGTGTCTTCGTTGTCGATCCGGCCGGGTTCGCGGGTGCCGATGTATTGCACTGCCGGTGGGCGTGTCTGGCTGGCCTGGCTGGATGAGGGGGAGCGGGATGCCTACTTTGCGCGTAACCCGCTGCGAGGGTTGACGCCTTATACGCAGACGGACCGGTTGCAGCTGGAGGCGGAGTTGCTGCGGGTGAAGGAGCAGGGGTTCTGTATCGTGGACCAGGAGTATGAAATTGGCATGCGTGTGCTGGGTGTGCCACTGCTGGACCGGGCTGGCCGGCTGAAAGCGACGTTGACCATCACCACCCATGCTTCGCGGTTGAGTGTGGATGAAATACGCTTGCGGTATCTGCCGACCCTGTACGAGGCCCAGGCGTTGTTGCGGCCGGTACTGGATTGAGGCGGTATGGTTCGGGAATCGTGCTGCCGTCTTCGCGGGTAAACCCGCTCTCATAGAACAACACATGACTCATTGGTTTAGTGAGGTGCTGTAGGAGCAGCCTTGTGCTGCGAAGAGGCCGGTACTGACAAAGCCTGTCTATTGCTTGTACCGGCCTCTTCGCAGCACAAGGCTGCTCCTACAAAGGAGGCTTCAAACGAGCGATATTTGTTCTATACGTGACGGCCCAGGCCCTCGGCTTATCGCTCGATCTGGCGGTTCCAGCGCGCGTTCCATTCGGGGCGCTGGGTGTTGACCTGGTCCCAGTCGATGGTCACGGCAGTCTGCAGGTAGGTCTGCATGGCTTCGACCTGGCCACGGGTCTTGTCGCTGGTGGGGGTGTTGGGGTTGGACGGGATCTGGTCACCCAGCTCCAGTGCCGGCGACTGCGCCTCGGGGCTGAGCAGGAACTCGGCGAGCTTCTGCGCAAGTTCCGGCTGGTCGTTGTTGGCCGTGACACATTCGGCCTGGTTGAGCACCACGGCACCTTCCTTGGGCGCGGAGTACTCCACCGGGATGCCTTTGAGCTTCAGCGCCGTCACCTGGGTGGGGGTGAGCGGGAACAGCGCGGCTTCGTCGGTTTGCACCATTTCCGAGAGCTTGGCCGAGTTGGGGATGTATTCCAGCACGTTCGGGCCCACGTTCTTCTGCCAGGCCGTGAAGCCCGGGTTGACATCGGTATCGCTACCGCCGTGCAGGCGGTTGTACATCAGGAAACCATGCAGGCCGAAGGTGGACGATGCCATCGACTGGAACACCACCTTGTCCTTGAAGCGCGGGTCGGCCAGGTCGTTCCACGAGGTGGGCGCCGCCCAGCCATTGGCTTTGAACAGGCGGCTGTTGTAGGCAAGCCCGGTCACGCCCAGGCTGACTGCGGCGGCCTTGTCCTTGATCAGGGCCTTTTCCGGCAACTGGGCCAAGGTCGGGTTGGGTTTGAGCGTGCTGCACAGGCCCATGCCGATGGCGCGGTACATGATGCCGTCATCCAGCACCATCACATGGATCGACGGCTTGTTCGGCGTGGCCTGGACCTTGGCCAGGATGTCGGCCGAGGTGCCGGGGACAATCACCACCTTCACGCCGTTGGCCTGCTCGAACTTTGGCAGAATATTGTCGCTGAACAGCCGTTCCATGGTGCCGCCGTTCATGCCCAGGTACAGCGTGGGTTGGGCCATGGCGGGCAGGCAGGCGAACAGGCCGGGCACGGTGCAGAACAGGGCGAGCAAACGTTGCTTGTGCGTCATGACAGGTTTTCCTTGTGGTGGTTGGGCTGAAAGCGATTGATGGAAAAAGCCGCCAGGCTGAGTGCCGGCGCGCCGTGCAGGATGCATTGCGCCAACGCTTCACCGGCAGCCGGCCCTATCTGGAAGCCGGCACCGGCAAAGCCGAAACCATGCAGCAGGCCGGGCTGGTGCAGGCTGGGGCCGAGCACCGGTTCGTCATCGGGCAGGTAGCCTTCGGTGCCGCTCCAGGTGCGAATGGCCTGGGCGCCGGCCAGTGCCGGGTACAGCTCGGTGGCGTTGTGCAGGATGTCGAGCACTGCGGCCTGGCCCGGGCGTGCGGTGGTCGGGGTCAGGGCAAAACCGCGCCCGCCGCCCAGCACGCAGTTGCCACGCGCCACCTGGCGGGCATAGATGCCGCCGCCTTCGACCCCGGTGCTGGCGGTCATGAACAGCGGCAGCGGCTCGGTGACCAGCATGGCTGGGTGGGCCGCGGTCAGCGGCACCGGCTCGCCGAACCGCTCGGCCAATTGCGCCGACCAAGCGCCGGCGCAATTCAACAGCCAGGGCGCCTTGAAGCCTTGGCCGCTGCTGGTGTGTACGCTGAAGTGGTGGCCGTCGTGTCCCACCTCCAGCACCTTGCACTGTTCATGCACCTGGGCGCCGCTGCGCCTGGCCGCCTGGGCGAAGGCCGGTGACACCAGCCGTGGGTTGGCATGGCCGTCCTCGGGGCAGTAAGAGGCGCCGACGGCGATATCGCCTACCCAGGGGAAGCGCTGGCGCAGTTCGCGTCGTTCAAGCAGTTGCAGGCGAAGGTCAAAAGCCTGGGTACGCCGGGCATAGGCCTTCAAGGCATCGAAGTCGGTTTCGCTGCGGGCCAGCTTCAGGTGGCCGCTGCGGGCGTATTCGCCATCGATGCCGATCCATTCGCGCAGATTCCCCCAGATGGCATGTGCGCGCATCGACAACGGCAGCTGGGCCAACGAGCGGCCCTGGCGGCGCACACCGCCGTAGTTCACTCCGCTGGAATGCGAGCCGCAGAAGTCGCGTTCCAGCAATGCCACTTGCCGACCAGCGCGGGCCAGGGTCAAGGCCGCGCTGCTGCCGATGATGCCGCCGCCAACGATGATGGCGTCCACTTCGATCAGCTTCATGGTTTTATCTCCAGGCCAAAGGGCAGGGGCTTGACCGGTGCCTGGCCACGCAGGCGCCCTACCTGGTCAATGGCCCGACCGCTTTCGCAGGCGATCAACTCGGCGGCAGCTGCACCGCACACGCGGCCCTGGCAGCGGCCCATGCCGACTCGGCACATGGCCTTGACCCGGTTGATTTCCCAGTGCCCGGCACGCACGGTGGCGCGGATTTCCCCGGCGCTGATCTGCTCGCAGCGGCACACGGTGAGCTCGTCCGGGGCTTGCCGGGCCCACTGCTCGGGGAATGGAAAGGCCTGCTCCAGCCCCTGGCGGAAGCGCTGCAAGGTGGCCAGGCGCCTTTCCAGTTGCTGCTGGCGCTGCGGGTTGCCGGGCTTGCCAAGGTCGGCCAGCAGTGTCAGGGCGGCCAGTTCACCGCTCATCTCGGCACCGTCGGCACCGAGGATGCCGGCACCATCGCCCGCCAGGTACACGCCAGGGCTGGTGGCCCGGCCCTGGGCGTCACGTACCGGTAGCCAGGCGCGGTTGAGCGCGCTCCAGGCGAACTGGCAACCCAGCAGATCGGCCAGTTGGGTTTCACTACGCAGGGCGTGGGCGAATGCCACGGCGTCGCACGGCAGGTCGTGTTGTTGGCCATTGTGCGACCAGCGCACACCGCTGGCACGTTGCTCGCCGTCGATACCCAGCAGGGTCACGCCTTGGTGCACCGGCACACCCTTGCGGGCCAGCCAGGCTCGGTAGTACAGGCCCTTGGCAAAGGTGCCCGGTTGTAGAAGTAGGCGTGGCAGGGCACGCACCTGGGCGCTGAACGGTGAGGTGTCGAGTACCGCGCTGACCGTGGCACCGGCCTTGGCGTACTGGTAGGCCACCAGGTACAGCAGCGGCCCGCTGCCGGCCAGCACC
This sequence comes from Pseudomonas sp. A2, assembly GCF_023100865.1. Taxonomy (NCBI): domain Bacteria; kingdom Pseudomonadati; phylum Pseudomonadota; class Gammaproteobacteria; order Pseudomonadales; family Pseudomonadaceae; genus Pseudomonas; species Pseudomonas sp. A2. The sequence continues at coordinate 2,581,164 of NZ_CP039127.1, forward strand.
ACCCGTTCACCGATCGCGCAGCCCTGGAACTTCAGGGCGATTTGCGCAGCGCCCAAGGTATAGACCCCAGGCAGGGTCCAGCCGGGTATCGGCAACACCCGGTCGGTGGCACCGGTGGCGACGATCACCCGGTCGAACGCCAGGCGGTCGGCCAGTTGGCCCTGTTGCAAGGTGTCCAGCACTTGCTGCTCGGCGTTCCATACCAGGGTGTCCGGGCGGTAGTCGACCTGCCCGCGCAGTTGCTCAAGGGTGGTGTGCACGGCTTGCGCTTTTCCTGCCTCGAAGCCGTACAAGGCTTTGGCCGAGCGGCGAAAGTTGGTCGGCTGTTGGCGGTAGATCTGCCCGCCGCCGCGGCTGGCTTCGTCCAGCAACACCGGGCGCAGGCCGTGGGTTACCAGGGTTTGCGCGGCGCGGATGCCGGCCGGGCCGGCGCCGATGATCACGATCGCACTCATGGCTGGCGCCCCGGGTCGCGGGTCACGCACTGGCCCGGTTCCAAAAAGGTCGAGCAGGCGCGTACCCGACGGCCATCCTGCAGGCGTACCCAGCAGTCCTGGCAGGCGCCCATCAGGCAGAAGCCGGCGCGTGGTTCGGCGCTGAAGTCGCTGCCGCGCAGGTGCCCGGCATTGGTCAGGATGGCAGTCAGCAGGGTATCGCCACTCATGCCTTTGGCCGGTTGGCCGTCGAGCAGGAAGGGCACAGGCTCGCGGTCGTGTTCGGCCACGCGCTTGAACAGAGGCATGGGAGCATTCCTTGTCATTGCTTGCCCACCAGCACGCGGTCCAGGCCATATACGCGGTCCAGGGCGACCATGGTCAGGGCGGTGACGGCGATAACCAGCGCCGAGACGGCGGCCATCATCGGGTCGATGGATTCGTTGGCGTATACGTACATGCGCACTGGCAGGGTCTGGGTGGCAGGCGAGGTGACGAAGATCGACAGGGTCACTTCGTCGAAGCTGTTGATGAACGCCAGCAGCCAGCCGCCGGCCACACCGGGCAGGATCATCGGCAGGGTGACCTTGCAGAACAGCGTGACCCGGCCAGCACCCAGGCTTTGCGCGGCCTGCTCGGCGCTGCGGTCGATACCGATGGCTGCAGCCAGTACCAGGCGCAGCACGTAAGGGGTGATCACCACGACATGGGCGAACACCAGCCAGGCGAAGCTGCCATTGACCCCCAGCAAGGCGAACAGCCGCAGCAAGGCCACACCCAGAACCAGGTGCGGGATGATGATCGGCGACAGCAGCAGGCCGTTGAGAAAGCCTTGGCCGGGGAAGCTGTAGCGGGTGATCGCCAGGCCCGCCGGCACGGCGATCAAAGTGGCCAGCGAGGCAGCCAGGGCCGCGAGTTTCAGGCTGTTGTAAAACGCATCGAGGAAATCGGCACGCTCGAACACGGCGCTGAACCAGCGCAGCGAGAAGCCGGCGGTGGGCAGGCTGAGGGTGTTTTCCGGGGTGAATGCCACCAGGCACACCACCACCAGCGGGGCGAGCATGAACAGCATCACCAGGGCGTGAAAGGACAGGGCCAGCGGGCCGTTACGGGTCATCGGTTCAGACTCCAAGTGCGCGTTTGTAGCGGCGTTCGACCAGCCGGTTCCAGCTGAGCATCACCAGCAGGTTGATCAGCAGCAGGGCCACGGCGATGGTGGCACCCATCGGCCAGTTCAGTTCGGCCAGGTACTGGTCGTAGATCATGGTGGCGACCATCTTCAGCCGGCGCCCGCCCAGCAGGCCGGGGATGGCGAACGAACTGGCGGCCAGGCCGAACACGATCAGCGTGCCTGACAGCACGCCGGGCATGATCTGTGGCAGCACGATGCGGCGGAACACCGTCCACTGGCTGGCACCCAGTGACAGCGCGGCTTGCTCGGCAGCCGGGTCGAGCTTCTGCAGCGAGGTCCACACCGGGATGATCATGAACGGCAGCATCACGTGGACCAGGCCGATGATCACTGCAAAGGGCGTATACAGCAGCTTCACCGGCTGGCCGCCGAGGGCAGTGATGCCCTGGTTGACCAGGCCGTCGGCGCCCAGCAGCAGGCTCCAGCCGAAGGCCCGCACTACCACCGAAATCAGCAGCGGGGTCAGCACCAGGATCAGGAAGATCGAGCGCCACGGCGCGCCCATGCGGCTGAGCACCAAGGCCTCGGGGATGCCGATCAGCACGCAAAGCAGGGTGACCAGGGCGCTGATCCAGAAGGTGCGGAAGAAGATCTCGTAGTAGTAGGTGTCGGTCACCAGGCTCAGGTAATGGCCGAGGGTGTACTGGCCGGCCTGGATGCCGCTGCTGTAGTCGAACGCGTTGAACGACAGCAGCACGGTCAGCCCCAGTGGCACCACCAGCAAGGCCAGGAACAACAGCAGCGCCGGGCTGCTGAGGCCGTAGCCCCAGGCGCTGCTGCGCAGCTTTGCCACGCTCATGCCGCCACCTCGCCAGCGTTCAGTACCCGCAGCAGGGCATCGTTCCAGTCCAGGCCGACCTGTGTGCCTTCATCCAGCGGTGTGTTGCCGTCGTTGGCACGCACCACGGCCAGGTTGCCCAGAGCAGTGTCGACCCGATACAGCCACTGGCTGCCGAGGAAGTAGCGGCAGCTGATGCGGCCTGCGAGCCTGCCGCTACCGGCCGGGCCGAGGCTGATTTTTTCCGGGCGCAGGCTGAGGGTCAGCGGGCCCTGGGCATTCGCCTGCGGTTGCCCGCCGGGGCCGGTTACGCCGCGCAGGCGGTTGGCCTTGCCGACAAAATCGGAAATGAAGGGCGTACCCGGGTGTTCATAGAGGCGGTAGGGGTCATCTACCTGGGTAATGCGCCCGGCCTCCATCACCACCACCCGGTCGCTGATCGACAAGGCCTCGGCCTGGTCGTGGGTGACCATCAAGGTGGTAATGCCGACCTCGTTCTGGATGCGACAGATCTCGAACTGCATTTCTTCACGCAGGTGGGCGTCCAGGTTGGACAGCGGTTCGTCCAGCAGCAGCACCGGCGGTTCGATCACCAGTGCACGGGCCAGGGCCACCCGCTGACGCTGGCCGCCGGAGAGTTCGCGCGGGTAGCGCTCGGCATGCTTGTCCAGGCGCACCAGCGCCAGGGACTGGTCGACCCGGCGGGCGATGTCGGCGTTGGCCACCTTGCGCATGCGCAGGCCGAAGGCGACGTTGTCGCGCACGGTCATGTGCGGGAACAGCGCGTAGCTCTGGAACACCACGCCCAGGCCTCGGCTGGCCGGCTTGGCGTGGGTAATGTCGCGGCCGTCGAGGATAATGCGGCCGCTGGTGACCTCGACGAAGCCGGCAATCATTTGCAGGGTAGTGGTCTTGCCGCAGCCCGAAGGGCCAAGCAGGGAGACGAACTCGCCTTTCTCGATGGCCAGTGACGAGCTGGCCACTGCCTCCGTGGCGCCATAGCGCTTGCAAAGCTTGTCGATCAACAGAAAGGTCATGGCTGTGCTCCATCGCAAACGGAACCGGGGTCAACCGGCAGTTTCAGGGTGGGCAGAGCGCCAGCGGCGAAAAGCAATGCTTTTACGGACGTTGGCGCTCGCTTCTGTGGCGGCGGCCGATGTTGTGATATCGCCCTATGGACCGGAGAGTAGGGCAATGATTAGGATGGCGACAAAGGGTAATTTCACTGGGTGACAGCTATTTTGAAATTATTCCACTGACTGGAATTTTCTAAGGTTTGACGAAAAATGGATTCCGATAAACGAAATGAGCAGGCCAAGGAAGTAGGTGTCAGTGCAGTGTCGCGTTTGTTCGCCGTGTTGCGTGCGCTGGGAGATTGCGGTGGCGAGGGCGAGAAGGTCAGCCAACTGGCGCAGCGGGTTGGCCTGGCGCAACCCACGACCCACCGCCTGCTGCGCAGCCTGATTGAAGAAGGCATGGTCGACCAGTGCGCGACCAGCAAGCGCTACCGGCTGAGCCTGGATTTTTTTGCCCTGGCGGCCAAGGCAGGGCAAGCCGGCAACCTGCGCGATGTGGTGCGCCCCAGCCTGCTGCGGCTGTCGGCCTCGCTGGGCGATTCGCTGTTCCTGCTGGCGCGCTCGGGGTTCGATGCGGTGTGCCTGGACCGCAGCGAAGGGCCATACCCGATCCGTACCTTCACCGGCGATATTGGCGGCCGTGTGGCCTTGGGGGTGGGGCAGGGCAGCCTGGCAATCCTGGCCTTCCTGCCGGAGGAGGAGCGCGACGAGGTGATCCGCTACAACCTGCCGCGGCTGAAGGATTTCCACCATTACGACGAAGTCATGCTGCGCGCCGAAATCGACAATGTGCGCAGCCTCGGCTATGCCGGGCGCAATACCGGAGTGCTCGATGGCATGGCCGGCCTGGCGGTGCCGATCCTCGATCGTAACGGCCATGCGGTGGCGGCCCTGAGCGTGGCGACCATCAGCGACCGCCTGGGGCCCAACCGCATGCCAACCGTGGTGGCGCTGCTCAAGCGCGAGGCGGCGGCGATTGGCGAACGAGTCAACCCGTTTGACCCGGTGCTGCGCCGGCCTTCGCATGTGTTTGGTTGAGGGCCAGGATTGAGCTCAGTCCATCGTCGCGATGGAAACTGATGGAGGTCGACGCATGGCACCGGCTTTGCCGGTGTTCGCCGGGCCCGCTCCCATACAGGCCTACTCCATCGCCTCGGCCACACCCTGGTCCTCACCCAGGAACCCGCCGCTCTGGTGCTGCCACAACCGCGCATAAGTACCGTTCTTCGCCAGCAGTTCCGCATGGGTGCCTTGCTCGATGATGCGCCCTTCATCCATCACGATCAGCCGGTCCATGGCGGCAATCGTCGACAACCGGTGGGCGATGGCGATGACGGTCTTGCCTTGCATCATTTCATCCAGGCTCTCCTGAATGGCCACTTCCACTTCCGAGTCCAGCGCACTCGTGGCTTCGTCCAGCAGCAGGATCGGCGCGTTCTTCAACATCACTCGGGCAATGGCGATGCGTTGGCGCTGGCCACCAGACAGCTTGATGCCGCGCTCTCCCACCAAGGTGTCGTAACCCGTGTTGCCCTGGCGGTCGCTGAGCTGGCTGATGAAACCATCGGCCTGGGCATTGGCCGCAGCGGCGCGGATCTGCGCTTCGGTGGCATCGGGGCGGCCATAGGCAATGTTGTCGCGAATCGAGCGGTGCAGCAGCGAGGTGTCCTGGGTGACCATGCCGATCGCCGCGCGCAGGCTATCCTGAGTGACCTTGGCCACGTTCTGCCCGTCGATGCGGATCTCCCCTCTGTCCACGTCGTAGAAGCGCAGTAGCAGGTTGATCAAGGTGGACTTGCCGGCGCCGGAGCGGCCGACCAGGCCGACTTTTTCGCCCGGGCGAATGTGCAGGCTCAGGTCGTTGAGCACCTGACGCTCGCCGTTGTAGTTGAAGCTGACCTTGTCAAAACTCACCGCGCCCCCTGTGGTTACCAGCTCCACAGCATCCGGCGCATCCTTCACCTTGGGGCCGCGGGTGAGGGTGGCCATACCGTCCTGCACGGTGCCGATGTTTTCGAACAGCGAGGTTATCTCCCACATGATCCAGTGCGACATGCCGTTGATACGCAAGGCCATGGCGGTGATCGCCGCCACCGCCCCGGTACCGACCTGGCCCTGGTGCCACAGCCACAGCGCATAGCCACCGGCAGCGATGATCAAGCCCACCACCAGCGCCTGGTTGACGATTTCGAACTGGCTGACCAGACGCATCTGGCGAAAGCCGGTCTGCTTGAAGTCCTCCATGGCCGCGCGCGCGAAGTGCGCTTCGCGGTTGGCGTGCGAGAACAGCTTCACCGTGGTGATGTTGGTGTAGGCGTCGGACACCCGCCCGGTCATCGACGATCGCGCATTGGCCTGCTCCTGGCCGACCTTGCCCAGGCGTGGCACGAAATACAGCATGGCCAGGCCGAACAGTACGACCCAGGCAATGAATGGCAGCATGAGTTTCAGGGCAAAGCCACCGGCCAAGGCAATGATCGCGATGAAGTACACCCCGATCCCGGGCAGGATCTCGATGATGGTGAACAACACATCGCGCACCGCCAGTGCCGTCTGCATCACCTTGGTGGTGACCCGACCGGAAAACTCGTCAGAAAAGAACGACAGGCTCTGGCGTAGCATCAGCCGGTGAAAGTCCCAGCGCAGCCGCAGCGGCAAGTTGATCGCCAGCACCTGGTGCTGAACCATGGTGCGCAGCGCCACCAGCCCGATGCTGACCAGCAGGACGATGCCGATACCCCACAGCACCCGGGTTTCTTCGGGGCCGACGGCACCGCCGGCCTGCCAGGCCGAGAGCAGGTCCACGACCTGACCGAGAAAGGCGAACAGCCAGGCTTCGTAGATCGATACCCCGGCACTGAGCAGCGCAAGCGCCAGGATGTAGCCGCGTGCGCCCCGGGTGCAGGCCCACATGAAGCGCAACAGGCCAACCGGTGGCGGTGGTACCTCATCAGGTGGGAAGGGATCGAGCCAGCGCTCAAAGATGCGAAGCATGCTTGTCTCCGGAAAATCAATTCTTGCCTGGCCGGTGACCATGACACGCAGCGATATGTCCGCTGTCGCCATGGCAGGCTTGGGCTGCAATGCAGCCCCAGTCAAGCCGGCAACCTTAACTGACAGACACTGACCCAACGGTCGTTGTTAACAAAACTTTGCAATTTATTACATTCTGCTTGATTTCATTTTGCCTTGGTGCTGTAGAATTGACGGGTTTTGATGTCGCCTGTCTGATTTGTCGTTTTATTGACGCACGTCATCAAAAACTAGTGATGGATCAGTCACAGTTACCTTTCACCCGCTTCAATTTACTTTTTCAGAGCCAGTGTTTTGACGAATGGAATGCCGTGGTTGGCTATTTCAGGCTTAGGCGCCGAAAGCAGCCAGCTTCATGTACAGGGACTGTATTGGTTGGCCTGTGACAGCGCAGAAGACGCCACCTTGCTATGCCGCCAGGTGGTTGGGGGGCTGCCCGAGCACGTTCGGGCAGCCCTTGTCGCCGATGCGCAAGCCATCGGTGATGTGCTGGGTGCGCTCGATGCCGAGCAGGGCCCCGGCGCGCTGGCGCTGTACGAAGCCAACCCGCAAGCCGTCTGGCATCTGGGCGATGACCTGCCGCGTATCGATGCCGCCGGGCGGGTGCTGGTGCTGCTTGCGCCTGCAGACGTCTGGGGTGCCGGCAACATCGAAAACTGGTGCAACGCGCTGCGCCCGGTCTTGTCGGCCGAGGCCGCGCTACTGCTGGTCATCAGCAGCGGCCAGAGTGCCGGGCTGATAGAGCGCCTGCGGGCGTTCAACCAGGGCGTAGATGGCCTGGCCCAGGTGTACCGCGGCAAAGGCGGGGTGCGCTACCTGCAGCATTTCTGGAGTAACTCGCTCGGCAAAACCGGTACGCGCGATGTGGAACTGATGCGGCTCGAAGCGGGCTTCGCCGCCGTCGGGGTGCCGCAGGCACCCAGCGACACCGGTGGCGACGAACTGTTGTGCCTGGCCCAGCGCCAGGTGCTGGAAGGTGCGCCAGCCTTCTCTGAGCACTGGCAGGTCTGCGAGAGCCTTGAGGAGCTGGGTGCCAAAGCAGGCAGGGCGGTTTCCGCCACGGTCATCTTTGCCATGGACGGCGGGCAGCGCCTGGATAGCCTGGCGCGCCAGTTGCACCGCTTGCGCCAGTTGCGTGGCAGTGCCCTGAAGCTGGTGGTGCGCGAGATGGCACCGACCCTGCGCTACCAGGATGAACAACTGCTGCTGGCCTGCGGGGCCAGCCAGATCGTGCCGTTCGGTGCCAGCCTGTCGCGCTTCCTGACCATGGTCGAGAGCATCCAGGGTTACCTCTGGCGGCGGCGCCTGCCAAGCGATTTCGATGCCTTGCTCGCACGCCTGCGGCCGCTGGCCATCTGCGGGCTGGTGGCGCCGCGCGCGTTCGCCGAAGCGGTGCAGACCATGTGGCACGGGGTGCGCAACGGAGAAATCGCCCACCAGTTGCTGGTGTTGCGCCCGGCCCCTGGGCTGACCCCGCTGCAAGCTTGCTCGCGCACGGTGTTCCGCCGCGACGGCGATATCGCCTGCGTGGTGGGCGATGTGCTGTTCCTGTTCCTGTTCGCCTGCCGCTCCGAAGGCGTCGAGCAAGCCCTTGACCACATCTTTCAGTTGTCGTGGAAAGAGTTGTTCATCAGCCAGGAGGTGCTTGCCGGTGTCGACAGCCTGGCCACCCCGGCCTTCCTCGATGACAGCGTGCCACAGCCACCCCGGCTCGACGCGGCGGCGCAGCTGCCCGCCCAGGCCAGGCCGGCCCTGGCACCGCGCCGGGTGGCCCTGGGCAAGCGGGGTACGGCATGAACTTCGTGCAACTGCTGCAAGTGGTCGGCATCACGGCGCTGGTCACCTTGGCGCTGGCCCTGCTGCTGTTGCGCCTGCGCGCCACGCTGCGCGGCTGGTTGCGCCGCCGCCTTCCACCCCGTTACCTGAAACCGCTGGGCGTACGCCACCGCGCTGCACGCCAGGAACCCCGTAATGATTAATACATCCGCCACCCTCCCGGTACCGGCCCGCTGGCCTGGACTGGGAGGGTGGAACCTCTATTTCCTGGCCAAGTTCCTGTTGGTCGCCCTTGGCATGCTCGACTTCCAGGCGCTGCCGAACCTGTTGTTCGCCGCGTTTCTGCTGCTGCCGTTGCCGGGCAAGTGGCTGCGAATCGCGCGGCAACTGGTGGCCGTACCGGTCGGCATCGCGTTGTTCTACCAGGACACCTGGCTGCCGCCCTTCAGCCGCCTGCTGGCGCAGCCGGGAGTGTTCGATTTCTCGTGGGACTACCTGCTCGAACTGCTCGGCCGCTTCATCAACTGGAACCTGCTGGGCGCGCTGGCGCTGTTGCTGGTGGGTTACCTGTACCTGCGCCATTGGCTGCGGCTGAGTACCTTGAGCCTGCTGGGGCTGGCATGGCTGGCGGTCGGCGGCCTGCCAGCGCTGGGGTTCAATGCGGGCCAGGCGACTGGCGTCGCGGCTGCCAGCCCCACCGAGCAGGCGCAGGCCAACGCGGTTGCCGACAATGCCACGCTCGACAGCTGGCTCGAGCGGTTCTTCGCCAGTGAGCGTGAACGGGTGACAGCATTCCCGGCCATGAAGGCCGATGAGCAGCCGTTCGACCTGCTGGTAATCAACATCTGCTCGCTGGCCTGGGATGACCTGTCCGCCGTCGGGCTGCGTGACAACCCGCTGTTCTCGCGCCTGGACGTGATCTTCGACCAGTTCAACTCGGCCACGTCCTACAGCGGGCCGGCCGCCATCCGCGTGCTGCGTGCCAGCTGCGGGCAGTCGTCCCACACCGGCTTGTACCAGCCTGCCCCGGAGCAGTGCCTGTTGTTCCAGAACCTGGCCAGGCTCGGCTTCCAGAGCAACACCTTGCTCAACCACAGCGGCCGCTTCGACAACTTCATCGGCGATATCACCCAGCAGCACATGCCGCAACCCGGCCTGCGCAACACCGACTTCCCGCGGGCACTGGTCGGCTTCGACGGCTCGCCGATTGCCAGCGACCTGGAGGTGCTGCGCCGCTGGTGGGGGCAGCGCAAAGGTGCGCCGGCCGAGCATGTGTCGCTGTTCTACAACAGCATCAGCCTGCATGACGGCAACCGTATCGTCACCGCCGACGGCGGTACCCGCGTGGCCGATTACGCCACCCGCGCCACCCGGCTGTTCGGCGAGCTTGGCAGCTTCCTCGATGAACTGGAGCGCAGCGGCCGCCGCGTGGTCGTGGCCATTGTCCCGGAACATGGCGCCGCGCTGCATGGCGATCGCATGCAGCTGTCGGGCATGCGTGAAATCCCCACCCCATCGATTACCCATGTGCCGGTCGGCTTGAAGTTCATCGGCATGGGCCAGCCTGCCCGCAGCGAGCCGCTGCACGTCTCGGCGCCCACCAGCTACCTGGCGTTGTCCGAGCTGATCTCGCGCGTGTATGCGGGCCTGGGCCAGCAGCAGGTGCTGGATGTGCCTAGCCTGCTGAGCGACCTGCCGACCACCGAACAGGTCGCGGAAACCGCAGGTGCGCAAGTACTGAACTACCAGGGGCGCGCCTACATGCGCCTGCAAGGCCAGCCCGACTGGCAGCCTGTTCCGAAGGAGCGCCCATGATCACTGGCAAGGCAGACCCTGCCGACCGCAGCGACGATATCGCCCAGTTGCGCCAGCACCTGGATATGCCAGACCTGAACTACCAGGACATCTCATTGCTGGTGGGTGTCCAGCAGGCCTTGCAGCGCTGGCCACTGCTGGGTGAAAGCTGCCGGAGCAGCGCCCAGGGAACGTTGTACACGGCGGCGCCGCGGCGCCAGGTGCTGTCGCCATGACCAGCCTGGCGTTGCACGGCGTTCGTGGTGGCCTGGGGCGCAGTGCCTTGCTGGCCGCGCTGGGGCATGCGTTGCAGGGCGTAGGTGAGCGGGTGCTGCTGGTCGACCTGTGCCCAAGCAACCTGCTCGGCCTGCACTTCAATCTGCCCCTCGACACGCGCGAGGGCTGGGCGCTTGCCGAGCGGGAAGGGCGGCCATACAGCGATGCCATGTACGAGGTGCTCGATGGCCTGTGCCTGATGCCGTTCGGCAATCTGCCTGCCTGCACGCGGCCGCCGTTGCCCGATGCAGAAGCCTGGCGCGCGCGCCAGGCCGAACTGGCCGAACACTTCGACTGGTTGCTGTTCGACCTGCCGCAGCTGCCGGCCGGTGCCGCTGACCAAAGTGTCGAGACTGATGTGCGGGTGTTGGTGGCCGAGGCCGAAATGGCCAGTCATCTGCTGCTCGGGCGCCGGCAGGTCGAGCACTACGACCTGTTGCTGGTCAACCGCTACGACCCCGCCAGCCGCTTGCAGAGCGACCTGCTGATGGTGTGGCGCGACCTGTTCCGAGATCGCCTGCCGATCCAGGTGGTGCACCGCGACGAGGCCTTCCTCGAGGCCCTGGCGTGCAAGGCACCGCTTGGCCACTACGCGCCGCAGAGCCTAGCTGGCCGGGACGTGCAGAGCCTGGCGGTGCGCTGCCTGACGAGGCGCCAGTCGTGACCCTGACCCCTCTGTCGGCCTACGCCTGGTTCCGCACACGTGGGGCGCGGCAGCCGGTTGCGTGGCTGTTCACCCTTGGCGTGTGGCTGGCCTTCCTGTTCCTGCGCCTGGAGTCGCCTGCCTGGCAAGCCCTGTTGGCCGAGCGGCAGCGGCTGTACCCGCAACTGGCGGGCAAGCGCCCAAGCCTGGGCGACCCGCTGCGCCTGCTGATCCAGAGCCTGTGGTTGCTGGTCCGGCGCCAACCGCTGCCACGCGAACCGGGGTTTGCCCGCCGTGCCTGGAGTGCAGTGCGTGCGCAGCTGCGCGGTATGCGCCAGGTGCTGCGCCGTTACCATGGCCTGCTGATCGACCGCCTGCAGCAGCTGCCTGCGCGCTACCGCGCCAGCGCTTTCAAGCAGCAAGCCTCGGCACGCCTGCGCGGCTTGAGCGTGTTCGCCCGGTGGGTTTTCTACAGCGTGCTGACCCTGGGCGCCATCGGCCTGGCCGTGCTTTGCGTGACCGAACCGTTCGGCTACCTGGCGCAGCTGGTGTTCATCTGCCTGCTGCTGGGCATTGCCCTGCTGGTGCGGCACATGCCGGGCCGCTTCCCGACCCTGATGCTGATCGTGCTGTCGACGCTCATCTCCTGCCGCTACCTGTGGTGGCGCTACACCTCGACCCTGAACTGGAACGACACCACCGGGCTGGTGTGCGGGTTGATCCTGCTGGCGGCAGAAACCTATTCGTGGTTCGTGCTGATCCTGGGCTACATCCAGACCAGCTGGCCGTTGCAGCGCAAGCCGGCGAACCTGCCGGCAAATCCGGCGTACTGGCCGACCGTCGACCTGATGATCCCCACCTACAACGAAGACTTGTCGGTGGTGCGCACCACGGTGCTGGCCGCCCTGGGCCTGGACTGGCCGCGCGAGCGCCTGCGCATCTATATCCTCGACGACGGCCGGCGCGAGGCGTTCCGTGCGTTCGCCGACGAAGTGGGGGTGGGCTACATCGTGCGGCCGGACAACAAGCACGCCAAGGCCGGCAACCTCAACCATGCGCTGGGCGTGACCGACAGCGAGCTGATCGCCATTTTCGACTGCGACCACGTGCCGGTGCGCTCCTTCCTGCAAATGACAGTCGGCTGGTTCCTCAAGGACTCGAAGCTGGCATTGGTGCAGACGCCGCACCATTTCTTCTCGCCCGACCCGTTCGAGCGCAACCTGGGCTCGTTCCGCCGTCGCCCCAATGAAGGCGAGCTGTTCTACGGCCTGATCCAGGATGGCAATGACATGTGGAACGCGGCGTTCTTCTGCGGCTCGTGTGCCGTGCTGCGCCGTACCGCGCTGGAGAGCATCGGCGGTTTCGCCGTCGAAACCGTGACCGAAGATGCCCATACCGCCTTGCGCATGCACCGCCAGGGTTGGTCATCGGCCTACCTGAGCATTCCGCAGGCGGCCGGCCTGGCCACCGAGAGCCTGTCGGCGCACATCGGCCAGCGCATTCGCTGGGCCCGGGGCATGGTGCAGATCTTCCGTACCGACAACCCGCTGTTCGGCCGTGGGCTGAGCCTGTTCCAGCGAGTGTGCTATGCCAACGCCATGCTCCACTTCCTGGCCGGCCTGCCACGGCTGGTGTTCCTGACCGCGCCGCTGGCGTTCCTGTTGCTGCATGCCTACATCATCTACGCCCCGGCGTTGATGATCCTGCTGTACGTGCTGCCGCACATGATCCACGCCAGCCTGACCAACTCGCGCATGCAGGGCAAGTACCGGCAGACCTTCTGGGGCGAGGTCTACGAGACCGTGCTGGCCTGGTACATCGCCCGCCCGACCACGGTCGCGCTGTTCGCGCCGAAGAAGGGCAAGTTCAACGTCACCGCCAAGGGCGGCCTGATGGAGCAGGAGCAGTTCGACTGGCGCATCGCCCAACCCTACCTGTGGCTGGCGGCGCTCAACGTGGCCGGCCTGGGCTTCGCCGTGTGGCGCCTGTTCACCGGCCCGGCGGCGGAAATCGGCACGGTGATCGTCAGCTCGCTGTGGGTGATCTACAACCTGCTGATCATCGGCGCCGCTGTCGCCGTGGCTGCCGAAGTGCGCCAGGTGCGCCGCGCCCACCGGGTGCAGATGCGCTTGCCGGCGGGGCTGGTGCTGGCAAGCGGTCACGCCTACCCCTGTACCCTGGTCGACTACTCCGACGGCGGTGTCGGGCTGCAATTGCACCGGGGCCTCGAGTTGCAAGCGGGGGAGCGGATACGCCTGCTGCTCAACCGCGGCCAACGCGAGTTCGCCTTCCAGGCCTGTGTCACCCGTACCGTCGGGCAACACGTTGGCCTGGTGTTCCACGACCTCGGCCAGCAACAGCGTATCGACCTGGTCCATTGCACCTTCGCCCGTGCCGATGCCTGGCTTGGCTGGAACGAGCAGCATCAGGTCGATCGCCCGCTGCGCAGCCTGGTCGACGTGCTGAAGCTGGGCGGTGTCGGTTACCTGCGGCTGGTCGAACACTTGCCGCCATGGGTGGGGGCGTGGCTGCGCCCACTGCACGCGCTGGCGAACTGGCTGGCCAGCTACAGGCCGCGCACACCGCGGCCTGTCCCTTCCTTGAACCCTGTTGATCGAGACGCATGATGACTGGTTATCCCGCGCGTACCTGGGGCCTGGCGATGGCGCTGCTTGCTGCCTTGTCGCAAAGCGCCGCTGCCGCCTCTGTCGCCCCGCTTGCCGAGCCAGCCGTACCCACGGTACCGAACTGGCCGGTTGCGAAAACCTTCGAGCAGCTCGGGCATGCCTCCGACAGCCTGCTGCTGGGGGTGCGCAACAGCGAGCATATCGAATTCGGCCTGCGGCGCGACCGCCTGGCCACCGACGCCAGCCTGCAGCTGGACTACACGCCATCGCCCGCGCTGTTGCCGAACCTGTCGCACCTGCGCGTGTACCTGAATGACGAACTGATGGGCGTGGTGCCGGTGGAAAAGGACCAGCTTGGCCAGCGCGTGCGCCGTCAGCTGCCGCTGGACCCGAAGCTGCTCAGCGATTTCAACCGGGTACGCCTGGAGTTCGTCGGGCATTACACCGACATCTGCGAAGACCCTGCGCACAGCGGCCTGTGGCTGAACCTGAACCGCAAGAGCCAGGTGCAGCTGCACGAACAGGCCCTGGCCCTGGACAACGACCTTGCGTACTTCCCGCTGCCGTTCTTTGATGTGCGCGACACCGGCAAGGTAACGCTGCCGGTGGTGTTCAGCGGCGTGCCGAGCCTGGGCGAGCAGCGTGCGGCGGCGATCCTGGCGTCCTACTTCGGCAGCCAGGCCGGTTGGCGCAAGGCGACTTTCCCGGTGCTGTACGACAGCCTGCCGGCCCGTGGCGACAAACCCACGCCGAGCATCGTGTTTGCCAGCAACGACCGTCGCCCGGCCTTCCTTGCCGACCTGCAGCAATTCCCGCCGGTCGACGGCCCGGTACTGCAGATGATCGACCACCCGGACGACCGCTTCAGCAAGGTGCTGCTGGTGCTGGGCCGTAACGACGATGACCTGGTCAAGGCCGCCTCGGCGCTGGCGGTTGGCAACAACCTGTTCCGCGGTGCCCGGGTGAAGGTCGAGCAGATGACGGCACTGCAGCCGCGCCAGCCCTACGATGCGCCGAACTGGACACGCACCGACCGCCCGGTACGCTTCGCCGAGCTGCTCGATTATCCCGAGCAGCTGCAGGTCAGTGGCCTGCAACCGCGGCCGGTGACGCTGGAGCTGAACCTGCCGCCGGACTTGTTCGTCTGGCGCAACCAGGGCATTCCGCTGCGTACGCTGTACCGCTACACGGCCCCGGCAGTGAGCGACGAATCGCGCCTGAGCATCAGCGTCAACGACCAGTACATCACCAGCATGCCGCTGGTGGGCAATGACCGGCGCGGCGGTACGCTCGAGGAAATGCGCCTGGCAGTGTTGTCCGGTGACAACAGCGCATTGACCGAGAAGTCGCTGGTACCGGCGTTGAAGATCGGCGACCGCAACCGCCTGCGCTTCGATTTCAGCTTTGCCAGCACCCTGGGCAGCGCCCAGCGCGACCGCTGCCAGACCTCGTTGCCGGTGGATGTGCGCGCGGCGATCGACGACAACTCGACCATCGACCTGTCCGGTTACCACCACTACATCGCCATGCCCGACCTGCGCGCATTCGCCCGCAGCGGCTTCCCGTTCAGCCGCATGGCCGACCTTTCCGAAACCCTGGTCGTCATGCCGGCCAAGCCCACGGCGATGCAGGTGGGCACCTTGCTCGATGCGGTTGGCGGGCTGGCCGGGCAGATCGGCTACCCGGCGCTTGGCCTGCGGCTGGTCGATGACTGGAAGCAGGCCGCAGCGGC
Source organism: Pseudomonas sp. A2 (assembly GCF_023100865.1). NCBI lineage: Bacteria > Pseudomonadati > Pseudomonadota > Gammaproteobacteria > Pseudomonadales > Pseudomonadaceae > Pseudomonas > Pseudomonas sp. A2. The sequence goes on from NZ_CP039127.1 coordinate 2,596,525, forward strand.
CGATGCCGACTTGCTGCTGCTCGGCAGCCTGCCTGAGGCCCTGGGGGATGCGCCAAACCTTGGCCTGCTGCTTAGTGCCCAGCGGGACTGGCTGCTGCAGGGCCGTAGCACAGGGCTGCCGGGCAGCCAGCGCTTCGATACCGCGCCGGTGGCCGCGAGCAGCCGTGTGGCAGTCAGCGCGCAGGCGCCGATTGCGGCCATCACCGGGCTGAAGTCGCCATTCCACGAGCAGCGCAGTGTCGTCGCCCTGCTGGCCAACAGCGATAGCGACCAAGCGTTGCTGCGCGATGTGCTCGGCGATGTGGGCAAGCTCGATGCGGTGGCCGGCTCGGTGACGCTGGTGCGCAGCAGCGGCGTCACCAGCCAGTTCGTCGGCGAGCACTACTTTGTAGGCGCGCTGCCGTGGTGGCTGCTGCTGTGGTTCCACCTGTCCGAGCACCCGGTACTGCTGGCGGCGATCGCGGCCATTTGCGTGGTGCTGTTTGCCTTCCTGTTGTGGCGGGCACTGCGCTGGGCAGGCAAGCGCCGTCTGGGTGAGGCGGGGTGATGATGCGTCAGTTGCTGGTGGGGCTGGTCGCCTTGGGCCTGCCCGTCGTCACAAGTGCCGCACCGGCTTGCAAATGGCCGGCCTGGGACCGCTTCAAGGCCGAACTGGTGAGTGTCGACGGTCGGGTCATCGACCCGAGCGACGAGCGCCTGATCACCACTTCGGAAGGGCAGAGCTACGCGCTGTTCTTCGCCCTGGTGGGCAATGACCGGCAAGCCTTCGCGCAGTTGTTGCGCTGGACCGGAAACAACCTGGCGGAGGGCGACCTGGCCCGGCATCTGCCCGCGTGGCTGTGGGGCCGTAACGGCCAGCAGCAGTGGCAGGTGCTGGATGCCAACAACGCTAGCGATGCCGACCTGTGGATTGCCTACAGCCTGCTCGAAGCCGGTCGGCTGTGGGACGAGCCGGCCTACACGCAACTGGGCCAGCGCCTGCTGTGGCGTATCGCCGCGCAGACCGTGCGCAAGCTGCCGGGCCTGGGGGTAATGCTGCTGCCGGGGGACTATGGCTTCGAGGATGCCCGCGGCGCCCGCTTGAATCCCAGCTATTTGCCGCTGCAGTTGTTCGATCGCTTCAGCCTGGTCGACCCGTTGTGGGGCGAGCTGGCGGCCAACACGCGGCGTTTGTGGCTGGCTTCGTCGCCAAAGGGCTTTGCCCCGGACTGGCTGCTGTGGACGCCAGCCGGTGAACTGGCAGCGGACCCGCAACATGGCAGCGAAGGTGACTACGACGCCATCCGCGTCTACCTGTGGGTCGGCATGCTGGCCAAGGACGCGGCAGGGCGTGCCGAGCTGGTGGCCCACTACGCCCCGATGGCGGCATTGACCATGCGCCAAGGGTTGCCGCCAGAGCATGTGGATGCGCACAGCGGTGTTGCCAGCGGCCATGGCCCGGCGGGTTTCTCTGCGGCGTTGCTGCCGTTGCTGGCAGCATCGCCGGAGCACGTCGCGGGCCTGGCGGCCCAGCGTCAGCGCCTGCGCGAACAGCCAGTCGAAGCCAAGGCCTATTACAGCCAGGTGCTGGCGCTGTTTGGCCAGGGCTGGGACCAAGGCCGTTACCGTTTTGACTCGCACGGCCGCCTGTTGCCGGCCTGGAGCGCGCCATGCAGCGAATGATCGGCGTGCTGATGCTGGCGGCAGTGACCTGCCAGGCCACGGCACAACCCAAGGATGCCGGCGAACAGCGCCAATGGCTGCTGGACCAGGTGCGTCGCGGCGAGGCGCTGCATCGTGACGACCTAGTGCGCGATGCACTGGGGCGGCTGCAATTGCTCGAGCCGCGCAACCCGGATGTGTTGCTGGCGGCCCTGAGCCTGGCATTGCGCGAAAAGAACAGCACCGAGGCCGAGCATTTGAGTGCGCGGATCAGTGCCATCGCGCCTGGCAGCTTGCAGGCACGCCAGGCCAGGCGCCTGCTCGAGCTGCAGCAGCCGGAGCGCATGCGGCAATTGCAGCAGGCCCGCCTGCTGGCGGTCACAGGGCGCAATGAAGAGGCGCTGGCGGCCTATGAACAGTTGTTCGCTGGTGAACCGCCAAGCCTGGAATTGGCCCTGGACTACTGGCGCGTGCGCGGCAATCTCCCAGGCCAGCGCCCTGAAGCGATCAGGCAGCTGCAGCAGCTGGACCAGCAGTACCCGGGCAGTGCCGGGCTGCGCCAGACCTTGGCCGGTTGGCTGTTCGCCGAAAATCGCGACCGCGAAGCCTTGGCCTTGCTCGACCAGCTGTCGCGCGACCCTGGCGCACGGGATGCCGCTGCCCAGCGTGAGTTCGACTACCTGTCCGGGCAAGCGGTGAGCGCCGCCAGCGCGGCGGCCTGGCAAGCGTTTCTCCTGCGTTACCCCGCCTCACCTTTGCAGGCGCAGGCCAGCGAGACCCTGCAACACCAGCGCAAACTGCTGGCCGACCCGTCCTGGCAGGCTGGCCAGCGGGGCTTGGCATTGCTCGACAAGGGCCGTAACGCTGAAGCCGAAGCACAACTGCGCCGGGCGCTGCGCCAGTATCCGGATGATGCCAGCCTGCAGGGGGCACTGGGCTATGCGCTGATGCGCCAGAGCCGCTACGAAGACGCCAATGCGGCGTTCCGGGCGGCGAGCGCCAAGGAGCAGGACACCTACTGGATCAGCCAGTGGAAGGACCTGGAGTCGTCCAGCCAGTATTGGGCCCTGCTCAACAAAGGTGAGCGGGCACTGCAGGCGAAAGACCTGCGCGCTGCCCGTGCCTTCTACCAGCAGGCACGCCAGCAGCGCCCGAAGGAGGAATACGCCTTGCTGGGCCTGGCGGATGTCTCGCTGGCCGAGGGCGATACAGCGGCCGCCGAGCGGCAATTCCTGCAGGTTCGGCGCATGGCACCGGATAACGAAAGTGCCGTGCGCGGCCTGGTGCGTGTGTACCAGGCGCAATCGCCCGACAAGGCGCGGGCGTACCTCGACAGCCTGTCGCCTCGGCAGCAAGCGCAGTTCGCCAGCCTGCGCCGCAGCCTGGAACTCGCACGCCTGCGCCAGCAAGGTGACCAGGCCATGCAGCGTGAGGACTGGGCGGCGGCCAGCCAGGCGCTGGGCCGGGCCACGGCCTTGGCCCCCGATGAGCCCTGGCTGGTCTACCAGCTGGCCAGCAGCTTGCGCCACCTGGGGCGCACCGCCGAAGCCGACGCGGCATTCGCCAGCATCGTGCAGCGCCAGCCGGGCGACCCATCTACCCGTTATGCCCATGGCCTGTTTCTGGAGTCCAGCGACCGCGATGCGCTGGCCCTGGACAGCCTGGGCGCGGTGCCGCAGGGGGCCTGGAGCGCTGACATGCATGCACTGGAGCAGCGTATCCGCCGCCGCATGACCCTCGCCTCGGCGCAGCAGCTGCAGGCGCAAGGCCGTACGGCTGAAGCGACCCGCCTGCTCGAGGCCAGCCTGGCGCGTGGAGAAGGCAGCACCGACGACCTGATGCTACTGGCTGACTGGGCGGCGGCCAATGGTGAGCCTGGCAAGGCGCGCGGTTATTACCAGCGTGTGCTTGCCGTGCAGCCTGGGCAACCCCAGGCACGCCTTGGCGTGATCGAAAGCGCGGTGGCCGAAGGCAACCTGGCACAGGCCCGGCACATGCTGGCTGTGCAGGTACCGCAACTTGCTGCCGATGACAGCAACGCCCAGCGGCGCCTGGCGGCTGTCTGGGTCGCCTTGGGCGAATACGACCAGGCGGCCAGAATGCTCGACCAGATCGCAGCGCAGCAGCCTCGCCCCGATCCCTTGTTGCGGCGCGACGCTGCCCGCCTGGTAGCGCAGGATGAGCCGCAACGGGCGCTGGACCTTTACGCCGCAGCGATGGCCGATGCGCAGTTGCTCGAACGTGCTGCCGTGTCGCCACGGGACGACCGTGCACTGACGCTGGCCAGCCGTGAGCAGGATGACGACGACTGGCTGGCACGCAGCCTGCGCAGCGACGTCGATGCGCTGTATCGCCAGCGCAATACCCATGTGACGTTGATGCACGACTACGGCTGGCGCGAGGACGACGGTACGCCGGGCACGTCCGAACTGAGTACCCAGTCGACCTTGCTGCATGTCGATACCCCCTGGCAGGACGGCACCGCCTTTGCGCGGGTGGAGCGCATCGGCATGGATGCGGGGTCGTTCGAGCAGAACGACCAGGGGCGCTATACCCCGGATTTCGGCACCTGTCAGTTTGTTGGCAGCACCGCTGACGGGAGGTCGCTCCCCGCGTGCAAGGGCGGTTCGCAAACGGCGGACGGTAGCGTGCTGGCGCTGGGCTGGCAGGGCAGCCGCTGGGCCTTCGACCTGGGCACTACCCAGGGCTACGCGATCAACAACTGGTTGGGTGGCGCCACGGTCAACGGGGACCTCGGCCAGCTTGGCTGGTCGCTGACCGCTTCGCGGCGGCCGATGAGCAACTCGCTGTTATCGTTTGCCGGGGCACGTGACCCGCGCACGGGCGTGCGCTGGGGTGGGGTCACGGCCAATGGCGCCACGCTTGGCCTGAGCTGGGACCAGGGCGGTGACAATGGCGTCTGGGCCAGCCTCGGGCACCACTGGCTGTATGGCGAAAACGTCGCCGACAACCAGCGCACCCGGGCCATGGCCGGCTGGTACCACCGCGTGGTGGAAAAAGCCGATGAGCGTGTGCGCGTGGGCCTTACGCTGATGCACTGGCGTCACGACAAGGACCTGGGCGGCTACAGCCTGGGGCAGGGCGGCTACTACAGCCCGCAGCGCTACACATCGGTGGGTGTGCCGGTCAGTTATGCCTGGCGCAACTACGACTGGTCGGTGCTGCTGGAAGGCTCCGTCAGCTGGTCACAGGCCCACAGCGGCCGCAGCCGGCTGTATCCGGACACGCACGTCAACCGCAAGGTGCTGACACAGTATGACGTTGGCTCCAACATCGACGCCATGAACGACGCCAGCGACAGCAGCGGGCTGGGCTACCGCCTGCGCGGGCTGTTCGAGCGGCGCCTGAGCGACCGTTGGGTGTTGGGCGGCGGCTTCGACTGGCAGCACAGCGACGACTATGCGCCTAGCCATGGCATGCTCTACCTGCGCTACCTGTTCGAGCCGTGGCGGGGCAACCTGGCGCTGCCGGTGACGCCGCTGGAGCCCTATAGCGAGTGGCGTTGATTCCGAATGCAGACGCTGTGTGCGGATTTACCCGTGAAGAGTCGGGCCTGCAGGGAACGGTCAGCGCCGTGCCGACAACTGCTGCGGTGCCAAAAAAGCATCATGGAAGTAATTGCGTACAGCCTGCATCGCCGGGCTGAACGCCCGTTCCCGGTGCCAGGCCAGCCCAACGCTCATCGGTGTCACCGGGTCGCTGATGGTCACCGTCTCGATACGCTTGCCCTCCAGCGACCAGGGCCGGTGCACCAGGTCCGACAGGATCGCTACACCGCTGCCATTGGCAACCATGCTGCGCACGGCCTCCACCGAACTGGTCCGCACCCGCACTTTCGGCCGCTGCCCGGCCTGTTCCCAATAGCGCATGGCGCTTTGCTCGGCCTCATCCACGGTCAGCAGGATGAACGGCTCGCAGGCCACATCGGCCAGGCTTACGGCCGAGCGCTCGCACAGCGGATGGTTGCCAGGCAGCCACAGGCGGCGTTCGGAGTTGAACAGGGTTTCCGAGACGATGTCCGGGTGGGTGAGGTTGGCGGTGAGTACCACTGCCATGTCGAAACGACCCTCCAGCAACCCTTGCTCGATGGCGCTGCGTTCCTGCTCGTACAGCTCCAGGGTCACATCCGGATGCCAGTGCTCCAGCCGCTGCAGGTGATGGGGCAGGAAGTAGCCGATCACCGTGTAGCTTGCCGCCAGGCGCAGCAGGCCACTGGCGCGCACGTCCGGCAGCGGGCTGTTCAACGCATCGTCCACGCTACGCAGGATCACGTAGGCGCGGTTGAGGAAGTGCCGGCCAGCCTCGGTCAGGCTCATGCCCTGCGCCGAGCGCTGGAACAGCAGCACGCCGAGCATCGCCTCCAGCTCCTTGATCGCCGTGGTCACTGCAGACTGGGAAATGTTCAGGTGGATTGCCGCCTGGGAAATCTGGCCGATCTCGGCGGTGGCGACGAAATAGCGGACCTGGCGCAGGGTCAGTGACACGGTAGCTCCCGGGGTATCTGATTTTCAGAAGACACCCTATCTGTTTATAGATCTTCCCAAGGGGGTGCGGAGAATCTAACGTGGCTTGCATGCAGTCACAAGCGCCAGGAGAGACAGTCATGCAGGTGGTGGATTTCAACTCGGACATGGGTGAGGGCTTTGGCCCGTGGACGATTGGCGATGGCGTCGACAACGAGCTGATGGGCTACATCAGCACGGCCAACATCGCCACCGGCTTCCATGCTGGTGACCCCGGCACCATGCGCCGTACCGTCGAGCGGGCCAAGGCCCTGGGCGTCGCAGTGGGGGCGCACCCTGGGTTCCGCGACCTGGTCGGCTTCGGTCGCCGGCACATCAATGCCCCGGCCCAGGAACTGGTCGACGACATGCTCTACCAGCACGGCGCCCTGCGTGAAATTGCCCGCGCCCAGGGCGTGCGCCTGCAGCACATCAAGCCGCACGGTGCCCTGTACATGCATCTGGCACGTGACGAAGAAGCTGCACGGCTGCTGGTGGAGAACCTGCGAGTGATCGAGCCGGAGCTGCTGCTGTACTGCATGCCGGGTTCGGTAATCTGCCGCATCGCCCAGGAACTTGGCCAGCCGGTCATTCGCGAGTTCTATGCCGACCGCGAGTACGACCTGAGCGGTTCGATCGTGTTCACCCGCAATGTGCGGGGCTACGAACCTGGAGCGGTCGCTGAACGGGTGTTGCGGGCTTGCCAGCAAGGCGTGGTGCGCACGGTCGAGGGCCAGGACCTGGCCATCGAATTCGATTCCATCTGCCTGCACAGCGACACCCCGGGGGCGCTCGACCTGGTCGAGGCCACGCGCAAGGCGCTGGACGCTGCCGGTATCGTGGTGCGTGCGCCACGCTGAAACCGTGGGGCATCCGGCAGGTATACGCCGGAGCCCGTGCAATTTGCTTTCGCCTGCCTTTCTGTAAAGACTCCAAGAAAAGGAACAGTCATGGCCGAACCGCTCGCTACAACCCCTATCCGCTACAGCTTCGGCGCCGACGAGCATCTGTTTGCCGAAGTCAGCGAGAGCATGTCGCTGGAGGCCTTTTTCAAGGGCATGGCCGTCACCCGCGCGGTGGAGCGGCTGGCCCTGGATGGCGTGCTGGATGTGTGCCTGGCCAATGCCTCGTTCCAGATTCGCTTCGACCCGGACCGTATCGCGCCGCAGGCACTGCTGGAGGCGGTGCGCGGTGCCGAAGCGCAGGCGGTGGCCGAGCGCTCGTTGCAGACACGGATCATCGAGATTCCAGTGCTGTACAACGACCCCTGGACCCATGAAACACTGATGCGTTTTCGTGACCGCCATCAGGACCCAGGCAGCACCGACCTGGAGTACGCCGCGCGGATCAACGGCCTGGCCGATGTCGAGGGGTTCATTGCCGCGCACAGCGGTGCGCCGTGGTTCGTGTCGATGGTCGGGTTCGTTGCCGGCCTGCCGTTCATGTTCCAGATGGTCGAGCGAGAGCGGCAACTGCAGGTGCCCAAGTACCTGCGCCCGCGCACTGACACCCCCAAGCTCACCCTTGGCCATGGCGGCTGTTTCGGCTGCATCTATTCAGTGCGCGGAGCAGGTGGCTACCAGATGTTCGGCGTCACTCCGGCGCCTATCTACGACCCGCAGCAGACGCTGAACTACCTGAAGGAGCACATGGTGTTCTTCCGCCCGGGAGACATCGTGCAGTTCAAACCCATTGACCGCCGCACCTACGACCAGGCGGTGGCGGATGTCGAAGAAGGCCGTTTCGACCTGCGCATTCGCCCGGTGGAGTTCTCCCTGGACGCGTTCCTTGCCGACCCGGTCGGTTATCCACGGACCCTGCAGGAGGTGCTGGCATGATCAAGGTACTCAAACCCGGCTTGGCTACCTCGGTGCAGGACCTGGGCCGCGAAGGCTACTACCACTTGGGCATCCCGCCGTCCGGCGCCCTCGACCAGTACGCCCTGAGGGCGGCCAACCACCTGGTGGGCAACCCGGCCGGCGCCGCCGGCCTTGAGTGTGCGCTGGTGGGGCCGGAGCTGGAGTTCCAGCAGGATGCCCTGGTGGCGGTTTGCGGTGCGCAGATGCCGGCCTTGCTCGATGGCCGCGAGCAACGCCCGGATACCGCGTTTGCCGTACGTGCCGGGCAGGTGTTGCGTTTCGGCTTCCCTACCGCAGGCGCCCGGGCGTACCTGGCGGTGGCCGGTGGTATCGATGTACCCGAGGTGCTCGGCAGTCGCTCCACCTATGCGTTGGGTGCATTGGGTGGCTTGCATGGGCGCAAGCTGATGGCGGGTGACCTGTTGCCGGTCGGCATGCCCAGCGGCAAGACCCGCGCCGGCGCGAGCCTGCCGATGGCCTTGCGCCAGGCCTTGGGCGGCGAGGTGGTGCTGCGGGTGGTGCCGGGGCTGTATTTTCACCGCCTGACCAAGGCTGCGGTGCGAAGCTTTTTCACCGAAGCCTGGACGGTCGGCTCCGAGGCCGACCGTATCGGCTATCGCTACAAGGGCGGTAGCGCCTTGAGCTTCCAGCCACGGGAGCAGCCGTTCGGGGCCGGCTCGGATCCGTCGAACATCGTTGACAGCTGCTACCCGATCGGCTCGATCCAGGTGCCCGCGGGGCTGGAGCCGATCATCCTGCACCGTGATGCGGTGTCGGGTGGGGGCTACGCCATGATCGGCACGGTGATCAGCGCCGACCTGGATCTGATCGGGCAGATGCAGCCCAACCAGCAGGCGCGGTTCCTCGAGGTCAGCCTGGAGGAAGCCCTGGAAGCTCGGCGCTCGTACAAGAAGAAGCTGGGTTTCCTGGCCAGGTTGTTTGGCTGATTGATGTTTGCGGCGGTGCGCCACCCACACAAGGGCTGGCGCAGTCGTTGCAGGAGCGGCCTTGTGTCGCGAAGGGGCCGCCGAGCGGCCCCGGAATTCCGGCATCACAGCGTCCAGACAAGCCAAAAGGAGAAAATTCCTACAGCGCTTTGGGACGCACCACGCTCCTCGAAGAATTGATTCCCCGATAGTGTTCATGTCTTCAGCCTAACTGGAAGACAAGGACCTCTTCATGCCCGGCCCATCTGCTGTTCGTATTGGAAAACCCCAGGCCGCCAACACTGCCCATGACGTAACCGAAAGCAGCCTGCATGCCATGCTCGATGTCCCGGAGGGCAGCGATTCACCTTATCCACCCGGCCACGGCGGGCGCGCGGATCATGAGGGTTATCCGGCCGACCCGGACTTCCGGCTACGCGGCGGCTTCGCCAACCTGATGCTCGACGCGGCCAACCCGCTGTTCGGCCTGGTCATACGCCTGCGTACGCTGGATGACCTGCCCAATATCGAACATGTGCACAAGACCCTGCAGATTCAGGTCAGCACAATCCGCGAGGAAATACAGCAGCACGGTTATTCCTCTGTGCACCTCGAAGCTTATTCCTATGCCTTGTGCCTTTACCTGGACGAGGCCGTGATGAGTCGGCCCTGGGGGAACAATTCGTGCTGGAGCCACGAACCGCTGCTCAGCATCTTCCATGGCGAAACCCAGGGTGGCGAGAAGATCTTCGTGTTGCTGGAGCGGTTGATGCAGTCTCCGGAGGAGTTCCAGGATGTGCTGGAGTTCCTGTACTTCTGCTTTTGCCTGGGCCTGAAGGGCAAGTACGCCCTGGACCCGAAGTGCGATGAAATCATCAATGCCCTGATTTCGCGGATGCACAAGGTCATTCGTGCACTGCGCGGCCCCACGCCGGAATTCCCGGGCGATCCCTATACCAACGTGGTCCATCGCCCCCACCGCATGCGGCGTCGGGAATGGCCCTGGTGGAGCCCGTTGGTGATCTCCGCCATCGCCATGGTCTGCGCCTACTGCTACTACAGCTACCGCCTGAGCTTGATCACCGCCGAGGTGCTGGAGTCGCTCAACGGCATTTTGCAGCAGTAGCAAAGGGGATCCGCATGCCTAGCCAATCCGACTTGCGCTTCACCTTCCAGCCGCTGGCTGGCCAGATTGACTTCGAGGTGGTTTCGTTCGAACTCGACGAAATGATCAGCTCACCGTTCCAGCTGAAACTGGAACTGATCAGTTTTGAAGACGAGGTCGACTTCGGCCAGTTGCTCGACCAGCCAGTGCTGTTCACGATCTGGCGCGGTGAGCGCCCCCTGCGCTATGTGCACGGCCTGGTCAGCAGTTTCAGCCAGGGTGAAACGGGGTTCTATCGCACCCGTTACCGCGCATTGGTCGAGCCCGTGCTGGCCCGTGCCGGCTTACGTTCGAACTGGCGCATCTTCCAGCAGAAGACCGTGCCGCAGATTCTCGAATTGATGCTCAGGCGCCAGGGCATCGCCCGTTTCAAAATCAACAGCATGGGCGAGCATCAGGTGCGCGAGTTCTGCGTACAGGCCGGTGAAACGGACCTCGACTTCATCGCCCGCCTGGCGGGGGAAGAGGGTTTCGTCTATCGCTTCGAGCACACGCCGAAACACCACCAGCTGGTCATCACCGACCGACTGCTGGCGCTGGGACAGATCAGCAGGAGCGCGATCAAGGCCGACGACGAGGATGAAGACTTCTTCGACGAAGACGACATCGGCCCCGACCAGGTGCTGTACCGCGCCAACAGCGGTGGCGACCAGGCCAGGCCTTGTCTGCGCCGCCTGCGTTACAGCGAACAGGTGCGCACTGCACGTCAGGTGCAGCGGGACTACACCTTCACCAACCCGCAGTACCGGCAGGAACACCGTGCAGGTGACAGTGGCATCACCCATCAGTCCCGGGACTATGAACGCTTCGACTACCCCGGCCGTTACAAGCGCGATGCGGTCGGAGTGCCCTTCACCGCCACGCGCTTGACGGCCCTGCGCCATGACGCCCGTATTGCCGAAGTCGAAGGTGACGATGTACGCCTGCAACCGGGGCTGAGCTTTACCCTCATCGAACACCCGCGCAAAGACCTCAACGCCCATTGGCGTGTGATGCGTGTACATCACGAGGGCAGCCAGTTCACCAGCCTGCAAGAAGAAGCTGCCGGGGCCGAACAAGGAACGCGCTACTCGCAGGAAGCCGTGCTGGTACCCGGCCGCATCGAGTGGCGTCCGGCGCCGTTGCCCAAGCCACGCATCGACGGCCCGCACATGGCCACGGTTGTCGGGCCGCCCGGGGAAGAGATCTACTGCGACGAGTGGGGCCGGGTCAAGGTGAGCTTCCCCTGGGACCGGGAGAGCGAGAACAACGAGTTCAGCTCCTGCTGGGTGCGCGTGTCACAAGGCTGGGCAGGCGGCAGCTGGGGCTCGATGGCCATCCCGCGCATCGGCCAGGACGTGATCATCCAGTACGTCAACGCCGACCCCGACCAGCCGATGATCACCGGGCGTACCTATTGCGGCGACCAGCTGCCGCCGTACGACCTGCCCGAACACAAGACGCGCATGACCATCAAGAGCCAGACCCACAAAGGCGATGGTTTCAACGAGCTGCGCTTCGAGGACGAACTCGGCAAGGAAGAAGTGTTCATCCATGCCCAGCGGGACCAGAACAATGTAGTCGGCAATGATGAGACCACGCGTGTGGGGCGTAATCGTGTCGAGCAGGTCGGCAATGATGAGCACTTGAGTATCGGCAATGACTTCCGCCAGGAAACCGGGGGTGACCATACCCAGCTCATTGGGCAAACGTGCCACGTAGACATCAAGCAGGACCTGATCGAGAAGATAGGCAACGACCGTAGCGAATCAACTGGGGCCAATCACCGGGCCCTTGTCGGGAAAGACGCCGAGCTGGTCGTCAAAGGTACGCAAAAGGTCACCGTCGGGCAGGGCATCGAGCAACATACGACGATCTTTCAGCTGCGCGCCAGTGAGCGCATCGAGTTCAGAACCGCGGGCGGCAGCATTGTGCTGGACGGGCAGGGCATCACCATCAACGGGCTGAAGCTCGAGCTGTTGGGGCAAACCAGCGCGGCTGCGTCAGGGGCTGGAAACAGCCAGCCACTTACGCTTGCGCCTGACGCCAGCAACAAGTGCGAGGCCAAGGCCTGATGCGCACTGACAACCTGGCGAGGCTCATCGAAAGCCATCATGGGGCGCACTTGTACTGCCATGTGCTGATAGATCCGCTTGCGACTGCTCACGATGGCGACCACGCCGTGCTTGCCCCGCTGCGCAATGCCCTGGGTGAGCAGGCATTGACCCGTGTGCACCGGGCCGACCTGGCCCATGCCCCCCAACTGCATCCCGTACTGGTCTGCCTGGCTTCGCCCGGCATGGTCCCCAGTCGCCGTCTGCTGGAACTGACCGCCCGAGCGGCGCAGAGGGCGTTGTTTCAGCAACGGCGTTACCTGTGTGGCTGGCTGTTCAGTGAGGCGCCTTCGGCCACTGTCGCGTCCCATCTCACGGCCTTGTGTCGGCTACCCGATTCCAATCGGGAATTTGGCTGCTACCCGGTCTACGAACCCGTCCGGCTGGAGTTGCTTGCGGCGACGTTCGAGCGGCTTGAACAAGGCCCATGGTGGCCGATCAGTGACTGGTTGTTCCTGAGTAGCGGTGGGAGGTTGGCAAGCCTGAAAGGGCAGAGCGGGCAGCGACACCCTTTGCCGACCCCTGCGCGGCGAATTCAGGATGACGTGGGGCTGATCGAACGTGTGCTGGCTACCTGGAGAGTGTTGCGGGCGGGTTCGCAGCACATCAATCAGTGTCAGATTCCACCGTTTGCTGCGGTGCGTGCTTCGAACCATATCGATGATGCACGCAGGTTGGGCCTGAGCGCGATGGAGGACATCGTGGCCTTCGCTCTCCATCACCTGAGCATTCATCCGAGGCTGCATACCGTACCTGTGGTGGGCGAAATGATCGATGCAGCGGCCAGAGGCCAGGCGCCTCTTGCCGCGTTGCTCGCCCGCTACTCCGAGGCGCAATGGCGCCAACTGATCGAATGCCTGCCGAAATCCGAGAATCGCTCATGACCATCAGCCAACGTATTGCCCTCGCGATCGCCGAAGCCGGGCTGCCGCACGACCAGTGCATGTTCTGCGAGCGCCAGGGCCTGCCGATCCTGCCGCTTCGCCGCGCCCTGGTGCCCGATACCCGCCCCGAGTGTGTCTCCACCGTGGCGGGTAACCGGCATATCTCAACAAAGATCGGCTTGCGCACCTTGCGCAGGGGCTTCCTGTATGTGCTGCTCGATCAGCAGGTCTGGCATGCCTATGCCGTCAGCGAGCAGGGTCACCTGCGCCGCTTCAACCCCTACGAGCCGCCAGACGGCCCGCCGTCGCCGCTGCCCGAAAAATGCGTGAACGCAGATCACGACATTCCTTCGGCCTTTCTCAACCTCGATACCGGCAGGTACACCAGCGCCTGGCTGGCCTTCTCCAGTGACGCCTGGCCGGTGAGCGTGCTGAACGCCTACAAGAGCGGCGCGTCGCCTGCGCATCGCTTCGAGGGCCTGGACCTGATTCAGGCGCGCAACAATCCCGAACTGCTGGGCATCGCCATGACGCCCGATAAGCTTGGGGTCGACCAGCAGGTGTTCGAGTACGCCCAGCATGGCTGTGCCCCCTTCGACAGTGCGCATGGCTTCCACAGCCGCTGGTTGCGCCGGTTCGCCCTGCGAGGGTATCTGGTCAATGCGATCAACCGGCACAAGCTGGAAAACGGCGTGCTGGCAGTGGTGCTCGACGACACCGTCGGGCTGATTCAGGAGTACAACCATCAGCGCCTGAACTGGGTACTGAAGCGTCAGGCCTGGCGTGAAGAACCGATGCGGGCCTATCAGCTGCAGACCTCGCAGATCCTGCAGATCATTCGCGCCACGCACAGGGAATGGGCGGCGCAGGAGGTGCCGTCGCTGGAACCGATGACGGGTGATGGGCCGCCGGTGTTCACCGACCCGGCAGTCGAGCGGCAGCTGTTGGTCGAGCGTGCACAGCAGGAGAGTGACAAGCGGCTTGAAGAGCGCTACCACGAACCGCAGCGGGCCGCGTTCCAGGCTGACTATGAGCAGCAGGAACGTGAGTTTCAGCGTTACATCGACAAGGACGCCCAGGCGTACGTTGCCTTGTTCGATACGCCCATGTTCAAGGTGGCCGAGGCGTACGACTACGACGGTAACGATCGTGAGTCCGGGGTGGCCTACGCCAAGACCATGGCCCTGTGCCTGGGTGGTGGCGTTACGGAAGCTGTCGTCCCCCGCCTTGAACCGCATGTTCCCGCTTCCGGCACCAGCGAACTGCTCTGGCTGAAATGGCTGCAGGACCCTGACAGCCCGCCCTACCGCGCGTTGTTGATGCGCGACCAGGCACTGCTGGCCGGGCTGCTGCCCAGTTTCTCCGCCACAGAAGCGATCAACTGGAACGACAGCGACAAGCTTTACGGCATGCTGAGCAAGATCATCGCCAGCGATGACGCCGGCTTGCGCACGCGCAATACCCTCAAACAGGCCATTGCTGAAACGCAGGGTGCGCTCAATGCGGCCAGTCAGCGGCTGGCGCCATGTCTGTCGCCAGGTATTCAGAAGGCTGTGCGGCATTTGAACAGTGCCACGCAGTTTCTCTACAACGGCGTCCACCTGATCGAGCTGGAAGTGAAGATGAAGCTGGGCGAGTACTACGCCTTGCAGAGCGCCCACCTCCGGGAGTTGCAGCACAAGGCCAACGCGTCGATCGCCGAGGCGCGGGACCGGATGCACCGCAATATCGATGACTTCGAGTTTGGCTCGATGAAGGCCATGCGCAAGGTGCGGCCGATCATCCAGCATGGCTTGATGAGCCTGGCCGTGCTCGACCCGCGGTTCACCAATACGATGATCAGCGTGACGGTGTGGGTCGAGGGCAAGGCCGAGGAAGTGCATGGGCGGCTGTTCAAGGAGGCCCGCATGGGGGTAACCCAGGCGAGCAGCGCGGCGGAGCTTGCCTTGGTGGATATCTCGGTCGCAGCGGGGACGTTGGAAACAAATGCGCGCAAGTTGTTTCAAGGGATGCAGATCACATCGCAGCAGGCTGCCAGGTTAGTACGGACCGGGTTCTCCGGTTTACGTGGTGTGGCAGGTAGTTGGGAGTTATTGCTGGCGATAGGCGGGTTGTATTTACAGCAGGACAGCCTGGGCAGGAATCAGGAAAAGGCGGAAACGGAGATTGGGCCCAAGGCGTTTGAGGCCAGGTTGGCGTTGCAAGGATCCCAGTTGGGCCTATTGGGAGGGCAAGTCGAACTGGTTGGGCTCATTTTGAGATCAAGTGCTAGTCCACTGAATTTGCCACGAGCAAAGGGTGTAGCAGCCACAGGGGAGGCCTTGATAAGGCTTGGTGCTTTGGTGAGTGCGGTTGCAGGGGTCTTTGATGCGGCCCAGGCAATTAATGCGACCAGACGAACCGCCTCTGCGGGTGATGAAACAGCGAGGAACCAACATCTTTTGTCATCCCTCTTGTATGGCTCTGGCGCTGTAGCGTTTAGTCTTGCGGTACTCCAACCCTTGGTTGTCGGTCCGCTGGGGCTGGCGATTGCCTTCACGCTTGCTGCTTATCAACTAAGCAAACTGGCTCAGGAAAATGAATCAACTGATTTGGAACGCTGGGTAAGGCGGTGCTGCTTTGGAAAAGCAGACGAAATACCGATCATCCATTGGAATGTACCAGAACATGCGGATATCGCGTTTGCCGAACTCAATGCCGCCACACTAGGCACTAAGGCAAAGTTGAATTTTGAATCGCTCTTGGCAACTGATCCAGGTCTTCCGAAAATCGGCGGCTTGATTAGCGCCGAAATAATTAGAAAGCTAAGATTCTTGATCACACTGCCTATGTACGATGAGCGATCCTCGGGATATCGCTGGAAATTGATTGTACATCGTCACGGTGACGGCAATCACCCTGATTACGTTGGCGGGGAAACTATTGCTTCGGGCAATTTTTTTGCGAACACTGAAGAGCCTCTATCACCGTCCTCTTCATTTTCGAGCTTTACATCACCGCGAATACCCGACCACGACCGCAATTATTCAATCAGCGAGAAGCGAAAACCTTACCCTACCGGACTCTGTCAGTTAGAGATTTCTGGCTCGATATCGCTCATGGCGACTATAGGAAAGCACACGATCCTGGCAGCTACGCTGTTGGTGATGTACTGGCCGGATCGGAGCTTGCCAAGTGGGTACATTGAGATTTGTGTCAGAGAGGTTAACGAGTGAAGCGTGATGGTAAAGTTTTGTGGGAGCGTGCTTTGGGCTGGAGTTATGACCTGCCGAAGGTGGGCGAAGTGCCAAAATGGCGAATTGGGTGGGCGAGCGTAAAACCGGCCCCTAACTATTTCGATGATGTGTTTCTAGAGTTGCCACGGAGCAGTAGCATCCTTCGAGGCTTGACATTCCTAATCGGTGCTGCAGGTTTGCTCCTTCTTCTTGGAATAACTCTTTACATGTACTGGAGTTTTTTGCGTGACGATTGGCTGATGAGCTTGTCAGTGGCAATTATCACCCCAGCACTATCATGGTCTTTGATTCCTTACATTAAACTTGATCTGGTTGCTCCTAGAGACGAACCTATCCGCTTCAATCGACTTCGCCAAAAGATATATATTTATGAGTTTCGATATGACCGCATATTCATCTTCAGTCGCAAACGCTGGGGCGTCAAACCGGTCGCCTACAACTGGGACGACGTAACCGCCGAAGTCTACCGAGTCTACGCCCCCGGCCACGGCGGCCTGATCGAGAACGTCATGCTGTCGGTACGCAACCCAGAAACCAACGAAGTCATCGACCGCGTGTTCTTCACTCACGACCTCTACCACGGCGAAGCCTACTGGGCCATCGCCCGGCTATTCATGCAGCAAGGCCCCGAAGCCCTGCCGAAGTTCGTGCACCCACCCCGTGACTGGAACGACGACGATGGCCTGAGCCACATGCATTGCCTGGCACCCAAGGTTCATTGGCCGGAGGAAATGGACCGTGAATCTCGTACCGGGCCATCAGAAGGAGAAGCCCAATGAACCCTGTCGTACTGGTAGGCCATCGACATGTCTGCCCGCTGCATGGCATCAACCAGGTAGAAAGCGGCAGTGCCACGTACACCTTCAATGGCAGGGCGGTTGCCAGGGTGGGGGATCGGACCACGTGCGGTGCCGTGATTGAGAGTGGAGCCGAGCATTTCCTGATTGAGGGCGCGGCTGTGGCGCGTAAAGGAGACCGGACGGATCACGGTGGTGTGCTGGAGGAGGGCGATGATGGGTGGATGCTGGACTGATCAAATGTCTCTTGTACAAGATAGGGCCCACAGATCTCTGTGCGGCTTTGGCCGCGAACACCGGCGCAGCCGGATGGGTTTGCTATCTCGGTGTTGACACCGAGTGCGCCGCGCCACCATTATCCAGCCATATTCACGCAACGGGCTTGCCGGCATGTCCATTTTCAACCACGCCATTTTCGCTTTGGGCTTCATCGCCCAGGCAGGCGCGTGCGTTGCCGTTGCCAAGAAATCCAAGAAACAGCCGCTCATCTGACCGAGGCGCGCTGTCTCGTCAGGTGGGCTGACGAGACAGAAGGCGCCAGGTATCCCTGCCAGACCACTTCGACTCTCCGCCCTGCTGACGCTGACTTTCGGTCAACATCAGGAGTTTTTGCATGTCGAATTTCCGTGGTATCTGGATTGCCCTCGTCACGCCATTGCGCGCCAATGAAGTCGACTTCGCCGCCCTGGAAAAACTGGTGAAGAAGCTGCTCGAAGAGGGTGTGGCCGGTTTTGTGGTATGCGGTACCACGGGCGAGGCGGCGGCGCTGTCCAAGGCCGAACAACTGGCCGTGCTGGATGCCGTGCTGGCCTGGGTGGAGCCGGGCAGGGTAGTGATGGGCCTGTCGGGCTACAACTTGCGCGAGCTGTTGGCCTTCCAGGCTGAAATCCAGCGGCGTGAGATTGGCGGGCTGCTGGTCCCTGCGCCGTGCTACATCCGGCCTTCGCAGGCCGGCATCGAAGCGTTCTTCAGCACCGTGGCGGATGCCGCCAGCGTACCGGTGATCGTCTACGACATACCCTACCGCACCGGGGTACGTATCGAGCGTGAAACCCTGCGCCGCATCGTGCGCCACCCGCGCATCGCGGCGGTGAAGGACTGCGGCGGTGACAGCGAGACCACCATGGCCCTGATCCAGGACGGCCACGCCCAGGTGCTGGCCGGTGAGGACGTGCAGATCTTCAACAACCTGTGCCTGGGTGGCGCAGGGGCCATTTCGGCTTCGGCGCATGTGCGGGCCGACCTGTACGTGCGCATGCTGCAGCAGGTCGACCATGGCGACTGGGTAGCCGCGCGCGGCACGTTCTACCAATTGCTGCCTTGGATAAAGATGGCCTTTGCCGAGCCCAACCCGGCTGTGGTCAAGGCGGCCTTGCAGCTGCAGGGGCTGATGACCGACGAACTGCGAGAGCCCATGCAGGCGTGCACGGAGATGACCCGGGGCAAGCTGCGAAGCGTTGTGGATTTGCTCGGCGCTTGAGGGTGTACCTACCGGGCTGTTGTTCTGTTGACGAATGCCCGGCCTTTTGAGCTGCGCTGGCGCGTTGAAAACAAATATCGCTCACTTGGCGCGTCCTTTGTAGGAGCAGCCTTGTGCTGCGAAGAGGCCCGTACTGACAATTCGTATCTGTTGCCTGTACCGGCCTCTTCGCAGCACAAGGCTGCTCCTACCGGGCCCCTGCTAAATTTTCACCTCAGGAGACCGACCTGGCCTCACCAATCAGGATGTCTTCGAAAAACGCCCCGACCGGCTCGCTAGGGTGGCACAACTGGATCTCCAGCACCCACACCACTTCGCTCGGGACGATTTCCACCTCGGCCAGTTTGTCCTGCCCATACAGCACATGCGGGAAGTCGGCGATGCGATGCCCGGCCAGGTTGCGCTCCAGCTGCCAGCCTTTTACCTGGGCACTGCGCTCGGCGAAGTCGTACAGTTCGCGCCCGGTCAAGCCACGGCCCCAGGCCTGGCGGGTTTCGTCGAACACCTCATGCAGTGCCTTGACGCAGGCGTGGTGCAGCTCGTGCTGGCCGAACACGAAGGTGTCGCCATAGTCGCCCTCATAGCCATCCCATACCGGGCCGACGTCGACCACGACGATATCCGTAGTACGTAATACATGTTGCAGATCAATGCCTTGGCGCGGCGTGCGCACGGTGTCGTCGCCAAAGCGGATGTAGGTCGGGTGCCAGGTGTGCGATGCACCCATCGCCTGCAAGGTTTGCGCGGCCATCTCCAGCGCCTGGGCAGTGGTCATGCCGACTTTCAGCTGGTTCGCTATCGCAGCAACGGCCCGCACCGACTGCTCGCGGGCAGCGAGCATGCCGTCCAGCGAGTAGCGTGGGCCGACTTTTTCCAGCTCCGGGTGCAACGGGCTGGCTGTTGAAGCCTCTGGCGCCAGTGTGCCGCTGGCAACGAAAGCCTCCGCGACAAAACGATGGGGCTGCAGGCCTGCTGCGAGGCACTGCTCGCGAACCTGGCTGATCATCGTGGCATTGCCGCAGGCATAGACCTGGGTGTCGGCCCAGCGATGGGCCTGGGCCAGCGCCACCTGCTGCACGCGCGCCTGGTCCGACAGCACCGGGTGCCAGCGAAAGTGAGCGTGTGCACGGCTGGCCTGGTCGAGAAACTCACGGTCATAGAAGTCGGCGTCCGATCTGCCGCCCCAGTACAACGTGACCTCGGCATCACCTGCCAGGGCGGTCAGCAGCAATGGCTTGATGCCGGCGTAACCTGTACCGGTGGCGAACAGTACCAGGGGGCGCTGGGCCTCGTGCTGCCAGGTGCAGGCACCCACCGGCCCTTCAAGTTTCAAGCTGTCACCTGCTTGCAGGGTTGGCAGCAGGCGTTCGGTAAACAGGCCGCCGCTTACCTTGCGGATGTGAAACACCAGTTGCCCTTGGTCCCGGGCGGGCAGGTTGGCGATGGAAAAACAGCGGCTGTCGCCGTTGTCGAGCCGAAAGCGTACGTACTGGCCAGCCCTTACCGCCAATGGCTGTGCAGGCTGCAGCACCAGTTCGATGATATCGGCGCTCAGTTCGCGTTTGCCATGAACCTGCGCGTGGATTTCCAGCGCCTGGGTTTCCAGGGACCAGCCGGGAATTTCCAGGCACATGTCACTGCAGGCGTGGCTCTGGCACAGCAACATTTCGTCGTCGGCCAGGGGGTAGCAGGGCGCGGGCATGTCTGCCGCCCGCTGCTTGTCCCGATACTGCCCCGACACCACCTTGACCTTGCACGACCCGCAGGCGCCGCGGCGGCATGAGAAGGGCACCGGCAGGCCGCTGGCGAGCATGGCATCGAGCAGCAGCTCCTGGCTGGCGTCGAAGGTTTTGCCCGAGGGCGACAATTCAATGACGTGGCGGTTCTGCATGGGCACCTCGGGGCAAGTGGAGGTTCGATTGTTGCTATAGTCCAGGACCAGTAGAACCTCCAGTTTCGGTTAATTCACATGGTCCAGCTTCGCAAATGGCAGCCGCTGCTCAAGCTCGACGGGGCGCAGCCGCAGGCTTCGTACAGGCAGATCGTCGAGGGCCTGGTAGCCGCTATCACCGAGGGCCGCCTGCGCCCCGGTACGCCGTTGCCCGGCACGCGGGAAATGGCGCAACTGCTGAACGTCAATCGCAAGACGGTGATCCTCGCCTACGAGGAAGCCGAGACCAAGGGCTGGCTGGAAAGCGTGCAGCGCCGTGGCACCTTCGTCAGTCGGCAGCTGGCGGCTGGCACCCTGGCCGAGCCCGATGCAGCGCAGCCCTTTGCCCTGGTGCTACAGCAGGAGCCTGCCGTTGCCTACTTCGCGGCCAACGAACAGGCTGCCGCGCAGCAGGATCGGCCGGGTGCGCTGTTCTTCGACAACGGCGCCTGTGACCACCGCCTGCTGCCGCAGACCGTTCTGCACCGCTATTACCGTAATGCCTTGCGCAACAGCTTTGCCGCGAACACCGTGCGCCATGGCAGCGCGTGCAGCAGCCACTCCCTGCGCAGCGCCTTGGCCGACATGCTGCGGCACAATCGCAGCCTGAACGTTGGCGCCGAGCATATCTGCCTGACCCAGGGCGTGCAGATGTCGCTGTACCTGGTGGCCAGCGTGCTGCTCAAGCCCGGTGACGTTGTGCTGGTAGAGCGCCTGAGCTATCCGCCTGCGTGGGAGATCTTCCGCCAGCTGGGCGCCCGGCTGGTCACCGTGGACCTGGATGAGGAGGGCTGTCGGGTCGAGCAGATCGATGCATTGTGCCGGCTGCACCAGGTACGCATGCTGTACATCACACCCCATCACCAGTTCCCGACCACGGTCAGCCTGCCTGCCGGGCGCCGGCAGCAGTTGCTGGAACTGGCGCGGCAGCACGACTTCTGCGTGGTCGAGGAAGACTACGACCATGAATACCACTTTGCCGGGAGACCTTACCTGCCGCTGGCCAGCGACCGTCAGCAGCGGCATGTGATCTACATTGGCTCATTGTCCAAGTCCTTGGGCAGTACGTTCCGTTGCAGTTTCATCGTGGCGCCGGCGGAGGTGGCCGCAGCGCTCGAACGCAGGGCGACGCTGACCCTGGGGCAGGGCGATGCGGTGATGCAGCAGATGCTGGCGGACTTGATCAATGATGGCGAACTGAAGAAGCACTTGCGTCGGGTCGCCCGGGAGTATCGCCGGCGTCGAGAGACACTGTTGGTTTGCTTGCGCGATGCCTTTGGCGAGCAGGTAACCGTGCGCGAGCCGGAAGGTGGGCTGGCGCTGTGGGTGAGGTTTGCTGGCGAGATCAATGTGGATCAGTTGGTTGGCAAGGCGTTGGAGTTGGACCTGGTGGTACGCAGTGGCCGGCAGTTTTCGCCGTTTGGTCATGCGGAAAATGCCTTGCGCCTCGGGTTCGCCTCGCTGGACATGAATGAAATCCGGCTGGCTACACAACGTTTGGCGCAGGCGGCGAAGGCGATTACCGGGTAGTAGAAAGGACAGCCTGCCTGGCAGTCCTGACCAGCGACGAGGCTGCCTATATCACCGGGCAGAACAATAGCGTCGCGCGCAGCGTCTTGCCGCCGTCAATGCGCAGCCGTCGGCAGCATGCCCGAGCCCTGGGCCTTGTGCGCGGCTTCTATCAGCTGCAGGTTGCGGCTGCGCAGGGCGTGATTGTTGCCAACACGCAGGTTGGAGCGAAGCGCCAGGGTTTCGGCCTGTTCATACTGCCCTTGCTGAAGGCGCAAAACGCCAAGGTAGTGCAGCGTTGCCGGGTTGTTCGGTTGAATGTGCAGCGCACGCTCCAGGGTGGCCGCCGCCTGGTCCAGCTGGCCGTCGGCATACTGTTGCGAGGCGGTTTCGATCAGTACCGTCGAAGCATTGTTGCTGCGTGCGGGCGCGTAGCGTTCGCCGGCCAGTGCGCTCTGAGCCGTGATTGCGCTGAACAACAGGAGCAGGGCTGACAGAACAGGTGTGCTGGGCATCGGCGGAAGACTCGGCAGGGCTTGGGCAGGCCAGGTTGCAGGGCGAGGGGATGCTATCGACCGAATTGGAACGTTGAAGTTCCCGCCTGGTCGGCTTGTTGCCCGTTGCCCGGTCTGTGCCTCGACAACATCTGTTCGGTTACCGCCCATAACCGCACTCCGGCGCCTCAAGCCTGGGGCAGTACCTCCGATAGCAGCACACCCACCGTCGAATCATCGACCAGAAGTGGTGCCAACAAGGAGTACTGCCCCCATGCTTGCCAACCTGAAGATCCGCACCGGAATGTTCTGGGTGCTGTCGCTGTTCAGCGTGACCCTGCTGTTTTCCACCGTCAGTGCCTGGCGGGCGGCGGTGGGCAGCGACCAGCAGATCACCGAACTGGACCAGACCGCGCACCAGTCGGACCGGTTGAACAATGCATTGCTGATGGCGATTCGCGCCAGTGCCAATGTGTCCTCAGGCTTCATCGAGCAGCTGGGTGGTCATGAGGAAAGCGCCAACAAGCGCATGGCGCTGTCGGTCGAGCTGAACGACAAGAGCCAGAAGCTGGTGGACGAGTTTGTCGAAAACGCCCGCGAGCCTGCGCTGCACGCACTGGCAACGGCACTGCAAACCACCTACGGCGAGTATTCCAAGGCGGTCGCCGGGCAGCGTGAGGCAACCCGTCAACGTTCGCTCGAGCAGTATTTCAAGGTCAACACCGACGCCGGCAACGCCATGGGCCGGCTGCAGGCGCTGCGCCAGCAACTGGTCGGCGCATTGAGTGAGCGCGGTCAGCAGATCATGCTGGAATCCGACCGGCGCCTGGCGCGCGCCCAACTGCTGAGTCTGGGGCTGCTGGGCGTGACGTTGGTGTTGGCGGTGCTGTGCTGGGCCTTTATTGCCCAGCGCGTGCTGCACCCGCTGCGCGAAGCTGGCCGGCACTTCCAGCGCATTGCCGGCGGCGACCTGAGCGTGCCGGTGCAGGGGCAGGGCAGTAACGAGATCGGCCAGCTGTTCCATGAACTTGAGCGCATGCAGCAGAGCCAGCGCGACACCCTGGGGCAGATCAGCAACTGTGCCAGGCAGCTGGACGCAGCCGCCACGGCGCTGAATACGGTCACCGAGGAAAGCGCCAACAACCTGCGCCAGCAGGGCCAGGAGCTGGAGCAGGCCGCTACCGCCGTTACCGAAATGACCACGGCCGTTGAGGAGGTTGCGCGCAATGCCATCACCACCTCGCAGACCACCAGCGAATCCAACCAGCTGGCGGCGCAAAGCCGCCGGCAAGTCAACGACAACATCGACGGCACCGAGGCCATGACTCGGGAGATCCAGGTCAGCAGCGCGCATCTGGAGCAATTGGTCGGGCAGGTGCGGGACATCGGCAAGGTGCTGGAAGTGATTCGCTCGGTGTCCGAGCAAACCAACCTGCTGGCACTCAATGCCGCCATCGAGGCCGCCCGTGCGGGCGAGGCCGGGCGCGGCTTTGCGGTGGTGGCTGATGAAGTGCGTACGCTGGCTTACCGCACGCAGCAATCGACCCAGGAAATCGAGCAGATGATCGGGCGCGTGCAGGCGGGTACCGAAGCGGCCATGACCTCGATGCAGGCCAGTACCAGCCGCGCCCAGTCGACGCTGGACGTGACCCTGGCCTCGGGGCAGGTGCTTGAGGGTATCTACAGTGCGATCGGCGAGATCAACGAGCGTAACCTGGTGATTGCCAGTGCAGCCGAAGAGCAGGCGCAGGTGGCGCGAGAGGTAGACCGCAACCTGCTGAACATTCGCGAGCTGTCGACATCCTCGGCTGCGGGTGCGCAGCAGACCAGTGAGGCGAGCAAGGCGTTGTCGGGGTTGGTGGGGGAGATGGCGGCGTTGGTGGCGCGGTTCAGGGTTTGAGGTCTGGCGGGCACCAGACTGTGGCAGTGGGCGCGCCCGCGAACACCGGCGTAGCCGGTGCCTTCCACCGCGTCGCCTGCTTCGCGGGTAAACCCGCTTCCACAGGGGCCCCACCAGCTGAAGGAATGCGCCATACCTGTGGGAGCGGGCGCGCCCGCGAACACCGGCGCAGCCGGTGCCATCAACCGCATCGCCCGGTTCGAGGGCACGCCATGTGCGCTTTCAGTTATCGATCGTGCTTCGAAGAGGAGCGCCCGGCCTTGTTGTGTTCCTTGGAATGGGCAATGCCGGACCGGGTAGTGCCACGGCCGTTGTCATCATTGCGCAGGCTTCCATAGTGATTGCCGCTCTCGCCATGGTTGCGGGTGGCCTTGCCTGCATGATCACTCTCGTAGCCGGCGCCATTACCATTGAACCCACCTTTGCCACCGCCATTGCCATTACCTTTGGCATATGCAGAACCAATCGGCGAGACATCGGCAGGCAACAATGCAGTTGCGCCAAGCGCCAGCGCACAGGTAAAGACGGCTACCAGGTTTTTTTTCATGTTTGTTCGCTTCCAAAAGGCGCAGGGGGGAAATTTGAGTGCGGATACGACATAAGGTTGCCTTTCAAGTTCCGCAGTGCGCAGCCTTTCGACGAAGCGGCTGCCAGGCCCTTTCAGTACCTGGCAGCCTTAAGCTCATCGATCATTCTTGGAGGAGTTTTGTACCGCGCCGCTCAGCCCCTTGGCATTGTGATCACCGGGCGTAGTCCCCGAGATAGCGGTAGATTTCGTCAAGCCGCGAGTATCCTTGGACTGGGCAATGCCTGAGGTGGTGGTCCCATGGCCGTTGTCCTGGTTACGTGAGCTTCCATAATGATTGCCGCTCACACCATGATCGCGCGTAGCCTTGTCGGCATGATCACCCGCGAGACCCGCACCATTGCCAGTACCATTGTGCCCACCCATGCCGGCGCCACGTCCACCGCCATTGCCGCCGCCGTGGCCACCACCACCACCGTGGCCGCCACCGCCACCGCCACCGCCTTTGGCATACGCGGAACCCATCGGCGAGATATCGGCAGGTAACATTGCCGTCGCGCCGAATGCCAGAGCACACGCAAAGACGGCCACCAGGGTTTTTCTCATGTTGTTTCGCCTCCAACGGCGCAGGTAGAGCTCAGGTGCTGGTAAGACATGCAGCGGCCTTGCGAGTTCTGTCGTCCTGACAAAAGGATCGTGGTCCATGACTGCTCAGATCTCGACCTGGGTGCCAAGCTCGATCACCCGGTTCAGCGGCAGCTTGAAGTACTTCAGGTTGCTGTTGGCATTCTTCAGCAGGAAGGCAAACAGGTGCTCACGCCAGCGGGCCATGCCCATCTGCCTGCCTGCAATGACCGTCTCCCGGCTGAGGAAATAAGTGGTGCGCATGGGGCCGAACTCAAGGTCCGCACGCTGACAGCGGCTTAACGCCAACGGCACGTCGGGCTCCTCCATGAAGCCGAAATGCAGGCTCACGCGGAAGAAGCCGTCACCAAACTCCTCGACCTCAAAGCGCTTGCCAGCGTTGACCCGTGGCTCGTCCTCGAACACGACGGTCAACAGCACCACCTGTTCATGCAGTACCTGGTTATGCAGCAGGTTGTGCAGCAAGGCGTGAGGCACCGCCTCGGGCCTGGCGGACAGGAATACGGCAGTACCGCCCACGCGGTGAGGCGGCTGGGCCTTGAGGCTGGTAATGAACAGGTCCAGCGGCAGCGAACTTTCGTCCAGCCGCTCGACGATCATCCGTCGCCCGCGCTTCCAGGTAGTCATCAGGGTGAACAGTGCAAGGCCGGCAATCACCGGAAATGCACCGCCCTGGAGGATCTTCGGCGCATTGGCGGCGAAATACAGGCTGTCGACCAGCAGGAATGCCAGCAGCATCGGCACCGCCAGCCAGCGTGGTGCCTTCCACAGCAACAGCACCACTGCCGAAGCCAGCAGCGTGGTGATCAGCATGGTCCCGGTCACGGCTACGCCATAGGCTGCTGCAAGCGCCCCGGACGACTCGAAGCCGACCACCAGCAGCACCACGCCAACCATCAGTGCCCAGTTCACCATACCGATATAGATCTGCCCCTGTTCCTCGCTGGAGGTGTGCTGGATGAACATGCGCGGTACGTAGCCCAGCTGGATGGCCTGGCGCGTCAGCGAGAACGCACCGGAAATCACGGCCTGGGACGCGATGATGGTGGCCAGCGTGGCCAGCCCGACCATGGGCAGCAGGGCCCATTCGGGCGCCAGCAGGTAAAACGGGTTGCGCACTGCCTGCGGGTCGCCGAGGATAAGCGCGCCCTGGCCGAAGTAGTTCAGTACCAGGCCGGGCAGCACCAGCAGGAACCAGGCCCGGGCGATGGGTTTGCGGCCGAAGTGCCCCATATCGGCGTAGAGCGCTTCGGCGCCGGTCAGCGCCAGCACCACCGCGCCCAGGATCGCCACGCCCATGCCCGGGTGCAGCACGAAGAACTTCACCGCCCAGAGCGGGTTGAGTGCCTGCAGCACCTCCGGGCGCTGGACGATGCCGTGCAGGCCCAGTGCACCCAGCACGACGAACCACAGCACCATGATCGGCCCGAAGAGGATGCCGATGCGCGCGGTGCCATGCTTCTGGATCAGGAACAGGGCCACCAGCACCACCACCGACAGTGGCACGACCCAATGCTCGATACCGTCGAAGGCCAGTTGCAGGCCCTCGACGGCCGATAGCACGGAAATCGCCGGCGTGATCATGCTGTCGCCGTAGAACAGCGCGGCGCCGAACAAGCCGAGCAGCACCAGTATCCTGCCCAGGCGCTGGTAGGGCGCCGCCGCCCGATGCGCCAGGGCGGTCAGGGCCATGATGCCACCTTCGCCCTGGTTGTCGGCACGCAGGATGAACAGTACGTACTTGAGCGATACCACCCAGAGCAACGACCAGAACACCAGCGACAGCACTCCGAGTACGCCAGCGGTGTTGGCCTGTACGCCATAGTGCCCGGCGAACACCTCCTTGAGGGTGTACAGCGGGCTGGTGCCGATGTCGCCATACACCACGCCGACAGCGGCGACGAGCATGCCGACAGGGTTGGACTTGGCGGGAAGGGATTGATTTGCGATGACGGTGGACTGGCTCACGAAAGGTTTCTCTGGACTGGCGGGTATAAATGCATGCCATCCCTGAGCATCGCGCGCCCAGTATTCCTTCTGTCTGCCGGCTCAGTCGTAAAAAGAGCGTAAAAAATCAGCCAGCGCCCCAATATTTTGTCAGTTAAGCAATTCGGGGCCGCTTTGCGGCCCGGCCAGCTCCCACAGGTACAGCGCAGACTTCAAGAGTTTACGTGGTCCCTGTGGGAGCTGGCCTGCCGGCGATGGTTTGGTCAGCCAGGTTGCGCCGCCAGGCTGTTGCTGACGTTACGCCCCAGCACCAGCACCGTAGCGAAACCGCAACCCACCAGGGCCGTGGCCAGGCTCAGCAACACCGAGCTGCCCAGCTGGTCGACGATCCGACCGCCGAAGAACGAGCCCAGTGCAATGATCACCTGAAACATGGCAACGAACAGCGGCATGCCACGTTCGACATCCTTGGGCGCGACGACGAACATCCAGATACTGGCGCAGGCCGGGAACGCGCCGAAGGCGAAGCCCCACAACCCGATCAGCATTGCGGCACCGGTCATGCCGGTGGCGAAGTGAGGGAACAGGGCAGTGCTGGTGCCGATCATCAGCGCTACCAGCAGCAGGGTGTGACGTACGCTGCGGTTGGCGGCGAAACCGGCGAAGATATTGCCGAATACCCCGGCCACGCCATAAAGCAGCAGCAACGAGCCAATGGTAGGCCCATCGAAGCCGGAGCTTTGTTTGAAGAAGGGCGCGACATAGGTGTACGCGGCAAAGTGCGCCAGGCCGATCAGCAACACGGCAATCAGGCCAACCCGCGCCTGTGGGTTGATGAACAGGGCCGGCAGGTCGCTGATGCGAATGGCTTTGTCCGGGTTGAGCCGCGGGAGCAAAAGGATCTGCGCCAGCAGCACCGGTATGCCCAGTAGCGCGGTTATCAGGAAGGTCATGCGCCAGCCCATCAGGCCACTCAACCAGGTGCCTACCGGCACGCCCAGCACGGTGGCCAGGGTTACACCGACCATGATGATCGAGGTGGCCTGGGCTACGCCCACGCCCTTTGGCGCCAGGCGGCCGCTGAGGGCAATGGCCGTTGCCCAGAAGCCGCCGATACTCACGCCCAGCAGCACGCGGCCGAACAGCAGCAGGTTGAAGTCACTGGCGTAGGCTACTACCGCATTGGCGATGATCATGATCAGCGTCAGGCCGATCAGCAGGTAGCGACGGTCCAGGGCGCCAATGCCCACCGACAGTAGCGGGGCGGCGAGGGCGGCCATGATGCCGGGCAGGGTGACCATCAGGCCGGCGTGGCCTGCACTGATGCCAAGGTCGCTGGCAACATCGTTGAGTACGCCCACCGGCAGGAACTCGCTGGTCACCAGGGCGAAAGCGCCGACGGCGACCGAAAGGATTGCCAGCCACTGCTGGCTGACGCTTTGTTGATCATGCTCGGGGAGGCCGCGAGGGGCCTGGCTGGCACTTGGCATGGTATTGGATTCCAAGAGAGGGATGTCGCCTGAAGCAGGCGCAAGGAGCGGGGGAAATTTGCCGGGGATTATAGGGGGCGGTTTCGCCTGGCCAACATGCGGGTCGCTCGATAGTAATCATCAGCGCAATCGATGAAACGCCTTGCGCAGAGCGCCCGCTGTTGGATGGGAGCGCAGAGAACAAATATCGCTCGTTTGAAGCGTCCATTGCAGGAGCAGCCTTGTGCTGCGAAGAGGCCGGTAGTGAAAAAGCCTTTGTATTGCTTGTCACGGCCTCTTCGCAGCACAAGGCTGCTCCTACAAAACCTCACTTAACCAATGAGTCGCTTGTCCGCGAAGGACAGGCCTATGGCGATACCAGCACATCGCACTGGGATTCGTTCAGTACATGCTTGGTGACGCTGCCTATCAGCAGCTCTTCAAGCGCGCTTTCCCCTTGCTTGCCAACCACGATCAGGTCGCATTCCAGCTCTTGTTCCTGCTCGGCAATCCGCCAGGCAGGGTCGCCATGCACCACGATTTGCCGAGCATCTGCCACTCCGGCGGTTTCGCTCAAGGCCGCGAGCTGCTGGACCGCATCCTTGCGGATGACATTGCGGTAGTGTGCAAGGGTGTCATGGTCGATGTGGGCGAAACGCATGCTGCCTTCGAACGGCGCTTCGTAAACATGCAACAGAATGATCTCGGCCTGTGGGGCAATGGCTTTTGCCAGTTCGATGGAGCGCAGTGACGAAGGCGAAAAATCAACTGCAACCAGCAAGGTCCGGTAGGCATCGCGTGGCGCCTGCTTGACCACCAGCAAAGGGCAGGGCATGCGGTTCAGCATCTTCTGCACCGTAGAGCCCAGCAGCAGGCGCCGCGCGACGCTCTGGCCCTTCGCCCCGCACACCAGCAGGTCGCTGCGTTTATCCTGCACCACACGGGTGATCTCCGTGGTCACCGAGCCGTGCGCGACCTGCACGCCAGCGGCGATGTCATGGCGCTGGAACAGCATTGCAGCCAGTGCGCGGATTTTTTCGCCAGCGGTATCCAGCACGCGCTTCAGCAGATCATCACCAGGTGCGACCAGCAGCTTCAAGCGCTCGAAGGGGGCCGGGTTGGCAACGTACAGCAGGTCCAGCGATGCCTGCTGCGCCTTGCTCAGGTGCGCAGCGCGCTCTGCCGCGTTGCGGGCGGAGGTGGACAGGTCGGTTGCTACCAGTACGTGGTTCAGGTGGCTCATGTGGGACTCCTTATCCAAGGCCGCGCACAGTGCTGGATGGCCTTGAGCACAATGCGCATGGCGGTTTTCGATTCGTTCCTTGCTGACAGCCATCGTCGCGCGAACCCGGCTCAGCGGCTTGACGTGCGTCAAGGGAGCACTTCGGCTGATAGGCTCGCAGGGCTATTGCGATTGTTTGCATGAGTCAACTTGATGCTTTCCCGTAGCAGTACTAATACTAAGAGACTGCCGGGAGGGGGATGATCATGCAGATGCGCTTTGTTGTGGTTCCCGCTGTGCCGCTCAAGAAAGAGATTTACCCGCGTAGTCTTGGCTTTCCCGCAACGTTAGGGGAGGGCTATGACCTTTATGACACACAGGAAAAGCTGCGCCTGACCCTCAACTACCCCACACGTGCCGAGGCGGAATTCGTATGCGCTTCCCGCAACAGTTGCCGGGATGCCGACACGGCGGATATCGCCGGGAATGGTTGATGCTGTGGCGGACACCGGCGTAGCCGGTGCCATGCATCACATTGCGTTCTTCGCGGGCACGCCCGCTCCCACAGGGATTGCGCCCGGTTCAGGGCTTGCGGTCATGCGTGCTTGAGCGCTTCCACCAATTGTGCCTTGGTCATGGTGGAGCGCCCTTTGATGTTTTTGCTGCGCGCTTCCTTCATCAGGCTTTGCTTGCTCTGGGTTTCCAGGGAGCTGCCCGATGTGCGGGAATGACCTTGGCGCGACTTCGCCGCCCGTTTGGCCGAGTCCGAGCGGGCAGTTTTCTTCTCGCTGGAGGATGTAGCCTTACCCGAGCCACCTTTCTTCTCGCCTCCACCGGACTGTTTGTTCACGGTGGCCCAGGCCCGCGCTTCGGCCTGGTCTTTCGGCACGCCTTTGTGCTCGTAGCTTTCCTCGATATGTTCGGCCTTGCGCTTCTGCTTGTCGGTGTATTTGTCCTTGTCGCCGCGTGGCATGGCATTCACTCCCGTCTGGTTTACATGAGCGGTTGAATGCCGCGGCAACGCCAGAGTGCCCGGTAATCGACCAGCGGTGCCAGCAAACCGGTTGCCCACTCTAAACAGTCATTCAACCGACACATCGAAGCCGTAGGGTTCAGACAGGAACCGCTCCAGGGCTCTGGCCCCTGATGTTGCCGTGATGGCGCCGCCAGACGGCTCTACCGTGCGGCCTGCCATTCATCGGTCACAAAGCTGTAACATTGCTGCTGCAAAGTGTGCCGGCCATCACACGGAGCGCTTTTCGATGATACGCCTGATGAAATCTGCTGCACTCGCCGTTGCCGTTTCTCTTTGCGCCACTTCGGCATCCTTTGCCGCAGAGAACATCCGCCTGACCGGTTCCGGCGCAAGTTTCCCGGCACCGATCTACCTGACCTGGTTCAAGGCCTTCAGCAAGGAAACCGACGGTGTCACCGTTGACTACCAGTCCAAGGGGAGCGGGGCGGGTGTTCAGGACTTTCTGAACAAGACCGTCGACTTCGCCGCCAGCGACTCGGCAATGAAAGCCGAAGAAATCGCCAAGGTCGGCGAGGGCGTGCAGTTGCTGCCAATGACCGCCGGTGAAATCGTCCTGGCTTACAACCTGCCAGGCAACCCCAAAGGGCTGAAGCTGCCACGCGATGTGTACTCCAACATCTTCCTCGGCAAGATCACCCAGTGGAACGACCCGCAGATCGTCGCGGCCAACCCTGAGCTGAAACTGCCAGCTACCCCGATCACCGTGGTCGTGCGTGCCGACTCCAGCGGCACCACTGCGGTATTCACCAAGCACCTGTCGGCCATCAACGCTGACTTCAAGCAAGCGCTGGGTGAAGGCAACACCGTCAACTGGCCGGCCAGCGACAAGTTCATCAAGTCGCCGAAGAACGATGGCGTAACCGCCACCGTCCGCCAGACCCCAGGTGCCATCGGCTACATCGAATACGGCTTCGCCAAGCTGGCCAAGGTCGACTTCGCCCAACTGCAGAACAAGGCCGGCCAATACGTAGTGCCGAACGCCGAGAGCGGTGCCGAGGCGCTGGCTGCGGTGAAGATGCCGGAGGACCTGGTGGCCTGGCTGCCTGACCCGGACGGTGCCAAGTCCTACCCGATCACCTCCTACACCTGGATGATCTTCCGCAAGGACAACGGTAACCCGGCCAAGGCCAAGGCCATGCGCGAAATGGTCGAATACAGCCTGACCGAAGGCCAGAAGATCGCCGACTCGATGGGCTACATCCCGCTGCCAGCGTCGGTTGTCGACCAGGTACGCAAAGCGTCCGCCAACATCCAGTAACACGCCCAGGCGCTCCCGGTGTGGTCTGGTGGCCATGCCGGGTGTGTTTGCCCTCTGTCCCGGAACTTGCCCATGAACACTCCTTTTGCCATCCCGGCTAACCCCGACTCCGCGTGCCAGCCACCGTCTGCGAAAGACTTCCTGGTTGATCGCACCTTCCGTGCGCTTGCACGCATCGGTGTGGTGCTGGTGCTGGCGCTGGTCTTCGCGCTGGTCTACGAAGTGGGCCGCAAGGCACTGCCAGGCATCGAGAAGCACGGTTTTGACGTGCTGTTCGGCAGTGTCTGGGACGTCAACCAAGGCAAGTACGGTATTCTGCCAGCGATCTGGGGCACGCTCTACAGCGCCCTGATCGCCCTGTTGATCGCCGGTTTCTTCGGCGTCAGCATGGCCATTTTCCTGACCCAGGACTTCCTCCCGGCCCGGCTGGCGGCGGTGTTTCGCACCATCGTCGAGCTGCTCGCTGCCATCCCCAGCGTCGTCTACGGCCTGTGGGGGATCTATGTGGTCATCCCGGCCATTCGCCCGCTGACCACCTGGCTGAACAGCGAGCTGGGCTGGATTCCCTTTTTCGGTACTTCCCTGAGCGGCCCAGGGCTGCTGCCTGCCGCGCTGGTGCTGGCGATCATGATTCTGCCGACCATCGCCGCCGTTTCGCAGGACGCCCTGACCAGCGTGCCGATGAAGACCAAGCAGGCCGCCTACGGCCTGGGCGCCACCCACTGGGAGGCCATTCTCAAGGTAATGGTGCCATCGGCAGCCACCGGTATCTTTGGTTCGCTGGTGCTCGGCCTGGGCCGTGCGCTGGGTGAAACCATGGCGCTGGCCATGCTGGTGGGCAATGCCAACAACATTTCCCTGTCCTTGTTCGCCCCGGCCAACACGCTGGCGGCCTTGCTGGCCCTGAACTTCCCGGAGGCCGGCCCGAACGAGGTCGAGGTACTGATGTACGCCGCACTGGTGCTGATGTTCATCACCCTGGCGGTGAACGTACTCGGCTCGATGATCATGCTCTACGCCCAGCGGGGTAACAAATGATGACCAACCTCACCACCCCTGCAAACGCGTTGCCCAGCCTGCAGCGCAAGCTGGAAGGCCGTTCCCTGCGCAGCCTGTTATTGACCACGCTGGCATGGTTCGCGGCACTGGTGGCCAGCGTGCCGCTGATCTCCGTGCTGTACATGCTGATCACTCGCGGTGGCGCACGCCTCAACCTGGAGGTGTTCACCGAGCTGCCACCCACCGGCTTCGAGATGGGCGGGGGCTTTGGCAACGCCATGGCCGGTACTTTCGTCATGGTCGGCATTGCTGCTGCCATCGCCGTCCCGGTCGGTATCCTGGCCGCGGTGTTCCTGGCCGAACTCGGCCCTGACAGCAAGCTGGCCAACGCCGCGCGCTTCGCCGCCAAGATGCTCACCGGCCTGCCGTCGATCCTGGCTGGCGTATTCGCCTATGCCCTGGTGGTGATGACCACCGGCACCTACTCCGCGCCGGCAGGTGGTGTGGCCCTGGCGGTACTGATGCTGCCCATCGTCGTGCTGACCGCTGAAGAGTCGATGAAGATGGTGCCCAAGATCATGAAGGATGCCGCCTACGGCATGGGCTGCACCCGTGCCCAGGTGATCTGGAAAATCGTCCTGCCCACCGGCCTGCCGGCCATCCTGACCGGCGTCATGCTGGCCGTGGCCCGTGCCGCCGGCGAGACCGCGCCGCTGCTGTTCACCGCGCTGTTCAGCAACTACTGGATCCTGCATGACGGCGACCTGGCGGTCATGAACCCGACGGCCTCGCTGGCCGTACTGATCTACAACTTCTCCGGCATGCCATTCGACAACCAGCTCGAGCTCGCCTGGGCGGCCTCGCTGGTACTGGTGATGATCGTGCTGGTAATCAACATTCTGAGCCGAGTATTCGGCAAGCCCAAGTATTGAGAAAGGGAGCATCCGACCTTGAACGTATCCACTGCGCCAAAAGCCGCTCCCGTGGTCAGCGAAGCCCCCATCGTCATGGACTGCAAGCTGGACAAGATCTTCTACGGCAATTTCATGGCCGTTCGCGACAGCCATGTGCCGATCCGCAAGAACGAGATCACCGGTTTCATCGGGCCGTCTGGCTGCGGCAAGAGTACCGTCCTGCGTAGCCTCAACCGCATGAACGACCTGGTGAAGGGCTTCCGTTTCGAAGGCCATGTGCACTTCCTGGGCCAGGATGTCTACGGCAAGGGCGTCGACCCTGTGGTGGTGCGCCGCTACATCGGCATGGTGTTCCAGCAGCCCAACCCGTTCTCCATGAGCATCTTCGACAACGTCGCCTTCGGCCTGCGCCTGAACCGCTACAAGGGCGACATCGGTGACCGCGTCAAGCACGCGCTGCAGGGCGCCGCGCTGTGGGACGAGGTGAAGGACAAGCTCAAGGTCAGCGGCCTGGCCCTGTCCGGTGGCCAGCAACAGCGTCTGTGCATCGCCCGCGCCATCGCCACCGAGCCGGAAGTGCTGCTGCTGGACGAACCCTGCTCGGCACTCGACCCGATTGCCACCCGCCGGGTGGAGGAGCTGATGGTCGAGTTGAAGAAGGACTACACCATCGCCCTGGTGACCCACAACATGCAGCAGGCGATTCGTGTGGCCGACACCACCGCGTTCTTCTCGGTCGACATCTCCAAGGGCACCCGTACCGGTTACCTGGTCGAAATGGGCCCGACCACGCAGATTTTCCAGAACCCGCGTGAGCAGCTGACCGCCGACTACATCAGCGGCAAGTTCAGCTGAGGCCGCACGTGCCAAGGTGGCCGGGTGTTGCAGTCAGGAAGGCTGCAACACCCGGCCGCATTACCTTCCGTCAAGTGTTACCAGGGATTTCCAATGCCAGCGACGCGTCGTCTTGATCTGCCAGCGGTAGAGCGCGCACTGCGTGAGGTGCAGGCCCGCTTTGCCGAACTCAGCCAGCATTTCACCGAACCGCGCGATCCGTTTACCGACGAGGTGCTGCTGAATGTGGTTGAAGGCTATGCCCTGATTGACGACTATGTCGCCCGGGGTGTCGACCTTTTCGACCTGCAGCAACTGAACCTGATGCTGGAGATCAATGCCACCGTGCTGTGCGGCAGCGACCCGGCACGCAGGCTGGAGTTTGCCCCGCACCTGGCGGCGACCGAGGCGCACTTTTTCAACAACGTGGAGGGCGGCATCAAGGACCTCTACAACTGGTATTGCTCGTACGGCAGCGATTCGATCTGGAAGCGCGCGGCGGGTGTCTACGTTCGAATTCTCAGCAAGCCGCAGCTGTTCATCGAAGGCAACAACCGCACAGGGTCGCTCATTGTCAGCTACCTGCTGATGCGCGCGGGGTTACCGCCATTCGTGTTGTCGCTGGACAATGCCGAGGGTTACTTCAACCCATCCTCGGTCATACGCAACTCTGCCAAGCATGGTGTCAAGGCTTTGTACGAACTACCCAAGATCAAGAAAAAGTATGCAGCTTTCCTTGAAGCGCACGCGCCTGAGCCCGGCAAGTTCTTCCTGGACGTCACATCCATGCCTGCGCGCGAGAGGTGCCGCTGATGCAAAGCTCTTCTCTGTTCCAACGCGGGCGGCAAGCCATCGAGCGCACGTTCAACCGCCCGCAGATACGCATTTCGTTCGATATCGACGACACGCTCGCCTGCCAGGCCGACCATGCCGCCGCCGAGGACAGCAAGCTGCCGGCGTTCATCCACCGCTGGTTGGGTGAACCCCTGCGCAGTGGCACGCGCTCACTGATCCGCGACCTGCGCCGCCAGGGCTGCAGCATCTGGATCTACACCTCGTCGGGGCGCACACCGTCCTACATACGCCGTTGGCTGATGCTCTACGGTATCCGTGTCGATGGCGTGGTCAACAGTGACCGGCACCAGCATATCCTGGCCGTGAACGGGCTTGAGAATGCGCCTTCCAAGTTGCCGTCGGCCTTCGATATCGACCTGCATGTCGATGATTCCGAGGGCGTGCGGCTGGAAGGCGTCGACCACGGTTTTCGCGTGGTGGTGGTGTGCCCCAAGGATGAGAACTGGGCGCAGAAAGTGATGGATGCGGCGGTCGATGTCCAGGCACAGCTGGCCTGGCAGCAACCGCACCGCTATGAAATGCCGGTACGGCAGCGTTCGCAGGCCCTCGCTTCCTGAGGGCCTCAAGGTACTTTTCTCGTTACGCCTCTTCGCTACTTGTTGCCCCCCACATCTCCCTTTGCGGCTTCCCATTTTCAGCTTCGGCTTGACTCGTGAAATTTTTCATGTAATTTTTCATGAAAAATAACTCTAAAAATTTCACGGCAGTCTCAAACGATGAAGATGCACGAAGAGGTTGAAGCCCTCGCGATCCTTATTCACGACCTGCGCAAATTCAAGAACCTGACCCTGGGCGAACTGGCCGAGCGCATCAACCGCTCGGTGGGCTTCTTGTCCCAGGTCGAGCGCGGTGTTTCGCGCCCTACCGTGGCCGACCTCACCGCCATCAGTGAAGCGCTCGGCGTATCCACCGCGTACTTCTACAACCTGAGCAAGCCCCGCAGCGTCAGCTGGGTCACGCGCCCCCACGAGCGGCGCACGCTGTACCTCGAGTCGGGCATCACCGATGTGCTGGCTTCGCCCACCATCGGCGGCGCGTTCTCCATGCTCGACAGCCATCTCGAGCCAGGCGCCAGCAGTGGCGAGCTGTACCTGACCGACCGTTCCGAGCAGGGCTGTTTCGTGCTCGAAGGCGAACTCACGGTCTGGCTGGACCACGGCGACGCCGTGACCCTGCAGGCCAACGACTGCTTCCAGCTGCACCCCCACGCGCAGTTCCGTTACGCCAACCTGACGGAAAAAACCACCCGCGTGCTCTGGGTCTTCAACTGAATTCGTTCACCTCACAAGGACAAGAAGATGAGTGTCGTCTTTCCGGATCTGCTGACTGAAGTGCGCTCGTTCCGAGCGAAACACCCAGAAATACGTTATGTCGACCTGATTGCGCTGGATATCCCCGGGCACTTCTACGGCAAGCGCTACCCCATGGACATGCTGGAAAAAGTCGCAGCCGGCGCGCCGCTGAAGTTGCCTCAGAACTGCGTGTTGCTGGGCACCCAGGGTGGGCTCTACCCGATCGGTGACTACTGCTTCGCCGACGGCGACCCGGATGCCGCCCGCCGCCTGGTGCCGGGTACCCTCAGGCCGGTGCGCTGGGAAAAGGAACCGATCGCGCAGATGCTCATCACCTCCGACGGCACCGCCAACCCCATCGAGTTCGAGCCCCGTGAAGTGCTGGCCCGGGTGATCCAGCGCCTGGCCAGGCGCGGCATTCGCCCGGTGGTGGCCTTCGAGCTGGAGTTCTACCTGTTCGACCGCAAGCTCGATAACGGCCTGCCACAGTACCCACGCGACAAGGCGACCGACGACCACGACGACCAGCCGAACATGCACATCGAGCGGCTGTCGCGCTTTGCACCGGTGCTGCACGAGATGGTCGATGGCGCCAACGAGCAGGGCGTGCCGGCGAACGTGATCACCGCGGAGCTGGGCCCCGGCCAGTTCGAGATCAACTTCTCGCACAGCGACGATGCCATGAGCGCGGCGGACTGGTCGGCGCTGTTCTGCCGCAGTACCCGCGGTATCGCGATGAAGCACGGCTACCGAGCCAGCTTCATGAGCAAGCCGTACCTCGATGCGCCGGGCAGCGGCATGCATGTGCACGTCAGCCTGTACGACAACGCCGGCAACAACATCCTCGCCGGCGATGACCAGCGCAAGCTGCGCCATGCGGTGGCAGGGTGCCTGGAGTTGCTGCCCCACTGCATGCCGATCTTCGCCCCGAACCACAATGCCTACCGCCGTTACGGCGCCATGGTCAACGCGGCGAGCAAGGCCAGCTGGGGTTTCGAAGATCGCGATGCGTGTATTCGCATCCCCGAGTCCGACCCGCGCAACCTGCGCATCGAACACCGCCTCGCCGGTGCCGATGCCAACCCGTACCTGGTGCTGGCGGCCATCCTGACCGGGATGGAGCATGGCCTGGAGCGTGGCGTCGAGCCCATTGCCCCGCTGAACGACAACCGCCAGAGCGGCATCGAGTTCCCCAAGGATGCCTTCAGTGCCCTGGCCGCCATGCGTCACCACCCGGAGGTCAACGCGGGCCTGGGCAGTGAATTCGTGATGGTCTACTGCGAAAACAAATACCAGGAGCAACTGGATTTCATGCGCCACATCGATGCCCGCGAATACCGCTGGTTCCTGTAGGTGCCGGGGTCGGGGCAGCGCCGCTGCACCCTGCCTTTCTACCGTTTCAATACAACGCGCAATATGGATTTGCCGGAGGAAGATATGCCACGTGTGCCCGTTATCGGCATTACCGCATGCACCAGCATGATCGAGCTGCATGCAACCCAGACCATCAGCGAGAAGTACGCGCGCGCGGCGGCCAAGGCAGCGTGTGGGCTGCCCATCGTGATACCCAGCCTCGCAGACCTGATGGACAGCGCCGATGTTCTCGACGTGGTGGATGGGCTGATCTTCACCGGTTCGCCGTCCAACATCGAACCGTTCCACTACAACGGACCGGCCAGTGCAGCGGGCACCCATCACGATCCGCTGCGTGATGCCACCACACTGCCACTGATGCGTGCGGCCATCGCCGCCGGAGTGCCGGTGCTGGGCATCTGCCGTGGTTTCCAGGAAATGAACGTGGCGCTGGGTGGCACCTTGCACCAGAAAGTGCATGAGACCGGCATGTTCATGGACCACCGCGAAAGCAAGGGTGAGCCCATCGAAAAGCAATACGGCCCGCGTCACGCCCTGCATATAGAGCCCGGCGGCATGCTCGACCGCATGGGTTTGCCGGCGGTCATCGATGTCAATTCCATCCACGGCCAGGGTATCGATGTACTGGCCCCCGGGCTGAGGGTGGAGGCGCTGGCGCCCGATGGCCTGGTGGAAGCTGTTTCGGTCGAGAACAGCAAAGGCTTTGCCCTGGCCGTGCAATGGCACCCCGAGTACCAGGTCATGGACAACCCGCATTACCTGACCATCTTCCAGTCCTTTGGCAAGGCCTGCCGGCATCGCTCGGTACTGCGCCAGATGCTGTTGAAGACCGCCTGACAGCGATCTTTCCCAATTACAAAAAAGTACCTGTGCAGCACGGCTGCGCAACTTGATGGAGTGAAGTCAATGAGTGAGCAGAATTCGCAGACCCTTGCCTGGCAAGCCATGAGCCGCGACCACCACCTGGCCCCGTTCAGCGATGTTCGGCAGCTGG
This sequence comes from Pseudomonas sp. A2, assembly GCF_023100865.1. Lineage (NCBI taxonomy): Bacteria > Pseudomonadati > Pseudomonadota > Gammaproteobacteria > Pseudomonadales > Pseudomonadaceae > Pseudomonas > Pseudomonas sp. A2. The sequence continues at coordinate 2,636,327 of NZ_CP039127.1, forward strand.
CCGAGAAAGGCCCGCGCATCATCACCTCGGCCAAAGGTGTGTACCTCTGGGACAGCGAGGGCCACAAGATTCTCGATGGCATGGCGGGCCTGTGGTGCGTGGCGGTGGGCTATGGGCGCGATGAGCTGGCCGACGTCGCCAGCCAGCAGATGAAGCAGCTGCCGTACTACAACCTGTTCTTCCAGACCGCGCACCCGCCCGCGCTGGAACTGGCCAAGGCGATCGCCGATGTGGCCCCGCAAGGCATGACTCACGTGTTCTTCACCGGCTCTGGCTCCGAAGGCAACGACACCGTGCTGCGCATGGTCCGCCGTTACTGGGCGCTCAAGGGCCAGAAGAACAAGAAGGTCATCATAGGCCGCATCAACGGCTACCACGGCTCCACCGTGGCCGGCGCGGGCCTGGGCGGCATGAGCGGCATGCACCAGCAGGGCGGGCAAATCCCGGATATCGTGCATATCCCGCAGCCATACTGGTATGGCGAAGGCGGCGACATGACCGAGGCCGACTTCGGCGTGTGGGCGGCCGAACAGCTGGAGAAGAAGATCCTCGAAGTTGGCGTGGACAACGTTGCCGCCTTCATCGCCGAACCGATCCAGGGCGCTGGCGGGGTGATCATTCCACCGCAGACCTACTGGCCGAAGGTGAAGGAGATCCTGGCCAGGTACGACATCCTCTTCATCGCTGACGAAGTGATCTGCGGCTTCGGCCGTACAGGCGAGTGGTTCGGTAGCGACTACTACGACCTCAAGCCCGACCTGATGACCATCGCCAAGGGCCTTACCTCCGGCTATATCCCCATGGGCGGCGTGATCGTGCGAGATGAAGTGGCCAAAGTCATCAGCGAAGGCGGCGACTTCAACCACGGCTTCACCTATTCCGGCCACCCGGTGGCGGCTGCGGTCGGCCTTGAGAACCTGCGGATCCTGCGTGACGAAAAGATCATCGAGCAGGTGCACGACAAGACCGCGCCTTACCTGCAACAACGCCTGCGCGAGCTGGCTGACCACCCGCTGGTAGGCGAGGTACGCGGCCTGGGCATGCTCGGTGCGATCGAGCTGGTGAAGGACAAGGCCACCCGCGCGCGCTATGAAGGCAAAGGTGTCGGCATGATCTGTCGCCAGCACTGCTTCGACAACGGCCTGATCATGCGTGCCGTGGGCGACACCATGATCATTGCGCCGCCGCTGGTTATCAGCATCGAGGAGATCGACGAACTGGTGGAAAAAGCCCGCAAGTGTCTGGACCTGACGTACGAGGCTGTTCGCTGAGCGTCTGGTCAAGGCAGTTACCCCCACCTGATCGGTTGCGCGGTCAGGTGTAGGAGCGGCCTTGTGTCGCGATGGGCTGCAAAGCAGCCCCAGGGTTTCAGCGCAGATGCACAAATTGCCGGGGCTGCTTTGCAGCCCATCGCGACACAAGGCCGCTCCTACAAGGGCCCGCGTCAACCGACCAGGCATATCTTCGCCGGCTCGTGCAATGCCGCGAAGCATCTTGCTTTGTGAAATGAATCATGTACTTTTCAGGGCATCAATTTTCCCATCCGAAAGTCGCGATTCAACCATGAAAGTGCACGAAGAGATCGAAGGCCTGGCCGTACTGATTCGCGACCTGCGCAAGTTCAAGGGCCTGACACTGGGCGAACTGGCGCAGCGCATCGGCCGTTCGGTGGGCTTTCTGTCCCAGGTCGAACGGGGCGTATCCCGCCCAACCGTGGCCGACCTCACGGCTATCAGCGAAGAGCTCGGCGTCTCCACGGCCTATTTCTACAAGCTGGACCAGCCCCGCGAGCTCGACTGGGTCACCCGTCCTCACGAGCGTCGTACCCTTCACCTGGCCGGTGGCATCACCGATGTGCTGGCATCCCCCACGATAACGGGCGCGTTCTCCATGCTCGACAGCCACCTGGAGCCGGGGGCCAGCAGTGGCGAGGAGTACCTGGATGACAGCTCGGAGCAGGGCTGCTTCGTGCTCGAAGGCGAACTGACCGTCTGGCTGGATGGCGGCGAGCCGGTAACGCTGCGCGCCAATGACAGTTTTCAGCTGCAACCCCACGCGAGCTTTCGTTACGCCAACCTGACAGACAAGCTCACCCGCGTGCTCTGGGTATTCAGCTGAGAGGGGAATCCAGGCTGGCTCTGGAGTCACCAGGCAATCGGTGTCCCGTCCCACGCCCAGAATGTACCGCTCTGTTCCGGGCCGTGTCGGCTCACCAGCGCTAGAATGCATGTCGCTGCAAACGCCGGCGAGAACAGTTTTCCTGGCGCCACATTGCCCTGAAAGGGTTGGGAAAGGCGGGTGTCGGTGGTCCCGGGATGCAGCAACAGTACCGTGGAAGCGGGGTTCAGTCGCTTGAGCTCGATGCTCGCGGTACGCATAAGCTGGTTGAGCGCGGCCTTGCTGGCGCGATAGCTGTACCACCCGCCAAGATGATTGTCGCTGATCGACCCGACCCGCGCCGACAGCGCCACATAGGTCATCGGTTGCTGTCGCAACAAGGGCAGCAAGTGCCTGAGCAGCAGGACAGGGGCGAAACAGTTGGTCGTGAAGCTGGCCAGCAGCCCCGCCATATCTACCTGTGTCAGCGCTTTTTCGGCCCGTGCGGGTGGCGCTTGCAGCACGCCAAGCGTGCAAAATACCAGGTTCAAGTGGTTGCAGCAGGCGCCCACCCGCGCCGCCAGTGTTTGCAGTGCCACTTCGGAACACGCGTCGCAGTCGATGCGAACCAACTGTCGTGGGTGCTCGGCGAACAAAGCATCCAGCGCAGGGCTGCTGGTGGCATGTCGCGAGACGGCAAACACCCATCCGATGTCGTCGCGCGCCAGCAGCTGGGTGCACAGTGCAAGGCCGATCCCCTGGCTGGCTCCGCAGACCAGCACGTTGGCGGGGGAATGAAGGTCATTGATAAGGCTCACTGAACTGCCTCCTTTGCCGGCGCCGACGCTGGTATGCCACTGTCACTGGCTCTGCCGAAACAAGGCCCTGAGACCCGCAAGTAAAAGTTGTACAACCTCATAAAAAACTGTACATAGTTTCTAATATTGTACAGGTATTTCACGTGCTCGAGGTCAGTATGGGGCACACAACTCGTTGGGCCTGGCTTTGCCTGCTATTGACTGCCCTGTCGGAGGCGGCGGACTGGCGAGCGGAGCTGCCGGCAGCGCAACGGCTGGGCGTCGGTGAGTTCAGCTGGTTTGGCTTGCGCCTTTACACCGCACAGCTATGGGCGGCCGGTCCGGTCCAGGACTGGAGCCGGCCTTTTGCCCTTGAGCTGGCCTATCACCGAAGCCTGTCCAGGGACACGCTGGTACAGGCCAGCCTCGAGGAAATGTACCGCCTGGCACCTGAAAACGTGACGCCGCAGCGGCGCGCGGCGTGGTCCCAAGCCATGCAGCAGGCGTTTGTGGATGTACAGCCAGGCATGCGCATCACCGGCTTGTACATGCCGGGGCAGGGCTGCCGCTTCTACGTCGATGGCAAACTCAGCCGGGCGGTCGCCGACCCCGTTTTTGCACGGGCGTTCTTCGCCATCTGGCTCGATCCGCGGGCCAGGGATCAACAACTGCGTCAGCGTCTGCTGGGGGGGATGCCATGAATCTGCATAGCGGTAACGCTGACAAGCCAGGGGTAGCCTGAAGATGCGCCTGGGTCTGGTACTGGGTGACCAGCTGTCCTTCGACCTGGCAAGCCTCAACGCCCTCGATCCTGCCCGCGATGCTGTGCTGATGGCGGAAGTGGAAGGGGAGGCCAGGTACGTGCCGCATCATCCGCTGAAGATCGTCCTGATCTTCAGCGCCATGCGGCACTTCGCACTGGCACTGCGCGAGCGCGGTTGGCAGGTGCATTATGTGCAACTCGATGATGACGGCAACAGCGGAACCATCGTTGGCGAGTTGCGGCGCTGGCAGCAGGCCCTGGGAGCCACGCATATTCACCTGACCGAGTGCGGAGAGTGGCGCCTGGAGCAGGCGTTGCGCGATGCCGCACTGCCGCTTGTGTGGCATCGCGACACGCGGTTTCTATGCTCTCGCGAAGCTTTCGCGCGCTGGGCCCGGGAGCGCGGCCAACTGCGCATGGAGCACTTCTACCGTGGCATGCGCAAGCGTACCGGCCTGCTGCTGGAGCCTGACGGCAGCCCGGCAGGTGGAACCTGGAATCTCGATGGCGACAACCGCAAGGCCTTGCCTCGCCAGCTACGTGGCCCCTTTGCCGCACATTTCGCACAGGACGACATCACAGCTGCAGTAATAGCCCTGGTACGGCAACGCTTCAGCGACCACTACGGAGCCATCGACGGTTTCGACTACCCGGTGACCCATGCCGAGGCACGGCAGCTCTGGCAACACTTTCTGGATTTCGGCCTGGCGGCTTTCGGTGACTACCAGGATGCGATGGCCGAGGGCGAGCCGTACCTGTTCCATGCGCGCATCAGTGCAGCACTCAACATCGGGCTTCTCGATGTGCGTTTTCTATGCGAAGGGGTCGACAAGGCCTGGCGCGAGGGGCGAGTACCGCTCAATGCAGCAGAGGGCTTCATCCGCCAGCTGATCGGCTGGCGTGAGTATGTACGCGGCATCTATTGGCTGCGCATGCCGGAGTATGCCGCGCTCAATTACCTGGGTAACGAGCGAGCGTTGCCGGAATTCTACTGGACCGGTCGCACCCGCATGCGCTGCATGGAGCAGGCCATCGGGCAGACCCTTCGCTTGGGTTACGCTCACCATATCCAGCGCCTGATGGTCACCGGCAACTTCGCCTTGTTGGCCGGTATCGCGCCTACCGCAATCTGTGAGTGGTACCTGGCTGTCTACATGGACGCCTTCGACTGGGTCGAACTGCCCAACACGCTTGGTATGGTGATGTACGCCGACAGCGGCTACCTGGGCTCCAAGCCTTACTGCGCCAGCGGTCGCTACATCCAGCGCATGTCCGATCATTGCAAGGCCTGCAGTTACAGGGTTGACCAGGTGGCCGAGGAGGACGCCTGCCCGTTCAATGCCCTGTACTGGCATTTTCTCATCCGTCATCGCCACCTGCTTTCGGCCAACCCGCGTCTGGCGCTGGTCTATCGAAACCTTGATGGCATGTCAGCTGACCGTCGCGATGCCATCTGGCAGCGTGGCCAGTCACTTTTGGCGCGGCTCGATGCGGCGCAGCCGATATGAAAAAGGGTCTTTTGCCCAGCAAGGTCTGCGTGGTGTGTGGGCGGCCGTTCAACTGGCGCAAGCGCTGGTCACGTTGCTGGGAGCAGGTGCGCTACTGCTCCGAACGATGCCGCAAGTCAGCACCGCATAGCAAGGCGCACGAGCAGGGGGAGGGTAACGGCCCATATCGGCATCAGTAACAGGCCGGTTACCACTGGGCCCATGGGCAAGTCGACATTTGCCAGTCCCGCTCCGCCTACATAGGCCAGCGGGCCGCCAACTGCACCCAGCAGTGCACCGAGCTGCCAGTGCCTGTCGGCCCATGCCAGGCTATGGCGCATGCCGCTGGCCAGTACCAGCCACAACAGCGCAAGCCACAGCGGCAATGGCCAGGTGTCGAAGCTGAACACGCCCAGCGCGCCCAGCACGCTATCCAGCACACACCCGACCGGCGTTACCAGCAACAGCGCCTTGACCTCTGCGTGGACGGCCGGGCACAGGCTCAGATGCACGGCCAGGCCAGCGATCACCAGCATCGACAGGAAGGGTTTTTCGGCCCCCAGTACGCATAGCCACCAGCCGGCCTGTAGCCACAAGGCATTGGCGAGCAGCCAGCCACGGCTCATCAGGCACTGCCAGGCAAGGGCGCGCGCCGTGCCTGGGGCGCTGCCCAGAGCAGATGCGCGACACCGATGGTGCGCTCCTCGAAACCGCCTTGGCAGTAACACAGGTAGAACTCCCACAGGCGCTGGAACATGTCGTCGTAGCCCAGGTCCGTCAGCGCTGCGCGTGCCTGGCGCAGGTTTTCTCGCCAATGCCGCAATGTGTGGGCATAGTCCTGGCCGAAATCTTCCATGTGCAAGAGGTTGAGTGCGGTGTGCCGGCTGGCAGTTTCCAGCATCACGCTCAACGAAGGCAGGGCGCCACCGGGGAAGATGTAGCGCTGGATGAAATCGACCGACCGCCGCGCCTGCTCATAGCGCTGGTCGCGTATGGTGATCGCTTGCAACAGCATCAGGCCGTCGGCCTTGAGTAGCGAGGCGCACTGGCGGAAATACACCGGCAGGTACCGGTGGCCGACAGCCTCGATCATCTCGATCGAGACCAGTTTGTCGAAGGTGCCTTGAAGATCGCGGTAGTCTTCGCGAAGCACTTTCACCCGCTGCTCCAGCCCCAGGGCCTGAACGCGTTGCAGGGTATGGCTGTACTGCGCCTCGGAAAGCGTGGTGGTGGTGACCTTGCAGCCATAGCGGGTGGCGGCGTGGATCGCCAGGCTGCCCCACCCGCAGCCGATCTCCAGCAGGTGGTCGGCAGGGCTCAGCTCCAGCTTCTGGCAGATGCGCTCCAGCTTGTGCAGCTGTGCTTGCTCCAGTGTCTGCCCCGGGTGTTCGAACTGAGCTGCCGAATACATCATGGTGGGGTCGAGCAGCCGCTCGAACAGGGCATTGCCCAGATCGTAGTGCGCCAGAATATTGCGGCGGGCACCGCGCCTGTTGTTGCGGTTGAGTTTGTGCTGCAACCGCAGGGCAGGGCGGCCGAAGCGGGCCAGGCCCCCCTCGAGCGCGTCAAGTACCTCAAGGTTTGCGACGAACAGACGAGTCACCAGCGCCAGGTCGGGACTGCGCCAATAGCCGTGAATGTAGGCTTCGCCAGCACCGATCGAGCCATTGCCGGCTATCAGGCCCCAGGTGATGTCATCAAGGATCTCCACCTCGGCCTGCAACGGGCTGTGGGCGTCACCGAAACTCCACTGCTGCCCGTGGCTGAGCAGGCGCAGGTGGCCATGGCGCAGCCTGCCCAGCCGGGCGAGCACGGCATTTCGTGCCAGCCCGCCGAACAATGGCCCGAGGCCTGCGAACTTGCTAACGCTCAGGGTGGGGTTCGACATCATCAGGGTCCTCGCAGGAATGGCCGAGCGCCAGGTCACGCTGGCTGGCCGTGTGGTCATGGACGGGTGTGCGTTTGAACAGCAGGCGCAATGCCTGCCAGTAAATGGCCGAGACGGTGCGCAGGCTCATCCATGGGAAGGCCAGTACGTATCGGTGCACAGCGGCTCTATCCAGCGCCTGGCGTTGCAAGGCCAGGTCGGCCTCGAACACCTTGCTATCGCCTTGCCAGTTCTCCATGTGGATGCGCACATGTTCAGCGTCCAGGGCGAAGCGCAAGCGATAGTCCATGTGCAGTGGCATGAACGGCGACACATGGAAGGCCTTGGCGACGCTGAAGGGCCCGGCAAGGTTTCCGCGCACCGGCAGCACGTAATGGAAGCGTTCGCGCCATGGTGTGTTTCGCACCTCCAGCAGGACTGCCGTCAGCCGTCCGTCGCGGTCATGGCAGAAATAGAAACTGACCGGGTTGAACGACAGCCCCCAGCAACGCAATTGCGTGAGCAGGTGCACCGGCCCCTCAGGCATTTCTCCCGTCGCGCTGCGCACCAGCAAGCGTGCAGCCTGGGCCAGGGTCTCGCCCCGGCGGGTCTGGGCTGGCAGGTAATCTGCCTGGTTCCAGCTGAGCGGCGCCAGGCGCCAGCGCCACAGCCAGCGTGACAGGCCTGTCAGCAAGGCTTGCTCGTCCAGGTCCAGGTAGAACATGCCGATCCTGTAGCGGAAGGCGTGGGGGCGCGGCGCCAGGCGCCGGTGGCTGACCCAGCCCACGCAAAGGCTGCTGTTCACAGGTGCTCTCCGAAATGCGCGGCCACCTTCAACGCACTGATTACGCCATCCTCGTGAAAGCCGTTGCCCCAGTAGGCGCCGCAGAAGTAACTGTGGCGCTGGCCCTGCAGCTGCGCCTGGCGCGCCTGCGCGGCGCACGCCGCAAGGCTGTATTGCGGATGGTCGTACTGGAAGCGGGCAATGATCTGCGCCGGATCCACCAGCGCGGTCTGGTTGAGGCTCACGCAGAAGGTCGTCGGTGCCTGGATACCTTGCAGAATGTTCATGTTGTAGGTCAGCGCGGCAGGCGCCTGCTGCGGCCCGCCGAGACGGTAGTTCCAGCTGGCCCAGGCGCGCTTGCGGCGGGGTAGCAGACGGGTATCGGTGTGCAGCACCACATCGTTGCTGGCATAACCGATGGCGCCGAGCACTTCCCGTTCCTGCACGCTCGGCGCTTCGAGCAAAGCCAGGGCCTGGTCGCTGTGGCAGGCGAACACCACATTGTCGAAACGCTCGGTACCGGCAGCGCTCGTCAGGGTGACGCCACCTTCGTCGCGGCTGACCCGGAAAACCTTGCAGTCGAGGCGGATGCGCCCGGCAAACGGCCGGCACAGCGGACTGACATAGCTGCGCGAACCCCCTTCGATCACGCGCCACTGTGGACGTTGGTTGACCGACAACAAGCCGTGGTTGCGACAGAACCGCACAAAGAACGCAAGTGGGAAGCCGAGCATGTCCGCGCGGGACATCGACCAGATCGCCGACCCCATCGGTACGATGTAATGGTCGATGAAGCGCTGTCCATAGCGCTGAGCCCGGAGGTAGGCGCCCAGGGTCGCGTTGGCATCGATACGCTGGTTATCCAGGTCGGCGAGCGCCTGACGATTGAAACGCAGAATATCCCGTAGCATCCCCCAGAACCCCGGGGACACCAGGTTGCGGCGTTGGGCGAACAGGGTATTCAGGTCGTGCCCGTTGTATTCCAGGCCAGTGACCGGATCATGCACGGAGAAGCTCATTTCGGTCGGCCGTGAGGCGACCTTCAGGTGGTCGAGCAAGCGGATGAAGTGCGGGTAGGTCCAGTCATTGAAGACGATGAAGCCGGTATCTATTGCATGGCGTTCACCCTGCCAGATCACATCGAGGGTATGCGTGTGGCCCCCGATCCATTTCTCGGCTTCGAAAACCGTCACCTCATGCTTGCGTGACAGCAGATGAGCGCAGGATAGCCCTGCAATGCCGCTGCCGATGATTGCTATACGCATGGATCATCATTCCTGTTCATGACGGGCAAGGCGTTGCCCAAGCCCCAGGCGCAGGCGCGCGGGCAGTGCGCCAAGCAGGCGCAATACCAGGATGAAAAGCCGGGGGAAGTTGATTTCCAGCGGGCGCTCGGGAAGGCGTTTGGCAATATGGCTGGCTGCGCGCTGCGCCGACCACAGCTGCGGCATGGGGAAATCGTTGCGACGGGTCAATGGCGTGTCGACAAAGCCCGGGTTGACGAGGGTGACGGCGATGCCTTCGCGGGCCAGGTCGATGCGCTGCGATTCCACCAGATAACGCACGGCTGCCTTGGACGCGCCATAGGCGCCGGCACGGGGCAAGGCCAGCCAGGTCACCGAACTGCCCATGACCACCAGATGAGGGCGTTGACCGGCGCGAAGCAAGGGCAGGGCCGCTGCCAGGCAGTAGCTGACAGCAAGGAAATTGGTACGGACCACACGCTCGACCAAGGCAGGGTCGAAATGGTCCGGCTCCAGGTACTCGCAGGTGCCTGCATTGAGGATTACCCTGTCCAGCGCTCCCCAGGCCTGCTCGATACGGGTTGCGATCCCGGCGACCTGTACGGGGTCGTCCAGGTCGCCAATGGCCAGCAGCACCTGCCCGGGAAAACGTTCAGCCAACGGGGCGAGACGATCTGCATGTCGTGCGCCCAATGCGACCTGGTGGCCTTGCTCCAGCAGGCATTGTGCAAGTGCGGCACCGATACCGCTGCTTGCGCCTGTCAGCCAGCAGCGGCTCATGCCATCCGCCCTTTGAGCCATCGAATCGCACCGCCCATGACCGGAACATGTTCGTAGAGCAGGGCTGCTGCGTCGAAATAGTCCTGGTGAAAATGGACCCGGTCATGCCATTGCAGGTAACTGCATCCTTGCAAGCTGATCTGCTGACCGCGGGCCAGGCGTGGGTGGCGAAACTGCAGGGTCCAGCGCAGGTAACCTTGCCCGGGCATCACTTCGTCGATGCTGGAAAAGGCATAGCGAATGTCGTGAGCGTTGGCGTACAACTGCGCGAAATAGGTTCGCAGAGCCCGCAGCCCCTGGATCTGATGCAACGGATCGCGAAAAGTGACATCGTCGCTGTACAGCTTTTCAAGGGTGCCGAGGTTGCCCCCGTCGAGTCTGCTGAAGTGCTCGGCGAATTGCTGCAGATACGCTGACATGCTGGACTCCAGGAAATCCTGTACAGAAATGGCTTGTTGTACAGGTATATCTGAAGTCTAAGCGTAAATCTATACAAGTCAACGATCTTGTATAGGTTTTGTTCAGCGCTCAGCCTGGCCCAGTTGTCGGCGCAATTCAGCCACCTCCGCCTCCAGCTCGCGTAGCTTCTCCTCAGCGAAAATCTGCGCTGTGACATCGCGCTGGATGCCGATGTAGTACGTCAACTGGTCTGCCTCGTTGTACACCGGCGTGACGGACAACTCGTTCCAGAACAAGCTCCCGTCCTTGCGGTAATTGCGCAGCACCTGGCAGCACGGCAGGCCTCCACGGATCGCCTCGCGGATGTTGGCAAGGCCGGCCTGGTCATGATCGTCGCCCTGCAGAAAACGGCAGTCCTGATACAGGATGTCCTCGGCGCGATAGCCGGTCAGGCGCTCGAAGGCGGGGTTGACGTAGATAAGGATGCTGTCGTCGCCCTCCTGCTCTGCGACGACGATGCCATCGTTGGAATGCTCGACCATCAGTTGCATGAGTTTCGCGTTGATCATGGGGCCCACCTACAGGCATTTAGGATGCGAAGTGCGCAGCCTGGCCTGCGTGCAGAAGGCCTCGGCGCCGTTTGTTGCATGATGACCCAAGGAGGCTCGCCGCAGAAGGTGCATATGGGTTTAGAATGTGCCACCCCCCAGATAAACCCTCATCATGACTGACGCCACCCCAGCCGATTTGCTACCCATGCGCGATGTGGTCAGCCTGACCGGCATCAATCCGGTGACCTTGCGGGCATGGGAGCGGCGCCATGGGTTGATAAGCCCGCAGCGCACCGAGGGCGGCCATCGCCTTTATAGCGCTCGCGATGTCCAACGCATACGCGACATCTTGCGCTGGACCGGCAATGGGGTGCCCATCAGCAAGGTAGGCGGCATGCTCGCAGGCCAGCCGGATGCGCCGGTGCAGCAGCACTCGGCGTTCGACGACTGGCGCGCTGCCGTGGAGCGTGCAACCAAGGCATTCGATACACAAGCGCTGGAAAGCATCCATGGGCAGTTGTTCACCGTCCTGCCCAAGGCCACCGTGCTGCGTGAGGTGCTGATGCCGGTCTGGCATGGCCTGGCCTCAGGCATTGCGCCGGGCCAGCGTAGCCAATGGCTGTTTCTGGACATGTTCCTGCGCGCCCGCCTGCTGATGCGCCTGCAGATGAACCAGGCCGATGCACCGCGCGTGCTGCTGGCAGGCACCGAGGGGCAAGCCGAACTGCAGGTGTTGTGCACCGGGCTGCTGTTGAGCAGCGAGCAGCAACGCATCGAAGTGCTCGGTTGCGGGCAGCCGCTGGAAGAAATACCCATGCTGTGTGCAGCAATGCAGCCCGCAGCAGTGGTGATCAAGGTCCAGGTGCCGGTGGACCCTGCCTTGGCCAGGCGGCTGCGTTCGCTGCAAATGGCAATCGTTTGTCCGCTGGCCTTGATTGGCGAGGGATTGGCCGATTTACAACCAGCCTGGCAAGGCCTCCCGCTGTGTCTGCTGGACGAGCAGCGCGCTGACCTCGCACCCATGCTGAACGCCTTGCTCAGTGGTGCCCTGGACCTTTGACAGGGGCCCGCCGTAGTCTGCCGTACTGATCCTCGCCTGCTCCTGTGGGTTACGCCAGAAGTCTTGCCTCTGGGCGTAACCCGGTCCTGGGCCGGAATCATCACGCCGCGCGCGCAGGCCCAAAGCACCTGGCAGCCCCCTCCAAGGCAGCGTTTCTGGCTGTTTGCCAGCTTCTGATAATCGCCTCCGACATCCCGTCCCCGTTTCGGAGCGCGCCATGTACAACAATAAGAATCTGTCCCCACGTTTGCTGGCGGCTGTTACCGTCAGCCTGTCGACCCTTTGCCTGAGCAGCCTGGCCCAGGCCGAGATCATGCTGTACGACAAGGACCAGACGACGTTTTCCACCGACGGCTATATCAACGCCTTCTACGTCAACAGCGATGTCGATCGGCAGGGCGAGCAGTTCGATCGCCGCCAGTCACGGGTGAAGATGGGCTTTCTGCCCAACTACCTGGGCTTCAACATGGGCAAGCAGGTGGATGACCTGAAGCTCGGCGCGCGAGCCTCGTTCTGGGTGACCATCAACGACAGCGAAACCAACGGCACCGACACCGCCATCGACGTGCGCCAGTTCTACGGCACCGTGGCCAACCCCGAGTGGGGTGAGGTGCTGATCGGCAAGGACTTCGGGCTGTTCGCCCGTTCCAATATCCTGCTCGACGAACTGCTGGCCGGTTATGGCCAGGTCAGTGACACCCTGGGGCTGGTTGACGGCGGCGGGGTCTCGTTCGGCAACATCGGTAGCGGCTACCCGTACCCGTTCCCTACCTCGCAGATCACCTATCGCACCCCAGTGATGGACGGCCTGCGGGTGGCGGTGGGCATCATGGACCCGGTGGACACCAACGACAGCAGCCCGACCGGCAAGGCCTACCAGGAAAACCCGCGTACCGAAAGCGAGATCACCTACCAGTTCGACCTGGGTGGGGCGCAGATCTACAGCTGGCTCAACGGCAGCTACCAGACCTCCGACAACACCGACCCGGCGGTGCAGTCGGTCACCTCCAAAGGTGTCGGCTACGGTGTGCAGGCGAAGATGGGAGGGCTGTCGCTGACCGGCTCGGGGTTCCAGGCCAAGGGCATCAACCCGTTCTTCACCAACAACGCTGGCGAACCGACCTTGCGCAATGTCGACAGCGACGGCTACCTGCTGCAGGGCTCCTACAAGGTCGGCAAGAACCGGGTGGCGCTGTCGTATGGCAAGACCAAGGACGATGGCAACGGCGCGGTGGGCAGTGGTGCGGATTATGAAACCCGTGGCGTGGCGCTGTTCCATGACGTCAACGACAACCTCAAGCTGGTTGCCGAGTACAACCAGTTTTCCATCGACGGCCATGAAACCAGTGACCCGAACGAAGACACCGATACCTTTGCGGTGGGGGCGGTGTTGACCTGGTAAGCCTTGCCAGGCCGGGCAACACGGTCAATTGTAGGAGCGGCCTTGTGTCGCGAAAGGGCCGCAAAGCGGCCCCAGGATTTCAGCAGCGATGCACAAATTGCTGGGGCTGCTTTGCAGCCCTTTCGCGACACAAGGCCGCTCCTACATGGTCCCGCGCATGCCGGTGAAATTACGTCCATGGAACCGCCCACCCGCTACCCAAGTAGCATTCGTCCTCGATGATCGCCTTCGTACACTCATCACTCAGCCACCCCGCGCCGGAGACCACGATGCAGCAGGCTCACAACGACGGTGTGGTCAGCGCCATGTCCCAGGCAACCGACGCCCGGCAGGCAGCCCAGGAGCTGGCGGCGCAGTTGCTGCACCCGCACCTGGGCTTCGTGCTGTTCTTCTGCTCCGCCGAATACGACCTGCAGGCCCTGGGCGAAGCCCTGGAGCAGGGCTTTGGCGGCATCCGCCTGGTCGGTTGCACCAGCGCCGGGGAAATCACCCCGCAGGGCTATGGCCGCAACTGCATAACGGCAGTGGGGTTCGATCATCGGCACTTTTCCATCGCCACCGAGCTGATCGACGAAATGGAGCGCTTCAGCCTGATCGACGCCCAGCAGATGGTCGAGCGCCTGGTCGGCACCTGCCGCAGCAATAACCTGGCGCCGATCAAGGGCCACAGCTTTGCCCTGACCCTGCTCGACGGCTTGTCCAGCCGTGAGGAAATGGTGCTTGCCGCCCTCAGTGCGGCCCTGGGCGACATCCCGCATTTCGGCGGCTCGGCCGGCGACGACAACTACCTGACCCGCACCCATGTGTATTTCGGCGGCGCGTTCCACCACGGCGCGGCGGTGGTGGTGCTGGTCAATACCTGGCTCGACTTCGAAGTGTTCACCACCCACCACATCCTGCCGCGCCAGGAAAAGCTGGTGGTCACCGGCGCCGACAGTGCCCAGCGCCGGGTCTTCGAACTGAATGCCGAGCCAGCTGCCGAGGAATACGCCCGGCACATCGGCGTGCCGGTGGCCGAGCTCGATCATCGTGTGTTCGCTGCCCATCCGCTGGCCGTGCGCATCCACGACCAGTATTACGTGCGGGCGATACAGCAGGTGCACCCGGACCTGAGCCTGAGTTTCTACTGCGCTGTTGAAAACGGCATCGTGCTTACCGCCATGACCCCGGGCCCGCTGTTGCCGAACCTGCACCAGTTGTTCGACGGCTTGCAGCAGCGCCTCGGCCCGCTGCTGCTGACCATCGGTTGCGATTGCTTCCTGCGGCGGCTGGAGCTGGAAGCCCGGGACGGGCTGGAAGCGGTCGGTGCGTTCCTGCGCGAGCAGCGGGTGATCGGCTTCAACACCTACGGAGAACAGTTCGATGGCATGCACATCAACCAGACCTTCACCGGAGTCGCCATTGCACGCAACCGGCCTCCTGTCGGTCGCTGAACTGCAGGCCGAGGTCGCCCGGCTGCAGCACCAGAACCACAAGCTGCAGCGTATCAACGGCGCCCTGATCGAGCGTATCGAGTCCGGCGTCACGCGTGGCAACGACCCTTATGCCGCGTTTCAGCATTCGGTGGTGCTGGCCGAGCAGGTGCGCGAACGCACCGAAGCGCTGAACCAGGCCATGGCCGAGCTCAAGGCCGTCAACCACCTGCTCAGCGAGGCCCGGCAGCGGGCCGAGACGGCACACCAGCACCAGATTCGCCTGATCACCGACCATGTGCCGGCGCTGATCGCTTACCTGAATGCCGACCTGGTCTACGAATTCACCAACAAGGTCTATGAAGAATGGTATTGCTGGCCTCGCGGCGTGATGCTGGGCCAGAGCCTGCGCGAAGCCCACAGCGAGCAGCATTACCAGCGCCTGGAGGCCTACGTGGCGCGGGCGCTGGCGGGGGAGAGCGTAACCTTCGAATTTGCCGAAACCAACATCAACGGCCAGGAACGCTACATGCTGCGCTCCTACGTGCCGAACCGCCTGGCCAATGGCGAAGTGGTGGGCATCTTCGTGTTGATCCGCGACATCACCGAGCGACGCAATACCGCACAGGCGCTGCACCAGGCGTATCAGCACCTGGAGCAACGGGTACGCGAGCGCACGGCCGAGCTGACCAGCCTCAACGAGCAGCTGCTGCGCGAAATCGAGGAGCGCAGCCGGGTGGAATCGCGCCTGCGCGAGGCCAAGCGCGAGGCCGAGCAGGCCAACCTGTCGAAAACCAAGTTCCTTGCCGCCGTCAGCCATGACTTGCTGCAGCCACTGAACGCGGCGCGGCTGTTCACCAGCGCCTTGCTCGAACACCGCGAGCCGCACAACAGTGCCCATTTGGTGCGTAATGTCAGCAACTCGCTGGAGGATGTGGAGAACCTGCTAGGTACCCTGGTGGATATTTCCAAGCTCGATGCTGGCGTGATCAAGGCCGATGTCGCCCCGTTCGCCCTGCGCGAACTGATGGACAACCTCGCTGCCGAATACGCCCAGGTGGCGCGCAGCGAAGGGCTTGAACTGCATTTCGTGGGCTGTTCCGCCGTGGTGCGCAGTGACATCCAGCTGCTGGCGCGGATCCTGCGCAACCTGCTCAGCAATGCCATTCGCTATACCCGCAGTGGGCGCGTGGTGCTGGGCTGCCGGCGCCAGCGTGGCGGCTTGCGGATCGAAGTATGGGACAGCGGGATCGGTATCGCCGAAGAGCACCTGGAAGAAATGTTCCAGGAGTTCAGGCGCGGTGATGTGCAGCGTCCGGACCAGGACCGTGGCTTGGGCCTGGGCCTGGCGATCGTGGAAAAGATCGCCGGCATTCTTGGCCACCGGATTCGGGTGCGGTCATGGCTTGGCAAAGGCTCGGTATTCGCGGTCGAAGTGCCGCTGAGCACCACCGCGCCCAAGGCCCAGCCGAGCCAGGCAATCAGCGAGCCGATGCTCGAACGCGTGCGCGGGGCGCGGGTGTGGGTACTGGATAACGATGCGGCGATTTGCGCCGGCATGCGTACCCTGCTGGAGGGGTGGGGCTGCCGGGTGGTCACCGCGCTGTCGGAGGAAGACCTTGCGCGCCAGGTGGACAACTACCATGCCGAGGCCGACCTGCTGATCGCCGACTACCACCTGGACAACGACTGCAATGGCGTCGACGCCGTGGCGCGGATCAATGCCCGCCGTACCCAGCCCTTGCCGGCGATGATGATCACCGCCAACTACAGCAACGAGCTCAAGCAACAGATCCGCGAGCAGGGCCACACCCTGATGCACAAGCCGGTGCGGCCGATGAAGCTTAAGGCGGCGATGAGCCATTTGCTGGGCAGCCAGGGCTAGCCGTGATGCCAGACAATCGGACCCAAAGGCTGCTCAGTACCTGTAGGAGCAGCCTTGCGCTGCGAAGAGTCCATTACTGCTAGAGAAGATTTTTGCCTTGCCGGCCTCTTCGCAGCACAAGGCTGCTCCTACAGGGCAATGAGGTAGCCTTGGAAAATGAGCAGGGACAGATCAACGCCGCAGGTAATCACCGAAATCGATATCACCGGCACTGAGGATGGCCTGCACCCGGTTGTGCACGTTGAGCTTGCGCAGGATCGCCGAAACGTGGGCCTTGACCGTGGTCTCGGCGATATCCAGGGTGTAGGCGATCTGTTTGTTCGACTCGCCCTTGGTCATACGCTCGAGCACCAGCAGCTGCTTGCGGGTCAGGGCCTGGAGCATCTCCGGCGGGAAGCTCGGGGCATCGTTCAGGCGCCGGCTGGTGCTGCTTTTCTGGGCTC
Source organism: Pseudomonas sp. A2 (assembly GCF_023100865.1). Taxonomy (NCBI): domain Bacteria; kingdom Pseudomonadati; phylum Pseudomonadota; class Gammaproteobacteria; order Pseudomonadales; family Pseudomonadaceae; genus Pseudomonas; species Pseudomonas sp. A2. Next base: position 2,653,298 of record NZ_CP039127.1, read on the forward strand.
GGATGATGTCGGGCGGCAGGTAAACATTGCCGTTGAGGATCTGCTCGATCGCTTCGATCATTTGTGAACGTGGCGAGGACTTGGTGATGAAGCCCACCGCGCCATAAGTGATGGCCTGCAGCACGATCTGCTTTTCCTGCTCGGCCGAGACGATCACCACCGGCGTCGTCGGTGCCTCGTTGCGCAGGGTGATCAGGCCATTGAGGCCATGCATGCCGGGCATGTTCAGGTCGAGCAGGATCAGGTCGAGGTCGTCATGTTCGTGGGTCAGCGCCAGGGCGCTGTCCAGGTCGGCAGTTTCCATGACTTCGCTGCCCTGGAAGCCATCGCTGATAACGTTGTGGATGGCTTCGCGAAACAGGGGGTGATCGTCGGCAATCAGAATTTTGTACATGGCCTTTTCACCTCGTTTTTATTGGATGGAGCGGGCACGCGTTTGCAGGCGATGAATTCAGGGGAAGGGTTCCGGCTGCGCTGGCTGCAGCGGCAGGTTGGCCTGTTGCCAGGCGTCCAGGCCATCGCGGTACCAATACAGATACTTATAGCCCAGGGCTTTCGCGCGTTTTACCGCGTTCCAGCTTAACCAGCAATCGGAGCGACAGTAAAAGACCAGCGGTTGCTCCGTGCGCCCGGCGGTGGCTAGTTGCAGGTTACGCACGAAGTAATCGTGCCACGCCGGGCTCAGCTCGCCGTCGCCGGTGTTGGCCAGCCAGCGGCTGCCGGGGATGTTGGCGTGGGGTTCATCTTCGATGAAGCGGCCTTGCAGCCATTGGCGGCGATACACGTCGATCAGCACCGGCTTGGGGGTGTGCCCCAGCAGGCCTTGCAGCATGGCGGTGTCGATGACCTGGCCGCCCTCGACCTGCTGTGGGGTCGGGCTGCGGTAGAGGGTGGTGCGGTAGCCGTCGACAGAGAATAGCGGCGTGGTATCGGCCTGGGCAGCGCCTAGCGTCAGGCTCAGGGAAAGCGCCGCCAGCAATGGGCGTGGCAGCCGGGGCAGGGCACGTGGCATGGGGGTTGTCCTTTTTGTTATAGGCCCATTACATGCCAGTGGCGGTGCATTGTGAATGCGACGATCAGACAGCAAAGGCAGTACCAAAGTAGTAGAAAGCCGGGCGCCTCTGGCCTGATCCTGCCCAATATCTGAATGCATGCGCGATCCCTGTGGGAGCGGGTTTACCCGCGAACACCGGCGAAGCCGGTGCCATGCACCGCGTCGCCTTCTTCGCGGGTGAACCCGCTCCCACACGGACCGTGTTCCTTCAACGGGTTCGGCGAAGGGGCCGGAGGGAGACAGCTGCCAATCAGCGCGGCTTGCGCAGCGCCGCATGCTGGGGGTTGAAGGTGAGGATCGCCAGTAGGGTGAACAGCACGGTCAGCCCCAGGCATACCGCCAGCGCCAGCGGGTTGAAGCGCTCATACAAGGCAAAACGCACCAGCTCCACGGCATGGGTGAACGGGTTCACTGCACACAGCCAGTACAGCCACTGGCTGGCCTCGCGCATCTTCCACAACGGGTAAAGCGCCGAGGACAGGAAGAACAGCGGGAATATCACGAAGTTCATCACCCCGGCAAAGTTCTCCAGCTGACGAATCGCATTCGATAGCAACAGGCCCAGGGCGCTGAGCATCAGCGCCACCAGCAACAACGCCGGCAGCGCCAGCAACAGGCCCGCAGCCGGTGGCTGCACGCCATACAACCAGGCGATGGCAAGGAAGGCGTACACCTGCAGCAGGGAGATCAACGAGGTCGCCAGCAGCTTGCTGCCGAGCAGGAAGGGCCGCGGCAACGGGCTGGTCAGCAACACTCGCATGCTGCCCATCTCCCGGTCATAGACCATCGACAGCGAGCCCTGCATGCCGTTGAACAGCAGGATCATGCAGGCAAGGCCCGGAATGATGTACACCTCGTAGGGGATGTAGGTGTCGTAGGGCTCGATGATCGCAATGCCCAGGGCCGCGCGAAAGCCGGCGGCGAACACCAGCAGCCACAGCAGCGGGCGCACCAGGGCGCTGAGAAAACGGGTGCGTTGCAGGACGAAACGCAGGCATTCGCGCAGGAGAATGCCGTTGAAGCACTGCCAGTAAGCGTTCATCGGGCATTGGCTCCTGTGGGGGCGCTGGTCAGGCGGGCAAAGGCATGGTCGAGGTCACCGCCGTGCTCCAGGCTCAGGGCATCGGCCGTGCCGCTGGCCACCAGGCGCCCTTGATGCAGGATCAGCAGGTCATCGCTGGGCTGCACTTCGTCCAGCAGATGGGTGGTCCACAGCACACTGAGGCGCTGCTCGCGGCACAGCAGCCGCAGGTGCTGGTTGAGCGCCAGGCGGCTGGCCGGGTCGAGGCCGACGCTGGCCTCGTCGAGCAACAGCAAACGCGGCTCATGCAGCAGCGCGCGGGCAATCTCCACCCGGCGCCGATGGCCGATGTTCAGCGCCCGGACCGGTTCGCGCCGCCGCTCATCGAGGCCCTGGCGGGCCAACTCGGCATCGACCCGAACATTGCCCTGGCGCCGCGACAGGCCGTGCAGCGAGGCGTGGTAGCGCAGGTTCTGCTCCACGCTCAGGTCCAGGTCGAGGGTGCTTTGCTGGAACACCACGCCCAGCTGGCGCAAGGCCGGGCGTGTGGCGTTGCGCAGCGAGCAGCCGCACACGCGGATGTCGCCATGCTGCAGGTCGTACAAGCGGGTGAGCAGGGCGATCAAGGTCGACTTGCCGGCGCCATTGGGGCCCAGCAAGGCGGCAAAGCGCCCGGGCGCCAGGCTGAAGCCGACTTGCCTGAGCGCCTCGCGCTGGCCGTAGGCAAAGCTCACGTCACTGACTTCGAGGGTATTCATGGCGTCACCACCACGCCCCAGGGGTAGCGGCCGACCTTCACCGACTTGAGCACCTTGAGGTTTTTTGCATCGATCACCGAAACGTCGCCACTGACCCCGTTGGTGGCCAGCAACTGGCTCTGGTCCGGAGTGAACGCCAATTGCCAGACCCGCCGGCCCACCAGCAGGTAGTCGAGTACTTCGTAGGTCTTGGCATCGACCACCGCCACATGGTTGGCCGGGCCCAGGGCGACGAACGCGTACTTGCCATCGGCGCTGAGCTTGATGCCTACCGGCTGGACCTTGTCCGGGTGCACGCCCTTGATCTGGAAGTTCAGGGTTTTCAGCACCTGGCGGCTGGCCACGTCGAGGATGGTCACCGTGCCGCCGATTTCTGCCGAGGCCCACAGCCGCGAGCCGTCCTGGCTGAACTCGACGAAGCGCGGCCGCTGGTCCACCGGGGTGCTTTCCGCCAGCGTCTGGGTGCTGGTGTCGATCCAGTGCAGCATGTTGGTGGTTTCGCTGGTGTTGACTGCCCATTTGCCATCCGGGCTCACCGCCATGCCTTCGGGCTCGATGCCGACGTCGATCTGCCCGAGCACCTTGTCGGTCTGGGTATCGATTACCGTCACCAGCGCGTCGTCCTCGTTGGACACATACAACCAGCGGTCGTTGGGGTGCAGGGCGAACTGCTCGGGGTCCTTGCCGGAGGGCAGTTCCTTGATGATCTTGCGGGTGGCCACATCCATCACTTGCACCCGGTCCGAATCGCTGGCGCAGATGTACAGCAGCGTGTTGTCGTGGGACAGCAGCAGGCCGCGCGGGCGCTGGCCCACTGGCAGGGTCTCGGTGACTTGCAGGGTCTGCATGTCGATCAGGCTGATGCTGTTGTCCTTCTCGTTCGATACCCAGGCGGTGGCGGCCACGACGTGCCCGCTGGCAAGGGCCAGGGCGCCCGACAGCAGGCTGGGGTAAAGCAGTGCCCGGTGAAAAGGGAAGCGACGCATGGCGAAATCCTTTTTTGTTGTGGTTATCGGGTCAGGGGTAGCCGCAGGTCACTTCGGGCCTGTCGTAGCCCAGGCTGTCCATTTCGTTGAACGGGTGCAGGAAGCCCTCCTGCGGCGAGGTACTGACCAGGGCCCGCGGCTGCACCAGCGGGATCGGCTGGCGCAGCTCGCCGTTCCACGGGCGGTAGCTGAGCTTGCGGCCCTTGAAGCCGTCCAGCGGCAACTGCTCGCTGAGCAGCAGTTGCTGCAGGGCGCGGGGCTCGGCCTGGCGCAGTTTGCTCACTGCGCTGGCGACGCTGCGCACGGCCATCCAGGCGGCGAAGTCGCGGTCGTTCATCCAGCGCCGGGCCTGGGCTTCGAAGCGCTTTTGCAACTGCGCCGCGCCGAAGGTTTCAACGGTCTTGTGCCAGCCGGTGGGGGTCAGGCCCTGGGTGCCGGCTACCGGCCGCGGATACCAGGTCTGGTAAGGCAGGTACTCGCCGAAGTCGCCGCGTTCGTCAGCCACCAGCACCACGTCGTACTCGGCGGTTTGGGTGAACAGCGGCATGTCGGCCTGGGCGCTGCGGCGCTGGTCGTTGGCGAATGTCCAGGCTTTCTCCGCGACCAGCTGCATGCCGAAGCGCTTCATGGCGCGGCGCAGGGCCGCCGCATAGGCCCGGTCATCGTCGGTCTGGCCGACGACCAACAGCGCCCGTTGCCATTTGCGCATTACCAGGAACTGCGCCAGGGCATCGGCCAGCATGGCGCGGCTGGGCAGGCTGTGCAGCACATTGCCCAGGCACTGGCTGCTGCGCAGGCTGTCGTCCGGGCTGCCGGCGTTGAACAGCAGGCTGTCGGGCAGGGCGGCAGATAGCGCGCGCAGGCTGGCGGCGGGGGCATTTACCACGAACAGCCGCAGGCCCTGGTCATGCTGGGCCTTGGCAGCCTGCAGCAGGGCTTCGGGGCTTTCGACCGTGGCATTGGCCAGATGGAATTCCTGTTTGAGAAAACGCCCGCTGCTGTTGCTGTCGACAATCGCCAGTTCGGCGCCCTGCAGCCCGGCATCGGTGGGTTCGGGAATGATGTTGGACAGCAGCGGGCCGGGATCGGGGCGATAGCCGAGATAGCCGATGCGCACTTGCAACGGTTCCCCGCCCGGGGCCTGCGCGGCGGGTGCCGGGCTTGCAGAAAGCGTCGCGGCCAGGGCCAGCAGGCAGGTCATGGCAAGGTGGGCAGGCAGGCGCATAAGGCAACTCCACGGCAGATGGCGCCAGCATAGGAAGCGCGCCGGGAGGGGGGAATATGCAGAAAGTAGCGCTCGCCCGGTACCAAGGTAGTAATTCACCACATGGGCGCGGGTTTTACGATGGCCGCAGCAACCCCGAGGAGAACTGCCCATGCGCCTTGTCAACCTTTCGGCCCTGTGGCGGATCAACCTCTGGGTCACTTGTTGCTTCGCGATGTTGACGCTGGCCTGTGCCGTGGTGCTGTTGCGCCAGGCGGTGGCTGACGTGGAGCGGGAGTTGCAGTCGGCGCAAGCCGTGGTGGCATACCTCGGCGATACTGCCGAGCGCGACCCGCAGAGCCTGCAACCACGGCTGACGCAAAGCCTGCGCCATGTGCGGGTGCACTGGCTGGCGGCGGATGAACCTGCGCGGCTGCCGCAAGCAACCGGCCTGGATGCCTGGTTGGGCCGCCAACTGCTTGGGCAGCGCCACGACAGCAGCCGGCTGCTGGAGCTGGGGGATGGTCGCCGGGTAATGATCGCCGTGGATGCACGGGATGAAATCGACGAGGTGCGTGACTCGCTGCAGCAGTTGTTGGTCCTGTGCGGCCTGGCGTTGCTGCTGAGCTTGTTGACCATCCGTTGGGCGGTGCGGCGGGGCATGGGCTTGCTGGACGATCTGCTGCAGGCCTTGCGCCAGGTCTCGGGTGGGCAATTGACCGCACGCCTGCGCGAGGCCGGCCTGCCGGAGGCGCGCCAATTGGCGGAGCACTTCAACCGCATGACCGCGTCTCTGGAGCAGGCCCGCTGCGACAATACCCAACTTACCCAGGCCCTGCTGGCGGTGCAGGAGCAGGAACGCACCCAGTTGGCGCAGACCCTGCACGACGACCTCGGGCAATACCTGGCGGGTATTCGGGCCCAGCTCTGCCTGCTGCGCATGGTCGCCGACCAGCCAACCGCGGTGGCGCAGACGACACGCACCCTGGAGCTCGATTGTGAACGCCTGCAGCAAGGTTTCCGCGCCCTGGTACATGACCTGTACCCGCTGGCGTTGCAGCACATGCCGCTGGCCGAAGCCTTCGGCCTGCTGGTGAGCCAATGGCAGGCCAGCCAGGGTATCGATTGCCGCCTGCGGGTAGGCGAGCATTTGCCGGCACTACCCGGGCCGAGTCGCACGCATTTGTATCGTTTGCTGCAGGAGGCGTTGACCAACGTCGCCCGTCACGCCGGCGCAAGCCAGGTGCGGGTGCGCCTGCAACGCAGCGCCAAGGGCTTGCGCCTGCTGGTTCGCGACAACGGTTGCGGTGCCAGCCAGCCCCAGCGCCCCGGGGTAGGCCTGCACTCGATGGCCGAGCGCGCCCGCAGCCTGGGCGGTGAACTGCGCATCCTCAGCCGACCGGGTGCCGGCTGGGCGCTGGCCCTGAACATTCCCATGGAGGTGTGATGAATATCGTGTTGGTCGATGACCACGCCGTGGTCCGCCAGGGCTATGCCAGCCTGCTGCGAGCGGTGCTGCCGAAGGTACAGGTGCGTGAGGCTGCCAGTGGCGAAGAGGCGCTGGCGCGGGTTCAGGAACAGGTGCCCAACCTGGTGATCATGGACTTTGGCCTGCCAGGCATCAGCGGCCTGGAAACCACCCGGCGCCTGCGTCAGCGCCTGCCGCAATTGCGGGTGCTGTTCTTCAGCATGCATGACGAACTGCCGCTGGTGCGCCAGGCGCTGGATGCTGGTGCCTCGGGATATTTGACCAAGAACTCGGCACCCGAAGTGCTGATCGAGGCGGTGCAGCGGGTGTTGGCCGGGCATGCCTATATCGAACAGCCCTTGGCCACCCAGCTGGCCTGCACGTCACAGCAGAATGCCAGCGACCCGCGCCTGCAGCGCATGACCCAGCGTGAGCTGGAAATTTTCGTGATGCTGGCCAAGGGCACCCCGGTGCGAGGGATTGCCGAGCAGTTGTGCATCAGTGCCAAGACCGTGTCCAACCACCTGACCTTGCTCAAGAGCAAGTTGCAGGTCAGCTCCCATGCGGAGCTGGTGCATCTGGGGATTGATCTGGGGGTGGTGCGGGTGGCGGGGTGAGGTGTTCTGCTATCTGGACGCTGCGCAGAGCCCTGTAGGAGCGGCCTTGTGTCGCGATGGGCCGCAAAGCGGCCCCCAGGGGCTTCAGCGTCAACGCAGCAATCGTCGGGGCTGCTTTGCAGCCCATCGCGACACAAGGCCGCTCCTACAGGGGGCCTGCGCAAGGCAGGATATCGGGCTCAATTGTCCCAGGTCTCGGGGCACCCCTTGCACCCCTCCATGTTGGCCTCTTGAAAATTCCCGTAATGCTGCCGCGCCCCGCGCAAGTCGGCGCGGGCCAGGTTGCTCTGGCCAAACTTGGCCTCCTGCAGGTTGGCATCGCCAAGGTCGGCCCCTTGCAGATCAGCCTTGCTCAGCCAGGCCATTTCCAGGTCCGCCGCGTGCAGGTTGGCCTGCTGCATCTTCGCCCCTGACAACCTTGCGAACTGCAGGTAGGCCGCGCTGAGGTCGGCCTTGGCAAATTGCGCACCCTGGGCAAACAGGCCCCAGCCCTGAATGGCCACGAGCCGGCCATGGCTCAGGTCGGCCAGGCGCAGGTTGCTCTGCTGCAGGCTGGCGCGGGTCAGGTTGGCGCCTTGCAGGTTGGCCTTTTCCAGGTTGGCCAGGTCCAGCCGGGCATGGCGCAGGTCCGCATCGCGCAGGTCGGCGCCGGCCAGGTTCATCTTGCGCAGGTCCTGGTTGGCCAGGTTGGCGCCCCGCAGGTCGGCCCCCGGGCACTGGCTGGCTTCGGCAATCACGCAGCCGTTGATGGTCAGGGGGGTATCGTTGCCAGCGTCGTCGGCATTCTCGGCCATGGCAGGGGCCAGCACGATCAGCAAGGCAAGTGGCAGGTAGTTCATGGCGATAGGCTCTCAATGTGAAGTCGAGCATTCATCCCGGGCCGCATTGCGGCCCATCACCTGTAGGAGCAGCCTTGTGCTGCGAAGAGGCCAGCAAGGCAACAGATCTGCTTTGGCTGTAATGGCCTCTTCGCAGCACAAGGCTGCTCCTACAAGCAATAGGCTGCACCGCAGGTCACCTCATGCAGTCAACGCTGTGCAGTTTTGTTGTCCCAGCTTGGGATCTTGAACACCCAGAACGAACCGCCCTGGGCCACCGGTTTGGTCAGTTCGGCCATGTCACCGCCCCACAGCGGTACCGCGCCGCCGTAGCCCACGGTCACGCCGATGTACTGCTCGCCGTCCTGTTCCCAGGTGATCGGCGGCGAGACGATGCCGCTGCCGGTCTGGAACTTCCACAGCTCCTTGCCCGTCTTGGCGTCGAAGGCCTTGAAGAAGCCGTCGCCGGTGCCGGTGAACACCAGGTTGCCCTTGGTCGCCAGCACGCCGGCCCACAGCGGCAGGTGCTCCTTGTGCTCCCAAACCAGCTTGCCGGTGGTCGGGTCCATGGCGCGCAGGGTGCCGACGTGGTCGTCGTACATGCGCTTGATGCGGAAGCCCATGCCCAGGTAGGCCGAGCCCTTCTTGTAGTTCACTTCCTCGGTCCAGTACTCCTCCTTCCACTGGTTGCCGGGGATGTAGAACAGGCCGGTGTCCTGGCTATAGGCCATGGGGTTCCAGTTCTTGCCGCCAAGGAAGGGTGGCGAGACCTCCACCGGCTTGCCCTTGGTTTCTCCCGGCAGCGGTTTGGCCGGGCGCTGCCCAGGGTTTTCCACCGGGCGCCCGGTCTTGAGGTCGATGTGGCTGGCCCAGGTGATGTTGTCGACGAAGGGGAAAGCGTTCTGCAGTTTGCCGTTGCTGCGGTCCACCACGTAGAAGAAGCCGTTGCGGTCGGCGTGGCCGGTGGCCTTGACCAGCTTGCCGTCCTTGCCCTTGTAGTCGAACAGCACCAGCTCGTTGTTGCCGGAGAAATCCCAGGCATCGTTGGGCGTGTGTTGGTAGAACCACTTCACTTCACCGGTGCTCGGGTCGACGCCGACCTGCCCTGAGGTATACAGGCTGTCGAAGTCATGCGGGTTGCCGTCCTTCGAGGTGCGCGCCCAGGTGTTCCAGGGGCCAGGGTTGCCGGCGCCGACAATGATGGTGTTGGTCTCGGGGTCGAAGCTGGCGCTTTGCCAAGGCGCGCCGCCGCCGTGGCTCCAGGCTTCGACCTTGCCGGTTTCGGTAGTGGGGTCGTCCGGCCAGGACGGCGCCTTGACGTCACCGGTCGGCGTGCTGTCCTTGCCGTTCAGGCGGCCCATGTGGCCCTCGACGAAGGGCCGCATCCACACCTCTTCACCGGTGTCCGGGTCGCGGGCGAACAGTTGGCCGACCACGCCGAATTCATCGCCGGAGCTGCCGTGGATCAGCAGTACCTTGCCGCTGGTCTTGTCCTTGATCAGCACCGGGGCACCGGTCATGGTGTAGCCGGCGGCGTGGTCGCCGAACTTCTTGTTCCACACCACTTTGCCGGTGCGCTTGTCGAGGGCGATGACCCGCGCGTCGAGGGTGCCGAAGTAGATCTTGTCGCCGTAGATCGCCGCGCCACGGTTGACCACGTCGCAGCAGGGGCGAATGTTGTCCGGCAGGCGGTGGTTGTAGGTCCACAGGCGCTTGCCGGTTTTCGCATCGAGGGCGAACACCCGCGAATAGGAGCCGGTAACGTAGACCACGCCGTCGCTGACGATGGCCTGGGATTCCTGGCCGCGCTGCTTCTCGTCGCCGAAGGAATAGGACCAGGCCGGAGTCAGCTTGAACACGTTCTGGTCATTGACCTGGGCCAGCGGGCTCCAGCGCTGGGCGTTGGTACCCATGCCGTACTGCAGCACATCCTGGGTGGTCAGGTGGTCGTTGGCGATGTCTTCCCACGTCACGTTCTTGCTGGCAGGTGCCGCAGGGGTGGTGGCTGCCGTGGCCACGCTGCCCAGGGCCAGGCTACCGGCCAGCAGCAAGGCCCGCACGCTCAGGGCCAGAGGGGAAAGGGCGGGTAGCGTTCTTGTTGTCATGGTTGCAGTTCCCAGTGGAGGTTTTGGCCTGCACAGGGTGGGACGGGGCGGGCCTTGCGGGATACGGAAAAAATCCCGCCCTTGCCGGGAATAGTTCCCACGGGGCACCTCATTTGGCCCTTCGCCACAAGCCCTACTACCAAGGGAGTAAGGCGCGGCCACCAAAGCAGCATTCGGCCGCCTGCGGGCTGTTTCTAAGATGGCGACACGGCCTCTGTGGTTGAGGCCTTGCGTGCAATCGTGAGGGCATAAAAATGACAACAAAACGCAACGTCTTGCTGGCTGCCGGGCTGCTTGCCAGTGCAGTGCTGACCGGCACTGCCTGGGCACATGGCAATGTGGTGCCCCAGGCCGTGGAAACCAAGGGCCTGACCCCGATCAAGGACGCTGGCGTAACCCTGGACGGCGATGGCTGGGCAGCGGTCAACCCGTACCGCAGCTCTCCCGAGCACGACAAGGCCGTGGAGATCGGTGCCTCGGCCTACAACCAGAACTGCGCCGCCTGCCATGGCCTGGAGGCCAAGTCGGGGGGCATCGCCCCGGATCTGCGCATGCTCGATGCCGGCGAGGCCGGGGATGAGTGGTTCGTCGAGCGGGTACGCCACGGTGCGGTCCGCGACGGCCGGGTGTACATGCCGAAAATGGCCGACTACCTGAGCCAGGAGGCCCTGTGGGCGGTGCGCACCTACCTGGACAGCGTGCACGTCGAGGAATGACGGCCATGCGTCTGTTGGCGGTGCTGTTCAGTGGCTTGCTGCTGTGCTGCGCGGCGGCGCAGGCGCAGGTGCGCAACTACGACGCGATCATCGCCGCCGGCGAATTGAAGGTGGCTGTGTACAAGGACTTTGCGCCCTACAGTTTCGAGGACCACGGCCAGCCGCGAGGTGTCGACGTGGAGCTGGCGCAGGCCCTGGCCACGGCGTTGGGGGTGCGCTTGCAGCTGATCTGGGCGCCACCCGGGGAAAAGCTCGACGACGATCTGCGCGACTACATCTGGCGCGGCAGCCCGTTGCGCCACCAGCAACTGGCCGACCTGATGATGCGGGTGCCATACGACCATGCCTATGCGCAGCGACGCAACGAGGTAGGCGAGCTGGAAAACGCCCAGGTGGTCATGTTCGGCCCTTATCAGGAGGAGCGCTGGCAGGTCGCCTATGATCGCCGCCGCCTGCCCTCGGTGGCCAGTGTCGCGGTGTTCCAGCAGCACCCGATCGGGGTCGAGGTGGACAGCGTACCGTCGTTCTACCTGACTTCTGTGTTCAACGGCATGCTCAGTGCCAGGACCCATCACTACCCCAATGTGCAGCAAGCTTTCGGCGCCATGCAGGCCGGCCAGGTGGACGCGGTGATGGCGATGCGCGGCGAAGTTGACTGGCAACTGCATCAAGCCGCCGACCCGCAGCTGGCCCTGGCGGAAAACGCCTACCCGAACCTTGGCAAGCAGGCCTGGGAGATCGGCATGGCGGTGCATGAAAGCAACCGGCAGCTGGCCTATGCGGTGGAGGAAGCGCTTGAGACGCTGATTCGTGATGGGCGGATGAAGGCGATTTATGCCAGTTATGGCCTGCGTTACCAGGTGCCGGAGATGTATCAGTAACAGGCTTCGCAGGCTTGTGAGTTTGTAAAAGCAACACATCCCCCTGTGGGAGCGGGTTCATCCGCGAAGAATGCGACGCGGTATATGGCACCGGCTTCGCCGGTGTTCGCGGGTGAACCCGCTCCCACAAGGACCGTGCACTGTCAGCCAGGTTTGCGTTGATCAAAAGGAGTGGGCGATGAACTGGCGAGCGACTTTCCTGCTGGCCTGCTGGATGCCCTGGGCCGCACAGGCCCAGGCCAGCGAGCCGAGTAACCACAAGGACCCGGTGCCGTCGGTGATGTGGGACTTCTACCACAAGCAGCTGCTGGGCCAGGCCGCATTCGTGTTCGATGATCGGGTCAAGCTGCTGGCGCCGCCGTTTGCCGAGGACGCCCGCCAGGTGCCGTTGGAGATCGACGCCCGGGCGTTCAGCGGCGAAGTGGTGCGGATCATCGCCTGGGCCGAACTCAACCCGCTGCCGCGTATCGTCGACTTCCAGCCTGGCGAGCGCGTGCTGCCCTGGTTGTCGATCCGCATCCGCGTCGAACAGGCCACACCGCTGCGTGCCGCGGTGCTGACCCGCGACGGCCTGTGGCATGTCGGCTCGACCCTGATCGATGCTGCCGGCGGCGGTTGTACCGCGCCCAGCGTGGTACGCACTCAGCCCGGCTGGGAGGAACACCTCGGTGAAGTCCTGGGCGGGCGCTACCCGCGCGGCGACAGCAGCCGCTTGCGCCTGCAGGTGGCCCACCCGATGGACAACGGCCTGGTCAGCGGCATTCCCGAATTCTTCCTCAACCATGCCGAGTTGCAAGGCGCGGACGGCCAGCGCCTGGCCAGCCTGGAACTGTATCCGGCGGTCAGCGAAAACCCCAACCTGGGCTTCGACATCCAAGGCCCCGGGCCGACCCGGCTGGTGTTGCAGGACAACAGCGGCAACCAGTTCGAGGCGGCAGTACCCTGAACGCGTTGCCCGACTCCATCCCTGACCAGAGGCGCCCGTCATGCGTTGCATTCTGCTGTTGCTGCTGTGCCTGGGCCTGCCGGCCTGGGCAGACCTGGACTATCGGCTCAAGCCCCGGCAGATCGCCGAGGGCACCTGGCTGCTGGAGGGCAGCACCGACAATTTCGCCAAGGATAACGGCGGCAATATCGTCAACACCGCGTTCATCGTCACCGACAGCGGGGTGGTGGTGGTCGACAGCGGGCCGTCGAAACGCTACGGCGAAGCCTTGCGCCAGGCCATTGCCGCCACCACCGACAAGCCGGTAGTCGAAGTGCTGCTGACCCATCATCACCCCGACCATGTGCTGGGCAACCAGGCCTTTGCCGATGTGCCCATCGGCGCCCTGGCCGGTACCGGCGAGCTGTTGCGCCAGCAGGGGGAGGCCATGGCCGAGAACATGTACCGCCTGGTTGGCGACTGGATGCGCGGTACCGAGGTGGTGCTGCCGACCCGCGTGCTGGAGCAAGGTATTCACGAGGTGGGTGGGCACCGCCTGCGGCTGCTGGCGCTGGGCGGGCACACCGGTGCCGACCTGGCGATTCTGGATGAAAGCACCGGTGTGCTGTTCGCCGGCGACCTGGTGTTCTACGAGCGCGCATTGACCACGCCCAACAGCCCGGGGCTGGAGGTGTGGCTGAAGGACCTGGACACCTTGCAAGCGCTGCCCTGGAAGCAGCTGGTGCCTGGTCATGGCCCGCTGGCCACCGATGCCCGGCCGTTTGCCCAGATGCGTGATTACCTGGGCTGGCTGGACGGGTTGATGCGTGACGGCGCGGCGCGTGGTGATGACATGGCCGAGATGATCCGCCGCCCCATACCCGAGCGGTTTGCCGGTATCAGCCTGACCCGTTACGAGCTGATTCGCAGTGTCAGCCACCTGTACCCCCGCTACGAGCGTCAGCAACTGCGGCGTGTCGACGCCAAGCCCCCAAGATGAGGGTGTAACACAGCCCCCTGTGGGGCCGCGCAAGTTCACTGCTACCAAGGAACTAGAAAACTCAGCACTGCGGGCAATTGTTGGCAAGCAGGTCGGGACCAAGAATTCCCGACACACCGGGAAGTTTTCCCGGATACAACAAAAAAACCAAAGGTAGCCGTCATGACCCGATCCACACGTCGTCCCGTGTTCGCCTTGAGCCTGGTGCTCAGCGCCATGCTGCTTGCCGGTGCAGCCCACGCCGCTGTCAGCAATGAAGAAATTCTCCAGGACCCGAAGAACCCGCAGCAGATCGTGACCAATGGCCTGGGCGTGCAGGGCCAGCGTTACAGCCCGCTGAACCTGCTCAATACCGACAACATCAAGGACCTGCGGCCGGTCTGGGCGTTTTCCTTCGGTGGTGAGAAGCAGCGCGGCCAGCAGGCCCAGCCGCTGGTCAAGGACGGGGTGATGTACCTCACCGGCTCCTACTCACGGGTGTTCGCCGTGGACGCCCGTACCGGCAAGAAACTGTGGCAATACGATGCGCGCCTGCCCGATGACATCCGCCCGTGCTGCGACGTGATCAACCGCGGCGTGGCGCTGTACGGCAACCTGGTGTTCTTCGGCACCCTCGATGCCAAGCTGGTGGCGCTGAACAAGGACACCGGCAAGGTGGTATGGAGCAAAAAAGTGGCCGACCACAAGGAAGGCTACTCCATCAGCGCCGCGCCGATGATCGTCAACGGCAAGCTGATCACCGGCGTCGCCGGCGGCGAGTTTGGCGTGGTGGGCAAGATCCAGGCCTACAACCCGGAAAACGGCGAGCTGCTGTGGATGCGCCCGACCGTGGAAGGGCACATGGGCTACGTGTACAAGGACGGCAAGGCGATCGAAAACGGCATTTCCGGCGGCGAGGCGGGCAAGACCTGGCCCGGCGACCTGTGGAAGACCGGTGGTGCGGCGCCTTGGCTGGGCGGCTACTACGACCCGGAAACCAACCTGATCCTGTTCGGCACCGGCAACCCGGCGCCGTGGAACTCGCACCTGCGCCCGGGCGACAACCTGTATTCCTCGTCGCGCCTGGCCCTGAACCCCGACGATGGCACCATCAAGTGGCACTTCCAGAGCACGCCGCATGACGGCTGGGACTTCGACGGCGTCAACGAGCTGATCTCGTTCAACTACAAGGATGGCGGCAAGGAGGTCAAGGCCGCCGCTACCGCTGACCGCAACGGCTTCTTCTACGTGCTGGACCGCACCAACGGCAAGTTCATCCGCGGCTTCCCCTTCGTCGACAAGATCACCTGGGCCACCGGCCTGGACAAGGACGGCCGGCCAATCTACAACGAGGCCAGCCGGCCGGGGGCGCCGGGTAGCGAGGCCAAGGGCAGCTCGGTGTTCGTCGCCCCGGCGTTCCTCGGGGCCAAGAACTGGATGCCGATGGCCTATAACAAGGACACCGGGCTGTTCTATGTGCCGTCCAACGAGTGGGGCATGGACATCTGGAACGAAGGCATCGCCTACAAGAAGGGCGCGGCGTTCCTCGGTGCCGGCTTCACCATCAAGCCGCTCAACGAAGACTACATTGGCGTGTTGCGCGCCATCGACCCGGTCAGCGGCAAGGAAGTGTGGCGCCACAAGAACTATGCGCCGCTGTGGGGCGGGGTGCTGACCACCAAGGGCAACCTGGTGTTCACCGGCACGCCGGAAGGCTTCCTGCAGGCCTTCAACGCCAAGACCGGCGACAAGGTCTGGGAGTTCCAGACCGGTTCCGGCGTGCTCGGTTCGCCAGTGACCTGGGAAATGGACGGCGAGCAGTACGTTTCGGTGGTTTCCGGTTGGGGCGGCGCGGTGCCGCTGTGGGGCGGTGAAGTGGCCAAGCGGGTCAAGGACTTCAACCAGGGCGGCATGCTCTGGACCTTCAAGCTGCCCAAGCAACTGCAAACGGCAAGCGCCAGTCGCTAAGCCTGCAACCTGCCGCTTGCTGCCAGGGACCCTGTGGCAAGCGGCCCTACTACCAAATGACGAGAGCCCCGCTGCCAACGATGCATTCGCCCGGCAGGCGGGGCTTTTTACCATCGGCTCATCGCCTGTCGCCGGACAGGCATCGACCCACAGAGGCTCAGCATGATCTACGCACAACCCGGAACCCCAGGCGCCGTCGTGTCCTTCAAACCACGCTACGGCAACTTCATCAACGGTGAATTCGTGCCGCCGCTGGGCGGCCAGTACTTCACCAATAGCTCGCCGGTCAATGGCCAGCCGATTGCCGAGTTCCCGCGCTCCGGCGCCCAGGACATCGAGCAGGCCCTGGACGCTGCGCATGCCGCTGCCGAGGCCTGGGGCAAGACCTCGGTGCAGGACCGCGCCCTGATACTGCTGAAGATCGCCGACCGCATCGAACAGAATCTCGAAGTACTGGCCGTTACCGAGAGCTGGGACAACGGCAAGGCCGTGCGCGAAACCCTCAACGCCGACGTGCCGCTGGCGGCGGACCACTTCCGCTACTTCGCCGGCTGCATCCGTGCCCAGGAAGGCGGCGCCGCCGAAATCAACGAGGGCACCGTGGCCTACCACATCCACGAGCCATTGGGCGTGGTCGGGCAGATCATTCCATGGAACTTCCCGCTGCTGATGGCCGCCTGGAAACTCGCCCCGGCGCTGGCCGCCGGCAACTGCGTGGTGCTCAAACCGGCGGAGCAGACGCCGCTGTCGATCACCATTTTCGCCGAGCTGATCGCCGACCTGCTGCCGGCAGGCGTGCTGAACATCGTCCAGGGCTTTGGTCGCGAAGCCGGTGAGGCACTGGCCACCAGCAAGCGCATCGCCAAGATCGCCTTCACCGGTTCCACCCCGGTGGGCTCGCACATCATGAAGTGCGCGGCCGAGAACATCATCCCGTCCACCGTCGAACTGGGCGGCAAGTCGCCGAACATCTTCTTCGAAGACATCATGCAGGCCGAGCCCGCGTTCATCGAAAAGGCAGCCGAAGGCCTGGTGCTGGCGTTCTTCAACCAGGGTGAAGTGTGCACCTGCCCGTCGCGGGCGCTGATCCAGGAATCGATCTACGAGCCGTTCATGGCCGAGGTGATGAAGAAGATCGCCAAGATCACCCGTGGCAACCCGCTGGACACCGCGACCATGGTCGGCGCCCAGGCCTCGGAGCAGCAATACGACAAGATTCTTTCCTACTTGCAGATTGCCCGGGAGGAGGGCGCGCAGCTGCTCACCGGTGGCGCTGCCGAGCGGCTCGACGGCGACCTGGCCAGCGGTTACTACATCCAGCCGACCCTGCTCAAGGGCAACAACAAGATGCGCGTGTTCCAGGAGGAGATCTTCGGCCCGGTGGTGGGCGTGACCACCTTCAAGGACGAAGCCGAAGCGCTGGCGATCGCCAACGACAGCGAGTTTGGCCTGGGCGCGGGGCTGTGGACCCGTGACATCAACCGTGCCTACCGCATGGGCCGCGGGATCAAGGCCGGGCGCGTGTGGACCAACTGCTACCACCTGTACCCGGCGCATGCCGCGTTCGGTGGTTACAAGAAGTCCGGGGTGGGCCGCGAAACGCACAAGATGATGCTCGATCACTACCAGCAGACCAAGAACCTGCTGGTGAGCTACGACATCAACCCGCTGGGCTTCTTCTAATGCCTGAGCTGGCCTCGGGGGCTGCCTTGCAGCCCATCGCTGGCAAGCCAGCTCCCACAGGTACTGCACAAGGTTCAAGGCCCATGCAGTACCTGTGGGAGCTGGCTTGCCGGCGATGAGGCCAGCACAGCAACACATTACTCCTCGGCTTGTCGCTGCCTTCCTACCAACGCACCCCGCAAACCTGTCCCAAAGTAGCATTCGGCCCCGTCGCCCCTCGTGCATTAATGCCTCTACCGGAATCGCCCGGCACCAAGAAGAGGAATGCCCCATGTGGACTAAACCCGCCTTTACCGACCTGCGCATCGGCTTCGAAGTGACGATGTACTTCGCCAATCGTTGATGCCTGTCCGGCCATCAGCGTGATGGCCGGTTCTTCATTGAGCATGCCCGTTGTGAACCTGATCGATCGCGAACAAGCCCTGGCCTTGCGCAAGGGCTTCCGCCTGCGCTGGGAGCCCTGCCGGGCCTGCCATGTGCTGCTGTACCCGGAGGGCACCATCGAACTCAACGCCAGTGCCGGCTGGGTGCTCGAGTTGCTGGACGGCCGGCGCAGCGTGGCGGCGGTCATCGACCGCCTTGCACAGCGCTTCCCCGGGGTGCCGGGGCTGGACGAGGACATCCTGGCGTTCCTGGAGGTGGCCCGTGCCAAGTACTGGATCGAATGAGCCGTGGCCAGGCTTTGGTCTGGTTGCTTTCGCTGCGGGATGCTTTACGCTGGCGGTTACCTTCCAGAACAATAAGAACAGGCTTCCCGATGAGCCAGAGTTTCAGCCCGCTTCGCAAGTTCGTTTCGCCCGAGATCATCTTTGGTGCCGGCTGCCGGCATAATGTCGCCAATTACGCCAAGACCTTCGGTGCGCGCAAGGTGCTGGTGGTCAGCGACCCCGGTGTGATTGCCGCCGGTTGGGTGGCGGACGTGGAGGCCAGCCTGCAGGCCCAGGGCATCGACTACTGCCTGTACAGCGCCGTATCGCCCAACCCGCGTGTGGAAGAGGTGATGCTTGGCGCCGAGATCTACCGGCAAAACCACTGTGATGTGATCGTCGCGGTCGGCGGCGGCAGCCCGATGGATTGCGGCAAGGCCATCGGCATCGTGGTCGCCCACGGGCGCAGCATCCTCGAATTCGAAGGCGTGGACATGATCCGCGTGCCCAGCCCGCCGCTGATCCTGATCCCGACCACGGCCGGCACCTCGGCGGACGTGTCGCAGTTCGTGATCATTTCCAACCAGCAGGAGCGCATGAAGTTCTCCATCGTCAGCAAGGCGGTGGTGCCGGACGTGTCGCTGATCGACCCGCAAACCACCCTGAGCATGGACCCGTTCCTGTCGGCCTGCACCGGTATCGATGCGCTGGTGCATGCCATCGAAGCCTTCGTTTCCACCGGCCACGGTCCGCTGACCGACCCCCATGCGCTGGAGGCCATGCGCCTGATCAACGGCAACCTGGTGGAGATGATCGCCAACCCCACCGATATCGCCCTGCGCGAGAAGATCATGCTGGGCAGCATGCAGGCGGGGCTGGCGTTTTCCAATGCGATCCTGGGTGCGGTCCACGCCATGTCGCACAGCCTGGGCGGGTTTCTCGACCTGCCGCATGGCCTGTGCAATGCGGTGCTGGTGGAGCACGTGGTGGCGTTCAACTACAGCTCGGCACCGGAGCGTTTCAAGGTGATTGCCGAAGTGCTGGGTATCGACTGCCGCGGCCTCAACCACCGGCAGATCTGCGCACGCCTGGTGGAGCACCTGATCGCGCTCAAGCGTGCCATCGGCTTCCATGAAACCCTGGGCCTGCACGGCGTGCGCACGGCCGATATCCCGTTCCTGTCGCAACATGCGATGGATGACCCGTGCATCCTCACCAACCCGCGTGCGTCGAGCCAACGTGATGTCGAGGTGGTCTATGGCGAGGCCCTCTGACGAGCAGCAACGGGCGCTGGCCGGGCTGCTGGGGCTGGGCGACCACTCGGCGCGCAAGAGCCATTACCCGGAGCTGGCGGCGCGCCTGGACGAACTGGAGGCCGAACGCAACCGCTACAAATGGTTGTTCGAAAACGCCGTGCACGGGATTTTCCAGGCCAGCCTGCAAGACGGCATGCGTGCCGCCAACCCGGCGTTGGCACGCATGCTCGGTTACGACAACCCGCAAGCGTTGCTGTTTCCGCTGACGGACCTTGCCGCCAACCTGTTTGTCGGCGGGGCTGAAGAACTGCACGCCATCACCGCGACCCTCGCCCGTGAACGCAGCCTGCACGGTTATGAAACCCGCTTGCGGCGCAAGGACGGCAGCCACCTCGATGTGTTGATGAACCTGTTGCTCAAGCCAGGTCAGGAAGGGCTGGTGGAAGGGTTTGTCGCCGACATCACCGAACGCAAGCTGGCCCAGCAGCGCCTGCAGCAACTGAATGACGAGCTCGAGCAACGGGTGGCTGCCCGTACCGATGAGCTGCTGGAGGCCAACCGCAACCTGCAACAGCAGATCGCCGAGCGCAAACAGATCGCCCGCGCCCTGCGCGATGCCCGCGACGCCGCGGAAACCGCCAACCGCAGCAAGGACAAGTACCTCGCTGCCGCCAGCCATGACCTGCTGCAACCGCTGAATGCCGCGCGGCTGCTGATCTCGACGTTGCGCGAAAGACCGCTGCCAGAAGCGGAAAAAGTGCTGGTGGAGCGTACCCATCAGGCGCTGGAGGGCGCTGAAGACCTGCTGACCGACCTGCTGGACATTTCCCGGCTCGACCAGGCGGCGGTCAAGCCGGACGTAGCGCTGTACCGCCTCGACGAGCTGTTCGGGCCACTGGTCTCGGAGTTCCGCACGGTGGCCGATGCGGCAGGCCTGAAGTTGCGTGCGCGCATTGCCGACTACGCCATCAGCACCGACCTGCGGCTGATGACGCGTATCCTGCGCAACTTTCTCAGCAACGCTTGCCGTTATACCGATGAGGGCAGGATTCTGCTGGGCGCCAGGCGCCGCGGCGATCACTTGCGCCTGGAGGTGTGGGATACCGGGCGGGGCATCGCGGCCGATCGGCTGCAGGCCATTTTCCTCGAGTTCAACCAACTTGACGTAGGCCGTGCCGCCGATCGCAAGGGTGTGGGCCTGGGGCTGGCCATCGTCGAGCGGATCGCCAAGATTCTCGGCTATCGCGTCGAGGTGCGTTCATGGCCGGGGCGTGGCTCGATGTTCAGCATCGACGTGCCGATCGGCGAAGCCATGCCGTTGCCTATCCACCAGGCCGCGCCGCAGCCGGGCGCCGGCAACCCGTTGCCAGGCCGCCGCCTGCTGGTACTGGACAACGAAGTGAGCATCCTCGAGAGCATGGGCGCGCTGCTCGGGCAGTGGGGCTGCGAAGTGGTTACCGCGACCGACCAGGCCGGGGCCTTGCTGGCCTTGCAGGGGCGGGCACCGGAATTGATCCTGGCGGACTTTCACCTGGACCACGGTGTTGTCGGCTGCGAGGTGGTCAGGCATTTGCGTGAACATTTCGGCGCCGCCATTCCTGCGGTGATCATCACTGCCGACCGCAGCGATCAGTGCCGACGCTCCTTGAACAAGCTCGGTGCGCCGTTGCTGAACAAGCCCGTCAAGCCGGGGAAGTTGCGTGCGGTGTTGAGCCAGTTGCTGGGCTGAAGTCTCAACCCCATGGCCTTGCGCGTACCTCTGTAGGAGCAGCCTTGTGCTGCGAAGAGGCCCGTACTGATTATGCATATCTGTTGCTTGTACCGGCCTCTTCGCAGCACAAGGCTGCTCCTACAGGGGGGGCCGCGCAGTGCCAGGTGGCTGTTCCTGAAATGGGACTCTGTATGGCCTTTCAATACAAGCGACTGGACAAGAATAACGCCGCTTTACTGCTGGTGGATCACAAGTCAGTTGTGTGCCGCCGGTGCCTTTGCCTCCAGCAGGGCGGTACCGAGCGTTTGGTGATAGTGCCCGGGGCCAAGCAGGCGCAAGATTCCGGCCTTTTCGAGCTTGCCAAGCACCTTGCCGTTGGCTTCGCACAGTTTCACAACGATCTGGCGTTCATGCAGTTGCTGGATCACTTCCTCCAGGGTCTGCAGCCCGGTGATATCCATGAAGGGCACCCGCTTCAGGCAAATTACCAGCAGTTCAGGGTCGGTATGCGTTTGTGACAGGGCGCGCTCGAAGGTTTCAGCGGCGCCAAAGAACAGCGGGCCTTCGATGGTGTACACCAGCACGCCGGGGGGCAGCGATTTCTGGCCGTTGCTGTGCAGTTGATTGGCCAGTTCCTCTTCGACCACCTGCTGGACTTCAACGGACGATGCCATGCGGCGCATGAACTGAAGCATGGCGAGGATGACGCCGATATTCACGGCGATTACCAGGTCGCTGAACACCGTCAAGGTGAAGGTGACGAGCAGGATGGCGATGTCGGCTCTCGGTGCGCGCTGCAGCATGCGCTTGAAATGCTTCAGCTCGCTCATGTTGTAGGCGACGACGAACAGGATCGCTGCCAGTGCGCAGAGTGGAATGTTCGACGCCAGTGGCGCCAGGAACAGGATGATCAGTACCAGTGTCAGCGCATGGATGATGCCGGCCAACGGCCCGGTAGCACCATTGCGGATGTTGGTTGCTGTCCGGGCAATGGCACCTGTGGCGGCAAAGCCACCGAACAGCGGCACTACCAGGTTGGCGATCCCTTGGCCGATCAGTTCCTGGTTCGAGTCGTGCCTGGTCCCTGCCATGCCGTCGGCGACGACAGCCGAGAGCAATGATTCGATGGCCCCCAGCATGGCGATCGCAAACGCTGGCCCGATCAGTTCGATCACCCGCGCCAGGGAGACTTCGGGCCAGGTCAGTGACGGCAAACCTTGTGGGATCGCGCCGAAGGCGGTGCCGATGGTAGCCACACCGTCAAAATGAAACAGGGATTGGACCAGCGTCGCGAACACCATGGCTACCAGTGGCCCGGGCAGGCGTTTCAGCACGGGCAGCCTTGGGGCCAGGATCAGCAAAGCAAGGCTGCATGTCGCGAGCAGCGTCGTGGCAATGTGGAGGTCCGGCAGGGCTAGCAACAGATGCCACAGTTTTTCGTGGAAGTGCCCACCTTCGATTTCGGGCAGGCCGAAGAAGTCACGCCATTGCCCAACCCAGATGATGATGCCGATGCCGGCGGTGAAACCTACGATCACCGGGTCGGGAATGAACTTGATGACTGCACCCAGGCGGGTAATGCCAAGCACCAGCAGTATGGCGCCAGCCATCATCGTGGCCAGTTGAAGGCCTTCCACTCCGTACTTCGCCGTCACCCCTGCGAGGATCACGATGAAGGCCCCGGTCGGTCCGGCGATCTGCAATCGACTGCCGCCCAGCAAGGAAACCAGCAGCCCGCCTATGATTGCCGTGTAGATGCCTTGCTCCGGCTTGACCCCGGAAGCGATGGCGAAGGCCATGGCGAGGGGCAGCGCAACAACCCCGACGATGAGGCCGGAGACAAGGTTGCGCATCCAGTGTTCACGCTTGAACAGGCCGGCGTTCCAGGCTTCGCGAACCGCGATCATTGCAGGCTCCTTGATAAGGTGCATGCACATAGTATTTAGCATGCCATGGGCCTGTTGTGCCCCTGAGCGAACTGATCGAGCTGAACGAGGCGGAGCAGGGCAGGCGCGGCATCTGCACCCTCAAGCGTTCATATTCGTGAACAGTGCACAATATTGATTTGTTCGCGGCGCTATTTTTCTTGCACCCGCAATTCCCAAGAATTCGCCTCACTTTCAAATACCGAGGCTTTCCCCATGACCGCCATCAAGCACGCCCTGCTCGCGTTCGCCACCCTGGTCACCCTGTCGTCCACCCTGGCTGTTCACGCCGAGGAGTCGTCGGCATTCGTCGAGCGCAACCATTCCCTCAACGCCCACGCCTTCAGGAAATGACGCCGGTTATGGAGATCATGAACGTGAAACTGCCCGTAACGGGCAAAAGGGCGCTGTTCGCCTTGTCGCTGGCGGCATTGCTGGTCGGCTGTGGCCCGCAGACGCAGGAGAGTGCTCCGGCGGCGCCGAGTGTGGTGGTGAGCCAACCGTTGAAGTCGACCATCAGTGACTGGGACAGCTTTACCGGCCGGTTCGAGGCAACCGATTCGGTAGAGGTACGCTCGCGCGTCAGCGGCTACCTGGAGAAGGTAGCCTTCCGGGACGGTGCAATCGTGAAGAAGGGCGATCTGCTGTTCGTCATTGATTCGCGCAGCTTCCAGGCGGCGGTGACCCAGGCCCAGGGCAAACTGGCCCAGGCCCGTTCGCAACAGGCTCTGGCCGAACAGGAGTATGCCCGCGCCAAGGTGCTGATCGATTCCAGGACCATTGCGCAGAGCTTGTACGACCAGCGCCTGCAAGCGCGCGAGGCGGCCCGCGCCGAAGTGCTCAGCGCCGAAGGCGCGCTGGCCAGCGCTCGTCTGGACCTCGAGTTCACCCGTATCACCGCGCCCATGAGCGGGCGTATCAGCCGCAAATTGATCAGCGAAGGCAACCTGGTCAACGGTGGCAGCAACGATGCCACCCTGCTGACCACCATCGTCTCGCTCGATCCCATCGACATCTACTTCGACATCGACGAGCAGAGCTACCTGAAGTACCGCCGTCAGTCGGCCGGCAACATTGCCGGGAGCCAGGTGCGCATCGCCCTGCCAGGCGAGCTCCAGGCATCGCTGAGCGGGCGCATGGATTTCATCGACAACCGCCTGGACCCATCCACCGGCACCCTGCGCCAGCGCGCGCGGGTCAGCAACCCGGACCTGGCGTTGAGCCCGGGCCAGTTCGGCCGCGTGCAGTTTTCCGCGCGCCCGGCCTATGAGGCCTTGCTGGTGCCGGATACGGCCGTAGGCATCGATGCCACGCGCAAGGTGCTGTATGTGCTCGATGCACAGAACCGCGTCGAACTGCGCCCGGTACAGCTGGGCAAGCTGCATGACGGCCTGCGCGAAGTGGTCAGCGGCCTGCAGGCCGACGACCGGGTCATTGTCGATGGCCTGCAACGGGTACGCGCCGGGGATACTGCGATCGGTGAACAGCGCAGCCTGACCCGGGTTGCCGCCGCCAACCCGGCCCAGGAGGCGACGCTATGAACCTGGGACGCACCTCGATCGACCAGCCGGTGCTGGCGATAGTCCTCTCGGTGGTGCTGATGATCGTCGGCGGCCTGGCCTACCTGGTGCTGCCGACTGCCGAGTATCCCGACATCGCGCCCCCCACGGTGGTGGTCCAGGCCACCTATCCGGGGGCCTCGGCGCAGACCGTCGCCGAGACTCTGGCGATCCCGCTGGAGCAGGAGGTCAACGGTGTCGAGGACATGCTCTACATGTACAGCCAGGCCACCTCCGATGGCAGCCTGAACCTGACCGTGACCTTCAAGGGCGGCACCGACGTCGACAAGGCCCAGGTGCTGGTGCAGAACCGCGTGGCCCTGGCCACACCACGCCTGCCCGAACCGGTGCAGCGCAGCGGTGTGTCGGTGCGCAAGTCCTCGCCGACCCAGCTGTCGACCATTTTCATTTCCTCGCCCAAGGGCACCTATGACCAGCTGTACGTGTCGAACTTCGCCATTCGCACCGTGGCCGATACCCTCAAGCGCATCGACGGCGTTGGCGACATAAACCCGCTGGGCGCGCGTGAGTATTCGATGCGCATCTGGCTGGACCCGGAGCGCGTCGCCGCCTTCGACCTGACCCCGGGCGACATCATCGCCGCCGTTCGTGCGCAGAACACCCAGGTGGCCGGCGGTGTCATCGCCCAACCACCGGTGGCCTCCCAGGCGTTTCAACCGAACCTGATCTTCGAAGGGCGGCTCAAGGAGCCGGCTGACTTCGACAACATCGTGCTCAAGTCCGGCGAGGCGGGCCGCCTGGTGCGCCTGAAGGACGTGGCGCGTACCGAGATCGCCGGGCTGGCCTACGTCAACAACACCTACTACCTGCGCAACCCGGCCATCGGCCTGCAGGTGCTGCAGCGTCCGGGCGCCAATGCCCTGGCGACCATGCAGGTAGTGGAGCAGACCATGCAGCAACTTAGCAAGGACTTCCCGGAGGGCATCGAATACAGCATCGGCTACAACCCCACGGCGTTCATCGCAGACAGTATCGGTGAGCTGGGCAAGACCATCTACGAGGCGGTAATCCTCGTGGTGCTGGTGGTGCTGTTGTTCCTCCAGGGCTGGCGGCCGTCGATCATTCCGATCCTGGCCATCCCGGTGTCACTGGTGGGTACCTTCGCAGTGATGGCGCTGCTGGGTTACTCGATCAACAACCTGACCCTGTTCGGCCTGGTGCTGGCGGTAGGGATCGTGGTCGACAACGCCATTGTCGTGGTGGAGAACGTCGAGCGCCACCTGGGCGAGGGCAAGAGCCCGCTCCAGGCGACCATCGTCACCATGCAGGAGATTGGCGGTGCGCTGGTGGCGATCACCCTGGTGCTCTGTGCGGTGTTCATTCCCACGGCGTTCATCCCGGGGATTTCCGGCGAGTTCTTCCGCCAGTTCGGCGTGACCATCGCGGTGGCCACGGCCATTTCGCTGTTCAACTCGCTGACCCTGTCGCCGGCGCTGGCGGCGATGATCCTGCGCCGTCACGGTGGCCATGCGCCGCTGCGTGCCGGTCTGCCGGGCCTGCCGCGGCGCGCTGCCGAAGCGTTCAACCAGGGCT
Source organism: Pseudomonas sp. A2 (assembly GCF_023100865.1). Classification (NCBI taxonomy): domain Bacteria; kingdom Pseudomonadati; phylum Pseudomonadota; class Gammaproteobacteria; order Pseudomonadales; family Pseudomonadaceae; genus Pseudomonas; species Pseudomonas sp. A2. The sequence continues at coordinate 2,679,133 of NZ_CP039127.1, forward strand.
TTGCCCGGCTGTCCAATGGTTATGCCGGCAGCGTCCGCGGCCTGGTTGCCAGGACGCCGCTGATGCTGGCCGTGTATGCCGTACTGATCGCCGCTACCGCCTACCTGATGGTGTCCACGCCCAAGGGCTTCATCCCGGCCCAGGACCGTGGCTACCTGGTGGTGATCGTGCAATTGCCCGACGGCGCATCGCTGGAGCGTACCAACGCGATTTCCCAGCAGATCGAAGCCATCGCCCTGCAGGTGCCGGGTGTGGACAGGGTGCCGACCTTCTCGGGCTTCTCGATGGTCACCGGGACCAACTCGTCCAATTCGGCGGGCCTGGCCCCGGTGTTCGAACCCTGGTCCAAGCGCAAGCTGAAGGGCCGCACATCGGACGTGATCGCGGCCGACCTGCGCGAACGCCTGAAAGCGGTCAGCGGTGCGTCGGTGATTGTCGCTACGCCGCCGCCGGTGCAGGGGCTGGGCAGTACCGGTGGTTTCTCCCAGCGTCTGCAGGACCGTGCCGGGCTAGGCAGTGACGCGCTGGCCAAGGCCACGGCGCAGCTGATTGCCGCCGCCAACGCCACACCGGGCATGACGGGTGTGTATTCGCCGTTTTCGGCCAGCACTCCGCAGGTGTTCGTCGAGCTCGACCGTGAGCGCGCCGAGATGCTGGGCGTGCCAAGCAGCCAGATCAACCAGGCCATCGAGACCTACTTCGGCTCGACCTACATCAACGACTTCAACCTGGTCGGCCGCACCTACCGTGTCACTGCCCAGGCCGACCTGCCTTACCGGGTCACGCCAGAGGACCTGGCGCGGGTCAAGGTGCGCAATCAGGCCGGGCAGATGGTTCCGCTGGCCAGCGTGACGCAGCTGCACGAGGCCCTGGGGGTAGAGCGCTTCCCACGTTACAACCTGTTCCCGACCGCCGAGATCAACGGTGACACCTTGCCAGGCCTGGGTTCGACCTATGCCATCGAGACCATGGAACGCCTGGCCAAGGTGAATCTGCCGGCGGGCATCAGCTACCAGTGGACCGACCTGAGCTACCAGCAGACCACCGCCGGCAACATGGGCCTGCTGGTCTTCCCGCTCTGTGTGGTGTTCGTCTACCTGGTGCTGGCGGCGCAATACGGCAGCTGGAGCCTGCCGCTGGCGATCCTGCTGATCGTGCCGATGTGCCTGCTGGCCGCGGCCGGTGGCGTGCGCCTGATGGGCCAGGACATCAACATCCTCACCCAGATCGGTTTCATCGTCCTGGTGGGCCTGGCGGCAAAGAACGCCATCCTCATCGTCGAAGTGGCCCGGCAGCTGGAAAAGGAAGGGCAGGGTACGGTCGAGGCGGTGGTGGAAGCCTGTCGCCTGCGCCTGCGGCCGATCCTGATGACCTCGCTGGCGTTCATCCTTGGCGTCTTGCCACTGGTGCTGTCCGAGGGGGCCGGTTCCGAGATGCGCCTGGCGGTGGGGGCTGCGGTGTTCTTCGGGATGATCGGGGTAACCCTGTTCGGCCTGGTGTTCACACCGATTTTCTATGTGCTGGTTCGTCGCCTTGCCGGCGGCGAACGGCAGGTATCGTCACAGCCTTCGGCTGTCGAACAGGACTTCCAGCGATGAACATGCGTCTTCGTTTCCCCGTACTGGGTTTTACTGCGGCGCTGCTGGCTGCATGCGCTGCCCCGAGCTTGCCGCCGCCCAGCGCTGCACCTGTGCAGCATTACCTCAATGCCCGCTCCGAAGCGCCGCTGGCTGTGACCGAACAGTGGTGGCGCGGCTATCACGATCCGCTGCTCGACCGCCTGGTGCAGCGGGCATTGGATGATAACCTCGATCTGCAGGTTGCGCTGGCGCGCATCGATGCAGCCCGGGCTCTGAGGGCAGTCAGCGCTGCGGCCGGCAGCCCGGCCCTGGACTTCGGCGCCAGTGCCGCACGCCAGCGTACCTCGGCTTACCAGACCGGCTACAGCGAGGCACTGATCGATGCGCCGATCTCGTTGGGCCTGGGCGCCAGCTGGGAGCTTGACCTGTTTGGCCGCATCCGTGAAGGCATCCGCGCTGCTGACGCCGAGGTGACGGCAAGTGAAGAGCAAGCCCATGCAGTAAAGGTTGCGCTAGTGGGTGAAGTGGTCCAGGCCTATGCCCAGGCCCGAGGCTTGGAGCAGCGCCTGGAGATCGTCCGCCAGAGTGCCCAGAGCCAGGCCGAGACCTTGCAGTTGAGCGAGCAGTTGTACGCGGCGGGCAGCAGCCCGGAGGCCGACCTGCTGCGGGCCCGCGCCCAGGCCGACCGCACTGCGGCCCGGGTGCCGGCGCTGCGCCTGGAGTGGCAGCGCACCGTGCACCGGCTTTCGGTGCTGCTGGCCATGCCCAGTGCCGAGTTGTACGGGCAGATGCATGCCAACCCGGCGAGTGTGCGTGAGGTGGCCTTGCAGGATGCTGGCACGCCTGCGGACCTGCTGCGTCGGCGTCCTGACGTGAAGGCTGCCGAGGCACGGGTGGTTACCGCCTATGCGCGGGTTGGCGTGGCCAAGGCAGAGCTGATGCCACGTCTGAGCCTGTCGGCGGCGTTGGGTTCGTTGATCAATGGCATGAGCGCGGCCACGCTGGCCAACTCGACCTTCTGGCTGGCCGGCGTCAATGCCAGCGCGCCATTGTTCGATGGTGGCCGGCGCAAGGCGCAGGTGCAGGTCCGGGATGCCGAGGCGCGGGAGGCGTTGCTGAGTTACCGGCGCACGGTGCTGGTGGCGGTGTCGGAGGTGGAATCGGCACTCGCGGCGGCCCAGCGCAATGCGGAGCGCCAGGTACTGCTGGCACGTGCCAGCGAGCAGTCGACCTCGGCCTTCGAGCAGATCCGCCGTTCGTGGCAGGCTGGCGAGGCGCCGTTCCTTGATGTGCTGGAGGCCCAGCGCAACCAGCTCAGTGCCCTGGATGCCCTGGCCACGGTACGCACTGCCCAGTGGCAGAACCAGGCGGCACTGGTCAGTGCGTTAGGCGGGTAAGCGTAAAGGGGGCTGCCTGGCAGCCCCAGCGTCTAAGACTCAAACCTGATCGATCGGAATGCCGTGGTTGTTCTTCCACATCAGTACCACGCCACTGGCAATCAGCGCCACGACGATCAGGTAGACGTTGAACACCCAGCCAATCTGCTCCGAGTAAAGCCAGGTTGTCACATACGACGCAGTTCCCCCGAATACCGCCACACCCAACGAAATGCACACACCGAACATCCGCGTGCGATAACGGGTAGGGACTTGCTCGGAAATCGATGCGGGCTTGCAGCCGGTGATGAAGGCCACCAGCATCAGGCCGGCAGTCTGCGCCACCATCAGGGTCCACGGCTCGCTGGAGATCATGCCCCACAGAGGGAACAGGGTTGCCGCGATACCCAGCAGCGAAATCAGTGCACAGACCTTGCGCCCCACCTGGTCCGAAACCCAACCGCAGACCGGCAGGAAGGCGAGGTAGATGACCTGGGCGACGCAGCTCATCATGAAGGCGTTGTGCGGGTCCATGCCCTTCACGCTCATGGCATAGATCGATGCCGACGTGACCCAGGTGTAGTAGGTCAGGGTGGCGCCTGCTTCATACAGGAACAACCGCACACCATGTTGCAGTACCTGCCCGCGGCTCCAGCAAGTAGTGTGCTGCGTTGCGCTGGCGGTGCTAGGGCTGTGGTCGCTTTCCATCATGTTGCGGCGCAGCCACAGGGCAACCACCGCCAGCAGGCCACCGGTGGCGAAGGGGATGCGCCAGCCCCAGTCCTGCATCTGCTCGGTGCTCAGCATCGAGGTCAGCAGGGCCATGTAGAAGGTTGCCAGCAGCGAGCCGCTGCCCACCGCGAAGAACACCGTGCTCGACCACAACCCCCGGCGCTTTGGCGGGGCGATCTCGGCGATGTAGGCGTAGGACGTGGTGGTCTCTCCACCGTGGGCGAAGCCCTGGACCAAGCGCGCACAGAGCAGCAATCCGGAAGCCCAGCTGCCGATCGATTCATAGGAAGGGATGAACGCGATCAGCAGGCTGGCGCCGGCCATCAGCAGCATGGTGCTGAGCAGCACGGTGCGTCGGCCGAGGCGGTCGGCGAGGATACCGAAGACGATGCCGCCCAATGGCCGCAACAGGAAACCTGCGGCGAACACCGCCAGGGTGGCGAGCAGCGCTGAGGTGGGGTTGCTCTTGTCGAACAAGGCACTGGCAATGTAGACGGAGGCAACGGTGTAAAGGGTCCAGTCGAACCACTCCAGCAGGTTGCCGACGCCGGTAGCAAGCAAGGACTTGCGACGCAGGCGCGTGGCGTCAGGTGCAGCGTAGGCAACGCTGCCTGGCAGGGTCTCGGTCATGTTGTTCATTGTAGTCTCCGAGCGAATGGGGCGGGCAGCACCCAAGACGGCGCTGCCCGTATTGCGGGGCGGGTCAGCTCGCCATGTGGGCCAGGGCCACTTCCTCGATACCGGCGGCATCGAGCTTGTAGTGCTGGTACAGGTGGGTCGGCGGCGCGATCAGGCTGTATTCGTCGTAGATGCCATGACGCTTGAGCTTGACCCCGACGCCTTCGTCGGCCAGCACCTCGGCCACCGCGGCGCCCAGGCCACCGAGCACGTTATGCTCCTCGACGGTCATCATCCGCTTGCTGCGCGCAGCGGCCTGGAGGATCGTCTCGCGGTCGATCGGCTTGATCGAGGCCATGTCGATCACGCCCACCGAACGGCCTTCGGCATTGAGCTTGCGGGCCGCGGCAAGCGCCGGGTGTACGGTGATGCCACAGGCGATGATGGTCAGCTCTTCACCCTGCAAGTGCTCGGTGGCCTTGCCGAACTCGAAGGTTGTGCCGTGCTCGTAGATGATCGGGTCGCGGCCGCGACCGATACGGAAGTACACCGGTTTGTCATAGCTGGCCGAGGCCTTGATCGCTGCCGCCAATTGCGGGCCGTCGGAGGGCGAGACCACCGCCAGGTCGGCGATCGAGCGCATGGTGGCTATATCCTCGGTGGCATGGTGCGAGGTGCCGTAGAAGCCCAGCGAGATCCCGGTATGGTGGCCGATCAGGCGCACCGGCTGGGCCGAATAGGCCACGTCCATGCGGATCTGTTCGCAGCACAGCAGGCCCAGGAACGAGGCGAAGGTCGCCACGAACGGCATCACCCCGCAGGTGGCCAGGCCGGCGGCAGCGGTGACCATGTTCTGCTCGGAGATGCCGAACTGGATGTAGCGGTCGGGGAACGCCGTGGCGAACTTGTTCAGGCCATTGGAATACTGCAGGTCTGCCGAGCCTGCCATAACCGGATGGCCTTCACGGGCCAGCTCGATCAGGGCATCGGAGAGGTAGGACAGCCCTGGGTTCATGGCATTCAGGCCACGGTATTGCCAGGAGTTGGGGGACAGGGGGGCGTTCATGTTTCAGATCTCCTTGGCTTCGATTTCAGCGATCGCGCGTTTGGCGTCTTCAGGGTCCAGGTAGCCCAGGTGCCAGCCCGGCTCGGTTTCCATATAGGAAACACCTTTGCCCTTGACGGTCTTGGCGATGATGCACACCGGCTTGTCGCGGTTTTCGTCGGCCTTGACCTTGCGCAGGGTGGTGGCAACCGCGCGGATGTCGTGGCCATCGATGACGTGCACTTCCCAGCCGAAGGCGCGCCATTTTTCGTCCAGCGGCTCGACGCCGATCACGTCGTCGACGCTACCGTCGAGCTGGAAGCCGTTGCGGTCGACGATCGCGATCAACCGGTTGGCCTTGTGGTGGGCGGCACCCATGGCAGCTTCCCAGACCTGGCCTTCCTGCATTTCGCCGTCACCGAGCATGACGAACACGTCGTAGCTTTCGCCAGTGAAACGCTGGGCCAGGCACATGCCCAGGCCGCCGGAAAGGGCGTGGCCAATGGAGCCGGAAGAGAAGTCGATGCCGGGTACCTTGCGCATATCAGGGTGATCACCCAGAGGGCTACCCAGTCGCGTGTAGTCATCCAGCCACACCTTGGGGAACATGCCGAGGTCGGCAAGTATCGGGAACTGGCCAACGGCCGCGTGGCCCTTGCCCATCAGGAAGCGGTCGCGCCCGGCCCAGCCCGGCTCCTCGGGGCGCAGGTTCATCACGTCGTAGTACAGCGCCGAGAACAGTTCGGCAGCGGAGAACACCGAGGTGTAGTGGCCGGTCTTGGCGATCTCGATCAGGCGAATGGTTTCCAGGCGGACGAATTTCGCCCGTTCGCGCAGGTGGGCGACGGTCTCGGCGCTGGGCACGAAATCGCTGGCTTTCCAGGCCTCAAGGGTTTTACGGGGTGTAGCCATCTCTACCTCCAAATGCAGGCATAGCAGGGTGGGTGTTGCCGGGGGAAATCAGCGGGTCAGGGATTCGAGTGCGCGCATGGCTTCGATCAGTTCACCGCTGTGTAGGGGTTGGCCGTTGCCACGCACGAAGTTGCGTGCGTGGGGGGCTTGCAGGGTGGGTTCGGCGACCTTGAGCAAGGTGGCGTCGTCGACGCCCGTCACACCCAGTTCGGCCAGGTTGCAGGGCAGCCCGATGCGTCGGTAGAAGGCCAGCAATTCGGCCATGAACGCCGCTTCGCGGTCTTCAAGTACCAGTTGCACCAACAGACCATAGGCAACCTGCCAGCCATGCACCTGGTCGCGGGCACCGGGGATCTTCGACAGGCCACGGGTCATCGCGTGGGCGATGGACAGGCCGCCACTCTCGAAGCCCAGGCCGCTCATCAGCAGCACGGCTTCGATCAGGCGTTCGAACGCTTCGTTGACCTGGCCGCTGCCGGCCAGCGCCAGGCCCTCTTCGGCATGGGCGCGCAGCACGGTATAGCATTCGCGGGCCAGGGTGACCCCGGCAATCGACGGGCGAGCGCCAAACATGTTCACGCCGCCGGCTTTGAGGCATTGCTCGGCTTCGAACTTCTTGGTCAGTGCGTCGGCGATGCCGGCCAGAAGGAAGGGGCGCGGGGCCTGGGCTATCAGGCGGGTGTCGACCAGGACATAGCGTGGGCTGCTGAGCAGGTGGCCTACTTCGCTGAGTTGGTGATGCTCGTCGTATACCACGAAGTTTTTCGAAGTAGGCGCATCGTTGGAGGCAACCGTGGGCATGCTCACCAGCGCCGCACCGCAGGTGTGGGCCAACGCCTTGCCGGCATCGATCGATTTGCCGCCACCGACCGCCAGGACCACGTCGAAGTCGAAGCGCGCGGCCGATTGGCGCAGGCCGGCGATGCCCTTGGCGGTGATTTCGCCATCGAAGGTGATGTAGTGCAGTTGCACATCGGCGCGAGCGCAGGTGGCGTCGAGGCGCTCCTTGACCAGGCCGATCACGAAGCTGTCGATGACCACCACGGCTCGGCGGCCGCAATGGGCCAGGTACTGGCCTGCCTCGTCAAGAACATCGGGGCCTTGCACATAGCGCCCGGGTGAGCCGAATACCAGATTCATACGGCACCTATTTATGATTGTTTGTTGTTGTTATGCGAGACCTCAGGGGATCTGCGTCATTTGTGATGCATCATATATCATGCGTGATGGCCGTCAAGCTTCCTCGGGGGCAGTGGTAGCCATCTGTCTGTCGAATGGGATATCAGGCGATGGAGTAGCCGCCATCGACGGCCAGCGTGGTGCCGGTGATATAGCGGGCGCTGTCAGACGCCAGGAAGGCGATGGCATTGGCCACGTCCTCGGGTTGGCCCCAGGCGTTCATCGGGATGCGTGACAGAATGCCGGCCGAGCGGGTCGGGTCTTCATAGGCTCGGCGCGACAGCTGGGTGAGGATCCAGCCCGGGGCCACGGCATTGGCGCGCACACCGTCGGCGGCCCAGGCCACCGCCTGGCAACGGGTCAGCTCGCTGATCGCGGCCTTGCTCGAGGCGTAGGCGGGGGTCTTGGCCGAGCCGAAGATGCCCCACATCGAAGCGAAGTTGATCACCGCGCCGCGCGCCACTTTCAGGCCCGGCAAGGCGGCATTGCTGATGCGCAGGACGGCGGTCAGGTTGACGTCGAGCACGCGGTTGAAACCGTCGATTTGCCATTCCCGGTTGTGGTCGATCACGCCGGCGGCATTGACCAGGGCATCGACGCGCTCGAAGCGGCTGAAGAAGCCATTGACCTCGGCATCGCTGGTCACGTCCAGCACCTGATAGTGGATGCCTTCGACCCGTGCTTCAGGTTCGCCCAGGCCCAGGGTGTGCACCTGATAGCCATCGGCAAGCAGGCGCTGCGCGGTTGCCAGGCCGATGCCCGAGCCGCCGCCGGTGATGATTGCAATCTTGCTCATGGGTGTAGCTCCTTTCGGGATGTGTACATGGGTGGGGCCTGACCCAGGCGCCCCGCGAACAGGCCGACAAAGGCACAGGGCGCGTCAGCGACCGGGCGCTGCGCCAAACAGGTAATCGGCCAACAGCTCGAGCTGCCCGGTGAGCATGTGCACGCCCTTGTGGATGGGGCAGCCACGGGCCTGGGCCGCTTCGAGCAACGGGGTGACATCAGGATTCATCACCACCTCGCCCACCAGCGTGGCTGGCTGCAGGGTATCGGCCGCCAGCGGCAGCGGATCGTCCGCCTTCAGGCCCAGTGCGGTGGCGTTGATCACCACATCGAAGCCGCGTGCATCGGCCGCACCCGCAGTGATATCTCGACCAGGCATCAGCGTGCGCAACTGCGCGGCGAGTGCTTCAGCCTTGGCCAGCGAACGGTTGGCGACCACCAGCCGGGTGATCGGCTCACTGAGCAGGGCATGGGCGATACCGGTGGCGGCACCACCGGCGCCGAGCAGCAGCACACGCCGGCCGCCCAGGTCATGGCCCTGGTTCTTCAGGCCACGTACGAAGCCTTCGCCATCGAACATGCGCCCGACGAAGCGGCCATCGGGCAGACGACGCGCGACGTTGCACACCTTGAGCACTTCGGCGATGCCCAGCAGCTCGTCGCACAGGTGGGCCACCTCGATCTTGTGCGGCACGGTCACGATCACCCCGGCGAGGTTTTCGATACCACGCAGGCCAGCCCAGGCCGAGGCCAGGTTGTCGGGCGAAACCTCCCAGGGGACCAGCACCCCGTCATGCCCCAGGCGTTCAAGAAGCGGGTTGAACAAGGACGGTGTTCGCAGGTGCTTGGCTGGGTAGGTGAGATGTACCACCACCCGGGTAGTGCCGGTGACAGGCATGGCTGTTTCCTTGAAAGCTGGCGTGGAAAGGCAGAGCGCGGGCCAGCGCCGCGTTCGTTATTAGATTCATAAATGCATCATATATCATTAGTCAATCCCCATCCTGGCCGCAAAAGTCTTTTGCATGAAAGTCAAAAGACTTGATCTTGCGATTTAAAAATCAAACATGATATATCATGCCTCCAGTCGGCTGCGGCCGCTGAACGTCCTGATATCAAAAACAACAAGGCCTTCTACGAAAGGCGAGGATGACCTCATGCACGGAATGCTTCATGCATTGCCGGCCCTGCGTGACGGGAGGTGCGAATGACCCAGATATTCGCCGCGCCCGGTCGCTACATTCAGGGCTACAAGGAACTTGAACGCCTTTACCGGCATATCGCCTGGTTTGGCCAGCGCTTCCTGATCATCACCAGCCAGGGCCGTCTGGATAGCCTGCAGCAGACCCTGGCCATCAGCTTCGACAAACCTGAACATGCCCTGCGTTACGCCGTATTCGAAGGCGAAGTCACCCGAGCCGAGGTGCAGCGGCTGTGTGCGTTGCGCGAGCGACTGGGCTGTGACGGGGTGGTCGGGGTGGGTGGTGGCAAGGTGCTCGACGCTGCCAAGGCGGTTGCCCAGCAGGGCCGGCTGCCGCTGTGTATCGTGCCCACGGTGGTCTCCAACGATGCCCCCACCAGCGCCTTGTCGGTGCTCTACCACCCGGACGGTGCCTTCGACGATGTACTGTTCCACGAGCGCAGCCCGGACGTGGTGGTGGTGGACACCTGGATCATCGCCCAAGCGCCGGTGCGCCTGTTGGTGGCTGGCATCGGCGATGCTCTGGCGACCTACTACGAGGCACGCACCTGCGTGCAGGGCGAGCACGACAACTTCCTTGGCCTGGCCGGCGGTGGCCTGCAATCGAGCGCGGGCGGCGGCAAGCCGACCCTCACATCGATGGCCATCGCCCAACTGTGCCACCAGGTTTTGCAAGCCGATGCGGTGCAAGCCGTGCGGGCCTGTGCGCAGCAGCAGGTGACCAAGGCGCTGAACCGGGTGATCGAGGCCAACGCACTGATGAGCGGCATCGGTTTCGAGAGCAACGGGGTGGCCACCGCTCATGCCGTGTATTGCGGCTTCAGTGAGCTGGGTCCACGGGCCACGGCCTACCACGGCGAATACGTGGCCTTTGGCACCCTGGTGATGCTGGTGCTCGAGGGTGCGCCGGCCAGCGAGCTGGATGGCCTGCTGCGACTGTGCCTGGCGGTTGGCCTGCCGGTGTGTTTCGCCGACCTGGGCCTGGCGGACTTCAGCGAGCAGGAGCTGCAACGGGTGGTGCAGGTGGCGGCCTCGCCGCAGCAGACCAGCCGCGTCGAGCCCTTCGACGTCACTGAGTGGGAGATGCGCGCGGCGCTGCTTGCCGCCAGCGACCTGGGGGAGTTCTACAAGAAAGGCGGATCGGTTCTGGCAAGTTCGGCCAGCCCGCGTTTGCCATCAGTCATTCGCCACGAACAGAGGTAAGTAGATGAAAGCATTTCAGGCAAGCCTGCCGGTCAAACTGGACTTCGAGGCCGGTGCAATCCGCCGCATGGGTGAAAAGGTCGCGCCGTTCGGCAACAAGGTGCTGTTGATGGTCGACCCGTTCCTTGAAGGCAGCGAGCTGGTCGCCCAGGTGCTCGGCAGTTTCGCCGAGCGTGGCATCACCGTCCTCGAGTTCTACGACATCGTGCCCAACCCGCGCCATACCACCATTGACCGCGCAGTGGCGCTGGTGCGTGACAGCGGCTGCCAGGCTGTGGTGGCGATCGGCGGCGGCAGCGCCATCGACTCGGCCAAAGCCGTGGCGTTCGTCGCTGTACATGGCGGCCGCTGTTGGGACTACACCGAGCGCCTCGGTGAGCCGGTGACGAGGCCGCAGTCCCGTGGTCTGCCGCTGCTGGTGGTGCCGACCACCTCTGGGACCGGGACCGAGGCGACACCATTCGCGGTGATCAACAATCCTGAGCTGGGCCTCAAGTGTGCCATTGTCAACCCGCACATCTACCCGGATGTGGCGTTGATCGACCCGCAAATCCTGGTTTCCAAGCCGCCACGGCTGACGGCGCTGACTGCCGTGGATACTTTCTGCCATGCACTGGAAGCATTCATCAGCATCCATGCCACACCCTGGGTGGAAATGGTCGCGCTGGAGTCGATCCGCCTGTTTGCCGCCAATGCCCTGCGCTGCGTGGAGCATGGGGACGACCTGGAGGCGAGGGCGCGCATGGCCTTTGCGTCGACCCTCGGTGGCATGGCCATTGCCGGCGCCGGGGTCACCGTATCCCATGCGCTGGGCCAGCCATTGGGCGCCATGACCGATGCGCCCCATGGCGGCACCGTGGCAGCCAGTACGCCGCAGGTGATCCGCTGGACCCTACCGGTGGCCGAGGACAAGTTTGCCCGGGTGGCCGAGATCCTCGACCCGGGCACTCATACCTTGCCGCTAAGCGAGCGCGCCGCGCGCCTGCCTGACATCGTCAGCGCCCACTTCACCCGCCTGGGCGTACGGGACACGTTCGGCAGCTATGGCCTCAAGCCCGAGCAGGTCGATGAGTTCGCTCAGGTGGTGTGGACCAGCTTCAACCAGGACCTGGCCTGCCACCCCAAACCCATTCGTGACCAGCAGGAGGTGGCCGAAATCGTCCGCCAATGCCTATAGTTGGCGTCACCCAGCCCTGGCCGCCTTGCGCGCGGCCAGGTCAGTGACGCCAGGCGCCCTCGTTGCACGCTCGCAAAGCTGAACAAAAACCACAAGAAAACAGTTTCGGGAACAGATCGCAATGACAAGATCCACCTTGATCGGGGTCGGGTTGCTGGGCGTATGCGCCTTGCAGCAGGCCCAGGCCGACAACTACTCACCCGGCAACTTCCTGTTCGGTGACTGGCAGGGGCAGCGCACCCGTCTGCATGAGCAGGGGGTAGACCTGCAGTTCACCTATGTCAATGAACTGGCCTACAACACCCAGGGAGGGGCGCAGCACAAGGGCACCTACAGCGACCAGCTGATGGCCGATGCCCGCTTCGACCTGCAGCGCCTGTTGGGTTGGCAGGGGGCCGCGTTTCGCATCACTTTCACCAACCGCAACGGTGAAAGCCTGACCCGCGAAGCCGACACCGGCACCCTGCTGGCCGCCCAGGAAATCTACGGCTATGGCAGTGTTACCCGGCTGGTGCAGTTCTATTACCAGCAGGCACTGCTCGATGAGCGTTTGCTGTTCAAGATTGGCCGGCTGCCCATGAGTGGCGATGTATTTCCGTTTTCCTGCACGTTCCAGAACCTGACCTTCTGTGGAACGGTGCCTGGCTACATCACCCCCAACTGGTTCACCTGGCCGGTCAGCCAATGGGGCGCGAGCCTGGCGGCGCAGTTGGCCGATGACTGGTGGCTGAACACCTCCGTGTACCAGGTCAACCCGCACTTTACCGAGAACAGCCAAGGGTTGAACTTCGGCAGCCCCTCGGGCACCACCGGTTACCTGGCGGTTGGCGAACTGGCCTGGAAGCCGGTGCTTGGTGGCCTGCCTGGCAGCTACCGGGTTGGCGTGTGGCGCAATACTGGCGACTTTGATGACCTGTACCAGGACATCGATGGGCAACCCATCGGCTTGACCGGCGCGGCACCCGCGCAACACGACCAGGCCAGCGGCTACTACGCCATGGCCGAACAGCAGGTCTACCGCAACCCGGACAATGCTGCGCGTGGCGTGACGCTTTTCACCAACTTCATCCAGTCCGACCGGGACGTTTCCAGTGTCGAGCGGCTCTGGCACCTGGGCGCGTTCATCCGTGGGCCCCTGGCCCAGCGCCCGCAGGACGAGATCGGGCTGGCGTTGGGCCGCCTGGAGGTCAACCCGCGTTCGGCGCGGCGTGTGCAGCAGGCCAGCGGCGTGCCCCGGCGGGCCGATGTCGAGTACCCGGTCGAACTCTATTACGGGTTGCAGCTGACACCGGCACTGACCCTGCGCCCCAACCTGCAGTACGTACGCAACCCCGGCGGCTTCGAGCATGACCGCAGTGTGGTGGTCTGGGGCCTGAAGACCGAAATCAGCTTCTAGTGCAGTGCCGGCGTCAGGCCGACGTCTCGCTGTTTTTATGATGCATCATGTATCCAATGGAGAATCCCATGAGCCTTGCCAGTTTCATTGACCTTACCACCGTGCAGCAGCGTGCCAGCAAACTCCAGCTGCTCGGCCAGGCCTTCATCGACGGCCGCTTTGTCGATGCCTTGAGTGGCGAGACCTTCGCCAACATTTCGCCGCGCGACGGGCGCGTGCTCAACCAGGTTGCCTCGTGCCAGGCCGAGGATGTGGAGATGGCCGTGAAGGCCGCGCGGCGTGCCTTCGACAGTGGTGTGTGGTCGCAGCGCACACCGAAGGAGCGCAAGCGCGTCATGCTGCGCTTCGCTGCCTTGTTCGAGCAGCACATGGAAGAGTTGGCGTTACTGGAAACCCTCGACATGGGTAAGCCCATCAGCGAGAGCGCCGGGTTCGATGTGCACGCGGTGCTCGATTGCCTGCAGTGGTACGCCGAAAGCTGCGACAAGCTGTATGACGAAGTCGCGCCGTCGGGGCCCTCGGCCGTGGGCTTGGTGACCCGCGAAGCGATCGGCGTGGTGGCGGCGGTCACCCCCTGGAACTTCCCGATGCTGATGGCCATGTGGAAGGTCGCACCCGCCCTGGCCATGGGCAACTCGGTGGTCCTCAAGCCCGCCGAGCAATCACCGCTGACTGCCCTGCGCATTGCCCAGTTGGCCGCCGAAGCCGGTATCCCGGCCGGTGTGTTCAACGTGTTGCCGGGCTTTGGCCCCACCGCGGGCAAGGCGTTGGGCCTGCACATGGACGTTGATACCCTGGTGTTCACCGGCTCCGGCGAGGTCGGCAAGCTGTTTCTGCAGTACGCGGGGCAGTCGAACATGAAGCGGGTGTGGCTGGAGTGCGGCGGGAAGACCCCGAACATCATTCTCGATGACTGCCGTGACCTGGAGAAGGCCGCGACCACTGCGGCCCGCTCGATGTTCTTCAACCAGGGCGAAGTCTGCGTGGCGCCCTCGCGGCTGATTGTCGAAGCTGGCATCCGCGCCGAGTTCGTTGCCGAGGTGCTCAAGGTGGCACGCACCATCGCCGTCGGAGATCCACTGGACCCAACCACCCAGCTTGGCGCCATCGTCGATGCCAGCCAGTTGCAACGGGTATTGGGTTATATCGACAAAGGCGTGCAGGAGGGCGCACAGCTGATCCTCGGTGGTGAACGGGTCAAGCACGGCCTGGGCGCCGAGGGCTTTTACATCCCGCCGACCATTTTCGACAACGTCAGCAACGACATGACCATCGCCCGAGAGGAGATCTTCGGCCCGGTACTTTCGGTCATCACCGCCCGTGACCACCTCGATGCTCTGCGCATCGCCAACGATACCCCGTATGGCCTGGCCGCCAGCCTGTGGACCCGCGACCTCTCGCGGGCCCACCAAATGGCCCGGGGCCTGCGTGCCGGCAGCGTGTGGGTCAACTGCTTCGATGGGGGCGACATCAGCATGCCGTTCGGTGGCTTCAAGCAGTCCGGCAACGGTCGCGACCGCTCGTTGCATGCCCTGGACAAGTATTCGGAGCTCAAGTCCACCTGGATCGAGTTGTGACCTTTTGCCTGGCAACCCTGGAGAACAACAATATGAAAAGCACAGTTGCCCGTACCCTGGCCACCTTCGGCCTTGCCACGCTGCTCGCCGGGCCGACCGCCGCCGAGGCGCGCCACCCACTGTACCAACTGATACCCAACACGGCGTTGTCCGGCCTGGTGGACCCGCAAATGGCCGATCGTACCGACATCGACAAGGGCTTGCCCTTGAAGCAGAAGGGGGAACGGTTACGCATTGGCTGGACCGACATCACCCTGGGTAACCCCTGGTTCGTCTCGATGATCGACGACGCGCGCAGCCTGGCCGAGCGTTACGGCTATGACATGCAGGTGCAGGTGGCCGACGGCGATGTGGCCCGCCAGAGCGCCCAGGTCGACAACTTCATCACCCTGGGGGTGGATGTGATCGTCATCGACCCCACCGACATCCTCGGTTCCGTTGCCGATGTCGAGCGAGCTGTGGCGGCCGGGATCCCGGTAATCACCGTCGGCACTGCACCCGACGCGCGAGCGCCGGTGATCACCACCAGCACCGGAAACCCCTACGGCAGCGGTGTCGAGGCCGGGCGCTATGTGGTCGAGCACACTGACCCGGGCAGCGAAATCAACGCTGCCATGGTCATCGGTGTAATGGGCAACTCGACCTCCGAGAGCCGCCTCAACGGCATGATCTCGGGGATCGTCCAGGCCCGTGCCGAGCAGCGCCAGCTCGGCCTGTCGAAGGAGGATGCGTTGCTTAAGGGGTTCGAGCTGTTCCAGCAGGTCAAAGCCAAGGGCAGTTTCAGCTGGCCTGAAGGGGGCTTCAACGTGCTGGCCTGGGGCCGTGGCGAATGGACCGAGGAGGGTGGCCTGGCCGCCACCGAGGACATCCTCAGTGCCCATGGCGAGCGCCTGAACCTGATCCTGGCGGAGAACGACTTCATCGCCATGGGCGCCATCAACGCTGTGGACAATGCCGGCAAGGCCGGGCAGGTACGGGTCGCTGCGGCAGCTGGCAGCTTCAAGGTTGCGCTGGATCTGATCAAGCAGGGCAAGCTGCTGGTTAGCGCCAGTAACAGTGGTTCGCAGACCGGGGTGGCGGCCATCGAGCTGATCCACCAGATACTTGACGGCCGGCTGCAGGCCAACAACCTGCCGTTGGCGTCGTACTTCCCGGTGGAGCTGATAACCCCTGGCAACGTCGACCACTTCATCCAGCTCGAACAGGGCCCGGCCACGGTCGAGCGGCTACCCGCATTCCGCTCAATCGACCAGCTCAAGGCAGCCATGCGCTGATCCGAAGGTTGCGGCGCCTGCCTGGCAACGCGCCGCTTGCAGAGGTAAGACCGATGAATGCAATACACAAGACCGCCGTCGAGTTGCGCGACATTCACAAGGCGTTCGGCGGCATCAGTGCGCTCAGTGGTGCGAGCTTCAGCGCCAACGTGGGTGAAGTGCATGCGCTGATGGGTGAGAATGGCGCGGGCAAATCGACCTTGATGAAGATCCTCGCCGGCGCCTACGTGCGCGATGCTGGCGAGGTGCTGTTGCACGAGCAGCCGGCGAGTATCGGCAAGCCGGCCGATGCGCTTCGCCTTGGCGTATCGGTGATCTACCAGGAGTTTGCCCTGGCGCCGCACCTGTCGGTGGCGGAAAACATCTGCATCGACGACCTGGGCGCGAACAGGTGGCGGGTGCAGTGGCCGATGCTGCGTGACAAGGCGCGGTGCATACTCGATGAGCTGGGGTTTGCCAACATCGACGAACGCCGTGCAGTGGGCGAGTTGCCGGTGGCCCATCAACAGGCGGTGGAAATCGCCAAGGCCCTATCGCGCAACGCCTCGGTGCTGGTGTTCGACGAACCGACCGCGGTGCTCACCACCCACGAGACCGAGCAGTTGTTTCGCATCCTGGCGGAATTGCGGCGCAAGGGCGTGTGCATCATCTATGTCTCGCATCGCATGGACGAGATCTTCCGCATCTGTGACCGCGCCACGGTGCTCAAGGATGGCCGTACCGTCGGCACCCTGCCGCTGTCAGCCATCGACGAGCGCGGGCTGGTGCAGATGATGATCGGCCGTGAGCTGAGCGACCTGTTCCCGCCACGCCAGGCAAGCATCGGCGAGGCCCGCCTGCGGGTCGAGGGGCTGAGCGCCGGGCCACTGGTACGCAATGTGAGTTTTCAGGCACACGCCGGTGAGGTGCTGGGCTTCAGCGGCCTGGTCGGCTCGGGGCGCACCGAAACCATGCGCGCGCTGTTCGGCGCCGAGCGCAGCAGCGCCGGCACTGTTCACCTGGACGGCCGCCAACTGCGCAACCGCAGCCCGCGGGAGGCGATCGGCAATGGCATCGGGCTGCTGCCCGAAGACCGCAAGCAGCAGGGCGTGCTGCTGGAGATGTCGATCCGCCTCAACGCCGCTTTACGGCCCGGCTCGCCCTATACCAGTCGTTTTGGCTGGATCGATGGTGCCCGCGAGCGCGCCGGGGTCGAGGCGCTACGTCAGCAGTTGCGTCTGAAGACCGGCTCGATCGAGCAGGCGGTGGGCGATCTGTCCGGGGGTAATCAGCAGAAGGTGGCGCTGATGAAGTGGGTCGACGCCGGCTGCCGGGTGCTGATCCTCGACGAGCCGACCCGTGGTGTAGATATCGGTGCCAAGACCGAGATCTACCGGGTCATCAACGAACTGGCCGAGGCCGGGGTGGCGATCATCCTGGTGTCCTCGGAAATGACCGAGCTGATCGGCATGTGCGACCGGGTGCTGGTGATGCGCGATGGAGCCATCGCCGGCGAGCTTGGCGGTGATGCAATCGAAGAACACGCAATGATTTGTCTGGCGATGGGAGTCGAACACCATGGATAACAACTTGAGCAAACTGGCCGCCCCCTCGCTGTCGGGCGAGTCCAGGCAGCCGCTGGGGCGCGTTGTGCGCCGGCTTTTTCTGCAACACAACGCACTGGTAATGCTGCTGGTGCTGGTGGCCGTGGCCAGCAGCCTGTCGGCGGACTTTTTCACCTGGCAGAACCTGGGTAACCTGCTGCGGCAACTGACGCCGCTGATACTGGTCAGCATTGGCATGCTGATCGTCATCCTCACCGCCGGTATCGACTTGTCGGTTGCCTCGGTGGCAGCGGTGGGCGGGGTGGTCGTGGCGATGAGCCTGAATCTGCTGCCGCTGGAGGACAGCTTCGGGTTGTTGCTGGCGGTGGCCATCGCGGTGGGGGCAGGGGTGTTGATGGGCCTGGTCACCGGCAGCTTCGTGGCCTACTTTCGCATGGCCCCGTTCATTTCCACCCTGGCGATGATGACCATTGCCCGAGGGCTGGCGTTCATCCTCTCCAACGGCCAGCCACAGCGGCTGGCCGACAGCCAATCGGCTGCCAGCCTGTTGCGAGACTTCGGTCGTCAGGCCGATGGAGTGTTCGGGGTGCCTTGGCCGGTGTGGCTGGCGGTGCTGGTGATTGGCATGTTCGCCCTGATCCTGCGCTACAACGCTTTTGGCCGGTTGATCATCGCCAGCGGCAGCAACGAGACTGCCGTGCGCCTGGCGGGGATTGCAGTGGAGCGCTACAAGCTGGCGGCCTATGCGATTTGCGGCGGGCTCAGCGCCCTTGCCGGGGTGGTCATCGCCTCGCGTTCCGGGGTCGCCACGCCCAGTGCCGGCATGGCCCTGGAACTGGATGCCATTGCCGCCTGCGTGATAGGTGGTGCGCTGTTGTCCGGCGGCAAGGGTAGTTTGTTCTACACCGTGGTCGGGGTGCTGGTGCTTGGTTTGATCGGCAACATCATGAACCTGCTCAGCGTCCCGGCGTACCCGCAACAGATCATCAAGGGTGCGATCATCGTGGTGGCGGTGCTGCTGCAAGGGGTGGGTCGACGCGACACGCGGATCTGAACCGTTCGCACGAGATGGCACGGCATGGGCGATGATGTATCATGCGTCTTCGCCATGTCGCCCAGTGTTTCCTCCGGCGGTTGGCCCTGTGCTATTCATCAGACAAGAGAGAACAAGCGTGACAGTTCACAAGCCACTGGATAAAGGCAACCTGAGCGAGCGGGTCTACAGCATCATCCGCACGGCATTGATGGACGGCCAGTATCAACCGGGTGACCGCCTGCGCATCAGTGCCTTGGCCGAGGAGTTTGGTGTGTCGATCACGCCGGTGCGTGAGGCGATCTTCCGCCTTGTCAGTGATCATGCACTGGACATGAAGGCCGCTACCTCCATCTATGTGCCGGAGCTGACCGTCAGCCAACTGCGGGAAATCCAGCTGATCCGCCATCTGCTGGAGGGCGAGGCGGCGGGCATGGCGGCCGAGCGAATTTCCGCCGCCGAGCTGAAGCATCTGGAAGAGGTGCAAACGGCCTTCCAGGCGGCTGTCAGCACCGACTACAAACAGGCTTCGCTGCTCAACCGCGAGTTCCACTTCGGTCTGATTGCCGCCGCACGCATGCCGGTGATCTTCAAGACCCTGGAGAACATGTGGGTGATGATGGGGCCGCTGCTCAGCACCTTCCATGCCGAAGTGCCCAAGGCGGAACTGGCCAGCGCCAAGCACAAGCACTTCGAAGTACTCGAAGCCTTGCGCAAGCGCGATTCGGCAAAGGCCAAGGCGGCCCTGCAAGCGGATATTGCATGGGGGGAGTTGATGGTGGAGTGGTTGGAGCGCAAGTCGCTGGCCCAAGGTTGATGGCGGATGCCTTGATCGCCGTCCGGGTTCCATTGAGTCGGCGATGACATGACCGCCGTCAGCATCCGGCCGAACATCGTGTCGCCCAGCGTGGCGCAAGGATAGTGACGAACGGTCAAGCAGGCTTGTGCAGGGCACATCACCTGCACAAGCCTGCCTGACCGCAATGCCTCACTGCACCTCGCACGCTTCCTGCGAAGGCACACCGTAGGACACGTAGTACGCCAACCCCACGAAGATCGCCCCACCCACCGCATTCCCCAGGAACACGGCCACCAGGTTCTCCACCAACTGCCCCCAGCTCAGGTAGCCGGCAAAGATCGCTGCCGGAATCAGGAACATGTTGGCTACCACGTGCTGGAAACCGATGGCGACGAACGCCATGATCGGGAACCAGATGCCGAGAATCTTGCCGCTCATTTCACGGCTGGCATACGACAGCCACACTGCCAGGCACACCAGCCAGTTGCAGCCGATTCCGGACACGAAGGCGTGGAGGAAGTCGGCGTTGGTCTTGCTGGTCGCAGCCGCCAACACCTTGTTCAGGTAGGCCCCCTCGGTCAGGCCCAGCAGGTGACCGAAGCACCCGGCAACGAACAGTGCACCGAACAGATTGGCGACGGTCACCAGCAGCCAGTTGCGCGCCACGGCGCCTGGGCCGATACGCCGGGCGAACATCGCCAACGGCAAGCTCATCATGTTGCCGGTAAGCAGTTCGCCACCGGCCAGGATCACCAGGATCAGGCCGATGGGGAACACCGCAGCGCCCAGCAGTGTGCCGAACGAGGCCCACTGCACCGGGATCATGGTGCTGACGTGGATAGCCAGGAGAAACCCTAGCGAAATGAATGCACCTGCGAGGAACCCCAGGACCAGTGTCGCATGGGTGGATAGGTGGGCTTTCTTGACGCCGCTCTCGATGACGAGCTCGGTGATACGGGTGGGGCTATTGACGGACATTTCGGAAACTCGAACACGGTGACGGCGACGCGACTGGCGCGCACGCCGTGGTGGGGCTTGATCAGTACGGGGGTAGGCTACGCAACTGGTGCAAAGGTGTAACGCGCACCTTTGAGCCAGCGGCGAAGAGGGCGGCAAGCTACATGAGGCAATTTGACGCGGTCAAATCGATGGAATGGATGATCTGATAGACCGCGTCGATGAGGCTTGCAGGTCAGCGCGCATGGATCTGCTTCCCGGCAAACCAGGCCTGGAACATCACTTGGGGGTTCACCCAGGGCAAATTGAGCCCGCTGGCAGGCTGAAGAGGACAGACGGGTTTCCGACCGCCCGTGATGATCGGAATGTAGCTTGCCGGGCCTGACTGATGGCACTTCAGGCACGGTCACCTGCAAAACGATAACTGCGAAACAGCGGGATAGAGCTTCCAAAGACACTTGCTAAGTTTGGATCCAGTTGTTGGTAAAACTTTCCATTCGGTCAAATTACAACAACTTAGCAAACTAACTAACTTGATTTATTGTGCCGCCTGTCGGTCGTTTTGCTCGAGAAATGAACGATTTGGATGACGCTGACTCCTATTTGCCAGCAGGTGCCTTCAATGTGATTGCAGTTCGCGCCTTTCCCCAGAACTTATGGACGTTCAACCTCATCGGCATCGCAGGGATGCTCATGGGGCTTTTTTATTCCTGAATAGTGGAGTATTGCCATGCCCAACCGAGGCTCTTCGGGTGAGCCACCGCGTGTATTGAGTGACAATCTGCTTTTTCATTTAACGATTCGAATTTGGCTCTGTCGTTGCGATTAAATCGTTCGCACACCTATTTCAAAGCCATCTAGCGCTAACGCATTGCGTGGAGAAAATGTCGTGGAGATTAATACAATTATTAGCCTGTTCGGGCAGAAAGAATCCATGGAGCTGGTGCGGTTGTCTGTTATTTACGTTCATTTATTGGCCTGCTGCATTGCCATCGGCATGGTATTCGCCAGTGATGCCGAGATGGTCAGGAACTTGTTGAAAGGTCATAAAGAAGCCGGGCATGACAGTAAGCATATGACGAGCTTGCAGAAGTCCGTGGCCAATGCCCTGATATTCCTGTGGCTCACGGGTGCCGCAGTGATTGGAATTGACTACCTTGATAAAGGTATGAATTATTTTGCCAATCCTAAACTTCAAGCGAAGGTCATTATTGTCATGTTACTGACCTTTAACGGCATGTTGTTGCATCGCTATGTATTGCCTGCCCTGCTCAAAGCAGGCAACTTGCTGGACCTGAATTTTGGCGTGCGAATGTTTGCGTTGTTCTCCGGCGCACTGTCAGGTGTGTCCTGGTTGTATGCGGCGATGCTGGGCGTTGGCCGGCCACTGGCCTGGAAATACTCGCTGACCGAGTTGCTGCTGGCTTATCCGGTACTGATCTTGCTGGGCTTTGCCATGATGGCTGCCCTGACCCAGTGGGCACGCAAACGCAGCCAGGCCGAACCGGTTCCGGCGCCTGTCTGGCGACTGGCTGGTATTCCTACCTGATTGTCTGAGTAACGCTTCAATTACGCCGCGAACCGGGAAACCTGGTTCGCGGCGAGCTCGTTTCATGCGCAGCCTCTGGGCGGTTCGGCTGGCGGTTGGTAAAGGTCTGAAGTGATGTGTCGCCTGATCTGGCCTCTTCGCGGGCGCGCCCGCTCCCACAAGGTCCCGCGCAGTTCTGTGGGAGATCGCCCAGTCCTTTGGGCTGCGCTGTCGCGTAGAGAACTGAATCCGCAAACAGTGCGCGTACCCTGTGGGAGCGGCTTTAGCCGCGAAGAATCCAACGCGGTACATGGCACCGGCTGCGCCGGTGTTCGCGGCTAAAGCCGCTCCCACAGAGTCCCGGTTAATTCAATGAGTTATGTGCAGTTCTGTGGGAGCGGGCGTGCCCGCGAAAGGGCCGGAACAGGCAGTCGAGAAATTTCAGGACTTTCACTTCTACCAAGATTGCGAACCAGCCCCATCCGCTGACGGGTCAGGCGCGAACCAATAGAAATATCGCCGGTAGCAGCTGCCCATCGTCAGGCGGCAGGCCGCCTGCATTGGTTTTTTGCGCTCGTTGCAGCGTGGTGGCGATGGTGATTTCCGTTCGCGACTCGATACTCCGCGCCACACCTCCCACCGAGCCTTCACCGAAGCCCAGCAGCGAGCAGCCGTTGTTGATGAGCACGAAGAAAACGATCACCCAGAATGGGCCGCAGTTCATGGTGCAAGCCCCAGGGCGTCGATGGCTGCGCACGAAACGATGGAAACGCTATCGCCAAGGTCCGCTACATCAGCGCCTTGTCTCATTGAGTTGAAAATGGGGGAGGCCATGTACCCGCTCCAGATGTTGCTTGTGGAGCTAATGGTGACGGTGCGGTGATTCAATGAAAAACGATGCTCAGTGATCCAGGATATCGATCCGCTTGATCATTGAACGTAGCGATCAGCGTTGGATTTGAACGTCGCTGCATGGTTGAGGTTCTTAATGCAAAGGACACCGTGAGGGCTCCCTTATGAGCATTGAACGCAGCATCCCTGAGCTCGAAGCCTGGTACGCCCAATACGACGACATCAGTTACCGCCGTGAGTCGCCGGATGCCTACCACCATGAACTGCTGCGCACCGCCGAGGCGCTGCGTGACGATGGCGCCATCGATTGGGACGACTGGCTGGCACTCAAGGCATTGGCCGATGACGCCCATGTGCGCGCCCTGGAAGATGCCGTGCAGGCCCATGTCAGCGACCCCGACGCATGAAAGCGCTGAAGATTGCCACGTTCAACATCAACGGCATTCGTAGTCGGCTGCCGGCACTGCTGGCTTGGCTGGAGCGGGAAAAGCCCGACATCGCCTGCCTGCAGGAGCTCAAGGCGGCGGATCAGCAGTTTCCTCGCCAGGCGCTAGAAACGGCGGGTTATGGTTGCCTCTACCAAGGGCAGCCTTCGTGGAATGGCGTGGCCATTCTGGCACGGGGCAGCGAACCGCTGGAAGTACGTCGTGGCCTGCCTGGCATGGAGGACGACAACCAGAGCCGCTACCTCGAGGCAGCGGTACAGGGAGTGCTGGTGGCTTGCCTGTATCTGCCGAACGGCAACCCGCAACCGGGGCCGAAATTCGATTACAAGCTCCGCTGGTTCGAAAGCCTGATCACCCATGTGAAAGGGCTGCATGACAGTGGCCATCCCGCGGTGCTGGCGGGTGATTTCAATGTGGTGCCTACCGACATGGATATCTACAACACGCGCTCCTGGATGAAGGACGCGCTGCTGCAGCCCGAATCACGCGCGTGCTACCAGAAACTGCTCCAGCAAGGCTGGCTCGACGCCATTCGCCATCTGTATCCGGACGAGCGCATTTACACCTTCTGGGATTATTTCCGCAACCACTGGGCACGCAACGCCGGGTTGCGTATCGACCACCTGCTGCTCAACCCCGAGCTCGCGCCTTACCTGAAGCGGGCTGGTGTCGATGCCTGGGTGCGTAACGAACCCAAGGCCAGCGACCATGCGCCCGTCTGGATCGAGCTGGGCACGCGTCGCCGGCCATAGGGCAGTTCGAGCGAACCTTCAACTACCGGAACCACCGCTGGAGCCCGAACCACCAGCGCCTCCGGTCCCGCTACCCGTCCCGGTGCCGCGTTCCGATCCACTGCGGTCACTACCGGATCGGTCGGTGGTGCCATCGCC
Organism: Pseudomonas sp. A2; assembly: GCF_023100865.1. NCBI lineage: Bacteria > Pseudomonadati > Pseudomonadota > Gammaproteobacteria > Pseudomonadales > Pseudomonadaceae > Pseudomonas > Pseudomonas sp. A2. The sequence continues at coordinate 2,703,235 of NZ_CP039127.1, forward strand.
ACCGGTATTGTCAGTGTCATTGCCATCGGTTCCGCCGGAACCTGTCCCCATGGCATCCGCAGGCGTGCCGGAGCCGGTCGCTCCGCCTTGGTTGTTCATGTGCCCGCTGTCATGCGGCTGCGTGCCAGGAGCACGCTGATCGTTCAGGTCGGTGGCTGCCAGCACCACAGGTGCGCTGAGCCCCAGGCACAGCGCGAGCAGTAACGAATGAGGCTTCATGATCTTCATGGCGATACTCCGTTGCGGGTTGGTCACCTTCTGTTCGGCCTGCATCACCCACGGGCGTGCCGTGAAATCGACGGAATGCATGGAGCGCTGACATGCACGGGGGCGGGTTACCCCACGTGAATACTTTGAGGTCCGCGCTTCGATTCCTCTGGCAAGGCCGTGACCTTGATCGCGCGTACCGGTACGGCGAATTTGGCACCGACCTTCGAAAAGCGCTCGAGCAGGTGGAAATTGATGGCTTGCTGGATGTCCATGTACAGGTTGTAGCCCGGGTCCTTGACGATATACACGCACTCGAATTCCAGCGCCTCCTTGCCGAAGCCGCGCAGGTGGGCACGGTCGAAGCGCACCTGCTGTTGTGCCTTGATCGCTTCCTCGACGATGGCGGGTGCCTTTTTCACGGCCTCGGTTGGCGTGTCGTACGACAGGCCGAACTCGAACACGATCCGTCGTTCCTGCAGGCGCTTGTAGTTCTGGATGGTGCTGCTGATCATGCTGGCATTGGCCATGACGATCTGCTCGCCGCCCAGGCTGCGGATGCGTGTGGTCTTCAGCCCCACGTGCTCCACCGTGCCGGCCAGCGGGCCGATGACGATGAAGTCGCCCACCTCGAACGGCTTGTCGACGGCGATGGACAACGAGGCGAACAGGTCGCCGAGGATGTTCTGCACGGCCAGTGCAACAGCGATACCGCCTACCCCCAGGCTGGCGACGAAGGCGGTGATGTTCACGCCCAGGTTGGACAGCATCGCCAGCAGCACCACTGACCACAACAGTACCCGCGCACCCCATGCCGACAGCGTGGCCAGCGCGCTGCCCTGGTTCAAGCTGTCGGTGCGATGCCGGGCGAAGTAGCGACTCAGGCCCAGGCCGATGGCGCGGTTGGCCCACAGCCCGATCTGCAATGCCGCGACCACGAACCACAGGCTACCGACCCGGGTCAGCCAGCGCTCGGGCAGGTCGAGCATGCTCAGGCCCACCAGCAGCGAGGCAAGGAACAGCAGAAAATTGCTGGTCCCGGCGAGCACCTTGGCCAGCACCTGGCTGAGCGCGCCGTCATGCTCGGACCAGCGCCTGACCCGATGGAGCATGAAACTGATGGCCGCCCGCGCCACGACGAATGTCAGCAGCGCTACCGTCAGTGCCAGCAACAAATTGAGAACGGAAACTCCGAACAGTGTGGTATCGGTGAACAAGGCGATGATGCGATCACTCATGAGACACTTGCCTCCTTCTATCGGATTGGGTGACTGGTGGAGCGGCATTGCCGGCGAAGCAGGCAATGCCGCTCGCCAGGTGAGCCTCAGCCGTCGGACTGCTCCTCTGGCGGCACCTGGCCTTCGGGCCAGTCGGGTGCTTCCTTCTCCTGTTCCTGTTCCTGTTCAGGCACAGGTTCGCCCGGGTTGTGGGGTACTTCGTCCACGTACGGGTCGGGTTGGTTGGGGTCGATCATGGTCTGGCTCCTCGCTGTTGGGCTTTCAGGCATGTGTCCGGGCGTTCAGCCCGACTCCACGGCAGTGTTTTTCTTCCAGCCCCGCAGGTTCATGGCGCACAGGCAACCCTGCAGGATGATCAGCGCCCAGGCTTGCGCCTGCCACCCCCAGGCGGCCCACAGCACGTTGCTGGCAATGAAGCAGCAGAAACCCAGCTTGCGCCGGCCTGGGCGCCGTGAGCCGATGCACCAGGCGGCAAGTACCGTCAGGGCCATGGCAGGCCATTCAAGAAAGTCGATCCAGGCTTCCATCACGCAGCACGCTGTTCGCCCTTGAGCAGTTTTTTCTGCGCTTCCATGGCCTGGCCGAGCTCATCCAGTTGCTGCTTGCCCAGCAGCTTGCGGGCGGTCGGAAACAGCTCGCTTTCTTCTTCCTCGATATGGTGTTCCAGCAGTTCCTTCATCACTTTGACCCGCCCGGCGAACTCGACGGTGCCGGTCTCGGTTTGCAGCAGGTCCGGCAGCACCAGGGAGTCGACGGTGCGGTGCTCTTCCTTGGCTTCGTAATACATCTTCGCTTCTTCCTTGCCGCCGGCCTGCTTGATGGCCGGGTACAGGATTTCTTCTTCCAGGGCGGTATGGATGCTTACCTCCTGCTTGATGCGTTCGAGCAACTCGGCGCGCTTTTTCACCGCGCGCTCAGTGGTGGAGGAGAGTTCCTCCAGCAGCTTCTTCACCAGCTCATGGTCCTGGATCAACAAATCGATAGCGTTCATGCGACACCTCTTCGGGGCTGAAAAAATCACGATTGCCTTCGATGGAGTAGGGACCGCGCGCCAAGGTTCAAAGCGGATGATCAGCGTACTGCTGTCGCGAAAGGCGGCTCTCACCGGAATCCGCGCAGGTTGCGCCGGCCAGGCAGGGTCACTCCTGCGGGATGATCGAGATCTTGCCGTTGCGCTCGACGATGGCGAACTTGATCTGCCCGACGCTTTCGATTCCCTGGCTGTCCCGGGCGGACTCGAGAATGTCGTCTTCGGTCAGCCGTGCCCGCCGCATTCGGTGGTGGAGAAAGCGCCCGTGATCCACGACCAGTGTCGCGTGGCCGTCGACCAGCCGGGCCAGGCGCTTGGAGTTGAGCTTGGCCAGCGACAGGCCGACATCCAGGACGATCAGCGTGGCGATCACCAGCATGGCGTTGGTAAACGAGAAGTCCTCGCCGAGCAATGCCTGCTGGGTTGCTTCGCCGATGATCAGCAGCAGGACGAAGTCGAAGGTGGTGAGGTCTGCCAGCGAGCGCCTGCCAGCCACGCGAAACAGCAGCATCAGCGCGATGTACATGCCTGTCGCACGAAGAATGGAGTCCATGTCGCGCTCCTACGGGTAGAGAAAGGTGGAGAAATGCACTGCGCTGCCTGGGCCGGCGCTGACAACACCTTCGAGAGTGCCGACATGTTCGCTGCGCAGGGTCAGGTAGAGGGTGGCGATACCCTCTTTGCTGGTGCCAAGCTGGAGCAGGAGCGACCTGCCATGGGAAAGCGATACTTGCGGCTCTGGCTGCAGTGTTTCGATGCTGGCTTCGCGTAGCAAGGTCCCCCCGAGCAGCAACATCACAGGCTCCCCGGCATTGCCGCGAACCGTGATGCGCAGGTTATCGGTGGTGCCGCTGCGGCTGAGGCGCTGATAATCCACATGCACCCGGCCGTCGTCGCTCATGACCTGGGCGTCACTGAGCGGACCGTTGCCGAACAGCCCGGCCAGGCCCAGCAGCACGACCAGCACCAGCGCGTACCATCCGACCCGTTCGAATCGCCAGACCCGCTGCTGCATGCGCATGTCTTCCTCGACGGGGTGGTGCCTTGAAGCCAGCTCGTCTTCGTCCATGCACCTAGCCCTCACGTAGCCCTCAGGCGCGCTCACCGCGCAGCCAGCGTTGGTGGTAATGGGCCAGGTGCGACAAGCCGTAGAGCGCGCCTTGGCGGATTACATCCGCGCGCTCGCCAAAAAAGCGCTGGCTGCGTGTGAATACCGCCAAAGGCTCGCCGGCAAAGGCCCAGGCAAAGCACACAGTGCCCGGGGCGATGCCATCCTGTGGCTGTGGCCCGGCGACACCCGTGCTGGCGATGGCGACGGTGGCGTCGCTGTCTTTCAATGCGCCGAGGGCCATCTCCCAGGCTACCGCCTCGCTGGTCAGGCCGTAGCGTTCGATAGTCTGTGGGCTGACGCCGAGCAGGCGTTTCTTGGCGCTTGGCGAGTACACCACGTAGCCGCTTTCCAGAACCTCGCCGGTCCCCGGCACTGCTGCCAACAGCGCAACCATGGCACCGGCCGTGCAGGATTCTGCGGTGGTCAGTACCAGCTTGTGGGCCTTGAGGTAATCAAGGGCCTCGAGTACGGGGTCGGTCGTCATGGCCGGTCACTCGTGCGTTGTTTTTTGGTGGACGTGTTTCCTGCGGGATTGGTTCATTGCTTGTGTGCCACCCATCAAGGGTGGGGAAAGCTTCCTGAACTTTGTTCCGTTTGCCGGCTTCCTCTAGGTAGGAGGGCGGCGGTGCGGGCCTCGCGCTGCGGCCGGACTAACAGAGGAGAAGCGATCATGACCGAGCCTGTGACATATTTCTGGATCGCTGTTGCAGCGATCATCGTGTTGCTCGATCTGTGGGCCATCGTCAGTGTTTTCCGCAGTGACAAGAGCGACGTGACGAAGGCGATGTGGGCACTGTTGCTGTTGGCGTTGCCCATTGTCGGCCTGGCCATCTGGGGCGTGCTTGGGCCGCGTGGGATCAAACGCGGTACCGGGCCGTCGTCGCCTGAACATAGCAAGGGGTAGGAGGGGAGATGAAGAAAGGATCGGAGGCACCTCGCAGCGGAACCCGAGGTGAAGAGGAACGGGACAATGATGCGCAGCGTCCTGATGGGTCAACTGGCACGTCCCATGATTCCACTGCGCAGAAAACAGCTCGTGATGAAACGCAACGCAAGCGGTCCGCGTAACCTGTGGGAGCGGCTTTAGCCGCGAAGAGTCCAACGCGGTGCATGGCACCGGCTGCGCCGGTGTTCGCGGCTAAAGCCGCTCCCACAGGGTCCCTGCTAATGGTCAGGTCCCAATGTACCGGCAGCAGCGCCCGGCACGAGGATGACCTTGCGGCAGTCGTCCTGTTTCTGGTCGAACAACTTGTAACCCAAAGCCGCTTCTTCCAGGGCCAGACGGTGGGTGACGATGAGTTCCGGCTCCAGACGCCCGGCCTCGATATGTTCGAGCAGTTCAGGAAGGAACTTCTGCACGTGGGTCTGGCCCATCTTGAACGTCAGGCCCTTGTCGAAGGCATCACCAAACATGAAGGCGTGGATAAAGCCCGCATAGACCCCAGGCACGCTGACCACGCCGCCCCGGCGCACCGCGGCGATACTCTGGCGCAGCGCCTTGCCGCTGCTGCTCTCGATCTTCAGAGTGGTCAGTACCGTTTCGGTGGTACTGCCCTTGGCCTCGAAACCGACCGCATCGATGACGGCGTCCACGCCGCGCATGCCGGGGGTCAGGCGGATGATGGTGTCGGCCGGGTCGTCATCCTGCTCGAAGTTGATCGGCACCACGCCGTAGGCATCACGGGCAAACGCCAGGCGGTAGTCATTGTCGTCGACCATGAAGATCGTCTGGGCGCCCAGCATGCGCGCGCAGGCTGCGCTCAGCAGGCCGACCGGCCCGGCGCCATAAATCGCAACTGTCGAGCCTGAGCCGACCTGCGCATTGGTGACGGCCTGCCAGGCTGTGGGCAGGATATCCGAGAGGAACAGCACCTTGTCGTCCGGCAGGGCGGTAGGCACCTTGAACGGGCCGACGTTGGCCTTGGGCACTCGCACGAAATCCGCCTGGCCACCGGGCACGCCGCCATACAGATGGCTATAGCCGAATAGCGCGGCCCCTGGCGGGATGCCCTTCTTGTTGATGATTGCACCCCGGCCGGTGTTGGTCGTTTCGCAAGCGGCGAACTGGTCGAGTTGGCAGAAGAAACAGCTGCCGCAGGCGATCACGAAGGGAATCACCACGCGGTCACCGACCTGCAGGTTGGTTACCCCGCGGCCGGTATCCTCGACGATACCCATGAACTCGTGGCCGAAGATATCTCCCGGCTCGGTCTGTGGAATCTTGCCATGGTAGAGGTGCAGGTCGGAGCCGCAGATGGCGGTAGCGGTGACCCGGAGGATTATATCGTCCTCGTCCTGGATAAGTGGGTCGGGGACATTGTCGACCCTGACGTCCTGGGTTCCGTGGTATGTCAGTGCTCTCATTGGTTCATCTCCTGGGTCCGGGTGGTCTATGCAGGGGAAGCCAAGGAGGGAGGTAAAGTTCAGGTGGAATCATCCATCGGTAATTTTCAGTGCTACTGGCCCCACCAACATCATGAAGAACTGTCGTTGAGGTGGCATGGCATCAGGTGAAGCCGGCGCCCGGAGGAAACTTTAGCTGCCCTGCGAGGCTCAACCGTGCTCAAGCCGAGCGTAAAACCATGAACAGGAATCCAGCATTGCAAACAAGCTTTGCCCCTTCGGCCACGCCACGCCAAGCCGCGGGCTTGCTGACATCGGCCATGTTGCTGATGCTTGCCTCGGGGGTTGCGCCGCTTGATCCTGCGGATTGGTGGCTCGAAAACGTTTTGCCGCTGGCGCTTCTGCTCACCTTGGCTGCGACCAGCCGTTATTGGCGCTTTTCTCGGCATGCTTACCTGGCAATCGTGGTGATGCTGGCGATTCACGAGCTAGGAGCGCATTTTACCTATGCCAAAGTCCCCTATGACGCTTGGCTGCGTGCGCTTACCGACCACTCTCTGAATGCCTGGATGGGCTGGCAGCGCAACCAGTTCGATCGTCTGGTGCATCTGAGTTACGGCCTTTTGTTCGTCCTGCCGATCAGGGAGCTGCTCCAGCGCCAGGCCCGGTTGCGAGGCGGCTGGTTGGCGTTGTGTACTGTTTCCTTCGTCCTCGCCACATCGGCGCTTTACGAGCTGCTGGAGTGGATAGGTGGCCAATACCTGGGTGATGACCAGGCACAAGCCTTTGTCGCGACCCAGCAAGACCCTTGGGATGCACAAAAGGACATGGCCCTGGCTTTGCTTGGTGCACTTGTCACCTTGTTGATCCAGCGGGTTGGGGCAAGCAAGGTCTGGGGCAGAAGGGTAGTGAGTTTGGAGGGGGAGCACGGGTAACGGGTAGAAATAAAAGGCTTCTCCACCACTGGAAAGGCTTTTTGCAATCAGCCTGTGACCGTTGAAAATTCCTTAAGTTTCCATCGGTAAAACAATAACTTGGAGAATTTTTCCAAGTCGTGTCACTCGTCGGATTTCCATTGTAAGCCCCTGTCCAGAGCCTCAGGATCGCCTCCGTATCCCTCTGAGGCTTTCACAAATGAAGTACTCCTCGATTCTGTTGTTGTCACTTGGCCTGCTGAGCGGCGTTGCGTCGGCAGGCGGCAATACCGGAGCAGGTATAGGTGGCGCATTGGGTGGAGTATTGGGCTCGGTAGTCGGCCAGTCGATCGGCGGCAGCACCGGCTCGGCAATCGGCGCCGGCCTGGGTGGCGCGGCCGGTGGTGCGGTGGGTGCCGACAAGCACAGCCGTGGCGAGGCGGCCATTGGCGGCGCACTGGGTGCAGCTGGCGGCAACGTGGTGGGTCGCAAGATGGGCGGCACCACTGGCAGCATGATCGGCGCAGCAGCCGGTGGCGGTGTGGGTGGTGCCTTGGGCAACCACATGGGCCGGGAATACGATGACGAGAGCGGGCATCGCTACCGTGATTATGATGACGATGACGACGACCGGGGCTGGCGCCGTCACCGCCACGACCGTGGCCATCATTATGGCTGGCGCAACAATCACCGCTACGACGACTGATCCCTGCGTTACTGGCCCATCGCCGGGCTGGCCGCAGCTGTCTCTCGGCTAGGCATCATGCGTGCTCTGCTGTAGCCACTCCCTCGGGCTTGCACCCACCTTGCGGCGAAAGGTGCGGGCCAACGCAGACGGGCTTTCGTAGCCGACCTCATCGGCAATCAGGGCGATGGGGCGGCCTTCGCGCAGCCGTTTCTGGGCAAGGCTGATTCGCCAGTTCGCCAGGTAATCGGCAGGAGTGATACCCACGGTCTCGCGAAAGTGCGCAGCAAAGCTCGCGCGCGACATGCCTGAGCGGTCAGCCAACTCTGCCACGGTCCAATTGTGCTGTGGCTCGTTATGGATACCCACGAGCGCACGGGACAGCTGTGCATTGGCCAGCCCGGCCATCATCCCCGAAGCAATGCTGCGGCTGGCGATCAGATGGCGAAGTAGCTGAATCACCATCAACTCGAACAGCCGATTGAGAATGACATCCCGTCCACACTCGTCGCCGAAGGCTTCTTCGAACAGCCATTCGAGGGTGCCATCGAGGCCCTGCAATTCGCCCAACGGCTTGATGATGAAGTCCGGCAAGGCCTGGGTCAGCGGATTGTTGGCGCCACCATCGAACTGCAAGGTGGCGCACACCAACTCCGCTTCGTCTGCTTCGATCGCCAGCAACTGATGCTCCTGCGGACGTACCGCAAGTATCAGGCTTGGCTCCGCCAGCTCCATGAGCTGACCACGTTTGTCACTGAAGGTCAGGCGACCCGAACGAAGCAGGTGCGCGTGGCCGGAACTTTGCTGCCCATGAAAGCGGGTCGTTCCACAAAAACCACCGTGGTGGAAGGTGGACGCATGCAGGTTGAAGTGCTTGAGCAGTGTCGATAGTCGGTCCATTGGGCGCTCAGGTTTGGACGATCGGTTGCATAGATTCGACGATCTGAAGCCGAAAGGATAGTCGTCTTCCCTAGTATTGACTCCAGGCTTGATCGACAAGCTGGTTAATCACCCTACTGGAGAAACTACCATGACTCGTATCGCTGCTCTCTCGCTGGACCAGGCCCCTGCTGGCTCGCGCACTGCCCTTGAAGGCATTCAGAAAGGCCTTGGTTTCATACCCAACGCCTTCAAGACCCTGGCTCACTCCCCAGCCGCTCTCAATGGATACCTGGGCCTCGCCCAGGCTCTGGGCAAGAGCTCACTGAGCGCCGCGGAGCGTGAAGTGGTTGCGCTTGCCACCTCGGAAATCAATGGTTGCGACTATTGCCTGGCCGCACACAGCTTTTTTGGTGCCAAAGCCGGCTTGAGCGATGAGGCCATTAGCCAGGCGCGTAGTGGCACGCTCAGCGCGGTCGCCGCGCTGGCGCATCAGATCACCGAAAGCCGCGGCCAATTGAATGACGATCAGGTCGCCGCAGCACGCGAGGCTGGTCTCAGCGATGGCAAGATCGTGGAGGTGGTGGCACAGGTCACGCTGTTGACCCTGACCAACTACCTGAACAACATCGCCACCACCGATATCGACTTCCCGCCGTCGGCACACTAGGAGGGCAACCGACATGAGCCAAGTGACAATCTATACCACCCAACACTGCCCTTACTGCGTGAGCGCCAAGCGACTGCTGGCGCACAAGGGGGTCAGTGCCGTGGAAATCGATATCGAGGCTTCGCCGAACCATCTGGCCGAGATGCTGCTGCGATCCAGGCGCAGGACCGTGCCGCAGGTCTTTGTGGGGAGTGTCCATGTGGGCGGTTTTGATGATCTGAAACGCCTCGATCAAAAGGGCGAGCTCGAAGCACTGCTCAGTGCCTGAAGGGCTGATTCAGCGATATTTGCCTTTGGCCGTTAGCCGCCCTTGGCAAGGGCAGCTAACGGTTCAAAGCGGTCACTTGCGATCCCTGTTTCACCGACGCTTCGTTGCACTCGTCGATGATCAGCACTGAGCCGCGGCAACCTGCTTGCGTTCACCCATGGGAGAGACGCCGAAGAAACGGCTGTAGCATTTGGAGAAATGCGCCGGCGAAACGAAACCACAGGCAAGGGCGATATCCCGTACTTGCGATTCGCTGTGCAGTAACAGTTGTCGGGCGCGCGACAGGCGTAATTCAAGGTAGTACTGGCTAGGGGTACTTTGCAGGTGCTTGTGGAACAGGCGCTCCAACTGCCGAACTGAGATGTCGTTCAATTGCGCCAGTTCCTCCAGGGTCACAGGGTCTTCGAGATTGGCCTCCATGATGCTGACTACCTGGCTGAGCTTGGGTTGGGACGTCCCTAGCCGCTGTCGCAGGGGCACGCGCTGGCGCTCTTGCGAACTGCGAACGCGGTCGCACAACAGCAATTCGGCCGCATGTTCGGCAATCTCTCGCCCGCCGGGTTCGCGTGCGATCAGTTGCAGGCACATGTCCATTGATGCCACCCCACCCGAGCTGGTGTACCGGTCACGGTCAAGTTCAAACAACTGGCTGGAAATGATGATCCCGGGAAAGCGCTCTTTCAGCGCTTCGATATCTTCCCAGTGGATGGTGCAACGGTAACCCGTGAGCAGATTGGCACGCGCCAACAAATGGCTACCCGTGCAAATGCCACCCAATGCCACTTGGTCATGGGCGAGCTTGCGCAGCCAGTTCACGATGGCGCGGGTATTGTGGTCGGAGACGATGGGGTTTGGCCCTACCACAAACAGCATGTCCAGCTTGGGCGCATCCTTGATGGTGTATTCAGGCAGGATGCGCATGCCGTTGCTGGCGCTCACCGGCTCCATGTCGGCGGCGATGATCAGTGTCTGGAACATGGCCCTGCGCGCAGCCAGGTTAGCCATGCGCAAGGTCTCCACCGCAGAGGCGAACCCGATGGTGGTGAAATTGGGGATCACCAGAAACCCGACGATCTTGGGTGTGGGGGCATCGACAGGGTAACCCGTGGCCAGCGGGGAGGATCTCGGCGTAGCCATCAATACGACTCCTACAATGCAAGATGACGTGTTCAGCGCCTGTCTCCCGATACAGGCATTTTTTTGTGTAAAAGGGCTCCAAGCCTGCGGCGGCATACTACACGCAGCAATCAGGCTACAGGGTGCGCACTGGCCGATATTCGCCCCCTGTTTTCGGTTTGACGCAAAAAGGCGACACCCTGCGAACGCATAGCCTTCGCAGGGCGAAGCGGCTGAGCCAGCCTCAGGCCGATTTGGTTGCGACACGGGGCAGTGGGCGCTTCCTGGGCGAGAAGATCGAACTCATGCACACGATGGCAATTGCCAGCGCGCCGGTTGTCATTACTTCCATGCGGTGGCCGGGCATGATCAGCATCATTGCCAGAATCCCGATGATGGAGGCGACGACCAAGTAGCTCAGCCAGGGGAACAACCACATCTTGAAGGCCATGACCTCACCTCGACGAGCCATCTGCTTGCGCAGGATCAGTTGCGATACCGCGATGGCCAGGTAGACCAGCAGTGCCACGGCACCGGAACTCGCCAGCAGGAAGGAGAACACCTCGTCCGGCGCAAAGTAGTTCAACGCGGTGGTAAGGAAGCCTACAGCGGTGCTGGCCATGACCGCGACGAATGGCACACCGGCCGATGAGGTGCGCTGGAGAACGGCAGGGCCGTCGCCACGTCTGCTCAGCGAGTAGACCATGCGCGATGCGGTGTAGATTGCCGAGTTGAGGCAGCTGGCCACGGCAATCAACACAACGACATCCACGATCATCTTGGCGTGAGGGATGTTCATCAGCTCAAGGGCCCTCTGATAGGAGCCGACCTGCACCAGCATGGGGTCGTTCCAGGGCACGATCGAGACGATCAGGAACACCGAGACGATGTAGAAGATGCCCATGCGCCACACGACCGAGTTGGTAGCGCGGGTGATCTGTCTGGAGGGGTTCTTGGATTCTGCGGCGGCGATGGTGACGATTTCGGTGCCCATGAAACTGAACACCGTGGTCAGCATGGCGCCAATCACCGCTGCCATGCCGTTGGGCATGAAACCGCCGAAGTCGTTGCTCAGCTTGGCCACGCCACTGACGCTGAGGTTTGGCACCACGCCGGTCAGGGCCAGCGCACCCAGGGCGATGAAGGCCAGTACGGCGATGACCTTGAGCATGGCGAACCAGAACTCGAACTCCCCGTAGCGCGCAACGCTGAACAAGTTGGTCAAGGTCAGCAGGGCAGTAACGGCCAGTGCGAATTCCCAGGTTTCGATCGCGGGGAACCAGGCATGCAGGATTGCCGCTGCGGCAATTGCCTCGATGGGAATGACCAGCACCCAGAACCACCAGTACAACCATCCAATGGTAAAACCGGCCGAACGACCCATTGCGCGTTCGGCATAGGTGGAAAACGAACCGGTATCAGGGGAAGCAACTGCCATTTCACCGAGCATGCGCATGACCAGCACGACCAGTGTGCCGGACATGATGTAGGCCAGGATGGCCGCTGGGCCGGCCGCTGCAATTGCATGCCCCGATCCGATGAAAAGGCCGGCACCGATAGCGCCGGCTATCGAGAGCATGGTGACGTGGCGCTGCTTGAGGCCGGGGGCCAGAGTTGAATGGCTGGACATTATCATTACCCTTGTTGTTATAGATGGCGGGTTAACAGCTAATGCGAATCGTGCTCTGGTAGATCAATGCGGTGTTGTGGCGCTTAACTGAATGCCTCGCGGACAGCGTTGCTGATGCCTTCGGTGCAGACACGCAGAATCAGTTCGCCTTTCTCGCGGCTGGCGCCTTTTGGCGATGACAAGGTTCCACACGCCGGCGTGCGCTCGGCAATGATCGGGAACACATCGTAGGGGGGGAAGGTGGCTGGCGGATGATCGACGGCTCGGGTCAGGTCGACTTTCTCGGGGTGCAGGGCCAGCATCAACGAAGTCTCGAAGACGCCACCGTGTTCAATGTCCCAGCCGAGGAATCCGTCAGGGTAGAGTTCCTGGATGACCTCAGGCGCATTGACGAAGTCCCAGTAGGACAGGACCACGACCTTGAAATCGGTGATGCCGGCATAACGAAGTTCGCGCAGCGCCAGGTCGATGCCTTCCACGATGAACATGGAGTTCTCGTAGTGCCCGTTCATCATCACCAACTGACGCGCGCCGTGCCGGGCCAGCTCCCTGATGATGTCCTGGATGGTATGTGTCAGTGTTGCGCCATCCAGGCTGGTGGTGCCGGGAAAGTGGTTTCCGCCGCCCGATTTTTGCTGCGACTTGTAGCCGTAGGCCAATGCGGGGAGCACCAGGCCGTCGACATTGCGCGCTACGGCCTTGCACAGCGCGGTCGGTAGCAGTACATCTACTTCCATGCACATGTGGTGGCCGTGTTGCTCCAGGGCGCCTACAGGCAAGAATATCGGGCTGCCGGATGCAACACGTCGGGCATACTCGGGCCAGGTGAGTTCGCCAATTACAACGCTATCGTTCATCGGGTGGTCTCTCTATGTTCTTGTAATTGCAAAAGCTCGTCCGGTTTGCAGCAGTAGCAGATGTCCCAATTTGATCAGATCGCCATCGGCTGGAATTGTCAGTTTCCGACCTGGAATTGACAAAAGCTGCCGTGGCTCTATCCCTTAGGTCACGGCAGGCGTTGATGCACGAGTTCAGGGGCGGCGAAAACGTTCATGTCGGACGAACTGATTTGCTTGCCCATTCTGCCTGGCAATTAGGGGTCGAAATCTGACATATCTGGCCAAGCAACTACCGGGACAATATTACTGTTCGCAGTAGACGCTGCGTGGGTAAAGTTGGAGGTAGTACATGCAGCAATTGACCGAAGTGGGCCAGCCATTGGCAAGCACAGTGCGCATTGGTTTCCTGTTGAGTGAAGGGTTTGATTTCTATGCGTTGGCCGCCGCATTGGAGCCGTTGCGCATCGCCAATGAAGTTGCCCAGTGCGAAGTGTGCCAGTGGCAGATCATCAGCCTTGGCGGCCGGCCGTTGAAGGCCAGCAACGGCATTTCCACGGCCACCGTGGAACTGAGCCAGGCAAAACCGCTGGATATACTCATTGTCTGCCCGGGTGATGAAATGCGTTCACGCACAGGCACCCCGCACCTGCGCCACCGTGTATCGGGGCCGAAGGTGCGCTGTGCGGCAAAACAGATGACGTGGTGGTTGCCCACCGTTGACGATCACGCAGACCTGCCTGTCGGCCAGGTCAAATGTGTGCATGCACCGGCCAGTGTTTCGGAACAGGTCAAGAAGACCCTGGCTTTGTTCCCGCCGTCTACATCCCACCTGCTTGGAGTCAGCGAACTGGCAACGCTGATCGGCGTCTCGCGGCAGCTTCTCGAGCGCTTGTTCGCGCACCGACCCCACTGAATCCTCACTATCGGTTGATTGCGCTGGCGCCTCGGATTCTGCGTCGCCTTTGCGGTGTTTGGCCTCGTTTACATGGCGACGGATCTGGTCATTTACGGGTCGGGTTCGCGCAAAAAAACATTCGGCTTATCTGGTCGAATGGTCACCAGTGGCACCGATAAACAAGTTTCTCCGCTGTTAACTACAAGGAATAAAAAACATGCAAATGCCAAAAACCATTCAGATCAAGAACGGCGAAAAAGTCAAACCGACGTTCTCGCAACAGGAATATGCCAACCGTCAGTCCAAGTTGCGCACTTACCTGGCACAAAACAATATCGATGCTGCGGTCTTTACCTCCTACCACAATATCAACTACTACAGCGACTTCCTGTACTGCTCGTTTGGCCGCCCCTATGCACTGGTTGTCACTCAGGAAGCCGTCGTGTCGATCAGTGCCAACATCGATGGTGGCCAGCCATGGCGCCGTACGGTCGGTACCGACAACATCATCTACACCGACTGGCAGCGTGATAACTATTTTGTCGCGATTCAGCAGGCACTGCCCAAGGCCGGGCGCATCGGCATCGAGTTCGACCACCTGAACCTGATGAACCGGGACAAACTGGCCAGCCGTTACCCGCAGGCCGAGCTGGTGGACATCGCCGCGCCGTGCATGCGCATGCGCATGATCAAGTCGGCTGAAGAACACGCGATCATCCGCCAGGGCGCCCGGGTAGCCGACATCGGTGGCGCTGCAGTGGTGGAGGCCCTGCGTGACCAGGTACCTGAGTACGAAGTGGCATTGCACGCTACCCAGGCGATGGTGCGGGAGATCGCCCGCACCTACCCGGACTCCGAGCTGATGGATACCTGGACCTGGTTCCAGTCGGGCATCAATACCGACGGCGCCCACAACCCGGTGACCTCGCGCAAGGTCAACAAGGGCGACATCCTCAGCCTCAACTGCTTCCCGATGATCGCGGGTTATTACACCGCACTGGAGCGTACGCTTTTCCTGGACCACTGTTCCGATGAGCACCTGCGCCTGTGGGAGGTCAACGTCAAGGTGCATGAGGCTGGCCTTGAACTGGTCAAGCCCGGCATGCGTTGCAGCGACATCGCGCTGCAGCTGAACGAGATCTTCCTGGAGCACGATCTGCTGCAATACCGTACGTTCGGTTACGGCCACTCGTTCGGTACGCTGAGCCATTACTATGGTCGCGAGGCAGGCCTGGAGTTGCGTGAGGACATCGACACCGTACTCGAGCCGGGTATGGTGGTGTCGATCGAGCCGATGATCATGCTGCCCGAAGGCCTGCCGGGAGCTGGCGGTTACCGTGAACACGACATCCTGATCGTCAATGAGCACGGCAGTGAAAACATCACCAAGTTCCCGTACGGCCCGGAACACAACATCATCAAAAAGTAACTGAACCCGCCGCACAGTCACCCTGTGCGGCTTTCTCCCTGCACCGGCGATTTGCGCGGTGCGCCTGAAGGCGTGAACCGCGGTTGACTGAATTACGCCGGATATAACTGCTCCTCTATCGAAACCGTGAGTGATGAAGTCTCTGCGCCGGTGTGGAGGGTGGTATCCGTTTCGATCAGCATGACCGCACATTCTTCCTCGGCAATCGGCCGGTGTCGCATTTGCTTTGGAATCACGCAGAATTCTCCTGCGTTCAGGACAATGGTGCGGCTTTCGAGCTCGATGTGAAGCGTGCCAGAGACCACCGTAAACATTTCGTCTTCATGTTCATGGGCATGCCAGACGAACGCGCCTTTCAATTTCGCAATCTTGATGAATTGGTTGTTGACGCGGCCGATGACCTTGGGCTTCCAGTATCCGGTCAGCGTATCCAGTTCATGTTGCAGGTTGATGCTGTCCACCGTGTTGATCATGCGCGTACTTCCTTCTGCAACTCAGTCTGAGGCTTGCAATCTAGAGCGGCGCGTGGCTTTTGCGTAGCGACGAATTACAATACCGGTATTAACACTGCTAATGGCCTGGCATGAACAAGAACCACACCCTTGATCTGGCGCTGCTCAGGGCCTTTGTCGAAGTGGCGGATACCGGAAGCATGAGTGTTGCATCGGTAGGGCTGCACCTGACACAAGGGGCTGTCAGCCAACGAATCAAGCGACTGGAGGCATTTCTCGGCTGCCCATTGCTGATGCGTGACACTCAAGGCAGTAGCCTGACCTGGCAGGGGAGGTCGTTGTTGCCCGACGCTCGTCGCCTGCTGCGGATGCATGATGCATTTTGCGCCAGTGTCGGGGCCAGGGAACCAGACGCCCCGGTGCGACTCGGGCTCCCGTTCGATATGGCCGGCGCGCCGCTTGCTCCCGTGCTGAAGGCGTTCGGTGATGCCTTCCCCAAGGCCGAGGTAAAGATCTTCAGTGCTTCGTCCGTGGACCTCGACCAGGTGTTCGCCACGGGCGAACTCGATCTGGTGCTCAGCCAAGGCCCGGTTGATGTCGAGTTGGGCGAACGCCTGGCTGTTGATCAGCTGGTGTGGCTGGGCAGCGAGACCGCATCGGCACGGCGCCCATTGGCTCTGTGCTTCCTGACGGCGAATTGCGCCTTTCGCGACACCGTTTTCCGGTGTCTTGGCAAAGCAGGTATCGTGGCAAAGGCGGTATTTGAAAATGCGTCGGTCGATACCACGTTGACCATGGTTCGCAACGGGCTGGCGGTTACGCCATGGCTGCAAAGTCTCGTTCCTGAAGATATCAGCCTGGCTGCACCTGAATGTGGGTTACCGACACTGCCCGCGTTCGCCGTGCGGTTGCAGACGGTCGAGGATGCCAGTCGTTCCGTTTCTGGCCTCGCGGACATTATCCGGGAACATTTCAAGCGCTGAGACGGCTGCGTTCCTCATCACTGCGAAGCCGGTCCAAATGAGCAGTGCCAGATTGTTTGTTGACGTTGCTCCACGCCTGTGTACCCGACTGACGCAGGCCTACGGCTCTTGCGCAAGACCGTGCAGGTGCTCGCGCAGAAAGTCGATGAAGGCCATCGCCCGTGCCGAATGTCGCCGCTCGCGGCTGAACACCGCGCTGACGGGCAGTGCCGTGGCTTTGTAATCGTCAAGCACGCTTAGCACGCTGCCGCGTTCAACGTCTGCTTTGAAAAGCCATTGTGGGGAGAGGGAGATGCCCAAACCGCACAGCACCATTTCCCGAATGGCCTCGCTGCTGTTGCTGGTGACGTTGCCTGTGATGGCGATATCGAACGCGTCCGACCCCCGTGTGAAGCGCCAGCGATCGTATTGCTCCAGCAACGTGAAGCCGATGCAGTTGTGGTTTGCCAGTTCGCCAGGCTCCAGTGGCAGGCCGTGGCGTTCCAGATAGGCAGGCGAGGCGTATACCTGCCGCAGGGTGTTGCCGAGCGGTACCGCCACCAGGCCCTCGTTTTTCACTACGCCTATCCGGATCGCCACATCTATGTCCTCCATGAGCAGGTCTTCGTTGTGATCGTTCAGCCGAAGGTCAATCCGCACATCGGGATAGCGCTGCAGAAAAGTCCCGATCAGAGGCGCTATGCACAAGCGTCCGTAGCTGACCGGTGCGGCGACGCGCAGGGGGCCCGCTATCTGCTCCTGGCCACTGGCAAAGCTGCGTGTGGCACTTTCCAGTTGACCGAGAATTTCCTGGCAGTGGCGGTAGAAACGTTGCCCTTGGTCGGTCAGCGCCAGGTGGCGGGTGCTGCGGGCGAATACTGGCCCGCCCAGGTATTGCTCCAGCGCACGGACCTGCTTGCTGATTGCCGGCTGCCCCATGTTCAGCTCCCGGGCTACTGCCGAGAAAGACCCACGCTCCACGACGCGTACGAAGATGCGCATGCTGTCGAACAGATCCATTGCCACCTGGCCTCTACTGGGAATGAGTAATATGCAAATTCAGCTTCTTATCGGAATGGGTGAGGGGGCGCAACCTGTATGCATCCACTGAACAGAGGTATCCGTCATGAGTCAGACCATGCTTGCCGCCATCGCCGAGTCCGCCCAAGCCCCACTGGTCGTTCGCCGCATTCCTCGCCCGGTTCCCGCTAGAGGCCAGGTCCTTGTCAGCGTTCACGCCGCTGGAGTAAACCCGCTCGATACCAAGATTGCCTCTGGTGCAGGGGCGCATGCCCGTCAGGCGCTGCCAGCGGTGCTTGGTCTGGATCTGGCCGGTACGGTCGTCGAACTGGGCGAGGCGGTAGAGGGCTTCACGCTCGGCCAGGAGGTTTTCGGCATGGCCGGCGGAATCGGCGGGGCCCAGGGCACCATGGCCGAATACATCGCCGTGGATGCCCGGCTGATCGCAGCAAAACCGCACACTCTGGGCATGCACGAGGCAGCAGCCTTGCCTTTGGTGTTCATCACCGCCTGGGAAGGTCTGGTTGATCGAGCCAATGTCCGGGCTGGCCACACCGTGCTTGTTCACGGTGGTGCAGGTGGGGTAGGCCAGATGGCCATCCAGCTGGCGAAAGCTCGCGGGGCCAAAGTCTGTGCCACCGGTTCGGCCGGCAGCCTCGATTTCATACGTTCACTGGGCGCTACGGCGATCGACTACCAGGCGCAGAGCGTAGAGTCCTACGTCGAGCAACATACCGCAGGGGCAGGTTTCGACATTGTTTATGACACTGTGGGCGGTAGCACGCTGGATGCGTCATTCAAGGCGGTGAAGCCCTATACCGGTCACGTGGTGAGCTGCCTTGGTTGGGGCGAGCACAGTCTTGCGCCGCTCTCGTTCAGAAGCGCCACTTATTCGGGGGTGTTCACCCTGGCCCCGTTGCTCACGGGCCAGGGCCGCGAACACCATGGCGCAATCCTGCGCGAGGCGGCCAAGCTGGCAGATGCGGGGCAACTGACGATCCGGGTGGATCGGCAACGGTTCGCACTGGACGAGGTAAACGACGCCTTCCGCCAGGTCGCAGAAGGCCGCGCCAAGGGCAAGACA
This sequence comes from Pseudomonas sp. A2, assembly GCF_023100865.1. Taxonomy (NCBI): domain Bacteria; kingdom Pseudomonadati; phylum Pseudomonadota; class Gammaproteobacteria; order Pseudomonadales; family Pseudomonadaceae; genus Pseudomonas; species Pseudomonas sp. A2. Next base: position 2,722,007 of record NZ_CP039127.1, read on the forward strand.
ATCATCCAGTTGTTGAGCGAATAGAACCGAGAACGTTGAACGCCAAGGTATCCGCCGATGGGGCCGCTTTATCGAGCGGCCCCCTGACTTTGTCGTGCTGGAGAGCAGGTTTCGGGGGACGCGATTCTATGGCACACGCTGAGTGGGTCAATTGCAATCGCTGGCATGCCTTGGCAATGCACTCGATATCAGTGCTGCCAGCAGAACAAATACTGTGGAGATCCACAGACAGGCCTCCAACCCGTAAGCCTGGAATACCCAGCCGGAAAGCAGCGTACCGACCAGCCGCCCTAGCGCGTTGGACATGTAGTAGAAGCCCACATCCAGCGATACCCCGTCTTCCTTGGCATAGCTGACGATCAGGTAGCTATGCAGTGACGAATTCACGGCGAACAGCACGCCGAACAGCATCAGCCCGCCAAGCACCATCACCTGGGCTGACCAGCCTGCCGACAGGCCCACGGCGATGAGCGCCGGCAGCCAGGCAAGGGCGATCGCCCAGATGAAAGCCGCGCGACCGTCGGGCACCTGGCCGCGTTTCTTGCCAGTGATGTGGGGGGCAAGCGACTGGACGATGCCGTAGCCGATTATCCATGCAGCCAGGAAGCCGCCGACCAGCCAGAAGTCCCAGCCAAAAGCCGTGGTCAGGTACACCGGCAATGCCACGACGAACCAGACGTCACGGGCGCCAAAGAGAAACAGCCGTGCGGCCGAAAGAATGTTGATGGCCCGGCTCTTGGACAGCATGTCGCGGAACTTCGGCTTGGCCTTGGCCTTGCCCAGGTCCTTCTTCAGCAGGATCAGGCTGCCGACCCAGATCAATGCCAGTACCGTCGCCATGGCCAGCACCGCCAGGGTGAAGCCGAGCAGGGCGAGCAGGGCGCCACCAAGGAAGAAACCCACGCCCTTGAGCGCGTTTTTCGAGCCCGTCAGGATGGCCACCCACTTGTACAGGGTGCCTTGCTGGCTGCCTGGCACCAGCAGCTTGATGGAGCTCTTGGCACTCATCTTGTTCAGGTCCTTGGCGATGCCGGACAACGCCTGGGCCGTCATCACCCACGGCACTGTCAGCCAGGCTGCTGGCACCGTGAGCATCAGCAAGGCCAGCACCTGCATGCCCAGGCCGATGTTCATGGTGCGGTTGAGCCCCAGGCGGGCGCCGAGGTAGCCGCCCACCAGGTTGGTGATCACGCCGAACACTTCATAGAACAGGAACAGCGCCGCGATCTGCAGCGGCGTGTAGCCCAGCGTATGGAAATGCAGTACCACCAACATGCGCAACGCACCGTCGGTGAGGGTGAAGGCCCAGTAGTTGCCGGTAACCAGCAGGTACTGACGCACGTGTGCAGGCAGGGCTGACAACGCCTTCATGATTGCCGGTTACTCCGCCGTGCCGACCATTCGGGCCAGTTCCGCTGCGCGGTTGGCGTAGCCCCACTCGTTGTCATACCAGGCGTAGATCTTCACCTGGGTACCATTGACCACCAGGGTCGATAGCGCATCGATGATGGAGGACCGCGGGTCGGTGCGGTAGTCGATGGACACCAGCGGTCGCTGTTCGTAGCCCAGGATACCCTTCAACGGGCCTTCGGCAGCCGCCTTCAACAACGCATTTACCTCTTCGGCCGTGGTCTCGCGTGCCACTTCGAACACGCAGTCGGTCAGCGAGGCGTTGGCCAGCGGTACACGTACGGCGTGCCCATTCAGCTTGCCGCGCAGTTCAGGAAAGATCTCGGCGATTGCGGTAGCCGAGCCCGTGGTGGTCGGGATCAGGCTCATGCCCGAGGCGCGGGCGCGACGCAGGTCCTTGTGCGGTGTATCGAGGATGCTCTGGGTATTGGTCAGGTCGTGGATGGTGGTGATCGAGCCGTGGCGGATGCCCAGGTTTTCGTGAATCACCTTGACCACCGGGGCCAGGCAGTTGGTGGTGCAGGAAGCGGCGGTGACGATACGGTGCTGCGCCGGGTCGAACAGGTGCTGGTTGACGCCCATCACCACGTTCAGCGCGCCTTTCTCCTTCACTGGCGCGCAGACCACCACGCGTTTGACGCCCTGGTCCAGGTAGGCCTGGAGCACGGCCACCGACTTCATCTTGCCGCTGGCTTCGATGACCAGGTCACAGCCTGACCAGTCGGTGTCGGCGATCGCCTTGTTCGCAGTGACCTTGATGCGCTTGCCCTCGATCACCACCGAGTCGCCATCTGCCCCGGCTTCACGATCCCAGCGCCCGTGGACCGAATCGAAATTGATCAGGTGGGCGTGGGTCTCGGCGTCGCCGGCCGGGTCATTGATCTGGACGAATTCGAATTCCGGCCAGCCCCAGGACGCGCGCAGCGCCAGGCGACCGATACGGCCAAACCCATTGATGCCTACTTTGATTGCCATGGTCTTGTTCTCGAGTTGTGACTTCAGATGGATCGTTGATTTACACGCCTGGACAATTCCTCGGCCGACTCCTTGCGCTCGGAGTAGCGGTCGACGAGGTAGTCGGCGCGGTCGCGTAACAGCAGGGTGAACTTCACCAGTTCTTCCATGACGTCGACGACACGGTCGTAGTACGGGGACGGTTTCATGCGGCCCGCTTCGTCGAATTCCAGGTAGGCCTTGGGCACGGACGACTGGTTAGGGATGGTGAACATGCGCATCCAGCGGCCAAGCACGCGCAACTGGTTGACCACGTTGAACGACTGCGAACCACCGCATACCTGCATGACTGCAAGGGTCTTTCCCTGGGTCGGCCGTATGGCGCCCATGCTCAGGGGGATCCAGTCGATCTGCGACTTGAACACGCCGGTCATTGCACCGTGGCGTTCCGGCGAGCACCAGACCATGCCTTCGGACCACAACACCAGATCGCGCAGTTCCTTGACCATGGGGTGGTCATCGGGCACGTCATCCGCCAGTGGCAGCCCGGTCGGATTGAAGATGCGCGTCTCGGCACCGAAGTGCTCCAGCAGGCGCGCCGCTTCTTCCGTCAGCAGGCGGCTGAACGAGCGTTCGCGGGTCGATCCGTACAGCAGCAGGATGCGAGGCTTGTGGGTGGACTGCTGCGCGATCGCCAGTTTCTCGGCTGTCGGCAGATCGACCAAGTCGTTGTCGATGTTGGGAATGTGGTGTTCGGTCATGGTTTCACTCCTGAGACAAGGCGCCAGATGGCTGATCGAACCAGCGACGCTTGAGCCACCAGGCCACGCCAACCAGCGAGATCAGTACCGGCACTTCCACCAAGGGCCCGATGACGGTGGCAAACGCGACCGGCGAGGCGAGGCCGAAGGTGGCGATGGCCACAGCAATGGCCAGTTCGAAATTGTTGCTTGCCGCGGTGAAGGCCAGCGCAGTGGTGCGGGGGTAGTCGGCCTCCAGTAGCTTGCCCATCCAGAAGCTGAAGAAGAACATCACCACGAAATAGATGGTCAGCGGGATGGCGATGCGCAGCACGTCCAGCGGCAGTTGCAGCACCATGTCGCCTTTCAGGCTGAACATGGCAACGATGGTCAGCAGCAACGCCACGAGGGTCAGCGGGCTGATTTTCGGAATGAAGTGCTCCTGGTACCAGGTGGCGCCTTTACGGCTGATCAGGGTCTTGCGGGTCAGGAAACCGGCCAGGAACGGGATACCCAGGTAGATCAACACCGATTGGGCTATATCGAGGAAGCTGGTCTCGATGACGCTACCTTCCAGGCCGAACAGTGGCGGCAGCAGGCCCAGGAAGATCCAGGCGTACACGCTGAAGAACAGAATCTGGAAAATGCTGTTGAAGGCGACCAGGCCGGCCACGTACTGGTTATTGCCGCCGGCGATCTGGTTCCATACCAACACCATGGCGATGCAACGCGCCAGGCCGATGAGTATCAGGCCGGTCATGTACTCGGGCTTGTCGGAAAGGAACACTACTGCCAGCCCGAACATAAGCACCGGGCCGATCACCCAGTTCTGGATCAGCGACAGTGCAAGGATGTGCTTGTCCTTGAAGACCTGTGGCAACTCCTCGTATTTCACCTTCGCCAATGGCGGGTACATCATGACGATCAGGCCGATTGCGATGGGGATGTTCGTCGAGCCCACCGACAGCCTGTTCAGCCACGCTGGCAACCCCTGGAACAGGCTTCCGAGAGCGATCCCCAGGCCCATGGCCAGGAAGATCCAGACCGTCAGGTAGCGGTCGAGGAAGGAAAGCCGGCTTTTGCTCATGGTGTATCTCCCTGAACGTCAGCGCGTTCCGATGATCGCCAGCTCGGCCTTGAGCCGGGCGGCATCCAGTTGTTCGAAAGGCAATGCGAGAAATGCCTTTTTTTCTCGGCAGTGGTCAGCAGCAGGCAGCGACGCGCTGAGGGCGGTCACCCATGGTGTCCAGTCGTTTGGCGCTGGTGCTCAACCATTCGCGATTGGCATCCAGCGTGGTTACCAGGACATCGCGTACCCAGGCGGGAAGCTCTGGATGCAGGCGGTAGTAAACCCATTGGCCCTGCCTGCGGTCTTCGAGCAGGCCGCAGGTGCGCAGTTGTGCGAGGTGGCGAGAAACCTTGGGTTGGCTTTCTTCCAGGGCGCAGATCAGTTCACAGACGCACAGCTCTTCCTCGCGAGCGATCAGCAGCATCATCCGAATGCGGTTCTCGTCGGCGAGGCATTTGAAGACCTGGGTCGGGGTCAGCGAGTCAGTCATGGCAGTTCTCGGTGTTTGCTTTTCATGCTTGATATATATGGTTTTTCAAATATACGATTTTTCGCATGTATTGCAAGGCCTGCCAGATTGGTTCCTGCAGACGAAAAGAAGGCCTTGCAGGAGATCGCCCAGCCCTTTGGGCTGCGCTGTCGCGCAGAGAACTCAATTCGCAAGCGCGACGCGGCCTCTGTGGGAGCGGGCGTGCCCGCGAAGAATTCAACGCGGTGGTTGGCACCGGCTGCGCCGGTGTTCGCGGCGGTTCGACGCCTCGACACGCCCGCTCCCACAGAGGCCCTGCTCAATCATCCAGCTATATGCAGTTCCATGAGGGCGGGCCAGTCCGTTCCACCATAGCGTCCTGTCGATCAAGGCTTGACCGCCCACGCTGTGCAAATACGTTTAACATGCTCCAGGCCTGCCCCCATCGTTGAAGAGATCTGTATGGAGTTACGTCAGCTTCGCTATTTCCTGAGTGTTCTGGAGTACGGCAGTCTTGGCCGGGCGGCGGTCGAGCTCGGGGTCGGCGCCTCCGCACTGAGCCAGCAACTGTCGAAGCTGGAGAGCGAGGTGAGTACCCGGCTTTTGACGCGTTCGAGCACCGGCGTAGCGCCGACCGCGGCCGGACTGGCCTTCGAATACCATGCGCGTCTTGCGCTTCGTCAGGCGGAACATGCTGTGCTGGCAGCTCAAAGTGGCCGCATGAGCGGCTATGCCAGCGTGGGGCTGGCTCCGACCACGGCTTCGATTCTTGGCCTTGCCTTGATCGACAGGATGCGAGAGCGCTATCCCGATATCCGTCTGCACCTGGTGGAGATGCTGTCTGGTTACCTGATGAACCAGCTCAATGCCAGGCACCTTGACCTGGCGGTGCTGTTCCAGGCAGAGACGGGGCCGCGCCTGGAGGTGCGGGGGCTGCTGACGGAGCGGCTGTTCGTGCTGGTTCCCGCACCGCTGGTCAAGGACGGCTGGGGCGAGTCGCTCACGTTGCAACAGATCGCGACGTTGCCGTTGGTGATGCCCAGCAACCAGCATGGATTGCGCACGACGTTGCGCTCGATTTTCGAGCGGGCAGGGCTGGAGGCCAGCATCGTCATGGAAGTCGATGGCCTGTCGCTGTTGATGGATTGCGTGTGTGCGGGCCATGCCGCCACCATCCAACCTGGCGCGACAGTGGCCCGGGCGCATCAGGCGGGCCTGCGCGTGTTTGCTGTCGACGAAGCCCTGGCGCAGCGTCGCAATGTGATTGTCAGCCTGACTGATGACGAGCTCTCACCGGCGGCGCTGGCTACGCGGATCGTACTGCAGGACGTTGCCCGGGAGCTGGTGGAGCAGGGCCGATGGCCAGGCGCACGGCTGCTTTGACCCAGGCGCCGGGGGCGCTTGTTCCGACCCTTTAGAAAAACTGAATGCCTCCCCCCGACCATCGCGTTTCGCGGTCTGCGGGCGCTCATTAAAGTCCCCGGTCACGAGGAGCAGCCGAACATTCGGCTCTTCGTGATCTGGAGGCGAAATGATCGATGTGCTAGTCATCGGAGGGGGCAATGCCGCCCTCTGTGCCGCGCTGATGGCGCGAGAGGCCGGAGCCAGCGTGCTGCTGCTCGAGGCCGCACCCCGCGCCTGGCGTGGTGGCAACTCACAACACACGCGCAACTTGAGGTGCATGCATGATGGACCGCAGGATGTGCTGGTCGAGGCGTACCCGGAAGAAGAATTCTGGCAGGACCTGCTGAAGGTTACCGGCGGCCAGACCGACGAAAAGCTTGCGCGGCTGGTGATTCGCGCGTCTTCCAGTTGTCGCGGGTGGATGCGCCGCCATGGCGTGCATTTTCAGCCCTCGTTGTCGGGTGCGCTGCACACAGCAAGGACCAACGCCTTCTTCATGGGCGGCGGCAAGGCACTGGTCAACGCCTACTTTCGCAGCGCCGAAAACCTTGGCGTACAGATACGTTACGACACGCCAGTAGCCGACATCGAACTGCAGGGCGGACGCTTCGTCGCGGCCCATGTGCCGGCGCGTGAGGTTCAGGGGCGACACCTGCCTGCCGAGCGCATCGAGGCGCGTACCTGTGTGCTTGCCGCCGGCGGCTTCGAGTCCAACCGTGAGTGGTTGCGCGAGGCGTGGGGGCAGAACGAGCGAGGGGAGTGGCCTTCGGACAATTTCCTGATCCGTGGCACGCGCTTCAATGACGGGGTGCTGTTGCGCCGCATGATCGAACAGGGCGCCGACACGATTGGCGACCCGACCCAGGCACACATGGTGGCGATCGATGCTCGTGCGCCGTTGTACGACGGCGGCATTTGCACGCGCATCGATTGTGTGTCGCTGGGCGTGGTGGTCAACCGCGATGGCCAGCGCTTCTACGATGAAGGCGAGGATTTCTGGCCCAAGCGCTATGCCATCTGGGGGCGCCTGGTGGCGCATCAGCCTGGGCAGGTGGGGTTCTCTATCATCGACCAGAAAGCCCTCGGGCGCTTCATGCCACCGGTTTTTCCGGGCGCTACTGCCGATAGCCTGGAGGCGTTGGCCGGCCTGCTCGGTTTGCCTGTGCAGGCCTTCCTCGAAACCGTGCATGCCTACAACCGAGCCTGCCAGATGGGCACTTTCGACCACACCCGGCTGGACGACTGCCACACCGCAGGCCTGGAGCCGGCGAAAAGCCACTGGGCGCGCCCGATCGATACGCCGCCTTATTACGGCTACCCGCTGCGCCCTGGCGTGACTTTCACCTACCTGGGGCTGCGCACCGATGAAACCGCCGCCGTCCATTTCGACGGGCGTCCCAGCCCGAACCTGTTCGTTGCCGGTGAAATGATGGCGGGCAATGTACTGGGCAAGGGCTACACCGCAGGCGTCGGCATGTCCATCGGCACCGCCTTCGGCCGTATCGCCGGGACCAGCGCTGCTGCGGCGGCGGGTTACGAACATCCAGAAAAAGAGAAGAGCCATGACTGCGCAACTGCCTGAGCCACGCCAGCCTGACACCGCCGGGCCGGCCCTCGAACTGATCCCGGTGTTGAACGTCGAGGAGCAGGAAGTGGACCGGCAAATGCGGATCTGCAATGCCTGCCGTTACTGCGAGGGCTTTTGCGCGGTTTTCCCGGCGATGACCCGCAGGCTGGAGTTCGGCAAGGCCGATATCCATTACCTGGCCAACCTGTGCCACAACTGCGGCGCCTGCCTGCATGCCTGCCAGTACGCGCAGCCCCACGAATTCGCGGTGAACGTGCCCCAGGCGATGGCCAAGGTGCGCGGGCAGACATACGCCGAGTACGCCTGGCCGGCCCTCTTCGGGCGGCTGTACAGGCACAACGGCACCTATGTCGCCAGTGCATTGGCCGTAGCCTTGTCGCTGTTCCTGCTGCTGACCTTGTTCGTCAACGGCACGCTGCTGCCCGGGCGGTTGGCTGGGAATTTCTATGCGGTCTTCCCGCACAACACCCTGGCACTGATGTTCGGTAGCGTCTTTGCCGCTGCAGCGCTGGCCCTGGCGGTGGCGGTACGTCGCTTCTGGCGCTCGGTCTCGCCTGCCGAGGCGCTGGCGCAACCGGCCAAAGGGGCGGTGTTCGAGGCATCAAGCGCGGTGTTGACCCTGAAATACCTCGACGGTGGGCACGGCCAAGGTTGCAACAATGCCGATGATCGCTACACGCTCTGGCGCCGTCGCTTCCATCACTTCACCTTCTACGGCTTCATGCTGTGCTTTGCCGCCACGGTGGTCGCCACCGGTTATCACTACCTGCTGGGCCAGCAGGCGCCGTACCCGCTGCTGAGTGCACCGGTGTTGCTCGGAACCCTGGGCGGAATTGGCTTGATTGTCGGGCCGGCCGGGTTGCTGGCGCTGAACCTGCGCAGGGCGCCGGAGCAGGGCGATGTGGCCCAGCGCCCCATGGACCGGGCCTTCATTCTGCTTCTGCTGTTGGTCAGCGCCACAGGCCTCGCCTTGCTGGGCCTGCGTGATACCGCAGCGATGGCGATCGTGCTGGCGCTTCACCTGGGGACGGTGATGGCGCTGTTCATCACGCTGCCCTATGGCAAGTTTGCCCATGGCCTGTTCCGCAGCGCGGCACTGCTCAAGTTTGCAATCGAGAAGCGCCGGCCCAACAAGCTGGGCCTGGGCGGGGAGTGAACCATGAACTCAGCCCGTATTTCCCCTGCGCCGTGCCGAGCCGGAAGCAAGGCATTTCGTTCAACGGTTGGGCCACTTGTCCAGCAGGATCGACACGAACTTCTCCGCTGCCGGCGACAGCGACGCCCCTCTGCGGTAGACCAACCCCAGGGTGCGGGTTACCTGGGGCTCGATCAGCGGCACGCTGACCAGGGTCGGGTGGTCGGCGCTGGGCATGGCCAGGCTGGGCATGGCCGACACGCCCAGCCCGGCCTCGACCATGCCCAGCGAGGTCGACAGGTGCTGAACCTCATAGAACCACTTGGGCCGCAGGTTGAGCCCGGACAGGGCATGGTCCAGCAGCATCCGGTTACCGCTAAGCCGGCCTACGCCGATCAGGCGGTAGTCGGCCAGTTCTGTCCAGGTGACGGCCTCACGGTTCGCCAGCTTGTGGTCCCTGCGGCAGGCCAGCACGAAGTGCTCCTGTACCAGGGAGACGAACTCGATGTCCGGGTGCTGGCCACTCATCATGTTGATGCCGAAATCGGCTTCACCCCGCAGCACGGCTTCGAGCCCGTCGTTGGCACTGAGGTCCAGCAGACGAATGCGGATCTTGGGGTATTGCTCGTTGTAGTCGCGGATCACCGATGGCAGGAAATAGAACGCTGCGGTCGGAATACAGGCGAGGGTTACCTGGCCGGTCTGTCGTTCTGCGAGTTCGCGAATGCTCAGGATCGAGTCTTCGAAGTCATCCAGCAGGCGCCTGGCCTTGGGCAGGAAGTCACGCCCGACGCTGGTCAGGCTGACCCGACGAGTAGTGCGTTCCAGCAACGAAGTGCCCAAGCCTTCCTCGAGCTTCTTGATCCGTCGGCTCAAGGCGGGCTGGGACAGGTGCAGCGCTTCTGCGGCTTCGTGGAAGCTGCCGAGTTCGGCGATTTTCACGAAAGATCGTATGTCTTGCAGCTCATATTCCATCTCGGATCGCTCTTGGCATTGGGTTCGGTATTGATGCTCAAATCGGAACAATAACTACGATATTTGCATTGGATTGATTTATCCATCCCTGTCAATCTTTTGTCCACAGCATCAATGATGTCCATTGATCAACAAGAGTGCGAAATCATGCAACGAATTCCTTGCGTACTCATGCGCGGTGGCACCTCCAAGGGCCCCTTTTTCCATGCATGGGACCTTCCTGCCAATGTGGTCGAACGCGACGAATTGCTGATCAACCTGATGGGTTCCGGGCATGAACTGGAAATCGACGGCATCGGTGGCGGTAGCCCGCAGACCAGCAAGGTAGCGATTGTCAGCCCCTCGCTGCATGCCGACGCCGACGTCGATTACCTGTTCGTGCAGGTCATGGTCGCCCAGCGCCGGGTCGATACCGCGCCCAACTGCGGCAACATGCTGTGCGCCGTTGGCCCGTTCGCCATCGAGCAAGGTCTTGTCAAAGGCCAGGACGGCAAGACGCTGGTGCGTATTCGCAACCTGAACACCGGCACTTTCGTCAATTCGCTGGTGGAAACCCCCGGCGGCATCGTGCGCTATGAAGGCCGCACGGCGATCGATGGCGTACCGGGCACTGCCGCCCCGGTACACCTGACCTTCCTCGATGCGGTCGGCAGCAAGACCGGCAAACTGTTCCCGACTGGCAAGGCCAAGGATGTGATCGACGGCGTTGCGGTCACCTGCATCGACATGGCCATGCCGATGATGGTGGTGGAGGCCAGCCAGCTGGGCGTCACCGGCTCGGAATCCCCGGCCGAACTCGACGCCAACGGCGAACTGCTCGAGCGCCTCGAGGCGTTGCGCCTGAAGGCCGGCAAGGCCATGGGCCTGGGTGATGTCAGCGGCATGGTCATTCCCAAACCGGTGCTGGTATCCAAGCCCCGTTATGACGGCACGTTGCAGGTTCGCTACTTCATGCCGCACAACTGCCACCGCGCCTTGGCCATCACCGGAGCGATAGGGCTGGCGACTGCCTGCGTCAGCCCAGGTACGGTGATCGGCGATCTGCTGGGCGAGGGCGCCGTGCAGTTGACCGAAGTGCGTCTGGAACATCCAAGCGGCGGTATCGATGTCGCGCTGTCGCGCAGTGGCGCAGATGGCAAGACGATTCAGGCCTCTGTGGTGCGAACTGCCCGGCGGTTGTTCTCAGGCTTCGTTTACGCGCCTACATTCCGCAGGTTGGCGGGGTAGGCCCAGGCGGTAGTCCGGACCTGTACATTCGCAACAAGCGCATCCGCACAATTTCAACAATGGGTGATGCCTCATGAGACTCGCCAAATCGCTGTACTTCCAGATCCTCTGCGCCGTCCTGCTGGGCGTGGTGGTCGGTCACTTCTGGGCGCAACAGGCCGTTGCGCTCAAGCCTCTGGGTGATGCGTTCATCAAGCTGATCAAGATGATGATCGCGCCGGTGGTTTTCTGCACCATCGTCACCGGTATCGCCGGGATGACCGACAAGCGCTCCCTCGGGCGTTTGATGAGCAAGACCTTGCTGCTGTTCCTGGTATTGACTGTCATCAGCCTGATGATCGGCCTGGCAGCGGTATACCTGTTCCGCCCTGGTGTCGGCATGAACATCGACCCTGCCACTCTCAGCACTGCGGGGCTCGGCCAGTACGCCGCATCTGCGGCGAAGCTCAGCGTGGTCGACTTCTTCATGCATATCATTCCCGACACGTTCATCGGGGCGTTCAACAAGGGTGAAGTGTTGCCAGTGCTGTTCATCGCGGTGCTCAGCGGCTTCGCCTTGTCTTCGATGGGCAAGAAGGGCAAGCCGGTACTCGATGTGCTGGAGTCTGCTTCGACCATGGTGTTTCGCATCTTTGGCTACCTGATGCGTTTCGCACCGGTCGGCGCCTTCGGTGCCCTGGCCTTCACCGTCGGGCAGTATGGCGTGACGTCCCTGGGTGCACTGGCCAAGCTGGTAGGTACGCTCTACATCGCCTGTGCGTTTTTCGTGCTGGTGGTGCTTGGCGGCATCTGCCGTGCCCATGGCTTCAGCTTGTGGAAGCTGCTGCGCTATTTCCGCGAGGAGTTTCTGGTGGTGCTCGGCACCTCGTCCACCGAGCCTGTACTGCCGCGCATGCTGGAAAAGCTGGAGAAACTGGGCTGCAAGAAAGGTGTGGTCGGGCTGGTACTGCCAACCGGTTACTCCTTCAACCTCGACGGTACTGCCATCTACCTGTCGTTGGCGGCGGTCTTCATCGCTCAAGCCTGCAACATCGACCTGAGCCTCGGCCAGACGGTAACGATGCTGGCGATCATGCTGTTGTCGTCAAAAGGCGCAGCGGGTGTGACCGGCAGTGGTTTCGTTGCGCTGGCTTCGACCTTGACCGTCATTCACGACATCCCGTTGGCAGGGCTTGCCTTGCTGATCGGCATCGATCGCTTCATGTCCGAGGCGCGTGCCCTGACCAGCCTGGCCAGCAATGCCGTGGCCACGGTGGTCATCTCGCTGTCGGAGAATGCCTGTGAGCGGGAAACCTTGCTGCGCCGCCTGAACGGCATTCCGGCTGCACCGGACGAGGCGGATATTGCGCAGGCCGACTGGTCTGCCGAGCCTCGGCATCGCGGCTGAAAAGCCTCCTCACCTTCCATAGTTGACTTAGAATCCCACTCAGCATCCCAGCGATGCCGAGTGGGGTAGGGGGCCGTCTGCCTTGCCGATGGCCGCAATAGAATAAAAACAAGAGAAAAGACCATGCTCGCACTCCTGGGCCTGATCATGGTGGTGACCTTCACCTACCTGATCATGAGCAAACGCCTGTCGCCAATCGTTGCGCTCACCGTGGTACCCATTGTCTTTGCAGTGATCGGCGGCTTCGCCCCCGAGCTGGGCAAGATGATGCTCGATGGCTTGAAAATGGTGGCGCCCTCGGCGGCCCTGTTGTTGTTCGCTATCCTGTTCTTCGGCCTGATGATCGATGCCGGCCTGTTCGACCCGCTGATCCGCAAGATCCTCAAGCGCGTCAATGGCGACCCGGTCAAGATCGCCATCGGTACCGCGCTGCTCTCGCTGCTGGTGGCGCTCGACGGTGATGGCACCACCACCTACATGATTACCTGTGCGGCCATGCTGCCGCTGTACAAGCGCATCGGCATGAACCCGATGATCCTGGCCACGGTATCCATGCTGTCGCTGAGCATCATGAGTGGCATGAGCCCTTGGGGTGGTCCGGCTACCCGGGCCATTGCCGCGCTCGGGCTGGATGCGACCGAGTATTTCATCCCGATGCTGCCGACCGTGATCGGCGGTGCGGCCTGGGTGGTGTTCACCGCGTTCCTGCTGGGCCGCGCCGAGCGCCGACGCATCGGCAACATCGCCCTGGAGTCGGGTGGCGGCAACTGCTACATCAAGGAAATCCTCGGCGAGAGCCCACATAAGCGCCCACGCCTGGCGTATGTGAACCTGGTGCTGGTGATTGCCGTCATGGCAGCGCTGGTGATGGGTGTGATGCATTCCGCACTGTTGTTCATGATCGGTTTCGTCGCGGCGCTGATGATCAACTACCCGCAGCTGGATCTGCAGAAAGAGCGCATCCTCGCCCATTCTGGCAATGCCATGACAGTGGTACTGCTGGTATTCGCCGCAGGCATCTTCGCGGGGATCTTCTCGGGCACCAAGATGGTCGATGCGCTGGCGCAGACCCTGGTCGACTGGATTCCCGAGGCGTGGAGCCACTGGTTCCCGCTGGTGGTGGCGCTGACCAGCATGCCGCTGACCTTCGTACTGTCCAACGACGCTTACTACTTTGGCGTGGTGCCGATCCTTGCCAACGCTGCGGCCGCCTACGGCATCGACCCGGTTGAAATCGCCCGCGCCTCGGTGCTGGGGCAGCCAGTGCACCTGATGAGCCCGCTGGTGGCCTCGACCTTGCTGCTGGTGGGCATGGTCGATCGCGACATCGGCGACTTCCAGAAGGCCACCGTGAAATGGGCGGTGCTGACATCACTGGTCATCACCGCACTGGCCTTGGTCACGGGTGCCTTGTCCTTCTTCGTCTGATCGGCTTCGGGCGCCGCTGGCGCCCACCTCATCCAAGAACAACAACAGAGTATCGAAAATGTCCCGAACTGTTTTCCGCCGGGCCACCTGTGGCCTGCTCTGCGGCTGGCTGCCTGTGGCCGGCGCTGCCGGATTCATCGACGACGGCAAGCTCAAGCTGCAGCTGCGCAACGTTTACTTCAACGAGAACTTCCGCGACGAACAAGGCATGAGCGCCCGCGCTGCTGCAACTGCAAAGAGCGAGCGTGTGGAATGGGCACAGGGTTTTCTGCTCGACTACCAATCAGGGTTCACCCAAGGCCCGCTGGGCCTGGGGCTCGATGCCCTGGGGCTTGTAGGCGTACGGCTCGATTCGGGCCGCGGCCGCAGCGGTACCGGCTTGCTGCCGGTGCATGACGATGGCCGTGCCGCGGACGAGTTCGCCAGTGCCGGGGTAACCGCCAAGGCGCGACTGGGGCAGACCATCGTCAAGCATGGCACCTTGCTGCCCAAGACTCCGGTGCTGGTGTACAACGATGCACGATTGTTGCCTCAGACTTACCAGGGTACGCAGCTGACCAGTACTGATGTCGATGGCCTGACCCTGACCGCCGGCCACCTGGACCGTTTCAAGCAGCGGGACTCCTCCGACAGCACCGGCCTGTTCCTGGATGGTTACAGTGGCAGCGAGTCTGGCGATTTCAGCTTTGCCGGGGCCGACTATGCCGCCAGCAAGCAGCTGCGCTTGAGCTATTTCCACGGCCAGCTCGAACACTTCTATCGCCAGGACTACCTAGGTCTGGTCCACGACCTGCCGTTGGCCGGCGGTGTATTGACCACCGACTTGCGCTATTTCAAGAGCCGCGACAGCGGGGCCGCTCATGGTGGTCAGATAGACAATGACATGTTCAGTGGGCAGCTGTCCTATACCCACTCGGGGCACACTGTCGGTGCCGGTTACCAGGTGCTCGACGGCGAGGCAGGGCTGCCGTACATCAGCGGCGCGACGGTTTACTCGTTCAGTAACGTTGGCATAGGCAAGTTCATCGAGGAGGAAGAGAAAACCTGGATGGCGAGCTACGCCTACAACTTTGCAGCGGCCGGTGTGCCCGGGCTGACCTTCATGGCGCGTTACCTGAGCGGGGACAACGGTCGTTCCGGTGATGCCGGGCTCAGCGAGTGGGAGCGTGATGTGGAGCTTGCCTACGTGGTGCAGTCCGGGCCAGTCAAAGGGCTGGGCGTGAAACTTCGCAACTATGTATACCGCTCTGACTTTGCCCGAGGTCGTGACAGCAACCGGATTTATCTCACCTACGATATTGCGATCTGGTAATGCGGCCGTGCGAGCATGCATGCCTCGAGGTGCTTGCTCGCACGCATTTCATGCTTTGGACGGCTGTGGCGCTTTCCTGCCCAGTCGGATCAGCTCATTGGAGAAGCACAGGCCGAAGAGAATCAGCCCGGCCCCCAGGTACAACGTGTCCCGCGGTACTTCATTGAGCACCACGAACGCCAGCAGTGCGGCAAACAGCGGCTCGGTCAGCTCCAGCGCCTGGACTTGCGAGGGTTTCAGGTACTCGATGGCCTTGGTGGTACAGAAGAAGCCGAGGATGGTCGGCAACGCGGCCAGCGCCAGCAGTGCCATGACCGCCACCAGCGACAGCTCGCCAATGTTGAACCCATCGGTTGCAGCCGGCATCAGCAGGTAGAGGCTGCCGAAAAACAATAGTTGCCGGGTGAAATGCAGCCCCCCGGAAACGCCCATGCGCTTCATGGCAACCGAAAATGCGCCATAACCGCAGCCTCCGATCGAAGCGAGCACTGCACCTTGCAGCGTGAAGCCTTGTTCCAGGTCGGCTCCAAAAATCACGGCAATACCAGCTATGGTCAAACCGGCGCCTACTGTCGCATTGGCGGTGATTGGATCCTTGAGGACTATCCGTCCCAGTAATATCGAAGAAATGGAGGCGCTTGCCATCAGGATCACCACGACGCCTGCCGCGGCGTAATGGCTATAGGCCGAAGTCTCAAAGTGGAACAGCACAAAAATGCCAAGAAAGGCGCAAACGGCGGCATGGAACCATTTGGCCGTATGCAGTGGCCGCTTGAGGAACAGTAGCAGTGCTGACAGCAACAGGCAGCCGAGGACTGTTTTTATCAGGGCGATGCTGCTGGAGCTGAATCCACTGTTCATCAATACCTTGCTGAGTACACCGATCGTTGCATTCAGTGCAGCGGCGCAGAGTGCAAAGAGCAAGCCTTTGCTGAAATGAGATTGCATTTATACATTCCTTGTTATTTGGCTTTATGTCTTCGCCCGGTCGACATGGAGGCGATTGCGGCCGGCCTGCTTGGCGATATAGAGCGCCCGGTCGGCGCGCTCAATCAGTGATGGCGCGCTGTCCAGGGCCGTACCATCGGAGCAGGCGATGCCGATACTGGCGGTTATGTGTCCGAATGGGCTGCCTTTGTGAGGGATGGCTTGCAAGGCCAGGCGCTCGAGCATCAGCCTGCCGACGACGGCCGCTCCATCGTTGTCGGTATCGGGCAGGATTACCGCCATTTCCTCACCCCCGTAGCGTGCCAGCAGGTCGCGAGGGCGGCGAATGCAGGAGGAGAGCAGGGAGGCTATCTGCTGCAGGCAGGCATCGCCCGCCGGATGCCCGTAGGTGTCGTTGTAGGGTTTGAAATGATCGATGTCGATCATCAGCAAAGCCAGCGTGGTGCCATTGCGATGGGCCGTGCGGATTTCCTGAGTCAGCGCTTCGTCAAAGCAGCGCCGGTTGGCAAGCCCCGTGAGCGCATCGTGCATCGCCAGGCTCTCGAGCTGCTGGTTGCTGTCGAGTAGCCGTTGCTGGGTCAGTCGAAGCTCGCTTTCGACCGCATTTCGCCGGCTCATGGCGCGAATCAACAGCCAGCCAATGGCCCCGGTCAATGCCAGCAGCACAGCGACCACCAGCGTTGACAGCAGCGCCTCGAGCCGACAGGCCGAGAGTGCCTCCTGCTTGCCCAGCGCGACCGTTGTCACCAAGGGTAGCTTGTCGCTCTTGCGAAACGCATAGAGGCGCTCCACGCCGTCCAGGCTGGAGGTGAACGATGCAGTGCCTGCTGACTGGTCGACGAGATACTTGGTAAAGATGGGCGACTTCGAAAAGTTGCGACCCATGTCCTGTTCCCGAAACGGGTAGCGCACCAGCATGGAACCGTCGGTATAGGCCAGCCCGATGGCACCCTCATGGCCGACATCGAGTTTGCCGAATAGCTGCAGGAAGTTCTCCACGCCAAGCGTCATGGCGACAACGCCGGCGAATTCGCCATGGTCATCGTTGAACCGTCGGCTGATGGTGATCACCCATTCCTGGTTGACGCGGCTACGGATTGGCAGGCCGATGAAAGGGTCGCGGGACGGGTCGTCACGATGGTGTATGAAAAAGGCGCGGTCGCTGCTGTTGGCACCGACGGGGGTCGGCTGGTTGGACGACATCAGCCAGCGTCCGTCCCTGGCGTAGATCATGATGCCGCTCATTGGCGGCATCAATGGTTGCTGGCGCTTGACCAGTTGATCCAGCCGCTCGATCTGCGCAGGTCCGGAGCCTTCGGTTTCCAGGCGCTCGACCAGCCCGAGCAGCAGCATTGAGCTCTGACGGACAATACCTTCCGAATAGGTGGACAATGCCTGGGTCAGGTTAAGACCATGGACATTGACGTCTTCCAGGGCACGCTCGCGAGAAGCCATGACCTTCCACAGCGTTAGCGAGGCGAGAGAGCAACCGATGACCGATAGCAGTAGCACAACGAGGTGGATGTCACGCTTCACGTCAATTCACACGCCTTTTTCCCTAAAGACCAAGTTGAGCGTCGACACGCTTTAACTAACCAGACGGTCAGGAAGTAACCATCCGGTTCATGTGCAACAATATAACACCGACCTTCAGGGATATGCCCACTCTCGCTGTGACCACATACCGTAGCAGGATGAACGATCGAGTAATCTGCGCCTACCTCCTGCATGTAACGGATGACTGCGAAATGGGACTCCAGCTTGCTGCCTTCGTAGCCCCCGACACGGCCGTATACTGCAGGCCAATTGGTGTTTTCAGGGTGCGCGGTATCAACCCCGATACTTGCAAGATGAGTAAGGTTCTGCAGCATATAACCGCCAGCCATCAGCAAGCGGATACGCTGGCTCGCCGCAAGCCTGGCGACCCTCAGCGCCCCTTGTACGTTGACTGCGCGGGCCTGTTCGATTGTAAGGCCCCAGGTAAACTGCGCCGCGAGGTGAAAGACCACGGCGGCCGAAGTTACGCATTGCCTGTCTGCTTCGCTGAGTCCAAGCCCATCCCTGCTGATGTCTCCTTCAACTGCGTTTAAATACGCGGGATTACCTCCCAGTTGGCCTACCTGCTCTTTGAGGCGTTCGATGTTTGCAGGGTTGCGCATGAGCACCCAGGTCTTGTGCCCTGTCGCGGTAAGATGGGCCAGCAGATGTTGACCCACAAACCCACTGCCGCCAGTGACGAAGCATTCCACGCTCATATCTGAATCCTTGTCTGGATGATCGGCGCAGGCTAAGGTGTAGAGCCTACTCTACAGTCAAGGAATTTTTATCGTGAATGTCGGAGAGTTGGAGCGCCGGAGTGGGGTGGGCCGCCATACATTGCGTTATTACGAGCAACTCGGGCTTATCGTGGCCCATCGCCAAGCCAACAATTACCGCAGCTACAGCGACCAGACCGTTGTTGACCTAGCCTTTATTCAAAGTGCCCAGAGCGGCGGTTTTTCGCTCGCCGAGATTGGCGACATCCTTGCGGCCAAGCGCGGTAACACGATCGATTGCGCCCAAGGCGCGATGTTGGTAGCCGGCAAGATGGCCGAAATTCAAGCGAAGATCACCACGCTGCAAGCCGCCTATGTCTTTCTGGATGCGGAGCGTGCAAAGCTGGAAGCCAGTGCCATTGCCAACGGTCTGACCATTCCTCGCCCTCTCTCGATTTAGCATGGCTCGATGCTGTAGCTTGTTTATTCGCAATTATTTCTCATTTACACTTGTGTCTTGTTTTCGAGGCCTACCTCTTATCCAGGATGCATCGTGTCGTTCGATCCCGCCAAACCGTCGCTGCTGTCTACATTGGTCCGTCACTATGACGAGCTGGTGGACCACATTCGCCGACGCTTCGGCGACAGAAGCATGGCGCGCGATGTAGTGCATGACGTGTGCGTGCAGTTGCTTGAGCGCGGTGAGAAAGACGACGTCCGAACCCCACTGGCCTTGCTACGAAAAATCTCCCACGACACCGCCGTGAGTCGCTATCGTAGCGATCGCCGCCGAGGCGCCTGGGTAGAGGCTATCTCCGAGCTGCCTGAGGTGGCCTGCCCGGCAGCCACCCCGATGACCAGGTATGACAGCGAGCGCGAGTTTCAACTGCTCGTCGACGCTATCACAGACCTCCCACCTCGCTGTCAGGCTGTTTTCGTCATGCACAAGATTCACGAAATCCCCCAGGCAGAAGTAGCCGCTCGCCTCGGTATCTCCATCAAGACAGTGGAAAAGCACCTGCGCCTGGGGTTGGCTGCGTGCAGGCAACGGCTTGGGCGCGATGAGGTGCATCCATGACCAAGCAGCCCGAACAGGCGCCGCTGGACGAGGCACTGGGGCGACATCGTGAAGAGCTCAAGCAGCTGTTCCCCATGCCGCCGTCCAGGCCAGCGCCCTCCAAAGCGGTGAAGTCGGCCGGTATCACACTAGCGGTTGCGATCGCCTTTGCGGCCCTGGCGTGGCTGAACCCTGCCTACAAGAGCGAGCGTTTCGCTACCGCCATTGGTGAGCGGCGCGCTGTGCTGCTGAGCGATGGAAGCAAGCTGCTGCTCGACAGTGGCACGCATGTCGATATCAGTTGGCGTCTGCTCAGCCGCGAAGTCGACCTGCGCGCAGGGCAGGCGCTTTTCGATGTGTCCTCGGCCGTGTACCGCCCCTTCGTAGTGTCCGCTGGCCTGGCGAAAGTCGAGGTGCTCGGTACGCTGTTCAATGTCCGCCGGCTGGATAACGACGTGGTGCGTGTGACCCTGGCCCGTGGGCGCGTGGACGTCACCGCTGCTGCTGCAGCACAGGCGCCTGTCACCCTGAGGCCAGGGCAACAGGTCGACTCGATTGGCGGGCAACTGATGCCGGTTGCAAAGGCTGACGCCTCCAAGGCGATGGCATGGAAAGATGATCGCATCGTGTTCGAGCAGACGCCGCTGGATGAAGCGGTGTCGTTGTTGCGCCACTATCGCAAGGCCCCCATCGAGCTGAGCGACCCAAGCCTGGCCGCACTCAAGGTGACGGGGGTGTTCGAAGCGCGCAATGTCGACCTGCTACTGGATCTGCTGCCCAGCATCCTGCCTGTCGCCGTGCTGCAGGTAGGGGACGGCAGCGTCCGGATTCAACGCAAACCGACAAGAAAATAATTCTCAGGCGCAGGTAGGGTTTCTCGATCCCCATGGCGGCTACTGAAAAAGCCCAACCACAAAAAGGAACTCGAGAAGTGCATTTTCCCCTCCGCAGTCGCCAGCTACGCCTGTCATTGCTTGCCAGTAGCCTGCTCATCGCAATGTCGGCCCAGGGCCGGGAAAAGGTGAACGTGGATCTCCCCGCCGCACCGCTGGGCGATGCCATCAACGCGCTCGCACAGCAATCTTCGGTACAGATCATCTTCGCCAGCGATCTTGGTGCAGGCCGAAACGCGCCTGCGGTGAAGGGGCGGTTCACACCCGAGGAAGCACTTCAAACACTGCTAAAGGACAGTGACTTGCAGGTACAGGCCAAGGATGAGCGCACGTTCGTCATCGTCGCGCAGGGTGCCCCTGCATCAAGTGCTGGAATCCAGAGCGGACCCGTGGAAATGGCCCAGACGGAAATCACCGCCTCGCGCACCAGCAGCAGCCTGGTTTCCGCGACGCGGCAATCCACCATTCTCGAGCATGAACAACTGCAGGAGCTGCGCCAGGGGTCAGAGAGCCTGGCTACGGTACTGGCCAAGGCGGTTCCCGGCATGTCGGACTCCAGCCGCACCGTCACCGAGTATGGCCAGACCCTGCGCGGGCGCAGCATGCTGGTCATGGTCGACGGGGTGCCGCTCAATACCAACCGCGACTCCTCGCGCAACCTGGCCAACATCGACCCGGCACTGATCGAACGGGTCGAAGTCATTCGTGGCAGCAGCGCCATCTACGGCAGCGGCGCCACGGGGGGCATCATCTCCATTACCACACGGCCCGCGGGTGGTGAAAACCGCGCCGAAACCAGCCTCAGCGCGACCTCGCCGCTGACCCGCCTTGGCAGCGATGGCCTGGGGGGGCAGTTCCAGCAATATTTCGCGGGCTCTCAGGGTGCGGTGGACTACTCGTTCGACTTCGGTACCCGCCATATCGGTGCCTCGTATGATGCGCACGGTGACCGGATCGCCCCGGAGCCAAGCCAAGGCGACCTGTTCGATTCGAACATCTACAACATTGGCGGCAAGCTGGGGCTGCACATTGACGAGAACCAGCGAGTGCAGCTTGCAGTCAGCCACTACGATGCCCGCCAGGACACCGATTACGCTACCGACCCAAGCGTCGCGAAACTCCCTGCTGGCTCTGTGCCGGCCAATACGATCAAGGGCCTGGATCTTGACGAGCAGAACCGCATTCGCAACACGCTGGTGAACCTGGAGTATGAAAATCTCGACATCCTCGGGAGCCGGCTTTCTGCCCAGATGTACTACCGGGACTACTTCACACGCTTCACCCCGTTCGATGCCCGTGCCGTTGCTACCCGCGGCGGCAATGTTGACCAGATCATGCAAAACAGTGAAGTCTTCGGAAGCCGCCTGACCCTGCGCACGCCGATTGGCGACAGCGGCAGTACCGAACTGGTGTGGGGTGGTGACTATAACCAGGAGCGCAGCGACATGCCGCTCGATGTCTTCGACCCGGCGGCTTATGACGCCAGTGGCGGCCTGGTTTTCGACAAGACTGGCAAGCTCACGTACATGCTCCCGTTGAGGACGCGGAGCGCCGGTGCCTTCGCCCAGCTGCAGCATCGCTTCGATGAGCATTGGTCGGTCGACGGCGGCCTGCGCTACGAATACTCCACCGCCGAATTCGATGACTTCGTTCCGTTGTCCGAATCCACGTCTGCCTCCCCGGTGGCGGTGAAGGGTGGCGACATTCATTACGATGCGGTGCTGTCGAACCTGGGCATCGTCTACTCGCCGGTACTCGGCCAGGAAATCTACGCCTCCTTCAGCCAGGGCTTCCAGTTGCCCGACGTGGGCATCCAGCTGCGCAATGCGCGCCGTGGCTTCGACATCGGCGCATCGAACCTGGAGCCGGTCAAGACCAACAACTATGAGCTTGGCTGGCGAGGAGACCTGGGCAGCAACACCCTCGGCACCCTGGCGCTGTTCTACACCACCTCCAAATTGGGGGATGTGCAAAGTTTCAACAATGGCCTGATTCTGACCCGCACCAAGGAGCGTATCTACGGTGCTGAAGCCAGTGCCGATTGGCTGTCGGACGATGCTGTGTGGGGCGCAGGGGGGAGTGCGACCTGGATGCGCGGACGAGAAAAACCGGACGGTAAAGACTGGCAAGACATGACCGGCTATCGCGTTCCGCCGCTGAAGCTGACCGCCTACGTGCAATACAAGCCGACCCTGGATTGGAGCAACCGCTTGCAAGCCACGTTCTTCGATGCCAAGGACTACAGGCTCGATGGGGTGGACAGCTTTGGTCGACATCAGGTGAGCAGTTATACGACAGTCGACCTGGTCAGCCAGTACCAGATCTCCGCAGACGACAAGGTGAGCGTTGGCATCCAGAACCTGTTCAACCGCGACTACTACCCGCTCTACAGCCAGTTGCTGCGCAATAACAACAACACCAGCCACTTGCCGGCACCCGGCACGGTATTGACTGCCAGTTACACGCACAATTGGTAAGGTAGTGAAAAACCACCGGGCTCGATGTCGGCCCCGGTGGTCATTGTCATGTTTCACACCAATAGCTGGCCTGTAGGGTAGGGAGTCTACGATGGAACGGTCTTGCACCACTTATTATCTGGAAATGGTCTCGGCATCCGAGCTGAAGGAAAAAACACAGCCTCACGAACTCCGGATCATTGAATGTGAAGTGCCTCAGGCGGAATTCAATCGGTTTCTGTACAAGCTGGTAGGCACACCTTGGGAGTGGGGCGATCTTGACACCTGGGGGATTTCTGACTGGCAGGCACTCGTCGAACAGGATTGCCACCGTACCTGGGTTGCCTATTACCGTGGTGCGATAGCCGGCTATTACGAGCTCTATCGCCCCGATGGCAGTAACGCAGAGATACGCTACTTCGGGCTGGCACCTCAATTCCTGGGGTGTGGCTTCGGCGGAGCGCTCCTGAGTCACGCTGTTCGAGCAGCGTGGGAGTGGAGCGGTACAGAGCGGGTGTGGGTACATACCTGCACCTTCGACCATCCTGCCGCGCTTCTAAATTATCAGGCGCGAGGGTTCCGTATTTTCAAGCAGGAGGAGGTGGTGGAGGCAAGCCAATAAGCTCTTTGCGAGTGGCGTGATGGCGCTCTCGCTGCTTGCACAAACGAACTGGGTTGCCTGAATACCGATGACGCCGTCCACGCCATTGGCTCAGGCTGCAGCACGAGCTGAGCGATGCTGGGTGCCGGTACAGCGTTGGGGTTTTTCGCTGGCAATGGCAATCGAAGTGATGCAGCGAGGCGAGGCTGAATAGGGTCAGTGGTTGCCAAACTGCGCACGATACCTCATGGGCGCCAACCCCACGGTCTTGCGAAATGCTGCCCGGAAACTTTCCGCCGAGGCGAACCCGCAGCGTTCGGCGATTTGCTCATTGCTCAATGGGCTGCTTTCCAGCAACTCACGCGCCACGTTCATGCGCACCTGAAGCAGCCAGGTTTTCGGCGTGATGCCTGTCGCTTCGATGAAGCGTCGCAGGAAGGTACGTTCGCTCATCAGTGCCTTCGCTGCCAGCTGCTTGACCGTAAGCGGCCTGCCCACATGCAAGGTCGCCCACTCCAGCACCGCGGCAAGATCATCGCGAGGCTTCTGGGCAACGGGTGCGGGGAAGAACTGTGTTTGCCCTCCGGAACGCTGGGGTGCCATAACCAGGCGGCGGGCAACGGTGTTGGCAACCTGGGTACCAAAGTCTCGACTCACCAGGTGCAGGCAGGCATCTATACCGGCAGCGCTGCCTGCCGAGGTAATCAGCTGGCCGCAGTCTACGTAAAGCACGCCAGGGTCAACTTCAATGAGTGGATAGCGTGCCGCGAGTTCGTCCGTATAGCGCCAATGGGTGGTGGCACGCTTGCCGTCCAGAAGGCCCGCAGCCGCGAGCACGAACACCCCCGAACAGATGGAAAGCAGCCGCGCCCCGCGTTGATACGCTACGCGCAAGGCGTCCAGCAGCACCTGCGGCGGGCGCTCATCGCGGCTACGCCATCCCGGAATGATAATGGTATGGGCATCAACGAGCGACTCCAAGCCGAACTCGGCAATGACCTGCATGCCACCTGCCGCGTGCATTGGTGCGGGATCGACGGCGACGATGCGATGCGTGTACCAGGCGAATTCGAACTCCGGGCGTGGCAGCCCGAAGATCTCCACGGCAATGCCGAACTCGAAGGTGCACAGCCCGTCATAGGCCAGCACGGCGACCAAACCAGGGTTCGTGAGCATTGGCGGAAAACTACCGGTGACTGTCGAGTGCGCCACTGTAGCGATACAGGCGGGCTTCCTACAATGGGCGCACTTTCAACCGAGGAGTGAAATCCATGCCAAGCCTGGTCAGCGAATATCCTGCCGCAAGCCCATCCGATGCCGTGCTTCATTTCAGCCGCCATCTGGCGTTCGAGACGGATTGTTCGGATGTTGAACGTAGCCAGCGGTCGGGTGATGTCGACTATGTGCTGGTAGATGTAAGGAGCAGCGAGGCGTTTGCGCAGGGCCATGTGCCGGGCGCGATCAATATTCCTGGCCGCACCATCAGCGCAGAACGCATGGCTGACTATGCGCGCCAGACGCTTTTCGTTGTTTATTGCGCGGGGCCGCATTGCAATGGCGTACATCGGGCGGCGGTTCGCTTGGCTGAGCTGGGTTTCCCGGTGAAAGAAATGATTGGCGGGGTTACCGGCTGGCTTGACGAGGGTTTTTCGTTGGTGGGGGTGGACGTCGCTGCACAGGGTAACGGCGTTTCCTGTGCATGTTGAGTCGAGAGGGCACAGTTCGAGCGGCATCACCCGAGGACGCACCCAGCGTGATCGAGAAAAGGCGGCCCGAATGCAGCCGCATCGCCAAGATTTCCATCCACCATGAGGGTCTTATCCGAGCAGGACCAGGGCGACAACGCCCCGGTCCTGATTGCCGCTGTCACTGGAGGTGTTGCCTGATCGCCTGTGCAGCCTGGTCCATCGCACTTCGGGTGCCAGGGACTTCGCCGAGGACATTCAGCAGGCCGAAGTCGTGAATCATCCCGTTGTAGCGTACGGCGGTTACCGGAACACCGGCGGCATTCAACTTGCGGGCATAGGCTTCACCTTCATCACGCAGCACGTCCATTTCAGCAGTTTGTACCAGTGCCGGCGGTAAACCTTTCAGCTGATCCAGGCTGGCACGTAGCGGCGATGCGTGAATGTCGTCGCGCTGCTTCGAATCAGTGGTGTAATTGTCCCAGAACCACTGCATCATGTTGCGTGTCAGGAAGTGCCCTTCGGCGAATTGGTTGTAGGAACTGCTGTTGAAGTTGGCATCAGTCACGGGCCACAGCAGTGCCTGGAAGCGCAGCTTCGGAGTTCCGGCTTCCTTCGCCTTGATGGCTACCACTGCAGCCATGTTGCCGCCGACGCTGTTGCCAGCCACAGCGAGGCGGCTGCCGTCGACACCAATCTCCTTGCCATGCTCGGCGACCCAGCGGGTGGCGGCGTAAGCCTGGTTGATCGCTGTGGGGAACTTGGCCTCGGGCGATGGCGTGTAATCGACGTAGACCGCTGCCGCACGAGAGCCCACTACCAGGTCGTGGATCAGTCGCTCGTGGGTCGGATAATCGCCCAACACCCATCCACCACCATGGAAGAACATGAACACCGGCAGGTCACCCTTAGCGCCCTCCGGCCGCACTACCCGGATTTCCAGCGGCTGGCCATCGGCCTGGATGGTACGGCGCTCGACCTGAATACCGGACAAGTCGACCTTCACGCTTGCCTGGGCGCCTGTCAGCACTGACCGGGCGTCTTTCGGCGACAAGGTCTCAAGCGGCTTGCCGCCGCCTGCAGCCAGAGCCTGAAGGAAACCTTGGGTGGTGTGTTCCACGCCCGGGCTACCAGCGGCGAAGGCACTGTTGACAGCCAGAGCCAGCAGGCCGGCGGTGAGGGTACGGGGCAGTTTCATGATTGTGCTCCTAGGGTGTGGGCGGGTGTTCAGTTCTGGTTGGCTGCAAAGTCCGGACGGATGTAGCTCACCTTCTGCTCCTCGCCGTGGCTGTCACGGTAGGTCAGAGTTGCAATGCTGTTTGGGCCGCCGTTGCTGGGTGTGGCCTCCACAGAGACGATTTTGTCGATATCCAGATCCATTCCGTAGTGATACGGAGTTGCGGTCTGCGCAAAAGCACCAACATTGGCGCCGAGCGTAAGGGTGACGATGGCGAATGCTTTGGTAATGGTCATGATCGTTCTCCGGTGTCTCGTAGGTGTGAGCGGTTGCTTCGTACTTGGGGTTAACTTTGCGCGATAATAATTAGTGCGCAAAGTATATTTCCGCTATGGTCACGATTGAGTCAGTGCATCAGCGTCGGATAACCGCAGGCTCCGACAGCCAATGATGGGCGCCGTGCTTTGTCCTGGTAGCGCCATCAGAGAGCTCTCGCTGTCCGCCTGGTCGCGCTCGCACCCCGACGCGGCCGTCGAATGTGCACCTGAGCAGTACCAAAGGCTCTCCTCACCACCTGGCGTCATCAGCCATGGGCTGGGATAGGGTCCTACAACAGGAAGTCAAACGCTGAGGCCGCCCAGGAATTCATTCCAGGTACCACTGGGGCGCGCGCCTTTAATCGAAGAAATCACCTGATGGTGCTTGACCGGAGAGAACGATCGTTCTACATTGAATCCATGAGCAGACCAACGATAGATCACAGAGCCCAAATCCTGGCCACCGCCGAGAAACTCATCTACGAAAACGGGATTCATGCCACGGGCATGGACCTACTGGTGAAGACCTCTGGCGTGTCAAGGAAGGGTATCTACAACCATTTCGCTACCAAAGATGATGTCGCAGCTGCGGCCTTGAGCGCTCGCGACGTACGCTGGATGCAATGGTTCAGGACCGAATGCGACAAAGCGGCTACACCGTACGATCGAATACTGAGCATGTTTACTGTTTTGAAGGGCTGGTTCGAGACGGATGGTTTCCGCGGCTGTGCGTTCATTAACACGGCAGGCGAGGTAGGGGATCCCGATGACCCCATCCGCCAGATCGCAAAACTGCACAAGCAAAAGCTCTTGGACTATACGCTTGAACTGACTGAACAATTGAACACCGAGCAACCGTTGGTCTTAGCCAGGCAGTTATTTATTTTGATGGAAGGCGCAATCACCACGGCTCGTGTTATGGGTGATTATTACGCTGCTGATAATGCAAAGGAAGTTGCGCAGATGTTGCTGAAAGAGCTTGTGCCCTAAAGCTTGAGCGTCAGAGACGCTACTCACACTTTTCTATCCAACTAGGCTGGAGTCACCACCATGTCCAATGCCCAAACTCTCCCGCCACTTCCTCCGTTCACTCGCGAAACAGCGATTGAAAAAGTTCGACTTGCTGAAGACGGTTGGAACAGCCGCGACGCGGAAAAAGTCTCACTCGCCTACACGCTGGATACCAAATGGCGTAACCGCGCTGAGTTTGCTATCAACCGTGAAGAGGCCAAAGGTTTCCTCACCCGCAAGTGGAAAAAAGAGCTGGATTACCGTCTGGTCAAAGAGCTTTGGGCCTTTACCGATAACCGCATCGCCGTCCGTTACGCGTACGAGTGGCATGATGATTCCGGTAACTGGTTCCGCTCCTACGGTAACGAGAACTGGGAATTTGAAGCTGATGGTCTGATGCACCGTCGCTTCGCCTGCGTAAACGACATGCCTATCAAGGAAAGCGAGCGCAAATTCCACTGGCCGCTGGGCCGCCGCCCAGATGATCATCCCGGGCTGACTGAGTTGGGGCTGTAACTCCGGCACCACTGTAAATTCTTTCAAACACAGGGTGCTCGGCTAGGCAGAACGAAATTTAAATTCGATTGCCTACACTGCAGGTAGAGTACGAACGCTTTTAGCATAAGTATAGTTCTTATGATATTCCCCGGAAACATAGTTCCGAGGATACGTGCGCCTGCACCTATAGCATCTTTATTAATTGCGGCCACCTCCATCAAGGCGCGGCAATAGAGTTTAATTTAATGCTGTCGTTAGCAGTGCGATTCAACGTTCACAAATTGATAATTCAAGCGGCCTTGCTATAGGCCTGCGATTCACTGGCACTGGTTTACTCAATTATCCAATTAATCTGGAGGCACCACCATGTCCAATATCCACACTCGCCCACCACTTCCTCCTTTCACTCGCGAAACGGCGATTGAAAAAGTCCGACTGGCAGAAGATGGTTGGAACAGCCGCGACGCGGAGAAAGTTTCGCTCGCCTATACGCTGGATACCAAATGGCGTAACCGCGCTGAGTTTGCTACCAACCGCGAAGAAGCTAAAGGGTTCCTTACCCGCAAGTGGAAAAAAGAGCTGGATTATCGCCTGATCAAAGAGCTCTGGGCCTTTACCGATAACCGTATCGCCGTCCGTTACGCATACGAATGGCATGATGATTCCGGTAACTGGTTCCGCTCCTACGGCAACGAGAATTGGGAATTTGAAGCTGATGGCCTGATGCATCGTCGCTTCGCCTGCGTAAACGACATGCCTATCAAGGAAAGCGAGCGTAAGTTTCACTGGCCACTGGGTCGCCGTCCGGATGACCACCCAGGTCTGACCGAGCTCGGCCTGTAAGTCACCGTCAACCTGATCCTTTTGTCTTAAAGGATCAGGTTTTTTTCGTTCAGAAGCGATTCGTCATCCCTATTGCGGTTTGTGATACACATCAGTGCGCCGTCGGCGGCTAGAAAGCCAATAGAGGGCTTTCCTCTCCTTCCAGTCTCCGCTTCGTCGGTCAGGCAAAGCGTCATCGTTGCACTTTTCCTCTACCTTGGGCCCTGTTGCACACGCGCATCCTGCGGTCACGCAAAACCTCACTGATCAAGATCGCTGGATACTTCTTTAGCCAGTTCGAGGAAGACGCGCACCGCCGCGCTCAGAAAGGCGTCTTTGCGCCGCATTAGAACGGCTCGTCGCTCCAAGCGCTCCGGCTCCAACGTGATGGCCACCAGGTCGTCATGGGCCAACGCAATTCTGGCAGGCAATAAGGTCGAAAGATTCGTTCGGCGAACGATCTCGATCACTGCGCCTAGGGCATTGGCCTCCATCTGCACCTTAGGGTTAATCTCATATTTGCGGCAGTAGCGGTCGATTTGCTCGCGAGTGGCAAACTCTGTGCTGAGCAAGACTAAAGACTCAGCATTCAGGCCGTGCGAGGTAATGGAGCGTTCCTCGGCCAGGCGGTGTCTGCGGTTCATAACCAAAGCGAGCGTTTCGTTCAGCAAGGGGATGGCTTCGATGTCCGATGAATGTATTTCATCGAATGCGATCCCTACGTCCAACTCTCCCGCCAACAGCAGCTCCTCGATCCGTTCCTGGGAGATCTCTTTCAGGTTGACGGTGATCTTGGGGTATCTGAGGTGAAATGCCTCGATGAGTGGCCCCACCAGATAGCTCGTAAACGTCGGCGTTACGGCAACACGCAATGAGCCACGGCTGAGGTCGATGACATCATGTATAGCCCTTTTGGCTTCCTGCAATTCCTGATGCGCACGGCGCGCATAGAGAAGATAGACATCCCCCGCGTCAGTCAAACGCGTCGTGCGGCCTGATCGGTCAAACAACTGGGCTCCCAGGCTCTCTTCCAAGTGCCTTACTTGCTGCGAAAGGGCCGGCTGAGAGACATGCAGCGCCGCTGCAGCTTTCGTGAAACTGAGGTGCTCCGCAACGGCTAGAAAGTACTGGATATGTCGAGCGAGCATGTCTAAGCCCATAAGATAATCGAATCCGGCTCATAATAAATGAGACTTTTACCTTATGTCATGCACTGCTTAATCTTTGTCTCACACCCAGCGACATTGAGACAGCAACCATGAAAGCGATCATTGACGGATTTCTGAAGTTTCAAAAAAACGCTTTTCCTGAGCGGGTCAAACTGTTCAAGGACCTTGCCAATCAGCAGGCGCCGAAGGCTCTCTTCATCTCCTGCTCTGATAGCCGGCTGGTGCCTGAATTGGTCACCCAACGCGAGCCAGGCGATCTGTTTGTAATCCGCAACGCCGGCAATATCGTGCCGTCTTATGGGCCAGAGCCGGGTGGCGTTTCGGCTTCGGTCGAATACGCGGTCGCCGGACTTAACGTTGCAGACATCGTGATCTGCGGCCACTCCGACTGCGGCGCGATGACCGCCATCGCCACCTGCAAATGTCTGGATCACATGCCCGCTGTGGCCGGCTGGTTGCGGTACGCCGACTCGGCCAAGGTAGTTAATGAGGCCCGTCATCACCTGGATAAGCGCAGCAAAGTCGCCTCCATGGTGCGCGAGAACGTGATCGCGCAACTGGCCAACATACAGACCCACCCATCCGTTCGCCTGGCTCTCGAAGAAGGCCGCGTGACCCTGCATGGCTGGATCTATGACATCGAGACCGGACGTATCGACGCCTTTGATGGCAGTACCGGCACCTTCGTGTCTCTCGCGGAAAACCCGGAAGTCCACGCCGTTTCCCAGCAAGCCAGGCACGTCGCCTGAAACCTGTACCTGCACCTTTACTTACCCAGGAGATTCACCATGATCCAGACTCAAGCCACCCGCACCGCCCGCCAGGAACTGACCGAAGTTATCATTCTGGCCAAGGCTCGCAAGGACCTGTCCTTTGCGCAGATCGTTGACGGTACCGGCCTGTCCGAGGCCTTTGTCACCGCTGCCTTGCTTGGCCAACATCCGCTGCCTGAAAGCGCCGCGAAGGTCGTAGGCGATAAGCTCGACCTCGATGCTGATCAAGTTGCACTGCTGCAATCGATGCCGATCCGCGGCAGCTTCTTCGACGGAGTGCCGAGCGACCCTACCATCTACCGCTTTTACGAAATGATCTCGGTGTATGGAACCACCCTCAAAGCTCTGGTCCACGAGAAGTTCGGCGACGGCATCATCAGTGCCATCAACTTCAAGCTGGACATCAAGAAGGTCGAAGATCCGGACGGTGGCCATCGCGCTGTGATCACTCTGGACGGCAAGTACCTGCCTACCAAGCCCTTCTGATGTAGCTCAGCCCGGCGCCTGACTGCGCCGGGCCACACCCAATCGTTTATGACGACCGAGCACCGATTGGATGCTCAGGCCTTCTTACGCCCTCAGTACAGGTGATTACCATGAAACTGTTACTCGTTTTGTTCCTAGGCTGCCTTGGTTCTGTTGCTATGGCCGATGACCAAGGTACTCAAACTGCACAAATTACGGTTGAACCCTATCGCTACTCCCAGAACCTGGATATCGCGCACGTTGTGGCTGTTACGCCGGTGCCCGATGTCTGCGATGTTGTGCCGATGCAACTGACTTACGACGACTCCAAAGGCGAACGGCATATCATGGAGTACCGCATTGGGGGGAATGGGTGTTCTGACAACTGATGCGCGGTCCATACCTCCGCCTGACAGTGAGCTCCTGGGCATTAGGGGCGCTGCGATCGAAGCTTAATATTCTGCATGGAAGGGAGCCCACTCCGAAGATCGCTGTGGGCTCTCTGGCTTTCGACAGATGGAGATCCGCCCAAGCAAGCTACGAGCCTGCAATCTGACCAAGCTTCGCGTACGCGACATTGCTCATGGGGAGCACTGGCCTTGCAAACTGCTACGCGGAACCCTCGCTCGGCGTCCATGCTGATCGATACGTCGCAGCGAACATCCCGATGGTATTCGCGCGATGTCGCAAGATGATCAGTTTTTGATCTGGCGCAAAGTATTTACCCTCCATGGGCGTACTTTTTTTATTACCAAGACCTTTCGTTGCCACGCCGGAAATTTGCGCTCACCTTCACGTGTGTCAGTGTGTTTTTGATGAGTTTTTGTCTTTTTCATGCTTTCAAGGGAGCCCTATGAAAACCTCATATTTCGTGGCAGCGACAATCCTGGCCGCTTCTGCCATCGCATTTCATGCCAACGCGCAGACCCTCGAAAAGGTTGCCGATAGTAACAAAATCACCGTGTCTTACCGGGAGGCGTCGGTACCTTTCAGCTACTTGATTAGTCCCGGCAAAGCGGTCGGTTTCTCCGTCGATTTGACCGATGCCATCGTTGCTGATGTGCGTAGAAAGCTCAAGAAGCCGAACTTGGAAGTGGTTTACATTCCTGTGTCTTCGCAAACCCGCATTCCGTTACTGGTCAACGGCACATACGATCTGGAGTGCGGTTCCACCACTAACAACGCCGTGCGTGGGAAGGACGTGGCTTTTGCAATCAGCCATTTCTACACCGGCACACGCCTATTAACCAAGAAGACCTCCGGCATAAAGAGCTACGCCGATCTTGCAAGGAAGACTGTTGCCAGCACCGCCGGTAGCACGAACGAGAAGGTCCTCCGTCAATACAGTGCCGACCACAATCTAGACGTACAGGTCGTCCTGGGCAAAGACTATGATGACTCCTTGGCGCTGGTTGAGAATGATCGTGCCGTGGCGCTTGCCCTGGACGATGTCCTCCTGTTTGGCCTCATGGCGAACTCCAAAAATCCCGACTCGCTCGAAGTCGTGGGTGATGCGCTGCAAGTAGAACCCTATGGCTGCATGCTTCGAAAAGATGATCCTGAATTCAAGGAATTGGTCGATGGCACCATAACCCGTCTCATGAAGTCGGGTGAATTCGCAAGGCTATACACCAAATGGTTTCAATCACCGATTCCTCCAAAAGGGATGAATTTGAACATGCCGATGAGCGAACAGCTCAAAGCCAATCTCGAGGCGCGGAGTGACAAACCAGCGCTGTAAAGTTTGAGTGGTTGCAAACGTCTTCTTTGAAGCGCCTACAAGCATTTTGATGCGCGGGATGATGGCTGGACGAAGGTGGTGCTCAAGCCTGCTGCTTGATCCGTACACCGATGCTTCCAGGGAAGGAAGCTCGGCGAGCGAAGGTTTCGCCGTGTGTATTAACCGGCCCCTGTTTGAAACAAGCCCCGCACCATCTCCCTGATCCAGCGATTCCCGCTGTCTTGCTGGTACCGTGCGTGCCAGTGCTGCTTGACCGTGAAACCATCCACTGCAAACGGGCAATCGTGCACGTGCAAACCATGCATGTCGGCGAGTGTCTGGCCGATGTGCCGTGGCAACGTAGCCACCAGGTCGGTCGACCCGACAATCATCCCCAACCCCAGAAACGCCGGCAGCTCCAGCATGATCCTGCGTTCGATGCCGGCCCGCGCCAGGCCGGCCTCCAGTAACTTCTGCCCGGTCCCGGCACTGATTTGTACATGCCCCTCGGCCTGGTAACCCGCCACGCTCATGCCGTTGCTCAAACGCGGGTGTAGCGGGTTGCTCAGGCAGACCCAGTCCTGCTCGAACAACACTTGCTGATACATCCCCGCACCCAGCCAGGGCACGAAGCCGATGGCCAGGTCCGCCTCGCCCGACTCCAGCGCGCTCTCGGTATTGCCATCGATGCGTGCAGCTTCCAGGCGAATACCCGGCGCGTGGGTGCGCAGGTGGTTGAGGATGCTGGGCAGCAGGGTGATATGGCTGGCATCACTGACGCACAGGCGAAAGCGCCGCTGCGCCGTGGCCGGAACGAACTGCGGCTCCCAGGTAGTCAGGCGACGCAGCGATTCCAGCACCTCGCGGCATGGCCCGATCAGCTGGTCTGCCCGCGGGGTTGGCGCCATGCCCCCTGGCGTACGCACGAACAGTGGGTCGTTCAACTCTTCACGCAAGCGCCCCAACCAGATGCTCACGGTAGGTTGGCTCTGGCCGAGCTGTTCAGCACTGCGGGTGACGCTGCGGCATTGGTACAGCACATCGAACAGCTGCAGCAGCTTGGGGTCGGGCAAAGCGTCGAGCGCACTCATTATTGCGAAATCCAATAAGTGTATTGAGTCCATTGTATAGCCGAAATAAGGCTCGCTGCATAAGGTAGTCGCAAACCACAGGAGGTCAGCGATTTGAAAATCTGCATTCTGGGCGCCGGCGCCCTGGGTTGTGCCATCGGTGCGGCCTTGAGCGAAGCGGGGCACGAAACCTGGCTGTTGAACCGTGGCCATGCACATGTCGAGGCGATGAACCTGCACGGGCTGCGGGTGCAGGACGAACGCGGCGAGCGGCAGGTCCGGGTGAAGGCAGCCTGCGCCGCGGCAACCGTGGGCGTGGCCGACCTGGTGGTGGTGCTGGTCAAGTCATTCCACACCGGCGAGGCGATTGCCGGGGCCAAGGCGCTGATCGGGCCGCAGACGCTGGTGCTGTCACTGCAGAACGGTCTTGGCCATGAAGACATCCTGGCCGAGGCCGTGGGCCGTGAGCGGGTGCTGGCTGGCAAGACCTACGTCGGTGGCGTGCTGCTGGCGCCGGGTTCGATCCGCGCCGGCGTTGCGGGCAAGCAGACTTTCATCGGCGAGCTCGACGGCCAGAGGACGCTGCGTGTGCAGGCCATCGCCGAGGTCTTCAATGGTGCCGGGCTCGCCACCACGGTCAGTGACAACATTCTCGGCACCATGTGGGACAAGCTGCTGGTCAACGTCGCGACAGGCGCGCTCAGCGGCATCACCAGGCTCGGTTATGGCCAGTTGTACAGCGAGCCGCTGCTGGAAAGCACCGCCAAGGCAGCGGTGGCTGAAGCCATTGCCGTCGCTGAACGAGCAGGCATCCGCCTGAGCCTCACCAGCCCGGATTCTGCATGGCGGCTGGCCGCCGAAGGCCTGCCGGCAAGCTTCCGTACCTCGATGCTGCAAAGCCTGGAAAAGGGTTCGGTCACCGAGATCGATTTCATCAATGGCTCCGTCGTGCGCTGGGGCCAGCGCCATGGCGTGGCCACGCCGGTCAACGCGACCCTGGTGGCCTGCATCAAGGGCATCGAACGCGCCATGGCCGATCAGCAGAAGGGGAGTAATCCATGAGCCAGCCGAAAGCCTACCTTGAACACGTTGCGTTCTGGGTGCGCGACATCCAGTGGCACATCCGCTTTTTCAGCGAGGTGTGTGGCATGACCATGCGTGAAATACAGGGTGACGTCGAGCAGCCTGCACAGTACTGGACCCTTGGTGGCCTGCAGTTCATCCACCAGCCCGACTTTGCCGGCCCGGAAGGGCGCATGGCGCACCTGGGCATCATGTGCGAGGACCTCGAAGCTACCCTGGCCGCCGCACAGCGTTTCGGCGTGAGCGAAATGCCCCAAGGCCGCAACTGGCTGCGCCTGCCTGACGGCCTTGCGGTCGAGTTCATTCAGGCATCGCCGGCGAAATGCGTCGCCCAGGCACTGGCCATCGACCCACGTGCAGAGGTGGTGGCATGAGCGTAGTGGAAAGATACTGGGACGATGCCCGCGAAGGCGATGAATGCATCAGCCCCACCTACACGGTGACCCGCGAACGTATCCTGGCCTACGCAGACCTCACCGGCGACCACACCCCGGTGCATGTCGACGAGGCCTACGCCAACGCCAGTCATTTCGGCTGCCTGGTTGCCCACGGCCTGTTCGGCCTGTCGATCGCCGACGGCCTGAAGACCCAGTGCGAATACCGCTTTGTACCGGGCATGTCGCTGGGCTGGACCTGGGACTTCGTGCTGCCGATCAAGGTCGACGATGTGCTGCACGTGCGCATGCGCGTGGGGGCGATGCGCCCGAGCAACAGCCGACCGGGCTGGGGTATCGTGGTCTTGCCGTCGGAGCTGATCAACCAGCACGGCGAAGTCGTGCAGCGTGGCGAGCACCGGCTGATGGTGCCCCGGAGGGTGCAGGCATGAGCCAGGCATTGCCATTGGCAGGTATCCGCGTCATCGACTACAGCCACTTCCTCGCCGGGCCCTATGTGGGCCGCTGCCTGGCAGCACTCGGCGCCGAGGTGATCAAGGTCGAACGGCCGGGCAGCGGCGATGCCGGGCGCCAGCATGCATTTACCCTTGATGAGCAGCAGAGCGGTTACTTCCTGCAGCTGAACATGGGCAAGCAGGGCGTCAGCGTGAACATGAAGGACCCGCGTGGCAAAGCGTTCATGCAACGCCTGACCGACTCGGCCGATGTGTTCATCGAAAACTATCGCCCCGGCGCCCTGGACAAGCTTGGCCTGGGCTATGCCGAGCTGTCGGCGCGCAACCCGCGTCTGGTGTACTGCTCCATCTCCGCCTATGGCCATACCGGGCCGGATGCCCACCGCGCCGGTTTCGGGCTGATCGCCGAGGCCAAAAGCGGGATCATGCAGATGGTCGGCGTGCCGGGCGAAGCGCCGCCGTTGCTGCGCATTTCCCTTGGCGACATGTACACCGGCATTCATGCCGTTGCGGCGATCAATGCGGCATTGCTGGGCCGGGTGAACAGTGGTCGCGGCCAGCACATCGACATGGCCCTGTACGACACGCTGGTGTCGATGCATGAATATGCGGTGCAGTGCTACACCTTGTCCGATGGCACCGTCCTGCCCGAGCAGACCGGCCATGACATGCCCACCTCCACCCTGTACGGCGTGTTTCGCGCGGCCGATGGCGACCTGGTAATCGCCGCCCAGGTCGACGATGCCTGGCAGCGCTTTGCCGCAATGCTGGAAGCCAACGGTGGCCCGGCCGGGTTCGGCAGCGACAGCCGCTACCACAGCCTCAATGGCCGCAACGCCCATCGCCAGGCGATTCTGGCCGTGGTTCGCGACTGGGTCGGCGCGCGCCAGGTGGCGGATATCCTGCAGTTGCTCGATAACATCGACATCCCCAGCGCCAAGGTGCAGCGCATCGACGAGGTGGTGGCCGACCCGCAGATCCAGGCGCGCAACATGGTCATCGAGCAGCAGCACCCGCGCTACGGTACCTTGCGCCTGCCCAACCTGCCGTTCCGCTTTTCCGACTGCGACACCACGATCCACCAGGTGGCCCCGGACCTCGGTCAGCACAATGCCGAAGTGGCCGCCGGCCTAGGTTTCACCCCTGAAGAAATCACCGCCATGCAGGCAGACGGTGTGCTGTTCACCCACGGAGATGCACGATGAGCGACCGCTATGCAGTGATCGGCCGGCCGATCAACCACACCAAGTCCCCGTTGATTCATGGCCTGTTCGCCCAGGTTGCCGGCCAGTGCCTGGAGTATGGCGCGCTGGAGGGCGAGCTCGAGGGCTTCGAGGCTCAGGTACTGCAGTTTCGCAGTGATGGCGGGTTGGGCATGAACATCACCGCGCCGTTCAAGCTGCGAGCCTTCGAGCTGGCCGACCAGCGCAGCGAGCGCGCCCAGTTGGCGCGGGCGGCCAATGCGTTGAAGTTCGAGGATGGCCGTATCTTTGCCGAAAACTTCGACGGCATCGGCTTGCTGCGGGATATCGAGGAAAACCTCGGTGAGCCGCTGGCCAATCGACGGGTACTGTTGCTCGGCGCCGGTGGCGCGGTACGCGGTGCATTGCTGCCGTTCCTGCAGGCGGGGCCGAGCGAGCTGGTGCTTGCCAACCGTGACATGGCCAAGGCGCTCGCCCTGCGCAACGAACTGGATCATCCAAGGCTGCGCATCAGCCGTTATGAGGAGCTGGAGGGACAGTCCTTCGACATCGTGGTCAACGCCACCTCTGCCAGCCTCACCGGCGAGCTGCCGCCACTGCCTGAAGGCGTGCTGGGCGCGACGCAGCTGGCTTACGAGCTGGCGTATGGCAAAGGCCTTACGCCGTTCCTGCGCATGGCCCAGGCGCAGGGGGTGGTGCGCCTGGCCGACGGTGTCGGCATGTTGGTCGAGCAGGCGGCGGAGGCTTTCGCCTGGTGGCGCGGGGTACGGCCAGAAACCCGCGCCGTCATCGATCGCCTGACTATTCCGCTGGAGTAGGACCAAGGCCACTGTGGGAACGGGCATGCCCGCTTCCACAGTGGCCCTGCCTATCAGTACGGCGGCGCTGGCAGTTCGGCCAACAGTCTTTTGAGCCCGTCGCTCCACTGCCTGCGTATCTGCTCGTAATACACATCGTCGCTGGCGATACGCTGGCGTTTCGGTGTTTCCAGGCTGTCCTTCTGATACACCAGCAGGTCCAACGGCATGCCCACCGACAAGTTGCTGCGAATGGTCGAGTCGAACGAAATCAGGCCGCAGCGCAACGCTTCATCGAGTGGCATATGGTAGCCGAGGTTGCGGTCGAGAATCGGCCGCCCGTACTTGCTTTCGCCCAGTTGCAGGAACGGGGTGTCCGGCGTGGCCTGGAAGAAATTGCCCTGCGCATAGACGTTGTATATGCCCATGGGGCCGCCGGCAATCTGGCCGCCGACGATGAACGAACTGCTCAGGTCGATTCCGGCCGACAGCTTGCTGCGATCACGGCTGACCACCTCGCGCAAGGTGTCGGCGACCAGTACCGTTGCATCGTAGAGCGTCGCAACGTTCAACAGGTGGGGGCCGGGGCCCTTCGTACGTTGCTGGAGCAGGTTCACCACCGATTGCGAGGTCGCCAGGTTGCCGGCGGTCTGCAGGACGATCAGGCGCTCCCCCGGCACGCCGAACACGAACAGCTTGGCAAAGCTGGCGATCTGGTCGATGCCCGCATTGGTGCGTGAGTCGCTGATGAAGACAAGCCCGTCCGCCAGGTGCATGGCGACACAATAGGTCATGCTGTTTCCCTTGTTTTTTTCATGAACGGATGCCGCACCTGTCATTGGCGGTGCACGTGTACGCTGGCCTGCATCGATTCGGCGCCGCCCCCGCGGCGCACGCCCCTGACCGGGCAGGCATCGAGGTAGTCCAGGCCCACTGCCAGCTTCAGGTGGCGTTCTGGCCGGGTCAGGCGGTTGGTGATGTCGAAGCTGTACCAGGCGTCATCGACCCAGGCTTCCGCCCAGGCATGGCTGGCCAGGTGCTGCTCGTCTTCGGTACATAGGTAACCGGACACATAGCGTGCCGGAATACCCAGGCTGCGCGCGCAGGCGAGAAACGCATGGGTATGGTCCTGGCACACCCCGGCAGCGCCGCTGAACGCTTCGATGGCAGTGGTGCCCACCGATGTGGCACCGGGGCTGTATGGCATGTGCTCGGCCAGACCTTGCATCAGCCCGATCAGCGCGGCCCGGTCACGGTGCTCGCCACAATGTCGGCTGGCGAAGGCCTTGAGTGTGTCATCGGCCTGGGTCAGGTGGCTGCCGCGCAGGAAGGGCAGGGGTGAATGTTCGCCGGCCTCTTGCTCGCGATCCGGGTCGATTTCTACCTGGCCGCTGGCGGTCAGTGCCAGGTGGCCATGGGGTTTGTCCAGGGTCAATACATGCAGGATGTTGCCATACGGGTCGATCTGGCCGTTGACCTTGCAGGGCAGGTCGAGTTGCCATTCAGTGATGCGCTGGCGCTCGCTGCTGCGTGGCGTCAGGCGCAGGAACTGGATGCTGTTGCACACATCGCTTGCATAGCTGTAGGTAGTGTCGTGGCGAATGGACAGTTTCATACGACCTCCAGATAGGAGTGGTGGACCGCCTGGCCCAGTTGATTGATGCGCCCGATGAAGTCGCTCAACCACGGGTGCAACCCTGCTTCGAGTATTTCGTCGATCGCGGTGTAGCGAAGGCGAGCGTTGAGTTCGGCGGCCATGCGCTGGGCGGCGCGCCCGGTGCTGCCCGGCAGGCTGGCAAGGATCTGGTCCAGCTCCTCGATGCAGGCATGCAGCGAGCGGGGCACATCGACCCGCAGCAATAGCAGCTCGGACACCGGTCGTGCACTGGGTGCGGCACGATACAGTTCGTTGAAGGCTTCGTAGGAGGTCAGCGCGCGCAGCAAGGCGCTCCATTGGTAATAGCCGCGGGCAGAATCATCGCTGACTTCCTCGGAGGCCTCCCCGAACATTTCATAGCGTGCATCGAGCAGGCGCAGGGTGTTGTCAGCCCGCTCCAGGAAGGTCCCCAGGCGGATGAAACTGTAAGCGTCGTTGCGCATGATGGTGCCTGAAGTAGCACCGCGG
Source organism: Pseudomonas sp. A2 (assembly GCF_023100865.1). Taxonomy (NCBI): domain Bacteria; kingdom Pseudomonadati; phylum Pseudomonadota; class Gammaproteobacteria; order Pseudomonadales; family Pseudomonadaceae; genus Pseudomonas; species Pseudomonas sp. A2. The sequence continues at coordinate 2,762,079 of NZ_CP039127.1, forward strand.
AACAGGTGCGAGCGTTCCTTGACCCAGTCGCAGAACTGGCTGATGCCATAACGGCCGAGGCCATTGCTGGCAATGTTGCGCATCTCGATCCAGGTAGCGTTGATGTTCTCCCACATGTCGGCAGTGATGCGGCCACGTACTGCGTGGGCATTGGTCCTCGCCGCCTGCAGGCAGCAATAGATGCTGCCGGGGTTGGTCGCATCGAGGGCGAAGAAGTGCAGCATGCGCTCGGTGTCCAGCTCGGTGTGCCGGCGGCGGTAGTCGTCCAGCGTTCCGGATGCCAGCAGTGACATGGCCAGCTCGGCATGGCCGTCGCTGCGGCCAGCCTGGGGCATCAGCGACAGCGAATAACTGACCTCGAGCATGCGCGCAAGGTTCTCTGCACGCTCCAGGTAGCGCGACATCCAGTAAAGGTCGGAAGCAGTTCTCGAAAGCATGGTTCAGTCCTCCACCACCCAGGTGTCCTTGGTACCGCCGCCTTGCGACGAGTTGACCACCAGCGAACCTTCCTGAAGGGCCACGCGGGTAAGGCCGCCTGGCACCAGTCGGGTTTCACTGCCGGACAGCACGAACGGGCGCAGGTCGATGTGGCGCGGCGCGATGCCGCTGTCGACGAAGGTCGGGCATGTGGAAAGGCACAGGGTAGGTTGAGCGATGTAGGCGTGCGGGCGGGCCTTGATGCGGGCGCGGAAGTCCTCGATCTGTGCGCTGGTCGCCGCAGGCCCGACCAACATGCCGTAGCCACCGGAGCCCTGGGTTTCCTTGACCACCAGCTCGGGCAGGTGGGCCAGGACATGGGAAAGCTCTGCAGGCCTGCGGCACTGCCAGGTCGGGACGTTGTTCAGGACCGGCTCTTCGCTCAGATAGAAGCGGATCATGTCGTCGACATAGGGGTAGATCGACTTGTCGTCTGCCACCCCGGTGCCTACCGCATTGGCCAGCACCACGTTGCCAGCGCGGTACACCGAAATCAGCCCCGGCACGCCCAGCATCGAGTCAGGGTTGAACGACAGCGGGTCGAGGTAGTCGTCGTCCAGGCGGCGATAGATCACATCCACCTGTTTTGGACCAGCGGTAGTACGCATGTAGACGTGCTCGTCACGGATGAACAGGTCCGCACCCTCGACCAGTTCGATGCCCATTTCCCGGGCCAGGAAGGCGTGCTCGAAATAGGCACTGTTGAAGCGGCCAGGGGTGAGCAACACGGCAGTGGGGTTGTCCAGTGGGCTTGCGCTCTTGAGCGTGTCCAGCAGCAGGTTGGGGTAGTGGTCGATGGGAGCGATACGCTGTGCGGCGAACAGCTCGGGGAACAGCCGCATCATCATCTTGCGGTCTTCGAGCATGTAGCTGACCCCGCTGGGGGTGCGCAGGTTGTCCTCCAGCACGAAGTAGCTGCCATCCCCGTCACGGACCAGGTCGACGCCAGCGATATGGGCATAGAGCCCGCGGTGCAGGCCCAGGCCCTGCATGGCGATCTGGTAGCCTTCGTTGGCCAGCACTTGTTCCGGCGGGATGATGCCGGCCTTTAGGATGCGCTGGTCGTGGTAGATGTCCTGCAGGAACAGGTTCAACGCCTGAACCCGCTGGATACAGCCGCGCTCGACCATGCGCCATTCGCTGGCGCGAATGCTGCGCGGGATGATGTCAAAGGGGATCAGGCGCTCGGTATCCTCTTTGTCACCGTACAAGGTGAAGGTGATACCGGCGCGGTGAAACAGCAGGTCAGCTTCGCGTCGGCGTTGCTCCAGCAATTCCAGCGGGGTGTTTGCCAACCAGCGGGCGAACTCCTGGTAATGCGGGCGGCAACTTCCGTTCGTATCATACATTTCATTGAAAAATGCCCGGGACATACCCACTCCTTGCCACCGTTGCCGGCAGCTTCATTGCGGTTCATCTACGTGTTTCAGGGTGCGGCCTTGCGGGTCGGTGGGTGTTTTGTCTGCGGTGAGCCTCGAATCCGATCAATTGCTGTGCGTTGTGCACGCAAGAGGCCATTGCAATGAAGGTGCCGAAAGCCAGGCACAGCTCTGGAGTGGCAACGGGCTGGCGGTAACACCTTGAAAATTTTGGGTTTTATTGCTGAATTCGATGACTGCGCCGCATGCAGCCGTGCGGGAACGTCGGGAGGGGGGGCAGGCGCGCCTCAAAAAAAGGCGCGTTATGCACCGAGCTGCAGCTTTTGCTCCGAATTGGAGCGAGTCCATGGCGAGGCGACACTCCGGCCGCGCAAGCAAGGAGTAGTGCGTTTCGTTCCGAGTGTCAGGTTATGACGCAGTCACCGACGCAGAATACTCTGGACGTCGCTTGCAGATCGAAAACGGTCACTATCAATCAATGGATTTGGCCATTTCCGAGGTTCCAGCCGCGTCGTTCCAGGATGAAAATGCATTTCGTCGAGTGGGCGGAGGAGGAGTCGGCATGATGGACGACTCCTCCTGTAAACCGTGACGACGATCAGGCTTGTACCGCGTCGGCCCCGCCAGAGAGCACGGATTTTTTGCGTACCGCTTGATAGAGAAGGCTGGACACCATGAAGCCTGCAATGGCCAGCACGCTCATCAGAATGAACACATAGTTGTAGCCCTGTTGACCAGGGAAGTGGTCGAGGATCGCGCCATAGATGACGTAGGCAAACATGCCGGGGGCATAGCCGATCAGGCAACCGATGCCGAAGGCCGAGCCGGTGATGTGCTGGGGAATGCCGACTTCGCCCATGGGTGCCCAGAACACGCCGCGCATCGAGAAAACAATCAGCGCGAAGGATAGGGTGGCCGCCATCCCCGCATAGATGAAGCCCGGGCTTTTAGGAATCAGCATGATCACGGCCATCAGCGGCAATAGCGCCAGAAATGCCCACTTCAGGTAACGGCTGGTGCTCTTGAACTGCTTGTCGGCAATGAAACCGCCGGCAGGCCCGCCGAGGATTTTCAGGAAGTATTGATTGATGATGCCGTAGGCGCCTACCAACGCTACTGGCAACCCGTACATTTCCTTGAGGTAGGGGATGAAATAGGTCAGGCCGCAGTAGACGATGTAGACCATGAACACATTGAGGCTGACCAACCAGATACCGGGTACCTTGATAGCCTCCATCAGGTTTGCCAGACCGTTTTTCGGCTTGGTGGCCGATTGCGCGTTACCGCCCTTGAGCAGGACCCAGGTCAGGGTGCCAGCCAGAATGTCGATGACCGAGTAGAACAGGATCGCCGATTTCAGGCCGGCTTCCCCCGAGCCCATGGCGACGAACACGCCCAGTGCGGAAAAGGCCACCAGCGTATCAACCACGCCGCGCCCGCCTTCCAGCAGGCCGAACAACCGGCCTTGCTCCTGATCGTCACCCAGATTGCGGATGGCCTTGAGCAGCGATGGCCAGAACAGGCAGTCGGCACAGACGGCCAACAGACTGAACACGATCAGCAAACTGCTGAAGGGCGGAAAGGTCGCCAGGTACAACCCGAGGCTTCCGGTCCCGATCAGGCCGAGGGGTATCAGTTTGCGCGTGTCGTAGCGATCGGCGAGCAGGCCACCAACCACGAACAGTGCAGTCGCGATGATCGCGTTGGCACTCAACAGCATGCCGATTTCAGTGTGGCTCAGGCCCATGAATTCCTGCATGGGGACATAGAAGGCGTCCTTGAGATTCGCCAGCTTGTAAATGGTGCCGCCACCAAGGATGAGAATCAGGAATCTGAGCCATTTGGCCTTGTTTTGAGTTGTCATTATTGTTCTCCGGGCGTAATCGGGTCTTCAGGTTCAGGCGTTGGAAGGAGCGGCCAGGGTCAGTTCAGCCAAGGTGCGCAGTTCGCCCAGCAAACCTCGGACATAGGCCACCTGATTGTTCGCCCAGCGGTGTTCGTCGGCCAGCATGCGCTCGAGCGAGTAGCCTTTCGGGAGCGGCGTTTCGCTCATCTCCCGGTAAGCAATGAATGGATCGGCTGCTTCGAGGCTCTGGCGGAAGGCCGGGGCCACGTAGTGATTTTCCTGCTCGAGAATGAACGCGATCACTTGCGGGGTTGCTTCGCCCAGCATCAACAGTTCGAACAGCATGCGGGCGCTGGGCAGATCGTCTTCGTCGCTGCCTTGCAACACGCCGTAATGGCCGAAGCCGTTTTGTTCGGGGACGATGCGTACGCCCTTGAGGTGAGCCTGGCGGATGTGCGGCGCCAGGTTGTGCAGGGCCTGCAGGGGCTGTTCGCAGGCATTGATCATGTTGCCGAAGTCGAACAGGGCATGCAGGCGAGGGTGGTTGACACGGTTGAGCAGCTGCGCAATTTCGCTGCTCTTGAGTTCTTCATGCTGCTCGAAGTCAAAGTACAGATCGTTGGCATCGGCCTGTTGTGCGAGGTAGTGCAGGTCGGTCTCGATCACGTCCATGACCCGCGACAGCGGACCCTCGTAACGTGAGTAGACACGGATGTTGCGCACCCCCAGTTGCTTGGCGATGGCGATCACCTGGTCGACATCCTTTTTCAGCGTGCTGCTGATTTCCAGGTGCACATCCAGCCCCAGCGCCTTGGCCTTGCTGGCAAACGCCTGGAGCTGCTCTGGCGACATCTGGCTCAGGCTGTTTTCCTCGCCGTCGAGCAAATGCAGGCTCAGGCCTTGCAGCTCGTGGCGATAGGCGAAGTCCAGCATGTCCGCGGGTGTGACACGACCGTGGGTGAGGTTGGTCAGTAGCGGGTAGGCGTGGGCAAACAGGCGCAATTGCCCGAGACGCTCAAGCAGCCGCTGGGCCAGTGCCGCTGTCAGCACTGGAGCAGCCACGTGTTCGACCACCTTGTGGCTCAGCAAGGCGTTGAATCGTTCCTGGATCTTGTTGTTCATTAGAGTTGTTCCTGGTTCAGGCACCGGTCTACCGGCGCAGCCTTTATCGCGCCAGCCAGGAACTCTCGATAGATCCATTATCAATTAATTGATAAGGCCACTTTCCACGCATCAAGTGGTCGGCGGAAGATAACCCAGCGTGCGCAAAGCCTGGGCCAGCTCCTCGACACGCTCCCGGGCCTGCTTTTCAGGCGTGCCGGCAAAACCGATCAACAGGGCAGGCGGCAGGTCACGCTTGATGCGGTAGTCGCTCAAGGCGTAGGTGTGGATGTTGTGTCGGGCCAGTTGCCGGGCGATTTCAGTGTCACTGAGTTCGGGGGGCAGCCAGGCGATCAGGTGCATGCCGGCATCCGTCGGAGTGATCCTGAAAAAGCTGCCGATCTGCTTTTCAAGTTGTTCGATCAACGCCTGCTGGCGCGCCTTGTACAGTGCACGCATGCGGCGGATGTGCCCCAGGAAGTGGCCTTCGCTCATGAAGTCGGCCGTTGTGGCCTGAAGCAGTGTGGGCGGGCTGCGATCCATGACCGCGCGCAGGGTGCAGAAGGGCTCGACCAGAGCCTGCGGCAGAATCACGTAACCCAGTCGCAGTGACGGAAAGAGCACTTTGCTGAACGTGCCGACGTAGATCACCCGGGCCATCTGGTCCAAGGCATACAGTGCCGGGAGAAGTCGACCACTGTAGCGAAACTCGCTGTCGCAATCGTCCTCGATGATCCAGCTCTGATGCTGCGCAGCCCAGTCGATGAGTGCCTGGCGCCGCAGATAACTCAGGGTGACACCCAAAGGATGCTGACGCGAAGGCGTACAAAACACCAGGCGTGCATCAGGGCACTCGGCAAGGCCTTGCTGGACATCGATCCCCTGCTCATCAATACGCAACGGAATGATCTTGGCCCCCTGGGCTTGCAACGCAATTCGCGCGGCGATGTGCCCAGGGTCTTCCATCCAGACACTGTCCTGCGGATTGAGCAGCAGCATGCCCAGCAGGTTGAACGCTTGCTGCGCGCCGGAAACGATCACCACTTGCTCGGCATTGCAGTCGATACCCCGCGCATCGAAGACGTATTCGGCAATCGCTGTGCGAAACGCCTGCAAGCCTTGCAACTCGCCATAACCCAGAATCGCCTTGGTCGGCTTGAGCAAATGACGGTTCATCAGGCGCCGCCAGATGGCTTGCGGAAATTCTTCATAGGTGCTGTGACTGGGCAGGAAGGAGGTCGGCGTCGCCGGATCCCAGTCGGCATAGGACACCCCGCGAAAATGATCGCTGCGCAGCGACAGCATCGACTGGCTCAGTTCGGACAGGCGCGGCGGCTGGCGCGGTTGCTCGTCCTCGATACTCCGGTTTTCCCACTCAGTACCGACATACGTACCTGCACCCGTGCGCGAGGCCAGGAAACCTTCGGCAATCAACTGATCGAAAGCATTGAGGATGGTGATTCGCGACAGCCCCAGCTCGATGCTCAAGGTCCGCGTCGACGGCAGGCGCACGCCCCCCTGAATTCTGCCGTTGAGAATCTGTTTGCGAATTTGCAGATACAGTTGACGGTACAGAGGTATGGCACTGGCACGGTCCAGTTCGATAGCCGACAGCAGCAAACCTGTGGGGGATTTCATGACATGCTCGTCTGGGTGAAACGGGATTTGACCCGGGAACCGTCAGGCGACGGGATTTCAGGGTAGCGAGCGATACCCGATAAGTCATCTGTGCGGTGTCGATGTCCGGTACAGTCCGGGGCTGGATAATGAAAAGGACCGATTCACGTCAACTGGAAAGCGTCTGCTTTGGGCCAACAAACAGCGGGTTACGGCTGACCGCTATCGACCCAAGGCGGACACTGATCCAAAGCTCTGTAGTCAGTACCGGCCTCATCGCCGGCAAGCCGGCTCCCACAGGAATATCACCAGCCTTCAGGCATGCGCTGTACTTGTGGGAGCCGCGCTTGCCGGCGATGGGCCGCGAAGCGGCCCCGGTTACAGATGTCCGCTTTGGGTCGAAAGCGGTCATCCCGACCGGCAGCTTTCGACCCATTGCGGACACTGAGGCCCTTTGCTGAAGTCTAGACAGCTTGTCGCCCCCTAAACGCTCAGCCTAGTTATCAGCGTCCACTGTCGAGCCTAGGAGTTTCTCGGCAAGTCAGCTATCTGTCGTCGCCCTCACTTGCCCCCAAGGTTCGCCCGAGCCCATTGCTCAGCGGTGGTTACTGGAATCGACTGCTGTTCGTTGAAGGTTCCCGATTTAGGCCATGCCACACCTCTGCCCTGTGCGAACACAGCACGGTACTTTTTGATGTGATGGGTAGGGTCTTTTCTCAGCTCATCCATCAGGAACGGAACAGTCCACACGTTAGTTTTGAACGGGCGACCCAGCGCATGTTCGAGGATGTTCGCGACTTGTCCATACGACACCGTGTCGCCTGAGAGATAGACAATCTCGTTGCGGAAGCGAGGTTCGAAGAAGACGATTTCCGCCGTGAGAGCGCCGATGTCGTCTGGTGTAGTGAGCGTCACGCTGTTCTCAAGACTGCCGAGAGCGTTAACGGTGTCATTGTCGAAGTCGACGACCTCAAATACGGGCTCGAAAAGGAAGCTGGTGAACATGCCCGTCGAGATAATGACCCATTCAGTTTTGTCTTGCGCACGAAGCGCCTCGCGTACATCGAGTTGAGAATCGAAAAGATCTTGAGGGCTGCCCCGACCGATCACTTCGAAATCCACGCCAAACTGCCACGGGAAGTAGCGCTTCACCCCCGACCTTAGCGCTGCTGTTGCCAGTTTCATGGGGGTTTCTCGACCCGCGACCATGCCGGCACAGCCTATGACGGTATCGAACCGGGCGAACACTTCAGCTAACTGTTCAATTGAATCGTTCACCAGGTCCGCTGCGACCATCTGAATGCCCAGCCCGCGAAGCTCATCGATTTCGGCCTTTTTCTCCGGTATCTGGGTGTTGATGGTCGACTCTCGGAGAAGAACGCTAATTTGGGAACCGGGTGCGCGTTTTGCCACTCGCACGAGATTGCGCAAAACCGGGAGACCAAGCTCCCCGGCGCCGAGAACAAGAATGGATTGAGGGGAAAGTGGGGTTGCTTCGGTCATGATTCCTCCTGAGGCGTGATGCCTATAACATGAGCAAATGCTGGCATGATCAGGCAGTACTCGTAAGAAGGCACACGCGTGATACCTAGGAGGAACAAATGACCAATCAGGACGCTCTGAGCCAGGCAGAAGCCATCTGCCAAACGCTCCGAGAAGATGATGATGGCGTCAGGCGGGAAGTCCTCGCTCACGCAGGTAGCCGATGGTCATTGGGCATCCTGCATGCCTTGGGCGTGTACGGCACGATGCGCCACGCCGAGATAAAAAGGCAGATGACTGGGGTGACCCAGCGAATGCTCACCAAGACGCTACGCGCCATGGAGCGGGATGGATTACTGCTTCGACGGGAGTTCGAGGAAATTCCGCCGCGCGTCGAATACGAGCTGACGCCGCTGGGTATGGAGCTGTTGGTTCGGATGTCCCCCGTTTGGATGTGGGTGGTCGAAAACGCTGAGGAATTCCGCGAGGCGCGTCGCGCTTTCGACAATCAAGGTGAAAAGAAGCCCGCCTGGCAAATCCCCACCCCGGCACTCTTTGATCCAGAGTAATCGATAGCGTGCACCCTCATTCAGATAAGTAGCACTCGATTTGACCTAGCAAAAATCGAACGCATGCCTTTGGCCTACAGCCGCCCTTCGCGAAGGGCAGCTATGGGTCGGTAGCTGCCTTACGTGATATACAGCTCCATACCGAGACAAACCTGTTCTGATTCCGGCAATCCCGTCATGGAAGCACAGGTCGCCCCGCTTTTCGCCTCAGCAACTCCTGCAACTGCACGATCGATTCCCAGGCATGCGCCTTTGTTCGGCCACGTGCCTCCAAGCATGGGACGGCGTCGCACGCCGTGCTGACAGTGTTCGCCCAGAGCATGATGGGAACCGCTAAACCTGCTTACCCTGCCACCCTGTCAAAGGCGTAATCCTTGAAAACTAACCACCCGATCCCATGGGAGCACTGTAAATGTCTGTCGACTTCAGACCCGCTCAAGCCTCGGACGCGCACGATATTGCGCGCTTTTTTCAACTGACATCGGAAGGTATGGCCGATTACATATGGAGCAAGCTTGCCGCACCTGGAGAAGCATTGCTGAGTGTCGGCGCGTCTCGCTATGCCAGGGAGCAGGGAGACTTTTCCTATAAGAACTGCCTGATGGCCACTTTCGAAGGGCGCGTCATCGGCATGATGCATAGCTATGCCTTGCGCGAGACCCCTGACAGGCCTGTCGAGACAGACCCGGTGCTGGCGCCTTATTCCGACATGGAAATACCCGATACCTTGTACATATCCAGCCTGGCCCTGGACGAAGCCTGGCGCAGCCAGGGGCTGGGCGTCCAGTTTCTTCGCCACGCCCAGCAGCGCGCCGAGGAGTCTGGCCTGAATGGGCTATGCCTGATCGATTATGCAGAAAACCACGGTGCACGCCGCTTCTACGAGCGTCACGGTTTTCAAATTGTAAAAACCTGCCAGATCGTCCCGCACCCGATGCTGGGCGTGACCGGTGAAGCCTATTTGATGTACCGCCCTAACCACAACGTGCTCGAGAAAAAACCATGAACAAGAAACTGACCGTGTTCCGCGAACTGGATATTCAGCCGGTACGTGACCTTCCTTTTTTTGAAGAGGTCCTTGAAGGCACCCCTCATACGCTGACGTCCAAGTACTATCACGACGAACAGCAAGGTCGCATTTCCGGAGAATGGGAAGCCAGCACCGGGGCGTGGCGCATCGACTACAAGGTTTGGGAGTTCTGCCATGTCCTGAATGGACGCTGCGTCATCGAGCTTGAGGGATGCGCTCCCATCACACTGGCCGCTGGCGACACGTTCATTATCGAACCGGGCGCCAAGGGCAAATGGACCGTGCTGGAAGACATGAAAAAGAACTTCGTGATCCTCTTGCCCGCGAACTAAGGCTTGCGTTTCATCGAGCGCAGCGCAGGGTCAGTTAGCATGCTTGCCTGCTGGCGGCGCTCGAATGTTCTTTGGCAGGGAACAACAGTCCTCTGAACCTCATGTCTGCGCTGTCGCGCAGGGAACTGAGCCTTTGTGGGGACGGCCTTGTGTCGCGAAAGGGGCTCAGCACGGCCTCAGGATCTTGAGTCCGCCTCAAACTGCCAACCACCGATCGTCAGCTCCATCGACCTCCAGTCCTGCTGCCCGGTCAACCGGGAGACCCTAGGCCGCGATGGTGAACCAATGGACGTCCTTGCTGACAATGAAATGTCGACCCGTAGTCATGTGGTCGGGCAACTGATCGTGGTGTTTTCCTTGATTCTGCTGCTGGCCTTGTTATTGGGGCTGTTCTCCCTCTACCGCCTCGCCGAGGCGCTGGATGCCCGGCAAGTGCAGCAAAGCCGCTTCTATGCTGAATCCGCCATGGCCCAGTTGCAGAAAAACGACAAGACGTTCCTGCTGACCCATGCCAACTGGCAGGCCGCCTATGATCACTTGGGCGGGCAGGTCGATGCACATTGGGCATACGACGAGGACAACGTCGGCGCCACGCTCTATACCTCCGATGGGTACGAAGGCGTATATGTGCTCGATGACGACGGCACTCGGTACGCAATACTGGACGGTAAGCTCAGCCAGCAGGGCCTGGAGCATCATACTGTCAGTGCTGGCAAGATCCTGCAGGAGGCTCGGCAAGCAGCGCAGCACGATCAGGCGTCGTCAGGCTACCTGGTCTTTCGTGGCCAGCCGGCGGTGTACGTCGCTGCACTGATCCGCCCGCAGACCCAGCCGGCCCGCCCGCCGGGACCAACTGCGGTGTTGGTGTTCATTCGGGTACTATCGCCACAGGTGCTTTTGCCGCTGGGCCAGGCGGCGGGGTTGTCCGGCCTGGCCGTGGACGATTCGGCCGATCAGCGCCAAGGGCGCGGTGCCCTGCCACTCGAAGGCAGCGGCCACGCCTTGACATGGGGTATACCGCAGCCTGGCACCGAATTGATCCACACGGTAATCGCGCCCTTGGCTATCGCCGTTCTATTCATCGCGTTGAGCATGGCATTGTTTGCACGCTATGCGATTCGGGCCAGCACCAGGATCGATCGTAGCCACCGTGCTCTTATGACTTCCCGGGTTGCCCTGCAATCGAGTGAAGAGCGCTTCAAGGCAGTGGCCGAAGCCGCGTCGGACTGGATATGGGAAACTGATGTACTCCTTCGGCTGACCTACCTTTCGGACCGGTTCACCGAACTCACCGGGCACCCCGTCGAAGCGTGGCGACAGCGCCCGATTACCGAGTTGCTGTCGTGTGACACCAGTAACCTGCGGACCTCGCTGCACAGCCTGGCCGCGACAGGCTCTTCCGGCACGCTGCGCTGCCAGTACCAGGACCATCTCGGTCAACAGCGTATCTGCAGGATCGCATCTCGTGCGATCGTGGCCGAGGGCGTCTGTACCGGCTTTCGTGGCACGTGCAGCGACATCACCGACGAAGTGGCCGCCCATGCCCAGATTCAGCACCTGTCTTTGCACGACGCCCTGACCGGCCTGCCTAATCGCAACAAGCTGTTCCGTTTTCTCGAACAATCAACGCCTGGCGCCCAGCTGGCGCTGTTGATGCTGGACCTGGACAACTTCAAGCCCATCAACGACAGCCTTGGGCATCCAGCCGGCGACGCTGTGCTGCTCGAGGTAGCGAGCCGCCTCGGTCAAGCTACCCGTGACAGTGATCTGGTCGCCCGTCTGGGAGGTGATGAATTCATCGTCGTACTTACCCGGCCGGGCGATCACGAAGACATGGACCGGTTCTGCATGCGCGTGATCGAGGCGATCAAGCGCCCCATTCAGGTCGAAGGGCATGTCGTGCAAGTGGGGGTGAGCCTGGGTGTAGTCCTGTCGGCCGAATACCCCGGTACACCGAGCGACCTGATCCGGCACGCCGACGTGGCCCTTTACAGCGCCAAGCAGGCGGGCAAGAACACCTGGCGCTTCTTTTCGGCACAGATGAACGCAGCATTGATGGAGAAACGTGTGCTGGAAAGCGAGTTGCGCGAGGGTATACCGCGTGGCGAACTGGTGCTGCATTTTCAGCCGCGCTTCAAGGTCGATGGGGTCTCGATCGCATCGGCCGAGGCCCTGGTGCGCTGGCAACACCCTCGCTTGGGCCTGCTGCGCCCGGACCGTTTCATTCCACTTGCCGAAGAGTCCGACCTTATCGTGCTGCTTGGCAACTGGGTGCTGCATGACGCCTGCATCAAGGCGCGGGGCTGGCCGCAGGCGGTGATGGTCTCGGTCAACATGTCGCCGGCCCAGTTCAGCCGCAGCGATGTGGTCCGCGACGTCGGTAACGCGTTGCGCGCCACCGGGCTGCCAGCCCACCGCCTGGAGCTGGAAATTACCGAAAACGTCATGCTCAACGATGTCGAAGGCGCACTGCACACCATGCTTGCACTGAAGGAGCTGGGCGTGCGCCTGAACATGGACGACTTCGGGACCGGTTACTCCTCGCTGGGTTACCTGCGTACCTACCCGTTCGACAGCATCAAGATCGACAAGCGCTTCGTGCAGCACCTGGGCAAGAGCGGCAGCGACCGAAGCGTGGTCCAGGCCATCATCAACCTTGGCAATGCAATGGGCATGACGGTGACTGCCGAAGGTGTCGAGACCGCCGAGCAACTGGCCTTGCTCAGCGATGACCAATGCCATGAAGTACAAGGCTTTTTGCTCAGCAAACCGCTGGAAAACGAGGCACTGATGGGGATGATGAAAGACCAGGTGTCGTTAGCGCAATGACGCTTCGCAGAGGAGGGCAGTTTCATTCGGATGCAAACGACGGCCGTTCCGCGAACCATGCCACCGCCAGCTCCTTGAATGCCTCAGCCGAAGGCGTCAGCGGATAGCGCTGATCATGCGCCAGCACGATGCTGTGCGTTGGCAATTTCTCCTCGGTCGGCCGACATACCAGCGCTTGACCATCATAACTGCGGTCACCAAATGGCCGGGTGTAGATCAGCGCCACGCCAAACCCGTTGGCGACCAGGCTACGCTGCATCTCGAAGGTGCGCACACGGTGTACAGCGGCGGGCGAAAGATCGTAGAAGCTGAACAGGTCCAGCACATGCTGCCAGCTGTGGACCTGATCGGTGACTACCAGGGTGTATTCGGATAGCGCCTTGAGGCTGACGCGCGACTCCCTGGCCAAAGGGTGATCGGCAGCCAGCAGTACCTGAGCGGTCAGCTGACACAGCTGGGTGCATTGAGTGTTCGGCGGCAGACCCAGATCGTAGGTGATCGCCAGCTCTATCGCACCCTCACTCAGCCGCTTGCCAACATAATCGAAGCTGCCTTCGCGCATATCGACCGTGACCCTCGGGCAGGACTCCTGCATCCGTCGCACGATCTGTGGCAGGCAATAGGGCGCCAGGTCTTCAAAACATCCGACCACCAACTCTCCGACACACTCTCCTGCATTGGCATTGATCTCGGCAAAGGTCCGAGCCTCGCTCAGAACGCGGCGGGCCTGGACCATGACGGTACGCCCGAACGGGGTCAGCGATATGCCGAGGCCACGTTGGCGCACGAAAATAGATTGGCCCAGCACCTCTTCCAGTTCGCTGATGGCCGCCGAAATGGAGGGCTGCGAAACATGAAGCTCCATGGCGGCAGTCGTGAGGTTCCCGTGCTTGGCCGCTGCGAGCGCGTAGCGCAGTTGTCGCAGTGTGAACTTCATAGGTTTTTCCGTTGTGATACATCAGGACATATTATTTTATCCTTTTTTGAGGTTGTGAAATATTTCCTCTGTGCAGTGGCAACCGATCACAGGTGCCACGCCGATGCCGATTGCAAGGCTGATCAGCCAGTTTGGCGACCCTCTTTGGGCCGGATGCCCTCGACTACTGCAATCCATGTTCTTGTTTGGGAGCGTCACAATGAAAATTACAAAGGCTCTGCTGACCACCACACTATCTTTCGGGCTGCTGGCGGCCGCTGGTGCCAGCCAGGCGGCCGGCTGGTGCGAGTCTGGCAAACCGGTGAAATTCGCCGGATTGAACTGGGAAAGCGGGATGCTGCTCACCGACGTGATGCAGTTCGTGCTGAAAAATGGTTATGGCTGTGAAACCGACAGCCTGCCGGGTAACTCCATCTCCATGGAAAACGCCCTGAGCAGCAACGACATTCAGGTGTTTGCCGAAGAGTGGGTAGGGCGCAGCGAGGTCTGGAACAAGGCTGCGGCCGCCGGCAAGGTCGTTGGCGTCGGCGCGCCGGTCGTTGGCGCAGTCGAAGGCTGGTATGTGCCGCGTTACGTGATCGAAGGCGACCCCAAGCGCAAACTCGAAGCCAAGGCACCGAACCTCAAGACCATCGCCGATCTTGGGCAATACGCCCAGGTATTCAAGGACCCGGAAGAACCGGACAAGGGGCGCTTCTACAATTGCCCGGCCGGCTGGACCTGCGAGCTGGACAACAGCGAGATGCTCAAGCACTACGGCCTGGAAAGCAGCTACACCAACTTCCGCCCGGGCACCGGCCCGGCACTGGATGCCGCCGTGCTGTCGAGCTACAAGCGTGGCGAGCCGATCCTGTTCTACTACTGGTCGCCGACGCCGCTGATGGGCCTGGTCGACCTGGTCAAGCTGGACGAGAAGCCAGGCGTGGATAAATCCCTGACCATCAAAGTGGGCCTGTCGAAGGCCTTCCACGAGCAGGCGCCGGAACTGGTGGCGGTGCTGGAAAAGGTCAATCTGCCGATCGACCTGCTGAACCAGAACCTGGCGCGCATGAGCAAAGATCGCATCGAGTCGCCGGAACTGGCCAAGTTGTTCCTCAAGGAGCACCCCGAGGTCTGGCACAGCTGGGTCAGCGAAGACGCAGCCAAAAAGGTGGACGCGGCACTCTGAGCGTGTGGGCTCGTCCGGCTCCTGCCGGACAAGGCACGCGACAGTCCGTTTCATGCACTTGCTCGAGAGAATTCCATGTTTCCCAAGAACTTCACGTTTTCCATTGCCGACTGGGTCAATGGCTGGGTCGATGCGCTTGTAACCAACTACGGTGACGTGTTCCGGCACATCTCCGACACCCTGCTGTGGGCCATCGTCAACCTCGAAGGCCTGCTGCGCGCAGTACCCTGGTGGCTGATGCTGGCCATCGTCGCCGGTATCGCCTGGCACGCCACCCGTAAAGTCGTGACCACTGCCGTGATCGTCGGCTTGCTGTTCCTGGTCGGCGCGGTCGGCCTCTGGGACAAGCTGATGCAGACCCTGGCGCTGATGCTGGTCGCAACGCTGATATCGGTCCTGGTCGGCATTCCGCTGGGTGTGCTGTCGGCGCGCAACGATCGTCTTCGGGCGGTGTTGATGCCGCTGCTCGACATCATGCAGACCATGCCCAGCTTCGTGTACCTGATCCCGGTACTGATGCTGTTCGGCCTGGGCAAGGTGCCGGCGATCTTCGCCACCGTCATCTATGCCGCGCCGCCGTTGATTCGCCTGACCGACCTGGGCATTCGCCAGGTGGATGGCGAGGTCATGGAGGCGATCAACGCTTTCGGTGCCAATCGCATGCAACAACTGTTCGGCGTGCAGCTGCCACTGGCGTTGCCGAGCATCATGGCCGGCATCAACCAGACCACCATGATGGCACTGTCGATGGTGGTCATTGCCTCGATGATCGGTGCCCGTGGCCTGGGTGAAGACGTCCTGGTCGGCATCCAGACCCTGAATGTGGGCCGCGGCCTCGAAGCGGGCCTGGCCATCGTGATTCTGGCGGTCGTGATCGACCGTATTACCCAGGCCTATGGCCGACCACGGCATGGGGTGGGCAAATGAGCGCCAAACAGACAATGAACAAGATCGAAGTCAAGAATGTCTTCAAGATATTCGGTGCTCGCGCCGAAGATGCCCTGAAACTGATCCGCCAGCAAAAAGCCAAGGATCAGGTCCTGGCCGAAACCGGCTGCGTGGTCGGGGTCAACGATCTCTCGTTGTCCATCGGCAGCGGCGAGATCTTCGTGATCATGGGGCTGTCGGGCTCGGGCAAGTCGACCCTGGTGCGCCACTTCAACCGCCTGATCGACCCGACCAGCGGCCAGATCCTGGTCGATGGCGAAGACATTCTGCAGTACGACATGGACGCCCTGCGCGAATTCCGCCGGCACAAGATCAGCATGGTATTCCAGAGCTTCGGCCTGTTGCCGCACCGCACCGTGCTGGACAACGTCGCCTACGGCCTGAAAGTCCGTGGCGAGAGCAAGGCCAGGTGTGCAGAGCGTGCCCTGCACTGGATCAACACCGTGGGCCTCAAGGGTTACGAAAAGTCGTACCCGCACCAGTTGTCGGGCGGCATGCGTCAGCGCGTCGGCCTGGCCCGCGCCCTGGCAGCCGACACCGACATCATCCTGATGGACGAAGCCTTCAGTGCGCTCGACCCACTGAATCGCGCCGAAATGCAGGACCAGTTGCTGGAGCTGCAGAAGACACTGCACAAGACCATCGTCTTCATCACCCACGACCTGGACGAGGCGGTGCGCATCGGCAACCGGATTGCCATTCTCAAGGACGGTCGCCTGGTGCAGGTCGGCACGCCGAAAGAAATCCTCTACCAGCCTGCGGACGAATATGTAGATCGTTTCGTGCAGCGTCGCGTAGCTTCGCTTTAAGGAACCGGGTGTATGTCGTTTGCCGAAAGAATCATCATCGCCGACGCGCCAGTGCGTTGGCAGGACGTGGTGGCAGTGGCCCGGCATGGCGCGAAGCTTGAGCTGGCCCCATCGGCCTGGGCACGGATCGAGAACGCCCAGGCGATTGTCCAGCGCATCGTTTCCAGCGGTGACCGCGCCTATGGCGTCAACACCGGGCTTGGCGCCTTGTGCAATGTCTCGTTGCAGGACGAACAACTCAGCCAGCTGTCGCACAACACCTTGCTCAGCCATGCCTGTGGCGTGGGTACGGCGCTGTCGGACGAACAGACCCGGGCGATAATGTGCGCAGCGATCATCAATTTCTGCCAGGGCCGTTCCGGCCTGCAGCGCAAGGTGGTCGAGGCGCTGCTGACCTTGCTCAACCAGCGCATCACGCCGCAGGTGCCGAAGCAGGGGTCGGTGGGGTACCTGACCCACATGGCGCATATCAGCATCAGCTTGCTGGGCGTCGGCCAGGTCAGCTATCGCGGCCAGATCATGCCGGCGCAGCAGGCCTTGGCCGAGGTCGGCCTGGCGCCGGTCAAACTGGGTGCCAAGGATGGCCTGTGCCTGGTCAACGGTACCCCTTGCATGACCGGCCTGAGCTGCCTGTCCCTGGACGATGCCACGCGGTTGAGCCAATGGGCGGACGTTATCAGCGCCATGAGCTTCGAGGCACTGCGCGGCCAGCTCGATGCCTTCGACCCTGAAATCATCGCGATGAAACCGCACCCCGGCATGCAGCGCGTGGGCAGTAACCTGCGGCGCCTGCTCGACGGCAGCGAAATCATCGCCAGCAGCCAAGGCATTCGCACCCAGGACGCGTTGAGCATTCGCTCGATTCCGCAGGTTCATGGCGCCGCGCGCGATCAGCTGGAACACGCTGCGCGGCAGATCGAAACCGAACTCAACTCCACCACCGACAACCCTATGCTGCTGGGTACGCCCGAGTCGTATCGGGTAGTTTCCCAGGCGAATCCGCACGGCCAGTCGGTGGCCATGGCGGCTGACTTGCTGGCCATCGCGGTGGCCGAGATCGGGGCGATTGCCGAGCGTCGTCTCGATCGCCTGATCAACCCGTTGGTCAGCGGCTTGCCGGCTTTCCTGGTCAGCCAGCCGGGAGTTAATTCGGGGATGATGATTGTCCAGTACGTGGCTGCTTCACTGTGTGCAGAAAACCGTCAGCTGGCACAACCGGCAGTCGTCGACAACTACGTCACCTCCGGCCTGCAGGAGGACCATCTGAGCATGGGCACCAATGCCGGGTTGAAGCTGCACCGCGCCCTGGAGAACTGCACGCAGATACTCGCCATCGAATACCTGTTGGCGGCCCAGGCATTCGAGTTCCTCAAGGAGCAGCGCTTTGGCGCGGGTACCAGCGTTGCCTGGCGGTTGCTGCGCGAACGGGTCCCGGCGTACGCCCAGGACCGTTGGTTGGCCCCGGATATCGCCAGCAGTGCATCGATCCTGAAGGATCCGGGCCTGCTTGGCGCTGCATTCCCCGAGCTGCTATGACCGATGCAAGGGCCACTCATGGCTTCGGCTCGTGAGGGGCAGGACCTGTGCAATCGGGGGGGGCAAATGCCCCCTTGATTGTGAACGACCAATATTCAGAAAAAAGGCCAGGGTGCCATGCACCCTGGCCGAGCTCATTTCAAGTTAGCGATTTTCGCTGCCACGACCGCCGCCGTGGCTGTTCTGTCCGCCTTTACGTCCAGCCTCGGAGGCGCGTTCTCTGTCGTTGGCAAAATTGCCCCCAGAGCTTTGTCCGCCTTTGCGACCTGCCTCCGACGCCTTCTCACGGTCATTGGCAAAATTGCCTGGATTGTTCTGGGCGGTACCACCTTGGTGGCCACGATTGCTTTGGTTGTCAGCCATGATCTTTCACCTCATGTCGTCACACAGGAAAGTCTGTGTTCAACTCTGACGTCAGGCAGAGGGGCGTTTGCTCTACTGCATTTTGCTCGGCCCGACGGGTTGCGCGAAAGAACCCGTGCGGGCGCCTGTGGTGCAGCAGAGCTTTGTTCGCCAACCTTTGGGAAGGATCGGGCTTGCATCGACTTTGACGGCACGGTCGTTCAGCTCCTGCGTCGTGAATGGGTGATTGCAAAACCTACGATCATTCCAAGCGCCGCTGCGCCGATCAGTAGTGGCGTCTTGTCTTTTGACTTCCTCCAACCCCCGTCGATACTCCTCCTGCCACTCGGCGGCTCAAAGAGGTTGCCTGATGATGTTTCGGCTTTCGGGCTGCGGTTTATCCCGCGACGCGTCAGCCACCCCGATAACAGAGGCAGGCCTGGTACCAGGTAACTGGCCAGATGCGCCAGGCGGGCCGTGGCACCGACCGTGGTGTGAGCGCGTGGTGAGATTGCACAGGCCACCATGGCCTTCGCCACAAGTTCGGGATCATATACAGGGCCCGGAGGCGTCAGCGCATGGCCTGTGTAGTTGCCGCCGTCTCGGAAGCCCGGTGTGTCCATGACGGCCGGATAGATATCGCAAACATGGATATCGGGAAACTCCGTCAATTCCCCCCGCAGCGCCTCGGTCAGGCCACGCAAGCCGAACTTGCTCGCCGAGTACGCGGCTGCATAGGGTTGGGCCACCCAGCTGCCCAGTGACAGCGTGTTGATCAGGATGCCGCTGCCCTGGGCTTTGAAGAGGGGGAGGGCTACGAACGCACCGCGCAGGTAACCCATCAGGTCGGTCTGAATGACCTGCTCGTGGGCCTCCAGCGGTGTTTCCTCGAAATTGCCGACCGCCCCAACGCCTGCGTTGTTGATCCAGATATCGATTCGCCCGTGGCCGAACTCTGCTGCCTGTGCGGCCAGCGCTTGCACCTGGTCGTTGTGGGTGACGTCGGTCGTGATTGCTATGGCATCGGTACCGCAGTCGGTGCATTCATCCAGTACCTCGAACAACGCCTCTTCATCGCGCGCAGCGAGCACCAGGCGAGCACCCTTGCAGGCAAATGCGTGCGCGGCGGCCCGGCCGATACCGCTGGAAGCACCAGTGATCACCACGACTTTGCCGCGCAGTGGCCCTCTGCTCTGAACGCCCCCGCGGGGCGCTTCCTGTTCTGTGCCAGATTTCTTGTGGTCGTCAAGTGGCGCGATCGTTTCGCTGGCCTCGATCCGAGAAAGCTCAAGAGCGGTGCCATCGACCAGGGTCAACCTCAGCCCTTCAATCGTGCCAGCCTCACGGTTCGGAAACACGGGTTCACCCTCGGCATCCACGCTGTCGTAGATGAAGCGCGTGCCTTCGATCCACCCCACGGCGGTCAAAAGCTCAGGGCCGAGATAATACTTCCCGTCTTGAAAGAAGCCAGGGAATTGATGAGCCCGCTCCACGTTTTCCACGCGATAGCGTTCACCTGGTTTCATACCTGTCGCTTGATCGATCATTTTGCGAACCCCTGTAGTTGGACCTCGGAAATGCCAGCCTTTGCTGTGCTAGTCAGAAGCAGGCCCGGTGCGCTTGACGCCGCGCGGGCCAGCCACGCTCCGGATACCAAAGCGCTCGTTGGCACCTGCCCGGCAGGCGCATCTTTGCGTGTTGGATATTCAGGGGAAGCCAGGGCGGACGGCAAAGTTCAGACCAACAAGTCCGGTGGTACCAAACGGTGCTTCGCTGCATCCGTGTGTCACTGGATGATGTCCTGAACCGCCGCGCCCGTATTTCCGCTGGTTCCTCGGCCCTGGGCAGTAAACGCTGTGCTATCACTACCTGCATGGTTTTCGCCATAGGGGCCCGGGGATTTCATGATGAAGCGCCTTTATTGCCTGCTGTTGATTCTTTTCACCCTGCAGCCCTTGGCCGGGCACGGTATCGACGTTGCAGGCAGTGCCACAGATGGCGTACCCGGTGAACCGGCCGAGCTGACCATCGCCAATCGCAGCATCTTCATCTTCCACGCCACCTTGCTGGGGGAAACGCCGGCGGCGCGGGTGCAACGGGCCACAGCCGTGATCGAAGAGGCATTGCGCGGGACTGATGAGCTGAAGGTCAGCGTCGACCCCATCCTGAATAGCCACCTGGTGCTATTGGGAGAGCGGCGTGCCTTCATCATTGCGCCGCAGGACCTGGGCCTGGCCGGTGGCGATACTCGCGAAGCCGCCGAGCAGGCAGCCGCTATGCTGCGCCTGGTGGTCGACGAGACCGGTCAGGCCCGCAGCCTGCGCTTTCTGCTCAAGGCAGCAGGCTACTCGGTGGTGGCCACGTTGATCTACGTGGTGCTCATCAAGGGCACCAACCTGGCTCGGCGCAGGCTCCAAGGCCTGTTGCCGCAGCTGATGCGCGAGCGCGCCCGGCAGATACGGCTCGGGCAGATGCCACTGTTGGACATGCAGCTGGTCTACACCGTGATCGAACGCCTGTTGCGGCTGCTGCACTGGGGCGTAGTACTGTTGCTGAGCTACCAGTGGCTGAGCTTCGTGCTGTCGCAATTCCCCTACACCCGGCCTTGGGGGGAAAGCCTCAACGTCCACTTGATCGACCTGTTACGTTATATGCTCGACGGCATTTTGCAGGCAATTCCCGGCATCGCCGTGGCCATCATCATTTTTTTCATCGCCCGCGGTATCAGTGGCTTCAGTCGGCGCCTGCTGGAGCGCATGGCCCGGCCGGGCACCCTCAAGTGGCTGACCGAGGAAACCCTGCAGCCAACCACACGCCTGACCTCGCTTGCCATCTGGCTGTTCGCCCTGGTGATGGCGTACCCGTACCTGCCGGGTTCCGGCACCGACGCCTTCAAGGGGCTGTCGGTGCTGCTTGGGCTGATGATTTCTCTCGGCGCCTCCAGCATTGTCGGGCAGGCGGCAGCGGGCCTGATCCTGACCTATTCACGCACCTTGAAGGCTGGCGAGTATGTGCGGGTAGGTGACCACGAGGGCACGGTGACCGAAGTCGGCATGTTCAACACCACGATCCGCACTGGACTGGGCGAAGTGTTGACCTTGCCCAACTCGATGATCACCGGCTCGGTGACACGCAATTTTTCACGTGTTGTACAGGGGCAGGGCTACATCGTCGATACTGTGGTCACCATCGGTTACGACACGCCGTGGCGCCAAGTGGAGGCGATGCTGGTGGAGGCGGCCAAGCGTACCGACGGCATACTGGAAAAACCCAGGCCGCAGGTGTTTCAGACCGGGCTTTCGGATTTCTACCCCGAGTATCGCCTGGTGGCGCAGGCGGTGCCGAGTGAGCCACGGCCTCGGGCAGAACTGCTGAGCCTGTTGCACGGCAACATTCAGGATGTGTTCAACGAGTACGGGGTGCAGATCATGTCGCCGCATTACCTGGGCGACCCCGCGCAGGAAAAGTGGGTGCCGCACGAGCGCTGGTTCACGGCACCTGCGCGGAAACCTGATGTTGGCCAGCAGGGGGAATAGCGTCATAACCGGCGATCACGGGGTCGCCATGCTGCCGACGGTGCTCCCGAACCCGCGTTGGCCAGGCCGTTGCCTTCCTGGCCGGCTTCGTTGCGGGCACGCCTCTTCAGGTTGCTGATACAACCTCATATCAAAAGCCCCAGCCACATTGCGCCGAGGATGACCAGTTGGCCGGGAACAAGGTATCTCCCGAAGCTGCAGCCGCCGCTACCGAGGGACAGAATACATTTGGTCAATGTATTGCCGGTCAATGCCAGTAAACCGGGTACTACCAGGCCATCTACACCGAGTCTACCGGCAACGACCAGTGAGGCGACCGACGCTGTCGCTACGTGAGCATCGGCCAATCCGCTGATGAAGGCCGCGATACTGACCCCGTTGTGGCCCAGATGGTGAAGTAGAAATGCACAGAACAAGGCGATTCCGGTCAGCGCGACGGTGATGATCAGGGCTGTGAAGAGATCGAAGGCACCATCGCCCTGATGCGCTGTTGACGTGCCTTGGTCGCTGCGCCAGGGCGCAAGCAACAAAGTGCCGTAAACCACCGTACCCACGGTACCGAGCCCGATCGAGGCCACGAAAGGCTTCAACAGGTGTCGGTCGACGATGCCTAGCACCAGGGCGAATTGCGCGATGCTGGCGAGGTTCGACAGTATGGCAGCGGCGGCCAAGGGCCTCACGGCTGTGACTTGCCGACGTGCCTCATGGGCAAGCAGCGCAATGGTTGCCGTGCCGGAGGCGAAACCTGAGGCGATCGCGCTCAGGGGCAAGCCGTAGCGTGGGCCCACCAGACGCAAGGCGATATGCCCCAGTGCACCGACGGTCATCAGCAGGACGACCAGCGTACAGATGGTGCGAGGGTTGAGTGCGCCATACGGCCCCATGAACCTGTCCGGTGTCAACGGTAGCACCACCAGCGCTACCGTCAGCAGCATCAAACCATCGCGCAGCTCTTCCTCGCTCAGCTGCTGGAGCACGAAATGGTGCAGCTCGCGGCGCAGTGCCAGCAGCACGGTCAGCACCACGCCGACCGCCGTGGCAAGTTCTGGCTCGTCAAGGCTCAGTGCGCCCAGCGTCAGCACCAGTAGCAGGGCGATTTCGCTGGTGACTTCAGGGTCTTTGTCGGCGTGTTTGCGGTAATGCATACACAACATCAGAACCAGGCCCAGGCTGGCGACCCCGACCAGCACCGGCCCGGCCAGCAACATGCTGACGTAGCCCAGCAGGGCGGTGATGGCGAAGGTCCTAAGGCCAGCAGCGGCATGATCTTCATTGCGGCCTTTCTTGCGCTCGCGCTCAAGCCCCACCAGCATGCCGATGCCCAGCGCGACGGCACCGTGGCTGACATTCACCGCGTCGAGCATGGCGCCTTCGGGGTGTCCTTGGGGGTGACTTCCGCGCTGCCTTGCTCGAGGGCTATCAAGGCTGGCAAATCGAGTATCTCGACAAGCCTGCCACGCATGCTGACGATGCCCAGCGCGCGCAAGCGGGCGACCGAGCGACACACGGTTTCCAGGCGCAGGCCCAGGTACGAAGCCATGTCTTCCCGGGACATGCGCAGCATGAAACCGTGGGCAGAGTAACCGCGGCTGACGAAGCGCTGTGACAACCCAACCAGGAAGCTTGCCAGGCGCTGTTCGGCGGTGAGGTTGCACAGCATCAGCACCCGCTCATGCTCACGCACGATTTCTCGGCTCATCAAACGGTTCAGGCTTTGCTGCAGGACGGGAAAGTCACGCGCCAATGCCTGCAGCCGGCGATAGGGGACAGGGCACACCTCGCTGTCTTCCAGGGCAATGGCATCGCATACGTGATGTTCGGTGGCGATGGCGTCGAGCCCAAGTACATCGCCCGGCATCCAGAAATTGATCACCACTCCCTGGCCTTCGGCGCTGTTCAGGCTGGTCTTGAAGCTGCCACAGCGCACGGCATAAAGCGTCGTCAGCGGATCGTTGGCGTTGAACAGCGCGGCGCCTTTGCGAATTCGCATGCGCGGGCCGATCAGTGCGCCCAGGCAACTGTTGTCATGCACGGGCAGACCGGTGGGCAGGCACAGCCCGCTGACACGGCACTCTGTGCAAAGGGTCGTCAGCGGTTTCAGGTGAATCGGTGTTGCCGGGCTCGACGCTGCAGGTTGGTCGAGCAAGGTCACTTTCAGTAGGCCAGTCATTTTCAGGCCTCCTTCGCGCATCGGAGACCTGCCTGGGCTACCATCCCTGCATTGGTTTTGCCAACGCTGCCCATACCTGGGCGTGGTGACCAGTCGGCGAGCATGTCCCGCGAGTGGGGCGCGTTGAGGCGCGCATTCAACCGGTCGACAAAGGCTTGCGCTTCGGCGGACGTAACGAAGCTCACCCGGCAGTCGTCCATGCGGACCCACCAGCGGTTCTGCTGAGGGCTATTTTCGACGTAGATGTTCATGGAAGCCTCCAAAAGCATGCATGAGCAAACCAACTGCAAATCCATGCGAAAACGAAGGCATCCCTGCCGGCAACAGGGGTGTTCAGGGCGTGATGGCGATTTTCATCGCACTATCGCGCTGGTTGGCGAACGACCATAGGCGACGTTCGATGGTTTTCATGAGCGCCATGGCACGCCTCCGGGGCATTCGATGATTGTTGTTGGTGTGGGGTCAGATTGCTCCGTTAACGGCCAGGAGCTTTGACCAGCATCAAATTTCCGCGCAGCGGGCGTTGCCGTTTGTCCGCCCAGTGGTTCAGTTGATAAACATCAAATCCGCCAGGTGCGGGTGATGGATGATCCAGGAACACTTCCCAACCGCTGAGGTGCGCCATGGACAACCCGCAAAGACTCCTGCTGATCGCCTCGCCGCTGATGCGGCGCACCCCGGTCTACGACCGTGCGGCTGCGCTGGCCAAGGCCAAGGGCATGGCCCTGCATATCGTTGCTTTCGACTATCTCGAAGGCCTTGCCACGGCGGGCCTGGTCAACGACCAGGCACTGGCTGTGATGCGTGAAGGTTATGTACAGCAACACCGTGGATGGCTTGAAACCCAAGCGCTTTCGATGCGCCGTAACGGGGTCACGGTCACCACCGAAGTGGTATGGGTGCAGCATCCGCTGGACGAGATCCTCGTCCACCTGCGCGAGCAGCCGTTCGCCATGCTGATCAAGGCCTTCGAGCATGAGCCCTGGTGGGCGCGGGCGATGTTCACCTCGCTCGACATTCAGTTGCTGCGGGAAACCCGCATCCCCCTGCACCTGGTGCATCAGGCCAGCCACGCGCTGCCGCGCAAGATTCTGGCTGCCGTGGACCTGTCCCGCCCCGAGGACCAGTTTGAGGGGTTCAACGACCAGATCATCAGTGAAGCGCTGAAACTGGCATTACAGTGCAACGCCCAGATCGAACTGCTATATGCCTACGACCTGGGGTCCATGTACCTGGACTCAGGTGGCAGCCGCGAGCATTCGTTTCTGTTCGACTCCAACCTCGCCCAGACGTTGCACGAGGCGCAAAGCGAGGCATTCCAGGCACTGGCCGAACGCAACGGTATCGCCGCCGAACACCGCCACCTGCGGCTGGGAGACCCGGCCAAGGTGCTGGCGCTGTTCATGGAGAACAATGATATCGATGTGCTGGTCATGGGCAGTTACCACCATCGCGGCATTGGCTGGTTCATCGGTAGTACTGCGGAGCGGGTATTGCATCGGTTGTCCAGCAGCGTGCTGGTGATATCACCAGAGCATTCCCAAGGCTGAGAGACAAGGCCCGAAAGGGCCTTGCTTTCAGGCGTGAAGGTCGAGCTCGTGAAGGATTTCGCTGACATCGCCACCCAGGTAGCGGGAGGTGAACCCCAAGGTCTTGGTCAGCCGGTGCATGGCGTAGTTGTTCGCCAGGTCCCTGGAGATCATGCAGTGGAAGCCATTGCGCTTCGCGGCCGCGATCAGGTGCTGCATCAGCAGCCGGCCCAGCCCCTTGCGTTGCCATTCTTCATTTACGGCTACCGCGCATTCGCACTGGAGGCTGCCGGGAACACTGGCATACCGGCTGACCCCGATCTGGCGCAACTGGCCATCTGCATGGACCAGGGCAACGTAGGCTTCGCACTGGTGATGATCCACCGGCATATGCTGCGCATCCAGGTTCGGCACACCGCCACAGAGCCCGGCAATGAAGCGGAAACGCCGGGCCTCGTAGGCGATCGTGCTGAGAAAGCGGCGGTCCCTTTCGCGGTCTTCCTCGCGCAGGGGGCGGATCAGTACGGCAGAGCCATCAGAAAGCTTTTCGATCCAATGCTCGCACGCGTCTGGCTTTTCAGTCTGCTGCCTGTTCATGTCGCCTCCCGGTCACCTGGTCGATGCTTGCCAGAGCTGTTGTACCGTGCTGGGCGGCGCCGGTTCTGACAATCGTCAAGTTCCGGCTCGGATGGTGGTTTTCTGATCTGCATCAAGCGCGAACAGGCCTGCTTTCGGACAATCGCCTACATCATCACGCCAGCCGCGCAAGCCCGGAGGTTCGCCATGGGTCAATATCGACAACTGCTGGTGCTGCTCACCGAGCTCGATCCGCATTCGGCCGCGCTGCGCCGGGCCCTGGCCCTGGCGCATGTCAGTGGTGCCAGTGTGCATGTACTGGGCTTGTTCGAACCGACGCAGGAGCACCTGCTGCGCGAAGAGCGATTGAACGAGGCCGATATCCAGCGTCAGTTCGACCACTACGGTTTGCGGCTGGCGGGGTTGGTCGAGCGTCACCGTGGCAGCGGCATCGCTCTGACGGTCGACACCTTGCAGGCAGATGACATCCGCAGCCAGGCCATCGACTACATCAGCGAACTGCACCCCGATATGGTCATCAAGGACAGCGAAGTGACGCCAACCATGGTGCGCCTGTTCAGCACGCCCCTGGATTGCGCGTTGATGCGGGGCTTGAAGGGCATCACGCACTTCGTACCGGAGGCGGCGGTGTCGCTGCCCCGGCGCGTGCTGGTCGCCGTGGACACCTCCTTCAGCGAAACTCCCGAGGACCAGGCGTCCTTCAACCGCAGGCTGATTCGTGCCGCGCAGGCGCTGGCACTGCAATGTGATGCACAGCTGCACCTGCTCTCGGCCTACAACCTGGCGGGCGTGTTCGCCTCGGACATGAACGTTACCCAGGCGTGGATCGATGAGATGCGCAATGCCTTGAAGGAGCCGTTCGACACCTTGGCGGATGCCGAGGGGGTCCCGGCCGATTGCCGCCACTTCCTGGAAGGTGGCCCGGTTCAGGTGATTCGCGAGCAAGTCGCTGCGCTGGATATCGACGCGGTGGTCATGGGCGTCGTGCAGCCAAAGGGCCTGGACAAACTGCTCGGCGACACCACTGAACGCATCGTCAGCCGCCCGCCGTGCAGCGTCCTTGCGGTTCACCCTCAAGCGGCCGAAACCTTGGAGCCCTAGCCATGCAACTGACATTCCTCGGTGGTACCGGGACCGTGACGGGCAGCAAGTTCCTGTTGACCCGCGACAGCAGCCGCGTGCTGATCGACTGTGGGCTGTTCCAAGGCTACAAGCAACTGCGCCTGCGCAACTGGGAACCGTTATCGGCGGCGCTGCGCGCGCTCGATGCCGTGGTGCTGACCCACGCCCACCTCGACCACAGCGGTTATCTTCCGGTGCTCGCCAAGGAAGGCTATACCGGGCCGATCTACGCAACACCGGCCACCTGTGCCTTGGCCGAAATCCTGTTGCTCGACAGTGCCCGGCTGCAAGAAGAGCAGGCAGAGCATGCCAACCGGCACGGCTACTCGAAGCATTCGCCGGCACGCCCGCTTTACACCGAACAGGATGCAAAGCGTGCCTTGGCATTGTTGCGCCCTGTGGAGTTGCATCACCCGACCATGATTGCGCCGGGGATGGAGCTGCTGTTGCGCACGGCTGGGCACATACTCGGCGCGGCGACGGTACAGATCAAGGTCGACGGCCAGACCTTGGTCTTCTCTGGCGACCTGGGCCGGCCACAAGACCCGATCATGCGCGCGCCGGAACTGATCAGGACGGCAGACGTGCTGCTGGTGGAGTCCACCTATGGCGATCGCCAGCATCCAAGCGAATCGACCGAGCAGTTTCTGGCCCAGGTCATCAACCAGACTCTCCTGCGCCACGGCATCACCTTGGTGCCCTCATTCGCGGTTGGCCGGGCCCAGTTGCTGATGTATTACCTGTACAAGCTCAAGCGCGATGGCCTGATACCCGACATTCCGGTCTACCTCAACAGCCCGATGGCCACAGACGCAACCACCCTTTACCAGCAGTTCCGGAGCGAGCATCGCCTGACGTTGGCGGAATGCGCCGAAATGTGCAGGGGCACGCATATCATCCGTACCGTCGATGAGTCCCGGCATCTGGATCAGCTGCGTGAGCCCGCGGTCATTATCGCCGCCAGTGGCATGGCGACCGGTGGACGTGTCTTGCACCATCTCAAGGCACTGGCCCCCAACCCGCGCAACAGCATTCTGTTCTCTGGTTTCCAGGCCGGAGGTACGCGCGGCGCCGACATCGTCGCGGGTGCGCGCAGTGTCCGCCTGCACGGTGAAGACGTGCCTATCCGGGCCCAGGTGCATGCGATGGATAATCTCTCTGCGCACGCCGATGCCGACGAGATCATGGAGTGGTTGCGCGGTTTCGCCCGCCCGCCACGCCAGACCTATGTCATCCATGGTGAGCCGCACGCCGCCGACACGTTGCGGCGGCGGATCAGCATCGAGCTCGGTTGGCAGGTATACGTACCCGAGTACCACGAAACGGTTGCTATTGACCCAGTGCGCTAGCCTGGGCCGGGAGGCTGTCATGGATACACAAGCAAGGGCGAAACTCCGGGCCTGGATGCATCGGCCACGGGGTAGCCTGGGGTTTATCGTGGCAATCTTCGCACTGCTCGTCGTGGTCGCTGCCTACCGGTCGTTGAACCCGAACTGGCGCCTGCCGATGCAACATCCACTTATGCTGCTGGCCTTGCTCGCCCTGTGCGTGGCGTTGGGGTGGGTGGTGCAGCGTGGCGTGAAACGCACGGTAGGCAAGACCATATTCAACGGCCAGGCCACGGGCTGGCAGGCTCGGCTTGCCTTCCTGCGCTCGGTCACCCAGGAGTCGAACGTGCTCTTGGGCATGTTGCTGTTCCTGACGTTGCTCGCTGGCGGCACGGTTTGGCTGGCGGGGCGCTCGGTGGACCGAATCGTGGAGAATTGCACAGACAGCCTGCAGGCCCGGGTGAACACCCCTGAGGATGAAAAGCTCACGGCATTGGTCGGCAAGCCGGTGTGTACCTGCCTGGCGCAAACGTTTCTGGACCGTAATGGGGTGATACGCCTGGCCTTGTTCGAAACGCCGATGCGGGAAGTGAGCGCATACAAGGCGTTGACGGCAGACGATGAACAGCGCTGCCTCGAGCAGTTCGACCTGCTGCCTGAAGAGGCCCGGGCGATGCTGCCTTGAATGGCGGTAGTGCTTGCCAGTAGCTGAAACGACAGGCGCCCGATGTGGCGCGGGAGGTTTCCATGTCGCATGATCTTGCTCGTCGCACCCTGTACCCCGACCGTGCTGAAGCCGGTCGCTGCCTGGTGGCGTCGTTGAGCCGATATGCCGGACGGGCTGATGTGATCGTGCTCGCCTTGCCACGAGGCGGTGTGCCGGTGGCTTACGAGGTCGCTACCGCCCTCAAGGTTCGCCTTGACCTGCTGGTAGTGCGCAAGCTTGGAATACCGTCGCACCCTGAATATGCCATGGGTGCGATCGCCGGGGGCGGGGTGAAGATTCTCAACGACGATGCACTGCGGGCTTACCCGGTCGATCGCACCTTGCTGGAAAGCGTGGTTGCCAGGGAAACCCAGGAACTGATACGTCGTGAGCGCGCCTATCGAGGTACCCGACCACCGCTTCGGCTCAAGGACCAGACCGTAATCCTGGTTGATGATGGCCTGGCAACCGGGGCCTCGATGATGGCGGCCATTCAGGCGACACGAGCGTTGTCCCCTTTGCGTATCGTGGTCGCGGTGCCAGTCGCGCCACCGGAAACGCTGGAGGCCATGTGGGGCGAAGTAGACGAGGTGGTCTGCCCGCTGGTGCCTGAGCGGATGGTTTCGGTCGGCTACTGGTACCAGGACTTTCCCCAGACGTCGGACGAAGAAGTCATCGCGCTGATGGACAAGGCCGGGCTCGCGGAGTCCTCCAGGGCGCGTGCCGGGGAGGCTGAAGATGACCATGCTCGCTAGTCGCGGCCCCCAAGCCTCTTCTCTTGAGGCTTGCAGGCCGGATATTCAGACACCGAACGGATAGGTTTCGTCTTCCGGTTCGAGGTGCTGTTGTTTCGGTAGTGGCAGGGCGTTGACCGGCTGGGTCTGTTCGATCCAGAGCATGGCATTGAATTGCTCGGCCAGCACTGCTTCGAAGTAATGGCTCAGCCGTTCGCTTTCCGGTCGGTAGATGACGCCGATCGCGCGCTCGAGCAGTGGCATGGACAAGATGCGACGCAACTCCTTGCGCTGAGGGTCTCGCCAGTCGGTCAAAGAAGCCGGTACGCCTGCCAGGCGGAACTGGTGCTCCCAGCTGTCCGACCGCGAAGGGCGGACGTCCTTGATCAGCATGTCGCCATCCCAGTCACTGGCGGCGGCCACTTGACCGCGGTCAGTAGTCATGCCGATCAGCACAGCCTCCTGGCCAAAGGCTTTACGGCACAGTTGGCCGATGTTGAACTGGCCTTTCCAACCCATTTCCGTGGCATCTGCGTTGCCGATGTGGGAATTGTGTGCCCAGACCACGGCTTTGGCGTGTGGCCCGCGATGTTCCAGCAGTGCGCGCAGGGTATCGAACATATGCCGGTCGCGCAGATTCCAGGAGGCGGTCGAGCCTCGATAGATCGCGCGGTAATATTGCTCCGCAGCGATGATCACCCGTGCGTTCTGGGTGGCATTGAAGAACGCTTCGTCATTGCGGATCAGGCCCGACAGCTGTTCGGCCAGCATCACATTCAGTTGTTCTACCACAGGCTGCTCGCACGGCATGACGCCACCGCGCTCGACGAAGTGGCCGTACAGGGCCGGGTCATCCTGCCAGGGCGTCAGGCAACCATAACGGTGGCGCGCTTCGCGGGCCAGGTGCGGATCTGCCCGGTCCAGAAAGGCCAGCACTTCATGGATGGAGTTGCGCAGGCTGTAGACGTCCAGGCCTCTGAACTCCACGCGGCGCTCGACGGCCAGCAGGCGATTGTGTCCATGCAGCCAGTGGGCGAATGCCTTGACCTCGCTGTTGCGCCACATCCAGGTTGGGAAACGGCTGAAAATATGGCGCTTCCATGCCGAATGGGCCAAGCCCCGCACGTACTGGTCGACGTGCCCGGCATCCGGCCAGTCGGCTTCGACGGCCACGATGTTGAAGCCGTGCTGTTCGATCAACCGGCGGGTAATTGCCGCGCGGGCGCGATAGAACTCGCTGGTGCCATGGCTTGCCTCGCCCAGCATCACCACACGGGCGTCGGCGTAGCGGTCGAACAGCGCAGCGAAAGCGGGGGAGTCCAGGTCAGGCAAGGGTTCGGCGAATTGATGCAGCAGGGGGGCGATCTCAGCGCTGTCGACCTGGTATTGCTTGCCGTAGAGCTTTTCCATCAGTTTCCGCGAATTACCGTTCATGGATACCCTCCTCGTGCGGATAGGGCCGGAGGTCGTGGGGTTTGCAGCGGGCGGGGCAGCACGGTGGCTGCCCCAGGCGCTGGCGCAGCGGCGCTTCAGGTCAGATTGAGGCGATGGATGACCTGGGCCGGATCATCCGGATCGGTAGTGGTGGTGAATCCTGCCGCCTTGGCCAGGTCGCGCATCGCCAGGTTGGCGGCTGAGTCGATCGAGTACATCTGCCGCAGGCCCTTTGCCCGGGCATGATCGGTCAGGTGCTTGAGCAACAGGCGGCCCAGGCCATGGTGCTGCCAGCTGTCGAGTACTGTCACGGCGCATTCGCATTCATCCTTGCCGGCAATGGCGGCATAACGCGATATGCCCACCTCCTGCAGCTCGCCGTCCACATGGGCGAGGGCGACATAAGCCGCTTGTCGGTCCTGGTCGACCGCCATCAACTGGTCGAGCATCGCCTCACCGGGCTCTTTGATCTGGCACAGGAAGCGAAAATGCCGCGACTGCGGTGACAGCCGTTCGATGAAGGCCCTCTCGCGCTCCCGGTCCTTGGCTTGCAGCGGCCTGATCAGTACATGGGTGCCATTGTCGAGGGCTTCGATCCAATGTTCGCCCGCAGGCTTGGGAAACGAGGGGGCGGTATGTTGACGGGAAGTATCAGCAGAAGCCATGGCAGTATCCTCGTGTGATTGAGATGGGGCGGTTGGGCGCTTGAATTTGCACTCCAGTTAATGCCATTGATGTTTTATTTCCAGCCATTGACTGTTTGAGAGCCATTTGTCTGCAGCTGGAAAGAATATGTTTTCCTCCGATTCCATGTGGTCGTAATATTTCTCGATATAGTCATCGACAGTGTCAGCGATTACTTTCGTGTCTTTTGCCGTAGCCGCTAATGTCTTCAATTGCCCAGCAATGCGCGCAAATGCCTGGTGATCTCGCTCGATATCCAGGATCCGCGGGTGGATCGGCGCCTCCGTGGCCAGCAAGGCTCGCCGTATGCTTTCTTCATTCTCATGGTGGTGCCGCTCTGCATTGCTGTGCAAGGCCTCCAACATTTCGAACAAAAGCTTACAGTCATCAGTGGCATCGGGTTCATGCTTTAGCTTTTTCAGCAACTTCCTGATCTGGCTTATCTTATTGGCCATGTCATGATGATAGGCGTGAAGTTCGTTCAGTAAGGTATTCATGACACATCCTCTTCACGTTACCAGACAATGCAGATTTATAAGGCCCAGGGGCCTTCAGACAGGAACACGGGTTGAAGGCTATCTAAGTCGAGCATGAGGGCAGCGCACTGGCCTGACTTGATCTTGATCAAGCTTTAGTGGGGCACAGCCATGACCCTTGGTCAGTTGCCTCAGAAACTTCGGGCGAAGCGGCTAGCGTTTATAGAGCCCGCAAGAAAAAGCGGAGACATCGTCATGTCAGGCCCTGAAGATATGGGTATAAAGCCCCAGGTAAAGTGCCTTGCGTGCTCTTTGAGCCGACTTTGCCTGCCCGCCAGCCTAAGCGTCGATGAAGTGGAAAAGCTGGAGCGTATCATTCGCCGTAACCGCCCTTTGAAGAGGGGCGAGTATCTGTTCAAGGCCGATGAGCCCATGGGGCATGTGTTTGCCCTGCGCTCAGGGGTCATCAAGAATTTTCTGATTGATTCCGAGGGCAACGAGCGGGTCACCGGCTTCGTTCTGCCGGGCGAAATCTTGGGGCTGGACGCTATCGGGGCAAGTCATTATCGGAGCTATGCATTGGCGCTGGACGTTTCGCTGGTCTGCTCGATCCGGCTGGACCAGTTGGTTGATCTGTCGGGGCAGATACCCGGATTGCGCTATCAACTGTTGCACATGCTCAGCCTGGGTATTCAAGGCAAGGACGAACACCTGCGCTGCTGCCACGGGCGAGCCGAGCAGCGCCTTTCGCTTTTCCTGTTGGGCATGGCGGCGCGTTATCAAGAAAGAGGTTTGCGTGCAGACGTCCTTAATCTGCCCATGTCGCGAGGAGATATCGCAAACTACCTGGACCTTACCCTGGAAACTGTCTCCCGGCTGTTCAGCCGGTTCAATCAGGCTGGGCTCCTGCAATGCGTTGGCCGGGAAGTCCGACTCATCGATCAACAAGGCCTGCTCAAGCTCAGTCGGATGGAGGAGCCGAATTGAGGGCCTCGAGAATCCTGTCATAACGTTGCACAGGCCCATTCAGAGGAAATTGACAATTCCAGGATGGACGCGACACATGGTCTGCCCGCAACCAGATACGCTGTATCGGGACCCCTTTTTGCCAACAGATGCGCGCGGCATGCCTTGCCACCAAGGATGGCGCGCAGCAGTAGACAGTGTCCGGCTTGAAATCCTCCAGCTGTTCAGTCAGTTGACTCCAAACGCTTCTGCTGTTGCGCGGCACCGAGGTAAACGCTGAGATCCATGGCTTACATTCAGCGGGCAGGTGCTCCTGCTCAAAGCTTTCGTGCAACAGCCTCACCTCTACCCAAGGTAGCCAACAGCGAACCTCATCCAGTGTGCAAAGTAGCGCCAAAACCCCCTCACCGTGAGTGATAGCCAGCAGTCGCACACTCTGCAAGGGCACCGGCCATGCGCTGCCCAGAGGGCCTGAGTACTCGAGCAGATCTCCGACCTTCAATGCCAGGACGCTGCGGGTGGCGACAATGAACCGACCTGCTGCGCCAGGCATGCTGATGTAGTTGCAGGTCCAGCGCTGGGTTTGATTCGTCAGTTGGCAATACTGGCCTGGCATCGCCTCGCTGCGTTGCGGGTTGCACAGCATCAGGCGAAGGTACTGTATGCCGGGCCCCGGCAATGTTTCCAGCAAACGGACACACTCACTGTCATCCTGGTCCATATGCGCCTCGAACAGGTTTGGGCGGGCCACGTTCCATATAAGCTAAGCCCCTGCGATGGCAACACTTTGATCAGGATCAAACTGACAGAGGATGGTGGCCGCATCCTGATTGATAAAGGTCAAACGGGTGCTTGCCTGCCAGCGCAATATCGAGGCGTCTCCCAGGGAGGCATTACTCATTAGAGGAGGTCGCCATGTCCGAAACAGCGAAGAAAGTACCTGTCACTTCCGCAACCACCCAACCTGCCAAGGCTACGCTGCCAAGTACCGAGCCATCGGACCTGTGGCGCCCATTCCAGCAGTTGCGGCGTCAGATCGACAGCCTGTTCGACGATTTCGGTCGCCGGCCATTGCGCATGCCGTTCAGCCATACCCCGTTCGATGTCGAGCCATTCTGGCGGCGTGAACTGTTCAGCCATGGCATGCCGGCGATGGATATCAGCGAACTGGCCGATGAGTTTCGCATCAGCGCCGAACTGCCTGGTGTGGACGACAAGGACATCGAGATCAAGCTGGTCAATGGCAACGTTGTGATCCGCGGCGAGAAGCAGGAAGAGGTTGACGAAAAACGCAAGGAGTACCACTTGTCAGAGCGGCACTACGGCAGCTTCGAGCGGGTTTTCCAGCTACCCCGTGAAGTAGATGCGGAAAAGATTAATGCACAGTTCGCCAAGGGCGTGCTGCTGGTGCATCTGCCCAAGCGTGCAGAAGCGATTCACCCTGAGAAAGTGATTCCTATCAAAAGCAGCAAGTGATTGACCTGACCGATTTCAGGAGCAGGGACGCTCCGTCTTCGCATTCCAAAAAGGTGAAACATCATGTCCATCGGCAAATACTGCAACCGGGATGTGGTCACTGCGCTCCCCAGCATTTCGATCTTCGCCGCAGCGCGGATGATGAGTCGGTACCACGTCGGTGACCTGGTGCTGGCCGAGCCTGTCGATCGAGACCGTTACCGGCCTATCGGCCTGATCACCGACCGTGACCTTGCGCTGAGGATCATCGCCTGCAACCCTCCTGACCAGGAAGACCTCCAGGCCATCGATGTCCTGCCACGCCCATTGATTACCGCAAACCAGAATGAAGACCTGTTCGATGTGATTCTGAACATGCGACGGGCCAACATCAGGCGGATCCCGGTGGTCGATGACTTTGGCCTGTTGGTCGGCATTGTCACTGCAGACGACCTGGTGGGGCTGTTGGCCGACCACCTGCACGAGCTGACCTTGCTGATCCGTCAGCAGAGCCGACGGGAAGAAGATATCCGCGCCGGGGATATCTGAACGCGTACACATACGCGTGCGCGCCATCGACAGAGAGGGCGATCATGAACGATTATCCAGGTACCGAGGAACTCGAATGGCTGGATGCCTACTGGCGGGCCGCGAACTACCTTACCGTTGGCCAGATCTATCTCCAAGGCAACCCCTTGCTGGCCACCCCGCTGAAGTTGGCCGACATCAAGCCTCGGTTGCTGGGGCACTGGGGCACATCGCCGGGGCTGAACCTGATCTACACCCATCTGAACCGGCTGATCCGCCATTACGATCTCAACATGCTCTTCGTCACCGGCCCTGGCCATGGCGGCCCGGCCATGGTTGCCCAGGCGTATCTGGATGGTACCTATACCGAGCTGAACCCTGCGATAGAACGCAATGCGCAGGGGATGGCACGGTTGTTTCGTCAGTTTTCATGGCCGTATGGCATTGGCAGCCATGTCGGCCCGCATGTCCCGGGTTCTCTGCACGAGGGTGGCGAGCTTGGCTATGCCCTGGTCCATGCCTATGGCGCTGCCCTGGATAACCCGCAGTTGATCGTGGCCTGCGTCATAGGCGACGGCGAAGCGGAAACCGGCGCGCTGGCGGCAAGTTGGCATTGCAACAAGTTCCTCAATGCCGCGCGCGACGGTGCGGTACTGCCGATCCTGCATCTGAACGGCTACAAGATCGCCAACCCGACGGTGCTGGCGCGGATCAGCGAGGACGAGCTGACCAGCCTGATGTATGGCTATGGCTATGACCCCTATTTTGTCGAGGGCGACGAACCGATGGAGGTTCATCGGGCGTTGGCCAGGACGCTTGATGTGATCTACGAGAAAATCTGCCAGATCCAGCGCCTTGCCCGGCACACCGAATCGGGCGTAGCCATCGACCGGCCGTTGTGGCCAATGCTGGTATTGCGCACCCCCAAAGGCTGGACGGGGCCGAAATTCGTCGATGGGCAGCGGGTAGAAGGGACCTGGCGCTCCCACCAACTGCCCCTGGGTGATCTTCGCAAGCCGCTGCACTTGCAGCAATTGCAGCAATGGCTGGAAAGCTACCGCCCTCATGAGCTGTTCGATGCCCAGGGCTCGTTGTTGCCGGAACTGGCCGCACTGGTCCCGACCGGACGGCGGCGCATGAGCGCAAACCCTCATGCCAATGGCGGGCTGCTGTTGCGGGCGCTCGACCTTCCGCGCTTCAGCGATTACAGCGTGAAGATGGACGCACCTGGACAGGTGCGTGCAGAGGCGACCCGGATTCTTGGCAGTTACTTGCGTGACGTCATGAAGAACAGCCTGGTGTCCCGCGATTTCCGCCTGTTCGGGCCTGACGAGACGGCGTCCAACCGGCTGGACGCCGTGTTCGAGGCGACCAGCAAGGTCTGGCTGGATCCCCACGGCGTCGAAGATAACCACCTCGGGCCAGACGGCAGGGTAATGGAGATACTCAGCGAACATATATGCGAAGGTTGGCTGGAAGGCTACCTGTTGACCGGTCGGCACGGCCTGTTTTCCTGCTATGAAGCATTCATTCATATCGTCGATTCGATGATCAACCAGCATGCCAAATGGCTCAAGACCGCCGCCGAAGTGCCTTGGCGCAAGCCGATCGCCTCGCTGAACATCCTCCTGACTTCGCATGTCTGGCGCCAGGACCACAACGGCTTCTCGCACCAAGACCCAGGTTTCCTCGACCTTATGGCGAACAAGAAGGCCGATCTTGCGCGCATCTACCTGCCACCGGACGCCAACTGCCTGTTGTCCGTGGCTGACCATTGCTTGCGCAGCCGTGACTACATCAATGTGATCGTTGTCGGAAAACAGCTGGAATGGCAGTGGCTGGATGGGCAGGCGGCGAATCTGCATTGCCAGGCCGGCATCGGGCGTTGGGCATGGGCCAGCCATGACGATGACCTGCCGGAGGTGGTCCTCGCCTGCGCAGGCGATGTGCCGACGCTGGAAGTGTTGGCGGCCGTGACCCTGCTTCGTGATTACGTTGGCGATCTGCGGGTGAGGGTGGTGAACGTGGTTGACCTGATGGCACTGCAATCACCGCAACAGCATCCGCACGGGTTGCCCGACAGTGACTTCAACGCGCTGTTTACCGAAGAGCAGCCGGTGATCTTCGCCTTCCATGGTTATCCTGCCCTGATTCACCGCCTGATCTACAAGCGTGCCAACCCGCAGCGCTTCCATGTGCATGGTTTCCGTGAAGAAGGGGCAACCACCACGCCGTTCGACATGGCAGTCATCAACAACCTCGACCGCTACCAGCTGGTTCTCGATGTGTTCGAACGCGTGCCTCGCCTGCGAGCGCAGGTGGAGCAGGCGCGAACCCGCTACTGGTCGACCATGGAAAGGCACAAGCTGTACCTCATCGAGCATGGCGAAGACATGCCTGAGGTTGCGCAATGGCACTGGACGCCACACCCAGACGCCTGAACAGGCGCTATTTGGCTTTCCAGTATTTCTGCATTTCGAGGAACAGGAACGACGCGGTCCAGGTGATCAGC
This sequence comes from Pseudomonas sp. A2, assembly GCF_023100865.1. NCBI lineage: Bacteria > Pseudomonadati > Pseudomonadota > Gammaproteobacteria > Pseudomonadales > Pseudomonadaceae > Pseudomonas > Pseudomonas sp. A2. Next base: position 2,800,258 of record NZ_CP039127.1, read on the forward strand.
ACCAGGCCTGTCAACGCTTGCAGGCCGGTGAGGTACTTCAGATGGCCGTTAGGCGCGATGTCGCCAAAGCCTATCGTGGTGTAGGTGGTGAAGGAAAAGTACACGCAATCCAGGAAGCTGCCGTCGAAGTTGCCACTGAGCGTGCCCCAGCCTTCGGCGTGAATCATCAGGTAATACACCAGGGCGAAACACCAGACCTCCAGCGCATGAGCCAGCAGCGCGCCGAATACGCCTGCGACGATCCGGAATCGGCTCCACAGTTTCAGCCGCGGTAGCCAGTCGTTCAGGCGCAGTAGGCATTCGTAGTGGATGATCACCACCAGGATCACCACCAGCATGTTGATCAATGTGACGGTGAGCATGGTCGGTACTCGGACTGGATCGGAGTGTCATTTGGCCGCATCGACCAGATTATAGGTGGCAGGGTCCTTGGCCACCGGCAGCAGCGCCGGGAATTCTTCCGGGGTGATGGTTTCCCTGGCCAACAACAGGCGTGCCCCAGTGTCCAGGTCGGCGCGTCGTTGCTCGAGCAAGGTCCGGGCACGGGCGTAAGCGTCTTCCAGCAGGCCTCGAATACCCAGGTCGATTTCGCGCGCGGTCTGCTCTGAGTAGTCCTTGCGCTCCTGGCGCAACAACGATTCGCCCAGGTAACTGGCCTGTTGGCGCTCCAGCACTGCCTGGCCCAGTTCCGTGCTCATGCCGAAGCGGGTGATCAGCTGGCGGGCGATGTCGGTGGCGCGTCCCAGGTCGTCGGCAGCCCCGGTGGACACCTGGCCGAATACCAGGCTTTCGGCGGCTCGCCCGGCCATCAGCACGACGATCCGGTCGCGGAGCATCTGCGCGCTGATCAGGTAGCGGTCATCGGTCGGCCGTTGCAGGGTGAACCCCAGCGAGCCAGCGGCCCTGGGGATGATCGACACCTTATGCACCGGGTCCATCGCCGGCAGGCTGCTTGCGGCCAGCGCGTGGCCCATCTCATGGTACGCCACGACCTGGCGTTCATCGTCGCGCAGCACGTTGCCCTTGCGCTCCACGCCTGCCACCAGGCGCTCGACGGCAGCGGTGAAGTCCTGCAGCTCGACCCATTGGCTGGCACGTCGGGTGGCGACGATGGCGGCCTCGTTCACCAGGTTGGCCAGGTCGGCGCCGGTCAGGCCGGGGGTGATGTCGGCGATACGTTCGCAGTCCAGATCGTTCTTGTAGACGATCTTGTGCAGGTGCACCTTGAGGATCGCCAGGCGACCCTTGCGGTCAGGCCGGTCGATCAGGATCTGCCGGTCGAACCGTCCGGCTCGCAGCAGCGCGGGGTCCAGTATCTCAGGGCGGTTGGTCGCCGCCAGCAGCACGACGCCTTCGCGTGGGTCGAAGCCATCCAGTTCGGCCAGCAGTTGATTGAGCGTCTGTTCCTTCTCGTCATTGCCACCCAGGCTGCCGATGCCACGCATCTTGCCCAGGGCATCCAGTTCGTCGATGAAAATGATGCAGGGCGCGGCGCGTCGGGCCTGGTCGAACAGGTCGCGAACCCGCGCCGCGCCCACGCCGACGAACATCTCGACGAACTCGGACCCGGAGATCGAGAAAAAGGGTACCGCCGCTTCGCCGGCGATCGCCTTGGCCACCAGGGTCTTGCCGGTGCCCGGGGGGCCGACCAGCAATGTGCCCTTGGGCACATGCGCCCCCAGACGGGCATAGAACGCCTGGTTCTTGAGGAAGGACACCACTTCGGTGAGTTCGCCCTTGACGTCGTCTATGCCCGCCACATCGGCGAAGGTGACCTTGATGTCACGCTCGACGTAGACCCGGGCGCGCGACTTCCCCACACCCATCAGACCGCCCAGGCCTTGTTTATCGGTTACCCCACGAAACAGGAAGAACCACAGCGCCAGCATCATTATCAGCGGCATGAGCCAACCCACCATGGCAGCCAGGTTGCTGTCCTCGGCAACTCCGGTGAAGGTCACGCCCGTGCGGCCCAGTTGCTCGCTCAGTTGCGGGTCGATCCGCACCGTGGAGAACATCGAGCGGCCGGCGATGGGTTCCTGCAGCTTGCCCAGGATACGGTCGTGTTCGACCCGAAGGTCGCTGACCTTTTGCTGCTCCAGCAATTGCAGGAACTGGCTATAGGAGATGGTCTGCACGGCCGCACGGTCGAATAGACCGAACTGAATGGCGGCGAGCACGGAAAGCCCAATCGCCAGCAAGTACAGCTTCCAGGGCTGATCTTTGTTCATGACCATATCTCGTGGTGGGCAGCCGGGTCAGGCGATCAACAAAAAGTCTTCGACCTTGCTCACGCCCGGCACCGCCCAGGCGGCGCGCTCGACCAACTCCCGTTCGCGAAGCAAATGCACCTTGCCTTCCAGCCTGACCACACCACCGTTGACGGTGACGCGAATGCCTTCGGCCTGAATCTCGGCGCTGCGCTTGAGTGCCTGTTCGATGTGGTGGCGAATATCGCTGGCATCGGCCCGCGCCTTCAAAGTGATGCGGTTCTGCACGCTGATCACGCCCGACAGACGCCACACCTCCTGTTCGATCACTTCCTTCTGGTATTGCCAGTCCAGTTCGCCTTCCAAGGTCACCGTGCCTTTGTGAACGGTGACCTTGATGCCCTCGACATTGGCATCCGAGCTCCAGGCGATGATCTTCAGGGCACGGCTGGCAATGGTATCGTCGGCGGTGCCTTCGAGTTTGTTCAGCCGGACTTCGATTTCCTCGGCCAGCCCACGCACGCCTTTCATGGCTTTTACGGTGCGCTCGGCACTGATCTTCTGGGCATAACTGCTGACATGGCCTGACAGTGTGACCACACCGTCCTGCACCGTCACACCGATGCTGGCGGCATTGATGTCAGGTTGAAACGCCAACTCTTCGAGCACCAGGTCGCGCAAATCAAGGTCGTTCATGATGGTCTCCGCTATCCATTGGAAAGGTGGGCTGAGATGTTCTCAGCCCATGTTTCTACCCCCCAGCGGTATTACGTGATTGACAAAGGTCAAAACCGGCGCGCTATCGCACGCTGGGCGAGATTGATAAATGTCAGGCTGCGCTGAGTGGCGATGCCGATACTGAGGGTGTCTTGGGCATGCGCGAGGGCACCAACATGCAACGCTATCTGCTTGCCGGATTGTCCAGTCTGCTGCTGGCATCGGCTTCGGGCTGTACCCCTTGGCACGCTGAAGAATACGACGCGCGCCTGGAGTCGGCCGAGAACAACGCGGCTACCGCCCGTTTGCGGGCCGACCAGGTGTGCTACCGCATCGACCTGGTCGAGCAGACCGCCAACGAGGCACTGCGCAGAGCGACCCAGGCCCAGGAACAGGTCCAACAGTTGCTGCAGCAGGCCAAGCGCAAGTGACCGCCATGTCACGTCGATGGCTGGACCCAAGCCTGTTGCTGGTCTGCGTCCTGGCCTTGCTGCTCGGAGGGCTGGCCTATGCGGCGCAACAGCCGACCTGGGCTGCGCTGATCTGGGCCGCCGGCAGCGCGATCATGGCAGCGGTGCTGGCGGTGGAAATGGCCCGGCGCCTGGCCAGGCGTGAGGCGGGCATTGACCTGATCGCGCTGATGTCGATTGGCGCGGCCCTGGCCCTTGAGCAGATGCTGGTAGGCGCCGTGGTTGCGCTGATGCTTGCCTCGGGCCGTACATTGGAGACTCTCAGCTTGCGTCACGCCGAGCGCGAGTTGCGGGCACTGATCGACCGGGCCCCTCAGCGGGCCTGGATTCAAGAGCAGGATGGTTTGCGTGAGGTACCGGTGGACGAGGTCCGCGCTGGGCAGAGTGTACTGGTGCGCCTGGGTGAGATCGTGCCGGTGGATGGGTGGTTGCAATCCGAGCAGGCGACCCTGGACGAAGCTGCGCTGACTGGCGAATCGTTACCGGTTACCCGCCATGCCGGTGAGCCGGTGGCCAGTGGGGTGACCAACTCCGGTGCGCCGCTGCTGTTGCTGGCCGCGCAAACCGCGGCGCAAAGCACTTACGCTGGCATCGTGAAGCTGGCCGAAGCGGCACGTCAGTCACGGGCACCTTTCATGCGCCTGGCCGACCGCTATGCGCTGGCGCTGATCCCGCTGACATTGCTCATTGCTGCGCTGGCGTGGTGGGCCAGTGGCGATGTGCAGCGAGTGCTTGCCGTGCTGGTGGTCGCCACGCCTTGCCCGCTGATACTGGCGGTGCCAATTGCCATCATCTCGGGTATTTCGAGGGCTGCACGGCGCAACATACTCGTGCGTGACGGCGAGGTGCTTGAAGCCCTGGCCGGCATCCGCCAGGTGTTCCTCGACAAGACCGGTACCTTGACCAGTGGTCATGCCCAGTTGCAGTCGATCGAACTGAAGGGGCAAGGCGCGCCGTTGCAGATGCTGCAGTTGGCCGCTTCGTTGGCCCAGTCATCGACCCATCCGATTGCCCAGGCCATCGTTCATGCTGCCCGCCTGCGCAACCTGACGCTGACCGCGCCCGAGCAGGTGCAGGAAAGCCCCGGCCAGGGGCTTGCCGGGATCGTTCAAGGCAAGGCTGTACGCTTGGGCGCCCTGGCCTATGTGCAGAACGAGAAGGACGATGGCCAGTGGGCACAGGCACGTTTGCAGCAACTGGACTACCTGGCCAACAGCGGCAGTTTCGTGGCGGTTGACGGTGAGTTGAAAGCGGTACTGCGGCTGGCCGATGACTTGCGCCGGGAAACCCCCCAGACACTGCGCCGCCTGCGGGCGCGCGGGATCGAAAAGGTCGTCATGCTCACCGGTGACCGCCCGGAGACGGCGGAAATGGTTGCGCTGGCGGCGGGTATCGATGAGCTTCGCTCGGGGCTCTCGCCAGTCGACAAGATTCGCCTGGTGCAGGACGGCTGCCGCATGGCGCCCTCGCTGATGGTCGGCGATGGCATCAACGATGCGCCAGCATTGGCGGCGGCCGATGTCGGGGTTGCCATGGGCGCTTCTGGCGTCACGGCCTCTGCCCAGGCGGCCGGTGTGGTGTTGCTGGTCGATCGTCTCGATCGATTGGTCGATGCCTTGGATATCGCCCGGTACGCCGTGTACATCGCCCGTCAGGGGGTATGGGTGGGCATGAGCCTGTCGTTGCTGGCCATGCTGGTTGCCGCCGCCGGCTACCTGCCCGCGCTGCTGGGGGCGGTGTTGCAGGAAGGTATCGACCTGTTGATCATCGTCAACGCCTTGCGTGCGCTGGGCCCCTTGACGCCCGGGCGACGCAGCGGGCTTGCCGTCGAGGACCTGGATCGGTTGCAGGATGAGCATCGGCAACTCGACGGGTTGCTGACGGAGCTGAGCCAGATGGCCTGCGATTTCGCCAAACGCCCCATCGAGCAGGCGCGGGACGACCTGGGCAAACTGGTCACCGGCCTGCATGACCTTCTGGAGCGCCACGAGCGCGATGACGAGCGTCGTTTGTATCCGCTGCTGAGCCGCTTCATGCAGGGCGAAGATCCGCTCTCGGCGATGAGCCATACCCACCGGGAAATCTTCCGCCTCATCCATCTTCTCTCCTGCATGAGCCAGGATTTCAACCGGGCGGCAGCGAGCCCGAGCCCTGATGACATCCAGCACCAGCTGATACGCCTGGACACCTTGGCCAAGTTGCATTTCGACCAGGAAGAAGCCCTGTACCGGTACCTGGATCAACGCTGAGCGCGGCGTTCAGCGCCCTGTAGGATTGATAAAAATCAAGCACCCAACACGGTGCAGCGGGATGCTGGCAGCAGTTGTTCTCTGCCCTGGCCTGAACGGGAGGCAATACCATGCCCCACAGCAAAATCCTGTTTCGCTCCGCAGCGCGGGAGAAAATCCTCAGTGGTGCCACCCAGCTCGCCGATGCCGTGCGCGTTACGCTAGGGCCCAAATCGAAATCGGTGCTGATGCAAAGCAGTTGGGGTAAACCGACTGTCTGCAACGATGGCGTGACCATCGCCAAACGCGTCTTTCTGCAGGACCCGGAGGAAAACCTCGGCGCACAGATGCTGCGCCAGGCGGCCGAGCGCACTGGTGAAGCGGTGGGTGATGGCACCAGTACCGCAACTGTGCTCGCTCACGCGATCCTGGCCGACGGCGTGCGCAACGTGGTGGCCGGAGCCAGTGCCATCGATCTCAAGCGAGGCCTGGACAAGGGCTTGGCGCTGGTCATCAAATCGTTGCTGGCGCAGTCACGACAGGTCTGCACTGCCAAGGAAAAAGCACAAGTGGCGACGTTGTCAGCGCACAACGATCCGTTGATTGGCCAGTTGGTCGCCGATGCCCTGGAAAAGGTTGGCGTGGAAGGTGTGGTCAGCATCGAGGAATCCAAGACCACCGAAACCAAGGTCGAGATCATGGATGGCATGCGCTTCGACCGAGGCTATGTGTCGCCTTACTTCGTCACCGACACCGAGAAGATGCAGGTCGAACTGACCGATGCCTGTGTCTTGCTATGCGATCACAAGATCGGCGCACTCAACGATCTGCTGCCCCTGCTGGAACAGGTGGCGAAAAGCGGTCAGCCGCTGGTGGTTATTGCCGAGGACATCGACGGCGAGGCCCTGACCACGCTGGTAGTCAACCAGATCCGCGGCGTACTGCGCGCGGTGGCGGTGAAGGCTCCTGGGTATGGCGACCGGCGCAAGGAAATACTTCAGGACATCGCGGTGCTCACGGGGGCTACCCTGGTGTCGGCAGAGCTTGGCGTCACGCTCGATCAGTTGCAGCTGTCCCAGCTTGGCCAAGTGCACCGTGCGGTGGTGTTGAAGGACAGCACCGCGTTGATTGGAGGCAGTGGCACGCAGCAAGCGGTGGCTACCCGCGTTGCGCATATCCGCGCCCAGATCGAGGCCAGCACCAGCGATTATGATCGGAAAAACTGCACGAACGCCTGGCCAGGCTTGCCGGCGGTGTGGCAGTGATACGTCGGGGCACCCTCCGAGGCGGAGATGAAAGCGCGCAAGGACGCATTGGACGATGCCCTGGCCGCCACCCGTGCAGCCATCGCCGAAGGCATCGTGCCTGGCGCCGGCTTGGCTTTGCTGAAGACTGTGTCGGTGTTGCTCGCTGAAGAGGCGAACAGCGAAGGCGATATGCGTACGGGCCTGCAGATACTGCGCCGTGCGCTGGAGGCCCCGGCGCGGATGATTGCCGATAATTCCGCGGTGGACGCGGGTGTGGTGGTGGCACGCATGCTTGCCGAAACGGGCAGTATCGGGTTCGACGCGGCGGCCAACACCTATGTCGACCTGTACGAGGCCGGCATCATCGACCCCACCAAAGTGGTGCGCATCGCCCTCGAGAATGCTGTTTCCGTCGCCAGCATCCTGCTGCTGACCGAGGCAACCATGACCGATATCCCGGAAAAACCAGCACCTTTGATGCAACCCCCAATCCCTGAGTGATCAGGCGAACCGATCATTGGAGGCTACCATGAGCCACTATCAACGCCTGTTGCTGATCCTGCGCCCGGCATTGTGCCAGTCCTGTGCCTTGGAGCAGGCTGCCGCCCTGGCCAGGTCAAGTTCGGCAAGCCTGCACATAGTGGGTTTGCTGGAGTCGCTGGACAAGCTCAGGTTCCTGGAGACAGGTGACCCTCGGAGCGAGCGGCAGGCTTACCTGCAATCCCAGCAAGACCAGCTCGAGGCCCAGGCCAAGGTGCTACGAGCCTCGGGTGTGCAAGTGACGACGGAAGTCGCCTGGAGCAGCGATCTGCAGGCGGATATTCTCGAACATGCCCTGGAGATGCAGCCGGATGTACTGCTCAAGCAGGTCGAGCACGAGCCGGTGCTCAAGCGGGCCTTCTTTACCCCGTTGGACTGGCAGTTGCTGCGCCATTGCCCGATCCCGGTCTACCTGTTGGGCGCCGCCAGACCGGCCTTGCCTCGCCAGATCGTCGCGGCGGTGGACGTGGCCGATCAATCGCCCGAGGGCCAGGCGCGCAATAACAGCATCGTCCAGCAGGCCAATGCGCTGGCCTTGCAGACCGGCGCGCAACTGGACCTGCTGTTCGCCTGTGACCTGACCATGGCCTACATGGGCGACATGGGATATGGCGCCTGGGCCATTGGCGACGTCGGCGAGTCCTTGCGCCATGCCCTGGAGGACGATTTCAAGGCGCTGGCCGATCGCTGCGGTGCGCCGGCCGAACGCAGGCACTTCCTGCTGGGCCGCCCGGTCGCGGTGCTGAGTGAATATGTCGAGACCCACCCGGTGGACGTCATCGTCATGGGCAGGCCGCTTGCCCGTGGGCTGGACCGACTGTTCGGCAGCACCACGGAGCATGTGTTGTACCAGATACCCTGCAATATCCTGGCGGTGTAGGGCGATGTCTGGGGTTCATGCGCCCCAGCCCCGGCGGTTGGCAAGCAACTTGGCGACCAGGGCGCTGGTATCGACGATATCCAGCTGCTGCAGGCATCGCACGGGCAGGCGAAAGGGCGCGATGCTGTCGGCCACCAGTACCCGTTCGAATACCCCGCTGTCGAATAGCTCGCCACCAGTGGTGAACAGGCCATGGGTGGCAGCGGCCAGCATGCGGCTGGCTCCGGCCTGTCGGCAGGCCTGGGCTGCGCGCAGCAGCGTCTGCCCCGTGCTGATCAGGTCGTCGAACACGATGACAGTGCTACCTGCCACGTCACCCACCAGGTGTTCGCCGCTCAGGCCCGCCTGCTGGCGGTGCTTTTCCATCATGGCCACAGATACCGGGCGCCCGAGCAGGTCCGCCAGAACCTGGCGAAACTGCTCGGCGCGTTTGATGCCGCCAATATCCGGCGACACGACCGTGACTGTCTGCTCACCGAGCAGTGGGGCCAGGTGTTGGGCGAACAGCTCGGTGCATTGCAGGTTCCAGCTCGGGATTCGGTAGGCGTTGTCGAAGGCGCTGGGGTTGTGTACGTCCAGCGCCACCACGCGGTCGACACCGATGCTTTCCATCAGGCAAGCCACATGGCGGGTGATGGTCGCATCCTGAAACTCCACCTTGCGGTCCTTGCGGCCATAACACAGGTAAGGCGTGACTGCTGTCACCTGGCTGGCACCGGCGTCCTTGAGCGCACCACAGAAGAACAGCAACCGGCACAGCTTGTCGTGTGCGCTGTGGTGCGCGTCGCCATAGAGCGAGTGAAAGACGATGACCGATCGACCGTCGACCGATTCGCCAGGCCAGCATTTGTGTTCTCCGTCCTCGTAGTCACGCTCTTCATGAGCTGACAGTGTCCAGCCCAGGCGTTGCGCCACGGCATTCCCATAGGCCTGGCTGCCTCGCAGGGCGAACAGTAACGGCGGTGTGTCATTCATGCCCTGCGCTCCATTGGTCGTACATAGCAACATAAGCTGAGTTGGACTGTGGGGTTTGACGTTTATCAAGTCGAGCATAGCCAGCAGGCGGACACTGGGCAGGTCAGAGCATGCCAAGGCCTGCGCACCTATACCCTGCACGGAGAGTACGCCAATGGACAAATACCAGAAAAGCCACAAGGACAAACTGTTCAAGCCACACCCGTTCGACCCCTATGCCACGCCGCTTCGTTCTGGCGGCAGCGCGCGTTGTCCGCAATGTGGCGTTGTCTACCACGGAGGGGAGTGGCACGCCTATGGGGCGATGGGGCCTGGGCCGGTGGATTCGATTGTCTGCCCCGCATGCCGACGTATCGAGGACCGTGCCGCTGCCGGACAAGTGCGGGTGTCGGGCCGTTTTCTGGCAGCGCACGAAGAGGAGATTCGCAAGCTCATGCATAACGTGGAGCAACAGGAAAGGCAAAGGCATGTTCTTGAGCGCTTGATAGCCATCGAGTACCAGCAGGATCAACTGGTAGCAACTACCACTGGTACCCACCTGGCCAACCGCATCGGTCATGAGCTGGAGGCCGCCTACGATGGAACTTGCAGCTACCGTTACAGCGACAGCGATGTGTACTTGAGTATCGATTGGCATCGCGACTGAGGTCAGTTCGCCTGGTTTCACTCCAGGGAGAAGGTGAAACCAGGCAGGTGATCGTTCAACCGTGGATCGCCAGAATGCTGGAGTGAACCTTGTACAGGGTTTGCTCTGTAGTACTGCCAACGACCTTGCTCACCCCCTCGTGGTAGAGCGTACCCATCACTACCACATCGAAGCCATGCTTGTTCGCGTAGTCGCTGACCACGTTACGGGCAGCGCCTCGCACCAGGTGCAGATGATCTGGCTTGATGCCGTAGCGGCCGCCGAACGTCGCCATGCGCTCGCGCGCGCGACCAGATATTTCCTCTACCAGCTTGTCAGTCCAGGCCACGGGTGCGGCGGCATAGGCAACGAAGCTGGTGCTGGGTTCATAGGCCTGCAGCAGGTGCAGTTGCGCCTTGCATCGCTGTGCCAGTGCCTGTGCCGATTGCAGGATGTGGTCGTTGAGCCTGTCGATCACCGGGTCGTGCTCGACAAGATCCACGGCGACAAGGATGCGCGCTGGCAGCTTGGTTTCAGCCTGGGCCACCAGGTGCATCGGGATCGGGCAACGGCGCAGCAGTTGCCAGTCCAAGGGGGTGAGCAGGGCACGGCTCAAGGCGGTTTCGTGCCTGATGTCCTTGATCACCATCTCCACCCGGTGCAGTTGGGCCAGCCGGATCAAGTCCTTGAGCGGGTCTTCATCGTCCAGTGTCTCGGCGTAGGCGGTAATGCCCAGTTCGCCCAGCGCCTTCACCTGGTCGGCGAGCCAAGCCTTGCGGTGCTCGGCGTCCTGCTTGCGGGCATTACTGCGCAGCACCTGGTCCAGGGTGGCCAGTCGTGAGGGCAGTTGACTGAGCACCACCAGGTGCAAGGTGGCGCCTGTCGTACTGGCCAGCGCCTGAGCACGCGTCAGGGCAGGCGAGGGGTGCAGGTCTGGATGGCAGATCAGTAGCAGTCGCGAGTAAGTGTTCATGATGGCCTCCACGGCGATGGCAGCCTCGATGAAGGCCCACCGGTACAGGCCAAGGGTGACGCACCGGGGCTTGATGGCCTTGATATTTATCAAGATTGGCTGAGCGGCAGCTTCGATAATGACAGCGGTGCGGCACCCCATATTCGCGCCAGGAGGTGGCTGATGAGCCCGTACCGCCGGATTCTTCTGGTCATGACCAAGGTCCAGGCCCATGCCGCGATGCATCGGGCCATGGCATTGGCTCGAGCGTCAGGTGCCTTGTTGCACGTACTGGGCATCCACGCCACCACTGAGCCTGGCCTGCCCGAGCCAGGGCAGCAAGTTTCACAACCTTCAGCCGCGTTCGCGCATTTCAGTGCCGGGCTCAAGGCATTGCTCGACGAGCAGGCGCCCGCAGGGTTGCACACCACCTTCGAAGCGCTGGAAAGCTCCATGGCGCGTGACCTCGTACCGGCGTGTATTGCACGCTTTGCGCCTGATTTGGTGATCAAGGGGCTACCCGCCAGTCGGGTACCTGGCCTGAACGACAAATCCTCGGTTGACCATGTGTTGCTGCATACCAGTAAGGTGCCATTGCTGCTCGTGCCTGCCGAGGCCAGCGCCATGCCCGCGAACATACTGGTGGCCGTGGATGTGGCCAAGGCGGACCTTGCGCAGCAAGCGCTGAACCATGCGCTGGTGGAGGCAGGCCGGCAACTGGCGAGCCCATGCAACGGCCAGGTCCATCTGCTGTCGGTCTACGATCTGCCGTTGGCCATGCTGGCCAATCCCGACCTGGCAGCGCCATGGGCGGAGCAAGTGCGCGAGTCACTCCAGCTACCATTCGATGAACTGGCCGATATCCATGGCATTCCCTATGCGCAGCGCTACTTTATCGAAGGTGCGCCGCTACGCGTCATTCAGTCTCTCGTCCCCACGCTGAAGATCGATGTGGTGGTGGTCGGCGTGGTGCAGCCCAGACGTTGGGCCAAGCTGATCGGCGATACTACCGAACGGCTCGTCAATCATGCCCCGTGCAGCGTTCTGACAGTCAGGCCCCCGTCAGCCGATTGATTCAGGCGGTATCGCCGGCTCGGCCGTGGCGAATCACTTCCACGCTGAAATCCGCTTCGAAAGGCGGCACATGACATTCGACGATGTCCTGCTCGGCGACTTGCAGGTGTATGCCCACGATGTGTGCATGCACGGGTTGGCGGCAGGCGTGACGGTCAACGAGCACCGCGCTGAGTACCCGTCGCGCCCCAAGCTCAGCCAGGTAAGCGCAGGTGCGCAGCAGGGAGTGCCCTTCGTACAGCACGTCATCGACCACCAGCAAGGTGGTTTCGGCCAGATTCAGGTTGGCCAGCTCAGGGTTCTCGGTGAGCTGCGTATGGGCATGCAGGAGGCTGAGGTCGTCGCCGTAGCGCTTGACCTTGATCGGGTAGAGCGGCAGTGGCGCGGCACTTCCGGTCAGTTGCTGCAGGTGCAATTGCAGGCGCCGCGCCAAAGGCTCACCTCGGCGTTGAATTCCCACCAGTACCAGGGGCTGCGCAGGCATCAGCGCCAGGGCCTGATACGCCATTGTACGCAGCACGCTATCGAGATCTTGTTCGTCATACAGGCGAACGCGTGAGGGAGCGGGGCGGTTCATGATTCTTGTCCGTAGCCGGCCAATGGTCATTGGCAAATTACGCTGCCACCGCCAATTGGACTTGATAAAAGCCAAGCACAGGTCAGTTCCATGACAATGCTTGCGGTCGATGTCGAGGGCATTGGGGCTGGCACCGCCCGATGCGCAGCGGTCTTGCAGGTTAATTACTTCAACTGTTGACCTAAGATAACTTCTGCCGCCTTTTGGATCGCCGCGCCACGGACGCAGTGGTAGCGTTTTTATACAGTCGTGTCGATCACGGTGGGTTGTCATGTATCAGAATCTGGCTGTCCTGGCTGCCTTGCTGGTGCTTTACGCCAACCTGGCCGGCGCGCTCGAATCCAGACCCGTCAACGGGCCCCTGTTGTTCCTGCTGGCGGGCCTGGTGGCCGGCCCGGCCGGGCTCGGGTTACTGAACCTTTCCCTGGACCGCCATGACCTTCGGCTACTGGCCGAGCTTACCCTGGCGATCGTGTTGTTCAGCGATGCTGCCCATGCTGATCTGGCTCAGTTACGCCGCAACCGGAGCCTGCCGCTGCGCCTGCTGGCGATCGGCTTGCCGCTGACCCTGGTCGCCGGTTGGCTAGCTGCGTGGCTGATGTTTCCACGCATGCCCTGGCTGGAAATGGCCCTGTTGTCGACCATCCTGGCCCCCACCGATGCCGCCCTTGGCAAGGCAGTGGTGACCAACCCCCTCGTGCCAGCCAACGTGCGTGAAAGCCTGAATGTCGAAAGCGGGTTGAACGATGGCATTTGCGTGCCGGTGCTGCTCTTGTTGCTGGCATTGTTGATGGAGAGCCGCTCGACGATGCCCTTTGCCCTGGGGGGATACTTCTTGTTTGAGGAGTTGGGTATCGGCGCACTGACGGGGGCTGTGCTGGCGCTGATGGTGGGAGGGTTGTTGCGTCTTTCGCAGCGCCGCTGCCTGCAGGTGGAATCATGGCAACAACTGGTAATGCCCGCCTTGGCGTTGCTGAGTTTCGCCAGTGCCCAGGCAATGGGCGGAAGCGGTTTCATCGCGGCATTCTGCGCAGGATTGCTTACGGGGTACCTGTTCAATCGGGAAACGCAACTGCTGCTCAAGACCGGCGAATCCTGCGGTGAAGCGCTTTCGCTGCTGACCTGGGTGGTGTTCGGTGCCTACGTTGCGCCCAAGGCCTCGCAAATCCTGTCGCCCTCGGTATGGTTCTACGCGCTGTTGAGCCTGTCGCTGGTGCGTATGGTGCCTGTCTGGGTCAGCCTTGCCGGGAGCGAACTGACTGCCGATAGCCGTCTGTTCATTGGCTGGTTCGGGCCGCGTGGTCTAGCGTCTATCGTTTTCGCTGTGCTGGTACTCGATGCACGGTTGCAAGAGGGCAGCACGATCATCGCCACGACTATCGCTTGCGTCGTGCTCAGCGTGGTATTGCACGGCATAAGCGCTGCACCTGGGGCCCGTCGGTTGGGACGCAGCGTTGGAAAGTGACGATCGGTTCTTCGACAGGCTTTCGCGGAGGTTGCCGCCATGCGTGAAAAAGCAAAGAAAATGGGCCTGGTCGGACTGACGACACTGGTCACGGTAAACATGATGGGGTCCGGCATCATCATGCTGCCGGCGAGCATGGCGCAGATCGGCGCTGTCTCGCTGTTGTCCTGGGTGATCACGGCCATAGGCTCGATGGCTATCGCCTACTGTTTCGCGCAATGCGGCATCTACTGCACGCAATCGGGTGGCATGTCTGCCTACAGTGAACAAGCCCATGGCAAGTCTGCTTTCTTTCTGTGCTCCTACCTTTACTTTCTGTCACTGATGATTGGCAACGTGGCCATCGCCATTTCCGCCGTGGGCTACCTCACGCCTTTCATTCCCTGGCTTGGCAGTGGCGGCGGGCCGCTACTGGCAGGAGCGGTGACGTTGATCTGGTTTACCACCTTGTCCAACCTGGGTGGCGCCGAGGTTACCGGTCGTATTGGCGCGGTCAGCGTGTGGGGTGTCATCGTCCCGGTTGCCGGCTTGAGCTTGATCGGCTGGTACTGGTTCAGCCTCGCAACCTTCCAGGACGCCTGGAACCCTGGTCAAATGCCGGTGGCTCAGGCCATAACCAACAGCATTCCACTGACCTTGTGGGCGTTTCTGGGTATGGAATCAGCTGCGCAGAACTCCGACGCGGTGGAAAATCCGAAGCGCAATGTGCCTCTGGCATGCTTGCTCGGCACCCTTGGCGCGGCCGTGATCTATATCCTCTCGACCAGTGTCATCCAGGGCATCGTGCCGAATCCGGAGCTTGCCAACGCCAGCGCGCCCTTCGCCATGGTCTATGCACAGATGTTCAACGACTCCGTCGGCAACGTGATCATGGCATTGGCGGTGATCGCTTGCGTCGGTTCGTTGCTTGGCTGGCAGTTCACCTTGGCTGAAACCGCCAGGGTCACCGCCGGGCAGGGGCTTTTCCCAACGCTGTTTACACGCACCACGGCCCGTGGCGTACCACTGGCGGGCATGCTGACCTGCGCGGTGCTGCAGAGCCTCATTGCCCTGTCGACGCTCTCGCCCAATGCCAGCGCCCAGTTCAGCAAACTGGTGAACCTGGCTGCCGTGACCAACATCATCCCCTACATCACCTCGCTGACCGGGCTGTTGGTGATCATGTACAAGGCCCAGGTACAGGCAGCCATTTTTCGCCGTAACAGCGCAATCATGGTGGTCGCGGTTTGCTATTGCTTCTACGCACTGTACGCCTCGGGCCTGGAAGCCGTATTCGGTGCGGCACTGATCATGGCGCTGGGTTACCTGCTGTTCGGCTTCATTGCCAAACGTTTCGTCAAGGCGCTGGACATGATCGGAGGTGCGCCATGAAGCGCGGATCGAAAGTGACCGGTTGGTGTCTTGTCAGTTTGCTGTCGTGCGCGTCAGCGGACAGCACCGTCGCCGCCGTCGACACGTTGGGCCGGTTACGCCAGGAGCAGGTGCTGAACCTCGGATTCATGGAGGGGTTCGCACCTTTCTCATCAGGCAGCGATCAGGCTCCGGAGGGGTATTCCATCGACCTTTGCCAAGCAGTCGTCGCACGTATTCGGGAATTGCCAGGGCTCGCTGGCTTGCAGGTGCGCTGGCACTCACTGGCAGAGCCAGAGGCTGTTCGGGCCGTGGGCAACGGGCAGGTCGACCTGCTGTGTACACCGATGGTTGAAACCAAAACCAGGCGAGGCACGTTGGATTTTTCCATTCCGGTGTTTACCTCCGGCCTCGCGGCTTTGGTCAGGCGCGATGCACCTGCCAGCTTGCTCAGCCCCCTCAGCGGTAGCACGGACAATACCGGCCCGCGCTGGCGCGCGACGATCAATGCAGGGCTGAGCAAGCACAGTTTTGCCGTATTGCGTGGCACCTTGAGCAGCCGCTGGGCCCATGAGCGGATTCGCCAGCTTGGCTTGCAATCCACGCTCGAGGAAGTGTCGACGTACGAGGAGGGGGTTCAGCGGGTGGCCGACCGCAAGGTCGACGCGTTCCTCGGAGACAGGGTGGTCCTGCTGGCCCACCAGGCCCGGCAAGCCGAACGCGACCAGCTGTGGGTTCCGGATCACCTGTTCGTCATGAGCCGGGTGGCGTTGTCGATGCCAAGGGGAGATGTAGATTTTCGCTTGTTGGTGGATACCGCCTTGAGCCAGGCCCTTTCGGGGCCGCAAGGTGAGGCGCTGTTCGTTCGCTACCTAGGTCCACAGTCCGCACAGGACCGCTTGCTGCAAAGCCTGTATCCGCTGCCGGACTAGTTGGCGGGGATGGTGATGACTGGTGTTTCCGGCGCGACGCCGGTTTCGGCAAGGGACAAGAGCACAAGGATGAACAGAAACTCGGACTTGGACCTCAGGTCGCGATCGTCTATCCAGAACCAGTGATCGCGATAGCGCACGGCCGCATAGGCATTATCTGGCTTGTGCTCGCTTGAGAAGATACGCACCAGTGGCGCGTCCCACTCGCTGGAAACCACAGGAAGGGCGGGCGCGGGGTTTGCCCGCCCTTCTTGCACATGGATGGGCGGGGCGTCGATGGTGGCGGCAATTTCCGAGAAGATCTCCGACATCGAGCGCGTCAGCAAGGCCACTTCGGAATCGTTCCGCTGCACCGAGCCGAAAGTGAGGTGCAGTACCTCCGCATCGGGTCGAAGGTGCAGCGACTGACGCACCAGCTGGCGGTCTTTTTCGACGATCTCCGACCTGGTGTCGGCAATCAGCAGCAACTCACTGTCAGCCCCGGCACGTTGACTGATCCGCATACCCAGCTTTTCCGAACGCTGAATCCGCCGAAGTGCATCCAGCACCGCATAGAACTCAGGGTCTGCTGAACGTAACCGAGACGGGGAGGTAGACCTGTTGTACAAGCCGTTTGCGGCACGCGTGGTCAGGTGCAGCACGCGATCGACCGGATAGCCCGCCTGAATCAGCGAGAATATCGCCGCTGGCGAAAGCGGCGTGAGCAGATAGCGGGAAAAGCGTTCACCGGATAGCGGTGTGTAGCTGATGGTAGGGCGATCCGTATAAAGGCCGGAAGCGCCCAATGTCTGGCTGTTACCCTCGGCTGGTGAACCACTGAACCAACTTGCGGAAAGGTTTACCTGGCTTTGGATGGCCGTGGAACTGATCACCGAAGACACCTCCAGATACACAGGGGCATCGGCGTAGCGCAACTTGACGATGTTCAACAGGGTCTGTTCTTTCCAGGTCGTGGCTATGACGGTCGCGTAATCGCTTCTATCGCGCTCGATAGTAGAG
Source organism: Pseudomonas sp. A2 (assembly GCF_023100865.1). Lineage (NCBI taxonomy): Bacteria > Pseudomonadati > Pseudomonadota > Gammaproteobacteria > Pseudomonadales > Pseudomonadaceae > Pseudomonas > Pseudomonas sp. A2. The sequence goes on from NZ_CP039127.1 coordinate 2,817,499, forward strand.
GGGCCGAGCGTGGAACAGGCGGTCAACATCAGTGTGGCCGCGACGAGAGCGGTTCTGTTGAAACGGAAGGAGCTTGAATGCGCAGTGGAAACACGATTTTCATTCATCTTCTTGAATCCAGATAAATGCAGTTGGGTCACTCCCGGGCATAGGCCATGGCAGTGCTCAATCGTCTTCCTCGCGAAACGCTTTTATCCTGCCTTTTTTCTCGGCGTTGACCAGCGCCGCGTAGTCTTTGGCATTCTGCTCGGCATAAGCCAGGGCAAACTTGCCAAGGGCCTGATCGAAGGCGTCCGACTTGCCGAGATATCCGCTGATCAGTGCTGCGTCCCCTGACTTGGCATGCGCCCGCGCCAATGTCATGCCGCACACCTGCGCATACATGTTCATCTGCTCGAAAGACGCACCTTCCACCGGCAATGACATCTTCATATCGCGCAGTTGTCTGACGAAAAACTGCCGGCCCTTGCTGCTTTCGGTCCAGCCCAGAAAAATGTCGCTGGCGGACTGCGAAAGGCGCTGGCCGGTAACCACGCGCTGACCTTGATTGGCAAATTCGCTCTTGCCGGCATAGGGCGCCAGCACTGATGGGCAGGCTTCCTTGAATTGCAGCAGCAGCGGATGGTTTTCGGCCGAAAAGAACAAGCCAACGAAGCAGAACGTGCCCACGCTGCCGATGCCTACGGCTTTTACTGCAAAGTCCTCGAGGCGATAACGGTCGTAGAGAAATCTGCGCTCGGGTAGCAATGAACTGCGGTAATCCTCAAGAGCCAGCTTCACGCGCTTGGCAAAACCGGCTTCATGGATATGGAACAGGATTGGCGGCTGGTCGACCAAGCGCCGCCTACCGCCCACTTCATCACTGATCTGGGGATACAGGTAGTCCCCAATGCGCGTTCTGGCCCTGGCTATCAACTCTTGCCGCGCTTTGCGGTATTTCATGCTGGGTGCCATGTCGATGATCGCTTGAGCGTCCAAGCGGTCGTACCAGACGTCAAGCGGACTCATCTCCGACAATTCACGCATGCGTTTGCGGTAGGCCTGCACGCAGGCCATGGCCAGTTGTCCTGCCTCCTTATCGTTCAGCCGATTGTCTTGGGCGGCGACGGCAAAACTGACCGCCAACCGTTTGATGTCCCATTCCCAAGGTGCAGGAAGCGTCTCGTCGAAGTCGTTGATATCGAAGATCAAGTTGCGTTCAGGGGTGGCGAACAAGCCAAAATTGAGCAGGTGGCAATCGCCGCACGCCTGGACGCGTATGCCGGTGCAAGGCAGTGTGGCGAGGTCGCGTGCCATCAGGCCGGCCGAGCCGCGCAAGAAGGTGAATGGACTGCGCAGCATTCGCCCGTAACGCACAGGCACCAGTGCCGGATGTCGGTCACGGTTGGACAGTTCGAGCAAACCGACAGGATCACGCTGCCTGGGCTTGCATTTCCAAGTTGCATGAGCCGCCCGCGGCACGACATCTCGTAGACGTTTGCCGGCCTCCAGTCTCTCCTTGAGCGAGTGAAAATTCTTATCTTCACGGATGTCGTCTATTACCCTGGACAACCGTTTGGTTGAACGCTTCTTGAACTCAGCCATGTCGGCACCTTGGATGAGCAAAGGGTGGGCCCGACCGACAACGGAACTCGTCTGTGATGAATCACTGATGCGGCGTCGAATATTCCCGGACAGCTTCTGAAAAGCGTAGCAGTAATTCACTTATCCCAAATTGGCCGTGCAGCTACCAGTCTGTTGAGGCGGGCAGTGGCGTGACAAGGAGCGGTAATTGCCTTCGACACTGTGTTCAATGCTGTGGTGTTGTTGTTTGTCGTGCCTGCGCCGCTGCTGGTTTGCATCAAAGTGGTATTGGCGCGCAGGGCCAGAGGCGCACAAAGAAGCCCTGGCCAACATTGAGCCAGGGCCGCCAATTACCTTCAGGCGATAAGGTCCACTGCCAGCTGGAAGGCTACCCATAACGCCAGGCCAGTGGCGAATGCCAGCGCAATGTTTTCGAACCAGTTGTTGCGGTACGCCTTGCCCAGCAGCGACTTCTGGTTGGACATGATCAGCAGGCCCAGCGAGATCACCGGCAGGCCGATGATGTTCAGCGCGCTGACACCGATGGTAAGGGTCACGAAGTCGGGCATGCCCGGGATCGACCAGAGCAGTGGCGTCACCAGGATGAACAACATGAACCACTTGTGCATCGGGTCGTTGTGGAATTCCTTTCCATAGCGTTCGCGCCGTTCGGGCTTCACATGTTGGAAAGCGTCGGTGATCAGCATGGGGAACGCAGTGGTCTTGCCAGAAATGCTGGCGAACAAAGTGGCGAATACGCCTACGAAGAAGATGTACCAGCCGATCGGGCCGAAGAACAGTTCCAACGCCTTGCCCAGGTCGCCGAGCGTTTTCACCTCGATGCCGTTGGGCCGCAGGATTTCCGCGCCGACGATCCAGATCGCCAGGTTGATGACGATACCGACGAATACCGCGAACAGCAGGTCGTTGCGCTGGATGCGTTTGTGTTGCGGGCCGACCCAGCCTTTTTCACGCATGACATAAGGGTGCACGAAGTTGGCTACCGAACCTGCCACGGCACCGATCACCGATACCGCTACCAGCAGTGCGCCGTGAACGCCTTCATCGGCTGGAATGCTGAAGCCGAAGTGAAGGGGCAATCTCAAGAGGGTGGGCCGAGACGACACCGAGAGGCTTCCTCAAATAGTGAGGGAAGGCCGCATTTGTCGCGGCCTTTACTCGTTAGACTTGCGCCTGGCCACCGTCGACGAACAGTTCGGCCCCGTTGACGAAGCTGGCGTCGCTGGACGCCAGGAACAGAGCGGCTTTGGCAATCTCTTCAGGCTCGCCGACGCGCCCCAAGGGAATCTGCGATGCCAGGTAGTCCAGCAGGCCTTGCTGCTGAGCTGCGTCCGGGCCGGCGAGGTCTACCAGACCCGGGGTGCGAGTCGCGCCGGGGCTTATGGTGTTTACCCGGATGTTGCGATCTTTCAGGTCGAGGATCCAGTTACGGGCGAAGGCACGTACTGCAGCCTTGGAGGCCGCGTACACGCTGAATGCGGGTGTGCCCGAGCTGGCCGCAGTGGAACCGGTCAAAATTACCGAAGCGCCTTGGGCCAGAAGTGGCAGCGCTTTCTGAACCGTGAACAGCGTACCTTTGACGTTACGATCAAAAGTGTCGTAGTAGTGCTCTTCAGAAATGTCTCCCAGAGGCAGCATCGATCCACCCCCTGCGTTTGCGAACAACACGTCAATACGCCCGTGCTCTGCAGCGACCTGCTGGTACAGGGCATCGAGTTCGTCCGGCTTGGAAGAATCCACTCGAACCCCGACTGCGCTACCAATCTGTGCGACGGCGTTGTCCAGCTCCGCCTGGCGGCGGCCAGTGATGAATACTCGTGCGCCTTGTTGAGCGAAAAGCTTGGCAGTTGCCAAGCCGATGCCCGAAGTTCCGCCAGTCACGATTGCGATTTTGTTTTCAAGCTTGCCAGTCATGATCTTCTCCAGTGTTTGTGATGTTGCGTTGGGAGAAGCGTATCGACGACCGGAAAAAACCAAAATAGAATTGTTGTAAACTCATCGTTGCAGAAATGAAATGAGCAAACTTCCGGATTTTGAAGGGTTGGCGATGTTTGCCAAGGTAGCTGAGGAGGGTTCGTTCGCAGCCGCCGCCAGAGTCATGGGCGTTTCAGTGCCCACAGTTTCCAGGGCGGTAGCACGGCTGGAGGAGCGACTGGGGGGGCGCCTGTTCAACCGCACGTCTCGACAACTTTCATTGACCGAGTTCGGTCAGAGCATGGCGGGCAGGGCTGGGGAAATCTACCGACAGGCCGAAGAGGTGGAAGGCGAGGCGATGGAGCTCTCCGTTCGACCTCGCGGCCTGGTTCGCCTCGCGATCCCCATGTCGTTCGGCTTGAGATGGGTCGCGCCCTTGATGCCCCAACTCATTCGGCAGTATCCAGAGCTCTCGGTAGACCTCCATTTGTCCGACGCTTCGGTCGACCTGATCGCGGATGGTTTTGACGCGGCCTTGAGGATCGCTGCATTACCCGACTCCTCATTGGTGGCTAGAAAACTGTGTGCCGTGACCCAGTTTCTTGTCGCCTCACCGGCCTTCCTCAATCAGCACGGTAGGCCGAAGCACCCCCGAGAGCTGGCAAGTATGCCTTGCCTTAGCTACGCCTACCGTGCTCGGACGCAGGTCTGGAGATTCACTCATACATCTGGAGTAGAAGAGGATATCGTGCCTACCGGGCCTTTGCGTGTCACTAATTCGGAGGCGATGATCCCAATGTTGCTAGAAGGGATGGCCATCTCTGAACTGCCTGAGTTCATCGCGAGTGAGTACCTGACGGATGGGCGCCTGGAAAGAATCTTCCCGGAGTGGAGTATGACTCGGGGCGGCTTGTATTTCGTGACACCGTCTGCGCGAACCCGGCCAGTGAAGATCAGAGCTGTTTCCGATTTCTTCTTTGAACACCTGTCCGCGCCGACGTGGCGCTGGACGCCGGGGTATGAGTCATCAGGTGATATTCAGCGAGCAGGGCTGGAGTAAGGTTGGTTGATCTACGGAGAATGACATGGATAGTCAACTTCCAAAGGCCCTGGCCCATGAGAAACGCCGGAATCAGAAAAATTTTCCCCAAAATACCCTTTGATACTCCAGCAGCCTATGGCTGGTGCTTGCCAGCGCCGTAGCGCTTCTTGCGGGATCAGTATCCGCGCTGCTTCTGTTCTCCCTCGATCACGCGGCCCAATGGCGTGCAACCCACCGCTGGGCCATCTGGCTGTTGCCTCTGACCGGCTTTGCAGTGGGGCTGGTTTATCACTTGATCGGCGAGCCGGTGAACGCAGGCAATAACCTACTGATCGACGAGATTCACGCCTCGAAGAAAACCGTTCCGCTGCGCATGATGCCTCTGGTGTTTGCGGGCACGGTTATATCCCACTTCTGGAACTATCGTGCTGTTTCAAACAGCCGATTTTGTCATTTTACGATCCCTCTCCAAGCACCATTGAGCTGCATAAATCAACGGTTTCCGGGCGCGTCGGGATTTCTCGCAAAAAGCGATGATGGCACGTTGACTCTCCCCTTAGGGGGAGACTTTAGACTCCCGGCCCTCGATATATCTGGCCTGAAAACAGCATTTTTTGGCCCGATGAATTTATTCATTCAATGCGGCTTTTGTAGGGAAACAATCAATGAACAATCCCTTGGAATTGGACAGCGTTATCAGCAGTACACAGGAGATTCTTGCGCAGTTGCTGGTGTTGGACCGGGCCGACGTGGCAGAGCACAGCAGTATCGTTGACGACCTCGGCGCCGACTCGCTGGACATCGTCGACTTGAGCTTCCAGCTGGGCCGTCAGTACGGTTGCACCTTGCCGAAAACCAGCGTGCTGGATCACGCGGTAGCGGTGTTCGGCGACGCCAACCGGTTTGTCGAAAAAGGCCGAATCACGCAGGACGGCGTGGCCTTGCTGGAGCAGAGCCTCAGCGCTTATGCGCCGGGCCAGTTGCACGCGGGCATGCAGCCGGGCGATGTCTTCTCGGCCACCACCGTGCGTAACTGGGCGCAGCAATGCCATAACGTTTTCAACTACCTCCCCGAGACCTGCCCTGAGTGTGGCGCGGTGCATGCCCAACTCAACGAACGCAAACAAGTGGTGTGTGGCGGTTGCAGTGCTCGTCTGACCCCTCTGGACGGTGACTCGATCTCGCGTCTGTTGGTTGAGCAGTACGCGGCCACCCAATTGAAGGCTTCGGCGTAGGGGTTGCCTTGATGCAGGCCCGAGAGGTTCTGGTCACCGGCTATGGCCTGGTGGCTCCCACGGCACTGGATGCAGCCTCGCTGTTCACGACGATCAGCGAAAACCGTTCCTGCATTCGCCAGCACCCGGCGTTTGTCGAACTGGGCTTTGCGAATCCGGCGGCCGGGTTTATCGATGAGCAACAATGGCAGGTGATCGCTGCGGCCTTTCCGGGCGATCTGCAGACCACCTCCCGCCAGGAATGGCTGGCGCATTACGTGGCCCGTCAGGCGTTGGCCCATGCCGGGTTGGCCGACGGCGCATTTGCCCGAGTCGCCAGCGGTATTTTCGTCGGGGCCAATAAATACTGCATGAGCGGTGATTTGCGGGACGCCAGCCGTTACATGGACGATCAGGGGCGGGTCGATCTTGACCAGTACCTGGATAACCACACCCTCAGCGGTGGGGCGTTCGCCCGGCGGGTTGATCAGCAAACCCGCCATCTCGCCGAATGGCTGGGTGTACGTGACCATATCTCCACACATTCCGATGCCTGTGCCGCCGGCACCATGGCCATCGGCAGCGCCTATCGAGCGATCGCCCGTGGCGAGATCGACCTGGCGTTGTGTGGCGCGGTGGAGTTGATGGCCCATGAATTGTCCTACTACAGCTTTGATGGGCTGGGCGCACTCTGCCAGCGAGTGGACTTTTCCCCACAAGAACAGAGCCGGCCGTTCATGCCAGACCGCTGCGGTTTTGTGCTGAGTGAAGGGGCGGCGCTGTTGGTGCTGGAATCCCGCGAGCATGCCGAGCGTCGTCAGGCCCACTCGCTGGGCCGGGTGCTGGGTTACGCGAACCTGTGCGAGGCAGAGAAAATCACCTCCAGCAGCCGCGATGGCAGCAAGTACGCCGCCTGCATGGCCGCGGCCCTGGCCGATGCCGAACTGCCCAGTGCGGCTGTGGACCATGTGAATGTTCACGGTACGTCGACACAGGCCAATGACCGTTGCGAGGCCCTGGGCCTGGCGCAGGTGTTCGGCGAAACCCTGGAGCAGATGACGTTCACCGCCAACAAATCTGCCGTAGGGCATTCGTTGGCCGGCAGTGGTGCCATTGAGGCGGTGCTGTCGTTGATGAGCATTCAGTCGGGCGTGGCCTTGCCGACCCTCAATTTTCAGCCGGAAAAATCCGAATTTCCGGAGTTGAAATTCCTTTGCGAACCGTTGCAGCAACCGATCAATGTCGTGCTCTCAAACTCCTTCGGGTTTGGTGGCGTGAACAGTTCGTTGGTGCTGGGCAGGGCATGACATGACCAGATCCAATTCAACTGCTGTTTATATCACTGCAGCGTCGGTACTCAACGCCGCCGGTACTGAATGTGCGCCTCGTGACAGTCAACCTCAGGCCGCGCAACCGCTGGATTTCGACCCGGCACGCCTGGCCCGTTGTGTTGCAGCGCCCGCCTTGCCGGCTGGTGTGTACGACCGCAAATTGTCCCGCAGCCTCGAGCCTCAGGGCGCCCGCCTGCTGTATTGCGCCGGCCGTCTCGCCGAGGCCTTGCGTGGGCTGGAACTGCCCGATGAGCGGATCGCATTGACCGCTGCCATTCCGGAAGTGGATGGCCCCAGCTCGTGCTGGGATGCCGTGCAGGCCATTGGCGCACAACCGGCGGATCTGTTGGCGCAATTCTTTGCCCACACACCGCCGCTGCATGCGCTGATGATGCTCAACAGCAGCGTCATGGCCCACGCGGCTGAGGCCTTGCATTGCAAGGGCCCCATGGGCGGTTTTTGCTCCCAGGGCAATGCGGGGCTGGATGCTTTGATGGAGGCCGCCGCCCATCTGAGCGAAGGCCGTGCCGATGCTGCCGTCGTGGTCAGTAGCAGCCCGAACATCACCCCGGCATTGTACCTGCGTGACGCTACACACCCACCTGTGAACCCCGGCCCGTGGGTTTTCGGCGAAGGTGCTGCGGCACTGTTGCTGACGACCAAACCGGGCCGCGGTGCTCAATCTGCGTTGCGCATTGCCGGGTTTGCCCGTGGTTACAGCGCGCAACCCGAGCGTGGGCTGGCGGTTGGTCGCGACGTCATCGAGCGTGCTTTGAGCAACGAAAAACTATGCCTCAGCGATGTCGGGCAAGTCGTCGCCGATGCACAGGACCCGCAAATTGCCGCGTTGTTCACCCTATCGGGGCACACCCTCGAACACTCCAGGGCGTTGGTAGGTGCCTTGGGCGCCAGCGCCTTGCTCAGCGAAATCGCTGTGACCTGGGCACTGGATTGCAGCCGTTACACGCTGTTGCTCGAACATAGCCGAGGTGGGCATTGGGGCGCGGTGCTGCTGGCCAGAACGTCGTCGGACACAGAGACAATGGAGAGTTACCCATGAGCCCCAGACGGATCGTGATCACGGGTATGGGCGCCGTCACCGGCTTCGGTTTCGAGTGGCAGTCCATGTGGCAAAGAATGTTGGCCGGCGAGCATTGCATTCGGCCATGGCAACCGGAAGGCGTCGAGGCGGGTGCGTTCCCCGTGCGTTACGCTGCGCCCGTGGATATGGGCTTGATGCCGGCACACTTGAAAGACCATCCGGCCTGGGGGTTGTCGCTGGAAAAACGCACCCGTTTTGGTTGGGTCGCGGCCACCCAAGCCATTTCCGACAGTGGCCTGAGCCCCGAACAGTTGCGTGGCGCGGCGGTATTGTCAGCGTCCGGCGCACCTGCTCATCGTTTGCAGGACATGCTGCTCAGCCTGGCGGATGACCCGGCGCAGGCACCGTCCTGGGCTCAGTTGATGGCGCGACAGGCGCAGGTCGATCCTGACAGTTCACTGTGTCAGAGCAACGATCGCCTTGCGCGGGTGATTGCCGATGGCATCGGCAGTGAAGGCCCGGTGATCAATATCAGCAGCGCTTGCGCGGGAGCATCCCAGGCCATCGGCAATGCATTCCAGATGATCCGTCGCGGCGAGGTCGAGCTGGCCATTGCCGGGGGCGCCGATTCGGTGCTGAGCCTGGACACCATGACCGCGCTGTATCTGCTCGGCGCCGCCAGCAGCGAGCAGCGTTGGGGCACCGAACTGTGTCGGCCGTTCGACCGCCATCGCAGTGGCTTGATTGCGGGTGAAGGCGGTGGCTTTGTCGTGCTCGAAACCCTCGAACGGGCGCTCGCCCGAGGGGCAACGCCGTACGCCGAAGTGCTGGGTTTCGGCAGCAGCCTGGATGCCTACAAAATCACCGCACCCGACCCGCAGGGCCGGGGAGCGGTGCTGGCGATGCAGGCGGCCCTGACAGATGCCGGGCTGGAGCCGCAACAGGTCGATCTGATCAATGCCCACGGTACGTCGACACCCCTCAACGATGCCGCCGAAACCCTGGCGATCAAGACCCTGTTCGCCGAGCGCGAACATTATCGGCGGTTGTTGGTGACGGCCAACAAATCCCAGTTCGGCCACCTGATTGCGGCCGCCGGAGCACCAGAGTTCATGCTCACGGCCCTGGCCTGCCGGGATGATCGGGTCACGCCGACCCTGAACCTGCATGATGCCGACGAACAATGCGACCTCGACTACTGCGCCCATCAAGCGGTCAAGCGCAAGGTCGACGTTGCCCTGAGCAACTCCTTCGGTTTCGGCGGCCTCAACACTTCACTGGCGCTGGGCAAGTACCGGGAGGCGCCGCGATGAAACAGGCGGTCGCGATTGCCGGTGCGGGTTGCGTGTTGCCCAGCGGCTGGGGTGTCGAATCTTTCTGGGCGGCTGCGAACGAGGGGCGCAGTGCAATTACGGCGCTGAACGCCCGAAGGTTCAGCAGCGAACGCGTGGTGGCGTTCGGGCAAATTCAGGATCAGGACCACCAACGCAGCCGACAAGACCTTGCGCAAAACCTTCAGCGTTACTGCACGCCGGCAGTGATCTGGGGTGTCAGCGCGGTACGTCAGGCGTTGGAAGAGGCAGGCCTTGCCGATGAGCAGCCAGATGTCCGTTTCGGTTTGTATTGCTGTCAGGGCGGCTACACCCATCCGTCTCTGGAATCCTATGCCGAGTTGTTGCTCGGCTGTCGGCAGGACGGCGTCGCCGACATGGCGGCGTTCGCCAAACGGATCCTGCAAGACCGTGCCCAGGACCCTTTTCTGGTGCTCAAAGGCTTGAGCAACTGCTTGCTGGGTGTCACCAGCCTGGCGCTGAAACTGGTGGGTGAGTGCAACGCCTATATGCAAGGTGTCGCCGGCAACCTGGCAGCCTTGCGTGAGGCTACGGCCGCTTTGCAGGATGGCCGAATCGACGCGGCGATCGTTGTCGGTGCGGGCAGCGAGCTGGATGCCCTGGCGCTGTCCGGGTTGGTTCAGGCGGGGGTCATCAGCGCCAACGGCTCGAACACTCTGCTGCCGTTTGACCTTCGGGGCACCGGCGGCATTGCCGGGGAGGGCGCGGCAGCATTGGTGCTGCGCCGGCGCGAAGACCTGCCGGCCGGCCCTCAGGCGTGCCTCGCCGACATGACGGCCCATGCCACCCTCGGTCGCTTGAGCCTGCCCGACAGCCCAACCGATCTGTTGGTGTGCAGCGGCACCGGCGATGCCCACAAAGACCGCGTGTTGTGCCAGACGCTGGCCCTTGCGCGCGCCTCGCACATCACCAGCGGGTTGGCGATAAACGGTATTCTCAGCGCAGCGCCGAGCCTGGTGGATCTGATGCTTGCGCGTTGCGCATTGCAGGCCCAAAGCGTGCCGCCGATTGCCGGTTTGCAGCAGCCAGTGGCAAACCTGCCGTTCATTCAGGGCGCGCCCCACGCCGCGAGCCTTGAGCATTGCCTGGTGCTGAACCGCGACGACAACGGATTCAGCGCCGCCTACCAAGTGCTCTACAGCGCAAAGGTCACTCAAGACTGACGCTGACTACCGCCTATTTTTTACTTTCAGGGATATGACAGTGATGGATTATCGCGATTTCGTTCGGCCCAAATTCGTCGGCCTGCTCCAGGCACTGGGCCTGGAGTGTGAGTTTCAGCGCGCCCTCGGTAGCCAGTTGTTCTACCGCAACCCCAAGGGCGACATGGTCACGGTCACCGACTTTCTCGGCGGTTACGGTGCGGCACTGTTCGGCCACAACGACCCACAGTTTGTCGATCAGCTCTGTGCGCTGCTGCGCAGCGACGTGCCGTTCAACGCACAAATGTCGATCCGCGGTGCGGCCGGGCAATTGGGGCGAGAGCTCAGTGACGCCTTCAATCGCGAACTGAAGAACACCGAACGTTACATTTCGACTTTCTCCAACAGTGGCGCAGAGGCCGTGGAAATCGCCGTCAAGCACGCGGAGTTCCGTCGCCAGAAGAGCCTGCAAAAGCAGTTCGACGACATCGATTTCACCCTGGCCAGCCTGACCGCCAGCGAACGCGCTTATCGCGAGCTGGATGTGGCCGACCTCGACCTGCCTGCAGGTGTCCTGCCAGCCACTCTGAACAGCGTGACCTTGCGTCAGGTGGTTGAAGCCGTTCGCCAACACAACCTGGCGCAGCTGCATATCGAACCGGTATTCATCGCCCTGCGCGGCAGCTTCCACGGCAAATTGGTCAATACCGTGCAACTGACCTATGGCCGTCAGTACCGCGCGCCGTTTGCCCGTTTTGGTCTGAACGTCGAGTTCATCGACCCCCAGCAGCCCCATCAGTTGCAGGAATTGCCCGCCCGGCACACGCACCATTGGCTGAGCCTGCAATGGGACGGCGAACATTTGAACGTGCTGAAACTACCGTTCAGCGCGATTACCGCCGTGTTGATGGAGCCGATTCAGGGCGAAGGCGGTATCAACGAGTTCGCGGCCGAGTTCTACCTGGGGCTGCGCAAGCTGTGTAACGAGCAACAATGCCCGCTGGTGATCGATGAAGTGCAGTCAGGTTTTGGTCGCGCCGGGACGTTTCTTGCCAGCAGCCAGTTCAACCTGCAAGGCGACTACTACTGCCTGTCCAAGGCCCTCGGCGGCGGCTTGATGAAAATCGCCGCGACGGTGATCCGCAGCAGCCACTACGAAGGCGAGTTCAGCTACATCCACAGCTCGACCTTCGCCGAGGACGATCCGTCCTGCCATATCGCGCTGTCGGCATTGCGCCGGTTGTTCGCCAATGACGACGCGATGCTCAAAGACATACGCACCAAGGGCGCCTACCTCAAAGCCTCGCTCAATGAACTGAAGATGGCCTATCCGGATGTGATCGCCGATGTGCGCGGGCGCGGCTTGCTGGTAGGTTTGGAACTGCACGACCTGAGTGTCAGCAGCTCGCTGGTACAGGCGTCGGCCCAGTACAACGATGCCTTGGGTTACTTGATCGCCGGCTACCTGTTGCAATTCGAAGCGTTGCGGGTAGCACCGTCGGGCAGCAACTCCAACGTGATTCGCCTGGAGCCGCCAGCCTGTATCACCCTGGGCGAAATCGACGGGCTGATCGGTGCCCTGCAACGGGTCTGCGACATGCTGCGCCGTGGCGATGCGTTGCCGTTGGCGGCGGGTATCTGCGCGGACTCGATTCCCGCCGTGCCAGCCCGCCAGGACGATTTTCGGGTGGCCGAGCCCGTTGAAAAAAACGATGCCAAGGTCGAAGTCGTCGCCCGGGTAGCGTTCATCAACCACCTGATCGATGCCGATATCCTCGGTGACGTCGATCCCTCGCTGGCAGCCCTGAGCCCGGAACAGAAACGCACATTCATCAACCGCACCAAGCCTGAACGCCGCGCTGCGCCAGTCGGCCCGGTGATCATTCGGTCGCGCCTGGGCATGGCGGTAGAGTTCACGTTGTACCCGCTGTGCATGGATTCGGATGCCATGGCCGAGTACATCCTCAGCGGTGACCTGGACAGCATTCGCGAAGAAGTCGGCAGGCGTGTCACCGATGCCCGCGCCGATGGCTGCAGCATCGCCGGCCTCGGGATGTACACCTCGATCGTCACCAACAATTGTCAGGCGCTGAAGATTGCCGACATGGCGCTGACGTCCGGCAATGCCCTGACCATCGGCATGGGGCTCGAAGCCATCGAGCAAGGCTGTGTACAGCAAGGTCTGGCACTGCGCGAGCAAACCGCTGCCGTTGTCGGCGCCGCCGGTAACGTTGCGTCGACCTATGCCTCGTTGCTGTCCGCCACTGTCGATCACCTGATACTGATTGGCAGCGGTCGTGACGGCTCGGTTCGGCGCCTGGAGAAAACTGCGCAACAGATTTACGCCGACGCGGCCCGTTCGATCCTCAAAGGCACGGCCGAACATGACCGGTTGGCGCAGCGACTGCTGGCCCTTGATGGTTTTCGTGGCTTGTTGCACTCACATGGACAAAAAGCCGACCTCGGTTTGCACATTGCCCGTCTGGTAGATGAGCGCCTTGGCGCGAACGCCTTCATCACGGTCACCAACGATCTCGAAGCCCTCAAGGGTGCACGGATTGTCCTGTGCGCTGCCAATGCGCCTCAGCCGTTCCTCGGCGCCGAACATTTCGCCGAGCGCAGCTTGATTTGCGATATCGCCGTGCCGCTGAACGTTCATCAAGACATGCCGAGCCAACGCGAAGACGTGCTCTACATGCACGGCGGCATCGTCCAGACGCCGTTCGACGACGGCCTGGCGCCCAACGTGCGGGCCTACCTGAAAAAAGGTCAGCTGTATGCGTGCATGGCCGAGTCGGTGTTGATGGGCTTGTCTGGCATGAGCCAGCACGGCTCCTACGGCGATATCAGCCGTGAGCAAGTTCAGCAGGTCCGCGCACTGGCCGCGACCCACGGCTTCACCCTTGCGCAATTCAAAACTCAAAACTCGCTTTAAGGAGCGGTCATGACTCAGAAAATAGCCGTCGTGACCGGCGGCAGTCGCGGCATTGGCAAGTCCGTCGTGCTGGCCCTGGCCGGCGCGGGTTATCAGGTTGCCTTCAGTTATGTCCGTGACGAGGCGTCAGCTGCTGTCTTGCAGGCACAGGTCGAAGGGCTCGGCCGGGAGTGCCTGGCTGTGCAGTGTGATGTCAAGGATGCGCAGAGCATTCAGGCGTTTTTTGAACGGGTCGAGCAGCGTTTCGAGCGTATCGACTTGTTGGTCAACAACGCCGGTATTACCCGTGACGGTTTGCTCGCCGCGCAATCGTTGAGCGACATCACCGAGGTTATCCAGACCAACCTGATCGGCACGTTGTTGTGCTGTCAGCAGGTGCTGCCCTGCATGATGCGCCAACGCAGCGGGTGCATCGTCAACCTCAGTTCGGTGGCCGCGCAAAAGCCCGGAAAGGGCCAGAGCAACTACGCCGCGGCCAAAGGCGGAGTAGAAGCATTGACGCGCGCACTGGCGGTGGAGTTGGCGCCGCGCAACATCCGGGTCAACGCGGTGGCGCCCGGCATCGTCAGCACCGACATGAGCGAAGCCCTGGTCGGCGCCCATGAGCAGGAAATCCAGTCGCGGCTGTTGATCAAACGGTTCGCCCGGCCTGAAGAAATTGCCGACGCGGTGCTGTATCTGGCCGAGCGCGGCCTGTACGTCACGGGCGAAGTCTTGCCCGTCAACGGCGGATTGAAAATGCTATGAGCCAGGCACGCACGATTGTGATCACCGGCGCGGCCAATGGTATCGGCCGCGCCGTCGCGGAAAATTTTGCAGCCCAGGCCGAGCACCTTTTGATCTTGCTTGATCGGGATCTGGCAACCTTGCAGCGGTGGGTCACCGAGGGCGAATTTGCTGCTCGCATCGAAACCCATCAAGCGGACATCGCCGATCTGGCCAGCCTGCAACTTCTGTTCAAGGGCCTGGCCAACCGGGTCGGCTTTGTCGATGTGCTGGTCAACAGCGCCGGGGTCTGCGACGAGAACGAGCCCGAAGACCTGGACAACTGGCACAAGGTGATTTCGATCAACCTCAACGGCACTTTTTACGTCACCTCGTTGTGCCTGCCACTGATGGCGGATGGTGGGCGGATCGTCAACATGTCTTCGATCCTCGGTCGAGCGGGCAAGGTCCGCAACACCGCTTACTGCGCCTCCAAGCACGGCATCATCGGCATGACCAAGGCCTTGGCGCTGGACCTGGCGCCACGGCGAATCACCGTCAATGCCATCCTGCCCGCCTGGATCGATACACCGATGCTGCAAGGCGAATTGGCGGCTCAGGCGCGGATCGCCGGGATCACCCACGAGCAAATCCTGCGCAATGCCAAGAAGAAGTTGCCCCTGCGGCGCTTCATTCAGGGCGACGAAGTGGCGGCCATGGTCCGTTATCTGGCGAGCCCGCAGGCGAGTGGTGTCACAGCGCAAAGCCTGATGATCGACGGCGGTGCCGGGTTGGGAATGTAGCCATGGCTCGACTGGGATTGAACCGCGGCCTTTTGGCCGCGCTGGTCAGCCTCGGCTCGCCGGTAGCGATCGCCGAGTGGTTGCCGGAGCATCATGAAGCGGAGATCGGCGTAGCCACGGCCGTGCGTCTGCACGGTGACGACCAGGTCACGCAAAAGGCCGTGTACCTCAAGTTCAGCCTGGAGGATGCCTGGGACAGCGGCTACTACAAGGCCAAGGGCCGAGCCCGTTACGACTTCCGTTATGACGGCAACAACCCCTACAGTGCGCAAGCCCGGGACGATTACCGGGCGACCGCCGATTGGCGGCACCTTTACTGGGGGCTCTACGTCGGTGACGGCGAGCTGACGGTGGGCTGGCAGCAGGTGGTGTGGGGGCGTGCAGATGAATTACGGGTGCTCGATCAGATCAACCCGCTGGACTATCGCGAGGGGGTGATCGGTCTGTTGGAAGACAGCCGCATCGCGGTGCCGATGATTCGCCTGGTGCAGCCGGTCGGCGAGTGGGAGCTCGAAGCGCTGGTGATCACTGATTTCGTGAAAAACCAGGCGCCGGCCGTCGGCAGCGAGTTCGATGCACCGATCTTTGCCACACCCGATCCGCAGATGTTTGTGGTCGATTCGCGGCCCGGTTATGACGGTCACAGTGGCTTCGGTTATGGCGCCAGTGCCAACGGCAGGATCGGCACGGTGGATGTCAGCTTCGTTGCCCTCAACGCCCGCCAGCAGGACCCGGTTTACGCCGTCGAAGGCCAGACCGAAGAGGGCCTGATTCGCCTCGAACGGCAATTCCCGCGCTATTCCATGGGCGGCGCCAGTGTGGCCATCGATGCCGGTCACAGCATCGTGGTACGCAGTGAAGTCGCTTACTTCGACAATTGGCGCGTCACCAATCCTTACCGCGCTTACGGCAGCGACCAGACGGCGATGACCAAGTCGCTGCTGGGCGTCGATTACCTGTTGCGGGACTGGCTGATCTCGACGCAGTGGCAACATCAGCGGCTGCTCGACTGGCAGCCCGGCATGGTCCAGGACAAACGCGACGACCTGTTCACCGTGTCTGCCGAAGGCTCGCAGTTCCAGGATCGCCTCAAGACCCGCCTGGTTTTCGGCATGTCGCCGCCAGCGCAGGACGACAGTTTCGTTCAGGGGATCTTCACCTACAAACCGGTGGACTGGCTCAAGTTGGGGCTCGAAGTCGATGTGTTCTTCGGCAAGCCCGACCGCCAGTTCGGTGCTTACGCCAACCGCGATCAGGTGCGCTTGTCCGCGGGTTATCTGTTCTGACCACACCGGTGCCGGTGTGCGAACCACTCAAACAATGAAAAGGAAATCGCGATGTTGCCCATCTTCAAGACCCTGACTGTAAGCGCACTGTTGCTGAGCGCCGCTGCCGCCATGGCAGCTGAACCACGCACGGCCGACGACATCATTCGCCAGGCCCGGGACCGCGATGACGGCAAGAGCTTCATGTCCCAGGTGTCCCTGATCCTGATCGACAAGCAAGGTAACAGCCGCGTCCGCGAGTTCAGTTACCTGCAAAAGGATTACCCGGACAGCGACAAATTCACCATGTATTTCTCCGCGCCGAGTGATGTGCGTGACGTCGCCTTCCACATCGAAAACCCGCGCGAGGCCCTGGGCCTCGAAGACAGCCAATGGATGTATTTGCCGGTCAGCCGACAGACCCGAAGGATTTCCACCACCGACAAACGCGGGGCGTTCATGGGTAGCGACTACTCCTATGCCGACCTCGACAAGATTCGCGCCGAAGACTATCGCCAAACGCTGGTTGGCGAAGAGCAGTTGCAGGGCCGCGATTGCTACGTGATCGAGCGTGAGCCGGCGACGCCTGCCGTGCTGGCCAAGACCGGCTACAACAAGCTCAAGGTCTGGGTTGACAAGAAAAACTCACTGGTGCTGCGCCAGGACTTCTTCGATGTAAAAGGTGTGATGTTCAAGCAGATGCGCACTCTGAAGACTGAAACCATCGACCAGATCGACAGCATTACCTTCAGCGAAACCGAAGACTTCATCGCCGGTACGCGCTCTCAGCTGCGCTTCAACCAGTTGCAGTACAACGTCGCGCTGGACGACCGCCTGTTCACGCAGACCGCGATCAAGCGTGGGCTGAAAGCCGGCGACTTGCCGGAATACGCCGTGTCTGCCCGCTAAGCGCCGCTCTCGATTCATCTGGAACCCTCATTCATGGAAAGATACCTGAACTTCGTCGAGCGCTATGCGCGGGCAATTGTGTTCGTGCTGGTGGCGATCACCGCCTACTTCACCTACACCCTCGGCGCGCTGATGTCGGACACCAATCCGTATCTGCTCAAGGACACTCACCCGGCGCGCAAGACGATCATTGATTTGCAGCGCGAGTTCACCGGCACATATGACTCGGTCATGGTGGCGCTGAGCAACCCCGAGAGTGTCTTCAACACCACGTCGCTGAACGCGCAGTTCGAGTTGTCACAGGCCATACGCCGGCTGATGCTGGCGAACAATGAGGACCGTGTGGAACTGCAGCGCATCGTTGGCCTCCACAGTGGCGATCCCGATGCCCAGGCCTTGCTGGTGCAGATCCTCGCCGAAGGTTTTTCGCAGAACGATTACGCTGCCGCCAAAGCGCTGCGCGACCATGGGATTGCCCGGCACTGGGACAGCCACGACCTGCAGTTCCTGAGCTTTCTTGCCGAGCGGCTCAACCCGATCCAGGAAATGGCCTCGATGGCTGACCTGGAAAACATCAGCTTGAGTGCCGATGGCGAGTTGTGGATCCACAAGACCCTGCACGCCCTGGATATGGACCCGAGCAAGGTCGAAGCGCAGATCATGGGCAACGAGCAGATGGTTGGTGGCGTCGTCTCGGCGGACAAGAAAGTCGCCATGGTCGTCGCCGAACTGGGCACCAAACAGGACGACGCTCAGGCCCAGTTGCGTGCCTATCACCAGGTCCGCGAGATCATCGCGAAGTACCAGGCCGCTCACCCGGAGTTCACTGATGAGGTGTTCATCGCCGGCATGCCGATCTTCATTGCGGCCCAGCAGGAGATCATCGATCACGACCTGGCGATGCTGTTCCCGATCGTGTTCCTGTTGGTGACTTCTCTGCTGGTTTTCTTCTTTCGCAAACCACTTGGCGTGGTGCTGCCGCTGTTCAATATCCTGTTCTGCACCATCTGGACCCTTGGCCTGATGGCGCTGCTGCGTGTACCGATGGACTTGCTCACCAGTGTGTTGCCGGTGTTTCTGTTCACCATCTGTTGTGCCGACGCGATCCACGTCATGGCCGAGTATTACGAACAGCTCAATTCGGGCAAGTCTTTCCGCGAAGCCAACCGAGAAACCCAGCGCCTGATGGTCACGCCCGTCGTTCTGACAACGGTCACGACTATTGCGACGTTCTTGATTTCCACCACCAACAACATTGTCAGCATCCGCAACTTTGGCGTGTTCATGTCCATCGGCCTGACGGCGGCGCTGATCATTTCGTTGCTACTGATCCCGGCGTGGATTTCGATCTGGGGCAAAGATGCCGTCCCGCGCAAGGTGCAACTCAAAGAGTCGCTGATCTCCCACTATCTGGTGGTGTTCTGTGCCTGGCTGATTCGCTGGCGCAAGCCGGTATTGCTGGTGAACCTGCCGTTGTTGGCGATGATGACGGTGTTCACGTTCAAGGTGGATATCGAAGACTCGGGCATTGCCTACTTCAAGAAGGACAGCCCGGTGCGGATGTCCGACGAGTTCATCAACCGGGCCGGGGTCGCGGGTACCTCGCCGGGCTGGATCGCTTTCGACACCAAGACTCCGCGTGGCGCGCTGACCACTGAAACCGTGCAGTTCCTGGAACGTCTGGACCAGTTCATCAGGGCCCAGCCGAACGTGAGTTACACCTATTCGGTGGCGACCTACATCAAGCGCATGAACCTTGTGCTCAATGACATGAACCCTGCTTTCCTGCGGGTGCCGCAGGCGGTGGAGCAGGTGACGGTGGTCGATGATGACGGGAAACCGGAGACCTTCGATGTCGATGGCAACTCGCTCATCGAACAACACATCATGATGTTCGAGAACGGTGGCGGCACCGACTTGCAGAACGTGCTCAATGCCGATTACTCGAAGGCGGTGACGCTGTTCACCATGACCTCCTCTGTGGCGGGCGATTACCAGGCGATGCTCGATAAACTGGACGCCTGGCTGGCGATCAATAAACCGGCCAACCTGCAAGTCACCCATGCCGGTACGCCGTACATATGGACCGGGGTGTTGCAGGAAATCACCCAGGGTCAGGTGCTGAGCTTCTCGCTGGCGTTGCTGGCCGTGACCTTGATGATGATGTTCTGGCTCAAGTCAGTACGCCTGGGCATCCTCGGCATGCTGACGTTGCTGACCACGTCGGTGACGGTGTACGGCAGCATGTACCTGTTGGATATCGAGTTGAACATCGGTACCACACTGGTGACGTTCCTGGTGGTGGGCGTCGTGGATTACGCCGTTCACCTGCTGTCACGGATCAAGATGCTGGTGCAGAAGGGCGCCGAGATCGACGAGGCCATCCTGGCGGCCATGCAGGGCGTCGGGCGTTCGACGGTGGTCAATGTCGTGATCTTCTCGATGGGCTTTGTCGCGCTGCTGTTCTCCGCCTACAAACCCGTCATTGACCTGGGTGTACTGGTGATACTGGCGCTGTCATCCAGTGGCTTCATGACCATTTTGTTGGTCACGCTGATTTCGCCCTGGTTCTTTGCCTCGATTGTGCCGCAACCAGCAGTGCAAGAGGGCGAGCAGCCGCGGGGTGAGGCTGTGCCAGGCTAAATCGCTGGGGCGCCTGCGTGTTGAAAACGGCACGGGGCGCCATGGCCGTTCAGGGGCCGCGGTGCGGATTCAGCGGGCTTTTTCCAGGTGTTCGAACTGGCATTGCATCTGAGCATCTTTGAGGCTCAGCTCAAACTCGACCAAGCCGTCATGCACTTTCTGCAACGCCTGGATCTGCCCCATCAATTCCTGTTTTTTGTTATCGATGGCCTGCATGGCCAGATCCCAGGGCAGCTCCTGGCCGCGATGATCCTGCAGAATGGCCTGCATTTCCTTGAGCTTGAAACCGAGTTGCTGAGCACATTTGATGAAGGTCAGCAGCTCTACGCTTTGCTGGCTGTAGATGCGGTACTTGCCTTCGCGTTGCGGGGGGGGCAACAGGCCGATTTCTTCGTAATGTCGAATGCTTTTGACGGTGGTGCCCGACAGCTGGGCGGCTTTGCCGATGTACATGAAAATCCCTTTTTGACGCATCAGAAGCGAAAAGATGTCGCGCGCTCGCACAGGCGCGCGACATCTTTGCACAAGCGTCAGGGGGTTGGAAGCCAAGTTGGACAAGGTGTCGCAGCAGGGATGCTCGGCTGGGCAGTGCAGGGGCACGGCACGACCGGGGCCGATCAGCGGCTGGCGACTGCCTGGACTTGTTTGAGCCAGGCTTCACGCTGTTCCGGCTTGGAGCCCAATACCGGACCGAAGGTCAGGGTTTTCAGGGGCTTTATGCCGCAGAACTCCAGGGTGGTCTTGCGCATTTGGTGCAGGCCCGGCATGCGATACACCCACCGGTAGTACCACGGCGGCGTGTCCATGGTCACCAATAGGTGAGCCGTGCGGCCCTTGAGCAGCTTGTCCGGGAAGGGCGAGCCCTTGCGGTACTTGAAGGCAAAACCGGGCAGAAACACGCGGTCGAAGAACCCCTTGAGCAACGCCGGAATGCCGCCCCACCAGATCGGATACACAAATGTCAGGTGTTCGGCCCAGGTAATGTCGTTCTGTGCGGCGATCAGATCGGGCTCAAGCAACTGGACCTGGTTATAGCCATCGTGCAGGACCGGATCGAAATCCAGGGTGTCCAGGCGCAGCAAGCGCACCTCATGGCCTGCTTGCGTGGCGGCCTCGACGTAACGTTCGGACACAGCGCCGCAAAAGCTGTCGTTCGAAGGGTGGCCGAGGATTACGAGCATGCGTTTGCTCTTCATGACAAACTCCAGGTAATGAAGTGCCAAGGGTAAAGTCTGCCCCTTACGGTAGAGTCAAGCGTTGCCGGTTAGCGGTAATGTTGGGCCTGCCCCGTGACAACGGACGCCAAGAAGCGATACTTACATCGCTATCTTGGAGGTTGTCATGTACCCAACCACTCGCCGTAATTATACCGATGAGTTCAAGATTCAGGCCGTTGCGCTGGCCGAAACGCTTGGCAGGACGGAAGCTGCTCGCCAGCTGGAGATGTCTGTGAAAACGTTGGACAACTGGGTCAACGCTTCCCGCAATGGCCAGCCGTTGAGCTCTCCTGACCGTCGCGCAATCACCAGAGAGGACAGCGAGTTAGCACGATTGCGAGCCGAGAACGCCGAGCTGAAATTGGAGCGTGAAATCCTAAAAAAGGCGGCGGTATTCTTTGCCAAAGAGTCCAGGTGAGATACGCCTTCGTCGCTGAAGAACGGGCTCAGTTCCCGGTGCGTCTGTTGTGCCGGGTAATGGGCGTTTCAGTTTCAGGCTTTTACGACTATCAGCATCGCCAAGGCCGTCCAGATCCGGATGCACAAATTCGCATCGATCTACACAAGGTTTACGCGGCTAGCCGCAAGACCTATGGCCGACCACGGCTGGTCGAGGCACTGAGGCAGCAGGCCCACGCGGTAGGTCATAAGCGCATCGACCGACTGATGCATGAAGAACACATACAGGGCCGATCCAAGGGCGGTTTCAGACCGTGCACCACCGACAGTCACCATGCGCTGCCAGTGGCGAGCAATTTATTGGATCGTCAGTTCTCCGTTCAAAGCTCAACCCCAGCCTGGGTCAGCGATATCACTTACATCGCTACGAAAGAGGGCTGGCTTTATCTGGCAGTGGTACTGAGCATCCAAACCCGCCAGGTGCTGGGTTACAGCCTGGCGGACAGGATGCCTGACGACTTGGTCGAGCGCGCTTTTATGAACGCCTGGAACGCATGCCTGGGCGCTTATGGAGTGATTTTCCACTCCGATCAAGGGCGCCAGTACGCGAGCAGCAGGTTTCGTCTCGCTTTGGCCAAGAAGGGCTTCGCGCAAAGCATGAGCCGGAAAGGAAACTGCTGGGATAACGCCGTAGCTGAAAGTTTCTTCGCTACATTGAAGAGGGAGGAAGCCTGCACGGTCTACCCCACCAAGAAACAGGCTCACCTGGCAATTGCCAGCTACATCCATGGGTTTTACAACAGCTGTCGACTGCATTCAGCACTGGGTTACCGTTCACCGAACGAATACGCAAAAGGCTTAAGGCAGTTGGCTATGTAGCCAGCTTCTTGGCGTCCGCTGTCACGGGGCAGGACCATGTACCCCCAGAAATACCCTTCGATACCCTCAGAATGCGCGATCGAGAACGGCTATTTCTCACAGTTTTCGAACAGGCCCTCGCTGGACTTTAGTGTACCTCCACGGTTGTGTGGCCGATAACGGGGCAGGGCTGGGTCCGTTTGGGAATGCATTCACGAACGGCTGCTATCGACCCATTGCGGACATAGCGTTTGTCGCTGACTTGGACAACTCAGCCAACAATCCTTGAGATTCCTCCTTGCCATTGGCATACCCCACCGTCAGGATGGATGCTTCATCAGGCTTAAGGAGAGAGCCGTGTTTCCAATGAATGTGTGGTTTGCCTACACTGCTGCCTGCGTGCTGTTGGTATTGGCGCCGGGCCCTGACAACCTGTTGGCCATTGGCCGTGGTCTCAGCCAGGGCAAATTCGCAGCGGCCGTATCCGGCATGGCGTCAGGCGCGGGTATTCTGTTTCACGTCGCAGCCGCTTCGTTAGGGTTGACCCTTCTGATGCAAACCTCGGCGGTCGCTTTCTGGGTGATCAAACTCATCGGTGCTAGCTATCTGCTCTGGCTCGGCATCAAAGTCTTGCGCGCGCGCAGTTTGATCAGCTTTCAGCCGGCGTCCCGGCAATCGTTGCCCAGCATTTTTCTAACGGGTCTGCTTTCGGCTGCGCTCAACCCGAAACCAGGCTTGTTCGTGTTGGCATTCATTCCCCAATTCGTCGATCCAGCTCGCGGATCGGTCAGCGTGCAGATGATGGTTTACGGGGTGTGGTTTGCTGTACTCACAGCCTTGGGTTTTGCCTTGATGGGCATTTTCGCCACGGTGTTATCTCGCTACCTGTACCAGCGGCCGCGGCTGGTAAATGGGCTAAACGTGGGCGCTGGCCTCACCTTTGTCGCATCTGGTGTTTCGATTGCGGCTTTGAGTCAAAGGTAGTGGGTAGGGAAAAGCGGCGGGGCTTCGGATGAGCCCCGCGTTGTCATCAAGATGCTGAAGGTTCGTTGGCAAGCTTCGCATGGGTGGCCAGTTCTTCACTGATGAAGGCCGAAATCATTGCCCGGTAGACCTGCTCCACGACCTCAGCCGAGGCACCAGTTTCCTCAGCCATTTCACGAACCTTCCTTATCACTTGCTCAACCCGAGCAGGCGCACGCACATCATCTGTGGTTTTCTTGAAGGCAGCTGCTTGCGTCACAAGCCGGCCCCGTTTGGCGAGAAGCGAAACGAGGTTGCGGTCGATTTCATCGATCCCTTGGCGGACTTCGTCCAGAGAGGTGCAAAGTACATCCACTTGCTTGACTTCCTTTTCATGAGCCTGCGCTTGATTAGGGCAGGCAGTTGCTGATGGTTTGGGGCTTTATTGTAGCCTCTGGTGGATGTCCGCAATGGGTCCAGGCTGTGTGAAAAAGCAAACGGATCGCTGAAGAGCGCGAGCGTACGTGAAATCTGTAATGGCTTGGTTATTCAGCTAACACTGATTTCGCGCAGGAGCGCGGAATCCTGGTTGTTCTCTAACCCACCGGATCCCGTCGAACGTTTTCACACAGCCTGGACCTAAAGCGGATAACTGTCCAATCCTCTGTGGTCAGTACCGGCCTCATCGCTGGCAACAGCGGCTGCCACCGGTACCGCACAGGAATGGCAGCCGCTCAGGGGATTGCAGCCACGCCGTCATTGTTGCACCCTCATCACTCATTCTGGCACGGGAGGGCAGCATGGACTGGAGTGACATGCGGATCTTCCTGGCGATTGCTCGCAGTGGCTCGTTGGGAGGGGCCGCCAGGGCGCTGGAGGTCAGTCACCCGACGGTCGGGCGACGCTTGCAGGTGCTCGAACAGGCCAGTGGGCAAGCGTTCTTCCTGCGCACTGCCCAGGGGCTGGTGCTCACCGACAATGGCGAGCGGATTCTCGACCTGGCGCTGGCCATGGAGCACAGTGCGCTGGCCATCGAACGTCGCCTGGCGGGGCATGGCGATCAGCCGGAGGGGCTGTTGCGCATCTCCTCGGCCGACTGGTTCGCCTGCCATGTCCTATCGCCGGTGCTGGCCGAACTGGCACGACGGTATCCATTGATCGTGCCCGAAGTCATTGCCGGGCATCGGCTGTTCGACCTTGCCCGCCGCGATGCCGACATCGCTTTCCGGATCGTGCCCTTCACCGAGCCTGACATCGTCCAGCGCAAGTTGACGACCTTGCCGTACGGGCTCTACACCGCAGTGCATGCCCCAGCGCCACACCCGGACGGCGAGGGCCTGGGGTTGATCCTGATGAACATTGCCCAGGCCCATTTCCCGGATGTGCACTGGCTGCAGCAGCGTTACCCGCAGGCCCGCACCGTGTTCACCAGCAGCAGCCGGACGGTTCAGGCACAGATGTGCGCGCAAGGGCTGGGGGTCGCCGTGTTGCCACGTATGCTCGGCGACTCGGTACCCGGCCTGCGGCTGCTGGACGAGCACCAGCCACCACCGGGGCGGGACATCTGGATGGGCTATCACCGCGACATGCGTCAACTGGACCGGCTGCGTGCACTGGCCGACCTTGCCTCCAGCATGATCGGCGCAGGGTAGCAGGTTGCCGCCGCTCAGCTCGGGCGCATCGACGCTGCCTCCGCCAGCGGTGCCGGCTGCCGCACCAACGTCAGGCTCAGCGCAACCCCTACAGCCAGGCAGGCGGCCATGCACAGCACGGCGACCGTGAAGGCGTGGCTGATGCGGGCTGCGGTTGCCTGCTCCCCCAGCACGGTATAGAACACGCCACCGATGACAGCCACGCTCAGCGAGGTGCTGATCTGCAAGGTCGCGCTGGTGATGCCTGCGATCATCCCGGCATACGCCGGTGCGACTCGGCCCGTGACCAGGCGCATCAACGTCGGCAGGGCCAGGCCCTGTCCCAGCCCGATCAGGAACAGGATGACCGCCAGGGACGTGAAGGGCGGGGCAAGGCCAGGGGGAGTCACTGACATCAGCCAACCCAGCCAGAGCAAGCCGATGACCTCCAGCGCCATGCCTACCGGGTTCACGTAACCGCCGAGCACGCGCCTGAGCAGGGGAACCGAGAGCGGTCCGATCAGGAAGCCGGCGCCGAACGGCAGGAAGACCAGGCCGGCATGCAGTGCGGTCATATGCAGTGCACCTTGCAGGTAGATCGAAAACAGCAGGAAGAACACGCCAATGGCGTAGAAGCACAGCGCTATGGATAACGCCCGGCCCAGCCCGGGGGCTTGCAGCGCGGCCGGTGCCAGCAAAGGGGTTCCGCCGGTGCGGTGCAGGCGCGCCTCGTAGCGCCAGAACAACGCCCCCAGTACAGGCGCAGCGGCGAGCGACAGCCACGCCCACCACGGCCATCCCGCTTCGCGGCCCTCGATCAACGGCACGACCAAGGCGCCGAGGGCCAGCATCGACAACGCCGTACCCACCAGGTCCAGTTTGCTTGCCTGCAGCGCACGGGTGTCCTTGAGCACGGGGATACCGAATGCAATCACCAGCAGTGCAATTGGCAGGTTGACCAGGAATATCGCGCGCCAGCCCATGCCGAAGAGGTCGAGCGCGATCAGCACGCCACCCAGCGCCTGGCCGATCACTGACGCCAGGCCAAACACAGCCCCGTACAGGCTCAGGGCCAATGACTTTTCCGCTGCCGGAAAAATCGTCTGTACCGAGGCGAGTGCCTGCGGCGCCATCACGGCAGCGCTAACGCCCTGCAAGGCGCGCCCGAGCACCAGTACCCATGGCGCAGTCGCCACGCCGCACAGCAGCGAGGCAGCGGCGAAGCCCAGCAGGCCGACGAAGAACATCCGCCCGCGCCCATACAGGTCGCCAAGGCGCCCGCCAGTGATCAGCGTCACGGCATAGAGCGTCGCGTAGGATGCGATCACCAGCTGCTCGGCAGAGGCACCTGTGCCCAGGTCGGCCTGTATCGAGGGCAGCGCGACGTTGACGATGAAGAAATCCAGCGGAGGCAGAAACGCACCGACCAGCAAGATGGCGAACATCAACCAGCGCCGGGGTTCGCTGGCTTCGTTTTCGATTCGAGACATGACAGGCATCCTGTGTGGCAACTCAGGTTCGATACGCGTGCAGGCCAGGTTTCCTGGAGCAGGGTTGTCGCCCCGCTCGTGCCTGGCCGATGGGCCACACTCTAGGGAATCACATCCCGGCGCGCGCCTTACGAAACTGCACGGGCAACGTTCATTGCTGTCAGTCTCGCTGGCACCTCAGCGTGGGGTAGGGTGGTTGGGCTTGCGCTCATCGCGGCTGGCTTGCCGGGCCTCGGCGCGTACCACCAGGCAGATGCCGACCGCCGATAGCGCCATCCCCGCTGCCATGGGCCAGGACAACGGCTCATCGAACATCGCCCAGGCCCAGAGCAGGGTGATCGGCGGGCTGAGGTACAGCACGCTGGCGACGCGGGTGGCCGAGGACCTGCGCAGGCAGACCCAGTACAACCCATAGCCGCCAAGCGTCGACAGGACTGCGGTCCACGACACGCTCAGTGCAAAGCCTGCGCTGGTAACCGGTGCCAGGCTGCGTTGGCTGCCTTCGAGGGCGGCGAAGGCGAAACTGGAGACGAAACACTGCAGCGAGAGGTTGGGCAACAAGCCCATCGCCTGCACCTCGCTGCGTTTTTGCCACAACGTGGCGACCGCCAGCGAGCACATGCCGGCCACGAGCAGGCCATAGGCCCACACCGGTGCAGTGCCCAGCATCAGCGCATCGTGGGTCACCCACAGCACCCCCAACAGCCCGACGATCAGGCCGACCCACACCTGCAGCGGCAGGCGCTCGCCCAGTACCAGCGCTGCGAGCAGCGCCATGCCCAGTGGCAACAGGTCGGCACATAACGCGGCCAGGCCGGCGGGCACACCCAGGGCAATGCCCTGCGTCACGCCGGTCAGGTAGCCCGCCATGGCCAGCAGGCCGATGCCCGCGTGGCTCAGCAACACGGCAAACGGCGTATGGCGCAGGGCGCGCCAGACGAACGGGAACAACAGCAGGCTCACCACCAGGCAGCGCCAGAACACCACCAGCAGGGCGGGGGCATGATCGATGGAAAAGCGTGCACCGATGAACCCGGAACTCCAGGTCAGCAGCCGCGCGGCTTCAAGCAAGTGCAGCGGCAAGGCCCGCTGCCAGGGGCGACGGGTCGGCGTGGCGGGCGGGATCGGCGGGTGCTGGTTCATACCCCGACACATGATCAGGTGCGGGCAGAGCTGCACGGGCCGGATCTGGCCGGGCGTATCACGCTCGGTGTCCCTGACGAATACGCGGCTCATGTGATTCGCGATATCTTGCCGATGTTCAGCGCTGCCTGGCCGAATGTGGTGCTCGAACTCAGGACCGGGCCGAGCCATGCCCTGAGGGAGCTGGTGCAGCGCGGCAAATTGCAGGCAGCAGTGGTCGCCCAGGCCGAAGGCACGCTCGGGCCCGATGCCGAGCGACTGCTGTCGACCACGCCGGTCTGGGTCGGGCCGATGAACGCGGCGGCGGTCCTGCGCGACCCGTTGCCGCTGGCTGCCCATGCCTTGCAATGCCCCTACCGTGAGGCCATGGTCGAATCACTCAAGGCCTCGGGACGCCGCTCGCGCATTATCCTTGAAAGCCACTCCAACCAGGCCGTCAAGGCCTGTGTGGAGGCCGGCTTGGCCATCAGTGTGATCGACCGGGCCAAGGTCACCGAGCGCATGCAGATCCTCGAGGGGCTGCCGGCCATTCCCGACCACGACATCCTGTTCGTGCGCAGCCCGGCATCGGGCGGGGACGGCGCCGTGACTTTGCTGGCGCGGGCGATGCGGCAATCGTTTCGGTTGTAAGCAAGGGGTGGACGCTTCGATGCGCCGCCAGCGGGTATTGACTTATCGAAGAATCTCGATATCCTCGCGTCATGGAATTGCTAGAAGTCTTCAAAGCCCTGTCGAACCCGATACGCCTTCAGATACTGAAGGGGTTGAAGGATCCCGCAAAGAACTTCCCTCCCCAAGACGAAGGGGACGTTCTGACGGTGGGCGTGTGCGTCAGCAGTATCCAGGAAGGCATAGGGCTTTCGCAGTCTACGGTGTCGAGTTACCTCGCAACGCTGCAACGGGTGGGTTTGGTTGATGTCCGGCGCATAGGCCAGTGGACATATTACAAACGCAATGAAGCCGCCATCAGCGCGCTTGCCGAGATCATCGGGAAAGACCTGTAACTTTTTTTGCTGCATTATATCGAAATATCTCGATATCCCTTATTCCAGATATGGAGGTTTACCGTGAAGGCGATGTTGCTCAAATCCTACGGCGGGGTAGATGCCTTCGAGCTCTGCGAGGTGCCGAAGCCTGTACCGCTGGCGGGACAGGTGCTGGTCCGGGTACACGCAACATCCATCAACCCGTTGGATTATCAAGTCCGCCGTGGTGACTATCACGACCTTGTGCAGCTGCCCGCAATTACCGGGCATGATGTGTCGGGGGTTGTAGAAGCCGTTGGTGCGGGCGTGACGGCCTTCGCTCCAGGCGACGAAGTCTGGTACACGCCGCAGATATTCGGCGGGCCGGGGAGTTATGCCGAGTACCACGTGGCAGCCGAAAGCATTATCGCCCGGAAGCCTGCGTCACTGAGCCATCTGCAGGCGGCTAGCCTGAGCCTGGTCGGTGGCACGGTGTGGGAAGCACTGGTCGTGCGTGCGGCGCTTCGAGTGGGGGAAAGCATCCTCATACACGGCGGTGCAGGGGGCGTCGGTCATGTGGCGATCCAGCTGGCAAAAGCCATGGGCGCACGGGTGTTCACCACGGTGCGCGAGACCAACGCTGAATTCGTACGTGGGCTGGGCGCCGACGTGGTCATCGATTACGAAAAAGAAGACTACGTTGCTGCCGTGATGCGGGAGACTAACGGACAAGGTGTCGATGTGGTGTTCGACAGCATCGGAGGCAACACCTTGGCAGGTAGCCCTGATGTGCTTGCACAACTGGGCCGCGTCGTGTCGATCGTGGATACGGCACAACCACAGAACCTCATCCAGGCCTGGGGCAAGAACGCCAGTTACCACTTCGTGTTCACCCGCCAGAACCGCGGCAAGCTCGATGAGTTGAGTGCGTTGGTGGCGCGTGGGCAACTGCGGCCGCATATCGGCGCCGTCTACTTCCTTCGCGACATAGCGCTGGCCCATGCCCGTCTGGAGAGCCCCAATAACGGTATCCAGGGAAAGATCGCCATCGCCGTTGTCGAGGAATTGCCATGATCTATGAAATCGCTCTGCTTCCCGTTCATTCGCAACACATCCAAGCGTTCAGGGAGGCATTTGCCGAGGTCGCGCCTTTGCTCACTCGCGCCAAGGGCTACGGCGGGCACATGCTGGCGCAGGGGGTAGAGACGCCACACGTATTCAACCTGATCGTGTATTGGGCGTCACTTGCAGACCACACGCCTGGTTTCGAAGCCAGTGAAGACCATCGCCTGTTCATGCTGGGGCTGGCGCCGTACTTGTCGGAAGAACCGCAGGTTTATCATGTCGACGGTGCCGGCTTTCCCACGGGTGTTTGATCGACTTACAGGGGGGGCGAGCAAGGCCGTCGGGTCAGGACGCACTTGGTTTTTTCTCGAATGCGGCCTCCAGTACTTGCTCGATCTCGGCCAGCTTGTGTTCGGTGCCTGCCACCACGACCGCAGTCTGATTGGCGCAATTCACCAGTAGCTCCAGTGTCGCCGGATGGTGATCGCCCGGAAATTTCCGGAGCACGAAATGAACCGTCGCATGACTACGCCAGGTGGCCTGATCCATGGACCAACGAGGGTCGGCGAATGCAAAAATGACCGCCTGGGTTTGCCTATCAAGGAGCGAGGGCACATACACCCATTGGCTGTTGCGCGCTTCCCAGGCGGCGACCTTGACCGCGAATCTGCCGCCTGGGGCGATGATTTTTTCCATTTCTTCCATTTGCCACAGCTCCTGGGGTAGGTTGTTCAGCGTCTGGAGGTAGGCTGCGGCAATTAGCCGGCAATGGATAGCGAAGCCGTAGAATTGCTGGCCTTTGCAACTGTCCGCTTTCGACCCATACCGGCCGTTCACGAATGGCTACTATCGGACATCAGTCGCTAATGATTGACCTCCGTCTGGAGCCACCGGCCGAAATGTTTGCACACGGCCTCGTGATCAAACTTGTCCTCTCCACGCCAGCATGCAGCCGCTTCCGACCAGTCGCTTCTGCTGTGAATAGGCCGTTCGAAAGACGCTGGTTTGAGCACGCCCAAGTGCGCCAGGACGTCGATAATCACCCGCCGCTCGTTCTTTGAAGACTTCACCACGTCTGCCAACCGCTTCTCCAAACTGCCGGCGTGGTCGCCAGGTTTGCTTAGGTCGATGATCCCAAGGATCGCTCGGAGAATTGCTAAATCCTCTTCCGTCGGATTGGGGATGTCGTCACGCAACAGTTCTTGGAGGTCGAACCATGTGTAGATCAATTGGCCGTGGCGGACTCCGCCCCATTTTATGCGCTCGAAATTAAGGACGTTGAGGTCCACATCCGTGTATTGATCTTCCCCGACCGTGAGGCCGGGGACCACATCGCGGCAGACCGCGCACGTATAGCTTGTGGTCGTGACCGTACCGTCGGGAAGGTAACTGTGACCACAAACAGTAGGCGTGTACTGATGAGGAACCATCTGGCAGGCGAGATGATATGAAGCCACGCCAGACCGCCAGTCCAGTCTCCTTCTGGAAAGGCTGGCTACAAACGCGCGGGCGGCCTTGGCTGGGGGGATTCGCTTGATCATATCCAGTACCTCGTCTAAGCACTGGTCATGGCCGATGCTGGCGGGTTCAAACATCAGGCCCTGCGCTTTTGCATACGCGAAATCTTGAGGATCCGTCTTCGGGGCAGGAAGCCAGCCATTGCTACCCCAGTATGTTTTGAAAAGTATATTTTTAGCCTGCTTGTCCATGTGCGCTCCGCTTTTCCAGTGCTGCGATGGCATACCCCACCGTCAGGATGGATGCTTCATCAGGCTTAAGGAGAGAGCCGTGTTTCCAATGAATGTGTGGTTTGCCTACACTGCTGCCTGCGTGCTGTTGGTATTGGCGCCGGGCCCTGACAACCTGTTGGCCATTGGCCGTGGTCTCAGCCAGGGCAAATTCGCAGCGGCCGTATCCGGCATGGCGTCAGGCGCGGGTATTCTGTTTCACGTCGCAGCCGCTTCGTTAGGGTTGACCCTTCTGATGCAAACCTCGGCGGTCGCTTTCTGGGTGATCAAACTCATCGGTGCTAGCTATCTGCTCTGGCTCGGCATCAAAGTCTTGCGCGCGCGCAGTTTGATCGGCTTTCAGCCGGCGTCCCGGCAATCGTTGCCCAGCATTTTTCTAACGGGTCTGCTTTCGGCTGCGCTCAACCCGAAACCAGGCTTGTTCGTGTTGGCATTCATTCCCCAATTCGTCGATCCAGCTCGCGGATCGGTCAGCGTGCAGATGATGGTTTACGGGGTGTGGTTTGCTGTACTCACAGCCTTGGGTTTTGCCTTGATGGGCATTTTCGCCACGGTGTTATAGTCGCTCAAAACGGCCATTTGAAGGACCTACGCAAACAGACCCGATTCATGACTTTCGACTTCGTTCTGAGGCACCATATCCCCTAGGAGTGCAACAGCTCGCAATGCAAATAAGGAAGAATGCCTTTGGACTCGAACAACTTCTCGCAAAACACCCCCGCAAACAGCAACCGCATCCGCAACCTAATGGCGATCACACTGATTATTGTGATCGGAGCATTGGGCACTGCAGCAGTAATCCAGAATCGCGGGCTCAAGGTCGAGGCACAGGCCGATCGGATAGGCGTGACACTCCAGCCGGCCGAATATCCGACCCCGCCCATTGCCACCTATACAGATGCCTCTCCCATCGTCACTGCGCCTGATGCACAAGTGGAAGTGCATGTCACAGGGCCTACTAATCCGACCTCTGCGCAAGCCTCTAGGAAAGATGGCTTGTCCACCCACGGCGCTGCCTCGCCGATCGTGACCGGACAAGGTGCTGTTGTGAAAGCCACAGTCGATACCCGCCCATGATGGCGCAAAGAAGTTACCGCTCGATAGTGATGCTTGCGGTGCTATCGCTGCCCCAGCTGGCTATCGCAGGATCACCGAATATGCAGACGACAGATCCTTGCTCGGCGATCGTCACTGGCGCGGGTGCATCGGTGACTAGCTACTGCATCGGGATCACCAAAGAAGCATTAGAGCGCCTCACCGACATCACTGCCTCGAGTCGTGGCCGTAGGCTCTTTGTGTCAGACGCTTGGTTCAGCCCAACGCCCATGTTCGGACGACCGAGCGGGGAGAAAAAGTCTGTAAATGAGCAGGTCTACTTATCGGTACGCGCGACAAATATCACATCGGCCATAATCGTCCTGACAGCAGCCAAATGGGAGATAGTTCAGGCGAGAAATCTATCGAAAGGCGGTGGCTCATATGGTGGCAAAAACCTTTTGTGGCCTGCGCTCTCAGTTAACAAGCCAATCAAGATTGAGCCCGGGGAGCAGGTGGAAATCAAACTTGGTGAAGGATTGGAACTCCATGGCATGGCTAGCCGCCTTCGCAAGAATCATGATCTAGACACCGCCTATACAGTGCCCGCACTCGAACCTGTGCGCATCAACGGCGATATGTATATCAATTGGTTTGCCGAACAGATGGGCCTGTTGTATGGGATAAAGGCAAAGCTGCGCCTCACGCTCTATGAAGGCGACTACAAACCTATCGCCAGCCTGTCCTTGCCTCTTGCCCAGGGGGTGGACTTCTTCTACCACGGTGAAGCAGTGGATCAGAACGGAAGTGTGCAATACGCCCCCCGCTTGGCGTACGACGCCTTCCTGGGGCAGTACTTGGAAATGCGTGAAAAAATGGAGCCCGGCTTTCGTATCAACCGGCCACCGACGATGGTGATTGAGGTGACGCCAGACCCTACAGTGTGGGGTAAGCAAAGGTATCGAAGTCCCGGTGTTCAAGAGCAGTCGGAAAAATGAATCGTCGCTGTTTTCGTAGGTCCCTTAGATGGCCGTTTGCGCGATTGGTCGATGGCCGCTACAGGTTGTCTAAAGTCTCGGCCATAGGGATCATCGATGGTGCAGAAGCGGCCATTGCTGAGTGTCCGCTTCTGGCCCAGAGTGTGTAAAAACAGATGTTCAGCCGGTGTCAGGCAGACAAGCTTCCCGCAGAAGGATTTTGGAAGGTACGTCCGCGCGGCGCTTGTGTTTCCAGGTGGGACTGGCGAAATTTCGCTTGGGATCGTTTAGCCGAAATCTACATCTGATGCGAGCGTTGGGTACTCAACCTTCATTTCGGTAAGGCATTCATACATGAGCCTCGCATCCTCAGGTAAGCGCTTGGATAGCATGTTCCACCCTGAAATTTTCAGGTGCTCGGGCATTTCCACTAGACCCGTTATAGCATCCCAGAAAGCATCCCAATTACAGCCATACCAGCCAGGAAAACCGAGCGCATCCTTCAAGACACAATGGAGTTCCTCAGAGCTTGAAACTCCACTCAGGTCAATGGTTACCGTGTGCAATCGGCTCATCGTCATTACCTCAAAAAGACTGTTAACGGGCAAACGCATACCAGCGGCTGAATCAGAATGCTTTTGCTATCATTTTTAGCGTGATCAACTCGGGGTCGGCACTGAAGCGCTTCATTCAAGGTGGACATCGAGGCCAAAGCACTTTGCTTCCCGAAAGCCTCGACGACTACGTCAGCGATACCAATCCGGTGCGCGTGGTTGACGTGTTTGTCGACGAACTGCGCAGAAATGAGCTTGAACGTGCTCGCCTACAACATGAAGCGCGTTATGAAAATCCTTGGCACCATCAGCTTGATGAAGGCGTTGTCGGCCTGAAAGGGTTGGCTTCGTTGCCTACTTGGCTCGCCAGAAGCCACACTGAAGCCTCCACGCCCCCTCGTGACGCCCCATAAGCTTGCTGCGAGCGACTACGCGGATAACAACCGTCGGCGCTGCGCGCCGACATTACACCACCGCGTTTTTAAACACTCTGGACCCATTGCAGACGCTCACGGAAAGGGGCACTGCAAACCGAGGCCTCCGATCGCCATTGCTGCTGGCTCTGGCTTGACAGCACTTTTCAAATTGACTGCAATGACAAGCGTTTGGGACGAACCAAGGAACCAGCCATGGGCAAGACGCCAGCCTTTTCCCGGGGAGACATCCTCCGTGCCTCGGTTTTCATTCCGGTGGGCTTATTTCTGCTCTGCCTTACATTTTGGTTGGTTGAAGACCGCTTGGGCTTTGTGGCTCACGCCCAACGCGCCCAAGGCAATGTCAGCGCTGTGAACGCGGGCGGCAGTCATCCACAAATCGACTTTAGGGACGCCACTGGCAGAGTGATCAGCTACCCCGAAAATGGGTTGATCTTCGGCTACGCGATAGGCGACCGGGTTGACGTGTTGTATCGCCCTGAAGCGCCCGCTACGACCGCAATCATCGATGACCGAGATGCGCTGTGGGGAGCGAGCCTGCTAGCAGGTCTGTTCGCTTGCGTATTCGCGTTGGGAGGTAGCTACCACCTGGCCGCATGGATTTACCGACGCCGGATGGCGCAACTCGTATAAGGTATTCGATGCGATTCCACTATTCCTCGGCGTAAGCGGCTGGCCGTACTGGAAATCAGCCTGTGCGAGTGGCACTTCGGTGTAGCCAGACACGCCCATTACCAAGCGCTGTTCATCAAGGTAAAGAAATCCAGGCGGTGGTGGGGCTTCGCAATTATGACTGAACTGCGCTCGCATTAACTCTTGGCTTTGATCTTGCTCGCAGCAGGCGCCAAAGCCTTCCAGATCGTGACGCCTGCTGAACTGGCATCAGCCCCAGAAAAACAGATAGATTTTGCACAAGATGATGATCGTCATCGTCCCCAGCACCAGATAGGCCATCCATGGCTTTTCGCTCGGTGGGCCATCCGGAAATTCGTCCGAACGCGTGGCCGGCATGGCCCCGTTGCGTTGTAATCGCATCTCTTCCAAGCGCTTACGCATAGCCCGATGCTTGTTGCTATTGAGGACCAACAACCCCGCAAGAGACATGAACAGGACGCTCATTTGAACGGCACCGGCATACCGCGTGCCGAATAAGCCAACAGCCGCGATTGCCGGGCCCAACAAGCTCGGAAGTACCAACCATACTCCCCAGCGAAAACCTCGAATCAGTGCAATTTGACCTACGCAGATCAGGAAACACAGGGTCAGCAGCGCCGCAAGTGCATACGTTTGGCTATCCGGTACACCGCGCAGGTAACCGTGCTGCCACATGGAAATGCCGCCACCTCCTGCAAGCATGCACAAAAGGCTGCCACCCATGAAGGTCGGAAAATAGCGGGTCATGAACGCCTCAAACTGCTCGTCCGATAGCCGTCCTCGATACTTCATGTCAACGCTCCTTGTCATATTTCAGATTCCATGGCCCCAGCCAATGAACGGCTACGCAATGGAGACCCCCCTTCGAGGCAGGGCAGTACCTTAGCAGATACCGAAGCGTCCTATGAACAGCAGGACCTGCTCAGCAATCGCGGAAGTTCAGTGCCCTGGCGGATGTTGGAAATCCGTGTTCACCTGTTGCAGAATCCACTGCCGTTTGCGAGACCTGGCATTGGGCTGTCTGCACGGTAACTCTCATGGAGAAGCACTGCATCGGTTTTCAAGGAGTGAAAAGACATGGACAAAATTATCCTGAAACAGCAAGACAAGGGCTTTGGTCACATCGGCGGTGGCGCCTATCTCACCGACCTCAAGCTGTGGCCGTCTAACCCCAAGACAGGCGAGCTATTGACCCCTCTGGTCACCACGACCGAGCGCTTTTATGCCGGCTATCAGTGCGTACCTCCGGGTATGGCCCTTACTGTATTCATCGCAGCCCAGCAGTACCAGAGCGGCGGCTTTAACGCCGCGCTCCAGCGCCGTTACACGGTTCATCAGCAGTCAGAATTGCAGGAGCAGATCAAGAACGGCTTTGCCCGGGTCATCCTGCACGATCTTGCACCCGAACCCATAGTCCCCAGCAATCCCCCGCTGCTGCTCACCCAGGCGTTCATCGACTTCGAAGAGATGACCGAGGACGAATTCGATGTGGAAATCGGCGGTGAGTTCGTCGGCATCGAGATGAGCAAATCATCTGGCACGCCCAGTTGGTTACAGGACCCCGTCTACGAATTAAGTCCTCGCTACATGTTCCATCTGCAACTGCTCGATGCAGACATTGCCGAGATCAACCCCGACCATGAGGGCATTTTTGCTGATGGCATCGGCTATGTCTTCATCGACCATCGAGCCCGGCGCGGCAAGGAAGGTGATGAAGCCGGATACTTCTACATCCAGTACACCTGACGATCGTCGGTAAATGGCTATCACAAATAGGGAGGATGGATGAAAAGCGTTAATTGGCCACGGTTGCTGTTACTAGGATTGATGAGCGCTAGTGCGTCGTCGGTATCGGCGGGCAATGTTGCGCTGACGCCAGGGCAATATGAGGGGTTGATGGTTGCAATTACGCCGGACCATAAGGTTGAGGGTTATTTCTCCGAAGAGCTTGGCGAGGGGGTAAGCCGGCGCTGCGCATTCTACCTGCAGGGACAACTCGATGACGCCTCGCCGATGCGGGTCACCACCTGGAGCCACCAGGCATTTCCCGGCAGTGTAGCGGCGACTGCTGATGGCATCGAGTTGAGGGTGCCCAAAGGGCAGGAGCACCCTGGCTGCGGCAGTGTGCTGGGGCCTATGATCAGCACCGGGCTGGCGTTGAGCCGCACCGCCAGCAAGCACTGGATCGGCCTGGCTACTGTTAGCGCCGAGAGGGCCTATCTGCAAAAAAATCGAGGCGAGGATGGCTCAAGGGGGCCCTACATCATCAAAGGCGATGTTGTTGGCTTGTTGGCCTACCAGCCAGGCTGGGCGCATGTCGAGTTTACTGGCGACGATGAACGCTCCCATATCGGCTGGATTCGGCAGGATCAGATCAATCCCCTGAAGCCGTCTGACTCATTGCGCTAGTGTGCCTTGCATACTTATGGCCAGACCTGCTCCCGGTCAGGTCGAGGGTGAACGCAGCCCAGTCGAATGTCCGCAATGGGTCGACAGCGGTCGGTCGGAGTCGATGATGCCTAGGTTGAGTATGGTCGACTGGCCGGCATTGAGCGCGGCCTGTGCCGCAGAAAAACCGCCGCACCTGACGATCGTGGTGAATACCCTGAGCAGTTTGAGGTCGACATCGTGCAGTTGGATCACCGTAGCCTCCCGGCCGCGATGGCGGCGCCCGCCACTTCGCCGATTGCCTGCGCGAGATCCGCAGACTGTCGCCGGGTATCCAGCTGGAAACCCTGGTGCCGGATTACCGTGGCCGTATGGACGTTGCTCTGGACATCACGGCGCAAGAGCCGCCAGACGTATTCAACCACAACCCGGAAACCGTGCCGCGCCTGTACCGGGCGGCACGGCCGGGCTCGGACTTCGAGTGGTCGTTGGACCTGCTGGAGCGCTTCAAGCAACGCCTGCCGGCGGTACCGACAAAGTCCGGCCTGATGCTAGGCCTGGGCGAGACCGATGCCGAGGTGGTCGAGGTGATGCAGCGCATGCGTGAGCATCAGGTTGACATGCTGACCCTGGGACAGTATCTGCAACCGTCCCGCAGCCACCTGCCGGTACAGCGCTTCGTGCACCCTGACACCTTCGCCATGCTTGCCGAGCAGGCCTTGGCGATGGGGTTCAGAAACGTGGCCTCCGGGCCGCTGGTGCGCTCGTCTTACCACGCTGACCGGCAACTGCAAGCAGTTTAAGGGTTCAGATCACCATCATTCGCGGTAAGTGCCTTTTTGCTTGGCGGCGTGAACCGCGAGTGCATCCATGGGGCGACAAGCAGTCGTAAGGTTCCAGGCCAAGTTCACGCAGACGCTCGCGAATTGCCGCCATCTGTGCCGGTGGCGTGCCGCTTTCGATAATCGAGGACACGAAAGCGGCAAATGCCAGGATGAGGCCTTAATTCACCATCACTTCGTCCAGTGCCTGCTCGAGGGTGCTGACCGTGCGCTCGATATTGTGCAGTTTTTCGAGCCCGAACAGACCGATGCGGAAGGTCTGGAAGTCGGCCGGCTCGTCACATTGCAACGGCACTCCGGCGGCTATCTGCAGGCCGTGCTCGACAAATTTCTTACCGCTCTTGATATCGGCATCATCGGTGTAGCTCACCACTACGCCCGGGGCCTGAAAGCCGGCTGCGGCCACGCTCTTGATGCCTTTGCCGGTCAACATGGCGCGCACCCGATCGCCCAGAGCCTGTTGTTCGCCGCGGACCTTGTCGAAACCGTAGGCTCGCATCTCGTCTATTACTTTGCTAAATCGCGTGAGAGAGTCGCTGGGCATGGTCGCATGGTAGGCATGCCCGCCCTGTTCGTAGGCCTGCATGATCTGCAGACACTTTTTCAGGTCGCAGGCGAAACTGCTGCTTTGCGTCTGCTCGATGCGCTCCAGGGCCAAAGCACTGAGCATCACCAGGGCGCAGCAAGGGGAGGCGCTCCAGCCTTTCTGTGGAGCGCTGATCAGCAGGTCGACTGCGCACTTTTGCATATCAACCCATATCGTGCCTGAGGCGATGCAGTCGAGCACGAACAGGCCGCCCACCGCATGTACAGCGTCGCCGACGGCCCGCAGGTAATCGTCGGGCAGGATAATCCCGGATGAGGTTTCAACGTGGGGGGCGAAGACAATCTGCGGCTTGTGCGCCTTTATCGCCGCCAGCACTTCGTCCAGAGGGGGCGGAGCGTAGGCAGCCTGGCGACCAGTGTCGACCGGTCGGGCGTTCAGCACTGTGGTGGCCGCCGGGATGTTGCCCATCTCGAGGATCTGGCTCCAGCGATAACTGAACCAGCCGTTGCGTATCACCAGGCATTGCTGACCGGTGGCAAACTGGCGCGCTACCGATTCCATGCCGAATGTACCGCTACCGGGCACTACCGCAACAGCCTGGGCGTTATAGACCTGTTTCAGGGTACTGGAAATGTTCTTCATCACGCCTTGAAACGTCTGCGACATGTGATTGAGCGAGCGGTCGCTGTACACCACCGAGTACTCGACCAGCCCCTCAGGATCAATGCTGGGATAAAGCTTCGACATGGGTGACTCCTTTGGCAGAGATGTCATTGGTATCGACCCTGTCCTTCGCCTTGTCAAATCGCAAGATTGATCGGGACTGATGAAATACATGTAATACCGCGGCGCCTGCTTCGCGGCTGAAGCCGCTCCCACAGGGGGGCGTGGCGTTCTTGCCGGCCAAGCGTGAAAGCCTTGATCCATAGCGCCTGGGCCATTTGCGCGATGAGGTGTTGGGGATCGTGCTCAGAGACTGTCCGGGTCCCCGAAGAACATCTGAATCCGCGACCGCAACCACCGCTCCGCCGGGTCATTGTCCTGCGCCCCGCGCCAGGCCATGTGCAGTTCGAAACTGCGCACATCCAGCGGCAGATCCTCGGCCCGCAACCCACCCGCCGCGGTCAACGCATCCGCCGTGTAGTCCGGCACCGTAGCGACAATGTCGGTGCCCGCCAGCAAGCTCCCCAGCCCGTTGAACTGCGGCACCGCCAGCACCACATGGCGCTTGCGGCCAATCTCTTCCAGCGCCTCGTCGATGAACCCCGACAGGTCCCCGGCAAACGACACCAGCGCATGCGGCCGCGCGCAGAAGTCGTCCAGGGTGATGGCGCCGGGCACGCTGTCGGCGCGCAGCAGTTTCGGCATGCTGCGGCGCAGCACCTTGCGCTTGGCGTTGGCTGGCAGCTCGCTGGTGTAGCTGACCCCCACCGAGATCTCGCCCGAGGCCAGCAGCGTCGGCATCAGCAGGTAATTGACCCGGCGCACCACCAGCACGATACCCGGCGCTTCGGCGCGAATGCGCTTGAGCAACTGCGGCAGCAGGGCGAATTCGGCGTCGTCCGACAGGCCGATGCGGAACACCGCATTGCTGGTGGCCGGGTCGAATTCGGCGGCGCGGCTGACGGCGGTGGAAATCGAGTCCAGCGCCGGGGACAGCAGGGCGAAGATCTCGTGGGCCCGGGCCGAGGGCTCCATGCTGCGGCCGGTACGCACGAACAGCGGGTCGTCGAACAGGTTGCGCAGGCGTGACAGCGCCGCGCTGATGGCGGGCTGGCCGAGGAACAGTTTTTCCGCGGCACGGGTCACGCTGCGTTCGTGCATCAGCGTTTCGAACACGATCAGCAGGTTGAGGTCTACGCGACGCAGGTCGTTTCGATTCATCGGTGAGCTTCGCCTGAAGTGGGGCAGAGGTGAATCTTAAGGCCAAAGGCTGGTACCCTGCACGGGTTTAGGGGGACCAATCGCAGGGAAAGTCAGGTGCCCAATCGATGACAGGCATGTCGACTATTAATGACCACTGATGGTCTAACCGGCAAAGCCCGGATAAAGTCCGTGGTAATTAGAGGTTCACAAAGGCGAGGTATGCGATGTCCCGCATGATCCGTTTCCACAAGTTCGGCGCTGCCGATGTGCTCCGTTGCGAGGAGCAGGCCGAACCGTCACCTGCTGCCGACGAGGTGCAAATCCGCGTCGAGGCGGTTGGCGTCAGCTGGTATGACGTGCTCTGGCGCCAGAACCTGGCACCGTCCCAGGCGCGCCTGCCGGCGGGGATCGGCCACGAGATGGCCGGGGTGGTGACCGCGGTCGGTGAAGGGGTCGAGGATATTGCGGTGGGTGACCGGGTTGCCAGTTTCCCGGCCACCAGTGCCAACGACCACCCGGTGTATGGCGATGTCATCGTGCTGCCGCGTTCGGCCATTACCCGTTATCCGGATGTGCTTACCCCGATCGAGGCCAGCGTGCACTACACGCCGCTGCTGATCGCGTATTTCGCCTACGTCGACCTTGCCCGGGCGAAAGCCGGGCAGACGGCGCTGGTCACCGATGCCAGCCACTGCGCGGGCCCTGCCTTCGTGCAACTGGGCAAGGCCCTGGGGCTGAAGGTGTTCGCCGCCACCAAGGAGCCGGAACAGCGTGAGTACCTGCTGGGCCTGGGCGCCGACAAGGTTATTGTCACCGAAGAGCAGGACCTGCTGCTGCAGGTTGGCAAGTACACCGATGGCCGTGGTGTGGACATGGTCCTGGATGGCATGGGTGGGCCGCAGATGTCGCTGCTCGGCGATGTGCTGGCACCGCGCGGCAGCCTGGTGCTGTATGGCCTGCAAGGCGGCAATCAGACGCCGTTCCCGGCTTGTGCGGCGTTCCAGAAGAACATCCAGTTCTATGTGCACTGCATCGGCAACTTCACCGGCAAGCCGGAGCTGGGTATCAGCCAGGACCAGGTGGCGCTGCAGCGCGCCTTGCGCGATATCAACCAGTTCACTGCCGACCAGTTGCTGACACCACAGATCATCAAGGTTTACCCGTTCGAGCAGGTGGTCGAGGCGCATCGCTACATGGACCAATGCCCATGCGGCGGGCGCGTGGTGCTGGACATGGCGCAACACTGACAGCGGTCTGCGTCATCAGGAAGCCCGGGCAGAGTCCCGGGTTTTTTGTGCCTGGTACATCATGATTGATGTTCAAAAAAGGAAATTTCCTACAATAAAAAGAGAAGCGGATTATATTTAAGCTATCGCTCGGAGGTTGGTCGTAATATTCCGCCAAGCTTTTTGCCTTGAATTGTTATTCCCTCGCGGTCAATGTGTTTTCTCACTTCTTCTGAATGGTTTTTTTACCCTGATCTGTATCTTCTATTCGCCTTGCATCCCTCGATAATGGCTCAATGATAGTTTGCGCAAGGAGCGTGGAATGAGCATGGCTATGCCCAGGCCAGGGCGGTGTATGGCAGCGGCGGGGCGTCGCTACGATGCGTTCTTCTCGATGTCTTGGCGACAGTGACTGGTTACGTCATTACTTCCAATTAGTTGTAGGAAATTTCTTCTGGAAAAGTTCAGGGCATGTTGATGTTCAGGTTCTCTGATCAACGTGCGCTGGCTGTATGAAGTTGATGAGGTGATTTCGTGACTGCTATTCACGACCAGGCAATGCACTATATCTACCAGCAAGTACTCGAGCGCTTGCTCAGTCATATGTCACAGGCGCAGCGTGCTTCCTTGCAGTTGTTGATACAACGGCTGCTGGTTGCTGCAGGCGGGCCAGAATACATCGGCACCTACCGCTTGCTGGTGCTGCAAGGCAACGATCACCGCAGTGCCCGGCTGCTGGCGATGCTGCGTGCCGCACAACTGAGTATCGCCCTGCGTGCGCCGGTAACCTTCCAGCTGCGGGTGCTGGTAGTGAGCCTGCCCGTGGCTGACAGTGCCACGCTCGAATGCCATGAGCGCGGCTTCAATGCGCTGTTCTTGCAGGATGACCCGCGGGTGCAACTGCAGATGATCAAGGGGCGTGAAGTAGTGCCGTTCAGCCGGCATGCCCCTGCCGCGCCCGAAAGCTGGCTTTTGGCGAGGGACGCCATGCTGATGTTCGGTCACCTGGTCGACGCCAGCCCCGAAGCGCTGCTAGGGAGTCGCCTGCACCTGGAGTTGGCGGCCGCGGTGGGCTTTGCGCTGCAGGCCCATACCCCTGCGGATGTATTGATCACCGCCATCCCGGCGTGCCAGCGCCGCCGGTACCTTGCCTGGGCACGGCGCAGCTTGCGCCTGGCAGGGGAGCGGGGGTCGCATGCGGTGCACCAGTGCCTGGCGACGCTGGCACAGGGGCTCAGTCGCCTGCACGGCAGCATCGGGGGCCCATCGAGCGCCCTGGCGGAACCGGCCGTGGGGGCGGCGCCGCAGAACACGCCGGTGCGGTTGATTGCCATTGACGACCTGCTGCCGCCGTTGCTCGAAGAACAGCAGCTTGACCTCATGCTCGGTTGCCGCTTCGAGGGGGGCCAGGACGCCCGGCCATTGGCCGCGTTCGTCGAGCCGTTGGCCCCGGCGCAGTTGCAGCAACTGCACGCGCGTAGTCTCGAACCGCAGGCAAGTCGCCCGGCATTGCGGCTGGCTGGCCAGCCGGGCGCCAACAAGCGGCGCGATGTGCATCAACTGCAGTTCGGCAGGGCATACGGCATCAACCAGATCCAACAGGTGTGCCTGCTGTTCAGCCCGTTTGCCAGGCAGGGGAAGAACCTGGAGCGTTTTCTGCAGTGCTGGCATGCCGACATGCTGGTGGCGCTGCCATACCTGCATCGGGCCTTGCAGGGTAAACCCTGCCCTGAAGCGGTGAAAAACTGGCTGGTGAACACCAGCGGCCTGCCGCTGGGGCAACTCAGGTTGATCTATGGCGGGGGCCTGCCGCTGGCCTCCTGGCGCCTGATGAGCCATCTGGCCCGTCGCGATGTACAGCTGAGGTTGCTGCCGCGGCGGGCAGCGGGGCGGCGGCGTGGTCATGCGGGGCCGCCTTGATGGAGCAATCGGGCGCCGGAGAGTTCGCCTATCGCAAGGTCTATCGCTACCTGGAAGCCCTGATCGACCAGGCTCCACGAAGTGGCCCCTGCCGTTTGCCGTCGTTGCGCGAGTTGGCCCGGCGGTTGCGGGTGTCATTGGCCACCGTACAGAGTGCCTACAGCCTGCTGGA
The DNA here is from genome assembly GCF_023100865.1 of Pseudomonas sp. A2. Lineage (NCBI taxonomy): Bacteria > Pseudomonadati > Pseudomonadota > Gammaproteobacteria > Pseudomonadales > Pseudomonadaceae > Pseudomonas > Pseudomonas sp. A2. The sequence continues at coordinate 2,861,474 of NZ_CP039127.1, forward strand.
AGAAGAGGGCCGCGTGCAATGCCTGCCCAGGTCGGGCTATTACGTACAGGGCACTGCCAAGGATGCTGCCGCGGCCATGCCTCTGCAGGCACCCCTGCCGGCACAGCCGATGCTGGAGCGAACCCTGCTCAGCCACGAACGGCGCCTGGCACGTCAGCGCACGCACAATGGTGCCCCTTGGGACGCGCCCGGCAGCGCCCGCCTGCGCAATGCCGTCGCAGAACGCTATACCCGTTCCTCCAATCGGTACTGGCGTGCCGATGACGTTCAGTTGGCTCCGGATGTGCAGGCGTTGCTGGAGACCTTGCTGGCGGCCTTGGCCGTGCAAGGAGGAACCGTGGTGGTGCACTCGCCCTGTTGCTGGCAGGTACTGCGCGCGTTGGCCCGCGCCGGCATGCGAGTGTTGGAGGTACCACTGGATACCTGCGGCAACCCGGACCTGCGCGCCCTGGCCTGGCTACTGGATAGCGAGCCGGTGTGCATGCTCGTGATGCCGTCGTGCCTTGGCATGCCGCAGGGGCGGCTGGTATCACCGCACTATCAGCAGCAGCTTGGCCAGATGCTTGGGCAGCACTCTGTATGGGTGCTGGAAAACGACCTGGACAGTGACCACTGTTACAGCGGGCCGCCGAATATGCGCCTGCGCGATTGGGTCGACCCCCGCTGGTTATTGGTGATGGGGGCGTTCGATGCCGCAGTGGGGAGCGAGGCGCCCTATGCCTACTTGCTGGGCCATGATGCCGGGCTGGCCAAGGCTTTCGCGGAGCGTGCGTTTCGGCTTGCACCGCTTCGCCTGCAAGCGCTGGCGCACATGTTGGGCAAAGGCGAGATCGAGACGCAACTAGTGCGGCTACGCACGGACCTGCAAAAGCGTATGCAATGCCTGGCGCGTGAGCTGCAGCTGCAGTTTGGCCAGCGGGTGGCATTGGAAATGCCGGAGGGCGGTCGGACCCTGTGGGTGCGCTTTCGCCAGCCGCTGCCATGGGCGGATATTGCCGCGTCGTTGGCGGGTTCAGCGCTGCATGCAATGCCGGGCGAGCAGTTCAGCCTGCAGGGGCGCTACCAGCAGTGCCTGGCGATGGCGTGGCTGGGTAATCACCCGGGTGAGCTGCAACAGGCGGTAGAGCGCCTGGCCCAGGTGCTGGAACTGCGCTGTGGCCGGCCCGCCGGGGTTACACCTTGAGCCGTCGGGGGATGTCGGGCTGTGCTGTGCGCAAATAACAGATATCGCTCGCCTGACGCATCCTTTGTAGGAGCAGCCTTGTGCTGCGATGAGGCCGACACCGCGATGTAGTCGAACAGGGCAATGTTCTGCACGTATTCGCACAGGGCGACACCGCCGCCGTGCGGGCCAGTTCGCCGGGGCTGCTGCGCAGCCCATCGCGACACAAGGCCGCTCCACAGGCAGCGCCACCGAACTGACCCACGGCACTTGCCAGGCTTACTGGTCTGTATGTATAACCAGTATCCATTCCAGCCGCCTGACCCCAGCCCGTGATCGCCCATTCCGTCGTCGACCCGTTCTACTACCTGCACAACTTCCGCCAGGTGCTGCTGTGGGTCGAACAGCGCTACGAAGACCTGCTCGACGATCAGGAACTCGCTTTCATCCGCACCTTCGGCCAACTGGACGCCCCGGCACAGGCCCTGATGGTGCGCATGGTCATGCGCAAGGGCGAGCTGTTTCGCAGCGACCGCCTCGACTATGCCGAAATCGGCGATACCGGGCAGGCCCTGCAGCCGTTGCTGGCCCTCGGCTGGGTACGGGAGCCCGCGCAACTGGAACTGCAGCAACTGTTCGCCCTGTTGCGCAAGGACGAATTTGCCCGTTGTTTTGCCCCACAGCTGAGCCGCCCTCGCGCCGCCAAGCATGACCTGCTTGCACAGCTGCAACCTCTGGGCCTGCAAGCCCGTTCACTGGCCGAGTGGTTCCCGGACAGCGGCATGCGCATCCTCCATTGGTGCCTGCAACCCTTGTGCGACCGCATGCGCCTGCTGTTCTTCGGCAACCTGTACCAGGACTGGTCGGACTTCGTCCTCGCCGACCTCGGCTTGTTGCGCTACGAACAGGTGCCGTTCAGCCCCGATTCGCGTGCCCTTCAACAACGTGCCGAAGTCGACCTGGCCATGGCCTTGCACCGTTGCGCCGAGCGCCTTGAGCAAGGCGACGACCCGCAGGCGATCCTGGCAGCCATGCAGGGCCTGCACAGCGACAACCCATGGCTGGCCCGGCGCCATGCGCGCCTGCAATTCGCCTTGGGCCAGCAATGCGAGCGTCTGGGCGACTGGGCGCAGGCCATGGCTGTGTACACGCAGTGCAGCCACGCCCAGGCGCGCATCCGCCAGGTGCGGGTGCTGGAGCGCAGCGAGCAGTGGCACCAAGCCCATGCGCTGGCGCTGCAACTGGCCGCGGCACCGGCCAACGCTCTGGAAGTGCAGGCGCTGGAACGCATGTTGCCACGCCTGGCACGCAAGCTCGGTGGCCCGCCACAGCGGCGCCAGCGTGTCGCGCCGCTGGAACTGATCGAGCTGGAGCTGCCCCGGGAACAGGCAGCGCTGGGTGTGGAGGAGGCGGTACGCCAGTACCTGGCCGAAGCCGGTGGGCCGGTGCATTACGTGGAGAACACGCTGTTCAACAGCCTGTTCGGCCTGCTGTGCTGGGAGGCGATCTTCGCCCCGGTGCCTGGCGCCTTCTTCAACCCATTCCAGGCCGCCCCGCAGGACCTGCACGACGGTGATTTCCAGCAACGCCGCAGTGCTCTGTTCGACCGTTGCCTGGGGCGACTCGACGATGGCAGCCATCACAGCGCGATTCTCGACTGCTACACCGCCAAGCAAGGCCTGCAGTCGCCGTTCGTGTTCTGGTCCGTGCTCAGTGAAGAATTACTTGAGCAAGCCTTGGCCTGCCTGCCGGCGGCCCATTTGAAACAGTGCTTCCTGCGCCTGCTGCAGGACATCCGCAACAACCGCGCCGGCATGCCCGACCTGATCCAGTTCTGGCCCGAACAGCGCCGCTACCGCATGGTCGAGGTCAAGGGGCCCGGCGACCGCCTGCAGGACAACCAGCTGCGCTGGCTGGAGTTCTGCCGGGCGCACGGTTTGCCTGTCGCGGTGTGCCATGTACGCTGGAGCGAAACGCCTTGAGCTATAGCGTGGCGGTACGGGCCTTGTGCGAGTTCAGCGCCAAGGTTGGTGACCTGGACCTGCGCTTCACCCCATCACCCACCGCCCAGGAGGGGATCGAGGGGCATCGGCGGGTGGTGGCGCGACGCGCTGCGGGCTATGAGTCGGAAATTACCCTCGAAGGCCAGTTCGAAACCTTGAAAGTACGTGGCCGCGCCGACGGTTACGACCCCACCTGCAACCGCCTGGAAGAGATCAAGACTCACCGTGGCGACCTGTCGCGCCAGCCGGCCAACCATCGCCAGTTGCACTGGGCGCAGGCCAAGGTCTATGGCTGGTTGATGTGCCAGGCTCGGCAACTGCCGAACATCGAGGTGGCGCTGGTGTACCTGGACGTGGACAGCGATGGCCAGACGCTGATCAGTGAACACTGCACGGCAGCCGAACTGCAGGCCTTCTTCGAAACCCAGTGCCAACGCTTTCTGGCTTGGGCACAAGGGCAGGAACAGCGCCTGGCCGAGCGTAACCAGGGCCTGGAAGCGCTGGGCTTCCCCTATCCGGCGTTCCGCCAGGGCCAGCGACAACTGGCGGAAACCCTGTACAAGGCCGTGAGTACCGGCCGTTGCCTGATGGCCCAGGCCAGTACCGGAATTGGCAAGACCCTCGGTACCTTGTTCCCCCTGCTCAAGGCCATGGTGCCGCAGCAACTGGACAAGCTGTTCTTTCTCACGGCCAAGACCCCGGGCCGGGCCCTGGCCCTGGATGCCATGCGCCAGATCACCGATGCCACGCCGCAGCCGGCCTTGCGCACGCTGGAGCTGATCGCCCGCGACAAAGCCTGCGAGCACCCCGACAAGGCCTGCCATGGCGAATCCTGCCCCTTGGCCGCAGGCTTCTACGACCGCCTGCCGGCCGCGCGCGCTGCGGCGGCAGCGTTGCCCATGCTTGACCGCGCCCAGCTGCGCGAAGTGGCCTTGGCGCACCAGGTGTGCCCGTATTACCTGGGCCAGGAGATGGCACGCTGGGTAGACGTGCTGGTGGCGGATTACAACTACTACTTCGATGCCCATGCCTTGTTGTTCGGCCTGACCCAGGCCAACCAGTGGCGGGTCGCGGTGCTGGTGGACGAGGCGCACAACCTGGTCGAGCGCGGCCGCGGCATGTACAGCGCCAGCCTCGACCAGGGGCAGTTGTTGGCCCTGCGCCAGAGCAAACCGCCCGGACTTGTCAGTGCGCTGGACCGGCTGAACCGGCAGTGGAACGCCCTCTACAAGGGGCAGCGCGCGCCGTACCAGGCCAGCGAGTCGCTGCCAGATGCTTTGCTGCGTGCCCTGCAGCAATGCATCGGGCTGATCCAGGAACAGATGAACCAGGCACCCGCGCAAATGGACCCGCAGGTGCTGCAGTTCTTCTACCAGGCGTTGCAGTTCAGCCGGGTTGCCGAGCTGTTCGACGAGCACTTCCTGTTCGACATCAGCCAGCGCCAGGGGCCACGCAAGCGGCGGCTGGCCACCCTGTGCCTGCGCAATGTCACCCCGGCACGCCTGTTGGGCCCACGCATGCAGGCGGCGCGCAGCGTGACGCTGTTCTCTGCAACCCTGAGCCCACGGCATTTCTACAGCGACCTGCTGGGCATGCCGGCCGATACCGCCTGGCTGGAAGTGGCCGCGCCGTTTCGCGCCGAACAGCTGGAAGTGCGCATCGCCGGCCAGGTATCCACCCGCTACCAGCAACGCCAGGCTTCGTTGGCGCCGATCGTCGAGCTGATTGCCCGGCAGTACGAGCGGATGCCGGGTAATTACCTGGCGTTCTTCAGCAGTTTCGAGTACCTGCAACAGGTGGCCGGGCTGCTGGCCGAGCGACATGCGCAGATACCCATGTGGGTTCAGGAACCAGGCATGGACGAAGCGGCCCGCCAGGGCTTTCTCGATCGCTTTGTAGCGGATGGCCGTGGGGTGGGCTTTGCGGTGCTGGGTGGTGCATTCGGGGAGGGGGTGGACTTGCCGGGCACACGGCTGATCGGCGCGTTTGTCGCCACCCTCGGGCTACCCCAGGTCAACCCGGTCAACGAGCAGTTCAAGCAGCGCCTGGGGCGGCAGTTTGGTGCGGGGTTCGATTACGCCTATCTCTACCCGGGCGTGCGCAAGGTTATCCAGGCGGCAGGCCGGGTCATCCGGGGCGACCAGGACCGTGGCGTTCTGGTCTTGATCGACGAGCGCTTCGCCGAACCCCGAGTGCAGCAGATGTTCCCGGGGTGGTGGCCGGCGCCGGGAGGTTAACGCGGCCCCGGCGATGGGCCGCAAAAGCGGCCCAATCTAGGCATCAAGGCTAGCCCGGCATACCGTCAGCCCGTGGCCGCAGAAGGATGGGCAGGTAGTGGCGCAGGAACAGCAGCAGCGCCAGGCTCCAGCACACTACTGAAAGGCTCACCCCCAGCGACGTGAACAGCGGCAGCACCACCCGCGCCAGCGTCGCCAGTTGGATCAAGGCAAAGGCCCAGGCAATGCTGGTCGGCACCTGCAGCGGCCTGCCGGTGTGGCCCAGGCTGACCCGTGCCATCATCGCCAGGATCAAACCGCTCATGGCGCCCACGGTCAGGGCGTGGGTCACCAGGCTCGGGCCCAGCGCCACCCCGGCATGCCACAGCGTCATGCCCAGGCAGGCAATGGCAATCCAGGCATAGGCCAGATGCAGCGACCACAGCAGGGGTACACGCCATAGGCCGCGGTCATGCCACAAGGTCAGGCGGGCCGTATGCAGGGCAAACAAGGTGCCGAACAGCACGGCCAGGCCGATACGCGGCGTATCGGCCAAACCCGAAGCAAAGGCCAGCGGTACCGCCACGCTTAGCAGCAGGCAGGCCCGGTCCAGCCAGGGGCGGGCAGGGGCCGGTGCCATGTCGCCCAGGCCGCGCCGGGTGAAGAACGGGATCACCCGCCCGCCAAGCACGGTCATCATCGTGGCCACCAGCCACAACCCGGCAAACACCCCGCGGCGCTGCCACAGTTCGTCCTGGCGCAGCCAGCCGACCAGGGTCAGCCACTGGCAGGCGGCGATCAACAGCACCAGGCCGACGATCGGGTAGTTGTTACGCAAGCGCCGTTGCACGATCGGCCGTGCCAGCGCCAGCGCCACCAGCGGCAGGAAGCTTCCCTCGATCACTACCAGCACGCTGCCCGGTAGTGGCAGGAACCAGCTCACCCGGCCCAGCAGCCAAAGCAGGAACAAACCCTGTAGCGGGCGCCCGTTCAAGCCTGGGATGCCGCTCCAGTTCTGCACGGCGGTCAGCAGGAAACCCGCGATGATGGCGGCAGCAAAGCCATAGAGCATTTCGTGGCGGTGCCAGGCGAGCATGCCACCGGGGGGCGTGGGCTCCAGCGCACCGGCCAGTACGCCGCCCCACAACAGCAAGGCGAGCAGCGCAAACAAACTGCCACCCAGGAAGAATGGGCGGAAACCCAGGCCCCAGACGGCCTGGCGTGGGCGTGAATCGATCGGCTGCACAAGCATGGGCTGACCTTCGTTCGTTCAGTGGGCTCAATTGGGGTAAGATCACGATCCGTGCCAGCTCCGAACCCCTTGTATATCAAGGTGATGGCACTTCTCCGGGTCCGAATGACATGTGTATTCCGCTGTTATTTGGACCTGCTTGTATGTCGTATTGACTTGCTTCAGGGTCTGGCCGGTTCGCCGCTGGCCAACGCTTCGCTACAGGATTCACGTTTTGTCCGACCTCTCGAAAAATCCGCTGCTGCAGTACATGGCCCGCCTGGCCCCATCCAGCCAGCAAACCATGCGCTACATCCTTCAGGACGCCGCCGATCGGCTGGGTTTTGTCGACTGCAATATCGTCGATGTGCCCTGGCATCGGCTCGAGCCCGGCCATGTGATCGCCCTGGTGGCGGCGCTGCGTGCGGATGGTTACGCCCCCAACAGCTCGTCGCTGTACGTCAACGCCATTCGCGGTGTGATGAACGAAGCCTGGCGCCAGGGCCTGATCGATCACGAGCAGTTGCTGCGCATTCGCGAGGTCAAGCCGGCCACCGGCAGCCGCCTGCCGCCGGGGCGCAACCTGCGCCGCAGCCTGATTCGCGAGCTGATGGATGTGTGCGCGGCCGACCCACGGCCGCAGGGTGTGCGTGACGCGGCCATCATCGCCTTGCTGTACGGCACCGGCATGCGCAAGTCGGAATCGGTGGACATCGACCTGGACCAGGTCGACTTCGAGGCGCGCAGCCTGCAGGTGCTGGGCAAGGGCAACCGCCAGTTGATCAAGTACGCCCCGCCATGGGCGTTCGAGAAGTTGCAGGCGTGGCTGGACCTGCGCCGCCAGGACTTGCCCGCAGGGGCCGAAGACGACCCGTTCCTGTTCAACCGCATCCGCCGTGGCAGCCATATAACCCGGGCGCGTATCACCAAGCATGCCATTTACTACATCGCCCGCCAGCGTGGTGCGCAGGTGGGCGTGAAGATCATGCCGCACGACTTCCGTCGCGCGTTCATCACCCGGGTGATCGAAGAGCACGACCTGTCCATTGCGCAGAAGCTGGCGCATCACGCCAATATCCAGACCACGGCCATCTATGACCGGCGTGATGACAACGAACGCCGGCGTGCGGTGGACCGCTTCGATTACTGAGGCCTTGTCGATGTATAAAGGGCTTGCTCTAACCCTGTGGGAGCGGGTTCACCCGCGAACACGGGCGAAGCCCGTGCCATGCACTGGGTTGGATTCTTCGAGGGTAAACCCGCTCCCACAGAGGCCGTGTCGCAGCATCGGGTAATTTTTGCCTTGAGATCCCAGCACCGAAACAGGGCCGAAGCACGCCCCTGCCTTGTGCGCCATCTCCCTCTATGCCCGATGCCAGAGCGGCCATGGCAAATCCTTCATCTTCGTTCACCTGCGGAGTTGGCCCGCAACCTGCTATATCCAGCCTGCGAATTTGATCGAGTGGTCAGGGCGCGCACGCCATAGCCGTGCGTGCTTGCCACTCTAAACGGCCAGCAGGCCACGGATTTCAGGGGCCGCAGGATGTCGCTCGCGGAGCAGATCGAACAACAACACGACGATGCCGGCTGGAGCGCTCACCTGCAGTTGCGCTTCGTCAAACGCGACAAGGTGACCCGCCTTGGTGCGTGGCGGCATTTCGGACCTCTTTTGGTGCAGCGGCCATTCTATCCCGAAGGTGCACCGTGCCATGTCTACGTGCTGCACCCTCCTGGAGGGATCGTCGCTGGCGACCGCCTGGAGCTGGATATCCAGCTGGAGCCGGGCAGCCACGCGCTGCTGACCATGCCCGGCGCAAGCAAGTTCTACCGCAGCATCGGCCCGACCGCGCGGCTGGTCCAGCGTTTTCACCTGGGCGCCGACAGCACCCTGGAGTGGCTGCCGCAGGACAGCATCTTCTTCTCCGGCGCCCGCGCCAGCCTCGACAGCCGTTTCACCCTCGAACCAGGGGCGCGCCTGCTGGCCTGGGAAACCCTGTGCCTGGGGCGCCCGGTGATGAACGAGCGTTTCGAGCAGGGTGCCCTCGACAGCCGCCTGCACATCGAACTGCCCGACGAAGTGGGCCTGCACGAGCGCCTGCGCGTCGAAGGCGGGCGCCTGAGCAAGCTTGGCGGGCATCCGCTGCTGGCCACCTTCTGCGCCGCACCCGCCGACCAGTCCGTGCTGGATCTGGTGCGCCCGCTGCTCGACGAGATGGCCAACCCGGCCGGCGCGACCCTGCTCGGGTCGTTGCTGGTGATCCGCGTGCTCGACCATGACAACCAACACCTGCAACGCACCCTGCAACGCCTGTGGCATGTGCTGCGCCCGGCCGTCCTCGGCCTGCCGGCCTGCCCGCCGCGTATCTGGGCCACCTGAGAGAGCGCCATGGAGCTGACCCCGAGAGAGAAAGACAAACTGCTGCTGTTCACCGCCGCGCTGCTGGCGGAGCGGCGCCTGGCCCGTGGCCTGAAACTCAACTACCCGGAAGCGGTGGCGTTGATCAGTGCCGCCGTGCTCGAAGGCGCCCGTGATGGCCGCACCGTCGCCGAGCTGATGAGCCTGGGGCGTGAAGTATTGAGCCGCGAGCAGGTAATGCCTGGCATCGCCGAAATGCTCCACGACGTGCAGGTTGAAGCGACCTTCCCGGATGGCACCAAGCTGGTGACCGTGCATGACCCCATCGTTTGAAATTGCCCAGGAGCCCCGCATGATCCCAGGTGAAATCCAGGTCGCCGCCGGCGACATCGAGCTGAACAGCGGCCGCGCGACAGTCACTGTCAGCGTGGCCAACCATGGCGACCGGCCGGTGCAAGTCGGCTCGCACTACCACTTTTACGAAGTCAACGAGGCGCTGGTGTTCGAGCGCGCGCCTACGCTGGGCTTTCGGCTGGACATCCCCGCGGGTACCGCCGTGCGCTTCGAGCCTGGTCAGGCGCGTACCGTGCAACTGGTCGCATACGCCGGCAAGCGCGAGGTCTACGGCTTCCAGGGCAAGGTGATGGGCGCGCTGGAGGGCAGGGCATGAGCCGCATTTCCCGCCAGGCCTATGCCGACATGTTCGGCCCCACCGTGGGCGACCGCGTGCGCCTGGCCGACACCGCGCTGTGGGTCGAGGTGGAGCACGACTTCACCATCTATGGCGAAGAGGTAAAGTTCGGTGGCGGCAAGGTCATCCGCGATGGCATGGGGCAGGGCCAGATGCTGGCTGCCGAAGCCATGGACCTGGTACTGACCAATGCCCTGATCATCGACCACTGGGGCATCGTCAAGGCCGATATCGGTATCAAGCACGGGCGTATCGCGGTGATCGGCAAGGCTGGCAACCCCGATGTGCAGCCGGGCGTGAACGTGCCAGTGGGCCCCGGCACCGAGGTGATCGCGGCCGAGGGCAAGATCGTCACCGCCGGTGGTGTCGACTCGCACATCCACTTCATCTGCCCGCAGCAGGTGGACGAGGCGCTGAACAGCGGTGTCACCACCTTCATCGGCGGCGGCACCGGGCCGGCCACCGGCACCAATGCCACCACCTGCACGCCCGGCCCCTGGTACCTGGCGCGCATGCTCCAGGCCGCCGACAGCCTGCCGATCAACATCGGCTTGCTGGGCAAGGGCAACGCCTCGCGGCCGGAAGCGCTGCGCGAGCAGATCGCAGCCGGCGCCGTGGGCCTCAAGCTGCACGAAGACTGGGGTTCGACACCAGCAGCCATCGACTGCTGCCTGGGCGTGGCCGAGGAAATGGACATCCAGGTGGCGATCCACACCGACACCCTCAACGAGTCCGGCTGCATCGAAGACACCCTGTCGGCGATCGGCGACCGCACCATCCACACCTTCCACACCGAGGGTGCTGGTGGCGGTCACGCCCCGGACATCATCCGCGCGGCAGGCCAGGCCAACGTGTTGCCTTCCTCGACCAACCCGACCCTGCCGTACACGGTCAACACCGTGGACGAGCACCTGGACATGCTCATGGTCTGCCACCACCTGGACCCGAGCATCGCCGAAGACGTGGCCTTTGCCGAGTCGCGCATCCGCCGCGAAACCATCGCCGCCGAGGACATTCTCCACGACATGGGCGCCTTTGCCATGACTTCGTCCGACTCCCAGGCCATGGGCCGGGTTGGCGAGGTGGTGCTGCGCACCTGGCAGGTGGCCCACCAGATGAAGCTGCGCCGCGGGCCACTGGCGCCGGACACCAGCTACAGCGACAACTTCCGGGTCAAGCGCTACATCGCCAAGTACACCATCAACCCGGCACTGACCCACGGCATCGGCCACGAAGTGGGCTCGGTGGAAGTCGGCAAACTGGCCGACCTGGTGCTGTGGGCGCCGGCGTTCTTTGCGGTCAAGCCGGCCCTGGTGATCAAGGGCGGAATGATCGTCACCGCGCCCATGGGTGACATCAACGGTTCCATCCCCACGCCGCAACCGGTGCATTACCGCCCGATGTTCGGCGCCCTGGGCGCGGCGCGGCATGCCACGCGCATGACCTTCCTGCCCCAGGCGGCGATGGATCGTGGCCTGGCCGAGGAGTTGAACCTGCGCAGCCTGATCGGCGTGGCCCACGGCTGCCGCCGGGTGCGCAAGCCCGACATGGTCCACAACACTTTGCAGCCGCTGATCGAGGTCGATGCGCAGACCTACCAGGTGCGTGCCGACGGTGAACTGCTGGTCTGCGAACCGGCCCGCGAACTGCCGCTGGCCCAGCGTTACTTCCTGTTCTGAAGGAGCACCGATGATTGTCTTGACCCGCCGTATCACCGAGCCCGGCACGCTGGGCGAAACCGGCACCGTTACCCTGGACGTGGACAGCCGCATCAAGAGCCGCCTGCGGGTGACCCTGGATGATGGTCGCGAGGCCGGGCTGATGCTCGAACGCGGCCACCTGCTGCGCGGAGGCGAACTGCTGGCCGATGCCGAGGGCACCCAGCTGATCCGTGTGCTGGCGGCGCCCGAAGCGGTGTCCACGGTGCGTTGCGCCGACCCGCACCTGCTGGCCCGCGCGGCCTATCACCTGGGCAACCGCCATGTACCGCTGCAGATCGAACCCGGCCTGCTGCGCTTCCAGCACGACCACGTGCTGGACGACATGTTGCGTGGCCTGGGCCTGACGGTAGAGGCCGAACAGGCGCCGTTCGAGCCTGAAGCGGGCGCCTATCAGAGCGCACCGCACAGCCACAGCCACAGCCATAGCCACACCCACGGCCACGATCACCCGTTCGTGCGCCTGCCTGCCCATTCCTGAACTGCCTGGAGCAACCGATGAAAAAGACTTTCGCCCTGTTTCTGCTGATGCTGGCTCTGCCTGCCTTCGCCCACCCCGGGCACGACGCCAACCCGCTGCAGGACGGCCTGCTGCACCCGCTGACCGGTCTTGACCACCTGCTGATGCTGCTGGGCACCGGTGCGCTCGCCGCGCTGACCCGGCGCAACCTGACGCTACCCCTGGCAACCCTGGCGGCGATGTTTGGCGGCGCGGTGTGCGGCCACCTGTTCGGCGATGTACTGGGCATGGAAACCCTAATTGCCGTGTCGCTGCTGGTGGCTGCCGGTGCCGTGCTGCTGCCCAGCCGCCAACTGCTGCTGGCAATGGCCATGCCGGTGTTCGCCCTGTTCCATGGCTGGGCCCATGGCGTGGAAGCCACGCCAAGCGCGTTCTGGCAGTTCAGCGCCGGCTTCGTCACGGTCAGCGGCCTGTTGCTGGCGGCCGGCTTTGCGGTCGGTTGCCTGTTGCGCAGGCACAGCGGCCTGCAGAAGGCCTTTGGCGGCGGCCTGCTGGCCGGCGCCGCGCTGGTACTGGCTGGTTGATGGACAGCGATCTGGCGCTGTTGCGCCTGCTGCAGCTGGCCAGCCCTGGCTTGCCGGTGGGTGGCTTCACCTACTCGCAAGGCCTGGAGTGGGCGGTCGAGGCGGGCTGGGTACGGGACGTGGATGGTTTCGCTGCCTGGCAGCGCGAGCAGATCGACGACACCCTGGCCTGCCTCGACTGGCCGGTGCTGGCGCGCTTGTACCACGCCTGCCAGGCCGAGGACGCCGAAGCCTTCGGCCACTGGAGCCGCTTTCTGCTGGCCAACCGTGAAACCGCCGAGCTGCGCCTGGAAGAACAGCAGCGCGGCGCGGCGCTGGCACGGCTGCTGGACGGCTGGCAACTGGGCCAGGCGCCGGCCTGGCGGGCCAGCCTAGAACTCACCCAGCTGGGCGGTATGGCCTGGCTGGCTGCGCATTGGGCGATCCCACTGCGCCAGTTGGCCCTGGGCCATGGTTTTGCCTGGCTGGAGGGCGCGGTAATGGCCGGGGTCAAGCTGGTGCCGTTCGGCCAGCAGGCCGCCCAGACCTTGCTGCGCGACCTGGGGGCAGGGCTGCCCGCGGCCCTCGACCAGGCACTGGGCCTGGGCGATGACCAGCTTGGCGGCGGCCTGCCGTTGCTGGCCATTGCCTCATCGCGACACGAAACCCAATACACCCGTTTGTTCCGTTCCTGAGGACTGCCTGCATGCAAAGCTATCAACAACCCCTGCGCGTCGGTGTCGGCGGCCCGGTCGGCTCCGGCAAGACGGCGCTGCTCGAAGCCTTGTGCAAGGCCATGCGCGACCATTACCAGATCGCAGTGGTCACCAACGATATCTACACCAAGGAAGACCAGCGCATCCTGACCGAAGCCGGGGCCCTCGAGCCGGAGCGCATCGTCGGCGTGGAAACCGGCGGCTGCCCGCACACGGCGATACGTGAAGACGCCTCGATGAACCTGGCGGCGGTCGAAGCACTGGCGCGCAAATTTGGCAACCTCGAGGTGATCTTCGTCGAAAGCGGCGGTGACAACCTGAGTGCCACTTTCAGCCCTGAGCTGGCCGACCTGACCATCTACGTGATCGACGTGGCCGAAGGCGAGAAGATCCCGCGCAAGGGTGGGCCGGGGATTACCAAGTCGGATTTCCTGGTGATCAACAAGACCGACCTGGCGCCCTATGTGGGGGCTTCGCTGGAGGTGATGGAGCGCGATACCCAGCGCATGCGCCCGCAGCGGCCATGGACCTTCAGCAACCTGAAGAAGGGCGAGGGGCTGCAGGCGGTGATCGACTTCATCGTCGAGCGCGGGATGTTGGGTGTGCGCGGCTGAAGACTATGTGCTGCACTTGAGGATGCTTGGACGCTGCGCGGCCCTTGTAGGAGCAGCCTTGTGCTGCGAAGAGGCCCGTACTGGCTATGCAGATCTGTTGCCTGTACCGGCCTCTTCGCAGCACAAGGCTGCTCCTACGAAGGACGTGCCAAGCGAGTGACAAGCGATATGTATTGCCTCTCGTTATTTGTGGCAGCAGTTGGGCTTGTCCGGCTGCCCTTCATAACGGTCGTGGTGCCGCACCCAGTCCATGGTCCCAGCCTCGTTGCGCCCCAGTGGCGCGATGTCGAGGAAGTTGTAGGTGTTGACCAGGATGTCCAGCCCGCGGGCATAGGTTGAGTAGGTGTGGTACACGCTGCCGTCCGGCTCGCGGTAGAACGCACTCAGCCCGGGAAGCTCGCTTTCATCGCCCTCATATGGCTCATAGTTGTACTGCCGCTGGCCCTCGCTGCCGACGCTGACGCCAAAGTCCTCGTTGAAGCCGCTGCCATGTGACGAATACCAGGGGAACTGCCAGCCCATGCGTCGGCGGAATGCCTGGAACTCGGCATACGGCGCACGCGACACCGCCACCAGCGACACGTCGTGATGGGCCAGGTGCAGGTTGGCGCCGTCAAAGTGGTCGGCCAGGAATGAGCAGCCGTGGCAACCTTCGCTCCAGCCTTCGGCGAACATGAAGTGGTAAACCAGCAGTTGGCTGCGGCCTGCGAACAGGTCGGCCAGGCTGAGTTCGCCGTCCGGCCCCTGGAAGCGATAGTCGTGCTCCACCTTGACCCAGGGCAGGGCGCGACGGGCTGCGGACAGCGCGTCGCGGTGGTGGGTGAAGGCCTTTTCGTGCAGCCACAGCTGCCGGCGGGCCGCCAGCCACTGGCTGCGGGAAACCACCGGGTGCCTGCTTTCGCTCGTGCTCATGGTGTTATCTCCACATTGGGGGGATTCACACACTAGTCGAGCACGGGCGGGTTGAATCGACAGGTCGCGGCGGCCCGGCGATGAGTGGTACCGTTCAGCCCGAATGGGCGATATGCCCTTCGGTCAGCTCATCCGCTGCTTCGTCCTCCCCTGGCAGTGCGGTTATCACACTGAAGTCGCTGATTTCCACCTGACCACCACCATAGCCCAGCAAATGGAAGGAAAACGCCTTGCGCGCGGTCGGGTTGTCGAAGCTGAACTCCATTTCCAGCGGCTCGTCGGCGGTGACTTTCACTTCGTAAGGCAAGCCCAGCGGTACGTCCTGCTCCAGCTGTTTGGCCTTGAGCTGGATATAGGCTGCGCGCTTGGGGTCCAGCGAACGTACCTTGACCCGTACGCGGGTATGCGAACCCTCGGGCATTTCCAGGTACTGGGCGCCGATCAGGTTGTCGGCCCAGTCATCTTTGATGCGCTTGCGCAGCTGGATCGGCGATGGGCCGCCGAACTGGTAACGCAGGTTGAGCGGTGTCTGCAGCAGGGACTGGTCGAGCACCCCCGCGAGGGCACCGATCTGCTGGCCCAGCAGGCTGTCGCCCAGCCCAAGGTAACGTGCTTGGTCGGCGATGAAGCCCTCGCTGGCGTAACGCCGGCAGCGCTGCTGGAAATCGCATTCGGTGAACACACCCCGGCCGTCGTGATAGCGCAGCATGCCGTTGGTGTAGGAGATCATTTCACGACCGCTGTCGTAATCGCGGTATAGCGAGCGACCGCCGAGCGCCATGGGGATGGGCAGCGCAAAATAGTCGAGCAGGGAGGTGGCCAGGTCGATATGGCCGTAGGTACCCCGCTTGATCCGTGGCAACTGCGCCTGCTCCGGCGCCAGGGTGAGGTTGAAGCCCCAGGACGAGGCCAGGCGCACACCGTCGATGCCGTGGGACTCGTCGGAAGTCACTACCACCAGGGTATCCTTGAGTACGCCCTGGCGTTCGAGGTTGTCGAGGAATGCACCGAGTGCATCGTCCAGGTAGGCGACTGCCGCCTGTTTCGGCGTGTCGTAGCGCTCCATGTACTCGAACGGCGCCGAGTAGGGCTGGTGTGTGCCCACGGTGAGCAGGGTCAGCATCCATGGCTTGTCCTGCTTTTGCAGCTGGCCGACGTAGTCCAGCGC
Source organism: Pseudomonas sp. A2 (assembly GCF_023100865.1). NCBI lineage: Bacteria > Pseudomonadati > Pseudomonadota > Gammaproteobacteria > Pseudomonadales > Pseudomonadaceae > Pseudomonas > Pseudomonas sp. A2. The sequence goes on from NZ_CP039127.1 coordinate 2,877,284, forward strand.
ACCCTCGAAGAAGGAGCGATCATCCTTGCCCCAGGGGAAGTCCAGGTAGTTCTTGTTGCGGAACCACTCCTGGCCGTGCACCGAGTCAAAGCCGATGTGCGGCATGATGCGGTCCTTGGCCATGAAGCGCAGGCCGGCACCCTGCAGGTAGTGGGTAGTGAAACCGGCCTGGCGCAACTGCGCCGGCAGGCAGGCCTGGTTGCGATCGTTCTGGGTCAGCAGCTCCATGCCCTTGGGTGTGCCGTTGGCCAGCTTGTCATAGTCACCGCAGAGCATCGCGTACAGGCCACGGATGGTCTGGTGGGTATGCAGCACGTAGTCCGGGGTGTTCATGCCGCGCTCGGCCCACTGGCTGAGCTTTGGCATCAGCTCTTCGTCGAAGCGGCTGTGCAGGGCCTGGCGGTTGGGCCGCAGGTAGGCCCCGGGGATGCCTTCCACGGTGATGATCAGCAGGTTGCGGGCGTTGCCTGGCCCGGCGAGCAGCCGCTGGCCATGCAGGTCGGACTGGGTCAGGCCGGTACTGGCCAGAGGGGTGAAGGTTTGTGTGCGGCCCATCCAGCCTTCGACCTGGCGCTGCAGGTTGCCGGCCCCGGCCGAAAGCAACTGGTGGGTGAGGTTGTATTGCCGCCATTGGTCGGCGTCGGAAGGTACCAGTTGCTGGCTGCCCCAATGGGCGCCAAACAGCAGCAGCGGAATGGCCCAGGCCTTGCGTGGCAGCGGCTGGCTGCGTTGGCTACGGCTGCGCCAGGCGATGGCCAGCCAGCCCAGCAGGCCGGTGCCCATGGTCCAGGGCAGCCAGGCATGGGCCAGGCCGCCACCGGTCGAGTTTTCCATGAACTGCGGGTCGAGCAGGTATGTCAGGTCAGCGCTGGTGGGCAAACGGCCAACCGCGCTGACCAGTTCGGCCGAAGCCACCCAGAGGGCCGCCCAGGCCAGCAATACGGGGAGCGCCAACCACCACGGCCGACGGTGCAGCAGCAAGACCAGCAGGCTGCCGAGTGCGAGGTCGGACAGGTAACCGAGCGGGTTGGACCAACCCAGCATGGCGCGCGTACCCAGTGGGATCACCAGTACCAGGGTCGCCAGGGCGACAAGCCGGGTACGTGGGTGGTCTGACAGGTTCTTCACGAAAACATCCCTTTTGCCATTAAATCGTCATGCAACTGTGCTTGATGATAACAGGCCGTGGCATGGAAGGCGGTCCGGGACAAGACTGGTAACCAAAGCCGGGCCCCTTCGCGCGGGCCCGGCCGAGGGCAAGTATCAGAAGTAGTAGGGGAATTTCAGGCTGAAGGAAAAGTCCGGCGCGTCATCGGTCAGACCAATGGACAGGTTGGGCACGATGGTCAGGTTGTCGGTGGCGGCGAAGGTCATGCCGATGTTGAAGTTGGCTGCGTTGTAGTCGCTGTTGGAGATCGACTGCCAGTCACCGCCATCCGGCTTTATCTTGCTCTTGCGGGCGAATTGGTCGGACACCGAGAACGACATGCTCATCTTCTCGTTCAGGGCAAAGGCGATACCGCCGCCGATCTGCCAGGAGTCGCCCAGCTTCACGTCGCCGGGCACCTTGCTGTTGACCTGTGGGCTGATGTCGCTGAACGAGTCTTCCATGTTGTAGGTGTACGACAGGCTGCCGAACAGCACGGCCGGGTCGAACGTCTTGACCAGCGAGATGCCCGGCGTGATAGACCAGACGCCGTTGCCGGTCGGCAGGCTTTCCGGTACCGACAGGTTGTCGTTGCCCTCGACCTGGCGCAGTTTGATGCCATACGGGTCTTTGCCGGTCGGTGCCTTTATACGCAAGGTAGCGACGGCGTCAGGCCAGGTCTCGTCTTCGTCGAGGAACTTGTAGGCGACGCCGACGTTGACGTCGCCAATTTCCGGGTCGCGGGTTACGGTTTCGTCCGAGGTGGTCGCCCCGGCTCCCCCCGCACCGCCGGAAGAATAAGTGGATTCGCGGTACACCACCGGGACGTTGATGTCGAACTGCCAACGCTGGGCGAGGTTGTAGCGGGCAGTCATGTCCAGGGTCCAGTTATCTGCCTTCACCCGGTCAAGGTTGATACTGCCGAGGAAGATCGAGTCCAGTGCCAGGAAGCCGTTGAGCACCAGCGCCCGAGTATCGTAGTGGGTATAGGTGACACCGGTCTCGAAGCTGAACTTGCCGCCGCCGAAGAAGCCGCTGGCCTCGTCATACAGGTTGGACACGCTCTGTGCCGGTTCGGCGTCGGCAGTCAGCGCCTGACCATAGGAGCTGCCGGTGGTGCCCGGTGCACCCGATGCCACTGTCTGTGCGCCCTTGACCCCTTCGGCCGGGGACCTGACCAGGCGTTTGGGCGGTGGTGCTGCCGGGGTTTCCTCGACCTGGCGTACGCGCTGCTCCAGCACCATCAGCGCTTGCTGCTGGGCTTCGTAGCGACGTTTCAGTTCCATCAGTTCCTGCTTGAGAGCCTCAACCTGTGGGTCGGAGGCGGCGTAGAGCAATGTGGCCGGGGCCAAGGTGGTCAAACACACAAAAGCTTTGAGCGATAAAGATCGGTGCATGGAATTGCCGTCCCTGCCGACTACTTTTGATGAGACTGAGCGTAGATCAGTATCCGAATGTGCGAAGACCTTTGAGCTGATCGAGGCTACCGTTGAGCGACGCGGCTGTAGGCACGCTTTCACGCATCACCACATTGAGCGTGGTGACGTTGTTCACCCGGTTGCCATTGCCCAGCAGCGTCGAGTTCTGCATCAGGCCACCCTGCGCCAGGCGCTGTACGCTGCTGCCCTGGTTGTTGCTGGCATTGATATTGAACTGCACCCCTACGCCGCTGGCAGACACACTCAGCGCACCTGCGCCGTTTTCGCCCGTCAGCGTCTGGCCGTTGGCCAGTGCCTGGCCCTGTGGCTGCGCGGTGGGCGCCTGGTTGGCCTTGGAGACATTGATGGCGACATCGTTGTAGGCGGTGTTGTTGTCGCCAGCGGCGCGTACCACCTGGGTAACACCCTCTGTGGTGTTGAGGCCGGCACCGCCCGTGACGGTGCCGGTACCTGGTGCGGTGGATCCAGCTGACGCTGTGCCAGTGCCGCTTTCGTCGATCAACGACACATAGAATTGCGGTTTGATGGTCGACTGCTGAATCTGCATCGTGCTCGTGGCACCGATCACGTCCCCTTTGGCATTCTGCCAGGTGCTGGACATGACAATGCCGAAACTCACGATCCGCCCCGGCATCACGTAGCGGCCACGCAGGGTCGCCAACTCATGGTCCTTCAGCTCGATGGGCTTGAACGTTTCGGCATGGGTGGGAAGGCTGACAGCCAGGCATGCGATCGCGAGCCAGAATGGGTTCTTCATTGGGGTGCTCCCCGGAGCCTCGTGCTCCTTGTCGTTGCAAGAGTCGTTAGAAGAAGTCGCTTTTGATGAAACCGAAGTCCAGCAGCTCTGCATCCTGCACCGGGGTGAAGTTGTTCACCCGGCCCTTGGCGGTCAGCGGCAGGGGCGGGTCGAGCAGGATGTTGTTCTTGTCGTAGCCTTGGCCGATGACGGCGAAGATGATGCCGTTCCAGCCCTTGAGAAAATCTTCGACCTTGTAGCGCTTGTGGCCCAGTACCGGGTCACCGATATACACCCAACCCTTGTCGACCTTCTGCATGACCACGAAGTGCTTGTAGCCGCGCACGTCCATCAGCACCACGACCGGGATGCGCACGCTGTGCAGGGTCTCGGGTGCCACCCGGTAGCCGCGGGCACGCATCCCCAGGCTTTCCACGTAGCGTTTCATGTCGAGCATCGAGAAGCCTTGCGTGCGCACCAGGTCCTGGTCGGCGTGGGCCAGCATGCCTTCGATGATCTGTTGCTCGTCCACATCCAGCCAGTAGGCCTGGCGCAGGATGGTGGCCAGCGCGGCGGCGCCGCAACTGAAGTCGGTTTTCTGTTGCACCAGGTCGGCGAACTTGCGCTCGCGTATGCTCTGGATGGGCTTGAACACCACGGCGCCGCCCGGCAGGACGGACAGCGGCATTTGTGCAGCTTCGCTCATGCTGGCCAGGCACAGCAAAAACGCCAGGGCAATGATGCGCATGATCGGATGCCTTCCGGTTCTGTTGAAGAAAGGCCCCCCGAAGGGGGCCTCAAGTACAGCGATCAGAACGAGGTGTTGGAGATGGCCAGCGAGTTGCTCTGCTGGTTGCCCACACCGGCTGCCACGTTCACGCCCAGGTTGCCACTGCCGCCATTCACCGAACCACTAAGGGTTGCAGTGTTGGTAACAGGGTTTGCCCAGCCGGTCGGGGTCAGCACTTGGAAGGACACGGTATTGCTCAAGTCGTAGGCACTGCTTTCGCTGTAGCTCTTCGACACGTCGTTCGACGATTGAGACGATTTCTCGCCAGACTTTTCAAACGCCGATTCCGATGCATTGGCATAGGACGACTCGTGAGCCTTCTCATACGAGGAGTCGCGAGACTTCTCGTAGCTCGATTGGCGAGCCTTGTCATACGACGAGTCGAATGCCTTCTCGAACGACTTGTCGTAAGAGCTTTCCCGCGAGTGGTCGACATCCACATTGAGCGATGCATTGAGCGAGGCATCGAAGCTGTCGGTGCGAGTGCGCTCGTGACGGCCGAAATCGGTGGTCGTGGTGCGGGTCGCATCGGCTGCCGCGGCCAAGGAGGCGCTCAGGCTGGCACTGCTGGACGAACTGGAGTTGCCGGCCATCGAACCACTGGCGTTCCAGCTGTTGGAGCCGCTGGCAGTGGAACTGTGCGAGCCGCTGGCGTTCATGCTGCTCGAACCGCTGGAGTTCCAGCCACTGGAGCCACTGGAACTGGCACTTTGCGAGCCGGCCACGCTGAAGCTCGAGGACGAGCTGCGGTCGTCGGTCGAATTGAACGTGCCCTCACGCGAGCTGGAACCGCTCTTGGTGGTGGTGATGGTCAGCGTGTCCACCCGGTAGGTGCGGTCGGCGCCGTTGTTCACCGTCAGGCCTGGGCCGTTCTGGTCGGCAGAGGCGGTGGCAGTGGCATTGCCCAGCGGGGCACCGGTGTTGGCGATGGCCATGGTGTTCTTCTGCTGGTTCAGGTCGCCGCCAGCGATGTTGATGCCGACGTTGCCCTCGGCACCATCGGCCGAGCCGGTCATGACTGCCGAGTTCTGGGTGGACCAGTTGTCGACACGGTTGTTGTTGCTGAACTGGCGAACGTCAGCAGTGGCTTCGGCGGTGCCGAACACGAAGCTGTTGTCCAGGCTGGACTCGGACGATGCATTGGCAATAGCCGCAGCATTGTCCTGCTGGTTGCCGTTACCGGCTGCCACGTTGACACCCACGTTGCCGCTTGCACCCGTGGCCGAGCTGCTCATTTCGGCTTCGTTGATGGTGCCTTGGTTGGTGATGGTATTACCCGTGCTGCGTTGGCTGTCCATGGCGTTGGCTGTGGCATACACAGGAATCCGGGTGGGAGGAGGGGTGTGATGCCCGTTATTGTGGTGACCATTGTGGTGCCCGCCACGCCGGTCGTTCTGATCAGCTTGTACAGCAACAGCCATGACCGCAGCAATTGCGAAAACCAGAGGCTTGATTGCCATCGAGGGTTTCATGGTGATTCTCCGTACTTTTAGGTTAAGTGTTGTTCTTAACTGGATGGGTCAATCCGCGACCCGGATGCTCAAGGTGTTGGCCATTCGGTTTCCCACCCCGGCACTCTGGTTCAACTGAATCACTCCACGGCTACCGGTGAATGCCTGGTCACTGGTGGTGACCTGGCGATGGCCAGTTGAAGTGTCAATCGGACCGGAGTTGTTGAGCAGCGCCACGTTCTGTTGCATGAGTACGCTGTCGTCGATGCTTTGCGGCTGGGCACCGAGGCTGATGCTCAGTGCGTTCGCTTGCTGGGTGTTGGCGCCGGCGCTCTGGTTGACACCCAGGGCGCCGCTACCGTTGCTGAAGGCGTCGCCCTGTATGGTCGAGCGCGCGTCCATCGCGGAAGTTGCGGGGGCGTTCAGCCGTTGGCGGATCTGCGTGGCGGCGCCAGCCTCGGGCCCTGCGGCGAAGGCGCGCGCGTTGGCCTGTTGCTGTTGGTCGCCGGCTGCCTGGTTGACCGACAGGTTGCCCTGGTAACGGCTGCCCGAGCTGTCGATGTCGGCGTTGTTGATCACGGGGACCGGGGATTGCGCGAAGGCCGATGTACTGCACAGCGTGACCAGGATCAGCAGCGTGTGCTTCATCTCACTTGCCTCCGGTCAGGATCTGCAGCGGCGCCAGGCCGCGCTGCACACTCGAGTTGACCATGTTCGAGATGCCATTTCCCGAGCCTGTACCGCGGCCACCGGCCAGGTTGGGCAGTTGGGACTGGTTATTGAGATTGCCGCCCAGGTTGTTGGTCTGCTGGGTAATCAGGGTGCTGATGCCCGCACCGCTGCTGATGTTGGCGAAGTCGCCATCACTCAGTTCGTTGGTTTGCTTGAGGATGTGAGCGGAAGGATTGGCATTGACGGTGGTGGGGTTGGGGTCGGGTCTTAACGGCGGGACCACAGCGTTGCGTGTCTGCACATCACGGGTTATCACGATGATGCCGTTGTCGGCCTGGGCCGTCAGGCTCAACGAACCCAGCACATAGCCCATCAGCAGCAGGTGATAAAGGCGTTTGTCAGTTTTCCTCACGACGGCAACTCCTTCAATGAGCGCTGGCCCTGTTCAGCGATGCGAACGAGGGAGCAGAAGGTGTGCCGCTTTTGAGAAGCGTTTTCAGATCAAAAGCTTAAGATGAGTACCATGCCAAGCTGCGGCGTATTCTGTCTCAGGGGTGAAACATGCAGCGGCGAGCGATGCAGGCAAAGCCAGTGTTGGCCTTGATTGGAAGGGTTTTTGCAGAAGTGTATCAGCAGCTTGACACTACCTTTGACGCAAGGAAAGACCCCATGTTTTCAGGGCCTTCGCCTAAAAGGGGTGTGTCGGTGAATTAACACTCGGCGGGGCAGGGTGGCGCATTGCTACCAATGAGCTTAGCTACTGTTTGAAGTGCCAGCAGCTGGCGTTGTGGCCAATTGCCCTCAATTATTTTGTACGCTTGCTCATGCCGTTGCAGCCAGTGCAGGCTGTCGTCGAAAAAGCGCTGGCGGTCGCGCAGTTCGGGCTGGCTGCGCTGGCCATCGGCAACCCAATCCACGCCTTGCGGGCTCAGCAGCAGGTGCAGGTGGTAATGCCGCGCCAGCAATGCCTGTTCCAGCCAGGCCGGGCAGTCGCCGAACAGGGCGTGGCTCCAGAGCATGTTGCTGAGCAGGTGAGTGTCGAGAATCAGCAGCGACGGTGCCTGCTCACGGGCCTGGTCTTCCCAGGCCAGCTGACCACGAGCGATGGCAGGGATATCGGCATAGCAGGTGTCGCGGCGTTCCTGATCGATGAAGTGGCGCACGTATTCGGCCACCACCACGCCGCCGAAATGCGCCTGGATCACACCGCTGAGCCAGCTTTTGCCGCTGGATTCCGGGCCGCATAGCACCAGTACTTTCATGGATTGTGCCGCGCTCATGGCTGCACCAACGCCGGGTCACGGCGCCATTCCAGCCAGCCGCGCACGGCGATCAGGGTGAGCACGGCGAAGAAACCGGCGGTGAAGTACAACTGCTGGTGCAGGTACTGGCCCACGTAGACGATATCTACCACTACCCACAGCGGCCAGCACTGCAGGCGCTTCTGCGCCATCCACAGTTGTGCCACCAGGCTGAAGCCGGTCAGGGTGGCGTCCAGCCAGGGCAGGGCGGCGTCGGTCCAGGTGGCCATCGCCGCGCCCAAGGTGGCGCTCAACAGCACCCCGCCGGCCAAACCGACGAGCCATGCCGGGCGCCGCAGGCGGGTGACCTGGCGGGCGTCTTCAGCATGGCCCGGGCGCTTCCATTGCCACCAGCCGTAGACCTGCAGGATGGCATAGGCCAGTTGCAGCAACATGCCGGAGTACAGCTTCACCTCGTAGAACAGCCAGCCATAGATCAGCACCATGACCAGGCCGATGGGCCAGCACCAGGCATTCTGCTTGACCGTGAGCCAGACAGCGGTGACGCCGAGGACGGCGGCGATGAGTTCAAGGCCGGACATCGGCGATCCTTGGAGACTACGGGGGAGGGGCGCGATTGTAGCTGGTCGGCCGGGGAAGGTGTAGGGCGTTGGGGCCTTTGGGGCCACTCCCATAGGACTGCACATAACTTTGAGTCAGCAGGGATCCTGTGGGAGCGGCTTTAGCCGCGAACACCGGCGCAGCCGGTGCCAAGCACTGCGCTGGGTTCTTCGCGGCTAAAGCCGCTCCCACAGGGTACGCGGATTGCTTGCAATTTCAGTTATCTAGGCGACAGCGCAGCCCAAAGGGCTTGGCCATCTCCCACTGGGGCTTGGCCTTATACGCGGAACTGCCGCAACAGCTGCTCCAGCTCTTCGCTCAACCGCCCCAGCGCCATCCCGGCATCGCTGGACTGCCGCGCCGCGTCGGCGGTCTGCTGAGACAACCCGGCAGTATCCAGCACGTTGCGGTTGATCTCTTCTACCACGTGCGACTGCTGCAAGGTGGCGCTGGCGATGGAGGCATTCAACGCCGTGAGGTTGTTCAGTGATTGGTTGATGGCCTCCAGGCTGGCACCGGCCTCGCGGGCCTGCTCGACCGTCTGGCGCGAGGCCTCGCTGCTGGTATCGATGGCTTTGACCGCGGCGTCCGACTGGCTTTGCAGGTGCTCGATCATGGTATGGATCTCGGCCGTCGACTGCGCCGTGCGCTGGGCCAGCAGGCGCACCTCGTCGGCGACCACGGCAAAGCCACGGCCCTGCTCGCCGGCCCGCGCCGCCTCGATGGCCGCGTTCAGCGCCAGCAGGTTGGTCTGTTCGGCGATGGAGCGGATCACATCCAGTACACCACCGATGCGCGTGCTGTGCCCTGCCAGTTCACGGATCACCTGCACGGCCTGGTCGATGGTCAGCGACAGCCGGTCGATCTGCGCCAGGCTGCCGTGAATGGCCTCCTGGCCGTGTGCCACCTGCTGTTGCGCGGTGCGCATTTCACCAGCGGCCTGCTCGGCGGTCTTGGCCACGTCATGCACGGCGTAAGTCACTTCGTTGACCGCGGTGGCCACCTGGTCCATCTGCAGCGATTGCTGGGCGCTGTGCTGCTGCGCGGCACCGGCGTTGTCGCCGACATGCCCGGCGGACCGGGCCAGGGCATGGGCCGCGCCTTGTAACTGGCCGACCACGCCCTGCAGCTTGCCATTGAAGCGGTTGAAGTGCTCGCCCAGGTGGGTGATTTCGTCACGGCCGTGAGTGTCCAGGCGTCGAGTCAGGTCGCTTTCTCCACTGGCGATGTTGCCCATGGCCTGCACTGCTTCCTGCAACGGGCGGGCGATGCTGCGCGCAATCAGCATGACCACCAGTGCCATCAGCAGGGCGATGGCCACGCCCACCAGCGAGGCGTCGCGCAACTGGCGGGTGAATTCGGCCTGCACGTCATCGACGTACACGCCTGAGCCGATGATCCAGCCCCAGGGCTTGAACAGCTGGATGTAGGACGTCTTGGCCACCGGCTCGCTGGCACCGGGCTTGGGCCAGCGGTAGTTGACCGGCCCGGCGTCCTGCTGCCGAGCCAGGGCGACCATCTCGTTGAACACGGCAAAGCCGTCGGGGTCGCGGATGGCCGACAGGTCCTGGCCGTCGAGCTTGGGGTTGGCCGGATGCATGATCATCTTCGGCCCCAGGTCGTTGATCCAGAAGTAGTCGTTCTGGTCGTAGCGCAGCGCGCGTACCACTTGCAGCGCCTGTTGCTGGGCCGCTTCACGGCTGAGTGTGCCGGCTGCCTCCAGGCCTTGGTAATAGGCCAGCACACCGGCTGCGGTCTGTACCACGTGGCGGGTCTTTTCCGCTTTGGCCTGGTACAGGTCACCGTGGATCTGGCGCAGCATCAGCAGGCCCAATACCACCAGCATGGCCACCGCCACCAAAAGGATCAGCCACAGACGGCGGCTGATAGACATCGATCTCAGGGTTTTCATACCACAGCTCCCGCATTGTTCTTTTTATTCAGGCGCATCCAAGCATGCTTTGCGCGAGGCCCCCACACGACTAATGGCTAAGTGCTATCCATTCAATAGTCTGCAGCAGTTTGTACAAGGTGATTGCGAAGGCGCTCTGCTAGGATTTCGGCCGCGCAAGATGAAACCTTTAGGCGGCGTGAACTTTTCTACTGGCATTACGCCCAACAGTCGCTGTAAAACAGCCGGGCCGCGCGCGGCAATTTCAAGCAAATCAAGAACAAGGGGCCTGCAACGAGCAGTGCTCCATCGGGGGAACGATGGATTTTTGGACTGCCTTCCAGGCAATCATCTTAGGCGTGGTCGAAGGGCTGACGGAGTTTCTGCCAATCTCCAGTACCGGTCACCAGATCATCGTCGCCGACCTGATCGGGTTTGGTGGCGAACGGGCCATGGCTTTCAACATCATCATTCAGCTGGCGGCGATCCTGGCGGTGGTGTGGGAATTCCGCGGCAAGATCTTCGACGTGGTCTTCGGCTTGACCAGCCAGCCCACGGCGCGGCGTTTCACGGGTAACCTTTTGCTGGCGTTCCTGCCGGCAGTGGTGCTGGGCGTGCTGTTCGCCGACCTGATCCACGAATATCTGTTCAACCCGATCACCGTGGCGGCTGCGTTGGTGGTGGGCGGGGTGATCATGCTCTGGGCCGAGCGTCGCGAGCACCGTGTGGAGGTGGACCACGTGGACGACATGCGCTGGAGCCACGCGCTGAAGATCGGCTTCATCCAGTGCCTGGCGATGATCCCGGGCACTTCGCGCTCCGGTTCGACCATCATCGGTGGCCTGCTGTTCGGCCTGTCGCGCAAGGCAGCGACCGAGTTCTCGTTCTTCCTGGCGATGCCGACCATGGTCGGTGCGGCAGTGTATTCGGGCTACAAGTACCGCGACCTGTTCCAGCCTGGTGACCTGCCGGTATTTGCCATTGGCTTCGTGACTTCGTTCATCTTTGCCATGATCGCCGTGCGTGGCCTGCTCAAGTTCATTGCCAACCACAGCTACGCGGCGTTCGCCTGGTATCGCATTGCCTTTGGCCTGCTGATTCTGGCGACCTGGCAGTTCGGCTGGGTTGACTGGGCGACGGCCCATGGCTGAGGTGGCACGGGGGCAAAGGGTGGAGGGCGTACGTAATGTGCGCCTGAAGCTGCTGCTGTTGGGCCTGCTGTGCCTGCTGCCCGCCCTGGGCGCGGCGCGCATGGCCTGGGTCGACCAGGCCTGGTGGCCGCTGGCGTTGTACCCGGCAATGAGCCTGATCAGCCTGCTGCTGTATTGGCAGGACAAACAGCAGGCGCGTACCCAGGCCTGGCGTACGCCCGAGAAGGTGCTGCATGCCAGTGAGCTGCTGGGCGGCTGGCCTGGGGCACTGCTGGCGCAGCAGCTGTATCGACACAAGACTCGCAAGGTTTCGTACCAGCTGGTGTTCTGGGGGATTGTGCTGGTGCACCAGGTGTTCTGGGCGGACTGGCTGTTTCTTGGCGGGCGGTATCTGCCCTTCAGTTGATATGTGACTGTGCCGGCCCTTTCGCGGGTAAACCCGCTCCTACAGGTACAGCACAAGACTTCAGACCAGTGGAGAACCCTGTGGGAGCGGGTTTACCCGCGAAAGGGCCGGCACAGGGAATTCACATTAGCAATCCCACCTGCAACCGCTTCGGCAACCGCCGCACCACCAGCTGGTGCGAGCGCTGCAACAGATCACACAGCTCCTCACGCCCCATGGGGTAGGGCGATGCCATGCTGATCCACCGCGCCCGTGCCAGATACGGCGCAGGCCGCACCCCCGGGCGGTCGCAGTAGCCAAGAAACAGTTCGTCGGCCACTTTGAACGACAACCCCGCACCCGCCAGGTCGAGCACCGCGAACATCTTGTTGCCCGCCACCGAGAACACCCGGATGCCGCCCCATTTGTAGTCTTCCCGCGCACCCGGCAGGCTCAGGCAGAACGTTGCCACCTGGGCTTCGCTCATGTTCCGCTCAGACATACTTTTCTCCACAGGCCTCGAACGACGCCGCCAGGTGGTCGATCCATACCCGTACCGCAGGCAGCAAGCCGCGCCGGTGCGGATACACCGCCTGCAGGTAGCCACCCGGCAGCGACCAGTCCGGCAGCAGGCGCACCAGTTCGCCGCGCGCCAGTTCTTCTTCACAGAACATGCTGGGCAGCGCGGTAAACCCGAGGCCTGCCCGTACAGCAGCATTACGTACTACGAAATCATCGATGGCAAGGCGCGGTTCCAGGGCGATTTCCTGCTGTTTGCCGTGGGGGCCGAACAGGCGGAAGTGTACCAGCCGGTCCGCCTCGGCAGCGCCCAGCACCGGCAATGATGCCAGTTGGCCCGGTTCGCGGATGTGGTCGGCGAAACCGGGCGCTGCAACCAGTTGCATCTGCGCCTGGCGCAGGCGGCGGGTGACCAGGGCCGGGTCTTCATCGCCCAGGTCGCGTACCCGCAGGGCCACGTCGATACCTTCGGAAATCAGGTCGACCCGGCGGTTGAGCAGCACCATGTCCAGTTGCACCAACGGGTACTGCGCAAGAAAGCGGCTGATCACATCCGGCAGAAAGGCGTGGGCCAATGCCACCGGGCACGACACCCGCAAGCGCCCGCGCGGTTCGCTGCTCATGCTGGCCACGGCTTCGTCGGCGGCTTCGGCTTCCAGCAGCATGGCCTGGCAGTGATGCAGGTAGCGCTCGCCCACCGCGGTGAGCTTCAGTTGCCGTGTAGTGCGTTGCAGCAGGCGCGTGCCCAGGCGTTCTTCAAGCTCGGCGATACGCCGCGACAGGCGCGACTTGGGGATGCCCAGCTGGCGGCCGGCTGCGGCGAAACCGCCGGCTTCGACCACGCGGGCGAAGTAGAAAAGGTCGTTGAGGTCTTGCATGGGAATGTCTCACTGTTCCACCAGTAGGACAAACTAACGCATTTTTGCTGCCTTATCAGCCATTGTTGATGTCGGTAGGATTCTCCCCATCGTGATCGCCCAATGTCGCGGTCTTCATTCACAGGAGAATCCCATGAAACTGTTGCACATCGATTCGAGCATCCTGGGCGACAATTCCGCCTCCCGCCAACTGAGCCGTGAAGTGGTTGAAGCCTGGAAGGCCGCCGACCCGAGCGTGGAAGTGGTGTACCGCGACCTGGCCGCTGACGCCATCGCCCACTTCTCCGCGGCTACCCTGGTAGCGGCTGGCACCCCGGAAGACATGCGCGACGCAGCCCAGGCCTTCGAAGCCAAGCTGAGCGCGGAAACCCTGGAAGAGTTCCTGGCTGCCGATGCCGTGGTGATTGGTGCGCCGATGTACAACTTCACCGTGCCGACCCAGCTCAAGGCCTGGATCGACCGCGTTGCCGTCGCCGGCAAGACTTTCCGCTACACCGAAGCCGGCCCGGAAGGCCTGTGCGGCAACAAGAAGGTAGTGCTGGTGTCCACTGCCGGTGGCCTGCACGCTGGCCAGCCGACTGGCGCCGGGCATGAGGACTTCCTCAAGGTATTCCTGGGCTTCATCGGCATCACCGACCTGGAAATCGTCCGCGCCCATGGCCTGGCCTATGGCCCTGAGCACCGCAGCCAGGCGATCGATGCTGCCCAGGCGCAGATTGCCAACGAGCTGTTTGCTGCTGCCTGATCGAAGGTACGCGATCGAATGTAGGAGCGGCCTTGTGTCGCGATGGGCCGCGAAGCGGCCCCAGAATTCTCGGCATCAACGCTGAAATCCTGGGGCCGCTTTGCGGCCCATCGCGACACAAGGCCGCTCCTACAATGATCGCGTCGGCCTGGTGTCAGGCCACTGGAATAGCCGGGTCAGCCGCTGCCAGCGCCGCAGCACGTTCGGCCGCCGGCGGATAGATCCACACTGTATTGATCTGCGCCTTCAACACCTTGGCTTCGGCCTTGTCCTCCGGTGGCGACACCGTGCGTTCCCACCCTTCGGTATACACCGCCCCCCAGGCCCCAAGGTCCAGGCAGGTCACGTACTTGGGCTGGCTGTAGGTCTTCGGTGCCACGCCAATCAGCTCGGCCGCCGCATTGTTGCCCGCATGACGCCCCAGCGGAATCGCATGCTGGCAGGACATCACCGCATGATTGCCAGCCTCGTCGCAGGCGGCGTAGGCCACATCACCCGCCGCGTACACGGCATCATTGCCTTTCACCTTGAGATTGCCATCGACATGCAAGCGGCCCTGGCGGTCGCGCTCGCCACTGATCTGTTCGGTGAGCGGGTTGGCCTTGAAGCCCACGGTCCAGATCACCGTGCTGGCGTCGATGCGCTGGCCGTTGTCCAGCACCACGCCGGCAGAATCGACCGAGGCTACCGTGGCACCACAGATCCACTCCACGCCAAGGGCCTCGGAGGCCTGTTCGATGGCGGGGCGGATGCCTTCACCCAGGGCCGCGCCAATCCTCGCGCCACGGTCGACCACCACCACGCGCAACGCCGCGTCCTCGCCGAGGATTTCGCGCAGGCGGGCCGGCAGTTCGGTGGCGGTCTCGATGCCGGTAAAACCACCACCGGCCACCACCACGGTATTGCGCGCCGGTGTGTCGGGCAGGTTGGCCAGTGACTTCAGGTGGGTTTCCAGGCGCGCGGCGCTGTCGAGCTTGTCGACATCGAACACATGCTCGATGCCGACCATGTCGGGCCGGTTGAGCACGCTGCCGCAGGCCATGATCAGGCGGTCGTAGGGCAGGGTGCATTGGGTTCCGCTGCGGGTGCGATAGCCCACACGGCGGGCCGCTTCATCTATATGAAAGGCCGTGCCCTGCACGAAGCGCACGTTGGCGGCATCGAACAGCTCCTGCAACGGCGCGGCCATGGTATGTACGTCGGGTTCGTAGAAGCGCGGGCGCACATGCAGCTCGGCCTGGGGTGCAAGCAAGGTGACCTCGACATCCTTGCGGCCATGGAGGTCAAGCTGGCGGGCGGCGCTGAGCGCGCTCCACAGGCCGGCAAAGCCCGCGCCTATGATCAGGATCTGCTTCATGGTTGTGCTCCTCTAAAGTTCGGTTAACAAGGTAGACCCTGTTGCTGGATATTGGGGAGCGAGCATGCTTCAGAATGTTGGCGGCGTGATCACCCAGATCACCACGGCATCGACTTCACCGGGGTTGCCGTAGCGGTGCGGTTCCTGGCTCGAGAAGCTGAAACTGTCCCCTTCACCCAGCTGGAAATGCCGCTCGCCCACCCACAGCTCGAAGCTGCCGCTGAGGATGTAGCCGGCCTCTTCACCGTCGTGGCTGTAGCTCTGTTGGCTGTAGCTGCCCGGAGGGAAGCGCGAATGCAGGATTTCCAGCTGGCGGTTGGGCTGGGGCGTGAGCAGTTGATCGACGATACCGTCTTCGTAATGCACGCTCAGGCGGCTGTTGCGTCGTACCACATAGCCCTGGTCTTCGGGCGCAGTGATGGCTTCGCTGGCGAAGAACCACTGGATGGTCACCCCCAGGCTGCGAGCGATGTTGAACAGCGCCGGAATCGATGGATAGGAGAGGTTGCGCTCCAGCTGGCTGATGTAGCCGGCGGTCAGCTCACTGTGCGCGGCCAGCTCCGCCAGGGTCATGCCACGGCGCTTGCGCAGGCCTCGAATGCGGCTGCCGAGAAACTGCGGCGCGGCGCCCCCGGCTTCGCTGGCGGGGGGCTGGGGGAGTTGGCTCATGCACGTCGGTCCATCGTAAAAGCCGCAGTATGTACAGCCTCAGAGCGCCCAGGCAACCGTCAGGCCATCGTGAATCGCTTCTTCGGCGGTACGCGGCGCCAGGCAGTCGCCAATGCGGCGCACCTCGACCAGGCCGGCCAGCTCCGTTGCCAGGCGGTCTTCCGGTTGATGGCCCTGGCACAGTACCAGGGTGTCGATGCCTTCGAAGATCATCGGCTCGCCGCTGGCGGTGTGCTGCAGGTACACCGTGTTGTCGTCGCAGCCATACAGGCGGGCATACGGTGTGATGGGAATACCCAGGCGATGCAGCTCGCCGGCCAGTTGGTCGCGCACGTACAGCGGCAGGCTTTCGCCGCAATGGGTGCCATTGACCGCCAGCTGCACCTGGTGGCCGTCGCGTACCAGGCGTTCGGCGATGCCGGGGCCGATCCAGTCGCAGCGCCAGTCGATCACCAGTACCGAGCGGCCCGGTTTTGCTTCACTGCGCAGTATTTGCCAGGCATCCACCACCTGTAGATCACCGGTGCGCTCGAAGGCCGGCCAGTAGGGGGTGGCACCGGTGGCGGCGATCACCAGGTCGGGGCGTACCCGTTCGACCAGTGCGCGGTCGACTCGAGTATTGCGCACCACTTCCACGCCCGCCAGGGCCATTTCCCGTTGCAAGTTGGTGCTGGCGCCACCGAACTCGCTGCGCCGTGGCAGCAACTGGGCCAGCAGCACCTGGCCACCGAGCTGCGGGCCAGCCTCGTACAGCGTGACCTGATGCCCGCGCGCAGCGGCCACGGCGGCGGCTTTCATGCCGGCGGGCCCGCCACCGGCCACGAGGATGCGCTTGGGGCGGGTGGTGGGTGGCAGTTGCTCGTAATGCAACTCGCGGCCAGTCTCCGGTCGCTGGATGCAGGAAATGGGCAGGCCGCGGTGGAAATGGCCGATGCAGGCCTGGTTGCAGGCGATACAGGCACGTACGTCCTCGACCTGGCCATGCTCGGTCTTGTTGGGCATCTGCGGGTCGCATATAAGCGCGCGGGTCATGCCGCAGACGTCGGCCTGGCCACGGGCCAGGATCAGTTCGGCTTCCTGAGGCTGGTTGATACGCCCGGTGACGAACAGCGGGATGCCCAGGTGTTGTTTGAAGGTGCCGGCCTCACGGGCCAGGTAGGCCGGTTGAATGGCCATCGGCGGCACGATATGCACGGCGCCGCCGAGGGACGCCGACGTGCCGGCAACGATGTGCAGGTAGTCGAGCTGGCCTTGCAAGGCAACCGCTGCGGCCAGCGATTCATCCTCGCTCAGCCCCTGGCTGTCGCGCTCGTCGGCACTGATGCGCAGGCCGATGATGAACTGCTCGTCGGTAGCCGCGCGTACGGCGGCCAGCACTTCGCGCAGGAACCGCAGGCGCTGCTCCAGCTCACCGTTGTAGCCATCCGAGCGCTGGTTTACCCGCGGGTTGAGGAACTGCGCAGGCAGGTAGCCATGGCTGGCCACCACTTCAACGCCATCAAGCCCGGCCTGGTGCAGGCGGCGGGCAGCGCTGGCATAGCCCTGGACGATCTCGTCGATCATTGACTGGTCCAGCGCGCGCGGCATCACCCGGAAGCGTTCATTGGGTACCGCGGACGCCGAGTAGGCCACCGCCAGCAAACCGTCCGCCGATTCCATGATCTCCCGCCCGGGGTGGAACAGTTGCGACAGCACCACGGTGCCATGCTCATGGCAGGCTTCGGCAAGCTGGCGGTAGCCGTCGATGCAGGCATCGTCGGTGGCCATCAGCACATGCGAGGTGTAGCGAGCGCTGTCATGCACCCCGGCCACCTGCAGCACGATCAGGCCGACGCCACCGGCGGCGCGGGCGCGCTGGTAGGCGATGAGCTTGTCGTTGACCAGGTTGTCGGTAGGCAGGCAGGTGTCGTGGCCGGTGGACATGATGCGGTTCTTCAAGCGTTTGCCGCGGATCTGCAAGGCTTCGAACAGATGAGGGAAGGCGGTCTGCATACAGGCGGCTCCGGTGCGATGTTGTTCTTGTTTTTTTATAAAAGTGTAGCGCCAGTAAAAAATCAACTTGTTTTTTTACTGGTCGGCGACTAGGTTTTTCTCACCCTCGTGGCGAGGGCGTGACCTCACAACAACAAGAAAACGGGCCCCTCGGGCACCGGCAGGAGGCAACTACGATGCAGGTATTCCCACGTGTAAGCAGCCTTTGCGCAGCGTTGCTGGCCATGGGCCTGGGCAGTGCGCAAGCGGCACCGCAGATGGTCGTGGTCGGCTATGGTGGTGCCGGCCAGAAAGCTCAGGACGAGGCGATCTTCAAACCGTTCAGTGCCCAGGATGGCAGCAAGCTGATCCAGAGCGAGTACAACGGCGAAATGGCACGGATCCAGGTAATGGCCGACACCGGCAATGTCGACTGGGACGTGGTGCAGATAGAAGGGCCTGACCTGATGCGCGGCTGCGACGAGGGCGTCTACGAGCAGTTGGACTGGCAGCGCATGGGCCATGCGGATGAACTGATTGCCGATGCCGCACAGGCCTGCGGCTCGGCCGCACTGGTATGGAGTGTGGCGATTGCCTATGACCGCAGCAAGCTGGCCCAGGCGCCTGCGTCGTGGGCCGACTTCTGGGACGTGAACAAGTACCCTGGCAAGCGCGGCCTGCGCAAGCGTGCGGTGTACAACCTGGAGTTCGCCCTGATGGCAGATGGGGTGAAGGTCGAGGATGTGTACCAGGTACTGGCCACCCCGGCAGGGGTCGAGCGTGCCTTTGCCAAGCTCAGCGAGCTCAAGCCGTATATCCAGTGGTGGGACGCCGGCGCCCAACCTGCCCAGTGGCTGGCGGCGGGAGACGTGGTGATGACCTCGACCTATAGCGGGCGCATCGCCGTCGCGGCCCAGCAGGGCAGCCCGCTGGCGGTGGTCTGGCCTGGCAGCCTGTATGGCATGGATTACTGGGCGATCATCAAAGGCTCGCGGCATGTCGACCAGGCCAAGCGCCTGATTGCCTACGCCAACCAGCCGGACACCCAGGTGCGTTATGTGCAGCAGATTCCCTATGGGCCGACCAACACCCAGGCGGCGGCGAAGCTAGACCCGTCCCTGGCCAGCTGGGTGCCTACTTCGCCGCAGAACCTGCAGGGGGCGTTGGCGATGAATGTGGAATTCTGGGTCGACCATGGCGAAGAGCTGGAGCAGCGCTTCAATGCGTGGGCCAGCAAATAGCGTACTGCAAAGGTATGACGATGATGACCACAACGGAACAAAGCCTGCGCCAGGAGCTGGCCGCCTGTTATCGGCTGATCGCCCATTTCCGCATGAGCGACCTGATCTTCACCCATATTTCCCTGCGCCTGCCGGGGCCGGAGCACCACTTCCTGATCAATCCGTACGGCTTGCTGTTCGATGAGATCACGGCCTCCAGCCTGGTGAAGATCGACCTGCAGGGCCGGCCGGTTGAAGCGACGCCGCACCCGGTCAACCCGGCCGGTTTCGTCATCCACAGCGCCATCCATGCTGCCCGCGAGGATGCCCATTGTGTGTTGCACACCCACACCCGGGCAGGTTGTGCGGTGGCGGCGCTGGAATGTGGGCTGCTACCGCTCAACCAGATGTCCATGGAGTTTTATGGCAAGGTGGCATACCACGCCTATGAAGGGATTGCGCTGGACATGGATGAGCAGCGAAGGCTGGTAGCCGACTTGGGCGACAAGCCAGTGATGATTCTGCGCAACCATGGCCTGCTGACTACCGGGCGCAGCGTGGCCGAAGCGTTCCTGCGCATGTACTACCTGGAGAAGGCGTGCGAGATCCAGTTGGCGGCACAGAGTGCCGGGCAGGTGATTTTACCGCCAGCCGAAGTGTGCGCGCATACCGAGCGGCAGTTCAATGAGCCTGGACGAGGGTTGAAACAGGGCGAACTGGCGGATCCGGATGCGTTGCAGCTGGCATGGGCGGCATTATTGCGGATGCTGGAAAAGGTCGCACCTGGATACCGGAGCTGACGCGCTCCACCAATCACCTCGGCAACCCTTGCACGATAACAGTCACTGTTGCGCACCTCTGGGCCGCAACTGTGCTGGTCCCTGTCAAAGGAATAGCCTTATGCTGTAACGAAATATGTCTAGAAAGTTTGAAGAAGGATGTCGCAATGCCACTCAAGGATCTGCTCATCGCCCTGGTGGTGATTGTCGCCTGGGGAGTCAACTTCGTGGTCATCAAGGTTGGCCTCGATGGCTTGCCGCCGATGTTGCTGGGGGCATTGCGCTTCTTGCTGGTGGCGTTCCCGGCGATCTTGCTGGTCAAGCGGCCGAAGTTGCCCTGGCGCTGGCTGATCGCCTACGGCGCGACCATTTCGTTGGGCCAGTTCGCTTTCCTGTTCCAAGCCATGTACAGCGGCATGCCGCCAGGGCTGGCCTCGCTGATCCTGCAATCGCAGGCGTTCTTCACCCTCGGCTTCGCCGCGTTGTTCCTTGGCGAGCGGCTGCGCCTGGCCAGCGTACTGGGGCTGCTGGTGGCCGCCAGCGGCCTGGCCCTTATCGGCAGCGAAGACGGCGGCCATGTGCCGATGTTGGCGCTGGTACTGACCCTGTGTGCCGGCGCGATGTGGGGCATGGGCAACATCATCACCCGGCGCTTTGGCTCGGTTGACCTGGTGGCGCTGGTTATCTGGGGCGGGCTGATCCCGCCACTGCCGTTCCTTGCGTTGTCCTGGTGGCTGGAGGGGCCGGAGCGCATCGGCCACGCCATTGCCAATATCAGCTGGAGTTCGGTATTGGCCCTGGCTTACCTGGCGTTTGTCGCCACCATGCTCGGCTACAGCCTGTGGAGCAAGCTGCTCTCGCGCCATCCGGCCGGCAAGGTTGCGCCGTTCTCGCTGCTGGTGCCTGTGATTGGCCTGAGTTCGTCGGCGTTGTTGCTGGGCGAGCGTCTGACCGCGACCCAGGGCTGGGGCGCATTGCTGGTGATGGCCGGGTTGCTGGTGAACGTGTTTGGCGCCCGCATTGGCCAACGGCTGCGCGCGGTTAGCGCGTAGTTGATCCTTCAACCACTGCCCGACTGAAAATCGCAAGCCAGCGCAATCCCTGTGGGAGATTGCCCAGCCCTTTTGGGCTGCGCTGTCGCGCAGAGAACAGATATCGCTCGTCTGACGCGTCCTTTGTAGGAGCAGCCTTGTGCTGCGAAGAGGCCGGTACAGGCAACAGACAGGCTTTGTCAGTAGCGGCCTCTTCGCAGCACAAGGCTGCTCCTACAGAACCTCGCCGAACCAATGAGTCATGTGTTGTTCTGTGGGAGCGGGCGTGCCCGCGAACACGGGCGAAGCCCGTGCCAACCACCGCGGTGCCTGCTTCGCGGGCACGCCCGCTCCCACAGTGACTGCATATCTGCGAGTGGATTTGCGCTCTGTTAGAATCGGCCTCTTTTGCCAGGCCAATGGAGCGCACCCCATGATCATTTCCACCACCAGCCAGCTCGAAGGCCGCCCGATTGCCGAATACCTGGGTGTGGTCAGCTCCGAATCGGTGCAGGGCATCAATTTCGTGCGCGATTTCTTTGCACGTTTTCGTGACTTCTTCGGTGGCCGTTCGCAAACCCTGGAAAGCGCACTGCGCGAAGCCCGGGAGCAGGCCACCGAAGAACTGAAGGCGCGGGCACGCCAGTTGCAAGCCGATGCGGTAGTGGGGGTGGATTTCGAGATCAGCATGCCGTCGGTACAGGGCGGCATGGTCGTGGTATTTGCTACCGGTACAGCGGTGCGCCTGAAGTAGAGCGTCTGCCGCTGGTCGGGTCCAAGGCTTCGGTCTGGGCGGTCCGCAAATGACCAGCTAGTCTCACTTTCACAGGTCGCGTTTGGTAGAGCAACTGTTCTGGTTGCCGACGCGTCCGCCACTGGAGGGAGACAGGGCATGAGCGAATCCTTTTTCGAAGACCTGAACGACGCGTTCCCGATCAACAGCCAGGTGCGTTGCGGCCAAGCGGCATTTCGCCTGGGCTTCGCCCACATGACGCTGGATGATTCCGAACAGCTACAGCCTGCACACCTGCAGCGCAGCAAAAAAGGCCGCTTCATGCCGCGGGTTCCGCTCAAGAAGTGATCCCGCTCCAGCAAAACCCCGCCGAATGGCGGGGTTTTTATTGCCATTTCTTGATCCGCCTCATGGCATTGCCGGGTAGCACTCGCAGGATGGCAAAGGCTGTGGTTTTCTTGCGCGGCATTCCAGCAACGGAGGATTGAATGCTCATGCGAGTCAGGGAAGAGACCTATTGGCAATGGGCCGACGCACAGCTGCACAGCCGCTGCCACGACGAAGCACTCAGTGACGGCACCACGCTCGACGTGCAGGTGCGCCTGTCGCGCCTGGGGGCGACCCAACTGTTTTTGGGGTTGTACGCCGGTGATGGGCGAGCGTTGCTGGAGGAGTATTACCCCGCACGCCCAGGCGAGACCATGACTCGCGCCCTGGTGTGGGGTGTAGACCGCGCTCGGGCGATGGCAACCGGCGCCTTGCCGCTGCCGGAACCCCGCAGCCAGCGGCGCCAGGCATGAAAAAGCCCGGCCTGTGAGGGCCGGGCTCAGGTAAAGGTGGGAACCCTCAGTTGAGCGGTTCGATCACCTTGACTGCCTGCTGCTCACGGGCAGCGGGCCATTCTTGTTGCAGGGTCTGCAGAACGCGGCCGACGAACTCGGTGTCGGCGGCGGCCTTCTTGCCGACGTAGCCTTGGCCACGGCGGTAGACCTTGAAGCGGGCACGCATGCTGGGCAGGTGCTCTTCGAATTCATCTTCGACGGTGTTCGGTGGCAGGCGGTCGAGGCGCACTTCACCGGTCTGGCTTACCCACAGCAGATGGTCGTCAAGGCTGTCCTTGCGTACGGCGAACAGCTGGGCCAATTGGTCGATAGTCGGATTGTTGTTCAAGTTCATCATAAAGCCCCCATTACCCATTCGTAGGTGATTTTTCACAGTTGGCGCTACCACGGTGTAGCGCACTACCAAGGCTGCTACAGCAGCATCGCAACAGGGGCTTTCTCACGCTGCCTTTTGGACAGTTTCCCTCTCCACGGACGGCCTGCGTTACCGCGCAGGCCGTCTGGAACACCCTTGCCACCGCTCCCGATCAGGGAGACGGCTTCATCATGCCCAAGGGCGATGAACGGCGTCAACCATTTTGTAGTGAATATTTTTGCTCACTACATTGTGTCGTTTTGTTCGACAATCGCTGCCCGCACTACAGCCCGGAGAGAATGTCGAAGGCTGCGCGCACCCGGGCTTCGTTCGGGTAGTTTCGGTTGGCCAGCAACACCACGGCCAGTTGTTCGGCGGGCACGAACGCGGCGTAGGCGCCGAAGCCATTGGTCGAGCCGGTCTTGTTGTACCAGGCTGCCGACAGCGGCGGCACGGCTGGTTGCAAGCGTGTGGTTGCCTGCGGTTCACGGATTAGCTGCGGGCCGTTGCCATCGATCAGTGCGGCCAGCGTGACCGGGTAGGGGTAACGCTCCCAGCCCAGGCCCTGGGTCATGGCGCCGACCTGGAAGTAGCCCCGCTGGGTGATGGCCGTGGCTTGTGCCAGCGCCGGTGGCAGCCCCTCTGGCTGCATGTGCAGGCGCACATAGCGCAGCAGGTCGCTGGCGCTGGTCTTGATGCCGTAGGCTTCGTCGGCGTAAGGGCCGGGGCCGACACGCACCGGCTTGTCGGCACTGTCGTAGCCCTGGGCATACAACCCCTGGGCGCTGGCCGGGACCTGCAGATAGGTGTTTTCCAGGCCCATCTGTTTCAGCAGGCCCTCGCTCATCAGCGTGGAAAACGGCTGATGCTGCGCTCGGGCGGCCAGGTCACCGAACAAGCCCAGGCTGGGGTTCGAGTAGCAGCGCTGGGTGCCGGGTTTGGCGCGGGGTTGCCAGTGACGGAAGAAATCGACCACCTGCGGCGGCGTCTGCACCGCATCCGGGAACTGCAACGGCAGGCAGTCGGCACTATAGGCGCCCAGTTCCAGCACGCTTGCGTCGCCGATGGGGGAGCCGGCGAGGGCAGGGTGATAGCGCTTGGCCGGGGCATCGAGGTCCAGTTTGCCTTCGGCACTGGCCAGTGCGGCCAAAGTGGCGGTGTAGGTCTTGCTCAGCGAGCCGATCTCGAACAGCGTGTCGCGGCTGACCGGCACATTGTCTGCCTTGCTGGCCACGCCATAGCTGAAGTAGTGCGCGTGGTTGCGAGCATAGATAGCCACGGCCATGCCGGTGATGCCTTGCTCCTGCATCAGCGGGCGGATGATCTGGTCGACCTTGGCCTGCAACTGGTCGTCGGCCTGGGCGGCACTGTGGCCCAGGGTGAGAGTGATGGCGGCTGCAAGTGCAGCCAGGCGGGAGAGGGGCATGAGCGGGTCCTGTGCTGGAGCGTGTCCGTTGAGCGACACCGGTGGGGGTTCCGGCGTTAGCGGCGAAAAACCGAAGACCTTATCGTCTGCCCTTGCACAATGACAAGACGGAAACTGTGATGAAGTATTTGCGCATGTTATTCGACAATTTCACCCTGGCCTTGCTCGGGGTGGTGCTGATTGCCACCGTGCTGCCTTGCTCGGGCGACGGCGCGGTGTATTTTGGTTGGCTGACCAACCTGGCCATCGGCCTGCTGTTCTTCCTGCACGGCGCCAAGCTGTCGCGCGAGGCGATCATTGCCGGAGCGGGGCACTGGCGCCTGCACTTGCTGGTGTTCTCCTGCACCTTCGTGCTGTTCCCGCTGCTGGGCCTGGCGTTCAAGCCACTGTTCGTGCCGCTGGTGGGCAACGAACTTTACCTGGGCGTGCTCTACCTGTGTGCCTTGCCGGCTACCGTGCAGTCGGCCATCGCCTTCACTTCGCTGGCGCGTGGTAACGTTCCGGCGGCCATTTGCAGTGCGGCGGCATCCAGCCTGCTGGGTATCTTCCTCACGCCGTTGCTGGTAATGATGTTGCTGGGGGCCAGCGGTGATACTGGTTCTGGTCTGGATGCGGTGCTGAAGATCACCCTGCAGCTGCTGGTGCCGTTCGTGGCCGGGCAGGTCGCCCGGCGCTGGATCGGTGCCTGGGTCAAGCGCAATGCGCGCTGGCTCAAGGTGGTGGACCAGGGTTCGATCCTGCTGGTGGTCTACACCGCGTTCAGCGAGGCGGTGGTCACCGGGCTGTGGCACACGGTATCGCCGCAGCACCTGGCCGGGTTGTTTGCCGTGTGCGGGTTTTTGCTGGCAGTGGTGCTGTACGGTACACGGCTGCTCGGCAAGTTGCTGGGCTTTGACCTGGAGGACCGCATTACCATCCTGTTCGCCGGTTCGAAGAAGAGCCTGGCTACCGGGGTGCCGATGGCGCAGGTGCTGTTCGTCGGCAGTGGCATTGGCGCGATGATCCTGCCGCTGATGCTGTTCCACCAGATTCAGCTGATGGTCTGTGCAGTGCTGGCGCAACGTTATGCCAGCCGTGAGCAGGTGGCTGAAGAAGCTTCGGCGGCGTCCTGACACCTGGTTTGGCCACTGATGCGGTCGCCATGTAGGAGCGGCCTTGTGTCGCGAAAGGGCCGCAAAGCGGCCCCGGCAATATTTGCTCCAAGCTGAAATCGAGGGGCTGCTGCGCAGCCCTTTCGCGACACAAGGCCGCTCCTACACGGCGACCGCGCAATGACCAGGAATTATCTGGCCTGCCCTGAACCACGCTCGCGCAGCGCCTTGCCTACCTCGGCCTCGATCTTGTAGGCCGGCGCTTCCAGGTCGTCGTAGTTGCGCGTGTAGCGCCGGGCGAACTCTTCTACACCCAGCTGCTGATACTGCTGCACATGCTTGAGCTCATGTGCCCACAACGCCACGTTGTCCTCGGCATCGGCGGGGCGGCGGAAGATGATCGTGTCGATCAGCGTCACGGCGTTCACATCGGGGTTCTGCAGCAGCGCATTGGCCGCGCTCATCTGCTGTTCGTCACCCACCCGGAAGCGCGCCGCGTCGAGCACGGCAAAGTCGTACCAGGGTTCGAGTTGCGCACGGATATGCAACGGGATCGGCTCGACGCCGCTGGCGGTGGCTTCGTCGCGGGCCTGCTGCAAGGCGTAGGTCAGGCTGGACGAAGCCAGTACTTCCACGTCCTTGAAAATCTGCCCGGCCTGGCCGGGGTCGATAGGCGCACAGAAACATCCCATCAGGCACACCTGGTATTGCCCTGGCGGGCAGGCCTGTTCGGCGAGTGCAGGCAAGCTCAGCAGTAGCCCCAGCAGTAGACTAATTCGCTTCATGCAGGGCCTTCTCGACAAAGTGGCGGCTGGCGTCCAGTACCTGCGACTGCACGCTTTCCGTGGCCAGCATGCGCCCGACCAGCAAGGCACCGACGCACTGGCTGATCAGCACCCAGGCCAATTCGCTGTCTTCCAGGGTCGCGCTCCAGGCCTGGTGCAGCTCCACCAGCCAATGCTCGGCCACGGCGCGCACGGGTGCTTCGGCCCGGGCAATCTCCACCCCCAATGGCGGCAGCGGGCAGCCACCTTCGGCATTGTGCAGGTGGGCCAGGCTCAGGTACTGCTGCAGGCAACGGCCCAGGCGTTCGCGACTGGCGCCCTGGTTTGCCAGGCGCGCCAGCGGGCTGTTGCACAATTCCTGCCGCACTACCTCGGTGAACAGGTCGTCCTTGGACGGGAAGTGGTTGTAGAAGGCTCCGCCGGTCAGGCCGATCGCCTTCATCAGCCCGGCTACGCCGGTGCTGGAAAAGCCCCCGCGTTTGGCCAGCGCGCCGCTGCTGGCCAGCAGCCGCTCGCGGGTTTGCTGCTTGTGTTCGTTGGTGTAGCGCATTCAGTTGCCTCTGCAGGCGGGCTTGACGGTGGCGGCGATCATAACATAGCGTTCGTTTACTAAACGATCATTCACCAATGGAGACAGGCATGACAGAACAACAAAAAGTGGTGCTCGTGATTGGCGCGGGGGATGCTACCGGCGGCGAGATCGCCAAGCGCTTTGCCCGCGAGGGCTACATTGCCTGTGTTACCCGGCGCCAGGCTGACAAGTTGCAGCCGCTGCTGGACGAAATCCGTGCTGCCGGCGGCCAGGCCCACGGGTTTGGCTCCGATGCGCGCAAGGAGGAGGAGGTGGCGGCGCTGGTCGAAACCATCGAGCGTGATATCGGCCCGATCGAAGCGTTTGTGTTCAATATCGGTGCCAATGTGCCCTGTAGCATTCTTGAGGAAACCCCACGCAAATACTTCAAGATTTGGGAGATGGCCTGTTTTGCCGGTTTCCTCACCGCCCAGGCGGTGGCCCGGCGCATGGTCCAGCGCGAGCGTGGCACCATCCTGTTCACCGGCGCCACCGCTGGCACTCGTGGCGCGGCGGGCTTTGCGGCATTCGCCGGGGCCAAGCACGCTTTGCGCGCCCTGGCCCAGAGCATGGCGCGCGAGCTAGGGCCGCGGAACATCCATGTCGCCCACGTGGTGGTTGACGGGGCCATCGACACCGCCTTCATCCGTGACACTTTCCCCGAGCGCTACGCCCTCAAGGACCAGGATGGCATCCTCGACCCGGCCCACATCGCCGACAGCTACTGGTTCCTGCACGCCCAGCCCCGCGACGCCTGGACCTTCGAGCTGGACCTGCGCCCCTGGATGGAACGTTGGTAAGCCCCTTTCACCGAGCAAGGACCGTAACCACATGAACAAGACTGTCGATTTCTTTTTTGACCTGGGCAGCCCGGCCAGCTATCTGGCCTGGACCCAACTGCCTGGCCTGTGTGCGCGCCAGGGTGCCACGCTGCGTTACCGGCCGATGCTGCTGGGCGGGGTTTTCCAGGCCACCGGCAACGCCTCGCCGGTGATGATCCCGGCCAAGGGCCGCTACATGTTCACCGACCTGGCGCGCTTCGCCGAGCGCTACGGGGTACCGTTCGGGTTGCCGCCGGGGTTCCCGGTCAATACCTTGACCCTGATGCGTGGGGCAATGGGCACCCAGCTGCGTTCGCCGGAGCGGTTCGAGGCGTTGCTGGCGGTGCTGTTCAATGGTCTGTTTGCTCAGCGCCGCAACCTGGGCGACAACGCCGTCCTCGACGACACGCTGAGCCAGGGCGGCTTCGACCCGCAGGCATTTCGCGCGCTGGCGGGTGACGACGAGGTGAAGTCCGCGCTGAGGCACGCGACCGAAGCTGCAGTGGAGCGCGGGGTGTTCGGCGCGCCGACCTGTTTTGTCGGTGACGAGATGTTCTTCGGGCAGGACCGTTTGGACTTTGTCGAAGAGGCCCTGCGTCAGGGCGCCGGCAGCCCTACCTGAAGGCGCCTCTCCCACAGGGTTGGCGCGTTTCCTGTGGGAGCGGCTTCAGCCGCGAACACCGGCAAAGCCGGTGCCATCTCAATGCATAAAGCAGTCAGAAGTTCGCCGGGGTGTTGGCGCTGATGATTTCGGCCTCGTCCGGGCCGATGTTCTTGAAACTGTGCGGCAGGGTAGTGGGGATGTAGTAACCGTCGCCCGAGTTGAGCACGCTCACCTGGCCATCGACCCACAACTCGACGGTGCCGCGTGTGACCAGGCCACACTCCTCACCCTCGGCATGCACGATCGGCTCGCCCGAATCGGCACCCGGTGCATACAGTTCACGCAGCATGCGCATCTGCCGGCCTTCGACGCTGGCGCCAACCAGCAGCATGCGCAGGCCGTTGCGGCCCAGATCTGGCTGCTCGCCGCCACGGAACACGTAGCGCTCTTCGCGCACCGGCTCGTCGAAACTGAAGAACTCCGCCAGGCTCATCGGAATGCCTTCGAGCAGTTTTTTCAGGGAGCTGACCGAAGGGCTGACGCGATTCTGCTCGATCTGCGAGATCGTCGAATTGGTCAGCCCGCTGCGGCGGGCCAGTTCCCGTTGGGAGAGGTTGTTGCGTTCACGCACCAGTTTGAGTCGCGTCCCCGTGTCCATAGCCGCCTTGTAATCAGAGGTGTCAATAATAATGAGCGATGCGCATTAAAACACACTCTGCGCGCTTGCGCGCTGTGCTTGTCAGGCCCGCTGATCGCGCGGCATCGGCCATGACCCGACCAGCAGCAACAGCGCCGCCACCGCCAGGAATGGCAAGCGAGGATCGACGGCATATACCAAGGTGCCGGCCAGCGGCCCGATCACTGCACCCATGCCCTGCGCAGCACCGATGGACCCGGCCGTGGCGCCTTGCTCGGAGGCGTGCATGGCATTGGCCGCCAGCGCCGAAAACGCCGGGAAGACAAAGCCCATGCCCGCCGCCGCGACAAAGTAGCAAGCCCACAGCCAGGGCGCCGTGGTGGCCAGCGAGCCGCAGGCAAAGCCCAGGGCCGAAACCGTGGCGCCGACCCGGATCATCTTCAACGGCGGCCATTCCAGCTGGCGCAGCAGCACCTGCGCCAGGATCAGCGCCACACCCACCGTGGTCAGGGCGATGCCAGCGGCCTGCGCAGCCTCGGCAGGGCCCAGGTGCAGGCGGTCGAGGGCAAAGAAACCGACGATGATCTGCGATACCGTGACACTGAGCATGGCGCTGAACGCCACCAGCAAGGGCCGACGCAGGCGCGGGTCGTTCAGCCGCACCGGGCTGGGGGCATGGCTGTGCGGCAGCGCCTGCGGCTTGAGGGTGAACAGCAGGACCAGAAAGGCACTGGCCGGCAGCAGCGACATGATATGGAACGGCAGGCTCAGGCTATGCCGCGCCAGCAGCGCTGCCAGCGCCGGCCCCACCACCAGGCCGACGGCGTTGGCCGCCCCCAGCGAGGCCATGGCCCGGGCCCGGCGTTGCGGTTCGACATGGTCGGCGATCAGCGCATTGCAGCCCACCGGGATGGCAGCATAGAAGGCGCCGATACAGCCGCGCGCGATCATCAGGCCGAGGAAGGCCAGGGTCGCCCCCGGTAGCCAGCGCAGCGCACCTTCTACGAACAGGCACAGCAGCCAGTAGGCAAGGGTGAAGCCGGCGCTGCCCAGCAGCAGGATGCGCCGACGGCCCAGACGGTCTGCGGCGCGCCCCCAAGGCCGGGCCAGCAGCACCCAGACCACGCCCGCCACGGTCACGGCGGCACCGGCTTGCCAGGTGGCCATGCCGAGCTGGCGGGCGATCGGGCCGATCAGGGCGACGAAGGCCATCATCGACATGGTGCAGGCCATGTTGGCCAGCAGCAGGGGGCGCAAGTCCAGGGTACTGGCGGGTGCGAGTGTGGCAGGATCCTTTGCGACATTCATAGGGCAGTCCAGGGCGGTACGGCAAATAGAAAGCCGATCTTGTTGTGAATCGTTATCGGTGTCGAGCCCCCGGCCTGCCGAGCGTCATTGGCTGCGGCGCAGCGGGCCAGGCCACATGCTACGCAACACGCCATCGCGGCGCACCCACGCGTGCATCAAGGCCGCACCTACATGCACCAGCACCGTGGCGAACAGCAAGTAGCCAGCCCAGCCATGGGCCTGGCGCAGCACTGCATACAGTTGCAGGTCATGGGGGGCAATGGCCGGCAAGCCCAGGGGGCGGGGGTAGCCACCGGCCGATAGCATGGCCCAGCCCAGCAGCGGCATGGCAAGCATCAGTCCGTAGAGCACCAGGTGCGAAGCCCCGGCGGCCCAGCGTTGCAGTGCAGGCAGGTCGCGCGGCAGGGTTGGGTGGGGCAGGGCCAGGCGAACGGCGATGCGCAGCAGCACCAGCACCAGCAGGGCCAGGCCGGTTGCCTTGTGCAACCCGATCAGCATGGGGTGGCGCGGCGACAGGTCGGCGACCATGCTCACACCGATGAACAACATGGCCAGGATCAGCACGGCCATCAGCCAGTGCAACAGGCGGGCGAGGGGGTGGAAGGCGTCGGTTTTCATGGGTGGGCTCCGGTGTCGAGCGATTCGCGGCTGCGGCGGTTGAAGGATTCCGAGTAGGCGGCCGAACGGGCGGCGAGAATCGGGTCGGCAGAGGCCTGGATGCCCCGGGGTAGAATCAGCGGGTCGAAGTTGATGTCGCGGCAGGCCCCTTGCTCGGGGCCGTCGACCTGTTCCAGTACCAGCGTGCCGGCGTCCACGCTGCGTCGGTCGGCAGGCCACGGGCTGGCAGGGTCGTCCACTGCATCGCCGGGTTCCGCCAGTACCAGGCGCAGCGTCCAGCGCAGCGGGGCCTGGGCCAGCCGTTGCTGCAGGTCGTGCTGCAGGAACTGTTTGTCATCGACTTGGGCAGGCAGGGCGGCAAACGCTGTCTGCGGCTCCAGTTGCCAACGCACGGGGTGGGACGCGCCGCTTGCGTCGATCAGGCGGAAGGCGTTGATGCTGTGGTACTGCGTGCTGGCGAAGCTGTTGCTGGGCTTGTACCCCGCCGCCCATTGGCGAAACGCCGCGCTTTCCGGGTGGGCGGCGAAAAACGCCTGCAGTTTGCCCGGGTCCGGTTTGCCGGTGGCCGGGTCGGGTGCCCCCGCCAGTACCTGTTCATAGAAGGCTTGTGGCGTGCTTACCGCCAGCACCGGCGGGTTGTTCATGCCGGTACGCCAGACTTGCCCGTCGTCGGTGCTCAACTCGATGGCCAGGCTGCGCACCGGTATGCCGGTATCCGGCGCGAACGGGTTGGCGCCGCCGATGGCGAAGCGGCCGATCACTGGCACCCGCGGCTGGCTGAACGCCCGCGCCGTGGACAGGCTGACGGCCTGCCCGCTGGGCTGGAAGTAGCCGCTGACGCACAGGCCCTTGGCGTGGTTCTTACGGTAACCCGGGTAATGCCCGGCTTGGGCTTCGAAGGTGTCGATGATGCGTTGTGGGGTCAGGCGGGTATCGCCAACCCAGCCGGCGGCATAGGCAAAGGCGGCGCCCGCGCCCAGCATCACGACGCCGATGGCGGCCAGGCGCAGGGCCTTGGCCGGGCCGTGCAGGGGTGAGTTCATGGTCATTGTCCGGTTCAGTGAAGGTGCCGGTACGACGGCGCAGAGAAAAACTTATTCCCTTGCCGGGAATAGATTTTCCTCGCAGGCGTCTGCCTCTTACACTGACAACCCCAGAGGCCGGGACCTTGCCATGCATGATCTGGACGACCACCAGTGGCGCGAGCTGCTGGCCCGCCTGCGCCGCTTTGCCGTGTGGCTGACCCGCGAGCCGGGCAGCGCCGACGACCTGGTACAGGCAACGGTCGAGCGGGCCTTGAGCCGGCGCGACCAGCAACGTGATGCCGATGCCCTGCGGGCCTGGCTGTTCACCATCCTTTATCGGCTGTTCCTCGACGGAAAGCGCCGCGAGCGCCTGCACGCGCGATGGCTGTCCTGGTTCGGCCGCGGCGAGCGCGATGACGAGCCGGTTGGTGGCAACCTCGAGGCCATTGTCCTGGCCCAGGCCGACCTGCAGGCTTTCGCCCGGCTCACGGCAGAACAGCGTGCGTTGTTGCTGCTGGTCAGCATTGAAGGTTTGAGCTACAAGGAGGCCGCCCAGGCCCTGGGCATCCCTATCGGCACTGTGATGTCGCGCCTGTCGCGCGCCCGCAATGCCTTGCGCGAACTGACCGAGGGCAGCCCCCAGCCCCCGGCCTTGCGGAGACTGAAATGACGCGCCTGATCCCCAGCGAAGACGAACTGCACGCTTATGTCGACGAGCGCCTGGAGCCTGCGCGCCGGGCCGAGGTTCAAGCCTGGCTGGCGGCCAACCCGCAGGCTGCGGCCAAGGTCGAGGGTTGGCGTGCCGACGCCCGCCGCCTGCGTACGGCGCTGGCCGGGTTTGGCGAAGTGCCGGCGCAGCTGGACCTGGGGCAGTTGCGCAGGCAAGTGCGCCAACGCCGCCAGCGCCGCTGGGCTACGGCGGCGGTGCTGCTGCTGGCGTTTGGCATAGGTGGCCTGGGAGGTTGGCAGGTGCGCGATGCGACCTTGGCGCGTGCCGAGCTGCCGATGGCCGATGCCGTCCAGGCGCACCGCTTGTTTGCCGGTAGCCAGGCGTTGGATATCCAGGCCAGCGACCCAGGCCAGTTGCGCGACTGGCTGGGGCGCCACTTCAGCCGCGTTGGCCACTTGCCGGACCTGGCGGGCTACGGCTTCAAACCGGTGGGCGCGCGCCTGCTAAGCAACGAGCAGGGGCCGGCGGCATTGCTGGTGTTCGAGGATGGCAAGGGCCAGCGCATCAGCCTGTTCCTGCGCTCACCAGGTGATCATTATCGGCGCATGCCGGACGGGCAGCGCGTGGACGGGCAGCTGGAGGCGCGGTACTGGTCGCATGGGGCCTACAACTTTGCTCTGGTCAGCGCGGTGGACGATTTGCGTGGGGCGGGGGTGGGGGAGGCGTTGCGCTTGGGTTTGTGAGCCCGCTCTCGCCGGGATCGCGCGTGGATGCTTTGGTGATCCTGTGGGGGATTGCCCAGCCCTTTGGGCTGCGCTGTCGCGCAGAGAACCAATATCGCTCGTCTGACGCGTCCTTTGTAGGAGCAGCCTTGTGCTGCGAAGAGGCCGGTACAGCCAATAGACAGGCTTTGTCAGCCCCGGCCTCTTCGCAGCACAAGGCTGCTCCTACAGGACCTCGCCGAACCAATGAGTCATGTGTTGTTCTATGAGAGCGGGCGCGCCCGCGAAGAGGCCTCGCCAGGCCACACATTCCTGCCACTTTTCCCTGCTCACTCGCCCAACCGCTGCTCACGCGACGGCGGGTAGCCAAAGTAAGCCGCATAGCATTTGCTGAAGTGCGACACCGAAACAAACCCGCAGGCCACTGCCACTTCCATCACCGACAGGTCGGAATACTGCAGTAGGCGGCGGCTTTTGGTGACGCGCAACTCCATGTAGTAACGCCGCGGCGAAGTGCCCAACTGGGCCTGGAACAGGCGGTCGATCTGTCGGCGCGAGCGCCCGCTGTAGGCGGCCAACTGGTCGAGGCTGAGGGTTTCCTCGAGGTTGTTCTCCATCAGCTCGACGATTGTGCGCAGGTGCAAACTCATGGACTTCTTCGCGCCCGGGCCGACCTGACGATAGCGGGCACCGGAGAACGACAGGATCTCCTCGACGCCTTCGGCCAGGCCGTCGCCATACAGCCGGCGCACCAGGCCGAGCATCAGCTCCATGGCACCATTGGGGCTGGCAGCGCTGAGGCGGTCGCGGTCGAGAGTGAAGCTGGCCGGGGTGATCCGCGTCTGCGGGCTGCGCTCGGACAGGCTGGCGCGTTGCTCGGGGTGGATACTGCAGCCATAGTCGTCCAGCACCCCTGCGCGGCCGAGGAACCACGCGCCGTTCCACAACCCGCCCAGGGCCATGCCGTGGGCCGCGCAATCGCCCAGCAGGCGGTCAAGCTCGGGGTACTTCAATGGCGTGCGCAGGCCGCCGCAGATCACCAGCAGGTCCAACTCCTTCAGGGCCTCGGCGGATAACTCGGTAGCCACCAACTCCAACCCCAGGTCGCTGAGCACGCGGTCGCCTGCAAGCGACAGTGGGGTGAATCGAAAGCTGTCGGCGCGCAGCAGGTTGGCCGTGACCAGAACGTCCATGGCCACGGTGAAGCTGGCCATGGAGAAGTGTTCGAGCAATACGAAATCGACCCGATAGGGGGCTTGGGCATTGGCGCTGGTGGACTTCAGCCGCAGCATGTTGCTGGTACTGGTCTTCTTGCTGAACTGGCGTGGGGTGGGCACTCTGGACTCCGCTTCCTGGCTGGCCTTGAGAGTGTGGCGGGTGGCCGGGGGAAAGACAATCTCCCGGGTGGCCGTGTCGTATTCCAGGTCGTGTTCAGGCAACCTGTCTGGCTTGGCCCATTGCCGCTATGCTGATGCTCCTGTCACTGAGGATACCTTGATGAAGTACGCCGCTGCCCTGTTGCTTTGCCTGATGCCATTGTTGGCCAATGCCCTGGAGCAGGGCGACAAGCTCGCCCCGTGGACGCTGCTCGACCAGTACGACCAGGCCTATAGCCTCGCCGCCGGCACGCACATCCTGCTGGTGGCGCGCGACATGGATGGTGCAAAGCTGGTGAAGGCGGCGTTGGCCGAACAGCCCAAGGGTTACCTGGAGGCGCGCGATGCGGTGTTCGTTGCCGACATCCAGCGCATGCCGGCGCTGATCAGCAAGCTGTTCGCCATCCCCGCCATGCGCGATTACAACTACCGCGTGCTGCTCGACCGCGACGGGCGCGTGGCCAGTCGTTATCCAGGGCAGGATGGCCAGGTGCAGTGGTTGCAACTGGAGCAGGGCAAGCTGGTGAGCCAGCGGGCATTTGCCGATGCGCCGGCATTGAAGGCGGCGTTGGAGGCTGCACCACGGCATTGAGGGCCGTCACTACTCCCTGTAGGAGCGGCCTTGTGTCGCGATGGGCTGCGCAGCAGCCCCAGGATTTTTGCCCTACGAAAGACCGCAGGGGGCTGCTTTGCAGCCCATCGCGACACAAGGCCGCTCCTACAAAGGGCCGTGGTGCCATGCCGCCAGCCAAATCAATCTGAACCCTCGGCAGCCTCTGCAACCCAACCCATTACATGCCAAATGGGAGAGCGCTCATGGAAATAGGAACGATCTGGATCATCGTCGCGGCCTTTGTGATCCTGCTGGAAATCTGGGCCATCTGGCACATCATCGGCAGTGACCGGCGCGCCGAGCGGAAGATGCTGTGGATCGTCTTCGTGGTCTACGCACCGTTCCCCGGCTTGCTGTTCTGGGCCTGGCGCGGGCCTCGGGCGGTGAAGGGCAGGGCGGTACTGCAGGAAAAATGATGGAGAACGGCCTCAGGCGCGGGGGCGCCTGAGGCCGTCGATGTTCACTTGGGCAGGATATCGAAGCGAATGGCTGACCCCAGCCCGTCCACCATCAGGCAACCGTAGAACTTCACGGTCGACAGCACACACAGATGCTTGAGCGCTTCATGGATGTAATCGTGAAGCCGCTTTTCGGCATCGCGCCTGCGGTCTGCGAGCGTGGTGCTGCTGAGAGTGATCACCCCGAGCAAGGTGGTTTCAATGTGTTCGACGGTGTCCAGGCCAATTTTTTCGCGCAGGTGCAGGCGCGCCTTTGCCGCATCGTCTTCATCTCGTGCGGTTTTGGGCTTGATGGTATAAGCCAGCTGAAAATCATATTTGCTCATCGCTTTATCCTTGATACGTGCAGGCCTCCATGCCGGGCCTCGCAATCTAGCGCCTGGCAGCCACCGCGTATACAAACGCGTGGTTCACGCAAGCCATCGCGCTGTGCGAAACGTCCTACGCAGGCAAGCCCGTTTTCACGATGCATGCTTGACCTCGAGTTAACTCAAGGTTCGATACTCCGTCCCTCTTCCAACTGATCGAGGGTTTACCGTGAGCCATTCAACCGCGTTCCAGCTGAGCAACCCCGAAGGCCTGTACGACCCCAGCGGCAATGCCTACTCTCATGTCGCCGAGGTTCATGCCGACAGCCGCCTGTTGTTCATCGCCGGCCAGGGCGGAGAGGACCGCAACGGGCAGCTGTCGCCGCTGTTCGCCGAGCAGGCGCGCCAGGCACTGGCCAACCTTGAGATTGCCCTGGCGTCGAAAGGCGCCAGCCTGGCCCAGGTGTTCAAGCTGACCCTGCTGATCGTCGAGCATTCCGAAACGCGACTGCATGAATGGGTAGCCGAGGCTGACAGGGCCTGGGGCCGTTGCATGAAACCGACCTGCACGCTGATACCGGTACCCCGGTTGGCGCTGGACGGCATGCTGGTGGAGATCGAGGCAGTGGCGGCTGTATAGGTCCGGGCGATTCGGTGGTGGCGGCAGATAAACACTATGTTGTATATCGGTGCTGGCCCAACCAGCATGGCCGCTATAACAACAATTGACCTCAAAGGTGACCACACCATGAGCACCGGCACCACCACGCTTACCAACCCCAAGGCCCGGGCCTGGGTCTGGCCCGCACTTTTCAGCCTGGTGGCCTTCGCTGCCAACTCGGTATTCTGCCGGCTCGCGCTGAAGGATGGGGCCATCGACCCAGCCTCCTTCACCGTGGTGCGCCTGGCCAGTGGTGCACTGTTCCTGCTGCTGTTGATCCGCCTGCGCAAACCCGCGCTTGCCATGAGGGGTAGCTGGCGCGGCGGCTTGGCCCTGTTCCTCTATGCATTCCTGTTTTCTGCGGCATATCTGCAACTGGGCGCAGGCGCGGGTGCGTTGCTGCTGTTCGGCGCGGTGCAGATCACCATGTTCGGCTTCGCCTGGTACAAAGGCGAACAAATCACCGCGCGGATGCTGCTGGGCATGTTGATCGCCTTCGTCGGCCTGCTGGTGCTGCTGTTGCCCGGTACTGCGGCGCCACCTTTTGCCAGTGCCTTGCTGATGGCCCTGTCTGGCGTGGCCTGGGGCGTTTACACGCTGCTGGGCAAAGGTTCACCCAGGCCGCTGGCCGACACTGCCGGCAATTTCACCCGGAGCCTGCCGTGTCTGGTGCTGCTGGCGCCGATGCTATTGCTGGGCGCCGACTTGCACCTGAGCCCGCTCGGCGTGCTGTATGCGCTGGGTTCTGGTGTGCTGGCGTCCGGTGCTGGCTATGCCGTGTGGTACAGCGTGGTCAGGCAAGTCAGCGCGCAGCAGGCGGCGACCATGCAGCTCAGCGTCCCGGTGATCGCGGCGTTGGGCGGGGTTGGCCTGATCGGCGAGCCATTGTCGTTGCGCTTGCTGGTGGCCTGCGTGGTGGTGCTGGGCGGTATCGCCCTGGCGCTGGCGTCGCGCCGTTAAAAGAAACGGCGTTGCGCCTTGAGCGTGACCATGCTGTCGCAATAGGTGTTGATGCCCGAATACGCATCACACCCGCCACCACTGAGGTTTGAGTTGCTGTAGACCAGGTTCAGGTCGATGCCGAGCCAAGGCCGGGATAGTTCCAGCGACCAATCGGAAAAGGCATTCACCTCGCTGCCATCACCAATGGTGAATGGCGTACCTAGGCGGTGATGGGCGAGCTTGACGCTCAGGTCGACATCAAACAGCGGCAGTTGGCCGAAGTCGGCGAATAGCGTGGCGGTGCGGTTGTCGGGATTGTCGCGCAGCGCTCCACCGAAACGGCTGCCCAGCACCGAAACACCACCGTACAGGGCATAGCTGTCGGGGCCCGCAACGTTTGGCTGACTATAATGGATCAACCCCACCTCGTAGCCCAGGCTACTGTCGAACCGGTGCTTGTAGCCCAGGTAACTGTCCAGCCGCAGGGTGGAGTCGGGCGTCACGCCCATGCTCGGGGCATACTGGCCAAGGTACCAGCCGCTGGGGTGGCTGAAGTCGAGGCCACCGTGGAACGCACCGATGGCGCTGGGCGATATCAGCCCCTGGGCCATACTGCGTGAGGGGGTGGTGCCGAGTGTAAAGTCGAAGTCGCCCAGTTCGCGTTTGATCTGTTGGGCCAGCAGCATGGGGCTGAACAGCAGTGCAGCACTCAGCAACAGAAGGGGCCTGGTCATGGTCTCCGTCCTGGAAGGCTTGCGGTTGAGCGGTAAAGCATACCTGTGCAGGTAACGGGAGGGAACCGCCGGCTAGCCCATTCAGCCTTTGGTCGAACGGTCGGCGTCTGCGGCTTCGGTCACCACGGGCAGGTTGCCGGCACGCTGGATTACCCGCCGTTGCTGCTCGTAGTCGTCCAGCGACAGGCCACGGCGTTGCAAGGCTTCCAGTTGCAGTTGACGGGTTTCTTCGGCGGTGTAGGGACGCAGTTCGGGGTGGCCGGCACAGCCGCTGGTTATGGCGATGGCAATGACGGCAAGGGTGGCGGACAGCAGGCGGGCCAAGGTGTTCATCAGGTAGCTCCAGGGGCCGGTGTGGTGGGCGGCGAGTCGATGGAGCTAGGTTATTCGGCCATGTCGTTCGGCAGAAATTGCCATTCTCGATAGTGACTATCGATGGTTCCTGGGAGGGTGCGATGGGGCAAGACGAGCAACCGCGAAAATGGGGCGCGCTGGAACCGATCGACCGGATCACCGAAGTCATCTTCGGCCTGTTGATGGCGATGACCTTCATCGGCTCGCTGAGCGTGGCCACGGCAGGGCGCGAAGACGCGCGGCTGATGCTGATTGCCGCGCTCGGCTGCAACCTGGCCTGGGGCCTGGCCGATGCCGTCATCTACCTGCTGCGTACCTGGACCGAACGCACCCGCAGTCGGACCTTGCTGGCCCGCCTGCAAGCAGGTGATATCAACCAGGGGCGCAGGCTGATTGCCGATACGCTGCCAGAGCGCATCGGCCTGGCACTGGATGAAGACGGGCTGGAGATGCTGCGCGGGCGCATGCTGCGTGATGCTGGCCGCCCGCTGCCGGCACGCCTGGGGCTGGATGATTTCAAGGCTGCCCTGGCCACTTTCCTGCTCGTGGTACTGGCAACTTTCCCGATGGTCATTCCGTTCCTGCTGATCGAGACCACCGGTACGGCCATCCGTGTATCGAACCTGGTCGCCCTGGCCATGCTCTTCCTTGCGGGCTGGCTGCTGGCACGCTATTCCGGTGGCCGCACCCTGTTGACCGGCGTGGTTCTGGCGGTAGTCGGGGCGTTGCTGATCGTGGCGATCATCGCCTTGGGCGGTTGAGCACCGCCCGCTCAGTATTTTATGTCGCGGGCGCGCTCACGGCCTTGCTGTGGATACGGCCTTGTGCATGCGCCGGCCTCTTCGCGGGCACGCCCGCTCCCACAGGATCACCACAGGTTTGAACATTGTGGAGTACCTGTGGGAGCGGGCGTGCCCGCGAAAGGGCCGGTACAGTCAATTACAGATCTCAGCCCAGCCCTGATATAGATTCAAAAGCAGCAACCACCCCACCCTTAGAGCGCGAAAAGTTTGCGCCCCCGTATCTGGCCAAAAGCAGCGCCATTGCTACCCTTAACCCACGCGGCCTGATCTCACGGAGAGATGCGATGCGCATGCCATTGTCAGCGGTCCTGTCGGTGATCCTGTATCTGAGTGCCACGCCCGGCCTGGTGCTGGCAGAGGATGTACCGGCCCCCGACCCGGCACCACAAACCGACACGGTCGCGGCCAAGGACCCGGTGTTCACCCAGGAGCAACTGGATCAGATGCTGGCACCCATCGCGCTGTACCCCGATGCGCTGCTGGCACAGGTATTGATGGCCTCCACTTACCCGGGGCAGGTGAGCGAAGCTGTGACCTGGTCCAAGGCCAACCCCAAGGCCACCGGCGACGATGCCGTCAAGAAGGTGGCGAACCAGCCCTGGGACCCGAGTGTACAGGCGCTGGTGGCCTTCCCGCAGGTACTGGCGACCCTGGGGCAAGACCCGGTCTGGGTACAGCGCCTGGGTGACGCCTTCCTTGCGCAGCCCGACGATGTCATGGGCGGCGTGCAGCGCCTGCGCCACCAGGCCCAGGCCGCCGGCAACCTGCAGAGCAACCAGTACCAGAACGTGACCGTGCAGACCGCCCCGGCACCGGCCTCCAGCGGCAGCAGTACCCAGGTGGTTACGGCCAGTAGCCCGCCCACCACCATCATCATCGAGCCAGCCGACCCGCAAGTGGTGTACGTGCCCAGCTACAACCCGACCACCAGCTACGGCACCTGGGCCTACCCGGCCTCGCCGCCGGTGTATTACCCGCCACCGCCCATGTATTACCCTGGTTCTGCACTGGTGGCGGGCCTGGCCTTTGGTACCGGCGTGGCGATTGTAGCCTCGCTGTGGGGCGACTGTGACTGGGGCAACAACGACATCGACATCGACGTCAACCGCTACAACAACATCAACGCCAACAACCGCATCACCAACAACCAGAACAAATGGCAGCACAACGCCGCCAACCGCGACGGCGTGCCGTACCGCGACTCTCGCAGCCGCCAGCAGTACGGTCGCCAGCTGGACGGTGCCACCCAGCGTACTGCCTTCCGCGGTGACGACGCCCAACGCGCCCAGGCGCGGGACAAGGCCCGGGCGTCGATGGACCGGGCCGGCATCGAACGTCCGGCCACCAGCAACCGCCAGGCACGCCAGCAGATGCGCGAGGCGCAGGCAGGCAATTCGGTCGGCAACCGCATGCAGCCTCGTAGCGACAACCCCAGGGCAACCGACCGTCGACAGGAAACCCGCAACACCCAGGCTCGCCAGCAGAACAGCCAGGTGAACCAGCGCAGGCAGGGCGAAGGCCAGGGGCGGCAGCTGGCACAAAACCGGCCTTCCAATACCGCTGGCCGTGCGCGTAACAATGCCTTCGACGGCGTGCGTTCACCCTCGCGCACCAGCGTGCAGGCCAGCCGTGGCCGCACCAGCCAGTCGTTCGCCCAGCGACCGAGCGCATCACGTGCCGCCGGGCACCAGATTTCCCGGCCCAGTGCGCCCGCACGCCGCGGGGGAGGTGGCCGTCGATGAACCGTCAAACGATAGCGGCACTGGTAATCGCAGCCGGTATGACATGGTCATCCCTGGCCGCTGCGCAGGAAGCCTTCCCGACACCGGAGAAGGCCGTGGAATCCTTTGTTGCGGCGCTGGGCGAGGAGAAACCTGATGAAGCCCGCCTGGCCCGGTTGCTGGGTGATGACTGGCGTGCCTACATACCGCGCGGTGGTGTGCAACGCAGTGATGTGGACACGTTCCTTGCGCAGTATCGCGCGCAGCACAGCATCAACCTGTCGGGTACAAACAAGGCCATCCTCGCGGTGGGCAGTGATCACTGGACGTTGCCTATTCCGTTGACCAAAGGCGACCAGGGTTGGCGTTTCGACCTCAAGGCCGGCAGCGCCGAAATCCGCGCGCGGCGTATTGGCCGCAACGAGCTGGGTGCCATGCAGTCGATGCTGGCCTATCACGATGCGCAAATGGAGTACGCCACCCAGGACCACAACGGCAACGGTGCGCTGGAATACGCGCAGAAGATATTCAGCGAGCCCGGCAAGCATGACGGGCTGTACTGGGACGACGACGGCGATGGCCAGGTCAGCCCGCTGGGCCCGCTGTTCGGCCAGGACCGGGTTGGCGACGACTGGTATGGCTACCACTTTCGTATCCTCGATGCTCAGGGCCCATCCGCCCCTGGCGGTGCCTACAGTTACCTGATCGGCAACCAGATGAGCCGTGGCTTCGCCATGGTTGCCTGGCCGGCCAGGTACGATGACACCGGGGTGATGAGCTTCATGATCAGCCATGACGGCGAGGTGTTCGAGAAAGACCTCGGGCCGCACGGTGACAAGCTGGCCAAGGAGATGAAACGCTTCGATCCGGATGACAGTTGGAAGGTGGTGGATGTGCCGGCGGATGACTGACTCTGCATGGCCTTTGAGCAGCATCGTTTCGTTTGCGAGTATGGAAGCCGACGACTGAAACTGCGCTGCGCAGAAGGTGGCGCTCATCTGATGGGGCTTCGTTCCTATGGGCTGCAAGGTAGCCCTGGCTTTCATACCGCCAGTTGGCGTTTCACGAAAGCCGTACCTGTCATTTCTGACAGTTGTTTGATGGGGTTCGACGCGAAAATATGGCTACCTCATCCACGGGAGCCAGATATGACCTCGCCAATGAAGTACACGCGCTTTTTCATGCAGCACGACAGGGTTCATACCGCTTTGTCAGGTGACGCTGCCGTGGTCTGCATGAGAGGGCAGGCAGGCGTTCTGGCAGAAACCAGGCTGGAGCAGGAAACAGCGCGCTCGGCATTACTGGCTGCAGACAGCGGGGATTCAGTGGTAGGCGTCCGATCTCAGGGGCAGCCGGAGGCGGTGACCTACAATGCCTATGGGTATCACAATCCTAATGACATTCCCTTGCATCGACCGGCGTTCAATGGCCACCTGCTGCTGTGGTATCTCTATTTACTCGGGAATGGTTATCGTGCGTTCAATCCGGTCTTGATGTGTTTTCAGAGTCCCGACAGCCAAAGCCCATTTGGTGCGGGGGGCTTGAACTGTTATGCCTATTGTGCGGGTGATCCGGTCAATTTCAGTGATCCCAGTGGGCACGTACGCTCAAGGTCGTCCAGTCCGCCTAGAAGTATGTCGCCAGCAACCCAAGAACGAATAGTATTGGATGCATTGAACTCCCAGCCAGGCTGGAATCCCGCAGGCGTAAAACGGCGAAGATTATCGTCAGCAACCGAGGAGAGAATAGTACGGGAAGTATTGAATACCCAGCCGGGTTGGAATGCCTTGGTTGCGCCAGTGCAAAGTGGTTCGCAGCACGATTTGGCATTAGCCTCGGTTCAAGGTGAGCCTTTGCCTGGTGCAAGCTCTAACATTTATTCGGCCGAATTATCGTCGGCGGCACCAAGTGTGCTGCGCTCAAAGGATTCCTGGATAGGGCGTCGTGCCCCTCTGTCCTCTGCACGTGTTAAATTTCTTGAAAGTTATAACGAGAGAAATGAAGTTCCTATTAAGGGTTATGATATTCTTCGGACTAGAAGATTGTTTGAAGTTGCAATAAGTGCTATTGCTGAAGGTGGTAATTTACGTGCATCTCTTAGGGCTGCGGAAACAGGTATTACAGATAATGCGGTGTATAATATTCGGAGTAGGATTAGGACTGAGCTCAAGATGTTCAGGCCAAAGCGGAGATAGCTCTATTTCAGTGTGAGTTGTCTTTTTGTGAGTCTTTCGAAGCATCTCAGGGCTAATTTTTACTATTAATATATCAGTAACTGCGGCGAGATATATGTTGTCAGTGTGGTTCCTTCGCAGCATCTGGCTGCTCCTAGGGGCGCTGAATCTTGAATCAGTTTCTGTTCCATTTGGGCAGTCCTGCACCGCGGTGGGCTGCAAGGTTGCCAGACTCTCATGTTGCCAAACTGTCTTTTGTCTTTTTGCGGAAAGGATACCTGTGGTTTCTAACAGTTGTTTGAACGGGCCCGACGCGAAAATATGTCTACCTCATCCACGGGAGCCAGATATGACCTCGCCAATGAAGTACACGCGCTTTTTCATGCAGCACGACAGGGTTCATACCGCTTTGTCAGGTGACGCTGCCGTGGTCTGCATGAGAGGGCAGGCAGGCGTTCTGGCAGAAACCAGGCAGGAGCAAGAAACAGCGCGCTCGGCATTACTTGCTGCAGACAGCGGGGATTCAGTGGTAGGCGTCCGATCTCAGGGGCAGCCGGAGGCGGTGACCTACAATGCCTATGGGTATCACAATCCCAATGATATTCCCTTGCAGCGACCGGCATTCAATGGCCACCTGCTGCTGTGGTATCTCTATTTACACGGGAATGGTTATCGTGCCTTCAATCCGGTCTTGATGTGTTTTCAGAGTCCCGACAGCCAAAGCCCGTTCGCCGCAGGTGGCTTGAACTGTTATGCCTATTGCGCGGGTGATCCGGTCAATTTCAGTGATCCCAGCGGGCACGTACGCACAAGATCGCCCAGTCCACGCAGAAGTATGTCGCCAGCAACCCAGGAACGAATCGTATTGGATGCATTGAATTCCCAGCCCGGCTGGAATCCCGGAGGCGTAAAACGGCGAAGATTATCGTCAGCAACCGAGGAAAGAATAGTACGGGAAGTATTGAATACCCAGCCGGGGTGGAATGCCTCGGTTGCGCCTGTGCAAAGTGGTTCGCGGCACGATTTGGCATTAACTTCTGATCAAGCTCAGCTGTTGCCCAGTACAAGCTCTGCTGTTTCTTCGGTCGCGTCCTCGTCGGCGGCGGCAAGTAGGGAGGGTTTAAGATCGGATCCCTGGAAGTACAGGCGTATGCCTCTGCATCCTAATGATATTAAATTTCTTGTTGAGCATAACAATAATAATACTAGGCCTATTGGCAAACTTGACGTTGATGCTAGTAAAGCAGTGCGCAAGGTTATAATAGAGGCTCTTCGTATGAATTCTAATGTGCAGGAATCTATCAGAAAGGCAGGGGCTAATGTTAGTCCCAAACAGGTGGCTAATGTGCGAAGAGCAATGCTGCAGGCGCTCAAGCTGCATCGGTCGTAGTCACCTTCTTCCAAAATTCTGCCCTTTCTATGTGTCTGGTGAAGCTTGTTAGCT
The DNA here is from genome assembly GCF_023100865.1 of Pseudomonas sp. A2. Classification (NCBI taxonomy): domain Bacteria; kingdom Pseudomonadati; phylum Pseudomonadota; class Gammaproteobacteria; order Pseudomonadales; family Pseudomonadaceae; genus Pseudomonas; species Pseudomonas sp. A2. The sequence goes on from NZ_CP039127.1 coordinate 2,921,773, forward strand.
GTGCCTGTCATTTCTGACAGTTGTTTTATCGGGTTCGACGCGAAAATATGGCTACCTCATCCACGGGAGCCAGATATGACCTCGCCAATGAAGTACACGCGCTTTTTCATGCAGCACGACAGGGTTCACACCGCTTTGTCAGGCAACGCTGCCGTGGTATGCATGAGAGGGCAGGCAGGCGTCCTGGCAGAAACCAGGCTGGAGCAGGAAACAGCGCGCTCGGCACTACTGGCTGCAGACAGTGGGGATTCAGTGGTAGGCGTCCGATCTCAGGGGCAGCCGGAGGCGGTGACTTACAATGCCTATGGGTATCACAATCCCAATGACATTCCCTTGCATCGACCGGCATTCAATGGCCACCTGCTGCTGTGGTACCTCTATTTACTCGGAAATGGTTATCGTGCCTTCAATCCGGTCTTGATGTGTTTTCAGAGTCCCGATAGCCAAAGCCCATTTGGTGCGGGGGGCTTGAACTGTTATGCCTATTGTGCGGGTGATCCGGTCAATTTCAGTGATCCCAGTGGGCATATGCTCAAACGAAAACTTCCTTCACCAAGTCACACTCTTAGCAAGCGTCCGGCATTAGGCCAGAGTGGAAGACCCTCACCTCAAGAAGTGATTGATAAAATGTATGCTCATCCAGGCTGGGACCTGGCCTACGCACCTGAACGAGAAGCTGCGCCAGCTAAGCACTCGACGCGGCCTGATCAGGTATTGAATACGATGGTGACCCCCCGGGATCGTGCAATGACGACTCATGTTGCAGAGTTGTCTTCATCCAATGCAGGAACTCCTGTGGCGTCAAGCATGCGTCTGCCTGAAAATCACCAGGGGAGACCTGTTATAAAGGCTAATCCAGCTGGTTTGGCTAGGTTCACCGAGCTGAACCAGGTAAACGAGTATACGTTTCCGGGTATGACGATTGAAGAAAGTAGACAGGCGCGTCAACTGGCAATGTTCGCGAGGCAGAGCGGAGCTAGTATTGCGGGTACATTAAAAACAGTTTTCCCGAACATTACGCTGGGTACAATTGATAATATCAGAAAAGGGGCGAGAAAAATAATTAATAAATATTCATCCAATGAATAATTTGTATTGGTTAATTAGTTTATTCGCGAGTCGTGCCACATTTCATATTGCCCTTTGAATAAAATTTTATTGCGGACTATTTTCCAGCATCTGCCGTACCAGCCACTGCCCCGCGGGCCCGAGCGCGCGCCGGCTGGACCAGGCCACGTCCATATCCACCCGCCGTGGATAGCCCGCCACCTGCAACTCCACCAGCCCACTGCCAAACCGTGCCACCAGCGCCCTGGGCAGTTCGGCCCAGCCGAACCCGCGCACGGCGAACTCCAGCAGGGTAAGGTAGTCCGGTGCCGACCAGGCCTGGCCACGACCGTGGTGCAGGCTGGGAGCATAGGTCTTGATATACAGCTGCCGGACGTTCTCCAGGTGCTGCGTCTGCACCTGGGGCAAAGCCGCCAACGGATGCCCGCTGGCCACGTACACCCCAAACTCTGCCTGCTCGGGCAAGCGTGCCACGGCAACGTCAGCGGGGTAGCTGGGCTGGGTGGCAAGAATGCCAACGTGTGCCAGGCCCTGCTGGATCAGTTCGATCACATCGGCATCTTCCGACGGGCCGCAGCGCAGCTCGGTATGCGGGTAGTGCTGGGCGAAGCGGGCCATCACCGCGCCCTGGAAGGTCACGCTGTAGCTGTCCGACATCACCACCGAGACCAGTGCCTCGATGTTTTCCGCCAGCCGCACCGCCAGGGCATCGAGCTGGGCGCTGGCATCGAGAATCGCCTCCACATGGCTCAGCACCTGCCGCCCAGCCTCGTTCAGAGTAGGGTGGCGACCGCCACGCTCGAACAACGGGCAACCCACATCGGCCTCGAAATTGGCGATGGCAATGCTGATGGTGGACTGGCTTTTGCGCAACTTGCGCGCCGCAGCGGAGAACGAACCCAGCGATGCGGCTTCGACAAAGGCGACCAGAGCTTCGGGTGAGTAGCGCATGGTATTGATAAAACCGATGGTAGCTATGTCGCGAGTATCAGTTCTATCAAAGAAAATAGGAAGCACGACTCACGCACTGGATGGAATCTGCAATGAAAAATGTCTCTTTCACCGAACGCCTGGTTCACGCCGTCGGCTATGAAGTGTTCGCCGTGCTGCTGTGTGCGCCGCTGTTGTCCTGGATCATGGGCAAGTCGCTGGCGACGGCGGGGGCGCTGGCGGTGACCCTGTCGGTGATCGCCATGCTGTGGAACATGGTCTACAACGCGCTGGTCGACCGCTACGTGCAGGTCGAGCGCATCCACTGGAAGGCCAGCGCACGCTTTGTGCACGGCCTGGGCTTCGAAGCCGGGCTGGTGGTGTGGTGCCTGCCGGTGGCGGCGTGGATGCTGGAGATTTCGTTGCTGCAGGCGTTCATGGTGGAGTTGGGCTTCTTCGTGATCATCCTGCCCTACACCGTGCTGTACAACTGGGCCTTCGACAAAACCCGGCACCTGCTGATGCAGCGTCGCCTTGCATGAAAACTACCAGCCTGCGCTGCTCCTCGATTTGTGCATTGTGCGGATATCCTGGGGCTGCTTCGCAGCCCTTTCGCGACACAAGGCCGCTCCTACAGGGGCGGCGCAGGCTTCAGGCTTGCGCTGTCCCTGTGGGAGCGGCTTTAGCCGCGAACACCGGCGCAGCCGGTGCCATCTATAGTTGACCGCGTCAGCCCATAAAAAAACGGGGCATGCCATCGCTGGCATGCCCCGTCTTTCAAACCGTTAAAGCGCCTCAGGCAACCTTTACGATCCAGCCAGCCGGTGCTTCCACGTCACCGCTCTGGATACCGGTCAGCTCGTTGTAGAGCTTCTGGGTAACCGGGCCGACCTTTTCCAGGTCGTGGAACACGTGCAGCTTGCCGTTGTACTCGATGCCGCCGATCGGGGTGATCACCGCAGCGGTACCGCAGGCGCCGGCTTCGATGAAGCGGTCCAGCTTGTTGATTTCCACATCGCCTTCGATCACGGTCAGGCCCAGGCGCGATTGCGCCAGTTCCATCAGCGACAGGCGGGTGATGCCTGGCAGCACCGAAGCCGATTTCGGGGTGACGAACTCGTTGTTTGCGGTGATGCCGAAGAAGTTGGCCGAACCGACTTCCTCGATCTTGGTGTGGGTCAGCGGGTCGAGGTAGATGGCGTCGGCGAAGTTGGCTTTCTTCGCTTCTGCACCCGGCTGCAGGCTGGCGGCGTAGTTGCCACCGACCTTGGCCGCGCCGGTGCCTTGCGGGGCTGCGCGGTCGAAGCTGGAGATCTGGAAGTTGTGCGGCTTCATGCCGCCCTTGAAGTACGAGCCAACCGGGATGGCGAAGATCGAGAAGATGAACTCGGGGGCGGTGCGCACGCCAATGTTGTCACCGGTGCCGATCACGAACGGGCGCAGGTAGAGGGCGCCTTTACCATGCGGTGGCACGAACTTCTCGTTGGCCTTGACCACTTGCTTGCACGCCTCGATGAACACATCGGTCGGCACCTGCGGCATCAGCAGGCGGGCGCAGCTGCGCTGCATGCGGGCGGCGTTCTGGTCCGGGCGGAACAGGTTGATCGAACCGTCCTTGCAACGGTAGGCCTTGAGGCCCTCGAAGCACTGCTGGCCGTAGTGCAGGGCAGTGGAGCCTTCACTGATGTGCAGTACGTTGTCTTCGGTCAGGGTGCCCTTGTCCCACTCGCCATTGCGCCATACGGACAGGTAGCGTTTGTCGGTCTTGATGTAGTCGAAACCCAGCTTGTCCCAATTAATGCTTTCGTTGCTCATGACACCCTCATTGTCTTGCAAGTGCCCGATTGCTCGGGCTGCTGTTATATGCGCACCACGCCACCATAATACATCCGTGGCAGATCGGGAACGGCCAGTCACGAATTGATAGCCTGCAATGCATTTATTGCGGCACGGCGCGGGTATTGCAGTGGGGCTGCGAGGTGCTCGCCACAACATTTTCAGGGCCTGTGAGATCGAGCGCCGCCCGCGCGGCGCTCGATCTCACAGGCGCTACAAGAATCGAGGCGAGCCAATGGTTGACCACCCGCCAGCCACTGCGTAGCCTTGCCACTTCGAGGTTCTTCGGCCAGGCCGAAGCTAAGACGGGAACGCGGTACAAGCCGCGGCTGCCCCCGCAACTGTAAGCACCGACAACGGATCGACACAGCCACTGCGCCCGCGCGCGGGAAGGCGTCATCCCGCCAGCCCGCTGCACCAGCGGGTACATGGAACGGTGCGAGCCAGGAGACCTGCCTCGTCACGTTTTCGACTTTCAACCGGGCGGGGTGATCCGGTGGCGAACAAGCCCGGCCGGCCTGGCCTGCGGCTGTCGTCCTGCATGCCCGCGCCAATCTGCCAAGGGCAATGCGACATGAAAACACTGGCCAAGCTCCCCGTCACCATCGTCACCGGCTTCCTCGGCTCGGGCAAGACTACCTTGCTGCGCCACATGCTCGACAACGCCCAGGGCCGCCGCATTGCGGTAATCGTCAACGAGTTCGGCGAGCTGGGCATCGACGGCGAAATCCTCAAGCAGTGCAGCATCGGTTGCACCGAGGAAGAAGCCACCGGCCGCGTCTACGAGCTGGCCAACGGCTGCCTCTGCTGCACCGTGCAGGAAGAGTTCTTCCCGGTGATGCGCGAGCTGGTGGCACGCCGTGGCGACCTGGACCATATCCTCATCGAAACCAGCGGCCTGGCCCTGCCCAAACCGCTGGTGCAAGCCTTCCAGTGGCCAGAAATCCGCAATGCCTGCACCGTCGACGCGGTGATCACTGTGGTCGACAGCCCTGCGGTGGCCGCCGGCACCTTCGCCGCCTACCCGGACCAGGTCGATGCCCAGCGCAAGCTCGACCCCAACCTGGACCACGAGTCGCCACTGCACGAACTGTTCGCCGACCAGTTGGCCAGTGCCGACCTGGTGGTGCTGAACAAGGCCGACCTGATCGACGCCGAAGGCCTGGCCAAGGTCCGCACCGAGGTGGCCGAAGAACTGCCTCCGGCGGTCAAGGTTGTCGAGGCCAGCAGCGGCAAGCTGCCGCTGGAGGTGCTGCTGGGTGTGGGCGCCGAGTCCGAGGCGCACATCGATGGTCGCCGTACCCACCATGATTCCCACCATGACGGCGATGACCATGACGATCATGACCACGACGCCTTCGACTCCATCTCCATCGACCTGCCCGAAGCCGACGAAAGCCTGCTGCTCGACGCCCTGACCCAGTTGGTGGTGGAATTCGGCATCCTGCGTGCCAAAGGCTTCGCTGCCATCCCGGGCAAGCCGATGCGCCTGCTGGTACAAGGCGTGGGCACCCGTTTCGACAAGCACTTCGACCGCGCCTGGCGCGCCGACGAACCGCGCATCACCCGCCTGGTGCTGATTGGCCAGGACCTCGACGCCGCCCAGCTGGAAGCGCGCCTGCGCCAGGCACTGGGCGCCTGACCCATGCACCTGCTGCGGACCCAGCCCGGCGGCTTCGTGCCGGATGACAGCATTGCCGACCTCGGCCAGACGCCCGCCGAGCTGGTGATTCTCTGCAGCGGCGATTCGCACCTGGCATTGCTCGCCGATACCGCCGAGCAATTGCCCGAGGATTACCCCAGCCTGCGCCTGGCCAACCCGATGCAGGTACAGAACCATGCCTCGGTCGACCTGTACGTCGACCAGGTGCTGCGCCATGCCAAGGTCATCCTGGTGTCGCTGCACGGTGGCGTCGGCTACTGGCGCTATGGCGTCGAGCAGTTGGTCGAGCTGGCCGGCCGTGGCGTGCAGCTGATCCTGGTGCCGGGTGACGACCGCCCGGACCCGGAGCTGACCAGCCTGGGCAGTGTCAGCGGCGAGCAGGCCGAACGCCTCTGGCACTACTTGCGCCAGGGCGGCAAGGCCAATGCCATCAACCTGTTCAACTGCCTGGCCAGCCAGTGGCTGGGCCGCGACTATGCCTGGGACGAGCCGCAGCCGCTGCCGCGCACTGCCGTGTATCACCCGGCCAAGGGCAGCGCCACGCTGGAGGATTGGTACCCGCAGTGGCATCCCGAACAGCCGGTGGCGCCACTGCTGTTCTACCGCTCGCACCTGCAGGCGGCCAATACCGCGTTCATCGATGTGTTCTGCCAGCGCCTGCAGGCCGCCGGGCTCAACCCGTTGCCGATCGCCGTGGCCAGCCTCAAGGAAAGCGCCTGCCTGGAGCAGGTCGAAGCCTGGCTGGACGAGGTGGGGGCCGAAGTGCTGGTCAACACCACCGGCTTTGCCCTGTCCAGCCCCGAGCGCCCCAACCTGCGCCCGTTCCGTCGCGACATCCCGGTGCTGCAGGCCATCTGCGCGCAAGACAACCAGCCCGGCTGGGAAGCCAGCGAGCAGGGCCTGGGGGCGCGTGACCTGGCCATGCACATCGCCTTGCCCGAACTGGACGGGCGCATCATCACCCGCCCGGTCAGTTTCAAGGACATGGCCTGGCGCAGCGAGCGCAGCCAGTCCGATGTGGTCTGCTACCGCGCCCACCCCGAGCGCATGGACTTTGTCGCCGAACTGGCCCGCCGCTGGGTCGAGCTGGCGCGCCTGCCGAATGCGCAGAAGCGCGTAGCCCTGGTGCTGGCCAACTATCCGACTCGGGACGGCCGTATTGGCAATGGCGTTGGCCTGGACACGCCAGCGGCCGCGCTGAACATACTCAAGGCCCTGCAGGCCGAAGGCTATCCGCTGGCCGACTTGCCGGGCAGCGGCACGCAGCTGATCCATCAGTTGCTCGGTGGCGTGACCAACGACCTCGACCAGCTGGACCTGCGCCCCTGCGCGCAGAGCCTGAGCCTGGCCGACTACCAGGCCGCCTTCGAGCGCCTGCCAGAGGCAAACCGCCAGGCCGTGCTGGAACGCTGGGGGCCGCCGCAGCAGGACCCGATGTACCGCAGTGGCCGGCTGATGGTGGCCGGCCTGCGCTTTGGCTTGACCTTTGTCGGCATCCAGCCGGCGCGCGGTTACCAGGTGGACCCCAGCGCGGTGTACCACGACCCGGACCTGGTACCACCCCACGGCTACCTGGCATTTCACTTCTGGCTGCGCCATGCCTTTGCCGCCGACGCGGTGATCCATGTCGGCAAGCACGGCAACCTCGAATGGCTGCCCGGCAAGGGCGTCGGGTTGTCGGCGCAGTGCTGGCCGGACGCCTTGCTCGGCCCGTTGCCGAACATCTACCCGTTCATCGTCAACGACCCGGGCGAGGGTGCCCAGGCCAAGCGCCGCACCCAGGCGGTGATCATCGACCACCTGATGCCGCCGCTGACCCGTGCCGAAACCTACGGCCCGTTGCGCCACCTGGAGCAATTGGCCGACGAGTTCTACGAAGCGCAGCTGCTCGACCCGCGGCGCGCTCGCGAGTTGCAGCGCGACATTCTCGAACTGGTCAAGGCCAATCACATTGACCGTGAACTGCAGCTGGAAGGCCAGCTGGACGATGCCGCCGTGTGGCTGCCACGCCTGGATACCTACCTGTGCGACCTGAAGGAATCGCAGATTCGCGATGGCCTGCATGTGTTCGGCCAGTCCCCGGAAGGCCGGCTGCGGCTGGATACCTTGCTGGCGCTGTTAAGGGTCGAGCGTGGCGACGGTCGCGGTGGCAATGCCAGCCTGTTGCGGGCCCTGGCCAAGGCGCTGGTGCCAGGCTTCGATCCGCTCGATTGCGAACTTGGCCAGCCGTGGCAAGGGCCACGTCCGGAACAACTGCAGGCCATGAGCAGCGAGCCTTGGCGCACCTGTGGCGATACCCGCGAACGCCTCGAACTGTTGGCGCTGCAGTTGATCGACCAGGCGCTGTGCGGCACCGTGCATTTACCTGCCCAGAGCGAATGGCAGCCGGTGCACGATGTGGTACGGACGCTGCGAGAATCGGTGGCACCCAGCCTGGACGCCTGCGGCAGCGCCGAAATGGATGGCCTGCTGGCGGCGCTGGCCGGGCGTTTCGTGCCCGCCGGCCCCAGTGGCGCACCCAGTCGTGGTCGCCTGGACGTGCTGCCCACCGGTCGCAACTTCTATACCGTGGACGTGCGCAACCTGCCCACCACCACCGCCTGGCGCCTGGGCTTCGCCTCCGCCAACCTGATCCTGGAGCGCCATCTGCAGGACCACGGCGATCACCTGCGCCAGCTCGGTCTTTCGGTGTGGGGCACGGCAACCATGCGTACCGGCGGTGATGACATCGCCCAGGCCATGGCGCTGATGGGCGTGCGTCCGGTGTGGGCCACGGGCAGCCAGCGGGTAGACGATTTCGAGATCCTGCCACTCAGCCTGCTCGACCGCCCGCGGGTGGACGTGACCTTGCGCGTTTCCGGCTTTTTCCGTGATGCCTTCGGCAACCTCATCCGCCTGTTCGATGCCGCAGTGCAGGCCGTGGCCGCGCTGGATGAGCCCGACGATCTCAACCCCCTGGCTGCCCGCGTGCGTAGCGAGCGTGCCGCGCTGCAGGCGCAGGGCGTGGACCCCGAGCAGGCTGCGCGCCAGGCGGGTTGGCGGGTGTTCGGTGCCAAGCCCGGGGCCTACGGCGCCGGGGTGCAGAACGCCATCGACGGGCGCCTGTGGCACAGCCGCGACGACCTGGCCGAGGTCTACCTCAATCACGGCGGCTATGCCTACGGCGCCAGCGACGACGGAACCCCGGCCCGAGCCCAGTTCGCCCAGCGCCTGGCCAAGGTGCAGGCGGTGCTGCAGAACCAGGACAACCACGAACACGACCTGCTCGATTCCAACGACTACTACCAGTTCCAGGGTGGCATGCTGGCGGCGTCGGAAACCTTGTCCGGTGCGGCAGTTGCCAGTTATCACGGCGACCATAGCCAGGCCGACCGGCCGCGCATCCGTACCCTCAAGGAAGAGCTGAACCGGGTCATCCGCGCCCGAGCGCTGAACCCGAAATGGATCGACGGGGCCAAGCGCCACGGCTACAAGGGCGCCTTCGAGATGGCGGCGACGGTCGACAACCTGTTCGCCTTCGACGCCACCACGCAACTGATAGACGACCATCATTACCAGGCGCTGGCCGATGCCTACGTGCTCGACCCGGCGACCCGCGACTTCATGCGCGAGCACAACCCCGAGGCCCTGCGCGACCTTACCGAGCGTTTGCTGGAGGCCCAGCAGCGCGGTCTGTGGCAGGCACCGGGTGACTACCGCGAAGCCCTCGAGGAACAACTGCTCGACGGCGAGGAACAGGCTTGAAATGAGTGAACCCGTGCAATTTCCACTGGCAGCCGTGGTCGGTGCCGATGACCTGAAACTGGCGCTGTGCCTGACCGCAATCGACCCGAAGATCGGCGGCGTGCTGATCGAGGGGCCACGTGGCATGGCCAAGAGTACCCTGGCCCGTGGCTTGGCCGACCTGCTCGGTGAGGGCCCGTTCGTGACCCTGCCACTGGGCGCCAGCGAAGAGCGGTTGGTCGGCACCCTCGACCTGGATGCCGCACTGGGGCAGGGCAAGGCGCAGTTCTCCCCAGGAGTACTGGCCCAGGCCGATGGTGGCGTGCTGTACGTCGATGAGGTGAACCTGCTGCCCGACACCCTGGTCGACCTGCTGCTCGATGTGGCAGCCAGCGGCACCAACCGCATCGAGCGCGACGGCATCTCGCACCGGCACAGCGCCCGCTTCGTACTGATCGGCACCATGAACCCGGAGGAGGGCGAACTGCGCCCGCAGTTGCTCGACCGCTTTGGCCTCAATGTGGCCCTGGAAGGCTTGCCCGAGCCTGAGGCGCGCCAGCAGATCATTCGCCGCCGTCTGGCCTTCGACAGCGACCCGCAGGCCTTTTGCGCGCAATGGGCCGAGGCCCAGGCGCAATTGCGCGAGCGCTGCCAGGCGGCGCGTCAGGCCCTGGCCGGCATTGCCCTGGACGACCAGGCGCTGGCCTGGATCACCGAACGCTGCTATGCCGCTGGGGTCGACGGGCTGCGCGCCGATCTGGTCTGGCTGCGCGCCGCACGCGCCCACTGTGCGTGGCGTGGTGGCGAGGCCATCGAGGAGGCCGATGTCGATGCAGTGGCCGAGTTCGCCTTGCGCCATCGCCGCCGCGTTTCGCCCCAGGCCAACCCGCCTGCGGCGCCGCAGCAGCCTGAACAGCAACCCGGTCGACAAGACGCGGGCAACCCTGGCGAACAGGGCGGGCAGGGCGACTGGGGCGCAATGCCGGCGCAGCCTGTGGCCAGCGGCGCGCGCCGCGAGGTGCCGAACTGGGCAAAAAAGCCCTGAGCATCCCCCAGTCACCTGCCAAAGGGGCGGATGCCAAAGCAGGCGCAGGTAAGCAATACGGTGCCAGCCGAGGCCGGGCGCGCAGTGCTGCGGCCGGGCGGGTGGCCTGGCTGCCGACCCTGCTCAAGGGCCGGCCCCGCCAGCGCCAGGACCTGTGCTGGCAGCAACGCCAGGCCAGGCCCGCAGAACTGTGGCTGGTAATCGTCGATGCTTCGGCCTCGACCCGTCGCCACCAGGCGTTGGCGCAAACCAAAGGGCTGCTGGCGGCGCTGTTCGACCAAGCCTACCGCCAACGTGCCCGGTTGGCCCTGCTTACCGCCAGCGGGCGCTCACCGCAGTGGCAGCGCCACGGCCTGAAGGCCTCGGCCGCCTTGCAACCGTGGCTGCAAGCCTTGGGAGCTGGTGGTGGCACGCCGTTGATCGCTGCACTGGAGCAAGCTCGGCACTGGTTGCAGGATCGGCAACGGGCCCACCCCGAAGAAGCGTTACGCTGCCTGGTGTTCACCGACGGTCGCCTGCAACACTGGAATACCGTGCAGCCGATGCCGTGCGCCACTCTGTTGGTGGACATGGAACTGGCGCCGGTGCGCCTGGGCCGTGCGCAGCGCCTGGCGCAGCAACTTCAGGCGGATTACCAGCACCTGCAACAGTTCAGGTTGGTGGATTGAAAAAGCACCGGTGCGACACTATGCCGCAATAAGAAAAGTTGCCAGAACAGCAACCCGGAAGTTGTACAAGTGCGTGGCGACGCACGCACTTGGTTTGCCGGCCGATATTATTTCGGCATTGACCACGGTTGCAGGTCGTAACCTTTTTCGCACAGTTCGGCGCGCACTTCCTCGATCAGGCTGGCCCACTGGGCCGGGTCGGAATAGATGCGGGAAGACACTTGCTTGCTGCCGATGCGGGTGCTGGTCCGGTCGATCACTGCCAGGCTCAGTTCACCAGTACCGTTGGGTGCATCCCAGGCTACGCACTGGAAGGGTTCGAAGGCGTGGTCGGCAATCAGCAGTGCTTCGTTGACACGGAACGGGGCATTCATGGTTCGGTCTCTCTATGGTCCCAAACATCCAGATAAAGTCCGCGTTGCTTCGAAGTCGCCTCGGTTATCGCGAAGTGCAGCGCGGGGTTATGTGTACTGATGCTCGTTGTCCGGGGGCGAGTCACACATTGGTTGTAAAAAAATTTGCCAGGGTCGAATCCGTTCTTGCCCATGCCGCCATGTGATGTCGATAAAGTGCGAAAATTCCCGTCACGCATTGTAAAAAAATGATTCGGCAGACAGACGGTACTGGGAACCGTCAACTTAGTTGCTACTGTTAATCGGGCGCCACAACTTACTGTTTTATTTCAAAAAACTGAAAACTGGCGCCAAGGATTGGTCATGCAGCAGCCTGCCGCCCAACGCCGTTTGCTCATCGTCGACCCCTGCGATGACTGCCATCGTTTGTTACCCGGATTGCGCAGCGCAGGCTGGGATGTGCACAGCTGCATGCTCGGCGCCGCGTTGGATCATCCCTGCGATGTGGGCCTGTTGCGCTTGCAGGCATCGCACCTGAGGCGCCCGGACGGGGTCAAGGACTTGATCAAACGCAGCAACACCGAATGGATTGCCGTGCTCAGCGCCGAACAATTGCGCATGCCGGCCGTCGGCGATTTTGTTTGTGAATGGTTCTTTGACTTCCACACCTTGCCGTTCGACGTTTCCCGCGTTCAGGTCACGCTGGGCCGGGCCTTCGGAATGGCGCGCCTGCGCGGCAAAGGGATGGCGAGGGTGGATGAAACAAGCCACGAACTGCTCGGTGATAGCCGCCCGATCCGCGAACTGCGCAAGCTGCTGGGCAAGCTGGCGCCCACTGAATCGCCGGTGCTGATCTGTGGTGAAAGCGGCACCGGCAAGGAACTGGTGGCCCGCACCCTGCATCGCCAGTCGCAACGCAGCGAGCAACCGTTCATTGCCATCAACTGCGGGGCAATCCCCGAGCACCTGATCCAGTCGGAACTGTTCGGCCATGAAAAGGGCGCTTTCACGGGTGCTCATCAGCGCAAGGCCGGGCGCATCGAAGCGGCCCATGGTGGCACGCTGTTTCTCGACGAAATTGGCGATTTGCCGCTGGAGTTGCAGGCCAACCTGCTGCGCTTTCTGCAGGAAAAGCACATCGAGCGCGTGGGGGGCAGCCAGCCGATCCCGGTGGATGTCAGGGTGCTGGCGGCTACCCATGTGGACCTGGAAAGGGCCATCGAGCAAGGGCGCTTTCGCGAAGACCTGTATTATCGCCTGAACGTGTTGCAGGTAGTGACCGCACCATTGCGAGACCGGCATGGCGACCTGGCGATGCTGGCCAGTCATTTTGCCCATTTCTACAGCCTTGAAACCGGGCGTCGACCGCGCTCGTTCAGCGAGCATGCCCTGGCGGCCATGGGCCGGCATGACTGGCCGGGCAATGTCCGCGAGTTGGCCAACCGGGTAAGGCGCGGGCTGGTGCTCGCAGAAGGCCGGCAAATCGAGGCACAGGACCTTGGTTTGCAGCCCCTGGACCAGGTACAGCAACCGCTGGGCACGCTGGAAGAGTACAAGCACCAAGCCGAGCGCCAGGCGCTGTGCGATGTACTCAGCCGGCACAGTGACAACATGAGTGTGGCGGCCAAGGTGCTAGGTATATCGCGGCCGACTTTCTATCGGTTGCTGCACAAGCACCAGATTCGCTGAGCAGCAGCCCTCGGCTGTGCTCGAGCCTTTGGGAGCAGGCATGCCCGCGAAGCAGGCGCTGCGGTGGATGGCACCGGGCTACGCCGGTATTCGCGGGTAAACCCGCTCCCACAAGAGGCCGTGTTATTCGTCCAGGTCTGCCGCTGCATGCCGCTCCGGCACCTGGCTGGCCTCATCCCCCCAGGTCCGGTTCACCCGTGTGCCACGCTGCACCGCCGGGCGCAAGGCAATCTCCTCGGCCCAGCGCTGCACATGCTTGTACTCGTCCACCGCCAGGAACTCCGCCGCGCCATACAGGTTGCCGCGTACCAGCTGGCCATACCAAGGCCACACGGCAATGTCGGCGATGCTGTATTCCTCGCCGCCCAGGTAGCGGCTTTCGGCCAGGCGCCGGTCGAGCACATCCAGCTGACGCTTGGCTTCCATGGTGAAGCGGTTGATCGCGTACTCGAACTTTTCTGGCGCATACACATAGAAGTGGCCAAAGCCGCCGCCCAGGTATGGCGCCGCGCCCATTTGCCAGAACAGCCAGTTCAGGCTTTCGGTGCGTGCAGCTGGCGCTTTCGGCAGCAAGGCACCGAACTTTTCCGCCAGGTACAGCAGGATCGAACCCGACTCGAACACCCGCACCGGCGGCTCGACGCTGCGGTCGAGCAGGGCGGGGATCTTCGAGTTGGGGTTTACCTGGACAAAGCCGCTGGAGAATTGGTCGCCCTCGCCAATGCGGATCAACCAGGCATCGTACTCGGCCCCAAGATGGCCCAGGGCAAGCAGCTCTTCGAGGGCGATAGTGACCTTCACGCCATTGGGCGTGGCCAGGGAGTACAGCTGCAGCGGGTGCTTGCCCTGCGGCAGGTCCTTGTCGTGAGTCGGGCCGGCAACCGGGCGGTTGATGCTGGCGAACTGGCCACCGGACGCGGCGTCGTTGCGCCAGACCTTGGGTGGCACGTAGGCGGGCTTGCTCATGCGTGAATCTCCTTAAATGGCGCGAAACGGTCACGTAGAGACGTGGACCTGCATCTATGCCACGGGTTCGACGAAAAGCGCAAATGCATAGGGCGCGGGCGTGAAGTGCATGACTTCGGTTTCATTCAGGTTTCATCCTGTGCAGCCCAGGCCGGTTCTATGCTGGGCTATCTCTTCGCCCTGCAAGGAACCGCCGGCCGATGACTCTTTCTCGCTGCATGCTGGCGCTGGCCCTGCTCGGTAGCCTTCTGGCCCATGCCGAGGCCGCACCCTGGGTTGTCGGCCTGCATCACATGACTCTGGCCGACCCGGTCGATGCCCGGCCCATGCAGGCGCTGGCGTTCTACCCGGCCATTGGCAAGACCCGCAGCAGCCGGATAGACGGCTACCCGGTCGATGTGAGTGAAGAGGCGCCGGTAGCATTGGGCCAGTTCCCGTTGCTGGTGCTGTCCCACGGCAATACCGGCAGCCCGCTGGCCTTGCACTACCTGGCGACGTCGCTGGCGCGCCAGGGTTTTATCGTGGTGGCGGTGGTGCACCCCGGCGACAACGCCCGCGACCACAGCCGCCTGGGCACCCTGAGCAACCTGTACGGCCGGCCGCTGCAAGTGAGTGCCGCAATTACGGCCGCCCGCGATGATGCGTTGCTGGGGCCTTACCTGAACGGTGGCAAGGTTGGGGTGATCGGCTACTCGGCCGGTGGTGAAACTGCCTTGATCCTCTCAGGCGCGCGCCCGGACCTGGACCGCCTGCGCAAGTACTGCCTGGAGCGCCCTGACGACGCCGACGCCTGCAAGACCCACGGTGTACTGATTGCCGACCGCAGCGAGCTGGTGCCAGAGGCCGACCAGCGGGTGGGGGCCGTGATGCTCATGGCGCCGCTCAGCCTGCTGTTTGGGCGCCATGCCCTGGCCGGGGTGCAGGTGCCGGCGCTGATCTACAGTGGCGACAGCGACCAGCTGGTGGCGGTGGACCGCAACGCCGAAGCCCTGGCCCGCAAGTTGCCGGTGACACCGGACTATCGCCTGCTGGCCGGCGCCGGGCACTTCGTGTTCATGGCCCATTGCGATGCCGAGCAGTCCGTGCGGATGCCGGCGTTGTGCAAGGACGCCGCAGGTGTGGATCGTCGGCACATCCACCATTCCCTGCAGCAGGAAGCCGCGGTGTTCTTCAGCCAGGCGTTGGGCGCGCCGGAGCCGGCCGAGCGTTCAGCGGCGAGTGGCGCGCCGCGCCAGCAACAGCGTTAGGCCGACACCGGCCAGGGCGAGCAGGGCGGCCACACAGAAGATCGAGGCATAGCCCAGATGTGCGGCCACTGCGCCCATCACCGGCCCGGCGATGGCCAGGGCCATGTCGAAGAACACGGCGTAGGCTCCCAGCCCTGCACCACGGCTGCTGCTGGGTACCTGCTTGATTGCTTCAACCCCCAGCGCCGGGTACACCAGCGATAGCCCGAAACCGGTAAGCCCGGCACCGACCAGCGCCCACGGCGGCGACGGTGCCAGCCACAGCAGGCTCAGGCCGAGCACTTCGGTGGCCATGCACGCGACCGCCACGTTGTAACCACCAAAGCGGTTGACCGCATTGACGAACAGCAGCCGGGAAATGATGAAACACACGCCAAAGGCACTCAGGCACCAAGCTGCGCCCACCCAGCCGCGCTCCAGGTAATACAGGGTGACGAAGGTGGTCAGGGTACCGTAGCCGATAGAGGCAAGGGTCAGGCCCAGACCGCACGGTGCGACCCGGCCGAAGGCCGACCAGAAGGGCAGGCGCTCGCCACGTACCACCACCACGTCCGGCCGCTTGCGCAGTACCAGCAAGGCAGATATCGCCAGCACCAACAGTGCCGGCCCCAGCACGCTGAAGTCCAGCCCGTCGACGGCCAATACACCCAAGGGGGCACCAATGGCGATGGCGCCATAGGAGGCGATACCGTTCCACGAAATCACCCTGGCGGTGTGTTCGGGCCCGACCTGACTGATGCCCCAGCTCAGCGTGGCCACGCCGATCAGCCCTTGGGCGACGCCCAGCAGCAGGCGCCCGCCGAGCAACAGCGCCAGGCTCAGCAGCGGTAGCGTCAGGGTCCAGGCCGAGAGCAGGGTCAACACCCCGCAGCCGGCAATCCCCAGCAAGCCGAAGCGAATGGCCTGCTTGCCCCCCAGGGTATCGGCCACGCGCCCGGCAAACGGGCGGCTGAGTAGCGTGGCCAGGTATTGCAGGCCAATGGTCAGCCCGGCGACCACCGCACCAAACCCCAGCTGGTCGTGCACATGGCTGGGCAGCACGGCGATCGGCAGGCCGATGCAGAGGAAGGCGATGAAGGTGTAGAAAACGATCGACAGGATCTGCAGGGTGATTTGCAGCGTGTTACTGGCGGGGGCAGGTTGTTGCGCGGTCATGGGCTCGTTCGCGGGCGGGCGGTTGGGCGTGGCCCCATCATGGCCGTTGCGCGAAGGAAATGAAAGCAGGCTAACGAATTATTCGTCGGGCAGTGCCAGCCCGTGGGGTCGGCGGTGAATTCTTCGCGGGCTCGCCCGCTCCCACAGGGACTGCACAGAATTCAAGGCCTGTGCAGTCCCTGTGGGAGCGGGCGTGCCCGCGAAGAGGCCGGCCCAGCCATACAAGATGGCCAGGCCGCCCCATCAATCAGACCAGCACACCCTGGCTACGCAGGTAGTCGTCGTAGGTACCGCTGAAGTCCACCACGCCATCAGCCGACAGCTCGATGATGCGCGTGGCCAGCGAAGACACGAACTCACGGTCATGGCTGACGAACAGCAGGGTGCCCGGGTAGTTCTCCAGCGCCAGGTTCAGCGCTTCGATCGATTCCATGTCCAGGTGGTTGGTCGGCTCGTCCATCACCAGCACGTTCGGCTTCTGCAGGATCAGCTTGCCGAACAGCATGCGGCCTTGCTCACCACCGGAAATCACCTTTACCGACTTGAGGATCTCGTCGTTGGAGAACAGCATGCGCCCGAGGGTGCCGCGGATCACCTGCTCACCGGAAGTCCACTGGCCCATCCAGTCGAACAGGGTCATGTCGTCTTCGAAGTCGTGGGCGTGGTCCTGGGCGTAGTAGCCCACTTCGGCGCTGTCGGTCCACTTCACTTCACCCTTGTCCGGGGTCATTTCACCGACCAGGGTGCGCAGCAGGGTGGTCTTGCCGATACCGTTGGGGCCGATGATCGCCACGCGCTCGCCAGCCTCGATGGTAAAGCCCAGGTCCTTGAACAGCACCTTGTCGTCGAAGGCCTTGGCCATTTTTTCGACGGTAACAGCCTGGCGGTGCAGTTTCTTGGTCTGCTCGAAGCGGATGAACGGGCTCACCCGGCTCGACGGCTTGACCTCGGCCAGCTGGATCTTGTCGATCTGCTTGGCCCGCGAGGTGGCCTGCTTGGCCTTGGAGGCGTTGGCCGAGAAGCGGCTGACGAAGGTCTGCAGTTCGGCGATCTGGGCTTTCTTCTTGGCGTTGTCCGACAGCAGCTGCTCGCGGGCCTGGGTGGCAGCGGTCATGTACTCGTCGTAGTTGCCCGGGAACACGCGCAGCTCGCCGTAGTCCAGGTCGGCCATGTGGGTGCAGACACTGTTGAGGAAGTGCCGGTCGTGGGAAATGATCACCATGGTGCTGTTGCGCGCGGTGAGGATGTTTTCCAGCCAGCGGATGGTGTTGATGTCCAGGTGGTTGGTCGGCTCGTCGAGCAGCAGTACGTCCGGATCCGAGAACAGCGCCTGGGCCAGCAGGACACGCAGCTTCCAGCCCGGAGCCACCTCGCTCATCGGGCCGAAGTGCTGTTCCAGCGGAATACCCAGGCCCAGCAGCAGTTCACCGGCGCGTGATTCGGCGGTGTAGCCGTCCATCTCGGCGAATTCGGTTTCCAGCTCGGCGACGGCCATGCCGTCTTCCTCGGTCATCTCCGGCAGCGAGTAGATGCGATCGCGCTCGGCCTTGACCTTCCACAGCTGGCCGTGGCCCATGATCACCGTGTCGATCACGGTGAATTCCTCATAGGCGAACTGGTCCTGGCGCAGCTTGCCCAGGCGCGTGTTCGGCTCGAGCATGACCTGGCCGCCGGACGGCTCCAGGTCACCGCCGAGGATCTTCATGAAGGTCGACTTGCCGCAACCGTTGGCGCCGATCAGGCCGTAGCGGTTGCCGTTGTTGAATTTGACGGAAACGTTTTCGAACAGCGGCTTGGAGCCGAACTGCATGGTGATGTTGGCGGTAGAAATCAAGTGCTTGTCCTGCGGGGGTTCCAGAGGTGTATTTAGGCCCTCTCGTCAGTTTTGGGCCAATTTTGGGCCAATTCGACTCGGGGCGGCAGCTTCTCCAGCTCCCTCCAGTCCGAGGAGGAGCTGATCCATTTCGCGTAGGTAGAAAGCAACATCTCAACGCTGTGACCAGGCTGGTTCACGATGAACGCGGGGTTCATCCCAGACATCAGGCACATGGTGGCGTAGGTGTGGCGGGTGTCGTACTGACGGCGTTCACGGATGTTCAGCGCCTTGAGCGCCGATTTGAAGTGGCGGATTGTAACACTTGGCTCGTTGATCCACAGCCCACCTTTGCTCGGTTGGAACACAAATGGGCTGACCGGGTGCGCTGACCTGGATACCACGCGCCGGAGCGTTGCCATCCTCTGGGCCTGCTGGATGGCATTCAGCGCGCTCGTTGAGCAGCACTGATCTGCGAATATTTCTAAGCGTCGCATAGAGGCGCGAGATATCATCGTCAGCGCTTTGCTCAGGGATGATCACCACTAGCTGAAGGGATTGCTTACATGGAAAGAAGCTATTTCGTAACGATGCTTGCACTGATTCTTCATCAAATAGATGCTGCGTATTGGCACGAGTGGGAGATGTTTTTCCTACCTGGTGGGGTACAGGGCTTTCTCCTGTTCAATATCTTGGCAATACCAGTGTTGCTGGTTGGTTATCGAAGCGTGTTGCTGGGTACGGTCAACGCGGTGTTTTTCGCCAAAGTTTGTGTTGGCCTAGGCCTGATCACGTTCCTTGTCCATGCCGGCTTCGGATTGGCTGGATATCACCAGTTTCACCTGCCTGCTTCGATCTCCATCCTCATTCTGTGCTTGGCCAGCTCTGTATGGCTGATGGCAGGGATACGATCCTCATCGCAATGATCGCAGGCGCCGCGCTTACGATCCTGCATCGCTGCACATTTAAATAACACTCCGGTGCAGCCTGCGATGGGGAGCAGGGCATCGGGCAGTTAACGTCAGGCTGAAGTGATGCTGGTTGTTCGGGCTACTAAGCGGCCACCGATGGGTGGTAGCGGCTCAGCGCGTCGATGCAGCACACGGTGCGCCACTGGTGGTGCAGGTTTTTACGTGCTCTCCATTCTTCCCGGGCGGGAAGATAGACGGCAATTCGGTGAAATGCGCTTTGCCCCTGAGCACACCGTTGGAGCGCGCAGGCCATTCCATCGTCATGGATGCTCCAAGCGTTGGCCTCATCGGGGAGGCGTCATTGTTTGAAAGGGGGTGATATTCTCCCCCCGCTTACCAAACAGGGAGATTGGTAATGGATTTTTTGCGAAGGTTCAGGGCGTTTGGCTTACGAATAAAGCCGACTGGATCTCCAACGGCAGCGTTCGTATGGCTTGCGATTTGGATAGCGATCCTGCGATATGGGGACCCATCCGCGTCATTTATCATGTATTCGGTGCCTTTCGGCATTGCTCTGATCGCGCTGGGGCCGCTGGAGCTGCTGCCAGAAAAGTGGCCCAGGCTCAATTTTCTGGCGAATGCCCTGGCCAGCGGTTTCTTCTTTGTCAGCATCATGTTCGCTGGCGTGGCACTATCTTATGAAATGCCATTGGAGAGTGGCGGAAGAACAACGTTCTGCCTTGGCCTCTGGGCTTTACAGCTGTTTATTTTGCACAAGGCTCAGCCCTGGATAAAGCAGTCACCTTTTCGTCGACTTGGCGAGTATCGCATGGCGTACTCCCCTCCGGAGGCCAGCCAAAGAGCCGAGCGGGATTGACGTTGGTGCTGGGGGAATGAGCAGTAGCCCAAAAGTGGTGATCGGCCCGTGGTATCTGTCCAAGCTGTTCAAACGGGTTCCGTACAGGTCGATTTCTGATACCAAAGCGCGCGGAAAGGATTTGCCTCCATTCACTGAAGCGGGTTCATCAGCTCGGCACCTTGGTTACGCACATTCCCCACGGCGATACCCACCCGGTACCACTCGAAGGCTTCGGCCGGCTCACCCAGGTTGAGCACCAGTTGTTCTGCGCGCTCGCTCGGCATTGCTGCCGCGATCCACTCGTACGCCAGTTCTGGCGACAACACGACAGGCCGGCGGTCGTGAACGTCGACCATTCCGCCCTGAGCGTCGGCGGTAATGATGACGAACCCGTCGTGCTCTGTGCCGGTGAACTGGCCGATCGAGGCGCAAAGGGCAGGGCGCCCATCCTGGCGGCGGATGTAGTACGGCTGCTTCTTCGGCCCACCTTCATCAACCCATTCGTACCAGCCGTCGATTGGGGTGATGGCCCGGTGCGGCCAGATCGCCCGGAAGAATGGGCCATGCGCCACCTTCTCGACGCGGGCGTTGATCGGCGCAGCGCGATCGGTCGCCCAGTGCGGCCGCCATCCCCACTTCACCAGGTCCGCTCGTGGGCATGCATCATCCATCCGCAGTACTGCCACCGGCGTGGTCGGCGCGATGTTGTACCGGCCAAGCGGCTGGTCGCCGACGTTGTTCCGCCAGGCCTCTGGCAGGCTCAGGGTTTCAACGAAGTCATGTATGCCACGGTACTGGCTGAGCCTTCCGCACATACGCCCTCCTACCGAAACCTGAAGGATAGCCGTTGGCTGGTAGTAGTGCCGGCAGTCATACGGAGACGGCCAGGCACCCAGCATGCCACGATGCATGACCAACGGATTTCAGCACCTGCCCGCAACGGGGTCAGCCTGCCGTTGCGGGCGATGGCTGCAGGCTGCCTGCCTGCTCGGGAACCCTGACGAACACGCTGTATCTGCCACCTTCCATTTCTTCGAAGGCAATCAGTTTTTTCACCAGCGCACCGTTCAGTACCTTGCCGGCATTCAATAGCAGCATGCCATTGTCGGCATTTAGGTTGCGGGCCAGTATCATGCCCTCTGCCAGTTCGTGCGTGCTCAACACCTTGATCGCCGGGTCGGTCAAGGTAATGTCGCGCATGTACGCGGCACAGACATTGACGAAGTCTTCCACCAGATCTGGGTCATACAGCTTTCCAGCATGCTTGCGTATGTAGAGCAGTGCCTCATCGCTATTGAGCTGGCGATCCAGAACCAGTCCGCGCTGCAATTCGATGAAATCCACAGCCATTTTCAACCAGCGGGCGCCCAGTGGAATTGCCACTCCCTTCAGGTGATCCGGAAAACCGCTGCCATCCCAGGCCTCCTGGTGGTGAAGTATGAGTTGTGCAGCCTCTTTTATTGGCTCCAGGGTCATGACCAGCGCTTCGCTCTGTTTCGGGTACGACCGGTACAGTTCGCGCTCTTGTGAAGGTATGAGATCGGCGGGGCAGGTGAGCATGTTGTCGGTCCAGCTCATCTTGCCGATGTTGTAGAGGGCTGCAGCCATGGTCAGGTTGCGACAGGTACCTTCGTCCAGTCCATGGCTGGTGCAATACACCCGTATCAATTCTATGACTTGCCGGTTGGTCTGCTTGGCCTTGGGCAGACGCATGTTGCCCAACTGCGAAAAGAACTCGGTGGTGGTCACGTAACTGCGCTTGAGTTCTTCATAGGCAAGGTCAAGCATGTCGGCAGTTTGCTGCAGTTCGGCGGTGCGCGCCGCTACACGCTGTTCAAGGCTTTCGTTAAGCGCCTTGAGTTGCGTGATCTGAACCTGAGTCAGCTGTTCCAGGCGTTTTCGCTCGCTTTCCGAATGTTGGTGGGCCAATGCCTGGCGCAAGGTGACCAACAGCTCTTCATCATTCCAGGGTTTGCTGATGTAACGATAGATGTGCCCATCATTGATGGCTTTTGCGATGGTGTCCGTGTCAGCGTACCCCGTAAGCAGAATGCGCAACGTGTCGGGAAAACGCTCATGTACGTGGGCCAACAGTGTTGCCCCGTCCATGTTTGGCATGCGCGCATCACTCATCACCAGATTGATCGGGCGTTGTTGGAGCAGTTGCAGGGCGTCGGCACCGCTTTCGGCAAGGAGGAGTTCGTAGGGTTGGTTGCGAAGTAGACGACGAAGGCTGCTGAGAATCGAGGGCTCGTCGTCAACCAGAAGTATCACCGGCTTGTCTGCTGCGCCATCGGTAACGGGTAGCTCCATGGGTCCCTCCCTGCCGGTCTCGGCCAGACTACTCCCTGGCCACAGCCTAGATGATATTTGCCCCCGCCGTTAGCTTTTGTCTGTTGGCCTCACTATGCTCGGAGGCAGGTGCATCTCGCCAGGGAGGGTTGTGCTGTGCCGACTTGTCTGCAGGTTCGCATCGTTGCCTCGATACTTGTGGTTTTGCCGGCATGGGGGCTGGCACAGAGCATTGGTGGGCCGCTCACGCCATTGCCGGCGGTGCCTGAGCTTGACCCTGCCCGGGTGGAACTGGGGCGCAAACTGTTCAATGACTCGCGTTTGTCCCTCGATAACAGCCAGTCCTGTGCTGATTGCCATCGCCTGGATCGTGGTGGCGCAGACGGGCAGGCGCGCTCGCCTGGTGCAGATGGCAAACCCTTGCCAGTTCACACACCCAGCGTCTTCAACGCCAGCCTGAACTTCCTGCAGTTCTGGGATGGGCGCGCGCAATCGTTTGACGGCCTGGTGCACCTGGCAACCGGTAATACGGACGGCAAAGAAGATGGCTGGGCTACCGTGGTTCAACGAATTGCTGACGATCCGGCTTACCAGACGGGGTTTGCCGAAGCCTATGGCAAGCCGGTGACCACCATTGATGTCAAAGATGCCCTGGTTACGTACCAGCGCACGCTGCTCACACCCGATTCACGCTTCGATCGCTATCTGAAAGGAGATACCAGCAGCCTCAGCCTGGAAGAGAAGCATGGCTATCAGCGCTTCCAGGAATACGGCTGTATAGCCTGCCACCAGGGTGTGAATATCGGCGGCAACATGCTGCAGAAGTTCGGTGTTTTCGATGATTATTTCACCAACCGTGGCAGTGTTACCGTGGCAGATCAGGGGCTCTACAACGTGACAGGTGATCCGGACGATATCCACCTGTTCAAAGTTCCAAGCCTGCGAAACGTGGAGGTGACTGCCCCTTACTTTCATGACGGTTCGGCGCCCACCTTGGAAGCAGCCGTCGATGCCATGTTTCATTATCAGTTGGGACGTACGCCGAGCGACGATGATAAAGCGCTGATCATCAAGTTTCTCCAGACCCTCACCGGCCAATGGGAGGGTAAACCGCTATGAGGTTGAACGCTCGCCGCAGTCTGCTGCTGTTGGCTGCGTGCGCCATGTCGCTGGCTTCCGTGCTGGTCTACCTGTACTGGATGTCCAGGTCCGATGAGAGTGGCAACTACGCCCAGGCGCGCGATCTGATTCGCCAGATCAAGCAGTACGATGCACAGTGGGAGGGGGCAGTGCTCAAGGCGCGCACCACCACCAATTACAACTACGACCCGCTGGTGCTGCCGTTGATTGAAATGAAGCGCCTATGGCGGGAGTTCGGCACGCTGGAAGGGCGTCATCAAAAAACAGAAATGCTCGCTTGGCAAAAGGCTTTTCGCGATTACCAACAGGCCTTTGACGACAAGGTCCTGCTGGTCTCGCGCTTCAAGACGCACAATGCGATCCTGCGAAATTCCTTGGCTTTTCTCCCGGCTGCGGCCGATGTGATACAGGTGCACCTTCGTCAATTGGTTGATGCCGATACAGTGCGTTTGCGCAGAATCACCAGCGATACCTACGACCTGATGCTGAGCAGCCTTGAGTTTGCCCATGCCACAACAGATGAAAAAGCTGCCGACATCCTTGTCGGACTGAACAATCTTTCGGTCAACAAGGAGCGCTTGCCTGTCAATTTTCAGGTGCCCATCGATACCATCAGCAAACACATTGAGTTGATTCTTCGTGAGCAACCCAAGGTCGATCAACTACTTGAAGCGATCGAGGCGGTTCCGATCGCCGAGAGTCTGGACGCCATTGCGCTGATGCTGGACCGCGACGAGCAAGCAGCAGCGCTGATGGCTCAGCGATACCATTTCTACCTGTTGGTGTTTTCCACCCTGCTGGTATTGCTATTGCTGTACATGGGGATGTGGCTGATGCGTAGCTACGCCGAAATAAACCGTGTAAACCGAGCGCTGGTGAGTGCCAACGACGAATTGGAACAGCGGGTCGAACGGCGTACCCAGGCACTTACCCAAGCCAGCGCAGCACTGCAGCGCGAGGTGGATGAACGCCGGTTGCTCGAGAACCAGTTGGTCCAGTCCGAAAAGCTCGCCTCGCTCGGTCAACTGGCAGCCGGCGTAGCCCATGAAGTCAACAACCCGATTGGGTTTGTCTCTTCCAACCTCGGTACACTGGACGACTATTTCGGCCGTTTGCAGGACATGCTGAAGGCATATGCTGACGCGGAAAATACCCTGGTTCCGAACGCGCTCGGCGCGGAGCTGGCGAAGTTGCGCACGGAAATCGAGCTGGATTACTTGTTGGAGGATATTCCGGCGCTGATCCGCGAATCCAAGGACGGTATCAGCCGCGTTGCGCGGATCGTCAAGGACCTCAAGGACTTTTCGCGAGTAGAGACCAGCCATGACTGGCAAGTGTCAGACTTGCATCAAGGCATAGAGTCAACGCTGAACATTGTTGCCAGCGAACTCAGGCACAAGGCGGACCTTGTCAAGGATTACAGCCCATTGCCGCTGGTCGAATGCCTGCCTTCACAGATCAATCAGGTAATCATGAATCTGCTGGTCAATGCCACCCAGGCGATGGGGGCCGAGCGTGGCAGAGTTACCCTGCGAACCGGTGCCAGTGACAAGTGGGTATGGATCGAAGTCGCAGACAATGGTTGTGGCATTCCTGGCGAAAGCCTGCAAAAGATCTTCGATCCGTTCTACACGACGAAGCCCATCGGCCAGGGCACCGGGCTGGGATTGTCACTTTCGTACGGAATCATCAAGCGTCATGGTGGCGAAATCCGCGTAGACAGCGAGGTGGGCGTCGGTACGACATTCAGGGTCGAACTGCCCATCCATCAGGCCCGGTCGGCCTGAGAGCACCAGGGAAGTGGAATGCAAATTGCTGCGACCCTGGGGCATCGATCATGCGGAGTACGCAGAAATGACTCAGAATGACCGCTACTACATGATCTTCGTTGTGGTTGCTGTGCTGGTCCTGGATCTGGCAGCGACATTTGTGTTTCTCAAGGCCATCGCCTGACCCCCATTTGTGGGCCTGGTTGTACCCGAAATCGGGGTCATCTGCAGAGTGACTACCCGGTTTTGGGACAAATTTTTGTCCGCCCCCTGTCTGGTTCATGGCCACATGGCGCTGCACGTCCTTTGAGTCGACCGCCAGCTGAACTCTTGCCCGCAAGATCACCAGCGGCGTACCTCTGCCTGAACATCCCACCTTTGTGCGGTCCAACGTAAGCAAGGCTTGGTTTCGCCTGGCCGGAGGTACGCACATGAAACGCAAGACTGTATGGGTCGTAGTGTTGTCAGGGTTGCTGCTGCTCGGTGGTTGCTGGCCATATTGTCACCACGGTGGGCATCACGGCGGCGGCCATCACCGGCATTTCAACGACGGCTACCATGGTGGTCAGGACTACCGCCGCTATTGATGCCTTCCGCTTGCGGCCACGCCTGTGCGAACACACTGCAAGGCAGCGCATGCTCGCCCAGGCTGGCTTGCCTGCAACTTGCCCGCTGATCCATGAACGAAGTTTAACTTCGCGGATAAAGCCCGCCCTGGAGCCGATATAGCAAACAAGCATATTGCCCGGCTAAAATTGAGCAGTAACATGGTCAAACCAAAACAAAAAAGGGGCATGCAGTTCGGCAACACTTCCCAAGTTACTCGATGGGGTGGCAGGAGCGTGTCGCGTGAAAAGTTCAAGATCGGTAGCAGGTGCAATACTGATGTCCACCTTCACCACACTGTTCATGACAGGCTGTGCGCATGACCGCGATGTGCGTCAAGGCCATGGGTATGCAGCCGGGGCCACGGAAAGAAGTACGCCGGCGTACCTGGGGTGCGTCAAAAGCGAGCTTCAAGGGAATGTGAAAACCTACCAGGTCGATGGCGATAACTCGGTCAGGCTGTTTGTCGATAGCACCGACCCCGACACGGCGGGTGGCCTGGTCGAGGTGCGGGGCACGGGAGCCCGGCGCGAGTTCGCGGCCTATCAACGTGATGCCTGGTACGACCATGGCAGGCTTCTGGACGCCGCGCTGATGTGTTCAAAAGCATGATCATCTGACCCTTGATGCAAAAGGCCCGCCCTCGAGAGCGGGCTTTTTGCATTTGCCGACCCCAGCCGCAATAATCCGCTCATTTGAACGGAGAACACCAAGTTGGAAACAAGAAGCGTTGTTGCTGAGATGTTCATTGGGATGCCCACGCATTTCTGGGTGTTGCCCGTTGCCGGCCTGATCGCCTGGTTCGGCCTTAAATGGGCCGAACAGTCCGATAGCCACGCTAGCATGCTGCGGGCCGTGACCTACCTGCTGCTCATTGCGTTGGCGGTGTTGCCCAACGGTTTTTATGCGCTGTTTCCCCCTTCGCCCGACATGCCCGAACTGTTGTTGAATCGTGAGCCGCTGCCCAACTACGAAGGGCGCTTCTACCTGGATGCGTTCTACGTGTTCAGTGGGTGGGCACTGAGCAAGGTGGCCAAGCTCAAGTTCAATTAGAGCAAATACTGAACAAGCCGCTCGATGAGTAATACATGCCGGTATCTCGTCTCGGGGCGGCTCGGTTTCCAAGTCGTTCGCCGCGATTTTCTCATCTCCATTGCCGGCGAGTTTACATGCCCATGTTCAATTGGATGGGTCGGCAGTGGAGTGTCATCCAATCGCATCTATCAAAATGGGTAAGTTACTCTCCATTCGTATTAATCCAAACAAGATTCTACTTTCGATCAAGAAATCAATTGCGACTGGCGTTCTCGTCAAAGTTGGGAGGGCTCGCAAGTTATTTGTAAAAAACCGGCTGGCGTTTTATGAGCGGCGTGCTATTTCTGGAGATATGAGCGCGACCGCTCAGTCGTGCTGTAGACAAAAGGACTGTCAGGTATGTCGATTCAGGCCAAGGTATCTCCCCTCGCTCAAAGTGTTACTTCTGCCGCCCCCATCGCAATCCCCGACAACGGAATCCTGACTCTTACCCAGAGCAGCAACATTGTTCTGGACATTGCTCCGGAAGGTGTGTCGGGCTACACGAAGAGCGGTGCCGATCTGATCGTACAGCTGAAGACTGGCGAAAGCCTGCGCATTGCCAACTTCTATGTCGAGGGGCAGCCTGCAAGCCAGTTGTACCTGGTAGACCGGGACAAGCTGCTGGCCGTCGACTTGCCGCCGGTCGCTGCCGATGGGCCGCTGGTGGCAGGTTATGTACCCCAGGAAACGCCGGCCGGGTTCGAGTCGCTCACTGGCGCCGACAGCACCATTGGCGGGCTCAGCCCCGGTGCTGCACTTCTGGCTGGCGCTGCGATCATTGGTGGCGGCGTCGCGATCGCCAACAGCAATGGCGGTGGTGGCGGTGGTGGTGGCGGTGACAGCAGTGTGCCGCCCGATACCTCGGCCCCGGCGCCGGCCAGCGGGTTGCAAATTGCCCCGGATGGCAGCAGCATCAGCGGCACGGCCGAGCCGGGCGCCACCGTGGGTATCGACAGCAATGGCGATGGACAAACCGACGTCAGCGTGGTCGTCGGCCCCGACGGCAAATTCCAGATTCCGCTGAATCCGCCACTGACCAACGGCGAAACGGTTTCCGTGGTGGTGACCGATCCGTCCGGCAATAGCAGCCCGCCCGCTACCGTGCAGGCCCCTGACTTCCCCGATGCGCCGCACATCAACCCGAGCAACGGCTCCAGCCTCAGCGGTACCGCCGAGCCGGGCAGCACCGTGCTGCTTACCGACGGCAACGGCAACCCCATCGGCCAGACTATCGCCGACGGCAACGGCAACTGGTCGTACACACCCGATAGCCCACTGCCCGATGGCACGGTGGTCAAAGCGGTGGTCGTGGATGCAGCCGGTAACAGCGGCCCGCCCGCCAGCACCATTATTGATGGTGTGGCGCCAGCGGCACCCGTGATCAATCCGAGCAACGGTACCGAGCTTAGCGGTACCGCCGAGCCGAACAGCGCCGTGACCATCACCGATGGCAGCGGTAACCCGATCGGCCAGGTGACTGCCGATGGCAACGGCAACTGGAGCTACACCCCGGCGACACCGCTGCCAGACGGTACCGTGGTCAACGCCACCGCGACCGATGCGGCCGGTAATACCAGCGGGCAGGGCAGCACCACCGTGGATAGCGTGGCGCCGGGCGCGCCCACCATCAACCTGAGCGACGGTAGCAGCCTCAGCGGTACAGCCGAGCCAGGCAGTACCGTGGTCCTCACCGACGGCAACGGCAACCCAATCGGCCACGCTACAGCCGATGGCAATGGCAACTGGTCATATCCCACGGATACCCAACTGCCTGATGGAACAGTGGTCAATGCGGTGGTCACGGATGCCGCCGGCAACAGCAGCCCGCCCGCCAGCACCGTGATCGATGGCGTGGCACCTTCGGCACCCACGATCAATCCGAGCAACGGCACCGTGATCAACGGTACTGCCGAGCCGAACAGCACCGTGACCCTCACCGACGGCAGCGGTAATCCGATCGGCCAGGT
Source organism: Pseudomonas sp. A2 (assembly GCF_023100865.1). NCBI lineage: Bacteria > Pseudomonadati > Pseudomonadota > Gammaproteobacteria > Pseudomonadales > Pseudomonadaceae > Pseudomonas > Pseudomonas sp. A2. The sequence goes on from NZ_CP039127.1 coordinate 2,950,550, forward strand.
AGTAGCCGATGGCAGTGGCAACTGGACCTATGTCCCGACCACGCCGCTGGCAAACGGGACTGTGGTCAACGTGGTGGCGCGGGACGCAGCCGGCAACACCAGTGCTCCATCGACCACCACAGTGGATTCGGTAGCCCCGGCGGCTCCAGTGGTCGAGCCCAGCAACGGCACCGTAATCAGCGGCACCGCCGAACCGGGCAGTACCATCACCCTGACCGATGGCAGCGGCAACCCCATCGGCCAAACCACCGCCGACGGCAGCGGCAACTGGAGCTACAGCCCTGGTGCGCCGCTGGCCGACGGTACCGTGGTCAACGCCACGGCGACTGACCCGGCCGGCAATACCAGCGGGCAGGGCAGCACCACCGTAGACGGCGTGGCGCCGGGTACGCCCACCATCAATCTCAGCAACGGCAGCAGCCTCAGCGGTACCGCCGAGCCGAACAGCACCGTGACCCTCACCGACGGCAGCGGTAACCCGATTGGTGAAGCCACTGCCGACGGCAGCGGCAACTGGACGTTCACCCCAGCCACACCACTGCCCAATGGCACCGTGGTCAATGCGACGGCGAGCGACCCGGCTGGCAACACCAGCCCGGCAGCGACGGTCACGGTCGACTCCAGCGCGCCGGCTGCACCGGTAATCGATCCTAGTAACGGGACGACCATCAGCGGTACTGCCGAAGCGGGTGCTACCGTCACACTCACCAATGGCAGTGGCAACCCGATCGGCCAGGTCACCGCTGACGGCAGCGGCAACTGGAGCTTCACCCCCGGCTCGCCGCTGGCCAACGGCACCGTAATCATCGCCACGGCAACCGACCCGACCGGCAACACCGGTCCGCAGGCCTCCACCACAGTGGATTCGGTAGCCCCGGCGGCGCCATTGGTCGAACCGAGCAACGGCACCGTAATCAGCGGCACCGCCGAACCTGGCAGTACCATCACCCTGACCGACGGCGGCGGCAACCCCATCGGCCAAACCACCGCCGACGGCAGCGGCAACTGGAGCTACAGCCCTGGTACGCCGCTGGCCGACGGTACCGTGGTCAACGCCACGGCTACCGACCCGGCCGGCAATACCAGCGGGCAGGGCAGCACCACCGTAGACGGCATGGCGCCGGGTACGCCCACCATCAATCTCAGCAACGGCAGCAGCCTCAGCGGTACCGCCGAGCCGAACAGCACCGTGACCCTCACCGACGGCAGCGGTAACCCGATTGGTGAAGCCACTGCCGACGGCAGCGGCAACTGGACGTTCACCCCAGCCACACCACTGCCCAATGGCACCGTGGTCAATGCGACGGCGAGCGACCCGGCTGGCAACACCAGCCCGGCAGCGACGGTCACCGTCGATTCCAGCGCGCCGGCTGCACCGGTAATCAATCCCACCAACGGCGCGACCATCAGTGGTACCGCTGAAGCGGGCGCCACCGTCACCCTGACTGATGGCAGCGGCAACCCGATCGGCCAGGTCACCGCCGACGGCAGCGGCAACTGGAGTTTCACCCCCGGCTCGCCGCTGGCCAACGGCACCGTAATCATCGCCACGGCAACCGACCCGACCGGCAACACCGGTCCGCAGGCTTCCACCACAGTGGATTCGGTAGCCCCGGCCGCGCCATTGGTCGAGCCGAGCAACGGCAGCGAAATCAGCGGCACCGCCGAACCGGGCAGTACCATCACCCTGACCGATGGCAGCGGTAACCCGATTGGGCAGACCACCGCCGACGGCAGCGGCAACTGGAGCTTCACCCCTGGTACGCCGCTGGCCAACGGCACAGTGGTCAACGCCACGGCTACCGACCCGGCCGGCAATACCAGCGGGCAGGGCAGCACCACCGTAGACGGCGTGGCGCCGGGTACGCCCACCATCAATCTCAGCAACGGCAGCAGCCTCAGCGGTACCGCCGAGCCGAACAGCACCGTGACCCTCACCGACGGCAGCGGTAACCCGATTGGTGAAGCCACTGCCGACGGCAGCGGCAACTGGACGTTCACCCCAGCCACACCACTGCCCAATGGCACCGTGGTCAATGCGACGGCGAGCGACCCGGCTGGCAACACCAGCCCGGCAGCGACGGTCACCGTCGACTCCAGCGCGCCGGCTGCACCGGTAATCGATCCTAGTAACGGGACGACCATCAGCGGTACTGCCGAAGCGGGTGCTACCGTCACACTCACCAATGGCAGTGGCAACCCGATCGGCCAGGTCACCGCTGACGGCAGCGGCAACTGGAGCTTCACCCCCGGCTCGCCGCTGGCCAACGGCACCGTAATCATCGCCACGGCAACCGACCCGACCGGCAACACCGGTCCGCAGGCCTCCACCACAGTGGATTCGGTAGCCCCGGCCGCGCCATTGGTCGAGCCCAGCAACGGCAGCGAAATCAGCGGCACCGCCGAGCCGGGCAGTACCATCACCCTGACCGATGGCAGCGGCAACCCCATCGGCCAAACCACCGCCGACGGCAGCGGCAACTGGAGCTTCACCCCTGGTACGCCGCTGGCCAACGGCACAGTGGTCAACGCCACGGCTACCGACCCGGCTGGGAACACCGGCCCACAGGGCACCACCACCGTGGATTCGATCGCACCTGCCGCGCCGGTGGTCAATCCTAGCAACGGCACCGTGATCAACGGTACTGCCGAGCCGAACAGCACCGTGACCCTCACCGACGGCAACGGTAATCCCATTGGCGAGGCCACCGCTGACGGCAGCGGTAACTGGACGTTCATACCCAGCACGCAACTGCCCAACGGCACCGTGGTCAACGCTACGGCGACTGATGCCGCCGGTAATACTGGTGCCCCTGGTAGCACTACCGTGGACTCGTCGCTGCCGTCGATTCCGCAGGTGGATCCGAGCAACGGCTCGGTGATCAGCGGTACCGCGGATGCGGGTAATACCATTACCCTCACCGACGGCAACGGCAACCCGATCGGCCAGGTCACCGCCGACGGTAGCGGCAACTGGTCGTTCACGCCCGGTATACCGCTGCCGGATGGCACTGTGGTCAACGCTGTGGCACGCAACCCCGGTGGGACCGATAGTGCGCCAGCGGTCATTACCGTGGACGGCGTTGCGCCGGCCGCACCGGTGGTCGAACCGAGCAACGGCGCGGAAATCAGCGGTACCGCCGAAGCCGGGGCCAAGGTGATCCTCACCGACGGCAGCGGCAACCCGATCGGCGAGACTACCGCCGATGGCAGCGGTAACTGGTCGTTCACACCTGGCATACCGCTGGCCAACGGCACGGTGATCAACGCCGTGGCCCAGGACCCGGCCGGCAATACCAGCGGACCGGCCAGCGTCACTGTTGACGCAATCGCCCCGGCTGCACCGATCATCAACCCGAGCAACGGGGTGGTGATCAGTGGTACCGCCGAAATAGGGGCCAAGGTGATTCTCACCGACGGTAGCGGCAACCCGATTGGCGAGACGACGGCCGACGGCAGTGGCAACTGGGCCTTCACGCCTACAGTTCCGCTGGCGAACGGCACGGTGATCAATGCCGTGGCCCAGGACCCGTCCGGCAATACCAGCGGGCCGACCAGCGCCACCGTTGATGCCATCGCCCCGGCCGCACCGATCATCAACCCGAGCAACGGGGTAGTGATCACTGGTACCGCTGAAGCCGGGGCCAAGGTGGTCCTCACCGACGGCAGCGGCAACCCGATCGGCCAGACGACCGCCGACGGCAGCGGTAACTGGACTTTCACACCTGCGACTCCGCTTGCCAACGGCACGGTGATCAATGCCGTGGCTCAGGACGCCGCCGGCAACACCAGCACCCCACAGGTCAGCACCACGGTTGATGCCGTAGCCCCAGGCCAGCCGACGATCGAGCCGAGCAATGGCACCGAGATCAGTGGTACCGCCGAAGCCGGAGCCAAGGTGATCCTCACCGACGGCAACGGCAACCCGATCGGCGAGACGACCGCCGACGGCAGTGGCAACTGGACCTTTACGCCTGCGACCCCGCTGGCCAACGGCACAGTGGTCAACGCCGTGGCCCAGGACCCGGCCGGCAATGCCAGCGGGCCGAGCAGCGTCACCGTTGACGCTATCGCCCCGGGCGCGCCGACCATCGAGCCGAGCAATGGTGTGGTCCTCACGGGTACCGCTGAGCCCGGCGCCACCGTCATCCTCACCGATGGTGGCGGCAACCCGATCGGCCAGACGACCGCCGACGGCAGTGGCGACTGGAGCTTCACCCCGGCCACGCCGCTGGCCAATGGCACGGTGGTCAACGCGGTGGCCGAGGACGCCGCCGGTAACACCAGCGGTCCGGCCAGTACCACGGTCGACACGGTGGCACCGTCGGCGCCGCTGCTGAGCATCAGTGCCGATGGTGCGCTGCTGACTGGTACCGCCGAGCCGAACAGCCAGGTACGCCTCGTGATCGACGGCGATACCGCCAACCCGATCACGGTAAATGTCGACGGTAGTGGCAACTTCAGCCTGCCGTTCGCGCCACCGCTTATCACTGGCGAGTTGATCAGCGGGGTCACCGCTGACGCTGCCGGCAACCTCAGCGGCCCGGCGACGATCAATGCGCCGGACCTGGCGCCGCCGACGATCAGCGTGCCGGAGGCAGCCGATACCTGGATCAATGCTGCCGAGATCAGCGACGGCATCCAGGTCGACGTGACGATCCGCCCGACCATGCAGGTCGGCCAGGTGATCACGGTCGCCTTCGCCGGGCAGAACGGCTACGAGACGCAGGCAACGCACACCATCACCGCCGGCGATATCCTGGCCGGCAGCGTCACCGTGACCATTCCCCCGGGCAGCGGCATGGGGCCATTCCCGGAGGGCGCCTCCACCGTCACCGCAGACATCAATGGCGGTACTGCCTCGACCCCGGTGCCGTTCACTGTCGACACCATCCCGCCTTCGACCCCGGTGTTGTCGCTGGTGGGCAGCATCCTGACCATCTCCGCCGATCCGGGAACCGAACTGACGGTCGAAGTGGACATCGGCGGCGTCACCGCCACCGCCACGGTGACTGCCGACAACAGCGGGCTGGCTTCGCTGAACCTGCTCACCGACCTGGACATTGACCTTACCCTGGACCAGTTGCTCAATGCCCAGGTCTCGGTGACCGGCGAGGATCCGGCCGGCAACCCGAGCAATGTGGCGACCATTGGCGTTGGCGGCAGCATCGAGCAGCCAGTGACCATCGGCAACTTAGGCGTCGATGTCAGCCTCAACCCGCTGAACCCGCGGTTCGGTTTCAGCGGCACCACCGAGCCGGACTCCAGCGTGGTGATCCGTGTCATCACCCCGGCGCTGAACGTCGAGCTGCTGCCGATTCAGGCGGACAGCTCTGGCAACTTCTCGCTGAACCTGTTGAGCCCGACCGTCCTCACCCAGTTGGGGTTGAACATCACCGATATCCTCAACCTGGGCTCGCAGATCTCGTTCAACGTTGTCGCCACCGACACCAACGGCAATGACAGCTCGGCCTACGGCATCACCCTTGCCCCTAACGGGCTGTCGCTGAATATCGGCCAGATCGACGTCAACGGCACCTCGGGGGACGATGTCATGTCCGGGGCGGACGGCAGTTCGGAGCACATCAATGGAGGCGATGGCAGCGACCTGATCTTCAACGTGGGGACCGGCGATCAGGTAGTGGCAGGCGATGGCAACGACGCCATCCAGATCACCTCGACCGACTTCACCAGCATCGACGGCGGTGCAGGCTTCGACACCCTGATCCTGGCCAACGGCATCGACCTCGACTACAACGCCGTCGGCGTCGGTACGCTCTCCAACATCGAGCGCATCGACCTCGGCAAGGGCGACTCGGGAAGCGTGCTGACATTGACTGCGGCGGAGGTCGACGCCATCACCGATGGCAACAACATCCTGCAGATCACTGGCGAGAGCAACGACACCCTCAACGTGGTGGGTGCCGTGAACACAGGAACCACCCAGCAGGTCAACGGCATTACCTACGACGTCTATAACTTTGGCAGCAGTACCCTGCTGATCGAGGACAACACGGTACAGGTCGTGGTCTGATGCGCGGCCTGTCCGTGCTCAAGGGAAGGCGCCGTGGCGCGGGAGCCCTTTGGCTCCTGTGCTTCGGGCTGCCGCTGTCCGCGCCGGCCATCCCTCTCGACCAAGCGGTGCGGGCGGGGTTGGCGATCCACCCGCAGGTGCGTTCGGCGATGGCCGAAGCGGACCGTGCGGGTACCGAGGTAGAGATCGCCAAGGGTGGTTACTACCCCTCCGTCACCGTGTCCGGGGGGCCGCAGGAGTTCGACGTTGGCGAGGTCGTCTACGACGTCACCGTATCGCAGATGCTGTATGACTGGGGAAGGGTGACGAGCAAGGTCGACAGCGCCAGCGCCACCCGGCGCAAACTGTCCGAGGCGGTGCTGGTGGCGCGCGACGATGCTGCGCTGGACATCGTCGAGACCTACCTCGATGTGCTTGCCTCGGAGCGCCGGGTGGAGACGGTGCGCCAGCACATCCAGCGCCTCGACGGCATCCGTGAGATGACCCAGGCGCGCGGCAGCGATGGATACGCCGACCGCAGCGAACTGGACCGCGCCAACCTCGAACTGTCACGTGCCCAGGAACAGCTGTCGCTGGAGAAGGGCAACCTGCAGGACGCGCGCAACCAGTACGCGATCCTGGTTGGCCAGGACCCCTCCGAACTGGTGGAGCCAGAGCCGATGTCGCTGCAGCGCTACCTGGCTGCCAGCGACGTGGCGCGGGTGATCCGTGAGTCGCCGTTGCAGCGCAAGGCGCTGGAGGACGCCAATGTCGCCGAGGCGCAAGTCCGCGAGGCCAAGGCTTCGTTGCTGCCGCAGTTGAATCTGGAGGCCTCCGCGTTGCGCCGGGAGATCGGCGGTCGTCCGGAAAGCGACTCGGTGATGTCGCTGCGCTTTCGCATGGATACCTTCCAGGGGCTTTCCAACTTCCGTCGGCCGACTGCTGCGCAACAGCGTCTGGAGTCGGCGCAATGGACGGCCGATGCGATGCAGCGTGACATCCGCCGGCAGTTGCAGACGCTGTTCGACAACGGTGACACGCTACGGTGGCGGGAACAGTCCCTGAGCCAGCAGGTGACGGAGTCGGAGCAGGTTGGTGAGCTGTACCGCGAGCAATTCGAGGTCGGCCGGCGCGACGTGATCGACTTGCTCAACGTGCAGCGCGAACGCTTCGAGGCCGAGCGGCAGTTGATCAATCTGCACATAGAGCGCAAGCGTATCGAGTATCGAGCGGCCGCGCAGGTCGGGCTGTTGGGGGCATTACTGGAGAATCGGTTGAATCATGGAAGTTGAACAATCCCCGGACAATGTCGTGACCCTGAACCACGACGACCCGCTGCGCCAGGGCCTGCTGCTGCTGTGCCGGCAACTGGGCCGGCCGCTGGGCGACGCCGAGCTGGTCGACGGCCTGGCGCTGGAGCACGGACGCCTGCCGCTGCGCCTGGTCGCCCGCGCCCTGCGCCGCGCCGACATCACTGCCAGGGTCGCGGAGCTGCCGTTGCGGCAGATGGACGCCTATCTGCTGCCGGCCCTGCTGTTGCTCGACGATGGCCGCAGCCTGCTGCTGGTTGGCATCGAGGGTGAGCAGTACGAGGTGCTGGTGCCGCAGAGCGACGGCGGCCGTGAGTGCCTGGGGCTGCCCGCTCTGGAGGCGCTTTACAGCGGCACGGCGGTGTTCGCCAAGTGCCGCTACCGCCACGATGGGCGGGTGGGCGACTACGCCAGCGGCCTGCCGGAGCACTGGTTCTTCGGGCCGCTAAAGCGGCTTTGGCGCTCTTATGCGGAAGTCACGGCGGCGGCCCTGGTGGCCAACGTCCTGGCCGTCGCCTCGGCGCTGTTCGCCATGCAGGTTTACGACCGAGTGGTGCCCAACGCAGCCTTCGATACCCTATGGATACTCGCCAGCGGCGTGGCCCTGGCGATCATCGTCGACGGGGTATTGCGGATCCTTCGCGGGCACCTGCTGAACGTTCTCGGCAAGCGCCTGGACCTGCAGTTGTCGAGCCTGCTGTTCGCGCGCGTGCTGAGCACCCGGATTGCCGCCAAACCGGCGTCGATGGGCGCATTCAGCACCCAGGTGCGTGAGTTCGAGTCGGTCCGAGAGTTCTTCACTTCGTCCAGCGCCGCACTGATCAGCGACCTGCCGTTCGTGGCGATCTTCCTGTTGATCATTGCCGTGATCGGCGGCCATGTGGTCTGGGTGCCGCTGGTGGCCTGTGTGCTGATGCTGCTGCCAGGGCTGCTGACCCAGCGCCTGCTGGGGCACCTGTCGCGGCAGAACCTGCGCGAGGGGGCGCTGAAGAACAGCGTGCTGCTGGAAGTCTTCGAACACCTGGAGACGGTCAAGGCCGCGCGTGCCGAAGGCCGCTGCCAACAGCAGTGGGAGACGCTCACCGGGGAACTGGCCGGTACTGCAATGAAGACCCATGCATTGGCCTCGACCCTCAGCTATTCGGCGAGTATCGTTCAGCAGCTGTGCTATGTCGGGGTGGTGGTGTTCGGCGTCTACCGGATAAGCGACGGCGCGATGACCGTCGGTGCCCTGGTGGCCTGTTCGATCCTGGCCTCGCGGGCCATCGCACCACTGTCCCAGGCTGCCGCCATCCTTGGCCGCTGGCAACATACCAAGGTGGCGCTGGAGGGGCTCGACCAGCTGATGTCCGCCGAGCAGGAGCGGCCCGCCGGCAAGCGCTTCGTGCACCGCGACCGGCTCCACGGGCATTACCGCCTGGAGGCGCTGCGCCTGGCCCATGGCGACAGCCCACCGGTGGTCGACGTGCAGGCGCTGAATATCCAGGCCGGCGAGCGGGTAGCGCTGCTCGGTGGCAACGGCGCCGGCAAGTCGACCCTGCTGCGGCTGCTCAGCGGCCTGCTCGAAGCGCAATCCGGCCGGCTGCTGCTGGACGACATCGCCCTGAGCCAGCTCGACCCGGCCGACCGCCAGCGCGGCATCGGCTACTTGCCGCAGGATGTGGCGCTGTTCCACGGCAGCCTGCGGGAAAACCTCAACCTGGCCAACGCCGCGCTGGGCGACGAGGAATTGCTGGAAGCCCTCGATGGCGTGGGGCTGGGCACTTTCGTGCGCGCCCACCCGTTGGGCCTGGACATGCCGATCCAGGGCAATGCCAGCCTCTCCGGCGGCCAGCGCCAGGCGGTGGGGTTGGCCCGCGTACTGTTGCAGGACCCGCCGATCCTGCTGCTTGACGAGCCGACCGCGGCCTTCGACCAGAACAGCGAGAAGCAGGTCATCGACTACCTGCAGAAATGGCTGGGCCGGCGCACCCTGATCATCACCACCCACAAGAAAAGCGTCTTGGCGCTGGTGGACCGTGCAGTGGTGCTGCGCAACGGCCAGGTGATCATGGACGGCCCGCTGAACCAGGTGGTGCTGGGCAACCAGGTACAGGCGCCGCAGGTCGCCGAAGGAGCCGGCCATGGCAGCTGAAAAAAGTTCTGTAGTGCTGCGCCGGCAACTGGCCGATCCCTTGCTGGCGACCACTCACCCGGTCTATCGCCCGCTGCTCTGGACCCTGCTCGGCAGCGTCTTGCTGTTCGTTGCCTGGGCTGCCTGGGCGGAGCTCGATGAAGTGACGCGCGGCGATGGGCGTGTGGTGCCGTTCAGCCGCATCCAGAAGATCCAGAGCCTGGAAGGGGGCATTCTCGACCGCCTGCTGGTGCAGGAGGGTGACCTGGTGGAGGTCGGCCAGCCGCTGCTGCGCCTGGACGAGACGCGCTTTCTCACCAATTTCCAGGAGTCGGCCAACCAGGCCGGCGTGCTGCGCGCGGCCATCGCCCGGCTTGACGCCGAGGTGTTGGGCAAGGCGGCCATCGAGTTCCCGCCGGACATCGACCCGCAAGGGCCGCTGGCGCGTTCCGAGCGCGAGCTGTTCAAGTCGCGGCGGGACAAGCTGCTCGAAGGCAGCCAGGCGATCCAGAGGCAGATCAGCCTGGCCCAGAGCCAGCTCGACCTGGTCCGCCCGCTGGTGGCCAAGCGTGCGGTGAGCCAGATGGAGGCGCTGCGCCTGAGCCAGGACATCGCTACCCTCAACGGCAAACTGACCGAGCTGAAGAGCAGCTACTTCCAGGATGCCTATACCGAACGCTCACAGCGCAAGGCCGACCTCAGTGCCCTGGAGCCGATCGTCCAGCAGCGCCAGGACCAGCTGCGCCGCACCGGGATCGTTTCGCCGGTGCGTGGGCGGGTGAACACCGTGCTGATCAACACCCGTGGCGGGGTGATCCAGCCCGGCGAAGCGATCATGGAAGTGATCCCGGTGGAGGACCGCCTGCTGGTAGAGGCCAGGATCAAGCCGCGCGACGTGGCCTTCCTGGTACCGGGCATGCCGGCCAAGGTGAAGATCACCGCCTACGATTTCAGCATCTATGGCGACCTCAAGGGCACCCTGGAGCAGATCAGCGCCGACACCATCGAGGAGGACACGCCCCACGGCAAGGAGTCGTACTACCAGGTGCTGATTCGCACTGACGGCAGCCAACTCAAGCGCGGCGAGGAGGTGCTGCCGATCATCCCCGGCATGGTTGCCGAGGTGGATATCCTCAGCGGCAAGCGCAGCGTGCTCAATTACTTGCTGCGCCCACTGATCAAGGCCCGTCTGTACTGAGTCGGAGCGTCAGGCCATCAGTACGGATGCCAGCAGCTTGATTGCCGAGGTGCGGTGATGGCCGGCACTGTAGGCCAGCACTATGTCGCGGCAGTATCTTGGTTCTTCGCTCAGAATCCGGGCGTTTGGCGATTGCTCCAGCAATGACGGCCATTGCGGTACCAAGGAAACGCCTTGCCCCAGCGATACCAGCAGGCTGATGGCTTCGAGCGCATCAAGGTCGCAAGCCACGCTTGGCGCGAGGCCCAGATCGTCCAGATAGCGCTGGGTTATCAGGCCGCCCCAGGAATCGACGGCATATCGGATATAGGGCCCGGTGGCCAGCATTGCCTGCGCTTCAGCCCGGGAGGCCGCGGCAGGTGCCAACAAGCACAGCGGTTCGCTGCGCAACGTGAGCGTTCTCAACGATTTTGCGGTCTTGAAGGGGGGCGCGACCAGGATTCCCGCATCCAGTTCCTGATTGATCAGCTTGTCATGAAGCAGTTTCGAGTCACCGGGCGTGATGGTGAGCTTGAGGTTGGGCGCGGAGGAAGACAAATGCTCCAGTGCTGCCGGTACAAGGCCGGTGAGGGCGGTTGATATGGCGCCAATGCGCAGTTCCCCGGTCAGCGTGTCGGCGTTGAGGTCGTTCCTCAGCTGATTGGCATGCTCCACGATGCAACGTATCCGTGGAATTAATGCCAGCAGCTGTTCTGTCGGCCTTATCGCGTGTGCCTCTCTATTGAAGAGAGTGCAGCCCAAGTGTTTCTCCAAATTTCGAATACGCAAACTTATTGCAGCGGCTGAAACATTTGCTTTCTTTGCTGCACCCGCAATGGAGCCGCATTCCACAACAGATATGAGGCTTTCCAGATTTTGAATGTCCATAAGTAATGCTTATGCTCAGGCCAAGTGTCAGTTGGTGTACATGAGTGCCGGGCGGTGTGAGGATAGTGGCTCCGTTCGAGGAGTACCATCATGTTGACACCCTTTCATGTTGCTTATCATGTCAGCGATCTGGATGTGGCAAGAAAATTCTATAAAGAAGTTCTTGGTTGCGTCGAGGGACGTAGCACTGAGACCTGGGTAGACTTCGAGTTCTTTGGTCACCAGATATCTCTGCATGTGGGCAAGCCCTTTGAAACCAGCCGCACTGGCAAGGTCGGCCCGCACCTTGTACTGATGCCCCATATCGGGGTGATATTGCCTCTGGATCGCTGGCAGGCCTTGGCTGAGCGCCTTGGAGTTCTGGGCGTGCAGTTCGAAATCCCGCCGGTCGTTCGTTTCGAGGGTGAGCCTGGCGAGCAGAGGACGATGTTTTTCCTGGATCCCAGTGGTAACCCGATCGAGATCAAGGGGTTCAAGAATTTGAGTGCAGTATTTGCTTCCTAGTATTTTATAAAAACAGAGATCAGTCCTGTGAGAATAAAAATAAATTTAATCACGCAAATTGCAATTGGTCTGGCTGTCGGTATATGCGTTGGCGTGTTGTTGAATCATTTTCCCGATTACAAGGGGTGGTGGATCGAACAAGTGCTACAGCCGGCGGGCGACGCGTTTATAAAACTGATGAAAATGATCATCGTGCCGCTGGTGTTTTCCTGCATGGTGGTAGGCATAGCCGGCTCTGGCAAACGCGCATTGGGGCGGGTGGGAACAAAAAGCCTTGTCTATTTCTTTGTTGTCACCGAGGTCGCAATCATTTTCGGTTTGTTGATCGGTAATGTGCTCCAGCCAGGCGCCGGTGCGGGCTTCGCCGTTTCATCGGCGAGTGAAGCAGTGCCACCGGTGCAAAATGGTTCGGCAGGGCTCGGCAAGGTACTGTTGGGCATCATTCCTGATAACGTAGTGGCCGCAATGGCAGAGGCGAAGCTGTTGTCGGTACTGTTCTTCGCAATCTTGTTCGGGGTGGCACTGTCTACGCTGGATGAACCCAGGAGGCAGCCTTTGGTTGCGGTGCTGCAGACGGTAGTGGATACCATGTTCAAGGTCACTCATATGGTCATGGCCTACTCACCGATCGGCATCTTTGCCCTGATCGCCGTCACCGTGTCCACCTTCGGGATTGACTCACTGCTGCCGTTGGCAAAACTGATTGCCATCACTTATGTGGCGGTACTGTTCTTTGCAATTGTCGTGCTGGGGCTTGTTGCCAGGGCTGTTGGAGAGAATATCTTCGAGATCATCAAGGCCTTCAAGGGTGAACTGATACTGGCGTTCAGCAGCGCGAGTTCTGCCACCGTCATGCCGCAATTGATGGCCAAGACCGAAGCAAGGGGTATACCGCGTACGATCACTTCGCTGGTGATCCCATTGGGTTATTCATTCAACCTGGATGGCGCGTCGCTGTTTGCGGGCCTGGGTACACTGTTTATCGCGCAGGCTTACAATATTGAGCTGGCCTTGGCAGACCAGGTCATGCTGGTATTCATCATGGTATTGACGTCCAAAGGCGCTGCCGGAGTGCCCGGGTTCATGTTCGTGATTCTCACTGCAACCCTGACGGCGGCAGGTTTGCCTTTGGAAGGCGTGGCCTTGATTGCAGGGGTATATCGATTGATGGACATGCCCGTTACGGCACTGAATGTGCTCGGCAATGCGCTGGCGCCGATCGTGATTGCAAAATGGGAAAGCCTTTCTGGCTCTCTACCGGCTGAATCGCGTGTTCATGGCGGTGATGTCGTGGTTATGGAGCAACCATCTCGATAAAAGAGGGGCAGGTTCGTTCAGCGAGGCGTCAGGAACGGGAATTGCAGTATCCCTGCAAACCTGCCGATTCGGGGATACGGCCATGCTTCCTGAAGATCTTTATTTCATGTTTCTCTTCGCCATTGGCGTGCTGGCCCTTGATGTGGCAGCCATCATGCTCTATCGGAGTGCCAAGCCTTGACCCGTGTTTGGGGACTTTCACCCTGAACCGGGTTTCGGTCTAAAGTGCAGGGACGTCTCTCGTGTAAGGAAACAGCTATGGCAAAGCGTCGATGGGCAGTTATCGCTACCTCGATCGCGCTGGCAGTGGGGCCGGCGCTCACTTATGCCGACCCGGGTAATGGTAAAGGGCAGGGCCACGGCAAGGACAAGGGCCAGCATGGTCAAGGTCACGGAGGCTCGTATGGTGGCCCGTCGATAAACCGTGGGGATGTGCTTGGCATTCTTGACGGGCACCGTGGCTACTGGAGTGCAGGGCCGGCGCTGCCCCCCGGCATTCAGAAGAACCTGGCCCGTGGCAAACCTCTACCGCCAGGTATCGCCAAGAAGCTGGATGGCAGGCTGCTGGGGCAACTCCCTCATTATGATGGCTATGAGTGGATGCAGGCGGGGGCGGACCTGATCCTGGTAGCAGTCGCTACGGGGATCATCTACGAGGTGTTGAACGGCGCACTGGATTGAAGCCTGGCGCTGGTGTCAGCCAGCGCCTTCATTCTTGTCATCCTTGCCGCTACTATTTTCCAGAACGTTAAGTACTGAGCCTTTGTCGTCCGTCACCAGCAGTTCGCTCGAGTGCGTGCCCTCTGTTTGTAGTTCGGCCAGTGGCATATCTGCATTACGAAAAATGCTGCGACCTTGTTCACCAACACTCAAGGTGATGAGTTTTCCATTCTGATAGAAGAAGTGCGTGCGGTCGGTGTTCTTTTGCATGGTGCGTGCTCCGAAGGCTATTGGCAGGGTTCACTTTCCCAGCCTTCACGCACCCAGGCTACTGGCAGAAATATCAGGTGGGCCTGTGCTGCGAGACTTTGGTTGATTGGTAAGCCAGTACAACCCCCGTTAGAATGCAGCGTATCCTTGATGGCTAATTGCAAATGTCTATGTTTCGTATCTTTCTCTTCGCCGTGCTGGTCACCGGTGTTGCCGGCTGCGCAACCCCTGGCAAACCCACTGCCAGCAAACTGACTCACAAATCGCCCCAGCAATACGCCGCCTGCGTACTACCCAAATGGCAAGCACTGGCGCCTCAAGCCACGCAGAAATCGATCGCCCACGGCTACCGGCTGACGGCACCCAGCCCCGTGGCATCCGATGATGTGCTGGACGTAGTCGATTCCCACGAGGGCAGCCGCGCGACCTTCTACAAGGGCAGCTTCCTGTCTGGCGACAAATTGCGCCAGGCAGCAAGGGAATGCCTGGACTGACTCAGTAACCCGATCCGCTAGAGCCGCCCATGCTGGGCAGGCGGGCCCTGCGCTGAGCATTGCTCCACTCGGCGCAGGTCATGAAAGCGGTATTGTCCACTTTGCCGGTGCCGTCGAAACTTACGCTGTAGGGCTGCCGGTTGTCGGCCTTGGTCAGCATGTAGTCGAAACAGGTGCCGGGCACCACGGTGCGTTCGGTCTCGGCATCGGGCTTGCCGCCTACCTGCATGACTTGGTCTCTGCTCATGCCGTTGGTGACTTTCGCCACCAGCGGCTGATCGTGGTACAGCGTGGAATTGGACGAACAGGCAGACAGCGCTGCCAGTGCAAGGATCAGCGCGTGAAAGGGTTTGTTCATGGCAGTGCTCCGGTAGAGGACGCCGACCGGCGATATCAATTCGCTCGGCTTTCAATCATACGCCTGCACTGCCTCACCCGCAGTAACGTGCCCCCATGTGGGAGCGGCTTTAGCCGCGAACACCGGCGCAGCCGGTGCCATGCACCGCGTTGCATGCTTCGCGGCTAAAGCCGCTCCCACAGGGTCCGCGGACTGCTTGCGAATTCAGTTCTCTACGTGGAAGCGCAGCCCAAAGGGCTGGGCGATCTCCCACAGGGATCGAGCAGGGCTATTGCTTGTGCGATCAGCCTGCATCACCGCGCTTGTTCATCTGCTCACACTGCGTCTGCGCAGCCGTCCTGCTTGGATAACTGGGCTTGAGCCGCTCCTTCGCTTGGTTATCGTAGATGTCGAAACCTCCACATACGGTAGCGGCGTAATAGCGGCTACCCACGCGGAACGACTCCTTTTCGATCGGCACAGCGGGAACGATAACGAATCTTGGTTGCATTTTTCGTGCCTCCCCAGGCAGAGACTTAAGTATTAGTCTGACCATTGGCAAGCATCAAGGAGGCTCATGAATAAAACACGGTTTTCGTGATCGGCAGGTCGACACTCGTACTGTCATCAAATGAAAACCCGCTGTCGTCCGATGCGAAGCACCCCACACACCAAGGGCATACAGTCCAATTACCCAGAACTGACGCCATGCGTCCAGATCGATGATTGGAGAGACAAGCATGTCCAAAGTCGTACGTTTCCATCAGACCGGTGGCCCCGAGGTGCTGCGCTACGAGGACGCCGAGGTCGGCGAGCCCGGCCCGGGGCAGGTGCGTTTGCGCCAGGTGGCTGTGGGCCTGAACTACGCCGATACCTATTTCCGCAACGGCACCTACCCGATCCCGCTGCCCAACGGCATTGGCGTGGAAGCGGCCGGGGTGGTCGAGGCACTGGGCGAGGGTGTGACCCAGGTGGCAGTCGGTGACCGGGTCACCTACACCGGTTTCCTCAACACCCTGGGCGCCTATTGCACCGAGCGCCTGATCCCCGCGGCCGCGCTGATCAAGCTGCCCGATACCATCGCCTTCGAAACCGCCGCTGCCATGACCATGCGCGGCCTGACCGCGGCCTATCTGCTGCGTCGGCTGCATGACTTCAAACCCGGCGACAGCGTGCTGCTGCATGCCGCTGCTGGCGGGGTCGGCCTGATCGTCGCGCAGTGGGCGCATCTGCTGGGGCTTAACGTGATCGGCACGGTGTCCACCGAGGCCAAGGCCGAAGTGGCTCGCGCCCATGGCTGCAACCACGTCATCAACTACAGCGTCGAGGACGTTGCCACGCGCGTGCGTGAGCTGACCGACGGGGTGGGGGTGAACGTGGTGTTCGACAGCGTTGGCAAGAGCACCTTCATGGGCTCGCTCGATTCGCTCAAGCGCCGCGGCCTGATGGTTTGCGTCGGCACGGCGTCGGGCACCATCCCGCCGTTCGACCCGCAGTTGCTGGCGATCAAGGGCTCGCTGCAGCTCACCCGCCCGGCACTGGCCGACTTCATCGCCGACCCGGCGGAAAAGGCCGACCTGGCCGGTGAGCTGTTCGATCACGTCGGCAGCGGGCGCATCCGTATCGAGATCAACCAGCACTACGCACTGCAGGATGCCGTCCAGGCCCACCGTGACCTGGAAGCGCGCAAGACCACCGGCTCGTCGATCTTCGTCATCTGAAGAGGGCAACAGCATGCACATCGAACAACTGACCTGCGCGATCGGTGCCGAGGTAAGTGGGGTCAACCTGGCCGACGCGATCCACGACGACGACCTGTTCGCCCAGCTTCGCGCGCAGTTGCTCCGGCACCGTGTGCTGTTCCTGCGCGACCAGCACTTCAGCCGCGCCGAACACGTGGCGTTCGCCCGCCGCTTCGGCGACCTGGAGGACCACCCGGTGGCCGGTAGCGACCCGGAGCATCCGGGCCTGGTACAGATCTACAAGCGCCCGGACCAGCCCAACGACCGCTATGAAAATGCCTGGCACACCGACGCCACCTGGCGCGAGGCCCCGCCGATGGGCTGTGTGCTGCGCTGCATCGAATGCCCGCCGGTGGGCGGCGACACGATGTGGGCGAACATGGTGCTGGCCTATGAAAACCTGGCAGGCGATGTGAAGGCCAAGATCGAAGGCCTGCGCGCCCGCCACAGCATCGAGGCGAGCTTTGGCGCCGCCATGCCGCTGGAAAAGCGCCTGGCGCTGAAGGCGCAGTTCCCCGATGCCGAGCACCCGGTTGTGCGCACCCACCCGGAAACCGGCGAGCAGGTGCTGTTCGTCAACGCCTTCACCACCCATTTCAGCAACTACCACACCCCGCAGCGGGTGCGCTTCGGCCAGGACGCCAACCCCGGCGCCAGCGACCTGCTGCGCTACCTCATCAGCCAGGCCTACCTGCCGGAGTACCAGGTGCGCTGGCGCTGGAAGCCCAACAGCGTGGCGATCTGGGACAACCGCAGCACACAGCATTACGCCGTCATGGACTACCCGCCGTGCCATCGCAAGA
This sequence comes from Pseudomonas sp. A2, assembly GCF_023100865.1. NCBI lineage: Bacteria > Pseudomonadati > Pseudomonadota > Gammaproteobacteria > Pseudomonadales > Pseudomonadaceae > Pseudomonas > Pseudomonas sp. A2. The sequence continues at coordinate 2,968,178 of NZ_CP039127.1, forward strand.
TGGAGCGCGCCGGGATCAAGGGCAGCCCCACGTTCTGAGTTCGTCGCCGTCGCTGGCGGCAACCGCACAATAACAATAGCGAGGACTACAGCATGCAATTCTTCGACGATTCGTTGCACCCGGAAAACATGGAAAAGGTGGTGATCACCGTGGCCCCCTATGGCCCGGAGTGGATGCCCGAAGACTTCCCTGAAGACATTCCCCTGACCATGGACGAGCAGGTGCAGAAGGCTGTCGACTGCTTTGATGCAGGTGCCACCGTACTGCACCTGCACGTGCGCGAACTGGACGGCAAGGGCTCCAAGCGCCTGTCCAAGTTCAACGAGCTGATCGCCGGGGTGCGCGAAGCGGTGCCGGACATGATCATCCAGGTTGGCGGATCGATTTCCTTTGCCCCGGAAAGCGAGGGCGAGGCGGCCAAGTGGCTGTCGGACGACACCCGGCACATGCTCGCCGAGCTGACGCCACGCCCCGACCAGGTGACCGTGGCCATCAACACCACGCAGATGAACATCATGGAGTTGCTGTACCCCGAGTACCTGGAAGGCACCTCGCTGGCCAGCCCGGCGATTCATGCTGCCTACAGCGAAATGACCGTGCCGGCCGGCCCGGCCTGGGTCCGCGAGCACCTGCGCCGCCTGCAGGCCAGCAACATCCAGCCGCATTTCCAGCTGACCGGCATGCATGCCCTGGAGACGCTCGAGCGCATCGTGCGTCGCGGTGACTACATGGGCCCGCTGAACCTGACCTGGATCGGCATCGGCGGCGGTTTCGACGGCCCCAACCCGTTCAACTTCTTCAACTTCATTCACCGCGCGCCGGACGGCTGCACCCTGACCGCCGAATCGTTGCTGAAGAACGTGCTGCCGTTCAATACCATGGCCCTGGCCATGGGCTTGCACCCACGCTGCGGCAACGAAGACACCATCATCGACCAGCATGGCAAGCGCTTCACCTCGGTGCAGCAGATCCAGCAGACCGTGCGTGTGGCCCATGAACTGGGCCGCGAGATTGCCAGCGGCAAGGAAGCACGCGCCATTTATCGCATCGGGCAGCAGTACGACAGCATCGAGCAGACCCTCGAGGCCAACGGCATGGCGCCGAATCGCCAGCCGGGTGTGAAGGGCGTGCCGCAGCGCGGCTGATGCTGGTACGGCAGGCCTGGCCTCTTCGCGGGCATGCCCGCTCCCACAGGTGCGGCACTGGCCCAAAGGTCGACGCAGTCCCTGTGGGAGCGGGCGAGCCCGCGAAGAGGCCCGCAAAAGCAACATGAATGTTGGCTGTAGTCCATAACAACAAGAACAACCTCACGCCCCGCACCCAAGGAGGCAACATGGCCACCTATCTCGCCAGTGCCGAAGATTCCGGCACCGACACCGCCCACAGCGTCCCTCGGCGCTATGCCTGGGTGGTCTTCGCCCTGACCTTTGGCCTGTTGATCTCCGACTACATGTCGCGCCAGGTGCTCAATGCGGTTTTCCCGCTGCTCAAGGGCGAATGGGCATTGAGCGACAGCCAGCTCGGCCTGCTCAGCGGTATCGTCGCGCTGATGGTCGGCCTGCTGACCTTCCCGCTGTCGCTGCTGGCCGACCGCTTCGGCCGGGTGCGCAGCCTGGTGCTGATGGCAGTACTGTGGAGCCTGGCCACCCTCGGCTGCGCCCTGGCGGAAAACTACCCGCAAATGTTCATCGCGCGGTTTCTGGTCGGGGTAGGCGAGGCGGCCTACGGCAGTGTCGGCATCGCCGTGGTGGTCGCCGTGTTCCCCCGCGACATGCGCTCGACCCTGGCCGGCGCGTTCATGGCCGGTGGCATGTTCGGCTCGGTGCTGGGCATGGCCCTGGGCGGTGTACTGGCCCAGCACCTGGGTTGGCGCTGGGCATTTGCCGGCATGGCGCTGTTCGGCCTGGTGCTGGCGATGCTGTACCCGCTGTTCGTCAAGGAGGCGCGTATTGCGCCTCGGTGCGCGCAGCAGTCGCAAGGCAAGGCCGGGCGCCCGCTGCGCACCCTGTACGGCAGCCGTTCGGTCATCGCGGCCTACGTCGGCAGCGGGCTGCAGCTGTTCGTCGGCGGCACCGTGATCGTGTGGATGCCAAGCTACCTGAACCGCTATTACGCCATGGGCACCGACCGCGCCGGGGCGATTGCCGCAGTCATCGTGCTGTGCAGCGGCATCGGCATGATCCTCTGCGCCATGCTCTGCGACCGCCTCGGGCGGCAGCGCCCGGACCGCAAGATCAGCCTTGCCATCGCCTACTGCCTGGGCAGTTGCGCGCTGTTGTCCATCGCCTTCGCACTGCCGGCCGGCACCGCCCAACTGGTACTGATCTGCCTGGGCATGATGATCGCCGCCGGCACCAACGGCCCGTCCAGTGCCATGGTCGCCAACCTCACCCACGCCTCGGTGCACGGCACCGCGTTTGCCACCCTGACCCTGGCCAACAACCTGTTGGGCCTGGCGACCGGGCCGTTGATCACCGGGCGCGTTTCCGACCTGATCGGCTTGCATGCCGCCTTCCAGCTGGTACCGCTGATGAGCATCGGCGCGGCGGCGGTGTTTGTCCTTGCCAAACGTCATTACCACCGCGACATGGAGCGTCTGCATGCACCGGCAGGCGACGCTGCCGCACCCCGGGAGTTGAAACCGTGAAACAGCTGTTGTCCGTCGAAGTGTTCTTCGATTTCGTCTGCCCCTGGTGCCTGATTGGCCAGCGACACCTGCAGGCCGCGCTCTTGCACTTGCAGCGTGAACAACCGCAAGTGCAGGTACAACTGCAATGGCGAGGTGTGCAGTTGTTGCCGGGCTTGCCAGCCAGTGGCGTGCCGTTCCATGCCTTCTATCTGCAACGCCTGGGCAGCGAGGAGGCGGTACGCGAGCGCCAGGCCCAGGTGCGCGCCGCTGCCCGTGTGGTAGGCGAGGACATCGACTTCTCGCGTATTCGCCGCATGCCCAACACCGGCAATGCCCATCGGCTGCTGCAACGTGCTGCTCAGTTGCTCCAAGCAGGGCAACTGGAAGCCTTGCTGGCACAGCTGTTCATCGCCTATTTCCACCAGGGGCGCGACCTGGGGGATAGCCGCACCTTGCTCGACATCGCCCAATGTTGCGGGCTGGAAGCCGTGCAGGTTGTCGACTGCCTGCGTGACGACGGCAGCCCGTTCCTCGATGGGGCAGGGCGCGCCGGCAGTGCAGTGCCGCGTTTCCGTTTCAATCAAGGGCCGATCATTGCAGGTGCGCAGCCTGCCGAGGTCTTGTATGCGGCCATGACCGAAGCACTGCAAGAGGTTGAGAGGGCATGACCCGGCGCATTGCATTGGCCCCCCATCAGGTGCCGGAACGTGACGGCCGTGTGCTGTTGGCCTGCGAAGGGCGCAGCGTGGCGCTGTTCAACGTTGCCGACTCGCTCTATGCCATTGACGACAGCTGCCCGCACCAGGGCGCGTCGTTGTGTGGCGGCCGGCTGGAAGGCCGTGTCATCCAGTGCTGCGCGCACGGCCTGCGCTTTGACCTGGCCAGCGGCTACCTGGTCAATTCCAGGGCCTTGAAGGTTGCCAGCTACCCGGTCGAGCAGCAGGGCGGGCAGGTTTACATCGTGTTTGACTGTGAGGAAGCGGGGCAATGAATACACTGGCACTTGGCGCTACCCATCAGCGTATCCGCACCCTCGCCCCGGGGGGGGTGGTCAGCCTCATCGTCGGTGCGGCCGCCAGTTTCCTCAGTGAGCATTACGCAGCGCCGGTCATGCTGTTTGCCTTGTTACTGGGGATGGCGCTGAACTTTCTCGCGGTCGATGGCCCCTGCAAAGCCGGTATCGAGTTTACCGCCCGCACGGTACTGCGCCTGGGCGTGGCGCTACTTGGCATGCGCATCACCCTGGACCAGATTGCCAGCCTGGGCTGGAAGCCCGTGGCCCTGGTCGTGACCCTGGTGGTGGTGACCATCCTGGTTTCGGTGGTGGTGGCCAAGGCGCTGGGGTTTTCACGGCTGTTCGGCATGCTCACCGGCGGTGCCACGGCCATTTGCGGTGCCTCGGCGGCGCTGGCGCTGGCAGCTGCCTTGCCCCAGCACCCGCGCAAGGAGCATGCAACGCTGTTTACCGTGATCGGCGTGTCGGCGCTGTCGACCCTGGCGATGATCCTGTACCCGATGATTGCCCAGTGGCTGCACCTGTCCCCAGCCCAGGCCGGGGTGTTCCTCGGTGCGACCATCCACGATGTGGCGCAGGTGGTGGGCGCGGGCTACAGCATGTCTACCGAGACCGGCGACATCGCCACGGTGGTCAAGCTGATGCGGGTGGCCATGTTGTTGCCGGTCATTGTCTGCGCGGCCATGATCACCCGGCGCCAGGGCCTCGAGGCAGGCGGGCAGCGGCCGCCCTTGTTGCCATGGTTCGCGGTCGGCTTCCTGCTGCTGGCGTGCGTCAACAGCACAGGCTGGGTACCCGCCGCGGTGCAGGGCGGTATCAACGACCTGTCGCGCGGCTGCCTGGTGGTGGCGATCAGTGCCCTGGGCATGAAAACCCAACTCAAGGCGCTGGCCTCGGTCGGGGTGAAACCCATTGCGCTGATGGTGGGGGAGAGCGTGTTTCTTGTGCTTTTGGTTCTGGCGTTGATGCATTGGGTGGGTTCGGCTTGAGATGTGTGGCGCCTGTGAGATCGAGCGCCGCCCGCGCGGCGCTTCGCAGCACAAGGCTGCTCCTACATCTGTTTCGGGCCAATAACGCCTGTTCCAATGCACGCGACCGCCTTGTTTGCCCGGCACAATATCTAGGTGGGCACCAAGGGCCCGCGCGCGTCTGCCTCAGGAATAACTGGCCCGAAAACAGATGTAGGAGCAGCCTTGTGCTGCGAAGCGCCGCGCGGGCGGCGCTCGATCTCACAGGCGCCGCAAATCCAAGCTCAGGCGCCTGGCGGCCCTGACGCGATCTGATCAGAATTCTGTGCCCGCCAACTGGCCGGCGGCATGCCGAACTGGGCGATGAACCAGCGGGTGAACGAGCTGGGCATCGAATAACCCAGCATGTCGGCGATACGCCCCAGCGAATAGCCGGGGTTTTCCAGGTAGCGCATCACCAGGTCACGGCGCACGCTGTTGATCAGGTCCTTGAAGGTCAACCCGCTTTCTTCCAGGCGCCGCTGCAGGGTGCGCACGTTCATGCCCTGGGTCTGTGCCACCTGTTCGATGGTGGCGCGGCCCATGGGCAGCAGCAGGTAGATGGTCTTGCGCAACTCCAGCTCCAGGGACGGCGTGCCGCCCGCCGGCAGGCTGTCCAGATAGCGCTGCGCCAGGCGCGCCATGGCCTCGTTGGCCTGCGGGCTGGCGCTGTCGAGGTCGGCGGCCGGGCAGACGATACCGTTGAACTCGCTGCCGAACACCAGCGTGCAGCCGAAAATGCGCCGGTGGGTGGCCAGGTCGGCGGGAGGCGCGTGGGTGAAGTTGGCGCTGATCGGGTGCCAATGCGCACCTAGCAGCGCCGCGCACAGGCGCATCATAACGCCGATCGCCAGCTCGGTGGCCTGGCGGCTGCAGGGCGCGCGTTCGTTGATCACCTCCTCACGGATGACCACGGTCTTGCCGGCTTCCTCGATATGAATGGCCAGGGCGTCATTGAGCAGGTGACGGTACTGCACGATCACCTGCAGCGCATCACGCAGGGTGCGCTGGTGGCTGAGCAACAGGCTTATTTCGCCGAAGTCCGACAGTTGCCGCAACTCGGCCATGCGCAGGCCGAAGCTTTCGCAGCGGGTGGCGCTGGCGGAGGCTTCCAGCAAGGCGATGACGCTGGCAACCGGAATACGCCGATTGGGGTCTTCGAGCAACGCGGCGCTGAGGCCAACCTGTGCCAGCAGTGCATGGGGATTGAGGCCGAGGTGGCGGGACACCTCAAGGTAATTGGTCAAGCTGGCGGCACGGACTAGGGCAGGCATTTTTTGTTGTTATCCATGTTTTCCAGGCTATCTGCTGCTTTTTTGTAGGAGCAGCCTTGTGCTGCGAAGAGGTCGTAAAGGCCATAACAGTGATGTTCGTCGTACCGGCCTCTTCGCAGCACAAGGCTGCTCCTACAAAAAGTGAGCGGCTGATTGATTTTATAGCCTGCGTGTCATGAATTGAAAAGCAAAGCCCTGTGTTGGCCATTGTCATCAAATGAAAAGCCCCTGACGCCCAATGTGAAGCACCCGGTGGGTGGGCTGTTTACTGTGAACCTCAAGAGCTACACCGCACACGAGGTTCACCGTGGAAAAACTGCAAACCACTGCCACCGTGCTGATCGTCCCCGGCCTGCGCGACCATGTCGCCGAACACTGGCAGACCCTGCTCGCAGGCCGCCTGGCCAAGGTGCGCAGCGTACCGCCGCTGCAGGTCGACGGCCTGAGCTGCACAGCCCGGGTCGAGGCGATCCAGCGCGAACTGGACCAGATCGATGGTGAAGTGATCCTGGTGGCGCACAGCGCCGGCGTGCTGATGGTCGCCCACTGGGCGGCGCGCTACCGGCGGCCGATCAAGGGTGCATTGCTGGCGGCGCCGCCCGACCTGAACGCGCCATGGCCGGCCCACTACCCAAGCCCGGCCAGCCTGGCCGAGCACGGCTGGTCGCCATTGCCCCAGGCGCCGCTGCCGTTCCCCAGCATTGTCGCGGCCAGCAGCAACGACCACCTGGCCAGCTTTGCCGCAGCCAGCGCGCTGGCCCATGGCTGGGGTAGTGAACTGGTCGCACTGGGGGCCGTCGGCCACCTCAACCCGGCCTCCGGCTTCGGCCCCTGGCCGCAGGCCGAGGCGTTCATCCAGCGACTGGACCAGCCCAACCTGCAATAGCGCATGGACGCCCCAGCCACGCTCGCAAAAGACGGGCGGCGAAAAAAACAATAACAATACGTGGAGCCATCGTAATGCCAGAACACCGCATTTACCGTGCTGTGAAACCACAGCGCTGCCTGCTCGCCTGCGCCATCGGCCTGCTCACGCTACCCGCCGCCCAGGCGTTCGAAGTCGATACCGGCAATGAAAACTGGGCCGTGCGCTTCGACAACACCGTCAAGTACAACTACGGCGTGCGCACCGAAAGCGCCGACAAGCGCATGCTGGGCACGCCCAACAGCAACGACGGTGACTACAACTTCCGCAAGGCCGGCACCAACATCACCAACCGGGTAGACCTGCTGACCGAACTGGATGTGGTCTACCAGGGCAACACCGGGTTCCGCGTCAGCACCGCCAGCTGGTACGACAAGGCCTATGACAACACCGGCTCCAATAGCAACCCGTTCGTCAACGGCAATGGTGACCAGTCCGGCATCAACCCCAGCCTCAATGGCCTGCCCGGCACCGGTGTGCCGCTGGGCAGCCCGCACCTGAGCAACTACGCCCAGCGTTACTACAGCGGCCCGTCCGGTGAAGTGCTGGATGCCTTCGTGTTCTTCAGCCGTGAAGTCGGCGAGGCCTCGCAGGTCAGCGCCAAGCTGGGCCAGCACAACCTGTTCTGGGGTGAAACCCTGCTCAACCCGGTCCATTCGCTGAGCTACGGCCAGTCGGGCCTCGACCTGGCCAAGCTGGCCGCTTCGCCGGGCACCGAGGCCAAGGAGCTGTTCGTGCCGCGCAACCAGCTGTCGACCTCGTTCCTGGTCAACTCTGAACTGACCCTTGGCGCCCAGTACTTCTTCGACTGGGACGCCGCCCGCCTGCCCGAAGCCGGTACCTATTATGGCGGCTCGGACGTGGTAGGCGAGGGCGCCCAAAGCTTCCTGCTCGGCCACACTGGTACCCCCGGGTTGATCCCGGTGCGCGGTGCGCTGACCACCATCCGCCGTGGCCATGACCTGAACCCAGGCAAGAGCGGCGACTGGGGCATCATGGCCAAGTGGTCGCCGGAGTGGCTGGGCGGCACCCTCGGTTTCTACTACCGCAAGACCTCCGAGATCCTCCCGCAGGCCTGGCTCGACGCGCGCGGCATGACCGTCGCCAATGGTCCGTTCGGCAACCCGCCGGGCAGCCGCCAAGGCGCAGTCGGCAACCTGTACAACTCGCTGCAAAGCACTACCTACCAGTTCGCCTACTCCGACGACATCGACATCTATGGCCTGAGCCTGTCCAAGGATGTGGGCGGCATCAGTGTCGGCAGCGACCTGAACATCCGCCACAACATGCCGCTGGCGAGCATCCCGGCAATCGTCAGCGCCCCCGGCCAGGGTGGCCTGGGCGGCGGCTTCGGCCTGCTGCCGGCACGCCTGCCCAGCAGCGGGGTGATCTACGACGTGCCCAAGGATGGCGACGGCCTGAGCGCCACCGGCGACACCTTGCACTGGACCTTGAACGGCCTGATGACCATTGGCGATACGCCGCTGTTCGATTCGGCAACCCTGCTTGGCGAGCTGTTCTACAGCAACCTGCTCAAGCTCGATAGCCACAACGAGGCCTTGTACAAGGGCAAGAGCAGCTACCGCGGCATCGACAAGGCCACCCGCGACAACTGGGGCATCGCGGTCAACTTCACCCCTACCTGGTACCAGGTGCTGCCGGGCATGGACCTGAGCATGCCGCTGTCGGTCAACGTCGGCCTCGACGGCGTGTCGCCGGTGCAGGGCGGTGGCGCCGAGAACACCGGCAACTATGCGGTGGGCGTGAGCGCCGCGATCTACAACCAGTACTTCGTCGACCTCAAGTACGTCGACAGTTTCGGTGAGACCAAGGCCTGCAAGGACGGCCAGACCGACGGCAGCACCCCCAACGCCCTGGACGGCGAACAGGATTACACCTGCTACGGCGGCGGCTACGCCTCCTTCTCCGGCGGTGGTGCCACCACCGAGGACCGTGGCGCCCTGTACCTGACCGTCAAGACGACCTTCTGAGTCATGTTTCCTACAGCCTACACAGGAAGACAACCATCATGAATTTCGTACGTACCCTGCTGGCCTCGTGCCTGTCACTGGCCGCCCTGAACGCTGCCCAGGCCGCCGTTTCCACTGACCAGGCCGCGCGCCTGGGCACCAGCCTGACCGTCATCGGCGCGGAAAAGGCCGGCAACGCCGATGGCTCGATCCCGGCCTACCAGGGCGGCCTGCTGACGCCGCCAGCCAGCTACCAGAGCGGCGCCAGCATGCGCCCCGACCCGTTCGCCAGCGACAAGCCGCTGCTGGTCATCGATGGCAAGAACGCCGAGCAGTACAAGGGCCAACTGACCGCCACCACCCTGGAACTGCTCAAACGCTACCCCAGCTACCGCGTCGATGTGTACCCGACCCACCGTAGCGTGGCGCTGCCGCAAGCGGTACTGGACAACACCCGCAAGAACGCCACTGCCGCCAACAGCAAGGAGGGCGGTACGGCAGTGGACAACGTGCTGCCGGGTATCCCGTTCCCCATTCCGCAGAACGGCGCCGAGGCCATGTGGAACTTCCTGCTGCGCTATCAGGGCGTGAGCATGACTGCCAAGTACGACTCATGGAACGTCGACGCTGCCGGCAAGCCATCGCTGTCGACCACCGGCCAGGCCAATATCAGCTACCCGATCTACGAGGACATGACTAAGCCGATCGGTGCCAAGGACACCTACTACCAGATGAAGCTGGTATACACCGGGCCCGCACGCCGTGCCGGCGAAGCGATGATGCTGCGTGATGCCGCCAACCCGCTGGTGCAGCCACGCAGCGCCTGGCAGTACCTGCCGGGCCAGCGTCGGGTCAAGCTGGCACCGAACCTCGCCTACGACACGCCCAACCCGGGCACTTCGGGTTCGGGTACCTACGATGACGTGTTCGTCTTCAACGGTGCACTGGACCGCTACGACTGGACCCTGGTCGGCAAGCAGGAAATGTACGTGCCGTACAACACCTACCAGCTGACCTACAACACCGACGTCAAGCAGGTGATCACCCCCAATCACCTGGCGCCGCAGTTCGTGCGTTGGGAGAAGCACCGGGTGTGGGTGGTGGAAGGCAAGCTCAAGGACGGTGCGCGCCATATCTACCACAAGCGCCGCTTCTACCTCGACGAAGACAGCTGGATCGCCCTGGCCTCGGACCAGTACGACGCCCGTGGCCAGCTGTACCGCGGCTCGTTCGCCTTCCTCACCCAGAGCTATGACAAGCAGACCCCGGACGCCACGCCGTTCATGATCTACGACCTGATCGGCGGCACCTATAACCTCAATGGCGTGGTCGGTGCCTACGGCGGTATCCGCTATATCGACCCACTGTCGAAAACCCAGTGGTCGCCCGAGTCGCTGGCCGGCAACGGCATTCGCTGAACGCACGGAGCAGAGGTGGCAATGTCTGTCTTCAAACGATGCAGCGTGATGGTTCTGGCTTTGGCCGCGCTGCAGGGCGCGGCCCAGGCTGCGCCCTTCACCGATGTGCTGGACCTGCCCGCCAGGCCCAGCGCCCTGGTCGCCAGCAGCGCCTTGCGCGATGTCACCCTGGCCGGCCAGCGCCTGGTCGCGGTGGGCCCGCGAGGGCACATCCTGTACTCCGACGATCACGGCGCGCACTGGCAGCAGGCCCAGGTGCCGGTCAGCGCCGACCTGAATGCCGTGAGCTTCGCCACGCCCGAACTGGGCTGGGCGGTTGGCCACGATGGCGTGGTGCTGCACAGCCGCGATGGCGGCGTGCACTGGCAGAAGCAGCTGGATGGCCGGGCACTGGCCGAACAACTGCCGGGCACGGGTAGCGACAATGCCTTGCTCGACGTGTGGTTCAGCGATGCCCGCAATGGCTATGCGGTCGGCGTGTTCAACCTGCTGTTGCGCACCGTTGATGGCGGCGAGCACTGGCAGCCCTGGCTCGACCACAGCGATAACCCGCAAGGCCTGCACCTGACCAGCCTCGCCGCGGTGGGTGACGAGCTGTACATCACCGGCGAGCAAGGCCTGCTGCTGAAGCAGGACGGTGAGTGCTTCAGCCGTGTCGAGACACCCTACGCCGGCACACTGTTCGGTGCTGTCGGCAAGCCTGGCGTACTGGTGGTCTACGGCCTGCGTGGGCATGCCTACCGCAGCACCGATGGCGACCGGCAGTGGCAACCGGTCAGCACGGGTGTGAACACCAGCCTCACCGCCGCCGGTGTCGACCGTGACGGCCAGCTATGGCTGGCCAGCCAGCCTGGCGACCTGCTGCTCAGCCGGGATGATGGCGCCAGCTTCAGCCCGGTGCCGCAAAGCGCCCGTGGCCCGGTGACCTCGCTCGCCACCGATACCGGCAACGGCCTGGTACTGGTCGGCGAGCGGGGCGTGCGCAACCAGCCCGGCAACCCCACGCTGCACCCATAACAAGAGAAGACCCTGATGGCCGCTACCCGCCAAGACACCCTGCCGGTAATCCGCAACCTCGACGATTTCGACCCACGCTCGGGCAATTGCCTGGAGCGCCTGGTGTTCAACCATCGCCTGCCGTTCCTGCTGTGCATGCTATTGGCGACCCTGGTGCTGGGCTACATGGCGCTGACCCGCCTGGAGCTGCGCCCCAGTTTCGACAAGATGCTGCCGCAGAGCCACCCCTACATCCAGAACTACCTGGAAAACCGCCCATCACTGCGTGGCTTGGGCAACGCGGTGCGGGTGGTGGTGGAGAACACCCAGGGCGACATCTTCGACCCGGGCTACCTGCAGACCCTGCGCCACATCAACGACGAGCTGTTCCTCAGCCAGGGCGTGGACCGGGCCTGGGTGAAGTCGCTGTGGAGCCCGGCGGTGCGCTGGACCGAGGTGACCGAGGAGGGCTTCCAGGGCGGCCCGGTGATGCCCGACAGCTACCAGGGCGCTGCGGGTGACATCGAGCAGCTGCGGCAGAACATCGAGCGCGCCAACATTGTCGGCAGCCTGGTGGCGCGCGACTTCAAATCGAGCATGCTGGTCGTGCCGCTGCTCGACCAGGATTCGGCTACCGGCAAAGGCCTCGACTACCACGCCTTCTCGCAGAAGCTCGAACAACTGCGCAGCCAGTACCAGGCCAGCGGCCATTACCGCATCCATGTGATCGGCTTCGCCAAGCTGATGGGCGACCTGATCGACGGGCTGATCCAGGTGATGGCGTTCTTCGCCCTGGCGGTGCTGACCAGCCTGCTGATCATCTACTGCTACACCCGTTGCGTGCGCAGCACTCTGCTGGTGGTGCTGTGTTCGCTGACCGCGGTGGTGTGGCAGCTGGGCATCGTCGCCTGGCTGGGCTATGCCATCGACCCGTATTCGATCCTGGTGCCATTCCTGATCTTTGCCATCGGCGTATCCCACGCGGCGCAGAAGATGAACGGCATCCTTCAGGACATCGGCCGTGGCACTCACCGCCAGGTGGCAGCGCGCTATACCTTCCGCCGCCTGTTCGTGGCCGGGGTGACTGCGTTGCTGGCGGATGCGGTGGGCTTTGCCGTGCTGATGCTGATCGACATCCCGGTGATCCAGGACTTGGCCATCACCGCCAGCATCGGCGTGGCGGTGCTGATCTTCACCTCGCTGCTGCTGATGCCGGTGGCGCTGTCTTATGTTGGTGTTGGCCGCAAGGCTGCCGAGCGGGCCCTGCATATCGACGCCCGCGCAGCCCAACACCGAGGTTTCGGCCGGCTGTGGGACCTGCTCGACCGCTTCACCGAACGCAAATGGGCCAGCGCCGCATTGCTGGTGGCCCTGGCCCTGGGCGCCCTCGGCATCTGGGGCAGCCTGCAACTGAAAATCGGCGACCTCGACAGCGGTGCCCCCGAGCTGCGCGCCGACTCCCGCTACAACCTCGACAACGCCTACATCACCCAGCACTACGCGCTGTCCAGCGATACCTTCGCGGTCATGGTCAAGACCGCTCCGGAAGGCTGCCTGCAATACCAGACACTGGTCCTTGCCGACCGCCTGGCCTGGGAACTGCAGCAACTGCCGGGAGTGCAGACCACCGTGTCGCTGGCCAACGCAGTGCGCCAGATCACCGCCGGCACCTACGAAGGCAACCCACGCCTGAACAGCCTGCAGCGCAACCAGGACGTGCTCAACTACGCCGCCCAGCAGGCTTCGGTCAACGCCCCCGAGCTGTTCAACAACGACTGCTCGCTGATGCCGGTAATCGCCTACCTCAAGGACCACCGCGCCGACACCCTGGCCCAGGTGGCCGCCGTGGCCGAGCGTTTTGCCCAGGCCAACAGTAGCGCCGAACAGCAGTTCCTGCTGGCCGCCGGCAGTGCCGGCATCGAGGCTGCCACCAACGTGGTGGTCCGCGAGGCCAACCACCGCATGCTGTTGCTGGTGTACCTGGCGGTCACGCTGTTCTGCCTGTTCACCTTCCGTAGCTGGCGCGCCACGCTGGTGGCGATCCTGCCGCTGATGCTCACCTCGGTGCTGTGCGAAGCGCTGATGGTAGCCATGGGCATTGGCGTCAAGGTCGCCACCTTGCCGGTGATCGCCCTGGGCGTAGGTATTGGCGTGGACTACGCGCTGTACCTGCTCAGCGTGCAACTGCACTACCAGCGCGCCGGGTTGAGCCTGGCCCAGGCCTACCAGAAAGCCGTGGCCTTCACCGGCCGGGTGGTCGGGCTGGTCGGCATTACCCTGGCGGCCGGTGTGGTCGGCTGGGCCTGGTCGCCGATCAAGTTCCAGGCCGACATGGGCCTGCTGCTGACCTTCATGTTCCTGTGGAACATGCTCGGTGCGCTGGTGTTGATCCCCGCGTTGTCGCATTTCCTCCTGCGTGGCCAGGCCGCCCCGGCACCTGCCGAGGTCAAGGCCACGTCGCTTCCGCAAACCCAAGAAACCGAGTGTTCGCCTCATGTCTGATTACCTTCCGCCACTGCGCGACATGGATTTTCTGTTCAACGAAGTGTTCGACATCCCGGCCTGGTGGGCGCAAACGCCCGCGCTGGCCGAGCAGGTCGATGGCGACACAGCCCGGGCCGTGCTCGAACAGGCCGGCCGGCTAATTGCCGAGGTGGTGGCGCCGCTCAACCGCAGTGGCGACGAGCAGGGCTGCCGCTGGGAGGCCGGCCAGGTACACACCCCCGATGGCTTCGCCGATGCCTACCGGGCATTTGCCGCGGATGGCTGGGTGGGTGTGGCCGGTGCCCCGGAATATGGGGGCATGGGCATGCCGAAAGTGATCGGTGCCCAGCTCGAAGAAATGCTCAATGCCGCCAACCTGTCGTTTGGCCTGTACCCGATGCTGACCGCCGGGGCCTGCCTGGCGCTGCTCAACCATGCCAGCGAGCCGTTGAAGGCGCTGTACCTGCCGCCCATGTACCAAGGGCGCTGGACCGGTTCGATGTGCCTGACCGAGCCGCACGCTGGCACCGACCTTGGCCTGATTCGCACCCGCGCCGAGCCGGTTGCCGATGGCCGCTACCGCATCAGCGGGACCAAGATCTTCATCACTGGCGGTGAGCAGGACCTGACCGAGAACATCATCCACCTGGTGCTGGCGCGGCTGCCGGATGCGCCCGCCGGGCCCAAGGGCATATCGCTGTTCCTGGTGCCCAAGGTGCTGGTTGACGCCGACGGCGTGCTGGGCGAGGCCAATGCGGTGAGTTGCGGGTCGATCGAGCACAAGATGGGCATCAAGGCCTCTGCCACCTGCGTGATGAACTTCGACGGTGCAATCGGCTACCTGGTCGGCGAGCCGAACAAGGGCCTCAACGCGATGTTCACCATGATGAATTACGAGCGCCTTGGTGTAGGTATCCAGGGCCTGGCCCTGGGCGAACGCTCCTACCAGGGCGCCATTGCCTATGCCCGTGATCGCCAGCAGGGCCGTGCGCCGACGGGGGCCGAAGCGCCGGGGCAAGCCGCTGACCCGATCGTCGTCCACCCGGATGTGCGGCGCATGCTGCTGACCATGAAAGCGCTGAACGAAGGCGGGCGAGCCTTCTCTACCTATGTGGCACTGCAGCTGGACCTGGCCAGATACAGCGAGGCCCCGGTCGCACGCGCCCAGGCCGAGGCCAAGGTGGCATTGCTCACGCCAGTGGCCAAGGCCTTCCTAACCGACATGGGGCTGGAAACCACCGTGCACGGCCAGCAGGTGCTGGGCGGTCATGGCTATATCCGCGAATGGGGCCAGGAGCAGTTGATCCGCGACTGCCGCATTACCCAGATCTACGAAGGCACCAATGGCATCCAGGCCCTCGACCTGGTGGGGCGTAAACTGTTTGCCGATGGCGGCCAGGCCTATCGCAGCGTGTCCGACGAAATTACTGCCTTTGTCGAGACGCTGCCCGCGGCGTGCGCCGAGTTCGGCGCGCCGCTGCTGGCTGCCGTGCGCAACCTCGACGAGCTGACCGCCTGGTTGCTCGATCGGGCCCAGGGCAACCCGCGTGAGCTGGGCGCGGCGGCGGTGGAGTACCTGCAGGTGTTTGGCTACACCTTCTACGCCTACCTGTGGGCACGCATGGCCGTGGTTTGCCAGTGTCATGCGGCTCCCGAGCCGTTTCACCTGAGCAAGCTGGGCACCGCGCGTTTCTACTTTGCCCGCCTGCTGCCACGCATTCATTCGCTGAGCGCCAGTGTGAGGGCCGGTAGCGACAGCCTGTACCTGCTCGAGGCCGGGCAACTGTGAAGGCCGCCGACATGATCACAACTCGCATCATGCCTGCGGCAGAGCAGGCCTACGCCTATCCGCTGCTGATCAAGCGCCTGCTGCTGTCGGGCGTGCGCTACCAGCCCAACCAGGAAATCGTCTACGCCGACAAGCTGCGCTACACCTACACCACGCTGCTCGAACGCATCCAGCGGCTGGCCAATGTGCTGACCGCCGCCGGGGTCAAGCCTGGCGACACCGTGGCCTTGCTCGACTGGGACAGCCATCGGGCCCTTGAATGCTTCTTCGCCGTACCGATGCTGGGTGCGGTGCTGCACACGGTAAACGTACGGCTGTCCACCGAGCAGGTGCGCTACACCATGAACCATGCCGAGGACCGCCTGGTACTGGTGCATGACGACTTCCTGCCGTTGATGGCGCAACTGCGCGATGACTTGCCGACGGTCGAGGGTTTCATTCGCCTCGGTGAAGGCGGCCCGGCAACGCAAGATGTGCCGTTGCTGGGTGAGTACGAAGCGCTGCTGGCGGCTGCCGAGCCACAGTTCGACTTCGCCGATTTCGACGAGCACTCACTGGCCACGCTGTTCTACACCAGCGGTACCACCGGCAACCCCAAGGGCGTGTACTTCAGCCACCGGCAACTGGTGCTGCATACCCTGGTCGAGCAGGGCACCCTGGCTGCCTGCGGCGAGGTACCGCTGCTGCGCAGCGGCGACGTGTACATGCCCATTACGCCGATGTTCCATGTGCATGCCTGGGGCGTGCCCTATGTGGCCACGGCACTGGGCATCAAGCAGGTCTACCCGGGGCGCTACGAGCCCAACCGCCTGGTGCGCCTGTACCGCGACGAGGGCGTGACGTTCTCTCATTGCGTGCCCACGGTGCTGCAGATGATGCTCGACAGCGAGGAAGGGCGCCGCGCCGACCTGAGCGGTTGGAAGATGCTGCTGGGCGGCAGCGCCCTGACCCTGGGCCTGGCGCAGCGTGCCAGCGAGCGCGGCATCAGCGTGCATTGTGGCTACGGCATGTCGGAAAGCTGCCCGCTGCTCAGCATCACCCACCTGAGTGCCGAGCTGCTGGCATTGCCGATGGCGCAACAACTGCCGCTGCGTATCGATGCTGGCGTGCCGATCGCCCTGGTGGACCTGCGCATCGTCGACGCTGAAGGCATTGATGTGCCCCGCGACGGCGAGAGCCTGGGTGAAATCGTGGTGCGTGCCCCGTGGCTGACCCAGGGCTATCTGCATGAACCGGAGCAGGGTGCCGCGTTGTGGCTGGGGGGCTGGATGCATACTGGCGACCTGGCCTGCATCGACCCTGCGGGTGTGGTGCGTATTCGTGACCGGATCAAGGATGTGATCAAGACCGGAGGCGAGTGGGTCAGCTCGGTGGCGCTGGAAAACCTGATCAGCCAGCACCCGGCTGTCGCTTCGGTGGCAGTGATCGGCATCCCGGACCCGCAGTGGGGTGAGCAACCCTTGGCCTTGGTGGTCCGTTGTGACGGCATGCAGTTCGACCAGGCGGCATTGGCAGGGCATCTGCAGCCGTTTGTCGACAGCGGGCACCTGAACAAATGGGCGATACCGCGGCAGTTGCGTTGCGTGGAGGAGATCCCCAAGACCAGCGTTGGCAAGATCGACAAGAAGCAGATCCGGCAGGCATTTCTCTGAATACTGGCGGGACCCGGCTGATGGCACCGGCTGCGCCGGTGTTCGCAGGTAAACCCGCTCCCACAGGTACAGCGTATTCCTTCAGCTGATGGGGTCCCTGTGGGAGCGGGCATGCCCGCGAAGCAGGCGACGCGGTGGATGGCACCGGCTACGCCGGTGTTCGCGGGCGCGCCCGCTCCTACAGGTACGGCGCATTCCTTCAGCTGGTGGGGGCCCTGTGGGAGCGGGTTCACCCGCGAAGCAGGCGACGCGGTGGAGGGTCCGGGCAATTTGCCGACGCCGATGTTCCGCTTGCGTGATTGCCTGAGCAAGAAAGCGGATGCAGGCAGAACTGGGGATGCGTACAGTAGGTTGATCGCAACCTGGCAGGAGCCTGCTTATGTCCAGCGCATTCACCTTCATGCAGTCACCCGTCGGCACCTTGACCCTGGTAGCCCGTGGCGAGTGCCTGACAGCCGTACTGTGGGAAGAGGAGCGGGAAAACCGCGTGCGCCTTGGTGCCCTGCACCGTGATGACCAGTGCCCGGTACTGCTGGAAACCGCTCGCCAGCTCGGCGAGTACTTTGCCGGCAAGCGTCAGCGCTTCGAACTGGCGCTGGATTTTGCCGGTACCGAATTCCAGCGTCAGGTGTGGGCTGCGCTGCTGGCGATACCGTTCGGTGAAACCCGCAGCTACAGCGACATCGCCCGGCAGATCGGCAACCCTAGCGCGGTGCGCGCGGTAGGCGCCGCCAATGGCCGCAACCCGATTTCGATCATCGCCCCGTGTCATCGGGTAATCGGTGCTTCTGGCAGCCTGACCGGCTTTGCCGGTGGCCTCGCGGCAAAGCAGTACTTGCTGGCGCTGGAAGGCCGGCAAAGCCTGGCACTGAACCTGTAGATGTCAGCAGAACCAGCTGGCGGCCAGGCAGACCAGCACGGCCAACGCCGAGCCGGCCATCAGGGTGTACTGACGATGGGCCCGGCGCGCATGCGGCTTGACTGCACGCAGATACTCGCCGGGTGTCGGCGCATCAGGCCGGTGGCGCAAGCCCTCGGCTATATCGGCCAGTTGCCCATGGATGAGCAGCCCCGTCAGGTAGTAGGTACAGGCGTAGCTCAGCAACGCCAGGAACAGATAGATCATGACGGGTGCGGGACCAAGGGCACCGCAATGGCACTGGCGCTGGCGGTGTCCAGCACGATCAGCCCTTCGCTGTGGTCGTCCAGGCTGGCCAGCAAGCGCCCCTGGCTGTCCCACGCCGCCGAGCCGCCAGCGCCGATGAAGGTGTCGGCCGGCCCCACGCAGTTGGCCAGCAACACTGCCATGCCCAGCTCTCGAGCCACCTCGGAGTAGTGCAGGTAACCCTCGCGAATGCCCTTGGCAGTTTTAGCCACACTGACCAGGTACAGGTCGGCGCCGTGTTCCCGCGCGGCTGCCGCATGCGCCATGAACATCGATTCGTAGCAGACCGCAGGCGCTACCCGGTGCGCGCCCACCTGCAGCAGCAAGGCTTGATCGCCTGGGGTGAACCAGGGCAGTTCATCATCATGCAGGCGCCGCTTGGCATAGGCCTGGCGCGGTACACCGGGGCTGAGGATTGGCATGCCGATACGAATGCCATCAGGGGTCGGCAGTGGCAGGCCCGCTGCGACAGTGATACCAAACCGGTCGCAGGCTGCCTGCAGCGGGTCCAGCCGTGCCGAACTGACTGGCAGGGCGGCCTGGCGCGCGAGGGTTGGCTCATAGCCGGTCAGCGACAGTTCGGGAAATACCACCAGTTCGGCACCAACGGCCGCGGCCTGTTCGATGCAGGCCAGGTGGCGTTCGAGGTTGGCTTGCACATCGCCCTTGAGCGACGCCAGTTGCACGGCGCACAACTTCATGAAAAACCCTTCCCTGGTACAGGTTGAAGGGCCGAGCATACTACCGGTACCAACGCCTGTACCAGTGAAGGGATTTTCAGGATGCCGGGTGGACGGCGAAACGCTGGCGGAACCAGTCGTCGAGCATGGCCTTTTCGGCATACAGGCGGTCGCTGCTGCTCGTGACCCGGCCCGGGCGGCTGAGGTACATCTTGTCGCTGACCCTTTCCTGCGCCTGCTGGTCGGGTTTGCCCGGTTGGCTGAGGGTGTAGCTGAGGTCGATGGTCGGCCAGGTGATTTCGCGCATGAAGCGTACATCGTAGGCCTGGCTGTGCCAGGGCTCGAAACGCCCGGCCAGGTCGATGTCGCGGATGTCGATGACCAGTTGCTGGCCAGGTTGCAGGTAGCGCTGGCCAAGCTTCTGCAGGTACTGGGTCAAGGTTTTCATCACATAGGCGTCGGCGCCACGCGCGTACCCGTGGCTGTCGAGGCTGGCATCGCGGAATTTTTCCGGATGCTCGAAACGTACCTCGACCTGCGCGGCCGGGGCACCTTGTGCCATGCTGTCCAGTGACAGCGCAATGAGCACGGCACACGCGAAGGCGGTACGCATGATGCACCTCCGGGGCAGATTGTGTGTGCCTCCATTTTACCCCTGGCATGGCGGCACCAGCAGAGGAAGATTGTAATGGCACGGTTTCGGCGTCTGATTGCCAACCTGCGGGGGCGTGACCTGGCGGTGGGCGATATCCATGGTCACTTCCAGCGCCTGCAGCAATGCCTGGATGGGGTGGGGTTCGATCCGGCCGTGGACCGCCTGTTTAGCGTGGGGGACCTGGTCGACCGTGGCCCGGACAGCGAGGCGGCGCTGGATTGGCTGGCGCAGCCCTGGTTCCATGCCGTGCAAGGTAATCATGAGGCCCTGGCGATTACCCGCGTGCGCGGCGGGCGGCTCGATCTGGACATGTACCGCGCCGCCGGGGGGGGCTGGTTTCTGGACCTGCCGAGGGCTCGGCAGTTACGTTTCGTGGAGCGCTTCGAGCAACTGCCGATCGCGATAGAGGTTGAAAGTGCGGCCGGCCTGGTAGGCCTGCTGCATGCCGACAGCCCGTACGCCGACTGGACGGTGTTGAGGACCTGGCTGGAACTGGATGACGACCCGCAGGTACGGGAGGTGTGCCAATGGTCGCGGCGGCGCCTGAAGGTAGGCGATACCGCGCCCGTGCAGGGCCTGCGTGCCTTGTTGGTGGGCCACACACCGGTGCTGGAAGCCAAGCTGCTGGGCAACGTCTGGCATCTGGACACCGGGGGCTGGGCCAGTGGCCATTTCACCTTGATGGACATGCGGACCCTGCAACTGGTCAGCCCCAGGCCAGGTGAAACAACAGTGCCATAGCCAATAGCACCAGCATGGCCCCGGAGGCCCGTTCCAGCCAGGGCAGGCTGCGGGCGAAGCGCCGCAGCACCAGCGGGTTGCCGATGGCCACGGCAACCAGCAAGTCCCACAGCAGCACGATGCTGAACATCCACAGGGCACAGGTTGCTTTCCAGGCAAAGCTGGCGCTGGCGACCATGCTGACCAGGCTGGCATAGAACAGCGCATTCTTGGGGTTGAGGATGCCGGACAGGAACCCCATGCCCAATCCCCGCCACCACCCTTGGGCGGTCTGTTTGCCAGCGACTGTGCCCAGGCTGGTTTGCCCGGCATGGCGCAGGAACAGGGTGCCGATGTACAGCAGGTAGCCGGCACCGGCCAGTTGCAGGGCGGTGAACAGCAGGCTGCCTTCCTGCAGTACCGACAAGCCGGTGAAAGCCATGGCGATGAACACGCCATTGGCCAGGGCGATACCCAGGCAGGCGCCGCTCGCGACGCGCCAGCCAGCGTTGACCGAAGTGCGTGCGACCAGGAAGAAGTCCGGGCCGGGAGAGAGCAGGGCGAGGAAGTGGGCGAGGGCGATGATCAGGAACTGTTGCATTGGGGTGTGGCTGCTCTGGCGGAAAAGCCTGACTCTGCCCCTCAGCGCAAATGCCGTATTGAACAATATTGCAGGCCCCTGTAGGAGCGGCCTTGTGTCGCGATGGGGCGCGAAGCGGCCCCAGGTTTTCAGCTCCGCAGCACAGATTGCCGGGGCTGCTGCGCAGCCCTTTCGCGACACAAGGCCGCTCCTACAGAGACCGCGCAGGCCTTCAGTCTCCCCGATACTGCCCCGGCGTCACCCCCACATGGGCCTTGAACACTCGCTGGAAATGGCTTTGGTCAGCAAACCCGAGCCGATAGGCTACCTCCGCCAGGGCCTGCCCTTCACCCAACAATTGCCGCCCACGGTTGACCCGGGCATTGAGCAGGTAGGCATGCGGCGTAAACCCGGTGGCCGCGCGAAATGCGCGAATCAACTGGTAGCGCCCAAGCCTGGCCTGCCGCGCGAGTACCGCCAGGCTCAACTGCGCCGGGTCCTGGCCTTCGATGTGCGCAATCAGCCCACTCAACGCGGTCGCCCCCAAGGCCGGTGCCGGTGCCAGCGGCGCGTGCCTGGCAAAGTCCAGGTCACCCAGAAAGGCAATCAGCGCGGCATCCTTCTCACCATTGCTGGCGTTGGAAAACAGCAGACTGTTAAGTTCGCAGAACTGCCGATACACCTCCGGCACCTGGCAGATACGTGCCGGCTCGCCGGGCCCGGCACCATCCAGCCCGGACTCCAGGTGCAACTGTGCCAGCCAGTCGGCATCCACATGCAGCATCTGGTAGCTCCACGCCTGCCCGGGCTCGGGGTTGCAGGCATGTACCCGGCGGGCCGGGACCAGCACCAGAGTGCCAGGCGTCAGGCGTTGCTGGCCGTTGCCGGCACCGGTGAAATGACTGTGGCCGGCATCCACCACACCGATGGAAAACGTTGGGTGGCTGTGGGCCTTGTAGCAGGCGCGGCTATGGCAGGCGCGGCGGCTTTCGACATGCGGCAGGGCCGGGTCGCGCCACAGCGCGGCATGGGAACGGGGCATCACAGGGTCCTCGATATGCCCGGCAGCTTATCAGGCGCCGCGCACCCATACAGTTTTTTCCGCTGGCTGTAACTTGACCACCAGGCCAGCTAACCGCCGAAATAGGCGCCTGTTGCCAAAGGAAAACGATAATGGACCTTTCAAGCCTGCTGCTTTTCATCCCCGCCTGTTTCGCCCTGAACATGGCGCCGGGGCCGAACAACCTGCTGTCGCTGCACAATGCCAGCCGTTACGGCCTGCGTACGGCCTGCGTGGCCGGTGGCGGGCGCATCGTCGCCTTCAGCGGCATGATCGCCCTCGCGGCGATGGGCCTGGCAGTGGTGCTGCACACCAGCGAATACCTGTTCCTGGCCATCAAATTGGCGGGGGCGGCCTACCTGTTCTATATCGCCTGGCAACTGTGGCGGGCACCGGTGGGCGAGGCCGCGGTTGCAGGTGATCAGCCGCACGGCACCTGGCGTCTGGTACGCCAGGAGTTCTGGATGGCTGCTGGTAATCCGAAGGCTATCCTGATCTTCACCGCGTTCCTGCCGCAGTTCGTTTCGGTCGGCAGTACCACTCCGGTGAGCGAGCAGTTCCTCTGGCTGGGTACGTTGTTCCTGTTGCTGGAATGGGCCGCCATCGCCATCTACGCCGGCCTGGGGGCGTACATGCAGCGCTGGTTCAGCCAGCCCGGCCCACGCCGGTTGTTCAACCGGGTCAGCGCCTCACTGCTGGGCTGCGCCGGCCTCGGGCTGCTGGCTGCGCGGCGCGCTTAATCGCGGTAGAACGTCTGCACCAGGTGATAGCCGAACTTGCTCTTGATCGGCCCGTGCACCACGCGCAGGGGCTTCTTGAAGATCACCTGGTCGATGGCGCCGACCATCTGCCCGGGGCGGATTTCACCCAGGTCGCCGCCACGTTTGCCCGAAGGGCAGGTGGAGAACTTTTTTGCGAGCACGTCGAAAGCCTCGCCATTGGCGATGCGCTGCTTGAGCTTTTCGGCTTCGTCAGCGGTCTTGACCAGGATGTGGCGGGCTTGGGCTTTCATGGGATACCTGTGCTTCGGGGGCGAAAAAGGTGGGTATTATGCCTCATAGTTTTGTGCTGAGGCGATTACGCGTCCCTTGTAGGAGCGGCCTCTCCTACAGGGACGGTGACAAGGGTCAGGTTTGCAACTCCTCCCGATCCCGAAACTGCTCCAGCGCCTCGGGGTTGGTCAAAGCGTCGGTGTTCTTCACCGGCAAGCCATGCACCACATTGCGAATCGCCAACTCCACCAGCTTGCCGCTGATGGTACGCGGGATGTCATCGACCTGGGCGATCACCGCCGGTACATGGCGGGGCGTGGTGTATTGGCGGATCACCTGGCGGATGTGCTGGCGCAGGGCCTCATCCAGCTGCAGGCCGTCACGCAGGCGAACGAACAGCACCACCCGCACATCGCCTTGCCAGTCCTGGCCGATGGCCACGCTTTCCAGCACCTGCTCGACCTTTTCCACCTGGCGGTAGATCTCCGCCGTGCCAATGCGCACGCCACCGGGGTTGAGCACGGCATCGGAGCGGCCATGGATCACCAGCCCGCCGTCGGCACGCTGTTCGGCGTAGTCGCCCTGGGCCCACACCCCCGGGAACTGGCTGAAGTAGGCGTCGTGATAGCGGCTGCCGTCCGTGTCCTTCCAGAACCCCAGCGGCATGGACGGGAAGTTGCGCGTGCACACCAGCTCGCCTTTTTCGCCCAGCACCGGCTGGCCATGCTCGTTCCACACTTCCACCGCCATGCCCAGGCCCTTGCACTGGATCTCGCCACGGCGCACTGGAAGGGTCGGGTTGCCCAGCACGAAGCAAGAGACGATGTCGGTACCGCCGGACATCGACGCCAGGCACAGGTCGGCCTTGATCTTGCGGTACACGTAGTCGTAGCTGTGTGGCGACAGTGGCGAGCCGGTGGACAGTAGCAGGCGCAAGCGCGCCAGGCGGTGGCTTGCCGCAGGCTCCAGGCCCGCCTGCTCCAGCGCCGCCAGGTACTTGGCGCTGGTACCGAAGGCCTGGATATCCTCGGCGTCGATCAGGTCCAGCAGCCGCTCGGGGCCGGGATGGAAGGGCGAGCCGTCATACAGCACCAGCGTGGCGCCCACCGCCAGGCCGCTGACCAGCCAGTTCCACATCATCCAGCCGCAGGTGGTGTAGTAGAACAGTACGTCATCGGCTTTCAGGTCATTGTGCAGGCCATGTTCCTTCAGGTGCTGCAACAACACGCCGCCAGCGCGGTGGACAATGCACTTGGGTACGCCGGTGGTGCCGCTGGAATACAGGATGTACAGCGGGTGGTCGAAGGGCAGCGGGGTGAAGCGGGGCTCGCCGCCGGGCTGATAGAACTCGTCCCACAGGCTGACATTGGCGGCCTGGAATTCGTCGACACGCGTTCCGCTGCGGGTGTGGGGTACCACGATCAGCTGTTCCAGCCCGGGCAGCTGCGCGCACACCTGGTTGACCTTGTCCACCTGGTCGATGGCTTTGCCGGCGTACTGGTACCCGGCGCAGGCGATCAGCAGCTTGGGCTCGATCTGACCGAAGCGGTCGATGATGCCGTGCACGCCAAACTCGGGCGAGGAGCTGGACCACACCGCACCGAGGCTGGTGCAGGCAAGCATGGCGACCAGTGTCTGCCAGGTATTGGGCATGATGGCGGCTACGCGGTCGCCGGGGCCGATGCCGGCGGCCTTCAAGGCTGTTTGCAGGCCGGCCACCTGGGCGGCTAGCTGGGCATGGGTGAACAGCTGACGCTGGCCGTCTTCGCGCACGGCGACCAGGGCCGGGCGGTCGTCACGGCGGCGCAGCAGGTGTTCGGCAAAGTTGAGGGTGGCGTCGGCGAACCACTGGGCATCGGGCATCTGCGGCCCTTCGCTGAGCACCTGGCTTGGCGGGTTATGCCAGTGAACGTGGAAGTAGTCGGCAACGGTTTGCCAGAAGGCAGGGCGCTGCTCGATGCTCCAGCGGTGCAGCGCGTGGTAGTCGTCGAGTTGCAAGTTGTAACGCAGGTTGACCCGGCGGCGGAAGGCATCCATCCGGCTGGCCTCGATCTGCGCCGTGGAGGGGCGCCAGAGCACATCGTTCATGCCGAACCTCCAGATGATCATTTGGATTCGAGGGCGCCTTCGCGGGCTCGCCCGCGAAGAAGCCCCCTGGCAGCAGGGGCTTGCGCGTTACTCTACTTTAGCCTTTTGCACGTCCTGCGACGCGGTCCACACGCGGTAGCGCACTTCGACGTCCTTGGGCACATACACCACCACCGGCAGCTTGCTGTTGTAGCGCAGCATGAAGCCTTCACCGACCACTGGCACGAAGGCCTCGGTCTTCTTGCCATCGGGGCAGGCCATCAGTGTGCTGGCCGGGCCGCTGACCTTGTCCAGGCGGTAGTAGCTGTAGCCCCAGCCTTCCAGGGTACGTTCCTCCAGGCTGCCGCCCAGGCGCTGGCGATTGCAGTCCACCTTCAGGGTCTTGCCGGCGAGGATTTCCAGTTGATAGGCCGACTCATCAGCCTGGGCCGGCAGGTGGATGACCTGCCGGGTGAAGCCTTTTTCCGCCTCGGGGTAGGGCGCGACGTCCTTCAGGCTGGCTGCCATCGCGGGTGCGGCGGCAGCCAGGGTCAGGGCCAGAATCGCGGTCATCGGGGTTGGGCGCATAGGGCCTCCTTGCAGATAAACGAATGCAAGACCGCCGCCAGGCCCAGGCCGCCCGTCACTGGGCCAACCAGCCACCATCGACGTTCCAGGCGGCACCGCGAACCTGGCTACCGGCCTCGCTGCACAAGAATAGTACCAGCTCACCCAGGTGCTCGGGGGTGACGAAGGCCAGCGATGGCTGTTTTTCTGCCAGCAGATCGTGCTGCGCTTGCAGCGGATCGCCACCGTTGGCAGCACGATCGTCGATCTGCTTCTGCACCAGCGGGGTCAACACCCAGCCAGGGCAGATGGCATTGCAGGTGACGTTGCTGGTGGCGGTTTCCAGGCCCACCACTTTGGTCAGGCCGACCACGCCGTGCTTGGCCGCCACATAGGCCGCCTTGCCGGTAGAGCCGACCAGGCCGTGCACGGAAGCGATGTTGATGATGCGCCCCCAATTGCGCGTGCGCATGCCGGGCAGGGCCAGTCGCGTAGCGTGGAACACGGCCGACAGGTTGAGGGCGATGATCTTGTCCCAACTTTCCAGCGGGAACTGCTCCACCGGCGCCACGTGCTGGATACCGGCGTTGTTGACCAGGATGTCGACGTCGCCGAACTCGCGCGCGGCCACGGCGAACAGCGCTTCGATCTGGGCCACGTCCGAGAGGTCGGCCGGGTGATGGACTACCTTTACCCCGTGCCGGGCGATCTCCGCCAGCGCCGGTGCAGGGTCGCCGAAGCCGTTGAGCACGATGTTGGCGCCTGCGCGAGCCAGTACCTGGGCAATGCCCAAGCCTATGCCGCTGGTGGAACCGGTGACGAGAGCGGTCTTGCCTTTGAGGGTCATGCAAAGCTCCTTAGACGATGCCGGTGGCGTAGTACGTGGCGATGACCACGAACACCGCCAGGGTCTTGATCAGGGTAATACCGAAAATGTCCTTGTAGGCCTCGCGGTGGGTCAGCCCGGTCACGGCCAGCAGGGTGATGACCGCACCGTTGTGCGGCAGGGTGTCCATGCCACCGCTGGCCATGGCGGCCACGCGGTGCAGTACTTCGAGCGGTATGTTGGCGGCATTGGCGGCGGCGATGAAGGTGTCGCCCATGGCCGCCAGGGCGATGCTCATGCCGCCCGAGGCAGAGCCGGTGATGCCGGCCAGCAAGGTCACGGTAATCGCTTCGTTGACCAGTGGGTTGGGGATGCCGCGCAGGGCGTCGGCCAATACCAGGAAGCCCGGCAGCGAGGCGATCACCGCGCCAAAGCCGTATTCCGAGGCGGTGTTCATGGCCGCCAGCAAGGCGCCGCCCACGGCGCTTTTGGTGCCTTCGGCCAGGCGGGCACGGATGGCGCCGAAGGCACACACCAGCACCATCAGGATGCCCACCAGCAACGCTGCCTGCACCGCCCAGATGGCCGTGAGCTTGGCCACATCGCTTTGCACCGGTGCGCTCATGCCGGGCAGTTGCAGGCTGTGACTTGGGCCGTACCACTGCGGGATCCAGTGGGTGAACAGCAAGTTCATCACCCCCACAAGCAGCAGCGGCGACAGGGCCAGCCAAGGGTTGGGCAGCGCCAGGTCGGCTGCGGTTTCCGGTTCGTTGCGCAAATCGCTGCCATAGCCTTCACCGGCGCGCTGGGCCTTGTTGCGCTGGCGCTGCAGGTAGGCCATGCCGGCGCAGAACACGAACAACGTGCCGATCAGGCCCAGCCATGGCGCGGCCCAGGCGGTGGTGTTGAAGAAGGTGCTAGGGATGATGTTCTGGATCTGCGGGGTGCCGGGCAGGGCATCCATGGTGAACGAGAACGCGCCCAGGGCGATGGTTGCCGGAATCAGGCGTTTGGGGATATTGCTCTGGCGGAACATCTCGGCGGCGAACGGGTACACCGCGAACACCACCACGAACAGCGAAACGCCGCCGTAGGTGAGCAGCGCGCAGACCAGCACGATCACCAGCATCGCCTGGCGGGTGCCGAGCACGCGGATGGCGGCGGCGACGATCGAGCGCGAGAAACCGGACAGCTCGATCAGCTTGCCGAACACGGCGCCCAGCAGGAACACCGGGAAGTAGAGCTTGATGAAACCGACCATTTTCTCCATGAACACCCCGGTGAATGCGGGGGCCACGGCGGACGGGTCGGTGAGCATTACTGCACCGAGGGCGGCGATGGGGGCGAAGAGGATTACGCTGTAGCCGCGGTAGGCAGCCAGCATCAGCAGGGCCAGAGCGGCGAGGGCGATGAGCACGGTCATCGGGGTGGGTCTCCTGGGTGAGTCTTGTTTTTATCGGTGAGCAGGAGATAGCGGGAATCGTGCCAGTTTTTAACTCATTGATTTATATGGTTATTTTGTTTTCTTCTGAATTTTTGTCTCTGTCTTGAGATTTTGGGGCCGCTTTGCGGCCCATCGCGACACAAGGCCGCTCCTACATGTGCACCGCGATCTCCTGTAGGAGCGGCCTTGTGTCGCGATCGAGGGCAAAGCCCTCGCGACAGTCTCTAAATGGAAACAAAAGTCTCCACTCAGAGACCGAGCGCTACCATCTTCTTATATAGCGTTGACCGCCCCAGTCCTAACGCCGACGCAGCTTCCGGCACATTTCCCCCATGTTCGGCCAGTGCCCCAACAATCAGCTCGCGCTCAAATGCCTCACAGGCCTCACGGTAAGTCTGCCGCATAGGTTCACCCGCCACCGGGCTCAACGGCCCCAATGCCGCCCGCAGATCCGCCACCCCCAGCCGCGGCTGATCTGCCAGCAGCGTGGCCCGCTCCAGCACATTGCGCAGCTCGCGAATGTTCCCCGGCCATGCATGCCGCGCCAGTAGCTGCTGCGCTTCGGCCTCCAGCTCATACTGGCTGCCCAGTTCGCCCAGGATGGCCTCGCACAGCGCCGGCAGATCCTCCAGCCGTTGCCGCAGTGGTGGCACCTCGATCGGCAGCACATTGAGCCGGTAATACAGATCGGCGCGGAATGCCCCGCGGGCGATGGCGGCCTGCAGGTCGATGGAAGTGGCGGCAATGATGCGCACATCACTGCGCAGCATCTGGTTCGAGCCTACCGGCTCGTACTCTTTCTCCTGCAACACCCGCAGCAGCTTGCTCTGCAGGGCCAGCGGCATGTCGCCGATCTCGTCGAGGAACAGCGTGCCGCCTTCGGCCAGTTGCAGCTTGCCGGTGCGGCCCTTGCGGTCGGCGCCGGTAAAGGCGCCGGGGGCGGTGCCGAAGAATTCGGCTTCCAGCAGTGTTTCGGGGATCGCCGCACTGTTGATGCTGACAAACGCCTTGTGCGCCCGCGCCGACGCCGCATGGATGGCATGGGCCAGCAGTTCCTTGCCGGTGCCGGTTTCGCCCAGCAGCAACACCGGCGAATCACTGCTCGCGCCACGCCGGGCGCGGCGCTTGGCCTCCAGGCTGGCGGCGCTGCTGCCGACGAACTGGGCGAAGCTGTACTTGGCCTGGCGAGCGCGCAACTGCGAGCGGGTCGAGGCCAGTTCCTGCTGCATGCTGGAGTAGCGTTTGAGCAGCGGCGACAGGCTGCGCAACTCATCGAACAGGGCAAAGCCGATGGCGCCGATCAGCGCGCCCTGGTCGTCGTGGATGGGCAGGCGCATTACCACCAGCGGCTCGTTCGGGGTGTCGAGCATGTCCAGCAGGATTGGCCGGCCATTGTTCACCACCTCGCGCATCAGGCTGCCCGGGATCACCGCCTCGCATGGCTGGCCGATGGCACTGGCGGCGTCGGCCAGGCCAAAGCGCCGGGCGTAGCGCTCGTTCATCCAGACGATGCGCGCCTGGCGGTCGACGATTACCGTGCCCTCGCTGGACTGCTCGATGATCTCGAACAGCGAGCGGATCGCTAGTTGCCGTACCTGGGGGTAGTCCTTGAGGCTGTCGCTGTCGTGCATGGGTAGAAATCCTGAAATCTGTAAAAGCAGGGCCGGCCTCTTCGCGGGTAAACCCGCTCCCACAGGTACCCCACAGCCTCAGGATTTGTGGTGACCCTGTGGGAGCGGGTTTACCCGCGAAGAGGCCAGACCTGAAAACCTATCCCCTGGGGTCGAACGCCTCGCGCAAGGCATCCCCGATAAACACCAGCAGCGACAGGATCACCGCTAGGGCAAAGAACGCGGTAAAGCCCAGCCACGGCGCCTCCAGGTGCTGTTTGCCCTGGGTCACCAGCTCTCCCAGCGAAGCACTCCCGGCCGGCATGCCGAAACCGAGAAAATCCAGCGCAGTCAGGGTGGTGATCGCCCCGGTCAGCATGAATGGCACATAGGTCAGGGTCGCGTTCATGGCATTGGGCAGGATGTGCCGCAGCATTACCTGGCTGTCTGGCAACCCCAACGCTCGGGCGGCCTTGACGTACTCCAGGTTGCGACCGCGCAGGAACTCTGCGCGCACCACGTCGACCAGCGTCAGCCAGGAGAACAGCGCCATGATCCCCAGCAGCCACCAGAAGTCCGGCTCGACGAACCCGCTGAGGATGATCAGCAGGTACAGCACCGGCAACCCCGACCACACCTCCAGCAGGCGCTGGCCGACCAGGTCGACCCAGCCGCCGTGGTAGCCCTGCAAAGCACCGGCCGCCACCCCGATCAGCACGCTGACTACGGTCAGGGCGAAAGCGAACAGCAAGGATACCCGGGTGCCATACAGCACCCGGGCCAGCACGTCGCGGCCCTGGTCGTCGGTACCCAGCCAGTTGCTCGCGCTCGGCGGGCTGGGGGTGGGCACCTGCAGGTCGTAGTTGGGGGTATCGGCGCTGAACGGGATGGGGGCGAACAGCATCCAGCCACCTTGCTGCTCGATCAACTGGCGTACATAGGCGCTGCGGTAGTCTGGCTGGAACGGCAGCTGGCCGCCGAACTGCTGCTCGGTGTAACGCTTGAGCGCCGGCACGTAGAGGTCGCCCTTGTAGCCCAGCAGCAGCGGTTTGTCGTTGGCCACCAGCTCGGCGCACAGGCTCAGCAGCAGAAGGGCGGCGAACAGCCACAGCGAAACCCAGCCGAGGCGGTTGCGGCGAAAGCGTTGCAGGCGACGACGCGAGATCGGTGAAAGCATCAGCGCGCCCTCGTGTCGAAGTCGATACGCGGGTCGAGCAGGGTGTACGACAGGTCACCGATCAGGCGGATCAGCAGGCCCGCCAGGGTGAAGATGAACAGCGTGCCGAACACCACCGGGTAGTCCCGCGACACGGCCGCTTCGTAACTCATGCGGCCCAGGCCATCGAGCGAGAAGATCACCTCGATCAGCAACGAACCGGCGAAGAACACCGTGATCAACGCCTGCGGCAAGCCGGCCACCACCAGCAGCATGGCATTGCGCAGCACGTGGCCATACAGCACCCGGCGTTCGCTCAGGCCCTTGGCGCGGGCGGTAACCACGTATTGCCGGGAAATCTCGTCGAGGAAGGCATTCTTGGTCAGCAGCGTCAGGGTGGCGAAGCCGCCGATCACCAGGGCGCCGACCGGCAGCACCAGGTGCCAGAAGTAGTCGGCGACCTTGCCCAGCAGGCTGAGCTCGTCGAAGTTGTCCGAGACCAGGCCGCGCACCGGGAACCAGCTGAGCGAGGTGCCGCCGGCGAACAGCACTATCAGCAACAGGGCGAACAGGAACGAGGGCAGGGCATAGCCGACCACGATCAGTGCACTGCTCCAGGCATCGAAGCGGCTGCCATGGCGCACCGCCTTGCGGATGCCCAGCGGGATCGACACCAGGTAGGTGATCAGCGTGGCCCAGAAGCCCAGCGACAGGGTTACCGGCAACTTGTCGAGGATCAGGTCGGTGACCTTGGCGCCGCGGAAGAAGCTGTTGCCGAAGTCCAGCCGGGCGTACTGGCCCAGCATCAGCCACAGGCGCTCGGGGGCGGACTTGTCGAAGCCGTACTGGCGTTTGATCTCCTCGATCAGTTTCGGGTCCAGGCCACGGGTAGCACGTGACTCGCCGTGCACCACCTCGGCCCGGGCACCGGGAGCGCCGCCGCCGATACCTTGCAGGCGTGCCACCGCCTGCTCCACCGGGCCTCCCGGTGCGGCCTGGACGATCAGGAAGTTGACCAACAGGATCGCCAGCAGGGTCGGGACGATCAGCAGCAGACGGCGCAGTATGTAAGTGGTCATGGCGAGGATTTCCGGCGTTCGGCCATTTGCGCGTTGGTCAGCGCGGCAGGGCTGACTTCCCACCAGGTGTCCAGGCCTTCGTCATAGGCAGCCTGGACCTTGGGCAGGCCGAAGCGGTTCCACCAGACAGTGGAGCTGCCCGGTGGGTAGTAGTTGGGGATCCAGTAGTAGTTCCATTGCAGCACCCGGTCCAGGGCATGGGCGTGGTACAGCATGTCGGCCTGGGTGTCGGCGCGCACCAGGCCGTCGATCAGGCGGTCCACGGCAGGGTCCTGCAGCACCATCAGGTTGTTCGACCCAGGGTCGTGGGCCGCCGCCGAACCGAAATAGTTGTACAGCTCGGTGCCAGGCGACAGGGTGACCGGGTAGCCAGTGACGATCATGTCGTAGTCACGTGCCATCAGGCGGTTGACGTACTGGGCCGAATCGACGTTGCGGATGTCCAGGGTCACGCCAATCTGGGCCAGGTTACGCTTCCACGGCAGCAGCAGGCGCTCCATGCCTGCCTGGCCGTTGAGGAAGGTGAACGCCAGCGGCGTGCCCTGGCTGTTCACCAGACGGTCGCCTTCGGGGCGCCAGCCGGCTTGTTCGAGCAGCGCCAGTGCCTGCAGCTGCTGCTTGCGGATGATCCCCGAACCATCGGTGACCGGGGCGGTGAACACGGTGCTGAAGACTTCGTCCGGCACCTTGCCGCGCAACGGTTCGAGCAGTTTCAACTCGCCGGCATCCGGCAGTTGGCGGGCGGCCAGCGGGGTATTGGAGAACACGCTCTGCTGGCGGATGTACATGTTGCGCATCATCTGCCGGTTGCTCCACTCGTAGTCCCACAGCATGCCCAGCGCCTGGCGCACGCGACGGTCCTTGAACTGCGGCCGGTCGAGGTTGAACACGAAGCCTTGGGCCACCTGCGGTTTGGCCGGGCCCAGGTGGGCGCGCTGCAGGCGGCCGTCGTCCAGTTGCGCGCCGTTGTAGCCCAGGGTGTAGGCGGTGGCGGAGAATTCGCGGTTGTAGTCGTAGCCGCCGCCTTTGAGCACCTGCCGCGCCACTTCGGTATCACCGAAGTACTCGATGCGCAGCTTGTCGAAATTGTAGCGGCCACGGCTGACCGGCAGATCGCGCGCCCACCAGTTGGCGTCGCGCTGGAAGGTGATGCTGCGGCCGTTGTCGATGCTCCCGATACGGTACGGCCCGCTGCCGACCGGCTTGTCGAAGCCGGCGCCGTTGGCAAAATCGCGCTGCTGCCAGTCGTGTTCGGGCAGAACCGGCAGGCTGGCGAGGTCCAGTGGCAGGGTGCGGCCGTGGTCAGGCTTGAAGTCGAAACGCACGCTGTGTGGGCTTTCCACCACGACGGCGGCAACATCGGCGAACTGGGTGCGATACCTCAGGCTGCCCTTGCTCATCAGCAGCTCGAAGGTAAAGCGTACGTCCTCGGCGCGCACCGGCTTGCCGTCGGCGAAGGTGGCACGCGGGTCGATCTCGAACCGCAGCCAGGCATCCTCCGGGCCGCGCTCCATGCGCCGGGCGATCAGGCCGTAGACGGTGTAGGGTTCATCGAACGAGCGCACGGCCAGTGGCGCGTACAGCAGGCCATCGACCTCGCTGACACCGATGCCTTTGTCGATGTACGGCAGGATATGGTCGAACTGGCCGATCTCGATGGCCGAGCGGCGCAGGATGCCGCCTCTGGGGGCGTCGGGGTTGACGTAGTCGAAATGCTGGAAGCTGGCGTTGTAGCGGGGCGCTTCGCCGTAGACGGTCAGCGCGTGGGTGGGTGCAGCCTGGCTATTGAAGGAAAAACAAAGCAGAAAAAGGTAACACAGGGCCTGTGGGAGCGGGTTCACCCGCGAATGCGTCCGTTCACGCAACGTCGTTGCCTGATCTGGCGCTTTCGCGGGTGAACCCGCTCCCACAGGGGGCATGAGCAGCTACTGGCTACTTAGTCCTGGCGGCTGGTCACTTCCAGCAGGTGGTAGCCGAACTGGGTCTTCACCGGGCCTTGCACGGTATTGATCGGGGCGCTGAACACCACGGTGTCGAACTCCTTGACCATCTGGCCCGGGCCGAACGAGCCCAGGTCACCGCCCTGGCGGCTGGACGGGCAGGTGGAGTTGGCTTTGGCGATTTCAGCGAAGTCGGCGCCTGCTTCGATCTGGGCTTTCAGTTCGTTGCATTTATCGATGCTGCTGACCAGGATGTGGCGGGCGGTTGCACGGGCCATGGGTACTGCTCCTTGGGGTAAAAAAGGCAAGCCTAGCGTACTTGTCCAGGGTATGTCTCGCCAGGCTTGCGTCCCGCTGCCTAGAGTTTTTGTGCCGCCTCGCGCAACAGGGTTTCGGTCGAGGCCCAGCCCAGGCAACCGTCGGTGATCGACACGCCGTATTTCAGCGCGCCCTTGCCCAGCGCCTGGCAGCCGTCGAACAGGTGCCCTTCGATCATCACGCCGACGATCGAGCGGTCGCCGGCCAGGCGCTGCTCCAGCACATCGTTGAAAACGGCCGGCTGACGCGCCGGGTCCTTGCCGCTGTTGGCATGGCTGCAATCGACCATGATCCGCGCCTGCAACCCGGCCTTGGCCAGCGCCTGGCGGGCCTTGGCGATGCTGTTGGCGTCGAAGTTCGGGCCCTTGTGGCCGCCGCGCAGCACCAGGTGGGTGTCCGGGTTGCCCAAGGTCTCGATGATGGCCGGGTAGCCCTGCGCATCCATGCCGAAGTGGCGGTGCGAGTGGGCGGCGCTACGCATGGCGTCGCTGGCGATGGCGATGCCGCCGTCGGTGCCGTTCTTGAAGCCGACCGGCAGCTCCAGGCCACTGACCATTTCGCGGTGGATCTGCGACTCGGTGGTGCGCGCGCCAATCGCGGCCCAGGCCAGAAGGTCATCGAAGTAGCCGGCGGCCATTGGCTGCAGCAGTTCGGTGGCAACCGGCAGGCCGCGTTCGATCATGTTCAGCATCAGCCCGCGGGACAGGGCGATGCCGGCGTGCATGTCGTCGCTGCCATCGAGGTGCGGGTCGTAGGCCAGGCCCTTCCAGCCGACCGTGGTGCGGGGTTTTTCGACGTAGGCGCGCATCACCAGCAGCAGCTTGTCGTCGACTTCGCGGCTGAGGGCTGCCAGGCGGTCGGCGTATTCCAGGGCCGAGCGCGGGTCGTGGATCGAGCACGGGCCAACGATCACCAGCAGGCGCTTGTCGCGGCCTTCGAGGATGTCGCGGATGGCCTGGCGGTGGGCATGGACTTGCTGGGTAAGTTCGCTGGACAGCGGCATTTGCTGCTTGAGCAGGTGCGGGCTGGGCAGGCGCTGGCTGACGGTGGTGTTGGCTGCTTGCGGCTGGGTCAGGGCGAGGCTGGAAGCGTGCATGGCGTTTTTTCCCTGGGCGGACGGCGGGTTCTGGCCCGCGTCGTCGGCCCTATCGAGGTGTTCGACAAGTCGTTGAATTCGTATTGGCTGCTGCATTGCCACCTGTGGAAGACCGAACGGAGGCGGCAGGCTGGCCCGAACGGGATTGGCTAAATCGCCAGGCGTAGGTGTTTGCGTAGTAATAAGTGGCGTAGTTCATGAATCTGTCCTCAATGTGAATCGGTGTTGTTCAAAGGCCTGAAAAGCAAAACCCCCGGTCGGGGAGCCGACCGGGGGTTTGAGTATTCTCATGTTCGGCGGCCCCTCGAAGGTGGGCGCCGTGTGGGTATCGGCGCCTAGTGGCTAAACCAATACCCAAAGTAATAGCTGGCAGGTGCCACGCAGCCGGCAACGGCCAGCACAGGGCGCAGGGTGCGACCGGTGTGGTTGGCGTGGTTGCGGGTGTGTTTCGGCATGTTGCTCTCCAGTGAATGAGCCCGAGCTTACTTCAGTTCGACTGGGCCATTCAATGGATAAATGCTATGGGGGTGTTTAATTGTTCCGGTACGGCCAGGCTCAGTGGCCATAGCGCCCGACCAGGCTCTGCGCCCCCAGCGCGTGGCCTTGCAGCAGTTGCAGCAGGCCGCTGCGGTCCAGGCCTTCGGGCAGTGTGCCCAATGGCAGGTCGGTGGCGATCAGCGTCAGTGCGTAGTGGTGCGGGTTGTCGCCGGCGGGTGGGCAGGGGCCGCGGTAGCTGAGCGTGCCCCGCGAGTTGCGCCCCACGGTCACGCCTTGCCCGGTCAGCCCGGCGACGCCTTCCTTCAGCCCATCCTGGGCCGGGTCTATGTTGTAGGCGATCCAGTGGACCACGCCAATGCCCTTGCCGCCGTCCGGGTCGAACATGATCAGGGCCAGCGACTGGGTGCCTGCGGGGAGGTTGTCCCAGCTCAGTTGCGGGGTGCGCTCTTCGCCGGCACCACAGGCTGGGTCCGGGCCAACCTGTTGCAAGGCGATCACGCCGCCATCGGTGAACGACGATGAGCTGATCGACAGCGCGCCCTGGCTGCCAGCGACGGCCAAGGCGCTGCAAGGCAGCAGGGCGGCGAGCAGCCAGGGTTTGAGGTTCATGGTGAATCCTTGGCAGGGCGTTCCGGCGCAGTGTAGCCCAGGCCGGCCTCAATGGCTGTCCTGGTCCTCGGCGGTGCCACCGGTGTGCCCGGCGCCGGAGCCGGTGGCTTCGCCGGTGCTGTTCGAGCCACCAGCGGCGCCGTCGGCGGCATCGCTGTTGCTGCCGGTGTCGCTGCTGTCATTGGTTTTGCTGCTGCCTGGGCTGTTTACGCTGCTGTCTTCACCGGCGGTCTTGCCACCGTGCTGGTCGGTTTGCGGGCGGCTGTCGGTGTCTGTGTCGGTGGCGGCGAAGCTGGTGCCAGTGACGCTGGCCAGGGTAAGGGCAAGGCACAGTGAGAGTGGGCGAATGCGGATCATGGAACCTCTCCTTTACGGATGATCTGTCATTCGTTGGGCTGGGGGCGGGGAGTGGGGTGCCGTCTGGGCGACGGATGGTCATTGTTGCGGGCTGCCGTGCAGCCCGCTCGATTGCAAGGGGGCCGCGCAGGCCCCTAGGAAGGCGATCAGCGGCAGTTGCCCGCCTTGCGATAACCCGCTGCCTGCGCCTCACCCTCTGTGGCGAAGGTGACCTGGTTCTTCGCGGTAACCTGGGTATAGCCCGGGCAGCCCACGGAGAGGTGATAGACATGGCTGTTGCGATTGCCAAGCACCGCCCCCACCGACCCGGCACTGGCCAGGCTCGGCTTGGCCTCTGGCTTGGCAGTCTTCGCCGGCACCGCTTGCACTACGCCACTGCCGACCGGCTTGTAGTTGGCGGTCCATTTGCGTTCCCCGGTCACGAAGGGGTTGGCATGCCCCATGATCGCGGCAATGCGCCGGTCACGCTCTTTCTCCCAGGCCGACACCGGGTGTTGTTTGTCCCAGGCCATCAGCAACTGCTGCTGTTGGCGCGACATGCTCAGCTTGTAACGGTCGTACATGTAGAAGGTGGTACGGGCGACCAGGCCTTTCACTTCGTCGCGTGGTTCGGCAGCACGCTGCACGAAGTCCACCTTGGTGGTGCACTGCCCGTATTGCCCTGCATTGCCAGCAACCATGCCGTAGTTGAAATTGCTGCGATCACCGTTTACCTCGCCCACTGCCGGGTACAGGTTGAACAGGTCGGCCTCCATGGCGCGGAACACCGGGTCGTCATCCACGCAATGCTCGCGGCCGCCATTCTTCCAGCACTGGCGCTGGTTGCCGAAGGTGTAGGCCGGCACGATGTGTTCCCATTCGGTGCGTTCGGCGCGGTTCTGCTGCTTGCGGGTCTGGTAGCCGCACGAGGCGGCATCGATACGCCCGCCAGACTTGCCCACCCAGGCCCATTTGCAACCGCAGTACAGGTCGCCCATGGCACTGCTGGCCTGGTCCATGTACACCTTCTGCTTGGCCACCACCTTGGCCTCGGTGAAGGTCGCCGGCGGGCTGGCCAGGGCAGGGAGGGTGAAGGAAAACAGTAAGGATACGGCGTAAAGCAGTGATTTCATGGGAAAAACATATTTCAGGTTGGGGCATGCATTGTAATCATTTCCTTGGGGCTGGCCAGCTCGCTGATCCACACCAGTGGGCGGCGCGGGTCGTCGCTGCCCATGCTGGTGAACGTGGCCGAGTCGAGCATCGTCTTGAGCTGGGTGGCCATGCGCAGCCGGCGCTCGATGAAGCCGGTACCGACGGCGCCCAGTGCCACGGTGAAGCGAGGGCCAAGCTGCCCGGCCAGGCGCTCCTGGACCAGGTCGAGTAGCGCGACCGGGACTTCGTCGGGGCGCAGTGAAGTGGGGAAGCATGGTGTGAAGGGTGGCATGGGCATGTCCTGCTAGGCGGGGGTACGAGTCCTGGGCAGCTTAAGCAAGGTCACTGTCAAAGGGGTAAAAGCGGGTAATGCTCAACGCCAGCTCGGTGCGGTCTCTGTAGGAGCAGCCTTGTGCTGCGAAGAGGCCAATCATGCCTCTATATTTCCGTCGGCCGTGCTGGCCTCTTCGCAGCACAAGGCTGCTCCTACACGGAGTCAGGCATCAGAAGGTCTGTCCCAGCGAGAACTGGAAGATCTGGGTTTCTGCCCCATCCGGCTTCTTAAGCGGTGCCGCCGGGACCGCACAAATTTCAGGCATTGTGCGGTCTCTGTGGGAGCTGGCTTGCCGGCGATGGGCTGCATGGCAGCCCCGTTAACGCTATCTGTCAGGCCTCAACCTTAGTGCCCGCCCTTCATCCGCCGTGCCACCAGGTAGATCCCCAGCCCGACCAGCGCCGTAGCCGCGCCGATGTACCCGGTGCTGGTCCAGCCCATACCTGCGGTTATCGCCATGCCACCCAGCCACGGCCCCAGCGCATTGGCCAGGTTGAACGCCGCATGGTTGGACGCCGCCGCCAGGCTTGGCGCTTCATGGGCAATGTCCATCAGGCGGATTTGCAACGGCGCCGCCAGGGCAATCATGGTGCCGACCAGGCCAATGCCCAGCAGCAGGCTCCACAGCGCCTGGGCGGCAAAGCTGAAGAACAGCAGCACGGCAATCGACCACACCAGCACCAGCCCGACGGCGCGGAACTGCAGGCGGTCGAACAGCTTGCCACCGGCGATGTTGCCGACGATGCCGCCGACGCCGAATGCCGCCAGGCCGAATGGAATCCACTGCGGCGACACCTGGGTCACCTGCAACATGGTCGGCGCCAGGTAGCTGAACACACAGAACATGCCGGCAAAGCCGATCGAGGCGATGCCCAGCGCCATCCACACCTGCGGCAGGGTGAAGGCTTGCAGTTCCTTGCGCGGGTCGCTGCGCACTTCATCGTGGCGCTGGGGCACGAAGCGCCAAACCAGGGCGATGGTGCACAGGGCGATCACGCCGACCAGCACGAATGCCGAGCGCCAGCCGAAGTACTGGCCCAGCAAGGTGGCAACCGGGTTGCCGAGCAACATGGCCACGGTCAGCCCCATCATCACCCGGGCCACGGCCCCCGCACGCTGGTCCCTGGCCACCATGCTCGATGCCACTACCGCCGCGATGCCGAAGTAGGCACCGTGGGGCAGGCCGCTGATGAAGCGGAAGGCGACCAGGCCACCGAACGAGGGGGCGAAGGCGGTAGCCAGGTTGCCTACGGCATACAACGCCATCAACAACAGCAGCATGTGCTTGCGCAACAGCCTGGCACCGATGATCGCCAGTGTCGGGGCGCCAACCATCACCCCCAGCGCATAGGCGCTGATGGCATGGCCCACCTGGGGCTCGCTCAATTGCAGATTGCTGGCGATATCGGGCATCAGGCCCATGATGGCGAACTCGCCGGTGCCAATGGCAAAGCTGCCCAGCGCCATGGCGGCTTCCATCTTCGCGACGGTACTTTTGCTAGGGAGAGGGGGTAATTCCTGAACTGACATCTGGATCCTTGTGAAACATGCTGAAACGTTCAAGGTGGGATCATAGTCAACTCGCGATAGTGACGTCGAGCAAGGTGGAGTCAGCGCTCCAGGTAATGAGTCTGCGCGGCAAAATCGATGAAGCGCTTGCTGGCCAGCGAAAGGTATTCCCCCGAGCGCCAGCACAAGCGGAAGCTCATCTGCTGCGCTGGCTGGAACGGTACGCCGACGATGCCCGGCGTGCGCTGTTGCACCGAGCGCAGCAGGGTCGCCACGCCCATGTTGTCCAGCGCGGCCTGTACCACCAGCGATACGAAGTTGCTTTGCAGCGCTACCCGGTAGGTGATGCCATGTTCGGCAAAGAACGCATCCAGCAGGTGACGTTGCACGAAGGTGCGGTCGAACACCACCATGTCGGTATTGCGCAGGTCCTCGGCTGTGAGGAAGGCCTTGCCAGCATAGGGATGGTCAGGGTGCATGCACGCCAGCATCTCATCGCTGCCCAAGAGGATCGATTCCTTGTCGGGCGGCACGCGCCGGGACTCCAGCAGCGCCAGGTCGATCTCCCGTTGTTCCAGGCGATGGCCGATGTCCTCGGCACTGCCTTCGAACACGGTCATGGCAATGCCCGGGTACAGCTGGCGGAAGGCGTTCATCAGGCCGGGCACATAGTGCAGGCCGAACATCGGCGGGATACCCAGGCGCACTTCGCCGCGCTTCAGGTCGGCCATGTCGCGCAGCTCTTGCCGGGCCACATCCATTTCCCGCAGGGCCGCTGCAATACGTGGCAGGAAGCGTTCGCCCTCGGCTGTCAGGATGACTTTGCGTGTGGTGCGGTTGAACAGGGTGACGCCCAGTTCTTCTTCCAGGCGGGTAACGGCCATGCTCAGTGCCGGCTGGGCGATATGCAGGTGCTGCGCGGCTTTGGTGAAGCTGCCTTGGCGCACGATCTCGACGCAGCAGCGCAATGCCTTGAGGTTCATTGAGGGGGTTTACCGTTCATAACAAACTGTGATGCCAAGCATCATAACAATATATTTATTATTATTAACCAGAGGGCCTACGATGCGCGCCACTGAGACATCCTGCAACATCTCAGTCACGCAGCTTAATAAATCTGCAATCCCACAAAGATTTTGAGGTAGTACCCCAAATGGCCAAGGCCGCCGATGTCGTTGTGCAATGCCTGGAAAACGAAGGTGTCGAGTATGTGTTCGGCATTCCTGGTGAGGAAAACCTCGACCTGCTCGAATCCCT
Source organism: Pseudomonas sp. A2 (assembly GCF_023100865.1). Taxonomy (NCBI): domain Bacteria; kingdom Pseudomonadati; phylum Pseudomonadota; class Gammaproteobacteria; order Pseudomonadales; family Pseudomonadaceae; genus Pseudomonas; species Pseudomonas sp. A2. The sequence continues at coordinate 3,008,990 of NZ_CP039127.1, forward strand.
GCGCAAGTCGAAGATCAAGCTGGTACTTACCCGTCACGAGCAGTCCGCAGGTTTCATGGCTGCCACCTATGGTCGCCTGACCGGCAAGACCGGCGTCAGCCTGTCGACCCTCGGCCCTGGCGCCACCAACCTGGTCACCGCCAGCGCCTATGCCTACCTGGGCGGCATGCCGATGATGATGATCACCGGCCAGAAGCCGATCAAGAAGTCCAAGCAGGGCCGTTTCCAGATCATCGATGTGTGCGGCATGATGGACCCCATCACCAAGTACACCCACCAGTTCGCCTCCGCCGACAACATCCCTTCGCGCATGCGCGAAGCCTTCCGCCTGGCTGAAGAAGAAAAGCCGGGTGCCGTGCACCTGGAGCTGCCGGAAGACATCGCCGCCGAGCAGACCGACGCACTGCCGATCCCGCCAAGCCTGCACCGCCGCCCGTTGGCCGAGCACGTGGCGATCGACGCCGCCGTACAAAAGCTGCTGAACGCCCGTAACCCGATCCTGGTGATCGGCGCCGGCGCCAACCGCAAGATGACCGCCAAGGTCCTCAAGCAGCTGATCGACAAGACTGGCATCCCGTTCATCACCACCCAGATGGGTAAAGGTGTGGTCGACGAGCGCCACCCGCGCTTCTTGGGCAACGCGGCACTGTCGTCGGGTGACTTCGTGCACCGCGCCGTCGAAGCCGCCGACCTGATCGTCAACATCGGCCACGACGTGATCGAGAAGCCGCCGTTCTTCATGGTCCGTGGCGGCACCGAGGTCATCCACATCAACTTCCGCTCCGCCGAAGTCGATGCCGTGTACTTCCCGCAGGTTGAAGTGATCGGCGACATCGCCAACGCCGTATGGCAGATCAGCGAAGCGCTGAACGACACTTCGCACTGGGATTTCACCCGCCTGATGGCGATCCGTGAAGCCAACGAAGCACAGATCGCCGAAGGTGCTGACGACAACCGCTTCCCGGTCTACCCGCAGCGCATGGTCGCCGACATCCGTCGCGTGCTGCCGTCCGAAGGTATCGTTGCCCTGGACAACGGCATCTACAAGATCTGGTTCGCTCGTAACTACAAGGCGCACAAGCCGAACACCGTGCTGTTGGACAACGCCCTGGCAACCATGGGAGCCGGCCTGCCATCGGCCATGGCCGCGCACCTGGTGCACCCGGACCGCCCGGTGATCTCGGTTTGCGGCGACGGCGGCTTCATGATGAACAGCCAGGAGCTGGAGACTGCGGTACGCCTGGGCATGCACATCACCGTGGTGATCCTGCGTGACGATGGCTACGGCATGATCCGCTGGAAGCAGGCCAACATGGGCTTCACCGATTTCGGCCTGGACTACGGCAACCCGGACTTCGTCAAGTACGCCGAAGCCTACGGTGCCAACGGCCACCGCGTGGAAAGCGCCGAAGGCCTGCTGCCGCTGCTCGAGCACTGCATCAAGACCCCGGGCGTGCACGTGATCGACTGCCCGGTCGATTACAGCGAGAACGACCGCATCCTCAACAGCGAGCTGCGTGAGCGCGCGCTGGCGGTGTAAGGCCTGACAGGATCGGCGCCACCTCAAGGCTGGCGCCGAACCTGTGTAGGAGCGGCCTTGCGTCGCGATGGGCCGCAAAGCGGCCCCCGGATTTCAGCATCAACGCAACAATCGCCGGGCTGCCATGCAGCCAATCGCGACGCTAGGCCGCTCCTGCACGGCTAGCGACCTGCCTTAGACTCAACCGCAAACACCGGCGCCGCCGGTGCCATCCAGAGCATCGCTCAAAGCGCCGTATCGACCTGAGTGGACAGCTCAGGCTTCCTCGAAGTGCATCTCCGGGGGCTTGCGCTTGAAACCACGGGTAATCACCGTCAGGTAGAGCACGCCGAGGCAGAGCCAGCCTGCCCCCAGGTAGATCGCCAGGTGATCAAGACTTGCCATCAGCCACAACGTGGATGCAAAGCCCACCAAGGGGAACGCGAGGTACATCAGTAGCGCGTTCGCACCACGCTGCTGCATGGCGACCCAGTAGTGGAAGATCACCGCCAGGTTGACCAGGCTGAAGGCGAGAAATGCACCGAAGTTGATGAACGAGGTGGAGGTCGTCACGTCCATGCGCAAGGCAAGCAGGGCGACCACCCCGCACAGGATGATGCTGGGCACCGGCGTGCTGAAGCGTTCGCTCAACCTTCCAAAGAATGACCCGGGCAGCACTCCGTCACGCCCCATCGCATACAGCAGCCGGGAGGCGCTGGCCTGTGCCGACAGGCCAGAAGTGAACTGGCCGACGATCAGCCCCAGCAGGAAGATGCTGACGAAGATGTCGCCACCGATGTTCTGGGCGATTTCATAAGCCGCCGCGTCGGCGTTGGCAAAGTCGGTGGACGGGTGAGCGAGCTGAACGAAGTAGCTGCAGGCGATGAACAGCCCGCCACCGATCAGGGTGATCAGCAGGATGGCTTTCGGGATGTTCTTGCGTGGTTCCTTGGTTTCTTCGGTCAGGGTGCTGACCGCGTCGAAGCCCAGGAATGAATAGCAGGCAATCGCCGCACCGCTCATGATCAGCGGCAACTGGGTGCCTTCCTTGTAGAACGGCTCGAGTGTCCACAGCGGTACCGTGGGGTCGCCCCAGACATAGTGCACCGCCAGTGCAACGAACGCCGCCAGCACCAGCAGCTGAATGAACATCAACAGGCCATTGACGGTCTTGGCCAGCCGCAGGCCGATTACATTGATCGTTGTTGTGATGCCGATGAATGCCAACACCCAAATGGCTTGTGGCACGCCCGGGAACGCCGAGTGCAGATAGGCCGCGCCAATGAGCCAGATCGCCATGGGCAGGAACAGGTAGTCGAGCAACACCGCCCAACCGGTGATGAAGCCCAGCTGCGGGCTGATCGATTTGCGCACGTAGGTATAGGCGGACCCGGCGACCGGGAAGGCGCGCGCCATGTGGCCGTAGCTCAAGGCGGTAAAGAGCATGGCGATGGCTGCAGCGAGGTAGGCTGCAGGTACCCTCCCTCCCGTGGTCTCGGCCAGGATACCGAATGTGCCCAGGACGATGATGGGGGTCATGTAGGCGATGCCGAAAAGCACCACCGAGCCCAGCGAAAGCGTTCGCTTGAGTGTGGCCATTACTGCTTGCTCCAGCTTGTGATTGTTATTCAGAGTCGAACACGCTGCCGTCCCTGGCGGCCTTGCATTCCAGTAATAGAGCCTGGAAGGGTGGAATTTTCAGGAGGGGATGATCAGTTCGCGAAGACCGTTGGCGTGCTCGACCTGTTCACCCGGCAGCTGGATGCGGCGCTGGGCGATGTAGGTGTAATCGCGCCGTGACTGCTGCAGTTGGTCCATGGCCAGCTCGACGGTTATCCGGCACTCGCCACGGCCGGCTTCGCACAGCAACTGGCCGTACGGGTCGACGACGGCACTGCCGCCGGCAAAGACCAGGCCGCCATCACCATCACCCACGCGGTTGACCATGACCGCAAAGGCCTGGTTTTCCATGGCGCGTGCGGTGATGGCGGTTCTGTGGGTGGGCCCGTACGGGTCCATGTTGCCGTTGGTGATGATGATCAGTTCTGCGCCCAGCTGCCCCAGGGCACGGGCGGTTTCCGGGAACTCGATGTCAAAGCAGATCAGCAGGCCGACACGGATGCCTTTGAACAGGGCTGTCGCAAAACGGTCGCCTGGGGTGAAAACCCCGCAGTCCGATGCCCAAAGGTGGGTCTTGCGGTAGGTGAGCGCTACGCCTTCAGGCGTGACAAGCACGGTGGTGTTGTAGAAACGGCCGTCGTCTGCGGCTTCGGCCATCCCGACGACCACGGCAACATTCTGCGCTTGTGCGGCCTGTTGGACTGCCGTGATGCTCGGGCCATCCAGTGGCTCGGCGATGCGGCCGATGTTTTCTTCGGTTGGGAAGCCCATCAGTTGGGTTTCCGGGAAGACCAGCAGATCGGTATCGGCGCCGCAGTTGCCGATCGCCTCGATGGTACGCTGCAGGTTGTACGCGGTATCGCCATCGCGACCGGCCAGTTGGACAAGCTCTACCTTCATTTCCAATCCTCGACTAACAGCTTCGACCGCCATGCCCTGGCGGCATGGGGTGTAAAAAACGATCCCGGTACAGGTTCGCTCAGCGTAAGCTAGCCCGGATTATGGGGTGGTCATCATGGCGGGGGGTATTACGCCCACGTGGTAACCCAACAGGGGTAGAGGATGAATTTTACGCTGCACGACATCGCCTGGCACCGATCGGTAGGCCAATTGATCGAAACCCTCGACAAGGACCACTTCTGGACAGCCTTGGTGCGGTTGCTGAACGAGTACGTTGCCTGCGACAGCTGGGTTGCGCTGCTGTTTTCCGCAGGGCGCCCGCAGGTGTTCGCCGAATGCCCCAGTGCAGACGGCAACCCTGACCCGCTGTTCCAGGACTACCTGAAGGGCTTGTACCTGCTGGACCCTTTCTACGTGGCCAGCCGAGAATCCGGGGGAACTGGCCTGGTACGCCTGTCGGATGTGGCCCCTGAGTGTTTCGAGCAGACGGACTACTACCAGCGCTATTTCCGACTTAACGTGGTTGCCGATGAAATTCAGTTCAACGTGCAGCTGGATGCGCAGCGCACGCTGTGCCTGTCGTTGGGTAGCAAGCGCCGGTTCAGCATCGAACAGGTCACCCTGCTTGAACTGTTGCGGCCGTGGGTCACTGCGCTGATGCGCCAGCGGATGACGTTCGAGCGGGAGTTGCTGGAAGAGGCCACCAAGCCTGCGCCGCACTGGCAAAGCCGCATGGAGGACAGGGTCGAGCAGATGGAGTCGCCGCTGACCGGGCGTGAGCTGGAGGTGGGGCGGCTGATGCTGAGCGGGTGTTCCAGCAAAGAAATTGCGCGCAAGCTTGAAATCTCCGTGGAGACAGTGAAAGTGCACCGCAAGCATATGTACAGCAAGTTGGGTATCAAATCGCAGTCGGAGCTTTTTTCGCTGTTTCTCCAGGCCCAGCTGGGTTGAATCAGGCTAGCTGCATGGCTCCACTGGCTTGTGATGAATACTGTGGCACCCAGGCCTGCGCTGCATCTTCAGATTCGACTGGTAATTAAAAATGACCCGCCCGCTGTTTGTTTCCATCGATGGGCCCAAGGGCACCGGCAAGACCACGCTTCTGGAGGCGGTTACCAAGGCCTTGCGGGCTGACAACAAGAAAGTGATCCGGCTTTGCGAGAAAAAAAGCGACCCCTACCGGGGGGAAACCATGGCCCTTGTCAATCAACTGGTCAGAAACCCCTCCCGGGACCTGGAATTGAGGGTATGCGAGCGCTTCGCCGAAAGCCGTGCCTGGATTTCCCGACACGTGCTGCCCAGGCAGCCAGCGGGCAGCATCATACTGATCGATCGCTGGTACCCTTCTGATGCCGCATTTCGCCGCAGCGTGGCGTTCGACGAGATCCTGCGCCTGAACCTCGAGCGAAATGTACAGGTGCCCGATTTGCATGTCGGGGTCGTCACGGCCCCCGATACTTCATGGGCAAGAGCCGCGGCAAGGACGCGCGGGCTGGGCAGTACGGTGATCCATAGCCTGGTCGAGCAGGTTGCCTGTACCGAAGCGTTCGAGCGTGCGGTTGCGGAACACGGCTGGGTATTGTGCCGTAATGAAGGGGCCATCGAGGATGCAACGCGGCAGATAGTGGCCGAGATCGATGGCGTGCTTCGACCACGCCATCGACCGCAGTGCGATCAGTGCTGAAACATCAGCGAGTACTGGTTACTGCTTCATGGGCATATCCATCATCGACGACTGCTGATCCATCATCTTCATCATCATGTCCATCATTCCGTCGCCCATACCCATGCCACCCTTGGCTCCCGACATTCCCATGCCCGAACCCATGCAGCCCGCAGCATGTTGCTGGTGCAGCATGGCCATGCTCTCCTTCATTGTCTTCATGCCCTCGCGCATGGCGGCCTGGCGCTCGGCAGGGGTCTTCGCGGCTGCGGCTTTGTCATGAGCAACCTGCATCTTATGCATTTGCTCGCTCATCGCCTTGTGCATGGGCGACTCGGAAGTTGTACTGGCGGCTGGGGCGCTGGTGGAGGCGTCGGCAGCCTGATTTTTGGCTTCGGCATGCGCCATGAATGCACTACCGGCCAGAACAACAGCAAGAACCAACTTCAATTGCGTTTGCATGGCGAACTCCACTTTTATGGATATATACGACGTGCCTCGAGGCCTTGGTATGCCTGGATGATTGCAGTCTAGGCGGCCATCTGGTCGCGAATTTGACCTGCATCAAACAAGTGCAGCTTCATGTACTTTGAATAGGCTGGCTAATCTCATTGAAGTTGTCGGCATAGGGTCGTGGTATTTTTCAGCTTTCTTACTGAACCGTTAGTTGTTCTCTTGTTCATGTTCCGGGAGAAATACGATGGCAATTGATTGGCTGGCCTTTACACCATGGTCCGCGCTGGCTGGTGGTGTGTTGATCGGGCTGGGGGCTGGGCTGTTCGCGGTGGTGAATGGCCGTATTGCAGGAATCAGTGGTTTGCTCGGTTCGATGCTGCAGCGAGGCGGGGAAGGGCGCAGAGAAAAGCTTGCCTTTCTTTTGGGGCTGCTGGCAGCCCCGTTGCTTTGGGGGATATTTGCCACGCTGCCGTCAGCCCGTTTCACCACGGCATCGTGGACGCTCATCGCGGCGGGCCTTCTGGTAGGGCTGGGGACGCGCTACGGCAGCGGTTGTACCAGCGGCCACGGCGTCTGTGGCCTGTCGCGCCTGTCACCCCGTTCGGCGGTGGCAACGCTGTGCTTCATGGCCACCGGTTTTGCCACGGTGTATGTGGTCCGCCATCTCGTACAAGGGGCCTGACATGCCAGTGTTCAGTGGTTTCATCGCCGGGCTGCTGTTCGGCGTGGGGTTGTTGCTTGCAGGCATGGCCGACCCTGCCAAGGTGCTCGGTTTCCTCGACATTGCCGGGCAATGGGACCCTTCATTGGCGCTGGTGATGATCGGGGCGATTGCCGCAGCATGGATACCGATGCGCTGGGCGAGCGGTCATCCAACGGCCCTGCTGGGTGGGGCGATGCAATTGCCTGGCCGACGTGATGTGGACCGCCGCCTTATCGGCGGCAGCCTGGTATTCGGCATTGGCTGGGGGCTTGCGGGCATCTGCCCGGGGCCGGCCCTGGTGCTGCTGCCTGCAGGGTACTGGCAGGCCTGGCTGTTCGTAGCTGCGATGCTGGTTGGCATGGGGTTGTTCCAGTGGTTTGAGGCGCGTCGTGGTAGCTGACATCCAGCTTCCAGGCCAGACCGCTGTATGTACGCACCTTGGTGGATGCTGCATCATGCCTGGCCATTTACCGTCCCACGGAGAAAACGATGATCAAGACCGGCGATACACTGCCCGACGTTACGCTTTACCAGTACAGCAACGGCGAGGGCGGCTGTGCAATCGGCCCGAACGCGTTTTCCCTGCACGAGCGCTGCAAGCAGAAAAAAGTGGTGATCTTCGGCTTGCCTGGTGCCTTCACGCCTACCTGTTCGCAGCGGCATGTACCGGGCTACGTGGCCGCGGCCCAGGACCTGTTCGCTGCCGGGGTTGCCGAAATTCTCTGTGTTTCGGTCAATGATGCATTCGTCATGAATGCCTGGGGCGCGAGCCTGCAGGTGGGCGAGGCGGTCAGGATGATTGGCGATGGCAATGGTGAATTCAGCGAGGCGCTGGGCCTGATCCAGGACCTATCGGCACGCGGCATGGGTCGGCGTTCGCAACGCTATGCCATGTTGGTCGACGACTTGGTGGTCAGGCACATTGCGGTCGAAGCACCCGGCAAGTTCGAGTGCAGCGACGCTGCGAGCATGTTGGCCTTGCTGCGTTAGTTCGTGAGCACTGAAGGCATGCGCTGTCTCGCTGAAAACTGAGCATGCGGGTGTTTCGCGTACCGCTGTGGGAGCGGGTTTACCCGCGAAGAATCCAATGCGGTGCTTGGCACCGGCTTCGCCGGTGTTCGCGGGTGAACCCGCTCCCACAGGGCCCTGCTAAATCAATGATTCATGTGTTGTTCTATGAGAACGGGTACTAAATAGGCCCATCAACCTCCGCTGGGCGCCTCACTCCGGGATGGCTTCAACTGACCCCCCTCCCAACGGGCAATCACCAGTGGTGCGATTGCATTGCCTAGCACGTTCAGCGTGGTAGTCCCGCTTTCAATCACTCGGAAGATGCCTGCGCTACGATCGCTCGTCATTTGGTGGGCGCCAGGTCGACCGCTTCATTGGCCTGGTTCACCCTGCAAACGTTGCCTTGAGCGTGCAGGTTACGCTCCTGGTCCAGCTGATTGTCGAGGCGGCTGTTCAATGCCACTGACAACCTGAACCGGCGCCCCCGGTTCAGGTTTGGCACGCCAGCGACGGCTACGCGGCAAAGTCGGTAGAGAGCGACAGGTCCCGCCACTGGGCCAGCTCTTGCTCTACCGCGCTGTTCTTGGCCTCGATGCGCGCGACGGCATCGCTGCCCAGCGCCAGGCGCAGTGGCGGGTTCGCTGCATTGACCAGGGCCAGCAGGGCTTCGGCCAGCTTCGCAGGGTTGCCGGGCTGGGCATGGTTGGCCGCCTCGGCGTGGTGGCGCATGACGCCGACGGTGGCTGCGTAGTCAGGCAGCTCCAAGGCTGTCTTCACCAGCGATTGGTCATCCAGGAAGTCGGTACGGAAGAAGCCCGGCTCGACCACGGTCACCTTGATCCCCAAGGGGGCCAGCTCCTGATGCATCGCTTCGCTGATGCCTTCGACCGCGAACTTGGTCGAACCGTACACCCCCCAGCCCATGTAGGCCTGGTAGCCGCCGAGCGACGAGATGTTGATCACGTGGCCGCTGCGTTGGCGACGCATGTGGGGCAGTACGGCGCGGGTTACGTTGAGCAGCCCGAAAACGTTGGTGGCGAACAGCCGTTCGGTTTCGCTGGCGCTGGTTTCTTCTACCGCGCCGAGCACGCCATAACCGGCATTGTTGACCAGCACGTCGATTTGCCCGAAATGCTTGATGCCAGCAGCGACCGCCGCATGGGCGTCCTCTTCGCGGGTCACATCCAGGCGCACGGCCAACAGGTTCGGGTGCCGGCCAAGGCGAGCCTCGATGTCTTCCGGGTTACGCGCCGTTGCGATGAGGGCGTCACCCGCTGCCAGGGCCTGTTGGGCGATCAGGGTGCCGAAACCGCGGGAAGCGCCAGTAATGAGCCAGGTACGCATGTCAACTCCTCCTGTATCCGACCCTGCACCATGCGGGCCTTCTCGATGAGTTGAGCGAACTTTAAAATCTGCGGATTGCTGTGATAATCCCATGAATATTACATTGGCCTTTGAGTAGCTTTCAGTAATGAAGCCAACCAGCACCGCCGATCTGTCCCTGTTCCTGTGCATTGCCCGCCACCTGAACTTCAGCCGCGCGGCAGTCGAGCTGGGCCTTACGCCCTCGGCCCTGAGCCATGCGCTGCGGGCTCTGGAAACCCGTCTTGATGTTCGCCTGTTCAACCGCACCACGCGCAGTGTGGCGCTTACCGAGGCCGGGGAGCGTCTTTACCAGAGGCTGCAACCGGCCTTTCGGGACATCGCCGACGCGCTGGAGGACCTCAACAACTTCCGCGACAAACCGTCAGGCAACCTGCGTATCACTGCCGGGCGCGCCGCAGTAGAGCTCGCGCTACTGCCATTGGCCAATCGCTTTCTACTGGCGTATCCGGATATACGCCTGGAAATCGTCAGTGACGATGCGCTGGTGGACATGGTGGGCACCGGCTTTGATGCTGGCGTGCGCCTGGGGGAGCGACTCCAGGCGGACATGGTTTCGCTGCCCATCGGCCCTTACCTTCGTTCGGTGGTGGTAGCGGCGCCCGCGTTTTTCGATCGATATCCTGTTCCACAGCACCCGCAAGACTTGAAGCAACTACCTTGCATCGGGCACCGCTTCCCTGGTGGCGCACTTTATCGATGGGAGTTCGAGCGCGGGGGTGTGCAACTGGAGGTCGATGTCCAGGGGCCCTTGGTATTGGGTGACGTCAGCCTGATGCTGGCGCCTGCCTTGCAAGGGCTCGGCCTGGCCTACGTGTTCGAAGACATGGCCAAGGAGCACCTGGAGCGTGGCCATCTGCAGGAGGTGCTGGAGGACTGGTGTCACTACTACCCGGGGCTGTATCTGTACTACCCGAGCCGCCGCCAGGTGCCTGCGGCGTTGAGGGCCTTCATCGAGTTCGTACGGGAGCAGCGCTAGCGTGAGCGTGGCTTTTGGAGGCAGGTTGGGAAGGGCTAAACTGGCGCCAGTTCCAGACGTTCGCTTTGCCGCCGCTGCCTGCATACCCCGGAGGTAACTCATGGCTTCTGCACCTGAAAGGCTCTTTTTCGAGGACTTGCAAGTAGGTGAGTCCTTCATGAGCGGCTCGTATGAAATGACCCAGGAGCGGATCCTGAGTTTCGCCTCGGAGTTCGACCCCCAGCCATTCCATACGGACCCCGATGCTGCCCAAGAAACCTTTTTTGCTGGGCTGGCTGCTAGCGGCTGGCATACATCCGCAGTCACGATGCGGTTGTTGGTAGAGAGTGTTCCAGTGGCTGGAGGGCTCATCGGCGCCGGCAGCGAAATCAGCTGGCCAAGGGCCGTGCGACCAGGTGACCTGTTGCGAGTGACCACAACCATAAGGGAGCTTGCCGCGTCGAAGTCCAAGCCTGACCGGGGCTTCGCTGTCCTTGAGAGCATCACGCTCAATCAGGACGATGCCGTATGCCAAACCACTGTTTCAAGGGTATTGGTGTTTCGCCGGGCAGATGTGTAAGGCCCCGAACTGTCCACATCATTCAATGCTCATGGGCATGCGAGTGAACGGTCAGGGCACCCGGCACCTTGGTCCGTTCGAGCCCGCCGTGGTCCAGCCACCGAAGCGTCTGCTCATAGGCCCGCTCCAGCAACGACTCGGTCTGGTCGAAGTTGAATACCGAGACATCGACCGGGCACAAGGGCGGAACGATATGCAGGCTGGTGAGCGTGCGGAAGTGTTCGATGTCACTCACAAGCTGGCGCATGCTCATCAGGTTGACAGTGTGCAAGGCCAAGGCGACAAGGCCGCGGGGCGGTTGAGTCAAGGCGCAGCTGAGCCCGGTGGGGATTACCACGACATTGCTGGCGCCCAGCGCTACGGCAGTCGAAATAGGCGTGTTGCTTGCCACACCGCCATCCACCAGGAACTGGCCGCCGATCTGCACGCAAGGGAACACCAGCGGTATCGCGGCGCTGGCCAGTAGCGCTTGCTCGAGCTCGCCATTGGACAGCACTGTCTCGGCACCACTTAGCAGGTCGGTGGTGACGATATGCAGGGGCAGTTTCGCATCCTCGATGCGATGGATCGGCAGCGCCTTGCCAAGCAATCGATGCAAGGCCGCTGGTTGCAGCAGGAAACCACGACGTTTGAGCAGGCCTCGGCAGGTATCGAGCCAGGACAAGGGAAAGATGTCGGTTCTGCTCAGGCCTCGCCAGAATTCGGCGAGTGTCTCGACACCCTGAGCGTTGGGCCTCGCTGCAAAGTAGGCACCGTTGATGGCGCCTACCGAGGCGCCAACCACCATGTCGAACTGGACTTCGGCTTCGACCAGGGCCCGCAGCATCCCCACCTGGACTGCACCCAGACTGCCGCCGCCAGCGAACACGATTGCGGTTTGCGTAGGCATGATTGCTGTCTCTGCGCAGACGTGTGTCGACTGAGTGTAGTTGGCCGGGTGCCGGCGGGGCTGGTTGCTGCCAGTGCCGCCCACCTATCATTTCTTGCCCGGCAATACCGAACCGAGAACTTGCCTGGCCGTCTGCACGATGACCCCAGCCTGGTCCGGGTCGCCCTTGATCAGGCTGTTGGCGAACTTCTTTGCCTGTTCAAGCTTGATGTGCGGCGGCAAGGGAGGAACGTCCGGATCGGTCTTGAACTCGATCAACACCGGTCGGTCAGCCGCCAGGGCTCGCTCCCAGGCGCCAGCAATGTCTTCTTCGCGTTCCACATAAATGCCTTGCAAGCCGATGGAGATGGCGAACAGATGGTAGGGCACATCAGGAATCGCCTGTGAGGCCTCGAACTTGGGGTCGCCCTCCATTACTCGTTGCTCCCAGGTCACTTGGTTGAGGTCTTCGTTGTTGAACACAGCGCAGATCCACTGGGGGTTTTCCCACTGGCGCCAGTACTTGGCGACGGTGATCAGCTCGGCCAGATTGTTCATCTGCATCGCCCCGTCACCCACCAATGCCACCACGCTGCGCCGCGGATGGGCGAACTTGGCGGCGATGGCATAGGGTACCGCCGCGCCCATGCTGGCCAGGCCGCCGGACAACGAGCACTGCATGCCCTGGCGTATCTGCAGGTCGCGGGCAAACCAGTTGGCGCAGGACCCGGAGTCGCTGGTGACGATGGCGTGGTCGGGCAGGCGAGGGGAGAGTTCGTGCACCACGCGCTGGGGGTTGATCGGGTCGGCCTTGACCAAGGCGCGTTTCTGCAGGGTCTTGTCCCAGTCTGCGCGCCAGCCTTCAACCTTGTCGCGCCAACGGCGCTCGGTCTTGTGTTCGAGCAATGGCAGCAGTGCCCGCAGCGTTTCGCTGGCGTCACCGACCAGGTTGACCTCCATGGGGTAGCGCAGACTGAGCATGTCTGGCTGCAAATCGATCTGCACGCCACGGGCCTGGCCTTCCTCAGGCAGGAACTCGGCGTAGGGGAAGCCGGAACCGATCATCAGCAAGGTGTCGCATTCGCTCATCAACCGATAACTCGGTTCGGTACCTAGCAGCCCGATGGCGCCGGTGACCCAGGGCAGGTCGTCTGGCACTACGGCCTTGCCCAGCAGCGCCTTGGCCACGCCTGCACCAAGCGTTTCAGCTACCGCGATCACCTGTTCGGTGGCTTGCAGTGCACCGGCACCGACCAGGATCGCCACTTTTCGTCCGGCGTTGAGTACCTCGGCGGCACGTTGCAGGTCCTGCTCGAAAGGCACCACCCTGGGCCTGCTGTAGCCGATGCCGGAATGCACCGTGCCATGGGCTTTCGGTGGTTCGTGGTAGGGCAGGTCCTGCAGGTCGTTGGGCAGGATGATGGCGGTGACCCGGCGTTCGCCGACGGCGGTACGTACAGCGCGATCGAGCAAGTGGCGCACCTGTTCCGGGGTCGAAGCCTGCTGGACGAAGGCACCTGCGACGTCCTTGAACATCGACAGCAGGTCCAGCTCCTGCTGGTAATGCCCCCCAAGCGCTGCTCGGGCCTGCTGACCGACGATGGCCAGCACTGGCTGGTGATCCATGTGCGCGTCATACAGGCCGGTGAGCAGATTTGAAGCGCCGGGGCCGGAGGTGGCAATGCACACGCCCAATTCGCCGGTGAACTTGGCATGGGCGCTGGCCATGAAGGCCGCCATTTCCTCGTGGCGTGCCTGGATGAACTGGATCTTGCCCTCGGCCCGGCTCAACGCCCCGAATACTCCATTGATGCCGTCGCCGGGGTAGCCGAAGATGCGCCGCACCCCCCATTGATACAAGCGCTCCACCAGAAAGTCGCCTACCGTGCTGGTCATTGCCTTCTCCCGTCCTGTGACCGATAGGGGTCTGGACTTGGCGCGGATCGGGAAAGTTTCAAGCGTGTGCGCACTGGTCTACCGACTGGAACCTTGCATGAGCCATCGGGTTCGCAAGTGAACGGACAACAGGATCAGGATGCTCGACATGAATGCGACAGACACTGCGGGTGCCACCGTGCAGACCTTGTATGTCAAGGACGACGGTGCAACGCCGAACAGCCGTTTCCCGGTATTGCTGTACCGCTTGCAACTTAACCCGTCGCAAGACTGCGCCAGTGCCTTCGAGGCGCTGTTCACCGCACACCAGTGGGTGCCGCTGTGGCGCGGTGGGATCTTCGATTACCATCACTTTCACCCCAATGCTCATGAAGTTCTGGGCGTCGCATGCGGCCGGGCGCGGGTGACGTTGGGCGGCGAAGCGGGGCAGACAATAAGCGTGAAGTGCGGCGACGTACTGGTACTGCCGGCAGGAACTGGCCATCGCTGCGTCGAGAGCAGCGATGATTTTCTGGTGGTCGGCGCCTATCCCAAGGGGCAGGAAAACTACGATATCCAGCGGCCAGAAAGCGCAGCGCACCAGCAGGCGCTGGCGCGAATCGCTTCCGTGCCCGACCCCGCACAAGACCCGGTCAACGGCACGCGTGGCGTCCTGATCACCGCCTGGCGATGAGTTCCTGAGCCGGTCGTCGTCGCTGCTGAACGGCTGCACTCAAGCCAGGATCAATCGAGCTGAGTCGTCCGATTTCATTCAGCCAGCAGGAGTTACAGCGATGGCCCAGTACCTGTACCTGATCAGCTACATCCTCGACAACCAACCCGGCACCTGCGAGTTGCGCAGCGACCAGGAGGACCTGAGCCGCGAAGCAGCGCGCGATTACCTCCAGGGCCTGCACCGCAACGAAGCGTCATCTTTCACTGACGTGCAAGTGCAGCGTCTTGAGCACGACCATGAGCCAGGCACGTCGCCGGGGCATTATCAGCAACCATGAAAAGGTGAGGGCTGGCAGATGAAACGAAGAGGTGAAACCTACAGACAGTGGTGCGACCCGATCCTGCACCATCAGACCCACGAGGAAACGCTCGGCACCGGCACCTGCCTGGAAGTGCAGACGCGCTTGTCACGTACAGGCGCCACGCAGTTGTTCATTGGTGTCTATCGCACCGACGGTTCGGTGCTGTGCGAACGGATCTACGACCAGCGCGCGGGAGAAACCATGAGGCGGGCGCTGCTGTGGGGTGTGGGGTATGCCCGGCGCGTCGCGGGTGAGGGCGAGGCGTTGCGTGGCGAACCGGCCGGTAGCTGATGATTTATCTGGGTTGCGCTGGCTGGAGCTTGTCGAGCCGTTACGTCGAGGCATTTGCGCAGCCCGGCAGCCACCTGCAACGCTACGCCAGCCGCTTCAATGCGGTGGAAATCAACAGTTCCTTCTACCGACCCCATCGCCCCGAAACCTACGCCCGTTGGGCTGCGTCCGTACCAGAGCATTTCCGCTTTGCGGTGAAGGTGCCCAAGGCCATCAGCCATGAGCAGCGGCTCTGCGGGTGCGAGGAGGCGCTGGACAGGTTTCTTGCTCAATGCAGTCAGTTGGGCGACCGCCTGGGTTGCCTGCTGGTACAACTGCCCCCATCGCTTGGCCATGACCCCCAGCATGCGCGACGTTTCTTCGAAAGCCTGCGGCAACGGTATGACGGGCCGGTAGCGCTGGAGCCCAGGCACGCCAGCTGGCAATCGGCGCAGCCGATGCTGGTCGATTTGCGTATCGCCCAGGTTGCCGCGAGCCCGTCGCGCTTCGTTACCGATGCGCAACCGGGAGGTTGGCCGGGGCTGGTCTACTGGCGCCTGCATGGTGAACCAAGGATCTACCACAGCGAGTATCCCGACGAATATCTGCAGCGTCTGGCTGAACACTTGCGGTACAGCCTTGCCGCCGGAGTGCCCACCTGGTGCATTTTCGACAACACCGCCTCCGGTGCTGCGACAGCCAATGCACTGGCTCTGGAGCGGCATTTGCGCTGAGGAAGTGATGGAAGCATGGCGATGGAAAAGAGCGATGACCAACCAGTCAAAATTAATGAATCTTTTTACACGTTGCTCGCTCCATTAGTCTGAATTGGTGAAGGAGAGTGCAATGGCTGGACAGCAGTTGTATGTGATCGAGTACGAGCTTCATGGGGAATTTCGCACCTTCATCATCCGGCTCGAGCGTATGGACAACGCCGAAGCCTGGCACTGGGCAAGTTGCGATGCCGGCGTGGGTATCATTCCACGGTTCGGCCAGCACAAGATCAAGAAGGTCAGCCGGCCGATGGCTGAGCGCTACGGCATCAACAATGTGCGCTGGCGGGTATCGGGCGACGGGCCGGAGTTCGTCGCACCGACCATTGATGTAAAGAAGTTCTCCAATAGCGGTACCGGCAATACCTGAAGCTTGTTGTGCGCAAGCCCTGCCTGAAATCTTCAGGCAGGCTTGCGCTCATGGGTTCGCTTCTCAAGTTTCGAGACACGATCATCCTCACTTTCTTTCAGGAGCCAGCACGTGCCGCGAATCATCACTCCCGCCACCCCTGAACACGAAATCAGTGAGCAGAACGCCCGCATGTTCGGTTCGCCGAAAGAGCGCCTGGATTTCTACCGCTGTGAAATCCAGTACGAGACCAGCATCCTCGCCAACCGCACAGACGCCTATCTTGCCGCGCAGTCGTTTCTGGTGATCGCCTTCGTATCGTCGATGGGTAACCTCAACCAGAGCTGGGGGGAGATGTTCACGCTGGTGGTTCCGCCGTTTCTTGCCTTGCTGGGCGTATTGAGTTCACTCAATGCCTGGCCGGGTATTCGCGCGGCCTACAAGATCATCGAGCATTGGCAAGTGAAACAGAGCCACCTGCTGCGCAGCGAGCCATTGATGGGGCTGGCGTATGACGAATCGCCATTGTTCAGTGAGGCGGAAATTTCAGAGGCCGGGCACCGCAAGTCGTTGTTGTTTTCGCTGCGTACGCCTTGGATATTCCTGGTCTTCTGGATGGTTCTCGGTATCTACGCGGTCTTCATCCAGCTGGCGTGAGCAGCACAGCCGCACCCCGTTACAAGGCGGTGCTGCGATCGTTGTCAACGCTGATTACCGCCACATGCAAAGCCTTTGCTCCGGTACCAGCAACCAAGATTGATTGCGCTATTTTCTTTGGTCCTCCGGACAAATGTCATAGATCACAAACGCTGAACTCCTGCCGCCTTACCTGCGTCCCTCGAATGAATGCCCCAATAAAAGTGGCACTCACCCAACATTCAGCTTCGAGGGCGAAACGATGGACAAGACCAATCAAAGTTCGACATCTCCACCCGGTAGCACCCAGGAGCATGCCTTTATCGATGACGCCGGTGCGCTGCTTGGCGAGGCCAGGCACAAAGGCAGCGAGCAGTTCGAACATTACCGCGATAACGCAGCCGATCAGCTTGATTCGCTCGAGGAAGGTGCGCGTTCGGCGGCAGCTGCACTGCAAGGCAAGGACAGTCTCGGGCTGTCGCAGTACCTGAACCAGGCAGCAGAGTGCGTGGGTGAGTTCGCCGAACAGGTACGCCATGAAAGTGCCGAAAGCCTGCTGCAGCGTGGTGCTCAGTTGGCCAGGAGCAACCCGGCGCTATTCCTGGCCGGTAGCGTCGCCATCGGGTTTGCCGTATCGCGTTTCATGCGAGCCAGCACCAGCCATGAGTCCACCACCCCTGCGTCGTCCGGTGATTGGCAACAGTCCCACCCCGCGCAGCCAGTGCCTGATCGTGGTAGCGACGTATCCACCCGTGAACCTTTCACCCCAATCGACCCAGTCGGCCCTGGTGCAGGCACGCCGGTCAGTGGCAGCCCGTTCGAACGCGATCCACTCAAAGGAGGTGAATGATGAACAAAGAACCCTTGCATACCACCCCGAGCTTGCACACGGCGGAAGACGACGCCGTCGGTGTTGGCGGTTTGTTGCGCCAGCTGATGCGGGAAGTACCGGACCTGTTCACCAAGGAGCTGGCGCTGGCCAAGGCAGAGCTGCAGCAGAACCTCGCCACCCTCAAAGCCGGCACGGCTGCGGTGGCAGCGGGTGCGATCGTGATGCTGGCGGGCTTCGTCATCCTGTTGCTGGCGGCAGTCTACGCCTTGGCGATGGTGCTCGAACCCTGGCTGGCAGCCCTGATCGTGGGCGTGGTCACCTTGGTAATCGGGTTCATCATGTTGCAGTCGGGCAAGAAACGGTTCGAACCCACGCATCTGGCCCCTGACCGCACCTTGCATGCCATGCAGCAGGACAAGGACACGCTGAAGAGGAAACTGCCATGACCACTTCCTTCGAACATGAAGCGCACAAAGACCCGGACTTGCTCGAGCAGGAAATCAACGCCAAGCGCGAGCACATCAGCGATCTGGTGGACGCCCTCGAACAGCGCCTGAGCCCGGGCCAGATGGTCGACCGGGTCCTGGCCTATGCCAAGGGCAATGGCGGCGAGTTCTTCGAGAACCTTGGCACCACCCTCAAGAACAACCCCGTACCCGCAACCCTGACGGTATTGGGCCTGGCCTGGCTGGGCCTGAACCAGAACCGCCCCTTCAACCCCGGGCCTGCGCACCATGGGCCTGGGTTGGGCGAAAAGCTCGGCGACGCGGTGGACACGGTGAAGGGCGCTTTCGCGCAGGCGGGGGAGGCAGTGCACGACGCCAGCCAGAAGGTGCGCATGAAAGCCCATGACATGCGCGATCGGGCCAGCGACCTTGGCAGCGGCGCCCGCGACTCCGTGGGGGCTTCCGCGGATACCGTGCGCCATTCGGCACACAAGGCCGCAGATCAGGCCACGGCACTGAAGGGCCAGTTCGATCACCTGCTTCAGGAGCAACCTCTGGTATTGGCCGCTTTGGGCATAGCGCTGGGTGCGGCATTGGGGGCCGCATTACCCACTACCCGCAAGGAAGACCAGCTGATGGGCGGCAGCAGCGATCGCTTGACCGACACGCTCAAGGCCAAGGGCCGCGAGGTGAAGGCGTCGGTCGAAGAGTCGCTCGATCAGGCGGGTGGTAAAGCGTCGACACAGGCGGAGCGCAAGCCTGGAGACTCCGACCTTTCCTCAGGGTTGGGCTTCAATTCCTGATCCCGCTGGATGTGCGTCGCCGGCCCCTCTGCCTGCGCAGAGGGCTGGCGGCTCATCACGAATGTTGTAGACCCAGGCTGGGAATGGCTGCGCAATGTCGCTACGCTTTGGCCCACGTGCCAGGTCAAGAATTCGCCACAGTGAAGAAAACAGTTCGGTTTGATGATCTTCAGGTCTTCGTCACAACAGCCTTTGCCGGCAGCTTCTCGGCAGCGGCCAGGTTGTTGGATATTTCACCGGCCTTGGCCAGCGGGGCTGTCCAGCGACTGGAAAGCAGCCTGGGTGCCAGGTTGTTCGTGCGCTCCACGAGGCGTTTACGGCTCTCGGATGATGGCGAGCGATATCTGCCCCATGCCCGTCAGGCCTTGGACGCACTGGACGCCGGTGAGGTGGCGCTGACCGAAGGGCGAGATGAGATCGCGGGTACACTTCGCCTGTCCATCCCTTCGGATATTGGCAGGAATCTGTTGCTGCCCTGGCTCGACGATTTCCAGCGGTTGAACCCCAAGGTGACGCTGCAACTGCGGGTCAGCGATCAGGTGGCCGACCTTGTCGGCCAGCAACTGGATGCGAGTATAAGGTATGGGCAACTGGCAGACTCCAGCCTCGTTGCACTGATGCTCGCCCCAGGGAATCGCAGAACGGTCTGCGCCTCACCTCGATACTTGGCACGACATGGGGCGCCAGACGCTCTGGAAGACCTGGGCAGGCATAATTGCCTGCGCTATGTGATGGGCGAGCAGACTTACGAGCGATGGAGCTTCCATTTGCCCGATGGAATCAAGACCGTCCAGGTTACAGGCGACCGCTTGAGCGATGACGCCGATGTCGTTCGGCGCTGGGGTGTTGAAGGATTGGGGATCGTTTACAAATCCAGGCTGGACGTTCTGGCGGACATACGCGCTGGGCGGCTGGTCGAGTTGTTTCCTTGGGATTACGGCCAACCTGCGCCGTTGCAACTGGTGTGCGCTCATCGAACCTCGCTCACACCTGCTGTGCAGGTGCTCAGAGCGTTTCTGGCGGAGCGATTCGAGCAGCTCATCGCTGCTGATGGATAAGCTGACGGGGCTCATGGCCCCGCCTTGGTTACCTTGACTGGATGAATGCTCAGAAGCCTTCCAGGACAATCTTGCCTTTTGCCTTGCCGCTTTCGATCAGGGCATGGGCGCGTTTGAGGTTGCTGGCATTGATGCTGCCGAAGTGCTCGCCAACGGTGGTCTTGATGACCCCTTCGTCGACCAGCGCCGAGACTTTTTCCAGCAGATGGTGCTGCTTGATCATGTCCTCGGTCTGGTACAGCGAGCGTGTGAACATCAGCTCCCAGTGCACCGACAGCGATTTGCGCTTGAACGGCACGACATCAAGATGCTCAGGGTCATCGATCAGCGCGAGCTTGCCCTGTGGGCGCAGGACTTCGAGGATCTGCGCGAGGTACGCATCGGTGTGAGTCAGGCTGATCACGTAATCCACTGGGTTGAGCTGGAGTTGCTCCAGTTGCAGGGCAAAGGATGCCGAATGGTCGATGACGTGATGTGCCCCGAGTTCGCTGACCCAGGCCTGGGTTTCAGGCCGCGACGCGGTACCGATCACCTTGAGCTGGGTACGCTTGCGTGCAAGCTGTACCAGGATCGAACCAACCCCGCCGCCGGCACCGATGATCAGCAGGCTCTTGCCAGCGCCGCCATTTTCCTCAACACCAAGGCGGTCGAACAGCAGCTCCCAGGCGGTGATGGACGTCAGCGGCAAGGCTGCGGCACTGGCATTGTCCAGAGTACGAGGCTTGTGCCCGACGATGCGTTCGTCGACCAGGTGAAACTCGCTGTAAGTGCCCGGGCGGTCGATCGCGCCGGCGTAGAACACTTCGTCGCCAGGCTGGAACAACGACACCTCGGCGCCGACCTCGCGAACGATCCCCACGGCATCCCATCCCAACACCTGGGGATGGGCGCCGCTGCGGCTGGCTCTGACCTTGGTATCGACCGGGTTTACTGCGATAGCTTTGACTTCCACCAACAGGTCCCTGGCGCCGGGCGTGGGTTTGGGCAGTTCGTGCTCGTACAACGATCGGGAATCCTGGATCGGGAGGCCGGGGGTGTCGTAGACGATTGCTTTCATTGGGATGTGACCTTTCAGGTAAACAGTGGTAACAGGCTAATCGTGTCGGCCCCCCTGAAAAACCGGGCTATTGCCGGAACACTTTCCGCGTTTCGCTGAAAATCGGCTAGCTGCCGCCCGGGTTGAAAGGGCTCCCTTGGACCGGGCGGCAGCAATCGGCAGCCTTGTGGTGGAACGTTGCCAACAGACTGCGCAACGTTGTCGGGATTCGGGAATTGGGTTCAGGCAACAGGGATCGGGTTCTCAACCAGCGCCAGGTTGAACTGGTGAATCAGTTCGTGTTCGTTCAGGCCCTGGTTGGCACGCAGCGGGACGACACGATCCACCAGGACTTCCGTGGTTGCGGATTCGAGCTTGACCAAGGTTTCCTGGATAAAATCATCCAGCGGCATGGCGCGCTCATCACCGCTCTTGTGAATCAGATCGGTGTCCACCCAAGGTGGCGCAATTTCCAGTACCTCGACACTGGTGTCACGCAGGCTGAACCGCTGCGACAGTGAGTAGGAGTGGATGGCAGCCTTGGTCGCCGAATACAAGGCGGTGGCCGCCAGCGGCAGGTAGGCCAGAACCGAACTGTTGTTGATGATGCAAGCATCCGGTTGGCGCTTGAGGTGCTCGACGAAGGCTGCGCTGACGCGCACCGGGCCGAGCAGGTTGGTCTGCAGCAGGCTCACTGCTTGTTCGTCGTCGAGGTCCCCGGAAGCCGGATTGTCGAACGGCATGACGCCGGCATTGTTGATGATCACGTTCAATGCAGGATGGCGGCGGATCACATCCTGGGCCACCTCCTTGATCTGCTGCGGATCATTGATGTCCAGGCGCACTGTATCGATCCCCGGGTTGGCCTGGGCGATTTCATCCAACAGTGCCTGACGGCGCCCCGCAACGATCACTTTATTGCCACGTTGGTGGAATGCCTCGGCCAGGGCGCGGCCGATGCCTGAAGTACCGCCGGTAATGAAAATGGTATTTGCGCTAAGTTTCATGATCCGTCTCCTTGTATTGTTCAGTTGGCGTTGTAGCGAGGGGCAAGCTGATTGCTGGACAGCTGGCCGAACAGGGCTTGCCGGCTGGCCTCGTAGCGTTCGAAGGACTTCAGGTCATGCATCGAGGGGATAGAGATCAGTACCTCGTCGTCAAAGTCCTGCAGGGCACCGTCCACCAGGTCCTGGGCCGACATCACGATGCCCGGATCGAGGTTTTCGACCGGCAAGCCGCCGATCTGCCAGAAGTCGGTGGCGGTGGCTCCTGGCAGCACTGCCTGGATCCTTATGCCTTTGTCCGCAAGCTCCTTGTGCAGGGACTGGGTAAATGCGGTGACATACGCCTTGCTGCCTCCGTACACACCATTGAGCAGCTCCGGCGCCAGGCTGACAACGGACGAGATGTTGATCACGGCGCCTTGCGCACGGGCGACAAATCCGGGGATGGCCGCGTAGGTGAGGCGGGTGAGGGCGGTGACGTTGAGGGTGATCATTTCAGCCATGCGCTCGACATCACTTTCCAGCAGGCTGGTGTGGGTGCCTATGCCTGCGTTGTTCACCAGCAGGCTGATACTGGCGTCCTCGCGCAATTTGCGTTCTACCTTGGCCAGGTCATCCGTGTTTGCCAGGTCTGCCGGAAACACCTCCACGTTCTGCCGGGTTTCCGTAGTCAGCCGGCTGGCCAACGTATTGAGGCGCTCCCGGTTGCGGGCCACCAGCACCAGGTCGTAACCCCGACGCGCCAAGCGTTCTGCGTAGATCGAACCGATGCCGGTAGAGGCGCCAGTGATGAGGGCAGTGCCTTTGAATTGCTGCTTCATGGTCATGCTCCGTTGTTGGATGTGGAGCCCATGATGCAGAAGGTCGCCTTTGTCTTAAACGACACATATGGTACGTTTTCAGGACATCCAATGTGGAGCTCCAACCATGCACCGGGTCGGCTATCTCATCACCGAAGGTTTCCAGATCATGTCGCTGGCGACGCAGGCCGTGTTCGAGTTCGCGAACATTGTCGCGGGCGAAACGGTTTACAAGATCCAGAATTTTTCCATCGGCGGCGGCACGGTGCGTTCTTCCCTGGGCATGTACATGGACACGCTGCCGTTGGGCGCTCCTGGTCTGGCTGATACCTGGATGATCACGGGAACCCTGACGCCGCTGACTCCGCCAGGCGAGGAAGTGCTGGCCAGCGTCAGAGGCTTTGTCGATGGCGCTCGACGCACTGCCGGTCTGTGCACCGGCTGTTTCGTGTTGGCCCAGGCAGGCGTGCTGGACAACCGGCGGGCCACGACACATTGGGCCTATGCGAAAAAGTTGCGTGAACTGCACCCGAAGATCGAAGTGGAAGAAGACCGAATCTTCATTGTGGACGGGCAGATCTGGACGTCCGCCGGGATGACCGCCGCCCTGGACATGGCGCTGGGTATGGTGGAAAAAGACCTGGGAACCGAGATGGCCAGGTCAGTGGCACGCAAGCTGGTGATGCATCAGCGCCGCTCCGGAGGGCAATCGCAGCATTCCGAGTTGCTGGCGCTTTCGCCGAAGTCTGATCGGATACAAAACGCCCTGGATTACGCGCGCAAGCATTTGTGCCGTCCATTGAGTGTCGAAGAGCTCGCCGAGTCCGTGCATTTGAGCCCCCGACAATTTACCCGCGTATTCACTGCCGAGACAGGTCAGTCACCTGCCAAGGCTGTGGAAAGCCTGCGTCTCGAGGCTGCCCGCCTGATGATCGAGCAGAGTCGCCACAGCCTGGATGTGGTGGCGAAGGAAACCGGGTTCAGGGACCGTCGGCACATGCGGGAGGTGTTCATTCGCGGTTTTGGTGTCCCGCCTCAAGCCGTGCGAAGAGATGCCCGGCGGGTCGTATTGGTTGAATGACAACGCACGCAGCCCGGTGGATGTGCGCTTTCTTGCTCTGATCCACTACACAGGAAGCAGGTGCTCTCGTTCAAGCAACTCGATGTTGGACGGCTTGACCCGAACTTCGTGAAGCTCTGGGGCAGTGAACCAGCGGCACTCGACTATCTCGTGATCTGCAGCAGGCTTTGCTCCCGCTTCAACAGGCAGCTGATAGAGGTAGTGCTCCTCACCTGCGAGCACGTAATGGTTGAGGAATCGAGCACCATTGAAGGGTAGGCAAGTTTCCTCCATCAGCTCGCGCTGCACTGTATCCAGGTGGTGCTCGCCTGGGTCAATCTTCCCGCCTGGCAACGCCCATTCAGCGCCTTGCTTGCGCACGAAAAGGATGCGTCCTGCTTGCAGGCAAATGACGGTCGAGTGTCGTTCTCTGGCGTTGTTCATCATGCCCCTCCCGTACCATGGAGGTGGCATCAGGGCAGCAATCACCCTGATGCCTGCTGCTGATTATCAGCGCTCTTTATCCCACTGCTGCTGATCATCTGCCTGGTTTTGCTGACCACCCATGCGGTCCTTGTCTTGCAGGTTCTGGTTCTGCTTGTCGGTTGTACCCTGGCCGCCCTGGCTGCCCGTATCACGGGAACGTTCCCAGTCCTTGTTCATCTTGTCCTCAGGTTTTTGGCCGGATTGGCTGCCACCTTGCTGCTGACCGGGCATCCGCCCCCCCGAACCTTGGCCGCCTTGCTGGCCAGCTCCGGCAGTATTGTTGCCCATGCCGGTGTCAGCATTGCCCTGGTTGCCACCTTTGTCTTGATTGTTTGCCATGATCGCTTACCTCGGGTCAGACACAGGAAGATCTGTGTGTACTGTTATGACCGAGGCCCGTTCGCGCGGTATGCAAGGAATATTTGGCTAGCTGACTAAACGCATGAATTTCAGGGGTACGAGATTTTGGTGTGTGAACAGGAAGGTGCCTGAAGGGCAGCGCCATCTGCGAATCCCTGTTCGGGGCGATCGGTGATCGCCCCTTTTACGGTTCAGGGGCGGTCCTTGAGGGTTTCGAAGGCTTTGACGCTTTTGATCAGGCTTTTGTTGCTGGCGGAGCCGGCACTGTTGAACAGGAAAGAGAAATCCGAGGCCAATGACGGGCTGCCGGCAATCGTCGCGTACTGATGGCACTGATTGCAGTCATCACCCTGCACGTAGGTCTCCATGGTGGTGTTGGCCACCGGCACGTTGCCCTGGCTGATGAACGGCCCGTACGACCGCGGCACTTGCGCGTTGGCGCCCGGTTCCGGGCTGGGCGGATTGGGGGCGAGGGTCCAGAGTACGTTGATCAGCTTGTAGTACTGAAACACCGACTTGCCTTGGCTGTGCTGCGCGAAGTTGGCTTGTACCGCGCTGTTGAGGGCTTGCAGGTCGCCGGGCACGGGGTGTACGCGGGTGGTCTGTACCGGCTGGTCGCGTGGGAAGAGATCGGTGCAGTCCTTGTCGGGATGCGTTTGCTTGCACTGGATACGGGCTTGGTTCGGTGTGCACTCGGGGCCGTCGCCACAGTCAGGGTTGTTGAAGGCAAACCCGTTTGGCGGGGTTTGTTGCGGCGGGACCTGGGCCGGTTCGGGCACGTTGTCCACCTGCTCGAAGGTGGTCCAGATGAAGTTGGGCGAAGCCTGGGTCTTGTTGATGATATGCAGGCCCACCAGCCCCACCACCTCCTGGGTGCACTCCAGCGTGTCGGGGCGTTTGAGCCAGGCGACGGTAGTCAGGTAGCGCCCGAACAGCTCGGGTTTGCCGGTCAGCACCCGCCAGGCGGCCTTGAGCTCGATCGCGCCCAGTTGCTCCTGTGGCACTGGGGAGGTCGGCAGTGAGCGCATCGGTTCGCCGATGGGCAGCGACAGGCCCTCCGGTGTCTGGCCGTCGAGGTTTTGCGCGACCTTCAACTGGTTGGCAGCGTCGTAGAGCCCCTTGTCGACGATGTAGTCGAACTCGGCCTTGCCCACCTTGCGCTCAAAAAATACCAGTTTGCCCGCCTGGTCCGTCAGCCAGCCGCCGGACGCCTCCATGACCGGGTCGGGAATGGACGCAAGTGTCCCGGTCGACAGGTGGAAACCGTGCAAGGCATTGATCGCGCCTTCGGAGGTGGCGTTCATGAACTTGCGTGCGCCCACCTTGAGCGCCTTGAGGCTACCCTGGGTGCTGCAGCCGGACGGCACCAGGGTTTGCACGCCCCAGCCGGTAGGCGTGGGTGCGCCGGGCAGGAAGATGTCGTTGGCGTCCTTGTAGCTGGCCCATACCGGGGCCACGCTCATGGGCTGACCCGGTGCAGAGGGGACCCCGAACTGCGCCAGCGTGCTTTGCATGTCGGGTTCACCCGCCAGGCTGGCGGTGGCTGGCCAACCGGGGTTCACCGGCCAGTTCAAGGCAATGAACAACTGCCAGCCAAAGCAGTTCATGAACGCCTGGCTGGTGGCATTGAAGTTGTTGACCGGCAGGAATCCCCCGCTGGCCGGGTTGAACACCAATTGCTTCTGTACACAGGTATCGGCGTCCGACAGCGTGGCCGCCGTGGCGGGTTGCGGGGTCGACAGGCACAGTAGAATGCCGCACAGCAGCGACAGAAGACTCAAGCGTGACCTGGACATCATTGCGCTCCTTGCAAGCTGTGAAGCCGCACCCGAAGGTGCGGCGGTAGAAGGGCGTAAGTGGCGTAAGTGGCGTGGCTCAGGCGCCAGGCACCAGCGCCAGGCCAGATTCCCAAGGGTGGTCTGTCGCGCTCACGTTCACATCTTCACCCGGGTTGAGGGCACGCACTGCGACCAGGCCGGGTGCTGCGGAGGGGCTGACCGTGATGGTCAGAATGTAGGCCTGGGTGCCGCCCGAGTTGGTCTGCCCGGGAATGGCCGACGCGTCGGGCAGGTACTGGGTGACCTGCGCCGTCACCCCGGGGTTGGAGAATTGCACCCTTGCATTCTGCGCCGTGGTAGTCGGGTCGGCACCTTGCACCACCAGCACGAACTGGTTGCTGCTACCCGGTGCAAGCCAGGCGGGCAGGTCGGTGGGGGATTGCCCGTAGAACAGGTCCAGCGGCAGCAGTTGCACTGGCCAGGGTTGCAGGCCGGCCACCCGGTCTTGCACGCATGGGAACGCTTGTGGCGTGGCGCTGAGCGGCTTGACGGTGACGCTCAGGCCGACCAACAGTTGTTGGGCGATGACCCACACATAGTTGACCTTCTGGTTGTTGATGGTGATGTCATTGATCGAGAAGCCGGCGCTTTCCGGCACCTCGAACACCGCCTGGAGGATCTGGTCGGAACCATTGGCAGCCGACTTGGCCGTACCGCGCGTGATGCGCCAATACTGGCTCACGTCCTGGCCTTGCGGGCCCTTCCAGGCGCTGAAATCGGTGGGCTGCTGCAAGTACAGGCCAATGGGGTTGGTCAGCGACAGTCGGTTGTTCACTGCCGTGGTATTGGCCATGAAACCGATGTGCGGATCAGAGTTGCGATAGTTTTGCCCGTACTGCGCGCAGCAGATCAACGACTGGGCGTTCTGACTGCTGCTCACCGGGCGCAGGATGGTGGCGGCGGCGGCCAGGTACACCTCGGCGCTGAGGGTATTGGGGCCGGAGGTCAGGTGCATCGCACCGCCGTACTGGCCGGGCACACAGGCCGTTCCGGCGTTCCATTTGTTGACGGTGTCATAGGCCGGCTTGCCGGTGGTGGGGTCGATGACCGGGTCGCCGGCCTTGCCGGTCGGGCAGTCGACGGTGTAGCGCAGGTACAGGTCTTCGAGTTGCACGTTCGGGTCGATGTAGTCGCGGTACAGGCCCAGCACTGCGTTCGGGTCGATGCGCCACATGGTCAGGAAGTACGCGGGGTTTTCGCAGGTGAAGGTGATCTTGCGCATGTTGCCGTTGGCATCGCGTACGATCGACCACTCGCAGTACTCGTCGAGCCAGCCCCGCGGGCCGGAAGGCGAGAACGCCGTGTACTTGCCGTTCCAGTCGATGCTCGGGCAGCGCTTGGCCGGCAGTTGCAGCACAGTACCTTGCTTGTTGGGGTCGTAGAGCATGTAGAGGGTGTTGTCGAGCGTGATCTGGCCGTGGTCGGTCAACGCCATCACCTGGTCCAGGGTCATGGCCTTGCCACCCAGCTGGGGAATGACCGCCGCACCGTTGTTGTAGAAGAACGTCCAGAGCCGGTTGGGGAAGGGCGCCCAGGTGATCGCCGGGGCGGTCACGTCGCCGAAACCTTCCACCAGCGGGTTGTAGTAACCCGAGCGGGGGGCGTCGTTCAGGCCCGACCAGGGGTTGCCGATGATCGACGATTCGGTCCAGCCGGTGAGGTTGTTGTTCCAGTCGGTTTCAAACTGCGGCAACTGGTCTTCCAGGCCCAGCTTGTTGTAGTCCTTGGGGGCTTGGCCGGCGGGAGAGGTGAACTGCTTGAAGGGCGTGCTCATGTCGGTTCTCCTGATGTGCGTGAGGTGGAAGCAGAGCAGCAGCCGGCGACCGGGGGCGGGCCGGCGAGGGTCTGGCGCGGGTCGTCCCACACCAGTTGGGCGATGAAACCGGGCAAGGTCATGTATTCGTCAGGCGTCAGCACGCGACCGCTGTCGAGGTGGGTCACCACCAGCGACAACTGCACCGCGTCGCCGCGGCCAAGGCCCAGCGCAGCGGTGTTGCGGGCCGCATTCAGTGCGCGGGACACGCCGTGGGTGATGCATCGGCCCTTGTCGTCCACCAGCCCCATGCCGATACGGCTGAAGCGCCCCACGTAATGGGGGTTGTCGGCGCTGATGTGCTGCGTGGCAGCGTCGGGCTGGTCGAGAAAGACATCGATCAGATAGGTGTCATGGGTGCAGCGCACATGATCGAACACCACCCACGGCCCGGGCCCTGCGGCGTTGCCCGCGGCAGGCCCGGCTGTTGCGCTGTGCTTGCAGCAGGCGCCGGTGGCCGCCTTGGGCGCGCCGAATTGTGGGGCCACCGGCACGCCGTAGTCGTAGCCGATGTGCCGGCTGTCCTGGGCCATGTCGCCGATGGTGGTGTAGCGCCAGGCGTCGGCGCTGGTGAATGTGAGCTGCGTGGCATCGTGACCGGAGAACGGCTGGAGCAGGCACTGCGTGGTGAATTGCGCCCCGGGGTTGGCCCTGATCCATACCTCGAGCATGCGGTCGATGTTGGCGTGGTAGGAGCAGAACACCGGGTCGAAGGCGGTGTAGGCGTTGTCGGCCATGTCGCCGCCGATCCAGCCGTGATAGTTGTCGTGGGGTTGCTCGTAAAGGCCGTCGAAGTTGAGGGCACGATTGGGGTACAGGCTGTCCTTCTGGGGCGGGTCGAACACCGGGATGTTGGCCCACGGATAACCGGGCACACCCTGTGGTTGGCTGAAGGTGGTGAACTTCAGGGCATCCACCACCTGTTGCTGGAAAATCCGGCTCATGCCGAACAAACGGGTGCGCTCCGAACGCGAGTCGTCACCGTGGGTGTAGAACAACCGGTCGCGTTGCACATACCGGCAGTCCACCCCTTTGACCGCACCGCTGGCGCACACTTTCGAACAACCATCCTTGGCGGCCGCGTAGCGCAAGGGGTTGGGCCGGGTTTCGCCGGTGTGCGGGTGCACATAGGTTTCATCGAGAAAAGCCTGGGGCAGGCCGGCCTGTGGGCTGCCGTCGACGCTGGCGTCTTCGGCCATCCAGTCCCAATAGGGAATGGCACAGTCGATCAGTTGTTCCAGATACAACAGGTAGGCCCGGTGCCAGAGGGCAAACGCCTCCTGATAATGCAGGCACCAGTTGGTGTGGATGTAGGCGTAACGTTGCCAGGGCGAACCACTGTCGGGGTCGCCCACCTGCATTACATCGTCCAGGCGGGCGCGGTACAGGTTCAGTTCCTCAAGGGTCAGGGCGCGGATGTCCTTTCTCACCCGCCTGACCGATTGCGGCAGGTCTGGTGGCGGAATGCGTTCGGCCAGGTCGAAGGGAGAATCGGCGTCCAGGCGCCAGCCCTGGTTGACCCACAACCTGAAGGTTTCCAGCGCATCGATCGGCCAGAACTGTTGCTGGTCGAGGGTCAGCGGCATGTTGCGCGAGGCCAGGTGCTGGTAGATGGTTTCTGACCAGGTTTTGACCGAGTCCGGGTCGTCCAGGTAGACGAAATAGGCGTTCATGCACCCGGTCCACGAGGCTGCCACGGCCGCGCGCTGCGCAGCGGGGATCCAGTAGGGAGCGGTAAAAAGGCCGTGGATGTCCGCGGTCCATGTCGGTTTCGCGATGATCATAAGGTCCCTCTCATGCGCCCCGCAGGCCATATTCGGCCGGGCTGCTAAGCTCAGTTGATGGTAAAGAGCTGACGCGCAGGGAATCGTGCAAATTGGCGCGTTCTTGCGGCGGATTCATTGCAGTTTTTCAGGGAAGACACGTGAAAAATGACAGACGCCATGGATCTGAAGATTCTGGGAAAGCTGCAAAAGGATTGCAGCCAGAATCTGGAGTTGCTGAGCGACAGCGTTGGGCTGTCTTCCACCAGTTGCTACCGGCGTA
This sequence comes from Pseudomonas sp. A2, assembly GCF_023100865.1. Classification (NCBI taxonomy): domain Bacteria; kingdom Pseudomonadati; phylum Pseudomonadota; class Gammaproteobacteria; order Pseudomonadales; family Pseudomonadaceae; genus Pseudomonas; species Pseudomonas sp. A2. The sequence goes on from NZ_CP039127.1 coordinate 3,039,173, forward strand.
TCAGGCGCCTGGAGAGCGCAGGCATCATCAAGGCCAAGGTCGCGATACTGGACGAGCGCAAGCTTGGCATTCAGGTGACTGCCTTCTTTCTGGTGAAGCTGGACCGCGACAGCAACGACATTGACCGCAAGATGCAGCACATCCTGGCCAGCCACCCGGAGATTCAGGACTGTTACCTGATGACGGGCGAGTTCGACTTCGTGATGGTTGCCAAGTTTCGCGATGCCACCGAGTACACCGACTATATCTACCGGTTTCTCGACACCTACCGAGATATTCCGATTCGCACTTACTCCTCGACGTTGGTGGTGCGCACGGTAAAGAAATCGTACGAATTGCCGCTGGGAGGAGGGCTGCAGCAGACTGTCGATGCCTGACAAAGCTAGCGCGGTACCTTGAACCGCTCGTGATACTCAGCATTTATTCAGAGGTAGATTGCTGCCGTACCGTCGGAAGAGTACAGATGTGCTCCTTGATTGAGCAAAGGCTCAGTTTGAATGGACGCTTGTCGCTGCCAAGCCTGCGGCGACATTCCCTCGGCCTTGACGAATGTGCGGCAAAAGTGGGACTGATCGCAGAAGCCGCACTCCAGTGCGATCTCAGCGAGCATCATTCCCGAGCCCCCCAGTAGTTCCTTGCTTTTGCGCAACCGTTGTTCACGCATGTTGCCGCTGACCGAAAACTGACCCAGTAGAGGCTGTTCTGCCGACTGAAAACTGACCCAGGTGTTCAACTGCTTCTGCTCAATTTTTGAGCAGGAGAACACAGGGTGATCAGTATGGAAATGATGGGCAAAATTCGCCGGATGTATTTCCGCGACAAGCTGTCGCTGCATGAGATAGCCAAGCGCACCGGGTTGGCGCGCAACACGATTCGCAAGTGGGTCAGAGCACCTGAGGCCAAGCCGCCGGTCTACCAACGCCGCGCGATCTTCAACAAACTCAGCCCTTTTCACGCCACGCTGGAGCAGGCGCTAAAAGCCGATTCGCTGCGGCCCAAGCAACAGCGGCGCAGTGCCAAGGCGCTGTTGGCGCAAATCAAAGCCGAAGGTTATGACGGTGGCTACAGCCAGCTCACCGCGTTTATCCGTGCCTGGCGAGGGGGACAGGGCAAGGCGTCGCAGGCCTTTGTGCCGCTGACCTTTGCTCTTGGCGAGGCGTTTCAGTTTGACTGGAGCGAGGAAGGCTTGCTGGTCGGCGGCATTTACCGGCGTATGCAGGTGGCACATCTGAAGCTGTGTGCCAGCCGTGCGTTCTGGCTTGTGGCGTATCCGAGCCAGGGCCATGAGATGTTATTTGACGCCCATACACGCTCGTTCGGCTCCTTGGGCGGCGTGCCGCGCCGGGGCATCTACGACAACATGAAGACCGCCGTCGACAAGGTCAATAAGGGCAAAGGCCGGGCGGTGAATGCGCGCTTTGCGGTGATGTGCGCGCATTACCTGTTCGATCCGGACTTCTGCAACGTCGCCGCTGGTTGGGAAAAGGGCATCGTTGAAAAGAACGTGCAAGACAGCCGCAGGCGTATCTGGCTAGACGCCCAGGACTGCCAGTTTCACTCCTTCGAGGAACTCAATGCCTGGCTGGGCCAGCGCTGCCGCGCGCTTTGGAACGAGCTGACGCACCCTCAATACAGCGGGCTGAGTGTGGCCGAAGTGCTGGAGTTGGAGCGCGCTGAACTGATGCCTGTGCCAGCGCCATTCGACGGTTACGTCGAGCGGCCTGCGCGGGTCTCCAGCACCTGCCTGGTCAGCGTCGGGCGCAACCGCTACTCGGTGCCGTGTGAGTATGCGGGTAAGTGGGTCAGCAGCCGTTTGTATCCGACGCGAATCGAGGTGGTGGCTGACGACGCGCTGATCGCCAGCCATGTCCGCTTGCTGGATCGCGACCAGGTCAGCTATGACTGGCAGCACTACCTCCCGCTGATCGAACGCAAGCCCGGTGCGCTGCGCAACGGCGCGCCCTTTGCTGATCTGCCGGCGCCGCTGCGTCAGCTTAAGCACGGTCTGGGGCGTCATGCCGGCGGTGACCGGATCATGGCGCAAGTTCTGGCTGCCGTACCGGTCGCCGGGCTCGATGCGGTGCTGGTGGCTGTTGAGCTGGTACTGGAAAGCGGCAGCCTGAGCGCCGAACACATCCTCAATGTCGTGGCGCGCCTGGCCGCGACCGAACCACCACCCAGCGTCGAAACCCACTTGTCGCTCAAGGAAGCCCCCGTCGCTAACACGGCGCGCTACGACCGCCTGCGTGGCCAGACCGAGGAGATCGGTCATGCGTGATTTGATGGCGGAACTCAAGGAGCTGCGCCTGCACGGCATGGCCACGGCCTGGGCGGAGTTGACTGCGCAGGGTGAGTCGAACACAGCCTCGTCCAAGTGGCTGCTCGAACACCTGCTGGAACAAGAGCACACAGATCGCGCCATGCGCTCGGTGAGCCACCAGATGAACATGGCCAAGCTGCCGATGCACCGCGACCTGGCCGGCTTCGACTTCAGCGCCTCCAGCGCAGACGCTCGTTTGATCAGCGAACTGGCCAGTCTGGCCTTTACCGACACCGCGCAGAACGTGGTGCTGATCGGTGGGCCTGGCACCGGTAAAACCCACCTGGCCACTGCGCTGGCCGTGTCCGGCATCACCCGGCACGGCAAGCGCGTGCGCTTCTACTCCACGGTCGATCTGGTCAATCTGCTGGAGCGCGAAAAGCACGACGGCAAAGCCGGGCGGATCGCCCAAGCTCTGCTGCGCATGGATCTGGTCATCCTCGACGAACTGGGTTATCTGCCCTTCAGCCAGGCCGGCGGTGCGTTGCTGTTTCACCTGCTATCCAAGCTGTACGAACACACCAGCGTGGTGATCACCACCAACCTGAGCTTCGCCGAATGGTCGAGCGTGTTCGGCGACGCCAAGATGACCACCGCCCTGCTGGATCGGCTGACCCACCACTGCCACATCGTCGAAACCGGTAACGAGTCCTATCGCCTGCAACACAGTAGCTTGGCGGCCCAGGCCAAGATCAAATCACGGGAGCGAAAGCGTAAGGGCGGCCAGGAACCGGAGGACGATGAGCCGTTCTGATTTCATGGCGACGACGGCCTGCTACATGGCTGCGTGTGGCAGGTCTTAAACAACTGAACTGGGCTAGCGAAGGAGTGGGGGCAACAGCAGCTGCGCTGGTAGACTTATCCACAGTTGCTGGTAACAAAATCAGCAATCCGCCCTGGGTCAAATTTCAATCGGCAGGGTGGGTCAATTTTCCATCAGCGCCAACAGTCTATAACCAACCCTTGATCGAGGCATTCGATGTGCGGCCATTGTTCAGCGAACGGATGGTGCTGGTTGGCCCACCTGGCGAGGCATCGCGTAACGTCCGTCTGACTGCGCTTGGCGACTTCCCTTTGATCTTGCCGGGGTTGCCTCATAGCAACCGTCGCCTGGTGGAACAGATTGCCGCACAAAACGCGGTTCGTCTGAATGTCGTGCTCGAGGTCGATAGCGTTAGTTTGACGAAGCGGTTGGTCGCTGAGGGGCTTGGCTACTCCATTCTCGCCCATGCCGCTGTTCAGGAGGACATGAACAGCCACACGCTGGTCGGCCATGCAATTGAACGGCCCGGTATCCGCTCAACCGTGTCATTGACTCGGCTACGCGACCGACGTAGCTCTCGTCTGGCCTTAAGCTATGAAAAAATCTTGCTGGAGACCCTGGAAGAGCTCGTTACGGTCGGTGCTTGGAAAGAGGCAACGCACTGGCTGGCGCAGTGACAGCGATGCTCAAACCCATGTATGTCCTGTGCTAGACATCGCCCTCGCATGCTGTTCTTTCACCGAGGGAGCGGATTGAAGAGAGCCATGCTCAATTGTCATGAACTGCTATCAATACACGGTATTTGTCAGTTTTTTTTAAATGCATAGTCTGCTGTCAGCGGGGCAGGTATCAGCCTTCGCATACCAGATAAAAATAAGAGGCATAGACCATGCGTTCTACCTACTTTGCGACTTCACTAACTCTGCTCAGTTTTTGCTTGGCTAGCCAATTTGCTCACGCCAAGAATGATGTCTCCATCCTGACTGCGAGCAAGGGGGATGTCCACATTGAGGCATTGGTTCAGGGATCTGGAAAAACCATCGTCATCCTGCCGTCTAAGGGCCGGGGTGCTCACGATTACGATCAGGTAGCCAGCTACCTGGCTGATGATGGTTACCGCGTGATTCGACCAGAGCCTCGGGGTGTCAATGGAAGCCGGGCCCCCATGGACACGCCAACGTTGCATGATTTTGCTGCCGATGTTGCGTTAGTGATGGACAAGGCCCACACCGGGGCTGCAATTGTCGTTGGTCATGCCTGGGGAAGCCAGCCCGCACGCGTGCTTGCGGTTGATCGTCCGGATCTTGTGAAAGGTGTGGTGTTGGCTGCTGCATCCATTGGCAAGTTGCCTCCAGGATCGTCGGAGAAGCCCTATGGAAGGATGGTTGAAGCGATCAAGGGAGCGGGCAACTATGCGTTACCTGAAGCTCAGCGAATCAAATACCTTGAGCTAGCATTCTTCGCCCCTGGCAATGATGCGCGAGCGTGGTTAACCGGGTGGTATGACAAAACACATGTGGCTCAAGATCACGCCCGAGATAGCACACCGGTTGAGAGCTACTGGTCTGCTGGTAACACAGTGCCCATTCTGGACCTTCAAGCTGAAAAGGATGCAGTTGTAATTCCCAATATACTCAAGTCGATGCTGGGTGATCGAGTGGAACACCAAGTAATTGCCGGAGCAGGCCATGCCCTTGCACCTGAACGGCCGAAGGAGATGGCTGATGCGATTTCCAGGTTTGCTGATCGGGTTTACGCAAGTAAGGACTGACTCCTCCACCATCTCTCGGCTCGAGGTCTACATAATTTCTAAGCAAATTTGTCGTGTTCAGGAATCTGGCCATCGCTGATGGCCAGTTGGGAGTTTGATGTCGAAGCTCCAAATCAGGTCTGGTGTGGAGACATCACTTACGTCTGGGCACAGGGCAAATGGCACTATCTTGCAGTTGGATCGCGCCAATGTGGACACTGACGCTATTCTACCAAAGCAATTCCTGATGATTATCGAACGCAGTACCATGGAGAACCCTATCAGGACTGCTCAAAAAGGCCTCTAAACTTGAGCTTTCCACTCAACCAGCCACGATATGAAGGCGCTGGAATTATGTTGGCTCGCGGTAACTTTGGTTGTGGTTCTAGCCGTGAACATGCGCCTTGGGCTTTGCATGAATGGGGAATTAGGGCGATTATTGCACCGAGCTTTGCTGAAATTTTTTATAGCAACTGCTTCAAGAACGGGATTCTACCAATCGTGCTGGACGAGGTTGCTCTCGAAAATTTATTCGTCGCAGTTGAGCAGCTGCCAGGTTATCAAATAAGCATAGACCTTGAAAAACAAGAGATTGTAGACGGCCATGGCAACCGCGTTCCGTTTGATGTCGACCCGTTCCGAAAGCATTGCTTGCTTAATGGTTTGGACGAAGTGGGGATGACGTTACTAAAGGTGGGTGCTATTCGGGAATTTGAGAAAACACGTATAGTTTTGGAACCATGGCTTTACGAGAGGTTCTAGCCCTTCAATGGCTCCTCTACCAAAACTTTTTGGCGTTCGGCGCTGAGCATCCAGATGTCGTCGTGTAGCTAAAGGCTTTAGCGATGCTATACGCCATAGCGTTTGTTTCCCCCAGACGTGATGCAGTAGCGGCCGCCTCTTGGGCCTATGCATACACGACCAGAGGAGCAGGGGCACGATGATCCATATTCGGGTGTTGAGCTTCGAACTGGCTGCGGAGTAGGGCGCTCCCGTTTGGGCCGCGGGGCGACAAAGCAGTTCGGGCCGCTGCAGAGATTTTTGTAGGAGATCCACCGTTGTGGTTGGCCGTCGAGGCTGATGCGCGCCCATTCCGCTTTTTGCTCATAGACCTGAACCTTCTCACCGCGCTTGAGGCTAGAGATCACTTTCCCTCCCGGTTCAGCGCGCAGATTCAGCTTGTCCGCGTTGACGAAATGCTCAGGTGCCGAGGCTTGTGTAGGTTGTGGTGCTGGTGATGAATTTGAAGCCAAAGTGTTAACCGACGCCTGGATAGCTGGTGGCTCAGTTTTAGGCGAATCCTTCTTGCCAATGGCCCAGATCACCACGAAGAGAACTAGCAGCGGCAGAAACCATGATTGACCTTTCTTGCGCATATCCTTTGCACCCTCGAAATGATATCTGTCCTTTTAGAAGAGGCCGGCTGGAGCCTGGCGAGCAATTTTCCATCTTTCATCGCCGATACAATTCAGCTTAGCCGACTGAGGCTGGTTGGAGCGGCAGCCGCACCTGGCTGACGTCCCGGGCCGTTAACGCGCCTGATGGTATGTCGTGCCGGCTATGTTCAGTCATACGCTACCTGAGCCTCTCAGTGACCAGCCTTCGATAATCCCATGTGTGTCAAAGGTGCTCAGGAAAGCACGCAGGGTCGGGGAAGTTGGTGGTTGCAGCGACAGCAAGAGGATTGAGTACAAATGTGCTCCGTGGCGCTAGTGAAGGCTGACGGGCTCCATGAACGGGCACTTCCAAATACGTCATTTAACATAATACTCATTATGCGCTAGTCTATATTTGGTCACCAGACCACGAGTGAGGCACTTTGGGACCAGGGAAAGCTCCCTGGTCTAGTGTGACTATCAGTTGAAGACGGGAACGGGCAACGCATTTAAGTCTGAAGAAGCGCGATCGGCCCAGTGTCTTCATCATATTTATGAAGGAGCCTATAAAAGTACTTTTTGAACATGAAATAAGCCCGAGCGCGCTTTTTAGAGCTATTTCTTTATTTATGTATTTTTGGATTACGTCATTGATAGGAGGCTACCTTTGTAAGGTTTTCCCTTTTTAACAGCTAAAAATAAAAATACTGTTAAAAATCAAATGGTTTGGCCGGTCACCTGCTTCAACTGTTTTTCACAGGAAAGCTCCCTGGTCGATTTGATCTTCGCCAGCTCTGATCGATCGCTGGCCCACCAGCGCGGTCGTCAATCCGGTACCTCTGTCCGTGGTGCCTGCGATGCAAAAACGAAATCAGACCTTCGCACCTCAAGCGTCAGGCCAGCCATGTGCTTTCAGATTTGCGCGCAGGCCAGGAGCTTTCGGCATCACCGCACTTACTGTTCAGCCTTGCCCATCCCATTTCCATCCGCTGCCATTTGGAACGCAACGCGTGCGCATCCTCATTCCATGCCTCGTGTATGGATTGCAGGCTACGGCGATCAGTTCACATGATCGGCCTTATCGTTCAGCTTCCTGAATCCAGTCGCGCACCAACCGTTCACGTTGTTCATCAGATAACGCCGGCCTGCTTCAGGCCAAAGTTTGCCTTGATCATGAAGTAGCGACCGTCTGCTGGCTTCTTCGCGGGAAAGCCCTGCACCCGCATGTAGAACGCAAGCTTGAGGTTAACGCGGTACCTGTGGGAGCGGCGCCGCGCCGGCTTCTTCACGGTGAGCCCTCCCAAAAGTACAACGCAAGCTTCAGGTTCACACGATAACTATGGGAGCGGCTTCAGCCGCGGACTGACTGGCATGCGACTACTGACGATACCGGGACAGCACCCTGCGGAACACTACGTTTGCGGCTAATATGCAAATAAATTATAACTATGCTAAATATTCATTTAGAGTAGTTATATTAAAGCACCCACCTATCTGAGCATCCGCACCGAACTGGTCGCATCACAGGCCATATCCAGGTCCTCTCCTGAGAGGATTTGCGCGTAATGATCCTTTAACTCCTGCTCCCAGCTCGCCACTTCTTCAAGCAAATGCTCGGCTTGATCCCGTGTCAGTGCAAAGTGCGTATGGTGGCTGAGCAGATTGCTCCGGCTGACCTGGCTGCCCTCCCGGCCAATCGCCATGGCCAAGGCCTTCGCGGGCCCCTCATCAAGCATCGGCAATACGTCGTACATCGGTGAAAGCCGCCACTTCCCTCCAACCCAGACCACTGCATGGTTGCGCGGATGGTCGTCGGAGTTGCCTGCCAGGGCGTTGTAGCACATGCGTTTGAACAGCTCCTGCAGGTCGCCATCCGGCACGCCCCGCCGACGCATCTCGTCTGCCACGGCGGCATAGCGCCAATCCCTGTGGTGCGGGCCATCCCACTCCGAGTCGAGCAAAGTCAGAGCACTGAGCATCGGTATGCGCCTGGCGCCCTGGGCAATGGGCGTGCGGTCAAAGCGCTCGACCAGCAATGTAGATGGGTTTTCAGCATGCAGCGCGGTCCGGGCCACGTTAATACCCTTCCCCGCCGCAAATGTCATACAGGCGTACTCAATCGTCGGTAGGTCGTAGTGGTCAAACCGATCGCGTGGTTTAGCCAGAATGAGCATCCCTTTGTCCTGAAGGGTGCGTTTTGGTCGTGCGCCACCCAACGCAGAGCGTTGCTGCCGCACATTCAGCGTAGCGGCGGATTCACTGTCGAGCTGCCCGTCATATACCGTTTCACAAGCGGCAACGAATCTTGCCAGACCCATCAGGCTCGGTACCGCACCCCCGCCAATGCCTTCGGCAGGAGTTGTGGCGCTGCCTGCCATCAGGTTGCCGACGCGATCGTTGTTTGGTGATTTGAGCAGAAAGTCGATTGTGCCCAGGTCTTGCCCGTAAGCCCGGTGCAGCAGCCGCTCCCCCCAGCCGTCAGGCATGGCATCATTGATGAAGCCAGGTATGCCGCGGTTCTTGGTAATGCCGGAGTAGGCTTCGGCGCGCAGAGGGTAATTGATCGGGTCAGGTATCCAGCCGCCACGCGCCACCTGGTCTGGGGCATACAGGAACTCGCCCACCTTACCTTTCAGCGTTAGCCGCCCAAGAGTCATGACTTCGCCCGTTTCCGGGTGCTCCATATAGATGTACGCGCGAGACATCAGAACTCCTCGGGCTTGGGCTTCGCCAGCCGTACGCGCTTGGCCGCGATGCCCTGATGCGCGTCGTGGCCTCGGGTGAAGCGTGTGATCTGTGAGCTTTTTTCCAGGCCCTCCAGCGACGAGAACACCGTATCACTGATACCAAGTCGCCACAGCACCAGCATGAACGACCGTAGGTCCACTAGCTCGGAGCCGCTCTCGATCTTGCGCAGGGTATGCGCTGAAACATCGATAGCTGCCTTGAGGTCAGCCTGGCGCAGGCCTAGCGCCAGGCGCCGGGCCTTGACCAACAACCCGATTTTACTGAGTGTGTCGGCACATGCGACGGGGAAGTAGTCCGGCATAAGGCTTACCATGGTTAACATTAATCAATTTAAAGTTAACCATATCACACATTACGCAGGGCTTTCCCAAACCTAATGTCTATATGGGTTTACCTTATAAAGGGTAAGGCTCACTATGGTTGACATTATTTTTCAAATCAGCCCGCCAAAACGCCTGTAAAAGCCTTCATTCACATCCGGCAACGGCCCATCAGCCGTCTCCAGCGCTGCATTCAGCCATTCTTCCGCCTTGGCAAACACCAGCCGATAGAGGTTACGGCACAACTGTCGCGCGGCCCTTCCCTCCCAATCCCCAGGCAGCAGCTCGTCCGGCAGTTGCGGGTCGCGCAGCAGCAGCCGGCGGTGTTCGTGAATCAGCAGCGTACGTGCCAGGAAGCAATCCTGCGCATCGAGCTGTTGCTGCTCTTTCAAACCTTGCCAGAGCGGCCTGAACAGTTGGATGAACTCGCTGTACTGCTGCCCCAGTTCGTCGATGCGCCAGCTTTCCCGCACCTGGGCACGCATGGCCTTGGATGCCAGCACTTCCTGGGTGTGGGTTTCGAAGACGATGCTGTCGTCGCTCGCCTCCAGGTCACGCAAGGTGGCGGCCAGGTCGGCGCGGTCTGCCCGTGGGCAGCCCAGCAGGTTCGGCGCCATGGTCCCGAAGCCCTGCCACTCCAACTCTTCACGCACAGCCTTGCGCTTGCCGGCCTCCAGTTGCGAGAGCAAAACCAGTGTCCAGGCACCGTCCCAGGCTGGCTGGCTGGGGCTGTAGACCCGCTTGAAGGCCTTCTCGAAACGCCGGCGGCCGGTACCTGTCAGGCTGTAGTAGCTGCGGCGGCCAACCTTTTCGGCAGTGAGCCAGCCTTCCTTGGTAAGGCGGAAGATCGATGTGCGGATCAGGCGCTCGTTGATGCCGATCGGTTCCAGCAGGTTGATCAGGCTACCCAGCCAGACGGTTCCGCCGTGGGGCTCGATGGCGTCGCCGTACAAAGTGATGATCAGGGAACTGGCGCGGATCGGCGTCTGCTCCTGGAAGCGGGTGATCAGGTTGTTCAGTGGGGCGAGATTGCTCATGGGCGAACTGTGCGCGGTTAAAGCACCGACTATACCTGCGCGGCAGGCCGCCTGACCATTGCGTGACGCTGCCAGGCTCATGCCGATGCCTGGCCTTTGGGCCTGACGCCGGTGTCTTCCATGCGTGGGCGCTCGGGCTCGACCTCGGTCAGTGGCGAGCATTCGACCATGCTGTTCATGCAGCGTTGCGCCAGGTGCTGGTACTCCGCCGTGCCACATTGCTTCCAGGCCAGTTCCTGTTCGGTCAGTGGGCGCTTGACCTGAGCTGGCGAGCCCATCACCAGGCTTTGTGCCGCACATTCGAAGCCCGCCTTGACGAATGCCGTGGCCGCGACGAGGCAGCGCGGTGCCACATGGGCACCATCCATCACCACCGCGTTCATGCCGATCAAGGCGTCTTCGCCCACGCGGCAGCCGTGCAGCACGGCGCCATGCCCGACATGCCCGTTGCGTTCGACCACCGTATCGCCACCCGGGAAACCATGCATCACGCAGGTGTCCTGCAGGTTGGCACCCTCCTCCAGCACGATACGGCCGAAATCCCCCCTTAGTGACGCCAGTGGGCCGACGTAGCAACGAGGGCCGACGATGACATCACCAATCAGTACGGCGCTGGGGTGCACGTAGGCTGTCGGATGAACCACGGGCGTCAGGCCGTCCAGTCGATAGCAAGGCATGGCAAAGCTCCTGAAATGATTTCAAATGCGCCTTGATCTTGTATCACAATCTTGTGATGCGTCAATCGCCATGGTCGTGTATCGCTTTTGCTGGGGTCATCGCGCTCCATTAAAATCAGCGTAATTCGTTGATTACAATGTGATGAAGCGATTCAACATCATAAAACCCTTTGCTGAGGCAGGTGTCACCCCTGCAAAAAGAGATACATGAAACAATTTTGAATGTTGCTTTATTGTATCGCGTAATGCATATACTGGTTCCACCTGGACGTGACCCCCGCATCACGCCCCTGCAAACAATTCCAAGAAATGCCGGCCCCACGATGTGCCGTGCGTGCAGCCAGAGGAACCCGACATGCCGCGATATCTTGATGTGCAGGCGCCCGAACAGGGCGTCCAGCTCATTACCCTGCAACGGCCCGAGGCGCTCAACGCCCTGTGCACCGAGCTACTGGCAGAGCTGGCCGCTGCGCTGGAAGCGGCCGGGCAAGACGAACAGACCCGCGCGGTGGTCATCACCGGCAGCCGCAAGGCATTCGCCGCAGGCGCCGATATCCGCGAGATGGCCGAGCGCGACTTGGTCGGCATCCTCAACGACCCCCGGGTGGCCCACTGGCAAAGCATCGCCGCCTTCGCCAAGCCACTGATCGCCGCCGTCAACGGCTACGCCCTGGGTGGCGGCTGCGAACTGGTGATGTGTGCCGACATCGTCATCGCCGGCAGCGACGCCCGTTTCGGCCAGCCGGAAATCAACCTCGGCATCATCCCCGGTGCCGGTGGCACCCAACGCCTGCTGCGGGCAGTAGGCAAGCCGCTGGCCATGCAAATGGTGCTGACCGGTGAAGCCATCACCGCCCCTCATGCATTGCAGGCCGGGCTGGTCAGCGAAATCACCCAGCCGGAACTCACCGTAGAACGCGCCCTGCACATCGCCCGCAGCATCGCCGCCAAGGCCCCGCTGGCAGTGCGCCTGGCCAAGGAAGCGTTGCTCAAGGCCGGCGATACCGACCTGGCCAGCGGCCTGCGTTTCGAACGCCATGCCTTCACCTTGCTGGCCGGCACCGCCGACCGCGACGAAGGTATCCGTGCCTTCCAGGAAAAACGCCAGGCCCGCTTCCAGGGCCGCTGATCATCTTTCCCTCGACTGACGGAGCGAGTCTGTCATGACTTTCCAGCACATCCTGTTTTCCATCGAGGACGGCGTCGCCCTCCTCTCGTTGAATCGCCCCGAGCAGCTGAACAGCTTCAATACCGCCATGCACCTGGAAGTGCGCGAGGCGCTCAAGCAAGTACGCCAGAGCAGCGAAGCCAGGGTGTTGTTGCTGACTGCCGAAGGCCGGGGTTTCTGCGCCGGCCAGGACCTGTCCGATCGCAACGTCGCCCCGGGTGCCGAGATGCCGGACCTGGGCGAATCGATCGACAAGTTCTACAACCCGCTGGTGCGCACCCTGCGCGACCTGCCGCTGCCGGTGATCTGTGCGGTGAACGGCGTGGCAGCCGGTGCCGGTGCCAACATCCCGCTGGCCTGCGACCTGGTGCTGGCGGCCCGCTCGGCCAGCTTCATCCAGGCCTTCTGCAAGATCGGCCTGGTACCCGACTCCGGCGGCACCTGGCTGCTGCCGCGCCTGGTCGGCATGGCACGGGCCAAGGCTCTGGCCATGCTGGGCGAGCGCCTGGGCGCCGAACAGGCCCAGCAATGGGGGCTGATCCACCGCGTGGTGGACGATGCCGCGCTGCGCGACGAAGCCCTCACCCTCGCCCGCCAGCTCGCCACCCAGCCCACTTACGGCCTGGCCCTGATCAAGCGCAGCCTGAACGCCAGCTTCGACAACGGTTTCGATGAACAGCTGGAGCTGGAGCGCGACCTACAGCGCCTGGCCGGGCGCAGCGAGGACTATCGCGAAGGCGTGAGTGCCTTCATGAACAAGCGCACGCCGGCATTCAAGGGGCGTTGATCATGAGCGCACTCGCAAGCAATGCCCAAGTGGCGGTGATCGGTGCAGGCGCCATGGGCGCAGGCATCGCCCAGGTTGCGGCCCAGGCCGGCCACCCGGTAAAGCTCTACGACAACCGCCCGGGCGCTGCCGCCCAGGCGGTGGCCGGCATAGACCGGCAACTTGCCCGCCTGGTGGAAAAAGGCAAGATGCAGGCTGCCGAACGGGAAACCATAAGCGCCCGGCTGTGCCCGGTAGACGCCCTCGAAGCCCTGGCCGATGCTCACCTGGTGATAGAGGCCATCGTCGAGAACCTGCAGGTCAAGCAGGCGCTGTTCAGCCAGCTGGAAGCCTTGTGCGCCACCGACTGCATACTCGCCAGCAACACTTCGTCGCTGTCCATCACCAGCCTCGCCGCCGGGCTGCAACGCCCGCACCAGGTGGTTGGCATGCACTTCTTCAACCCGGCGCCGCTGATGGCCCTGGTCGAAGTGGTCTCGGGCCTGGCCACCGCCCCGGCTGTTGCCGCGTGCATTCATGCCACCGCCCAGGCCTGGGGCAAGCAGCCGGTGCACACGCGCTCCACGCCGGGCTTCATCGTCAACCGCGTGGCGCGGCCGTTCTACGCCGAAAGCCTGCGCCTGCTGCAGGAAGGCGCAGCCGATTGCGCCAGCCTCGATGCGCTGCTGCGTGATGCCGGTGGTTTCCGCATGGGCGCATTCGAACTCACCGACCTGATCGGCCACGATGTCAATTACGCCGTTACCTGTTCGGTCTTCGATGCGTTCTATGGCGACTTCCGCTTCCAGCCTTCGCTGGTGCAAAAAGAACTGGTGGACGCGGGCCGCCTCGGGCGCAAGACCGGCCAAGGCTTCTATAGCTATGCCGAAGGCGCCGAACGCCCGCAGCCAGCCGAACTGCATAGCCCCGCCATAGTCGATGCCTGCGTCGTCGAAGGCGACCTGGGGGTGATGCAGCCGCTGGTCGAACGCCTGCGCCAAAGCGGCGTCGCCGTGACCCAACGCGCCGGCAGCGGCCTGATCCAGGTGGGCGATGCCACCCTGGCGTTGTCCGATGGCCGCCTGGCCAGCCAGCGCGCCCGGGAAGACGGCCTGCGCAATCTGGTGCTGCTCGACCTGGCCCTGGACTACGGCACCGCCACCCGCCTCGCCATCAGTTGGTCGGCCGACACCAGCGACAACGCTCGCGACCAGGCGGTGGCCTTGCTGCGGCGTGCCGGCCTGAAGGTAACGGCGGTCGCCGACCTGCCCGGCCTGGTGGTGCTGCGTACCGTGGCGATGCTCGCCAACGAGGCCGCCGATGCCGTACTGCAAGGTGTCGGCAGCGCCGCCGACATCGACCTGGCCATGCGCGCCGGCGTCAACTACCCCTGCGGCCCGCTGGCCTGGGCCGCGAACCTCGGCATCCCCCACACCCTGCGCGTGCTCGACAACCTGCAGCGCAGCTACGGCGAGAGCCGCTACCGCCCTTCCCTGCTGTTACGCCGCTGCGAAGCCAAAGGAGGCACCCTGCATGACTGAAGTGGAACTGGCACAAGCCTGTGCCGAGGCCATGTATGCCCGCGACCAGGCCACCCAGGGCCTGGGCATCCGCCTGCTGGAAGCCGGCCCGGGCCAGGCATGCCTGCGCATGCCGGTACGCGCCGACATGATCCAGGGGCATGGCACCTGCCATGGCGGCTTCCTGTTCGCCCTGGCCGACTCGGCATTTGCCTTCGCCTGCAACAGCCACGACCAGGCCACCGTCGCCCTGGGCTGCAGCATCGACTACCTGGCCCCGGCGCTGCGCGATGACGTGCTTACCGCCTGCGCCAGCGAGGTCAGCCGCAAGGGCCGCACCGGCCTGTACCACGTCCGCATCGAGAACCAGCGCGGTGAGCTGGTGGCGATGTTCCATGGCAAATCCTACAAAGTGCGCGGCACCGTGCTGGCGCAGGAGACGCAAGATGACTGAACACACCCTGGCCGATGCCTTGATCATCGACGCCGTACGCACCCCCATCGGCCGATATGCCGGCGCCTTGAGCGGCGTGCGCGCCGATGACCTGGCCGCCATCCCGCTCAAGGCCCTGATCCAGCGCCACCCCGAACTGGACTGGAAAGCCATCGACGACGTCATCCTCGGCTGTGCCAACCAGGCTGGCGAGGACAACCGCAACGTCGCGCACATGGCCAGCTTGCTGGCCGGGCTGCCGATCGAAGTGCCGGGCACCACCATCAACCGCCTTTGTGGCTCCGGCCTGGACGCCATCGGCAATGCGGCCCGCGCCCTGCGCTGCGGCGAAGCCGGGCTGATGCTGGCCGGCGGCGTGGAGTCGATGTCACGCGCGCCGTTCGTCATGGGCAAGTCGGAGCAGGCGTTCGGCCGTGCGGCCGAACTGTTCGACACCACCATCGGCTGGCGTTTCGTCAACCCGCTGATGAAGGCGGCCTTCGGCACCGACTCGATGCCGGAAACGGCCGAGAACGTTGCGCAGCAGTTTGGTATTTCCCGCGCCGAACAGGACGCCTTTGCCCTGCGTAGCCAGCACAAGGCCGCTGCCGCCCAGGCACGCGGGCGCCTGGCACAGGAAATCGTGCCGGTCGAGATCCCGCAGCGCAAAGGGCCGGCCAAAGTGGTCGAGCACGACGAACATCCCCGCGGCGACACCACCCTCGAGCAACTGGCCAGGCTGGGTACCCCGTTCCGTGAGGGAGGTAGCGTCACCGCTGGCAATGCTTCCGGGGTCAATGATGGCGCTTGCGCCCTGCTGCTCGCCAGTAGCGCCGCCGCTCGCCGCCATGGCCTGAAGGCTCGCGGCCGCATCGTCGGCATGGCGGTGGCCGGGGTCGAACCACGGCTGATGGGCATCGGCCCGGTACCGGCTACCCGCAAGGTGCTGGAGCTTGTCGGGCTGTCGCTGGCCGACATGGACGTCATCGAACTCAACGAGGCTTTTGCCGCTCAGGGCCTTGCGGTACTGCGCGAGCTCGGCCTGGCCGACGACGACGCGCGGGTCAACCGCAACGGCGGTGCCATCGCCCTTGGCCACCCGTTGGGCATGAGCGGTGCACGCCTGGTCACCACCGCGTTGCACGAGCTGGAAGAAACCGCCGGACGCTACGCCCTGTGCACCATGTGCATCGGCGTTGGCCAAGGCATCGCGATGGTCATCGAACGCCTCTGAGCGGCTCAGACCATCGGCTTGTTACCGAACCGAACGCAGCCGTATATGCTGCTTCCATGACACTCACAACGCGGCCTGCAACCGGTACCGCGCGGCGTACAAGAACAATTCGAGTGAAGCCATGAACATGTACCATGATGCCGATCGTGCCCTGCTGGACCCGATGGAAACCGCCAGTGTCGACGCCCTGCGCCAGCACCAGCTGGAGCGCCTGCGCTGGAGCCTGAAGCACGCCTACGACAACGTACCGCTGTACCGCCAGCGCTTTGCCGAGTGCGGTGCCCACCCCGACGACCTCAAGTGCCTGGAAGACCTGGCGAAGTTCCCCTTCACTGGCAAGAACGACCTGCGCGACAACTACCCCTATGGCATGTTCGCCGTGCCCCAGCAAGAGGTGGTGCGCCTGCACGCCTCCAGTGGCACCACCGGCAAGCCGACGGTGGTGGGCTACACCCAGAACGACATCGACACCTGGGCCAATGTGGTCGCCCGCTCGATCCGCGCCGCGGGTGGGCGCAAGGGGGACAAGGTGCATGTCTCCTACGGCTACGGCCTGTTCACCGGCGGGCTTGGCGCGCATTACGGTGCCGAGCGCCTGGGCTGCACGGTGATCCCCATGTCCGGTGGCCAGACCGAGAAGCAGGTGCAGCTGATTCGTGACTTCCAGCCCGACATCATCATGGTCACCCCCTCCTACATGCTCAACCTGGCCGACGAGATCGAGCGCCAGGGCATCGACCCGCAAGACCTCAAGCTGCGCCTGGGCATATTCGGCGCAGAGCCGTGGACCGACGAGCTGCGCCGCTCTATCGAGCAACGGCTGGGCATCGATGCCCTCGACATTTATGGCCTGTCGGAAATCATGGGGCCTGGAGTGGCGATGGAGTGCCTCGAAACCAAGGATGGCCCGACCATCTGGGAGGACCATTTCTACCCCGAGATCATCGACCCGGTCACCGGTGCGGTACTGCCGGACGGCCAGCTGGGCGAACTGGTGTTCACCTCGCTGAGCAAGGAAGCGTTGCCCATGGTGCGCTACCGCACCCGCGACCTCACTCGCCTGCTGCCCGGTACCGCCAGGCCAATGCGGCGGATCGGCAAGATCACCGGCCGCAGCGATGACATGCTGATCATTCGCGGGGTCAACGTGTTCCCGACCCAGATCGAGGAGCAGGTGCTAAAAATAAAACAGCTTTCCGAGCTTTATGAGATTCATCTGTATCGCAATGGCAACCTCGACAGTGTAGAGGTGCATGTGGAACTGCGTGCGGAGTGCCAGCACCTTGATGAAGGCCAGCGCAAGCTGTTGACCGGGGAGCTGACCAAGCAGATCAAGACCTATATCGGCATCAGCACCCAGGTGCGCTTGCAGCCCTGCGGCACGCTCAAGCGTTCCGAGGGCAAGGCCTGCCACGTGTTCGACAAACGGTTGGCCAGCTGATTCATTCGGCTGCCTTTTCGGCCCCGGCATCGTCCGGGGCTTTTTTTTGCTTTTTTTCGGCTGGCCTCTTCGCGGGTAAACCCGCTCCCACAGGAATTGCATGATGCCTGGGGGCTGCACATGACCTGTGGGAGCGGGTTTACCCGCGAAAGGGCCGCCGATGTGATACACAAATCTCATGCGATACACATAAAACTGTTTGACGTTATGTTTTGTATCGCTTACAAATGACTCATGCCTTAGCAGGAGTCGGAACACATGTACGCACAGCTAGTGGAAACCGGAGTCAAGCGCGTCAAGTCGCTGGAAGAGATGTCGCCCGAGGAGCGCAACTTCCAGGAAAAGATCGACGCCGAAATCAAGATCGAAGCCAAGAACTGGATGCCCGAGGCCTACCGCCAGACCCTGATCCGGCAGATCTCCCAGCACGCCCACTCGGAAATCGTCGGCATGCTGCCCGAAGGCAACTGGGTCACCCGTGCCCCCAGCCTCAAGCGCAAGCTGCAGCTGATGGCCAAGATCCAGGACGAAGCCGGCCACGGCCTGTACCTGTACAGCGCCATGGAAACCCTGGGCGCCGACCGTGATGAGGAAATCGCCAAGCTGCACAGCGGCAAGGCCAAGTACTCGAGCATCTTCAACTACCCCACCCTCAGCTGGGCCGACATGGGCGCAGTGGGCTGGCTGGTGGACGGCGCCGCCATCGTCAACCAGGTGGTGCTGCAGCGCACCTCCTACGGCCCGTATTCACGCGCGATGATCCGCATCTGCAAGGAAGAGAGCTTCCACCAGCGCCAGGGCTACGAAATCCTTCTGACCATGATGCGCCACGGTACCCAGGCCCAGCGCGACATGGTTCAGGATGCGATCAACCGCCTGTGGTGGCCGGCACTGATGATGTTCGGCCCCAGCGACGAGCACTCCCCCAACAGCGCCCAGTCCATGGCCTGGAAGATCAAGCGCCAGACCAACGATGAACTGCGCCAGCGCTTCATCGACCAGACCGTGCCGCAGCTCGAGCTACTCGGCTGCACCGCCCCCGACCCCGAGCTGAAGTGGAATGCCGAGCGCGGCCATTACGACTTCGGCGATATCCAGTGGGACGAATTCTACGAAGTGATCAAGGGCAATGGCCCGTGCAACCAGGAACGTGTCGCCACCCGGCGCAAGGCCATCGAGGACGGCGCCTGGGTACGCGAGGCCGCCGTGGCCTACGCGCGCAAGCAACAGAACAAGAACGCCGCCTGAGCGGCGATTGATGCGGAGATCGAAAATGTCTGTCTGGACCCTCTACGAAGTGTTCGTGCGCAGCAAGCACGGCCTTAACCACAAGCATGTCGGCAGCGTGCACGCCGCCGATGCCGCCATGGCCATCGAAAACGCCCGCGAGCTGTACACCCGCCGCAGCGAAGGCGTCAGCCTGTGGGTGGTGCCCTCGGCACTGATCACCGCCTCTTCCCCGGACGAGAAAGACCCGCTGTTCGCCCCTGCGGACGACAAGGTCTACCGCCATGCCAGCTTCTACGAACTGCCCGACGAAGTCGGACACATGTGAGGTTGGCCATGCACAACGAAACCCTTGTCCCCTACCTGCTGCTGCTCGGCGACAGTGCCCTGGTGCAGGGCCAGCGCCTCTGCGAATGGTGTGGCCGCGCCCCGGCCATCGAAGAAGAACTGGCCCTGATGAACGTCGGCCTCGACCTGGTAGGCCAGGCGCGCAACTGGCTGGAGTACGCCGCCGAGCTGCTCGATGATGGCCGTGACGCCGACGCCCTGGCCTTCCGCCGTGACGAGCGCGCCTATCGCAACCTGTTGCTGGTCGAGCAGCCCAACGGCGATTTCGCGGTGACCATGACCAAACAGTTCTTCTATGACGCCTGGCATTTCGCCGTGCTTCAGGGCCTGATCGGCTCGAACGACGAGCGTATCGCCGGTATTGCCGCCAAGGCCCTGAAGGAAGTCACCTACCACCTGCGCCGCTCCAGCGAGTGGGTGCAACGCCTGGGCGGTGGCACCGAAGAAAGCCGCCAACGCATGCTCGCGGCCATCCCGGCACTGTGGCGCTTCACCGTCGAACTGGCCGCCGGTAGCGACAATGAAGTGCACCTGGCGCAAGCGGGTATCGCCGCCGACCCCGCTGCCGTCGGCGCGGCCTGGCTCAAGCAGGTTGGCGAGACCTTCGCTTCGGTCGAACTGCCGTTGCCCAAGGCCGCCAGCCACTTCTACCTGGACGGCCGCAAAGGCCTGCACACCGAGCACCTGGGCCTGCTGCTGGCCGAGATGCAGTTCCTGCCAAGGGCGTACCCCGATGCAACCTGGTGAGCTGATTGCCGGCGACCGTGGCGCCCGCGCGCCACGCGGCGATGACCTGGCCCGGGCCTGGGCGGTACTGGCCCAGGTCATGGACCCGGAAGTGCCCGTGGTCAGCGTGGTCGACCTGGGCATCGTGCGCGACCTCGACTGGCGCGCCGGGCACCTGCACCTGGTCGTCACACCGACCTACTCCGGCTGCCCTGCCACCGAGGTGATCGAAGGGGATATCCGCCAGGCGCTGGAGCAGGCCGGCTTCTCCGCGCCGCTGCTCGAGCGCCGGCTGACCCCGGCCTGGAGCACCGACTGGATCAGCGAACTGGGCCGCGAGCGCCTGCGCGCCTACGGCATCGCCCCGCCACAGGGCAGCACCAGCAAACGCAGCCTGCTCGGCGAGGCGCCGCAGGTGTGCTGCCCGCAGTGCGGCAGCGCCCATACCGAATTGCTCAGCCAGTTCGGCTCCACGGCTTGCAAGGCGCTTTACCGCTGCCGCGAGTGCCTGGAGCCGTTCGACTATTTCAAATGCATTTGAGCCGTGGAGAACGCCATGAGCCAGTTTCACAGCCTGACCATCAAGCAAGTGCGCAACGAGACCCGCGATGCGGTGTCGATTGCCTTCGACGTGCCCGAGCACCTGCAGGCGCAGTTCCGTTTCACCCAGGGCCAGTATCTGGTCATGCGCACCCACCTGGATAACGAAGAAGTCCGCCGCTCCTATTCCATCTGCAGCGCCGTGCAGGATGGCGAACTGCGTGTGGCGGTGAAGCGCGTGCCAGGCGGGCGCTTCTCGGCATTTGCCAACGACGTGCTCAAGGCAGGCCAGCAACTGGAAGTGATGCCGCCGTCGGGCAGCTTTTTCGTGCCACTGGAGCCGGCCCGCCAGGGCAACTACCTGGGCGTGGCTGCCGGCAGCGGCATCACGCCGATCCTGTCGATCATCGCCACTACCTTGGCCAGCGAGCCGCACAGCCGCTTCACCCTGCTGTACGGCAACCGCTCAAGCTCCGGCGCACTGTTCCGCGACAAGCTGGAAGACCTGAAGAACCGTTACCTCGACCGCCTGAACCTGATTTTCGTGTTCAGCCGCGAGCAGCAGGATGTCGACCTGTACAACGGCCGCATCGATGCCGACAAGTGCGGCCAGTTGTTCTCGCGCTGGATGGACGTTGCCAATCTGGACGCTGCATTCATCTGCGGCCCACAGGCGATGACCGAGACGGTGCGCGACAGCCTGCAGGCCAATGGCCTGGCCAAGGACCGTATCCATTTCGAGCTGTTCGCTGCAGCCGGCAGCGAAGCCCGCCGGGAGGCCCGCGAGGCGGCGCGCCAGGTGGATTCGGCGCTCAGTCACATCACCGTGATCAGCGACGGCCGCGCGCTTACCTTCGACCTGCCACGCAATACCCAGAACGTGCTGGACGCCGGCAATGCAATCGGCGCCGAACTGCCGTACTCGTGCAAGGCCGGCGTGTGCTCGACCTGCAAGTGCCGGGTAATCGAGGGCGAGGTGGAGATGGACAGCAACCATGCCCTGGAGGATTACGAAGTGGCGGCCGGGTATGTGCTGTCGTGCCAGACCTACCCGGTGAGCGACAAGGTGGTGCTCGATTTCGACCAGCTCTGAGACCGCGTCGCCTGCTTCGCGGGCGCGCCCGCTCCCACAGGGATAGCACAAGTCTCAAGCACGCCGCCGCACCTGTGGGAGCGGGCATGCCCGCGAAGAGGCCCTAAGCAACACCGCAACACCCGCGTGACCTCAACAAAACAATTACAACACCCAGAGATCGCAACCCATGACACCCGAACGCATCGAAAGCATCGCCAACCACCCCGACTTCCAGCACCTGGTGCAGCGCAAACGCCGCCTCAACGGCAGCCTGACCCTGGCCATGCTGGTGATCTACTACGGCTTCGTCCTGCTGGTGGCGTTTTCCCCCAGCATCCTCGGCCAGTCCCTCAGCGGTGGCGTGACCACCGTTGGCATGCTGGTGGGCGTGCTGATGGTACTGCTGTCCTTCGCCTTGACCGGCATCTACGTGCACCGCGCCAACAACGTGCTCGACCCGCTCAACGACAAGGTCAAGCAGGAGTGCGCACAATGAACTGGACTGCCATCTCGATGTTCATGGTGTTCGTCTGCTTCACCCTGCTGGTCACCCGCTGGGCTGCCATGCGCACCCGCTCGGCCAGCGATTTCTACACCGCCGGCGGGGGCCTGACCGGCATGCAGAACGGCTTGGCGATCGCCGGCGACATGATCAGCGCCGCCTCGTTCCTGGGCATTTCGGCAATGATGTTCATGAACGGCTATGACGGCCTGCTGTATGCCCTGGGCGTACTGGCCGGCTGGCCGATCATCCTGTTCCTGATCGCCGAGCGCCTGCGCAACCTGGGCAAGTACACCTTCGCCGACGTGGTCAGCTACCGCCTGGCGCAAACCCCGGTGCGCCTGACCTCGGCCTTCGGCACCCTGGTGGTGGCGCTGATGTACCTGGTGGCACAGATGGTCGGTGCCGGCAAGCTGATCGAACTGCTGTTCGGCATCAGCTACCTGTACGCGGTGATGCTGGTCGGTGTGCTGATGGTCGCCTACGTCACTTTCGGCGGCATGCTCGCCACCACCTGGGTGCAGATTATCAAGGCGGTGATGCTGCTGTCGGGCACCAGCTTCATGGCCTTCATGGTGCTAAAGCATTTCGGCTTCAGCACCGAGGCGATGTTCGCCAGTGCCGTGGCCGTGCATGCCAAGGGCCAGGCGATCATGGCCCCGGGCGGCCTGCTGTCCAACCCGGTGGATGCCATTTCCCTGGGCCTGGGCATGATGTTCGGTACTGCCGGCCTGCCGCATATCCTGATGCGCTTCTTCACCGTCAGCGATGCCAAGGAAGCGCGCAAGAGCGTGTTCTATGCCACCGGGTTCATCGGTTACTTCTACCTGCTGCTGATCGTCATCGGCTTTGGTGCGATCGTCATGGTCGGCACCGAACCGTCCTACCGTGATGCCACCGGCGCCATTATCGGCGGCGGCAACATGGTCGCCGTGCACCTTGCCCAGGCCGTAGGTGGCAATCTGTTCCTCGGCTTCATCTCCGCCGTGGCCTTCGCCACCATCCTGGCAGTGGTCGCGGGCCTGGCGCTGTCCGGTGCATCGGCGGTTTCCCACGACCTGTATGCCTGCGTGGTGCGCCAGGGCAAGGCCAGTGAACAGGAGGAAATGCGCGTGTCGCGTATCGCCACGCTGCTGATCGGCCTGCTGGCGGTAATCCTCGGCCTGATGTTCGAGTCGCAGAACATCGCCTTCCTCTCGGGGCTGGTGCTGGCCGTGGCCGCCTCGGTCAACTTCCCGGTGCTGCTGCTTTCGATGTTCTGGAAAGGCCTGACCACCCGCGGCGCAGTGTGCGGCAGCATGGCCGGCCTGGTTTCGGCGGTACTGCTGGTGGTACTGGGCCCGGCGGTGTGGGTCAACGTGCTGCGTCACGAAACGGCGCTGTTCCCCTACAGCAACCCGGCACTGTTCTCCATGAGCCTGGCCTTCCTCGGCGCCTGGGTGTTCTCGGTTACTGACAGCTCCGAACGCGCCAACCAGGAACGTGGCCGCTACCTGGCCCAGTTCATCCGTTCCATGACCGGAATCGGCGCCGCCGGCGCCAGCAAGCACTGACTCTCAGGGAAGAACAACCATGTCGGGTAAAACAACAACAATGAACCGCACGCACTTCATTTCGGCCGCCTGGCTGGCGACCCTCGCCCTGCCGATGCCGGCGATGGCAGACTTCATCGGCGACAGCCACGCCCGGTTGGAGCTGCGCAACCATTACCTCAACCGCGACTTCCGCCAAAGCAATGCACCGCAGGCCAAGGCCGAGGAATGGGGCCAGGGCTTTACCGCCAAGCTGGAGTCGGGCTTCACCGAAGGCCCGGTCGACTTTGGTGTCGACGCCATGGGCCAACTGGGCATCAAGCTCGACTCCAGCCGCGACCGGCGCAATACTGGCCTGCTGCCTTTCGGCCCGAACAGCCATGAACCGGTCGACGACTACAGCGAACTGGGCCTGACCGGCAAGTTGCGGGTGGCCAAGAGCACCCTGCGCCTGGGGACCTTGCAACCGATCCTGCCGGTGGTGGTGTACAACGACACCCGCCTGCTGGCCTCCACCTTCCAGGGTGGCCTGCTCACCAGCCAGGACCTGGCCGGCCTGACCTTCAACGCCGGCCGCCTGACCAAGGCCAACCTGCGTGATTCCTCGGGCCGCGACGACATCGGCTACGGCGCCGCCAGCAGCGACCACCTGGACTTCGGCGGCGGCAGCTACGCCATCACCCCGCAAACCAGCGTCAGTTACTACTACGCCAAGCTCGAAGACATCTACCGCCAGCAGTTCGTCGGCCTGATCGATACCCGCCCGCTGGGCGAAGGCCTGAGCCTGCGCACCGACCTGCGCTACTTCGACAGCCGCAACGACGGCGCCGAGCGTGCCGGCAACATCGACAACCGCAACTTCAACGCCATGTTCACCCTTGGCGTACGGGCCCACAAGTTCACCGCCGCCTGGCAGCAGATGTCCGGCGACAGTGCCTTCCCGTTCGTGAACGGCGGCGACCCGTTCACCGTCAACCTGGTCACCTACAACACCTTCACCCGCGCCGGGCTGGACTCGTGGCAGGTGCGCTACGACTACGACTTCGTCGCCATGGGTATCCCCGGCCTGAGCTTCATGACCCGCTACACCGATGGCCGCCACGCCGAGACCGCCACCGTCAGCAATGGCCGTGAGCGTGAGCGCGACACCGACATCACCTATGTCATCCAGAGCGGCCCGTTCAAGGACGTCAGCCTGCGCTGGCGCAACGTCACCTTCCGTTCCGGCAATGGCCTGACCAACGCCGTGGACGAAAACCGCCTGATCATCGGCTACACCGTGGCGCTGTGGTAACAGCGCCCCCCTCTACATTGGAGAACAGCATGTCTGCCGCCCCTACCCTGCAAAGCTTCATCGCCGGCCGCTGGCTTGGCCAGCACGGCGCCCAGGCCCTGCGTAGCGCCCTGGATGGCCACGTCCTGGCCTACAGCCACCAAGAGCGCCCGGATTTCGCCGAGGCCGTGGACTTTGCCCGCGCCCGTGGCCTGGCCACGCTGATGGCCATGGACTTCCAGCAACGCGCTGCCCGCCTTAAGGCACTGGCCCTGTACCTGGCCGAGCGCAAGGAGCAGCTCTACGCCCTGTCCCACCACAGCGGTGCCACCCGTGCCGACAGCTGGATCGACATCGAAGGCGGCAACGCCACGCTGTTCTCCTATGCGGGTATCGGCAGCCGTGAGCTGCCGTCGGGCAATCTGGTGCACGAAGGCCCGGCCATCCCGCTGGGCAAGCAAGGCCATTTCGCCGGCAGCCACATCCTGGTGCCGCGCGCCGGCGTGGCGGTGCACATCAACGCCTTCAACTTCCCCATCTGGGGCATGCTGGAGAAGTTCGCCCCGACCTTCCTGGCCGGCATGCCGTGCATCGTCAAGCCGGCGACCTCGACCAGCTACCTGACCGAGGCCGTGGTGCGGCTGATGAATGCATCCGGGCTGTTGCCCGAAGGCAGCCTGCAGCTGGTGATCGGCAGCACCGGCGACCTGCTCGACCGCCTGCAAGGCCAGGACGTGGTGACCTTCACCGGCTCCGCAGACACCGCCGCCAAGTTGCGCGTCACGCCGAACCTGGTGCGCAACTCGGTGCCGTTCACCGCCGAAGCCGATTCGCTCAACTGCGCCATCCTCGGCCCGGACGTGACCCCGGACAGCGAAGAGTTCGACCTGTATATCAAAGAGGTGGTCCGCGAAATGACCACCAAGGCCGGGCAGAAGTGCACCGCCATCCGCCGCGCCATTGTACCGGCCAAACACATCGACGCGGTTGCCACGCGCCTGCGCGAGCGGCTGGCCAAGGTGGTGGTCGGTGACCCGTCGCTGGAAGGCGTGCGCATGGGCGCCCTGGCCTCCCACGACCAGCAGCACGATGTGGCCGAGCGAGTGCGCAGCCTGCTGCAGAGCTGCGACCAGCTGTTCGGTGCCAGCGATGGCTTTGCGCCGCGTGGCGAGGGCGTGGCCGAGGGCGCGTTCTTTGCTCCGACCTTGCTGCAGGCCCGTGACCCGCATGCCGAAGGCGGTGCCCACGATATCGAAGCGTTCGGCCCGGTCAGCACGCTGATGGCCTATGACGACCTCGATGAAGCCCTGGCGCTGGCCGCGCGGGGCAAAGGCAGCCTGGTGGCGACCCTGGTCACCGCCGACCGCAGCGTGGCAGCCAAGGCCATTCCAGTGGCTGCCGCCTGGCACGGCCGCCTGCTGGTACTCGACAGCGAGGCGGCCAAGGAATCCACCGGGCATGGCTCGCCATTGCCGCAACTCAAGCACGGCGGCCCGGGCCGCGCTGGTGGTGGTGAAGAGCTGGGTGGCCTGCGTGCCGTCAAGCACTACCTGCAGCGTGCCGCTGTACAGGGTTCGCCAAGCATGCTCACGGCGGTAACCGGCGAATACGTGCGCGGTGGCGAAGTGATCGAAACCGAAGTACACCCGTTCCGCCGCTATTTCGAGCAGTTGCGCATCGGCGAGTCGCTGCTCACCCACCGGCGCACCGTGACCGAAGCCGACCTGGTCAACTTCGGTTGCCTGTCGGGTGACCATTTCTACATGCACTTCGACGAGATCGCCGCCAAGGAATCGCAGTTCGGCAAGCGCATCGCCCACGGCTATTTCGTGTTGTCGGCAGCAGCCGGGCTGTTCGTCTCCCCAGGTGCAGGCCCGGTACTGGCCAACTACGGCCTGGATACCCTGCGTTTCATCAACCCGGTCGGCATCGGCGACACCATCCAGGCGCGCCTGACCTGCAAGCGCAAGATCGACCAGGGCAAGACCAGCCCGCTGGGCCAGCCCCAAGGCGTGGTGGCGTGGGATGTGGAGGTGACCAACCAACTGGGCGAGCTGGTCGCCAGCTACGACATTCTCACCCTGGTGCTGAAACAGCCCTGACAGTGCCGTTGGTCAGGGGCGGTGGATATCCAACCGACCTCCCCTGGCTGTTGCCGCTCTCATTCAATGAGGGGTGGTCAATGGCTTCGCCTCTCACTCCTGTATTGGGCCCGCCTGATCGCGGGCCTTTTTTTTATCGAGAGCGAGGGTTGCGAGATGAAAGAGTTTACTGCGATGGGTGGCGGCAGCGCACAGGATGACTGGCCGGAGCTCGAGCCGGACCGGCGCAATGACCGGGCAGATGACCCGGATGCCGACCCCAATGTGACTGATGACGAAGAAAACCGCCCGGGCGTGCCGGCCAGCGACCCCGAGTCCGGTGCCTAGACGGCCTGCGCGTACCTGTAGAAGCGGCTTTAGCCGCGAAGAATCCAACGCGGTGCATGGCACCGGCTGCGCCGGTGTTCGCGGGCGCGCCCGCTCCCGCAGGTAGGGCGCACTCCTTGAACTGGTGATGTCCCTGTGGGAGATTGCCCAGCCCTTTGGGCTGCGCTGTCGCGCAGAGAACCAATATCGCTCGTCTGACGCGTCCTTTGTAGGAGCAGCCTTGTGCTGCGAAGAGGCCGGTACAGCCAATAGACAGGCTTCGTCAGCCCCGGCCTCTTCGCAGCACAAGGCTGCTCCTACAGGACCTCGCCGAACCAATGAGTCATGTGTTGTTCTATGAGAGCGGGCATGCCCGCGAAGCAGGCGACACAGTGCTTTGGGCTAGGGATCACATTGTCGCCGCTGGCCCCCCCACCGACTGGTTCGGCTTGCTGCCGGATACCCGCCAGCTCACCGCGGTAATCCCGTAGCGCTCGGCCATCGGCCTGCTGACTTTCCTGATTTTTTCGCGCCCGAACTTCGGAATGATGCCGATGCCCGCATCACAACTTGCCCAATGCCAGGCCTCGGCGTTGTCCAGCGTCTCCAGACGGATGATGAAACTGCGCGGCTTGCCATGCAGTTGGTAATCGATGATGTATAGCTGTGGGCCAGGCATCGCAGGGGCCTCCTCTTCTCCATGGATGACACCCTGATTGATCGGGGTACGGCCAGAAGATTCAAAAAAATGTCGAGCAACAGGTACCAAAGGCCATTGCAGCCCCGGTACACAGGAGGTAGCCGGCACCCGGCACTGCGGGTACCGGGTGCCCAGAAGCACTCAACTCACTGTTGGCGGCCCCCGCCGTGGCTGTTCTGGCCGCCCTTGCGACCGGCCTCCGATGCCCGTTGGCGGTCGTTGGCGAAGTTGCCGCCAGAGGCCTGCCCACCCTTGTGCCCCGCGCGGGAGGCCCGTTCCCGGTCATTGGCAAAATTGCCAGGGTTGGTTTCCTTGGTGCCGCCGCGCTGGCTGGTTCGCTCTTGATCCTGCGCCATGTGGTATCTCCTTGCGATGGATTGGCTGCTCGCATGGATGTTTGCCATGCCTTGGTTCCGAGCCGCCGATCACAGACTTTGCTCAATGGTTTTGCCAGCAACTGACCAACGGCACCAAACGTGTGTCGGCAAAAGGTTTGGGCGGCGGATGCAGGCGGGTCGCACTTTCCTTCGCAAGCAGAGGTCTCAATAACATGGCGACGGCCTATAATCCCGCCACACACACGCCCGATGATGCTGCTGAGGGCTGAACGTTCCGGTCTGCACAAGGCTCCGTCCATGAAGTCGTCCCCCAAGCAACCTGCCTCGCCCCAAAACCCGGCACTCAGCACCAGCCACCTGGATTTCCCGGTGGTGGGCATCGGTGCATCGGCAGGCGGCCTGGAAGCGATCTGTACGCTGTTCCGGCAAATGCCCAGCGATTGCGGCATGGCCTTCGTCGTGGTCCTGCACCTGTCCCCCGACCACCAGAGCGTCGCCGACCGCATCATCCAGGACACCACGCAAATGCCGGTGCGCCAGGTGACCGAGCCGGTGCCGATCGAGCGTAACCATATCTACGTGATTTCACCGGCCAATCGCCTGTCCACCAACGACGGCTACCTGCGGGTGACCCCGGCCAACCGGCGCCGTGGCGACCACGTGGCCATCGACCTGTTCTTCCGTGACCTGGCTGACGTGCACAAGGACCACGCCTTCTGCGTGGTGTTGTCCGGTACCGGTGCCGATGGCGCCGTGGGCCTTTCGAGGATCAAGGAGCAAGGCGGTGTGACCCTGGCGCAGACACCGGACGACGCCCAGTACGACAGCATGCCCCGCGCCGCCATCGAGACCGGCATGGTCGACCTGGTGCTGCCGGCGGCAGAAATGCCGCAGAAGCTGCTGGAGCTGTGGCGCAATGCCCGCCAGGTCCGGCTCCCGGAAATCGAAGACGGTACCCTGCCTCCGGCCTTGGGCACCCGTGTCGGCGATGCCCAGGCCAGCGAGCCGATGCTCGAAGAGATCCTGCTGCAGTTGCGCAGCAATACCGGCCACGACTTCCAGCACTACAAGCGCGCCACGGTACTGCGACGCATCGAGCGCCGCCTGCATGTGACCGGCCAGGCAGACCTGGCGGCCTACCTGCATTACCTGGAACAGCACCCAGCGGAATCCCGGGCGTTGCTGGCCGACATGCTGATTGGCGTGACCAATTTCTTCCGCGACCGCGAAGCCTTCGAAGCCTTGGAGCGCCATGTGCTGCCGCAGCTGGTCTGCGAACGCGACCCGGCCGAGGGCGCAGACGAGATACGCGTGTGGTCGGCCGGCTGCTCCACCGGAGAAGAGGCGTACAGCCTGGCCATGCTGGTTTGCGAGCAGCTGGCACTGGAGCAGCGCTCGCACAAGGTGCAGGTTTTCGCCACCGACCTGGACGAACGCGCCATCGGCATCGCCCGCAGTGGCTCATACCCCGAGGCGATCGTCACCGACGTGCCGCCAAGCCGGCTGCGCCAGTTCTTCCTCAAGGAAGACCAGCATTACCGGGTGCGCAAAGAGGTTCGCGAAAAGGTGCTGTTCGCCCGGCACAACCTGCTGTCGGACCCACCGTTCTCGCAGATCGACCTGATTGTCTGCCGTAACCTGCTGATCTACCTGGACCGCGAGGTGCAGCGTGACATCCTGCAGATGTTCCACTTTGCCCTGCGCCCGGGTGGCTACCTGTTCCTCGGTTCGTCGGAGTCGGCCGACGTGGCCAATGAACTGTTCGCCCCGGTGGACAAGCGCAATCGCATTTTCCGCGCACTCGATGCCAGCAATACCGGCCGCCGTTCCGGCCGTCAGCTGCCCGGCACTTCTGCCGCCGGCAGGCCCCAGGAAGCGCTGGCCAAGGCCAAGCCGGGGCGCAAGCCATCGTTCGCCGACCTGCACTACCGCGCCCTGGCGCGTCGCATGCCGCCCAGCCTGATCGTCGATATCGATGGCAATATCCTGCACATGAGCGAAGGCGTGGGGCGTTTCCTGCAAGTGGCCGGTGGCGAACCGAGCCGCAGCTTGCTCAACCTGGTGCTGCCGCCCCTGCGCCTGGCCCTGCGCAGCACCTTGTTCCAGGCGCGCCAGGGGACCGAGGCGGTCACCTCGCGCCCTGTCGACCTGGCGGAAACCATGGGCAAGCTGCAGTTGGAAATCACCGTGCAGCCATACAGAGACGACCTCAGCGGTAGCGATTGCCTGCTGGTGATATTCGAGGAGCGCGCGCCTGATCCGTCCCTGCCGATGCCTGGTGTCATCCGCCAGACCGACAGCATGGTCTTGCACAACCTCGAGCGCGAACTGCAGCGTACCCGCCTGCAACTGCAGGAAACCATCGAGCAGTCAGAGGTCTCCAGCGAGGAACTGACGGCTTCCAACGAAGAGATGCAGGCCATCAACGAGGAGTTGCGGTCGGCCAGCGAAGAGCTGGAAACCAGCAAGGAAGAGCTGCAGTCGATCAATGAGGAGTTGCTCACGGTCAACTACGAGCTGAAGAACAAGGTCGAGGAAACCGACAAGGTCAACGACTACCTCAGCAACCTGATCGCCTGCACCGAGATCGCCACGGTGTTCGTCGACCGCAACTTGCATATCCGTTGGTTCACGCCGCGCGCCACCGACCTGTTCAACATGCTGCCGGTCGATACCGGCCGTTCCCTGCTCGACATCACCCACCGCCTGGATTACCCGGCACTTGCCGACGATGCCCGCGCCGTGGCTCAGGGCGAGGCCATCATCGAGCGTGAAATCGGCGGCCAGGGCGATCACTGGTACCTGGCACGCCTGCTGCCCTACCGCTCCAGCGAGCAGAAAATCGACGGCACGGTGCTGACCTTCATCGACATCAGTAGCAGCCATGCCGCCGAAGAGCGCGTGCGCCTGGGCGAAGAGCGCCTGAGCAAGCAGCTGGCCGAGACGCAGAGTACCAGCCACATGAAGGACGAGTTCTTCGCCGTCATGTCCCATGAACTCAAGCACCCGCTCAACCTGATCCAGCTCAATGCCGAAATCCTGCGCCGCCTGCCGTCGCTGCGGAACATCAGTGCAGCGAGCAAAGCCGTGGGTACCATCTGCGACGCGGTAACCAGCCAGGCGCGGATCATCGACGACCTGCTGGATGTGGCGCGCATTCGGACCGGCAAGCTTAAGCTCAAGACCGGACCTGTGGATCTGCTCGCCCTCCTGCAGGGCATCCACGATGTGGTGGTGAGCGAGCAACACCCCTGCCCGGTTCGCCTGGAGCTGCCCGCCGACACCCTGCCGGTGATGATCGAAGGTGACGTGACCCGCCTGGAGCAGATCATCTGGAACCTGCTCAACAACGCGCTGAAGTTCAGCCCGGCGGGCAATGAGATACGCCTGGTGCTGAGCCACGACGAAGACCACGCGCGGCTGCAGGTGATCGACCATGGCGTAGGCCTGAGCCACGACAGCCTCGAGCACATCTTCGACCTGTTCAGCCAGGCTACGCCGCAACAGGCCAGCCACAGCCGCGAGGGCCTGGGCATCGGCCTGTCGCTGGTACGGCAACTGGTCGAGGCCCATGGCGGTACCGTACGCGCCAAGTCACCGGGGCTTGGCCTGGGCTGCACCTTTGAGGTCACCCTGCCACTTTGCGATACGCAACTCCCGCAGCGTGAGCAAGGCTCGGAGCCACTGAGCGAGGGCCGCCTTAATGGAATTCGCGTGTTGCTGGTGGACGATTCCGTAGAAGTGCTGGCGGTAATGCAGGAGCTGCTGGAAATGGAGAGCGCCACTGTCAATGCCTTCAGCAAGCCGCGTGAGGCCCTGGACGCCGCTGCGGGTGAGGAATACGACATCATCCTGTCCGACATCGGCATGCCGGTGATGGACGGCCATGCGTTGATCAAGGCCCTGCGTGGCTACGTGCACCTGCGCCATACCCCGGCCATCGCCCTGACCGGTTATGGCGCCAGTGCCGACCAGTACAAGTCGCGCCAGTCGGGCTTCGATCGGCACCTGAGCAAGCCGGTGGGCTATGACGAGCTGGTGGAGGCCATCGAGGCGCTAAGCGGCTCGGTGCCCTACTGACCGTTGGTCGCTTTCAACGCAACGTTCATTGCCGCCGGGGGCCGAATCTACATGGAATGAGGGATTCGCCCGGGAGCCTGAATGAAACCAGTCAAGCATCGCGCAACGATCATCTGCCGGCATGGCAAACAAGCCCATAAATGGCTGTGGGTGAGAAAGCCCAACGCCGCCTGGACCCTGCCCGGTGGCAAGATCGAGCCCGGCGAGACGCCAATACAGGCAGCGGAGCGTGAATTGCTTGAGGAAACCGGGTTGCAGGCAGAATCGCTGACCTTGTTGATGCGCCATGAAGCGGCAGAGCGCATGCATTATGTGTTCGAAGCGGAGTTCGCCGACGCCCCGCATCCCAAGGCCCTGCATGAAATTGCTGATTGCCGGTTCGCCCACCCGGACCAGGTGCCCATGCTCAAGGACGAGATCAAGCTGCTGATCCGCTCGTTGCTGGCGTGTGACCGGGCAATGGCAGCGTCAGTGAGGTAGACCTTTTTCTCCTGTGCCGGCCCGTTCGCGGGCTTGCCCGCTCCCACAAGTACTTCACCGTTTCTGAAGCATGTGCTGAACCTGTGGGAGAGGGCATGCCCGCGAAGAGGCCGGCACAGGAATCAGCTAGGCATGCACACTCCACTGACAAGCCTCCGCCTCGATCGGCATCTCGTCTATGGCATGGATCATCCCGTTCGCCAATGCCTCCCGGGGCCCGAGTATCCGCGGGTACGCCATCAGATACCGTGGTACATCCAGCACCTCGTCCGCCCCTTCGGTCCGCTCGGCGACGATTTGCGCGTACAGCCGCAGGTCATAATCCAGGCTCATCGCGTATTCAGCCATGCGTGAGTGGTCGACCGAGCCATGCAAGGTCCAGTGGAAAGGATGAAACAGGAACTTGCTGTAACTGCATGCCGTGCGCCGTTCCCCGGCCAGGAAGATGATGTTGCCCATGGATTCCACCGTGCCCAGGTTGTGGGTATGCACCTCGACCGGTAACGCCCGCAGAAAGTTGTACAAGGTAAACCCGTAGCTGCACTCTCCGCCCATGGTGGCGATGTTCAGTTGCAGGACGTCGGCGCCCTGCTGCAACGCCCGCGAACAGGTGTTGATCAGGTTGCCGCAGGTGGATGAATTGATAGGCCCGGTGAAGTGGACGATATGTCTGGCCATGCTTGCCTCCAGGGTTGGCAGGTCATTCCTTGGTTGAATGCGCATCGTCACCCTGCCCGGCCATCTGCCGGTATTGCTTGCGCAGGGCATGCAGCTCGGCCGGATCCATGTCTTCAAGGTCCAGCAGCGCCTTGTGCGCCTTTTGGGTGGTGCGCAACAGCTCATCGATCTTGATGTGCAGTTCGTCGTTGTCGCGGTTCTGGGTGTTCTGGATCAGGAACACCATGAGGAAGGTGATGATGGTGGTCGAGGTGTTGATCACCAGTTGCCAGGTGTCGTTGAAGCCGAACAGCGGCCCGGTCACTGCCCAGATCAGGATCAGCAGGCAGGCGATGCCAAAGGTCAGCGGGCGGCCGGCCCAATTGGCCAGCCATTGGGCGAAACGGTCGAATTTCATCCTGGTGCCCTTCCTCGTAGCAGGTATGCGGTGGAAACGCCGCGGGCCGCAAAGTTCCGCGCCGCATCAGCCTTTTCCGTTGGTCAACCGTGCTGAACCCTGGCCGCTGTTCACCAGTCGCACCTTCAGAGTGACCGAACAAGGACTGGCAATGAGGAAGGCAGCGTGAGCGATATCCGCATCGGCATCTCCGGTTGGCGCTACGGCCCGTGGCGCAAGGATTTTTACCCGAAGGGCCTACCCCAGGACGACGAACTGGCGTTCGCTTCGCGGGCGGTCAACAGCATTGAAATCAACGGCTCGTTCTACAGCCTGCAAACACCCGAACGCTACCAGGGCTGGCATGACCAGACACCGCCCGGCTTCGTGTTCGCGGTAAAAGCCCCGCGCTACATCACCCATGTCCGCCGGCTCAAGGACATCGAAGAAGCAGTGGCCAATTTTTTCGCTTCCGGGCCGCTGCTGCTCCGCAAGAAGCTCGGGCCATTCCTCTGGCAGTTTCCACCCAACATGAAGTTCGACGAGGCCCGCTTCGCCCGTTTTCTCGAACTGTTGCCGCACAGTCGCAAGGCTGCCCGCGAATGCGCGCAGGGGTGTGCGCAACAACTGCGGGACAACGGCAGCACCGATATCAAGGGCAACGCTCGGCTGCGCCACGCTGTGGAGATTCGCAACGAAAGCTTTTTGTGCGAAGCCTTCATCAAGCTGCTGCGCAAGCACCGGGTAGCGCTGGTCGTGGCCGACAGCGCCGGGAAATGGCCGTATGTCGAAGACCTTACCGCCGACTTCGTGTACATGCGCCTGCATGGCGATGTCGAGCTGTACAGCAGTGGCTATACCGCCCAGGCGCTGCGGCGCTGGAAGCAGCGCATCCAGCACTGGAGCCAGGGCCGCCAGGCCGACGATGCCCAGCTGGTGGTGCAAGGCCCGCCACCACGGCGCGCTGCCCGGGACGTCTACTGCTATTTCGACAACGACCAGAAAGTCCATGCACCTTATGACGCCCGGCGCCTGTTGCAGAAGCTCTCGCTGGACCATGAACTGATGACCGAGCCTGGCGTGGTGCCGGAGGTGCCCCTGTGAACAGGACCCTGCCTGCGCCGCACGGCATCATCGACAAGATCACCGCCGTGCGTCGGCTGAATGTGCTGACGTTGAACGTGCACAAGGGTTTCACCTTCTTCAACCGGCGCTTCATCCTGCCCGAGTTGCGCGAAGCCGTGCGCGCCACCGGCGCCGACCTGGTGTTCCTGCAGGAAGTGCACGGCAGCCACCAGCAACATGCCCTGCGCCACCCGGCCTGGCCAGATACGCCGCAGTACGAGTTCCTGGCCGACAGCATGTGGCCGCAGTTCGCCTACGGCCGCAATGCGGTGTACCCCCATGGGGACCACGGCAACGCGCTGCTGTCGAAATTCCCCATCAGCCGCTTCGACAACCTGGACGTCTCGGTGCAGGGCAACGAACAGCGCGGGCTGCTGCACTGCCAGCTGGAGGTGCCGGGCCATGACCAGGTACATGCGGTGTGCGTGCACCTCGGCCTGCGCGAGGCCCACCGGCAACGCCAGGTAAAGCTGCTGCTGGACCTGCTCGACAGCCTGCCGCCCAAGGCGCCGGTAATCATCGCCGGCGATTTCAACGATTGGCGGCTGAAGGCCGATGCCG
This sequence comes from Pseudomonas sp. A2, assembly GCF_023100865.1. Lineage (NCBI taxonomy): Bacteria > Pseudomonadati > Pseudomonadota > Gammaproteobacteria > Pseudomonadales > Pseudomonadaceae > Pseudomonas > Pseudomonas sp. A2. The sequence continues at coordinate 3,074,695 of NZ_CP039127.1, forward strand.
TGCTGAGCGAACACCTGGTAGAGGCCTTCGGCGAACATTTCGGCACCCCGGCGCGCAGTTTTCCGGCGCGTCTGCCGCTGTTGCGCCTGGACCGCATCTACCTGCGCAATGCCATGCCCGGCACGGCCCAGGTGCTGTCGAAGTACCCGTGGTCGCACCTTTCCGACCACGCCCCTCTGGCTGCGGAGATCAAACTGTGAACCGACCCTGGGTAGACGGCAACAGCGTGCAGTTGCTGATCAATGGCGAGCAATACTACCCCCGCGTGTTCGAGGCCATGGCCCAGGCACGGGAGGAAATCCTGCTGGAGACCTTCATCATTTTCGATGACAAGGTTGGCCAGCAATTGCAGCAGGTGCTGATCGATGCCGCCCAACGCGGCGTACGTGTCGAAGTGGCCGTGGATGGCTATGGCACGGCCGACCTGCCCGACTCCTTCATTGCGGCCATGACCGATGCCGGGGTCAGTTTCCATGCCTTCGACCCTCAGCCGAGGCTGGTGGGCATGCGCACCAACCTGTTCCGGCGCCTGCACCGCAAGATCGTGGTCGTCGATGGCGAGCGGGCCTTCATTGGCGGCATCAACTACAGCGCCGACCACCTGGGCGACTTTGGTGCCATGGCCAAGCAGGACTATGCCGTAGAAGTCGCCGGCCCGGTGGTGGCGCAGGTGCATGCCGCCAGCAAGCGCCTGATGTCGCCGGTGCTGCAGCCGCCCAGCGCGGTACGGCCGCTGACCGAGGCTGCCGGTACCTGCAGCGCCGTGCTGGTCGAGCGCGACAACGGGGTGCGCAGCACCGATATCGAAGCCCACTACCTGCAGGCGTTTCGCAGCGCCCGGCAGCGCATCGTGGTGGCCAACGCGTATTTCTTCCCGGGCTACCGGTTGATGCGTGAACTGCGCAATGCGTCCCGGCGTGGCGTGGAGGTGCGGCTGATCCTGCAGGGCCAGCCAGACATGCGCTGGGTGCGGGCGCTGTCGCGGCTGTTGTACAACTACCTGCTGCGCGATGGTGTGGCCATTCACGAGTATTGCCAGCGGCCGCTGCACGGCAAGGTGGCGCTGGTGGACGATGAGTGGGCCACGGTCGGCTCCAGCAACCTGGACCCGCTCAGCCTGTCGTTCAACCTGGAAGCGAACCTGTTCATCCGTGATCGCGCCTTCAACCAGCAGCTCAACCAGCACCTGCAGCAGCTGGCCCGCGAACAATGCAAGCCGGTCACCCTGGAACGCATGGTTCGCGGCTACTGGTGGCGGGCGCCGCTGATATTCGTGTGTTTCCACGTGATCCGCCATTTCCCGCGGATTGCCGGCTGGTTTCCGGCGCACCGCCAGCAGCTGCGCTCGGTGCAGCCGGAGGCCGAGGCACAGGGTGACTACCACGAGGGCCAAACCTGATGGCGCGTAAGAACTGGCAAACCTGGGGCAAGCGGCTGTTCACCCTGGCATTCCTGATCCTGATCCCTGCGCTGTTGTACCTGCTGGCGCGCAACCTGGACTGGAACGAGGTGCGCCAGTCGTTGCTGGCCTACAAGCCCGGCACCCTGGCCATAGGCCTGGCGCTGGCCGGGTGCAGTTACCTGACGTTCGCCAGCTACGACCTGCTGGCCCGAGCCTACACCGGCCACCACCTGCCGGCACGCCAGGTGTTGCCAGTGGCCTTCGTGTGCTATGCCTTCAACCTCAACTTCACCACCTGGGTGGGTGGCGTTGCCTTGCGCTACCGGCTGTACAGCCGCCTGGGCCTGGACACGGCTACCATCACCCGCATCCTCACCCTGGGCCTGCTGACCAACTGGATGGGCTACATGCTGCTGGCTGGCACCGTGTTCGCCTTGCGCCTGGTCGAGCTGCCCGCCAACTGGGCGGTCGGTGCCAGCGGCCTGCAGCTGATCGGCGTGTTGTTACTGGCGATTGCCGCTGGCTACCTGCTGGCCTGTGGCTTCGCCAAAAAGCGCACCTGGCGCTGGCGCGACCATGAGGTAACGCTGCCGTCGCTGCGCCTGGCGCTGTGCCAGGTTGTACTGGGTGCCAGCAACTGGGCGCTGATGGCGCTGCTGATCTTCTGGTTGCTGCCTGGCGAAGCCTTTTACCCGTCGATTCTCGGCATCCTGCTGATCAGCTGCGTTGCTGGTGTGGTTGCGCATATCCCGGCCGGGCTGGGTGTGCTGGAAACGGTGTTCCTGGCCCTGCTGCATGGGCAGCTTGCCCAGGGCACGCTGGTGGCGGCCCTGCTGGGCTACCGCACGCTGTACTACCTGGTGCCGCTGTTGCTGGCGGTGCTTGTCTACCTGATCCTCGAGAAACGCGCCAAGGCCATGCGCCGGCGCGACAAGCCTGCCTAGACCTGACAAGGGCCATTGGCCCGGGAGGTGGCAAATGCGTGGCGCTGTCTTGAAGCCGATGTTGATACTGATGATGGCCAGCCTGCTCAGCGGCCAGGCCCTGGCCGAAGCCTGCAACGTACTCACTCGCTCCTCCAGCGAGGCGGTAACGCCGGTGGAGCGACACAGCTGCTACAGCTACAGCAACCTACCCGCCGAAGCGATCAACTGGTCGTGCAGCAATGAGAGCAAGGACATGCTCAACAGCGAAAAGCACAAGGTCGCGCGCTGTGCCGATGGCAGCGTTGGCAGTTGCATCGCGCCATTGACCCAGGAGGCATTGGCCAACCCCAAGGCAACTGGCGGTGACAAGCCGGCGTTGCCCAAGGATGCACGGGTGATCACCTACTACTACGACACCCCCAGCCTGGGCCAGGCCCGCACCGATTGCGAGCGTAGCAACGGTATCTGGCAGACTCACTGATTCTGCAGGCTTGGCGCGTGTTTTGTAGGAGCGGCCTTGTGTCGCGAAAGGGCCGCAAAGCGGCCCCGGCAATTTTCCGTGCGAAGCTGAAATTCTGGGGCCGCCTCGCGGCCCGTTCGCGACACAAGGCCGCTCCTACAGGATCATCACCGCCCCATAGACCTATGCAGAACCTATGAGACGGCGATGTTTCAGGGCGAAATCGGGTCACTCGCCGGGAAAGTCTCGTCCAGCGCATTGTCCACGGCGCTTTCCTTGGTTTTTTCCCCGCATTGGCAATCCGGCATCCGGCACGGCTCGCCATTGCGATGCCCGTTGGCACAGGCCTCGCAGCAATACACCTTGCCTTCGAGCCGCAAGGCATTGGCATCCACGGTGCAGGAACAATCTGCACAGGCACAACGCAACTCGTTCATGGCTTGCTCTCCTCGTCATCGATCACATCATCGGTCCACGGTTCGCCATCAAGCGGTGCGGAGCGGGCCAGTTCGGCTTCGTCCAGGCCTATGCCGCCGCCAATCTCATTGGCCTCTACCCGCCTAAGGGTCTTGTCTGCAGGGCCACCGCTGCCACCGGGTTCGTGCGGGTCACGGGCACCGGTCTCGTCCAGCAAGGTGTCCGGGCTCAGGTCGTCATAGGTGACGTTGTCCTCGTGCAGGCTGTCGCTCAACGCCTCGCCGCCAGTCATGCCGCTTTCGGCCACGCGCCGGGGCGGGAACTCGCGGGCCACGTCCGCGGCCGGTCGCTCGTCACCCGCACGCCCCTCGCGCTCGTCCAGGCGCTCGTCGAAGTCCAGTTCATGCACGCTGCCCATGCGGTCTTCGGTGTCGTCGATTTCAGTGGGGGTATAGGGCTTCGGTTTATCTGTTCGGGCCATGTGCGTTCTCCGTCAGGTGGCTTCATTCGGTCGACTGCACTTGATGTTTGAAGATTCAGAGTTTTTTTGAACTACCGCCCGGGCCGTTGCCTCCCAGATTAGAGACTGCGAACCGCCCGGAGCCCGCCATGGCCAAGCCACTGCAGGAATATGCGCGCAAGCGCGACTTCAATGCCACGCCCGAGCCCAGCGGCAAGCGCAGCCGTGGCAAGCGGGCCCACGCGCTGCAGTTCTGCATCCAGAAGCACGATGCCAGCCACCTGCACTACGACTTCCGCCTGGAACTCGATGGCACGCTGAAAAGCTGGGCCATCCCCAAAGGGCCGTCGCTGGACCCCAAGGTGCGCCGCCTGGCCGTGCACGTAGAGGACCACCCGCTGGACTACGCCGACTTCGAAGGCCATATCCCCGAAGGCCATTACGGCGCGGGTGACGTTATCGTCTGGGACCGGGGCATCTGGGAGCCCGAAGGTGATGCGCGTGAGGCCTATGCCAAGGGCAAATTGCGTTTCCGCCTGCAAGGCGAAAAGCTCGGCGGTGTATGGAACCTGTTCCGCACCCACCTGGCCGGCAAGAAGGAGCAGTGGATGCTGGTCAAGTCGCACGACAGCCAGGCGCGCAGCGAAGCCGACTACAGCATCGTCGACGCCCAGCCCGACAGCGTGCTCAGCGACCGCACGCTGGTGCCGCGCAAGCCCGCAGCAAAAAAGGCCGCCGCGCCACGTCGCAAAGCCGCCAGCAAAGGCCGGAAGGTGCCGTTGCCGGCGCAGCTGCAGCCACAACTGGCGACCTTGGTCGACTCCCCGCCCAGTGGCGACTGGCGCTACGAGGTCAAGTTCGACGGTTACCGCATCCTTGCCCGCATCGACGGTGATGACGTGCGCCTGTTCACCCGCAACGGCCATGACTGGAGCGGCAAGATGCCCAGGCAGGTTGCCGCCTTGCGTGCGCTGGGCCTCGATTCGGCCTGGCTCGATGGCGAGGTGGTGGTGGCTGGCGAAAACGGCGCGGCGGACTTCCAGGCGCTGCAGAACGCTTTCGACACCGAGCATGACGAGCACATCACCTATTACCTGTTCGACCTGCCCTTCCTGGGCGGCCAGGACCTGCGCCAGTTACCGCTGCAGGACCGGCGAGACACCCTGCAGCGCCTGCTGGAGCACAACGAATCGGACGTGCTCAAGTACTCCGACGATTTTGACCAGCCCGTCGAGTCCCTGCTCGACAGCGCCTGCCGGCTGCAACTCGAAGGCCTGATCGGCAAGCGCGTCGACAGCCCCTACAGCGGCCGCCGCAGCCCTGACTGGATCAAGCTCAAGTGCAAGCAGCGCCAGGAGTTCGTGATCGTCGGCTACACCGACCCCAAAGGCAGCCGCAGCGGCTTTGGTGCACTGCTGCTGGCCTTGCACGACAACGACAGCGGCGAGTTGCGCTATGCCGGCAAGGTCGGCACCGGCTTCAGTACAACCACGCTGGCCAGCATCCATGCCCGGCTCAAACCATTCGAAACCGCCAAACCGGCCCTGCCCAACCCGCCCACCGGGGCCGAAGCCCGGGGCGTGCACTGGCTGAAACCGCAACTGCTGGCCGAAGTCGCCTATGCCCAGATGACCCGTGACGGCATCGTGCGCCACTCGGTGTTCCACGGCCTGCGCGATGACAAACCGGCTACCGCCATCGACCTGGAGCGCAGCATGCCCGCCAAGACCCTGCCCAAGCGCAAGCAGGCCAAGGCCCCCGAGGCTTTGGGCGAGCTGCGCCTGACCCACCCCGAGCGGGTGGTCGACGCCACCAGCGGCGTTACCAAGCGCGAGGTCGCCGAGTACTACGCCGCTGTCAGCCGATGGATACTGCCCCAGCTCAAGAATCGCCCGGTGGCGCTGGTACGTGCACCGGACGGGCTGGCCGGGGAGCTGTTCTTCCAGAAGAACGCCGGCCAGTTGCATCTGCCCAACGTGCTCAGCTATGACAAGGCCGAGGCCGGCCAGGCGGCGATGGTCATCAATCGCGCCGACACCTTGATCGGCGCAGTGCAGATGAACATGCTCGAACTGCACACCTGGAACGCCACCGACAAGGACTTCGACAAGCCCGACCGCTTCGTCCTCGACCTTGACCCGGACCCGGCACTGCCGTGGAAGGCAATGCTGGAAGCCACCCAACTGGCCCTCACCTTGCTGGATGAGCTGGGCCTGAAGGTTTTTCTCAAGACCAGTGGCGGCAAAGGCATGCACCTGGTAGTGCCCCTGACCCGGCGTGCCAGCTGGGATGAAGTCAAGGCATTCAGCCACGGCATCGTCGATTACCTGGCCAGGTTGTTCCCCGACAGGCTCAGTGCCGTGTCCGGGCCCAAGAACCGTATCGGGCGCATCTTCATCGACTACCTGCGCAACGGCAAGGGGGCTACCACCGCCTGCGCGTATACCCTGCGCGCCCGCGAAGGCCTGCCGGTATCCGTGCCGATCTGGCGCGAGGAACTGCCGCAACTCAAGGGCGCCAACCAGTGGAACATCGGCAACGTGCTTGAACGACTGGGCGATGTGGACGACCCCTGGGCCGATTATGGCAAGACCAGGCAATCGATCACCGTGGGCATGCGCAAGCAGCTGGGGCTGGCCTGATGACGGCTTGCCTTCAGCGCTACGCCCGCAATGCCTCACCAAGGAGCCGAGCCCATGAGCATCGTCCAGGATTTTGACCTGACCAACCTCGATCGCCTGTTGCGGGCCTTCGGCGAGCGGCAGCAACCGCTCAACCTCGATACCCAGTTGCCGCAGCTGATTCAGGCACTGCAAGCCGACCACCTCGACCTGCTGCCCCTGCCCGGCCAGGGCAATACGCTACGGCGCTGGCAAACCCTCGCCCGGGTGGCAGGCTGTGACCTGGCCTTGGCCAAGCTGTACGAGGGCCACACCGACGCGTTGGCGATCCTTGCCGAATGCGCGGCTGCACACCACGCTGCCGAGGGTATATGGGGCGTGTGGGCCGCCGAACCGCCGGATGCCCGCGCCTGCATTGTCGCCCGTGATGGCGACCAGGTCCGCCTGAAGGGTCGCAAGGCCTGGTGTTCGGGCGCACTGCAGATCGATCGGGCGCTGGTCACGGCCTGGGACCAGCATGACCAACCCCAGCTGGTGGCCATCGAACTGTCCCATCCCAGCCAGGGCCTTGTCATAGACCGCTGGCAGGCCATCGGCATGGCCACCACCGCCAGTGTCGAAGTCGAGTTCAACCACACCCCTGGCATCGCCATCGGCCGCCCCGGGCAATACCTGTCACGCCCCGGCTTCTGGCATGGCGGTGCTGGCATTGCAGCCTGCTGGTACGGCGCCGCCGAGGCATTGGCCGATTACCTGCGCGAACACTGCCGCAACCCCCGCCCCGACCAACATGCCGACGCTCACCTGGGCGCGGTCGATGCCGCCTTGTACGGCGCCAGGGCGGCACTGCGCGAATGCGCGGCATGGATCGACCGCCAGCCAGGCGCAGACGCCAGCTTCGAAGTGCGCCGCACCCGCGCCCAGGTGGAACAGGCCGTTGAACAGGTGATCCACCACGTTGGCCGGGCGCTGGGCGCTACTCCTTTCTGCCGTGACAACCACTTTGCCCGGCTGAGTGCCGACTTGCCGGTGTTCCTGCGCCAGAGCCATGCCGAGCGCGACCTGGCGGCGCTCGGGGAGCAGTTGGCAAAACAGCCGGCGGGAGTCTGGCAACTATGAGCGAGAACCTGATCCAGGCGAACAGCGGTACACCGTGGGCGGACTGGCAGCAGGCCGCGCACCTGGCCAGGGCCACCTGGATCACCCCTCAGCAATTGTGCCCGCCGGGCCGCCGCCTGGTGCTACTGGCACCGCACCCCGATGACGAGATTCTCATGGCCGGCGGGCTGCTGGCGGGCTTTCATGGCCGGGAAGACGACCTGGTGTTGATCTCCGCCACCGATGGTGAAGCCAGCCACCCTGGCTCTACCCACTGGAGCGAACACCGCCTGCGCCGGCAAAGGCCACTGGAGAGCCGCCATGCGCTGCAACAGCTTGACCTAGACCTCGGCCGCCTGGACTGGCGGCGGCTCCACCTCAAGGACGGCGCGTTGCCACGTGACGAGGCATTTCTGCTCAACCACCTGAGCCAGTTGCTCAGGCCTGACGACCTGCTGATGGCTACCTGGAGCGGCGATGGCCACTGTGACCACGAAGCAGTAGGCCGGGCTGCCGCGCAGGCGGCCCGGATGCGCAAGGCGCAATGCCTGGAGGTACCCGTGTGGGCGTGGCACTGGGCACGACCGGACGACCCGCGTCTGCCGTGGCCGCGTGCCCACCGCATTCAGCTGGACGAGGCCAGCCTGGCCCGCAAGCGCAAGGCCCTGGCCGCCCATGTCAGCCAACTCGAACCGGACGGCCAGTGCCCGCCCGTACTGCCGCCGAACTTGCTGGATTGTCTGCTGCAACCTTTCGAACTGGTGTTCCTGTAAAAGGAGTTGTCATGAGCCTCGACCCACAGTATTTCGCCGACCTGTACGCCACCAGCGAAGACCCTTGGGCCTTTCGCACCCGCTGGTACGAAAAGCGCAAGCGCGAGCTGGTCATGGCCTGCCTGCCGCGCCAGTGCTACCAGCGCGTGTTCGAGCCCGCTTGCGCCAATGGCGAGCTCAGCGCCTTGCTGGCCGAGCGTTGTGCCAACCTGGTGTGCCAGGACCTGGACCCTACTGCGGTAGCGCTGGCCGGTGAACGCTTGGCTGGGCTGCGCAATGTCTCGGTGGAACTGGCGCGGCTGCCGGCGGACTGGCCAGGTGGGCGTTTCGACCTGATCGTGCTGAGCGAGGTGGGTTACTACCTCGACCCGACCGACTGGTTGCAGGTGATCGAACAGTCGGTGGCCAGCCTGACCTACGACGGCGGGCTGCTGGCCTGCCACTGGAAGCATCCCATCGCCGGCTGCCCGCAGGACGGGCGTGAAGTGCACCGCATGCTGGCCCGTCACCTTCCGCTGTATCTGCAGTTCCAGCATGACGAGGCGGACTTCTTGCTGGAGTACTGGTCCTCTCAGCCCAGCGTGGTCGACCTCGATGAGACCTGCCCATGATTGCCGTGGTGATCCCGGCCCACAACGAGGCCCGGCGCCTTGGGCGCTGCCTGCGGGCAGTACTGGCTGCCGCCCAGCAGGCGCAGCAGGCGGGGCACCAGGTGGAGGTACTGGTGGTGCTGGACCGCTGCAGCGATGGCAGCGCCGCCGTGGCAAGGCGGTTCGGTGTACAGGTGCTGACCGTGGATGCCGGCAACGTCGGTATGGCCCGCCGGGTGGGCGCGGCATACATGCTCGAGCGCGGCGCGCAGTGGCTGGCGTGCACCGATGCCGACAGCCGGGTGCCGGCGCACTGGCTGCTGTCGCAACTGGCCTGCAGGGCCGAGGTAGTGTGCGGCACGGTGCACGTCGAGTACTGGCAACCCTGGCAGACAGCGGCCTTGCGCAAGCTGTACCACAGCCGTTACCAGGCACATGAAGGGCATCGGCATGTGCATGGCGCCAATCTGGGTGTGTGTGCCGACGCCTATGATCGTGTGGGCGGCTTCCAGCCACTGGCGGCGCATGAGGATGTGCAATTGGTCAGCGACCTGCAGGCCAGTGGTGCGCAGATCGTATGGACCGCCAGGCACAGCGTGGCCACCAGCAGCCGGCGCGACAGCCGCGCCCGCGAAGGGTTTGGTGATTATCTGGCGGGGTTGCAGACACAGGTTTGAGGAGGCTTGTGTTTGACTCTTGGTTCAGCAGTTTCTGTAGGAGCAGCCTTGTGCTGCGAAGAGGCCGGTCCTGACAAAGCCTTTCTATTGCTTGTACCGGCCTCTTCGCAGCACAAGGCTGCTCCTACAAAGGACGCTTCAAACGAGCGATATTTGTTCTCCGCGCGACAGCGCGGCCCCAAAGGGCTGGGCAATTTCCCACCCAGTGCAAGCGCAACGGAATCACGACGCCTTGCGTGTCTTCTTCGCCGGCTTCTTGCCACCGAGGCTGCGCTTGAGCAGTTCGGTGAGGTCGAGGATGTCTGCGCCTTTCCCTGCTTCCGTCGCCTCGCCCTTCTCCACGGTCTCGATCTTGCCCTTGCTGGCCTTTTCTTCCACCAGGTCCATGATGGTCTGGCGGAAGGCATCGTGGTAATCCGCAGGCTTCCACTGCCCGCTCATGTCCTCGACCAACCGCTTGGCCATGTCCAGTTCGCGCTTGTCCACCTTGGCCTCGGTGACGCTGCTGTCCAGCTCCAGCGTTTCCAGCCCACGCACTTCTTCAGGCCAGCGCAAGGTGATCATCACCAGCGCATCATCCAGCGGCCGCAGCAACGCCAGGTGCTGGCGGGTGTGCAGCACTACCGTGGCCAGCGCCACTTTGCCGGTCTTCGCCAGGGTTTCGCGCAGCAAGGCGTATACCTTGCCGCCACGGCGGTCGGGGGTAAGGTAATACGGCGTGTCGAAGTGCTGCAGCGGGATCTCGCCAGCCTCCACGAAGGAGAAGATATCGATCGTCTGGGTCGCCTCGGGCCGGGCCTTGCGGATTTCCTCCTCGCTGATCACCACATAGCGGCCCTTCTCGAATTCGACGCCCTTGACGATGTTGTCCTTGTCGATTTCCTTGCCAGTGACCTTGTTCACCCGCTTGTAGCCGACCGGCTCCATGCTGCGCTTGTCGAGCCAGTCGAAATCGACCCGCTCGGTGCGCACCGCGGTATTGAGGGCCACGGGGATATGCACGAGACCGAAACTGATGGCGCCTTTCCAGATTGCCCTAGCCATTGAAGGTGCTCCCAGGGTTGCCTGCCAATACCTGAATCGACTGCAACGGGCGGCGAAGGTTTAGCCGCCCCGCCCTACGGCAGCGGGTTGCCGCCGGTCACGCCGAACACCTCGCCGGTGATGTAGCTGGACTCCTGGCTGGCCAGCAACACATACACCGGCGCACACTCGGCGGGTTGCCCCGGTCGCTTCATCGGCGTTTGTGCGCCGAACTCGGGAATTTTCTCCGGCGGTTGGCCGCCACTGGGCTGCAACACGGTCCAGATGGGCCCCGGGGCCACGGCATTGACCCTGATGCCGCGCTCGATCACCTGCTTGGCCAAGGCCTTGGTGAAGGCGACGATCGCGGCCTTGGTGGTGGCATAGTCGAGCAAGGTGGCCGAAGGCTGGTAGGACTGGATCGAGGCGGTATTGATGATGGTCGCCCCCGCCGGCATCAGCGGCACGGCCGCCTGGCACAGCCAGAACAGCGCGTAGACGTTGGTTTTCAGGGTGTGATCGAACTGTTCGTGGCTGATCTGGCTGATGTCCTTGCGCGCTTCCTGCTTGCCGGCGACGTTGACCAGGATGTCCAGCCCGCCAAGTTGCTCATGGGCCTGGTCGACCAGCTCCTTGCAGAACTGCTCATCCTTCAGGTCACCGGCAATTGCCACCACCTTGCGGCCTTCGGCTTCAATCAGCTTGATGACTTCGCGGGCATCGGGTTGCTCGATGGGCATGTAGTTGAGGGCAATGTCGGCACCCTCACGGGCAAAGGCGATGGCCACTGCACGGCCGATGCCCGAATCCGCACCGGTGATCAGCGCCTTGCGCCCTGCCAGGCGGCCAAAACCCTTGTAGGTGGTTTCGCCGTGGTCCGGCTCGGGCTGCATGTTGGCATCCAGCCCCGGTGCTGGTTGGCCTTGGGCCGGGAATGGTGGATGCGGGTACTGGGTCAGCGGGTTCTGCATGCTGAACTGGTCGTGGGGTTTGCCAGGCATGGGGCCTCTCCTCTGGTGTACCGGTGTTGGCCCATTCGCGGGCTTGCCCGCGAAGGCCGTCCTACCGTTTTCGAGGAGAGCCCTCATCGATGGTTTTTTTCGACTGGCCCAAACACCGACCAGCGGTCACACCGGGCTAAACAGCACCCGCCTGAAGGCCTCGGCAGCCAGGTGCACCTGTACCGCCCAGTCCTGCGCCGCGTCACTGCCGGCATCATCGGAAATGTACTTCAGGCACACGAACGGGATGCCTTCGCTGCGCGCGATCAGCGCCAGCACGTAGGCTTCCATGTCGACCACGTCATAGGGTGCATCGCCATGGTTGATCTCGAAGCTGTCACCACTGCCGCAGGTCTCCAGGGGCAGGCCGGGGATCTGCGCCCCATGCTCCAGCACCACCGGGATGTCCGACAAAGGTGTCTGGTAACGGGCGAAGCCCAGTGGGGTCACGTCCATGTCGCGCTGCACGAAGCGGGTGCAGCACACCACCTCGCCCTTGCCATGGCGCTGGCTGCCGGCCGAGCCGAGGTTGACGATCAGCCTGGGCCGGCGCGCAGCAATGGCCTTGGTCAGGGCGATGGCGGCATTGACCTTGCCGATGCCGGTGAACACGGTGTTGACGTCAGCGAATACATCGCCGGCCTCGGCTTCGAGGGCGAAGACAAACAACGTGTCGTCCAGGGAAATGTCGGGGAATTGCTTGATCAGCATCATGGCGCAGGTGGTTCCGGGTGGCTGCGAAAGGCGCGGCCATTTTCGGTCAACCCCGGCTAATTGCAAGCCCCGGCGGCCACCACGGCTCGCAATGCCTGCGCCCTGCCCAAGCCTGCAGCGCTGGCCTGGGCCAGGCATTGCAGCTGCTGGTCGGCATGGGTGCCATCGCGCAGCAGGCGTTGTGCATGCAGGAAGGCGCGTTCGGCGTCTACAGTGTCGATCGGCAACTGTTCCTGCAACTGGGCCAACCAACCTGCGGCCGTGACCGGCTGCTGCTCATGCAGGCCAATGAACTCGCCCTGGCGCCCATGGCGCATGGCGCGCCAGTAGTTTTCCTGGGTGATCCAGCGCTGCTCGCGGTTGCAGGCGGACGAGTCGTGCCGGTACACGATGCTGTGCTCGACCAGGTGACGAAATAGCGCGGCGATGCACAGCGCGTCCTCCAGCCGCGGGCAGCCATCGCAGATGCGCAGTTCGACCGTCGGGAAGCGCCGTGAAGGCCGGATCGCCCACCAGAAGTCGCCATCCGCGGCCAGCGACCCTGTGCGTTGCAGCAATGCACGGTAGCGCTCGTAGGCAGCCCAGTCCGGCAACGGCTCGGGCAAACCCATGTGCGGCCACTCCCCGCAAATTACCCGCCGGTAGCTCATGTAGCCGGTGCACTGGCCTGCCCACAGCGGGGATGACGTGCTCAGCACCAGCAACAGAGGCAGCCAGCCCAGAACACGGTTGATCAATTGGATGCGGTCGCAACCTGGCGGTACGCCCACGTGAACATGCAGGCCGTTGAGCAGGCTACGCCGCGCCACATGCCGGTAGTCAGCGAACAGTTGCTGGTAATGCGCAGGGGCTGCAGGTTTCTGACGCAGCCAGGCGGCATTGGGGTGGCTTGCCGCGCCGTACAGGCCCATGCCCTCTTCGGCCAGCGCTGTGTTCAGCCGCTGGCGGCTGTGCTGGAAGAACTCGCGTGCCTCGAACAGGTTGGCGAACACCGGCGAGGCCACCTCGATCTGGCTGCGGAACATTTCCTGGGCAAAATGCTGGCCCAGCGCCTTGCGACAACGCCCGAGCACGGCTGGCGAAGGTGTGGCTGGCACCTGCCCCGTGTCCAGGTTCACCAGCAGGTATTCTTCCTCGATGCCGAACGTGCAGGGTCGGGCCATGCTGCCTCAGCTGTTGCGGGTGACTGTGAGCACCACCGCGGCGATGCGCTCGACCTGCTCGTAACCGGGTTCGTTCAGTTGCTCGCCAAACACGTCCGGGTCGATTTCCCGATATACCCAGGACCATTCCGGGCCCGCCAGGCGCAGGCGAATGGCTTCGAGCAAGGCATCACGGCCTTCGCTTATCGCCACGCCGGTATATAGCAGTAGCGAGCCCCCCGAGCCGAGCCGCTCGCAAGCTTGCTCGACGATACGCAGCGAAAGCTGCGCGCCGAGCGAACCACCGCCATGCCGATAGGTACGTTGGCAGGCATCCAGCATGTACGGCGGGTTGGCAACGATAAGGTCGAACAGCCCGGTAATGCCGTCGAGCAGGTCACTGGGTTCCACGGAAACATTGCTCAAGCCCGCCAATGCCGCGTTGATCGCGGTGTAACGCAGCGCGAGCGGGTTGATATCCACGGCGCTGACATGGGCATGGGGCGCCGCGCGGGCGATCAGCAAGGCGCCGACACCCGTGCCGCACCCGATATCCACGGCATGCTCGACACGCTTGGGGGTGCGTTGCAGGTGATCGTGAATCACTTGGGCGAAACGGTAACTGTCGGGGCCGAGAAACACTGCGTCGGTTTCCTCGGTGGGGTAAGCAGAGTGCAGCAGCAGCAGGTCGTCGATCGTGGACCAGCGCACGGTGCTGATCAGCAGTTCTCCGTGCTGCTTGAGCACCTGAGCCCGCCGCATCTGGTCCAGTTCATCGGCAGAAACCAATGATGAACGGAACGGGCGGCTCCAGCCGAACACATCGCGCACTGTCCTGGCTTGCCCGGCTTCCGGGCGCGCATTCACGCGAGCATGGGTTGCCGGTGTGACACAGGTGAAGCGGTAGCCGTCGGCGCGCAGGCGCCTGCCCAATTGCAGCATTGCCTGGTCAGCCTGGATTTGTTGTGGATCGAGCAGCATCAGCGGGTTACCTCCTGATTCAGGCCGGTAGCACGCAAGTAGCGCCGGGTGGCCAGCAACCCTTCCGGTGTCGCATGACGGTTACCGGACATCGTGTCGATCAACGTCTGGATATCGGCGTCCGGGGCAGGAGTCGCGAGCGTATCATCCGATTCCACCTGCACCTCCCAGCTGCCAGGCAGCACGCGACGCCCGCGGGCTTGCAAGCCTGCAGCGATCCAGTCGTGCCATAGCTGTTTTTCATACGCCGTGAACACGCCATACATCGGTGCCGAGGGGCCATCGATGAGTCCCCACCAGCGGCTGTTGGCGGGTGCTTCACCACGGCGGATCCAGCCCTGTGCCTGCAAGGCTTTCAGAAACGCGGGCATGGCACCGGGCTCGGCCAGCCATTGGTTGACGGTGCGTTTTTGCAAGCGGCAATGGTCGGAATGCATGAACTGGCCAAAATTGCGCTTGCGCTCCAGTGCCGACAGCAGCTCGGATTCAAGATCGAAGCTGCTGATCAGGCTGGGTGTATCAAGCCCCAGGTCATTCAAGCGGTACCCGCTGCGCACCCGCTGGTAGAACTGGCCAGCGTCGTCGACCGGGCAGAATTGGCGTAGCGCCTGGATGGACAGATGCGCATGCCCGCTGGCCGCGTTGTCGATGGTCACGTGAAGCTGGAAATAATGGCCATCGATGCCCACTTCCGCCAGTTCGTAAGTAGTAATGAGCAAATGCAACGGTGGTTGTTCATAGCCCATGTTGTAGCCGATCAGCTCGGGAAGAAAATCATCGCCATTGCGCCCCAATGCCAACTGCAAGGCTCCTTGCAGGTAACGCTGGTCGTCCAGTTCAGGCAGGCCCAGGCAACCCAGCCGGCTCAACAGCCGTTGGTAGATCAGCACATGGTTGCAGCGCGGATCACCGCCACCCAGTTCTTCCAGGTAGGTGCGGATCAGGCCGTGATAGCGCGGATCGCCCCAGTGGCGCAAGGTGCTGTGCAGCCATGCCCCGTCCACTGCCTTGGTTGGCGCCACTTGTTGCAGGAACCACAACGCCTGTGCGCGGTTGGCAAAGTAGCGCCGAGGTGCGCCTTGGCGGCGTTGTTCGAGGTAACTGGCATAGGCTTCGGCCACCTGGCTTGCATGGCCGGCGCTCCAGGCTTCCAGCTGAGCAGGATCGGCAGGCAGGTCATCCGGCAAACGCTGCGCGCGTGCCAATTGTTCGCTCAGCCAGGCTGTGCTCGTGGTGTCTTGGCTCACGAGCAGCTTGTGGTAACGCTCCTTCAGGCTTGGCCCAGTTGCCGAAGCCGGTATCACCGCGCCGGTCTTGCGGGTCATTACCGTCATGCCGTAGTCCTTGTCCGCGTTTTATTGGCTGGGTTTCTGCCCGGGCATCGGTTCAGGGTCCGGCGCCGGTTGGGTAGCGGGTTTGTCGCCGGGTTGCTGCATCTGCAGCGAAGGTTTGCTTTGGTCGGCATCCTTTGCCGGGTGGTCGTTGTCCCGGTCGAAACAGCCACCCAGCAAGCCAAGCGTGCCCACCAGCGCTATCAGGGGGATCAATCGCATGGGGTTCTCCTTATGTGCAGAATCGCAGTGCCCGATCACCCGGGCACTGCGTAGGCTCACTTACGAACGGCCGCCCTTGCGGCCCGATTCGCTGGTACGGCCACCACCGGATTGCTGGCCGCCCTTGCGCCCAGCTTCGGAGGCTTTTTCGCGGTCATTGGCAAAGTTGCCCGGGTTCTTGTTGCCACCCTGGCTGCCTTGCTGGTTGCCGGTGCGGCTGTTCTCTTTGTTGGCCATGGTCTTAAACCTCGTATGACTTCGGAATGCACGGCATTACCCGCCGTACACCTGTTGGGAGTTCGGTCATTTCGGCGGATTCGGTTTAATGCGAAGCGTTCTGACCAGCGGCATTAAATAAGCGGCATCAGCATATTTGGCGCGCCTGTCAGTCGCGCGATGTGCTTTCCAGGCGTGCCTGTCGCCTTCCCAGCACCCCGCCGGTCAGCGCCCAACCCAAGGCAATCAACGTACCGATCAACATCGCCAGTTGCGGATACTCGCCCATCACGTCCAGCGCGCGTTTGAGCCAACCACTCAACGCATCACCGCCGCGGTAGACCACGGTGTCGATGAAGTTCTTGGCCTTGTACTTGTCCTCGGCGGGCAGCACGGTAAACAGCATCTCCCGCCCCGGCCGCACCAGCGCGTACTCACCGGCCCGACGCACCACCATCACCACCACGAACACGGCGAACACCGGGGCCAGTGCCAGCCACAGGAAGCCCGCAGCCATCACCAGCGGCACCGCCACCAGCAGCACGCCCACCCCCAGCCGGCGGGCCAGGCGACCGGTGAGGAACACCTGGGTGAGGATGGCCAGGGCCTGTACCACGCTGTCAATCAGGCCGAACACCTGGGTTTGCCGGGTACGGTCGGTGAAGGTTTCGCTGACGATGCGTGCCTGCTCGAAATACAGGAAGGTGCTGACACTGGCGAGCAACACCACGAACAGGGCAATGCCCAACAGATAGGGCGAGCGCAGTACGGCAGTGGCACCGGCAAACGGGTTGCCGCCCAGTGGCCGGGAATCCGCCCGCTCGGCTTGCGCCGGTAGAGGGTTGAGCTTTCGCCAGCGTTGCAAGTACAACGTAGCGCCAATGCTGCCCAAAAGAAGCGCTGCGGCCAGCACCAGCAAGCCGGCATGGCCCAGCGGCGCTACCAGCAGCGTGCCCAGGATGGGGCCGCTGAGCCCACCCAGGCTGGCCCCGGCCGCCAGCAGACCGAACAGGCGCTTGCCTTGTGCCGTGGAAAACAGGTCGGCGAGCACGCTCCAGGCCAGCGATATGCTCAGCAGGTTGAACACCGACAACCAGATGTAGAAGGCCCGCGCCGCCCATGAAGCTTCCGGATTGCGGGCGAACAGCACGGCGAACAGCAGCAGGTTGCTGGCGAAAAAGCCGTAGGTCCAGGGCAGGATGTACCGGCGCTGCACCTTGGAGGCCAGCCAGCCAAACAGCGGCAGGCACGCCAGGGTGGTGATGAAGGTGCCGGTGAACAGCCATTGCAGGTTGTCCACGCCACCGGCGACGCCCATGGTTTCGCGCACCGGGCGCAGCATGAAATAGCCAGTGAACAACAGGTAGAACAGCAGCAAACCGGCGATCACCGCTGGCCCTTCGCCGGGCTGGATGTTCAGCCCCTGGTCCAGGCGCCGCCGCCAGGCTGCCATGGTGTCAGGCAAACTGCTTGATCAGCGCCTGTTGCTGCGCCTGGGTCAGCAACGGCCCGTGCCCGGCCTTGAGCTGGTCAAGTTGGCGCTCGGGCCGGCTGGTCGCGGGGATGACCGTGGTCACCGCCGGGTGACTGATGGCGAACTTGAGAAACAGCTGCGCCCAGCTGCCGACACCCGCCTCTGCGGCCCAGCCGGGCAAGGCCTGGTCCTTCACCCGGGCGAACAGGCGGCCATCGTCGAACGCCCGGTTGACCAGCACGGCGACGCCCTTGTCCTGGCACAGCGGCAGCAGTTCGCGGGCGGCGTCGGGGGCATTGACCGAGTAGTTGATCTGGATGAAATCCAGCGGCTCGCTGCGCACGATGCGGGCTACCTCGTCCTGGCCACTGTTCAGGTAATGGGTGATGCCGACATAGCGGGTCTTGCCCTGCTGCTTCAATTCGCGGGCATAAGGCAGCTGGGTCTGCCAGTCGCGCAGGTTGTGGATCTGCAGCAAGTCGACCTTGTCGGTGCGCAGGCTCGCGAGGCTGCCGGCCCATTGCGCTTCGGCGTCTGCCCGGTTGTCGGCGGCGATCTTGGTGGCAATGAAGCATTGCCGGTGCCAGCCGCCCTCTTCCAGCAGCTGGCCGAGAATGCTGTCGGCGCCGCCGTAGTTGGGCGAGGTGTCGATAACCCGGCCACCGCCTTCGAAGAACGCCTGCAGTACAACTTTCAGCTGCTGGTACTGGGCGGAACCGGCTTGCACTTCGAAACTGCCGGAGGTACCGGCGCCGATCACCGGCAGCGCTTCACCGGTGCTCGGCACTTGGCGGGTCAGCAAACCCGCCGGGGCAGCGGCGTGCAACCAGGGGCTGGCGGCCAGCAAGCCCAAGGTGGCACCCGCACGTAGGACATCACGACGTGCGTACATGGAAAAGCTCCCGTCATGAAGCGGAAACTTTCAAGGCTAGCCGCTGCCCCCGGCTGCGTCCGGTGTTTCTGTATCTGGATGTTTAGCGATCAGGCTTGCAGCAACAGGCTCAGGTCGACACCCGTCTCGCTCATCGGCGGACACCAGTAGTATCCACCGGTCAGTGGCCGGCTGAAGCGGTACAGGCCGTCGATGATGCCGTCCTCCAGGCCGCTCATGCGCCGCAGCTGCACCTCGAACGCATCGAAGCTGTGGCCCAGGGCCACGAAGGCCAGGCCAGCGCCCCGTTGGTCTGCCCAGGCCACCGAACGACGGACCATGAACGCTTCTGGTTCGAAACTTTCCTGGGCCGTGCGCTTGACGTGGGCGGACTCGGGGGCGTCGTCGAGCTCTTCGTTGTCGCTAAGGCGCCGGCCGATGATGTTGTCCTGGTCAGCCTGGGGCAGCGACTTGAAGTACTCCAGGTCGTGCTTCCACAGCTGGAACGCGGCAAAGCTGGAGCCATCGGCGCCAATTGCCGCCTGCACGGCCTCTTCGTCCACCGGGTTTTCGGTGCCGTCCTCATAGCCGGTCAGGTCATGGCCGCCACGGTGCAGGAAGCCATCGACGCTGTCGGCCAGGCGCAGGGCCGGAGCCAATGCCAGCTCAAGGGCCTGGGCCCGCAGCAGCAGGTCACCGCGCTCGTCGCCACGCAGCCACAGCCACAGGGCGTGTTGGGTGCTGGGGTTCTCCACGGCAGCATCCAGCTGAGGGAAGGTGCGCAAGCCAGGTACGTCACGGCCCAGGGCCTTGGCCAGCGGGGCGCCGACACCCAGAATCAGCTGTTCGCCATCGACCTGCGGCAGCAAGGCATCCAGGGCGGCAGGCAGGGCCTCGGGCGACTGCAGGGAGAAGAACAGGTGACGGGCGTGGGCCGGCACCGGGGTGGCAAGCAGACCTTGCTGGAACGGCATGACAGGCTAATCCTCGGTAAAAACAGGAATGCTACTGCGCCTGCAGGCCTGCTGCAACGCGGCATACAGCCTCGCTGGGCGCTGCGCTCGGTAACAAACGGTTACCAAGGGCTGGCGTTTTGCGATTAGCTATCAATCAGGGCCGACCTACACTCCACCGGATCCTTCGCCCGAGAGACCGCCCATGACCGCCTCCCCTTTGCTCACCGCTTTTCTGCCGCTGGCCCTGGGCATCATCATGCTCGGTCTCGGGTTATCGCTGACCCTGGCCGACTTCGCCCGCGTGGTGAAGTACCCCAAGCCGGTGGTGGTAGGCCTGGTTTGCCAGATCCTGCTGCTGCCGCTGGTGTGCTTCCTGATCGCCAACGGTTTTGGCCTGGAGTCGGCGCTGGCGGTGGGGCTGATGCTGCTGGCCGCCTCGCCGGGCGGCACCACGGCCAACCTGTTCAGCCACCTGGCTCATGGCGATGTG
The DNA here is from genome assembly GCF_023100865.1 of Pseudomonas sp. A2. Classification (NCBI taxonomy): domain Bacteria; kingdom Pseudomonadati; phylum Pseudomonadota; class Gammaproteobacteria; order Pseudomonadales; family Pseudomonadaceae; genus Pseudomonas; species Pseudomonas sp. A2. The sequence continues at coordinate 3,094,540 of NZ_CP039127.1, forward strand.
GCATTGAATATCACCCTGACGGCAGTCAACTCGCTGATCGCGATCCTGACCATGCCACTGCTGGTGAACCTGTCGCTGAGCTGGTTCATGGCATCGGACCAGGCCATACCGCTGCAGTTTGCCAAGGTGATGCAGGTGTTTGCCATCGTCCTGCTGCCGGTGGCGCTGGGCATGCTGGTTCGCCGCTTTGCACCCGCCTTCGCCGCGCGCATGGAGAAGCCAATGAAGCTGGTGGCTGCGTTGTTCCTGGTGTTCACCATCGTCCTGGCGCTGGCCAAGGACTGGCAGACCGTGGTTGCCTACGCGCCGGTGGTGGGCCTGGCCGCGCTGCTGTTCAACCTGCTGAGCCTGGGCGTGGGCTACTGGGTACCACGCCTGCTGAACATTCCCAAGCGCCAGGCGATTGCGATCGGCATGGAGATCGGCATCCATAACGGCACCTTGGCGATTGCTCTGGCATTGAGCCCTTCGCTGCTGAACAACGCCACCATGGCGGTGCCGGCGGCGCTGTACAGCCTGATCATGTTCTTCACCGCGGCGGCGTTTGGCTGGTGGGTGAGCCGCGGGCATGTGGCGGCGCAGCCCAAGGGTGAAACGGTGAATTGAGGGCCTTTCCACGTACCCTGTGGGAGCGGGTTTACCCGCGAAGAATCCAACTCGGTGCATGGCACCGGCTGCGCCGGTGTTCGCGGCTGAAGCCGCTCCCACAGTGTCCCTGCTGACTCAATGAGTCATGTGCAGTTGCATCATCGTGGGCTGCTCTGCCAGGCCCTGTCACAACTGGCTGCGCTTGTGCCGCAACTGCTGCTTCAGCACCTTCAACGGCGGTGCATAGAAGAACCCGAACGACACACTCCCCGTTCTCCCCTTCACCGCATGATGCAACCGGTGTGCGCGGTGCAGGCGCTTGAGGTAGCGGTTGACCGGCCGTGGCTTGCGTGGCCAATGCCGATGAAAGAACCCATCGTGGGCCACGACATACAGCACGCCGTACCCCGCCACGCCGCCACCCACCCACTGCAAGGGCGCAAAACCACCCTTGCCCAGGGCCACCAGCAGCGTGGCGATCAGCCCCAGGGCCACCAGGTACAGGTCATTGGTTTCGAGCATGCCCAGTTGCGGCTCATGGTGCGAGCGGTGCAACCACCAGCCCCAGCCATGCATGATGTACTTGTGAGCCAGCGTGCCAACGCCCTCCATGGCCACCAGGGTGCCGAACAGTACGGCGAGATTGAACAGCATGGAACGGTCCGGGGGATGGCAAGGGAAGGCGCAAGGGTACCGATTGCCCGCGTTTTTTTCCATGCAGGCGTGACCGGTTGACGAAAGGTGTAAGCTCGGTGCGCTGCAATTGCAGCCGCAGGTGCTGGCGGCAGACCAGGACGTACAACTTGAAAAGGAATGATTGATGCGCATCCGCCCTACCCTTGAGCGCGATATTCAATGGCTCCCGGACGTCGAGCGCTCGGCTGCCCAGGCCTTTGCCGCCTGGCCGGCGCTGGCATGGCTGGCGCAAGGAGATGTGATGGACTGCGGCGCCCATCAGGCATTTGTCGAAGCTGGCGGGAGCTGGGTGGCCGAGGGGCCAGATGGGCGCATTCTGGGGTTTGCCTGTGCCCGGTTCGAGGATCAGGCGCTGCATCTTCATGAAATTTCGGTGCGCCGGGAGGCCCAGGGGCAAGGTGTCGGGCGCAAGCTGTTGCAGCAGGTGGTCGATGCGGCGCGCCATGTGGGGGCGCGGGAGCTGACCTTGACCACCTTTGCCGATGTTCCATGGAATGCGCCGTTCTATGCGCAGTTGGGGTTCGAGGTGATCGGTGAGGGGCTGCTGGATGCACGCTTGCAGCAGATTCTGGCCGATGAGCTTGCCCAAGGGCTTGCGGGCCGTTGTGCGATGCGCCTTGGCTTAGATATTTAGACCCCGGGGCTGCTTTGCAGCCCATCGCCGGCAAGCCAGCTCTCATAGAACAACACATGACTCATTGGTTCGGCGAGGCTCTGTAGGAGCAGCCTTGTGCTGCGAAGAGGCCAGTACTGACAAAGCCTGTCTATTGCTTGTACCGGCCTCTTCGCAGCACAAGGCTGCTCCTACAAAGGACGCGTCAGACGAGCGATATTTGTTCTCTGCGCTACAGCGCAGCCCAAAAGGGATGGGCAATCTCCCACAGGTAATGTGCATCTCTTTGGCACTGCGCGGTCCCTGTGGGAGCTGGCTTGCCGGCGATGGGGCCGGTACAGGCAACCGAGGGCCTTTATTCATCTACGCCCACCACTGCACGTTCTGCCAGGCAATACCCGTCCCGACCCCGGCGCTTGGCCTGGTACAGCGCCGCATCCGCTGCCGCCATAAGGCGCTCGGCCGTCACCCCCTCCCGCGCCAGGTCACCCACCGCAATCCCCGCACTGCACGACACCCGCCCCAGTGGGCTACCTGCATGCTCCAGCATCTGACGCCGCAACAGCTGTTGCACTTCCTGCACCAGCAGCTCCGCCCCGCGGGCATCGGTATCGGGGAGCAGCAGTGTGAACTCCTCGCCCCCATAGCGCACAGCCAGGTCGGCCGGCCGCTTCAGTGCCTGCTGCAGCACCTCGGCAAAGCGCCGCAGGCACTGGTCGCCCGCTGGGTGCCCGTAACGGTCGTTGTAGGCCTTGAAGTAATCCAGGTCGAGCATCACCAGCGCCAGCGAGTAGCCCTGGCGTCGTGCCCGACGCAACTCCGGCTCGAACACTGCATCCAGCCGCCTGCGGTTACCCAGGCCGGTCAGGCTGTCGGTCAGTGCCAGGGCCTTGAGGGTCTGGTGTGCCTGGTGCAGCGCCCGCTCGATGACAATACGCTCGCGTAACTGGCGCAACACCACACCACCAAACGCTGCCAGCCCCACCAGCAACAGCAGCAACACTGCCACCGACTTGATCGCATCGTGCCGCCAGGGCGCGACGATCGATTCCCGCGACAAGCCGGCCTCCACCACCAACGGGTAACTGGCCAGCGCGCGATAGCCATACAGCCGTGGCGTACCGTCCACCACGGCGACCGCCTCGGCCACCCCTTCGCTTGCATGCGGCAGGTGCTTGCGGAAGATCTCGCTGCTGCTAAGGCTGCGGCCAATCACCTGTTCGACGAACGGCCGCCGTACCAGGATAGTGCCGTCGCGCTTGGCCAGTACCAGCGCGCCGCGTTCGTCGATCTTGAAGTCGCCGTAGTAGCGTACGAACCAGTCCACCTTGATGGTGCCCAGCAACACCCCGGCGAAGCTGCCATCGGCGTATTGCAGGCGCCGCGAAATGGGGATGATCAGGTCGCCAGTAGAACGGCTGCGCACCACCGAGCCGATGTGGACCCTGCGGTCGGTATGCTCGCGGTGGTAGATGAAGTAGTCGCGGTCGGCATTGTTGGCATTGGGCGGGACTACCGCCTGGTCGGTAACGATCCAGCTGCCATCCGGGCCATACACGAACAACCCGTGCAACTGCGGCATGATGCTTTTCTGCTGGACCAGCAAGGTATGCAGACGCGGCCGGTCGATGTGCTCGAAGCCGTCGCCTTCCAGGCGCTCGGCCAGCGCCGCGGTAATTGCGTCGACCTGGCGGATGGCATCTTCGGCATGCTGCGCCGTGGCCCGGGCCAGGTTGGAGACCATGTTCTCGGCATTGGTGAAGGCGTGCCGGTAGTCGCGCCAGATGCGCCAACCTTCCACCACGACGAAGGCGAGCATCACCGCCAGCATGAACGCGAGTACCAGGCGGAACAGCGCCACGGCCCGGCCCTCGCCGGTTATCGCGAAGAGCCCGTCCTCATCCTGTTTCCTGGCTGCGCACATTGAAATCCCTAGCCTTACCGCGTTCGCCGCGTTTCACTATAGTTCAGCATCACCTGGGCGCAGCCGACCAGGAAAAAGATTAAACCTTTGCTCCCCATTCACCCTCAACCGTACGCGACACTGAGGTCGCGCCACGGTTTAAGGAGTGAAGCATGAGCAGTCTCTTCATCAAGCGTGTCGGTTTTTCCATGGTGTTGGGCTTGGCATCGGTGCAGGCAATGGCGGCGAGTTCCGATGACTTCGTCGAAGCGGCTACCGAGGCCGGTATTGCCGAAGTGGTCACCGGCAAGCTGGCTCTGGAAAAAACTCAGAATGCCGAAATCAAGACCTTTGCCCAGCAGATGGTCAGCGACCACACCAAGGCCAATCAGAAACTCGGCGACATCGCTCGCAAGCTCGACATCTCCGTACCCGATGAGGCGGCAATAACCGACAAGGTCAAGAAAATGATCCTGGAATGGCGAGAGGAGTCGTTTGACAAGTCTTACGTCAACAACCAGGTCGACGCTCACGAAAAGGCGGTGGAGTTGTTCAAGAAGGAAGCCGCATCTTCCGACAAGGCTGAATTGAAGGCCTTTGCCAGCGAAACCCTGCCCAAGCTCGAACAGCATCTGGATCATGCCAAGGCGCTTCAGGCCAAACACGGCAAGTGAGGCCCGCCATGAGTAACGATGCATTGAAAGCCGAAGTGCTGACTCGCCTGTTGCACGCTCACCCCCAAGGGTTGGGCAAGGAAGTGCTGGACAACTACCGGGGCGAGAAAGCCGTGGCCGGCATGCTCAAGACCCTGCAGGAGGCCGGTTTGATCCAGGATGGCAGCGTGGCGGTGAGCAGCGACCACCAGATCAGCGTGAACTACCCCATCAAGCTATCGGCGGCAGGTGTGGAGGCAGCCAGACAAGCCGAAGACTGAGTGGGAGCGGGCGTGCCCGCGAAGGGCCCAACGCGGTGTATGGCACCGGCTCCGCCGGTGTTCGCGGCGGTTCGACGCCTCGACACGCCCGCTCCCACAGGCCCTCTTCGCAGCTACTGCGCCGCGTTGGCGGCAGTCAACTGCGACTGACACTGGTGCAGCGCTTCGTCTCGTGCCTTGAGTTGCTCTTCAAGCTGCCGCAACTGGCGAGCCTGTTCCGTGCACAAGTCGCGCCTGGCCTCCAGGCTCTGTGCCTGCACATCCAGCTGCCGACGCATTTCCTCGCTAGCACCCTGCGCCTGGGCCAGGATCGTGCGCAAGCCCTGGATCTGCGCATCACGCTGCTCCAGCAATTCGTCCTGCGCCCTGCAGGCGCTGGCGGCCTGGCGATGCTCACCCAGCAAGCGCTCGTTGTCGCGGTGCAGGCGGGTCAGCTCGTCCTGCTTGACGATCATGCCTTGCTGCAGTTGACGCACCTCCACCTGCAACTGTTGCAGCTGCGCTTCGTGGCGGCGCTGCTCCTGTTCACGCTGTTCGCGGCTGGCGTTGCGATAGTATTCCAGCGCATCGCGGGCATGACGGTGCTTGTCTTCCAGTGATTTTACCTGCTCCTCCTTGTCGGCCAGGCGCACCTGCAGCTCGCCCAGCGACTGGTTGAGGCTGGCACTGCGCAGCTGTTCGGCCTGCAGGGTGCTTTGGTTGGAAAGCAGTTTTTCCGATTCGGCGGCCAGTGCGGCCACATCGATCTGATGCTGTTGGTGCGCCGCAGCCAGTGCCTGCTGGGCAATGGCCAGTTGTGCCTCCAGCTGTTCGCGCTGTCGAGTGAAGGCGCTTTCGGCCTGCTCGATCTTCAGGTCGGCCTCGTCCTGCAACTGGGTTGCCAGTTGCCCGACCATTCGGCTCAGCACGTCACTCAGTGCAATGCCGCCCTCGGAAGCCACGGGTTGCTGGCCGTTCAACTCTTTCAGATAGCGGTGAATCGTGGTCTTGGAGCCGGTGTTGCCCAGCTCGATACGTATCGCATCGATGCTGGGGTTCTCGCCCCGGGCAATCAGCGCCTGACGTGCCTGCTGCACTACAACCTTGTTTATACCGCCCCGGGCCATGCTTGCTCCTACGATTTTGTACCGTGTTATGTACCATGTAATTACATACCAATTATGGAGACAAGCCATTGCCCGTGCAAACATTTCCTATGGTGGAATAATCACGGGTTATCGCATGTGAATGGTTCTTGGGAGCTGTGCGCGGGCATAAACCAGTACGCCAGACAGCAAAGCGCCCCGCTCGGCTTCAAGCCGGCGGGGCGCTGCAGAATGCTGAAGCAGGGAGCGTCAGCTGTAGTGTTCAACCCTGGCAGGTGTTCTACGCATGAGCACCTTACCGTTGCGTACCGACACCAGCGCATGCCCCTGGCTGCGCACCATTTCGTAATCGTCCGGCGCAGAGAGCAGCAACAGGTTGGCCGGTCGCCCCACTTCGATGCCGTAACGCTCGCCCAGGTTCAGGGTGCGGGCGCTGTTGTCGGTGATCAGGTCCAGGCAACGCTGCAGGTCTTCGTAGCCAAGCATGTGGCAGATGTGCAGGCCGGCCTCCAGAATACGCAGGATGTTGCCATTGCCCAGCGGGTACCAAGGGTCGACGATGGAATCCTGGCCAAAGCACACGTTCATCCCGGCCCGGTCGAGTTCGGCCACGCGGGTGACGCCGCGGCGTTTCGGGTAGTTGTCAAAACGCCCTTGCAGGTGAATGCTCTCGGTCGGGCAAGATACGAAATTGATACCCGACTGCTTGAGCAGGCGGAACAGCTTGTAGCAGTAGGCATTGTCGTACGAGCCCATGGCCACGGTATGGCTGGCTGTTACCCGAGCGCCCATGTCGCGCACCCGCGCCTCTTCGGCCAGCACTTCGAGAAAGCGCGACTGCGGGTCGTCGGTCTCGTCGCAATGCACATCCACCAGGCAGCCGGTACGTTCGGCCAGGTCCATCAGGAACTTGACCGAAGACACGCCCTGGTCGCGGGTGTTCTCGAAGTGTGGAATGCCGCCGACCACGTCGGCACCGATGGCCACCGCTTCGGTCATCAGCGCCCGGCCGTTGGCGTACGACTCGATACCCTCCTGGGGGAAGGCGACGATCTGCAGGTCGAGCAGGTGGCGCACTTCGTCACGCACTTCGACCATGGCCTTTAGCGCAGTCAGGGTGGGGTCGGTGACATCGACATGGGTACGCACATGCTGGATGCCATGATCCACCAGCATGCCGATGGTCTTCTTAGCGCGGTTTTTGATGTCGTCGTGGGTGGTGATTGCCTTGCGCTCGGCCCAGCGCTCGATGCCTTCGAACAGGGTCCCGCTCATGTTCCACTGCGGCTCGCCGGCGGTCAGCGTGGCGTCCAGGTGGATGTGCGGTTCGATAAAGGGCGCCACCACCAGGTTCTGCCCGGCATCCAGGTCATCGGCAGCGCGCGCCGCCACCCCTTCGGCCTGGGGCACGATGGCGGCGATGCGTTCGCCGCTGAGTTCGATGCGGAACAGGCCAGGCTTGCCGCGCAGGCGTGCGTTGATGATGTTCATGATGCTTCTCCCTGGGCTTTGCGGGTGGCCCTACCAGCATAGTGGCCGAAATCTCATCTGCCCGGTTAGCGCGGACCTACAAGAGTCCGCGCAGGGCCATGCAGTGCGTTATTGGCTAGCCAACCCCATCTGCCAGAAGTCCGCCTCCAGGCTGGACGCCTGGCCGAAGATCTCCACCAGCTCGGCAAACCGTTGCTCGGTCATGCTCCGCGCTGCCAGCTCGTCCAGATGCTTGCGCGCCGCTGTGGCGACACCCTGGTAGCCCTCGCCGGCATACTCGGCGATCCACTCGCGGTACGGGTGATTGCTCAGATCGCCAATGCGCTCGGACAACGCCCGGCCAATCTCCGCATAACCGATCACGCAAGGCGCCAGCGCCACATGCAACTCCAGCAGGTCGCCCGCGGCACCGCAGTCCAGCACATAGCGGGTATAGGCAACCGTGGCCTGGTGTTCGGGCGCGGCCTCGATATCAGCCTGGGTCAGGCCCCAGCGCGCGCACAGGCGCAAGTGCAGCTCGGTTTCATCCAGAATCGCCGCCAGCCCGGCCTGCGCGGCGCGGATGTCGGCCGGTCGACGGCTCTTGTAGGCAGCCAGTGCCCAGGCGCGGGCGAACTGGATGAGGAACAGGTAATCCTGTACCAGGTAGGTGCGGAAGGCGGCTTCGCTCAACGTACCCTCGCCCATCTGGCGCACGAATTCGTGGTCGACGTAGCTGTTCCACTGCGGCGTGGCGGCAGCCTTGAGGCGGTCGAAGATATCCATGCTCATTTATCCTCCGGGTAGACAGCATCGAAGAAGGCCAGCTCCAGCGCCACGGTGCGCTGGTAGAAGTCACCCGCCAGCACGGCGTCCTGCGGGCCGACGCGGTCGAGTTCGGCTTGCAGGAAGGCAACGAAGTCCTGGAATGCCGGGTTGTCGTGCAGGGTGATCCATTCAGCGTGGACGAAGTTGTCCGGCATCGGCTTTGGCGCCTTCAACGCCCAGTCCAGGTACAGGCCTTCGGCGACGTTGAGCACCGCCAGCGCGGCCGCATAGGACCGGGTGGCCGCCGCTTCGCGCATGATCGCCTTGAAGCCTGCGGTCGGGACGGTGTCGGCTGGTTCGCTGCGTTGTGCGGCGCTTACCCCCAAGGCCTCGAAGGCGCGCAGGAAGTAAGTGTTCTCGTCACTGGAGATCATCCCGGCAAAGCGCCCGAAGCGCAGGCGCGCCTCGAAGGTGTCGGCGGTGGCGATGGCCGCGCCCAGCAGGGTCAGGAAGCTGTCAAGGAAGCGGTGGTCCTGCACCAGGTAGTCGACCATGATCGGGTCCGGCAGGCTGCCGTCGCACAATTGGGTGACGAAGCGGTGGCCAACGGCCGCCGACCAGGTCGGCTCGCTGCGGCGGCGCAGGGACTGGCTGAAGCGTTCGGTCATGTTGCTGTCCTTGATGGGGGGTGACAGCGAGACCGCGGTGATTGGCATGGACGGGCCTCGCAGTGAGGCCGGCAAAAAGGCAGGTTTCAAGTCCCAATCCCTTCGCCGGCATGATCCGGATCAGGTTCGAAGGGTCACCGCGCTGCAGCATCCAGCGGTTTCTCAGCCCGGTGCCGGGCTCCCCTTGGTGGCGCTCAGGTATACCCCAGGGCGCCGCGGCTGTCACCACCCAATCTGGGGGAATGGGTGACCCACTAGTGGGGCCCCCTCACCCGTTTTTGACGCCATGGTATTTAGCGCGCATCAGGCGCCACAAGGATTTGTTTAGAAACATATTCCTCGTATTTGGGTTGGCACACCCGTTGCTCCAGCCCCAGAAACGGGCAAAAAGCCATGATGTCGCAAACGAGGCGCAAGGCAATGAAAACACCTGCCGTGATCCACCCTGCCAGGCATGCATTCCAGCTGTCCACCGTCGCTACGCTGATGCTCGGCTTTGGGCTGGTCACGGCGACAGCGGCGCCCATGGACGACAACAGCATGCCCCCGCCGACCGACCCGTCGGCCTACACTGACCAGCCGACTGACCCGACCCAGCCCTTGCTGGACCTCTATAGCATGCCAGAGGCGAATCAAGGCTCACTCGAACTGACCGATGGCGTTTACGGTGACCGCAACACGGTAAGCGCAAACAACGTGTTGCCACCGGCCCTGCAAACCGGGGAAAAATACCCCACCAATGGCAAGCCAAGCCCGCTGTTCGGCGCGTTGCCGTTTACCCAGCAGTTACTGCTGTTCGAGGAATTCGGCACGGAAAGGCTCGACCCCACGCTGCCGCCGCCCACTCTGACCTTCCCGGTGCCGACCCTGGGCGCGGCACCAGCGCAGGACCCCAACGTGGTGGCCCGCAGCGGCCCCAGCGGTACAGCCCTGGAAGCCTTCCTCAAACAGCCGGGCCTGTACCCCTTCCCGACCCAGTATTCCAACGTGCTCGACCGCAACCCATGGAAGGCGCAGATCGAGATGTTCCTCAACCGCCAACCGGTCGGTTCGCCTGCGGAAGGCCGGCCACCAGGAAAAGGCTGGTCGCACCAGCGCTGGAACGAGTTCTACCCGCAGGCGGGGTTCAAGACCGCCCAGGCCGGTGCGCGCATCAACCTCGGCCTGCGTGACCGCAAGCAGCTGCACAACTATGCAGTTGGCGAGTTCGCCCCGGGCGGCCTGTACTACCAGACTTCCGATATCCCGAACACACTGGGCACCACCAAGGGCATCGACACCCGCTTCCACCCGAAGATGCCGCTGCAAAACCACAAGTCGCTATGGACCTTCGACGGCACCTTTCCGCCCAAGCTGCTGATGGTGCGCTATGGCCAACCGATCCTGATGCGCCATTACAACGCGTTGCCGATCGACCCCTCGGCCAACGCCGGGTTTGGCCTGCACACCCTTTCGACCCATGAGCACAACGGCCACTCCCCGGCCGAGAGCGATGGCTATGCAAACGCCTACTTCTTCCCGGGGCAGTACTACGATTACCGCTGGCCGCTGCAACTGGCTGGGTATGACACCATCAACACCCGTGCCGAAGACCCACGCGCTGCGTTCCCTTGCTCGGCGGGCGAAACCTTGTTCGTCAACGATGCCAACCCCGGCCTGAAAACCTGCCAGAACGGCAGCATCAAGATTCGTGGTGACTGGCGCGAAACCATGAGCACCCACTGGTTCCACGACCACATGATGGATTTCACGGCGCAGAACGTCTACAAGGGCAACGCCGTGATGATGAACTACTACAGCGCCCTGGACCGCGGCAACGAGGCCCTGCAGGATGGCGTCAACCTGCGTTTCCCCAGTGGCTCGGGCATGCCGTGGGGTAACCGCGACTACGACGTCAACCTGGTGATCGCCGACAAGGCCTGGGATGCCAACGGCCAGCTGTGGTTCAACCCGTTCAACACCGATGGCTTCCTCGGCGACCAGATCCTGGTCAACTGGCAGTACCGGCCAACGCTCAAGGTACGCGCGCGCAGCTACCGCTTCCGTATCCTCAATGGCTCGGTGTCGCGCTACCTGAAGCTTGCCGTCGTGCGGGAGATCGCCGGCAACAGCGGGGAGTTCAAAGGCCCTACCGGCTCCAACCTTTCATACGCGCGGGTACCGTTCCACATGATCGCCAACGACGGCAACATCATGGAACACACCGTGCCGTTCGACGGCACCATGGACCTCAACGGTGACGGCAACCTGCAGGACAACAACGGCGTCCTGCCGCTGCAGGGCATCGCCGAACGCTACGACATCATCATCAATTTCGCCAAACACGGCATCAAGGTCGGCGACAAGCTGTACCTGGTCAACCTGGAGGAACATCAGAGCGGCAAGGGCCCGGAGGGTGCCATTGCCCTGGCCGATGTGCTGTCGGAAAAATACAAGGCGGTGATCAAGCAGACCAGCAACGGACCTGAGTGGGACAACGGCGACCCGGCGATCGGCAAGTTCATGCAGTTCGTGGTTCAGCCCTACAGCGGCCAGGACCTGAGCATGGACCCGGTTGCCTATGAGCCGGCCAAACCGGGCAAAGCCGAAGGCCTGAAAATGCTGCCGCTGCCGATAGACCGTAATTCGGCCACCGACCAGGCCAAGCTCAAGGATGCCCGCCATCGCGAGTTCATCTTCGGCCGCTCGGACGGTACCGACACCCAGCCCTGGACCATCAAGACAGATGGCAGCTTTGGCTACTCCATGGACCCACGTCGCATCAACGCGGCGCCACAGTTGGCCCAGCAGTCTACCGACGGCGGTTTCAGCGGCGACGGCACATTGGAAGTGTGGAAGATCATCAATGGCGGCAATGGCTGGAGCCACCCGGTGCATGTGCACTTCGAGGAAGGCGTGATCCTCAGTCGCGACGGCAAGGCCCCGCCAGAATGGGAAAAATGGGCGCGCAAGGACGTGTATCGCATCGGCCCGGATATCGATTCTTCGGAAGAGGTGGAAGTAGCCCTGCGTTTCCGCGAGTTTGCCGGGACCTACATGGAACATTGCCACAACACCCAGCATGAAGACTCGTCGATGCTGCTGCGCTGGGACCTGGAACACCCAGGCCAGTTCCAGGTGATGCCGACCCCGCTGCCGGGTTGGGATGGCGTGGAGTACGTGGCTTCGGTTGGGCTGCCGACCTTCCGCACCGAAGACCATGATAACGACGACCCGACCAACAAACCGCCGGTTGCGGCCAACGACAGCGCAGCTACCACGGCCGGCAAGCAGATCACCTTGAACGTGCTGGCCAACGACACCGACCCGGAAAACAACCTGCCGTTGACCGTAGTCGGCCTCAGCCAGCCGGACTCCGGCCAGGGCACTACCAGTACCGACGGCAGCACGGTCACCTACGTCCCACCGGCCACGGTAACCACAGCGTTCACCGCCAGCTTCAACTACACGGCTCGTGACGCCAAGGGCGCCGAATCGGTGGCCCCGGCCACGGTCAGCATTGCGGTGAGCCCGGCAGCGGCGGTCGACCAGATCCAGGTCACCAGTGCCACGGTGCAGGTGCGCAGCGGCAACCGCTTTACCTGGGATATTTCGGGCACCACCACGGTGGCCACCGGCAACAGCATAACCGTGACTGCGGCAACCACCAGTGGCCCGCTGCTGCTGGGTACGGCCACGCTGAGTACCACTACCAGCGGCGCCCGTTGGCGCCTGTCGACCACAACCACCGGCAGCGGCCCGGCCACACCGGCGACCGTGACCGTGAAATCGGCGCTGGGGCAGAGCGTGACGGCGCCGGTCAGCATCAGGTAACCGAAAAGCGGGGGCCGCTGTGCGGCCCATCGCTGGCAAGCCAGCTCCCGCCTCGACCGCATCGGCTTCAAGCATATGCGGTCCTTGTGGATGCTGGCTTCCATCTCGCCCCCTGTGGGAGCCGGCTTGCCGGCGATGGGCTGCATGGCAGCCCCGCTACCGTTATCGACGAGGACCGCATCATGTCCGGCTCATGGCGTTTCCTGCTGGTGCTCTCGCTGTTCGCCGCCAGTATCCCGTTCTGGCCGTTGCAACCACAGCAACCCGTGGCCGAGGAAGCTGCAACTCCCTGGGGCGCAAACTACTTCCCCAACATCCCGCTGCTCAGCCAGGACGGTGAAAAGGTGCATTTCTTCGACGACCTGATCAAGAACAAAGTGGTCGCCATCAATTTCATCTTCACCGGCTGCTCCGACTCCTGTCCGGTGGAAACCGCGCGCCTGCGCCAGGTGCAGAAAATCCTCGGTGACCGGGTCGGCAAGGACATCTTCCTCTACTCCATCAGCATCGACCCCTACAACGACACCCCCGCCACCCTCAAGCGCTACGCCGAAAAGTTTGGCATCGGCCCCGGCTGGACGCTGCTTACCGGCGAGCCGGCCGATATCGAACAATTGCGCCGCAGCCTGGGCCTGTACATCGATGGCCTGGAAAACGGCCGCTCCAAGGACCACAACCTGAGCCTGATCATCGGCAACCAGGCCACCGGCCGCTGGATGAAGGCCTCGCCTTTCGAAAACCCATACATTCTCGCCGACCGCCTGGGCAACAGCCTGCACAACTGGAAACAGGCCAGTGCCATGGCCAATGACTACGCCCAGGCTCCCGAGGTGCGCGCACCCAGCAGTGGCGAGCAACTCTTCCGTACCCGCTGCTCGTCCTGCCACACCCTGGGCAATGCCGAGCCCGGACAACCCGGCATCGGCCCCGACCTGCTCGGCGTGACCCGCCAGCGTGATGCCAACTGGCTGACCCGCTGGCTGAAGGAGCCCGACCAGATGCTGGCCCAGAAAGACCCCCTGGCCATGCTGCTGTACGAACAATACAACCGCGTGGCCATGCCCAACATGCGCCTGGGCGATACCGAAGTCAGCGCGCTGATGAGTTACATGGAGGAAGAAACTGCACGCCTGCAGACGCCGCTGGCCGATAAGGGAAATCCTTAAGGGCAATTGGCCACCAGTCATTAGGCTGTCATCTTACTGTCGTATTTTTCGACCATCACCCAGGGTCGGGAACTATCAGCAGTGATTCGCCGTTCGCTTTCATCCGCCAGCCTTCTGCGGCTGCTGATCCTGATGCTCTGTGCAGCCACCCTGGCCTTTGTCTGGGGGCTGCATGTTTCGCAGAAGGTTGCCGCCCGCCAGGACGCGCTGTCGGCCAAGGCCGCCGAGCACCTGAACCTGGCCAGTATCGTTGGCGAAAGCCTGCGCCAGTTGGTGGATCGCGCCCAGGCCGTGGGCCGGGTCGCCCAGGACGACATGAAGATGCTGAGCCAGGGCAGCGTCAGCCTGGCGCGCATGCTTGCCGAAGACCCGGTATTCAAGCGCATGAGCCTGTACGACCGGCAAGGCCGGCTGTTGTCGGCCAGCCATGCCGACGAGGCCGCCGAGCTGCCCGAAGACTGGCTGCGCCAGCTGCAGCGGCACGTTGCCCGCTACGGTTTCAAACCGTTCCTGCCCAGCGTGCAGCCCCCCGGGCAAGCGACCACCGTGCCCAACTGGCACCTGCCCTTCCTGCTGCCGCTGACCAACCTGCCCGGTCGCGAAATCGACAATATCCTGGTGGTGCAGCTGGACATCGGCTACCTGGCGGTGCTGCTGCAGCACATCGACCTGGGCGGCAGCGGGCTGGTGCGCCTGCTGCAGGATGACGGCCTGGAGTGGGTGCGCATCGATAGCAGCGGCGTGGTGGCCGGTGACGCACTGCTGCCCGGGCTGCCGGACAGCGGCAGTGAAGCAGGCATGCTGACCCAGTACGCGGCCGGCGCCCCCTACCAGAGCCTGTACCGGCGCCTGCCGGAGCGGGGTTTCAGCGTGGTGGTCAGCCAGCGCCAGGACGAAATCCTCGCGCCCTCGACGCTGGCCTATTCCCGGCAGTTCTGGTTGAACCTGAGCATGACCCTGATGATCCTCGCCAGCCTGCTGTGGACCTTGCGCCTGTTGCGCAAGCGCCAGGAGGCCTTCAGCGCACTGGAACAGGCGCAGCAGGTCAACCAGCAGTTGATCGACCGCCTCGAGGACGAACACCGGCGCAGCAGCCATGCGGCGGCCACCGACCACCTCAGCGGCCTGCACAACCGCCGCCAGTTCGTCGAGGTGGCCGGCCAGGTGCTGACCCGGCAACGCGGCAAGCGCCGGCTGATGGCGATCCTGTTCATCGACATGGACCGCTTCAAGTCGATCAACGACTCGCTCGGGCACAAGATCGGCGACCTGCTGCTGCAGGCCGTTGCCGGGCGTATCCAGCGCCTGCTGGAGCCCGGCGACGAGGCTTCGCGCTTTGGTGGCGACGAGTTCGTGGTGCTGCTGGCCGGCGAGCGCAGCGAGGAGCAGATCAATGCCTGGGTCCGCGTACTGGTGCAGAAGCTGTCAGCCACCTACGCGCTGGACGGCCAGGAGGTCAACACCAGCCCCAGCGTAGGCGTGAGTATCTGCCCGCGCGACGGCCAGGACATCGACAGCCTGATCCGCAGTGCCGATGCCGCGATGTACTCGGCCAAGCAGGCCGGGCGCGCGCAGTACCGTTTCTTCGACCCATCGCTGAACCTGGCCGACATCCGCGCCTTCACCCTCGAACAGGCCTTCGGCAGCGCCCTGGCCGAGCGCCAGTTCGTGCTGCACTACCAGCCACAGATCCGCCTCGACACCCAGCAGGTGCTGGGCTACGAAGCGCTGGTGCGTTGGGACCACCCCGAGTTCGGCCTGCTGTACCCTGACCGGTTCATTGACCTGGCCGAACGCAGCGGCTTCATTGTCGAGCTGGGCTGGGAGGTGTTGCGCCTGGCCTGCGAAGCCCTGTCGGGTTGGGACGCCCAAGGCCGGAAGACGCGGCTGGCGGTCAATGTATCTGCGCTGCAGCTACGCCAGGCAGACTTCGCTGCACGGCTACTGAGCGAACTGCAGCAGTACGCCATCGCCCCGCAGCGGCTGGAGCTGGAAATCACCGAAACCACCATCCTCGACCCCGAAGGCACGGCGGTGGCGCACCTGCACACCCTGCGCGACGCCGGGCTGGGCATCAGCCTGGACGATTTCGGCCGCGGCTACGCCGGTTTTGCCCACCTGCATTCGCTGCCACTGAGCAAGCTGAAGATCGACCGCTCGCTGATTGCGCCTCTGTCCAACAGCCACGACGACAGCCCGATCGTATCGTCCACCATCATCCTTGCCAAACGCCTGGGCCTGGAAGTGGTGGCCGAAGGCGTGGAAACCCGCGAGCAAGTGGTGTGCTTGAAGCTTGCCGGCTGCGATATCGCCCAGGGCTACCACTTCAGCCGGCCGCTGTCACCGGCGCAGCTGCGTGACTACCCGCTCTTCAACGGTGTCGAGGACAAGGCCTGCGTGTAACGCAAGCCAGATTGGGGCTGCTTCGCAGCCCCCGACAATCCCGCCAGCATCGCAGCCAGGACAGGCAATCCATTTCGGTTTATCGTGTGCCCATCATCCACTTGCACCCGCACCATGACCGACATCGAGCGCTACCTCCGCGCCGCCACCCGTGACAACACCCGGCGCAGCGACCAGGCCGCCATCGAGCATTTCGAAACCCACTGGGGCGGTTTTCTCCCGGCCACGGCCGAGAGCATCGCCCGCTACCTGGCCGACCACGCCGACCAGCATGCCGTCAGTACCCTGCGCCAGCGCCTGGCGGCGCTCAGCCAATGGCACGTCGCCCAAGGTTTCCCTGACCCGACCAAGGCGCCACTGGTGCGCCAGGTGCTGCGCGGCATCCGCACCTTGCACCCGACACCGCCCAGGCAGGCGGCGCCGCTGTTGCTGCAGCACCTGCAAAGCGCAGTGCAATGCTTCGAAGAAGAAGCCCGCCAGGCCCGCGAACAGCATGACCTGGCCACCCTGCGCCGGGCGCGTCGCGACGCTGCGCTGCTGTTGCTGGGCTTCTGGCGCGGTTTTCGGGGTGATGAACTGGCCCGCCTGCGCGTGGAGCACATCCAGGCCGAGGCCGGCGTCGGCATCACCCTGTTCCTGCCGCGCAGCAAGGGCGACCGCGAAGCCCTGGGCGTACAGCATCGCACCCCGGCCCTCAAGGCCTTGTGCCCGGTCACGGCCTACCTGCAATGGCTGGAAGTCGCCGGCATCGCCCATGGGCCGGTGTTCCGCAAGCTCGACCGCTGGGGCAACCTCGGCGACACCGCGCTCAACAGCAACAGCCTGGTCGGCCTGCTGCGGCGCATGCTGGAGCGCGCCGGGGTACCGGCGGCGCTGTATACCGGGCACTCGCTGCGCCGAGGTTTTGCCACCTGGGCCACGGCCAACGGTTGGGAGCTGAAGGCGCTGATGAGCTATGTGGGCTGGAAAGACGCGAAGTCGGCGTTGCGCTACATCGACGCGGCGCAGCGCTTTGGCGAACTGGCCGTGCTACCGGCCAGCCAGGCGCAAAAGCTTATTCCTTGAAGGTGTGACGGGCGATGCCGCCAATTTCCGGGTTGATGGCATACAGGTCGCCAGCGTCGGGGTAATGCTGCAAGTCTTCGGCACTCATGCCCAAGCGCGCGGTGCTGATGAACAAGGTATTCATCCCCTCCCCACCGAAGCAGCAACTGGTGGGGCACGGCACTGGCATCAGTACCTGGTCGGTGAGGTGGCCATGGCGGTCATAGCGTAACAGGCAACTGCCATGGTACTGGCACACCCACAGGCCGCCGTCACGGTCCAGCGCAAGGCCGTCCGGCCGCCCCAGTTCGGCAGGGGTTTCGGCAAACAGAGTGACCGCGCCAAGCCGGCCTTCGGCCAGGTAACTGGCGCGGTAGATCGAGCGCGCCGCCGAGTCCACGAAGTACACCGTGTGGCCGTCCTGCGACCAGGCCAGGCCGGTGGGCAACGCCATGTCGTCGTGGATCACCTGATCGTTCAACTGCCCGTCAAAGCGGAACAGTGCCCCGGTGTTGCCGCTCAGGGCATCGTCCATCAGCCCGGTCACGAATCGGCCCTGCGGGTCGCAGGCGCCGTCGTTGAAACGGTAGGTCGAACGTGGGTGAACCGAGACCGAATGCCGGCGTACCTTGCGCAGCGGCACGTCGAAGATGGCCACGCTGGCGTCTTCGGTGAAAATCAGGTTGCCCTGGTCGGTCAACGCCAACGCGCCGATGCGTGCCGCGGATTCGTACAGGCACTCGGCTTCGCCATCGGGCATCAGGCGGTTGATACGGCCGCCAGAGATATCGACGAAGTACAACGCGCCGCTGCATTCATCCCAGACCAGGCTTTCGCCCAGGTCGGCGCGGGTGTTGGCGACGTTGACTGGCACATGGCTGCATGCCTTGAGGCGGTTACGCAGTTCGTCCACCTCCGCCAGCGTCATGGAACAGGCCAGTCCCAGGCCCTGTGCGGCATCGGTGAAGACCGCAACGTTGTCGTGGAAAGGCTCTGTGACGGGCATTTGCTGGCTACCTTCGATTCTCCTTTCTACGATAACAACAAAAAAATCAATGACCAAGCGCGGGGTGCGGCAGACTGCAGCGGTCGATCAAGTTCGCGTTGCGCAGCGCCACAGCCGCCCGATATCACAAGACCGCGCCCGCAGCAGCCCAGCGGCATTGGCACATGCCTGCTCCAGGCTCATCGGCCCGCTGGCCAGGGCAAAGGCAGCATCGACACCATGGGCATACAGCTGCTGGTAGCCTTCACCCAAGGTCCCGGCCAGCACCACCACCGGCACCCCGTGGCGCTTGGCAACCCGGGCCACGCCCATCGGTGTCTTGCCACGCAAGGTCTGGGCGTCGAAGCGACCTTCGCCGGTCACCACCAGGGCTGCGCCCTGCACCAAAGCATCCAGGCCGGCCAGTTCGGCCACCACTTCCACCCCTGGGCGGAACTGCGCGCCCATGAAAGCACGCGCGGCGAACCCCATGCCGCCGGCAGCGCCACAGCCAGGGTAGTCCCGCACATCCTCACCCAGCAGCTGCGCACAATGGTCGGCAAAATGCCCCAGAGCCTGGTCCAGCGCCTGCACCTGCTGTGGGTTGGCGCCCTTCTGCGGGCCGAAGATCGCCGAGGCGCCATTGGCGCCACACAGCGGGTTGTCGACGTCTGCTGCGACTTCGAACTGCACCTCGGCCAGGCGCGGGTCGAGGTCGCTGGCATCGATGCGGGCCAGCTTGGCCAAGGCCAGGCCGCCCTCCTCCAGCGCTTGCCCATCGGCGTCCAGCAGGCGCAGGCCCAGCGCCCGCAACATGCCGCTGCCCGCGTCGTTGGTGGCACTGCCGCCGATGGCCAGCACTACCCGTTGCGCGCCGGCGGCCAGGGCGGCGGCAATCAGCTCGCCGGTGCCCCAGGTGCTGCTGCGGCAGGCATCGCGCTGGCCTGGCGGCACCAACTGCAGGCCACTGGCCTGGGCCATTTCGATGATCGCCGTGCGGCTTTGCGGCAGCCAGCCCCAGCCCGCCTCCACGCTTTGCCCCAACGGCCCGCGCACGGTCTGACGACGCAGTTCGCCGTGGCTGGCAGCGAGAATCGCATCCATGGTGCCTTCGCCACCGTCGGCCATCGGGCACTCGACCAGCTCGGCCTCCGGCCAGGCCTCGCCCAGGCCCGCCGCGATGGCGCGGGCGACACCGGCAGCATCGAGGCTGTCCTTGAACGAGTCGGGGGCAATGACGATCTTCATGGGGTTTCTCCTGTCCTGATGAGCGGCATGCTGACAGGTGGCTGCCAAGGAGGCCTCGGTCAAATGCACAAAACGCCGGGCGGGTTGTTTGGGCAGATGCCTTTCACCTGCACTGGCCCTTCAGTCGGCAGGCAGCAGCTGCAACCCCAGGTACAGGCTAAGCATCCCTTCCATGCGCTGCGGGTCGACCTCGCCCAGCTCGGCAATCCGCTCCAGGCGGTAGCGCAAGCTGTTGCGGTGGATGCCCAGGGCATCGGCACAGGCCTGGCTCTGGCCGTCATGGGCACACCAGGCGCGCAGGGTGGTGAGCAATTGCCCGCTGCCGTCCTTGCTGCGAATACGTTGCAACGGCTCCAGCAATTCATCCAGCGCATCGTCGTTGCGGTGCCGCCACAGCAATGCCGGCAACCGGTAACGTTGCAGGCTGAGCAGGCGCTCGCCGGGCAGTACCTCGCGCCCATAGGCCAACAGGTCGCGCACCCGGCGATAACCCCGGCGCAGTTGCTCCAGGCTTTGCGCGACACTGCCCAGGGCCAGCCGCTCCACGTCCCAGCCATGGCGCTGCAGGCGTTCCAGCAGGCGAGTTTCGTCCAGCGCCACACCTGCCGGGCGACACCACAACAACGACTGGCGGGCCGGGCTTACGCACCAACTGTCCGGGTAGCGGCTCATCAACCATGCCGCCAGGGTTTCGGCGGCTGGCCCCGAGGCCAGCTCGAACAGGCACGGTACCCGCGGCAGCTGGGGCTTGAGGCCCAGTTGCCGGGCCTCGTCGAGCAACCGGGGAGAATCGCCGCTGCCGCCCAGCAACAGGGCCAGCAAATCGTCACAGCGCTGGCGTCGCCATTGCTGGTCGGCCTGCAAATGGCGCTGGGCCAGCAGCATTTCGGCGGTCATGCGCACCAGCTCGCCATAGGTGCGCACTTGCTGCGGGTCACCGGTCAAGCCGAGTACGCCCATCAATCGGCCATCCAGCATCAGCGGCAGGTTCACCCCGGGCTGCACGCCCTTCAGGCACTTGGCAGCGTCCGTATCCAGCTCGACGATGCGGCCGTTGGCCAGCACCAGTTGCGCACCCTCGTGGCGGGTGTTGATACGCTCAGGTTCGCCACTGCCGAGGATCAACCCCTGGCTGTCCATGACATTGACGTTGCATGGCAGAATGGCCATCGCGCGGTCAACGATATCCTGCGCCAGGTCATGGTCGAGTTCGAACATTGAGCGGTCCTTTGGGTGTCAGGGATTTGGGCTCGGGCACAGCAGCCCGGTGCAAGTGCTGTGCAAAAGCACAAAGACAGGCACGCCGCAGTCCCCGAGACTCGTCAGGGCGAGCGCCGGAACAGGCGACGCGGCGACAACCATAACAACAGAGAACCCGATCATGGCATACAGCCCCGCCCCTGACCAAGGCACGGACACCACCCGCAACGCGCTGTACCGGCGCATCACCCTGCGGCTGATTCCGTTCATTTTCATCTGCTACCTGTTCAACTACCTGGACCGCGTCAACGTCGGCTTTGCCAAGCTGCAGATGCTCGACGCCCTGAAGTTCAGCGAAACGGTGTACGGCCTTGGCGCCGGCATCTTCTTCATCGGTTACGTGCTCTGCGGCCTGCCGAGCAACCTGGCACTCAACCGCTTCGGCCCGCGGCGCTGGATCGCGCTGATGATGATCGCCTGGGGCAGCCTCTCCACCTGCCTGCTGTTCGTCACCACGCCCACCGAGTTCTACGCCTTGCGGCTGCTGACCGGCGCCGCCGAAGCCGGCTTCTTCCCGGGCGTGGTGCTGTACCTTTCGCGCTGGTTCCCGGCGGCCCGCCGCGGCCGCATCATGGCGCTGTTCATGTCGGCGATCCCGGTTTCGGGCTTGCTCGGCGGGCCATTCTCCGGCTGGATCCTCCAACACTTCGCCGCCGGCCAGCACGGCCTGGCCGGCTGGCAATGGATGTTCCTGATCCAGGGCCTGCCGACCGTTGCCCTGGGTGTACTGGCGGTGTTCCTGCTCAGTGACGGCTACCAGAAAGCCGCCTGGCTGAGCCCGGCCGAACGTCAGCTGATCGCCGCCGACCTGGACGCCGATGCCGCCAGCAAGCCGAGCACCACCGGCGACGGCGTGCTCGCCGTGCTGACCAACCCGCTGATCTGGACCTTCGGCTTTGTCTACTTCTGCATCCAGAGCGGTGTGTACGCGATAAACTTCTGGCTGCCGTCGATCATCAAGAACATGGGCTTCGACAACCCGCTGCTGATCGGCTGGCTCAGCGCCATCCCGTACCTGCTGGCCGGCGTGTTCATGATCCTCTGCGGGCGTTCTGCCGACCTGCGCAACGAGCGCCGCTGGCATCTTGTGGTGCCGATGCTGATGGGCGCCATCGGCCTGCTGATCGCGGTGAACTTCGCCGGCAACCCGACCATTGCCATCCTCGGCCTGTCGATCGCCACCATGGGCGCGCTCACCGGCCTGCCGATGTTCTGGCCTATGCCCACCGCGCTGCTCAGCGCCGGCGCGGCTGTCGCGGGCCTTGCGATCATCAACTCGGTGGGCCAGATGGCCGGTTTCCTCAGCCCGTACCTGGTCGGTTTCATCAAGGACCAGACCGGCTCGACCGATGCTGCGCTGTATTCGCTGGCGGCGTTGATCGTGCTGGGTAGCCTGGTGGCCTTGCGGGTTACCCGGGCTGGCGCGCTGAGTACTGCAAGGGCCAGTTGAGGCATTCGCGGGTAAACCCGCTCCCACAGGATCACCACCAACTCGAAGATGGTGGGATCCATGTGGGAGCGGGCAAGCCCGCGAAGAGGCCAGCCCAGGCCACATAAAATCCACACCCTCCACCGATCGTCAGCTCAACGCATCCCCTCCCCAGCCCAGGCGTCAAATGGT
The DNA here is from genome assembly GCF_023100865.1 of Pseudomonas sp. A2. Lineage (NCBI taxonomy): Bacteria > Pseudomonadati > Pseudomonadota > Gammaproteobacteria > Pseudomonadales > Pseudomonadaceae > Pseudomonas > Pseudomonas sp. A2. The sequence continues at coordinate 3,116,805 of NZ_CP039127.1, forward strand.
TCCAAAGGTCCCTTTGGAGAACCCCCATGACCCAGCACGCCGTGGCCCGCCTGGCCCAACTCGACGAACACCGCCCCCTGCGCGTCCAGGCCGGCAGCGAGGAGATCATCCTCATCCGCCAGGGCGACCAGGTGCACGCCTACCAGGGCAACTGCCCCCACGAAGGCGCGCCACTCAATGAAGGCGTGGTGTGCGGCGGCCTGCTGGTGTGCCCCTGGCACAAGGCCGCGTTCGCTGTGGACGAGGGCGCGGTCTGCGAACCGCCGGCCCTGGCCGACCTGCGCCGCTACAAAACCTGGGTCAAGGGCGACGAGGTCTGGGTCGACGACCAACCCCTGCCCAGAACCGAGCCGCCCCGCCACAGCGACGCCCGCTGTTTCGTGGTGGTCGGCGCTGGTGCCGCGGGCAGTGCCGCAGTTTCCACCCTGCTGGCCCATGGCTTTGCCGGCCGCCTGGTCTGGATCGATCAGGAGCGCCAACCTGCCTACGATCGTACTTCCCTGAGCAAATTCGTGATCGCCGGGCAGATGCCGCCTGATGAAGTACCGGCCCTGCTCGAGCCCGATGCTCTGCGCAAGGGCCAGCTGGAGCGCAAGCATGGCAAGGTGCGCACCCTGAACACCCAGAAACGCCAGGTCACCCTGGCCGACGGCCAGCAGATCGACTACGACGCCTGCCTGCTGGCCACCGGCGGCAAGGCGCTGCGGCCCGATATCCCGGGCGTCGACCTGCCTGGGGTATTTACCCTGCGTTCACGGGAGGATGCCGCGCACCTGCTGGATGCTGCCGAGCCCGGCCAGCCGGCAGTGATCGTCGGCGATGGCTTCATCGGCCTGGAAGCCGCGTCGGCCTTGCGCAAGTACGGCGTGCAGGTGCACCTGATCACCCGCCATGAGGTCCCCCTGGCCCGGCAACTGGGCGAGCGCATTGGCCGTAGCATCCGCGAGTTGCACGAACGCAAGGGGGTCACCTTCCACGGCCCTACCGAGGTCGAACGGATCGAGGGCCAGGGCAAGGTCGAGGCCGTGCTGCTGGCCAACGGTGAGCGGCTACAGACGCCATTGGTGCTGCTGGGTACCGGGGTAAGACCTGCGACCGCGTTCATTCAGGGCGTACTGCTGACCGAAGACAAGTCGGTGCAAGTCGACGCTGAAATGCGTGCTGCAGATAGCCTGTGGGCCGCAGGGGATATCGCCACCTTCCCGCTCAGCGGGCGCCCGGTGCGTATCGAACACTGGCGGCTGGCCCAGCAACATGGGGTGATCGCCGCGGCCAACATGCTCGGCGAGCAGCGCCGCTACGCCGACGTACCGTTCTTCTGGACCTACCAGCACGGCCGCACCTACGAAGTACTGGGCCACGCGCGGGACTGGAACCGTATCGAGTTCGTCGGCGAGCCGGAAAAAGGCGACTTCATTGCCTTGCAATGCGTGGATGAGCGGGTCGAGGCAGTTGTCGCCAAGGGCTATTCCGATGCCATGGCGACGCTGTCGCAACGCCTGAAGCGCCCGTTGACCTTGCAGGAGGCCTTGGCGCTGATCGGTTGAGGCTGCCTTTCATTGCGCCCAGGTTGTGTGTAAAACGGGTAGATCAGCCGACCGCACAAGGACCCAAGCGCATGATCTACCGCCCCCTCGGCCACAGTGGCCTGCAGGTTTCCGCCCTTACCCTGGGCAGCATGATGTTCGGCGAGCAGACCAGCACCGAGGACGCCCTGCGCATCATCGACAAGGCCTGGGACCAGGGCATCAACTTCATCGACACTGCAGACGTGTACAACGCCGGACGTGCGGAGGAAATCGTCGGCGAAGCGGTGGCCCGCCATCGCCATGACTGGATCGTGGCCAGCAAGGTCGGCTTTGGCCCGGCCGATGGCCTTCCCAACCGCAGCGGCCTGTCGCGCAAGCACATCTTCAATGCCCTCGATGCCACGCTGACGCGCATGGACATGGACTACCTGGATATCTACTACCTGCACCGCGAAGACCACAAGGTGCCGCTGGAGGAAACCGTGCAGGCCATCGGCGACCTGCTGCGCCAAGGCAAGATCCGCTACTGGGGCGTGTCCAACTTCCGCGGCTGGCGCATCGCCGAGGCGTGCCACATTGCCGAGCGCCTGGGCGTGCCCAGGCCGGTGGTGAGCCAGCCGCTGTACAACATCGTCAATCGCCAGGCCGAACCGGAGCAGCTTACCGCTGCGGCCGCCCATGGCCTGGGCGTGGTGCCATTCAGCCCGCTCGCGCGGGGCGTGCTCAGCGGCAAATATGCGCCGGGGGCGGTGCCGGATGCCGGTAGCCGTGCCGGGCGCCAGGACAAGCGCATCATGGAGGTGGAATGGCGCCAGGAGTCGCTGACCATTGCCCGGCAGATCCAGGCCTATGTGGAAGCCAAGGGCGTGGGTATCGTCGAGTTCGCGATTGCCTGGGTACTGAACAATCGGCTGGTCAGTTCGGCGATTGTCGGGCCGCGGACCGAAGAACAGTGGGATACCTATGGCGGGGCGCTGGCGGTGAAGATTACCGCGGAGGATGAAGCGTTCATTGATTCGCTGGTCACGCCGGGGCATGCATCGACGCCGGGGTTCAATGATGTGGCGCATTATGTGAGTGGGCGGTTGGCCCGTAGCTGATCGTTCTCCTGTTCTGGCCTCTTCGCGGGTAAACCCGCTCCTACAGGATTGCCCATGACTCCAGAGCCTGTGCAACCGCTGTGGGAGCGGGTTTACCCGCGAAGAGGCCGGTAGCTTTAACCCAGCTGCGCCAGGGCCTGCGCGGCATAGGCATGCGAACGCTGCCGTGCCAGCGGGTCGTGGATGCGGCAGTCGATCATCAGTTCATCCGCACCGGTCTGCTCGATCAGCGTGCGCAACCCTTCCCTTACCCGGTCCGGCCCGCCGGCCACGGTGCAGGCCATCACCTGCTCGAGTACCTCGCGTTCATGGTCCGGCAGGCTCTCGACATAGCCCTCCTGCGGCTTGGGCAACAGGCCGACGCGCCCGACGTGCAAGTCCAGCATCCACTTGCGATGGGAGCTGGCCAGGTAATCCGCCTCGGCATCGCTGTCGGCGGCGAACAGGTTCATGCCCACCATCACATACGGCTTGGCCAGTTGTGCCGAAGGCTGGAAGTTGGCCCGGTAATGGGCAATGGCCTGCAGCAGGTAGCGCGGGGCAAAGTGCGAGGCGAAGGCATAGGGCAGGCCCAGTTTCGCTGCCAGGTCGGCACCGAACAGGCTGGAGCCGAGAATCCACACCGGTATGTCATGCTTGCCAGGCACGCCGCGCACCCGCCGTTTGCCATTGTCAGCCAGGTAGTCGCGCAGTTCGGCTATGTCCTGGCTGAAGTCGCGCTCTGGCGCAGCACCACGCAAGGCGCGCACGGTAGGCCCGGAGCTGCCCGGCGCACGGCCGAGGCCCAGGTCGATGCGGCCAGGGTGCAGGGTGTCGAGCGTACCGAACTGCTCGGCCACAACAAGCGGCGCGTGGTTGGGCAGCATGATGCCACCGGCGCCAACGCGGATATGCCGGGTGGCGTTGGCGATTTCGTTGATGACCAGTGACGTGGCGGCCGAGCCGATGCCCGGCATGTCGTGGTGCTCGGCGATCCAGTAGCGGCTGTAGTGCTGTTGCTCGACATGGCGCGCCAGTTGGCGGGACTCTTCGATCGCGTCGGCGAAGGTCTTGCCTTCGCCGATCATGACCAGGTCCAGTACGGACAGTGCAGTCATGGGGTCTCCACAGGGATTATCAGTGACTGCCAGTTTCCCTGCTGCGCAGCCAGTGATAAACCCGGCTTCAGGCCCGGCATAGGGGCCTGCCATTCCCCAATCAGTCTTCCCAGGGCACGCCCGGTTCCCAGCTGGCTACCAGCAGGTCGATAAAGCCGCGTACCCGCGGCGACAGGTGGCGCTTGCTTGGGTAGACGATGCGAATCGGGTCCGCCGGTGGCCGATAGGCTTGCAGCACCTCCACCAGGGTGCCGGCGCGCAGGTCGTCGCCGGTGATGTAGGTGGGCAGGTGAACCAGCCCGAAACCCGCCCGGGCGCCAGCGAGCATCGCCTCGGAGCTGTCGATGTTCAGCCGCCCGGGGTCTTCGCACAGGTGCAGCCCCGCTTCGGTATGAAAGCGCCACGGCATGACCTTTTCGCCGGCCAGGAAGGCGATCTTGTCATGGCCGTAGAGGTCGCCGGGCACCTGTGGTACGCCGCGTGCGTCCAGGTATGCGGGAGAGGCGCAGGTGACGAACTGCTGCCAGGCCACCGTACGGGTCAAGAGTTGCGAGTCTTCCTTCGGTACACCGATACGCACCGCAACGTCGATACCCTCCTCGACCAGGTCGACGAAACGGTCGGTGAAGCGTATATCCGCGCGCAGCTCGGGCCACTGGTTCAGGTAGCGGTCGAGAATCGGCAGCACATGGCGCTGGCCGAACGACAGGGGTGCTGTCAGGCGCAGGGTGCCGGTGGGCTTGCCACGGCGCTGGGCCATGGTGCTTTCCACCTCGTCCAGGTCGTCCAGAATCTGCCGCCAGCGCTCGTAGGCCACCAGGCCCTCGTCGGTCAGGCTCAGCTTGCGCGTGGTGCGGTTGAGCAAGCGCACGGCCATGCGCGCCTCCAGGCGAGCGATGCTCTTGCCCACCGCCGAGCGCGTCAGGCCCAAGGTGGCGGCGGCGGCGGTAAAACTGCCGGCCCTCGCGGCGCTGACGAAGGCGGCGATGTCGCCGAAGCGGTTGGGTTCCATGGGTGGTTCCTGGGTCTGGTGCGGCTGGTTTAGATAGGTATGGATTTGTGAAATGCAAGCAGGACTGTCGAGAGCGATCAAGCGAAGACCTTGATCACCAATAAATGCACGGGATAGAACAGGTAGCCCCAACGTCCCACTGCTGGCACCCGCCAATCATCATGACGCAGCAACAGCAATCCGACCGGAATGGCCAAGGCTGCAGCAGTCAGCGTCAGCACGGTAATGGGAGCCAACAGATGTTCCCGCAACCAACTGTTGGTCAGGTTCCCAGCCATGGCCAACAGGCTGGGCAACAACCAGGCCGCCCCTTCCTTGCGCCGGGCCATCAACCAGGCGCCCGGCAGCATCACCCCCGGCAGCCCGTACATCAGCTGTTCGCTGAACAGCCACCCTGCAAGCAGACCGGCAAAGCCAAGCACGCGCGCCGAGATCAACGGATGATGCACACCCCAGGCAACCAGCAACCCCAACACCAGGGTCGGCATCACGCTGAATGTTGAAGAACCACTGTCCAGCCAACGGTACGCAGGTTCCGACAGCACCGCGAACACCAGCATCAGCCCCAGATAACGCAGGTTGCCGCGGGTATAGAGCGTCCCGCACCTGGTGCGCGCCACATTCACCGCAATCGCCAGGCAAAACAGTGGAAACGCCAACCGGCCAACCACGAACAAGCCATCGGCATCAGGCCACAGAAAACGCAGGTGGTCGGCGACCATGGTCAGCATCGCCGTCCACTTGACCAGGTCCAGCCCGGCTGAACGCACGCCTCAGCGCCCGCGCTCGACTGTGGCAGGCCCCAGGTAGCGATCGGTCCAGGCAGCCAGCGGCAAAGGTGGCTGCTGCTCGACGATCCGTCGCCAGATCAGCACCAGGTCGTCGCCATTGAACGCCGCGCCTGGCCCGGCACCCTCCCACAGCGATGGCACATCGGCAATCCAGTGCCCCTGGCTGTCTCGGTGGGCCATGTTGAAGCGGAACGTGTAGTTACCCGGGATGCCCATGCGCAGGTCGCTGACCACCAGCGCATCGCCGACCTGGTCGTAGCGCAGCCAGTCATCGGTGAACCAGCGCAAGCGCTGGTGCAACGGGTGCCCGGCCAGCGCTTGCGCCAGTTGAAGATTACGCGGCAAACGTTGCATTTCTGGCGGGTGCTGGTCGAACCCGCTGCTGATGCCCTCGTAGTAATCGCCATCCGGGGTCTTGGCAAGCACCCGCCAGACCAGGCTGTTGAACGCTATCGGCACGGCACGCACCTGGCTGACGGCGATGCCTTGGCGGTCGAGGGCAGCCTGGAACCGCTGCTCGGCCGCCATGCGTCCGGCCAGGCCGAACCCCAGGTAGGCTGCGCTGAAGAGCAAGGCCAAGGTCATTAGCTGCACCGCCTTGCTTGTCAGCCCCTTGATACTTGCGTAGATCACCGCGGCCAGCAGCGGCAATGTGTAGACCGGGTCGATGATGAACACCGCCGCCCAGCTTTCCGGGGTGGCCGGCAAGGGCCAGAACAACTGCGTGCCGTAGACCGTGAAGGCGTCGAGCAACGGGTGGGTGACCAGCACCAGCCAGAACGCCAGGAACAGCCTGGGCAAGGTATAGCCTTTGCCTGGCCAGCACTTGTTGACCAGCCAGGCCAGCAGCAAGGCCAGCCCGGTGAGCACGAACAGGGAATGAGAAAAGCCGCGGTGGTAAGTCATCTGCGACACCGGGTCGGCGTAGCGGATGATCACGTCCAGGTCGGGAAGCGTGCCCAGCGCCGCACCATACAACAGTGAGCGGCGGCCCTGGATGCGGCCGAGCAGGGTACCTTGCAAGGCCGCGCCAAGTACGGCCTGGGTGATGGAGTCCAAGGGTGGCATTCCTGAAAAGGTGGTTTCCAGAAGCTACCTTCATCCAGCCCTGATGCGCAATTCCCTTGGTTATGGGCTTTCATTGTGGGAGATGGCCCAGCCCTTTGGGCTGCGCTGTCGCGTAGATAACTGACATTGCAAGCACTCCGCATACCCTATGGGAGCGGCTTTAGCCGCGAAGAATCCAACGCGGTGCATGGCACCGGCTGCGCCGGTGTTCGCGGCTAAAGCCGCTCCCACAAAGGTCCCGCTGGCAACCTGTGGATGCGTCAGAACAACTGCCAGGTGTACACCAGCGTCAAACGGTTCTCGTCGATGTCGCTGCGGTAGTTGGACCGGGCCATGGCATTGCGCACCCGGATCCCCAGCCCCTTCAGCACCCCGCCCTGCACGGCGTAACCGATGTCCAGGTCGCGCTCGCGGTCGCGTCCTTCATAACCCAGCCCGGTGTCGACATTGTTACCGGTAATGTAGCGCACGGTCGCGGTCAACCCCGGCACGCCCATGGCAGCGAAGTTGTAGTCGTAGCGCACCTGGTACGAGCGTTCGTCGGTGTAGGCGAACTCATAGGTCGGTACTTCGTTACCCAGCGGCGAGATGTTGGCGAACACCCGTGGGAAGGGGCTGTCGCCATAAATGCCCTGGTAGCCGGCATGGAAGCTGTGCCCGCCATGCCGGGCAGTGAACATCGAAAAGAACGCCTGGTTGTCGATGTTGCCGAGCAACGCATCGCCGTCCTCGCGCGCGGTGAAATACCCCAGGTTGGCACTGAGCACCCAGTTGCCCAGGGGCTTGCTGTGCTTGAGGCCGACAAAGCTCTGTTCGTAAATGTCCTCCAGCTGGCCATACCACAGGCTGACGCTGCTCTGGTTGGCATTGAACGCATAGTCCCCGCCCAGGTAGTTGAAGGCGTCGCTTTCTACCTGGCGGATCGGCACATGGCCGAGCATGGCGTTCATCTTGCCGTCGCCGCCTTCGTTGCGCAGGTGGGTGCTTTTCAGGTGCCCGGCCTGCACGGTCAGGCCGTCGATTTCCGCCGAGCTCAGGCTGGCGCCCTGGTAGGTCGGTGGCAACAGGCGGATGTCGCTGAAGGTCAGCACCGGCAGGTTGGGTTGCAGTTCGCCGACGCGCAATTCGGTTTTGGACAGCCGGGCCCTGAAGGTGGGCGCGATGCGGCTGTATTCGTCGGCGGCGCGGCCATCGCCGTGCACCGGCAGCAACCCGGTATTGGTGCGATCGGGGCTGCTGTCGAGCTTGATGCCCAGCAGGCCCAGGGCATCAATGCCAAAGCCGACCGTGCCCGGGGTGTAGCCCGACTTGAAGTCGAGGATGAAGCCCTGGGCCCACTCCTCGGCCTTGGATTGCCGGTTGGCCCCGACGATGTCGGAGAAGTCGCGGCTGAAGTAGTAGTTACGGGCACTCAGGGTGGCCTTCGAATCTTCGAAGAAGCCGCCTTCGGCGGCCAGCAACGGTTGGCTGAGCAAAGTCAGGCCCAGGGCGACGCAAGGGGTGTGGTTCATTCCGAAGCTCTCTTGATCTTGTTTTTATGGGTAAAGCGTTGGAAGCACGGCGGTTCATGGGGTACGGCGCAGCACCTCCCGAGCACGTGGCTGGCGCAGCCTGAGCAACCCATGGCTCAGCAGGCCGAACAGCAGGCCCCAGAAAGCTGCCGACAGGCCCAGGAAGGCCACCCCCGAAGCGGTGACCAGGAAGGTGAACAGCCCGGCATCGCGCTCGGTTGGTTCCGCCAGGCTGCGGGCCAGGGCTTCGCTGATGGCGCCATACAGGGCCAGCCCGGCCAGGGCGGCGATCAGGGCGGCGGGGAATGCTGCAAACAGCGACATCAGCGTGGCCCCGGCGATACCCAGCAGCAGGTACAGCGCACTGCCAGCCACCGCCGCGACATAGCGCCGCCGTGGGTTTTCATGGGCCTCATGCCCGGTGCAAAGGCTGGCGGTGACCGCCGCCAGGTTCAGCCCGTGGCAACCGAACGGCGCCAGCACGGCACCGGCCAGGGCGCTAGCGCTGATGATCGGGCTGGCCGGCGTGGGGTAGCCGGCGTTGCGCAGTACTGCCATGCCCGGCATGAACTGCCCGGTAAGGGCCACCAGCACCAGCGGCAGTGCCAGGCTGAATACCGCTGCCAGGCTGAACTGCGGGGTGACCCACTGCGGCGACGCCAGCTCAAGCACCAATGCCTCGCTGCGAAACGCCCCGCTGGCCACGGTCACCAGCGTGCCCACGCACAGCACCGCCGCCACGGCGTAGCGCGGCTGCACCCGGCGCATCAGCACGTAGGTGACGAACATCGCCAGTACCAGCAGCGGTTGCACCGGCAAGGCGCGGAACACCTCGATGCCGAAGCTGAACAGGATGCCGGCCTGCATGCCGGCGGCGATGGAGCCCGGCAGGCGCGCGATGATACGGTCGAAGGCCCCGCTGATGCCGATCAGCAGCAGGACCAGGTTGGCTACCAGGTAGGCGCCAACGGCCTGTTCCAGACCCAGTTGCGGCAAGGCGGTGACCAACAGCGCCGAGCCAGGGATCGACCAGGCGATCACCACCGGCACCCGGTAGCGCAGGCTGAGCAGCGCGCCGAGTACGGCACTGCCCATGGACACTGCCCAGACCCAGGAGGACAGTTGCCGATGGGACAGGCCGGCGGCTTCTGCGGCGTGGAAGATGATCACCAAGGGGCCTGCGTAGGAGATCATCGTGGCGATGCAGCCGGCGACGATGGCGGACAGTGAACTGTCCTTGATCAGGGTTTTCATGGCACCTCTCGCAAGGCATCTGGCCGGGCTAAGTGACCGGCTCTTGTTCTTGTGTTGCCTTCTTCGCGGGTAAACCCGCTCCCACAGGGACTACACAGGTTCCAGCATTTGCGCCGTACCTGTGGGAGCGGGTTCACCCGCGAAGAAGACAACTGGGTGGATCAGGCCTCCTGCAACGCCCGCGGCCGCCCACTGCGCTGCTCATCGGCACCGCCCCGGGCCTGCTGCAACTGGAAGTCGAATTTCAACTCGGCATGTCGCCCCGCCTCGCCCTCGACGAACACCACCTCGCCCACCAGCCCATCCCGCGTGGCATAGGCAAAGTCATCCCACAGGTATTTGTCTCCGGCCAGGTTGATCTGCGTGGTCAGGTGTCGGTACCCCGGTGCCGAGATGAAGAAGTGCACATGCGCCGGACGCTGGCCGTGACGGCCGAGCAGGTCCAGGCACTCCTGGGTCGGCCCCTGTGGATCGCAGCCATACCCGGACGGCACGATGGAGCGCGCGCGGTAGCGGCCTTCGCCATCGGTGATGATGCGCCGGCGCAGGTTGTACTCGGACTGGCTCTGGTCGAAGAACGAATAGGTGCCACGGGTATTGGCATGCCACAGGTCGACCGTGGCCCCAGGCAACGGCCGCCCTTGTGGGTCGAGCACCTGGCCCTCGAGGTACATCGGCGTGGCCACGCCCTCTTCGCTACCGTCATCCATGCGTACTTCACCTTCGGCGATCGGCGCGCCGGCCACGTACAGCGGGCCTTCGATGGTGCGGGGAGTGCCGCCGACAAGGCCTGCCTGCTGGTCCTTGGCATCCTGCAGCAGGTCGAGGAAGTGCTCGATGCCCAACCCAGCCACCAGCAACCCGGCCTCGCCGCGGCCACCCAGGCGGTTGAGGTAGTCGACGGCATGCCAGAACTCGTCTTCGCTGATGTCCAGGTCTTCGATCAGCCGCGCGGTGTCTTGCAGCACGCGTTGCACGATGCGCTTCAGGCGCGGGCTGCCGGCATCGTTGCCAAAGCCTGCGGCCTCTTCGAAGAACTGCTGTACCTCGGCAGTGTGGGAAATTTTCACGGTCATGGTGGTTTACCTCATGTTGTTTTTCTGGAGTTACGCCTGTGCCGCAACCGCCTGGGCGTGCCGACGGCCGCTGGCCAGGTGCACGGCCATGGCCAGCGCGGCAATTGCGCCAGGGATGGCGAAAGCAATGAAATTGAGCTGCAGGGGCAGGTTGATGCCCATCAGCGCACCACCCAGCAGCGGGCCGACGATGGCACCGTTGCGGCCGATGCCCGAGGCCCAGCCCAGCCCGGTGGAACGCACCGATAGCCCGTACAGCTGGGCGGCGCCGGCATACAGCAGGATCTGCGTGCCGATGGTGGTGGCGCCGGCAATGAAGATCAGCAGGTACAGCACCGGCATCGGGCTGTTGACGCCCAGCAGGCTGATCGACAGCGCGGCGGCGATGAAGAACGCCACTTTGACTTTGACCAGGCTGTAACGGTCGCCCAGCCAGCCACCGAGAATCGCCCCGGCCATGCCACCGAAGTTCAGCGCCAGCAGGAACGACAGGCTCGAGCCCAGGCTGTAGCCGGCGTTGGCCATCAGCTTCGGCAGCCAGGAGCTGAGCGCGTAGACCATCAGCAGGCAGCAGAAGAACGCCAGCCACAGCGCCAGGGTGCGAATGGCCAGGCCGTTGCGAAACAGTTCCAGCACCGAAGCCCCGCTGCCTTTGCGGTCGGCCGCCTGCAGCACATCGTCCGCCTGCACGTCGCAATCCGGGTCCAGCCGCTTGAGCAGCTTGCGGGCCTCGTCGGTACGGCCCTGGCGTACCAGGAAACCGATCGATTCAGGGAGGTAGTACAGGATTACCGGCAACAACAGCAGTGGCACCGCTGCGGCGAAGAACATCGATTCCCAGCCAAAACGCGGCAGCATGAAGATGCCGACACCCGCCGAGAGCATGCCGCCCAGCGAGTAGCCACTGAACATGATCGCTACCAGCGTGCTGCGCAGTCGCTTGGGCGCGTACTCGTTCATCAGTGCCACGGCGTTGGGCATCAGGCCGCCACAGCCCAGGCCGGCAATGAAGCGGTAGATGCCGAACTCGCTCGGGCTGCTGGCAAACCCGTTGAGGATGGTTGCCCCGGAGAACAAGGCGAAACAGATGGCGATGCCTTTCTTGCGCCCGATGCGGTCGGCCAGGCTGCCGAACGCCAGGGCGCCGAACATCATGCCGAACAGCGCATAGCTGCCCAGTGCACCGGCCTGCAACGGGGTCAGGCCCCACTCTTTCATGATGACCGGCAGTACCACGCCGTAGATGAACAGGTCATAGCCGTCGAAGATCAGCAGCAGGCCGCACCAGGCCATGACCATCCAGTGGAACGGGGTAAAGCGCGCGTTATCGATGATCGGGTGTACGTCAAGGGTTCGCATGGCATCTGTCGCTCTTGTTTTTGTTGTGAAAGAAAGCTTTTTGCCTTGGGGTGTCGCTCAGCCGAGGTCGCCGCCCCCTACCGGCAAGGTCACGCCGGTGATGTACGAGGCTTCGTCGGAAGCCAGGAACAGGATTGCGCCCACCTGCTCGTCGATGCTGCCGTAGCGGTGCATCAGGCTGCTGTCGAGGGTCTGGTCGACGATCTGCTGGTACCAGTGCTTTTCCTGTTCGGTCTGCTCGGCACTGTTGCGCGGTACGCGCCGGGGTGGCGCTTCGGTGCCGCCGGGAGCAGTGGCGTTGACCCGGATGCCACGGCCGGCGGTTTCAAAGGCCAGGCACGCAGTCAGCGCGTTGACGCCACCCTTGGCTGCGCCGTAGGGCACGCGGTTGACGCCACGGGTGGCGATGGACGAGACGTTGACGATGGCGCCGCTGCCACGTTCGAGCATGTATGGCAGTGCGGCATGGCAGCACCACAGGGTGGGGAACAGCGAACGGCGTACTTCGGCTTCGATCTGGTCCACTTCGTAGTGTTCGAAGGGCTTGGCCCAGATGGTGCCGCCAACGTTGTTGACCAGAATGTCGAGGCGGCCGAACGCTTCAACCGCGTTGGCCATGACCCTGGCGCAGTCACCATATTGTTCCAGGTCGGCGGTGAGGGTGAGCATGCCCTCGCTGGCCAGTTCGTGAACCAGTTCGGAGCGGTCTACCGCTATCACTTGCGCGCCTTCGGCCTTGAGCCGCCAGCACACGCCACGGCCGATGCCCTGGGCGGCACCAGTGACCAGGGCGACCTTGCCTTGGAATCGGTTGTTCATATGCAAATCTCCGCTAGCCCGCGGTCCCTGTGGGAGCGGGTTTACCCGCGAATGCGTCCAACAAGACAAAACCGCTGTACCTGCCGGCCTCTTCGCGGGTGAACCCGCTCCCACAGAAGCGGTGTTATGTTCGGATGAAGGAAATCAGGCCGCCGCCGCGAACTTCTCGTAGTAGAAGTTCGCCGGTGTAATGCCCTGCTCGCGCACGTACTGGCTGACCGCCTCGACCATCGGTGGCGGGCCGCACAGGTACACATCCACATCGCCATCGTTGAGGTGGCGCGGTTCGATGTGCTGGGTCACGTAGCCCTTCTGCGGGTACTGGCTGTCGGGGTTGGCCACGCAGGCACTGAAGGTGAAGTTGGGGATGCGCGCCGCCAGCGCCTGCAAGCGGTCGAGTTCGACCAGGTCGAAGTCGTTGGTCACGCCGTAGATCAGGTGCAGTGGGTGCTCGCTGCCCTGCTCGGCGATCTTCTCCAGCATCGCCGTGAACGGCGCCAGGCCGGTACCACCGGCCAGCAGCAACAGCGGGCGCTGGATCGGCCGCAGGTAGAAGCTGCCCAGCGGCCCGGCCAGGGTCATGCTGTCGCCGGCCTTGGCCAGGTTGGTCAGGAAACTGCTCATCAACCCACCCGGCACGTTGCGGATCAGGAAGCTGACCTCGCCGTCCTTCTGCAGCGAGCTGAACGAATAGGCTCGGCTCTGCTCGCTGCCCGGCACCTTGAGGTTGACATATTGCCCCGGCAGGAAGGCCAGGCGGCTGAGGGATTCACCCTTGATCGACAGAGCAATGGTGCTGGCCGACAGTTGGCGGACATCACTGATGGCGGCCTCGAAACTGGCCTGTTCGGTCTTGCACAGCTGCGACGAGGCCGGGATGCGGATGACGCAGTCGCTCTCGGCGCGCATCTGGCAGGTCAGTACGTAACCTTCGGCGATTTCATCTTCGCTCAGGGCATCTTCGATGAAGTTGTCGCCCAGGTCGTAGCGGCCGGACTCGGCCTTGCACTTGCAGGTACCGCAGGCGCCGTCGCGGCAGTCCAGCGGGATGTTGATGCCCTGGCGGTATGCGGCGTCGGCCACGGTTTCATGGCCGGTGGCCTCGATGAAGCGGGTAACCCCGTCTTCGAAATTCAGTGCGATCTGGTAGCTCATGTTGCACCTCGCGGGCGAGCCGGGCCACGGTACGTCGCAGGACGCACCGGGCAGCACTCGCAAAACCCTGGATCAGATGTGGTAGATGTCGATGACCTGGCGAACGTAGTCGTTCTTCAGCACCACCTTCTTGGCCTTGATCAGCGGCTGCTCGCCGCGCAGGTCGAGGGTGTAGAAGCTGGTGCCGAAGTAACTGTCGGTGGTCTTGTAGCGGAAGCTCAGGGTGTGCCAGTTGAAGCGCACCTGGCAGCTGCCCTCGCCCTGCTCGACGATCTCGATGTTGCTGATGTTGTGCGAGGTACGGGTGTCGGGCACGGTCGCACTGGAGCGCTCGGTCTTGATGCGGAACACCCGGTCTTCCAGGCCGCCACGGTTGCCGTACCAGATCAGCGAGATTTCGCTTTGTGGGTCTTCGGTGAGGGTGTCGTCATCGTCCCAGCTCGGCATCCAGAAGGTGCAATCGCTGGCGTACATTTCCAGCCACTGATCCCACTGGGCGTCATCCAGGTAACGCGCTTCGCGGAAAAGGAAGTCGCGCACGGTTGCATACAGGCTCATTGCACGGCCTCCACGGGGATCAGTTGCTGTTCATCCTTCAAGGCCTGGATCATGGTTTCCTGCCAGTACTTGTGCTGCAGCACGAACAGGCCTTCGTCCTCGGTGCGTACGCCCGACAGCAGCGGCTTGAGTTCGATTTCCCGGGCCGCCTCGTCGGCGCCTTCCACCCAGTGTTCAGCGCCGCGGGACATGTCGTTCCAGCCGGTACCGCCGCCGTAGCCGGTCTGGCACGAGCGGAACTCTTCCAGGTCGTCGGGGGTGGCCATGCCGCTGACGTTGAAGAAGTCTTCGTACTGGCGAATGCGCTTGGCGCGGGCATCGGCGCTCTCGCCTTTCGGTGCGATGCAGTAGATGGTGATTTCGGTCTTGTTCACCGAAATCGGCCGGGCGATGCGGATCTGCGAGCTGAACTGGTCCATCAGGTACACGTTCGGGTACAGGCACAGGTTGCGCGAGTTCTCGATCATCCAGTCGGCACGGGCCTGGCCGAAGTCGGCGGCCAGTTGGTCGCGGCGCTCGTAGGCCGGGCGGTCCTCGGGGTTGGCCCAGCGGGTCCACAGCAGCAGGTGGCCGTGGTCGAAGGAGTAGAAGCCCCCGCCCTGCTTGGCCCAGGCGCCAGCGCTCATGGTCTTGATCTCGTCACCCGCCTCACGCTGCTTGCGCTGGTTCTGGGTGGCGGCATAGTTCCAGTGCACGGAGCTGACGTGGTAGCCGTCGGCGCCATTCTCGGCGGTTAGCTTCCAGTTGCCTTCGTAGATGTACGAACTGGCGCCACGCAGCACTTCCAGGCCTTCCGGCGACTGGTCGACGATCATGTCGATGATCTTGGCCGACTCGCCCAGGTGCTCGACCAACGGCTTGACGTCGGCCTTCAGGCTGCCGAACAGGAAGCCACGGTACGACTCGAAGCGTGCCACCTTGGTCAGGTCGTGGGAGCCGTCGCAGTTGAAACTGTCGGGGTAGCCGGCGTTGCTTGGGTCTTTGACCTTGAGCAGCTTGCCGCTGTTGTTGAAGGTCCAGCCGTGGAACGGGCAGGTGTAGCTGGAGCGGTTGCCGCGCTTGTGCCGGCAGAGCATGGCGCCGCGGTGGCTGCAGGCGTTGAGGAAGGCATTGAGTTCACCGTCCTTGTTGCGCGCGATAAAGATCGGCTGGCGCCCCATGGTCAGGGTGAGGAAGTCGTTTTTCTCGGGTATCTGGCTTTCATGGGCCAGGTAGATCCAGTTGCCCTCGAAGATGTGTTTCATCTCCAGGTCGAACAGGCGTGGGTCGGTGAACATCTCGCGCTTGCAGCGGTAGATGCCCTTTTCACGGTCGTCCTCGAGCAAGGCATTGAGGTAGTCGAATCCCAGGGACATGGCCAGGGTCTCCCTTGTTATTGTTTAGACCTGGTCAGGTTAGGGATTGGGATCGGGAGGGAATATCCGGTTTGTGCGCAGTGCTATCCGTTTTGTGCAGGCTGGTTTTTCTGCAGTGCCCTGTGGGAGCGGGTTTACCCGCGAAGAGGCCGATGCGGCTCAGCGCCGATTACGCAAGGTTTCCGAGGGCAACTCGCCAAACTGCTGCCGATACACCTCGGAAAACCGCCCCAGGTGCATGAAGCCATAATCCATGGCCAGCTCGGTAACGCTGCGTACCGCGCAACTGGCATCACCCAGGCAGGCATGTACCTGCTCAAGCTTGCGCTGACGCACATACTGCTTGGGCGTGGTCTGCAGATGCCGGTCGAACAGTGCGTACAAGGATCGCAGGCTCATGCACGCCTGCTCCGCCAGCGCTTCAGCTGTCAACTCAAGCTTCAGGTTGCGGTCGATGTGGTCGATGATCCGTTCAAGGCTTGCGCCCGGCGAACCCAGGCATTCGCGACGGATATTGGTACTCATCAGGGTCAGCAGCTTGCTGGCGACGATCTGGCTGTAGTGGCCCTGCACCCTGGGCAGCGAATCGCTCACCTCTGCTTCCTGGCAGACCATGGCCAGCAGGTTGACGAACCCGTCCAGCTCGTCCAGCCGGTAATGGTTGCGCAAGAACCGCACCCCGCCATCAGGGCGGTGCCAGCGCTGTTCGTCGCAGATCGAGTCCAGTAGCCGGGTCGGCACCTTGAGGATGAACTTCTCGCAGTCTTCCGAGTAGGTCAGGTCAACCGGGTCGTCAGGGTTGATCAACAATAGCTCGCCCGGCACCAGGTGATGCTCGCGCTTGTGCCCGCGCCACAGGCAGTTGCCGTTGAGCAGCACCTGCAGGTGGTAGATGGTTTCCAGTGCCGGCGAGGTAACGCGCACGCTGCCGCCGTAGCTGATGCGGCAAAGGTCCAGCTCAGCGAACTTGCGGTGGCTGAGGCTGGCTTGCGGATGAGTGGTGCGAGACAAACCGATGCAATGCTGGCCTACGTGCTGGTTGACATAATCGGACACAGCATAAGGGTCGGCGTGATGAAACACGCTACTGCGCTCGCTCAGCAGGCGGCTTTCCATAGACAAGGTTACCCGGATCGTTATTGTTCTGGTTGCCGCTTCCTAAGGCCCGGCGGGCTGTGGCTGCGGTCGTCACGGTCATTCTACCGAGCCGGTTGCGGGTAGCGGGGGCAGGCGACAACCGGTGGATGGGCACACTTAAGCAAAAAGGCGGGGGTTGGGCAATGCGACCTTGGGAATGGATGGGCGGATAGCGAACAGTAAGGACAGGTCAGTGTTCGTTTATCGAACGGCTCAGGCAACCCGGCACCGCTCACTTCACTGCACCGGCAGGAAGTTCATCAACAGCAGGCTTTGCGCATAATTCAACCCAATTCGTCGATAACGCTCATCCAGCAACTCCGCCAGCAAGTCCAGCCGTGCCACGATCTTGCCGAACTCCACGGCAAAACTCAGGTTGCTGCCCTCTTCCGAGATCTCGTTGGAGAACAACAGCAGCACACCATTGGCATCCTGCCGCTGGCTCAACATCCAGGTGGCCTTCTCGATATTGCGGGCCGCGTTGTTGACGAACAGCGGGTCGATGGTATCGGTCATGTAGAACTCGGTACGGCCGCCGTGCGCGGTAATCAGCATGCTGCCGATGGCGTAGATGAACGCACCGACCCGGTCACCGCGAAACTCGGGGCTCAGGGCGTAGCTCAAGGCTGCCAGGTCGCGACGGTTGCCTAGTTGTGGCAAGGGCTGGCGTTGCTCGATGGCGATACGGATCTGCCGCTCGGCAGTTGCAGCATCCACGTAGCCGGACAGCTTCCACTGGTTGGGGTTGCGCAGGTACAGCTTGTTCATCAGCAGGTACAAGCTCTGCAGGTTGTCGCGCATGGACAGCGTGGCCAGGCGGTCGACGCTGGTCTGGAACAGTTCGCTGGGCTTGCCGTTGCCGAACTGCTCGAGCACGTCGCGGCCCTGCTGTTGGGTGCAGGCGCACAGGCATGTGAGGGCGCCTGCCATTAGCAGGCGGGGGAAGAGTTTTGGCTTGCTTGCAACCATCGGCACCGGGTCGATATTCGGCGGCCGCACCGTGGATCAGTGTGGCCTGGCCAAGCATAGAGCCCGGAAATTGGAAAAAGTGCTATGTGCGCCAATTATGAGGAGCTCGATGAACTCACTTCACGTGGATACGCCATACGTCAGGATGACGCCGTACGATGGCAGATTGACTGCGCAAAATGCCGCGCCGGTCATGCCCGTACGGTAATCCATCAGGCATTCACTCAAAGCTCCATCAGATCAACCTCGCAGTCTTGCTAGTTTACGCTTTGTTTCGAGGGGCTAATAATTTTCCTGTAGAGAATTCTATGGAATAGCTATCTATATCAAGGCAGCAGACGCCTGCTTGCCCCTCAATGCATCTGGTATACACATGAAAAAAGAACTTGCAATCTCCAGGCACGCGAAGTTTGACAATACTATCCATTTGAGGTTGCTGGGCTATTTGGGTCTCGTTTCCTGGGGCTCAACCAAACACATCAAATCGATAGAATACACTCTGTATTCAAATGACATCCCCTCAGGGAGCGAGGTGCAAGAACGAATATTCACTACAGGGTGCTCGTTCACCCAAGTGAAACACGAGCCCAAGAATCAATACCATGGCAAGGTAGTCATCACCTACCAGGATGGTACAACCGAAGCGCACATCTCCAAAAAAATTTTGATTACCGATATAGAAATACCGTCGATCAGCACCTCCTCCAACCCCTCTGCACGCGTAAAATACTTTTCCACGAAAGAGAACTTCAGACCTTCGCCTGATTACAGCTATTATATTGAAATTCAATTCGAAACGGACGGTTTGGAACGCTTCCGCAAAGACGACCCGCTGCGCGCCATCCAAGACAAGGTTGGCCACCTTGAGTTGACAAAAAATCCGGTTCGTCGTCAGGACCTGTACAGCATCACGCAAACAATTGAAATAGCGGACATGCTGTCGATCACCCAAATTTTGAGCAAGCTGGACTACGTGAGATATGCAGCCCTGACACCAACGCCTCATTCGCTGAACGCCAAATCGCCGGACTTCGATAACACGACTGAGAAGCTGCCAGTCACCGAACTCAACAGCGACCAGACTCCGGACTTCACACACAGGCAGGGCTACCTCGATGCTATATCAGCCACCGGTCAATTGGGCATGAACGTGAGAGAAGCCTGGCGGCAATCGGTTGGTTCACACGCCACCGTAAGGCATCTTGACTTTGGTGTATATGAGGACCATGAAGACCTGAAAGGGCACATCACGATTGCAACCAATGGCAAGAGCAACAAGGAACATGGCACAGCCTCCACAGGCGTAATTGCAGCCATGGACAATGGTGTTGGCATCAAAGGCGTTGCGCACGACTGTAACTTCATCTATTACGATAAAGGTACAACCATGGAGCCCATTCTGGATGATGTATTGCCTGGCGATATTGTCAGCCTGGATATCCAGACCGCAGACGCCTATCCCATCATCGCTTATTGGAGTTGGTGGAGCAAAATAAAAGCGGTGGTTGAACGCGGTGGCATCGTGTTCATGGCGGCGGGTAACGGCCTTTCCGATTTGGCCTGGCTGATTGAAAAGAACCTGATGGAAGATTTTGGCGACAGTGGCGCTTTCCTGGTGGCGGCATGTCAAGATTCAGATGGCCGCATTCAGGGCTATTCCAATTACAACCATTATGGACTACTGGTTAACTCCTGGGGCAGCCCCAGGGTGGTCACCACTGGTTATGGTGACCTCTTCAGCCCAGACAGCAGCCATACCAGGGATTACACAGCACGGTTCGCCGGGACCTCGAGCGCGCTGCCTCTGGTAGTCGGCGTCGCTGCGCTGCTGCAGTCCTACAGCATCGAACAATTCAACCTCTGCCTAACAGCCAAGGAGTTGGTCGCTATTCTTGCAAAGACCGGCTACACAGAAGGCAGCCAAGACAAAATTGGCCACAGGCCGAACGCCGAGGCTGCTTTTGCCTACCTGTATGAACTCGTTTCAGCATCATCAGCAATAAATTGATTTAGCTTGCAGCACCTGCCGTGCTGATCGTGGACCGCCCCACGAACAGCACGGCACAGTTGCTGCACAAGTTACATGGCGTGACGCAACATCTCCACCACCTGCGCATGCAGCGCCGGGTCGCCACAGGCCACCACGCACCCGCCATTCTGCGCGCTGCTGCCATCCCACGCCGTGATCACCCCGCCCGCCCCTTCGATGATCGGCATCAGCGCCTGCACGTCGTATGGCTGCAGGCTCGCCTCGACGATCACGTCGACGAACCCGGAAGCCAGCATGCAGTAGGCATAGCAATCGCCACCGTAACGCATCAGGCGCGCCTTGCCGGCAACGGCCTCGAATGCGGCCTTGCGCGCGGCGGTATCGAACATGTCCGGGGTGGTGCACATCAACGTGGCGGAGGCCAGGTCGGCACAGGCGCGGGTCTTCAACGGCGCACCGCTGCGCCAGGCGCCTTCCGGCGTTCCGACAAAGCGTTCGCCGGTGAACGGCTGGTTCATCAACCCGACCACCGGGCGCGTGCCGTCGTTCAGGGCAATCAGCGTGCCCCACAGCGGCAGGCCCGTGATGAAGGCGCGGGTGCCGTCGATCGGGTCGAGCACCCAGGTCAGCGGGCTGCTGCCGACTGCCACGCCGGCTTCTTCACCGAGGATGCCGTGGTCGGGATAGCGGGCCTGGATCAGCTCGCGCATGGCGTCCTCGGCTGCCTTGTCGGCCACGGTCACCGGGTCGTACAGGCGCCCACCCTTGTCCTCGACGTCCAGGCTGGCGCGAAAGTATGGCTTGATCGCCACGGCAGCGGCATCGGCCAGCTGCTCGGCAAAGGCGCGGAATTCGCCGATCTGTTCAGCACTCAGGGACATGGGGCGGGCCTCGTGAAAATGATGGGGCCCGCATCATACCCGACACGCCGTGCCGCGCCAGCCTCCGCCAGGCTGCTCATGCGCCCTGCGCGGTCTAGACTGAACAAGACCAGATCACCGGGGGGCTGCCACACGTGGAGGTGTGAGATGAGCCAGTTCAAGCGTCTGTTCGTCATGCTCGGCCCGCAGATGCGCCACACGCCAGCGCTGCAACGCGCTGCGGCGCTGGCGGAATCCAGCGGTGCGTTGCTGGATATCAACGTGTTCGTCGACGATGTCGATACCTTCGGTTTGATGAGCGATAGCCGCGAGCGGGAACGGCTGCTCAGTGACAACCGCCAATGGCTGGCGGACGAAGCCGAGCAACTGGCCAACGCCGGCCTGGATGTATCTACCGAACTGCTGCTGACCCGCGACCCGTTGAGCAGTGTGCTGGAACGGGTCGAGCGCCTGGGCTGCGACCTGCTGATCAAGGATGTGCAGCACGAACCGGTGCTCAAGCGCCTGCTGGTAACGCCACTGGACTGGCAGTTGCTGAAGGACAGCCCGGTCGCCGTGCACCTGGTCAGCGATATCCGCCTGCCCCTGCCCCGGCAGATTGCCGCCGCGGTGGACCTGAACAGCCATGGCGCAGGCGAGCATCTGGATGAGCAGGTGATCCGCTGCGCCCATGCCTTGGCCCTGCAGTGCAATGCCGAGTTGCACCTGCTGCATGTGTGCGACGCGGCCAAGACGCACATTGCCGACTTCGGCGCTGGCACGGTGACCATGCCCGGCTTCGATGTCAGCGTGCGCACCGCGCAGCGGGCGGCGTTCAACCGGCTGGGCGACCACCACCAGATCCCGCTGGAACGCAGGCACTTTCTGGAAGGGGCCGCGATCAAGGCGATTGCCCAGTTCGTCGGGCACAGCCGGGCGGATGTGATCGTGATGGGCAGCCACCGGCATGATGCCATGCAGACGTTCCTGGGCGGGACCACGGCGCATGTGCTGGAGCATCCGCTGTGCAATGTGCTGGCGATCAAGGCGGTTCGGTGAGTACTGGTATACCTGCACCGGCTTCTTCGCGGGTGAACCCGCTCTCATTGAACAACACATGACTCATTGGTTCGGCGAGGTTCTGTAGGAGCAGCCTTCTGCTGCGAAGAGGCCGGGGCTGACAAAGCCTGTCTATTGGCTGTACCGGCCTCTTCGCAGCACAAGGCTGCTCCTACAAAGGACGCGTCAGACGAGCGATATTGGTTCTCTGCGCGAAAGCGCAGCCCAAAGGGTTGGGCAATCTCCCACAGGAATTCCACTGACCTCAGGCTTGGTGAAACCCCTGTGGGAGCGGGTTTACCCGCGAAGAAGCCAACACGGATTCTACCCTTGGCATCTGGCACACCAGTTCCACATAAAAAGAATGCATTTGATAATGATTCGTAGTAGTTTCTCGGCGCTTGCCCACCCTACCCTCAGCGCCCTACTCCAGGATCGTACCGTCGATGCGTCGCACGTTCGTTTCGCTTTGTGTGCTTCATGCTGTCTCTCCGCTGGCCTTTGCCGAGCCTGAACCGCTCAGCGAACCCACCCAGATCGAACTCCAGGCCCTGAACATCACCAGCAGCGCCGACAGCGAACGTGCCGATGGCCCGGTCGAGGGTTACAAGGCTACCCGCTCGGCCAGCGCCACTCGCACCGACACTGCCCTGCACGAAACCCCGCAATCGGTCAGCGTGGTGCCCAAGGATGTACTGGAAGACACCGGCGCCACGCGTCTGCAGGACGGCCTGGACTACGCCGGCGGCGTCGGCCGCGCCAACAACTTCGGCGGCCAGGGCCTGACCACCTTCACCGTGCGTGGCTTCACCACCGGCGAGTTCTACCGCAACGGTTTCCCGATCAACCGCGGCTACCCCAACGCCCCCGACGCCAACACCGTCGAACGCCTGGAAGTGATCCGTGGCCCGGCCAGCAGCCTGTACGGCCGTGGCGACCCAGGCGGCACCTTCAACGTGGTCAGCAAGCAGCCGCTGCCAGAGTCGAAAGTCACCCTGGGCAGCCAGTTCGATGACCAGGGCATGCACCGCGCTACCCTGGACGCCACCGGGCCGCTGAACCAGGACGGCTCGCTGGCCTACCGCCTGAACCTGCTGGGTGAAGGCGGCGAAAGCTTCCGTGACGATGTGGAAAGCGAGCGCTATGACGTGGCGCCGGTGCTCAGCTGGCAGGTCAACGATAGTACGAAGATCGTCTTCGAGGGCGACTTCATGCGCAACAACCATCCGCTGGACCGTGGCCTGACCCGCCTGCCCGGCCAGCTCGGCACAGCTTCGCGCGACACCAACATCTGGGAAAAAGGCAGCGACAACCTGCTGCACAACGACAACAACATGGCCCAGTTGCGTTTCGAGCACCTGCTCAACGACAACTGGACGCTGGGCGGTGGCATGCAGTGGCTCGACGGCTCGCTCAAGGGCAACGCCGTGGAGGCCAACGCATTGCAGGCTGACGGTCGCACGCTGGGGCGCAACTTCAACCACCGCAAACTGGAGTGGACCGACCGCGACTACCAGCTCAACCTCACCGGCCACTTCGACACCGGCGGCTACGCTCATACACTGCTGACGGGCATCGAGTACGAAGACTACGACTACAACTCGATCATCCAGCGCTCGGCCAGCGGTGCCGATAAGTACCCGATTGACATCTTCGACCCGGTACTGGGCCAGCCACGCCCTGCCCTGACCCGCACCACCACCCATGACAAGGAAAACCTGAAGACCTGGGCGGCATTCATCCAGGACCAGGTGGCCCTGACCGAGCGACTGAAGGCGCTGGCGGGTGTGCGCTTCGAGCGCTTCGAGCACGATTACGACGACAAGCTGCCGACCAACCGCGACTTCAGCAAGGGCGAAAACGGCGTCACCCCACGCTTCGGCCTGATCTACGACCTGACCGATACGGTTGCGGTCTATGCCAACACCGCGCGCTCGTTCAAGCCCAACACCGGCACGCCAAGCGGAGGCGGAGGCTTCGACCCGGAGAAAGGCAAGTCCTACGAACTGGGTGTGAAATGGGAGGCACTCGACCGCCAGCTGAGCATCGACGCGGCGATCTATCACATCGTCAAAGAGAACGTCCTGGCGCGCGACCCGAACGACTCAACCGGTACCTACAGTATTGCGGCCGGTGAAGTGCGCAGCCGTGGCCTGGACATCAACATCGCCGGCAACCTGACGCCAGAGTGGCGCGTGATCGGTGGCTATGCCTACGTGGACGCCGAAGTCACCCAGGATACGACCCTGCCCAAGGGCACGCGCCTGGCCAACATCCCGCGCAACAGTTTCAGCCTGCTGAACACCTACGAGTTCCAGGATGGCCTGGCCAAGGGGCTGGGGTTGGGGGTCGGGGTGAAGTACGTGGATGATCGCGCCGGCCAGACGGCAGCCACGACCTACACCATGGAGCGCTACAGCGTGGTGGACCTGCTGAGCTTCTACAAGGTCAACGAACACGTGCGGCTTAACCTGGACGTGAAGAACGTGTTCAACAAGGGCTATGACGAGGGCGCGTTCAACAACTACGTCTACCCGGGTGCGCCGCGGACGGTGCAGGCTGGCGTTTCGTATACCTTCTGACCGTTCCTGGGGCTGCTTTGCAGCCCATCGCGGCACAAGGCCGCTCCTACAAGGAAACCGCGATCTCCTGTAGGAGCGGCCTTGTGCCGCGATGGGCCGCAAAGCGGCCCCCGGGGAGTCAGAACCCTTTGCTGTAGAACAGCGAGTACGACTCGATGCCGTCGTTAGGCTGCTTGAGCCCCGCGTTGGAGTAATGCATCGCGCGGATCCCCACCTTCTGCTCCCCCGGCAGTTTCAGGCCGAAGCCGATGCGGTCTTCGAAGTTGACCGACGAGCCCAGGCGCTGGTCGCCCACGTCGGTCTTGGAAAACGCCGCCAAACCAATGCCGGCCTCGATGTACGGGGTGTAGGTAAAACCGCTGAACTCGTAGGTGAACACCGGGCTGAACGACAGCGAGTGTGCGCCACTGGCCTCACCGCCTTCCCAATAGGTGTAGGCCGCATCCCAGTATCCGGTCAGATGACCGGTGCTGCTTTCCAGCCATTTCTTGTCCCAGTCAAACGACAGGCCAATACGGTAGGTCATGTCACCTTGGCCAGTGGCGCCAACGGCACCGCTCACCTGCGCTGCCTGGGCCAGATTCGCCCCGGCAAAGGCCAGCACTGCAGCAGCCAGCGAAGCTGCTAGACGGGTTTTCATCAATGACTTCTCCTGATGGTCTATACGGCAAGCGGGGGCTTGAGCCCCTCGATCTTATGCGGTGACCGGATGCATCCACACCGGTCACAGGAAGTAATACTTTTCTGATTATCGTCCAGATAAACAGAAAGTTGAAAGTGAATTGCCACCATTGGCTAATACCCTGCGCCAGCATCTGCCATGCCGAGCAGCAGCACTCAGTCGTATTCCGCTTCTTCGTGCTCGCCCAACAGGCGCCTTTGCCTGGGTGTGGCCTCCTCCAGTACCTGCGGGTTGAAACGCCAGTTCAGGTATGGCGAAAACTTCTGCGCGACCATGCGCCGGCCATAGTGCACTTGCAGCATGTCGCGCTGGCTTGATTGGGTGCAGTTGGCCCCGCCGCTATGCCAGACATCGCTGCGAAACACCAGCGCGTCCCCGGCCTTGCACAGCACCGGCTGGGCCTTTCGGCCCTGCCAGTGTTGCTCGCCAGCCTGCGGTGGCCGCGCCGCGCGGTGGCTGCCGGGCACAATCCAGGTCGGCCCGATGTGATGGTCGATATCGCTGAGGTACAGCTGCGCAGTCAGGATTTGCGGGGGCTGGGTGAAGTCGCCGCGCTCGCTGAGCCAGTCGGGCAACTGCATGGGCAGATGGTCCAGGTGCAGGGCCATGCCGGGGTAGCCCGGGTGGCTGCGCCAGGCAGTCTGGCCGATCACATGGCAGTCGGCGCCCAGTGCCGCTTCGGCCAGGGCAATCAGCGGCGGCAGGTCGAGAAAGGGTAACCACAGCGGGTTGCGGTTGAATACGCACTTGTAGTGTTCCAGCAGACCCTGGTAATCCCAGTGGATGGGCTGCAGGTCATCGATGGCGCAGCGCAGCAAGGCGATACGCAAGGGTTCGAGCACACCGGGGAGCAAAACATAGCCCCGCTCGCCCAACATCTCCAGCTGAAGATCCAGGCTCATGGCGATGTGCTCCTTTTCAGGCAGGAGCACATCCGTACTCCTGCCCGTTTTTCCATCAACGCCAGTTCAGGTTCACGGTCGCGGGGGTCTTGCCATTCACGGTCACCAATTGCTGCACCGTCTCACCCTGGGCGTTGCCAGTCACTTTGTATTTGCCGGGAGGCAACTGCACGTACAGCAGCGGCCCGGCATCCGTAAGACTGAGCACGGGCTGGCCCTGTGCATTCTGGATGTCGACGGTAGCACCGCTCTGGAACTTGCCTTCCGGGCCGGTGGAGAGTTCTACGTGCAGGTCATAGCCCGGGGTCTTGCGCAGGGCGTTGGCTTCATCCTGGCCGATGCCGCCTTGCAGGTAGCGGACGCCGTTCTGCTCCTGCTGTTGCAGTTGCACGGCCTGCATGTCGATAGGGGCATTGAGGTCGGCGGCGGCCGCCAGGGTCCATGGCAGTGCCAGGGCGATCAGCAGCGCCGCGCCGAGGGCATAGTGATGGTTACGCATGGTACGACCCTCCTTTCGAGGATGGCTTACCTATTATCTGATCCTTCGGGCGTAACGGCGTTCGTGCTGATGCGTGGTCGTGTGGATGAAATTCGCTTCATCGGGGTAAATATTGCGCAGGAACATCATGTTGCACGGCCTTCCTCAAGCAGTTTCACGAACATGCTCAAACTGCGCGAAAAGGTGCCACGTCGCCATACCAGCCAGGTTTTCAGGTAGCGGAAATCCTCCGACATCGGCCAGGCACTGACGGTGCTGCAACCGGGCATGTTGTCGAGCATGCTGCGCGGCATCATGGCCAGGCCGGCGCCGGCGCTGACGCAGGCCAGCATGCCGTGGTACGACTCCATTTCGTGGATCTTGCCCGGTACCGCCTGGTCCTGCACGAACCAGTTCTCGAAGTGATGCCGGTATGAACAGTTGGCGCGGAAGGCGTAGATGCTTTCGCCGTTGACGTCCTGGGCGCGGGTTACCGGGGCGTGGTTGAGCGGCGCGATGACCATCATTTCTTCCTCGAACACCGGCATGCCCTCCAGCGTCGGATGCAGCACCGGGCCGTCGACGAACGCCGCTACCAGGCGCCCCGACAGCACGCCTTCGAGCATGGTCCCGGAAGGCCCCGTGGACAGGTCCAGGTCGACCTTGGGGTAACGCTGGTTATAGGCCGCCAGCAAGGCCGGAATGCGCACCGCCGCCGTGCTTTCCAGCGACCCCAGGGCGAAAGTGCCCTGCGGGTCCTCACCGGCCACTGTCAGCCGCGCCTCGTGCACCAGGTCAAGGATGCGCCGGGTGTACTCGAGGAAGTTCCAGCCTGCGGGGGAAAGACGCAGGCGGCTCTTTTCACGTATGAAAAGCTCCACGCCCAGGTCCTCCTCCAGTTGCTTGATACGCGTGGTCAGGTTCGACGGCACCCGGTGGATATGCTGCGCAGCGGCACTGATGCTGCCCTGCTCTGCCACGGCCTTGAAGATCTCGAGTTGCACCAGGTCCACAGCCATTCTCCAAACGTGAATGTTTCGCTCATTATTATTCAGTTTTCATTAAAGCCATAGCCCACTAGTCTGGCGTCACGGATCAATTACAACGAGAGTGTCCCGCCATGAGTGCGATCAGCAGCCTGACCCACGCCATCTCCCTCGACCCGTACAGCGGCGAGCAGATCGGCGCCTACCCGTTCGACACCGACGCCGCACTGGAAGCGGCGCTGCAACGCGCCAAGGTTGGCTACCGCCAGTGGCGCCAGGTGTCGCTGGGTCAGCGCAGCGAGTACCTGCTTGCCTTGGCCAGCACCCTCGAAACCAAGGCCGAAGCCTTCGCGCAAATGATCAGCCGCGAAATCGGCAAGCCTGTCGCCCAGGCCCGTGGTGAAGTCAGCAAGTGCGTCGGCCTGTGCCGCTGGTACGCCGAACATGGCCCGGCCATGCTCGCCGCTGAGCCGACCCAGGTCGAGAAAGCCCGCATCGAATACCGCCCGCTGGGCCCTATCCTGGCCGTGATGCCTTGGAACTTCCCGGTCTGGCAGGTATTGCGCGGCGCCGTGCCGGCGATCCTGGCCGGCAACACCTACGTACTCAAGCACGCGCCGAACGTGATGGGCAGCGCCTACCTGCTGGGCGAGCTGTTCAAGGATGCCGGCCTGCCGGAAGGCGTGTTCGAAGTGCTGAACCTGACCCCGGACGGCGTCACCCGCGCCATCAATGACCCGCGCATCGCCGCCGTGACCCTGACCGGCAGCGTGCGTGCCGGCATGGCGATTGGTGCGCAAGCCGGTGCGGCGCTGAAGAAGTGCGTGCTGGAACTGGGCGGTTCCGACCCGTTCATCGTGCTGGCCGACGCCGACCTGGATGCCGCCGTGAAAGCTGCCGTGATTGGCCGTTACCAGAACACTGGCCAGGTCTGCGCTGCGGCCAAGCGCCTGATCGTCGAGGAAAGCATCGTTGACGAATTCACCCGCAAGTTCGTCGAGGCCACTCGCGAGCTGAAGGTCGGCAACCCGCTGGAAGAAGGTACCTACATCGGCCCTATGGCCCGTTACGACCTGCGCGACGAGCTGGATGGCCAGGTCCAGGCGACCATCGCCGAAGGCGCCACCCTGCTGCTGGGCGGCCACAAGGTCGATGGCGTGGCCAACTTCTACGCGCCGACCGTGTTCGCCAACGTCACCCCGCAGATGACTGCGTTCAAGCAGGAGCTGTTCGGGCCGGTGGCGGCGATCATCAGCGCACGTGATGCGGAGCATGCGGTGGAGCTGGCCAACGACAGCGAATTCGGCCTGGCCTCGACCATCTACACCGCCGACTACGCGCTGGCCGAACGCATGACCGCGGCGCTGGATACCGGCGGCGTGTTCATCAACGGCTATTGCGCTTCCGACCCCCGCGTAGCGTTTGGCGGGGTGAAGAAGAGCGGCTTCGGGCGTGAACTGTCGCACTTTGGTGTGCGTGAGTTCACCAATGCCCAGACTGTGTGGCTGGACCGTAACTGATTCGATGCTTAGGGGCCGCATTGCGGCCCTGTGGGAGCGGGTTTACCCGCGAATCAGGCGACACGGTGCCCGGCACCGCGTTGGATTTTTCGCGGCTAAAGCCGCTCCCACACGGTACGAGGATCGCTTGCGAATTCAGTTATCTGGGCTGGGCAATCTCCCACAGGGACTTTGAAGGGCTGAAAAAGCAGCCCGAGGGGCCTCAATCCCGAACCTGGTCCTTGACCCAGTCCAGCATCCCCCCCGGCACGATCAGTTCATGCCGCGCCCGCGAACAGGCGGTATACAACCCCGCCAGCATCCGCGCCCGTTCATTGCGGTTCCCCGCCACCTGTGGCGCTACCATCAGCTCCGGCGACACCATCACCCGGGCGAACTCCATGTTCTTCACATCGCGCACCCGCCCCAGGAACAGTTTGGGCGCCTTGTCCCAGCGATAACGGCTCTTGGCCCTGGCAAAGTGCTCTGGCGTGTAGCCCTTGCGCAGCATGTTGGCCACGGCGACGAACGCCTTGTCATCACCCTTGTCCTGCTCCAGCGCCTGCCAGCTGGCATAGCGGAACAGCATCGGGTGACGCGGCCGGGTGCCATGGCGGTACAGCTCGATGCAGTCTTCGACGAACAGCTCGAAGTCCTTGCGCGCGCTTTTCAGCAGCACGAACGGCACGCCCTGGTGGGTCAGGCGCTGGAACCAGCCAAACAGGCCCCACTCATCGTCGACGATCAACGCCGTGGGCTGTTCCGGCACCGTTACCGCATCGAAAAAGCTGACCCGGGTGTAATGCTCGGCGCTGCCGCTGAAGGCTGCCTGGATCGCCGCAGGGTGGGCCTGGATCAGCGGGTTGAGCACGTTGTCCATCGCCGGCCCGGCCCGCAGCGAGTGGTCGATGTAACGCTGGCGGATAAAGCCGCCATGGTGCGCGCTGAGGCCGTTGAGGTTCTGCAGCTCGTCACCCAGGGCAATGATCGACTGCGGGCTGCGGTCGAGCACGGCAAGCATCGGTGCCGACAGCTCGTGGGCCTCGTCGACGATGACATGGGTGTAGCGGCTGTCGATCACATAACCAGTCAGCGACAGCAGCTTGACCCGGTGGTAGTCGCGCACCGGCAACTGGATTTCCCGTGCCGACGGGCGAATCAGCTCCTGCCAGTACAGCCGTGCCTTTTCCAGCAACACTTCCTGGTCCAGTGGCGTGGTCCCCGG
Source organism: Pseudomonas sp. A2 (assembly GCF_023100865.1). Taxonomy (NCBI): domain Bacteria; kingdom Pseudomonadati; phylum Pseudomonadota; class Gammaproteobacteria; order Pseudomonadales; family Pseudomonadaceae; genus Pseudomonas; species Pseudomonas sp. A2. The sequence goes on from NZ_CP039127.1 coordinate 3,146,858, forward strand.
CCCGGCCCAGGGCAGGTGGTGCAACTGCAGCTGGGTGTCGGCGCTGTGGCAGAACGTGCGTACCGCGCGGATGCACAAGGCAACCACATCGCGCGCGGCGAGCGGGCCGATGTCGGGAATGGCCAGCCAACGTACCACTTGCGCATCCTGCGGGCGCCACGACAGCTTGGTGCGATACGGGTCGCGCAGGCGCCAGCCATTGCTGGTGAGGTCGCGGTTGAGCAGCTCGTCGGCCAGCTGGCCGAAGGTCAGCGCGGTGTAGGCGGCGGCGTCCTTGACCCGCGCCTGCAGGGCGCGCAACTGGCCTTCGGTCAAGGCCAGCAACAGCGTGCGCTGGGGCTCGAGCAGGCGGGCGAACTGGTGAATCAGGAAGGTCTTGCCGGTGCCGGCAAAGCCCTGCACCGCCACCGACTCATCGATACCACTGAGGAATTCGCGCAGCAGGCGGTTCTGCTGGTCGCTGAGCATCAGGTCGCTGGCCAGGGAAGGCAGGTACACCGGGTGCAGCGGGGTTGCCCGCTGGCGGTAGCTGTCGGCGAACTGGAAATTCCACTGGCCCTCGGCGTCCAGCAGCTCGTCGGCCTGGTACTCCACCTCGGTCGACAGCAGTGCAATCCCGTTTTCGCCCAGCATGCCCAGGCCCATGGCGAAGGCTTCGCGATCGAAGTGCTGCGCCACCTGGCCCTGGAAGCGCCCCGGCGCGGCGCTTTCGACCTCGTTGGCAATGCGCACTATTTCGGCAAAGCGGCGTTCCTGCGCATCCGCCGAGGCGGTGGCGGGCTGGCGCGGCAGGTTCTGCACGAACAGCACGGCGGCGGCGTCGAGGACGCTGGCGGTGGTGAAGAAGTCGGTGGTGGGCTCGCTGGCGAGGCGGTCGGCCTGGTCGCTGGGCAAAGGCAGGTAGAACATCGGCACCTCGGGTGGAATCAGGGCGGCACGATAGCAATTTTTGCTGTGGAATGCTGGGTTGTGTATTGCCTGGGCCGGCCTCTTCGCGGGTGAACCCGCTCCCACAGGGACCTCACAACGCCTGGCACTGAGGTGATCCTGTGGGAGCAGCTACACCACCAAATTCAGCCCCTGCCCCGCTTCAAGGTCTCGCTGGGAAACTCCTTGAACAACTGCCGGTAACTCTCTGAAAACCTTCCCAAATGCCAGAACGACCAACGCATCGCCACCTCGGCCACGGTCACTCCACCGCCATGCAGTAGATCGCGCCGCGCACCGTTCAGCCGGCGCAGGCGCAACCAGTGCGCCGGCGGCATCCCGGTAAACGCCTTGAAGGCCTGTTGCAACTGACGCAAGGAAACCCCGGCAACATCCGCCAGCTCCACCAGGTTCAGCGTCTCCTCCGGGCAGTCGGCCGCCCACTCGCTCACCCGGCGCATGATCGCCCGCTCCTCGTCACGCCGGCCCAACGCCACGCCCTGCAGGCGCTGGCAGGCGTTGTCGAGGATGAACAGGCAGTCCTCCAGCAGCTGCTCCGCCAGGGCCTGCCCCTGCAGCGGGCAATCCGCCTGGCCCAGGCGGGTCAGCGTCGCGCTCAGCCAGCTGCCGAACAGCGCGTTCTGGCCGCTGCCCAGCGGCACCATGAACAACCCTTCCAGGCGCTGCGGGTCCAGCCCATGGCGGGCCAGGAAGGCCTGGTCGAACACGACCGCCACTTCCTGGTAGTTCTCCGGGGTGATCCAGATGTTGCGGCTCTGTTCGTTCAGCAGGTACAGGCTGTTCTCGCTGCGGTCGAAGCAGAACGCCAGCGAACCGCTCGGCGCGCGGAAAAACTGCTCCACCCGGGTGTTCAGCCGCTCCTCGTACACCTCCACCCCGTCCAGCCCCAGGCAACGCAGCTCACCGCTGAAATGCCCGGGCGACATCTGCCGGTACTGCTGCTGCCAGCCAGGGGTGGCACGTACTTGTTCGGTTACGTCGGTGGTGTGGTAAGCCTGGACTTGCAGGGCATTGGCGGTTGTCACGCTCGGTCCTAGTTGCACTCTTTTGGTGCATTCATTGCCGGAGAAAGTGGATAGATCAGCCTTGCGGGCTGCGACCAAGATAGTCTCCAGCGCGTCACCTGGGAAGCGGGACGCCTTCGAAACCGTAGAACGGTTTACGCTGGCACGCTTGCTCCCACACCAAAACCCAACCAAGAGGTCTGTATGAACGCCCCCTTCGATCAGCTGTCCGCCTGGCTGAAAGAACACCGGATCACCGAAGTCGAATGCGTGATCAGCGACCTGACCGGCATCGCCCGCGGCAAGATCGCACCCACCGCCAAGTTTCTCCACGAGCGTGGCATGCGCCTGCCCGAGAGCGTGCTGCTGCAGACGGTCACCGGCGACTATGTCGACGATGACATCTACTACAACCTGCTCGATGCCGCCGACATCGACATGGTCTGCCGCCCAGACCCGAGCGCCGTGTACCAGATCCCGTGGGCGATCGAGCCGACGGCGATCGTTATCCACGACACCTTCGACAAGCAAGGCAACCCCATCGAACTGTCACCGCGCAACGTGCTGAAGAAAGTGCTCAAGCTTTATGCCGACAAAGGCTGGCAGCCGATCGTGGCACCGGAGATGGAGTTCTACCTGACCCAGCGCTGCGAAGACCCGGACTTGCCGCTGCAGGTGCCGCTGGGGCGTTCCGGCCGTGCCGAAAGCGGCCGCCAGTCGTTCTCGATCGATGCCGCCAACGAGTTCGATCCGCTGTTCGAAGACGTCTACGACTGGTGCGAGATCCAGGGCCTGGACCTGGACACGCTGATCCATGAAGACGGCCCGGCGCAGATGGAGATCAACTTCCGCCATGGCGACGCCCTGGACCTGGCCGACCAGATCACCGTGTTCAAGCGCACCATGCGTGAAGCCGCGCTCAAGCACAACGTGGCCGCCACCTTCATGGCCAAGCCGATCACCGATGAGCCCGGCAGTGCCATGCACCTGCACCAGAGCGTGGTCGACATCGCCACCGGCAAGCCGATCTTCGCCAATGAAGACGGCAGCATGAGCCAGCTGTTCCTGTACCACATCGGCGGTTTGCAGAAGTACATCCCCAAGCTGCTGCCGATGTTCGCGCCCAACGTCAACTCGTTCCGCCGCTTCCTGCCGGACACCTCGGCACCGGTGAACGTCGAGTGGGGTGAGGAAAACCGTACCGCCGGGCTGCGCGTACCCACGTCAAGCCCCGAGGCAATGCGCGTGGAAAACCGCCTGCCGGGCGCCGACGCCAACCCGTACCTGGCAATCGCCGCCAGCCTTCTGTGCGGCTACCTGGGCATGGTCGAGCGCATCGAGCCCAGCGCACCTGTGCAGGGCCGTGCCTACGAGCGGCGCAACCTGCGCCTGCCGATCACCATCGAGGACGCGCTGCAGCACATGGAAGACTGCGAGACCGTGCAGCAGTACCTGGGCAAGCAATTCGTCCAGGGTTACGTGGCGGTCAAGCGTGCCGAGCACGAGAACTACAAGCGCGTGATCAGCTCCTGGGAGCGTGAATTCCTGATGTTGAGCGTGTAATCACCTTCCAGGGCATGCACTGGACCTGTAGGAGCAGCCTTGTGCTGCGAAGGGGCCAGTGCCGCCACAGCTGATCTTTTGCCCTACCGGCCTGTTCGCAGCACAAGGCTGCTCCTACAAGGTGATGAGTCACCTGTGGGAGCGGCCGCCATAAACCGAACGCCAAGAACAATACCAACGAGGTGTCCCCATGCGTCATCTGCAAGCCCTGATACCCGCCGCATTCACCCTGCTGTTCGCCACCACTACCCAGGCCACTCCCTCGGTCAGCGTGTACAACTGGACCGACTACATTGGTGACACCACCGTGGCCGACTTCCAGGCCAGCAGCGGGATCAAGGTGGTCTATGACGTGTTCGACTCAAACGAAACACTGGAAGGCAAGCTGCTGGCCGGGCGCACCGGCTATGACGTAGTGGTGCCATCCAACCACTTCCTCGCACGCCAGGCACAGGCGGGTGCCTTCCTGCCGCTGGACCGCAGCAAGCTGCCGAACTGGCAGCACCTGGACCCCAAGCTGCTCAAGCAACTTGAACAGAACGACCCAGGCAACCAGTACGCCGTACCCTACCTGTGGGGTACCAACGGCATCGGCTACAACATCGACAAGGTCAAGGCGGCCCTGGGCGTCGACCATATCGATTCATGGGCGGTGCTGTTCGAGCCCGAGAACCTGAAAAAGCTCAAGCAATGCGGCGTGGCGTTCATGGACTCGCCCGATGAACTGTTCCCGGCCGTGCTCAACTACCTGGGCATGGACCCGCGCAGCGAGAAACCGGCCGACTACGCCAAGGCGGAAGCCCGCCTGCTCGAACTGCGCCCCTACATCACCTACTTCCACTCCTCCAAGTACGTTTCCGACCTGGCCAATGGCAATGTCTGCGTGGCCTTCGGCTACTCCGGCGACGTGTTCCAGGCCGCCAACCGCGCCGTGGAAGCGAAGAACGGGGTAAAGATCGCCTACAGCATTCCCAAGGAAGGCAGCAACCTGTGGTTCGACCTGCTGGCCATCCCCAAGGACGCCAACAACCCCGAACAAGCCCTGGCGTTCATCAACTACCTGCTCGACCCCAAGGTGATCGCCAAGGTCAGCGCCACGGTCGGATATGCCAACGCAAACCCCGATGCCCAGGCCTACATGGACGCATCGCTGGTAAACAACCCCGAGATCTACCCACCCCAGGACGTGCTGGACAAGCTGTACATCTCCAGCACGCCGAGCCCGAAAATCATGCGTGTCATGACTCGCTCCTGGAGCAAGATCAAGTCCAACCGCTGAGTCGAGAACGCCCATGTCTTTCACTACCCAACACACCGCTTCGTACTATGCCGCCACGGCACGCGATGCGGCGCCCTACCCCAGCCTGGACGGCGAGCTGAGCGCCGATGTGTGCGTGGTCGGCGGCGGGCTGACCGGGGTCAATACCGCCCTGGAACTGGCCGAGCGCGGCCTCTCGGTGGTGCTGCTGGAGGGCCGACGCATCGGCTGGGGTGCCAGCGGCCGCAATGGCGGCCAGCTGATTCGCGGCATCGGCCATGACGTCAGCGGCTTTGCCCGGCATGTCGGCCAGGACGGTGTGCACTACCTGAAACAGGCCGGCATCGATTCGGTAGCGCTGGTGGCCAGCCGTATCGCCCGGTACGGCATTGCCTGCGACCTGCGCTGGGGCTTCTGCGAACTGGCCAACACCCCTGCGCAGTTCGCCGCCTTCAAGGACGAACAGGACGATCTCGACGCACTCGGCTATCGCCCTGAAACCCGCCTGGTCAGTGCCGACCGGCTGCATGAAATCGTTGCCAGCGACCAATACGCCGGCGGCCTGGTAGACATGGGCTCGGGCCACCTGCACCCGCTTGACCTGGTTCAGGGCGAAGCCCGCGCCGCCCACGGCCTGGGCGTACGCATCTTCGAGCAGAGCCCGGTGCTGCGCATCGAGCACGGCCCCCGCGTGACACTGCACACCGCCCGTGGCAAGGTGCGGGCAAGCAGCCTGGTGCTGGGCTGCAACGCCCACCTCGATGAACTGGAACCACGCCTGAGCGGCAAGGTGCTGCCGGCCGGCAGCTACGTGGTGGCCACCGAGCCATTGCCCGAAGCGCTGGCCAACAGCCTGATCCCGCAGAACATGGCGCTGTGCGACCAGAAAGTCGGCCTGGACTACTACCGCCTCACGGCAGACCGGCGCCTGCTGTTCGGCGGCGCCTGCCACTATTCCGGCCGCGACCCCAAGGACATCGGCGCCTACATGCGGCCCAAGGTGCTGAAGGTGTTTCCGCAACTGGCCAACGTGCGTATCGAATACCAGTGGGGAGGCATGATCGGCATCACCGCCAACCGCTTCCCCCAAGTCGGGCGCCTCAGCCAGCACCCCAATGTTTACTACGCCCAGGGCTATTCCGGGCATGGGCTGAACGTGACGCACTGGACGGCGAAACTGCTGGCCGAAAGCATCGCCCTCGGCCACAGCCAGGGGCTGGACGTGTTCAGCGCCGTGCCGCACCTGACCTTCCCCGGTGGCAAGGCACTACGCTCACCGCTGCTGGCGCTGGGGATGTTGTGGTATAGACTGCGGGAGGTGCTGGGTTGACCTGGCAGCGGGCTTGCCTGCGAATCGGAAGTTAAAGGAAATTTTTCAAAAAAATTCCGTAATTCACTGTTTTGAAAGAATTTTTCAAAAACCAACCAAAGGACTCAAAGAAGAACCTGTAACCCTTTGTTTTTAATGATATTCAGCAGCTTCAAAGCCGGTCCGGACGGGCGCGTCTCGCCCTGCTCCCATTTGCGCACTGTCGATGCGCTCGTGTGCAAATGCATCGCAAAGACCGGCTGGCTGAAGTTGAGTGCCTCGCGCAAACGGCGTATGTCCAGTGCGCTGAAATCTCGCACCGGTGCAGGGCACAACGCTTCGTAATCCCGAAGCGTGACCTTGCCGATCGCTCCGGCCTCGTGCAGGGCGACAAGGTCCTCGCGTAACGATTCAATCAGTTTGCTGCTCACAACATACCTCCATCAGCACACCCGCCTGCAACGCCCGGCAGAGCGCTAGCGGTGATAAATCCAGAAAGACTTTGCCAGCGAATCGCAGTGCTTTCTGTTCCTCCAAGGTGATATTTGCCCTGCCACTTTTGGCAAAGCCATGCAGGAAAACACATCGATTGCCGATACGGGCGGAAAGAAGGGTTCGATAACCGCCGCGCTTTCCCGCACCATGCGCTGCCACGCGTTTTTTGAACAACTCACCACCCAGGCTCGCATCGACCAGGCCCCTGCACATCTCGTCCACTGCTTTACACAGCACTTCGTCGCTGAGCCTGTGAGCGGCTTGCCAACGCGCGAAATCCTTGCGCTTGAAAATTTCCATCACCGAACCCCAACCATACCCTTAACGGGCATAGTTTTCCAAGAGCGGCAGAAACTCAAAAGCCGGCGAGGTCCCAAGACACTGTAGGAATTTGCGCGCCTGGGAACGTGACCATAGCCACTTCCCACTACAGATTGAACCAGCCCACTGGCCAACTGCCCTGCACCTGCTAGCGTTGTTCTGGCCGACCTATCATGGATGCATCTTCATCATGAAATCATTGCCCCGCATTACCCTGTTGTGCGCCGCACTGCTAACCATGGCCGCCTGCTCCAGCAATCGCGTGGACCCGAAGGACTACTCCGGCTTCCTCAAGGATTACAGCCGGCTGCAGGAAGCCAAGAGCCCGTCTGGTGACCCGGTGATGCGCTGGATCGACCCCAAGGTCAACGTCAACCAGTACAGCCAGGTGTTCATCGAGCCCAGCCAGTTCTACCCCAAGCCGCAGCCGACGCCGGTCATCTCGGCGCAGACGCTGCAGGAAATCACCCGCTACTTCAACGAAGCGCTGCGCCGTGAAATGGGCAGCGTGGTACCGCTGGCCAAGGGCCCCGGCCCGGGCGTGATCGTGGTGCGCCCGGCCATCACTGCGGTGTCCACCAGCAACGAGGGTCTCAAGCCTTATGAGGTCATCCCTATCGCGCTGATTTCAGCCGGTGTGAACACCGCCATGGGCGGCCGTGACCAAGAGGTGGATGTCGGCGTGGAAGCTGCGTTCCTAGATGGTGCCAGCCAGAAAGTGCTGGCCCAGGTCGTGCGCAAGGGCACGGGGCAGGATCTGGAGAACAAGACCACGCAACTGACCCTGAATGACGTCAAGCCGGTGCTGGATGGCTGGGCCAAGGACATGCGCGCGAGCTTCCTGGAAGCGAAGCAGAAAGCCCGCTGATACCGACCGGACACGGAACCTGTGGGAGCGGCCTTGTGTCGCGAAAGGGCCGCAGAGCGGCCCCGGGATCTCAGCTCAGGCGTATGAATGGGGCTGCTTCGCAGCCCTTTCGCGACACAAGGCCGCTCCCACAAGACCGCGCTGACCGTTGCGGTGACTCAGCATTCGACGAAGGCAACGGCCAGGCCGCCGCGCGAAGTCTCCTTGTAGTTTGCATGCATGTCCGCCCCGGTATCACGCATGGTGCGGATCACCCGGTCGAGCGAGATGAAGTGCTCGCCATCCCCCCGCAACGCCATCTGCACGGCGTTGATCGCTTTCACCGCAGCAATCGCGTTGCGCTCGATACACGGCACCTGCACCAGGCCGCCGACAGGGTCGCAGGTCAGGCCAAGGTTATGCTCCAGGGCAATCTCGGCGGCATTTTCCAGCTGCGGCGGCGTAGCGCCCAGCACCTGGGCAAGGCCGGCAGCGGCCATCGAACAGGCCGAACCTACCTCGCCCTGGCAACCAACCTCGGCCCCGGAAATCGACGCATTCTTCTTGCACAGGATACCGACCGCCGCTGCCGCCAGCAGGAAGTCCACCACGTCCGCGTCGCACGCCCCCGGGTTGAACTTCATGTAGTAATGCAGCACCGCCGGAATGATGCCGGCCGCACCATTGGTAGGTGCTGTGACCATGCGCCCGCCGGCGGCATTCTCTTCATTCACCGCAAGGGCGAACAGGTTGACCCATTCCATGGCGCTGAGGGTGGAACCGATCACGTTGGGCTTGCCCAGCTCCTGCAGGCTGCGATGCAGCCGCGCCGCACGGCGCTTGACGTGCAACCCGCCCGGCAGGATGCCTTCATTGCGCAGGCCATTGTCGACGCATTCACGCATGGCACCCCAGATCCGCAGCAGGCCCTCGCGTACCTCGGCCTCCGGGCGCCAGGCGCATTCGTTGGCCATCATCAGCTGCGCCACACTCAAGCCATGGCCCTTGCACAAGGCCAGCAATTGCGCAGCGCAGTCGAACTCGTACGGCAGCACCACCGCGTTCGCTTCGAGCGCTGGCGCATCGATCTCGGCTTGCTCGACGATAAAGCCACCGCCCACCGAATAGTAGGTCTGGCGCAACAGGCTGCCCTGCCCGTCCATGGCTTCCAGGCTCATGGCATTGGGGTGGTACGGCAGGTTCTCGTCGAGCAGCAGCATGTCGCGGCTGTACTCGAACGCTAGCGGGTGGCTGCCATCGAGCATCAGGCAGTGCTCCTGCATCACCTGGCCAATGCGCGACTCGATGGTGGCCGGGTCGATGCGGTCCGGCCACTGGCCCATCAGGCCGAGCAGGCAGGCGCGATCGGTGGCATGGCCAACCCCGGTGGCCGACAGCGACCCGTACAACCGCACCTCGACACGGCTTGCCCGGGCCAGCAGCCCCTGTTCGCGCAGGGCCTGGGCAAAGGTAGCCGCCGCCCGCATCGGGCCGACGGTGTGGGAACTGGACGGCCCGATGCCGATTTTGAAAAGGTCGAAAACACTGATAGCCATGCTAATGCCTGACCGTGCCCGGGTATGAAACCGCAGGACGGTTATCTGGAGAAATTGAGCGATATTGCGATTTTGCGCGATACTGCCGCGCTGGCTCACGGATGACCAACGAAACTTCCTAAGCAAGGCTTTAGTGGTACTAAACGATGCGACGACAACTCAATGGCCAGACGTTCGTCTGGCTACACGTGTTCGCCTGTGCGGCCCGGCACTTGTCCTTCACCCGCTGTGCCGAAGAGCTGCACATTACCCCGGGCGCCGTCAGCCAACAGATGCGCCAGCTGGAGGAACGCCTGGGCTACCAGCTGTTCCTGCGTCGGGCACGTGGTGTGGAACTGACCGCCGAAGGGCAACGCCTGGCACAGACGGTGACCGAAGCCTACGGCAGCATCGAAGCCGAACTGCTGCGCCTGGACGCGGGTGAAATCCGCGGCACCTTGCGCCTGCGCTCGATCCCGTCGTTCCTGGCCAAATGGCTCACGCCTCGCCTTCCGCGCTTTCAACAACGCTACCCGGACATCGAGCTGCGTCTGGTGGCCGAAGACAGTGCCCAGGCGTTGACCCCGGGCGATTTCGACCTGGCCATCGACCTGAACGATGGCAGCTACCCCGGCATGCTCTCGACACCACTGCTGGACGAGCAGATCTTCCCCGTGTGCTCCCCCACCTTGCTGCGCGGGCGCCCGCCGCTGCACGGGCCGGCGGACCTTGTGCACTACCCGCTGCTGCACGACATAACGGCCTGGCGCGGCAGTTCGGAATATGCCGAATGGGAGTTCTACCTGGAGGGCATCGGCGCCGCCGGCCTGGATGTGCGGCGCGGGCATACCTTCAATCGCAACCACCTGACCATCGAGGCGGCGATTGCCGGCATTGGCGTGGCGATTGCCCGGCGCACGCTGCTCAACGACGAACTGGAGCGCGGCGCACTGATCGTGCCGTTCGGGGTGCCTATCGCCAATCACAAGCGCTATGTAGTGCATTACCCGCCGGGCGGGCTGAACCAGCCGGGGGCGCGGGCGGTGCATGACTGGCTGGTGGAGGAAGCGCGGGGGTTCAGGGAGTTGCACCCGCTGAACAAGGACTAGGCCAACCAATTGCGGCTGCACGAAATCGCTCCCACAGAACAGTACATGAATCATTGATTCGGCAGGTCCTGTAGGAGCAGCCTTGTGCTGCGAAGAGGCCGGTACAGGCAACAGATATGTAGTGTCAGTACAGGCCTATTCGCAGCACAAGGCTGCTCCTACAAAGGACGCGCCAAGCGAGCGATATTTGTTCTCCGGCGACAGCGCAGCCACACCTGGGGAGGTCTCAATAAGCCTGCTTGCCGGTAAAGGCGCTAAGTGTGCGCACCAGAATCACGAAATCCAGCCACAGCGACCAGTTGTTGATGTACTCGATGTCCGAGTCCACCCGCTGGATCATCTGTTCGATATCCCTGGTTTCGCCCCTGAACCCACGCACCTGCGCCAGGCCGGTCATGCCAGGCTTGATATTGTGGCGAGCGAAGTAGTCGACGATGTCCTGCGAATACAGCGTGTCATGCTGCAACGCATGCGGCCGCGGCCCTACCAGCGACATCTCCCCGGTCAGCACATTGAACAACTGCGGCAGTTCATCGAGGCTGGTGCGGCGGATAAAGGCGCCGACCCGGGTCAGCCGTGGGTCATCCCTCTGCGCCTGCTTCACCACGCCATCTTCCGGCTGGTGGACATGCATGCTCCTGAACTTCCAGATGCGGAACGCTTCCCCGGTCCAGCCGGTGCGTTCCTGGCGGAAGAACACCGGGCCGCGGCTATCGAGCTTGATGGCCAGCGCAATGGCCAGCAACACCGGCGATGCCAGCAACAGGATCAGCGCCGCCAACACCCTGTCCTCGAGGTTCTTCAAGAACAGGCTCATGCCCGTCAACGGTGTTTCCGACAAGGTCAGCACAGGTATGCCGGCAATTTCCCGCACGCTGTGATTGATCAGGCGCAACGAGAAGATATCCGGTACCCAGTTAACCGCAATGCATTTGTCGAGCAACTTGAGATACACATCGTTGATGACCTCGGAACCGCCCAGCGGGGTCACCAGGTACACCGTGCGAATGCCATGGCGGGCCACGATATCGTCGAGGTCGGCAATAAGCCCGAGCACCGGCATGCGCTGCTTTCCTTCGGCACTTTCGCGCCCCGGCTCATCGGCATTGTCGATCAGCACGCAACCCAGCACGCGTTCGCCGAACCAGGGGTTGTTGCTGATTTTCTGATACAGGAAGTTGGCCAAGTCACCGGCGCCAATGATCAGGGCGTTGTCCAGGCGTGCATGGGCGGTAAAGCGCTTTTGCAATTCGCGCACGGCAAAGTGCAGGAACAACTGGGCGATGTAGCCAATGATGAACAACTGCACGACCAGCAGTCGCGAATAGGTTTCGCTCTGTTTGGCCAGGAAGGCCATGACCACCAGGAAGCAAAAGGTTGCCGACCAGGCCTTGAACAGCCGGAAAGCCTTGATGGAAAGCCCGACGTTGGTACGGTAGATCGCATAGTGATCGTAGATGACTGCCAGTGCGCCAACCAGCAACAGCAGCATGATCACGTAATCGGAAGTGATGTAGCCGAACTGGTCGTAGATCAGGTACCACGCAATACCGGTGACTGCAATTCCATCGAGGCCGGCCTGAATGGCGTTACTTACGCTGCTTCTTCTCTGCAGTAAGGAACGACTGCTTCTGGGCTCTAAGACCATTTCAGACCTCATCAATCTGCGCGCAGCAAATGCCTTCCACCAACAAGCAAGCCTTGACAACGGCTCATGCAAAGCCCGTGGAGCAAAATCCTGCAGCCGCAAGCCATTGATCAAACTGTAGCAGCCATCCGCCATCAGCGTGCCCGGAATCACCGTTCGTGCGGATTCTGGCGCTCATACGGTGTGCCTGGCCGTCCGCCGTCGCGGCGGAACAGCAGGGTACGCACGAGGAACAACGGGTTGCCCACGACATAGCGAATGAACAAACGCTTCGGCTCGCGCAACAGCCGGTACAGCCACTCCCCACCCAACCGCCGCAACCACTCGGGCGCCCGGCTGACCTTGCCGCCGAGAAAATCCAGGATCGCGCCACCGCACACGATCAGGCACGGCCCCCCAGCGGCCGCCAGCCTTGCCGCCACAACCTCCTGCCTGGGCATTCCCATGCCCAGCACGATCAGCTCAGGTTGCGACTCCCTGGCCAGTTGCAGGTAGGTATCGACGCTGGCAAAGCCATCGTGGACCGACACCGGCACCACCCCGAACGTGGCTGTGCTGCGCTGCACGGCCTGGTCCAGGTAAGGCTGTCGGGTGCCCCAGAACGCAACCCGCCGCCCGCGGTAGGCAGCCAGAAGCCGAGGAATGAAGTCGGTGCCATTCATGTTGAGCCCTGGCTCAAGCCCCAGCCGACGATACAGGATCGCCAGGCCGGAACCGTCGCGCAGCAGCACGCCGGCCGCCGACAATGCCTGGTAGCAGGCGCCATCACGAACCACCAGGTTCATTGCATGGGCATTGACGAAACCCAGCACGGTCGTGGCTTCCGGGGCGCTGAGCCTGTCCAGCAGGCGCTGCGCGGCAGTGGCATCCGGCACCACTTCGAGCTTGCCGACAAGGGTGTTCCAGCGTTCTTGCCAATGAGCCATCAGTCTTCATCCCGTTTCGAACGTACCCATTCAACCTGTCGCTTGATCAGGAACCGCAAATACAAGGGGAGCTTCCTTGCAGCGTAGAACGGCGCGTACAGCAGCACGGAGAACGGGATCAGTTCGCGACAGAAACGCGCCCAGGCCACTGCGACGGCAAGGCCGAGCAAGGCCAGCGCGCAAAGGGCGATCCACGCAGGTGCCGCCAGGCCGAACAGCAGGTACGCCAGCCAGGCCACCAGGTTTAGGCCGAGCAAAGCCAGCACCAGCAACGCCAGCGGCGGCACCAGCAGGTCCAGGGTCATGGCCAGCAAGCTGCCGTTACGCTGGGTGATTGCCGCCAGCGCACGCTTGGGCGCATCGGCCAGCATCAGGCTCAGGTGCCCATGTTCCCAGCGGGTGCGCTGGCTGCCCAGGCCTTGCTGGCTGGCAGGGAAACGGCTGCTGACCACGGCCTCGGGGCAGAACACTGGCGGCTTGCCCTGCTGGCACAGGTCCAGGCCCAGCTTCACATCCTCCACCAGGTGCCCGTTGGCCAGGTCGATCAAGGCCAGGTCACGCCAGCCGAATGCCATGCCGGCGCCCATCAGCTGGCATGGCAGGCCCAGCCGCGCCCAACCACGCGGGCGCACCAGGTTCTTGACCCGCCAGGCGAACTCGGCAACCTGCACTGTCAACCCAGCCCCTGCCGGTGCGTACATCAGGTACAGCGCCTGCACCGGGCGAGCGACTTCTCGGTAGCGCCGCGCCAGGCGCTCGATCGCTCCCTCGCCCACCTGGCAGTCGGCATCCACCACGATCACCACCTCGGGCGGCTGGTTGGCCAGGTGACGCACGCCGAAGTCCAAGGCGTAGCCCTTGCCGCGCAACCGTGCATCGTGGCGCTCCACCACTTCGGCGCCCGCCTCGCGCGCCAGTTGCGCGGTGTCGTCAGTGCAGTTGTCCGCCACCACCAGCAAGCGGTCGCCAGGCCGCAACTGCGGGGCAATGCTCGCCAGCGTGGCACCAATTATCGAAGCCTCGTCGTGAGCTGGCACCAGCACTGCCACCTGCGGACGGGCGGTGTTGCCCATCGGCTGCGCGCGCGCAGGCAGGCAGGCCATCAGTACCTGCACCAACAGCAGCAGCACCGGCAACAGGACGATGGCCGCCAGCATGCCCAGTAGCCAAGCCAATACACTCATCATGCGGATGCCTTGAAATAGCTGGCCAGCCTGGCCGCCTCGGTATCGATGTCATGCCGTTGCAGGACACGCTGGCGTGCCGCCTCGCCCATGCGCTGCAGCACTTCGGCAGGTTGTGCCAGGCAATCGGCCATGGCCGCTGCCAGCTCGTCCACGGCGCCGGCAGGGAACAACCAGCCGTTTTCGCCCGGCCGCACCAGCTCGGGAATGCCTGCCACATAGGTGGTCAGCACTGGCCTGCGCAAGGCCATCGCCTCCATGATCACCACCGGCAAACCCTCGGCAAAGCTGGGCAGCACCAGCGCACGCGCCGCCAGGATTTCCTCGCGCACCTGTGCGCTGCTGATCCAGCCGGTGATGCGCACCTGCTGCTGCAAGCCATGCCGTGCAATCAACGCCTCGACCTGGCCACGCATTTCACCGTCGCCGGCCAGCACCAGTTCGAAGGCGATCGACCGGGCGGCCAGTACTCGCGCGGCCTCGAGCAGCAGCAGCTGGCCTTTCTGTTCGCACAGGCGGCCGACGCACACCAGGCGCGGCGCCGTGGGCACGCCAACCGGCGCCACCTCATGGAAACTGCGCTCGAGGCCGCAATGCACTACCTTCACCTTGGCCCAGTGGTCGTGTGCCACCCAGCGAAACAACTGGCTGCGCCCGTACGAGCTGACCGCCGCGACAAATGCGGCACGCCGCACCTTCTCGCCCATGTGCAGAAACTGCGGCTTGTCGAACTCCTCCGGCCCGTGCACGGTAAAGCTGTAGGCCGGCCCGCCCAGCACATTGGCCAGCATCACCACCTCGGTGGAATTGGTGCCGAAATGTGCATGCACATGTCTTGCCTCGCCAGCCTGCAACCATTGCAGTACCTGGCAGGCCTCGGCCAGGTAGACCAGGTGGTAGGGCCAGGCGCGGTCGGCCCGCAAGCCAACGCGCATGGCCAGCTGCAGCGCCTGGAAAAACCGGCGCGGCTGTGCCCGCAGCACTTGCCAGGCCGGTGCCAGCAAACCCTTGATGCCACGCTGCAGCACATAGCGGGTCTTGGCCCGTTCGCTCGCGTCGTCGGCATCCTGCAACTCGGCGTCCCACCCGCGCAGGGCAATACGCTGCACCTCTACCCCCTGGCGCTCCAGCGCCAGGATCTCGCGGCGGATGAAACTGTGGCTGACCTTCGGGTACTGGTTTATGAAGTAAGCAATGCGCATAGAAATCCAGATCAAGACCCGCGTAGTGAACATTCAGACCTGCCGCGGCAGGGCTGGCGATTACTTCAGGCTGTCGACTACCGGCGGCCGGCGCCCCGCCGATGGCACCTCGTCAGATGCATCCCCCTGTTCCCCTTGTAGCCCAAGGTTGTGACCGCTGCCTGGCAACACGGCCTGCAAGCGGGCGAAAACATCGTCGAGCAGCACCTGGCGGCGGCGGTACATTGCCCGTTTCTTCGCCGGAATATCCTGTTCCGCCCGCTGTACAGCAGCCAGCGGAAGGGCGAAGAAGTCAGCATGGTTCGATGCAGTAGCGCCGTGCTCCAGCCAGATCACATCATAATTGGCCGCCAGGTCGTGGCCTTTGTCGTTGCCAAAATACGTGTGCCGATGGTGGCGGCAGGCGTCACTGACGGCATACAGGTGCGCCACGCCCAGGGTCCTGGCCAGGCACTTCAATGCCTCGATCAGCAGGCTGCGAGGGCGCAACCCTTCGAAGTCCTTGGTCAGGTCGCGGTAGATGGCCAGTGAGGTTTCGCTGTCGATCCCCTTGTGGATGCCCTGCACGGCACCGATGAACAGGCAAAGCTCGCCCTGGCTGCGGCATAGGCTGAACGCCAGGGATGCCACGCGCAAGTCGCTCTGGAACAGGTTCAATACCAACTCGCCTTCGCGCTTGAACCAGATCGGCCGGTCCAAAACCAGACGACAACCCGGCGAATGGCTGGACAGCTCGCACAGCGTCAGGCTTTCGTCCCGCCCCAGCAGCAACAGCGCCGGAAACTGCCCGGCCAGCACTTCGAAGTGCGAAGCCACCACCTCCAGGCGCTGCGGGGCTTCCCAGCATTTGCTGAGGTAAGGCCACTGCACGACACCGATGCAATCCACCCCTAGCCGCTGCAAGCCTTGCTGGCCCAACGCCGCCGTCATGCGCTGCAGAAAGGCATTCAGTTCAGGCCATTGCCTGGCAATCTGCAGCGCCAACCTGCACTTGTTGTTCAGCGCCCGCAACGAGTAGCCCGGTTGCAAGGTAAACACGCTTTTGACGATCGTGCCGAGCATCATGGGCCTCTCTCACTTGTACTCGATCAACGTCGATTTGCCGGCCGCGATGCGGTGGCGCAGGAACTTCAGTTGCCCGAGCATTTCCGGGAACTTGCCCAATACCAGAAACACCGCCTGTAACCAGTTCTCCCTCACCGACTTGCCACCACGGCGGGCCAGGCGTACGGCCTGCAGCGGGTAGACCGCCAGCAACAGCAGGCCCCAGCCGCCCAGCAGCAGGCACGCCAGCACGATCACCACGGGGATGCCCAGACCCCACAGCCAAGCGCGGCGCGATTCGCGCAACCAGTGCCGCTCGGGCGGCTGACCATGCAGGTAAGCCCCTTCGGCATAGGCGTGGCCAGCGCGCAGACTACGCCGCCACCACTGGCTGAAACGGGTCATGCCGGCGTCGTGCAGGGTCATCTCGGCGTCCAGGCGCCAGACTTTCCAGCCCTTTGCCCGCAGGCGCACGCACAGCTCGGGCTCCTCTCCGGCAATCAGCTCGGGGCGAAAGCCGCCGACGGCGGCAAAGGCATCTGCTCGCATCAGGGCATCGCCACCACACGCCTTGGCCTCGCCAATGGGGGTGTCCCACTCCAGGTCGCACAACAGGTTGTACACCGACCGCTGGGGGAAGCGCTCGCGTCGGCGGCCACACACCACGGCCACGTCGGGGTGGTCGTCGAGAAACGCCTGCGCCGCGGCCAGCCAGCCGCCATCCACCTCGCAATCGCCATCGACGAACTGCACCCGTTGCAGCGACGGCAACAGCCATTGCAAGGCGAGAAAGCCTTCGTTGCGCGCGCGTGCGGCAGTGAACGGGGTGTCCATGTCCAGCGCCAATACCTCTACCCCCAGGCTGCGAGCCAGGTGCGGTGAACCATCGGTAGAGCCGGAGTCGACGTACATGATCTTGTCCGTACCCTGTAGCAGCGAACGCAGGCAACGCTCCAGGCGCAGGCCTTCGTTGCGGCCAATCACCACCACTCCGATGCCGCTCGCCATGGGCCTCACTCGACGGGCGCCGTGGCGGCCGGTTGCCTGGCCTTGATGATGGCCGGCACCCCCACCGCCAGCGAATTGTCCGGCACATCCACCAGCACCACGGCGTTGGCACCGATGATCACGTCGTTGCCGATACGGATGCTTCCCAGCACCTTGGCCCCGGTGCCAATATCGACGTTGTTGCCGAACACTGGTGCAATCGGCTCATCGACGTTCTTCAGGCCCACCACTACCCCGTTGCGGATGCGGCAGTCATCGCCAAACCGGGCATAGCCGCTGACTACGATGCCGCCAAAATGGTCGATGACGAAGTTGCGGCCGATCACCACCTCGCACGGCAGCTCCACACCCGTGATGATCTGCACGAACTTGAACAGGACCTTGTAGATGAGCGAAAACAGTTTTCGCAGCAGTGCCGGGCGCACCCCATAGCGCCAGCGGCCGAAGCGGTACACCAGCAATACCCAGAAGCCCTGGGCGCCCCAGTCGCCACCATGGGCACGCAGGTCGGCACGTATATTCTCGAACATGGCTCCACCTACCTTGTCGGTTGGCTGGCGTACCGGGTCTTGAACAACAGAGACCAGGTCGCCCGGCAGTGACGCCAGCAGGCCTGTATTGCGCCCCGACCGCGTCGTTTCAACAGCGCCTTGAGTGCCAGTACCAGGTCGCCCAAGGTGACCAGCAGCATGTGCAGGGCAAGGCCCGCCAGCCCATGATGCTTGCGGAAGTACAACAGCTCGCTTTCGATCTGGTATGACGAGATCTGCCGGCTGGCCGCCTCCAGTTCGGCCACCGATCTGGAGCTTTCCCCTCCGATGTGCACCACCGTGGTATGCGGGTAGAACACCACCTTCCAGCCTGCAGCCTTCACCCGCTTGCAGTGGTCGACCTCCTCGTAATAAAGAAAGTAGCGCGGGTCGAACAGGCCCACCTGGTCGAGCACTTCGCGGCGCACCAGGTAGAAGCAGCCAGGCAGCCAGTCGCACTCGCGGACCGAAGCGTGGTCCCAATCCATTTCGTCGACCATTTTCAAGCCCGGGAAGAAACGCCCCAACCCGGTACGCCCGACGAACACGTTGAACGGTGTGGGGAAGTAGCGGCAACTGGGCTGCAGGGCGCCGTCGCGTCCCTCCAGGCGTACCCCCAGCACACCGCACTCCGGGTGGGCTTCCATGTAGTCGAGGGTTTTCTGCAGTGAATCGGCGGCGACAAAGGCGTCGGTGTTCAGCAGCAAGGCGTACTTGCCCTTCAGGTGCGCCAGCAACTGGTTGTTGGCCCGGCCGAACCCCACGTTCTGCTTGTTGCTCAGCAGCAGCGCCTGCGGGCATACCTCGGCCATGCGCTGCAGCGAGTCATCGGCCGAGGCATTGTCCACCACAAGGTAGCTGGCCAGCCGTTCGCTGTCGGCCCGACGCAGTGCATCGAACATCGGCTGCAGCAGCCCGGCCGTGTTGAAGTTGACCACCATGACGTCCACAGGTTTGCTAGCCATTGTTGCCGTCCCCGAAGAAATACTGGCGCCTTTGCGCCGTCAGCTGCGGCTCCAGTTGCGGGTCGTAGGCTCCATTGCGCTGCTTGACCAGGTCGATCCATGGGTAGGCTTCGCAACGTGCCTCAACCCGCTTGATCAACGCCTCGGTGGTGCATATGAACTCTGCAGGGTTGCCACCGAACACCGTGCCCGGCGGCACATCCTTGGTCACCACGGCACCGGCGGCCACGATCGACTCAGGCCCGATGGTGACGCGAGGCATGACGATTGCACCGTGGCCGATGAAGCAGTTGTCCTTGATGTCGATGAAACCGACCGAATCCAGGTGCTTGCCGAAGCGATGTTCGATCAGCAATACCACCCCGTCATGACCGATCAGGGTGCAATCGGACAGCCCCACACTGTTGCCGATGCGAACCAGCGAAGGGTCGAGGAACTTGCAGCCTGTATTGACATAGAAGTTGCTGCCTACCGAGTGGAAGTTGCCCCAACGGGCAAGGTAGGCCCCCCACTCAAGCCCCGAAGGCTTGCAGAACCTCCTGTAGAAGGCGCTTCCTCGCCCCGTTGCATGGACATAGTGCGCCACTGCCTTGCGTATCCATCCCTTCATTCTGCCAGCCTCGCAATCAAAGCCATCTGGACTGTCCCTGAGGCGCATCCGGTCTCGTTCTTGTGGGTGCTGACCGTCGCGCACTCAACCCGTTTACAACATGCATCACCCCACGGCGTCGCTGGCCGCGCTCAGCCTGGCATCGAGGTGGTCGGCCAGGCGTACCGCAAACTGCAGCAGCGGCATGGTCGGATTGCAAGCGCCGCCCGTGGCAAAGATGCTGCTGCCGGCGACATAAAGATTTTCGGTACCGAACACCTTGCAGTTGGTATCGACAACACCAAACTGCGCTGAAGACGCCATGCGCGTGGTACCCATGTGATGGGCATGTGGCGACAACTTCAGCGGTATCGAGGTGTCGTAAACGAAGTCATTGAGCTTGATGTAGCCCAGGTCCATGGCAGCCCACTGCTTGGCCAGCTCGCTTCCGATGCACTTGACGGTGTGCCGGTCATCAGCGGTCAGGGCCCAGTTGACATTGACCTTGGCCACGCCCAGTGCGTCCTTCTCCTCCAGCAGCGAAATGCGGCTTTGCAGGTTGGGAAACTGCTCGATCATGGTGCTGATGACGCCATCACCGGGGCAGTTGAACTTGGCCACGAAGGCGATCTTGCTGGCTACTCCCATGTCGCAGGCCAGGTTCTCCAGAAAATGCTTCACCTCGGCAGTACGACCATAGGTTTGCACATCAGCCAGCAAGGCGGCCCTGACGTTGCCCTTGCCTGCCTTGTACTCCTCAACGAAGGCATCGGTGGTGTAGTACTCGCGCGGGTCAGGGGCCAGCCTCGAATTGAGGATAAAGGTGCCAAGATCAATGTTCAGATGCTCCATGAAGCACCCGCCGACCAGCCCGTCCTTGCTCACGATCCCCGCCGCCGCCAACGACTCGCTGTTGAGCAGTTGCCGGGCATTCTCGATGGCACCTGTAGCGAGTACGAAGTTTCTTGCAACCAGGCGCTGGCGATTGCACTCGTAATCGGAAAGCACGACTGCAGCCAGGTGACCGGAGGCCTGGTCGAACTCCAGGTTCACGCAATTGCAGTTGATGAATACGTCCAGGCCCTGGGTCTGCTCCAGGGCCGTGGCGTACTTCTGCGCAAAGCGCGTTGGCGGGCTGAGCAGAAAGCGGTCCGGTTCGAAGTCACCGCCGTCGAGGCCATCATTCAACGCGCGAAAGTCCGCCCCTGGCGGCAGGTCGACGATATCCATGGCAGCAGGCAGGTAGCCTGCGATCTCCGAATAAGGAATGGGCCAGCCAGGCAAGTCGCCAATGGGGGGAACTGCGAAGTCCGAGGGGCTGAACGGCCGGCAACGGCCGGCCCAATGGTTGGATGTGCCGCCCAGGTAACGCAGGCGAGCTTCCCCGGCATACAGCTCCAGGCCAGTGGATGCACAGGCGTACAAGGCTTGCGAGTTCGCCGAGTACTCGCGCCCGCCACCTTCGGCAAGCAGGACGCTCCAGCCGGCGGCGGCCAGGCGCAGGCCCAGGGTGATACCGGCCGGGCCGGCGCCGATGATGCAGACATCGTAACTGTCGCGCAGCGCCTTCTGCTGCTGATAGTCCCTGATCATGCGTGCTCGTTCCGGAAGTAACGGGACGGCAGTACCCAGCCGTTGATCACCACGAACCCAGGCCTGCCAGCAGGTTGGCTGGCGACGGCTGGCGTAGCAGCGAACACCACACCACCTACACCCAGCAAGACACAACTCTGGAGAAACCCCCTACGACCCAATTGCGCAGTACAAAACGTAAGTTTCCCCATGATCCAATGACCTGCACCTTAGAAAGTTTCACCCGACAAGCCGAATTACAGCCAGTTGAAAAAGGCTGTCAGCAGCGCCCCGCAAAGCGCCCCGACCAGTAGCATCGGCAGTACCACCAGCTCACGCCTCAGGCTGAACATATCCAGCTTGCGATTCACGTACACGATCAACACAAGGGTTGGCACGGTATGCAGGGCAACCCCCCAGATCGCCCAGTCAACGCCACCGATCGCCAGCAACAGTGGCAGCCCCCCCCACAACGAGACCAGGCGGATGATGTTATCCATGGCCTGGTACCTGGTCAGGCCCAGGGCAATCCACACCTGATGAGCCAAGGTATAGCGCAATGTGAGGAACGACAGCGAAAGAATGGCCATCATCGGGCCAGCTTCACGGTAGCGATCGTCGTACAGCCAACCGATCAGCAACGGGCTGGCGGTCAGGAAGCCGCCACAGATGAACAGCACCAGCAGGTCGACCAGCAGGCGGAAGCGGTAATACAGCGCCTTGAGGCGCTCCTTGTCATCGGCCCGTGCCGCTTCGCTGAAGGCGGGCAGCGCCACCGCGCCGAAAACCTTCATCAGCGCGGTCTGCACGGCACCCAGGATCAACACGGCAATCGAGTACACACCCAGTTGTGCCGCCGTCATGCTGGCGCCAAACCACATGCGATCACCGTACATGGCCAGCACGCCGACCATCGACGACAACAGGATCCAGCGGCCGAACACGATCAGTTCGGTCAGCGCGCTGCGGTCCCACTGCAGGCGGTTGTCATGCCCCTCCAGGGCGGTGTGACCGAGCAGGGTCCAGGCCACGGCAGACACCAGGCCGGCGATCACCAGTGCCCACACTGAATGGGTCAGGTAGCCCAGCACCAGCATCACCACCAGGCCGACCGCCTGCGAGGCCAGGTCCACCAGCACCACGCGCTTCTGTTGGAAAGTCCGTACCGCGACATCTATCTTGGTGGACTGGAAGCCCCAGATCACCGCCGACAGCCCGGTTGCCGCCAGCACCATCGGCAACACCGGTGCGGCATAGGTGGAGTCCGCCGGCCACAGCTCGGCGAGCTGGGCGAACCAGGCCCCCAAGGCCAGCAGCAAGGTCAGGGCAAACAGCACGAAGCCGCGGATGATCTGCACGGTCCATGCAGTATTGAGAAAGTCCGGGTCGTCACCGCGATGGCTCTGGATGATGTTCTGCCGCAGGCCGACATCGGACAGTAGATGCAGGAGTACCGAAACGGTGGTGGCGATGACCATCACCCCGAACATTTCCGGCAGCAGCAAGCGGGCCATTATCAGGTTGCCGCCAAGGCGCATCACCTGTGACGCCACTTGTGCAACCAGGTTCCATGACCCGGCCCTCAGGGCCCGCTTGCGCAGGCTCGCGGTGGCAGACACATCAATCGACGGCATGAGAGCAATCTCTGACTGACTGGCTAAAAGGTCACTATAGTTTCAATCAGCCACGACGCTAGCCGTTGCCCACCGATGCAAAGGTGCACATAGCCAATGCCTGAACATTTTCGTGCGTTGATCGTCATCCTTTTTCTGGCGAGCGTGGTCTTCCTGCTGGCGCGGCGGCCTGCCACCGACCTGATTCCGCTGAGCGACTTCAAGCGCCGACGCAACCTGTGGTTCCTGCTTACCCTGCTGGCCTTCTTCTCGCACAGCTTCTGGCTGTACCTGGGTGCTGGCGCCGTCATCCTGTACATCGCCGGGCGCCGCGAACACAACCCCATGGCGCTGTTCTACATGCTGCTGTTCCTGATCCCGCCGGCTTCGGTGCAGGTGCCCGGGTTTGGCGTGGTCAATTACCTGGTCGACCTCAACCATATCCGCCTGCTGGCCCTGTGCGTGCTGTTGCCGGCGGCGCTGGCCCTGCGCCGGCAAGGCGACACCCTGCGCTTCGGCCGCACCTGGCCCGACAGGCTGTTGGCGGCCGGCCTGCTGCTGATGAGCGTGCTGTACCTGCGCGAGACCACCCTGACCGACACCCTGCGCCAGACGCTGTACCTGTTTGTCGACGTGTTACTGCCGTATTACGTGGCCAGCCGTGGCCTGCGCCAGATCAGCGATTTCAAGGACACCCTGCTGGCCTTCGTGCTTGCCTCATTCGTTCTGGCCCTGATCGGCGTGGCCGAGTACGTGCGCCACTGGCTGCTGTACAGTGCCCTGGTCGACGCCATGGGCGTGCCGTGGAGCATGTCCGGCTACCTGAGCCGTGGCGGTTCGCTGCGCGCCAGCGTCACCACCGGGCAGGCGATTGCCCTGGGCTATGTGATGAGCGTGGCCATCGGCCTGTTCCTGTTCGTCCAGGGTTACGTGCGCCGCCCCCTGCAGCGGGCCCTGGGCGCCCTGCTGCTGGCCGCAGGGCTGTTCGCGCCACTGTCCCGCGGCCCGTGGATCGGTGCCGTGGTCATCGTGGTGGTGTTCATCGCCCTGGGCAAAGGTGCGGTCAGGCGCCTGGCGCTGCTCGCTGCGGCCGGCATGCTGGCCCTGCCCTTGCTGACCATCGTGTCCGGTGGCGACAAGGTACTGGACATGCTGCCGTTCATTGGCAACCTCGAGAAAGAGAACATCACTTACCGCGAACGGCTGATGGACAACTCGTGGATCGTCATCCAGCGCAACCCGTTGTTCGGCTCGTTCGACTTCCGCAACACCCCGGAAATGCAATCGATGATCCAGGGTGACGGCATCATCGACATCGTCAACACCTACATAAACCTGGCACTGCGGGTCGGGCTGGTCGGGCTGGGCCTGTTCGTGGCGTTCTTCGCTGCCGTACTGCACGGTATCCGCAAGGCCATGCGCAGTTTCCCCGACAAGGACGACGAGCGACGCCAGCTCGGCCGGGCATTGCTGGCGACACTGATCGGCATCCTGGTGATCATCTTCACCGTCAGCAGCATCACCTTCATCCCGGTGGTGTACTGGACTGTCGCCGGACTGGGCGTGGCCTATGTCCAGATGGTTCGCAAGCTGCACAACAGCCAGGCCATCGCGCTGGCCGACCCCGCCCTTCAACCCAGGTGACACCTATGAACCTGCTCCCCCTGCGCCGCTGGGGTTTTCAAACCCTGCTGCGGGTTTCGGCCATCGCCGGGCTGGCCTCACTGCCGCTCGCCGGCTGGGCCTCAGCGTGGCAAGTCAGTGTCGATGAACAGAACGGCCTGCCCTTGGTGACCCGCGGTGGTGGGCCAGTGATGAAAGCCAAGTTCGACTTCTGGGCGGCCAACTGGAGCTGGACCGGTTTTTCCACCACGTTCAAGGTAGTTGGCCCCGACCACTACATGCTGCAGGGCAAGAACAAGGAACTGGACTTCGATCTGGCGGCGGATATCCGCAAGGAGCAGGCGCAAACCCTGGGCTGGGCCTTCGACCTCGAGGCCCACAGCCGCCAGGCCGGAGTAATGGGCGGTGGCATGGTGTTCGAGTTCGACCCTGCGCAAATTGCCGGGGGCATGGGTGCACCGCAGCTGCTGCCCGGCAACCGTGGCTGGTCATGGGGCAAGGCTGACCAGGGCCGCCGCATCGAAATGCGCTTCGACCCGCCGCTGGCCAAGGTGTATTTCGAGCGCGGCAACCCGTCCGAACTGCGTGCGTTCATTTACAGCGACCCGATCAACGCTGGTCGGCAGCAGATCAAGGCGGTGCTGAACATCACCGGCGACATCGACCTGGGGCCCACGCCCAGCGAACGCTTCGGCCTGGCCGACCCCGCCGGCTGGCCCGACGACCAGCTGGACTGGCGCACCTCGCCCGTGGACCTGTCATTCCTCAACGCCCCGGAAAAGCCTGCCGGCAAGCATGGCTTCGTCAAGGCTGTCGGCGAGCAGCTGATGTTCGAAAACAACACCCCAGTGCGCTTCTGGGGCACCAACCTGTCCGCCTATTCGCTGTTCAAGAGCCCCGACGAAGAAATCCGCCAACAGGCCAAGCGCCTGTCGGCACTGGGGTTCAACCTGGTGCGTTTGCATCACCACGACTCGCCCTGGGTCAGCCCGAACGTGTTCGGCGACGGCACCCTGGTGCGCGATACCCAGCAGCTCAGTGCCGAATCGCTGCGCAAGCTCGACTTGTGGATCAAGGCGCTCAAGGACGAGGGCATCTATATCTGGCTGGACCTGCACGTGCAGCGGGCGCTTACTGCCAATGACAATATCGATGACTTCAAGGAGCTGGCCAAGGGTGAGAGCCATGTCGACCTGAAGGGTTACGCCTATGTGAACCGAAGCATCCAACAGGCGATGACACGCTTTGCCGAGCAGTACCTGACTCATGTGAATGAATACACCGGCCTGGCTTACAAGGACGACCCCGCCATCGCTGCCGTGCTGCTCACCAATGAGAACGACCTCACCCAGCATTACGGTAACGCCCTGATGCCGAACAAGGACGTGCCGCGCCATAGCGAGCGCTACATGGAAGCGGCCAAAGCCTTCGCCAAACAATATGACCTGCCCACCGACCTCACCTGGCGCGCCTGGGAGCATGGCCCTTCGAAGCTTTTTCTCAACGACCTGGAACAGCGCTTCAACACCGACATGATCACTCACCTGCGCGGCCTCGGCGTGAAAGTGCCGATCGCCACCACCAGTACCTGGGGCGGCAATGGCCTGAGCGCGCTGCCGGCACTGACCACAGGCGATGTCATCGATGCCCATGGCTACGGTGCCAATGGCCAACTGGAGAAGAACCCGTTGACCAGCGACGGCGTGATCGACTGGCTCGCTGCCGCCCAGGTAGTCGGCAAGCCGCTGACCGTCACCGAGTGGAACGCCGAACCCTTCCCGCTGCCCGACCGCCACTCGCTGCCGCTGTACGTGGCCGGCACCGCCGCCCACCAGGGCTGGGACGCCATGATGCAGTACGCTTACAGCCAGCAGGCCTTCAACCCTGGCTGGCGCACGGCGGATAACTGGCACGCGTACAACGACCCGGCGATGATCGCCACCCTGCCCGCTGCCGCCCTGCTCTATCGCCGTGCGGATGTGAAGCCGGCCACTACCCGATACGTGTTCGCGCCGACGCCCGCCACCCTGTACAACCAGGAGATCACCCCGCGCAACTCGCCACTGCTGCGCACGGCCATGGAAAAGGGCCAACTGCAAATCGCCCTGCCACAGACGCCGGAGTTGCCCTGGCTGAAACCCGCCGCCATCCCTGCCGGTGCGCAGGTACTGCAGGACCCGGAGCAGTCCTTGCTGCCGGCCGACGCCACGGAAGCGGTCAGCGATACGGGCGAACTCAAGCGCAACTGGCAACAGGGCATCTATACCATCGATACACCGCTGACCCAGGCCGCCACCGGATGGCTGGGAGGTCGCTTGATCAGCCTGGGCGCCATCCAGGTGCAAGCACGAACGCCGTACGCCAGCGTCGTGGTGCAAAGCCTGGACGGCAACCCTCTGGGCCAGTCGCGTGAACTGCTGCTGTCGCTGGGTACCCGGGCCGTGCCGAAGGCCGATGACAAGACACCGTTCAACGTAGAGCCGTTTGCCGGCACCTTGAACATCAAGGCGCCTGCTGGCCTGAAGCTGTTCGCCCGGGATGCACAGGCCCAGTTGAAACCCTTGCCGATGGCTTACCAGGATGGACGCTACAGCATCACGTTCGACGGCAAGTACATGTCCAACTGGCTGTTCTTGAAATAGGGCATATGGCCATCTACCCTCACAACAGTCCTGTAGCTGAAAAGCGCAGCTGTACAACAGCAGAGTCCAGGAGGCATGGATGAAGTTTCTGGTT
Organism: Pseudomonas sp. A2; assembly: GCF_023100865.1. NCBI lineage: Bacteria > Pseudomonadati > Pseudomonadota > Gammaproteobacteria > Pseudomonadales > Pseudomonadaceae > Pseudomonas > Pseudomonas sp. A2. Next base: position 3,173,887 of record NZ_CP039127.1, read on the forward strand.
GTCGGTGGCGCAGGCTACATTGGCTCGCACATGGTCAAGCACCTGCTCGGTACGGGCCATGAGGTGGTGGTGGCGGACCTCGTCTCGCCCGGCCCCGGCGTCCAGTGGGCGAAACTGGACATCGCCGACGAGCCCGCCCTGGATGTGCTGTTCGGTGTTTGCCGCTTCGATGCCGTGTTCCACTTTGCCTCGTTCATCCAGGTGGGCGAGTCGGTCAGCGTGCCCGGCAAGTACTACCAGAACAATGTCGCGGCCACCCTTTCCCTCCTGCAGGCCATGGTGAATGCCGGTATCAGGCACCTGGTTTTTTCTTCCAGCGCAGCCGTCTACGGCAACCCGCAGTACGTGCCGATCGACGAAGCGCATGCCAAGGGGCCGATCAACCCGTATGGGTTGAGCAAATGGATGGTCGAGCAGATTCTCGAGGACTTCGACCGGGCCTATGGCTTGAAGTCGGTATGCCTGCGTTACTTCAACGCAGCGGGCGCAGACCCGGAGGGCCAGCTGGGAGAGCGTCATGACCCGGAAACCCACCTGATCCCGCTGATCCTGCAGGCCGCTTCGGGCCGCCGTGATGCGGTAACGGTATTTGGCCGCGACTACGACACGCCGGATGGCACCTGCATACGCGACTATGTGCATGTGGCCGACCTGGCGGCGGCTCATGCACTGGCGGTGGATTACCTGCTGGCGGGTGGCGAGCGAACCGCGTTCAACCTGGGCAACGGGCTGGGCTTTTCGGTGCAGCAGGTGATCGATACGGCCCGGGCGGTGACTGGCCGGCAGATCCGCACCCTCGACGCCCCCCGCCGCCCCGGCGACCCGCCCCGGTTGGTGGCGGATGCTGGCAAGGCCATGCACATGCTGGGCTGGCGGCCGGAGTTTGCCTCGCTGGAGTCGATTGTGCGGCATGCGTGGCAATGGGAGTTGCAGTACCCCTGGGCTCGCTACCCCACCCGCTGAAAGAGTGCGCCATACCTGTGGCAGCGGCCTTGTGTCGCGATGGGCTGCGAAGCAGCCCCAGAATACCGAGACTCAATAATAGGTTCGAGGCTGCTCGTCAGCTTTGTTCAATACCGTTCCCACCAGGTTCACCCTTGCCAGGTGATGCAGGCAATCCTCGATCTCCTTCCTGTTGTTCATACCGTTGGCCACCACCAGCAGCACACAGTCGAACTTGGGTATCACGGTGATCGCATCGTCAGAACTGAGCAATGGCGGCAAATCGAAAATGCAGATGCGCGACTCGTAGCGGTTGCGTAGTTCGCTGATCAGGTTGTTCACTTTGGGCGACGACAGCATTTCGGTGGACAACGGCACCGGCACCCGCGTGGGCAGCACCACGAACCGAGGCAAGGTCGGGTTGACCAGACAGTCCTGCAACTCGGCCTTGTCCGTCAGAAACTCGTTCAACGCCTGGTCCATGGGCAGGCCCAGGCTGCTGCCGACCTTGGGTCGACGCAGGTCGAAGTCCACCAGCAAAGCGGTCTTGGTGGTGTGGTGGGCGATGCTCATGGCCAGGTTGATCGCCAGCACCGTCTTGCCCGCTTCAGGGGTTGGCGAGGTGATGGCCAGGGTTCGCCAGCCATTCTCGTCCATGGTCCTGAGCACTTGCGTGCGCAGCAGGTCGATCGGCCCGTTCATGTTGGAGTTCTTGTTGTAGGCGACGATACGGTGACGCTCCAGGTGCTCCGCGCGCAACGGCACCACCTTGGTGTTCACGTAGTCGAACTGGCCAGGCACTTCCGCCAGTGCCGTACCAGGGGCGGGTGACAAGGCCTGGGGGGTACCCGGGGTAACCTGGTGAAGATTATTGCCGACAGCCTGCTTGGTCCTGTCCATCACTGCTTCCCTATGCAAACCGAGACATGACTTTGAACAACAGCACATCCAGTGGCATGTAGAACACGTGCACCAGCACTACCATGATAGCCGCCAGCGCCAGTGCCGCCACGATCAGCCAGTTGCGCCAACGCTTGCGCCTGGCCACATCGGCCTTGGTATCGATGTATGGCAGCGCCACCAGCACCCGCCTGCCCAGCAGGTTCTCCAGTGCACCGACGCCGCGAATGCGCTGGTTGAACATCTCCAGCAGCATCACCAGCGCACCGCCACCTGCCGGTGCCAGCACCAGGCCCAGCGCAGCGATCTTCTTGCGGTTGGGCTTGATCGGTTTCTCGGGCATCAGCGGTGGTTCAAGCAGTACAAAGCGCTCGGCCTTGTTCTCCTGTTCCAGGCTTTCGGTAATCTTCGCGCCCATTTCCTTGGCGCGGATTTCCTCGTACTTCTTGCGCGCGTTGTCGTGGTCACGCATCAAGGTAACCAGGCCACGCTCGACCTGCGGCGCCTCGAGGATCTCGGCCTCGTAGCCTTCCATCTTGCGGGTCAACTCGCGCTTTTGCTCGGCCAGCGAAGCAATGCGCTCCTGTGCCGCACTCATCTTGGCGCGCACGCGGGCGACATCGAGGCCGACCGTGGAGGCCGCTGCCGTGCGATTGCCACTGGCTTCGAGCGCCTGGATCCTGCGCTTGACCGCCACCACATCGGGGTGGGCTTCCTTGTAGCGGCTCAACAGCCGGGCATATTCGGCCTTCAGGCTGGGCAGGTCCTGGGGCTGCTCGGCACCGGCCGCCCTGGGGCCTTCGCCGGCCTTGGTTGCCAGCCCGGCATTGGCCGCGGACAGTTCCAGCTCAAGGTAACGCAGTTCTTCCTGGGCGGCCTTGTAATCACGGTCGACCTCGCGGAACTCCAGCTCCGACCGTGACAGCATGTTCATGCGCAAGGTCTGGTGCTCGGGCAAGGCGTTGGCGTGGGCCTGCTTGAAATCCGCCAGCTGGTTTTCCAGGTTGGCCAGCTCGGCACCCAGCTTGTTCGCCTCCTGGGTGAGGAACTCGGTGGTTTCGTTGGCCCGCTCGGTACGCTGCTTGAGGTTCTCGTTGAGGAACAGCGTCACCAACTCGTCGGCGACTTCCTTGGCCACCTCGGGCTGCTTGTGCTCGAAGGACACATTGAACGCCACGGTCGCTTCACCCCGCCCGCGCACGTATGTGGTAAGGGTTTCGACGACGATGGCGCTGCGCATGTGGTCGATCTTGTCGCTATCGCTGAAGCGCTTGTCGGGAAACAGGTTGTACTTGTCGATGATGCGCAGCAGGTTCTCGCGGGTCATCACCCGCTGGCGAATCACTTCGATGCGTTCATCGGCAAAGCTGGTGTTGTTGGTCGACACCAGCTCAGGGGAAATTTGCTGCGATTCCACCAGGATGGTGCCGGTCGATTGGTAGATCGGCGGCACCATCACCGCGACTGCGACGGTCGTGGCCAGGATGACTACGATGCTCACCCCCAATAACAGGGCCCTGTCCTTGATTATGGCAATGTAATCTCTGAGGGAGAGCTCGTAGTCAGACTTCATGGGGCCACCTGCCTGAAGTTCAGATGTCGGGGTACCTGTACGTCAACGTCAAACCCACGATCGTAGCGTTCGCATCAGCTTCGTTATCCTGCTGCCGTTCCTTGTACATCAGCGACAGGCGCAGGTCCCAGTACGGCGAAAACTCGCGGCTGGCCCACACGCTGTAAGTCTGCAGGGTGTTGGGGGTCTGCCCTTTGCTGTCTTGCCAGGCAGCGTCCGCGCCCACCCGGGTCAATTCGCTGACGGCGTAACTCCACACACCGCGCACCTGGTCCAGCTCGGCGAAGCCGCCTTCGGCGCTGGCTACCGTGCTGCGTTCGGCGGTGAAGCTGGCGACGGCGCGCGCACCGGTGTAAAGCAGCGCAACCCCACCCTCCCCGCGTCGGCCACCTTCGTCACCGGAAACCTCGGTGACACCCACATGCGCATCGGCGCTGAGGCTTTCGGAAAACTGGTACTTGACCCCGACCGCGGGGCTGTAGCTGTTGGACGCCGTCGCCGTCTGGTCCTCCTCGGGCTCATAGCGCCGGGCACCAAAGCGGCTGTACAAATCAGCCCGCTCGCTCCAGGCGTAGGTCCAGGTGAACACGTTGCCCAGTTCTTCGTAACCCGTCAGCGTACTGATGTCATAACGGGCACGGTTGTACGTGGTTTCGTTGCTCAAGGTGCTACGCTCGGTAACCGCCTGGCTCCAGTTGCCGGTCAGCGTATACAGCTTTTGCGTGCCATCGGTGGTGACCACACCGGTATCCAGCACCGTTCCCGACAGCGTCGAACTTTCGTTGTAACGCGCCAGCAGGCCAAACCGCCCGCGCTCGGTCTGACGCTGCCAGCCCAGGCTCACGTCAGGGTCCTCACGGTTGTCGACCACCGCCGTGTCGGACGAGCGCAATACATTCATGCCCAGCCCCAACCTCAGTTCGTCCCGGTCGAAGGTACCGATCAGGGTGTAATCCGGCGCGATGATCGTGCGCGTTATGCCCTTTTCACCCGACGACAGCAGCAAGGGGTTGCTGTCATGTTCGACGGATGTCGGTACCACTACCGTAGACTGCCAATTTGCTGCCAAGACCGTGTTCGTAAACGGCAACACCAAGATTGCCGTTGCAATACTAGTTGTTCTGAGAAGAGGCATTAAGTGTTCTTATTAAAGGCAAGATCAAGGGACGACCAGCGTATCGCCAGCCTGAAGTTGGATGTTGGTGGACATATCCCGGCCAGACACCAGGTCTCTATATCGCACGGGCAGGATTTTTTGGGAAGCGCCAGTGCCGCGCACCACTTTGATTTCGCTTTCATCTGCAAACTTGTCCAGGCCGCCAGACATGCTCAGGGCCTGCAACACTGCGGTAGGGCCCGCCATCTGTACCGGCCCGGGCTTTATCACTTTGCCTTGTACATAGACCAGGTTGCCGGCGATGCTCTTGACGACAACGCTGACGTTCGGGTCGGGGAGGAATTTCTCGAGTTTGGCAGCCACTTGTTTTTCAACGGTCGTCACATCCAGCCCGGCAACATCGATGCGACCTGCCAGGGGGAACGTGATACTTCCATCGGGAAGTACGGTGGCTTCCTGGCGCAGGCTATCTTCCTGCCACACCGAAACCATCACCACATCGCCGGGGCTGAGCAGGTAGGTAGCACTGCTCGGGTCGGCCTTACCGGCACCAGACCACACCATCAGCATGCAGAACGCGGCAAACATTGAACGCACCATGAGGGTCCCTCCGGCCGAAAAGGCCCGACAAAGAGCACTGAATGAGAACAGCACACCAACTCTCGCTCCGCTTCGCGGCATACGCCAACCGCGATAACCTCGATCTTTACGAGGCCTTGCCTTGACGCTGTGCAGCCTGGGCTTTGCTGCCTGCAACCGTGGACCTGCACGGGCTACTGGCAATATAGCAACGGCTGGGGAATTGACAAGCGAGGCCCCGGGCCGCTGGCGTCAAGGTTAGAACCCAGGCTGGCGGATTCAGATCTTTCTCCTGTTGGCGACAGCTACAAAGCCAACGACAGCAAATGCAAAGAACCACCCTGCCGTTGAAACAGGGACGATACTGTTCTGATTGATATACATATCCGCGGCACGCGCTGCGCCACTTAACAGCGCCAGCAAAGACATCGATTTGATAATCAGAGCCGTGCGCATACGCCCTCCTGAAGAGGAAAATCAACTGTTTGTTGGCGTGGTGTTCGGGAGTTGTTTCACCGTTGAGATGAGCTTATGAACACAATGACATTGCGTCAACGATTCGACACTATAATAAAATTCAATGGGCGCCGGACAATATAGTCAAAATATCGACGCGCAAATTGAGCATAGGGCGCTGCATTGGTGGCGCCATAGTTTCATCGCTGAGAAAGGCAAGGCCGTGGGGCGCTTTGGCGCCCCGGCATGTTATTCGTCTGTGTGATGCACCACGACCAGCAACTGCGCCGGCAGCGGCCCCACCGACCTTAGCCGGTGTGGTGTCTGGGCATTGAAATGCAAGGCATCGCCTTGCTCCAGCAGTACCCGCTCGCTCATGAAGTCCACTTCCACCTGGCCGGCGTGGACGAACAGGAATTCTTCGCCCAGGTGCTCCTTGAACGTAGGGTCGCTGAACTCGGTCGGCGGCTGGATCAGGAACGGCAGCAGGCTGCGCTGCCCGACCTGGCTGGTGAGGGCCGAGTACCCCGGCCCTGCCCCGTCACCCACCAATGCCTGGCGCTCGCCATGGCGTACCAGGCTGTAGCGGTTCTGGCCGGTCTGCTCTTCGGCGAACAGTTCTTCGACATTGACATTCAGTGCCCGCGCCAGCTTCAGCGCGGCGGCGATCGAGGGGGTGTTCAGGCCACGTTCGACCTTGGACAGGTAGCTCTTGGTCATGCCGGTCTTGTCGGCCAGCAACTCCAGGGTCATCCCCAGTTTCTTTCGCAGCAGTTTCAATCGGATAGACATGTGACGCGGATTTCCCAGGCGAAGGCAGCCTGGTAATGATACGTGGACTGCTCAGGAAATGCTGGGGCTGCTGCGCTGAGTCTTGTAGGAGCGGCCTTGTGTCGCGATGGGGCTGCAGAGCAGCCCCGGCAATTTGTGCACTATTGCTGAAACCCTGGGGCCGCTTTGCGGCCCTATCGCGACACAAGGCCGCTCCTACAAAAAGCCAGCGCAGGCCCAGGGTTACGGCATCACCGGCGGCAGGTACTGCAACGTCGTACCCAATGCCCACAGCAACACCAGCACCAGCGGCACGTGCACCAGCAACTGCACGAACGAGAAGCCGATCAGGTCGCGTGCCTTGAGCCCCAGTACCCCCAGCAGCGGCAGCATGTAGAACGGGTTGATCAGGTTCGGCAAGGCTTCTGCGGCGTTGTAGATCTGCACTGCCCAGCCCAGGTGGTACTGCAGGTCATTGGCCACCAGCATCACGTACGGGGCCTCGATGATCCACTTGCCACCACCCGATGGGATGAAGAAGCCCAGCACCGCCGAGTAGACGCCCATCAGCACGGCATAGGTGTCATGCGTGGCGATCTGGGTGAAGAACAGTGAAATGTGGTGGGCCAAAGTCTGCTCGTCGACGCCCTTCACCTGGGTGAGAATGGCAGCGATCGAACCATACAGCGGGAACTGGATCAGCACCCCGGTGGTGGTCGGAACCGCACGCGCCACCGCATCGAGGAAGCTGCGCGGGCGCCAGTGCAGCAAGGCACCGAGCATGATGAACAACAGGTTGTAGGTGTTCAGCCCGGAAATGGCGGTAATCGCCGGTTTGGTGGCGAACTCCTGGTACAGCCAGCCGGCGGCCAGGGCCACCAGCAACAGGATCAGGATGGGGCTGTGTTCCAGCCACTCGCCCGGGCGGGTACGCTGGGGTGCCGGTGGCGCGGTGAAGCTGGGGTCGACCCCGCAGTCCTGGGCGCTGCGCGCGCTGTTCGGGCCCGGCGCCGTGGCGTAGGCGATCACCAGCGAGACCACTACCAATGCCGCCAGCATCACGCCGGACTGCCAGAGGAAGATGGTCTCGGTGAACGGGATCACCCCGGTAATCGACAGGATCGACGGTGGCAGGCTGGCCGGGTTGGCCTGCAGTTGCGCCGCCGACGAAGACAGGCCCAGCGCCCACACGGCGCCCAGGCCCAGGTAGGCGGCGGCGCCGGCGGCGCGGTAGTCCATCTTCAGTTCGGTGCGTCGGGCCAGGGCGCGCACCAGCAGGCCGCCGAACACCAGCGACAGGCCCCAGTTGAGCAGCGATGCCAGCATCGAGATCAGCGCCACCCAGCACACGGCCGAACGGCCATTGCCGGGGATGCGCGCCAGGCGGTCGATCAGGCGCGCGGCGGGCGGCGAGCTGGCCACCACATAGCCGCCGATGACCACGAAGGCCATCTGCATGGTGAAGGGGATCAGGCTCCAGAAGCCATCGCCAAAGGCCTTGGCAGTGTCGGTCGGCTTGGCGCCCATGGCCAGGGCGCCGATGCACACCAGCAGTACTGCCAGGGCGGCAAACACCCAGGAATCGGGGAACCAGCGTTCGGCCCAGTTGGAGCAGCGCAAGGCAAAGCGCGCGGAACGGCTGTCTTGGATTTCAGCGGCCACAGTTCAATTCCTTTTATTGGTTTTATCGGATACATCAGCAAAAACGCAAAACCCCTGTAGGAGCAGCCTTGTGCTGCGAAGCGGCCAGTACAGACAACACATCTCGTGCATGCCTGCGCTGGCCGCTTCGCAGCACAAGGCTGCTCCTACAGGGGCGTGACGCTAGCGATCTTAGAAGGTCATTTCCTTCACATCATCCGGCACGATCAGCTTGCCGGCGGTTTTCTCGATGATTTCCTCGATGCTCACCCCAGGCGCGGTCTCGCGCAGGATGAAGGCGCCGTCTTCGATTTCCAGGTAGGCCAGGTCGGTCAGCACCTTGCGAATGCAGCCAGCACCGGTCAATGGCAGGCTGCACTGCGGCAGCAGCTTGGACTCGCCGTCCTTGGAAGCGTGGGTCATGGTGACGATGATGTTCTCGGCACCGGCCACCAGGTCCATGGCGCCGCCCATGCCCTTCACCAGCTTGCCCGGGATCATCCACGAAGCGATGTTGCCTTGCACATCCACTTCGAAAGCGCCGAGCACGGTCAGGTCGACGTGGCCGCCACGGATCATGGCGAACGACTGCGCCGAATCGAAGATCGAGGCACCGCGGCGGGCGGTGACGGTCTGCTTGCCGGCGTTGATCATGTCGGCATCGATGGTGCCTTCGGTGGGGAATTCGCCCATGCCGAGCAGGCCGTTTTCCGATTGCAGCATCACATCCATGTCGGCGGGTACGTAGTTGGCCACCAGGGTCGGAATGCCGATGCCCAGGTTTACGTAGTAGCCGTCCTTCAGTTCACGGGCGACGCGTTGCGCCATCTGTTCGCGGGTCAGTGCCATGGTCAGGATCTCTTTGTTGTTCTGGTGGATGGCGCTCAGGCCTTGACGGTGCGCTTTTCGATACGCTTTTCGAAGGTGCCGACGATGACGCGGTCCACGTAGATGCCCGGGGTGTGGATCTCGCTGGGCAGCAGCACGCCAGGTTCGACGATCTCTTCCACTTCGACCACGGTGATCTTGCCGGCGGTGGCCGCCAGCGGGTTGAAGTTTTGCGCGGTGTTGCGGTACACCACGTTGCCGTAGTGGTCGGCCTTCCAGCCCTTGACGATGGCGAAGTCGCCGGTGATGGATTCTTCGAGGATGTACTTGCGGCCGTTGAATTCGCGCACTTCCTTGCCGTCGGCAACCGGGGTGCCGTAGCCGGTGGCGGTGTAGAAGGCCGGGATGCCGGCGCCACCGGCGCGCATTTTCTCGGCGAGAGTGCCTTGCGGGGTCAGCTCCACTTCCAGCTCGCCGCTCAGCAGCTGGCGTTCGAACTCGGCGTTCTCGCCCACGTAGGAAGCGACCATCTTGCGGATCTGCCGGTCTTCCAGCAGCACGCCCAGGCCAAAGCCGTCGACACCGCAGTTGTTGGAGACTACGGTCAGGCCCTTGACGCCACGGCGCTTGATTTCGCTGATAAGGTTTTCAGGGATACCGCACAGGCCGAAACCACCAGCCAGTACCGTCATGTTGTCGGTCAGGCCTTCGAGGGCCTGTTCATAGGTTGCAACGCGCTTGTCCAGTCCGGCCATGCTGATCCGCCTTTTGTAGTTGTTGAACCGACGAGGCTGTCGGTGAGCGTGTGGGGACATCTTCACCGCAAGCGACTGATTTGTTAATTTTGTTTTCATCATCGATTGATAACTTTTGCAAAACAACCAACAGGCCTGTCATGAACGTCAAGCAACTGCGCGCCTTTGTCGCTGTGGCCAAGTACCAGAGCTTCGCCCAGGCCGGTGAACACCTGCATGTCTCGCAACCGGCACTGAGCCTGACCATCAAGGCCCTGGAAGAAAACCTTGGCGGCGCCCTGCTCAGCCGCACCACGCGCAGCGTCAGCCTGACTGCCGAGGGCGAGGTGCTGCTGCCGCTGGCACGGCGCCTGCTGGCCGACTGGGACGACACCGAAGAAATGCTGCGCCAGCGTTTCACCCTGCAACTGGGCCGGGTTTCGGTGGCGGCCATGCCGGCCTTTGCCGGCAACCTGCTGCCCCACTCGCTGAAGGTATTTCGCCAGCGTTACCCGAAGGTCAACGTCACGGTGCACGATGTGATCAACGAACAGGTGCAGGAACTGGTGCGCCATCGCCGCGTCGAACTGGGCATCGGCTTCGAACCGGACAACAACGATGGCCTGGATTTCCACCCGTTGTACATGGACCGTTTCGTCGCCGTGGTGCCCGCCGATTCGCCCTTGGCGCAGCTGCCCCAGGTCAGCTGGGCACAATTGCTGGCCGAAGACTTCGTGGCCCTGCAACGCCCTTCGGCGGTGCGCCTGCTGATGGAGCAGAACGTGGCCGCCCGCCACGGCAAACTCGCGGTGGCTTTCGAGAGCCATCAGTTGTCTACCGTCGGGCGCATGGTCGCCAGTGGGCTGGGGGTCAGTGCCGTGCCGGCACTTTGCATCAATCAGATGCAGGAACTTGGCGCCCGCTGCGTGCCCTTGGTCGAGCCCACGGTCGAGCGCCGCATCGGTGTGATTGCTCTTAGCGAACACAAGCTTTCCACGGCAGCGCAAGCGCTGCTCGAGGTACTGCTTTCCAATACCCGCATCCCGGAGGTGACATGCGTTACGTGAAACTGGCAGGTTCGAGCGTTCCGGCCATCGGCCAGGGCACCTGGTACATGGGTGAAGATCCGGCTCGCAAGGCGGCCGAGGTGGCGGCCCTGCAACAGGGTATCGAACTTGGCCTGAGCCTGATCGATACCGCCGAGATGTATGCCGAAGGTGGCGCGGAAGAAGTGGTTGGCCAGGCCATTGCCGGGCGCCGCGACCAGGTGTTCCTGGTCAGCAAGGTGTATCCGCACAATGCCAGCCTGCGCGCCATGGCCGCCGCCTGCGAGCGCAGCCTCACCCGCCTGGGCACCGACTGCATCGACCTGTACCTGCTGCACTGGCGCGGCCAGCACCCACTGGAAGAAACCGTCGAAGCGTTCGAGCGCTTGCGCGAGCAAGGCAAGATCAAGCGCTGGGGTGTTTCCAATTTCGATGTCGACGACCTGCGCGAACTGCACAACCCCGATTGCGCCACCAACCAGGTGCTGTACAACCCGGCCCAGCGTGGCATCGAGTTCGACCTGTTGCCGTGGTGCGAAAAGCGTGCGCTGCCGACCATGGCCTACTGCCCGCTGGCCCAGGCCGGGCGCCTGCTGCAGCACCCGGTGCTGGCGGAAATCGCCGAGCGCCATGGGGCCACGGTGGCCCAGGTCAGCCTGGCGTGGGTGACACGCAATGACGGGGTGATAGCCATCCCCAAGGCCGTGACGCCCGAGCATGTGCGGCTGAATGCCGCTGCGGGTGCGCTGACCCTGACCGGCGAAGACCTGCGGGCGATCGACCGGGCGTTCCCGGCACCGACGCGCAAGCAGCGGTTGGCGATGGTGTAGCGAAGAGAACTGAATTCGCAAGTAATCCTCGTACCCTGTGGGAGCGGCTTTAGCCGCGAAGAATTCAACGCGGTGCATGGCACCGGCTGCGCCGGTGTTCGCGGCTAAAGCCGCTCCCACAGGGACCGCGCAAAAATCAGGGTTTTGCGTGAGATGCCGGGGATCAATGGAAGTCCCGGCTGCGTACATCCAGCCCTTGCAACAACGGGCTCACATCCTCCAACCGCCGTGCTATCAGGTGGCGCACGCCATTCTCCTGCTCCAGCCGCCCGCTGACCTTGAGCAACTGCGCCCCCACCAGTGCCCGCCGCTGCCGTTCGGCAAGCGCCCGCCACACCACCACATTGACCATGCCGTGCTCGTCCTCAAGGGTGACGAAGGTCACGCCGCTGGCGGTCTGTGGCCGCTGGCGGCCCACCACCAGCCCGGCCACGGCAATGTTGTCACCATGCCCGACATCTTGCAGCTCGCGCGAACTGCGACAGCCCAGGGCCCGCAGGCGTGAGCGCAACAAGGTCAGGGGATGCGGCCCAAGCGTGGTACCCAGGGTCTGGTAATCGGCCATCAGGTCTTCTGCCACACTGGGGACGGGCAGTTCGACGGTACGTTCCGGCAAGGCTTCGATATCGGCGAACAAAGGCAGCTGCGGCTGCACCGCCGCCACCTGCCAGCGCGCCTGGTGCCGGTCGCTGGCCAAGGCGCGCAACGCGCCGGCATCGGCCAGGTGGGCGCGGGCACGCGAATCGAGCCCGGCACGCAGGCACAGGTCTTCGACATCGCGCCATGGCCGCTGCGCCCTCGCCTGCTCCAGGCGCCTGGCATCAGCCTCGGCAAGGCCGCGTACCAGGCGCAAGCCCATGCGAATGGCCAGCACCTCGCCAGGCTCAGGCTCGAGCGTGCAGTCCCAGTCACTGTGGCACACATCGACCGGCCTGACCTCGATACCTTGGCGCCGGGCCTCTTGCAGCAACTGGTCGGGGCTGTAGAAACCCATGGGCCAGCTGTTGACCAGCGCGCAGGTGAAAATCGCCGGTTCATGGCACTTGAGCCAGCTGCTGGCATAGCACAACAAGGCAAAACTGGCCGCGTGCGATTCCGGAAAGCCATAACTGCCAAAGCCCTTGATCTGCTCGAAGATGCGCTCGGCAAACGCCAGGTCATAACCATTGCGCAACATGCCCTGCACCAGCCGCTCGCGGTGCGGTTCCAGGCCGCCGTGACGCTTCCAGGCGGCCATGCTGCGGCGCAACTGGTCGGCCTCGCCCGGGGTGTAGTCGGCCGCGACCATCGCCAGCTCCATCACCTGCTCCTGGAACAGCGGCACACCCAGGGTGCGCTCGAACACTGCCTTCAGTTGCGGCGAGGGATAGGTCACCGGTTCCTGCTTCAGGCGCCGGCGCAGGTAAGGGTGGACCATGTCGCCCTGGATCGGCCCGGGGCGGACGATGGCCACCTCGATGACCAGGTCGTAGAACTTTTCCGGCCGAAGCCGCGGCAACATGGCCATTTGCGCGCGCGACTCGATCTGGAACACGCCCATGGTCTCGGCACGGCTGATCATCGCGTAGGTAGCCGGGTCTTCGGCGGGGATGGTCGCCAGGGTCAGGTGCTGGCCACGGTGGCGTTGCAGCAGGTCGAAGCAACGGCGCAAGGCGCTGAGCATGCCCAGCGCCAGCACGTCGACCTTGAGCAGGCCCACCATGTCCAGGTCGTCCTTGTCCCACTGGATCACCGTGCGCTCCGGCATCGCGGCATTCTCCACCGGCACCAGCTCGTCCAAGGGTTGCTGCGAGATGACGAAGCCGCCCGGGTGCTGTGACAGGTGCCGAGGGAAGCCGATCAGTTCGCCGGCCAGCACCAGCACCCGGCGCAGCGAAGGGCTGCCCGCCTCGAAGCCGGCCTCGGCCAGGCGCTGGTCGTCGGGTATGCGATCGCTCCAGCGGCCACAGCATTTGGCCAGGGCGTCCACCTGGTCGGCGGGCAGCCCCAGCACCCGCGCCACATCCCGCACCGCACCGGCGGCATGGTAGGTGTTGACCACCGCAGTGAGCGCCGCCCGGTGCCGGCCATAGCGGCGGAACACATACTGGATCACCTCCTCGCGCCGGTCGTGCTCGAAGTCCACGTCGATGTCCGGCGGCTCGTTGCGCTCGCGCGACAGGAAGCGCTCGAACAACAGGTGGTGTTGCATGGGGTCGAGCTCGGTGATGCCCAGCACGAAGCACACCACCGAGTTGGCTGCCGAGCCCCGCCCCTGGCACAGAATGCGCTGGCTGCGGGCGAAGGCGACGATGTCGTGCACAGTCAGGAAGTAGCTTTCGTAGCCCAGCTCCTCGATCAGCGCCAGCTCCTTGGCCAGCACATCCCGCACCTTGCTGCTCGGCCCGTTTGGCCAGCGCGACGGCAAACCCTGCTGGCACAACTCGCGCAACCAGCTCGCCGGGGTATGCCCCTGGGGCACTAGTTCGCAGGGGTACTGGTATTTCAATTCGCTCAGCTCGAACTGGCAGCGCGCAGCGATGGCCAGGGTCTCGGCCAGCAAGTCGGCGGGATAGAGTTCGCCCAGTTGCGCCTGGCTGCGCAGGTGCCGCTCGCCATTGGCAAACAGGAAGCGCCCGGCCTCGGCCACCAGGCAATGCTGGCGAATGGCGGTCATGCAATCCTGCAGGGCGCGGCGACCGCGCACGTGCATGTGCACGTCGCCACAGGCCACGGCGCGGATGCCGACCCTGGCCGCCAGGCTACGCAAGCGTTCAAGGCGCAAGGTATCGTCACTGCCGCGGTGCAGGTGCACGGCCAGCCACAGGCGCTCACCGAACACGCCGTGCAGCCACTGCCCGGGGGTGGCATCGCCGCTGTCATCGGCTACCCACAATGCCAGCAGGCCTTGATGGTGCTGCTGCAGGTCATCGCGAAACAGTTGGTACTCGCCCTTCTGCGCCCGCCGCCGGGCCCGGGTGATCAACGCGCACAGGTTCTGGTAGCCGGCCAGGTCCTGCACCAGCAGCACCAGCCTGGGGCCGTCCTGCAACTGCACTTCACTGCCCACGATCAGCCGCAGCTGGTGTTCCTTGGCCGCCTGCCAGGCACGGACGATACCGGCCAGGGTGCATTCGTCGGTGATCGCCAGCGCCTGGTAGCCCTGTTCACGCGCGCGCCGGAACAGCTCGTCGGCGCTCGACGCGCCGCGCTGGAAGCTGAAGTTGGACAGGCAGTGCAGCTCGGCATAACCCGGGGTGTTCATGCGAACCAGCCCTGCAGCCACAACGGGCCGGCCTTGCCCAGGTCGCGGTAGGCCCAGCCGCGCAGGCCGTCACGGGTTTCGATACGGTAATAGTCGCGGCGCACATCGCCGCCATCCCACCAGCCCGATTCGATGCGCTCGGCATGGCCTTGCAGGCGATAGCCGCCTTCGTCCAGCGCCATGGGGGCCGACAGCAGCCAGCCAGGGCGGCTGCCAGGAACGACCGGCATGCTGCCCTGGGCACCCTGCTCTACCGCTTGCCAGGCGCATTCGGGGCGATGATCGGCTGCCGCGCTCAGGCCCTTGACCGCCTCATCCCCCAGGCGGGCGCGTAGCCGTTCGCGCAATTGTTCCCAAGGTTGCGCCTGTTGCGCACGCGGGTCGAACAATGCCTGGTGTTGCGGCACGAAGGGTGGCAGGTCCTCGGCAACCAGCCGCAGGTTGCGCACAGGTGCGGGAATGCGTAGCGGCTCCAGGCGCCCGCGCGCCAGTTCGAACAGCATCGCAGCATCGCGTTCGGCGGCCAGCAGGCCCACCTTCAGCAAGGTATCCGGCCCTTCGGCATGCTCCAGGTGCAGGCAGAAACGCTGCACGCCACAGTCACGCCCGGCGAGGAACGCGGCAAGGTCGTTGAGCATGCGCCGCAGCGGGAACAGCAGGGCCTGGTGTGATTCGACGTCGAAGTTCAGCTCCAGCCGGGTCTCGAAACGGTCCGGGGGATGGTAAAAGCCCAGCCCCAGGTTGCGCAGGCCGAGCAACTGGTCAAGGTGCAGCTGCACCTGGGCCGGAAAGCGCCTGGCCAGGCTGTCGCGGGGCAAGGCCAGCACCTGGCTCAACTGGCGCAGGCCCATGCGGGCAAAGGCCTCGGCAGCCTGCGCAGGCAGGCCGATACGCTCGATGGGCATGCCCAGCAGCGCCGCACGGGTGGCATCGGCATCCATCACGGCCAGGCCATCGTGAGCATTGGCAAGCATGCGCGCCGCCACCGGGTTGCTGGCCAGGACGATGCGTTGGCGCAAGCCCAGCTCCGCCAGCTCCTGGCGCAGACGGGCCTCGAACAGCGGCCAGGGGCCGAACAGCTGCAGGCTGGAGCCCACCTCCAGCAACAGCGCCCGTGGGTAGTGCAGGCTGACCTGGGCACTGAAGCGGTAGGCCCAGGCTGCCAGCAACTGCTGCACCTGGTCGATGCGCCTGGGTTCGGCTTCGACGCAGCTGAAGCCATCGGCCAGCGCACGCGCCGCCGTCAGGGTTTGCCCGGCCCGCAGGCCGAGCGCGGCCGCCGCCGGGTTGACGGCCTGCAGCACGCGTCGCTGGGTCGGCCCGCCAAGCAGCACCAGGGGGGTATCGGGGTCGTCACGCTCACGCAGGACCGTGTCCAGCGCCAGCTGCGGAAGCAGGATGCAGGCCCAGAGCATGTTGCATCAGCCCCGCCCCGGGCAGGCGATGGGCAGCGCCGGTGGCATGCCACCACGGCTTTTCAGCACGCGCCATTGTGCCGGGCGGGTGTCGACGGCAATGCGCAGCGCCGCGGGTGAAGGGTTGTGCGCCGCCTGTTGCGGCCGGCAGGCGAAGGCCAGCGCCTGCCCGGTTTCGGCAGCCACCTGCAAGCGCCGCAGGGCGCGGTCATCGGCACGTTCCGGCCAGCACAGCACCGCCGCGCAACTGCCGGAGCGCAGGCACTGCTCGGCGGCCCACAGGGCATCGGCAGGTTCGGCGTCCACCTGTACCAGCCAGCGCAGGTCCACCCCCGCGGCCTGCCAGGCCGGGGCGTAAGGAATGAATGGCGGTGCCACCAGCACGATTCGGCTGGCTTCAGCGCTCAAGCGGGCCAGGGTCGGCCACAGCAGCTGCAATTCGCCACAGCCGGGGCTGGCCAGCAACAGTTCGCTGAGCGCAGCCGCCGGCCAGCCACCTTCCGGCAGGCATTGGTCAAGGGCGGCATGGCCCGTGGGCTGCAGGCCGAGCGGCCGCGCCTGGGCCTGCCGACCGCGCCATACCCGGCGCTGGTCGAGCAACCTGTCGAGGTCGACCACCGCGCCCATCAGTCACGCCTCAGCAAGCCGCAGAACACGCCTTCGATGAAGAACTCCTGTTCAGGCCGCACATCGATGGGCGCATAGGCCGGGTTGCGTGGCAACAGCCGGTAATTGCCACCCTGGCGCTGCAGGCGCTTGATGGTCACCTCGCCGTCCAGGCGGGCGACCACGATCTGGCCATCGCGGGCGTCGGCCTGCTGGAGGATGCCGACCAGATCGCCATCGAAAATGCCGTCGTCGATCATCGAGTCGCCACGCACCTTCAGCAGGTAGTCGGGGGTACGGCGGAACAGGCTGGGGTCGAGCAGCAACTGCTCGTGAATGTCGAGGTCCGGGCCGATGGGGGCGCCTGCCGCCACCTGGCCCAGCACCGGCACTTCGAGGATTTCCGGGCGGCGCAGCCGTTCGGCCAGGCGTATGCCCCGCGCCTGGTTCGGCGTGACGTCGATGTAGCCGGCCTGGCACAGGGCGGTGATGTGCTTGCGCGCCACGCTGCGCGAGGCAAAACCGAAGCGCGTGGCGATATCGGCCAGGCTCGGCGGCTGGCCGTGGTCGGCGATGCGCTCACGGATGAACTCGAAGATGGCGCGGCGTTTTGGGGTAAGATTGTCCATGGAGCACATTTGTACTCTTTTCGGAGCACGCTGAACAGCCCCCTTCGTCGACGGCTTGGCGGCTGCGTTCAATAGCTGGGCTGATACTCCAGGGAAAAGGCTGATGCGTTTGGATGGCGAAATGGGTTTACCCCTGTTTCACCCAGCCACAGGTGCATGCTCGGCCATCAACTCGATCATCCAGTCGATAAATACCCGCACCTTGGCGCTGACATGGCGATTCGGCGGGAATGCCAGGTACATCGGCATTGGCGCCATCTGCCAGTCTTCAAACAGCGGCAGCAGCTCGCCGCTGGCCAGGTGCGGTCTGGCCATGTACTGCGGTAGCCAGATTATCCCCAGGCCAGCCAAGCCGGCGGCAAGGTACGCATTGCCGTCGTCGACCATCAGTTGCGAGCGGCCTTGGGCTTCCATGCGCTCCTCGCCCCGCTGCATCGCGTAGGGCAAGGCTTTGCCTGTACGAAACCAGAGGAAGCCGACGGTGTTGTGTCGGCTCTCTTCTAGCTCACGGGGATGCACCGGCGTACCGAAGCGCTGCAAATAGCCGGGCGCGGCATAGATGCCGAGTTTCAAATCGCCCACGTGCCTTGCCACCAGGGATTGATCGGTGATCTCGCCGCCACGCACCACGCAGTCGACGTTTTCACCAATGATGTCGACGATACGATCGCTCACGCCCACAGTCAGCTGAATCTCTGGATAGCGTGCAAAGAACCCTGGCAAGGCTGGTATGAGCAGCATTCGCGCCAGTGGGCTGGGGACATCCACTCGCAGCCGCCCGCGTGGTGTCATCGACGCGCTGGACAAACTGGTCTCGGCGTCGTCCATGTCGACCAGCAGCCGGACGACGCGTTCGTAGTAGGCCGCACCGTCGGCGGTGACATTCACCTTGCGTGTGGTGCGGTTGAGCAGGCGCACACGCAGCCTCGCTTCCAGTTGCTGAACGAGCTGCGTCACGGTGGTCTTGCTCATGTGCAGCGTGGCTGCCGCCTTGGTGAAGCTGCCGGTTTCCACCACGCGGACAAATGCCTGCATTGCATCGAAACGGTCCATTCCACGTCTCACTCGCGCCTGGATTGTTTGGATTATACAAACAGTCATGGCCAGCGCTGCCCGTTTATTCAGGCCGGCGGCCTTTCTTATAGTGGCTTCACCCTAATCAACGGGCCGCCAGGGCCCCGAACGAGGTATGCAATGTCCAGCAAACGTGATGTCGTCTTCCCGCCTGATCGCCATGCTTTGTATGAGCTCCACCGCTACTCGCCAGCGCTTCGTTCCAACGGTTTTCTGTTCGTTTCCGGCCAGGTAGGTAGCCGCAAGGACGGCTCGGCCGAGCCGGACCTCGCGGCGCAGGTTCGCATGGCCTTCGCCAACCTCAATGCGATCCTGGCCGAAGCCGGCAGTAGTTTCGAGGATGTGGTTGACACGACCATCTTCATGGTCGACCCCGACTCGAAATTCGAAACCATCTGGGAGGTGGCGGCCGAGTATTGGGGTGAGGCTCCCTACCCGACGGTGACCGCTATCGGCGTGACCTGGCTGTCGGGCTTCGACTTCGAGATCAAGGTGATCGCGAAACTGCCGCAATGATGCTGAAGGCTTATATGGCTGGTCCGGCAACCTGAATGCGGAGGACGTCTGCCAAGGCTGCCGTACTCCAGTACACTCAGGAAGTCGCGTAGGTGACGTGACTCCAAAGGCAAAGAATCTCCCTTCTGGCCCGCCCATGATTTTGGACCTGGATACCCAATGCTGACTGCCCTGCTGTTCGACCTCGACGGAACCCTCACCGACACTGACACCTTGCATCTGCAGGCCTTTCGCCAACTGCTGCGCGAGCATGACGGCCGCGAGCTGAGCCAGGCGCAGTTCGATGCCCAGGTCAGCGGCCGCGCCAACGGCGAGCTGTTCGCCGAGCTGTTTGCCGGTGCCAGTGCCGAGCAGTGCCAGGTGCTGGCCGACCGCAAGGAGGCGCTGTTCCGCGACATGTCGCCGGCTCTTGAGCCGATGCCGGGCCTAGTGCGCCTGCTGGAACATGCCCAGGCTCGTGACATCGGCATGTGCGTGGTGACCAATGCACCGCGGCTGAACGCCGAGCACATGTTGAACGCCATGGGCCTGGGCCAGCGTTTCGCGCACGTGCTGGTGGCCGAGGAACTGGCACGGCCCAAGCCGGACCCGCTGCCTTACCTGACCGGGTTGCAGCGGCTGGGTGCCGAGGCCGGGCAGGCACTGGCCTTCGAGGATTCGCTGCCGGGGGTGGCAGCCGCGAGTGGCGCGGGGATCTTTACCGTGGGCGTGGCCACTACGCAGACGCCGGAGCGGTTGCTGGCGGCGGGGGCCGGATTGGTGATCGATGATTTCAACGACCCGGCGTTGTGGGCGTTGATCGAGCGTCGGGCTTGAGGTATGTGGTGGATTTGAGATCGAGCGCCGCCCGCGCGGCGCTTCGCAGCACAAGGCTGCTCCTACATCTGTTTCGGGCCAGTTATTCCTGAGGCGAAAGCGCGCGGTCCCTTGGCGTCCACCTCGATATCGTGCCGGGCAAACAAGGCGGTCGCGTGCATTGGAACAGGCGATACTGGCCCGAAACAGATGTAGGAGCAGCCTTGTGCTGCGAAGCGCCGCGCGGGCGGCGCTCGATCTCAAATCCACCATAACCCCCAAGCCGCACACCCCAGGCCCCCATGCTGATCGACGAAGAACTGACCCTCAAGAAGCTGGAAACCTTCCTCGCCTTCATGCGCACCGGCAACCTCGGCCGCGCCGCCGCGGAGCTGGCCACCAGTGCTGTCAGCGTGCACCGCGCCATCCACTCGCTGGAAAGCGCACTGCGCTGCCCGTTGTTCAAGCACGAAGGCCGCCAGCTGATCCCGCTGGAAAGCGCCTACGTGCTGGAAAAGAAAGCCCGCCAGCTGATCCAGGACGCCGAGCAGATGGTTCGCCTTACCCGCGAGGCCGCCGGCTTCTACGCCGAGCGCTTCCGCCTGGGTGCGCTGTACTCGCTGACGGTGAAAACCGTACCCAAGCTGGTCATGGGCCTCAAGCTGCGCCGCAGCGAACTCAACATCGACCTGACCCTGGGCTCCAACGTCGACCTGCTGCAGCGCCTGAAGAACCACGAACTGGAGGCCATCCTCGTGTCGCTCGACGAAAGCGTCAGCGACCCGGCCTGCGAGCAGTTGCCGCTGTTCTCCGACGACATCTTCCTTGCCGTCCCCATCGATTCACCCTTCGCCGAGCAGGCCGAGGTGGACCTGGCCGACCTGGCCGACTCCACCTTCATCACCCTGACCCAGGGCTTTGCCACCCACCGCGATGGTGCCCGGGTGTTCCAGCAGGCCGGCTTTGAACCCAAGGTAGCCATGCAGGTGAACGATATCTTCACCCTGCTGAGCATGGTCAGCTCGGGCGTGGGCTTTGCCTTGCTGCCTGGGCGGATCGCAGCGGTGTATGAAAACCGGGTCAGGCTGATTGCCCTGAAGCCGCAATATCGCTTGCAGCAGCATATTGGCGTGGTGTTCCTCAAGGCGCGGGAGCGGGAGCCGAACCTGCTGGCGTTGCTGGCGGAGTGCCGGATGTACAGCCTGGAACGTTGAAGGGCTGCGGACACAGCTTCTTTTGTTGTTTGCTGCACTGGCCTCTTCGCGGGCTCGCCCGCTCCCATAGAACAACACATGACTCATTGGTTCGGCGAGGTTCTGTAGGAGCAGCCTTGTGCTGCGAAGAGGCCGGTACTGACAAAGCCTGTCTGTTGCTTGTACCGGCCTCTTCGCAGCACAAGGCTGCTCCTACAAAGGCCGCGTCAGACGAGCGATATTTGTTCTCTGCGCGACAGCGCAGCCCAAAAGGGCTGGGTTATCTCCCACAGGTACCGAGCAAGCCTCGGGCAATGCACTTTCCCTGTGGGAGCGGGTTTACCCGCGAAGAGGCCGGTACAGGCTGACTCAAACAATCAGGGCCCGCTGCACCTCGCCCACCGTTGTAGCCAGGCTGTTCAGGTGCAGGTTCAACACCCGCTCCACCGGCGCCTGGTCCAGCGGCCAGTGCAAGGCAATGCTCCCGGCCAGGCGCCCTTCGGCATGCACCGGCAGGGCAATGGCGCGGATCAGGAACGGCAAGCGCACCGGATACTCCCAGTGCCCTTCGGTGCGCTGGCCGAACCCCTTGTTCGCTTCCTCCTCGATGTCGCGCAGCACCGTCTCGTCGCCCACCCGCTCATGGGCCGCCAGGCGCTGCACTTCATCGACCGCCAACTCACCCAGGCATGCCCGCCCCATCGCCGAGTGGAACAGGCTGGCATGATGCCCGACGATCTGGCAGGTGTGCGGGTAACGCTTGCGCAATACCTGGGGCACAGCGCTTTCCATCACCTCCAGCCGCTCGCCGTCGAAACACGACAGGTCGGCCACCAGCCCGGTGCGTTCGCTCAATTCCAGTAGCATGGGCGCGGCGTGTTCCACCAGGCGCCGTTTGAAACGCAGCTGGCGGTCACCGAACAGGCGCCGCGCGCACAGCCGGTAACGCCTGTCGCTGAGGCCGCGGTAAACCCAGCCCTGCTCCTGCAAGGTGGCGAGCATGCGCGACACCGTGGCCTTGGGCAGCGCCGTCAGGTAATGCAGTTCTTCCAGGCCCAGCGCCTGGTGTTCGCCAAGCAGGTCGACGATGGCCAGCGCCCGTTCCACCGAACGCACGCCGCCACTGTCTGCCGTGATGCCCATGAGTGTGACCTCCCTGTAACTGGATGGTCAGGATAGCCAGCAAGATCCGCGCCTGCCCAGCGGTTTCATGGCGCTTGCAGGCTCCGGGGTGGGCGCCGCGCTACCCAACGGGTGAGCTGTTCATGGGCATGGGCCAGCTGCAACACCGCATGGTCAGCCTGGGCCGGGCCGATGATCTGCAGGCCCATGGGCAACCCGGCAGCGTTGAAACCGACCGGTACGCTGATGCTAGGCAAGCCGGCCAGGGTCGGCCCAATCACCACTTCCATCCAGCGGTGATAGGTGTCCATCGCCCGCCCACCGACCACCGTTGGCCACGGTTGCCATGCATCGAATGGGAACACCTGGGCCGATGGCAACAGCAGGTAATCGTAACGCTCGAACAGCTTGCCCAGCGCGCGGTACCAGTCGCTGCGGGCCACCGAAGCCTGGTACACCGCTGCCGCGCTCAGTTGCAGGCCACCCTCCACCTCCCACTGCGCCTCGGGCTTGAGCAGCGCGCGCTTGCCCGGGTCGGCATAGGCCGCAGCGAGGTTGCCGTGCACCAGGAAGTGGCGATGGGTCAGCCAGCACTGCCACAAACGCGCCATGTCGAACGCCGGCTGGCAGGCCTCGACCCGGCAGCCAAGTTCGGCGAAGTCTGCCAGGGCCGCTTCGCACAGGCCCAGTACCCCGTCATCCATCGCCAGGTAACCGTCGTAGTCGCCCAGCCAGCCAACCCGCACGCCGCGAAAATCGCGCTGCAACCCGGCGGCAAAATCGCGCCGGCCCTCGCCCAGCGACAACGGCGCCCGCGCATCGAAGCCCGCCTGGGTCGACAACAGCCGCGCCACATCCACCACACTGCGGCCCATCGGCCCCTCGGTGGCCAGCTGCTGCACGAACAGTTCCGGCGCCGGCCCGTGGGGAACGCGGCCCTGCGACGGGCGCAGGCCATACACGTTGTTGAACGCCGCCGGGTTGCGCAGCGAGCCCATCATGTCGCTGCCATCGGCGACCGGCAGCAGGCGCATGGCCAGCGCCGCCGCCGCCCCACCGCTGCTACCCCCGGCC
Organism: Pseudomonas sp. A2; assembly: GCF_023100865.1. NCBI lineage: Bacteria > Pseudomonadati > Pseudomonadota > Gammaproteobacteria > Pseudomonadales > Pseudomonadaceae > Pseudomonas > Pseudomonas sp. A2. Next base: position 3,196,972 of record NZ_CP039127.1, read on the forward strand.
ACCTTGCCCGGGTCGTAGGCGTTGGTGGTGGTGCCGAACAGGGTGTTGTAGGTCTGCGAACCAAGGCCGAATTCCGGCACGTTGCTCTTGCCCACGATCAGCGCACCACTGGCCCGCACCCGCGCCACACTGATCGCGTCCTGCTCGGGCACCTGCTCGGCGAACAGCGGCGAGCCCAACGTGGTGCGCAGCCCGGCAGTGGCAGCCAGGTCCTTGATCGCCTGGGGCATGCCATGCATCCAGCCGCGCGAATGGCCACGGGCCAGCTCGCGGTCACGCTCATCGGCCTCGGCCAGCAGTGCCTCGGCCGGGCGCAGCGACACCAGCGCGTTTACCTGCGGGTTGAAGCGTTCGATATGCGCCAGATAAGCCTGCATCACCTCCCGGCACGACATCTGGCGGGCATGGATGGCCCGGGACAATGCCTCGGCATCGAGGGCAACGATGGGGTCGATGGCTAGCGGCATCACGGTTTCACTCCAAGGTTGAAAGCGGCAGGCTTGCCCGCACGTGGGGCTTCTTTCAGGCAATAGGTGCCCAGCAGTGTCAGCAGGCAGGCGAACAGCACATAGAACGATGGCGCCACCGGGGTACCGAGCGCCTTGCTCAGCCAGGTGACGATCAACGGGGCGAAGCCGCCGAACACCATCACCGCCACGTTATAGGCCACCGACACACCGGTAGAACGCACCTCGACCGGGAACTGCTCGGCCAGGGCCGTGGGCGCCGGCCCGAAGAAGCCACCGATGGCGGTGCACAGCAGCAGTTGCATCACCAGCAGGCGCTCCAGCGACGGCGCGGCAGCCACCCACACATACAACGGGTAGACCATGACGAAGAACGCCAGGGTGAAGGCCATCAGCACCGGGCGCCGCCCCAGCCGGTCAGACAACGCCCCGGACAGCGGGATCACCACGGTCATCAGCCCAACCGCAAGCATCTGCACCAGCAGCACCTGGTCCAGCGGCAGGCCGAGGTTCTTGTGGGCGAAGGTCGGCATGTTCACCAGCACCACGTAGAACGACACCGTCGCGCCACAGGCCAGGCCCATCGATACCAACAGGCTGCGCCGATGCTCACGCAGCACCTGCCACAAGCTGGGCGACTGGCCCTTGGCCTGGCGGCGCGCCTCGATGAATTCCTCAGGCTCTTCCATGTGCTTGCGAATCCACAGCCCCACCGGGCCGATCAGCAGGCCGAGCACGAACGGGATACGCCAACCCCAGCTGTCCAGCGCCGCAGGCGTGCACAGGTGGGTGACCAGGGCCACCATCGCCGCCCCGGAGAACACCGCCAGGCACTGCCCCACCAGCTGCCACGAGCCATACAGGCCCTTGCGGTGGGCCGGCGCGCTCTCCACCAGAAAGGCCGTGGCGCTGGCGTACTCGCCGCCGGTGGCAAAACCCTGCAGCATGCGCGCCACCACGATCAGCATCGGCGCGGCCATGCCGATGGCCAGGTAGTCGGGGGCAAAGGCGATCATGGCAATGGAGACGGTTATCAGCCGGATGATCATCTGCATCGCCGCCTTGCGGCCTTTGCGGTCGGAATACATGCCCAGCAGCACGCCGCCCACCGGGCGCATGAAAAAGCCGACGCCGAAGGTGGCCAGGGCCATCAGCAGCGAGGCGTATTCGTCGTCGGAGGGGCAGAACTGACGGGCGATGATGCTGGCCAGAAAGCCGTACACGATAAAGTCATACCACTCCAGGGCGTTGCCGATGACGGCGGCGACCACTTGCCGGGTACGCGACACGCCGGTGCTCGAAGTCTGCATAGGAAACACTCCACACAATGATTGGGTGATCGCCCAGGCGCGGTCGCGCCCGGGTTCCAGCGGCAGTCGTCAAAAGGAAAGGTCAGGCGGGCGCGAGCCAGCGCTCTGCCAGCGCGCCCCAGTAGGCGGCGCCGGTCAGCAGGATGTCATCGTTGAAGTCGTAGGCCGGGTTGTGCACCATCGGCCGCGATACACCATTGCCGATGAACAGGTAGGCGCCGGGGCAGCGTTGCAGCATCCAGGCGAAGTCTTCGCTGCCCATCAGCTTGCGGGTGTTGCCATCCACTGCCTCGGCACCGAGCAATTCCACCCCCACCTGCCGGGCGAAGGCGTTTTCCGCGGCATGGTTGACCAACACCGGGTAGGCCGGGCGGTGTTCTAGGGTGGCGCGGCAACCAAAGCTTTCGGCCTGGCTGACGATAATGGCCCGCACCCGCTCCAGGGTCTGCGCCCGCACCTCGGCGTTCAGCGCGCGCAGGCTCAGGCGCAGCAGCGCCTGCTGCGGAATCACGTTGGCCGCTTCGCCGGCCTGCAAGGCGCCGACGGTAACCACCGCCGCCTCCTGTGCATCGATATTGCGCGCCACCACGGTTTGCAGGGCCATCACCACACTGGCCGCCGCCACCAGCGGGTCGACGGTCAGGTGCGGCATCGAGCCATGGCCGCCAACCCCGTCGAGTGTCACCGTGAGCAGGTCTTGCGAGGCCATCATCGGCCCCTCGCGAAAGCCCAGGTGCCCGGCCGGCAGCCCGGGCATGTTGTGCATGCCGAACAGTGCATCGCAAGGGAAGCGCTCCAGCAGGCCGTCGGCCAGCATCGCCTCGGCGCCACCCTGGCCCTCCTCGGCCGGCTGGAAGATCAGCGTCAGCGTCCCGTCGAACTGCCGGGTGGCCGCCAGGTAGCGCGCGGCGCCAAGCAGCATGGTGGTATGCCCGTCATGGCCGCAGGCGTGCATGCAGCCTTGGTGCTGGCTGCTGTACGCGGCGCCGGTGGCCTCGTGGATGGGCAACGCGTCCATGTCGGCGCGCAGGCCCAGGCGGCGTGGGCTGCTGCCATTGCGCAGTACGCCGACCACGCCGGTCTTGCCGATACCGGTGTGCACTTCATAGCGCCATTCTTCGAGCAGCTGGGCAACCAGCGCCGAAGTGCGGCTTTCTTCGAACCCCAGTTCCGGGTGAGCGTGGATATCGTGACGGATTGCGTGCAGGTCGCTGGCCACATCGTTCAGCCAGGCCAGGATGTGCTGATGTCGGGACATGTAGAGTCTCCTCGCGCGGGTGGTTTCCCGTTCTTGTTGTTCGCCTTGAGGTCACGACGGGTGAGGCAGGTCGTGCTTGGCTGACAGATAAGCGCGAGGAGCGATGAAGCACAATCGAATCTGGTTTCGCACGGTGGAACCGAAACGTGGCTTGCCGGGGAGGCAGTCACTTTGGCGGCCCTACCTGCTGGCCGTAACCATCTCATCCAGACGCACGAGATGGCCGCCAGTGTTCCAGCTGAAGCGCCGCGCCACTTTTGAACCCCCAAGGCATGGGCAATCCAGGGTGTTCCACCACAGGTACTTGGACTTGTAAGTCGCATCGATGATGGTGTGCGGCAGGCCGTCATCGCTGTTCAGGTACTCGGTCATCTGGCCGCGGGCATCGAATTCGGCGAGCAGGTTGCCCTTGTCGTCATAGCGCGCTTGCCAGGTGCTGCCATCCGGTTAGCTGACCTGGGTCACCAACGTGGTCAGGTGGTGATATTCGTAGGTGGTCTTGCGGCCCAGCGGGTCGGTTTCTTCCAGCAGGCGGGCTACCCAATTTGAAATCTGTGCGAATCTCAAACCGGCAAGTAAAAAGTTTAACCAATACCTCGGCAAAGCCCCATTCGAAAAGCCCCAATGCTCAACGAAGCTTGGCAATTAACTCATCACGAGGTTTGGTGTCTTCCAAAAATGTTGCCATCCAAGTATCCATTACCTCAAATATATCAATCCCCAACTCTGGAACCATAGGATCTTCATGCCACCAAATCAAACCCTCTGTATCATTATCCTTGTCACCATCTACCGCGACATAGTCTCCGCCACCGTTTGAAAACACCGTAATCCAACGTTCAGCAAAAGAGTCATCCTCCTCATCAACCAAATTCGAAACACGTGATTGGTCACCAAGACTTTGCGGCCCCATTGAACGAGCAGGAAAAAACGTGTACCCATTGTGCACGTCCCGATAAAAATCTTGAAACCTGGCTGGAAGATGCTTGAACTCTCCATTATCAGTAGCGCCACCCTCCACAGGCACCCCGCCCACGTAATAATAGAAGCCGTTTACATCGTGAAAAACATATACTAATTCAATACTATCACCTAGCATCAATACCGTGCCCAGCAAGCTATCGTTGAGCAGCGAAATTACGGACGGGAATTCACTTGAAAAAGACTTCCAACCTTGAGGATATACAGGCGAACCCTCAAGGGCCAACCCAAACTGCTCCCAGCTTTTAGGCAATGCGACATCTGAGGGAACATCCATGCGACTAAAGCATATTTTATAATCAGAAAAAGTATTACCGACGTCTTGAACAATATCATTAAGCGTAATCATTTCATTCTCCTAGAAGAACCCAGAAATCATTTCCTGCAATTCAACCTCTAATTTCGCAGCCCGCTCCATCATACTACTTCTGAAGCCAAAATGCAGGAAGTGGCCGAGGGCGTTTTCGATGCGTTGCAGTGGCACTTCGCTGTTGGTGTCTGGCACTTCGCCGAAATAGAAGAACAGGTTGTCGAGGGTTTGCAGGATGTAGTGGCCGCCCTCGGTGCATACAGGTACACCTGTTCGTGCGGGTTGTAGATGCGCCCGGCGGCACATGCAGTGAAAGAATATCGGCTCTACCTATACTTTGGCAGAGCCAAATAAACTATTAGTTATTAAAGACCGAATCCTTATTACCATAATACTCACAACAAAAACTTTAAATTAAAAACAACACATAACCGCACATCAAAAATCAGATCCAAACACTAAAAATGTTGACGCAGAGCGCCAATTCCAGGTTCCTCTGGACCTTCGTCGAACTTATTCGCCCTCATATAACCCAATATACTTCAAACCATTATAATTCGACTTTAGCGGTTTGGAAATTTCCGTGCCACCATCAGAGTACCAGAAAATAGCATTAGCCTTAGTAATTCCAAGTCTCAAACACTCCGTCTTTAGATCCTCAATGCAACTGGAATCAACCGCAGATTCAAGCATGATCTCCTCTAAATTCACCTCCTCCGCTTTTCTTGGTATAATCCCTATGAAATCTTCGTCATACCATCTCACACCAATATCTTTGCAAAACCCACAAACCTTATATGCTGGATCATCCAAATCCACAGAATAGTCCAATTCAAAATACTTTAGATATTCATCCTCCGAAGAGAAATTTGCACCTACCCAAACATGAACTTTTTTATACCGATCAATATCATAAGAGTCCATTTAGCATGCTCCTAGCTTCATGTGTTTGCTGTGATGTGAATCGATCACGCTAAGCGCTTGGCTTTGCGCACCATTCAGGTCTTTAATTAAATTATTATGGAACAGCCTTCCAGCCCTACTACCATGGTGCGGACCGTCCGGCACAGGATTACCATATTTGTCTGCCACACCCACAAAAGTAATATCTTTGGTTGGCACTGTCATTTTTTTAAGCTCTTGAGCGGTAAAGCCAAGTTCTTTTGCCTTCGACGCTATAGAGACAGGGAACATCTCATGTTTACCTCCCGGATTTCTAAGGGCGGCTTCTACAGCTTTTTTATTATCAACAATATCTTGAACTGAGGCGCTATTAAACCAGCTATCAAACCCGTTTTTCTCCCAAGGCACCCAACCCAAAGGGTCAACCCAAGTAGTCGGCGCCGGCACATAAACATATAAACTAGCACCGCCTCTGACACCTATTGGATCCTGGGTGACAAATCGCCCAATTTCTGGATCATAGAACCGAAAAGTATTGTAATTCAGGCTCGATTCGCAATCAAAATACTGACCTTGGAACCGTAGGTTTTGCTCGACTTCCTTGACCGGCAGACTATCTATCGCCCCCCAAGAACGATACGTCGCCTGCCAAACGATCTTGCCATTGCTGTCCGTCAACTCCAACGGCGTGCCAATCTGGTCAGTATGGAAGTAATAAACCTTCTGCTCCTCTCCTTCCGCCTGATCGACCCGCGCCAACGGCGCATAGCTGCCCGGCTCGTACAGGTACAAGATGCTCTGCCTAGGCGTCTCCTCACGCAGCATCCGCAAGCCTTGCCAGAGGAAGCGCTTCTGTTCGACTTCGCCGTTGATCTCCGCCTGCTTGGCCACCCGCCGCCCCAGGCTGTCGTAACGGTAGTGCCCGGTACTCTCGAGCTTGCCATTGACCAATGTCTCCGCCCGCACCAGCCGGTTCTCGCAGTCATAGGCAAAGCTCTGCAGCTTGCTGTGCCCCAAGCGCTTTTCGATCAGGTTGCCCCACGGGTCGTAACGGTACTCCTGATCCCGCCACTGCCTGATCCGGTTGTCCTTGACCTTGGCGAACTGTCGCGCATTGAAGCCCAGCCGGTTGGCTGCCGCGTCGTAGCGGAATTCCTCGCTGCCCACCAGCGAGCCGGTATCGCGGCTGCGCAACTGCCCGTTAGCTTCGTACTCCTACTTGATCTCGCCACGCAGCTTGTCCAGCGTGCGTACCAATTCACCCGCCGGGTCGGATCCACCAGCAGCGAGGTATTGATACCGGTGTTGTGCACTTGCGACAGCTTGTCGGCGGGCAGCATCGAGGCGTATTGCCAAGCATTACGCCCCATCGCGTATAACCAAAGCAGTTAGTTAACTTTCTTTGCTCGGCGGACCTCTAGATGCAGTCAAACAATAAAACTAGGCAATTAATCAGAGACATAGGCATGCATTAAAATCAGCCACCTCTTCACTTTTCTCACACCCAGCCGACATCAAATCCTGGAGAATTCATGGCAATAACTTAGCTTTCCTTGAGGGGCGTAAAGGTTTCCAAGAGATCAAAAGACCCTCCCCCCCAAGTTCTTTATTAACATGCTCCAAATTCTTACCCTCAACCATCCAAACCCAAATATCATTTGCACTTAATTTCAGGACACCATGCCGACTATCGCTTAAAATCCAATCTCGGAGACTATAGGAGCCCACCTGCAATTTCAGATGCCCCTCATTTACAACATTTATGGGATATACCATTCTTAGCATTTCATTCTTATATCGCTCTGCCCCCTTGAATCTGCCACCTGTCTCCCTGCTAAACAGAGTAGGATTCTCATAGTCATAGACACTGATTAAGTTTTCGCCGCCTGCGTAATAAAGCCCCTCAGAAACATCATCCACAGAATAAAATATTGCATAATCCAACGAGCCGGACAAACAAACACCATCAATAAACTCTAAAAAACCCTCCTCCCCAAAGCTTGAGGGCAAGCCCTGCGCATCAATATGGTAAAAGCCCCCAAAGTCCGTTGTCGAATATCCAAAAGATGCATCCCAAAGAAAACCATTTTCACTTTCGCAATAGAGCCTGAACGATGTAGCCCTCCCGGACTTAACCTCCCTGCTCAAATCAGCCAAAGAAACTTCCACAAAGTCAATATCTTCTTCCGATCTATCTTTTCGATATTTATAATACCCTGATGCCGTAATGTCCAACCCTATAATTTTAAAGAAAAGCACGCCCAATTCATATACGAATTCGGGAGTGATCTTTTCGATGCCGTAAATTGCCATCGCATTGGCCGCACACATATCATCGCACCTATATGCTATCAGTTAAGCTATCTAGAACACTTTTTATCTTTGAAGCATTATAATGATGCTTCAACACAATAATGTTTCCTTGGTCGAAACTCGGCAGATTACCCATCGCAGTCTGATTCCGCACCGTCAATGAAGGTAACTTTTTCCCCATGTCAGTCTTAGAGGCCAGTTCGATTGCATAAACTTTTCCAGAATTATCAATAGCCATAATATCTGGGCGCCGCCCTGAAACCCCTTTACCATTAGCGAAACTGTACGACCTATTCAAATATATCTCTTTGAACTTACCGCTCATTGCCAGCTTATTAGCAATGGCCTCGGAGAACTGATCATGCCCCGGAGTCCCATCTTTTTGACCTTTGCCGAATATTTTTGCTCCATTAACCTCTCGCATAGGGCATGCAGCGAGCCCAAGGGGGTCAATCCATGTGATCGGGCTCGGAACATAAGCGTAGAGGTTGTTCCCCCCTTCTAACCCGATAGGATCTTGCGTGACGAAACGTCCAACCTCAGGATCGTAATAGCGGAGCGTATTATAATGCAGCCTAGTTTCGTTATCGAAGTACTGTCCCTGGAAGCGCAAATTTTGCTCGACCTCATCGATAACCAGATGCTCAATACCCCCCCACGAACGATACGTAGCCTGCCAAACAATCTTGCCATTGCTGGCCGCCAGCTCCAGCGGCGTGCCAATCTGGTCAGTATGGAAGTAATAGAGCTTCTGCTCTTCCCCCTCCACCTGATCGATCCGCGCCAACGGCGCATAGCTACCCGGCTCATACAGGTACAGAATGCTCTGCCTCGGCGTCTTCTCCCGCAGCATCCGCAACCCTTGCCAGAGGTAGCGCTTCTGCTCAACTTCGCCATTGATTTCCGCCTGCTTGGCTATTCGCCGCCCCAAGCTGTCGTAACGATACTCGCCTCGGCTCTCCAGCTTGCCATTGACCAAAGTCTCAGCACGCACCAGCCGGTTCTCACAGTCATAGTTAAAGCTCTGCAGCTTGCTGTGCCCCGAGCGCTTCTCGATCAGGTTGCCCCACGGATCGTAGCGGTACTCCTGATCCCGCCACTGTTTGATCCGGTTGTCCTTGACCTTGGCAAACTGCCGCGCATTGAAATCCAGCCGGTTGGCTGCTGCGTCGTAGCGAAACTCCTCGCTGCCCACAAGCGAGCCGGTATCACGGCTGCGCAATTGGCCGTTGGCTTCGTACTCGTACTTGATCTCGCCACGCAGCTTGTCCAGCGTGCGCACCAGTTCACCCGCCGGGTCGTACTGATAGCGACGGTGGATCGGGTTATACGCATGCTCCACCAGCAACGAGGTATTGATCCCGGTGTTGTGCACCTGCGAAAGCTTGTCGGCCGGCAAGTTCGAGGCAAACTGCCAGGCCTTGCGCCCCATGGCGTCATAGCCAAAGCAGCTGGTGAGCTTGCCCTGGGTCCGGTACACCTCACGGTGTAGGTCGTCACGCTCCATGTCGCTGATCACCTGGCCGTCCAGGTTCAGCTGGTGCAAATGCCCGCTGCCGTAGTACAGGTGGTTGACCTTGCGGCCATCCGGCAGGGTCAATGTGGTCAGGTTGCTGAGAGCATCATACTTGTAGTCCAGCGCTCCGCTCGGACTCAGTTCCTGTGTCAGTCGACCCAGCAGGTCATAGCTGTAGCAGAGCTTTTCATCGGTGATGCCCAACCGTTTGCCAGTAGCTGTCGGCTGGCGCTGAATGCTCAGCAAGCGGTCAGCATCGTCGTAGGCGAAGTCTTGCCGCGCATCGCGGTTGACCTTGGCCAGTAAACGGACAATTGCGTCGCGCTCGAACAGCGTGCTGCGCTCTGGCCGCTCGCCGTTGTCGCCGTAGCCAATCTCGTCCCGCCAGCGTCGTAGCCGAAGCGCCGGGCCAGGTTGTCGACCCGCACTTCTTCGCTCAGGCGGTCCGAAGCGTCGTAGGCAAAGCTGTAAGTAGTGTTGTTCTCGTTGACAAGCGCCGTCAGGCGCAGCGCCTTGTCGTATTCATAGCGAACCCACTCGCCCTTGGCATCCTGACGGCTGCTTGCGATTGCCCAGTTCGATCAGTTGAAAATGAGACGACTGAGGCACAGCAGGCAGCCATCACAAACCGGAATGTTAAAGAACCTTATGCTATTGAATTGTTATTTGGCCAAGCACTAAAAACCGCAAGAAAAAATACAACCCAACCAAGATTCAGCCCCAAGGGGCATAAATGAAATCGCCATCAATTTTCGTAAACTCTAGCCCTGCAAGATTTCTCTCCAAGTAACCGCGCATGAATTCTGAAGAGCAGACCATTTGTTTTATCTCCTCACAATAAAAAAGATCCTCATCAATACCCCCCCTTATAACGAACTTCTCGATCCTATCATAAACCACAGGCATGCCTTGGCGCTCGCTCTCAGGCCTCAACAGCCCCTCATCCATGAGAGCAAATTTGGATTTTTCCACATCTAGAATTGAACATCTGCTCTGGACAAAAAACAGACTATAACCCTTACTTGCCTCACGCCCTTTGCGCAACTCAATCGCCAAAGGCACACTAAAATATTTGCAATTATACAAATCACAAAGATTCACAAAATCTAAAGACACGATGTATTGTTCAAAGAATGCATCGCCATAAAATACATCCAGATCAATTTTAGCTTGATATGCATCTCCAAACATATCTCTACTGGGATTCTCTAAAACCTGATTAAACTCCGGCAGTTTAGGAGTCCATTCAATATCAAAAAAAAGCGGAACCCCATGACCTTCATCAGCATTAATCATATAAAAATCTTTCATAACACCTCACAACAACCTACCCGAAACAGGATCGACTTTAAATAGACCATTCTGAAGACCTGACCTTGCCCAATCCTGAATATTTTTTATACCCAAAATTAGTTGCGTATCGCTCAATTGAGGAGCCAGTTTGTTAAGCTCAAGTAGCTTTTTACCCACTGCCGTTGTATACGCATCATGATTCGTCCAATGCCCAGGCAAATCAATATACTGAACGTTCTTCTTGTCCGGCAAAAAAATTCCGTTTGATGCGCCGTCACCATCAAAACCCAAACCCTTTAAACGCTTAAACATAGATCCAAATATAGGCTTATTCATCAATTGCTCAGGTATGAGATGGTGATTAGCCATCCCATCACCTGTTCTATGCCCCATATTCTGACCTAGCTTAGTAGAACACCACCCCAGCGGATCAATTTCTAAGGTAGGGTTTGCAGCGTACAAATAAATATTAATTCCACCTGCAAGTCCTATCGGATCTTGCGACAGGAACCGTCCTACCTCTGCGTCGTAGAAACGGAACGTATTGTAGTGCAGCCCTGTTTCAGAATCGAAGTACTGCCCCTGGAAGCGCAGATTCTGCTGGACCTGATCGATTACCAGCCTTTCAATTGTCCCCCACGAGCGATACGTCGCCTGCCAAACAATCGTGCCATCACTGTCCGTCAGCTCCAGCGGCGTACCAATCTGGTCAGTATGGAAATAATAGAGCTTCTGCTCTTCCCCTTCCGCCTGATCAACCCGCACCAACGGCGCATAGCTACCCGGCTCGTACAGATACAAAATGCTCTGCCCAGGCGTCTCCTCACGCAGCATCCGCAAGCCTTGCCAGAGGAAGCGCTTCTGTTCGACTTCGCCGTTGATCTCCGCCTGCTTGGCAACCCGTCGCCCCAGGCTGTCGTAACGGTAGTGCCCGGTACTCTCGAGCTTGCCATTGACCAATGTCTCCGCCCGCACCAGCCGGTTCTCGCAGTCATAGGCAAAGCTCTGCAGCTTGCTGTGCCCCGAGCGCTTTTCGATCAGGTTGCCCCACGGGTCGTAGCGGTACTCCTGATCCCGCCACTGCCTGATCCGGTTGTCCTTGACCTTGGCGAACTGTCGCGCATTGAAGTCCAGGCGGTTGGCTGCCGGGTCGTAACGGAACTCTTCGCTGCCCACCAGCGAGCCGGTATCACGGCTGCGCAACTGCCCGTTGGCTTCGTACTCGTATTTGATCTCACCCCGCAGCTTGTCGAGCGTACGCACCAGTTCACCCGCCGGGTCGTACTGATAACGGCGATGGATCGGGTTGTAGGCATGCTCCACCAGCAGCGAGGTATTGATACCGGTGTTGTGCACCTGCGAGAGCTTGTCGGCCGGCAAGGTCGAGGCAAACTGCCAGGCCTTGCGCCCCATCGCGTCATAACCGAAGCAGCTGGTGAGCTTGCCCTGAGTCCGGTACACCTCGCGGTGCAGGTCATCACGCTCCATATCGCTGATAACCTGGCCATCCAGGTTCAGCTGGTGCAGATGCCCACTGCCGTAGTACAGGTGATTGACCTTGCGGCCATCCGGCAGGGTCAATGTGGTCAGGTTGCCGAGCGGATCGTACTCGTAGCCGAGCGTGCCGTCGGGGATGATTTCTTTGGTCAGCCGCCCCAGCAGATCGTAGGCGTACTCCAGCTTCTCTTCCGTGATCCCAAGCTGCTTGCCGATCCCGGTCGGTTGCCGCTCGATGCTCAGCAACCGGTCGCCGTCATCGTACGCATAGTCTTGACGCGCATCGCGGTTGATCTTGGCGACCAATCGGCCAATGGTGTCACGCTCAAACAGCGTATGCCGCTCCGGCCGCTCGGCATTTTCGCCATAGCCAATCTCATCCAGTCGCGTGAGATGGCCTCCGACGTTGTAGCTGAAACGCCGGGTCAGGTTATCCACCCGCACTTCTTCAGTCAGCCGGTCCGAAGCGTCGTAGGCAAAGCTGTACGTGGCGTTGTTCTCATTGACCAGCGCGATCAGGCGCACGGCCTTGTCGTACTCGTAGCGTACCCGCTGGCCCTTGGCATCCTGGCGGCTGCTCGGCAGGCCACGCGCCGTACGCATCAGGCGTGTGGTCTGGCCCTTGCCGTCGGTGTGGCTGATTACCTGGCCGTAGACGTTGTAGGTGAAGGTTTCCGCGGTACCGTCCGGGTGACTGATGCGCAGCACTTCGCCGTCGGGCTTGCGCTCCAAGGTGGTGGTCTGGTTCAGCGCATCGGTTACCGCGACGAGGTGCTGGCGTTCGTCGTAGCGGTACCAGGTGCTCTTGCCCGAGCAGTCCTGATAACGCTCGACCTGGGCCAGGGTGTTCCACCACAGGTACTTGGACTTGTAAGTCGCATCGATGATGGTATGCGGCAGGCCGTCATCGCTGTTCAGGTACTCGGTCATCTGGCCGAGGGCATCGAATTCGGCGAGCAGGTTGCCCTTGTCGTCGTAGCGCGCTCGCCAGGTGCTGCCGTCCGGATAGCTGACCTGGGTCACCAACGTGGTCAGGTGGTGATATTCGTAGGTGGTCTTGCGGCCCAGCGGGTCGGTTTCTTCCAGCAGGCGGGCGTATTCATCGTACTTGAAGGCGAGCCGGTTGCCGTCCGGCAAATCCAGGCCAACCATGTTGCCCTGCTCGTCCAGCTCGATGGCGTAGCGTTCGCCACCGTAGTCACGGCTGGCGAGCACGCGGTGGTCGGCGTTGTACTGCACTTCCAGCTCGCGGCCGAGCACGTCGGTGGCCCAGCTGGTGCGGGCGTCGAGGTCGTAGCGGAAGTGGTAGTGCTCGCCATCGCTGGTCCAGTGCTCGACCACCCGTGGTTTGCCACCCTGGGTTTCCCAGCGGTAGTGGCAGCCCAGGCCCAGGGCTTTGCTGTGAGTGACCATCAGGCCTTCGGCGTAGCTGAAGTTGCGCACGGTGCGTGCCGTAGCGGTTGATTACCGTCGTCAGCTAGCCGTGCTCGTCGTAGCGGTACTTACCACGCGCTTGATGTCGGTCGGGCCAAGGGCATTCTCGTCGCGGTGCAGCGGTATCTCAGCGTTAATGTCTTGTACTTCGTCAATAGGACTGAGGTTTACGCCTCAGTCCTTGACACTCTGGGTTTTTAAGGAGCATTTGGATACACAATCGCCTTCACGGCGTGAATCAAACTGCTTCAACTTCCTTGAAATCCAAACCTTTCAAGCCTATCCGCTTTGCCGCCTCTAAAAACCTATCAGACACATAAATAGAAAGTGGGTTTTCAGCTACGCGAAAAACGTCGAACCCCTGTACTGCCTGATGATTCAATACTAGCTTGTAAACAACCAGGCCGTTAGGGTACTCATCAAATTCCGACAGTTCTTTATTAAGTGCGCCATCAATTTTCGCATCAACCACTACACCTAAATGATCTGGGTTTGGGGATAGAACATCTACATCCACAAAAGAGTCAGAAGCTATAGATTGAAGAAGGCTTTTAGCCTTGGACGTCAAAACAAGCACGGGACTGAAGAAAGTAAACACATCAGAGCCATCCTTTTTTCTCTTGTCGTCAGAGTTAAACTCTAACTCATACTGCCTGGAAAACACAGCACTGGAATCTTTACCAAAGGCATACTGCTGTGCGGCATCATACAAGGCCAGTTCGTCTCCCTTACCGACAAGTGTTTTAAATTCATCGCTCTGAGTTATATAATAATATTTCATAATCATCCAAAAATGTCTTTCCAGCTGGACTCTCTAGGAGCATTCAATAATTTTTGCCGGATATTTCCTATCGCTTTGAGCACTGCATCCTTACCACCTGCGGCATCGGCATTTGCTATAATTTTATTGACAGATTCAAAGTAACTATTAGGATGCTTCCCGTTGTGCAGTATCCCTGGCACACTGATATCAGTGTTAAATCTATTTGGCAAGAAAACCCCGTTAGCCGCGCCGTCAACGTCAATTCCATGCTTATTCAAAATTGCCCTAGCAGGGGCGGCGAGTTTTGCGCTATCTCCGACAATATGGTGGGCCGCGGTGTTTTGAGGTCGCGCCACACCGCTACTTTCCAGATTTTTCCCCAGCGCTTTTGAGCACCAGCCCAAGGGGTCTATCCAGCCAATAGAATTCGGAGCGTAGCTATATAAGTTTCTCCCACCAGACAAACCAATTGGATCCTGAGTGATAAACCTACCAACTTCCGGATCGAAATACCTAAAGGTGTTGTAATGCAGCTCCGTTTCACAATCTAGATACTGCCCCTGGAAACGTATGTTCTGCATGACCTTGTTGACCGTCAGCTGCTCTATCTCGCCCCATGAGCGATAAGTCGCTTGCCAAACGATCTGCCCGTCGCTATCGGTCAATTCCAGCGGCGTACCAATTTGGTCGGTATGGAAGTAATAAAGCTTCTGCCCTTCCCCTTCCGCCTGATCTACCCTCGCTAACGGCGCATAGCCACCCGGCTCGTACACATACAAGATGCTCTGCCCAGGCGTCTCTTCTCGCAGCATCCTCAAGCCTTGCCACAGGAAGCGCTTCTGTTCAACCTGGCCGTTGATCTCTGCCTGTTTAGCCACCCGCCGTCCAAGACTGTCGTACCGGTATTGCCCAGAGCTCTCTAACTTGCCGTTGACCACCGTTTCAGCCCGAACCAGACGGTTCTCGCAGTCATAGGCAAAGCTCTGCAGCTTGCTGTGCCCCGAGCGCTTCTCGATCAGGTTGCCCCAAGGATCATAGCGGTACTCCTGGTCCCGCCACTGCCTGATCCGGTTGTTCCTGACCTTGTCAAATTGGCGCGCATTGAAGTCCAGACGGTTGGCTGCCGGGTCGTAGCGGAATTCTTCGCTGCCTACCAGCGAGCCGGTATCGCGGCTGCGCAACTGGCCGTTCGCTTCATACTCGTACTTGATCTCGCCCCGCAGCTTGTCGAGGGTTCGCACCAACTCTCCAGCCGGGTCGTACTGGTAACGGCGGTGAATCGGGTTGTAGGCATGCTCCACCAGCAACGAGGTATTGATCCCGGTGTTGTGCACCTGCGAGAGCTTGTCGGCCGGCAAGTTCGAGGCAAACTGCCAGGCCTTGCGCCCCATCGCGTCATAACCGAAGCAGCTGGTGAGCTTGCCCTGAGTCCGATACACCTCGCGGTGCAGGTCATCACGCTCCATATCGCTGATAACCTGGCCATCCAGGTTCAGCTGGTGCAGGTGCCCACTGCCGTAGTACAGGTGGTTGACCTTGCGACCATCCGGCAGGGTCAATGTGGTCAGGTTGCCGAGCGGATCGTACTCGTAGCCGAGCGTGCCGTCGGGGGTAATTTCTTTGGTCAGCCGCCCCAGCAGATCGTAGGCGTACTCCAGCTTCTCTTCCGTGATCCCAAGCTGCTTGCCGATCCCGGTCGGTTGCCGCTCGATGCTCAGCAACCGGTCGCCGTCATCGTACGCATAGTCTTGACGCGCATCGCGGTTGATCTTGGCGACCAATCGGCCAATGGTGTCACGCTCAAACAGCGTATGCCGCTCCGGCCGCTCGGCATTTTCGCCATAGCCAATCTCATCCAGTCGCGTGAGATGGCCTCCGACGTTGTAGCTGAAACGCCGGGTCAGGTTATCCACCCGCACTTCTTCAGTCAGCCGGTCCGAAGCGTCGTAGGCAAAGCTGTACGTGGCGTTGTTCTCATTGACCAGCGCGATCAGGCGCACGGCCTTGTCGTACTCGTAGCGTACCCGCTGGCCCTTGGCATCCTGGCGGCTGCTCGGCAGGCCACGCGCCGTACGCATCAGGCGTGTGGTCTGGCCCTTGCCGTCGGTGTGGCTGATTACCTGGCCGTAGACGTTGTAGGTGAAGGTTTCCGCGGTACCGTCCGGGTGACTGATGCGCAGCACTTCGCCGTCGGGCTTGCGCTCCAGGGTGGTGGTCTGGTTCAGCGCATCGGTTACCGCGACGAGGTGCTGGCGTTCGTCGTAGCGGTACCAGGTGCTCTTGCCCGAGCAGTCCTGATAACGCTCGACCTGGGCCAGGGTGTTCCACCACAGGTACTTGGACTTGTAAGTCGCATCGATGATGGTATGCGGCAGGCCGTCATCGCTGTTCAGGTACTCGGTCATCTGGCCGAGGGCATCGAATTCGGCGAGCAGGTTGCCCTTGTCGTCGTAGCGCGCTCGCCAGGTGCTGCCGTCCGGATAGCTGACCTGGGTCACCAACGTGGTCAGGTGGTGATATTCGTAGGTGGTCTTGCGGCCCAGCGGGTCGGTTTCTTCCAGCAGGCGGGCGTATTCATCGTACTTGAAGGCGAGCCGGTTGCCGTCCGGCAAATCCAGGCCAACCATGTTGCCCTGCTCGTCCAGCTCGATGGCGTAGCGTTCGCCACCGTAGTCACGGCTGGCGACCACGCGGTGGTCGGCGTTGTACTGCACTTCCAGCTCGCGGCCGAGCACGTCGGTGGCCCAGCTGGTGCGGGCGTCTAGGTCGTAGCGGAAGTGGTAGTGCTCGCCATCGCTGGTCCAGTGCTCGACCACGCGCGGCTTGTCGCCGAGGGTTTCCCAACGGTAGTGGCAGCCCAGGCCCAGCGCGTTGCTGTGGGTTACCATCAGGCCTTCGGCGTAGCTGAAGCTGCGCACCGTGTCGCCGTTGCGGTTGATCACCGCGCTCAGCTGGCCGTGTTCGTCATAGCGGTACTGGGTGAGCGTTTCCACCGCTTCGTTGTTCACCACGCGCTTGATGTCGGTCAGGCGACCCAGCGGGTTGTCGTAGTGCAGGTGCACGCGGGTGCCACCAGTGGCGCTGATGTCGGTCAGCGTGCCGTCTGGCGTGCGGGTGAAATGCAGGAAGTGGCCGAGGGCGTTTTCGATGCGTTGCAGCGGCACTTCGCTGTTGGTGTCTGGCACTTCGCCGAAATAGAAGAACAGGTTGTCGAGGGTTTGCAGGATGTAGTGGCCGCCCTCGGTGCATACCAGGTACACCTGTTCGTGCGGGTTGTAGATGCGCTGGCCCGGTTGCAGGGTCACGAACGGGATTTCGCGGCCCTGGTTGTCGGTGAGGTAGATGAACGAGCCCTGGCGGCGCAGGCTCTGCTCCCAGGGCAGCACCCAGCCGCGACCGAGCACGCTATCGACAGTCAGGTCGCTGGCGTAGAAGCGTGACCACTCGATCGGCATCAGGCCAGGCAGGCTGAAGTCGATTTCGTCGGGGATCAGTTTGCGGCCGGTGGTGAGGTCGACCGGGTTGCCGACCAGGCCGCCGATGGCCCTGCGGGCGACGGGTTCGACCACGTAGCGGCTGGCCACCTCGCCGGCGACGAAGCCGGCGGTGAACTTCAGGGCGCAAGGCATGACGGCTTTCATGCCGGCTTGCGTACCGGCCTTGATCAACTGCGCGATACCACCCGCGGCACCGGCGATGGCCATCAGCACATCCACGGTGGTGCGCAGCCACTCCGGGATCTCGTCATCCACTGGCAGATAGCGGTAGGTGCCACCGCCGATGATGACGTTGTCCGACCCACCGGAAATGGTCGCGCCGCAGGTCAGCTTGTCGCCCTTGCGTGCAGCCGCGACGCTGTTGATGAAGACATTGGTCGAGCCTTCGGCGATCTGCACCGGGCCAGGGTGCTTGTCGCAGGCACCGATGCTTTTTTCGACGCGGGCGGCCTTGCGGCTGTTGATGAAAACGTTGGGTGAGGCAGTGGTTATCGTCCCTGAGGGGGACGAGAACATACTGCCTATCGCCTCTCCGGCGGCGGTCAGCAAGCTGCCTCCGATGCCGGCTGCGAGGCCGGCCAGCAAAGCCACGCCGAACCCACAGGTGAAGGTGGCGATGGCCACCGTGGCCACCAGCGCGATGCCCAGGGCTGCCCCGATCAGGAAGCCCCCCAGCGCGCTGGTGTGCGATATCTCGTCGCCGAACCTGGCCGCTTCGAACATGAGGGATTACTCCTGTTCGCCGGACTCGGCGCTGGTTACGGACGGGGCTCGTGGGGTGAAGCTGGCCAGCAAGTTGTCCCAGTCCTGGTTCTGCTGGGCACTGAAGTCGGCCTGTGCGGTGGTGGAAAAGATCAGGGCACGCCCGGGGCTGATGATGAAGGCGGCCTGGCGCTGATACAGCGGGCGGCCCTGGTTCATGTAGTAGGCGTCGATCTGGATGCCGGCAATGGGTGCGGTAGCCGAGAGCGAGACGGCCTTGTTGCCCATGCGGGTGTAACCACGCAGCTTGGAGGTGAGCATCTTCACCTGGCGATCGACATAGGCCTGCAGCGCTTCGTCCGGCAGCAAGGTGTCACGCGAGATGGTGATGCTCAACGGTGCTGGAACACTGGCACCCAAGACGAACATGTTGACCGTGCGGTCCTCGAAACCTGCCGGCAGCGCGATGCCGCCTTCCTGCAACTCGTAATCCATGCGATGAAAATTCCTGATAGCGAAAAAATCGGGTGTCAGCCCTGCGCGAAGCCATCGAGCATGCGGTCGAACTCGGCCAGCCACTGGCTCAGGCCCGGCTTGCTTGGGTCGATCACGCTGGAAATATCCAGCCATTGCAGCGACTCGCTGCCGGCGATGGGCACCAGCGCGCCGACCAGGCGACCGTGCCGGGGCTCGTGGCCAGCATTGAAGTGGAAATCCAGGACCTTGGCCGGGTTACCAGCCAGGTGGGAATCACGTTGACGAATCACGCGCAGTTGCGGGTTCAATTCGCGCAAGGCCTGGATCGCGCCCTCGAACAATTGCTCCAGCGGTTGCCTGGCGCGTACATCACGGCGGCGGATGCTGAGGCTGATCGGCTCGCCTTCATGCTCGATGGTGGTCTGGATGTCGCGAAAGCGAAAGCCGATCGGAAACTGCAGAGTGAAACCTGCGAAGGTGAAACCGCTGCCCACATCCTGCAACGCGGCTGGCACCGGTTCCGGCTCGGGCACAGGCTCAGGCACATGAGCGGCTTCCGCCAACCTGGCCAGCCGCGCAGCCTCCTCTTGCGCTTCGCGCCTGGCAGAGATTCGGTCGTAGATCGAGGGCTTGTACATGAACCTTGCCTCAGTCGTTGATCCGCACTGCAGCGCCAGTGATCTGGGTGGTGTCGGTGCTGGTGGTCACGATGACCTTGCCTTTGATCTCGATGCCTTCCGGGGTCAGCGTGATGCTGCTGTCGCCCACCTGCAGGATGATGTGCTGCTTGGCAGCCACCTGTATGAACTGGTTGTCGACCTGCAGGGTGTAGGAACCTTCGGTCACTTGCACCATGGTGTCTTTCTTGACCGTTTCGGTGTGCGTGCCGCCCACCGTAATCGTGCGGTTGTTCCCCACATCATGGGTCTCATCCAACTCGATCTCGGTATCCATGTTGCGCTCGGCATGCATGATGATCTGCTCGGCGCCAGCCTTGTCCTCGAAGCGGAAGAAGTTGGCGGTACCGCCGTCGCCCTTCATCGACCGGGTCAGGAAACCACTCTGGGTCTTGTTCGCCGGCAGCGACCATGGCGGGGTGTTGGTGCTGTTGTACAGGCTGCCCATGATCAGCGGGCGGTCGGGGTTGCCATCGAGGAACACCACCACCACTTCGTCGCCCACGCGTGGGATCTGGATGCTGCCGAAGCCACCGCTGGCACCAGCTTGGGCGACGCGTACCCAGCAGGAGCTCTGGTCGTTGAACTCGCCGTTGCGGTCCCAGTGGAACTGTAACTTCACCCGGCCCAGTTCATCGGTGTAGATCTCTTCGCCGGGGGGGCCGACGATGATGGCAGTCTGCGGCCCGCTGATGCCCGCCCTAGGCGTGTTCAATGCAGGGCGGAACGGAATTTTCCGGCGAATGCAGCTGAAGCTGTTGCGGTAGCCCGCCTCACCGTCGTTGGTGTAATTGTTCTGCCCCCAGTGGGTAACCGAAAGCAGCAGAAACTGTCGGTCATCCGGGGCGTCATTGTCGTGATCGTAATGCTGACTCAATTCAAAGTAGTAGCCAGGCTCCATGACGCGACAGTTGCTCTCGCCATGGAAGGTCTTGCCGTCCACTTCCATCGCCTCCAGCCGACGCCGCGCCTTGCGCACGCCTTCATCGGCATCGGCGTAGCCGTAGAGACCTTCGTATTCGAAGACTTCATACTGGCCGACCTCGCCCTGCTGGTTGACGGAATTCAACTGCACCAGGTGTGGGTTGCCCGGTTGCTTGTAGTCGAAGGATTTCAAGGCCAGGCGCGTTGGTTGCATCCGCCGCGCCGAAGACCATTTGGTGATCGAGTCTGCGGTTTCGGTGACTGAAGCACTGTGGTAACGAATCAGCGGTTGGCGCTCCAGCTGCGGAAGCATGCTGCTGTCATCGCTGATGATCATGCGATGGCCTTCCTGGGAGTGCTCGAAGGTGAAAAACAGCCCTTCTTGCTCGAGCAGGCGCAACACGAAGTTCAGGTCCGACTCCTGGTACTGGGTGCAGTAGCTGATCGGTTTGAGCGGTTGGCTCAGACGAAACTCGTAATCGGCCAGGGTCAGGTAGTACGCAAAGACGTCCTTGACGATCTGCTCGGTGGTCTTGTCCTGGAATATCCGCGAATCGCGGCGACGGCTGAGGATCCATATCCACGGCACGAGTTCGGCAGTGTAATTGGCAATGCCGCCGTCGGCACCAGCATGGACGAAGTCCGACACGTGCGCGCTGATGTAGCGTGTGCTGCCATCAGCCAGGGCGATCCCTACCGTCACTTTCTTGCCGATGAGCTTCTTGAGCTCGATGCGCGCATCCTGGGAGATAAGCTGCACCTGGAAACTGAACAGCTCCGAAATCCCCTCGCGGCCGCTGAAGCTCAGCAGTTGCAGTTCTTGTTCGGGCGGCAGCGGCGAGTCGAAGGTAAACAGACGTTGATGCTGCGTGAGGATCGATTCGAGGGCGTCCGTAATCATGTCAATGCATCCTGCATCAAGCTGGAAATCTTGCAATGAAAACGCGCTTAAAAGAGGCTGTCAAATGATGGCGATACGCCAGATTCCATCAAGCTGACGTCAAAATGCTTCTACGGGAAGCAGTATCGCGGACTGTAGAGCAGCAGGCGGTTTTTTGGTTAATTGCATCGTATTGTGTCCATCGGTTTGATCAGTCGGTCATCGGGGGTGTACGCTCCTTGCGCTCAGCCGAGAGGCAATACACTGCGAATTTCAGGGAGAAGAATCGCCATGAGCGTGAGTGAAAACCAACTCAGCCAACTGGACCGGGAGATGGACCAGAATCACCGGGAGATGGTGATCATGTCGATCGAGGACTTTCAGGCACAAGCCCAGTTCGCCCAGAGAACTCACGGTGCAACGCAGGCTCCACAAGTGTGCACACGCACCCAGGGCGACATGCTGACCGGCACCTGGCAGAGCGTGAAATCCACCTACAACGGCCTGCCCCACACCTTCGTCAATACGACCTGGGGCGTGCCCACGGCCATGGCCGCATGGGACATGAAAAATACTGCCGGTTTCATTCGCGACATGAACGGGCTGGGCACAAAGGTGCGCTACACCATACGCAACGGCAAGCAGTACGTGATCCTCACCGGCTACCCAGGCCTGCGCAAGACGCTAAATGCTCCCCGTTATGGCATCCAGAACGCCAAGCTGGTCAGCATGGGCATCGGCAAATACGGTGTGCGCGGTTCGTCGATCAAAGGCTTCAAGCTTTCGTGTTATGTGGCGGTAGCCATCGAAGTCGCAGAATGGGTATTTGCCGACGAGCATGTGATGAGCGACCTGTTTGGCGGTATTGGCGTTGAGCTGATCAAAGCCGGTATAGCTTCGGCGATCGGGTATGCTTTCGGGCTGGCCATTGGCTCAATGGCCACTTTCGCCGCCGCACCCGTCATCCTGGGGGCTGCCGTTGTATTCGCAGTTGGCGTTGGGCTTAACGAGCTTGATGTCCGCTATGGAATAAAAAACTCGGTTAAAGCGGGCCTTCGGTATGCCGTGGACCAAATTGAATATTTGGGCCAGCAGGCCATGCAGATTAGTACCAAGGACTTGCAAAAATACGCAGAGAAACAAATCACCAATATTGCTAGCGAGGTGGCAGACACTCTCTATAACGAGGCCAAGCGCTGGGCACTGCAAAAACTTCGGCCAGGAGACCTCAATCTGCCTGGATGGCCTACTGTGCCTGAACTTCCCTCTATGCCCTCACTCCCGACGTTCAACTTTCCAAAGTTTTAACCATGACTATTCAACCTCATGAGCTCCACGAGCGCTCTCCCCACCTGTTTCGTCTCATGGCCCTCGCGACTGGCCTAGCAACTTCGATATTGGGCATTCTGTCAGCTTATTGGCTTGGGAGCAATCTACTCTCCTTGTTCGGAAGGCTCTTAACGAATGCCCCAATCGTGGTGACGCCCTATCTGGTGTTTATGCTCATCGCCATGTGTACGGTCACCCCAATCATAGTTGTTACATCACTGCATGCCTGCTGGCGCGCGAAAAAATTCGACCCGCCCCCCCATTCCCGGATGTTCCGCTTTCAACATAACTCATACAAATTGACACTTTGGTCAATGATCTATATTGCGCCGGCGCTGGCATTACTCGTGACTTTTGGCCTGTGGTCGAAGGGGTACACCCCGTGCCAGAAACTCCTGATTTCAGGGTCGGCCTGGAAGGTGTACTGGGTCAATGATGTGCGATATTGCTTCAAACCTGATTTTTACAACAGCGACGAGCAACCCTGCAAGCGTGTTGGCAATCGAGCTATTTGCACGAAAGCTGATGGACAGCAGTGAGAAACACTAGTACAGCAGGGCTCTATAGATGAAAATTCGATACTCATAAACTTCATCTGTATCATCGCCCCTTAATATCAGACTGCTGGCTGTCGGCATGATCATCGCCATGCTGTTGGTCGCGGCCTTCTCGGTCTACGCCTACATCAACTACCTGTTCCCGCTGTACGGCAGATTACTGCGTGGCGCGCCTGTCGTGGAAACACCTTACCTCGCGTTCGGCCTGCTCATGGCACCGCCGGCGGTGGCAATTCTGCTGGTTGGTTGTGCGATATGTGCCTGGACCGGGAAAAAATTCGACCCGCCCGCAGGCACACGACTGCACCGCTTCCAGGCGCTGATGTTCGGGCTTTCCCTGAAGACGCTGCTCTACGTCGTCCCTGCCGTTATGGTTCTGACGACCCTTGCGCTGCTTGGCAGAGGCTACTCGCCCTGCCCTAAGCTGGTGATATCGGGCTCTGCCTGGCAATTGTTCTGGGTCAACGATGAGCGCATTTCACGCACCAGCAGAACGTCATGACTGTCGCCACTGCCATGGGCACGAAGACAATTTTTGGCGCCACCCCCAGCATGAACACTGAAATCATCAGCAGCAAAAACCAGAACGCCCAAATGCCCCCAAAAAAACGTTCAGTAGTGATCATGGAACTCGACTCTACCCGTCACTTTTCATTAGCCGACGTAGCGTGGCCATCAATGGCTGTCGCAAGCCAGCTCGTCGAGTTCATCCACCTGGCGCGAGGTGGAAAGGCCCACCGCAGACCATGTCACTGACCTGCCCCTGCGCGACCGGAGCAGGCGGCCATCCACCGCGTCGCCTGCTTCGCGGGCGTGCCCGCTCCCATAGTGATCATGCTCGTTTTCAAGGTTATTGACCAGACCGTTGCCTCTGCAGGTACGGCATAGGCCATCCAAACGGATGGACCACGCTTGATAACACCCTTGCGCGCGGCGCATTCCGTCGCGCTGCCATCATCCAGACGTGCTTTGGCAACACCTCCGGAGAATACGATCCGCGCAAAAAATGAGACCGGATTCACTTTTTGCAAAAAACTTTTGCAAAGAAATTTTCTCACGCTCATACCCCTCGCACACCCAAATTTTAGGGCTTGAACTCCCATTTCCCGCGCCCGAAACCCCAGTCAATATCACGACGCCATCATTGCGTCACATCACAAAGCGGGGAAAAAATTGCCTTCCTCGCCGGAACTTCTTCCGCAGCGAGGTGCCCTACTCGGCATTGCTGGCAACACGATATTCATGTGCCAGCACTCAAGTTTGCCGCCGTCGAGAGGCGCAATTTCAGGTCCACGCCATTGGCGTTTCAGGACGATCAAGCAGGCACATGGACGATGCACCGATGACACAGACATTCGATGTCGAAGCACTGATCAAGCTGCGTAGCCAGACGCGGGCGATCTCCGATGCGCTGAAGGCGCAGGCGGCGGATTACCTCGCCACGGTGGCACCGCTGATCCGTCCGCAAACCCTGTTTGGCGAATACCTGCAAGGCGCCCAGCGCAGCAGCGGGCGCGAAACCCAGGGCCACTTCCAGGCCCTGGTCGAACTCTACGAACGTATCGGCTCGGCCGCGCCGTTCCAGCTGGTCACCGAGCTGGAAGTACCGCTGAACCTGATCAGCACCACCCCCGAACTGTTCCCGCTGGAATACGACAAGGCCCTGGAACACAGCGGCCAGGTCATCCGCATCACCAGCCCGAC
Source organism: Pseudomonas sp. A2 (assembly GCF_023100865.1). Lineage (NCBI taxonomy): Bacteria > Pseudomonadati > Pseudomonadota > Gammaproteobacteria > Pseudomonadales > Pseudomonadaceae > Pseudomonas > Pseudomonas sp. A2. Next base: position 3,221,764 of record NZ_CP039127.1, read on the forward strand.
CCGCTGGGTGGTGGGCTTCCACGCCTTCGACCTGGCGCGGTTTCGCAACGTCATCAAAGACCCCAACCGCAGCAGCGCCGAGCTGTACCGCTTCGTGGTGCACTACCTGGTGCTGTTCTACTGCCTGAGCAAGTCGCCTGGCCTTGGCCGGCTGTTCGAGGGCCTGCGCTACAACCTGAGCTTCGAGCGCCTCGAGGGCTTTGGCGACCTGCCGTTCTGCGTCATCAGCTCGCCGGTGCGCTCTGAACTGCCCGACGACTCGGTCATCCGCAGCAGCACGCAAATTGCCGGCAACACCAGCTTCGAAGAGCTGGTGGGCCGCGACAACATCCTGGAAATGAACGACGAAATCCGTCAGCGCCTGCTGCTGACGATCGAAGGACTGTAACGCGCAGCGCCCGGCAACGGGCCGCGCAATGATTCGCAGCGAATTGCTCGCACTGGAGAACACGATGGCGAAGAAGGAAAGCACTCAGCACAAACTCGACCGCGTTCGCGCGCCTCGGGTCCATATCACCTACGACGTGGACATCGGCGATGCCATCGAGAAAAAGGAGCTGCCCTTCGTCGTCGGCGTACTGGGCGACTTCTCCGGCAACCCGCTGGAGCCCCTGCCCAAGCTCAAGGACCGCAAGTTCGTGTTCATCGACCGCGACAACTTCAACGGCGTGCTCAAGGGCATCAAGCCACGCCTGACCTACCGCGTCGACAACACCCTGGCCAAGAACGGCACCCAGCTGGGCGTGGAGCTGAACTTCAACAGCCTCGAAGACTTCGAGCCACAGAACGTGGTCAAGCAGGTCGAACCGCTGCGCAAACTGCTGGAAGTGCGCAACAAGCTGGCCGACCTGCGTAACAAGATGGGCGGCAACGACAAGCTCGAAGAGCTGCTGATGGACGTGCTGCAGAACACCGAGAAGCTCAAGACCCTGGGCAAGGAATTCGGCCGTGAAGCCGAAGTGAAAGACCCATCCAGCAGCGATCGCGCCTGAGCAGGAGCCCGAACATGACCGACAAGCAAACCGCACCGCAACAGGCCGGCGAACTGGTCGAAGTGGAAAACTTCGCGCCACAGGCATCGTTGCTCGACAGCATCATTTCGCAAAGCCGCGTGGCCCGCTCCGACACCGAGCGCAACCGCACCCGCGACCTGATTGGCGAACTGGTGAACCAGGTGCTCGAGGGTGAGATGACCCCGAGCAAGGACCTGATCGCCGTGCTCGATTCGCGTATCGCCGAGATCGACGCGATGCTTTCCGAGCAGATGAACGAAATCATGCACGCCCGTGAATTCCAGCAGCTGGAAGCCTCCTGGCGCGGCCTGAAATACCAGGTAGACCAGACCGAGACCAGCACCACGCTGAAGATCCACCTGCTCAATGCCTCGAAGAAGGACCTGGTACGCGACCTGAAGGCCGCCAGCGAATTCGACCAGAGCGCGCTGTTCAAGAAGGTCTACGAAGAAGAGTACGGCACCTTCGGCGGCGCGCCTTTCGGCATGCTGATCGGTGACTACGAGTTCAACCGCAACCCCGAAGACATGTACCTGCTGGAGGAGATCTCGCACGTCGCCGCGGCCGCCCATGCCCCGTTCATTTCGGCCGCCTCCCCCGAGCTGTTCGGCTGGGACTCCTTCACCGAGATGTCCGGCCCGCGTGACCTGGCAAAGATCTTCGACACCGTCGAATACGCCAAGTGGAAGTCGTTCCGCGCCTCGGAAGACTCGCGCTACGTCGGTCTCACCCTGCCGCACGTGCTCGGTCGCCTGCCGTATGGCCCCGATACCACCCCGGTGGAAGAATTCAACTTCGTCGAAAGCGTCGATGGCCGCGACCACAACAAGTACCTGTGGATGAACGCTGCCTACGCCCTCGGCACCCGCGTTACCGATGCCTTCGCCCGCTACGGCTGGTGCGTGGCCATCCGCGGCGTGGAAGGTGGCGGCCTGGTCGAAGGTTTGCCAACCCACACCTTCAAGACCGACGACGGCGAAATCGCCCTCAAGTGCCCGACCGAAATCGCCATCACCGACCGCCGCGAAAAAGAGCTGTCGGACCTGGGCTTCATTCCCCTGGTGCACTGCAAGGGCACCGACTATGCCGCGTTCTTCGGCACCCAGTCGGCGCAGAAGCAGAAGCAGTACAACACCGACATCGCCAACGCCAACGCGCGCCTGTCGGCCCAGCTGCAGTACATCTTCGCCACTTCGCGCATCGCCCACTACATGAAAGCCATCATGCGCGACAAGATCGGTAGCTTCGCCTCGCGCATGGATGTCGAGCGCTTCCTCAACCAGTGGCTGGCCAGCTACGTGCTGCTCGACGACACCGCCAGCCAGGAAGCCAAGGCCAAGTTCCCGCTGCGCGAAGCCCGCGCCGAGGTGTTCGAAGTGCCGGGCAAGCCAGGTGTGTACAAGGCCGTGACCTACCTGCGCCCGCACTACCAGCTGGATGAGCTGACCGCTTCGCTGCGCCTGGTTGCCGAGCTGCCACAGGGCGCGCGCGGCTGACAGGCCGGTGTGTACAGGGATGACACATGAGTAACCAGGCCCGCCTGCTGCCCTCGCTGCTCGACCGACTGCTGGACGACCGTCCGTACCAGTCGGCCGAGCCAGCCGTGCAACGCACCTGCTCGTTGAGCGAGTACAAGGCCAGCATCGTCCGTGACCTGGAGGTACTGGTGAACACTCGCCAGAGCCTGGTCGCCGAAGAGCTGGAGGGCTACAGCCAGCTCGGTGGCTCCATCCTCGAATACGGCATGCCCGACTTCATCAGCCGCAGCGTGCTCGACCCGCATGATCGGCGCCTGATCCAGCAGCAACTGGAGCGGGCGATCAGCACAGGGGACCGACGTTTTCGCCGGGTCCGCGTGCAGCTGCTGGCCCAGCAGAACGGCCACCGCATGTTGACCTTCCGCGTGGACGCCGTGTTGCGTCTGCAGGACATCAGCCGCCAGGTGTCATTCGACGCCGTGCTGCAGGTCAACACCCAGGAATACAAAGTGCAGAACCTCAACTGATGCTCGACGAACTGCTGCCCTACTACGAAAAGGAACTGTCGCACCTGCGCTTCCTCGGCCAGGAGTTTGCCGCGCAGTACCCGAAAATCGCTTCGCGGCTGTTGATCGAGGGCGACAACTGCGAAGACCCGCACACCGAGCGCCTGATCGAGGCGTTCTCGTTCCTGTCTGCGCGGGTGCACAAGAAGCTCGATGACGAGTTTCCGGAAATCGTCGAATCCTTCCTCGAGGTGCTGTACCCACACTACCTGCGCCCTACCCCATCGATGTCGATTGCCGAGCTGAGCCTGGGCAAGCACGAGAAAGTCACCGAAGCCTACCGGGTGGCGCGCCATACCGAGATGCATGCCAATGCCGTAGAAGGTGTGGTGTGCAAGTTCCGCACCTGCTACCCGGTTGAGCTGTGGCCGATTGCCGTGCAGCAGGCCTCGTTCGCCGAACTGGAGCGTTCGGCCTTCAACGGCCACAGCGCCGACCTGGTCGCACGCCTGCGCATCCGCCTGGCAGCCACCGGCGATGCCCTGTTCGGGCAGATGGAACTGGACCGCCTGCGGTTCTTCCTCGACGGCGAGGCGACCCTGATGCTGCAGCTGTACGAGCTGCTGTTCAACAACCTGGCCAAGGCCACCCTGAGCTTCCAGGACCAGGGCCGCAGCCGCGAAGTGGCCTTGCCGGCCGATGCCCTGAAAGCCGTGGGCTACGCCCGTGACGAAGGCCTGGTGGACTACTCCGAGCGCTCGTTCCTGGGCTACCGCCTGCTGCACGAGTACTTCACCTTCCCCGACAAGTTCATGTTCTTCGACCTGAACGGCTTTGCCCGCATCCTGCAGGGCAAGGCCATCGAGCAGGTCGAGATCAACTTCTATTTCTCCGACTACGACCTCAGCGAGCGCCTGGCGCGGCTGACACAGAACATCGGGCGCAACAACTTCAAGCTCAACTGCACACCGATCATCAACCTGTTCCGCCAGCAAGCCGAACCGATCAAGCTGACCCACACCCAGCACGAATACCCGGTCACTCCCGATACACGGCTGCACAACGCTGCCGAAGTCGTCTCGATCGACCGCGTACGGCGGGTGCGCAAACTCGGCGGCATCGACCAGGTCGCCACCTGCCACCCGTTTTTCGAACCCCGTGGCGAGCAGGACCCGCACAGCAGCTTCTGGGTGGCGCGCCGGCGCATCCAGGGTGACGCCACCGCCATGAGCATCCGCGTGGTCGACCGGGACCTGGAGCTGATCGACGCCAGCAGCGACACCCTCAGCATCGGCCTTACCTGCAGCAACCGAGATGTACCGCTGATGCTGCCGTTCGGGGGCGAACGTGGTGACTTCAACATTCCCGCCAACTCGGTGATCAAGGATATCCGCTGCCTGCGCAAGCCTACCGCCACGGTGCGTGTGCCCCTGGGCAAGGGCCTGATCTGGCGGTTGATCGCCCACCTGTCGCTGAACCATATGTCGCTGGTCAGCCAGGGCCGCGAAGTGCTGCTGGAGCTGTTGTCGCTGTACAACTACCGCAATGTTTCCGCCATTCGCAAACAGATCAACGGCATCAAGGCGATCAGCAGCGAGCCGGTGGTCGCACGCATCGGCCACCCGCGGCCGAACTTCGTACGTGGCGTCGGCATCACGCTGACCCTGGATGAAAGCCAGTTCATCGGCAGTGGCGTGTACCTGTTCGGCATGGTGCTGGACCACTTCTTCGGCCAGTACTGCTCGATGAACAGCTTCACCCAACTGACCCTGCGCACCCAACAACGAGAAAAGAGAGTCGTCCAATGGCCAGCACGCACCGGCGATCAGCCCCTGGTCTGATCGATCAGGCCCGAGCCGAGCCGCACCGATTCGAATTCTTTCAATTGGTGCGCCTGCTCCGCCTGCACTACAGCCGTACCGGGCGCATGGACCTGGCAACCCGGCCGCACGAAGACCCGCTGCGTTTTCGTACCCAGCTGTCGCTGGCGTTCCCGGCCAGCGAGGTCAGCGACCTGCACTTCGAGCGCGAAGGCAAGGTGTCGCCGGCCGGCTTGCCGCTGTCGGAAGTGCAGGTCACCTTCATGGGCCTGGTCGGGCCGTCAGGCGTACTGCCGCGCCCGTATACCGAGCTGCTGCTGGAGCGCCACGTGCAGTATCGCGACGATGCCGCCCACGCGTTTCTCGACATCTTCTCGCACCGCATGACCACGCTGTTCTACGAAGCCTGGCAGAAGTACAAATTTCATATCGAGCACGAGCGCAATGGCACTTCGGGCTTCGATGGCTACCTGCTCAACCTGGTCGGCCTCGGCCCGCGCGCGCAGCAACTCAAGTTCGAGCAGCAACCAACCGCGCTGCGCCGCGAGCTGTTCAGCTACTTTGCCGGCCTGCTCAGCCAGAAGCCGCGCAACGCGCTGAACCTCGAACGCATGCTCGGCTTCTATTTCTCGCTGCCGATCAAGGTCCGCCAGTTCGCCGGGCGCTGGCTGCACCTGCAGCCCGAACAATGCACCCAGCTCGGCCGCCGCAATGCCCAGCTCGGCCACAGCGCCGTAGCCGGCAACCGGGTCTGGGACTACCAGTCGTGCATCCGCATTGAGCTGGGCCCGCTGAGCCTGGCCGATTACCAGCGCTTCCAGCCGGGCACCGCGTGCTACCGCAAGCTGGTCGAGCTGGTGCGCTTCTATATAGGCGCCGAACTGGATTTCGAAATTGCCCCGCGCCTCAAGCGCGAGGCGGTGCCACGCGCCCAGCTGGGCCGCAGTGGCAATGTCGCCCTGGGCTGGCTGGGCTGGCTCAAACGCCCTGGTCGTGACGCGGAGCCTTCGCGTTGCGCCGTCTTCCACATTCCTTACGATGGGGTCGCCTTGTGAACCTGAAGTCTCTGTTCGCCAAGCTCAACGAAACCAGCCGCACGGCCACGGAAAGCGCGGCGGCCCTGTGCCTGTCGGAGCACCATTACGACGTGGAGGTGGAGCACCTGCTGCTGCAGTTGCTCGACAACAGCGACAGCGACCTGGCGCCAATCCTGCGCCACTACGAAGTAGTCGCCGAGCGCCTGCAGGCGCAGTTGGTCACGGCCCTGGGCACCTTCAAGAAAGGTAATACCCGCACCCCGGCGCTGTCGCCGCACATCACCCGCATGATCGAACAGGCCTGGTTGCTGGCGTCGATCGAATACGGCGTCGGCCAGGTGCGCAGCGCTCACCTGCTGCAGGCCCTGCTCGATGATGCCGAACTGCGTCGCGTGGTGATCGCCTCGGCGCCGGAGCTGGAGAAAATCAACGCAGATGACCTGCGCCTGAACCTTGCGGCGCTGGTGGAAGGCAGCGCCGAGTCCCGGCAGGCCAGCCCGCTGGCCAGCCCTGCGGCGCCAGTGAACAGTGCGAGCAAGGCCGGCGGCAAGACTCCGGCGCTGGACCAGTACACGGTCAACCTCACCCAGAGCGCCCGCGAAGGCCGCATCGATCCGGTGCTGGGCCGCGAGTTCGAAGTAAGGCAGATGGTCGACATCCTCACCCGTCGCCGCCAGAACAACCCGATCCTCACCGGCGAAGCCGGGGTCGGCAAAACCGCCGTGGTCGAAGGCCTGGCCCTGCGCATCGCCCAAGGTGACGTGCCGGCGGTGCTCAAGGATGTGGCCCTGCACACCCTCGACCTGGGCCTGCTGCAGGCCGGCGCCGGGGTCAAGGGCGAGTTCGAGAACCGCCTCAAGGCAGTGATCGAAGAGGTCAAACGCAGCCTGCACCCGATCATCCTGTTCATCGACGAAGCCCACACCCTGATCGGTTCCGGTGGCCAGGCCGGGCAGAACGATGCCGCCAACCTGCTCAAGCCGGCCCTTGCCCGTGGCGAGCTGCGCACCATCGCGGCCACTACCTGGGCCGAATACAAGAAGTACTTCGAGAAGGACGCCGCACTCGCCCGCCGCTTCCAGGTGGTCAAGGTGGAGGAACCCGACGAAGACAAGGCCATCCACATGCTGCGCGGCCTGCTCGGCAAGATGCGCGAACACCACAAGGTAGCGGTGATGGACGAAGCGCTGGTGCAGGCCGTGCGCCTGTCCAACCGCTACATCACCGGCCGCCAGCTGCCCGACAAGGCGGTCAGCGTGCTCGACACCGCCTGCGCACGCATCGCCCTGGCGCAATCGTCGCAACCTGGCGCCCTGGAAGACTGCCGACGCCAGATCGACAACCTGCAGGCCGAAATCGCCGTGCTCGGCCACGAAGCAGTCAAAGGCCACGACCACACTCGCCGCCTGGGCGAGCTGCAGGCTGCCCTGCAGGCCGAGCAGCAGCGGGAGCAGCAGTTGAACACGCAGTGGCAACAGGAGCTGGAACTGGTCGAACAGCTCAAGGCGCTGGACGCCGCCAGCGAGGCCGATGCCGAGCAGCTCAACGCCCTGCGTGCCGAACTGGCCCGCGTGCAAGGCGACCAGCCCCTGGTCCATGCCCTGGTCGACAGCGGCGCCATCGCCCAGGTCATCAGCGGCTGGACCGGTATCCCGCTGGGCAAGATGCTGCGTGACGAGATCGACACCGTGCAGCGCCTGCCGGCCCTGCTTGGTGAGCGCGTGCTGGGCCAGGACCACGCCCTGCACGAGATCGGCAAGCGCATCAAGATTTCCCGCGCACGCATGGAAGACCCGAACAAACCGATCGGTGTGTTCCTGCTGCTCGGCCCCAGCGGCGTCGGCAAGACCGAAACCGCGCTGGCCCTGGCCGATACCCTGTACGGCGGTGAACGCAACCTCATCACCATCAACATGTCCGAGTACCAGGAAGCCCACACCGTTTCGAGCCTCAAAGGCTCGCCTCCTGGCTATGTCGGCTATGGCGAAGGCGGCGTGCTGACCGAGGCGGTGCGCCGCAAGCCGTACAGCGTGGTGTTGCTCGACGAGGTGGAAAAAGCCCACCCCGACGTGCTCGAACTGTTCTTCCAGGTATTCGACAAGGGCGTGCTGGACGATGGCGAAGGCCGCGAGATCAATTTCCGCAACACGGTGATCATCCTCACCTCCAATACCGGTACCGAGCGCATCATGCAGACCTGCCTGAACGCCACCGAGCTGCCGACGCCCGCAGCGATCGTCGAAGACCTGCGTGACCAGCTCAACAATGTGTTCAAGCCGGCCTTCCTCGGCCGCCTCAGCATCGTGCCGTTCTACCCGGTGCAGGACCAGATCCTCGAGCGCATCGTCGCCCTCAAGCTCGAACGTATCGCCAAGCGCTTCGCCCGCAACCACCAGGCCGAGCTCAGCTACGACCAGGCGTTGGTCAAGGCCATCGCCGCGCGCTGCACCGAGGTCGACAGCGGTGCGCGCAACATCGACAACATCCTGTCCCAGACCCTGATGCCCGAGCTCGCCCAGCGCGTGCTTGAGCGCATGGCCCAGGACACGCCGATCCAGCGTCTTGCGATCGAGCTGGGCAGCGATGGCGATTTCGCCTATCGCGTGGCCTGACCAGTACACGGAGGTTTTGCCGTCATGCAACACAAGCACACCGCCCTCAAACGCCTGACCACAGCTGCCTTGCTGGTGGCGCTGGCCGGCTGCGGGGTCACCGACCGTATCGGCAAGCGCATGGAAGACAGCTGGGCGGCCGACATGCTGGCCGACAGCGAAAAGGTCATCCTGACCTCCGACGGCGGCAACCAGCTCAACCCCGATGCCGAGGGCAAGCCGCTGTCGGTGGTGATGCGCGTGTACCAGCTGACCGACCTCGAACGCTTCGCCGCGACCGATGCCGAGACCCTGTGGGATACCCCTGAAAAGGCCTTGGGCAACACCCTGGTGGAAGCCCGCGAGATCACCCTGCTGCCGGGCATCGGCCAGATCGACCAGTGGCCACTGGCCAAGAGCGCTCGCTACGTCGGCGTGGCAGCGTTCTTCCGCAACGAACAGGACGCGCGCTGGAAGGTCGCCTTCGACGCCAACTCGCTGCGCAAGGACGGTATCTGGTTCTCTTCCGACGGCCTGCGGGTGCTGGTGGACAACACCGAAATCAGCGCCATGCGTGGCGTCGACGTACTGAACAAACCGCCGACCGCCGACCAGCTGGCAGCCGCGCAGAAGGCCCGGGACAACGCACCGACGCTCACCGACAAGGTGCAGGACGCCGTGCTCGACAAGGCCAGCGATGCCGCCGGCAAATCGGCACAGAACACCATGGATTCAACCTTCAACTCTTTAGTGGATAGCGTCAAATGAGCAAGCAGAGCCGGGTGATGTGGTCGGAAGGCATGTTCCTGCTGCCTCAGCACTTCCAGTACCAGGATGAGTTCCACCAGCACCAGCTGGCCGAGGCGACCTTGCGCACCACCCCATTCCATTGGGGTGTGCAGGTACTGCAGGTGGATGAGGACGCCCTGGCCAACGGTTCGCTGCAGCTCAAGCGCCTCAAGCTGGTGTTCCCTGACGGCAGCCTTTACGACGCACCGCAGCACGACCCGTTGCCGGCCGCCCGCGATCTCAAGGACCTGCTCAAGGCCAACGACCTCAAGGTCCATGCTGCCTTGAAGCTGCCCGAGCCATTCGGCCTGAACTATGTCGAGGACGGCCAGGAACACAAGGCCGCGCGGCGTTTCCGCAAGCAGTTCGATACCCTGCCCGACCTCAATGAAGGCGAGCTGGAAAACGAAATCACCAGCCTGCGCCTGAACGTGGTGCTGCTGGTGGACGGTGACAGCCTGGACGGCTACAGCCACTGCCCGCTGGCCAGGCTGACCCGCAACAGCATGGGCGGTTTCAATCTCGACCCGCATTTCGTCCACCCCACTCTGCATCTGGGCAGCCACGAGACCCTGGCCGGCATCGGCAAGCGCCTGCTCGGCGCCCTGCAGGCCAAGAGCAAGGCCCTGTCCGGCCGACGCCGCGAACGCGCCGACCAGATCGCCGAGTTCGGCTCCAGCGACGTAACCCTGTTCTGGCTGCTGAACACCGTCAACCGCGCCCACCCGCAGCTGGCCCATCTGCTGGCGCACCCGCGCCTGCACCCCGAGCGCCTGTACCTGTTCCTCGCCGACCTGGCAGGCGGCCTGCTGACGTTCACCCTGGACACCCAGCTCAGCGACATCCCCGAATACGACCATCACGACCCGGCCGCGTCGCTGGTCAAGCTCGACGAGATGATCCGGGTGATGCTCGACAACGTCGTGCCCAACCAATGCATCGTCATCAACCTCAACCAGACCAAGCCGTCGTACTGGCAGGGCCAGTTGCACGACCCGCGCCTGACCGAGGCCGACTTCTATATCTCGGTCCATGCCGACATGCCTGGTGCCAGCCTGCTGGAGCTGGTACCGCGGGCATTCAAGGTCGGCTCGCCGGAAGACATCGAGGTGGTGGTCAACAGCGCGATGCCCGGCGTCACGCTCAACCATGCCGCACGGCTGCCCAACGCAATTCCGGTGCGCCTGGACAACCAGTACTTCGCCATCGAGCCGCATGGCCATGTCTACGAGCGAATGATGAATGCCCAGACCATCTGCTTCTACGCGCCCAGCGCCTTTACCAACCTCAAGCTTGAACTGATGGCGGTGCTCAAATGACCGAAGCCGTATTGCAACAGGGCGCCGTCGCGGCCGCCAACGACAAACCAACGCTCAAGGACCTGGTCCAGGACTTCATCAGCATGGCCCTGATCGTGCGGCGTGGTCGTCAGGTCACCTCGGTGCCGGCCTTCGAAGCCAGCGTGGAACGGTTCTTCGCCAACCTGGAACGCGACGCCCGCGCCGCCAACTACAGCGCCGAACAGGTCAAGGACACCCAGTACGCGCTGTGTGCCTTCCTCGACGAGAGCGTGCTGCGCGCGAGCGACAACCAGCTGCGCCAGCACTTCGAGCTGCAGCCGCTGCAGTTCCGCTACTTCGGCGTGCACCTGGCGGGTGAAGGCTTCTTCGAGAAGGTCGATGCGCTGCGTGCCGACGTCAAGCAGAACATCGATGTACTCGAGGTCTACCACCTGTGCCTGGCCTTGGGCTTCGAGGGCAAGTTCAGCCTCGGCCAGAAAGACCAGCTGCGCTACCTGGCCAATACCCTGGGCCAGGATATTGCCCGCTACCGCAAGGCGCCCAAAGCACTGTCACCGGACTGGGCACTGCCCGACCAGGTGTCGCAGATGCTGCGCCACGAGGTGCCGCTGTGGGTTTACCTGGCGCTGATCGCGCTGGTCTGCGTCGCCGTGTACCTGACGCTGGACTGGTTGCTGGACAAGGACGTCGCCGCCCTTTCCGAACAAATCCGCCAGCTGTTCAGTGCCTGAGCAAACGTCAGGTAGCCGAGTCAGGAAGACATGAAAACATTACTGCGCCTTTTGAAGAATTTCTGGTTTCTCCTGCTGCTGCTGTGGCTGGCGAGCCTGTTGACCTGCTGGTTGGTCGCCCCGTTGCTGCCATGGCTGCAACAGCACCTGCCCGAAGCACTGGCAATCATCAGCGCCTGCTTCCTGCTGGTGATCGTGCTGCGCCAATACCAGCGCATTCGCGCCGAGCACAACCTGGAGAACCTGCTGCAGATCGAGGTTGATCGTTCGTGGAATGCCACTGGCGAGTTCCGTGACCAGCAGGTGCTGCGCGAACGCCTCAAGCATGCCATTGCCATGTTGCGCACCGACCGCTCCGCTGGAGGCGGTGGCAAGGCGGCACTGTCCGACTTGCCCTGGTACCTGGTGGTCGGCATGTCGGCAGCCGGCAAGACCTCGCTGCTGACCCATTCCGGCCTGTCGGCCAGCATTGCCACGGCCAACGACAGCGAAAGCGGCACCCAGCACTGCGACTGGTACTTCAGCCCCGACGCGGTAATGATCGACACCGCCGGCCGCTATCTGCGTGATGACCAGTCGGCCAGCGAGTTCTCGGCCTTCCTGCGCATGCTGCGCAAGCAGCGCGGCAAGGCGGCGATCAATGGCCTGGTCATGGTGGTCAGCCTGCCCGAGCTGCTGGCGGCCAACAGCGACGAACGCAATGCCCTGGCGGCCCAGCTGGTGGCGCGGGTGGAAGAATACGCCGAGTGCCTCGACGCCAACCCGCCGGTCTACCTGATGCTGAGCAAGACCGACCAGTTGCCGGGCTTCAGCCAGGCGTTCGACGGCCTTGACCTGCATGAACGCCAGCAACCGCTGGGCATGACCTTCGGCCTGTCGGAAATCCGCAACAACGGCCTGCACGCCGTGCTGCAGACGCGCCTGGGCAACCTGCAGAACCACATTCGCCAGCATGTCGACGCGCAGGTGATCGCCCTCGGTGCCGAAGCCGACAGCACCCTGCTGAACTTCCCGCAATACTTCGCCGCACTCAGCGGTGTCCTCGAGCAGTTCCTGGAGCACTTCACCCGCGGCCATCGCGGCGGTGCCCCGCTGCTGCTGCGCGGCCTGTACTTCACCAGCGCCCTGCAGACCGGGCAGCATTTGGGGCAGGTATACGAAGACGTCATCGCCGACGAATTCGCCCTGCAAGCCGCCTACGATGAGCACACCGAGAACGTCGGCAAGGCCGCGGGCAACCGCAGCTACTTCATCACCGACACCTTCCGCCAGGTGATCTTCCCCGATCGCGACCTGACCCTGTACCAGTCGCGCCTGGGCCGCCAGGCTGCGTTCAGCCCGCTGCTGCTGGGCCTGGCCGCCGCCACCGGGTTGCTGTTCATCGGTTGGCAGGCACTGTCGTTCACCAATAACCGCCAATGGCTGGACAGCCTGCGCGGGCAACTGGCGCAGATCGAGCAGGCAGAAGACCGCGAGCAGCAGCTGGCCGCTGGCAAGGGCCTGGAAGTGCTGCGCGAACAGATGGCCCGCGTCGAAAACCATCGCCTGCAGGGTGTACCCCTGCAGTTGGGGGGTGGCCTGTACCATGGCGAAGCCATCCACCAGGTGACTCGCACCGCCTACCTGGCGCAACTGCGCAGTCAGGCGCTGGAGCCGATCGCACGCAGCCTGCAAGTGCAGATGCGGGCCTTCAACACCTTCGCCAACGGTATCAACCAGGAGCTGGAATTCACCCCGGCCCCGACACCGAAAAAACGCAATGGCAAGCCGCTGGCCCCGGCCATTGCAGCCAAGGCCCAGGCTGCGCTGGGCAACAGCCGCGCCGGTGCCTATGCCGCCAAGGTCAACCTGGCCACCGCCAGCGATGCCGCCGAGCTGTCTGCCACCACCGGTGGCCTGTCACTGTCCGAAGAAATGCTCGGGCGCCTCGACGAACAGCAGGTGGCCTCGATCATCGATGCCTACAACACCCTCAAGCTGTACCTGTTGCTGACCGAGCCCCAAGGCCATCCGGACCCGGCCTTCGTCGCTGCCAACCTGCCCCAGGCCTGGGCCAGCGCCGCCACCGAAGGCACTCCGGCCGACGCAGCCGTGATCGCAGAAAATGCCCCGCTTTACGTACAGTTGCTGGAACAAGGCCAGGCGCCGTCGTTGCCGCGTAACGAACAGCTGATCAACGAAACCCGGCAGAACCTCAAGTCGTTCATGATCTCCAGCTCGCTGGTCGATCGCGAGTACCTGCGCCTGCAACTCGAGTCGAGCCGCCAGTTCCCGGCACTGAGCCTGAACGACCTGGTGCCGCAACCGGGCCGCGCGTTGCTGTATGGCTCTGCTGGCGTACCGGCAATCTATACCCACCAGGGCTGGGACACCTTCGTCAAGCCCGAACTGATCAAGCTGGTGTCGGGCAACCTGCGCAACGAGTCGGACTGGGTGCTGGACGGTGAAGGTGGCGATGCCATCGTGCAAAAGGCCAACTTCGTGCGCGAGTTCATGACCCGCTACAAACGCGACTACACCCAGGCCTGGTACAAGATGGTCAGCAGCGTGGGGGTACGCCACTTCGCCGACCTGGCCTCGGCCACCCAGCAGCTGGGGCTGCTCAGCGATGTGCAGAACTCGCCGGTAAAGAACCTGCTGGCGGCGGTCAATGACAACACCCAGTGGGACCTGCCGGTCAAGCACGCCATCCCGGCCCCCGGTAGTACCCGCGATGACGGCTTCTGGAGCAAGGTCTCCGGCCTGCTCGACACCAAGGACGCCCTGCCCGCCAATGTCGCCCCGGCCCTGCCGGCGGTGGACGACGGCAGCCTGGCCAAGCGCTTCGAACCGGTGGCGCGGGTATTCGCCGAAAACAACGCCGAAGGCGCCGACAGCACCATCATGGACCGCTACCTGGCCGCCTTGCGCAAGCTCAAGGTACGCATGAACAACATCCAGCGTTCGCAGGATGTGGGCAAGAGCAGCAAGCAGCTGATCAGCGAGACCCTGGAAGGCCAGCCGAGCGAGATCACCACCGTGCGCAACTACGTGGAGAGCAGCGTCGACACCAGCCAGGACGGCCTGTCGCGCTCGCTGCAGGGGCTGTTCAGCCTGCCTATCCAGTATGCCTGGGCGACCCTGCGCGACCCGGCCGGCCAGCAAATCGCCAAGGCCTGGGCGCAGCAGATCGCCAAGCCTTGGGAACAGGTCATGGCGCACCGCTACCCGATTGCCGGCAGCAGCCGCAACGAGGCGTCGGTAAAGGACCTGCAGCGCTTCGTCGACCCCGACAGTGGCCTGCTGCCGGCCTTCAAGCGCAACGAAATCGGCAACCTGGCCGGGGGTGAAGGCCTGGGTGTGGGCGACGGCAAGGCACCGGCGCTGGTCAACCCAGGCATGCTCAACAGCATCGACAAGGCCAGCTCCGTGGGCCAGGTGATCGCCAGCCTGTCGGACCGTGACAACGGCTTCGAAATCATGCTGGAACCTTCTGCCAACTTCACCGACATCGTGTTCACCCTCGATGGCCAGGAACAGCACTACCGCAACGGCCGCAGTAGCTGGAACCGCTTCGCCTGGCCGGGCACCAGCAACGCTCCGGGGGCCCGCCTGGATGTGGTCACCCTCAGTGGCGCGCGGGTCACCGTGTTCGACTTCCCCGGGCGCTGGGGCCTGCTGCGCATGAACGAAAGCGCCCGGGTCGAGGACCTGGACGGCATTCAGCAACGCTTCAGCTGGAACACCGCCAGCGGCCGCGTGAGCCTTGTAGTGCGTAACTTCGGTGGGGTGAAACTGACCGACCTGGGTGATGTCAAGGCGCTGAGCGCCCTCAACGACAGGGGCGCCCAATGATCGGTTGCTTCGGCAAGCTGCCGTCGAGCGCAGACTTCGTCAGCCTGCATGGCGCGGCGGAAGAAGTCTGCGAGTTCGACGCCTGGCTGCAGTCTGCGCTGGCGGCCATGCGCCACCGCGAAGACTGGCAGGCATTGTTCGACGCACTGCCGATGTGCTTCTTCAATTACCGCGCGAGCAACGGCAACTGGCTGCTGGGTGGCCTGCTCAGCTCGCGGGATGCCAGCCAGCGACGCTACCCGTTCTTCATCTTCCAGTTGCTCAAGGGCGAGGGAGCCACGATGCTGGTGAACCCGTTCACCCTCGGCGAGCTGTTCAGCGCGCAGATCAAGCCGATGCTGCACCAGGCGGTGCAGGGTGCTGACTGCGCCAGCCTGTTCGAACGCATCAAGGCCCTGCGGCCGCTGCAGGCCCAGGACCTCGACCTGTTCCGCCAGGTGCACGCCAAATTCCTCAAGGATTTCAGCTTGGCCGATGTCGCCCGCGCCCTGCTGCGCTCCTGGCCGGACTTCAAAAGTGACAAGGCGCTTGCGCTACTGCAGGCAAGCCGAGCCGTGCTGCACAACGATTTCGCCGGTGGCATCGAGCTGCCCTTGCCGGCCGAACGCGGGCTGAAAAACCCTACCGCCGACCTCTGGCTGACCTGGCTGACCCGCATGAGCCGGCAGCCCGGCGTGCCGGCGGTGAGCCTGCTGGCCGACGACTTCATGAAACCACGGCTGTACTGCCTGCCGTCGCGCCACGCCAACTGTGCCTACCGCCTGCTCAGTGGTTGCGCCGAAGCAGGTCAGCATCTGGAGCCGCTCGACCCGCTGACGGTAGCGCCACGGCTGCACGATTACGACCGATCTCTTGAACATGTCATCGACCAGTTCGTCGATGCGCTGGATGCGACACCTGTATGAACAAGATCAAGTACTACTGCCTGCGCTACCAACCCTACCTGCTGGGGGTAGCATTCTTCCTGGCGATCTTCCTGGTCTGGGCCATCGGTTGCGCCCTGGGCTTCGCCTCGCTGCATAGCCTGCTGGCCGGGATCGGCGTGTTTCTGCTGCTGTCGGCGGGCTATGTACTGCTGCTGTACCGCGGCGCCGGCCAGCACCACAACCTCGAAGGCCTGCTGCGCGACGACGCCGACCAGGCGGTACTCAACGCCACCCCCGCCGACCGCGAAGAAGTAAGCCTGCTGCGCGAACGCCTGCTGCAGAGCATCGAGCGCCTGCGCAGCAACACGCCTCGCGGCACCTCGGCCAAGGACGCGCTGTACGCCCTGCCCTGGTACCTGGTGATCGGCCAGCCGGCCGCCGGCAAGAGCACGATGATCCTGCAGTCGGGCCTGAACTTCCCCTATGCCGAACGCGAAGGCGCACGGGTTGCGGGGCTTGGCGGCACGCGCAACTGCGACTGGTTCTTCAGCTCCGAAGCCGTGCTGCTGGATACCGCCGGGCGCTACATGAACAGCCCCGAAGAAGCCGGCAAGTGGCGCGGC
This sequence comes from Pseudomonas sp. A2, assembly GCF_023100865.1. Taxonomy (NCBI): domain Bacteria; kingdom Pseudomonadati; phylum Pseudomonadota; class Gammaproteobacteria; order Pseudomonadales; family Pseudomonadaceae; genus Pseudomonas; species Pseudomonas sp. A2. The sequence continues at coordinate 3,238,353 of NZ_CP039127.1, forward strand.
TTCCTGCAGCTGTTGCGCCAGCATCGCCAACGCCGCCCTCTCAACGGCTTGATCGTCAGCGTCAGCATCGCCGACATCCTGCATGGCTCGGCCGAGGACCAGGACCGCGTGGCCAAGCGCCTGCGTGAACGGATCCAGGAAAGCTGCGCGCTGCTGGAAGTGCGCCTGCCGATCTACCTGGTGTTCACCAAGTGCGACCTGATTCCCGGCTTCACCCCGTTCTATCGCCAGCTGGACGACGCCGCGCGTGGAGAGGTGATGGGCAAGACCTTCTCGCACAAGGGTTACGCGCAGGCCGACTGGGGCCAGCGTTTCGGCAAGGCGATGGACGAGCTGACCGGTTACTGGCAGCAAGTGGCAAACCAGCAACTGGTGCAGCAAGACATTCAGGTAACCCGGCAGAACAATGCGGCCTACCGCTTCCCGCTGGAGCTGGCCGCACTCAAGCCGCGCCTGCAACAATTCGTCGACAGCCTGCTGCGCGCCAACCCGTACCAGAACGCCGAAATGCTGCGCGGTTTCTATTTCACTGCCGCACTGCAGGCCGACGAAGCCCTGTGGGGCAGCCACGGCCAGCATGTGGCCGAACGCTTCGCCCTCGAACATGCCGAAGGCACCGCCACTGCCGTCAGCCAGCCGGCGCCGCTGTTCATCAACAGCCTGTTCCGCAAGGTGATCATCCCCGACCAGCACCTGGTGGCGCTGTACACCAGCAACACGCGGGAGCGCCGGCGCAAGGCGGGCTGGGTTGCCGCCACCGGCCTGGCAGCCCTGGTGCTGTGCAGCCTGTGGGGCTGGTCGTACCTGAACAACCGCGCCACCCTGGCCAACATCGCCGGCGAACTGGCCCAGGCCAAGGCCGACGACCAGGCTGCCCGCGGCCAGTACGCCGCCTGGCATAGCCTTGACCGCTTGCGCTTCTGGGCCGAGCACTACTATCGGCAGCACCGCGAACAGGGCGTGCCGCTGGGCATGCGCCTGGGCCTGTATCAGGGCCACGAGGTCGAGCCGCTGCTGCGCAGCCGTTACTTCGCCACGCTGCAGAACGTGATGCTCAAGCCCACGGCAGACAACCTGACCCGCACCCTGTACCTGCTGACCACGATCAAGGTGTACCAGCGCAACACCCGCGAACTGCAGCCTGTGAGCGGCGTGGACAGCGTCGAGGCCGAGGCGCTGCCACATGACAACCGGGCGCAGTCGATCGCCGACTTCGGCAAGGCGGCGCTGGATACCTACGTGATGCTCTCGCCGGCCCGACGCGAAAACGCCGACCCGGCGTTTCTCAAGGCGCACCTGCCCGACTACTGGTACCCGGCCATCGCTCGCCATACCGGCAAGAGCATGGCCGCGGCCGCCAGCGAGGCCGGCGGCAACCAGGACTACCTGTACGCCAGCCGCCAGATCACCTTCTACAGCGACCAGATTCGTGAGCCGGATGTGCCGCGTATCCTCGACAACGCCTTCCTGATGTCCAGTTCGCGCAATTACATCGACAGCCTGCGCGCCCAGTCGCTGCGTTCGATCGAGACCATCACGCTGGAGTCCGACACCCTGTTCGCCTTCGGCCGCGCAGACTTCCAGAGCCTGAAGAGCGAAGGCCAGAGCCAGCTGAGCGCGATCGCCAGCAAACTGCTGAACACGCCCAACATCGGCAAGATCATCATTTCCGGCCACGCCGACCAGCTCGGCGACAGCCAAGGCAACCTGCAGGTTTCGAAACAGCGGGCGCAGACCATTCGCACCTACCTGGTCGGCAAGGGCGTACCTGCCGAACTGGTGGTCGCCCAGGGCGAAGGCAGCCGCAAGCCGCTGGTCAACTGCGACCTGCAGCAACCGCGGGCGCAACTGATCAAGTGCCTGGAGCCCAACCGCCGGGTGGAAATCGAAGTACGCGGGCTCAACTGAAGCCCTCTGCAAGAACCGGCTACCCGGGCCTCACAGGAGGAGGCCCGGGTAGCGGAAAGCTACCTCTGCCGACAGGTTCGGCGAGGTCAAAACCAAGGGGCGCATGAGCAACCCTTTAAATGTTGTTAATGGAGAGTTTCACAATGGCATTTGACGCGTATATCCAAATCGACGGTATCCCGGGCGAAGTACTGGATGACAAGCACAAGGACTGGATCGAAGTGCTGGGCTACGAGTACGGCGCCACCCAGGCCACCTCGGCTACTGCCAGCTCCTCGGGCGGTGCATCTTCCGAGCGTGTTGCGCTGAGCGACTTCAAGATCCGCAAGGCAGTGGACAAGGCTTCGGCCAAGCTGTTCGAACACTGCTGCACCGGCAAGCACATCGCCAAGCTGAAGCTGAACGTGAACCGTGCCGGTGGTGACAAGGTCACGTACCTGACCATCGACATGGAAGAAGTCGTGGTCTCCTCGGTGCGCTTCATCGCCGGTGGCAACCAGAACGGTGAAGACAAGGCTGTGAGCGACCTGCCGGTCGAAGAAATCAGCTTCAACTTCGCCCGCATCAAGACCACCTACACCCAGCAGAACCGCACCGACGGCCAGGCTGGCGGCAACATCGTCGGCGGCTGGGACCGCACCGCGAACAAAGTGTTTGCCTGATAACCTGCGTACCCGGGGGCCGCTACGGCGGCCCACATCCCACAGCGTGCCAGGTGACCTGGCACGCTGTTCATCTGCCATGACCAGAGTGTTTTATGCCTGAAATCCTCAATGACCTTTCGCTGGCAACGCTGACCGCACCCATCGAGGGTGGCAGTGGCGAAGACTTGAGCTTCTCTGCCTTGTTCGACCAGATCAAGGAGGCGCGCCGGGCAGACCCTGACTACCTGACCCAGGGCGACTGGCAAACTGACCTGAAGACCGCCGACTGGGAGCAGGTGGTCAACCTGTCAGCCCAAGGGCTGGCGCAGCAAAGCAAGGACCTGATGCTGGTAGCCTGGCTCAGCGAAGGGTTGGCCCAGCGTGAACATTTCGAAGGCATCACCTTTGGCCTTCGGCTGACCGAACAGGTACTGGAAGCATTCTGGGACACGCTGTACCCAACACTCGAAGATGGCCTGGACGAACGCGCTGCGCGGCTGTCCTGGCTGAAGACCACGCTCACCGACATTGCCGGTGGCTTGCCCATTACCCAAGGGCAGAATTTTGGCGTGTTGCGCTATGACGAATCACGCTACGTAGAAAACCTTGCCTTGCAGAACCCCAAGGCAATGCAGACCGCGCTGAACGAAGGCAAGATCAACGCCGAAATCTTCCAGCGCTCGGTGGCGCTCAGCGACACCGAACACCTGCGCACCAAGGCCCTGCAGATCGCCGCCAGCCTGGAGGCCTGCAAAGCCCTGCAAGCCAGTGCCGACCGCCTGTTCGGCCATGAGGCGCCCAGCTTTGCCAGCCTTGCCGACATGCTGTCGCGCGCCAGCCAGCTGGCTGAAAAACTGCTCAAGGACCGCGGTGTCGAACTGCACCCCGCCACTGTGGCAGCGGCAGAACCCGAAGCCACTGTTGCCCCCACCAGCGAAGCAGGTGAACCGATGAACACACCCGTCCAGGCCACCACGCCTGCGCCGATGCGCACGACGCCACTGACCCGCGACGAAGCCTTCACCATGCTTGCGGGTATCGCCCAGTTCTTCAAGCAGAGCGAACCGCAAAGCCCGGTGCCTTACCTGATCGAACGCGCCATCAAGTGGGGCAACATGCCGCTGGAAGGCTGGCTGAGCGATGTGATCAAGGACAGCAACGTGGTGGACAACATTCGCGACGTGCTGGGCACCCGCGAGCCAAGATCCTGATGCTGTATCGGCTACACCGGCCTCTTCGCGGGTAAACCCGCTCCCACCCAGGTTGTACGCGGTCCCTTTGGGAGCGGGTTTACCCGCGAAGAGGCCGGTACAGCCACCACAAATACTGCTAACGTGAGTGCTCTCAACCGCCAAGGACCGCTCAGATGCCGCCACGTTCACCCGCCCCCACCGGCTTCATTCGCGTTCGTGGCGCCCGCGAGCACAACCTGAAGAACATCGATGTGGATATCCCTCGCGACGCGCTGGTGGTATTCACGGGGGTGTCCGGCTCGGGCAAGTCCTCGCTGGCCTTCTCCACCCTCTACGCCGAAGCCCAGCGCCGCTACTTCGAATCGGTGGCGCCCTATGCCCGGCGCCTGATCGATCAGGTCGGCGTGCCGGACGTCGACGCCATCGAAGGCTTGCCGCCGGCCGTGGCCCTGCAGCAGCAACGCGGCACGCCGAGTGCACGTTCCTCGGTGGGCAGCGTGACTACCCTGTCCAGTTCGATCCGCATGCTCTACTCCCGCGCCGGCAGCTACCCGGCCGGGCAACCGATGTTGCATGCCGAGGACTTCTCGCCCAACACCCCGCAAGGTGCCTGCCCGGAGTGCCATGGGCTGGGGCGGGTCTATGAAGTGAGTGAAGCGACCATGGTCCCCGACCCGTCGCTGACCATCCGCGAACGGGCCGTAGCGGCCTGGCCGATGGCCTGGCAGGGGCAGAACCTGCGGGACATTCTGGTGACCCTGGGCTATGACGTCGATACCCCTTGGCGCGACCTGCCCCAGCAGCAACGCGACTGGATTCTCTACACCGAAGAAACACCCACGGTGCCGGTGTATGCCGGCCTGACCCCGGCGCAGACCCGCGCTGCGCTCAAGCGCATGCTCGAGCCGAGTTACCAGGGCACCTTCAGCGGTGCCCGGCGCTACGTGCTGCACACCTTCATGCACTCGCAGAGCGCGCAGATGCGCAAGCGTGTGTCGCAGTACATGCGCCCCAGCCCATGCTCGCAGTGCCAGGGCAAGCGCCTCAAGCGTGAGGCGCTGGACGTAACCTTCGCCGGCTGCGACATAGGCGAGCTGTCGCGGTTGTCGTTGCAGGCGCTGGCCGAGGTGTTCCGTCAGGTTGCTGCGCCAGGTTATCTGGAGCAGCACGACGGCAACCTGACCCTGGAAAAACGCCTCGCCGCGCAACGCATCGCCAACGAACTGCTCGAACGCATCGGCCCCCTGCTCGACCTGGGCCTGGGCTACCTGGCCCTGGAGCGCAGCACCCCTACCCTTTCCTCTGGGGAGCTGCAACGCCTGCGCCTGGCCACCCAGCTGAACTCGCAATTGTTCGGTGTGATCTACGTGCTGGACGAGCCGTCGGCCGGCTTGCACCCGGCCGACAGCGAAGCCCTGTTCCAAGCGCTGCAGCGCCTGAAGCAGGCTGGCAATTCGGTGTATGTGGTGGAGCACGACCTGGATACCATGCGTCGCGCCGACTGGCTGGTGGATGTAGGGCCTGCCGCTGGCGAGCATGGCGGCACCATTCTCTACAGCGGGCCGCCCGCCGGCCTGGCCCGGGTCGAGCAGTCATGCACCCGGGCCTACCTGTTCAGTACATCGGCCCAGGCCACGCGCACACCACGCCAGGCCCGCGACTGGCTGAGGCTCGAAGGCATCAGCCGCAACAACCTGCACGACCTCAGTGCCGCATTCCCGCTGGGTTGCTTTACCGCCGTCACCGGTATTTCCGGCTCGGGCAAGTCGAGCCTGGTCAGCCAGGCTCTGCTGGAGCTGGTGGGGGCGCACCTGGGCCATGCCGACCTGCGCAGCGGGCCTGAGGAGCAGAGCCTGGAAGATGAACCCGAACAGGCCAGCGGCGGGTTTGTCAGCGCCGGCCTTGGCAGCATCAAGCGCCTGGTGCAGGTCGACCAGAAACCGATCGGCCGCACGCCTCGTTCCAACCTGGCCACCTACACCGGCCTGTTCGACCATGTACGCAAGCTGTTCGCTGCCACCGAACAGGCCAAGGCACAAGGCTTCGATGCCGGGCGTTTCTCCTTCAACGTTGCCAAGGGGCGCTGCGAGAACTGCGAGGGCGAAGGCTTCGTCAGTGTCGAGTTGCTGTTCATGCCCAGCGTCTATGCGCCCTGCCCGACCTGCCATGGCGCTCGCTACAACCCGGAAACCCTGGCGGTGAGCTGGCAAGGCATGAACATCGCGCAGGTGCTGCAATTGACCGTCGACCAGGCCCTGCAAGTGTTCGCCGAGCAGCCAGCGGCGCGCCGCTGCCTGCAGGTGCTGCAGGACATCGGCCTGGGCTATTTGCGCCTGGGGCAGCCGGCCACCGAACTGTCCGGCGGCGAGGCGCAGCGCATCAAGCTGGCCACCGAGCTTCAGCGCATGGCCCGCGGGGCGACGCTGTATGTACTTGACGAACCTACCAACGGCTTGCATCCGCAAGACATCGACCGGCTGCTGGTGCAGCTCAACCGCCTGGTCGATGGCGGGCACAGCGTGGTGGTGGTCGAGCATGACATGCGGGTGGTCGCGCAGAGCGACTGGGTGATCGACATCGGGCCTGGGGCCGGGGATGCCGGGGGCCAGGTGGTGGTCAGCGGCACGCCACAGGTGGTGGCCGGGTGTGCTGAAAGCCGCACTGCGGCGTTTCTGGCCAAGGCCTTGTAGCGCCTGCACCGGCCTCTTCGCGGGTAAACCCGCTCCTACAGGTACTTACACAGCTTGCAAGATCTGTGGTGACCCTGTGGGAGCGGGTTTACCCGCGAAGAGGCCAGCGAAGCACATGCAGAGATGCCGTCTTGCCATGATTGCGCCGCTCTAGCCCGTAGGTTCTAATCGCGCACGACCCGTTTGCCTTTGTCACTCAAGGAAGTGTCACCATGTACAGGAAGATCGTGCCGCTGGCGCTGTTGGCAACCCTGGCCGGTTGCTCGAACAGCGAGGAAACCAGCGAGGCCAGTTTCCAGAAGGCCGCCCAGGCCTACCTCGATACCCAGTACCCACACTGCTTCGTCATCAGTTCATTCCCCACCAGAACCCAGGACTTCGACGTCCATGGCACCAACAAGGCGTTGCATGCCCTGGCCCAGGTAGGTGTGGTCAGCGAAAAGGAGATCTCGCGCACCGAGGTGCCCGCCCGCCTGTGGCAAGCGGCACGCACGGACATCTACTACGCCTATGACCTCACCGACGAAGGCCGCAAGTATTACAAGGCAGATAACGGGCTGTGCTTCGGCAAGGCTCAGGTCACCGCCATCGAGCAGTTCAGTGAGCCGAGCGAGGTGACCGGGCAGAAGATGTCGAATGTGACCTATGCCTACAAGATCACCGGGTTACCGGCTTGGGCCGGGGATGACGGGGTCAAGGCCAGCATTGCCGAACTGGGCAAGGCGGTGGCCAGCAATGAAGCACCGCTCAAGGAAACCCGGGCGATGGTGCTGACCAGCCAGGGGTGGCGGTTGCAGGAGAAATAGCCGTTTGCCGTGCCGGCCTCTTCGCGGGTAAACCCGCTCCCACAGGTCCATCACAGGCCTTGAGACCTGCGCAGTACCTGTGGGAGCGGGTTTACCCGCGAAAGGGCCGGTACAGACTTACATCCACCAGGCCAGCACCACCGGCAACCAGGCAAACGACAGCACCGTGGAACACATCACCAGGTTCGCCACCTGCTCCGGCTCGCGGTTGGCGCGCACCGCCATCAGGTAATTGAACACCGCCACCGGCATCGCCGACTGCACCACCAGCACCGCACGCTCCAGGTTGCCCATGCCCAGCGCCGCACCTACCGCCCAGCCCACGGCTGCCCCCAGGCCAATGCGCAAGCCGCCCAGCAGCATGCCGCTGCCCACATGGCGCAGGCGAATGCTGGCCAGCGACACGCCCAGTGTCAGCAACATCAGCGGGATGGTAATGCCGCCCAGCAGGTCTGCGGTATTGGCCAGCCAGCGCGGCAACTCGAAATCGAGAAAGATGATCGGCATGGCACCGGCCAGGCTGATCACGATAGGGTTGCGCAGCAGTGCCTTGAACGAAGCCGCAGTACCGGAAATGGCCATGCCGAGGGTGAACTGGACGATCGACAGTGTCAGGAAGAACGCCACGGCCAGGGCCAGCCCGTGTTCGCCAAAGGCATAAAGGCTGATCGGCAGGCCCATGTTACCGGTGTTGGGGAACATGAACGCCGGCAACAGCACACGCCAGTGCATGCCCGAAGCGCGGCACACCAGCAAGCCGGCCAGGGCCATGCCCAAGGTGCACAGCAGGCAGGCCATGGCCATGCTGGTGAAAGCGTTCGGGTCCAGCTCGGTGCGGCTTAGCGTGGACAGCACCAGCGACGGGGTGCCGACGGTCATCACCACCCGGGCGATGAATTCGGTGGGGTAGTCCAGGCCCTTGCGGGCCCAGGCATAGCCGATGCCGGCGACGATGAAAACCGGGGCCAGGACGGCGAACAGCGAAGCGAACATGGGGGGCCTTCCTTGGGGGTGGGCCCCGCATTATGCCGCAGTCTTCGGGATTGCCGGGGCTGCTTTGCGGCCCCGGGATGTCCGCCCAAGACGCATTCGTGTCGCCCACAGGCTGCGGCGTCTCGTCGCACACCCAAGCCCCTTGGGCAAAACCGCGCAAGCCCGTAGAATCGCGCTTCCTTTTCGCCCGTCGCCTTGAACGGTGGCAACCGGCAACGTCGCATCCAGCCCAGGCACATCCGTGCAGCCACTCGGCCCCGTTCGGGTCGAGCCGGTGTGCGCGTCCGAAAAGGCGCTCATTCCGCTCATCCAACTAGAGGTACCTATGTCTCCGCGTTTGCTGGCCATGGCGCTGGCGCCCCTGCTCGGGCTGTTCATCATTGCCCTGGGCAACGGCTTCATGTCTTCCCTTACCACCCTGCGCCTGGGCGCTGCCGGCGAATCAGCCACCACCATCGGTGTGGTCTCCTCGACCTACTTCATCGGCCTGACCCTGGGTGCCATCTTCAACGACCGGCTGATCCTGCGCATCGGCCATATCCGCGCCTACACCAGCTTCGCCTCGCTGATCGCCGTGACCATCCTGCTGCAAGGCCTGTTCTACGACGTCACCTGGTGGTCGGTGCTGCGCCTGATCAACGGCTGGGCGGCAGTGGGCGTGTTCCTGGTGATCGAAAGCTGGCTGCTGCTGGCCGGTGACGCCAAGATCCGCGGCCGCTTGCTGGCGCTGTACATGATCGCCTTCTACGGCGCCGGGGTCATCGCCCAGGCCGGCCTTGGCGAAATCACCCAGATGGGTGACACCGCACCGTTCATGCTGGCCGGCGTACTCGCCGCCCTGTCGGTACTGCCCATCGTGATCCTGCCGCGGGTGTCGCCACTGCTGGACCAGGTCGAACCGCTCAAGCCGCGCCAGTTGCTGGGCGTTGCGCCGTCGGGCCTGGTCGGCTGCTTCGGTTCGGGTGTGGCCATTGCCGGCATCTATGCCCTGCTGCCGCTGTACCTGCAGCGCATCGGCCTGGATGTGGGCGAGGTCGGCAACATGATGGCCTGGGTAATTCTGGGTGCCATGCTGCTGCAATACCCGGTCGGGCGCTGGTCCGACCGCAAGGACCGCCAGGATGTGCTGATCGCCCTGGCCGGGCTGTGCGTGCTGCTGTCGCTGGTCACGGTGTTCCTGCCGTCTGACTCGATCCTGCTGCCGGCGATGCTGTTCCTGCTGGGTGGTGGCGTGTTCACCCTGTACCCGGTGGCGGTCAGCCATGCGGCCGACCGCGCGCCATCGGATGCACTGGTGCCGATGATCCAGGGCCTGCTGCTGATCAACTCGCTGGGTTCGGCCATGGCGCCGGTGGCCATTTCGCCGATGATGACCGAGTTTGGCGAGGCCGGGTTGTTCTGGGCCTTTGCCGTGGTCAACCTGGCCATGGTGTGCTTCTTCATGTGGCGCCGAGGCAAGCGCCCGGCGGCAGAACACCCGGCTCCGTTCACAGCTTCGACCACCTTCTCGCCGACCGGTGCGGAGCTGCGGGTGACCGAAGACCTGATGCACGCGGCGCAGGAGCACCCACCGCTGGAGCCGGTGGAGAGTGCTGTGCCAGCGCAGGCGCAGCGTTCAGAATCGCATTGACTCCGGGGCTGCCCTGCAGCCCTTTCGCGACACAAGGCCGCTCCCACAGAAACCCCACCTGCTGAAGGAATGCGCCATACCTGTGGGAGCCGCGCAGGTTTGTGGACCTGGCTTTAGCCATTCACCAGGTTGGCCGGGCGCTCACCAGCCAGGGCACTGAGCAGGTTGTCCACCGCACAGCGCGCCATGGCCTGGCGGGTTTCCTCGGTCGCCGAGCCGATATGCGGGGTCGCCACCACGTTGTCCAGCTGCAACAACGGCGACTGCGCCGACAGCGGCTCCTGCACGAACACGTCCAGGCCGGCGCCGCGTATGCGCCGGGCACGCAACGCTTCGATAAGCGCTGGCTCATCCACCACGCGCCCGCGGGAAATGTTCACCAGGATTGCCTGGGGCTTCATCAGCGCCAGCTCCCGCGCGCCGATCAGGCCTTCGGTGCTGGCACTCAGCGGTACGGTCAGGCAAACGAAATCCGCCTGCTGCAACAGCTCATCCAGGCTGCATTGACGCGCAGCATGGCGCGCCTCCACCTCTGGCTTGGCACGCTGACTGTGATACAGCACACGCATGCCAAAACCGGCCGCGGCGCGCCGGGCCAGGGCCTCGCCGATGCGGCCCATGCCGACGATGCCCAGCGTCTTACCGTGCACATCACTGCCGAAATGCGCCGGGCCGAGGTTGGCCTGCCAGTTCCCGTCTCGCACCCAGTTCGCCAGCTCCACCACCCGCCTGGCGGTGGCCAGGATCAAGGCGAAGCCCGTGTCGGCGGTGGTTTCGGTCAGCACGTCGGGCGTGTTGGTCAACATCACGCCACGCCGGCTGAGTTCGGCGATGTCGTAGTTGTCGACACCGACCGAAACGCTGGACACCACTTCAAGCTGTGGCGCCAGGTCGAGCAGGCTGGCGTCCAGGCGCAGGCTGGCTCCCAGCAGCCCGTGCGCCCCCGGCAAGGCATCGCGCAGACGGGCCAGGCCATCGGGCTGGGAGGTATCCACCCAGGTCACCTCGACGCGCTCTTGCAGGCGTGCCATCAAGTCGTCGGACAGGCGTTTGTACAGGACGATTCGCTTCTTCATTGCACAGGTTCCTAATGGTTCATGGCCAGACGCGAGTTGCCGCGCTTGGCCCGGCCGGATGTCTGGGAAGTATTGAGTGCGGCGGTAAGCGCCACTGCGGCCAGCAGCGCACCGCACATGAACAGGTAGGAGGCACCAGGCCCGCCGGTGACGCCATTGAGGTAACCCACCAGCCACGAACCGCCGAACGAGCCCAGCGCGCCCATGCTGTTGATCAGTGCCATGGCACCACCGGCGACGTTGGCCGGCAGGATCTCGGGCACGATCGCGAAGAACGGGCCATAGGGTGCGTACATGCAGGCGCCGGCGACCACCAGCAACGCGTACGACAGCCAGAAGTGCTCGCTGCCCAGGGCGTAGGAGCCATAGAACGCAACGGCGGCGATCAGCAGTGGCGGCCAGACGAAACGCTTGCGCTTCTGCAGGCGGTCGGACGCCCACGACACACCCACCATGCCCAGCACCGCCGCCAGGTAAGGTACCGACGACAGCCAGCCGGCCTGCACGATGTCGAGGTTGGCCGCCTGCTTGAGGATCGACGGCAACCACAGCACGAAGCCATACACACCGATGCTCCAGCAGAAGTACTGCAGCGAAAGGATGATCACCTGCGGCGAGCGGAACGCCTCGCGGTAGTTCTTCACCGGCTTGATACCTTGCTGCTCGGCAGCCAGCGCCTGCTCAAGGGCGGCCTTTTCCTGCGCGCTCAGCCAGTTCACCTGGGCCGGGCGGTCATCCACCAGGCGCCACCAGAAGAACGCCCAGATGACGGCGGGCAGGCCTTCGATGATGAACATCCAGCGCCAGTCGTAATGCTTGACCAGGTAGCCCGACACCACCGACATCCACAGGATGGTCACCGGGTTGCCGAGGATCAGGAAGGTATTGGCGCGCGAACGCTCGGCGCGGGTGAACCAGTGGCACAGGTACACCAGCATGGCCGGCATCACCGCCGCCTCCACCACCCCGAGCAGGAAGCGGATGGCGATCAGCATGTAGACGTTGCTGACCACGCCCGTGAGCGTGGCAAGGCCGCCCCAGAGGATCAGGCAGACAAAGATCAGCTTCTTCACACTGCGCTTTTCGGCGTAGATGGCGCCAGGCACCTGGAAGAAGAAGTAACCAAGGAAGAACAGTGCCCCCAGCAGCGAAGACAGTGCGGGGGTGATATGCAGGTCTTCAGCCATGCCGGAAGCGGCGGCGAACCCGTAGTTGGCACGGTCCAGGTACGCCAGGCTATAGGTGAAGAACACGATCGGGATGATGTACCACCAGCGGCGAGGTGCCAGGCTTTGGCTTTGCATGGTTCGTTTCTCCTGAGCTTGTTGTTTTTGTTGCAACAGGTGTTTCGGGGTCAAGTGTTCAGGCGCTTCTGCGCAGGTCGTGGGCTTGCAGCTCATGGCGCAGCGGCAGCCCTTCCATGTCGCCACGCGACTGCACGGCGCGGCTGCCGCACCAGTTGCCACGCGCCACTGCCTCGGCTACCGGGTGGCCCTCCAGCAGCGCACTGAGCACGCCGACGGCAAAGGCATCGCCGGCGCCAACGGTGTCTACCACCTGGCTGACCGGCACTGGCGCCACCTGGCCTTCGCCCTTGGCGGTGCGGAAGTAGGCACCGGCGTCGCCCAGCTTGATCACCACCAGTTCCACCCCTTGGTCGAGGTAGAAAGCGGCGATGTCTGCCGGGGTGTACTGCCCGGTCAGCAGGCGGCCCTCTTCCAGGCCTGGCAGCACCCAGTCGGCCTTGGCCGCCAGGGCATTGACTTCGCGCACCATGCTGTTTTGGTCAGGCCATAGCGAGGGACGCAGGTTGGGGTCGAACGAGGTGCTGCGCCCGGCGGCACGCATGGCGTCCATCAACGCATGGGACAGCGCCCGGCAGCCGTCCGACAGCGCCGGCGGGATGCCGGTGGCGTGCAAGTGGCGGGCCTGCAGAGAACCCGGGCGCAGCAGCGCCGGCGACAGCCGGCTGGCCGCCGAGCCACGGCGGAAGTACTCCACCGCCGGGTCGCTGCCGTCATCGCAGCGGGCCTTGAGCTGGAAGCCGGTGGGGTAGCTGGCATCCACCTCGACGCCGGAGCAGTCCAGCCCTTCGCGGCGCAGGCTGTCGAGCACGAAACGGCCCAGCGAATCGTCGCCCACCCGGCTCAGCCAACGGACCTTGAAGCCCAGCCGCGCCAGGCCGATGGCCACGTTGCTGTCGGCGCCGGCGATGCGCTTGCCGAACTGGCCGACACTGGCCAGGTCGCCGGCCTGCTCGGCGACGAACATGGCCATGGTCTCGCCGAAACACAACACGTCATGCTCATGCATGGCTCAACTCCTCACTCGATACGCCCTGCCCCAGCGCTGCCAGGTCGCGCACCTGGGCTCGGGTCAGCGCCAGCAGATCGTCGCTCACCAGCGGGTACTCGACAGCGCGTACCACGCCAGGGGTGAACTCGGCCATCAGCTCGGCCCACTCCTGCAGGTCCGATGCCTCTGGCGGTACGGCAACCAGGCGCCCATCGGCCCGGCGCTGCACGGCCTTGCAGTGCACATAGCGCACCCAGCGGCCCAGCTGGCGTGCGGCATGTCGGGCAGGCTCGCCCTGCCACTGCCAGTTACCGATGTCGAAGGTCATGCCCAGGGTCAGCCCGAGCTCGTCGGCGCGCTGGAAAAACTGCTGCAGGGGTTCGATCCGTCCACCTTGCGCGGTCTGGTCGTTCTCCACCAGCAGCAATGGCCCATGCGCCGGCAACAGCGTCGCCAAGGCCGCGACGTCACAGCCCGCATGGTAGTGGCCCAGGGAAACCTTGAGCACGACCGCGCCAAGGGCGCGGGCGGTTTCCAGCTTTTGCGCCAATTGCGGGTCAGGCACGCCTTGTGCTGTCCACAGCTCCAGGGGCGAGGAATACAGGCACTCCAGGCGCAGCGCGGCAATGGCTGCAGCCAGCGCTGCAGTGTCCGGCGCACAAGTGAACAGTTCTTCGCGCAGCTCCACGCGGGTAACGCCGGCGGCAGCCAGCAGGTCAAGGAATTGCTCCTGGCCACGCTGCCGGACAAAGTCGGCACCGTAGCTGGAGAGGCTGATGGAAACGGGGTTCGAGTGCATTGTTCTTGTCCTTATGAAACCGGTTTCATTTTTTGATGACAGCAGGCACGCAGGCGCCTGCCTGTGATTACTGTGGCTGGGTTGAACCTCGGATGATCAGCTCGGCCTTGAAGTCGATGCGCCGGGCTGCCCCGCTGTCGCCGCGCAGGCGGCCAAGCAGGCTCTCGAATGCCGCCACGCCGATTCGCTCGGTGGGCTGGGCCAGTGCAGTGATGCCGCTGCCGACCAAGGGGTACCACTCGAGGTCGTCGAGGGCGATCAGCCCGACGTCCACGAACAGATTGCGCCCTGCTTCGTGCAGGGCCCGGGTCACGGCCAGGGTGGCGACACCGTTGAAGGTGAAGATGGCCTGCGGGCCATGACCCCCGCCGGCGAGGAACGAAGCCAGCTGGCCATCCAGCCCGGCGCCGATTTCCAGCACCTGCTGGCGCATGCCGGGGCGACGGCTGACCGAGGTGCCGAACGCCTGTACTCGCTCCAGGCGCGAGCTGGTGCCATCGAGGGGTTCGGTTACCGCCAGGATGTCGCGGTAGCCTTGAGCTTGCAGGTGGTTGAGGGCCTGCTCGACCGCGTCGGCATTGTCCAGGCCCACCAGGTCGACATTCAGTTCGGGCAACTGGCGGTCGACCAGCACCATGGGGATGTCGCGCTGCAGGTTGAGCAATTCGCCGGGGTGATGGCCAAGCGTGTTCACGATCAGCCCTTCGACGTTGTAGGACTGCAGGGCCACCAGATGGTGACGCTCCTGCTCGTCGTCGCGGTTGGTGTTGCACACCACCAGGCTGTAGCCATGCTGGCGGCAGGCTGTTTCCACGCCATGCATCACGGCCACTGAATAGGGGTTGAGGATATCGGCCACCAGCATGCCGATCAGGCGCGTCTGGCCGCGCTTCAGGCCACGGGCCATCTGGTTGGGGCGGTAACCGAGGCGCTCGATGACCTCTTCCAGGCGCTTGGCGGTGGCTTCGGCGAGCAACTGGCGGTCACCGCCGATGTAACGGGAGACGGTGGCCTTGGAAACGCCAGCGACACGCGCTACTTCGCTGATGGTGACCCGTTCGCGGGCATGGGCAGGCGCGTCGGTCATGGGCTGTCCTTATGATTGTTGTGATCGCGATGAAACCGGTTTCAATACAGCAAAAACGCACGCGTTCGTCAACATGCCGTTGGTCGGGAGTGCGATATCCATGCATAGTAAATGTAATAAGAATTCTCTTTAACTAACTGATAAATATAGAAAAGTAAATGCAAAACCCTGTGGGAGCGGGTTCACCCGCGAATGCGATTTTGGATGTGCCGACGCATTCGCGGGTAAACCCGCTCCCACAGTGGATCGGGGGTGCAGACAGAGGGATGCAGTTAACGGAGGGATTTCACGTCACTGGCAGTGACGGCACTGCCCTGGTTACCCCAACTGGTGCGAATGAAGTTCACCACCTCGGCGACCTCCTGGTCACTCAGGCGCCAGCCGAACGCCGGCATGTTGAAGTTCGACGGTGCCGCGTGCGTCGCCGGCACCGTGCCCCCCGCCAATACCACGTGGATCAGCGATGTGGCATCCGCCGTCTGCACCACCGGGTTGCCGGCCAGGGCCGGGAACACGCGGGTATAGCCCTGGCCATCGGTACGGTGGCAGGCCGCGCAATTGTCGATGTACACCACCGCCCCGGGCTTGCTGTCGTCACCCTTCCATAGCGCATCCGCCACCTGTTTGTCGTACACGTGCGGCTGGTCGTCAGGGTTGCTTGGCGGCAACGTCTTCAGGTAGCGGGCGATAGCGGTCAGGTCGGCGTCGCTCATGTGTTGCATGCTGTGCTCGACCACGTCGCTCATGCCACCGAACACGGCGCTGCGGTCGCTACGGCCAGTCTTGAGAAACTGCACCAGCTGCTCTTCGCTCCAGCTACCCAGGCCGTCCTTGTGGTCGCCACGCAGGTTCTTGGCAATCCAGCCTTCCAGCGGTGCACTGCCGGCCAGGAACTGCTCGCCATCCTGTGGGCTCAGTGCCTTTTCCTGCATGGTCAGCGCCCGCGGCGTATGGCACGCACCACAGTGCCCCAGGCCCTCGACCAGGTAGGCACCGCGGTTGACCACCGGGTCGGCTGCCGCCGATGCCTGCCAGGGCTTGGCCTCTGGCGCGAACAACCCGCGCCAGACCGCCAGCGGCCAGCGCATGCTCAGCGGCCAAGGGATATCGGTGGCCTTGTTCGGCTGCTCGACCGGTTCCACGCCCTTCATGAAGTAGGCATACAGCGCCTGCATGTCCTGCTCGTTGACGCGCGCATAGGACGGGTATGGCATGGCGGGATACAGGGTGCTGCCATCCTTGCCGATGCCCTTGCGCACCGCCTGGTCGAAGTCTTCGAAGCTGTACTGGCCGATACCACTGGCCGCCGGGGTGATGTTGGTGGAGTACACCGTGCCGATCGGTGTTTCCATCGGCAGCCCACCGGCGAACGGCTTGCCGCCCTTGGCGGTATGGCAGGCGACGCAGTCGCCGGCGCGGGCCAGGTACTCGCCCTGGCGCACCTGCGCATCATCATTCGGCGCAGCCTGTGCAGCCACGCTGGCACCCAGCAGGGTTGCGATCAACATTGTCTTCATGCGCATCGCTCCTCAAGCCTGAACCAGCGGGCCAGGGTTTCTCAGGTACTGCTCGCGGATGGCGCGGGCCGACCAGTAGGTCAGCGCAGCCACCAGCCCGGTCGGGTTGTAGCCCAGCCCTTGGGGGAACGCCGAGGCCCCCGGAACGAACACGTTGTGCACGTCCCAGCTCTGCAGGTAGCGGTTCAACGCACTGGTTTTCGGGTCGGTGCCCATGATCGCGCCGCCGTTCAGGTGGGTGGTCTGGTAGCTGGCGGTGTTGAAGTGGTCCTTGACCTTCTTGCCCAGCACGGCAATGGTCTTGGGGTTCATCGCCTGGGCGATCTTGCTCAGCTTGTCGACCATGAACTGGTTCATCCTGATGTCGTTTTCCTGCCAGTCGAAGGTCATGCGCAGCAGCGGCTGGCCATAGGCGTCGCGGTAGGTCGGGTCGAGGTCCAGGTAGTTGCCACGGTAGGACTGGTGGGCGCCGTGGGCGTCCATCGACACCTGGTGGGTGTAGTAATCGGCGGTGGCCTTCTTCCAGGCGCTGCCCCAGGCCGGTGTGCCAGGCGGGGTGGCGCCGCCGGCAATCGGCCGTGTGCCGGCCTGGTTCACCCACATCGGCGAGCCACCGACGAAGCCGTGCGGGCCATGGTCGAAGTTGTCGGCGTTGAAGTCATCGATGGCGATGCCGTTGCCACCGGCGCCGATGAAGTTGTTGGTGTAGGTGTCCTTGTCGAAGAACGCCTTGACCGTGCCCATGTTCTGGTAGGCGAAGTTACGCCCGACCACGCCTTCGTTCCTGATGGGGTCGTACGGTTTGCCGATGCCGGACAGCAGCATCAGGCGCACGTTGTTGAACTGGAATGCCGCCAGGATCACCAGGTCGGCCGGCTGTTCCACTTCACGCCCCTGGGCGTCGATGTAGGTGACGCCGGTGGCCTTGCGCTTGCTGTCGTCCAGGTTCACCCGCAGCACATGGGCGTTGGGCCGCAATTCGAAGTTCGGCACCTGCCGCAGCGCCGGCAGGATGTTCACGTTGGGCGAGGCCTTGGAGTACATGTAGCACACGTAGCCGCTGCAGAAACCGCAGAAGTTGCATGGCCCCATCTGCGCCCCGTACGGGTTGGTGTACGAGCCGGAGGTGTTGGCCGAGGGCAGGTTGTAGGGCTTGTAGCCCAGGCTGGCCGCCGCCTTTTCGAACAGCCTGGCCGACACCACGTTTTTCTGCGAAGGCAGCGGGAACGGGCTGGAACGGTCTGGCGCATAGGGGTTGCCGCCCTTCCCTTCGCCAACGACCTGGCCGTTGACGGTCCAGGCTTGGCCAGAGGTACCGAACACCTTCTCGGCGAAGTCGAAGTGCGGTTCCAGTTCTTCATAGCTGACCCCGAAGTCCTGGATAGTCATGTCTTCGGGGATGAACTTGCGCCCGTAGCGTTCTTCGTAGTGGCTGCGCATGCGCAGCTCCATAGGGTCTACCCGGAAATGCACGCCCGACCAGTGCAGGCCTGCGCCACCTACACCTTTGCCCGGCAGGAAGGCACCGAGCTGGCGATTGGGCAGCGCCACGTCGTTCATGCCGTGGCGGATGGTGACGGTCTCTTTCGACACATCGACGAACAGCTTCTTGCGCACGCTGTAGGTCAGCTCGTCGATCACCTGCGGGTAGCTGCCTTCCGGGTAGGTGTCCTGCATCGGCCCCCGCTCCAGGGCCAGCACTTGCAGCCCCGCCTCGGTCAGTTCCTTGGCCATGATCGCGCCGGCCCAGCCGAAGCCCACGATCACCGCGTCCACTTTCTTCATCACGGTCGTCATGCCTCAGGCCCTCTCGCCACGGATCGAAACAGCGGGGAACGGGTAAGGCTCGTTGCGCTCGACCCAATCCATGAAATCGGCACGGGCGCCGGGGAAGCCGATCTGGGTCCAGCCGACCATGCCTTTGTTGCCGCCATGGATCGGGTCGCAGAAGAACCCTTCACGGGTGTTCTGCACCAGCAGGCTGAAGAACACCTTGGCTGGCACGGCGTCGAAAACCAGCTCTCCAGCCTCGACCTTGCTGAGAATGCGGTCTCGGGTAGCGCTATCTTGCGCAGCAAAAACTTGCCCGGAATTGGCCTTGCACCAGCCATCCACGGCGGCGATGCCCAGGCGGTAGATCTGTTGCGGGCTGAGTTGCAGCTGGTACCCCAGTTCGGGCGCGGCGTCGGCCTTGAAAGGGCCTTGCATGTACCACTGCGCGCCAGTTGCGTAGGGGGTGTTCATCTGCCGGTCGATGAATTCGGCAGCGCCGGCTTCAAGTGCGCCAGGGCCAAGTTCGTCGGCCGGGATGATGCGCGAGACGGCAGCCTGCACGAAGGCCCACTCCTCGGCAGTGAAGAAAGTCGGCTGGTAGTTGCCTGCTGGCGGCGTGGCCGGCACTTTGGGCTCGTGTTGCGGGGCCGCAAGCAGCTGACTGGCACCCACGCCAAGCCCCGTGCTGGCCACGGTGACCACAGGGATCAAGGTCAAGGTCTTGCGCAGAAAGTCCCTGCGCGGATTGTCGGGGGCATGCTCAGGCATTGCGAATCCTCATCGGCTGTGTGCGGCCTTGAAAAGCGCCATCTGATTTTCAATATGGGGGGTGGTCTTGATGGGCCATCAAGAAAACAGCCGGATAATCTAGCGCGTTCAGAAATGTTTTGAAACCGGTTTCAGGCTTGATTTCAAAGGGCTGGCGGGCTTTGCGGCCGACCTGCCTTGGCTGGCTACATGGGGTATTCGCCGCAAGACAGCACCTACAGGGCCGCGTTCAATTGATTGGGTCGGTACCACCTGCCCCAGTCCCCAACCTTGGGGACACGGTGCCCAACGCCCCCCCCTGCAATCGCCCTTGCACGAGAATTGGATCCCTTGCCCTGCAAGGGCTGCAGCACATTTTTTCTGCCTTGGCACGCCTATTGCCGATCTCCTGCCAGACGCCCCAAGTCCATGGGCCCGTTTGCAGGAGGAAATGTCTCATGCACCGACCGATACCCCACCCGCTGGCATTGGCCATTTTCGCCGGCATGCTCCAACTCCCGGCGCAGGCTGCCTTGAACGCTGTCGATCCAGGCGCCTATGTTCCCGCCAACGGTGGCTTCCCAGCCTGGTACCAGGACAGTCACGGTCGTACCCTCGACCTGTGCCTGACAAAGGCGGTCAGCTCGCGTGTGCCTGGCGCACCCGGCGCACCTTCGTACATGTGCACGCTGCTGCCCACCCCCGGCGTGTTCGACGATACCCAACCCATTGTCTTCCCCACCAACTTCCCTGACGAGGCGTTCTGGTTCACCGCCGACGCCGCCATCGTCGACGCCACCCGCGGCATCGACCTCAGCTACGGCACCGCGATCGAAGCGGCATTTGCCGCCGAAGAACCGGTCGACGGCGACCAGGTCAGCTTCGCCCGGGTGCGTATCCGGGTCGACGTGCCAACCGCCGGCACCTACGTGGTCACTCACCCCTACGGCGTCGAAGTGTTCGACGTACCTGCGCCCGGGCGCCGGGCGATCAACATGACCCGCGACATCGGCATTGCCGGCGCAGGCGACTTCACCGGCGCCCTGAAAGGCGATGTCGGGCCGTTCCTGCGCAGTGTCAACGGCCCCTACACCGAAGGCAGCGAGCGCTTCATCGGCGACCCGAACCTGGAAGAACGGGTGACCGGCAGCCCCTTCAATACCAACTACGTGCGCATCGAAGGCCCCGGCGGCATCGACCTGCGCACCGAGCTGTTCGCGGTTTCGGGCAAGCTTTCCGAAGTGACCCTGCCAACCCCGCTGATGCCGCAACGCAGTACCTACTCGCGGCATACCGAGAACGGCGACCTGCGCGCCCAGCAGGACATCTTCGTGATGGCCCCGCCGCCACCGGCCAGCGTCACCCTGACCAGCCAGACACCCAACCTGAACCTCACCGAGGCCAACGGTACCGGTGCCTGGTACGCCCAGTCGGTGCTCGACCCGGCCGCCGGGACGATCCTGACGCTGACCGCCGACAACAGCGTGGCGATCCCTGCCAGCAGCCTGACCACCACCAATGTACCGCTGACCGACCTGGTCGTTATCACCCAGGCCCAGTTCCGTCTGTCCACCGGCGAGCTGACCCTGGTGGCCAGCACCAGCGACGAAACCTCGCCGCCAGTGCTCACCGCACACACCGGCAACGGCACGCTGATCGGCAACCTGAGCGGCACAGGCGCCGTGAAGACGCTGAGCACCAGCCTCTCGCCGATCCCGCCGGCCAAGGTGCAGGTCACCAGTACCAACGGCGGTAGCGACACCGAAGACGTGGTGCTGGTGCCATGAACAGACAAAGGCTCAGCCTTCAAGGAGGCAGCATGAACACTTGGTCGCGCCGTGCGCTGTTGGCCGCCGGTTTCTCCCTTACCGTTACCAGCGCCGCGTTTGCCGCGCTGTCCGATGTCGACCCGGGGCCCTACACCTTCGCCACCGGTGGCTATCCGATGTGGTACAAGGACAGCCTCGACCAGTCCCTGGAGCTGTGCCAGTCCCGTGCTACCAGTACGCGTGCGCCAGGCGCGCCGGGGGCACCGGCCTACATGTGTACCTTGTTGCCCGAGCCCGGCATCTATGACGATACCCTGCCGCTGGTGTTCCCGGACAACTGGCCTCCCGAGATGTTCTGGTTCCTGGCGGAAACCACCATTCCGCAGGTCGGCAACAGCGGCTATGAACTGGAGGTTTATGTAGCCGGGGTGGAGGCTGCCTTCGCCGCCGAAAACCCTGTCGATGGTGACCAGCAAAGCTTCGCCCGGATCCGCATCCGTGCTTCGGTTCCAAGTACCGGTACCTACACAATCACCCATCCCTACGGG
Organism: Pseudomonas sp. A2; assembly: GCF_023100865.1. Classification (NCBI taxonomy): domain Bacteria; kingdom Pseudomonadati; phylum Pseudomonadota; class Gammaproteobacteria; order Pseudomonadales; family Pseudomonadaceae; genus Pseudomonas; species Pseudomonas sp. A2. The sequence continues at coordinate 3,259,828 of NZ_CP039127.1, forward strand.
GTGGAGACGGTCAACGTCACCACGGCGGGGCGTCGGGCGATCAACATCACCCGGGACATTGGCATTGGCGCACCAGGCAACTTCCGGGGAGCGCTGGCGGGGGCGATCGGCCCTTGGCTGAAGGGTGTTGGCGGGCCTTACACCGAGGTCAACCCCGATACCGGCGCCATCGAAACCTACATCGGCGACCCCAATATCACCGAGGCGGTGACCGGTAGCCCCTTCAATACCAACTTCGTGCGCATTCAAGGCCCCGCTGGCACCATCCAGACCAACACCTTCACTGTTTCAGGCAAGGTACTCGACCAACGGGCCCAGACCCCGGTCAGCCTGGAACGCGCCACCTATTCGCGCAATGCCACCGGCACCCGTACGGAAGTGTTCGCCAAGGCGCCCAGCGCAGCCAGCCTGTGCATGCGCAATGGCATTGCCCTGGTCGGCACCCCGCCTTCGCCGTGCCAGTACACCCTCACCGCCGACAACAACGGGCTGTTCTTCCACCAGCAGTTCGGCCAGGAAGCACCGCCTGCTGTGGTGGTGGTCACCGCCAGCGACAGCGCCGGCGGTACCCAGCCAACCGCGCTGTCGAGCAAGCTCACCGACGTGGTCAAGGTCGGCACCGCACGCTACGACTGGGCCAACAAGCGCCTGTTGATCGAGGCCAGCTCCAGTGACGAAGTGGCGGTCCCGGACCTGATCGCCCAAGGCTACGGTCGCCTGTCCAAGGCGGGCACGCTGCAGAGCCTGACCGTCAACGACGTGCCGCAGCCACCAGCCACCATCACGGTGAAGTCGGCACGCGGCGGCAGCGATGTCGAACCGGTAGTCGTGGTCGGCAACGCGCCGGTCGAGGCGGCCAACCAGCCGCCGCTGGCCCAGGCCGATACCGGCAGTACCAGCGTGGGCATCCCGATCACCCTCAACCTGCTGCAGAACGACAGCGACCCGGATGGCAACGTACCGCTGACCATCAGCGACCTTACCCAACCCGGTACCGGTCTTGGCGGCGTGGTGATGAACGGCACCACCTCGGTCACCTACACCCCGCCAGCCGGGGCCACGCAACCCGTGGTGGCCACCTTCAGCTACCGGGCGGTGGACGCCAAGGGCCTGAAGTCGGAACCGGCCACGGTCACCATCAACGTGGCGCCCAACCAGGCCCCGACCGCCAACCCGGAAACGGTCGCCACCCTGGGCGTGCCTTTGACCATCAACGTGCTGGCCAACGACACCGATCCGGAAGGCAACGTACCGCTGAGCGTTGCTGCCGTCACCCAGCCGGCTGCCGGCCGGGGCACCGTCAGTACCGACGGCACCACGGTGACCTACACCCCACCGGCCACGGTGACCACGGCCTTCACCACTACCTTCACCTACCAGGCTCGTGACTCGCTGGGGGCCCTGTCCAACGCCGGCACCGTCACCGTCAACGTATCGCCACGGCCCGCCGCCGAAACCTTCGCGGTCACGGCAGCCACGGTCACGGCGCGCTCCAACAACCGTTACAACTGGGACCTCAGCGGTACCTCGTCGGTCACCACCGGCAATACCGTCACCGTGCGGGTAACCACCACTACCGGCGTGCAGACCCTTGGCACCGCCACGGTGGCGCTGACCGGCCGCTGGCGCCTGGCGGTGAGCAACAGCACCACGATCATCCCGACTGCGGCACCGACGGCGACGATCACCACCAGCCAGGGCACCACACGCACCGTCAACGTAACCGTGCAGTAAAGGCCGGAGGTTGCAATGAGACGCCTGTACTCCCTGCTGCTCGGCCTGGCTGTGGTGGGCCAGGCCTGCTGGGCCGAGGACCTGCTGGACAATGCCGACCTCGCACCCGGCAACGACCTCGGCGAACCGGTGATCATCCGCCTGCTGCCGGCCAGCGCCGGCCAGGCTGCGGTGATCGAGCAGCAAGGCGCGGGCAACCGCGCCGCCCTCGACCAGAACGGCCAGGCCCTGTTGGGCCGCATCGTCCAGGCCGGTGGCGCGCAGGAAGCGTACATCTTGCAGGAAGGCAGTGACCTGATGGCCCTCATCAGCCAACAGGGGAATGGCAACAGCGCGTCGATCCGCCAGACCGGCAGCAGCAACAGTGCGGCCATCGAGCAGATCGGCAACGACAACAGCGCCAGCATCGTGCAGTCCGGCACCGGCCTGAACAGCTCCGTGACCCAGGCCGGCAATGGTCAGCACGTGCAGATAACCCAATACCGATAGACCTGGAGGCACCCCCATGTACAAGCTCGCTCCGTTAAGTGCCGCTATCGTCCTGGCCCTCGCAGGTCAGGCCATGGCTGCTGACAGCACCTCGTCCCAGACCCAGGATGGCAAGGAAAACATCGCTGAAGTCAGCCAGTCCCTGGCGCCATTCGCTTCGGCCACCCAGACCCAGACCGGCAAGGGCAATAACCACCTGGCGGTGCAATCGGATAGCACCAGCGATATCCAGCAGAGCGCCAACGGCCAATACAACGCAGGCTACGCCGACCAGCTGTTCGAGAACGGCAGCCAGGTCACCCAGCACGCAAGCGGCAGCTACAACGATGCCTTCGCCAGCCAGTCACTGGGCTTGGGCAACCAGTCGCTGCAAACCCAGCAAGGCGCGCAAAACGCCTCGACCGTATGGCAGGAAAGCCAGGAAGGCAGCAAGGCCACCACCTGGCAATCCGGCCAGCGCAACGAAGCTTTCATCGAGCAGATCTTTGGTGGCAGCAACAACCGCAGCAGCATCAACCAGACCGGCCAGGAAAACTACGCCGCCGCCGAGCACCTGAGCTACGTCGATGGTGATATCCAGGTCTACCAGGACGGCACGGGCAACTGGGCGTATGGCGACCAGCGCGACGGCACCGGCGGCACCATCGGCATTGGCCAGTACGGTGGCGGCAACTCGGTGGAAGTGTGGCAGGACAACCAGACCGCCAGCCAGGCATCAGTGACCCAGTCCGGCCAGATGAACGAAGGCTATATCGACCAGAGCTTCGGCATGAACAACAAGGTCAGCCTGTCGCAACAGGGCACGGCCAACGCCAGCTGGTCGGACCAGTTCGAGACCAGCAACTCCACCACCACCATCACCCAGACTGGTAGCAACAACGTGCATTTCACCTACCAGAACGGTGAAAACCTCAACCTGACCATCAACACCAAGGGCACTGGCAACAGCGTCACCGCCAGCAACTGGAAAGGCGCCAAGATGGGCGGCCAGTTCGGTACCAACCAGACTGCCACCATCAACCAGAATGGCAATGGCAACGGCGCCAACCTGACCCAGAACGGTGACAACCAGCTGGCCACGCTGACCCAGAAAGGCACCGGCAACCAGATGGAGACCAAGCAGGCCGACATGAACAATGAGCTGTACTTCGAACAGAACGGCACCGACAACATCCTGATCGCCGACCAGCGTGGCACCGACAACTATGCCTACGGCAACAGCCAGGGCAACGGCAACGTCATCAACCTGGACCAGTCCGGGTACAGCAACCAGAGCTACACCAACCAGCTGTACGGTAGCGGCAACGAAGCCAACATCAAGCAGGTTGACAGCTACAACATTGCCTACGTGACCCAGGGAGGCCAGGGCAACAAGGCGTATGTCGACCAGAGCGGTGTGACCCAGACCGCGACCATCAGCCAGCTGGGCAGCGCGAACGTGGCCACTGTGACCCAGCAGTAGATCGCTCCCCCCTTGAACCGCGGTGCTCCTCTCCCTGGTGCCGCGGTTCCTTTTTATTCCTGTCAGAACTTCTTTTCTTGCCGACCTGTTCGCGGGCACGCCCGCGAATAGGCCAAGCCTGCCAAGCACATTACAATGGTCCACACCCCAACCGATGCCTGACCCATGATCCAGTCCGACCTCGACCTGTTCGGCACCCAGCCGCAACGCCTGGCCAGCCACACCGTGCTGCTGCCCGGCTTCGCCCTGGCCGAGATCGAGGCCCTGCTCGATGCCCTGCGCCCGGTGCTGCGTGCCGCGCCGTTCCGGCACATGCACACCCCGGGCGGCCTGCGCATGGCGGTAGGGCTGACCAACTGCGGCACGTTGGGTTGGGTCAGTGACGAACACGGCTACCGCTACAGCCCCTGCGACCCGCTCAGCGGCAAACCTTGGCCCGCCCTGCCCCCCGTGTTGCTCGAACTGGCCGCCCGCGCTGCGAGCATGGCCGGGTTCGACGGTTTCGTGCCGGATGCCTGCCTGGTCAACCATTACCTGCCGGGCACCCGCCTGAGCCTGCACCAGGACCGCGACGAGCGGGACTTCGGCCAGCCGATCGTGTCGGTGTCGCTGGGCTTGCCGGCGGTGTTCCTGTTCGGTGGCCTGCAGCGCACCGACAAGACCCAGCGCATCCCGCTGAGCCATGGCGATGTGCTGGTCTGGGGTGGCGAGGACCGCCTGCGCTTTCACGGCGTGCTTCCGATCAAGCCCGGCGTGCATCCGCGCCTGGGCGAACGGCGGATCAACCTGACCTTGCGCAGGGCAGGCTGAGAACAATCAAGACCGATGATTTCAGGGTAAGCGGGTGAGCGGGCCAATTTATGTATTGAATGCATGCCACAGAACAGCCTATATCGCTAAATTTGCTCCCCTTTCCTGACGCTACGGAGCACGACCCTTGTTTCCATACTATGAATTTTCGCCCTAAAAGTGTTCAAAGCGCTTTTGTCTCCAGGAAACGCTTTTTCAACATAACCGCTTAAATCCCCTGCATTTTCTACCGCATAATACATGGCCTGCCGAAGATGCTCGGTTGTATATTTGGTGGTTCTTTGGGTTGGTGCGGTCACCACGTCGTTCGCGGCAATCAGAAGATCCACCGATTGCTTTGAACTGCGCCATCCTCCCTCTACATATTTCGACCCATCTACAACATTGAACCGAACATTTTGTTTTGGCTGACTTTGAGAGAAAGCGAGTGCACTTCCTCCCTGCTTCCTTGAAGTCCCGGCAACGCTATTTTCAGAACCAATTATCTTCGAGTGCCCAGATATCTCCTTTAATGCATAGGGCTTCGCTGGAACCCATGGAGAATGAGGCACCGGGTTGAATATTCGAGTCCTTGCGCGACCACTCTTATCACTAAAATTCACTGGATCATTTTCACAAAATGCGTATGAGTTCACTCCTCCTTGCGCAAACGGACTCAAACTATCTGGAGAGATGAATCTCATCATGAAGGGACAAAAAGCACGTAAACCATTACCCAGGAGATAGCAGCGTGTAATGAAGTCCTGGCGCTCGCCTTTGAAGCCTATCAGCGAAGCACCAGAGTTGTTACTTCCAACACCATAAGCACTGTAAGCGATAGGCACGACATCATGGGCAAGCGTGGCATCGCGAAAAGTGGCGAGCAACAAGCTGTCGCCCAGCTTACCTGATCGAAGCTGGACAAGTCTCAAAGCTTCGAAGTCCAACCAATTACAACACTCACCGCCACTGCAAACCGATGACAACCAGTTTAATTTGTAGAAAAAACGAGTTATAGACATGTAATCCTCGATATACATAGATTTCGAAGACACTATTAGCATCACGAATGCATCTGCTTCACAACTGGCATTTTTAACAGGCTAACCCTCGAATTGCGGGACGAGTGCTGGCCAGCCAGCTGCACCGTTACCCCACAGTTCCGATTGGAATGAAAAAAAGGATGAACGCACATGAAACACGTTGAACATCTTGGCCAGGCAAGCTTCAAACGATAAGCCACGCCCTCTTCAGCCTGGAGCCCGCCATGCCCTACCAGCCCTGTTACCCGCCCTCTCAAAGCGGAGCCGCGCGCCTATGAAAATGCCCTGCCGCGCGCCCAATGCCTCACTACAGCTCGATTACGTACGCGACACCCTGTTCGGCCCGGTGGCGCAAAGCGTGGAGTGCCAGTGCCAACTCGCCGCCCTCGACCTGCAAGGCCGCCCCGGCCTGCGCCTGCACATTTGCCCGCCCCTGCCCGACAAGGTCGACCGCGCCCACAGCGTGGCCTTCGTCTGGGACGGGCGCAGTTACCACGGAGTGGTCCGCGACCAGGGCAAGTGCGGTGATGGCGGCCTGAACCTGCTGCTGGAACTGCTGTAAGACGATCAACGGCGATCAACCCGGCTGAACCCACCGGGCGCGTCACGTCTCCATAGCAAAAGGGCCCATGCCTGCCGGAGAACGTCAATGAACAGTCCGTTGCTCAAGCTCTTCACTCACCCCGCCGACGCCTGGCTGGAAATCCGCCGGGCCGAGGAAGACCACCCGCAGCAATATCTGCCGCGCCTGTTGGCCCTGGCACTGATCCCCGCTGTGTGCCTGTTCGTCGGCACGACCACCTTCGGCTGGAGCCTGGCGGCCGAGGAACGGGTGCGCCTGAGCATGACCAGCGCCGCCCAACTGGCGGGCTTGCTCTACGCCACAACGGTCGTCGGGGTAATGTTGATGGGCACGATGATCCGCTGGATGTCGCGCGGTTTCGATGCACAGCCCAGCCTCAACCAGTGCATCGGCTTTGCCGCCTACTGCGCCACACCATGGTTCTTTGCCGGGGTGGTCGGCCTGCTACCGATCCGCTGGCTGGCGCTGGCGGCACTGCTGGCTGCCTCGGCGTATGCCAGCGTGTTGCTGTATGGCGGATTGCAGACCTTCCTGCGGCTGAAGAAGGAACAGGCCATGCTGTTCGCGACCTGCGTGTGGGGGGTGGGGTTACTGCTGCTGGTCACCATCCTGGTGGCGATGATCCTGTTCTGGTTCAACGGCCTGATGCCGGAATATGTGCGCCCGGCCAGCGTGGGCTGACCGGGGCGCGGCAGGCGCCTCAGGCAATCGCCTTGAGTGTCGCCGGGTGGCTGTCACGCAGCGCGTGCAGCTGCCCCACCAGGTTGACCAGATCACGGCAACTGTTGAGGCTTTGCAGGGGGACCCCGCTCAGGGTCACGCCCTCGTCGAGGCTCTGGCCCTGACCCAGGCGTATGGTCAGGTTGGCGCCATCCGTGCAGCTGACTTCGCAACGGTCGGGCAGGCAGGCCTGCTCGATCATCTGCCGCATTTCTAGCATCGAAACTCCTATCAACGACATGGTACGACCCTCTCTTTGGGATGGCCTGTTGTGTGAGTACGCCTTTGTCGGGCGAGGTGCCAATTGATATTGCGCATGCCCGGGCAGGCGCTCATGCGCCTGGGCAATGATCATGCAGGGAATCCTCTAGCACCTTAGTGGAAGATTGCCTGCGCGGGCTGCGCGTTCGAACGCAATGGCAGACTTAGCGACGAGCGGTCCCGGCAGGCCCCAGCGATGCCCAAAGGTGCTGTGCCGCATAGGCTCGCCACGGTCGCCATGCAAGGGCTCGTTGCGCAAGTTGGGCGTCCTCGCCTTCGAGCAGGCGCAACGCCTTGATCAACGCCACATCGCCCAGCGGCAAGGCATCGGCCGCGCCGGCCTGGCGCAATGCCAGGTAGTGCGCACTCCAGGGGCCGATACCCTTGAGCTGGCACAGGTTGCGCAGCAGTTCATCCAGCACCTGCCCGCGGCGCAGCAACCTGGGCTCGGCGAGCAATGCATTGGCCAGCGTGCCCAGGGTGGCGGCGCGCGCTCGCGGCATGCCCATGCCATCGAACTTCGCAACTGCCAATACCGGCAACGCCGGGAATACGTGGCTCAGGCCGGGTGCGGGCCAGCGCAAGGGCACGCCATGGCGTTGCACCAGGCGGCCGGCCAGGGTCATGGCCCCGGCCACACTGACTTGCTGGCCCAGCACAGTGCGCATGGCCTGTTCGCAGACGTCCCAGCCTTGTGGCACGCGCAGGCCTGGGCGCTCCTGTAGCAGGCGGGCCATCAGCGGATCGCGGGACAGTTCGGCATTGATGCGCGCGGGGTCGGCATCGAGGTCGAAGACCCGCCTTAGCCTGGCGGTCAGGCCGGGTAGCGCGTGGGCCGGGACGCCTTCAAGGCGGACCCGCAGGTACTGGCTGCCCGAAGGTTTGGCGTGCAAGACGGCGTGGCGGCCGGCAATTACCAGGGTACGGCGGTAGGTGCCGTCGAGGCAGGTCTCGATGCCGGGGATGCAGCGGGCAGCGAGGAAGGCCAGGGTCGAGGGCCAGTGGTAAGGGGCACGGTAGCGCAGCCACAAGGTGTGGTGGCCGGGGGTGGGCAATGATCGGCGTACGGCGTGCAGGGGGGTGAGCTTTGGCATGGCTGCATCATGCCAGCAAATGTAATAGCTGTACCGGCCCTATCGCCGGCAAGCCAGCTCCCACAGGTACAGCGTTGCTCTCGAGATTGTCGCTGTACCTGTGGGAGCTGGCTTGCCGGCGGTAAGGCAGGACAATCCATTCAATCAGCCAGAATCAATGCGCCGCACCGTCCCGCGCTTCCTGCATCTGCCCGAACCGCCCGGCATGGAAGTCATCGAACGACTCGGCAATTTCCGCCTGGCTGTTCATCACGAACGGGCCATAGCCCACGATCGGCTCGTCGATCGGCTCACCGCTTAGCAGCAGAAAGCTGGCACCTTCCAGCGCTTCGACCGCGACGTCCTCGCCGCCCCGGTCAAACAGCACCAGGCTGGATGGGCCGGCTTCTCGCTCGCCGTTGATCCGCACGTTGCCGCGCAACACCACCAGCGCCGCATTGCGCCCGGCGGCAACCGGCAGCTGCAAGGTTGCACCGGCATTCAGGCGCAGGTCCCAGACATCCATCGCAGTAAAGGTCCGCGCCGGCCCCGAATGCCCACGATAGTCACCGGCAATCACTCGCAGACTGCCGCCCTCGCCGTCCAGCGTCACCACCGGGATGTCCTCGGCCAGCAGCGTCTGGTAGCCAGCCGCTGCGCGCTTGTCCCGCGCCGGCAGGTTGACCCACAGCTGTACCATCTCCAGCGTACCGCCAGTACGGGCGAAACCTGGGGAATGGAACTCTTCGTGGATGATGCCATTGGCAGCAGTCATCCACTGCACGTCGCCAGGGCCGATCAAGCCGCCAGCGCCGGTGGAGTCACGGTGTTCCAGTTCGCCCTGGTAGACGATGGTCACGGTCTCGAAGCCGCGGTGCGGGTGCTGGCCAACGCCGCGCCGCGCACTGGTCGGGGTGAAGTCATGAGGGCCGGCATAGTCCAGCAGCAGGAACGGGCTGATCTTGCTGGCCAGGTTGTCGTAGGTGAACAGGCTGCGCACCGGGAAACCATCACCTACCCAGTGGGCGTGGGGGCTGCGGTGAATACCCAGAATCGTTTTCATGAGAAGGCTCCTCTCTTGGTTGAGATAACCTTACCAGTGAGACCAATCAGGCAATAGCCGGCTAAAATGGCATGCATCGTCTCATTAAAAGGACAATCCACAGCCAGCTGTCTGGAAAAACTATCCCGCCGGTCCCTGCAGCAGGAAGGCCTGCACTTGTTCGGCGCACGCCTCAGGATGCTCTTGCATGAAGCAGTGCCCACCTGCAACCTGCCTGCCGCTGACCTTAGGGTTGAGTGCCACCAGGCGATTCACCGAATGCGGTACGAAGGGGTAGGTGTGCTCGCCGTACAGCACCCGCGTGGGCGTACGGATTGCCGCCAGGCTCGCCCACATGCGCTTGGGGAACGAACTGAATATTTCTACTTCGCGGCTGGGCCGGCACTTGAGCACCACCGCTTCGCCACAGTCGCCAATGGCATGCTCCACGTAGGCCCGCAGCGCCGCATCGGTCCACCCCTTGAAGATACCCCGCCCATGCAGTGATGCCAGGGCTGCCTCGCGGTCGGGCCAGTGGCTGCGACGGCTGGCAGCCTTGCGCGCCAGGGCATGGCGCTGGTGCAAGCCGACCAGGGCTGCCATCCCCATCACGCTCAGCATGCGCCGGCTGAACAGTACCGGGTCGAGCAGCACGGCACGCGCGAACAGTTGCGGTTCACTGGCCAGGATCAGGCCGGTGAGCACGCCACCGAAGCTGTGCCCGACGGCAAAGCGCGGTACGTCACCATACTCGCCTACCCCGGCTGCAAAAGCCTCCACCGCCAACGCAGCGGTCCGGTTCCAGCCACGGAACACCCCGCCATGGTCGCTGTCACCATGGCCCTGCACATCGCTGAGCCACAGGTCGAAATGTTCGCCCAGGCGCAGCAGCAATGGCTGGTAGGCCAGGCAGCAGAAGCCGTTGCCGTGCAGAAAATGCAGCAACGGCTTGCCACTGGCCGGGGTTCGCCAGCCCCGCAGGGTGAAGCCTTCGGCGCATTCGTGAGACCAGGGGATCAACTGCATCGGCTTACTGTACTCGCGGGGTCAGGAAAACGCTGATTCTACAAACAGCAGCGGGTACAGTGAAATCACCAGCAACAAGGCCATCAGGACATTGAACAGCATCAGCCAGCGCGGGTTCTGCAACAAGTTGCGCAGGGCGCTGCCGAACATCACCCACACCCCGACGCTCGGCAGGTTGACCAGGGCGAACAAGGCGGCAATGACAATGACGTTGGTCACATAGCCCTGCGCCGGCGTGTAGGTGGTGATTGCCCCGACTGCCATCACCCAGGCCTTGGGGTTGACCCACTGGAATGCCGCTGCTCCCCAGAAGCCCAGCGGTTTGCGGGCACTGGACGAAGCTGTGCCGACCGGCCCGGAGGTGGCGATCTTCCAGGCCAGGTACAGCAGGTAGGCGGCACCGGTGTAACGCAATACCGTATACAGCGCCGGCCAGGCTTTGAACACCTCGCCCAGGCCCAGGCCGACAGCCAGCACCATCACCATGAAACCGACACTGATGCCCAGGGCGTGGGGAATCGAGCGACGCACACCGAAATTCACCCCAGAGGCAAGCAGCATGGTGTTGTTGGGGCCAGGAGTAATGGAAGACACGAAGGCGAACAGCACGAAGGCGGTCAGCAGGTCGGCAGAGGCAAGCATGGCAGGCAATCCACTTTTTTTATGGGTGCTGTCACACTAACGGAGTCGCCCTCCTCTGCGACCGATACAGTTTCACTAAATTGTGTAGATACACATCGCTGTACCGCTACCATCAGATCAAGGAAGCCGTCCCATGAGCCTCACCATCCGTCCTGCCGTTCGCGCCGACGCCGAGCAGATACTTGCCTTCATCACCGAACTGGCAGAGTACGAACGCGCCCGCCACGAGGTAATCGCGAGCGTTGCCGATATCGAGCACAGCCTTTTTGGCGAGGGCAGCACTGTGCATAGCCTGATGTGCGAGCGCGATGGCCGGGCAATCGGCTTTGCCGTGTATTTCTACAGCTACTCGACCTGGCTCGGGCGCAACGGCATCTACCTGGAAGACCTGTACATAACGCCCGAGCAGCGCGGCGACGGTGCCGGGCGGCAATTGCTGCGGCACATCGCCCGCGAGGCGGTGGCGAAGAATTGCGGACGGCTGGAATGGAGCGTACTGGACTGGAACGAGCCGGCTATCGGCTTCTATCAGAAGCTGGGGGCCGAAGCGCAGGATGAGTGGGTGCGCTACCGGCTGGATGGCGAGAAGCTGGCGGCGTTTGCCCGGGGCTGACCGGGTGGATGCTCACGGCATAGACCACTACAGGCCGAACCGGCTTACATGAGGGCTTGAGTGTGCATGCCTTGAGCTTTTCAGCGCCTGTGAGATCGAGCGCCGCCCGCGCGGCGCTTCGCGGCACAAGGCCGCTCCTACATCTGTTTCCGGCCAATTACTCCTGTGCCAAGTGGGTTGCCGCCTTGGTGCTTGGCTGAAGATTGATGAGGAGCAGTCGTGCGCCCTTCGATATCGAATGGAACAAACAAGACGGACAGAGGTGAACTCACAGGAGTAACTGGCCCGAAACAGATGTAGGAGCGGCCTTGTGCCGCGAAGCGCCGCGCGGGCGGCGCTCGATCTCACAGGCACTGCAAAACCAAAGCCCTACCATCAAGGCAATTGACGCCAGCCCCGCCCCATGGTCTCCTTATGCCTCGCGTTCAGGTGCCCCCGATGGGGGTGAAACGGGAAACCGGTGCGTCACAGGCCCTCCAGCAGGGCAGGACAAGGCCGGTGCTGCCCCCGCAACGGTAAGCGAGCGAAGCGTCTGTACCACTGTGCCTGATCCCCGGCATGGGAAGGTGACGCTTTCCAGGAGCCTTGCTCCTCCTCGCAAGCCCGGAGACCGGCCTGGCGTTCATGAACACCCCGCGGTGGGCGGGCGCTGTTGCATTCCCCTGGGCTGCCACGCTCGGGGCTGCCGCGCTTGCCCGTTGCCCACAAAAAGCAGAGGAACGCGTCATGCCCGTCACCAGCGCCAAGCAACACAGCATTACCACCCCCGTCACCCTCAGCCAGCGTGTCGTCATCGCCATCGGCGCCAGCCTGCTGGGCCTGTGTCTGGTGTACTTCGCCGGCTTTTCGCACATCGAGGCCGTGCACAACGCCGCCCACGACACCCGCCACAGCGCCGCATTCCCCTGCCACTGAGTACGCCCGATGATCACACGCATTGCCCGCACCGCGGGCTTCAGCGGGTTGCTGGCGGCCTTGCTGCTGACCCTGCTGCAGAGCTTTTGGGTCGCCCCACTGATTCTCGAGGCAGAAACCTACGAATCCTCGGCCCCCGTCGCCGAGCACGAGCATGCTGGCGAAGTGGCAGCGCATGAACACAGCGCCGAAGCCTGGACACCTGAAGACGGCTGGCAGCGAGTGCTGTCCACCACCGGCGGCAACCTGGTGGTCGCGGTCGGCTTCGCCCTGATTCTCACCGCCCTGTACAGCCTGCGTGAACCCAAGCGAGCCGGCACCGGCGCACTCTGGGGCCTGGCCGGCTTCGCCGTGTTCTGCCTGGCCCCGACCCTGGGCCTGCCGCCGGAACTGCCAGGTACTGCCGCAGCCGACCTGGGGCAACGCCAGGCTTGGTGGATCGGCACCGCCAGTGCCACCGCGCTGGGCCTGGCCCTGCTGGTGTTCGCTCGCCACTGGTTGCTGAAGGCGCTGGGCGCTGTGCTGCTGGTCATTCCCCATGTGATCGGTGCGCCGCAACCCGAAGTGCACGAGAGCCTGGCCCCCGCCGCCTTGGAAACCCAGTTCAAAGTGGCCTCCTGGCTGACCAACGCCGCATTCTGGCTGGCCCTGGGCCTGCTCAGCGCCTGGCTGTTCCGGCGCTCCAGCCAGGCCTGATGCCTGCCTTCTACGCCGGTTTCGGCTGTCGTCGGGGTTGCCCGGCGGATACGCTGGAAATCTTGCTACGCCAGGCCCTGGCCACCCAGGGCCTGGCGTTGGCCGACCTGCAAGGCATCGCCAGCATCAGCCTGAAGGCCGACGAGCCCGGCTTGCAGCAACTGGCCGAACGCCTCGGTCTGCCTTTGGTGTTGTACGATACCGCGCAGTTGCAACCCTACGAACCCCGACTCAGCCACCGCTCCGCCGCTGCCCATGCCCACTGTGGCTGCTGGGGCGTGGCGGAGAGTGCGGCACTGGCCCTGGCCAGCCAGCGAGTTGGCACCGCCAGGTTGCTGCTGACACGCCAGGTACTGGGCCCGGCTACCCTCGCCCTGGCCTGTTGAACGTTTCCCTTCTTTCCTGCAAGGACTTTCCATGACGGTCTACTTCATCGGCGCCGGCCCCGGCGACCCGGAACTGATCACAATCAAGGGCCAACGGCTGATCCGCCAGTGCCCGGTGATTATCTATGCCGGCTCGCTGGTGCCGGCCGCCGTGCTCGAGGGCCACCAGGCCGAGACCGTGATCAACAGTGCCGAACTGCACCTGGAACAGATCGTTGCCGCCATGCGCAGTGCGCATGAGCAAGGCCAGGATGTGGCTCGGGTACACAGTGGCGACCCCAGCCTGTACGGCGCCATCGGCGAGCAGATCCGCCATCTGCAGGCGCTGGGCATCGATTACCAGATCATCCCCGGGGTCACCGCCACGGCGGCCAGCGCCGCCCTGCTCGGCTGCGAACTGACCCTGCCCCAAGTAGCTCAGACCGTTATCCTCACCCGCTATGGTGACAGCTCGCCGATGCCGCCCGGCGAGCAGCTGGGCGAGCTGGCGCGCCATGGCAGCACCCTGGCGATTCACCTGGGGGTCAAGCACCTGTCGCGTATCGTCGAAGAACTGCTGCCGCACTACGGCACGCACTGCCCGGTGGCGGTGGTGCATCGTGCCACCTGGCCGGACCAGGACTGGGTGCGCGGTACCCTCGGCGATATCGTGAAACGCGTCGCGGCCAAGGATTTCCGGCGCACGGCGCTGATCCTTGTGGGCCATGTGCTGGGCGACACACCGTTTGCCGAATCGGCCTTGTATCGCGCCGGGCACGCCCACCTGTATCGCCCTGGCGACTGAGCATTGCCAGGTTCGCCGCAGGCGTAGCAGACTCCGGTTTCCCGCCTGCAAACAGGAGTCATGCCCATGCTGGACCTACGCCCAAACTGCGAGTGCTGCGATACCGACCTGCCGGGTGGCAGCCCCGATGCGCTGATCTGCTCCTTCGAATGCACCTTCTGCCGCACCTGCGCCGAAACCCGTTTCCAGGGCCGCTGCCCGAACTGCACCGGCCAGTTGGTGGCACGCCCGACACGGGTCGGCCAGGCACTGGCCAACAACCCCGCCTCAACCCAGCGCGTGAGCAAATCACACTCCGCCTGCGCATGACGACTACAAAAACAAGCATCGCCGCTTTGCCAGGGTGATGTCTTTCCCTCTTTTTGTAGGACTTTTCAACAACAAGCACGTGGACTTTCAACACTTCTATACTCGGCATTACCAAATTTCGGGAATGGTCGTATCGTGCAGCGCTTCCAATAACCCCACTTGCAGACGTATTCCTGAGTGATCCAGGAAGCGGACCACATCCTGACAGGAGTTTTCTTCATGACTACCGTGCTGATCGTCGACGACCACCCCATCGTCCGGCTGTCCTTGCGCATGTTGCTCGAACGCGAGCGCTTCCGTGTTGTCGGCGAGGTCGGCAATGGCAGCGAGGTGGCGCAGGTGGCCCGCGACCTGCGACCGGATGTGGTAATTCTCGACATCGGCCTGCCCGGCCTGGATGGCATGGAAGTGATAAAGCGCCTGCAATGCCTGGAGCCGGCGCCCAAGATCATGGTGCTGACCGGCCAGGCCACGGATTTGTATGTGCGGCGCTGCCTGGATGCTGGTATCGGCGCTTTTGTCACCAAGGAAGAAGACCACGAGGCGTTGCTGTTTGCCCTTAAAGCGCTGGTCAAGGGCTACTCGACCTTCCCGCAGATGTCGGTCAACAGCAACTCGCTGGAAAGCGAGCCAGTGCGCCTGTCCAGCCTGTCCAACCGGGAAATGGAGGTGCTGCGGCGCCTGGCGCGCGGCGAGAACAACAAGAATATCGGCACCTGCATGAACCTCAGCGCCAAGACCATAAGCACCTACCGGGGCCGCATCATGGAAAAGCTCAAGACCGAATCACTGGTTGAAATGGTCGACCTGGCCAAGCGCAACAGCGTCTACTGAGCGCTCGATGACAATGAAGCGCCTGCTGGCAAGCGCCCTACTGGTCATCGGCCTGGCCGGTTCCGGCGCGCTGCTGGCAAACAGCGAACCTCGCCAGTTGCTGGCACGCTCGGTCAGCGCCGCGGCCCCGCTTGCGCTGTCCACCGAAGAGCGTCATTGGCTACAGCAACGCCAGCACCTGGTACTTGGCAGTTCGCGCCCCGACTACCCACCGCTGGAGATCAATGTCAGCCAGCACGACTACGAAGGCCTCAGCGCCGATTACGCTGGCATCATCGCAGAACAGCTGGGTACCACCATCGAAGTACGACGCTACGACAGCCGCCACGAAGCCATCGCTGCGCTACGCGACGGCCGTATCGACCTGCTAGGCAGCTCCAACGCCTTCGAGGCAGCGGATGCCCAGCTCAGCCTCAGTTCAAGCTACGCCGACGATCTGCCAGTCATCGTCACACGCGAGGGGCGCAGCCTGAAGAACACCCCCGACCTCGCCGGCCTGCGCCTGGCCATGGTCGATCATTACCTGCCGGCCAGCAGCGTCCGCCGCCTGTACCCCAAGGCGCAATTGAGCCTGTATCGCTCGACCCTGGCCGGGTTGGCCGCCGTCGAACTGGGCGAGGCCGACGCCTACCTGGGCGATGCCATCAGTACCGACTTCGCGATTGGCAAGAGTTACCAGGGCACACTGAAGATCGACCACTTCTGTCAGGTTGCCCCTGGCGCGTTTGCCTTTGCCATGGCCAGTGACAACCCGCGCCTGCAACAGTTGGTCAACAAGGCGCTGGCGCGTATCAGCGAAAGCGAACGCCTGAATATCCTGCGCCGCTGGAGCAGTGGCAACACCAGCCTGCTGCTGCAGCGCCACCTCACCGCCCTGACCGCCGAAGAAGAAGCCTGGATAGCTGCCAACCCCAACGTCAGCGTGCTGGTCAACACTTCGCTGGCGCCACTGACCTTCAACGACACCAAGCACCGCCCCAGCGGCATCACCCTCGAGCTGCTCAAGCAGATCTCGCTGCGCACGGGGCTGCATTTCAAGCCGGTCGAAAGCCCGTCGGCGCAAGCAATGATCGAGCGCCTGGCGCGCGGGGATGCGCAGATGATCGGCGCATTGGGTTACGGCACAGACCGTTCGAAACAACTGCGTTATACCCGTCCCTACCTGGTCAGCCCACGCGTGCTGGTCACCCGTGGCGACAATGCATCACCGCCGCAGGCCATGGCGCTTGATGGCATGCGCATCGCCCTGGTACGCGGTTCGCCGCAACGGGCCGTGCTGCAACAACGCTATCCGCAGGCCAGGATGGTCGAGGTGGACAACCCGCTCGGCCTGATGGAGGCCGTGGCCAACGGTGCCGCCGACGTCGCCCTGAGCAGCCATATCAATGCCGCCTACTACATCAGCCATGTGTTCAAGGACCGCCTGCGCATTGCCAGCGTGCTCGACGATGACCCGGCCATCGCCGCCTTCGCCGTGGCCGCGGACCAGCCACAGCTGCAGGCAATCCTCGACAAGGCGCTGCTGAGCATTCCACCCGAAGAGCTGGACCAGCTGATCAACCGCTGGCGCACCACCACCCTGGTCAGTGACAGCCCTTGGCGCGACTACCGCACGCTGGCCTTGCAAGTGCTGGTGCTGTCGGCCTTGCTGCTGGCCGGGGTGGTGTTCTGGAACAGCTACCTGCGCAAGCTGATCAACCAGCGCACCGAGGCCCAGCATGCCCTGCAAGCGCAACTTGCGCTTAGCCGCGGCCTGCTTGAACAGCTGCGCCAGGCCAAGGACGACGCCGAACAGGCCAGCCAGACCAAAAGCACCTTCCTGGCCACCATGAGCCATGAAATCCGTACCCCGATGAATGCCGTGATCGGCCTGCTGGAGTTGGCCCTGGAAGACAGCCGCGGCGGCCGCTGCGACACCCAGACCCTGCAGACCGCCCACGATTCGGCCATTGGCCTGCTTGAGCTGATCGGCGATATTCTCGACATTTCCCGTATCGAATCCGGGCATATCACCCTGCAGCCAGTGCCCACCAACCTGGTAGAACTGGTACGCGCCACCGTGCGGGTGTTCGAAGGCAATGCAAGGGCCAAAGGCCTGCACCTGCACAGCGAACTGCCCGTAGCGCCGGTGTGGGTGCTGGCTGATCCGCTGCGCCTCAAGCAGGTCTTGTCCAACCTTATCAGCAACGCCATCAAGTTCACCGACAGCGGTGAAGTCCAGGCCAGCCTGCTACTGCCCTCGCCCACCGACACTGACAGCCTGACAGTGGAGCTGAGTGTGCGAGACACCGGCATCGGCATCAGCCAAGCCGACCAGGCCCGGCTGTTCAATACGTTCGTCCAGGCCGACGGCCCCCGGGCACGCCAGGGCGCCGGCCTGGGACTGGTCATCAGCCGCACGCTAGCCGAGTTGATGGGCGGTACCTTGAACTTGCAGAGCGTCGAAGGCCTTGGCACCAAGGTGCAGGTCAGCCTGCAGCTGCCCGCCTGCGCTGCACCGGTGCAGGCCGACCAGCACGACCCTGTGCTGGAAACAAGCGGCGGCCCTTTGAACATACTGGTGGTCGACGACTACCCCGCCAACCTGCTGCTGCTGGAGCGGCAACTGCATACCCTGGGGCATCGGGTCACGCTGGCGGAAAACGGGGAAATCGCGCTGGCACGCTGGCAGGCTGCGCGCTTTGACCTGGTAATCACCGACTGCAGCATGCCGGTCATGGACGGCCACGAACTGACCCGC
Organism: Pseudomonas sp. A2; assembly: GCF_023100865.1. Classification (NCBI taxonomy): domain Bacteria; kingdom Pseudomonadati; phylum Pseudomonadota; class Gammaproteobacteria; order Pseudomonadales; family Pseudomonadaceae; genus Pseudomonas; species Pseudomonas sp. A2. Next base: position 3,277,969 of record NZ_CP039127.1, read on the forward strand.
CGTATCCGCAGCCTGGAGGGCGAACGCGGCCTGGCGGCATGCCGCATTCTCGGCGTCACCGCCAACGCCCAGGCCGAGGAGCGTGCCCGCTGCCTGGCCAGCGGCATGGACGAATGCCTGTTCAAACCCATCGGCCTGCGTACGCTCAAGACCCACCTGCCCCACGCCCACCCCCGGCAGCAGCCGACAGCACGGCGCGCCAGCGGGTTCAACCTTGGCGAACTGCGCCACCTGACCCAGGACGACGAACAACTGACGCGGAACTTGCTGCAGCAGTTGTCACAAAGCGTCAGCGAAGACCTGGCCACCTTGCGGGCGTTGCCAGCAGACGCCCCCGGCGAAACTTTGCGCGCCTTGGCTCACCGGATCAAAGGAGGGGCGAAGATGCTCAAGGTACGCACGCTGGTCAAGGATTGCGAAGCCATCGAGCAGGCCCACGACCAAGGCCTGCCGACGGTTGACCTTCGCCTGCAACTACAGGCCAGCCTGGAGACCCTGCTGGACGAGCTGGGCGATGTGCTCAGTGCAATTGCAGCGTCGAACTGATCTGGCTGATAGCGTTTACCACGTGCCGTGAACCCTGCTGGATTTCCATGATCACCGTACCGGCTTCGTTGGCCAGCGCCACACCATGGCCGGTACGCTTCAGGCTCGACTGCATGCTGGCCACGGCCAACAGCGACAGGTCGTGGTTCTGCCGCACCACGTCGACGATTTCCAGGGTAGCCTTGCTGGTGCGCGCCGCCAGGCTGCGCACCTCGTCGGCCACCACGGCAAAACCGCGCCCGTGCTCGCCGGCGCGGGCCGCCTCGATGGCTGCGTTCAAAGCCAACAGGTTGGTCTGGTCGGCAATGCCACGGATGGTCAGCACTATCTGCCCGATCACATCCGACTGCTTGCTCACCGCATCGATACTGCGTGCCGCGTCGTTGAGTTCATGGGAAATCTGCTCGATCACCTGTACCGCCTGCTGTACTACCTCGGTGCCCTTGCGCGCGCAGGCATCGGTCTGTACCGAACTGGCATGGGCAGCATCGGCCGCGCTTTGCTGAGTGCTGACCTGGCGGGTGATGTCGCTGGCGAACTTCACCACCTTGTACAAGCGGCCCTTGCTGTCGAAGATCGGGTTGTAGGAGGCCTCCAGGTAGACCGTCTGGCCATGTTTGTCGACACGCTCGAAACGGTGCGAGTGGTACTCGCCGCGGTTGAGCGATGCCCAGAACTCGCGGTACTCGGCCGATTCGCGCTCGTGCGCCAGGCAGAACAGCCCGTGATGGCGACCGACCACCTCGTCCAGGCGATAGCCCATGGTGTCGAGGAAGTTCTGGTTGGCTTTGATCACCCGGCCTTGCGGGGTGAATTCGATCACCGCCATGGAGCGGCTGATGGCCTTGAGCAGGCTTTCGCTCTCGTGCTCCTCCATCACTCGCTGGCTGATGTCGGATGCCACCTTGATAACGCTGGTGACCTGGCGCTGCTCGTCCAGTACCGGCATGTAGCTGGCTTCCAGCCAGACTTCGCGGCCGGCCTTGTCGATGCGCTCGAAGGTACCGCTGATGGCCTTGCCCTGCCCCAGTTCACGCCACAGTTGCTGGTATTCGGCGCTTTTCGCGTAGCCAGGGTCGCAGAACAGCCGATGATGCTTGCCGCGCAACTCCTCGGCGCTGTAGCCCATGGCTTGGCAGAAGCGCTCATTGGCATCGAGGATCGTGCCGTCGGGGGTGAACTCGATCATTGCCATGGAGCGGCTGATCGCCGCCAGCTTGGCCTGCAAGCTGGCCAATGCCTGATGACTGCGCTGGATTTCGACCAGATCGGACTTGCGGTGGAAATCGAACATGACGCCGGGCTCCTGTATGCGCGGTGTCCTGAGCATAGATCGCCTGGCGTAAGTCGTGGTTTTTGTGGTGCCTGTGAGATCGAGCGCCGCCCGCGCGGCGCTTCGCAGCACAAGGCTGCTCCTACATTTGTTTCGGGCCAATTATTCCTGTGAGGTTTGTGCGCGAACGCTTTGGCGCATGGCTCGATATCGCGTTGTACGAACAAGGCGGTCGCGTGCACTGGCATAGGCATTACTGGCCCGAAACAGATGTAGGAGCAGCCTTGTGCTGCGAAGCGCCGCGCGGGCGGCGCTCGGTCTCGAAACCACCACACCACTCAAGACAAACTCAGGAACTCTCCCGCACCATCAACTCGAAGCCCAGGTCCTGCTGCGCATTCGGCACCCGCTTGCCATCGAGCAACGCCAGCAGCGCCTGCGCAGCACCGCGCCCCACAGCGGCGCGAGGCGTGCGAATCGAGGTCAGCCGCGGCACCATGTGCGCCGAAGCCGGCAGGTCGTTGAAACCGACCATCGCCACCTGCCGCGGCACCTCCACCCCTTGGCGCAATGCCTGCAGCACCGCGCCCTGGGCCAGGTCGTCGTTGCAGAAGAAGATACCGTCGACATCCGGCGCCTGCCGCATCAGTTGGCTGAACAACTCGCTGCCCAAGGCAATGGAAGAAGGCTCCGGCGTCAGCACTTCCAGCTCGGTCGCCTGCAAGCCGGCTTCGGCCAACGCCTGGCGGAACCCTTCGGCACGCTGCATCACTCGTGGGTCCAGCTGTGCGGCAATGAACCCCAGGCGCTTGCGCCCGCGCTCGATCAGGTGGCGGGCGGCGGCGCGCCCGGCCTGCTGCTGCGAGAAGCCGACGGACAATGCACCAGCTTCGCCATTCAGTTCCATCATGTGCACACAAGGTACGCCACTGGCCGCCAGCATCTGCCGCGATGCCTCGCTGCGCTCGAAACCGGTCAGCAGCATGCCGCAGGGCTGATAGGCCAGGTAGTTGCGGATGAGGTTCTCCTCTTCGGCAAGATCGTAGTGATAGTTGCCGATCAGCACCTCGAGCCCGCGCGGGCGCATGACCTCATGAATGGCTTCCAGCGTATCGATGAACAGCTGGTTGGACAGCGACGGGATCAACACCACCACCGACTGGCTGCGCGCCGAAGCCAGGGCACGGGCCGCCGGGTTGGCGACATAACCGAGGCTCGCCGCGGCAGCAACGACCTTTTCCACCAGCTCCGGCGCAACAGTGCTGACCCCGCGCAGGGCGCGCGACGCGGTAATCGGGGAAACCCCGGAAAGCCTGGCAACTTCTGCCAGGGTGGGACGACCTGTGGTACGGGAGCCGGTGCGGGACATGGATGTTGTAATTTTACTACTTGCAAGGAAAGGGAACGGCCACTAAGGTAGCGCTGTCTCAGGACGCAGGCAATGTAATCTTTGGTAGCAGCCAACGCGCGCTCGCCGCCAAGCGTCCATACTGCGTAGGGACAAGACCAATAACACCGGGGAGGTTGCTGTTCGTCGACAACGAGACAGCGCTATCTCACCCGCAGGAGGTACTGATGAATTCTCCCCTGTCCGCCATCGTGGTGATGGGCGTGGCCGGTTGCGGCAAAAGCTGCATCGGCGCTGCCATCGCTGCCAGAAGCGGCGGCCGCCTGATCGAAGGTGACGCTTTCCACCCTGCCGAAAACATCCGCAAGATGAGCGCTGGCATCCCCCTGGACGACAGCGACCGTGCCGGTTGGCTGGTGCGTCTTGGTCAGGAGCTGCAAGCCACGACCCAGGCCGGGGAACGTCCGATCCTGACCTGTTCGGCCCTCAAGCGCCGCTATCGCGACTCCCTGCGCGACGCCATGCCCGGGCTGGTGTTCGTGTTCCTCGAGCTGTCACCCGCCGAGGCGGAGAAACGCGTGCTGGCCCGCCCCGGGCATTTCATGCCGGCGAGCCTCATCGATAGCCAATTCGCTGCCCTGGAGCCGCCACACGGCGAACCCCTGACCCTGGCGCTCGACGCCACCCAGCCCATCGAAGCGCTTGCCGAAGCGGTGGACAGCTGGCTAAAGGGCCGCAGTGAGCCGGGCCTGGCACAAACCGCCTGACCCAGGCGGCTTTCCCGGCCCAACCGAGACAGCGCTACCCTGCCCCTCAAGCGCAAGCAGATTTGCAAAAAAGCTACGCCAAAACAACGATAAGACCGAGGCCTTCAAACCATGTTCGGACTGGCTACTGATACCTTCCTGCTGCTCGACGCGCTGGTTACCATCGTCGGGCTGATCCTGCTGATCACCCACTTCAAAGTCCATCCCTTCGTCGCACTGACCATCGCGGCCGGCTTCCTTGGCCTGACCTCCGGCATGCCGGTGGCCAAGGTCATGAAATCGTTCCAGGACGGTTTTGGCGGTGTTCTGGGCTTCGTCGGCATCGTGCTCGCCCTGGGCACCATGCTTGGCAAGCTGATGGCCGACTCCGGGGGGGCCGATCAGATCGCGCAAACCCTCATCCGCGCCTTCGGCAAGAAGAACGTGCACTGGGCGATGATGTTCGCCGCCTTCCTGGTGGGTATCCCGCTGTTCTTCGAGATCGGCTTCGTGCTGCTGATCCCGCTGGTGTTCATCGTCGCCCGACGCTCCGGCGTATCGCTGATCAAGATCGGTATTCCACTGCTGGCCGGTCTGTCGGTGGTGCACGGCCTGGTGCCCCCGCACCCGGGCCCGCTGCTGGCGATCGGCATCTTCCATGCCGACATCGGCAAGACCATCTTCTATGGCCTGATCGTGGCGCTGCCTACCGCCATCATCGCCGGCCCGCTGTTCGGTAATTTCATTTCCCGCTACATCCCGGGCACCCCGTCCCAGGAGCTGATGGACCAGATCGCCAAGGAGTCCGACCAGGGCAATCTGCCGAGCTTCACCATCACCCTGGTCACCGTGCTGCTGCCGGTGGTGCTGATGCTGCTGAAGACCTTCGCCGACGTGGTGCTGCCTGCCGAGCACATCGTGCGCCAGTGGATGGACCTGATCGGCCACCCCATCACCGCGCTGCTCGCTGCCCTGCTGCTGGCCTTCTATACCTTTGGCTCGGCCCGTGGCTTCAACCGTCAGCAGATCATGAAGATGCTCGACCAGAGCCTGGCCCCGACTGCGGCGATCGTGCTGATCGTGGGTGCCGGCGGCGGCTTCAAGCAGATGCTGGTAGACACCGGCGTGGGCAACGTGATCGGGCAGATGGCCGTACAGGCGGAGATTTCGCCCATCATGCTGGCCTGGCTGGTAGCAGCGGTAATCCGTATCGCCACCGGTTCCGCCACGGTCGCCACCATTACCGGTGCGGGCATCGTTGCACCGGTGATCGACCTGGTGCCGGGGGTCAACCGTGAGCTGCTGGTGCTGGCCACCGGCGCTGGCTCGTTGATTCTGTCCCACGTCAACGACGCAGGCTTCTGGCTGGTGAAGCAGTACTTCAACATGACCGTGGCGGAAACCTTCAAGACCTGGAGCATGATGGAGACCATCCTGTCGATCGTCGGCATCATCTTCATCATGTTGCTTTCGCTGGTGGTGTAACCGTTGATCGGGGTAATGGCACCTTGAAGCTTCGGGTAGGGCCGAAGGGAAGTATCAGCCCTACCAGAAGCAAAGGAGCCTGCCATGCCCCGCTCAAGCATCCTGCTGATTGCCCTGCTCGTCGCGCCGTTGGCCATTGCTGCCGGCACCGGCCCCACCTACCCCGACGACCCGCACAACCCGGCGCCCAAGCCGGGTGCGGACAGCACCCTCAACCCGATCGAAAAGCCCTTGCCGCGGGACACAGACCCACGCATAAAGGGCAACGACCCGGACAGCCCGCCAGCTGAACAGAATGACAACCGGGATTTGCCAGGGATGGATGGCAGTGGCTCGGAAGGTACCGGGCGGCAGGGAGCAGCCGATAATCAGCGTTGATCAATGCGCTCAAATTCTAAAAGTTGCCGCAATCCCTGTAGGAGCGGCCTTGTGTCGCGAAAGGGCTGCAAAGCAGCCCCAGCAATTTCAACTGTTGCGCATCAATCCCGGGGCCGCGTTGCGGCCCTTTCGCGACACAAGGCCGCTCCTACAAACGCCGCTCCCACAAAGGGGGCTCACCACTGGCGCTTGTCCGGCCTGGTCAGCCCCAGCTTCTCGATCCGGTAACGCAGCATGTCCCGCGACAGCCCGAGCATGCGCGCCGACTTGGTCACGTTCCAGTCGGTGCGGTCCAGGGTCTTGCATACCAGGTCACGTTCCATGTCCGGCAGGCTGGTGCCGGGCTCCGGTTCGTGCCGAGGCATTTCGAACACCGCAGGCGCCGCCTGCTGCACCAGCGGCTCGTCGATCAAGGTCATGCACAGGTTGAGCTGGTGCGCCTGCACCACCTCGTTCGGCGCCAGCAGCACGGTCTGCTCCAGCATGTTGCGCAGTTCGCGCACGTTGCCTGGCCAGCTGTAACCGAGCATCAGGCTTTCCGCCTCGGCGGAAAAGCGCAGGTTCGGCTTGCCATAACGCCGGCCATGATGGGCCAGGAAATGCCGCGCCAGCAGCAGCACGTCCTGCCCGCGGGCATACAGGCGCGGTACCTTCAGGGCAATGATACGCAGGCGGAAGAACAGGTCGCGGCGGAACTTGCCCTGCTGCACCATCTGCTCCAGGTTGCAGTTGGTAGCGCTGATCACCCGCAGGTCGACCTTGCGCTCCTTCACCGCGCCAATCCGGCGGATACTGCGGTCTTCCAGCAACTTCAGCAGCTTGGCCTGGAGCACCAGGTCCATCTCGCCAATCTCGTCGAGGAACAAGGTGCCCCCATCGGCAGCCTCCACCAGGCCCACCCTGCGCTCCTTGGCATCGGTAAAGGCGCCCTTCTCGTGGCCGAACAGCTCGGCCTCCAGCAGGTTGGCCGGGATCGAGGCGCAGTTGAACTCGATGAACGGCCCCTTGCTGCGCGAACCATCGAAATGCAGGGCGCGGGCCACCAGCTCCTTGCCGGTACCGGTCTCGCCTTCGATCAGCACCGGTGGCAGGTCGTCGCTGGCCATGCGCCGTTCTGCATCCAGCACTTGGCGCAGGGTGTGCTTGAGGGTGAGCATCGCCGGTGATTCACCGATCAATGCCTGCAACCCGGACTTCTGCGCCTCGCGCTCCTGGTAGAACGACAACGTGCGCTCCATGCGCTCGGCAGCCAGCGCCTTGTCCAGGGTCAGCTTGAGCTCGGCCAGCACCACGGGCTTGGTCAGGTAATGGAAGGCGCCCTCCTTCATTGCCTGCACGGCATCTTCCACGTTGCCATAGCCGGTCATCATGATCACTTTCAGGTCCGGCACCTGCGCCACCAAGGTACGCAGCAGGTCGTGCCCGCTCATGCCCGGCAGCGAGTTGTCGGTCAGCACCGCATCGGGCTGGCCCCGTTTTATCTGCTCCAGCGCCAGCTCCGCGCTGTGGCACACGGTGACCTCGAAGCCCTTGAGGCCGAGGTAGGTGCGAATATTGTCGGCGAGAATTTCATCATCCTCGACTACCAGGATACTGTGCTCCATGGTCCCCTCCCGCTGCGATATTGAATGTGAGGCTGACGCGGGTTCCTTCCTCTTCGCGGCTGCTCAGGCTGACCGAGCCGCCAAAACGCTCCATGATGCGTTTGACCAGGGCCAGGCCTACACCCAGGCCGCCCTGCTTGGTGGTGTAGAACGGCTTGAACACCATCCGTTCCTGCTGTTGGCTCATGCCCTTGCCGGTGTCACAAAGGACGAACTCGGCACGCTGCCCATCCTGCACATTGACCTGGGCGCACAGCATGCCACCTTCAGGCATGGCTTCCAGGGCATTGGAGAACAGGGTGTTGAGAATCTGCGTGAGCTGTAGTGGCTGGCTGGCCACCCATTGTGACCGGGGGCCTTCGTAGCAGAAGTGCACACCGTTGCGTTCGATCTGCTGGGCGAAGGCCAGGTGGGTGTCCTCGATGGCCGTCACCAGGTCCACGGCCTCGGCATCGTCACTGGTCGGGCGCAGCGACACCAGCAGGTCACGCACCCAGCGCGACATGCGGTCGACCTGGCTGATGATGTCGGTGATGTTCTTCTGCGCCGCGGGGTTGGCGATTTCCTGAGCCAGTTCGGCGCTGGAGCGAATGTTGGCCAGCGGGTTGCGCAAGCTATGCGCCACGGCCGAGGACATCTCGCCCAGGGCCACATAGGTTTCACTGGCCACCAGCCGGTCCTGCTGCAGGTGCAGCAGCTGCGCGGCGCGGCGCACGATCCAGAACAGGCCGAAGTAGACCAGCGCCCCGCCCACCAGGGTAGAAGCCCAGATCAGCACATAACCGCGCTGGATGCGCCACACCAGGTCCTGCGGCTCCTTGTAGATTTCCACCATGGCCAGCACCTGTTCGCCCTGGCTGTCGAACAGAGGGATGTAGTTCTCGATGAACAGATAGCGCGGTTCACGCTGGAACTTCTGCTCTTCGCGGTCATCCTCGGCCTGGTGGTAGCTGGCCGATACCGTCTTGCGCGAGCGGAAGGCGCGGTCCAGGTCACCATCGGCCTCGATTCGCTTGCCGATCAGCTCCCGGTTGGTCGACCAGACAATGGTGCGGTCGCGGGCATAGACGTTGGCCAGCAAGGTGTCCGGCAAGTGCTCCACATGGTCGAGGAACTCGACCCGGGTCGATTCGGCCAGCTCCGGGGTGAACTGCAAATGCTGCTGGTCCAGGCGCGGGTCAAGCAACTCGCCCATGGTGGTGCCCGGCGGCAACTGCGAATGACGTACTTCGGCCTGGGCCATGGCCTGGATGAACTGGGCGGTGAGCATGGCATCGCGCTCGACGCTGTCGCGCACCACGAAACGCGTCGACACATAACCCAGCCCGCCCGCCACCGAGGCGATGATCAACAGGCTTATGACCGAAAACCAGCGCAGCAGGTTGAATTCGCGCAATGGCACGGCCACACCATTGGCGGTAGTACTGGCCTTGTCAGAAACTTCTTTATCCAGCATCTGCATCGCGTGCTTCCCGCCCAGGGCGTCCATTCAGAAATGCATCAAGGCGACAAATAGTAGCCAATTGATAGCACTCCACCCGTGCAGCCGCAGCCGCCATTTGTCGTGTGTTGCGCTCTGCCTGTCACATTGCAAGAACCCAGCCAGCCAACATGCCAATTCAATTTATCTTTGATTATCAATAGTTTGAAGACACATCTTAAATTAACTTGGAGGGCTATCCCCCACATTTGGGGGTTTTCACCCAAAAAACCTTAAATCCTTTATAAACAATTAGATACGAGCATTTATTAATGTAAGTCAGGAGCTCTTGACCAGCCGGAAACTCAGCGAAACCCGAGTGCCATGGCCTTCACTGCTGCTGAGGCGGACACCGCCCCCGAAGCGTTCCATGATGCGTTTCACCAACACCAGGCCTACGCCCAACCCACCCTGCTTGGTGGTGAAGAAAGGCCGGAAGGCCATACGCTGCTGCTGTTCGGTCATGCCTTTGCCGTTGTCGGACAGGCGCAGGGTCAGGTTACGCCGGTCATGGCGCACCACCTCGACACGCAACCGCCCACCCTGCTCCATCGACTCCAGGGCATTGGCGATCAGGCTGCTGAAGATCTGCCGCAGTAACACCGGATGCCCCAGCACCTGCACTGCCGGTATCGGTTGCAGGTCAAGGCTCACTCCGCCGCGCGCCAGCGGCACTGCGTAGGTCTGCAGGCTTTCCTGCAATGCCAGCGGCAAATCCACCGCCACGGCCTCATCGTTGAGCGGGCGCAAGGACTGCAACATCTGGCGGATCCACTGCGACATGCGGTCGACCTGGCTGATGATGTCGTTGACGTTGCGCTGCGCCGGGCCATCGTCGAACGCCTGGGCCAACTCGGCACTGGAACGGATGCTGGCCAGCGGGTTGCGCAGGCTATGGGCCACCGCCGAGGACACCTCGCCCAGCGCCACGTAGGTTTCGTTGCTGATCAGCCGCTTCTGCTGCACCGCCAGCAGGCGCGCGGCGCGGTGCATGATGCCGTACAGGCCTACGTAGACCAGCGCGGCACCGATGGTGATCGCCAGCCAGATCAGGATCAGCCCATGCTCGATGCGCACGATCAGGTCATGGGGCTCCTTGTAGATCTCGACCATCGCCGTGACCTGCTCGCCATCGGCATCGAACAGCGGAATATAGTTTTCGATGAACAACTGCTCGGGTGGGATGACGAACTTCTGCTCGACGCGGGCCTGCTCGAAGTTGTGGTAACTGGCCGAGACTCGCATCTTGTACTCGAAAGCCTGCTCCAGGTCCTCGTCGCCTTCGATCAGCTTGCCGACCAGGGCCGGGTTGCTGGACCAGATCACCGTACGGTCCGGGGCATAGATGTTGGCCAGCAGCATGTCGGGCAGGTGCGCGATGTGGTCCAGGAACTCGCCACGCGCCCTGCGCCGGGCGTCCGGGTCGACATCGAGCAGGTTGGCGCGGTCGATGCGCGGGTCAAGCAGTTCACCCATGGTGCGCACATTGGGGATCGACACATGGCGCACTTCGGCATCGGCGATGGAGGTGATGGACTGCGCGGTGAGCAAAGCATCGCGCTCGATGCTCTCGTCGACGATGAAGCGGCTGGAAATCAATCCCAGCCCGACCGCTACCGAGAGGATGATGGCCAGGCTGACCCAGGCGTACCAGCGCAGCAGGTTGAACGGCTTGCGTGGGGTAGCCAGTTCGTTACCGGCGGGTACTTCAAAAGCGTCGGAACGAGGGGCGATGTCCATGGCGGACTCCACAACTGGGCACCTTCAGAAGGTTATAGCCCAGAGTTGGGGAAACCATCGGGTCAGCTTGGTGGCATCCGCCGAAGGGTATTGTCTTGTTTCCCGTATTGAACGCACCTGCCTTGCAAAAATCCTGATGCTCACACGGCCCCTGTGGGAGCGGCTTTAGCCGCGAACACCGGCGCAGCCGGTGCCATGCACCGCGTTGGATTCTTCGCGGCTAAAGCCGCTCCCACAGAGGTCGCACCAGCGTTGAAAGGGGCTACAGCGGCTAATCACCCGTCACCCCCTGCAAGCGGCGGTACTCTCGCAGCACATTCGGCACATAGCGCCGGGTCTCGGCAAACGGCGGTACCGCACCACGGCGCAGCACCGCGTCCGGGCCGGCGTTATAGGCCGCCACGGCCAGGGTGATGTCATTGTCGAACAAGTCGAGCATGCGCTTGAGGTAGCGGGCCCCTCCCTGCACGTTGTCTTCCGGGTCCAGGCGGTTTTCCACGCCCATCTCGCGGGCAGTATCCGGCATCAATTGCATCAGCCCCACCGCGCCCGCTGGCGAACGCGCCTTGGGGTTGTAACCGGACTCGGCCTTGATCACCGCATGCAGCAACGCCGGGGGTACATCGTGGGTGCGCGCCGCGGCGGCGACCAGCTTGGCGTAGGGGCGGCCGGTGATGAGCTGCGCGTTGGCCGGGCCGGCCTGGGCCTTCGGCTCGCTGATCACCGTTTCATAGAGGCGCCCGGGTCGATGGACGTTGGTCAGTATGTAGCTGCCTTTGGCGTCGATGGAAATGTACACATCGGCCTGGGCAGCACCTGCCACCAGCCAGATCAAACCGAGAATGAGTCCACGCATGTCGGTCGCCTCTTCGTGGTCTCCCCCGATGTTGGGGGATATACCCCGGAAAACCCGGAGTCGATGACCACGACGCAAGCACTGTGCCGCTTCGCGTGCCGCATGGTGCAAGGCGCCAGCGCAGGCGTGCACGGCTGTTGCATGGAGCCTGCAAAAGCTTGTCCCCATGCAGCGGAGGGCTTCACCATGCAGCGCAGAACCAACCCTCAACGTGGCTTCACCCTGCTCGAACTTTTGGTGGTGCTGGTGGTGCTCGGCCTGTTGGCCGGTATCGTCGCGCCCAAGTACTTCAGCCAGCTCGGCCGCTCCGAAGCCAAGGTGGCGCGGGCGCAGATAGAGGGGCTGAGCAAGGCCCTGGACCTGTACCGCCTGGAAGTCGGCCACTACCCCAGCAGTGAGCAGGGCCTGCAGGCCCTGGTGGTCGCCCCCAATGGCGAAGCGCGCTGGACCGGCCCGTACCTGCAGAAGGCCGTGCCGCAAGACCCGTGGGGCCGCGCATACATCTACCGGCAACCCGGCGAGAACGGCGGCGAGTACGACCTGCTGTCGATGGGCAAGGACGGCCAGCCCGGTGGCGACGGGGAAAACGCCGAAATCACCAGTTGGCAGTAGGGAGAACGGCCATGCGCTATAGCCTCAAGGCCCTGGGCAGGCAGGGTGTGGTGCAGTTGCAGATCGACGCCGAGGACGCCGACCAGGCCCGCCGCCAGGTCGAGGACCAGGGCTTGCGCGTGCTCAGTCTGCGTGGCCACGGCGGCGCCTTGCGCGGCATGGCCTGGCGCCGCGAAGCAAGCTTTGACCTGGTGCTGTTCAGCCAGGAACTTTCGACACTGCTCAACGCCGGCCTGCCGCTGATCGACGCGCTGGAAAGCCTGGCGGAAAAGGCCCCCGCAGCCGCAGCGCGCAAAGTGCTCGCCGAACTGGTCCGCCAACTGTACGAAGGCCGCTCGCTGTCCCAGGCCCTGGGCCAGCAGCCACGGGTGTTCCCGCCGCTATACGTGGCGCTGGTGCAGTCCAGCGAGCGTACCGGCGCGCTCGGCGACGCCCTCGCCCGCTACATAAGCTACCGCCAGCGCCTGGACCTGGTCCGGCAGAAGCTGGTGGGTGCCTCGGTCTACCCGATGCTGCTATTGCTGGTGGGCGGTGGCGTGGTGCTGTTCCTGCTTGGCTACGTGGTGCCGCGTTTCAGCCAGGTGTTCGAGGGCATGGGCACCGAGTTGCCCTGGCTGTCTCGGCTGCTGATGCAGATCGGGCTGTTCCTGCATGCCCAGCAACTACCGCTGGCATTGGGCGCCCTCGGTGCGGCCACTGCGCTGTGGCTGCTGCGCCGCCAGCCATGGGTACGGCGCTGGGCAGCCTGCCAGCTGCGGCGCCTGCCGGCACTTCACCAACGCCTGATGATGTACGAACTGGCGCGCTTTTATCGCTCATTGGGCATCCTGCTGCAAGGCGGTATCCCCATCCTCACCGCCATGGGCATGGCCCGCGGCCTGCTCGGCAGCGCGGCGGCCGAGGGCCTGGAGCACGCCAGCCAGCGGGTCGCCGAAGGGTTGCCGCTGTCCGATGCACTGGAGGCCGGGCAACTGGTGACGCCGGTATCGTTGCGCCTGCTGCGCGCCGGCGAGCAGTCCGGCAACCTGGGCGAGATGCTGGAGCGCTGCGCCGACTTCCATGACCAGGAAATCGGCCGCTGGGTGGAATGGTTCGTCAAGCTGTTCGAACCGCTGCTGATGACCTTCATCGGCCTGCTGATCGGCCTGATCGTGATCCTGATGTACATGCCGATCTTCGAACTGGCCTCGAGCATTCACTGAAATGTCAGGCCCAGGATGAAAGCCCACGACCGAGCTGGCCATGTCTGCAATCGATGAATGATCTGCTCATATCATTCATCGTGATAATAACCTTCGTCCCGTTCGATTCGTGCCTCACGCGCAAGACACTCACACTCCGCCCACTACTAATACATTGGCGGAGTTCTCCATGGAACAATCATTCAAACCCTTGCGCTTCCCCCTCGCTGCCTTGGCAGTGGTGGTGATCAGCGCTTGTGGCCGAACCCCAGACGCAGTGCAGGCTCCCACCGCGCCGAAGGTCAGCGTGGCCAAGGTGATCGAGCAACCGATCAATGAATGGGACGAGTTCACCGGCCGCCTCGAAGCCCCGGAAACCGTCGAGGTACGCCCACGGGTCTCCGGCCAGATCGACCTGGTCGCCTTCACCGAAGGCGCCCAGGTCAAGAAAGGCGACCTGCTGTTCCAGATCGATCCACGCCCGTTCCAGGCAGAGGTCCGCCGCCTCGAAGCCCAACTGCAGCAGGCCAAGGCCACCGCCATTCGCAGCGCCAACGAAGCCCGCCGTGGCGAACGCCTGCGTGACAGCAACGCCATTTCCGCAGAACTGGCCGAATCGCGTAGCAGCGCCGCCGCCGAAGCCCGCGCCGGGGTCGACGCGATCCAGGCCCAGCTCGACCTAGCACGCCTGAACCTCAGCTTCACCCGTGTCACCGCGCCCATCAGCGGCCGTGTCAGCCGCGCCCAGTTCACCGCCGGCAACATCGTCACCGCCGATGTCACCCCGCTGACCAGCGTGGTCTCCACCGACAAGGTCTACGCCTACTTCGACGCCGACGAGCGCGTGTACCTCAAGTACACCCAGCTGGCCCGCGAAGGCCAGCGCGGCCAGAGCACCCCGGTGTACCTGGGCCTGACCAACGAAACCGGCAACCCGCACCTGGGCCAGATGAACTTCGTCGACAACCAGGTCAACCCGCGCACCGGCACCATCCGTGGCCGTGCGGTGTTCGACAACAGCGACGGCCAGTTCACCCCAGGCCTGTATGCACGCCTGAAGCTGGTGGGCAGCGCCCAGTACCAGGCCGTGCTGATCAACGACGAAGCCGTGGGCACCGACCTTGGCAAGAAGTTCGTGCTGGTCATGGACAAGGACAACAAGGCCGCCTACCGCGCCGTGGAGCTGGGGCCGAAGCTGGAAGGCCTGCGCATCGTGCGCAGCGGCCTGGGCAAGGACGACCGCATCGTGGTCAAGGGCCTGCAGCGTGTGCGACCTGGCTCACCGGTCACCCCGGAAGAGACACCGATGGCCAGCGAACAGACCCTCGCCGCCCTCGCCCAGCAGCGCCAGGCCCTGGAGGCCAGCAACCCGGCGCCGAAGGTGGCGGGCAACAACGTGAAAGTCGCCAGCGCCCAGGCGCCACGCGGTTAAGGGACCACACCGATGAACTTCTCGAAATTCTTCATTACCCGGCCAATTTTCGCCGCGGTGCTGTCGTTGGTGCTGCTGATCGCGGGTTCGATCTCGCTGTTCCAGCTGCCGATCAGCGAATACCCCGAAGTGGTGCCGCCCACCGTGGTGGTGCGCGCCAACTTCCCCGGCGCCAACCCCAAGGTCATCGGCGAAACCGTCGCCGCGCCACTGGAGCAGGCGATTACCGGCGTGGAGAACATGCTGTACATGTCCTCCCAGTCCACCGCTGACGGCAAGCTGACGCTGACCATCACCTTCGCCCTGGGCACCGACCTGGACAACGCCCAGGTGCAGGTGCAGAACCGCGTCACGCGTACCCAGCCCAAGCTGCCCGAGGAAGTGACCCGCATTGGCATCACGGTCGACAAGGCCTCGCCCGACCTGACCATGGTCGTGCACCTGACCTCGCCGGATAACCGCTACGACATGCTCTACCTGTCCAACTACGCCATCCTCAACATCAAGGATGAGCTGGCGCGCCTGGGCGGCGTGGGCGATGTGCAGCTGTTCGGCATGGGCGACTACTCGCTGCGCGTGTGGCTGGACCCGAACAAGACCGCTTCGCGCAACCTCACCGCCAGTGATGTGGTGGCTGCGATCCGCGAGCAGAACCGCCAGGTGGCCGCCGGCCAGCTGGGCGCCCCACCCGCCCCGGGTTCGACCAGCTTCCAGCTGTCGATCAACACCCAGGGTCGCCTGGTGAATGAGGAAGAGTTCGAGAACATCATCATCCGCGCCGGTGCCGATGGCGAAATCACCCGCCTGAAGGACATCGCCCGGGTCGAACTCGGCTCCAGCCAGTACGCCCTGCGTTCGCTGCTGAACAACCAGCCGGCGGTGGCCATTCCGATCTTCCAGCGCCCAGGCTCCAACGCCATCGAGATCTCCGACGAAGTGCGGGCGAAGATGGCCGAGCTGAAGAAGGACTTCCCCGAGGGCATGGACTACAGCATCGTCTATGACCCGACCGTGTTCGTCCGTGGTTCCATCGAAGCCGTGGTACACACCCTGTTCGAAGCGCTGGTGCTGGTGGTGCTGGTCGTCATCCTGTTCCTGCAGACCTGGCGTGCCTCGATCATCCCGCTGATGGCGGTGCCGGTATCGCTGATCGGTACCTTTGCCGTGATGCACCTGTTCGGCTTCTCGCTCAACGCGCTGTCATTGTTCGGCCTGGTCCTGGCCATCGGTATCGTCGTGGACGATGCCATCGTCGTGGTGGAGAACGTCGAGCGCAACATCGGCCTGGGCCTGAAACCGCTGGAAGCCACGCAAAAGGCCATGGGCGAAGTGACCGGGCCGATCATCGCCACCGCCCTGGTGCTGTGCGCGGTGTTCGTACCTGCTGCGTTCATTTCCGGCCTGACCGGGCAGTTCTACAAGCAGTTCGCTCTGACCATCGCGATCTCGACCGTGATCTCGGCGTTCAACTCGCTGACCCTGTCGCCGGCCCTGGCTGCCGTGCTGCTGAAGGACCACCATGCGCCCAAGGACCGTTTCTCGCGGTTCCTGGAAAAACTGCTGGGCAGCTGGCTGTTCGCCCCGTTCAACCGCTTCTTCGACCGCGCTTCCAGCCGCTACGTCGGCGGCGTGCGTCGGGTCATCCGCTCCAGCGGCATCGCCCTGTTCGTCTATGCCGGCCTGATGGGCCTGACCTACCTCGGCTTCTCGTCCACCCCGACCGGTTTCGTGCCGGCCCAGGACAAGCAGTACCTGGTGGCGTTCGCCCAGCTGCCTGACGCGGCCAGCCTCGACCGCACCGAAGCGGTGATCAAGCGCATGAGCGAAATCGCCCTGAAACAGCCTGGCGTGGCCGACTCGGTAGCCTTCCCTGGCCTGTCGATCAACGGCTTCACCAACAGCCCGAACAGCGGCATCGTGTTCACCCCGCTCAAGCCGTTCGACGAGCGCAAGGACCCGAGCCAGTCGGCGGCGGCCATCGCTGCTGCGCTGAATGCCCAGTTCGCCGACATCCAGGACGCCTACATCGCGATCTTCCCGCCACCACCGGTACAAGGCCTGGGCACCATCGGCGGCTTCCGTCTGCAGATCGAAGACCGTGGCAACCTGGGCTACGAGGCGCTGTACAAGGAAACCCAGAACATCATCGCCAAGAGCCACAACGTGCCGGAACTGGCGGGCCTGTTCACCAGCTACCAGGTCAACGTGCCCCAGGTCGATGCCGCCATCGACCGGGAAAAGGCCAAGACCCACGGCGTGGCGATCACCGACATCTTCGACACCCTGCAGGTCTACCTGGGCTCGCTGTACACCAACGACTTCAACCGCTTTGGCCGCACCTATCAGGTCAACGTCCAGGCCGAGCAGCAGTTCCGTCTCGATGCCGAGCAGATCGGCCAGCTGAAGGTGCGCAACAACCTCGGCGAGATGATCCCACTGGCGACCTTCCTCAAGGTCAGCGACACCTCCGGGCCTGACCGGGTGATGCACTACAACGGTTTCATCACCGCCGAGATCAACGGCGCCGCGGCACCGGGCTACAGCTCCGGCCAGGCCGAAGCTGCCATCGAGAAGCTGCTGAAGGAGGAACTGCCCAACGGCATGACCTTCGAGTGGACCGACCTGACCTACCAGCAGATCCTTTCGGGCAACACTGCGCTGTTCGTGTTCCCGCTGTGCGTACTGCTGGCCTTCCTGGTGCTTGCCGCCCAATACGAAAGCTGGAGCCTGCCGCTGGCGGTGATCCTGATCGTGCCGATGACCCTGTTGTCGGCCATCACCGGGGTGATCGTGTCGGGGGGTGACAACAACATCTTCACCCAGATCGGCCTGATCGTACTGGTGGGCCTGGCGTGCAAGAACGCGATCCTGATCGTCGAGTTCGCCAAGGACGAACAGGCCAAGGGGCTCGACCCGCTGGCTGCGGTACTGGAAGCCTGCCGCCTGCGCCTGCGGCCGATCCTGATGACCTCGATCGCCTTCATCATGGGTGTGGTTCCACTGGTGTTCAGCTCCGGTGCCGGTTCTGAAATGCGCCATGCCATGGGCGTGGCGGTGTTCTCGGGAATGATCGGGGTTACCGTGTTCGGCCTGTTCCTGACCCCGGTGTTCTTCTTCCTGATTCGCCGTTTCGTCGAACGTCGCCAGGCCCGCAAGGCCGAACGCGCCCACTCGCTGGAGAGCCATGCATGAACCTGCTCAAACCCTTGACCCCGAGCTTGCTGGCGCTCGCCCTGGCGGCCTGTGCAGTAGGCCCGGACTACCAGGCGCCAGCCACCGAGCCCGCGCAGCTGGCCAGCGACATACAGACCAAGGCCTACGACCGTAGCCGTTTCGAAAGCCTGTGGTGGAAGCAGTTCGACGACCCGGTGCTGAACCAACTGGTGCAGGCTTCGCTGGATGGCAACCGTGACCTGCGCGTGGCCTTCGCCCGCCTGAAGTCGGCCCGTTCGATCCGTGAAGACGCCGAAAACGATCAGTTTCCGGTGGTCACCAGCCGCGCCAGCAGCGACATCGGCAAGGGCCAGATCCCCGGCCAGACCACGCAGCGGGTAAACAGTGAGCGCTACGACCTGGGCCTGGACATGGCCTGGGAGCTTGACCTGTTCGGCCGCATCCAGCGCCAGATCGAAGCCAGCGAAGCCCAGGAAGCCGTAGCCGCGGCCGACCTGCAGCAGCTGCAGGTCAGCCTGATCGCCGAACTGGTGGATGCTTACGGCCAGCTGCGTGGCGCGCAGTTGCGCGAGAAGATCGCCCTGGCCAACCTCAAGACCCAGCAGGAATCGCGGGCCATCACCGAAACCCTGCGCGATGCCGGCGTGGGCAACGACCTTGATGTGGTGCGGGCCGACGCGCGCCTGGCCGGGGTCGAAGCCACCGTACCGCAACTGCAGGCGGAACAGGCACGGGCCCGGCATCGCATCGCCACCCTGCTCGGTCAGCGCCCCGAGGCGCTCAGCGTCGACCTGTCGCCCAAGGCCCTGCCGGCCATCGCCAAGGCGCTACCGGTGGGTGACCCGGGTGAACTGCTGCGCCGCCGCCCGGACATCCGCAGCGCCGAACGCCAGCTGGCGGCTGCCACCGCCAACGTTGGCGTGGCCACGGCCGACTTGTTCCCGCGCGTCAGCCTCAGTGGCTTCCTCGGCTTTACTGCTGCACGTGGTTCGCAGATAGGTTCCTCGGCAGCCAATGCCTGGGCGCTGGGCCCGAGCATAACGTGGGCCGCCTTCGACCTGGGCAGCGTGCGCGCCCGACTGCGCGGTGCCAAGGCCGATGCCGAAGGGGCACTGGCCAACTATGAACAGCAGGTGTTGCTGGCCTTGGAAGAATCGGCCAACGCCTTCAGCGACTACGACAAGACCCAGCAGCGGCTGCTGTCGCTGATGCGCCAGAGCGATGCCAGCCGCAAGGCGGCGGAACTGGCCTCGATTCGTTATCGCGAGGGTACGGTGGACTACCTGGTGCTGCTCGATGCCGAGCGTGAGCGGCTGAGCGCTGAAGATGCGCAGGCCCAGGGTGAAGTCGAGTTGTACCGCGGCATCGTCTCCATCTACAAGGCCCTGGGCGGCGGCTGGCAACCGGAGAGCGTAGCCAGCGCGCGCTGATACACCCGCTTCAACGACTCCTTTGGTTGGCCCCTCCCCCAACCGTTTGCCCCGCAGGCCTTGGTCCGCGGGGCTTTTTTATGTTTTTTGGGGGTGTTTTTGGGGGGCTCGCCACGACATCATCGTTGTCGTCGAGATCGAGCGCCGCCCGCGCGGCGCTTCGCAGCACAAGGCTGCTCCTACATCTGTCTCAGGCCAGTAACGCCTGCGCCAGCGCGCGCGCCCGCCTTGTTTGTCCGACACAATATCGACGTGGACGCCAAGGGGCCGCGCGCCTCTACCTCAGGAATAACTGGCCCGAAACAGATGTAGGAGCAGCCTTGTGCTGCGAAGCGCCGCGCGGGCGGCGCTCGATTTATGCCCCACCGCAAAACCCGAGGCAGGCGCCACGCAACCCACACTCGGTTGCATTTACCCCCCGGCTAGCCCAAGCTCTGCCCTTCCCGCCGCCCCGGATCGTCCGATGCCCAGACGCAACCGCTACCTGATCGCCCTGCTGCTGTTGATCCTGGTATCGGCCCTGTTCGACTACCTGTGGCGCGACGCTCCGCCAGCCCCGCCTACCCTGCCTGCGCACAGCTACGCCAAGGCCCTGCGCCAGGCCCATGAGGGCCAACCCGGCGCTGCACGGGTGCTGTACCAGCAACTGCAGCGCACCGACCTGCCGCCCATTCGCCGTGCCGCCTTGTATGCCGAACTGCCAAACTACCCTTCGCCCCAGGCATTGAAACTCGCCCGTCAGGACCTCGAGCATGCCGACCCGCAGGTGCGCCGTGCAGCCATCGCCGGTATTCGCCGCCTGCTGCCGGCGGCGCAACGCAGCCTGGTACTCGGCCCACTGCTGGACGACGACGAGCAAAGCGTGCGCTTTGCCGCGGTAGATGCCCTGCTCGGCCTTGCTCCGGATGACATCGGCCTTTATTTCGGCCCGCTACAGGTCGCCCTGGAGCAATACCAGCAGGCCCTCGAGCAACAACCCGAAGACGCCGACGCCCAAGTCCACCTGGCACGCCTCTACCTGCACGAAAACGACTACACCCTGGCCGACACCGCCCTGCAGCGAGCCCTGGCGGTAGCGCCAGGCAACCTCGACGCACTGGCGACCCAGGTACGCCTGCTGGAGCGCCAGGGCCATCACGACGCCTCGCGTCAGATACTGGGCAAAGCCCTTGCGCTAAGCCCCGATTCGGCGTTTCTGCAGTTCGAACTGGGGCTCTGGCTTAACCGTCACGAACAGCGCGAATACGCACTGCTGGCCTTGTCCCGCGCCGTCGAACTGGACCCGGACAACGCCGACTACCGCTATACACTGGCAGTCACCCTGCATGAACTGGAACAACTCGACGCCGCGCAAAAGCAACTGGAAATCGTGCTCAACCGCCAGCCGGCCAATCGCCGGGCACGGGTGTTGCTGATTAAGTACTGGAAGGAAACCGGCCAGTTGCAGAACGTGCAGGTGCTGCTGGCCGAGCTGGAGCGGCAGAACCCGGACGACCCAGTGTTGCAACAGGGCCTGTAGGCAACGTCCGAAAATTTGTTGAACCCCAGGGCTGTGCCCAGGGTCCAGTGGATATCGGACCACCCTTCAGGAGAATGTGTTGTGGCCAGTTCGTTGGCGCTGGACGAACGTGCATTGATCCTGGCGCCCCCGCCAATAGCCGCGGATACTGCTCGCCTGCTCGCTTCTGCGGGCATCGACAGCCTGTGCGCGGTCGACCTGGCCAACCTGCAAGCCTGCCTGGCCGAAGGCGCAGGCCTGGCGATCATTGCCGAGCAAGCGTTCAAACAGGGCCCAAGTGCATTGCTGCAAGACTTCATCGACCAGCAACCGTGCTGGTCGGACCTGCCCATCGTGCTGCTCGGTCAAGGGAGCCAAGCGGCCAAGGGCTCGACCAACCTCCCGGTGGGCAACCTGGTCCTGCTGGTCGCACCATACGAAAACGCCCAGCTGCTGCGCATGACCCAGTCCGCCCTGCGCAACCGGCGTCGGCAGTATCTGGCACGCGACCAGTTGCAAGACCTGCAGCAACGCCTTGACGCCAACGCCGCAACTCCCGGCGAAGAGCAGCAACGCAGCGAGTTCGCCCGCCACCAGACGCGCAAGATGGAGGCCATCGGCCAACTGGCCGGGGGGGTCGCCCACGACTTCAACAACCTGCTCACCAGCATTGGTGGCAGCTTCGAGCTGATTGACCGGCGCTTGCGCCAGGGTCGCAGCGATGGCCTGGACACCGTGCTGCGCATGGGCCGCGAGGCGGTGTCACGCGCTGCGCGCCTGACCCACCGCCTGCTGGCCTTCTCTTCTCGGCAATCGCTGCAGACCCAGCAGGTCGACCTGCACGACCTGCTCCAGGCAAAACGCCTGAAGGCCTGCGTGACACCGACCGTGACCCTGCAGGTGCAAATCGCCAAGAACCTGTGGTCGGTCGAAGCCGATGACCAACAGTTACAGGAGGCCCTCGATAACCTGTTGCTCAATGCCTGCGAAGCCATGCCCAATGGCGGCCAGCTGCGCATCGAGGCAAGTAACCAGCACATCGGCGCCGGGCAATTCGCTGGCGGTGCCCTGTGCGCCGGCGACTATGTCCGCCTGCGAGTCATCGATGACGGCCAGGGCATGGCGCAAAGCACGCTGGAGCATGCCTTCGAGCCGTTCTTCAGCACCAAGGCGATCGGCCAGGGCATCGGCCTTGGCCTGTCGATGGTTTACGGCTTCAGCAAGCAATCCCACGGACATGTCACCCTGCACAGCCAGATCGACCAAGGAACCCGGGTGGACCTTTATCTGCCGCGCCACGTCGACCAGGGCCAGGCACCTGTCAAACCCGTACAACCCGTGCGAGGTTACCAGGGCCATCACGTGCTGGTAGTCGAGGACGACCCCCATGTACGCCAATTGCTCTGCCAGGCCCTGCGCGAGGATGGCTTCGCCTGCCACAGTGCTGCCGACGCCAATGAGGGCCTTAAGGTACTGCGTTCGACACAACCGGTGGATCTGCTGATCAGCGATGTCGGCTTGCCCGGCATGAATGGCCGCCAGTTGGCCGAGATTGCCCGCAACCTGCGCCCACGCTTGCCAGTACTGTTCATCACCGGCTATGCAGAAACCGCCATGGCCCGCGAGGGCTTCCTGGAGGTGGGGATGCACCTGATCAGCAAGCCCTTCGAGCTAAAGCAGCTGCAGGCCCAGGTGACCCAGATACTGGGCAAGCCCTGAACCGCTTCACTCCTCGAGCATGCGTAGCGCCTCATCCACCAGGTCCGCCAGCGGGAACGGCTTGTTCATCAATGCCGTGCCCGGCTGCTCGAGCAACTGCGCTTCGATCGGCTGACCCGCATAGCCGGTGATGAACAGGATCTTCTGCAGCGGCAGCTGCATGCGCATGGCCTTGGCCACCTGGCGGCCACTGAAACCACCCGGCAAGCCGATGTCGGTGATCACCAGGTCGAACGGGCCGTCATGGCGGAAGCGCTCCAGTGCGCTATTGGCGTCGCCCACATCAATGACTTCGAACCCACGTTCGGTCAGGTACTCGCACATCACAGCACGCAAGCCGAGCTCGTCATCGACCAGCAACAGGCGCTGCCTCCCGGCCATGCGCTGCGTCCGGTGCACAACCGCAGGCGCCTCGGGTACCGGGTCATGCCACCTTGGAAACAGCATGCAGACCTTGGTGCCCTGGTTCGGCGCCGACTCGATCCAGGCGTAGCCCCCCGACTGGCCGACAAACCCGTATACCATCGACAAACCAAGGCCTGAGCCACGCCCGACCGGCTTGGTGGTGAAGAATGGTTCAAAGGCCCTGGCAATGTCCACGGCCGGCATGCCATGGCCATCATCCTCCACATGCAACGCAACGTAGTCGCCTGGTGGCAGGCCGCTCTCATCCGGGAAACACGTTGTCAGCCGCTGGTTGATGCTGCGCAGCGTGACGTTTCCACGATCAAGGCACGCTTCGCGGGCGTTGGTGCAAAGATTGATCAAGGCATTTTCCAGCTGGGAAACATCAAGGTTCACCGCCCACGGCGTGACATCCAGCTGCCAGTGCAAGCGCATCTCGGCGCCCAGCGTGCTCCGCAGCAGTGGTTCGCTCAAGCGCAACTGCCGGTTGAAGTCCAGTGGCCTGGGCGCCAAAGGTTGATGACGGGAAAACGCCAGCAGGCGATGGGTCAGCTCCATGGCACGCTGCACCGAATCTCGCGCGACCTCGACATACGCCTCCACCCGCTCCAGCCGTCCTTCCTGCACGCGCCGCTGAAGCAGTTCGAGGCTGCCACCGATGCCGGACAACAAGTTGTTCAGTTCATGGCCCATGCCCCCGGCCAACTGGCCAACCACCTCCAAGCGCTCGTTGTTGCGCATCAGCGCTTCGGATTGACGAGCAGCCTCCTCACGTTCCCCGGTGATATCCCGGCCAACGGCAGTCAGCAGGCTGCCATCGAACCGTGCACTCCAGCGAAAACAGTGGTAATGGCCATCGCGGTGGCGCAGGCGCGTCTCTATCTGCTCGGTATCCTGGTACTGCAGGCACCCGGAAACGGTCACCTCAACCTCGGCGCGATCTGCCGGATGTACCAGATCCAGCACCGGAGTGCCCAGTACCTGCTCTTCGGACCAGCCCAGGATGCGATACCAGGCGGGGTTGGCGGCACACACCTTCAGCTCGGGAGTGACCATCATCATCGCATCACGCGACAGCCCCCAGAACTGCTCGCGCTCCACTAGGTGTCGCTCGACCTGCCGCTGGAATGCTTGCGCCTGCTCCCGCCAGTGGCGATGCGCCTCGACGCTGGCCGTGGTTTCGATCACCGCGTGCAGAAACCCTGCCACGTTGCCCAGTTCATCGTGCAACGGTGTGTAGCCGAACGCACACCGCAACGGCTCCCCGCCTTGGCCGCAGCCAATACGCAGTGGTGGGTCTTCGACAAAGCTCGAGCGCCCCTCGAGCGCCTTGAACACCCACGGTCCCATCGCCGGCCACTCATCGCTCCACAGCGCATCGAAGGCCATGCCCAATGCATCCGGGGCAACCCGCCGCAATGCCCGATAGCCTTCATTGTGGACCACGCTGAGGTCTGGTCCCCAGACCACGGCACACGGGAACGGTGACAATTGCATCATGTCGACGGCAATGCGCAACGAAGCCGGCCAGCGCGGCAGCGGCCCGAGCGGTGTACGCCCCCAGTCGAACCGTGCAATCCGTTCGCCCATGAGGTCGACCGGTGCCAGCACAGACGGCTTCAGGATGACCATCGACGCAGGCTCGCGCGGCGTACCATTTGTGACCACTGTCGTGACTCCAGCATGATTCAGAAAAAGTACGGGCGCTGCGTGAATGTGGTTCACGTTAGCACAACACACGCCACGCAATATGGCGTACTGGCACCTGAGAGCTATGCTCATTAGGTTTTCCCTCGGGCCGGGGGAGCAACGGCCCATTCAGGTTGCCGACGGGAGCATGGTCATGAGCAAGAAAATGCTGGTGGTGCTGACCAATACAGCCAAGTATCCGACCCTCAAGCGGGCGACCGGCTTGTGGCTGGGGGAAGCGGTGCACTTTGTCGAAAAAGTCGAAAAAGCCGGTTACGAGGTCGATTATGTCAGCCCGCTGGGCGGCTACGTCCCTGTCGACCCGCATAGCTTGCAGATGGCCCCCGACCTGGACTGGCTGTGGTATGACGACAAGCGCTTCATGACCCGCCTGGGCAACACCTTGAGCCCTGGCCAGGTGAAGCCAGAAGAGTACAGCGTCATCTACTACACCGGCGGGCACGGAGTGATGTATGACTTTCCCGACAACCAGCCGCTGCAAGAGCTGGCCCGCCGGGTGTACGAGCACAAGGGCATTGTCGCGGCGGTTTGCCATGGCGTTGTCGGCCTGCTGAACATCAAGCTCAGCGACAACAGCCTGTTGCTTAAGGACCGTCAGGTGACCGGCTTCTCCAATACCGAGGAGAAACTCGTCGAACTGGACAAGGTGGTCCCCTTCCTGACGGAAACCGAGCTGGGTGCCCGCGGTGGTGCTTACAGCAAGCATGAAGACCCGTGGCAGCCGTTCGTGGTGGCCGATGATCGGCTGATCACCGGGCAGAACCCGGCCTCCACGGCCCAGTTGGCCGAAAAAGTGCTCGCCAGGCTGAAGCGAGGCTGACAACGAGGTTCTGCTTTTCTGTAAAACCGCAACACTTTTGGCCTACAGCCGGAGCATCATCAAGCACATAGGATCAGCGCTGACCTGTTCAACCCGAACAGCAAGGTTCAACGGAGCGGCGGTCCTATGGCAGCAATACCGAGTCTCGGCATCAACTGGCGGAAGTTACTGTTGATATTGTCCATCGGCGCAATACCGGTACTGTCCGGGTTACTTATGATGAACTATCAATTGGACAGAAAACTTGAGGAGAATGCCAAGGTTTCTGTTCAAGAGGCTATTTTCAGCATCGACCAGGCACTGGGCCGCATGGAAGGCGATCTGGACCTGATCCTGCCATTGGCAGGCAAGCCCTGTGACGAAGTGCTCGGTACGCTGGAGCAGAGAGTCGCCAACAGCCAGCACCTTCGCTCACTGATACTCACCCGCGACCAACAAGCGTATTGTGCGACGGACATGGACCCTTTGGCGTATAACTCGGCTTTTGCCCTGTCCGGACGGCAGACAGAGCTGGCATTCGACGCTCCATCGTCGCCTAACGCGGCGATCATCAAAGTCCAGAGACCGAACAGCAACCCTGGAATAATCGCAACAGCGTACGGTCGGCAGCTGCGTGACGAACTGCGTGCTTTCCAGGACGGCCTGATATTGCTTCTGGAATTCGGCGACCTGTATATCTGGAGCGAGGGAGACAGCCGCGACGCACAACGGCCCTCCCAGGTCGAATTCACCGAGCGATCGGTTTCCCAGAAACATGGTTACGTGGTGATCGGCGGTTACCCCAAAGGATACGCCACCCAGGAGTTTCGCCTATCCCTGCATCAGGTACTGCCCTCGCTGGTATTGGTCGGGGTCGCCAGCATGTTCATCATGTACCTGGGCCTGACCATTTCGGGCAAGAGAAGGGTTGATACCGCCGCCATCGAATCGTGACGGCGGTACCCTGGGGTTACTCGGTGCTCAGCACACCACGACGTACCTGGTCGCGCTCGATGGATTCGAACAGGGCCTTGAAGTTGCCTTCGCCAAAGCCGTCATCCCCCTTGCGCTGGATGAACTCGAAGAACACCGGGCCGAGCAGGGTCTCGGAGAAGATCTGCAGCAGCAGGCGCTTGTCGTCAGGCTGGGAGGCACCATCGAGGAGGATACCGCGTGCTTTCAACTGGTCGACCGGCTCGCCATGACCTGGCAGGCGCTCTTCGAGCATCTCGTAGTAGGTTTGCGGCGGTGCAGTCATGAAGCGCATGCCGAAGCCCTTGAGGGCGTCCCAGGTCTTGAGCAGGTCATCGGTCAGGAAGGCGACGTGCTGGATGCCTTCGCCGTTGAACTGCATCAGGAACTCTTCGATCTGCCCGGAGCCCTTGGACGATTCTTCGTTCAGCGGGATGCGGATCATGCCATCCGGTGCGGTCATGGCACGCGAAGTCAGGCCGGTGTACTCACCCTTGATGTCGAAATAGCGGATTTCGCGGAAGTTGAACAGCTTCTCGTAGAAGCCGGCCCAGTACGACATGCGCCCGCGATAAACGTTGTGGGTGAGGTGGTCGATGATCTTCAGGCCAGCACCCACCGGGTTGCGGTCCACACCCTCGATGAACTTGAAGTCGATATCGTAGATCGAGCTGCCTTCCTCGAAACGGTCGATCAGGTACAGCGGCGCACCGCCGATGCCCTTGATCGCCGGCAGGCGCAGTTCCATCGGGCCGGTTTCGATTTCCACCGGCTGGGCTCCCAGTTCCAGGGCGCGGGCATAGGCCTCATGGGCATTACGCACGCGGAACGCCATGCCGCATACCGACGGGCCGTGTTCGGCAGCGAAGTACGAGGCGATGCTCTTGGGTTCGTTGTTCAGGATCAGGTTGATGTCACCCTGGCGATACAGGTGCACATCCTTGGAACGGTGGGTAGCGACCTTGGTGAAGCCCAGCATCTGGAATACCGGCTCGAGCACGCCAGGGGTCGGCGAAGCCAGTTCGATGAATTCAAAGCCCATCAGGCCCATCGGATTGTCGAAGATATCAGCCATGTTCGTGTCCTCATCTGCAGCGAAAGATTATTGATTGCGTGGGATGTGGAACGGAAACGGCGGGGAGCACGGGATACCCCGCACGCTGCGGGCGAGGAAATCACCTATTATCAGCTTGAACCCATGGTATGTCATATGGACCCATTTTCGGCGGGCTTGATCCTTCGGCATCGAAGGACCTTATTGTTGTATTCGTAAATGGATTCTACATTGCGTAAAATGGTTTGTCGCCCTTTAGTTGCTCACCGGTTCCGACAAGCGGCTATCCTCTCGTAATCCTTTATACAGATCAGGTCAGCATGCCCCTTACCGTCAAACGCCGCGCCGGCCTCGGCTGGCGCACCCTGTTGCCCTGGGTCGTCGGCGTGCTGCCCGTGGCATGCGGCCTGGCCGTGATGAACTGGCAGATCGAGCGTGAAATGCACGCCAGCAGCCAGGCTACCACCCGCCAGGTGGTGGAGCACGTCGAGCGCATTCTCGACAACCTGTCCAGCGCTGCCCATGCTCTGCTTCCGCTTGTCGACAGCCCATGCGACGAGGCCCAGCTCATGCTGCGCGCCCAGGTCACGCGCAACGCCTTCGTACGCTCGACCAACCTGTTCCGGCACAACGCCCTTTATTGCACCTCGCTGTTTGGCGCATTCGACGAGCCGGTCAACCCCGGCGACTACATCGACGGCAAGCTGTGGCTGATGGACGGCAACTCGGTCACCCCTGGGCACCCGCTGCTGGTGTATCGGGCCAGCGACGGCGACCGCGGCGCGATCAGTACGGTCGATGGCGAACACCTGCTGACGGCGCTGCGCCTGATCGGCCCCGATGAAGAGCTGCAGATCCGCGTGGGCGATGCCTGGCTGGGCAAGGATGGCATCGTGCACAAGGGCGTGCCACCTGCCGCGGCCAGCGCGAATGTGCAGCTGGGCTCGACCCGTTACCCGTTCAGCGTGCATGGCGGCTACGGCGCCGACAAGCAGGGCCAGCTGTGGCGCAGCCACTATCCCGCCCTGTTCGGTCTGCTGCTGATACTGGGCGCGGTGGCCGGCCTGGTGTGCCGCTGGCAGGTTCGCCGCGCCACCTCGCCCCGTGCCGAACTGCGCCGGGCCCTGGAGGCCGACGAGTTCCTGCCGTACTTCCAGCCGGTAGTGCGCAAGGGCGACTACCGCTGGGCTGGCGCCGAAGTGCTGATGCGCTGGAACCACCCGCGCGAAGGCCTGGTGCGCCCCGACCTGTTCATCCCCTACGCCGAACACAGCGGGCAGATCGTCGCCATGACCCGTGCGCTGATGATGCACACCGCGCAGAGCCTGGCACCCTTTGCCGGGCTGCTGGAGGACGGTTTCCATATCGGCATCAACATCACCGCCGACCACTGCCGCGACTTCAGCCTGCTGGACGATTGCCGAACCTTCCTCCAGCACTTCCCGCCAGGCCGGGTGGTGCTGACCCTGGAGCTGACCGAGCGCAAGCTGATCGAGCCCACGCCGGTGGCCCTGGAACTGTTCGAGAAGCTCGACGCCATGGGTGTGAAGATCGCCCTGGACGACTTCGGCACCGGCCAGTCAAGCCTCAACTACCTGCGCCAGTTCAAGGTCGACTACCTGAAGATCGACCAGAGCTTCGTCGCCATGATCGGTGGCGATGCACTGTCGGTGCACATCCTCGAGACCATCATCGAGCTATCGGCCAAGCTGGGCCTGGGCATCGTTGCCGAAGGCGTGGAAACAGAAGCCCAGCGCGACTACCTGGCCCGTCATGAGGTGGACTTCCAGCAAGGCTACCTGTTCGCCAGGCCCATGCCGGCTGCCCAGTTCCTCGAAGCGCTGGCCGCACGCCCGGCTGCGTCGCGGTTGCCGCAAGCCGCGCCCCCTGAGATCATGCGCGGCTGATCCACCTGCTCAATTCCCTATTCGAGGCATTCGTGTCAAAAGGCATTCTTTCGTCGGTCATGGCGTCCTGTCTGTTCGCCGTGATGTACTTCTATACCTCTCTGCTCACGCCGCTCGATGGCGAGGAGATCTTTGGCTGGCGCACCCTGTTGACGCTGCCCTGCCTGACCCTGTTCATGCTTGTCTCGAAAGACTGGAAACGGGTGGGCGAACTGCTCGCCCGGGTAAAACATGCGCCGCTGCTGTTGCTGGGCATGGTCGGCACATCGTGGCTGATGGGCGTGCAGCTGTGGCTGTTCCTCTGGGCGCCCCTGCACGGGCGCAGCCTGGAAGTGTCGATGGGCTATTTCCTGCTGCCGCTGGCCATGGTCCTGACCGGGCGGCTGGTGTATGGCGAGCGCCTGTCACGGCTGCAGAAGGTGGCCGTGGCCTGCGCTGCTCTGGGCGTGGGCCACGAGCTGTATCAGCATGGCAGTTTCGCCTGGGAAACCCTGGTGGTGACGATCGGCTACCCGATCTATTTCGTGTTGCGCAGGCGCTGCCGCACCGACCATTTGGGCGGCCTGTGGTGCGACATGTGCCTGCTGTTGCCATGGGCGCTGTATTTCGTGATCCAGGGTCCGCTTTCCGCTGCGGATCTGCAGGCGCACCCTGGGCTGTATGCGTTGATCCCGATCCTCGGGGCGATCAGCGCCTCGGCCCTGATCGCCTACGTGCTGGCCAGCCGCCTGCTGCCTTTCAGCCTGTTCGGCCTGCTC
Source organism: Pseudomonas sp. A2 (assembly GCF_023100865.1). Classification (NCBI taxonomy): domain Bacteria; kingdom Pseudomonadati; phylum Pseudomonadota; class Gammaproteobacteria; order Pseudomonadales; family Pseudomonadaceae; genus Pseudomonas; species Pseudomonas sp. A2. The sequence goes on from NZ_CP039127.1 coordinate 3,308,076, forward strand.
AGCTACGTCGAGCCAGTGCTGCTGGTAGGCGTTGCGCTGTTGCTGGGCGAAACCATCGGCCCGGATCAGTGGCTGACCTACCTTCCTATCTGGGCCGCGGTGCTGGTGCTGGTGATCGAGGGTTTCAAGCACCTGCTGCGTCAACGTCGCCGTTCGGTGTAAGCCGAACCTGACGCACCCGCCGCTCCTCGACCGCCTCCACGGTCAGCGTCCAGCCATTCCAGGCCAGGCGGTCACCAACCATAGGCAGGCGGTCGAGCAGGCTCATCACCAGGCCCGCGAGGGTCTGGTAGTCCTCGGTGGCTCGGGCGCAGAAGCCGGTACGCGCCTGCACCTGGCTCAGGTTCAACGCGCCGCTGACCACAAAGCCTTCACCTTCCTGAACGATGCCCGGGCCTTCGACCTCGCTGGCATCCGGTAACTCGCCGGCAATCGACTCCAGGATATCGGTCATGGTCAGCAGGCCGGTAAAGTCACCGAACTCGTTGACGACGAAAGCAATGTGCGTCGACTGGCCTCGCATCTGCTCCAGGGCATTGAGGATGCTGAAGCTCTCCAGCAGGTTCAGCGGTACTCGGGCCATGCCTTCCAGATCGGGCTGGCTGCCCGACAGCAGCTCCTTGAGCAGTTCCTTCTTGTGCACGAAGCCCAGTGGCTCGTCCACGCGGCCATCGCGGATCAGCGGCAGGCGCGAGTACGGCGAATTGGCCAGGGCCTGGGCAATGGCGTCGGCCGGCTGCGCCAGGTCGATCACATCGACCTCGGCGCGGGCGGTCATCACCGTGCGGATAGGCCGCTCGGCCAGGTTCAGCACGCCACTGATCATCACCCGCTCACGGCGGTCGAACAGCACCTGCTCCTCACCGCCTTCGACCAGGTCAGCGATTTCCTCGCCCACCTCGTCAGCCTCGACCCGGCGGCCACCCAGCAGGCGCAGCACGGCATGCGCGGTGCGCTCACGCAGCGGCCGGTGCTGCTGCAGGCTGCGCTTGCGGCGGGCACGGGCCAGCTGGTTGAACAGCTCGATCAGGATCGAGAAGCCGATGGCCGCGTACAGGTAACCTTTGGGGATATGGAAGCCCAGGCCTTCGGCGGTGAGGCTGAAGCCGATCATCATCAGGAAGCCCAGGCACAGCATGATCACCGTGGGGTGGGCGTTGACGAAGCGGGTCAGCGGCTTGCTGGCAACGATCATGATGCCGATCGAGAAGATCACCGCGATCATCATCACCGACAACTGCTCGACCATGCCAACCGCGGTGATCACCGCGTCCAGCGAGAACACCGCATCAAGCACCACGATCTGCGCGACGATCGGCCAGAACGCAGCGTGGCGTACCGTGCCGCTGGCCTGGGCCACGTGGCCTTCCAGGCGTTCGTGCAGCTCCATGGTGGCCTTGAACAGCAGGAACACGCCACCGAACAGCATGATCAGGTCGCGGCCCGAGAAGCTCTTTTCGAACACCTCGAACAACGGCGCGGTCAGGGTGACCATCCACGAGATACTGGCCAACAGGCCAAGGCGCATGATCAACGCCAGGCTCAGGCCAATGACCCGTGCGCGGTCGCGCTGATGCGGCGGCAGTTTGTCGGCGAGGATGGCGATGAACACCAAGTTGTCGATACCCAGCACCAGCTCGAGGACGATAAGCGTCAACAGGCCCAGCCAGGCCGTGGGGTCGGCTAGCCATTCCATTAGCGGGTACTCACGAGGGCAGCGTCACGAGGACGGGTGAAAGAAGGCCGGGAAGACCGGGGACTGGGGGGCTCCGCGAAGGTGCTCATATAGACCTTGTTAGCAAATTGGGAAAATGATCCTACAAGCACAGCAGCTTTCCGTAATAGCGCAAAACTATTACAAAACCTGTAACAACCTTGTAGGAGCGGCCTTGTGTCGCGAACGGGCCGCACAGCGCCCCCCAGGTTTCAGGAGCGCTGCATCAACAGCTGGGGCCGCTCCGCGGCCCGATCGCGACACAAGGCCGCTCCTACACAAAAATGCGCAGGCCGTGCGTGAGGTACTTTTCTTCAATACCGCAGGCTGTCAATGCCCGAGCATGAAGGCCCACCTCAACCAAACGGATCCCCCTCATGAGCCTGTCCCTGTCCATGGCCGCTTTCGCACTTGCGGCCTCGATCTCCCCCGGCCCGGTCAACATCGTTGCGCTGGGCAGCGGTGCCCGCCATGGCCTGCGTGCCAGCCTGGCACATGTGGCTGGCGCCACGCTGGGCTTCTGCCTGCTGCTGGTGCTGGTCGGGCTGGGCCTGCATCAATTGTTGCTGCGCTGGCCTTTGCTGGGCCTGATTTTGCACTGGGGCGGCGTGGGGTTCCTGCTGTACATGGCATGGAAGCTGGCCAGCGACGATGGGCAACTGGGCAGTGCCCATCCCACCCAGGCTCCCTCGGCCTGGCACGGCGCGGCGATGCAATGGCTCAATCCCAAGGCATGGCTGGCAGCGGTGGCCGGGGTTGGTGCCTATACCGGCGGTGAGCAGCAGCTGCTGTGGCTGTTTGCCTGGATCTACGGGCCGATCTGCTTCATTTCAGTGGCCAGCTGGGCGTGGGCCGGGAGCGTGGTTCGCCAGTACCTCGGCAACCCACGGCACATGCGCCTGCTGAATCGGGGCTTGGCGCTGCTGCTCGTGGGCAGCGCGGTCTATCTGGTCATTTGAGCCTGGCTGCACCGGCCCTATCGCTGCCCTCAAGGCCTGCGCAGTATCTGTGGGAGCTGGCTTGCCGGCGATAGGGCCGCCACCGCCAAAAATGGCAATTCAGCCGAATGCATTGCGGTAATGCCCCGGTGTCGCCGCCAAGTGCTGCTTGAAGGCCCGCTGCAGGTGCGCCTGGTCGGCAAACCCGGCCTCCTGCGCAACCTCGGCAATAGCTCGGCCCTGACGCAACTGCGCCCTGGCCAGCTGCACGCGCTGGTCGAGCAGGTAACCATGCGGCGTCAGGCCGAAGCGTTGGCGGAACGCGCGAATCAGGTAGGAACGCGACAGGCCGCACGCCGCGCAGATGTCGTCCAGGCTCAGCGGGTCGCCACGATGGGCGCGAATGAACGCTGCCGCCGTGTCCAGTCGTGGGTTGCCCTCGTCGTTGACGCTGGCATCGCCGCCAAGCAAACCTGGAAGTGCGCCAAACAGCGCCGCCAGGCGCCCTTCCCGGTCTGGCACGCCGGCGTCGAACAGGTCGGCAAAGGCCTGCAACAGGCTCCGGTACAACACCGGCGAGCTACTCCAGGGCCGGGCCGGCAAAGTGAACCCCAGCGCCTGCAACCAGGGCATATCGACGAACATCATCAGGTAGGACCAGTGTTCCCCGTCGATGGGGTTGCAGGCATGCACCACACCTGGGTTCATCAGCACCGTGGTACCAGCAGCCACCTCTATGCACTGGTCACCGTACAGATAGGAGCTGCGCCCACCCGTTATCACTCCGATGGAAAAGCTCTCATGGGAATGCGCGGCGTAGCACACCTGGCGCCCGTCCCCTACCCGCCGGGCCTCGACAAAGGGCAACGACGGGTCGCGCCAGAACCGTGATACCTCGATCATCCCTCACCCCGCTCGCCGCTGCCATGCGCCTGAATACTACACGCCTATCGCGGAAACAGGTCCAGCGTCCGCTCAACTTCGCCGACATCGATCGTGAAACCATCGCCGTCCGGTATCCCGACCACAAAGCCGAAATGCTGGTGGTCTCGGTCCGTCAGGTACTTGTAGTAGCTGACAAACCGATTGGGCGGCTGCAACGTCAGCAGGCAACCACCGGCCTGCAGTACGTTGACCCCATGCACCAGCTGGCTACCCTCCACACCGATTACCACCCTCGCCCCGGCGCAGGCCGCGACGATACTCGGCACATCGGACTTCAGCGGGTTGACGATGCGAAAACCGCGGGTGGCGCGCAAATGCTCCGCCAGCGCCAGCTCATTGCGCAGCAGGCGCAGGTCACCATCGCCACCACGCAGCAGGAACACCCCCGGGTGCGGCGCATGCGGCACATGCGACAGCAACTTGTCGCCCATGGCCCGGTAGCGGGCATGCCGGCTGCGGTTGTTGGCCTGGTCATCGAACAGCACCAGCTCACGGAAAAACGCACTGCGCAGGCGCAGCGGGTTCATTTCCAGCCAGTCTTCATAGGCCGGGGCCTGGGCAAACAGCGGGAATCTGGCCGAGGGCGCGGTGGTTACCGGTATGCCTTCGTTACAGGCCAGCGCATAGGTCGGGCAATCCTCCATCAGCCAGGTACCGAACCACGTGTTGCCGTTTTGCGTGCAATAGATGGCAGCGCGGTCGATTTCGTTTTCCACGACGATGCTCGGAAAGGGGCCCGGCTTCAACGACAGCCATTGGCTGGCCTTGCCCTTGTACAACGCCCCGTCGACCAGCCATACCTCCTTGATCAGGTAGCCCCGGGTTGGCCCTTGCAGCGTGCTGATGCCGCCTTCCATGGTGCGCGCAGGGTGCACGTAGGGATAGAAACGCTTGCCTTCCCACCCCGTTACTCGCTCCAGCTGGCCTGGCAGGAAAACGGCCGGGGGCGAAACCGTGACTTCTCCCGGGGCAATGTCCCAACTTTTGTCCGCCACGCTCTTGAGGTCGATGCCGCTGTTCCTGCCTAGCCGTTTGCGCGCCATGTAGCGGTAGGCGGCCAGGGTCCAGGTGTGCTGCCTGGCCGCAGGCGATGCACTGAACTTCGAGATGTCGCTTCCCATGAAGCGTCCTCCCTTGATGACAAGGTCAAAAGCCTGGCGCAAGGCGCCAGATCAACGCCTCCTGGCAACCGCTCAGCTGCACGTGACCCTTTCCATGGTGGGTGGTGACCGCAGGTTGGCGTAACGGTGACGCAGGCTTTCCACGAACGTTTCGCCCGTACCGTTGCCCCCATAGAAGTAGATCTTGTGCAGGCCGCCAAACACCATTTCCTGGTAGCGGCTGGCAACTTCCTCGTCACTCGCGCCCTCGGGCAACCCCAGGTGCAGCGTGAGCTTGTCGCCTTCGACCGCGAACATCGGTGTATCCCAGAGGAACTTCGCCGTGCCGGTTCTGGGCAAGCGGACAAACAGGTAGGCATGGTTACCCAGCGAGTCGATATCGCCACCGCGGCGGCGCTTCCACTTCAACAAACCGTCATCCGGGCGCGCCAGGCAAAGGCCGATATCGTAATAGTCGAAGCCCTGCGCCAGTGCCCACTCCAGGGCCATGAAGGTGGTGATCGAATTTACCTCGCGCAACTTCCGCGCATCGGTGAACACCGCCTCGCAATAGCCGAAACGCAGGGTGCTCCAATAACGCTTGCCACCGCGCACCACTTCACAGCCCAGGTGGCAGCCGATCACTTCATCACCCCAGGTGATCAAGTCGAGCCGACCGACGCCCCTGGCAATGCGGAACACTTCTTCAGTGGGAAACTGCGCGGCGTGGATACCTTGCCTGGCGCTGGCATAAGGGCGCAGCAGGTTGCGGTCGGCCATGGCGATCTCGTCATCCGACCGGGCCTGGCGCATCTGGTACAGCGGCCGGTTCTTGCGGATGCTGCGCCGCAACTCGCTGTCGTAGCGCGCGGTGATATCCTCCAGCGAGCGCCCCAGCGGCACCACGGCGCTCAGGTAATGCGGTACCGACAATGCCCCCGACGTCGGCATTTCGCTGACCACCACCACGTGATTGGCCGCTACCGTCGCGCTTGCGCTGTCAACAATTGCAGCATTGCCCGAACCCTTGCCGGCAATCAGCAGCTTGGCCATTTCCCGTTGCTGCTTCCGGCCGATATAGATGATTTCGTAGGGGCTTTCCTGCTGCAACCTGAACCTGGCGACTTCCCAGCGCCAGAAACAGGCACGCGCCATCACTTCAGATACCTTGCTGGCCAGGTGTCTGATTTCGTAGCGTATGGAGGGCGAGACGAGTTTCCTCGCCGCTGCCGTCAAGGTCGCTTTCATTTCTTCTTCGACGTCCTTTGAGACACAGCATGGTCAATCGGAAAAGGACAGCAATTCAGTAAAAAGCACGTATCATGTTGATATTCTGAAATTATCCAGAAACCCTCATATCAATTAACAATTTAAGGTGCGCCCAAACACTTTATCAAGTGGCACTTTGATTGCATTTCCTTAAAGCTTCCTCACGCCATGTAAAGTTTCATGACGTCAAATTTCCTGCATGAATGACCGATTCAGACAGCGAATTTCCACCGATATATCCAAGCCGCGTTATCCCATTACCACTCGCCTGTCTGGAATTGACGTTTGATGCCCCCTTTTGCATGAAAGGAGCATCGACATGCCAGCCATCAATCCCCATCAACCCCTGCTTCAGGCGCAGTTGCCGCACTGGGCTCGCCAGGTAACGTCCAATCAGTGGGCCGCGTTGAAGCGAACCCAGGTCGCCCCGTGGAAGAGGCAGGACTGGTTCGCCAATACTGCCCCCGACCTGCGTGAAGCAGCGTGCGCCAGCCAGGCGCGCCTGATGCAGGCGCAAGCAGCCTTGGCCAACTCACTCAAAGGCCTGAAACAAATCACAGAATTCGCCGAGCCATTGCTGCAACGGCGTCTTGCCGAACACGGCTTTCACGCGCAGCTGCGCAATAGCCAGCTATTGCGGGTCGAGCGCAACTGGCACTGGGCCGCCCTGCGCTATCTATTCAGCCATCGACGCGACAACTTGCTGCAGGCCGCGCTGCAGAACTTCGCCAGTGACGAGGTGTTCACTGCTGAAAGTGCCATTGCCCTGGGCGATAACATTCATGTCACGCCGATTCAGATACAAGGCGCCGTCCCTGTCGGCATGCAAGTACCCGTCGCACACTTTCCATTGCAGTCGGAGCACTACCAGGTGGAACGGCTGCCACTCGCACCGGCCGCTTTCGCCACCCTGTGCCGTGACCTGGACCTGGGCAAGGCTTACCAGGCCCACCTGGAACAGCACCTCGCCCAACCCGCCACACGGGGCTTGGCCATCAGGGTGCAGAAAGACCGCCTGCGCCTGGCGGCCGACCTTGCCTATATGCGGCACCTGCTTGATGGCAGCACCCTTGACCAGATCGAACGGCTGTTGCAGGGTGGCACCGTACCGTGCTGGCAACTGGCGCTGTTCGGCACGCCCCTGCACGAGGTCATGCTGATCGATGCCGGCGGTGCGGGGCTGGCGCTGTATCTGCCCGGCCATGACCCGGCCCTGCGCCAATGCAGCAACCTGGACGCGGTACACGACACGCTGGCGACCTTGCTGCTGGAGCCCGATGCCCGCCAAGCCTTCACGGCCTACATCAGGCAGGACCAGCGCACGCACTTTCTCGACCTGTTGCAGCAGAACCTCGACGCAACAGGCAATACTGCCTATGACCGCCCTTGGCAGCGTGCAGCGCAAGCGGACCTGCGTCCCACACGCGTGGCTATCACAGCCGAGCCTTTCGGCCATTACCAGGACCTGCACCTGGCCCGCCTCAAGCACGAAGCCAGCCTGCTCGCGGTCCCCACCGCGATGGCCGATGCCAACGCGCGGGCCAGGCGCCTGGATGAGTGGGAAAACCTTGGCCTGGATGCTCTGAATATTGCTGCGTTCTTCATTCCAGGTGCTGGCACACTGATGCTGGCCGTCACGGCCTGCCAACTGCTCGGCGAGGCCTTCGAAGGCTACCAGGCCTGGCATGAAGGCGACCGTCACCTGGCGCTGCGCCACCTGGAGGCGGTCGGCCTGAACCTGGCCCTGATCGGCGGCTTCGTGGCGGCGGGCAAGGTGGTACCCAAGCTGTTCAACAGCCCGTTGATGGAAAGCCTGCAGCAGGTACGCGGCAGCGACGGGCGCTACCGGCTCTGGAATGAAGACCTCGCGCCCTACCGCAGTGCCGTGACACTGCCGCAAGCCCTGCAGCCCAATGCACTTGGCCAGTACCTGTACCAGGGCCGGTATTTCATCCGCATGGACGGCCAGCTCTTCGAACAACGCTTTGACCACAACCTGCAGCAATGGCGGGCCATTCACCCCGACACGCCCGATGCCTGGCAGCCACCGCTGGCGCACAATGCCCAAGGTGCCTGGCGCGGCCAGCATGAACAGCCCGGCCAGTGGCCATTCGCGAAGCTGGCGCGCCGTCTTGGCGAGGCGTATGCCGCGTTCACACCAGAACAGCTGGCCAAGGCAGGGCGCCTCTGCGGCATCGACACCGCGCGCTTGCGCCGGGTGCACCTGGAAGGCCAACCAACGCCCCCGCTGTTGCTCGATACCCTGCAACGCATGACGGCACAGGCCGAGGTAGAGGCGTTGGCCGACAAAGCCCCGCCAGGCCTGTTCGAGCGGCTCTACAATGGCAGCGCGCCCGCCACCCCGGCAACGCAGAAGCTGCTCGACGCCTATGCGCGGCTGTCCCCAGCCTTGGCCAGACGCTTGCTGGCGCCGCTGAGCGAGGCCGAAACGTTCGCCTGGCAAGAGCACGGTCAGTTGCCCACACAGGTTCGCCAGTTGCTGGAGCAGGTGCACAGCGAGCTGCCGCTGGTACGTGCACTGGAAGGTGTGCTTCAGCCAGCCCGGGCCAGCAGCGACAGCGAACGCTTGCTGTTCAGCGCCCTGGATGCCATGCCCGACTGGCCCGCGGACCTGCGCCTGGAGCTGCACGGTGCAAGCCCCATAGGCCCTTTGCTGGAGCACGTCGGCCGCGAACAGGCCGGTACCCTGCGCCGCGTGATCAAATCGGTCGAAGGCTATGAGGTCGACCGGGGCGAGCGCCCTGCACCTGCACCGCTTGATCCAGACCTCTGCCGCGCCATCGAGCAGGCACTGCCGCGCCCGCATCGCGATACGCTGGGCATCACGACGGCCAATGGCAGCTCGCTACGCCAGCGCGTACTGGGTTGGGTCGACCAGCACAGGGAGGCACTCGCCCAACGGCTCTGGGGGTACCGCGCGCTGTTGCGCAAGCCCATGGGCAGCTTGCGCGGCGGTCGGCCGCTTGACCCCGAACCGCCTCAGCCGCGCCTGGCAAGCTCCCTGGCCGGGGCTTATCGCCGCTTGTTCCCTGACGCCACCGACTGGGAATTCGAAAACTGGCTAGGCAACGACGAGGACAACCTGTACGTCGATGACATTCGCTCACCCACACAGCGCCTGCATGACCTGCAGCAGCGTCTGGAAACTTTGCGCCGCGACCTGCATGAATGGGCGCGGCCCGATCCCCAGCGCCCTCACCAGCGACACCTGGCCATCCGCCCCATCCTCAACGCCTGGCGACGGCTGTCGACAATAGCGCTTGAAGGGGGTGGCCGCCTGCACAGCCTGGACCTTTCCGGCCTGGACCTGGACAACCAGGCCCTGGCCAGCCTGGCCTTGCCGGACGACTTCACCCATGTGCAGCACCTGTCGCTCAGCTACAACCGTTCGCTCAGCCAGTTGCCGGCCGAATTCCACGAACGCTTCCCCAACCTCAATCGCCTGCTGCTGACCGACTGTCGGTTCGACACCGTGCCCCACCTGGGCCGCCCTGAGCAGCTCGCCTGGCTGGACCTGGAAGGCAACCGCATCACCTGGAGTACCCAGGCCCAGCAGGCCCTGGACCGCTACCCCGGGCTCAGCGTGCTGGACCTTTCGGGCAACCCGCTGCTAGAGGCCCCGGACCTGCGCGGGCTGGCCTACCTGAGGACGCTGTTCCTGAACGACTGTGCGCTAAGCGAATTGCCGCAAGGCCTGGACCAGATGATCGAGCCCATCATCCTGGACATTGGCGACAACCAGCTGCTGCGGCTGCCTGACGGTTTCAACGTACCACGGCCAGTCGCAAACGCCCTGCGCCTGGAAAGCGAATGGCTGGGTTCACCAGTGCTTGCGCAGATCGAGGCCTACAACGCGATGCACCAAGTGGACCTGCTGGTGTGCGAAGGCGACTACCTGGAATTCTTCGAACAGACCGGCCCGGCCGAACTGGCCCTGTGGCAGCGATTGCCGCTGCAGTATCGGCGCGACCTCAGGCCCTTGCTTGAACTTGAACCGTTCGTGTCCCACCCACGGCAAGCCCGTGCAGAGTTCTGGCGGCGCCTGGCCCTGATCGACGCAGACCCGGCCCTGCGCCAGCAATGGTTGACGCACCCACCCTATGACCTGTTCAACCTCCCGCTTTGACAGGGATACCGTTGCCTGCCTGTCCAACAGGCAGGCGCGGGTGGGCATGTTAAGCCAGACTGGTGTTTTTCCAGCGAGCGGTGCATGCTCGCTGCTGAAGCGTTTCACCCAGCTCGAAACCCACCCAGCAATGTGAGGTGCAGTACCCATGGACCGTCTGCTCGATTCACTCTTCCCCAGCGCCGAGGACATCCCGGAAACCTGGCGCCTGGAAGCCCCCCTGGAACAACGCGACTACCTGGTGAACGGTGAGCTCAGGCGGTGGGACGGCCCACTGGCCACAGTGCGCAGCCCGGTCTGGCTCAAGGAAGGCGACGATGAGCACCAGGTTGTGTTGGGCAGCGCTCCACTGCTCGATGCCGACACCGCGCTCACCGCCCTCGATGCCGCCGTGCAGGCGTACGACAAAGGCCGTGGCGCCTGGCCGAACATGCGCGTGGCCGAGCGAATCCAGCATGTCGAAACCTTCCTGGCGCGCATGCGCGAGCAGCGCCAGGCCGTGGTCAAGCTGCTGATGTGGGAAATTGGCAAGAACCTCAAGGACTCGGAAAAGGAATTCGACCGCACCTGCGACTACATCGTCGATACCATCAACGCCCTCAAGGACCTCGACCGCCGTTCCAGCCGCTTCGAGCTGGAACAGGGCACGCTCGGCCAGATCCGCCGAGCACCGCTGGGCGTGGCCCTGTGCATGGGCCCATACAACTACCCGCTGAACGAGACCTTCACCACGCTTATCCCGGCGCTGATCATGGGCAACACCGTGGTGTTCAAGCCGGCCAAGTTCGGCGTGCTGCTGATTCGGCCGTTGCTCGAAGCCTTCCGCGACAGCTTCCCGCCGGGGGTGATCAACGTCATCTACGGCCGTGGCCGGGAAACGGTGAGCGCGCTGATGGCCAGCGGCAAGGTCGATGTGTTCGCCTTCATCGGCACGCACAAGGCCGCCAGCGACCTGAAGAAGCTGCATCCGCGCCCGCACCGGCTGCGCGCCGCGCTGGGGCTGGATGCCAAGAACCCGGGCATCGTGCTGCCCCAGGTGGACCTCGACAACGCCGTCGAAGAGGCCGTCACCGGTGCGCTGTCGTTCAATGGCCAACGCTGCACGGCGCTGAAGATCCTGTTCGTGCACGAGGATGTGGTCGATGCGTTCCTCGACAAGTTCCAGCGCAAGCTGGCCGCGCTCAAGCCTGGCATGCCTTGGGAGCCTGGCGTGGCGCTGACACCGCTGCCCGAGCCCGGCAAGGTCGATTACCTCGATGGCCTGGTCGCCGATGCCACCGCCAAGGGCGCACGCGTGCTCAACGAAGGTGGTGGGCACAGCCGTGGCTCGTTCTTCTACCCCGCCGTGCTGTACCCCGTGAAGAGCGACATGCGCGTGTACCACGAGGAGCAGTTCGGCCCGCTGGTGCCGGTAGTGCCCTACCGCGACCTGCAGACGGTGATCGACTATGTGCTGGACTCCGACTACGGCCAGCAACTGAGCCTGTTCGGCAATGACCCGGCGACCATCGGCAGCCTGGTCGACATCTTTGCCAACCAGGTCGGGCGCATCAACATCAATGCGCAATGTCAGCGCGGCCCCGACACCTACCCGTTCAACGGCCGCAAGAACAGCGCCGAAGGCACCCTGTCGGTACACGACGCCCTGCGAGTGTTCTCTATCCGCACGCTGGTCGCGACGCGCTTCCAGGAGGCCAACAAGGAACTGATCAGCGAGATCATTCGCAACCGGCAGTCGACCTTCCTGACCACCGACTACATCTTCTGACCGCCACGCTTATAGAAAATCGATCTATCACCCCTGTCGATTTTCCATCAGCGCAAACGACTCTAAGCAAAAGGGCGCCAACCGGCGCCCACTTCCAAGGAGAGTCGAACATGGCAGCCAAACCCATTCCCGAAGGCCAGCACAGCATTACGCCCTACCTGGCCATCAACGACGCCGCCAAAGCCATCGAGTTCTACAAGAAGGCCTTTGGCGCGGTGGAAATGTTCCGCCTCGATGCCCCTGGCGGCCGCGTTGGCCATGCCGAGCTGAAAATCGGCGATTCGTCGCTGATGCTGGGCGACCCCTGCGACATGGAAGGCGGCCTCACCGCCAGCCAGAAGCTCAGCGGCGCCAGCGTAGGTCTGCACCTGTATGTCGAGGACTGCGACAAGGTCTATGCCCAGGCCCTGACGGCCGGCGCCACCCAGCTGCGTGCAGTGACGGACCAGTTCTACGGCGACCGCAGCGGCACCCTGAAAGACCCCTTCGGCAACATCTGGTTCGTTTCCACCCACAAGGAGGACCTGACCCCCGATGAAATTCGCGCCCGTGCTGCGAAGATGTTTACTGGCACTGCGCAGTAAGTTGAAAGCGGCGCCACTTTGCTTGAAGCTTGGGGCTCGTAGCTGGGAGCTGCTTCATGCGAATCATCGACAAAACCGCCGCACAGGTCCGTAGCCTGACCCCTGCAGAAGAGGAGCTGCTGGTCGGCTTTGCCACCGGCAGCCTCACCGGCCCGCGCCTGCTGCAGGCCAACCAGTTGCTGATGAAGGTGCGCAACGCCAACCAGTGGCTGGCCTGCGATTGCCGCAACGATGCCTTGCCGGTGCTGAATGTCACCCTCAACGGCAGCACCGGTACGCTGTTTCTCAAGAACAACCCGGGAACTGCCGAACACGCGCCTGGCTGCCCGTTCACCAAGGACGAGCGCGAAGCGACCGAGCGCGAGAACGACCCCGCGCCACCTGCTGCCTGGCTACCGCCCGACACACCGTTGCGCCTGATTGGTGATTTCCGCAGCAGCACCACCAGCAGTGGTGGCGACGGCAGCGAACGGCGTGAACAACAGCGCCTGCTGTCACTGTTGCTGACCTGGATCGAGACCAGCGGCCTGAACCTGTATGCCACGCACCTGAAAAAGGACCTGACCGGGCAGTTTGCCGAGTTGCGCAGCGTTGCCAGCCGCTATCCGCTGCTGGAACGGGTGCCCGCAAGCAACTACCTGGAAACCCGCCTGGACATGAAGCACATGATGATGCTCAAGTCCCGCCTGCGTGAAGCCACGGTGTTCGGCAACCACCGCCGCCACGGCCTGCTGCTGGATTGCGTGGACCAGATCAAGGGACGCAAGCTGTTCAATAACCGAAGTGAAGACGGCTTCGACTTCCAGGGGCATCACCTCTACTGGGGCGGCAACCGCACCAGCGGGCCATTGCTGGCGCTGATGCTCTATTCACCGACCAGTGCCGGCAGCCATTACTACGAACTGATCCATGTGGCCAGCGTGCCGGTGCTATCGCGTGCTCATCTGTTCCCTGTTTACCGCGATGAAGAACGCGAGCCGCTCAAGGCCCTGGTGTCGCTGGTCGACTGGATGGCCGGCAAAGGCGTGAAAGTGCAGATGCGCCGGCCGGTGATCGGCGGCCAGGTGATGGACGAACTGGTAATGACCTCGGACCAGGACCGGGTGTTGTCGGTATCGTTGCTGGAGCAGCCCATCGGCCCCGAACCGGATACCGAGAACTTCAAGCGCTACGCCGACTTCAAGAGCCTGGAAACCTTCCGCAAATTCGTTGCCGGCTTCTTCATGCGTGAGCGCTGAGGGCCGTGGGCTCGCCTTGATCTTTGTAGCGCCTGTCAGATCGAGCGCCGCCCGCGCGGCGCATCGCGAGCTGCGCTCGCTCCTACGTTTGTTTCGGGCCAATTATTCCTGTGGGATTTGCGCGCGAACGCCTTGGTGCATGGCTCGATATGGCGTCGTACGAACAAGGCGGTCGCGCGCGCCTGCACAGGCATGACTGGCCCGAAACAAACGTAGGAGCGAGCGCAGCTCGCGATGCGCCGCGCGGGCGGCGCTCGATCTGCCAGGCGCTATAAATCTCGTGGTGCACCGAAATCACCCCAGGAACAGCTTGTAAGCCGGGTTGTCGGTCTCATCCCAGTAGCAATACCCCATCTCATCCAGCGCCAGCGGCAACCCCGCCAACTCATCCCCCGGTACTTCCAGCGCCGCAAATACCCGTGCTTCTGCCGCGCCATGGTTGCGGTAATGGAACAGGCTGATATTCCAGCGCTTGCCAAGCCGCTCCAGAAAGCCCAGCAAAGCCCCCGGGCGCTCGGGGAATTCGAAGCGCAGCACCCGCTCGTCAGCCCCGGGCGCGGCATGGCCGCCAACGGTATGGCGCACATGCAGCTTGGCCAGTTCGTTGTCGGTCAGGTCCAGCACGCTGTAGCCCTGCTCACGCAGGCTGGCCAGCAACTGCTCACGCGGGTCGTGTAGTGGGTGTGTCTGCACCCCAACGAACAGCCGCGCCTCCTTGCCAGGGTAATAGCGGTAGTTGAACTCGGTGATCTGCCGCTTGCCCAGGGCCTGGCAGAAGGCGCGGAAACTGCCCGGCTGCTCCGGAATGGTGACAGCGATGATCGCCTCGCGCTGCTCGCCGAGTTCGGCACGCTCCGCCACATGGCGCAGGCGGTCGAAATTGACGTTGGCCCCGGAGTCGATGGCCACCAGGGTCTGCCCCTGCACGCCGTCGCGCGCCACATATTTCTTGATCCCCGCCACGGCCAGGGCGCCTGACGGCTCGGTGATCGAGCGGGTATCGTCGTAGATGTCCTTGATCGCCGCGCACAGTTCGTCGCTGCTCACGGTCACCACTTCATCAACGAAGTGCCGGCACAACTCGAAGCAATGGGCGCCGATCTGCGCTACCGCCACGCCATCTGCGAAGGTGCCGACCTGCGGCAGGATCACCCGCTCACCGGCCGCCATGGCAGCCTGCAGGCAGTTGGAGTCCTCCGGCTCGACGCCGATCACCTTCACCTCCGGGCGCAGGTACTTCACATAAGCGGCAATACCCGCGATCAGACCACCACCGCCCACTGGCACGAAGATGGCGTCCAGCGCACCCGGGCGCTGGCGCAGGATTTCCATGGCCACGGTGCCCTGCCCGGCGATCACATCCGGGTCGTCGAACGGTGGCACGAAGGTGGCGCCTTCGCTGTCGGCCAGTTTCAGCGCATGGGCCAAGGCATGGGGGAAGCTCTCGCCGTGCAGTACTACATGACCACCGCGCGAGCGTACACCCTCCACCTTCAGCGACGGCGTGGTGGTAGGCATGACGATGGTGGCCTTCATGCCCAGGTGCGATGCCGCCAGGGCCACGCCCTGGGCATGGTTGCCCGCAGAGGCGGTGATCACCCCGCGCTCGCGCTGCACGGTACTCAGCCGTGACAGGCGGGTATACGCACCGCGGATCTTGAACGAAAAGGTAGGCTGCAGGTCTTCCCGCTTCAGCAATACCTGATTGCCCAGGCTGGCAGACAACGCAGGCGCAGCTTGCAAAGGCGTTTCGATGGCCAGGTCGTACACCGGGGCGGCAAGAATGCGCCGCACCTGCTCCGACAGCAGTTGCTGGGGGGTGACGGTAGAACGAGGGCTGACGAAGCTGGTCATCGATGACTCCTTGGCTGTGTTCACGTTGCCCAGGAGTCAGAGAGAAGAAACCCGCCTCCAGGGCGGGTTCGGTGCACGTACGCGCTAGCCCGCCAAACTGATAATGGCGGTAATAATAATGGCGTTGACGTGCTGGAAAGTTTTCATGGGGTAGGAACTTAGCCGGTAGCGCAGCACAAAGTCAACACTTGGCCTGCTGCGCCGAAAGCGGCACATCGAATACCTTGTCGAAGCCCCACTGGAAGACAAACGCATAAACGAAGAAAAACACGAACAACGCCAGGTTGGTCAGCAACGCCGCCCACAGGCTGACATCCAGCCAGTACGCCACCAGCGGCAGCAGGATCAGCACCAGCCCGCCCTCGAAGCCCAGCGCATGCAGCAGGCGCCGCAGGAACGTGCGCTCACGCCGGTGCTGGCGCGCTTCCCAGCGTTCGAACACCCAGTTGTAGGCCATGTTCCAGCTCATCGCGATGCCCGACATCAGCACCGACAGCACGGTCGACTGCGCCATGCCGGCACTGAACGCCAGCTCCAGCGCGGGCGCCACGCAGGCGACGGCGATGGCCTCGTAAAGGATGGCCTGGACGATCTTGCGTGCCTTGCCTTGCATGTTCAGCTCCCTGGGTAAACGACCTGTAAAACTACAAGAAGTGGCCCACAAGAAAAAGCCTGAAATTTGGACAACCCCGCGTTCGGCTGCTTGTATCTATCCAGTACAAACGGCAGCAAGTCGTACAACTTCGTCCAGGGAATCGAACGAGGATAAAGACGATGGCCCACCCCTTCCTGTCGGTGACCGGCAAATGAGCCTGGTATTCATCGACTTCCTCACCTACGTGCTGTTCGGCCTGAAGATCCTCGCGATCATCCTGGCCTCGCTGATGTTCCTGCTGGGTCTGGATGATCTGTTCATCGACCTGTGTTACTGGGGCCGCAAGCTGATCCGGCGCTTTCGCATCTACGACAAGTACGAGAAAGCCGACGAAAAACGCCTGTTCGAGGTACCGGAGAAACCGCTGGCCATCATGGTCCCGGCCTGGAACGAAGTGGGCGTGGTGGGCGAGATGGCGCGCCTGGCTGCCTCGACCATCGACTACGAGAACTACCAGATCTTCGTCGGCACCTACCCCAACGACCCGCAAACCCAGGCCGATGTCGACGCCGTGTGCCTGCACTACCCCAACGTGCACAAGGTGGTCTGCGCCCGCCCCGGCCCCACCAGCAAGGCCGACTGCCTGAACAACATCATCGACGCGCTGCTGCGCTTCCAGCAGGACGCCGGCATCGAGTTTGCCGGTTTCATCCTGCACGACGCCGAAGACGTGATCTCGCCCATGGAGCTGCGCCTGTTCAACTACCTGCTGCCGAACAAGGACATGATCCAGATCCCGGTCTACCCCTACGCACCGGAATGGAAAGGCTTCACCGCCGGCCACTATGTCGATGAGTTCGCCGAAAACCACGGCAAGGACGTGATCGTGCGCGAGGCCCTGACCGGCCAGGTGCCCAGCGCCGGGGTCGGCACCTGCTTCAGCCGCCGCGCCATCAGCGCGCTGCTCGAGGACGGCGACGGCATCGCCTTCGACGTACAGAGCCTCACCGAAGACTACGACATTGGCTTCCGCCTGAAGCAGAAGGGCATGAAGTGCATTTTCGCCCGCTACTCCATCACCGACCCGGCGCTGACCCTGAAGCAGGAATGGCGCCCGGGCATGAGCCGCGAATTTTCCCAGGTGATCTGCGTGCGCGAGCACTTTCCGCGCGACTGGCAGCATGCCATCCGGCAAAAGTCGCGGTGGATCGTCGGCATCGTGTTCCAGGGCACCAGCAACCTCGGCTGGAGTCGCAAGGGGCGCGCTCAACTACTTCCTCTGGCGCGACCGCCGCGGCCTGTTCGCCTACCTGCTGAGTTTCCTGGTCAACCTGTTGCTGCTGGTGTTGCTGGCCATGTGGCTGGTCACGGTGATTGCGCCAGAGTCGTGGCGCTTCATGTCGATCCTCAGCGACAGCTGGCTGCTGACCACCTTGCTGTGGCTGAACGGGCTGATGCTGTTCAACCGCCTGTTCCAGCGCGCCTGGTTCGTCACCCGCTTCTATGGCATCGGCGAAGGGCTGCTGTCGGCACCGCGGATGATGTGGAGCAACTTCGTCAACTTCTTCGCCAACCTGCGTGCCCTGCGCCAGGTGATGGAAATGGGTGACTCGCGGCGCGTGGCCTGGGACAAGACCACCCACGAATTCCCCGCCATCGCTGCCCCCGCCCGCACGCCGCTGGGTCAGCGCCTGGTGGCCAAGGGCCTGATCAGCGACGAACAGCTGCAACAGGCGATCACCAGCCCGGTACGCCGGCGCCTGGGCCGCGAGCTGCTGCTGCGCGGCTGGCTGAACAGCGAACAGCTGGTCGCCACCCTGGCCGAGCAGATGGACCTGCCCTGGGCGCCGCTGAACCCGTTCAAGCTCGACCCGCAGCTGATCGCCAAACTGCCACGCAAGCTGGCTACGCACTACGGCGTGCTGCCCGTGGCCGAAGACGGCGACACGCTGGTGCTGGCCAGCGAAAGCCCGGTGAGCCAGGTGTCGCTAGGGGTAATCAGCCGCCACCTGAAGCGCCCGGTCAGCGCCCGCCTGGCGCCCCAGGGCCGGGTGACCCTGGGCCTGCGCTACCACTACCCAAGCCCCTGGCAGAAGGCGGAAACCCGCGACATGCTGGCCATTCTCGAGCGCCACCAGGACGACGAAGTGCTGCTGGAACAGGTCAGCCATCACCAAGTAATGCTCGGCGCCCTGCTGCAGGTGCGCGGCATGGTCCCGGTCACTTTGTTCAACCAGGCGCTGATCGACTTCGACCCGGAACACCAGAGCCTCGGCGAGCACCTGATCGCCCGCGGCATCATCACCGAGCAGGTGCTGCAGCAGGCCCTGATCGAACAGGCCAGCGAACAGCAGGCCGCCTTTGACCTGACCCGGGAGGTGGCATGAAGCCGCGCTTTTCCCTCACCTTCACTGGCTTGTTGCTGTGTTCCGCCGCACTGCCCTGCGCCGCTTCGGCGCCGATGACCGACTTTCAGCGGTTCACCAGCTACCCGTTCATGGAGCGCAGCTACCGCGAAGCGAAGAAGGACAACTGGCCCGAGGTCGAACGCCTGACCCGCCACGTGCTAGGCCGGGTGCCGAACAACGACGAAGCCCGTGCGCTGCTGGTGGAGGCCCTGGCTCACCAGCGCCGCTACAAGGAGGCCGAAGCCCTCGCCGAACAGTTGGGCGACAGCCCTGAATACGCCAACGCCCTGCTTGAACTGCGCCTGACCTGGATCGAACAAGACCCGCCGCCGGCCAGCCAGGTGGAACAATGGCTGGCCAACAGCGACGGCACCCACCGGGTGCGCCTGTGGCAGGCCTATAGCCTGAGCCTGGCCAAATTTGGTGGTGCCGCCAAGGCGCTGGACTGGCTCAACCATCTGCCGCCTCAGGGGGACGGCCAAGTGCTGCGCCTGGCCCGGGCCAACTTCGCCGAGCAACTACGCAACTGGAAGGAAACCATCGAACAGCTGCAGCCGCTGGCCGACCAAGGCCAGTTACCTGCGCAAGACTGGCAGCGCCTGGCCAATGCCTACATCCAGCAAGTGGATGAAAAAGGGTTGAACGCGCTGCTGCCCAGCGCCCCTTCCCCCGAAGCAGCCAACCAGGCCCGCCTGGCCATGGCCAACCGCGCCATCGCCGTCGGCCAGAACCAGCAGGCCCGGCATTGGCTGCAGGCACTGCCCGCCGAGCAGTTGAACCAGCCCGAGCAGCGCCAGCAACTGTGGGAGCTGGCCCGCGCAGGCGACGAGGCGCCGCTGGTGCAGCGCCTGAGCAACGAACTGCAACGCCCCTGCCTGGAAACCGTCGACTGGCTGTCGCGCCGCGACCCGCAGTTGGCGCGCGAGCAGTTCAAGGGCTGCACAGCCAGCACTGACCCCAAGGCCTACGCCGTGCTCAAGCAACGCCTGTACGGCGACCCGCCCCAGCCCCCGCAACCACGCACCGCCGCCGAGTGGGAGCAACGCTATCGACAGAGCGGCGATATGGCCGCACTGGAGCAAACCACCTTCCTGCTGATGCAGCAAGGCCATGATGAACACGCCCGGCAATTGCTGGAGCAGGCCTACGACCGCCACCAGGGCCGCCTTGCACCGTCGCTGCTGCAGCGCCTTGGCAACCTGTATGCGCGTAACGACGGCCCGCTGGACGCCCGCCGCATGCTCGGCCTAGTCCCTCGGGTCGACGCCACTACCCGGGCCCAGTTGCTCGGCCGCCTTGCCGAGGCTGGCCAGTGCGACGCCGTGCGCCAGGCAGTACCGGCCACCCCGAGCGAACCTGGCCAGTACCGCGCCCTGGGCCGCTGCGCCATGCCCGACCAGCCAGGCGAAGCGGTGGTCTACTACCAGGCCGCCGAGCGCCTGGGCGACAGCGAGAGCCGCCTGCCCCTGGCCTATGCCCTGGAAGCCGCTGGCGACTCCGAAGCGGCCCTGCCCATCTGGCGCACCCAGCCCGACAGCGCCTGGACCGACAACGCCCGCCTCACTGCCGCTCGCGGCGCGTTGAACGCCGGCGACGCACAAGCGGCCCGGCGCTATTGGGACGCCGCCGCACACCATAGCGCCGACGATTGGGCCCTGGGTGCCGCCATCGCCCACCGCCAAGGCGATTACCAGGCGGCGCTGGGCTTCCAGCGCCAGGCCCTGGCACACAACCCGCGGGCCGACCACTACTACGCGGCCTCCAGCACCGCGCAACTGGCTGGCGACAGTGCCCAGAGCAGCGCCTGGCTGGCAGAAGCCGTGCGCCTGGCTCCCGACCAGCCACGCTACCGCGCCGACTACGGCATGCGCCTGGCCGGCTCGACGGACAAGGCCCAGCGCCGCCAGTCGATTTCCTACCTGGAACGCGCCACCCACGACTTCCCCGAGGACTACCGCCTTGGCGAGACGCTGGCCTTGCGCTATGACGAAGCCGAAGACAGCGCTTCGGCGCACCGCGAACTGCGCCGCATCCTCGATGTGGAGCAGGACCTGGTCGACGGCGACGACGAATACGGCAGCCTGGAAGCCCGCAAGTACCGCCAGCGCCGCGCCCACGAAAGCCTGTCGCGGCGCGACACCATCACCCTGGCCAGCACCTGGTCGCCGGCCGGCACCTCGACCAACGACAAGTTCCTCGACAATGGCCAGCGCAGCGGCACTTCGCGCCGCGCGCAATCGCAGAACGTGCAACTGGCCATGTGGGACCACGCCTTGGGCGAAGAGCCCAGCCGCAACGGCAGCACCCTGTCTGTGTATGGCCGCGTGCTGTTCGGTGGGCAAAGCCGCACCGACTACGCGCAAAGCATGGGTACCGGTGTCGGCCTGCGTTACAAACCATTCGGCCAGGCCAACCTCAACCTGTATGCCGAGCTGTACCACCAGCGTCAGATCGACGAGGAACACTACCGCGGGCTGAGCCTGGGCCAACTGCTTAGCCCCGCCAAGGTCGGCGGCAACTGGGGCGACCTGCGTCACCACGCCGAATCGAGCAACGACCTGCTGTTGCGGGCCACCGCTTCTTTCCTCGACCAGGGCGACTGGCGCAACGACTGGCGGGTCGATGAAGACGACTGGAACGAACGCTTCCTCTACCTCGACGCCGCCTGGTGGACCCGTGCCGGCGACCACGCCTGGCTGTCGCGCTACCAGCAAGGCCACGCCTGGAAGCTGCCGGGCAGCTCGCCGCAAACCATCATGCCCTATGGTTTTTTCGAGTTTTCCAGCCAGGACCCGAGCAACGACTGGCGCCAGGACGCCCGGGCCGGGGTGGGCGTGCGCTGGCAGTGGTGGTTCGATGATGACCGCTACAACGCCTACCGCGGTTCGCTGAAAGTGCGTGCCGAGTACCAGCAATCGCTGGGCGGCAATCTATACGAGCGCGCCAATGGCGTGCTGGTCGGTGCGGAGATGACCTTCTGATGCGTACGTTCCTGGCCCTCTGCCTGCTTGCCCTGTGCCTGCCAGCCAGCGCCGACCAGCGCCTGTTCTACCAACCCCTGAACCGCGACGCCAATGTCACCCCCGCCCAATGGCAGCAACTGTGGCACGCCACCGTGGCCCAGGGCGGCAAAACCCTGATCGTGCAGTGGAGCGCCTATGGCGACAGCGATTTCGGCGGTGCCCGGGGGTGGCTGGCCGACAGTCTGCGCAGCGCGCGTGCCCAGGGCCTGCAACTGGTGCTGGGGCTGTACATGGACCCGGCCTATTACCAGCGCATCGACGAGCTGGACGGTGAAGGCCTGAACAGTTACTGGAAGGCGCAGCTGGGGCGCTCGCTCAGCCAGTACCAGCAACTGCGCCAGGCGTGGCAGTTGCCGGTGGACGGCTGGTACCTGCCCATGGAGCTGGACGACCATCACTTTCGCGAGGCCGAGCGCCGGGATGCCCTGTACAGCCAGTTGCAGGCCTTCAACCGGCAACTGGACAAGCCTTTGCACATCAGCGCTTTCAGCGCCGGCAAACTCTCACCGCGGGTCAATGCCGCATGGCTGGATCAACTGGCCGGGTTGGGCTTGACTGTGTGGTGGCAGGATGGCGCCGGGACCGGGCGCTTGCCCGCGTTGGTGCGCCAAGGCTACGAGCAGGCCTTGCCGTGCCGGGTTGGCGTAGTGCGCGAGGCGTTCCGCCAGGTGAGCGCGCCTGGACAGGCGTTTCGGGCTGAGCCTGCCCAGCCGAAGCTGGGCGGCGGGTGCCATGCCGAGGCGGTGTTCGACCTGCGTTACCGGCCATGGGCCCGGGGTGTTCTGCCCACCAATTGAGTCTTCAGGCCTGGCCTCTTCGCGGGTAAACCCGCTCCCACAGGGACCGCACAGATTTCCAGCGCTGTGGAAGACCTGTGGGAGCGGGTTTACCCGCGAAAGGGCCGGGCCTGGCATAGCAGTACTCACAGGAGCCCGCATGTTCAAGACCATCGAAGCCCACGTTCGCAAACAGGTCGCCCCCGCCGCCCTGCGCGCCGAATTCCGCCAGCACGAATTCGAGGTCATGCGCCCGTTCTGCCTGTTGGTATTCTGCGTCAGCATCCTGATCTGGCTGGTGTTCGACCTGATCGTCAGCTTCCTCGGCGGCCAGGGTTTCACCTGGCTGTCCTATCTGTTCATCACCCTGCTCGGCAGCCTCACCGTGGTGCTGCGGTTCACCCGTCGCAGCCATCACTTCGATGTACTCAACCTGCTGTTCATCGCCGCCATCACCCTGGGCATGCGCCTGGTGATCGAAGGCATCCCGGTGGCCCAGCGCCCGGTATGGCTGGTGCTCGGGGTGTCCACCGTGCTGTATGCCGTTTCGGTGCTACCGGTGCGGCGCTGGTCGTTCTTCTGCGCCATGGCCATCACCTGGGTGGTGCTCAACCCGTTCTACCACACCCGTATCGAAGCGGACGCACTCGAAGGCGCCATGCTGTTCAGCTACGCGGTGTTCCTCAGCGGCCTGGTCATCTACAGCTACCTGCAGATGCGCAAGGCCAAGCTGCACAACTTCTACCTGTCCAAGGTGCTGCTGGACCAGGCCTATGTCGATGCCCTGACCGAAATCCCCAACCGCCGTTCGTTCATGGCCCAGGCCGACCGCCAGCTGCGCCTGGCCACGGCCGAGCAGTACCTGGCGATGATCGACATCGACAACTTCAAACGGGTGAATGACCGTTTTGGCCATGACGTGGGCGATGAAGTACTCAAGCGCGTGGCCCTGCATATCAAGGCGAGCATGGCCGGTTACGAGTTTGCCCGACTGGGTGGTGAAGAATTCGCGATCTTTTTCCAGGGGCTGGACCAGCAAGGCGCCGAGCAACGAGTGGCGGCGCTGTGCCAACGAGTACGTGAAGATGTTGGCGAACACCCGGTAACCATCAGCATTGGCCTGGCCCGGGTGGACCAGGGCGACAGCCTGACCACGGCGCTGGTGCGCGCCGACCAGGCGCTGTACGAGGCCAAGCACAGTGGCA
This sequence comes from Pseudomonas sp. A2, assembly GCF_023100865.1. Classification (NCBI taxonomy): domain Bacteria; kingdom Pseudomonadati; phylum Pseudomonadota; class Gammaproteobacteria; order Pseudomonadales; family Pseudomonadaceae; genus Pseudomonas; species Pseudomonas sp. A2. The sequence continues at coordinate 3,331,640 of NZ_CP039127.1, forward strand.
AGGACCGGTTTGTGCTGTGGTCTGCCCGGCTGGCAGAAAGTGATTAGCAGGCCCGGCCCTTTCGCGGGTAAACCCGCTCCCACAGGTGCTCCACAGTGTGTGAAATCTGTACGGCCCTTGTAGGAGCGGGTTCACCCGCGAAAGGGCCGGCACAGGCAGCCCATCACCCGGCAGGCAAGCGAATCCGGAACTGCGCGCCACCCAGCGCCGACTGCGCCACGGTCAAGGTGCCACCCTGCCCCTCGATCGCCCGCCGGCTGATCGCCAAGCCCAGGCCAAACCCGCCGGTATTGCGGTCACGGCTACGGTCCAGGCGGTAGAACGGCTGGAAAATCCGCTCGCGCTCCTCCACCGGAATACCGATCCCGTCATCCTCCACCGTCACCAGGCAGGCACCATCGTCTTCCAGGCGCAAGCGCAGCAACAGGCTCTCGTCGCAGTAACGCATGGCATTGCGCACCAGGTTCTGCACCGCCCGTGCCGTCAGCCGTGGGTCCAGCACAAAACGCGGCAAATCTCCCTCGGCCCGCACCTCCCACTGGATACCCCGGCCATCGAGTTCCTCGGCAAAGCCGCCGAGCACGCTGTCGACCAGCTCCAGCAACGACACCTCGACCCGCTCGCGGGCCTGGTCGGCGTTGTACAGCCGGCTGTAGGACAACAGCTCCAGTACCAGCTCATCCAGCTCACGCACATGCCCCACCAGCTCCAGCAGGCGCTTGCGGCTGGCCGGCGGCACTTCGTCGAACAGTAGCACCAGGCCGAAGTCCAGCCGGGTCAACGGCGTGCGCAACTCGTGCGACACCGCATTGAGCAGCTCGCGCTGCTGGTTCACGTGGCGTTCCAGGTCACTGGCCATGGTGTCGAACACCCCGGCCAGTTCACCGATGTTGGAGTGCGGCGAGATGTGCGTACGCTCGGCCATCTGCCCCTGGCCCAGGCGCCGGGCGGTCTCCTTGAGGCGCTCCAGGTCGCGCCAGTGCGGCCATACCCACAGCAACAGGCAACCGAGCATCGCTGCACCGATCAGGACGGTCACGCCCCACGACAGCACGTTGATATCCAGCGGGTCTGGCGGTGAGTGCAGGCGCACCAGCCATTCCTTGTCCAGCGGCGCCAGCACCGTCTCGTAGTAGCCCCATTCGGCGATGCGCACGGCGTACAGGCCGTGCTCCAGGCGCGCCTGCTCGTCCTCGCTCAGGTCAGCCTGGTCCATGCGCAGCAGTTGCAGTTCCAGCGGTGCGAAATCACTGGCCAGCTCTTGCTCCACCGCCGGCCACTGCTCGCGCGGGGCCTGGCGGAACTGGCGCACGATCAGCGACTGCACGCCCTTGGCCTGGTCCAGGTTGTAGGCCATGAAGCGGTCCTGGAACAGGCCGACGATGCTGTCGGGGATGAACAACAGCGCACCGGCATAGGCAACGATGATCACCAGGTACAGCCGCACCAGAATCTTCAGCATGGGCGGTCAACACTCCCACTCGACACGGCTGAACAGGTAGCCCTTGCCCCACACAGTCTTGATCTTGCGCGCTTCGCCGGCGTTATCGTCGAACTTGCGCCGCAGCTTGGAGATGGCCACATCCACCGAGCGGTCGGTGCCGTTGAACTCGATACCCCGCAGTTGCTGCAGGATGCGGTCGCGGTTCAGCACTTCGCCGGCATTGCGCGCCAGTACCACCAGCAGGTTGTACTCGCCGCTGGACAGCTCCACCTCTTCGCCGCGCCAGCTCACAGTGCGCTCGGCCAGGTCGATGCGCAGGCCACCGATCAGGATCAGGTCGTTGTCCAGGCGCGGCTCGTTGACGCTGCTGCGACGCAGCAGGGTACGCACGCGGGCCAGCAGTACGCGCGGTTCGCAGGGTTTGGTCACGTAGTCGTCGGCGCCCATTTCCAGGCCCAGAACCTGGTCGTGGCTGTCGTCGCGGGCGGTCAGCATCAGGATCGGCAGGCCCTGCGACTCCTGGCGCAGCAGGCGGCACAGCTGCAGGCCGTCGATGCCCGGCAGCATCAGGTCGAGGATGACCAGGTCGGGCTTTCGCCGGCGGTACTCGTCAAGCACATGATCGCCACGGGCGATCACCTGGACATGGAAGTCGTTGCGTTGCAGGTAGCTGGCGATCAGTTCGGACAGGGCGCTGTCGTCTTCGACCAGGAAAATATTCGGCATAGGTGCTTGGAAGTCTGGGTTGTGGTAGGCCTTGCCGGCCTCTTCGCGGGTAAACCCGCTCCCACAGGGACTGCACAGGTTCCAGATGCTGTGCGGTCCCTGTGGGAGCGGGTTTACCCGCGAAGAGGCCGGTACAGGTACACGCAGAATATAGAACCCTACAGGTCGAGAGGATTGTTCTTCACACTTTTTCACACTCGTCCTACAGGTATTAACAGCCACGCAAGGAACGCCTGCCGTAGCATACCGGCGGTCATCATCGGAAGATCCGTATGTCTACTACCCTCCCCCCACGCTTGCGCCCGTTGGCGCTTCTGGCGTTCCTGAGCCTGTCCCTGGCCGGCTGCGACGACAGCGCCGAACAGGAAGAACAGGCCCCCACCCCGCAAGTGCGGGTGGAAACCCTGCAACTGCAGCCACTGGCCATCAGCAGTGAGCTCAGCGGCCGTATCCTCGCGCCGCGCACCGCCGAAGTGCGAGCACGTGTCGCGGGCGTTGTGCTCAAGCGGGTGTACCGCGAAGGCAGCGACGTCAAGCAGGGCGATGTGCTGTTCCTGATCGACCCGGCGCCGTTCAAGGCCGACCACGACAGCGCCCGCGCCACCCTGGCCAAGGCCGAGGCCACCCTGTACCAGGCACGTCTGCAGGAGCAGCGCTACCGCGAACTGGTCGACGACAAGGCCGTCAGCCGCCAGGAATACGACAACGCCAAGGCCAGCTACCTGCAGGCCGATGCCGCAGTGGCCGAGGCCAGGGCCGCCCTGGAACGCGCCCGCCTCAACCTCGGCTACGCCACCGTGACCGCGCCGATTTCCGGCCGTATCGGCCGCGCCCAGGTCACCGAAGGTGCGCTGGTCGGGCAGAACGAGACCACGCCCCTGGCGACCATCCAGCAGCTGGACCCGATCCACGCCGATGTCTCCCAGTCGACCCGCGAGCTCAACGCCCTGCGCCGCGCCATGCGTGCCGGCGAGCTGCAGCAGGTGGGCGACGGCCAGGCCCGGGCCACGCTGATCCAGGACGATGGCAGCACCTACCCGTTGCCGGGCAAACTGCTGTTCTCCGACATCAGCGTCGACCCCAGCACCAACCAGATCACCCTGCGCAGCGAGTTCCCCAACCCGGACCTCGACCTGCTGCCCGGCAGCTACGTGCGCGTGCGCCTGGAACAGGCCGTGCAGCCCAGGGGCCTGAGCGTGCCGCAGCGCGCCATCCTGCGCGACAGCGCTGGCGTGCCCAAGGTGCTGGTGGTCGACCCGCAGGCCCGGGTCAGCGACCGCCAGGTAGTACTGGGCAGCGCCCAGGGCGACCGCTGGATCGTCAGCGAAGGCCTGGCCCCCGGCGAGCGGGTGGTGGTGGAAGGCCTGCAACACGTCAAGGCCGGTGACCAGGTGCAGGTCGACAACGCATCAGGGGCATCGCCCATCGCACAGCACACTGGCCAGTGAGGGCCTGATTCATGCCGCAATTCTTCATCGACCGCCCGGTATTCGCCTGGGTGGTCGCCTTGTTCATCCTGCTGGCCGGTGCCCTGGCCATCCCACAACTGCCGGTGGCCCAGTACCCCAACGTGGCCCCGCCGCAGGTGGAAATCTACGCCGTGTATCCGGGCGCTTCGGCGGCGACCATGGACGAGAGCGTGGTCAGCCTGATCGAGCAGGAACTCAACGGCGCCGACAACCTGCTGTACTTCGAGTCGCAGAGCAGCCTGGGCAGCGCCACCATCACCGCCACCTTCGCCCCGGGCACCAACCCGGACCTGGCCCAGGTCGACGTGCAGAACCGCCTGAAGGTGGTCGAGTCGCGCCTGCCGCGCCCGGTAACCCAGCAAGGCCTGCAGGTGGAAAAGGTCTCCACCGGTTTCCTGCTGCTAGCCACCCTCACCTCCGAAGATGGCAAGCTCGACGAAACCGCCCTGTCGGATATCCTTGCGCGCAACGTGATGGACGAAATCCGCCGCCTCAAGGGCGTCGGCAAGGCCCAGCTGTACGGTTCGGAACGCGCCATGCGCATCTGGATCGACCCGCGCAAGCTGATCGGCTTCAACCTCACGCCCAACGACGTGGCCGAGGCCATCGCCGCGCAGAACGCCCAGGTGGCCCCCGGCAGCATTGGTGACCTGCCCACCCGTGGCACCCAGGAAATCACCGCCAACGTGGTGGTCAAGGGCCAGCTGAGCACCCCCGAGGAGTTCGCCGGGATTGTCCTGCGTGCCAACCCGGACGGTTCCACGGTGACCATCGGCGATGTCGCCCGGGTCGAGATCGGTGCCCAGGAATACCAGTACGGCACGCGCCTGAACGGCAAGCCGGCCACCGCCTTCAGCGTGCAGCTGTCGCCGGGCGCCAACGCCATGGAAACCGCCACCCTGGTGCGGGCGAAGATGCAGGACCTGGCGCGCTACTTCCCGGAAGGCGTCAAGTACGACATCCCCTACGACACCTCGCCATTCGTCAAGGTGTCGATCGAGCAGGTCATCAACACCCTGTTCGAAGCCATGCTGCTGGTGTTCGCGGTGATGTTCCTGTTCCTGCAGAACCTGCGCTACACCCTGATCCCGACCCTGGTGGTGCCGGTGGCCCTGATGGGCACCTTCGCCGTAATGCTGGCCATGGGCTTCTCGGTCAACGTGCTGACCCTGTTCGGCATGGTGCTGGCCATCGGCATCCTGGTCGACGATGCCATCGTGGTGGTGGAGAACGTCGAGCGGATCATGGCCGAAGAAGGCCTGCCGCCCAAGGAGGCCACGCGCAAGGCCATGGGCCAGATCAGCGGCGCGATCGTCGGCATTACCCTGGTGCTGGTGGCAGTGTTCCTGCCCATGGCCTTCATGCAAGGCTCGGTGGGGGTGATCTACCAGCAGTTCTCGCTGTCGATGGCAGTGTCGATCCTGTTCTCGGCGTTTCTCGCCCTCAGCCTGACCCCGGCGCTGTGTGCCACCCTGCTCAAGCCGGTGGCCAAGGGCGAGCACCACGAACGCAAGGGCTTCTTCGGCTGGTTCAACCGGCGCTTCGAGGGCATGAGCAACGGTTACCAGCGCTGGGTGGTGCAGGCGCTCAAGCGCAGCGGCCGCTACCTGCTGGTATACGCGCTGTTGCTGGCAGTGCTGGGCTATGGCTTCAGCCAACTGCCCACGGCGTTCCTGCCCACCGAAGACCAGGGCTACACCATCACCGATATCCAGCTGCCGCCAGGCGCCAGCCGCATGCGCACCGAACAGGTGGCGGCACAGATCGAGGCGCACAACGCCGAAGAGCCCGGCGTGGGTAACACCACCTTGATCCTGGGTTTCAGCTTCTCGGGCAGCGGGCAGAACGCGGCACTGGCCTTCACCACGCTCAAGGACTGGTCCGAGCGCGGTGCTGACGACAGCGCCCAGTCGATCGCCGACCGCGCGACCATGGCCTTTACCCAGCTCAAGGACGCCGTGGCCTATTCCGTGCTGCCACCGCCAATCGACGGCCTTGGCGAGTCGACCGGCTTCGAGTTCCGCCTGCAGGACCGCGGCGGCATGGGCCACGCCGAGCTGATGGCCGCCCGCGACGAGCTGCTGGCAAATGCCGGCAAAAGCAAGGTGCTGACCAACGTGCGCGAAGCCTCGCTGGCGGAAAGCCCGCAGGTACAACTGGAAATCGACCGCCGCCAGGCCAACGCCCTGGGCGTATCGTTTGCCGATATCGGTTCGGTGCTGGACGTGGCCGTGGGTTCCAGCTACGTCAACGACTTCCCCAACCAGGGCCGCATGCAGCGGGTGGTGGTGCAGGCCGAAGGCGACCAGCGCAGCCAGGTCGAAGACCTGCTGAAGATCCACGTGCGCAACGACAGCGGCAAGATGGTGCCACTGGGCGCCTTCGTCCAGGCCAGGTGGGTCAGCGGCCCGGTGCAGCTGACCCGCTACAACGGCTACCCGGCGGTGTCGATTTCCGGCGAACCGGCAGCCGGCTACAGTTCGGGCGAAGCCATGGCCGAAATCGAGCGCCTGGTGGCCCAGCTGCCGGCCGGTGCCGGCCTGGAATGGACTGGCCTGTCGCTGCAGGAGCGGCTGTCCGGCAGCCAGGCACCGATGCTGATGGCGCTGTCGTTGCTGGTGGTGTTCCTGTGCCTGGCAGCGCTGTACGAAAGTTGGTCGATCCCCACCGCAGTACTGCTGGTAGTACCGCTGGGCGTGCTCGGTGCGGTGCTGGCGGTGACCCTGCGCGGCATGCCCAACGACGTGTTCTTCAAGGTCGGCCTGATCACGTTGATCGGCCTGTCGGCGAAGAACGCCATCCTGATCATCGAGTTCGCCAAGAGCCTGGTCGACCAGGGCGTCGATGCCGCTGACGCCGCCGTGCAGGCCGCGCGCCTGCGCCTGCGGCCGATCGTGATGACCTCGCTGGCGTTCATCCTCGGCGTGGTGCCGCTGGCCATTGCCAGCGGCGCCAGCTCGGCCAGCCAGAAGGCGATCGGTACCGGGGTGATCGGCGGCATGCTCAGCGCCACCCTGGCCGTGGTGTTCGTGCCGGTGTTCTTCGTGGTGGTGATGCGCCTTGCCGGGCGACGCCAGGCGGGTAATGCCGACACGCAGGCCGTGACCAGCGACAGCTGACTGGACAAGCCCCGCGTGAAATGGGAGGGTTCCCGGCATTGACTGCCCGGAACCCTTTTTCATGCCTGATGCCCTGCCCCCCTGCTCCATCCTCATTCTCGCCGGTGGCCGCGGCCAGCGCATGGGCGGGCGCGACAAGGGCCTGGTCGACTGGCAGGGCGAACCGCTGGTGGCGCATGTGCAGCGCGTGGTACGGCCGCTCAGCGATGACCTGGTGATTTCCTGCAACCGTAACCAGCAGGCCTACCAGGCGTATGCCGACCAGTTGGTGGGCGATGCCGAGGCGGACTACCCCGGGCCGTTGGCGGGGGTGATTGCCGGGCTCAAGGTGGCGCGGCATGAATGGGTGGTGCTGCTGGCCTGTGATGCACCGCTGGTTGACCGGGGGTTGATCGAGGACCTGCTGCACCTGGCAGTGACCAGTGACAGTGCGGCCATGGTGCGCCAGGGTGGGTACTGGCAGCCGATGTTCAGCGTGCTGCCACGCCGGGTGTTGCCGGTGCTGGAACAGGCCTGGGCGGCGGGAGAGCGGAGTTTGCAGAAGGCCTTGCTGCGTGAAGCGGTGCAGGGGCTGGAATGTGCCGACGATGATCGCAGGTTGAGCAACTTCAACAGCCCGGAGTTGTTGCAAGGCTGAGGTCATCTGCTGCCCTTGAGGCCTGTGCAATACCTGTGGGAGCGGGTTTACCCGCGAAGAGGCCAGTACAGGCAGTAGATGCTCCCCACAGGTTCTCCACTGCCCTTGAGGCCTGTGCAGTACCTGTGGGAGCGGGTTTACCCGCAAAGAGGCCGGTACAAGCGACACCTCACCCGGCAGACAGCTCCTCGACACTGATCTCGCGCATGCGGAACTTCTGCACCTTGCCGGTCACCGTCATCGGGAACTCATCGACAAAGCGGAAGTACCGCGGCACCTTGAAGTGCGCGATCCGCGCCTTCGCCCAATCGCACAGTTCCTCCGCGCTGGCCGTATGCCCCGGGTGCAGCCGCACCCAGGCCACGATCTCTTCACCGTACTTGCTGCACGGCACACCAATCACCTGCACATCGGCCACCGCCGGGTGGGTGAAGAAGAACTCCTCCAGCTCGCGCGGGTAGATGTTCTCGCCGCCGCGAATGATCATGTCCTTGCTGCGCCCGACAATACGCACATAGCCCTGCTCGTCCATCACCGCCAGGTCGCCGGTGTGCATCCAGCCGTCCTCATCGATGCTTTCGGCCGTGGCCTTGGGGTTGTTCCAGTAGCCCAGCATCACGCTGTAACCCCGCGTGCACAGCTCGCCGATCTCACCACGCAGCAGCGTGTTGCCATCGGCATCGATCACCTTGTTCTCCAGCCGCGGCTGGGTGCGCCCGACGCTGGTCACGCGGCGTTCCAGGTCGTCGCTGGCGCCGGTCTGCAGCGACACCGGGCTGGTCTCGGTCATGCCGTAGGCAATCTGCACCTCGGCCATGTGCATCTCGCCGATAACCCGGCGCATCACTTCGATCGGGCAGGTGGCGCCGGCCATGATCCCGGTGCGCAGGCTCGACAGGTCGAACTCGCCGCGCTGGGGGTGGTCCAGTTCGGCGATGAACATGGTCGGCACACCATACAACGCAGTGGCCTTTTCTTCCGCCACCGCACGCAGGGTGGCCAATGGGTCGAAGGCGTCGTTGGGGTAGATCAGGGTGCTGCCGTGGGTCATGCAGCCGAGGTTGGCCATGACCATGCCGAAGCAGTGGTACAGCGGCACCGGCACCACCAGCCGGTCATGCTCGGTCAGGCCCAGGCTTTCACCGACCATGTAGCCGTTGTTGAGGATGTTGCTGTGGCTGAGGGTGGCGCCTTTCGGGAAACCGGTGGTGCCCGAGGTGTACTGGATATTGATCGGGTCGTCACAGCGCAGCTGTGCCTGGCGCTCGGCAAGGGCTTCGCGGCTGACGGCCGCGGCACGGGCCTGCAGGTCGTGCCAGGCGAGAAAGCCCGCCGGTGGCGCGACGGCCAGGCTGACCACACCGCGCAGTTCGGGGAAGCGTTCGCAGATCAGGGCGCCCGGCTGGCTGCTGGCCAGGCCCGGAACCAGGCCCAGCAACATGGCGTGATAGTCGGATGTCTTGAACGCGTCGGCGCAGACCACCCAGCGGCAGCCGGACTGGCCGAGGGCGTAGTCCAGTTCGCTGGAGCGGTAGGCCGGGTTGATGTTGACCAGGATCGCGCCCACCTTGGCGCTGGCGAACTGGGTGATACACCACTCTGCGCAGTTGGGTGCCCAGATGCCGAGGCGGTCACCGGGCTGCACGCCCAGGGCCATCAGCGCACGGGCGTGCTGGTCGACGGCGTCGGCCAGCTGCTGCCAGGTGTAGCGCAGGGCCTGGTGGCGGACGACCAGGGCGTCACGGTCGGGGAAGCGGGCGACGGTGGTGTCGAAGGCATCGCCGATGCACTGGGTAAGCAGGGGTTTGTCCTGGTTGCCCTGGGAGTAGCTTGGCTGGGGCATGGGCGGTCTCTTGTTGTTCTTGTGTTGATTGAGCGGGCCTCTTCGCAGCACAAGGCTGCTCCTACATTGGAGTGCAGTAGCCTGTAGGAGCAGCCTTGTGCTGCGAAGAGGCCAGTGAAGCCATCCTGGAGCTAACGGATGAACACCTGCGGCGTGGTGGTGGACATGTCCCCACCCGGCAACTTGATGTTCTTCACTTTCTCCAGCGTATCCGGGTTGAACACCGCCAGGTCGTTGAAGGTGCCGCCCAGGTACAACTTGTCGCCTTTCTTGTCGAAGGCCACGCAGTAGTAAGTGTGGTCCAGATTTGCCGCCTTGATCAGCTTGCGCTGTTTGAGGTCGTACTTGGCCAGGCGGTTGAGCACGCCGTAGATCTGGTTCGGGTCTTTCGGCGAACGCAGCCCGGTGAAGTACAGCTCGGTCAGGTCGGCAAACTCCTGGGTGTGGGTCTTGCCGGTCTTCAGGTCGACGCTCAGGTAGCCATACAGCAGATCGGCGGTCGCCGGGTCCTGCTTGTCATCCTTGAACCTGGCAATGGTGTACAGCATCGAAAACTCGTGGCGCGGGCTCTGGTGCGGCCAGAAGTACAGCACGTCCGGGGCGCTGTAGCCTTTGCGGTTCCAGTTGCGCAGCGGCAAGGCCACCGTGTACTTGCCGGTCTTCACGTCCATCTTGTAGATGTCCGGCCCGGCGACGTACAGGCTGCCATCGTCCGCCGCACGCATCAGGTACACCTGGCGCGGCATCGGGAAGGTGCGCACCGGCTTGGCCTCCAGGCCATCGGCGGTGCTGAACACCTCCAGCCGCGGTGGCTTGACCACGTAGTGGTCGTTTAGGCGCTGGGTCGGGTTGACCGTGGCGTACACTTCCTTGCCGTCCGGGCTGATGGCGAACGAGTACATCGACCGGCCCACCTCACCCGGCACACTGGACAGGTTGGCGTGGAAGGTGTTCTTGCAGGTGTCCAGGTCGATGCCGTAGATGTCGCCGTAGTGGTTGTTGAGCACGTAGGCGGTGCGGTTGTCCGGCGCCATCATCGCGGTGCCGGGGCCGAACTTGTCGGGCATCACGCAGCTCTTGTACACCGTGTCACTGGCCACATCGACCACGTGCAGGTTGTTCGGGTAGTTGGTCACGATCATGTATTCGTGGCCAGCCTTCAGCGCCGGCCCGGTGTCGGCGGCCTGTACCAGCCCGGCACAGGCCGTGGCGGCGATGGTGAGCGCGAGTGACGCGCAGCGTCCAGCTTTCATGCGGTTTCCCCTTGTCATTCTTGTTGGGCCGGTCACTTGTCTTTCGGGAACACGGTGCCGAGGTTGCGCCAGTCTTCCGCCGAGTTGCTCGCCTGGGCGTTCCAGTCCTGGTAGGTGCTCATCATGTCCGGCACCTGGGCCGGCCACCAGCAAGGGTCGGAGCAGCCATACAGGTCGGCCTCCATCGGCTGGCACAGCGAGCTCACGCCACCAAAGGCGTCCACTTCCCAGCCCGGGTCGGTGGTGGCGGTGCAGCCCGCCACTGCGCTCATGGCCATGACTTCTTCGACGCGATCTTCGGCGGCGGCCTGCTCGAGGATGCGCGCCTTGTTGTTCAGGGGCTTCAAGTGCTTCATGTCAGTGCGCCTTCCGCGGGGTGATGTAGCGATCGATGAAGGCCGGGTTGGCGGCCATGATGCGGCTGTAGACTTCGATGCCGAAGTCGACCCAGTCGCGCATCAGTTCGCAATAGTGGTAGGTCGGGTGCTGCGGGTCGCCATAGCGGGCATAGCTTTCGTGGTAGCAGCCGCCGGAGCACAGGTTGCGGATGCGGCAGCTGTCGCAGCCGGTGTTGCTGCGGTCCAGGCGCTGCGACAGGAAGTCGTTGAGCTGCGCCTGCTTCACGCCCTGGTGCACATTGCCGAAGGTCGGCAGGCTGGAGCCGGTGAAGCGGTGGCACAGGTTCAGCTCGCCCTCATGGTCCACGGCCAGCATCTTCAGCCCGGCGCCGCACGGCAGGGCCTTCTTGTGGCCCTCGTGGATGTCGGTGATCAGCTGGTGCAGGTTGGAGAAACCGATGTTGCGGTGCTCCAGCGCAGCCTCCAGGTAGCGCCGGCCCAGCGCCTTCATGTTGGCGAACACCTGCACCAGCTCTTCGCCGGTCAGGTTGAAGTTGGCCATGTCGCCGGAGGTGACCGGGGCAAAGCCGACTTCAGCGAAGCCCAGTTCGTTGAACAGGTGGTTCCAGATGGTCTCGACATCGGTGATGCCACGGGTCAGCGTGACCCGCGCGCCCACCGGGCGGCTGTGGTAGCGCGACAGCAGCATGTCGACCTTGCGCCGCACCACGTCATAGGTGCCCTGCCCGCCCACGGTGATGCGGTTGCGGTCGTGCACGGTCTTGGGGCCGTCGATGCTGATCGACAGGCCGAAGCGATGGGCATTGAGCCAGTCGACGATCTCTTCGTTGAGCAAGGTGGCATTGGTGGTCATGATGAATTCCACCTGCTTGCCCGCCTCGGCGAAGCGCCGCTCGCAGTAGGCGACCATGTGCTCGATCAGTGGCCGGTTGGACAGCGGCTCGCCACCAAAGAACACCACGCTGTAGCGCTGCTCGTCGGGCGACTCCTTGAGCAGCATCTCCACCGAAGCCTCGGCGGTGGCGGTACTCATCTTCTTGCCCGCGGACGGTTTGTCCAGGTCTTCCTTGTAGCAGTAGGTGCAGCTGAGGTTGCAGCCGGTGTTGACGTTGAGCACCACGGTGTTCAGCGCCGTGCGCTCGACCTGCTTGAGGGCGATTTCCGGGGTCAGCGGCGAGCCGTCGCTGACCAGTTCCAGCGCGATCAGCTCGCGCAGGGTGTCCTGGATATCGCTGCCGGCAAACCGCTGGCCAAGGCGCTGCATCAGCTCCTCGGCCGAGCAGCCTTGCTGGCGCAGGGTGTCGATGATGCCGCCGGTCACCGCGTCGGCGGTGAACAGCGAACTGCTGGGGATATGGAACAGCATGCGGTCGGCGTCGACCTGCACTTCATGCAGGTTGCGTTCGACCAGGTTCAGTAGCGCGCCCATGGCGACCTCCCGATAATCGATCCGTTGGAAAACCGTAAGCCCCCTGCCGTTACGGCAGCGGCGGGTTGTTCCAGCGCTGTACGGTGACGATCATGTGCCCCTCGCCAGTCTGGCCACCGTCGGCCAGGGTGGCGATGACCTTCAGGTTGCCGGCGTTGTTGGTCATCATCTTGCGCTCCGGGTTGGGGCCGGCACCGCCTGGCACGAACACGCCATCGGCCTGCATCTTCCCGGCGAACTTGACGTCTTCGTCCTCGACCGCACGCTCGTTGAAGGGCTCGACCTTCCAGCTGGCCGGCAGGTAGCCGATGCGCAGCGGCTGGCCATTGGCGTCCTTGCCCCAGGCTTCGGCCTCGAAGCGGCCCTGCACCTTGGGCACCGAGGCACCGTTTTCGCCGATGCGGGCGATGGAGAACGCCGGCACCACTTTCACTTCCTCGACTTTGTCGTACACCGCCAGGTTGACGCCCTTGAGCGCCCCTACGGCGACTTCGCGCTGGCCAGGCTTGGCATCGGCCGCGGCGCGGGCCTTCACCCGTACCAGGGTCGGGGTCTGCTCCAGCACCTCGGTCACTTCCACGCCAGCGCCCAGGTCCGGTTTGCCGGCCAGGCCGCTGCCGACCAGGGTGATCTCGCTTTCGCCACCGGCCTTGATGAATGCCGGTTGTACCGCCAGCAGGCGCGCCTTGCCCTCCTTCACTGCGGTGAAGTCCAGGCCACGCTCGTCGTGCTCGGCCTCGAACATGCGGCCCTTCATTTCGCCATCCAGCGCGGCGAACACCTGGCGCAGGTTGGCGTCGCCGACCTTGACGTTGCCACGCCATTCATAGCCGTTGTAGAGGATCGCCGAACCGCTGCCATTGAACGGCGTGCCGTCGGCATAAGCGCCCTTGACCTCGACCTTGAAGGTGTCACCCTGGTCAGGCGTGACGCTCATCACCCCGCGTACATCGCCCTTGGCCAGCATGTGGCCGCTGAATGCCCACTGGCCCGGCAGCGCATCGGCCTTGGGCCTGGCTTTCTGCCATTCGGCCCACGCCGCGCTTTCCAGCGGGTAGCGCTTGGCCAGGTCCGGCACCACTTGTTGCAGGGCGATCGGCAGCCAGTCGCGGTCACGCGCCTGGGCCTGGTATTCGAGGGACGGCCACTGGCCGAGATGGAAGTTGACCAGGTGCTCCCACTCCTTGGCCGGGCGCCGCTGCAAGGCGACACGGGCACCGGAGTGGCAACGGCCACAGGTTTCGCTGAGCTGGGTGTCGAACTGCTCGACAGTGTTCAGCCGGCGCTCCATGGCATACCGCACGCCATCGGTTTCGCTGGGCGCCAGGCCCTGCTTGTCGGCCAGGTACTTGACCAGGGTGCGGCGGTCGTCGTCGCTTATCTGCAGGCCGTGCATCACCTGCATGCGGGCGATGCTCATCAGCCAGCCTTCCGGCGTCTTGCGCTGGTGGCTGATGCGGCTGTAGGTGTCGTTGCCTTCGGGGATATGGCACCCCATGCACTTGTTCTGCAACAGGCTCGGGCCCTGCTCGGCCGCCATGGCCTGGGTGCTCAGCAGCGCGGCGGCGACCAGCGCCAGTTTGCCCGCATGCCGCCGGAGTCGAGTCGTCTTCAAGGTCAGACCTCCACGGTTGTTGTTCTTATCGTTTTCGCACGCTTTGGTACAGCAGGTGTGCATGTGACGGTTGTGATACAGGAACTGTGCCAGGTGCTGTAAAAGCGTTTTCTTTCAACCTGTTAGCCGGTTTTTCGGCCTTGGCCAGCAGCAGGTATGGCCAATTGCAGCGTGCCATTTCGCGACAGGGTGTTTCATCCTGAGACAGGGGCCTGCCCGCTCCCACACGCCGGGGCCAGCGCTGTACCGGTGGGAGCGGGCGTGCCCGCGAAGAGGCCGGAACAGCCACTGTTTCACCACCGTCTCACACCGTCTCAATGTGCAACAGCGCAACCCTGCAATCCCAACCTTGCAACAGGACAAAACCCAACCCGTTCAACGGTTTGCAGCCATCTACCGACCTTGGCACGCCCATTGCGCCTATGCCTGTCACATCCAATGACAAGAGGCACCGTCCCATGCTTTCCGAACTGCCCATCCTGCCCGCCACCCGCGCCTTTCTCGAACGCAAGCTGAAGATGCGCATCGGCGCCGACTGGCAGGACGCCGCCAGCGGTCGCACCCTGTCGTTCCGCAACCCGGCCACTGGCGAGGTACTGGGTGAAGTGCCCGCCGCCGAGGCCGAAGATGTCGACCGCGCCGTGCGCGCCGCTCGCCAGGCCTTCGACGATTCGCCGTGGAGCCGCCTGCGCCCACGCGAACGGCAGAACCTGCTGTGGCGCCTGGCCGACCTGATGGAGCGCGACGCCCGCCAGCTGGCCGAACTGGAATGCCTGAACAACGGCAAGAGCGCCGCCGTTGCCCAGGTGATGGACGTGCAACTGGCCATCGACTTCCTGCGCTACATGGCCGGCTGGGCCACCAAGATCGAGGGTAGCACCGTCGAAGCCTCGATGCCGTTGATGCCCAACGACCAGTTCCATGGTTTCGTGCGGCGCGAGGCAGTGGGCGTGGTCGGCGCCATCGTCGCCTGGAACTTCCCGTTGCTGCTGGCCTGCTGGAAGCTCGGCCCGGCCCTGGCTACCGGTTGCACCGTCGTGCTCAAGCCCGCGGACGAAACACCGCTGAGCGTGCTCAAGCTGGCTGAACTGGTGGACGAAGCCGGCTACCCGGCGGGCGTGTTCAACGTGGTCACCGGCACCGGCCTGAGCGCCGGCGCCGCACTCAGCCGCCACCCCGGCGTGGACAAGCTGACCTTTACCGGCTCCACCGAGGTCGGCAAGCTGATCGGCAAGGCAGCCATGGACAACATGACCCGCGTCACCCTGGAACTCGGCGGCAAGTCGCCGACCATCGTCATGCCCGACGCCAACCTGCAGGAAGCCGCCGCCGGCGCCGCCACGGCGATCTTCTTCAACCAGGGCCAGGTGTGCTGCGCCGGGTCCCGCCTGTACGTGCACCGCAAGCACTTCGACAACGTGGTGGCCGACATTGCCGGCATCGCCAACGGCATGAAGCTGGGCAGCGGCCTGGACCCTGCGGTGCAGATGGGCCCGCTGATCTCGGCCAAGCAGCAGGACCGCGTCACCGGCTACATCGAGCTTGGCCGCGAGCTGGGCGCGACCATCGCCTGTGGTGGCGAAGGCTTCGGGCCTGGCTACTTCGTCAAGCCGACAGTTATCGTCGATGTCGACCAGCGCCACCGCCTGGTACAGGAAGAGATCTTCGGGCCGGTGCTGGTGGCGATGCCGTTCGATGACATCGACGAAGTGATCGGCATGGCCAACGACAACCCCTATGGCCTGGGTGCGAGCATCTGGTCCAACGACCTGGCCGCCGTGCACCGGATGATCCCACGCATCAAGTCGGGGTCGGTGTGGGTCAACTGCCACAGCGCCCTCGACCCTGCCTTGCCGTTTGGCGGCTACAAGATGTCCGGCGTCGGCCGTGAGATGGGGGCGGCTGCCATCGAGCACTACACCGAGCTGAAATCGGTGTTGATCAAGCTCTGATCATTTTCCTGTACCGGCCTCTTCGCAGCACAAGGCTGCTCCTACAAAGGTAGCGCGGTCCTTGTAGGAGCAGCCTTGTGCTGCGAAGACGCCGGCACAGGCAACCCGAAAACAACAACAAAAACATGGAGCACACCATGAGGCACAAACTCGCCTGCACATTGGCCCTGCTGTTCGCCGCCCCCATCACCCAGGCCTACGAGCTGTACAACCACGACGGCACCACCCTCAACGCCGACCTCGAAGCCCTGTTCGGCGCCTTCCACAGCGACGAAAGCTTCAACCTGGCCGGCAACCGCAAGCCCGGCAGCACCGCTTGGCAGGAAGGCTACGTCAAGTATGGCCTCAGCGGCAGCCAGGCCCTGGCCGACAGCGGCGCGCTATACGGCGCCTTCAACCTGCTCAGTTCCGCCACCTGGGGCGACGGCGATGCCGCCGGCCTGACCCTGGGTGACGAGCGCCGCACCGCCATCGAAGACCTGTACCTGGGCTGGCGCTCGGCCAACCTGTTCCCGGCCCTGGGCGAAGACGGCGTGGACATTTCCGGCGGCCGCCAGGTGGTGACCCTGGGCGACGGCTTCCTGATCCAGGGCGACCCGGTGAACCTGGGCAAGGTCGACCTGGGCGCCAACTTCGACCGCGGCGGCGCCTACTACCTGGCCGCACGCAAGGCCTTCGACCGCACCGCCGTGCTGCGCCTTGGTGGCAATCAAGGCTGGCGCAGCGACCTGATGTGGCTGAAGTCCGACAACCACTACCAGGCCGACACCTCGCTGGCGGTGGCCAACCTGGAGCACGTCGCCGACGCCGGCACCGTCGGCCTGAGCTGGATCCGCGGCCTCGACGTGGACCAGCGCTACGCGCAGATCATGGGCCTGGAACACCGCGACGGCATGGACACCGCCAGCCTGCGCGGGCGTGGCAGCCTGGGGGTGAAAGACCTGGAGCTGGCCGCCGAGTACGTGACCCAGGACAAAACCGGCGGGCGGGAGAACGCCTGGTACCTGGAAGGCAACTGGACCTTTTCCGAACTGCCCTGGTCCCCCACCGCCACCTACCGCTACAGCCGCTTTTCCGAAGACTTCGACCCGCTGTTCTATGGCCTGAGCCGTGGCTATGGCACCTGGTTCCAGGGTGAGGTGGCGGCGAACTATGCCGGGCCGTTCAACAGCAACAGCCAGGTGCACCACGTGGCACTGAAGGGCAAGCCACGGGACAACCTGACCGTCGGCGCGCTGTACTTCGACTTCGATACGCTGGACACCGACCAGGGCAACCTGGGCGGGCGGGAGCTGGACCTGTATGTGGAATGGATGGTCAACGACCACCTGCTGATCAGCCCGCTGGTAGGGTTCTACAAGCCGGAGCGCGGCGCGGCCAATGGCGGGACGCAGCTGGGTGGGCGGGATACCGGCACCTATATGCAGCTGATCGTCGGGACTTTCTTCTGATTCGAAATCCTGGGGCTGCTACGCAGCCCATCGCGACACAAGGCCGCTCCTACAGGTACCGCACAAGCATCATGGGCATCACCGAACCTGTAGGAGCGGCCTTGTGTCGCGAAAGGGCCGCAAAGCGGCCCCGGCAATCTCAAACCAAGCCCTGCTCCAACAACCACCGCCGCACCATCATCTGCTGCTCCCCTGGCAGGCCTGACAACACTGACTCGAGAGGTCGGCCGCTACGCAGCCCCCGCACCACCGGCGCCAGCTCCACCCCCTGCAAATGCCACACCCCCAACGGCTGATCCGCCGTCACCACCACCTCGGCCTCATCCACCAGCCCGTCACGCAACACCGGCCGCCGCTCGACCCTCACCGCGCTCCAGTCCGCCGCCACGTGCAATGCCTGCATGTCCGGCCAACCCTGCCGCCGCGCCCAGAACGGCTGCCCCACCCGACCCTGCTCTTGCCCATAAAAATCCCGCCCGATCCGGGCAAAACGCAAAAACAGCTGTTCGATCCGCTGCTGGTGAAACTGCCGCGCCAACCCGGCCCGCTCGGGCCTGCGCAGCAAGGTATTGATCACCACCGGCGCCTGCAGCGCCGAAGACAGCGACTGGAAGATCCCGTTACCCGATAGCGGGTCAACGGCCATCGCAGCATCGCCCACGCGTATCCAGTCCTGCCCGACGCACTCACCGGCCAGAATCGCGGTGCTGCTGCGCGCATGCACCTCTGCCGGCGCCAAGGCCCTGGCATCGAACAGCTCGGCCACCAGCACGCTCCCGGCTCGCCGCGCCGCACAGTAATCCGCCAATCCGGCCTTGCCCGGCAGCCCGACGGCGTCCAGGGTGACTTGCCAGTAGCAGCGGCCGTCTTCCAGGCGCGCCATCCACGCCCAGCCATCCGCCAGGCTCTCCACCGCCGACGCGGGCGCCCCGGGGGCGGCCTGCCAGACATTCAGCAAGCTGACCGTCTCCGGCCCGCGCAGGCGGTCGGCGGCCAACGGGGCCTGGCGGCCTCGGGCTTCGACCAGGAAATCGGCCTGCAGTACCTGCCCGTCGTCCAGGCGAATACCATGAACGACTTGGCGAACCACCTCACGCACCCGCCCCTCGACCACGCTCACACCCGCACGCTGAAGGTCGTCGCGCAGCGCCCGGTCAAACCTTTGCCGGTCGAGTAGAAACTCCTGGTTCAGTTGCAGCTGCTGGCCGTTCCAGTGCACTTGCCGAGTCGCCGGCATCGCCGCCTGGCGCAACGCCCCGCCAAGGCCGGCGTGGCGCAGCCCGTCCAGCACCCGCTGCGAAACCCCTTCGACCGCCGCGAACCGGCGCCACTCCGACACGACCGTCACCGCATAACCCAGCCGCCGCAGGCCAATGGCCGTGGCCGCACCCGCAGGGCCTGCCCCCAACACTACAATGCGCGGTTCAGCCATGGCCGACACCTCGTCGCTCTGGGCCGGTAAACGCCGCGTGGTGGCGCAACCAGTCATGAACCTGCTGCTGGCCCATGCCCGGCTCGTCACGCAGCAACGCAGCGATCCTGCCACTCAGGGCCGCGCAGCCCAGGCTCGCGCCTGCCCTGCCGCCCGCCCCCACATAACCGCCAAAGTCCGCCTGCCGGGTACCAAGCCAGGACCACTGGCCAGGCGCACAGCGGGCGTCGCCTGTGACCCGTATCACCCCGGGGTAGCTGGCCGGATACACTGGCCCGCCCTGGGCCGGGCTGGAGGCGCACAACAGCACACCCGCGGCCAAAGCCTCGGCGCAGGCCTGGTGCAGCACAGGCCGGTCCTGCTGCAGGCCAAGGCTGAGGTTGACCAGCGTAACCCCCGCCTCCACCAGCCACAGCAGCGCGGCCGCCACCTGCAAGGCACTGGTGCTGGCCTGGGCGCCGAAAACCTGGGCCAGCAGCACGGGCACCGGCCCGGCCTCCCGCTGCAAGCCGGCGAGCACCGCGCTACCGTGCCCAAGCTGGTCGGGCAGCATGTCACCTTCGCGCAACTGGCCGTCCTCCAGCCAGAAGCGGCGCGCGCCCAGCAAGGCGCTGGCCTGCTCCGGCGTGCAACCACTGTCGATCACGCCAACACGCACGTCAGTGCCCATGCCTGATCACCTCCTCGGGCAGCACCTGCAACTGGCCAGCTTGCAACTGCAGGTGCAGGTCGGCATCGGCCAGGGTCGAAGCACGGTGGCTGATCAGGATGCGCGTGCGGCCGGCGAACAGCTGGTCGATGGCCGCGATCACTTCGCGCTCGGTGGCTTCGTCCACCGCCGAGGTGGCCTCGTCCAGTACCAGGATCGCCGGCGCCTGCAGCACCGCGCGGGCGATGGCTATGCGCTGTTTCTGCCCGCCGGACAACTGCTGGCCACGCTCACCCAGCAGGCCGTCCAGGCCCAGCGGCAGGCTGTCGACCAGGCTGTCCAGCCGCGCCAGGCGCACCACCCGCTCCAGTTCCTCACGGCTGGCCTCGGGCACGCCATAGGCCAGGTTCTGTGCCAGGGTGCCGCGGAACAGCACGATATCCTGGCTGACCACCGCAATGCGCCGGCGCAGCGCGGCCAGGTCCAGTTCGCGCAGGTCGGTGCCGTCCAGCAGGATGCGCCCGGCGTCCGGGTCGTAGAAGCGCTGCAGCAGGTCGATCAGGGTCGACTTGCCCACCCCCGAGGCACCGCTGATGGCCACCTTCAGGCCACCCGGCACGCACACCTGCACGTCGTTCAGCACCGCGCCCTGGCGCCCTTCATGAGCAAAGCTCACCCCCTCGAGGCGCAATTCGCCCGGCCCGTCGGGCACCGGCTGCGGGTTGGCCGCCGGGCGCACGGCCACGGCCTCCTGCTTCAGTTCCATCACCCGCCCCAGGCTCACCGCCATGCGCTGCACCGCCACGTACAGGCCCAGCAGGCTCTGCACCGGCCCTACCGCCATGCCCATGTAGGTGGAAAAGGCGATCAGCGCACCTAGTTGCCAAGTGCCCTGGATTACCCACCAACCGCCGACCAGGAACGCGCAGGCGCGGCACCAGGAGGTCAGCGTGCCGGGGATGGCCTGGGTGAAGAATTCGGTCACCTGCACCTTGAGCAGCTGGCGCATGTAGCCCTGGCCCAGCTGGTCCAGGCGCCCCGCCTCGCGGCCTTGCTGGCCGGCGGCCTGGATGAACTTCATCGCCGGCAGGGTTTCGACCAGGAATGACGACACATCTGCCGAGCGTTCGCGCAGGTTGCGTACTTCGCGCTCCACCTTGCGCCGCATCCAGCGCAGCCACAGCACTTCGATCGGTACCAGCAGCGCCAGCAGCAGCGACAGTTGCCACGAAAGCATCAGCATCAACACCACCGCGCCCACCAGGCCGATCACCGCCGACACCGCCGAAAACAGCGAATCCACGGCAAAGCGCTGGATTTCCGCCACATCGCCATCCAGCCGCGAAAGGATGTCGCCGATGCGCCGCCGCCCGTAGAACGTCGGCGACAGCTGCTGCAGGTGGCGGTAAAGGTTGTCGCGCAGGGCAAACAGGATGCGCCCCGACAAGCGCGTGTGCAGGTAGCGGTTGACCCCGGCCAGCACGGTACCCAGCAGGCCCGCGCCGATCATGATCGCGGCCATGTGCCAGAGGGTCTGGTAGTCCTTGGCCAGCAGCCCCTCGTCGATCAGCGTCTTGACCAGCCAGGGTTGCGCCAGCGCCAGCAACGAGGCGCCCAGCGACAAACCGAGCAACAGGCCGATGGCGCGTCGATGGGGGCGCACGAAACCATACAGCCAGGCCAACGCCTGGCGCATGAGCACAGGGTCGCTGGACTCCACCAGCCGGGCGAACAGGCCGCCCACGTCAGCCGCGCAACTGTTTGAGCTTGCGGTACAGCGTCGCCCGGCTGATACCCAGCGCCTCGGCCGCCGCGGACACGTTGCCCTGATGGCGCGCCAAGGCGCCACGGATCAGCTCCAGCTCGTTGTCCTTGAGGCTGCCGGAAGGCGCCGTGCCACTGGCCAGTTCGTCCAACAGGCAGTCGGTGAGGTGGTCGAGGGTCAGCACCTGCTCGCCGTCCTCGCGCATGGCCAGCGCGGTGCGCACGACCATTTCCAGCTGGCGGATGTTGCCCGGCCAGTCGAAGCCTTCGAGCAACGCGTTCAGGGCCGGGTCCAAGGTCACGCCCCGGGCATCGGACTTGTCCAGCAGCCCCTGGATGATCACCGCCAGGTCATCACGCTCGCGCAGTGCCGGCAGGCGCAGCGACACGCCGTTGACCCGGTAGTAAAGGTCTTCGCGGAAGTGCTGCTCCTGCACCAGGCGCTTGAGGTCGCGGTGCGTGGCACAGATCAATGCCACATCGATGTCCTGCTCGTCGCCCGCCCCCAGCGGTGCCACGCGCCGTTCCTGCAGTACCCGCAACAAGCGCGCCTGCAGCGCTAGCGGCATGTCGCCGATTTCGTCGAGGAACAGCGTGCCGCCGTGGGCCTGCATCAGCCGGCCGACCATGCCGCCCCGGCGCGAGCCGGTGAACGCACCTTCACGGTAGCCGAACAGTTCGGACTCGATCAGCCCTTCGGGGATGGCCGCGCAGTTGACGGCCACGAACGGTTTGTCGGCACGCGGGCTGGCCTGGTGCAGGGCCCGTGCGACGACTTCCTTGCCGGTACCGGTCTCGCCCAGCAGCAGCACCGGCAGGCCATTGCCCAGCCCCTGGCGGGCCATGCGCAGGTTGCGCGCCAGGCGCTGGTCGCCACCGGCCAGGGCGTCGAGGGCGGGTGACTGCTTGCCCGGCGCCAGCTTGCTCACCGGCGTGCTGCCGTTGACCCGGCCATGGCGCGGCAGCTGCAGGGCGCGGAAGTAGAACTCGCCCTTGGCCGTCTGCACACTGCTCACCCCGCCCTGCCACAGGCGGGCGATGAAGGCCGGTGACCGTTCACCCAGCAGGTCGCTGCTGCGCCGGCCCAACAGCTCATGGCGCGGCACCTGCAACAGCTGGCAGGCACTGTCGTTGGCAGCCAGCACTTCACCGTCCAGGCTCAGCGCCAGCAGGCCATGCCAGGCGCTGTTGAGGTATTGCGGGCGGCTGTGGAAGGCCAGCACCAATTGCTCCGGATGGCACAGGCCAAACATACGGCTTTCGATGTTGCCGGCCGCCAGCATCAGCGTCGACAGGCTGTCCTGTGGTTGCGCCATCACCCCTTCACGGGTGATGTCGAGCACGCCGATCACCTCGCCGCGCGGGTCGCGCAGGGGTACCGAAGTGCAGGAGAACGGGCTGAGGCGGTCGAGGTAATGTTCGCCGCAGTTGATCAAGGTCGGCCGGCCTTCCACCACTGCCGTGCCGATCGCGTTGGTGCCACGCAGCGACTCGCTCCAGCAACTGCCCGGGTGCAGGTCGCGCAGGCCCTCGCGCTGCAGCACGTGCGTTTGCCCTTCGATGGCCAGCACGTTGGCCTGGGCGTCGCCGAGGATGACGATGCCGGCCTTGCCCTGACGCGCGACCAGGTAGTCCAGTTCCGGGGTAACGGCGTCGACCAGCAGGCGGTTGCGCTCCAGCAGCATGCGCAGGTCGTGGCCCTGCTCCAGGCCCAGGCCGACCTGCTCGCCCTGCAGGCAATCCAGGCCATGGCCAAGGCTACGCCGCCAGGAGGCATCGATCTCGTCGCGCAGCATGCCCAGTGGCAGCTCGCCTTCGCTGGCCAGCTTCAGGCGGGCCTGGCGGGATTCGTGCAGCGGGTCGTGGGCGTTTGTTATTAGTTGTCGCGCCATTTTCTACTCCGGCTGTACCCCGCAAGGTGGCGGGGAACGGGCTTGGGAATTTTCCGCAGTGTGCGGGAGAAATCCCTGGCCGTCATCAGGCTGCGGTAGAAGGTGGCATATGGTGACGTTTACGTAAAGGGATACGCAGGAGCATCGCCTTGCCCAAGATCTGGAAGCTTGCACAAGCTTTGTGGGAGCGGGCATGCCCGCGAACACCGGCAAAGCCGGTGCCATCCACCGCGTCGCCTGCTTCGCGGGCGCGCCCGCTCCCACAGGGACAGCGCGGGCTTCGAGTTGACGCTGAACCTGTGGGAGCGGGCATCCCCGCGAAGAGGCCCTCAAAGCCAATCACGGCTGCTGATTCTGGCTCAGGTACTTGTCCACCTTAGCCTGCCCTTCCCCGCATCCCCTGCCACTTGCCACAACCGCCGTTCAATCCCCTTCGCCAGTAAATGCCCCACCGCCGCTTCGATCGTCGACAGCATGCACAGCTGTGCCGGTTCGTTGGTGGTGTACCCCACCTCAGCCTCCTGCAACTTCTTGAACTCGATGAATTTGAACACCCCGGAATTGCGGCCGACCGAGTAGATGGTCTTGCTGGTCATCACCTTGACCAGCAGTGGAATCACAACTATCAAAGTAAACTCAGCCTCAAGCGTAATCGACCGCCAAGATCTGCGAGTCGGCCTGTACCGCATAAAATGAATGCGGGATCCAAGAATCAATGAAAATCGAATCTCCAGTCGACAGTACATCAGTGCGGCGGTGCCCCGCTCTGCCGGACCACAGGACGCCAACCACACCTGAAAGGACGTACACAAACTCTTTCACCTGATGGCCGTCGTTTAGCGGGGCATCATCGACTCTGGTGAAGAGTGGAGAGGTTCGGAGCACCATCAGATGCTTGTCTGCCATCGTTTTCATCACATGCCGATACAAGTAGGCAGGCTGATCTTGCACACCCACAACCCTCAGGCGCTCGAACTGCGCCTGTTTGCGACAAATTTTCACTTTGTCCCGTAGGTCATCACCCTCTCCGTCGAGCTCATGAACGGCATGTGCCAAGGGAATATCCAGCATCTTAGCCAGACGAGTGAGTTGGCCAAAACCGATGCGAACCATGCTGCCTGCGTCATGATAAAACTCCTGGGCGTTCTCCAGCGTCATCTTGCGGGTTTGCAACAGCAGGGCCAACGCCTGCCTACTGACCGTTAACGTGGCTTGCATCAGGACTCCTTCAATTCAACGTCGAATGCAACAGTGCCACATCATCAAAGCTCAAAGCGCGCGACTTGATCATCGATACCTCGCGCACTAACTGCAGCAGTCTTGGAAGCTCATCCTCCACATAAGCGACTTGTAGATAATCCAACGCATATTTCAATGAGGCCCGCCCAGAATGCTTGCCCACCACGATCTGCCTATCACGCCCCAATAGCTCCGGCGCGAATGGCTCAAATGCACCACCGTTGTTGATCGTGCCGTTGGCATGAATACCCGACTCGTGGGCGAAGACATTGGCACCCACCACAGGCTGCCAAGGGTAAATGCGAGAATTAGTGGCCTCAGCTACGACCGCGCTCAAATGCTGCAGTTTTTCAAGTTTGATACCGAGATCGACGCCATATTGTACCTTCAAGGACATCAGCACTTGGGCAATATCAGGCATACCTGCCCGCTCGCCGACACCATTGACAGTGACATGGAAGTACCGCGCGCCCGCCAACAACCCAGAAATCGTGTTGCTGACTGCATAACCGAAGTCATTGTGCGCATGACACTGCGTGTCAATAGACGTCTGCGTCGAAACAACCTTGACCACATGATGGTACTGCTGCGGCGTCATCACGCCAACGGTATCGGACAACCGAAGCCTATCAGCCCCGGCCGCCTGAACATGCCCGGCATATTCAACAACGAAGGAAAGATCGGAACGCCCTACATCCTCGGCACTGATCGAGACGAAGGCGCCCCGCTGCTTTGCATAATCGATCAAGTCACAGGCCTGCTGGATCAGCCAGCTTTTTGACTTGTTGATACTGTCCTTGAGGTGGACATCCGAAGTTGGCAGACCGATATGAACGTACTTGTACCCCAGATCCAAAGTTTTCCTGATATCTTCCTTCACCCCTCGATTCCAACCGACCAGGTTGATGTCCGTCGCCTCGGTTCGCTCCAGCATCTCGCGCAGGGTACGAGTCTCACTGCCACCCATAGCGTTTATACCACCCTCAATCCACCTGACCCCCGCGTCCACCAGTGCATCAAAGATTTTCAGCTTAGTTTCTCTGTCGAAAGAAACGCCTGGGGCCTGCTCGCCATCGCGTAACGTAGTATCCTCGATGATCACATCATTGCGAATATTCATGACGCCCTCCTTGCTTTGTTGTTGGATAGAATGAGAAATACTGGCACTGGTCTCCTTGCTCACCGCACACCTGCTTAACCTTGTGAAAGGTCGTCATCGCCAAGTTTGAAAACGGATATTCCTGACCGCTCGGCAATCGCTCCTGCGCCAAGTCTAAGTCCTTGCAGCGCACGGCAAGGCTGACATTACTGGTTGCACCACCCGACAGTGCATAACCTAGCGCGACATCCATATACGCAGACCGCCCTCGACAGGACGTGAAAACTTCTGCCATGGACTTCAGATCTAGTCCTTGGGCCAATCCTTGGCTAATGACCTCTATAGCACCTGCAAGGTTGATGCTTTCAGCCAAGTTATTCAGGATCTTCAGACGCTGCGCCTTACCTGGCTCCGTCACATAGGAGACCGTCGCACAGAAGACCTTGAGTAGCGGCTGCACCAACTCATAAGCCTCTGCCCTGCCCGATACTATGGCACTCAATGTCCCTGCGAGCGCTCCCTCCACACCGCCTGAAACTGGGCACTCGATGTAATCTGCCCCCTGCTCGATAAAAGCAGCATGCAAAGCTTTGGCTGCTTCGGGCGCAAGCGTGCCGATGTCAACTACTACACTGCCAGCTCTCAGACAAGAAAGCAGGCCCAGATCGCGAGCATAGTAAACGTCCTGCACCGCCTCGCTACCGGATGTGCAGATGAACAGGAGTCGTACTTCTCTCACCAGAGCAACCATATCCGTTGCCCAAATTGCACCCTGCCGTATCAGATCAACAGACTTTTCCTTCGTTCGATTATGAATGTGCACGGGCACCTGGTTGGCCAGCAACCGTTGACAGATAGCCTGCCCCATACGCCCCAGTCCGATGAGACCCACTGAGCGATTCATCAGCAATCCCTCAGTAAGGGAATCAGAAATTCCATCAGGGCAGCGGAGACGATGGGCTCTGACTGGTTGGCATCGATAATCGTCCAGCCCATACTCTTCGACCATCGATCCATCAATCCCTTCAGCGCCGTTTGGTGCATGCAGAAAGCCTCTCGGCTCACGGCGTTCCGCCCGCACTCATAAGGGGTATAAGCTTGCTTTCTGACGCTAGTGCGTGAAACATCGACGTTGAAATAGAGCACTTTATCGACAGGCGGCAAGACCGATGCCAGTCCCAGCAGCCATTCTTCGTCATTGCCGTACAATATCTCGGACGCCATGTGTTTCATCCAATAGCCGTCGAGAATGTAAATCTGCTCTGAGTTATCCTCGCACTGCTTCATCACAGTTGCGATTGACCACATCAGAAACAATGCACGGGAAGCCCCCTGCATTTGTGCAATACATGTCCTCAACTGTTCAAGGTCCGACTTTACAAACCGACATTCTGGAAAAGTGTCCTCCTTCAAAATCTCCCACTTATCGATGACTTTGACACGCAACCCCTTGGACACCAGAAGGCGCTCAAGGTGTCGGCATTGCGTGGACTTTCCAGAACCATCAATACCAGCAAGTGCAATTAACATATGGCATCACCCGCTCGAAAATAACGTCCCAAATTGACACAGCCCGCACAGAGACATATCCACCTCTTCAAAAAAATCGAAGGAGAGAACTTCGGACACAACACCCCGACTCGCGAGCAACCGCTGCTGCATAAACTTATTGCGCATACCGCCGGTCAAATCCGTCAAGGACGAGCCACTTACGAACCCCTCAACTTCTGAAGCATTGGAATCATCCACCATGGAAATTAAATTACCAGCCCCATCATAAACGCCAGAAACATCAGAGTAGTACAGCACCCTACGGACCTCAAAGTCCACCGTAAGTAGCGCAGCAATATTGTCACTAGAATAAATTTCCGCCCGCCGCTCACCCTGCAGCAATAAGTCACCTGTTAGCAAAGGTATGTATCCCGCCGCCATAGCAGCAGTTAGCGAGCGCGTGTTAATCATAATTTGACCGCACTCATCAACCCCCAGTAAGGCACCGCTTTGAAATGGATACACACGAAGCGAATGCTCGACAAATATCCGTGTGATATCTAACAACATCGAAAACATCACAGATGTCATCATCGGCAGATTGGCGGAAGGCAACCCTACCTGCTGCTCAAATATTCGATAATCAGTGGGAGCCACATTCCCGAATGACCCTCCTCCAAAAATCAAAATTACCGGCAAATCAATATACGCCAGCTTGGCTTTCAATACCGATGCGATCTTAGAGATCACATCGCACCTCAATACATAGCGCTCCCGCTTTTCCGTTGTAACGCTTCCTCCCAGCTTTATCACATAACAGCGCGGACTCATATAGCTGCCTCCCAAACCGAGCAGCGCTCAACGATAATTGATGGCAATAATCTCGGATTTTTCACCTGCTATATGATTAGTGAAACTATGGGCGACATTTGGCAGGATAAAAATAGAGTCCCCCTCACTCAACACATCTTCTTTAAGCTCATCATTGTCACCCAGCCAGCAAACGCGAACAACGCCCCGTGCCACATAAACGATTTCTTTGGAACAGTGCCCTTCATTCAGACGCAAGGGCTGATCATCGTCACTATGCAAATCCAGACGCAACGCCATCAAACCGGGATCCTGGTTAGTCTTGACCAGATGCTCGTAAGTGTAATAGTGCACACCATCCCTGATTTCCTCGCGCTTGAACGAGCCATTGCGCCTCGCAATTTTTACTCCATCATCCAGATCGCTTTCCGTCTGCCCCACAAAGAACTCACTCAACGGAACAGCCAAATGCTCGGCCACCGCGCTCAAGTGCCCAAAACCACAAAAATAAACATACGTTGCGTCATAACTTAGATCCTGAAAATGTTCAAGCGTCATCTTCCTGGCGGCCAGGATTGCTTCAACATGGGCTTTTCGTACAGGCAGATTGCAAGCATTAAAGTTCATACTATTAACCTATCAGTGATTGACGATATATATTAGACATAGCTACTAAACGCGGAGCCTGCTCGGTATAAAAGTGGCTGGTCTTCTTGCTTGAAATCCATTGCTGTGCTGTGCAACCCCGAACAGTCTCCGGCGCCTCGAAAACGGTGTGGCATGCCCCTACCTGAATGAAAGTATGTGCATCAGACCCGCCCGTGGTGTCGAGCCTGAGCGCCTCGGCAAGCGATACATATTTTTCAACATTCAGAAGATCCTTGGCCGGAACTTCAATAGCATCCACATATTGAGCCAACTCCTTAAGGTCGTCGCACGTCTTACCCGGCCAGAATATGTGGTGAACCACCAATTTAAAGGGCTTCCCCTTCTGCACCAAGGCTGTATGAATACGCTCGAGAGTGTATGCACCCGCCTCACGGTCCAGCACCATCAAAACATCCAAGTCGGCATGCACACCCACATTGCACCTGTTGGCTAACTCAAGTTCTGCACCGGGAAAAATTGCAACCCCCTTATAGGTTAGCCTGCCGTCTTCCCTTGAACTACCTTCCATGCTTTCATCTACGAACAATCCCTCCATCAATGCTTGATAGGCATTGGCCTCGATATGCTCTGTAATACATAACGCATCCAGGCCACTGAGCGCTGCCACATCCAGCACTCGCCTCACCGAATCCCAGTCGGGCACTTTCTGTTTCTTGCTCAACAATAAGTGGACATGCGAATCTACAGATTTTTTTGGCATAATCACCTCATAACTGATACGACGATTGGTTCATACCATAAGTAAGGCGACAGGGTTTCTCCATTGAATGGCACGTCGTCAAACTGTCTGACGAGCAACGCACTTTCAAAATGCTCGGCGCGACGAAATTCAGAGACTTCCTCTGATGTCATCACTCCCCCCTGATTGTTTAGACTCTGCAGGGAGCCAGCCCCAAGACGCTGGCGGTAATCGGCATCGACAGTCACCAGGTAGCGCTTGGCATCGACATGCAGGTCGACTGGGGCGCACACCGCCAGCGGAAACCAGCGAGCCAGCCAGCGCGCCCCTAGCGTCGCGTGTTCGCGATCCCTGTGATAGTCCGCTAACTCTGGATCACCAGCACATAGGTAGTGCCCTAAATCGTGAAACAACGCAGCCACAACAATCTGGCTATCACAGTGTGCGTTCATCGCTTGATGCGCACACCATAACGCGTGATTAAGCACAGTCTCACCGTCACTTAGTTTAATACTCGCACAGCCTTCCATCGCCATGCGAAGCAATTTCAACGTCGACTGAGAATCTGCGCTACTGTCCATATATCCTCTCGGCAGCTTTCAACTCATCGTAATCAAGCAGAGAAAAAACCTCCTCTAGCGAGGAAATGTCCGAGTCTATCGCACTTATGCCATTATCTTTTCTTATCTGTCCGGCCACCTTGCGCATTGCGTGAATAGAGGCCCGCATCATATGATTTGCACAGATATAAATAGAAACACCAGCCTGCTCCAGCAACGCCAATGGCGTGTCCATATAAGTCGTTGGAGCGACGACCAACGGTGATCGTTTCCCCCACTGCCTACCAAATTCCAGAACATCCAACCCATCGACAGCCTTGGAGTGAATAAATATTCCATCAGCCCCTGCCTCGTGATAGCACTCGGCTCTTTTCAACGCGGCCTCGACACCCAGCCCCGCAATCAATGCCTCCGTGCGAGCAATGACCGTGAAATTGCAGTCGCACTTTGAGTCCTGGGCAGCTTTTATCTTCCCACAGTATTCATCCACTGAACTCAGCGCTTGCGCACCAGCAATGAACGAATTCATTTTCGGAAATAGTTTATCCTCAAGCGAGATGCCAGCGATCCCGTAATGCGAAAGCCGCTTGACGACATGCCTGACATTATTAAAGTTCCCAAACCCTGAATCACCATCGAACAGTATAGGAATGCTGACGGCGTCATGAATCGACTGCGCAACTTCAACAATCTGACTCCATGATGCCTCATTGCAATCCCTCACCCCTAGCGCCGAAGCAATGGATAAGCCCGATGCCCATATTGCTGAGAAGCCAGCCTCCTCCACAATGCGTGCTGACATCCCATTGTGCGCTTCCAAAATCAGCTCCAATTTACCATCCAGCAAACTTCGCCGAAACCTCTTTGCGTATGACATGTGGATACCTACCCCGACATCAGCATTGCGACACCCAATTAGTCTTAGCTAACACGAACACGAATTTCAACCCCTTTTTTTCCGCCACCCAACAGCAGCCCTGAGTAACTCCCTCTAGACAACCGCTCACAATTTCCTACAAATATTTCTTACAATGAACACCCCACGAATACTTCCTACATCCCTTTCCTACAAATACGCACACACAAGAAACACCCAAGACTCGAATTGAACTTCTAAAGTTGACAATGACAAATCAAGTTCCTACCCTGACTCCTGCCTATCCCTAGGCGATCTCAATCTCAAGGAAAACTTATGAAAATCGTAATTTCTAGCAGCATTCCCGCCGTGACCTCCAATGGTGTACAAGTTCGCAGCGCTGGCGGAGGCTCAGCACCTTTGAAGTAACAAATAAACCTCAGCCTACGGCGGGGCCCTAACCCCGTCGTAAGCCCAATCACTTCAAGGTAATGACATAGTCATGGAACACGCCATTGAGCTCTATCGTGGGTGGCCAGAATCCCCATTACCCACCCCAGCCCAAATCGATCTGGCAGGGAACATTCCCACCCGGGCGCACCAGTATTGCGAACCCTTTTTGGTGGCTAACAGCATGGGCTACCTACTTTACCCACCAATCGATTTCAATTTGTACTGGGACGGTACGCAGACGCTGATCCAATTTGAAGGAATCAGCGACTGGATCATCGTGGACAAAATTTTCCTGCCCAATTCGATGGCACACTGGTGTGGAAACGTCGACACCGAACTGGTGGACACCCTGCCCGTTTTTTTGGAGTCGTTTCCCGAGCGCGGAATGCTACAGGTATGGTCAGGATATTTTGCAAGCACACCACCTGGCTCCAGTTTGTGGATTCGAAGCCCAATCAATCGCGCATCCTCTTCCGCCTACACGATCATCGAAGGGATTGTGGAAACGGACTGGTGGGCCGGCCCACTGTTCACAAATATCGAAATCACCAAGACAGATGTCCCTATCGCTTTTCGGAAAGACAAGCCATTTTTGCAAGTCTTTTTGATCCCTCGGGAGTTCCACCAACGCGATAAACGTCCCCCCCTTTTGGTCAGCGACCTATCCTCGAGCACCCCTAGACCCTTCCTAGAACGCATGAAGGAAACGGCAACCAGACGGAGCACGCAGAAGCCAGGTTCTTATCGAAAATGCGCAAAGCAAATGAGGAAATAATGGCCAACCCAGAGAATTTAATTACTTTCTTGCCAGGCTTGCTCGATTCGATCGCACTAAATCGCCCCGCCATCATTGAAGGCATGGAAGAAAAGCAACTAGTTGCGATGCTACCAACACTAATTCGCCACAAAGTAGAAAGCATCGCGTTGCTTTCAATGCCTGCAACGGCCGGAATGAACGATTTTTATCTGGAAACATACCGCGCGCAGTTTTCGGCAGTTGAATCCAAGCTCGCTAAAACATTGAAAGTGCACAACTGCATGTTCCTACAGGGGTTTCCGAGATGCTTGGAACACGCGACCTTCTTCACCCCCGGCATGCGCACCGACATTGACATATATGTACCTGTGGCGGCCCACCGCTCTGTGTGTGCCGCAGCGAAACGAGTAGGCTTCGACTACTACGGCTTTGACAGCGAGCGCATATTCATCATCACTGACCAGCAAGCTAATGCACTGACGGCGCGACATTGGGCCAATAAAGACGTTGCATTGACACTGCTCAAGGAAGTCGAGCTCCCAGCAAGCCTACCCATCGAGATCCAAGATTGCTATCTGCCCTACGTTCTACGCAATGGCAAGGTCTACCTATTTGTCTCGCTAGAGATACATCACCTGTATACCGATCACTCAGATATTGCGGTCCTGGAAGCGAACCGCGAGCCTTGGAGAGAAATGGGCGTGGACCGCTGCAATGCCGAAGCCACGCTGTATTTCAATCTCATCAGGCTCCACCGCGGGGTGCTTGCTGGAGAGGCGCGCATGCGCCTGATATTGGACACAGCATGCCTCATTACCAACAAACCTCACCCACTTGACATGGTTCGATTCTGGCAACTGGTCGACACCTCTCCCTGTAAAGCGGCCATCATTGCTGTCTGCAGCGCACTCGCAACGCTTCACACTCTGTTTGAGGCGCTTGCCCCAGCTTACACGGAACACCGCGACAGCTCTCTTAGCCAGCAGTGGCTAAGACAACTGCGGCACAGCTTGCAGGTGGGCTCTGACGATGAGTAAGCTCAACCCGTTACACCTACTGATCTCAGCGTTCGGCATCGAGATCTTCTGTACTCAAGTGCTTTTCATCTACACCCCGCTCTTTTTTATCTTCAACGGCGGTGACGGCGTGCTTGGATCATTTCTTCGCGCACTCGCATACATAGGCCCCGTGCTTTTCGGCTATTGCATTGGCGTTTTGGTAGACCGTTTCGAGAAACGCCTACTCGGTTGCACCATCGCCATCGCACTTTGCGGTGCGTCGGCGTGCTACAGCATGCGACTGCCAGACCAGACGATCGCTGAGACGTTCATCTTTCTCACCGCCATATCAATCGGCACGTACTTCCTCAACAATCTGCGCTCGTCAGTTCTGCCCAATGTCGCCCGGGCCTCACAACTCCCCAGAATGAACGCCACATTACTGGTCACTGAAAACATCGCACTGATTTTTGCCCCTTTGATTGCCTCGCTACTCCTGTCACTGAGCAGTCCCAAGATAGGCTTTTTCGGGATCGCAGGTCTGTTCTGCATCTCTGGACTGATCTACCTGCTCGCACTGCCCAGCAGCCAGTCCACCTCTCACCCGAGACAACGGAGAGGCTCTTTCCTGGAAAGCATCGGCATCCTGACAAGCAACAAACCACTGCTCCGCCTTGTCCTTGTGGTCATGGGTAACAATGCCTTCACCGGAGTGTACTTGCTGAATGTGCTCATCTACGCAGTGGGGACCGGCCATTTCAGCGCCCAGAACGCACCTAATCTCTTGGTGTGGCTCGCCGCAGGCGCAATCATCTCGGGGCTGACAGCATCAAGGGCAATTGCATTTTTTGGCAATCGCAAACTTGCACTCCTGTGCTGCCTGCTAATGGCCGTATCCGGCGCACTACCACTGCTCCTGCCCAACCAAGCTGTGTTTTTCGCCTCGTGCTTTCTCGTCGGTTTTTTCGAGTCCTACGTAGTGATTGCGGTGTGGACACTTCGCCAAACCGTCGTCCCAGCCGACGTGTTGGGCAGGGTCACCGGTATAACCAGCGCGCTTTTCAAAGTGTCAATGGTGATCGCCATTCCTATAGCAGGACTGCTCGCCGAGTATTACACCAGCGCAGTTGCGATCCTGTTCGGCATCGGCACCACTCTCCTCGGCGCCACCCCCTTGGCGCTCAGCCTGCTTCACGACTTCATCAAGAAATACCGGAAAACACCGGCGCCAGACCTGGATACTGCCAGGCGGCGCAAGGCCGCTACAGAGACGAGCAAGCAATGAGGTCATCCCCGCCGCCAAGGGTATCAACAGTGATGAAAATAATGTGTCGCCTGTACCGGCCTCTTCGCGGGCTTGCCCGCTCCCACAGGGATCGCGCCAGGCCTGAGGGCAGCGCAGTACCTGTGGGAGCGGGCGAGCCCGCGAAGAGGCCCTCGTAGCCAATCACGGCTGCTGATTCTGGCTCAGGTACTTGTCCACCGTAGCCTGCCCTTCCCCCGCATCCCCCGCCACCTGCCACAGCCGCCGTTCGATCCCCTGCGCCAGCAAGTGCCCCACCGCCGCCTCGATCGCCGACAGCACGCACAGCTGCGCCGGTTCGTTGGTGGTGTACCCCACCTCGGCCTCGAGCAGCTTCTTGAACTCGATGAACTTGAACACCCCGGCGCTGCGGCCGACCGAATAGATGGTCTTGCTGGTCATCACATTGGCCAGCACCTGCCCGGTGCGCACGTCCACCGCGCGCAGGTTCACGGTCACCTGGTCGACGCGGTACTCGCGGGAGATATCTATCCCCAGGTAGCGGGCACCTTCGCCGCCGCTGCGCACGTTGGTGTCGTAGGCGATGATGCCGCCCTCCAGCATCAGGTTGGCAGCCTGCAGCGGCGGCAGTTCACCCATGATGTTTTCCGGCACATCGGGCTTTTTCTGCGAAGCACGGATGATCTTGCGCTCGGTCAGCAGGTTCTGCAGGCCTTCACGCTCCAGCACCACGAACCAGCCGCTGGCGTTCAGGGCGTCCATCAGCATGCTTGCCGCGCCCTGGGTGACGCTGGTGGAGAACGAGCTGGCCGGGGTCGGCTTGTACTGCCCGGTCTGGTCGCGGAAGCCATATACCACCGCCATCAACCGGCCCTTGGGCCGTGGCATGTTGATCAGGTCGTAGTAGGTCGAGGCACGTGGGGTCAGGGTCGGGGTTTCCGAGTCCTGTTCGGCGGGCATCGGTTCGCGCAGGCCACAACCGTGCAGACCCAGGGCGGTGAGGATCAGCAGCGTGCTCAGCAGACGTTTCATGGTGTTCTCTCCCCAACAAATAGCCTTGCCCCTTCAAGGGTTCAGGCCACTGACCTCAATGATCGAAATTTCTCCTGTGGCGCGATCGGTGACCTTGATACTCAAGGCCCCGGAATCGTCGATGACGTCGATGAGAAACGCATCGGTCGCCATGCTGCCGGTGTTGCCGTTACTGATGTTGTCCAGCAACTGCGACAACATCCGCGACTCCAGCTGGTTGCTGAAGCGCTCCAGGGCCGTGGTGCCGGCAAAGGCCGAGGAGCGGTCCTTGAGGTCGGGGTCGTCGTAGTCGTTCTGCGCCTGCGCATTGTTCAGCAACCAGGTGCCATTGAGCGGGTTGCCGCCAAAGGCCGGGTTGACCGGGGTGTACACCAGCTCGGTGGCCTGGGCGGCACACGCGCTGGCCAACAGGCAGGCGGCGATGCAAAGGGGTATGTGGTGCTTCATAGCTCGTCCCTCTCCAGATCGGTGGTGTCCTGCAGCAGGCGTTGCAACTTGCGTTGGATGATTTGCTGCTTGACCAGGTCGGCTGCTGCAACGGCCTCGTCCTTGAGCTCGGTGGTGTTCGGCGGCAGGAAGCGGCGGTACACCACCTCACGCTCGAACTCCACGGTGACCAGGCTGCCCCAGCGGGCATCCGGGCGTTCGCGCACTACCAGGTTGAAATCCAGCCGGCTGGTGGCGCGCAGGCGGTCGGCGAAGTAGTAGTAAAAGTCGTGGCCGATGTGCGAGATGGTGTTGTCGACGATGAAGCCTTGCATCTCGTCCTCGTCCCCGGCCCTGGCCGAGGTGGCCAGCACTGCCACCAGCAGCAGGCCCAGGCACAACGCGGCCAGGCGGCTCATGGCGTGTCTCCCGGGCCGGCATGGGTCTGCACGCCACCGGCACTTTCGGTAAAGGCCTGTTCGGCGACGAACTGCCAGTCGCTGTAATGTTCCAGCCCGTCGAAACCGCTCCATTCGGCGCTGAAGCCACTGCGCTTGAACGGGGTGGCGTCCGAGCGGCTGTGCACCCCGGTGATGCGGCCATCGATCGAGCGCAGCAGGCCCCAATCGTCACTGTTGGTGATGGGGTCGGGGTACAGCCGGCGAATGTGCCGCCTGGCCTGCGGGAAGCGGTTGTCCTGCAGCAGGTCGGCCAATTCCTGCGGGTACTGGGCCAGCCCCGGCGAGGCGCGGTAGTAGCTGCGCAGGGCCTGGGCATACTGGCTGCCTACCCACAACAGCTGGCGTTCGCGGTCACGCTGGGCAGCACTGGCCCAGAGCGTGCCGGTGGCGGCCAGGGCCACGCTGCTGACCGCAATCAGCAGCAACACGCCCAGGTAGGTGAAGCCGGCGTCGGCCTTACCATTCCGCGAACAGGCTGCCATCGCGCGCCCTCCCTGTGGCACCGCTCTTGATATCGGCCACGCCACCGGCCACGCCTTCAGGCGGTGGCACCAGCTGCCAGGCATCGCTGCGCTCGGTGATCGGGTCTATCGGGGTGTTGCGCAGGTAACGCTGCTCCACCAACTGCTCCAGCGAGTCCGGGTAGTGACCGGTGTCGCCGTAGTAGTGGTCCAGCGCCTCGCGCAGCACCGCCAGGCTCTGGCGCAGGGTGGCTTCGCGGGAGCTTTCCAGGCTGTTGAAGTAGCGCGGCATGGCTATGGTCATCAGCGTGGCGATGATCGCCAGCACCACCAGCAGTTCGATCAGGGTGAAGCCTTTGCTGCGTTTCATGGCTGTCACCATTGCCCGTAGGGGATGTTGTTCAGGCCTTTGCCGCGGGCCTTGGAATACACGTCGAACACGTCTTCGCCTTCGCGCGGGTTGTCGGGGCTGCTGTCGTAGGCGCGCAGCCCCCACCCGCCTTCGTCCTCGCCCTTGGCCGCCACCAGCGGGTCGTGCGGGATGCGCCGCAGGAAGTAGAACTTGGCGCCCTTGGCGCTGCGCACATCACGCACCCCGTCGACCAGCACCTGCAGGTTCGGCGGGTAGCCACTGGCGTCCAGGCGCTTCTCGATGTAGCCGGCATCGAACGCGCGCTTGTAGGCGTCGATGGCGTCGCGAATCTGGTACAGCGCCTCGCGCAGTTGCTGCTCCTTGCCGCGGCGCACCACGGTTTCGGTCAGCGGCGCGGCCATGCTGGCAAGCAGCCCGAGCAGTGCCAGGGTCAGCACCACCTCGATCAGGCTGAAGCCCTGCATGCGGCGCTGCGCGATCATGGCCGCGGGCTCCCTTTGGGTGGGGCGATCGCCATCTGGCTTTCCACCACCGGGGCATCGGTGGCCGGGGCATTGCCAGGCACATCCGCCGGCGGCAACGGCGCCATCTGCCGCACCTGCATGGCCGACTCGGTGCCGGTGGCGAACTCCATGTCCGACGGGCTCTGGTACGGCAGGTTGCGCACGATGCGCGGGGTGATCGCCAGCACCAGCTCCGACTTGCTCATGTCGTCCTTGTTGCTGCCGAACAGCCGGCCCAGGCCAGGGATGTCGCCAAGGCCAGGGATCTTGTTGCCGCTGGCGTTATGGTCGTTGCGCACCAGGCCGGCCAGCACCTGGGTTTCGCCATCGTGCAGGCGCAGGGTGGTCTGGGCGTTGCGGGTATCGACCTGGACCGGAATGGTGCCCTGGCGGGTGGCTTCCAGCGGGGTGGCGTTACTCACCTCCAGGGCTACCTTGATCGCCACTTCGTTGTTCAGGTGCACGGTGGGCTGCACCTCAAGCTTCAGGCCCACGTCCAGGTAGGTGACGCTTTCGGTAATCACCGGGCCCTGGGTGGACGGCACCGAAGTGGCGCTGATGATCGGCACCCGCTGGCCGATGTGGATGCGCGCCTGCTCGCGGTTGCTGACGCGGATCACCGGGCTGGCCAGGGTGTTGATGTCCTTGTCCTGGGCGTTGATCTTGGCCTGGGGTGCCGGCGCGATGCTGATGCGGCTGGAGTCGATGCCCTTGAGCTGGTCGAGCACGCTTACCGGCTGGCCGTCGGAGCTCAGCACGCCGAAGGTGTTGGGCCATTGCAGGCCGAGGTCGAGGATGCGCGAAGTGGCCACTTCCATCACCTCAACTTCCAGCACCACCTCGGGGTTGGACTGGTCCTGCGACTGCAGCAGCTTTTCGGCCATGCGCACGGCATCGGGGGTGTCGCGCATGGTCAGGGTGTTGAGGCGCTCATCGACAAACACGTCGCGGGTCTTGAGCATGGTCTTGACCATGTTCAGCGCGGTGTTGGAGTCGATGCTGGTCAGGTAGAAGGTGCGCATGACCAGTTCCTGGTAATCCTTGGTCTTCTGCGGCGAGTCGGGGTAGATCATCAGGGTGTTCTCGTTGACGATCTTCTGCCGCAGCTGGTTCTGTTCCAGCAGCAGCGCCACGGCGTCCTCGATGCGCAACTCGCGCACGAAGATGGTGGCCTTCATGTCCGGGCGCATGTCCTTGTCGAAGATGAAGTTGATGCCGGCAACCTGGGACAGCACCTCGAAGATGGTCTTCAGGTTGGCATCGCGAAACTCCAGGGTCACCGGCCGCTCCAGTTTGCTGCGCAGTTGCGGGAACGGTTGCGCGGTGCGCGCCTGCACGTTCTCGATGTCGCTGCGCAGGGCAATGCCCTTCTGGTTCTGCGGGTCCAGGCGCAGCACTTCGCGCATGTAGCGCTCGGCACCGAACAGGTCGCCCTGGCGCAGCGCCGCCTGGCCCAGCGCCACGCGCTCGTCGAGGGTGCGGATCAGCTCCAGCTGGCGGATGCCTTCCTGGGCGCGGCGGTTGTTCGGCTCCAGAGTCAGCACCCGGCCATAACCCATGCGGGCGCTGGCGAAGTCGTGGCGGATGCGGTCGGCGTCGGCCTGAGTCAGCAGCGCCTCGACCGCGGCCTGGCGGCTGTGGGCCAGGGCGATGTTCAGCTCGGTGTCACGTGGGTCTTCGCGCAGGGCTTCTTCCAGGCTGGCGATGCCGGCTTCGTACTGGCCCTCCTTCATCAGCTGTTCGCTGTCCTTGCGTACCGCACTGGAGCCGCAGCCGGCAATGGCCACGCACAGCGCCACAAGCAGGAATGGAGCCGGTTTGCACAGCTTTGACGACTTCATGGTGCGCTCCCTACAGACAAAGTCTGCGACTGATGCAAAGGCAGGTAGACCAGGTGCAGCTCGCTGGCCGATACCCGCTCGAGGCGGTAGGTGTCTTCGATCACGTCGCCCTGGCGCACGACGTAGAGTTTTTCGCCGCTCTGCAGGAAGATCTGCAGGTCGTCGCGGTCGCCGATGCGGCCAATGAACTGGAATGGCAGGGCCGGGGCAGTCGGGGCTGCGTCTACGGCGGGTGCGGTGACCACGGGTTGTTCGGTGACGGTGGCCAGGGCTTGGGGTTTGGTCCATTGTTGGGTCGGGAAGAGATCTCTTGAGGCTTGTTCCGGCCCTTTCGCGGGTAAACCCGCTCCCACAGGGACCGTGGATACCGCCGATTTTGTGGGAGTGGGTTTGCCCGCGAAGTGGGCAACACTGTCTTCCTCGCCGAACCAATGACCCGGTGCCCAGGCCAGCGCCGCACTCACGCCGAGGAAGCCAACCCAGATGACAGCACGTTGTGTGTTCATCATGACCTCGACAGGTAAAGGGTCATGCGCAGACGGGCGTTGAGCTCGCTGTCGCCAATGCGTTTGCGTTGCAGCTCCAGGTCTTCCAGCACCAGGGTCGGCAACTGCTTGAGCAGGCCCTTGAGAAAACCGCGAATCTGCGGGTAGCTGCCGCGTACCGGCAGCACGATCTGGTAGCGCGCCAGTTGCGTCCTGGGGTCGATGCCCAGGGCATATTCGCCACGCGCCAGGCTGATATGCTCGGCGCTGGCCAGGTGGTACAGGCGCTCGATCAGCTCACTGGCCCGAGGCTGCCCCGGCAGTTGCTGGCGCAGGCTGTCGAGGGCCTGCTGCTCGGGCTTGATGGCAATCTTCAGCTCGCCACGCCTGACCCGCTCGACCTGCACGCTGGCGTCCGCTTCGGTGGCGCGCAGCTCGCGCAGGTTCTGCCATTGCGGCAACACCCCGGCGCACAGCACGCCCACGGCCAGCAGGCCCACCGCAACCGCAGCCAGGCCGACCGGGCCGACGCGACGCAGGCGCTCCTGGAGGATCAGGCTGTTCAGCGATTCACGGGCGCGCATGGCCGGTCTCCCAGGTAGCGGTGAGGGTGAAGCGCACCGGGTGTTCGGGCTGCGCGGCCAGCACTTCGTGGTTGAGCAACGACACATCGCTGAGCTCGGCACTGGCCTCCAGGCGCTGGTGGTACTGCAGCATCGCTTCCAGGTTGCGCGCCTCGGCGGTGATGCGCAGCTGGCCTTTGCGCGCGTCGGGGGCCAGGCTGAGCAGCGCCACGTCGTCCTGCGGCTGCGCTTCGAGCATGGCGAACAGCTGCTGCCAGGGCCGTTGCAGCTGCTGCGAGACGCTTTGCATCTGCGCCAGGCGCTCGGCCTGTTCGCGGCTGGCGGCGCTGCCCAGCGGCGCGACAGTGGCCGGGCGACGGCCCAGTTGCTGCTCCAGGCTGTGCACGCTGGCCTCCCGTTCGACCTGCTCGGCCTGCAAGCTTTGTTGCAGCAGCACCAGGCCGGCAACGGTGGCGCTCGCCACGGCCAGCAGCGACCAGGCCAACGGGCTGCTGCGCCGGGGCTGAAATTCCAGGTCGAGGCGGCGCATGTCAGGCCACCGCCCGCCACATGGCGCACAGCGGGTCGGCGTCGCTGGCCGGCTGGCACAGCTGCACCGCCGCCAGTTGCGGCACGTCACCCCGGCCCGGGGCATGCAGGTAGACCCGTGGCAGGTGCTCGCCGTACAGCTCGCAGGTACGCTCGATCAGTGCTTGCAGGGCCTGGTCACTGTCGGCACAACCTTGCGTCAGCACTTGCTGCCAGGCCCCGCCGGCGGCCAGCAGCAGCACGCTGCGGCGCGGTTCGGCCAGGACGAACAGGAAGTCGCCCTGCCCCAGCTGCGCCGAGCAGCGGTTGTAGGCGGCCATCAGGTACGGCTGTACCGAGCGCAGGCTCAGGTGGCTCTCCCGGCCCAGCGCCTGCAGCCGCTGCAGCAGGGCTTCGGGCAATGCCGTGGCGATGCGCGCGGCACCGGCCGGCTCGGGCGACAGCACGATGCGCCAGTCGTCCAGCGGCTGCCCGTAGAGGTTTTCGAAACAGGCCCGGGCGTAGGCGTCCAGCTCGCGCGGGTGGCTGATGGCATCACTCCAGGGCACCAGGCAGAAGCGGCTGTACCGGGCCGACAGCAGTACCCGCAACTGGGCACCGCGCACGGCATGCTCGGCCAGCAGCGTGGCCAGGGCGTCGACGGCGGCCTCCCAGGCCGGTTGGGCGGCATCGCAGGTAAAGTCGCGGCTGCCCAGCCATTGGTGGTGATTGGCGTGCCAGCTACCCAGGCCCACACCTTCGGCACCGAGTACGGCACTGTATCTGTAAGCGCCACGATCAGATGAATGTGACACGGTTGATCTCCTCGAGTGTGGTACGGCCATCCCGGACCAGGTCCAGAGCCGAAGCCCGCAGCAGGCGCAGGCCACGCTGGCAGGCGAGGTTCTTGATTTGCGACAGAGGGCGACGCTCGACGATCATCTGCCGCAGGTCGTCGTCCAGGTGCAGCAGTTCGGCGATGGCGCTGCGGCCGCGGTAGCCACTGCCACGGCACTGGCCGCAGCCCTGGGCGCGGACGAACTTCCAGCCGGCCACGCCCTCGCGGGTCAGGCCCGCGCCATACAGGGTGTCGTCATCGACTTCGCACGGCGTGGCGCAGTGCGGGCAGGCCAGGCGGATCAGGCGCTGGGCCAGCACCGCATTGAGCGCGGAGACGAAGCTGTAGGGGTCGACCTGCATCTGGCTGAAACGGCCGATCACATCGAACACGTTGTTGGCGTGGATGGTGGTGAACACCAGGTGGCCGGTGAGCGCCGACTGCACGGCGATTTGCGCGGTGTCCGGATCGCGGATTTCACCGACCAGGATCTTGTCCGGGTCGTGGCGCAGGATCGAGCGCAGGCCGCGGGCGAACGTCAGGCCCTTCTTCTCGTTGACCGGGATCTGCAACACGCCAGGCAGCTGGTATTCGACCGGGTCCTCGATGGTGATGATCTTGTCCACGCCGTGGTTGATCTCGCTGATCATGGCGTACAGGGTGGTGGTCTTGCCGCTGCCGGTGGGGCCGGTGACCAGGATCATGCCGTAGGGTTCGGCGGCCAGGCGGCGCAGGGCGCGCAGGGTTTCCTCGGCAAAGCCCAGGGCCTGCAGCTGCACGCCGCTGACCCGGTCGGACAGGTCCTGCTTGTCGAGCACCCGCAGCACCGCGTCTTCGCCGAAGATGCTGGGCATGATCGATACCCGGAAGTCGATTTGCCGGTCGCCCACGGCAACCTTGAAACGGCCGTCCTGGGGCACGCGTTTTTCGCCGATGTCCAGCTCGGCCATCACCTTGATGCGCGAGATCACCTGGTCGGCAAAGGCGCTGCCGCTGGCCTTGCCGGCGCCATTGAGCACACCGTCGATGCGGTACTTGATGGTCAGGCCCTGGCCGGTCATGCCCAGGTGGATGTCGCTGGCGTGCAGCTTGAGGGCGTCGTACAGGGTGGAGTTGACCAGCTTGACCACGCGGCTCTGGTCTTCGCTGATGCTGGCCAGCGACAGGCGCTGCAGCGGGTCGCTTTCGCTGCTGGTTTCGGCGTCGTGGTCAAGGGCGTCCACGGCGTGGAAGCTTTCTTCGTGGCGGGCCAGGAAGGTGGCCAGGTCGGCGGCGTGGGCCAGGTACAACGGTGCGCCTTGCAGCACGTCGTCGATCCAGGCCAGGCGGGCGTGGTCGAAGGGGTCGGCGAACACGCCCAGCAGTTGGCCACCCTGCTCGATCAGCACGAATTCACGCTTCAGGCACATCGCCAGGTTGACCTTGTCGAAGCGTGGGGTGCTGGCCAGCAGGGTGTGGCTGTCCAGCACCGGGTAATGCAGGGTCAGGCCCAGGCGCTGGGTGAAGGTGTCGGGGGTGTCGCAGGCCAGCTGTTCCAGGCGGGTGAGCAGGCGTTCGTCGCTGGTTTGCAGGCGGGCCTGGGCCAGCAGGTCGCGGGGGTAGGCAGAATATGCTTTTACCTGTGCCGGCCCTTTCGCGGGTAAACCCGCTCCCACAGGATTGCCGATTTCTTCAGAATTGCGGTGCCCCTGTGGGAGCGGGTTTACCCGCGAAGAGGCCGGTGCAGGCGGTGGAGCGTCCTGGGTTGCATCGAATGCTTCTGGCATGGCCTGCGACTCCGCTCAGGGGCGCGTCGCAGGCTGGCTCGGCCAGGGGTGCGGGCGCCGCTATTCCCCTGTGAGCAGTTGATCGTCGTCGGGCCCCGGGGGCTTGGCGCCGTTGCGGCGGCGGTCGGCCAATACCCAGCTTCCATCGTACAACTGCAGGGGGAACGATTCGTT
Source organism: Pseudomonas sp. A2 (assembly GCF_023100865.1). Classification (NCBI taxonomy): domain Bacteria; kingdom Pseudomonadati; phylum Pseudomonadota; class Gammaproteobacteria; order Pseudomonadales; family Pseudomonadaceae; genus Pseudomonas; species Pseudomonas sp. A2. The sequence goes on from NZ_CP039127.1 coordinate 3,375,000, forward strand.
CCTGTTCTGGCGTCGTTCGACAAACCCTTCAGCCGGGGTGTCCGTGGCCCTGCGCCGGCGCTCGATGCCCATCAGGTCGAAGACTGCACGGGCCAGTTCCACCAACGGGAACGGCTTGAACAGGACATGGCTCACACCCAGTTCGGCGGCCCGCTCACGCACCTCGACGGTGGGGTGGGCGGTAATCAGCACGAAGTGGCACTGCCTGTTCCTGCGTACGGTCTCCAGAACCTGAAAACCCTCCATGTCGGGCAAGCGGTAATCCAGCACGATCACTTGCGGTGCCAGGCTTGCAGCCTGCTCGATACCACTGGCACCGTCGTGGGCAACATGAACTTCCAGGCCTTGCGCCTGCAGGTACGCTTGCAGGTTCTGCGCAAGAGTCTGTTCGTCATCGACTACCAATACTCTGTTCACCAAGGTCGACTCCCAAGAACTGCCCGGTAACCCGGTCTGCGAAGTGCGCCCCTGTACAGGCTTGAGCAGGCTTCGTGCCAGGCGTGAAAAATCATGCTGCACCACTGTAGGTCATTGATTTACCAAGGGTACCGATCAAAATCCATAACGCGGGGGGCAGGCGCAACGGCCCGGTTCCCCACATGCGGGGAAACTGATGGCACACTGCCAGATCGTTATTCCCCATGATTGGGGAAACGCCATCAGTCACCTCAGTCGGCAATCTCCACGATAGCGGACGCACGCAAACGTTGGCGCACGGACTGGCGCGCCTGCGCCTCCCGCTGCCCGATGAGCGTGGCCCTGGCTTGAACCAGTCCCTGTTCGCGTATGACCGAAGGTTCGTCATTTTGTTTCTGCACTCCTTGCAGGGTTTCCAGGCTGGCATCGTAGAATGCCTCCACTTCGGCCTGGCTGGGCGCGGCGACAGCGCTGAGCTGGGCATACACCTGCTGCGCGGCCAGCTCGCGCCGGGTGTACTCATTGTACTGTGCCCTATCGAAGCCCGCTTCCGCCAGCCGCCGTTCAAAGATTGCCGGGCTGCCAAGCGCGGCCTCGACCTCGCCCACATGCGCCGACACCTGCTCGTCGCTGATGGCTATGCCGCGGCGCTGGGCCTCCTGCCACAACAGCTCCTTGTCGATCAGTTCATTCAGTGCCTGGTCGCGCAGGCGCTGGTACAGGTTCGGGTTGCGGATGCTGGCCACCGCGCGGCCCTGGGCATCCAGGTATTCGCTGAAATAGCGCTCCAGGCGCATCGTCTCGATCTCCACACCATTGACCCGCGCCGCCGGCATATCGGCCCAGCTTGCCTTGGCCAACACCTGCAACAGGCACAACAACAGAACGCGCATGGCAACCTCCGCTCAAGGGCTGTCCGGCAGTGGCCGGTACGGGGTGACCGCGGTGAAGCGCGGCCCGGGCAGGGCCACCGCCACCACATGGGCACCGGCCATGCCCTGGCGGCGACCGGGGCCGAAGCCCAGGGCCGGGGTCAGGCCGGTGGGCACATCATGCAGGCCTTCCAGCGCGGCAATCAGCTGCTCGCGGCTGGTGTCGCGGCCTGTCTGCTTCAACGCTTCACTCAGCAGGCGCAGCGCGCACAGGGTGTTGACCTGCAACGACGCCTGGCGAGGGTCGAGGCCCTGACGCTGCTGCAGGCCGGCCAGAATCGCCTGGCCCTGTTCGGTCCAGTCCCCAGGCACGTAGGGATAAGCCAGGAACACCCGTTGCGACCAGAACTCGGGCAAGCGCGCCACGGCGCCGGTCACCTGGCTGGAGGCGGCAAACAGGTACGGCTGGCGGCCGGCTGACTGCAGCGCCGAAGCCAGTTCGGCAAAGGCCTGGGCACGGCCGAGGAAGACAATGCCCTGCCCGTCCACGGCCTGGCCAGCAAAGGCCTGGGCCGCAGGTGGTGACCAGCCCTGCTGCTGAAGGCGTTCGCGCACCTGTTCGGCCAACGCCGCTTGTTCATTGCCGGCATACACCACACGCAGGTCGTTGGCAGCCAGCCCCAGCGCCGCGCGGGCGTGGCCGGCCAGGCTCAGCAATTGCGCGGGCAAGCCGGGCAACGGGTCGAAAATCTGTGGGCTGCCGCCGCTGCGTGGGGTACTGCCGATCAGCGGTACATTGTGGGGCGCCAGCAAGGTTGCCAGGCGCTGGTCGAGCATGGGTACCAATGGCGCGATCAGGGCGAACACCTGCTCCTGCTCCAGCAACTGCTTCAGCGCCCCTTCGGCGCTGGCCGGGTCGGATCCCGGGTCGAACACCACCAGCTCCAGGCGTCGCCCGTGGATGCCACCCTGCTGGTTGAGTTGCGTCAGGCCGTCTTCCAGCACCGCACGCACCACCTGCCCGGCCTCGGTCAGCGGGCCGGATGCCGGCAGCAAGGTCCCCAGGCGCAGCACGCCTTCCTCCACGCCGGGGTCGCGCTCCTGGGCCAGGCGCTTGAGGTAAGCCGTGAGGTTGCGCTGGTCGGCCAAGGTGAGTTCGAAGCGCGGCATGGCCGGGTCCAGGCGATTGCCTGCCGGGTCGACGCCGTGCTGAATCGCCCGGGCCAGGCTGCTGTCGGTGTAGGCCGGATAGCGGCGGCCGTTGACCTCGCGTTCGCCCTGGCCTTGCGCCAGGCGCTGCCAGTCGAGGCTGGGCGGGCGTACGCCCCCTTCGGCACGGCCGCGGCCATCGTTGCCGTGGCAGCTGGCGCAGGGCAGCACGCTGGCGGGGACAGTCATGTCGCTGGCGCCGACCCGGGCTTGCAGTTGTGCGTCGCTGCTGGAGACGCCCTGGCGGTAGAGGTGTTTGCCGGCTTGTTCATGTTCGGTCAGGTCCAGGGCGAGTGCACCGCTGCACATGGCAATGCCTAATGCGAATGCCAGATAGCGCAGCACTGCTTCAATACGGACGCGAATCCCTGTAGGAGCGGCCTTGTGTCGCGATCGGGCGCGCAGCGGCCGCAGGACCGGCGAATGTGTTTCATCAGGTACTCCGGGTATGCCGGTTTTACGGCCGCTGCGCGCCCGATCGCGACACAAGGCCGCTCCTACAGGGATTCGCGCCGGGATTCGCGCCAAATTTGGCGTGGGCATTGGCGAAGTACTGCGCATGATACTCACCGCCCTGCCAAAGGCAGTGCCAGCAGCTGCATGCGCTGGGCAATCGCCGCCGGCGGTGCATCCGGGCGGATCTTGCTCCAGCGCTTGCCGGCCACATCGCCGGCAATCAGCTGTGTCGAATGCTGCTCGGGGCTGGGCAGGAACTGGCCGATGCGCCCGAGCACCAAATCGACATTGGCCTTGTCACCGGTCAGGAACAACCAGTTGGGCCCATCCACGCCCTGCTTCCCGGCAAACGCCTTGAGCACTTCGGGGGTGTCATTGAGCGGGTCGCTGCTGATCGACACGAAGGTCACCTGGCTGGCCAGCTGCGGCCCCATGGTCTCGCGCACTTCGCGCAACTTGCGGGTAATCAGCGGGCAGGCGTCGGTGCAATGGGTGAAGATCACGTTGAGCATCACCACCTTGTCCTTGAGCACATCGCTGTAGAAGCGCAGCTCGCGGCCATTCTGGTCCTTGAGCACGGTGTCGGTGAACCAGGCCTGGGCATCGCGGGTACCGCCGCCACTGGTCATCGCCTGCGGTGCCGGCTGCGGTTCTGGCGCCTGCGGGGCATGGCCTTCATGGGCGAACGCCACCGAGGCGAGGATCCACAGGCAGCCACCCAGCATCAGCCAGTCAAAAGCGCGCATGCCTGCGCGGCGGGAGCTTACCTGGCTCATGGTTGCACCTCGTGATGGTCAGCAATCGCCGTGCTTTTGGCATGCACCCGGCGGGCGCCTAGGCGGTTGATTTCGTCGATCAGCACTGCCGGGTCGGTGAAGCCGTAGTAGCGCGTCCAGTGGCCGGTGCGCCCGTCCCCCACCAGAATCAGCGGCGGGTGCTGGCTGAGGTCGGCGCTGAAGCTGCCCAGGCCCTTGAGGGTTTCGCTGATGGCATATGGCGTGCCGGTCAGCCAGCTCCAGCCCGGCCCCTTCTGGAAGGCCTTGGCGTAGTCCTGCAGGCGCTTGGCGTCGTCACGTTGCGGGTCGACGCTGATCGATACCAGGTGAATGTCTTGCCCCACCCGGCCACCCAGTTGCTGCTGGACCTTGCCCATGATCGACGACACCACCGGGCACACCGTGGTGCAACTGGTGTAGATAAAGCCCATGACCACCAGGTGGTCGCCCACCAGGTCTTTTTCCAGGCGTACCGGCATGCCGTCCTGGTTCAGCAGTGAGACATCGGCAAAGCGCACGCTGGCCTTTTCCTGGCGCGCCGCCGGCGGCTGTTCGGCGTGGCCGTTGTGGTCGTGGCCGCCATGGGCCAGGGCCAGGTTGCCGGCAAAAGCCAGGCTCAGGGCCAACAGTGTGCAAGCATGCTTGGCGTTCATCGCAGATTCCTCACGTCATTATCGAAAGCGGTGGACGTTGCGGCCGGCAGCACGCGCAGGCTGGTGTAGTTTTCTTCGGCAAACTTGCGCCCCAGCGACGGCGACTGCACGTGCAGGTACCACGCGCCAGCTTCGGGCAGGGTCAGGGCCGCCTCATAGATGCCCTCGCCCACCTCCTCCAGCTGCAGGTTGCGTGGCATCGACGAAGGCGCCAGGAAGTAGCGCAGGCTCAGGTCGCTCAGACCCAGGCGCGGCAGGCCGTCGTCGCCGACGATGCGCACCCGTGCGGTCACGGCGCTGTGTTGCGACAACGGCCGGTCCAGGCCGATGAACTCGGCATGTGCGCCCTTGCGCTTGCCGGCATTCGGCGCTGCGACCACATCGGTGCTGAAGCAGTGGATGATCTGCGGCTGGTTGAGCAAAAAGGCCACGTCGAACTTGCCGGCGGCGGGCATCTTCACCGTCGAGCCATACACGCCCGGCGCCAGTTCGCGCAGGCTGCGGTCGACGACGATGGCGGCACGGGCCTGGTGGCCACGGTTGTTGTAGCCGGACATCGGTGCGTTCATGCCTTCGGCGTAGAAGTAGGTGGTGTTGTCCACCGGGTTGACCACGAACACCGAATTGTCATCGCGCGACACCGACAGCCCCTGAGCCAGCGGCAGGTCGCCAGCCTGGCGTGGCGCCGCCGGGCCGGCCTCGAAGCCCTGGATGATCGGCGAACGCCCTTCGCCCAGGCTGGCCAGGTTGATCATGCTCACCTTCGGTGAAGCCAGGCCGCGCACGTAGGCATAGCCCTTGGTGAAAGTCAGCTGATACGGTTCGGCCGCCACCGGGATCCGGTGGATCAGCTTGTCGGTACTGGCGTCGATCACCAGGGCCTGGTTCTCCAGGGTGTTGAGCACGATGCCATAGCGGCCATCGCTGCTGAAACGCATCGGCCCCAGGCCCTGCTCGGCCTGGACCGTGTGGCGCAGCTGGTGGTTGCGGGCATCGAACACGCGCACGCTGCCCTCCTCGCCATCGACCACGTACACCGCCTGGGACAACGCCGAATAGCTGACCGACAGCGGGTGCGGGCCAACCTTGATGGTCTTGGCCAGGCGCATTTCCGGGATGTCGATCACGCTCAGGGTGCCGCTGTCGCGGTTGCTGACATAGGCGTAGCGGGAGTCACCACTGAAGGCGATTTCGTGGTGGCCGCCGCCGGTGTTGAAGGTTTTCAGGGTGTTACGCCCCGGTACGTCTATCACCGTTACCCCGCCCTTGGCCGGGTCGCTGCTGTTGTTGCCTACCCAAAGCCGGTGCTGGTCCGGTTGCAGGGCCACGCGCAGCGGCTGGTCGCCAGCGTCCAGGTCGGCCACGCGGGTGAAGGTCTCGGTGTCGATCACCGAGACCTTGCCGCGCTCGGGAATGGACACGAACACCTGCCTGTCGTCAGCGGTGGCTACCCAGTCCATGGGCCGTCCAGGCAGGTCGATGCGGGCCATGGTGCTGGTGACGCCGCCCACCGATACGGTTGGGTCGATCACCGTCAGGCTGGCGTCCTTGTTCATCATCAACAGGAAGTAACTGTTCAGGTCGAGCAAAGGCCGGGCGCCAATGCTGCTTTTGAGGAACAGCGCGACACGGGCCTTGCAGCTCTGGTCGCGGTCGCCCTCCGGGGCCGACTGCGTCGGGTCGAGCCACGCCCCCGGGGCCATGCCCGACAGCGGTTGGCCACTGGCCTGGTCGCTGACCTTGAAACGGATGTTGGCGAAGCTGCCCTCCTGCAACTGATCCCCCGCCAGCGGCCGGGCCTCGAACTCCACGGTCACACCGTCGCGGCTGAGCCGATGCGGGGCCTGCGGGTCGGCAGAGCCCTGCAAATACTCGCGCGGATCGCACCACAGGCTTTCATAGGCCACGCCCAGGCCGATCAGCGCTGCCCCCAGTGCTACCCCCATGCATGCAAGGCGGGTCTTCTTGTTCATTTTCGCGCCCCCATTTACCGTCACTGCGCCGGTGCCGTTGCCGGCGGCGCTTCATTGGTCACCCGCAAGATCCCCCACAGCCCCGAGAGGTTGCCGTAGGCGGCGTAGTCGCGGAACAGGTAGTCACCCGCCACCGCGTTGGCGCCGCCGGCACTGGGCAGCATGAAGCTGAAGTGCGCGGCCGGCAGCACGCTTTCCTGGGCACCGATGTACATGGCCATCGGGTTGTAGCCGAAGCGCACCGAGCCGATGCCAGGCAGGCTCAGCGGGTAGCCGTCCACGTCGTTCTTCTCGGCCTGGTAGTTGTGCAGCGGCCACAAGTGGCCATCCAGCTGGTAAACCATGCCGCGGCTGCCACCACTGGGCATCACGATATGGTTGCGCACCGGCTGGCCGGGTTTGGCGTACAGCACCGGGGTTTGCGGGTCGCCACCGACCAGGGCGTTGGCGTAGGCCATGTGGGCATTGGGCACATCGCCAAAGCCCAGGCCACCGGCGCGGCCGAAGGGTGAGTCGGGGGCCATGCCGAAGCGCAGCCACAGGGGTTCGGTCTTGTAGTTGACCGCCATGTTGCCGTTGTCCTGCGGGTCGCCGGCGGCGCCGTTGCCTTCGGTATTGATGCCCTCCACCGGGCGGCCGTCGGCCCAGCGCATGTTCAGCGCACGCTGCCAGACCGTGACGAAGTCGCGGTAGTCGGGCTGGCCGGTGACCTTGACCGTGGCCTGGGCCCGTGTTGCGCTGTCCTCGGTCCAGGTGGCGGTCTGTGGCAGGATGCTCATGGCACCCACCAGGCCTTTCTGCGGCTGCTTGATGAAGTCCGACGGGGTCAGGTTGAGGCCGCCGAACTCGATGGCCGTGGTGTTGATGTTGTCCACCGTGCGGCCCAGCTGCGACACCGGCTTGCCTTCACGCTCCAGGTGGCCGGCATAGTACTGGTAGGTACGGGTCGGCCAGGCGCCACTGGTGCCGGCACGCGGGGCTACGGTCTGCACCGGGTTGAGGCCGACGTTGGCGCCATCGGACTTGGTGATGTCGTAGGCCAGCAGCTGGGCATGCAGGCCCACGTGGCTGGACGGCCGCATCAGGTTGTTGGCAAAGGCGGTGGCACCCTCGCTGTCGAAGCGGTCACGCTTGACCACGTTGTGCATCACCGCAGTGCTGGGCAGGTCCGGCATCACCAGCGGCAGGCGGTTTTCCAGGGTGATGCTGATGCACTCGCCGGCATTGGCGCGCAGCACCAGTGGCTCCACGGGCACGCCCGCCTTGAGCTTGCCGGTGGTGGCGTCCAGGTCGGCCTTGCGCACGTACAGGATCGCGGTCGGGTCGTGCAGCGGCGCGCTGTGGCCACCAATGGTGAAGGGTTCCCCATCTTCGGGGTCTACCCCACTGACCAGCGGGATGGCGGTCTTGCGGCTGTTGAACACCAGGGTGCCGCCATTGGCCTTGAGCGGGCCGCCGACATGCTGGCCGACACCGGCCGGGTCATTGATGCTGACGCCGTTGCGGTTCTCGAGGATGTCGTTGGCCAGTGCCGCGACGATTTCGTAGCTGCGCTTGACCGTGGAGCGGCTGCCGATGCCGTTGGGGTTGGCCGTGGTTTTCGGGCAGATGCCGTCGAAGTTGACGGTGTTGCGCATGGCCACCGGCTGCGGGTTGTTGGGCAGCGGGAACAGGTCGGCACGCTGCGCGGTGTAGTTGCGCATGATGCCCCAGATGCCGTTCCAGTAGCCCTCCAGGGCCGCGTCCAGGGAATACAGGTAGTCACCGTTGGTGGCCGCCGAACTGGAGATCATCGACACCGGCGCCATGAAGCCCAGTTGCTCGGAAATACCGATCATCTGCGATGACTTCCAGCCCGAGTTGGAGCTGTTGCCGTAGCCGGTGCCGTTCTGCAGCCACTTCACGCCATGCAAGGTGACGTTGTGCTCCTCTTCATGGCCGCCGGCGTGCATGCGCAGGCGTACGTTGTCACCGGAGTAGGTGCGCAGCATCGGGGTAAACGGGTCGCCCGGTTCGCTGCCGGCCGCGTTGATGTGCGGCGGGAACAGCGTGGTGCCGCCGGTGGGGCCCACGGCCGAAGTAATCGCCGACGGAGCCAGGTTCATGGCCGGAATCGCCCGGTCGGTACGGGTTTGCAAGGCATAGCTGAGGTCGCCGGCCAGGCCGTCGGCCTGCATGCCACGCTTGCCGTCCGGGCCGACCTTGTTCGGGTCGTACACACGCAGGGCCAGGGGCTCGTTGCGGTAGTTGACGACGAACATGCCCGGGTCATCCACCGAGATTGCCTGCGGGCAGGGCCGGCTTGGGCAGCCCGGGTTGATGCCACCGCGTTCCTCGACGATGGCCTCCAGCAGGTTCGACGCCTTGCCGCGCACCGGCGGGTTGATGGCGTAGCGGAAGCTGTCGGCGGTGGCCGGGTACGACTGGGCATTGGGGATGCCGTCCGGCCCGGCGCCGACGTACACACCGGCCTCGTAGGCGTGCTGGAAGTCGCTGTATTCCAGGAAGAACTCGCGGTAGCTGTCGTTCTTGCCGTCGCCATCGTGGTCACCGGTCTGGATCACCGCCTGCCACGAGGTCGGGCCACCGTCCTGGCGCGTGGCCGGGTTGTACAGCTTCTCGCCGGTTTCGGCGTGGTACCAGGTGGAGTTGGCTGGTTCGGCCAGTACGGTGGCATACAGCCCAAGCTGCTGGTGGGTCGATGGGCCGAGGTGGTCGTGGGTGAAGATGGTGCCCAGGCCACGGTCGACGTTGTACACGTTCACCAGCGGGTCGGCGAACCAGCGCTGCATGGCCGTGCGTGCGCCCAGCCAGTCGGCCCGGCCGAAGCGGCCGAAGTATGGGTGCTGCCGGGCTTGCGGGCAGGCGGCGGTGCCGTCGCGGCTATCGCCCTGGGTGCAGCCGTTGTAGGCACGAATGGCCTGCACCCGCTCGACCACGCTGCCGGGCGAGAGGATGCCGTCTTCGTAGTTCCAGCCGTTGGCCGAGCCGTCGGCGGCGGTCAGGTCCCACTTGGGCAGGTGGATGTGCTGGCCGATCACGTCGGTCGGGGTGCGCACCTGGTAGTCGTCCATCTCGTAGATGTTCGGGATCAGGTTGGTGTGCTGGTACATGGTGCAGTCGAAGGTGTTCATGCGCATCACCAGTGGCTCTGGCGGGCGCTGCTTGGTGATCACCGGCCAGGCGTCCTCCCACAGGGCGATGATGCGGGCCTGCGGGAAGTGGTAGCCGACCTTGTTGTACACCGCGTCGAACTGGATGTTGGCGCCCTTGTAGATGCGTGGGTGGTCGGCGGTGAAGGCCGAGGAGCCCCGGAAGTTCAGGCCCGAAAGGCTTTCGCCGCTGAAGAACTCGCCTACCCCGGAAGACTGGGTCAGGCGTTTGCCCCGGTCATCCATGCACGGCTCGTAGAACGGCGCGCCGGCAGTCGGCAAGGCGCCGTTGGTGCGGAACGCCTTGGCCACCGGCTGGCTGCCGGGGATCAGGGCAAAGCTTTGGTGTTCGGCCTGGGCATGGAACTGCATGGCCGCCTGCTCGACATCGGTGCCCTCTTCGGGCAGGTAGATGGGCTTGGCCTTTTGTACCACCTTGGTGAAATCGAGCTTGGTGGTGATGGTTTCAGCCTCGCCACCTGCAGATACGCCGTCCAGCGCGTGGCGCCCTAGGCCGCCATCCCAGCCATCGACCTGGTTCGGGTCAAGGTTGGCCCACAGCGCCTTGCCGCTTTCCTTGAGCTGGCGTGCCATGGCCGGGTCGAGCATGTCCAGTGGCGGGGTTGGTGGGCGGTTGCCCACGCTGCTTTCCATGCCGCCGATCCAGAACGGATAGCCAGGGTTTTTCAAGGTGCCGTCGGCGTTGCGGTTGGCGTCACTGCGGTCGACCAGCGCCAGCGAGCCGATGGCCTTGCGAACCGGCTCCTGGTTGGCTGGTTCTTCATCCTCTTCTTCTTCGGGCTCGTCGTCGTCATTGGCGGCAACCAGCTCTTCGGACAGCTTCGGTACAACCACCACCTTGCCTGGCATCGGCGCCATGGCCTTGCCGGGCAGCGGCACGATGGCCGGGATCGGCGTACCCGCAACGATCTCGCCATCGGGCAAGGCCCGCGCGCCAACCGCCGGCTTGCCGCTGCGCAGGGCGAACGGGGTGCTGTGGAAGCCGTTCTCGCCCTGCCCGCTCACTTCCAGGCGGGTGCCTTCCTCGAACACGTCGTGCACCCGCCACATGGCCCACATGCCCTGGGCGAAGTGCGGGTAGAAGTGGCAATGGTAAATGGCATCGCCTGCCACCCGGTTGCGGTTGCCCGCACCGCCGTTGGCGATTTCGTAGGTGTAGCCGACCCCCGCGCCGATGCCCTGGGCATCGATGTAGTCGGAATTGTCGTCATTGGGGTTGAACAGCCACTGGTGGCCGTGCAGGTGGAAGATGTGCTGTTCATGGCCGTTGTGGGTGTTGCGGAACTTGGTGAAGTCACCAATGTAGCTGTGGTGCACGTTGGCCGGTTCCGCCGGGAACAGGGCCATGCTGGCCTTGACCCCGACGGCGCTGGCCGGTGGCACCTCGCCAGGGCGAATGTGCTCCAGGCCGACGTTGGCCGGCACGTCCACCAGGGTACCGACGTCACCGACAGTGTGCGCACTGAGGAAGAACTCCTCGTAGGCGCACGACAGGCAGTCGTGCATCGGCCCCACGCCCAGCCGGTTGGCCACCACTTCCGCGCCCATGCCACCGGAACCGTAGTTGATCATGAACGAGTCGCGGGTGGGTTCCAGTACGTGGCCCATCACCGGGTCGGCCCAGTAGCCCGGGAACGCCTGGGTGCCGGCGACCTCGTCGGCGAACTGCGAGGCGAAGTCACGGAACGCCTCCAGGCGGTTGGGCAGCGCCGGGTTGCGCTTGCCCAGGTTTTCCAGCGGGTAGGTGGATTTGGGGAAGCTGCCATCGGGGTTGGGGCCCATGACGATGGCATCGGTTTCGCTGTTGATGATTTCGTTGCCGTCGACCATGGCAATGATCGGTTTGCCGGCCTTGCCCTCGGCGATCCAGGGTTGCATTTGCGGGTAGCGGGCTTCGTAATCGATTACCGGCTGACCGGTGGCGGTGCGGCCGGTGGTGGCCAGGCGCATTTCTTCTTCGGTGAGGGTATTGCGGTAGGTGCGGCCGAGCTTGGGCACTACCACTACCTGGCCGAACAGGCCGTTGGCAACGTTGCCCGCAGTGCCCTCGCCGCCGAACGTGGCGGCTTTGCTCGTGGCGGCGAAAGCGCCTTCGCGTTCGGCGTACAAGGTATAGCTGCGGGTGCTGCCGGGGCTGACGAAGAAGTTGCCGTTACGCCCGGTGTAGGCCGAAATGTCGGCGATGCTGTTGACCGCCTGCATGCCGTTGACCTGGAAGCCGACCATGCGCTCGGCCACCTGCTCGTCGGCGACGAAGCCTTCGGCGGCTTCATTTTCGAGCTCCGGCCCCTCCCCTTCGCCCTCAGGCTCTTCGGCCTCGATGCCGTCCTTGTTGGGGTTGGCCTTGTAGTCGAGCAGGTTGGTCAGGTTGACGGTAAGGCATTCACCGGCGGCCACCCGCAGCACGATGGGCCGCGGGCGCTTGTCCGGGCGCAGGGTGACCTTGCCCGGTACCGCCGCCCCGCCGCTGCTGAGGGGGACCATCTTGTCGTCCACCACATCCTCGCGCAGGGCGAACATCATGCCGTTGGCGTTTTGCGCGCCAAGGCGGTTGAACATCAGTGGCTGGTCCAGCGCCACAACGTTGGCGACGAGGGTGCGCTGGCACTGCACGGCGGCTTCGCTGGTCGACTCCCAGCCGAGCAAGGCCAGAACGAGTGATGACAGGATGGGGCCTTTGAGTGGCATGGACATGCTGCACCTCCGGGACACAGGATCTCTGCGTGGAGCTGGAGCAAGGTGCATGCCAGGAGCAGATTGCTTTAATTTTCAGTAGGTTGCAGCGGCAAACGAAACAGATTGGGGAGGATTCCCCAGCGGCTTTCCCCGAAACGGGGGGGTGGGTTGCGGGTGTTCGTCATGAGATTTTCAGTGTCTGGGAGATCGAGCGCCGCCCGCGCGGCGCTTCGCAGCACAAGGCTGCTCCTACATCTGTTTCGGGCCAATTATTCCTGAGGCAAAGGCGCGCGGCCCCTTGGCGTCCACCTCGATATCGTGCCGGACAAACAAGGCGGTCGCGCGCGTTGGCACAGGCGTTACTGGCCAGAAACAGATGTAGGAGCAGCCTTGTGCTGCGAAGCGCCGCGCGGGCGGCGCTCGATCTCACAGGCGCTGAAAATGCAGTGCCGGACACATGGCAGCCCTGACCCCAACCTCTCGACCTACACCCCACAGCCAACAAGGCCATCACCTGTAAGACATTTCTGAACATGAAACCAAATACTTCAGAAACGACCCGCTTAGGAATTATCGGGGCCGCGTTGCGGCCCGATCGCGACACAAGGCCGCTCCTGCAAGGGGTCTGCGCAGTCCAGGGGATTGATGTCACCCAACCAGGGCGCGTACGCAGAAGTACAGGATCGACGGGCCCATCAGGCAGCCCAACCCGGTATGGAAGGTGGCTGTCAGGGCCCCGTACGGCACCAGGCGCCGGTCGGTCGCCGCCAGCCCGGCCGTCACCCCCGACACCGTCCCCGCCAACCCGCCGAACACCATCGCCGAACGTGGGTTGTCCAGCGCCAGCAGGCGCGCCGATACCGGGGTGAACACCATCACCAGGATCGCCTTGATCAGCCCGGTGGCAATCGACAGTGCCATCACGTCCGAACTGGCCCCCAACGCTGCCCCGGTCACCGGTCCGACGATATAGGTCACCGCACCCGCACCAATGGTGGTCATGCTCACCGCATCACGGTAACCGAAGGCGTAGGCCACCGCAGCGCCGACAATGAATGGCAGCACCGTGCCGAGCAGCAGCGCCACCGCGCCGATCATCCCGGCCCTGCGCGCCTCGGTGGCCTGCACCTCGAAGGCCGTGGCGACAATGGCGAAGTCGCGCAGCATGGCCCCGCCCATCAGGCCGATGCCGGAGAACAGCGCCATGTCGGCCAGGCCTTTCTGGCCACCGGTAATGGTGCCGCCGACCCAGGCCAGCACCAGGCCGATGACGATGGCGATGGCCGAGCCGTGCACGCGGCCGAAGGTCAGGTACTTCGACAGCACCACCGACAACCACATGATCGCGCCCACCACCGCAAAGGCAGTGATCAAACCGTTATGTTCCAGGGCATTGTCAATGATTGGCCACATGATCAACGCCCTCCTGCAGGGGCGGCCTGCACATTGCTTTCGGGGCCGGCCTCCACTGCCGGCAGGGGTTCGCCGCGGTGGCTGCGGCTGATCAGGGCAATGGTCGCACCGCACACCAGTACCGCACCCACCGCCGCCAGCAACGCCACCGGCCCGCCGTGCAGGGCCGTGACCACGTTCTGCTGGGCAGCCATGGCCACCACCACCGGGATGTACATGGCGCCCCAGAAGCCCACGCCAAACTCGCATTCCTTGCTCATGCCGCCGTTGCGGTGCATGTACAGGCGTGCGCAGATCAGCAGGATCATGGCGATGCCGACCCCGCCCACATTGGATTTGACGCCCAGCAGCACGCCCAGGAAGTCGCCGACGATGACGCCGGCAAGCGTGCAGACCGCCAGCAGTGCCACACCATAGATGATCATTGTTGTTGTCCTCAGGTAGTGTCGAAGTTGCTTGTTGTTGTTCTTCGTAAACACACTTTTGTGCAGCTTTTGCCCCCATGGAACTGAACTCTGTGGGAGCGGCTTTAGCCGCGAACACCGGCGCAGCCGGTGCCATGCACCGCGTTGGATTCTTCGCGGCTAAAGCCGCTTCCACAGGGGTCGCCATCCGCCGCAGTGCCGCTGTCATCGTTCGTCGGCCACCTCCTGGCGCAGCAGCGCATCCAGGGTGTCCCAGCGGGTGCCTTCAACAGCAACCACCCTGCCCTGTTCGAACACCGGCCGGGCCAGCCCGCCGAGCACGTTGCCGGGCGGCAGTTCCAGGTGCAGGCGCACGCCACGCTCATAGGCGTTGCGCAACGTAGCACGCCAGTCGACCACCCGCGCCATGTTGCCGGCCAGGTCGTCGCGCAGACGCTGTGGGTCGAATATCGGTCGAGCGCTGCTGCCGCTGAGGTAGGTGATACGCGGTCGCTGCAGCTCGACCGTGGCGAAGGCACTGGCCAGTTCGGCCGCCGGGCCATCCAGCAACGGGCAATGCGACGGCACGCTGACCGCCAGGCGCCGGGCAACGCCATGGCCCAGGCGGCGTGCCTTGGCGGCAACCGCAGCCATCGCACCATCGCTGCCGGCGATGACGATCTGGTTGTCGCTGTTGAGGTTGGCGACATACACCTCGCCGCCCGTATCGCTCAACAAGCGTTCGACACAGGCCAGGTCCAGGCCGCTGAGTGCGGTCATGCCGTAGCCTTGCGGATAGGCGCGCTGCATCAGTTCGCCACGCAGGGCAACCAGGCGCACGGCATCGGCAAAGCCCAGGGCGCCCGCCGTGACCGCCGCCGGGTAGGCGCCAATCGACAAGCCCGCCACGTAATCCGGCGCGGGGCTGCGCTGCATCAGCCAGCGCGCCCAGGCCACGCCAGCCAGCAGCAGGCACAGCTGCACGGCACGGGTCGTCTGCAGGGCCTGCTGGCTGTCCAGCGCCAGGGCCTGCTGGCCGAGGGTGTCACTGGCCTCTTCCAGCAATTGCCCGGCCCCCTCAGGCAGGCGCTGCAGCATGCCCACCTGCTGGGCGCCCTGGCCGGGGAAGGCGAACAGGCTGCTCATGCGGCACGCTCCATCGCTGCCCATGGGTCGCTGACCAGGCGTGGGCCATGGGCCGACTTGAGCAGCACGCGGCGGGCGAAGCCGGCCCACTCACGCAGGGCGACGGCACCCGCCGGGGTTTCCAGCTGCAGGTCGATACGACAAGGCGCGCAATCGAGGATATCCAGCAGCTCACGCGCCTGCGCCCGGGCCAGCGGTTGTGGCGTGCGCAGCAGCAAGTCCAGGTCGCTGTCGGCGTGTACCACCTCCATACCGGTGGCGATCTGGTACCCCACCCCACCTGTCGGCCCCCAGGCCAGGCCGCTGGCATCCAGTACCGGGGCGACCGAGGCCAGGGCCTGCAATGCAGGCCAAGGGCTCTCAGCTTGCCAGCGCAGCACTTCGGGGCCTTGCTGACACTGGATATCGGCCAGCCGCATCAGTACACCCGACCGCTGCGCCCTGCCCTGGCCACGCAGCCCCACCGCCACCCAGCCATTCGCACAGGTGGCACGGCGCACCACCACCGGCTGGCCGCTCAGCAGCACATCCTGCGCCCAACGCGGCGCATCAGCAGGCAGGCCCGATACGGGCATGCCCCAGAGCAGGTCGTGCGGCCTTGGCGCGTTCATCTCAAGCGCCCTGCCATTGGCGGCGCAGCTGTTCGCGCACCTGGCGCGAGGCGCTGCGGTTTTCGCCCGCCAGCCGCGACGACAGGTCGCTCGAGCTGCCGATGTCGCGCACCGCATCTGCCAGGCAGGCACGTACCTGGGCGATGTCGGCACTGCTCGGCGTCTCGGCGTTGTCCACCGTCAGGCGGCGCCACAGCAGGCCCAGCGAAGCGTAGCTGGCCAGGTCGTAGGCCATCGGCGGCACCTCGGCGGCCAGGGCTTCCAGTTGCTCGACGCTGCGCAGGGTGATGCGCGCTGCCGCCGCCTTGCCCATGGCGTGCACCATGACCCCGGCATCATCCAGGGCGATCAGGCGCTGGGCCTGGTAACCGTGGGCCAGGAAGGCACCAGACATGGCCTTGCCGACCAGCAGGCCGATCACCGGGTGCCCGGCCAGCCGTGCCTGGGCATAGGCCTGCACCGAAGCGGCCAACGCCTGATGAATCCCCAAGGCTTCCTCACGGCGGCCATAGGCCTGACTGGGCACGTCGATCACCGCGACGATGGCGCGCTTCTGACCGTGGCGGTCAGCCTCGACCGCTTCGCTCACAGCCTTGGCCAGGCCCCAGCCTTCCAGCAGGCCGACTTCGCCCGAGCGCGCACGAGGGAACGGGTTGTCGGCGTCCGGCACCACGGCGATGAAACGCGCCAGGCGGTTGTCCAGTTCGCCGTCGATTACCCGCAACGACGCGGGGTAGCCGGGCAAGGCTTGCCCACCGGCGAGGCCCGGCAGCCAGTTCAAGGCACGGTTCATTTGGCTTCTCCTTGGTACAGGTCACGCACGGCAGCGGCATCCAGTTGCGTGCAGTCATCGCCCAGCCGGGCCAGGCGTTCGAGGAACCAGGCGTGTTGACCGGCGCGATCCCTTGAAGGCTCGTCGAGCAATTGCAGCAAGCGTTCGCGCAACGCCTCGATGTCATCGGCCACACAGGCATCGACCAGGCCGCTGGCGTGGCGCTGCTCGCCGCCGGTCAAGCTCCAGATGAAGGGGCGGTCCTTGGCGTCGTATTCACCGATGCCCGCTTCCTGCTCGATCACTTGCGGGCCGTTGAGGCCCAGGCGGGCCTCGCGGGTGACCAGCAAGTGGCTGCAAAGGCCAGCGGCGATGGACATGCCGCCGAAACAGCCGACCGAACCTGCGACTAGGCCGACCACCGGCTGCCAGGCCCGCAGCTCGACAATCGCCGCCTGTATTTCGGCAATCGCCGCCAGCCCCAGGTTGGCTTCCTGCAGGCGTACACCGCCGGTTTCCAGCAGCAGCACGGCGCAGGTGGGGATGCCGTTGCGGTTGTCTTCGATGGCCAGTTCCAGCGCACCGGCGATCTTGGCCCCTCCCACCTCGCCCATGCTGCCGCCCTGGAAACTGCCTTCGATGGCAGCGACCACAGCGTTGCGCCCGTTCAGTAGACCCTTGGCGATGACCACGCCATCATCGGCCTGGGGCACGATGCCCTGGCGCGGCAGCCACGGTGACATCAGCCGGTCGAACGGCCCCAGCAGTTCACGGAAGCTGCCCGGGTCGAGCACGGCGCGGGCGCGCTGGCGGGCGCCCAGTTCGACAAAGCTGCGGCTGTGCAGCAAGCGCGCGATATCAGTCATGGGCGATCTCCTCGAAGCCTTGCTCCAGGCGCAGGCGCACCACGCCTGGGGTGGCGCCGAAATCATGGATGTCGATGTTCACGGCCGGCCAGGTGCGGCCCTCGAACAGGCGTTGGAACAGCTGCGCCCAGCGGGCAGCGCTGCCGTTGACCGAAGTCACCACCTGGATTTGCAGGCTACCGGCGGTGCCGGGTTCGATCAGCACTTCAAGGTCGCCGGAGCTGACGCAGCCCACCAGCGTGCGGCTACGCCCAGGGGCGGCGGCGGGGAATTGAAAGGTCAGGGTCTCCATGTCACAGGCTCCCGGCTTTGTCGAGGAACAGGCAGGCGGCCAGCAGATCGGCGGCGCCGCCCGGTGAGGCATTCAGGTGCAGCAGGTGCTGGTCCAGCCGGCGCAGCTGTCGGCGCCCGGCCAGCGTGGCGCTGCCGCCTTCGCTCAGCACGCTACGGGCGCCGTGCTGGACGGCAGCCAGCCCGGTCGGGCCGCTGCGCCAGAGCACGCAGGTATCGTTGAGCACGGCCATGATCGCCAGCAGCGCGTCGAGCCGGGCGTGGGGCTCGCTGGCACCGGCGGCGCGGCTGCGCTGCAGTTGTGGCAGGCCGTGACCGATAACCGCCGGGAAACCTTGTTGCGCCTGTTCGCGGGCGCCGCCAGTGCCATAGCGGCGGCGTACCTGCAGGCCATGGCTGTCCTGGGTGGTCATGGCGGGGTCGTCGAACAGTGCGATGCGCCCGGCACGGGCAGCCAGGGTGTTGGTATCGGCCTGGGTGTCGAGGGCCTTGGATGCTACCAGCAGGCCGAGGGCCCAGATTGCGCCGCGATGGGTGTTGACCCCACCGGTCGCGGCCAGCATCACAGCCTCGCCTTCGCGGCCGAGCTGGCCCAGGGTGGCGCGCAGGGGCTGGCCGAGGGTGCCGATGGCCTGGGCGGCTTCGGCCATGTTGCGCAGGCATGGCCACAGGGCCAGGGCCGAGGCATGCATCAGGGCCAGGGTCATGTCGTGGTGGGCGCCATTGCCACGGCGGTCGACCAGGCCGGGTTTGGGGGACAGGTCGGCTTCGTCGATCAGGGCTTCCACGGCCAGGTCGGCCAGGTGATCGGCCAGGGGTAATACGGTTGCCTGTGCTGGCCTCTTCGCGGGCACGCCCGCTCCCACAGGGACCGCGCAATCTTCAAGTGCATCACTTTCCCTGTGGGAGCGAGCATGCTCGCGAAGAAGCCCACGCGGTTGCAAGTCAAGTGCTTTCATCACCAGCTCCTGAAGCGTGCAGGCGGGTTGTAGAGGCCGCCGGACCATTCGACCAGGTCGGCGATGCTGCGCGCGGCCAGCAGTTCGCGGCTGGCGTCAGTGCGGCGGATGCCGAGGTCTTCAGGCAAGGCGACCAGGCCCTGCTGGCGCAGGCGCTGCGTGTCCTTGGGGTCGTGCCGCAGGCCGATGGCGGTAACCCCGGCCACGGCGGCGATCATCTGCTGGCGCTCTTCCAGGCTGCGGGCCTTGTACAGGTAGGCAATGCCCTCCTCGGTCAGCAGGTGGGTGACGTCGTCGCCATAGATCATCACCGGCGCCAGCGGCATGCCGGCTTTCCTGGCCACTTCCACGGCATCGAGGGTTTCCACGAAGGTGGGCTTGCCGCCTTCCTGGTAGGTCTCGACCATCTGCACCACCAGCTTGCGACCGCGTTCGAGCATGGTTTCCGGCACGGTCATGTCAAGCCAGGCCGGGGTCGCGTGACGCCGGCCACGGGGGTCGTGGCCCATGTTCGGGGCACCGCCGAAGCCGGCCAGGCGGCCGCGGGTCACGGTCGAGGAATGGCCATCGCCATCTACCTGCAGGGTGGCGCCGATGAACAGGTCGACGGCGTACTGCCCGGCCAGCTGGCACATCATGCGGTTGGAACGCAGCGAACCATCACGGCCGGTGAAGAAAACGTCCGGGCGCTGGGCGATGTAGTCCTCCATGCCCAGCTCGGTGCCGAAGCAGTGCACGCTTTCCACCCAGCCGGTCTCGATGGCCGGGATCAGCGTCGGGTGCGGGTTGAGTGTCCAGTTGCGGCAGATCTTGCCCTTCAGGCCCAGGGACTCGCCATAGGTGGGCAGGATCAGCTCGATGGCGGCGGTGTTGAAGCCAATGCCATGGTTCAGCGACTGCACCTGGTGCTTTTCGTAGATGCCGCGAATGGCCATCATCGCCATCAGCACATGCACCGGCTTGATGTGGCGCGGGTCGCGGGTGAACAGGGGCTCTATATAGAAAGGCTGGTCGGCAACCACCACGAAATCGACCCAGGATGCCGGGATATCGACCCGTGGCAGGTCATCCACGCGGTCCACCAGCTGGTTGACCTGGGCAATGACGATGCCGTCGCTGAACGCAGCCGGCTCCACCAAGGCCGGGGTGTCTTCGGTGCTGGGGCCGGTGAACAGGTTGCCGTCGCGATCGGCCATGAAGCCAGCCACCAGGGTGACGTTGGGGATCAGGTCGACCAGCAGCCGCGAGTACAGCTCGATATAGGTGTGGATGGCACCGACTTCGAGCAGGCCGTCTTCCAGCAGTTGGCCAATGCGCAGGCTCTGCGGGCCGGCGAACGAGAAGTCGAGCTTGCGGGCTATACCACGTTCGAACAGGTCGAGGTGCTCGGCCCGGCTGACGCTGGGCATGATCATGTGCAGTTCGTGCAGGCGCGCAGGGTCGACCTTGGCCAGCGCGCGGGAAAGGAAGTCGGCCTGCTTCTGGTTGTTGCCTTCGAGCACTACCCGGTCGCCGGGAGCCAGCAGCAGTTCCAGGGCTTCGACGATACGCTCGGTGGGCAGCACCACGCCGTCGGCGAGGTGGCGGACCCGGTCAAGGCGGCGCTGCTTTTCGGCGCGCCGCCGCGACCATTGCGGCGGTGGATTCTTGGTTGTTGTCATGGTGACTCCACGGGTTCGCTGTCGTGGGGTCACCTTAGGGCTGGGGTGGTGGGGGGATCAATCAAGCTACTGGCGCTTTCGTTACTGTCAGGTTAATGATTGGAGCGCGCTACCTTCAGGCAGGGCAAAAATGCACGATGCCCTTGCACAATTGTCGATTGTGCAAGGCAAATTCGCATGACAGGATCCTGCGATCCTCCAGCGAACTCCAGACTTCACTTGGAAAATCAATAACAAAGCAGGGAGAACGCAATGACTGCGCACGCTCATACCTCGGCAACCGACCATGTGCTGGCCGAGGTCCGCAACCAGATCGGCCATCTGACCCTGAACCGCCCCGCCGGCCTCAATGCCCTGACCCTGGACATGGTCCGCAGCCTGCGCCAGCACCTCGACCAGTGGGCCGAAGACCCGCACGTGCACGCCGTGGTACTGCGTGGCGAAGGCCCGAAAGGGTTCTGCGCCGGTGGCGATATCCGCTCGCTGCACGACAGCTTCAAGGCCGGCGAAACGCTGCATGAAACCTTCTTCGTCGAGGAATACGCCCTCGACCTGGCCATCCACCGCTACCGCAAGCCGGTGCTGGTGCTGATGGACGGCTTCACCCTCGGTGGCGGCATGGGCCTGGCCCAGGGCTGCGACCTGCGCGTGGTCACCGAACGCAGCCGCCTGGGCATGCCCGAAGTGGCAATCGGCTACTTCCCGGATGTGGGTGGCAGCTACTTCCTGTCGCGCATCCCTGGCGAGCTGGGCACCTACCTGGGGGTCAGCGGCGGCCAGATCCAGGCAGCCGATGCACTGTACTGCGGCCTGGCCGACTGGTACCTGGCCAGCGACCAGCTGGCAGCCCTCGACCAGGGCCTGGACCAGCTGCACTTCGGCGACCAGCCACTCAAGGACCTGCAGAACCTGCTGGCCAGGCTCGGCACCCAGGTGCTCGACGATGCGCCGCTGGAAAAACTGCGCCCGGTCATCGACCACTTCTTCGCCCTGCCCGACGTGCCCGCCATCGTCGAGCAACTGCGTGCGGTGAGCATTGGCGACAGCCATGCCTGGGCGGTAGCCACCGCCGACCAGCTGGAAAGCCGCTCGCCGCTGGCCATGGCGGTTACTCTGGAGATGCTGCGCCGGGGTCGCCACCTGAGCCTTGACGACTGCTTTGCAATGGAGCTGCACCTGGACCGCCAGTGGTTCCAGCACGGCGACATCATCGAAGGCGTGCGCGCGCTGATCATCGACAAGGACAAGCAGCCACGCTGGAACCCGCCGACCCTGGCCGCACTGCAACGCCAGCGGGTCGACCAATTCTTCGAAGGCCTGTGAGCCCGGGAGTACACAGATGCAAGACCTGGAACTGAGCGAAGAACAGATCATGATCCGCGACATGGCCCGGGACTTTGCCCGTGGCGAGATCGCCCCGCATGCCCAGGCCTGGGAAAAGGCCGGCTGGATCGACGATGGCGTGGTGCGCAAGATGGGCGAACTGGGCCTGCTGGGCATGGTGGTGCCGGAAGACTTTGGCGGCAGCTACACCGACTACGTCGCCTACGCCCTGGCGGTGGAAGAGATCGCCGCCGGCTGCGGTGCCACCGGAGCGATGATGAGCATCCACAACTCGGTGGGCTGCGGCCCGCTGCTGGCCTACGGCACGGCCGAACAGCAACAGCAGTGGCTGCCACGCCTGGCCACCGGCGAGGTGATCGGCTGCTTCTGCCTGACCGAGCCACAGGCCGGTTCCGAGGCGCACAACCTGCGCACCCGCGCCGAACTGGTGGATGGCCAGTGGGTGATCAACGGTGCCAAGCAGTTCGTCAGCAACGCTCGCCGCGCCGGCCTGGCCATCGTCTTCGCGGTGACCGACCCGGAGCTGGGCAAAAAGGGCCTGTCGGCGTTCCTGGTGCCCACCGACAATCCGGGCTTCAAGGTCGATCGCAGCGAGCACAAGATGGGTATCCGCGCTTCCGACACCTGCGCGGTCACCTTCGACAACTGCCGCATCCCTGCCGCCAATATCCTCGGTGAGCGTGGCAAGGGCCTGGCCATCGCCCTGTCCAACCTCGAGGGTGGCCGTATCGGCATTGCTGCCCAGGCACTGGGCATTGCCCGCGCCGCGTTCGAGGCGGCGTTGGCCTACTCGCGTGATCGGGTGCAGTTCGGCAAGCCGATCAACGAACACCAGAGCATCGCCAACCTGCTGGCCGACATGCAGGTGCAGGTGAATGCCGCGCGCTTGCTGATCCTGCATGCCGCACGCCTGCGCAGCGCCGGCAAGCCGTGCCTGTCGGAAGCTTCGCAGGCCAAGCTGTTCGCCTCGGAGATGGCCGAGCGGGTGTGTTCGATGGCGATCCAGGTGCATGGCGGGTATGGCTACCTGGAGGATTACCCGGTCGAGCGCTACTACCGCGATGCGCGGATCACGCAGATCTATGAAGGGTCTAGCGAGATCCAGCGGATGCTGATTGCGCGGGAGTTGAAGCACTACCCGCTTTAAAACCTTGCGCGATCCCTGTAGGAGCGGCCTTGTGTCGCGATAGGGCCGCATGGCGGCCCCAGCAATTTGTGCATCGAAGCTGACATCCTGGGGCCGCTTTGCGGCCCTATCGCGACACAAGGCCGCTCCTACAAGGGCCAGCGTTAACCGCCCCGCACTCGGCTATCGCCAATACCGCGAATCATCCACCACCCTGGCATGCCCCTCGAACAGCGCCGGCAGTTGCTCCTTGAGGTAGTCGATCCAGGTGCGCACCTTGGCATCCAGATAATGCCGTGACGGGTAAATCGCATAAAGCGCGCTCTCGCGCAGGCGATACGGCGCCAGCAAGCGGCACAACCGCCCCTGCTCGATCGCCTGGCTGGCGGTGTAGAACGGCAGCAGGCCAATGCCCATGCCCAGCTCGCTGGCCACCAGCATGGCGTCGGCGACGTTGGTGGAAAAACTGTCGTTCGGTGCGATCACGCACTGGTCCACCCCTTGCGGAAACACCCAGTCACCTTCGTACATCGGATAAGCCATGCGCAGGCAACGGTGCTGGTGCAGGTCTTCCGGGCGCTCTGGCACGCCGTGGGCCAACAGGTAGCTCGGCGCCGCGCAGGGGATGCTGAAAATGTTGCCCAGCGGCACAGCGATCAGCTGCGAATCCGGTAACGCACCGTCCACGGTAATCACCACGTCATGCCCTTCGGCCAGCGGGTCGGGGTTGCGCTGGGACAGGGTCAGTTCGATCACCACCTCCGGGCACAATGCGTTGTAGCCGGCCACCAGCGGCATCAGCAACAGGCCCATCCCGTGCGGGCAATGCAAGCGCAGGCGGCCGCGGGGCGTGAGGTGCGCGCCACGGGCTTCACCCACCGCCTCTTCGGTCAGCAACATGATCTGCCGCGCGCGCTCGAGAAACCGCTCGCCCGCCTCGCTCATGCGCAAACGCCGCGTGGTGCGGTGCAGCAGGCGGGTCTGCAGCTGGTTTTCCAGCTCGGCAACGATGCGCGAAACCTGCGCCGCGGAAATATCCAGGGCATTGGCGGCCGCAGCGAAGCTGCCGCATTCCACCACACGGGCGAAGGTACGCATGGCATGCAGCATGTCCATGAAGGTGCTCCTTGTTCGGTCTTATTCTTGCGTTACAGGCAGGAATCTATCACGGGTTAGCCCATTTATTGTGGATGGCCAATGAATGGATCATTAGTCATACATTGAAAAAAGGAGCCTGCCATGAAACGTTCGATCGCTGTCCTTGCCGTTACCGCTGCCCTCGCCTCGTTCGGTGCCCTTGCCGACACCGGCAGCAACCAGCCGGTCAGCAGCAGCAACTACGAATACGGCATGCCGCTGGACGTGGCCAAGGTCATCTCCATCACCCCGCCCAGCAACGCCGCCGACTGCCAGGTTGGTACCGCGCACATGGTGTATGTCGACCACCAGGGGCAGAAGCGCGAAATCGACTACCGGGAAATGGGCAACTGCTCGCAGCAGTGAGTCAGGCCAGTACCTCGGTGATCCAGCCGACCTGTTGCCTGAAGTCGTCGATTTTCGCCTGAGGCACCGCACCGCGGGCCCGCTCGAAGTTTGCCAGGGTCTGCTGCTTCTGCCGCAGCATGCGCCGCCACTTGACCAGAAACGCCTCGCTTTTCTCCTTCACCAGCACCGGGCCGAAGTACAGCTGTTCAGCGGTGTACGCCGCCCTGCCCGGCTCGGCGACGATGATCTCGTAGTCGAAGCGGTTCTCCCGCAGCAGTTCTTCGCTGACGATCCGGTAACCATTGCCCATCAGCCACTGGCGCAGTTCGCGCTCGGCGCCATTGGGCTGCAGCACCAGGCGCGTGACGCCAGCCAGGCGCTGCTTGCCGGCCTTGAGGATCTCGCACATGGTGTCGCCCCCCATGCCGCAGATGCTGATCACCGAGATGCGATCTCCCGGCTCGACCGCTGCCAGGCCATCGGCCAGGCGCACGCTGACCCGTCCTTCCAGGCCGTTCCTGCGGACGTTGCGCTGGGCCGAGGCGAACGGCGTCTGCGCCACCTCGCCCGCTACCGCCGCGTCCAATATGCCGCGCAGCATCAAGGCCACCGGCAGGTAGCCATGGTCCGAGCCGATGTCGGCCAGGCGCGCGCCTTGCGGTACTTGTGCAGCCACGCGCTCCAGGCGCCTGGACAATGTCTGTTCGTTCAACGTAAACCCCTGCTTTGCAATCGGCCGCGATTCTGACGGCGAACGCCACGCATTTCAAACACCGGGGCGCCCTCGACCGGGCCGGCGCGCTCGCGTAGGCTTGCCGCTTTCCTTCCGTAGCAAGGCAAAACACACCATGGCACAAGCAGACATCATCTACACCCCGGACCCGGACGCCGAGTCGATTTCTTCCGACGTTGCCGAATACAACGGCGTGCTGGTCACCACGCAGATCCCGACCCACGCTGATGGCAGCCTGGAGCTGGGCGGCATCGTCGAGCAGAGCGAGTGCACCCTGCAGGCGCTGAAGGTGGCGCTGGAGAAGGCCGGCAGCGGCATGGACCGCGTGCTGCACCTGACCATCTACCTCACCGACATGGCCGACCGCGCGGCATTCAACGAGGTGTACCAGCGCTTCTTCAGCAAGCCCTGGCCGGTACGCGCCGCCGTGGGTGTGGCTGCACTGGCGTTCGAAGGCATGCGCGTGGAAGTGACCGCAATGGCTGCCAAGCGCTGACTTTTGCCTGAGGCACGATCCTTGTAGGAGCGGCCTTGTGTCGCGATGGGGTGCAAAGCACCCCCAGATTCTCAGCTCCGCAGCATATATTGCCGGGGCCGCGTTGCGGCCCTTCGCGACACAAGGCCGCTCCTACAAGCACCCCGATGATGCCGCCAGCCCGTTTCGCCGCTACAATGCCCGCCTAAACCGTGACAGCCCGAACCTATAACGACATGTCCCTTCCAAAGAATCACCTGGAACTGCTCAGCCCTGCCCGTGACGTGGCCATCGCCCGCGAAGCGATCCTGCACGGCGCAGACGCCATCTACATCGGTGGCCCGAGCTTCGGCGCGCGCCATAACGCCTGCAACGAAGTCAGCGATATCGCCGAACTGGTCGAGTTCGCCCATCGCTACCATGCACGCGTGTTCACCACCATCAACACCATCCTCCACGACAACGAGCTGGAGCCCGCGCGCAAGCTGATCCACCAGCTGTACGACGCTGGTGTCGACGCACTGATCGTGCAGGACCTGGGGGTGATGGAGCTGGACATCCCGCCGATCGAGCTGCACGCCAGCACCCAGACCGACATCCGCACCCTGGAACGGGCCAGGTTCCTCGACCAGGCCGGCTTCTCCCAGCTGGTGCTGGCGCGTGAGCTGAACCTGCAGCAGATCCGCGCCATCGCCGCCGAAACCGACGCCGCCATCGAATTCTTCATCCACGGTGCGCTGTGCGTGGCCTTCTCCGGCCAGTGCAACATCTCCCATGCGCAGACCGGCCGCAGCGCCAACCGCGGCGACTGCTCGCAAGCCTGCCGCCTGCCCTACACCCTGAAGGATGACCAGGGCCGCGTGGTCGCGTTCGAGAAGCACCTGCTGTCGATGAAGGACAACAACCAGACTGCCAACCTGGCTGACCTGGTCGACGCCGGCGTGCGCTCGTTCAAGATCGAAGGCCGCTACAAGGACGTGGCCTATGTGAAGAACATCACCGCCCACTACCGCAAGGAACTCGACGCCATCCTCGAAGGCCGCCCGGAGCTGGCCCGTGCCTCCAGCGGCCGCACCCAGCACTTCTTCGTGCCCGACCCGGACAAGACCTTCCACCGCGGCAGCACCGACTACTTCGTCACCGACCGCAAGGTCGACATCGGCGCCTTCGACTCGCCAACCTTCACCGGCCTGCCGGTGGGCGTGGTGGAAAAGGTCGGCAAGCGTGACATGCAGGTGGTCACCGAGGTGCCGCTGACCAACGGCGACGGCCTCAATGTGCTGGTGAAGCGTGAGGTGGTGGGCTTCCGTGCCAACATCGCCGAACTGCGTGGCGAATTCGAGGAAGACGGCCAGAAGCGCTACCGCTACCGCGTCGAGCCCAACGAAATGCCTGAAGGCCTGCACAAGCTGCGGCCCAACCACCCGCTGTCGCGCAACCTCGACCACAACTGGCAGCAGGCCCTGCAACGCACCTCGGCCGAGCGCCGCGTCGGCGTGCAATGGCACGCGGTACTGCGCGAGCAACGCCTGGTGCTGACCGTCACCAGCGAGGAAGGCGTGGGCACGCAAGTGGCACTGGAAGGCCCGTTCGGCCCGGCCAACAAGCCGCAGCAGGCGCTGGACCAGCTGCACGACCTGCTCGGCCAGCTGGGCACCACCATGTACCACGCCGACAGCATCGAGCTGGACGCCCCACAGGCTTACTTCGTCCCCAACTCGCAGCTCAAGGCCCTGCGCCGCGAAGCCATCGAGGCGCTGACGGCAGCACGGGTGCAGGCGCACCCGCGTGGCGGGCGCAAGGCCGAGACCACGCCACCGCCGGTTTACCCGGAGTCGCACCTGTCGTTCCTGGCCAACGTGTACAACCAGAAGGCCCGCGACTTCTACCACCGCCACGGCGTGCAGCTGATCGACGCGGCCTACGAGGCCCATGAAGAGCACGGCGAAGTGCCGGTGATGATCACCAAGCACTGCCTGCGCTTCTCCTTCAACCTGTGCCCCAAGCAGGCCAAGGGCGTGACCGGCGTGCGCACCAAGGTGGCGCCGATGCAGCTGATCCAGGGTGATGAAGTGCTGACCCTGAAGTTCGACTGCAAGCCGTGCGAAATGCACGTGATCGGCAAGATGAAAAGCCACATCATCGACCTGCCGACCCCGGGCAGCGCGGTGGCCCAGGTGGTTGGGCACATCAGCCCGGAAGACCTGCTGAAGACCATTCCGCGCGGGCCGCATTGATCGGTGGCCTGCAAGGGCCCTTTTGCGGCTGAAGCCGCCTGCATGGTGATACTCGAAGGGATGGTGGGACGACTCGGGAAGACCCGACAATGCTCGCCTGCAAAAAACCGTTTGCCCCCGCGCAAACCTGCGCCCGCCAAGCCCTTCTTGTACACTCCTCGCATTAGCCCCCACCTGCACATTTTTTGGTGAACGCATGATCGAGGTAACCGAGGTTTCCATTGCCGAGCTGCGCGATGCGCTCGAGTCGGGCCGCACGACGGCGGTCGAGCTGGTCCAGGCCTACCTGGCGCGCATCGACGCCTACGATGGCGCCGACACCGCCACCGCCCTGAACGCCGTTGTGGTACGCAACCCCGAGGCGCTGAATGAGGCCGCAGCCTCCGACGCCCGTCGCGCCAAAGGCCAGGTCCTGAGCCCGCTGGACGGCATCCCCTACACCGCCAAGGACAGCTACCTGGTCAAAGGCCTGACCGCTGCCTCCGGCAGCCCTGCCTTCAAGGACCTGGTGGCCCAGCGCGACGCCTTCACCATCGAACGCCTGCGCGCCGCCGGCGCCGTATGCCTGGGCAAGACCAACATGCCGCCCATGGCCAACGGCGGCATGCAGCGCGGCGTGTATGGCCGCGCCGAAAGCCCGTACAACGCCAACTACCTGACTGCACCGTTCGCCTCGGGCTCGTCCAACGGTGCCGGCACCGCCACTGCCGCCAGTTTCAGTGCCTTCGGCCTGGCCGAAGAAACCTGGTCCAGCGGCCGTGGCCCGGCCTCCAACAATGGCCTGTGCGCCTATACCCCGTCGCGTGGGGTGATTTCGGTGCGTGGCAACTGGCCGCTGACACCGACCATGGACGTGGTGGTTCCCTATGCCCGTACCATGGCCGACCTGCTGGAAATCCTCGACGTGGTCGTAGCCGACGACGCCGACAAGCGCGGCGACCTGTGGCGCCTGCAACCCTGGGTGCCAATCCCGGCGGCTTCGACGGTGCGCCCGGCTTCGTACCTGGACTTGGCCGTGGATGCCAGCGCGCTCAAGGGCAAGCGCTTTGGCGTGCCACGCATGTACATCAATGCCGATGCCGAAGCCGGCACCTCCGAAAAGCCAGGCATCGGCGGCCCGACTGGCCAGCGCATCCATACCCGCGCCACGGTGATCGACCTGTGGCAGCAGGCCCGCCAGGCACTGGAGGCGGCTGGTGCCGAAGTACTGGAAGTGGACTTCCCGCTGGTATCCAACTGCGAAGGCGACCGCCCTGGCGCACCGACCGTGTACAACCGCGGCATCGTAAGCAAGGAATTCCTGCATGACGAGCTGTGGGAGCTGTCGGGCTGGGCCTTCGACGACTTCCTGCGCGCCAACGATGACCCCAGGCTCAACCGCCTGGCCGATGTCGACGGGCCGCAGATCTTCCCCCACGACCCGGGCACCCTGCCCAACCGTGAGGACGACCTGGCCGCTGGCATGGACGAGTACGTCAACATGGCCAAGCGTGGCCTGAAGACCTGGGACCAGATCGAGACCCTGCCCGACGGCCTGCGCGGCCTGGAGCAGACCCGCAAGATCGACCTGGAAGACTGGATGGACAAGCTGGGCCTGGACGCGGTGCTGTTCCCCACCGTGGCCGACGTGGGCCCGGCGGATGCCGACGTCAACCCGGCGTCGGCGGACATCGCCTGGAGCAACGGTATCTGGGTGGCCAACGGCAACCTGGCAATCCGTCACCTGGGCGTGCCTACCGTGACCGTGCCGATGGGCGTGATGGCCGATATCGGCATGCCGGTGGGGCTGACCTTTGCTGGCCGGGCTTACAGCGACAATGCGCTGCTGAGCTTTGGTGCAGCCTTCGAGGCGACCGGGTCGCGTCGAATGATCCCGCCGCGTACCCCGCCCCTGGGCTGAGGGTTAAAAGGGCCGCTTTGCGGCCCATTCGCGGGTAAACCCGCTCTCATGGAACAACACATGACTCATTGGTTCGGCGAGGTTCTGTAGGAGCAGCCTTGTGCTGCGAAGAGGCCGGTACTGACAAGGCCTGTCTGTTGCTTGTACCGGCCTCTTCGCAGCACAAGGCTGCTCCTACAAAGGCCGCCTCAGACGAGCGATATTTGTTCTCTGCGCGACAGCGCAGCCCAAAAGGGCTGGGTAATCTCCCACAGGGACCCCACAGGTATTGAATACCGTGGGGTCCCTGTAGGAGCGGGTTTACCCGCGAATGGGCCTGGAAAAGCAAATCGCCTAATTCAACTTTATGTGTAAAAATACACAAAACGTTGATTTCGTGATCTGCCATGCCTATTACCCCCAGCGAAGAACGCCAGCTCACTCTCACCGTCCTCAAGGCCGCCATCCAGGCCCTGGGCAGCGTTGCCGCGCGCAACATGGAAATCCTCCTGCACGACCTCGACCACCCGGAACACTCCGTGGTGGCGATCGTCAACGGCCATCTTTCCGGGCGCAGCGTCGGTAGCCCAATCCTCGCCGCCCCGGAACAGGACCAGGGTTTCAAGGCATTGATGCAGGCCTCGGCCGATCAGCACGGCTGCGAGCCGGTGGTGCTGCCCGACTACCCCACCACGCTGAAGGGCCGCACACTGCGCAGCGCCACGGCCATCTTCCGTGACAGCAGCGGCCACCCCTTCGCCAGCCTCTGCGTCAACACCGACGTCACCGGCCTGGATGCAGCCATGAATTTTCTCCGGCAGTTCCAACCAACAGCGGCCGCACCTGCCGTCAGTGAACCCGCCGACATGGAACTGCTGATGAGCGAGATAATCCAGGCATCCCTGCAGCGCAGCGGCCAGGGGCGAATGAACAAGCAGGCCAAGGTAGAAGCCGTAAGAGTGATGCAGGAGCGCGGCCTGTTCATCGTCAAGGGCGGCGTGGAAAAGGCCGCCAGCGCCCTGGGTGTGACCCGCTACACCGTTTACAACTACCTCGAGCAACTGCGCGGAGCCAGCCAATGACCTTGCATATCCATACCCCCCTGATCGAGTCCCGCCCGCTGTCGCTGGCCGCGGGGAGCAACGTCTGGCTCAAGCTCGATGCCCTGCAGCCCTGCGGCTCGTTCAAGCTGCGCGGCGTGGGCCATGCCTGCGAGGTGCACCATGCCCGTGGCGCTCGGCATTTCGTGTCTTCCTCGGGCGGCAACGCCGGCCTGGCTGTAGCTTATGTCGGGCGCAAGCTGGGCGTGCCAGTGACCGTGGTGGTACCCGAGACCACCACCGAGCGGGCCAAGGACCTGCTGCGCCTGGAGGGCGCCGAGGTGGTGGTGCATGGCAGCTCCTGGCAGGAGGCCAACGCCCTGGCGCAGAGCTTGGTCGGCCCGGATGACGCCTTCATCCACCCATTCGATGACCCGCTGCTGTGGGCCGGGCATGCCAGCCTGGTGGATGAAGTCGCCGAGGCCGGCGTGAGGCCGGACGCCGTGGTGTTGTCGGTGGGCGGTGGCGGTTTGCTCAGTGGCGTGGTCGAGGGGCTACAGCGCAACGGCTGGGGCGATGTACCAGTTCTGGCGGTGGAAACCGAAGGCGCGGCATCGCTGCATGCAGCCATGCGGGCAGGGCATTCGATGGAGCTGGAACGTATTGCCTCGGTGGCGACGTCGCTGGGGGCCAAGCGTGTGGCTGACCAGGCGCTGGTGTGCGTGCAGCAGCATCCGGTGCACAGCCACCTGGTCACTGACCGCGCTGCGCTGGAAGCCTGCGAACGGTTCCTGCTGGACCATCGCGTGCTGGTGGAGCCTGCATGTGGGGCGGCTTTGGCGTTGGCCTATGCACCGGGCGCCCTGGCGCAGTACCAGAATGTGCTGGTGGTGGTTTGTGGCGGGGCTACCGCCACGCTGGAGCAGATCCAGGCGTGGTTGCAGCAGGTGGATTGAGGTTACCTGTACCGGCCTCTTCGCGGGCTTGCCCGCACCCACAGATTGGACTGCGCAAGGTCTGAAGCAAGCGCATTCCCTGTGGGAGCGGGTTCACCCGCGAACACCGGCGGAGCCGGTGCCATCCAATACAACACTCATCGGATTCTCCTTGCGGCACCCGGTTGCTGATTACGATAGTCACATGCCGCTGTTCTACTAAGCCCACCGCAACCGGAAAATTCCCGTCGCAACGGCGTCGACCACGACGAAATGCGTAACCCACCCTTTCGGTCTGCGGCAAGTGAAGGCACAATGCGTGTCCTTTTTTTGGCCGGCCTGGCCGGGGGCCTTTAAATGATCAAGACGCCGTACTACCTCATCGATAAAACCAAGCTGCTGGGCAACATGGAGAAGATCGCCTACGTGCGCGAACACTCCGGCGCCAAGGCACTGCTCGCCCTCAAGTGCTTTGCCACCTGGTCAGTCTTCGACCTGATGCAACAGTACATGGACGGCACCACCTCTTCGTCGCTGTACGAGCTCAAGCTCGGCCGCCAGAAGTTCGCCGGCGAAACCCACGCCTACAGCGTGGCCTGGGCCGACGACGAGGTCGAGGAAATGCTCGAGAACTGCGACAAGATCATCTTCAACTCGATCGGCCAGCTGCAGCGCTTCGCCGAACAGTCCGAAGGCAAGGTCCGTGGCCTGCGCGTCAACCCGCAGGTCAGCAGCTCCGACTACCTGCTGGCAGACCCTGCCCGCCCGTTCAGCCGCCTGGGCGAATGGGACCCGGCCAAGGTCGAACAGGTGATCGAGCAGATCTCCGGCTTCATGTTCCACAACAACTGCGAGAACGGCGACTTCGGCCTGTTCGACAAGATGCTCACGCACATCGAAGAGCGCTTCGGCCACCTGCTGCACAAGGTCGAGTGGGTCAGCCTCGGTGGCGGCATCCATTTCACCGGTGAAGACTACGCGCTGGAAGCCTTCTGCGCGCGCCTGAAAGCCTTCTCGGAAAAGTACGGCGTGCAGGTGTACCTGGAGCCGGGCGAAGCGGCCATCACCAACAGCGCCTCGCTGGAAGTGACCGTGCTCGACACCCTGTACAACGGCAAGCACCTGGCCGTGGTCGACAGCTCGATCGAAGCGCACATGCTCGACCTGCTGATCTACCGCCTCAACGCCAAGATGGCCCCCAACGACGGCGCACACACCTACATGGTCTGCGGCAAGTCGTGCCTGGCCGGTGACATCTTCGGCGAATACCAATTCGATCGTCCGCTGGCCATCGGTGATCGCCTGTCGTTCGTCGACGCGGCGGGTTACACCATGGTCAAGAAAAACTGGTTCAACGGTCTGAAAATGCCATCCATCGTGGTCAAGCAACTCGACGGCAGCGTCGAAGTGGTGCGCGAGTTCGGTTTCGAAGACTACGTTTCCAGCCTGTCGTAAGACCGGCTTTCAGTAAGGAGCAAGGGATAAATTGAAGAAGAACGTTCTTATCATTGGTGCAGGAGGTGTCGCCAAGGTGGTGGCCCACAAGTGCGCGCAGCATAACGACGAACTGGGTCGTATCGCTATCGCGTCACGGAACATCTCCAAATGCCAGGCCATCATCGACAGCGTCAAGGCCAAGGGTAGCCTCAAGGTACCCGCCGACATCCAGGCCTTCTCGCTCAATGCCCTCGATGTCGAGGCTACCAAGGCGCTGATTCGCGAGACCGAATCGCAGATCGTGATCAACGTTGGTTCCGCCTTCCTCAACATGTCGGTGCTGCGTGCCTGCATCGATACCGGTGTCGCCTACCTGGACACCGCCATCCACGAAGAGCCGGGCAAGATCTGCGAGACCCCGCCGTGGTACGGCAACTACGAGTGGAAACACCTCGAAGAGTGCCAGGCAAAGAACATTACCGCCATTCTCGGCGTCGGTTTCGACCCGGGTGTGGTGAACAGCTACGCCAAGCTGGCGCAGCAACAGTATTTCGACAGCATTGACTCGATCGACATCCTCGACGTCAATGCCGGTTCGCATGGCAAGTACTTCGCCACCAACTTCGACCCGGAAATCAACTTCCGTGAGTTCACCGGGCAAGTGTGGAGCTGGCAGAACAGCCAGTGGACCAGCAACACCATGTTCGAGGTCAAGCGTACGGACGACCTGCCGGTGGTGGGTTCGCAGAACCTGTACCTGACCGGCCACGATGAGGTTCACTCGATTTCGAAGAACCTCAACGTGCCGAACGTGCGTTTCTGGATGAGCTTCGGCGAGCACTACATCAACGTGTTCACCGTGCTGAAGAACCTGGGCCTGCTCTCCGAGCAACCGGTGAAAACCGCCGAAGGCCTGGAAGTGGTACCGCTGAAAGTAGTCAAGGCCGTGCTGCCGGACCCAGCCTCTCTGGCCCCGGGCTACACCGGCAAGACCTGCATCGGTGACCTGGTCAAGGGCACCAAGGATGGCCAGCCGCGCGAAGTGTTCATCTACAACGTGGCCGACCACGAAGAAGCCTACGCCGAGACCGACAGCCAGGGTATTTCCTACACCGCCGGTGTACCGCCAGTGGCTGCCGCCCTGCTGGTCGCCCGTGGCGAGTGGGATGCCAAGCGCATGGTCAACGTCGAGGAGCTGCCAGCCGAGCCGTTCCTCAAGGCACTGGACGTCATGGGCCTGCCGACCCGCGTCAAGGATGAAAAAGGCGATCGTCCTTGGGACGCTGAAGCCTAAGCAGCAAAGCAGAGGGGGCGCCATCAAGGCGCCCCCTCTGCTTTTACAGGCCACGTGTAAGTCTAGATGCCCTGGCCAGAGGGCTTTGCCTGCTCAGCCAGCTTTTCCAGCAATACCTTGGCCAGCGCCTTGTCCGAGAACGGGTTCTGCCCGGTGATGAGTTCGCGGTCCACCACCACATTGGGTTGCCAGGCCTTGGCGTAGCCCATGTCGCCCCCTGCCATTGCCATGGCGTTGGCCGGGTAGAACAGCAGCCGCTGGTCCTTGAGCGAACCTTCGAATACCTGCTCCTCCGGGTCGGAGAAAATGGTCATCTTGTAACCCTTGTACAACCAGTCGGTGGCTGCCGGCTTTTCACCACGCGCCAGCGCCGACTGGTAGCTGGCCGGGTCCTGCTGGGCCGAGAGCAAGGCGATGGGGCCGTGGCAGATCGCGGCTGTAGGCTTGCCGGCTTGATGGAAATGCCGCAGCAAGGCGCCCACGTCCGGGTTGTTGGCCAGGTCGATCAACGGC
The DNA here is from genome assembly GCF_023100865.1 of Pseudomonas sp. A2. NCBI lineage: Bacteria > Pseudomonadati > Pseudomonadota > Gammaproteobacteria > Pseudomonadales > Pseudomonadaceae > Pseudomonas > Pseudomonas sp. A2. Next base: position 3,409,826 of record NZ_CP039127.1, read on the forward strand.
GCATGGCCGCCGGGGATGAACAGCCCGGCATAGCGGCCCAGGTCACCTGCCAGTACTTCTTTCACCGACAGGGTATCGTCAATGCCCGGCAGGCCTTGCACGACCTTCTCGATCCGGCGCATCTCCACCGCATCGCCGGCAAAGTAGCTCGGGTCGATCGAACGCTGGTCGACACTCGGGGCATTACCCTTGGGGGTAACCAGCACCAGCTTGTAGCCAGCCTTGAGCAACTGGTCGGCAGGCACGCCGAATTCGTTCAGGTAGTAGCCGGTGGCGTAGCGCTTTCCGTCCTGCAGGGGCAGCTGGTGCTCGCTGGACAACAGCACCAGCACCTCTCCCTTGGGCGCAGCGTGGGCGCCGGTGGCAAGCAGGGTGCTGGCAACAGCCAGGGCAAGCCGGGACATCTTGGTCATGCAACAATCTCCTGATCAGGCAAATAGAGCTGTCCGCTCATGTTGGCGGGGATGCGTTCATGCTAACGGCGAGGCTATGATTCGATAATTCGAAAGCTCTCATGCCTGTGATCCAGAAAATGAATATCTCCAGCAAGGACTTCAACCTGCTGTACCTGTTCCATGTGCTGTACCAGGAACGCAACGCCACCCTCGCCGCCCAGCGCATGGCGCTGAGCCAGCCGGCCCTAAGCCACAAGCTCAACAAGCTGCGCCATCAGTTTGGCGACCCGCTGTTCGTGCGCGCGCCCAGGGGCCTGACCCCGACACCACGCGCCCACGAACTGGCGCCTGAGGTAGAACGCCTGGTAGTGGGCCTGGAAGGTTTTTATGAGCGCTGCGAAGGGCAGGACTTCCTCGCCCGCCCTGCCCGACTGCACCTGTACAGCACCGATTATGTGGAGCAGACCCTGTTGCCCAGACTGCTGCCGATCCTGCGTAGCCAGGCACCGAACCTGACGCTGGTCACCTGCAACACCCGCGGTCTGCTGCCTCGCGAAGAACTGGAGAAAGGCACCTGTGACCTGGCCGTTGCCGGGTTCTACACCGACCTGCCGGAAACCTTCCACCAACAGCGCCTGCTCAGTGAACACTTGGTAGTGCTGGCCTCGCGCAGCCATCCAGGCCTGGAAAACGGCCTGGACCTCGATACCTTCCTTGCCAGCGACCACCTGCTTACCACCCTCACCGGCGACCTCGATGGCCTGGTCGACCGCGCCTTGCGCAGCCTGGGCATGCAACGGCGGGTCGTGGCTGGCCTGTCGAGTTTCCTGGCCCCCATGCGCCTGCTGCGCGGCACCGATCTGCTGCTCACCTGCCTGCGCTCGCTGGCCACCGAAGCCGTCGAACGTGACGACGACCTGCTCATGTACCCGCTGCCGCTGACATTGCCAGCGATCGAGGTGATGCAGATCTGGCACGAACGCACCCACGCCGACCCCTTGCGCCGCTGGTTTCGCCAACAGCTGTGGAACGTCGCCCAAGAGGCAGCCGACTGCGCGAGTAACAATTTCTAAACAACGATGTGACATTTTTTTTCAGCTTTCTCGCCAAGGAGCTGTCAGATGAAGGTCACGGTTTTCGGTACCGGCTATGTCGGCCTCACCCAGGCAGTGTGCCTGGCACAGGTGGGCCATTCGGTGTTGTGCATGGATGTCGACGCCGAGCGGGTCGCCAGCCTCAATGCAGGCCATTGCCCGATCTTCGAGCCCGGCCTTGCGCCGATGCTGGAGAAGAACCTGGCCTGCGGACGCCTTCGCTTCACCACCGACGCCAGCGAAGCGGCCAACTACGCAAAGGTGCAGTTCATTGCCGTCGGCACCCCGCCTCAGGCCGATGGCAGCGCCGACCTGAAGCACGTGTTCGCCGTGGTCGACAGCATCCTCGAACATGCCGATGGCCCCAAGCTGATCGTCAACAAATCCACCGCGCCGGTTGGTACGGTGCACCGCATCAAGGCGCGCATCGCCCAGGCCGTGGCCGATACCAGCCGCTTGCGCGTCGTCAGCAACCCCGAGTTCCTCAAGGAAGGCTCGGCGGTCGATGACTGCATGCGCCCGGAGCGCATCATCATCGGTGGCGCGGAGCCCGCCGAAGTAGAGCTGCTGCGCGAGCTGTACCTGCCGTTCAGCCGCAACCGCGAAAAACTGATGGTGATGGACGCGCGCAGCGCCGAGCTGACCAAGTACGCGGCCAACTGCATGCTGGCGACCAAGATCTCGTTCATCAACGAAATCGCCAACCTGGCCGAGCATCTGGGCGCCGACATCGAACTGGTGCGCCGCGGCATCGGCTCGGACCCGCGCATCGGCTACGACTTCATCTATGCCGGCTGCGGCTTTGGCGGCTCATGCTTCCCCAAGGACCTGCAAGCCCTGCGCCGCAGCGCCGAGGCCGAGGGCTTCGAACCACAGTTGCTGCGTGCGGTGGAATCGGTCAACGAGCAGCAAAAGAACCGGCTGTTCGGCAAGATCCAACGCCACTACCCACGCGGCCTGCGAGGCAAGGTCTTCGCCGTGTGGGGGTTGTCGTTCAAGCCCAATACCAACGACATTCGTGAGGCCTCCAGCCGAGTCCTGCTGGAAGCGCTGTGGGCCGCCGGCGCGCGGGTGCAGGCCCATGACCCGCAGGCCATGGAGGAAATCCAGCGGCACTATGGCGCCCGCGCCGACCTGCAACTGGTACCGTGCAAGGACGACGCGCTGCGCGGCGCCGATGCCCTGGTGATCGTCACCGAATGGCAGGAATACCGCGTCCTCAACCTGGACAAGGTGCCGCAACAACTGGCCGACCGGGTGGTGTTCGACGGGCGCAACCTGTTCGAACCCGAGCAAATGGCCGCCGCCGGCCTGACTTACTACGGCATCGGCCGCGGCCAGGTGCAGCCAGCATGCCCGTACTGATTACCGGCGTGGCCGGCTTCACCGGCGACCACATTGCACGGCGCCTGCGCGAAGCAGGCATCGAGCTGGTCGCCGCATGGTACTTTGCTACGGCGTAACGGCGCCCTCGGGAGGATTCAGTTGCAACACCTCGTTGGTGTATGCCCACTCCTTCTGCACCTGGTCCGGGTGGTCGTTAAGGCGGATGCCGTAGGACGGGATGATCTGCCTGATCTTCGCCTGCCACTGCGGCGATGCCATCTTGTCCTTGAACACCTTGCTCAGCACATCGAGCATGATCGGCGGCGCGGTCGAGGCGCCAGGCGAGGCACCCAGCAATCCTGCAATGCTGCCATCCTTGGACGTCACCACTTCAGTGCCGAGCTTGAGCACACCACCCAATGCTTCGTCCTTCTTGATGATCTGCACCCGCTGGCCCGCCTGCCACAGCCGCCAGTCCTCTTTCTTCGCCTCGGGGAAGTAGGTGCGCAACGCTTCGAAACGGTCATCGTCAGATTGCAGTACCTGGCCGATCAAGTACTGCACCAGGTCGAACTCGCGCACCCCGACTCTTACCATCGGCCAGGCATTGTGCACACTGGCGCTGGCGAACAGGTCAAGCAGCGAGCCCTGCTTGAGGAACTTGGTCGAGAAGGTGGCGAACGGCCCGAACAGGATCATGCGCTTGCCATCGAGCACACGGGTGTCCAGGTGCGGCACCGACATCGGTGGTGCGCCGGTGGCGGCGATACCGTAGGCCTTGGCCATGTGACGCTGGGCGATGGCCGGGTTGTCGGTGACCAGGAACGAACCACCGACCGGGAAACCGGCATAGTCCTTGGCCTCCTCGATACCCGACTTCTGCAGCAGTGGCAGCGCTGCACCACCTGCGCCGATGAACAGGAACCTGGCGTCGGTGGCCGCGTTGCTGCCGTCCTTGAGGTTCTTGTATTCGACATGCCAGGAGCCGTCGTCGTTGCGGGTTATCGCCTGCACTTCGGTCGACAGCTTGAGGTCGAAGTTCGGCCGGGTCTGCAGATAGCCCACGTATTGCCGGGTGATCTCGCCAAAGTTGACGTCGGTGCCGATCGGCGTCCAGGTCACGGCCAGTTTCTGGTTGGGGTCGCGGCCCTCCATCATCAACGGTACCCACTTGCGAATCTGCTCGTGGTCCTCGGAGTACTGCATGGGCTTGAACAACGGGCTGGCCTGCAGCGCCTCGTAGCGCTTCTTCAGGAAGCGAATGTTGTCGTCACCCCAGACGAAGCTCATGTGCGGAGTAGTGTTGATGAAGGAATGCGGGTTCTTCAGCACGCCCTGTTTGACCTGCCAGGCGAGGAACTGACGGGTGACCTGGAACGACTCGTTGATCTCCACCGCCTTGCTGATATCGACCTTGCCGTCCTTCTCCGGGGTGTAGTTCAGTTCGGCCAGGGCCGAGTGGCCGGTACCAGCGTTGTTCCAGCCGTTGGAGCTTTCTTCGGCGACCTTGTCCAGGCGCTCGACCATTTCCATCGACCAACCCGGCTCCAGCTCATTGAGCCAGACGGCCAGGGTTGAACTCATGATGCCGCCGCCCACCAGCATGACATCGACCCTTCTGGTTTCCGCGGCCTGGGCATCGAGCATGCCGAATGCCAAGGCCAGCCCGGTCAGCGCCAGTACCGGCTTGATGGTGATCCTCATAACCGCCCCCTTGCCTCGTTGCTATCCCTAAGTCAGCCACAAGCTTAGATGACGGATTTGGTCGGGCGTGGCTGGTGCACAATCACTTGCAATCCATCACGTCTCAAAATACTGTATGAATATTCAGTATCACAGGTCAGGCCCATGCAACTCATCGCCAAACTCGGCATCCTTGCCGATGCTGCCAAGTACGACGCTTCCTGCGCCAGCAGCGGCGCGCCCAAACGCAACTCGCGCGGGGCTGATGGGCTGGGTGCTACCAATGGCATGGGCATCTGTCACAGCTACACCCCTGATGGGCGCTGCGTATCGCTGCTCAAGGTGCTGCTGACCAACTTTTGCCTCTACGACTGCCAGTACTGCGTCAACCGCCGATCCAGCAACGTGCCACGCGCACGCTTCAGCCCCGAGGAAGTGGTCCGGCTGACCCTGGACTTCTACCGGCGCAACTGCATAAGCGGCCTGTTCCTCAGCTCCGGCATCATCCGTTCGGCGGACTACACCATGGAGCAGCTGGTCCGCGTGGCGCGGCTGTTGCGCGAAGAGCACGAGTTCCGCGGCTACATCCACCTCAAGACCATCCCCGATGCCGACCCGCTGCTGATCGAGGAGGCCGGGCGCCTGGCAGACCGGCTCAGCGTCAACATCGAGCTGCCGACCGACGCCAGCCTGAAACGCCTGGCACCGGAAAAACAGGCGCACACGATTCGCCAGGCCATGGGCGTGATCCACCAGGGCCAGCAAGCTGTGGCCCACGAACCCAAGGCGCCGCGCTTTACCCCGGCCGGGCAAAGCACCCAGGTGATCGTCGGGGCCGACAGCACCGACGACAGCACACTGCTGCGCAATGCCGAAGCGCTGTACCAAGGCTACGGCCTCAAGCGTGTGTACTACTCCGCCTTCAGCCCCATCCCTGACAGCCCCGGCAGCGTCCCCCTGGCCGCACCACCACTGCTGCGCGAGCACCGTCTGTACCAGGCTGACTTCCTGTTGCGTGGCTATGGCTACAAGGCCGGCGAGCTGCTGGGCCAGAGCGGCAATCTGGCACTGGACATCGACCCCAAGCTGGCCTGGGCGCTGGCCAACCGCGACGTGTTCCCGCTGGATGTGAACCGTGCCGAGCCGGCGCTACTGGCGCGCATCCCCGGCATCGGCCTGCGCAGCGTGCAGCGCCTGGTAGCCCTGCGACGCGAACGGCGCATTCGCTACGATGACCTGATCCAGTTGCGCTGCGTGCTGGACAAGGCGCGGCCATTCATTGTCACCAGCGACTACCGCCCGTCCCAGGCCGAACTGCGCAGCGGCCTGCTGAGGGCGCGCTTGCGTGAGCCGCAGGCGCCGGTGCAGATGGGCTTGTGGGGATGATCGCGCTCGATTGCGACGGCCTGTTCGCCACCTGGCGTGACCAGGCCCGGGTGTTGCTGGGGCATGGCATCGACCCGTCGGAGGTCACCTGGGCGCAAGGGCCGGTGGCTGATTTGCTGGCCGTACCGACAGCGCTGCCGGAAGGCTCCGGTCCCTTTCGCGCCAAAGTGCCTGCGGCGCTGCTCGGCCAGCTGGAACAGGCGGCCCGCTACCGTGGCGAGCACCGCTGGAACCTGCTTTACGAGGTACTTTGGCGGGTGGCCCATGGCGACCGCACTGCAATGCTGCCGGGTGACCGATTGGGCAGTGAGCTGCATAGACGGATCAAGCAGGTCAATCGCGAAGCACACCACCTGCATGCGTTCGTACGCTTCGTGCCACTACCCGAAGTATTGGCTGAACAGCTGCAACTCGACCTGGTGGCCTATCACGAGCCGGCGCATGACATTCTGGAAAGTGCCAGTGGGCATTTCGCCGACCGCCTGGGGCGTTTGCGCTGGATGATTGCCACGGCCCACGACGGCATACGCTTCGATGGCCAGGCATTCGACTACCAGCGACAGTGCCCCGAACCCTGGCGCCAATGGGCCCGCAACGCCGAAGACCCTGGTGCCGAATTATGGCGCACCTACTATCGTCATACCTTCAACCCCGCCCGCCTCAACCCCGACGCCTTGCGCTTGCACATGCCCGGGCGGTTCTGGCGTCATTTGCCGGAGGGCATGCTGATTCCGCAGCTCGAAGGCCTGGCTCGGCAAGGCAAGCAACGGGACGGCCAAGCACTGGAGGTCGCCTCTCAGGCTGGCAAACAAATCAACAAGCCCATACGGTAGTTGCCTATTCGCAAACCTTGATCAGTGGGAATTTCTTCGCGGGCATGCCCGCCCCCGCAGGTATTGCACAGTTCTCGAAGTGTGTAGAGATCCGGTGGGAGCGGGCGCGCCCGCGAAACAGCCAAAAGCAATCTCAAGCCGAACGATCAGCCGCCACAGCCGTCATAACCTGAGCCGCTGCCGACACGCAAAGAGGACGCGAAATGACCCAACCCGACCCGTCATACGTCAAATGGCTCGAAGACCGCGCCATGCTCAAGGCCTCCCAGCAACGCACCCACCTGTACTCGGGCCAGTCGCGCCTGTGGCAACAGCCCTACGCCGAAGCGCAGCCCCGCCGCGCCACTGAAATCGCTTCGGTCTGGCTGACCGTCTACCCCGATGCCATCATCGCCCCCGAAGGTTGTTCGGTGCTTGGCGCCTTGGGCCACGAGGCGCTGTGGAAGCGTTTGTCGGAAATCGGCATTCAGGGCCTGCACACCGGCCCGATCAAGTTGTCCGGCGGCATTCGTAGCCGTGAACTCACCCCCAGCGTGGACGGCAACTTCGACCGCATCAGTTTCGACATCGACCCGCTGTACGGCAGCGAGCAGGAGCTGATCCAGATGAGCCGCATGGCCGCCGCGCACAACGCCGTGACCATCGACGACCTGATCCCCTCGCACACGGGCAAGGGCGCCGACTTTCGCCTGGCCGAGCTGGCCTACGGTCCCTATCCGGGGCTGTACCACATGGTCGAAATCCGCGAGGAAGACTGGCCGCTGCTGCCCGAAGTGCCTGCCGGGCGCGACGCGGTCAACCTGCTGCCGGCCCAGTGCGACGAGCTCAAGGCCCGCCATTACATCGTCGGCCAGCTGCAACGGGTTATCTTCTTCGAACCAGGTGTGAAGGAAACCGACTGGAGCGCCACGCCGCCGGTGACCGGTGTGGATGGCAAGACACGGCGCTGGGTGTACCTGCACTACTTCAAGGAAGGCCAGCCATCGCTGAACTGGCTGGACCCGACCTTCGCCGCCCAGCAGATGATCATTGGCGATGCCCTGCACGCCCTGGACTGCCTGGGTGCACGTGGCCTGCGCCTGGATGCCAACGGTTTTCTCGGTGTGGAGACCCGCGCCAGCTGCACTGCCTGGTCGGAAAGCCACCCGCTGTCGATCGTCGGCAACCAACTGATCGGCGGCATGATCCGCAAGGCCGGCGGTTTCAGCTTCCAGGAGCTGAACCTGACCCTCGACGACATCGCGCAGATGTCCAGGGGTGGTGCCGACCTGTCCTACGATTTCATTACCCGACCGGCCTACCAGCATGCGCTGCTGACTGGCGACACCGAGTTCCTGCGCCTGATGCTCAAGGAGATGCATGCTTTCGGCATCGACCCGGCCTCGCTGATCCATGCCTTGCAGAACCACGACGAGCTGACCGTGGAGCTGGTGCATTTCTGGACCCTGCATGCCCACGACATGTACCTGTACAAAGGCCAGACCTTGCCCGGCGGCATCCTGCGCGAGCACATCCGCGAAGAGATCTACGAACGGCTGTCGGGCGAGCATGCGCCATACAACCTGCGCTTCGTCACCAATGGCATAGCCTGTACCACGGCCAGCCTGATCGCTGCCGCGCTGGGTATCCGCGACCTTGGGCAGATCGGGGTGGCAGAAATCGAGCTGATCCAGAAGGTGCACCTGCTGCTGGTCATGTACAACGCCATGCAGCCGGGTGTGGTGGCGCTGTCCGGCTGGGACCTGGTAGGCGCCCTGCCCTTGCCCGCCGAAGCGGTCGCCCAGCGGATGCTGGATGGCGATACCCGCTGGATTCACCGCGGCGGCTACGACCTGGCCGGGCTGGAGCCACAGGCCCAGACGTCTGTGCGTGGCATGCCCCGAGCCCGGGCGCTGTATGGCAGCCTGGACAGCCAGCTGGAGAATGGCGATTCGTTTGCCTGCAAGGTGAAGAAGCTGCTGGCGGTGCGCCAGGCCTATGGCATTGCCACCAGCCGCCAGGTGCTGGTGCCCGAAGTCAGCAGCCCCGGCTTGCTGGTGATGGTGCATGAGCTGCCGGCCGGGCGTGGCATCCAGATCACTGCGCTGAACTTTGGCCAGGAAGTGATTGCCGAGGAGCTGCAACTGACCGGGTTCACGCCGGGGCCGGTGGTGGACATGATCAATGAAACGGTCGAAGGGGATTTGACCGAGGATGGGCGGCTGATGGTGAACCTGGACCCGTATGAGGCGCTGTGCCTGCGGATCGTCAACAGCAGCGGCCATGTCTGAATTGTATTTGCCCCATTGCCTTCGCCGGTGAAGCTCTGAACGGCAGCCACGCGATTCCTGTAGGAGCGGGTTCACCCGCGAACACCGGCGCAGCCGGTGCCATCCACCGCGTCGCCTGCTTCGCGGGCATGCCCGCCCCCACAGGGGCCCCACCACCTGAACGAATGCACCATACCTGTGGGAGCGGGTTCACCCGCGAACACCGGCGCAGCCGGTGCCATCCACCGCATCGCCTGCTTCGCGGGCATGCCCGCTCCCACAGGGGCCCCACCACCTGAACGAATGCACCATACCTGTGGGAGCGGGTTCACCCGCGAACACCGGCGCAGCCGGTGCCATCCACCGCGTCGCCTGCTTCGCGGGTTCACCCGCGAACACCGGCGCAGCCGGTGCCATCTACCGCGTCGCCTGCTTCGCGGGTGAACCCGCTCCCACAGGGTCACCTCCAGCTGACAAAGTGCGCCGTGCCTGTGGGTTTCCAGTGTCCAGACCAATGGCTGGCTTGCTTTTACCGCTCCACGGGCATAGCGTTCGGAGGTTTTCTTTTCCGTGCCCAGGAGCAACTCCATGTACACCGGCATCGTCCAGGCCGTCCGCCCTCTGCTTGATGTGACCACCTACCCGGGCCACAACCAGTTCACCATCGACCTCACCCCCGAACTGCTCGACGAGTTGAAGATCGGCGCCAGCGTCAGTGTCGAAGGCACCTGTCTGTCGGTCACCGAGATCAACGGCACCCAGGTCAGGTTCGACGCCATGACCGCCACCCTCGAGCGCACCAACCTGCGCAACTTCAAGGCCGGCCAGGGCGTCAACATCGAACGCTCGGCGAAGATGAACGCCGAAGTCGGCGGCCACCTGATGGCCGGCCACATCGCCACCACCGCCGAAATCGTCGAGCTGTCGATCAAGGAAACCGGCGCCTACATCAAGTTCCGCATGCCACCGGAATGGGGCAAGTACGTATTCCCGCGCGGTTTTATCGGGGTCAACGGCTGCAGCCTGACCGTAGCCGATGTCGAGGACAATGTGATCACCATCAACCTGATCCCGGAAACCCTGCGCCAGACCACCTTCCCCAGCTACAAGGCCGGCGAGCTGCTCAATATCGAAGTGGACCATCAGACAATGGTGCTGGTCGATGTAGTGGAGCGCACCATCAAGAGCACCCTGGCCCGCGAAATGCCTCGCTGAGTTCCCGAGGATGCTGCCCAACACCCTCCCCGCGCGCACAGCCAAGCGGCTGCGCCTGCAGATTCTGCGTGGTCGTGTCGGCCTCGGCCTGGTCGCCGGCCTGTCCGTACTGGCCGGCATGACCGATGCCATCGGCCTGCTGGCGCTGGGCGACTTCGTGTCATTCATGAGTGGCAACACCACGCGTCTGGCCGTCGCCATCAGCGATGCGGACCTTGCCCTGGTGCTGCGCCTGAGTGCTGCCGTGCTGAGCTTCGTCATCGGCAACGCCCTGGGCGTGCTGCTGGCGCGCGCGTTCCGCCGTCGGGCCTGGCCGGTGCTGCTGGTGGTCGCCGCCCTGCTGGGCTTTGCAGCCGCATGGCCCTTGGCAGCGACCTTGCCCGCGCTGCTCGCCGCCACACTGGCCATGGGCATGATCAACGCCGTGGTCGAACAGGTGAACGGCCTGCCCATCGGCCTGACCTACGTCACCGGTGCCCTGTCACGCTTCGGTCGTGGGCTGGGGCGCTGGCTGCTGGGCGAGCGGCGCAATGGCTGGCGGGTGCAACTGGTGCCTTGGGCCGGCATGCTGCTGGGCGCCGCGCTGGGTGCCTGGCTGCAGCACCACCTGGGCCTGCAGGCGCTAGCCGGCAGCTGCTCGCTGGCCTGCGTGCTGGCCCTGGTGTCGCGGTTCATTCCACGAACATGGCAGCGTGGCTACATGCCACACTGATCACTCGATGCGCGGGTGCTGCTGCACCAGCAACTTGCGCTTGGCCTCCAGTTCGGCAATCTGCGCATCGATGTCCTCTATCCTTTGCTCGATGTTGTCGTGGTGCTCCTGCAGCAGCTCACGCGCTTCCTCGATATCCGATGCTGCCGGTGCCGCGCCGCGCAGCGGCTTGTTGGCGGTTTCCTTCATGGTCAGGCCGGTGACCAGCCCCACGGCGGCGATCACCATCAGGTAATAGGCCGGCATGTACAGGTTGCCAGTACTTTCCACCAGCCAGGCGGCGATGGTCGGGGTGAGGCCGGCGATCAGCACCGAGATGTTGAAGGCGCTGGCGAGGGCGCTGTAGCGGATATGCGTGGGGAACATTGCCGGTAGCGTCGAGGCCATCACGCCGATGAAGAAGTTCAGCAGCACGGCAATGATCAGCAGCCCGGCAAAGATCACCCCCAGTACGCCGCTGTTGATGAGCATGAATGCCGGAATGGCCAGCGCAAACAGGCCGACGCTGCCGACGATGATGAACGGTCGGCGGCCGAACTTGTCGCTGAGCAGCCCGATCATCGGTTGCACGAACAGCATGCCGACCATGATCGCGATGATGATCAGCACGCCATGGTCTTCGCTGTAGTGCAGGTTGTGCGACAGGTAACTGGGCATGTACGTGAGCAGCATGTAGTAGGTGACGTTGGTGGCGATCACTACACCGATACAGGTCACCAGGCTGCGCCAGTGTTGGGTGGCGACCTCCTTGAAGGACACCTTGGGCCCGGACGCCAGGCCTTCGCGGTCGCCCTGCTCCAGCTTGTCGACATGCTGCTGGAAAGCCGGCGTTTCCTCCAGGGCATGGCGCAGGTACAGGCCGATGATGCCCAGCGGCAAGGCGAGGAAGAATGGCAGGCGCCAACCCCATTCGAGGAACTTGTCCTCACCCAGCACCGTAGAGATCAACACCACCACACCGGCACCCAGCACGAATCCGGCAATCGAGCCGAAGTCCAGCCAACTGCCGAGAAAGCCCCGTTTTCGGTCCGGGGCATATTCGGCGACGAAGATCGACGCGCCGGTGTACTCGCCCCCCACCGAGAAGCCCTGGGCCATCTTGGCCAGCAGCAACAGGATCGGCGCCCAGATACCGATGCTGGCATAGGACGGTATCAGGCCGATGGCAAAGGTGCTGAGCGACATGATCACGATGGTCGCAGCGAGGATTTTCTGCCGCCCGAACCGGTCGCCCAAGGCGCCGAAGAACAGCCCGCCCAGAGGCCTGATCAGAAACGGCACCGAGAACGTGGCCAACGCCGCGATCATCTGCACGCTGGGGTCGGCATTGGGGAAGAAAACCTTGCCCAGGGCGTAGGCGACGAAGCCGTAGACGCCGAAGTCGAACCACTCCATGGCATTGCCCAGTGCCGCCGCGGTGATTGCCTTGCGCATCTTGCCGTCGTCGACGATGGTGATGTCCTTCAGGCCGATTGGCTGGATGCTTTTCTTGCGAGGTTTCATGTCCGTATCCCTGTCGATGAATGCTCTAAGGGATGAGATACGACGGGACACTAAATAATTCAGCGCTTACGGGTTTTTTGTATTTTTCCTCACCGGTTGCGGCGCAGGCAAAGAAAAGCCGCTGCGATGGCAGCGGCTTGCATGGGCAACGGCTCGCGGTCAGATGCCTTCGCGGGCCAGGTCCATGGCGAAGTAGGTGAGGATCAGGTCGGCACCGGCACGCTTGATCGCGCCAATGCTTTCACGCACCACCCGGCCTTCATCGATGGCGCCAGCCAGGCCACCGAACTTGATCATCGCGTACTCGCCGCTCACCTGGTACGCCGCCAGCGGCAGGCGCGAGGCGGCACGGATATCGGCGATCACGTCGAGGTAGGCACCGGCCGGCTTGACCATCAGTACATCGGCGCCTTCCTGCTCGTCGAGCAGCGACTCGCGCACGGCTTCGCGGCGGTTCATCGGGTTCATCTGGTAGCTCTTGCGGTCGCCCTTCAGCGCGGTACCACCGGCTTCACGGAACGGGCCATACAGCGACGAGGCGAACTTGGTGGAATAGGCCATGATCGCGGTGTCGTGGAAGCCGGCACCATCCAGCGCGCTGCGGATGGCCTGGACCTGGCCGTCCATCGCCGCTGACGGGGCAATGAAATCGGCACCTGCAGCAGCGGCGATGACCGCCTGCTTGCCCAGGTTGGCCAGGGTGGCGTCGTTGTCCACACCGTGGTCGTGCAGAACGCCGCAGTGGCCGTGGCTGGTGTATTCGCAGAAGCAGGTGTCGGACATCACCACCATTTCCGGCACGGTGTCCTTGCAGATGCGTGACATGCGCGCGACCAGGCCGTTTTCGTTCCAGGTGTCGCTGCCGACGGCGTCCAGGTTGTGCGAAACGCCAAAGGTCATCACCGACTTGATACCAGCGCGGGCATAGCGCTCGATTTCCTGGGCCAGCAGCTTCTCGGGAATGCGGTTGACGCCCGGCATGCTGGTGATCGGCACGAAGTCATCGATACCCTCTTCGACGAAGATCGGCAGGATCAGGTCTTCAAGGCGGAACTCGGTTTCCTGGAAGATCGTGCGCAGGGACTCGTTCTGGCGCAGGCGGCGTGGACGAACGGACGGGAATTGGTTGGACATGACAGCTCCAGGGAATTTGAACGGCGTATACCTTATGCCTGTCGCGCGCCAGTGAAAAGGCCGGATGACGAGATATTGTCTTGCGTCAACAGCAACAAGCCTGCAATGGCCCTATCGCTGGCAAGCCCTGGCCTTGCCTTCAAGGCATGCGCAGGTCCTGTAGGAGCAGCCTTGTGCTGCGAAGGGGCCATTACAGCCGAAGGTGATGTGTTGCCTTGCGGGCCTCTTCGCAGCACAAGGCTGCTCCTACAGAGAACTGTACAGCCCTCAAGGCAACATTTTACTGCAGCCAGGGCGGCGCAGGCTCCTCTGCCCTGGCCACCCCTGCCTCAGCCTCGGCCCGCGCGGCGCGCCGGCGCGCATCATCCAGCCGGGCGGCATCGATCTCGCGCATCACCCCGGCCACGTCAGCCGCATGCTCGTCATCCTCGAACAACCCCGTCAGCGGGCTGTCCGGGCGCAGTTCGCCCGCCTCGTACAAGGCCCACATTTCCTGCGCATACCGGGTACTTTTCAGCTCCGGCGCAAAGCGCCCGAAATAATGGGCCATGTTGGCCACATCGCGCTGCAGCATGCTGAAGGCATGGTTGTTGGCTGCCGCATCCACCGCTTGCGGCAAGTCGATGATCACCGGCCCGTCCGGGCCAAGCAGCACGTTGAACTCCGACAGGTCGCCATGCACCAGCCCGGCACACAGCATCAGCACGATCTGGCGAATGACAAAGGCATGGTACGCCCGGGCTTCCTCGGCTTCGAGGTGTACGTCGTTCAGGCGCGGGGCCGCGTCACCGTCGGCATCGGTCACCAGCTCCATCAACAGCACGCCGTCCTGGAAATCGTAGGGCCTGGGAACCCTCACGCCAGCGCCGGCCAGGCGGAACAGCGCCGCCACTTCGGCGTTCTGCCAGGCGTCTTCGGCTTCCTTGCGGCCGTACTTGCTGCCCTTGGCCATGGCCCGGGCCTGACGGCTGTTGCGAACCTTGCGGCCCTCCTGGTACTCGGCAGCCTGGCGGAAACTGCGCTTGTTGGCTTCTTTATAAACCTTGGCACAGCGCACCTGGCTGCCACAGCGCACCACATACACGGCGGCTTCCTTGCCACTCATCAACGGCCGCAGTACTTCGTCGACCAGGCCGTCTTCGATCAGGGGTTCGATTCTTTTGGGTGTCTTCATCAGGCTGCGTTCGGGGTCCTGGCTGTGATGGCGGACATCCTCTCACAGCCTGATGCGACTTGCTCGTCTGTCTTCAGGCCGGGCGACTCAAGCGCCCTGCCCTACGCTGCCAACCACCGCCTCGCGCGCCCGGCGCCGTGTGACCAGAAGGCCCGAACACACCACCAGTACCGCCAGCACCATGGTCGATACCACTTCCAGACGGTGATCCGGGCGGAACAGCATCAGTACCAGCACGCCGCTGATGAACAGGATCACACCCCAGGTCAGCCATGGGAACAGCCACATGCGGTAGCCCAACGTCTTGCCCTGTGCAGTCAGGCGCTGGCGCAGGCGCAGCTGGGAAACGGCGATCACCAGGTACACCAGCAGGGCAATGGCGCCGGAGCTTGCCATAAGGAAGCCGAACACCTTGGCCGGGACCAGGTAATTGGCAATCACCGCCAGGAAAGCTGCGCCTGTGGACAGCAGCACAGCCACCACGGGGGTGCCGCTGCGGCTGGTCACCTGGGCACAGGCCGGCGCATCACCGCGGCGGCTCAGCGAGTAGACCATGCGCGAAGCGGTATACAGCGACGAGTTGAGGCAACTGGTCACCGACGTCAGCACCACGAAGTCGATGATGGCCTTGGCATTCGGCACGCCCAGGGTGTCCAGCACCGTGACATAGGACCCTTCGGTGGCCAGGCGCGGGTCAGTCCACGGCACCAGCGCGATGACGATGAAGATCGACAGGATATAGAACAGCGTGATCCGCCAGATCACCGAGTTGGTGGCCTTGGAAATATGTTTGCCCGCTTCATCCGATTCGGCTGCGGCAATGGTCACCACTTCGGCGCCGAGGAACGAGAACATGGTAATCAGCATGGCGCTCAGCACCGCACCAAAACCGTTTGGCATGAACCCGCCACTGTCCCACAGGCGCGACACGCCGCTGACACCGGAGCCTGGCAGCAGGCCCAAGATGGCGCATACCCCCAGCGCAATGAAGCCGACAATGGCCACCACCTTGACCAACGCCAGCCAGAACTCGAACTCACCGTAGTTCTTCACGCTGAACAGGTTGGTGGCGGTCAGCAACAGGGTAATCACCAACGACAAGACCCAGATCTCCAGCTGCGGGACCCAGGAATTGATGATGGTGGCGGCGATATTGGCCTCAATGGGGATGATCAGTACCCAGAACCACCAATACAGCCAGCCGATGGTGTAGCCGGCCCACTTACCGATGGCGAGGTCGGCATAGGTAGAGAACGAACCGGTGTCCGGTGAAGCAACGGCCATTTCGGCCAGCATGCGCATCACCAGCACCACCAGCGCGCCGGCCAGGATATAGGCCAGGATGGTGGCGGGCCCTGCCTCGGCAATCGCACGGCCGGAGCCGACGAACAGGCCGGCACCGATCACGCCGGCAATGGACAGCATGGTGACATGCCGGGATTTCAATCCGTGACTCAAATTGTTCTTGTGGGTTTGCATGGCGCTACCTTGTTGTTTTTGTCATGCCCACGCTGGGGCCGCCGGCTTGCACGTCACCGACGCAGGCGCGAAAAAGCCCGCCCTGCCCCAGATGGTGAGTAGGGCAGTACGGGTTGAGGAAAACGAAACCGCAGGGCGTATTACGGGTAGGTCAGCCGGCAGCCCGCTGACGAGGCGCCAGGTCGGCCTTGGGGAAACTGCCGCCCTGGCGACCGACCTGCTCGCATACCTTGTCGACGATGTACGCGCCGATCGGGATGGCGGAGGTGGCGGCCGGTGACGGTGCGTTGCACACGTTGACGCTGCGAGCGGTGTTGACGAACAGGAAGTCGTCGATCAGCTTGCCGTCACGCGATACGGCCTGGGCACGCACACCGGCCGGATAAGGCGTGAGGTCGGCCTTGGTGATGCTCGGGCAGTATTTCTGGACCTGCTTGAGGTAGCCACCCTTGAACAGCGAGTTCTTCATCTCTATCAGGCCTGGGCGGAAGTTCTTCGCCAGCACCTTGAGGATGCCGGGGGTGGTCAGGGTCTGGAACAGGTCGGCTGGGCTGACATCGCGCTTGCGGTAGCCCTCGCGCTTCATTGCCAGCACGGCGTTGGGGCCAACGGTCACGGTGCCGTCGATCATGCGAGTCAGGTGCACACCCAGGAACGGCATGGACGGGTCGGGAATCGGGTAGATCAGGTGGTTGACGATCTGGTTGTGCTGCTTGGGCAGCAGATAGTACTCGCCGCGGAACGGGCAGATGACGAACTCGGTCCGCAGGCCCAGCATGCTCACCACGCGGTCGGCCATCAGGCCCGAGCAGGTCACCAGGAAACGGCTGCGCAACTCATCGTCATGATGGTCGCCACGCGTGCGCACGACCACTTCGCTGGCCAGCTCCTGCAGGCCGACCACCTCGGCGCCATAGCGGATCTCACCGCCGGCGCGCTGGAACTCGGCGCCCATGGCCGCAGTCACTTCGGCGTAATTGACGATACCGCTGGAGGGCACGAAGATGCCGCCCATGCCAACGATATTGGGCTCGCGCTCGCGCAGTTCGGCCGCCGAAAGCCAGTAGCGCTCCAGGCCATTGGCCGCGGTGCGCTCCCACAGCGCCTTCATGCGCTGCATTTCCAGGTCGTTGGTAGCCACCAGCAGCTTGCCGCATTCATCGAAGCGGATACCGTGCTGGGTGCAGAAAGCCTTGGTGGCCTTGTTGCCTTCCAGGCAGAAGCGCGCCTTGAGGCTGCCGGGGGTGTAATACACGCCGGCGTGGATCACGCCGCTGTTGTGGCCGGTCTGGTGGCGGGCCGGGCCGGACTCTTTCTCCAGCAGGAGAATCTTCGCATCCGGGTAGACCTTGATCAGGTGCATGGCCGTGGACATGCCCACAATGCCACCGCCAATGATGATGAAATCGTACACAGCCTTACCTCACACGCAGGCATTGCCTGACTGGCTCACCAAGGCCCGCGCGGGCCCTGGTGGCATCGTTTTGTGCAAAGACGCGTGGGCGGGCGCCCGCCCCGCGCCCTGTCATTATTGCCCGCGCTGGTACAGCGGTTTGGGGAAGGCCACGTAACCGCGCTGGCGCATCAGCTCGCGGCGCAGGCCTTCGTGCGGCGTGAAGCGGTCGCGGCCATGCAGCCAGAACAGGTTGTTGATCAGCAGGAAGCTACCCACGCCGACCGGTACCGAAAGCTTCTTCTCGCTGCCTTCCAGCGATTCGGACAAGGCGTTCAGCCAGATGCCCTCCTCGTAGTTTTCCGGCTGCACGAACTGGTCGATGTAGCGCATGGTCGGGCGGCCTTCGGCATCGGTGTCGAATACCGAGTGGAACACATCTTCGGACACCTTCTTGCTCGGCGGTGCGGTCCAGCGCATTTGGCGACGGGCCAGCGGGTGGCGGAAGAATTCGTCGCACTGCTCCCAGTCGTCCAGGTGCAGCAGCAGCGAGTTGCCGCCTTCCATGTTCTTTTCGTCAATCTTCAGCATCAGCACGTAGTCGGTGATCTGGTTGACGAAGGTGCCGTCGTTGTGCAGCTCCATGACCCGGTGCGGCTGGCGCAGGTAGCTGTCGGAGTTGTCGGTGTTGACCACCACGAAGCGGGCATAGAACTGGCCGCTCATGGCGTCGTAGTTGGAGCGGCCGATCAGGTGTGCGCAGGCGGTGGTGAACTTGACCATGTCCTCGGCCTGGCTCACGTCATCCAGGCCGACCGGGGTGATCAGCATGCCGCCGCTGGCGCGGTTGAGGATGGTATTGAGCAGCACCGGCCGCAGGGTGCCCTGGCACAGGTCGTCGAGGATCTCGCCAACCCGGAAGCGCAGGAACGACTTGTACTCCAGCGCCTGCACCGGCCACTGGCCAACAGCCTGGACGAACGCTTCGACCGTTTCGCGGGCAAAGGTGAGCTCAAGCAGGCGCGGCGACTGTTTCGAAGGGGCGATGGTGTAACCACGCGGCTCGAGCGGCAGTGGCATCACAAGTTCGTCGATCTGCGTAAAAGCGTTCATGGCAGTGTCCTGGCAGAAAAAATGAGTAGCGCCGTCCGGTCATGACCTGGATCAGTGCGGGCGAGCTAAAATTATCGCCATAAACGCAAAATGTCTACATTTTTATTTTTCAAAGACAGAATGTGTTTTTGTCCATTGTTTTTCGCCGGCGAACGCTTTCGGTATGATCGTCAAAACCGTTTGAGGAACAGGACCTTGGAAGCGCTCGCCCCCCGACAAAACTCAGCATTCAGCGGGTATGAGAGGCTCAAGAAGGACATCATCCGCGGCGTGTTCAAACCCGGCGAAAAGCTGCTGATGAGCACCCTGAAGGAGCGCTACGACCTGGGCGTGGGCCCGCTGCGCGAAGCACTGTCGCAGTTGGTGGCCGAGCACCTGGTCAACGCGATCAGCCAGAAGGGCTACCGTGTGGCGCCCATGTCGCTGGACGAGATGAACGACATCTACGATGCCCGCGCCAACCTGGAGGCGATGATCATCACCCTGGCCATCGAGCGTGGCGACGACGCCTGGGAGGCGTCGGTACTGGCCCACTCGCATACCCTGGCCAAGGTGGTGGAAGTGAAGACCCGCGAGCAGCGCCTGGATGTGTGGGACGAACGGCACAAGGCATTCCACACGGCCATTGCCTCGGGCTGCGGCTCCAAGCACCTGCTGCAGGCGCGCACTTACCTGTTCGACCAGGCCGAGCGCTACCGGCACCTGTGGCTGACCCAGACGGTGTTTTCCGAACAGGCCCTGGAGCTCAAGCGCCAGGAGCATGCGGCTCTGGTGGAAGTGATTCTGGCCCGGGACGCCAAGCGCGCCAGCGCCATGATGCGCTCGCACCTGATGACTCCGGTGCCGATCATTGCGCAGATCATGCATGCCGAGGGTATTGGCGCACGTTGAAAGACCGCGGCGCCTGCTTCGCGGGTAAACCCGCTCCCACAGGGATGTCACCGCCCTTGGGGGTGACGCTGCACCTGTGGGAGCGGGTTTACCCGCGAAGAGGCCAGTGCAGGCAAAACACGCCAGATGAATTTTTCTTAAATCGCCGTTTGGCTATTCTTTGGCACAATCAAGTCTCCATTAGATGCCCGGGAACCAGCATGCCTCGCGTACTGACCATCGAAGACGACGCCGTCACCGGCCAGGAAATCGTCGCCGAACTTACCAGCCACGGCCTTGAGGTGGATTGGGCCGACAATGGCCGTGAAGGCCTGGCCAAGGCCATTGCCGGCGGCTACGACCTGATCACTCTGGACCGCATGCTGCCCGAGGTCGATGGCCTGACCATCGTCACCACGCTGCGCAACCTCAAGATTGCCACGCCCATCCTGATGATCAGCGCCCTCTCCGACGTCGACGAGCGGGTGCGCGGCCTGCGTGCCGGGGGTGACGACTACCTGACCAAACCGTTCGCCTCCGACGAGATGGCCGCGCGGGTCGAAGTGCTGCTGCGCCGCAACAGCGTACCCATGACCCAGACCCGCCTGCAGGTCGCCGACCTGCAACTGGACCTGATCAGCCACGAAGCCCGCCGTGGCGAACAGACCCTCAACCTGCTGCCCACCGAGTACAAGCTGCTGGAGTACCTGATGCGCCATAGCGGCCAGGTGATCACGCGGATGATGATTTTCGAGGAAGTCTGGGGCTACCACTTCGACCCGGGCACCAACCTGATCGACGTACACATCGGTCGCCTGCGCAAGAAAATCGACTCGCCCGGCCAGTCGCCGCTGATCCGTACGGTACGGGGCTCCGGCTATGCCATTGCTGAACCCGTCTAAGGGCTGGAGCTCCTCGACCAGCCGCCTGCTGGCGCTGTACAGCTTTCTGTTCGTGGCCTGGAGCAGCATCCTCATGGGGGTGCTGTACTTCGAGGTGTCCAGCTACCTGAACAAACTCACCCGCCATTCGATGCTGCAGCGTCAGCACCTGTTCGCGCACATGAGCGGCAAACAGCTGGACGACGCCCTGGTCGCCAGCCAGGCCTTCGAGGAACGCAGCTTCGACGCCTACGGCCTGTTCGACAACCAGCTCAACCCGATCGGCGGGCGCATTCGCGCCATCCCGCCAGAGCTGGGGCTGGACGGCAAGGTTCACGAACTCAAGCGCTGCCTGGACGCCGACGACCCGCACATGCCGCGTGACAGCTGCGACGCGGTGGCGATCAAGGTGCAGGATGGCCGCTGGCTGGTGCTGGTGCGCGACAACGGCTCGCTGTTCGTGGTCACCCGGATCATCCTGCATGCCCTGCTTTGGGGGATATCGCTGACCCTGATCCCGGGCTTTGCCGGTTGGTACCTGCTGAGGCGCCGCCCACTCAAGCGCATCCGCGCGATCCAGGCCCAGGCCGAACTGATCGTCGCCGGTGACCTTACCCACCGCCTGCCGCTGTCGGCCCGGCGCGACGAGCTGGACATGCTGGCAGCCATCGTCAACGCCATGCTCGACCGCATCGAGCGGCTGATGCACGAGGTCAAGGGCGTGTGTGACAACATCGCCCACGACCTGCGCACCCCGCTCACGCGCCTGCGCGCCCAGCTGTACCGCATTCGCCAGCAAAGTGACGCTGACTCCACCCAGGCCGAGGCACTGGACCAGGCCATCAGCGAAACCGACACCCTGATGGCGCGTTTTCGCGGGTTGTTGCGCATCAGCGAACTGGAAGACCGCCAGCGGCGGGCCGGTTTCGTCCAGCTTGACCCGCACGAGTTGCTGGTCGAGCTGCACGACTTCTACCTGCCGTTGGCAGAAGATGGCGGCATCCGCCTGGAACTTCAGCAGCCGGCCGAACTGCCGGCATTGCATGGTGACCGCGAACTGCTGTTCGAGGCACTGGCCAACCTGGTGGGCAACGGCATCAAGTTCACGCCCGAGGGTGGGCTGGTGCGGATAACGGCGACGCAGGACGACAACGGCCTGCACCTGGCCATCGAGGACAGCGGGCCGGGTATTCCGGAAGAGGAACGGGCGGCAGTGCTGAAGCGCTTCTACCGTAGCGATGAAGGCCACCGCCATGCGGGATTCGGGCTGGGGTTGTCGATCGTTGCGGCGATCGTCGACCTGCATGGGTTCGGGCTGGAGGTGGGGGAAAGCGAGCTGGGTGGGGCCAGGTTGGTGTTGCACTGCCCGCTTGCGGGCCTGGTCAAGTAAAGGCCGGGGGCCGCCATGCGGCCCATTCGCAGCACAAGGCTGCTCCTACAAGGATACGCGTTCCCTTTGTAGGAGCAGCCTTGTGCTGCGAATGGGCTGCAAAGCAGCCCCAACTGCACCGATCAGTCGGCCAGACGCCAGGTAGTCCCACCCTTGCTGTCTTCCAGCACCACACCCATGGCGGTCAGCTGGTCGCGAATGCGGTCGGACTCGGCCCAGTTCTTGTCCGCACGCGCCTGCAGGCGCGCCTGGATCAAGCCCTCGACCTCAGCGGCATCCACCTTGCCTTCGGCCCCTGCACGCAGGAAGTCATCGGCTTCCAGTTGCAGCACACCCAGCACGTCACCCAGCTCGCGCAGGCGACCGGCCAGGCCGGCAGCAGCCTCCACGTCGCTTTCGCGCAGGCGGTTGATCTCGCGTACCAGGTCGAACAGCACGGCGCAGGCTTCGGGGGTGCCGAAGTCGTCGTTCATGGCCACGCTGAAGCGCTCGACAAACTCTTCGCCACCCTTGGCCGCTACCCGTGGCAAGCCACGCAGGGCGTGGTAGAAGCGCTCCAGCGCGCCCTTGGCATCGCGCAGGCTGTCTTCCGAGTAGTTGATCGCACTGCGGTAGTGGCTGGCCACCAGCAGGTAGCGCACCACTTCCGGGTGATACTTCTCGAGCACGTCGCGAATGGTGAAGAAGTTGTTCAACGACTTGGACATCTTCTCGCCATTGATACGAATCATGCCGCAGTGCATCCAGGCGTTTGCGTACTGCTTGCCGGTGGCCGCCTCGCTCTGGGCGATCTCGTTCTCGTGGTGCGGGAACTCCAGGTCGCTGCCGCCGCCGTGGATGTCGAAGCTTTCACCCAGGCAGCAGGTGGACATCACCGAGCACTCGATGTGCCAGCCCGGACGCCCCGGGCCCCATGGCGAGTCCCAGCTCGGCTCGCCCGGCTTGACGCCCTTCCACAGCACGAAGTCCAGCGGGTCCTGCTTGGCTTCGTCGACCTCGATACGGGCACCGATGCGCAGGTCTTCGATCTTCTTGCGCGACAGCTTGCCGTAGCCGACGAACTTGCCGACGCGGTAGTACACGTCACCATTGCCCGGGGCATAGGCATAACCCTTGTCGATCAGGGTCTGGATCATCGCGTGCATGCCGGCGATATGGTCGGTGGCACGCGGCTCCTGGTCCGGCGGCAGGATGTTCAGGCGGCGCTCGTCTTCGTGCATCGCGTCGATCATGCGGGCGGTCAGGGCATCGAAGCTTTCGCCGTTCTCGTTGGCCCGGTTGATGATCTTGTCATCGATGTCGGTGATGTTGCGCACATAGGTCAGCTCGTAGCCGCTCTTGCGCAGCCAGCGGGTGACCAGGTCGAAGGCCACCATGCTGCGGCCATGGCCCAGGTGGCAGTAGTCGTACACGGTCATGCCGCACACGTACATGCGCACCTTGTTGCCATCCAGCGGCTTGAAGGTTTCCTTCGTTTTGCTCAGCGTGTTGTAGATGGTAAGCACGGCGGTTCCTCAGCTGCCCCAGGAGTCACGCAGGGTGACAGTGCGGTTGAACACCGGGCGGCCCGGCTGGCTGTCCTTAAGGTCGGCGCAGAAGTAGCCTTCGCGTTCGAACTGGAAACGGTCCTCGGGCTGCGCCTGGGCCAGCGACGGCTCGGCGCGGCAGCCGCTGAGCACCTGCAGCGAGCCTGGGTTGATGTTGTCCAGGAAGCTGCCGCCCTCCTCGGTCTTTTCCGGGTTCGGCGAGCGGAACAGGCGGTCGTACAGGCGCACTTCGCACTCGACGCTGCCCTCGGCCGGCACCCAGTGGATCACGCCCTTGACCTTGCGGCCTTCCGGGTTCTTGCCCAGGGTGTCCGGGTCGTACGAGCAGCGCAGCTCGACGATGTTGCCGTCGGCATCCTTGATCGCCTCGTCGGCGCGGATCACGTAGCTGCCGCGCAGGCGCACTTCACCGGCCGGTTCCAGGCGCTTGTAGCCCTTCGGCGGCTCTTCCATGAAGTCGTCACGGTCGATGTACAGCTCGCGGGCGAACGGCAGCACGCGCACGCCCATGTCTTCCTTGGGGTGGCGCGGCAGTTCGAGCTGCTCGACCTGGCCTTCCGGATAGTTGGTGATGACCACTTTCAGCGGGCGCAGCACGCACATGGCGCGCGGTGCGGTGCGGTCCAGGTCGTCACGGATGCTGAACTCGAGCATCGACATGTCGACCACGCCGTCGGAACGGTTGGTGCCGATCATTTCGCAGAAGTTGCGGATCGAAGCCGGGGTGTAGCCACGGCGACGGAAGCCGGACAGGGTCGACATGCGTGGGTCGTCCCAGCCTTCGACGTGCTTTTCGTCGACCAGCTGCTTGAGCTTGCGCTTGGACGTGATGGTGTAGTTCAGGTTCAGGCGGCTGAACTCGTACTGGCGCGGGTGCGCTGGCACCGGCAGGTTGTCGAGGAACCAGTCGTACAGCGGACGATGGCCTTCGAACTCCAGGGTGCAGATCGAATGGGTGATGCCCTCGATGGCGTCCGACTGGCCGTGGGTGAAGTCGTAGTTCGGGTAGATGCACCACTTGTCACCGGTCTGGTGGTGGTGGGCATGGCGGATACGGTACAGGATCGGGTCGCGCAGGTTCATGTTCGGCGAGGCCATGTCGATCTTGGCCCGCAGCACGCGCTCGCCATCCTTGAACTCGCCGGCCTTCATGCGCGCGAACAGGTCGAGGTTCTCGTCAACGCTGCGCTCGCGGAACGGGCTGTTCTTGCCCGGCTCCTTGAGGTTGCCACGGTATTCCTTGGCCTGCTCGGGGGTAAGGTCGCAGACGTAGGCCTTGCCACGCTTGATCAGCTCGACCGCCCAGTCGTGCAACTGGTCGAAGTAGTCGGAGGCGTAGCGCACATCGCCGGCCCAGTCGAAGCCCAGCCACTTGACATCGCTCTGGATGGCGTCGATGTACTCCTGGTCTTCCTTGGCCGGGTTGGTATCGTCGAAACGCAGGTGGCAGACGCCCCCGAATTCCTTGGCCAGGCCGAAGTTGACGCAGATCGACTTGGCGTGACCGATGTGCAGGTAGCCATTGGGCTCCGGCGGGAAACGGGTGACGATGCTGCTGTGCTTGCCCGAGTCCAGGTCGGCCTGGATGATCGGCCGCAGGAAATTCGCAGGGACAGCGGGGGCGCCTTTGGCAGCGGCGTTGGGCGCGTTGTCGGCAGTGGGCTTGCTCATAGGATCCTTGAATGCACGTGTCCGGCCTGGGTAGGCCGATTGAATCAAAGGGCCTATCATAGCCGAAGCAGTCAAGCTGCTGACAGTCGGGCCCGGACAAACTGGCGTGATTTATCACGGCTTTTTGCCGCAGCCTGGCAAAATGGCCAGTGCGCGCCATGTGTCGCGATCGCCTGATCCTGCGTCAGGTGATGACCCGCGCCCTGCGCACCCTAATTCCGATTGCCTTGAAAGAGCGAGTTTCAGCATGTCCAAAGTCAAACTGAGCACCAACCACGGCGACATCGTCCTGCAACTGGACGCCGAGAAAGCGCCGCTGACTACCGAAAACTTCGTTCAGTACGTCAAGGACGGCCACTACAATGGCACCGTGTTCCACCGCGTGATCAAGGGCTTCATGATCCAGGGCGGCGGCTTCGAGCCTGGCATGAGCCAGAAGAAGACCCGCGCCAGCATCCAGAACGAAGCCGACAACGGCCTGAAGAACAAGAAGTACAGCATCGCCATGGCCCGTACCATGGAGCCGCACTCCGCCTCGGCGCAGTTCTTCATCAACTCGTCCGACAACGACTTCCTCAACCACAGCGGCAAGAACGTTCAGGGCTGGGGCTACGCGGTATTCGGCGAAGTGATCGAAGGCCGTGAAATCGTCGACGCCATCGAAAAGGTCGCCACCGGTTCCAAGGCTGGCCACCAGGACGTGCCGAAGGACGACGTGATCATCGAGAAAGCCGAGATCGTTGAGTGATCCTGCTGATCTCCGATCTGCACCTGCAAGAAGAACGCCCGGACATTACCCGGGCGTTTCTTGATCTGCTCGATGGCCGTGCCCGCCACGCCAAGGCGTTGTACATCCTTGGCGACTTTTTCGAAGCCTGGATCGGCGACGATGCCATGACGCCCTTCCAGCAGTCGGTCTGCCAGGCCATGCGTCGGCTGAGCGACAGCGGCACGGCCATCTATCTGATGCATGGCAACCGTGATTTCCTGATCGGCCAAGCCTTCTGCGACGCTGCGGGTTGCACGTTGCTGCCCGACCCCAGCGTGATCGAGCTGGGTGGCGAGCAGGTGCTGCTGATGCATGGCGATACCTTGTGCACCCGCGACCTGGCCTACATGAAAATGCGCCGCTTGCTGCGCAACCCGCTGAGCCTGTGGGTGTTGCGGCACCTGCCGCTGTCGGCCCGCTACAAGCTGGCGCGCAAGCTACGCAGCGAAAGCCGCTCGCAAACGCGGATGAAGTCCACCGAGATCGTCGATGTCACGCCAGAGGAAGTGCCGAAGGTAATGGCAGCGCATGGTGTACGTACCTTGGTGCATGGGCATACCCATCGGCCGGCGATACACAAGCTGGTGGTCGATGGGCAACCGGCACGGCGTATCGTGCTGGGCGACTGGGACCGCCGTGGCTGGGCCTTGCAGGTTGACGAGCAAGGCTTTCAGCTGGCGCCGTTCGAGTTTTCCTGACCGACCAAGGCGCCTTCTTCGCGGGTAAACCCGCTCCCACAGGTATCGTGCCGCTTGCAGCCCTGGTGCAGTACCTGTGGGAGCGGGTTTACCCGCGAAGAGGCAGGCACAGGCTAACGCCTCAAGGCCTGCTGACCACCGCCCCCTTGTCCCCCTCACTGATCACCACTTCCCGGTACTCCGGGTCAGCCTTGATCTGCGCCTCGGTAAACGGAATCACCGCCAGTTGACCAGCTGCAAACGCCTTGGTCTGGTCACTGGCATGCACCGAAGCCGCTTCACTGGACTGGGAAAACGCCAGCAGCCCGCGGGCCTCTGGCCCCTGGTCGGTAAAACTGACCAGTTGCAGGTAGCTGGTACCACTGACCACCAACCGCTTACCCTGCCCATGCGGCACACTGTAGATCGCGTTGTACACGCCCAACGCCTGCGGGCCACCCGGCACCGGCGTACCATCGCCCGCCTGTTGCACCTGCCCCCAGCGCACCTCCCCTGCCATACCGCTGTCACGCACCTGCTCGAGCGACGCCAATGCGGCCTGATGCAACAGCTTGCGCACGGCCGCCTGCTCGACTGCCAACCCGCGCGGGGTGTGCTGCGGATCGGCAGGGTCAAAGGCCACCCGCCAGCTTTGCGGGTGCTCGGCCAGGGCATCGTACAGGTTCTGGAAATGTATCAGCCCAATGCCACTGTCCAGGTCAGCCTTGCCATTCCAGGCCGCCAGGCTGCTGCATACGGCCCGCACATCCGCGTCGGCGCCCTTGCACCACTGCAGCAGGTCAGGCAGTAGCAGGCTGGCCAGGTAGACCTCGTCATCGGTCACCATGCGCTGCAGGTCGTCAGCGCCCAGGCGGGCCGTACCCTGCAGGCGTTGCAGGGCAAAGCGGCCACGCATGCCCAGCGGCTGGTCACTGCGGCTGACCAGCGGCGAATAACCGGTCAGCGGCTGCGCCGGGTTGGCCATCCAGGCCGGGTCGTTGGAGTTCTGCACGAAATCTTCGCGTTCCAGGCTCGGTAGAAGCCGCGCAGGGAAAATCCCCGGCTGTGCGGCCTGCGCATCGACCTTCCACTGGCACGCACTGCGGGAGCCATCCAGTACTACCAGGCGCCCTTGTGCCTGCGGGTTGCTGCACGTGCTCAGCAGTTGCTGATCCACATAAGGCACCACTGACTGGTTCAGGTACAGGGCCTTGCCAGCCTGGTCCACCGACAGTGTGTTGACCCAGGGGATGCCCTGCAGCTGTTCGATCGAGCCTTTCAACGCCACCAGGCTGTCGGCATGGTTGATCTGGTACCACTGCTGCAACACCCGGGTGTTCTCAAGGTTGGCGTCGCGCAGGCTGTAGGCAGCATGTGCATCCCAGTCCAGGCGCCCCGGCCATTGCACCACCGGGCCGAATTGCGAGCTGTAGACCTGGCGCTGCACCTGGCTCAGGCTGCCATCCTCGGCCTTTACCGCAACACTGACGGTTTGCCGGGCCAGCGGCAGCGACTTGCCATCGAGCAGGTAGCGGGTCGGGTCCTTGGGGTCGAGTTGCAGGCGGTACAGGGTGAAGTGATTCGACGTATCGACGGTGTGCGTCCAGGCCAGATGCTGGTTGAAGCCAATGTTGACCACCGGCAGGCCCGGCAATGCCGCCCCCATGACATCGAGCTGGCCGGGAATGGTCAGTTGCATCTGGTAGAAACGCATGCCGCCCATCCACGGGAAGTGCGGGTTGGCCAGCAACAGACCGCGGCCATTGGCCGAACGCCGGGCCCCGACAGCCACCGCATTGCTACCGCGCTCCGTGGCAAAACGCTGCTGCCTGGCCAGCGCCGCGGCAAACCCTGCCGGCGCCGGCTGGCTGGCCTGCGTTGGCGGTTGCACCCCGGCCAGCGCTTCGACGAACTGCCCGACACCGCCTTCGGCGAGCAGCCGACGGGTCAGCCTGACCAGGTCCTCGCTGCTGATCGGCCGCAGCCACTCGCCGGTGCCACATTCGGCGGGCAACCCTTGGCTGCGGCGCTCGGCCAGCGCCCGGTTGAACCCGCTGGCATAACCTGCCAGCAGCGCCCGTACCGGTGCCGGCTGCGCCTGCAAGAACGCATCGACTGCCGCCGGAGTGTTGAGCCAGGTGAAGAATACGTCGCTGGCCAGATTGTCACGCTGCTCAAGGGTCTTGCCCTTGGTACCGAAGTAGCGTGAACGCTCGCCACTCACGGTCAGCACTTCATTGGCTAGCAGGCACAAGTTGTCCTGGGCGTAGGCGTAGCCGATGCCATAACCCAGGCCGCGCTCGTCCTTGGCCACGATGTGCGGCACACCGTAAGTGGTTCGGCGAATCTGCGCACTGGCATCGGCTGCGGCGGACTGCACCGGCACTGCGCCAACGCTGAAGGCTACCAGGGCGGCGGCCAGGCCAGCGCAAGTCATGGGACGGGAAAGTGGAAACACAGGCACTCCTCGGCTTCGGGGATCATCCCGATCAGACGAATGGCCAAATGAAAATTTTACGTATTACAAGGCAATGGAACGTCTTGAACAGAACCAGATTTTTTTTGCGAGTGGGCTGCAGTTTTTCCGTTCTCATTCGTCCTAGTAAGTGAGGCACCCAAATTTCGGGTTCGTCCACGAAAAGGAGCATTCACATGTACAACCCGCAACCCTCGATCCAGGCTGGGCGCGTCCCAGGCAAAGCGCCCAGGGAACAGGACGTTTTTGCTGAGGAACGCATCGGCAACGAACAGATCCGCGAGCTGTTGCGCAGTTTCGGCCTGCGTACCAGCCTGATCCGCCTCAAGGTCATCGATGCCTTGCACGCCGCCGACCGCAATGGCCGCAGCATTGGCGTGCGCGGCGTTCACGCGCAGCTGGAACAGCTGGATATCCCGCTGTCGTTCCTCAGCGTGCGCGAAGTGCTCAAGCGGCTGTGCAGCGAGGGCGTCATCCAGCTGGGCAGCGACAAATGCTACAGCCTCGACCCCCAGGCGCGCGCCGTGCTGGAACGAACGCCTTTGCGCTGAGCGCATGGCCGGCCATACCTGGCCGGCCCGCCAAAGTCAGGGTTTGACCTTGCGCCGCAGGATGCCGTTGATCACCACGACCACCACGGCGATGGCGATGGCCAGCATCTGGAAGGTCTGCTCACTGATCGTGCCCTGCTTCTGCAGGTGGGACAGGCCCAGCATCAGGCCCAGTACCACCAGGATGATCAGAAGGGAATATTTGAGGCGCTGCACGTGTGTCATCGAAGGTTCCTTGCAACATCAGGGGCAAATGGCTCGCAACGAGCCGCGGCAATGATACAACGGCCACCGGCCCCGGCGCTGCATTTCCTGCTGGGTGGGGCGGCGCCTGCCTGAAAGCATGGGGCTCCCAAGCACCCATGCCGGAGGCACCATGTACAAACCCCTTCTGTTCGCGTCGCTATTGCTGACCCCCTTTTCCCTTCATGCGCTGGACACCCGCCAGACCTCGGCCGAGCAACTGCTCGAACTGGGCCGCGAACTGGCTGCCCACGCCGGCGCCAGCCAATGGCAACAACTGTGGCAGCGCGTGCGCCAGGCCGGTTACCTGCAGGCAAAAGGTGCGTCGGTGCATTTCACTGCCCCACAGGCGCAACTGCCAGAGTTGGCCCGGCAAACCCTGGCCCAGGCCGACCGGGTACAAGCGCAACAGCAGACCCAGGCACTGTATCGCCGCAGCTTTGCCGACCAGGTCATCGGCCAGCGTGACGGGCAGCCGCTGCATGCCCTGTGCCTGCTGGTCGATTGGCGCACGCTGCCGCAAGGCATGCGCGACTCCCCTCAGGCCTACCTGCGCAGCGCCAGCTTGTTGAGCAGCTATCCGTGTGATTGATGGTTATCACACCCATCGCGCAACACAAGGAGTGAGGTGATGGGAAATCACCCGCTACAGCCAGATGTTGAAGCCATGTCCTACAACGCCGGATATCGCTGCCTGCAAAACCTGTTCACGGAAGCTACAACCCCCAACCCATATGCCGCCTAGCGACATGCCTCGGCTGTCACAGAAAATCCAGTCACACCTTCGACATAACGCCGCTGGTGATCGGGTAGCACAGCCCATCCGTCCCGAAGGAGCGCCATATGCAAACGCCAGACTTGAGCCACATCGATATCAGCCAACTGCCCCACTCGCTGCAGGCCCTGATCGACTGCATCGGCATCGACAACGCCTACCAGCTGACCTGCGCCTACGGCGGCAGGCCCAAGTACATCCCCAAGCACCGCGAGCGCACCAAGCTTGCCGATGTGCTGCCGGCCGAAGCGCTCGACGCGCTGATCAAGCGCTTTGCCGGTGTCGCCCTGGAAATCCCCAAGGCTGACCATTTCATGCGCCAGTTGCGCAACCTGCAGATCCAGAAGGAAAGCGCCAGCGGCCTGTCGCGCAGCCTGCTCGCCGACAAGTACGGCCTGAGCCTGCGCCAGATTGGCAACATCCGCCGGCAGGAGCATTGCGCGCGCTGACGCCCCGGCATCGTCACCACCACTGACGGCCACGTTTTGAACCCAACCAGAAGAGAACCCAGCAATGTCGATAGATAACAGCCTCATCGGTTCCGTAATCAATGCCTTGCCGATGGACCGCATGATCGCAGGCCCACTGCAGGCCATGGTCCAGGCCCAGGTCACCGCCAGCAAATCCTACGCCGACTTCCTGATGCAGGTGTGCGTCCAGGACGGCAAGGCCGTGGCCATCCAGTTCGACTACGACGAAACCATCGTCGACGAACAAGGCGAGTACAAGGGCGTGGTCAGCAAGACCATGAAAGTGCCGCTGGTGGCAGCCATCACCCACCCGAACATTTCCATCGAAGAAGGTAATGTCGAGTTCGAGCTGGTCATCAACCAGATGTCGGAAGACGTTTCCAGCAAGGACATGAGCGCCGAGGCAAGCGGTTCGCTGGGCTGGGGGCCGTTCAGGCTCAACGTGAAAGGCAGCGTCAGCCACAAGTCCACGCAAACCCGCAAGACTGACACCCGTGCCCGCTACGCCTTCAACACGACCTTGAAGCGCCAGGACCCGCCTGAAGCGATGATGCGGGTGATCGACTTCCTGACCGACGCCGCGACAAAGCCGACCGTGGTCAAAACCGCCACACTGGAAAGCCAGGACTTGATTTCCCAGGCCGATACCTTGAACCCTGCCGCCGACGGCGCTCCGGCCCTCGCCGCCGCCACCTCTTGAGACGCATCTCCCTGCCCCGAACAGCCCCCCTGACCAGCAATAGGGGGGCACCACCTGGCCTGAGGAGTCGAAGCATTGGATAAATCCCCCGCCCCCATGACTTCCATCGACCTGCGCGAAATCACCCGTGGCCTGCAGGAAGCCGCCAGTGCTACCAACAGCCTGATCGCGCAGCAGTACATCGACCTGTTCGACCAGTTCTTCGAATGCGACACCGAAGCGTTGGGCGCGCCCATGAAAGCCAAAATGGTCGAAGTGGCCATGGACGGCCAGCACATCATGCGCGTACCGCTGTTCGCGCTGGTGTCGCCAAAAGGCCTGGCCCTCGAGCGCATGCAGGTCGACCTTTCGGTAAGGGTCAAAGGCACCGAAGCACAGCAGGCACTGCTGACTGCAGGCGAAAACAAGGCGGCCAGCTTCAAGGTCACCATCGGCGGCCAAAGCCGTCAGGGCGACAGCCGTGACCCCGATGAAGTGCAGATCCGCATGCAGTTCCAGGCCAGCGAACCGCCGGAAGCCCTCAACCGGTTGATCGAGGAATACACCAGCCTGATCATCCCGGTTCGCGCCCCCAGCCCGCCGCCATCGCCCGATACCAATGAGTTCATCGAAGCGGCCACTGTCCGTTGACGGCCGCCCCGCGCCAGCTCAGAAGTCGCGCTTGTAGAAGATGTCCAGTGAACTGGCCAGCCCGCTGGCAGCTTCGAGGTACACCTTCTTGCTCAGCTTGTAGCGCAATGCAATGGTGTTGGCGGGCTCGAACACCCCCACCCCGTAACGCAGGCTCAGTTTCTCGGTGAGGTTGCCGCTGGCGACCACGCTGGTGGTATTGCCCGAACCTTCGGTATCCAGCTGGAAGTCGTCGATGCCCAGGCTCGAGGCCAGGCTGCCGGTGATGCCGGCGCTACCCGCCAGGCCCAGGCCCAAGGCCGCCTCGGCGAGCATGTTGTTGTCTTCACCGGACGTGCCCAACGGCCGCCCCAGTACCAGGTACGACAGCGCCTGCTCCTGGCTCATGGCCGGTTCCGAGAACACCTTGCTTGTGGGCTGCTCGGCACTGCCGCTCAGGCGGATACCGGCAATCACATCGTCGACCTTGCGGATCGCTTCAATGTCCAGGTATGGCTGGTCGATCGGGCCTGCGAACAATAACCGTGCACGGCGGATGGTCAGGCGCTGCCCGTAGGCGCGGTAGCGGCCATCGGCCAGGTTCAGCTCGCCACGGGTGTCGAGGTTGTCGCCGATGTGCACATGGCCGAGCAGGTTGGCCGTGAGACCAAAGCCGCTGAACGAAAGCTTGTCGCGACCCACTTCGACATCGATGTCCATGGCCATCGCCATGGGCGGTTTGCCCTCTTCGGTCTGGTGGCCGACGATCACCGTGTCATCCGAGACCTTGACGGTGGACGGTGGCAGCTCGCGCACAGTGATCGCACCCTTGGGCACCTGTACCTTGCCGGTCACCGCCAGCTTGTCGTCGATCAGGCGCAAGGTCAGGTCCGGGGCGACCTCCAGCGTCGCATAGGGCTCGACCGTGACGGGCAGTTGCTGGCCCTGCAGACGCAGGTCCATGCCCAGTGCCTGGCCCCAGGTCAGGTTGCCATTGAGCTGGCCACGCCCCGCCTCGCCACTGCGCCAGCCGCCGTTGAGCTGTACCTGCTCGCCGGTAATCAACGCCTGCAATGACAGGTCCTCGAGACTGACCGGCAGCTCGGCACCACTGACTTCGCCGCCACTGAGCATCAGGTTGCCGTTGACCTGCGGCGCCAGCAAGGTGCCCGACAACCTGCCACTGCCATTGAGCTGCCCGGCCAGACGCTCGACCATCGGCACGAACGGGCGTGCCACCGAAAGGTCGAGGCCTGCCAGCTGGAAATCACCCGACAGCGGTTTGTTCTTGCCCAGTGGATCGAGGCGGGTGTTGACGTTCAGCTCGCCCAGGCGCTCGCCGCGGAACGCCAGGCGGGTATCGATGCGCCTTGGCGCCAGCGTGCTGTCCAGGCGCAGGGCCTGGTACGGGAAGTCGACCCAGCGGTCTTTGTCACGCACGCGCAGGGTACCGCCACTGGCGTCGACGACGATGTTGCCCTTGGGGCCGCTGGCCGGGATGTCCAGATTGATGTCGGCATTGAGCAGGCCCTGCCAGGCGAAGTCCTTCGGCAGCCACTGGGCCAGGCTGTCCAGCGGGAACTGCTTGAGGTGGTAGCGCAAGCGTGGCTCGGGGGCCAGACGCTGGTCGTCGCCGCACAAGCTGGCCTGGCCGGAGCGCCAGCAGTGCGCAGCAAAGTCCAGCTGGCCGCTGGCCAGCCGCTGCAGGCGCGCCGGTGCCTGCAGCCGCCAGTCCTGGCCACCGGCCTGGATCCGCCCACTGGCCAGGCGCCCGCGCCAGTCACCCTTGTTCAACTGGCCATCCAGGCCGAGGTCGAGTTTGAGCTGCGGGCCGTCCAGCGCCAAGGTCAAAGCTTGCTGGCGAATGTCGCCCTTGCCGTTGGCCTGCAAGGTGCCCAATGCCGTGTCACCCAGGTGAATGCCGCTGGCCTTCAGTTCGATCACGCCACGCTGGGCGTTGTCCAGGCGGGCATCCAGGCCCAGCTGCTGCACGCGGTTTTCCGCCTGGGCAAGCCGCTGGCCCTGCAGGGCCAGCGTACCTTGCGGGGCCTGCAAGGTGCCGGCGACGTCAAGCCGGCCCTTGACCTGGCCCTGCAACCTTGGCCACAACTGGCCCAGGCGCGGCAGGTCGAGGTCGAGCCGCCCGGCCAGGCGTTGCTGCAGGCTGCCACTGCCATTGATGCGGTTATCCCCCAGCTGGACTGCCAGGGTACCCAAGGTCCAGCTCTGCCCTGCCCCCTGGGCCTCGACCTTAAGCACTGCCGGTTGGCCGCGCAGGCGGCCTTTCAGGTCTAGCCGGGCATCGAGGCTCAAGGCGTCGCCTTTCATCTCGCCTTTGCTGCGCAGCGGACCCGCCAGGTTACCCGGCAGCTCGGCCAGCCAATAAGCTGGGTCGAGCGCCGACAACTGCAGGTCGACATCCCATGCCAAGGTGTCGGCAAAGCGCACAGCGACACTGCCGGCAGCCTTGCCTTGCCCGGCGGTCAGCGCCAACTGCGGCAGCTTCACCTGGCTCAGGTCACCTTCGAAGGGGCTGGCCAGGCTGAACGCGCCAGCCGGGCCATCCAGGTCGCCATTGAAGGTGCCCTGGTAGTTGCCATCGCGATAATGCACCTGGGCCATGAGCCGCTTGAGGGTGACCTCAGGGGGCGTCTCCAGCGGGTACAGGCGCAGCCACGGAAAGTCCTGCCAGTCCAACTGGGCGTCGGCGACCAGGCCTTGCTGCCAGTCAGCCGTGGCTTGCATCTTGACCCGCTGGGTATCGCTGGCGCTCAGGTCCAGGGCATCAAGCCTGGCGCCTTTGCTGTCGACCAGCCCTGACAACAGCAAGGCGATCGGCGACTGCTCGGCCGGCAGGCTGGCCGACCCCGACAGTTGATAGCCCTTGAGCAGGTCGCCCCGGGCGTCGAGCTTGAGCTGGTTGAACTGCACGGTGTCGGGCAACGAGGCGGCCGGCTTGAATGCCTCGGAGCGGATCTGCAAGGTCGCCGGCAGGTGCTCGGCCAACGCCTGCAATTGCCCGTTCAGCGTGGCGTCGAGGTAACCGCT
This sequence comes from Pseudomonas sp. A2, assembly GCF_023100865.1. Classification (NCBI taxonomy): domain Bacteria; kingdom Pseudomonadati; phylum Pseudomonadota; class Gammaproteobacteria; order Pseudomonadales; family Pseudomonadaceae; genus Pseudomonas; species Pseudomonas sp. A2. The sequence continues at coordinate 3,445,192 of NZ_CP039127.1, forward strand.
GCTGGTGCCGGCGAGTTTCAGGGTTTTCTGCAACTCGCCGGTGGCGGTCAATGCCAGCTGCCAGGGTTTGCCACCTACCGTTGGCAGTTGCAGCTGCGCCTGGAGTTGTACCGGCCAGTCAGCTTCGGGCTGCAGGTCGCCCTGCAGGCTCAATTGCAGGTCGTCACGCTTCAGCTGCAGGCTGTCGATGCGCAGCCCGGTATTGGTCCAGTGCGCCGCCAGTTGCAAGTCGCCAAGCAGGTCACTGCCATCCAGGCGCAACTGGCCAACCTTGACCTCACCCAGTTCGATGGCCAGCGGCAAGCGCAGGGCCGGCAACTGCAGCGGGCCACTGTCGGCCGATTCGGCGCTGGGCGCAAAGGCCATGTCGATACGTTGCGCCTGCAACTGGTCAATGCACAAGGTAGAGCGCAGCAGGCATGCCGGCGACCAGGCCAGCAGCGGTGCCTGCACATCTACCGTGCTGCCGGCATCGGCCCAGATAAGCCGGCTGGCTTGCCAGCTACCGGCCAGGCGGCCCTGGAAGTCAGCCACCTCAAGCCCGGGCACCTTGCCCAGCACCCAGCGGCTGCCGGCTTCGGTCCCCAGCAACAGGCCGAGTACCAGGCCCAGGCTTGCGGTTACCCCCAGCAGGCCCGCCAGAATGTACTTGATCACGCGTTTCACAGCTCAGGCCCCATGGAAAAGTGCAGGCGAATTCCCCCTTCATCATCCAGCGCCTTGGCCAGGTCCAGGCGCAGCGGCCCGACCGGCGACACCCAGCGCACGCCAAAACCGACACCGGTCTTGAGGCTTGGCAGCTCCAGGTCGTTGAACGAGTTGCCCTGGTCGACGAAGGTTGCCAGCCGCCACTTCTCGGTCAGTGAATACTGGTACTCGACACTGCCGGCGACCAGATAGCGCCCGCCAATGCGGTCGCCGTCGCTGTTCTTCGGCGACAAGGTCTGGTAGTCATAGCCACGCACGCTCTGGTCGCCACCGGCGAAGAAGCGCAGCGACGGCGGGATGTTGTTCTTGAAGCCATTGGTCGCGCTGCCACCGAACTGCACCCGGCCGAGCAAGCGATGGTCATGGCCAAGCGTGGTCAGGCCCTTGAGCAGCATGTTGCCATGCAGCAGGTTGGTGTCCGAGACCAGCCCTTCCTTGGCTACCTGTACATCGAACTGCAGGCGGTAGCCGTTATGCGGGTCGATGCGGTTGTCACTGCGCAGGAAGGAGTAACTCACCCCCGGCATCAACAGGTTGCTCAGCCCAGAGTCATCACCCAGACGGTACTCCTCGCGCTGGTACTTGAGGGAAATCACCCGCTGCCAGCCGCTTGGCAGCTTGCTGTGCCACTCGGGGCCCACCGTCAGCAGTTTGCTGAGGGTGTCGGTGCCGGCAATCTCTTCGTTCTGGTAGCCGCCGGCAAAGCGCAACTTGTCGGTCAGCGGCGGGTCGAGGGGGATGTCGTACCAAAGGCCGACGTTCTGCCGGGGTGCCGACAGTTCGGTTTCCCAGCCGTAGCTATGGCCTTGCGGGTTGACCCAGTGGCGGGTCCAGTTGGCCTTGCCGCGGGGCCCGACGTCGGTCGAGAAGCCCAGGCCCAGGCCCATGGTGCGCGGTTTGCGGGTTTGCAGGCGGACATCCACGGGGATTTCTTCGCCCACGGCGGCGGTGGGCGCCGCATCCACGCGCACGCCTTCGAAGTAGCCGCTCGATTGCAGGTCATTGTTCAGCTCGGCGATCAGTTCCGAGTCGTAAGGTGTACCCGGCTTGAACGAGACCATACGCTGCAGCAGGTCGTCGTCCAGCGGTGTGTCGCCACCGAAGGTGACCGCACCCAAGTGATAGCGCGGGCCGCTCTGGTAGACCAGTTCGATATCGGCCACACCGGCCTGGGGGTCTACCGCCAGGCGCTGGCGGCTGAAGCGCCCACTGAAGAAGCCGTAGCGCGACGCCTGGTTCTGGATCAGCCGCTTGGCATCTTCGTAATGGCCGTGGTTGAGTTGTTCACCCGCGCGCAGGGCCTTGCTGTCGGGCACGCGGAAAGCCTTCATCTCACTGGCGGGGCCTTCGATGCGTATGGTCACGTTGCGCAGGCGAATCGGCTCGCCAGGGTCGATGGTGATGATCAGTTGCGGGGAACGGTCAGCCTCGCTGGCGGGCTTGACCTCTGTGTCGATCTGCGCCTGGTAGTAGCCAAGTGCCTGCGCGGCTTTGCGCGCCTGCTCCTGGGCGCCGCGACTGAAGCGCAGCAGCGCTTCTTCATCGCGGTCGCCAAGGGTACCGATATAGCCTTCGACATTGGCCTTGAGCGCCTTGTTGGCCGGTTTGACCTTCACCAGCAACTCACTCTGGCCCCATGCTGCGAAACTGGCGACCCAGATAACCAGGCCCCAGGTCAATCTTCCTGAATACGTCATGCGGCGCATGCTACCAGAGCCGGGCGCTCAAGGGAGCCGTCGCGCGGTCCGCTCAGGCAAAAGCAGAATTGGAAGAGACCGGGTTGGGATGGAAGAACACCCTCTCACGGATTGGTCCTACAGCCACCTCGCCAATTTCCTCATAGCCCTGGCGCTGGTAAAAGGCCAGGTAGTGCTCGTTGCCGGTGTCCAGCACCACTCCCTGCGTACCAGGGTCGTCTGCACACCAGTCATGCACAGCTTGTAACAATTGCTCGCCGTAGTGCTTGCCCTGGAACTGCGGGTGCACGCCCAGCAGCGGCAGCACATGCACCTCGTCGGTGGGCAGGCAGGTGGCCAGGGCGGCCTGGTAGTCCATGTAGCGGCGCGTACAGCGCAGGCCGGTGCCCATTATCATGCGCAGGCGCCAGGCCCAACTGTCGGCCACGCCCAGCCGGCGCATCGGCGGTACGATCAGGGCCATGGCGATCAGGCGGTCTTCCACCAGCAGGCCGATGGCGGGCAGTTGCAGGTAGAAGTGCTGGCGTACCCACTCGCGCACCATCACCCGCAGACGCCGCTCGTAGCCTGGGCGCTGGGCCTCGAAGATATAGGCGAAGGTAGGTTCGTGACGGTAGGCGTTGTACAGAAGCGAACGCGCCTCACGGCTGTAGCCGTCATCGAGCAGGCAGACACGGGCCGGAGCGGCAGTGGTTTCGGGCATTGCGGGCAGTCCTCCTGGAATGGGCTCATGGGTGCCTTGGAAAGGACGTTAGCAGCAGGCTGCCGAAGCCGCCATGCTGGTGATGGCAAGCGATGTCGGCTAGCATCGCGCCTTTTACCGGGATCATCTTTCCATGAAGATCGTCTGTTTCAACATCAACGGCCTGAGGGCCCGCCCGCACCAGCTGGCGGCGCTGATCGAAAAGCACCAGCCGGACGTGATCGGCCTGCAGGAAACCAAGGTCAGCGACGATCAGTTCCCGCTGGCCGACGTGCAGGCGCTGGGCTATCACGTGCATTACCACGGCCAGAAAGGCCACTATGGCGTGGCCCTGCTGTCCCGCCAGGCACCGCTGAGCCTGCACAAGGGTTTTGCCAGCGATGAGGAAGACGCTCAGCGCCGCTTCATCTGGGGCACCTTCGCCGATGCCGATGGCAACCCGATCACCATCATGAACGGCTATTTCCCTCAGGGTGAAAGCCGCGACCACCCCACCAAGTTCCCGGCCAAGCAGCGCTTCTACAGCGACCTGCAGGCGCTGCTGGAGGGCCAGTTCCGCAACGACCAGCCACTGCTGGTGATGGGCGACATGAATATCTCGCCGCAGGACTGCGACATCGGCATCGGCCCGGACAATGCCAAGCGCTGGCTCAAGACTGGCAAGTGCAGTTTCCTGCCGGAAGAGCGCGAGTGGATGGAACGCTTGAAGGGCTGGGGCCTGGTGGACAGTTTCCGCCACCTTTACCCGGAAGTGGCCGACCGCTTCAGCTGGTTCGACTACCGCAGCCGCGGTTTCGAGGACGAGCCCAAGCGCGGCCTGCGCATCGACCTGATCATGGCCTCCCAGCACCTGGTGCCGCGGATCAAGGATGCAGGTGTGGACTACGAACTGCGCGGGATGGAAAAGCCGTCGGACCATGCGCCGATCTGGCTGGAATTGAGCTGATCGCCGGGGGCTGCTACGCGGCCCATCGCCGGCAAGCCAGTTCTTGCACCCGTGGGCTGGCTTGCCGGCAAAGGAGCCGGCCCAGCCGCTGGAGAATTTTCAGGGGCGGTGCTCGGTCTGGATATACCGCAACACAGCATCACAGATCATGGCCTTGTGACGCAGCTTGACCTGCTCATCGGACAGGTCGATCTGGAAGATCTCGCCAAAGGTGTGCCGGTTCGAAACCCGGTAGAAGCAGAACGAGCTCATCAGCATGTGCAGGTCGATGACCTCGATGCCGGTGCGGAACACACCTTCCTGCACCCCACGGCGCAAGGTATTGCCCAGAGCCTCGAGCACCAGGCTGCTCATTTCGCGAATCGCCGGCGACTGCTTGACGTACTCGCCATAGTGGATGTTTTCGGTGCAGATGATCCGCACGAAATCGACGTTGCGGTCGTGGTGATCGAAGGTGAACTCCACCAGCCGGCGGATCGCCTGCTCGGCCGGCAGCGACTCAAGGTCCAGGCTTTGCTCGGTCTTGCGGATGTCGCCGTACAGCTTGATCAGGCACTCGCAGTACAGCTGCTCCTTGCTGCCGAAGTAGTAGTAGATCATGCGCTTGGAGGTGGCGGTGCGCTCGGCGATGGCGTCGACGCGGGCACCGGCCAGCCCTTGCTGGACGAACTCGTTGATGGCGGCCTGGAGGATGTCCTCGCGCGTTTTCTCGGGGTTGTTCTTGCGCGTCTTGCGCCCCCCTTCGGTTTCAGGCTGGCCGAGGCTGACTACGGAATCACTCATACCCACTCACAGGCTGTTTATTGGAATGAGGGGGATTATCCGCGAGCGCGGCCATGCAGGGAAGCGCGCTGTTGGTCGGGTAGCCACACCCCACGGCTGCTGCCTACCCGCAAACGATGCCTGCCCTGGCCAAGAGCGACGCTGGCCGCAGAACAGGAAGGTCGGAGTGCGAAGGCCCTCCACGCTCTCGTCATCGAATGGCCTGCCGGCAGCCTGGCAAGTGAATGTGAAATGGACCAGACGTGACAAAACAAAAGGATATAAAAATAACAAAACAATCTAACAAAAAGAGATATAAAAATTGAATGCCAAACGCCACCTCCCTAGTCTGGGCGCATCGCTTCCCTCCCCGTTCAAGGAGCAATGCCCATGCCCGCCCGTGCCTTTTCCCCCCTGCGCCGCCTGTTGATCGGCGGCTTGCTGGCCAGTGTCGCCAGTACCCTGTTGCCCTGGTCCCAAGCCCTTGCCGACGAGGCCAGGACCCTGCGCATCGGTTACCAGAAGTTCAACAGCATCAACATCCTCAAGGGCAGCGGTGCCCTGGAGAAGGCCCTGGCGCCGCAAGGCGTGAAAGTCAGCTGGCACGAGTTCGCCGCCGGCCCGCAGTTGCTCGAAGCCTTGAGCACCGGCGCCATCGACCTCGGCCATGCCGCCGACGCACCCTCGGTGTTCGCCCAGGCCGCAGGCAAGCCGGTGGTGTACCTGGCCGCCGAGCAGCCCTACCCACGTGGCATCGGCCTGGTGGTACGTGAGCAGGACCACCTGGCCAGCGTGCAAGACCTCAAGGGCAAGCGCGTGGCCACCGGCCGCGGCTGGAACGCCCAGTACCTGCTGGCCGTTGCCCTGGAACAGGCCGGCCTCAGCTACCAGGACATCACCCCGGCCTACGTCAACAACGCCGCCGATGCCGTGGCTGCCCTGCAATCGGGCAGTGTCCAGGCCGTGACCCTGTGGGACCCGTTCCTCGCCGCGGCAGAAAGCCAGCCGGGCCTGAAGAACCTGCGCGACGGCAGCGGCCTGTCCAACAACCGTACCTTCTACCTGTCCACCGCCAGCTTCGCCGACCAGCATCGCGCCTTGCTGAAGACCTTCTTCGCAGAACTGGCCAAGGTCAGCCAATGGGCCAACGCCAAGCCTGCGGAAGTCGCCGCACTGCTGGCCCCGCAACTCGGGATCAACGCCAACGTGCTGCAAGCGGCCAGCGAGCGGCGCAACTACAATGCCGTGGCCATCACCCCAGAGATCGTTGCCGAGCAACAAAAGCTGGCCGACACCTTCCAGGGCCTGGGCCTGATTCCACGCAAGCTGCAGGTGGCCGACGCGGTCTACCCGGCTTCCGTATTGCCTTGAGCGGAGCGCGCCCACCATGCCCCGCCCGATTCGCTTCAACGCCTTCAGCATGAATGCCGCCAGCCACCAGTCCCCCGGCCTGTGGCGCCACCCGCGCAACACCAGCGTGGCCTTCAACCGCCTGGGCTACTGGACCGACCTGGCCCGCCTGCTCGAACGCGGCTTGTTCGATGCCCTGTTCATCGCCGATGTGCTGGGCATCTACGACGTCTACCAGGGCGGCCCCGAAGCCGCCCTGCGCGGTGGCGTGCAGGTTCCGGTCAACGACCCGCTGCTGCTGGTGCCGGCCATGGCCGGGGTTACCGAGCACCTGGGCTTCGGCGTCACCTTCTCGCTCACCTACGAACACCCCTACCCGTTCGCCCGGCGCATGTCGACGCTCGACCACCTGAGCAATGGCCGGGTCGGCTGGAACATCGTCACCGGCTACCTCGACAGCGCCGCGCGCAACCTGGGCCTGGCGCGCCAGTTGGGCCACGACCAGCGCTATGACCTGGCCGAGGAATACCTGCAGGTGCTGTACAAGCTATGGGAGAAAAGCTGGGACGACGATGCGGTGCTGCTGGAGCGTGACAGCGGGCGCTATATCGAACCCGCCCGGGTGCACTCCATCAACCATGTGGGCGAGCACTTCCAGGTGCCGGGGATGCACCTGTGCCAACCTTCTCCGCAACGCACGCCTGTGCTGTTCCAGGCCGGTGCTTCGGCACGCGGCCAGCAGTTCGCGGCGCGGCACGCCGAATGCGTGTTCATCAGCGGGCCGACGCCCACAGTACTGCGCCGCTACGCCGACGGCATCCGCCAGGCCAGCGAGGTGGCCGGGCGTGGCCGGGACGAGGTGCTGATCTACGCCCAGGCGCTGTTGATCGTCGCCCCCACCCGGGAGGAGGCCGAAGCGCGCTTCGCCGAATACCGCCGTTATGTCGACCTGAACGCCGCCCTGGCGCTGTTGTCAGGCTGGACCGGCATCGACTTTGCCGGCCTCGACCCCGATGCGCCCATCAAATACGTCGAGAACGATGCCGGCCGCGCAGCCCTGGCCGCCTTCACCGCCGCCGACCCGAACCGCCGCTGGACCGTGCGCGAGGCTGCCGAGTTCGTCGGCCTGGGCGGCCGTGGCCCGGTGCTGGTGGGTGCTGCCAGCGAGGTGGCCGACCAGCTGGAAAGCTGGCTGGACCAGACCGGCATCGATGGCTTCAACCTGACCTACGCAGTGCAACCAGACGACCTGGCAAATGTGGTCGAGCTGCTGGTGCCGGAGTTGCAACGCCGTGGCCGCTACCCGCTGAGTTATGCCGAAGGCACCTTGCGCCACAAGCTGTTCGGCCAGGGCGACCGCTTGCCGGAAGGGCACGCTGGCCGGCAGATTCGCATTCAGCCTGCAAATACCGGGTATTCCAACATTTAATTTGTGGATGGCACGCACTCGACCCTATTCTGTCGCCACATCCCCTGCGCCGCACCGGCCGGTGCGGTTCACGGCATGGGGAGAAAACAACAAGTCGAGATCGTCCATGTCGAACCATTCGTACTTCGCCCCCCACGGTGGGCACCCGGCTCAGACCGAGCTGCTGACTGACCGTGCCATGTTCACCGAAGCCTATGCCGTCATCCCCAAGGGCGTGATGCGTGACATCGTCACCAGCCACCTGCCGTTCTGGGACAAGATGCGCATGTGGGTCATCGCCCGCCCGCTGACCGGTTTTGCCGAAACCTTCTCCCAGTACATCGTCGAAGTGGCCCCGGAAGGCGGCAGCGAACGCCCTGAGCTGGACCCGAACGCTGAAGCCGTGGTGTTCATCGTCGAAGGCGAACTGGACATCACCGTCGAAGGCAAGCACCACACCCTGGTACCGGGCGGCTACGCCTTCCTGGCCCCGGGCGCCGAGTGGAGCCTGCGCAACAACAGCAAGTCCAACGTCACCTTCCACTGGCTGCGCAAGCACTACCAGAAGGTCGAAGGCCTGGACGTTCCCGAGTCGTTCGTCACCCACCGTGACAACGCCACCGTCATCGAGATGCCGGGCACCGAAGGCCGCTGGGTCACCACCCGCTTCGTCGACATGGCCGACATGCGCCACGACATGCACGTGAACATCGTCACCTTCCAGCCGGGCGGCGTGATCCCGTTCGCCGAGACCCACGTGATGGAACACGGCCTGTACGTGCTGGAAGGCAAGGCGGTGTACCGCCTGAACCAGGACTGGGTCGAAGTGGAAGCCGGCGACTTCATGTGGCTGCGCGCCTTCTGCCCGCAAGCCTGCTACGCCGGCGGCCCAGGCAAGTTCAGCTACCTGCTGTACAAGGACGTGAACCGTCATGTGCACCTGACGCTCAACCCTAAGCGTTGATGCATTGGGGGCGCTCTGCGCCCCTTTCGCGACACAAGGCCGCTCCCACAAAAGTACGGTGTACCCCGAACCCTGTGGCAGCGGCCTTGTGTCGCGAAAGGGCTGCAAGGCAGCCCCAGTAGCCGCATACTGAAAATCCTGCCCCCGTGCGGTACCAGCCATGAACCGCTGCCTGCTGCTCACCGCCCTGCTGTTCTGCACCCCCGCCCCAGCCGCCGATGACTGGAACCTGGCCTACGACCGCGAAGGCATCCGCGTTTACCTGAGCGCCGCCCCCGACTCGCCCTACCAGCAATTCCGTGGTGTCAGCACCATGAAAGCCAGCGTTCGCACGCTCACCGACCTGCAGGAGAACCTGCGGGTGGCCTGCAAGTGGCTGTACGCCTGTGCCGAGATGCGCTTGCTGGATGTGCAGGGCGAAAACACCTGGGTGTACCTGACCACCAACCTGCCGTGGCCGACGATGCCGCGGGACATCGTGCTGAAGGTCACCACCGAACGCCTGGACGACGGCACGCTGCTGCGCCACCTGAGCGCCGAGCCAGACAGGATCCCCAAGGTAGATGGGCTGATCCGTGTGCAGCAGCTCAACGGCGAGTGGCGGATGAAACCGCTGGGTGAGCGCAGGACCGAGGTGACTTACCAGCTGCAAGCCGACCCTGCCGGGGATGTGCCGGGGTGGCTGGCCAACCGGTTTGTGGTGGATGCGCCAGTGGTGACGTTGCGGACCCTGCGAGCGGTGGCCGAGCGCCAGCCCTAGAGGGCATTGAAAACCTGCACCGGCCTCAACCCTGTCAGATCCCGCCACCCGCAAGCAATTGCGTCATCACCTCGGCCAGCGCCTTGACCATCACATCCGCCGTCGGCCGGTGGACGATGACGATTTCATAGCTGTCGACCTCAGGTAGCCCCTGCTCCGCACCGAGCACCCGATGCTCGCCGGTCGCCGCCCGTGGCGGCAGCAGGCTGATGCCCATACCATCGGCGACCGCTGCCTGGATGCCGCTGAGGCTGGAACTGGTGAAGCTGATGCGCCAACGCCGGCCCATGCCTTCGATGGCGGTAATCATGTCGTCGCGGTACAGGCCGCGGGGCGGGAAGGTCACCAGCGGGATCGGGTCCAGTTCGAAGGCGGGCGTGCGCGCGCTGTCGATCCACTGCAGGCGCTCGGGCCAGCAGGCCACGCCTTCGCGGCTGTTGCGCCGCTGCTTGAGCAACACCAGGTCGAGCTCACCGTTGTCGTAGGCCTGGCTGAGGTCGCGGCACAGGCCGCTGGTCACTTCCAGCTTCACCTGCGGGTGCAGCCGGCTGAACGCCGACAACGCATTGGTGGTACGCCCGCCCACGAAGTCCTCGGGCACGCCAAGGCGCACGGTCATACCAACCATCGCCCCGGCCAAGGCTTCGAGCATCTGGTCGTTGAGGGCCAGCATGTGCCGGGCATAGCCGAGCAGTGTCTGCCCGGCGTCGGTCGGCAGCACGTCGCGATTGCCACGCACCAGCAGCCGGTGGCCAACCATATCCTCCAGGCGGCGCACCTTCTGGCTGATGGTCGATTGGGTGGAGTGCAGGCGCGCAGCAGCCGTGGTGAAGCTGCCGCAATCGGCCACCACGACAATGGCACGCAGCAGGTCGAGGTCGAACAGGGCCCTATTCGATTTCACGCTGATTGACATCTTGGTATTCAACTTTTGAATGGCTAGACTGACTTCTATCACGCCACCTGCTGCACCGCAACGCACACCGCTAGTCGCCGACTGCCACGCCTTCGCGCCGAGGGTCGGCACCACCCGACCAACCCTCGCCACTGCGCTGGATGATCTGCATGCCACTGGTCATGATCATCGGCGTCACCTCATGCCCCCAGGCTGCCAACTGCCGGATCAGTGCAGGGCTGGCCAAACCCGCCTCTACTTCGGTGCCGGCATTGCGGCTGCCGAAGTTGGGCAGGCCGGCGGCCTGCTGCGGGTCGAGCTGCCAATCCAGCAGGCCGATCAGCGCCTTGTTCACGTAGCCGATGATCTGCGAGCCGCCGGGCGAGCCCAGGCTGGCCACCAGCTCTCCGGAAGCTTGCGAGAACACCAGGGTCGGCGCCATGGCCGACAGCGGCCGCTTGCCCGGTTGCACCCGGTTGGCCACGGGCTTGCCTTGTTCCCGGGGGATGAACGAGAAGTCGGTCAGGTGGTTGTTGAGCAAGAAGCCCTTGACCATCAGGTGCGAGCCGAACGCTGCTTCCACCGAAGTGGTCATGGCCAGGGCCTGGCCGCGGTCATCCACCGCGCTGAGGTGCGAGGTGGAAATGCGCAGCGGCGAGCGGTCAGGCGCCAGGGCCAGGTCGGCCCCCTGCGGCTGGCCGGGGCGGGCGCGTTTCATGCTGTACTCGCCGACCTGCGCCGCGCGGCTGGCCAGGTATGTGGAGTCGGTCAGGGCCTTGAGCGGCACCGGCACGTAATCGCTGTCGGCCAGGTACTGGGCGCGGTCGGCATAGGCCAGGCGCTCGGCCTCGGCAACCAGATGCACGGCCAGCGGCGGGGCTTCCAGCCCGGCAACGGTCGAAGTGCGCAGCGGCCGCATGGCGGCAAGGTCGCGCTGGGGCGAAGCCCGCTGCAGCGCTTCGAGGATGCCCAGGGTCTGCAGCACCGTCACCCCGCCCGACGATGGCGGTGGCATGCCACAGATGCGCCAGGCCTTGTAGGGGCCACACAGCGGCTCGCGCACTTTGGCTCGGTACTGCTGCATATCCTGCAGCGACAGGTAGCCGGCATTGGCATGGCTGCGCACCTTGGCGACGATGGCTTCGGCGATCTCGCCGCTGTAGAACACCTCGGGGCCCTGCTCGGCAATCTGCTCGAAGGTTTGCGCAAGCTCGGGGTTGCGCAAGGTAGTCCCCACCGCCAGTGGCTTGCCCTGTTCATCCAGGAAGTAGCGGGCCATGGCGGGTGAGCGGGCAATGAACGGGTCGCCCGCCACCAGGGTGTGAAGGCGTTCGGAAACCGCGAAACCGTTGCGCGCCAGCGCAATGGCCGGGGCGAACAGGTCGCGCCAGGGCAGCTTGCCGTGCTGCTCATGGGCCAGCTTCAGGGCACGCAGAACCCCTGGTACGCCCACCGAACGCCCGCCGATCTGCGCCGTCCTGAACGGCATCGGTGAACCATCGGCTTGCAGGAACAGGTTTTCCGTTACCGTCGCCGGGGCTGCCTCGCGGCCATCGAAGGCCTGCACGCGCTGGCCGTCCCAGTAGAGGATGAACGCCCCGCCGCCAATGCCGCTGGATTGCGGTTCGACCAGGGTCAGCACCATCTGCATGGCGATGGCCGCGTCGATGGCGCTGCCACCGGCACGCAGCATCGCCCGCCCCGCTTCGCTGGCCAGCGGGTTGGCAGCTGCGGCCATGTGCCGGCTGGCATGCACCGGCTGCAGGCCAGTGCGGTAGCCGGAGGCCAGTTCCGGTGGCGCGGGCAGCACCTGGTCGGCACAGGCCCAGCCACTGGCAGCTACCAGGCACAAGGCGCCCATCAGGGGGGTGGAGAATTTCATCGTCGTGCTTCCTGCCACTACCTGTTCAGCAAGGCACTGTCAGTCATGCGCAGACTTAACTCAAGCCCTGGCGCGTTTGGCAAGGGTGCATGGCACGGGCTACGCCCGTGATCGCCGGCAAGCCAGCTCCCACCTCGACCGCATCGACCTCAAGCGTTGCGCGGTCCCTGGAACTCAGGCCACTTCTTCGAACGGCAGCCCTACATAGTTCTCGGCAATGTTCACCAGCCCCGCCGGCGAGGTCAGGAAGTACTCGCGGTCGGCCTCCTGCATCTTCTGGTCCCAGGCGTCCTTGTGGCTGCCGAAGTCATGCAGCAGCTGGGTCATGAACCAGCTGAAGCGCTCGCCTTTCCACACTCGGCGCAGGGCCAGCGGCGAATACTGCTGCAACAGGTCGGTGCGCCCTTCGCGATACACCTTGACCAGGATCCGGTACAGGTAGTTGACATCCGATGCCGCCAGGTTCAGGCCCTTGGCGCCGGTCGGCGGGACGATATGTGCGGCGTCACCGACCAGGAACAGGTGGCCATACTGCATCGGCTCGACCACCAGGCTGCGCAGCGGCGCGATGCTCTTTTCCAGGGCCGGGCCGGTGACCAGGCGCGCAGCCACGTCTTCGGGCAAGCGTGCCTTCAGCTCCGCCCAGAAGCGCTCGTCGGGCCACGCCTCCACCTGCTCGTCCAGCGGCACCTGCAGGTAGTAGCGGCTACGGGTGTGCGAACGCTGGCTGCACAGCACGAAACCGCGTTCGTGGTGGGCGTAAATAAGTTCGTGGTTGACCGGTGGCGTGTCTGACAGCATGCCCAGCCAGCCAAACGGGTAGACCCGCTCGTACTGCTTGAGGATGCCCTCGGGGATGCTTTGCCGCGAGACACCGTGGAAGCCGTCACAACCGGCAATGTAGTCGCAGTCCACGCGGTGCATCTGGCCGTCTTTTTCGTAGGTCAGGTAGGGCTGTTCGCCCTTGAGTTCGTGCGGCTGGACATTGCTTGCCGAATAGATGATCGGCGCGCCGCTGGCTTCACGTGCTTGCATCAGGTCACGGGTGACTTCGGTCTGGCCGTATACCATCACCGTCTTGCCACCGGTCAGGGCCTTGAGGTCCAGGCGTTGGCGGCGCCCGCCGACCAGCAGTTCGACACCCTCGTGTACCAGGCCTTCACGGTCCATGCGCTCGGCCACACCGGCTTCACGCAGCAGGTCGACCGTGCCTTGCTCCAGTACCCCGGCACGGATGCGGCCAAGCACGTATTCGGGCGTCTGGCGTTCGACGATGACGGTATCGATACCGGCCTTGTGCAGCAGTTGGCCCAGCAGCAGGCCAGACGGACCTGCACCAATAATTGCGACCTGAGTTTTCATTGTTGTTGTCTCTGTGCGGACGATGCCGGCCCTGGACTGGCAGTGGGGCGGCATCTGCTGTTAGGGTTTGCCTTTGCATTTTTACTGGCAAAAACAGCCATTGAAGTGTGCTATTCCATGCATAACCTGCACTTTTACAAAAAACGTTCGATTAACGGACAGGCCTGCACGCATGAAATCCACCCTCCCCGGCGTCCCCTTGTTCAAGCTGTATGGCGAAAACCAGGCCTGGCCCGGCACCGACCTGCTGCATTGCGAGTCGATCCCGGCGCGTAGCCGTTTGCATCACTGGGAAATCAAGCCGCACCAGCACGCCGAGCTGTTCCAGTTGCTGTATGTGCAACGCGGCCGGGCCGAGGTGGAGATCGAGGGGGTGCGCAGCGCCATCAGCGAAGCGGCAATCCAGGTGGTACCGCCGATGACCGTGCACGGCTTTCGCTTCAGCGCCGATATCCAGGGGCATGTGCTGACCTTTGGCACGGCACTGGTGGCAAACCTGGAGCAGCGCCTGGGCGCGCCGCTGGCGGTACTGGCGAAGGCGGCGTGTTACCCGCTGGGCCGGGACCGGGTGCATCTGCGCAGCCTGATCGACACCCTGCAGCAGGAGTACCAGGGCAACGCCCCGGCGCGGGCGGCCTTGCTCGAAGCACTGGTGACGGCGCTGATGGTGTGGATCAGCCGCCGCCAGCAGCTGGTGCAGGTACCGCGCAACCGCGATGAACGTGACCGCCAGTTGCTGGGGCAGTACCTGCGCCTGGTCGAGGCGCATTACCGTGAGCACCTGTCGGTGGAGGATTTTGCCGCGCGGTTGAATATTCCGAGTTTGCAGTTGAACCAGCTGTGCCGGGCACTGAGTGGGCAGACCGCGCTGCAGGTGGTGCACCAGCGGTTGCTGCTGGAGGCTCGGCGCAACCTGATCTATACGCGGATGAGCATCGGGCAGTTGTCGGATAGCCTGGGGTTTACCGACCCGACGTATTTTGCCCGGTGGTTCAAGCGGTTGACTGGGCAGACGCCGAATGGGTATCGCAGGTCGGGGTTGTCTGAGTAATTTTTTCGCCTGTGCAGGCCTCTTCGCGGGTAAACCCGCTCCTACAGGGGAGCGGGTTTACCCGCGAAGAGGCCTGCACAGGCAACACACATTCCGCGCCTCTTGCTTGACGTATACGTCAACCTGCCCTCAGGATACCCGCATACCCCACGCCGAGCCCCAGCATGAGCACCCAGACCTACAGCATCTCCGACCTGTCCCGCGAACTGGACATCACCACCCGCGCCATCCGCTTCTATGAGGAACAGGGCCTGCTGAGCCCCGAGCGCCGTGGCCTGGAGCGTATCTATTCAGCGCGTGACAAGGTCAGCCTGAAGCTCATCCTGCGCGGCAAGCGCATCGGCTTTTCGCTGGCCGAATGCCGCGAGCTGATCGAGCTGTACGATCCCTCCAGCGGCAACCTCAAGCAGCTCAACAGCATGCTGGCGAAAATCGCCGAGCGCCGCGCCCAGCTGGAACAGCAGATGCTCGACATCCACCAGATGCAGCTGGAGCTGGACACCGCCCAGGAGCGCTGCGAACAAGCCCTGGCCGCCACCCTGAACAACAAAGACAACCGCTGAACGCCACAGGAAACCCGCCATGTCCTTGCCCAAACACGTCCGCCTGGTCGAAGTAGGCCCCCGCGACGGCCTGCAGAACGAAGCCCAGCCCATCAGCGTCGCCGACAAGGTGCGCCTGGTGGACGACCTCACCGAAGCGGGCCTGGCCTATATCGAAGTGGGCAGTTTCGTCTCGCCCAAGTGGGTACCACAGATGGCCGGCTCCGCCGAAGTGTTCGCCGGCATCCAGCAGCGCCCGGGTGTCACCTATGCGGCGCTGGCCCCCAACCTGCGCGGTTTCGAGGACGCCCTGGCCGCCGGCGTGAAGGAAGTGGCGGTGTTCGCGGCCGCCTCCGAAGCCTTCTCGCAACGCAACATCAACTGCTCGATCAGCGACAGCCTCAAGCGCTTCGAGCCGATCATGGAAGCCGCGCGCAACCACGGTGTGCGCGTGCGCGGCTATGTGTCGTGCGTGCTCGGCTGCCCCTATGAAGGCAAGGTCAGCGCCGAGCAGGTCGCCCCGGTGGCCCGTGCCCTGCACGACATGGGCTGCTACGAGGTATCGCTGGGCGACACCATCGGCACCGGCACCGCCGGCGAAACCCGGCGCCTGTTCGAGGTGGTCGCGGCGCAGGTACCGCGCGAGCAACTGGCCGGGCACTTCCACGATACCTATGGCCAGGCCCTGGCCAACGTGTATGCCAGCCTGCTCGAAGGCATCAGCGTGTTCGACAGCTCGGTGGCCGGGCTGGGCGGCTGCCCCTATGCCAAAGGCGCTACCGGCAATATCGCCAGTGAAGACGTGGTGTACCTGCTGCAGGGGCTGGGCATTGAAACCGGCATCGACCTGGACCTGCTGATCGCCGCCGGCCGCCGCATCAGCAGCGTGCTGGGCCGCGACAACGGGTCGCGGGTAGCGCGGGCGCGCAGCGCGCAATAGGTCATACAGGTGTCACATTGGTGTGGGTGGAGTGTTACCGCCCCACGTTTTGCAGCAAAAAATCGGGTAACAGGGAAACAAATCGGCAGAATTTCAGGCCGTTCGATTTCGACTGAAATCGCCAAGTGCTTGATTTTAAAGGTTTTTCAAAAGTTGGCACGCACCCTGCTATATCTCTGGCACAACAACAAAAAGAATGTGACACCCAATAAAAACAACAGGTAACGGCTCTGACATAACAAGAACAACACGGCAGAGGCGTAGCAAGCAGATTTTTTTGGAGTCGACACGCTTTTCAGGGGTACGCCCCGCGGTCTGGCACAGAACAATAAAACTACCTCCAGGTAGCGGCAGCCAGGTTAGGATCAGCAATGATGAAGGCAGGTCAGCGCTCAAAAAAATACGTTTGCTCTTGACCCCGCATGGGGGTCGCCCGCAACACCAGGACAGGCTGACAAAAACAACAACAGGCCGGTCCCAATAATAAAAAAAGAGCAGGCAACAACGCTTTGAGGGGAGCTTCGGCTCCCCTCAGTGCTTCCTGCCCTCTTCCTCCTCCTGCTTTCCCTCATCCTGCCCTTCGAGCTTGTCCACCAGCAACGGCATCGTGCCCAGCACCAGCAGGGCCAGTATCGTGCTGATCAACGCCGTGGCTTCGCGGCCCATGCCGGCTGCCGTACCGATGGCGGCGGTCATCCACAACCCGGCGGCAGTGGTCAGCCCCTT
Organism: Pseudomonas sp. A2; assembly: GCF_023100865.1. Taxonomy (NCBI): domain Bacteria; kingdom Pseudomonadati; phylum Pseudomonadota; class Gammaproteobacteria; order Pseudomonadales; family Pseudomonadaceae; genus Pseudomonas; species Pseudomonas sp. A2. The sequence goes on from NZ_CP039127.1 coordinate 3,461,888, forward strand.
CACATGGCTGGCGTCCTGGCCGTTGCCCTTGAGAATGGTGCCGGCACCCAGAAAACCGATACCGGCGACAATGCCCTGGATAACGCGACTCAGCGCTTGCTCGTCGGCCCCGGCCATGCTCGGTGCCAGCACGAACAGCGCGGCGCCCAGCGAAACCAGCATATGCGTACGCACCCCGGCGGCCTTGCCCTTGTGCTCGCGCTCGAAGCCCAGCACAGCGCCAAGCAGGGCTGCCATCAGCAGGCGTACGAGGATTTGCGTGACCTCGCGCTCGTCAGTGATATCGGCGAATTCGGCCTGAATTGCTTGCCAGATGAGGTCCATTGCTTTCTTCCCATGCTGAGCATTGTGTTGTCAGGCCCGGCCTCTTCGCGGGTAAAACCGCTCCCACAGGGTTTGCACAGGTTTCAATGCAGTGCAGTACCTGTAGGAGCGGGTTTACCCGCGAAGAGGCCGGGCCTGCCATCTGCAAGGGTTGACCTCCGGGTAAATGACAAAGTGCCGCTCAGCTTCCGGATGCAGCAACCCGCCCCGCCCTGTGGTCCACCCCTGTAACCCCCAGGAGGACCACTCCATGCCCATTGAAATCGACGAAACCACCCGCCGCTGCACCCTGATCGCCGAAGACCTGCGCCTCGAGGGTGATGGCCCGTCCATCGAAATCGTCACCGACGAACAGCTGCGCATGTCCGTGGCCCTGCTCGCCGGCCAGCGTGTGCCCATCACCGAAGCCGAGGCCGATGCACTGACCGTGGCGGGTGCGGTGGATAGCCGCAGGCATCTGAAGACAAGCACGCCAGGCTCGGTAATCTGAGGCCTGGCGGGGCCTGCCGGGAAATCTGATACGGTTTTTATCGCAAAATCTGAGCCTGTGCTGATAACAGCCTCAGGGCCATAGTGCTCATGCCTGATCGAGGCCTGATGAGCACCGAGCCATGAACGATAGAATCCCTTTTACAGAGATCGCCACCGCCCCAGCCAGCCCCCAGCCACGCCGCGCCGACAATGGCATCCATACCCGCAGCTTCACCGGGCTGTACCGCAACCTGCGCATCGGCTTCGCCGGCACCCTGTTCGTGCTGTTCTTCGGCACCGCCTGGCTGAACTGGAACGGCCGCCAGGCCGTGCTGTGGGACCTGGGCAACAGCAAATTCCACATCTTCGGCGCCACCTTCTGGCCGCAGGACTTCATCCTGCTGTCGGCGCTGCTGATCATCTGCGCCTTCGGCCTGTTCGCCATCACCGTGTATGCCGGCCGCGTGTGGTGCGGCTACAGCTGCCCGCAAAGCACCTGGACCTGGCTGTTCATGTGGTGTGAAAAGGTCACCGAGGGCGACCGCAACCAGCGCATCAAGCTGGCCGCCGCGCCCTGGAGCCTGAACAAACTGGCCCGGCGCACGCTGAAGCACAGCCTGTGGCTGGCCATTGGCGTGCTCACCGGGTTGACCTTCGTCGGCTACTTCACCCCGATCCGCCCACTGGCCGCGGAACTGTTCACCTTGCAACTGGGCGGCGTGGCGCTGTTCTGGGTGCTGTTCTTTACCGCCGCCACCTACATCAATGCCGGCCTGCTGCGCGAAGCGGTGTGCCTGCACATGTGCCCTTATGCACGCTTCCAGAGCGTGATGTTCGACAAGGACACCCTGGCAGTCGCCTATGACCCGCGTCGCGGCGAAGCCCGTGGCCCGCGCAAGAAAGGCAGCGACCTCCGCGCCCAGGGCCTGGGCGACTGCATCGACTGCACCTTGTGCGTGCAGGTGTGCCCCACCGGCATCGATATCCGCGACGGCCTGCAAATGGCGTGCATCGGTTGTGCGGCGTGCATCGATGCCTGTGACGGGGTAATGGACAAGATGGGCTACGCCCGTGGCCTGATCGGCTACAAGTCCGAACGCAGCCTGCAAGGTGGCACCACCCATTGGCTGCGCCCGCGCCTGCTGGGCTACGCCGCCGCGCTTGGGGTGATGATCGCGGCACTGGTGGTGGCCTTGCAGCTGCGCCCGATGGTGTCGCTGGACGTGATCAAGGACCGCGGCCTGTTCCGCGAGAATGCCCAGGGCCAGATCGAGAACATCTACCTGCTCAAGGTCATCAACAAGACCGAAAGCACCCGGCACTATGAGCTGCGCCTGCTGGACGCCGACGGCTTCAGCCTGCAGGGCAAGACCTCCTTCGTGATCCCGGCCGGTGAAATGAGTGAACTGCCGGTGTCGGTGGCGATGCTCGCCGAGCGCCCGGCCAGCAGCTCGCAGACGCTGAGCTTCGAAATCAGCGAGCGCGACGACCCCGCCATCCGCAGCGTGGCCCACAGCCGCTTCGTCGCGCCGATGAACCGTTGATCCCTTACACTGATTCCACCTTGCCTGCCAGGCTTCGACAGAAGGCCAGAATGAAACGCTACGAACGCTTTGCCGACGACATCGCCGAACTGATCCGCTCCGGGGTGCTGGGCCCCGGCCAGCGCGTGCCCTCGGTGCGCTATGCCAGCCAGACCCACGGGGTCAGCCCGTCCACCGTGTTCCAGGCCTACTACCTGCTGGAGCGGCGCGGGCTGATCCGCGCCCGGCCGCGCTCGGGCTATTTCGTCAATGCCCACGCCCCGCGCCAGTTCAGCGAGCCGCAGGCATTGCAGCCGGTCAGCGAGTCCACCGATGTCGACGTCAGCGCGCTGGTGTTCTCGATTCTCGACTCGATCAAGGACCCCAACACCGTGCCGTTCGGCTCGGCCTTCCCCAGCCCCGAGCTGTTTCCGCTGCAACGCCTGTCGCGCTCGCTGGCCAGCGCCAGCCGCAGCATGGACCCGCGCATGGTGGTGACCGACCTGTCACCCGGCAACCCGCAGCTGCGGCGGCAGATTGCCCTGCGCTACATGGTTGGCGGGCTGATGCTGCCGATGGAGGAGCTGCTGATCACCAACGGCGCGCTGGAAGCCCTGAACCTGTGCCTGCAGGCCGTCACCCAGCCCGGTGACCTGGTGGCCATCGAAGCCCCCGCGTTCTATGCCTGCCTGCAGGTACTGGAGCGTCTCAAGCTAAAGGCCGTGGAAATTCCTGTGCACCCGCGCGAAGGCATGGACCTGGGCGTGCTGGCGCAAACGCTGGAGAAACACCCGGTCAAGGCCGTGTGGTGCATGACCAACTTCCAGAACCCGGTGGGCGCCAGCATGCCGGAGGCGAAAAAGCAGGCACTGGTGGAGCTGCTGGCGCGTCATCAGGTGCCATTGATCGAAGACGACGTGTACGCCGAACTGTACTACGCGCAACAGGCACCCAAACCGGCCAAGGCCTTCGACACCCAGGGGCTGGTGATGCACTGCGGCTCGTTCGCCAAGAGCCTGGCACCTGGCTACCGCATCGGCTGGGTGGCAGCCGGGCGCTTTGCACAGAAGATCGAGCGGCTCAAGCTGATGACCTCGCTGTGCGCCTCGATGCCGGCGCAGGCGGCCATCGCCGACTACCTGCAGCACGGCGGCTACGACCGCCACCTGCGCAAGCTGCGCTATGCCCTGGAAGGCCAGCAGGCCAACATGCTGGCGGCCATCGCCCGGCACTTTCCGGCGCAGACGCGGGTCAGCCAACCGTCCGGCGGCTACTTCCTGTGGCTGGAGCTGCCCGAACAGATGGACGCCCTCAAGCTGTTCCACATGGCCTTGGCCCAAGGCATCAGCATCGCCCCCGGGCCGATCTTCTCGCCCACCCGGCGCTTCGGCAACTGCATCCGCCTGAACTACGGCAGCCCCTGGCATGAGGATGCCGAACGGGCCATGGAAACCCTGGGGCGGATCATCCGCTCGTTCTGATGACTGGCGCCCCGGCAGGCGGCTATAGTTGCTTGATCCGCTCACCGGGCCCTCGCCATGCAAGCAGACTCGCTCCCGTCATTGGCACAACTGCAAGCGCGTGTCGCAGAACTGGAAGCTCGCCTGGCAGAGCGCGACGACACTGCACAGGCCCACATCCAGCTACTGGGCGAACTGCTCGACAACAGCCGGGCCAACGTGTTTGCCGCCGACAGCGAGATGCGCCTGGTCGCGATCAACCGCACGGCCCGGGAAACCTTCGAGCATTACCGGGGCTTCGTGCCGCAGATCGGCGATTACGTGCCACAAATTCTGCTCAACCACCCTGACATCATGGGCCGCCTGGCACCGGTGTGGCCACGCGTGCTGGCCGGCGAAGCCTTCATCGACACTATCTCACTCGGCCCCTCCGATGCCCCCCGCCATTACGAAATCCGCTATCACCCATTGCTCGATGCACAACAGCAAGTCCAGGGCGGGTACCTGTTCGCCTATGACATCACCGAGCGCATGGCCGAGCAGGAACGCCTGCGCCAGGCCGAAGAGGCCCTGCGCAAGTCGCAGAAAATGGAGGCGGTCGGCCAGTTGACCGGCGGCATCGCCCACGACTTCAACAACTTGCTGGGTAGCCTGCTTGGCGCGCTGGAGCTTGCAGAGCAGCGCCTGGGCGAGCAACGCCTTGCCGACACCGCCCGCATGCTCGGGCTCGGCCACAGCAACGCAATGCGCGCCGCAGCCCTGGTGCAGCGGTTGCTGGCCTTTTCGCGCCAACAGACGCTGATGCCACAAGCGGTGGATGTGCACCGCCTGGTCGCCGACATGCATGACCTGATCCGCAGCTCGACCGGCCCGCACATTGACTTCCAGGACCGCACGCTGGCCGCGCAATGGTCGATCCGCATCGATCCGCAGCAGCTGGAGAACGCTCTGCTCAACCTGTGCATCAATGCCCGTGACGCCATGCCGCTGGGCGGCACCTTGCGCATCGGTTGTGAAAACGCCGATCTCGCAGCGGCCGAGGCCAAGCGCCTGGACCTGCCGACGGGGCACTATCTGCACATTCGTGTCGAGGACACCGGCGTGGGCATGCCCAGTGAGGTGCTGCAACACGCTTTCGAGCCCTTCTTCACCACCAAGCCGCTGGGCCAGGGCACTGGCTTGGGATTGTCCATGGCCTATGGTTTTGTTCGCCAGTCCGGGGGGCAGTTGCTGATCGACAGCGTCACCGGGCAAGGCACTCGCGTTCACCTGTACCTGCCCCGTGACCAGAGCGCTTGCGCAACCGGCCACGGCGAGCCAGCCACATCCGCCACCGCGACGTTGCAGCCGCGGATGCACCGGATCATGCTGGTGGCGGACCAACCGGCCCTGCGCCTGGTACTGGTCGAAGTGCTGACGGAACTGGGCTATCAGGTGCAGGCTTTCGAGAGTGGCCACCGGGCTCTGGAATCGTTGCAGAAAGGGCCGCCACCGGACCTGCTGATCACCGATGTCGGCCTGCCTGGGCGACTCGACGGTTACCAGCTTGCAGAGGCCTGCCAGGACCTTGTGGCGGATGCCCCGGTATTGCTGATTACCGGCTACGAAACTGCCGAAACGGTGCATTGTGCCCGGCCCGGCAGGCGCACCGAACTGCTGCACAAACCCCTCGACCTGAACACCCTCGGCGAACGGATCGAGCGCCTGTTGGGCATTGCGTCACACCCGCGTTGACTGGCTATTCGCCTGTTGCCGAACACGCTAAAGTCTGGGCTTCATCCACTGTCGGACGTCGGCATGCCCTCCCGCGACCTGCTTTCACTGCGCCAACAAGTCGAAGCCCTGCAGCAACAGAACGCGCTGCTGGAAGCCCGCCTGGCAAGCCATCAGCAACACGATCAGGACTTCTACCGCTCGCTCTTCGACACCATGGACGAAGGCTTCTGCATCATCGAGTTCTTCGACGGCCCGCACGGCCCACTGAGCGACTATGTGCATGTGCTGGCCAATGCGGCCTATGCCAAGCACGCCGGCATCCCCAACGTGGTCGGGCAGAAACTGCGCGAGATGGTGCCCGATGAGGCCGACGATTGGGTCGCCCGTTATGGCGCGGTGCTGCGCACGGGCGAGCCGCTGCATTTCGAGCAGGAACTGGTCGCCACCGGCCATGTGTTGTCGGTGACCACCTTCCGCGTAGAGCCTGCCGAAAAGCGCCAGGTGGCGGTACTGTTCAAGGACGTCACTGCACGCCGACGGGCAGAGCAGGCCCTGCAGCGCCTGAACGAGGAACTGGAACAACGGGTGAATGCGGCACTGGCAGAACAGGCCAAGGCCGAGGAAGCCCTGCGCCAGGCACAGAAGATGGAAGCGGTCGGCCAGCTCAGTGGCGGCATCGCCCACGACTTCAACAACCTGCTGGGCGGCATCCTCAGTGCCCAGGAGCTGATGCGCCAGCGCCTGGAGCAATCCCGTTTCGACGCCCTGGAGCCATTGCTGAAGCTGTCCAACGGCTCGGCGCAGCGGGCCTCTTCGCTGGTACACCGGCTGCTGGCATTTTCCCGTCAGCAGACCCTGCAGCCCTGCTCCACGCAGGTGGCCACGCTGGTGGGCGGCATGGAAGAGCTGCTGCGCCGCACCATCGGCCCCTCCATCACCCTGACCAGCCAATTCCCCTGCCAGCTGTGGCCGACCTTCATCGACCCGCCGCAACTGGAAAGCGCCCTGCTCAACGTGTGCCTCAATGCCCGCGATGCCATGCCCACTGGCGGCGTGATCGATATCCTCGGTGACAACCTGCTGCTCGACGACCAGCAAGCCCGCGCACTGGAACTGCCAGCTGGCGAATACGTACGGCTGAGCATCAGCGACAACGGCAAGGGCATGTCGGCGGAGGTGGCCGAGCGCGCCGTCGACCCGTTCTTCACCACCAAGCCCATGGGCCAGGGCACTGGGCTGGGCTTGTCGATGACCTATGGTTTCGTGCGCCAGTCGGGCGGGCAGCTACGGGTGTTGTCGACACCTGGCGAAGGCACCCGCATCGAGCTGCTGCTCCCCCGCCACCACCAGCACCCCGAAGCCCCGGCACCCAGGCCACTGCGCACACTGCTGGAAAAAAGCAGCAGCGCCACGCAGCGTATCCTGCTGGTCGAAGACCAGGCCGCCTTGCGCGTGGTCGTCTGCGAGGTGCTGGAAGAACTGGGTTATCGGGTCGATGCATTCGAGAACGGCCCGGCTGCCCTCGCCCATCTGCAAGCTGGCGAGCGGCCAGACCTGCTGTTGAGCGATATCGGCCTGCCCGGCGGCCTGAATGGCCGCCAGTTGGCTGAACGTTGCCGCGAGCGCCACCCCGACCTCAGGGTGCTGTTCATCACTGGCTACGACGAAAGCGCGGCGCTCAGTGACGGCCAGTTGCTGCAAGGCACTGAGGTGCTGACCAAGCCGTTCGAGCTGGCAGTGCTGGCCGAACGGGTACGCACGCTGTTGGAGGATTGACCGGCGCGTTCAGCGCCCGCCGCCCAGCTCGATGAAGCTGCCGGTGGAGTACGAGGCTTTGTCCGAGAGCAGCCAGAGGATGGCCTCGGCCACTTCCTCCGGGCGCCCGCCGCGGCCCATGGGCAAGCCGGGCTCGAGCTTGCTGACCCGGTCGGGGTCGCCCGACAGCGCGTGGAACCCGGTATGGATGTAGCCTGGCCGCACACCATTTACCCGCACGCCCTCGCCTGCCACTTCCTTTGCCAGGCCAATGGTGAAGGTGTCGAGGGCGCCCTTGGAAGCGGCATAGTCCACGTATTCGTTGGGCGAGCCCAGGCGGGCGGCCACCGACGACACGTTGACGATGGCCCCGCCCTGCCCGCCGTACCGGCGTGCCATGCGCTTCAGTGCGTGCTTGGCGCAGAGCATGGGGCCGACGACGTTGGTCTTCATGACCTTGAGCAGGCGGAACTCGGACATGTCCTCGACCCGGCTTTGCTGGCCAATGGTGCCTGCGTTGTTGACCAGCGCGGTGACCGGGCCGAGTTCTTCGTCAACGCGCTGGAACAGCTGGATGACCTCATCCTCGACACTGGCGTCGGCGCGCACGGTGATGGCCTTGGCGCCCAGGGCTCGGACCTGGCCGAGGATGTCTTCGGCGGCCTGGTCGTCGGCGTGGTAGTTGATGCAGATGCGGTAGCCCTGACGGGCGGCCAGCAGCGCCGTGGCGGCGCCGATGCCGCGGCTGGCACCGGTGATGACTATGACTTGCTCCATGGGTCTGCCAATCGTTTGGAAAGGGAGCATCGACAATAGGGGAAAAGGCAGCGCGTGGGAATGACCTTTCCTTCTGCTACTGCGTGGGTTTGCCTTGCCCGGGAAACAACGTCTCGAACCGCGGCGTCGCCCGCGCAACGAAACCCAGCCCCTGGTGCATGATGAAGTAGGCAGCGATTTCATTCCGCTCGGCGAAGGCATAGCCTTCCTCCGGGCCCAGCACCATCAACAGTGTGTCCAGGGCATCGGCACGCAACACCGAAGGGTCGACCACCGACACTGCCGCCAGCGCGTGCTTGACCGGCCTGCCGACCCGGGGATCGAAGGTGTGCGAATAACGCTGGCCACCTTCCTCGAAATAGTTGCGGTAATCGCCGGCGGTGGCAACGCCGTAGCCATCCAGGGCGATGGCGCGCTCCACTTGCTGTTCGCCCCCACCACTCGGTACCTCGAGGGCGATGCGCCAGGGCGAGCCATCCGGCTTGCGGCCGACGCCCTTGAGTTCACCGGTGATCTCGACCAGATAGGCCTGGATACCCAGGGCCGCAAGCCTGTCGCCCACCCGATCCACTGCATAACCGGCGAGCATGCTGTCGAAATCCAGCTGCGCCGCCACATCCTTGCACAGCTTTTCTCCATCCAGGTGCAAGTGCTGCAGCCCTACCCGTGCCTGCTCCCGTGCCAGCGTGCTGGCGTCCGGCACCTGCCTACCGCGTGACTGCGGGCCGAAGCCCCAGAGGTTCATCAATGGCAAGACCGTCAGGTCGAAAGCCCCGCCACTCTCGCGGAACAGAGAAACACCGTACGCCAGCAATTGCTGCATCTCTTGCGGCACTGCCTGACAGGCGCCGGCCGGCAGGTTGTTGAAGCGGGAAACCACGGAATCGCCGCGCCAGTTGGAGAACTGCTTGTCGAGGGCCTGGAGAACAAGCTCGACTTCGGCCTTTACTTGTCGCGAATCGGGCGTCTGTGCAGTGGGTATGTACTGGATCGAATACGTACTCCCCATGGTCGGCCCGCCAAAGCGTTCAATCCTGTCGCCGCAGCCATACAGCAACGTCACCAGCATCACCAGCAGGCTTGCGCGCATCATTGGACACCTCGCAGACTCTGGCCGCCCGTTCGCGGCGCAGGCTATTTCACCAGAGTTGCGAGATGGCAATTGGCCTACCGTTCATCAGCAAACCTGGTCAAAAACCGAACAAACTCCTCGTCGAACACTCTGATCTGCGCGGGTGATCATTCATCCCCCTCCCTTTCCGCTTAACGTCCCGGAAGCAATAAAACAACCATGTGCATAAGCGCACAGGGGCGTTCTTTGCCCAAAAATTGGAGGACATTACATGTCTAGCCATTCGTTGCAGAGCGTCGAACGCCTGCAGAGCCGCATCCGCGCCCAGCGTCAGCCGCAACAGAAACCTTTCTGGCGCCGTCTGCTGGCCATCGCCTCATCCTCTCAGCGTAGTTGGCACGGAGGGATCGAGCTCAGGGGATACAAGGAACTATCCAACGCTACGCCGGTTGCCCCGGTCGTGGTCGGTAAAATCCAGCTGGCGATTCCCCTCGGGCGGGGTCGTCGGTTTGTCCAGCCTTGCGTGCAGCCGGGGCAGCATGTGCGCAAGGGCGAAGTGATCGGTATTGGCGACAACACCACCGCTTGGGTGCATGCCAGTACCTCCGGCATCGTGGACCGGATCGATCACGTCTTCGCGGCCGACTCGGCCGAGCCAGTCATGGCCGTCATCCTGAACGCAGATGGCCTGGATGAGTGGTTCGAACGCCCGGCACCGGGCCTGCCGCAAACGCCAGAGGCGCTGGTCGAGCGCGCATTGCAGATGGGCATAGTCGGCCTTGGTGGTGCGGGTTTCCCCACGGCCCTCAAGCTGGCCGACGCACAACAGCCCGACCTGCTGCTGATCAACGGTGCCGAATGCGAGCCCTTCCTTACCTGCGATGACCGCCTCATGCGTGAAAATGCCGAAGCGTTGATCGAGGCCGCCGACTATGTCGCCGCGCTGCTGGGAATAACGGCAACCCGTTTCGGCATCGAAACCAACAAACCGGAGGCGATGGCCACGTTACGTGCCGCCGCACGCCAGGCGCGCACCCAGGTCAAGATTTGTCCACTTCCGGAGCGTTACCCAGCAGGTGGGCAGCCGTTGATGATCAAGAGCCTCAGTGGCCGCAACCTGGCCCCGGGGAGCCGCCCCGCCGATATCGGCGTCCTCGCCCTGAATGTCGCAACGCTCTACGCGCTGGGCCGGGCCGTCTTCCAGGACGAACCACTGACCAGCCGCGTGCTGACGCTGACAGGTGACTGCGAGCGCCCCGGCAATGTGCGGGTGCCGGTGGGTTACCCGGTCAGCGAACTGCGCGCGATTGCTGGCGCGTCCCCCACAGGGCAACTGACCCAGGTCGGTGGCCCGATGATGGGGCAGCCGCTACCGGACGCCAACGCCTTCGTCAGCAAGACCAGCAGTTGCCTGATTTTCGGCGCCGAGCGCTACCTGCCGGCTGCTCGCCCCGCCAGCAGTTGCATTCGCTGCACGCGCTGCGTGGATGTCTGCCCGATGTCGCTGCGGCCGCTGGACCTCTACGCTGCCGCCGAGCGCCTGGACAAGACCAGCCTGCAGGAACTGCGCCTGGACGCCTGCATCGAATGCGGCAGCTGCAGCAGCATCTGCCCAAGCAATATCCCGCTGCGCGAACGGTTCCGCCAAAGCAAGACGGAGGTCCGCGCATGAGCCTGATACGCCACCCCATCCCGCAACGACTGCGCACGGTGATGCTGCTGGTCGTCCTGTGCCTGCTGCCGGGCACCGTCCTGTATGCCTGGCAATTCGGCGTCGTGGTCTGGTTGCAGGTGTTCTGGTGCGTGCTGTTCGCCCTGGGCTTCGAAGCCGCCCTGCTGCGCCTGCGCGGGCATGACGTACGCAAGGGTTTGAGCGACTTCAGCTGGCTGGTGCTGGGCCTGATACTGGCTCGGGCATTGCCGCTGATGGTGCCGTTGTGGATGATCGCCCTGGCCAGTTTTGCTGCTCTGGCACTATGCAAGCACGCCAGTGGAGGCCTTGGTCGCAACCGTCTCAACCCTGCCATGGTTGGCCTGGGGGTCGTTGCCATCTGCTTCTATCAGCAGCTGTACCCCGCGCCATCGAACCATGCCCCCTGGACCGCAACCCTGGACGCCAAGGCGGTTCTGCTCCAACAACTACAGTTGGTGCCACGCCTGGAGCTCGATGCGTTCGCCGGCGCCACTCAACTGGCGCAGAACGAGTTCACCCATGTTACCCACAATCTGTCGGGGTTCGGCTACATTGCCGGCGGTTTGCTGCTGGCTTCGCTGCGGGTGATCCGCATCGAGATTCCGCTGGCGATGATCGCGAGCACAGTATTGCTGTGCATGGCTGCCGGCCACAGCCTGCAGGAAGCCGTTTACAACCTCAGCCTCGGCGGCTATCTCTTCACCGCCTTCTTCATCGCCACCGATCCGGTCACCAGCCCCGATACCCGCGCCGGTCGCATCTTCTTCGGCGTGACCGTCGGCACGCTGACCGAGCTGATTCGCGAGTTCGGGCTTTACGCCGATGGCCTCTGCTTCGCCGTGCTGGCCGGCAACCTGCTGGTGCCGCAAATCGACCGGTTGGTGCTGCGCATGCAGCGGCCCTGGTACGCAGCAGCGAGTGCCTGACATGGCATTTGGCAATGAGCCTGGGCCTTGTTCTGGCCCGGCTCAGTGCCCTGCCGACGCCGGCCCCGCCTTTGCGGTAAAGGGCGGTTTGGCGAACCACACCAGCAGGATCAACCCGGCAAACACCCAGGTCATCAGGGTGAAGTAGTCCACCGTCGACATCATGTACGCCTGCCCGTTGAGTATCTGCTCCAGCTGCGCATAGCTCTGCGGGCTGGCCCCGCCCAGCTGCTCCAGGGTATGCCGCGTGGCCGGGTCGAACTGGCTGATGTGCTCGCTCAGGTAGGCATGGTGCTGGTCCGCCCGGCGAATCCAGATCCAGGTGGTCAGCGACGCCGCGAAACTGCCGCCCAAGGTACGCAGGAAGGTCGCCAGGCCCGAGCCATCGGCGATCTGCTGCGGTGGCAGGTCGGACAGCAGGATGCTCAAGGTCGGCATGAAGAACAGCGCAACGCCAATACCCATGAACAACTGCACCAGCGCCACATGCTGGAAGTCCACCTCGCTGGTGAACCCGGCACGCATGTAGCAGCTGCTGCCGATCGCCAGGAACGCCAGCCCGGCCAGCACACGCAGGTCGAAGCGGTGCGCGTACTTGCCCACGAACGGCGACATCAGCACCGGCAACAGGCCGATCGGCGCCACCGCCAGGCCGGCCCAGGTAGCGGTATAGCCCATCTGCGTCTGCAGCCACTGCGGCAGGATCAGGTTGATGCCGAAGAACCCGGCATAGCCCCCTACCAGCACGATGGTGCCCACGCGGAAGTTGCGGTGCGCGAACAGGCGCAGGTTGACCACCGGGTGACGGTCGGTCAGTTCCCAGATCACGAACACCGCCAGGAACACCAGCGAGACCAGGCTTCCGGCAATGATGAACGACGATTCGAACCAGTCCAGGTCGTTGCCTTTGTCCAGCACCACCTGCAAGGCGCCAACGCCGATGACCAGCGTCAGCAGGCCGATGTAGTCCATCGGCTGGCGGCTGGTGACCACCGGCCGGGTGCGCATCTGCTGGCGCACCACGGCGGCGGCGAACAGGCCGATGGGCACGTTGATGAAGAAGATCCACGGCCAGCTGTAGCTGTCGGTTATCCAGCCGCCGAGAATCGGCCCGGCAATCGGCGCCACCACCGTCACCATCGCCAACAGCGCCAGGGCCATGCCGCGTTTGGCCGGCGGGTAAACGGCGATCAGCAAGGTCTGGGTCATCGGGTACAACGGCCCGGCCACCACACCCTGCAACACGCGAAAACCGACCAGCTCCGGCATCGACTGGGCAATACCGCACAGGAACGAGGCCAGCACGAACAGCAGCGTGGCCCAGATGAACAGCTTCACCTCGCCAAACCGTCGGCTGAGCCAGCCGGTGAGCGGCAAGGCGATGGCGTTGCTCACCGCAAACGAGGTGATGACCCAGGTGCCCTGTTCGTAGCTCACCCCCAGGTTGCCGGAAATGGTCGGCAAGGCCACGTTGGCGATGGTGGTGTCGAGCACCTGCATGAACGTCGCCAGCGACAGGCCGATGGTGGTCAGCAGCAGGCTCGGCGGCGTGAACTGGGCAGCAGCGTTGTTGCTCATCGCTGGGCCGTCTTGCCGGTTGCGCTGTTTTCGTGGATCAGCCGGGCGATCAGGTTGTCGGCTTCGACCAGCTGGCGGTCATACACCTGGGTGGTATAGCTGGCCTGCTGCGGTGGCTGCTGGGCCAAGGTCGGGCCGCTCTGGTCGTGCAGGTCGACCTCGACCACGGTGGACAGCCCGATACGCAGCGGGTGGTCCTTGAGCTGGTCGGGGCTGAGGTGGATGCGTACCGGCACGCGCTGGACGATCTTGATCCAGTTACCGGTGGCATTCTGCGCCGGCAACAGGGCGAAGGCGCTGCCGGTACCAGCGCCAAGGCTGTCGACCGTGCCGCTGTACCTGACCTCGCTGCCGTACAGGTCGGCGCTGATCTGCACCGGCTGGCCGATACGCATGTCGCGCAGCTGGGTTTCCTTGAAGTTGGCATCGATCCACACCTGGTCCAGCGGGATCACCGCCATGGTCGCGGTACCCGGTTGCAGGCGCTGGCCCAGCTGCACGGTACGCTTGGCAACGTAGCCGGTTACCGGTGCCACCAGGGTGGTGCGGGCATGGTCGAGGTAGGCCTGGCGCAGGTCGGCGGCGGCGGCCATCACCTCGGGGTGCGAGGACACCACGGTGTCGTCGACCAGTGCGCTGCTGGTGCTGAGCTGCTGGCGTGCACTGTTGACGGCGGCCTCGGCCACGCTCAGGTCGTCGCGGGCATGGGACAATTCTTCCGCAGCTATCGCGCCGCTGTCGGCCAGTACCTTGCGCCGGTTGAAGTCCTGGCGGGCCTTGCGCAGCTCGGCCTGGCGGGTTTCCAGCTGGGCCTTGAGCGCGTCGACGTTGCTGTACAACCCGCGCACCTGGCGCACGCTGCGCGCCAGCCTGGCTTCGGCGGCCTGCAAGGCCACCTGGCTGTCGGCCGGGTCGAATTGCAGCAATACCTGGCCGGCGTGGACCAGGTCGCCGTCATCGGCACCGATGCTGGTGACAGTGCCGGTGACCAGCGGGGTGATCTCTACCACGTTGCCGTTGACGTAGGCATCGTCGGTGCTTTCGTGCCAGCGCCCGACCAGGCTGTACCAGGCCCAGGCTCCGACGCCGGCAAGAATCAGCAGCAACACCAGGCCAAGCAGCCAGGCCTTGCGCTTGCGCGACGGTTCGGGCGCGGCGGAGGGAGTCGGGGTGTCTGCGGGAGTGGCCATGGCAATACCTTGGATAATTCGTGACAGGGATCAACGATCGCCGAAGCGGCGGATCGTCAACGGGTCGCCGGCAGCGAGCAGGACCTTGGCCAGCAGGCCTTCCAGGGTCGCGAGCTCTTCGGGTGCCAGCGCGCCGCACAGCTCGTTCATGGCCGCCGCGCCGATTTCCGGCAGGCGGTCAGCCAGGCGCTGGCCATCGGCGGTAAGCGCCAGGCGCACCTGGCGACGGTCGTCGGCGCAACGATTGCGCACGATCAGTTCCTTCTGCTCGAGGCGGTCGAGCATGCGGGTCATCGATCCGCTGTCCAGGCCCAGGTACCGGCACAGCTCGGCCGGGGTGTCCACCTGGTACTGGGTGACGATGATCAGCACCTTGAACTGCGCGGCGGTGACGCCTTCGGATTCGAGGTGCCAGTCGAGAATGCGGTCCTTCAGGATCGCCGCCCGGCCAAGCAGCATGCCGATGGCGCAGGTCTGGAAGTTTTCGGGAGAGAAATGGGCCATCGGAGGCTGCTCGGGTAATTGTGTAGAAATATTACTGCCTAGGCAGTGAATGTCAAAGCTTTGATTAGGTAGCTATTTAAAATTTCATGATTTGGCGCCCTCTGTGGGAGCGGGCATGCCCGCGAACACGGGCGAAGCCCGTGCCATCCTCCGCAGTGCCTGCTTCGCGGGCACGCCCGCTCCCACAGGGAACTGTGACTGCTGTCACTACCGCAATCGCAGGCCCAGTGCCTCCACCGCCCCGCAGGCAATGGCCATGCCCACCAACTCCGCCAGGCTATCGGCCTGCAACCGCTTCATCACCCGCCCGCGGTACAGGTCCACGGTCTTCACGCTGACGCCCAGCCGCTCGGCAATTTCGCGGTTGCTCAACCCCTGGGCCAACGGCACGAACACGTCGCGCTCGCGTGGGGTCAGGCCATCGATGCGCGCCTGCACCCGGGCCAGCGCCTGGTCGTCCTGGCGTGCCCGCCCGGCGCTTTCCAACGCGGCCTGCACGCTGTCGAGCAGCAACTGGTCGTTGTAGGGTTTCTCGATGAAGTCGCAGGCGCCGGCCTTGAATGCCCGCACCACGATCGGCACATCGGCATGGCCGCTGACGAAAATCACCGGCAAACCCAGGCCACGCTCGCGCATCGCCTGCTGCACCGCCAACCCGCCCAGCCCCGGCATGCGCACATCCAGCAGCACACAGGCCGGCCCATCGTCGACGCAGGCGTCGAGAAACGCCTGCCCGCCGGCGAACGGCAAGGCCTGCAAACCCACCGACTGCAACAGCCACACCGTCGAGTCGCGCATACCCTGGTCGTCGTCGACCACATACACTTTCGCTTGCACCGCCATCTCCCCTTATCCCCTGCTGACCGCCAGGCGGCAGCACAGTACCAGACCGCCATTGTCACCGGCTCGCGCCCACAGGCTGCCGCCAAAGCCCTCGATCAGGCTGCGGCTCATGCTCAGGCCAAGGCCCAGGCCGTCGGCCTTGCTGGTGGTGAACGGCGTGAAGATTTCATCCAGGCGCTCGGGCGCCACGCCCGGGCCCTGGTCGGCCACCTCGACCAGCACGCCATCACCATCGCGCGCAGCGCCCAGCAGGATACGTGACGGCCGCTCGCCATGCTGCTCGCGGTTGGCATCGATGGCGTTGCGCAACAGGTTCAACAGCACCTGCTCCAGCAGTACCCGGTCGGCATACACCAAGGGTAGCTGCGCGCTCATGCGCAACTCGACCACCACCTGATCACGCGCGGCTTCCCAGGCGCACAGGCGCATGGCTTCGCCGGCCACCTCGGCCACGTCCAGCGCCTGCAGGCGGCGCGGCCCCTTGCGCAGGAAGGCGCGCAGGCGGCGGATCACTTCGGCGGCATGGGTGGCCTGTTCGCTGATGCGCTGCAGGCCCTGCCCTACCCGCTCTCGGGCCTGCGGGTCGCGCTCCAGGCCCTGCAGGTAACGCTGGCTGGCGTTGGCATAGTTGACCACCGCGGCCAACGGCTGGTTGATCTCGTGGGCAATGCCCGAAGCCAGCTCGCCCAAGGTGGCCAGCCGGGCACTGTGCGCCAGGCTTTCCTGGGCCTCGATGCGCAGGGTGATGTCGCGAGACACGCTGACCACCTCCACCACCGCGCCGGTGTAGGTTTCGCGGATGGCCCGGCTGGCGATTTCGAACCAGCGGTAGCCGCCTGCGGCCTGGCGCACTCGGCAGGTCATGGTGTGGTAGCCGTCCTGGTCCAGGGCAGCGGCGGCCTGGCGCAGCACCTGGCGGCGCTCGCGCGGGTGCAGCAGGGTATGTACGGCCATGCCGCGCAGTTGCTCGGGCCACAGGCCAAGCAGGCGGAATGCTGCCGGCGAGGCATCGAGAAAACGGCCATCGGGGCTATGCCGGGAGATCAGGTCGGTGGTGTTCTCGATGATCAGCCGGTACAGGCGCCGGGCGCGGCTGGCCTCGCGGGCGCCATGGCGCTCGTCGCTGGCGTCGCGGCCACGCGCCAGCACCTGCTGGCCCTGGTCGTCAGGGATGAAGCTCCACAGCACGATGCGTTCACCGACCTGCACCTCGACATCGGCGATCGCCCGGCGCTGGCGCAGGCAGGCGCGCACCAGGGCGGCGCAGTTGCCCGGCAGCCAGCTGGCCAGTGCCGGGCCTTCATCGACCCAGGCCTGCAGCGCCGGGTTGAGTGCCAGCGGCCTGGCGTCGCCGGCCAGCATCAGGCTGGGTTGCGGGTCCTTGGCGAGCAAGGGATAGGCAGTGTTGTCCACGGTAGGCGGCTCGTTGCTATAGTAGTTTTACTATATTGCTATAGTCGATATTCCTAATACCATAGCGACTCGCGTAAAACTACGACAAGGGGAGCGGCCCACCGTCCGCCTCCCTGCACCCTGAACAGAGCTAACAATCAGCCACCGGGGGTCAAGCGCACAGGTTGTGCCTGCCTCCCCTACAGGATTACCGCATGTCGATCTATGCCCAGGGCCTGATGCCCGCTGCCGTCAACCATGTCGCCCTCACCCCGCTGAGTTTCATCGAACGCACCGCTGCCGTATATGGCGATTATCCGGCGGTGATCCACGGTGCCATCCGCCGTAACTGGCAGCAGACCTACCAACGCTGTCGGCGCCTGGCCAGCGCCCTGGTGGGCCGGGGTATCGGCCGTGGCGACACCGTAGCGGTGATGTTGCCCAACATTCCGGCCATGCTCGAAGCCCATTTTGGCGTGCCCATGACCGGCGCCGTGCTCAATACCCTGAACGTACGCCTGGACGCCGAGGCCATCGCCTTCATGCTGCAGCATGGCGAGGCCAAGGTGCTGATCACCGACCGCGAGTTCCACACGGTCATCGAGGCTGCCCTGGCCTTGCTCGAGCACCCGCCATTGGTGGTGGATGTGGATGACCCGGAGTACGGCGAAGGCCGTGCGGTCAGCGAACTGGATTATGAAGCGTTCCTAGCCGAAGGCGACCCGGACTTTGCCTGGGAATGGCCCGATGACGAGTGGCAGGCGATCTCGCTCAACTACACCTCCGGCACCACCGGCAACCCCAAGGGCGTGGTCTACCACCACCGTGGCGCTTACCTGAACGCCCTGGGCAACCAGATGGTCTGGGGCATGGGCCATCGCCCGGTGTACCTGTGGACCCTGCCGATGTTCCACTGCAATGGCTGGTGCTACCCATGGACCATCACCGCGCTGGCCGGCACCCATGTGTTCCTGCGCCGGGTCGACCCGCAGAAGATCCTGACCCTGATCCGCGAGCACCGGGTCAGCCACCTGTGCGGCGCGCCGATCGTGCTCAACGCCCTGGTCAACATGCCCGAGGCGGCCAAGGCGGCCATCGAGCACCCGGTGCAGGCCATGGTCGCCGGCGCCGCGCCACCCGCCAAGGTCATCGGCGCAGTGGAAGAGATGGGCATACAGGTCACCCACACCTACGGCCTGACCGAAGTCTACGGCCCGGTGACCGTGTGTGCCTGGCATGACGAATGGGATGACCTGTCGCTGGAAGAGCGGGCACGGATCAAGTCCCGCCAGGGCGTGCGCTACCCGACCCTCGACGGCCTGATGGTCGCCGACCCGCAAACCCTCGAGCCGGTACCGCGCGACGGCAACACCCTGGGCGAGATCTTCATGCGTGGCAACACGGTGATGAAGGGCTACCTGAAGAACCCCGAGGCTACCGCCGAAGCCTTCCGTGGCGGCTGGTTCCATACCGGTGACCTGGCCGTGTGGCATACCGACGGCTATGTCGAGATCAAGGACCGGCTCAAGGACATCATCATTTCCGGTGGCGAGAACATTTCCACCATCGAGGTCGAAGACGCCCTGTACAAGCACCCGGCGGTGCTGGAGGCCGCGGTGGTGGCACGCCCGGATGAAAAATGGGGGGAAACCCCGTGCGCCTTCATTGCCCTCAAGCCGGGCCGCGAAGACACCCGCGAAGCCGACATCACCAGCTGGTGCCGCGAGCACCTGGCCGGGTTCAAGGTGCCGAAGACCGTGGTGTTCGGCGAACTGCCCAAGACCTCCACCGGCAAAATCCAGAAGTACGTGCTGCGCGACCGGGCCAAAGCCCTCTGAACCCGTAGCGGCCTCGCTCCGCTGTGCAGGAGCAGCCTTGTGCTGCGAAGAGGCCGGTACTGCCATGAGTCTTCTTCAGACATACCGGCCCTTTCGCAGCACAAGGCTGCTCCTACAGGTACAGCGCATGCTTCGAAGATATCCTTGACATTCCGAGAGCCCAGATGACCACCTACTCCGCCCCCCTGCGCGACATGCGCTTCGTCCTGCATGACGTGTTCAACGCCCCGGCCCTGTGGGCCCGCCTGCCCGCCCTGGCCGAGCGCATCGACGCCGATACCGCCGATGCCATCCTCGAGGAAGCAGCCAAAGTCACCGGCCAGCTGATTGCCCCGCTCAGCCGCAACGGTGACGAGCAAGGCGTGCGCTTTGCCGCAGGCGAAGTCACTACCCCTGACGGCTTCCGCGAGGCCTGGCACACCTACCGCGAAGGCGGTTGGGTCGGCCTGGGCGGCAACCCCGAACATGGCGGCATGGGCATGCCGAAAATGCTCGGTGTGCTGTTCGAAGAAATGCTCTATGCCGCCGACTGCAGCTTCAGCCTGTATTCGGCATTGAGCGCCGGCAGCTGCCTGGCGATCGATGCCCACGCCAGCGAAACGCTCAAGGCCACCTACCTGCCGCCCCTGTACGAAGGCCGCTGGGCTGGCACCATGTGCCTCACCGAACCCCATGCCGGCACCGACCTTGGGCTGATCCGCAGCCGCGCCGAGCCCCAGGCCGACGGCAGCTATCGCATCAGCGGCAGCAAGATCTTCATCACCGGCGGCGAACAGGACCTGACCGAGAACATCGTCCACCTGGTGCTGGCCAAACTGCCGGATGCGCCCACCGGCGCCAAGGGCATCTCGCTGTTCCTGGTGCCCAAGTACCTGGTCGAGGCCGATGGCCGCCTGGGGGCGCGCAACGCAGCCCATTGCGGCTCGATCGAACACAAGATGGGCATCAAGGCCTCGGCCACCTGTGTGATGAACTTCGATGGTGCCGTCGGCTACCTGGTCGGCGAGCCGAACAAGGGCCTGGCGGCGATGTTCACCATGATGAACTACGAGCGCCTGTCCATCGGCATCCAGGGCATCGGCTGTGCCGAGGCGTCCTACCAGAGCGCCGCCCGCTACGCCAACGAGCGCCTGCAAAGCCGCGCCGCCAGCGGCCCGCAGGCACAGGACAAGGTTGCCGACCCGATCATCCACCATGGCGATGTGCGGCGCATGTTGCTGACCATGCGCACCCTCACCGAAGGTGGCCGGGCGTTTGCCGCCTACGTCGGCCAGCAGCTGGACCTGGCGCGCTACGCCGAAGACGCCGGCGAGCGCGAACATGCGCAGCGCCTGGTGGCGCTGCTGACGCCGGTGGCCAAGGCGTTCTTCACCGACAACGGCCTGGAAAGCTGTGTGCTCGGCCAGCAGGTGTATGGCGGCCATGGCTACATTCGCGAATGGGGCCAGGAGCAGCGTGTGCGCGATGTGCGCATCGCGCAGATCTATGAAGGCACCAACGGCATACAGGCCCTCGACCTGCTCGGGCGCAAGGTGCTGGCCGACGGTGGCCAGGCGCTGGCCGGCTTTGCCGCCGAGGTGCGGGCCTTCAGCGTGGATGCGCCGCTGCACCGTGAAGCCCTGCAAGCGAGCCTGGCGCGGCTGGAGGCGACCAGCGCCTGGCTGCGGTCGCGTGCCGGCGAGGATGCCAACCTGGTCAGCGCGGTGGCGGTGGAATACCTGCAGCTGTTCGGGCTGACTGCGTATGCCTACATGTGGGCGCGTATGGCGGCGGTGGCGTTGGCCAAGCGTGACGAGGATGCCGCGTTTCATGGGGCCAAGCTTGCGTGTGCGGAGTTCTTCTTCCAGCGGGTCTTGCCGCGCGGGTTGGGGCTGGAGGCCAGTATCCGGGCGGGTAGTGGCAGCCTTTATGGTTTGGAGGCGGCGCAGTTCTGAGAGACCATGGGGGCGCTTTGCGCCCCATCGCGACACAAGGCCGCTCCTACAGAGGAACGCGATTCCATGTAGGAGCGGCCTTGTGTCGCGATGGGCTGCAAGGCAGCCCCAACGATTTCAGCCTGAATTTACCTGCGCGAAGGGTTCTCAAACGCTGAAAAACCATCACCAATCCGACGAAAACCGGCACAACTGATAGTCATTCGCCATTACCTCGGTTCTCGGGAGCCCTCCAGCAAGGGTAGAATGCGCAAAACCCGGAGCCGCAATGAACCACGACCGCCTCAACCCCAGCCCAGACGATGCCATCACCGACGCCGCCGCGCACTGGTGCATGCGCCTGCACGCCGAAGATTGCACGGCGGGCGAGCGCGAGGCGTTCGCCCGCTGGCTGGCGGCCGACCCGCGGCATGCCGAGGAATACCAGGCGATGCTGGAAATCTGGCAAACCGCCGACCTGCTACCGCGCAATGCCACCGTCATCGACTTCAACCCGCCCGTGCAACAGGCCGCATGCCCGCGCAACTGGCGGCCGCTGGCATCCGCTGCCGCGATCGCCCTGGCGGTGCTGCCGCTGGCCGGCTGGGTGGGCTGGGAACAAGGCTGGCTGCCCAACCACTACCAGCACTTCGAAGCCGGCGCGCACATGCAGACCGTGCAGCTGAGCGACGGCAGCACGGTGCAGCTCAACCTCAACACCGAGCTCACCTACCTCAACTACAAGGACCAGCGCCAGGTCACGCTCAAGCGTGGCGAGGCGTTCTTCAAGGTGCAGCACGACAGCAGCCACCCGTTCATCGTGCATGCCGGTCGCGGCCAGACCCGCGTCACCGGCACCCAGTTCAACGTGTGGAAGTACCAGGACCAGGTCAAGGTCACCCTGGTGGAAGGTTCGGTACTGGTATCCAGCGACGGCAGCGCCGGTGGCTACCGCCTGGGCCCGGGGATGCAGGCCAGCTATCACAAGGGCGACTTCGAGCCGCAACTGGAGCAGAGCGACGACTACGGCAACAGCCTGGCCTGGCGCGACGGCAAGCTGGTGCTCGACAACCTGAGCCTGGAACAGGCCCTGCCGATTATCAACCGCTACCTCGACGCACCGCTGTTGCTGGCCGACGCCAGCACCGGCCGCATCCGCATCAGTGGCATCTACAACACCCGTGAGGTGGGGCGCCTGGTCAACAACCTGCCCAAGGTGCTGCCGGTCTACCTGACCCGCAGCAAGGACGGCAGCACCGTGCTCAACCGCATCTCGCCGCCGCCCGACAAGGGCTGACGCCCTCCCCGTCTTACAGCGTCATCGCCGCCAACCAGCCGAACGCCAGCAGTGGCAGGTTGTAGTGGATGAAGGTGGGCACCACGGTGTCCCAGATATGGTGGTGCTGGCCATCCACGTTCAAGCCCGAGGTCGGGCCCAGGGTCGAGTCCGAGGCAGGCGAGCCGGCGTCGCCCAGCGCACCAGCGGTACCAACGATGCACACGGTGGCCAGCGGGTCGAAGCCCAGCTGCACGCACAGCGGCACGAAGATCGCGGCCAGGATCGGCACGGTGGAGAACGACGAGCCGATGCCCATGGTCACCAGCAGGCCCACCAGCAGCATCAGCAAGGCACCGATGCCCTTGCTGTGGTCGATCCACTGCGCCGAGGTTTCCACCAGGCTCTTCACCTCACCGGTGGCCTTCATCACGTCGGCAAAGCCCGAGGCGGCAATCATGATGAAGCCGATCATGGCCATCATCTTCATGCCTTCGGTGAACAGGTCGTCAGTGTCCTTCCAGCGCACGATGCCCGACAGCGAGAAGATCAGGAAGCCGACCATGGCGCCGATGATCATCGAGTCCAGCCACAACTGGACGATGAACGCCGAGGCAATCGCCAGCCCGGCCACCAGCAGGGTCAGCGGGTTGTACTGCACGCTCACCTGCTCCACCTGCTCGATGCGCGCCAGGTCGTAGTCACGCTTCTTGCGGTAACTGATGAATACCGCCAGCAACAGGCCAGCCAGCATGCCGGCTGCCG
Organism: Pseudomonas sp. A2; assembly: GCF_023100865.1. Taxonomy (NCBI): domain Bacteria; kingdom Pseudomonadati; phylum Pseudomonadota; class Gammaproteobacteria; order Pseudomonadales; family Pseudomonadaceae; genus Pseudomonas; species Pseudomonas sp. A2. Next base: position 3,484,904 of record NZ_CP039127.1, read on the forward strand.
GGATGGCCATGGCGTGGGTGACATTCACGCCACTCACGTCGACACCCGCGCGGGCAACGTTGGCCAGCAGGATTTCGTTGAGGAAGATGTTGCCAAAGCCCACCGGCAGGAACATGTACGGGGTGATCAGGCCGAAGGTGATCACGCAGGCGATCAGCCGGCGGTCGATGCGCAGGCGGGTCAGCACGTACAGCAGCGGCGGCACCAGCAAGGGGATGAAGGCGATGTGGATAGGCAGGATGTTCTGCGACGACACCGCCACCACCAGCATCAGGCCGACCAGCAACCATTTGACCTTGCCGCCACTGGCATGGCCCTGGCGGTCGATCATGGCCAGGGCGCGGTCGGCCAGGGCATGGGCCAGGCCGGACTTGGCGATGGCCACGGCAAAGGCGCCCAGCAGTGCATAGGACAGGGCTACCGTGGCCCCGCCGCCGAGACCGCCGTTGAAGGCCTTGAGCGTACCTTCGATGCCCAGCCCCCCCACCAGTCCACCGGCCAGGGCCCCGACGATCAGGGCGATGACCACGTGCACGCGGGACAGGCTGAGTATCAGCATGATGCCGACCGCGGCGATCACTGCATTCATGGTTGGCTTACCTCATTGCGACAGAAAAAAAGCGCGCACTCTGAAGCAGTGGGCAGCAGATGTCAAAAGCGCCATGTTGCGGCGGATTACACGGAGGGCTGAAATTTAAATTGAATGTTTGAATAAAGAAAAAATGGGATGGGCCGATATGGTGGGAAGGCTGGGAGATGCCTGGCTGGAGATTTCTGTCGCCTGTGAGATCGAGCGCCGCCCGCGCGGCGCTTCGCAGCACAAGGCTGCTCCTACATCTGTTTCGGGCCAGTTATTCCTGAGGTGGAGGCGCGCGGCCCCTTGGCGTCCATCTCGATATCGTGTCGGACAAACAAGGCGGTCGCACGCGCTGGCGCAGGCGTTACTGGCCCGAAACTGATGTAGGAGCAGCCTTGTGCTGCGACGCGCCGCGCGGGCGGCGCTCGATCTCACAGACGACACACATCTCCAGCCAGGCACCTCTCAACCCCGCCCAGCCCCAAAGCCATAACCCTTACTGTCCAAAAAAAGGGATACGCCCCATGCCTTTGCGACAACTTTCCATCCAGTGGAAGATCACCCTGCTCGCCGGTCTCTGCCTGGCCGGCATCGTCACCCTGCTCGTCGGCCTGTCGCTGTATCGCATGGACCACAGCTCGGACCTGGTCAAGGCCAGCAGCATGCAGATGCTGACCGAATCGGCCCAGTCGCGCATCGAGTCGCAGGGCGAGGTGCAGGCGCTGAACATCCGCCGCCAGTTCATGGACGCCTACCAATACGGCGCCGGTTTCGCCCGCCAGGTGCTGTTCCTGCGCGAGCAGGCGGAAAAGCGCTTTCTCGATGCCTTCGACCTGCGCGAGGACATGACCCGCCAGGTGCGCGCCGCCCTGCAGGCCAACCCTGAGCTGCTCGGCCTGTCGCTGGTATTCGAGCCCAACGCCCTGGACAACAAGGACAGCCTGTTCGCCGGCAAGGCAGAACTGGGCAGCAACGAAACCGGGCGCTTCGCCCTGTACTGGTCGCAGCCGCGTGTCGGCCAGCTGACGGCCATGGCCCTGCCCGAACATGACATGGCCAACACCGAGATCGGCCCCAGCGGCCAGCCAGCCAATACCTGGTGGGTGTGCCCGCGCACATCCGGCAAGGTGTGCGTGGTGGAGCCCTACTTCTACGACATCGATGGCCAGCAGGTGCTGATGACCAGCATCGTCTTCCCGCTGGCAGTCGACGGCAAGGTGATCGCCACCCTGTCCATCGACATCAACCTCAACAGCCTGCAGGCCCTGAGCCAGGAGGCCAGCCGCAGCCTGTACGAAGGCCGCACCACGGTCGGCATCCTCAGCCCGGTCGGCCTGCTGGCCGGCTACAGCGCCGACGCCAGCAAGCTGGCCCAGCGCTTCGACCAGGTCGACACCGCCAAGGGTGCTGAACTGGTGCGCAAGCTGGCCGACGGCAAGATGACCATCGTGCACGACCAGCAGCGCCTGAAGGTGCTGGCCGCCTTCCAGCCGATTCCGGATGCCCAGCCTTGGGGCGTGCTGCTGGATGTGCCGGAAAACGCCCTGACCGGGCCGGCCGAAGCGCTGAAACAGGAACTGGACGCGCTGAACACCAGCGGCACCCTGCTGGAACTTGGCCTGGGCCTGGCGGCGGCGATTGCCGGCCTGCTGATGGTGTGGCTGATGGCCCGGGGCGTTACCCGGCCGATCCTCGGCGTGGCAAGCATGCTCAAGGACATTGCCAGCGGCGAAGGTGACCTGACCCGCCGCCTGACCTACCAGAAGCAGGACGAACTGGGCGAACTGGCCGGCTGGTTCAACCGCTTCCTCGACAAGCTGCAGCCGACCATCGCCGAGGTCAAACGCTCGGTGCAGGCCGCCCGTGGCACCGCCGACCAGTCTTCGGCAATTGCCACCCAGACCAGCGCCGGCATGGAGCAGCAGTACCGCCAGGTCGACCAGGTGGCCACTGCCTCGCACGAGATGAGTGCCACCGCCCAGGACGTCGCCCGCAGCGCCGCCCAGGCCGCGCAGGCCGCCCGCGATGCCGACCAGGCCACCCGCGAAGGCCTGGCGGTGATCGACCGCACCACCCACAGCATCGATGCCCTGGCTGCCGACATGAGCAACGCCATGAGCGAAGTGGAGGGCCTGGCGCAGAACAGCGAGAAGATCGGTTCGGTGCTGGAGGTGATCCGCTCGATCGCCGAACAGACCAACTTGCTGGCGCTCAACGCCGCCATCGAGGCGGCCCGCGCCGGGGAAGCCGGCCGTGGCTTTGCCGTGGTCGCGGACGAGGTACGCAACCTGGCCCAGCGTACCCAGGAATCGGTGGAAGAAACGCGCCAGGTGATCGAGGCCTTGCAGAACGGCACTCGCGAGGTGGTCGGGGCCATGGACAACAGCCACCGCCAGGCCCAGAGCGGCGTGCAGCAGGTTGGCCAGGCAGTCACCGCGCTGCAGCGCATCGGCCAGGCAGTGACGGTGATCACCGACATGAACCTGCAGATCGCCTCGGCCGCCGAGGAGCAAAGCGCAGTGGCCGAGGAAATCAACAGCAACGTGGCAACCATCCGTGATGTCACCGAATCGCTGTCGGGGCAGGCCAACGAGTCGGCGCGGGTAAGCCAGTCGCTGAACAGCCTGGCCAACCAGCAACAGGCGCTGATGGACCAGTTCCGCGTCTGAGTCACTTGCAGGCCGCTGCCAATCGCGTGCAGCGGCCTTCCTGCCGGGCCTGGAGCCGGTCGTCTACACTTGCGGCAACTCAGTAGCGCCACTCCAAGAGGCCCCATGAAAAAGATTCCGACGTTGCTGGCCGGCCTGCTGCTCGCCGTCGGCCTGGCCAGCACCGACAGCGCCGCCTCCGCAGAACGCACCACGCCCATCCGCTTTGGCGCCATCGGCTGGGAAAGCGGTGCCCTCACCACCGAGATCCTGCGGCTGATCGTGGAGCGTGGCTACGGCTACACCACCGACACCCTGCCCGGCAGCACCGTCAGCATGGAAGTGGCCCTGGCGCGCAACGACCTGCAAGTAATCGCCGAGGAATGGGCCGGGCGCAGCCCTGCCTGGGTCAAGGCAGAACAGGCCGGCCAGGTGTTTGCCTTGGGCGACACGGTCAAGAACGCCGAAGAAGGCTGGTGGGTGCCGGCCTACGTGATCGAAGGCGATGCCGCGCGCAAGCTGAAACCCGTGGCGCCGCAATTGCGCAGCGTCGAGGACCTAAAGCGTTACCCGCAGGTGTTCCGCGACCCCGAGTCACCCGGCAAAGGGCGCTTTCTGAATAGCCCCAGCGGCTGGACATCCGAAACCGTCAACAGCCAGAAACTCAAGGCCTACGGGCTGAATGATCTCTATACCAACTTCCGCAGTGGCTCCGGGGCTGCAATGGATGCCGAAATCGGCTCGGCCATCCGCCGTGGCCAACCGGTGTTGTTCTACTACTGGAACCCGACCCCTTTGATGGGGCGTTACAAGCTCATACGCCTGCAAGAGCCGCCGTTCGATGCCCAGGCATGGGCCACCCTCACCGATGCCGGCAACCCCGAGCCCAAGGGCAGCAGCTCGCTGCCGGCCAAATTGTCGATTGGCGTGTCCAAGGCCTTTCGCGAGGGCTACCCGGAACTGGTGAGCATGTTCGAGCGGGTCGACCTGCCCATCGACCGACTGAACAAGGCACTGGCCGACATGAGCGAAAAGCGAACGCCGCCCCGCGACGCTGCCCTCACCTTCCTGCGCGATAACCGCGAGGTGTGGAAAGCCTGGTTGCCTGCGGACATTGCCACCAAGGTCGAGGCCAGCCTGTGAGCGGCGGCTTCCCCGAGGCCCTGCAATTCTCCTTTGCCGACAGCGTCAACCGCCTGGTCGACTGGCTGGTACTGCATTACGGCGATCACCTGCGCAGCGTCTCGGACCAGTTGCTGCAACTGCTGGTCGGCCTGGAAACCCTGCTGCGCCTGCTGCCGTGGTGGCTGCTGCTGTTGCTGATCGGCCTGCTGGCCTGGCATGCCTGCCGCAGCGTGCTGCGCAGCGCGGTACTGGTGGCGCTGCTGGCGCTGATCGGCATGCTCGGGTTGTGGGACAAACTGCTGCAGACCATGGCGTTGGTGCTGGTCAGTACCGGCCTCTGCGTGCTGGTGGGCGTGCCGCTGGGCATCCTGCTGGCTGCCCGGCCACTGGCGAAGCGCTTGCTGTTGCCGGTACTGGATGTGATGCAGACCTTGCCGGCCTTCGTTTACCTGATCCCGGTGCTGATGCTGTTCGGCCTGGGCAAGGTGCCCGCCGTGTTCGCCACACTGATCTATGCCCTGCCACCGCTGGTGCGGCTGACCGAACTGGGCCTGAGCCAGATCGACCCTTCGCTGCTGCAAGCCGCCCATGGCCTGGGGGCCAGCCGCTGGCAGCGGTTGCGGCGCATCGCCCTGCCGCTGGCGCTGCCGAGCATCATGGCCGGGCTCAACCAGTCGGTGATGATGGCCCTGTCGATGGTGGTGGTGGCTTCGATGATTGGTGCCCGCGGGCTGGGCGAGGACGTGCTGTCGGGGATCCAGACGCTGAATGTCGGCCAAGGCGTCGAGGCCGGGCTGGCGATCGTCGCCCTGGCCATGGTGATCGATCGGATCAGCCAGGCCTATGGGCGTGGTGGGCGCTGAGAAATACTGCCTCTACCAGTCTTGACTCGCTGTAGGGGCAGCCTTGTGCTGCGAAAGGGCCGGGCCTGACAATGCATCTCTGTCAGCTTGAAACCGGACCACACCCGCATGTCCCTCAAAGCCTTGCGCACCCTGGTGACCATCGCCCGCCACGGCACCTTCGCCCGTGCCGCCGACCTGCTCAGCCTCACCCCTTCGGCGGTAAGCCTGCACATCAAGACCCTCGAAGACGAACTGCAGGTGACCTTGTTCGACCGCAGCCGCAGGCAGGTGTCGCTGACCGAAGCCGGCCAGTTGGCGGTGGCCCGCGCCGAGACCATCCTGGCTAGCTATGACGAACTGGCCGACGCCCTGGCCAGCGGCCCGAGCCTGCGCGGCCGCCTGCGCCTGGGGGCGATCCACACCGTGCTGGCGCGGCGCCTGCCCAAAGCGCTGGTGTGGATCAAGGCGCACCATCCGCAGCTGCATGTCAGCGTGGCCTCCGGCATGTCGGCGGAACTGGCGCGACGGGTTGAAGACGGCGAGCTCGATGCGGCAATCACCACCGAGCCGGTCAGCCCCTACCCGCAAAGCCTGGACTTCACGCCGTTGTTCGAAGACCGCTTCTGGGCGATCGCCAGCCCCGACCTGGCCGGGCTAAGCGTGCCGCAGTTGCTGGCCAGCCAGCCGTTCCTGCGCTTCGACAAGCGTGCCTGGGCCGGGCGGCAGATCGAGCAGGAGCTGCGCCGCCAGCATCTGCAGGTGAGCGAGCAGATGGAGCTGGACAGCCAGGAAGCGCTGGCGCGCATGGCGGTGATGGGCCTGGGCGTGGCAATCATCCCCATGGCCGATGACGACCTGCAACGCTTGCTACCGGCTACCTGCCTGCCATTTGGCGAACCGCAGCTGACCCGGCGCGTGGTGTTGCTGGAGCATGAGAAGAGCCAGCGGCGGCATTTGAGCGCGGTGCTGAAGACTGCGCTGGAGGCGTGAAGGTTCGCAGGGCCTTGTAGGAGCGGCCTTGTGTCGCGAAAGGGCCGCAAAGCGGCCCCGGCAATTTTGTAGCGATGCCGATATCCTGGGGGCGCTTCGCTCCCCTTTCGCGACACAAGGCCGCTCCTACAAGAGCCAGTGTCGACTTCAACCATGCATTTTTCCTCAATGGTCAGTGCAGAAAACAACGTTTTTACAGATCGATCCGCACCAGTAGTCTGTGCCCCGTACCCGACCACGGAACGTCGATCATGCTCCACTTGCTGCTGACTACCCTGCTGCCGATCATCCTGCTGATTGCCCTGGGTACTTTCCTGCGCCTGCGTGGCTTTCTCGCCGATAACTTCTGGCCCGGCGCCGAGCGCCTGAGCTATTACGTACTGCTGCCGTCGCTGTTCCTCCATGGCCTGGCCACCGCCAACCTCGATGGCGTACCGGTGCTGGGCATGGTCGGCGTGCTGATGCTCTCGACCCTGGCCGGGGCCGTGCTGCTGGTGCTGTACCAGGGCGCCATGAACCACGACGGTGCCGACTTCACCTCGGTGTTCCAGGGCGGCATCCGCTTCAACAACTACATCGGCGCCACCCTTGCAGCGGGTATCTACGGCAGCGCCGGCATTGCCCTGGCAGCGGTGGCCAACGCCGCCATCGTGCCACTGGTCAACCTGCTTTGCGTGTTGGTGTTCGCCCGCTTCAGCGCCCGCCATAGCTCACCGGCCACGGTGCTGCGGGCCATCTTCGCCAACCCCTTGATCGTCGGTTGCGCCGGCGGGTTGCTGCTGCGCGCCAGCGGGCTGGGTTTGCCAGCGGGTATCGAACCCACGGTCAAGGCCCTGGGCCAGGCCGCCCTGCCGCTGGGCCTGCTGTGCGTCGGCGCAGCCCTGGGTGGTGCCCGCCCGGGCCAGCAGGTGCGCCCGCTGATGGCGGCGTCGGCATTCAAGTTCCTGGTCATGCCGCTGACCACTTGGGGCTTGTGCCGCCTGCTTGGCCTGGGTGGCCAGGCAGCGGTTGTCGCGGTGCTGTTCCAGGCACTGCCGACCGCATCATCTTCCTATGTAATGGCCCGGCAAATGGGCGGTAACGCACCGCTGATGGCCACCATCATCGCCCTGCAGACTGTGTTGGCCGCCGCCACCCTGCCTTTGGTGCTAATGCTTGCGCTTGGCTAGACTGTGAACCAGCCCACAGTTCGGGAGCTTGCATCATGCGCCTTTCGTGGATGGTGATCGGCCTGGTTTCGGCCCTGCTCGCAGGCCCCTTGCACGCGGCCGACCCGGCCAAGGCTGCCGTTGCCGAGGACAAGGCCGAGGTGCTCGAGGAAAAAGTGGTGAATGACACGCCACCCCCGAAAAAGGCCGAGACCCTCACACCGGGCGAAGCACAGGCAGTGGACCCGGCCGGCCAGGCGCCGCTGGATGACAGCATCACCTGCCTGGCCCGCACCATTTACTGGGAGGCCAAGGGTGCCGACGCCGAAGACATGGCCGCCGTGGCCAACGTCGTGCTCAACCGCCTGGGCCACGATGGCTTTCCGGATACCATCTGCGGCGTGGTCAAGCAGGGTGTGGAAAGCAAAGCCTGCCAGTTCTCCTGGTGGTGCGACGGGCGCCCGGACCAGGTCGAAGAAGCGCAACGCTACGACATTGCCAAGGAAATCGCGCGCAAGGCGCTCAACCAGCAGTTGAAAGACCGCACCGGGGGTGCCTTGTACTTCCATGACCGCAATGTGCACCCGGACTGGGCCAAAGCCTACCGCCGGACGGCGCAGACCAGGCATTTTCTGTTCTATAAACCGAACCAGGCGGTGGCGCGCTGATAGACGCCGGGCGCCAGCAAATCGGCAGACAGGCGTGGTTCGATAGGAATGATTACCAACTATTCGCACTTTTCAGATGATCAGTGGTCTACTTCCTCTTTTACCGCCAGCAACGAATGCCGGCGTTTTCATTGCTTTGCACGATCCCGGGCCAAAAGCCCCGGGCTTGTGTAGGATGAGCAGCGCAAACCACGACGCTGCCAGTCATAGGGAGATCCACATGCGCGTCCTGTCATCCGTTGCCGCCTTGTCGCTGGGCCTGCTCGTCTCGGCCGGGGCCATGGCTGCCACCGGCGAAGAAGCGCAACTGATCGATTCGATCAATGTCTACCGCAGCAAGGCCCAGCCCTGCGGTGGCGAAGCGTCGTTGGAGCTGCCACCGCTCAACAGCGATACCCGCCTGGCGCTGTCGCCAGAGGGTACCCGCGACCTGCAGCAGGCCATGACCCGCGCCGCCTACCCGATGGTCAATGTGCAGGCCATCAGCCTGTCGGGGCCACGTGATGCGCGCGCTGCCATGCATGCCATCGAAGAGAGCTTCTGCCAGGTGGTGCTGGACCCGCAGTTCGTCGATATCGGCGTCAGCCAGGAAGGCCGCGACTGGCGCATCGTGCTGGCCCGGCCGCTGCTCAGTGGCCGCCTGGGTGACTGGCAGGCCGAGGGACAGAAGGTGCTGCAGGAGATCAACGCCGCGCGCAAGGTGCCGCGCCAATGCGGTGGCCAGCCCTTTGCCGCCGCCCCCGCACTGAGCTGGAGCACGGTGCTGGCCGGGGTTGCCGCCAACCACACCCGGGCCATGGCCAACCAGAACTTCTTCGACCACATCGACAAGGATGGCCGCACCCCCGGTGACCGGGCAGAGCTGGCCGGCTACCTGTACCAGCAGATCGGCGAAAACATCGCCGCCGGGCGTGACACCGCGCGCAAGGTGGTCGATGGCTGGCTGGATAGCCCGGGGCATTGCGCGACGCTGATGAACCCGGACTTCCGTGAGCTGGGCGCTGCGTATGCAGTGGACCCGAAGAGTGATGCGGGGATTTACTGGACAGGGTTGTTCGGGACGCCGCAGTAGGCCGGCTCCCACAGGACTCATTCAAATAGCAGGGACCCTGTGGAAGCGGCTTTAGCCGCGAACACCGGCGCAGCCGGTGCCATGCACCGCGGTGGCTTCTTCGCGGGTAAACCCGCTCCCACAGGGTACGTGGACCGCTTGTGAATTCAGTTCTCTACGTGACAGCGCAGCTCAAGGGCCGTGCATCCAAACCGTCGCCACACGCACTTGCCCAGGTAACTGGCATCGCCCAGGCCCACTTCATCGGCAATCTGCGCCAGGCTGTGGCTGGAATTGAGCAGGCGCCAACGCGCCTGTTGCAGGCGCATCTCCAGCCACCAGGCCTTGGCGCTCATGCCATGGCTGGCGTGAAACTGCCGGTCCAGCTGGCGCCGGCTGATGCCCAGCTCAGCCGCCAGCTGCTCCGCGGTCAACGGCGTACCCAGGTGATGACGCATCAATGCCTGCGCGCGCTGCACCTGCCGCCCCTGCCCGGCCCCCAGCTCCAACGAGCGCAAGGCATGGCGGCTGTCACGGGTTTCATCCACCAGCATGTCGGCCAGGCCCTTCAGCGCCCTGGCCCTCCCGCAGGCGCGTGACAACAGCGCGACGGCCAGGTCGATGGCCGCGGTGCCGCCGGCGCAGGTGATGCGGCTACCGTCGATGCAATACAGCTGCTCACTCAGTACCTGCAAATGCGGGAAGGCTGCACGGAATTCGGCTTCGTGGCGCCAGTGCACCACTACCTTGTGCCCTTGCAGCAACCCGCAGGCAGCCAACAGGAAAGCACCGTTGTCGACCGCCACCAGCTTGACGCCGGCCTTGCCAGCCTGCCTGAGCAAGGCCCGGTAGCGAGGCGCCAGCGCGGCAGTGGCCAGCGCGTTGCGCCCGCCGAACACCACCAGGTAGTCGAAACTGGCCAGCTCGAGCTGGCCAGCGACGGCCTCGACCTGCACCACCGCGCCACTGCTCGAAGGCACCGGGTCGAGTGTCAGCCCTGCAACGGTCCAGCTGCAGTAGCGCTGCTGGCTGTAGTCCTCGTCGTCGGCGCTGAAACGCAACTTGTCGAGAAAGGCACCGAACGGCAGCAGGGCAAAATCCGGTAACGGCAAGATCAGCAAGCGGATGTCGGGCTGCATTGGCTTCGCGTCCAGAAACGACCATTCAATGTCCGGATCATACTCTTGCCGGCCAAGGTCGGCGCCATAGACTGACGCCCTCTCCATCAACAAGGCATTTCCCACCATGGCACTCGACACCTGGCTCATCTATCTGCTGGCCAGCATCGGCCTGTCGCTGACCCCAGGCCCCAACAGCCTGCTGGCCCTGACCCACGGTGCCCTGTATGGCGCACGCCGGACGTTGTTCACCATCATCGGCGGGGTGTTTGGCTTTAGCGCCCTGATTGCCTTGGCCATGTTCGGCCTCAGCGCATTGCTGCAGGCCTCGGCCTCGGCCTCGGTGCTGAGCGTGCTCAAGTGGGTGGGTGGCGCTTATCTGGTCTGGCTGGGTATCCAGCTGTGGCGCAGCCCGGGCCTGCACCTGGAACTGACCGCGCAAAGTGCGCGGCTGGGCAATGCCGGCCTGTTCCGCCAGGGCCTGCTGTCGGCCATGGCCAACCCCAAGGTGCTGCTGTTCTACGGCGCTTTCCTGCCGCAGTTCATCGACCCGCAGCGTGGGTTGCTGCTGCAGTTCGTGGTGATGGCGGCGACCTTTGCCAGTGTCGAGTTCCTGGTCGAATACCTGTTGGCACGCCTGGCGTTTCGCATCCGGCCATGGCTGGCCAAGGGCGGCAAGGGCTTCAACCGCTGCTGCGGCAGCCTGTTTGCCTTGATTGGTGTGGCGTTGCCGCTTGGGCGGTAGCACTATGCAAAGACTGTCGCGATCGTACAGGGATCGCGACAACCTGCGGGCTCGCATTCAACCCCGGCGTGCTTTGGCCAGGAAGATGATCAAGGCCACGCCCGGCAACCCCGCCCCCACCAGCGCCACACCGTGCCAGCCGAACTGGCTGAACACCGCGCTGGCCACCGCCGAACCCAGCGCCCCACCCAGGAAGATGCTGGTCATGTACACCGCGTTCAGCCGCCCGCGGCTGGCCGGGTCCAGCGCGTACACTTCACGCTGGCCGATGACCATGTTCATCTGCACCGCAAAATCCAGCAGCACGCCAGTCAGCCCCAGGCCGATCACGCTGTAGCCCGGCACGGTCAGCCCCAGCAACAGTACCGCCGGTGCCAGTAACAACGCCAACAGCGAACCGGCCCGGGCATGCCCGGCATCGGCCAGGCGGCCGGCCATGGGTGCGGCGACGGCGCCTACCGCGCCTACCAGGGCGAATACTGCGATCTGGCTCTGCGACAGGCCATGCTCGGTTGCCAGGGCCATCGGCACCGCCGTCCAGTACAGGCTGAACGCCGCGAACATCAACGCCTGGTACAGCGAGCGCTGGCGCAGCAAGGGATAACGGCGCAGCAGCGTGAGCAGCGACAGCATCAGCCCGGCATAGCTGGCCTTGTGCTCGGGCACCCGCCGCGGCAAGGTCAGGGCCAGCAGCAGGATGATCGCCAGCATCACCCCGGCAGCGCCAATGAACACCGCCCGCCAGCCGAAGTAGTCGGCCACCAGGCTGGACAACGGCCGCGCCAGCAGGATACCCAGCAGCAGGCCGCCCATGATGTTGCCGACCACCCGCCCACGCTGCTGCTCCGGCGCCAGGTGCGCCGCCAGCGGAATGAGCATCTGCACCGCCACGGAACTGAAACCGATCAGCAGTGCATAGCCGAGGAACAGCTGGCCCTGGCCGCTGCTGCTGGTGCCCGCCAGCAGCAGGCTGACGCAGGCCAGCACGGCGGTAGACACCATCAAGCGGCGGTTTTCCAACAGGTCGGCCAGCGGTACCAGCAACAGCAGGCCCAAGGCATAGCCAAGCTGCGTGAGCGAAACGATGAGGCTGGCATGCTCGGTGGACAGCCCCAGGTCCGGGGCGATCAGGCCGACGATGGGCTGGGCATAGTAGATATTGGCGACGATCGCGCCGCAGCAGAACGCCAGCAGGGCGACCAGGGCCCGGCTGAGGCCGGTGGCGGCAGGCTGCGCGGCGGCAAGGGAGGGATTCATGCGAGTGTCCTCGGCGATGGCTGGAATATGCCGGCCACCTTACCCAGACGCACTCCTGGCGAGAATCCAGCGCTGGCGCAACAGGGCTTTGCGCACTGCGCAACACTAGGTGCTGCGCTGCAACAGGTTTTCGCAAAAGTCGATGAACGCATTCACCCGCCGTGAACCACGATGATTGGGCAGATACAAGGCGTTGATGCTGTCATTGGCAGCGCCGGGGCTGGCCTGCCAATCGGGGAACAGCCGCTGCAGGCGCCCGGCCGCCACATCCTCACGCACCAGCCAGTCGGCCAGCAGCGCGATGCCGCTGCCCGCCAGCGCGGTTTCGCGCAGCATGTCGGCATTGGCACTGCGCAACGGCCCGCTCACGTCCAGTTCCAGACTGTCCTGCCCACGGGCCAGGCGCCAGGGGCGGCCTTTCTGCCCGTAGCGAAAGCGCAGGCAGGCGTGCTCGAGCAGCTGCCGCGGATGCTCCAGCGCGTCACGCCCGGCCAGGTAGCCCGGGCTGGCTACCAGCCAGCGCTGGAAGCGACCCAGCTGGCGGCATACCAGCTCGTCATTGGGCGAGGGGTCGCCCAGGCGGATCGACAGGTCATAGCGCCCGTCAAGCAGGTCATCCAGACGGTCGCTGAGGTCGATGTCCAGCTCCAGAGCCGGATGTTGCGCCAGGAACGGCCCCAAGTGCGGGGCGATGACCCGCCTGCCGAACTCCACCGGCAAGCACAGGCGCAACACGCCAACCGGTTCTTCACCCCGGTCGGCGACACTGGCATCGGCCTCGTCCAAGGCCTCGAAAATACCCCGCGCGCGCTCGTAATAACGGGCGCCGGCCTCGGTCAGGCTGACCTGGCGCGTGGAGCGGTTGAGCAAGGTGGCGCCCAACGCCGCTTCCAGGGCATCGACCAGGCGCGTCACCGACGATGTCGCCAGCCCAAGCTGGCGTGCGGCGGCAGAAAAGCCCTGGGCATCGACGGTGGCCACGAACATTTTCATCGCCAGGAGTTTGTCCATTTGTTGCCCGTCTTCCAAATCCCGGAAAGTTCTTACAAACAGCCGGGCCGGTCAAGAAGCGCGGCGCACGGCAATTGCGTCCATAGTGGAACTACCCCCTTCCAAGCGAGGTTTTCCATGATCCCGACCAACCTGCTGACTGCCCTGCCCCCTTGCGACCCCACCAGCTCCGAACGGGTCGACCAACTGCTCAGCCGCCCGGGTGTGCGTGTGGAGCGTATCGTTTCCAGCGGCCAGGCCAGCCCGCCCGGTTTCTGGTACGACCAGGCCGAAGGCGAATGGATCGTGCTGCTCAGTGGCGCCGCCGGCCTGCGCTTCGAGCACGAGAGCCATACCCGCCTGCTGGCGCCGGGCGATTGCCTGGACATCCCGCCGCATTACCGCCACCGCGTGGAATGGACCGCCCCCGGCACCGCCACCATCTGGCTCGCGGTGTTCTACAGCAGCGGCGCACCGTGGCCAACATGAAACGGTGGCCGCCTGTAGGAGCAGCCTTGTGCTGCGAAGGGGCCAGTCCTGCCGACACACCCGCTGCACTCGTAGCGGCCTCTTCGCAGCACAAGGCTGCTCCTACACAGAGCACACCGCCCACCTTCACACTCAAACAAAGCCTGAGTTCCCGTTACATGAATCAGCACGAACACCTCATAAAATGCAATTTTAAGCGCATGATCTAGACTTTTATCCACACCTTGCAGAGTTCAACCCTGCGACAATCCGCCCCACAAAATTATGTACCAACTTGTTAATTAGCAAGCTAAGAGATTACACTGCGCGCATTCCACCTGCTGAGATCCCTGGCATGAAAGAAACACCGCGCGCCTCTGGCGCCACAAACATCATCCTGGTCGGCCTGGGCGTGATCATCGCCCTGCTCGGCCTCCTCCTGGCTGCGGGCGGCGTCAAGCTGGCCGGCCTGGGAGGTTCCTGGTACTTCCTGATCGGCGGCCTGGCCATGGCCATCGCCGGCGTTCTCATCGCTCGCCGCAAGCCGGCTGGCGCCTGGCTGTACGCGGCGTTCCTGGTCGGCACTGCCATCTGGGCGCTGATCGACGCAGGCCTGGTGTTCTGGCCGCTGTTCTCGCGCCTGTTCATGTTCGGCGCAATCGGCATGGTGGTGGCACTGGTCTACCCGCTGCTGGCCCGTGCCAATGGCACCAGCGCCGGCCGCGGTGCCTATGGCGTTGCCGGGGTGATGGCCGTGCTGCTGGTGGTCGCCGCCGGCAACATGTTCGTCGCCCACCCAAGCGTCGCCCCCACCGGTAAAGGCCCGGGCATGACCCCGGTCGAGGCCGGCAAGGCGCAGACGGACTGGGCTCACTACGGCAACACCGAAGGTGGCAGCCGCTTCGCCGCGCTGGACCAGATCAACCGCGACAACGTCAACAAGCTGAAAGTGGCCTGGACCTACCGCACCGGTGACGTGGCGCTCAGCGACGGCAACGGCGCCGAAGACCAGCTGACCCCGCTGCAGGTCGGCAACAAGGTGTTCATCTGCACCCCGCACAACAACCTGATCGCCCTCGATGCCGACACCGGCAAAGAGCTGTGGAAGAACGCGATCAACGCCCAGTCCAAGGTCTGGCAGCGTTGCCGTGGCATGGCCTACTTCGACGCCACTGCCGCCATCGCCCAGCCGACCCAGCCGAACAGCTCGCCAATCACCGCGGCCAGCGTACCGGCCGGTGCCAACTGCCAGCGTCGCCTGCTGACCAACACCATCGATGGCCGCCTGATTGCCGTCGACGCCGACACCGGCGAGTTCTGCCAGGGCTTCGGCAACAACGGCCAGGTCGACCTCAAGGCCGGCCTGGGCGATGTGCCGGACTCCTACTACCAGCTGTCCTCGGCCCCACTGATGGCCGGCACCACCGTGGTGGTCGGCGGCCGCGTCGCCGACAACGTCCAGACCGACATGCCAGGCGGCGTGATCCGTGGTTTCGACGTGATCACGGGTGAAATGCGCTGGGCCTTCGACCCCGGCAACCCGGAAGATCGCCAGGCGCCGCAGGGCGACAGCACCTATGTGCGCAGCACCCCGAACAGCTGGGCCCCGATGTCCTACGACCCGGCGATGAATACCGTGTTCCTGCCGATGGGCTCGTCGTCCACCGACATCTACGGTGTCGAACGCAGCAAGCTGGACCACACTTATGGCGCTTCGGTACTGGCGCTGGACGCCACCACCGGCAACCAGAAGTGGGTGTTCCAGACCGTGCACAACGACCTGTGGGACTTCGATCTGCCGATGCAGCCGAGCCTGATCGATTTCACCAAGGACGACGGCCAGTCGGTACCTGCAGTGGTAATCGGCACCAAGGCCGGGCAGATCTACGTGCTCGACCGCGCCACCGGCAAGCCGCTGACCCAGGTCGACGAAGTACCGGTCAAGCCAAGCAACATCCCCAACGAGCCGTACTCGCCAACCCAGCCGAAGTCGGTGGGCATGCCGCAGATCGGCGCGCAGACCCTGACCGAATCGGACATGTGGGGCGCAACCCCGTACGACCAGCTGCTGTGCCGCATCGACTTCAAGAAAATGCGCTACGACGGCCTGTACACCGCGCCGGGCACCGACCTGTCGCTGAGCTTCCCGGGTTCGCTGGGCGGCATGAACTGGGGCAGCATTTCCACCGACCCGGTACATGGTTTCATCTTCGTCAACGACATGCGCCTGGGCCTGTGGATCCAGATGATCCCGTCGCAGAACAAGGGCGGTGCCGCTTCCGGTGGCGAAGCGCTGAACACCGGCATGGGTGCAGTACCGCTCAAGGGCACCCCGTATGCAGTGAACAAGAACCGCTTCCTGTCGGTGGCCGGCATTCCGTGCCAGGCGCCGCCATTCGGCACCCTGACCGCTATCGACATGAAGACCCGCCAGGTGGCGTGGCAGGTACCTGTGGGTACCGTCGAGGACACCGGCCCGCTCGGCATCCGCATGCACCTGCCTATCAAGATCGGCCTGCCGACCCTCGGCGGCACCCTGTCCACCCAGGGCGGCCTGGTGTTCATCGCCGGCACCCAGGACTTCTACCTGCGCGCCTACGACAGCAGCAACGGCAACGAAATCTGGAAGGCTCGCCTGCCAGTGGGCAGCCAGGGCGGCCCGATGACCTACGTTTCGCCGAAAACCGGCAAGCAGTACGTGGTGGTCACGGCTGGCGGCGCGCGCCAGTCGACTGACCGTGGCGACTACGTGATTTCTTACGCCTTGCCGTAACACCGCGTCGCCCCCTTCGCGGGTAAACCCGCTCCCACAGGAACTGCACAGTTTGCAAGGGCAGTGAAAATCCTGTGGGAGCGGGTTCACCCGCGAAGAGGCCTTAGAAGACAACCCGAGATTCAGCAATGCCATCCGCAATTCGCATCACCCCCACCCTGTTGCTGGCCCTCGCCAGCAGCACCGCCCTGGCCGACGGCGACCTGATGACCCGCAGCACCCTGACCGGTGACTGGGGCGGCCTGCGTCACCAGCTGGAAGAAGACGGCGTCAGGTTCACAGGCGACTACAGCGGCGAAACCGCCTACAACGCCCACGGTGGCCTGCACCGCTCGGCGCGCTACTCGCAAAACCTGAAACTGGGCGTGCAGTTCGACCTGTCGAAACTGTATGGCCTGGACAACGGCGGCAAGGTCCAGCTGACCATCAACGACCGCCGCGGCAACAGCGCCTCGGAAGACCTGGTGGGCAACCGCCTGCCGATCCAGGAAAACTTCGGTGGCCTGTACACCCGCCTGACCGAGCTGAGCTACGAGCGTACCCTGTTCACCCCGGCACTCAACGTCAAGCTCGGCTACATGGCCATGGGCAACGACCTGGGCGGCCTGGACAGTGGCATCCTGTGCAATTTCATGAACGCCGGCTTCTGCGGCCACCCGCTTAACATGTCTGGCGGCAGTGGCTGGACCAATTACCCCAATGCCCACCTGGGCGTGCGGGTGAAGTACGACCTGTCGCCGTCCTGGAAGTTGCGTGTGGCGGCGTTTAACGTCGACCCGGAAAGCAACGGCAACTCCAGCCGCGCCTGGCACCTGGGCCCCAAGCACACCACCGGCACCGTGGTACCGGTAGAGCTGGTGTACAAGCTGCAGGGCGAGCTGCCTGGCGAGTACAAACTGGGCTACTACTACGACAGCTCCGATGTGAAGCGCATCGGCAGCGACGAGGAAGTGTCCGGCCGCGGCGGCCACTATCTGCTGGTCGACCAGGCCGTGTGGAACGACCAGGGCTTGCCGGGCCGCAGCCTGCATGCCTTCGGCCAGTACTCGGCGTCGAGCAAGGCCGCATCGCCATTCACCAAGTGGTATGGCGCCGGCGTGGTGCTGTACAAGCCGTTCGCAGGCCGCGCGAAGGATACTGTGGCCCTGGGCTATGGCCGTGCCGTACCCAACCCGCGTAGCCGCGAGGTGCTGGAAGATGCCGCGTTCGATGCCGGGCAGCAGTTCCCCGATATCGACAGCGCCGAGCAGCTGGTCGAGCTGAGCTATGGCTACCAGGCCACGCCGTGGCTGAATCTGCGCCCGGATGTGCAGTACATCATCGAGCCGGGCGCGTTCTCCGGGAAGGACATCGACAACGCGCTGGTGGTTGGCCTGCAGGTCAAGGCTACCTTCTGAAACCTTGACTGGGGCTGCTCTGCAGCCCTTCGCGGGCACGCCCGCGCTCATAGAACAACACATGACTCATTGGTTCGGCGAGGTTCTGTAGGAGCAGCCTTGTGCTGCGAAGAGGCCGGGGCTGACAAAGCCTGTCTATTGGCTGTACCGGCCTCTTCGCAGCACAAGGCTGCTCCTACAAAGGACGCGTCAGACGAGCGATATTGGTTCTCTGCGCGAAAGCGCAGCCCAAAGGGCTGGGCAATCTCCCACAGGTATATCGCCGGCTGGCCTGGCGGTGCTGTACCTGTGGGAGCGGGCGTGCCCGCGAAGAGGCCAGCGCAATCAACCCTGCCTGAGGTAATCCACCAGCCTCAGCAACATGGCATCACACCCCCGCAACTGCTCGACACTGACGAACTCATCCGGCTTGTGCCCCTGGTCCATGCTCCCAGGCCCACACACCACAGTCGGGATGCCCGCCTGGTCGAACAGCCCTCCTTCGGTACCAAACGCCACCGTACCGAACTCATCCGAACCACTGAGCAACGCCACCAGGCCTGCCGCCTCGCTATCCGCTGGCGTGGCCAGCCCCGGATATGCACTCAACGGCTGCAGGCGAATGGCGCTGGCGGCATTGACCTTGCGCATGCGCGGCAGCAGTTCGGCCTCGGCATAGGTTTGCAGCTGGTCGGCCACTGCCTGCGCCTCGAACCCCGGCAAAGCCCGTACTTCGAAATCGAATTCGCATTCCGCCGGCACGATGTTCAGCGCCCTGCCCCCTTTGATCACACCGGTCTGCACAGTGGAGAACGGTGGGTCGAAGCGCTCGTCGTGATGCTCCGGCAACGCCAGGGCATCACCGATATCACCCAGCTTGCCGATCAGCTTCGCCGCATACTCGATGGCATTCACCCCATACGGCGCGTACGCCGAGTGGCAGGCCGCGCCATGTACCTGGCAACGCATCGCCAGCTTGCCCTTGTGCCCCAGCACCGGCTTGAGTTCGGTGGGTTCGCCAATCAGGCACAACCGTGGCTTGTGCGGGCGCTGCTCCAGCGCGGCCAGCATCGAGCGCACCCCCAGGCAGCCGACTTCCTCGTCGTAGGAGAACGCCAGGTGCACCGGCATGCGCAACGGCTGTGCGAGAAACGCCGGTACAGCCGCCAGCACCGAAGCGATGAAGCCTTTCATGTCGGCCGTACCACGGCCATACAGCCGCCCGTCGCGCTCACTCAGGGCAAACGGCTCGACTGTCCAGGCCTGGCCGTCCACCGGCACCACATCGGTATGCCCGGACAACACCACGCCGCCAACGTCCCGGGGGCCGATGGTGGCGAACAGGTTGGCCTTGGTGCCTTCCGGGTTATGGAACAGTTCGCTTTCCACCCCCAGCTCGGCCAGGTAGTCGCGGATGAAGCTGATCAGTTCGAGGTTGGAATCCCGGCTGACCGTGGCAAAGCCGATCAGCCTGGCCAGCAGCGCGCGACTGGCAAATTCACTCATCGCCCGGCACCCCGTAGCTTGGCGCGGCAGTCGGGTTGAGGGCGCGGGTGACGTAGTCCTGCATCTGCGGCCGATACGCCTGCCACAGGCCATCTAGCACACCAATCGGGTCTGCTTCGGCCCAGTCCACACGCAGGTCTACCAGTGGCCAGGTCAGTTCGCCGGCAATCTTCAACGCCGCCGAGTGCACAGGCCCCGCCTCGCCACCTGCGGCCATCGCCGCGTGCATGGCCGCCAGCAGGCGGTCGGCCAGATGCCCGCCGGCTTGTTCAAAGGCCTGCACCATCGCCTCGATCACCTGGGTCGAGGCCAACAGGTTGCCTGCCGCCGCACATTGCTCACCGGCCACGGCGTGGTGGGTGCCAAGGGCTTCCTTGCCGGTGAACAGCGCCACCTGGCCATGGCTGTCGATTACGGTGACCTGGCGGTACTCGCTCCAGCCATTGGCGCTCAGCACCCGGTCCAGCGCAGCGGCAGGCGGCAACTGGCCCTGTTCCAGGGCATCGAGAATCTGCGGGCCCAGCGCCGGCAAGGTGATGTTCTGGGTGGCGACCGCACCCACACCGGCACGCACCCACGGGCAGCGGGCGCCCACGGCGATGCTCGAAGAGCTGATGGCGATACCGACCTGGCCGGTTTCCTGGCAACGACCGATGATGGAAAAAGTCATGTCATGCTTCCTGTTGTGCTGTGCGATACACGGCATTCTGGGTTGAACCTTTCGGCCGGCGAAACGACCTTTTTCCGAGGGGTTAGGCAGGAAAAAACTTTGCTCTGGCTGAGATCGAGCGCCGCCCGCGCGGCGCTTCGCAGCACAAGGCTGCTCCTACATCTGTTTCGGGCCAATTATTCCTGTCGGCACAGCGCGCGGCCCCTTGGCGTCCAACTCGCAAGCCGCAGAATCCAGGGCCTTCGCCGTTTTATCGGCAAGCCCCAGCTAAATACTATTTTCGCCATTTCCACGGCATCCCTAGTCTGACCCCAGGCAACGGCGGTCCTCCAAACCGACCTGACAAAAACCGCCTGAACAAGGGCTCGGACATGACACTGAACAACCTCGAAATCGACACCCTCGTCGTCGGCGCCGGCCAGGCCGGCGTGGCCATGAGCGAACACCTGAGCAAGCTTGGCGTGCCGCACCTGGTGCTGGAGCGCAAGCGTATCGCCGAGGCCTGGCGCACCGGCCGCTGGGACTCGCTGGTGGCCAACGGCCCGGTATGGCACGACCGCTTCCCGGGGCTGGAATTCAACCTCGACGCCGACGCCTTCGCCGGCAAGGACCAGGTGGCCGACTACTTCGAGCAGTACGTACGCAAGTACAACCTGCCAGTACGCACCGGCATCGAAGTGAAGAAAGTGCTGCGCAACAGCGACCGCCCCGGTTTTACCATCGAAACCAATGAAGGCGTGATTCGCGCCAACCGTGTGGTCGCCGCCACCGGCCCGTTCCAGAAACCGGTAATCCCGGCCATCGCGCCGAAAGACAGCAACCTGCACCAGATCCACTCCGCTGCCTATTACAACCCCGAGCAGTTGCCAGAAGGCGCTGTGCTGGTGGTCGGCGCCGGCTCCTCGGGCGTGCAGATCGCCGAAGAACTGATGCGTGCCGGGCGCCAGGTGTACCTCTCGGTCGGCGCCCACGATCGCCCGCCACGCGCTTACCGCAACCGCGACTTCTGCTGGTGGCTGGGCGTGCTGGGTGAGTGGGATGCGGAAATCGCCAAGCCTGGCCGCGAGCACGTGACCATTGCCGTCAGTGGCGCCCGTGGCGGCCACACCGTGGACTTCCGCGCCCTCGCCCACCAGGGCATGACCCTGGTCGGCCTGACCCAGTCGTTCGAGAACGGCGTAGCGCGCTTCCAGGACAACCTGGTCGAGAACATCAACCGCGGCGACGAAAACTACCTGGCCCTGCTGGATGCCGCCGATGCCTACATCGAACGCAACGGCCTGGACCTGCCGGAAGAGCCCGACGCCCGCAAACGCCTGGCCGACCCGGAGTGCATGCGCAACCCGCTGCAGCAGCTGGACCTGGCCAAGGCCGGCGTCACCAGCATCATCTGGGCTACCGGTTACGGTGTCGACTTCAGCTGGCTGCAGGTAGACACCTTCGACGCCAACGGCAAGCCCCAGCACCAACGCGGCGTGGCCCGCGAGCCGGGTGTGTACTTCCTTGGCCTGCCGTGGCTGTCGCGTCGTGGCTCGTCGTTCATCTGGGGCGTGTGGCACGACGCCAAGCACGTCGCCGGCCACATCGCCACGCAACGCACCTATGCCGCCTACCGCGACCGCGAACAACGCGCAGCGGATGAGCAGCAACAACCCAAGATCAGCAACGTCAGCACCCTCGGAGCCCACTGATGCCTACTCATACCCGCATCCGCATGTTCAACACCAAGGCCACCTACCCCAACCAGACCCTGGACAACGACCTGTGCCAGGCGGTACGCGCCGGCAACACCATCTACGTGCGCGGCCAGGTCGGCACCGACTTCGAAGGCAACCTGGTGGGCCTGGGTGACCCACGGGCGCAGGCCGAGCAGGCGATGAAGAACGTCAAGCAACTGCTCGAAGAAGCCGGCTCGGACCTGTCGCACATCGTCAAGACCACCACCTACATCACCGACCCGCGCTTCCGCGAGCCGGTGTACAAGGAGGTAGGCAAGTGGCTCAAGGGCGTGTTCCCGATTTCCACCGGGCTGGTGGTGGCCGGGTTGGCCCAGGCCGAGTGGCTGATGGAGATCGATGTGATCGCCGTGGTGCCAGATTCGGTCTGATCGATCGGTTCAACCTGTAGGAGCGGCCTTGTGTCGCGAAAGGGCCGCAACGCGGCCCCAGGATTGATGCGCAACACTTGAAATTGCTGGGGCTGCTTTGCAGCCCTTTCGCGACACAAGGCCGCTCCTACAGGGAACGCGCCCACTTTTGAAATGGGCTAGAAACCCACTGTCGCCGACAGCAGGTAGGTACGCGGCGTAGACAGCGTCAGCCCCGGCTCGCTGTCATCCGAAGCTCCGGCCGAACTCCAGTAGCGGTCGCCCAGCACGTTCTCGACACTGGCGCGCAAGGTAACCTGGGTGGCATCCACCTTGAACGCATAACGCGCCCCCACGTCGTAACGCTCCCAACCGTCGATCTGCTTGCTGTTGTTCTGGTCCAGGTACTGCGAGCTCGAGTGGATGCCCCGCGCCGTCAGGGTCAGGCCGTTCACCCCAGGCACATCCCATTCTGCGCCGAGGTTGACGTTGTACTCGGGCGTGGCCGGCGCGCGGTTGCCATCGTAGGCGCCACCGATGGTGTCGGTCAGTTCGCTGTCGATATACATCACCCCGCCCAGCACACGCACGCCTTGCACGGGCTCGCCGAACACGCTCAGTTCGATACCGCGGTTGTCGCGCTTGCCATTGGGGCCGAACACCCGCGATGTGGGGTTGGTTTCATAGGCGGGCTGGCGGATGCGGAAGGCACTGGCGGTAAAGGCGACCTGGCCCAGGTCGTACTTGGCCCCCACCTCGACCTGGCGGCTGGTGAACGGCGGGAAGATCTGGTCTTCGTTGACCGATGTCGACGGCGCAATCTTTCCTTGGCTCAGGCCCTCCATGTAGTTGGCATACAACGACAGCTGGTCGGTAACCTTGAGCAGCACGCCGCCCGAGGGCGACACCTTCTCTTCATCGTAGGCGGTATCCCCCTTGATGCCGTCGCTCCAGTCATCCACCTGCACCCGCTGCCAACGCGCGCCCAGGGTCAGCAGCAGGCGGTCATCGAAGAAGCCCAGGGTGTCGGCCAGGGCCACGCCGGAAAAGCGGTTTTCCGTGTACACCTCAGGGTCGATGCGGGTTGGCGTGCCCGGTGTCGGCGTGGCCACCGGGTGGTAGAGGTTACTGGGCGCCGAGGCATAGCGGGCGCCGCCGTTGGTGAAGTCCATGTAGAAGTAGGTGGCGGCCAGGTTCAGTTCGTGGCTGACCGGCCCGGTATGGAACCAGTTGCGCACGCCGGCCATGGCGGTACGCACGCTTTCATCCCGGGTGAAGTCGCGCGGCTGCACGGTGAAGTCGCCGGCATCGTTGCTGATGGACACGTTGTGGCGCAGGAAGTCATGGTTGCTCTTGCGCGCGCCGACCGCGCCATAGGCCAGCAGCGACTCGCTGATATCGTACTCGGCATGCAGCGCACCGAAGGTGTCGTTGGTGCGCGCCTTGCTCCAGGCCTGGGCGTAGTTGTGGCGTACGTCGTTGGCGTCCGGCACCTTGGCATTGGCACCGACCAGCACCCGCTCCTGCGGTGCATCGGTATCGCGCTCGGTATGGCCAAGGTCCGCCGAAAGCCGCAGGCGCTCGCCACGAAAGTCCAGGCCCAACACCGCCATTTCACGTTCGACTCGCTGGTGGTCCCATTCGGTATCGCCCGCCTGTTTCACGCCATTGAAGCGCACGCCGAACTGCTGGCCTTCGCCAAAGCGCCGACCAACGTCCACCGCACCGCCTGCCTGACCGGCCGAGGCATAGCTGCCGGTAAACTCGGTGAGCGGCTGGTCGCCGGCCCGCTTGGGCTGCACATTGATGCCGCCGCCGACACTGCCTCGCGGCGAAATGCCGTTGATCAGCTGGCTGGGGCCTTTGATGATGTCGACCCGGTCAGCCATTTCCATGTCGATCGAGTAGGTCGGCAGGATGCCGTACAGGCCGTTGTAGGCCACATCACTGTTGAACAGGCTGAAGCCGCGAATGGTGAACTGCTCGAAGCGCCCACCCGCCGGGTTGGTGGCGCGCACCGATGGGTCGCTGGCGATCAGTTCGCCCAAGGTTCGCGCCTGCTGGTTCTTCACCAGTTCGCTGGTGTAGCTGGTGATGCTGAACGGGGTTTCCATGAAATCGCGCGTGCCGAGCAGGCCCTGTGAACCCTGACGTGCTACCTGGCCACCGGCGTATGGTTGCGTTTCGTTGCCTGCGGCCAGGCCGCCGACGATGCTGGTCGGGGCGATTTCCAGCGCACCATTCGCCTGGCGGGCCGGCATCAACGTGAAAGCACCCTCGCCCACCGGCAGCAACTGCAGGCCGCTGCCGCGCAGCAGCTGGGTGAAGCCTTCGTCGACACTGTAGCTGCCGGACAAGCCATTGCTCTGCCGGCCGTTGACCAGCGCCGGGTCCAGCGACAGGCTCACCCCGGCCTGGTCGGCAAACTGGGTAAGTGCCGCACCCAGGCTGGCGGCCGGCACCTGATAGCTGCGCCGGGCAGGTTCATCGGCCCAGGCCGGTGCACACAACAACAGGCTCATGGCGAACAACGGATGTGCCGCACGCGCCAGTGGGCGCAGGCGGCAGGACATGACAACAGGCATTGAACAAGGCTCCCCTTTATTTGCTCCTACCGGTAATGACCGGTGAGCGGAAAAAAGGGGACAGCCTCATGCGCGATTTTCTCGCGCGGCCAGGCTTACCCAGTAACGCGTGCGCGTGTGCACCTGCAACGGCAGGCTGGCGGCGAGCAAGGCCAGCACCCGGTCGGTGTCGTCGAGGCGGAACGTACCGGTCACGCGCAGTGCCTCCAGTTCGGGCGCCCAGCGCAGCACGCCGGGGCGGTACCTGCGCAGCTCGTGCAGCAGCTCGCCCAAGGGGCGGTCCTCCAGGCGCAGCACGCCTTCGCGCCAGCCCAGCGGCCAGGCGTCCAGGCCGGTGACAGGGCCAACCCCGGCCACTTGCAGGCTGGCCTGCTGCCCGGCCTGCAGCAACAGTGCCGGGCCTTGCCGCGGCTGCAGGTTGGCCGTGCCCTTGAGCACCGATACCCGGCAGGCCTGATCGACCAGGCGCAGGCACACCTCGCCGGCATCCAGCGCGACCTGGCCATAGGGCACCTGCAACGTCAGGCTCAGGTTGCCGGGCAACCTGATTGCCACTTCGCCACGCAGCAATGTCAGGCGACGCGCGCCCAGGTCGATATCCACCGCACTGTCGGTGTTCAACTGCACGAATGTGCCATCGCTCAGCAGCACCTGCCGGCGCTCCCCGACCGCGGTGCGCATGTCGGCGACCCAGGCCTCCAGCGGCAGTTCGCGGCTTGCCAGCCAGGCCGCCGGCAACAATGCAGCCACGCCCAGGGCCTGCTTGAGCAGCGCCCGGCGGCCGGTATCCGGGCGGTCCAGGGTGGCCATGGCCAATGCGCCGGGTAGCGCGGAAAAGCGCTGGCGCAACAGCAGTGCCTTTTGCCAGGCGTGTTCGTGCAAGGTGCTGCTGGTGCGCCATTGTTCCAGGCGCTGCAGGTCACCCTCGCTGGCAGCGCCAGAGTCCACCAGTGCCAGCCAGCGCGCGGCGGCCTGCAGTGCCTCGCGGGTTTCGGGGGAATGGCTGGTCATTGCAGTTCGGCCAGCAGGCAATGCTCGTAGGCCTGCGCCATGTAGCGTTTGACCGAGCGCTCGCAAACGCCCAGGCGCTTGCCGATCTCGGCATAGCCCAGGCCCTCCAGCTGGCTCCAGAGAAAGGCCTTGCGTACCGGCACCTTGAGGCCGTCGAGCAACTCGTCGAGGGCTTGCAGGGTTTCCAGCAGTACCCAACGCTGCTCTGGCGAGGGCACATGCTGCTCGGGCAACTGCGCCAGTGCATCGAGGTAGGCTTGTTCCAGGCTACGCCGCTGGTGGAAGTTGCTCAGCAGGCGCTTGCCCACGGTCAGCAGGTAGGCACGCGGTTCGCGAATGTCTGCCAGCGGCTGGGCGCTGGCCAAGATACGCAGGAAGGTATCCTGGCTGAGGTCGGCGGCATCCCAGGCATTGCCCATGCGCCGCCGCAGCCAGGTTTCCAGCCAGCCGCGGTGTTCCCGGTGCAGGGCAGGCAGGCTATGCTCCGGTGGCGGCGCGGCGTCGATCATGGGGAAGGCCCTGCGGTAGTGTAAATAAGATTAATTCTAATTTACAGCGCACCACAGAACCAAGCGGTTTGTTACCAGTCAGGCAATCGCCGCATCCACCAGCACTTGCGCTTCCTGCACCAGGCGCTGCAGGTGCGCCTCGTCGATGAAGCTTTCGGCGTAGATCTTGTAGATATCCTCGGTGCCCGACGGGCGTGCGGCGAACCAGCCATTGGCGGTCATCACCTTCAGCCCGCCGATCGCCTGGCCGTTGCCCGGCGCATGGCTGAGGATCTGCACGATCGGCTCACCCGCCAGCTCGGTCGACTTCACCTGCTCCGGCGCCAGCTTGCTCAGCAAAGCCTTCTGCCGGGCATCGGCCTTGGCTTCGACACGGGTGGCGAACGGCTTGCCCAGCGCCTCGGTCAGGTCGGCGTAGGCCTGGCTCGGGTTGCGCCCGGTGCGGGCGGTCATCTCGGCAGCCAGCAAGGCCGGGATCAGCCCGTCCTTGTCGGTGGCCCAGACCGAGCCATCGCGGCGCAGGAACGAAGCCCCCGCGCTTTCCTCGCCACCAAAGCCCAGCGTGCCGTCGAACAGGCCCTGGGCGAAGAACTTGAAGCCCACCGGTACTTCGTACAGTTCACGGCCCAGGCGCTGGGTGACGCGATCGATCAGGCCACTGGACACCACGGTCTTGCCGACGGCGGCATCGCTGCGCCATTGCGGGCGGTGGCGGTACAGGTAGTCGATGGCCACGGCCAGGTAGTTGTTCGGCTGCAGCAGGCCATCGGGGGTGACGATGCCATGGCGATCGTGGTCCGGGTCGCAGGCGAAGGCCACGTCGAAGCGTTCGCGCAGGCCGATCAGGCCCTGCATGGCATAGGGCGAAGACGGGTCCATGCGGATCTGGCCGTCCCAGTCGACAGTCATGAAGCGGAAGGTCGGGTCGACCTCGGTGTTCACCACTTCCAGGTCGAGCTGGTAATGCTTGGCGATCGCCGACCAGTAGCGCACCCCTGCCCCGCCCAGCGGGTCGACGCCCAGGCGCAGCTTGGCAGCGCGGATGACGTCGAAGTCGATGACGTTTTCCAGGTCGGCCACGTAGTTGCTCACGTAGTCGTGACGCTGGGTGGTGGATGCCTGCAGCGCCTGGGCATGGTCCATGCGCTTGACGCCCGCCAGGTCAGCAGCCAGCAGTTCGTTGGCCTTGGCCTCGATCCACTTGGTCACGTCACTGTCGGCCGGGCCGCCATTGGGCGGGTTGTATTTGAAGCCACCGCTTTGCGGCGGGTTGTGCGACGGGGTGATGACGATGCCGTCGGCCAGGCCCTGCTCGCGGCCACGGTTATGGCAGAGGATGGCATGGGAAACCGCTGGTGTTGGCGTGTATTCGTCGTCCTTGGACAGCATTACCTGCACGCCATTGGCAGCCAGCACTTCCAGGGCGCTGGCGGTAGCCGGTGCCGACAGTGCGTGGGTGTCGGCGCCGATGAACAGCGGGCCATCGATGCCCTTCTCCTGGCGATACAGGCAGATGGCCTGGGTAATGGCCAGGACGTGGTACTCGTTGAAGCTCAATTCAAGCGAAGTGCCACGGTGCCCCGAGGTGCCGAAGGCCACCCGCTGGGCCGCCACGGCAGCGTCGGGGCGGCCGGTGTAGTAGGCGGTGAGCAGTCGGGGAATATCGACCAGCACGCTGGCCGGAGCCGGCTTGCCTGCCAAAGGACTGAGCGTCATGCAGAAACCTCGAGTTCAACGGATGTTGGTGTTGGAGCGTGCAGTGTACTGAGAGTTGCAATGCCGTGCGATGGGCGGCAGCAAAGAAACATCAGGCCATGCAGCCCGCTTTTTTGTAGGAGCGGCCTCGTGTCGCGATAGGGGTGCGAAGCGCCCCCAGGATCTTCGCACCTTCAGGAATTGTCGGGGCCGCTTTGCGGCCCTTTCGCGGCACAAGGCCGCTCCTACATGGGCCAGCGCATGCCGCTCATCTGCCTCATGACGGTCTAGAGTAGAAACCATGCCCCCCGCAAAAGAGACCCCATGGCTTTCCACCGCCTGACCCACACCCACCCGCGCCTGAGCATCGCCACTGTGGTCGGCCTGCTCGGCGCCTGGCTGATCCCCGCCAGCGACAGCGTGCAGCACATCCTCGCCGGCTGGAACCTTGGCGTATGGCTGTACCTGCTGCTGGTGCTCTACCTGACCTTGAGCGCCAATGCGGAAAAGGTACGCAAGGTCGCCCGCGTCGAAGACGAAAACGCCGGCCTGGTCCTGCTCACCGTGTGCATCGCCGCCATCGCCAGCCTCGCCGCCGTCACCCTGCAACTGGTGTCCAGCCGTGGCCTGCAAGGCACGGCGCTGGTCGTGCACTACCTCTACACCGGCCTGACCGTGGCCGGTTCCTGGCTGTTGATCGGCTGCATTTTCAGCCTGCACTACGCGCGGCTGTTCTATACCGGACAAAACCACGAACCGCCGCTGCGCTTCGCCGATGGCGAACGCAACCCCGATTACTGGGACTTCCACTATTTCTCGTTCACCATCAGCGTGGCGGTACAAACCTCCGACGTGGGCATCGCCGGGCGGGAGTTGCGGCGGGTAGTGCTGGCACATTCACTAGTGGGATTCGTATTCAACACGGCGATCCTGGGATTCACCATCAATATCGCTGCCGGGTTGCTCGGCTGATCACACCGCTCGTCCGAAAACATCGCGCGGCAAATTCGATCAAATTGGCAGCACCTGGCGGGTTATCTGCCGTCAACATGCCAGGAAAACGTTTGCCTTGCGGGCCTGCGCAAAATGCCGTCCATGACAAAGATGTGACCTCTGTCATGCATCAGTGAATTTGTCTTATTGGCCGCCGAGAATAGTGCGTGACAGGTGCTATGGTTACTTTCCCGGCGGCCGCATCGATGTGGCCACCCGCTCACCACGTCCAGGTACGAACAAGGAGGCTGGCATGAACAAGATGACGTTCCCCAACGCCTGCCAGGTGATGCGCTGGCATTTCCACCCACTGGGCTTCGAAGCCAGCATGGATGCGCCGCGCAGCATGGTCGCGCGGCTGTTCGACCGCGCCACCGGCGAAACCCTGCTGGCGATTGCCGGCATCCCCTGCTCGGCAATCATGGCCGCCGCCGACGTAGAGCGCATCATCGAGGCCGTCGAGGCGGAGATGGATACCTTCATGCCCGCCTTCACCCTGCGCGACGCGGTCTAACCCGCTGCCGTGCTTTCCTGGCGCATGGCCTGCAACTTGCCCATGAACTGCTCGGCCGGCACCGGCTGGCCCAGCAGGTAGCCTTGCAGCGAATCGCAGCCCAGGCGGGTCAGGAAGTCCTGCTGCCTGTCGGTCTCCACCCCTTCGGCAACGATGCGCAGCCCCAGCGCCTGGCCCAGCGCCACGATTGCCGAAACGATCGCCGCATCGTCGCTGTCCTGCTCCAGGTCGCGCACGAAACCGCGGTCGATCTTCAGCTCGTTGGCCGGCAGGCGCTTGAGGTACATCAGGCTGGAATAGCCGGTGCCGAAGTCATCGATGGACAGGTCCACGCCCATGTCGGACAACCGTTGCAGCACCGTCAGGCTGGCATCGGCGTCGTGCATGGCGGTGGTTTCGGTAATTTCCAGGGTCAGGCAGTTGGCCGGCAGGCTGTTCTGCTGCAGGGCTCGGGCCACGCTCTCGACCAGCCCGGCATGGCAGAACTGGATAGCCGACAGGTTCACCGCCATGCGCCAGCCGTGGTGCCCCTGGTCCAGCCACTGGCGCATCTGCCGGCAGGCCTCGATGAGCACCCATTCGCCAATGGGGATGATCAGGCCGGTCTTTTCCGCCAGGCCGATGAAATGGTCGGGCAGCAACAGGCCCTGCTGCGGGTGCTCCCAGCGCAGCAAGGCCTCGGCACCGATCGGCTGGCAATTCTGGGCGTCGAACTTGGGCTGGTAGTGCAGGCGGAACTGGCGCTGCTCCAGGGCCTGGCGCAGGTCCTGCAGTAGCTGCAATTGCTGGCGGGCGTTGCTGTTCATCGACGCGTCGAAGAAGCTGTAGCCATTCTTGCCGGCGCTCTTGGCGTGATACATGGCAGCGTCGGCATTGCGCAGCAGCTCATGCTGGTCCAGGCCATTGCCCGGGTACAGGACGATGCCCAGGCTCGCCGTCAGCTGCAGGTCATGCTCGGCCACGCGGAATGGCCGTGACACCAGGTTGACCTGCTTGACCGCCACATCCATGGCATCGTTCGGCTCGCGCAGCTCCACCAGCAGCACGAATTCGTCGCCGCCGATGCGCGCCAGCGTGTCCTGGCTGTGCAGGTGCCCGCGCAGGCGCGCCGCCACGGCCTTGAGCAGCAAGTCGCCGATGTGGTGGCCGAAAGCATCGTTGACGGGCTTGAAGCCGTCCAGGTCGATGAACATCAGGGCAAAGCAGCCGCCCTGCTCCGCTACCTTGGCAATGGCCTGCTCGATGCGGTCGGCCAGCAACGTACGGTTGGGCAGGTCGGTGAGCGTGTCGTGCAGGGCCAGCTGGGTCAGTTCCTGGTTGGCCAGGGTCAGCGAACGGGCCAGCTCGGCGGTGCGTGCCTCCAGGCGGGCATCCAGTACCGAGGTGAGCAAGGCCACCGCCAGTACCGCCAGCGTGGTGATCAGTACCAGGTAGACCAGGCCGTCGCCTTGCAGGCCTCCCGCTGCCAGCGCACCGCAGAAGCTGCCTTCGGGGAAATTCGCCGCGGCCATGCCGGTGTAGTGCATGCCAACGATGGCAAAGCCCATCACCACCGCCGCCAGGCCGCGAATCTGCCTCACATAAGGAGTATGCGCGCGCAGACGGAAGGCGATCCACAACGCCGCTGCCGAGGCGGCCACGGCAATCAGCAGCGAGACCCCGAACAGCGTCGGGTCATAGTCGATGCCCGGCAGCATGCGCAGCGCGGCCATACCGGTGTAGTGCATGCAGGCAATGCCGGTGCCCATGATCAGTGCGCCAAATGCCAATTGCTGCCACGGCAGGCTCGGCTGGCTGACCAGCCACAAGGCAAAGCCCGAGGACAACACCGCAATCAGCAGCGAGAACGCGGTCAGGGCAAGGTCGTAGCCCAGGTCGATGGGCAGGCTGAAGGCGAGCATGCCGATGAAGTGCATCGACCACACGCCGATGCCCATGGCCAACGCGCCACCCCCCATCCAAAGGCAGGCAGCCCGGCCTTTGGCCGTGGCGATGCGGCCGGTCAGGTCAAGGGCGGTATAGGACGCCAGAACCGCCACGCACAGCGAAATCAACACCAGCGAAGAGGAATAGCTACCGATCAGCATCGAGAGTTCCAGCGGGGCGGGAGGCCCGGAAAAAGCTGACGATTGTACTCAAGGTCAGGCGAAACGCACGGGGTTTTTGCGAATGGGAATGGATCCAAAGACTGCGAGGGCCTGGACGCATGCGCGGTAGCTGTAGGAGCGGCCTTGTGTCGCGATCGGGCTGCGAAGCGGCCCCAGCGATCTGTGCTTGTACACAAAGTTCTGGGGCCGCTCTGCGGCCCGATCGCGACACAAGGCCGCTCCTACAGAGGTACGCGTCTGCGGGTCGCTTCAATCCTGCTCGGCGAAGGCTTGCCCGGCATCCCAACCACCACCCAGGGCAGCAACCAGCTGCACGCTGGCCACCAGGCGCCCTTGCAGCAGGTTCAACACACTGCGCTCGTTGCTCAGCGCCGTGGTCTGCACGTTGACCACATCCAGGTAGCCGATCAGCCCGGCGCGGTACTGGTTCTCGGTCAGGCGCAGCGACTCGCGGGCAGCATCCAGTGCCTCCTGGCGCACCACCGCCTCATCGCCATACACCTTCAACTGCACCAGCAGGTTTTCCACTTCCTTGAAGCCGTCGAGCACGGTCTGGCGGTACTGCGCCACGGTCTGGTCATACACCGCCACCGTGCGGTCCACCTCGGCACTGCGCTTGCCGGCGTCGAACAAGGTCAGCGCCAGTTGCGGGCCCACCGACCAGTAGCGGTTGGGCAGTTCGATCCAGTTGCTGAAGCTGCTGCTGGAGTAACCGCCACTCATGCTCAGGCTCAGGTCCGGGAAATACGCCGCCCGCGACACGCCGATGTTGGCGTTGGCAGCCATCACGTTGCGCTCGGCCGCAGCGATGTCCGGGCGTCGCTCCAGCAACTGCGAAGGCAAGGCCACCGGAATTTGCGGCAGCGCCGGAATGGATTTGCTGTCGGCCAGGGCGAAGTCCGCCGGGGCCTTGCCCAGCAACACGGCAATGGCATTCTCGAACTGTGCGCGCTGCCAGACCAGGTCGATCAGGTCGGCCTGGGTGCTCTTGAGCTGGGTACGCGCCTGGGCCACTGCATCAGGGCCGGCGACGCCAGCGCGATACTGGTTTTCGTTCATCCGCAGGGAACGTTCATAAGCTGCCACGGTGGCTTCCAACAGGCGTTTCTGCTCGTCGATCACCCGCAACTGCAGGTAGTTCTGCACCAGTTCCGACTGCTGGCTGAGGCGGATCGAGGCCAGGTCGGCCAGACTGGCTTCGGCACTGGCTTCGTTGGCGTTCAGGGTCTCGCGCAGCTTGCCCCACAGGTCGATTTCCCAGCTGACGCCGAGCTGGGCATTGTAGGTGTTGCGAATGCCACTGCTGTTGTTGGACAGGCTCGAGCTGGAGCTGCCGGTACCCTGGGCCGAGCGGGTCTTGCCGACGCTCAGGTCCAGGCTGGGGAACAGCGCCGCCCGGCTGCTGCGCACCAGCGCCTGGGCCTGGCGATACTGGGCCTCCGATTGGGCCACGGTCTGGTTGCTGCGGTTGAGCTCTTCGACCAGTGCATTGAGCCCGGCATCGCCGTAGATTTCCCACCAGGCGCCGCGGGCGATGGCATCGGACGGCGTGGCCTGGGTCCAGCCTTCGGCGTGCTTGAACTGCGCCGTGCTGCTCAGTTCCGGGCGGTGGTAGTCCGGGCTCAGGGTGCAGGCGCTGAGCAAGGCGACGCACAACCCGGCGCCGAGCAGGCGCGAGCCACGCCCACGGGTCAACGTCTGCAGGGCACGGTGAAGTGGGGTCTGGGCAAAAGTCATAGCGGGGTTTCCAGGGCGGCGTCGGTGCGCACGCCACGCCAACGGTTGAAACGGTGACGCAGGCGGTCCAGGTACAGGTAGACCACCGGTGTCGTGTAAAGAGTGAGGACCTGGCTGAACACCAGGCCGCCAATGATGGTCAGGCCCAGAGGCTGGCGCATTTCCGCGCCTTCGGCGCGGCTCAGCAGCAGCGGCAAGGCACCGAGGATGGCCGCCAGGGTAGTCATCAGGATCGGCCGCAGGCGCAGCAGGCAAGCCCGGCGGATCGACTCTTCCGGTGTCAGGCCCTGGTGGCGCTCCAGCTGCAAGGCCAGGTCGATCATCAGGATGGCGTTCTTCTTCACCACGCCGATCAGCAGGAACAGCCCCAGCAGCGAGATCAGGCTGAACTCGCCGCCGGTGACGTACAGCGCCAGCAAGGCACCGACGCCGGCCGAGGG
Organism: Pseudomonas sp. A2; assembly: GCF_023100865.1. Lineage (NCBI taxonomy): Bacteria > Pseudomonadati > Pseudomonadota > Gammaproteobacteria > Pseudomonadales > Pseudomonadaceae > Pseudomonas > Pseudomonas sp. A2. Next base: position 3,518,537 of record NZ_CP039127.1, read on the forward strand.
CAGTGTCGAGAGGATGGTCAGCGGGTGAATGTAGCTTTCGTAGAGAATGCCCAGCACCAGGTAGACCAGCACCAGCGCGCCAAGGATCATCAGCGGCTGGCCTTCCTGGGTCTTGGCAAAGGCATCGGCGGTACCGCCGAGCTTGGCGATCACTTCCTCGGGCAAGCCCAGCTTGGCCACCGCACGCTCCAGCGCCGCCATGGCCTGGTCGGGGCTGTAGCCTTCGGCGACGTCGAAGGCGATGCTTTCGGCGGCGAACTGGCCTTCGTGGCTGACCCGGTCGTTGGCCAGGCTGTTCTCGTAGTGGGCGATGGTCGACAGCGGTACCCGGGCACCGTCGGCGGTAATCACCTGCACCTGCTCGAGGGTGCTTGGGTCCCAGGCGTACTTCGGGTTGATCTCGAGCACTACCTGGTACTGGTTGAGGCTGTCGTAGATGGTGGATATCTGCCGCTGGCTATAGGCGTTGTTCAGCACCGAGGTGACCATGTCCATGTCGATGCCCAGGCGCTTGGCCTGGTCACGGTCGACCACCAGGGTCACCTGCTGGGTGCCGGCACCGTCGCGGGCGTCGATGGCAGTCAGTTGCGGCAGTGCACGCAGCGCCGCCACCACTTTCGGGAACCATTCGCGCAGGGCCGCCAGGTCTCCGCTCTGCAGGGAGTACAGGTACTGCGAAGAGGTCTGGTCACGGCCACCACCGCCCAGTTGCAGGTCCTGGTCGGCCATCAGGAACAGGCGTCCGCCGGGTACCTTGGGCATTTCCTTGCGCAGGCGTTCGATCACCTTCTGGGCGTCGAGCTTGCGCTCGCTGATCGGCTTCAGGCGCACCAGCACAAAGGCATTGTTGGTCCCGCTGTTGCCACCGATGAAGCCGGCAACGCTCTGCACTGCCGGGTCGGCCAGCAAGGCGCGGCGGTAGATTTCCATTTTCGGTTGCATGACGCTGAACGACAGGCCATCGTCGCCACGGATGAAGCCTATCAGCTGGCCGGTATCCTGCTGCGGCATCAGCGTTTTCGGCACCACCACGTACAGGGCGATGTTGATGCCGATGGTGGCCAGCAGGCTGATCAGCGTCAGGCGTTTGTGGCGCAAGGCCCAGCCCAGGCTGCGGTCATAGGCATCGACCATGCGCTGGTGCAACTGTTCGCTCCAGCGCTGCAGACGTGTCGGCTCGGCCTGGTGCGGTTTGAGCCAGCGGGCGCACAGCATCGGCGTGAGGGTCAGCGACACCGCCAGCGACACGATGATCGCCGCCGCCAGGGTGATGGAGAACTCCTGGAACAGGTTGCGCACGATGCCCCCCATGAACAGGATGGAGACGAATACCGCCACCAGCGACACGTTCATCGACAGCAAGGTGAAACCCACTTCCTTGGCGCCCAGAAAGGCCGCCTTCATGGGCGGTTGGCCGTCCTCGATGTGCCGGGATATGTTCTCCAGCACCACGATGGCATCGTCCACCACCAGGCCAGTGGCGAGGATCAGCGCCATCAGCGACAGGTTGTTGAGCGAGAAGCCGCACAGGTACATGACCGCGAAGGTGCCCACCAGTGAGACCGGCACCGCCAGGCTGGGGATCAGCGAAGCACGCAGGCTGCCGAGGAACAGGTAGACCACCAGGATCACCAGCACCACGGCGATCAGCAGGGTGTGCTCGGCTTCCTTGAGGGTTGCCTTGATCACTGGCGAACGGTCCATGGCCACGTTCAGTTGCACGCTGGCCGGCAGCAGCGACTGCAGGGCCGGCAACTGCGCCTTGATCTGGTCGACCGTTTCAATGATGTTGGCGCCTGTCTGGCGGTTGACCACCAGCAGCACCGCGCTCTGGTCATTGAAGAAGCCGCTGTTGTAGCGGTTCTCGACGCCGTCGGTGATGGTCGCCACGTCGGAAAGGCGCAGGATGGTGCCGTTCTGCTGGCGGATCACCAGCGGCTCGTAGTCCTTGGCGCTTTCCAGCTGGTCATTGGCGCGCACCTGCCAGTTGCGCTCGGCGTCCTCGACAAAGCCCATCGGCCGGCGCTGGTTGGCGTTGGACACGGCAGTACGTACTTCATCCAGCGACAGGCCGTACTGGTTGAGCAATTGCGGCTCGACGGCAATGCGCACCGCCGGCAGCGAACTGCCGCCGATCTGCACTTCCCCTACCCCGGGCACCTGGGCCAGGCTCTGCGACAGGATGGTGTCGGCCAGGTCGTACAGCTGGCCCTTCTGCAGCACGTCCGAAGTCAGCGACAGCACCATGATCGGTGCCTGCGACGGGTTGATCTTCTTGTAGGTGGGCATGCTGCGCATACCGCTGGGCAACAGGTTGCGGGTGGCGTTGATCGCCGCCTGCACCTCGCGCGCCGCACCGTCGATGTCGCGGCCCATCTCGAAGCCGATGATCACCCGTGTGGAGCCCTGGTTGGAGCTGCTGGTCAGGGTGGTCACGCCGGCAATGCTGCCAAGCTTGTGCTCCAGCGGCGTGGCCACGGTGGACGCCATCACTTCCGGGCTGGCGCCTGACAGGTTGGCCGACACCACGATTACCGGGAAGTCCATCTGTGGCAGCGGTGCCACCGGCAGCAGGCCGAAGCTGACCCCGCCCAGCAGCATGATCGCCAGGCTCAACAGCATCGTCGCAACCGGGCGACGGATGAAAGGACCGGACAGGTTCATGCCTCGGCCTGCTTCACGTCAGTGGCCGGGCGCCAGCGGCGGGCCAGGCGGTCGAAGTACAGGTAGATGACCGGGGTGGTGAACAGCGTCAGCACCTGGCTGACCAGCAACCCGCCGACCATCACCAGGCCCAGCGGCTGGCGCAGCTCGGCACCGGAACCGGTTGCGAGCATCAGCGGCACGGCGCCGAACAGCGCGGCCAGGGTAGTCATCAGGATCGGCCGGAAGCGCAGCAGCGCCGCCTGGTAGATGGCATCGCGCGGGCTCATTCCCTGCTGGCGCTCGGCCTCGAGGGCGAAGTCGATCATCATGATCGCGTTCTTCTTGACGATGCCGATCAGCAGGATGATGCCGATGATGGCGATCATGCCAAGGTCGTTGCCGCTGATGAGCAAGGCCAGCAAGGCGCCGACCGCTGCCGACGGCAGGGTCGAAAGAATGGTCACCGGGTGGATGTAGCTCTCGTACAGCACGCCCAGCACGATGTACATGGTCACCACCGCCGCCAGGATCAACAGCAAGGTGCTCGACAGCGAAGCCTGGAAGGCCTCCGCCGCGCCCTGGAAGCGGGTCTGCACGCCCAGCGGCATGCCGATGTCCTTCTGCACCTGCTCGATCACCTGCACCGCCTTGCCCAGCGAAGCGCCGTGGGCCAGGTTGAACGACAAGGTCACCGCCGGGAACTGACCGATGTGGGAAATGGCCAGCTGGGCCTGGCGCTGCTCGATGCGCGCCAGCGCCGACAGGCGCACCTGGCCGCCATCGGTGGCCTTGACGTGGATCGACTCCAGCGCCTGCGGGCCGATCACCGCCGCATCCTGCGACTGCAGCACCACGCGGTACTGGCTGGCCTGGGTGTAGATGGTCGAGATCTGACGCTGGCCGAAGGCGTCATACAGGGCGTTGGTGATTTGCGACACGCTGATGCCCAGGCGGCCGGCCATGTCGCGGTCGATCACCAGGTAAACCTGCAGGCCCTTGTCCTGCAGGTCGCTGGCCACGTCGGCCAGTTCCGGGCGTTGCTGCAACGCCTGCACCAGCTTGCCGCTCCACTGCGCCAGCAGGTCGGCGTCGGGCGACGAGAGGCTGAACTGGTACTGGGTCCGGCTGACCCGGTCCTCGATGCTCAGGTCCTGCACCGGCTGCATGAACAGGCGGATGCCCACCAGCCGATCGACTTGTGGCTGCAGGCGGTTGATCACCTCGCTGGCAGTGACATCACGCTCGCCATGGGGTTTGAGGTTGATCAGCAGGCGGCCGCTGTTGAGCGTGGCGTTGTCGCCATCGACACCAATGTAGGACGACAGGCTCTGCACCGCTGGGTCCTGCAGGATCACCTTGCTCAGCGCCTGCTGGCGTTCGCTCATGGCGGCGAACGAGGTGGACTGCGGCGCTTCGGAAATGCCCTGGATCACCCCGGTGTCCTGTACCGGGAAGAAGCCCTTGGGCACCACCATGTACAGGAATACGGTGAGCGCCAGGCTGGCCACGGCCACCAGCAGCGTCAACGGCTGGCGCTTGAGGACCCACTGCAGGGCGCTACCGTAGTGCCTGATCAGCCAGTCGATCCAGGCGCCACTGGCGCGGTAGAAACGGCCCTGCTCCTCTTCCCTGGGCTCGCGCTTGAGCAGGCGCGCGCACATCATCGGCGTGAGGGTCAGCGATACCACCAGGGAAATCAGGATGGCCACCGCCAGGGTGATGGCAAACTCGCGGAACAGGCGGCCGACCACATCGGCCATGAACAGCAGCGGGATCAGTACCGCAATCAGCGAGAAGGTCAGCGAGATCAGGGTGAAGCCGATTTGCCGGGCGCCCTTGAGCGCCGCCTGCATGGGCGTCTCGCCCTCCTCGATGTGCCGGGAGATGTTCTCCAGCATGACGATGGCGTCGTCGACCACGAAACCGGTGGCGATGGTCAGGGCCATCAGGGTCAGGTTGTTGACCGAGAAACCGGCCAGGTACATCACGCCGAAGGTGCCGATCAGCGACAACGGCACGGCGATCGACGGGATGAGTGTGGCGCTGAAACGGCGCAGGAAGACGAACGTGACCATCACCACCAGGGCGATGGCGATCAGCAGTTCGTGCTGCACGTCCTTGACCGCGGCGCGGATGGTCTGGGTGCGGTCGGTGAGTACCGACACATCGAGGCCGGCCGGCAGGTTGTCGGTGATCGACGGCAGCAAGGCCTTGATGCGGTCGACCACTTCGATGACGTTGGCGCCCGGCTGGCGCTGGATGTTCAGCAGCACGGCGTGGTTTTCGTTGGCCCAGGCAGCCAGGCGCTCGTTTTCGGCGCCGTCGACGATTTCTGCAACATCCTTCAGACGCAGAGGCGCGCCATTGTTGTAGGCCAGGATCAGGTTGGCGTATTCCTCAGGGGAACGCAGCTGGTCGTTGGCGTCGAGCATCGACACCCGGGTCGGGCCGTCGAAGTTGCCCTTGGGCTGATTGACGTTGGAAGCGCCGATCAGGGTGCGTACGTCCTCCAGGTTCAGGCCGTTGGCGGCCAGGGCATCGACGTTGACCTTGATCCGCACCGCCTGGCGCTGGCCACCGGCGATGCTGACCATGCCCACACCGCTGATCTGTGCGAGCTTCTGTGCCACACGGGTATCGACCAGGTCGTTGAGCTTGGGCAGCGGCATGGTCTTGCTGGAGATGGCCAGGGTCAGCACCGGGGTGTCGGCCGGGTTGACCTTGTTGTACACCGGCGGCGCCGGAAGGTCGCTGGGCAGCAGGTTGCTGGCGGCGTTGATCGCGGCCTGCACCTGTTGCTCGGCAACGTCCATGTTCATGTCGAGGTTGAAGCGCAAGGTCAGCACCGAGGCGCCGCCAGAGCTGGTCGAGGCCATCTGCTCCAGGCCTGGCATCTGGCCGAACTGACGTTCGAGCGGCGCGGTAACCGCGCTGGTCATGACCTGCGGGCTGGCGCCTGGGTACAGGGTCATGACCCGGATGGTCGGGTAATCCACCTGCGGCAATGCGGAAACCGGCAGCAGCTTGTAGGCGATCAGGCCGGCCAGGACGATGGCCAGCATGCTCAGCGTGGTGGCAACCGGCCGCAGGATGAACAGACGCGAGAGGTTCATGCGCCCGCCTTGCCTGCTGCGCTACCAGGCTGTGCTTGACCGGGCTGCACATCGCCAGTGCTTGCCGAACCCTTGGCTTCCTGGCCTTGCAGGTGCTGGCCCGGGGTGGTCGGCACTTGCGAGCTGTCTTCGACAACTTCCACCTTGGTGCCTTCGCGCAGGCGGTCGGTGCCTTCCAGCACCAGGCGGTCGCCGGCCTTGAGGCCCTCGAGAATGACGCTGTTCTCGCCGTCGCTGGCGCCGACCTTGAGCTTGCGGATGTTGACCGTGTTCTGGTCATTGACCACGTAGGCGAACGAGCCGTCATTGCCGAACTGGATGGCCGCCGCCGGGGCCATGGTCACCTGCTTGAGGGTGTCGGCCAGCAGGCGCACGTTGACGAACTGGTTGGGGAACAGGGCCAGGTCCTTGTTCTCGAAGCGGCCCTTGAACTTGAGCGTGCCGGTGGTGGTGTCGATCTGGTTGTCGATGCTGCCCAGCACGCCGGTGGACTGCAGCTTGCTGTCACTGCGGTCCCAGGCTTCGACCGGCAGGCTGGCGCCGCTGCGGTAGCGCTCCAGCACGGTGCTCAACTCGGTTTCCGGCAGGGTGAAGGCAACACTGATCGGCTCGGTCTGGGTGATCACCACCAGCGCGGTGGTGTCGTTGGCCGCCACCAGGTTGCCCAGGTCGAGCTGGCGCAGGCCTACGCGGCCGTTGATCGGCGCGCGGATCTGGGTGAAATCGAGGTTCAGGCGGGCGTCGTTGACCTGCGCCTGGTTGGTCTTCACCAGCCCCTGGAACTGTGCCACCTGCGCTTCGGCGGTGTCGAGGGTTTGCTTGGCGATGCTGTCTTCGGCGTACAGGCCTTTATAGCGGGCCAGGTCGACCTGGGCGTTCTTCAGTTGCGCCTGGTTCTGCGCCAGGGTGCCCTCGGCCTGCTGCAGGGCAATGCGGTACGGGCGCGGGTCGATTTCGGCGAGCAGGTCGCCGGCCTTGACCTGCTGGCCTTCCTTGAAGTGGATCTTGACCAGCTCGCCAGCCACGCGGCTGCGCACGTTGACGGTGTTGGTCGCGGTGACTGTGCCCAGGGCCTTGTAGTACAGCGGGAAGTCGCCCACCCGCACCGGCTCGACGCGCACCGGCACCGGGTCGCTGGAGCCGCCGAAGCCCGGGCGACCGCCCATCATGCCCATGCCCTTGCCACCGCGCCCGCCACCGGCTTCTTTATGCGCAGGCGTCGCTGCGGGCCACAGCCACCAGGCCAGTGCAGCAACCAGCAGCAGGATCAGCAGGCCGACGAGCCAGCGACGAGGGGAGCGGGAATTGGACACTTGCATGGGTTGAACGAACCTTGTTCGGAATGACGGCTTGGGGAGAATGAACGATAAGCACTGGCATCGTTTTAGCAAAGCGCCTTTACCAGAGGTTTACCTTTGCCTGACGTTGCCAAGGGGTTGAACTTTAAATGAAAACGGCCCGGAAAGCGTTCCGGGCCGTTTACAGGGTGTTGCCTGGAGCGGTGGCGGGCTGAAAGGTTTCGGTTGCCTGTGCCGGCCCCTTCGCGGGTAAACCCGCTCCCACAGGTGCAGTGCACTACCTGTAGGAGCAGCCTTGTGCTGCGAAGGGGCCGGCACGGCAAAAGAGACTCTGTGGCAGTAATGGCCTCTTCGCAGCACAAGGCTGCTCCTACATAGGTACCGCGCAGTCCTGAAGCATTGTGCAGTATCGGTGGGAGCGGGTTTACCTGCGAAGAGGCCGGCACAGGCGATCGACGCCCGCCCTGCCCCACACAACTCTTACTTCAGCACAGCCAGAGCTGCGTCGTAGTTTGGCTCATCAGCGATTTCGCCAACCAGCTCGCTGTGCAGCACCTTGTCGTTTTCGTCCAGCACCACCACGGCACGGGCAGCCAGGCCGGCCAGCGGGCCATCGGCGATGGCCACGCCGTAGTTTTCGAGGAACTCGCGGCCACGCAGGGTCGACAGGTTCTTCACGTTGTCCAGGCCTTCGGCGCCGCAGAAGCGTGCCTGGGCGAACGGCAGGTCGGCGGAGATGCACAGCACCACGGTGTTGGCCACATCGTTGGCCTGGGCATTGAACTTGCGCACGGAGGTAGCGCAGGTCGGGGTGTCGACGCTCGGGAAGATGTTCAGCACCTTGCGCTTGCCGGCGTAGTCAGTCAGCGACTTGTCAGCCAGGCCTTCACCTACCAGGGAGAAAGCCGGAGCCTGGGCGCCGGCTTTCGGCAGCTCGCCGTTGACCTGAACCGGGTTGCCTTTGAGAGTCACTTGAGCCATGACGAAATCCTTATGCGGGTTTGAAAAGGACACTGAGTTAAGCATGAAGGCGGCCGGGTGCCTATGGGGGCAGTGAAATTGTTCTATTACCGGACAATTCTTGTGGACAAAAAAATGCCCGGGTGGCTACAAGCGCCCCGGGCATAACTTTTGCGGATGGCGTATCAGCCCAGCAGGCCGTATACCACCGAGGTCAGCGCAACCAGGCCGACCACTACCACGAACACGTTGGAGGCAGCACCGCTGTACTTGCGCATGGATGGCACGCGGCGAATGGCGTACATCGGCATCAGGAACAGCAACACCGCGAGGATCGGGCCACCGAGCGACTCGATCATGCCGAGGATGCTCGGGTTGAGGGTGGCGACAATCCAGCACACCACCAGCATCAGCGCGGCAACCACCCGGTCCAGGGTCTTGCCCGCCGGGCGTGCACCGGCCTTGGTGATGATGCCCTTCAGGCCTTCGCTGGCGCCGATGTAGTGGCCGAGGAACGACTTGGCAATGGCCACGAAGGCGATCAGCGGTGCAGCGAACGCGATGGTCGGGTTGCTGAAGTGGTTGGCCAGGTACGACAGGATCGACAGGTTCTGCGCCTTGGCCTCGGCCAGCTGGGCGCTGCTCAGGGTGAGCACGCAGCTGAACACGAAGAACAGCACCATCACCACCATCAGCAGGTGGGCACGGCGCAGGATCTGGCCGCTACGCTCATCGGCATGCTCGCCGTAGCGGCGCTTCTGGTCGACGGCAAAGGCGGAGATGATCGGCGAGTGGTTGAACGAGAACACCATCACCGGAATCGCCAGCCACAGGGTGTGCAGGAAGGCCGAAGCTGGTGGTACCTGGGTGGCGCTGTCGAGAATGCCACCGGTCCAGTGCGGCACCAGGTACAGGCCCAGCAATGCCAGGGCGACGATGAACGGGTAGACCAGCAGGCTCATGACCTTGACCGTGGCCTGCTCCCCGCAGCGCACGATGGCCAGCAGGCCGAGGATCAGCACGAACGACAGGATGGCCCGTGGCGGCGGCTGCATGTGCAGCTGGTGCTCCATGAAGCTGGACACGGTGTTGGTCAGCGCCACGCTATAGATAAGCAGGATCGGGAAGATCGCGAAGAAGTACAGCACGGTGATCGAGGCGCCGGCGGTAATGCCGAAGTGCTCCTTGACCACTTCGGTGATATCGCCGTCATTGCGCCCGGAAAGGACGAAACGGGTCAGCCCGCGGTGAGCGAAATAGGTCATCGGGAAGGCCAGCATGGCCAGGATCAGCAACGGCCAGAAGCCGCCAAGGCCGGCGTTGATCGGCAGGAACAGGGTTCCGGCGCCGATCGCTGTGCCGAACAGGCCCAGCATCCAGGTGGTGTCGTGACGCGACCAGCTGCCGAGGGTGGCGGGGGTCGATTCTGCAAAGCGTTGTTCAACGCTTGGGGCCTGCTCATTCATTCCGGGTGAAGCTCCACTCGCAAGACTGCAACAGGCTGAGAATGGCGAAATAGACGTTTCGCCCAACTCAACCGAAAAAGGGAGCGCGATTGTGCACGGAAAGGTTTCACTTGCGAAGCCCTTTTCCGAGGAGCGGTTGCACTTGTCTTTACAAGCGGGTTGTGCCCGTGGACTGCAGGAGGGATTTGACAGGTGTAGGAGCGGCCTTGTGTCGCGAAAGGGCCGCAAAGCGGCCCCGGCAATATTCGCGGCGAAGTTGCAAACGTTGGGGGCGCTGCGCACCCCTTTCGCGACACAAGGCCGCTCCTACAAAGGCCGCGCCCCACAGAAGCGGCCTGGTACGGTGTTACTTCTGGACGGCGGCGAAGGCTTCGGCAACCCGTTGCAGGTTGGCCGGGCGCAGGCCGGACATGCATACGCGGCCGCTGTCGATCAGGTACACGCCGAACTCGTCACGCAGGCGGCGCACCTGCTCGACGCTGAAGCCGGTGTAGCTGAACATGCCGCGCTGGCGCAGGAAGAACTGGAAGTCCTGGCCTGGCAGCAGCACGGCCAGGGCATCGACCAGCGCCTGGCGCATGTCGAGGATACGTTTGCGCATCACTTCGACTTCCTCGGCCCACTGGGCATTGAGGGCCGCATCGCCGAGCACGCCAGCGACCAGCTGGGCGCCGAAGTTGGGCGGGCTGGAGTAGTTGCGGCGCACGGTAGCCTTCAGCTGGCCGAGCACGCTCTGGGCAGTGGCTTCATCGTCGCAGACCACCGACAGGCCGCCGACACGCTCGCCGTACAGCGAGAAGATCTTCGAGAACGAGTTGCTGACCAGGCACGGCACGCCGGCGCGGGCCATTTCGCGGATGGCGTAGGCGTCTTCCACCAGGCCTTCGGCGAAGCCCTGGTAGGCGATGTCGAGGAACGGGATCAGTTGGCGTGCCTTGACCACTTCAACCACCTGTTGCCACTGGTGCTGTTCCAGGTCGGCGCCGGTGGGGTTGTGGCAGCACGGGTGCAGCAGCACCACGCTGTTGGCCGGCAGGGTCTGCAGGGTGGCCAGCATGCCGTCGAAGTCCACGCCACGGGTGGCCTGGTCGAAGTACGGGTAGGTGTGCACCTTGAAGCCGGCGCCTTCGAAGATGGCGCGGTGGTTGTCCCAGGTCGGGTTGCTGACCCAGACTTCGGACTGCGGGAAGTAGCGCTTGAGGAAGTCGGCGCCAACTTTGAGGGCGCCGGAACCGCCTACGGTCTGCACGGTGGCCACACGCCCGCCGGTAACAGCCGGGTGATCGGCACCGAACAGCAGCGCCTGGATCGCCTGGCGGTAGCTGGCCAGGCCTTCCATCGGCAGGTACAGAGAGGCTTCGTGGTCCTGGCCGGCGATGCGTTTCTCCACCGCATCCACAGCCGCCAGTTGCGGCACCACGCCGGCCTCATCGTAGTACAGGCCGATACTCAGGTTGACCTTGTCGGCGCGCGGGTCGGCCTTGAAGGTTTCCATCAACGAGAGGATCGGGTCGCCGGCATAGGCATCGACATGTTTGAACACAGCGTGCAGCTCCTTGGATCAGGACAGTTCGAAAAGGCAGCCCTGAGCATACCCGGAGTGCGGGCTCAGGAACATCAACTATTGTGCAAGGTTGTCTATGCAACATTGCATGGCTGAGGATTGGCGCAGGCAGTGAGGGCCTCATCGCCGGCAAGCCAGCTCCCACAGGTACACCACAGGCCTTAAGGTTTGTGGTGTACCTGTGGGAGCTGGCTTGCCGGCGATAGGGCCGGGTCAGCCAAGCAGCTCGTTCAGGCCTTGCAATTCCTGCTCGGTCACCGCCACCCCCTCCTCCTCGGCCACCTCGCGCTCGCGGTAACGCCGCTCGCCCGGCATGCGCGTCAGCCCTACCGCCTGCATCTGCTCGACCAGCTCGCGGCTGCGCTGGGCAAAACGTTCGCCCTCGGCCTTGTTCGGGTCGATGACGATGATCAGTTGCCCGGTCCACGGCGTCTTCGCCCCCGGGTGCCCCGACCAGTCGAACTCCCAGGAGAAATGCCCGCCGGTCAGCGCCGCCGCCAGCAACTCGACCATCATCGACAAGGCCGAGCCCTTGTGCCCGCCAAATGGCAGCAAGGCGCCGCCTTCCAGAATCGCCTTGGGGTCGGTGGTCGGCTCGCCATTGGAATCCACACCCATGCCCTGCGGCAATTGCTGGCCAGCACGCGCGGCAATCTGCACGTCGCCATGGGCCATGGCGCTGGTGGCCATGTCGAAGACGATCGGGTCATGTTCGGCGCAGGGTGCGGCAAAGGCGATGGGGTTGGTGCCGAACAGCGGCTTGCGGGCGCCGTGCGGCACCACGCAGGTCATGCTGTTGACCACGCTCAGGGCTACCAGGCCTTCGTCGGCGAAAGGCTCCACATCCGGCCACAGCGCGGCGAAGTGGTGCGAGTTGTGGATCGCCAGCACGGCGATGCCAGCGTTGCGCGCCTTCGCCACCAGAAGTTCGCGGGCCGCCGCCAGCGCCGGCTGGGCGAAGCCGCCTGCGGCATCGACGCGAACATAACCGGGCGCCACGTCGCTGACCTTCGGCGTGGCCTGGCCATCGACCCAGCCACTGGCCAATGTCGAAACATAGCCGGGCATGCGGAACACCCCATGGCTATGGGCACCATCGCGCTGGGCGCTGGCGCAATTGTGGGCCAGCACCCGGGCCACGCTTTCGCTGCAGCCATGGCGCTGGAAAATGCTCTGCAACAGGCCCTGCAGCTCGGTAAAAGGCACACGCACGACGGTGCTGGTGGAAGGTGCGGACATCTGAAGCTCCTTGTTGGAATTGGAATGGCTACAGCGTTGCAACGACAAAAACTTTCCTGCATGTGACAGCTATCTGTCAAATGTTGACTTGATGACAGAAAACAGCCATTTTCTTTCGCAAGCCTTACCCCTGGAGCCGCAGCATGAGCCAACCGATCAAGCAACGCCTGGAAAACAGCCTCGAAGGGGCCGCTGCTTCGGGCCGCAAGATCGCCACCTACATGCTCGCCAACCTGCATGAACTGCCGTTCCAGACCTCGGCCAGCATTGCCGTCAAGCTGGGCGTCAGCGAATCCAGCGTCGGCCGTTTCTGCCGTTCATTGGGTTATGCCCATCTCAAGGCGTTGAAGCAAGACCTGCAGAACGACCTGGGCGATGGCCCGTGGCTGGTGGGCGACCGCCTGCAAGATTACCGCCAGAACCAGGACGCCAGCGACAACGCCGGCAGCCTGGAGCTGGAAATCGCCGCCCTGGTGCGCGTGCACGAGTATCGCCAGAGCAGCGCCTGGCACAGCGTCGCGCAGCGCCTGGCAAGCAAGCAGCGGGTGTTCATTGCCGGCTTCCAGACCGAGCGCGGCATCGCCATGTGCATGAGCCACCTGCTGCAGTACCTGCGCGATGGCGTGCAGCTGGTGGATATGAGTGCCGGGCACTTTGGCGAAGTATTGCTGGGCCGCGCCGAAGACAGCGCCCTGGTGGTGTTCGAAGCCCGCCGTTATTCCCGCCATGCCCTGCTGTTGTGCCAGAAGGCGCGCGAGGCTGGCATAGCGGTCACCCTGGTGACCGACACCTTCTGTGACTGGGCCGATGCCAACGCCGACGAGGTGTTCCGCATCCCCACCGAGTTCAACCTGTTCTGGGAGTCCACCTCGACCATGCTGTCGTGGGTGCACCTGATGGTCAACGAGGTCTGCAAGAAGCTCGGGCCGGATGTTGAAAAGCGCTTGGAAGCAACTGCCGCTCTACATAACGAATTCGTCGGCTACACCTCGTGGTCGACGGGAAAACAACAATAGCAAGAGTGCAATGAGGTGCGAGATGAAAAAGACCATGGCCTTGGTGGGTGCGTGCGCCCTGCTGCTGTCGGGTGCCGCCAGTGCCGAAACCCTGCGCTTCGCCACCGAGGGCGCCTACCCGCCCTTCAACTATGTCGACGCCAATAACCAGTTGCACGGCTTCGACGTCGACATCACCCACGCCCTGTGCGAGCAGATGAAAGTCGAGTGCACGCTGGTGGCCCAGGACTGGGAAGGCATCATCCCGGCGCTGATGGCACGCAAGTACGACGCAGTGGTCGCGTCGATGATCAATACCGAAGAACGGCGCAAGAAAATCGCCTTCACCGACCACTACTACCGCACCCCGCTGACTGTCGCCGTGGCCAAGGACAGCAAGATCACCGACGCCCAGACCAACTTCGACGGCTACACCGTTGGCGCCCAGTCGTCCTCCACCCAGGCCATCTATGCCGAAGACGTCTACGCCAAGGCCGGTGCGGATGTGAAGCTGTACCCGACCATGGACGAAGCCAACGCCGACCTGGCCGCGGGCCGCCTGGATGGCGTAATTGCCGACAAATTCCCACTGAACGAGTGGATGACCAAGAACGGCGGGGACTGCTGCAAGATCCTCGGCGACGTGGCCGACACCAAGGCCGATGCCGCCATTGCCGTGCGCAAGGACGACGAAGCCCTGCGCCAGCGCCTGAACACCGCGCTGCAACAGATCGTGGCCAACGGCACCTACCAGAAGATCGCCAGCAAGTACTTCGCTTTCGATATCTACAACTGATCTTCAAGCCCTCATTGCCTGACTGGGCCCTATCGCCGGCAAGCCAGCTCCCACAGGTTGCTCACTGACCTGAAGAACAGCGGTGTACCTGTGGGAGCTGGCTTGCCGGCGATGAGGCCGGTGAGGTCAACACAAGGTGTTCGTCATGCTCGATCAATTATCCTTGCTGTCCTTCGCCAGTGGAGGCTGGGGCCAGGCGCTGCTGGCCGGCGCCCTGGTCACCGTTTCCCTGGCCCTGGCCTGCCTGCCCATCGGCCTGCCGCTGGGCCTGGTCGTCGCCCTTGCAGCACGCTCGCGCAAGCGCTTGCCGCGCGCCTGGGCCACCACCTTCTCTACCGTGTTCCGTGGCCTGCCCGAACTGCTGACGCTGCTGATCATCTATTACGGCTGCCAGATCGCTGCACAGAAGATCCTCGCAGCCATGGGCTACCAGGGTGAGTTCCTGATCAATACCTTCCTCGCCGCGATGATCGCCTTCAGCCTGGTGTTCGCCGCGTTCTCCAGCGAGATCTGGCTGGCAGCCTTCAAGACCCTGCCCAAGGGCCAGCTGGAAGCCTGCTCGGCGCTGGGCCTGAGCAAGCGCACCGGCTTCTTCAAGGTGCTGCTGCCGCAACTGACCCGCATCGCCCTGCCCGGCCTGTCCAACAACTGGCTGTCGCTGCTCAAGGACACCTCGCTGGTCTCGACCATCTCGCTGGTCGACCTGATGCGCCAGACCAACCTGGCCGTCAGCGTGACCAAGGAGCCGATGTTCTTCTATGGCGTCGCCTGCCTGGGCTACCTGCTGTTCGCCGCCATTTCCGGGCGCGTGTTCGCCTTCATCGAACGGCGCAGCAACCGCCACCTGCAAGGAGCACGCGCATGAGCTTCGAACAACTGCTGGCGCTGGTCCTCGACCCCGACCTGCTGGACCGCTACGGCCCGCGCTTCCTCGATGGCCTGCTGGTAACGGCCAAGCTGGTGGCGATTTCCTTCAGCCTGGGTGCCGTGCTCGGCCTGTTGCTGGCCCTGGCGCGCATGTCGCGCAGCCTGCTGCTGCAGCGCATGGCCGCCGGCTACGTGTACTTCTTCCGCGGCTCGCCGCTGCTGGCCCAGCTGTTCCTGCTGTATTACGGCCTGGGCTCGCTCAAGGGCTTCTGGCAGGACGTCGGCCTGTGGTGGTTCTTCCGCGAGGCGTGGTTCTGCACCCTGCTGGCGTTCACCCTGAACACCGCCGCCTACCAGGCAGAAATCTTCCGCGGCAGCCTGATGGCCGTCGCCCCCGGCCAGCATGAGGCGGCGCGGGCGCTGAACCTGAAGCGCTCGACCACCTTCTTCAAGGTGATCCTGCCGCAGTCGCTGCTGGTGGCCATCGGCCCGCTGGGCAACGAACTGATCCTGATGATCAAGGCCAGCGCGATCGCCTCGCTGGTGACCATCTACGACCTGATGGGCGTGACCAAACTGGCCTTCTCGCGCAGTTTCGACTTCCAGATCTACCTGTGGGCCGCCGTGCTCTACCTGCTGATCGTCGAACTGGTGCGGCGCCTGCTGAAACACCTGGAAGCCCGCCTGGGCCGCCACCTGAACTGACCGAAGGATACGTTCCATGCATTGCCAGACCCTTGTCCTCGGCGCCGGCATCGTCGGCGTCAGCACCGCGCTGCACCTGCAGGCCCGCGGGCGCCAGGTGATCCTGATCGACCGCGACGAACCGGGCAGCGGCACCAGCCACGGCAATGCCGGGCTGATCGAGCGCTCCAGCGTGATCCCCTATGCCTTCCCGCGACAACTGGGCGCGCTGCTGCGCTACGGCCTGAACCGCCAGCCCGATGTGCGCTACAGCCTGCTGCACCTGCCCAAGGCCGCACCCTGGCTGTGGCGCTACTGGCGCCAGTCGGCCCCCGGGCGCCTGGCCGGGGCCGCCGCCGACATGCTGCCGCTGGTGCAACGCTGCGTCGAGGAGCACGACGCACTGATCGCTGCCGCCGGCCTGGAAGGGCTGGTGCAGGCCAAAGGCTGGATCGAAGTGTTCCGTGACCCGGCGCTGTTCGAGCAGGCCAAGGCCGACGCCAAGGGCCTGAGCCGTTATGGCCTGCAGTTCGAAATCCTCGAATGCGGGCAGTTGCAGGCCCGCGAGCACCAGCTGGACGCCAGCGTGGTCGGCGGCATTCACTGGCTCGACCCCAAGACCGTGAACAACCCCGGCGCCCTCACCCGCGGCTACGCCACCCTGTTCACGCAGCGCGGCGGGCAGTTCCTGCATGGCGATGCGCGCAGCCTGCGCCAGGTCGACGGCCAATGGCAGGTAGACAGCCGCCGCGGCCCGATCACCGCCAACGAGGTAGTGGCCTGCCTCGGCCCGCAGTCAGCCGACCTGTTCAGTGGCCTGGGCTACCAGATACCGCTGGCGATCAAGCGTGGCTACCACATGCACTACAGCACCCGTGACGGCGCGCAACTGGAGCATTCCATCTGCGACACCCAGGGCGGCTACGTGCTGGCGCCGATGGCCCGCGGCGTGCGCCTGACCACCGGCATCGAGTTCGACGCCAGCAGCGCGCCGGGCAACCAGATCCAGCTGGGCCGTTGCGAAGCCCTGGCGCGCAAGCTGTTCCCGGCCCTGGGTGAGCGCCTGGACGACACCCCGTGGCTGGGCCGCCGCCCGTGCCTGCCCGACATGCGCCCGGTGATCGGCCCGGCGCCGCGCCACCCGGGGCTGTGGTTCAACTTCGGCCACGCCCACCACGGCCTCACCCTGGGCCCGGTCAGCGGCCGGCTAGTGGCCGAACTGGTCACCGGCGAACGCCCCTTCACCGACCCCGCGCCCTACAGCGCGACCCGTTTCGACTGAACCCCTGCGGGAGAACAACAAGATGACCGCACCACTGAGCCTTGCCACCCTTGCCCCCGAACCCGACCCACGCCCGGTGCTGATCCGCATCGAAGGCCTGAACAAGCACTACGGCGCGTTCCACGTGCTGCGCGACATCGACCTGCAGGTGCGCGAAGGCGAACGCATCGTGCTGTGCGGGCCGTCCGGCTCGGGCAAGTCGACCCTGATCCGCTGCATCAACCGCCTGGAAGTGGCCCAGCAGGGCAGCATCAAGGTGGATGGCATCGACCTGGCGGCCACCACCCGCGAAGCGACGCAGGTGCGCAGCGACATCGGCATGGTGTTCCAGCACTTCAACCTGTTCCCGCACATGAGCGTGCTCGACAACTGCCTGCTGGCCCCCACCAGCGTGCGCGGCCTGTCGCGCAAGGACGCCGAGGAGCGGGCGCGCATGTACCTGAGCAAGGTCGGCATCGAAAGCCAGGCGCACAAGTACCCCAGCCAGCTGTCCGGCGGCCAGCAGCAGCGCGTGGCGATTGCCCGGGCGCTGTGCATGAAGCCGCGGATCATGCTGTTCGACGAGCCCACCTCGGCGCTTGACCCGGAGATGGTCGCCGAGGTGCTGGATGTGCTGGTGCAACTGGCCGGCACTGGCATGACCATGCTTTGCGTCACCCATGAAATGGGCTTTGCCCGCCAGGTAGCCGAGCGGGTGCTGTTCCTCGAGGGCGGGCAGATCATCGAAGACAGCCCGCCGCAGGTGTTCTTCAACCAGCCGCGTACCGAGCGGGCCAAGGGGTTCCTGGCGCAAATACTGCACTGACACCTGTTCCGGCCTCTTCGCGGGCTCGCCCGCTCTCATAGAACAACACATGACTCATTGGTTCGGCGAGGTTCTGTAGGAGCAGCCTTGTGCTGCGAAGAGGCCGGGGCTGACAAAGCCTGTCTATCGGCTGTACCGGCCTCTTCGCAGCACAAGGCTGCTCCTACAAAGGACGCGTCAGACGAGCGATATTGGTTCTCTGCGCGAAAGCGCAGCCCAAAGGGCTGGGCAATCTCCCACAGGATCACCTCGGCCTTCGAGACCGGTGATCAACCTGTGGGAGCGGGCATGCCCGCGAAGAAGCCGGAACAGGCGATACCTTCATTGCACCGCTGCAAAGACCCAACTGCATCGTTAAATATTATTGACCTTAACCCCCGCCAAACCCACGCCACTACAGGCCCGCATCGGTTTAAGAGCCCAAAATCCGGCGCATTCCCTGCCATCAAGCCCTGCTCCGTCGTTTGACATATCGAACGGCTCTGGCAAGCTATCTACAAGCCCCGACCGGAATCGTCGCCTCCGACGAGCCGGCAGTGCTCGGGGCTACAGGTTGCACCCATGGCCCCGCGCCGTGCACCTGCACAACAACGACAGGCCGAACCTGTCCCAAGGTGACATATGTCCAACAGCAACATTGGCAACAAGCAACCCTCCCTGCGCAAACCCGTCGTCCTGATGACCATGGGCAGCCAAGAGCGCAAAGGCCATGACTATCAGGTCATGACCCACAAATACATCACCCCGCTGGTCGAGTTTTCCGATTGCGTCCCGGTGCTGGTGCCCACCTGCTGCGGCATCGAAGATCTCGAGACCTATCTGGACATGGCCGACGGCGTGTACCTGACCGGCGCCGGCAGCAACATCGACCCGGCCCTGTACGGCCAGGAAAACGAGACCCCCGGCAAAGGCCAGGACCAGAACCGCGACCTGTTCGACATCCCGCTGGTCAAGGCCGCGATCAAGCGTGGCCTGCCGATCTTCGGCATCTGCCGTGGCATGCAGGAAATCAACGTGGCCCTGGGTGGCGACATCTACCAGAAGGTGTACGCCGAGCCAGGCTTCAACGACCACCGGGAAAACCCGGAAGACCCGGTCGAGGTGCAATACGCCCAGGTGCACGGCGTGAAGATCAAGCCGGACAGCTGGCTGCGTGACACCCTGGGTAGCGACGAGATTCGCGTCAACTCGCTGCATGGCCAAGGCCTGCGCAAGCTCGGCGCCGGCATCGAGGCCATCGCCCACGCCGAAGACGGCCTGGTCGAGGCGATCCATGCCCCGAGCATCTCGCCATTCCTGTTCGCCGTGCAGTGGCACCCGGAATGGCAAGCAGCGAAGAACCCGGATTCGATCAAGATTTTCCAGGCTTTCGGCGACGCTTGCCGGGCCCAGGTACGCAAGGCGCAGATCAAGCGTCAGCACGCTGCCTGACCCCAGTTTCCTCTGCTTTGATCGCGGGGCGGCGCAAGGTCGCCCCCGTTTTCCCCGGTCACCCTCTGCTGGTCCCAGAACACTTCCTGTGGAAACGGGCGGCGGGCTTGTGCCTGTCTCCGCGATCGTTTTTTCCTGCCCCATAAAGAGATACGATGACTGATCGCGATGAATCTGCCATCTGCGTCTCGTGCATCTGTTGTTGTCGCCTGTTCTGGCCTCTTCGCGGGTAAACCCGCTCCCACAGGGATCTCCGAAAATTTCAAGCGCGAAGCGGTGCCTGTGGGAGCGGGTTTACCCGCGAAGAGGCCGGCACAGGCAATAACATTCCTTCCTCCCCTCCACAAAAAAATCTCCCAGAGGGACTAGTCATCGTACAGGTTGTACGATAACTTACCTCCAACGCAAAACAACACCCTTCACCCAAGCGCCACAGGATGCCAACAACAATGACTCCACAAGAACTCAAATCCATCCTCTCCCACGGCCTGCTGTCCTTCCCGGTCACCGACTTCAACGCCCAGGGCGACTTCAACCCGGCTGGCTACGTCAAGCGTCTGGAATGGTTGGCCCCGTACGGCGCCAGCGCCCTGTTCGCCGCCGGTGGCACCGGTGAGTTCTTCTCGCTGGTAGCCAGCGAATACAGCCAGGTGATCAAGACCGCCGTCGACACCTGCGCCAAGTCGGTCCCTATCCTCGCCGGCGTCGGTGGCTCCACCCGCCAGGCCATCGAATACGCGCAAGAAGCCGAGCGCCTGGGTGCCAAGGGCCTGCTGCTGCTGCCGCACTACCTGACCGAAGCCAGCCAGGAAGGCGTCGCCGCCCACGTCGAAGCCGTGTGCAAATCGGTAAACATCGGCGTAGTCGTCTACAACCGCAACGTCTGCCGCCTGAACGCCGACCTGCTGGAAAAACTGGCCGAGCGCTGCCCGAACCTGATCGGCTACAAGGACGGCCTGGGTGACATCGAGCTGATGGTGTCGATCCGTCGCCGCCTGGGCGACCGCTTCAGCTACCTGGGTGGCCTGCCGACCGCCGAGGTGTATGCGGCCGCCTACAAGGCCCTGGGCGTGCCGGTGTACTCCTCCGCCGTGTTCAACTTCGTGCCTAAGACCGCCATGGACTTCTACAACGCCATCGCCCGTGACGACCACGCCACCGTGGCCAAGCTGATCGACGACTTCTTCCTGCCGTACCTGGACATCCGCAACCGCAAGGCCGGTTATGCCGTGAGCATCGTCAAGGCCGGCGCCAAAATCGCCGGTTACGACGCCGGCCCGGTGCGTACTCCGCTTACCGACCTCACCGCCGACGAGTACCAAAAACTCGCCGCGCTGATGGACAAGATGGGCCCGCAGTAAGCGCCGCCCGCGGCCTGCCAGATGCCGCACCCGGAGTGGGCCAACCCCACTCCGGTTACAATTCGTGAGCCCGCACAAAAATAACTAGTGGGAGTACTACCAGCATGCAAGCGACGAAGAAGACGCATGTGCGCTACCTGATCCTGTTCATGCTGTTCCTGGTGACCACGATCAACTACGCCGACCGCGCCACCATTGCCATCGCGGGCTCCAGCCTGCAGAAAGACCTCGGCATCGATGCCGTGACCCTCGGCTACATCTTCTCCGCCTTCGGATGGGCATACGTGGCTGGCCAGATTCCTGGTGGCTGGCTGCTCGACCGCTTCGGTTCCAAGAACGTCTACGCCTTCAGCATCTTCACCTGGTCGCTGTTCACCCTGCTGCAGGGCTTTGTCGGTGGCCTGCCAGTGGCCTGGGCGGTGGTGACACTGTTCACCCTGCGCTTTCTGGTCGGTTTTGCCGAAGCCCCGTCGTTCCCCGGCAATGCGCGCATCGTCGCGGCCTGGTTCCCGACCCAGGAACGCGGCACCGCCTCGGCCATCTTCAACTCGGCGCAGTACTTCGCCACCGCATTGTTCGCACCGATCATGGGCTGGATCGTGTTCAGCTTCGGCTGGGAGCACGTGTTCGTGGTGATGGGCGCACTGGGCATCGTGTTCTCCATGGTGTGGCTGAAGACCATCTACAACCCGCGCCAACACCCACGCATCAGCCCAGGTGAACTCGAACACATCGAGCAGAATGGCGGGCTGGTGGACATGGACCAGAAGCGCGGCAACGACGGCCCGAAATGGGGCTACATCAAGCAACTGCTGACCAGCCGCATGCTGCTGGGCGTGTACCTGGGCCAGTACTGCATCAACGCCATCACCTACTTCTTCCTCACCTGGTTCCCGGTGTACCTGGTACAGGAGCGCGGCATGACCATCCTCAAGGCCGGCTTCATCGCCTCGCTGCCGGCGGTCTGCGGCTTCATCGGTGGTGTGCTGGGCGGGGTGATCTCCGACTGGCTGCTGCGCCGCGGCAACTCGCTGACCTTCTCGCGCAAGCTGCCGATCGTCTGCGGCCTGCTGCTGTCGACCACCATGGTGTTCTGCAACTACGTCGACGCCGAGTGGATGGTGGTCGGCTTCATGACCCTGGCGTTCTTCGGCAAAGGCATCGGCGCGCTGGGCTGGGCGGTGGTCGCCGACACCTCGCCGAAACAGATCGCCGGGCTGTCGGGCGGGCTGTTCAACACCTTCGGCAACATCGCCTCGATCACCACGCCAATCGTGATCGGCTACATCATCAGCGCCACGGGTTCGTTCAAGTGGGCCCTGGTGTACGTCGGCGCCAACGCCCTGGTGGCGGTGTTCAGCTACCTGGTGATCGTCGGCCCGATCAAGCGCATCGAGCTGCGTGAAAGCCCAAAGCCTGACGCCGAGCCAGCGACCGGCAGCGAACTGGCCGGCTCGCGCCACTGAGTGAACACGCCCGCGGCGGCCACCCCGCCGCGGGCGGATGTACAAAAGCCTGAGAACCTGACAAGTAGGGCCCGAACATGCAGTTGATCGAACATTCCGACTCGCCCCGCTACGTCCGCCTGCACGACGACGACAATGTCGTGGTGGTGGTCAATGATGGCGGCCTGGGCGAAGGCGCCCGCTTCGCCGACGGCCTGACCCTGGTCGAAGGCGTGCCACAGAGCCACAAGGTGGCCACCGTAGCCATCGCCAAGGGCGAACCGGTGCGCCGCTACGGGCAGATCATCGGCTACGCGCTGGAAGACCTGCGCCAGGGCAGCTGGGTGCAGGAAAGCCAGCTGGCCATGCCGGCCGCGCCGGAGCTGGACAGCCTGCCACGCTGCGACGCCGTCCCGCAGCCGCTGCCGCCGCTCGAAGGCTTCACCTTCGAAGGCTACCGCAACGCCGACGGCACCGTCGGCACCCGCAACATCCTCGGCATCACCACCACCGTGCAGTGCGTGGCCGGCGTGCTGGAGCATGCGGTCAAGCGCATTCGCAGCGAGTTGCTGCCCAAGTACCCCAATGTCGATGACGTGGTGGCCATCACACACAGCTACGGCTGCGGTGTGGCGATCAACGCGCGCGATGCCTACATCCCGATCCGCACGGTGCGCAACCTGGCGCGCAACCCCAACCTGGGCGGCGAGGCCCTGGTCATCAGCCTGGGCTGCGAGAAGCTGCAGGCCGGCCAGGTGATGCACGACAACGACCCGTCGGTGGACCTCAGCGACCCGTGGCTGTACCGCCTGCAGGACGCCAGCCTGGGCTTTGTGGAAATGATCGAGCAGATCATGCAACTGGCCGAGACCCGCCTGAAGAAACTCGACCAGCGCCGCCGCGAAAGCGTGCCGGCCAGCGAACTGATCCTGGGTATGCAGTGCGGGGGCAGCGATGCCTTCTCAGGCATCACCGCCAACCCGGCGCTGGGCTACGCCGCCGACCTGCTGGTACGCGTCGGCGCCACCGTGCTGTTCTCGGAGGTGACCGAAGTGCGCGACGCCATCTACATGCTCACCTCGCGGGCGGAAAACCAGGAGGTCGCAGACGCCCTGGTGCGCGAAATGGACTGGTACGACCGCTACCTGCAGCAAGGCGCCGCCGACCGCAGCGCCAACACCACGCCGGGCAACAAGAAAGGCGGCCTGTCGAATATCGTCGAGAAGTCGCTGGGGTCGATCGTCAAGTCCGGTAGCGGCGCCATCCAGGGCGTGCTCGGCCCGGGCGAGCGGGTCAACCGCAAAGGCCTGATCTTCTGCGCCACCCCGGCCAGCGACTTTGTCTGCGGCACCCTGCAACTGGCTGCCGGCATGAACCTGCATGTATTCACCACCGGCCGCGGCACCCCGTACGGCCTGGCCATGGCGCCGGTGGTCAAGGTATGCACCCGCAGCGAGCTGGCCCAACGCTGGCCCGACCTGATCGACATCGACGCCGGGCGCATCGCCAGCGGCCGCTCGACCATCGAGGAGCTGGGCTGGGAGCTGTTCCACTACTACCTGGACGTGGCCAGCGGCCGCAAGCAGACCTGGGCCGAACAGCATCGCCTGCACAACGACATCACCCTGTTCAACCCGGCACCGATTACCTGATGCCAAGGGCTTGCCCAATTCAACATTGCAACGCGGTCCCTGTGGGAGCGGGTTCACCCGCGAACACCGGCAAAGCCGGTGCCATACACCGAGTTGCCTGCTTCGCGGGTGAACCCGCTCCCACAGGGTCCGAGTAAACGCCTCAAGCACGTTCTCTTCATTCACTACTCTCTACAGGAGCACCCCATGCCTGAAATCCTCGGCCACAACTTCATCGCCGGCCAGCGCAGCGCCGCTGGCCCGCAGCGCCTGCAGAGCCTGGACGCCAGCACCGGCGAGGCTCTGCCCTACAGCTTCGCCCAGGCCACCGAAAGCGAAGTGGACCAGGCCGCCAAGGCCGCGGCCGCCGCTTTCGCCGAATTCCGCCAGCTGGCCCCGGCGCGGCGCGCCGAATTCCTCGACGCCATCGCCGCCGAACTGGACGAACTGGACGACGCCTTCGTCGCTATCGTCTGCCGTGAAACCGCCCTGCCCCCCGCCCGTATCCAGGGCGAACGCGGCCGCACCAGCAGCCAGATGCGCCTGTTCGCCCAGGTATTGCGCCGTGGTGACTTCCTCGGTGCACGCATCGACCTGGCCCTGCCCGAGCGCCAGCCCCTGCCACGCGTGGACCTGCGCCAGATGCGCATCGGCGTCGGCCCGGTCGCCGTGTTCGGCGCCAGCAACTTCCCGCTGGCCTTCTCCACCGCCGGTGGCGATACCGCTGCGGCCCTGGCCGCCGGTTGCCCGGTGGTGTTCAAGGCCCACAGCGGCCACATGGCCACCGCCGACCTGGTCGGCTGTGCCATCCAGCGCGCCGCCGAGCGCACCGGCATGCCCAAGGGCGTGTTCAACATGGTGTTCGGTGGCGGCGTCGGCGAGTGGCTGGTCAAGCACCCGGCCATCCAGGCGGTCGGCTTCACCGGCT
This sequence comes from Pseudomonas sp. A2, assembly GCF_023100865.1. NCBI lineage: Bacteria > Pseudomonadati > Pseudomonadota > Gammaproteobacteria > Pseudomonadales > Pseudomonadaceae > Pseudomonas > Pseudomonas sp. A2. Next base: position 3,543,048 of record NZ_CP039127.1, read on the forward strand.
CGCTGAAAGGCGGTGACGCCCTGTGCCGCATGGCCGCCGAGCGCCCGCAGCCGATCCCGGTGTTCGCCGAGATGTCCAGCATCAACCCGGTCATCATCCTGCCGGGCGCCCTGGCCAAGCGTGGCGAAGCCATCGCCCGAGAACTGGCCGGTTCGGTGTGCCTGGGCGCAGGCCAGTTCTGCACCAACCCGGGCCTGGTGATCGGCCTGCAGTCGCCGCAGTACAGCCAACTGCTGGCCGAGCTTGGCCAGCACCTGGGCCAGCAGGCCGGCCAGACCATGCTCAACGCAGGTGGCCTGCGCAGCTACGTCGGTGGCCTGGAGCACCTGCACGCCCATGCCGGTATCGAGCACCTGGCCGGCCAGGCGCAGGCAGGCAGCCAGGCGCGCGCCCAACTGTTCAAGGCCGATGCCCGCCTGCTGGTGGAGTCTGACCCGCTACTGCAGGAAGAAGTGTTCGGCCCGACCACTGTTGCCGTGGAAGTGCAGGACAACGATCAGTTGCGCGCCGCCCTGCTCGGCCTGCGCGGCCAGCTGACCGCGACCCTGATTGGTGAGCCGGAAGACCTGCAGGCCTTCGCCTGGCTGGTACCGCTGCTGGAAGAGAAGGTCGGGCGGATCCTGGTCAACGGCTACCCGACCGGTGTCGAGGTGTGTGATGCGATGGTGCACGGCGGGCCTTACCCGGCCACGTCGGATGCGCGCGGCACATCGGTAGGCACCCTGGCCATCGACCGCTTCCTGCGCCCGGTGTGCTACCAGAACTACCCGCAGCCACTGTTGCCTGAGGCACTGCGCGACGGCAACCCGCTGGGGCTGCGCCGGCTGGTGAATGGCCAGTGGAGTGAGGGCGCGATCTGATCGCCCCTTGAAACCAGAAAGCCCCGCGCATGGCGGGGCTTTTCTTTTGCCGGTACCGGCCTCTTCGCGGGTAAACCCGCTCCTACAGGGACCGCGCCGTACTTACAGGTAATGGATAACCTTGTGGGAGCGGGTTTACCCGCGAAGAGGCCAGGTCAGGCAACAGAGAAGCCTCAGGCCCCCTGCGCCTCGGCCTCTTCATGCGCCTGGCGCAAGCGCTCGCGGCTGTTGCTCAGGTGCATGCGCATGGCCATCTTCGCCCCTTCGCTATCACGCCGGGCGATGGCTTCGTAGATCGCCTCGTGCTCATGCATCAGCCGGCTCATGTAGTGCGCCTGGTCATCATGGGCCAGCCGCGCCGAGTTCAACCGGGTACGCGGGATGATGCTGGTGCCCAGGTGGTTGATGATGTCGGCGAAGTAGTGGTTGCCGCTGGCCTGGGCAATGCGCAGGTGGAACTGGAAATCCGCCGACACCGCATCCGTGGCGTGAGCAGCCCCTTCGTTGAGTTCGTCCAGCGCCGCACGCATGCCGGTCAGCTCTTCATCGCTGCGCCGCTGCGCCGCCAGGCCCGCCGATTCGGTCTCCAGGGCAATGCGCAACTCCAGCACTGCCAACACTTCGCGCAGGGTGACCACGGTCGCCGGGTCGATACGGAAACCACCCGTGGCTGGCGCGTCCAGCACGAAGGTGCCGATGCCGTGGCGGGTCTCGACCTGCCCGGCAGCCTGCAGCCGCGAGATCGCTTCACGCACCACCGTGCGGCTGACACCCTCTTCGGCCATGATCTGCGATTCGGTCGGCAGCTTGTCGCCGCGCTTGAGCTGGCCGCTGCGAATGCGCTCGGTCAGCACCGTGACCAGTTCCTGGGCCAGACTGCGCGGCTTGCGCCGGGTCTTTGCCTGTACCTGCTGCTCTGTCATTGCCCTGTATTTCACCTTGAAAGACAGCGCTCATCATAGCGCAAGCAGTTGTACGATCACATACACGCAGTGCGGCATTTCTCGGCGTCCGCAGGCGACACGCAGCCCTTAACGCAACACTGGAAATGCTGGCCCCTCGCAGGTGCAAGCCTGTACTGTGCGGTTTCACGCTCATCCATGGAAGGAAAACACCGCATGAAACCCCTCGACCGCTTGTTGCTAGCCAGTGGCCTGTTGATCCCCTTCTGGCTGCTGGCAGGCGTATGGTTCACCGCCCTGGCCTACCCCGGCTACGACCACCTGCAACAGGCCATGAGCCAGCTCGGCGCCGTCGGTTCGCCGACCCAGAACTGGTCGCCGTTGGTCAACAACTTCCCCCTTGCCATGCTGTTCACCCTGTTTGCCTGGGGCCTGGCGCGGCGCTGGCGTGGTTCGAAGCTGGCATTGCTGAGTGCGGCGCTGGTGCTGTTGCATGGTCTGGGCAGCCTGGGTACCGGCTGGTTTCCCTGCGACCAAGGTTGCGCTCCGGCGCAGCCTTCCCCTTCACAGCAGCTACACAACCTGTCCGGCTTGCTGATGTTCCTTTCGCTGACCCTTGCAAGCGCACTGTGGGCCTGGTTGGGCAATCGCATTGCCGGCTCCAGGGCACTGGGGCTGTTTTCCCTGGCTTGCGTGGTGCTGGCGACCGTGACCGTCGTACTCATGGGCAAGGCAGCGCAAAGCGGCCAATGGTTCGGCCTGTACCAGCGCCTGAACTACGGCGTATCGGTGATCTGGGTCGCCAGCCTGGCCTGGACCAGCCTGCGCACACTCCGCGCCAGCCCGTTGCGGATGGCAACAACCTGACGGCAATTTGCTGGCCCCCGGTAACTGCTTGTGAAGGCAAACTTCGTTTTCCTTCAGATGCTTAGGACAGCAACATGCGAGTACTTCTAGCAACGATGGCCGGCTGTCTGCTAGCCACGCTCGCTTTCGGCGCCCAGGCACGGGCGCTGAGCCAGAACGATCGCCACACTTGCGGCTGGGGCGCGCAGATAGCCGCCGAGGCGCAGCAGGCCAAGCTTTCCGGGGTAACCCTGTATGCCACGCGCAAGAAGCTGCAGGCGCGCAAATTCCCCAAACCGTGGATGCGCATGACCGCCTTCGGCATTACCGAACAGACCTACAACAGCCGCTCGCGGCTAAAGCCTGCAGCGATCAAGCAGACCTATTACGAGCAGTGCGTGCAGCATGCTGTAGCAAGGCGATAAAGCTCTGGCTCTTTGGGCAGCGCTGTCGCGCAGAGAACAAATATCGCTCATTTGAAGCGTCCTCTGTAGGAGCAGCCTTGTGCTGCGAAGAGGGCCGGTACAAGCAATAGACAGGCTTTGTCAGTGCCGGCCTCTTCGCAGCACAAGGCTGCTCCTACAGAATCTCACTAAACCAATGAGGCATGTGTAGTTCTATGAGAGCGGCCTTGGGCATTTGTTAAACTGATGAAAACTGTCGGACGCAACCAAGACCATTCGCAACATGGATGAACTACGCAAGATCGACCTCAACCTGCTGCTCGCCCTGCACGCCCTGCTGAGCGAAAAGCACGTCACCCGCGCCGCCCTGCGCCTGCACCGCAGCCAACCGGCGGTAAGCCACGCACTGGCGCAGTTGCGCAAGCACTTCGACGACCCCTTGCTGGTGCGCCAGAACGGCAGCATGACCTTGACCGCCCGCGCCCAATCGCTGGCCAAACCGCTGCACGACGCCCTGGGCAACCTCAACGGCCTGCTGGCCGCCCCACAGTTCGAACCGGCCAAGGCCCAGCGTCGCTTCAGGCTCTCGCTGTCCGACTATTCCTCGCGGATCATCCTGCCACCCCTGCTGCGCCACCTGCGCCAGGTCGCGCCCGGGGTGGACCTGGCCATCAGCCAGGCCAGCCGCGAAACCATGCTGGCCCAGTTGCTCGATGGTGAACTGGACCTGGCCCTGGGCATCTTCCCGGACCTGCCCCAGGCCATCACGGCGCAGCCGCTGTTCACCGACAGCTTCATCAGCGTTGCCGACCGCCAGGTGCTACCGGCCAGCGGCGGCCTGGCCCTGGACGACTGGCTGGCCCGCCCGCATGTGCTGATGGCCATGCACCCGGATGCCTTCGATGAAATCGAACGCGCCCTGGCCGCGCAAGGCCTGCGTCGGCGGATTGCCCTGGCCTTGCCGCATTGGAGTGCGGCGGTCGAGGTACTGGCCGGCACCGACCTGATCCTCACCGTGGCCAGCCGCGCGGTGGGCTCGCTGCACCAGCACGAGACATTGCGCCAGTTCGAGCCGCCACTGGCGATTCCTTCGTTCGATTACCAGCAAGCCTGGCATAGCCGCAAGGACGACGACCCCGGGCATCGCTGGCTGCGGGAAACCGTGTGGGCGTGCAGCCAGCCGGGGCGCTGATCAGCCTTCCGACTGTTTCTCCACGGCAGGGGCATTGGCCGACGAGCCTGCTGCCCAGGTGCCCTGCACCAGCAGCACGCCGCAGAGGATCAGCACCACACCTGCCAACCTGGCCAGGTTGAGCGGCTTGCCCCCCAACCCCATCACCCCGAAGTGGTCTGCGACCACCGCCGTGATGATCTGCCCCGCCACCACCAGCACCAGGAACCCCGCCGCCCCAAGCCGGGGGGTGAGCGCAGCAGCACCGGCCACATACAGCGCCCCCAGCACACCACCAACCCACAGCCACCAGGGCCCCTGCAAGGCCTTGCCCATGTCCGGCGCCGGCACCCTGAGGACCAGCAGCGCGGCGATCACTACCAGCGAACTTACCGTCAATGACGTGAACGCACCCCACAACCAGTGCCCCAGCGCCCGGCCGACGGCGGCATTACCCGCAGCCTGGAACGGCAGCACGGCACCGGCAAGCAACGCCAGGGCAAAGGGAAGCACCAGAAGGCACAAGGTCTTGCTGAACATGGCAGTCCTCATTCGTGACAGATGTTCAGGCGATGATCGGGAAATTCCCTTCATCCATGGAAATCGAAAGTGTGCACGTACTTTATTCACCACATGGATACACGATCACGCAGCCCATTACCGGCAAGCCAGCGCCCATAGGTACCGCGCAGTCCTGAAGCCTGAGCCGTACCTATGAGAGCAACTGTCTTGCTCAAATTCTAAAAGTTGGCGCGATCTCTGTGGGAGATCGCCCAGTCCTTTGGGCTGCGCTGTCGCGTAAAGAACTGAATTCGCAAGCGGTACGCGTACCCTGTGGGAGCGGCTTTAGCCGCGAAGAAGCCAACGCGGTGCATGGCACCGGCTGCGCCGGTGTTCGCGGCTAAAGCCGCTCCCACAAAGTCCCTGGCTTGCCGGCGATGGGCCGCACAGCGGCCCCAATCGATTAGCTGAAAGGGCATCAATGCAAGGCGATCCCATAGGCGGGCAACCCACAGCCTGCCCCAATCGATGGTCAGCGCGAGGTTTCGACGCGCAGCACTTCGGTGTAGATCGCGTCGACCGTCTGGCCGACCTTGAGGTTCTTCATGCGTGCCTGCAGGTCAGGGTTCTCGACCTTGACCACCTGCAGCTTGCCCTCCGGCGGCAACAGGCTCACTTCATGCGTCTTGAGGTCGATCTTCTTGATCTGCGAGGTCACCCTGACCTGGCGGAACGCCTCGCCGCCCGGGTTGGGGTTGTCTGCCGTGGCGCGAATGGTACCGGACTCTTCAGTCGCCTTCGGTGCACCGCCCACCTCGGGGTTGAGCACATAGGCCACTGCACGGGTCACGTAGATGTCGACCTGGTCACCCACCTTGAGGTTGGGCAGCGCCTTGGCCTTTTCAGTGAGCTGGAAGGTCACATCCTTCTTGGCGTCAGGGCCTTTCACCGTGACCTGCCGGTTAGCCAGGTCGATGGCCGTGACCTGCGTGGTGACGTGGCTTTCCAGCGCCTCGCTACCAATGGGAATACCGGCAGCCTGCACCGTGAAGCTGAAGGCAGACGCCAGGGTGGCAACGGCAATGGCACGAGCGAGAGAGCGAATTGGATTCATAGGCCTGCTTCCATGTAATCGAGACCGGGTAGGGACGTGAAATGTTCACGCGCCAACAAGCATAGCCCTTGCCTGACACATTGCCGGCCCTTCCCCCTCACGACGCGTTTTGTCGCTTTTTCTGCCAGCTGCATTCTTGCAATAGCAAATACGAACTCTTTACACTTGCTTTACATTTGCAAATCATTACTATTCGTGACCTTCAAATACAACAAAGAGTCACCTGTAATGGCAAAAAAGTCTGTTGTCCCAGCATCCATTTCCGTGCTGGGCATTCTGGTTGTACCTGCTGTTCACGCGGTCCAATCTGAATCGCAGGGTTCCCTCGCCTTGCCCGCCACTGCGGTCACCAGCGCCTACGAGCAGCAAAGCTACAAGGCCAGCGAAAGCCGCAGCGCCATGAAGATCGACGCCCCGCTGCGCGACATCCCGCAAACCGTCAACGTCGTGCCCGAAAGCGTGATCAAGGACCAGGGTGCGCAGTCTATGGAAGACGTGCTGAAGAACGTGCCCGGCGTCGGCCTGTCCAACGGCGACGGCCAGCGTGACCAGGTGACCATTCGCGGCTTCAGCGCCATTGGCGACATGTACATCGACGGCGTGCGCGACGATGCGCTGTACTTCCGCGACCTGTCCAACATCGAGCGGGTCGAGGTGATCAAGGGCCCTGCCGCCGTGCTGTATGGCCGCGGCTCTTCGGGCGGCCTGATCAACAGCATCAGCAAGAAGCCGAGCTTCACGCCCAAGCGCGAAGTCGGCATGAGCTTCGACAGCGAAGGCAAGCGCCGCACCCAGTTCGACACCGGCTGGGCCGACCCGCAAAGCAACCAGGCCTACCGCGTGACCGGCGCCTTCGAAGACAGCGACACCTTCCGCGACGATGGCTATATCGACCGCAAGGCCATCGCGCCATCGGCCTACTTCCGCCTCTCCGACGACCTGGAACTGAACCTGGGCGCCACCTACCTGTACGACAAGCGCCTGATCGACTTCGGCATCCCGGCGCTGGGCAACCGCCCGGTAGATGTGGACCGCGACAAGCGCTTCGGCTCCGGCGATGCCGACCAGGACTACGCCCGCAGCGAAGTGTTCTCGCTGACTGCCAGCCTGGACTACCGCATCAACGACGACTTCACCCTGACCAACACCAGCCGGTACTACCGCTACGACCTGGACCGCAACAACACCTTGGCCGACAGCAGCCCGACGCGCTTCGTCACCGCGCCTGACGGCGAACTGCTGGTCAAGCTCAACCGTGGCAACGTCGCCCGCGACGAGTACGGCATGTTCAACCAGACCGAACTCAAGCAACAGGCGCAGCTTGCCGGCATGCAGCACAACCTGCTGTATGGCGTTGAAGTGGGCTTCCAGGACAAGCACCAGCGGGTGCGGAGCCAGAACAACGTGGCCCAGGTGCCGGTGTACCGCGACGCCCTGGTGCCGGTGCCGGAGCACGCCGCCAACCTGTCGTCCAAGGGCACCAACTTCCAGCAGACCGCCGGCCTGTATGTGCAGGACATGATCGAGCTGAACGAGCACTGGAAGGCCCTGGTCGGTGTGCGTTATGACATCTTCGGCCAGGAGTACGACGACGACCGCGCGCAGAACGTAGACCTCGACCGTACCGACAAGACCTGGAGCCCACGTGCCGGCCTGGTGTACCAGCCGGATAACATCCAGTCCTACTATGTGTCGGTCAGCCGCAGTTACCAGCCTTCGGGCGAAGTGTTCGCGGTCAGCCCGACCAACCAGCATCTGGAGCCGGAAGAAACCACCAACTACGAAATCGGCGCCAAGTGGGACCTGCTCGACAGCCGCCTGTCGGTGACCGCAGCGGTATTCCGCCTCGAGCGCACCAACATGAAGACCGCCGACCCGGCCAACCCCAACCTGACTGTGCTGGCCGGCGAACAGCGCACCGACGGTTTCGAAGCCACCGTCAGCGGGCAGCTCACGGACAAGTGGCAGATCTACGCCGGCTACGCCTACCTGGATGCCGAGATCACCAAGTCCAACAGCAAGACCAATGGCGTGGCCAACGAAGGCCAGACTCCTACCCTGACGCCGCGTAACAGCGCCAACGTCTGGCTGGTGCGCACGCTGACCCCGGAATGGCGCGTGGCCGCCGGCGCCAACTACGTCGACGAGCGCTACACCGCACTCGACAACGTGGTGGTGATGCCGGGCTACACCACCTTCGACGCCGCGCTGCTGTACAGCGTGCCGCAGTGGGATGCCGCGCTGCGCCTCAAGAACGTGTTCGACCGCGACTACTATGCTTCCGCGCACGGTTCGGTTGACCTGATCACCCCGGGTGCACCGCGCACGCTGGAAGCCAGCTTCAACTACCGGTTCTGATCGTTGCCCCAGGCGCAAGGCCTTGCCATGGTGCGAGGCCTGATGCAACGCAAGCGTTCACCGCTTCGCTTGAATGCAATATCCTGTGCAGTGGATGGCACCGGCCTTGCCAGTGTTCGCGGCGCTTCGACGCCTCGGTAAACCCACTCCCACAGGGGCAGCACCTTGCTTGCGATCGCAGAGTCCTGCGCCTCGGTAAGGAGAGCATATGAGCAGTAAACCGATTCGCCCCTCCACGTTCTGGGCGCTGACCACCCTGCTCGCCTTCAGCCTGGCACTCACCGCAGGCTGCTCCAGCAAAGCCAGCAAGGCCAGGTACGCGACGCCGGCAACGGGCTCCAACTGCTTCGCCAAGGCCGTCCCCACCACCGGCGAAGGCGGCCTCGCGTGGGGCAATACGCTGAGCATTGCCCGACAGAAATCGCTGAACAACTGCGTGCGTTATGCAAGCCGGTCAGGAGGCACACCGAAGACTTGCCAGGTGGTGATGGCCAAGTGCAAGAACTGAGCGCTTGGCCCGTGGGCTCAACCTCGAATGATCACCACTTCAAGGTACTCGCTCGGCACCACCAACGACGACGAGCCGCCCACATTGCTTTCATTCAGCAATTGGGTCAGATCCCGCTCCAGCGCCCCGGCCGCTTCAGGCTCCAGCGAGGCAAACGCTTTGTGCACCGGCCCGTACCAGGTGCGGAACACCTCGATGAAATGCGCCGCCGAGCGATAGCGGAAGTTGAAGTGCTGGCGGCTGACCTTCAATTCGCCCAGCGCCCCCTCGAACATCACGCGCAACTGTTCTTCATCACCCCAGCGTGAAGGCGGCAGAGCCCCGGCTGGTGGCGGCACATGCCGCCCGAGGGTCTTGAACATCTGCCCGACGAACCCTTGCGGGGTCCAGTTGGCCAGACCGATCCGGCCACCGGGCCGGCACACCCGGCTCAGTTCGCGTGCGGCCTGGGCCTGGTCGGGGGCGAACATCACGCCGAAAGTGGACAGCACGGCATCGAAGGTGCCATCGGCAAACGGCAGCGCTTCGGCATCGGCGACCTGGAACACCACATTGAGGTGCTCGGCCCGCGCGCGTTCTTCACCGCGCTTGAGCAGCTCGGGCACATAGTCGGTGGAGGTGACACGGCAGCCGCGCCGGGCAGCAGCCAGGGTGGCATTGCCGTTGCCGGCGGCGACATCCAGCACCTGCTCGTCCCAGCGCAGGTCACAGGCTTCGGCCAGGCGTTCGCCAACCAGTTGCAGGGTGGTGCCGATTACCGCGTAGTCGCCACTGGCCCACGCGGCTTGCTGGCGGGCTTTGAGGGCATTGGTATCCAAAGGGGTGCTCATGGTCTGCGCCTTCTTGTTGTGCGCGGCCGAGGTCCTTCTGGCGGTCAACGCGCCATGGATCGAGGGGATGGGAGCAAAACGCTACGCGCCTGGCAGGCGAAGCGGCAAGACAGATTGGGGATAGCGGTTATTTGAAACCGATATATGAAGGCGATCGACGTCGCTGTAGGAGCGGCCTTGTGTCGCGATGGGCCGCAAAGCGGCCCCCGTTTTGGCATTGAAGCTGATATTGCGGGGGCCGCTTTGCGGCCCATCGCGACACAAGGCCGCTCCTACAGGAGTCAGGCGAACTTGGCCCGGGCCGCGTGCAGCTTCTTGTAGCTTTCGATCAGGCGCAGGTGGCGATCGAGGCCTTCGAGCTTCATGCTGGTCGGGGTCAGGCCATGGAAGCGCACGCTGCCGTCCACCGAACCCAGCACCGCGTCCATGCGCGGGTTACCGAACATACGGCGGAAGTTGGCTTCGTAGTCGTCCATTTCCAGTTCGTCGTCCAGCAGCACTTCCAGCACCACGTTCAGCGCCTGGTAGAACAGGCCGCGCTCGACGGTGTTGTCGTTGAACTGCAGGAACGCCTCCACCAGTTCCTTGGCATCCTCGAAGCGCTGCACAGCCAGGCAGATCAGCAGCTTCAGCTCGAGAATGGTCAACTGGCCCCACACCGTGTTCTCGTCGAACTCCACGCCGATCAGCGTGGTGATGGTGGTGTAGTCATCCACATCGCAGTTGTCCAGGCGCTTGAGCAGCAGCTTGAGGGAACGGTTGTCCAGGCTGTGGAGGTTGAGGATGTCGGCGCGGAACGACAAGGCGCGGTTGGTGTTGTCCCAGATCAGGTCCTCGACCGGGTAGATCTCCGAATAACCCGGCACCAGGATGCGGCAGGCGGTAGCGCCAAGGTTGTCGTACACCGCCATGTACACCTCCTTGCCAAGGTCCTCGAGGATGCCGAACAAGGTCGCGGCCTCCTGCACGTTGGAATCCTCGCCGTGGCCGGAGAAGTCCCACTCGACGAACTCGAAGTCAGCCTTGGCACTGAAGAAGCGCCACGACACCACGCCACTGGAGTCGATGAAGTGCTCGACGAAGTTGTTCGGCTCGGTCAGCGCGTGGCTTTCGAAGGTCGGTTGCGGCAGGTCATTCAAGCCTTCGAAGCTGCGGCCCTGCAGCAGTTCGGTGAGGCTGCGCTCCAGCGCCACTTCCAGGCTCGGGTGGGCGCCGAACGAAGCGAACACGCCGCCGGTGCGCGGGTTCATCAAGGTCACGCACATCACCGGGAACTCACCGCCCAGCGACGCATCCTTGACCAGCACCGGGAAGCCCTGCTCTTCCAGGCCCTGGATGCCGGCGACGATGGCCGGGTACTTGGCCAGTACCTCCTGCGGCACATCCGGCAGGCACAGCTCGCCTTCGAGGATTTCGCGCTTCACGGCGCGCTCGAAGATTTCCGACAGGCACTGCACCTGCGCCTCGGCCAGGGTGTTGCCGGCGCTCATGCCGTTGCTGAGGAACAGGTTCTCGATCAGGTTGGACGGGAAGTACACCACCTGCTGGTCGGACTGGCGCACGAACGGCAACGAGCAGATGCCGCGCGCGGTGTTGCCCGAGTTGGTGTCGTACAGGTGCGAGCCACGCAGCTCGCCGTCCGGGTTGTAGATTGCCAGGCAGTGCTCGTCGAGGATCTCGGCCGGCAGCGCATCGCGCGGGCCGGGTTTGAACCACTGCTCGTTCGGGTAGTGCACGAACGGCGCGTTGGCCAGGTCCTCGCCCCAGAACTGGTCGTTATAGAAGAAGTTGCAGTTCAGCCGCTCGATGAACTCGCCCAGCGCCGAGGCCAGCGCAGCCTCCTTGGTCGCGCCCTTGCCGTTGGTGAAGCACATCGGCGACTGGGCGTCGCGCACATGCAGCGACCACACGTTAGGCACGATGTTGCGCCACGAGGCGATCTCGATCTTCATCCCCAGCCCGGCGAGGATGCCCGACATGTTGGCGATGGTCTGTTCCAGCGGCAGGTCCTTGCCGGGGATGTAGGTGCTGGTGTCCGCCACCGGCATCAGCAAGCCCTGGGCATCGGCATCGAGGTTGTCGACCACTTCGATCACGAACTCGGGGCCGGTCTGCACCACCTTCTTCACCGTGCAGCGGTCGATGGAGCGCAGGATGCCCTGGCGGTCCTTCTCGGAAATGTCCTCGGGCAGTTCGACCTGGATCTTGAAGACCTGGTTGTAGCGGTTTTCCGGGTCGACGATGTTGTTCTGCGACAGGCGAATGTTTTCGGTGGGAATGTCGCGGGTCTGGCAGTACAGCTTGACGAAGTAAGCCGCGCACAAGGCCGAAGACGCCAGGAAATAGTCGAACGGCCCTGGGGCCGAGCCATCACCCTTGTAGCGGATCGGTTGGTCGGCGATCACCGTGAAGTCGTCGAACTTGGCTTCGAGACGGAGATTGTCGAGAAAATTGACCTTGATTTCCATGCGGGATTACCGTGATTTAAACGTGCAAAACGAAATTGGCCGGCATTATCCGGGTTTTCGTTGCGGAAGTCCTCCTCACCTCCAAATGCGCTTTCTTGTAGGAGCGGCCTTGTGTCGCGATGGGCCGCAAAGCGGCCCCTTACAATACTGCATGCTGCCAAGATCCCAGGGCCGCTGCGCGCCCCATCGCGACACAAGGCCGCTCCTACAGGCGATAGCGCACATCGCCGCTTGCGCATTCCACCGAATTGCTTGCCTGATCCTCTGAACCTGCCCCCGTCAGCAGACCGGCGGTCACCCCGCTGTGCTAGCGTTTCTGCACTGGGGAGCACCGTATTCCCCGATCACAAGAAACCAAGCGACAGCAACCGTTGACGGGCAGGTGAACCATGGAACTACGCATCAACCAGAAGACCTACCAGGTCGAGGCAGACGCCGACACGCCCCTGCTATGGGTGATCCGCGACGACCTGGGGCTAACCGGCACCAAGTATGGCTGCGGCCTGGCCCAGTGCGGCGCCTGTTCGGTGCTGGTGGACGGCAACGTGGTGCGCGCCTGCGTCACCCCGGTGGCCGGCGTGGTCGGGCGCGAGGTGACCACCATCGAGGCGATCGAGGCCGATGCCGTCGGCAAACGGGTGGTCGCGGCCTGGGTCGAGCACCAGGTGGCCCAGTGCGGCTACTGCCAGTCCGGCCAGGTAATGGCGGCCACGGCGCTGCTCAAGCACACGCCCAAGCCCAGTGACGCACAGATCGAGGCAGCCATGGTCAACCTGTGCCGCTGCGGCACCTACAACGCCATCCATGCTGCCGTGCATGAGCTGGCCCAAGGGGAGAAGGCCTGATGAACACACCAGTCGATACCCCCGCCGAACTGCTCAAGCTGCAACTGGGCGAAACCGTCAACCTGTCGCGTCGGCGCTTTCTTGCCGGCACGGCTGTCGGTGCCCTGGTGCTGGGTTTCGGCCTGCCCATGGGCTCGGCCCGCGTGCAGGCAGCTGCCGCGGCAACCCCGGAGCGCGGCACCCAGGTGCCGGCGTTTCTGGAGATCCGCCCGGACGGCAAAGTACGCCTGCTCAGCCCGTTCATGGAAGGTGGCCAAGGCCCCTTCACCGCCATGGCGCAGATCGTGGGTGAAGAGCTGGACGTCGACCCGGCCAATTTCATGGTCGACAGCGCGCCGCCCGGCGAAGCCTATGTAGTGATGGAAAACGGCATGCGCATCACCGGCGGCAGCATGTCGGTGCGCATGAGCTACCCGACCATGCGCCGCCTGGGCGCCCTCGCCCGGGCCATGCTGCTGCAGGCGGGTGCCGAGCAGCTGGGCGTGCCGGTCGAAGAACTCTCCACCACGCCGGGTCACGTGGTACATACCACGACTGGCCGCTCCATCCCCTACGGAGAACTGGCCGGGCGGGCCATGGACCTGCCGGTGCCGGACCCGGCCAGCGTCAAGCTGCGCGACCCCAGCCAGTTTCGCTGGATCGGCAAGCCGGTACGTCGCCTGGATGCCTACGACAAGTCCACCGGCAAGGCGGTGTACAGCATCGACATCAAGGTCGACGGCATGCTCCACGCTGCCGTGCAGCACGCGCCACGCCTGGGCATGACCGTCGGCAGCCTGCGCAACGAAGACCAGGTCAAGGCCATGAAGGGCGTGCATTCGGTGCATAAGCTGCCGGGCGCCGTGGCCGTGGTAGCCGAACGCTGGTGGCATGCCAAGCGCGCGGTCGAGGCCATCCAGGTTGACTGGAAGGAGCCTGCGGCTGACAGCCCGGTACGGCCGATGCCGGCCGACTTCTCCAGCGATGGCTGGCGCGAGCACCTGGCCACGGTCACGGGCCCGGCGCGCGACGACGAAAACCAGGGCGACGTGGCCGGCATGCTGGCCAGTGCCAAGACCCGGGTCGAGGCAACCTACCATAACCAGTACCTCAACCACGCCCAGCTGGAGCCGCCGTCGGCACTGGCGCGCTTCAACCCGGACGGCACCCTGGAGGTATGGCTGCCCAACCAGGCGCCGGACATGTTCCGTGACGACATTGCCAAGCGCACCGGCCTGGCCCCGGCACAGATCACCCTGCATTCGCCGTTGCTGGGCGGTTTCTTTGGCCGCCACTTCCTGTACGACTCGGCCAACCCCTACCCACAGGCCATTGCCTTGGCCAAGGCGGTCGGCCGGCCGGTGAAACTCATCTGGAGCCGCGAGGAAGAATTCCTCCGCGATGTGCTGCGCCCGGTCGCCGTGGTGAAGTTCCGTGCCGGGCTGGATGCCGACGGCCTGCCGGTGGCCCTCGAAGCCGTGAGCGCCACCGAAGGCCCGACCGAGGCCCTCGCAGGCAAGCAAGGCGAAAAGCTCGACCCGACCGCGCTCGAAGGCCTGTCGGGCAAGTCCTACGCCATCGCCAACAAGCGTATCGCGCAGATCTACGTGAAAGGCCCGGCCATGCTCGGCTACTGGCGCTCGGTGGGCAACTCGCTGAATGACTTCTTCTATGAGTCGTTCCTCGACGAACTGGCCGACAAAGGCGGCAAGGACCCGTTCGAACTGCGCCTGCACCTGCTGCGCGACAACCCGCGCCTGACCAACCTGCTGCAGGCCGTCGCCGAGCTTTCCGGCGGCTGGAAGCGCGGGCCGTTCACCGCCGAGGATGGCAGCAAGCGGGCGCGTGGCGTGGCCATGGCCTCGCCGTTCGGCTCGGAGGCAGCGGTCATTGCCGAGGTGTCGATTGAGAACGGCCAGGTCAAGGTGCACGACATCTGGCAGGCCATCGACCCGGGCAGCATCGTCAACCCGGCGATCATCGAGCATCAGGTCAACGGCGCCGTCGCCCTGGGCCTGTCGCAGACGCTGCTGGAAGAAGCGGTGTACGTGGATGGCAAGCCGCGCGCGCGCAACTACGACCTGTACCCGATCCTGCCGCCGTCGCGCATGGCCAGGGTGCATGTGCGCATTGTCGAAAGCGGGGCGAAGATGGGCGGCATCGGCGAGCCACCGTTGCCCGCGGTGGCACCGGCGGTAGCCAACGCAGTCGCGCAGCTGACCGGCCAGCGCGTGCGCAGCCTGCCATTGAGCCGCCATACCTTCAGCTGAGCACACAAGGACGCCCCATGACCCATCGTTTCGCAAGAACCGCTGGCTGGCTGGCGCTGCCGTGCCTGGTCGCGGCAGGCCTGCTGGCCTGGTACGTCACCCGTGAGCCCGCCTCGCCATTTGCCGGTACGCAAGCCACCGCTGCCGACCCGGCGCTGGTCAGCCGTGGCGAATACGTGGCCCGCCTCAGCGACTGCGTGGCCTGCCACAGCCTGGCGGACGGCAAACCGTTCGCCGGCGGGCTGGAAATGGCCACCCCGCTGGGGGCGATCCACGCCACCAACATCACCCCCGACCGCGACACCGGCATCGGTGGCTACAGCCTGGCCGACTTCGACCGTGCCGTGCGCCACGGCGTCGCACCCGGTGGCCGACGGCTGTACCCGGCCATGCCCTACCCGTCCTACGCCAAGCTCAGCGATGACGATGTAAAGGCGCTGTATGCCTTTTTCATGCAAGGCGTGCAGCCGGTGCAACAGGCCAACCTGGCCAGCGACATTCCCTGGCCGCTGAACCTGCGTTGGCCCATCGCCTTGTGGAACGGCCTGTTCGCCGCCACCACGCCCTACACCAACCAGGCCGGGCAGGATGCCCAGTGGAACCGCGGCGCCTACATCGTCCAGGGCCCAGGCCACTGTGGCAGCTGCCATACGCCGCGCGGCCTGGCCTTCAACGAAAAGGCCCTGGATGACAGCGGCAAGCCGTTCCTCGCTGGTGCCCTGCTCGATGGCTGGTATGCACCGAGCCTGCGTGCCGACCCCAACACCGGGCTGGGGCGCTGGAGCGAAGCCGAGATCGCGCAGTTCCTCAAGACCGGGCGCAACCGGCATGCGGTGGTATTCGGCTCGATGACCGAGGCCTTCAACAACTCCACGCAGTTCATGAGTGACGACGACCTGGCCGCCATCGCCCGCTACCTGAAGTCGCTGCCCGGCGACCCGCAACGCGACGGTGCGCCGTGGCAATACCAGGCCGAAACGACGGCGGCGCGGCTCGACAGCCCTGGGGCGCATACCTATGTAACCCGCTGTGCGTCGTGCCACGGCCTGGACGGCAAGGGCCAGGCCGAATGGATGCCGCCTTTGGCCGGCGCTACTTCGGCACTGGCCAAGGAAGACGCCTCGGCGATCAATATCACCCTCAATGGTTCGCAGCGGGTGGTGACGGCCGGGTTGCCCGATGCCTATCGCATGCCGGCCTTCCGTGAGCAACTGAGTGACCAGGAAATTGCTGATGTGCTGGGTTTCGTGCGCAGTGCCTGGGGGAACAATGGTGGCGCGGTGAATGCGCAGGCGGTGGGCAAGTTGCGTGGGCATACCGACCCGGCCAGCAGTAGCCCGATCATTTTGCATATGCGATGAATTTGGTGGCTGTACCGGCCTCTTCGCGGGTGAACCCGCTCCCACAGGATTTGCACCACCCCTAAGACCTGTGCAATACCTGTGGGAGCGGGTTCACCCGCGAAGAGGCCGGTACAGCCACCCTTGAACACCAGGCTTTACCGGAGTACCCATGGAAAGCATCGACCTGCTGGTCCTTCGCACCACCCGTGACTGGCTCGCCGCCGGCCACCGCACCCTGCTCGCCACGGTCGCCCGCACCTGGGGCTCCTCCCCCCGCCCGGTGGGCTCGATGATGGCCCTGCGCAGCGACGGCCGTGTGGTCGGCAGTGTCTCTGGCGGCTGCATCGAGGACGACCTCATTCACCGCTACACCGGTGCCTACGGCGGCCCCGGCATGCCCAGCGGCCTGCCCCAGGTGGTGCGCTATGGCGTCAGTGCCGACGAGGCCCACCGCTTCGGCCTGCCCTGTGGCGGCACCCTCGAACTGGTGCTGGAATTCGCCCCGTCGCTGCCACACCTCGAACAATTGCTCGCCGGCCTCGACGGCGGCAGCCTGGTACGGCGTGGGCTCGACCTGCGCAGCGGCAAAGCCAGCCTCAGCGCCACCACCACGCCCGAACTGTTCAGCTTCGATGGCCGGCACATGCTCAGCACTCTGGGCCCCGGCTACCGCCTGCTGCTGATCGGTGCCGGCGCGCTGGCCGAATACCTGGCGACCATGGCCCTGTTCAATGGCTTCAGCGTTTCACTGTGCGACCCGCGCCCCGAGTACACAGCAGGCTGGAACGTTGCCGGCGTCAACCACCTTGCCGGCATGCCGGACGACGTGGTCCGCGCCTTCGCCCCGGACCTGCGCAGCGCCATCGTCGCTGTCAGCCACGACCCCAAGCTGGACGACCTGGCCCTGCTCGAAGCGTTGCACAGCCCGGCGTTTTATATCGGTGCCATCGGCTCACGGCGCAACAGCCAGCTGCGCCGCGAGCGGCTGATCGAACACTTTGGCGAAAGCGAAGCGTCGTTGCAGCGCCTGCACGGCCCTATCGGCATTTATATCGGTAGCAAGACCCCAGCCGAGATTGCCGTCAGCGTCATGGCCGAGATCCTAGCGGCGAAGAACGATGTCACCCTGCCCAGCGCAGTCAGCGTGATCCGGGCCAAGGAAGCCGAGCAGTTGGCCCGAGCCCTGTAGGAGCGCATGCCAGGCTGCTATTTATTGCCAACGCTCCAGGTTTTGCTGCACCAGTTGCTCCGGCAATGCCCCGGCAACGATCTTTTCCATCTCCCTTGTCAGTGCCTCACGCAGCTTCGGCTGATTGCAGGGCGAGTCATGCGAAAGCGCCAGGTACAGCCCTTCGCTGGATACCGGTGGTTCCAGCACCTGTAAATTGTCGGCAATCCCCAAGGTGCGTGCCAGCGCCAAGCCGGGATACTGCTCGTACACCACGTAATCGCTGCGCTTGTGCATCAACTTCTCGAATGCCTGCCTGGCACCGGGTACCGCTTCGAGGGTGAGGTTGGTTCTGGCGTAGTCGTCGAACTGCTGGCCGTGGCTGTTGTTGACCAGCGTGCCGCCTTTGCGGCCCTTCAGGTCGGCCCATTGCTGGTAGGCAAAGGTATTGTCCTGGCGCACCCAGATAACACTTGGGGTATACAGGAATGCCGGGGTAATGAAGTCCATCTGCTGCTGACGGGGCTTGGTCAGGAAGTACCCGGCCATCAGGTCGATCCGGCCCGTGCGCACTTCTTCCTGGGCGCGCGACCACGGCCCGCCGTAGACCACCTCGATTTCCAGCCCCAGTTGTTTGCCCAGGTACTTGAGCAGGTCGGCATTGGCACCGATCAGTTGCTGGGGGTTTTGCGGGTCGCGCCACAGGTAGGGGGGGTATTCCGGGTTGCCGGTGGCAGTCAGCCGCCGGCATTCCTCATGCGCTACCGCCGCCAGCGGCAGCAGCAGGCACGGCAACAGCAGCAAGGCGTGGCGAAAGCAGCGCTCGATCATCGACAACCCTCGGCACATGTGACATCCGCAGACCCGGAGCGGCGGCCAATGGTTGCCACGTCCTGTGGTCGACTGCAGCACCCATCTGTGCGTGCTGCAGACAGTCTGGACCATGTATGGCCATCAGGTTGGCCTTTTATCGGCCAGATGGAGCGCCCCTCGTACTTCAGGCCCCCTGTCGGCGCATCGCCAGGATTGCCGCGCCAAAACCGATAAAGGTAGTGCCCACCACCCGGCTCACCCAGCGCGACAGGGACGGCCGGGTCAGCACGCCCTTGGCCCGCGCCGCCAGTGCGGCATACAGGCTCAGCGAAACCAGCGACAACGCTACGAATATCCCGGTCAGGATCAGGAACTGCGGCAACAGCGCCGCCCCCTGGTCGATGAACTGCGGGAACAGCGCGGTGAAGAACATGGTCGCCTTGGGGTTGGTCACTGCCGTGAGGAAGGCCGACTTGTATAGCTTCAGCGGCGTGGGCCGAACCTTGGCCACACCCTCTGCATCGCCCTGCGCCAGCATCGGGCTCTTTTTCAGCAATTGCCGCGCGCCCAAATAGAACAGGTAGCCCGCCCCCAGGATCTTCACGGCGTTGAACAGCATTTCGGAACTGGCCAGCAACGCGCCCAGCCCCAGCATGGCGGCTGCCGACAGGCAGAACAGGCCCGAGCCATTGCCCAGCGACGACCAGATCGCGCTGCGCTGGCCATGGGCAAGGCTGTTGTTGATGGCCATCAGGGTGGCAGGGCCGGGGCTGGCGATCGCGATGGCAGCGACCAGGGTAAAGGCAAACAGCGAGTGAGAATCCATTTTCAGGCTCGTCAGACAATCAGGAAAAATTGCGCCCAGGGTGCGCAGGTTCAGTCGCCATTCTGCCGCTTGGCCGCCTTCTTGGCGATAGCCTTCATCCGCGTTGCCGCCCGCTGCACGGTGGCCATCTTCTCGGGGCGCTTCATGCCCCGCCATTTGCGGATTTCGTCACGGCTGCGACCGCAGCTCACGCACAGCTCGCTATTGAGCTGGCACAGCGAGACGCAGGGGTTGTCGATGTCTTTGGCCATGCCGCCACTCAGCCGGGCATTTCAGCCTGCGCGCGCTCGGCGGCAGCGTGGAACACCTGGCGTACTTCTTCGGCCTTGACCTTGGTGACCGACCTGGCAGCCAGCAGCTCGTCGACCACGCGCAAGCCCTGTTCCAGGGCGGTGGCCAGTTGCTCGCGGTCGGAGGCGTCAGCGATATCACCCAGATAAGGAGCGATGAGATACACGTAACGGTCCTGCAGCTTGAGCGCTTCCAGCGCGTCGAGGGCTTTCTGGAACCGATCGGCAGCGGCAGGGCTCATGCTCAATTTATCGAAATGAATCAGGCTCACACGGTCAGTGGCCATCTGGACGAATCTCCGTTTCCTGGTACGGCCAGGCCCACAAGCGGCAGCGCTTCTACGATGCCCGGATGTGCAGGCCTGGGTAATGCCCACAGGGTACCAGAACCCGAGGCAGAAAGGGCCATCGCCCCCAGAACTAAAAGTATCTGGCAGGTCGCGTAATGGACGTCCCGGGGCGTTATCGGGACAGGAGCCGCCGTTTAGTGCGCAGGATAATCCCGCCAGCAATCTCCCCGCCGAGGCAGTCATCGAACTCGGTAGCCCACACAAAACTACAAGCCTGCACCAGCCGGTAAGCCAGAAAGGGGCCTCATCATTCATGGCAAAGGAACACATCACCGAAACGCTCGACCTTGGCGTGACGGATCCCTCGAAAACCGCGGAAGCACGCCAGGACCGGCGTTTCGAGGGCAAGCTCGACTGGATCGTCTTTGGTTTCACCAGCCTCCTGGCCATCGCTTTCGTCCTCTGGGGCTTCCTCAACCAGGCCAGCCTCGCCAGCAGCGCCTCCAGCGCGCAATCCTGGGTCATTCTCAACTTCGGCTGGTTCTTCGTGCTTACCTCCACGCTGTTCGTGGTGTTCGTGCTGTGGCTCGCCGCCAGCCGGTACGGTCGGGTCCCGCTGGGCCGTGATGGCGAACAGCCAGAATTCCGCACGGTGTCGTGGGTGGCGATGATGTTCAGCGCCGGCATGGGCATTGGCCTGATGTTCTTCGGCGTTGCCGAACCGCTGTCGCACTATGTATCGCCACCACCAGGGACGGCCACCGGGCAGTCCAGCGAAGCGATGCAGGTGGCCATGGCCACAACGTTGTTCCACTGGACCCTGCACCCCTGGGCCATGTACGCCATCGTCGGCCTGGTGATTGCCTATGGCACCTTCCGCCGCGGCCGCTCGCAGCTGATTTCAGCCGCCTTCCGGCCGTTGATCGGCAAGCATGCCAACGGCCCGCTCGGCCGCCTGATCGACATGATGGCGATCTTCGCCACGCTGTTCGGCTCGGCGGCCTCGCTGGGCCTGGGCGCGCTGCAGATCGCCGGCGGCCTGGAATACAACGGCTGGATCGAAAGCCCCGGCAAACTGTTCTACATCTCGATCATCACCCTGCTGACCATTGCCTTCGTTACCTCGGCGGTGTCGGGCATCGGCAAGGGCATCCAGTGGCTGTCCAACACCAACATGGTGCTGGCGCTGGTGCTGGCGGTGTTCGTGTTCATGGTTGGCCCGACCCTGCTGATGCTCAACCTGCTGCCAACCTCGATCGGCATCTACGTCAAGATGCTGCCGGAAATGATGGCCCGCACCAACGCCAGCGGCGGTGAGCAGATGAACAACTGGCTGGCCGGCTGGACCGTGTTCTACTGGGCCTGGTGGATTTCCTGGACGCCGTTCGTGGGCATGTTCATCGCCCGCATCAGCCGCGGCCGCACCATCCGCCAGTTCGTTACCGGGGTGCTGCTGGTACCGAGCCTGGTCAGCCTGGTGTGGTTCACCATCTTTGGCGGCGCGGGTATCGACGCCCTGCGTGAAGGCGCCTTCCAGCTGGCCAATGGTGCGGTCAACAGCAACCACGCGCTGTATCAGTTGCTGGACAGCTACCCGCTGGCCTCGGCGACATCAGTGCTGGTGATGGTTCTGGTGGGTATCTTCTTCGTCTCCGGTGCCGACGCGGCCTCGCTGGTGATGGGCACGCTGTCGGAACACGGCACCACCACGCCATCGCGGCGTACGGTGATCTTCTGGGGCGCGCTGACCGGTACGGTGGCGGCGATCATGCTGGCAATCGGTGACCCGCGCGACCCCGGCGAGGCACTGACCGGCCTGCAGAACCTGACCATCGTCGTGGCCCTGCCGTTCGTGGTGGTGATGGTGCTGCTATGCCTGGCGCTGTACCGCGACCTGCGCAAGGACCCGATGATGCTGCGCCACCTGCGCGGCAACGAACTGATCGAGAAGGCAGTGCTGTATGGCGCGGTGAAGCATGGCGAAGAGTTCTACATCGTGGTGCAGGAGAAGAAGGCTTCGACCAAGCCGGCGTCGGCAGAGGCCGAAGTGACCGGCAACTGACCTGGCAACTTTGTGGAATCGGGGCTGCTGCGCAGCCCCCGATCAAGATGCCTTCACTGCCGTGATCAGCCCTTCAACGCCGCCTCTATCCTGGCCACATCGATCTTGCCCATCTGCATCATGGCATCAAACGCCCGCTTGGCCGCCGCCCGGTCGGGGTGGCCGATGGCTTCGATGAGGATGCGCGGGGTGATCTGCCACGAAATCCCCCATTTATCCTTGCACCAGCCGCAGACACTGGCCTCCCCGCCGTTGCCGACAATGGCATCCCACAAGCGGTCGGTCTCGGCCTGGTCCTCGGTGCTGACCTGGAATGAAAACGCCTCGCAATGCGTGAAGGCCTTGCCTCCGTTGAGCCCCACGCAGGGAATACCCATGACGCTGAACTCCACGGTAATCACGTCACCCTGTTTCCCGGATGGATAATCAGCAGGTGCCTGATGCACCGCTATCACTGTCGTGTCAGGGAAGACGCTGGCGTAAAAATTCGCGGCCTCCTCGGCGTCGTTGTCGTACCAGAGGCAGATTGTGTTCTTGGCTGTCATGGTCTTGTTCCAAGAATGGGTGTGAGCCTTTGAGTCTAGTCTCACAGTCGCCGGTTGAAGTCCTGCAACATCCTGCAGACATTTCCGACATCAGGTAGTGAACCTGCTGACAAAAAAACGGTCTTTCGCTGACGGTCAACCCACCGACCGGTTCATCGGCCCAGTCACCGGGCCTACTTTTTGTCCTGTTTCAGCGAAGACCCAACATGCCCGATTCCCGCCCAACTGCTTCCGCCCTCACTGCCCTGCGCGGCGGCCTGATCGCCACCCTGGTGGCCCTTGCCGCACCCGCGCACGCCGAAGAGCCTGCCAGCGATGCACGCTGGGTCAGCGACAGCCTGAGCACCTACGTGCGCAGCGGCCCCACCGATGGCCACCGCATTGTCGGTACGCTCAAGTCCGGGCAGAAGCTGACCCTGATCGGCAGCCAGGGCAACTACAGCCAGGTGCGCGGGCAGAACGGCGATGTGGTGTGGATCCTCAGCAACGACCTGCAGTCGGTGCCAGGCCAGGGCGAGCGCCTGCCGCAGCTCGATGCCCAGGTCGCGGACCTGACCGGGCAGTTGAAGAACATCGACGACAGCTGGAAGAACCGCGTACAGGGCATGCAGGAAACCCTCGATTCACGCAAGAAGCTGATCGACGAACTTGAAGCACGCAACAAGGCGCTGAATGAACAGCTCGACCAGAGCCAGTCGCAGCTGCGCGATACCCAGGCCCGCCTGGGGGACGAGAACAAGCAGGTGATGATGCGCTACATGGTGTATGGCGGCAGCATTGCCGGCGCGGGCTTGCTGGCGGGGCTGATCCTGCCGGCTCTGACCCGTGGGCGCAGGAAGAACGATCGCTGGTTCTGAAGACGGCGCCAGCCTGCGCTGGCCTCTTCGCGGGTAAACCCGCTCCCACAGCCTTGAGCCTGTTGGAGACACTGTAGGAGCGGGTTTACCCGCGAAGAGGCCAGCAAGGGCTTACTTGCTACGTGCCTTGTTGTAGATAGTCTTGGCTTGGTCCGCCGAGGCCTGACACTGAGTCATATCGCCCTTGCTCTGAGCATCCTTGGCATTTTGCAAGTGGACTTTGAAGTCATGGGCCATGCCGCCATGCATTGCCTGGCCACTGGCCTTTTCGAAATCCTCAAGCTCCTTGATCTTGGCCGCACAGTTGCTCGCCGGGTCTGCGTGTGCGGCAAAACTGAGGACCGAGGCAATCACCAGCAAAGGTATGCATTTAGTGGATTTCATGGAGCGTTCTCCTGGAAAACCTGAAGGGTCGTCGAGATGACACTGGCTCGACGCAGCAAACAGCATAGTCGGCCATACGCCCCGGCGCCTCGGCTCAGCCCGGGGGCTATGCCCCCTCGGCAAACAGGAAATCGATGAACACCCGCACCCGCAGCGGCATGTGCCGGGCCTGGGGGTAGATCAGCATGAACGGCCGCGAAGTGCCGCCAAACTCGGCGAGCACTTCCACCAGTTCGCCACTGGCCAGTGCGTCCTGCACGGTAAAGCGGTAAGCCTGCATCAGCCCGCCGCCGTGGCGCACCAGCGTGGCGGTGGCGAGGAAGTCGCCCAGGCAGGTGAACCCACCCTGGGTTTCGATCTCCACCTGCTGGCCATCCTGAAGGAAGCTCCACGGCGGGCGGCGGCCACTGCTGGGCAGTTCGAACTGGATGCACTCATGTTGCAGCAAGTCGTGCGGTGTTCGTGGCGTGCCAGCACGGGCCAGGTAACCCGGCGTGGCCACCACCACCAGTTCGGCATCTTCCAGGCGACGCGCCACCAGCCGCGAATCGGCCGGCTCGCGGCCACGAATGGCCAGGTCGAACGGTTCCTCGGCAAAGTCGACGTTGCGGTTGCTGACATGCACATCCACCTGCACCTTGGGGTAGCGCTGGCGAAACCGAGGCAGCAGCGGCAACAGCCGGTGATGAGCATAGGGCGTGGGTGCACTGATACGCAGCCGACCGCTCGGCTCGACCTGCCCGCCCGTGACCTGGCGCTCGGCCTCCACCAACTGCCCCAATGCCTGCCGGCATTGCTGGTAATAGGCCTGGCCGGCTGCGGACAGGCGCATCTGCCGGGTGGTGCGGACGAACAAGCGCACGCCCAGGCGCTCTTCCAGGCGCGCCACGCTGCGGCTGACCGCCGCCGGGGTAACGCCGGCTTCCGTGGCCGCAGCGGTGAAGCTGCCGCTGTCGGCGGCCAGGCAGAACAGTTCCAGGCTGCCCAGTTGCAGGTCATCGAAATGGCGGGTCATGTCGGCTCGATTGATTACATGATGTATCGATTGAAATGCCCAGCGCCTCATTTTTCAAGTGCTGATTGCAACCTACAGTGGCTTCACACCGAGCCCATGGCTCACTTCACTGGAGATCATGCACATGAACACGCCACGCACCGTCATCATTACCGGGGCCTCGAGCGGCCTGGGTTTCGCCCTGGCCGAGGCCTTCCTCGAACGCGGCGACAACGTGGTCGGCAACGCCCGCAGCCAGACCCGCCTTGAGCAAGCCGCCGCCCGCCTCGGCAACCCATCGCGCTTCATCGGCGTGGCTGGCGACATCGCCGAGCCGGGCACGGCCCAGCGCCTGTTCGCCAGCGCCGAGCAAGCCTTTGGCGGGGTCGACCTGCTGATCAACAACGCCGGCATCTTCATTGCCAAGCCGTTTGCCGAGTACAGCGAAGCGGATGTCGACGCCCTGGTCGGCACCAACCTCAAGGGGTTCTTCTACCCGGCCCAGGAAGCGGCGCGGATCATGACCAGGCAAGGGCATGGCCAGATCATCGCCATCACCGCCTCCATCGCCTTGCAACCGGACACCCGCGTGCCGGCCCTGCTGCCGGTACTGGTCAAGGGTGGCCTGAACCAGGCGGTGAAAGGCCTGGCACTTGAACTGGCAGCCAGCGGCGTGCAGGTGAATGCGGTGGCACCGGGGATCATCGATACACCGCTGCATGGCGGCAACACACAAGGCATGGGCGCGCTGTCACCCAGTGGCCGCACCGGCTTGCCACAGGATGTCGTGGATGCAGTGTTGTACCTGGCCGACTCACGCTTCGTCAGCGGCGTGATCCTGCCGGTGGATGGCGGTAGCACCGCTGGCACCTGGCATTAACAGAGGAGCGAGCAACCATGCCTTATGTCCATATTCGCGTGACCGATGAAGGCGTCAGTGCTGAGCACAAGCGCCAGTTGATCGAACAGACGACCCGCATGCTGCAGCAGGTGCTGGGCAAGCCGCCGGCCAGTACCTTTGTGGTGATCGAGGAGGTGCCGACCGATAACTGGGGGGTTGGCGGGGAGACAGTGACTGCGGTGCGGGCCCGAGAGCGAGGGTGAAGCCAGCTTGCATCTGAATTGCTGCTTTGGCAGGGACCTGTAGGAGCAGCCTTGTGCTGCGAAGAGGCCGGTACAGGCAACGGAGAAGCATTGTCAGTACCGGCCTCCTCACAGGACAAGGCTGCTCCTACAAAGGGCTTGCCGGCGATTGGGCTGCACAGCAGCCCCTACTGGCGCAACCGCTCCAACGCCTGCAACACATACCCCGTGGCCCGCTCCACCTGCCCTTCCCGGCAGGCAATGCCCAGTTGCCGCCACAACCCCGGCCGCAGCGGCCGGCGGGCAATGCGCCGGTCCAGCTCGGCCGACTCCCCCTCCTGCGGCAGCAATGTCGCCCCATACCCGGCCCCGACCAGGCTCTTGATCGCATCGTTGTAGTTCAGCTCGATTCGCGGCTCAGGGTACAACCCCGCTGCCGCGAACCACTCGCCGGTCACCCGCGAAAGCTGGGTGCTGCTGTCGTTGAGGATCAACGCCCGCTGCGCCAGCCAGGCCGGCGTGACCTTGGCCGGTGGCTGCCAGTCGGCCGGCACGTAGGCCAGGATCGGGTCGCGCCGCCAGGGCGTAACCGCAAGCCCTTTACCGGCCACCTGTGGCAAGGCCACCAGGCCGATATCCAGCGTGCCCTCGCGCAAGCGCGCCAGCGAGGCCTGGGAGGTCAGCACCTGGACCTGCACATCGATCCCTGGGTGCACTGTACGCAGGTGCTCCAGCGCCTGCGGCAGCAAGTGGGCGATGGCACCGGTGGAGGCGCCCAGGCGCACCCGGCCGGTCAGGCCCTCGACCTGCCGGCGCACTTCATCCAGCGCCAGGTCGGCGTCGGCCAACAGGCGGCGGGCACGGGCCAGCAGGGTTTCGCCGATGACCGTGGGCCGCACCTGGCCGCGGGTGCGGGTGAGCAACGGTGCGCCAATGCGCGCTTCCAGCTCGGCAACGTGCAGGCTGATGGTGGGCGGTGCCAGGTTGAGCTGGCGGGCGGCTTCGGCAAACGAGCCCAGGTCGGAGATGACCACCAAGGTGCGGAGGCGATCGAGGCTGATTTCGCGCATGGGCCAATCTCGTTCAGAAAGGATGAATATATCGATCATCATATTCAAATTTTCTTTACCAGAGCCACAAGCGAGCATAGGCCATCCCTACCCGACCGGACTTTGACCATGCACACACCTGTTGTCTTCATCGACGGTGACCAAGGCACCACCGGCCTGCAGATCCATGCCCGGCTGCAAGGCCGCAGCGATCTGCGCCTGCTGACCCTGCCCGAAGCCGAACGCAAAGACCCGCAACGCCGCCGCGAGGCAATCAACAGCGCCGACATCGCCCTGCTGTGCCTGCCCGACGATGCCGCCCGCGAGGCCGTGGCGGCGATCCACAACCCGCAAGTGCGGGTGATCGACGCAAGCTCCGCGCACCGCACCAGCCCAGGCTGGGTCTATGGCCTGCCGGAGCTCGACGAGCAGCAAGCCGAGCGCATCGCGCACAGCAAGCGCGTCAGCAACCCCGGCTGCTACCCCACCGGCGCCATCGCCCTGTTGCGCCCACTGGTCAAGGCCGGCCTGCTGCCAGCGGACTACCCGCTGAACATCCACGCCATCTCCGGCTATTCCGGTGGTGGCCGCGCCGCAGTCGAACGGCATGAACAGCCCGCCGCCGGCAAAACCCCGGCCCTGCAACTGTACGGCCTGGAACTGGCGCACAAGCATGTGCCGGAAATCCAGCAGCACGCCGGGCTGTCGGCGCGGCCGATGTTCATGCCCGGTTACGGTGCCTACCGCCAGGGCATCGTGCTGAGCATCCCGCTGCAGTTGCGCCTGCTGCCCGGCCAGGTCAGTGCCGAACAGCTGCAGGCCTGCCTGCAGCAGCACTACCAGGGTGCCCGCCACGTCCAGCTGATGCCCCTGCACCAGCACGGCGCGGCGCCGAACCTCGACCC
Source organism: Pseudomonas sp. A2 (assembly GCF_023100865.1). Taxonomy (NCBI): domain Bacteria; kingdom Pseudomonadati; phylum Pseudomonadota; class Gammaproteobacteria; order Pseudomonadales; family Pseudomonadaceae; genus Pseudomonas; species Pseudomonas sp. A2. The sequence goes on from NZ_CP039127.1 coordinate 3,570,713, forward strand.
CGAGGCGTTGAACGACAGCAACGACCTGCGCCTGGCGCTTTACGCCAACCCTGAGCATGGCCAGGTGCTGCTGACCGCAGTGTTCGACAACCTCGGCAAAGGTGCCTCCGGTGCGGCGGTGCAGAACCTCGACCTGATGCTCGGTGCATTGCAGGTACAAGGCTGATCGGCAAAACCGGTTAGACTGTACAGCCCGCGCCCGCATGGCGCGGGCCGTCCATCTACCCGCCGGAGCCCGCCCCCCGATGTTCATCCTGAGCCGCCTCGACAGCGTGCCGCCTGAATCCTTCCAGAACCAGATCCGCGAACTGGTGATCCACCACGTCGGCGAACTGAGCAGTGTCGCCATCAGCGCCGACAACCCGCTGTACCCGCTGTACCAATACGGCGTCGGCATGGAGGTGCACCAGTACCTGCAAGCACTGGACGGCACCCGCGGCCTGGCCGTGACGCTGACCCTGGCGCTGGATGCCGAAGAGCCGGACCAATTGCTGGGGTTTGCCCTGTCGCTGCCGGCCGAGGACGATGAACAGGCGTGCGCCCTGGCGTTCCTGGCCGTGCGCGCCAGCCATCGACGCCAAGGCATCGCCCGCGCCCTGCTGGGCGACCTGCAGGCACGCCATGCCTGCGTCGAGCTGAATGCGTTTGCCAGCCAGGTACCGTGGTTCGAGGCGATGGGCATGCAGGTGGTGGCCGCCAATGGGCCGCAGGTACTGATGAGCAGTACCGGGCGGGCTAGCGGCGCGCTGATCGGGCGACTGGATATTGCGCCGATCTACCAGACGGCGGAAGTAATGCAGATCCATACCTACCTGCTCAACCAGCAGGGTGAGGATGCGATGATCGAAGCGGAACAGATGCGGGATGAGCGCCTGGACGAACTGACCGCTCAGGCCCGGGAGTGTGTACGGCAGCGCAAGACCGTGCATTGATCCAAGGGCCTGTGGGAGATTGCCCAGCCCTTTGGGCTGCGCTGTCGCACAGATAACTGAATTCGCAAGCGATCCTCGTACCCTGTGGGAGCGGCTTTAGCCGCGAAGAATCCAACGCGGTGCATGGCACCGGCTGCGCCGGTGTTCGCGGCTAAAGCCGCTCCCACAGGGTCCCTGCTAATTCAATGAGTTATGTGCAGTTCTATGAGAGGCCCGGGAGTGTGTACGGCAGCGCAAGACCGTGCATTGACCCAAGGACCTGTGGGAGATTGCCCAGCCCTTTGGGCTGCGCTGTCGCACAGATAACTGAATTCGCAAGCGATCCTCGTACCCTGTGGGAGCGGCTTTAGCCGCGAAGAATCCAACGCGGTGCATGGCACCGGCTGCGCCGGTGTTCGCGGCTAAAGCCGCTCCCACAGGGTCCCTGCTAATTCAATGAGTTATGTGCAGTTCTATGAGAGGCCCGGGAGTGTGTACGGCAGCGCAAGACCGTGCATTGACCCAAGGACCTGTGGGAGATTGCCCAGCCCTTTGGGCTGCGCTGTCGCACAGATAACTGAATTCGCAAGCGATCCTCGTACCCTGTGGGAGCGGCTTTAGCCGCGAAGAATCCAACGCGGTGCATGGCACCGGCTGCGCCGGTGTTCGCGGCTAAAGCCGCTCCCACAGGGTCCCTGCTAATTCAATGAGTTATGTGCAGTTCTATGAGAGCGGGTTTACCCGCGAAGAAGCCACACTGGCCTGTCAGCCATGCACCCAGCGCCGATGCAGCCCACGCGCCAGGGCATCCAGCACAAACCCCAGCACCCCGATCAGCAGTACCATCGCCATCAGCTCGGAATACGCCAACCGGTCGCGGGTATCGAGAATGAAGTACCCCAGCCCCGCACTGACCCCGAGCATTTCGCACGGCACCAGCACGATCCACAGGATACCGATGGCCAGGCGCACGCCGGTCAGCACATGGCCGATCACCCCCGGCACGATCACCTTGCACAAAGTTTCCCGGCGCGTGGCACTCAAACTGCGGCTCAACTGCAACCAGCGCGGGTCCAGCTGCCTTACCCCGGCCGCCGTGTTCAACAAGATCGGCCACAATGCAGCAAACGCCAGCAGGAAGTAGACAGGCTGGTCCCCCACGCCCATCAGCATCACCACCACCGGCATCCACGACAGCGGCGAGATCATGCGCAGGAACTGGAACGCCGGTGTGGTCGCCGCCTCCAGGTGCCGGTAGCTGCCCACCAGCAAGCCCAGCGGCACGCCGATCAGCAGCGCCAGCAGCAGCCCGACCAGGATACGTTTGAGGCTGACCCAGATATGCCCGTACACCTCGCCCTGCCCCAGCAACTCGACCAGGCTGGCCAGGGTCGCTGCCGGCGAAAAGCGCGCCGAAAGCACATCGGCCTGGCCGAACAGCGCGACACCGGCCCACCACAACAGCAACAGACCCAGCAACCCTGCCAGCCCCAGGGCGGCATGAACGACATGCGTGCGCATCAGACCGCGAACTCCTCGCTACGCTCGAAGTTATCGGCGATGCCGAACACCGACGGCCCGCCAACGGTAGCAATGGCGTTGCGCACGAAGCGGTCGTCGACCAGGTCGCGGGCGGTCTGTGCAGGGTCAAGGCCGGCCAGGAACGCGCTGTCGCCCTCGATCAGGGTGGTTTTCAGGCGCTTGACCAGTTCTTCGGTGTAGCTGGGGAACGGGTAAGGCTGGAAATCGATGCGCTTTTCGTCCCACTGCTGGTGGCGAATGGCGCCACTGGCAATGTAACCGGCACGGTCCTCGGCGGCCGGGGCCAGCACTTTGCCGAGCACCGCTGGTTCATGCGGGGTGTACTTGTTGGGGCCGGCCTTGGACAACAGTGCGGCGGCCTCGGCGCGGTGGTCACGGGTCCAGTGCTGGGCCTTGACGATGGCGTTGACCACCTTCTGCGACCACTCCGGGCGGTTGTTCAGGTCGTGCTCGTGCATGAACACCACGCAGCAGGCGTGGTTGCGCCACACATCGCCGGTAAAGCGCTGCACGCGGCCAACCTTGAGGTTCTCGGCCAGGGCGTTGAAGGGCTCGGCGACGATATAGCCAGCGATGCGCTTGCTGGCCAGTGCAGGCGGCATGTCGGACGGCGGCAGCACCAGCAGGTTGACTTCGTTGCCGGCCAGTGGCGCATTGGCCGGCTTCGACACCGGGGTCAGGCCGTTGTCGTCGAGCATCTGTTGCAGCACCACGTTGTGGATCGAGTACCAGAACGGGATGGCCACGGTCTTGCCGCCCAGCTGTTTCATGTCGCTGATGTCCGGGGCCACGGTCAGGCCCGAACCACCCACGTGATTCCAGGCCACCACCTTGGCCGGCACCTTGCTGGCGTAGCGGGCCCATACGGTCATCGGCGACAGCAGGTGGATGACGTTGACCTGGCCGGAGATGAACGCCTCGATCACCTGCGCCCAGCTGCGCAGCAGCACCGGGCGCTCGGCCTTGATGCCTTCGGCCTCGAACAGGCCGTTGTTGTGTGCCACCAGCAGCGGCGTGGCGTCGGTGATCGGCAGGTAGCCGATACGCACCGGCGCGTCCGGCTCGGCGGCGGCCCGGGCCTGCAGGCTCGACAGCAACGGCAGTGCTCCGGCGGCCGTGAGCATGGCGCCGAGCTTGAGGAAATCGCGACGCGAAGAAGAGGAACAGCAGTCATCCATGCACATGGACAGCCTCCGAGGGCAATGGGGTTGGGGTAGGTTCGACTGTGCGGCTTGCCTGCCGAAGGGTTTTGAGGATTTCGATGCGCAAGGCGCCCAGTTCCTCGACCCGCTGCGTCCGTGGTTGCGGCAGGTCGATGTGCCACTGGCCGAGGGTGTGCGCTGGGTGGTTGCCCAGTAGCAGGACCCGGTCGGACAGCAGCAGGGCTTCGTCGATATCGTGGGTGATCAGCACCGCCGCCGTGTTGTGGGTGGCGATCAGTTGCAGCAGCAGTTGCTGCATGTCGGCCCGGGTCACTTCATCCAGCGCGCCGAACGGCTCGTCGAGCAACAGCACTTCGGGCTGGCGGGCCAGGCAGCGAGCCAGCGCGGTGCGCTGGGCCATGCCGCCGGACAACTGCGCCGGGTACTGGCCACGGGCATGGGCCAGGCCCACGGCGGCAATCGCATGGTCGATGCGTGCGCGCCGTTCGGCGGCGGCAAGTTTTGTCTGGCGGGCGAAGTCCAGGCCGAAGGCAACGTTCTTCTCCAGGCTCAACCAGGGCAACAGGCTCGGGTCCTGGAAGGCCACCGCCAGGCGTGGGTGCGGGCCCTGCAGCGGCTGGCCGTGCAGGGTCACGCTGCCACCGCGGGGCTGCTGCAGGCCCGCCAGCACCCGCAGCAAGCTGGACTTGCCGACCCCGCTGGGGCCGAGGATGGTCACCACTTCGCCGGGGGTCAGCTGCAGGTCGAACTGCGCCAGCACCGCTTGCCAGCCACCCTCGCGCGGGTAGCCCAGGCTGATGTCACGGGCTTCGAGCAACATTTTGCTCATGCCGCGCCCGCCTGACGTTGCAGTTCGGCGCGCAGTTGCACCAGGCTGGGCGTGACGATCGGCACGAAGGCCGACTCGCGCCAGCGGCGGGCAAAGCCTTCACCGTACTCGCTGAGGTAGGCCTTGCCACCACTGGCCTGCAACTCCAGCTGTACGGCGTCGGCAGCGCTTTCGGCCAGGGTGATGCGCAGCTTGAACAAGGCTGCCGGCTGCTGCTGGAAGCGGCCATCGAGCAGGCCCTGGTTGAGCTCGTTCACGGTGTTTTCCAGGCGCTCGCTGAGCACCTGACGTGCTTCGTCGAGGAACGAGGCACGGCCATGCAGGTGAGCCTGCACTTCCGCCAGCGCCCGCCGCGCCAGGCCAATAGCCATGCCGCACTGCAACGCCAGGAACGCCGGGCGTACCCGGGGCAGGAACTCACGGGCATTTTCGTGCAGCAACCAGCCACGCTGCAATTGCACCTGGTGGAAGGCCAGTGCCGCGGTGTTGCTCGACTGCAGGCCCATCAGTTGCAGGTCGTCGGAGCGCTCCAGGCCCTGCGCGTCGGACGGGATGGCCAGCACGAACGGTGCACCACCGGCTTCGTCTTCGATAGCCGCAGCCACCACGAAGCCACTCTTGCGCAGGTTGGTCACCCAGTGCAGGCGCCCTTCCAGCTGCCAGCCATCGGCTTGCGGGCGCCCGCGCACCTGCAGCGCTTCGATGCCGGACAGGAACTTCATGGCGTTGGACAGCCCGGTGGCGCCGGCCAGTTCGCCAGTCAGCAGGCGCGGCAACAGGTGCTCGCGCAGGGGCTGGTTGGGGCTGTGCAACAGGTATTCGATGAAAGCGCGCTGGCCCCAGCAGACGAACGCCGCTGCCAGCGAGCGGCTGGCGATTGCGGCGATGGCCTCGACCGCGTCGGTCACCTGCCCGCCCGTGCCGCCCTGGGCGGGGTCGACACCGACGCGCAGCAGCTGCGACTCGGCGATTTGCGCCAGCACCAGCTGCGGCTCGCACTGGCCCCGGTCAATGGCCTCGGCATTGGCATCCAGCCAGTGTCGAAATGCACAATCTTGCATGGTCTTGCTCCTTTGAAAACGCCGGGGCCGCTTGGCGGCCCATTCGCGGCACAGGGCCGCTCCTACAACGATCGCGGTACGACCGGTGTCACGCGCGGATCATGCAGAAGGTTGCCAGCGGTACTTGCCGAGCTCGTCATTGAGCGGCGTCTGGGCGAACACATTAGCAAAGTTGCACAGGGTTGCGAGGCTCACGCCCAGAATCACCTCCAGGGCGTTGCCTTCGCTGAAACCGGCTGCGCGGAAGGCCTGGTAAGTGGCCTCGCTGACATTGCCGCGGGTGGCGATTACTTCGCGGGCGAACGCGGCCAGGGTTTCATACCGGGCATCGGGCAGCTCGCCACGGGCACGCAGGGCATCGACCACTTCCTGCGGCAGCTTGGCCTTGTTCAGGGCCACGGCCGTGTGGCCAGCCACGCAGAAGTCGCAGCCATGCTGGGTGGCGGCAATCAGCTGCACCACTTCACGCTCGGCCAGGCTCAGTTCGGCTTTGCCGTTGAGTGCAGAAACGGTCACGTAGGTTTCCAGCGCAGCCGGGGCATTGGCCAGTACGCCCAGCAGGTTGGGGATGAAGCCGGAATTCTTCTGGGCGTTCTCGAGGAACGGACGGGCCGCTTCCGGGGCGCTCTGCAGCGTGTGTAAAGTAATGCGCGAGGACATGGAGTGGTCTCCTTTGATGAGTGTCACTACAGTCTGTTGGTTATAAGAACTACCCTCCATATTCATCAGTCGCCTTTCCTTGCTCTTGAGTCTTTGCATTAGATGATTTCGTCCAGCCACCTTGTCGATTGGTTATTAGAGGGCCTGGAGCTCGATGCCAGCCTGTTCCATGTGGGCCGCTACTGCGGCGGCTGGCACGCCAGCACCGAAGGCATGGGCCGGGCCAGCTTCCACCTGGTGGTGCAAGGGCATTGCTGGCTGCACATCGATGGCCAGCCCGAGGCACTGCGCCTGGAGGCGGGCGATGCGGTGTTCCTGCTGCGCGACCTCGGCTATCGCCTGGCCAGCGACCAGGACCCGGCCAGTGCCTGCGCCCAGCCACGCCAGCACATGCAGCACATGGACGCCGATGCGGTCGATGGCGTGGGCCTGGTATGTGGTTTCTTCCACTTCAGGCCGGGGTTGTCGGCGCTGATCGTCGACGGCCTGGCCGACTGGATATTGCTGCGCGCCGATGAACCGGCCGGGCATGCGGCGCGGGCGTTGTTCGAGCTGATCCTGGAGGAGTGCCGGCGCGCCGCCGGGCCGTCGCAGACGTTGCTGGAGCGGCTGACGCACTTGCTGTTCCTGTATGTGCTACGCCAGCAGGTGCATGCCGGGCAGACGCTGGGCGGGCTGGTCGCCCTCGCCCGGCAACCGGCGTTTGCCGGTTTGCTGGAGCAGTTGATCGAGCAACCGGGGCAAGCGTGGACGCTGGAAAGCATGGCCGCCTGTACCGGGTTGTCGCGGTCGGCGTTTTTCAAGCGTTTCAATGAACTGGCCGGACAGTCGCCGGGGCAAGTACTGCTGGCGCTGCGCATGCGCCTTGCAAGCCAGTTGCTGCGGGCGGGGCATACCGTGGAGCAGGTGGGGGCACAGGTGGGGTATCAGTCAGTGGCGGCGTTTACCCGGGCGTTTGCCAAGGCGGTGGGGGTGCAGCCGGGGGCGTATCGGCGGCAGCATGAGGGGCGTTAGCCTGCACTGGCCTCTTTGCGGGTAAACCCGCTCCCACAGGGATATCAGAATCTCTGGAACTTGTGAGGTACCTGTGGGAGCGGGTTTACCCGCGAAGAGGCCGGTGCAGGCAGCAGATTCAGACCTGACTGACCGGAATATCCCCTGCCCCTTTGCCCTCCCGCCGCTCACCCATCCAGGCATTGACCTTCTGCCCGAACTCGGCCGGCGCCTTGCGCCCGAACCGCCGCGCCAGATCAAGGATGGTCTGCTGCGCCAGGGCCTCTTCCATGCGCTTCTGCGCACCCAGCATCACCGCGTGGATCGCGCAGGTGCCCTCGGTCGCCCAACCCGGCGGCGAACCCTCGAACAGGCTGCAACGCTCGCGAACTTCGCGGCAGTCGAAGATCTTCTTCGGCCCGTCGATGGCATTGACGATATCCAGCACGGTGATTTCATCCGACGGCCGCGCCAGCCGGAAGCCGCCACGCACGCCCTCGGTGGCGGCCACCAGACCGGCACGGGCCAGCTTGGTGAATACCTTGGCCAGGTACTCCTGGGGTACACCCTGCAACTCCGCCAGGTCGCGCACGCTGGACTCGCGCGAGTCGCCCCGCTCGTCCACCAGGAACAGCAGGCAATGGATACCGTATTCGACGCCAGCACTGTAGAGCGACATATCTATCTCCGACCAATCTTGTCGCAAATAATACGCCTATAGCATCCGCACCGCAAAGCGCAAAGCTGCCGTCTGTCGGCCTTGTTTATCCCTTAAGCCCAGTAAATACAGCTATTCGAGCCGTGAAATGGTCATGCGGAGTGTCGGCATGTGGGAAAAAAGACTTGCACGCACTAACTACGATCAATACAGTCGTAGTTATTCGAGAGGTACACAACCCGCCCTCGAAGCCCCTTTCGAACCTTGCGGAGCACCTTCATGAAATCGAACATCCTCATCATCGGTGCCGGCTTTGCCGGTGTATGGAGCGCCCTGAGCGCTGCGCGCCTGCTCGATCAGGCCCAGCGCGCCGACATCAACGTCAGCGTCCTCGCTCCACAGCCTGAACTGCGCATCCGCCCGCGCTTCTACGAGGCCGACGTGCACGGCATGAAGGCCCCGCTGGGCGAGCTGTTCGATGCAGTGGGCATTCATTTCATCCCGGGCAACGCCGACAGCATCGATACCGAAGGGCGCAGCGTCAGCTACACCGACGCCCACGGGCACCGGCAACAGATCGCCTACGACCGCCTGATCCTCGCCGCCGGCAGCCAGGTCGCACGCCCGGCAGTGCCTGGCTTGGCCGAACATGCATTCGATGTCGACCAGATGGAATCGGCCATGCGCCTGGAACAGCACCTGGTCGGTCTGGCCACCCTGCCAGCTTCGCCTGCACGCAACACTGTGGTGGTCTGTGGCGGTGGCTTCACGGGTATTGAAACCGCCACGGAAATGCCTGCCCGCCTGCGTGCCATCCTCGGTGCCAGTGCAGCGGTGCGGGTGGTGGTGGTCGACCGCGGTGCGCAAGTTGGTGCGGCGCTGGGCGCCGGTATCACGCCGTCGATCATCGCCGCCTGCGAACAGGTCGGGGTCGAGTGGAAGGCCGGGGCCTCGGTAGTGGCTGTCGATGCCGGTGGCGTTACCCTGGACAACGGCGACCATATCGCCAGCAACACCGTGATCTGGACCGTTGGCGTGAAGGCCAGCCCGTTGACCGCACAGGTTGCCGGCGAGCGTGACCACTTCGGCCGGCTGAAAGTGGACGGCCACCTGAAGGTGCTCGGCCAGGACCATGTGTACGCCACGGGCGACACCGCCTGGGCCGCTGTGGACGAGCTGGGCAACCACGCCCTGATGACCTGCCAGCACGCCATCCCCATGGGCCGCCACTCCGGCAACAACGCCGCGGCCGACCTGCTCGGCCAGCAGCCGGTGGTGTACCGCCAGCCAAAGTACGTCACCTGCCTGGACCTGGGCGAATGGGGCGCGACGTTCAGCGAGGGTTGGGAGCGCGAACTGAAGCTGCACGGCCAGGAAGGCAAAGACCTCAAGCGCCAGATCAACTCGGTGTGGATCTACCCGCCAGCGGCTGATCGCGCCCTGGCACTGGCCGCTGCCGACCCGCTGATCGCGATCGTCTGACCGCAGCGAGGTGCGAGCTGAAATAACTGGGGCCGCGTTGCGGCCCATTCGCAGCGCAAGGCTGCTCCTACATGCAACGCGATTCCTTTGTAGGAGCAGCCTTGCGCTGCGAATGGGCTGCAACGCAGCCCCTGTTACAGCAACGCCAATCTATCAGTCATTCACAGTCACAACCCGCCCCGCCTTCTCGGCAGCCTTGCCCCGGGTCGCCAGGCAGTAATACAGCGGCACCGTCACCAGCAAGCCGAACAGCCACGACAGATCAGCCCCTTCGACGATATTGGAATACGGCCCCACATACAGCGACGTGTTGGCAAACGGCAACTGCACCAGGATGCCGCAGGCATAGGCAATGATCGCGTGGTGGTTGAAGCGGCCATAGATGCCGCCGTCAGCACTGAAGATCGAGGCGATGTCGTACTGGCCCTTCTTGATCAGGTAGAAGTCGATCAGGTTGATCGACGCCCACGGCACCAGCACCAGCAGCAGTGCCAGGATCAGGCCGATGAACTGGCCGATGAAGTCCGCCGAGGCATTCAGCGCTACCAGGCCGCAGCCCACCAGAATCACCGAAGCCAGCACCACCCGCACCTTGATGCTCGGCGTCCACTCGGCGACGAAGGTCTGGATCGCGGTGACGATCGACAGCACCGCGCCATACAGGTTGAGGGCGTTGTGGCTGATGATGTTGAGCAGGAACAGCACCATCAGGATCGGGCCCAGCCAGCCGGTGGCCTGCTTGACCGCATCCATTGCATCGGTGCCTTCCGGCACGCAAAGCACCGCCACCGCACCAAAGCTGAAGCACAGGATAGTGCCCAGGGTAGCGCCGAAGTAGGTGGCCCAGAACGGCTTGGCAATGCCCACTTCACGCGGCAGGTAGCGCGAATAGTCGGAGGTATACGGCGAGAAGCTGATCTGCCAGATGGTGCCCAGCGACACGGTGGCGATGAAGCCCGACAGGTTGAACGCGCCACGGCTGATGAAGTCGGCCGGCAGTTCCTGGGCGAACATCATGATGAAGCCGGCCAGCAGCGCCGAACCCATCACCCAGGTACCGATGCGGTTGAGGATGTGAATGAAACGGTAGCCGATCACGCCAATGGCGGTGGCACTCAGCGCACCGATCACGATCGCGCCGGGCATCGGCACGCTCGGGGTGATGCCGTGGATGGTCTTGCCCGCCAGGACGATGTTGGAAATGAAGAAGCCGACATAGATCAGCGCGGTGAAGAACACGATCAGCAAGGCGCCGTAGCGGCCGAACTGGCCACGGCTCTGCACCATTTGCGGAATGCCCAGCTGCGGTCCCTGCGCAGAGGCAAGGGCAATGACCACGCCCCCGACCAGATGGCCCAGCACGATGGCGACCAGCCCCCATAACAGGTTCAGGTGGAATACCTGGACCACCATGGCGCCGGTGACGATGGGCAGTGGCGCGATGTTGGTACTGAACCAGAGGGTGAACAGGTCGCGCGCCTTCCCGTGGCGCTCGGCAGGTGGAACGTAATCGACCGTGTGATTCTCGACAAACTGGTGTTGCGACGACGGTTGGGACATAGGATTTCAGCTCGAAAGGTCGTTTTTATCTTTGTAAGGAAACCGCATCTAGGCGGCCTCTCAGCTGCGGACCATATTATGGTATTCCAAACTTTTACAACACTGATCCGTAGGAAAAAACGCCCACTGATCCGCTCGCGCAACCCCTGCGGCAAACAGCCTCACCGCTCAAGCCCACGGTATACGCGGGCTTGAGCCGTTCATCGCGCAACACCCCTGCTTGAAAATTCCGCTTGCAAAATAGGTATTACGGTATACCATCAGACACATCAACGATAAAAACCGCGGACCACCGCAGCCCTATAGAGGTACACCAGATGATCGACGCAACCGTCTACAAGCATGTCCTGGGCTCCTTCCCGTCCGGCGTTACCGTCATCACCACCCTGGACGACGATGGCTCGGTCGTCGGCCTGACCGCCAGCGCCTTCTCCTCCCTGTCGATGGACCCGCCGCTGGTGCTGTTTTGCCCCAACTACACCTCCGACTCCTACCCCGTGCTGATCAGGCAGAAGCGCTTCGCCATTCATCTGTTGTCCGGTGAACAGCAGGCCGAAGCCTATGCGTTCGCCAAGAAGGGCAAGGACAAGGCCAGCGGTATCGAGTGGTCCCTGAGCGAACTGGGCAACCCGATCTTGGCCGGTGCCACCGCAGTCATCGAATGCGAACTGTGGCGCGAATACGAAGGTGGCGACCACGCCATCATGGTCGGCAAGGTGCACAACCTGATCGTCCCTGAAGAGGCGCCACGGCCGATGGTGTACTGCCGCGGCAAGATGGCCAGCCTGCCGGCCTTTGCCTGAAGCCTATTCTGAATCGAGACCGCTGGTGCCAACCCTGCCAGGCGCCAGCCCCTTTCAAGCGTTGAGGAAAGCCCCATGAAATTTTCGTTGTTCGTGCACATGGAACGTTGGGATGAACAGGTCAGCCACCGCCAGCTGTTCGAAGACCTGACCGAACTGACCCTGATGGCCGAGCACGGCGGTTTCAGCACCGTGTGGATCGGCGAACACCACGCCATGGAATACACCATTTCGCCAAGCCCGATGCCGCTGCTGGCCTACCTGGCTGCGCGCACCGACAAGATCCGCCTGGGCGCCGGCACCATCATCGCGCCGTTCTGGAACCCGATCCGCGTGGCGGGCGAATGCGCCCTGCTCGACGTGATCAGCAAGGGCCGCATGGAGGTGGGCCTGGCCCGTGGCGCCTACCAGTTCGAATTCGACCGCATGGCAGGTGGCATGCCGGCCACCGACGGCGGCAAGGCTCTGCGTGAAATGGTGCCGGTGGTGCGCAAGCTGTGGGAAGGCGACTACGCCCATGACGGCGAAGTGTACAAGTTCCCCACGTCCACCAGCGTGCCGAAGCCCTACAACGCCGTACCGCCGATGTGGATCGCCGCCCGCGACCCGGACTCGCACAACTTCGCCGTGGCCAATGGTTGCAACGTCATGGTCACCCCGCTGATGAAGGGTGACGAGGAAGTGCTGGACCTGAAGAACAAGTTCCAGGCCGCCCTGGACAACAACCCGGGCGTGCCACGCCCGCAACTGATGGTGCTGCGCCACACCCACGTGCACAGCCCGGCCGAGCCGGAAGGCTGGAAAGTTGGCGCCCAGGCCATCTCGCGCTTCTACCGCACCTTCGATGCCTGGTTCGGCAACAAGACCACCCCGGTCAACGGCTTCCTAGAGCCGAGCCCGGAATCGAAGTTCGCCGAAGTGCCGGCGTTCGAGCTGGAGAACATCCGCAAGAACACCATGATCGGCACGCCGGAAGAGATCATCGCGCGTATCAAGTACTACCAGGAACTCGGCGTCGACGAGTTCAGCTTCTGGTGCGACAACAGCCTGCCCCACGCCGAGAAGAAGAAATCGCTGGAGCTGTTCATCAAGGAAGTGGTGCCGGCGTTCGCCTGAATTCCCATTGCCTGAAACATTGCGGGACGCGCCCGCTCACGTGGGCCCCTGTGGCCCGCGTGAGCGGGCTTTTTTTTGGGGATTGATCCGTTGCCTGTACCGGCCTCTTCGCGGGTGAACCCGCTCCCACAGGTATGGCGCAGACCATGAACCCTGTGGGGTACCTGTGGGAGCGGGTTCACCCGCGAAGAGGCCGGTACAGAACGCCACAAAAACCCCGATACACAGCGCCTTTCGTCCCCTCGCAAGAGAAATTTCCAGCCACCTCTTGCACAACAAATATTATGGTATACCATCAGACAACAAGAGCTGATAACCCTCACCAGGAGCCACCCATGAGTTTCGAAATCCGCAAGATCGTCACCTACTCCGAAGAGACCCGCATCGAAGGCGGCAAGGCCACCGACAAACCGGTGACCATGGTCGGCCTGGCCGTCGTGATCAAGAACCCATGGGCCGGTCGCGGTTTCGTTGAAGATCTGAAGCCGGAAATCCGTGCCAACTGCTCGGACCTGGGTGCCCTGATGGTCGAGCGCCTGACTGCCGCCATCGGCGGCGCCGACAAGATCGAAGCCTACGGCAAGGCCGCAGTCGTCGGTGCCGACGGCGAAATCGAACACGCCTCGGCGGTGATCCACACCCTGCGCTTCGGCAACCACTACCGTGAAGCGGTACAGGCCAAGAGCTACCTGAGCTTCACCAACAAGCGCGGCGGCCCGGGCACCTCGATCCAGATCCCGATGATGCAGAAGGACGACGAAGGCCTGCGTTCGCACTACATCACCCTGGAAATGCAGATCGAAGATGCCCCGCGTGCCGATGAGATCGTCGTGGTCCTGGGCGCCTCCGACGGTGGCCGCCTGCACCCGCGCATCGGCAACCGCTACATCGACCTGGAAGAACTGGCTGCCGAAAAAGCCAACGCTCAATAACAACAACCAAGACGGGCCGGGGCGTGGCGTGCTTACCCGCCGCGCCCGACCTTCAAGGAGCGCCCTCCATGATTCAGCCTGTCGCTGAACGCACACCCGCCGGCACCAGCTACCTGTCCGTCGGCCAGGGCCAACCCGTGGTACTGATCCACGGCGTGGGCCTGAACAAGGAAATGTGGGGCGGTCAGTTCGTTGGCCTGGCCAACGACTACCGCGTCATCGCCTACGACATGCTCGGCCACGGCCAGAGCGCGCTGCCAGCCGCCGACATCGGCCTGGAAGGTTATGCCGCGCAACTCGCCGAACTGCTCGACCACCTGCAGATCGCGCAAGCCACCGTGATCGGCTTTTCCATGGGCGGCCTGGTCGCCCGGGCGTTTGCCCTCGAATACCCACAGCGCCTGGCTGCACTGGTAGTGCTCAACAGCGTGTTCAACCGCACCCCCGAGCAGAGCGCCGGCGTTATCGCCCGCGCCGCCCAGGCTGCGCAGCTTGGCCCCGACGCCAACGTCGACGCCGCGCTCGACCGCTGGTTCAGCCGTGAATACAAGGCTGCCAACCCGGCGCAGGTCGCCGCCATTCGCCAGGTGCTGGCGAGCAACGACCCGCAGGGCTACCACACCACTTATTCGCTGTTCGCCACCCAGGACATGTACCGCGCCGCCGACCTGGCCAGCATCCAGGTGCCGACGCTGATCGCCACCGGCGAACTCGACTCGGGCTCCACCCCGGCCATGACCCGCCAGCTTGCTGCCAGCATTCCTGGCGCACACAGCGTGGTCCTCGCCGAGCAACGGCATATGATGCCGGTGGAAGCACCGCGTGAAGTCAACAAGATGCTGCTGGACTTCCTCGCGCAAGCCCGCACCCTCACCGAATCCGCCAAGGGGATTGTTGCATGACCCTCGTTCGTTTCCAGATGTGCATCGACGGCCAATGGCGCGATGCCCAGAGCGGCAAGACCTTCGACAGCCTCAACCCGGCCACCGCCCAGGCCTGGGCGCAACTGCCCGACGCCGACGAGGCCGATGTGGAGCTGGCCGTGCAGGCCGCCCAGCGCGCCTTCGACAGCAAGGAGTGGCGCAGCATCACCGCCACCGCGCGCGGCAAGCTGCTGCGTCGCCTGGGTGACCTGATTGCCGAAAACAAGGAACACCTGGCCCAGCTGGAAAGCCGTGACAACGGCAAGCTGATCCGCGAAACCCGCGGCCAGGTCGGCTACCTGCCAGAGTTCTTCCACTACACCGCAGGCCTTGCCGACAAGCTTGAAGGCGGCACCCTGCCGCTGGACAAGCCCGACCTGTTCGCCTACACCGTGCACGAGCCGATCGGCGTGGTGGCCGGGATCATCCCGTGGAACAGCCCGCTGTACCTCACCGCCATCAAGCTGGCCCCGGCCCTGGCCGCCGGCAACACCATCGTGCTCAAGCCGTCCGAGCACGCCTCGGCGACCATCCTCGAGCTGGCCCGCCTGGCCCTCGAGGCCGGCTTCCCGGCTGGTGTGGTCAACGTGGTCACCGGCTACGGTCCCAGCACCGGCGCGGCGCTGACCCGCCACCCGCTGGTGCGCAAGATCGCCTTCACCGGCGGCGCCGCCACCGCCCGCCACGTGGTGCGCAGCAGCGCCGAGAACTTCGCCAAGCTGTCGCTGGAGCTGGGCGGCAAGTCGCCGAACATCATCTTCGCCGATGCCGACCTGGACAGCGCCATCAACGGCGCCGTGGCAGGCATTTATGCCGCCTCCGGGCAAAGCTGCGTGGCCGGCTCGCGTCTGCTGGTGCAGGACGAGATCTTCGACGAGTTCGTCGAACGCCTGATCGCCCGCGCCAGGCGCATCCGCATCGGCAACCCGCAGGACGATGCCAGCGAAATGGGCCCCATGGCCACCGCGCAACAGCTGGCCGTGGTCGAAGGCCTGGTGGCCGCTGCCAAGGCCGAAGGCGCCAAGCTGCACATGGGCGGCAAGCGTGCCGAGGTCGAGGGTGACGGCTGGTTCTACGAGCCGACCCTGTTCGAGTGCGACAGCAACTCGATGACCATCATGCAGGAAGAGGTATTCGGCCCGGTTGCCGCGGTAATCCGCTTCAAGACCGAGGAAGAGGCCCTGGCCATCGCCAACGACTCGCAGTTCGGCCTGGCCGCCGGCATCTGGACCCGCGACCTGGGCCGTGCCCACCGCCTGGCCCGCGACGTGCGTTCGGGGATCATCTGGGTCAACACCTACCGTGCCGTGTCGGCCATGGCGCCGATCGGCGGGTTCAAGAACAGCGGCTACGGCCGTGAGAGCGGCATCGATTCGGTGCTGGCCTATACCGAGCTGAAGACGGTGTGGATCAACCTGTCCACGGCGCCGATGCCCGACCCGTTTGTGATGCGCTAAGAGGTAGCACGAGATGATCGAACCAGGCATCTACAAAGACGTGATGGGCTCGTTCCCGTCCGGCGTCACGGTGGTCACCACCCTTGACGCCGACGGTGGCATTGTCGGCATCACTGCCAGCGCGTTCAGCGCGCTGTCGATCGACCCGGCGCTGGTGCTGTTCTGCCCCAACTACGCCTCCGACACCTACCCCATCCTGCGTGACAGCAAGCAGTTCGCGATTCACCTGCTGTCCGCCGACCAGACCGCCGAGGCCTATGCCTTCGCCGGCAAGGGCAAGGACAAGGCCAAAGGCATCGACTGGCACCTGAGCGAGCTGGGCAACCCGCTGCTGGCCAAGGCCACGGCGATCATCGAATGCGAGCTGTGGCGCGAGTACGACGGCGGTGACCACGCGATCATCGTCGGTGCGGTGAAGAACCTGGTGCTGCCGGCCGAGCCGGTAACGCCGATGGTGTACCACAAGGGCAAGCTGGGCGCCCTGCCGCCCCTGGGCTGATGGACCTTGAGCTCGGCGTTGGCTTCTTCGCGGGTAAACCCGCTCCCACAGGGATCGCACAGATGCTGAAACCTGTGCAGTACCTGTGGGAGCGGGTTCACCCGCGAAGAAGCCAACGCAAATGACCCTGTTTAAATCCGGAGTACTGCACATGAGCAATGAAAAGTACGAAAAAGGCCTGCAGATCCGCACCCAGGTACTGGGCGAGGACTACGTCAACCGCTCGATCCAGAACGCCGACGACTTCACCAAGCCGTTGCAGGAGCTGGTCACCGAATACTGCTGGGGCCACGTCTGGGGCCGCGAAGGCTTGTCGCTCAAAGAGCGCAGCATGATAAACTTGGCCATGATTTCCGCGCTCAACCGGCCCCACGAGCTCAAGCTGCACATTCGCGGCGCCTTGCGTAATGGCCTGAGCCGTGAACAGATTCGCGAGATCCTGCTCCAGGTCGGCATTTATTGCGGCGTGCCCGCGGCGGTGGACAGTTTCCGCCTGGCCCGCGAAGCGTTCGCTGAAGCCGATGCGGAGTCAACCCGTTAACACCGGGCTGTTCGAACCCACGCAAGGAGCACCCAAGGTTCGTGGTGCTGTTGCGGTTGCGGCCGGGCAGCCTCTTTAAGAGCGCACTTGATGAAACGCCAGCCACTCGACGACAGCTTCAAGGTCAATCGCAACCCCGTTACCCTGCGCGAAATCGTGCTCGACAAGCTGCGCGCCGCGATCATGAACTTCCACCTGCTGCCAGGCGATCGCCTGGTCGAGCGCGACCTCTGCGACCGCCTCGGCGTCAGCCGCACCTCGGTGCGTGAAGCCCTGCGCCACCTGGAATCCGAAGGCCTGGTGGAATTCGCCGACGCCAAGGGCCCGCGCGTGGCCATCATCACCCTGGAAGACGCCCGCGATATCTACGAGCTGCGCTGCGTGCTCGAAGGCCTGATCGTGCAGCTGTTCACCCTGAACGCAAAGGCCAAGGACATCCGCGCCCTGGAACGCGCGCTGGAGGTCAACCGCGAAGCCCTCGAGGAAGGCGAACTGCAACAGGTGCTGGACTCGGTACAAGGCTTCTACGATGTGCTGCTGGAAGGCTCCGGCAACCAGGTGGCAGCCCAGCAGCTGCGCCAGTTGCAGGCGCGCATCAGCTACCTGCGCGCCACCTCGGTGTCGCAGGAGAACCGCCGCGGCGCCAGCAACCGCGAAATGGAAAAGATCGTCGAGGCAATCAAGAGCGGCGACCCGCTGGTTGCCCACCAGGCCTCGGTCGACCACGTCCGCGCCGCCGCCAAGGTGGCCCTGGACTACCTGCGCCAGAAGCAGGATGACAACGTCAAGGTGCGCGAGATGGTCGAGCCCCTGGCCTTGAAGGATCCCCGCATATAAGCAACCCACAGGCCACCGATCATGCCCAACGCCCCGCGCTACTGCCCGCACTGCACCACGGAACTGGCCCGGGGCGTTCCCACAGGCGACACCCACGAACGCCTGCACTGCACCGGCTGCGGCTACATCCACTACATCAACCCGAAGATCATCGCCGGCTGCATCATCGAGCGTGATGGCAAGTACCTGCTGTGCCAGCGCGCCATCCCGCCGCGCCCCGGCACCTGGACCTTGCCGGCCGGGTTCATGGAGGCCGGCGAGACCACAGAGCAGGCGGCTCTGCGCGAGGTCTGGGAAGAAAGCGGCGTACGCGCCGAAATCGTCTCGCCGTACTCGATCTTCAGCGTCCCGAAGATAAGCGAGGTCTACATCATCTTCCGCGCCATCGCCACCGAGGAAACCGGGCAGTACGGGGCGGAAACGCTGGCCTACAGGTTCTTTGAGCCCGACGAGATCCCGTGGGATGAAATCTACTATCCGGCAATCCGGCAGATTCTCGAGCGCTATATCCTCGAGCGGCAGGCCGGGGTTTATGGCATCTACATGGGCAATGACGACACTGGCAAGGTGCACTTCATTCGCTAGCTTGTACCGGCCCTATCGCCGGCAAGCCAGCTCCCACCTGGACCGCATCGACTTCAAGTCATGTGCAGTCCTGTGGGAGCTGGCTTGCCGGCGATAGGGCCGGTACAGCCACCAAAAATTCTCGCCAAACGTCTATTCTGGATGCACCCTTAAGGCCTTACGCAAAAGGACCAGCAGAGCACATGGCAAAATGGCTAGACGGCGGCGGTCTGATGGCCGAGCGCATCCGCAACCACGATTGGGCCGCCACCCCGCTGGGCCCGCTGGAGCACTGGCCCGACCCGCTGAAAACCAGCCTGGCCCTGTGCCTGGCCTCGCGCTTTCCGCAAGCCGTGCTCTGGGGCCCTGACCTGCTCACCCTGCACAACGACGCCTTCTCGCAGATACTCGGGCAAAAGCCCTCGGCATTGGGCATTCCCTTCCGCGCCGTGTGGCAGGAGGCCTGGGCCGACATCGGCCACATGGCCAACCGCGCCCTGGCCGGCGAGGCGGTGTACATCGAAGACTTCCCGCTCGTCATCGACCGCAACGGCGGCCCCGAACGGGCCTATTTCACCTTCTGCTACAGCCCCATCCGCGACCACGACGGCAAGGTCCTTGGCATGCTGGATACAGTCACCGAAACCACCGCCAGCGTGCTCGCCAACCAGCGCCTGAGGTTCCTCGACGACCTGGGCCGTGCCGTGGCCGACGCTACCGACCCGAACCAGATCCTTGCCACTACCACGCGCATGCTGGTCGAGCACCTGCAACTGTCAAGTTGTGCCTACGCGGTGATGGAGCCAGACGAAGACGGTTTCACCATCTGCGGTGACGCCGTGGCGCCCGGCTCGCCGCATCTGTTGGGCCGCTATCGGTTGCAGGATTTTGGCAAGCTGGCGCTCGGCCGCCTGCGCAATGGCCTGCCGTTGGTCATCCAGGACAACCTGAGCGAGCTGTCCCCGGAGGAAGCTGCCACCTTCCAGGCCATCGGCATTACCGCGACCATTTGCATGCCCCTGATCAAAGGCGGCCGACTGACCGCGCTGATGGCCATCCACGACAAGGTGCCACGGGAGTGGACCCACTATGAACAGACGTTGATCAGTGAAGTCACCGAGCGCTGCTGGGCGCATATCCAGCGGGTACAGGCCCACGCCGAGGTCCGCAAAGCCATGGCGGCACTGGAGGCGCTGAATGCCACCCTCGAACAGCGCGTGGATGAACGCACCAGCCAGTTGCTGCACACAGAAGCCGTGCTGCGCCAGACCCAGAAACTCGAAGCCATTGGCCAACTTACCGGTGGCGTGGCTCATGACTTCAACAACCTGCTGACCATCATTCGCTCGTCGCTGCATTTTCTGCAGCGCCCCAACCTCGATGCACAGCGTCGCGAACGCTATCTCAAGACCATGTCCGACACTGTCGACCGCGGTACCAAGCTGACCGGCCAGTTACTGGCCTTCGCCCGCCGCCAGGCCTTGAGCCCGCAAGTGTTCGAGGCAGGGCCACGGCTGGAGGCCATGGCCGACATGCTCGACACTGCCACCGGTGCGCGGATCCAGATCGAGCTGCAGTTGCCACAGGCGCCTTGCCATATCCGCGCCGACCTCAATCAACTGGAAACCGCGGTAATCAACCTGATGCTCAACGGCCGCGACGCCATGGCCGGCGAAGGCACCTTGCAGCTGCGCCTGCAGGCTGACCAGTCACTGCCCGCCCTGCGCGGCCAGGCGCCACAGCCGGGCCCGTTCGCGGCGATTTCGGTGAGCGACAGCGGTGTCGGCATTGCCACCGAACTGCTGGAGCGTATCTTCGACCCGTTCTTCACTACCAAGGCACCGGGTGAAGGCACCGGGCTCGGGCTGTCGCAGGTGTTCGGTTTTGCCAGGCAGTCCGGGGGCGATGTGCAGGTGAAGAGTATGCCGGGCCAGGGCACCACCTTCACCTTGTACCTGCCCCAGGAGCCGCCGCCTGGGGCCTAGCGATCAACGCTGCCCTTCGGCCAGCAAGTTAACGCGGCAACCTATAGGAACGCTGGCAAGTGAGTCAGCTGATCTGGCCGGCTATCAAGCCCAGGGCCACCGTAATCATCGCCACCCCCGATACCCGGCCAACCAGTTTCGCCGCCCCAGGCCGGGTGCTCAGCACGGCTTTGGCGCCAAAACCGACCAGCGAATAGATCACCAGCGAGCTGCACAGGTGCACCAGGCCCAGCAGCAAGATCTGCAACGGCACCGGCCAGCTCGACTGCGGGTCGGTGAACTGCGGCAACAGGGCCAGGAACAGCAAAAACACTTTCGGGTTCAGGCCACTGACGCAAAACCCTTTCAATGCCCAGCGAGACCCCGACTCCCCCGCACCATCCTGCCCGGCCGCCGGCAAGGCCGGGCTCAGCAGCAGGTTGCCACCCAGCCACAGCAGGTAGCTGCACCCCGCCAGGGTCAGCAAGGTCAGCGCCAGCGGGTGGCCGGCCAGCAGGCTGCCGACCCCTGCCGCCACCACCAGGGTCGCGAGGAAATGCCCCGACAACATCCCCGCCACCGCAGGCATCACCCAGCGCCCCCGCATGCCCGCCGAAATGGCGTAGGCCCAGTCCGCGCCCGGGGTAATCACGAACAGCATCGACACGGCCCAGAACGCCGTCAGAACACTGAGAGCCACTTGAATCTTCCTTTTTCCACTGCTTTGGGATGACGAAAGATTACGGATTCCGCCGAGGGATTTTCTTTCGTATATTCCCCAACAGCCCTCAATTACTGGAAGATCCTTCTCAATGGACAGGACTGATCGAAAAATCCTTGCCGAACTGCAAAAAGATGGTCGGCTATCGGTGACCGAACTGGCCGACCGTGTGGGGCTCAGCCTGTCGCCCTGCCATCGGCGCTTGAAGGCGCTGGAGGAGTCCGGGGCGATTCTTGGCTATCACGCCCGCCTGGCGCCGAGCGCCCTGGGGCTGAACTTTGCCGCGCTGGTGTTCGTGACCTTGCGCGAAGTCACTCGCCAGCCGGTAGCGGACTTTGAAGCGGCGCTGGCCGAAATCCCGCAGATCGTCGAGGCGCAGCGGCTGTTTGGCGACCCGGATTATCTGCTGCATGTGGTGGCCAAGGATTTGCCGGCGTTCCAGAAGCTGTATGACGAGCAGCTGACCAGCATTCCCAATGTAAAGCGATTGAGTTCGACGCTGGTGATGAAAGAGGTGATTCAGGATCGGTTGTTGCCAATGTAGCGTTGTTGCCTGTGCCGGCCCTTTCGCGGGTAAACCCGCTCCCACCTTGACCGCATTGATTTCAAGTCATGCGCATTACCTGTGGGAGCGGTTTCACCCGCGAAAGGGCCGACACGGGCGACATTTTTATCTGCCCTGCAAACGCGCACGGCGCCCCAGAAAAGCACACCGCTTCTTACCTCCATATTGCCCAAACCCCTCTAGCCCAAGCCCTCCCGCACCCTGGCACCCTCCTTGCTACTGTCCCCCGCTTAACCTTTTGTCAGCCTTAGGTTTTTTAAGGTTTATGGGCACATATTTACTAATTTCTCGTTATCCCCGCGCCCCGCATCATCGCTCCAACAAGAACGCGTCGCCCTTCGCCGGCACGCCCCCGGGCAGCTCCCGATGCCCTACCTTGCCTTGGAGTCAGTCATGACCAGTGCAGCCAATTCGGCACCCCTCATAGAAAAACACACGATCGGCTACGTGCCCCCGCAAGACCGCCATGGAAAGGTAAGGGATCTGTTCACACTGTGGTTCGGCGGCAACATCGCGCCGCTGCCCATCGTCACAGGCGCGCTGGGCGTGCAACTGTTCCACCTGAACCTGGTGTGGGGCATCGTCGCCATCCTGGTCGGCCACCTGGTCGGTGGCGTACTGATGGCGCTGCACTCGGCCCAGGGCCCGCAGATGGGCATCCCGCAGATGATCCAGAGCCGCGCCCAGTTCGGCTCGCTCGGCGCGCTGCTGGTGGTGGTGATCGCCGGGGTCATGTACATCGGCTTCTTCGCCTCCAACATCGTCCTCGCCGGCAAGTCGCTGCACGGCGTGGTCGATGCCGTGCCGGTACCGGTGGGCATCGTCATCGGTGCGCTGGGCTCGGGCATCATCGGCATCATCGGCTACCGCTTCATCCACGTGCTCAACCGCATCGGCACCTGGGTGCTGGGTATCGGCATCGTGGTCGGCTTCGGCTACATCTTCAGCCACGTGCAAAGCGACGACTTCCTCACCCGCGGCGGCTTCAACCTGGCCGGCTGGCTGGCCACCGTGTCACTGGCGGCGCTGTGGCAGATCGCCTTTGCACCCTACGTGTCGGACTACTCGCGCTACCTGCCGGCGGACGTGAAGGTCAGCTCGACGTTCTGGACTACCTACCTGGGCTCGGCCCTGGGTTCGAGCCTGTCGTTCATCTTCGGCGCCGTGGCGGTGCTGGCGATCCCGGCCGGCATGGACACCATGGATGCAGTCAAGCTGGCCACCGGTACCCTCGGCCCGATCATGCTGGTGCTGTTCCTGCTCAGCGTGATCAGCCACAACGCACTCAACCTGTATGGCGCAGTGCTGTCGATCATCACCCTGGTGCAAACCTTCGCCCACCGCTGGATCCCCACCGCCAAGAGCCGCGCCGTGCTGTCGCTGGTAGTACTGACGGCCTGCTGCGTGGTGGCGGTGTTCGCCTCGGCGGACTTCATCGGCCACTTCGTCGACATGGTGCTGGTGCTGCTGGTGGTGCTGGTGCCGTGGACAGCGATCAACCTGATCGACTTCTATGCCATCCACAAGGGTGACTACGATATCCAGTCGATCTTCCAGGTCGATGGCGGTATCTACGGGCGCTACAACCCGCAAGCGCTGATCGCCTATGCCGTGGGTATCGTGGTGCAGATCCCGTTCATGAACACGCCGCTGTATGTCGGGCCGATTTCCGAGCATATCAACGGAGCGGACCTGTCGTGGCTGGTGGGGCTGGCGGTTACTTCGCCGCTGTACTGGTGGCTGGCCAGCCGTGATAGCGCCTACCGTCGCCGGCAGATGAGTGCCAAGGTGGCCATGGGGCACTGATTCGAACTGTCCTGGCCTCTTCGCGGGTGAACCCGCTCCTACAGGGATATCGCACGTCTCAGGATCTGTGCTTTCCCTGTGGGAGCGGGTTTACCCGCGAATAGGCCGATACAGGCAACACATCAATCAGAGGTTGTAGGCCCGCTCATTGTGCTCCGCCAGGTCCAGCCCCTGTTCTTCCTCTTCCCGGCTGGCCCGCAGCCCGATGGTCAGCTTGATCGCCCCCAGAATCGCCCAACTCACCACAAAGCAATACACGAAGGTGAACGCCACCCCCTTTAACTGCACCAATGCCTGCCCGACCGGTGATGCACCCTCCACATAACCGCCCAACGCAGGCGCGGCAAAGACCCCGGTAAGGATCGCGCCGACCATTCCGCCCACGCCATGCAGGCCGAACACATCCAGGCTGTCGTCGTAGCCCAGCGCCTGCTTCAACCGGGTCACGGCAAAGAAACAGATGGCCCCGGTCAACAACCCGATCACCAGCGCGCCCAGCGGCCCGACGAATGCACAGGCCGGGGTAATCCCGACCAACCCTGCCAAAGCCCCTGAAGCCGCACCCAAGGCCGTCGGCCGACCATGCGCCACCTTCTCGCTCAGCAACCAGCCGACAATCCCCGCACAGGCCGCCACCATGGTCGCCAGCATCACCACCCCTGCCGCCTGGTTGGCCGCGAGCCCCGAGCCGACGTTGAAGCCGAACCAGCCCACCCACAGCAACCCGGCACCCACCAGGGTGAAACCGAGGTTGTGCGGCGGCATGGCCACCTGCGGGTAGCCCTTGCGCTTGCCCAGCATCAACGCCGCAGCCAGCGCTGCCACGCCGGAGTTGATATGCACGGCGGTACCGCCGGCAAAGTCCAGCACACCCCAGTTGACCATCAACGCCCCCGGCCCGCCCCAGACCATGTGCGCGATCGGCGCGTACACCAGCACGAACCAGGCGGCCATGAACAGCAACGAAGCACTGAACTTCATGCGCTCGGCAAAACCACCGGCAATCAGCGCCGGGGTAATGATGGCGAAGGTCAGCTGGAACACTGCGAACACGCCTTCGGGGATGGTGCCGACCAGGCTGTCATGGCCGATGTCCAGCATCAGCGCCTTGCCCAGCCCGCCAATGAAGCTGTTGAGGGTCAGCTGGCCCTCGACCATGCCGGTGGTGTCTACCACCAGGCTGTAGCCGAACAGCACCCAGAGAATGCCGATCACCCCGGCAACCGCGAACAACTGGGTGAATACCGAGAGGAAGTTCTTGGCCCGCACCATGCCACCGTAGAACAGTGCCAGGCCCGGGATGCACATCATCAGCACGAACATCGCGGCGCAGATCATCCAGGCGGTATTGCCGGTGTCCAGGGTGGGGTCGGCGGCGTGGGCCCGGGTGGTCAGGGCTAACAACATTACAGCGAGGGTGAGATGCTTCATGGAGTCACTCCTGTGTGAATGGTGGGGGTGCCCTGGGGCCGCAAAGCGGCCCCCGACGCTCAACTCAATACTGCGCCTGCCCCGGCACCCAGGCAGTCCCCGCCAACGGCACCCGTGCCATCGCCGCAGCCTCCACAGTCAACGCCACCAGGTCCTCCGGGTCGAGGTTGTGCAAGTGCGACTTGCCACACGCCCGCGCCATGGTCTGCGCCTCCAGCACAAGCACCCGCAAGTAGTTGGCCAGCCGGCGTCCGGCCTCCTCCGGGTTCAGGCGCCTGGCCAGCTCCGGGTCCTGGGTGGTAATGCCGGCCGGGTCGCGGCCGTTCTGCCAGTCGTCATAGAAACCGGCCGCCGAGCCGATCTTCTCCAGTTCGGCATCCAGCCGCGGGTGGTTGTCACCCAGCGCGATCAGCGCCGCAGTGCCAATGGCCACCGCATCAGCCCCGAGGGCCATGGCCTTGGCCACGTCGGCACCATTGCGAATACCCCCGGAGACGATCAGCTGCACCTTGCGGTGCATGCCCATTTCCTGCAGCGCCTGCACTGCCTGCGGAATGGCCGGCAGGATCGGGATGCCGACGTGCTCGATGAACACTTCCTGAGTCGCGGCGGTACCGCCCTGCATGCCGTCGAGCACGATCACATCGGCACCGGCCTTCACCGCCAGCTTCACGTCGTAGTACGGGCGGCTGGCGCCGATCTTCACGTAGATGGGTTTTTCCCAGTCGGTGATCTCGCGGATCTCGGCAATCTTGATCGCCAGGTCATCCGGCCCGGTCCAGTCCGGGTGGCGACAGGCGCTACGCTGGTCGACGCCGATCGGCAAGGTGCGCATGCCCGCCACCCGCTCGGTCACCTTCATGCCGAGCAGCATGCCGCCACCGCCCGGCTTGGCACCCTGGCCGAGGACGATCTCGATGGCATCGGCCTTGCGCAGGTCGTCGGGGTTCATGCCGTAGCGCGACGGCAGGTACTGGTACACCAGGTGCTGCGACTGGCCGCGCTCCTCCGGGGTCATGCCGCCGTCGCCAGTGGTGGTGCTGGTGCCGGCGATGGTCGCACCACGGCCCAAGGCCTCTTTGGCGTTGGCCGACAGCGCGCCAAAGCTCATGCCGGCAATGGTCACCGGAATTTTCAGATGGATCGGCTTCTTGGCGAAGCGGGTGCCCAGCAGCACATCGGTGCCGCATTTCTCGCGGTAGCCTTCCAGCGGGTAGCGCGACACGCTGGCACCGAGCAGCAGCAGGTCGTCGAAGTGCGGCACGCGGCGCTTGGTGCCGCCGCCGCGGATGTCGTAGATGCCGGTTTCGGCGGCACGCTGGATTTCCTGGATGGTCAGGCGGTCGAAGGTGGCCGACTCACGCAGTACCGGGGGGAATTGCTCGCTCATGGGAATGCTCCTGGATCAGTACGCGCTGGCGTTGTCGACTTTGAAGTTGTACAGCTGGCGAGCCGAGCCGTAGCGTTTGAAATCGGCAGCCTTGTGGTCCAGGCCGGCCTTGTTCAGCAGCTCCTGCAGCTCTTGCAGGTGCTCGGCGCGCATCTCTTTCTCGATGCAGTCCGAACCCAGTGACTGCACCGAACCCTTTACGTAGATGCGCACCTCGTACAGCGAATCGCCCAGCGCATCGCCGGCATCGCCACACACCACCAAACGCCCGGCCTGGCCCATGAAGCAGCTCATGTGGCCGATGCTGCCGCCGACGACGATATCCACGCCCTTCATGGAAATACCGCAGCGCGCGCCGGCATCACCCTCGATCACCAGCAGCCCGCCATGGGCTGTGGCGCCGGCGGCCTGGGAGGCGCTGCCCTTGACCCGCACCGTGCCGGACATCATGTTCTCGGCCACGCCGACACCGACGTTGCCATGCACGGTGACGCTGGCCAGCTGGTTCATGCCGGCGCAGTAGTAGCCGGCGTGGCCTTCGATATTCACGGCCACGGCGGCGTTGATGCCCACGGCCAGGTTGTGCTTGCCGTCGGGGTGGGTCACCCGCCATTCGTGGTCCTGCACCTCACCGTGCAGGGACTGGTTGAGGACACGCACCGAGGTGCTGGAAAGGTCGATCGTATTCATGTGGTTCTCCAGTGGTTCGGTGGCAGGTCAGGCGCTTTCGCGTTCCCAGACGTACAGGGTGGCCGGGGCCGGTTCCCAGACCTTGGCGTTCTCGATGCCCGGCAGGCTGGCCAGCGCCTGGTACTCCGAGGCCATGGCCACGTAGTCGTCGGTCTCGGCCAGCACGGCGGGCTTGCAGGCGATCGGGTCGCGGATCACGGCAAAGCCATTGCGGGTGCCGATGGCAAAGGTGAAGAAGCCGTCCAGGTCTTCCAGGGCGCCATCCAGGGCCTGGGCCAGGCTGTCGCCCTGCTGCAGGCGCCAGGTCAGGTAGCCGGCGGCCACTTCGGTGTCGTTGTCGGTCTCGAAGCTGATGCCTTCGCGCTTGAGCTCCTGGCGCAGGCGGAAGTGGTTGGACAGCGAGCCGTTGTGCACCAGGCACAGGTCGGCGCCGGTGGAGAACGGGTGGCTGCCCTCCATGGTCACGGCGCTTTCGGTGGCCATGCGGGTATGGCCGATGATGTGGCTGCCTTTCATGCCGGCCAGGCCGAAGCGGCTGGAGATTTCCGCCGGCAGGCCCATGCCCTTGAGGATCTCGATGCTCTGCCCGGCGCTCATGATGCGCACGTCAGGGGCCAGTTCGCTCAGGGCCTGGCGGGCCGACGCCTCGCGGGTGTGTACCTTGAGCACGGCAGCGCTGGCGTTCTGGAACCAGTCCAGCGAGCAGCCCAGGCGCCCTTCCAGCTGGCCCATCAGGGCCGCCCAGGGGTAGTTGACGTCAGTGGCCTGCAGGGTCAGCTTGACCCAGCCATCGGCCACTTCGTCGCCGTAGATGGCAAAGCCGGCGCTGTCCGGGCCACGGTCGGTCATGGCTTCGAGCATGGGTTCGAAGAGCTTGCCGAGCTGGGCTTCCAGCTCGGGTTTTTTCAGGTACAGACCTACGATTCCACACATGATGATGCTCCTTACTAGGCAGTGGGCGACCGCTTTCGTGCTGGCTGCCCAAGGATTGGGGGCGCTCAGAAGAATTCGGTGTAACGCTGGATTTCCCAGTCGGAGACGTGGCGGCAGTACTCCACCCACTCCATGCGCTTGAGCTTGATGAACTCGCCGACGATTTCGGCGCCCAGCACTTCGCGGAACAGCGGGTCGGCCTCCAGGGCGTCGGCGGCTTCCTTCAACGACTGCGGCAAGGTCTTGATGCCACGTGCGGCAATCTCTTCCAGGCTCAGGTTGTAGAGGTTCTCGTTGCACATCTCACCCGGCTCCAGTTGGCGGTCGATGCCATCGAGGCCGGCGGCAATGATCGCGGCGGTGACCAGGTACGGGTTGCAGCCAGCGTCCGGCAGGCGGAACTCCAGGCGGCCATAGGGGATGCGCACCATCGCCGAGCGGTTGTTGGCGCCGTAGGCGACAAACGCCGGGGCCCAGGTGGCGCCGGAAAGCGAGCGGCCTACCACCAGGCGCTTGTACGAGTTGACCGTGGGCGCGGCGAAGGCGCACAGCGCCGGGCCATGGGCCAGCAGGCCTGCAGCAAAGTGGTAGGCCAGCTTCGACAGGCCCATGCCGCTGCTGTCGGACGGGTCATGGAACAGGTTCTTGTTGGTACTGCTGGCCAGCGACAGGTGGAAGTGCATGCCATTGCCGGCGCGCTTGGGGTCGGGCTTGGGCATGAACGAACAGATCATGCCCAGGTCGTTGGCGATCTCGCCGGCGGCCATGCGGAAGAAGGTGAAGCGGTCGGCCGACTCCATGGCGTCGCTGTAGGTGTAGTTGATCTCGAACTGGCCGTTGGCGTCCTCGTGGTCGATCTGGTAGATGTCGAAGCCCACCGGCTGCAAGGCCTCGGTCAGGCGCTCGAGGAACAGCCGCGAACGCGACAGGCCCTTGTAGTCGTAGCACGGCTTGTCGAGGTTGTCGGAGGCATCCACCAGTTGCAGCTTGCCATCCTCGTCGCGGCGGAACAGGCTGAATTCGGGTTCCAGGCCGGTGTTCAGGGTCCAGCCCTTGTCGGCCAGGCGCTGCACCTGCTGCTGCAACACATAACGGCTGTCGTAGGGCCAGGGTTGGCCGTTCACGTGGCCTACGCACACCACCCGGCCGTAGCCGGGCTGCCACGGTACCGGGATCAAGGTGGAAAGGTCGCCGCGGGCCATGAAGTCGGGGCCGTGCGGCTCCATGCCCATGCCGCAGATGGCGAACCCGGCAAAGCCGGCGCCCTCCTCGGCCACCATCTTCAGGCCCGAGACCGGCACCGATTTGGTCTTCGCCGAGCCATGAATATCGACGAACTGTGCCAGCACGTACTTGATACCGTGCTGATCGAGGGTGCGCTGGGTTTCTGCTGGCAACATGGGTTGAACACTCCTGGGCAAGGGGCAATGATTCCACACGGGAAACTTACTTTCCTCACAGGAATGCAACGTGCTTGCCAACTTTGTTCAGGGTGCAACCTTGTGTGCCTGTTCGGGTCTCTTCGCGCGCCTGTGGGAGCGGGTTCACCCGCGAAGAGGCCCGCACCGGCAACCCAAAACCCAAGCAGATTTCCATGCTCCATTTATGGGAAACTTGTTTTCACCCGAGGAAAGATGCAGCCACCGTAGCTGCATTTCGCACTTTCCCAGTGCGAAAACTTTATTCTTGAACTGAAACCGTGCAGGACATTCGATGCCAACCGAAACCGAACCGCGCCTTCGCCTGGAGCAGTACCTGGGCCTGCAGATCAAGCGCCAGCGCCAGGCCCAGTCCCTCAAGCTCGCCGACGTGGCGCGCATCGCCGGCATCAGCCAAGGCATGCTCAGCAAGATCGAGAACGCCCAGGTATCCACCAGCCTCGACACCCTCAGCCGCCTGTGCGACGTGCTGGGCATGCCGATGGCCAAGCTGTTCAGCCAATATGACCAGCCCGACGGCAATGCCTTGTTGGTGAAAGCCGGTGAAGGGCTGGAGGTGGTGCGCCGCGGTACCGAGAAAGGCCACACCTACCATTTGCTCAATCACGCCAGGGGACCGAAGAAAAATTTCGAGGCGTACATGGTGAGCATGGACGACGCCAGCGAAGAGTTCCCGACCTTCGCCCACCCCGGCACCGAGTTCCTCCACTTGCTGGAGGGTGAACTGGTGTACCGGCACGGCAACCAGCTCTATCACATGCAGGCCGGTGACAGCCTGACCTTCGACGGCGAGACCCCGCACGGCCCCGAGCAGTTGGTGCAAGTACCCATCCGCCTGTTGTCGATCATGAACTACAGCGACGAGTGACGCGGCGCGCCAGGCACCCGCGGAGAACAGGATGCCAACCGCTGCGCACACTGATGCAAGCGACTAAGCGCCCTCAGGCAGCAGACTGCGATCGAACATGAACGCCCGCTCCCCCTGTGGCGTGTATTGATACAACTGCTGCGGCCGGCCCAGCCTGGGCTGGTTCTTCTCCCCGGTGTCCCTCACCCACCCCAGCTCGCGCAAGCGCTCCAGGCGTTTGCGCAGCGAAGTGTTGTTCACCGCCTGCCCCAGGCACGCCTGCACCGCGCCTAGCGCATCCAGCACAGTGAACTTCTCCGCCAGCAGGTACAGCGGCAGGCTGCTGTACACCGTCTTCGCCGCCAGCCGCTCACGGGCGCGCTCCACCAACAGGTTGTGATCAAAGGGCAACAGCACCTTGCGCGCCAATACGCTGTCCAAGTCGAAAAACGCCAGTTGCTCGCCCTCGACGGCCTGCCCGGGTTCGAGCAAAGCCAGGTAATAGGTGCTGAGTGACCATCCACGCGGGTCGCGAAAGGCATTGCCCTCGGTACCTACCTGTTCCATGTAGCACGGTACAACCTGGGTTTTCTCGCGCAGTGCACGCTCGGCAGCAGCTTCCAGGCTGGTGTCGGGGGTGCGGCCATTGACGATCACCCCGGGCAAGGCCCACTGGCCGGCATGCGGTTCACGCTCACGACGGTGCAACAGCACCTGCAGATGCTGAGCTTCGGGGGCCATGCGCAGGGCGACGATATCGACGCTGGCCAGGACTTCGACTGCATTCACCGGGGGACTCCTTGTTCAAGGCCTTCATAATCCACCAGGGTTTATAAGTAAGGCAACAACAAATCCCGAACAAGATGGCACTTGACATACTTAATACACCAGGTGAACTATATAGCCATGTCAGCAAGGAGAACCGCCATGAAGATCGCCAGTTTCGATGTCGACGCCCAGAACGGCTTCACCAACAACGTGCCACAAGAACTGCCGGTTCCTGAGGGCGATGAAATCGCGGTAGATCTTAATACCATGGCGTTACGCGCCGACCTGCGCCTGGGCAGCAAG
This sequence comes from Pseudomonas sp. A2, assembly GCF_023100865.1. Lineage (NCBI taxonomy): Bacteria > Pseudomonadati > Pseudomonadota > Gammaproteobacteria > Pseudomonadales > Pseudomonadaceae > Pseudomonas > Pseudomonas sp. A2. Next base: position 3,602,101 of record NZ_CP039127.1, read on the forward strand.
GACGCCCACCCGGCCAACGCCGCCTGGGTAGTCGCCGACCCCGCGCACATGCTGCAGCCCCTGCAGCTGGCCAACGCCGACCTGACCTGGGTCAGCCACTGCGTGCCCGGCACACCCGGCTTCGAGTTGCTGCCCGGCCTGCCGGCCCCCATCGACTATGACTATTTCGTATGGAAAGGCGTCGAGCCCGACCTGCACCCCTACGGCGCCTGCTACCACGACCTGGCCGAACGCCGCTCCACCGGGGTGATCGAGTACCTCAAGGTGCAGCAGGTGGGCGCGGTGATCGTCGGTGGCCTGGCCCTGGACTATTGCGTCAGGACCACTGCGCGCCAATTGCGCCAGGCAGGTTTCCAGGTGCTGTTGTACCTGCCGGCCTGCCGCGCCCTCACCCAGGCAGGCGCCATCGAAGCATGTGGCGCCCTGGCCGCCGAGGGCGTGCTCCTCTGCGGCGACGAAGCCGCGCTCGACTACCAGCTCTCTCTGATCAAGGAAGACCGCCCATGAGCGACAGCGTTTTCGGCCCACGCATCATCCAGAACCTGCTGGACACCGATTTCTACAAGATCACCATGATGCAGGCGGTGCTGCACAACTACCCCAATGCCGAGGTGGAATGGGAGTTTCGCTGCCGTAACGGCGAGAACCTCGCACCTTACCTGGCGGAAATCCGGTATCAGGTCGAGCAACTGGCCGATGTCAGCGTCACGCATGACCAGCTCGCCTACCTGGAGAAGATCCCGTTCATCAAACCGGATTTCATCCGTTTTCTCAGCCTGTTCCGCTTCAACCTGCGTTATGTGCAGGTGGGGCTGGATGATGCCGGGCAACTGGCGATTCGCGTGCGCGGGCCGTGGTTGCACGTGATTCTCTACGAGATCCCGCTGCTGGCGATCATCAGCGAGGTGCGCAACCGCTACCGTTATCGCGAGGTGGTGATCGAGCAGGTCCGCGAGCGCCTGTATCAGAACCTCGACTGGCTGAAGGCCGAGGCCAGCGCCGAAGAACTGGCCGGTTTCCAACTGGCCGACTTCGGCACCCGGCGGCGCTTCTCCTACCGGGTGCAGGAAGAGGTGGTGCACATTCTGAAGCGTGACTTCCCGGGTCGCTTTGTCGGTACCAGCAACGTGCACCTGGCCCGCGAATACCAGCTCAAGCCGATCGGCACCATGGCCCACGAGTGGTTCATGGCTCACCAGCAACTCGGCCCGCGCCTGGTCGACAGCCAGGCTGCCGCCCTGGAATGCTGGGTGCGGGAGTACCGGGGGCTGCTGGGCATCGCCCTGACCGACTGCATTACCATGGACGCGTTCCTGCGCGACTTCGACCTGTACTTCGCCAAGCTGTTCGATGGCCTGCGGCACGATTCGGGCGATCCGCTGGCCTGGGCGGAAAAGGCCATTGCCCACTATGAGCGGCTGGGGATCGACCCGAAGAGCAAGACCCTGATCTTTTCCGACGGGCTGGACCTTGCCAAGGCGCTGGGGTTGTACCGGGCGTTGCATGAGCGGATCAATGTGAGCTTTGGCATTGGTACCAGGCTGACCTGCGATATCCCGGGCGTGGAGCCGATGAATATCGTGATCAAGATGACGGCCTGCAATGGGGCACCAGTGGCCAAGATTTCCGACAGCCCGGGCAAGACACAGTGCCGGGATGAAAACTTCGTGGCGTACCTCAAACATGTTTTCAATTGCTGAAGGGTGGCACCCTTCTTCGAGTGGAAGCGCACACGCATGTTGTAATTAAACGTTTCCACTCCTCGCCCTTTGTACTGCGATAAATCAGAGCTGGTTGCACATCACAAAAGCAGGGCTTGCTGTACTTGGCTCGATATCTACCGTATATGGCACTACTTCCATTTGGAATAACGCGGGCGACGGATTGCATTGCCCAATCGTCCTGTACGCGCCAAACTCACTGGTCATATGGCCGGTCAGCGATCCCCCCATTGGCGGGCCGAGCAAGGAGGCGGCTCTAAAGTACCGGGCGCTACTACCGGACATACCGTCCATTCATGACCTTGCCAGTCGTGGCGTGTTCAGCGCACTAGCGTTATGCCCGACCACGACGCGAGACAATGCTTGGCAGAGGCAGATTCGGCTCCCGAATCCGGTGAACCGAATGTAGTCGCGATAATCGACGCGTATGCCTATCGCAGGGACAACTAGAGAAGCGTCCGCGCCATCCCCAAAACGTACTCAATGTACAGGGAGGCGCCATGCATACCACCCGTAACGCCCTGGTGGTGTTGGCCCAACACCAGCACGATGACCTGGCCCTGACCAAGGCCAAGCAGATTGCCGACCTTACCCACGCCCACTTGCATCTACTGCTCTGTGCCAAACCAAATGGGCATTCGACGTATCTGAAGCTGATGCAGGAGCAACTGGTGCAGGAGGGATACGATGTCAGTGCTCAGCAGGCTTGGCACGACAATCCCTGCAAGACGGTGTTCGCCGTACAGCAGGCTGAAGGTTGCGACCTGGTGATCAAGCAGCATCGAGCGGACAGCGCACTAAAAAAGGCGCTACTCACTCCTGAAGACTGGCACCTGCTGCGCCAGTGCCCGAGCCCGGTGCTGATGGTCAAGCATGCCAATCCTTGGACAGAGCGCCCCATCCTTACGGCCATTGACGCCGGCAGCGACGACCTCAAGCATCGTGTGCTGCAGGTTGGCATCCTCAGCCACGGCCACGACATCGCCCACCTCAGTCATGCCAGCCTGCACATGATGAGCGCCTACCCTTACCCGATGCTGTCGGCAGCCGACCCCATATTCCAGCTCAAGGAAAGCATCCTGACCTTCTACCATGAGCAGTGCCAGGGCTATCAGGACGAGTTCGATATCGACGACCAACACCTGCACCTTGCGGAAGGCCCTGCCGACCAGCTGATTCCGCATGTCGCCCATCAGCTAGGCGCCGCCCTCACGGTTCTCGGCAGCGTGGCGCGCAGAGGCCTGAGTGGCGTACTGCTAGGTAACACCGCCGAATTAGTACTTGATGCCATGGAAAGTGATGTGCTGGTGCTCAAACCCTGGGATGTCATCCGTGAATTGGAAGCGCTGGCCGCTCACCACTGAGCAGACGCCTGATAGCCGCTCCCGGGCATGAGCCCGGGAGCAAACGGCAGAGTCAACTTGAATGACGAAAATGCAACTATGCTCGGTCTGAATACCGAAACTGATTGAAAGGCAGGTCTGCCGGAGGTCTAAAGTTGCGAATCGCTTTTCTGGTGAACCGGGACGTTGAGAGCAACCTCACTCTCAATTTACTGTTGCCCGAGATTCACGAGAGCACAGTGGGAATATTCCTCTCGGAGAGAGTGGGATCGGCCAGGAACGTGCCACGCATGCTCGGGCAACTGGCATTGATCGAGCAGGACTTCTTCAATGCCTTGGCCCCTGGATTAATCGAATCGAGCGACCAGGTCAGCAGCGGGCATCGATTCGGTTTTGCAGAACTGCAGCAACGCTTTGGGGTTCCTGTACGGGTATTGCCCAGCTTGAGTGATCCTGCGGGCCTGCAAATGCTGCGGGACGCGGGAGCAGATCTGTTCATCTCAATCCGCTTTGGTCAAATCCTGAAGAATGAAGCGCTGGCAATTCCGTCACGTGGCGTCCTCAATCTTCACTCTGGCCTCTTGCCTCAGTATCGAGGTGTTCTGGCGACCTTCCGGGCGCTGCTGAACGGGGACACGGAGATCGGCTGTACGCTCCATTGGATCGACAGTCCCGGCATTGATGTTGGTCGCATCATTGAGACTGCCAGGGTGGCAGTCGAAAAGGAGCGCTCCTTGCTGTGGCACATCCTTTCACTTTATCAACCAGGCGCGCGTCTCATCCTGAACGCAATCAGGCGCCTGGAGCGCGATGAGCCTATGACGGGAACGTCTCAAGATCGATCTGCCGGGGCCTACTACTCCTTTCCCAGCGAGGATGACCTGACGCGGTTCACGGCATTGGGGTGGCGGCTCTTCGATCGCGAGGACGTATGGGATCTTTTCGAATCGTACGGATTTCCGTTACGGATAAACACGCTTTGAGAGCTGAGCGGCGGGGTACCGCACCGCATTCAAGAACCGTGAGAAACCTGTGGGAGCGGGCAAGCCCGCGAAGAAGCCAGCACAGTCACCCCACCTCTTGCAGGCCAACACACAACTCCAGAAACCGCGCCGCAGCCCGCGACGGGGTGGCTGCATGCGGCACCAGAATGGAAAACCGGCGCACCAACGCCTGCGGCATAACCTGCAACCGCTGCAACGCCCCGTCCTCATGTCGGATCGACATCGCCGACACAAAGCCAATCCCCATCCCGGCTCGCACTGCCTCCTTCACCCCTTCCACGCCAGCAATTTCCAGCGCCACGCGCATCGCCACGCCGCTGCGGGCAAATGCCCGCTCGACGATCTGCCGCACACCCGAGCCGCTCTCGCGCAGCACCAACGGGTAAGCCCCCAGCGACGCCAGCGTCTGCCGGTCACTGCCGGCCAGCGGATGACCACGTGGCACGATGGCCACGATCTCGTCTTCCCGCCACGCCGTCACCGCCGTGCCCAATGGCAGCTCCTGCCCAGGCGGCCCTTCGATCAGGGCGATATCGACGCTGTCCAGCGCAGCGACGATTTCTGCCGTATTGCCGTTGGAAGTGCTCACCAACACCTCCGGGTAGCGGGCATGGAAATCGGCAATCAGGTAAGGCAGCAGGTAGCTGGCCGGCGTGGTACTGGCGCCGATGCGCAAGGTACCGCGCTCCAACCCGCGCATGGCCTCGCGTAGTGCCTGGGCCTGACGGAAGGTTTCACGCAGGCGCTCGGCATGGGCCAGCAATTGCTCGCCAGCTGCTGTAAGCCGCACACCACGGCCGGCGCGCTGATACAGCGGCTCGCCAAAGGCCTCCTGCAGCAGTTTGAGCTGGCCAGACACCGCCGGCTGCGACAAGTGCAGGGCCTGGGCCGCATGGCTGATGTTGCCGTGCTCGGCGACGGTGGCGAACGTTATCAGTTGTTCTGGGGTCATGAATCAAAAATATCAGCTAAATGGATATTTGCCATCCTAAATTACGATTTTTTATAAGCTTATAACCAGATTAACGTAGTCCATGTCGAAACACCTTTCCGGAGGACTCACATGGCCACGGCTCCGTCCAACCCCGCCTTTGCACCTACCCTTTCTACCCGAGGGCGGCTCAATGGCATTCTGTTCGTCGCGCTGTTCGCGCTTGCGGTCACCCAGTTGGCCGCCCTGCCCGCCATCGCCAACCTGGGTATCAGCCCGCTGATCGTCGGTATCGTCGCCGGTGCGCTTTACGGCAATGCACTGCGTGACGGCGTTCCCGCCAGCTGGGCGGCGGGTATCAACTTTTCCGCCCGCGGCCTGCTGCGCATTGCCGTGGCCTTCTTCGGCCTGCGGGTGAGCCTGCAGGAAATAGCCGAAGTCGGCTGGTCCGGGCTCATCGTGTCGTTGCTGGTGGTGTCCAGCACCCTGCTGATCGGCCTGTGGTGCGGCATGAAGCTGTTCAAGCTGGACCGCGATACCGCCTTGCTGACCGCGGCCGGCAGCGCCATCTGCGGCGCCGCCGCGGTTCTGGCCTTCGAGTCGGCCCTGCGCAGCGCACCGCATAAAAGCGCCATGGCGGTTGGTAGCGTGGTGCTGTTCGGCACCCTGTCGATGTTCCTCTACCCATTGGCGATCAATGCCGGCTGGCTGCACCTGGATACCATGGGCGCCGGGCTGTTCCTGGGTGGCACCATTCACGAGGTGGCCCAGGTGGTCGGTGCCGCCAGCAACGTCAGCCCAGAGGCCACGCATATCGCCACCATCGTCAAGATGACCCGGGTGATGCTGCTGGTACCGGTGCTGCTGGTGGTGGGCCTCTGGATCAGCCGCGCGCGCCAGCCGGGCCAGGCACAGGGCAACGGGCGCATCGCCATGCCCTGGTTCGCCTTCGGCTTCCTCGCGCTGGTGCTGGTGAATTCGCTGCAGGTGTTGCCAGGCAGCGTGACCCAGGCGGTCAACAGCCTGGATACCTTCGCCCTGACCATGGCCATGACCGCGTTGGGGATGGAGACACGCCTCAGCCAGATTCGCCAGGCCGGGCCGCGGGCGCTGGCAACCGGGGCGATTCTCAACCTCTGGCTGGTGTCTGGTGGCGTGGCGATTACCCTGGGTGTGCAGAAGCTGTTGGGATGACTTGAGAGCGAGTCGCCTGCTTCGCGGGTAAACCCGCTCCCACAGGTATCGCGCTGCTTTCGGAACCTGCGCCGTACCTGTGGGAGCGGGTTTACCCGCGAAGCAGGCGGCTCGGTCTGATGAGGTTTTTGTTGCCCCCCCTCGTTGCCGTCCACATTTCTCGGTATGGTGTTGTCAAAGAAGGATGTTTTACCCGCACAGGAAAGACTTAGATGCCTCAACGCCATGTCATCAATGCATCCGTCAGCCCCAAAGGCAGCCTGGAGACGCTGTCACAACGTGAAGTGCAGCAACTGAGTGAAGTCGGTACCGGTAGCCTTTACACCCTGTTCCGCCAGTGCGCCCTGGCCATCCTCAACACCGGCGCCCATGTCGACAATGCCAAGACCATCCTCGAGGCCTATCAGGACTTCGAGGTGCGTATTCATCAACAGGACCGCGGCGTGCGCCTGGAGCTGCTGAATGCCCCGGCCGACGCTTTCGTCGATGGCGAAATGATAGCCAGCACCCGTGAAATGCTGTTCAGCGCCCTGCGCGACATCGTCTACACCGAAAGCGAGCTGGCCAGCCAGCGCATCGACCTGGAAAGCTCCCAAGGCATCACTGATTACGTGTTCCACCTGCTGCGCAACGCTCGCACCCTGCGCCCGGGCGTGGAGCCGAAGATGGTGGTGTGCTGGGGTGGCCATTCGATCAGCAGCGAGGAGTACCAGTACACCAAGAAGGTCGGCCACGAGCTGGGCCTGCGCAAGCTGGACGTGTGCACTGGCTGCGGCCCAGGAGTGATGAAAGGCCCGATGAAGGGCGCCACCATTGCCCACGCCAAGCAACGCATGCACGGCAGCCGCTACCTGGGCCTGACCGAGCCCGGCATCATCGCCGCCGAAGCGCCCAACCCGATCGTCAACGAACTGGTGATCCTGCCGGACATCGAGAAGCGCCTGGAAGCCTTCGTCCGTGTCGGCCACGGCATCATCATCTTCCCGGGCGGTGCCGGCACGGCCGAGGAGTTCCTCTACCTGCTGGGCATCCTCATGCACCCGGACAACCAGGAGCTGCCGTTCCCGGTGGTACTCACCGGGCCGCGCAGCGCCGAGCCGTACCTGCAACAGCTGCACGCATTCGTCGGCGCCACCCTGGGTGAGGCGGCGCATCGCTTGTACGAGATCATCATCGATGACCCGGCGGAAGTTGCCCGATACATGGTCGAAGGGCTCAAGGCGGTGAAGCAGTTCCGCCGCGAGCGCAACGATGCCTTCCACTTCAACTGGCTGCTGAAGATCGAGGAGAGCTTCCAGCGCCCGTTCGACCCGACTCACCAGGCCATGGCCGACCTCGATCTGCGCCGCGAGCTGCCGGCCCACGAACTGGCTGCCAACTTGCGCCGGGCGTTTTCCGGCATCGTCGCCGGCAACGTGAAGGACAAGGGCATCCGCCTGATCGAGGAACACGGGCCGTATCAGATCCGTGGCGACAGCGCCGTGCTGGACCCACTGGGACGGCTGTTGCAGGCGTTCGTCGACCAGCACCGGATGAAGCTGCCGGGCGGCGCGGCGTATGTACCGTGCTACCAGGTGGTGACCTGATTCGCCATTCTTGCTGACTTGCTGAGGCCCCATGGATGGGGCCTGCAGCTATTTGGCTTTTTGGGTGTGGGCCTTCACATCTAGTAGACATTCATTCGCGATGGTGGCGCTTAATCACCTTTCCGCCCTTACGGCGGGCCCCTTTTTGTCGTGGCAAAAAGGAACCAAAAACCGTCGGCTCCCATCATCCGGCCCCTACGCTTCGCTCCGGGGTTCCCTCGCTACGGGCCTGCTCCCGGGAGTACGCGCTGCAGGCCCCATCCATGGGGCCTCAGCGCTTGACGGGCATCCATGCCCGTCACCTCCCTCCGCAGTCCCTTCGCTCGGCCTCCTGAAGTCGCAATCGGCGGCGCCTGAACTATCGCGCGCTTAGAAGCAAAAGCAAAAAGCAAAGGCAAAGGCAAAAGCAGAAGCAAAGGCAAAACTGCTACTGGCTGAGGTCGGCCATCGGCCGTTCGACGAAGCGGATGCTGTCGCGCCCACCGCGCTTGGACTGGTACAAGGCGACATCCCCTTGCTCGATCAAGGCTGCCAGGCTCGTCGGCGGTTGGTCGAACAGGTTGGCGCCGATGCTCAAGGTGACCGGCTGCGGCGTAGGCACCGTCTTGCTTGCATACTGCTGGAACTGCTCGCGCAGCAGTCCACCCAGCTCCATGACCCGTTCGCTGCTCGCACCACACAGCAGAATGACGAACTCATCACCGCCCAGCCGCGCCGCCAGCGAGCGCTCGGGCAGCACCGTGCGAATCATCTCGCTCAGGGCAATCAGCAAGCGGTCCCCTGCAACATGCCCGTGCAGGTCGTTCACCAGCTTGAAGTTGTCGATGTCGATCAGTAGCAAGGCCCCGGGCTGCGTTGAATCCACTGCCTTGAAGAAAGGCCCCGCCCGAACCTCCAGTGCGCGCCGGTTGTACAGCGCCGTCAACGGATCACGGGCCGCCAGACGGGCAATCCGCTCCTCTCGGCGGTAGCGCACGGTGCCGGTCATCGACAAGGCAATCAGCATGATCGCCATCGCACCTTCGACCAACGAAACCTGAATGATCAACCCACCGAAGGTGGCCAGGTCAATCAGCGTACCCGGTGTAATCGCAATGATCGCCTTGGCCACATAGAACAACCCATGAACCAGCAACACATAGCGCAACTGCACCGCGCCGACACTCAGCGACTTGCCATGCGGCCGCAACAGCCAGCTGGCCTTGAGCGTCAACAGCGCCACCAGCAACGAGTTGACCATCAGCATCACCTTCGACCACTGCGGTCCCACAGGCAACAGCAGCAAGGCGAACCACACCAGCACCACCAATAACCAGATACGCGACAGCCGCACCTGGGTGAAGCGCAACACGCCCATCAGGAAGAACCAGTGCGCCACCACCAGCAAGCCGTTGGCGAACCAGATACCGATTAGCAACAAACCGATGCCGCGCAGCAAGGCCAGGGTGGAACCAATCGTGATGGTGGCAAAGCCTGCGCTCCAGAACAGCAGCGACGGCTCGCGAACGCTGCGCCACTCGATCGCCAGGTACAACGCAGCCGCGGCAGCCAGGGCGATCGAGATAGTCAGCATCGTGGGTGGATCAAGCGCCATAAACGGATTGGCCTATCTGGTTAACGAGAAAAAGGCCCGATTGTATGCGCTCGTGATGACTTTTCAGAGGAGCCTTGCACCACCAGCCTGCAAATGATAGCCCAGCCCTGGCCAATACCCGTGCGGGTGAAATGTCATATTGACATCAGCGTGTCGTTTGCACCACACCACACAAGGCCGCTTCCGCAAAAAGCGCGCAAACGCCCTTAAAGCACCCGCTTGATCAGCGGCTCCAGTCGGCTATAGCGCAGCCGCCGCAGGAACCTGCGCACATCCTTGGGGTGCTCGGCCTTGGCGCCCAACTCCTCTGCCGAGCCGATCTTCGGCGCATGCCGGCGCAGCTCGGCCAGCTCTGCTTCCCGTGGCCCCAGCCATTGCCCTTGCGGGTCATCGATCAGCAGGCCGTTCTCCAGGTCCAGATTGAAGCCGCGCGGATTCAGGTTGTTACCGGTCAGCAACGAATAGCGTTGGTCGACCCACACGCCCTTGGCATGAAAGGTATGCCCGGGGTCGTTCCAGATCCGCACCTGCAGCTGGCCGCTGGCAATCGCAGCGTGGCGACGTCGGGTGAAGGCACGCAGGTTGTCTTCGTACAGGTAGGGCAACGCGCCGCTGGCACTGAACGGCTCGCCGGGGGCGATATAGAAGTCGTTGGCCGTGCGATCACCAACGATCAGTTCCACCCGCACGCCACGCGCCAGGGCATGGTCAAGTTCGCGCATCAGCACCCGGGGTGGGTTGAAATACGGCGTGCTGATGATGACCTGCGTGCGTGCCGCCGCCAGCAAGGCGCACACTGCACGGTTCAGCGGGTTGCCACGGCCCACACCCAACAGCGGGATAACCCGCAGGCCCTGCCCCGCCCCGCTGGCCGGAGCCTCATAGGCCATGCGCCGCAGCCGCGCGCGCAAGCGCCGGATGTCGCCGCGCAGGCTGCGGGTGGAGGGTGGCGCCGGCAGGTCGAGGCGCGGTGTGGCGGTGTGGTGCAGCAGGCGACGCACCAACCCGACCATGGCGTCGGCCAGCTCTGGTGACTGGAACAGGTGGTAGCGGTCCAGGCGGTAACGGTCGAAACGGTGCAGGTACACGTTGTTAAGGCTGGCGCCGGTGTAGATCACGCAGTCGTCGATGATGCTGCCCTTCAGGTGCAACACGCCAAACAGCTCGCGGGTCTGCACAGGTACGCCATGTATGACGATATCCAGCCCATGGTGCTGGCGCTGGGCCTGGTACCAGGCGGCGTTACCCGGCTGGCGCCCGGCGCCCAACAGACCGCGGCGAGCACGGAACCAGTCGACCACGATGGTGATTTCCAGCCCGGGCCGCGCGGCCTTGGCCTGGTACAAGGCATCCAGCACTTCCTGGCCAGCCTCATCTTCCTGCAGGTACAGCGCAACGATGACGATACGCCGGGTTGCGGCGCGGATGCGCTCGAGCAGGCAGGCGCGGTAGGCCTTGGCATCGGGCAGCACCTGGATCGACTCGGCCGACATGGCGTAGCCTGGCAATGCCGCCAGCATGGATTCGGGGTTCAAGAACGATCACCTTCTGTGTGCAATCACTGTCGTGCATCAGCTTGCACAGGAAGTTTGAAATGGTCCAGCCCCCGGATAGCATGGGGCTGCTTTGCAGCCCTGTCGCGACACAAGGCCGCTCCTACAAGCCAGCGCCGAATCCACATGCGGCGCCGAACCTGTGGGAGCGGCCTTGTGTCGCGACAGGGGCGCAAAGCGCCCCCATTTCTGACGAAGCTATTTCAGGTCAAAACGATCCAGCTCCATGACCTTCTCCCAGGCCGCGACAAAGTCCCGCACGAACTTGTCCCGGCCATCACTGCTGCCGTACACCTCGCTCAATGCCCGCAACTGGGCATGGGAGCCGAACACCAGGTCAACCCGGCTACCGGTCCACTTCACCTGGCCGGTCTTGCGATCACGCCCTTCGAAGGTTTCGTTATCCGCCGAGGTCGGCTTCCACTCAACGCCCATGTCCAGCAAGTTGCGGAAGAAGTCGTTGCTCAGGGTACCGACCTTGTCGGTGAACACGCCCTGTTGGCTGCCGCCATGGTTGGCGCCGAGCACACGCAGGCCGCCGATCAGCACGGTCAGTTCCGGCGCGGTCAGGGTCAGCAATTGGGCCTTGTCCAGCAGTAGCTTCTCGGCCTTGACGCTGTAGCGGGCCTTCGTGAAGTTGCGGAAGCCATCGGCCAGCGGTTCCAGCACGGCGAACGACTCGACGTCGGTCTGCGCCTGGGAGGCATCAACACGCCCAGGGCGGAACGCCACGCTGACGTTGTGCCCGGCGTCCTTGGCAGCCTTTTCCACTGCGGCGCCACCCGCCAGAACGATCAGGTCGGCCAGGGAGATTTTCTTGCCACCGGCATTGAACTCGGCCTGGATTTTCTCCAGCGCCGCCAGCACCTTGCCTGTGCCCTGGTTCGCCGCCCAATCCTTCTGCGGCGCCAGGCGCAGGCGGCCACCATTGGCCCCGCCACGCTTGTCCGAACCGCGGAAGGTCGACGCCGCTGCCCAGGCAGTGGCCACCAGCTCGCCAACGCTCAGGCCCGCCGCCAGCACCTTGGCCTTGAGCGCGGCAATGTCCTGCTCGCCTACCAGCGGGTGATCCACTTTTGGCAGCGGGTCTTGCCACAGCAGCTCTTCGTTGGGCATTTCCGGGCCCAGATAGCGCGCCAATGGGCCCATGTCGCGGTGGATCAGCTTGTACCAGGCGCGGGCGAAGGCGTCCGCCAGCTGGTCAGGGTTATCCTTGAAGCGGCGGGCGATCGGCTCGTAGATCGGGTCGAAACGCAGCGCCAGGTCGGAGGTGAGCATGGAAGGCGCGTGGCGCTTGGCCGGGTCATGGGCATCCGGCACGGTGCCTGCCCCCTTGCCCTCCTTCGGCCGCCACTGGTGGGCACCAGCCGGGCTCTTGGTCAGTTCCCAGTCGAAGTTGAACAGGTTGTTGAGGTATTCGTTGCTCCATCGGGTGGGGGTGGAAGTCCAGGTCACTTCCAGGCCGCTGGTGATGGTATCGCTACCCTTGCCGCTGCCGAACTTGTTGGCCCAGCCCAACCCCTGCAGCTCCAGGCCTGCTGCTTCCGGCTCGGGGCCGACGTTGTCGGCAGGGCCGGCACCGTGGGTCTTGCCAAAGGCGTGGCCACCGGCGATCAACGCCACGGTTTCTTCATCGTTCATGGCCATGCGGCCGAAGGTGTCACGGATGTCCTTGCCCGAGGCTACCGGGTCGGGGTTGCCTTCCGGGCCTTCCGGGTTCACATAGATCAGGCCCATCTGCACGGCGGCCAGCGGGTTTTCCAGGTTGCGCTCGCCCTCCAGGGTACGTCCCTGCTCCTCGGGGCGCTTGGCCGGTTCCGCCACCAGGTCGCCCTTGCCGGGCGGCTGGGCCTTGCCGTAGCGGGTGTCACCGCCCAGCCAGACCTTTTCCGAGCCCCAGTACACATCTTCGTCCGGCTCCCACACATCGGCACGACCGCCAGAGAAGCCGAAGGTCTTGAAGCCCATGGACTCGAGGGCGACGTTGCCGGTGAGCACGATCAGGTCGGCCCAGGAGATCTTGTTGCCGTACTTCTGCTTGATCGGCCACAGTAGCCGCCGGGCCTTGTCCAGGCTGACGTTGTCCGGCCAACTGTTGAGCGGGGCGAAGCGCTGCTGGCCAGAGCCCGCACCACCCCGGCCATCGCCAATGCGGTAGGTACCGGCGCTGTGCCAGGCCATGCGGATGAACAACGGGCCATAATGGCCGAAGTCGGCGGGCCACCAGTCCTGGGAGTCGGTCATCAAGGCGGTCAGGTCTTTCTTCAGCGCCTGGAAGTCGAGGCTCTTGAACGCCTTGGCATAATCGAAATCCGGGTCCATCGGGTCGGATTTGGAGGAATGTTGATGAAGAATTCTCAGGTTGAGCTGGTCAGGCCACCAGTCACGGTTGGTGGTGCCGCCACCTGCGGTTTGATGGAACGGGCATTTCGATTCGTTCGACATCTGCGGGTACCTTTGGGTCGGTTATCCAGATTTCCGGTCTATGCCAGGTGTTCTTTCAGCCGAGCGCGTGGGCTCGTGCTACCCCTCATCAGGTCTACACGGGGCTTGCGAAGCTGTCATGACGGGGTTGGCGTGGTCTTGCACACAGGTGCTGACATGCCGCCCGCTGGCAGAATTCGCGGGGCCAGGGGAAAGACTAGCCGAGCTTGGGCAGAGTTCTAATAGAGTGCCTATTGAGGGGTGATAGCTTGGCTCTGTCAGGTTCGTGCCAGCGAACAGGCCGGCACATCCATACAAGGCAACCAAGCTGTCCGCATGCTCCAATACAACGCCAACCCTTCCAACCCGGAACCCGTACCCTCATGAATCGCAACGACCTGCGCCGCGTCGACATGAACCTGCTGGTACTGTTCGAAGCCCTGATGATCGAACGCAACCTGACCCGGGTCGGCGAAAAGCTGTTCATTACCCAGTCCACCGTCAGCGCCGCCCTCGCCCGCCTGCGTGAGCTGTTCGACGACCCGCTGCTGATCCGCAACGGCCGAGCCATGGAGCCCACGCCACGGGCCATGCAGATCTTCGCCGAGCTGGGGCCGGCCATGGATGTGATTTCCGCCGCCATCAGCCGCGCCCGCGAGTTCGACCCGGTCAACAGCTGCAACGTGTTCCGCCTGGGCCTGTCGGACGATGCCGAATTCGGCCTGTTCCCGGCCCTGCTGCAGGCGCTGCGCGAAGAGGCCCCAAATATCAGTGTGGTGGTGCGCCGAGCCAACTTCCTGCTGATGCCGGGGCTGCTGGCCAGCGGCGAAATTTCGGTGGGAGTGAGCTATACCACGGACCTGCCGGCCACCGCCAAGCGCCGCAAGCTGCGCAACATCGGCGTGCGGGTGCTGCGCGCCGATGACCGCCCGGGCCCGCTGACCCTCGACGAATACTGCGCCCGCCCGCATGTGATGGTGTCGTTCTCCGGCGACATGAGCGGCAATATCGACCTCGACCTGGCGCGCATCGGCCGCTGCCGCAAGGTGGTGCTGGCAGTGCCGCAGTTCGGCAGCCTGCGTGCCCTGCTGCGCAACACCGAGCTGATCGCCACGGTGCCGGACTATGCCGCCTGCGCCCTGGCCGACGACGGCAGCCTGCGCGCCGATCCGGCGCCGTTCGACATCACCGAGGCCGAACTGTCGATGGTCTGGAGCGGTGCCCAGGACAATGACCCGGCCGAGCGCTGGCTGCGCGAGCGCATCCTGCAGTTCATGGCCACGCAGTGATGCATCGACCTCATCGATAGCCACCATGAATGCCATCAAGTTCCGCTGCGGCCAGCCCGGGCGGAAGATGGCGGCATTCACCGATTGATGAGGCCTCCCATGAAAACCGGCATGATCGCTGCCCTGCTCGCCTTGCTGGCCGCCCTTGGTGGTTGTGCCAGCCCGGCAGCTACCGACACGCAGCCTTACGGGCACTTCTATTCGGCCACGGCCATTTCCAGTGTCGCCATGGCCCCTGGCCAACGGGTGGCGGTACTGCTGGGGCGTGATGCCGAAGCGACCCTCGAATACCTCGGCAGCCATCGCACCCAGGCAGGCGCACCGGCCCATGGCCAACGTGTCCCTGTTGCGACCCTGAGCAGCGAAAGCCAGGCGTATGACTGGCTGGCGCGGTCACTGGCGCAGCAGTTTGCCGAAGTGACTTTCTATGACGACCTGGACACACTGCTGGGCGACCACCCGGACGTGATCGTGCTGCTGGACACCGAGAGCCGTTTGGCCAGTGCGGAGATCGAAAGCCGGGTGGTAGCGCGCTTTTTCGATGACCAGCTGACCTATATCGGCCGCGCTGAGGGGCGGGCAAGCAAGAGTCTGGGCGATGTGGCGAGGGTGGTCGAGGATGAGCGGGCGGTGCAGGCGGATGCGCTGCGGGACTTTGACGATTCGTTGCAGGCGCTGTTGAAGGGTCGCGTTTGAGGCCCCCTTCACTGATATAGCGCAAATGCTCGGGCACAGCACCGGCCAGTAGGAGCAGCCTTGTGCTGCGAAGAGGCCAGTACCGCCACAGAATTTCTTTTGCCACACCGGCCCTTTCGCAGCACAAGGCTGCTCCTACAGGTCAGTGCTGTAGCTGTAATAACAGCGGTAAAGCTTCTACTTACCCCGCTGCATCCACGCCGCCCCCAGCCCGCTGAGGCAGATCACCGAGATTCCCACCAGGCTCAGAGTGTCCGGCACCTGGCTGTAGACAACCAACCCAAGCAACCCGGCGAACACGATCTGGCAATAGCTGAACGGCGCCAGCAAGGCAGGTGCCGCATGGCGGAAGGCCTGGGTCAGCAGCAGGTGCGCCGTCATGCCAAAGCCCCCCAGCGCCAGCATCAGCAGCGCATGGTCCCAACGCGGCATCTCCCAGAAGAACGGCACCAATGCACTCATCGCCAGGGTGTTGCACAACCCCGCATAGAAATTGCTGGTGGTCGGGCTGTCGTGCGCGGCCAGGATGCGCGTCAGCAACTGATAGAAGCAGAAGCCCAGCGCCGAACCAAACGGATACAGGATGGCCGGAGTGAACATCGCCCCGCCCGGGTGCACCACCACCAGCACGCCGATGAAGCCCATCACCACCGCCACCCACTGCCCCACCGTCACCCGCTCCTTCAGCAGTGGCGCCGACAGCGCAGTGACCAGCACCGGGGCAAGGAAGTTGACCGCCGTGGCCTCGGCCAGTGGCAGGTACTGCAGGCCTGTGGTGAACAGCAGGCTGGTACTCAGCAGGCTCAGGGCGCGTAACGTCTGCAACAGAGGGCGGCGAGTGCGCAGCACGTTGAGGCCGGCCTTGGGCAGGAAGATGCCGGCCATCAGCAGCGTGTGCACCACATACCGCGCCCACACCACCATGATGATCGGGTACAGACCGCCCAGGAACTTGGACAGGGCATCGTGACTGGCGAACAGGAACGTCGCCACCACCACCAGGGCGATGCCGCGCAGGGGTTGGTTGACTCCGGACAGCGGTGTGCTGGAACTCATGGCACTCTCGATGACGGCGCGGCTGGATGCGGCGCCCAGGGAAGGCCGCGCAGGCATAGCCTGGCGGATGCAACAGCTCGAATTTTAGAAGAGATGCCGAAGAATAAGGAAGTTCAATCGCCGCCAGCCAAGGCCGACTGCAATTTCTGTTCGCTGATCGACCACTTTCCGCCCCACGCGCATGGCCCGTGCCGTGCTGATCGCCGACCATCGAATGCGAACCCTGCACACCCTACAAGGAATTTACATGCAAAGGCTCACCACCCGTAACGGCCTGGCCCTGCCCGCGATCGGCCTGGGCACCTGGCCAATGACCGGCAGCGAGTGCACCCAGGCCGTGCGCCAGGCGCTTGAATTGGGTTACCGGCACATAGACACTGCCACTGCCTATGACAACGAAACCGCCGTCGGCCAGGCACTGCGCGAAAGCGATGTAACGCGCGAGCAGATTCACCTGACCACCAAGGTATGGTGGGATCGCCTGACGCCCAAGGCCATGCGCCAGTCGCTGGAGGACAGCCTGCGCGCCCTGGGTACCGAGCAGGTCGACCTGTTCCACATCCACTGGCCCAGCCAGGACTGGGACCTGGCCCGCAGCATCGAAACCCTGGTGGCCCTGCGTGACGAGGGCAAGGCGCGCAGCATCGGCGTGGCCAACTTCCCGCTGGGGCTGCTGCGCCAGGTGGTGGAAACCCTGGGCGCGCCATTGTCGGCAATCCAGGTGGAATACCACGTGCTGCTCGGCCAGCAACCGCTGCTGGACTATGCCCGCCGCCACGACCTGCTGCTCACCGCCTACACCCCGCTGGCCCGTGGGCAGGCGGCGGCGCAGCCGGTGATCCAGGCGATCGCCCGCAAGCATGGCGTACTGCCCAGCCAGGTGGCGCTGAAGTGGTTGCTGGATCAGGACGGCGTGGCGGTGATCCCCAAGGCCGGCAGCCGCGAGAACCAGCTGGCCAACCTGGCAGCGTCGAACGTGCAACTGGATGACGAGGACCGCGCGGCGATCGCCGGGTTGCCGAAGGACCAGCGGGTGGTGAGCCCGGCGTTTGCGCCAGACTGGAACAGCTAAGCCTTGATCAAGCCTTGAAAGCTTGCACGGCCCATGTGGGAGCGGGTTCACCCGCGAACATCGGCGCAGCCGGTGCCAGCCACCGTGTCGCCTGCTTCGCGGGTGAACCCGCTCCCACAGGTACTGCGCCGGGCCGATCGGCTGCGGTGATTCTGCAGGCCCGCGCAAGGGCACTATGCCGGCGTCACGACTTGCTTCAACCGCTCGTTCGCCGGTGCCGGTCGCCCATACAGGTAGCCCTGGAAGTGCGAGCACCCCTCCGCCACCAACCGGCGCATCTGCTCCTCCGACTCCACCCCCTCGGCCGTGGTCTTGATCATCAGGCTGTTGGACAGGTCGGTAATGGCGCGAATGATCGACATCGCCTCGCGGCTGTCGCACATGTCATGCACGAACGACTTGTCGATCTTGATCCGGTCGAACGGGAACGAACGCAGGTAACCCAGCGAGGAGTATCCGGTGCCGAAATCGTCCAGCGAAATGGACACGCCCAGGTCCTTCAGTGCACGCAGGGTACGCACGTTTTCCTCGCTGTTGCCCAGCAGCACCGACTCGGTGACCTCCAGTTCCAACCGCTGTGGCGGCAGGCCGGAGTCGGCCAGGGCCAGGGCCACGGTGTGCACCAGGTTGGCATTCTTGAACTGCACCGCCGACAGGTTGACCGACACCGTCTGCTCGCTGTCCCAGCTGGCCGCCTCCTGGCAGGCCAGGTTCAGCGCCCGGGTGCCCAGTTCGTGGATCAGCCCGGTTTCCTCGGCGATGGGGATGAAGTCCATGGGCATGACCATGCCACGGGTCGGGTGCTCCCAGCGCAGCAACGCCTCGTAGCCGGTAACGCTGCTGGTCTGCTGGTCGACCACCGGCTGGTAGTGCAGCTGCAACTGGCCCAGGTGCAGCGCAGTGCGCAGGTCGGTTTCCACCAGGCGGCGCTGGCGGGCGGCGACGTCCAGTTCGACGCTGAAGCACTCGTAGCGGTTGCGACCGTTGCGCTTGGCCTCGTACAGCGCCATGTCGGCGTAGCCCAGCAGTTGCTCGGCCTGGTCGCTGTCTTCCGGCGCAATGGCAATGCCGATGCTCACCCCCACCGTGAACTGGTGCCCCTCGATCTGGAACGGTGGGCAGATCGCGTTGATCAGGCGCTGCGCAGTGTTGCATGCGGCCTCCCGGCCTTCCAGGCCGGTCAGCACCACGGCAAACTCGTCGCCGCCCAGGCGGGCCAGGGTGTCGTGCTCGCGCAGCTCGCGGCGCAGGCGCTTGCCCAGCGCGCGCAGCAGCTTGTCGCCAAAGGCGTGGCCCAGCGAATCGTTGATGTTCTTGAAGTTGTCCAGGTCCAGGCACAGTGCGGCGGTCAGCTTGGCGTGCTCGCTGTCACGCACCAGGGCCTGGCGCAGGCGTTCGTTGAACAGGGTGCGGTTGGGCAGCCCGGTCAACGCATCGTGGTGCGCCATGTGGTGGATCTGCGCGTGGGCGGCCAGCTCTTCGGTGGCATCTTCGGCAACGAACAACACATAGTCGGCCTGGCCTTCACGGTTCTGGCTAAGCAAGGTGCGGCTGCGCAGGGTGCGTGGGCCACAGGCCGTGTCGACCCGGGTTTCGGCAGCATGCCCCTTGGTGCTGCGGGCGCCACGGGCCAGTTGCTGTTCCAGGTAACCGGCAACGCCCGGTGCCAGGCACTCGCCGGGCAACTGCCCGATCATGCTGCGCTGCGGCCCGCCGAACAGGCGTTCGGCCTGCTGGTTGGCCAGCAGGATGCGCTGGCTCTCCAGGTCCTGGACAATGACGCTGGCGGGGATGTTGGCAATCACCGAATCAAGGAACTGCGACAGCTTGGCCATTTCCTGGCTGTACTGCTCGGCCAGCTCCTTGGCCTGCAGCAGTTCCAGCTCTTGCCGGTGACGCTCGGAAATGTCGCGGGTGACCTTGGCAAAACCCACCAGTTGCCCGGCATCGTCGTACACCGCGTCGATCACCACATGGGCATGGAAGACCGTGCCGTCCTTGCGCAGGCGCGAACCGATCTCTTCGAAGCGCCCGGTGCTGCGGGCCTGCTCAAGGTTCAGCGCCGGCAGCCCGGCGGCGCGCTCGGCATCGGTGTAGAACAACGAGTAGTGCTTGCCGACGATTTCCTCGGCCAGGTAGCCCTTGGCGCGCTGGGCGCCGGGGTTCCAGTTGGCGACGATACCTTCGGGGGTGAGCAGGTAGAAGGCATAGTCCACCACACTCTGGATCAACAGCCGGTACATGATGTCGGGGCTTGCGACTAGCGACATGACTTTTACCTGGGCCTTCGAAAGGCATGAAAAGGATTGGTGGCATTATGCCTTCGACGACGACTTTGTGAAGTAGCTCACAAAAAGCCACGATCCCTTCAATTAGCGAACGAAGGCTTGCAACCCCCTCAATGGCGGGCGCCCGTGACCAGGAAATTGAGCAAGCCCGGTTCGTCATCCAGGGCTATGGGCTGCGCCGGGCGCGACAGCTCGGCCAGCACGGCATTGCAGAAGGCCACGGCAGGCATGTCCTGTGCGTAACAGCGCATCAGCCAGTCGCCCTCGCCGCCCAGCAGTTGCAATGCCACCGCCCGGCCGATGCCCTGTCGGCGGTACTTTTTCAGGATGAACAGGTCAGCCAGTTCGAACGCGTCGATGCCCGGCAGCTCGCTGCGTTCGACCAGCACGAAACCGGCGATGAAACCGTCTGCCAGCACCAGGTACGCGCCCCAGCCATCGGCCCCCCAGTAACGTTGCAGGTGCTCGTCATGGATATAGAAGCGACCGTCCACTTCGACGTCTTCCTGCTCCCAGTCCGAGGACTCGTAGGCGTAGAACTGATAGAGGTTGCGAATCAGCGGGGCCTGGTCGGCAGTGGTTGCCAACAATTCGATGGGCAGCATGGTGAGGGGCTCGGGTAAAAAGGCGGATTCTAGATCAACCGCCCCTGGCAGCAAAAAGCCCAGGCCCTCCCCGCACGGAAAGGCCCAGGCAAAAACCAGTCATCGATTGATAGGGCTCAACTGTTTTGCAACGCACGCGGGCGGTGGCTGCGCGCCTCGGCGTCTGGCGCCTTGGCCGCCTGCAGATGGAAGTCGAACGCCAGCTCGGCAAAGCGCTCACCCTCTACGCCGCGAGCACGCGCTGCCGCAGCATCCTCGACAAAGCGCAGCTCGCCGACCAGCCCGTCACGGGTGGCATAGGCAAAGTCATCCCACAAGTACTTGTCGCCGGCCAGGTTTATCTGCGTGGTCAGGTGGCGGTGCCCAGGCGCAGAGATGAAGAAGTGCACATGCGCCGGGCGCTGGCCGTGGCGACCGAGCAGGTCCAGGCATTCCTGGGTTGGCCCCTGCGGGTCGCAACCGTACCCCGACGGCACGATGGAGCGTGCGCGGTAGCGCCCTTCGGCATCGGTGATGATGCGCCGGCGCAGGTTGTACTCGGACTGGGTAGTGTCGAAGTACGAATAGGTGCCCTGGGTGTTGGCGTGCCACAGGTCGACGGTGGCGCCGGCCAACGGCTTGCCTTCGGCATCGAACACCTGGCCCTGGAGGAACATCACCACGCCCGGGTCGCTGCCGTCATCCATGCGCGTTTCACCGTGCGCCAGCGGCGCGCCTGCCACATACAGCGGGCCTTCGATGGTGCGCGGGGTGCCGCCAGTCAGGCCGGCCTCGGCGTCCTTGGCGTCCTGCAACAGGTCGAGGAAGTGCTCGATGCCCAGGCCCGCCGCCAGCAGGCCGGCTTCGTTACGGCCACCCAGGCGGTTGAGGTAGTCGACGGCATGCCAGAACTCGTCTTCGGTGATTTCCAGGTCCTCGACCAGGCGTGCAGTGTCCTGCAGCACACGCAGGATGATCTGCTTGAAGCGTGGGTTGCCTTCGGCATGGCCCAGGCCGGCCACTTCCTTGAAGAACGCCTGAACATCGGCAGTGTGGGAAATTTTAACGGTCATCGTGCTTGCCTCATCTTGTTCTTGTCAGGTAGACAGGTGCGACTCAGCGGTCGTCGCTGTGAATCGACGAGGGGTGCCGGCACAGGCCGTTTACCTCGATGTCCATGTACGGGAACAGCGGCAGCTGCATCAGGGTGTCGTGCAGCGCCTCGACGCTGGATACATCGAACACGCTGTAGTTGGCGTAGTGCCCGGCAATGCGCCACAGGTGGCGCCAGGTGCCTTCGCGCTGCAGGCGCTGGGCCAGTTCCTTTTCGTCGGCCTTGAGCCGGGCGGCCTTGGCCGGGTCCATGTCGACCGGCAGTTTCACGGTCATCTTCACGTGGAACAGCATGCTGGTATCTCCTTTCTCTGATTTGGCGCCAACACTGTGGGAGCGGGTTTACCCGCGAACACGGGCGAAGCCCGTGCCATCCACCGCGTCGCCTGCTTCGCGGCTAAAGCCGCTCCCACAGGGGTTGTGTGTTCTTTCAGCCAGCGTGACTCAGCGGCGGGCGAAGCGCGCCAGGCGCTGTTCGTCCAGGGTCAGGCCCAGGCCTGGGGTACGTGGAATGTGCAGCTGGAAGTCGCGGTATTGCGGCGGCTCGTTGACGATTTCTTCGGTCAGCAGCAGCGGCCCGAACAGCTCGGTGCCCCAGGTGAGCTGGCGCAGGGTCAGGAAGGCATGAGCCGAAGCCAGGGTGCCGATCGAGCCTTCGAGCATGGTCCCGCCATACAAGGCGATGCCGGCAGCCTCGGCGATTTGCGCGGTACGCAGTACGGCGCGCGGTCCGCCGTTCTTGGCTATTTTCAGGGCGAAGATGCTGGCCGCGCCGTCGGCAGCCAGGCTGAAGGCGTCCTCGACGCTTTCGATCGACTCGTCGGCCATGATCGGTGCCGGGCTGCGCTGGTTCAGGCGCACCTGGCCGCTGCGGTTGATACGCGAAATCGGTTGCTCGATCAGGTCGATGCCGTTGTCGCCAAGCACCTGGCAGGCACGGATGGCCTGGGATTCGTCCCAGTACTGGTTGACGTCGACCCGCACGCTGGCGCTGTCGCCCAGCTCGCGCTTGATCGCCACCACGTGCTTGAGGTCCTGGGCCAACGGGTTGGCGCCGATCTTCAGCTTGAACACCCGATGCCGACGAATCTCCAGCATGTGCTGGGCTTCGGCGATGTCGCGGGCGGTATCGCCGCTGGCCAAGGTCCAGGCCACTTCCAGGCTGTCGCGCACGCGGCCACCCAGCAGTTCGCTGACCGGCAGGCCCAGGCGTTTGCCCTGAGCATCGAGCAAGGCGCTTTCGATACCCGACTTGGCAAAGGTATTGCCCTTGGCCAGCTTGTCCAGCTTGAGCATGGCGGCGTTGATGTTGTCAGCCGGCAAGCCAACCAGCGCCGGCGCCAGGTGCGCATCGATGTTGGCCTTGATGCCCTCCGGGCTTTCGTAGCCATAGGCCAGGCCGCCGATGGTGGTGGCCTCGCCGATGCCTTCCACGCCATCACTGCAGCGAACACGCAATACCACAAGGGTCTGCTGCTGCATGGTGTGCATCGCCAGCTTGTGCGGGCGAATGGTCGGCAGGTCGACGATAATTGCCTCGATACGTTCAATCAGCACGCTTGTCATTGTTGCCAGGTCCCGTTGTTTCGGGCTGCCAGCCGCAGGCCCGAGTGGTGCATTTACTTGCTTGTTCAAGGATTGCGCGAGACCCTGATAGCCGTCCAATATCGAATGAATCTCCCACCATACCCTGGAGGTCTGATGGAGCTGCGCCACTTGCGTTACTTCAAGGTCCTGGCCGAAACCCTGAACTTCACTCGCGCCGCCGAGCTGCTGCACATTGCCCAGCCGCCGCTGAGCCGGCAGATCAGCCAACTCGAGGACCAGCTCGGTACCTTGCTGGTAGTGCGCGAGCGCCCGCTGCGGCTGACAGAGGCGGGTCGCTTCTTCTACGAACAGAGCTGCACCGTGCTGCAGCAGCTGCAGAACATCAGCGACAACACCCGTCGCATCGGCCAGGGCCAGCGCCAGTGGCTGGGGATCGGCTTCGCCCCGTCGACCCTGTACAAGGTGCTGCCGGAGCTGATCCGCGAGCTGCGCCAGGACAGCGAGCTGGAACTGGGCCTCAACGAGATGACCACGCTGCAGCAGGTGGAGGCGCTGAAAAGCGGGCGCATCGACATCGCCTTCGGGCGCATTCGCATCGATGACCCGGCGATTCACCAACAAGTGCTGTGCGAGGACCCGCTGGTGGCGGTATTGCCCAAGGATCACCCGCTGGCGAGCAGCCCGCTTACACTTGCCCAGCTGGCTGGCGAGGCGTTCATCCTCTACCCGGCCAACCCGCGGCCCAGCTATGCCGACCATGTGCTGGCACTGTTCGCCCACCACGGCATGAGCATCCGCGTCAGCCAATGGGCCAACGAACTGCAGACCGCCATCGGTCTGGTGGCCGTCGGCGTGGGCGTGACCCTGGTGCCGGCGTCGGTGCAACAGCAGCACCGCACCGATATCGAATATGTAAGCCTGCTCGACAGCGGCGCCGTCAGCCCGATCATCCTCAGCCGACGCAAGGGCGATGTGAGCCCGATCGTGCAGCGCTGCCTGACATTGATTGCACAACAGGCCGAATGAGCACGCGCTCCCTGACCTCAACGGTCTGGCTAAACACCTGCCCCCTGTGGGAGCGGGTTCACCCGCGAACACGGGCGAAGCCCGTGCCATGCACCGAGTTGAATTCTTCGCGGGTAAACCCGCTCCCACAGGGTCCGCGTCTGTCTGTAGGCGCACTTTTGTGTCACACCCCGGCCATCATCAACCAACAGGAATACCCAGCATGATTCACGGCAAGACACTGCAAGCATGGTGCAGCTCCCACCCCCTGATCGACGACCTGGTGGCCCTGCGCGAAACCCGTTGGTTCAACCCGCACATTGCCCCGGCCGCCCAGGCCCTGGCCGACGTCGGTTTGAGCGCCGCCGATGTCAGTGCTGCCAGTGCCCGCCTGGCACGCTTTGCCCCCTACCTGGCGAGCGTGTTCCCGGATACCGCCGCCACCGGCGGCATCATCGAGTCACCACTGCGCCCGCTGCCCAAACTGCATGCCACCTTGCTGCAGGCAGCGGGCCTGCCTGCCAGCGGTTCACTTTGGCTCAAGGCCGACAGCGAGCTGCCGATCTCTGGCTCGATCAAGGCCCGCGGCGGTATTCATGAAGTGCTCAAGCATGCCGAAGACCTTGCCCTGGCAGCCGGCCTGATCAGCCTCGACAGCGATTACCGGGAACTGGCCAGCGACCAGGCCCGGCAATTCTTCAGCCAGTACAAGGTTGCGGTCGGCTCGACCGGCAACCTCGGCCTGTCGATCGGCATCATGAGCGCCAGACTGGGCTTTCAGGCGACCGTGCACATGTCGGCCGATGCCCGCCAGTGGAAGAAGGACAAACTGCGCGCCCATGGCGTGAACGTGGTCGAGTACGAAAGCGACTACAGCGTGGCGGTGGAGCAAGGGCGCCAGCAGGCGGCGGCGGACCCGGGCTGCTACTTCGTCGACGACGAGAACTCGCCACACCTGTTCCTCGGCTATGCCGTGGCGGCCGAGCGGCTGGCCGCCCAGTTCGAAGCCGCGGGCATCAAGGTAGATGCCGAGCACCCCTTGTTCGTCTACCTGCCCTGTGGGGTCGGCGGTGGCCCCGGTGGCGTGGCGTTCGGCCTGAAGCTGATCTGGGGCGACCATGTGCACTGCATCTTCGCCGAGCCCACCCACTCGCCCTGCATGTTCCTGGGGGTGTACAGCGGTTTGCATGACGCCACCAGCGTGCAGGATTTCGGCATCGACAACCTGACCGCCGCCGACGGCCTGGCGGTGGGCCGCCCTTCCGGCTTTGTCGGCAAGGCGATGCAGCGTTTGCTCGATGGCTATTACACAGTCAGCGACGAGGCGCTGTACCGGCTGTTGGTATTGGCCCATGACCAGGAGAATGCGCGGCTGGAGCCTTCGGCGCTGGCAGGGATGCCGGGCATGGTCAGGGTGCTTGAAGCGCCTGAGTACCTGGCGCGCATGGGCCTGTCGGCCGGGCGCATGGGCCGGGCTACGCATATGGTGTGGGGGACCGGTGGCAGCATGGTGCCCGAGGCGGAGTTTGCGGCCTATCTGGCCAAAGGGAGGGGCTGAGGATTATTGGGGGGGCAGCGCTGTACCTGTGGGAGCGGGTTTACCCGCGAACACCGGCGAAGCCGGTGCCATGCACCGCGTCGTATCCTTCGCGGGTGAACCCGCTCCCACAGGGATTGCGCCAGCTTTCAAATAGTGAGTAAGGCAGTTGCTCCTTTGCTGCTAGACCGCCAGGCGATCACCGCGCAGCCAGTCGATAAACCGCGCAAACAACTCCGACTGCGAGTTGATCTCCAGCTTCAGGTACAGGTTCTTGCGGTGCATGCGCACGGTTTCCGGCGAGATGCCCAGCTCCAGCGCGGTGGACTTCACCGAATGCCCACGCAAGATCATGTGCGCCACCTCCCGCTCACGGTCGGTCAGCACCTGGCAGCCGAAACTGTCGAACGCCGCCTGCAGGCTGCCACGCTCCGCCGAAGCGGGGCCGGGCTCCAGATGGTGCCGGGCGTAGCGCCCCAGCAGCTCGCGTACCATCGGCTCCAGCGCGCGCAGCAGGTCGATCTGCCCCGTACTCAGCCGTGTGCCGCTGCAGCCCTGGAACAGGCTCAGCGACAACTTGCGGCCAGCGCTGAGGTCGACGATGTAGTAGCTGTCTTCACTGCAACCGGTACCCAGGTAGTAGGCCTTGTAGTAGTCGCTGTCGAAGAAGTTGTCCGGGGCGATTTCCTGCAGGTGGTAGAAGCCCTCGGCCAGGCCGCTCTGCACGGCCAGGCAGAACGGGTCGAGCAGGTAGCCGGCAGTGAAGTAGCGCTCCAGCACGGCGGCGCGGTGCAGGTCGGGGATGCCTTGCTGGTACAACAGTTGCGGTGCCCGCCCCTGGCACTCGAGGCTGATCATCATCGATTCCACCCGCACCAGCTGGCCGATGGCGGCTGCCACATGCGCCAGCGCCTCGGGCGTTTCGCTGTGGGCCAGTGCGCGCTGCAGCGCCGCATGCCATTGCTGCAGCGCGCCCAGTGAAAGGGTAAGCGGGGTGTCGGGAGAGGCCTGGGTCATGCCCGGCAGTCTAGCCTGCCAGGCACGCCCGCGCACAGCCCTTTGCGCCAGGTTCATCGGCCCTGGTACAGGCCAAGCGCCGTGAGTTCGCGCGCGGTTTCGATGATGCACTGGCGCAGGGTTTCGACGATCTCGTCCACTTGCGCATGGGTAATGATCAACGGCGGCGACATCACGTTCAGGTGCATGATCGGCCGCACCAGCAGCCCTTTGGCCTGGGCCTTGCTGTGGATGCGTTCGCCAATGTTCACCTCGTCCGCAAACAGCGCCTTGCTGGCCTTGTCGGCAACGAACTCGACACAGGCCATCAGCTTCATGCAGCGCACATCCCCCACCAGCGGCAGCTCGCGCAGGCTTTGCAGGCGCTGTTCCAGGTAGCCGCCAACGTCCTTGACGTGCTCCAGCAAATGCTCGCGTTCGATGATCTCGATGTTCTTCAGCGCCGCGGTGCAGCACACCGGGTGGCCACTGTAGGTGAAGCCGTGGGTGAAGCAGCGGCCCTTGCCCGGCTCGGCGATCACCTGCCAGATGCGCTCGGAGAAGATGCACGCCCCCAGCGGCAGGTAGGCCGAGGTCAGGCCCTTGGCGGTAGTGATGATGTCGGGGGTTACGCCGAACAGTTCCTCGCTGGCGAAGAAGGTGCCCAGGCGCCCGAACGAAGTCACCACTTCGTCGGCGACGAACAGGATGTCGTAGGTCTGGCACAGCTGCCACATGCGCTGGAAGTAACCCTTGGGCGGAATGATCACCCCGCCCGAGCCCATGATCGGCTCGGCGAAGAACGCCGCCACGTTGTCGGCCCCCAGCGAAAGGATCTTGTCCTCGAACTCGGCCACCAGGAAGTCGAGGAACTCGGCCTCGTCCATGTCGTGCGGGGCGCGATACGGGTTGGGGTTGGACACGTGGTGGATCAGGTCGTGGTGATAATCGAACTCCGGCACCCGGTCAGCGGCCTTGTTGCCAATCGACATGGTCAGCGTGGTGGAGCCGTGGTAGGCGTTGTAGCGGGCGATGATGTGCTTCTTGTGCGGCTTGCCACGGCAGTTCTGGTAGTACTGGATCAGCCTGTAGGCAGTGTCGACCGCGGTCGAGCCGCCGGTGGTGAGGAACACATGGTTCAGGTCACCCGGCGCCAGCTGCGCAAGCTTCCGGCACAGCTCGATGGCCACGTCGTTGGCCATGTCGGAGAACGGGTTGGAATAGGCCAGCTGGCGTACCTGGTCGGCGATGGCCAGGGCCATTTCCTCGCGGCCCAGACCAATGTTGGTGCACCACATGCCGCCGACGGCATCGAGGAAGCGGTTGCCGTGGGTATCGCGGATGTAGGCGCCCTCGCCGGCAACGATGTTCAGCGCGCCTTGCTCGCGGTGCTCGTCGAACACGTGGTAGCCGTGCATGTAGTGGGCCTTGTCGGCTTCCACCAGGGGATCGTGGGCAATGGCGAATGCTTTGCGTGGGGTGGCCATGGGCAGCTCCTTGGCAGTGATCGTTGGGCAGTGTTCAGAAACCGGTCTTGACCGTGCTCCAGACCCGGGTGATGGCGCGCATGTCCTTCGGGCTCTGGGTTTTCTGCGCGAACAGGCGCTCGCGGGTTTGCGCGTCGGGGTAGATGGCCGGGTCCTGGCGGATCTCGTCGCGCACCAGCGCCGTGGCGGCGGCGTTGCTGTTGGCGTAGTGGATGTAGTCGGTGACCTTGGCCATGGTCTGCGGCTGCAGCAGGAACTCGATGAAGCGGTGGGCGTTGGCCGCGTGCGGCGCATCCTTGGGGATGTACAGATTGTCGAACCAGATCAGCGAGCCTTCCTGGGGGATGAAGAACGACAGCTTGATGTCCTTCTTCGCTTCCACCGCGCGGGCCTGGGCGGTGGCGTAGTCGCCGGACCAGGTCAGGGCCAGGCAGACATCGCCGTTGGGCAGGCTGGTGAGGTAGTTGACCGAATCGAACTTGCGAATGTAGGGGCGAATGCCCAACAGCAGTTGTTCGGCCGCCTTGAGGTCGGCCGGTGATGCGCTGCGTGGGTCCTTGCCCAGGTATTGCAGGGCCAGCGGGATGACTTCGGTCGGCGCATCCATCAAGGTGACGCCACAGTCGGCGAAGCGCGAGACGATCCTGGGGTCGAACAGCATGGCCAGCGAGCCGATGGGGGCATCGGGCATGCGCGCGGTGATCTTGTCGACGTTGTAGGTTACCCCCGAGCTGCCCCAAGTGTAGGGCGCCGAGTATTTCAGGCCGGGGTCGTAGCCTTGCAGGTTGTTCACCACCTGCTGGTCGAGGTTGTGCCAGCTGGGCAGTTGCCGCTTGTCCAGCGCCTGGAACACCCCGGCGCTGATCAGCGGGGGAACCAGGGAAGCGTTGAGCATGACCAGGTCGTAGCCGGAGCGGCCGGTGAGCAGTTTGGTCTGCACCGTTTCGTAGCCGTCGAAGGTGTCGTAGATGACCTTGATGCCGGTGGCCTTCTCGAAATCGGCCAGGGTGGTTTCGCCGATATAGTCGGTCCAGTTGTACAACCGCAACGTGTTACCGCTGTCCACCTCTTCTGCCTGGGCCAGGCTGGCGCCAGACGCCAGCAGCAGACCGCCAATCACCTTCAGTACCTTGCGCATGGCAACTCCATCGTGTGAATGCTCGGGATCGAGCCGATGGGGGCACTATCGAGGGATTTGCCGAAGGGGGACATACCCCGAATGTGTGGGTGGTCGCTTTTTTTTGCCGGTGAATTTTGTATGAAGGCCACAGGCCCAATCGCCGGCAAGCCAGCTCCCACAGGTCCTCCACAGTCCTGAAGCCCTGTGATTTCCCTGTGGGAGATTGCCCAGCCCTTTGGGCTGCGCTGTCGCGCAGAGAACCAATATCGCTCGTCTGACGCGTCCTTTGTAGGAGCAGCCTTGTGCTGCGAAGAGGCCGGTACAAGCAACAGATAGGCTTTGTCAGTACCGGCCTCTTCGCAGCACAAGGCTGCTCCTACAGAACCTCGCCGAACCAATGAGTCATGTGTTGTTCTATGAGAGCTGGCTTGCCGGCGATTGGGCCAGAACAGTCAATCACGCCAGCGGGTAAAGCGCCTCATCAAACTGCTCCAGGCGCGGGAACACCAGTGGCTGGTCGTCCGGGAGCTGCTCCAGGCGCTGCCGGTACTGCTGCAAGAACGCCTGCCGCGCCTCGTCACTGATGTACGGCACATGCCAGGCCACGAACGGCGGCAGCACCTCGAACCCCACGTAGGCCAGCGTGCCGCGCAAGATCGGCCGCAGCATGTCCTCCAGCGGCCCATGAATCGCCCCGTCGCCAAACATGTGCTCGCGCCCGCCCAGGGTCACGGTCACCAGCGCTTTCTTGCCCGCCAAACCGCCCTGGTCGTAGAAGCGCTTGCCGCCATAGCACACCCCCGACACCAGCACGCGGTCGATCCAGCCCTTGAGCATGGCCGGCGCCGAGAACCAGAAGATCGGGAAGTTCAGCACCAGCAAGTCGGCCCACAGCAGCTTGTCCAGCTCCTGCCGGATATCCGCGGCAATGGCGCCACGCTTGACCCCTTGGCGCTGCTCCAGGGCATACACCAGGTACTCGGGGTTCTCGCGCTGGCTGAAGTCATCGGCGCTGGCCACCGGGTTCCAGCCCATGGCGTACAGGTCGCTGACCTGCACCTGGTGGCCCTGGGCGCGGAAGGTTTCCACGGCCTGGTCACGCAGGGCAGCGGTGAACGATTGCGGCTCGGGGTGAGCGTGGACGATCAGTACATTCACAAACATTCTCCTCACACAAAACAGGTTGTCTTCCAGCTGTGGCTCAGCACTGCACCGCTTTCACCTCGACGAACTCCGCCAGGCCCTCCTCACCCCACTCACGCCCGTTGCCCGACTGCTTGTAGCCACCGAACGGTGCCTGGTAGTTGAACCCGCCACCGTTGATGAAGCACTGCCCGGCGCGTATCTGCCGCGCCAGGGCCAGGCCGTGCTCGCGGCTGCCGGCCCACACCGCGCTGGACAGGCCGAACGGCGAATCGTTGGCCAGGGCCAGCGCCTGGGCCTCGTCGGCATAGGGGATCAGGCACAGCACCGGGCCGAAGATTTCCTCCTGGGCGATGCGCATGCGGTTGTCGACATCGGCGAACAACGTCGGCGCCACGTAGAACCCGCGCTCGAAGCCGGCTGGCGTATCACCGCCGCACAGCAGGCGCGCGCCCTCTTCCTGGCCCAGGCGAATGTAGTCGAGCACGGTGCGCCGCTGGCCTGCCGAACACATCGGCCCGAGGAAGCTGGCCGGGTCACGCGGGTCGCCCATGACCAGCGCACGGGTCTCGGCCTCGGCAATCTCCAGCGCCTCGGCGTAGCGGCTGGCCGGCAGCAGCATGCGGGTCAGGGCCGTGCAGGTCTGCCCCGAGTTGATCATCACATCCTGCACGCCATGGCGCACCGCCGCGTGCAGGTCGGCGTCGGCGGTGATCAGCAGCGGCGACTTGCCACCCAGCTCCAGGCACACCCGCTTCACCGTCGGCGCGGCCGCCTGGGCCACGCGCACCCCGGCGCCGGTGGAGCCGGTGAACGACACCATGTCCACCTGCGGGTGCCGGGCCAGGGCCTCGCCAACCTTGGCCCCCGGCCCGCTGACCAGGTTGAACACCCCGGCCGGCAGGCCGATGGCCTCGATCATCTCGGCCAGCAGGAACGCATGCAGCGGTGTTTCCTGGCTGGGCTTGACCACCACCGTGCAGCCGGCGGCCAGGGCCGGCGCCAGCTTGCCGATCATCTGGTGCAGCGGGTAGTTCCACGGGTTGATGAACGCGCACACGCCAACGGCTTCGCGGTACACCAGCGAGTTGCCGACTTCGCGCACCTCATCCATCAGCCCGGCCAGTTCGGCGTACTGCTCCAGCCCGGCAATCGGGCCCTCCACCTGTACCGCCTGGCACCACTGCACCGGCATGCCCAACTCGTCGGTGATGACCGAGGCCATTTCCGCCGCGCGGCTCTTCAGCTGTGCGGCCAGCGCCGTTATGAACCCGGCACGCACGCTGGACGGCGTGCGCGACCAGCCATCGAAGGCCCGCCGCGCAGCCATCACCGCCCGTTCGACATCGGCCTCGGCGCCCAGCGGCACCCGGCCGATGGCCTGTTCGGTGGCCGGGTCGATCACCTCGGCCATGCCCTGCCCGCTCGGTACCTGCCAGGCGCCGTCGATGTACAGCCGCGCATATTCACGCATGGGCCTGCCCCTGCATCAGTGCGGCGGCGCAGCGGGCGATGCGCCGGCAAGCGTCGGCCAAGGCCTCGTCACCCAATACCAGGCCCAGGCGGATATGCCCGGCAGCGCTGGGGCCGAAGGCTTCGCCAGCGAGCACCGACACACCCTGGCTGTCGAGCAGGCGATCGGCGAAGGCCTGGGCGCTGAGGCCGGTCTCGCGGATGTCGACCATCACGAACATGCCGCCATCGGGCTTGAGCACCTTGATGCCCGGGCAGTCGGCCAACTGCTCGCACACCAGGTCGCGACGCTGGCGATAGGCTTCGCGCATGACATCCAGTTCCGGCAGCTGCTGCTCCAGTGCCACCACGGCGGCGTCCTGGATGAAGTCCGGCGAACCGTACAGCATGCACAGGGCGAGGTTTTCCAGGTGGGTGGCAAGTTCGGTCGAACCGACCACCCAGCCCACCCGCCAACCGGTCATGGCATGCGACTTCGACAGGCTGTTGAGGGTGGCGGTGCGCTCGGCCATGCCCGGCAGGCTGCCAGGGCTGACATGCTCGCCGTCGTACAACAGCTCGCTATACACCTCGTCAGAGATCAACCACAGATCGTGGGCGATGCACAGCTCGGCCAGCGCCTCCCAGGTGGCGCGCGGCAGGCTCGCCCCCGAGGGGTTGTGCGGGCTGTTCAGGGCCAGGGCGCGGGTGCGCGGGGTGATGCGCGCGGCCACGTCACGCGGGCACACGCGAAAGCCGTTCTCCGGCTTGACCGGCACCGGCACCACCTTGGCGCCACAAGCCCCGAACACCGCCTCGTAGGTCACGTACATGGGCTCGGCGACAATTACCTCGTCACCCGGGTCGAGCACGCACTGGGCCACGCAGTACAACGCGCACTGGGCCCCCGCCAGCACCGTCACCTGGTCGGCATCGACGGCCTGGCCGCTGCGCTGGCGGTGGCGGTTGGCGATGGCCTGGCGCAGCGCCAGCTTGCCGCGCACATCGGCGTAATGGGTGTGGCCCGAACGCAGGCTGTCGATGGCCGCCTCGACGATCGGCGCGGGGGTGTCGAAGTCCGGGTCACCCACCGAAAGCAGCAGGATATCCCTACCCTCGGCCTGCAGCGCCAGGGCGCGATAGTGGATGTCCCAGGCCGCAGCCCCGTCGCCGGCGATGCGTTGAGTGAGCTTGGCGTAGCGCATGGCAATCTCCCTTCATTGGCAGTTCAGTCGACGAGAATCTTCGGGTTGGAACTGCCCCATACGGTGTAGAGGTCGGCGAGCAACGCGCCGTTGATTTCTTCTATCTCGGCCTGGGTGATCTCCCCCCCGGCCTGTTTGCCGAACAGCACCACTTCGTTGCCCCCCTTCACATCGGGGAAGTCGGTGACATCGACCATCAAGGTGTTCATCGACACCTTGCCCACCACGGGCACTCGGTGGCCGTTGATCAGCACATGGCCCTTGTTGGTGAACACCCGGCGGTAGCCATCGGAGTAACCCACGGTGATGTTGGCCAGGCGCGAATCACGCGCCAGGGTGAAGGTGCGGTCGTAGCCGACGGTGTTGCCTGCCGGGTAGCTGTGCACCGCCGCCACGTGCGACTTGAACTGCATGACACGTTGGTATTCGGTGCGCGTCGGCACGGTGTCGCCGAACAGCGCGCCACCGGTACGCACCATGTCCAGGTGCGCTTCCGGCACTTCCAGCGTAGCGAAGGAGTTGGCGGCATGCAGGGTGAGCTTGCTGCGATCAAGTTTCGCGTGCTTGATCAGCCAGTCGGTCTGTTCGTTGAACGCTGCCAGGCCTTTGCGCACATCGTCCTTGTCTTCCACGGCGAAGTGAGTCATCAGCGCGACCAGCTGGAGGTGCTTCTGGTCAGTGATCTGCAGCGCTTCACCCCGGCCGGACCAGGTGGTCATTTCCACGCCGTTGCGGCTCATGCCGCTGGAATTGAGCGCCATGTGAATGCGCAGGGTCTTGCCGTGGCGTTCGGCGATGGTATCGAGCTGGCGGGCGAACTCGGCGCTGCCAACCAGCTCTTCCATGTCGTACTGCAAGGCATCTTCCACTTCGCCGAGGCTGGCCAGGCGTACCCGCACCAGTTGCCCGGTGAAGCCGCTGGCGCGGACCACGCGGGCCTCCTCGTTGCTGGCTACCGCCACGCAAGGCACGCCCTGGGCGATGATCGACGGCATGACCAGGCCGATACCGTGGCCATAGGCGTCGGCCTTGAGCACGGCGCACAGCTTGGACTTGCCGCCCAGCTCGGCCTGCAAGGTACGGATGTTGTGTTGCAGTGCGCCGGCACTGATTTCGACCCAGGCGTTGCTGTTCTGCGCGGTCAGGGCGGCGGTGCCGTTGTCCATCGACAGGGGCGGTGCGGCGTACAGCGGGGCCTGGCCAGTGATCAGCAGAGCGAGGGATGCAGCCAGGAGGGTACGGCTGAATTGCATGGTGATTTCTCTTGTTGTTCGTTGTGTCTGCCGCTTAGCAGACGCAGGTGTGTTTGAGTTCGATGAAGGTGACGCCGGGGGTGGCGAAACCGCTGGCCAGATCGGCCTGCAGCGCGTCCAGATCACGCGGCTGGCGCACCGTGCAACCAAAGGCGCGGGCCAGGCCGACGAAGTCCGGGTTGCGTGGCAGTACGCCGACCGGCTCGATGTCCAGGCCGAGCATGTCGTCGCGGATCTGGCCAAGGGCGTCATTGTTCCATAACAACACGACCAGTGGCCGGTCCAGTTCTTCGACTGCCGTGGCCAGTTCCTGGGCGGTGTAGAGGAAGCCGCCGTCGCCCACCAGCACCAGGCCTGGCCGGTGGTCGCTGGCGAACATGCCGCCGATGCCGGCCGGCAGGCCATAGCCGAGGGTGCCGTAGCCGGTGGGGTGCAGCCAGCTGCGCGGCGCCCGGCTGGCGAAGGCGTAGTTGCCGGTATAGGCCAGTTGGGTCATGTCGCTGCTGACGAAGGCATCGTCGGGCAGCACGGCGGCAATGCGGTCGAGGATTGCCTGGTGCACGGCCTGCAGCGGAGCATGCCCGCTGCGAATGGCCTGGCGCAGGTTGGCCACGGCTTCGCTGGACTGGGCCGGGTCACGGTCCAGCGCTGGCAGGTGCTCGAGCAGGCCGGCCAGGGTTTGCCGGGCATCGCCGTGCAGGGCAATGGCACAGGGGTAGAAGTCGTTGAACTTGCGCGGGTCGATGTCCACGCGCAGCAGCTCGCCGCTGATCGGCAGGCGCTCGCGCCAGAAGTCGGTGTCGGCCATTTCGGTACCCACTGCCAGCACCACGTCGGCCTGGCTGATCAGCTGCCAGCCGGGCTCGACGCACAGGCTGGCGCCGGCATTCAGTGGTGCGTCCGCTGGCAGCAGGCCCTTGCCGGCCACGCTGGTGAACAATGGCGCTGCCAGTCGGGTGCTCAGCTGCTGCAACTGCTCGGCCGCGTGCAGTGCCCCACCGCCGGCAATGATCATCGGCCGCTTGGCGGCGACCAGCTTCACGGCGGCCTGGTCAAGGATGTCGCGGCAAGGCTGGCCGCGCCCGGGGCGGTGCACCACCTCATTGCTCCAGTCACGGCTGACCGGCGCGGCCAGTACGTCCAGCGGCACCGAGATGTGCACCGGGCGCGGCCGTTCGCTGTCGAACACAGCCCATGCGCGGGCGATCAGCTCGGGCAGGTCGTCGCCGCGCAGGGCCACGGCGGAGAACGCGGTAATCGGCGCGGTCATGGCGCGCTGGTCCTGGGTTTCGTGCAGGCAGCCCCAGCCCTTGCCCAGGCTGGCAGTGTGGTTGACGCTGGAAATCACCAGCATCGGGATGGAGTCGGCGTAGGCCTGGCCGATGGCGGTGGCGGCATTGGTCACGCCCGGGCCGGTGATGACGAAGCACACCCCCGGTTTGCCGCTTACCCGTGCATAGCCGTCGGCCATGAAGCCGGCACCCTGCTCGTGGCGGGTCAGCACATGGCGGATGCCGCTGCCCGGCAGGCCGCGGTACAGCTCCAGGGTGTGCACGCCGGGGATGCCGAATACCGTCTCCACGCCGTAGTTGGCCAGCAGGCGCACCAACGCCTGGCCGGCGGTCGGGGTGTGCTTATTCATGTCGTTCTCCTTGCGCCTGGCCGAGGCGGATCAGCGCGTCGACCGCGGTGGTGCCGTGGGCACCGACCATCAATGGGTTCACATCCAGCTCCAGCAGTTGCCCGGCGTTCTCGCAGGCGTAGTCGGCCACCGCGCGGATAGCCGCAACCAGTGCGTCGAGGTCGGCGGCCGGGCGGCCACGGAAGCCTTGCAGCAGGCTGGCACTGCGCAGGCCGAGCAGCGCGCTGCGGATGGCATCGTCGGTGGTCGGCAGCAACAGGCTGACGCTGTCCTTGAGCAGCTCGACCAGCACGCCACCGGCACCGATCACCAGGGCCAGGGCGAAGTCATGCTCGCGCTTGATGCCGACGATCAGTTCGGCCAGCGGCGCCTCGGCCATCGGTTCGAGCAGCACCTGGTCGAACGCTACCTGCGGGGCGTAGGCGGCGATGCGCTGGCGCATCTGCACCAGCGCAACCTCGAGGGCGGCGGCATCGCGCAGGTTCAGCGCCACCGCACCGGCTTCGGTCTTGTGCGGCAGTTGCGCGCTGACCGCCTTCAATACCAGCGGATAGCCGACGCGGGCGGCATCTGCCACAGCGCGCTCGGGTGTGCTCAGCACCCCTGCCGGAACCGGCAGGCCAAAGGCACGCAGGGCTTGCTTGGATTGCCATTCGTCCAGCAGCTGGCCCTCGCCCTCAAGGGCCTGCGGGCACAGCGGCACCCGCGTGGCCTCACCCTGTTCCAGCAGCCGCTGGCGGTTGCGCTGGTAGGCGACGATGCGCCCCCAGGCTGCCAGGCCATCCTCCACGCCCTGCAGGGCGGCGATGCCACGCGCGTGCAAACGCTGGCGCGCGCAGGCGGGCAACAGCTCCGGGAATGCCGAGGTGACGAAGCCGATCTTGCCGTGGCGCTCCAGTGCATCGCAGTACAGCGCCAGCAGCAGGTCGCATTCCTTGCGTTCGCCGGTGAACGCCGCCGGGTAGTCCAGCACCAGCATGGCCGCGTCGGCTGCGCCGCTCAGGGTGCTGTCGAGCATGCGTTGCAAGGCCGCTGCATCACCCCAGATGGCCGTGGTGAAGTCCAGCGGGTTGACCAGGTTGGCATAGGCTGGCAGCACCTCGGCCAACTGCGCCACCTGCCCTTGTGCGAGCTTCGGCAGGACCAGCTGATTGCGCTCGGCATAGTCGGCGATCAAACCGGCATCGCCACCCGAGCAGGCCAGGGCGATCAGCTCGCCATTCACCGGCAGGCGCCCACAGGCGGCGGCCTTGAGGGTTTCAACGAAGCTCACCGGGCCACTGACGCGGATCACGCCCAGGCGCTGGAACAGGCTGTCGTACAAGGCATCGGAGCCGGACAGCGAGCTGGTGTGACTGAGCGCCAGTTCGGCGCCGATCTGCGACACGCCAGTCTTCAGCGCAATGATCGGCGTGCCCTGCTGCAATGCCTTGCAGGCAGCACGGGCAAAGCCCGGCACGTTCTTCAGGCCTTCCAGGTGCAGGCCGATGGCGGTTACCCGTGGGTCGTCGAGCAGCACGTCCATCAGCTCGGCCACGCCCAGTTGTGCCTGGTTGCCGACCGAGGCCATGTAGGCCACCGGCAGCGAGCGGTCGCTCATCGACAGGTTGTAGGCGAAGTTGCCGCTCTGGGTGAGGATCGCCACGCCCTTCTCCACCTGCTGGCCACCATGGGCCACCGGCCACAGGGCAGCGCCGTGCAGGTAGTCGAGCAGGCCGTAGCAGTTGGGGCCGAGCAAGGCCATGTTGCCGGCGGCGGTGAGCAGGCGCTGCTGCAGCTGGCGGCCCTCTTCGCCGCTTTCGGCAAAGCCCGAGGCATAGCAGATGGCGCCACCGGCGCCGCGTGCGGCCAGCTCGGCAACGCACTGCAGGGTCAGTTCGCGGTTGGTGGCGATGAACACCGCATCCGGGGCATGGGGCAAGTCGGCCACCCGTGCCACACAGGGAATGCCTTCGAGGCTGTCATGCTGCGGGTTGACCAGCCACAGCTCGCCACCAAAGCCACCTTCGGCGCAGCGCTTGAGCGCCCGCGCCATGCTGCGCCCGCCGACGAAGGCCAGGTGCCGGGGTGCCAGCAGGCGCTTGAGGTTGTCACGAATCGAATGCGACATGGGTGTTCTCCTGGCGCTCAGCGCAGCAGCGGGCGCAGCAGTTCGCGGGCGATGATGTGCCGCTGGATTTCCGAGGTGCCTTCCCAGATGCGCTCGATGCGTGCGTTGCGCCAGATGCGCTCGACCGGCCCTTCATCCATCAGGCCCATGCCGCCGAAGATCTGCACGGCTTCGTCGGCAACCTTGCCCAGCACCTCGCTGGCGAACAGCTTGGCCATGCCGGCCTCGCCGTCGGTCATGCTGCCCTGGTCCATCTTCCAGGCGGTGTGCAGGGTGAGCATTTCCGCAGCACGAATCTGCGTGGCCATGTCGGCCAGCTTGAACGACACGCCCTGATAACTGCCGATGGCCTGGCCGAACTGCTTGCGGTCGGCGGCCCATTGCAGCGACAGGTCGAGGGCACGCTGGGCCTGGCCCACGCAGTTGGCGGCGACCATCACGCGGCCGGCGGTGAGCCAGGCGTTGGCCACCTCCCAGCCCTTGCCGACCTCGCCCAGCACCTTGCTGGCCGGCACCCGGCAGTCGTCGAAGAACAGCTCGTAGGTGTGGTAGCCACGATTGCTCACGCACTTGGGGCCACGGCGGATGGTCATGCCCGGCGTGCCCCGGTCGACCAGGAAGGCCGTTACCGCGTTACGCTTGCGCCCGTTGTGCTCGTAGGTGTCGGTGACGGCGAAGACGATGGCGAAATCGGCGTGGCCGGCATGGCTGATGAAGTGCTTGCTGCCGTTGATGACGAAGTCGTCACCCTGGCGCACGGCACGGGTCTTGATGGCGTTGGCATCGGAGCCGGCGCCCGGCTCGGTGAGGGCGAAGCAGTCGATCTTCTCGCCCTGCACGCAGGGCAACAGGTAGTCGTTGATCTGCTCGTCCTTGCAGGCCATGAGGATTTTCGATGGCCGCGCGACGAACACGTGCAGGGCCCAGGACACCTTGGACAGTTCGCGCTCGATAAGCGCCTGGGACAGATAGTCCAGGCCACCGCCGCCGACCTCCTCGGGCATGTTGAAGGCATAGAACCCGGCGGCGATGGCCTTGCCGCGGATCTGCGCAGCCAGCTCGGGCGACACGGCATCGGCACGGTCCACCGCCTCCTCATGGGGCAGCAGCTCCTTGGCGACAAAACTGCGTACCGCTTCCACCAACATTTCTTGTTCTTGGGTCAGTTGGAAATTCATCTGCGAAGGTCCTGGTGAGGGTCGGTTATCGGGTTACTGGCCGGTGAAACGGGGGGCGCGGCGCTCCACCGAGGCTTGCAGCGCCTCGGCACCGTCCTGGCTGCGACCGCACAGCAGGCCGGCCTGGCGCTCGGCCTCCAGCTGCTCGGCCAGGGTGCGCCGGGCGCCATCGCGGATCAGCCGCTTGGTCTGCGCGTAGGCGAAGGTGGGGCCGTTGGCCAGGCGCCCGGCCAGCTCGGCCGCCACGGCGGGCAGTTGCTCGTCGGCGCAGACTTCGCTGACCAGCCCCGCCGCCAGGGCACGTTCGGCACCCCACAGCTCATCGAGGAACAACAGGCGCTTGGCCTGCTCGCTGCCGATCAGCCGTGGCAGATGCCAGCTGGCACCCGCGTCGGGGCTGTAGCCCATGCTGGTGTAGCCGGCCTTGAAGCGCGCCGAGGCCGCGGCGATGCGCAGGTCGCAGCACAGGCTGAGGTCCATGCCACCGCCCACGGCGGTGCCGTTGATAGCAGCGATGGTGGGCTTGTCGAGGCTGTGCAGGCGCAACATCAGGGCGTGGGCGGTTTCGGTCCAGCCGTAGCTTTCCAGGGTGCCCTGGGCCTCGGCCGCGGCCCATTCGGCCAGGTCGGCACCGGCGCAGAAGCTTCGCCCGCTGCCGGTCAGCACCACCACGCGCACGGCCGGGTCGCTGTTGCAAGTTTCCAGCAGGGCGTGCAGTTGCTTGAGGGTGGGGATGTCCAGCGCATTGCGCTGCTCGGGGCGGTTGAGGGTGATCCAGGCAACGC
This sequence comes from Pseudomonas sp. A2, assembly GCF_023100865.1. Taxonomy (NCBI): domain Bacteria; kingdom Pseudomonadati; phylum Pseudomonadota; class Gammaproteobacteria; order Pseudomonadales; family Pseudomonadaceae; genus Pseudomonas; species Pseudomonas sp. A2. Next base: position 3,642,010 of record NZ_CP039127.1, read on the forward strand.
CGGCTTCGACCTTGCTCAACAGTGACGACGACGGGGTGGTCATGGGGGGGCCTCGGTGTTGTTGTGATGGTTTGAGAGGGCTTGATGAGGGAGATACTAAACGAGTGTTCAACAAGGCGGGATGGGCTGTTACAACTTCGCACAACTCGGTTTTTGTTGTTACGCGGTTTTCTTTTGGCATGGCATTTTCGTTGCCTGGGAGATCGAGCGCCGCCCGCGCGGCGCTTCGCGGGTATACGCCTTGACACTTTCTGCGCCTGTGAGATCGAGCGCCGCCCGCGCGGCGCTTCGCGGGACAAGCCCGCTCCCACATTTGTTGCAACGTGGCCATGCCTGTGGGAGAGGCGTTGCCCGCTTTGGCGCATTGTTTGAGGCCGGTGAGGCGGCGGTAGCGCCAGCCGGAAAACCGCGTCAAGGCAACAAGGCTGACAACCATGGCCTGTCAGGTTCGGCACGTTGCAACAAATGTGGGAGCGGGCTTGTCCCGCGAAGCGCCGCGCGGGCGGCGCTCGATCTCACAGGCAATAAAAATGCTTCGACGAACACTTACAACCAACGACCCACAACATCAAACCCCTGGCACGCTCGGCTCGAAGGCCCCCTGCCGACGGCGGTTGACGAAGAAGTACGCCGCGTAGCACAGGGCAATGAAGCCAAAGCCCCAGTACAACGACGGCCGCTGGGTTTCATCCAGCGCCAGGAACACGAACAGCGAGCTGCACAGGGTGATGCACAGCAGCGGCACCAGCGGGTACAGCGGCGCCTTGTACTTCAGGTCCTGCAGTTGCCCACCATCTCGCAGGTAGGCCTTGCGGAAGCGGTATTGCGCCAGGGCGATGACGATCCAGGTCACGGTGCCGGACATGCCACTCACCGCCATCAACACCATGAACAGGGTGTCGGCGGCAATGAAACTGGTCATCAGCGAGATCAGCGCAAAGCACAGGGTGATGCTCAGCGCCCGCAACGGCACGCCACGCTTGCTCAGCGGCGACAGGCTTTTCGGCGCCATGCCGCTCTTGGACATGGCCCAGAGGATGCGCGTGGAGGCATACAGCCCGGAGTTGCCCACCGAAAGGATGGCGGTGAGGATGACGAAGTTCATCAGGTCGGCGGCAAAGGGAATGCCAACCATGTCGAACACCTGCACGAACGGGCTTTCCATCAGCCCGGCCTGCTCGAACGGCACGATGGCCGAGAGCACGGCAATCGCCAGCACGTAGAAGATCAGCACGCGGAACACCACGTTGCGCACGGCCCGCGGGATGCTCTTTTCCGGGTGCTCGGTCTCGCCGGCCGCCACCCCCATGATTTCACAGCCCTGGAAGGCATAGACCACGGTCATCATCACCGCGAACACCGCCGACAGGCCATGGGGGAACAGCGACTCGCCCACCAGGTTGTCCAGCATCGGTGCCGGCGCCCCGCTGCTCAGCGGGATGGCGCCGAAGATCACCAACAGGCCGATGATGATGAAGCCGAGGATGGTCGCCACCTTGATCCCCGAGAACCAGTACTCCGCCTCGCCGAAGGCACGGGTGGCCAGGGCGTTGAGGCCGAACAGCACGACCACGAACAGCGCCGACCAATACCAGATCGGCACCTCGGGGAACCAGCGGGTCATCAGCATGCCGGCGGCGGTGAACTCCAGGCCCACGGTGGTGGCCCAGCTCATCCAGTACACCCAGCCGATCATGAAGCCGGTGGCTGGGCCGATGAACTTGGTGGCGTGGGCCTGGAACGAACCAGACACCGGCATCTGCACCGACAGCTCGCCCAGGCAGACCATCACCAGGTACATCAGCAAACCCGCGACCAGGTAGGCCAGGATCGCGCCTATCGGGCCGCCCTGGTTGATGGTGACGCCCGAACCCATGAACAGCCCGGTGCCGATCACCCCGCCCAGCGACAGCATGAAGATGTGCCGGCTTTTCAGCGCGCGGGTGAGCTGGATCTTTTCGCGGTTGTCAGTCATGGCGCACCTCGCCTTTGCGGCCGGTGCCATACCACGCGGGGGTGCCGCACGGTGTGTTGGGAAGGAGGGGCTGAGCGCTACGGCATGTCATTATTCTTGTCTCCAATAAGCCTCATGGACCGCGTGCAACACGGTTGCCTTGGATTATTGGAAACGGATGTAAGGTGCCGTTGAACGAACGGATCGAAGATGTAAAAAGTCGTAAGGTTTTTGTACGTCAGCTCTGGATCAACTGTTCCAGGGTGGCGCGGGCCTGGGCAAGCTCGGTGGCCAGCGGCGCGGAGAGCGCTTTCAATGCCTGTTCGTCATGCTGCCGGGCAGCGTCCTCAAGGCGACGCAACAGCGCAGCCAGCCCACAAAAGCCCAGGGAATCGCAACTGCCGGCCAGGCGGTGGGCCAGGTGCAGCACTTCGGTAAAGTCCTGGGCCGGCAGCGCCTCGGCCAACGCCGTGGCGTGATGTTCCAGCGACTGGCGCAGCACCTTCAACAGGCCTTGCAGCTTCTGTTCACCCAGCAGCGAGCGGTGGGTGTCCAGCAATGACCAGTCCATTGTCGAGTCGACGCCAGCCACTTCAGCAGGCGCCGCTTCGGCCAGCGCCTGGCGCAGGTTGTCCAGCCGCAGGGGCTTGGCCAGCACTCCCTGCATGCCGGCATCCAGGTAGCCTGGGACTTGCCCCGGCTGCACGCCAGCCGTCAGTGCCAGGACCCGGCTATGGCGGTTCGGCCCGGGCGTGGCACGCAATTGCCGGCACAGCTCCACCCCGCTCATGCCGGGCAGATGCACGTCGAGCAGGATCAGGTCGAAGCGCCGCTGTGCGCAGGCCTGCAAGGCTTGCACGGCGTCTTCTGCAAAGCTCACCCGGTGGCCATCGCGCAACAGCAACCCACCGGCCACCTCGCGGTTCAATGCCACGTCCTCGACTACCAGGATATCCAGGCTTGCCATGGGCGACGGGGCTGGTGAACTGGCCAGCACTGGCTGCCCGCGGGCCATGTCGAGCTCGAACCAGAAGCGACTGCCCTGCCCCTGCACGCTGTCCAGGCCAATGCAGCCCCCCAGTTTTTCCACCAGGTGCTTGCAGATCGCCAGGCCCAGGCCGGTGCCGCCGTAGCGCCGGGCCACCGCCTCGCTGGCCTGGACGAAGCGGTCGAAGACCCTGGCCTGCACAGCCGGCTCGATGCCGATGCCATTGTCGCTGACCGACACCCGCAGGCGCTGCGAGCCCTGATCACTGGCCAGTACCTGCACCGCAAGCCGCACTTGCCCCTGTTCGGTGAACTTGATGGCATTGGCCAGCAGGTTGCTGAGCACCTGGCGCAGGTACTGTTCGGCACCGTGCTGGTAATCGGCCAATTGCTCGTCGATATCCAGCTGCAGGGTGTCGCCATTGTCCCGGGCCATGGGTTCGAGCAGCGCCAGCACTTCCTGGCACAACTGGCGTAGCGAAAAACCGACCAGCTCGGCGCGGCTCTCGCCCTCCTCGAGCCGGGCGAAATACAGCACCTCGTTGAGAATCGCCAGCAACCCCTCGCCGGCCTTGTACAAGGCCTCGACGCGCTGGCGGTCGGCCGCCTCCAGCCGGCCGCCGCGCAGCAGCTCGGCCATGCCGAGAATGCCGTTGAGCGGGGTACGCAGCTCATGGCTCATGGTCGCCAGGAAGCGTGACTTGGCCAGGTTGGCGGCTTCGGCCTCGTCCTTGGCCCGGGCCAGGCTGGCGGTACGCCGCTCGACCATGGCCTGCAGTTCGTCGCGCTTGTCCTGCAGCGCCAGGCGGTCGCGCTCGCGTCGTTCGATGTCACTGAGGATGGCGCGGCGCATGTCATCCAGGGCATTGGCCACGGTGTCGATCTCGTCCGGGCGCGTCGACGGGCGGCGCCCCAGGCGCAATGGTTCCTGCCATTGGCCGGCGCCAATACGCCGGGCGAACTCGGCCATCACTTGCAGGTGGCGGGTGACCAGGCGGTAGAACAGCCCCGACAGCGCCACCGCCAGGCCACACAGGAACACGCCCATCCACAGCAGGCTGGCAAGGCCAGTGGCATACAGCCGTCGGTGCACCGCGCCCAGGTCGATGCTCACTTCCAGCTCGCCCAGATGCCTGGCCGGCCCCGAGGGCGGCTGGTAATCAAGGGCGAAGCGTTCGATGCGCAGCGGCCCCTTGGGCTCGGCGAGGCCGCGCAACATCTGGACATCGTCACTGACCAGACGCACCCGGGCGACATCGGAAAAGTCCACCAGGCCGCGCAGTTGTGTATCCAGCTGTGCCTCGTCCAGGTCCCACAGGCTGCGCTCCAGGCTGGCCAGGTAACCGGCGCGGATCAGCGCCATGCGCGCCTCGATATCGCGCATCTCGCGGCGGTACTCGAAATACAGCTGCACCGAGCTGGCCAGCACGGTAAAGCACAGGCTGAACAGCAGGATGAACAGCAGCAGGCGGCGCAGCAAGCCATCGGTGCGCAGGCGGATCATCGGGAGTCCGCCGGCAGGTTGACCATGTCGCGGTAGATCACTTCGCTCTGCTCCAGCCAGCGCTCGATCTCGCCCGCCTGGTTCATGCGCAGCAACTGCGCGTCGATTTCGTCCATATGCTGGCTCAAGGGCGATTGCCGTGATACCGCGACGCGCAGGTAGTCCACGCTCAGGGCCGTGGGCAATACGCGGATGTCCTGCGCCCCGGGCAGGTTTTCGATGAACAGCTGGCCGGTGCGCCGCTCCTGGATCAGGTAGTCGATACGCCCACGGATCAGCTTGCCGAAGTTCTGCAGGCTGGACGACACACGCTCGATGTTCTGGTGGCGGGCGACGAAGCGGTCGAAGTCGGCGCCGTAGCTTTCGCCGTACAACAGGCCGCCGCGGTAACTGGCCAGGTCTTCCAGGCGCTGGAACTGCACCGGCCGCAGGCGGTTGTAGAACACCGCCACTTCCTCGCGCACCACCGGCACCGTGGAAAAGCGCATGCGTTGGTCACGCTGGTCGCTGTTGTAGGCCAGCACCACGTCCACCCGCCCGGCGGCGGCGTCCATCAGGCAGCGCTTCCAGTTGCCCAGCACCACGGTCTGCACTTCGTAGCCCATGCGCGCGAACAGCTCTCGCACCACGGTGGGGGCCAGGCCACGCACCTGGTGGCCGTCACTCCAGGAAGTCGGCGGGTACACCGGGTAGTCGCAATAGCGCACCGGCTGCCTTGCACTGGCTTGCACGGCGAACAATGCCAAGGCCAGCACCCAGGCGCTGCGGGTCATGCCGCCACGCTGGCGGTGAACAGGTAGCCGGTGCCGTGGATGGTGATGATCAGCTGGGGCTCGGCCGGGTCGTCGTGCAGCTTGCGCCGCAGGCGGCCGACCAGCACGTCGATGGAGCGGTCGTTGGGCACCCACTCGCGGTTGCGGATCTGGTCCATCAACTGGTCGCGGCTGAGGGTGTGGCCGCTGTTGCGCAGGAACACGCTGAGCAACTGGAACTCGCCATGGGTCAGCAGGGTTTGCCCGCCACGGGCGTCGATCAGGCGCCGGCGGTCGGTGTCCAGCGCCCAGTCGGCGAACTGCTTCAGCGATTGCGCGCAGGCCGGCGTCGGGTGCACCTCGCGGGCATGGCGCACACGGCGGACCAGGTTCTTGGCGCGGGATACCAGTTCGCGGGGGTTGAGCGGTTTGATCACGTAGTCGTCGGCGCCGCATTCCAGGCCGACGATACGGTCGATGTCGTCGTTGCGGCCGGTGATGAGGATGATGCCGACCTCCGAACGTACCCGCAGCTCACGGGTCAGGGTGAGGCCGTCTTTGCCGGGCAGGCGGATGTCCAGCAGCACCAGGTCGACATCCTGGCTGCCGAGCAGTGCTTCGGCCTTTTCCGCGGTGTCGGCGCAGTGCACGTCATAGCCTTCCTGGGACAGATAGGCCTGCAGCAAGTCACGAATAAGCGGATCGTCATCGACGATCAATACCCGAGGCGTCATTGCGTGTCGTCTCTTTTTTTTATTGGTTTGTTCTACACACTCGCGACAGCAGCCTACTCGTTACTGAACAGGCGATCAACAGCCCTCCGGCGGGCTGAAGCGACGCCGGCCACCGGCCTGCAGGCCATCGACCCAGGCCTCGCAGATCAGCACGCCCTGCTCGGGGGTGAAGGTACCGGGGTTGAGCCCCGACTCCAGCCACAGGCCATCGAGCAAAGCGCTCAGGCTGATGGCCGCGAGGTCGGCATCGAAGCCCTGCCAGCCCTCCTCCCCGGCCAGCGTGGCCAGCAGCCCGCTCAGTTCATTGCGGTATTCGCCATAGGAATGGTCATGCACCTGGTTGATCGCATCGGCGGTCTTCACCGCCCCCCAGAACGCCAGCCAGGCGTCGAGCAATTGCGGGTCGAGCAGCTCGGCGCAGAACGAGGCGCGGAAGAACGCCGACAACCGCTCGCGGGCATTGGGCGCGGCCTGGGCCATGGCCTCGCGCAGCAGGCCCATCACCCGGCCGGTGACCGCCATGTAGGCTTCGGCCACGAGCTCATCCTTGCCGGCGTAGTGATGGCTGATCAACCCGACCGAGACCCCGGCCTCGGCCGAAATCTTGCGGATCGACGCGCCCTGGAAGCCATGGCGCTTGAGGCATACCAGGGTCGCCTCGACCAGGTTGGCTTTGCGCAATTCCGGCAGCATGCGGTGGTAGCGGGCTTCCTGGTTCATCGGCGGCTCTCGGGCTGGGGCTGGACTGAACGACTGTACAACAAGCCGGACTGCGTGATAAACCCTTGGCACCGATGCCCACAACAACAAAAGCGGCTGCCATGAACGACCTGATCACACGTGACCTGGACCAGGGCCTGCTGACCCTGGCCTTCAACCGCCCCGACAAGCTCAACGCCTTGAACACCGCCATGTACCAACAGCTGGGCGACCTGCTGCTGGCGGCAGGTGAAGACCCTGATGTCGAAGCCATCATCATCACCGGTGGGCCGCACTGCTTCAGCGCCGGCAATGACTTGCGCGACTTCCTCGACAACCCGCCCGCCGACCTGGACAGCCCGGTGTTCCGCCTGATGCGGGTGGTGATGGGCCTGGACAAACCGCTGATTGCCGCGGTCAGTGGCGCGGCGATCGGCATCGGTGCCACCTTGCTGTTGCATTGCGACCAGGTGCTGGTCAGCCGAACGACCAAGCTGCGCATCCCTTTCGCGCCGTTGGGCGTGTGCCCGGAGTTTGGTTCCAGCCTGCTGCTGCCGCGTTTGCTTGGCCATGCCCGGGCGGCTCGCCTGCTGCTGGCAAACGAGTTGCTTGATGGCGAACGGATGGTGGCCTGGGGGCTGGCCAATGAACTGCATGAAGACGGTGAACAGTGCCTTGCAGCTGCCCGGCGCCTGGCGCGGCAGCTGCTAGGTTACCCGCAGGCGGCGCTGCGCATCAGCAAGCGGCTGCTCAAGGACGGCCAGCGGGCCGAGCTCGAGGCGACAGTGGCGCGGGAGGCCCGGTTGTTCATCGAGTGCTTGCGCACTGAAGAAGCGCGAGCGGTGTTGCGAGGGTTGATCAAAGATTGAAACCCAGGGGCCGCGTTGCGGCCCATCGCCGGCAAGCCAGCTCCCACCTCGACTGCATCGACCTCAAGCCTTGTGCAGTATCTGCAGGAGATTGCCCAGCCCTTTTGGGCTGCGCTGTCGCGCAGAGAACAAATACCGCTCGTTTGACGCGTCCTTTGTAGGAGCAGCCTTGTGCTGCGAAGAGGCCGGCACGAGCAACAGACAGGCTTTGTCAGTACCGGCCTCTTCGCAGCACAAGGCTGCTCCTACAGAACCTCACTGAACCGAGGAGTCATGTGTTGTTCCATGACAGCTGGCTTGCCGGCGATGGGCTGCAAAGCAGCCCCAGGAAAACTCAGAAACCCCAGGATTGCTAATAGCCGGTCATCTCCAGATACCCACGGCCACCCGCACTCCCGGTCAAGCGCACTGGCCCCTCCCAATACGGGAACCGTGTCTCCATCCAGGCCTGCGATTCCACAGCCTCGACCTGCACATCCACGCCATGCCCCGGCACCTGCACCCGCCATCGCGTCGGCACCTGCTTGCCGTTCTTCTGCCGAGCCCAGGCCAGCGCCTGTAGCTGGATCTGCGCACCCTGCAGCACCACCACTTCACCCTGCGGGCCAACCCAGGTCCCGGCGCGATACGCCTCCCCCTGCACTTCGCGCACCTGGAACAGCATCAGCCTGGCGCCACTGTCCAGGTGCAGGGAAAACCAGTCCCAACCCGTCTGCCCGGCAGCCAGCGGCTGGCTGCTCCATTCCCGGTCCAGCCAGGCCTGGCCGGTGACGGCAATGCACTGGCCGTCACGCTGCACTTCCCCACTCACCCGATAGAACGGCTGACTGTAATAGTACGAAGCCTGCCCCTTGCCGGACTTCTCGCTGTAGCCCTGCTCCCCGTGCAGCACCAAGGGCCGATCGCTGTGCAGTTGCAGGTCATAGCGAAAGCCGTCACCACCGGCGACCATCTGCAGGTGCTCGATGCCACTGCTGCCCTGCAACGACCAGTCATTGATCCACGCCCGGAACGGCTGGGCCTGCACACCGGCCTGGCCGATACCCCCGCGCGCCAAGGTTTCGCCAGACCTATGCCCTCCGGGGCCGGTCAGCGCCGCGTGCCCCATCCACAGGTTCGGGCTGTTCCAGCCGGCAGTCTCGGGGCCTGGGCGCAGGGCCGAGCGAAACAGCGTCCACTGCGCGCCCCAGTCCCGCCCCTGGAAGTCCTGGAGGTTGGCGGTGACATACCACCATTCGATGCGAAAGCCATCGTGGGCCCCATGGTCACGCGGAAATTCCAGGCGATGGCCGCGGCTTACCTGGCTGAATTCACCCGCCTGCTGCCCGAGCCCGGCATAGCTTTGCTCGGCGGGCTGGTCACAGCCGCCCAGCAACCCACACAGCAACAGCCAGGCGCTACGCTTCATCGGCAAACGGCCTCAACAGTTCGCGCGGCTGGCGACGCGCCAGCTGCCACAAGGGCCACGCGCTGGCCAACAGGCTGGTAAGCATGCCCAGCACGGCCAGGTGCAGCAGTTGCGCAGGGAACACGTAGAGCGGCAAACGCCAGCCGAATGCCTGCACGTTCACCACCGCGACCAGGCACCAGGCCAGCAGGATGCCCAGCGGGATCGCCAGCAGCACGGTAAGGCTGCTCAGCAGCAGTGTCTGCCCGAGGCTCAGCCACACCAGATGCGTGCGCCGCACACCCAGTGCCCACAGCGGCGCCAGCTGGCCCAGGCGGGTGTGGCCCAAGGTCAGCAGGTTGATGAACAGCGCCACCCCTGCCACGCCAAGGGTAAGGCTGTTGAGCGCGGCGGTGGCGGCGAAGGTGCGGTTGAACACGTCGGTCGACCAGCGTTTGAGACGCGCCTGCTCGACCACCCGGCTGTCGTCCAGGGCGAAGCGCTGTTGCAATGCAGCCTCGAGCGCCGACGCCTGATCGCCCACCAGATCGACACTCAACCCGGTCAGGGTTGCCTGTGCCCAGTGCCCGCGCAGCCAGCCGGCATTGACCAGCATGTGCCCTTTGGGGTTGCCGTAATCGGCATAGATGCCCACAACGCTCAGGGCTGGCGAAGTGTCTGCGGGCAGCCTCAGGCGATCGCCCAGCTGCAGCTTCAGTCGCCTGGCCAGCTGTTCACTGAGCATCACGGCCTGCCCGGCGGCCAGTTGTTGCCAGGCCTGCTTTTGCTGCGCCAGCAATGGCCAGCGAGTGCGATAGACGGGATGATCGACGATGCCCTGGAGCTGCACCGGCCAGCCCTGCAGCTGTGTTTCCACACGCCAGCCGGGCAACACCACACTCACCGAAGGTTGCTGCCCAAGCCACTCGGCTATCTGCAAGCCCTGGGCGGTGTCCCTTGGGGTGACATACAGGTCGGCGGACAGGCGCAGGTCAAGCCAGCCGACAAAGGTCTTGCGAAAGCCCTCGGTCATGCTGCCCACGCCGACACTGGCCGCCAGCGCCAGCAACAGTGCCATCAACGCCAGGCTCAGGGCCGGCAGTTGCTGGCGGCTGTCGGCGACGAACCATTGCGACAAAGGCCGCCGGCAATGGCGCGCCAGCCAGGCCAGCACCCGGTCGAGCAAGGCCGGCAGCAGCAGCGCCGCAGCCAGCAGCAAGCCTGCCAGCAGGCCGAACGCGCTGGGCAGGCTGTCGCCCAGCACGCCACAGCCCAGGGCCAGCAAAAGCAACAGGCCGGCCACCAGGGCCTGGCGCCGCAACCAGGGCCCCTGGGCCAACCGCCATGCCTGAGGTTGCGCCAGCGCCAGCAACGGCAACCGCGCCGCACGCAGTACACTGCCCAAACCCGCCAGCAGCGCCCCCAGCACGCTCACCAGCACGCCCATCAGCCACCACCCTGCGGGCAGGCTCAGCGCCCCGGCGACCTGGGCGCCATACAGCCCGCGCAAGCTGGCGGCCACATCGGGCAGCAACCACGCGGCCAGCCCGTAACCACTGACCACGCCGGCCAGGCCGCCCAGCACCGCGAACAGCCCCAGCTCCAGCACCAAGGCGCACAGCAGGGTTTGCAAGCTGATGCCACAGGCGCGCAGGTTGCGAATCAGGCCGCGCCGCTGTTCCAGTGCCAAACCGATTGCGGCATGGGCAATGAACAGGCCGACGACAAACGCCAGCAGGCCAAGAGCTGTCAGGTTGAGGTGGAAACTGTCGGTCAGCCGCTGCAAGCCGCCATCGTCCTGCCGGGGTTGCAGCTCAAGGTAAGGCGCGATGTCCGCCGGCAACGGCCCCGGCGTAGCAGGCACCAGCAAGCGCGACAACTGCCCGGGTGCATGCAGCAACGCCTGGGCGTGGCCGATATCGACCACGATCACCCCTGGGGCCAGCGCTGGCTGTAGAACCAACGGCGGCAGCAGCTGCCCTTCGCTGTCGCGTGCTGAGGCCCCGGGGCCGGCATGCAGCTGGCGCAAGGTGTCCGGCCCGACCCAGGCTTGCCCGGGCATGCCGACAAAGGCCTGCAGATCGAACGTTCCGGACTGCACACCGGCGATACTGCTGGCCGGCGGCAGGCTCAACGGCTCGATGCCGATCAACCGCACGCTGCGCGCCGGCTCACCAGCAAAGCGCAAGCGCCCTTCCAGTACCGGCGTCACCGCCCAGCCCAGCCTGCGCAACTGCACGTACAGTGCCTGGTCGAAGCGCTCGCCACGGCGCGGCACCAGTTGCGCCTGCAACGGCCCGGCCAGCACCGCGCTGGCCCGGGCATAGTCGCTGCGTGCCTGGCTGTTCAGCGCCTGCACGCCGGTCCACAGCGCCGTGGCCAGCCACAGGCCGGTGAAGATGCTGAAAAACTGCACGCGATGGCGCCGCCAGTGGCTGAGCAGCGCCAGCAGGGCCAGCGATAGAAGTCTCATCCGCCCGGCTCGGGCCGTACACGGCCCGCCTGCAGGTAACAACGCTGCTGCAAGCGCGCCGCCAGCCGCGGGCTGTGGGTCACCATCAGCACCCCACTGCCAGCCTCGGCGACCAGCTGCAACAGCAGGCTCAACACCTCATCGCTGCTGGTTTCATCGAGGCTGCCGGTGGGTTCGTCGGCCAGCAACCAGGCCGGGCGCCCGGCCAGGGCGCGGCCGATGGCGACCCGCTGTTGCTGGCCGCCAGACAATTGCTCCGGGTAACGCGCCAGCAAGTCCGCCAAACCCAGGCGCTGCGCCAGGTAGGCCAGCCAATCGGGATCATGCCGACCGGCCAGCCGGGCCTGGAACGCAAGATTGGCCCCCACGTCCAGGCTGCTGATCAGGTTGTATTGCTGGAACACCAGGCCGATGCCCTCCCGCCGCCACAACGCCAGCGACGCCTCGGAACGGCTGTCGAGCGGGGTGTCGTCGATCAGGATGCGGCCACTGTCGGCACGGTCCAGGCCGGCCACCAGGTGCAGCAAGGTACTCTTTCCGCTGCCCGACTCGCCCATCAGCGCCAGGCTGCTGCCGCGCGCCAGGCGCAGGTCGACGCCCTGCAGCACGGGGAGCGGGCCCTGGGGGGTGGGGAATGATTTGTGCAGTTGCTCGATGACCAGCATCGACGGGCCTTGGTGCGTTCAGGGGTCTTCTTAGGAATAGCAGGTTCATCGCGGCGTGAACGAACACTCGTCGTTTTCCTCGATAAAGCAATTTCCGGCTCTATTCGAAAAGCGGTTTCCAACTTCAACCCTCGATGAACTTATTAAATCCACGCCCCTGAAAGCCTTACCGAAAAGTCAACATAAACAGCCCCGCACCAATAAAAAAAGACACTTCCTACAGAAAGTTCTTTTTATTGGTCGATATCCACTTTCGGACGAGAAAACAATGACCTGAATCAGAAACCATCGACTACGATCAGCATTCACTTTGCACCCGTTAGTTACGGCAAGAGACTCAACCATGGAAAAACCAGTAGTTCTGCACGCCGCTGGCCAGGTCGATATCGCTTTGGAAAGCGCCCACCAGTACGCCTATTTCCAGCTACTGGAATTGCTGTATCACGTACACGACGACGATCTGGAACAACGCCCACTTGCTCGAGAGACGCGACGCCGATTACGGCTGGAAGTGTCCCCCAGCCTGTCTTTCCCTGTTGCCGACGTGTTGCGCGCCGATCGCTTGACGGACGACCGCTACCGCATCCAGGCAAGTTTTCTGGGCCTGCATGGCACAGACTCGCCACTGCCCACTTACTACCTTGACGAGATCGCCTACGAAAACGCACACGGCATCGGTTTACGCCCGGCTTTCCTCAATTTCTTCAACCATCGCCTTCATACCCTGCTCCATCAAGCGTGGCGCAAGTACCGCTACTACGTACGCTTCCAACCGGGCGCGAAGGACGGTTTCTCCCGCTATGTCTTCGCCCTGATCGGCCTGGACGACTCAGCACTACGCGGCGCTACGCCGCTGCCCTGGAGCCGCTTGCTCAGTTTCGTGGGAATGATCGCCAGCCGCAGCCGCTCCCCCGGCATGGTAGCCGGCATGATCGCGCATTGCTTCGACCTCCAGCAGGTTGCCATCCGCGAATTCGAAAAGCGCACCGTCTCGATTCCCACTTCCCAACGCAACTGCCTGGGGGGCAGAAACTACCAACTCGGCAACAACTTCCTGGTTGGCGACAGCGTCGAGTCACGCAGCAGCAAGTTCACCATTGTGATCGCAGGCCTGGATCAGCAACAGTTCCGCCAATTCCTGCCCAGCGGTGACAACTACCAGAAGCTGGCGCGGCTGGTGGATTTTCTGCTCCGTGATGTCGGGGCCTATGACCTGGAGTTACGCATGTGCGCCGAGCAAGCCCCTCCCTTCAGCCTACGGGCCGAGCATGGCACCCACCTGGGTTGGACAAGCTTCATCGCCAACCGCAATGACCCCACGCCTCCCCCTGTTCGCATCACGGTACGCACATGAGTACAAATGTTCTCTCCTCCAGCGTCACGCTCACCGTCCTCAACCCGGAAAAACTCTTGCACGGCAGCGAACCGCGGCATCGCTTCGATCGGGCTGGCGGCTCCATCGGCAGTCAAGGTGCCTGGCGCCTGCATGATCGCGGCGTTCGCATCCTGCCGGTGCACTGCGAAATCAGCTGGCATGAAGGCCATTTCTGCATCGTTGACCACAGCGGCAAGAGTTTCATGAATGGCAGTGACACCCAGTTGCTTTCGGGTACGCCTGTCCGCCTCAGGCACAACGACAGACTGCAGCTGGGTGACTACCAGATTGCCATACACCTGGGCGAGCACGAGGAAGAGCCGCAGCCGCATACCGGCAGGGACCCGCTCTCCGAGCTGGGGGTTGATCAGCAGATGTGCCCGCTGCAGGTACTTGGCGTACCGATAACGGATATCGCCGGATTTTTCCGGGCCTCAATGCCTGGTCCCGTGGATGAGCTTGATCCGTTGGCGTATCTGGACAGGGCCGCACAAGCCCGGGTTGACCCGGCCATAGTCGAAATCTTCGGCAAGGAGGTGCAATGAACAAGCCTGTAGGTTTGCTACTGGCCTGCCTGGCGATCAGTGGCTGTACTTCGATCAGCAAGATCTACCAGGTGGCGATGGATCCGGCTCTGCCTGTCGGTGGCCCCAACAATGACATCAGCCACCTGGCACTAAGCCTCTACGCCGCAGACCCGCCTGCGCCTGTCAGCCTCGAACCGACAGATTCAGGCACACACGTACCGCTGCATGACCACCCGGAACAGCTGGCGGCCAACCTCAGCGCCACAAGTCCTGTCGAGCTGACTGACAAGCTGAGCTCACTGGCGGAGCAGCTGCACCGCAACTACCCCACTTCTGTCGAGGGCGAGCAAGCCATCGTCGGGCCGAAGGCGCCTGCGGCATTGGCCAGTTACGCAACGCCCCAAACTGCTTTGCCTGAGGAACTCGACCTGCAACCACAGCAACAGGCCCCGTCATCCATCGTTTTCAAGGTACTTCAGCTCCGGGACGATTCGTTGTTGCTGGATGCCACTTATGAGCAAGTCGAAGAAGACCTGGATAAAGCGCTGGGCACCACGCTGATCAGCGTCGATGACTACCGTCTGACCCCTGGCCAGTTCAAGTTCATCGAACACGAAGAAATCAACGAGCGCACCCGCTACATCGCCGTCGTTGCTCGCCTGGGCGATAACCCCAAGGGCCGCTGGAAAGATGCAGTACGCATCCAGGCACGCGGTTACAACCATACCGTACACGTTCACTTCGAGAACAACGCCGTTGAACTCAGGCAAGACAGTGAATACCGCCGTGACAAATGATCCGTCCAATAAAAAAATGAGCATCCTGTGAAGGCCGGACCAGGCACCGGAACAAACAGACAACGAATCCCGACCCAGGCCACTGGTATCGGGATTCTTGGGTGGCCTGCGCCGTGCCCTATCGCCCGGCCACTTCGCTGGCCGTGCCGTCACGCAACAACCGCTGCGGCAGGGCGAACCCTGCAAAGAGCTGGCGGGTGAAGGGGTTGTTTGCGCCCGGGGTGTGAACCTTGTAGCGCGCCGTATCGCCGGCAATCATGAAAGCGAGATCGATACTGGTGGATGTACGGGCATTCAGCCCACCGCGGCTGAGCAGGCGGTAGAGCGACCAGGGGCCGTGATAGCCCAGGCTGACAGTGGTACCCGCAACCTGCACCAGGGTGACACGGCTATGCCCACTCTCCCCGGCAGGGCCCGGCCAGGTCATGCCGATCGGCTCCTTGCCCCGGTCCGCAAACGCATGCAGCTGCCCATCCAGGTCGAAGACGCTGCCGCGCAAGCCACCGCTGATCGCCAAAGGCTCCAGGCCAAAGCTCACGTTCAGCTCCCCGCGATTGTCGAAAAACGCGTTGCGTATGGCTTCAGCCTGCTTGAGCTGCACCATGACTTCGGGGCGGACCAGGTAACCTTCATCCGCACGGGAGTACAGCGCATCGAGGTTGTCTTCGAGAAACACCGCAAGGTACTGGTCCTGGAAGCGCTTGAGCTGGCCTTGCGGGCCAAAGAAGGCTTCAAAATCCTTGAGCGACACATCCGGCCCGGCCGGGTCGATGGGATAGCGTGAGGCCAGTCGCTCCTGGTAGACGCTGTAAACCTCGGCATCCCAACGCTGCTCCAGCTCCCGTAACGCCATGACCATCAACACCTGCGAAGTCTGCTCCGCCAGCTGGCGAACATGCCGATTGAGGGGTTCCGGCAGGCCCGTGGCAATGCGCTGAAGGTTGCGAATGGGGTCGGGCGCCGTTTCCGAAAAACGGCTCAACACTAGCGCCAGGGCGGCCTTGCCCCGGTCAGGGCTGTCCTGCACCGCCTTCAGGTAGTCATGTACAGCGCTGATCGCCTGGAGTGTTTCGTCATGGTAGGACGGTTTGTCACCCCGCACGTCGAGCATCCCCGAAAGCCCCGCGAAAGACCGATAGATGCCCATGGCCTGCATGCGAACCTGCGGATCGGCGTTCGATTCCTTCTCGCTGTCCGCGGCCTGCGGATAGATCAGCGTATTGCTGCGCACGGTTTCCAGCAGCCGGCGTATTGGCGCTGCCGGGCCGCTGACTTGTTCCAGAACACCCAAGGCATGCGCAAGATCGCTGAATTCGGCAACCGAAAACTGGTTCAGCACACGCCGCCAACTGTCGATGTAGTCGGCGCTGTACAGGGCTCGCAGACGCTCCGCCAGGGCCTGGCGGTCCATGTCGGAGTAGTCGAGGCTACGCCGCTCTCCTAGCACCCACTGGTCGACCAGGGCGAGGTCGGCCACGTTCTGGCTATGCTGGTCGAAATAGTCGCGAAAGCCCGTCGCCGTCAGCAAAGGTGGCAGGGACAAATTGGCGTCGACGGTCGCCTGGTGATCGCGCTCGGCCAGTGGCCTGTAGACGATATCGAACGCTGGGCCGATCTCGTTGCGCAAATCCAGCTCACCGTGCAATTGCTCCCGAGCCTGCTGCCTCAAGCCGATGTAGACACGCTCGGCCAGCGGCAACTTGCGCAACTGCTGCTGCGCTTGGACAACGACCTTCCGATACTCCGGCAGCTCGACATCTGCGTAGGCCAAAGCGTACCTGAGGTGGCGCATCAGCGCGGCCTGCAGCTGGCCCTGGCCCGGATACGCTCTTTGCCACTCGCGAGCCATCCATTGCTCGACCATCTCCGCCCGACGATTACCGCGATCCTCGATCATGCGATACACGCGCAATGCCGCCAACTGCTCGTCGCTACCGGGGGCGGCTTGCTTGACAGACGCTGCCACGCCGCCCGCAATCACCGGTAGAAAGCGCTGGGCCAGGGCATTCAGGTACGCCTGGTCCACTTGCGGGCCAATGGCTTTGCCCTGGTACAGCCCCATATCCGTGAACACGCTCCAACCAGAGCGATAATCGCCGTACAGGCTCACGGCATCACGGATCTCATTCAACGGCAGCAGCAGGCTGCGCCCGGTCAAATCATCCTTGGCTTCCGTGCTGGTGTTGCTGAACGCAAGGCTTTTCTCCAGTACCTGCTCCGCCTTGTCGCGGTTGACGCTGTAGAAGTACGCCCAACCACCGGCCATGGCCAACCCGCACACACTCGCCGCCACGGCGCCGCCCTTCAACAGGCGGCCCTTGCGCCGGGCGACCTTGCGGTTGTCGCCCGCCAGGCCGGCCTCGGGGTAGACCACGCGTCGCAACAGCCGCTGCGCGAAATACACCACGGAGGTGCCTTGCGGCTTGGTCGACAAAGCCGGGGTAGCGAAGGCAAAGGCGCGGGCAGAAGCATCCGCAAGCAGGTTGCGCACTTCGCCTCGCTGGTAGACCGAGGAAAAGTACAGGCCACGCACCAGGGGTGGGGTGCTGTAGCGGTCACTGACCAGTACATCACCAAGGAAATTCAGCAACATCTCCTGCGCCCCGCTCAGCTCCCGAAGCAGCGAGCAGGCGCTCTTGCCCGTGGTGCCAGGCGCGCCCACGGTAGCGCTCATCAGTTGCCTGGCGAGGCGCCCCAGGAAGCCCTGATAGGCTCCCTCCAGCTCCTGCAGCCAGGCATCGAAGTCCTTTACCGAACCCAGCGTGAAGGTAAAGCCCTGCACCTCTTCCCGCTCACGGGCCGGGAGCGCGGCGAACAGTTCCTCGAAACCGTCCAGCAAGTCGAACTTGCTCATCACCACGTACAGCGGCAAGCGCGTACCCAGCTCACCGCCCAGCTCCGTCAGGCGCGCGCGCAGCATGAAGGCCAGGTCACGTCGCGCCTTCGCCGATCGCCCGAACAGGTTGACCATATCCACCAGCAAGACCACGCCATTGAGTGGCCGTCGGCTGCGGTTCTGGGCAAGCCAGCCAATCATGTGCCGCCACAGGCGTTGCTCGACGCTCGCCGGCAGGCCTGTGGGCTCGGCCGGTGCTCTCGCCGTCAGTGCAGCCTCCTGCACTGCTGGCAGCGTGTTGTTATCGCCCCCCTCCTCCTTGATGGGCTTGACCACACGCGCCGGGCGCTCAGGCTGGCTGATGAACTCGCCCGGCGGATCGATCAGCACCGCGTCGTCACCTACCCACCAGTCGATGCCAAAAGCCAGGTCCGGATCCGTGCTGGCCCGCTGGGTGGCGCCATCGGTGCGGGCGAGTGCAAAACGCTGATCCGAACGGCTGACGAAGCTCGACTTGCCCGCATTCTGTTCGCCAAGGATGAGGTACCACGGCACATCGTAACGGTGCCCGCGGCCACCTTGGCTGTCGCGCAAGCGGGCCAGGCTGCTGTCGAGGGAGCGCTGCTGGGCCTGCAGATACACCAGGCACGGGTCTTCCACTTCGCGCCGCTGCCGTTGCTGTTCGCGTACGATCGAGCGGTTGCGCCGATGCACCCACGCGCTCCATGCCAGCAATGGCAGCATCACCAGCAGCACGGTTGCCGCAATCCGCACCGGCAGGTCAACCAACGGTTGCTGCTCACGCCAACGCCATTCAGGCCCCAACCACCATAGCCAGACCACTGCGGCAGCAACGCCGAGCAGTACCACACCAACAACTACCGGCATTGCCTGACGCTGCACCAGCAATACACCGCGCAGCAGACTGTCCTTGTTCACTTTCATAGCGGCAAACCTTACCGACTGCATATCCGAATGATTTAAGGCACCTCACAGTGCACACTGGCAAAAACAGTAGCAGCATTGAAAAACACTATTCAATGATATCAAGCAAGAAATACCAGCTAACACTTTTCTTGCAGACGCCGGCGACTTACCTGAATTATGAAATAAAAAGCACTTGCTTCAGGAAAGTTAACAGCCCAGCAACTTGTGGGAACTTTCCTACAAATAAGCCATGCGCACTTTTCATCAACCCCGGCACATGCCACCAGATAGAGCGTCCAACGCGATAAACATGAAGTTCAAAGACTGGTTCATGCAGGAGCAGCAGACCCTACGGGAACTGGGTGACGACTTTGTCGAGGACGACCCGCGTCTGGCGCCTGTCCTCGGTCGCACCGCCTCGGACCCGGCCAGCGAGTACCTGATGGAACACTTCGCCTTCCTGACCGCTCGCCTGGTCATGAAGATCGAAGACCATCTGCCCGAGCTGACCCACCCGTTGCTGCAGCTGCTCTACCCCAATTTTCTGCGCCCGCTGCCGAGCATGACACTGATGCAGTTCCAGCCTGTCGACCACGCGCTGAGCGAGACCCAGGTGCTGCCCAAAGGCACCCCTGTGTTCAGCCGCGCCGTTGACGGCGTGAGCTGCGAGTTCCGCACCTGCGTGGACCTGGCTATCGCGCCGCTGGAAATTCGCAGCATCACCACGCAACCCAGTGCCGAAGCACCGGTAGTGCGCATCGACCTGGGCGCCTTGTCCGAGCAGCCGCTGCGGCAGATGAAGTGCGACCAGCTGCGGTTTCATCTGGCTGGCAGTAAACGCAATGCACTCACCCTCTACCAGTGGCTGGCGCGGCACCTGAACAAGCTTGATCTGCATATCGGCCAGCACCGCTTTGCGCTCCCCCCCTCAGTGGCCTTCGTCGGTTTCGAGGCAAATGAAGCGCTGCTGCCCAGCCCCGGCGAGCAGATGGATGGCTACCGCATCCTGCACGAATTCTTCTGCTTCCCGGAGCGCTTTCATGGGTTTCGCATCGACGGGCTAGGCAGCTACTGGCCTGACGAGGCCGCCGTTCATATCCAGCTGGAGTTCGGTTTCAGTGCGCCCCTCCCGCCCGACATACAGATCGACCAGACAACGATCCTGCTCAACTGCATCCCTGCCATCAACCTGTTCAGTTGTACGGCAGAGCCCATCCCGTTGAATGGGCAGGCGCTGTGTGAAACCGTGCGAATGGGGCGCCAGGGCGGCAAGAAAGGTGAAATTTTCAGCATTGATCGGGTCAGCAGCCAACGCCAGAAATCCAGCGATCACGTACAGGACTTCAAACCCTTCGAGGCCCTGGACCGCGACTTCCCGTTGGCCGAGCCGACGCCCGCCCGCTACTACAAGCTGGACATCGAGCAGGAACCCGTCAATGACAAGGTGCAACACAGGATACGCCTGGTGCATCACAACCTTGCGCCCTACCTTGGCCTGCACGAAGAACTGAACATCGACCTTACCTGCAGCAACGGGCCCCTTGCGCAGCAGCTCAGGGTTGGCGAAATCGATGTGACCACCCAGGACACCCCCTCGTTCGTCACCTATCGCAACCTCACCCGCCCCACCCGCAGCTACCCGCCGATGCTGCAGAGCGGTGGCCAAGGTGAACGCCACTGGGCGCTGGTCTCCAACCTTGCGCTGAACAACCTGTCGCTGTCTTCTCCTGCAACCCTTGCCGCGGTACTGCGGGTTTACGACTTTGTCGCCGCCCATGACCTGCAGCAGGAGCGCAATACCACCCAGCGCCTCGACGCCATCAGACAGGTGGACAACGAGCCATGCGATTGGCTGGTCAAGGGCGTGCCGGTTCGGGGCATGCGCACCACTCTGCACATCGACCCTGCCGGCTTCGAATGCGAGGGTGAGGTGCAGCTGTTTGGCAACGTGCTGTCCCACTTCATGACGTTGTACGCCAACGGCAACTCCTTCCATCAACTGCAGATCATCAACACCGCCAACGCAACCCGCCAGCTATGGCCCGCCCGGACCGGGCGGCAGCCGGTGATGTGACCAGGAGGTCCGAGCATGAACAACGCGCCCGAGAAAGACTTCGAGAACACCCGGGTAGACGCCCGCACCGCTCCCCCACTCAGCGAACTGTTCCCTCATGTCGACGCGCTGGGGTTCGACACCCGCTCGAACACCACATTCCCCCTCTTCGACATCGCCTCTCCCCTGTTCGGCCTGGTCATCCGCCTGGAAGGCACCGAACACTATGACCACGTCGAGCAGTTGCATGCCCACGTCAAGAACATGATCCACGGCATGGTCGAGCAGGTACGCCAGCTTGAACACTGTGACGAAGGCGACCGCGTGGTGTTTTCCTACTGCTTGTGTTGCGTGGTCGATGAAGCCGTGATGACTACGTCCTGGGGGCGCGACTCGTCCTGGAAGGCCCAATCCTTGCTCAGCGCCATCCATCAGGAAACCTGGGGCGGCGAGAAATTCTTCAGCGTGCTCGAACGCTTGCTGGAAGCCCCCGAACAGCGCTACGACCTGTTTGTGTTCCTGTTCTGGTGCCTGGCACTGGGCTACCGCGGCAAGTACGCCAACCAGACCAATGGCGATGAGCAACTGGCCGCCTGGCTCAAGCGGGTCCATGACCGGATCGTTGAACTGCATGGCCCCGAAGCCGAATCGCAACCCCTGACCGACCCGCTGGCCAATGTCGCGCCCCGGCATTACCGCATGAGCCGCCAACTGCCCTGGTGGACGCCCTGGGCCGTGATGGGCGTGTTCTGCACAGGCCTGTATTTCTACTTCGCCACCAAACTTGACAGCATTACCCAGCAAGTATTTGCATCACTGCAGGCGATGCTGCAGCCATGAACTCGACAACCTCGAACTGACATGACGCAACAGTCACTGTGCCGATGGGCGCAGCAAGTAAAACTTTGCCCGAAACAAGATAGATCCTGCATTTAGCGAAACTTCCTACAAGTTTGTAGGAAGCAACTTTCACGACCAGGAACGGATTCCTCATTACGGTCGTGAGCACAACTAATGCCTCGCGTCCTATGACGCGTCCGGTTTCATGAACCTGCCCGATGGGACGAACCGCAGGAGTACGCATGAGCAACCTGAATGATGTGCGCTTTACCTTCAGCACCCCAGCCGACGAAGCCATTCAGTTTGATGTCGTGTCATTCGAGCTGACCGAAGGCGTCAGCCAGTTGTATCGCCTGGAAGTCGAACTGGTGAGTTTCGCCGACGATGCCGACTTCGCCACCCTGCTCGACCACCCCGCGCTGCTGACCATCTGGCAGCAGGAGCAACCGGTGCGTCACGTGCATGGCCTGATCAGCAGCTTCGAACAGGGCAAGACCGGCCACCGCCGCACCCGCTACCGCGCCATTGTCGAACCGCAGCTGGCCCGCGCCGGCCTGCAGTCGGACTGGCGCATCTTCCAGCACCGCCCCGTGCCGCAGTTGCTCGAAGAACTGTTCCGCGAGCGCCGATGGGGAACGCTGACCCAGTACCTGGTCAACCCGCACCAGACGCGTGAGTTCTGCGTACAGGCCGGTGATCTGGACCTGAATTTCTTCTGGCGGCTATCGGCAGAAGAAGGCCTGATCTCGGTCTTCGAGCACAGCCAAGGCAGCCATGGCGTGGTCCAGGCGGACCAGATCAGCCAGTTCGGCAGCCTGGAAGGCGACCCGGTGTTGTACGTGGCCAACCGGGGTGGCATGGCGCGCCAGCCCTGCCTGCATGACTTCCGCTATCGCGAGCAGGTACGCACCAGTATCCAGGTCCAGCGCGACTACACCTTCACCCACCCGCGCTACAACCTGGAACACACCCTGTACCCCAGGGACATGGGCAACCAGGGCAACGAGTACGAGCGCTACGACTACCCCGGCCGCTACAAGCACGACAACGCCGGCAAGCCGTTTACCCAGACCCGTATCAACGCCTTGTTCGGCGATGCCCGGGTGGCCCAGGTCAAAGGCGACGACGCGCGCCTGCAGCCGGGCATTGCCTTCCAGCTGGCCGGCCATGCCCGTGAGGACCTGAACATCCTCTGGCGGCCGATGCAGATCACGCACAAGGGGCAGCAGTTCACAGCGCTGGAAGAGGATGCTGCCGACGCCGAAGTCGGCACCTCCTACACCCTCACCGCCACCTTGATTCCAGCCCGGGTCGAATGGCATGCCCCTGCGTGCCCCAAGCCCGTGATCGACGGCCCGCAGATGGCCAAGGTGGTCGGCCCGCCCGGCGAGGAAATCTACTGCGACGAGCACGGCCGCGTGCGCGTGCAGTTCCCCTGGGACCGCCTGGGCCAGGACGACGACAAGAGCTCGTGCTGGGTGCGGGTGACCCAGGCCTGGGCCGGTGCCACCTGGGGCCATATGGCCATACCCCGCATTGGCCAGGAAGTGGTGGTCAGTTTCCTCGACGGCGACCCTGACCAACCGATGATCACCGGGCGTAGCTACCACATCGTCAACCGCCCGCCGTATCGCCTGCCCGAGTTCAAGGCGTTGAGTCCGATCCGCAGCAAGGAGCACCAAGGCAAGCGGCATAACGAACTACGCCTGGACGACACCACCGGGCAGATCAGCGCGGCGCTGATGAGTGACCACGACCACACCGCGCTGCACCTGGGTTACCTGACCCATCCGCGTCACTTCGGTGGCCAGCCCCGTGGGCAAGGTTTCGAGCTGCGCACCGATACCCACGGGGTGATCCGCGCAGGCGGCGGGCTGCTGCTGACCACCGAGCTGCGCGCCCGCGCCGTCCAGCACCACACCGACCTGGCCGAAACCGCCGAACGCCTGCAGACCGCACAGCAGTACCACACCACCTTCGCCAGGGTCGCCCGCGACCACCTGGCCCAGGAAGGTGGCGATCAGGATGAGGTCGGTGAAGCGCTCAAGGCACAGCACGACGCCATCTGCGGCTACGGTGGCAACCCTGAAGCCAACCGGTTTCCGGAACTGGCCGACCCGCAGCTGGTGCTCGCCAGCCCGACCGGCATTGCGACCACCACCCCGGAATCCACCCATATCGCCAGCGGCGAACATCTGGGCCTGAGCACGGGTGGCCACACCAGCCTGGCCATCGGCAAGCGCCTGCTGATCAGTGCCAGCCGAGGGGTACGCCAGTTCGTCCAGAGCATGGGCTGGCGACTGGTCGCGGCCACCGGCGACATCGACCTGAAGGCGCTCAAGGACAACATCAACCTGCTGGCCAAGCTCAAGGTCAGCGTCACCGCCGAACGCATCACCCTCAGCGCCAAGGAAGAACTGGTCATCCAGGGGGGCGGCAGCAGTACCACCTACACCGCAGGGGGAATCCTGCATGCCACCGCTGGCCAGTACACCGCGCACGCGACCGGCTTCTTCTACAAAAGTGCACAAAGCCAGACGGCCACGTTCCCGGACGCTCCCAAAACCGACAAAGGCAACCTCGACCTTTTCCGCAACTATGCCAACAACCGCCCCTTGAAAGGCTCCGGGTACCAGGTAGAGGACGCGCTGGGCCAGGTCCTCAAAGGCACGCTGGACGAACAAGGCTTTGCGGCGGTAGCAGCTGTAAGCCCGGGCCCCACTGCCGTTGATTTCGAGAAAGACCCAGCCGACCCATGGGTAGCCGGCAGCTACTTCGGCAACCTGAGTAAGGACTTTTCAGGCCCGGCTGCAGCGCTGACGCTACCTTCCGCCCTGCAAGGCACCGAAAACCTCGCGAAGCATGCGGCACAAGCGTTCAAGGCCCCGCTCGACGCCATCGCCCCCTCGGCACCTCCCCCTTCCCGGCTTGGCACTGCCAGTGCCTTGGCTACCTCACTCATCCGGGAAGGGAATTGAAACGATGACCCCACAAGAAAAGAAAGAAATCGAAGAACGCGAAATCGCACTGGTCCCGTTGAACAACCTGGTCGCTCAGGATATCGCCCAGGGTGAAGCCACGGTAAACGCCTGGCTGCTGGAACTCAGCGGCAACACCATCGACCTGGCCACCGTCAAGGCCTGGGCCGGTGCAGTGCCGGTGGTGGGCAACATCGTCGCCTTGTTCGACGCCTTGGGCGACATCATCCATCTGGTCAAGACCGGCTCGAATGACCCGCTGGACTGGGTAAGCCTGGGCATCAACCTGATCGGCGTAGTACCCGTCCCGCCGACCATGGCAGCCGCACGGATGACGTTGCGCCCGGTGCTGTTCCTGGCCCGACAGCAACTGAAAAAAAACAAAGGTGACTTTGCCCAAGCCGTCATGAACATCATGGTCGGCCACCTCAGTGCCACGCTGATGGGCGAAATCGAAACCTTCGTCGAGCGGGCCGAAACCGAACTGCCTGGCATCTTGAACAATGCCGCCAACACCGGCTTCCAGACACTCAACAGCCTGGCGGATGCCATCGAGCGCATCGCCAAGGGCGAGATCGACACTACCCAGCAGCGCAAGGCGATCATCAACAGCGCAAAGGCAATCTACGCCCCCATCGAAGAACCGTCCCTCTGGGACCTGCTGACCCGGGCCGAAGCGGTCATCAGCGCCACCGCTGGTGCGGTTCAGTACGGTGCGACCGAGGGGTACAAAGCTGCAGCGGGCAACACTGGCTGGGTCTTGAAGCTCGTCCAGCCACACACCAATGTGCTCAGGGGCCTGGCCCAGCTGATCCGGCAGATGCTGACCGCCCTGGCCAACCCGGCCACGCAAAACAGCATTGCCTGGCTCCTCGCCCAGCTCAACGCAGGCCTGCGCAAGCGCAAACCCGCGCGCCGGGTATCGGCCAATACCCCGGCGCACGGCTCGGGTGTGGCAAAGGACAAGGGCACCGAAAGCCGCGTGGAAGCCACCCGCAACGAGGCCCGACCTAAAAACGACCCACGCTGCGACCTGAACGGCACCTGCCCCGGCACCAGCAAGAGCATCAGCTATGCACGCGGTACCGAAACCCTGGTGCATGTCGACTTCAACCTGCCAGGCGTGTTTCCTGTCGCCTGGGCACGCACCTACCGTTCCAGCCTGGACGCCTACGATGACAGCGAGTTCGGTGCCCGCTGGATCACGCCATTCTCGATGCGCTTCGATGTGGTTGACGAGGGTGTGCTGTACCACGCCGACGATGGCCGCACCCACAGCTACGCCCTGCCCAAGGTTGGCAAGCCGCATTACGACCCGGTAGAGAAGACGGTACTCATCCGGGTCGACGAAAACCACCTGAGCCTGGCACACGGCCACCAGCGCCAGGAACACTACCAGCGCGTCGGCGATCACTTCCGCCTGGTCGGCATCATCCGGCGCGGCGGCGCGCGCATCGCGCTGCATTACGAGCACCAGCATGCCGGCAAGGCAGTGCTCTCCGACCTGGTCACCTACCAGGATGAAGACCAGCACCAGCATGTGCATACCC
Organism: Pseudomonas sp. A2; assembly: GCF_023100865.1. Classification (NCBI taxonomy): domain Bacteria; kingdom Pseudomonadati; phylum Pseudomonadota; class Gammaproteobacteria; order Pseudomonadales; family Pseudomonadaceae; genus Pseudomonas; species Pseudomonas sp. A2. The sequence continues at coordinate 3,667,917 of NZ_CP039127.1, forward strand.
AGCTCGATGAACATGGGCGCATCAAGGCACTCTGGCTGATGCGGGACGGCCGGCAAACCCGACAGCTGGCCAGCTACGACCATGACGACCAGGGCGACCTTCGCGCGGCACGCGATGAACACGGGGCGCAGTGGACCTACCAGTACCAGCACCACCTGGTCACGCGCTACACCGACCGCACCGGGCGGGGTACCAGCCTTGAATGGCAGGGCGAAGGCCCGGACGCGAAAGCCGTGCGCGAATGGGCGGATGACGGCAGCTTCGACACGCGCCTGAAATGGAACAAGCATATCCGCCTGACCACCGTCACAGATGCGCTTGGCCAGGAAACCCGCCACTACTACGACTACCTCGGCTACACCTACCGCATCATCTACCCGGACAGCAACGAAGAGTGGCTGTTCCGCGACGATGCCAAGAACGTCATCCAGCATGTGCACACCGACGGCAGTATCGACCGCTATGTCTACGACGAGCGCAGCAACTTGCTGCAGCACACCCGCCCCGATGGCTCCGCGGTGCACCACGCCTATGACGACCTCGACCAGCGCTTCAAGACCTGCGACGCCGAGGGCGGCCTGTGGAAGTACGACTACGACCAGCGCGGCAACATCATCGAAACGCTCGACCCGCTGGAGAACAAGACCCAGTACACCTACAACAGCGATAACCTGCCCATCTCCATCATCGACGCCAACGGTGGCGAGAAGAAGCTCGGCTACACCCGCGAAGGCCAGCTGGCCAGCTACACCGATTGCTCGGGCAAGACCACGCTGTGGAAGTACGACGGGTTCGGGCAACTGAGCAAGGCGATCAACGCAGCGGGGGAAACCACCGAGTATCAGTACCAGGCCGGTCAACTGACCCGCCTGGTATACCCCGACAAGACCCAGGACCGCTTCGAACACGATGCCGAAGGCCGCCTGCTCAGCTATACCGACGCGTTGAACCGTCGTACCGCCTGGGCCTACAACGAGGCCGGCCTGATTCGCCAACGCCACAACCCCGACGACAGCACCCTAACCTACCACTGGAACAAGCTCGGCCAGTTGCTGCGCCTGCGCAACGAGAACAACAGCGAGGCCAGCTTCAAGTACGACCCGGCCGGGCGATTGATCATGGAGACCGGCTTCGACAAGCAGGTCACCGATTACCTCTACGATCAAAGCAGCAACCAGCCCACCCGCCGCATCGATGGCGACCGCATCACCCGCTTCGAATACGACGCCATGGGCCGCCTGGTGAAAAGCCATGCAGGCCAGCGCGGTGGCAAGGAGTGGGAAAGCGAAACCTTCGCCTACGACGGCAACGGCAACCTGCTACTTGCCGAGAACGAGGCCTGCAAGCTGCAGTGGTTCTACGACCTGGCGGGCAACAACACCCGCGAGCACCAGCACTTCAAGTACATGAAGGAAGCGAAGGTCGCTGTCTTCAAGCATGAGTACGACGCCCTCAACCTGCGCATCGCGACCACCCGCCCTGATGGCCACCGGGTCAGTTGGCTCACCTATGGCAGCGGCCACTTGCTCAGCCTCAAGCTCGACGAGCACGAACTGCTCAGCTACCAGCGCGACGACCTGCATCGGGAAATTGGCCGCGAGCAAGGCAACGGCCTGGTTCAACGCCAGACCTGGACCCCGAATGGCCAGTTGCAGCAGCAGACCCTGGCCCGACGCGGCGCCACCCGGCGCATCGCGGTGCGCGACTACGAGTACGACCTCAGCGGCCAGCTAACCCGAGTGGATGACCTGAACCGTGGTGACACCTATTACCGTTACGACCCGGTCGGCCGCCTGCTGGAAGCGGGCGATTTCGACAAGAAAGAGCTCTTCGCCTTCGACCCGGCGAGCAACCTGCTCGACCCACAAGCCCCGCCCGGCCCCAACCCACACTCACCCCGGCGGATCAACGACAACGTACTGCGCAGCTACTGCGGCACGCAATACCGCTATGACGAACGCGGCAACCTGGCGGAGCGCACCACGGGCAGCAAGAAAGGCCACTTTGACTGGGACCTCTACAACCGCCTGCGGCGGTACGAGGATGACCGACTGATTGTCACCTTTGCCTACGACGCGCTCGGGCGGCGGTTGTACAAGCACTCACGCGCCAAGTACCGCGACCGACCGCAGGCCGGCCCGGTGTGGAACCAGAATGCCCGGCGGCAGCGGGATGAAGAGTTGGGTTGTGGGTACACCTGGTATGTGTGGGAAGGCGACACGCTGGCATTCGAGTGCCGGGACCGGGAAGGCAAAGGCCACACCACTCACTATGTGTTCGAGCCCGGGACCTTTGTGCCGGTGGCACAGGCGGTGTCCAACCATGTCGTCGAGTTGTTGCGCCAGCCGGTGTATGTGTTCCCGTATGACATCGACAAGGATCCGGTGTGGCTGCATAAGCCGATGCCGAAAGCGTTTGATGCAATGGCTTGGTACCAGTGCGATCAGCTAGGGACGCCGATGGAGTTGACCGGTGAAGATGGGGAGATTGCCTGGAGCGGGAGGTACAAGGCCTGGGGTTTGGCGGAGGAGCAGCGGAGTGACGGGGCGAAGTGGGCGGAGATTCGTAATCCGCTACGCTTTCAGGGGCAGTATTGGGATGTTGAGACGGGGCTGCATTATAACCGGTATCGGTATTACGCACCTGAAATTGGTCGTTTTATTGTTAGAGATCCCATTAGTTTTATTGGCGGACTAAACACTTACGCATATGCCTCAAACCCTATCGAATGGATAGATCCGTTTGGCTTGGCAGGCAACAGAGCAAACAGACGCGCTGGAGCTATACTTCAAGAGATTGATAGTAAAGGAGGAGGACACGCTAATTCTCGACACGGCGCAGGAACTACATTGGCTCAACAAGAGCATCGAGCGCTCACAGGCATACCACCTGATTGCCCCTGTATCAAAAACCCAAAACCGACAGACTCGACACGTTTCTTGAGCAACATTGATCAACTGGATGCAATACAACGCGGCAACGCCAAGATGAATTCTACTGGAAGCAACAGCACCATGCTAAATATGAATCGCATTATTGGCGAGGGTTACCGTGCGGGTGGCGGTAATCGTGAAGAGACCTCAAGAGCCGTCATAGTTCGCAAAAACAACCAACTACTAACAGCGTACCCAAAACTCTAATGAAAATCGCAAACATAAACTACATTCACTATTTGTATTATCCACTAATCTCGATGACAGACGAGGAAATTAGCAACTTCGAAATAAATAACAAGAAAGACAGGACTAGACTCTTTCAACTAATGAGTACACTATTGAAAACATTTGGACCAAATGCCGCTAAAAATATTTCAGATTGCCTCGAGCACGTAATCTCTATGCGGAGCTACGAAGATTACTGGCGAGATCTAATACCGCACGAAATACCTTTAGATGAAGTAGACAACAAGGAGGAATACATAAACGAGCTATTTTTTGCGCTTTTCCAGCGCACACCATCATTCCAAAAAGGTAGAAGCATAACGATCTCGCAACAAATACCACCTCAAGGCTTGAATACGAACGAATAGAGGCCTATCACTCGTTCATATAAACAATCACTAGCAGTTTGAAATTGCGGTCGCCATCGATGCGGCGGGTGGACTGGTTTGGCGGTGGAGCAGCGGAGTGACGGGGCGAAGTGGGCGGAGATTCGTAATCCGCTACGCTTTCAAGGGCAGTATTTTGATATTGGGACCGCGCTGCACTATGGGTAGACCCTCTAGGCCTTTCCGCTGTATCCGACCTACCAAAAATGAAAGGGCACAGTGTAGTCAAAGCCGGTTCAAAACTAACTCAAGCTAGCTTCTTGAGGACGAAAGATAATGGCATTAATGAGACCTGGAGACACCTTGACGGCTCGGAAGTTAGAATCCATAAATATGAAAACAAATGTCCATGCGCTTATGAATCTGGAAATAACGCACACATTCACAAAGAAGATCTTGGGGGCAACCAACTTAATGACCATGGGTTCACCTCCCCAGACCCGAATCAGCCCTATTTCGGCATATGCAACCCAGCAGACCTACCAATTGTACGAGGAAGGCCACACGGATCATGAGCTACGAATACAAACTTGTTTTTGAAGAACCTAAAACATTGCAGAATTTATTTGACAAACTGTTAGAGAGCGGAGCATGCACCAAAAGAAGCGATTACGAGATTCATATAAAAGACCCTAAATTCAACTCGATTGGCAGCTATGATGCGAGACTCCAAAAATGCGACGACACACGTGCATGGTTAGAGATTTTGTTCCCCACCCCCTATTTATATGGCTTATTTTCAACATTTTTGTCCGATGCGAAATTTAGGTGCCTTGAGGATGGAGACGAAGACGATGAAGTCTCGTTGAAACAGGCCTTTCGCGTAAGAAACATCTGATGAATACGTAGAGCGTTTCCTTTCAAAGCCGGGCGATTGATTATGGGAACCGGCTTCGACAAGCAGGTCACCGATCCTCTACGATCAAAGCAGCAACCAGCCCACCCATCGTATCGATGGCGACCGCATCACCCGCTTCGAATTCGACGCCATGGGTTGCCTGGTGAAAAGCCATGGCGACCAGTTAAACGATCACGGATGGAGCATTAAAAATGAACATACGAAAAACGTTTGATACTTTAGTAGAGAATGAGCCTTACATTGATCTCGATGTATTTCTGGATACTTACGAAACATTCGAAGAATTCCCACTGATCTCAAGATACATAAAACTAGTAAAGCTAGGGGCTGACTTAAAGGAAATCGAAGCCTCAAACATCCTTATAAGAACAGCATTCTTTGTACTCAACTCTGCATTACTACATATGCGAAACAAAGGCTACGACCTCAGGGAGCGCTTTCTGGCTATCTCCTACACGAACTTTGACTTTTCAAGCAGAACCGAACCTCCAATACCTAATTTTTTTGTTAACTCAAACTCCACAATGGATGACTTTTCAAATAAATTTAAGTCAAAACAAAAATCAGACGCATCATTGGAAACAAAATTGGTTCAAGGGCAGTTCGAGTCATGTGGACTTAGCCCGTTATTCACATTTTATGAAAGCCGTTTTTTTGATCCTACCTGCAATGAGGACATTGTCAGAGTTTATGCGATTCTAAATTAACACCTTAAACAGGCCTCACCTCACTTCGACGATGAAAACACCACCATGACAACTAAAAAAGAATTTGACATCGCTACAAATGTTTTTCTTGAAAATGAAATTTTCAATTTAAAAGCAGACCAAACACGCTCCAACATTGTATTGTCCGGGGCACTCTCACTCCATCATCTAACACCTCTAACGCTGGCTCACGCCACAGCAATGAAAAAACTTTACAAGCGGATAATTGAGACATGCCCCGCACACGAAGCTTGGTTGTTAGCAAGTAACGGAGGAATGGTGAAGTCCAACAAAATAATTGAATACTATGGACTTTGGAAAGGGTTGCAAAAAAACGGAGTCAGTATCCCATCGGGAATACGCTCCGAGGAGTTTCAATTACGCGAAGATGATAACGTCCAATTTTTTGGATCTGTACAAATCTTCAATCCTGACTTTTCTAAAATCGCACACATATTACAACTTAGACCAAAGTTCCACCTATTAATATCAGACAACAGAGAAACCATAAAAAATCTTCTTGAACGTGGATGGAAATACAATAGCCATAGGAACCCACTTGAATTATTGCCTACAAGCGAGAATAGCACAAATATTCTTATACTTCCTGTCGGAGAGTTTGATGACCCTGAAGGAGGTGCAATCGCCTTGGGCAACCCGGAACTCATAAATAAAATATTCAGTTAAATTCGCGAACAATCGAGTTGCCACCTAGATAAAGCTCACTGGTAGGCAGGAACGGGTAAGCACGAGCACCCACGTATTCAGCATGAAAAGGCAAAGCACTTTATGCAAAGGAGTGCCACCAATGAAAGTCGATAACTATAAAAAAGAATTGCTTTACAGAAAAGCACAGAAAAGTAAGCACCTAGATAAGTTCAGGTCAAAAATGGAGAACCTGATCTCAAACGCAAAAAATTGCACCACGCAACTAGATCTACAAGAAACTGACAAGTTGATCCGAGCAATCGGGGCAACACACTGGCCTTCATCTACCAATGAAGACTTCTCCTCCACCGCCGATTTCTTTAACCACATCAAAAATGAATTACTCCAACAAGAATGCTACATACTAATTGATGACGACTGGAGATATTGCGGAGCAATACTTACAAAAAACAATTGTGAATTAAATATAAAATACAGCTTTGACGAGAACCACAGTGATGAAATTAGATTTATCTCTGCTGATCTCTCCATCTTTGCCTCAATAGACTACATACATAACCACTACCCCCCCACTATGAGTATTTAATTAAACGGCGCTAAGGTAGATCAGTTGACGACACCGATAGAGGTCACACACGACTTTGAAGAAATTACCTGAGGCGGAAACTTCAGAAGCGAGCAACCATGATTGCATTCGAATTTACACGCACAGATGAATATTCAAAATGCACGTAGAACACAAACTAATCATTAAAAAATTGCACGATATCACCGACCTGCTTGCATCGGCGGACTATGAGTCATTATCAAACATGTGCAATGGAGTCAGACTCAATGCTGAAGAAATAGAACATGCCATTGAAGAATACGGAGAAACACTGATACCAGTACCCTGGAGCGAATTAACATCTGCAATTATTATAGAAATTATAAACTCAATACCTAAGGCATGGTCCGTCACCTGCCCTCTATGGTCTAAAGCCGAAGGCAAATCGGACCTTACGTTAGAGCTCACAATGATCGCTACTCCATCCGGAGAGTTGACCGTAGAGCTCGACAATATACATGTACTTTGACAAGCATCAAACGGCTTTGCTTCTCGCGATCGCCGGATAGTACTTAGAGAATACGAGATAGTACTGATCTTTAAAAACTCACACATTGGCTAATAAAGTTTGAAAAACAAGGCACATTACACCTACAACAGCGATAACCTGCCCATCGCTATCATCGATGCCAACGGTGGCTCACCTGATATGTGTGGGAAGGCGACACGCCGGCATTCGAAAACCTAGTACCTAAACAGGGCCCTCTAAAAATTATCAGAGAACCATAAAATGACGAAAGACCCACTAATTTGGGGCACCATCAAATCTGAAGCTCAACGGTATCAGACCTTCAATGAACACAATGAGCTTGTCCCGGACCTGCCAAGCCAAGAAATAGCCATACGACTTTTAACGACCCTGCGGCTCTTCTTTCTAGAGGAAGGCCTACTAACTAAAACCATACTCGACCAGGAAAACAAATTTATCGACACCGAACTTCGAATGAGTGACCTCACGCAAGAAGGGATAGAACTCATAAAGTCAAAAGTTTCTTCTTGGGTGAGTTCACAGAGCGCAAGAAAAAACCCGCCAGACTTAAGAGCACTGCAAAAACACTTGAAGGAAATTAGATCAAGAAATAATCCGACCTGACGGTGCAACCATCATGAATAGAGCTGAAATTCTTGCCACGCTAGAAAACAAATCATCCTCGTTGACCTGTACGGTGCCCAGACAGGTCTACCATTGATACTTCTAGATAAGGCAATGCAGATATTGGAACAAAACGCAATTTCTTTGCCAGCACTGACTAAGCAATACAAAGGATTGCTACGGCAACACTCTACTCTGCCAGAAGCAACTACCTCTACATCTTTATCTCCGAAATTGCAAGAGAGTTGTACATCCAAATCAACCGCTCAGAAATCTTACGAACGTGTCGACATCGAGATTAGATCAGACAAGGCTTACACGGAGCAATGAAATGCACACAGACTATCTAACAAACCCAGAAAGCTACAAGCAACTAGAAGAGTATTTTTTTGAAATTTTCAACAACGAACTTCAGAAGCGGCGCTCTATAGCCAAAGACTTTACGAGCCCTCATTACAGCGCTCATTTTGCCGACGGCACTCCATTCATGGATGCAAATCCGATATTTTCAGCAAAGAACACAAGAACAGGAAACATCTTGAGAGTTGTCATCACTGAAGATGTCAGCGAATACGCTATAAACCACAACTCAATTGACGATTTCGAAGAGCTTTGTTTGATCATGAAGATTTCAGATATCAGCCTAGCGCAGCAGGACATTTCTTCATGGATCGCCGATCAAAAAGAATGACGACCTCAAAAAATTAAAAACCTAACCAACGACAACTACACCGATATTTTTTTGCTCATTAAAAAATAACCTGAAGCACTCTCCAGCAAGTGCCAAATTCATCCTGACGGAGTAAATATTTTCAGCGATAGAAACCCAAAAAAAGCCTAGCGAGCGCATTAGGAGAAACTACGAAATGCCCATAACGAAGCCGAATGCTATTAAAATCATGGACACTCAGAACATGTGCATTGGTAGCGTTGAGAACCCTGCTATAGCCGAGAAAGTCATTTCCGGGACATTTCTCCCAACTCAGCACTATAAAAAATATGAAAAATATTTTTCCGACCTAGAACAGACTGCAAATAAACAATTGCTTACACACGCAGATCAATTAGAGCGACAAATACAAGCACTCGCATTCTACGCAGCAACCTTGAGCAACAGAAAAATCAGCATTAAAAACCTGCAAATAATGGAAAATCAAATAGTATTCACCATTACCTATACAGAGGACGCCGAAGCTATTCAATACGCTGAATTTTTCTTAGTTCGATGACCTAAGACCGCCGGCCTGAATGCTAATGAGGATGTATAGATTATCTGCAACGCGAATTATATGGCCTTAGGATTAGCGGAGGAGAAACCCGCGACCAAACGAAGTTGGCGGAGATCCAGTACTCGCGGCATTTTCGATATCAACGACAGCAATAGAACCATTACTGTTCACCCAGTCAGAAGCGAGTAACCATGATTGCATTCGAATTTACACGCATAGATGAGTCTCTTTTTGCAAACGAATTCGACCAAGGCGACATTTCCCTCATCTCAGAAAATCTCTGCATAACCTCAAAACTGAACCCCAAACATTCAAACATGATATACCTCTCAATCATATCATTGATTGACGGACTAACCAGGAACAATAAATATTTTGAGTTTATCGCGGCCGACTCTTCATTTCGCATCAAATTTAAACAGCAACGGGAGACAATCTTAATAAACCATGAGGGAATCTTAAAAATCAAGGTAAACCGCTTTGAACTTCTCAAGGCTCTTGAAGAAGGCGTAGAGCGTTTCCTTTCGAGTCCTAGAAACAGCATACCGATTTCCAGCGCAGTTTATTTAGACCTCTCAACAAGCAGAACACTACTTAACCAGAAAATAAATAATCACAGAAAGCTTTAGATCTGCTTCGTTCTATAAATTCAAAGCACAGCGACCACATCCAGCTTCGAGTCAGCTAGAGACATTTCTGGGCTTTTTATCCTGAGATAGGAGTGCAGATACCGCCCCCTAAATCGACCAAGAGAATTGAGCCATGCCCCCTAAAGTAAAATATTCAATCTCCGTATTTGACAAATATACTGAAAAATACATTGGAGAGTTCGAATTTATCAACCATATTGAGGTAAACGAACTACGCTCAATACTCAGAATAGGGGAAGACTCAGATCAACTCTACGATGAACACCCTATTGATTTGCAAGCTGCAAAAAAAATCGAAAAAAAGACGAATGGATTATTTGACCTTAGCAAGTTCGAGTACTTCCTTTCCTGTGAAAGAACGGACTAAGAATGAGCTTTCTTTGCGACGCAATAAGGCTATTTCAACGCCTAGAGCCAAGTACTCATAGTACGCTGCACTACATCATGCTGCCTGCCGGGGGCCTAGCTCACCGTCATGGACCATCACATGTATCGCTGATTCAGGAAGGCTCCTGATTACCAAGCCAACATCGCGGTAGATGGCACGGGCTGTGCCCGTGTTCGCGAGATCGCCCGCTCTCGTAGAACAACACATGACTTATTGGGTTTAGTGAGGTTCTGTAGGAGCAGCCTTGTGCTGCGAAGAGGCCGGTACAGACAATAGACAGGCTTTGTCAGTACCGGCCTCTTCGCAGCACAAGGCTGCTCCTACAAAGAGCGATATTTGTTCTCTGCGCGACAGCGCAGCCCAAAAGGGCTGGGCAATCTCCCACATTGCGCCCGACAGTTTCTCCCGCAGAGGCACGCACAAGCTTTCTAGCGCTTGACCAATACCTCCGTTCAATCACGTCCGGCTTTCAGCCAACCCCACCAACGCACTCCCGCCATGAACAAATCTTCATTTTGCTGGCGAGCGCCCTGATTGCGGGCGTGGCAGCCCTCTTCGCTTCTGCTGCCGCAGGCCTTCACCTTGAGGGGGCTCACTACCTTGCGTAGCATCACCGCCCCCCGGGGCCGCTGCGCAGCCCATTCGCGGGCACGCCCGCTCCCACAGCGCTCACACCTCACCCAGCCACACCATCAGCAGACAGAACCCCGATGCCGCAACCCATACCCCTCAAGGACCACGAAAAGGAAAAGCACCTGGTCAACCGCCGGCTTCTGGCCTGCGCCGCCCTGGTCTTCAGCCTGGTCGCCGTCCTGGTGGGCCGGCTCTATGTGCTGCAGGTGCTGCAACACGACCAGCAGACCGCCGTATCGGAAAACAACCGCGTGCACGTGCTGCCCATCGCCCCCGAGCGCGGGCTGATCTACGACCGCAACGGCGTGGTGCTGGCCGACAACAAGCCCAGCTTCGACCTGACCATGACCCGCGAGCGGGCCGGCGGCGACACGGCCAAGGTGCTCGATACCCTGGCCCAGGTGCTGAACCTGAGCGAGGATGACCGCAAGCAGTTCGACAAGGACCTGCGCCGTGGCCGCAAGCCGTTCGAGCCGGTGACGCTGATGGTCGGCCTGAGCGAAGAGCAGATAGCCCTGGTGGCGGTGAACCAGTTCCGCCTGCCAGGCCTGGAGGTGGAACCACAGTTCATCCGCGAGTACCCGCTGGCCGAGCATTTCGCCCACTCGGTGGGCTATGTGGGGCGCATCAACGAGAAAGAGGCCAAGACCCTCGACAGCACCGAGTACCGGGGCACCCAGTCGATCGGCAAGACCGGCATCGAGCACTTCTACGAAAGCCAGCTGCATGGCCACGTGGGCTACGAGGAGGTCGAGACCAACGCCCAGGGCCGAGTGATGCGCGTGCTCAACCACAAGGACCCGATCCCGGGCCAGGACATCGTCCTGACCCTGGACGCCCACCTGCAACTGGCCGCGGAAAAGGCCCTGGGCGACCGCCGCGGCTCGGTGGTGGTGCTCGACCCGGCCAATGGCGACGTGCTGGCGATGGTCAGCAACCCCAGCTTCGACCCCAACCTGTTCGTCAAGGGCATCAGCTTCAAACAATACGCCGCCCTGCGCGATTCCATCGACCGCCCGCTGTTCAACCGCGTGCTGCGCGGCCTGTATGCCCCCGGTTCGACGGTGAAGCCGGAGGTGGCCATCGCCGGCCTCGACAGCGGCGTGATCACCCCGGGCAGCCGGGTGTTCGACCCGGGCTACTACGAGCTGCCCAACTACGACCACAAGTACCGCAACTGGAACCGCAGCGGCGATGGCTGGGTGGATATGTACACCGCCATCATGCGTTCCAACGACACCTACTTCTATGACCTGGCGCACAAGCTGGGCATCGACCGCCTGCACGACTACATGGCCGAGTTCGGCCTGGGCCAGAAGGTGTCGCTGGACATGTTCGAGGAAGCGTCCGGGCTGATGCCGTCGGCCGAGTGGAAGCGCGCCACCCGGCGCCAGGCCTGGTTCCCGGGCGAGACGCTGATCCTGGGCATCGGCCAGGGCTACATGCAGGTCACCCCGCTGCAGCTGGCCCAGGCCACCAGCCTGCTGGCGAGCAAGGGCGTGTGGCACCGCCCGCACCTGGCCATGACCGTGGGCGGCGATACGCCGGTAGATCCCAACCCGATGCCCAATATCGTGCTGCACGACAGGCACGCCTGGGACCAGGTCAGCCAGGGCATGCAGATGGTCATGCACGACCCGCGCGGCATCGCCCGCGCTGCCGCAGCCGGTGCGCAATACCGGATTGCCGGCAAGAGCGGCACCGCGCAGGTGGTGGCGATCAAGCAGGGCGAACGCTACAACCGCGACAAGACCCTGGAGCGGCACCGCGACAACGCCCTGTTCGTAGGCTTTGCCCCGGCTGATCACCCGAGTGTCGTGGTGGCGGTTATGATCGAGAACGGCGAAGCCGGCGGGCGGGTGGCAGGGCCGGTTGTGCGGGAGGTGATGGATGCCTATCTGCTGGATGAGCAGGGGCATCTGAAGCCGCAGTATGCAGGTGGGGTAGTGCCTCGGAGCGTGCCGCATGCTTGAGACCGCTGGAAGCCGCTCTATGGCCTGTTCGGGCCTCTTCGCGGGCACGCCCGCTCCCACAGGTGCTGCGCCAACCTTGAAAGCGGCGCGATACCTGTGGGAGCGGGCGTGCCCGCGAAGAGGCCGACACAGACACCCAAATTGCTAGTTCCGGTCGCCTCCGCGATCGTCCCCAACGTCATGCTCAGCCCCATCGTCGGCGCCATGCCCTACACCGTGGGGCTCGCCCACATCGTGATTCGCCTCATGATTGGCTTCGTGGTTGGCCTCGTGGTCGGCACCATCATCTGCACCATTGCGTCCGCTGCCATCATGCCCACCACCATCGCCACTGTGCCCGCTGCCACTGCCGCCGTGGCCACCACCCGAGCCACCACCGCCGCTACCGCCACCTCCACCGCCATGGCCACCGCCGCCGCCACTACCACCGCCGCCACCATGGCCACCACCACTACCACCACCTCCGCCGCCATGGCCACCGCCACCACCACTACCGCCGCCGCCACCATCCTTCGCATACGCGCTGGAGGTACCGCCAATGGAGTCCGGCACCAACACGGCTGAAGCCGACAACACTGTACCGATAGCCAAAGCCAACAAGCATTTCCTGAGCATCATGATGCCTCCGCTTGGAGTAGCACCGGGTTGCACGACGCACCCTGTGATTTCCGGCCCCCCATGGGGCGACTTGCTAACCAGCGCGGCCTTCCATCTGCAGCGGTTGAACGAGATCCTTCAGGGCCTGCCGGCCAAATATTTCGGGATGTTTCTTGATTTTTGAGCGTAGCCACGCCGCTGCGCTTGTCACCGACCGGCCATCAGAATGGCTGGCTCGCCAAAGGCCCACTGCACCATGGCCCGGCGAGCCGGATTGCTCAGGATGCCGCGCGGGGCATCAGTTCATACGGGTGCTTCCACCCTGGCAACGCCTGGATTCGCGCTTTCCATGCCTCGATGTGGGTGAACTGCGCCAACGCAATGCCAGTGTCCTCCGGCATGAACACATACCCGGCCAGCGACAGGTCAGCGATCGTCAGCCGGCCACCGACCATGAACGGTGTCTTCGCCAGGTGCGCGTCGACGATACGGTAGGCCGCCATGGCACGTTCACGCAGGAACCGGGTCACATCCGTTTCACCGGTTTTCTTCAGGCAGAAAAGAAAACGCAGCGCCGCGTAGTAGCTGGTGAACTTATGGTTATCGAACAGCATCCAGCGCCAGATCTCGCGCTTTTCGTCTTCGTCGCTGGGGCCGAACTGCCCGGTTTTCTCCGCGAGGTAGTCGAGGATCAGCGCAGACTGGGTAAAGGATTTGCCGGCGTGTTCCAGCACCGGCACCTCGCCCTGTTCGTTCACGTCGTCGCGCCAGGCTTGTTCGCGAGTCTGGCCATTGAAGAAATCGACAAACACCGGCTGCCAGTCCTGGCCTGTGAGTTCAAGCATCAGGGCGGCCTTGTAGGCGTTACCGGATTCGGCGAAGCAATGCAGCTTGTAGTCGGGCATGGGGAGAACCTTCATCCATTGAATGATTGGGCCAGCAGCCCGAGCAGATCACGCCTGGCTCAACAGGGTCAATGCCTGTTTCCGATACGAAGGGAACTACCTCCCCACCTGCGCTTTCTTAATCACTGAGTGGTTCAATTACTTGGGCTTCACGCTACTGGAGAACACACCATGCGCCACCTACTCCTCGCCCCTGCGCTGCTGCTCCTGCTGCCTGCCGGTGCTGCCCTGGCTGACGTCGACGCAGGCGACGTCGCAACCTCGGCCGGTGTTTCCGCTTCGCTTTACTCGACCTTCAAGGACGACAAACGGATCATCCCGGCGCGTGACGAGCTTTCGGCCTACGTCGCCAGCGGTGGTGCAATCCGTGGCGCCTATGTGGAGTCGGCGCTGGAACAGGCCCGCAAGGACAACCCAGGCCTGCAGGCCAATGATGAAGAGCTGGCCCGGGCCCTCCTCTCGCAGGATGACCGCATAGCCGATCATTGATTGAGCTAATCCTGCACCGGCCTCTTCGCGGGCTTGCCCGCGAAGAGGCCGGCACAGGCATACATTCACCCCCAGCCATCCATGCGCATGGTAGCCCTTACCAGCCGCTGCTCTTCCTGCTCGATCTCCCGCAAACTGTCGCGGATCCCGTTGATATGCTCGCGCGCCGCGCGCTGCGCCTGCTCGGGCAACTGCTCCATCACCGCGTGATACAACCGCGCATGCTGGCGGTCGATCTGGCGCTTCTGCGCCGGCCGGCAATACAGGTTGTTGACCGAGGCGAACACCGTGCTCAAGGTCAGGTCACTGAGCGATTGCAAGGTATGCACCAGCACCGGGTTGTGCGAAGCCTCGCTGATCGCCCGGTGAAAGGCATGGTCGCGGCGGGCATGTTCACGGGCATCGATCGCTTCGGGGGCTTCGTGCGCAGCCAGCATCTCTTCATAGCGCCGGCGGATCAGCAAACGGTCGACCTCGGTTGCCCGCAGTGCCGCCAGGCGCGCCGATTCGGCTTCCAGCAACGCCCGCACTTCCAGCAGGTCGAACAGCGTACGCGGCTGCGAGCCGAACAGGTGCATCAACGGCGTGGCGCCCGCATGGCCCGTCAGGTCGGCAACGAACGAGCCCCGCCCCTGCTCGGTGTCGATGATGCCGCGCCCGCGCAGGATGCGCAGGCCCTCACGCAGCGCCGAGCGCGAGCAGCCCAGCTTGTCCACCAGGCGCCGCTCCGACGGCAGGGCCTGGCCCACCTTGAGCACGCCGTCGACGATCAACCGCTCGACCCGTTCGGCAACCTGGTCGGCGACCTTGGCCTTGCCTTCAGTACCCACTGCGTACCCTCCTGCTGGTAGGACCACTTCGATCACCTGCTTCAATCTAGCCGGGCAAAGCCGTCAATAACCAGTACCCGTCGCAAAAACTGGTAGGACCAGTTCACCCCGTGCTCGACCGCGGCGGCTGCCACGCGCAGGCTGCAAGGGTGAACGCTTTGCCAACAACAACAAAAACCGTTGCCGAGTGAGCCGATGAATATCCTTTACGACGAACGCGTCGATGGCGCGCTGCCCGACGTGGATCGGGCGGCGCTGCTGCAAGCGCTGCGCGCTGCCCTGCCGGACCTCGAGATCCTGCACCGCGAGGAAGACCTCAAGCCCTATGAATGCGACGGCCTCTCAGCCTACCGCACGGTGCCGCTGCTGGTGGTGCTGCCCGAGCGCCTGGAGCAGGTGCAGGCGCTGCTCAGGCTTTGCCACCAGCGTGGCGTGCCGGTGGTGGCACGCGGCGCCGGTACCGGCCTGTCGGGTGGCGCCCTGCCACTGGCCAAAGGCATCCTGCTGGTGATGGCGCGGTTCAACCGCATTCTCGAAGTCAACCCGCAGGGCCGCTTCGCCCGTGTGCAGCCCGGCGTGCGCAACCTGGCCATCTCCCAGGCGGCCGCGCCCCACGGCCTGTACTATGCGCCGGACCCGTCCTCGCAGATTGCCTGCTCCATCGGCGGCAATGTCGCCGAGAACGCCGGTGGCGTGCACTGCCTCAAGTACGGCCTGACCGTGCACAACCTGCTCAAGGTGGAAATCCTCACGGTCGAGGGCGAACGCCTGACCCTCGGCAGCGATGCCCTGGACAGCCCCGGTTTCGACCTGCTGGCACTGTTCACCGGCTCTGAAGGCATGCTCGGCATCGTCACCGAAGTTACCGTCAAGCTACTGCCCAAGCCCCAGGTGGCGCGAGTGCTGCTGGCCAGCTTCGACAGCGTCGAGGACGCCGGCCGGGCAGTGGCCGAGATCATCGCTGCCGGGATCATCCCCGGCGGCCTGGAGATGATGGACAACCTGGCGATCCGCGCAGCGGAGGACTTCATCCACGCCGGCTACCCGGTTGACGCTGCGGCCATCCTGCTGTGCGAACTGGATGGCGTCGAAGCCGATGTGCACGATGACTGCGAACGGGTCGCCGCCGTGCTGGCCCAGGCCGGTGCGCGTGATGTGCGACTGGCCTGCGATGAGGCCGAGCGCGTGCGCTTCTGGGCCGGGCGCAAGAACGCCTTCCCGGCGGTGGGGCGTATCTCCCCGGACTACTACTGCATGGACGGCACCATCCCGCGCCGCGAACTGCCACGGGTGCTCAAGGGCATCAGCGACCTGTCCGCCGAATACGGCCTGCGCGTGGCCAACGTGTTCCATGCCGGCGACGGTAACATGCACCCGCTGATCCTGTTCGATGCCAACCTGCCAGGCGAGCTGGAACGTGCCGAAGCCATCGGCGGCAAGATCCTCGAGCTGTGCGTGGCCGTAGGCGGCAGCATCACCGGCGAACACGGCGTGGGGCGCGAGAAGATCAACCAGATGTGCGCACAGTTCAACAGCGACGAAATCACCCTGTTCCATGCGATCAAGGCTGCCTTCGACCCGCAAGGCCTGCTCAACCCCGGCAAGAACATCCCCACCCTGCACCGCTGCGCCGAATTCGGCGCCATGCACGTGCACCATGGGCAATTGCCCTTCCCCGAACTGGAGCGTTTCTGATGAGCATGGACCGCGACATCAGCCAGGCCCTGCTGGAGCAGGTCAACCAGGCGCTGAGCCAGGCCACGCCGCTGCGTATCCAGGGTGGCAACAGCAAGGCCATGCTCGGCTGCCCGGTGACCGGCGAGGTGCTGGACACCCGCAGCCACCGCGGCATCGTCAGCTACGACCCGACCGAACTGGTGCTCACCGCCCGCGCCGGCACGCCGCTGCGCGAGATCGAGGCGGCACTGCACGAAGCTGGCCAGATGCTGCCCTGCGAACCACCGCACCTGGGCCCCGACGCCACCCTGGGTGGCATGGTCGCGGCCGGGCTGTCCGGTCCCAGGCGGCCGTGGGCCGGGTCGGTGCGCGACTATGTGCTGGGCACACGGGTAATCACCGGCCACGGCAAGCTGTTGCGCTTTGGTGGCGAAGTGATGAAGAACGTTGCCGGCTACGACGTGTCGCGGCTGATGGCGGGCAGCTTCGGCTGCCTCGGGCTGCTGACCGAGGTGTCGCTGAAAGTGCTGCCACGCCCGCGCCAGTGCCTCAGCCTGCGCCTGCCGATGGGCCGCCACCAGGCGCTGGCGGAGCTGGCTGAATGGGGCCAGCAGCCGCTGCCGATCAGCGCGGCCTGCCATGACGGTGACGCGCTGTACCTGCGCCTGGAAGGCGGCGAAGGCTCGGTGCAGTCGGCACGCCAGCGCCTGGGCGGCGAGGCACTGGACAGCAGCTTCTGGAGCGACCTGCGCGAGCAGCGCCTGGCGTTCTTTACTGGCCCCGCGCCGCTGTGGCGCTTGTCCGTGCCCAACACCACCGGCGAGCTGGACCTGCCCGGCCAGCAGCTGATCGACTGGGGTGGCGCGCAGCGTTGGCTCAAGTCCACGGCACCGGCGCAGCACATCCGCGAGCAGGTCGCCAAGGTCGGTGGCCACGCCACCTGCCATGTCCCTGGCGCTGCCAGCAGCCCACCGCTGCCCGCCGCGCTGATGCGCTACCACCGAGCGCTCAAGCAGCAACTCGACCCCCAGGGTGTGTTCAACCCTGGCCGCCTGTACCCGGACCTGTGAGGCCAGACCATGCAAACCAACTTGAGCGAAACCGCCCGGCACCTGGCCCGCGCCGACGAGGCCGAAAGCATCCTGCGCTCCTGCGTGCACTGTGGCTTCTGTACCGCCACGTGCCCCACCTACCAGCTGCTGGGCGATGAACTGGACGGCCCACGCGGGCGCATCTACCTGATCAAGCAGATGCTCGAAGGCGCGCCGATCACCGCCAGTACCCAACTGCACCTGGATCGCTGCCTGACCTGCCGCAACTGTGAAACCACCTGCCCGTCCGGGGTGAAGTACCACGACCTGCTGGACATTGGCCGCGCCGTGGTCGAACAGCAGGTGCCACGCCCGCTCGGCCAGCGCCTGCTGCGCCAGGGCCTGCGTGCAGTGGTGCCACGCCCGGCGCTGTTCAAGGCCCTGACCCGAAGCGGCCAGGCCCTGCGCCCACTGCTACCGGCCACGCTCAAGCGCAAGCTGCCGGCGCGGGTCACCGCCCCCGGCCAACGCCCCGCACCGCGCCATGCGCGGCGGGTGCTGATGCTGGAAGGCTGCGTGCAACCGGCCCTGTCGCCCAACACCAACGCAGCCGCCGCACGCCTGCTGGACCGCCTGGGCATCAGCGTGGTGCCAATCCGGCAGGCCGGCTGCTGTGGCGCGGTGGACTACCACCTCAATGCCCAGGAACAAGGCCTGCAACGGGCGCGGCGCAATATCGATGCCTGGTGGCCTGCCATCGAAGCCGGCGCCGAGGCCATCGTGCAAACCGCCAGCGGCTGCGGCGCGTTCGTGCGCGATTACGGCCACCTGTTGGAAAAGGACCCGCGCTACGCCGCCAAGGCCGCACGGGTCAGCGCCCTGTCCCGCGACCTGGTGGAGGTGCTGCGCGACGAGCCGGTCGAGCAACTGGGCGTGTGCGTCGAACAGCGCCTGGCCTTCCATTGCCCATGCACCCTGCAGCACGCGCTGAAGCTGGGGGGGGCGGTGGAGGCATTGCTGACACGCCTTGGCTTCACCTTGACCCCGGTACCGGACGGCCACCTGTGCTGCGGCTCGGCCGGCACCTATTCGCTGACTCAACCCGAGCTGTCGCTACAACTGCGCGACAACCGCCTCAACGCCCTTGAAAGCGGCAAACCGCAAGTCATCGCCACCGCCAACATCGGCTGCCAGGCCCACCTCGACGGGGCCGGGCGCACACCGGTGCGGCACTGGATCGAAATCGTCGAAGCAGCCTTGAACCCGGAGAACCACCATGCATAGCAAGTCCGTGATCGGCCAGGCCGAAGTCGCCAAAGTGCTGACCGCCGCCCGCCAGGAAGCCCAGGCACAACAATGGAACGTGACCATTGCCGTGGTCGACGACGGCGGCCACCCGCTGGCCCTGGAGCGCCTGGACGGCTGCGCGCCGGCCAGCGCCTACATCGCGATGGAAAAGGCCCGCACTGCCGCGCTGGGGCGCAAGGAGACGCGGGATTACGAGGAAATGGTCAATGGTGGCCGTACCGCTTTCGTTACCGCGCCGCTGCTGACCAGCCTGGAAGGTGGCGTACCGCTGCGAGTGGATGGCCAGGTGGTGGGGGCGATCGGCGTGTCCGGGGTCAAGGCCGAGCAGGATGCCCAGG
The DNA here is from genome assembly GCF_023100865.1 of Pseudomonas sp. A2. Classification (NCBI taxonomy): domain Bacteria; kingdom Pseudomonadati; phylum Pseudomonadota; class Gammaproteobacteria; order Pseudomonadales; family Pseudomonadaceae; genus Pseudomonas; species Pseudomonas sp. A2. The sequence continues at coordinate 3,687,447 of NZ_CP039127.1, forward strand.
TGGCCAAGGCCGGGGCGGCTGCCCTCTGAATCCTGTGCCGGCCTCTTCGCGGGTAAACCCGCTCCCACAGGTGCTGCACAGGCCTCAGGCCTTGTGAAAGCCCTGTGGGAGCGGGTTCACCCGCGAAAGGGCCAGCAAAAGCAACATTTACCCAGAAGACTGAACATCGAGCGAACAGACAATGCCAAACCATCCACTCCAGATCGCCCCCACCCTGCAGCGCTTCATCGAAGATGAGGTCCTCCCCGGCACCGGCATCGAAGCCCGCACCTTCTGGCAAGGCTTCAGCACCTTGATCCACGACCTCGCACCACAAAACCGCGCCCTGCTCGCCGAACGCGAGCGCCTGCAGACAGAACTCGACAACTGGCACCGCCGGCACCCCGGCCCGATCCGTGACATGGCCGCCTACCAGCATTTCCTGCAAGGCATCGGCTACCTTGTAGAGCCCCCGGCAAGCGTGCAGGTCAGCACCCGCAACGTTGACCGCGAGATCGCCGTGCAGGCCGGCCCGCAACTGGTGGTGCCACTGAGCAACGCCCGCTACGCCCTCAACGCCGCCAACGCCCGCTGGGGCTCGCTGTACGATGCCCTGTACGGCACCGATGCCATCGCCGAAACCGAGGGCGCCGAGCGTGGCCAGGGCTACAACCCGCAACGCGGCGCCAAGGTGATCGCCTATGGCCGGCAGTTCCTCGACACCGCGGCCCCTCTCGACGGTGCGTCGCACAACGACGCCAAGGCCTACGCGATCAGCCAGGGCACGCTGCAGGTAACCCTGGCCGATGGCCGCCAGGTCGGCCTCAGGCACCCCGCGCAATTGCGTGGCTACCAAGGTGAGCCGAACACGCCAACAGCGATCCTGTTGCAGCATCACCAGTTGCATTTCGAAATCCAGGTTGACCCAGCCAACGCCATCGGCCGGCAGGACCCGGCCGGGGTCAAGGACATCCTGCTGGAGGCCGCGCTCACCACCATCATCGACTGCGAAGACTCGGTAGCCGCCGTGGACGCCGACGACAAGGTCAACGTCTACCGCAACTGGCTCGGCCTGATGAAGGGCGACCTCAGCGAACAGGTCAGCAAGGGCGGCAAGACCTTCGAACGCACCCTGGCCGAAGACCGCCACTACCACGGCGCAGACGGCCAGCCCCTGACTCTGCCGGGCCGTTCGCTGCTGTTCATCCGCAACGTCGGCCACCTGATGACCAACCCGGCCATCCACGACCGCGATGGCCGGGAAATCCCGGAAGGCATCCTCGATGCCGTGGTCACCAGCCTGATCGGCCTGCATGACCTCAAGCGCCGTGGCAATTCCCGCGAGGGCAGCCTGTACATCGTCAAGCCGAAGATGCACGGGCCGGCCGAGGTGGCCTTTGCCGACCAGCTGTTCGGCCGCGTCGAAGCCCTGTTGGGCCTGCCCGCACACACGCTGAAGATGGGCATCATGGACGAGGAGCGGCGTACCAGCGTCAACCTCAAAGCCTGCATCGCCAGCGCCGCGTCACGGGTGGTGTTCATCAACACCGGCTTCCTCGACCGCACCGGTGACGAGATGCACACGGCCATGGAAGCCGGCGCCATGCTGCGCAAGGGCGACATGAAAGGCAGTGCCTGGATCCAGGCCTACGAGCGCAGCAACGTGCTGGTGGGGCTGGCCTGTGGCCTGCGCGGCAAGGCGCAGATCGGCAAGGGCATGTGGGCCATGCCCGACCTGATGGCGGCCATGCTGGAACAGAAAGTCGCCCAGCCCAGGGCCGGCGCCAACACGGCCTGGGTGCCCTCGCCCACAGCCGCGACACTGCATGCGCTGCACTACCACCAGGTGGATGTGACGGCCGTGCAGCAAACGCTGGAACAGGTTGACCTGAATGCCCAGCGCGCCGAGTTGCTGCATGACTTGCTCAGTGTCCCGGTCAGCCCCGAGCGGCCCTGGAGCGCAGCCGAAATCCAGGCCGAGCTGGACAACAACTGCCAGGGTATCCTCGGTTACGTGGTGCGCTGGGTCGAGCAAGGGGTGGGCTGTTCCAAGGTGCCGGATATCCATGATGTGGGCTTGATGGAAGACCGTGCGACCTTGCGGATTTCGGCGCAGCACATTGCCAACTGGCTGCACCACGGGGTGGTCGATGCCGAGCAGGTCGAGGCGACCTTGCAACGCATGGCCGGCGTAGTCGACCAGCAGAATGCCGGGGACCCGGCGTACCGGCCGATGACGGCGGGCTTCGAGGCATCGCATGCCTTCCGCGCTGCGCGGGAGCTGGTGTTCAAGGGGCGGCAGCAGCCCAGTGGCTATACCGAACCGTTGCTGCATGGCTGGCGCTTGCGTTTCAAGCAGGAGGTTGGGCGCTGATGCTGACAGGGGCCGCCATGCGGTCCAGCCGTATAAAAATGCTTGGCGTGGGTTTTGTGGCGCCGGTGAGGTCGAGCGCCGCCCGCGCGGCGCATCGCGAGCTACGCTCGCTCCTACGTTTGTTTCGGGCCAATTAATCCTATGGGATTTGCGCGCGAACGCCTTGGCGCATGGCTCATTATCGCGTCGTACAAACAAGGCGGTCGCGCGCAGATGGCGCAGGCATGACTGGCCTGAAACAAACGTAGGAGCGAGCGTAGCTCGCGATGCGCCGCGCGGGCGGCGCTCGATTTACGCACCACCTCAAAACTCAAGACAGGCACTTGATAGCCTTAACCCCATCTCCAGGCGAGCACATCGCCGGTTGCTCACTCCCCCCATTTCGTGATGAACCATGCGCCGTCCTCTCGCCAGCTTGCGGTGTCACTCCTGCATCTTCAGAAAACTCCTACGCGCTGCTCGGATGCGTCCTACTTGTTGCCCCCTGCCCACTGAAAACATGATCGGCACTGGATGACGCAAGGTCGCGATCCAGAGGAGGTTCCGCATGCACCTGTACGCCCACCCCACTGCCGAATTGCGCAGCACCCTGCGCGAATTGCTGGCCCATGACATGAACAACCCGGACGAAGACCCCCACCTGTCGGGGGTGATGTTCTTCTGCGCCACCGATGAACGCTCCCGCCAACTGATCGAGCGTATCGAGTTGCTGGCCAGCGAGTTGTTCTTCGACCCGAACGGGCGGGCCATCACCGAGCATATGAAAGCGGCGGCGGTGGAAGGCGTGCGCATCAAGCGCAACCGCAAGGCGCCGGCGGACGAGACGGTGATACGTATCGCGCTGGCAGACAAGGGCTACATCACGGTGAGTACTGCCCGGTTCTGAGCATCAGCTTGCGGTCTCGCTCTTGTAGGAGCGGCCTTGTGTCGCGAAAGGGCTGCGCAGCAGCCCCGGGAATTCAGCCTCAACGCAGATATCGCCGGGGCTGCTGCGCAGCCCTTTCGCGACACAAGGCCGCTCCTACACAGCCAATCCGCTATCCTGAGCACTTCCCCGCTCCGGACCGCTCCATGGAACTGCACATTCGCCTGGAAGGCCGCAAAGGCCTGGCCGACCAGCTTTACCAGCAATTGCGCGCCGGCATCGACAGCGGCCACCTGGCCGCCGGCACCCAACTGCCGCCAAGCCGCCTGCTGGCAGAGCAGCTGGGCGTGTCGCGCAAGACCGTGGCCGAGGCCTATTCCCGGCTGACCTACGACAACCTGCTGAGCGGCGTGGTCGGCCGGGGCACCTTCGTCACCCCGCGCCAGTCGCTGCGCAGCAGCGAATCGCCCGCCATTCCCCTGGCTGGTGCCGCGTCGCTCGAGCGCTGGCAGCAGCGCGCCACCGTGCTTAGCCGACGCCAGCTGGAGGCTCCGTCGCGTTACGACTTCATCGGCGGGGCCTCGAGCAAGGCGCAGTTCCCGTTCGACCAGTGGCGCAGTTGCCTGAACTATGCCCTGCGCCGCAGCCAGCGCCATCCCGAACGGCAGTTCCCTGCCCAGGGCCTGCCGGAGCTGCGCGAGGCCATTGCCCATCATGTCGCCTATGCCCGCGGCGTGCACTGCAGCGCCGCTGACCTGCTGGTGTGCAACGGCGCCCAGCAGGCACTGGACCTGATCGCACGGGTACTGGTCGAGCCGGGTTGCCAGGTAGCCATGGAAGACCCGGGCTACCCGCCAGCGCGGCAACTGTTCCTGGCCCTCGGCGCGCGCCTGCAATCGGTACCGGTGGACGATGAAGGGCTGTGCGTGGAGCAGATCGCCGACGGCACCCGGCTGATCTATGTGACGCCCTCGCACCAATTCCCGCTGGGCATGCCGATGAGCGAGCCACGCCGGCACGCCCTGCTGGCACGGGCCGCCGAGCTGGGTGCGTTGATCATCGAAGACGACTACGACTGCGAGTTCCGCTACCACGGCCCAGCCGCCGACGCTCTGCAGCGCCTCGACCGCCATGGCCTGGTGGCCTATGTGGGGACCTTTTCCAAGACCTTGCTGCCCGAGTTGCGCCTGGGCTACGCCGTACTGCCGCCCGACGTGCTGAAGGCCGCCTGCGTGGCCAAGCACCTCAGCGACTGGCACAGCCCGACCCTGTTGCAGTGGGCACTGGCGCGCTTTCTCGGCGAAGGCCACCTGAACAAGCACATCCGCCGTTGCCACGAGGTCTACAGCGCCCGTCGCGAACGCATCCTCGCACGGCTGGGCGGCGACCTGGCACCGTGGTTCAGCGCCATCCCCGCCAGTGCCGGGTTCCACCTCAGCGCCCTGGCCAAACCTGGGGTCGATGTCGAGTTGCTGGCCAACCTCGCACGCAAGGTGGAAGTCGGCCTGTACTCGCTGGCGCCGTTCTTCAGCGAAGCGCCAGTGCGCCCGGGGCTGTTGCTGGGCTTCGGCGCCATCGAGCTGCTGGACATCGACCCGGCGCTGGACCGGGTGCGCGACACCCTGCAGCGCCTCAGTTGACCGGTGCGGCCTTGCCCGCGACTACCGGGCGGGCAATCGCCGCGGCATAACCGCGTGGGTTGAACCACGTGGTAACCAACAGCATTGCCACCACGGTCACGGTCAGCAGCGTCCACGAGGCCTGGAAATCACCGCTCATGTCGCGCAACCAGCCGGTGACGTAAGGCACGATGCCGGTGATGATGAAGCCGATGCCCTGCACGAACGCCGCCAGGCTGCCAGCCTCGGCAGGCGTCTTCAGGTGCTCCAGGGTCAGCGTCAGGCTCTGGCTGAAGCAGGCGCCCAGGCCGAAACCGATCATCGCCACCCACAGCCCCGAGGCCAGCGTGGGTGCCAGCAGCAGGCCGAGAAAACCCACCAGCTGGATCGCCAAGGCCAGCCACAGGCCCGGGCGTCGGTCTGCCCAGCGCCGCAGCAACAGCGGCAAGCCCAATGCACCGGCCACCTGGAAGATGGTCATCAGGCCAACCAGGTCGGCACCGCCCTGGGCGCTGCCACCATGCTCGATGTGATAGGCCGGCAACCAGGCCACCATGCTGGTGTAGCCACCGTTGATCAAGCCAAAGTACAGCGCCAGCAACCAGGCCCGACGCGTACCGAACCAATGACCGCCGGCGGCACCGGCCAGTTTCGGCGCCTCCTGGCGTGGCCGCAGCACGGCCCAGGCCAGCACCGCCAGCACAGCCGGGATCGCCCACACGCCCAGGCCGACCTGCCAGTGGCCGAAGTAGCCACTGATGTGCGGCCCAAGCACGGCGGCCAGGCCGCCGCCGCTCATCAGCGCAGCCGAATACAGGCCCATCGCCCCTGCCAGGCGGCCGGGAAACCAGCGGTTGACCAGCCCCGGCATCATGCCCTGCACTACCGCCACCCCCAGGCCGGCGACCACCGCACTGGCAATCAGCGCCCAGGCACTGCCCAGTTGCAGGCGCCACAGGCAGGCCAGGGCGATGGCAGACAGGCCAGCGAGCATGCCGCCATGTTCGCTGATCCAGCGCCGCAACCAGGTTTGCAGCAAGGGCACCAGGCCCATGCACAGCACCGGCAACGCCGTCAGCAAGGCCGCCTGCTGGTAACCCAGGCCAGTACTTGCGCGCATGGGTTCGAGCAACGGGCCGATGCTGGTCAGGATCGGCCGCAGGTTCAGTGCCAGCAGCATGACCAGCAGCAGGTTCAGTGCCGCTCTCATTGTGCGTTGGCCTGTTTCCACTCAAGGTAAAGACCGGCTTCGCCGCTGGGCTTCAGGGCGCGCAGCGGCAGGCTCTGTTGCTGGGGCGGGCGAGCCATCTGCGCGTATACCGCCGCGGTGGACAAGCCGTAGGGCTCGCCCTCGGCGTTGTCGTAGGCAAACCAGGCCCGCTCGATGCCACACAGGTGCATGGCCGCCAGGCACATCGGGCATGGGTGGCCGCTGGCGTAGATTTCGGCGCCGTCCAGGCGTGCCTGACCCAGGGCATGGCTGGCCTTGCGGATGGCCTGCATCTCGGCGTGGGCGGTCGGGTCCTGGGTGCTGTGGATCTCGTTGACCGCACGCGCCAGCACCTGCCCCTGGTACACCAGCACGGCGCCGAAGGGCCGGCCACCGGCCTGAATGTTGGCGCGGGCCAGGTCGAGCGCTTCGCGCATGTAGCGTTCTTCGGACATGAATCGGTTCCCCTGTTGCAAGACCTGATCATTATCCGGGCTTCGGCGGCCTGGCAGAAATGAAGAGATTGGATGCCTGTCAGTGGCCTCCCGAATGGCCGATTGGCCTCCCGTTTATGCGCGTGATTGGCTATCGGGGAGGACCTGGGCCGGCGCTACCATCAGCTCACTTTCAACCAGCAACGCATTTCCCTGTAGGAGCAGGCTTGCGCTGCGAAAGCGCCATGCGCCAAATCGGCACTGCCCGCACGGGCGCTTTCGCAGCGCAAGGCTGCTCCTACAGGGACGATGCCAGCCTCGAATACTGGAGATAAACATGCACAACCGTATCGAATGGGCCAAGCACGCGCCCGAAGCCTACAAAGCCATGGTCGGCCTGGAGCAGGCCTTGGCCAAGAGTGGCCTGGAGAATTCCCTGCTGGAACTGGTGCGCCTGCGGGCTTCGCAGATCAACGGCTGCGCCTACTGCGTCAACCTGCACGCCAACGATGCGCGCAAGGCCGGTGAGACCGAGGCACGCCTGCAGACCTTGTGCGTCTGGCAGGAAACCGCCTACTTCACCCCGCGCGAACGTGCTGCGCTGGCCTGGGTGGAGAGCCTGACCAGGCTGCCCGAGCACGGCGCGCCGCAGGGCGAATATGAAGCCTTGCAGGAACACTTCGAGCCGGCCGAGGTGGCCAACCTGACCCTGGCAATTGCCGCCATCAATGCCTGGAACCGCTTCGGGGTCGGGTTTGCCATGGTGCCGGCCTGATCACTCTTGACTGCCTGTGCCGGCCTCTTCGCGGGTAAACCCGCTCCCACAGGTACAGCACATTTTTCAGATTCTGTGAGTCCCCTGTGGGAGCGGGTTCACCCGCGAAGAGGCCGGCACAGGCAACATCTCAACGCCCGGCCAACCGCGCCCGGTAGCTGCCGGGGCTCTGCCCGGTCCACTTCTTGAATGCCCGGTGAAACGCACTGGGCTCCTGGAACCCGGTCTGCTCGGCAATCTCGGCAATGCTCAACTCCCCTTCGCGCAACCGCTCGAAGGCCATTGCCCGGCGCACCTCATCCTTGATCTGCTGGTACGAACGCCCTTCCCGCTCCAGCTGCCGACGGAAAGTACTGGCACTGACCCCCTGCTGCTGCGCCAGCGCCGCCAGCGTCGGCCACTGCCCATAACGCCGCGCCCGCAGGTGCCGGTACACTTCGGCCACCAGCCCGTTCTGGTTGCGAAAGCGAATCACCAGCCCCTGCGGCGCACTGCGCAGGAAGGTTTTCAGGGCCGCCATATCCTGCACCACCGGCAGGCGCAGGTAGGCGCTGTCGAACTCCACCTCGGTGCGCCCGCTGCCCAGGCGCAGGTCCGGCCCCCACAGCAGCAGGTCGTCTTCCTGGGCCGGGCGCGACACCGCCAGCTCGGTGCGGTCGATGGCGATCCGCCGCCCGGCCAGCCAGCACAGCATGCCGATCATCAGCACCAGGTAGGTTTCCTCGGCATACACCCGGGTCAGCGGGTCGGCGATGCTCGACTGCACGCTGATCAGCGCCCGCCCGCCACGCACCGTCAGGCTGCCGCGCAGATCGCGCAGGAACAGGCCAAAACCGCCCATGCACTGGCGCAAGGCCTTCTCCAGGTTCGGCTCCAGGATCAGGCCCCGGCAGATCAGGGCGAAACTGCCCGGCGGCATGCCGTGGCTGTCGAGGCGGAAGAACTCATCGTCCAGGCGCTGGATCAGCGCCAGCCACAGCTGGGCGAAGGCCTTGGCCGGTACACGCGCCTGGGGCTGCTCGAGCAGTTGTGGGTCGATGCCCACCGCACGCAGCTGCGCATCGCGTTCGGCGGGGCAGTCGCGCAGGGCATGGAGCATGGCATTGAGGAAGTACACGGCGACCGAATCGCTATCGCGCATGGCGGTTTTCGCTGTCTATGCTGAGTGGCAAAAAGTGCCAGGTTGTCTGAACAGTTCCGGCATAGGCTGCAACAGAGCCTTTGCCTAGACTCGGTCCCACTCCGGGATCGTCGGCCATTCTCGCAGAGCCTGGCCCGGTCCCGCCATGCCTTCGCAATCGGAGCCCCTATGAGCAGCGCAGAAATCTACGTCGTCAGTGCCGTCCGTTCAGCCATTGGTGGTTTTGGCGGTTCCCTCAAGGACCTGCCGCTGGCCGACCTGGCCAGCGCCATCACCCGCGCCGCCATCGAGCGCTCGGGCGTGGCCGCCGAGCAAGTCGGCCACCTGGTGATGGGCACGGTGATCCCCACCGAACCGCGTGACGCCTACCTGGCCCGCGTAGCGGCAATGAACGCCGGCATCCCCAAGGAAACCCCGGCATTCAACGTCAACCGCCTGTGCGGCTCGGGCCTGCAGGCCATCGTCTCGGCAGCCCAATGCCTGCTGCTGGGCGACACCGATGTGGCCGTGGCGGCGGGCGCCGAATCCATGAGCCGTGGCCCGTACCTGCTGCCGCAGGCACGCTGGGGCGCTCGCATGGGTGACCTGCAAGGCATCGACTACACCGTCGGCGTGCTGCAGGACCCGTTCGAACACTTCCATATGGGCATCACCGCCGAGAACGTTGCGGCCAAGCACGGCATCACCCGCGAAATGCAGGATGAACTGGCCCTGACCAGCCAGCGCCGCGCTGCCCGCGCCATCGCCGAAGGCCGCTTCAACAGCCAGATCGTTCCGCTGGAACTGAAAACCCGCAAGGGCAGCGTGCAGTTCAGCACTGACGAGCATGTGCGTGGCGAGGTGACCGCCGAGCAACTGGCAGGGATGAAGGCGGTGTTCAAGAAAGACGGTACCGTCACCGCCGGCAACGCCAGTGGCATCAACGACGGCGCTGGCGGCCTGGTACTGGCCACTGGTGATGCGGTGCGCCGCCTGGGCCTGAAGCCCCTGGCCCGCCTGGTGGGCTATGCCCATGCCGGCGTCGAGCCTGAACTGATGGGCCTTGGCCCGATCCCGGCCACCCGCAAGGTGCTGGAGAAGACCGGCCTGAGTGTGCAGGACCTGGACGTGATCGAGTCCAACGAAGCCTTCGCTGCCCAGGCCTGCGCCGTGGCTCGCGAACTGGGCTTCGACCCGGAAAAGGTCAACCCCAACGGTTCGGGCATTTCCCTGGGTCACCCGGTGGGCGCCACCGGCGCGATCATCGCCACCAAGGCCATCCATGAGCTGCAGCGCATCCAGGGCCGCTATGCCCTGGCCACCATGTGCATCGGTGGTGGCCAAGGCATCGCCTTGGTCTTCGAGCGCGTCTGAGGGAGCCTGACACATGAGCATTGAACAGATTGCCGTGATCGGCGCAGGCACCATGGGCAACGGCATTGCCCAGGTGTGTGCGGTGGCCGGCTACCAGGTGCTGCTGGTGGACGTGTCCGACGCTGCGCTGGAGCGCGGCGTGGCCACCTTGAGCAAGAACCTCGAGCGCCAGGTCGCCAAGGGTACCCTCGACGCCGACAAGGCGGCAGCTGCCCGCACCCGCATTCGCACCAGCACCGACTACACCCAGCTCAGCAGCGCGCAAATGGTGATCGAAGCCGCCACCGAGAACCTGCAGCTCAAGCAGCGCATCCTGCAGCAGGTGGCCGCCAACGTCGCCGCCGACTGCCTGATCGCCACCAACACCTCGTCGCTGTCGGTCACCCAGCTGGCGGCCAGCATCGAGCACCCCGAACGCTTCATCGGCGTGCATTTCTTCAACCCGGTGCCGATGATGGCGCTGGTCGAGATCATTCGCGGCCTGCAGACCAGCGACAGCACCTACGCCCAAGCGCTGGTGGTGACCGAAAAGGTCGGCAAGACCCCGATCACCGCCGGCAACCGCCCTGGGTTCGTGGTCAACCGCATCCTGGTGCCGATGATCAACGAAGCGATCTTCGTGCGCCAGGAAGGCCTGGCCAGTGCCGAGGACATCGACACCGGTATGCGCCTGGGCTGCAACCAGCCGATCGGCCCGCTGGCCCTGGCCGACCTGATCGGCCTGGACACCCTGCTGGCGATCATGGAGGCCTTCCATGAAGGCTTCAACGACAGCAAGTACCGCCCTGCCCCGCTGCTCAAGGAAATGGTCGCGGCCGGTTGGCTGGGGCGCAAGAGCGGCCGCGGTTTCTTCACCTACTGAGGAGCGAACACCATGCCCCCGGTCAATGCCGCGATGCGCTGTGCCAACTTTGAAGAGCGACGTGACCGGGCCATGGCGCTGTTTGCCGAAAAGGGCTTCGGCCAGGTCAGCATGCGCGAGCTGGCGGCCCATGTGGGGCTTACCGCAGGCTCGCTGTATCACCACTTCCCCAGCAAGCAGGACCTGCTGTACGACCTGATCGAGGAGTTGTACGAGGAATTGCAGGCCACCCTGGACCAGGGGCGCCGGGCAATGGCTCGCGGGTCGTCGGCGCTGAGTTGCCTGATTGCCGCGCACTGGCAGCTGCATGCCGAGCGGCCCATGCAGTTTCGCCTGGCGGAGCGCGACTTCTGTTGCCTGAGCGACGACCAGCAGGCGCGCCTGGCCTTGTTGCGCAAGCGCTATGAGGCGGGGTTGCTGAGGTTGATCGCACCGCAGGCGAAGTTGCAGGGGGAGGCCTTGATGGCCACGGCGCATGTTGTGGCGACACTGCTTAACCAGTTGCCAGGGTTGTTGAAGGCCTTGCCCGAAGAACAGGGGTTGGGGTTGATGGAAAGCATGCTGGTGGGTGGGCTGGAGCGGACACTGCGCTAGCCTGTTCCGGCCCTTTCGCGGGTAAACCCGCTCCCACAGGATCTGTGCAAGTCTCAAGGTTTGCACAGTTCCTGTGGGAGCGGGTTTACCCGCGAAAGGGCCAGTGCAGGCTAGCGCAGGAGCGACTGGATCTGCTCGTGCAAGGTATCCAGGTCGAACGGCTTGGCCAGGATCGGTGCCTTGCGGGTGATCGGGCTGCCGGACTCGAGAATCTCCGCCGGATAGCCGCTGATGAAGATCACCTTCAGGTCCGGCCGCAACTTCACTGCCGGCTCGGCAATGTCCACCCCGGAAATCCCGCCCGGCAAGCGGAAGTCCGTTACCATCAGGTCGAGGTGCGGCTTGCTCGCCAGGATCGCGAACGCCTGCTCGCCATCCTCGGCCACCAGCACGTGGTAGCCCTCGCCTGCCAGATAGTCACGCAGGATCATGCGAATCGCCGGTTCGTCCTCGACCACCAGTACTACATCTTGTGCATCTTCACTCATGTCAACGCCTTGAAATACTTACAGCTGGCCATCAGACCCCAGGCTCACGCAGAGGTTGCCCTTGCCTGGTCGTTTTGTTGTTCGCAGGTTGCCAGTGGCAATTGCAAGGTGAAGGTGGCGCCTTTGCCCTCTTCACTCTCCACCAATATGCGCCCGCCATGGGCCTTGACGATCTGCTCCGATATGTACAGCCCCAGGCCCAACCCACCACTGGCCTGCTGGGTGGCGACCCGCTCGAACTGCTGGAATATGCGCTGCTGGTTGGCCACGCATATACCAATGCCATGGTCCTGCACCTGCACGCAGGCCTGGCCGTCCTGCTCGAACACCCGCACCTGCACCGGTTTGCGCTCACCATAACGCAAGGCATTGGACAACAGGTTGGCCAGCACCTGCTCGATGCGGAACTCGTCCCACTCACCCTGCAGCGGTTCGCAGCGTTGCAACTCGATATGGGTCTCCAGTGCGCTGGCCTGGGCGGCAAAGTTCTCCACCAGGCCACGCACCAGCAGGCCCAGGTCGAACGCCTTGGGCCGCAGCGACAGTTTGCCGGTGCGGATGCGCGATACATCGAGCATGTCTTCAACCAGGCGGATAAGGCTGTTGATCTGCCGCTCGTCGCGCTCGACCATGGCCTGCAGCTTGTCGACGCTGAAGGCGGCAAGGTTGCCGCGTGCCAGGTGCAGCTTGCGCAGCTGGGTTTCCAGAATCAGGCCATTGAGCGGGGTGCGCACCTCGTGGGACACGATCGACATGAAGTCATCGCGCATGCGCACGGCATGCTCCAGTTCACCCCGCGCCGTCTGCAGCTGGGCCAGCAGCAGCTCCTGCTCCTGGCGGCTGCGTTCCAGGGCCTGCAATTGGCGGTCGAGCACCTTGCGCTGGCGGTACAGGTCGACGAACACCGACACCTTGCTCTTCACCGCCAGGGTGTCGAGCGGCTTGTGCAGAAAGTCCACCGCGCCGCTTTCATAGCCTTTGAACGCGTAGTTCATCTCACGCCCGGCGGCAGTGACGAACACGATGGGGATGTTGCGGGTCTTTTCCGTGCCGCGCATCAGCTCGGCCAGCTCGAAACCGTTCATGCCCGGCATCTGCACGTCGAGAATGGCCAGGGCGAACTCGTGCTCGAGCAACAGTGACAACGCTGCCTCGGCCGACTGGGCCTGGTGCACCTCGCGGTCTTGGCCCTGAATCAGGGCGTCGAGGGCCAGCAGGTTTTCTGGCAGGTCGTCGACGATCAGCAGTTTGGCGATGGTGTGGCTTAGCATGCGCTGGGTTCCAGGGCGGCGAGCAATCGCTCGATGCCACTCAGAGAAAGAATATGGTCGGGCTGGTGCAGGGCCAGTGCGGCCTCCGGCATCAGCGCCACCTGTGCGTCGCAAGGGTCCTGGACCACGGTCCGGCCCCCGTTGCGCTTGATATAGGCAAGGCCTTCTGCGCCATCCTCGTTGGCCCCGGTGAGCAACATGCCCAGCAGGCCGGCACCATAGGCATCGGCCGCCGACATGAACAGGTAGTCGATCGCCGGCCGGGAAAAATGCACCGGCGGCTCCTGGCTCAGCGACAGGGTCAGGTCACGCTCCACCGACAGGTGATAACCCGGCCCGGCCACGTAGATCTGCCCGGGGCGCAGCGGCTGTTTGTCACAGGCCTCGCACACTGGCCGCCGCAGGCGACGTTGCAGCACCTCGGCCAGCTGGCTGTGGCGGTCATCCGGCAGGTGCAGCACGCATATCACCGGAATGGCGAAGCCGGCCGGCAACGCGCCCAGCACACTGAATAGCGCTGTAACGCCGCCGGCCGAGGCGCCGATCACCATCGCGCGTACGCCTTTCATGACTTGCGGTAGATCCGTTCGGGCTTGACCAGCGGCTCGAAGCGCTCGCTGTAGGCGGAGAAATCCACCGATTCCTTGCTGCCCAGCACCAGGAAGCCGCGGTGGCACAGGGACTCGTGGAACAGGCCCAGGGCGCGGTCCTGCAGTTCCTTGTTGAAGTAGATGAGCACGTTGCGGCACGACACCAGCTGGGTTTCGGAAAACACGCTGTCGGTGGCCAGGCTGTGGTCGGCGAAAGTCACGTTGTCCCGCAGGGTGCTGTCCATGATGGCGTTGCCGTAGGCTGCCGTGTAGTACTCGGCAAAGTCCCGTCGGCCACCGGCGATGCGATAGTTTTCGGCGTACTCGCGCATGCTCTGCATCGAGTAGATACCCTGCTTGGCCTTGTCCAGCGAATGCGGGTTGATGTCGGTGGCATAGATGATGGTGCGCTCCAGCAGGCCCTCCTCGCGTAGCAGGATGGCCATCGAATACACCTCCTCGCCCGTGCTGCAGCCGGCAATCCACACCTTGATCGACGGCCAGGTGCGCAGCAGCGGCACCACTTCGTTGCGCAGCGCCAGGTAGTGCCCCGGGTCGCGGAACATCTCGCTGACCGGGATCGTCAGGTACTGCAGCAACTGCATGAACATGCCAGGGTCGTGCAGCACGCGCTCCTGCAGCGCCGACACCGTCAGGCAGTCGAACTGGCGCAGCGCATGCAGGATCCGGCGCTTGATCGACGCGCCGGAATAGTTGCGGAAATCGTAGCTGTACTTGAGGTAGATGGCCTCGATCAGCAAGCGGATTTCGATATCGGTGTTACGTTCGCTAGTCAAATTCGCTCCAGTTGCGGCAGCCACACACGGATCAGCGAGAACAAGCGGTCCAGGTCGATCGGTTTGGCCAGGTAATCGTTGGCGCCAGCCTGCAGGCAACGCTGCTGGTCATCCTTCATCGCCTTGGCGGTCACGGCAATGATCGGCAGCTTGCGCCAGCGTGGTTGCTGGCGGATCAGCCGGGTAGCCTCGAAGCCGTCCATTTCCGGCATCATCACATCCATCAACACCAGGTCGATGTCGTCATGCTGCTCCAGGCGCTCGATGGCCTCGCGGCCGTTGCGGCCGATTTCGACGATCGCGCCCTTGTGCTCCAGCGCGCTGGTCAGGGCAAAGATGTTGCGCACGTCGTCGTCCACCAGCAGCACCTTGCGGCCTTCGAAAACCTTGTCGCGGCTGCGCGCGGTCTTGAGCATGCGCTGGCGTTCGTTGGACAGCTGCGACTCGACCTTGTGCAGGAACAGCGTCACTTCGTCGAGCAGGCGCTCCGGCGAGCGGGCGCCCTTGATGATGATCGAGCGCGAATACTTGAGCAGGTCGGCTTCTTCTTCGCGGGTCAGGTTGCGCCCGGTATACACGATCACCGGCGGGAAGGCACGGATGTCTTCGGCGGTCATGCGCTTGAGCAGCTCGTTGCCGAGCATGTCGGGCAGCTTGAGGTCGATGATCATGCAGTCGTAGATGTTCTCGCGCAGCAACGCCAGGGCATCCTGGGCCATGGCCACGGCGGTGATCTCGACATCGTCGTCGCCGATCAGGCGGGCAATGCTCTCGCGCTGCAGGTCGTCGTCTTCCACCAGCAGGATGTGCTTGAGCTTCTGGGTCAGCTTGGCCTCCAGCCGGGCGAAAACTTCCTTGAGTTGTTCACGGCTGGTGGGTTTGACCGCGTAGCCGACGGCACCCATGTGCATGGCGGCCTCGACGCGGTCCTCAACGGAAATGATATGCACCGGGATGTGCCGGGTGCTCGCTTGCTCCTTCAGGCGTTGCAGCACGGTCAGGCCGGAATGGTCGGGCAGGCGCATGTCCAGCAGGATGGCATCGGGGATGTACTGCACGGCCAGTTCGAAGCCCTCGTCGGCGCCCTGCGCCACCAGGCAGCTGTAACCCAGCTCGTGGGCCAGGTCGAAGAGGATGCGGGCGAAGTTCGGTTCGTCTTCGATCACCAGGATGCAGCGGTTGCCGAACGGCGCGCGCTCACGGTCATCGGCAAACACTGGTGTCGGGCGTTTCGGTGCCGCCACCACTGGCGCCTGCGGCGCGGGTGGCAGGCTATCGACCGCAGGGCGCAGGCTGAGCGGCTCGATATCCTGCGCCACGCGCTCATAGCGCTCCGGCAGGATCAGGCTGAATACACTGCCCTGGCCGGGGCTGCTGTCGACGCTGATCTGCCCACCCAGCAGGTGCGCCAGGTCGCGGGAAATGGACAGGCCCAGGCCGGTGCCGCCATAACGGCGGTTGCTGGTGCCATCCACCTGGTGGAAGGCGCCGAAGATCGCCTGCTGCTGGTCGGCGGCGATGCCGATGCCGGTATCGCGCACGGCAAAGACGATGCCGGTGCCAGGCTGGTAACCGATGTTCAGGCTGACCTGGCCGCGCTCGGTGAACTTGATGGCGTTGGACAGCAGGTTCTTGAGAATCTGCTCCAGGCGCTGGCGGTCGGTGAACAGCGTGGCCGGCACCTGCGCCTCGGTGGTCACCTCGAAGGCAAGGCCCTTGTGCCCGGCCAACGGCTCGAACATGCCACGCAGGCCTTCGACCAGGCGTTCCAACTGGGTGCTTTCGGGGCGCACTTCGAGCTTGCCTGCTTCCACCTTGGCGATGTCGAGAATGTCGTTGATCAGGTTGAGCAGGTCGTTGCCGGCCGAATAGATGGATTCGGCGAACTTGACCTGCTCGTCGCTGAGGTTGCCCTCGCCGTTTTCCGCCAGCAGCTTGGCCAGGATCAGCGAGCTGTTCAGCGGCGTGCGCAACTCGTGGGACATGTTGGCGAGGAATTCGGACTTGTACTTGCTCGAACGCTGCAGTTCCTCGGCGCGCGCCTGCAGCTCGTCCTGGGCCTGGAGCAGTTCGTCGTTCTTGCGGTCCAGCGCCTCGGTGCGCTCCGACAGCTGCTCGTTGGTCTGCTCAAGCTCCGCCTGCTGGGTTTCCAGGTGGGCCTGGGACTCCTTGAGCACGCGGGATTGCTCTTCGAGCTCTTCGTTGGCGGTTTTAAGTTCTTCCTGCTGCACTTGCAGCTCTTCGTTCAGTTGCTGGGTTTCGGCCAGCACCTCCTGCAGGCGCTGCCGGTAACGGGCG
Organism: Pseudomonas sp. A2; assembly: GCF_023100865.1. Lineage (NCBI taxonomy): Bacteria > Pseudomonadati > Pseudomonadota > Gammaproteobacteria > Pseudomonadales > Pseudomonadaceae > Pseudomonas > Pseudomonas sp. A2. The sequence goes on from NZ_CP039127.1 coordinate 3,704,097, forward strand.
CTTTCGATGGAAATACCGACGTTGCCACGGACCCGCTGCAGCATCTCTTCGTCACGCTCCTGCAACGGCCGCAGGAAGCCCAGCTCCAGCACGCCGTTGATCTGCCCGTCATCACTGCAGGGCATCAGCATGGCACTGCGCGGCAGGCCTCGGCCCAGGCCGGAGCTGAGTTGGAAATAGTCTTCGGGCAAGTCGTCCAGGCGCAGCAACCGCGCTTCGCGCACGGCCTGGGCCAGCAGCCCCTCGTGGTCACCCAGTACTTGCTCGCGCGCCTGCTCCTCGGCATCCAGGCCATAGCTGGCAACACGCACCAGGCGGCCATGTTCGTCACGCACGTACAAGGCGCCTACCACGCTGCCCAGGTAGCTGGCGAAGAAACGCAGGATGTTGTCACCGAGCATGGGCAGGGTCAGCTGGCCGAGCACCTGTTCGGACAGTTGCGTCTGCCCGTTGCGCAGCCAGGCCTGATGCTCCAGGCGCTCGGCGGCGCGCTGCTGGGCCTGGAAGTTTTCGTCATAGGTAGCGGACAGCGCCAGCAGGTCGCGCCGCCCGAGGTAGGCCAGCAAGGCGCTGAGGCCGACGATGAACAGCACGAAGGACGACATGACCGTGACGGTCACACTGTTGACCCGCTCGTTGCGCGCCATGCGCAATTGTTGTTCGCTGCCGATGAGGTTGTCGAACTCCTTGCGGATCTCATCGGTCAGGCGCTTGCCGCGGCCGTTGCCGATCAAGGCGCGGTAATCACCCTGGCTGCGGCGCAAGTTGATCATCTCGCTGCCAAAGGTGTTCCACGCTTGCTGCAGGGCGATCAGCCGGTCGATGCGTTCGACCTGTTGCGGGTTGTCCTCGACCATGCCGCGCAGGCTCTGCAGGCTGCCGAAAATGCGTGGCTTGGCCACCTCGTAGGGGTCGAGGAAACGCTCATCGCCGGTGATCAGGAAGCCACGCATGCCGGTTTCCATGTCGATCGACAGTTTGACCGCTTCGTTGGCATTGCCGATCACCCGGTCGGTGTGCTCGACCCACTGCAAGGCCGAAAGCAGGTAGTTGATCACCGCAACGAAGGCTACGGCCCCCAGCAGGCCAACCCCCAGGGGTAGGCCGACGTTGCGGCTCAACAGCTTGCGGAAGCTTCGCTGGTCCATCGAGGCTGCTTGAATCATGTGAAAACGCCCGAGCTAAAAGTCCATTGAAAAGTGTGGCGGATCTGTCTTTGTCATTATCTGCCACTGCGCCGTCCTGTTAAGCGAGTCTAACCAGCTTTGCCGGGTCTGGCAGGGCATTTAGCCAGTATTTGAAGGCAGCGTGCGCCAAACGTTCCATCTGATTGCAGTGCCCGGTATCCTCGGGAACTTCTGCTGCCATCTGGAGCACAGATTAAAGACATTCATTAGCACAGGATCCGAACCATGCACCTTCTGGTAGTCGAAGACGACGACATCGTACGCATGCTGATGGTCGAAGTGCTCGACGAACTGGGCTACACGGTCATCGAGGCGGACAGTGCCGGCGCGGCGCTGCGCATTATCGAGGACCCGGGCCAGGAGTTGGCGCTGATGCTGACCGACGTGGGGTTGCCAGACATGGGTGGCGAAGAGCTGGCCGGCAAGGCGCGCGACCTGCGGCCGCTGTTGCCGGTGCTGTTCGCCAGTGGTTATGCCGAGAACGTCAATGTACCGGAGGGCATGCATCTGATCGGCAAGCCGTTCAGCATCGACCAGTTGCGCGACAAGGTACAGGCCATTCTGGGTAACCCTTGAAATCGGTGTCGCCTGGTTCGCGGGCTTGTCCGCTCCCACAGGGTCAGCACAAGTTTGAGTGCAGTGGAATAACTGTGGCAGCGGGCTAGCCCGCGAAGAGGCCGGCACAGGCTGTAGCTGACTACAGCTCCCTGCGTAACAGGTAGCTATCCATGATCCACCCCTTGCGCGCCCGCTCCCGCTCACGCACCTCCAGTATCTGTGCCTTCACCGTTTGCAACGGCCCGGCAATCAGCACCTCATCAGCAGTCCCAAGGTACGCGCCCCAGTAGATCATCAACGCCGGGTCATCGAGCCGGGCAAACGCGCACTGCCCGTCGAGCATCACCAGCACATTGTCGATCTGCCCCTGCCCAGCCAGGCGCCGCCCTGGCAATACGGTCAACGGCTCACCGATGCGGTTGAGCGGCACCTGATGGCGCGCAGCCAACGCCTGCACGCTGCTGATGCCCGGAATGACCTGCAGGCGCAGCGCCACACCACGCTCGCGGACCAGGCCAAGGATGCGCAGGGTGCTGTCGTACAGCGTCGGCTCGCCCCACAGCAGAAAGGCGCCGGTTTCACCCTCGCCTATCTCCTGTTCGATCAGTTGGGCATACAGCGCCGCACGCTGCCGGTGCCAGTCCTGCACCGCGCGCAGGTAGTCATCGGCCTGGCCATCGCGTGCAGGGTCGGCCACCTGCACCAGGCGGTAGCCGCCCTCGGGCCGGTAGCGTTGCAGGATGGCCTTGCGCAGGCGCAGCAGTTCGTCCTTGTCGCCGCCTTTGTCGAGCACGAAGAACACACTGGCCTGGCGCAGTGCATCGACCGCCTCGTAGGTGACCTGGCGCGGGTCACCCGGGCCGATGCCGATCAACAACAGGTCTTTCATTGCCCTGCCCTTTGCGGGAACCAGCAGCCATTGTCAGGTGGCTGCCGGTATTTGGCAAAGCGCCCCGTCAGAAGATGGAGAAGTTGTAGCTGACGATGACCCGTGTCTCGTCCATGTCACGCGCCCATTTTTCATAATTGCTGCGGTAAGTGGAATTACGCAGGCGCACGCTTACGTCCTTGAACGTGCCACTTTGCACCTGGTACTTGAACTCGGTGTCGCGTTCCCACTCTTTGCCTTCGGCCGTACTGCCCGGCACCTTGATATTGTCACCGTTGATGTAACGGGTGAAGAAGGTCAGGCCAGGCACGCCCAGGGCCTTGAAGTCATAGTCATAACGCACCTGCCAGGAACGCTCCTGGGCGGCGGCGAAGTCGTTGACCTGGGCATAGTTGACCAGGTACGGGTTGCTGCCATCCAGGTATGGCATGGCACTGTCGCCATACATGCGCTGCCAACCGGCACTGAGCTTGTGGCCACCCAGGCTGTAGCCGAGCATGCCGCTGAACGCGCGATGGTCGATTTCGCCGGCGCGGGCATTGCCGATGTCATCACTCTTGATCAAGCGCAGGTCTGCCGACAGGCTGCCCACCGCCAATGGCTGGCTGGCGACCAGGCCGAGGAAGTGCTGGCGGTAGATGTTCTCCAGCTTGGCCACCTGGTACTGGGCGCTGAAGCGTTCGTTGAAACGGTAATCGACACCAGCCAGGTCAAAGTGATCAGCCTCGATATCGCAGGCATAGCGCTTGTTCTTGCAATGCACGCGAATGTCCTGGCGGTCGGTGGAATCCCGTGCGGTGTACTTGTCCAGGCGGGCCAGGGTGAACTTCAGGTCGCGCACTTCTTCGGAAGTGAGCATGGCGCCATGGAACATGGTCGGCAGCAGGCGGCCATCGTTGTACTTGAGCAACGGTACATCCGGCATCATCGAACCGTACTTGAGCACGGTACTGGAAACCTTGACCTTGGCCGCCAGGCCCATCTTCGCGTACTGGTCGGCCGAGTGGCGCGGGTCGTGACCGGAAGACGGCAACAGGCCGCTGTTACTGTCCGCCGGGCTGGAGTCAAGTTTGAAGCCGAACATGCCCAGCGCATCCACGCCAAAACCTACCGGGCCCTGGGTATAACCCGACTGCACATTGAGGATGAAACCTTGTGCCCATTCTTCGCGTTTGGACGCACCCTGGCTGGAACTGCTGTGGCCGTCACGAAAATCCCGGTTGAAATAGACATTGCGTGCTTCGACCTTTGCACTGCTGTCTTCAAGAAAACCGGCGGCCTGGGCATTGACGCCGGCACACAACAGGAACAAGCCGGCAACACGACGCCCGGGGGCGAGGGGGAAAGGGGCAAACATGGGAGAAAACATCCAGAATCAAGGCGAGTAAACAACCTGTGGCACGTGCTGGCCACGGTACTGCGAGGGGGCCGAACAATTGCCGGCCATCATCTGAAATGATCGCGCGAAGGCTCTGGCACGGGCCATTGGACCATGGTCTAAGCGCGCCACAAGACAACCACGGAAAAACCGGACAATACCGCACGCAAAACTAGGAAAGTTCCCTGCTTACTTACAAAAAGTTTGCAGTTTACCCAGTACCCATGAATGACTACACTCGATATCAGCGAACAGCGGAACCCACCCGCGTGGCCGGCGTTTTTATTCTTCTTCAATGTTCGTCACGCCCTGCCACGACCGACGTACAGGAGTGATTACAGTGTCCAGACTTGCAGAGTTTCGTGCTGCCGAAAAAGCGCTCCAGGAACAGATGGCGCAACTGGAAGCGTTGAAAAAGGATGCCGGCCTCAAACGCGAAATCGAATTCGAGCAGAAACTAGTCGGCCTGATGAAAAGCTACGACAAGAGCCTGCGCGATATCATCGCCATCCTCGACCCGAAGGCAGTGGCCCGGGTTTCCAGTGCAGCACCCAAGCAACAGCGCCGCGCGCGCGTGGTGAAGGTTTACACCAACCCGCATACCGGCGAGCGAATCGAGACCAAAGGCGGCAACCACCGTGGGCTCAAGGCCTGGAAAGAGCAATACGGCGCCGCCACGGTAGAAAGCTGGGTACGCTGATGAAACGTCCACACGCACTTCACACTTTTTTCACAAGGGCTGGCTCAGTATCGAGACAGCTAAAGGACTAGCGACCCCATCACGCGCCCGCACATGCGGGCCTCTAATTCCAGCGCCCTGCCTTGTGCAGGGCGCTTTCATTTGCGCAATCGGCACACTGCCGTATCATGGCCAGCCTGTCTGTTTTGCCGGTGCCCTGCGCCCGGCCCCGTCTCAGGAGTTCCCATGAGCCTGCACGATCTGCAAACCCTGCCTGGCGTCACCGCCCAACCGGATGCCGCCACCGCCCAGTTCGTCTTCAACCACACCATGCTGCGGGTCAAGGACATCGAGAAGTCCCTGGACTTCTACACCCGCGTGCTGGGCTTCCGCCTGGTGGACAAGCGCGACTTCCCCGAAGCTGCCTTCAGCCTGTACTTCCTGGCCCTGGTCGACCCGGCGCAGATCCCGGCCGATGACAACGAACGCCACCAGTGGATGAAGTCTATTCCGGGCGTGCTGGAACTGACCCACAACCACGGCACCGAAAACGATGCCAAGTTCGCCTACCACAACGGCAACACCGACCCGCGCGGCTTTGGCCACATCTGCGTCTCGGTACCGGACGTACGCGCCGCCTGCGCACGCTTCGAGGCACTGGGTGTACCGTTCCAGAAACGCCTGCAGGACGGGCGCATGAACCACCTGGCCTTCGTCAAGGACCCGGACGGTTACTGGGTCGAAGTCATCCAGCCGACCGAACTCAAAGGCTGAGCATTCATCGCTGTTCGCTCGTCGGGCCGGGAACTCCCGGCCCTTTGCTGTGGTATATGAAGGTAACTGCTTCACATGCCACAGCGAGGTAAGGACGATGCAATCTCTTCACTGTGAATATCGCAAGCACACCATCACCGCCAGCGTGATGCCCCACCCCGATTCCCCCCTGCCCTACGCCGCCGGGTGCCTGATTACCGACCCCGAAGGGCACACCAGCAGGCGCATGTCGATGCCGATGAAGTTCTTCTCCGACCTCGAGAACGCACAGCATGTGTCGCTGGCCCATGGCCGGGCGCTGGTCGACCAGCAGCTGGATGAGGGGCACAAGGTATTTTGACCTTGTTTATGCCTGTTCCGGCCTCTTCGCGGGCTTGCCCGCTCCCACAGGTACTGCACAGATTTCAGATCCTGTGAGGTCCCTGTGGGAGCGGGCAAGCACGCGAAAGGGCCGGCACAGGAATAATCAGATATCCCGGGCGTACGCCACCGCCGCCTCCACCTGCGCCAGGGTGGGTCGCACCCCGGTGTAAAGCACGAACTGCTCCAGCGCCTGCAGCGCAATCACCTCCAGCCCGGTGATCACTGGCTTATCCAACGCCCGCGCTCGGCGGATCAACGGAGTACTCTCCGGCATCGCCACAACATCGAACACCCGCGCCGCCGCGGCGATGGCGTTCTCGGAAAACGCCAGCTCCTCGGCCTCGGGCCCGCCCGCCATGCCGATCGGTGTCACGTTCACCAGCATGGGTGGGCACAGGTCGCCCAGCTCCGGCACCCAGCGATAACCACACACATCCGCCAGCTGCCGCCCCGCCTGCTCGTTGCGCGCAACGATGATGCCTTCGGCGAACCCGGCATCGCGCAAGGCACTGGCTACCGCCTTGGCCATGCCGCCACTGCCGCGCAGGGCAAACGCCGTGGACGGGTCGACCTTGTGCTGCGCCAGCAATTGGCGCACGGCCAGGTAATCGGTGTTGTAGGCCTTCAGGTGGCCATTGGTATTGACCAGGGTATTGACCGACTCGATGGCCGCAGCCGATGGGTCGATCTCGTCGACCAGGGCCATGCAGGCTTCCTTGTACGGCATCGATACCCCGCAACCGCGGATACCCAAAGCGCGAATGCCCGCCACCGCCGCCGGCAGGTCATCGGTGCGCATGGCCTTGTAGTAGAAGTCCAGGCCCAGCTGCTGGTAAAGGTGGTTGTGGAACCGTACACCGAAGGTGCCGGGGCGGCCGGCCAGGGAGATGCACAGCACGGTGTCTCTGCTTGGAGTTGCCGACATAACCTGCTCCTTTGTCATAACTGAAACGTTTGTTCAGCGTAACAGAGGTAACCGCTGGTCGTCCCTTACACAACCTTTACCGTTCCCCCGTGCTCAGCTGACGAAGAGTGGAGTCATAGTAATAGGACCCCACACTTGGGGTGTCCTTGCGAGGGTTTCTTCATGAACCGTCACATTCCCGGAATCGCCCTGCTGGTCGGTGCCCTGGCCATCAGTGCGCCCGCTGTCGCCCACGGCGGCCATGGCCATGGCGGTTGGTATGGCCCCGGCCCGCTGCTGGGTGCGGCCGTGGTTGGCGCCGTGGTCGGGGCGACGGTTTATGGCGGGCGTGACCGTACCGTGTACGTCGAGCGCCAGCCGGTCTACTACGGGCCGCCCCCGGTGTACGTGCAACCACCGCCACCGCCGGTGTACTACCAGCCGTACTACGTGCCAGCACCACCGCCCCCAGGCTACCGCACCTACTACGGCCCGCCACCGGTGTATTACGGCCCGCCGCGCTGGTAAATGTTGATGGAACCAATGACCACTATCGAGGAAGTTAATTTCAAACCGCCCCGGCTGCTGCGTAAGGTAGGGCCATGTTTTACAGGAGGTCCACATGGCCACTATCCAGATCATGTCCGTCGTCGGCAGTGCCGTCCCCGCTTCGCTGCGTGAGCAGGGCCTGCTCGCATGCTGGTACCTGGTGCGCAACGGCGAAGCCGTAAGCGGCCCGATGCCGACCCGCGCCTCGGCCCAGGCCTTGGTCGAACAGTTGCAACCAGGCACCTTGGTCGCCTGACCCGTATTTGTTGTGCGTTGCTCCCTACGCCCTTCTGGCCCGCTTACCTGGCGGGTCTTTTTTTGCCTGGGCGTTACGCCTGCACCTCCCCGCCGCAGGCTATGAACATTGCCAACAATGCGGCCAACTGGTGCTCACGCTGACCGTATCCCGCGCCAGGCAAGCTGGCCCAGATAGGCGCGGCCTTGGCGATCGCCTGGGCAATGCGGCCAGCCTTGATCAGCGCCAAGGCACCGCGTTCGCTCAGCAACTTGATTGCCGCCAGGTCCTGGGCCTCAGGGGTAAAGCGGCCATTGAAGCCATAGGTGCTCACGATGGCATCCCAGGTACCGGCCAGAATCTGGTACCGCCCAGCCGCAGAACTGTGGATGCCGTAGCTGGGCAACCACACCCTCTGCTTCGGGTGCCCGCTGTAGTCATTGAACAGTTGGCCGCCGACCAGGACGTTGTAGCCATCGTCGCTGGCAGCGATGGTCGAGGTACCTTCGGACCAGGCCAGCATGTCCAGGAACGCGAGCACGTTCGCACCGCCGACAGCGGCAGAATCCAATCGAGCCATGTTGTCTCCATGCAGAAGAAGCCCATACGCATGGGCGTGAACAGAATTTGTCTTGCGGGCCGCCTCACTCACCCTGCTTCCCGCGCAGGCGGGCGACGCCCTCGCCCTGGACGGTGACCTGCCGGGGTGGATGCCCACCTCGACTGGTCAGCGCTTCGATCTTGCCTTCCAGGCGCCCTACAGTGATCACCAGTTCATTGCGTTCCTTTGCAAACTGATCGGCCCTGGCCTGTGCTTCTCTTCGGGCATCACGCTCGATATCGAGCAACTCGTTCAGGCGCCGGACCACGCCAATATCAGCGTTGTCCATGGCACGGTCAGCCGCATCCCTGGACAGCCACTTGCGCAGCCAGAGGAATGCACCCAGCAACACGGTGCCTGTTCCGCCCAGCCAGGTGATGGTGCCTGGGCCGAGGTCAGTCGGATCCATGAAAACCTCATTACCAATGGTGATGTCGTAAGCCTTGGAGAACAGCTTCTCGGTGGCTTTCCTTGCTTGCATGGTAAATTTAGCCTACAGCTAATTTCATGACAAGGAAAATTTAGCTATGAGCATATTTAGCAGCAAGCTAAACACTGGCATGCTTCGCTCCATGGACATCTACGAAATTCGCAAGCACAACCTGGTCAAGCTGATCGGCAGCCAGAGAAAGGGATCCTGCGCGGAGCGCTGGGGGATGGCGCCCGCGCACCTGAGCCAGATCCTTTCGGACAAGACAGCGAAGAACCTGGGCGATGACGTGGCCCGCAGGATCGAGGGCATCGAAGGCTTGCCGCGGGGGTGGTTCGACGCGATGGCAGCGGGCGACCAGCCGCAGTCGCCGGCCGAGGCTGGCGACAGCAAGCTTTCCGCAGCCGACCTGGTCAAGCAGATGCTTGCCAGAAGCGGCAGAGGCATCCCTGAAGAAACCCGGCAAAGGCTGCTGGCCGCCGCCGAGGAGCCGGCAGATTCGACACTGGTGGCCGCTGAACCTGCTCGGCCAGGCCTGGTGGGCGACGAAGTGTGGATTGCCCACTACGACGTCCGCGCAGCCATGGGTGGCGGGCAGATCCCCCACGACTACCCCGAGATGTTCAAGGATGTTCGCGTCAGCCCAAGCCACCTGCGCGAGCTGGGCGTGGAGTTCAGCGAGCACCACCACCTGAAGATGGTGACCGGTTGGGGCCAGTCGATGGAGCCGACCATCAAGCACCGCGACCCGCTGATCGTGGACGTCAGCATCCGCGAGTTCGTCGGCGATGGAATCTACTTCTTCTCCTGGGGCGACCACATCTACATCAAGCGGCTGCAAATTGCCGACGAAGAGCATTTCGAGATGATTTCCGACAACTCGCGGCACAAGGACCGCATGATTCGCCGGGAAGAGACCTACATCCAGGCCAGGGTGCTGCTGGTGTGGAATGCGCACCTTGTGTAAAGCGAAGCCCACCACCCCGGCGTAATGCTGTCCCTTCGCGGGCAAGCCCGCTCCCACAGCCAAGCGGTACGCGTACTCTGTGGGAGCGGCTTTAGCCGCGAAGAATCCAACGTGGTGCATGGCACCGGCTTCGCCGGTGTTCGCGGCTAAAGCCGCTCCCACAGAGCCCCTGCTAATTCAATGAGTTATGTGCAGTTCTGTGGGAACGGGCTTGCCCGCGAAGGGCTGCAAGGCAGCCCCAATCGATGCCACATCAGACTGGAGTGAGCAGCATTACGTTACCCCGCAGGCTCTTTCTGACCTTCAGAAAGGTGCCGCCTCCTCGGCCTGCTGCTCGCTGTCCTGCTCGACAATAAAGTCGTCGCGCTCCTCCACGCTGCTGCGCTCCCAGCGCACCGTCACGCTCTCGTCGTCGTTGAAGGTCAGTTCCAACTCGGGCGTCTCGGCCAGCAGGCCCATCACCTCCTCCCACTCGGCATCACCGTCGGTATCCAGCCGATGCACCGTCACCCAGCGCTGCGTCTGCGCGAGCGGGTGGTTGATCATCGCTGACACGCGCAAGCTCAGCCGCTCCATTCCGGTCATTTCCTGGCGCTGATGGGGCGTCGACTTCATGTGCTTAGACATATTCTTATCCTGACATCTGTATATTCGTACAGTATTCAAGGGAAGCTTATCTCACCGCCAAATCAAGCGTAAAGCCCCGTTGCGGAAAATTTTCGCCAACAGGTAATTTGTCGCCCGGCGAAATAATTTTAGCCATAAGCTATTGACGATGATTTAGCGCAAGGCTAAATTTCACTCCAGCAGCCGCCACCGTGCTGCTGCGGCACCAACCGACATTTCCATTCCGGAGTTCCCCCCATGAGCGTAGATATCAGCAACCTCACCATCGCCGTTCCGGTAGCCGAATCGTCGATCAGCACCGTAGCGGTCGAACTCACCGGCAGCGAAGCGATTGCCCTGTACCCGAACTACGTGAAAGTGCTCAGCGATGGTTCGGTCCAATTGTCTGCCCCCACCAAAGGCGCTTCGAGCAAAAGCACCCGCAGGACCCGCTGCGAGTGGTCGGAGCCGGAATACTGGAGCCTGGGCGGCGCCTTGGATCACTGGAATCGCCAGGAAATGACACTGACCAAGGTCAACTGGGCGCAGAAGGTGGTCATCGCGCAGATGCACGTCTACGGGGACGACAGCCCGCCCGTGAAGGTGTTCTGGAAAAAGGGCGACATCACCCTGGGGTTTCGGCGGACCTACAACCAGGCGGATCCTGTGAATTCGACGGTGCTCAAGGGGGTACCGCTGGGGGCGAAGTTCGAGGTGAGCATCCACGCTACCTCGGCGGGCGTGATCAACGTTACGGCCAAGTGCAATGGAGTGACCGGCTGGTCCGGCGATCTGCAGTTCGACAGCACCTGGGCTTCTCGGCTATTCGAGTTCCACGGCGGGGTGTACAACCAGGTGGACTACTCCGACACGACGCCCGCCGATGACGGCTCGATCTGCATCATCAGCGACCTCTCGCTGATCCATACCTGAACCCAGGCACCCGGCGAGACATCCCGATGCCCCTGCATCCAAGCACAGGTTGCATCGGGATCGCCCTGCATTTAGCGTTCAGCTCGAATGGCTGCCGCCCAAACTTCCTGATTCCCGGATGAACTAAGCTTTTCGGGTCTCTTTTTTCCAGACAGGGTTAGGCCCCATGAGACTGTTCGATTTCATTGATAGCAGTATGGAACCCATTCTCCAGGCTTGGGAAAACTACGCCCGCTCGGTTGAAACAGAGCTGCCGAAGCAGGACTCCTCCGGCTTGCGCGATCATGCCGAAAAGATGCTCCGCACCGTGGCCAAAGACATGAGAACGCCTCAGAGCAGGCAACAACAGTCCGAGAAGACACAAGGCAGAGGCCCCAGGAGTTCAAGCGAAACCGCAGCGCAGACCCACGCGGTTGCTCGCTTGATAGCTGGGTTCTCGATGGACCAGATGGTGTCCGAATACCGGGCATTGCGCGCCAGCGTTCTGTCACTCTGGCTTACCCAGGAGTCGTTCGCAGACGCGCATCATGTTCAGGACATGATCCGGTTCAATGAAGCGATTGACCAGGCGCTCGCAGAGTCGATCGCTGCCTACGGAACGGCAGTCGAGGCGACCCGGAAAATGGTGCTAGCCGTGCTCGGTCATGATTTGCGTTCGCCCTTGGGCGCGATACTCATGGCTGGCGGGCTGATCCAGCGGCAGGCCGGTCTGGATGAAAAGGGAAAGTTACTTGCGACCCAGGTTTGTGCCAGTGCACATCGGGCAAATGTCATGATCAACGATCTGCTGGATCTGGCCCGCTGCAATCTGGGGACTGGCATTCCAGTGGATTTGCGGAAAATGGATTTGAATCCAATCTGCAAGGCTGTCATTGACGAACTGCGCACGGCGTTCCCGCTCGCGCGCATCATCCTGGATGAGCAGGCGCACATCACGGGCCAATTCGACCCTGACCGCATCTCTCAGGTTTTCTCCAACCTGATAGGCAATGCCCTGCGCCATGGCGATGCAACGGCCCCTATCAAGGTCACGCTGGCCAAGGTGAATGGTGTTCCACGGGGCAGTGTCCAGAATTCCGGAGAACCTATTCCGCCCGAGGTGATGCCCTACATCTTCAAGCCGGAAGGGAGATATTCGAGCTATTCATCCGGAGAGCGGGGCTCCGCAGCGGGGCTCGGCCTTGGCCTGTTCATCGCGTCGGAGATCGTGGCGAACCACGGTGGCAGAATTGAGGTGGAGTCGACTGAAGAGGAAGGGACGACCTTCGAGGTTGTTCTGCTGTCTTCGGCAGAGTGATGATGGGTACAGAATTGGTACAGGATTAAATTTCGTTCACGTTGCGCCCTTTAGTCATAAGGCATTCGACAGCAAATCAGCCATACTCCAGAATGCAGCGGTTTTTTGGGGGAAAACCCTTGCACAGCCAACGACATACCAACTTTTAGTGAGCCTCAACGTGAAAACATCCCTGTCCATCCTCAGCCTGCTGCTGTTGCTCACAGGTACTGCGACCCTTCCGTCGACCGCTGCTGCACAACCCCCGGCCCAGGTTCAACGTGACCCATCCAAGCTGCACCTCGCCTCGGGCAGCGCCCTGCTGATCGACCTGAACACCAACCAGGAGCTGTATTCGAGCCACGCCGACCGCGTGGTGCCGATTGCCTCGGTGACCAAACTGATGACGGCGATGGTAGTGCTGGATGCCAAGCAGCCCATGGATGAGATGCTCACCATGACCATTGCCAACAACCCGGAAATGAAAGGCGTGTATTCGCGTGTGCGCCTAGGCAGCCAGCTCGACCGCCGCGAAACCTTGCTGATTACCCTGATGTCATCGGAAAACCGTGCGGCCAACACCCTGGCCAACCATTACCCTGGCGGCTACCCGGCGTTCATCAAGGCGATGAACGCCAAGGCCCGCAGCCTGGGCATGGCGCACACCCGCTACGTCGAGCCGACCGGCCTGTCGACGCAGAACGTGTCCACGGCCCGTGACCTGGCCAAGCTGCTGATGGCGTCGCGCAAGTACCCGATGCTGAGCGAGCTGTCGACCACTCGCGAGAAGACCGTGGCCTTCCGCAAGCCCAACTACACCCTGGGCTTCCGCAACACCGACCACCTGGTGAACAAGAGCAACTGGGACATCAAGCTGACCAAGACCGGCTTCACCAATGAAGCCGGGCACTGCCTGGTGCTGCTGACCCGCATGGACAACCGCCCGGTGGCCATGGTGATCCTCGACGCCTTTGGCAAGTACACCCACTTCGCCGATGCCAGCCGCATGCGTCAGTGGCTGGAAACCGGTGCTGCCAAGCCGGCGCCGGCGGTGGCCATGCAGTACAAGGCAGAGCGGCAGAACAAGGGGCGCCTGGCGGCCGAATGACCGAAGCCGGAATGATGGGGCCTGCACCGGCCCTATCGCCGGCAAGCCAGCTCCCACAGTGACAGCACCAGGCCTGCGAGAGCAACTGCCCTGCGCGGTCCATGTGGGAGCCGGCTTGCCGGCGATGGGCTGCACAGCAGCCCCAAGTTCGTCAGGCCGTGGTGCTGACCATCCCGCCCGCGCTGCTGCCACCCGTTTTCTGTAACGCTTCGAGCAACTGCGCGGTGGCCTGCAGGATTTCACCATTGATGGTGGCGATGCTCGCCTGCTTGGCGGCCACGGCTGCCAGCTTGGTGGTTTCGTCCATCTTCTGCGCCATCAACTGGGCCAGTTGCTTCTGCTCCTCGGCCAATTGCTTCTGCAGCTTCTTGATCATCTCGCGCAATTGCCTGATGTGCGCAGGCTCCGAACTTTCACTGCTGCTCTGGGCACCTTGAGTCTGGCCACCACCGTTCACCTTCGACGTGTCGGCCTGAGTGCCGACCCCATTCTCTTCAGTCTTTTGCGCATCCTGGCTGTCGGCGGCCTGGGTTGTGCTCAGCGCCTGGCTCGTGGTGCTGATGCTGACTGCTGCAATACCTGTCATGTCTTTCTCCCTGCGTTGCAAATGGTCCTTGGGTTGTTCTGCCTATCGGCCGACAGGCGCAGGCCTTTAGCCCCCTGCTGCAAGTGGCCGATCGGCCGCCAGTAAATTCCCCATCGTTTGGCTCGTTCCACCCAATGTACAAACGCAGGCGCCGGTCTCTCCCGGCGAGCGTCAACATTCGACCATTATGGAACCGCAGCCATGAGCCAGTCTGCAAAACCGGAAACCATCAAGGACCTGATCGGCGTGGGCTTCGGCCCTTCCAACCTGGCCCTGGCCATCGCCCTGGAAGAACTCGCCGAGTCCCACGGCCATGCCCTCGACGCGCTGTTCATCGACAAGCAGCAGGACTATCGCTGGCATGGCGAAACCCTGGCCACCCAGAGCGAGCTGCAGATCTCGTTCCTCAAGGACCTGGTGTCGCTGCGCAACCCCACCAGCCCCTACAGTTTCGTCAACTACCTGCACCAGAAGCAGCGCCTGGCCGACTTCATCAACCTCGGCACCTTCTACCCCTGCCGCCTCGAGTACAACGACTACCTGCGCTGGGCCGCCGAGCACTTCGCCACCCAGGCGGTATATGGCGAAGAAGTGCTGCGCATCGAGCCGGACGTGCAGGCCGGCCGGGTCGAGCACCTGCGCCTGGTCTCGCGCGACGCCCAAGGCCGCGAATACAGCCGCCGCACCCGTTCGGTGGTGGTCGGCAGCGGCGGCACGCCGAAAATCCCGGAAAAGTTCGGTGCCTTCAAGGACGACCCGCGGGTATTCCACCACTCCCAGTACCTGAGCAGCCTGAACAAGCTGCCATGCACTGCCGGCAAGCCGATGCGCATTGCCGTGATCGGCTCGGGCCAGAGCGCCGCCGAGGCGTTCATCGACCTCAACGATAGCTATCCGTCGGTCAAGGTCGACATGATCCTGCGCGGTTCGGCGCTCAAGCCTGCCGATGACAGCCCGTTCGTCAACGAGATCTTCTCGCCGGACTACACCGACCTGGTCTACAACGAACCGGCCGACCAGCGCAGCAAGCTGCTGGGCGAATACCACAACACCAACTATTCGGTGGTCGACCTCAACCTGATAGAACGCATCTACGGCATTCTCTACCGGCAGAAGGTCGCCCACCAGTACCGCCACAACGTACTGTGCCGGCGCCAGGTCGAAGCCGTGGTGGCCACCCGCGAAGGCCTGGAGCTGACACTGCGCGACCTCGCCACCGGCCAGCAGCAGACCCACCGCTACGACGCGGTGATACTCGCCACCGGTTACGAGCGCCGCTCGCACCGTGAGCTGCTGGCGCCCCTGGCCGGCTACCTGGACGATTTCAACGTCGACCGCAACTACCGCGTGCTGACCAGCCCCGACCTGCAGGCCACGGTGTACCTGCAGGGCTTCTGCGAAAACAGCCACGGCCTGAGTGACACCCTGCTCTCGGTGCTGCCGGCGCGCGCTGCGGAAATTGGCCGCGCGCTGTACCAGGACCTGGCGCAGCTGCACGGCAAGCCGCAACCGGCAGTGGCCCTGACCCGCGCCTGATCCCCTGCAAGACCAGCACTGCCCTCCAGGCATGTACAGGTCCTGTAGGAGCGGCCTTGTGTCGCGAAAGGGCTGCAAAGCAGCCCCGGCAATTTGTGCGTCTGCGCTGAAACCCTGGGGCTGCTGCGCAGCCCTTTCGCGACACAAGGCCGCTCCTACAGCGGTCGCGCCAGCTTTCAGGTTTCTTTGCCCGAAACATTTGCTTGCATTTAAAACGGCAGGTTTTCGATTCTCATTCGTCCTTATCAATACAGCCCCTCTTTGGCTGGGCACACGCTCGACTCCCCATTGCAGAAGACCGTCAGATGGCCAAATCACCGAAAAAATCCAAATCCAGGCTGTGGTTCCTGGTCCACAGCTGGCTCGCCTTGCCGATCTGGTTCTTTGTCCTGATCGTCTGCTTCACCGGCATGCTCGCGGTGGTCAGCCAGGAAATCGTCTGGCTGGCCGACCCCGCCGTGCGCGCCAACAAGCCCGGCGCCGACGCCGAGCGCCTGAGCTTCCAGCAGGTACTGGACGCCCTGCACAAGGCCGAGCCGGACATGGTGGTGGAGCGACTGATCCAGCCCGATGGTTCGCACTTCGCGGTCAAGGCCAATGTCACCCTGCCTGACGGCACCAGCCCGACACTGTATGTAAACCCCTACACCGGGGCCATCCAGGGCAAGACCCCGGACTTCAACTTCGAAGCCTTCACCCGCGCCCTGCACGGCTGGTGGCTGGTTCCGTTCACCAGCGGTTTCAGCTGGGGCTGGTACCTGGTGTCGCTGCTCGGCCTGCCCATGCTGGCTTCACTGGTCACCGGCCTGGTGGTGTACAAGAAGTTCTGGAAGGGGTTCTTCAAGCCGGTGCGCACCGGCCATGGTTCGCGAATTTTCTGGGGCGACCTGCACCGCCTGGCCGGGGTCTGGTCGATCTGGTTCATCGCGGTCATTTCCATCACCGGCACCTGGTTCCTGATCCAGGCGATCCTGGCCGACAACCACATCACCATTTCCAGCCGGCCCATCGTGCCGGTGATCGCCCGTGAGGACGTGCCGCAAACCCCGAATGGCAGCCCGGCAGCGCGCATCGACCTGGATGAAGCGGCACGCATCGCCGGCCTGGCGGTCCCGGGGCTGGAGATCAGCTTCATCTCGCTGCCGGCTACCGCCTACAGCCACATCACCCTGGCCGGACCAGGCTGGTACCCGCTGATGTTCCAGAGCGCCTCGGTGAACCCGTACACGCGTAATGTCGACAGTCAGTTCCTGATCAGCGACCGCTCCGCCCTGGAGTTCGTCACCGAGTCGATGCGCCCGCTGCACACCGGCGATTTCGGCGGCCTGCCGATCAAGTTGGTGTGGTTCTTCTTCGGCCTGGTCCTCACCCTGATGGTGTTCAGCGGTTTGCTGATCTGGACCAAACGCACCGCCCAGGCCACCGCCGCCGCCCTCAAGCGCAGCGAGCGCGCACCGCGCATGGCGCGCCATGAACCCACCGCGGAGATCCGCCCATGAGCCAGGCCCAAGCCGTGCCCGTCAGCCCGCTGAAGCAACTGTGGCTGAAGTGGCGTTTTCACCTGAACATCCTGCTGATCCTTATCCCGCTGGGCTTCATGCCCAAGTACTTCGCCGACGCCAAGCTGTTCCGCGGCGAAGCGGGGCTCGGCGCCAATGTGATCAACGACATCCAGGTCGGTCCCTATACCCTGGACCTGGCCGAGATGCGTGACGAGGCGCCCCGCGCCGACGGCCCTGCCGGCCACTTCAAGGTCTTCAATGCATCGCTGTGCAAGGCCTGCGTCAACGGCGTCAAGGCGGCCTACCTGCGCATCGGCAAACCGCGCAGCCTGCGCGCCGCCGGCACGATTTTCTTCGGTGCGCCGTACAACATGGGCACCTCGTTGCCGATCCCGCCACGCACCAAGCCCGACGCGCAGATCTGGATCACCCTGGAAGGCTGGGACGGCAGCATGCACCAGGCGTCGGTCCCCCTGGCCAAGGCATCGCCAGCCACCGTGGCCTGGCTCGAGAAACAAGGAGGCAATAAATGAAACACCTGATGCGCACCCTCGCCCTGCCCTTGCTGGTGCTGGCCGCCGGCCCGGCCCTGGCGCACAACCCGATGTGCGAGTGCGAAGAACTGCCTGGCGGCCAGGTCAAGTGCACCGGCGGCTTCTCGGATGGCAGCGGTGCCCCCGGGGTAACCCTGGACGTGATCGCCTACGACGAACAGGTGCTGGTCGGCGGCAAGCTCGGTGATGATTCGACCCTGACCTTCAAGCGCCCGGACGGCGAATTCTACGTGCTGTTCGATGCCGGCCCCGGGCACGTGGTGGAAGTCGACCACGCCGATATCGCCCAGCCATGAGCCGCGCCCAAGTGATTCGCCCGGCCGGTGCCGGGCACGAAACCCTGTACGTGCTGCTGGTCAGCCTGCTGATCGTGGTACTCGCCACCAGCGTGGTGCTGCTGCGCGGCGAACGCGAGGATGAACAGGCCATCGCCAGCCACCAGATCGACGCCCGTCGCAACCTCACCGCCGCCGAGCAAGGCCTGTACACCGACCTGCGGGTGGCCTTCGACGAAATCCAGCTGCTGCGTGAAGAAAACGCCGCCGCGCCCAGCGTGCAGGCCCTGGCCGAGGAAGGCCTGCCGCCGTTCGTGGTCGATGCCGGCAGCCAGGGCCGCGGCAACCACCAATGGTCGTGGCTGGAACCCGGGGCCTACCTTGGCCGCAGTCAGACCCCGGAAGTGGCCGGCAGCCTGCTGCTGATCCTGCCGGCCGACAGCACCGGCCAGGCCGATGTCTGGCTGCGCCGCGACAGCGCCGCCGTGCCCCCTGACGACCTTGGCCAGGCCGCCCTGATCGCCGTCGGCTGGCAGCAGGTGGTCAGCCATTACGACGCCGGGGTCACCCGCGAACACCGTCACTGAACCCAAGGACTCCCCCATGCTCCGCTCCGCCCTCGCCCTGCTCCTGGCCCTTGCCCTGCCGGCACAGGCCCTGGCCGATAACGGCAAGCCCCTGCGTATCGGCATTACCCTGCACCCCTACTACAGCTATGTGAGCAACATCGTCGGCGACAAGGCCGAAGTGGTGCCGCTGATTCCGGCGGGGTTCAACCCCCATGCCTACGAGCCACGGGCCGAGGACATAAAGCGCATCGGCACCCTGGACGTGGTGGTGCTCAACGGCGTTGGCCATGACGATTTCGCCGACCGCATGATCGCCGCCAGCGAAAAGCCCGGCATCAACACCATCGAGGCCAACCAGAACGTACCCTTGCTGGCGGCCACCGGCATTGCCGCCCGTGGCGCCGGCAAGGTGGTCAACCCGCACACCTTCCTGTCGATCAGCACCACCATCGCCCAGGTCAACAACATCGCCCGCGAACTGGGCAAGCTCGACCCGAACAACGCCAAGCTGTACACGCAAAACGCCCGCGCCTATGCCAAGCGCCTGCGAGCACTGCGTGCCGAAGCACTGGCCAAGGTCACCGAGGCGCCCAGCGCCACCTTCCGGGTCGCCACCATCCATGCCGCCTACGACTACCTGGTACGTGACTTCGGCCTGGAGGTGACTGCGGTGGTCGAGCCAGCCCATGGCATCGAACCCAGCCCGGCCCAGCTGAAGAAGACCATCGACCAGCTCAAGACGCTGGACGTGCGGGTGATCTTCTCGGAAATGGACTTCCCGTCGGCCTATGTCGAAACCATCCAGCGTGAATCCGGCGTGCGCCTGTACCCGCTTACGCACATCTCCTACGGCGAATACACCAAGGACAAGTACGAAGTGGAGATGAAGCGCAACCTCGACACCGTGGTCCGCGCCATCCAGGAGAACCGCGCATGACCGCCGCCGCCAACCTGGTGACAGCCTGCGGGCCGCGCATCGAGTTCGCCGGCATCGACCTCACCCTGGGCCGCACCCGCATCCTCGAACAGGTCAGCTTCAACATCGCCGCCGGCAACGTGCATGCCATCGTCGGCCCCAACGGCGGCGGCAAGAGTTCGCTGATCAAGACCCTGCTCGGGCAGATGCCGCACCAGGGCCAGCTGACCCTGCACTGGCCCGGCGAACGCGAAGTGATCGGCTATGTGCCGCAGGCGCTGGAGTTCGACCGTGGCCTGCCGATGACCGTGGACGATTTCATGGCTGCCATGTGCCAGCGCCGCCCTGCCTTCCTCGGCCTGTCGCGCCGTGTGCAGCCGGCCATCGACGCAGCCTTGGCGCGGGTCGGCATGCTCGACAAGCGCAAACGGCGCATGGGCGCACTTTCCGGTGGCGAACGCCAACGCGTGCTGCTGGCCCAGGGCCTGATCCCCGAGCCGCAACTGTTGGTGCTGGACGAACCGATGTCGGCCCTGGATGAAGCCGGCATCCAGGTGTTCGAACAACTGCTGCAGGGTTGGCGCCAGGCCGGCACCACCGTGCTGTGGATCGAACATGACCTGGAAGCCGTGATGCGTCTGGCCGACCGAGTTACCGGCCTGAGCCGCCAGGTACTGTTCGACGCCCCGCCCGCCCAGGCCCTGACCCCGGAGCGCCTGCTCGGCCTGTTCTCCGTTCACCCGCGTAGCGAGAGCCTTGCCTGATGAGTTTCGAAATCTTTCGGCAAACGGTCCAGGACTGGGCCACTGCCGGCTACCTGCCCGAGGCGCTGGCCTACGGCTTCGTGGTCAACGCTTTGCTGGCCAGTTTGATGATCGGCCCGGTGCTGGGCGGCCTGGGTACCCTGGTGGTGGTCAAGCGCTTTGCCTTCTTCTCCGAAGCGGTCGGCCATGCCGCACTGACCGGCGTGGCCATCGGCATCCTGCTGGGCGAGCCCTACACCGGCCCCTACGGCAGCCTGTTCGGCTACTGCCTGCTGTTCGGCATCTTGCTCAACTTCCTGCGCAACCGCACCGGGCTGTCGCCGGACACGCTGATCGGCGTATTCCTCTCTGTTTCGCTGGCGCTGGGTGCCAGCCTGCTGCTGATGCTGGCGGGCAAGATCAACGTGCACATCCTCGAGAACGTGCTGTTCGGCTCGGTGCTGACCGTCAGCGGCCAGGACCTGGTGGTGCTGGGCATCGTCGCGGTGCTGGTGCTGGCATTGGCAGTGCCGCTGTACAACCGCATCATGCTGGCCAGTTTCAACCCACAGCTGGCAGCCGTGCGCGGGGTGGCGGTGAAAACCCTGGACTACCTGTTCGTGATGCTGGTGACCCTGGTCACCGTGGCCTCGGTGAAGGTGATCGGGGCCATCCTGGTCGGGGCGCTGCTGGTGATCCCCGCTGCCGCCGCACGCCTGGTCAGCCAGTCGCTGAAGGGCTTTTTCTTCCTGTCGGTGCTGATCGCCACGCTGAGCACGCTGCTGGGCATCCTGCTGCCGATCGTTTTCGACCTGCCGGTGCCGTCCGGCGCCGCGATCATCCTGGTCGCCGGCATCTGCTTCGCCCTGGCGGCGCTGGCCCGCGCCCTCGTCCCCCGCCTGCAAGGAAACCCGGCATGAACCTGAAACGCCTGACCCTGGCGCTGGCCCTGGCCGGCCTGCCGTCGCTGTCTTTCGCCACGCAAGTGCTGACCACCCTGCCCGTCACCCACAGCCTGGCCAGCGCCTTGCTCGAAGGCACCAAGGTGCAGCTCAAGCGTGCAGCACCCGCCAACCTGCCTGCCAGCCGCCAGCCTTCCTATTTCAGCGGTCGCGGTGGCGCCAGCCTGCACAAGGCCGCGCAGCAGGCCGACGCGGTGATCGGCGTGCGCTCGATCTGGCGTGACGACCCGCTGTACCCGATGGCCCGGCGTAGCAATATCCGGATCGTCGAAATCGACGCCGCACGGCCAGTGGATGGCGCGCTGCCGGGCATAGCGGTGAGTGGCGACGAGGCCTATGGCGCATACCCCTGGCTCAACCCGACCAACTTCGGGCGCATGGCCGATGTGGTAGCCAATGACCTGGAGCGGTTGGCGCCGGGCGACAAGGCGCAGATCCAGGGCAACCTGGCCGGGCTCAAACGCCAGTTGCTGGAGCTTTCGGCCAGCAGCCAGACACGCTTGGCCAAGGTCGACAACCTGACGGTGGTGAGCCTGTCGGAACGGCTGGGTTATCTGGCCAGCGGGTTGAACCTGGACATGGTCGAGCAGCCGCTGCCAGCCGAGTGGGATGCGACTGCGCTGAAGGCGCTGGGGGACAACCTGAAAGCGCAGGATGTGGCGCTGGTGCTGGACCATCGGCAGCCGGAAGCGGCTGTGGCCGAGGTGATCAAGGCGTCCGGGGCGAAGCTGGTGGTGGTGGAGAGTGACCCTGAGGATGCACTTGCCGGATTGAAGGCCAGTGTGGATCAGGTAGTTGCCGCCCTGGGCGAAAGCTGATGTTCTCCTAACAGTCCCACAGGCCTGCACGGTCCCTGTGTAGGAGCGGCCTTGTGTCGCGATGGGCTGCGCAGCAGCCCCAAGGGTTCAGCGGTGATGCACAATCTTGGGGCTGCTGCGCAGCCCATCGCGACACAAGGCCGCTCCTACAGGACCGCGCTCGACAGCCAGGCCACCATTAACGCTTCATGCACCGCTGATAACGCTCATCCACCCGCCCGGCAAACCACGCCGTGGTCAGCTTGCGGGTGATCTTCGGGCTTTTCAGCTGAATCCCCGGCAGCACCGCCCGTGGCATCGGCTTGCCAGCTGCGGCATCTGCCAGGGCAAACACCCCGCTGTACAGCTCGCTGTCCTCGAAGGCCAAGCTATCGCCCTCCTCCAGCTGGCTGCGAATCTGCGGGTTGCGCAGGCCCAACTTTCCTCCCAGTTTGCGTGCCGCCTTTTCAGTGGTCCCGGGCATGATCGAGCCCGGCGCCACCAGGTCGCCATCCAGCGCCAGCGTCACCCCCGTCACCTTGCTCAGTGCCGCCTGAAATGCCGCATTGCGGCTGGCGTACCAGCCCGCGTTGAAATCGGCAAAGCGGTACAGCTGGCGATCGTAGTTGGCCGAATAGCCCAGCAAGTGGGCGATACCGAAATACATGCCGCCGCGCCGGGTGAACACTTCCTGGCGAATGCTGCCGTCGTGGCTGTAGGGGTAATCCCGCGCATGCTTTTCGGCAAAGTCGATGCTGACCTGCATCGGCCCACCGGTATGCACCGGGTTCAGCCCGCCCAGCAAGGTCTTGCCCAGCGGTACGCGAGCGATGACTTCGTCGTACAGTTCGCTCAGCTGCTTCTCGCTGCGCACCGCCTGCAAACGTTGCTGGTAGCTCTTGCCATTACCCGACGGCGCCTTCAGTGCACCGTCGACCAGCAGCTTGGGGATGTGCAGGCGCGCAGCGCGGCGGTCGATTTCCTCTCGGGCGATACGCCCCAGGTTGGGCACTTGCGGGTCGGCATTGAAGGTCGACTCCTGCTCGGTCACCGCCAGCACCGCGCACAGGTTGCTCTTGCTGGGGGCAATTCGCTGGGCCTCGAACGCCACCTGAATGTCCCGGGCCCAGCCCTCGCGGTTCTTGGCCTGGGCGGGTAACAGCCGCAGCAGTTGGGCGCGGACCTTGGCCGGGTCCGTCTCGGGCGCTTCCTCACGACGCCCGGCGCAACCTTGCAGCAGCGCCAGGGCCATCAACCCGGCAGCCAGTAACCGGCCGTTCAGGGCTGTTCACCGACCAGGTAGGTCTTGCTGATGTGCCGGAACAGCGGGTGGCTGGCACTGCCCATGAGCTCGAACAGAACCATTTCGCGGGTCACCACCTGCGCCCCCGCGGCCCGCATGCGCGCCAGCCCTGCGGCCTTGCTCGCCGGGGTACGGCTGTCGCAGGCATCCTCGACCACGAACACCTGCTTGCCCAGCGCCAGCAGGCCGAGCACGGTCTGCAGCACACACACGTGGGTTTCCATGCCACAGACAATCACTTGCTCACGCGCCATCAAACTTGCTGGCAGGCACTCGGCGGCCACGCAGGAAAAATGGCTTTTCTCCACCACCTCGGCGGCCGGCGCTGCGGCCAGCAGTTCGGCCAGGGTATGGCCCAGGCCTTTGGGGTACTGCTCGGAAATCACCGTCGGCAGTTCCAGCTCGTTCGTCGCTGCCAGCAGCCATCGGGCCCGCGCGCGGGTGCCTTCAGGGTCGCTCATGGCGCCGATGAGTTTTTCCTGGATGTCGACGACCAGCAGCGTGGCCTTGTGGGGATCGATCAGCATTGTCTGCCTCTTGCCTGGGAAAAGGCCTAGCCTCCCCCAGGCAAGCGGTGACGTCAATCAGGCGGACAGCCGAAGCGGTTGCAGCGACGCGGTGAGTGCAGCGAGCACCCGGTCCTCATGCTCATGGATGAAGAAGTGGCCGCCTGGGAACATCTGCAGCGAGAACGCCCCGAGGGTTTCCTTGCGCCAGGCTTGCAGCTGCTCGTCACTGGCGCGGTCCTGCATGCCGCCCAACACGTGCAGCGGGCACTGCAACGCCGGCCGCTGGCGGTAGGCGTAGGTACCACACAGCAGGAAGTCGGCGCGCAGGGTGGGCAAGGTCAGGCTCATCAGCTCGGCGTTGGCCAGCACTTCCTCGGGCGTGCCCTGAAGCTCGCGCAACTCGCCGATCAACTCGGCGTCGCTCTTGGGCTCGCGCCAGTTCTTGCCATCGTAGTCCTCGCGCCGGGTCGGTGCTGCGGTGCCGCAGGCGAACAGGGCCAGTGGCGCCGGGCAGCCCAGCGCTTGCAGCTCATGGGCCAACTCGAAGGCCAGCAAGGCGCCCAGGCTATGGCCGAGCAGCGCGTAGGGGGTGCTGGCCGCCAGGCGCTGTTCGGCGGCCAGTTGCCGGGCCAGGGCCTGCATGTCGGTGTGCAGTGGCTCGGCCATGCGCGCACCACGCCCGGGAAGTTCCACCGGGCGTACCTGCAGCCACGTCGGCAGCTTGCGCCGCCAGCGGCTGTAGACCATGGCGCTGGCCCCGGAATACGGCAGGCACAGCAGGTTCAATGCAGTCACTGGGCGGCGGCTTCGGCCATTTTCTGGCGCAGGCTCAGCGGGCGCATGTCGGTCCAGACTTCATCGATGTAGGCCAGGCAGTCCTTCTTCAGGCCGCTCTTGCCCACGGCACGCCAGCCGTTGGGGATGGCTTTGTAGTCGGGCCAGATCGAGTATTGCTCTTCGTGGTTGACCACTACCTGGAACTGGATATCGTCGCGGTCGAAAACGGAAGTCATTGCCTGTCTCCTTGAGTGATGGGTGCTGCTGCGCGCCTGGCGCAGGGGGGCCTTCAAGTAGACGTGGCGTGCGACGAAAAAATTAGTGGGGCTGACGCGGTCTTCAGGTATCCCGCAACAGGTCGTGGGTATCGAGCAAGCGGAAGGCCACCTGCGGATTGCGCTCCAGCCCACGGCGGATCGCCGCCGGGATCGACTGCCGGGTCTTGCGGCATAGGCCGGGCTGGTCGTCCAGTTCGATGACGATGCCGCGCATGGTTCGCACTTCGTTGAAACCGGGGGCAATGTGCACGCGAATGCCGAGGTTTTCATACATCCGCTGCTGCAGGCGTTGCAGGTCTTCCAGGTCCTTGAGGTTTTCCAGGCGGTCGAGCAGGCGTTTCTCCTCCTGGCGGGTCAGCAGGAGGATGCGCTGAGCGGCCTGCGGGTGATCGACCAAGTGTTCGCGGCCGCAGTCGCAGGCGCCAGGGGGGCAAGGTTGGCGCAGAGGCGGTGTAGTGCTCATGGAGCAATCATAGCCTGTACCGGCCTATTCGCGGGTGAACCCGCTCCTACAGGTCCCGGCTAAAACTTTCCTGTCAGGCAAAAAAAATTCACAAACTTCTAGACCGTCACCCGCCTCTTCGCCTATAAATCGCCTAAAGGAAATTTATATTCCTAACAAGAAATATTTCTTCGCCTCCACGCGAATCCTCTTTTGCCCTTGTGCCCGACCTGCCCCACTCCATCACGAGGCCTATCCGACATGCATCCCGCTCCCGATCACTTCATCCTGCGCGTCAGTTGCCCGGCCGTGTCCGGCATCGTCGCCGCGGTGACCACCTACCTGGCCGAGCACGGTTGCTACATCAGCGAGATGGCGCAGTTCGACGACGAGGACAACGGGCGCTTCTTCATGCGCGCGGTGTTCCGCTACAACACCGGTGTCACGGGTGACACACCGCAGCTGGAAGCCGGCTTTGCCGATGTCGCCCAGCGCTTCGACATGCAGTGGAGCCTGCACAGCAGTGCCCGGCCGATGCGCGTGCTGCTGATGGTGAGCAAGTTCGACCACTGCCTGTCCGACCTGCTGTACCGCCATGCCAAGGGCGAGCTGGACATGCAGATCACCGCCGTGGTCTCCAACCACCTGGACCTGCGCCCGATGGCCGAGCGCCAGGGCATCCGTTTCGTCTACCTGCCGGTCAGCAAGGACACCAAGGCCGAACAGGAAGCCGCGCTGCTGCGCATCGTCGAGGACACCGGTACCGAACTGGTGGTGCTGGCGCGCTACATGCAGATCCTCTCCGACGACCTGTGCCGCCAGCTGTCGGGCCGGGCGATCAACATCCACCATTCGTTCCTGCCCGGTTTCAAAGGCGCCAAGCCTTATCACCAGGCCTACCAGCGCGGGGTGAAGCTGATCGGTGCCACCGCCCACTACGTCACCAGCGACCTCGACGAAGGCCCGATCATCGAGCAGGAAGTGCAGCGCGTGGACCATGCCTACGCACCGGATGACCTGGTGGCCATCGGCCGCGACACCGAGACCATCGCCCTGTCCCGCGCCGTG
The DNA here is from genome assembly GCF_023100865.1 of Pseudomonas sp. A2. Classification (NCBI taxonomy): domain Bacteria; kingdom Pseudomonadati; phylum Pseudomonadota; class Gammaproteobacteria; order Pseudomonadales; family Pseudomonadaceae; genus Pseudomonas; species Pseudomonas sp. A2. The sequence goes on from NZ_CP039127.1 coordinate 3,730,351, forward strand.
AAATACCACCTGGAGCATCGGGTGTTCCTGAACCACGACCGCACGGTGATCTTCAAATGAACGCCACTCCCGGTATCAAGCTGATCGACGGCAAGGCCACCGCGACGCGGGTGCTGGCCGAGGTACGCGAGCAGGTGCAGGAGCTGCGCCAGGGCGGCGTGCAACCGGGCCTGGCGGTGGTGCTGGTCGGCGCCGACGCTGCCAGCCAGGTGTACGTGCGCAACAAGGTGCTGCGTGCCGAAGAGGTGGGCATCCGCTCGCTGGAGCATCGCCTGCCCGCAGACACCAGCCAGGCCGAGCTGCTGACCCTGATCGACCGCCTCAACCGCGACACCGAGGTCAACGGCATCCTCGTGCAACTGCCGTTGCCGGCCCATATCGACGAACACCGCATGCTCCAGGCGATCAGCCCACTGAAGGATGTGGACGGCTTCCACAGCGAGAACGTCGGCGGCCTGGCCCAGGGCCGCGATGTGCTCACCCCGTGCACGCCCAGCGGCTGCATGCGCCTGCTGCGCGATGCCTGTGGCGAACTGCGTGGCAAGCATGCGGTGGTGGTCGGCCGCTCGAACATCGTCGGCAAGCCCATGGCCGCCCTGCTGCTGCAGGCCGACTGCACGGTGACCGTGGTGCATTCGCGCAGCCGCGACCTGCCGGCCTTGTGTCGCCAGGCAGACATCCTGGTGGCCGCAGTGGGCAAGCCACGGCTGATCGGTGCCGACTGGCTCAAGCCTGGCGCGGTGGTGATCGATGTCGGTATCAACCGCATCGACGAAGGCGGCCACAGCCGCCTGGTCGGCGATGTCGACTTCGCCGCCGCCCTGCCCCAGGTGGCCGGCATCACCCCGGTACCCGGCGGCGTCGGCCCGATGACCATCGCCTACCTGATGAAAAACACCCTGCTCGCCCTCGACCTGCAACAACAGGCCGCCCACCAGGAGCGCACCGCATGCCTTTCGCCCTGCTGAAATACGGCCTGAGCGCCGACTACCCGGTGGAGGTCGACCTGCCACCACCGTGCGAACTCAAGCCACGCTATGACGTGGTGATCATCGGCGGCGGCGGCCACGGCGTGGCCATCGCCTACTACCTGGCCAAGTACCATGGCATCACCAATGTCGCCGTGCTGGAGAAGGCCTACCTGGGCGGCGGCAATACTGCGCGCAACACAGCGGTCATCCGCTCCAACTACCTCACCAGTGAGGGTGTGCGCTTCTACGCAGAATCGGTGCGCATGTTCCAGAATCTGTCGAACGAGTTCGACTTCAACATCATGTATTCCGAGCGCGGTCAGCTCACCCTCGCGCACACCGACGCCACCGTGCGCGCCTTTCGCCAGCGCGCCGAGGTCAACAAGCACTTTGGCGGGCGCACTGAAATGATCGACCGCCAGCAGATCCGCGAGCTGGTGCCGAGCCTAAACCTCGACCCCGGTCACCTGCCGGTACTCGCCGGCCTTTGGCACATCGATGGTGCCACCGCCCGCCACGACGCGGTGGCCTGGGGCTACGCCAAGCAGGCTGCCAAGCGCGGCGTCGAGATCCACCAGCTGACCGAAGTGCAGGACCTGCTGATCCGAAATGGCCGCATCGAGGCGGTGAAGACCAACCGTGGCACCGTGCAGTGCGGTTGCGTGGTACAGGCCGTGGCCGGGGCCAGTTCGCTGCTGATGGCCAAGGCCGGCATTCGTGCGCCGATCCACACCTACCCGCTGCAGGCCATGGTCACCCAGCCGTTCAAGCCGTTTCTCGACCCACTGGTGAGCTCCTCGGCGCTGCACTGCTACGTGCAGCAGACCAGCCGCGGCGAGATCGTCTTTGGCGGCGGCTCCGACCCCTACCCGCTGTACAACACCCGCTCCACCCTCGACCTCAAGGAGAGCCTGCTGGCACACGCCATCGAGATGTTCCCGTTCATGGCCAACGCCAAGCTGATGCGCCAGTGGGCCGGGATCACCGACATGACCCCGGACTACAGCCCGATCATGGGCCTGTCGCCGGTGCACAACTATTACCTGGACGCCGGCTGGGGCACCTGGGGTTTCAAGGCCACGCCGATCTGCGGCAAGACCATGGCCGAGCTGGTCGCCAGTGGCGGCAAGGTGCCGGAACTGATCGCACCCTTTGCCCTGGAGCGCTTCAGCCGCTTCCAGCAAGTCAACGAAATGGGCGCTACCGCGGCCAGCCACTAAGGAGCGACGACGATGAAGATCCTGACCTGCCCCTTGAACGGCCCGCGCAATATCAGCGAGTTCACCTACGGCGGCGAATTCAGGCACATGCCCGACCCGGCCAGCTGCAGCGATGCGCAATGGGCCGACTATGTGTTCAACAGCGACAACCTGGCCGGGGTGGTGACCGAGTGGTGGCTGCACAACGCCTCCAGCTACTGGTTCCTGGCCGAACGCCACACCGTGAGCGACCAGGTGCTGCGCACCTTCGACCCGAAAGAACTGTTCGACCGCCGCGTCGACTTCACCCCCGCCGCCACCCCGGAGATTGCCGGATGAACAGCCACACTCGCCTCCCCGCGCCCATGGGCCTGCTGATCGACCGCGAGCGGCCCCTGCACTTCCAGTTCGACGGCCAGGCCTGCCAGGGCTTTGCCGGTGACAGCATCGCCAGCGCCCTGCTCGGCAGTGGCCGCTGGCTGCTGTCGCGCTCGTTCAAGTACCACCGCCCGCGCGGCCCGCTGAGCATGGCCGGGCAGGATGCCAACACCCTGGTGCAGCTGCCGGACGAGCCCAATGTGCTGGCCGACCTGGAAGCCGCCCGCGATGGCCAGGTAGTCGAAGGGCAAAACTTCAACGGTAGCCTGGCGCACGATCGCGACGCCTACCTGGGCAAGTTTTCGCGCTTCATGCCGGTGGGCTTCTATTACCGCTCGTTCTACAAGCCCAAGGGCATGTGGAAGGTGTGGGAGCCGCTGATCCGCAAGAAGGCCGGCCTGGGCGTGCTCGACCTAGGCTTCAGGCCGCAGTACTACGACAAGGCCTATCTGTTCGTCGATCTGGCCGTGATCGGCGCTGGCCCGGCTGGCCTGCGTGCGGCACTGGACGCGGCCAATGCCGGGGCCAAGGTGTTGCTTGTCGAGCAACAGCCGGTGCTTGGCGGCTCGCTCACCTACGCCCGCTTCGACATTGCCGGCACCCGCGCCACCAGCCTGCGCCAGGAACTGCTGGCTGCCGTCGAGGGCCACCCGAACATCCAGGTGCTGCTGGACGCCACCTGCAACGGCTGGTTCACCGACAACTACCTGCCGGTGATCCAGCACAAGCGCCTGTACAAGGTGCGCGCCAGCCGCTGCCTGGTGGCGGCCGGTTCGTTCGACCAGCCAGTTGTGTTCCGCAACAACGACCTGCCGGGGGTCATGCTGACCAGCGCCGTGCAGCGGCTGATGAAGCTGTACGCGGTAAAACCCGGCCAGCGCGCGGTAGTCCTCACCGGCCACGATGACGGCTACCTCGCCGCCCTCGACCTGCAGGAGCAAGGCGTGGCCGTGGCCGCGGTGGTCGACATGCGCGCTGCGCCAGCCGATGCCGCAGTGGCCGCCGAACTGAAGCGCCGCGATATACCCGTGCACCTGGGCAGCACCGTGTACGAAGCCCTGCACAAAGCGGGCATGCGCCACGTGAGTGGCGTGGATATTCGCCCGATCACCGGCCAGGGCAAGGTCGGCCCGCATGGCCTGCGCCTGGCCTGCGACCTGCTGTGCATGTCGGCAGGCTACATGCCGGTGTACCAGTTGCCGTGCCAGGCTGGCGGCAAGCTGGCCTACGACGTCAACCGCGACGAGTTCGCCATCAGCAACCTGCCGGCCGGGCTGGACATCGCCGGCTCGGTGAACGGCCGTCACGCTCTGGGTAATGTACTGGCCGACGCCACTCGCGGGGCTGCCGATGCGCTGGCAGCGCTGGGCCTGGAAGCGCCGGTGCAGCCAGTGTTCAGCGCCGAAGCCAAGGTCAACTTCACCTGGCCGATCTTCCCCCACCCCAAGGGCAAGGATTTCGTCGACTTCGACGAAGACCTGCAAGTTCGCGACATCGTCAACGCCACGCGCAGCGGTTACCGCGATGTGCAACTGGTCAAGCGCTTCTCCACGGTCGGCATGGGCCCGTCCCAGGGCCGCCACTCGGCGCTGCCGACCGCCCGCCTGGTGGCCCACGCCACCGGGCGCAGCATCAGCGAAACCGGGGTGACCACCGCCCGGCCACCGTTCCAGGCGGAAAAACTGGCCCACGTCGCCGGCCGCGCCTTCGACCCGTACCGGCAAACGCCCATGCACCGCCGCCACCTGGAAGCCGGGGCGAAGATGATGCCGGCCGGCATCTGGCAGCGCCCGGCCTATTATGGCAAGCCCGAGGACCGCGAACGCTGCATGCAGGAGGAAGCCCGCCATGTGCGCGAGAAGGTCGGCCTGATCGACGTTTCCACCCTCGGTGGCCTGGATGTGCGCGGCCCCGACGCCGCCGAACTGCTGGAGCGCCTTTACACCTTCGGCTTCGCCAAGCTGGCCATCGGCCGCACCCGCTACGCGCTGATGACCAACGAGCATGGCGTGGTGATCGATGACGGCGTGTGCGCCCGGCTGGGCGAGCAGCACTTCTACGTCACCGCCACCACCAGCGGCGTCGACCGCATCTACCAGCAGATGCTGAAGTGGAATGCGCAATGGCGTCTGGATGTGGACATTACCAACGTCACCGCCGCGCTGGCCGCGGTCAACCTGGCCGGGCCGCTGTCACGCCAGGTGCTGGCCAAGGTGTGTGACGATGTGGACCTGTCGGCCGAGGCCTTCCCTTACCTCGGCGTACGCCAGGGCACAGTGGCCGGCATTGCCGCGCGCATCCTGCGGGTGGGCTTTGTGGGTGAACTGGGCTACGAAGTGCACGTGCCGGCGCGCCACGCCGAGCGCCTGTGGGATACCTTGATGCAGGCTGGCGCGGGGTTGGGCATTCGCCCGTTCGGCGTCGAGACCCAACGCCTGCTGCGCCTGGAAAAGGGCCACGTGATCATCAGCCAGGACACCGACGGCATGACCCACCCGGCGGAGATCGACATGCAGTGGGCCATCGGCCGCAAGAAGCCATTCTTCGTCGGCAAACGCTCGATCGAGATCCTCGAAGCGCAGCCGCTCAAGCGCAAACTGGTCGGCTTCACCCTGCCCAAGGGCAGCCCGCAGCCGCTGGAGGGGCATCTGGTGCTGGACGGGGCGGACATCAGCGGCAACGTCACATCCTGCGAATACTCGCAAACCCTGGGGCAGATCATTGGCCTGGCTTACGCCGGTGCCCATCAGGCCACGCCTGGCATGCACATCCCGATCCGCGTTGAGGGCGGTGTGATGGTCAATGCCAAAGTGGTGCCACTGCCGTTCCACGATCCCGACAACCTGCGCCAGGAGCTCTGAGCGATGACCAGTTTGCAAGCCAAAGCTTTTATTTCACCCGGCCCGCAGGCCGAACTGCTGCATACCTGCGCGTTGACTGACCTGACCGATCTGGCACGGGTCGGGTTTCGCGGGGGCGACAGTGCCGCTTGCCTGCAGGCGCGTGGCTACCGCTTGCCGTCGCTACCCAACCAGGCCGTACGCCAGGAAGACGGTGGCTGGATAGCGCGCTTGTCACAGACCGAGTACCTGTTGCTGGGCAGCCTGGCCGACGGCGGTGCACGGGTGGCTGCCGAAGAGGCCGGGTGGGTGCAGGATACCCGGCGCAACTACCTGCTGCCGCGCCAGGATAGCCATGCCTGGCTGCAGCTCTCGGGGGTGCATTGCAGCGCGGTGATGGCCAAGTTGTGCGGGGTGGACTTGCGCGCCCGGGCGTTTCCCGTTGGGGCGGTGGCGCAGACCTCGGCGGCGCGGATCAACGTGATCGTGCTGAATGTGGGGAGCGATGAGAGGCCGGCGCTGCAGTTGCTGTTTGATCGGGCATCGCTGGCGTATTTCCGTGAAGCGGTGCTGGATGCCATGGATGAGTTCGATGGTGGGTGGGTCAGGGTAGATGAACTGATGCGTTGACCTGCACCGGCCTCTTCGCGGGTAAACCCGCTCTCATAGAACAACACATGATTCATTGGTTCGGCGAGGTCCTGTAGGAGCAGCCTTGTGCTGCGAAGAGGCCGGGGCTGACAAAGCCTGTCTATTGGCTGTACCGGCCTCTTCGCAGCACAAGGCTGCTCCTACAAAGGACGCGTCAGACGAGCGATATTGGTTCTCTGCGCGACAGCGCAGCCCAAAGGGCTGGGCAATCTCCCGAAGGTCAGAGCTGCACCAAGCGCTCACGCAGGAAGTTCACAAACCCCTGAACCGGCCGCGCCACCTGCCGGTGCTGGGGGTACACCGCCGACAACTGCAGTGCTGGCGGCCGCCACTCATCCAGCACTTTCACCAGTCGCCCATCCGCCAACGCCTGTCCCACGATGAAGGTTGGCAGATAAGTCACCCCCATCCCGGCAATCGCCGCATCCCTGAGCAGCTCGCCATTGTTAGCCCGCATCCGCCCGACTACTTGGATCGCCTGTACCTTGCCGCCCTGGCGGAACTGCCACTGCACCTGCCGCGAATGACCATACGGCAGGCAATCATGCCCAGCCAGTTGCTCCGGCCTGGCCGGCACGCCCCGAGCCTTCAGGTACGCCGGGCTAGCGCAATACACCCGCTCGACACTGGCAATGCGCCGCGCAATCAGGCTGGAATCCTCCAGCGCACCAATCCGTAGCGCCAGGTCATAGCCCTCGCCGATCAGGTCCACTGCGCGGTCGCTCAAATCCACCTCCACATCCACCTGCGGGTGCAACTGCAGGAACTCGGTCAGCAGGCACCCCAGGTGCGCCATGGCGAACGACAGCGGCGCACTCAGACGCAGGGTGCCACGCAAAGCCTGAGCCTGGCCGCTGATGTCGTGCTCCACCTGCTGCACTTCGCCGAGCAGGCGCAACGCCGACTGGTAGTAGTGCTGGCCCAGCGGCGTGGCATCCAGGCGCCGGGTGGAGCGGTTGAGCAGGCGCACGCCCAGGCGCTCCTCAAGCTGCATCAGGCGCCGGCTGACCGATTGCTTGGACATCCCCAGGCGGTCGGCAGCCGCAGTGAAACTGCCAGCTTCCATGACCTGGGCAAAGATCCGCATGTCTTCGTAAGGGTTCATTGTCTCGCTCTTGGTGACAGTCAAACGCTTTATAGCGGCTTTTTCCCATCAGCGCATCTCCCTAATCTACGCACAAGTCGCAGCGATGGCCCTGAAGGCCAGGCAAGACGCCCACTACCAACATTCAACAGAAAAGGATTCGCTCATGAACATTGTCCACAAAACCCTTACCGCTTCCCTTCTGGCCCTGTCCGTTTCCAGCGCCTTCGCTGCTGGCAGCCCGGGTATCGAACAGCACACCCAGGCCTTCCTCGAAGCCCTGGAACAAGGCGGCGGCAAGCCACTGGAGCAGCTCAGCCCGAAAGACGCCCGCGCGGTGCTGACCGGTGCCCAGGCCTCGGTCAAGGTCGATCTCTCGGGTATCGAGGTGAAGGAACGCACCATCCAGGCCAACGGCGAGTCGATCAAACTGCAAGTGGTGCGCCCGGCCAACGTGAAGGGTGACCTGCCGGTGTTCATGTTCTTCCACGGTGGCGGCTGGGTGCTCGGCGATTTCCCGACCCACCAGCGGCTGATCCGCGACCTGGTGGTTGGCTCTGGCGCAGTGGCGGTCTACGTCGACTACACCCCATCGCCGGAAGCGCACTACCCGACCGCGATCAACCAGGCCTACGCCGCCACCCGCTGGGTGGCCGAGCATGGCAAGGAAATTGGCGTGGACGGCAAGCGCCTGGCCGTGGCCGGCAACAGCGTCGGCGGCAACATGGCGGCAGTAGTGGCCTTGAAAGCCAAAGAGGCCGGCACCCCGGCCCTGCGTTTCCAGCTGCTGCTGTGGCCGGTGACCGATGCCAGCTTCGAAACTGCGTCGTACAAGCAGTTTGCCGAGGGGCACTTCCTGACCACCGGGATGATGAAGTGGTTCTGGGACAACTACACCACCGATGCCAAGGCGCGGGAACAGATCTACGCCTCGCCGCTGCGGGCCAGCAGTGAACAGCTCAAGGGCCTGCCGCCGGCCCTGGTGCAAACGGCCGAGTTCGACGTGCTGCGCGATGAAGGTGAGGCTTATGCTCGTAAGCTGAATGCTGCCGGGGTAACCGTTACCTCGGTGCGCTACAACGGCATGATCCATGACTACGGGCTGCTCAACCCGCTGCATCAGGTGCCGGCCGTGCAAGCGGCCATGCGCCAGGCCGCCGGCGAGCTGAAAGTGCACCTGCAGTAACCTCATCCACGCATGCGGCAGGGCCTGGTGCCCTGCCGGTTCAGGAGACCCGTCATGCTCACCGTACGCAACGCCAAAGACCGCGGCCTGGCCTTCCATGGCTGGCTGAAATCGTTCCACACCTTCTCCTTCGGCCACTACCGCAACCCGGACGAGCAAGGGTTCTCGGACCTGCTGGTGATCAACGACGACCGCGTCATCCCCGGCAAGGGCTTTGGTCAACACCCGCACCGCGACATGGAGATTTTCTCCTACGTGCTGGAAGGCGCGCTGGAGCACAAGGACACGCTGGGCACCGGCTCGGTGATCCGCCCGGGCGATGTGCAGCTGATGAGCGCTGGCCACGGCGTGGCCCACAGCGAGTTCAACCACAGCCAGGTGCAGCCGGTGCACTTCCTGCAGATCTGGATCGTACCGAACGTGCAGGGGGCAACGCCGCGTTACCAGCAACAGCATTTCAGTGCCGAGGAAAAGCGCGGCAAGCTGCGCCTGGTCATCTCGCCGGATGGCGCCGAGGGGTCATTGCAGGTACGGCAGAATGCGCGGGTGTATGCCGGCCTGTTCGACGGTGACGAGCGTGCCATCCTGACCTTGCCGGAAAACCGCCATGCCTATGTGCATGTGGCCCGGGGCAGCATCGAGCTAAATGGGCAAGTGCTGAATGAAGGGGATGGGGTGCGAGTGAGGCAGGAACAGGTGCTGGAGCTGGGCAACGGGGTGGATGCCGAGGTGCTGGTATTCGACCTGCGGCCGCATGAGTTGCCTGGCATGCCTTGAGGCAGGTCCGGCCCTTTCGCGGGTAAACCCGCTCCCACAGGTACGCCACAGACTTCGAAATCTGTGGCGTACCTGTGGGAGCGGGTTTACCCGCGAAGAGGCCGCAAATCCAACTCAGGGCTCGACCCCTTCGACGATGATCACCTCAGCCTTCGCCCCCCCCTGGCGATGGCTGCAAGCCTCCTGGTACAGCTCGGACCGGTAACACGCCAGCGCCTGCTCGTACGAATCGAACTCGATCACCACGCTACGCTGAGGGGTAGGCCGCCCTTCCATCGCCTCGCTACGCCCGCCACGGGCCAGGAAACGGCCGCCGAATGCCTTGAAGGCAGCCGGGGCGCGCTGGGTGTACTGCTGGTATTGCTCGGGGTCGGTCACGTCCACATGGGCGATCCAATAGGCCTTCATGCGCTGTTCTCCTGTTACGGCGATATTTGTGTATGATGGTATACCATAATAATCACCCCACCACAGTGAGCGTGCAACATGGCTTTCAACAGCATCGAAGAACTTCTCGAGGACTACCGGCAAGGCAAGATGGTCCTGCTGGTGGATGACGAGGACCGGGAAAACGAAGGCGATCTGCTGATCGCCGCCGAGCGTTGCGACGCCCAGGCCGTCAACTTCATGGCCCGTGAAGCGCGCGGGCTGATCTGCCTGACGCTGACCGACGATCACTGCCAACGCCTGGGCCTGGAGCAGATGGTGCCGGCCAACGGCAGCGTTTTCAGCACCGCCTTCACCGTGTCGATCGAGGCTGCCACGGGCGTTACCACCGGTATTTCCGCTGCTGATCGGGCACGTACAGTGGCAGCGGCGATGGCCCCCGACGCCCGCCCGGAAGACCTGGTGCAACCCGGCCACATCTTCCCCCTGCGCGCCCGCGAAGGCGGTGTACTGACGCGCGCCGGCCACACCGAAGCCGGCTGCGATCTGGCGCGCCTGGCCGGGTTCACCCCGGCGTCGGTTATCGTCGAAGTACTCAACGATGACGGCACCATGGCCCGCCGCCCGGACCTGGAGGTGTTCGCTGCCCGGCACGGCATCAAGATAGGCACCATTGCCGACCTCATTCACTACCGCCTGAGCACCGAGCAGACCATCAAGCGCATCGGCGAACGCGAACTGCCGACCGTGCATGGCACCTTCCGCCTGGTCACCTACGAAGACCGCATCGAAGGTGGCGTACACATGGCCATGGTCATGGGCGATATCCGCCGCGAGCAGCCGACCCTGGTGCGAGTGCACGTGATCGACCCGCTGCGCGACCTGGTCGGCGCCGAATACGCCGGCCCCGCCAACTGGACGCTTTGGGCGGCGCTGCAGAAGGTGGCCGAGGAAGGCGCCGGCGTGGTGGTGATCCTGGCCAACCATGAGTCCTCGCAGGCGCTGCTGGAGCGCGTGCCGCAGCTGACCCAGCCGGTGCGGCCTTACCAGCGTGGGCAATCGAAGGTGTACTCGGAGGTGGGTACAGGCGCGCAGATTCTGCAGGATCTGGGCGTGGGCAAGCTGCGCCACCTGGGCCCGCCGCTGAAATACGCGGGGCTGGCAGGGTATGAGCTGGAGGTGGTGCAGAGCATCCCCTTCGAGCCGGACATGGTCGGCTAAAACACCGAAGCAACTGACTTGGCAGGGCCCTGTGGGAGCGGGTTCACCCGCGAATGCGATGGTGAAGCCACCAACGCATTCGCGGGTGAACCCGCTCCCACAGGGCCCGCGCTGTTTCTGAAAGGGACGGAGTGATGGCCGGTAGCCTCATACCTCTTGCCAAAAGTTTGGAATACCATAATATGATATCCCGTAGACCTTGAATCTGCAGGCCGGCACCTACAATCAAAAACGGCCAAAAAACACTTTGTTTTAGCTGCTCCCCGAACACTGTTGGCGGGCGCACCACAAGCCCCGCCTCGAATAACAAAAGCAACGAGGGCGTAACCATGCTGTTGAGCAAACGTGTAACCGCAGTGCTGTCCGCCAGCCTGCTGACCCTGGCATGTCAGGCCGCCCAGGCCGCCGACAGCCTGAACTTCGTCAGCTGGGGCGGTACCACCCAGGACGCCCAGAAAGAAGCATGGGCCGTACCTTTCACCAAAGCCACCGACATCAAAGTCGTCCAGGACGGCCCCACCGACTATGGCAAGCTCAAGGCCATGGTCGAGAGCGGCAACGTGCAGTGGGACGTGGTCGACGTCGAAGCCGACTTCGCCCTGCGTGCCGCCAGCGAAGGCCTGCTAGAACCCCTCGATTTCACCCAGATCAAGCGCGACAAGATCGACCCGCGGTTCGTCTCCGACCATGGCGTCGGCTCGTTCTTCTTCTCCTTCGTGCTCGGCTACAACGAAGGCAAGCTCGGTGCCAACAAACCGGTGGACTGGACCGCACTGTTCGATACCAAGACCTACCCCGGCAAGCGCGCCCTGTACAAATGGCCCAGCCCAGGCGTACTGGAACTGGCGCTGCTGGCCGACGGCGTAGCCCCCGACAAGCTGTACCCGCTGGACCTGGACCGCGCCTTCAAGAAGCTCGACACCATCAAGAAAGACATCGTCTGGTGGGGCGGTGGCGCCCAGTCGCAGCAACTGCTGGCCTCGGGTGAAGCCTCGCTCGGCCAGTTCTGGAACGGCCGCGTCTATGCTCTGCAGCAAGACGGTGCACCGGTGGGCGTGAGCTGGAAGCAGAACCTGGTCATGGCCGACTTCCTGGTCATCCCCAAAGGTGCCAAGAACAAGGACGCGGCCATGAAGTTCCTGGCCAACGCCAGCAGCGCCGAAGGCCAGGCCGAGTTCGCCAACAAGACCGCCTACGCGCCGGTGAACGTCGACAGCGTGGCCAAGCTGGACAAAGACCTCGCGCAGAACCTGCCGACCGCCTACGCCCAGGACCAGGTCACCCTCGACTTCGCCTACTGGGCCAAGAACGGCCAGGCCATCGCAGCCCGCTGGAATGAGTGGTTGGTCAAATGAAAGTCGCCATCAACGCCCTGCATAACGCGCAAGGTGCCCCCACGGGCACCGGCGCCCCGGGAACGGCCCCCCGCCGCATCAGCCTGAGCCAACGCTGGAAAGGCAGCCGCAATCTGCTGCCGGCGCTGCTGTTCCTTGGCCTGTTCTTCTTCGCCCCGCTGGCCGGCCTGTTGCTGCGCGGGGTGCTGGAGCCAACGCCGGGCCTGGGCAACTACGAGCAGCTGTTCGCCAACTCGGCCTATGCGCGGGTGCTGTTCAACACCTTCTCGGTGGCCGGCGTGGTCACCCTGATCAGCGTGCTGCTGGGCTTCCCGCTGGCCTGGGCAATTACCCTGGTGCCCAAGGGCTGGGGCCGCTGGTTGCTGAACATCGTGCTGCTGTCGATGTGGACCAGCCTGCTGGCGCGCACCTACTCGTGGCTGGTGTTGCTGCAGAGCTCGGGGGTGATCAACAAGGCGTTGATGGCCATGGGTATCATCGATGCCCCGCTGGAAATGGTGCACAACCTGACCGGCGTGGTGATCGGCATGAGCTACATCATGATCCCGTTCATCGTGCTGCCGCTGCAGGCGACCATGCACGCCATCGACCCGATGGTGCTGCAGGCCGGCTCGATCTGTGGCGCCAGCCCGTGGACCAATTTCTGGAAAGTGTTCCTGCCGCTGTGCCGCTCGGGGCTGTTCTCCGGGGCACTGATGGTGTTCGTGATGTCGCTCGGTTACTACGTCACCCCGGCCCTGCTGGGCGGTGCGCAGAACATGATGCTGCCCGAATTCATCATCCAGCAGGTGCAGTCGTTCCTCAACTGGGGCCTGGCCAGCGCCGCCGCCGCACTGCTGGTGGTGATCACCCTGGTGCTTTTCTACCTGTACCTGAAGCTGCAGCCGGAATCCCCGGTTGGCAACGCGAGGTAAACCGCCATGCTCCTGTCTCCCAATGCCATGGGCCGCCCGCTGCGTACGGGCCTGTACCTGACCACCGGGGTCATCGCGGCCTTCCTGCTGTTGCCGGTGGTGTTCATCGTGTTGCTGTCGTTCGGCTCGTCGCAGTGGCTGGTGTTCCCGCCGCCGGGCTGGACCTTCAAGTGGTACGGCCAGTTCTTCTCCAACCCGGAGTGGATGGACGCCGCGCTGGCCAGCCTGAAGGTGGCCGTGCTGACCACCATCGCCGCCGTGCTGCTCGGCCTGCCCACCGCGTTTGCCCTGGTGCGTGGCCGCTTCCCGGGCCGCGAGCTGCTGTACGGGCTGTTCACCATGCCGATGATCGTGCCGCTGGTGATCATTGCCGTGGCGGTGTACGCGCTGTTCCTCAAGCTCGGCTACACCGGCACGCTGTTCGCCTTCGTGGTCAGCCACGTGATCGTCGCCCTGCCCTTCACCATCATCTCGATCATCAATTCGCTGAAGCTGTTCGACCAATCCATCGAGGATGCCGCGGTGATCTGCGGCGCCTCCCGCCTGCAGGCGATCTTCAAGGTAACCTTCCCGGCGATTCGCCCGGGGATGATCGCCGGCGGCCTGTTCGCCTTCCTGGTGTCGTGGGATGAAGTGGTGCTGAGCGTGATGATGGCCAGCCCCGACCTGCAGACCCTGCCGGTAAAGATGTGGACCACCCTGCGCCAGGACCTCAGCCCGGTCATCGCCGTGGCCTCGACCCTGCTGATCGGCCTGTCGCTGCTTGTCATGTTCATTGCCGCCGCCTTGCGCCGGCGCACCGAAGCCAACGCCTGAGCGCGCGGAGAAAACAACAATGAGTGCAGTGATCAAAGACAACGCGCACGGCAAGACCCTGGTCAGCCTGCGCGGCCTGAACAAGCACTACGGCGACTTCACCGCCGTGGACAACCTCGACCTGGAAATCCAGGACGGCGAGTTCCTGACCTTCCTCGGCTCCAGCGGCTCGGGCAAGTCCACCACCCTGTCGATGCTGGCCGGCTTCGAAACGCCGAGCAGCGGCGAGATCCTGGTCGATGGCCAGTCACTGGTCAACGTGCCGCCGCACAAGCGTGACATCGGCATGGTGTTCCAGCGCTATTCGCTGTTCCCGCACCTGAACGTGCGCGACAACATCGGCTTTCCGCTGGCCATTCGCAAGCTCAGTGCCAGCGAAACCAGCAAGCGCGTCGATGCCATGCTCAAGCTGGTGCAGTTGGAGAAGTTCGCCCACCGCAAGCCGTCGCAGATGTCCGGTGGCCAGCAGCAGCGCGTGGCTATCGCCCGGGCGCTGGTGTACGAACCGCGCATCCTGCTGATGGACGAACCGCTCGGCGCGCTGGACAAGAAGCTGCGCGAAGACCTGCAGGATGAACTGCGCCAGTTGCACCGGCGCCTGGGCATCACCATCGTCTACGTCACCCACGACCAGGAAGAAGCCATGCGCCTGTCCCAGCGCATCGCCATCTTCAGCCATGGCAAGATCGTCGGCCTGGGCACCGGTTACGACCTGTACCAGAACCCGCCGAATGCCTTCGTCGCCTCGTTCCTGGGCAACTCCAACTTCCTGCGGATCAAGGCCAGCAGCAATGGCGCGGGCAGCTTCGAGGGCCAGCCGGTAGCCATCCGCCTGACCCCGGGCCTGGCCGCCTCGCAGGATGCACTAATCATGGTACGCCCGGAAAAGGCCCTGGCCCTGACCGCCGAACAGGCCGCGCGCGAGCCGCTGCCGGCGGGGTGGAACCAGGTCAGCGCCAAGGTTGGCGAAGTGCTGTTCCTGGGCGAGAGCCAGACCTGCCATGTAGTGACCGCGGGCGGTACCGAGCTGACGGTCAAGGCGTTGTCGGCGGCGGGCATGCCGATGCAGCCAGGGGATACCGTGAAGGTGCGCTGGGCGGTGGCGGATGCGTGCATCTATACCGAGTGGGCGGAAAGTGACCTGAGCAAGTCTGCCGGGGCGCATTGAAACCGCTGGGGCCGCTTTGCGGCCCTTTCGCGACACAAGGCCGCTCCTACAGGGGCGGCCTTTCACTGCCCCATGGACTGTCACATTATCATCACGCCACTGTCGTAATCTGCCGGCCATCTCTATGCCATAGGCCTTCCGGCATGCCCCGCCTGCTTGTCTTGCTGCTCACCCTGCTGCCGCTGGCGACCCTGGCCGAGCCCGCTCACCTGCGCGTGCAAGGCTCCAACACCATCGGCGCGGCCTTGCTGCCAGCGCTGGTGCAAGGGCAATTGCGCGCACAGCAAGCTACCGCCATCGAACAATACCCAGGCAAGCTGGCCAACGAGACTGTCATCACCGCTCGCGATAAGCATGGCCAGCCTTTGCGCATCGACATCGCCGCACACGGTTCCAGCACCGGCTTCGTCGCCCTGGGCCATGGCGAGGCCGACCTGGCCGCCGCGTCGCGGCCTATCAACGACAACGAAGCAAGCCAACTGCAGGCTTTGGGCGACCTGCGCGCCGCTGCCGCCGAACAAGTCATCGGCCTGGATGGCGTCGCGGTCATCGTTCACCCCGACAACCCGCTACCACAGCTCACCACGGAGCAACTGGCACAGATCTTTGCCGGGCAGATCCAGCGCTGGGAGCAATTGGGTGTTGCCGGCGGGGCCATCCACCTGTACGCCCGTGACGACCGCTCCGGTACCTTCGAGACCTTCAAGGCCCTGGTGCTCGAACCCCAGCAAAGCGAGCTTTCGCCCAAGGCCCAACGCTTCGAGTCCAGCGACGAGCTGGCCGCGCGAGTGGGCGCCGACCGCCAGGCCATCGGCTTCAGCAGCCTGGCGGCGGTGCATGGAGCCAAGGTGCTGGCGGTGGCCGAAGGTGACGCGCCGGCCATGCTGCCGGAGCGTGCACTGGTGGCCAGCGAGGACTACCCGCTGTCACGGCGCCTGTACTTCTACCTGCCGGCCAACCCCAAGCCCCAGGCCAAGGCGCTGGCCGATTTCACCCAGAGTCCCGCGGGCCAGGCGATCGTCGCCCAACAGGGTTTCGTTTCGCAGCAGATCAAGGCCCAACCTGTGCCCCTTCAGGCCGACATGCCGCCGCGCTATCGCACCCTCGCCCTACAGGCGCAACGGTTGAGCGTGAATTTCCGCTTCCAGGAAGGCAGCGCCAGCCTCGACAACAAGGCCCTGCGCGATGTCCAGCGGGTTGTCGACTACCTGCGCCAAGCGGGCAAGTTGCAGCGCAAGGCGGTGCTGGTGGGCTTTGGCGACCCCAAGGAGACACCCGGTCGCGCCGCTCTGCTCTCCCGCCTAAGGGCCCAGGCGGTGCGCCGCGAGCTGGCGCGCGATGGCGTGGAGGTGCTGGAGGTGACCGGGATGGGAGATGAATTGCCAGTGGCAGGGAACGAGCTGGAGCAAGGGCGACTGCGTAATCGCCGGGTAGAAGTGTGGGTGCATTGATCTGAAAGCAGCACACACCCTGTAGGAGCAGCCTTGTGCTGCGAAGAGGCCAGTATGGCCAACACATTTGTGCAAGGTTGACCGGCCTCTTCGCAGCACAAGGCTGCTCCTACAAGAAGCGTGCTTAAGTGTGTGCCGTGCTTGGCAAAGAAATGTAACAGCTCCCCATTCGGCATCACCGGCAAACGGGTCTAGGCTCAAGCCCATGTGATACCGGGCCCCTCTGACGGCTGCCAGGCCGCCATGTCGGATCACTGTTGCCATGCAACGTCGACATTCAAGGAGGGGCTCATGACAGCTCTACACACATTCCTCACCACCCCGTTCCTCGGTACCAGCACCTGGTTGTGGCTGGTGTTCATGGCCATCGTCATCGGTTTGCTGGTACTCGACCTGGGCGTGCTGCACCGTCACGACCGGGAAATCGAAATGCGCGAGAGCCTGCTGCTGTATTCGGGCTATTTCAGCGTCGGCGTGCTGTTCGGCGTCGGTGTCTGGTACCAGTTGGGCGCGCAGTCGGCGCTGGAGTTCTACACCGGGTTCCTGGTCGAACAGTCGCTGTCGATGGACAACGTGTTCGTCATGGCGATGATCTTCAGCTATTTCGCCATCCCCCGCCGCTACCAGCACCGCGTGCTGTTCTGGGGCATCCTCGGGGTGGTGTTCCTGCGGGCGATCATGATCGGCGTGGGCGCGGCGCTGGTGCAGAACTTCGCCTGGGTACTGTATATCTTCGGTGCCTTCCTGCTGTTTACCGGGGTGAAGATGGCGCTGTCGAAGGAAGATAGCCGCCCCGACCTGGCCAACAACCCGATCCTCAAGTTCGTGCGCCGGCACATGCGGGTCACCGAGCAGATCCACGGCTCGCACTTCTTCGTGCAGCAGACCCCGCCCGGGCAGCACAAGGCGCTACGCCATGCCACCCCGCTGTTCATGGCGCTGGTGCTGATCGAACTGGCCGACCTGGTGTTCGCCGTCGACAGTGTCCCGGCAATCTTCGCCATCACCCAGGACCCGTTCATCGTCTACACCTCGAACATCTTCGCCATCCTCGGCTTGCGCTCGTTGTATTTTGCGCTGGCGGCGCTGATGCACCGGTTCGTTTACCTCAAGTACGCGCTCGCGTTGGTGCTGATCTTCATTGGCTGCAAGATCTTCTACCACGGCATGGTGGGCAAGGTGCCAGCATTGCTGTCGCTGGGGGTGACGTTCGGGTTGTTGCTGGGTGGGGTGGTGGTTTCGTTGGTCAAGACGCGGGGGGATAAGCCGGAAATCAAGGGTGCTCAATCCAGACAGCCTTCAAATGCCGATCGCACACTCAGCGAGAAGGAGGAAGACCCGCAGATGCGGGTCTGACCATCCAGAGAACCAGTGAGCCTTCAAGGGCCTCTTAGCGGGCAAGCCCGCTCCTACAGATATTGTGCACAGCTTGGAGGCAGCACAGTACCTGTGCGCTGTCGCACAGAGAACTGAACTCGCAAGCGATCCTCGTACCCTGTGGGAGCGGCTTTAGCCGCGAAGAATCCAACGCAGTGCATGGCACCGGCTGCGCCGGTGTTCGCGGCTAAAGCCGCTCCCACAGGGTCCCTGCTAATTCAATGAGTTATGTGCAGTTCTATGAGAGCGGGCAAGCCCGCGAAGAGGCCGGAACAAGCCGGTAAATCACCGCCCGCTACGCATCATCTCCGCCGGCACGTACTTGCCGATCTCATACTTGCCGATCGCCGCCCGGTGCACTTCATCTGGCCCGTCGGCCAGGCGCAAGGTGCGTTGCATAGCGTACATGTAAGCCAGCGGGAAATCGCCACTCACCCCTGCCCCGCCATGAATCTGGATCGCCCGGTCGATCACCTTCAGTGCCACGTTCGGCGCCACTACCTTGATTTGCGCAATCTCGCTGCGGGCCACCTTGTTGCCGACCGTGTCCATCATGTAGGCCGCTTTCAACGTCAGCAGCCGGGCCATGTCGATCTCCATGCGCGAGTCGGCAATCTTGTCGACGTTGCCGCCCAGACGCGCCAGTGGCCGGCCGAAGGCGGTACGCTCCACCGAGCGCTTGCACATCAGTTCCAGCGCTCGCTCGGCCATGCCGATCGAGCGCATGCAGTGGTGGATACGGCCAGGGCCAAGGCGCCCCTGGGCAATTTCGAAGCCACGGCCTTCACCCAGGATCACGTTCTCATACGGTACCCGCACGTTCTCGAAGAGCACCTCGGCGTGGCCATGGGGAGCATCGTCATAGCCGAACACCGGCAGAGGGCGGACAATCTTCACCCCAGGTGCATCGGTGGGCACCAGCACCATCGAGTGCTGCTGGTGGCGTGGCCCTTCAGGGTCGGACAGGCCCATGAAGATCATTACCTTGCAGCGCGGGTCGCACGCGCCGGAGGTCCACCACTTGCGGCCGTTGATTACCCATTGGTCACCGTCACGCACGGCGGTGGCGGCCATGTTGGTGGCATCCGAGGAGGCCACGTCCGGTTCGGTCATGGCGAACGCCGAACGGATCTCGCCACGCAGCAGCGGCTCCAGCCACTGGCGCTTCTGCGCTTCACTGCCATAGCGCACCAGCACTTCCATGTTGCCGGTGTCCGGCGCCGAGCAGTTGAACGGCTCCGGGCCGAGCAACGAACGGCCCATGATTTCCGCCAGCGGGGCGTATTCCAGGTTGCTCAGGCCGGCACCGTATTCCGATTCGGGCAGGAACAGGTTCCACAGCCCTTCAGCACGGGCCTTGGCCTTGAGTTCTTCCATGATCGCGGTGGGCTGCCAGCGGTCACCCTCGGCGACCTGGCGCTCGAACACCGCCTCGGCGGGGTAGACATAGGCGTCCATGAACGCGCTGACGCGCTCACGCAGTGCCTGGACCTTGGGCGAATAGGCGAAATCCATCGGGGCTACCTTCACGGTTCGGAGTACATGGGCCAGAGCCTAGAGCAGCATGGCCTCATCCACCTAGCCTATTTTCCGCGTGTATAAACATTCATAACCGATATATGATCGGCCAATAATTCCAACAAAGAGCGGCGCCCATGAACCTCAGCAAGGTCGACCTCAACCTGTTCATCGTGTTCGATGCGATCTACACCGAAGCCAACCTGACCCGCGCCGGGCAGATCGTCGGCATCACCCAGCCGGCAGTGTCCAACGCCCTTTCGCGGCTGCGCGAAACCTTCAATGACCCGCTGTTCGTGCGCACCGCGCAAGGCATGGTGCCAACGCCCATGGCGCAGAACATCATCGGCCCGGTGCGCAATGCCTTGGCACTGTTGCGCACCTCGGTGCAGGAAAGCCGCATCTTCAACCCGCAACAGGCCAACAAGACTTTCCGCATCAGCATGACCGACCTGACCGAAGCGGTCATCCTGCCGCCGCTGTTCCAGCGCTTGCGCCGCCTGGCGCCGGCGGTGCTGATCGAAAGCTTTTTGTGCAAGCGCCGCGAGACCACCAAGGAACTTGCCGCCGGCCGCCTGGACTTCGCCATCGACGCACCGTTGAACACCGACCCGCAGGTACGCCACGTCAAACTGATGCAAGACCGCTATGTCTGCGCCCTGCGCCAGGGCCACCCGCTGGCCGACAGCAAGCTGACCCTCGACAACTACCTGGGCATGACCCACATCCATATTTCCAGCCGCCGCAACGGCCTGGGCTATGTCGACCTGGCCCTGGGCAAGATGGGCGTGCAGCGCAAGGTTGCCTTGCGCTCGCAGCATTACCTGATGGCCTCGCAGGTGTTGCAGCAGACCGACATGGCGATGACCGTCCCCGAGCGCTTCGCCCGCCGCCATCAGTTGCGTTACCAGCCACTGCCGGTGGAGGTGCCTGCGCTGGAAACGCACCTGTACTGGCATGAAAGCACCGATCAGGACCCGGCCAACCGCTGGATGCGCGAGCAGATCACCGAGTTGTGCGAACGTGTGGTGGCCGAGGAAGAGAGGGCCTTGGAACCAGCCTGAACAGAATGGCGGGATGCGGAGAAAAAAATTCCAAGAAAAACTCGATAGATAGAAATTTTTCTTGATAGTTTCCAGAATAGAGCCGCTGGAAGTGAAAAATATCTCCGAAGTAGCGGGTACGCTTGCTCCAACGTTTGCCGATTTCACGGCGACAGACACGGACCCGCCCTCATGCCCAGCGCCCCGCTCTATTTCGATTACGCCGCCACCACTCCGGTCGACGACCGGGTCATCGAAACCATGCTCGCCTGCCTTGGCAGCCAGGGCAACTTCGGCAACCCGGCGTCCAGTGGCCATGCCTTCGGCCAGGCAGCCCGCCACGCCGTGGAGCAGGCCCGTCAGCAAGTGGCCGAACGCGTCGGCGCACAGGCCGATGCACTGGTCTGGACCTCAGGTGCGACCGAGTCCAACAACCTGGCGCTCAAGGGCATTGCCCAGGGCCTCGGCCAGCCCGGGCACCTGATCACCAGCCAACTGGAACACAAGGCCGTGCTGGACACGGTGGCCGAACTGGAGCGCCAGGGCTGGGCCGTTACCCGCCTGGCACCGGATGCTGCCGGCCTGATTCAGCCTGCGGCGGTGCAGGCAGCGTTGCGCGCCGACACACGCCTGGTATCGCTGATGGCAGTGAACAATGAACTGGGCACGATCACCGACTTTGCCGCGATTGGCGAACAGGTACGTGCCCACGGTGCCCTGCTGCACGTGGATGCGGCGCAGGCGGTGGGCAAACTGGCCATCGACCTGAACGCCATGGCCGTGGACTTGATGTCGTTCTCGGCGCACAAGGTGTATGGGCCCAAGGGCATCGGTGCGCTCTACGTGGGGCCACGCGCCCGCACGCTGATGCGTGCGCAGATGCACGGCGGCGGCCATGAGCAAGGCCTGCGCTCCGGCACCCTGGCGACCCACCAGATTGCCGGCATGGGCAGTGCCTTTGCCCTGGCCGGCCAGCCCGGCGACAGCGAACACCTGCGCCTCGAACAACTGGCCAGGCGCCTGCGTGAAGGCCTGCTGGCCCTGCCCGGCGTCACCCTCAACGGCTGCGCCAAACAACGCATTCCCCATACGCTGAACCTGTGTATCGACAGCAAGGGCTTCAACAGCGCGGCGCTGGCCAGCGAGCTGGCGTTGTCGACCACCTCGGCCTGCAATTCGGCGAGCAATGCGGCCTCGCATGTGCTGCTCGCGTTGGGGCTGGATGAACGCCAGGCACGTAACAGCGTGCGCCTGAGCATCGGGCGCTTCAGCAACGAGGCCGAAGTGGACAAGGCCCTCGAAGTGTTTGGCCGGGTGCTGACAGCGGCGTCAGCGGCACTTTGGTGAAACTTCCCTAAAACAGCCGGCTGTCCGGGGTGAAGTCCTCGACCTCGAGCCTGGCGCTGTTTGCCTGCGGATGGCGCGGGTTGAACAGGTAATTGGTGGTGCTGGGCATGATCGCGCTCGGCACCGGCAGCAGCAACGCCGAACACTCATCCAGAAAACGGTTGCCCAGGCCCCGGGTCAGTTCGGTCTGGCTCGACCAGCCAGGCTGCAAGGCGGGCAACTGCGCTTGCGAAACGGTGTCGGGCAACTCGATACGCAGCAGCCGCATGGTGGTGGGGAAATCCTCAGGGTCGATCTCCAGGTGCACCAGCACCTCCAGCATCGCCCCGGCCGGGCTGGTGGCGGCATACACCACTGGCCGGCCCGCCTGGTGCCAGCGGCCGCTGACACGCAAGCCGCCCGTTCCGCTCAAGTCTGCATAGGCGCTGATACGCCACAGAATCACAGGCCGAAGCCCTCGGCGATCTGCAGCAACATCTCTTCGACCTGGGTGGTGCCCTGCTGGGTGGTGAGCATCTGCATCGGCGTCAGCCCCGAGAAGCGCTCCTTGGGCTTGGACAGCCAGCGTTTTGCCTTGCTCGCTTCACCGAACACGGCTTCGGCCATGGCGGTGATATGGGCCGAGCGGAACAGCCGGTCGCTTTCTTCCACGGTCAGCGGCTGGTCACGTTCGATGCGGGTTTTCAGCGTGCGCAAGGGAATGATCTGGTCACGCTCCACAGGGGTGAACACGCCGAGTTCGGTCAGTTTCACCAGCCAGGTGGCAGCGAAGCCATGGGTGATGCGGGTGTGGATTTCGAAGTCACTGGCGAGTTCGGGGATTTCCAGCAGTGCATGCAGGCGCGCCCGGTACTCGTGGTAACCGTTGTCGCGAAGCACTTCGGCAAGCATGGCTCTCTCCTTTCCGGCGTTTGCCGACAAGTATGCGGCATATGCCGGATTTTGCAAGCCGACCGGAAAGACGGGGCCGCAGAGCGGCCCCGGCAACCTCACAGGAAGGTGAACACCTGCGAAGCCGGCAACCGCGACTTGTTCAGCCCGGCATTGAAGTCCGCATCGCTGCGATAGCCCAGGCTGAGAATGACCACACTGCTGTATCCACGCTCACGCAAGCCCAGCTCGGCATCGAGAATCTTGCTGTCGAAGCCTTCGATCGGGGTGGCATCCAGCCCATGTGCCGCAGCCCCCAGCAAGGCAGTACCCAACGCCAGGTAGGTCTGCTTTTCCATCCAGTGCTGCAGGTCTTTCTGGTCGAAACGGTGTAGGTCGACGTAGTGCCGGCGGCTCTGGTTCTGCCCGGCACGCGCCTGCTCATCGCGGAAGCGGCCATCGGCGGCTTCCTGGTGGAGCACGGCATCCAGGTGCGCTTCGGTCATCTCGGTTCGGGTGCAGAACACGATCACATGCGAGGCATCGAGGATCTTCGGCGAATTGTAGGCATAGCGTTCTGCGGTGCTTTTGGCCAGGCGAGCCTTGCCTTCGGCGCTGTCGGCAACGATGAAATGCCACGGCTGCGAGTTGACCGAGGAAGGGCTATGGCGCAGTTGCTCGAGCAGGGCATCGACAGTCGCCTGGGGAATGCGGCGCGAGGCATCGTAGGCTTTGGTGGTGTAGCGGCGCTTGGCCAGAGAGACGGTATCCATGCAACAACTCCGGGAATGAACAGAGGATTTGCCGGGCATCTTATCTTTCCTGCAGAAAAGAAAAACCGGCACAATGCAGCAACACTTTCATCCTTGGAGTGAAAATGCTGCGCATCGCCGACCTCGAACTGTTCGTCCGCAGCAGCGTGCTGGGCAGCTTCACCGCCGCCGCCCATGAGGCCGAACTGCTGCCGGGGCAGGTGGCCGCCGCGATCAAGCGCCTGGAGCGCGACCTGGATGTGCGCCTGTTCGCCCGCACTACCCGCAGCCTGCGCCTGACCGCCGAAGGCGAGTTGTACCTGCCGACTGCCCTGAATGTGCTGGAGAGCCTGCGCCAGGGGCGTGAAGACCTGCATGGCAACGCCAACACCCTGCGCGGTACCCTGCAGGTTTCGGCACCGTCCGACCTGGGCCGCAACATGTTGCTGCCGTGGCTGAGCGCCTTCCGCCGCGAGCACCCGGCCCTGCACCTTCGCTTCTTCCTGTCTGACCAGATTGCCGACCTCAACCGCGACCCGGTAGATGTGGCGATCCGCTACGGCCTCAACCAGGACGCCAACTACATTGCCCTGCCGCTGGCAGACTGGAACCGCCGGGTGCTGGTGGCGGCGCCCGACTACCTGGCCCGTCACGGCCGCCCCCTCACGCCCGACGCCCTGCAGCAGCATGCGTGCCTGCTGTACATGCAGCACAACCGGGTCTACGACAAGTGGCGGGTGGGCAACCGCACCGTGCAGGTGCGTGGGCCGCTGGTCAGCGACGATGCCGACGTGATCCGCCGCCTGGCCTTGCAGGGCGAAGGCATCGTCTACAAGTCGTGGCTGGATGTAAGCGCCAACATCGCGGCCGGCGAACTGGAAATCATCCTGCCCGAGCACTTTGGTGAACCCGCCCCGGTCACCCTGGTGTGCCCGCACCGCAAGCAGCTCACGCCCGCAGTTGCACAACTGCATCTGTGGCTGCGCGAACGCTTCGAGGCCTTGCGTAACCGGGCGCTGGCCAACGGCTGCACAATCGTTCCAGACTGAGCCTGGCCGTTGCGCTAAGGTAGCGATTTCTGCCACGGCACGCCCCCATGAGCAACTGGATCGACCTCAAGCAAGACGCCGACACCGGCATCGAGTCGGTCCGCGCGCATTTCGTCGGGCATGCCTACGACCCGCACTGGCACGACAGCTTCCTGGTTGGCGTTACCGAGCAGGGCGTGCAGCAATTCGATTGCCGGCGAGTGCGCCATCGCAGCACGCCGGGGAACGTATTCCTGCTGGAGCCAGGTGAAATCCATAACGGCCATGCGCCCACCGAGGACGGCTTCACCTATTCGACCCTGTACCTGGAACCCACCTGGGTGGACAGCCAACTGCGGGCACTTTTCGAACACGCGCCGGGCGACAGCCTGCCCAGCTTCGCCGATACCTTGTGCCACGATGAGCACCTGGCGCGTGCCACTGCCCTCGCCTTCCAGGCCGTGCATACCCAGGATTTGCGCATTGTCCGGCAGACGGCCATGGACGACCTGCTGGCCTGCCTGACCCGCCACCTGCACTGGCGCCGGCGCCTGAACCCGGACCCGCGCCTGCCGCTGACCGCGCAGCGCGCGCGGGATTACCTGCACGCCAACCTTGAGCGCGACATCGGCCTGGAAGACCTGGCCCAGGCCTGTGGCATCGACCGCTTCCGCCTCACCCGCGCATTCAAGGCCGCATTCGGCCTGGCGCCGCATGCCTATCTGATCCAGCTGCGCCTGGCCCGGGCGCGGCGCCTGCTCGCCCAGGGCCAGACTCCCACCGAAGTGGCCATGGCCCTGGGCTTTGCCGACCAGAGCCACCTGGGGCGCTGGTTCCGCCGTGCCTACCAGCTGACCCCGGCCGACTACCGCAAGCGCTGCTCAAACCTTCCAGACTGAAAGGCGGCGGGCAGCGAGCATGGTGCTTCGTTTATCCGGAGCCCTTGATCATGTCGCAGTCGTTGTTGCCCTTCATCCTGTTTGCCTTGGTATCCAGCATCAGCCCGGGGCCGACCAACCTGTTGATTCTTGCCCATGGGGCCCGCTTTGGCCTGTGCTCGAGCCTGGCGCCGGTCGTTGCGGCCTGCGGTGCCGCAGCGGCGATCGTGCTGATGGTGGGCCTGGGGCTGGGTGAACTGCTGCTGCGCCACCCGCTGGCCCAGCAGTTGATGAGCTGGGCCGGGGTTTTGTGGTTGAGCTGGCTGGCGTGGAAGATGCTGCGCAGTGCCGCCGCCCCGCTGCAGTCGGCCACGGCGCAAGGCTTCAGTGCACTCAGCGCAGCCTCGTTGCAGGTAGTGAACCCCAAGGTGTGGTTGATGGCCGTGGCGGTGGTCGGGGTGTTTGCCTCGCCGTCGTTGCCGGTATGGCAGCTGGCGCTGGTGTTCTGGCTGATTGCCCTGCCATGCATGGCGGCGTGGGCGCTGCTGGGGGTGGGCAGCGCGCGATGGTTGCAGGCACCGCGGCGGTTGCGGGTGTTCAACCAGGTGTTGGCGGGGCTGCTGTTGATTTCTGCATGGGCTGCCGTACTGGCTTGAGCCCGCTATTGCCAGTACCGGCCTCTTCGCGGGCGTGCCCGCGAAAAAAACAGCACGGTCATTCAGGAATGCCCTGCCCCCCGCCCAGCGCCTCGCGGAACTGCCGGGTGCTGGCCACAGCCAGCAGCAACCCGGCCACTGCCACGCTACCGCCCACCAGGCCGATATCCGCCACATCCAGCTGGCTGCTGACGATACTGCCCAGCAACGCGCCACCGCCAATACCGATGTTGTAGATACCCGAGAACAGCGCCATGGCCACATCGGTGGCATCGGACGCCAGTTTCAGGGTCTTGGACTGCAGCGACAGGCTGAAGCTGAGGATCGCCACACCCCAGAACATGCTCAACGCGGCAAAAACATAGAAGTTGCCCGACAGCGGCAACAGCAGCAACAGGCACGCCGCCAGCAGGCCGATCGAACCTACCAGGAAGCCATGCGGGAAGCGGTCGCTGTAACGGCTGAACAGCACCGAGCCGAACACCCCGGCGCCGCCGAACAGCAGCAGCAATAGCGTGGTGCGCTCTGCGCCTATCTGCGCCACGTGCAGGGCGAACGGCTCGATATAGCTGTAGGCGGTGAACTGCGCGGTAATCACCAGCGTCACCAGCACATAGGTGATCACCAGCGCCGGGCGCTTGAACAGGATCGGCAGGCTGCGCAGCGAGCCCGAGTTCTGGCTAGGCAGCAGCGGCAGCGACTTCATCAGGCACAGCATGGTCGCCAGCGCCACCCCGGCAATGCTCAGGAAGGTGATGCGCCAGCCCAGCGCTTCGCCCACCACGCGGCCCAGCGGGATGCCCAGGACCATGGCCAGGGTGGTGCCAGTGGCCAAAAGGCCCAGCGCCTTGGCCTGCTGCCCTGGCGGCGCCACGCGCACCGCCAGGGAAGCCGTGATGGCCCAGAACACCGCATGCGCCAAGGCAATACCGATACGGCTGACCAGCAACATGGCAAAGCTCTGTGACATCCACGACAGCAAGTGGCTGACGATGAACACCAGGAACACGAACAGCAACAGCCGCCGCCGCTCGATGTTGCGCGTCAGCAGCATCATCGGCAGCGAGGCCAGCGCCACCACCCAAGCGTAGATGGTCAGCATCAGGCCGACTTGCGCGGTGCTCATGTCGAAGCTGCGGCCAATGTCGCTGAGCAGCGCCACCGGGACGAACTCGGTGGTGTTGAAGATGAAGGCCGCCAGGGCCAGGGCAATGACGCTCAGCCAGCTGCCGCTACCCGCCGTGGGTGGCATGTTGGTGGGTATGGGTCCATTCATGGGTACAAACCGCTTCTCCGCAGGCAAGGCAACAGGACGCAAGTCAGCCACCCTCTTGCCGGGGTGTCGACGCACGCTTTGTTATTGGAAGGAATGCCCGGCATGGTACGCGTCAAGCCGGGGGCTCACAACCGCGAGGCGGGCAGAAGGAGTAACATGCGCGCTTTGTGCGAACGCATATGCAACAAGGAGCCCGATCCGCTCATGGACCAGCAGCACTCCCAGCAGCAACAGTGGCAGCAGGCGGTCACCGCCTATGCCCAGGCCGTCAACGACTATGTCGCGCAGGGCCGCGCGCAAGGCTGGGATGACCTCGAAGAGCCCCTGCCGCAGGCCACCGAGCATTTGCTCGATGCCTGGCTGCAGGCCCTGCAAGCAGCCAACCGGCCCGGCGTCGAAGCCTTTGAGCAGCAAGCCTTCCGCGAAGCCTGGCCGCCCGCCCACCACCCCTTGCTGCCGCTGATCAAGGAGCACGGGCAAGGTATCGGCAACGTCCTGCTGCTGGAGGATGGCAGCCTGCTGGCACGTATCGGCATGCCGCATGACAAAGGCCAGGTGGTGCGCATTGACCCTCTCGGGGTGACCCCGGTGATCGGCGTCGATCACTTCGGCCGCTGCCCGGCCCGCCGCTATTTCGCCCTGGCCAATGCCGAGGGCATACGCGTGACAGATGGCTGGGGCGGCCCGCAGGTGCTGCGTCTGGCCTGGCCCACGGGGTTGGAGGGGTTGCCGCCGGGTTACCCGTTCGAGCCCTTCGACCTGCCGCCCACGCCGACCACGCTGATCCCCTTCCCGGATGGCCAGCGGGTGCTGCTGGTAAGCGCCGAGGGTATCTTCCTGCTGACCCGCCACGGTGCGACCCGCCTGCTGCCGCACCAGGCGCGGGTGCTCGACGAACTGGACGAAGGCACCGACCCGGACGACATCAGCCTGGGGCTGAGCATGGAGCACGGTGCGGTATCGGCGGATGGTCGGTTGATCGTGGTTGGCGAGCAAGGCAGCCGCCACGTGGTGCTGGATGACCAGCTCCGGCCCGTGGCGGCCATCGGCCCGGCCAGCGAGTATCCGCACTTTGCGCTGTTCAATCGTGCAGGTGACCAGTTGATAGTCAATGCCTGCCATTTCCATAGCGGTGCCACGCTGGCCGTCAGGGTGGCCGACTTGCCGGGGCTGGATACCGACTACTACAGCCAGGACCCGCGTACCCCGCTGGTACAGGATGGCGCACGGGTGTATGCCGGCGTGGCGCGCGAGGGCGAATATATCGTGGGGGATGCCTATGGTTACCTGCGGGCATTTGGCGAAGATGGCACGGAGCATTGGCAGCATTACCTGGGGTCGACCATCAGTGCCCTGGATATCAGTGCCGACGGGCGTACGCTGGTAGCGGCGAGCCATGCCGGGTTCGTTTCGGTGATTGCCCTGGACAACGGGCGGCCAGCCTGGCAGATCGGTACCGGGGCGCATGGCGAGGTACGGCGGTGGTTGTTCTGGAAAGGCTGGGACAGGGCATTGGCCTGGTAACAGTTGCAGCATCTTCATTGCCTGTACCGGCCTTTTCGCGGGCTCGCCCGCTCCCACAGGTAGATCACAGCTTACGAAACCTGTGCAGTACCTGTGGGAGCGGGCGAGCCCGCGAAGGGGCCGGGACAGGCAACCAATCAGCCCTGCAAAGTGGCCATATCGATCACGAACCGGTACTTCACGTCCCCGGCAATCATCCGCTCATACGCCTGGTTGATGTTGCGGATATCCAGCAACTCGATATCACAACGAATCGCGTGCTCGGCGCAGAAATCCAGCACTTCCTGCGTCTCGGCAATACCACCGATCAACGACCCTGCCAGCACCCGGCGCTTCATCACCAGATTGGCCGCATGCACTGCCGGGTCGATCGGCTCGATCAGGCCGACCAGGATGTGCACGCCATCGAATTTCAGGGTTTCCAGGTACGGGTTGAGGTCGTGCTGCACCGGGATGGTGTCGAGCAGGAAGTCGAAACGGCCTGCTGCTGCTCGCATCTGCTCGGCATCGGTGGACACGATCACATGGTCGGCACCCTGGCGGCGGGCTTCGTCGGCCTTGGCCTGGGAACGGGTGAACAGGGTCACTTCGGCGCCCAGCGCCTTGGCCAGCTTGATGGCCATGTGGCCCAGGCCGCCCATGCCGAGGATGCCGATCTTGTGACCAGGGCCGACGCCGTGGTGCTTGAGTGGCGAATAGGTTGTGATGCCGGCGCAGAGGATTGGCGCGGCGCTGGGCAGGTCCATGCCGGCCGGGATGCGCACCACGAAGTGCTCGCTGACCACGATGCTGCTGGAGTAACCGCCCATGGTGTTGCTACCGTCGACCCGGTCCGGGGTGGCGTAGGTCATGGTCGGCCCTTCCAGGCAGTATTGCTCCAGGTCCTTGGCACAGGCTTCGCAGTGGCGGCACGAGTCGACCATGCAGCCAACGCCGACCAGGTCGCCGACCTTGTGTTTGGTCACTTTGTCGCCCACGGCAGTGACGCGGCCGATGATCTCGTGGCCAGGCATCAGCGGGTACACGGCAATGCCCCATTCGTTGCGCGCCTGGTGGATGTCGGAGTGGCATACGCCGCAGTAAAGGATGTCGATGGCGACGTCGTCAGGGCGCGGGCTGCGACGCTCGAAGGTCATGGGAGCCAGAGGGCTGGTGGGGGTCTGGGCGGCGTAACCGATTGCGGTATACATGCAGGGCCTCGCTATGAAGTGAAACGATTCAGGCTGCGCATTCTGCGCGCCATGCGTCGCTTCGCCCACGACTGATTCTCCGGTATCGATGCCTGATTCTCCGAAGATGCCATGCAGCATCTGGCGCCGAGCGTTCATTCTGCGATGATCAAACTGTCTGATTCTCTGCCCAGGTCCATCATGCAACTGACCCGCCACGTCGACGCCAATGCGCCGCTTTGCACACTGATCCGCAGCCTTGCCACGCGCCCAGGCTTCGTGCCCACGCACCTGCCCCAGGTGCAGGTGCTGAGCTGGGACCACTATGTGGCCAGCAGCCCGCAGATCTACGAACCCAGCTTGATGATCCTGGCCCAAGGCAGCAAGCTGGCGCGCCTGGGGCCGCGTACCCTGGAATATGGCGCCGGGCATTACCTGGTGCAGGCACTGTCGGTGCCGTTCATGTGCGAAACCTTTGCCACCCCCGAAGCACCGTTGCTGGGCGTGGCGGTGGACATCGACCGCGGCGTGCTGGGTGAACTGGTGCAAAGCATGGCCCTGGCGCCGGATGCCGCGGTGCAGGCGCAAACCCCGCATTCAATGACCTCGGCTGCACTCGATGCGCCGATGCGCGAATGCGTGGAACGGCTGCTGCGCTGCCTGCAGGACCCGGTGGACGCCAAGGTGCTGGGCCCGGCGCGGGTACGCGAGGTGCTGTACACCGCCTTGCGCGGCCCACAGGCGGGCGTGTTGCGGGCGCTGGTGGAGCAACAAGGGCACTTCGCCCGCATCGGCGCCGCCCTTGCCCACCTGCGCGAACACTACACCGAGCCGCTGAGCGTTGAAGCGCTGGCCGCACGCGCCAACATGAGCGTTTCGACCTTCCACGAGCACTTCAAGCGCTGCACCGACATGGCGCCGATGCAGTACCTCAAGCGCCTGCGGCTGCTGAAGGCGCAGCAGATGCTGATCGGCGAAGGCCTGGGGGTGGCGCAGACCGCGCACCGGGTGGGGTACCAGAGCACCTCGCAGTTCAGCCGCGAGTACAAGCGCCAGTTCGACCGCAGCCCGGGGGATGAATTGCCGTACCAGAGCCTGCCGGTGTAATCGCCTGCCCTGGCCCCATCGCCGGCAAGCCGGCTCTCATGGAACAACACATGACTTATTGGTTCAGCAAGGTTCTGTAGGAGCAGCCTTGTGCTGCGAAGAGGCCGATACTGCCAAAGCCAGTCTATTGCTTGTGCCGGCCTCTTCGCAGCACAAGGCTGCTCCTACAAAGGACGCGGCAAACGAGAGATAGTTGTTCTCTGCGCGACAGCGCAGCCCAAAAGGGCTGGGCAATCTCCCGCAGATACTGCACAAGGCTTGAGGTCGATGCAGTCGAGGTGGTGCTTGCCGGCGATGGGCTGCAGAGCAGCCGCGGCACTCTCAAGGCTTCATTGCCGCTCGACCATCGCCACTATTGCTGCCTGCAATTCGGCCTTGGCCTGCCCCACCTCCAGTTCCCCCGCAGCAGCCGCCTGCGACAAGGCATCCGCCGCCCCTACCAGCAAGCGCATGCCCGCCACCCCGATGTTGCCACTGGGCGAAAACCCGGCCAACGCCTCACGGCATTTGTCCAGAAACGGCTGCTCATAGGCTCGCTTCAGCGCTTCCATTTCCGGCGAGCCGGCCAATGCCGCCGACACTCCGGGTATCTCCAGCCCCTGGCTCATCACACAGTCCACATACGCCTCGGCAATCACCCCGGCGCGGCTGGCCAGGCTAGCGTCACAACGCGCCAGCGCCTGCTCCAGCATCCGCGACTGCCGTGCATCGTATTGCTGGTACAGCGCCACCAACAACCCGGTCCGGGTCTCGAAATGGTCATAGACCACCGGCTTGGTCACCCCCGCCTGCTCGGCCAAACGCCCCAGGCTCAAGGCATCGGTGCCCTCCTCCCGTACCAGCTGCCAGGCCACATCGAGCAACTGCAGACGGCGCTCTTCGCGGCTCAGGCGCTTGCGCGAGCGGCCTTGATCATCGCTTGACATCGTTTACCTACCAAAAGTAACTTACTAAAAGTAACTTACCTTGAGTATATAGCGCTCTGGGTAACCCTGCATCCCAATCTTGGAGAGCCAACCATGCATGCCCTGATCGTCGTCGGTCATCACGACCCGCAATCCCTCACCCATGCCCTGGCCCGACAGATCGCCGCCGGCCTGACCAACGCCGGCCACGGCAGCGAAATCGCCGACCTGGCCAGTGAAGGTTTCGACCCGCGTTTCGGCCTGGCCGACCATGCGGTGCACCGCAGGCTGGCAGCCCCGCCGGCGGATGTACTCAGGGAGCAGGCGCGTATTGATCGCGCCGATGCGCTGGTGCTGGTCTACCCCATCTATTGGTGGTCGCTGCCGGCCTTGCTCAAAGGCTGGGTCGAGCGGGTGTTCAGCAATGGCTGGGCCTTCGATTATGAAGGGGGCATCACCGTCAAGAAGCTGCGCGGCATGAAGGTGCACCTGGTCGGTGTCGCCGGTGCCGACAGCGGCACTTTCGAACGTCACGGCTATGGCGAGGCGATGCGCGTGCAGATCGAGCACGGCATCTTCGACTACTGCGGCGCCGAGGTACTCAGCTCCACCCTGCTGGACGACAGCGAAGGCGCAGCCCCGGCACTGCACCTGCACACTGCACGCACGCTGGGCGAGCAGATGTTCGCAGACTGCGAGGCCATGGCCTGAATCAGCCTGAAAGCGGCCATTGCGCCAATGGCCAGTAAGCGCCCTTGCGCGACTCGTACAGTGTGAAATGGCGGGCGGCGAGGTAGAAATCCGGCGCGCTGCTGGCCTCTGGCGGCTGGCCGCGGTAATCCCTGGCCAGCGTCAGGTGCGGGCGATACTCACGGTCGGCCGCGGCCACCCCCAACGGCAGCAGCGCCTGCTGCAAGCTGTACACCAGTTGCAACAGGGCCGGTGGGGTCTGCTGCGCCTCCAGCACCAGGGCGCTGGCCCGCTGCCATACCTGCAGGCGGTCCAGCAACAGCCTTGGTGCCGTGGCCGGTAGCGCCAGCTGGTCGACCGCCGCGCAAATAGCAGGCACATGGGCGGTATCCACATCGCCGAGAAACAGCAGTGTCACATGGAAGTTGGCGGCCGGCACCGGTCTTCCGCTGCGCAGGTTCAGGCCACGTCGCCACTGGGCCAGGGCGCGGCGCTGGGCATCGCTGACCGGCAAGGCGAAGAACAGGCGCTTGAATGGTTTTTCGATACGTCCGCTGACCGGTGTCATCGTGCCGCTCCTCAAGATGGCAAAGCACGTACTGATGCGTTGGGAAACCCGCAGGTCTGTCAGTTTCGCGGGCAGGCACCCAAACCATACGCTGAGTCCTCAATTCAATCACATAGATACGGCCATGAAACAGCACCAGCAAACACGGAATACCCAGCCTGCCATGCAAGCGAAACTGAAGTGGGGCAACCAGCGTGAGCGCGAGTTCACGACTGATGTCATAGATACAGATGTCAGTAATGGCAACCGCTCATTTTTCGCCATTCAGTACACGGAGGGATCAGATACCGCTTATAGCTATATATTCCTGAATATCCCGGAACGTTATCTGGTGGCGGGCGCATCCCTCAAGATCGGTGCAGGTGAGAAAGCCGAGATCAACGCCTATTTCGGTTCGACTTCGATTGGTCGCTCAGGTTGGGCGACCGGGGGCTCAATCGATATTACCGAGATGGATGAGGCTTCCAAGGCATTTGCCGCAACGTTCCACTACACCATTGAACACACCATGGGCATGGTCGAGATCGTGGATGGCTCGTTGTCCTTGTCACTGGCCGACGATGCAAAGACCAACGGCACCGGCCGGGTCACCGCCAACCTCGACCCCACTATTTTCCCCTCGCTGGGCAACCTTGACGCTCAAACCATCAAATCCAAGGTACTTCAAGACGGGCGCATCCAACTCTCCGCCAGGCAGCAAGTGGACAACGCTTCCCAAGGCATCCTGATGCTGTTCAATGAGCAACATGCACGCCTGCTTTTCTTGATTGGCAGTTTGGGCTTTCCCATGACTGGGGGCTGCGTGAAACATGAGTGGAACGTGGAGAACAGGACCCTGACCGCCGAATTCACTGATTATGTAATCAGCTACCAAGGCAAGGACCATCACATCACCGGTGGCAGCATCGAGGTGACTCTGGCCTGATGCATCGCCTGCAGACCTTGGTACAGCGGTGACGCTTGTACCAAGGTCTGCCACTGTTGCGTCACATTCTTCTATAAAGCATCGACTCGATTGTTTATGCTGGCGGGCTTAGCCATCACGCGTGGCCATTACTTGACGTATCCGCCCATGAAAATCGCCTTAGTCCTCATCTTCATCCTCTCTATCGCCTATGTTCACCTGCGCGGTCGCGTTCGCCACAAGCTGACCCGTCAGCTGGGCGACCACTCCAGTTTCCTGGCCCCGGTCAACAGCTTCCTGTACCTGTTTTCCCGGCACCCGGCCAAGCCTTACCTGCCGGTGGAGGCCTTCCCTGAACTGCAGACGCTGCAGGACCATTGGCAGGAAATCCGCGAGGAAGCCCAGCAACTGCTGCATGTGGGCGAAATCAAGAAGTCCGACAATTACGATGATGTCGGTTTCAACTCATTCTTCAAGACCGGCTGGAAGCGCTTCTACCTGAAGTGGTACGGCGAAAGCCACCCGTCGGCGATGACCCTGTGCCCACGCACCACCGAGTTGCTCAAAGGCATCGGCACGGTCAAGGCCGCCATGTTCGCCACCCTGCCACCGGGCGCCAAGCTGGTGCGCCACCGCGACCCGTATGCCGGCTCGTACCGCTACCACCTGGGCCTGGACACGCCGAACGACGATGGCTGCTACATCGATGTGGACGGTGAGAAGTATTCCTGGCGCGATGGCGAGGGCGTGATCTTCGACGAGACCTACATCCACTACGCGGCCAATACCACCGAGCACAACCGCATCATCCTGTTCTGCGACGTGGAACGCCCGCTCAAGTACCGCTGGGCAACCGCGTTCAACCGCTGGTTCAGCCGCAACGTCATGGCCGCTGCCGCCGCCCCCAACGATGCCGGCGACAAGACCGGTGGCATCAACCGGCTGTTCACTCGTATCTACAAGATCCGCGAACGTGGCAAGGCGCTGAAGAAGCGCAACCGCACGCGCTACTACCTGGAGAAGTGGGCGTTCGTCGCAGCGTTGGTGCTGGTGTTCATCTATATCTGATCGATGTGGGAGCGCGCAGTCCAAAGGCCTGCGCGCAACCAACCAAAGTACAAGCCACACACTTTCCACTCTTCGACTAGCCTGAAAGCTCCACTCGCAACCTCCCCAAGGTGAAGACGATGAGCATGATGGACTGGGACGCCTACCGTAAGCAGTTGATGGCCGGCATCGGCGATCTCAAGCAGCTATCCCCTGACACCGTGGCCGGCTACATGACCGCCAGCGGCGCAGGGGCCAAGACCAACCACCTGGACGCCAAGACCCGCGAGCTGATCTCCCTCGCCGTGGCCGTGACCACACGCTGCGATGGCTGCATCGCGGTGCATTCGCAGCAGGCCGTCAAGCACGGTGCCAGCCGCGAGGAAATCGCCGAGGCCCTCGGCGTGGCCGTGGCGATGAACGCTGGTGCCGCGCTGGTTTACTCGGCACGTGCCATGGATGCGGTGGGCAAGGCCAACGGCTGAACGCAAATGGCGTCGCCGCCCTTGCGCGACGGCGCCGCGCCACCCAGACTGGGCGGCCCAGCCCTTGCAGGAACCCGCATGATCCACATCCGCCCCATGACACCGGAAGACTTCGAACACTTCTGGCCCACCTTCCAGGCCGTCGTACAGGCCCGTGAAACCTACGCATTCGACCCGGCCCTCAGCTTCGAACAGGCCCGCCAGCTGTGGCTGGAACTGCCCATGCGCACATTCGTGGCCGAGGAAGACGGCGCGATGCTGGGGTCGTATTACCTCAAGGCCAATGCCGCCGGGCCCGGTGAGCACGTGGGCAATTGCGGCTACATGGTCTGTGAAACGGCACGCGGCCGCGGCGTCGCGCGGTTGATGTGCGAGCACTCCCAGAAACAGGCACGCCAGGAGGGCTTTCTGGCCCTGCAGTTCAACTCGGTGGTGGCCACCAACGAGGTGGCAGTGGCGCTGTGGCACAAGCTGGGCTTCGAAACCGTTGGCCGCTTGCCCAAGGCCTACCGCCATGCCCGCCTGGGGCTGGTGGACTGCCTGGTGATGTACAAGTGGCTGGCGGACGAGCCGGTAGTGGAGAAGCCGCCACTGCTGATCGGGCGCAAGAACATCGAGGCGCGGGTGTCGCGGCGGCGCGGGCGCTGACTTCTTCAGGCCGCCCTGCTCGACGAAGGTCTATGGTAAAGTCGCGCCCTTTTTGAACATGCTGGGATATCGTTGCACATGACCCCCGTCCTCCGCTTCCTCAACCGCACCAGCCTGGTGACGCAGATCGTCATCGGCCTGATCGCCGGCATCGCCCTGGCCCTGCTTGCGCCCGCCATCGCCCGCGACATGGCCTTCCTCGGGAAAGTCTTCGTCAGCGCCCTCAAGGCGGTGGCGCCCGTGCTGGTGTTCATTCTGGTCATGGCATCGATCGCCAACCACCGTCACGGCCAGGAAACCCATATTCGCCCGATCCTCTGGCTGTACCTGCTGGGCACCTTCAGCGCAGCGGTAGTCGCCGTGGTCGCCAGCATGCTGTTCCCGTCCAACCTGGTGTTGACTACCAGCGACGCTGCGCTGAGCGCGCCGGGGGGCATTACCGAGGTGCTGCAGAACCTGCTGCTGAGTGCGGTCGACAACCCGATCAACGCCCTGCTCAACGCCAACTTCATCGGCGTACTGACCTGGGCCATCGGCCTGGGCGTAGCCCTGCGCCATGCCGGCGAAACCACCCGCACCGTGGTAGAGGACCTGTCCAATGGCGTGACCCTGATCGTACGCGTGGTCATCCGCTTCGCCCCGGTGGGCATCTTTGGCCTGGTCAGCGCCACGCTGGCCCAATCGGGCCTGGACGCCCTCCTTGGCTACCTGCACCTGCTGGCGGTGCTGATCGGCTGCATGCTGTTCGTGGCGCTGGTGATGAACCCGCTGATCGTATATTGGAAAATCCGCCGCAACCCCTACCCGCTGACCCTGCTCTGCCTGCGCGAAAGCGGTATCACTGCTTTCTTCACTCGCAGCTCGGCAGCCAACATCCCGGTCAACCTGGCCCTGTCGGAGCGCCTTGGCCTGCATGAGGACACCTATTCGGTGTCGATCCCGCTGGGTGCGACCATCAACATGGCCGGTGCCGCCATCACCATTACCGTGCTGACCCTGGCGGCAGTGCATACTCTGGGTATTATGGTGGACCTGCCGACCGCCGTGCTGCTCAGCGTGGTGGCGGCGGTCTGTGCCTGCGGCGCCTCGGGCGTGGCCGGTGGCTCGCTGCTGCTGATTCCACTGGCGTGCAGCCTGTTTGGTATCCCTAGCGAAATTGCCATGCAGGTGGTGGCGGTGGGCTTCATCATCGGCGTGCTGCAGGATTCGGCCGAGACGGCGCTGAATTCTTCGACCGATGTGCTGTTTACCGCAGCGGCGTGCCAGGCTGAAGAGCGTAAAGCCTGAGTTTGCAGGGCCCCTGTGGGAGCGGGTTCACCCGCGAATCAGGCGACGCGGTGCATGGCACCGGCTGCGCCGGTGTTCGCGGGTGAACCCGCTCCCACAGGGGCCAATTGCCTAACACGATGGCATTACCTACCCTAGTGGCCTTTC
Source organism: Pseudomonas sp. A2 (assembly GCF_023100865.1). Taxonomy (NCBI): domain Bacteria; kingdom Pseudomonadati; phylum Pseudomonadota; class Gammaproteobacteria; order Pseudomonadales; family Pseudomonadaceae; genus Pseudomonas; species Pseudomonas sp. A2. Next base: position 3,767,975 of record NZ_CP039127.1, read on the forward strand.
CCCAGCAATGAGACAGGGCCATGTCAGAACACGAAACCGCCGGCGAAGGCCGCTTCAACAGCATCGAGATCCGTATTCTCGGCTCGCTGATCGAGAAGCAGGCCACCAGCCCGGAAAGCTACCCGCTGACCCTCAACGCCCTGGTCCTGGCCTGCAACCAGAAGACCAGTCGCGAGCCGGTCATGAACCTCACCCAAGGCCAGGTCGGCCAAGCCCTGCGCGCCCTCGAAGGGCAGGACATGACCCGTCTGCAGATGGGCAGCCGCGCCGACCGTTGGGAACAACGGGTGGACAAGGCACTTGAGCTGGTGCCGGCGCAACTGGTGCTGATGGGCCTGATGTTCCTGCGCGGGCCGCAAACCCTCAACGAACTGCTGACCCGCAGCAACCGCCTGCACGACTTCGACGACACCGAGCAGATCCAGCACCAGCTGGAGCGCCTGATATCGCGCGGCCTGGCCTTGCACCTGCCGCGTCAGGCCGGCCAGCGCGAAGACCGTTACACCCATGCTTTGGGCGACCCTGCCGAAATCGAGGCAATCCTGGCTGCCCGGCAGCAGGAAGGCGGGGCACGCAGCAGCGGCGGCAATGTGTCGGAAGAACGCATCGAAGCCCTCGAAGCCCGCATCGCGGCGCTGGAGGCACGCCTGGCCGAACTGGAAGGCTGAGCCGTCACGGCTCGGGGTCGGGGAAGTTGCGGCAGCTCTTGCGCTCGGCCAGCTCCCGGTCACTGGGGCGCTGGTCGACGAACACGGTGCGGCCGTCGGCGTAGATTTCCAGGTAGCCCCAATGCAGGTCCTGCTCTTGCTGCCCGGGCTTTGGGGGGACTAGCCACCAGGGTTCGCGGCTGATCAGGGTCATGGGTGTGATTCCTGAGGGTGTCTGCAGTAATCATAGACATCCTCGGTTATTTCTTTGCTTTTGCCGGCCCTTTCGCGGCTAAAGCCGCTCCTACAGGGATCTGTACAGTTTTCAAAATCTGCGCAGTACCTGTGGGAGCGGCTTTAGCCGCGAAGAGGCCAGTACGGGCTTACGCCGGTGCCGAAGTGCGGATCAGGTGGTCAAAGGCCGCCAGCGATGCCTTGGCCCCCTCACCCACCGCAATCACGATCTGCTTGTACGGCACAGTCGTCACGTCACCCGCCGCAAACACACCAGGGATGCTGGTCTGGCCCTTGGCATCGACAATGATCTCGCCACGCGGCGACAGCTCGACGGTGCCTTTCAGCCAGTCGGTGTTCGGCAGCAGGCCGATCTGCACGAAGATGCCTTCCAGCGCCACTTCATGCTGCTGGTCGGTGGTGCGGTCCTTGTAACGCAGGCCGGTCACCTTTTCGCCATTGCCCAGCACTTCGGTGGTCAGCGCACTGGTGATCACCTTGACGTTCGGCAGGCTGTGCAACTTGCGCTGCAGTACCGCATCGGCACGCAGCTGGCTGTCGAACTCGATCAGCGTTACCTGGGCGACGATACCCGCCAGGTCGATGGCCGCTTCCACGCCCGAGTTGCCTCCACCGATCACCGCCACGCGCTTGCCCTTGAACAGTGGGCCGTCACAGTGCGGGCAGTAAGCCACGCCACGGGCGCGGTATTCCTGTTCGCCCGGCACGTTCATCTCACGCCAGCGGGCACCGGTAGCCAGGATAACGGTCTTGGCCTTGAGCGAGGCACCGCCGGCAAGGCGTACTTCGTGCAGGCCGCCATCGGTGGCCGGGATCAGCGCTTCACCGCGCTGCAGGTTCATGATGTCCACGTCGTACTGCTTGACGTGCTCTTCCAGCGCCGTGGCCAGCTTCGGCCCTTCGGTTTCCTGTACCGAGATGAAGTTCTCGATGGCCAGGGTGTCGAGCACCTGGCCGCCGAAACGCTCGGCCGCAATACCAGTGCGTATGCCTTTACGCGCGGCATAGATGGCTGCCGAAGCGCCGGCTGGGCCACCACCGACCACCAGCACATCGAAGGCGCCCTTGGCGTTGATCTTTTCGGCCTGGCGGCTGCCTGCGCTGGTGTCGATCTTGCCGAGGATTTCTTCCAGGCCCATGCGGCCCTGGCCAAACACTTCGCCGTTCAGGTAAATGCTCGGCACCGCCATGATCTTGCGCGATTCCACCTCCGCCTGGAACAGCGCGCCATCGATGGCCACGTGGCGCACGTTGGGGTTGAGGACCGCCATCAGGTTCAGCGCCTGGACCACGTCCGGGCAGTTCTGGCACGACAGCGAGAAGTAGGTCTCGAAGGTGAACTCGCCTTCCAGCGCCTGGATCTGTTCGATCACTTCGGCACTGGCCTTGGACGGGTGGCCCCCGACCTGCAGGAGTGCCAGCACCAGCGAGGTAAATTCGTGGCCCATGGGGATGCCGGCGAAGCGCAGGTTTATGTCGGCTCCCGGGCGGTTCAGCGAGAACGATGGACGACGGGCATCGCTGCCGTCCGCGCTGAAGGTAATAAGGTTCGACAGGCTGGCAATTTCCACCAGCAGGTCGTGCAACTCGCGGGATTTCGCGCCGTCGTCGAGGGAGGCAACGATCTCGATCGGCTGGGTGACCCGCTCCAGGTAGGTTTTCAGTTGCGATTTAAGCGTGGCGTCCAACATACGGGCGATTCCTTTTTCAAAACTCGGATACAAAAACGCCCAGGCGAACTCGCCCGGGCGCTTTACGGGGCGGTAGGAACTTCAGCTTTGGCGGCTGGCTACCGCCCGCGACATACACATCGGCTTAGATCTTGCCGACGAGGTCCAGCGACGGGGCCAGGGTGGCTTCGCCTTCTTTCCACTTGGCCGGGCAAACTTCGCCTGGGTGAGCGGCAACGTACTGGGCAGCCTTCACCTTGCGCAGCAGTTCGGCAGCATCGCGACCTACACCACCGTCGTTCAGTTCGACGATCTTGATCTGACCTTCCGGGTTGATCACGAAGGTACCGCGATCGGCCAGGCCGGCTTCTTCGATCAGCACGTCGAAGTTGCGCGAGATGACGTGGGTCGGGTCACCGATCAGTGGGTACTGGATCTTGCCGATGGTGTCCGAAGTGTCGTGCCAGGCTTTGTGGGTGAAGTGGGTGTCGGTGGACACACCGTAGATTTCCACGCCCAGCTTCTGGAACTCGGCGTAGTTGTCAGCAAGGTCACCCAGCTCGGTCGGGCAGACGAAGGTGAAGTCGGCCGGGTAGAAGAACACGACAGACCACTTGCCTTTCAGGTCGGCTTCGCTGACCTGGACGAACTCGCCTTTGTGGTAGGCGGTGGCGTTGAACGGTTTGACCTGGCTGTTGATGATTGGCATGAGAGACGCTCCTTCATGGGGTTGGAATCAGTTGATGGAGAGAATCCTAACCGCTGGTCCCGATAAAGGCTCATTGGCAAAGCTCATGCTTTTGATTGGTTTTGGCTATAACCGGTAGTAACTAATAGAAGGGAATGGGCTGAGCAAAGGATTGCGGGGTCATACCCCTGACTCCATGGTCGTGTCACTCCTGTAGGAGCGGCCTTGTGTCGCGATGGGCTGCGAAGCAGCCCCTGTGTATCTCACGATTGCAGAAATACTGGGGGCTGCTTCGCAGCCCATCGCGACACAAGGCCGCTCCTACAACGGTATGCGTTCCGTTGAGTCAGCGCGTCGCGGTGCGCATGGTCACGAACTCTTCGGCCGCCGTCGGGTGCACGCCGATGGTTTCGTCGAACTGTTGCTTGGTCGCACCGGCCTTCAGGGCAATGCCCAGGCCCTGGATGATCTCGCCGGCGTCGGGGCCAACCATGTGGCAGCCCAGCACCTTGTCGGTCTCGGCATCGACCACCAGCTTCATCAGGGTCTTTTCCTGGATGTCGGTCAGGGTCAGTTTCATCGCACGGAAGCGGCTCTCGAATACCTGCACCTTGTGCCCGGCCTCCAGCGCCTGCTCTTCGGTCAGGCCCACGGTACCGATGGGAGGCTGGCTGAAGACTGCGGTGGGGATGTTCTGGTAGTCCACCGGGCGGTATTGCTCAGGCTTGAACAGGCGCCGGGCCACGGCCATGCCCTCGGCCAGAGCCACCGGGGTCAGTTGCACGCGGCCAATCACGTCGCCAATGGCCAGGATCGACGGCGCGGTCGTCTGGTACTGCTGGTCAACGCGAATGTAACCGCGTGCATCCAGCTCGACGCCGGTGTTTTCCAGGCCCAGGTTGTCCAGCATAGGGCGCCGGCCGGTGGCATAGAACACGCAATCGGTGACCAGCTCGCGGCCATCCTTGAGGGTGGCCTTGAGGCTGCCGTCCTCGAGCTTGTCGATGCGCTGGATGTCGGCATTGAACTGCAGGTCGAGGCCGCGCTTTTCCAGTTCTTCCTTCAAGTGCGTGCGCACCGAACCGTCGAAGCCACGCAGGAACAGGTCGCCACGGTACAGCAGTGTGGTAGCCGACCCCAGGCCCTGGAAGATGCCGGCGAACTCGACGGCAATGTAGCCACCGCCCACCACCAGCACCCGGCGTGGCAGGTCCTTGAGGTAGAAGGCCTCGTTGGAGGTGATGGCCAGTTCCTTGCCCGGAATGTCCGGCACCTGTGGCCAGCCACCGGTGGCGATGAGGATGTGCTCGGCGGTGTAGCGCTGGCCTTCCACTTCCACTTCATTGGCACCGGTCAGACGCGCATGCCCCTGCAGCAAGGTAACCCCGCTGTTGACCAGCAGGTTGCGGTAGATGCCGTTGAGGCGCTCGATTTCCCGGTTCTTGTTGGCAATCAGGGTGCCCCAGTCGAAGTGCCCTTCTTCCAAGGTCCAGCCGAAGCCTGCGGCCTGCTCCAGTTCGTCGGCGACGTGTGCGCCGTACACCAGCAGCTTTTTCGGCACGCAGCCGACGTTGACGCAGGTGCCGCCCAGGTAGCGGCTCTCTGCCACTGCCACCTTTGCCCCGAAGCCGGCGGCAAACCGCGCCGCGCGCACACCGCCGGACCCGGCACCAATCACGAACAGATCAAAATCGTAGGCCATGTATTCACTCTCCTAGGCAGGCGGCCAGCATAACGCACTGGGGCCGCTTTGCGACCCTTCGCGGGCCCGCCCGCTCCCACAGTACCGGCGCAACCTTGAAGGCCTGCACAATACCTGTAGGAGCGGGCGCGCCCGCGAAGGGCTGCAAAGCAGCCCCAGTTATCAGCTTTGATACAAGTAGCGGCTTATCAGTAAGCCTTGCCAGTCTTGTAGTAGTTCTCGAAGCAGAAGTTGGTCGCGTCGATGTAACCCTCGGCGCCACCGCAGTCGAAACGCTTGCCTTTGAACTTGTAGGCGATCACGCAGCCGTTCTGCGCCTGTTGCATCAGGGCGTCGGTGATCTGGATCTCCCCACCTTTGCCCGGCTCGGTGTTGGCGATGATGTCGAAGATATCCGGGGTCAGGATGTAGCGACCAATGATCGCCAGGTTCGACGGGGCGTCTTCCGGCTTTGGCTTCTCGACCATGTTGGTGACACGGAAAATGTCGTCACGGATCATGTCGCCGGCGATCACGCCGTACTTGTTGGTTTCCTGCGGATCGACTTCCTGGATGGCGACGATCGAGCAACGGAACTGGTTGTACAGCTTGACCATCTGGGTCAGTACGCCGTCACCTTCCGGGTTCACGCACAGGTCGTCCGCCAGCACCACGGCGAACGGCTCGTCGCCGATCAGCGGGCGGCCAGTCAGGATGGCGTGGCCCAGGCCTTTCATTTCGGTCTGGCGGGTGTAGGAGAACGAGCACTCGTCGAGCAGGCGACGGATACCAACCAGGTATTTTTCCTTGTCGGTGCCCTTGATCTGGTTTTCCAGCTCGTAGCTGATGTCGAAGTGGTCTTCCAAAGCACGCTTGCCGCGCCCGGTGACGATGGAGATCTCGTTCAGACCGGCATCCAGTGCCTCTTCAACGCCATACTGGATCAGTGGCTTGTTGACCACCGGCAGCATTTCCTTGGGCATGGCTTTGGTAGCGGGCAGGAAGCGGGTGCCGTAACCGGCTGCCGGGAACAAGCATTTTTTGATCATATACGTCCTTACAAAAGGCTAGGCCAGTGGAATTCGGCGCAGTCTAATCAGGCGGCAGTCACCTTACAATGCCCTACCTGTGGCCGATCGATGGGAAGATAGAGATAACCCAGTGTAGATAGTTCCGGGGGATCGTAAATATTGCTGTCATCCATGACAGATGGATGACAGGAAATCGGGGTTTCCTGTACTGGCCTCTTCGCGGACAAGCCCGCGAGGAGGCCAGTACAGGCAATACATCAGCTACCGGTGCCCTGCCCTATGAGCACACCATCGACCTTCTGCCCATACAGGTTCACCCCGTCATTGGCATGGAACTTCACCCGCGTTTTCTCGATGGAACCCTCCACCAGCCGCGGATCCTGCGGCCGTTCATGGCGATTGACCCAGGCCGCCACATCCCAGGCCTGCTGATCGCTAAGGCTGCCCGGCTTGCCCAGCGGCATGTTGTACTTGATGAACGACGCCGCGGTATTGATCCGGTGCATGCCGGCGCCCCAGTTGTAGGAGTCCTTGCCCCACAACGGCGGCATCACGTACTCGCCCGCCACCTTCTGCCCTTCGCCATTGTCGCCGTGACAAATCGCACACTGCTCACGATAAACCTGCTGACCGCGCTTGAAGTCGTATCCGCCCTTTGGCTGCGGCACCTCCGGGTACCCGCGCCCGGCAATCTCGACGCCGGTCGGCGCCTTGGTCGACAGCCAGTACGAATACACCGCCAGCGCCGTCATCTGCGGGCTATCGGCCGCAGGCGGCTTGCCGTTCATGCTGAACTGGAAGCAGCCCTGGATGCGCTCGGCATAGGTGTTGACCTTGTCATTTTTCTTGCGGTAGGCGGGGTACATCGGGTACGCCCCCCACATCGGCGCGGAATGCGCCAGCCGCCCCTGGTCAAGGTGGCAGTTGCTGCAGTTCATGCCGTTGCCCACAGCCTCGGGCATCAACCTGCGGGTGTCGACGAACAAGGCATGCCCCTCGCGTACCATCTGGCCAAAGGCATTGTCAGGCAACTCGCTTTCCGCTGGTGGCACGAACTGCGGCGCGGCCTGCACGCCAGGCACTTTCAACTGCGACTGGTCTTCCATGGCAATCTGGGCGGCGTGTGCGCTGCCCATGGCCAGCAGCAGCAGGGCTGGAATCATCGGTTTCATGGCTTGACCTCCTGGCTGGCGGGGCGGGCGAAGAACTCGGCAACGGCCTTGATCTCGTCATCGGTCATGGCCTTGGCCACGCCGACCATCAGCTGGTTGGGGTCATTGCTGCGCGTGCCGTCACGCCAGGCATTGAGCTGCGCCACCAGGTAACTGGCGGGCTGGCCGGCCAAGGGCGGGAAGTGTTCGCCAACCCCGCCACCGCCCGCGCCATGGCATTGCACGCAACCAGGAATCTGCCGGCTCCAGTCACCGTACAGGGCCATGCGGGTGGTGGGGTCATCGGCGATCTGCTGGCGACGCAGGTCGCCGGCAGGGTCTGCCGGCAGGCTGGCCAGATAGGTGCTGACCGCCTCGATCTCATTCTCGCTCAGGGCATTGGCAAGCGGCTCCATCACCGGCTGCTTGCGGCTGCCGTTGCGCCAATCATGCAATTGCTTGCTGAGGTAAGCGGCCGGCAGCCCGGCCAGGCGTGGGAAGCCGGCAGCGGCAATGCCTTTGCCGTCCGGGCCATGGCAACCCAGGCAAGCCATGGCGGCGGGGTTGGCCCCACCCTGGGTGAAGACTTTCTGGCCATCGGCGGCATGCGCCGTGGGCCAGGCCAGGATCAGCAGGCTGCCGACCAAGGCGCGACTCAACGGTGTCATCACGAATCTCCTTTTCTATTGTTATAAGCTTAGGCCTAAAACATATAAGTAAAAGGAGCGTGATCAGTTGCCCTGGATCAACTACCGGAAATGCATTGGGTGGCTGCGGTGCGCACGTCGCCCAGGCGCAGCGGGAAATTGTTCAGCCGCTCGTGCAGCTTGATGCTGCTGCCGCTGCCACGCTTGTCGATATCCACCAGCGCCGCCGGGCCCACGCCCGAGCTGATTTTTTGCGGCACGATCAGCCGCAGGCCATCGCCACGCTGCTCTTCCACAAGCGGGTCCCGGGTATCGGCCAGCTTCTGCTTGACGCAATCGGCATACGCGCGTGGGGACTTGCCCGAGATTACATCCAGCGTTTCATGCGACTGTTCCAGTTCCGTAACACTCACACAGCCACCCAGCGTCATCGCCAACGCCGCCACCATCCACTTCATTTGCAGCACCTCTGCCTTCAAGAATCCGCTTTGACCACAGCCAGGCTGTTTTGCTCCCTGCTTTGGCAGATTTATCTATGCCTGGCGGAACAGCGCGGCAGTGTAACCCGACATCGTGGTATCTTTCGCCTTTGCAGAACCAATCCTTGCGGAGCATCACATGAAATTCGTACACCAGCGCGAGCACCTGAACGAGGACGATATCGTCGTCATCGAGTGCTCCCAGCGCTGCAATATCCGCCTGATGAACGACGCCAACTTCCGCAGCTTCAAGAACGGCGGCCGTCATACCTACCACGGTGGCCATTTCGACAAGTTCCCGGCGAAGATCACCGTGCCAAGCACCGGTTTCTGGAACATCACCATCGATACCGTGACCACCCGCCCGATCTCGGTTACCCGCAAGCCAACCTTGACCCACAAGATCAAGATCGTCCGTCGTTCATCGTCGAAACTCAGATAAGGCCACCATGACCCAGACCACCAAGTACGTCATCAAGTACAAGCTCGACGGCCAGCGCCGCTGGGACTTCGCGCTGATGCCCGACGCCTCCCTCGAACAAGCCCTGGAAGCCCTGCGCAAGATTCACGGCGAAGACGCCGAGAAGATCAGCGACATCCAGGTCAGCAAAGCCTTGTAAATACCCGCCCCACCGTACCGCCCGCCCGCGCAAGGAGAATCGCATGAGCCACTGGCCCGACCGCCGCATCCTCGACCTGCTGGGCATCGAGTTGCCCATTCTGCAGGCCCCCATGGCCGGTGCGACGGGCTCGGGCATGGCCATTGCCGTGGGCCTGGCGGGCGGTTTGGGCGCCCTGCCCTGCGCCATGCTCACGGGCGACCAGGTGCGCACCGAGATCGCTGCCTTCCGCGCCGGCTGCCCGGGCCGCCCGTTGAACCTGAACTTCTTCTGCCACCAGCCGCCAGCGCCCGATGCCGAGCGCGATGCACGCTGGAAGCAGGCGCTACAGCCCTATTACAGCGAAGTGGGAGCCGACTTCACGGCGCCCACGCCGGTGTCCAACCGGGCGCCTTTCGACGAACATAGCTGCCAGCTGGTCGAGCAACTGCGCCCGGAGGTGGTGAGCTTCCACTTCGGCCTGCCACATGCCGGCCTGCTGCAACGGGTAAAGGCCAGTGGTGCCAAGGTGCTGTCCAGCGCCACTACAGTAGAGGAAGCCGTGTGGCTGGAGCATCACGGCTGTGATGCGATCATTGCCATGGGCTATGAGGCGGGCGGTCATCGCGGCATGTTCCTCAGCGACGATATCACCAGCCAGATCGGCACCTTCGCGCTGGTGCCGCAGGTGGCCGATGCGGTCAGCGTCCCGGTGATTGCCGCTGGCGGCATTGCTGACCACCGCGGCCTATTGGCGGCATTGGCCTTGGGTGCTTCGGCAGTGCAGATCGGAACTGCGTACCTGTTCTGCCCCGAGGCCAAGGTGTCGCCGGCGCATCGCCAGGCCCTGGACAGCGCCCCGGCCAGCGACACGGCGCTGACCAACCTGTTCACCGGCCGACCGGCGCGTGGCATCAACAACCGCATCATGCGCGAGCTGGGGCCGATGAGCGATTTGGCCCCGCGCTTCCCGCTGGCCGGCGGGGCCTTGATGCCTTTGCGGGCGATTACGGATCCGCAGGGCAATAGCGATTTCAGCAACCTCTGGTCGGGGCAGGCGTTGCGGCTGGGCAGGCACATGCCGGCGGGTGAGTTGACCCGGGAGATTGCCGAAAAGGCGCTGGCAGTGATCGGCCGCCAGGCGTCTGCATAAGCAGGTTCGGCCTCTTCGCGGGCTTGCCCGCTCCCACAGGCCCACCACTGATTTTGAATGCTGCGCAGTACTGTGGGAGCGGGCAAGCCCGCGAAGGGGCCGGACCTGGCCATGCATCATCCTGCCCCCTTCCCGGCCCATGGCCTATCGCTATATAGTTAAGGATATAACGATAAGCCCCAAGGAGCTGTCTTCATGCGTATCCGCCCGCCCCACTTGGCTGCCACTGCCCTGACCAGCCTGCTTGCCTTCAGCACTGCCTGGGCCGATGAAGTCCAGGTCGCGGTCGCAGCGAACTTCACAGCCCCTATCCAGGCCATTGCCAAGGACTTCGAGAAAGACACTGGCCACAAGCTGATTGCTGCCTATGGCGCCACCGGCCAGTTCTACGCACAAATCAAGAATGGCGCGCCGTTCGAGGTATTTCTCGCTGCCGACGACAGCACCCCCGCCAAGCTCGAGCAGGAAAACGCGATTGCCCCGGGCTCACGCTTCACCTACGCCATCGGCACCCTGGCGCTGTGGTCGGCCAAACCCGGCTATGTCGACGCCAACGGCGAAGTGCTGAAGAACAACCAGTTCAAGCACCTGTCCATTGCCAACCCGAAAACCGCGCCCTACGGTCTGGCCGCCACCCAGGTGCTGGACAAGCTGAAGCTGACCGAAGCCACCCGGCCCAAGCTGGTCGAAGGGCAGAACATTACCCAGGCGTTCCAGTTCGTATCCACCGGCAACGCCGAGCTGGGCTTTGTCGCCCTTTCGCAAATCTACAAGAACGGCAAGGTCGAAAGCGGTTCGGCCTGGATCGTTCCCTCGTCCCTGCACGAACCCATCCGCCAGGACGCGGTAATCCTCGAAAAAGGCAAGGACAACCCCGCCGCCAAGGCCCTGGTCGACTACCTGAAAGGCCCGAAAGCCGCGGCAGTGATCAAATCCTACGGTTATGAAATCTGATGCCACTGGATGCCAGTGACCTGGGTGCCATCTGGCTGACCGTGAAACTGGCCAGCATGACCACCCTCATCCTGCTGATCGTCGGCACGCCCATCGCCTGGTGGCTGGCGCGCACGCGCTCGTGGCTGCGCGGGCCGGTGGGCGCGGTGGTAGCCTTGCCGCTGGTGCTGCCACCCACAGTGATCGGTTTCTACCTGCTGATCGCCCTCGGCCCAAATGGCTGGCTGGGCCAGGCGACCCAGGCGCTGGGCCTGGGCAGCGTGGTGTTCAGTTTTACCGGCCTGGTGATAGGCTCGGTGATCTACTCCATGCCGTTCGTGGTCCAGCCGCTGCAGAATGCCTTCGGCGCCATTGGCCAGCGCCCGCTGGAAGTGGCCGCGACGCTGCGCGCCAGCCCCTGGGACACCTTCGTCCACGTGGTGCTGCCGTTGGCCCGTCCGGGCTTCATCACCGCCAGCATCCTCGGTTTCGCCCACACGGTGGGCGAGTTCGGCGTGGTGTTGATGATTGGCGGCAACATTCCCGACAAGACACGCGTGGTCTCGGTGCAGATCTTCGACCATGTCGAGGCCATGGCCTATTCGCAAGCACACTGGCTGGCAGGTGCCATGCTGGTGTTCTCGTTCCTGGTGCTGCTCTTGCTTTACGCAGGACGCCGCGGCAAGGCTGGCTGGAGCTGAAATGAGCGCATCGATTGTGGCGCGCCTGCAACTGGCACGCGACGACTTCACCCTGGACGTAGACCTGCACCTGCCCGGCCGTGGCATCAGTGCGTTGTTCGGCCACTCCGGTTCTGGCAAGACCAGCTGCCTGCGTTGCCTGGCGGGGCTGGAACGGGCCGCCAGCGCCTACATCGAGGTCAACGGCGAAGTCTGGGAAGACAGCGCCCGCGGATTCTTTCTGGCACCACACCTGCGCCCGGTAGGCTACGTGTTCCAGGAGGCCAGCCTGTTCCCGCACCTGTCGGTACGCGGCAACCTGGAGTTCGGCTGGCGCCGGGTGGTCGCTGCCGAGCGCAAGGTCAGCCTAGACCTGGCCTGCCAGCTGCTGGGTATCGGCCACTTGCTGGCACGCTGGCCGGCGACCTTGTCCGGTGGCGAGGCGCAGCGGGTGGGCATTGCCCGCGCCCTGCTCAGCAGCCCGCGCCTGCTGTTGATGGACGAGCCACTGGCTGCACTGGACGGGCCGCGCAAGCGCGAGATCCTGCCCTACCTGGAGCGCCTGCATGGCGAACTGGACATCCCGCTGGTATATGTCAGCCATGCCCAGGAGGAAGTGGCGCGGCTGGCCGACCACCTGGTGTTGCTGGAGCAAGGCCAGGCAGTGGCCAGCGGCCCGATCGGCGAAACCCTGGCCCGCCTCGACTTGCCGCTGGCCCAAGGCGAGGATGCCGGCGTGGTGTTCGAAGGCCTGGTGGTGGCGCATGACGCGCATTACGACCTGCTCGACCTGCGCCTGCCCGGCAACGACGGGCCGCTGTTGCGTATCACCCACCCTGCCCAGGTGATGGGCAGCACCTTGCGGGTCAAGGTGCAGGCGCGTGACGTCAGCCTGGCCCTGGCAGCCGACAGCACTTCGAGCATTCTCAACCGCTTGCCGGTGCGCGTGCGCGAAAGCCGCCCGGCCGCCAACCCGGCCCATGTACTGGTCAGCCTGGATGCTGGCGGCAATGCCTTGCTCGCGCGCATCACCCGCTTCTCGGCAGACCAGCTCGGCCTGCACCCGGGCCAGGTGCTGTTTGCCCAGATCAAGTCGGTGGCACTGCTGGGCTGAGCATCGGCCACGTCGCTGGTGTCCATTGATCAGTGACCTGATCGAGGCCTGCCAACCATGCTTGACTGCCCCCTGCCGCGCACCCTGCACTACGTCGACGACAGCCAGCCGGGCCTGACCCGGCGGCGCTGGAGAGGGCGCTTCATCTACCTGGATGCCGACGGCCAGCGGGTGCGCGACAGCGATACCCTCGCCCGTATCGCTGCACTGGTAATCCCCCCTGCCTATACCGAGGTGTGGATCTGCGCCGACCCGCAGGGCCACCTGCAGGCGACAGGTCGCGATGCCCGTGGCCGCAAGCAATACCGCTACCACGCGCAGTGGCGCGAAATACGCGACCAGCACAAGTACGGGCGCATGCTGGCGTTTGCCCAGGCCCTGCCGAAATTGCGCGCACAGCTGCACGACCACCTTGCCCGGCCAGGCCTGGACCGGGAAAAGGTGATGGCGCTGGTGATCAGCCTGCTGGACCACACCCTGATCCGCATCGGCAACCAGCGCTACCTGCGTGACAACCAGTCCTATGGACTGACCACCCTGCGCAACCGCCATGTCGAGGTGAAGGGCAGCAGCATCCGCTTCCAGTTCCGCGGCAAGCGCGGCGTCGAGCACAACGTCAGCCTCAACGATCGGCGCCTGGCCAACCTGCTCAAGCGCTGCATGGAACTGCCCGGCCAAGCGCTGTTCCAGTACCTGGACGACGACGGCCAGCGCCATAGCGTCGGCTCCAGCGAGGTCAACCAGTTTCTGCAGCAGCTGACCGGGGCCGACTTCACCGCCAAGGACTACCGCACCTGGGCCGGTAGCAGCCTCGCCCTGGATCTGCTGAGGCCCTTGGCCTGGGAGCCCGAGAGCGAAGCCAAGCGCCAGGTCGCCGCCATCGTCCGCCAGGTAGCATCACGCCTGGGCAATACACCGGCAGTGTGCAGGCGCTGCTACATTCACCCGGCTGTACTTGAACACTATGCCCTGGGGCGCCTGGCCAACTTGCCGAAGAACCGTGTGCGCAAAGGCCTGGACCGTGAAGAAGTAGCCTTGCTGTTATTTCTTCAGGCACTCGAGGAACAGGATGACCATTAACCCGGTCTATTCAGACCATGATGCGAAGAAATTTCCCATTGGCCGCCAAGCCCCCTATTCTTGCCACCGAGCACCTTGGCCGACAAACCGCTGGCGGTTTGCTTCGGCACCTGCGACTGAAGACACGCAACAGAATTTGTCTGTCGGGGAATTACTATCCGCCGAAAGCGTCTTTAATGAGAAGGAAGAGGGACAAGCTCCCGCCGCCGTGGCAACTAGCCCGACGGACTTTTACATCACCAAGGAGAACTACATGCTGATACTCACCCGCAAGGTTGGCGAAAGCATCGTCATCAACGATGACATCAAAGTCACCATTCTGGGCGTCAAAGGGATGCAGGTGAGGATCGGTATCGATGCACCGAAAGACGTCCAGGTCCATCGAGAAGAGATTTTCAAGCGTATCCAGGCCGGCAGCCCGGCCCCGGAAAAGCACGACGACTCGCACTGAGCGACCTGCCTCAAGCCGCACGGACGCGCCTGATCGCCCCGCGCTTCAGGTGCCTAGCAGTTCGTGCACCTTGGCGATCATACAGTCCATGTCGAACGGTTTGTCGAACACTGCGGCGAACAGTTCCGGGCATCCCTGGTTGGCCTGCGCGCCACTCATGAGGATGACCGGCAACTCGCTCAAGGCCGGGTCCTCACGCATCGAGCGCACCAGTTCCTCACCGTTGAGCAGTGGCATCATGTAGTCGGTGATAACGAGCTGAACGCGCTTTTCCTTCAGTGCCTCCAGCGCCTTGCAGCCGTTGCTCGCCTTTTCCACCAGAAAACCCTCGTCCTCCAGGGCAAAACCGAGAATGTCGGCAATCAGGTACTCGTCATCGACGATCAGGATGGTGTTCATCGCCCGCCCCGTCACCCGCTCCCCTGCGGCACCGGCGTTCCCGAAAGCACACCGCAAGCGCCTTCGAACGCCTTGCGCAGGGTAATGCCCTGCGGCCCGATCAGCAGCTCGTGCAAGGCAGGGTCATGGTGGCTGTCACGCACCTTGAGGATCGACAGCATGCGCCGCAGCTGCGAATCCAGCTCGACGAAGCGCATCAGCATCAGGTTGTCGACGATGCTCGACAGGTCCGGGGCTGGCGCGCTGATTTCCGCGCCGAATATGTCGCGCATTTCCCAGGTCAGCATCACGCTGACATCGCGCGCGCGCAGTTCGCCGACCAAGGCGCGGAAAAACGCATTGAGCCGCGCAGGGTCGATGGCCAGGCGGCTGAACGCCCCCAGGCTGTCGATCAGCACGCGCTTGCTGCCTTGCGCTTCGACCCGCTCGAGCAGGCGCGCACCGACCTGGTCCAGCAGGCCCTCGGTAGTCGGTTGCCAGCAAAGCTGCAGGATGCCAGCCTGCTCCATGGCTGCAAAATCGTAACCCAGCGACGCGGCCTTGATACGCAGGCGCTCCGGCGTTTCGTAAAAGCCGAAATGCAGCCCCGGCGCCTGCAGGCTGCTGGCACCGAGAAATGCCAGGCCCAATGACGTCTTGCCAATACCCGAGGGCCCGATCAGCAGGCTGACCGAGCCCGTGGCCAGGCCGCCACCGAGCATTTCATCCAGGGTCGCCACCCCGCTGCGGATGCGCTCCAAGGTGGCGCTGCCCGCCTGGCTGGGGTGGCTGAACAGTGACTCCAGGCGCGGGTATACATGCATGCCGGTTTCATCGATGAGGCATTCATGGCGCCCCGACAACGCCGCACTGCCCCGCGTCTTGCGCAGCTGGATATGACGCACGGCGCGGCTGCCAAACAGTTGCTCGCCCAGTTCGATCACCCCGTCGACCATGGTGTGCTC
The DNA here is from genome assembly GCF_023100865.1 of Pseudomonas sp. A2. Classification (NCBI taxonomy): domain Bacteria; kingdom Pseudomonadati; phylum Pseudomonadota; class Gammaproteobacteria; order Pseudomonadales; family Pseudomonadaceae; genus Pseudomonas; species Pseudomonas sp. A2. Next base: position 3,783,577 of record NZ_CP039127.1, read on the forward strand.
CGGGCTGCCCTCTTCCAGCCGGGCGCTGGTCAGCAGCAGCACGGTACAACCGGCAAAGGCCGCATGGCCCTGTAGTTCGGAGACGAATTTCTTGGTGTCCAGCGCGGTTTCCGCACGCACCCGGGCATTGAGCACGCCATCGACGATCAGCAGGCTGGCCTGCTGGCGGGCGATTTCCTGGCGCAGCAGCCGTACCACGGCGTCCAGGCCTTCCTGCTCCAGGGTATCGAAGGCACTGACGAACTGGATCGGATCACCTACCAGCGCCGGGTCGAAGAACTCCAAAGTCGCCAGGTACTGGAACAGCCGCTCGTGCGACTCGCTGAGCAAGGTGGCCACCAGCACCCGGCCACCACCGCGCACATGCCCGCAGGCCAGCTGATTGGCGAGGATGGTCTTGCCCGCCCCCGGCGGGCCCTGAATGATGTAGGACGCGCCAGCCACCAGGCCACCCTGGAGCAACGCATCGAGCCCATCGATCCCCGTCACCAGCCGCCTGAGTGCCTGTGCCATGGTGTTCTACCTGTCGAGTTGGCTGTCCGTGTGCTGATAGATTGGCAAGTAAAGCTGCATGCAAGTTCCCCGGCCGGGCTTACTGTCGACGCAAATGGCACCACCGCTCTGCCTGGCAAAACCATACACCTGGCTGAGGCCCAGGCCAGTCCCCTTGCCAAAGGGCTTGGTAGTGAAAAACGGTTCGAAGATCCGCGGCAGTACCGCTGGCGCGATGCCCTCGCCGCTGTCTTCGACCTCAAATCGCACAAACCCGCCGTGCAGGCCCTCCACCTCACCGGTCAGTTCGACCACCTCGACTGTCAAGCCGATCCGGCCCTGCCCCGTGATGGCATCGCGGGCATTGAACAACAGGTTGAGCAGTACCATCTGCAATTGCCCGGCATCCACCTCGATCAGGGGCAGGTCCGGTTGCAGCACCACCTCCAGGTCAATCGATCCAGGCAGCGCATGCTCCAGTAGACCACGGGTGGCGGCAACAAGGTTCGCCGGGGCGACGCAAGCCACATCAAGCTTGCGGTGGCGGGCAAAGCTGAGCAACTGCTGGGTCAGCTCGGTGCCCCGCTGCCCGGCATCGAGAATGTGCTGCAACATGCGCTGGGCGCGTGCCGGGTCCTGGGTGGCCAGCGCCAAGCGCGCCGAGCTGATGATGATGGTCAGCATGTTGTTGAAGTCATGCGCCAGGCCACCGGTCAACTGGCCGAGGGCCTCCAGCTTCTGTGCCTGGAACAGCTGGGCGCGCACCGCGTCCAGTTGCAGCGCCGTCTCGCGACGGTCGGTGATGTCCCGGGTCACCTTGGCCAGGCCGACAATCTGGCCCTGGTCATCGCGAATCACATCCAGGGCGGCCAGCGCCCAGAACTGCGTGCCATCCTTGCGTACGCGCCAACCCTCATCCTGCGCCACGCCCTGCTCCAGCGCCTGGCGCAGCAAGCGCTCCGGGCGGCCCTCGGTGCAATCCTGCGGGGTGAAGAACAACGAGAAATGCTGGCCGATCACTTCATCGGCACGGTACCCCTTGATACGTTGCGCGCCTGCGTTCCACGACACCACATGGCCGGAAGGATCGAGCATGTAAATGGCGTAATCCACCACCGACTGAACCAGCTGTTCATAGCGGTGGGCAGGCATGACAGGGTGGTCGAGACAGTCAGCTGAAACCATGCGAACTCCACCGGCACAGCAGGAGGGAAAACATTGCGAGGTTCAACGCCCAGGCTCAACCAGCACAAGGCTGATGCGCCGAGGCATTGCCACTTTCAGCAGCCACAAGCCGACCAGCAGGATAAGCCCGCCACCGGCCAGGGCCATCAGCCGCTGCGGTTGAGAGTGTTCGGCATCGAACCCCAGCATAAGCAGATAACCGCCCAGGCTGATCAGGCTCAGGTAGAGAAATGCCGCCAGCACGACGACCAGCACGAACAAAAGTCGCCACAACAGCCGTGGGTGCACGATACGCTCGGAAGTATCGGACAGAGTCATGACCGCACACTCTTTGGATCCAATAAAAGGGCAACAGTGGCGTAATGACAGCAAGGTGTCAATTGCCCATTCGATCGACCCTTCATTCTGTTGATCATAGGCGCTGTGGTTGACTCAACTATAACAATGGGTTATAAAGCGCGCTTGATTGCGAGGCCCTTCTGCTTAGAAGCGAGCTGGTCGTTACGGCCCCTTCAAGCGTGCGAGTGTGGTGGAATTGGTATACACAGCAGACTTAAAATCTGTCGGCGTGAGCCTTGCGGGTTCGAGTCCCGCCACTCGCACCAAATTTCTTCGCAAAAGGCGCCCTCGCGGCGCCTTTTTGCTACCCGCCTGCAAGGTGTTGCGCAGCTGCTAGAGTGGAGCTTGAACCCGTCCACTGGAACGCCGCCATGCGCTACTCCCTGTTCGATGGTCAACGCGACATCATTATCCTGATTGCCCGTGTGCTGCTGATGATCCTGTTCGTCTTGTCTGGCTGGGGCAAGCTGACCGGGTTCGAAGGCACGGTCGGCTACATGACTTCACTGGGCGCTCCTGCCCCCATGCTGGCAGCGGCAGTAGCCGTGCTCATGGAATTCGCCGTCGGCATCCTGCTGATCCTCGGATTCTACACCCGGCCGCTGGCCTTCCTGTTTGCGTTGTTCGTACTGGGCACGGCGCTGCTGGGCCACCCGTTCTGGAACATGGTCGACCCTGAGCGCAGCGCCAACATGACCCAGTTCCTGAAAAACCTCAGCATCATGGGCGGCATGTTGTTACTGGCGGTTAGCGGCCCCGGGCGTTTTTCGGTGGACGGGCGCTGAGTCAGTCGTCTTCGCAGTCGTCGAACCAGGCTGGGTGATCACGCTCTTCTTCATCAAGGTCATCCAGCGTTTCTTCGTCTTCCTCGATGTCATCCTCGACGCCTCGGGCATCGGCTTCTTCTTCAGTGTCGTCGTAGAGGAATTCGTGATCAAGCAGGTGATCATGTTCGGGTTCGTGCAGGTCATCTTCGTCGCGCATGCTGACTCCTGGGCTGGTGGCAGGCCTGTATAGGCGGATCGGCTGCACAGGTCAATGCATTACCGCTTAATGCTGAGTTAACCGGCCGGACCCAAGCTGCAGGCTCTCCCTTCAAACGTTGCTTGCCCGCCATAACCGGCGGGCTTTTTTTTATTGCTGCCACTCCCCCTCCGTCCAGTGCAGTGAAATCACAGGGAACCCGGCCCATGCTGGCCACCCTCGAGCTGAGCCATGCATGACAAGTCCATCACCTGAGCTTCACAAAATGCTGACATCCCGCTGGGCACACTGCCCCTGCTCCCTATGTTCTTACAGCCCGCCGCATCGTTGCCGCGGGCTTTTCTTTTTGTGGCATGCACAGTGCCTCTGACCATGACCTGAGGCAGTTTTACCGTATCGGCCCAGGGCTATGCTTAGCCGGCGATAAGCAAGCCCATTCGGAACAGGATACGGAGGCTCGTATGAAAGCTGCTATTGTTGCACCAGGCCGTCGCGTGGAAGTGGTGGAGAAAACCCTGCGCCCCCTCGAGCACGGTGAAGCGTTGCTGAAGATGCAATGCTGCGGTGTGTGCCACACCGACCTGCATGTGAAAAATGGCGACTTCGGTGACAAGACCGGTGTGGTGCTAGGTCACGAAGGCATCGGCGTGGTCCAGGCAGTAGGGCCAGGCGTCACCTCGCTCAAACCGGGCGACCGCGCCAGCGTGGCCTGGTTCTACCAGGGTTGCGGGCATTGCGAGTATTGCAACAGCGGCAACGAAACCCTGTGCCGCGAAGTGAAGAACTCCGGCTACACCGTGGACGGCGGCATGGCCGAAGCCTGCATCGTCAAGGCCGACTACTCGGTCAAAGTGCCCGACGGGCTCGACTCCGCTGCCGCCAGCAGTATTACCTGCGCCGGCGTGACCACCTACAAGGCGGTGAAGATCTCCAACATCCGCCCCGGCCAATGGATCGCCATCTACGGCCTCGGCGGCCTGGGCAATCTTGCCCTGCAATATGCCAAGAACGTCTTCAACGCCAAAGTGATCGCCATCGACGTCAACGAAGAGCAACTGCGCTTCGCCAGCGAGATGGGCGCTGACCTGGTCATAAACTCACGCACCGAGGATGCCGCCAAGGTCATCCAGGCCAAGACCGGTGGCGCCCATGCCGCCGTGGTTACCGCCGTTGCCAAGGCTGCCTTCAACTCGGCCGTTGACGCCCTGCGTGCGGGTGGCCGCCTGGTTGCGGTCGGCCTGCCGTCGGAAGCCATGAACCTGAACATCCCTCGCCTGGTGCTGGACGGTATCGAAGTGATCGGCTCGCTGGTCGGTACCCGCCAGGACTTGCAGGAAGCTTTCCAGTTTGCGGCGGAAGGGAAAGTGGTGCCGAAGGTGACCCTGCGACCGATCGAGGATATCAACCAGATCTTCGATGAGATGCTGGAGGGCAAGATCAAAGGGCGGATGGTGATTCAGTTCGAGGGGTGATGCCCCATGTGCGCTGGCTGTTGGTGCAGCGCACACTACCCTAAAATGGGCGCGCCTTAGGTCCTGGTTTCAGGTAAGCGCTATGCTTGATACACGATTTTATCCAAGTCGTGGTTTGTAGTCGGTTCGCAAGCAGAAGACTGGCTAGCACATCGGAGTGAACGTATGGGCATCCGCAGCTTGGCGAAAAACCTGCCACCCGACCCGGACAATGACGGCTGGGTACTTGGATGGGGCGTACTGAGAGACCGGCATCCCTGGCATTTCGTCGATGTGTTTGCCGACCAGAGGGCCGCCAGGGCCGAGGCGGTGCGCCGCGGGGCAGGCTATGTTGTGGAGTTCGGCTCGCACCGCCTGGGATCGGATGAATTCGTTTGTGGGATATCCCCGCCTGAAGGCTAGCCTGTGAGTGGGTTCATTATTGGTCTAAACGCCGCCGCGTCAGAAACAGTACCACGCCCAACGGTACGGCCAGCAACGCCAGCAGCTCTAAGTCAAAACCCAGGACCTGCTGCTGGCCGACGTTGAGGATTCCAACCAATCCCGCTGCCAGTAAAACCAAACCCAGCCACTTGCGTAGTAGGTATGGTTTTAGAAACTGAACGACGATCGCGCCTAGAATCAGTAGGGCGACCGTTTGCATGATGTAGGGCATGTGCAATTCCTCAGATCTTAATGACCAGCATCACGCCAGAGTGTTCTGGGCACCCACCTACCCGGCAGCACTACCTGAAGCCACAGCTATCTGCTTGGCCCTGACCGGCGTCAACCCTTGGTCAGATCAACCAATGGCGCCTGCAGTACCTCGGTTTCGCGCCCTCCTTGTATCTCGCCAACCTGCTTCAAGGCCTTGTCCACTGCAACCTTGTCCACCAGCAAGCTGTAGCTGATGTGGAACTGCCTGTTTTCCTTCGGTCCGATTGTCGGCACAAGGTTCAGAGGCCGCTGATAACGGCGATTGTAGGAAAAGCTCGTCCCTGGTTCCAGCCCCGTTACATAACCCTGGCCTTGTGTATCGGTATTTTTCCACAGGGAGAATACAGGCAGTGTCCGCGTATTGAAGCCGACCGAAACGCCCAGATTGCCAGCCTTGTCATGCAACACGGTCAACGTATTGCCCTGGTCATCGGCATACGGCACCACGTTGTAAACCGTTTCGTCATAGTCCTTGGTCGGCGCTCGGTAGGTTTGCCAGTCGGGCAGATCTGCCCTTGCCTTGTCGTTGAATGGCGACACTTGCTTCACTGGCGCGGCAAAACGAGCGCCCTGCTCCAGAATCGGGGTGCTGAAGTTACTGTGATAAAGCGCCTGGTATTCCTTCGGATAGTCGCCGTTGTTGGTCAGGGTGTCGTTGAGGGCGAACTTCACGCTGCCGGGTTCGGTGACCAGTTCGGTCACGACGGAGAAGTCGACTTTCTTGAATGCCTGCTCTTTCAGTACACCACGCAAGGTAATGGCGTAAGGGGGCTTCTCATCAATGTGCAGGGTGACTTGGTTCGCAGGAATGTTGGCAGCCCGACCGTGCAGGGTCAGCAGTTCGCCGTTGTCGATGCCAGGGTGGCCGACCCATTCGTAACCGCAGCGGGTGACCAGCTCATTGAAACCTTCCAGCCAGCCCAGGCCATTGCGCCCGTTGAGGTCGATGAAGGACGGGTTGACCACTTCCTTGACCGGCGAATCCCAGCCCATGCGCACATTGCCGACCGACGCCTGCAAGACGTTCATTCCACGGGTCGGCACGACCGAAAGTTTCATCGTACCGTTATCGATGTCGACGATGCTGACACCCTCTTGCCGACCGCCGTGCAAGGTGCGCAAGGTAACGCTGAAGGGCTTGTCGGTTTTTACACCAAGTTGCTGGCTGGTGATCTGCCAGTTCTGGGCGGCTTTGTCGGTGTCGAGCAGAACGTAATCCCAGGCCATGGTGTTGGAAGCCGCAGTCAGGGCGCCAAGTGCAACGAAGAATTTGAGGAGGGGCATAACAGGTTGCCTTTCTTGGAGTTGTTCCCCTTTATAGACACGAAGAAACGTTTCAGCAAGCTAGCCAAGCGATGCTTTCGATTGGCACGGGTTTCTTTAGCTATTTTCGGGGAGTAGCCTCGACACAGTGAATCTTTCGAGCCCGATCAGGTTATCAACCTTGTGAAGGCATCAGAGAAACAGAAAAACTGCACAACTCGATAGAATTTTCATTGCCATGCCAGACGGTTTCCCTGATTTGCCCTCGCTGAACGCGTTGCGTGTTTTTGAAGTGGTGGCTCGCCGCTTGAACTTCCGTGTGGCTGCCGAGGAACTGGGTGTGACCCAGGCGGCAGTTGCCCAGCAGATACGTGGGTTGGAGGCGAGCCTGGATCTGCGTTTGTTTGAACGCCTGCCCCGTGGCTTGGCGTTGACTGATGCGGGCCTGGGCTACAGCGGAAGCATTCGCAGTGCACTGGCCATGATCGACGAGGCAACACGCCTGCTTCGGCCACAGACCTCTCACCTGACAGTCAGCGTTACACCTACCTTCGCCTCAAAATGGCTGATTCCCAGGCTCGGCAATTTTGCGCAGAGTCATCCAGACATCGATTTGCGTGTGCTGGCAACCGATCGGCTGTCGCACTTCAGCACCGATGGTGTGGATATCGCTGTCCGTTATGGCAAGCCCGAGTTCGGAGCGGGCTTGAATAGCGAACTGCTGATGGAGCAGCTAATCGTTGCGGTGGCCAGCCCAAGGCTGTTCGAAGGCAGCGAAATACCTGCAAGCTTTGCTCAATTGCAGGATTTCGTCATGTTGCACGATGCCCATAATTTCTGGCCTCAGTTCCTTGCAGAGCTGTTCCCACAACACATGCAGCCCACAGCCAGAAACCTGCGTTTCAATCAGACCTCATTAGCCATTGAAGCGGCAATCAGCGGCCAAGGCATTGCCCTGGCCAGCCCTGCGTTCGTCGGTGATGACATTGCCGCAGGCCGGCTGATGCAGGTTTTTACCCAGCAACTCAGGATCGACAAGTCGTTCTATCTGGTCTGGCCACGCAAGATGAAACAGCCAGACTCGTTGAGCATGGTCCAACGCTGGCTCAAGCAACAAGCTGCCGATAGTTAATCTATCGTAATAGTGAAGTTTAGCTGTCTCCCTCACCAATGGGGCTGCTGCTAAGGTGAATGCACCTGTAAAATCAGCATTGAGAGATTGGAGGCAGCATGTCAGTAGAAAAAGTTGCGATTATCACGGCCGGTGGCAGCGGCATGGGCGCTGCGGCAGCACGACGCCTGGCCGCCGAAGGCTTCAAGGTTGGGATTCTCTCCTCTTCGGGCAAGGGCGAGGCGTTGGCTGCCGAACTCGGCGGTATTGGTGTAACCGGTAGCAACCAGTCGGTTGAAGACCTGCAACGCCTGGTCGACGCTGTCGTGGAGAAGTGGGGCCGTATCGATGTGCTGGTCAATAGCGCCGGCCATGGTCCACGCGCGCCAATCCTGGAAATCAGCGACGAGGATTGGCACAAGGGCATGGATACTTACCTGCTCAATGTCATTCGCCCGACTCGCCTGGTGACGCCTTACATGCAGCGTCAGAAGAGCGGAGTGATCATCAACATCTCCACTGCCTGGGCGTTCGAACCCAGCGAACTGTTCCCGACTTCTGCGGTATTCCGCTCGGGCCTTGCCGCGTTCACCAAGATCTTCGCCGACAATTTCGCCGGCGATAACGTGCGCATCAACAACGTCCTCCCTGGCTGGATCGACAGCTTGCCGAGCACCGAGCAACGCCGCGACAGCGTGCCGCTCAAGCGCTACGGCACCAGCGAAGAAATCGCTGCGACCATTGCGTTCCTTGCTAGCGAAGGCGCGGCCTACATCACTGGGCAGAACATCAGGGTCGATGGCGGCGTAACACGCAGCATTTGATCGTCCTTGGCCGCAGCATTGCTGCGGCCCTCGTTTCATGGAACATGGTTTATTTCATGCTGGACGATCTGTTTCAGACCATATGGGCGCAACTGGCGATCCCGGTCGGCCCCGTGCGCAACCCTTATCGGCTCATGCAACTGTCCACCTTGGACGAGCAAGGATGGCCCGCCTCCAGAACAGTTGTGCTGCGAGATGCCAATGCCCGTGCAGGCGCGCTGTACTTTTACGCGGACAGGCGCTCGGCAAAATGCACGCAGATTGCCGTTGATCCACGCGTTGCACTAACGGCACTGAGCCCTTGCGGCCTGACCCAGGTGCGCATGGAGGGGCTTGCCACCCTGGTCGAGGATATCGGGCATCGACGACGCTGCTGGTCGGCGGCGCGTGACAAGACACAGGCATTGTTCCGTCATGGCGCTGTGCCGGGGCAGGTGATTGAAAGCCCTGAAGTCGCCTACGAACGCATCCAGGGCGGTTTCGAGCACTTCGCAATCCTATGCATCGAACCGCGAGCGCTGGAGTGGCTGGATCTCACACGACCCGTTCAGCAACGGGCTCGCTTCCTGCGCCATGAAGGATTGTGGCAATCCTCCTGGCTGGCTCCCTGAGGCAGGCTTCTCGTACAGAACATGCAAACAGGAGTAATTGATGAAAGGTTACTGGATCATTCTGGGGACTGCTGTTACCGACACGCAGGCGCAGCAGGAATATGGCCGGTTGTGGGCGCCAATCGCCGAGCAGTATGGCGCCAGGCTCAAGGTTCTCGATTCGACAGCGCTGGTCGAGTCGCATACCAGCACGCGGGCGCTGGCGGTCGAGTTCGACAGTTATGCCCAGGCCAAGGCGTGCTATGCCGATCCCGCCTATTCGGAAGCAAAGGCGATGGCGTTACGCGCCTATCGTCGTGAGTTGCTCATCGTTGGGGGGGATATAGGCTGATCAAGGGTTCGATGATACGGATGCATGGGACGAAAGCGTCCGACATCGTTCCCCTCCTCCAGTGCAATACTGAATAGCTCTGCCAAAAGAAAAGGCACCCGCAGGTGCCCTCTCAATACCGTTTACGGAATGAATCGAGTGCCACAAGCGTGGCACATCCAAGTGCGGCGCCACTCTTCCAATTTGTCGTACTGTGCGACGTTGAATTTCCAGTGGCGAACGAATCCAATTACACCGACGGTGATAAATATCGCGCCTATGAAGAACCTTGACCAATCAACGCCCCAGAACGTGTTCATAAGCTTGAGGCCATCGTACAAGATGATTGCGCCAACCCCTGTAAGGATGACCGGGCCAAGCAAGCGCTTACCTGGAGGTGGACCGACGCTTGCCGCCAAATTGGTCTGATGCCGACCTGAAGTTTCAACGGTCACGCTTGGTCCGAATCCGGATTGGGATTGCGCTTGGTGGGTTGCTTGTATGTGAGAAGTGCCAGCAGCATGGATGATAGACAGAAGCTGGACGTTTTGACCTTGGCATTGCGGGCAGCAGATTGCGTTATTGCTCACCACGTATTCATTCCTTTGAGGGGTGAAAGGCGAGCATTCTAAGGCAATTGCATACATCAGCGCACTACGCGACTTTATCCGAGCGCTATTCACGACTTACCAGGCCCACAAACAACCCGACCCTCCATCCCATCTGTGTGCCTTACACCCGCCCAACTACTCACATGAAGGGTGCGAATGCCCGATGATGAGAAGCGGAGATATGCCAAGGGGCTGGAGCACTGGGCTGGTGCTTCTACGGCATACAAAACGCTCATGCACATTACCGACTGCGCTTACCGTCGCGTCGGCGCGATCACCAAGCACTCGAAAGTCTGCAGTTTCGGAACTCGTAGTTTTTCCGACCCGCAAAGAAAAACCCCGCAGACGTTAATCTGCGGGGCTTTCGAATGGTGGAGGCCGAGGTCGGAATCGAACCGGCGTAGACGGATTTGCAATCCGGTCTCAACCTGCTATTTTATTGGGGGAAATCGATCAACCCCTTGTATCTATTGGGGTTTCCCTCATTTTCCTGCATCTTGATTCATCATCATTTGGGACATTCGATGTCCCAGATTTGTCCCACGCTTCCTGACACCCCTCTCCGGCGTTCTGCCGACCGTTCCCCTTCCTTTATATAGCTCCTAGCAGACCACTACCTCACCTTCCCCTTCCGCAGGATCTCATGCACGTAGTGGTCAGGCTCTGGCTCGCGGCAACTGAACAGGCCGATAGCATAAGCTTCCTCGTGCTCGCTCAGGCCGAACCACCTGGCCGCCTCGGCCATCTCCAGCATATCGGACAGCTGCAGGTCGTCGACCTGGTTCCGGCGCCGGCACTCGAAGGCCATGCTCACCAGCTTGGCCGCGTGCTTCTCGGGATCGGCGGCCAGATCGCACTGGTTGTCGAGCGCGTCGACCCACTCGCGCGGCAGCTGGCTCATCATTCCAGACGGCACCACCAGGACTGCGCATAGACCACGCCGTCCACCTCTTCGAAGCCGGTGATGTTCATCCCGAGCGTGGCCATGCCGTTCACGCAGGCATCGTGCAGGCGCGGGATGATGTCGCCGCTGGGTGTCGGGTTGAAGACCCAGGCCTCGATGCACGGGCGGCCCAGCACCTTGCTGTTCCCGTACTCAATGTGGATGTCTGCCCGTATCGGCTTGATTTTCTTGAGCTTGTCGCTCGGGATGGCCATGCCGCGCTCACGGCGGCGCACGAGGAGGAAGTACATTGGATACCAATACTGTATATAGATACAGTATTTCAGCATCAGGAAACGCAAGCGCGCCAGTACCGCTCGGCGGACTATGCGTGGTTGCTCAGGAAAGGATGTCGACACATGCGGCCCGATCAGTGAATCGGGCCAGCAGTGCCGCCTAACGCTTTGAGCTGGTAGTCGGTGACCGCCTGGAATTGCGAAGCGGCAATCAGCCGCAGACGCTCCACCTCTTCCGCCGGCTCACCCGAAGCCTGGGCTTCGTGATAACGCGTCATGGCGTCCACGGCATCGGTCTACATGGGATGGTCAGGGTAAAGAATCGGCGGCTTACACTTCATCGGGCTCCATCCTGAGAAGGCCATAACTGAATGGTAGCCGGTGCCCGACCTGCTTGGATTAACTGGTAATCGAGAACCGCTTGGTATAGCGAATGCGCCAATAGGCGTAGACGTTCGACCTCTTCAGGCGGCGCGCCACCTGTTTCCGCATCACGATGGGCCCGGACCGCTTCCAGAGCTTTCAGTAGCAAGGGCTCACCAGCGAGCGCCATCCCCTCCAGCATTCTTTTCACGGATTAATCCTTTGGTGGAAGTCAGTGCATTATAGGCCGCTTCGCCCCAGTGCCCGCTATTCAGTGGATCGAGGCGATGCGGCTACAATTGACCCTGACTTCACACCCCGATAAGGCGGAAAACCGAGCTCCACCTTAGCGACTTCCTTCGCAGGGTTAGGCGGTTGACAGCTACCCCTTCGCGGCAGGCTTGAGTCTGAACGTAACCCCCATCCTGTTGAAAGCGTTCATTGCAGCAATCGTGGCAGTCAAATCTACCAAGTCTCGCTCGTTGAAGACCGCGGAGGCGGCAGCGTAGGCCTCGTCCGAAACATGGGTTTCTCCCACATTGGTCACCTCTTCTGCCCACTTCAATGCAGCGCGCTCTAGATCAGAGAATAAGTGTTCCGCCTCATGCCAAACCGCGACTAGCAGCACCTTGTCAACTGACATGCGGCCTTTGATCAAGTCGCGAGAGTGAAGATCGATGCAGAACGCGCAACCATTGATCTGTGATACCCGAAGGAAGACCAGATGTATCAACTCCGGAGGTAGATTCGTTCCGGTGGTTACATAGTGGTGTAACCCGGTCAGCGCTTTTGCTGCACCGGGAGACTTTTCAAACCAATTCATACGAGTCATACATACTCCATAAGCGCTTTCGTAAACACAGACGCATTTTATTGCGTACGCGGCTCGGCTCATGGGTCCAATCCGCTGTAATTTCTGGGTTCCAATAGGTGGCTAGGGCGCTTTTCTGCCTCCCTGCTTCCTTGCTATGGAGAGAACTTTCCAAAACCGTCGATCACCGCCTCGCATGCCAGGCCGGCTATTCGGCTTCGCTCAAGCGCTGTCGCGAGCTCTCCCGCCATTCGGTCAGACTCTTCAAGCAATCCCCCGAGCACCACGACGGCAGAGGTTCCTGCCTTGCGCTGCTGGGCAGCGATGGTGTCGCAGGTGGCTCGGTGGCCGGCCCGCAGTCTGGCGATCTCGCCACGCAGCCCGTCAGCAGCAGACTCAGCATCAGCGGCGCGGCCTTGGGCCAGTTCCAGTTTCTTGCGTGCACTCTCGCCCTCCTCGTCCGCCACGGTTTGGCCTGTGAAACGCCGTGGAACGAAACGGCGTAGACGCCACCCGGAGCCTGGGTCGAATGACCATCTTCCAGCGGCTCCGCGTACGGCAGGTTGTTCTGGATGTAGACCACGGCGTATGCCTCGACCGACTGGAGCACGGCCCCACCGTTGCTGATTGTGGTCGCGCCAGATGGATCCACGGTGTCGAGCTGCGCGTAGCTGGGAGTGCCTACAGTGACGATATTGTTGGCCCTGAACCGCCCGCCAACATAGCCCTGGCCCGCGGCGACCTGACCAACGAAGAAGTTCTGCTCCCGCTCGCGCTTCGTCAGCTTCTTGTTGCCAAACTGCGCCGCCTTGGCGTCGTAGGAGTCGGCCATGGCGACGTTCCGGGCCTTGAGTTCCTGATTTACCTTCCAGAGGCTGGGGTTGCCCACAGGAGAGCGCAGCACGACCTCCTGCAGCATGGCCATGGCAATGACGCGAGTTCGGGTAGCTACAGCTTCGTCGATCTCCTCGCGGAACATCGTCGGTGGCGTGCTCCACCCCCTGCCCTTGCCTTTGGCCATGGTCACTTCCTCAGCTGGATCTCGTAGTGGGCCTTGGCCGGGTCGATGCCTGGACTGACAATGCGGTACGTGGCCGGCTCGCCGGTGATAAGGTCGGGCGCCGTGATCTGGTGCCCAACAGCCGGCTTGTCGGTGACCTCGTTGGTCACCTTGGCCTTCAGGCCGGTGACATCCTCCTGCTGCGGAAGGCCATCGATGTCCAGGACAAACTTGCCGTCCTTCTCGACGTACAGGGCTGCTACCGATTCTTCGACGCCTTCGAGGCTGTCCAGTTGGAATTTCAAGGTCATTGCTGTCTCCCAGAGACGTTGAGCAGGCCCTGCCTGCAAGTAAAAAAGCTTGAAATGAATCTACGTCGTAGTTATATTGCAACAACTACAAAGCACAATGGAGTCACCCAATGAGTTCTGTACAGTTCATTCATGGCGATAATGGCGAGGCTGTTTTTGCTGTGTTGCCTATCGAGATGTACCGCTCTCTCCTCACAGGCGGCGCTGGATCAGAGGCCTCTGCCTCATCACATCCGCTTTTGAATGAGGATCAAACGATGATCAAACTGCCTTACGGTGGCCCTGATGCTTATCTCCACATCCCGGACCTTCTGAAGTACTTGAAGGACAATGGAATCAAGCACCTCGCTATCAACCAGCGCGCTCAGATTTTGGATAACTTTCCGCCTGAGCAAGCGATGACGCTCGACCCAATCATCCGCCGCGAGTTTCTTGGCGACCTTCGGTACAGAAACACGATGCAGGCAACCACCGAGGTGGTAGATGCTCTAGTCGCATCGGGGCACTTCCGGCGCGTTAAGAAGCGCTACGAAGGCGTGTTTGGCCGTTCTGTGAATGCACTGGAAGTAGTCGAGTAAGAAATACGTACGCCGGCCTCAATCGAGGCCGGCTCTTTGGAATGCCATCGGCTCCCGCTCTCGCAGCTGCTTGAGGGTCAGGGTCCGGCCGTCGTCGTCGACAAACCGGTCGATGGTGAGCTGGCCCTTGCTGAACAGCTTGTAGCGAGCCGGGCCAAGCACATCCTCTTGGAACGCTGCAGGCTGGCGTGCGAGCCATTCGCCGTAGCTGGTCTTGCTGCTGACCTGCTCGGCGCCATCCGGGCCGACTGGGCGGAGCATGTCGGTACCGGCGATGTTTCCAGCAAGGTCGAGGCCGCTTTCACCCAGCTGCACAACGACCTACATGAGGCCAGCGAGAAGCTGGCTGAGCGGGATGCGCTGCTGCGCGAACTGGCGGACGCGCCGCCAGCCGCTATGGAGTTTAGGTTGCAGCAGAAGGTGAAAGCGGCCCTATCCGCCAGCGCAGAGCCGGAGGCAACGTGAGGACGCACTTCGCACCATTCACCGACCTCGAAGACATTGAGCAGGCGCCTTGCGGAACTTGGCTAGGGGAATCCTCCGAGCTGTCAGCCGACTGGGCCGAAGTCGATTGCCTGCTCTGCCAGAAACGCAAGGACAGGATCATCGCAGCCGCAGCAGACGAAGAGCGCTTCATCGTCGAGCAGATGGGCGACATGGCCGCATTCATGCGCGCCGAGGCCTAATCCCCTCAAGAGAACATCTGTACTCCCAAGCTTTAACCCCTCTCCCCTCTATTCACTGCCGCGATATGGCGGCCAAGGAATCGTCATGCCCGAAAAAAATGAGTTGGACCTCGACGCGATCGAGGCGGCGGCCAAGGCTGCAACCCCGCAAGACTTCGTCAGCGCCCAAGTCGGTGGTGCCTAAGAAGGATGGATGGAATGCCCTGGGTGTGGCGGTGAAGGCTCTGTCGAGCTGACGGCCGACTACCTGAACTACGACGGCGTGGCATTGGGTGTGCAGTTCTATGGCATTGGTGAGCCGCACGTTCATGCTGAGGCGTACTACCGTGCCGCGCGGCCTGCCGTCATGTTGGCCCTGATTGCAGAAGTCCGCGCTCTCAGGACTGACGCAGAGCGGTACCGCTGGTTGCGCGACCCCGACGGACAGGAGGACTTGGGCAGCGAATACAACATGCCTCCCATCATCTGCGGCTATGCCGAACATGAGGACATTTTTGCCAACGCCGCGCTAGACCGCGCGATCGACCAGGGCATGGAGGCGCTCAAGTCATGACCCGCCTCGCCCTCTGCCTCCTGCTGCTGGCCACCGGCGCCAGCGCAACCGAGAACGTCATCGACGTGCAGCACGACAGCCAGCGCGGCGTCACCTGCTACCTACTGAACGGGGTCGGCATCAGCTGCATCCCCGACAGCCAGCTGCAGGCCGGCAACGAGCGCCAGCTCTCCCCGCACGAAACCCAACCCGAACCTACACCCGCTCTGGCGCCTGGGCGCTGGATTGATGAGAGGTATCAGCTGTGAGTCGACCAGTCACAGAGCAAGATTTCCGCCGGCCCGAGTTCCGCGACGCCAAAGTCGAGGACTACGAGTTCCGCAGGGACGGCGCCCTCGTCCGCAAGGATCGCTGGGAGCAAGGCATTCACCGGATCCACAGCATCGTCGGCCGGCGCGGCCGAGATTTCGAGATATCCGAAGTGGTCGAGGCAGTGGAGCAGCTGAAGGGCCAATGGCTCACCGCCAGCCACGACAACGACCCCGAATCCGAACGGATTGATGTGCGCCTGCGCTGCGGCAGTGTGCTGGCCGGATGCGTCCGAACTGGAGCCTTCGCCTACCGCTGGCCGTTCGGCCAGTTCAACTTCACCAGCAAGGACTTCGGCAGCGACATCGTCGCATTTCAGCCGATACCCAATCCAAAGCCCAGCCCGGAGGCCCAGCCATGATCGCCCTCACCTACATGGCCTACCTGATCTGCAGGGGCCGCGATGAGCGAAGTCAGCCTGTACCACGGCGAATGCCTGGAGGTGATGAAGTCGATCCCAGATGCCAGCGTTGACCTGGTCCTGGCTGACTTACCCTACGGCACCACGCAGTGCGCCTGGGATGTGGTGATCCCCTTCGTCCCGCTCTGGGAGCAGTACTTGAGAATCGCCAAGCCTGAGGCGGCCATCGTCCTCTGCGCAGCCCAGCCTTTCAGCTCGCTGGTGGTCGCCAGTAACCCCCGCGACTATCGCTACGAGTGGATCTGGGAGAAAGGCAACGCCACCGGCTTCCTCAACGCCAAGAAGCAGCCGCTGCGGGCACACGAAAGCGCCCAGGTCTTCTACAGGCGCCAGCCGGTGTACAACCCGCAGATGACCACCGGGCACGAGCGGCGCACGGCAAAGCGGAAGACGGTCAATTCGGAGTGCTACGGCAAAGCCTTGTCACTCACCGAGTACGACTCGACGGACCGGTACCCGCGCTCGGTGCAGTTCTTCTCGAGCGACAAGCAGACTGCCAACTTCCACCCGACGCAGAAGCCAGTCAGCTGGATGCGATTTCTGATCGCCACCTACACCAACCCTGGCCAGGTGGTGCTCGATAACGCGATGGGCAGCGGCACGACCGGCGTTGCCTGTATCCAGCAGGGTCGGCGATTCATCGGCATCGAGCAGGACGAGGCGCACTTCGGTATCGCTCAGCAGCGCATTGCCGATGCCATAACCATTCGCGACACCCCGGCAGCGCAGATCGAGCTGTTCGAAGCGCGAGCCTAACCCATCCCCCTACTACTCAAGCCCGCCGACATGCGCGGGCATGGAGAGCTATTGCCATGATCATCGACGATGTGATGACCGACAAGATCACGCTCCACGGCCTGGGCTTCATTCAGGTGCAGCTGCAGGGCGACCAGCGCCTACACGTGTGGCACCCAGAACTGCCCCGCCGCAGCTGCTTCGAGCACTCGGCGATCCACGACCACCGCTTCAGCTTCGTATCCCGTGTGCTTGTCGGCAAACAGATCAACCATCGATACGAGCCTGTGCGGCACGCCGAGGGCGAGTTCGTGTTGTACCTGCATGAAGGCAAGCGCCAGCAGGGCGGCGGCCGACCTTGGACGCCAGATTGCCGGGCCGACATGGTTCACCAAGGCACTGATCTGATTTACGCGGGCGGTGAGTACCGGACAGGCGCGTATGACTACCACCGCACCGAGCCAGGCGGAGACAGCCGAGTCGCCACCATCATGCAGAAGCGCGACGAATACCCGCACGGCGCCCACTCCACCTGCCGCTACGGCGTGCAGCCGGACACCTACTTCGACCGTTACCAATGGCCCGCCGCCCGACTCTGGGAAGTCGTGCGCGATGTGCTGCTGGCCTGACCACCAACCTGGCGCCACCGGCGGCGTGGAGACCATCCCATGGAACATGCAAGCGAGTTTCTCGACGAGGAAGAGGTGATCCGCATCACCGGCTACCAGATCCCGAGCAAACAAATCGCCTGGCTGGCCAACAACGGCTGGCAGTACACGCTTACCCGGGCCAAGCGGCCCATTGTGGGGCGGGTATACGCCCGCCTGAAAATGGCTGGTGTGAAGCCAAATGCGACGAATGCAACAACTGAAACCTGGACTTTGGATTTATCGCGCGTGGGGTAACGGATGCGCAACAGGAAGGCATCGAACAAGGACCTGCCGCCGCGGATGTTGCGGCGGGTCCGCAAGTTGAAAAGCGGCAAGTTGTGGGTTGGGTACTACTACGACGGGAGGGATGCAGGCGGGAAGCGGCAGGAAGTGCCGCTGGGGACTGACCTCGCAGAGGCCAAGTTGGAATGGGCGCGCCTGGAGCATAAGGCGAAGCCGAAAGTGATGGCGACGATGGGCGAGCTGTTTGACCGGTACGAGCGGGACATCATCCCGGGCAAGTCGCCACGCACGCAGAAGGACAACAAGTACGAGCTGGAGCGCCTGCGCAAGGCGTTCGCTGACGCGCCCATCGAGGCCATCAGCCCGCCGGTAATTGCCCAGTACCGGGACGCCCGCAGCGCAAAAACCTGGGCAAACCGGGAGATCGCCCTGCTCTCGCACGTTTTTACCATGGCCATGGAATGGGGGTTTGCCGAGCGCAACCCATGCCTGGCGGTTCGCCGCAACAAAGAGAAGGTGCGCGACTTCTACGCGGCTGACGAAATCTGGGATGCGGTGTATGCCGAAGGCGATCAGGGCCTGAAGGATGCCATGGACCTAGCCTACCTGGCCGGCCAGCGCCCTGCGGACACCCTGAAGTTCAGCACCGTCGACCTGGACGAGGACTACCTGTGGGTCGACCAGAACAAGACCGACAAGAAGTTGCGCATCCGGCGGCACGTCAACGGCGAACTGACCGGCCTTGGCCTGTTCATCGAGGCGCTACTGGAGCGGCGAAAGCTGCAGGGTGTACGCAACTCACGCCTCATCACCAACGACTCAGGCCTGCGTATGAGCTGGGAGATGCTGAGGAACCGCTTCAGCGAAGCGCGGGACAGGGCTGCCCGCAAGCTGACTGCTGATGGCAACACAGACCTGGCCATCAAAGTTCGCCAGTTCCAGTTCCGTGATATCCGACCGAAGGCGGCGTCGGAGATTGAGGACATCAGCCACGCCAGCCGGCTGCTTGGGCACTCCAAGGAGGAAATCACCAAGCGGGTTTATCGCCGTGTCGGCGAGGTGGTCAGCCCGACCAAATAAAGGGCTGATGCGGAAACGATGCCAAATGATGCGGAAACGATCCGGTTTTTCTGCGCACAAAGAAAAACCCCGCAGACGTTAATCTGCGGGGTTTTCGAATGGTGGAGGCCGAGGTCGGAATCGAACCGGCGTAGACGGATTTGCAATCCGGAGCATAACCACTTTGCTACTCGGCCTCAAAGGTCGGATCTAGCAGCTTGCGCTTCGCTATCTCCTTGAAACGCTGAACCTTTTTCAAAGTTTGCTGCGTTTCGATGGGCGCCATTATGTCTTCATTCCTTTAACCTTGCAACCCCCTGAACGAAAAAAAATTTCAACGGGTTCAAGGTGTTAGCGCAGGCGGCCGAGTTTACTCCACAAGCCCACCACTGTGTTCTCCACGGTGCCACTGGCAGCCATGCCGATTCGCTCCTGCAGGCTCTTGCGTTCGGCGTAGTGCAGGTGGAACAGGTTGGCGTTGCGCGCGCGTTCGCTGAGGTACTCGTCGCTGGTCTGCAACTCGTCCACCAGCTTGCGGTTGAGTGCCGCGACGCCCAGCCAGACTTCGCCGGTGGCCACTTCGTCGATGTGCAGCTGCGGGCGATAGCGGGCAACGAAGTCCTTGAACAGCTGGTGGGTGATGTCCAGGTCTTCCTGGAACTTCTCCCGGCCTTTCTCGGTGTTCTCGCCGAACACGGTCAGGGTGCGCTTGTATTCACCGGCGGTCAGCACTTCGAAATCGATGTCGTGCTTCTTCAGCAGGCGGTTGACGTTG
Organism: Pseudomonas sp. A2; assembly: GCF_023100865.1. NCBI lineage: Bacteria > Pseudomonadati > Pseudomonadota > Gammaproteobacteria > Pseudomonadales > Pseudomonadaceae > Pseudomonas > Pseudomonas sp. A2. The sequence goes on from NZ_CP039127.1 coordinate 3,803,148, forward strand.
GGCAGCTGCGCCACCACGCCGATGGAACCCAATACGGCGAACGGTGCGCTGACGATCTTCTCGCCGATACAGGCCATCATGTAGCCGCCGCTGGCGGCCACCTTGTCGATGCACACGGTCAACGGGATGCCGGCTTGGCGAATGCGCGCCAGCTGCGATGCGGCCAGGCCGTAGCTGTGCACCAGGCCACCACCGCTTTCAAGGCGTAGCACCACCTCGTCGCGCGGGGTGGCGAGGGTGAGCAGCGCGGTGATTTCGTTGCGCAGGCTTTCGGTGGCAGAAGCTTTGATGTCGCCATCGAAATCCAGCACGAAGACCCGGCCCTTTTCCTCGGCCTTGCCCTTCTTCTGCCGCTTTTCCGCCTTGGCCTGCTGCTTGCGCAGGGCCTTGAGCTGGGCCTTGTCCAGCAGGCCGGATTCCAGGCGCTCGCGCAGGTCCTTGTAGAACTCGTTCAGGCGGGTGACCTGCAATTGCCCACCCGATTTGCGCCGCCCCTTGCCGCGCAGCCCGGCGATGGCCGACAGCACTATCAGGATGGCGATGACCAGGGTGGCGGTTTTGGCGAGAAAGCTTGCGTATTCAGCAAGAAACTCCACGTTGACTCCTTAAAGACTTGCGCCACTACGGCGCGTAACTGTAGCAAGCATACCGTTGCGCCTGAGGTGCTGCCAGCCATGGCAAACGCTGGCAACACCTTTCAAACAACCTTTTCAAACGCTTGTATGTTTTTTCGTTGACAGCCCGTGTGCCGCATCCTAACCTCGCAGCAACCTCCAACAGGCCGGAACCTTTCGTGGGCAACCTCTACCTGATCCGACATGGCCAAGCCTCCTTCGGCGCCGATGACTACGATGTCCTCTCGCCCGTGGGTGTGCGCCAGAGCCAGGCCCTGGGTGAGCACCTGGCACAGCTCGGTGTAAGGCTGGACCGCTGCGTGGCAGGCGACCTGCGCCGCCAGCAGGATACCGCGCGCCTGGCCCTGGATGCATTGCACGCCAATGGCTGCCCGGTGCCGGCTGTTGAGACCGATGCAGCATTCAATGAGTTCGATGCCGATGGTGTGATCCGCGCCTTGTTGCCCGGGCTGCTGCCTCAGGAGCCCGACGCCCTGCACGTCCTGCGCAATGGCGCGCAGCACCGCAGCGAGTTCCAGCGCCTGTTCGCACTGATGGTGCAGCGTTGGCACGATGGCGAACATGCCGACGATGGCCTGGAGACCTGGCAGGCGTTCACCGCCCGCGTGCAAGGCGGCCTGCAGCGCGTACTGGATGCCGCCGGTAGCGGCGACAATATCGCCATCTTCACCTCGGGCGGTACCATTGCCGCCCTGCTCCACCTGGTTACCTGTATTACCCCCGGACAGGCGTTCGCGCTGAACTGGCAGATCATCAACACGTCGCTCAGCCAGCTGAAGTTCCGCGGCCGCGACGTGGCACTGGCTTCCTTCAACAGCCAGGCCCATGTGCAGCTGTTGAGGGCGCCGGAGCTTGTCACCTATCGATGAGCCCGGCTTGTTGTGTCCCTGCGGGGACGTGTAAATCACTCTATAAGGAATGCGCCATGACCTCCGTAGCTGATGCCGTCAAAAAGATGCAAGAGAAGTTCAACCCATCCGCTGCCGCCGGCCTGGACCTGGTGTTCGGCTTCAACATCACCGACGAAGACAAGCACTACGCGCTGATCGTCAAGGACGGCACCTGCGACCTGCAGGAAGGCGAAAACCCGGATGCCAACTGCACCCTGGTGATGGATAGCGAAACCCTGAAGGGTATCGTCAGCGGCGAAACCGACGGCATGCAGGCATTCATGGGCGGCAAGCTGCGCGTTGAAGGCGACATGATGCTGTCGATGAAGCTCAGCGAGCTGTTCCCGTCCTGAGGGCTGGAAATAGCGGATGATCGAAAAACCGAAGCCTGACCGGCTTCGGTTTTTTTTTGCCCGTGCCCAACAGCCCGCACAAGGCCGCCTGGCTTGTGGGCACTTCCACAAAAACAAGTGAGCGCTATCAAGGCAGTTGATCAAACAGCAACACCCTCACCTATATGGCATCTGGCACGCTTGTCCCATCCTCGGCGGACCATTAGATTAGCCAATAGTCCTTGCGATCGAGAATAAGGAAAACGCATGACGCTCACCGACCAGTCCACCCAGGTACGCCCCGGCGAAGAACTCGACGCGGCTGTCATCGCCCCTTACCTCAAGGCAAACATCCCCGGCCTGGATGGCCTGCCGAGCATCAGCCAGTTCCCTGGCGGCGCCTCCAACCTCACGTATCTGCTCAGCTACCCGGGCCGCGACTTCGTGCTGCGCCGCCCACCGTTCGGGCAGAAGGCCAAGTCGGCCCACGACATGGGCCGCGAGTTTCGCATCCTCAACCAGCTGAACAGCGGCTTCCCCTACTGCCCCAAGGCCTATGTGCACTGCACCGACAGCAGCCTGATCGGCGGAGAGTTCTATGTGATGGAGCGGGTCAAGGGCGTTATCCTGCGCTCGGACATCCCGGCCGAGCTGGGCCTCGACGCCAACCGCACCGAGGCCCTGTGCAAGAGCTTCATCGACCGCCTGGTGGAACTGCACCAGGTGGACTACAACGCCTGCGGCCTGGCCGACCTGGGCAAACCGGAAGGCTATGTGCAGCGCCAGATCGAGGGCTGGACCAGCCGCTATGAAAAGGCCCTGACCCCCGACGCCCCGCGCTGGGAACAGGTGACTGCCTGGCTGCACGAGAAAATGCCCGCCGACCACCCGAGGCCCGGCATCGTGCACAACGACTACCGTTTCGACAACGTGATCCTCGATGCCGACAACCCTATGCGCATCATCGGCGTGCTGGACTGGGAAATGGCCACCTTGGGCGACCCGCTGATGGACCTGGGCAACAGCCTGGCCTACTGGATCGAGGCCGACGACCCGGCGCCGGTGCAGCTGATGCGTCGCCAGCCGAGCAACGCGCCGGGCATGCTCACCCGCCGCCAGTTCGTCGATTACTACGCCGAGCGCGCCGGCATCCGCCTGGACAACTTCGATTACTACTATTGCTATGGCCTGTTCCGCCTGGCCGGCATCGTCCAGCAGATTTACTACCGCTATTACCACGGCCAGACCCAGGACAAGCGCTTTGCCCAGTTCATCCACATGAACCGCTTGCTGGAGCAGATGACCTTGCAGGTCATCGCCAAGTCCAGCCTCTGAGCCCCGACCTAGACGACGGATAACAAGGAAAACAGCATGTCCAAGACCCACCTGTTCGACCTCGACGGCAAGATTGCCTTCGTTTCCGGCGCCAGCCGTGGCATCGGCGAGGCCATCGCCCACCTGTTGGCCCAGCAAGGTGCCCATGTGATCGTGTCCAGCCGCAAGCTCGACGGTTGCCAGCAGGTGGCTGACGCCATCATCGCCGCCGGTGGCAAGGCAACGGCGGTGGCCTGCCACATCGGTGAACTGGAGCAGATCCAGCAGGTGTTTGCCGGCATCCGCGAACAATTCGGGCGGCTGGACATCCTGATCAACAATGCGGCGACCAACCCGCAGTTCTGCAACGTGCTGGATACCGACCCGGGTGCTTTCCAGAAGACCGTGGACGTGAACATCCGGGGCTACTTCTTCATGTCGGTCGAGGCCGGCAAGCTGATGCGCGAGCAAGGTGGCGGCAGCATCATCAACGTGGCGTCGATCAACGGGGTTTCACCCGGCCTGTTCCAGGGCATCTATTCAGTGACCAAGGCGGCGGTCATCAACATGACCAAGGTGTTCGCCAAGGAGTGCGCGCAGTTCGGGATCCGCTGCAACGCCCTGCTACCAGGCCTGACCGACACCAAGTTCGCCTCGGCACTGGTGAAGAACGACGCCATCCTCAATGCCGCGCTGCAGCAGATCCCGCTCAAGCGCGTGGCCGACCCCAAGGAAATGGCCGGCGCCGTGTTGTACCTGGCCAGCGATGCCTCCAGCTACACCACCGGTACCGCGCTCAATGTCGACGGTGGTTACCTGTCCTGATCAGGCTTTTACTGCAACCAGGGTGTAGCTCAGGGGCAGGCGTGCGGGCTGCTCGCGCAGGCGATATTCACCGTCGTCGCCCTTGACCATCTGCCCCGGCAGCGCCTCCCAGGGGATGCTCTGGTGCTCGACCAGGGCGGTCAGCTGCAGACCGTGGGCCAGCAAGGCGCTGATCACCTCGCCCAGGCCGTGGTTCCACTCGTGGGTTTCGGTGTGGGAAAGGCGCTGCTCGGTTTCGACGTAGGTTTGGTCGTTGTGCCACACCGTCGGCTCTTCGTGTTCGAAATACGGGTATTCGAGTTGCAGGCGGTCCTGGTGGTCCTCGTTGACTGCCATCAGCATCGGGTGCCCGTCGCGCAGGAACAACCGCCCACCCGGCTTCAGCAGGGCCGCGACAGTACGCGCCCACGGCTCGATGCGAGGCAGCCAGCAGAACGCGCCGATGCCGGTGTAGACCAAGTCGAACGTGCCGGCCGGCAACACCTTGTCGGCGGCGTAGACGTCGGACTCGACATACCCGATGGGTGCCGCACAGCGCTGGGCCAACGCACGCGCCTCGGCCAGCGAAGCCGCGGAATAGTCCAGGCCACAGACCTTGGCACCAAGGCGCGCCAGCGAGAGGGTATCGGTACCGATGTGGCACTGCAGGTGGACGACGTTGAGCCCGTCGATATTGCCAAGCAATGGCAGGTCGAAGCGTACGGTTTCGGAAAGGTGTTCGGGATGCTGGACGAGCCGTTCGACTTCGTAGTCGTTGGAAGCAGCGTGCAGCGGGGCACGTTCATCCCAGCTGGCGCGGTTGAGTTGCAGTGAGCGGTCCATGGTGTCTTCCTTGATTCGTGGGGGCTCATGCTAGCCTCCACCAATCTCCCTGCGACAGGACAGCCTTGCTAAAAATTGTAAAGCTGGTGCGGTCACTGTGGGAGCGGGCGTGCCCGCGAAGAAACAACGCGGTGGCTGGCACCGGCTACGCCGGTGTTCGCGGGCGCGCCCGCTCCCACCCGACCACACAGAGCCCCTGCCAAGTCAGCCAGCCGTTACAGGCAGGTCGCCGCCGCCGCCCGGCGCTGCAGGGCCACACCGTCGTTCTTCTGCGCGTAGTAATCCACCCGCGCCCCACCCACCTGCGGGTACACGTCCACGAACGCCTCGGCCTCACGGGTATACACGGTGAAGCCACCTTGCTTGCGTGGTTCCAGATAACCACTGGCGTCGTCGCCGAATACCTTCTCTTCCTGCCAGCTGAACTGGATGCACTGGGCCACCAGTTCCGGCGCCTTGTGCGAGTCGAGCTGCGCGGTCGGCTTGCCGCCTCGGGCCGTTTCCATGGTCGCAGAAGCACAACCGACCAGCATCAACGCCGCGGCCATCGGCAGAATCGCACGCATGTTCCATCCTCAGGATAAAAAAGAAGGCGACTCTAGCACTGGCAAGCATCGCGAGTGAATTGTCGCGCTCAGGTGGCTGTCGCAGATAAGGCATTCCTTCACAAGGAGATAACCATGAAACTACACCACCTGCTGTTCGCCGTCCTTGCCAGCCTGCCCCTGGCTGCCACCGCAGCCCCCTCCAGCGAAGAAAGCGTCACCGCACCAGAAACCCACAACCGCGAGCTCAAGGTCGGCGACAAGGCACCCGACCAGTACAAACGCGATGACCAGGCTATCAAGGACTGGAAAGCCAAGGGCCTGCCAGCACCGGAAAAGGAAAGCCACTGGGTAGACATGGGTGGGCGCTACGTGCTGGTGCAGATCACCAACGGTGTGGTGCTGGCGATCCAGTCAGCCCGCTGATTCAACACTCTTCACTCCCGCCGCTCTCGCTGGCACGACAATTTTTTGCCTGCCAGCGAAACCAAATGGATCCTTTCCAGTCTCAGGAGGTGTGCCGTAAACCTTTGCGGATCAAGGACCTATATCGTGATGACCCGTCTTGCAAGCCTTTCGCTGATTGCTGTTGTCCTGCTGACTGCCGGGTGCCATAGCCATCGCTACCATGACGGCGACGATGGCTGGCGTGACCGTGACCGTGACCATCGCCACCACCATCGGCATGACCGCGACGACGATGATGACGACTATCGTCGATATCGTGGTGACCGCTACTACCGCTGAAACGTCTTTTTCAACCCTGGCCCGTCGCCCATTGCGCGGCACCTTAACCTGATGATTCCTTTGAGGTTCGTATCATGCGTCTGACTCTGCCTTCCCTTGCCCTCGGCCTGCTGCTGTGCCAGGGCGCTTTCGCCGGTGACGGTACCGCCGCCATTGGCGGTGGCCTGGGTGGTGTTCTGGGTAACGTTGTCGGTCAACAGATCGGCGGCAAAACGGGGGCGGCCATCGGCGCCGGCCTCGGCGGCGCAGCCGGCAGTGCGGTAGGTGCACGCAAGGGCAACCGTACCGAAGCCGCGATTGGCGGTGGCCTGGGCTCGGCGGGCGGTTCGCTGCTGGGCGGCGCGGTGGGCGGCAAGACCGGCTCCACCGTGGGTGCCGGCCTGGGTGGTGCGGCCGGTGGTGCCATCGGCAACCACCTGGGCGACAACAACGGCAAGCACCACCGTCACCGTCACTGATTCCAGTGACAAAGGGGCCGCAATGCGGCCCCCTTTTGTTTTGCAAACCCTGCAGTACATCAACACCCCCTTCAGCACAATCCGGCACACTGGCTGCTACTGTCTATCGTGCCCCCGTGTGAAGGAACACCCCCTCCCCATGAACCAAGAGCTGCTATGGGTCCTTGGCCTGCTGGCCATCGTCATCACCCTGTTCGTCATCAACCGCCCACGCATGGACGTGGTCGCGCTACTGGTGATCCTTGCCCTGCCGCTGTCGGGCATCCTCACCGTGGAGCAGGCGCTGGCCGGTTTCAGTGACCCCAACGTGGTGTTGATCGCCGCCTTGTTCGTGATCGGTGAAGGCCTGGTGCGCACCGGCATTGCCTACCGTATCGGCGAATGGATGAGCGAGCGGGCCGGCAACAGCGAGGCGCGCCTGCTGGTGTTGCTTATGGTAGCCGTGGCGGGGCTGGGTTCGATGATGAGCTCCACCGGCGTGGTGGCCATTTTCATTCCGGTGGTGCTGAGCATCGCTGCACGCCTGCAGCTTTCGCCCGCCCGCCTGATGATGCCGCTGGCTTTCGCCGGCCTGATCAGCGGCATGCTCAGCCTGGTGGCCACACCGCCCAACGTGGTGGTACATAGCGAACTGGTACGCCATGGCGAAGCGGGCTTCAGCTTCTTCAGCTTCACCCCGTTCGGCCTGGTGGTGCTGGTGCTGGGCATCGGCTACATGCTGCTGACCCGGCACTGGCTGAATGGCGAAGTGCGCAAGGACGGCCGCGTGGAAAGCCGCCGCACCCTGCTGGACCTGGTGCTGGATTACAAGCTCAATGGCCGTGAACGGCGCCTGCGCATCCGCCCCCATTCACCGCTGATCGGTCATACCCTGGGCGAGCTGGAGCTGCGCACCCGACATGGCGCCAACGTGATCGGCATCGAGCGCCAGCACAAGTTCACCACGCGGGTGATCGCCGCCGACTCCAGCACCGTGCTGCACCAGGGCGATGTGCTGCTGCTCGACCTGTTCGCCAACCGCGACGACCTGCGCAGCCTGTGCCAGACCATGCAGCTGGAGCCGCTGCACTTCAAGGCCGCCTACTTCATCGACCAGTCCCAGGAGCTGGGCATGGCCGAGGTATTGCTGCCACCGGGTTCGAAACTGCTCGGCAAGAGCATCCTCGAACTGGCCTTCCGCACGCGCTTCGACCTCAACGTTGTCGGCTTGCGCCGCGAGCAGGTGGCGATCGAAGAACAGCTGGTGGAAGAAAAGCTGCGCCTGGGCGACACCCTGCTGGTAGTCGGCCCGTGGAAAGCCGTGCGCCAGTTGCAAAGCAAGCCCAAGGACTTCCTGGTACTGAGCCTGCCCGCGGAAATCGACCTGGTCGCGCCCGCCCGCACCCGCGCACCACAGGCGTTGCTGAGCCTGGCGGTGATGGTCGGGCTGATGGTCAGCGGCGCGGTCCCCAATGTCATTGCCGCGCTGATCGGCTGCCTGCTGATGGGCGCAGGCCGCTGCATCGACATGAACAGCGCCTACCGGGCCATCCACTGGCAAAGCCTGGTGCTGATCGTCGGTATGCTGCCCTTTGCCCAGGCGCTGCAGAAAACCGGCGGCATCGACCTGGCAGTGGGCGGCCTGGTCAGCGTGCTGGGCGGTGCCGGCCCCAGTGCCATCCTTGCCTGCCTGTTCGCGGTCACGGCGGTGATCGGCCTGTTCATCTCCAACACGGCCACTGCGGTACTGATGGCCCCCGTGGCCGTCAGCACCGCCACGCAGCTGGGCATGTCGCCCTACCCTTTTGCCATGACCGTGGCGCTGGCTGCCTCGGCGGCCTTCATGACGCCGGTGTCATCGCCGGTGAACACCCTGGTACTTGGCCCGGGGCAATACCGCTTCGCCGACTTCGTCAAAGTTGGCGTGCCGTTCACCATACTGGTGATGCTGGTGACCGTGTTGATGGTGCCGTGGTTCTTTGGGCTGTAGGGCTTGGCTACGAATGAAGGCGATTTGGCATTATCTCGACCGATCGCGGCAGATTGACATCAAGTCCCCTGACGAAACACACTTATGCGCAATTGCCCCAGGTGGTTCAAGCCGTTGTCCTGGATTTCGTTTCCGCCTTGCCGGTCGAGCCCATGGTTTTTCCAGCCCAATCGCGCTTGTTGCACTACGTCGTTCTACTCGGCCTGACCTTCGCCCTGACGCTGGGCGGCATCCTGGCCCGCCCGATCGAATCCCTGTCGCTGTTCTGGCCGGTCAATGTGGTCCTGGCTGGGGTGCTACTGCGCTACCCCCGCCAAGCCACGCTGACGGGCTTTACCCTGGTCTGGCTGGCCATGGTCGGCGCCGACCTGCTGTGCGGCAGCGCCTGGGTGCCTGCCCTGTGGTTCAACCTGTGCAACCTGGGCGTGGTGGTCACACTCTGGCTGATGCTCTCGCGCTTGCCACGCCTGCACCGACGGATGCGTACTCCCCACGGCGTCCTCAGCGTGTTCGGCGCCAGTGCCGCCGGGGCAATAGTGGCTGCCAGCATGGCGGCGGCAGTGGCCGCGCCGTGGTTCGAACAGTCGTTGCGCGCTACCTGGCTGGCCTGGTTCAGTGAACAGTTCTCGACCAGCGTGCTGGTGCTGCCAGTGCTGCTGACAGCCCCTTCGGCACGAGCGCTGGTGCGCGGTGGCGCCCAGGCCATCCGCCTGGCGCCGTTGCTGGTGCTGCTGGCCTCGCTGGCGTTCAGCATTGCCTTCGGCGGCCCCGGGGCCATTGCCTTCCCGATTGCCGCGCTGCTGTGGTGCGCCTGGACTTACTCACCGTTCCTGGTTTCTCTGCTGACACTCACCGCTGGCAGCACGCTGATCGTGGCGGTGGCGCAAAACCTCATGCATTTCAGCGTGCCGCAAAGCGAGCCCGGAGTGACCACACTGATGTCGGCGCGCCTGGGCATCGCCATGCTGGTGCTCGGGCCGCTGGTGGTGGCCTGCGTCAGCCAGGCCAACCGCAGCCTGATGGCCCGCCTGGCGCATCAGGCCAGCATCGACCACCTCACAGGTGTGCTCACCCGCAGCGCCTTCACCCGCCGCGCCAACGCGCTGCTGGAAAGCCGCCAGCAACACGCCCAGGCGCTGCCGCTGACCCTGATGATGCTAGACATCGACCACTTCAAGTCGATCAATGATGTCCATGGCCATGCGGTCGGTGACCAGGTGCTGCGCCAGTTCGCCAGCACCCTGCAGGACCAGTTGCACGATGGTGAACTGTTCGCTCGCCTGGGCGGCGAGGAATTTGTCGTGGTCCTACCGGGCCTCGCGCCAGATCGGGCCAAGTTCACTGCCGAGCGCCTGCGCCGTGCGGTGCAGGACCTGCATGTGATGCAGGCCGGCCAGTCCCTGCAGATTACCGTCAGTATCGGCCTGGCCGGTTGTGCCGCCGACATGCCGGCCCCCTCCCTTGATGAACTGCTGGCACGCGCCGACCAGGCGCTGTACCGCGCCAAGGCCCATGGCCGCAATCGCGTCGAACAGGCCGAGCCACAACGCCAGGCGATGTGAACTAGCCACCCAGCAGGTCCCACGTCAACTTGGCGATCAGCACGCACAAGAGCACCAGGAACAACCCACGCACAAAGCCCGCGCCCTTGCGCACCGCCAGCCAGGTACCGGTCAGCGCGCCGAGGATGTTGCACACCGCCATGGGCAAGGCGATGGCGTACAGCACATTGCCTGATGGCACGAAGAACACCAGCGCCGCCAGGTTGGTGGCGATGTTCACCACCTTGGCCGACGCCGAGGCGTGCAGGAAGTCCAAGGCGAAGAAGCGGATGAACAGGAAGATCAGGAAGCTGCCGGTACCCGGCCCGAACAGGCCATCGTAAAAGCCGATCGCACCACCGATCAGTACCGCCAGGCACTGCTCCTTGCGGCCGATCCTTGTGGGTTTGTGCAGCGTGCCGAAGTCCTTCTTGCAGAAGGTGTAGATGGCCATCAGCACGATCAGCACCAGCACCGCCGGGCGCATCACGCTGGGCGGCACCAGCGACACCGTGGCGGCACCGGCGAACGACATTACGAACGCACTGAGCGCTGCCGGCACGATCAATCCCCAGTCCAGCGTCACCCTGCGGAAGAACGAACGCGCAGCGAAGGCCGTGCCACACACCGACGCCAGCTTGTTGCTACCGAGCAGTGCCGCCGGTTGCGCGGTGGGCAGCACGTTGAACAAGGCCGGAATCTGGATCAGCCCACCGCCACCCACGGCGGCGTCGATCAGCCCAGCGGCGAAGGCGAACACGGAAAGCACAGCGATATCCATCATGACGCGGTTCCAGGCAGTTAAGACGCCTGCAAGGCTAATCAAAGTGCCGCGCTTGTGTTGAAATGCCATATTGCGAAAACTGCAACGAGGAGCAGGCAATGGCGTTGGACATGCTGCGGGAAATACAGGCGTTCGTCAGCGTGGCGCACAAGCGCAGCTTCGTCGCCGCCGCCCGCGCCCTGGGGCGCTCACCCAGCGCGGTTACCCGCGCGGTGCAAACCCTGGAAGACAACGCCGGGAGCAAACTGCTCAACCGCAACGCCAATGCCGTGACCCTGACCGAAGCCGGCGAGCGCCTGCTGCCACACGCCGAACGCTTGCTGGATGTGCAACGTGATGCCGCCGACGAACTGGCCGCGCTCAGCGGCAGTGCACAAGGCTGGATCCGCTTCGCCGTGCCGCAGGTACTGGGTGAACATGTACTGCCCCAGGTGCTTGCCGAGTTTTCCCGCTGCCACCCCCGGGTAACCCTGGATGTGCAGTACAGCGACGGGGCCCTGGACCCGCTGCAAGGCAAGTTCGATTTCGTGGTGCGCGGTGCCTTCCCGCAGTCGAGCGAGCTGATCGGCTACCCACTGTGGGATTACCAGCGCCACCTGTATGCAAGCCCTGAATACCTGGCCCTGGCCGGCACGCCACAACAACCCGAGGACCTCGAAGGCCACGCGCTGATCCTGCACACCGCCCCGCGCATCCTCAAGGCCTGGCACTTCTGCCGCGACGGCCAGATTACCAGCCTGCGCCCCAGGCCCAGGCTGCGCCTGGACTCAGGTGACGCGGTGTACCACAGCACCTTGGCCGGCGCCGGTATCGCCCGCCTGGCCGCCTGGGTCGGCGAAGCACAGGTCAAGGCCGGGCGGCTGGTGCGGGTATGCCCGCAGTACCGCCTGACCTCCAGCAACGGCCAGGACCCGCAGATGCATGCCGTGTACCCCGCCGGCGAGCTGCCGGCGCGGGTACGCGACCTGCTGGCAGCCCTGCGCCGCACCGGCCTGGCCTACTGAAACAACGCCCTGAAACGGCTGTTCAATTTCTGCTCAATTTAACAGAGCCCGCCGCGGGCCTGGCTTGCAGCACTTTATCCACAGACCTACCCACGTTTTTTGTGGACAGTTTTCCCAGTGCAAAGAATGACTTATCGTACAAATCGGTAGGGTGAATCGGCCAACAACGAAGAGGAATGAGCCCGCCCGAAGGAGAGGCAGGCCGCGAGGGATAACGGTGGTGAACGTCAGCTTGGCGGAATGGTGCCAAGAATACCGATCAGAATGGTCAGCAGCAGAAAACCACCCAGGAATAGTGCGAGCTTGCCCATTGGAACCTCTACAAGTGTGATGCGGGAATGGGCATATTGTCGGGCTTGGGCTGATACCGTTACAGATTCAGGTTTATGGAAAAAAAGCGGATCAGATGTGAGACACCGGTGCTTTTGTGGGAGCGGCCTTGCGTCGCGAAAGGGCCGCAGGGCGGCCCCGGCACTCTTGAGGGATGCAAATCTGGGGCCGCTGCGGCCCCTTTCGCGACACAAGGCGCCGCTCCCATAGAACTGCACATAACTCATTGAATTAGCAGGGGCCCTGTGGGAGCGGCTTCAGCCGCGAACACCGGCGCAGCCGGTGCCATGCACCGCGTTGGATTCTGCGCGGCTAAAGCCGCTCCCACCGGGTACGCGGATTGCTTGCAATTTCAGTTATCTACGCGACAGCGCAGCCCAAAGGGCTGGGCCATCTCCCACAAGAGCAGCGCATCTGGCACTTACGCGTGACAGCAATTTTTGCAGTCATCCACGCTGTGCTAGGGTCAAGCGCTCGAACCTGCCCAGGAGTGCCATCCCTTCATGACCGCTTTCGCGACCAACGCTGCCTTGTTGTTGATCGACCTACAGATTGGCATCCACCACCCGCGCCTGGGCCGGCGCAACAACCCTGAGGCCGAACTGCGTATAGGCGATCTGCTGGCTGCGTGGCGTCGGTCAGGACGCCGGGTGATCCATGTGCGCCACCTGTCCCGCTCGGTAGACTCGGTGTTCTGGCCGGGCCAGTCCGGTTGCGAATTCCAGCCCGCATTTACCCCACTGGCCAGCGAAACCGTGTTCGACAAACATGTGCCCGATGCCTTCGCCAACTCCGGCCTGGAGCGCTGGCTGCATGCGCGCAGCATCAACGCACTGGTCATCGCCGGGGTAATTACCAACAACTCCGTGGAATCCACCGCACGCTCGGCGGGCAATCTCGGTTTCGATGTGGTGGTGGTGGAAGATGCCTGCTTCACCTTTGACCAGCACGACCTGCAAGGCCGGCTTTGGCCGGCGGAGGATGTACATGCGCTGTCGTTGAGCAACCTGGCTCTGGATTACGCGCGCATCCTGCGCACGGAGCAGGTTCTGATTGCTGACTCGCTTCAGGTCAACCGCTGAAGCTTCTGCGCAGGCAACCAGCCAACTCGTCATTGCCATGGCGGCGACACCAGACCCAGCCATTGAGCGGGCGCACCATCTGCACCTGCTCTTGGCGAAGCGGATGGGCGCAGATGCCCGATGTCTACCCGCCACTCGACCACCACCCTGCCACACCGTTTCAGCCGTACACTGCTCGCCTGTACCCTGCTGCCACCTGGCCTGCTGACGGCGGACATCACCACGGCTGCAGCACAGCAGCCCCAGCCAGCCGCTACAGCGGCGGATGACTTCGACCCGCTTAACAACTTGCCGCAGGAAGCGCCTCAGACATTCACCTAGGCGGTGATGGATGCGGACCACCTGTAGCGCGCGGGGCGGCAATTGCTACATAAGGTTTCGAAAAGCACTGCAGCCTCTGGATCAATCCGCCTTGAGGGCCTGCATTGCCAAACACCTATCATCGCCACCTACCATGCGGGCTCAGGAGGGTTTGAAAGACATGATTTGAAACGCTGACTGTAGGATCTTTTACCGCGCAATGTAGGAAGAATCTATGTAGTGGGATTTGCCTGTATGAAACATCAGTTTCTCCAGCAAATTCGAACTGCTACGGTCCAGTTTTCCTACAGCGGCACGGAAGCCTACAGCATGAGAAAAGCATGGATCCGTTCAATACCTCGGCCCTGAAACTACAGAAGAATTTGCTTAACCTGCGCCTTGAGCGTGACCGCCTGAGAAGGGAGGGCAAGGACAAGGAGGCGGACGAACTTGCGGCAGCCGTCGCGCGGATGGAGGCAGCCATTCAAAAGCTGCCGGATGGCATGAAGCCGGTGACCCTGCAGTAAAACCTGCAGGAGTTGGCTTGCCCGCGAATAATGCTCTGCGGCACATCGCCTGATCCTCACGCCGTTCACCGAACCAAGCCACAGAGCGAACCCCGCGGCGGCCTGGCGACTGCCGCAGGGTATGGCTCATTGCTGGGAATGGTCGATCTTGATGGTTGGATCGCCACCACTGACCAGCGAACTGACTGTGGTATTCGACCAGTTCACACCTTCGAGCTTGATCGACACATCAGCGCTGCTGGTGTCACCGTCGGGTGTGAACTTGCCCTGGGTGCTGACCTGCAAGGTCGACTCGCCATTGACCGTGGTAATTTTCAAATAGTTGTCGATGGTCGACAGCGATTCCCCCTGCAGCAGCGCACTCAGGTCCAGGCGGTCGCCTTCATCAGCATTGAAGTTCCTGATCACGTCATGGCCGGTATCACCTGCCGTCCACACGAAGGACTCGGCGATGCCGCTGCTGCCGGTGACGGTGCTGTCCCCTGCCCCCACGAACAGGATGTGGTCCTCGCTGCCAAGCAGGGACGTGGAGGCGCTGTCCGATGTGTCGCTCGCCATCAGCGACATCGTGCTCATCGACGTCGACGAGGCTGCGTCACCATGGGATGTCACCACGAACGAGCTGCTTGCCGAATCACCATCGTGGTCGGTGCCGATGACATGGACCGTGAAGTTCAGGTCGCTGGCAGGTTTCTCCTCTACATAGGTAAGTTTGGTGAAGGTGGTGTCAAGCGTACTATTGCTCGGTGCAGCCAGGGTAATCGTGTCGAAGGCGTGCCCGGCAAGGCCCGTAAAGTCACTGGCCAGAATCTTTATGGCCTCGGAGCCAGAAGTGATGGTGTACGTCTTCGTCGCTTCATGCACAACACCATTGGCGTCCTTGTAGGAGGCAATGATATTGACGTCACCGCTGACCTGAAGCCGCGCAATGCCTAGCGTGACCTCTTTCATCGAGACGGCGTGCTGCTGGGCATCGGTGAACGCCAAGGAGAACTTTTCGTTGGCAGAGAAGTGGTTGTTACCCACCCCCAACCCATTGCCGACGTTGATCGTCGGCTTCCCTGTAGCACTGGCCAAGGCTTCGAAGGTGGCTGTCAAGCCGCTGTTGAAAGTGACGGACAGGGTTGAGGTATTCCCGGATTTCAAACCTTCAAGGTTGAACGTATCTCGGCTACCTTCGCGCACGGCGTTCTGGGTGACGGTGTATTGCCCATCCGCTCCCAAGGCAAGCGTGAACACCTTCGTGGTACCGTCGAAGACTTCCACCGTGGTGCCGCTTGCATCCGTTGCCTTGCTGCTCCAGCCCGAAGGCAGGCCAACGATGCTGCCGAACTTCAGCGTCCCCACGCCATCACCACCCGCCAGGAAGTGCGTGTCGCCGACCGCCGTGTACCCGACAGTGTTCCACATGCCGGCATTGTCACTGATGGCGAAGGTCGGGCTGTCGTCCTCGACGCTGATTGTCAGCGTGCCGGTCGATGAGGTGCTGCCGTCGGAAACGCTGACACCAACGTTGAGGGACAGTACATCCTCGGCCGCCGGGTTCGGATGGTCGAGCGGCCCCTTCAGTTCCACGGTGTAGTTGCCAGCGTTGTCGATCCTGATTTCGATCACGTCCTTGCCACCGGCCGTGCCGGTCAGGGTCTTGCCGCCATTGGACAACGCCCATTGCACACTCTGGCCAGAGGATGTCAGCGCTGTCGATGGTGCTGCCAGGCTGACCGAAAGGTTGGCCGACGGCGTATCGATATCGCTGACCGTCAGCTTGCCAGCGAACGACTTGCTGTCGCTTTGGTCGGCTGGTGAACCGACGGTGTCTTTGTTCCCGCCGATCAGCCCCTCCTCGGACACCAGCGCGGCACCCGAAGTGATGGTTGGCGTGGCATTGGTCATGCCCACGGCAACGCTGGCGCCCGGGACCAGGTTCTCGAACACCTTGCTACCCGTGCCATTCTGCGTGATCTGGTCGATGCCCACGGACACGCTGCCACCACCCACGAAGACATTGTCGGGAATGGCACCTTTCACCGTGCCGGTGGTGCTGCCCGCCGCCACCATGATGGTCAGGCCATTGTCCAGCTTGATGGTCAGGCCGCCATGGTTGCTTGCGCTCATGCCAGCCGGCGCTTCCAGATTGACCGTGTAGGTCACCTCCTGGCCCTTGGCTGCCGGGTTGGGCGAAGCGCTCAGCACGACCGTCACGGTGTTGATGGTATCGGTGACCGTGAGGGTCGTGGTGGCGCTGGTGTTCAGGTTTTCGAAGTTGTGGTTGCCTGCATTCGTCACGCTGATGGTCTGGGTTTCGCCGTCACGGAACACGTCATCGCTCTGCGCCACGAACGGTGCGGTGGTGGCGGTGGTGGCGTCCTTGGCGAAGCTCAGGGTCTGGCCGTTGCTCAAGGTGACGGTAAAGGCCTGGCCTGCCGGATGGCTCAGGGTGCCGGTGATGGTCGTGGTGTTGCCTTCCTGCACGGCATTGCCGGTGAGGGTCAACGTCACTTCATCGCCACCATTCGGCGTGCCCGGGGTACCAGGGTTGCCTGGGGTGCCCGGCTCGTCGGTGATCTGCAGGGTGACCGGGTTACCTTTGACCAGGTTTTCAAAGACCTGTTTGCCGGTGCCTTGCTCGGTGATCCCGTTGATGGCGATGCTTGGGGCACTGCTGCCGACATAGACGTTGTCCGCCAGAACACCCGACTGCGAGCCACTGATCTGCCCGGCTGTAATGTGCACCACTTTGCCATTGCTCAGCTCGATATCCAGACCGCCATGCTGGGTCAGGTCGGCACCGGCAGGACCGGTCAGGGTGATGGTGTAGGTCACCGTCTGGCCTTCCACCGCCGGGTTCGGCGAGATGCTCAGCTCAGCCTTCACGGTGTCGACGGTGTCGCTCACGGTGACGGTCGTGGTGGCACTGGTGTTCAGGTTCTCGAAATTATGGCTACCAGCATCGATCACACTGATGGTCTGGGTTTCGCCGTCACGGAAAACGTCATCGCTCTGTGCCACGAACGGTGCGGTGGTCGCCGTGGTGGCGTCCTTGGCGAAGGTCAGGGTCTGGCCGTTGCTCAGGGTGACGGCGAAGGTCTGGCCTGCCGGGTGGCTCAGGGTGCCGGTGATGGTCGTGGTGTTGCCTTCCTGCACGGCATTGCCGGTGAGGGTCAGCGTCACTTCATCGCCACCATTCGGTGTGCCCGGGGTGCCAGGGTTGCCTGGCGTGCCCGGTTCGTCGGTGATCTGCAGGGTGACCGGATCGCCTTTGACCAGGTTCTCAAAGACCTGTTTGCCCGTGCCTTGCTCGGTGATCCCGTTGATGGCGATGCTTGGAGCACTGCTGCCGATATAGACGTTGTCCGCCAGAACACCCGACTGCGAGCCACTGATCTGCCCGGCTGCGATGTGAACCACCTTACCGTTGCTCAGCTCGATATCTAGGCCGCCATGCTGGGTCAAATCGGCACCGGCCGGCCCGGTCAGGGTAATGGTGTAAGTCACCGCCTGGCCTTCGACGGCCGGGTTCGGCGAGATGCTCAGCTCAGCCTTCACGGTGTCGACGGTGTCGCTCACGGTGACGGTCGTGGTGGCGCTGGTGTTCAGGTTTTCGAAGTTGTGGCTACCGGCATCGATCACGCTGACGGTCTGGGTTTCGCCGTCACGGAACACGTCATCGCCCTGTGCCACAAACGGCGCGGTGGTGGCGGTGGTGGCGTCCTTGGCAAAGCTCAGGGTCTGGCCGTTGCTCAGGGTGACGGTAAAGGCCTGGCCTGCCGGGTGGCTCAGGGTGCCGGTGATGGTTGTGGTGTTGCCTTCCTGCACGGCATTGCCGGTGAGGGTCAGCGTCACTTCATCGCCACCATTCGGTGTGCCCGGGGTGCCAGGGTTGCCTGGCGTGCCCGGTTCGTCGGTGATCTGCAGGGTGACCGGATCGCCTTTGACCAGGTTCTCAAAGACCTGTTTGCCCGT
Organism: Pseudomonas sp. A2; assembly: GCF_023100865.1. Classification (NCBI taxonomy): domain Bacteria; kingdom Pseudomonadati; phylum Pseudomonadota; class Gammaproteobacteria; order Pseudomonadales; family Pseudomonadaceae; genus Pseudomonas; species Pseudomonas sp. A2. Next base: position 3,821,216 of record NZ_CP039127.1, read on the forward strand.
GCCTTGCTCGGTGATCCCGTTGATGGCGATGCTTGGAGCACTGCTGCCGATATAGACGTTGTCCGCCAGAACACCCGACTGCGAGCCACTGATCTGCCCGGCTGCGATGTGAACCACCTTACCGTTGCTCAGCTCGATATCTAGGCCGCCATGCTGGGTCAAATCGGCACCGGCCGGCCCGGTCAGGGTAATGGTGTAAGTCACCGCCTGGCCTTCGACGGCCGGGTTCGGCGAGATGCTCAGCTCAGCCTTCACGGTGTCGACGGTGTCGCTCACCGTAACGGTCGTGGTGGCACTGGTGTTCAGATTCTCGAAATTGTGGCTGCCCGCATTCGTCACGCTGATGGTCTGAGTTTCGCCGTCACGGTACACATCATCGCTCTGCGCCACGAACGGTGCGGTGGTAGCGGTGGTGGCGTCCTTGGCAAAGCTCAGGGCCTGGCCGTTACTCAGGGTGACGGTGAAGGCTTGGCCTGCCGGGTGGCTCAGGGTACCGGTAATAGTGGTCTGCCCCCCTTCCTGCACGGCATTGCCGGTGAGGGTCAGCGTCACTTCATCGCCACCATTCGGCGTGCCCGGGGTACCAGGGTTGCCTGGGGTGCCTGGTTCGTCGGTGATCTGCAGGGTGACCGGGTCGCCTTTGACCAGGTTCTCAAAGACCTGTTTGCCAGTGCCTTGCTCGGTAATTCCGTTGATGGCGATGCTTGAGGTACTGCTGCCGACATAGACGTTGTCCGCCAGGACGCCCGACTGCGAGCCACTGATCTGCCCAGCGGCGATGTGCACCACTTTGCCATTGCTCAGCTCGATATCCAGACCGCCATGCTGGGTCAGGTCGGCACCGGCAGGACCGGTCAGGGTGATGGTGTAGGTCACCGCCTGGCCTTCCACGGCCGGGTTCGGCGAGATGCTCAACTCGGCCTTCACGGTGTCGACGGTGTCGCTCACGGTGATCGTCGTGGTGGCGCTGGTGTTCAGGTTCTCGAAGTTATGGCTACCGGCATCGATCACGCTGACGGTCTGGGTTTCGCCGTCACGGAACACGTCATCGCTCTGCGCCACGAACGGTGCGGTGGTAGCGGTGGTGGCGTCCTTGGCAAAGCTCAGGGTCTGGCCGTTGCTCAGGGTGACGGTGAAGGCCTGGCCCGCTGGGTGACTTAGGGTGCCGGTGATGGTCGTGGTGGTGCCTTCCTGCACGGCATTGCCGGTCAGGGTCAACGTCACTTCATCGCCACCATTCGGTGTACCCGGGGTGCCAGGGTTGCCTGGCGTGCCCGGTTCGTCGGTGATCTGCAGGGTGACCGGATCGCCTTTGACCAGGTTCTCAAAGACCTGTTTGCCAGTGCCTTGCTCGGTAATTCCGTTGATGGAGATGCTTGAGGTACTGCTGCCGACATAGACGTTGTCCGCCAGGACGCCCGACTGCGAGCCACTGATCTGCCCAGCGGCGATGTGCACCACTTTGCCATTGCTCAGCTCGATATCCAGACCGCCATGCTGGGTCAGGTCGGCACCGGCAGGACCGGTCAGGGTGATGGTGTAGGTCACCGCCTGGCCTTCCACGGCCGGGTTCGGCGAGATGCTCAACTCGGCCTTCACGGTGTCGACGGTGTCGCTCACGGTGATCGTCGTGGTGGCGCTGGTGTTCAGGTTCTCGAAGTTATGGCTACCGGCATCGATCACGCTGACGGTCTGGGTTTCGCCGTCACGGAACACGTCATCGCTCTGTGCCACGAACGGTGCGGTGGTCGCCGTGGTGGCGTCCTTGGCGAAGGTCAGGGTCTGGCCGTTGCTCAGGGTGACGGTGAAGGTCTGGCCTGCCGGGTGGCTCAGGGTGCCGGTGATGGTCGTGGTGTTGCCTTCCTGCACGGCATTGCCGGTGAGGGTCAGCGTCACTTCATCGCCACCATTCGGTGTGCCCGGGGTGCCAGGGTTGCCTGGCGTGCCCGGTTCGTCGGTGATCTGCAGGGTGACCGGATCGCCTTTGACCAGGTTCTCAAAGACCTGTTTGCCCGTGCCTTGCTCGGTGATCCCGTTGATGGCGATGCTTGGAGCACTGCTGCCGATATAGACGTTGTCCGCCAGAACACCCGACTGCGAGCCACTGATCTGCCCGGCTGCGATGTGAACCACCTTACCGTTGCTCAGCTCGATATCCAGACCGCCATGCTGGGTCAGGTCGGCACCGGCAGGACCGGTCAGGGTGATGGTGTAGGTCACCGCCTGGCCTTCCACGGCCGGGTTCGGCGAGATGCTCAACTCGGCCTTCACGGTGTCGACGGTGTCGCTCACGGTGATCGTCGTGGTGGCGCTGGTGTTCAGGTTCTCGAAGTTATGGCTACCGGCATCGATCACGCTGACGGTCTGGGTTTCGCCGTCACGGAACACGTCATCGCTCTGCGCCACGAACGGTGCGGTGGTAGCGGTGGTGGCGTCCTTGGCAAAGCTCAGGGTCTGGCCGTTGCTCAGGGTGACGGTGAAGGCCTGGCCCGCTGGGTGACTTAGGGTGCCGGTGATGGTCGTGGTGGTGCCTTCCTGCACGGCATTGCCGGTCAGGGTCAACGTCACTTCATCGCCACCATTCGGTGTACCCGGGGTGCCAGGGTTGCCTGGCGTGCCCGGTTCGTCGGTGATCTGCAGGGTGACCGGATCGCCTTTGACCAGGTTCTCAAAGACCTGTTTGCCAGTGCCTTGCTCGGTAATTCCGTTGATGGCGATGCTTGAGGTACTGCTGCCGACATAGACGTTGTCCGCCAGGACGCCCGACTGCGAGCCACTGATCTGCCCAGCGGCGATGTGCACCACTTTGCCATTGCTCAGCTCGATATCCAGACCGCCATGCTGGGTCAGGTCGGCACCGGCAGGACCGGTCAGGGTGATGGTGTAGGTCACCGCCTGGCCTTCCACGGCCGGGTTCGGCGAGATGCTCAACTCGGCCTTCACGGTGTCGACGGTGTCGCTCACGGTGATCGTCGTGGTGGCGCTGGTGTTCAGGTTCTCGAAGTTATGGCTACCGGCATCGATCACGCTGACGGTCTGGGTTTCGCCGTCACGGAACACGTCATCGCTCTGTGCCACGAACGGTGCGGTGGTGGCGGTGGTGGCGTCCTTGGCGAAGGTCAGGGTCTGGCCGTTGCTCAAGGTGACGGTAAAGGCCTGGCCTGCCGGATGGCTCAGGGTGCCGGTGATGGTCGTGGTGTTGCCTTCCTGCACGGTATTACCGGTGAGGGTCAGCGTCACTTCATCGCCGCCATTCGGTGTACCCGGGGTGCCAGGATTGCCTGGGGTGCCCGGTTCGTCGGCGATCTGCAGGGTGACCGGGTCGCCTTTGACCAGGTTCTCAAAGACCTGTTTGCCCGTGCCTTGCTCGGTGATCCCGGAGATTGCGATGCTCGGAGCACTGCTGCCGACATAGACGTTGTCCGCCAGAACACCCGACTGCGAGCCACTGATCTGCCCGGCTGCGATGTGAACCACCTTACCGTTGCTCAGCTCGATATCTAGGCCGCCATGCTGGGTCAAATCGGCACCGGCCGGCCCGGTCAGGGTAATGGTGTAAGTCACCGCCTGGCCTTCGACGGCCGGGTTCGGCGAGATGCTCAGCTCAGCCTTCACGGTGTCGACGGTGTCGCTCACGGTGACGGTCGTGGTGGCGCTGGTGTTCAGGTTTTCGAAGTTGTGGCTACCGGCATCGATCACGCTGACGGTCTGGGTTTCGCCATCCTTGAATACGTCATCGCTCTGGGCTACGAACGGATTGGTGGTCGCAGTAAGCGCGCCCTCGGCAAAGCTCAGGGCCTGGCCGTTACTCAGGGTGACGGTAAAGGCCTGGCCTGCCGGGTGGCTCAGGGTACCGGTAATAGTGGTCTGCCCCCCTTCCTGCACGGCATTGCCGGTGAGGGTCAGCGTCACTTCATCGCCACCATTCGGCGTGCCCGGCGTACCAGGGTTACCTGGGGTGCCCGGTTCGTCAGTGATCTGCAGGGTGACCGGGTCGCCTTTGACCAGATTCTCAAAGACCTGTTTGCCTGTACCTTGCTCGGTGATCCCGGAGATAGCGATGCTCGGAGCACTACTGCCCACATAGAAGTCGTTCGCCAGGTTAGCGGTTTGCGAACCGCTGACCTGGCCCGCAGGGATGTTGATCACCTCGCCATTGCTCAGGGTGATGGACAGACCACCGTGCTGAGTCAAATCGGCACCGGCAGGACCGGTCAGGGTAATGGTGTAAGTCACCGCCTGCCCTTCCACTGCTGGGTTCGGCGAGATACTCAGCTCGGCCCTCACGGTATCGACGGTATCGGTGACAGTGAGGGTAGAAGTTGCACCGGTATTGAGGCTGCCAAAGCCATGGTCGCCCGCATTGGTGACGGTGATGTTCTGGATTTCACCGTCCTGGAACACATCATCACTCTGGGCAGCGAACTCACCGGTCGTTGCGACCGTTTCACCGGCCTTGAACGACAAAGTCTGGCCATTGCTCAGGGTCACCGTGAAATCCCTTCCTGCCGGCTGGCTCAGGGTACCGGTGATGCTGGTTAGCCCCCCTTCCTGCACATTGTTGCTGCTCAGGGTCAGCGTGGCCGCAATCGGCTGGGGCTCGGGTGGTACTTCAGGTACTAGCACCGCTGCCTGCTGTGCCGGTGTTGCATTGCCCACGAACTCTCGCGCTTGCTCGACAGCAACGCCAAGTGGCCCAGTGGGGAAACCAATGGTAGGGGCGACCGACCCGCCCACTGCTTCAAGCATCACAAACGAGTGGCCGCCCCCGATGCCACCAGGGTTCGCACCTGCCCCGGTTGGGCCTGCTGCGGTCGCTTCGAGTGCGGTTGTCGGGTCAGCACCGGCGGCGATGGCTTGTTGCAGCTCCTCAACGGATGGTGCGGCCTGAGCAGTGGCTGCGCTCAGGTCGACCACGCTATCTGGAGCATCGGCGCTCCACTGGGTATCGCGCCCCAGGTCGAGGATGCGTCCATCGGCCAGCTCCAAGCTCACCGCACCACCAGGGCCGGTCTGGATCTGTTCACCCGCGAACACTCGGTCCCCTTCCACAAGCACACGCTGGGTGCCCTCTGGGGAAATGGCAATTACCTGGCCAACAATACTTTTGACTATGGCGATGCTCAAGGGGGCTCTCCCGGGTAACGTGTGCATTTGGCTTCCATGGTCGCCATGCTTCGAGTCTTCGGCTGGCTACAAGGATGTTTGTTCTTATTGGCGTTTGTTTTTTGGCGTCAACTACTAGTCCTCCTAATTCAACTAGCTTATGACGTAGCCATTGTTCCTAGTTACTCAATAATAAGCAATAACGCAAATAATGGCCTAATGACATTTCGACATTAAAGGCAACATTTCTTGCTTCTACCTGCGAGCTCAGCCACCCTGCTCGCATTCTGGAACACCGGTAAAAGCCCCATTAAGCAACGCTAGATGCGAGTGTTACTCGTTTCCTTCATTCCGACCGTGCTCGCCCGCTCCGGGCCTGCAGGAAGCCTGCCCGTAGTGTCAGGATTTGAAACAGGTCCATCTTTTAAGTTAAGCCGACGGAACCAAAAAACGTTCAGCATTGGGCTCTTTGACTTTAGAGTCATAGCGAGGCTGCCATCTGCCGAAGATTCAACTTTCGTAATGCGACAAGATATTGGCTTGTTCAGAGTGCAAAATATTGACGCGCATAAAATTACACGCCGATTTAAGAAACCCATCGACAGTGCCGGGATCCGACACGTGTAGTTATCGTAAAAAGGTCAAGGCACCCGAATTCATTATCAATCGTCTACAGATTGGTTTTCCGGCCAATGGGTCTATGCGAATCTGTGAGGAAGCAATTCGTCAGGCTCTTTAAATCCAAGCGCGAGCAGATGCCAGAGGCCTGCAATCGTGAACTAGTGGCAAGCTTGGCGGCCGCACCATTCTGCGGTTGGCACGCTGGTCGAGCGTTCAACTCGACTCTTCCTGCTCGCTCCTCTGCCTCGCGACGGAGGCCTGGGGTTTGCCCCCAGATAAAGAACGGGGCCGTGAAAACCAAAAAAGCCCTGAATAATCAGGGCTTTAATGAGGAATGATGGCGGAAGCGTAGAGATTCGAACTCTAGGATAGTTGCCCATCGACGGTTTTCAAGACCGTGTGATAACCCCCCAATTCATGCATCCTGCAAGGCAAAATCGATTCCAAAACAAAGACGAAACGGCACGGCTATAGGCCGCATACTGCAAGGGTCGCCATTTCAGTTTTGGAATCGATTTTCGCACTCCTCCGGCGCTCTGCCGACCTACTCCCAACCCCTCTCGGATTCATCAAGGGCCCACAGCCTGGCCGACTCGACGATCTCCAGCATGTCGACCAGGTCGCCGTCATCGACCTCTCGCCGCCGGCGTGCGGCATAGGCCATCTCATCGAGCACTGCTGCGCGCCCATCGGGATCAGCCATCAGGGCAACTTGGTCGTTCAGCTCGACCAACCAGGCCTGCGGAAGCTCAGTTGCCATAATCACCCACCGCTCGGCACCACCATGACTGGGCGTAAAGGGTGCCGTCGATTTCCTCAACCCCGTTGATGTTGAGGCCGAGCTGAGCCATGCCATTAAGCTTGGCGTCGTGCAACCGGGGGATGATGTCGGGCCCGGGAGACGGATTGAATACCCAGGCCTGGGTCGATACCCGGCCTAGCGGCTCACTGTGGTGGTCACCTATATGGATGTCAGCCCGCAGGGGCTGGACCTTCCTCAGCTGATCTGAAGGGATGGCTACACCATTCACGCGCCGGCGAACGAGGAGGAAGTACATGCTGCACCGAATACTGTATATTGATACAGTATTTCAGCATCAGGCAAAGCACCCGCGCCAGTACCGCTCGGCGGACTGTGCTCATTTGCTCAGGCAGGAGGTCGAGGCATGTGGCCCAATTAGTGAACCGGGCCAGCAGGGCCGCCTAACGCTTTGAGCTGGTAGTCGGTGACCGCCTGGAACTGCGACTCGGCAATTAACCGCAAACGCTCAACCTTTTCGGCAGATTCGCCTGCCGTCTGAGCTTCGTGGTACCGCTTCATCGCAGCCACAGCATCGCCATACATGGGATGATCGGGTAACAGGGGTGGCGGTTTGTCGCTCATTTGTATCCCCCGTGGCGGCTGTCATTGGATAGTGGTTGGTGGCTGAGCAGCTGCGACCAGCTGGTAGTCAATGGCCGCGTTGTAAAGCGAATCGGCGAGCAGACGTAGACGCTCAACTTCTTCAATGGGCGAACCATTCTCCTCGGCTGCTCGATGTGCACGTATGGCCTCCAAGGCTTGACGAAGCAGTGGTTCGCCGGCGAGAGCTATGCCTGCCAACGTTCTTTTCATTGTCTAATCCTGCTATGGAACCAGAGCATTATAGGACGATTCACAAAGCTGCCCCGCTATTCGGGCTCGGTCATAAGCTTTTGCCAGCTCTCCCGCTCGTGCATCAGCCCGGTCGCGCAGTTCGGAGAGCACCATGGCGGCGCGGGTGGCTGCTTGGCCTCGGGCGATAGCGGCGGTATCCGTGCCGGAGCAACTGACGGCGGCGGCAAGCTTGGCACCTTGGTCGCGCAGCCGCTGGCCAGCAGCATCGGCGCCAGCATTGCCAGCGTCAGCAGTCGTTCTTTCTTCTTGGGCATGGGCTCTTGCCTCCTCCTGCGCCTGGGCGCGTCGCTGTTCTTCCTTTCGGGCGCCCTGTTCGCCGATCACCTCGGCCAGACGGTCGCTGCTGTCACGTTCTGCTGATGCACGGGCGGCTTCGGCGCGTTCCACCGCCCTGCCATGCAGGTAGACGCCCCAGTGGGACGCTACGCCCAGCACCAGTATCAGCAGTGCCAAGCGCGGTCTAGGGCCGGTCATACGCCCAGCACCTTGCGAGCCTTCTCCCACAGCGCCATGCGGTCGGCGATGCCGTTGACTCCGCCATTGATCCTGCGGGTGATGCCGACGAAGTCGCCGCGATCCGCCAGCGTGTTCAGGCCACGCGACTGCCAGAACCAGGCCGCCGACGCGGCCGCGTGCTGCGGCAGCTCCAGCAGCTCAGGTTGGTTGATCAGGTCGAGGCCCAGCGCCTCGCCACAGGCCTGGTAATTATCGTGGCCGGTAATCTGGATCAGGCCCCGGCCGCGATACTTCTGGCCATCGCCATCGGCCGCCGGCGTGTTGCCCAGGCGCGCCGCCAGCGTGCCGGTGTCGTACTTGGCCAGGTACTTGTCATTGCCCAGCTCGCGCACATAACGGAACTGGCCCGACTCATGGCCGATTTGCGCGATAAACGCCGCCTGCCGCGCCGGCGTGACGATGCCGCGCGCGCCCATGGCGGCATTGAGGGCAGGTGCAAAAACGCCGGCTTTGGGGCCGGCGTTCGGGAGAATCTGCAACAGCTGCTGCGGGGTAATGCTCATGCTTGCTTACTCCTAGGTGTGTTTGCTCACGCGGGACCTACGTCCACGGTCTTGAGCGTCTTGGTTTCTTTTTTCTTCCTGCCTTTGGCGGTGGCCTTGCCCTTCTTGCCGCCGTTGCACTCGACGGTCGTGGTCCAGCCCGAGGCGGTAAACACCTGTTCCACGCTGTCCACCAGGTATTCGCCATCGAGCCCGCTCTTGAAGCCCTGGGCGCTGATGGTCCGCTCGGCAAACAGATCGGTACGCCCGGCCATTTGCAGGCGCACGGCGGCGGTGCTGCGGTTGAACGCAGCCAGCCGCGCCTTGGCCGCCTGCTCGGCGGCGCTCTTGTTGGGGTAGATATGGCGGTCGGTGTGCACGCCCGGCAGGCCGGCCGGGGCGTCGTCGTTGCCCAGCTCCACCACGCTCAGCTTGCCGGTGGCCTTGTCCTGGTGCTGGGTCTTCACCGCCTTCTGCGTGCCACGATCGCCCAGGCGGAACGAATAGCGGCTCACATCGGCGCGGCTGATGGTGACGGTACTGATTGCCTTGCCGCTCGCGCTCTGCCCGCCCTGGCGCGGCAGCACCACCAGCTTGCCGCTGGCCACCTTGGCGGTGCAGTCGTACTGCTTGGCCAGGCGCGTGATGAAATTGAAGTCGGATTCGTTGCGCTGGTCGACGCGTGGCACCTTGGTTTGCACCGTACAGCCCGCCTCCCAGCCATTGCGGGCGGCAACGTCACTGACGATCTTGGCCAGCGCCACATCCTCCCAGCTGCCGCTGCGGGTGGTCTTGCCACTGCCGCGCATGTCGCTGGCCTTGCCGCGCACGCTGATGGTGTCCGGCGGGCCGGTGACTTCGATCTCATCGACCGTGTAGCTACCCAGGCGCGCCAGGGCTCGCCCCTCATAGCCCAGGAATATCTCGACCCGGCCACCGCGCCCCGGCAAGCCGACAGCCTGGTCGCGGTCGTCAATGCGCAGCTCGAATTCGTCCGACTCCATGCCGGGCTTGTCCGAGGTGCGCAGCAACAGCAGGCGGTCATTGATCAGCGCGGTAATGTCCTTGCCATCCGCGACAATTTGAAACGTGGGCTTCATGGGGTTGCTCCAGAAAAGAAAAACCCCGCACAGGGCGGGGTTCGTTACGCGTAACGCGGGATCAATCCCACAAGGTGACTTGCTCGGTCTCGGCCGCTGCCAGGTCAGGCAGGTAGATCAGCACGCCGGCGCGGTACGGCTGCGCTTCCTCGGCCAGACCCTGGTTGGCCTGCAACACGGCCTCGACGGTGCCCACCAGGGTGCCGTAGTAGGCGTGGCACAGGCTGTCGAGCAAGTCGCCCTCAGACGTTCTGCATGTCATTGCCATAGGCGACAAACTCCAAGTTAAAGCCCTGCTTGCGCGGGATGCCGCCGGCGAGCAGCGCCCCCTGTTCCTCGTCCACGCTCAATAGGCACCAGGTGCCCAGCACCTCGCCGTAACCCGTGGTCAGGGTCAGTGGCTGCAGGCGCCGGCCGATGCTGCGCAATTCGTTCAACTGGCCGATGCCGCCCCGGAACAGCGGGAAGATCGCGCCCTTGATCGTCAGCCTGTCCTCACCCTGCCCCACCGCCTGCTGCGCGATATCGCGCGTCAGACGCTCCTGCCCAGCCCAGCGGAACGCGGTTTTGCGTGTCAGCTCGTCAAACGCGGCCGTGTCCAGGTTGAAGTGGTAGGGCTTAAGCTTCGGGTCTTGCGGCTGGATGATCAGCAGATGCGGGAACGGCTTCACCGCCTCGGCCGCCGGCGTCATGTCGGCGCCCAGCGCACTGCTCGGAAAGATATTGCCCAGGCTTGGGCTGAGCTTCCCGGCCATGCGATTGATCGCCGCCCCCGCCTTGGACGCCTGTTCCTTGAGCGTGCCCAGGCGCTCCTGTACCTGCGAGGCCGCCGAAACGGCCTGGCTGTACTTCGCCGCCACCTGCCCCACTGCGGACTGGGCCGCATTGATCTGCCGCATGGTGCGCTGCAACTTTTCACCCACCATCGGGCCAACGATCGGCAGGCTTTCCAGCTCCGAGGCGGCGCCCGTCATGTCACGGACGGCCCCATTCAACGGGCCTAGCATGCCGTCGAGGCTGGTACGGCCGGCCTGGCCAGCCGCCACCAGAGACGACAGCGTCGACCCCATCAGTTCCATGTAGGCCATGGCACCTCCTTAAGCGACATCCGCCGCATCAAACAAGCTAACCGAGGCCAGGCGGGCCGTCGTCTCGCGCTGGAACCCTTCAAACATCACGCGCAGCGCCTGCTCGGCTTCGCGCACGATCTGGTTGGGGTCTTTCACATCACCATGCACGGTAATGGGCATGACCGGCGCGAAGGTAAACGCCTGGTCGACCTTCGCCGGCTCGGACTTGGCCTTCTCGACGGCCCTGGTCGCCGGGAGGGCCGCCGCCGGCTGCGCCGAGGCCACCAGCGAGCGCACCACATCGCCCATGGCGCCAGGCTCACCGCCACCCTTGACCACCTGCGAAACCACCGGGGCAATCGACGGCGGCAGCTGCGGCACCTTCTGCAGCTCGCGCACAGCCATGCCGAGTGCCTGGGTCTGATCCACCGGCGGCGGCTCAGGGCGTGGCTTGGCGGACTTGGCATCCAGCGTCAAGGTCGGGGCGAAGTCCTCGCCCAGGCCCGCGCCGGTACCACCGAACCCACCCACGCCATCGAACAGATCGCGCTGGGCGGACTTCGGCAGCTTGGCGTAGGCCTGCTCGACCTCGGCGTCAGTCATCTGGTCGACCGGCTTGGACGGCGCGGCCGGCCGGGTGGTGACCGCCGCCGGCGCCAGGTCCTTGACCACCGGTGCCGGCATCGCTCCCGCAACCGGCAGGGCCGGCACAGACGCGGGCTCATTGACCGTCGGCGCCGCTGGTTCGGCGCTTGCCACCTGATCCGACTCGGGCTTTTCCTCACCGAACCATTTTTTGCCCAGCCAGCCGCCGACGGATTCGCCGCCCAGGCCGCCCAGTGCCGCGCCAATGGCGCCGCCCACGGCCGTACCAATGACCGGCACAACCGAGCCAATCGTCGCACCCGCCATCGCACCCGCCATCGCGCCGGCCATACCACCGGCCACGCCGCCGTAACCCTCGGCCTTTTCGTCCTGGGTTTGAGCGTTCAGCGCCACATCGAGCACGCCCGGTACCGCATCGAGCAGCTGCCCGCCCGGCAGCTTGCCGGCCATCTTCGTGACGCCGCGCACGTTGCGCACCATGCGCCCGAGGTTGTTGGCACCGCCGGCGCTACCGGCACCGGCGAACGCGGCAACGCCCGCCACCGGCGCAGCGCTCGGCGCCACCGGCGCGCGGCGTGCATCGGCCATGGTTCCCGCACGCCGCCGGCGACGGCGGCGCGCACGGCGGCTACCAGGCTCTGCGGGGGCTGAATTGGCCGCTGCGCCTCCCATCCGGCCGATGGCATCGGCATTGACCACAAACACGCGCTGCGGCTCGCTGGTGACGCCTGGGGCCGGGTCGTTGCTGGCCTCGACGCCGAACACCTTACCCAGCGCGCCCACGCCGGCGCTAAGCACGCGGCTACGGGTCTTGGGAGCCGTCCCCTCGCCCAGGGCATCCTCGGCCTTGCCACCGCGCCCAGCGCTCCAGGCGCGGCCGCGCGCAACGTTGAACGCACCACGCGCTACCCTGGCACTGCTGCGCACGGCCAACAGGGCGCTAATGCCCGCCGCCAGGCCCGACAGCCCCATGATCGCGGCGGGAAACTTGTCCGACAGCGTGGTGATGCCCTGGGCCACCGCCGTCAGCCCTTTCGCCGCCATGTCGGTGGCCGGGCGGATGGCATCGCCAATGCTGCGCATGGCGTCGTCGACCGCCTGGAGGGTCTCAGCCCAGGCCTGTTTAGAAGTCTCGCGGCGCTCGGCCAGGTTCTTATCCAGAATGCCCGTCGCCTTCTGCGAATCGGCTTTCAGGTCGGCATACAGCCCCCGGTTTTGCGCATAGGCGGTCAGCGCCGCCTTGACCTGCATGTCGGCGAACAGGTCGCCAGTGCGCAGGGTCTTCTCCAGGGCCTCCAGCGCCGCCCTGGCCTTCTCCGGGTCAACTTCCTTGTCGATGTTGGCCTGGGCCTCTTTCATCTTCTTGGCTTTCGCCGGGTCTGTCGCTTCGACGTACTTCATGGCCAGGTCCATGGAAGACTCGATAACGTTCATGCCCTTCTGCAGGCCGGTATTCAGCGAGGCCTGATAGTCGATACCTGCATCCTTGTAGGCCTTGACCACATCGCTGGAACCGATCTTCTCCATCCAGTTCTTGAAGTTGTTCGCCGCTTCATCCGAACTGCCGGCGGTTTTCATCTGCACCTGCAGCATCGCGCCCAGGGACGCGACCGAATCCATGCCGGTGATGCCGTTCTTTTCCATGCCGGCGAGCAATTGCGGGAACCACTTGGCCATGTCGCTGGCCTCGAAGCTGCCCGCCTGGCCCTGGTAGGCGATGGCCTCCAGCGCCTGCTCCATGACCTTGGGATCGCTGATCTTGGCGTTTTGCTGTAGCGCCATGATCATGCTGGCCGTGTCGACGCCCGAGGCGCCTTGGCCGACTGCGAACTTGGCCGCTGTCGGCGCATAGGCCATGGCCTTGTCCAGCTCCATGCCGGCGCCGACCAGCTGGTTGATCAGGTCAGCCACATCATTGCGGCCCATGCCAGTGTCTTTGGCCGTCTGAATCACGGTGCGGCTGAGCTGCACTTCTTCGGGCTTGTTGACCGCATCAGCCTTGATCGCAATGTCGCGGATGATCGCCTGATAGTCGGCGCTGATCTTGGTCGGCACAGCCGCCAGGCCTACGCCCACAGCGGCCGCCGCCGCGTTGGACTTGAGCCCCGAGCGGCCGGTGTCGATTTGCTGGTGACCCTTAAGCTGCAGGTCGGCGCCCTTCGCCTCGCGGGCCAGGCGCTGATATTCGCGGCTTAGGCGGCCAACCTCGATGCCCTGCTTGCGCAGCGAATCCAGATTGCCATTGAGCTTGCGCAGCAGCTTGTCGGCGCCGGCGGCCCCGGCGTCGTGCGCCCGCTTCCACTCGGCCTGCAGCTTCATGGTCTCGCCAATGGTGCTCTTGAGCACCTTGGCCTTGTTGCCCTTCTGTTCGAGCTTGGAAATGCGCCCTTCGACGTTCTTGAACGCGGCGCCGACCGACGATGCGACGGCGCCCCCGATCACCAGGGCTAACTGCATTTTTGCCATCGGTTACCCCCTGCTCAATCCGAGAGCCACCACAGCATGTCCGCGAAGGACATGCCGGATATCTCAGCGGCCGAGAAATTCAGCTCGGCGGCCAGCCGCTTGGCCAGCCGCTTCTGCGTGACCGCATCAAACGTCGTCGTCTTGCACCAGGCGAAAATATGCGGTCTGCAGGCGGGTGTAGTCCTTGAGGGCCATGCCCTCCAGGTCCTTGGCGCTGACCTCGGCCAGCGAGGCGAACAGGTTCAGCTCGCGCTGCTCGTCATCGTCGCCGGTGCCACGCTGCGCCGCGCGAATGTCGCGCACGGTTGGCGAGCGCAGGCTGATGGCGTCGACCATCACGCTATTGAGTTCGGTGGGCTTGCTCAGCGTTACGGTAACGCGATCAGCCGAGACGGTCAGCCAAGCCGGGGTTTTCTGGGTATTCATGCGGGTACATCCTTAAATTCGGGGAAAAGGGATTACAGGCCGAGCGCGGTGCGCTGCTCGGCCAGCTGGTCGACGCCATCAATGACGCGCTTCATGCCCAGGGCGTCGATTTCGTAGACCAGGCGGTTGTCGACCTCCAGCTTGTAGTAGGTCAGGCTGACGGCGTGCTTGATCTCGGCCTTGTCGCCGGCCGTCCAGTCGCCCATGTCGACCTCTTTGAGACTGCCGCGCAGGGTGACGATCACCGGGGTAATTCGGCCCTTGAGGCCCTTGAAGGCGCCCCGGAACACGCCGTTGAAGGCGGTACCGTCGGCCAGGCCAAAGATTTTCAGCGACTCGCGGCGCACCCCGGTAGTGGTGAAGCTGGCTTCCTGCTTCTCCATGCCCTGGTCCATCTCAATCGGCATATCCATGCCGCCGGGGCGGTGCTCCTCCATCTTGAGGGTGAGCTTGGGCAGGGTCAGGCTGGGAACATCACCCTGAAAGCTGATGCCGTCCACGAACAGGTTCATGTTGGCCAGGGTTTCGGGAATCATTGCCATGTAAAACGCTCCTTATGCAGCCGAGTCGATAACTTCGGTCAGCCATTGATTGGTAACTTCGACGCGGAAATTCGGGTTCTCCGCCGGCGGCACATCGGTGAAACGGATGTTCCAGTACACCTTGCCCTGCTCCAGCTGGCTGGCGGTGTTCAGCTCGGTGTCCGCATACACCTCGAAATTGATGATCGCGCCCTGGTTCTTGAGGTCGCGCATGAAGGCCTGCAGGCCCTCGGTCACATCCTTGACGTAAGTCGCGGTAATCGAGCGGTCGACCGCCCACTTGTGGCCGTACTGGATCGCGTCCATGACGATATCCATGGTCCGCACGCGGGTGACAAAGGCCCATTTCGGATCACTCGACAGCGTGCGGTTGCCCCACAGGCGGTACCCGTCATCGCGAATGATGGTCGCGATCTTGGCGTTATTGAGCAGGTTGGCCCGGCAGGTCTCGTCGCCGTCCAGGTACTCCACCGAGCGGGTGGTGCCGGTGACACCGACGTATTCCTTGTTCGATGGCGATGCCCAAAAACCGTATTCGGCATCGGTCCAGGCGAACAGGCCGGCGGTCCAGGCCGAGGCCGGCGCATCCACCGTTGCGGAAACGGTCGTATCCCAGTACTTGACGCCGGGGTCGACCATGAACGCGCGCCTGGCACCAAACTCGGCGCCGTAGGCCTGGGCGGCCTCGTCGGTAGTGCCAGGGCCGTCGAGGATGGCGAGGCCGCGCAGCTTGTCAGCCAGGCCCACCAGCGCAGTGCCCACCGCCAGGGTGGCGCTGTGCTTGGGCGCCACCAACAGCCGCGGCTTGGCGTTGAAGCGGCTTTTACCATCGAGCAGCGCCTGCAGGCCGGTACGGGTGCCATCGGCCAGCACACCGCCGATGATCGCGGAGGTCTGCGCGGCCGCATCCTCCACCTTGGTCACACCACAGGCGACGATCACCGCCTTGGCGCGGGTGTAGATCGCCTCGCAGGCCTTGGTGATGGCCGAATCAGCCCCCCAAGCCGCGACGGCTTCGCGCAAGCTGGTGACCAGCACCAGTTCGTTCGCCTTGGCGGTCGGGGTGCTATCCACACCAGGGCCGGGGGTGAAGGTGTCGACCAGGCCAATGATCGAGGTCGACGGGATGGCGATGGTGCGTGCGCCCTTGTCGACGTTCGTTACGGTAACGCCGTGAAAGAATCCAGCCATGTTTACTCCAGATGTGAAAAGGCCCCGCACAGCAGGGCCAGGTGGTACAGCGGAAAAGAAAACGCCCCGTCAGTGCGGGGCGTCAGTCATCGACCGGGGCGTCTTCGGGGCTCGGCGGCCAATCGACAGCCATGGGGAAGCCTTCTTGCTGCTCGATCCGGCCGAGGTCGACGCGGTAATGCTTCCAGGCGAGTAACAGCGCTTGCTCGGCCTCGGTGGCGCGCCCCAGCTCCACGGCATCCAGCAGCGGCGCAATGCGCACACTGGCCACCGCCAGGCGCTCGTCGCGGGCCGTCAGCACCTCTTGCCGGCGCCCCTCCCGCTGGGCCGCTGTATCCAACAGCCAATCCTCGCCCGTCCAGGTGTAATAGCGCCCCGGGCAAGGCGTCAGGGTCAGCTCGTCAGGCAGCGGCCCGAGCGCCGAATAGGTCAGGGCTTCGCCGGTGGCCTTCACGTACACCGGCCCCCGGTGGTCCTCGACCAGCTCCCAAGCGGTCTGGTCGGCATTGCGCACAATCGCAAACCCGGCGACCGGCTCGGGCGGCGCATCGAGGTAGGCGCGCGCCGGAATCAGCCAGTTGTCGGGCACCCGTGGGTCAGGATCAGGCACGCCGGTGCCGCACAGCTCCCAGGTAACGGGGGCCGCGTGATAGATAGTTGGAGCGTCCATAGGATTCTCGTCAGAATTTGATATAGGCCATCAAGGCCACGTTTCGGCCGCGCGTCTCGCTGCCACCGCTTGCGCTGATCTGCAGGGTGTGGGAGTGCGCGCCCGCTGTATCGGAAGTGCCGTAGATGCTGTGGGAGTGGTCACCACCACCAAACCCACCGTCAATCACGCCAGGACTCGCACCCGGCGCGCTGACCGCCGGCCGCGAGCCGGCGATATCGTTCAGGCCCATGTTCATCGTGTGGCTGTGCGAACCGCTGGAAGTCGTGGAGCCTGTCACCGTATGCGCATGCGCGCCTTGCGTGTCGGTGGTACCCACGTGGTTGTGCGATGCGTACAGATGATTCTGCCAGCTACCCAGCACCCGCCCAGGGTCCACGCCTCGGCCATCGTCCAGGCCCCGGACGAATTCGCCGCGTATGTCGGGCACGTTGAACGTGGTCGTGCCATTGCCAGCCCCGTAGGTGGTACCGATGGCGGCGAACAGCTCCGGGTAGGCCGTCCGGCTCACCGCAGCGCCGTTTGCCTTGATGTACCCGCGCGGTGCGGCGGCACCGGCAAAGAAACTGATTTCCCCAGGCTGGACACCCTCCTGAATGACGACGTTTCGAACGAACGCCGTACTTGCCAGCTGCCCGTTATTGGTCGCTGTCGGCGCGGTCGGGCAGGTTGGCACGCCGCTAAACGCCGGACTGACCAAAGGCGCCAGTTCCATAGGCGCGCGCCATGTGCCGTCACCGTTACTGGACCGTAAGAAAACACGGTCCGTGTAAGGAATGTTGGCAATCTCAAACCCCCGATCATTGCTGTATACCATCCGCATCACGAAGGTAAAGGCAGGGTAAGGAGAAATGGCGGTCGGGTAGTAATAATTGCCCGCTGGCCAGGCCGACAGTTCTTCGGCGGTAGCCGGCACGGGCCCCGAAATTCCGCCTCCTAACCCATATTGGTTCAGCGTACTGCGCAGGTGCTGCAGGTTCACCAGACCCAGCGCATTGCCACCCAAGGGCAACGTCGGCGCCGTCGGCGTACCGGTAAACGCCGGGCTTGCCAGCGGCGCCTTGGTCGCCAACGAGTTGGTCATGGTGGTGGCAAAGTTCGGGTCGTTGGCCAGCGCATTAGCCAGCTCGCGCAACGTGTCCAGCGCCCCCGGCGACGAATCGACCAGGGTGGCAATCGCGTCCTGTACAAACTCGGTGGTAGCCAGCTGCTTGGACTTGGTCCCCTTGAGCGCGGTGGGCGCTGTAGGCGCCCCGGAAAACGTCGGGCTATCCAGGGTGGCGATATCATTCCAGGCCTGCCAAACGCTCGCCGTGCGTCGACGCCACAACAGCCGATCCGTGCCGACCGGGAACAGCAATTGGAAACCAATCGACCCGAGCACCTTGTGCACCACCGCACCGCCAGCGCTCCCAAAGGGCAAATTGAGCGTCGAGCTGTTCACGTAGTAAATGCCCGCCGGCACGGTGGCATCGTCAAAGTCCGGCATGGTCAGGCCGGTCCCTACCCCACCCAGGCCCAACTGAGCCAACAGGCCATAAACGAACGCCGTGTTGGCCAGCTGCTGGTTGTTGGTGGCCAGCGGTGCTGTAGGCCCCTGCGGCGTGCCGGTAAAGACCGGCGAATGCAGCCGACCGAGTTCCGACCACGCCGACCAGGTGCCGGAATAGCAGGTACGGCTAAACGTGCGGTTGCTCGGCTGATACAACGTGTAGAACTGGGTAAAGATGCTCAGCCCAGCCGCCTGCACCAGCAACGTGCCGGCGTATGGCTCGGGGTAGTTCAGCTCAAGCGTTGCCTGGGCATTGGACGGCTGGCCATAAGAGCCTGGCGTCACCACGTTGTTCAGGTTGGTGCCGTTCGGGAGATTGGAACCTTGGACGCCGCCCGCGCCCCACCCAATGCCGCCCAGCAACGACTGCACAAACTGGGTCGTTGCCAGCGTGGTGTCGTTGACCGTCAGCGCTTGCGTGGGGGCCTTAGGCGACCCGGTAAAGGTCGGGCTGGCCAAGGGCGCCTTGGCCGCCAAGGCATTGGTGATGGTGGTGGCAAAGTTCGGGTCGTCACCAATCGCCGCCGCCAGCTCGTTCAGGGTATCCAGAGCGCCCGGCGCCGCTGCGACCAGGGCCGCCAGAGCGGTCTGCACGAACGCGGTATTGGCGATCTGCTGGGAGCTGTTGCCCGTCGGCGCCGTCGGCGCTGTCGGCACCCCGCTCAGGGCCGGGCTGGCCAGCGGCGCCTTGGCCGCCAAAGCGCTGTCGACTTCCGTCTTGGTGTACACATCGGTCAGGCCGTAACCCGCCACCGTGGTCGGGTTGGTGGCACCTACGACACGCCCGTACTTGTCGACCGTCACGCTGCGGTAGGTGCCGGCAGTCACGCCGGTGCGACCAAACGCCATGTCGAAAGTCAGCCCCGAAACCCCCAGGCTGATCAGCGCGTCGGTGACCAACTGCCATGCACTGTCACCGTTGACCGTGCCTTTCTCGACCAGCACCAGCAGCCCCGGCGTTACCTTGGCGCTGGTGTCGGCATCCTTGGTGCGGGTCCAGGTGCCGGTCGACACCTCGTAGAGACCATTGTCCTTGGCCACTGTCTGGTTCTTCACCAGTACCCGGTTGCCGGCCAGCAGCGCCACCCCGTCAATGGTCTGCAGGCCAGTCAGCGCGATGTTGGCGGTGGTGGCCACGACCACCGAATGCTTGAAGTCCTGGCGGGCCAGTTCCTCGGTCACCCATTCGCGGGTGCCCAGCACAACGCTGGGGTCGATTTTCAGCTGCACGTTGCTGGAGCTGCTGACAATCAGGCTCATGCGCACCACCTGAGTGCGGCCCGAGCCCTGGCTTAGCAGCGGCTTGTAGGTCGGCGCGCAGTTGGCCACCGCGACCAGATCGCCGTCGGCGTCGTACAGGCCAATCTCGCGAATCCACTTACCGCCCACCTCGGCCGGTATGACCTGCTCGGCCACGATGATGGCCGAATCAGTGTCGTCGACTTTCAACTGGTTCAGCGGCGCGCGGCGCCATTCGTTGATCAGCTTCGTCTGCGTGGCATTGGGCGTCGGGTCGGTGCCGTTGGCATCACCCACGCCCATTTGTGTGATTTTCCAAGCGATGCCCAGGGCATCCGCGTTGGCCTGTTTCGCCGCCCCCACGTTCGTGAGGATGGCGTAGAACTGGGTGTTTTGATCAACCATTTGCAATGTCCAAGGTATCAATGGTGTGTTCGCGGCCGCCTCGGCCAATGCGGCCGACAACCTCGATATCGCGCTGCGGCAGTGGGTAAACGTCCAGAACGTCGCCCTCTGTCAGCAAGCCGCCGACGTAGAAACCGCCGACCGTCTCCAGGCTGATCGCCAGGGCCGTCATGTGGCGGGAAACGGGCCGGGCGTCATCCAAGAGCGCCGTCAGTTCCTTGTAAGTGCCTTCGTCAATGCCCGCGTCGGAGACGCCGACCTTCAAGGCGAAGGTGCCGGGAACCCCCTCGGGGACCATGTTCCACCACTCGACCACCTCAATCAGGTACCCGAACGGCTCGACCACGCGGCGCAGCGCGCCAATGGTTCCCTTGTGCGAGTGGATGTAGAACGACGACCGAATGACCGAGCGCTTGACCGCCTCCGACCACCGGTCGTCCCAGCGGTCGACCGACCACGCCCAGGCCAGCAGGTACAGCATTTCGGCCGGGCAGGTGTCGGGGTTGTAGAGGCGGCGCAGCATGGTCGCCAGGTCTTCCTCGGCGGCCGCGTCTATGGCGGCCTCCAGGGGTGTGCGGTTGTGCGGCAACAAACTGGCCATCACTCACCCCGCTCGACGGTAAACCCCGAGCACCAGGCCGCTTGGGCTTTGGTCGGCCTGATATCCGTCCAGCCGGCCAGCTCCACGCGACCCACCCCGTCGAGATGCAACTGGGCATCAACCGCCGAACGTGACACCTCCACCCCCAGCCGGCGGCGGGGGTTGATCCATGCAGCCAGGCGCGCCCTGCACTCAGCCAGTACGCCCTCGCTTTCCGGTCCGGTGCTGGCCATGTACAGCTTGGCGTCGATCCGATACGGCAGGATTTGAGCCCCCTGCACCACCAGCCTATCCGCCACCGGCCGCACATCGTCGTCATTCAGGTAGGCGGCCACTGTTGCCAGCAGCTCGGCCGAGGCCGTGCCGTCCCCTTCCAGGGCCAGCACCGTCACCTCGACCACCGCCGGCGACGGGCTTTCGGCCGTGGCATCCGCCACCAGGCCCGAGGCGTTGCGCGCGTGCAGGATGTAACTGTTACGCGGGCCGGCCGTGGTCAGCCCCTCGTAGACCAGCTGCACCCGCTCGCGCAGGGCGTCATCCGCCTCGAGCACTTCGGCTTGCGGCGGTACCACCGTCAGGTCCTCGGCCTGGACCACCAGGCGCGACAGGTTGACGTTGGCCGCCAGCTGGTCGAGGTCGGCCCCCACGGCATAAGCCAGCATCAGCGCCTTGGCCGCGTCGTTGACGCGCGAGCGGTTGAGCAGCTTGCGGTAGGCCCCGACCTCCAGCAGCTTGGTGACTGGGTCGCTTTCCAAAGCCGCGCTCCAGTTTTCCCCCATGTGTGCACGGAAGGTCGCCAGGTCGGCCTGATACAGCTCCTCATAATCCAGGTCTTCCAGCACCTGGGGTGCCGGCAACTGGGATAGGTCGATTGCGCTCATGCACTCACCTCAAATACAACGCTGTCACCGAGATAGGCGCCCGACAGCGACAGCGTGATTTGCCCGCCGACCACCGCCACCACACGCACGCGCTCCAGCTTCAAGCGCGGCTCCCAGCGCCCCAGGGCGCGCGCCACCTCGGCCTGCACTGAGCTTTTCCAACCGTCGTTAACCGGCAGGTCGACGTAACGGCGCAGGTTGCTGCCGTATTCCGGGCGCATGCGCCGGCTACCGATAGGCGTTGTCAGAATGTCCTCAATGGACTGTTTCAGGTGGGCAACGCCGGAAAGCGGCTGCCCGGTGTGACGATCCAGCCCGATCATGGCGCTTACTCCGCCGGCGGCAGGCGCTCGAAGTCGGCGTGCGCTTCCAGGTAGGCCAGCGCCTCGGCGTCGGCCTCGTCGACCTGCAGCTTGCCAGCGGCCACATTCAGCTGCCGCTCACCCACGATCAGCACGCGGGATGTGAAAACGGTGTCGCGGTAGGTCACCGACGCCGGCGTGCGGGGCTCGGCGTCCGTGGGTTTCTTGGTAGCCATAGGCCCTCCAGAAATGACAAAGCCCGCAAAAGCGGGCCTTTAGGGGTTGATGGTGGGGTTACAGGGTCGCCGCCGGGCCACCGGCCAGCGCGCTCTTGAGCGTGCTGGCCAGCACCTCGGGGTCGACGCTGCCCGATATGTTCAGCGTGACCTGCGGCGCCGCCTGTTTGCGCGTGAAACCGCCGTGCGAAAGGGCCATACACATCCCCTCGGCCATTTCGGTCGGATCGATGTTGACCACCACGCGCTCCCAGGCCTGGCGCATGCGAAAGCGGTCATACACCTGATCAATTTGATGCTCGATCAGCTTGGCCACCGTGAAGCGGTCAGGCTTCGCCGGCAGCGTTTCAAGTTGGCTCATGACGTTCTCAGTGCTTGTGATTGGCCGTGTTACCGGCCGTGTCGATGATTCGGCCGCCACCATTGATATCGCCCGTTACTAGTAACGTGCCATTGATGGTGACGGGTCCGTTGATGGTGACAGCGCCGGACTTGGCGACAATCGCGTTATCCGTAACAACCACCTCGCTGCCGCCAACCTTGACCGTGGCCGTGCCACTGGGGAGCGTGATGGTGTAGCTCTTGGCCTGCCAGTCGTAGACCAGCGATCCGCCATCATCGAAGCGCCACGCCTCGACATGGTCGCGGTTGTCCGGCGGCGGGCCGGCGTTGCCATACAGGCCCGACACGAACGTGCCCTGTGCCGGCTCGCCGCTCGGGCTGATCAGCACGCCCTGCTCGTCCAGGCTTGGCGCACGCCAGTGGCGAGCCTTGCCGGCGGCCAGGGCATGCCAGCGCACCCAGGCGCTGGTCCAGTCGCCGCCGTCGGAGACGCGCACGCGAGCGGCCACCAGGTCGACGGCCACCACATAGCAAGGAATCACCATGCCGGCCAAAATGCGGTCGTGCTGCCCTGCCACATAGCTCATGCCATGGCCTCCGGCGACTGGTACTGATCTTCACTGCCAGGCCCGCTGTCAGGGTCGAAGGCGAACACCAGCGAGCCCGGCGGCTCGTCGGCCCAAGGCCAGGTGGTATCACCCAGATAAACGTCCTGCTGCCATTGCAGCGCCCACCCCACGCACCGCACCAACTCGGGCAGCGCCTCGGCCGGCATGGCTTGGATGCTCTCGACGCCCCCGACAAAGTCGAGGTCCCAATATTGATCATCAAGCAGCTGCATGACCTTGGCCGCCAGAATGGCCGCCTGCAGCGGCGCTAGCGCCCGGCTGGACTCCAGCAGCACCACCGCCTCGAACGTCACCTTGATGCACAGCCGGCCATCGCCAGGCTTGATGCCTGGGGCAAAGTTCGTCGCCGCGTACAGCAGTGCGGGCAGCTTCATGCCCTCTTTGAGCTTCGGGTAGGCCTCGACCACCTGGAACAGCGGCAAGCGCTCTCGCATGGTCGCGGTCATTACGTCGTGCAGCTCTTTCAACTCGCTGGGGATCACCGGCGGGTCGTCAGAAGATATCGGCGGTTCGTGCATGCTCTTGCTCCAGTACCAGGGCGACCATGCCGTCGCCGGTTGGCTCATGGCGCACCACCGTATAGCGACCGCCACCCTCGGCCGGCGGCAGCTCGATGGTCAGCGCCGCCCCCTCGGGCAAGCGCTGGGCAACATCAGCCAGCACCGAGAAACGCGGCTCGCCCAGCTCAGCCGCGTCGACCTGGGTAGCCAGGCCGCGACCTTTGCCGCCACTCTTGCCGCCAAACTGCGGATCAAGAAACGGGTTGTCGAAGGTGCCCATGATCGCGGTACCGCCCTCCAAGGTCGCGCGGTCGCCCACACGATCAAGGATTCGGGCACTCATTACGGCCATGCGCTCGCGAAAGCTCGGCCTGCGCATCACTGCACAATCAACACATCGGCGAAGCCGTCGACGGTGTCGCTCAACAGCTTGCCGTAGGGCAGCGAGTCGGCGGTGCCATCAGCGACCAATACCCCAGCCAGCACGCTGACCTTGGCGCCGGCCTTGAGACCTGCAGTCGACGGCACGCGCCAGGCATCGCAGGTGCGATAGGTAATGAGGGTGTCTTTCGGGCCGCTCTGCAGCGGAATCACTGCCAGGGCGCCGATCACCTGGGGCACACCCGCGACCGAGCCACCGGTGGGCGCCCGCAAGGTGATGCTGCTGCCGGTGCTGACATAGTTCTTGGCCATGGCCATTTTCTCCTGTCCAGAAACAACAAACCCCGCCTAAGCGGGGTGTTTGAGTGGGGTCTGCGGTTACGCGCCGACAGACTTGTTGAGGCCGCGAGAATCCAGCGCGGCAACGCCGGCGTCGATCCGCACCTTGGTGGCCACGCCGTCGACGGTGAAGCCTTCTTGCTGCTCCATGTACGGCTTGTCGACGCCATCCAGGTAGGAGACTTCGATAGTGTCGCGGCCTTGCGCGGCGGCCAGATACCACGACTTCGCGTTGTCGTCGTCCAGCCGCGGCTCAGCGATCACCTCGGCGAAATTGCGGATCGGGTTATCAACGCCGGCGTTTACGTCGGCGCCTGGTACCGAGGCCGAGCGGATCAGCTGCTTGGCCTTGTCTTCCAGGGCCACCGGGCACAGCAGGAAGGCTGGGCGAATGTTCAGGGTGCGGGCCTTGCCACCTTCAACCTGCGATTTCTGCAGCGCCATGGCGTTCTTGGCGGCAATCATCGCCTCGATCGACAGCGCCGAGCCGGCGCCAGTGAACAGGTTCTTGCGGGTTGCATCGAACAGCGGCTTGTTGTCGCTCATCTTGGCATTGGTGGTCAGCACCGCGTAGACCAGGTCACCGATGGTGCCGCGCGCAGCCAGCCCCATGTTGTAGGGAATGGTGCTCAGCAGGTCGAGGTCATCGTTGATGATCGCCTGGCGGGTAATCGAGAACAGCTCGCCGTAGGTGGCCAGGCTGATGGTCTCGCCACGGTCGCCGGTGGTGATGTACTGGTACTCGGCACCTGGGCGAACCTCACGCAGGGACGGGAAGGCCCCCATGCCGACACGCTTGGCGACGCGGAAATCGCTCAGGCGACCACGGCGGGTCCACTGGTCGAACGTCTCGGGCGCCTCGTCCCAGCCGGCCAACACCGACACGGCGGCGGTGTCGATCAGGATATTGCCAAAGTCGCTGGTGTCGTGGGTGAAGGCCAGGCCAACCATCTGCATCGGGTTGAGCGAGGCGGTCAAAATGCCACGGTCATTCAGCGAAGCACGGGCCAGCTCGCGCAGGCTCATGTGGTTGTAGGCGTTGTCGGCCTCGTTGGCCGCATGGCCGATACGCCCCGCCAGGGCGGCCCGCACCGAGTCACCGACCAGGTTGCCGTTGGTAATGTGGCCATGCTGGCCAGGCACTTGGCTGCCGGTCGGAGTGGTCGACTTGCCCATGTGGGCCAGCAGCTTGGCGTTGGCCGACTCCACGGTGCAGCTGGTGTCGTTCAGGCACTCGTCGCGCAGCGCTACAGAGCCCTCAACACTGGCGAACATGGCGAACGCGGCGGTGATCGCGGTGCGGCGAGTAGCGTCAGCGGCCAGCACGCGCGCCTGAATCTGTTCGGGGGTTTCGTTAGCCGGCGGCTGGGTCGGCTGGTTGACCGGCGGGGTCGGCTGGTTCACCGGCGCCGGTGGCTGGGTCTGACCGCGCGGGGCGAACATCGGTTGTGCAGCGGTGGGCATGTTGGTGTACTCCTGCATGCGTTGAGAGTTGAGTGCGGCGAAGGCTTCCAGGGCCCCCACCAATTCATCGGCAAAGCCCAGCTCGACAGCCTCGGCCCCGGTCATCCAGGTCTCAGCAGAGAGCAGCGACTTGATTTCGTCGGCGGTCTTGCCGGTCTTGTTGGTGTATGCCGCCACCAGGGAATCCTCGACCTTGTCGAGCAAGTCGGCGTAACGGCGCATTTCGTCAGCGTCACCGCCCTGGATGCCCCAGGGCTTGTGCACCATGATCATGGCGTTTTCGGGAATGCGAATAACGTCGGCGGCCATCAGGATCACGCTGCCCATGGACGCGGCCAGGCCGTCCACGGTGCCCTCCACGCGCGCCGGGTGGTTGCGCAGGAGGTTGTACATGGCCATGCCCTCGAACACATCGCCACCGGGGGAATGCACATGCAAATTGATCTGTGACACGTCACCGAGGGCTTTCAGATCGCGGGCGAACTGGTTAGCCGAGATACCCCAGGCGCCAATCTCGCCGTACAGCATCAGGTCGACCACGCCGCGCTGGCTCGATGCGCGCAGCGTGTACCAGGTCTGTGCAGCCGGGTCAGCCGTCGTCGCCACCGCCGCGCGCGGCCCCAGTACGGGCGGCCTTTCCCGCCTTCTTCGTTTGCTCATTGGGTTGGTTTCTCCCGTAATACTCGTGGTAGGCATCCGAACTGAACACCAGATCGTCTGCCCGGTTGGCGGCAATCTCGGACTTGCGAGACGCCTTAAGCTCAGACGGGTTGCGGCCACGCGAGCGAGCCATTTCCGCCTCGTCGCCGCCGCCGGCCTTGATGATTTTTTCCCAGGCGTCGGCCTCATGAACCGGGTTAATCCACGGCATCACCGGGCCCTGGTAGAAGGCGCCATAGATGGTCCGTTGATCCACATCGGCGGGCACCTTGAGTTGGCCGCTCAGGATCGCCATGCGCAGCCAGTTGCGGTACACGCGGCGGCACCAGTAGTCGATAAACTCATGCTGCAGCAGGTCGTAACCCAGCTGGCCCTCGACCAGTTCCTGGCGCTGCGCCGAATAGGTGCCGTCGTAACTGCGCGCCACACTTGAATAGGTGCTTCGCGTACCGGCGGCCACCGCCTTGAGCTGCCCGTTGCGGAACCCCTCAAGGAACGGGTTGGGCCGATTACTTTCGATCATCCCAACGTCTTCACCCGGCAACAGGGTGTCGACCACGATGCCCGGCGCAATCGGGAAAGTGCGCTCGGCGCGCGTCTCGCCAGGCCCCGCCGGCACGTAATCGTCGGGGGTGCCTTTCTTGATGTACATGGCCAGTGCCGCACTGATCCGCGCAGCCACCCGCTCGCTTTCCTCGTAGTCCTTGATATCCGCCAGGCGCATCAGCACGGCATGCAGTAGCGGCTGGCCACGGCTCTGACCGATGCGCTTGCGGTAGGCAATGTGAATCACCTGCTCGGCGGGCACGCGCTTGGTGTTCTGCACCAGGCTGCCGCGTAGGCCAGCCGGGTGCGCCTTGTACAGGTGGTAAGCCAGCACGCGGCGCCAGCCGTTGCGCTCAATGCCTTGGACAATGCCCTTGGACAAGTCCGTGTACTCGACCGGCAGATAGTCCGCCTCCAGCAGCTCCAGCGCATACGGCACGCCGTGCAGGTGCTGATAGTTCGGCACAACACCCATCAACTCTTGGGCCAGGGCCTCGCCGTCGCGCAACCAGCTACGGCACACCAGGCGTTCCATCTGCGGCCGGCTCAGCTCTCCCGAGGCCTCAGGCCTTAACGACCATTCACCCCACAGCGCGTTAATGGCGGCGGCGAATTCGCGGTGCACGGTACCATCCAGGTGAAGCGGGATCGGCTCCACGGAGATACCCGAGCCACCCACCACACGCTCCTCCAGGCGATCGAACACGCCGGTAACGATGTCGTGGTTTTCGTCCAGATTGCGGCTCTGCTCGCGCAGAGGCTTGATCGCGTTATTCAACGCACGATCCGCGCTGCCGGTCTGTTTCTTGGCCTTGTGCGTCCGCGAAGGCTTGGCCGCTTCAAACGCCATGATCACGTTCCGCGCCCTCAAGCGCTCGGCCACCATGCCCGGAAACAGCGGCGCAAGCGCCCTGTCCAGCAGGTTCATGCCGCTCATCAGAAGGCCGCCAGGGAATAACCCGGACGCCCCGCGCGCGCTTGAGCGGCCACACGGCGCTCCCAGTACAGTCGGCCGTCACGAATCTGGTTCAGCTCGGCATACACGAAACGGCGACCATTCAAGGTCACATCCTTTCCGCCTGCCACCAGATCGGCCTCGGCCTGCATGTACAGCGCGACCATCTGCTGGGGGGTCAAGGTTTCTACGGCATTTACGTCAGCCATCCGCTTGCTCCTGTTTCAACCCAGCCGCCGGCGGCAGGCTGGTGGTCTGGTTGCGGCGCCACCGGCGCCGGCGACGGCGGAAGTGCCGGCGCTGGTGGTTCGTCCGGCTCGTCCGTTGGTGGTGGTTCTGCTGGCACCTCCCACTCCCCCGTTTCCGGGTTCTGGCTGGCCAGCAGGTCGAGGTCGAGACCGAACTTCTCTTGACTGATCCGCAGCGCCGCCAGGGCGTACACAAAGCAGTCGAGCGCTTCGTTACGTTTCTTGCTGGCATCCCAGCGCAGCACGCGCCGCCCTTTCACCAGCACCCACTTTTTGGTTTCGCTGGTCAGCTGCTTAAGCTCGTCGTCGTCGCAAATCGAATCGTCGGCCGGGAAGTGGATCAGGCCCGGCACCGGACGATTGCCGTCCGGCTGAAGCTTGAGGCGGTTGTAAATGACCTCTTTGGCGTTGTCGGTGCCGACCTCGGTCAGGTAGGTTTTCGACGCCTTGTGTTTCTTCTTGGGCCAGTTGGCAATGGGCTTGCCGTAGGTGCTGGCCCCGAAAATCGGGATTACCCAGTGCAAGCCATGCGTGCGACTTTGCGCCCGTACCGTTTCCGAGTGGTGACCACCGGAGTCCCAGCACCAGCGCATGACGCCCATCTTGGTGCCGTCGGCACGGGTGAGTTGCCGGTGCAGCTCGCGCTTGACCCGCTCCAACAGCACTGCACTGGCCGGGTCTCCGTAGAGGATGAACCGATAGACCAGCCAGCTTTCCTCGCCCGCACCCCAGGCCCATACCCGACCCTCATAACGGTCGTCCTGGGTGTCAATACTCCCGGTAAGCGCAACAGCACGGCCTGGCACTTGCGATCCGTAGACCTCACGGCGGTCGCGCAACTGCTCCCAGTCGACTTTCTCGGTAAGGTCTTCTTCCCACGGCTCGCCGAGTGTGGTGTTGACGAAGGTCTTTAGCTTGCCTCGGTCCTTGCCGGCCTTGACGCGCTCGTCGGCAATCTTCACCCAGGTGGTGAAGGTCGAATAGATCGTCCAGATATGGAACGTGACGCGGCGCGGCGTGCGCATCGGCGTATCATCAGCCCCAAACCACTCCATGCTGTCGCGCGTCCAGATGCCGGTCCGCTCGCAGATGTAGCGACCGAACTGTGAGGCCGCCATCATTTCGTGGTGCTCAAAGGTGCAGCCGTTACCGGACTCGCATAGGTACCACGCCTTGTCGACCTGCCCCAGGGCGTCCTTGGTCCACTTGAGCCCGTAAGGCTCATCCGGCCCACCAAATTTCAAGGTTTGTTCGGTCTTGCAGTGCGGACAGCGAATGTGGAAGCGCAGCAGGTAGGGCGACTCCTCCGCCGCCCGCGTGATCTGGCAACTACCGGCCAGCTTAGGCGTGGACCCGCGAATCGACTTCGGGAAGGTCGCGCCCTCTAGACGCTTATCACCCAGGAACGTGGGCGAGCCCTCGCCCTGGATATCCGCATCGAAACTCGAAAGCTCGTCATAGCCGACTTCATCGGGGCTTTTCTCCCGGTAGTTGCCGGCCGCCTTGCCGCCCATCCACCACAGCACCTTGCGGTTCTCGAAAGTCTTTTGGTCCTCGGTGTTGTCCTTGTGCTTTTTGCCGAACCAGGGCGCCATGGCTTTGATCACCGGCACATCACGAATCATCGTGTCGATGTGCTTTTTCATGATGCCCTTGGCGTCGTCGTCCGTCGGGCTCCACATGCACACGCTGCGTTTCTTGTGCTTGAGCTTGTAGGCGATGTTCGCCACCAGCATCTTGGTGTAGCCAACCCGCGCCGACTTCGGCAGGTTCAGCTCATGAATCAGGTCGTTGCCCATGGCGTTGAGCAACGCTACCTGGAACCACTCAGTGGTCCATTTGCCCTCGCCGTATGAGGACTCGGAGGACATGTAGAAATATTCGTCGGCCCATTCGACAGCTGTCATGGGCGGGTCGACTTCTAGGTTCTTCAGTCCACGCCGGACAGCCTCAACCAGGTCCCTCATCCAGGGAGGCGATGTATTCATCCAAAAGCTCCGGTATGCGGTCAGCCAAACCAGCAGCAGCGTTACGCGTAACGGCAATCTCGGTTTCGACCGCCTCCAAGTGGCGCACACTGATATCGGGGTGCGCGCGCTTGACGTTCTTGTGCACGGTGTTGAGGGTCGAGGCCAGTTGCGCCGACAGACTTGCCAGGGCAAACACCATGAAACCGACCGGGACCAGCTCCTTGTCGCCCACCCGGTTTTTGCGGGCTTGGGCGTCCGCTTGTTCCTTGGTCAGGCGCAGCCGCTCCAGATCAATCTTGTAACCAATGAGCGGGTCGACCTCGTCGGCTCCGGGTTGGTGTTTGCCGCTGTGATGCTGCAGCCGGTTCGCCAGGACGCACTTGGTGTCAAAGAACACCTCTTTGCCGATCTTGCCGACGGGCTGGACGCCCCATTTATCAAAGGCCTGGACGGAAATTCCGAGGCTCGCGGCCATGCGCGACTTGTTGAGCCAGTACGGCTCACGGGTAATGGATTGATTAGCCATAGTCGAAACAACAACCAACCTCTGAATTTGGGTCATACGTAGCGAAAGAGCGGGGCCCGAATTACCCCCTAGCCCTGGTGGGTCCGGGAGGACCCGTTGGCCGGGGGTGGGGGTGGGCCAGGCACGGGGCCGGCGGCCGCCCCAAGGGGGTGGCTGGGGCCTGTCGCGCCTCGCGCGACCTCACTTCGCGGTCAGGATCGCCTCACGCAGCGCGCTGGCCAGCTCGGCCTGCCCGTGCGCCTTGGCGATGTTCTCGGCGATCTTGAAGAAGGGGAACATCACCCGGTAATGCGGCGCGCTATCGGTGTAGAGGAACACCGGCGCGACCTGCTTACGCGCCTTGCGCTCCCATACACCGGTGTCTTCGCCGACCGTACCAACAAAGTAGCGCTCGGCATTGCCCTTGCGCTTACTGCGCTTGCTGCCCGTGGCGTTGGCCTGGTGGCCGCGCCGACTCTCGGCAGCGCCAAGGCCCGACAGGATGCGGGTCATCACACCGCGCGAGACGTTGCCGTACTGGTTCAACAGGTCAGGATTGGGCACGGCGTACTGCCCGGCCTTCATCAGGGCGTGCGCAATCAGCGACTTCTCGAAGCGCTTGTGCGGCCGTTGCCCGCCCTGCACCGCCTGCTGCAGGTAGGTGTCTGCGGGTATGCCCGTGGTCCATTGATCCTTGAACCAGACTTTCGCGCCGCGACTCTTGGTCGCCGCCTGGGCAAACAGGCTGCGCATGGTTGTCGGCGTAGGCCGATCCAGGCGTTTGCCCATGACCTCGGTAATTCCAGGTTTGATGCGCTTGGTGGCTAACCGCGTCTGCGCGAGCATCAGGGCGAAGGGCAGCTGCTTCCGCTGAATGTCCGAAATTTCACGCGCTAGAGGCGCACTGTCGATATCCAATTTCAGATCGATCATTCCGCCCTCCGGCTTACTTCTCGGGCTGAACACCAGCGCGCTTGGCCAGGAACTGTGTATACAGCCCGCCCGCCACGTCTGCACCAATCACTGCGATAACGATGCCCAACCCTGCAGCGAGATAAAGGTTGCTCCAAAGGGCCATCGCAAGCAGTAGAGTTGCCATACCGAGCAAGCCAGACGCAAGAAAGCGAAGTGCGACCCGCTGCAGAATCTGACGCAGACTCAATTCGGCCCCCGAGGCCCGCAGCATTTCCCCGGACAGTCCGGCCATGCTCAATAACACCAATAGCCACAGGGGCACATCAGCAAGCGCCTGATGCTCATTGTTCATCTGCATTCCTCAATTTAGGTCGACCCCTACGTCACTGTCATCCGCTGAGAGCTAGGAGCAGGCATGGGGCCGAAAACGAGAAAGCCCAGCACGATGGCTGGGCTTGAAAAAAGGTACAAAAAAACCGGCTCAATGGCCGGCTTTTGAAATGCGTCGCGCTGCGTACACAGCAACACACGCTGCTATAAAAACATATTTATTCCGCACGGAAAAGCTTTGTCACTCAAATTCTGCTTTTGCGCCACTCCGTCCAGCTTTTTCAAAAGCTGTAAATCCTAGCTGGCCCTTTTCAGCCCAACATCTTCCTTCATCTTTAACCAAGCCGTGTCGAGAACCTCGTTTGCTTTCTCATTCAACTTATTGACTTCAGAGGTAAGCCCAGCCATCTTTCCGGACTTAAGAATTGTGTCGCATGCCACCATCAGCTCGACCAATTCCCTTTCCAGTTTTTTCTTATGATTCAACATTAGACTTATAGAAGCCTGAACCCTTATAACCTCACCATAAACGGAGTCAGATTCAGCCGAGTTCAAGTAACCGGAATCCCTATCCACCTTGTAGTGAATTATTGCAATCTTTGAAATATATTCAGAAACCTTTTCTCTCAGCTCGCTTCGCCACTCATGCCTAAAATTAGCAGCAGTAGCCTTTATTTGATTTTGCTGAACTTTATATGCAAAATACCCCACAAGAAACGTGGCGCAAATACTTGCAATACCAATTAAAGCTGTAGCAACTACAACGGGCCAATCTGTTTCAGACTCGAGTTTAACAGAAAGTACGCTAGGCGATTTTATGACTTCAGCTTTCGTCTCTGCTCGATAAAAATCCTGGACTGGAAGCAGGCCAGAGTAAAACTGTATTTTGCCTTCGTATCCGGCGCCTACAGAGGCCGTATCACCCGCAGTACTCAACATCTGTTGCGACATATTCTCAACCATTAAATCAAGCATGATGACGTATTGGCATTATCATGCCACAGGTTACTCAAATAGCAACGGGTGACCGCCTCGGCTTAGGCCGCAGATCGCGTCGACTCGGTAGCGCAATCTATCCAGGCGACACCCGCTCTAGCCAGTTCCCTCGCCTTACCTTCACTCATACCATAGTGTTTTCCGATTCGTAGCATTGGCCATTTGGCACCGTAGTAGAGCCAAATGATGTCGCCCATCTGCTGGTCTCGCCGGGTAAGTCTCGCAACAGCAGCGTCGATCGCGATGGCCCACTCATCGGTGATGCAGTAGTTATTGCTTACCGATGGCTGTGGCACAGCTTGCCGCATGAGCGCAAAAGTAGGCGAAATGTAGTTCGGCACTCCGCTTCCATCCATCCGCCACCACCCCCATTGTTCCAGTAAATACTCGGTATCCCCCAATGGCCGACCCGCTGGCTTTCTAATCATCATGTTCTCAATCCCCTGTGTAATTTGTGCCGCCCGCCCCCAGGCGGTTCGATTCTTGGTATTGCTGTTGCGGGCCGGCTACTTTGACTGGCCCAACCAGCGCCTCAATTTGTCTCTGCGCCTGCTGCAATTTAAAACTCAGCTGAGTCACCAGCTCCTCAAGCGGAAGCACCAACTTGGACCCCTCAATAACCCAACCTGAACCATTGCAGTCGGCGCACACCAGCTCATAAAACACCCCCTTCACGACCGCCCTGCCCTTGCATACCGGACATTGAACTAGGTCAAAGCGCGGTCGTTTAAAGCCATCCTGAAGACGGTTTTTCACGTTCTGCATTCTCCCCTGTAACTAATTCTCTGATTGGGCTGCGCGCCTTGCGCGGTTTGGCCTGCGGGCCTTCGTGAGGAATTGCGGATTGCACGCCCGTCAACCCGTGAACCGACGCAAACCCAATCCCGTCTAACCACTCATGCCATTGTTCCAGGGCCTCTCGTCGCAGGCCGTTGCCCTTCGTTTTGATGTAGGTATCAGCAACTTTCCCGAGCGAGTGGTTGAGCAGCATTTCGCCAATAAACCCGTCCACCCCCATGTCGAGCCAAGCGGTGCGCGCCACCTTCCGCAGGTCGTGGCTTGACCATTCGCGACTGGCCAAGCGACGGAATACCGACGAGGCCTTGCTGGCACTCATGGGCTGCCCTTTGCGGCCTGGGAACAGGTACTTGCCGGCATACCCGCTTTCGAGCTGGATGGCACGGTACCGGCGCAGTAGAGCACACACTTGCGGAGTCAGCGGCAATCGGTGCTCGGTGCGCGTCTTGGTGCGTTTGGCTGGAATGAACCACTCTGCGTGCCCCAGGGCGAAGTCAGCCCATTCTGCTTGTCGGCTCTCGCCCACCCGGGTGCCGTGGCAGATCATCAGCAGTGCCAGCATGGCGTCGACGGGCGAGGAGCCGAATAGGGCTCCCAGCGCAGGCATAACCTCTCGTAGGTGGTCGGCGCGGAGTCGGCCGTCCTTTGGCGAAATCTTGGTCTTGATGAAGTTCGTGAATTTCATCTCAGCCATGGGATTGCTGGGGATCAGCCCAAGCGCCCGCGCCGTGCTCACAGCCAGGCTCAACACCCTGAAAATCTGCCGAACGTAGGACGTGGAGCATTCAGCCTGGAGCGGCCACATCAGCGACTTGTCCAGCACTGCTGGGGTCAGAGCGAGTATCGGCAACTCGCCAAGGCGGGGCTGCAAGTGCTTATCGACCACCGTGCGAACGGTGCTCTTCCACGAATCGGACAGCGAGGCGTCACTTGCAACTCGGTCCTTGAACCAGGCCAGCAGGTCGCTGAACGTCACCAGGCCAGCCAATGCAACCATCTCATCCGGGCGGCCAAGCAAGCGCTGCCGCAGGCCAGGCAACTCGGCGAGGATGGCCGCAGGACCATACTCAGGGAAGCGTGCGAGCCGATTCCACTTGCGGCGAACAACCAGGAACCACGTTCCAGCCTGTCGGCTCTGGTCAAATCGAAACCTCAAGCCCGGGTGGCGCGGGTCTCGTAGGTCGCGCACTCCGAGCACTGAGGACTGCCGTCGGATCTCGGCATCGGACAGCTTCACCGCCACAGTTGCACTCATGCCGAAACCAGCCCCTCACGCAGCAGCAGGGCCTGGGTACGCATGACGCCCTCGGCGTGGTACTGCCTGGCCTGGTCGCGACCGATGTCGCTACGGCGACCATCACAAGCATCGTGGCAGGCGCTGCAGGCCCAGGCGCCCTGCAGGTCGTTCGGCTTGTATCCAACACCGCAGGTGCCGGCCATGCGGTAGTGCGCCAGGACGGTGGTTTCCGGGTTGCCGTTGCACACGCCCGGGATGCGCACCTGGCACTCCCGGCCGCGCGCGGCCTTGGTCAGCTTGGTTTGCCGCATGGTCAGGCCACCTCCTTGCCGCGGTGCGATTCCCACTCGAAGGGCACAATCACCCCGCCACCTTCGCGCAGGCGGTCGTAGCACCGTTCGCCCATCGCGTGACGCAGCTGGCTCGCATCCAGGTTGGAAATTACCACCGTGGGGCGCATTTGCTCGTAGCGCCCGTTGATGATTGAAAACAGGGTGGTCAGCTCGAATTCACTGGGCTGCTCCTTGCTGACCCCTACCTCGTCCAGGACCAGCAGCGACGGCTCGATCAGGCTGGACAGGATGTCGGCCTCTGACTGCTCGCTATGCCGGTCGTAGGTCGCCCGGATGGATTGCAGGACGGCGCCGACTGTGCGGTACACGGCCGTTGCCGAGGTGTTGCGCATCAGCTCGTTGGCCATGCCGGCGCCCAGATGGGTCTTGCCGGTACCGACCTTGCCCAGCAGCATCAGGCAACGACCGGTGCGCTCAATTTCCGAGAAAGCTGCCACGTAGCGGGTGCAGTAGGCCAAGGCTTTGCGCTGCCCTTCGTGCTCGACGCGGTAATTGGCCAGGGTGCGGTCGGCGAAGCGCTTGGGGATCAGCGCCGAACCCAGCTTGCGGGTCATCGCCTCACGCTTCAGGCGGGTGTCCTCTGCCAGCTGTTTGGCTTCGCGCTCGGCAACGGCCGCTTTCTCGCACACAGGGCAGCGCCCGACGATTTCGCGGCCCATCAGCATGGTTACACGCTGCTCGAAGTCGCCGTGATGCTCGCAGTGCGCGGGCTGGACGCGGAAACCCGCGGCGTTTCTCACCTCGGACATGGTGATCACCGATTCAGATCGCATAGGTACCGTCCTCTCGCTCGGCCAGGCCGGCGGTGTAGTCGCGGTCGTCGAAGCCGTGGTGACGGCTGTGGGGTTTAGCCTGGGCAGGCAACTGCGCACTGATGCGCTTGGTGACCCATTCCACCTCGAAGCCGCGCCATCCGTTCTCGACGGCGACTTCCAGGGCTTGGGCGGGCTGGATGCCGAACGCCTTGCACTGCTCCAGCTTGAGATTGAGGCCTGCCCAAATGCGGGCCGTCACTGGGGCCTTGGCGGCCTTGCGAACCGTCAGGTAGTCAGCGATCAGCGACTCATCCAGGCCGTGTGGATTGTCGGCCAGCATGGCGACCTTCCCGAACGGCGCTTTGCGGTCAGCTTTGGCCGGCGCCGGCAGCTCATCGCTGGGGGGGCATGTATTTTCTTCCGAAGGAAGAAATACATAGGGGGTTAGATTCTTAGAATAAAGAAGGGAGTCGGCGGTTTTGGTCTGTTTCGACTCGGAGCCGATTCGGACCACTTCAGCCGAGTCGGCTGTTTTGGTCTGTTTCGGATCAACGTATATCCAGTCCTTCGGTTCATTCACGCCGATGTCGCCCCGGGCACCACCCTCACGGAACAGCACGCGCCGACGCAGCAGGCTTGAGACCGCCTTGGAGACCGTGTCAGGATGAGCGTTGATGGCTTTGGCGATATCGGTCGCAGGGATGCGTTGAGCACCTGCCCCGAAGTTGATCGTGGCCTTGGCCACGTACAGCACAATCTTCATCTCCCGGGCCGGGAGATCGATAGCCAGCAGGCCATCCATGAGCTGGTTGTCCATCCGGGTGAACCCCCTGGACTTGTCAAGTGGGACGATGTTTGTCATGCTCTAATCTCGTTTGAAGCTGTAGAAAGAGCCGCCCCGCCAGGCGGCTTTTTTATGCCTGCAATTCAGGCGTTATGGGTGTCCGGCACATCCGTGGTAGCTTTTTGCTTCCACACGAAAAGGTCCAAGGAGACCGGACATGAAAGTTGAAGGGACTATTGCCGCGGCGAATCTGAACATCGGTCGATATGTTGTGAGGTCGCCTGCGGGCTACCTGGTGATGGATTTGATGCACGGGGTACTAAACCTCCGAGACGTTGTGAGTTTCGATCCCACACATCTCGGTCCGGCTTGGTTGATAAACCGCACCACCGGAGAGCCCGTCGAAGTCTGCGTCGAAGCACTTCTTTCAACCCTACGAGCAGCAGCAGCTCTAGCGGAGAGTAGATAACCCCGTTCTGGAAGTGCCCCCCAAACCAGGCTCGCTTAGCGAAGCGCCAAATTATCTTCATCGCCACCCTCCTACTGGTTAAATTCACAGCTGGTTCAGATCACTACTAGCGGAATGCCAGTCCTCGCATACTTCACGCAGACGACTTGGCCGGAGCGATGTCAGCCAGTAGTTGTTTGGCCTTGAATGGCTTGCCGTTTGTTTTTGCCAATTCGGCGATTTTTTCCGCGTAGCGGGTCTCGCCCGTGTATTCGGTGCGTGGTAGGCAGCCAGAGGCCAGCCATTTGTAAACAGCACGCGGGGTTTTCTCGCAGACGACCGACACAGCGAAGACTCCGCCGGCATCGTCGATCGCCTTCTTGAGTGCCGTCATAGGGCCTCCAGGTGAAATATGAACTGTCAGTACATACTATGTCGGAACTGAAAGTACATGCAAGCGCATGCGATATTGAACCCATGGTTCATATCGAAGAAATCAGGGCGGCCTTCGCGACTCGCCTCAAGCAAGCGCTTGCCGCCAGCGACATCCCTGCATGGGGTGCAGGTGCGCGTCTTGCTTCAATCGCTAGCGTCACCCCGAAGGCGGCCAGCAAATGGCTTAATGGGGAATCCATGCCTGGCGGCGTGAAGATGCTTGCACTCGCCACCGCGCTCAAAGTGCGCCTTGAGTGGCTGGAGTACGGAAAGGGCGAGATGGTCGATGAAAGGCCAGCGTTCGACGCTAACGTTGAGCCGTCTGCGGGTCCGGTGCGTTATTACAAATACCCTGAAATCAGCTGGGTACAGGCCGGGATGCCTATGGAAGCTATTGAGCTATCGAACGTAGCCTCCTGCGAGGTGCACCCTTCCGACGCCTGGGCGGGCCCTAATGGCTTCTGGCTAAAGGTTAAAGGTCCATCGATGACGTCCCCGAACGGCATGTCCTTCTCTGAAGGCATGGTCATCCTAGTGGCTCCCGGCTTCGATGTAGAGCACGGCCAATATGTGGTCGCGAAGCTCATTGACTCCAACGAGGCAACATTCAAGCAGTTCATATGGGATTCAGGGAAGGCATACCTGAAGCCCTTAAATCCCGCATTCCCAACAGTCGAGATGGACGGCGAATGGTGCCTAGTGGGGCGCGTGGTTGACGCCAAGTGGCCGCGTTCCGCCCTCTAGTCAACTTTTAGCAAGACTTCGAGAGCCCGCTTCTGGCGGGCTTTTTTTCGCTCAAAAGAAATTTATGTACTTTTGGTACTTGACCAATGTGAACCATAGGTACATATTTGCCTCGTCGCCGGATCGACACCGGCCAGCAACGAAGGCAGCGATGGACAGGCCTCAACGGTCCAGAGGGGTGGCAACTGCCCCGGGCGTGCAGCGTAAAGCGCCAATGCAGTTTCCCAGCGGGTGAGCGCCGCGGCTGGGTAGAACAAAACGAGTGCGAACTGGACTAGGGCCAGGTGGTAATCAAGGCGCACATAAGTTTTCGGTCGACGCCAGTAGCGGACCGACAACGGAAAGCATCACTGAAGCGCCCGGCGCGTCCGGGCGCTTTGGGATGCGGACCATATTCAATCAGCGTCGCTTGCCCAGGCTTGGAGCCCCACCCCTGACGAAGTGGACGCTAGCAAATGGGGTTGAGTGATCAGGGCCTGACGGCAAGTAGGTCTGATCCAGATCCTTTGCGCAAACCTTGCAAAGGGTTGGAGGGCGTTCCCAATCTGCGTGAATTTTGAATTTTGACTTGCACCGCCAGCACACTTTCTCGATCCATTTCGAAGCGACAGCAGGCTGTTTCACCTTAGGCGCCTTCAGAGACCAGGGCCCCTTTCCGGCCTGCTTGTTGGCCTTTATAGCCGCCTTTGCGGCAGCCTTAGACGCCTTGCGGCTCTGCTTGGCGTTTGGATGGCCTTTGGCGAGCTTCTGCAGCTCAATGATTTTATCGAGCAGAGCAAACTCGTCGCGAAGCTGCAGAGTTACCTCATCCAGTTCTGGCTTGAGCTGCTCCTTTCGATCTTCGGCGTCCATATGGAACCCCTCCCCCTGATCATCCCGCGAGGGTAGCAATTTGCCTCCATCTCGCGCCAGCTCATACCCAACGAGATCACATCATGGACACGATCACTACCGGCGCATGGATAGGCCATCTTGGCCGTGGCCTGGCGCCTCGCGAACTGCAATGCCTTCTTGACGTTGCCCAAGGATTCACGACGAAGGAAATCGCCAGGCACTTCGGCATCAGCGAAAGCGGCGTCGAGAAGCGCATCTGCGATGCCATGTTCAAGCTCGGCGTTGCCCGCCGGGCTGCTGCAGTGGCCGAAGCCATGCGCCGCAACATTATCAGCCCGCTCTGCATCCTGCTCGCCAGCCTCATCGCCATGCATGCGGTGATCGACGACAGCGACCCCATGCGCCGTGACCGCCGGGCTCCGGAGCGCCGCACCGCCCAAGTTCGAATCGTTCGCAAGGCCGAGACCTTCGGATATCACGCCTGACCCACCCGAGGATCATCCATGCAGACAGCAATGCACCCTGCTTTCGAGCAGAAGCTTGCCGTGCTCGCGGCCCTGCTCGAGCGCAGTAAGTCAGTTAGGGCCGAGGCGCACGCCAAGGCCAGCCAATCAGCCCCGCGCTACCAGGCTTCTGGCAACGGCGCGACGTGGGATGTGGTGGAGATCGCAACCGGGAGGAAGCAAGGCTTCGCCTACAGCTACCGGACGGCGATGCTGTTTGTGGATGCCATGGAAGCAGGCGCAGCAAGCAAGGTGGCCCGCAATGATCGGCCTGCCAGTTCCAGGCAGCCGGGCCGCAATTCTGGCCCAGCTCAATGCCAGCATCGACGGCTTCGGCGGAGGCAGTGCTGTTCAAACCTTGCCCAAGTTCGAGTATGTGCCGCATCGACCACACTATGCCCTTGAGCCAGTTCGCGCCTCAGCAGGCGCACAGGTAAGCAAACGTGCCGCGGCACGGATGCAGCGCATCGGGGCCATCTGATCTACATGCCACGCTTTGGCAGCCTATCTTTCAACCTACTTTCTTTAGCTTCCGAAGTAGGAATAACTTTTTCTTTAGCATCTATAAACCTCTGAAGTCTCAGATACCACATCTGCACACCAAATACGAATAGACCCAAGAACAAACCACTAAACAGCTTATAGCGCGTTAGAAGTTCATCCAACCTCTTCGAGCGTTCTGAGCGTGCTTTAACCGTGGCAGTGATGACCCCCAGCGCAACTTCAAAACCCTGAACTTTACTCATGTGAGCATCGTATTCCTTCAATAGTCTTTCTCGGCGCGTCGCTTGGCTTTCATCAAGACTCTTCAGAGTGCGCTCCAAGTACTCCTTTTGGTTTGTATATGATTTGACTGTTGCGCTAAGCTCAGCAATCTTAATCTGATCATCTTCGACCTTCGCATACAACTCATCGTATCGTCTGTGCGAATCGAAGTAGATAAATATAAACCCTATAAGTCCCGATATCGCGATGAACTTGTAAAGACTATCAGTAGGCGCTTGCATTGATTTACCATTTATTTTGGAGTCACCTTATGGTAACAGCAATCGATCTATTTGCCGGGCTCGGCGGATGGAGCACCGGCGCGCGCGCCGCAGGCGTCCAGGTTCTCTGGGCGGCAAATCACTGGCCGGTGGCCGTTGAATGGCACAGCGCCAACCATCCCGACACGCAGCACGTTTGCCAAGACTTGCACCAGGCACGCTGGGAGCAGGTGCCGGCACACGACATCCTGCTCGCCTCGCCCTGCTGCCAGGGTCATGCCAAGGCCCGCGGCAAGAAGTCAGGCAACCCTGAGCACGACGCCTCGCGCTCCACGGCCTGGGCGCCAGTGTCGGCACTTGAGTTCCACCGGCCACAGGCGGCAGTGATCGAGAACGTTCCGGAGTTCACCGACTGGCTGCTCTACCCGGCTTGGCTGCAGGCCATCCAAGCGATGGGCTATCAGTGTGCGCCACACATCGTGGACTGCGCGG
The DNA here is from genome assembly GCF_023100865.1 of Pseudomonas sp. A2. Classification (NCBI taxonomy): domain Bacteria; kingdom Pseudomonadati; phylum Pseudomonadota; class Gammaproteobacteria; order Pseudomonadales; family Pseudomonadaceae; genus Pseudomonas; species Pseudomonas sp. A2. The sequence goes on from NZ_CP039127.1 coordinate 3,862,034, forward strand.
ACCTCGGCGTGCCGCAGCACCGGGTGCGCCTGTTCATGGTCCTGACGCGCAGCAGGGCCCCGCTGATGCTTCAACTGCAGCGCGAGCGGCATGTGCCGGCAAGCAGCTTCCTCGACTTCGACGCCGGCCGCTGGTCGCCGATCGAGAAACCAGGCCGGGCCCAGGCCACCCTCGACCGGGTGCGCAACGGGCGCCAGCGCTTCGGCGACCGGTTCATCATGCCCTACTACGGCAAAGGCTCCGGCACCACCGGCCGCGACATCAACCGGCCGATCGGCACCATCACCACCCTGGACCGCTGGGCCCTAGTCGACGGTGACCGCATGCGAATGCTAAGCGCCAGCGAGGCCCTGGCCGCGATGTCGTTCCCGGCTGACACCCTGCGGCCGGACAACCACCGGCTGACCATGCATATGGCCGGCAACGCGGTACCGCCGCTGGCCGGGCAGCGAGTGATCGAGGCATTACTTAGGGCAGGATAACCCCCTTGCTTACGCGTCTCAATATTGGCGTTAGTTTAGGCTGATACCGACTCCACAATTATGGAGGCTACACAACGTAAATTCAGACCAGTTGCTGCCGTCAGTGGATACCGAAAGTGTATCTTCATTGCCTTTCAGAAAATAGCCTTCAAACTGCATATCAACCCGCTCAATAACTAGCGCATGGGGCGGACATACCTTTAACTGCAACGCAATGTCACCAAGACCACGACGAATTGTCACTCTTGCGCCCTCGACCTCTACGTCCCAATTTTCATCGCCAGCATACCAAACATTGTCAACGATCTTCAGGGTGGTCGCTCCGGTGACATCAGATAACAGGCCAGACAAAAGTACCGGACCACCCTCCTCTACAGGAGGGCGGAAGGAAAGGACGTCTACACCATGGATTTGAATCAACACGCCGCAATTAAAAAAACTTACGCCTGCAAATTTTACATCAATAGGTTCTGGCCCAAAGTCAAATAATTCAGAAGCAAATCCTTGCTGCTTGCACTTCGGTTTTTTGTTTGCTCTAGCGACAGTATCCGCTGAAAGTGTCCCGCGCGCCCGCTTCTGGTTGCACTGCATACATAACAGCGTCATCCCTTTAGGATTGTGCTCTCTGGCATCTTTGAAGTCCGGATCAAAATGCTCGTAGTCATAATAAGCCAACCCACATATAACGCATCCAAATCCACATCTACTCCGAATTTCGCGGCGGACATCCTGCGGGACATAGCGTCCGAGGCCGTACTGATTTCGCTCTCCCATCCCAGCCCCCAAACTGCCCAAATAAAACCGAAATATAGACCGCGAGGTATCCCCATGCCCACAGAAAACCGATCCAGCAACACCGACCCACGCGATGTGTTCATCAGGCTCAACCCGCTCGGCCTTTGCGAGGCGGAGCTGCGCAAGGACAGCACCGGATTCGAAGACCAGCGCACCCACAGCGACTACCTGCTGTTCCTGGCGGGCTACCGCGAAACGCATGCAGAGCCGCAGCCCCACCCCGAGCCTATAGCCTGGATGGTTGGTACTGCCTTCTGGTGGATCAAAGAAGAGGCAGAGCGGGATGCGGCGGCGACTGGGCTGCCAGTTGTCCCTGTTGGGCCGTCGGTATCCATCTCTGACGGATACTGCCTGATGCCCAAGCGACTCACGGCCGAGAACGGCGCCAAAGCCCTGCTGCTCGGTGAGTTCAAGCTGGAGGTCACCCGCGAATGCCCTGAATGCCTGGAACTTCAAGATTCAGCAGAAGGCTGCGAGATCTGCGATGGAGAGGGTGAATACGCCCAGCGGCACATGATTCCATGGGGTCTAATCAAGTTTATTTACAGCAAGGCCGTGACGGGTCTCGCTCTCCAGCCGCATTCCAGACCGCAGGAAAAATCCTGACAGGAGAACACTTGTACTCCGCCTTACGCCGCTGGTCCGCGCATAAACGAAACGTAGTGCCGCACCAAGCCCTGCGCCGCCTCAACAGCTTCTTCGACCGATCCATAGTTCGATGACACCTTCATGGTGTGCGCCCAGCTATCACTGAACCGGATGGTAATGGTCATTTGATCCGGGCCTGGTGCTTCAGGGGTCATGCAGGTCATCTCGATGGTGGCGATATATCCGTGATACTCGTACTTGACTGTTCTTGGATGAGGGTCGACGTACAACTCTCTAGCCTCCTGCTTCGGTGCATTGACTGTAGACCATCGGTCAAGGGCAACTATTTAGCTCAACCCCGCATAACCCCTACCCCCTCTATTCAGAGCAGGCAACCTGGTCGAATTTTGGGTGGGTGTCTGTGGCAATGCGGCGAGCCCGTCCTACGCCCCAGGCTAAAGCCCTGGTCATTGATTCACCGGGACGGGAGTCGAACGCCTCTTCATGAAGGGCCATGCCACTCGCGGCATATACCCCGATGAACATCTGCGTGTTACCTGCCCGCGACAGTCGCACCTGGACATCTATGTGCGTTCCATCGCTGAGGGTCTCGTCATGAGTGCGGTGGTGAAGCGAAGGGTCAGCCCATTTCCAGAAAACTTCACCGCGAATCCTCATGTCGACCTCCTACGACTTTAGTTGTATGCCACGGGTGAACTCTCACCATAGCTAAGGCCAGGTGGCACGCAACCGCGGAATCCTAGTTTGAGAACTGAATCGGACCACCGGCCGACTTTCTTGAACCGAACCCAACCCCTTGTACAACTGACTGCCGCGATATGGCGGCCAAGGACGAAGTCATGCCTGAAGAAAAGCAACTGATCCAGCCGCTGCAGGTTGAGCGCGATGAATACGGCTTCTGGACCCACCCGGCCTGGCCGGACGACGGCGACGAATGCGCGCTTCCGTTTAGCTGGTTCGGTGAACACGGCCTGGAGTACTGCGTGGTCGAGATGGAAAACGACGGCCCGGAAGAACTGAATGCGGAATGGCTCGACGCCAGCGGCGACTATGACTGCACGCCCTGGCAGCCAAGCAAGCCGGTCGGTGATGGCTGGTTCACCTTCTCGATCCACGACACCGAAGACGGCCCCGTTTGCGTGTGGGTCCGCCACAAGGTGGTGGCATGACCCGCCTCGCCCTCTGTCTCCTGCTGCTGGCCACCGGCGCCAGCGCAACCGAGAACGTCATCGACGTGCAGCACGACAGCCAGCGCGACGTCACCTGCTACCTGCTCAATGGGGTCGGCACCAGCTGCATCCCCGACAGCCAGCTGCAGGCCTGCAACGAGCGCCAGCTCTCCCCGCAAGAAACCCAACCCGAACCCACACCCGCTCTGGCGCCTGGGCGCTGGATTGATGAGAGGTATCAGCTGTGACAGAAGACGACATCATCAAGCTGTCGGCGAAGGCCATGGGCTTCGAGCTGGAGTACCGGCGCGGCAGTGACGCCTTCTACTACGACGACCCCGAGACGGGCCGCGAGGTTTGGCTGCCAATGCAGGATGACCGGCAGACGATGCTCATCATCGCAAAGCTCAGGATGGACATCTGCTGCTTGCACCACCTCGCTCGCGCCACAGCGCATGTGCCGTATGTCGGCTTCAAACAAAGTGAGGTGTCGCATGCAGACGAACCCGGTGGCCGGAGGAGTGCGCTGCGCTTGGCAGTGGCAACAGTGGCAGCCAAGTATGGCCAGGGAATGCTCGACGGCGGGACAGACGAGCGAGTTCTGGGGCATTTGCTTGGCATCGAAGGCTCAACCGCCCACGCCATGCGCGGCGCGATCCGAGAGTCTCGCGAGGAGATCAGCAAGGCGTGCCAGCGCCTGAAGCGAAAGGGGCTGGTGACCAACAAAGGGCCTTTCTGGCAGGCGGTGCAGCGATGACCGAACTGATCGAAGTGAAGACAGCCAACCTTGTAGGCGAGCAGCTGGCATGGGCTGTCGGCAAGGCGGAAGGTCTGGACGTTAGGCTGGCACCACCAGGCTATAACGGGGTGCCTTGGCGCGTATTCGTCCGCTACACAGGCGAGGTGACCGTGCACGATGCTCGCTTCGACCCGTACGAAAACTGGGCGGTGGGCGGCCCGCTGATCGACAAGCACCACGGTAGCGCCCAGCACTTCCACGGACTGGCCGAGGACGCCTGCTACAGCGGCGGGCCAGCGGGCGCAGAGGCCTGGAGCTACGGCCCTACCGCGCTTGTCGCGTTCTGCCGCGGCCTCGTCCACTACAAGCTCGGCGATACGGTCCAGGTGCCGAAGGAGCTGATGCCATGAGCAAGCGCGCCGTTCACATGTACGAGTGGGATGGCGGTACCGAGTCCGATCAAGACCCTCCAGAGGACGTGCTGTGCGGTACCGATGGCGAAATGCAAGACGAGCAGTTGGCAAGCGACTGGCAACACGTCACCTGCAAGCGCTGCCTCAGGCTCCGGGCAAAGCAGCTGGCCAGGTGGGCTGCCGAGGAGCGAGACCAGAAGGTCAAGCTGTTCGACGAGGCCCAGGCCATCACCATCGAGCTCGGCTATCGCAACATCTCCACTGCCATCAAGGCGCTGCGGAAGGACGCCGAGCGTTACCGAGTTCTCCGGCAGGCCGACGTAGACACCATTCACAACGGAGGCCTGTTCGCCGGCCTGACGCCCGACAACGTGGTGATCAACGGCCTCGATCTGGACATTCACACAGACGCAGTGATCGCATCACGAAAGGAGGCACGCCCATGATCCCGCCCCTGATGTACATGGCCTACTTGATCTACGGGGGCCGCAATGAGTGACGAACTGAAACCCTGCCCGAAGTGCGGAAGTGAAAACCTGGAGCTCGACAGTAGCTCCTACCTCAGCCTGAGCTGGGTCATCTGCAACGATTGCGAATTCAAGCTCCAGAAGAAGGTTCCTGAGGAGAACATCTGGCGGCACTGGAACAAGATCAAGCCTGACGCGAACACCTAACCCCTCCCCCAACTACTCAAGCCCGCCGACATGCGCGGTCGAGGATGACCTATGTCCGACATCACCGTGAAGTGCTCCCGGTGCCGCAATCAGCACAAGGAGAGCGAGCGTGTGCTCGCGCCCTGCAAATGGCTCAAAGGCGCCAGCACCATGGTGTGCCCGCGCTGCAGGGCAACCAGCTACTACCGCGTCGAGCCTGCGCCAGCAGCCTGAACACCAACCTGCCGCCACCGGCGGCGTGGAGACCATCCCATGGAAATCGAGATCCTTTCGGACGAAGAGCTGGCCGACCTGACCGGTTACAAGGCCAGGGGCTGGCAGCGCCGCTGGCTCAACGAGCGCGGCTGGCACTTCGTCGAGAGCCGCGGCGGCCGGCCCCTGGTGGGTCGCCAATATGCCCGCATGAAACTGGGCGTAACCCTTGAAGTGGTGCCGCTGGCACCGCCGCCCCCTCCACCCGTACCAGCTTGGACGCCAGATTTTTCAAAGGTGAGGTGATATGCGCCCCCGTAGCACAGAGAACAGGGATTTGCCGCCGGGCGTGTACCGGCGCAAGCGCACCAGCAAGAGCAAGAAGAACCCGAACAAGGCGTGGATCAGCTACTACTACCGTGACAAGGACGGCAAGGAAATCGCCCTAGGCACGGACCTCAGTCTGGCCCGGATGAAATGGGCCGAGCTGGAGGCCCGGGAAAAACCGCGTGACTTGCTGCTGATGGGAGCGATCTTTGATCGCTATGAGCGAGACATTATCCCCAAGAAGGGCGAGCGCACGCAGAAAGACAACCTTGCAGAGCTCCGGCAGCTGCGGCCGTTTTTCGAAAAAGCACCCATCGAGGCCATTACGCCAGCGCTTGTCGCCCAGTACCGAGATGCACGCTCGGCGCCGGTGCGTGCAAATAGGGAGATCGCCCTTCTATCGCACGTGTACAACATGGCGCGGGAATGGGGGCTCACCTCCAAAGAGAACCCATGTCAGGGCGTTCGCAAGAACAAGGAAGTGCCCAGGGACTTCTATGCGAACGATGCGATCTGGAAAGCGGTTTACGCAAAAGCGGTGGGTGAGCTGAAGGACGCCATGGACCTGGCTTATTTGACGGGCCAGCGTCCGGCGGACGTGCTGGTGATGAGAAAGGATGACATCGAGGATAAAGCCCTCGGCGTGAAACAGAAGAAGACCCACAAGAAGCTGAGGATCATGCTCGAGGTGGACGGGGTCGAAAGCGGCCTGGGCGCCCTGATCCGCAAGATACTGGAGCGGAACGCGCCGCACGGCTCACCGTATCTCCTGCTGACCGAGTCGGGAAAACGTGTTACAGCCGCCATGCTCCGTCATCGCTGGGACGATGCCCGGGAGGAAGCCGTGAAAGAAGCGGTAGCGGCAGGCGATCAGGTGCTGGCTGGCCGTATTAGCCAGTTCCAGTTCCGTGACATCCGCCCGAAAGCTGCATCCGAAATCGTCGATGTCGACCACGCCAGCCTGCTGCTGGGCCACACCAAGGGCGACATCACCGAGCGGGTATATCGCCGAGTTGGGGCCCTGGCGAAACCGACCAAGTAAGAAAGTATCGGAAGCGCTTCCGAAATAAACCATTCCCAAGGGTGTTCCCACGGATAGTTTTTCTATGTCCCAGAAACGCAAAAAGCCCTGAATAATCAGGGCTTTGAATATGGCGGAAGCGTAGAGATTCGAACTCTAGGATAGTTGCCCATCGACGGTTTTCAAGACCGTTGCCTTAAACCACTCGGCCACGCTTCCAGCTCGTTTTGCGGCCGCCATAATACCGTAATGAAACAAGCTGTCAAACTCTCTGTGTCGCGGGTTGCGGGAGCTCTGATAGACTCCTAGCATCTGAACGTTTGAAAACCACAGGTTTACCAAGGAGTGTCGCCATGCGCGAACAGGATTACGCCGTACACCACGGCCAGCAGGTCGAGCAGCAGGAGATCAGCAAGGTCCTGCGCAACACATACAGCCTGCTGGCGCTCACCCTCGCCTTCAGCGGTGTCATGGCCTTCGTGGCCCAGCAGATGCGCGTCGGCTACCCGAACGTGTTCGTGGTGCTGATCGGCTTCTACGGGTTGTTCTTCCTTACCAACAAGCTTCGTGATTCGGCCTGGGGGCTGGTGTCCACCTTCGCCCTCACCGGTTTCATGGGCTTTATCCTCGGCCCCATCCTCAACCGTTACCTGGGCATGGCCGGTGGCGCCGAGGTGGTCAGCTCGGCATTTGCCATGACTGCCTTGGTGTTCGGCGGCCTGTCGGCTTATGTGCTGATTACCCGCAAGGACATGAGCTTCCTCAGCGGCTTCATCACTGCGGGCTTCTTTGTCCTGCTCGGTGCTGTCGTGGCCAGCTTCTTCTTCCAGATCAGCGGCCTGCAACTGGCGATCAGCGCTGGCTTCGTGCTGTTCTCGTCGGTCTGCATCCTGTTCCAGACCAGCGCGATCATTCACGGTGGCGAGCGTAACTACATCATGGCGACCATCAGCCTGTATGTGTCGATCTACAACCTGTTTGTCAGCCTGCTGCAGCTGTTTGGCATCATGGGTCGTGATGACTGATTGATTGCTGCAAGAGAAAGCCCGCTTCGGCGGGCTTTTTTTGTGGGAGCGGGTTCACCCGCGAACACCGGCGCAGCCGGTGCCAGGCACCGCGTTGGTTTCTTCGCGGGTGAACCCGCTCCCACAGGGTCCGCGCAGGATTCAGGCCAAAAGCACCAATAATTGACCATAAAGTCAGATAACCGGGCGAATGGTCGTCGATCATGCCGCCATCGTGCTTTTCTCTACCCCAATTCGCCATCACCCCGTAGAATGCGCTCCTTTTTTCTTCCGGGGCAGCTTTTCGCAATGAGCTCACACGAACACAGCCCAGGCGCGGCGGCGCCTGCCAATGAACTGGTGCTTGGCCTGGAGGACAAGCCACGGCTGTTGATCGGCCTGCTGGCAGCACTGCAGCACCTGCTGGCGATCATCGTGCCGATCGTCACCCCTGGCCTGCTGATTTGCCAGGCGCTGGGGGTTTCCGCACGTGATACCAACCTGATCGTCTCCATGTCGCTGGTCATCTCGGGTATCGCCACCTTCGTCCAGTGCAAACGCTTCGGGCCGTTCGGTGCCGGGCTGCTGATCGTCCAGGGCACCAGCTTCAACTTCGTCGGCCCGCTGATCGCCGGCGGGGCGCTTATGGTCAAGCAAGGTACGCCGGTAGAAGGCGTGATGGCGGCCATCTTTGGCGTGGTAATCGCCGGCTCGTTCGTCGAGATGGGCGTGTCGCGCATCCTGCCCTTCGTCAAACGCCTGATTACCCCGCTGGTAACCGGCATCGTGGTGCTGATGATCGGCCTGACCCTGATCAAGGTCGGCCTGATCAGCATGGGTGGCGGCTTCGGCGCCATGGCCAATGGCACCTTCGCCAATGGCGAGAACCTGCTGCTGTCGGGCGTGGTGCTGGCGATCATCGTCATCCTCAACCGCATCCCGGTGGTGTGGATGCGCAGCTGCGCCATCGTTATCGCCCTGGCGGTCGGTTATGCGCTGGCCGGCTACCTGGGCCGCCTGGATTTCACCGGCATGCACGAAGCCGCGCTGTTCCAAGTGCCGACGCCGCTGCACTTCGGCCTGGGTTTCTCCTGGGCACTGTTCATCCCGATGCTGGTGATCTACCTGGTAACTTCGCTGGAAGCCATCGGTGACGTCACCGCCACCAGCAAGGTGTCGCGCCAGCCGGTCGAAGGGCCGGTGTGGATGCAGCGGATCAAGGGCGGTGTGCTGGTGAACGGGGCCAACTCGCTGCTGGCCGGTTTGTTCAACACCTTCCCGAGCTCGATCTTTGCCCAGAACAATGGCGTGATTCAGCTGACGGGGATCGCCAGCCGCCATATCGGTATGTGGATTGCCGTGATGCTGGTGCTGCTGGGGCTGTTCCCGAGCGTTGCCGGGGTGATCCAGGCGGTGCCGGAGCCGGTGCTGGGTGGTGCGGCCATGGTCATGTTCGGGGCGGTTGCGGCTTCGGGGATCAATATCCTGGCCAGCACTCGCCTGGACCGTCGCGCCCTGCTGATCATCGCTGTATCCCTGGCCCTGGGCCTGGGTGTGGCGCAGGTGCCGGAGTTCCTGGCGCACATGCCGGCGGCGATTCGCAATGTGCTGGAGTCGGGCGTGGCTACCGGGGGTATCTGTGCCCTGGTGTTGAACTGGTTCTTGCCGGAGAGCAAGGAACAGGCTTGAGCCTGGAGTCCTTCTGTCAGGGCCATGGGGCTGCTTTGCAGCCCGTCGCGACACAAGGCCGCTCCTACACGAAGCCGCGTAGACCTGAAGATTGGTGCAAGACCAAAAGCCCGCCCCGCCATGCACAAGCGGGCGCGGGCTTTTTTGCTTTATCATGGCACCATTCCTTTTGCATGAGTTATCCATGAAATTCGCTATCGCGGTGTTCTCCCCGGCCCATGCGCCCTCCTCGCGGCGCGCCCTGCGCTACGCCGAGGCGGTACTGGCCGGCGGGCATGAGATTGCCCGGCTGTTCTTCTACCAGGACGGGGTACACAGTGCCTCGGCCAACGTGGTCGCCCCCCAGGACGAGCTGGATGTTGCCAGCCAATGGCGCGAGTTCATTGCAGCCCACCAGCTGGACGCAGTGGTGTGCATCGCCGCCGCCCTGCGCCGTGGCGTGCTCGACGAGGCCGAGGCCAACCGCTACCAGCGCCCGGCCGTGAACCTGCCCAAGCCTTGGGAGCTGTCGGGGCTTGGCCAGCTGCATGAGGCGGCGCAAGTTGCCGATCGCCTTGTCTGCTTCGGAGGCGACTGAAATGGCCAAATCCTTGTTGATCATCAGCCGCCAGGCGCCCTGGAACGGCCCATCGGCCCGTGAAGCACTGGACATCGCCCTGGCTGGCGGCGCGTTCGATCTGCCGCTGGGCATGCTGTTCCTCGATGACGGCGTGTTCCAGCTCGCCGCAGACCAGCAGCCCACCGCCGTGCAACAGAAGAACCTGGCCGCCAACTTGCAGGCGCTGCCAATGTTCGGCGTCGAGGACCTGTTCGCCTGTAGCCACAGCCTCACTCGCCGCGGCCTGGCAGCCGACACTCTGACGCTGCCGGTGCAAGTGCTGGACGACGCGGCCCTGACCGCACTGATCGCCCGTTTCGACCAGGTGGTAACGCTCTGATGACGACCCTGCATGTAATTGCCCACTCCCCGTTTGGCGACGAGCGCCTGGCCACCTGCCTGCGCCTGCTCGGCACCGACGACGCCCTGCTGCTGTGCGGCGATGCTGTATATGCCCTGCGCAGCGGCAGCGAACCGCACCGCCAGCTGCAAGCCGCCGGCCTGGCCCAGCGCCTGTTCGCCCTGGATGAAGACGTGCAGGCCCGCGCGGTCGGCAACGAGCTGGCCAAGGCCGTGGACTACGCCGGGTTCGTCGAACTGTCGCTGCATTACGACAAGGTCAACAGCTGGCTATGAATACCCTCAACGTTGGCGATCAGGCGATCGCCCTGGACAAGGACGGCTTCCTGGTCGACCTGCAAGACTGGTCGCATGCCGCCGCCGAGGCTTTGGCCGCGCGCGAGGGCATCCCTTTGACGGCGGACCACTGGGAAATCCTCGAACTGCTGCGCCAGTTCTATCAGGAATTCCAGCTGTCCCCGGCCACGCGCCCGCTGATCAAGTACACGGCCCTCAAACTGGGCCCGGAAAAGGGCAACAGCCCGCACCTCAACCGCCTGTTCAACGGCACTCCCGCCAAACTGGCCGCCAAGCTGGCGGGCCTGCCCAAGCCGACCAACTGCATATGACAGAACCTCGCCCGCTTACCCTGGAAACCCCTGCCGAACACCCGTTCGCCGAGTTCGTGCGCATTCTTGGCAAAGGCAAGCGCGGCGCGCGTGGCCTGACCCGTGAAGAAGCCCGCACGGCCATGACCCTGCTGCTGGAAGGCAAGGTCGAAGATGCCCAGCTCGGTGCCTTTCTCATGCTGCTGCGGCACAAGGAAGAAAGCGCCGAAGAACTGGCCGGCTTCACCGAGGCCCTGCGCGCCCACTTGCAGTCGCCGCGCATCGCCGTGGACCTGGACTGGCCCACCTACGCCGGCAAGAAGCGCCACCTGCCCTGGTACCTGCTGGCTGCCAAATGCCTGGCCAACAATGGCGTGCGCATCCTCATGCACGGTGGCGGTGCGCATACCGCCGGGCGCATGTACACCGAGCAGTTGCTGTCCTTGCTGGAAATTCCGTTGTGCCGTGACTGGGCTGCGGTCAGCCGGGCCCTGGACCAGCAACGCCTGGCCTTCTTCCCGCTGCAGGACTGGGCACCGCAGTTGCAGCGCATGATCGACCTGCGCAACACCCTGGGCCTGCGTTCGCCCATCCATTCGCTGGCCCGGGTGCTCAACCCACTGGCTGCGCGTTGTGGCCTGCAGAGCATCTTCCACCCCGGCTACCAGGCAGTACACCGCGAGGCCAGCCGCCTGCTGGGCGACCATGCCGTGGTAATCAAGGGTGATGGCGGCGAGATCGAGGTCAACCCCGATGTCATCAGCCATCTGTACGGCACCACCGCCGGCAAAGCCTGGGACGAGGAATGGCCTGCGCTGAGCGAACGCCGCCACGTGAAGCCGCCAAGCCTGCAGCCCGAGCAATTGCTGGCGGTCTGGCGCGGCGAGGCCGAGGACAGCTACGGTGAAATGGCCGTGGTCGCGACCATCGCCCTTGCCCTGCGCGGCCTGGGCCAAGACCGTGAGCAGGCTTTCGCCACGGCACGCGGTTACTGGGGCGCACGCAACCAATCTAATAACTAGATAGTAAGAGTGCAGTCTTTGCGCTAGTTATTCGAACGTTTTTCCCTAGACTGGGCTCCAACGACAAACAACTTTGTTCCGAGGAGCTCACCATGGGCCTTTTGATCGACGGCCGCTGGCATGACCAGTGGTATGAAAACGGCAAGGACGGCACGTTCAAACGCGAAAACGCCCAACGCCGCAATCAGCTGCCCGCTCCCGAAGCTGGCCGTTACCACCTGTACGTCTCGCTGGCCTGCCCATGGGCGCACCGCACCCTGATCTTCCGTGCCCTCAAGGGCCTGGAGCCACTGATCGACGTGTCGGTGGTCAGCTGGCTGATGCAGGACCATGGCTGGACTTTCGACCAGCAGCAAGGTTCCAGCGGCGACCACCTCGACGCGCTGCAGTACCTCCACCAGCGCTACACCCAGGATGACCCGCACTACACTGGCCGCGTGACTGTACCGGTGCTGTGGGACAAGAAAGAGAAACGCATCGTCAACAACGAGTCGTCGGAGATCATCCGCATCTTCAACAGCGCGTTCAACGAACTGACCGGCAATACACTGGACCTGTATCCAGAGCCGCTGCGCCCGACCATCGAGGCACTGAACGAGCGCATCTACCCGGCGGTGAACAACGGCGTTTATCGCGCAGGCTTTGCCACTACGCAGGAAGCCTACGAGGCTGCGTTTGACGAAGTGTTCAACGAACTGGACTACCTGGAAGACTTGCTGAGCCGCAACCGCTACCTGGCCGGGGAATACCTGACCGAGGCCGATGTGCGACTGTTCACCACCCTGGTGCGCTTCGATGCGGTGTACCACGGGCACTTCAAGTGCAACCTGCGCCGCCTGAGCGACTATCACAACCTGTCGAACTGGCTGCGTGAGCTGTACCAGTGGCCGGGGGTGGCGGGCACAGTGGACATGGAGCATATCCAGAAGCACTACTACATGAGCCACAAGACCATCAACCCGAACGGGATCGTGCCCAAGGGGCCGATGCAGGACTTCAACCTGCCGCATGATCGGGAGCAGTTGGCAGGCAAGGGGATTTGGCAGGTTTGAGGCTGTCGGGGCTGCTTTGCAGCCCGTTCGCAGCACAAGGCTGCTACTACAGGAAACGCGATTCCCTGTAGGAGCAGCCTTGTGCTGCGAACGGGCCGCAAAGCGGCCCCAACGATTTCAGCTGTTCTGCGAGCCTTCGAACCAGGCCAGCTTGTCACGCAACTGCACCACCTCCCCGACAATCACCAGGGTCGGCGCATGCACTTCATGCTGCGCCACCAGGTCCGGCAAGTCCGCCAGGGTGCCGGTGAACACCCGCTGATTACGCGTAGTCCCCTGCTGCACCAGCGCCGCAGGGGTACTGGCCGCGCGGCCATGGCGAATCAGCTCGGCACAGATGGTCGGCAACCCCACCAAGCCCATGTAGAACACCAGGGTCTGCGCCGGCGCTACCAGGTCATGCCACGGCAGATTGCTGGTGCCATCTTTCAGGTGCCCGGTCACGAAACGCACCGATTGGGCATAGTCGCGGTGAGTCAGCGGAATCCCGCCATAAGCGGAACAACCGCTGGCTGCGGTAATGCCCGGCACCACCTGGAACGGGATGCCGTGCTCGGCCAGCTCTTCGATCTCTTCGCCGCCCCGGCCGAAGATGAACGGGTCGCCGCCCTTCAGGCGCAGCACACGCTTGCCCTGCCGGGCCAGGTCGACCAGCAGGCGGTTGATCTGGTCCTGAGGCACGGCATGGTCGGCGCGACGCTTGCCCACGTAGATACGCTCGGCATCACGTCGGCACATCTCGATAATCGCCGGCGCCACCAGGCGGTCGTACAGCACCACGTCGGCCTGCTGCATCAGGCGCAAGGCGCGGAAGGTCAGCAAGTCCGGATCGCCTGGGCCAGCCCCCACCAGGTACACCTCACCGCCCTGCTGCACCGGTGCACCGTCGACCATCGCCTGCAACAGGCGCTCGGCCTCGGCGCCCTGCCCGGCCAGCTGACGCTCGGCAATCGGCCCCTGGAACACGGTTTCCCAGAAGCCTCGGCGCTGGTTGACGTCCGGGTACAAGGCCTTGACCTCGTCGCGGAAGCGTGCGGCCAGGCCGGCCAGTTCGCCGTAGGCGGACGGGATCCAGGCCTCCAGCTTGGCGCGAATCAAACGCGCCAGCACCGGAGCATCACCGCCACTGGACACCGCAACCACCAACGGCGAACGGTCGACGATCGCCGGGAAGATCACCGTGCACAGGGCCGGCGCATCCACCACGTTGACCGGCAGGCTGAGGGCCTGCGCATCCGCCGACACCTGGGCATTGAGCCCAGGGTCGTCGGTGGCCGCAATCACCAGCCGGCAACCGACCAGGTCGGCTGCCTGATAGCCGCGCACCAGCACCTCGCCGCCACCTTCCCGGGCCAGCGCGGCCAACTGGCCGTCGACATCCGGTGCAACCACGCGCAGCGCGGCGCCGGCGTCGGCCAGCAGGCGCGCTTTGCGCAAAGCGATCTCACCGCCGCCAACGACCAGCACGCGGCCGCCCTGCAGCTTGTGGAACAGCGGCAGGTAATCCATTTAGCGGATGACCTCGACGCCGCCCATGTAAGGCTTCAGCACTTCCGGCACACGGATGGAACCATCGGCCTGCTGGTAGTTTTCCAGTACGGCAACCAAGGTACGGCCTACGGCCAGGCCGGAGCCGTTGAGGGTATGCACCAGCTCTGGCTTGCCGGTTTCCGGGTTGCGCCAGCGGGCCTGCATGCGGCGCGCCTGGAAATCGCCGCAGTTGGAGCACGAGCTGATTTCACGGTACTTGTCCTGGCTTGGTACCCACACTTCCAGGTCGTAGGTCTTCACCGCGCCAAAGCCCATGTCGCCGGTGCACAGGGCCAGCACGCGGTACGGCAGCTCCAGCAGCTGCAGCACGCGCTCGGCGTTGGCAGTCAGGCCTTCCAGGGCTTCCATCGACTTGGACGGCTCGACCACCTGCACCATCTCGACCTTGTCGAACTGGTGCTGGCGGATCATGCCGCGGGTGTCACGGCCGGAAGCACCGGCTTCGCTGCGGAAGCACGGGGTGTGGGCAACCAGCTTCAGCGGCAGCTGCTTGGCATCGAGGATTTCACCGGCCACCAGGTTGGTCAGCGACACTTCGGCGGTCGGGATAAGGTAGAAGTCGGCCTCGCCTTCGCGGCTGATCTTGAACAGGTCTTCCTCGAACTTCGGCAGCTGGCCGGTACCCTGCAGGGCCGGGGCCTGGACCAGGTACGGGGTGTAGTGCTCCTCGTAACCGTGCTCGCCGGTGTGCAGGTTGATCATGAACTGCGCCAGGGCGCGGTGCAGGCGGGCAACTGGACCACGCAGCACGGCAAAACGCGCGCCAGACAGCTTGGCGGCAGCTTCGAAGTCCAGGCCACCGCTGACTTCGCCGAGGGCGACATGGTCCTTGATTTCGAAGTCGAAAGCCTTCGGCGTACCCCAACGGCGCACTTCGACGTTGTCGTCTTCGCTGGCACCAACCGGTACGCTGGCGTCCGGCAGGTTGGGGATGGTCAGCAGGATGCCATCCAGTTCGGCCTGGATGCCGTCCAGTTCGGTCTTGCCGGCAGCCAGTTCGTTGGCCATGCGCTCGACGTCAGCCATCAGCGGCGCAATATCTTCGCCCTTGGCCTTGGCCTGGCCGATGGACTTGGAACGGGCGTTACGCTCGGCCTGCAGCTGCTCGGTGCGGGTCTGCACCGCCTTGCGGCGCTCTTCCAGTGATTCGATGCGCGCGACATCCAGGCTGAAGCCACGGGAGGCCAGGCGATCCGCCACTTCCTGAAGTTGGCCGCGTAACAGTTTGGAATCGAGCATATCGTTCTCTCGTTATGTGTAGGTGTTGGTTCAGAATCGGGTCAGGGACAGGCCGGCCCAGGTCGCGAGCAGCCCGCCCACCACGCTGATACCGGTATAGCCCAAAGCCAGGGGCACTTGCCCGCTTTCCAGCAGGCGTACGGTATCCAGCGAAAAGGAGGAAAAAGTCGTCAGGCCGCCGAGGAAGCCGACGATCAGCCCGGCGCGCAGCTCGACCGGCACGATCGGCTTGTGCAAGAACAGACCATAAAGCAGGCCGATCAGCAGGCAGCCAACCAGGTTGACCGCCAGCGTACCGAGATAGAAGTGCCGTGGCCAGTGGGCAGACACCCAGTTGGTGGTGGCAAAGCGCAACAAGGTACCGGCAATACCGCCAGCGCTGACGGCGGCAATCAGTGCAATCACGGCTTTCTCCGCTGGCGGGGGCTGTTGCGGTCAAGGTCGGCAAGGTGGCGCAGCTTCTCGCCAATCTTCAGTTCCAGGCCACGGGGCACCGGCTGGTAGTACTGGCGCGGCTCGAGCTCCTCGGGGAAGTAGTCTTCGCCGGCGGCATAGGCGTCGGGTTCATCGTGGGCATAGCGGTACTCGTCGCCGTAGCCCAGTTGCTTCATCAGCTTGGTCGGGGCGTTGCGCAGGTGCAACGGCACTTCCAGCGAGCCATGCTCCGCGGCCTCGCGCAGGGCGGTCTTGAAGCCCATGTACACCGCGTTGCTCTTCGGCGCGCAGGCAAGGTAGGTGATGGCCTGGGCCACCGCCAGTTCGCCCTCGGGGCTGCCCAGGCGCTCTTGCACATCCCAAGCCGCCAGGCACAGGCTGAGCGCGCGCGGGTCGGCGTTGCCGATGTCTTCGCTGGCCATGCGCACCACGCGGCGGGCAATGTACAGCGGATCGCAGCCGCCATCGAGCATGCGCGCGAACCAGTACAGGGCGCCATCGGGATTGGAGCCACGCACTGACTTGTGCAGCGCAGAAATCTGGTCGTAGAACGCCTCGCCCCCCTTGTCGAAGCGGCGGCGGCTGTCGCCGAGCAGGCTCTGCAACATCTCGACATCGATCTCGCTGCCGTCTTCAGCCAGGTCCGAGGCGTTTTCCAGGAAGTTGAGCATGCGCCGGCCATCGCCGTCGGCGGCGGCCATCAGCATCTTGAAGGCGTCGTCGCCAACCCGCAGGTTGCGCTTGCCCAGGCCGCGCTCTTCAGTCAACGCGCGGTTGACCAGCTTGCGCAGCGCCGCCTCGTCCAGGCTCTTGAGCACATACACCCGCGCCCGCGACAGCAGTGCGTTGTTCAGCTCGAAGGACGGGTTTTCGGTGGTGGCGCCAATGAACAGCAGGGTGCCGTCTTCCACATAGGGCAGGAAGGCATCCTGCTGCGACTTGTTGAAGCGGTGCACTTCGTCGACGAACAGGATGGTTCGGCGGCCGTACTGGCCAGCCTGCTGCTTGGCCACCTCGACCGCCTGGCGAATCTCCTTCACCCCGGCCAATACCGCCGATACCGTTTCGAAGTGCGCGTCGCAGAACTGCGCCAGCAGCCGCGCGAGGGTGGTCTTGCCCACCCCCGGCGGTCCCCAGAAGATCATCGAGTGCAGCGCACCCTGCTCCAGCGCTTCGCGCAGCGGTTTGCCGCGCGCCAGCAGGTGCTCCTGGCCGACGTACTCGTCCAGGTTGGACGGGCGCAGGCGAGCGGCCAGGGGCTGGGCGACGGGTTCGCTTCGAAACAGGTCCATGGCGAGCTCTGGTTACTCCTTGATGATGTCCGCGCCTTTGGGGATGTCGAACTTGAACTTGCTGTCCGGCACCGCCTGGTTGGTTTTCACGCCATTGAACAGGATGTTGGTGCGCTGGCCGACACTGTCGATCAGTTGCATGTCGTTGATCAGGCCCTTGCGGAACGACACGCGCAGCGAGTCGAACAGGGTGTCCTTGGTCTTCGGCTTGAGGGTGAAGTCCATCACTTCGCCCTGCTCCTTCGAGCTGATGTCGAAGCTCTGGCTGATCTTCGACACGTCACCGGACAGCAGCAGCGCCGGGGTCTGGTTCAGGCGCTGGTCCAGCTTCTTGATGGTCGCCTGTTCCAGGTCCGGGTCCCACAGGGTGACGTTCTTGCCGTCGGATACCACCACCTGCTCCTGCGGCGCATCGGTGTGCCAGTAGAACAGGCCCGGGCGCTTGACGGTCATCTTGCCGGATGTTTCCTGCAGGCTGGTGCCGCCGGCGTCCAGGGTCAGCTGGGAAAAGTTGGCCTCGATGGTCTGCGACTTTTCCAGCAATTGGGTCAGGCGTTGTACGTCTTGCTCACCGGCAAAAGCCGATACGGTGGCCGACACAGAAGCCGCGGCCAGGGCAGAAACCAACAGCATGCGAATCGCGCGCATGGGAGTCCTCATCGAGCATTGAAAAGGCCGGGCGCCACCGTTGGCGCCCGGCAAGGTGTTCGTCAGTCGCGCGGGCCGCCCGGGGCTATCACTTCCCGCGAGCCGTTGCTGTTCATGGGGGTGACCACGCCGGCCATTTCCATGGCTTCGATCATGCGGGCGGCGCGGTTGTAGCCGATCTTCAGTTTGCGCTGCACAGCCGAGATGGACGCGCGGCGGCTTTCCAGCACGAACTGCACGGCCTCATCATACAGGGCGTCGCTTTCCGAATCTTCGCCATCGCCACCACCACCGCCGCCTTCGAAGCCGCTGCCGGCCTCCTCGACGCCGTTGAGGATGTCGTCGTTATAGTCCGGGGCGCCGCGCAGCTTCCACGCTTCGACCACGCGGTGCACCTCGTCGTCGGAGACGAACGCGCCGTGCACACGAATCGGCAGGCTGGTGCCCGGCGGCATGTACAGCATGTCACCGTGGCCCAGCAGCTGCTCGGCACCACCCTGGTCAATGATGGTCCGCGAGTCGATCTTGCTCGATACCTGGAACGCCATGCGGGTCGGGATGTTGGCCTTGATCAGGCCGGTAATCACGTCCACCGACGGGCGCTGGGTGGCGAGGATCAGGTGGATACCGGCGGCCCGCGCCTTCTGGGCGATACGGGCGATCAGCTCTTCGACCTTCTTGCCGACGATCATCATCATGTCGGCGAATTCGTCGACCACCACCACGATGGTCGGCAGGGTTTTCAGCGCAGGCGGCTCGTCGTCCATGCTCTCGCGGCGGTACAGCGGGTCATGGATGATCTCGCCGGCTTCCTGGGCGTCCTTGATCTTGCGGTTGAAGCCGGCCAGGTTACGCACGCCCATGGCCGCCATCAGCTTGTAGCGCCGCTCCATCTCGGCCACGCTCCAGCGCAAGGCGTTGGCGGCGTCCTTCATGTCGGTGACCACCGGGCACAGCAGGTGCGGGATGCCCTCGTAGATCGACAGTTCGAGCATTTTCGGGTCGATCATGATCAGCCGCGCGTCTTCCGGGCTGGACTTGAACAGGATCGACAGGATCATCGCGTTCACACCCACCGACTTACCGGAACCGGTAGTACCGGCCACCAGCAGGTGCGGCATCTTGGCCAGGTCGGTGATCACCGGCTTGCCGCCGATGTCGTGGCCCAGGGCCAGGGTGACCGGCGATTTCTGCTCGTCGTACTGCGGCGTGGCCAGCACTTCGGAGAAACGCACCATCTGCCGGTTCTCGTTGGGGATCTCGATACCCACGGTGGTCTTGCCGGGGATGACCTCGACCACACGCACACTGGTCACTGCCAGCGAACGCGCCAGGTCCTTGGCCAGGTTGGCGATACGGCTGACCTTCACACCGGCGGCCGGCTGGATTTCGTAACGGGTAATCACCGGGCCCGGGTGGATCGAGTCCACCGCCACTTCCACGCCGAATTCCTTGAGTTTGATTTCCAGCAGCTGGCCGACACCGGCCAGGGATTCCGGCGAGTACTCGATCTTCTTCTGTTCGGCCGGGTCGAGGATGGAGATCGACGGCAAGGTGCCTTCCACCGCGCTGTCGACGAACAGCGGCGCCTGCTTCTCCTTCATCACCCGCTTGCTCGGCTCCGGCGCCCTGGCGGGTGTCGGCGGCACGATCATCGGGGCCGCGGCAGGTGGTTCGCGAGAGATTACCGGCTCACGAGGTGCCGGCGACTCGCGTGGCACCACAGGCTCGCGCGACAGGGTTGGCTCACGTGGTTCGACCGGATGGGCAGGTGCTTCTTCACGTTTGAAAATGCGCTCGCGCAGCGCCGGCTTGGCCGGTTCGCGCTTGTCGGCGGCCATTGGCGCGGCCTTGACCACCGGTTCATCCTCGCGCAGCTGCGCCTCCAGGCGCTTGCGCTCGTTGCGCGCTTCCCACCAACGGTTGGCGGCGCCCTGCACCAGCTCGAACAGGTCGAGAGTGATCTTGCCGGTCAGGTCCATCACCTTGAACCACGACAGGTCGGTGAACACGGTCAGGCCGAACAGGAACAGGGCAATGAACATCAGCGTGCTGCCCTGCACGTTCAGCAGGTTGCGCGCCAGGTCGCCGAGGCTCTCGCCCAATGCACCACCGGCGGAGAACGGCATGCTCGCAGGCGGGTGGAAATGGATATGGGCCAGCGCCGCACCAGACAGCACCAGGAACACCAGGCCGATCAGCCGCCAGGAGAACAGCCAGCCGCTCCACTCCCAGGGCTGGTGGCGTTCGCGGAAGATCTGCCAGGTCTTTATCGCCAGCAGCAGCGGGAAGATGTAGGCGAAGTACCCCAGCACCATGAACAGGATGTCGGCGAAGTAGGCACCGGCACGCCCGGCGGCGTTCTGCACCTGGTCGACGTTGCTGGTGTGGCTGAAGCCCGGGTCCGACGTATCGTAGGTCAGCAGCGCCATCCACAGGTACAGGCACAGGGCGCCGACAGCGATCAACGCACCTTCCTTGAGGCGATAATGCAGCTGCTGCCGCCACAGAGGGACGGGCAAGGGAGCTGGAGTTGCGGTGGATTTCTTCAAAACGCGTCTATTCCTGCGCGTGCTGCGCGTCCAATAGTGATCGGCCGACGGTGCGGCCAATGAACCACTACTTTTAACATTACTGCCCGCCAGCCGCCATGGCGGCACGCCAGATGGGGTTTGGCCGGGGGCGACTTTCATATAGCTGCAATTTGAGCATGCATTTTCTTTTGTGACAAAGGCTTATGCTGTGTTTTTGCACAGGTGTGACAGCAAATGTAGCGGATGGTGCCTGCGGTTTCATGAATGTGTAGGAAATTGCCTATTTTCATCACCTGTGCCGGCCTCTTCGCGGGCTTGCCCGCTCCCACAGGCACCCCGCAGGCTTCAGAGCCTGCATATGGCCTATGGGAGCGGGCGCGCCCGCGAAGAAGCCAAAGAGATTGACCCTGCTTTTCACCCGCGCCATGCTGCCCTCTCCCCTCCCCCACCGCACGATAGACCATGCTCACCTGGCTGACTCGCGACTCGCTGACCTTCCCGCCCCTGGAAAAGGCCCTGCACGACCCCAACGGCCTGCTCGCTGCCGGCGGCGACCTGAGCCCCGAGCGCCTGGTGCAGGCCTATCGCCATGGCTGCTTCCCATGGTATCAGGACGGCCAGCCGATCCTCTGGTGGTCACCCGACCCGCGCACGGTGCTGCTCCCGGACCAGCTGCACGTGTCGCGCTCGCTGGCCAAGCTGATGCGCCAGGGCCGTTACCAGGTCAGCTTCGACACAGACTTCCCCGCGGTGATCGCCGCCTGCGCCGCGCCACGTGACTACGCCGACGGCACCTGGATCACCGACACCATGCGTGCCGCCTACTGCGAGCTGCACCGACGCGGCATCGCCCATTCGGTGGAGGTGCGCCAGGACGGCAAGCTGGTCGGTGGTCTGTATGGCTTGGCCATGGGCCAGCTGTTCTTCGGTGAATCGATGTTCAGCCGCGCCGACAACGCTTCCAAGGTCGGCTTCGTGACTTTGGTCAACCACCTGCGCCAGGCCGGTTTCGTCCTCATCGACTGCCAGATGCCAACCAACCATTTGCACAGCCTGGGAGCCCACGCCATTAGCCGCGCCGAGTTTGCCGACTACCTGGCACGCCACCTCGACCAGCCCAACAGCGCCACATGGCTTCCCTAGGCGAGTTCCCGTAGCTGGCTTACACTTAAACAAAGTCTCACCGAGGGGGTTGATCATGACAGAGTTGGCGCGGTTGAAGTTCTATGCCACTCAACCCCACTCCTGCAGCTACCTGCCCGACGAACAGGCAACTACGCTGTTCCTCGACCCCAGCCAGCCGATGGACGTGCACGTGTACGCCGATTTGTCGGAAATGGGCTTCCGCCGCAGTGGCGACCATCTGTACCGCCCGCACTGCCAGAACTGCAATGCCTGTGTGCCGGCACGCATCCCGGCGGCGCGCTTCATCCCAAACCGCCAGCAACGGCGCATCCTCAAGCGCAACGCCGACCTGACCGTGACCGCCGCACGTCCAGCGTTCAAGGAAGAGTACTTCGAACTGTACCGGCGCTATATCGAAACGCGCCATGCCGACGGTGACATGTACCCGCCCAGCCGCGATCAGTTCTCCACCTTCCTGGTGCGCGACCTGCCGTTCTGCTGGTTCTATGAGTTCCGCCTGGATGGCCGCTTGATGGCGGTGGCGGTGTGCGACCTGCTGCCCAACGGCCTGTCGGCTGTGTACACCTTCTACGAGCCGGACGAAGAACGCCGGAGCCTGGGCCGCTTTGCCATTCTCTGGCAGATCACCGAAGCCCTGCGCCAGGACCTGGAAGCGGTTTACCTGGGTTACTGGATCAAGAACTGCAAGAAAATGAACTACAAGACACAGTATCGGCCTATCGAATTGCTGATAAACCAGCGCTGGGTCACCCTCAACTGAAAGGCATTGGCTTGACACACAATTTTCGGGCATAATCCACGCCACTTTTTTGCCCGGTGCGGTTATGCGTCGGGCCAACACTGGATCCGAGGGCTCTACTGCATGTCGAAAGAAGACAGCTTCGAAATGGAAGGTACTGTCGTCGACACCCTGCCCAACACCATGTTCCGCGTGGAGTTGGAAAACGGGCACGTCGTAACCGCGCACATCTCCGGAAAGATGCGCAAGAACTACATCCGTATTCTCACTGGCGACAAGGTCCGCGTCGAACTGACGCCCTACGACCTGAGCAAGGGCCGCATCACCTACCGTGCGCGCTAAGCTCAAGCCATGAAAAAGCCCGGCCATGTGCCGGGCTTTTTTGTGCCTGTCAGATTGCAGGGGGCTGCTCCTACAAGGGGAGCGTGCATTCCCTGTAGGAGCAGCCTTGTGCTGCGAATGGGCCGCAACGCGGCCCCCGCTGTCACGCAACCTCAGCCGTGGTCTCGAAGTCGAACACCAGTTCGCCATCGCGCAGGTCGACGTGCACCACGCCACCATGCTCGGCCAGTTCGCCAAACAGGATCTCCTCGGCCAGCGGCCGCTTGATCTTGTCCTGGATCAGCCGCGCCATCGGCCGCGCACCCATCTGCACGTCGTAGCCCGAGGCCGCCAGCCAACCGCGCGCATCATCGCTGACCTCCAGCAGAACACGCTTGTCTTCCAGCTGCGCCTGCAGTTCGATAAGGAACTTGTCGACGATGCTCTTGATCGTCTCGTGGCTCAGGCGGCCGAACTGGATGATGGTGTCCAGGCGGTTGCGGAACTCCGGCGTGAAGCTCTTGCGGATGACTTCCATGGCATCGGACGCATGGTCCTGATGGGTAAAGCCGATCGAGGCCCGCGCGGCGGTTTCAGCGCCAGCGTTGGTGGTCATGATCAGGATCACGTTGCGGAAGTCGGCCTTGCGCCCGTTGTTGTCGGTCAGGGTGCCGTGGTCCATCACCTGCAGCAGCAGGTTGAAGACTTCCGGGTGGGCCTTCTCGATTTCGTCGAGCAGCAATACGCAGTGCGGTTGCTTGGTGATCGCCTCGGTCAGCAAACCACCCTGATCGAAGCCAACATAGCCAGGAGGCGCACCGATCAGGCGCGACACGGTGTGGCGCTCCATGTACTCGGACATGTCGAAGCGCACCAGCTCGACACCCAGCGCCTTGGCCAGCTGCCGTGCTGCTTCGGTCTTGCCGACGCCGGTCGGGCCGGCGAACAGGAACGAACCGACAGGCTTGTCCGGCGACTTGAGGCCGGCGCGGGACAGCTTGATAGCGGTGGCCAGCGAATCGATCGCCTGGTCCTGACCAAATACGGTCAACTTCAGGTCACGCTCGAGGTTGCGCAGCAGTTCCTTGTCGGAACTGGTGACGTGCTTCGGCGGAATGCGCGCAATCTTGGCGACGATGTCTTCGACCTGCGGAACGTCGATGCGCTTGACGCGGTTGGCCTCCGGCTGCAGGCGCTGGTAGGCACCGGCTTCGTCGATCACGTCGATGGCCTTGTCCGGCATGTGCCGGTCATTGATGTAGCGCGAGGCCAGTTCAGCGGCGGCGCGCAAGGCTTCGTCGCTGTACTCGATGTTGTGGTGGCTTTCGAAGCGCCCTTTCAGGCCACGCAGGATGCCCACGGTGTCTTCGACCGACGGCTCGCTGACATCAACCTTCTGGAAGCGCCGTGCCAGGGCACGGTCCTTCTCGAAAATGCCGCGGAATTCCTGGAAGGTGGTCGAACCGATGCAACGGATCTCACCGGACGACAGCAGTGGCTTGAGCAGGTTGGACGCATCCATCACCCCGCCCGACGCCGCGCCGGCACCAATGATGGTGTGGATTTCATCGATGAACAGGATCGCCTGCGGGCGTTTGCGCAGCTCGCCGAGCAGCGCCTTGAAACGCTTCTCGAAATCGCCACGGTATTTGGTACCAGCCAGCAGTGCGCCGAGGTCGAGGGAATACACCACGCTCTGCGCCAGCAGGTCGGGCACCTGGCCATCGACGATGCGCTTGGCCAGGCCTTCGGCGATGGCGGTCTTGCCCACGCCTGCCTCACCCACCAGCAGCGGGTTGTTCTTGCGCCGACGGGCAAGGATTTGCGCCACGCGCTCCACTTCCTGCTCGCGGCCTACCAGCGGGTCGATACGGCCGGCACGGGCCAGCTCGTTCAGGTTGCTGGCATAGGCATCCAGCGGGTTGCTCGAAGAGGCGGTATCGCCGCCCTCTTCGTCCTGCATTTCCTGGTCGCTTTCGGAATGCGAACCATGGCCCGGCACCTTGGAGATGCCATGGGCGATGTAGTTGACCACGTCGATGCGGGCCACGCTCTGCTGCTTGAGCAGGAACACGGCCTGGCTTTCCTGTTCGCTGAAGATCGCAACCAGCACGTTGGCGCCAGTGACTTCACGCTTGCCGGAGCTTTGCACGTGGAACACTGCACGCTGCAGCACACGCTGGAAGCCCAGGGTCGGCTGGGTTTCACGATCTTCGTCGTTGACCGGAATCAGGGGTGTGGTGGAATCGATGAACTCTTGCAGGTCGTGCTTGAGTTTGTCGAGATTGGCGCCACAGGCGCGCAGAACGGTCGCGGCAGCCTCATTGTCAAGGAGTGCCAGCAGCAGATGTTCGACGGTCATGAACTCATGACGCTTCGAACGAGCCTCCTTGAAGGCAAGATTGAGGGTGACTTCGAGCTCGCGGTTTAACATAGCTTCACCTCATACCCAAGTGGTCGGCGATTAACCGTCCTTCTCGATTTCACAGAGTAGCGGATGCTGGCTTTCCCTGGCGTATTGGTTGACCTGCATAGCCTTTGTTTCGGCGATGTCACGGGTAAACAATCCGCACACTGCCCGCCCTTCGGTATGGACGGTCAGCATGATCTTGGTCGCCAGCTCGCGGTTCAGATTGAAGAACGTCTCGAGCACTTCGACGACGAAATCCATCGGCGTGTAGTCATCGTTGAACAAAACCACCTTGTACATAGGTGGCGCCTGCAGGATCGGCTTGGCTTCCTGAACCGCAAGACCTGAGCCGTCGTCCTCATTCGATTGCGGGCGATCCTGATTGAATGTTAGTCGAATCTCACTAGGTGCATGCATGGAAAGAATTTCATCATGAGCGACAGGTTAAGGTTGTGGGTTGACTGCGAAGGGCACGGCCAGCGCAGGCGCCGGGCGACCTTGACTATCGGCAAAACGGTGTTACAACCAATAAGAACCCACCGTGGTCGATAAAGATCCGCGCAGTCAACCAGATTTTTCGCATGGTTCGTATGCGGATGAGTGGATGATACTCCAGTGATGGAGTCCTTTGCAGAGGGACATAGGGATGGCAAGCGGTAAAGTCAAGTGGTTCAACAATGCCAAGGGCTACGGATTCATCAATGAAGAGGGCAAGGATGAAGACTTGTTCGCTCATTACTCAGCCATCCAGATGGACGGATACAAGACGCTCAAGGCCGGCCAGGCCGTGAGTTTCGACATCGTCCAGGGCCCCAAAGGCTTGCACGCGGTGAATATCAGCAGCGCCACTGCCGCCACGGTCGCCAGGGCTCCGCAAACCAGCAGCACTGCCGACGCCTGAACTGCCGCGCCGCCTGCCGGTACACTTAAAAACCGGCCGCCTCCTGACTGGAAGCGGCCGGTTTTCCGTTGCCTTACATATGCTTGATCATTTCATCGCCAAAGCCTGAACTGCTCACCAGTGTGGCGCCGTCCATCAGGCGCTCGAAGTCATAGGTCACTGTCTTGGCGGCAATCGCGCCGTTGGTACCCTTGATGATCAGGTCTGCCGCCTCGGTCCAGCCCATGTGCCGCAGCATCATCTCCGCCGACAGGATCACCGAACCCGGGTTGACCTTGTCCTGCCCGGCATACTTGGGCGCGGTGCCGTGGGTGGCCTCGAACATGGCCACGGTGTCGGACAGGTTGGCACCCGGCGCAATGCCGATACCACCCACTTCCGCCGCCAGGGCATCGGACAGGTAGTCACCGTTGAGGTTGAGGGTGGCGATCACGTCGTACTCGGCCGGGCGCAGCAGGATCTGCTGCAGCATGGCATCGGCGATGGCGTCCTTGACGATGACCTCGCGCCCACTCTTGGGGTTCTTGAACTTCATCCACGGGCCACCATCGAGCAACTCGGCCCCGAACTCGTCGCGCGCCACTTCATAGCCCCAGTCCTTGAAGGCACCCTCGGTGAACTTCATGATGTTGCCCTTGTGCACCAGGGTCAGCGACTCGCGGTCGTTATCCACCACGTACTGCAGGGCCTTGCGCACCAAGCGCTTGGTGCCCTCGCGAGACACCGGCTTGACGCCAATGCCGCAGTCCTGGTCGAAGCGGATCTTGGTAACGCCCATTTCCTCCTTGAGGAACTTGATCACCTTGTTCGCCTCTGGCGAGCCGGCCTTCCACTCGATGCCGGCATAGATGTCCTCGGAGTTCTCACGGAAGATCACCATGTCCACATCGCCTGGCTTCTTCACCGGGCTGGGCACGCCCTGGAACCACAGCACCGGACGCAGGCACACGTACAAGTCCAACTGCTGGCGCAAGGCCACGTTGAGCGACCGGATGCCACCGCCCACCGGGGTGGTCAGCGGCCCTTTGATCGACACCACGTAATCACGTACGGCATCGAGGGTTTCCTGGGGGAGCCAGGTGTCCTGGTCGTACACCTGGGTGGCTTTCTCGCCAGCGTACACCTCCATCCAGGCGATCTTGCGTTTGCCGCCGTAGGCCTTCTGCACGGCGGCGTCGACCACCTTGATCATTACCGGCGAGACATCGACGCCAATCCCGTCGCCCTCGATATAGGGAATGATCGGGTTGTCAGGAACGTTGAGCGAATGGTCGGCATTGACGGTGATCTTGGTGCCGTCGGTCGGAACCTTGATTTTCTGGTATCCCATGCTTGCACTACTCCGCTGTCGGGTGTGATTGGACATCATTGCGATCCACTGAGCCTAAACCACATCTGCCGACCTGCAAGGCATGCGACAACCCGCCACATTGCCGCTTAGTCTTTGGTCTTATAAATGGGCCGATATCACTTGGCCTTGCTGATTAGCCCGAATGGTTTGGTATACTCCGCCGCGACCGAAGGGTCATCGGGGCGATCCCTTGGAAAAATGCGGACCGCCCTTGGCCATGAATGGACACAAAGCCTGGCCATAAAAGCCTGGGTTGTTACCGCAGCTCAGCACTTGACGCTCGACTGATGCATCCACCATCACCGCTCGCAGCCTCTCGACTTTCCGCTCATGGCGCTGCCAGGGCGATGCGCCTACCCTGCGCACCACGAGACTCGAGCACGCTCAGCACACAGAGAGTTAACCCGCATGCCCACCCGTTCCAAGATCATCTATACCTTCACCGACGAAGCCCCCGCCCTCGCCACTTACTCGCTGCTGCCAATCATCGAAGCCTTCACCGCTTCGGCTGACATCGCCGTCGAAACCCGCGACATCTCCCTGGCTGGCCGCATCCTCGCCGCCTTCCCGGAGCAACTGGGCGCAGAGAAGCAAGTAGGCGATCACCTGGCGGAACTGGGCCAGCTGGCTACCACCCCTGAAGCCAACATCATCAAGCTGCCGAACATCAGCGCCTCGGTACCGCAGCTGAAAGCCGCGATCAAGGAACTGCAAGGCAAGGGCTTCAATATCCCTGACTACGCCGACGAGCCGGCCACCGCGGAAGAGAAAGAATCCCGCGCCCGCTACGACCGCATCAAAGGTTCCGCCGTGAACCCGGTCCTGCGCGAAGGCAACTCCGACCGCCGCGCGCCGCTGTCGGTCAAGAACTACGCCCGCAAGCACCCACACAAGATGGGCGCCTGGGCTGCCGACTCCAAGTCGCACGTTGCCCACATGACCCAGGGCGACTTCTACGGCAGCGAGAAAGCCGCACTGATCGAAGCTGACGACAGCCTGCGCATCGAGCTGGTCGGCAAAGACGGCAACACCACCGTACTGAAAGAAAAGACTGCGGTAAAAGCTGCCGAAGTCATCGACTGCGCCACCATGAGCCGCAAGGCCCTGAAAGCCTTCATCGCCGAGCAGATCGCCGATGCCAAGGCTTCCGGCGTGCTGCTGTCGGTACACCTGAAAGCCACCATGATGAAGGTCTCCGACCCGATCATGTTCGGCGTCATCGTCGAAGAGTTCTACAACGACGTGCTGGCCAAGCACGCCGCCGCCCTGGCTGAAGTAGGCTTCAACGCCAACAACGGCATCGGCGACCTGTACGCCCGCATCAAGGACCTGCCAGCCGAGAAGCAGGCCGAGATCGAAGCCGACATCCAGGCCCTGTACGCCCAGCGTCCGGCCCTGGCCATGGTCAACTCCGACAAAGGCATCACCAACCTGCACGTGCCGAGCGACGTCATCGTCGACGCCTCGATGCCAGCCATGATCCGTGACTCGGGCAAGATGTGGAACGCCGCCGGCGAACTGCAGGATGCCAAGGCGATCATCCCGGACCGCTGCTACGCCGGCATCTACCAGGCCACCATCGAAGACTGCAAGGCCAACGGCGCCTTCGACCCGACCACCATGGGCAGCGTACCGAACGTCGGCCTGATGGCACAGAAGGCCGAAGAATACGGCTCCCACGACAAGACCTTCCAGATCAAGGCCGACGGCGTCGTGCGCGTGGTCGACAGCAAAGGCCAGGTCGTTCTCGAGCAGAACGTCGAAGCCGGCGACATCTTCCGCATGTGCCAGGTCAAGGACGCGCCGATCCAGGACTGGGTCAAGCTGGCCGTCAACCGTGCCCGCCTGAGCAACACCCCTGCAGTGTTCTGGCTGGACCCGGCCCGCGCCCACGACGGCGTGATGATCGAGAAGGTGCAGAAGTACCTGAAGGATCACGACACCACCGGCCTGGACATCCGCATCCTGGCACCGGTCGACGCCATCAAGTTCTCCCTGGCCCGCATCCGCGAAGGCAAGGACACCATCTCGGTGACCGGCAACGTGCTGCGTGACTACCTGACCGACCTGTTCCCGATCATGGAACTGGGCACCAGCGCCAAGATGCTGTCGATCGTGCCACTGATGAACGGCGGTGGCCTGTTCGAAACCGGCGCCGGCGGTTCGGCACCGAAGCACGTGCAGCAGCTGGTGGAAGAGAACTTCCTGCGTTGGGACTCGCTGGGTGAATTCCTGGCCCTGGCCGCTTCCCTGGAGCACCTGGGCAACACCTACGACAACCCGCGCGCCAAAGTGCTGGCCAATACCCTGGACCAGGCCACCGGCAAGTTCCTCGACACCAACAAGTCGCCTTCGCGCAAAGTTGGCGGTATCGACAACCGCGGCAGCCACTTCTACCTGACCCTGTACTGGGCCCAGGCCCTGGCTGCGCAGAACGACGACGCTGCCCTGCAGGCACGCTTCGCACCACTGGCCAAGACCCTGACCGAGAACGAGGAGACCATCGTCGCCGAGCTCAACGCCGTCCAGGGCAAGCCGGCCGACATCGGTGGCTACTACGCTCCGGATGCCGAGCTGACTGCCAAGGTGATGCGCCCAAGCCAGACCCTGAACAGCGCTATTGCCGCCCTGTAAGGTTCGCTTGAAGTAACAGCACAAACCCCGGCCACGCACCGGGGTTTGTGCTTTCTGGAAAAACGATTTCTGGCCGCCAGCGCGGACTCTGTAGGAGCGGGTTTACCCGCGAATGCGATGGCGAATCCACTGACGCACTCGCGGGTAAACCCGCTCCCACAAGGGCTGTGCAGGCCTCTAAGGAGCTGTTCATGACCTGGCAACCCCACATCACTGTCGCCACCATCGTCGAACACGAAGGCAAGTTCCTTTTCGTCGAAGAGTTCAAAGCCAACCAGCACGTCTTCAACCAGCCCGCCGGCCACCTCGAACCCAACGAGACCCTGCCCCAGGCCGCCCTGCGCGAAACCCTCGAAGAAACCGCCTGGGAAGTCGAGCTCACCGGCGTGGTCGGCATCTACCTGTACACCGCCCCAAGCAACGGCGTGACCTACCAGCGCGTCTGCTTCGCCGCCCGCCCCGTGCGCCATCACGCCGACCTGGCACTGGACAGCGACATCGTCCGCGCCGTGTGGCTGACCCGCGACGAACTGCTGGCCGACCCCGCCCGCTGGCGCAGCGAACTGGTGCCACGCTGTCTCGACGATTACCTCAAAGGCCCCTTGCACAGCCTCGACCTGCTGCGCGACTGACGCGCCGCCGCAGGTTTGATAGAATTGGCGTTTTTCCCCCTTTGATACACACCGGTACCCATGACCAGCCCAGCACTCAAAGACCCCGCCAAGACCCGCGTCATCGTCGGCATGTCCGGCGGCGTGGACTCTTCCGTCTCCGCCCTTCTGCTCATGGAGCAGGGCTACCAGGTGGAAGGGCTGTTCATGAAGAACTGGGAAGAAGACGACGGCACCGAATACTGCACCGCCCGTGAAGACCTGGCCGACGCCCAGGCCGTGTGCGACCGCATCGGCATCAAGCTGCACACCGCCAACTTCGCCGCCGAATACTGGGACAACGTGTTCGAGCACTTCCTCGAAGAGTACAAGGCCGGCCGCACGCCCAACCCGGACATCCTCTGCAACCGCGAAATCAAGTTCAAGGCGTTCCTCGACTACGCCCTGTCGCTGGGTGCCGACCTGATCGCCACCGGCCACTACGTGCGCCGCCGCGACACCGGTGAACTCACCGAGCTGCTCAAGGGCCTGGACCCGAACAAGGACCAGAGCTACTTCCTGCACGCCGTCGGCGGCAAGGAAATCGCACGTACCCTGTTCCCGGTTGGCGAGCTGGAAAAGCCCGAAGTACGCGCCATTGCCGAAAAGCACGGCCTGGCCACCGCCAAGAAAAAGGATTCCACCGGCATCTGCTTCATCGGCGAGCGCCGCTTCAGCGACTTCCTCAAGCAATACCTGCCGGCCCAGCCGGGCAACATCGAGACCACCGACGGTGAAGTGATCGGCCGCCACCACGGCCTGATGTACCACACCATCGGCCAACGCCAGGGCCTGGGCATTGGCGGCCTGAAGGACGCCGGTGACGAGCCGTGGTACGTGCTGCACAAGGACCTGGCCCGCAACGTGCTGGTGGTCGGCCAGGGTAATGAACACCCGTGGTTGTTCTCCCGTGCCCTGCTCGCTTCGGAAATTTTCTGGGTCAACCCGGTCGACCTCAGCAACCCGCGCCAGCTCACCGCCAAGGTGCGTTACCGCCAAAGCGACCAGCAGTGCACCCTGGAGCTGACCGAAAGCGGCTACCGCGCAGTGTTCGACGAACCGCAACGCGCCGTCACCCCGGGCCAGTCGGTGGTGTTCTACGACGGCGAAGTGTGCCTGGGCGGCGGCGTGATCGAAGCTGCCGAGCCGTGGAGCCCGCGCGCATGAGCAACCTGCAGGAGCAGCTGATTGCGTTGGGCGGTGTGTTCCAGGCCGCCGTACTGGTCGACCGCATCGCCCGCACCGGCCAGGCCAGCGAGGCCAACATCGGCTGCATGCTGGGCAGCCTGCTGGTACGTGACCCCAAGGACACCCTGGAGGTGTTCGGCGGTGACGACCTGAACCTGCGCGACGGCTATCGCGCGCTGGTCGGTGCGCTGGAGCGCGACCCCAGCAGCCTGCAGCGCGAGCCACTGCGCTACGCCCTGTCGATGCTGGGCCTTGAACGCCAGTTGAACAAGCGCGGCGACCTGCTCGACACCATCGGCAACCGCCTGCCGCAAATCCAGTCCCAGGCCGAGCATTTTGGCCTGGTTCATGAAAACGTCATCGCTTCCAGCGGAGCCTTGTACCAGGACACCCTGAGCACCTTGCGCCAGCGCATCCAGGTGCATGGCGACATGCGCTTCCTGCAGCAGGCCAGCAATGCCTCGAAAATCCGCGCCCTGTTGCTGGCCGGCATCCGCGCCGCACGCCTGTGGCGCCAGCTGGGCGGGCACCGCTGGCAGCTGGTATTCAGCCGGCGCAAGCTGTTGAACGAACTGTACGACATGATGCGTTCGCCCTCCTGAAAAAGCGACGCCGAACCCAATGTAGGAGCAGCCTTGTGCTGCGAATGGGCAGCGCAGCGGCCCCAGGATTTGGGCTCTTGCACAGATTGCCAGGGCTGCTGCGCAGCCCATTCGCAGCACAAGGCTGCTCCTACACAGAGCCTGTGACATATTTTTATAGGCCCGACCTTTGGTCAGCCACCCGACCTGAGCGCATTTTTCATGTATGATATGCGCCCTTCCAAAAGCCTGACTGTCCGAGAACACCCCATGCAGCTCTCTTCGCTCACTGCGGTTTCCCCTGTAGACGGCCGTTATGCCGGCAAAACCCAGGCCTTGCGCCCCATTTTCAGCGAATTCGGCCTGATCCGTTTCCGCGCCCTGGTCGAAGTGCGCTGGCTGCAGCGCCTGGCCGCCCACCCGCAGATCGGCGAAGTGCCGGCGTTCTCCGCCGAAGCCAACGCCCTGCTGGACAGCCTGGCCACCGACTTCAAGCTCGAGCACGCCGAACGCGTCAAGGAAATCGAGCGCACCACCAACCACGACGTCAAGGCGATCGAATACCTCCTCAAGGAGCAGGCCGCCAAGCTGCCTGAGCTGGCCAAGGTCAGCGAGTTCATCCACTTCGCCTGCACCAGCGAGGACATCAACAACCTGTCCCACGCCCTGATGCTGCGCGCTGGCCGTGACGAAGTGCTGCTGCCGCTGATGCGCCAGATCGCCGACGCCATCCGCGCCCTGGCCCACGCCCACGCCGACGTGCCGATGCTGTCGCGCACCCACGGCCAGCCGGCTTCGCCGACCACCCTGGGCAAGGAACTGGCCAACGTCGTGTACCGCCTGGAGCGCCAGATCGCCCAGGTTGCCGCCGTACCGCTGCTGGGCAAGATCAACGGTGCCGTGGGCAACTACAACGCCCACCTGTCGGCCTACTCGCAGATCGACTGGGAGCAGAACGCCCGCGCCTTCATCGAAGACGAGCTGGGCCTGCAGTTCAACCCGTACACCACCCAGATCGAGCCGCACGACTACATCGCCGAGCTGTTTGACGCCATCGCCCGCTTCAACACCATCCTGATCGACTTCGACCGCGATGTGTGGGGCTACATCTCGCTGGGCTACTTCAAGCAGAAGACCGTTGCCGGTGAAATCGGCTCGTCGACCATGCCGCACAAGGTCAACCCGATCGACTTCGAAAACTCCGAAGGCAACCTGGGTATCGCCAACGCGCTGTTCCAGCACCTGGCCAGCAAGCTGCCGATCTCGCGCTGGCAGCGTGACCTGACCGACTCTACGGTGCTGCGCAACCTGGGCGTGGGCTTTGCCCACAGCGTCATCGCCTACGAAGCCAGCCTGAAAGGCATCGGCAAGCTGGAAGTCAACGAAGCCCGCATTGCCGCCGACCTGGACGCCTGCTGGGAAGTGCTGGCCGAGCCGATCCAGACCGTGATGCGCCGCTTCAACATCGAGAACCCCTACGAGAAGCTCAAGGAGCTGACCCGTGGCAAGGGCATCACCCCGGAAGCGCTGCTGACCTTCATCGACGGCCTGGACATGCCAGCCGAAGCCAAGGCCGAGCTCAAGCAGCTGACCCCTGCTACCTACATCGGCAACGCGGCAGCACAGGCCAAACGCATCTAAGCTGACCGTCGCGTTCAACGCCCGGCCTGGCCGGGCGTTTTTATTCCCGGACGAAAATTACATTTTTTCAATAGGTTGAACATGAATCCTGATACTCCACTGCAGCTGCTCGGCGGCATCTCGGCCCGCGAATTCATGCGCGACTACTGGCAGAAGAAGCCACTGCTGGTGCGCCAGGCATTCCCGGACTTCATCAGCCCGATCGACCCCGACGAGCTGGCCGGCCTGGCCCTGGAAGAGGAAGTAGAGTCGCGTATCGTGCTCGAGCATGGCGCGCACCCGTGGGAGCTGCGCCGCGGCCCGTTCACCGAAGACACCTTCGCCGAGCTGCCGGAAAAGGACTGGACCCTGCTGGTGCAGGCCGTGGACCAGTTCGTCCCGGAAGTAGCCGAACTGCTGGAAAACTTCCGCTTCCTGCCCAGCTGGCGCATCGATGACGTGATGATCAGCTTCGCTGCCCCTGGTGGCAGTGTCGGCCCGCACTTTGACAACTACGACGTGTTCCTGCTGCAGGGCCACGGCCAGCGCAACTGGAAAATCGGCCAGATGTGCAGCAGCGACAGCTCGCTGCTGGAGCACGCCGACCTGCGCATCCTCGCCGATTTCGAGCAGAGCGATGAGTGGACCCTGGAGCCGGGCGACATGCTCTACCTGCCACCACGCCTGGCCCACTACGGCGTGGCCGTGGATGACTGCCTGACCTACTCGGTAGGCTTCCGCGCGCCAAGCGCCGCCGAAGTGCTGACCCACTTCACCGATTTCCTCGGCCAGTTCCTGCCCGATGAAGAACGCTACAGCGACGCCGACGCCCAGCCGGTCAGTGACCCGCACCAGATCCAGCACGATGCCCTCGACCGCCTCAAGGCGCTGCTCGACAAGCACATGGGCGACAAGGACCTGCTGCTGACCTGGTTCGGCCAGTTCATGACCGAGCCGCGCTACCCCGAGCAGATCGTCGGTGAAGAGCTGTCCGAGGAAGAGCTGATCGATGCCCTGGAACAAGGCGCCATCCTGATCCGCAACCCGAGCGCGCGCCTGGCCTGGTCGGAGTTCGAACAAGACCTGCTGCTGTTCGCCAGCGGCCGCAGCTGCCCACTGCCGGGCAAACTGCGCGAGCTGCTGAAGCTGGTTTGCGCGGCCGACGCCCTGCACATCGACAACCTGGGCGAATGGCTGCAGGATGAAGATGGCCTTATGCTGGTACAGCAGCTGGTCAAACAAGGAAGCCTGGGATTCGCCAATGAATAAGATTCGTGTGCGCCTCGCCGACTGGCACAAGGACAACGCCGACATCCGCCGCATCCGCGAAGCGGTGTTCATTGCCGAACAGCACGTTCCACCAGAACTGGAGTGGGATTCGGATGACCCGACCGCCGCGCACTTCCTGGCCCTGGAAGGCGACTACCCGATCGGCACAGCGCGCCTGCTGCCTGACGGCACCATCGGCCGGGTCTCGGTGCTGAAGGACTGGCGCGGGCTGAAGGTGGGTGACGCGCTGATGAACGCGGTGATTGTCGAAGCACAGAACCGCGACCTGAAGCAGCAGATGCTCAGTGCCCAGGTGCACGCCACGCCGTTCTACGAGCGGCTGGGCTTTCGCGTAGTCAGCGAAGAGTTCCTCGAAGCCGGCATCCCGCACGTGGACATGGTGCGCGACTCGCGCGCCTGATCCACGACCTTCGCAGAGGCCCCCCACAAATTCTGAAGATTGTGGGGAGCCTGTGGGAGCGGGTTCACCCGCGAAGAGGCCGGCACAGCCAAGACATCCCCTCTGACAAAAAACCTGTACATCCATCCAGATAAAACTTGCCTCCGCGCCTTCGCTTGCGCATCCTATCGCCCATCACCCCCGATGAAGCGTCCCCGGCCATGCGCCTGTTCCTCTGCGAAAAACCCTCCCAGGCAAAAGACATCGCCAAAGTGCTCGGCGCCAACCGCAAGGGCGATGGCTGCTGGCAAGGCACCGACGTCTGCGTGACCTGGTGCATCGGCCACCTGCTGGAAACCGCCCCGCCCGACAGCTACGACGAACGCTACAAGCGCTGGAACCTGGCCGACCTGCCGATCATCCCGGAAAAGTGGAAAATGCTGGTCAAGCCCAAGACCGCCAGCCAGTTCAAGGCAGTCAAGCGCCTGCTCGGCGAAGCACGCGAACTGGTGATCGCCACCGACGCCGACCGCGAAGGCGAAATGATCGCCCGCGAACTGGTCGAGCATTGCCGCTACCGCGGCCCGGTGCAGCGCCTGTGGCTGTCGGCACTGGACGATGCCTCCATTCGCAAGGCCCTGGCGCGGCTGCTGCCGGGCCACGAAACCTTCAACCTGTACCACTCGGCGCTGGGCCGTTCGCGCGCAGACTGGCTGATCGGCATGAACATGAGCCGGCTGTTCACCCTGCTGGGCCGCCAGTCGGGGTATCAGGGCGTGCTGCCGGTGGGCCGGGTGCAAACGCCCACCTTGCGCCTGGTGGTCGACCGCGACCGCAGCATCGCCGACTTTGTGCCGGTACCGTTCTGGGCCATCGACGTGCAGCTCGAACACGCAGGCTTTGGCTTCAACGCCCAGTGGCGCGCCCCCGAGGACGCCTGCGACGACCAGGGCCGCTGCCTGAACCAGGCCCTGGCGCAGCAGGCTGCCGCCGACATCGGCAATGCGGGTAGTGCCCGGGCCGTGAAGGTTACCACCGAACGCGTGCGTGAAGCGGCACCCCTGCCCTTCGACCTTGGCACCCTGCAGGAGCTGTGCTCGAAAAAGTTCGGCCTCGGCGCCCAGGAAACCCTCGACATCGCCCAGGCCCTGTACGAAACCCACAAGCTGATCACCTACCCGCGCAGCGACTGCGGCTACTTGCCGCAAAGCCAGCACGCCGAAGCGCCAGCCATCCTCGCCGCCCTGCAACGTTCCGATGCCAGCCTGGCGCCGCTGCAGCCCTACCTGGAGCCGCAACGCCGCTCACGGGCGTGGAACGACGCCAAGGTCAGCGCCCACCACGGCATCATCCCCACTGCCGCCGCCAGCGACCCGTCGCGCCTGCCGGCCAAGCACAAGGCGGTGTACACCCTGATCCGCGCCCGCTACCTGGCGCAGTTCCTGCCCAACCACGAGTACGACCGCACCCAGGCCGACTTCGACTGCGCCGGCCATGCCCTGCGTGCCGTAGGCAAGCAGATCGTCGAACCCGGCTGGCGCCGTGCGCTGCCCGAGGCGCTGACCCCGGCCAAGGGCCGCGAGGCACCACCGGCCCAGGTGCTGCCGGCGCTGCGCGAAGGCCAGGACTGCACGGTGCAGGGCCTGCAACTGAAAGACCTGTGGACCCAGCCGCCCAAGCCGTTTACCGAAGGCGACCTGATCAAGGCAATGAAGAACGTTGCCAAGCTGGTGGACGACCCGCGGCTGAAGCAGAAGCTCAAGGAAACCACCGGTATCGGCACCGAAGCCACCCGCGCCAGCATCATCCAGGGCCTGCTTGACCGCGGCTACCTGGTGAAGAACGGCAAGGCGCTATCCGCCACCCCTGCGGCCTTCAGCCTGATCGACGCCGTACCTCGCGCCATTGCCGACCCTGGTACCACAGCTATCTGGGAGCAGGCGCTGGACATGGTGCAGAGTGGCGAGATGACGCTGGAAGAGTTCGTCGCCCGGCAGTCGGCATGGATGGGCAAGCTGGTCGAACGGTGCAGCGGCATGCGCATGAACATCAGCGGGCCGGCAGCCGGGGCTGCGCCGCCGTGGAAGAAAAAGCGGAGGGGTGGCGGGAAAGGCAAAGCGGCCGCAGGCAAGCCAAGACAGCCTCGAAAAAAGGCGACAACCTGAAGATTTTGCACTCTCAGGTCAGGCCCCTTCGCGGGTAAACCCGCTCCCACAGTTACAGCGCCGACCTCGAGACCGTTGATGACTCTGTGGGAGCGGGTTTACCCGCGAAAGGGCCAGGACAGGCAACACAACAACCCGAGGTAAGCCACAAACCCGGCCAATGCATTGGCGCCATGAAATTTACCTGCTAAGTTTTCATGAAAATAAACACAATAATTTTCATGAGACCCCTGCATGTTCAAACAATCCGCCCAGCACGTCGCCAGCTACTACGCCCAGACCTACCCCGCCAGCATTCCCCTGCACCCTACCCTGCAAGGCAGCCACGACACCGAGGTCCTGATCATCGGCGCCGGCTTCAGCGGTCTGCACACCGCCTTGCGCCTGACCCAGGCCGGCAAGCGTGTAACGCTGCTGGAAGCCAGCCGCGTGGCCTGGGCCGCGTCCGGCCGCAACGGCGGCCAGGCACTGCTCGGCTGGTCGTGCGACATGCCGCCGCTGGAAAAGGCCTTGGGCACCGAACGCACCCAACGCCTGTGGGCCAGCATGTGCTGGGCCGCCGATGAAATGCGCGAACTGCCCGAGCGCCACGGCTTCGACATCGACTACCGGCTGGGCAGCCTGTTGACCGCCGTACTGCCGCGCCGGGTAAAGATGCTGGAAGAAGCCCTGCATGAGGCCGAACACAAATGGGGCTACGACGCCCTGCGCCTGATCGGCCGCGACGAGCTGCCTCAATGGATCGACAGCCCGCGCTACCAGGCCGCGCTATACGACGCCAAAGGCGCCCACCTCAACCCGCTGAAGCTGACCCAGGGCCTGGCCAGCACCATCGAAGCTGCCGGTGGGCTCATCTTCGAACAAAGCCAGGTGCTCGACTATCAACGGACCGGCAGCGGCTACACCGCCCGCACCGAGCGTGGCGAAGTGCGCAGCGACCTGCTGGTACTGGCCTGCAACGCCTACATCGACCGCCTCGACCGCGGCCTGTCCCGCCGCCTGTTGCCCGTCGGTTCATACCAGGTGGCCACCGCGCCACTGGACGCCGACTTTGCCCGCTCGCTGCTGCCACGCAACAGCTGCGTGATCGACAACCAGTTCGTGCCCGACTATTTCCGCCTCACACCGGACCATCGCCTGCTGTTCGGCGGCGGCTGCACCTATCTGGGTGGTATTCCCAAGGACGTCGCAAGCGCCACCCGCCCCTACCTGGAGCGGGTGTTCCCGCAGCTGGCCGGGGTGGCCATCGACTATGCCTGGGGCGGCCATATCGACTGCAGCATCCAGCGCACCCCGGATGTCGGTCGCGAGGGCCAGCGCTACTGGCTGCAGGGGTTCTCGGGCCACGGTGTACTACCTACACTGGCGGCGGCGCGGGCGGTAAGCGATGCCATTCTTGGCGACGACGACCTGCTGGCGCTGTACCAAGGCATCGACAACGGCCGCTTCCCCGGCGGCGACCTGCTGGCAGCACCGCTGGAAGCTTCAGCCAAGGCCTGGTACCGGATGCGCGACCGCGTCTAATCGGTTGACACAGCCCGTTGTAGGAGCGGCCTTGTGTCGCGAAAGGGCTGCAAAGCAGCCCCAGGGTTTCAGCACAGATGCACACATTGCCGGGGCTGCTTTGCAGCCCTTTCGCGACACAAGGCCGCTCCTACATGGAACCGCGCAGGGCCGGAAGTGCTCCACAAATTCCAGTACCAGCCAAATTCCCTCCTATTCTCAATAGCTCCCTTCGCTTCCTGTACACAGGAGACCCGACCATGAGCTATGTAACTACAAAGGACGGCGTGCAGATCTTCTACAAGGACTGGGGCCCGCGCGATGCACCGGTTATCCACTTCCATCACGGCTGGCCGCTCAGCGCCGACGACTGGGATGCCCAGTTGCTGTTCTTCCTCGCCCATGGTTACCGCGTGGTTGCCCACGACCGCCGCGGCCATGGCCGCTCCAGCCAGGTATGGGACGGCCACGACATGGACCATTACGCCGACGATGTGGCGGCGGTCGTCGCTCACCTGGGCATCCAGGGCGCCGTGCATGTCGGCCACTCGACCGGTGGCGGTGAAGTGGTGCGCTACATGGCCCGGCACCCTGAAGACAAGGTGGTCAAGGCCGTGCTGATCGCCGCCGTACCGCCACTGATGGTGCAGACCCCCGGTAATCCCGGCGGCTTGCCCAAATCAGTATTCGACGGCTTCCAGGCCCAGGTCGCCAGCAACCGCGCGCAGTTCTACCGGGATGTGCCAGCCGGGCCGTTCTACGGCTACAACCGCCCTGGTGTAGAAGCGAGTGAGGGCATCATTGGTAACTGGTGGCGCCAGGGCATGATCGGCAGCGCCAAGGCCCATTACGATGGCATCGTGGCATTTTCCCAGACCGATTTTACCGAGGACCTGAAGGGCATCCAGCAACCTGTGCTGGTGATGCACGGCGATGATGACCAGATCGTGCCGTATGAGAACTCCGGAGTGCTGTCGGCGAAGCTGCTGCCCAATGGCGCGTTGAAGACTTACAAAGGCTACCCGCATGGCATGCCGACCACCCATGCCGATGTGATCAATGCGGATTTGCTGGCGTTCATACGTAGCTGATGTAGTCGCCTGCACCGGCCTCTTCGCGGGCACGCCCGCTCCCACAGGTACTGCATAGGTCTTGAGATATACATATAACCTGTGGGAGCGGGCGAGCCCGCGAAAGGGCCGGCACTGTCAACATACTTATTTCATGAGTGTATGCAACTGGCAAAACTGCCAGTTGCGCGCCTGTCTATTTTGCATGAAGGTAATTTAAATTCAGTACTTCTCGCACCAGCAGGCTGACCATGGCACAGAACTGGAAGCAGCGTTTATTCTACAAGAATGGCCAACTGTCTTTGGAGATCGGCAGCGATCGTTCCGTCACAGTCTTTTCAATCTCAAACCTTTCTCTAGCGCAACGCTCGACAGAGACACTACTACTGGCGGCAGACTCTCAGAGTTCCATAATCAACCGTTCTCATCGCGAAGGCATTCACAACCTGGCCTACACCGCTTACGGATACAGCTCCACAGCTCATATGATGGGCTTCACCGGACAACGCTCCGATAGCGTCACAAACTGCTACCTCCTTGGCAACGGCTATCGTGCCTTTAGTACTAGGCTGGCGCGATTTTACTCAGCGGACAGCCTCAGCCCGTTTAAGAAACACACACATAACGCCTACGCCTATTGCTTGGGAGACCCCGTGAACCATCACGACCCTTCAGGGCATATGTTACGTCGCGCCAGGACAATGTGGAATAACGTAAAGGATAAGTTTGTAAAACCCAGAATCCATTACATCAATAAAGCAAGGGAAGCAATTACCGAGAATCCGAATCTCGAAAAGTATTCCGCTGTCATTGATGACGAGAACGTAACCATAA
Organism: Pseudomonas sp. A2; assembly: GCF_023100865.1. Taxonomy (NCBI): domain Bacteria; kingdom Pseudomonadati; phylum Pseudomonadota; class Gammaproteobacteria; order Pseudomonadales; family Pseudomonadaceae; genus Pseudomonas; species Pseudomonas sp. A2. The sequence goes on from NZ_CP039127.1 coordinate 3,903,248, forward strand.
AAACCCTCAAGGCGATTTACAAGCTTCCGAAGGGTGATGCCATGCTCAGCGATCTCAAGGATACAGCAGTCCGCAACTGGCGCTTAAAGCATGGCAACATTGAAGGCCCCATCACTCATGACTTTAACCACGAAAAATACCTGTACATGGACGAGCAGCTTAATTACATAGCCCTAGAGGCAAAAATCCTTGAGTACAGAACCCTACTGAGCAACTTGGCGTCACATGAACCCACTACAATGAATTCGAGCAGTCAGTTGTCACCTGCGTCACCTGAGGCATCACGCCCTACAACTGCCAGATCAGCGATACGTGGTACCTAGATACCCCTGCAGGGTTGGTTTGAAACAAGTAAGCGGCCGGAAACACTGTCAGCCTTAGGGACGTGGGATTATCATGCCCGTTTATTTCTCCATTAGCCGCAAACCGACCCTCCAGCCTGAAGCCTCCCATGCCCTTCGAACTCACCGTAGAACCCCTCACCCTGCTGATCCTGGCCCTGGTCGCCTTCGTCGCCGGTTTCATCGATGCCATCGCCGGCGGTGGCGGCTTGCTCACCACCCCCGCGCTACTCACCGCGGGCATGCCGCCGCACCTGGTACTGGGCACCAACAAGCTCAGCTCTACCTTCGGCTCGGCCACCGCCAGCTTCACCTACTACAGGCGCAAACTGTTCCACCCGGCGCAGTGGCGCCCGGCATTGTTCGCCACTTTGGTCGGCGCTTTGCTCGGTGCAGTGATCGCCCACTACATGCCGGCCGAATGGCTGAACAAAATGCTGCCGGTAATCGTCTTCGCCTGTGGCGTCTATCTGCTGTTCGGTGGCACGCCCAAGGCGCCGCTCGATGCCGATGCACCCATCAAGAAGAAATGGCAAATGCCGCAAGGCTTCACCCTGGGCTTCTATGACGGCGTCGCCGGCCCGGGCACCGGGGCGTTCTGGACGGTCAGCACCCTGCTGCTCTACCCCATCGACCTGGTCCGTGCCAGCGGCGTGGCGCGCAGCATGAACTTCGTCAGCAACATCGCAGCGCTGACGGTGTTCATCATTTCCGGGCAGGTGGACTACATCGTCGGCCTGTGCATGGGCCTGTCAGTGATGGTTGGCGCCTTCTTCGGCGCACGCACGGCGATCAGTGGCGGCAGCAAGTTCATCCGCCCGGTGTTCATCACCGTGGTGCTGGCATTGACCGTGCGCCTAGCGTGGCAGCACTGGTTCGGCCAAGCCTGATGGGCTGTGATACCCCTGCTTTCCCGCCCTATCTGCGCGAGAAATGTCCTCCGCCGTCGTTGCAGGACTTGGCAATGGAATGACCATTGCCTGCGCCCTGCGCCTAGTCGGAGAACATTTCTCACTGCAGCTAGGACGGGAAAGCAGGGATATCACAGCCCAGCCGCCGTGCAACATACAGGTCGATCAGATACCGGGCGATGGACCGCCCGGCCGGCAGCGGCGGCAGGTCGTGAACGCTGAACCACTTGGCGTCCTCGATCTCGTCCGGCTGCATGACGATCTCGCCGCCAGCGTATTCGGCGTGAAAGCCCAGCATCATCGAGTGGGGGAACGGCCAGCACTGGCTGCCGATGTACTGGATGTTCTGCACCTCCACCGCCACTTCTTCACGCACTTCGCGCACCAGGCAGTCCTCGGCCGACTCGCCCGGCTCGGCAAAGCCTGCCAGTGTGCTGTACACCCCGGTGACGAAGCGTGGCGAACGCGCCAGCAGGATTTCGTCGCCACGGGTCACCAGCACGATCATGCTTGGCGAAATGCGCGGGTAGCTGCGCAGGTCGCACGGCTGGCAGTACATTGCCCGTTCCCAGCGAATTTGCGTCATCACCTGGCCACAGCTGCCGCAGAATCGGTGCTCGCGGGCCCAGGTGCCGATCTGCGCGGCATAGCCCAGCACCTTGTATGTGTCGGAGTCACCTTCGAGCATGAACGCGCGAAGGCCGCGCCAGGAGCAGCCGGGCACATCGGTGGCGCTGCGCAGCTCCAGCAGGAACACCGGCTGGCCGTCGAAGTGGCCGATGCCGTGCTCGCACAGTACGTCGAGGTCCTGGCGCTTGAGCCAGTCGCGAGGGAACAGCGCGCCGTTGTCGTCCACCAGGAACCCTTCCGGGCTGCGGGCCACGGCCAGCCCCCCGGTGATCTGCGGGTCGAGTACTGCGGTAGTCCAGCGTGCTGACATGTCGGGGGTTCCCTTACTTCGCGTCCCCCGGCCTGATCAGTCGGCGAACGTCGGTTTCTGTTTGCTCATGTGCGCCGCCACCGCCACGCGCAGGTCTTCGGACTGCAGCATCGCGGCGTTCCAGGTGGCGATGTACTCCAGGCCATCATCGATGCGATGGTCACGCATGTAGCTGAGCATTTCCTTGGTGCCGGCCACGGCGATCGGCGATTTTGCGGCAATCTCGCCAGCGATGGCAAAGACCCCGTCCATCAGCGCGGCCTGATCATCATAAACCCGGTTGACCAGGCCGATGCGCAGCGCCTCTTCGGCCTCGACATTGCGCCCGGTGAAAGCCAGCTCACGCATCATGCCGTCACCGATGATACGAGGCAAACGTTGCAGTGTGCCGACATCGGCGGCCATGCCCATGTCGATTTCCTTGATCGAGAACTGCGCGTCGCTGCTGCAGTAGCGCATGTCGCAAGCCGAGATGAGGTCGATGGCGCCGCCAATGCAGTAACCCTGCACCGCGGCCAGTACCGGCTTGCGGCATTTGTCCACGGCATTGAACGATGCCTGCAGGCGCAGGATGGTGCTGCGCAGGAAGCGCGCGTTACGCCCCACGTCCTTGCCCATCTGCCCGGCCAGCGAAGCCAGCATCATCAGGTCGATACCGGCGGAAAAATGCTTGCCGGCACCGCTGATCACTACCGCTCGCACTGCATCGGTGTCGTCGACCCACTGGAAGATGTCGATGATCTCCTCCCAGAAGGCAGCGTTCATCGCATTGCGCTTGTCCGGGCGGTTGATCTGAACGTGGGCGATGCTGTTGGTAAGTTCGACCTTGAACGCGCTGTACTCGGTCACGGGCGGCACTCCTGCGGATAAAGGGTTCATGGCACGGATGTTAACCCAGCCCGATGACCGCACTTGTGCCAAAAACGGGACTTTACGCCTTGCCTAAGAGGCGCTGATCCGGCACCGTGCGCCATCGCCGAATCATAAGGATACAAATTCATGTCGCGCTCCCTGACCGGCGCCCTCGCCCACAGCTTTCTGGGCCAGTCGCCGCTTTGGTACAAGGCAGTCATCTGCCTGTTCCTGGTGCTCAACCCACTGCTGCTGGTGACCGTCGGCCCGGTCGCTGTTGGCTGGGCACTGGTGCTCGAATTCATCTTCACCCTGGGCATGGCCCTGAAGTGCTACCCGCTCATGCCTGGCGGCCTGCTGTTGGTCGAAGCCCTGCTGTTGCAGATGACTACCCCGCAAGCCCTGTACGAAGAGCTGCAGCACAACTTCCCGGTGATCCTGCTGCTGATGTTCATGGTCGCGGGCATCCACTTCATGAAGGAACTGCTGCTGTTCCTGTTCTCGCGCATCCTGCTGGGGGTGCGTTCGAAGGCGATCCTGGCGTTGCTGTTCTGCGTGCTGTCGGCATTCCTCTCGGCGTTTCTCGATGCGCTGACCGTGACCGCCGTGATCATCAGCGCCGCGGTCGGTTTCTATGCGGTGTACCACCGCGTTGCCTCCGGGGCCAACCCGCGCGAAGACAGTGCGCTGGACAGCGACCAGCAGGTCGCACAGTTGCACCGTGAAGACCTCGACCAGTTCCGCGCCTTCCTGCGCAGCCTGCTGATGCATGGCGCGGTGGGTACCGCCCTGGGCGGCGTGTGCACGCTGGTGGGCGAGCCGCAGAACCTGCTGATCGGCCACGAAATGGGCTGGCACTTTGCCGATTTCTTCCTGAAGGTGGCACCGGTGTCACTGCCGGTGCTGGGCGCCGGCCTGCTGACCTGCGTGCTGCTGGAGAAGCTGCGCCTGTTCGGCTACGGCACGTTGATGCCCGAGCCGGTGCGTCAGGTACTGGCCGCCTACGCCGCCGAGGACGATGCTGCACGCACCACTGCCCAGCGCATCGCACTGTGGGTGCAAGGGTTCGCCGCACTGATCCTGATCGTCTGCCTGGGGCTGCACGTTGCCGAGGTCGGCCTGATCGGCCTGATGGTGATCGTGCTGATCACGGCATTCACCGGCATTACCGACGAACACCGCCTGGGCCGTGCCTTCCAGGACGCCATGCCGTTCACCGCTTTGCTGGTGGTGTTCTTCGCCGTGGTGGCGGTGATTCATCAGCAGCAACTGTTCAGCCCATTGATTGCCTGGGTGCTGGCGCTGCCGGCGGAGCAGCAACCGGGCATGCTGTACCTGGCCAACGGCCTGCTGTCGGCGATCAGCGACAACGTGTTCGTTGCCACCATCTACATCACCGAGGTGAAGCAGGCGTTCCTCAATGGCAGCATGAGCCGCGAGCATTTCGAGACGCTGGCGGTGGCGATCAACACCGGCACCAACCTGCCGAGCGTGGCGACGCCGAATGGGCAGGCGGCGTTCCTGTTCCTGCTGACTTCGGCGATTGCGCCGCTGATCCGGCTGTCGTATGGGCGAATGGTGTGGATGGCCTTGCCCTATACCGTAGTGATGGGTGGGCTGGGGTGGTGGGCGGTGACCTACTGGCTTTGAGGTAGCCTGCATCGGCCTCTTCGCAGCACAAGGCTGCTCCTACAGGCACTGCACCGCTTTCTGGAGCTGTGGTGATCCTGTGGGAGCGGGCATGCCCGCGAAAGGGCCGGCACAGGTTTGTGTTGTCGATTCTGTCCGCCGCCATTCGACTATCCCATGCCCCCAGCCACCCCGGCTGCACACAGGAGAGTCCCCATGCGCAAACTCATCGTAGCCGCCTTCATCAGCCTCGACGGTGTCATGCAGGCCCCCGGTGGTCCGCAGGAAGACACCAGCGGCGGCTTCACCTACGGCGGCTGGATCGTACCTTACGCCGAGGAAGTCTTCGGCCAAGCCATGCAAGCCCTGTTCAGCCAGCCCTTCGAACTGCTGTTGGGCCGGCGCACCTACGACATCTTCGCCGGCTACTGGCCAAAGGTAAAAGGCAGCTCGGAAGACTTCTCGATCGCCAACCTGTTCAACAGCGTGCCCAAGCACGTGGCCACCCACACCCCCGCAACCCTCGACTGGCACAACAGCCATGCACTGGGCGCAGACATCACCGCAGCGGTCCACGCGCTGAAACAACAGGACGGCGCCAACCTGCTGACCCAGGGCAGCAGCGATCTGGTGCAGCAACTGCTGGCGGCGGGCCTGGTCGATGAACTGCAACTGCTGATCCACCCGTTGCTGCTCGGCCACGGCAAGCGCCTTTTCGGCGACGATGCGGCAGCGGCGGCCTTCACACTGCAGCATTCGCAGGTTTCGCCCACGGGCGTGCTCATCGCCCGTTACGTGCGTGCAGGCGATGTGCAGACCGGTTCGTTCTGAAAGGCATAATCCTGTACAACTTTTGCCTCTCGCTCGCATCGAAACCCAAGTAAGCCCCGTCCGTATCAAGGAGGTTCACCATGGCGCTACGCACCACGTTGCTGCTTTCCTGCATGACCTTGGCCCTGCTCGGCTGCGCCGGCAACGATCACCCGGCACCGCCGCGTACCCAGCAGGTCGACCTGCAACGTTACCAGGGCACCTGGTACGAACTCGCCCGGCTGCCGATGTTCTTCCAGCGCAACTGCGTGCAGTCCGAGGCGCAGTATGGCCTGCGAGAGGATGGTCGCCTCGACGTGACCAACCGCTGCCAGGAAAAGGACGGCCAGTGGAACCAGGCCAAGGGCATCGCCGAAGCCCAGCAACCGGGCAGCACCGACAAGCTCTGGGTGCGCTTCGACAACTGGTTCAGCCGCCTCGCGCCCGGCCTTACCAAGGGCGAGTACTGGGTGCTGTACCACGACCAGGACTACCGCGTAGCCTTGGTCGGCCACCCGAACCGCGAATACCTGTGGCTGCTTTCACGCACGCCTGCAGTCACGGACCAGATGCGCGAGCAACTGCTGACGATCGCCCGGGAGCAAGGCTATGACACCAGCAAGCTCATCTGGCGGCAGGCCGAGTAGGCAAGACCTGGCGGGCCATCGACGACATGCGGCAATCCGGCTAAGGTGTGCGCCCTTGCTACCTCGAAGGAACGAGCCCGTTGAGTACCACGCCGCCACCAGCACCTTGCGTCCGCCCGACACCCATCGGCTGGCTGGTGCAGACGTTACTGCTGGGCTGAAACAAGGAGCCAGACCATGGATTTGCTGTTCCTGGGCACCTCCGCCGGCGTGCCGACCAAGGCACGCAATGTGAGCGGTACCGCAGTGATCGAGGCCAGTGGCAGCCACTGGTACCTGGTCGACTGTGGCGAAGGCACCCAGCACCGGCTGCTGTACACACCGCTGTCGATCCGCGACCTGCGCGCCATCTTCATTACCCACGTGCACGGCGACCATTGCTTCGGCCTGCCGGGCCTGCTGGCCAGCGCCGGCATGAGCGGGCGCACCCAGCCGCTGGACCTTGTCCTGCCGGCCGCCCTGCACGACTGGGTGCGCCAGGGGCTGGTGGCCAGCGATACCTTCCTGCCGTTCGAACTGCGCCTGCTGGCCGTGGAGGAGCTGGTGGAATGGCACAGTGACGCCCTGGAAGTGACCAGCGTGCAGCTGTCGCACCGGGTGCCGAGCGTCGGCTTCGTGTTCACCGAGCTCAACCCCGAACCGCGACTGAACATCCCGCGCCTGGAAGCCGAAGGTATCCCCCGCGGCCCGCTGTGGGGCGAGCTGGCCAAGGGTTTGACGGTGCAGCATGGCGGGCGGCGGCTGCACGGCAAGGATTACCTGCGCCCTTCGCGCCCGCCGCGGCGGGTGATCGTGTGCGGCGACAACGACAACCCCGAGCTGTTGGCCGACGCCGCCAAGGGCGCGGACGTGCTGGTGCACGAGGCCACGTTCACCCAGGCGGTGGTCGAGCGCACGGGGGTCACCTTCGGCCACAGCACCGCAGCTGCGGTGGCGCGCTTTGCCGAAACTGCGGGCGTGCGCAACTTGGTGCTGACGCATTTCAGCGCCCGCTACCAGCACGACCCACGGCGCAGCCCGAGCATCGACGATGTGCGCGACGAAGCCCTCGCCCACTACAGTGGGCAGCTTACCCTGGCGCAGGACCTGCAGCGCTATCACATCGGGCGCGATGGCTGTCTTGAGCCCGCGGGATGAATTGTGGAGATTCGCAGGTGCTCGCCACAACCCGCCGCTCCACTATGCCGCCAACCGCCCACTGGCAATCGCCTCCGACGCCGCCAGCATCGCGCGCAGCAACACTGCGCAGCCCGCAGCCAGGTCCTCGGGCGTGGCGTTCTCGATCTCGTTATGGCTGATACCGTTCTCGCAAGGCACGAATATCATCCCCGCCGGCCCCAGTTCGGCCAGGAAGATCGCGTCGTGCCCCGCGCCGCTGACGATGTCCATGTGCGGCAGGCCCAGCGCCTGCGCCGATTCGCGCACGGCATCGACACACCCTTTATCGAAGTACAACGCCGGGAAATCAGCCGTAGGCACCAATTCGTGGCTCAGGCCATGCCTGGCACAGGTCGCCTCGATCACCGCACGCACATCGGCAATCATCGCATTCAGCTGCTCACCCTCCAGGTGGCGGAAATCCAGGGTCATGCGCACTTCGCCCGGGATCACGTTGCGCGAGCCCGGGTAGGCCTGCAGGCACCCCACCGTCCCACAGGCATGGGGCTGGTGGCCAAGGGCGGTGCGGTTGACTGCCTCCACCACTGCCGCCGCGCCGACCAGGGCGTCCTTGCGCAGGTGCATGGGCGTAGGGCCGGCGTGGGCCTCGACACCGCGCAGGGTCAGGTCGAACCACTTCTGGCCCAGCGCGCCCAGCACCACGCCGATGGTCTTGGCCTGATCTTCGAGGATCGGGCCTTGCTCGATATGCGCTTCGAAATAGGCCCCCACCGGGTGGCCTGATACAGCACGCGGGCCGGCGTAGCCGATGGCGTTCAACGCCTCACCAACGCTGACACCCTGGGCGTCGCGCTTGGCCAGGGTTTCCTCCAGGGTGAACTTGCCGGCGAACACCCCGGAGCCCATCATGCACGGCGCAAAGCGCGAGCCTTCCTCGTTTGTCCACACCACAACTTCCAGCGGTGCTTCGGTTTCCACACCGAGATCGTTGAGGGTACGAATTACCTCCAGCCCGGCCATCACCCCGAAGCAACCGTCGAACTTGCCACCGGTGGGCTGGGTGTCGATATGGCTGCCGGTCATCACCGGAGGCAGCTTGGGGTTACGCCCAGGGCGACGGGCGAAGATGTTGCCGACGGCGTCGATGGTGACCGTGCAACCGGCGGCCTCGCACCACTGCACGAACAGGTCGCGGGCCTGGCGGTCGAGGTCGGTCAGGGCCAGGCGGCACACGCCGCCCTTGGCGGTAGCACCGAGGCGGGCCAGGTCCATCAGGGACTGCCACAGGCGGGTGCTGTCGATGTGGTGGGCGGTGGTCTTCAGGATATCTTTGACTGGGGTCACGGGTTTCTCCTTCAGGCTTTTTGTTGTCTGTGCCGGCCTCTTCGCGGGCATGCCCGCTCCCACAGGTACAGCGTTGGCCTCAGGACCTGCGCTGTACCTGTGGGAGCGGGTTTACCCGCGAAGAAGCCGGCGCGGTCTCACGGCAAAGGCTTGACCACCCGCGCCGGGCTGCGCGCGACCACGCGGGCCAAGAGGTAATACAGCGCCCCACCCAGCAGCGAACCGGTGAACCAACCGTAGTCGTAGAACCAGCTGAAACTGCTGTTGCCAATCGCCATGACGGTCAGCGCCACCGGCAACGCAAAGGCGGCAAAACCGGCCCAGTTCCATGCCGGGTACACGTCGTCACGGTACAGCCCGGCCAGGTCCAGCTCCTGCCGGCGGATCAGGAAGTAGTCCACCACCATGATCCCGGCGATCGGCCCCAGCAGGCTCGAATAGCCCAGCAGCCAGTTGGAGTACACGCTCTCCAGGCTCAGGTCGGAAACGATCCAGCCCAGCTTCTTCAGCAACTCATGGCCCATCAGCGCCAGGCCGATGAAACCGGTCAACCACACCGCGCGGCTGCGCCCGATCAGGCGTGGGGCGATGTTCTGGAAGTCGTTGGTCGGCGACACGATATTCGCTGCAGTATTGGTCGACAGCGTGGCGATCACGATCAGCGCCATGGCCAGGGCCACCCAGAACGGGCTGTGGATCTTGCCGATCAGGCTGACCGGGTCGGACACGGTCTCGCCAACCAGCGATGCCGAGGCAGCAGTCAGCACCACGCCCAGCGAGGCGAACAGGAACATGGTCAGCGGCAAGCCGAAGATCTGCCCGAGAATCTGGTCCTTCTGGCTGCGGGCGTAGCGGCTGAAGTCGGGGATGTTCAGCGATAGCGTGGCCCAGAAACCGACCATGGCGGTAAGCCCGGCGCAGAAGTAGCCGAGCATGTTCGCCCCTTCCGGGCGCTTGGGCGGCTGGGCCAGCAGTTCGGTCATCGACATGTGCGGCAAGGCCCAGAACAGCAGGCCGACGCCGACCGCCACCAGCAGCGGTGCCGACAGCGTTTCGAGCCACTTGATCGACTCGGCGCCACGCAGCACCACCCACAGGTTCAGGCACCAGAAGATCATGAAGCCGATCACCTCGCCGGTGCCGCCCAGGGCCTTCCAGCCGTCGAACACCGAGCCAAGGAACAGGTGGATGGCCAGGCCACCGAACATGATCTGGATGCCGAACCAGCCACAGGCGACCACCGCCCGGATCAGGCATGGCACGTTTGAGCCGAGTATGCCGAACGACGAACGCAGCAGCACCGGGAACGGAATGCCATACTTGGTGCCAGGGAAGGCGTTGAGGGTGAGCGGGATCAGCACGATCAGGTTGGCCAGCAGAATAGCCAGCAAGGCCTCGCCCACGCTGAGGCCGAAGTAGGCGGTCAGCACGCCACCGAGGGTGTAGGTGGGCACGCAGATGGACATGCCCACCCACAGGGCGGTGATGTGCCATTTGTTCCAGGTGCGCTGGTGCACCTTGGTCGGGGCGATGTCGTGGTTGTAGCGCGGGCTGTCGAGGACATCGCTACCTTCGGACAGCTCGAACAGGCCATCGCGCTCGACCACTTCCGATCTGCTCTGCTGCATGGGGGCTCTCTCCAGATTTTCTTCTAGTTGTTGCCCATCGGGCTGATGCGATGGCCGGAGTACTCACGGTTCATGTGCTTGAAAATCTCGACCAGATTTTCATCTTGTCAAGTAAGTCAAAGCATCAGAAAGCTACGCAGCCAGCGCCAATAATTAAATTAACCCTTTAATTTCAATTAGTTAAAAACCACAAAATTAATGGGAAAATTTTCTTGCCGAATCGCGGATCAGCATCTAGCCTCGAATCTTGTCAGGCCTGACAGGATTAACCGCCCTGCCCGCCCTGCATGAAGAAAACTCCAAGAACCGGCCCAGACCGGTCAGCCTGCGAGGAAAACGGCATGTCTCTGTTGATCCGTGGCGCCACCGTGGTCACCCACGAAGAGAGTTACCCCGCTGATGTCCTGTGTGCCGATGGCCTGATCCGTGCCATTGGGCAAAACCTCGAACCGCCCACCGACTGCGAGATCCTCGACGGCAGTGGCCAGTACCTGATGCCCGGCGGCATCGACCCGCACACCCACATGCAGCTGCCGTTCATGGGCACGGTGGCCAGCGAGGATTTCTTCAGCGGCACCGCCGCGGGCCTGGCCGGTGGCACCACCTCGATCATCGACTTCGTCATCCCCAACCCGCAGCAGTCGTTGCTTGAGGCCTTCCACACCTGGCGCGGCTGGGCGCAGAAAAGCGCCAGCGACTACGGCTTCCATGTCGCCATCACCTGGTGGAGCGAGCAGGTAGCCGAAGAGATGGGCGAACTGGTGGCCAAACATGGGGTGAACAGCTTCAAGCACTTCATGGCCTACAAGAATGCGATCATGGCCGCCGACGACACCCTGGTGGCCAGCTTCGAGCGCTGCCTGCAACTGGGTGCGGTGCCCACCGTGCATGCCGAGAACGGCGAACTGGTGTACCACCTGCAGAAAAAACTGCTGGCCCAGGGCCTGACCGGGCCGGAAGCCCACCCGCTGTCACGCCCATCCCAGGTCGAGGGTGAAGCGGCCAGCCGAGCCATCCGCATTGCCGAGACGCTGGGCACACCACTGTATCTGGTGCACGTTTCCAGCCGCGAAGCGCTGGATGAAATCGCCTATGCCAGAGGCAAGGGCCAGCCGGTCTACGGCGAAGTCCTGCCCGGCCATCTGCTGCTGGATGACAGCGTCTACCGTGACCCTGACTGGGCCACCGCCGCAGGCTACGTGATGAGTCCCCCTTTCCGTCCGCGTGAACACCAGGAGGCGCTGTGGCGCGGGCTGCAATCGGGCAACCTGCACACCACCGCCACCGACCACTGCTGCTTCTGCGCCGAGCAGAAAGCCATGGGGCGCGACGATTTCAGCCGTATCCCCAACGGCACTGCCGGCATCGAGGACCGCATGGCGGTGCTGTGGGATGCCGGGGTCAACAACGGGCGCCTGTCGATGCATGAGTTCGTTGCGCTGACCTCCACCAACACCGCGAAAATCTTCAACCTTTTCCCTCGCAAGGGTGCCATTCGTGTTGGTGCCGACGCCGACCTGGTGCTGTGGGACCCGCAAGGCACCCGCACCATCTCGGCCAAGACCCACCACCAGCAGGTGGACTTCAACATCTTCGAAGGCCGTACCGTGCGCGGCATCCCCAGCCATACCATCAGCCAGGGCAAGGTGCTCTGGGCCGATGGCGACCTGCGTGCGGAAAAAGGCGCGGGCCGGTATGTGGAACGGCCGGCGTATCCGTCGGTGTACGAGGTGCTGGGGCGCAGGGCCGAAGTGCAGCGGCCGACGCCCGTGCAGCGTTAAGGCCATTGGGGCTGCTGCGCAGCCCATCGCGACACAAGGCCGCTCCTACAGGAGTGCGCGGTTCCTTGTAGGAGCGGCCTTGTGTCGCGATGGGGCGCGCAGCGGCCCCAGAAACCACCGCAATGCTTGTCGCCTGCATCCAAAAATAGAGAGGCTACAACCGTGATCGACGCCCTGAACCACTTGCCGCGCCCACGGGCCGGCGCCGACCAGCTGGCCGAGCGCTTCAGCGACCTGGCCCCACCCCTCACCGCCCGCCAGGCCGCCGTCGAAAGCGCACGCTGCCTGTATTGCTATGACGCCCCCTGCGTCAACGCTTGCCCCAGCGACATCGACATCCCGTCGTTCATCCACCGCATCAGCGACGAAAACCTGCAAGGCGCCGCCGAGCGCATCCTCTCGGCCAACATCCTCGGCGGCAGTTGCGCCCGCGTCTGCCCCACCGAAATCCTTTGCCAGCAAGCCTGCGTGCGCAACAACGCGCAGGAATGCGCACCGGTTCTGATCGGCCAGCTGCAGCGCTATGCTCTGGACAATGCCCACTTCACCGAGCACCCGTTCCAGCGCTCGCCAGCCACCGGCAAGCGCATCGCCGTGGTCGGTGCCGGCCCTGCCGGCCTGTCGTGTGCCCACCGCCTGGCCATGCACGGGCATGATGTGGTGGTGTTCGAGGCCAGCGACAAGGCCGGTGGCCTCAACGAGTACGGCATCGCCCGCTACAAGCTGGTGGACGACTATGCCCAGCGTGAAGTGGAATTCCTGCTCGGCATCGGCGGCATCGAGATCCGCCATGGCCAGCGCCTGGGCAGCAACTTTGGCCTGGGCGAGCTGCGCGACCAGTTCGACGCAGTGTTCCTCGGCCTGGGCCTGAATGCCGTGCGCCAGCTCGGCCTGCCTGATGAAGAAGCCCCCGGCCTGCTCGCCGCCACCGCCTACATCCGCGAACTGCGCCAGGCCGACGACCTGAGCCAGTTGCCCCTGGCCGACCGCTGCCTGGTGATCGGCGCCGGCAACACCGCGATCGACATGGCCGTGCAGATGAGCCGCCTGGGTGCCCGCGACGTCAACCTGGTGTACCGCCGTGGCCATGCCGACATGGGCGCCACCGGCCACGAGCAGGACATCGCCAAGGCCAACCAGGTGCGCCTGCATACCTGGGCCCGCCCCGATGCCGTGTTGCTGGACGACAGCGGCAAGGTGCGCGGTATGCGCTTTGCCCGCACCGAGCTGGCAGACGGCCGCCTGCGCGACACCGGCGAAACCTTCGAACTGGCTGCCGATGCCATCTTCAAGGCCATCGGCCAACGCTTCGACGATACCAGCCTCGTCGACCCGGTGGCCGCACAACTGGCGCGCGACGGCGAGCGCATCCGCGTCGACGAAACGATGCAGACCAGCCTGCCGGGCGTCTATGCCGGCGGCGACTGCACCGCCCTGGGCCAGGACCTTACCGTCCAGGCCGTGCAACACGGCAAGCTGGCCGCCGAAGCCATCCATGCCCAACTCATGCTCAACGTGGAGGCTGCGTAAATGGCCGACCTGTCCATCGAATTTGCCGGCATCAAGGCACCCAACCCCTTCTGGCTGGCCTCCGCTCCGCCAACCGACAAGGCCTACAACGTGGTCCGCGCCTTCGAGGCCGGCTGGGGTGGCGTAGTGTGGAAAACACTCGGTGAAGACCCGGCGGCAGTCAATGTGTCGTCGCGCTACTCGGCGCATTACGGCCCCAACCGCCAGGTGCAGGGCATCAACAACATCGAGCTCATCACCGACCGCTCACTGGACATCAACCTGCGCGAAATCACCCAGGTGAAGAAGGACTGGCCCGACCGCGCACTGATCGTGTCGCTGATGGTGCCCTGCGTGGAAGACTCGTGGAAGTTCATACTGCCGCTGGTGGAAGCCACCGGGGCCGATGGCATCGAACTGAATTTCGGCTGCCCGCACGGCATGCCGGAGCGCGGCATGGGCGCGGCGGTCGGCCAGGTGCCGGAGTACGTAGAGATGGTCACCCGCTGGTGCAAGACGTACTGCTCGCTGCCGGTGATCGTCAAACTTACGCCGAACATCACCGATATCCGCCAGTCGGCCCGCGCCGCGCACCGTGGCGGGGCGGATGCGGTGTCGTTGATCAATACCATCAACTCGATAACCAGCGTCGACCTGGATCGCATGGTCGCCCACCCCATCGTTGGCGACCAGAGCACCCATGGTGGTTATTGCGGATCGGCGGTGAAGCCGATTGCCCTGAACATGGTCGCGGAAATCGCCCGCGACCCGCAGACGCGCGGCTTGCCGATCTGTGGTATTGGCGGCATCGGCAGTTGGCGTGACGCAGCCGAGTTCATGGCCCTGGGCAGTGGCGCTGTACAGGTGTGCACGGCAGCGATGCTGCACGGCTTCCGCATCGTCGAGGACATGAAGGACGGCCTGGCGCGCTGGATGGACCAGCACGGGCACCCCAACATCGAAGCGTTCCGCGGCCAGGCGGTGGGGCATACCACCGACTGGAAGTACCTGGACATGAACTACAAGTCGGTGGCGCACATCGACCAGCAAGCATGCATTGGCTGCGGGCGCTGCCACATTGCCTGTGAGGACACTTCGCACCAGGCGATTGCCAGTACGTTGCAGGCCGATGGCACGCATGCCTACAGCGTGATCGAAGAGGAATGCGTGGGCTGCAACCTGTGCCAGATCACCTGCCCGGTGGAGAGCTGCATCGAGATGGTGGCCCAGGATACCGGCAAGCCGTACCTGAACTGGACGCAGGACCCGCGCAATCCCTACCGCGAGGCCAGTTGAGGCAATTGGGGCTGCCTTGCAGCCCTTCGCGGGCACGCCCGCTCCCACAGGGATCGCGCCGCTTGGGAGGGCAGCGGAACACCTGTGGGAGCGGGCGTGCCCGCGAAGGGCCGCAAAGCGGCCCCAATCGCTCAGCGTACACCGACCTCAAGGCTCCAGCCCGATCCCCCGCAAGATCACGCTGGTCACCGTCTGCACGGCATTTTCAAAGGCCATGTCCGACAACGCCTCCCCGCCATTGAGCAACGTCACCTGATAACCAAAGTCGGCATAGTGCTGGGTCGAGGCCCAGATCATGTACAAAAGTGCCGACGGCTCCACCGGCAGGATGCGCCCCTCCTCCACCCAGCGGCGGATCTTGGCTTCCTTCAGCTTGGCCCAGGGCACCAGGCTTTCATCCAGGTTCACCCCCAACACCGGCGCCCCGTGCAGCATCTCTTCGGCCCAGATCTTCGAGCCCAGCGGCCGCGAGCGCGAGTGGCCCATCTTCGCCCGGATGTAACTGGTCAGCACCACCCGCGGGTCGTCGAAGTTCTCGAAGCACAGCGCGTCCTGCTTCCAAACATCCAGCAAGTCCTGCAGCACTGCGCGGAACAGATCGTCCTTGGTGCTGAAGTAATAATGCAGGTTGGAACGCGGCAGCTCGGCCTGCTCGGCGATATCACCCATCGACGTGGCGCCGTAGCCCTTCTCGGCGAACACCTTTTCCGCCGCCTGCAGGATCTTCTCGATATTGCGCCGGCGTATTTCGATCTTGTGATTGGCCATCAGGCTTGGGCCGTCCACACCGCCAGCTCATAACCGTCTGGGTAGATGAAATTGAACTCGATGTTGTCGATCTGCCGATCAGTACCGCGAATGCCCATGTGTGCTCCGTGCCGAAGGGGTATGCCCTAGTCTACCCCGGTCGTTTCACACTTTTATATCAGGCGGCCTGAAACAACCGGGTAATCACAGGTTGCTGTCGGTGACGAGCCTGCCAGATATCGTAATCAGCCTGAATGGCCAACCACAACCGTGCGGTACTGATTCCAGCCATCTCCAGGCGTATTGCCAAGTCTGGAGACATCGCAGCGCGACCATGCAATACCCGCGAAAGCGCTTCTCGAGAGAACCCAAGATGCGATGCGAAGGCTTTCACCGTCAGACCTAACGCGGGCAGGACATCTTCACGCAAGGTTTCGCCTGGATGTGGCGGATTGTGCAAAGGCATGCTCAGCTCTCCTTTTCAGTGGTAATCAAGGTAATCGACCAGTTCGACATCCGAACCCACGAAGCGAAAGATCAGGCGCCAGTTACCAGACACACTGACTGACCAGAAGTCCGATAACTCCCCTTTGAGCGGATGCAACTGCCAGCCTGGAACGCTCAAATCTTGCGCAGACATGGCGCAATCAAGAAACTGGAGTTGCCGCTTCAAGCGCTTTGCGTGGGAGGCCTGAATCCCTCGGATGTTGCCCGTTTCATGAAAAATTCGCAGTCCCTTGTGTCGAAAACTGATGATCATGGGTAGCTCGCCGTGTCCATTTGGGAGACGAGCCCAGTGTGACCCCATGCATCACACGAAGCAAAGTATCATGTGTGACTCAATGCGTCACACATTAATTACCGAAGGATGCGACTCTATCCGCAACTCGCCCGATCACGCACCGGGCACTGTGCGCGGTGCAGGTTCAGTGCGGTGTTGATGATGCCGATATGGCTGAACGCCTGGGGGAAGTTGCCGAGCATGCGCTGGCCCGCCGGGTCGTACTGTTCGGCCAGCAGGCCGAGGTCGTTGCACAGGCCGGTCAGGCGTTCGTACAGTGCCTGCGCTTCTGCCTGGCGACCTAGCAGAACATATACGTCGGCCAGCCAGAACGAACACACCAGGAAGGTGCCCTCCCCTGGAGTCAGGCCATCGCTACAGCTGTCGCTGTCATAGCGCAGCAGAAGACCGTTTTTCATCAGGCGCTGTTCGACCTGTTCGAGCGTGCGCAAGAAGCGTGGGTCATCCGCCGGCAGGAAGCCGGTAAGGGCGATGTGTAACAAACTGGCGTCCATCTCGGTCGAGCCATAGGCCTGGACGAAAAAACGGCCGCTGGGGTCCAGGCCCCGCGCGCATACTTCACGACGAATCTCGTCAGCCACCTGGCGGTAATGCTGACCACGCTCGCGGCCTTCCTCGGTGGTGTCGGCCAGCCCTGCGGCACGGTCGAAGGCAACCCAGGCCATGACCTTGGAGTGCACGAACTGCTGCCGGCCGCCGCGCACTTCCCAGATGCCTTCGTCCGGCTGGCGCCAGATGCGCTCGACGTAAGGCAGGATCA
Source organism: Pseudomonas sp. A2 (assembly GCF_023100865.1). NCBI lineage: Bacteria > Pseudomonadati > Pseudomonadota > Gammaproteobacteria > Pseudomonadales > Pseudomonadaceae > Pseudomonas > Pseudomonas sp. A2. Next base: position 3,920,364 of record NZ_CP039127.1, read on the forward strand.
GACGTGAGATGGCGGCGCTACGTGGATGGCGAGGCAATCCACCCTTGATTGCCTGGGTCATGGCATCGGCGAGTTCACCGTAGATGTCCAGTTGCATCTGCGCCGACGCTGCATTGCCCACCCGCACCGGTTGCGAGTGCTCGTAGCCGGCCAGCCACGGCAAGGTGTATTCCTGCAGGTCGCGCTCACCGGCCAGGCCGTACATGATCTGCATCTGCTCGGGGTTGCCGGCCACCGAGCGCAACAGCCACTCGCGCCAGGCCTGGGCTTCGTCGAAGTAGCCGAGGTTCATGAAGGCCAGCAGGGTCATGGTCGCGTCGCGTAGCCAACAGAAGCGGTAGTCCCAGTTGCGCTCGTGGCCGATGCGCTCGGGCAGCGAGGTGGTGACGGCGGCAACGATGCCGCCGGTGGGCGCGTAGGTCATGGCCTTGAGGGTCAGCAGCGAGCGGCGCACCAGGGCGGAGTATGGGCCCACCTGTGGGCAGCGGGCGGCGAAGGCCTGCCATTGGTCGATGGTCTGCGCCAGCGCTTGGTCGATATCACAGCCGGGCTGCACCGGCAGGTGCGAGGGCTGGTGGCGCAGGCTGAACACCTGGCGTTCGCCCGCGCCAACGCGAAAGCGGGCGACCGTGTGCTGGTCGCGGGCATGCGGGGGGACGGTGCTGCACAGGATCAGCCGGTCGGGGCCGGCGACGGCGCTGAGGGTCCGCGGGTCCAGGCGTTCTACCCAGGGCACGCTGCGGCCATAGTCGAAGCGCATCACCAGGTCCATCTCGAAGTTGGTTTCGCCTGCGAGGCCCTCGACGATACGCACCAGCGAGTTGACCTCGCCCAGCGGCATGAAGTCGAGCACACGGGCGCGGCCGGTGGCAGTGACCCAGGTGGTTTCCAGCACCAGGGTGTCGTCCAGGTATTGGCGGCTACTGTATTCGACCGGGTCGCAGGGGGCCAGGCGCCAGCGGCCGTTTTCCTCGTTGCCCAGCAGTGCGGCGAATACCGCGGGGGCGTCGAAGCGTGGCAGGCACAGCCAGTCGAGCGAGCCATCGCGGCTGACCAGGGCGGCGCTGCGGCAGTTGCCCAGCAGGGCATAGTCTTCGATGTGGGCAGGCATTGGGGCTCCTTTGTGTGGTTGCCTGTGACGGCCTCTTCGCGGGTAAACCCGCTCCCACAGGTACATCACAGGCCTTGAAACCATCGATATCCCTGTGGGAGCGGGTTTACCCGCGAAAGGGCCGGCACAGGCCTTACAGAAACCTCACCCCAAGCGATGCCACTCGCGCTTGTCCCGCGCCAGCAATTCATTGCCGGCCTCGGGCCCGTCTTCACCGGCCGGGTACTCATGCACCTCGCCGCCCTGGGCCCAGGCATCGATGAACGGCTGCACCGCGCGCCAGCCGTTCTCGATGTTGTCAGCCCGCTGGAACAAGGTCTGGTCACCGGTCAGGCAGTCGTAGATCAGCGTCTCGTAGCCGGTCGCCGGGGTCATCTTGAAGAAGTCCTTGTAGGCAAAGCCCAGCTCGACATTCTCCATCACCAGCTCCGGCCCGGGGCGCTTGGCCTGCAGGTCGAACCACATGCCTTCGTTGGGCTGGATCTGGATCTTCAGGTAATTGGGCTTGGGCCGCTCCAGCTCCGACTCGCGGAACTGCGCATAGGGCGCAGGCTTGAAGCAGATGGCGATTTCGGTATCACGCACGCTCATGCGCTTGCCAGTACGCAGGTAGAACGGCACGCCGGCCCAGCGCCAGTTGTCGATCATCACCTTGAGCGCCACATAGGTCTCGGTCTGGCTATCCGCCGCGACGTTGGGCTCGTGGCGGTAGCCAGGCAACTGCTTGCGCCCCTGTTTGCCGGCGCCGTACTGGCCACGCACGGAATTTTTCAGGGCCATCTTCGCCGACCATGGGCGGATGGCGCCGACCACCTTGGCCTTTTCGCTGCGCACGGCATCGGCGGCGAACGCGGCCGGGGGTTCCATGGCCACCATCGCCAGCAACTGGAACAGGTGGTTGGGCACCATGTCGCGCAGCGCTCCGGTGCTGTCATAGAACGCACCACGGGTCTCGACGCCGACGGTTTCCGCGGCGGTGATCTGCACATGGTCGATGTAGTGGTTGTTCCAGAACGATTCGAACAAGCCGTTGGAGAACCGGCTGACCAGGATGTTCTGCACCGTCTCTTTGCCCAGGTAATGGTCGATGCGGTAGATCTGCCGCTCGCCCATCACCTTCAGCAGGCAGGCGTTGAGCGCCTCGGCGCTGGCCAGGTCGGTGCCAAAGGGCTTTTCCACCACGACCCGGCGAAAGCCGCCGGCCGATTCGTCGAGCAGCCCGGCCTGCCCCAGGCGCTGCGCCACCTCGGGGAAGAAGCGCGGCGAGGTCGCCAGGTAGAAGATGGCGTTGCCATGGCGGGTTGTGTCGATGCGCTTGGCAAGGGCCTGGTAGGTGGCCGGGTCGAGGAAGTCGCCGGTCTGGTAATCCAGGCGCTTGGCCAGGCGTGCCCAGAGCTTCTCATCCAGGCACTTGGCCTTGCCCTCGCCGCCTTTGTCACGCTCGACCATGAACGCGTGCAGGCGTTCGGCGAATTCCTCGGCAGTGGCCGGGTTGTGGTCGACGCCAACAATGCGCAGGTTGCGGTCCAGCAGACCGTCACGGCTGAGGTTGTAAAGCGCCGGCATCAGCAGGCGCTTTACCAGGTCGCCATTGGCGCCGAACAGGAACAGGGTGCATGGCGGAGCAGCCGGAATGCTCTGTTTGGTCATTCGGCTTTTTTCTCGACGTGGCCACCGAAGCCCAGGCGCATGGCCGAGAGAATCTTGTCACCATAGGTGCCTTGCTGCTGGCGCGAGCGGAAGCGGGCGAACAGCGCGCTGGACAGCACCGGCACCGGCACCGCCTGCTCGACGGCGGCGTCGATGGTCCAGCGGCCCTCACCACTGTCGGACACCGAGCCACTGAATTGCGACAGCTGCGGGTCGGCCACCAGCGCATCGGCGGTGAGGTCGAGCAGCCACGAGGTGACCACGCTACCGCGCCGCCACACTTCGGCGATTTCTGCAACGTTCAGGTCGAAACGCTGGTCTTCCGGCAGTTCGTTGCCGCCCTTGCTGCGCAGCAGGTCGAAGCCTTCGGCGTATGCCTGCATCAGGCCGTATTCGATGCCGTTGTGCACCATTTTCACGTAGTGCCCGGCACCGGGTGGGCCGGCATGGATGTAGCCGTGCTCGGCACGCTGGTGCTCGCCGCTGCGGCCATGGGTACGCGGGATGTCACCCACGCCCGGGGCCAGCGCCTTGAACAGCGGCTCCAGGCGCTCGAACACGTCCTTTTCGCCACCGATCATCATGCAGTAGCCACGGTCCAGGCCCCACACACCGCCCGAGGTGCCGACATCCAGGTAATGCAGCCCGCGCTTGGCCAGTTCGGCGGCGCGGCGCATGTCGTCCTTGTAGAAGGTGTTGCCGCCATCGATGATCGCATCGCCCGGCTCCAGCAGTTCGGCCAGTTGGGCGATGGTCTGCTCGGTGGGCTCGCCGGCGGGCAACATGACCCACACCGCGCGCGGCGCTTTCAGCTTCTGTACCAGCGCACCGAGGTCGTGCGCACCCTGGGCGCCCTCGCCCTCCAGACCGGTGATGGCCTCACGGTTGCGGTCATGCACCACAGTACGGTGGCCGGCGCGCATCAGGCGCCTTGCGATATTGCCGCCCATGCGGCCCAGCCCGATGATTCCCAGTTGCATGAGCCGATGCTCCCCTTTCGAAATAAATGACAACACAATCCAGCTTTTCAGATTAGTCCAGCGTACCGCTCGAGGGTTCAGCGACGAACGGCGGGACCACGATAAACAAAAAAGTTCCCAAGACCTGCGAAAGAATTCAGAATGCGCCCGCGTGAAGCGTCTACGCTTTAACTTGTCACCAGCCAAAACCGCGAGGTGTGTCCATGGGTACTTTGATGCCTGCAACCCCAACCCAGACCCTCTATGTCTCCGTGCGCCGTGATGAGCTGCGTAAACTGAAGGACGAACGTGACCAGCTGCGCCAGCAGGTCGCCCAACTGAACCTGCTGCTGGCGCAACAACGCGCTGAAGACAAAGCTGTCAGCCTCTGATTCTACCTTCTTCTCGTGGGAGCTGAACGGCTCCCACCCTGCTTGTCTCTCTCTGATTCCTCTTTTCCAGGCCCGGCTTCTTCGCGGGCAAGCCCGCTCCCACGAAGAATGCGAAAGAATCCAACATCTGCCTTGCGCCCCACTCTGGTGCATTAGCACCTGAAAGCCACAATTTGGCGCACCATCCCCATACCCCCGCCCGCACCTATTCACATTCGGTCACAAACGCCAACGTTTGCGTCTATTCCGCGGCATGACAATAGTGACCAGCGGGTCACCTTTTCATCTATTTCTCTCCTACACTCGGGTTTCGGCCCGCCATTTGCTCAACGGAAGAGTGACGAAAAAAAGTCGAACTTTCCGGAACGCGGGCAGGTCAGGAACTAAGTAGGCCAAACGCAAAGGGGCTTCCCAGCATCGGCCCACATACCCCACCAGCCCAATCGCCTTCGGCCGGAATGCCGATCGCGCCGTGCCTGCGTGCACGACCCTGGGGCATGGAACGCACTACGCAGAATCCAGAATCAGAGAGAACCAACACGAAACATCGCCACGGGTGCCAGCACCCGGCCAAGCATAGGGACGGAGAGAAGTATGATCAGTGCCGCTGTCGAGCCTCACGTAGATTCATTCAACCCGGACAACCGCGAACCGCTAACCCCGGACGTCGCCACGACAGGCAAGGCACCCGGCGCCCAGCGCCAGCACAACCGCAACAAGCGCAAGATTTTGTTCGTGACCTCGGAAATCGCCGACCTGGTGAAAACCGGTGGCCTGGGAGACGTGTCCGCAGCCCTGCCACGTGCCCTGGCGCACCTGCACGATGTGCGGGTGCTGATCCCCGGCTACCGGCAGGTGATGGAAAGCGACAACCCCATCCACATCGTCGGTGAACTGGGTGGCCACGCCGCACTGCCGCCGTGCAAGATCGGGCGCATGGACATGGCCGACGGCCTGGTCATCTATGTGCTGATCTGCCCGGAGCTGTACCAGCGTGACGGCACTCCCTACGGTGCCAACAACGGCCGCGACTGGCCCGACAACCACATCCGCTTCGCCCGCCTGGGCCTGGCCGCCGCCGAAATCGCCGCCGGCGAAGGCAGGATCCACTGGAAGCCCGAAGTGGTGCACGCCCACGACTGGCCCGCCGGCCTGGCACCGGCCTACATGCACTGGCGCGGGCTGAGCACGCCAACCCTGTTCACCATCCACAACCTGGCCTACCAAGGTGTGTACAGCCGCGGCTGCAGCCCGGAACTGGCAATCCCCGAACACGCCATGCAGCAGGAAGGCATGGAGTTCTACGGCAAGCTGTCGTTCCTCAAGGCTGGCCTGGCCTACGCCAGCCACATCACCACGGTCAGCGCCACCTATGCCCGGGAAATCACTACCCCGGAATTTGGCTGCGGCCTGGACGGTTTCCTCGCCAGCAAGGCCCAGCAAGGCCTGCTCGGCGGCATTCCCAACGGCATCGACGAAAGCTGGGACTCGGCCACCGACAAGCACCTGCAGCACAACTTCAGCATCAACGACTGGGAAGGCAAGGCGCGCAATGCCCAGGAAGTACGCGCGCTGTTCGAACTGCAACCCTCCGAAGGGCCCTTGTTCGCAGTGGTTTCGCGCCTGGTCTACCAGAAAGGCCTGGACCTGACCCTGGGTGTGGCCGACTACATCGTCGAGCAAGGCGGGCAAATCGCGATCATCGGCCGTGGCGAGCCGGAAGAAGAGCAGGCTATGCGCGAACTGGCGCTACGCCACCCGGGCCGTATCGGCGTGCGCATCGGCTTCAACGAAACCGATGCCCGGCGCATGTTCGCCGGCAGCGACTTCCTGCTGATGCCGTCTCGCTACGAGCCATGCGGCCTCAGCCAGATGTACGCGCAGCGCTTCGGCTCGCTGCCGGTAGCGCGCAAGACCGGTGGCCTGGCCGACACCATCGAGTGCGGCGTTACCGGCTTCCTGTTCAACGAGTCCACCGTCGAGAGCTATCGCGAGGCACTCAGCCGCGCCTTCTATGTATATGGCAAGAAGGACCTGCTGAACGCCATGCGCTGCCTGTCGATGACCCAACCGTTCAACTGGTGCCAGGCCGTGGAGCCCTATGCACGTCTGTACGAGGACCTGGTCAAGCAGGCACAGCACAGCCACTACTGAACGGGGAATCGAAGATGCACAGACATGGCGCACACCTGCTGGACGCCACGTCGGCGCGCTTCGCCCTCTGGGCCCCGGATGCGCGCAGCGTGAGCGTGGAACTGGAGCAGCAGCCGGCCATCGAGCTGTTGCCCGACGATGATGGCTGGTTCACCGGCGTGGCCCCGTGCCAGGCCGGTGACCGTTACCACTACCGTATCGACGGTGCACTGAAGGTGGCCGACCCGGCCTCGCGCTATCAGCCCGATGGTGTGCAGGGGCCGAGCCAGGTGGTGAATGTGGCCAGCTATGCCTGGCGACACCCCTGGCAAGGCCGGCCCTGGCACGAGGCGGTCATACAGGAGCTGCATGTCGGCCTGCTCGATGGCTACGCCGGGGTCGCCCGGCAACTGCCGCGGCTGGCCGAACTGGGCATCAGTGCCGTCGAACTGATGCCGCTGGGGCAGTTCCCCGGCGAGCGCAACTGGGGTTACGACGGCGTGTTACCCTATGCGCCGCAAAATACCTATGGCAGCCCCGAGCAGCTGTGTGCGCTGGTCGACCAGGCACATGGCCACGGGCTGATGGTGCTGGTCGATGTGGTGTACAACCACTTCGGCCCTGACGGCAATTACCTGCACCAGTACGCTAGCCCGTTCTTCCGCGAAGACCGGCAGACCCCCTGGGGCGCAGCCATCGACTTCCGTCGCCCGCAGGTGCGCGAATTCTTCATCCAGAACGCCCTGATGTGGCTGTGCGACTACCGCTTTGACGGCCTGCGCCTGGATGCCGTGCACGCCATCGACCAGCCCGACTTTCTGGTCGAGCTGGCGCAAAGGGTACGCGCTGCGGTGGAACCGGGCCGCCACGTATGGCTGGTACTTGAGAACGAACACAACCAGGCCTTCCTGCTGGAGCAAGGCTTCGACGCCCAGTGGAACGACGACGGCCACAATGCCCTGCATGTGCTGCTGACCGGCGAAACCGAAGGCTACTACGCCGACTACCAGCAGCGTCCCATCGACCAGCTGGCCCGCTGCCTTGCCGAAGGTTTCGTGTTCCAGGGCCAGGCCAACCGCCATGGCACGCCCCGCGGCGAGCCCAGCGCGCACCTGCCACCCAGCGCTTTCGTGCTGTTCCTGCAGAACCATGACCAGGTCGGCAACCGCGCCCTGGGCGAGCGCCTGACCCGCCTGTGCCCACCGCAGGCGCTGCGGGCAGCCACCGGGCTGTTGCTGCTGGCGCCGATGATTCCGCTGCTGTTCATGGGCGACGACGATGGCAGCTGCCGGCCGTTCCTGTTCTTCACCGACTTCCATGACCAGCTGGCCGACGCCGTGCGCGAAGGCCGGCGCGGCGAGTTCGCCCATTTCGCCGCCTTCGCCGACCCCGAGCAGCGCCAACGCATCCCCGACCCCAACGCCGAACAGACCTTCGAGGCCTCCCGCCCGCAAGGCAAGGAAGTGATCGCCGGCTGGCACGGCCTGTACCAGCACCTGCTCGAACTGCGCCGCCGCCATGTGATCCCGCACCTGCCCGGCAGCCGCGCGCTGGGCGCCGAAGTACACGGCGACAAGGCCCTGACCGCACGCTGGTGCCTGGGCAATGGCACCACCCTGCGCATCGACCTGAACCTGGCCGCCACCCCGCAGGTGGTCGAGTTGCCCGCGCCGGCCAACCGCCTGTTCGACAGCAGCGACACCCGGCACCCCGATACCCATCTGGCCGCATACAGCTGCGTGGTCAGCCTGCTTCCCCCTGCCCAGGAGCGCCCATGAGCGAAACCGCCCTGCACCGTCTGGCGAGCCGCGTCGGGCTGAGCCGCGACTGGATCGACGCCAATGCCCGGCCCCAGCGTGTCAGCGACGAGGTACTGCGCAACATACTTGAAGGCCTTGGCCACCCTGCCAACGATGACGCCGCCATCGCCGCCAGCCTGCGCGCCGTGGACGCTGCCGAAGACAGTGAGCACCTGCCGCCGCTGCTGACCGCCGACCTAGGCCAGCCATTGGCACTGGCGCGCTACTTCAGCGCCGCCAGCGTCGCGCACTGCACCCTGGAGGACCACAGCGCCCTCACCCTCAGCCTCGACGACCAGGCCCGCCTGCCCGGCGCGCTGCCCATCGGCTACCACCAGGTGGAAATCGACAGCCGCCGCTTCACCGTGGCCGTGGCCCCGCTGCGCTGCCACAGCCTTGAAGACCAGGTGCAACAGCCGCCACCGCGCTGCTGGGGCCTGGCAGTGCAGCTGTACAGCTTGCGCCGCCCCGGCGATGGCGGCTATGGCGACTGCCTGGCCCTGGAACAACTGGCCCGCGCGGCTGCCGAACGCGGCGCCGATGCCTTGGCCATCAGCCCGATCCACGCCCTGTCGGCCATCGACCAGACGCACTACAGCCCCTACTCGCCCTCCAGCCGCCTGCTGCTCAATACCCTGTACGCCAGCCCAGCCGCGCTGCTCGGCGAGCGGGAGGTGCGCGTGGCCATCGAAGCCTGCGGCCTGGAGCAACAGCTCGAAGACCTTGAGCAAGGCCCGCTGGTAGACTGGCCGCGTGCCGCCAGCGCCCGACAGCGCCTGCTCGAAGCCCTGTACCAGGGCTTCAGCCAGGGCGACCACCCGCTGCGCAAGGATTTCGACAGCTTCCGCGAAGCCGGTGGCCAGGCCCTGGAGCACCATTGCCGCTTCGAGGTGCTGCAGGCCCAGGCCGTGGAGCATGGCCTGGGCGCCGACTGGCGCCACTGGCCCAAGGCCTGGCACGACCCATACCACCCGGAAGTGGAGGCCTTCGCCAACGCCTACCCGGCCAAGATCGAGTTCCATGCCTTCTGCCAATGGCTGACCGAACGGGGCCTGCAACGCGCCCAGGAAGCAGCGCGCGGCAACGGCATGGCGGTCGGCCTGATCGCTGACCTGGCGGTGGGCGCCGACGGTGCCGGCAGCCAGGCCTGGAGCCGCCAGGACGAGCTGCTGGCAGGCCTGAAGGTGGGTGCACCGCCTGACATCCTCAACCGTGCCGGCCAGGACTGGGGCATCTGCGCCTTCTCGCCTGAAGGGCTCAAGCGCAACGGCTACCGCGCTTTCATCGAAATGCTCCGGGCCAACCTCGCCCACGCCGGCGGCCTGCGCATCGACCATGTCATGGGCCTGCGCCGGCTGTGGCTGATCCCGCAGGGGGCCAAGCCCAGCGAAGGCGCCTACCTCAACTACCCGCTGGATGATCTGTTACGCCTGCTGGCCCTGGAGTCGGTGCGCCACCAGGCAATCATCCTCGGCGAAGACCTGGGCACCGTGCCGGACGGCCTGCGCGAGCAACTGGCGGCCAAGGCCGTGCTGGGCATGCGCGTGCTGCCCTTCGAGCAGACCCAGCCCGGCCATTTCAAGCCGATTCTCGACTGGCCGGACAACGCCCTGGCCACCACCGGCACCCACGACCTGGCGCCGCTGGCCGGCTGGCTGGAAAACCGCGACATCGACTGGAGCCACCGCCTGCAACTGATCGATGCTGCCACCGAACTGCACTGGCGCCACGAGCGGCAGAAGGAGCACGATGGTTTGCGCCGCACCCTGGAGGCCAACTACGGCACGCTGCCGAACAACGACGCGCTGATCGACGCTGCCATCCGTTACGTTGGCCACACCCGCGCACCGCTGGTGCTGGTTCCATTGGAAGACCTGCTGGGTTGCGACGAGCAACCCAACCTGCCGGGCACCACCGCCGGCCACCCCAACTGGCGCCGACGCTTTGCCCGGCCGGTACGTGAACTGCTCGACGACGAAGACGCTGCGCGGCGCCTGGAACTGCTGGCCCAGGCCCGCGAACAGGCTTGGGAGCGTGACCGATGAAAGCGCTGACCGCGACCCTGCGCCTGCAGTTTCACAGTGACTTCACCCTCGATCAGGCCGTGCCGCTGGTGCCGTACTTCGCCCAATTGGGCATCAGCCACCTGTATGCCTCGCCCATCCTCAAGGCCCGCGCCGGCTCGCGCCATGGCTACGACGTGGTCGACCCGACCTGCGTCAACCCCGAGCTGGGCGGCGAAGCGGCGCTGCAACGGCTGGTCGCCGCCCTGCGTCAGCACGGCATGGGGCTGATCCTCGACACGGTGTCCAACCACATGGCCGTGGGCGGTGCCGACAACCCCTGGTGGCAGAGCCTGCTGGCCTGGGGTCGGCGCAGCCCGTATGCAGAGTTCTTCGACATCCAGTGGCACTCCAGCGACCCACTGCTGGCCGGCCAGTTGCTGTTGCCGTTCCTCGCCAGCGACTATGGCGTGGCGCTGAAAAATGGCGAGATACCGCTCGAGTTCGACAAGCACCATGGGCTGCTGCAGGTCGCCCATTACCAACACCGCTTCCCGATCTGCCCGGTCGATTATGGCTGGATTCTCGCCCTCAGCCCGGAGCCGGCGCTCAAGGCCCTGGCCGAACGCTTCACCGCGTTGAACTCATCGGCCACGCCGCTGGCCGACGCCCTGCCCCTGCAAGCTGAACTGGCGCGCCTGGCGGGCGAAGGCGCTGACCTCGAATCGGCTCTGGTGGCGTTCGACAGCCGCAGCGAGAGTGGCTTCAAGCGCCTGCACCTGCTGCTGGAACGCCAGACCTACCGCCTGGCCAGCTGGCGCACCGCCGCCGACGACATCAACTGGCGGCGCTTCTTCGACATCAACGAGCTGGGCGGCCTGCGGGTGGAACGCGCGGTGGTGTTCGAGGCCACCCACGCCAAGCTGTTCGAACTGATCGAGCGCGGCCTGGTGGACGGCCTGCGCATCGACCATATCGACGGCCTGGCCGACCCGCGCGGTTACTGCCGCAAGCTGCGCCGACGGGTCGATGGCCTGCTGGCACGGCGGCCGTTGAATGCCGCCCTGGAGCATTTCCCGATCTACGTGGAGAAGATCCTCGGCGCCAACGAGCACCTGCACCGCGACTGGCTTACCGATGGCACTACCGGCTATGAATTCATGAACCAGGTTTCGCTGCTGCAGCACGATCCGGCAGGCGAAGCAGCGCTGACCGAGCTGTGGGCCAATGTGAGCGAACGCCCCGACTTCCCCGAAGAAGTACGTCAGGCCCGCCACCTGGTACTCAATGCCAGCCTGGCCGGCGACTGCGAGTCGGTGGCCCAGGCACTGTTGCAGGTGGCGCGCAACGACCTGATGACCCGCGACCTGACCCTGGGCGCGATTCGCCGTGCCTTGCAGGCGCTGGTGGCGCATTACCCGGTGTATCGCACCTACTTCAATGCCTGCGGGCGCCCGGCAGAAGACGAAAGGTTTTTCCAGCAGGCCCTGACCAATGCCCGCCTCGACCTCGGCGAAGCCGACTGGCCACTGCTCGAGCACCTGCAACAATGGCTGGGCGGGCAAGCCTGGCGCCGCCTGCCAGCAGGCCGGGCGCGCAAGCAGCTACGCCACGCCTGCGTGCGCTTCCAGCAACTGACCGCGCCCAGCGCCGCCAAGGCCGTGGAAGACACCGCCTTCTACCGCAGCGCGCGGCTGCTGTCGCGCAACGATGTGGGCTTCGACGCCGAGCGTTTCAGCGCCCCGCTCGAGCACTTCCACAACGAGGCCCAGCGGCGCCTGCGCGACTTCCCCGACAACCTGCTGGCAAGCGCCACCCATGACCACAAGCGCGGCGAAGACACTCGTGCACGCCTGGCCGTGCTCAGCGAGCGCGGCCCGTGGCTGGCCAGCCGAATGGAACACTGGCGCGAACTGGCCACGCCGTTGCGCACGCAACTGGATGACGGCCCGGCGCCCAGCCCCGGCGACGAGCTGATGCTGTTGCAGACCTTGCTGGGCAGCTGGCCGCTGGACCTCGACCTGCACGATGTCAACGCCCTTGGCCAGTACGCCGAACGCATTCGCCAGTGGCAGCAGAAAGCCCTGCGCGAGGCCAAGCTGCGCAGCAGCTGGAGCGCGCCGAACGAAGCCTACGAAAGCGCCTGTGCCCGCTACATCGATGGCCTGCTGCTGGACGGCGAGAACCAGCAGCTGCGCAAGTCGCTGGCCGACGCCGCACAGCTGCTGGCCTGCCCCGGTGCCCTCAACGGCCTGGTACAGGCCCTGCTGCGCATGACCACGCCGGGCGTACCGGACCTGTACCAGGGCAACGAATACTGGGATTTCAGCCTGGTCGACCCGGATAACCGGCGCGCCGTGGACTACGCGTGCCGGCGTCGCACCCTGGACGATGCAACGCCGGTTGCCGAACTGCTGGAACACTGGCGCGATGGCCGCCTCAAGCAGGCGCTGATCGCCCGGGTGCTGGACTGCCGCCAGGCCCATGCCGAGCTGTTCCGTCGTGGCGCCTACCTGCCCCTGACCGTGCAGGGTCGGCATGCCGACAAGGTGATCGCGTTCGCTCGCCTTGGCGAGGGCGAACGGGCCGTCATCATCGCGCCACGCCTGGCCAGTACCCTGCTGGCAGGTGCACCGATACCCCTGATCCCGGCACAGAACTGGGACGACACCCGGGTAAACCTGCCGTTTGCCTTGTCGCCTGCCAACTCGACGGGACTTTTCCCCAGTGCCGCGGTCAGCTCTTGCAGGGAGCTGATGTTGAGCGCCGTGCTGGCGGAGTTTCCGGTCAACCTGCTGATACAACAATCTTGAACATCAGGAGCGTCATGATGAGTGTTGATGAAAAACGTATCCGCGAATTTGCCTACCAGATCTGGGAGTCCGAGGGTAAGCCCGCCGGCCAGGAAGACCGCCATTGGGACATGGCTCGCAAGCTGGCCGAAGCCGAGGCACTGGCACCCAAGGCGGCGCCGCGCAAACGGGCCCCGGCCAAGCCCAAGGTAGCGGCTGAACCGGTTGAGAAGGCCGTGGCTGTGAAGAAACCCCGGGCGGTGAAAAAGCCGGCTGCCGGTTGAGCCTGCACCGGCCTCTTCGCGGGTAAACCCGCTCCCACAGGTACCCCGTCATCCTCAAGCCTGGCGCTATCCCTGTAGGAGCGGGTTCACCCGCGAAGAGGCCGGTACAGGCCTACGCAGCTCCCTCCACCACCACGGCCACAGAGGACCGCCATGAGCCCCCGCACCCCGAAGAAAACCCGCTCGGTAGCCCCGTCGCGTATCCGCGAAGGCCTGCCCTTCCCCCTCGGCGCCACCTGGGATGGCCTTGGGGTCAACTTTGCCCTGTTCTCGGCCAATGCCACCAAGGTCGAGCTGTGCCTGTTCGACTCCACCGGCGAGCACGAAATCGAACGCATCGAGCTCCCCGAATACACCGACGAGATCTACCACGGCTACCTGCCTGACGCTCACCCAGGGCTGGTCTACGGCTACCGCGTGCACGGCCCCTACGAGCCGGAGAACGGCCACCGCTTCAACCCCAACAAACTGCTGATCGACCCGTATGCCAAGCAACTGGTCGGCAGCCTGCAATGGTCCGAAGCACTGTTCGGCTACACCATCGGCCACCCCGACGGCGATCTGTCGTTCGACGAGCGCGACAGCGCGCCCTTCGTGCCCAAGTGCAAGGTGATCGACCCTGCATTCACCTGGGGCCGCGACCAGCGCGTGCAGATCCCCTGGGAGCGTACGATCATTTATGAGGCCCACACCCGTGGCATCAGCATGCGCCACCCAGCGGTGCCGGAAGAACTGCGCGGCACCTTCGCCGGCCTGGCCAATGACGAGTTGCTCAAGCACATCAAGGAGCTGGGCGTTTCCAGCATCGAGCTGCTGCCGATTCACGCCTTCGTCAACGACCAGCACCTGCTGGACAAGGGCCTGAACAACTACTGGGGCTACAACAGCATCGCCTTCTTTGCGCCCCACCCGCGTTACCTGGCCAGCGGCAAGATCGCCGAGTTCAAGGAAATGGTCGCACACCTGCACGACGCCGGGCTGGAGGTGATCCTGGATGTGGTCTACAACCACACCGCCGAAGGCAACGAGCGCGGCCCCACGCTGTCGATGCGCGGTATCGACAACGCCTCGTACTACCGCCTGATGCCGGACGACAAGCGCTATTACATCAACGATTCCGGCACCGGCAACACCCTGGACCTGAGCCACCCCTGCGTGCTGCAGCTGGTCACCGACTCGCTGCGCTACTGGGCCGGCGAAATGCACGTGGACGGCTTCCGCTTCGACCTGGCGACCATCCTTGGCCGCTACCACGACGGCTACAGCGAACGCCACGGCTTCCTCGTCGCCTGCCGCCAGGACCCGATGCTGAGCCAGGTGAAGCTGATTGCCGAACCATGGGACTGCGGCCCGGGCGGCTACCAGGTGGGCAACTTTGCCCCGGGCTGGGCAGAGTGGAACGACCGCTTCCGCGACACCGTGCGCGCCTTCTGGAAAGGCGACGAAGGCCAACTGGCCGACTTTGCCTCGCGCATGACAGCCTCGGGGGACATGTTCAACAACCGTGGCCGGCGTCCCTATGCCTCGGTCAACTTCGTCACCGCCCACGACGGCTTCACCTTGCGCGACCTGGTGTCGTACAACCACAAGCACAACGAGGACAACGACGAGAACAACCAGGACGGCACAGATAACAACCTGTCATGGAACTGCGGTGTCGAGGGGCCAACCGACGACCCGGCCGTGAATGCCCTGCGCATGCGCCAGATGCGCAACTATTTCGCAACCCTGCTGCTGGCCCAAGGCACGCCGATGATCGTCGCCGGTGACGAGTTCAGCCGTACCCAGCACGGCAACAACAATGCCTATTGCCAGGACAGCGAGATCGGCTGGGTGAACTGGGACCTGGACCAGGAGGGCAAAGAGCTGCTGGCTTTCGTCAAGCGCCTCACCCGCCTGCGCCTGGCCTACCCGGTACTGCGCCGCTCGCGCTTCCTGGTTGGCGACTACAATGAGGCGATCGGTGTCAAGGATGTGACCTGGCTGGCACCGGATGGCAACGAGATGAGCGTGGAACAATGGGAAGACCCGCACGGGCGTTGCCTGGGCATGTTGATCGATGGCCGTGCCCAGGTCAGCGGCATTGCCAGGCCAGGCGCCGAGGCCACCGTGCTGCTGATCGTCAATGCCCACCATGACATCGTGCCGTTCCAGCTGCCAACCGTGCCCGAGGGGGATTACTGGAGTTGCCTGGTCGATACCGACCGGCCAGAGCTGCGCAAGGGGCAGCATCTGCAGTTCGACAGCACCTTCGAGGTGAAGGGGCGGTCGTTGCTGCTGATGGTGTTGCAGCGTGATGAGGAGTGAACCTGACAGGTTGGTACCTGTCCCTTGTAGGAGCAGCCTTGTGCTGCGAAGAGGCCTTCACCGGCACAGCAAGTGGTTT
Organism: Pseudomonas sp. A2; assembly: GCF_023100865.1. Taxonomy (NCBI): domain Bacteria; kingdom Pseudomonadati; phylum Pseudomonadota; class Gammaproteobacteria; order Pseudomonadales; family Pseudomonadaceae; genus Pseudomonas; species Pseudomonas sp. A2. The sequence continues at coordinate 3,935,873 of NZ_CP039127.1, forward strand.
GCCTTATCGGCCCTTTCGCAGCACAAGGCTGCTCCTACAAGGATCCGCGCAAACCCGTTGACCGAGGAGTAACCGTGAACCCCGAAGCCGGCAGTAAAGGTTTCGCCAGTGTCAACCAGGCCCCGGCCGTGAAGCGGCTGCGGGTGCTGACGGTGAATACCCACAAGGGCTTCACCGCCTTCAACCGGCGCTTCATCCTGCCGGAACTGCGCGAGGCGGTGCGCAGCACCCAGGCCGACATCGTCTTTCTCCAGGAGGTGCTCGGCAGCCACGACCGCCACGCCGCGCGCTACCCCGGCTGGCCGCAGACCTCGCAGTACGAGTTCCTCGCCGACAGCATGTGGAGCGACTTCGCCTACGGGCGCAACGCGGTCTACCCCGACGGCCACCACGGCAACGCGCTGCTGTCCAAATACCCGATCATCGAACATCGCAACCTCGACGTGTCGATCACCGGCCCCGAACGACGTGGCCTGCTGCACTGCGTCCTCGACGTGCCTGGCCAGCATCAGGTGCATGCCATCTGCGTGCACCTGTCGTTACTGGAAAGCCACCGCCAGAAGCAGCTGCAACTGCTGCGCAAGCTGCTCGAATCCTTGCCCGCCGACGCCCCGGTGATCATCGCTGGCGACTTCAACGACTGGAAATCCCACGGCAACCGCACCTTGGGCCTGCAGCGTGACCTGCACGAGGCCTTCGAACGCCACCATGGCCACCTGGCCCGCACCTATCCTGCGCGGCTGCCGCTGTTGCGACTGGACCGTGTCTACCTGCGCAACGCCGAAAGCCACGGGCCGCGGATTCTGGGGCACAAACCTTGGTCGCACCTGTCGGACCACCTGCCGTTGTCGGTCGAAGTCAGGCTTAGCAATCATTCTTCATAGCCGCAGCACGGCAAATAGCGAACCTGGCTATACCTAGCCGAATTATCTTGTGATTCAACAAGTTGAACAAAGCCACGGAACCTGAACACATCCTTCACGCTTTCTTGACGCAAGCGGCGCCCTCTCCTTAGCTGAACATATCTAGCAGTAATGATCTCGCGCAGGGCCTCTAGCTCGCGCCTTCGTGCGCGCTGCGAAAAGCCAGGCGTGCTGGTTTGGGTCGCCCACTGTTTTTGCCGTACAGCTCGTGACAACAGGCCAGGTCCTAGGGCTGTAACACAAAAACAAAGGAGATCCGCCATGAAAAGCACCTCGAACCCCTTGCGCTTCGAAAGCATTTTCTACGCGGTTTCCACGTCGCTGCTTCTGGCAACCCCGGTGGAAACTATCGCGTATGAACTGCAGGACGACCCGACCTCGCCCGGCTTCCTGCACCAACCGGCAGTACCACAGCTTACGCTCGACCCGGTCAGCGCCAGTGGCTTGAGTATCGGTACCTTGAACGCGTTCTCGCAAAAGATGAGCGAACGCCATGGGCAGCCTGCACCGGACCTGGTCGCCAGCCAGTGGGCGCAGTTCTTCCCCACCACCGCGCGCAGTGGCGCGCAGCCTCCAGACCAGCTGGAGGCCCCCAGCCAGCAACTGATGATCGGCCCGGACCTGTTCGTGCGTGAAACTGCAGCGGGCAATGTGCACCGCGCGGGGATCTTCGTGGGGCAAAACAACCTGCAGACCAACTTCAACGGCATGCGCCAGCTGTTGGGCGACAAGCAACGCAACGCCGTGAACCTCAGCGGCGAAAGCCTGGGGGTGTACTGGAGCATGACCCATGAACAGGGCTGGCACCTGGATGCCGTGGCCATGGGTTCACGCATCGACGTCAACGGTCGAGGCGAAAACGGCCAGCGACTGGACGACAGCGGCCACGCGATGACCTTTTCGCTGGAAGGCGGCATCCCCATCGGCCTGGGTGGCGGCTGGGTGATCGAGCCACAGGCACAGTTGATCAACCAGCAGTTCTTCCCCGGCAGCCGGGCGCAGGAAGAGACCTTGCAGGCCTTCGACAGCCAGCCGAGCTGGAGCGGTCGGGTCGGCGCCAGGCTGTCCGGGCGTTATGAAGTACGCGGCATGCCGATCGAACCCTATGTGCGGACCAACGTGTGGTATGACTTCAGCAATGCCGATGAGGTGAAGCTGGACCAGGTCGACAAGATCTCCAGTTCGCGCTACTCGACCACGGTGGAACTGGGGTTGGGGCTGGTAGCGCGGGTGACACCCACGGTGGCGCTGTTTGTCAGTGCCGATTACAGCAGTGACGTGGACGATAATGATCTGAATGGGTTGATTGGCAGCCTTGGGGTGCGGATGCGGTGGTAGGCAGGGTCGGCCCTTTCGCGGGTGAACCCGCTCCCACAAGGACCGCACAGGGTCTGAAGCTTGTGCAATACCTGTGGGAGCGGGTTTACCCGCGAAGAGGCCAGTACTGGCAAAACATCAGGCTGGTTTCATTATCAGAACACCCAGCGGCGGCAGGTTCAGGGCCAGCGACTGCGGCTGCCCATGGCTGGCTATCTCGTCACTTTGCACGACCCCCAGGTTGCCGACATTGGACCCGGCATACAGCTCCGCATCACTGTTCAACAGCTCCTGCCAGCGTTCGCCGAACGGCACGCCAATGCGATACCCCTCGCGCGGCACCGGGGTGAAGTTGGCCACCACCAGCACCGGCTCGCCACTGCTGCTCCAGCGCAACCAGGCGTAAACGCTATTCTGCGCATCGTCACCAATCAGCCACTGGAACCCCTGCGGCTGGCAATCCTGCTCATGCAACGCCGGCACCTCGCGGTACAGGCGGTTGAGGTCGCCTACCAGGCGCTGTACACCCTGGTGCTCAGGGTACTGCAGCAGGTACCAGTCCAGCTCGCTATCGTGGTCCCACTCACGCCACTGGCCGAACTCGCAGCCCATGAACAGCAGCTTCTTGCCCGGATGCGCCCACATGAAGGTGAGGTAGGCACGCAGGTTGGCGAACTTCTGCCAGCGGTCGCCGGGCATCTTGTCGATCAGCGAATGCTTGCCGTGCACCACCTCGTCGTGGGAGATGGGCAGGATGAAGTGCTCGGAATAGGCATAGATCAGCCCGAAGCTCATCTCGTTGTGATGATAAGTGCGGTGCACCGGGTCGTTCTGAATGTAATGCAAGGTGTCGTGCATCCAGCCCATGTTCCACTTGTAGGCAAAGCCCAGGCCACCCTGCTGGGTCGGCTGGCTGACGCCGGGCCAGGCGGTGGACTCCTCGGCGATGATCAGCGCGCCCGGGGCCTCGTGGGCCGCCACGCCGTTGAGGTGGCGGATGAAGTCGATGGCCTCCAGGTTCTCGCGCCCGCCGTGGCGGTTGGGCACCCATTCGCCGGCCTTGCGCGAGTAGTCGCGGTACAGCATCGAGGCCACTGCATCGACACGCAGGCCATCGATGTGGAAGTGCTTCAGCCAGTGCAGCGCCGAGGCCATCATGAAGCCGCGCACTTCGTTGCGGCCAAGGTTGTAGATCAGCGTGTTCCAGTCCTGGTGGTAGCCCTCCAGGGGGTTGTCGTATTCGTACAGGGCGGTGCCGTCGAAACGCGCCAGGCCGTGTTCGTCGGTGGGGAAATGCGCCGGTACCCAGTCCAGCAGTACACCAATGCCCCCTTGGTGGCAGGCGTCGATGAACGCGGCGAAGTCCTCGGCGCTGCCGTAGCGCGAGGTGGGGGCGAACAGCGACAGCGGCTGGTAGCCCCAGGAGCCGCCGAAGGGGTGCTCCATGATCGGCAGCAGTTCGATGTGGGTGAAGCCCAGTTCCTGAACGTACGGCACCAGGCGCTCGGCCAGCTCGCGCCAGTTGTAATAGCGCCCGACCTCGCCCGCCTCATCCAGCTCGCAGCGCCACGACCCCGGGTGCAGTTCGTAGATCGACAGCGGCGCGCTGTAGGCATGGCGTTGCGCGCGTTGCGCCATCCAGTCGTGGTCTTGCCAGTCGTGGCTGAGCGCCCCTGCCACCTTGGATGCGGTGCTCGGCGGCAGTTCGGTGGCGCGCGCCAGCGGGTCGGCCTTCAGGGGCAGTATGCCGTCCTTGCCCAGCACCTCGAACTTGTAGGTTTCGCCCACGCCCAGGCGCGGCACGAACAGCTCCCACACCCCGGCGCTGTGGCGCAGGCGCATGGGGTGGCGGCGGCCATCCCAGTTGTTGAAGTCACCCACCACCGACACCCGCCGGGCGTTCGGTGCCCACACCGAGAAACACACGCCATCGACGCCATCGACCTGTATGGGTTGGGCGCCGAAGCGCCCGGACAGGTCGCGGTGGTTGCCTTCGGCGAACAGGTACAGGTCCATGTCGCCCAGTTGCGGGCCGAAGCTGTAGGGGTCTTCGGTAATCTGCTCGCCACCGGCCCAACCGATCTGCAGCAGGTACGGGTGTGCCTCATCGAGGTGCGCGGTGAACAACCCTGGCAGGCTGCCCTGCTCCATTTCGGCGAGGATGCGCCCGTCATGCCGGGCCAGGATGCGCACATTCAGGGCGTTGGGCAGGAAGGCGCGGACCACCTGCCCGCCGGCGCCGTCGCCATGGGGGCCGAGTACCGCAAATGGATCGGCGTGCTCGGCGCGGGCCAGGGCGTCGAGGTCCCGTTGCCGAAGGCCGCCGTTTTCACGCGTGGTTGCATTCATCTATGACTCTCCCCAGGTACTGATCAGTCCATGCAGGCCATGCAAAGGCACGGCCAGCCAGCTCGGACGGTTCTCGGCTTCGTATGTGATTTCGTAGGCGGCTTTTTCCAGGCAGAACAGCTCCAGTGCAGCACGCTCGCCCTCGGCCTGTTGCCAGGCGTGAGGCATGGCCGCGGTGGCCAGGCCATAGGCTTCGACAAAGGCATGCCGCGACTGGTGCAGGTACTGCCTGGCAACCCGTTGCCGGGCTTGGCGCGCCGGGTCGGAAAGGTCGACCGCAGACGCGCTGCGCAAGATCATGGCAGCAGCATAGTCGAAGGATCGCAGCACGCCGCTGACATCTTTGTACGGGCTGTGTTTTGCCCGACGCTCTTGCAGCGGCCGGGCCGGTTCACCTTCGAAATCGATGATGTAGGCGTCGCCCTGCACCACCAGCACCTGGCCCAGGTGCAGGTCGCCGTGCACGCGCATCAGCAGGCCGCCCTGGGCCTGGCGGGTCAGGTTGGCGATGTGCTGGGCCAGGCCGTCGCGCTGTTGCTGCAAATCGTCGACCAGCGCCTGGCTTTCGCTGTCTAGGCTGTCGCGGTGCTGGGCCAGCAGGTCGAGGGCATGGGTGAGTTCGGCGCTGATCTGCGCACTCCAGCGTTCGCTGTCGTCGGCATCGCTTGGGCGCGGCTGGAAGGCTTCGTCATTGGTCGGTGCGGCCAGCAGCAGGTGCATCTCGCCCAGGCGCTGGCCGAGCAAGGCGGCAAAGCCGGTGAGTTCGGCCAGTGCATCGGTGTGCGCATCGGCGTCGAGGCTGGAGGGCTCCATCTGGTCGCGGATGGCCCGTTCCAGTGTGTTCTGAGTCCAGGCCCAGGCGTCACCCTGGTTGCTCAGGTAGCCCTGGGCGATCATCAGCAGGTGTGGCGCGCCCTGCTCGTCCACCCGGCTGACCCAGGCCAGCAGCGGCGAAATGTTGGCAAAGCCTGCGGCGGTCAGGTAGGCACTCATTTCCAGCTCGGGGTGCACGCCCGGGTTGACCCGGCGAATCAGCTTGAGCACCACCTGGTCGCCAATCACCACCGAGCTGTTGGACTGCTCGGCGCTGAGGTAGCGCACGCTGCTTTCGTCGTTCAACGCCAGGCTCGCCAACTGCTGCGTGCTTTCGAAACGCAGCTCGCCCTCGCCGTTGCCACAAGGCAGATGCATGCCGCCCTCACAGGCACGCAGCACCGCGCGGATGAATGGCTCGAGGACGAAGGCATCGGTGATCAGGCCAACCTGATGGGCACGGCGCACCCGCGCCAGGGCCAGCTGCTGCGGCAACGCGGTACTGATCTGCTCTTCGGGCAGCAGGCCGAACGGCAGCTGGTAGCGGGTAGCCACACCCTCGCTGAGCACTTCGATTTCACCGAGCAGCACCGGTGTGGTGGCGGTGCCGAAACGCACGCCGTAGCACAGGCGCACCTGGTCGATCGGCTCTTCCTTGCCGGCGAACCAGCGCCGCTTGGGCAGGTACTGCGGCAGGATGGCGCTTTGCAGGGTATCGCTGGAGGGGGCCTCCAGCAGTTCTTCCATGCGCTTTCGCAATACCAGTGTGGTCAATTCGGGTAACCCCTCGGTGGCCTGGATGTGCCAGCTGGGCATGCGGTCGTGGCTGGCCAGCAGGAACCAGTAGAAGGCGTAGGGTGGCAATGTCAGCAGGAACGGCAGTTGCCCGATTGGCGGGAAGGCACTGCCGCCGAGCATCTCCACCGGTACTTTGTCGGCGTATTGTGACAATTCCAGTTCAGCTGCCTGGGCGGCGCGGGAAACGTTGGCCACGCACAGGATGACTTCAGTGTTGCCATCGGCGTCGGTGTACTCGCGCAAGTAGGCGAGGATGCGCCGGTTGTTCGGCGTGAGGGTGCGCAGGCTGCCGCGGCCGAAGGCCTTCTGCTGCTTGCGCACCGCCAGCATGCGCCGGGTCCAGTTCAGCAGCGAATGCGGGTCGTTGGCCTGGGCTTCGACGTTGACGGTCTGGTAACCATACAGCGGGTCCATGATCGGCGGCAGTACCAGGCGCTGCGGGTCTGCACGGGAGAAACCGCCGTTGCGGTCCGGCGACCATTGCATGGGCGTGCGCACGCCGTCGCGGTCGCCCAGGTAGATGTTGTCGCCCATGCCCAGTTCGTCGCCGTAATACAGGGTGGGCGTGCCGGGCATCGACAGCAGCAGGCTGGTGAGCAGTTCGATGCGCCGGCGGTCGCGCTGCAGCAGCGGCGCGAGGCGGCGGCGGATGCCCAGGTTGATGCGGGCGCGGCGGTCTTCGGCGTAGTAGTTCCACAAGTAGTCGCGCTCGCGGTCGGTAACCATTTCCAGGGTCAGCTCATCGTGGTTGCGCAGGAAAATCGCCCATTGGCAGTTGGCGGGGATTTCCGGAGTCTGGCGCAGGATGTCGGTGATCGGGAAACGGTCTTCCATGGCCAGGGCCATGTACATGCGCGGCATCAACGGGAAGTGGAAGGCCATGTGGCATTCGTCGCCCTCGCCTTCGCCAAAGTACGGGCGGGTGTCCTCGGGCCATTGGTTGGCCTCGGCCAGCAGCATGCGGTCGGGGTAGTTGGCGTCGATTTCGGCGCGGATCGCCTTGAGCACGTCGTGGGTTTCGGCAAGGTTCTCGTTGTTGGTGCCGTCGCGCTCGATCAGGTAAGGGATGGCGTCCAGGCGCAGGCCATCGACACCCAGGTCCAGCCAGAAGCGCATCACCCCGATCACAGCCTTGAGCACTTGCGGGTTGTCGAAGTTGAGGTCGGGCTGGTGCGAGTAGAAGCGGTGCCAGAAGTACTGGCCGGCGACCGGGTCCCAGGTCCAGTTGGACTTCTCGGTGTCGAGGAAGATGATGCGCGTGCCGTCGTACTTCTGGTCATCATCCGACCACACGTAGAAGTCCCGTGCCTTGCTGCCGCGCTTGGCATGGCGGGCGCGCTGGAACCAGGGGTGCTGGTCGCTGGTGTGGTTGATGACTAGCTCGGTGATTACCCGCAGGCCGCGTTTGTGCGCCTCGGCGATGAAGCGGCGGGCATCGGCCAGGTTGCCGTAGTCGGGGTGAACGGCCTTGTATTCGGCGATGTCGTAGCCGTCGTCGCGGCGTGGCGAGGGATAGAACGGTAGCAGCCACAGGGTGTTGACGCCCAGCTCGGCGATGTAGTCGAGCTTGCTGATCAGGCCGGCGAAATCGCCGATGCCGTCGTTGTTCGAATCGAAGAACGACTTGATGTGCAGCTGGTAGATGACGGCGTCCTTGTACCACAGCGGGTCGTCGATGAAGGCTGCCGGGCGGGAACGCTTGGCCATGTGCGACTCCTTTCAATTTCTGGTTGCTCTGGCCCTGATGCACAAGCAACTGACTTGACACGATCCCTGTGGGAGCGGGTTTACCCGCGAACACTGGCGAAGCCGGTGCCATGCTCCGCGGCGCCTGCTTCGCGGGTAAACCCGCTCCCACAGGGGATGGCGTATCCCGTCGCTAACGGGCCTTTTCGATGCGCCAGATACCGAAAGGCAGATGCCAGGGTTCGATGCGCATCCATTGGGTCTTGCCGTACCACGACCAGCGATGTCCGTTCATCAAGTCCTCACCATGGGTTTCGGCGTTGTCATCCAGCCCCAGCTCCCAAAGCGGCAGCTCGAAATGCGCCTCCTGGGCGTTGTGCGGGTCGAGGCTGATTGCCACCAGGATGTAGTTGTCGCGCTCGGGCGTGCGCTTGGCGAAGTACAGGATGTTGTCGTTCCAGCAGTTGAAGAACGCCACGCCCAGGTGGGTCTGCAAGGCGCGGTTCTGCCGGCGGATGCGGTTGAGCTGGGCGATCTCGGCAATGATGTTGCCGGGTTGGCTGAAATCGCGTGGGCGGATTTCGTACTTCTCCGAATCCAGGTACTCCTCCTTGCCCGGCAGCGGTGTGCCTTCGCACAGTTCGAAGCCCGAATACATGCCCCACAGCCCCGACCCCATGGTGGCCAGTGCAGCGCGTATGAGGAAGCCGGCACGGCCGGAGCTATGCAGGAAGTACGGGTTGATGTCGGGCGTGTTGACGAAGAAGTTGGGCCGGTAGCACTGGCTCCATGGCGGCTGGTTGAGCTGCTCGAAGTATTCGCGCAGTTCCTGTTTGTGATTGCGCCAGGTGAAGTAGGTATAGCTCTGCGCGTACCCGACCTTGCCCAGGCGGGCCATCATCGCCGGTTTGGTGAAGGCTTCGGCGAGGAAGATGACCTCCGGGTGCCGGCTGCGCACATTGGCGATCAGCCATTGCCAGAATGGCAGTGGTTTGGTGTGCGGGTTGTCGACGCGGAAGGTCTTCACACCCTCCTCGACCCAGCCGACCACTACATCACGCAAAGCCAGCCACAGCGAGGGCACGGCCTCGGGCGCGTAGAAATCGACGTTGACGATGTCCTGGTATTTCTTCGGCGGGTTCTCGGCATAGCGGATAGTGCCATCCGGTCGCCAGCTGAACCAGCCGGGGTGCTCCTTGAGCCAGGGGTGGTCCTGGGAGCACTGGATCGCGAAGTCGAGGGCGATTTCCAGGCCATGCTCGGCCGCTGCGGCCACCAGGCGACGGAAGTCGTCGCGGCTGCCCAGTTGTGGGTGAATCGCCTCGTGACCACCTTCTGCGCTGCCGATGGCATACGGGCTGCCCGGGTCGCCGGGCTCCGCGGTGAGGGCGTTGTTGCGGCCCTTGCGGTGCTGCATGCCGATGGGATGGATCGGCGGAAAATACAGTACGTCGAAGCCCATGTCGCGGATCATCGGCAGGCGCTCGTGCACATCGTTGAACGTGCCGTGGCGCTCGGGGCTGTCGGTGACCGAACGCGGGAACAGCTCGTACCAGCTGGCGAACTGCGCGGCCGGGCGGTCGACATCGACGGGGAATTCGCGGCTGCGGGCCAGGTAGCTGCGGTGCTCGGCGTCGCTCATCAGGCGGGCGGTAGCGGGGTCGAGAAACAGTGCCACCTGGTCGTCGGCATTCAGCGTGGGCAGGCGCTGCTGCAACGCCTGGAGCTCCTCGCGCAGGGCACCGTTGCACAGCTCGATGCCCTTGCCCAGCATCAATCGGCCTTCCTCCAGCTCCAACCGGACCTCGACACCGGCGTGGTACTTCTTCTCCAGGTCGTGGCAGTAGGTAGCGAACGGGTCGATCCAGGCCTCGATGCTGAACAGGTGCGGGCCCAGTTCGGTGGGGGTGAACTCGGCCAGCCACAGGTCGTTGCCCGGCGATTGCATGGGTACGCAATGCCAGCGCCGGCTGTGGGCCTGGCGCCAGTTGAGCATCACGGCCAGGCGGTCGTGGCCGTCGCTGTAGACCTTGCTGCTGACCGCCACCGGCTGGCCACTGATGGCCTTGGCGGCGAAGGTGCCGGCCTCGAGCACGGGTTGGGTGTCTTCGATCACGATGCGCGGCGCCAGCAGCGCCTGGGACAGGCTGATGGCCTGGTCCGGGTGATCGTTGGCCATGGGCACGCTTTCGAAGGGCTCGTTTCGTGACATCGGACCTTGCTCCCTCAGGCTGGTGGCGGTAAGGGTTCAGAGCCGGGCACAGGCGTGGGGTTCAAAAAAATTGAGCGAACGGCAGCTGCGAGGGGTCGAAGCCTGCAGCACCTCTTCATTTACCCAAGCGAGGTCAGGCCATGAACATTCCCATTCCACCGGAGACTCCCGATCCCAACATCGACGACCCGAGCCTGCCGCCGCCCGTGCCGGAGGAAGAGCCGGACGAGCTGCCGATCAAACCGACCGTGCCGCCGACAGTGGGCGACCCGCCGAGCCAGGAACCACCGGTGAAGGCTTAAGGGTAGACCAGGATCTACGCAGGCAGGACCGGCCCTTTCGCGGGTGAACCCGCTCTCATAGAACAACACATGACTCATTGGTTCGGCGAGGTCCTGTAGGAGCAGCCTTGTGCTGCGAAGAGGCCGGGGCTGACAAAGCCTGTCTGTTGGCTGTACCGGCCTCTTCGCAGCACAAGGCTGCTCCTACAAAGGACGCATCAGACGAGCGATATTGGTTCTCTGCGCGAAAGCGCAGCCCAAAGGACTGGGCAATCTCCCACAGGGACCGCGCCGATTTCGAACGCGGCGCTGTACCTGCAGGAGCGGGTTTACCCGCGAAAGGGCCGGCAGCATCAATACATCAACCAGCAGTTAAAGCCGATATCTCCGCCACACTGATCTCCCGCATGCGGAACTTCTGCACCTTGCCGGTCACCGTCATCGGATACTCGTCGACAAAGCGGATATGCCGCGGCACCTTGAAGTGTGCAATGCGCGCCTTGCACCAGCCCTGTAACTCTTCGACCGTGGCACTGTGCCCCGGGTGCAGCTTGATCCAGGCGACGATCTCCTCGCCATACCGGTTGCACGGGATGCCGATCACCTGCGCATCGGCCACCGCCGGGTGGGTGTAGAAGAACTCTTCCAGTTCACGCGGGTAGATGTTCTCGCCGCCGCGAATGATCATGTCCTTGTTGCGCCCCACAATGCGCACGTAGCCGTGCTCGTCCATCACCGCCAGGTCGCCAGAATGCATCCAGCCGGCCGGGTCGATGGCATCTGCCGTGGCCTGGGGGTTGTCCCAGTAGCCGAGCATCACGCTGTAGCCGCGGGTGCACAGCTCGCCGATCTCGCCGCGCGGGACGATGCAGCCGTCGGCGTCCACCAGCTTGTTCTCCAGCTGCGGCTGGGTGCGGCCGACGGTGGTCACGCGCAGCTCCAGGTCGTCGTCCGGGCCGGTCTGCAGCGACACCGGGCTGGTCTCGGTCATGCCGTAGGCGATCTGCACTTCAGCCATGTGCATCTGGTCGATGACCCGGCGCATCACCTCGATCGGGCAGGTGGCGCCGGCCATGATGCCGCTGCGCAGGGTCGACAGGTCCATTTGCCCGCGCGCGGGGTGGTCGAGCATGGCGATGAACATGGTCGGCACGCCATAGAGGATGCTGGCGCGCTCTTCGGCCACGGCGCGCAGGGTGAGCTCGGCGTCGAAGGCGTCGTTGGGGTAGATCATGGTGCTGCCATGGGTGATGCAGCCGAGGTTGGCCATGACCATGCCGAAGCAGTGGTACAGCGGTACCGGGATCACCATGCGGTCGCGTGCGGTCAGGCCCAGGCTTTCGCCGACCATGAAGCCGTTGTTGAGGATGTTGTAGTGGCTGAGCGTGGCGCCCTTCGGTGCGCCGGTGGTGCCGGAGGTGTACTGGATGTTCACCGGCTGGTCGAACTGCAGGCTTTGCTGGCGCGCCGCATAGGCCTCGGTCGAGGTCTGCCCTGCCCGCTCGGCCAGCGCTTGCCAAGGCAGGAAGCCTGCCGGCGGGTTGGCGGCCAGGCTGACCACACCGCGCAGGTCGGGCAGGCGTTCACTGGCCATTTCACCGGGGGCGGCGCTGGCCAGCTCCGGCACCAGTTCCTGGACCATGGCGTGGTAGTCGGACGTCTTGAAGGCATCGGCACACACCAGCCAGCGGCAACCGGACTGGCGCAGCACGTATTCCAGCTCGCCCACGCGGTAGGCCGGGTTGATGTTGACCAGAATCGCACCGACCTTGGCGCTGGCCAGCTGCAGGATGCACCACTGGGCGCAGTTGGGCGACCAGATGCCGACCCGATCGCCGGTGTTCACGCCCAGGGCCATCAGGGCACGAGCATGCACCTCGACCTGCTCGGCCAACTGCCGCCAGCTGTAGCGCAGGCCCTGATGGCGCGACACCAGGGCCTCGCCGTCGGCACAACGGGCCACGGTGGCGTCGAAGGCCTGGCCGATGGTCTGGGTCAGCAAGGCTTGGTCCTGACGACCGCGGGTATAGCTTGGTTGACTCATGGGTGTCCCTTCTTGTGGTTGTTCTGGGCACGACTGAAGCAAGCGGGAATACTCTGGCGCAGATTTACGTTTACGTAAAGGTGATGAGTCGATTGACAGTGAGCGCATGCAGGTTTACGTTAACGTAAAGGTGAAAACGACATCGGGTTTGTCGGCCCACCACCGACCTTGTGGGAGCGGGTTTACCCGCGAATGCGATCATCCAGGCAATGACGGTGGCCCTGCTGACGCATTCGCGGGTAAACCCGCTCCCACAGGGCCGGTGGATAGCCCTTGAGCTACGGTGTTACCCAATTTCAAGAACAAGAAGGTGCCCCAGCATGCATTACCCCACCCTGAACTTCGCCCTGGGCGAAACCATCGACATGCTCCGCGACCAGGTGCGCACCTTCGTCGCCGCCGAACTGGCCCCACGCGCCGCGCAAATCGACCACGACAACCTGTTCCCTGCCGACATGTGGCGCAAGTTCGGCGACATGGGCCTGCTGGGCATCACCGTGCCGGAAGAATACGGCGGTGCCGGCCTGGGCTACTTGGCCCACGTGGTTTCGATGGAAGAAATCAGCCGTGGCTCGGCCTCGGTGGCCCTGTCCTACGGTGCCCACTCCAACCTCTGCGTCAACCAGATCAACCGCAACGGCAGCCACGAGCAGAAGCTCAAGTACCTGCCCAAGCTGATCAGCGGCGAGCACATCGGCGCCCTGGCCATGAGCGAGCCCAACGCCGGTTCCGACGTGGTATCGATGAAGCTGCGCGCAGAAAAGCGCGGCGACCACTACGTGCTCAACGGCAGCAAGACCTGGATCACCAACGGCCCGGACGCCAACACCTACGTGATCTACGCCAAGACCGACCTGGACAAGGGCGCGCACGGCATCACCGCGTTCATCGTCGAGCGTGACTGGAAAGGCTTCAGCCGCAGCAACAAGTTCGACAAGCTGGGCATGCGTGGCTCCAACACCTGCGAGCTGTTCTTCGACGGCGTCGAAGTGCCGGAAGAAAACATCCTCGGCCAGCTAAACGGTGGCGTGCGCGTGCTGATGAGCGGCCTGGACTACGAGCGCGTGGTGCTGTCCGGCGGCCCGACCGGCATCATGCAGAGCTGCATGGACCTGGTAGTGCCCTACATTCACGACCGCAAGCAGTTCGGCCAGAGCATCGGCGAGTTTCAGCTGATCCAGGGCAAGATCGCCGACATGTACACCCAGCTCAACGCCAGCCGCGCCTACCTGTATGCCGTGGCCCAGGCCTGCGACCGTGGCGAAACCACCCGCAAGGACGCCGCCGGGGTGATCCTGTACACCGCCGAGCGCGCCACGCAAATGGCCCTGGAGGCGATCCAGATTCTCGGCGGCAACGGCTATATCAACGAATTCCCGGCAGGCCGCCTGCTGCGCGACGCCAAGCTGTACGAGATCGGTGCCGGCACCAGCGAAATCCGCCGGATGCTGATTGGCCGCGAACTGTTCAACGAAACCCGCTGAGCACAAGGGACGGGCGCACATGGCTACCTTGCACACCCAGATCAACCCGCGTTCGGCAGAGTTCGCCAGCAACAGCGCGGCCATGCTCGAACAGGTCCAGGCCCTGCGCGGCCTGCTCGCCCAGGTGGCCCAGGGCGGTGGGCCCAAGGCTCAGGAGCGGCACACTTCGCGTGGCAAGCTGTTGCCACGCGAGCGTATCGACCGCCTGCTGGACCCGGGCTCGCCGTTCCTCGAAATCGGCCAACTGGCTGCCCATGAGGTGTATGGCGAAGACGTGCCCGCTGCGGGCGTGATCGCCGGCATCGGCCGCGTCGAAGGCGTGGAATGCATGATCGTGGCCAACGACGCCACGGTCAAAGGCGGTTCCTACTACCCGCTGACGGTGAAGAAGCACCTGCGTGCGCAGACCATCGCCCTGCAGAACCGCCTGCCGTGCATCTACCTGGTGGACTCCGGCGGCGCCAACCTGCCACGCCAGGACGAAGTGTTTCCCGACCGCGAGCACTTCGGGCGGATCTTCTTCAACCAGGCCAACATGAGCGCGCTGGGCATTCCGCAGATTGCCGTGGTGATGGGCTCGTGCACTGCCGGCGGTGCCTACGTGCCCGCGATGGCCGACGAAGCGATCATGGTGCGCCAGCAGGCGACCATCTTCCTCGCCGGCCCGCCACTGGTGAAGGCGGCCACCGGCGAGGTGGTTAGCGCCGAAGACCTTGGCGGTGCCGATGTGCACTGCCGCACCAGCGGCGTGGCCGACCACTATGCCGACAACGACGAACATGCCCTGGCCCTGGCCCGACGCAGCGTGGCCAACCTCAACTGGCACAAGCTGGGCAAGCTGCAGCGCCTGGCCCCGGTGGCACCGCTGTACGCCGCCGATGAGCTGTATGGCGTGGTGCCGGCCGATGCCAAGCAACCGTTCGACGTGCGCGAGGTTATCGCGCGTCTGGTCGACGGCTCGGTGTTCGACGAGTTCAAGGCGCTGTTCGGTACCACCCTGGTGTGCGGCTTCGCCCACCTGCACGGCTACCCGGTGGCGATCCTCGCCAACAACGGCATCCTGTTCGCCGAAGCGGCGCAAAAAGGCGCGCACTTCATCGAACTGGCCTGCCAGCGCGGCATCCCGCTGCTGTTCCTGCAGAACATCACCGGCTTCATGGTCGGCAAGAAGTACGAAGAAGGCGGCATCGCCAAGCACGGCGCCAAGCTGGTCACTGCCGTGGCCTGCGCCCAGGTGCCGAAGTTCACGGTGATCATTGGCGGCAGCTTTGGCGCCGGCAACTACGGCATGTGCGGCCGTGCCTACGACCCGCGCTTCCTGTGGATGTGGCCCAATGCGCGGATCGGCGTGATGGGGGCCGAACAGGCCGCCGGCGTGCTGGCCCAGGTCAAGCGCGAACAGAGCGAGCGCAGTGGCCACCCGTTCAGCGCCGAAGACGAAGCCCGGCTCAAACAGCCGATCCTTGACCAGTACGAGCACCAGGGCCACCCCTACTACTCCAGCGCCCGCCTGTGGGACGACGGTGTCATCGACCCGGCACAGACCCGCGACGTGCTCGGCCTGGCGTTGTCCGCCGCGCTGAACGCACCGATCGAACAGAGCCGCTTCGGCATTTTCCGGATGTGACCCATGAGCGATTTCAGCACCCTCGAAGTGATCCGCGACCCGCGCGGCTTCGCCACCCTGTGGCTGAGCCGCGAGGACAAGAACAACGCCTTCAACGCCTTGATGATCCGCGAGCTGATCGTCGCCCTCGACCAGTTGGCCGAGGACGCCAGCCTGCGCTTCGTGCTGCTGCGCGGCCGCGGCCGGCACTTCAGCGCCGGCGCCGATCTGGCCTGGATGCAGCAGTCGGCGCAGCTGGACTTCAACACCAACCTGGATGATGCCCGCGAGCTGGGCGAGCTGATGTATGCCCTGCACCGCCTCAAGGCGCCGACCCTGGCCGTGGTGCAAGGCGCGGCCTTTGGCGGCGCGCTGGGCCTGATCAGTTGCTGCGACATGGCCATCGGTGCCGAAGACGCTCAGCTGTGCCTGTCGGAAGTGCGCATCGGCCTGGCCCCGGCAGTGATCAGCCCGTTCGTGGTCAAGGCCATCGGCGAGCGTGCCGCGCGCCGCTATGCCCTTACCGCCGAGCGTTTCAGCGGCGTGCGGGCCCGCGAGCTGGGCCTGCTGGCCGAGGTCTACCCGGCCAGCGAACTGGACGCCCAGGTCGAAGCCTGGGTGAGCAACCTGCTGCAGAACAGCCCGCAAGCGCTGCGCGCCACCAAGGACCTGCTGCGTGAAGTGGACGACGGTGAACTCAGCCCGGCCTTGCGCCGCTACTGCGAAAACACCATCGCCCGCATCCGAGTCAGCGCCGAAGGCCAGGAGGGCCTGCGCGCCTTCCTGGAAAAACGCCGCCCCGCCTGGCAAACCGACGACAAGAAGGAGCCGCGCCCATGAGCCGCCCCGCTTTGACCACCCTGCTGGTCGCCAACCGCGGCGAAATCGCCTGCCGGGTGATGCGCACCGCCAAGGCCATGGGCCTGACCACCGTGGCCGTGCACAGTGCCACCGACCGTGATGCCCGGCACAGCCGCGAAGCCGATATCCGCGTCGACCTCGGCGGCACCAAGGCTGCCGAAAGCTACCTGCTGGTCGACAAGCTGCTGGCCGCAGCCAAGGCCAGCGGCGCCCAGGCCATCCACCCGGGCTATGGCTTCCTGTCCGAGAACGCAGGCTTCGCCCGTGCCATCGAAGAGGCCGGGCTGATCTTCCTCGGCCCACCGGCCAGCGCCATCGATGCCATGGGCAGCAAGTCGGCGGCCAAGGCACTGATGGAAGCCGCTGGCGTGCCACTGGTGCCGGGCTACCATGGCGAAGCCCAGGACCTGGACACCTTCCGCGCCGCAGCCGAACGCATCGGCTACCCGGTGCTGCTCAAGGCCAGCGCCGGCGGCGGTGGCAAGGGCATGAAAGTGGTCGAGGAAGAAAGCCAGCTGGCCGACGCCCTGGCCTCGGCCCAGCGTGAGGCGCAGTCGTCGTTCGGCGATGCGCGCATGCTGGTGGAAAAATACGTGCTCAAGCCGCGCCATGTGGAAATCCAGGTATTCGCCGACCAGCACGGCAACTGCCTGTACCTCAACGAGCGTGACTGCTCGATACAGCGCCGTCACCAGAAGGTGGTGGAAGAAGCCCCAGCGCCAGGCCTGTCAGCCGAATTGCGCCGTGCCATGGGTGAGGCGGCGGTACGCGCGGCCCAGGCCATCGGCTACGTGGGCGCCGGCACCGTGGAGTTTTTGCTCGATGCCCGTGGCGAATTCTTCTTCATGGAGATGAACACCCGCCTGCAGGTGGAGCACCCGGTCACCGAGGCCATTACCGGGCTCGACCTGGTGGCCTGGCAGATTCGCGTGGCCTGCGGCGAGGCCCTGCCGATCACCCAGGAACAGGTGCCGCTGATCGGCCATGCCATCGAAGTGCGCCTGTATGCCGAGGACCCGACCAACGAATTCCTGCCCGCGACCGGCAAGCTGGCGCTGTACCGCGAGTCGACAGCCGGCGAAGGGCGACGGGTGGACAGCGGGGTCAGCGAGGGTGACGTGGTGTCGCCGTTCTACGACCCGATGCTGGGCAAGCTGATCGCCTGGGGCGAAGACCGCGAGCAGGCGCGCTTGCGTTTGCTGGCCATGCTCGACGAATTTGCCATTGGCGGGTTGAAGACCAACATCGCCTTCCTGCGGCGCATTCTCGCCCACCCGGCGTTTGCTGCAGCGGAGTTGGATACTGGCTTCATTCCGCGTCACCAGGAGGTTTTGCTGCCCGCGCCGCAAGCGCTGCCGGCAGGCTTCTGGGAAGCCGCGGCCGAGGCCTGGTTGCAGGGCCAGGCCGCACACCAGCGGGAGGACGACCGCAGTTCGCCGTGGGCCGAGCGCAACGGCCTGCGCCTGGGCCTGCCGGCGCGCAGCAGCCTGCACCTGGTCAGTGGCGGGCAGGACCAGGCAGTTGCCCTGGAGCGCAGCGCTGCGTCTACCTGGCAACTGGTGGGCGAGCAGTTGGTGCATGACCAGGCGGGTGTGCGACGCCAGCATCTGGCGATCCGCCGCGGTGGCACGTTGTACTTGCAGTGGGATGGCGAGATGCATGCCATCGAAGCCTTCGACCCGATTGCCGAGGCCGAGGCCAGCCACAGCCACCAGGGCGGCCTGGGCGCGCCCATGAACGGCAGCATCGTGCGGGTGCTGGTGGAGCCTGGGCAGGTGGTGGAAGCAGGTACGGCGCTGGTAGTGCTGGAGGCCATGAAGATGGAGCACAGCATTCGCGCGCCGCATGGCGGCACAGTGAAGGCGTTGTTCTGCCAGGAAGGGGATATGGTCAGCGAAGGGACGGTGCTGGTCGAACTGGCGGAATAATGTAACCATCGCTGACAGCCGTGCCGCAGCCCTGTAGGAGCAGCCTTGTGCTGCGAAAGGGTCGGCATGACTGAAGAGGTTGTGTGTCAGTAATGGCGTCTTCGCAGCACAAGGCTGCTCCTACAGGATTGTGCGTTACCTGTAGGAGCGGCCTTGTGTCGCTGCAATCTAGAAGGAGCCATGCACTCGCACGACCACACCCAGAAACTCGCAGCCTTCCTCACACAACAGCGCCGGGTAGTTGCTGTTGAGTGCCTTCAGGTACCGTTGCCCACCTTCCTCCGCCAACTCTCGGAAGATCGCCGGTTTGCCCGGCTGACGAGCGATAACCAGACGCCCTGGCTCGGCATCTACCCCAGGATCCACCAACATCCGCATGCCCTGCGGCACACTGCGGCCACTGGCGGCACTCATCGCATCATTCTCGACAGTCAGCCAGAACGCCTTGCCTTGGGCCAGGTAGTCCGTCTGCTCGAACACACCTGGCTCCGCCCCCTCTGCGATACCTAACTCATCCCAGCCCAGCACCGGGTAGCGGAAGCACACGATGTATTGCATGAGGTCCAGGTCATCATCGGAGTCATCGACCTCGTAAATGCTCCGCTTCCCGTCAACCTGCCCCTGAATGCGCAGCTGCAAGCTGACGATATAGTGCGGCATGCCAATTTCGATGAGGGTGCGATTCATCGACTCGATCTTCGGCTGCCGCCGCTTGTTCACCCAATGCCCCACGCTGCCTTGAGACACGCCAACGCGCTCGGCAAGCTGCTCTTGAGTGAGCCCTAGCTCCTCCATCCGGTCACGGACCAGGGCAATCCATCTATCCATATTCATCGCTGCCATCAGCCTCCTGCAAAGGCGCGCATCTCGATCTCGCTGCGGCCGCTGTAGGGGCGGCCTTGTGTCGCGACAGGGCTACACAGCAGCCCCGGCAAGCTAGAAGACCCCGTGCCCCCGCACGACCACACCCAGAAATTCGCAGCCCTCTTCACACAGAACTGTCGGATAGCGGGTATTCAGCGGTTTGAGCATCCTGTCTCCGCCCTCCTCGACCAACTGCCGCAACACTGCCGGCCGCCCGGGCTGCCGCGCAATCACCAACCGGCCTGGCTCTGCCGGCAGGCCAGTATCCACCAGCACACGCATACCCTCAGGTATGCTCCTGCCACTGGCGGCATTCATCGAGTCGTTTTCCACCACCAGCCAGAACGCATTGCCGGCGGGCATGTAGTCAGTCTGTTCGTGGGCCTTGCTTGTTTCTGGCAAGGGCCCCTGCAAGTCAGCCCAACTCAGCACCGGGAAGCGAAAGCTCGCGTAAAGCAGAGCTTGTGCCGAAACCGGCTGCTCGGCCGCATAGTGACCAGGCGATTCGCGCACGATATCGCGCTCCACCACCATGACTTGGGCTTCCAGAAACACCAGCCCAAGCTTTTCGAGCTTTTCGTTGATGGTTTCCAGCGTCGGCCGCCGCGTGCCACGCAGCCAATGCCCCACGCCCCCCTGAGTCATGCCCAGGCGCTCGGCCAGCTTGAGCTGGCTGAGATTGTGTTCGCGCTTGTAGCGCTTGAGAAATGCGTTCCAGTTTTCCATGAGCGGCAACAATACGGACTGTATTAACCGCAGCAATACACAATCTGAATTATTTATTTTTAGATAGATAGTACAGACTGACCTATCCTCTGATTCCTGTGTGTTTGAAGGGAAATCAGAAGGTATCGCGATGAAACCACCGAAAAACGACGAAACAGATCTCGACAGCGAAGCCGCCCGCCGCGCCCTCGACTACTACCTCAACCCCAACCCGCCGCGTCCCACCCTGGACAACAGGATCTGGACCCTGCACGAAGGTGTAACCGGCGACCAGGCCCAGGAACACGCTATCGCCCTGCTGCGCTGCGCCGCCGCCACCGCGCAGGAAACCGCCACCCACCAGCACGGCAGCCAGCGCGAACTGACCTTTGCCCTGATGCACATGATGGACATGGCGCGCGCACTGCTCGAGCACAAACGCACCGTGGAATCGGGTTTGTAAGCAAGAAAGAAGGGAGAGAACGTGATGGCCGGGTAACGGCGAAGGCCCCGATTGCCGTGACAAGGAAGCGCACCGGTAAAACTTTTTTACCGGATTAGCGAAAATTCATTTGACTGGCAAATGATAACGATTATTATTGCACTCAGCTGATCGCGAGATCTGCTGGATAACCTGGAGCTTAGGTCGCTCCCAGATTATCTCCTCATCAGGCTAATCACGGTTTTTGACCCAGCTTTTTGCTGGGTCTTTTTTTTTTGGCTCTTCAGGCTAATGAAGATCGTGATGGCGCGCATGATAGCAAAGGTGTTTCAGGGCGTGAATGCTCATTACAAAACTTTGCGGAATCAGCACTTGAGAATCAATATCGTTTAACCTACGCTGATCACGCATCACGGAAGATGCCCCCATCCCTCCCCCTCCACAGAGCAAGGAGCTGTCCATGACCCGTCTGCTGCTGCCCCTTGAGTACCCAACCCCTGCTGCCGAACATCATGCCGACGACGCCCTGCTGCACGCACTGAAACGCCTGCCACGGCGTGTCCAACAAGTATTCCTGCTCAACCGCCTCGACCAACTGGACTTCTCCAGCATCGCCGCCCGCCTCGACCTGCCATTGGCGAGCATCGAGCGGCACATGGCCCAGGCACTGCAGGCTGGTCGTTCGCGCCGGGATGTGCTGGCGAGTGTTGCCGGGCAATGGTATGTGCGCTTGCAGAGCCCACAGGTGACGGCGTGCGAGCGGATCGATTTTCGCCGTTGGCTGGATGCGGACATGGCGAACTTGCAGGCGTTTCATGACACGGAAATGCACTGGCGCAGCCTGTTGGCACCGGCACGGCAATTGGGCCAGGATGGTTGGTACCGGCAAGGTCGGGCGGCACTGTCGTTGGGCGGCTGTTCGGTTGCGGTCGGGCTTGGCGTGGCGGCGTTGGTGCTGTTTGGTTTCTGGGCCTGATCAACACCTGCGCTACACCGTTATCGTTTTCACCGCGGATGGCTCGGTCGTTATCAAGTTCGAGTGCTGGTCAGCGTTTCCGTCAGGCATGCAAGCAGTAGCCATCCGCACAAACTGACACCCAGGAACAGAAGCCCCAGGCTCATCGGCAGCTCGCTTTCGACGCTAGCAACAAGACTGCCGGCCAAACCACCACCTGCGAACAACAATGTCGTATTGAGCGACGCTGCCGCACCGGCTTGCTGCGGGTAACGCGCCAAGGCTTGGGTCGTCGCAGCAGGACGCACCAGCGTTGTCCCCGTCGTGCAGATGATCATCGGCAGCATAAGACTCGCCACCGTCAACCCTGCAACCTGCTCCCAGATCAACAGTGTGATGCCCCCGGCAGCTATGAGCAGGAATCCCGTCTTGATCTGAACCTGCGGGCTTACGCGGTTGTTCAAATAGGTCGCGGCTACTCCGCCAGCGATATACGCAAGCCCATAGGCGATAAATACCACCGAGAATTGATATGGCGTCAGCCCCAGGCTGTCCATCAACGCCAATGGCGCGACAACGATGAAGGAAAAATGGCAGGCAAACGCGAGGCTGGACAACAGGGAGTGCGCAAGATAGGTCGTATCACGCAGCATGATCCAATAGCTGTGCATGCCCGACGTACGGCTTCGCGATGCAGGCGTGTCCTGCAGCAATGCATATGACAGGCATGAAACGATCACGGCTATGAAAGCGAATACCGTAAAACTGCCCTTCCAGCCAAAGGATTGTTGGAGAAAAGCGCCTGCGACCGGTGACAACGAAATGAACAGCCCACTTGCGCTGGTCAGCAGGATACGCATGGCATTGCGTTGTCTACCGCTGTACAGATCCTGCACGAGCGCCTGGCCCAGCACGAAACTCCCGCAACCCAGGGCCTGCAGCAAACGGAACGCCATGAACGTCTCATAGCGGGTTGAAAGTACACAACCCACTGCCCCTGCAATGGACACTCCCAACCCAGCGAGCAACAACCGCTTGCGCCCCATGCCATCCGACAATGGCCCGATCACGATTTGCGCCAAGGCGACACCAAACGCAAAGAAGCTCACCGAGTAGGCTATCTGCTTTGGCTCGACGTGAAACTCGTCTGCGAGCGCCGGGAATGATGGCAGGATCACATCCAGAGGGAATACGCCCAATAGACACAACAGAATCACCAAGGCCGAGCGCAGAAAGCTAGTGAACGAACCCAAGGGCTGATGCACGCTACCAACCCCGCCTTCTTGTATTGCCGGAAGTAGTCACTGGAATCTCCATGGAAGCGCCGAGCCCTGATGGTAGCGACACCCTGAAGATGTACAACCCGAACCGGGCAGCGAAACTTCCGATAGGGTTGTAGGGCTTTTCCCTTGTTGCTTATTACCGTTGAGTTCTGGTGCTATCCAGCCTTCTGCTGACTTGATAGCCGGCCCCTAGCGCAGTTCATCTGTTGTGCAAACGGCTCTCAGTAATTGAAGTCATGACCGAGCTGGCCCTGAACCCATTCAAGGAACTGGCGAACCCT
Organism: Pseudomonas sp. A2; assembly: GCF_023100865.1. Taxonomy (NCBI): domain Bacteria; kingdom Pseudomonadati; phylum Pseudomonadota; class Gammaproteobacteria; order Pseudomonadales; family Pseudomonadaceae; genus Pseudomonas; species Pseudomonas sp. A2. The sequence goes on from NZ_CP039127.1 coordinate 3,958,705, forward strand.
GGGAGCTTCAGCATGGCCTCGAGGAAAAACCAGGTGGTGGGCACTGACGGGCGTCGCCAGGTCTTCTGTAAATACCGGTACCAACTCGCCTCGGGCAATGTAGTCCTGCGCCAGCAGGGAACTCTCCAAGGCCACCCCATACCCGTGGCTGGCGGCCTCCAGGCTCATGTAGGAGCGATCGAAGCTCAGGGCGTAGGGGGTTTGAGGCAACGTCACACCTTGCTGGGCGAACCATTGGGGCCACTGCACCAATGCGGCTTCCGACAGGATCAGGTTCTGCCCCAGCAGATCGCCCGGCTGCCTGATAGGCGTACGCTCGAGAAGCTGTGGCGAGGCCAGCACAGTTGCACGTTCATGCCGGATGGTACGCACTTCCAGGCTGGGCCAGTTGGGGTAGCCATGACGGATATCCAGATCGATCTGATGGCGGCCGAAGTGCAGCGACTCGTAGGAGCACGACAGGTTGATCTGGATCTGCGGATGACTGTTACGAAAATGGTCCAGGCGCGGCAGCAACCAGAGCAGGCCAAAGCTGGGCGCGGAATGAAGCCGCAAGCAATCGAAGCCCACCGAGTTGCCGGCGCGCTCGGTGGCCGTAGCCAGGCTTTGCAATATGCCTGACACCTCGCGCAGGTACTGCTCTCCGGCCGGGGTCAATGCAACACCGCGCGCTTCGCGAATGAACAACGGACGACCGATCAAGGCTTCCAGATTGGCGATCTGGTGGCTCACCGCAGAGGGTGTGAGGTTCAACTGCTCTGCGGCCCGTGCAACGTTGGCGAAGCGAGCGACTTGCTCGAAGGCCTGAATTGCTTTCAGGGAAGGGATCTGAGGCGATTTTCTGAGGATGTCCAGGCTCATGACCATTTCCTGAAGGATTCGAAGCGACACCAAGGCTTTTACCTTCCTGTAAGCCCAAGGCACAAGTCGAGGGCTGAATTTTTTTCAGCACCGGGTGAAGGAGGCAGCGTTGCTCGGGGTGCTGTCCGGGACGAAGCTGTGCCTATCGGTTCTGCCTGGAACCGCCGCTCACAACAACAACCATCTGGAGCACCTTCGATGCTGTTAACAGGAAAATTTGCCGTGATCACTGGCGCGGCCTCTGCCCGCGGCATCGGCCGCGCAACAGCCCAGGCGTTTGCCGCTCAGGGCGCCAAAGTCGCGATCCTGGACCTGGACGCCTCCGCCGCGACCGAGGCTGCCGCTTCACTGGGCGAAGGCCACCTCGGCTTGGCTGCCAACGTTGCCGATGAAGCACAAGTGCGTGATGCCATCGCTCAAGTGCTCGCGCAATTCGGTCGGATCGACGTGCTGGTAAACAATGCCGGCATCACTCAACCGGTGAAAACCCTGGAAATCACAGGGTCTGACTATGACCGGATTCTCAACGTGAACCTGCGTGGCACATTGTTGATGTCCCAGGCGGTGATCCCAACCATGCGTGCGCAACGCGCCGGCAGCATCATCTGCATGTCCTCTGTGTCTGCCCAGCGTGGTGGCGGCATCTTTGGTGGCCCTCACTACAGCGCGGCGAAGGCTGGCGTGCTTGGATTGGGCAAGGCGATGGCCCGCGAGCTGGGGCCGGACAATATTCGCGTCAACTCGATCACGCCAGGCCTGATTCACACTGACATCACCGGTGGCCTCATGCAGGATGAGCGCCGTCACGCCATCATCGAAGGCATCCCCTTGGGCCGCCTGGGCGAGGCGCGCGATGTCGCCAATGCGGCCTTGTTCCTGGCCAGTGACCTGTCCAGCTACCTGACGGGCATTACCCTGGATGTCAACGGCGGGATGCTGATCCACTGAGCACCCGGTGCATCGTGACCTGCACCCGAGCCCGGCGCAGGCCACGCGTTCGATAACAACAAGAGATCAGAACGAATGACCACATTAGCGCTCGATGCGGTATCCGCCGCACGCAGCAGTGCCTACCGTAAAACGGCCTGGCGACTGATGCCTTTTCTCATGCTCTGCTACCTGTGCGCCTATCTGGACAGGGTCAATGTCGGCTTTGCGAAGCTGCAGATGATGGACGACCTGGCCCTTTCCGAAGCGGTCTACGGACTGGGCGCTGGCATGTTCTTCATTGGCTACTTTCTCTGCGAGGTGCCCAGCAACATCATTCTGCACAAAGTGGGCGCTCGACGCTGGATCGCTCGCATCATGATCACCTGGGGCATCATCTCGGCGATGTTCGCCCTGGTGGAGACAGCCTGGCAATTCTATACCCTGCGCTTTTTGCTGGGGATCGCTGAAGCAGGCCTGGCACCGGGACTTCTGCTGTACCTGACCTATTGGTTCCCGTCTTACCGCCGGGCGAAGATGACCGCGCTGTGGTTCATCGCGATTCCGCTGTCGGGCATGATCGGCGGCCCCTTGTCGGGTTGGATCATGGAGCGCTTTGCCGGCGTTCACGGCTGGGCGGGCTGGCAGTGGATGTTCCTGCTCGAAGCCATCCCCACGGTACTGGTGGGCGTCCTGGTGCTGAGCTACCTGAAGGATGGCGTCGATCAGGCTCACTGGTTGAGCGACGAAGAAAAAGCCCTGGTGCGCAAGGAGCTGGCTGAAGACGAACAACACAAGGTAAACCACGGCTCGGTGGCCGACTTCATCCGCGACCGTCGGCTCTGGTTGCTGGCGGGCATCTACTTCTGCGTAGTGATGGGCCAGTACGCAATCACGTTCTGGCTACCCACACTGGTACGCAATGCCGGCGTCAGCGAACCTTTGCACATCGGCCTGCTGACCAGCCTGCCGTACCTGTGTGCCATCGTCGCGATGCTGTGGGCCGGGCGCAGCGGCGACCGTCACCGTGAACGCCGCTGGCATCTGGCGATCCCCATGCTGATCGGCGCTCTGGGCCTGAGCCTCGCCGCAGCACTGGGCAGCAGCCTGACGCTGTCGATCCTCAGCCTGTGCCTCGCTGCGGCTGGAGTGCTATCCGCCTCTTCACTGTTCTGGATGCTGCCCACCACGCTGTTGGGAGGTGTATCGGCGGCGGCAGGCATCGCGGCGGTGAACAGTTTCGCCAACCTCGCCGGCTTCTGCTCGCCCTACCTGATCGGCTGGGTCACTACCACCTTGGGCAGCAATGCCATCGGCATGTATCTCATCACGGCCGTACTCATGTTTGGCGCCTTCCTGGTGTCGCGAGTACCGGCTCATCTGGTCAATCGTTGATTCGATAAAAGGAGTCACTTCAATGACTGCTGTGCCTACCTACACCGAGGCGCTGCCGCTGGCTGTGCGCGCTCGCAATATCCGCCGCCACGCATTGCGCATGGGGCAAGTCCAGGGCCAGGGCTATGTCGGCCAGGCGCTGGGCGCCGCCGACCTGCTGGCGGTCGCGTATTTCCATGCGCTGCGCCTCGACCCCGGCAACCCCGAATGGGAGCAGCGCGACCGCTTCTATCTGTCCATCGGGCACTACGCGATCGCCCTCTATGCCGCACTGATCGAGGCCGGCGTAATCCCCGAGGAGGAGCTTGAAACCTACGGTAGCGACGACAGCCGCTTGCCCATGTCCGGTATGGCTGCCTACACCCCAGGCATGGAGATCACCGGTGGCTCGCTCGGCCACGGCTTGGGCATCGCCGTCGGCGCTTGCCTCGGGCTCAAACGCAAGGGTTCGGACAGCTGGGTCTACAACCTGCTGTCCGATGGCGAGCTCAACGAGGGCTCGACCTGGGAGGCCGCCATGTCGGCCAGCCATTGGCGCCTGGACAACCTGATCGCCATCATCGATGTGAACAACCAGCAGGCGGATGGCCATTCCAGCGAGGTACTGGCCTTCGAGCCAATCGTCGACCGTTGGCAAGCCTTTGGCTGGTTCGTTCAACGCGTGGACGGCAATGACCTGGATGCGCTGGCCGGCGCCTTCGACCAGGCCCGTGCCCACGCCGGGGCGCAACCGCGCGTGATCATCTGCGATACCCGCATGGGCAAAGGTGTGCCTTTCCTGGAAAACCGCGACAAGACGCACTTCATTCGCGTCGATGAAAACGAATGGGACCTCGCCCTGAAAGCGCTGGACGCCGGGAGCCAAGCATGAGCATTGTGAACTCACCCAAGAAACGCCTGACCACCTCGGCCATGATCGCCTCGATTGCCGCCGACGGCCAGCCGACCCGCCCTGCCCCGTTCGGCCATGCCCTGGCAGGCCTTGCCGAGCAACGTCAGGATATAGTTGGCCTAAGTGCCGATCTGTCCAAGTACACCGACCTGCACATATTCGCCAAAGCCCACCCCGAGCGCTTCTATCAAATGGGCATGGCCGAACAATTGCTGATGAGCGCCGCTGCCGGCATGGCACGAGAGGGCATGACCCCCTTTGCCACCACCTATGCGGTGTTCGCCTCCCGTCGGGCCTATGACTTCATCTGCATGGCGATCGCAGAAGAGAACCTCAACGTCAAGATCGTCTGTGGGCTACCTGGCCTGACCACCGGTTATGGTCCTAGCCACCAGGCCACGGATGACCTGGCCATCTTCCGGGCGATGCCCAACCTGATGATCGTCGACCCCTGCGATGCGCTGGAGATCGAACAGGCTGTGCCAGCGATCGCCGCCCATCAGGGGCCGGTCTACATGAGGCTGCTGCGCGGCAACGTACCCTTGGTGCTCGATCGCTACGATTACCAGTTCCAGCTGGGCAAGGCGCAGGTGTTGCGCGGTGGCCGGGACGTGCTGTTGATAGCCAGCGGCCTCATGACCATGCGCGCGCTGGAGGCTGCCGAGCAGTTGCAAAAGGACGGAGTGGACGTGTCGGTACTGCACGTGCCTACCATCAAACCGCTCGATGAACAGACCATCCTCGCCGAGGCACGCAAGCCTGGTCGCCTGGTGGTCACTGCGGAAAACCACTCGATCATAGGGGGCCTGGGGGAAGCTGTGGCCGGCGTACTGCTGCGCAACGGGGTCACACCAACCTTCCGCCAGATCGCGCTACCGGATGCGTTTCTCGATGCAGGGGCACTGCCGACTTTGCATGACCGTTACGGGATCTCCACTGACGCTGTGTCGAGGCAGATCAAGGCATGGCTTTGACCGTAACCGTGGGTCAAACCTGAAGCGCGGCGGATGCAAGCGTGATGGATACCTGGCCCATGACAAAGGCACACCGCAGCCCCTGGGATCCAGGCAATGATGAAAAATGCTCCGTAACATTCGATACGGAGCATTTTTTGGGGCGACGAAACCTGCAGACGCCACCTAACCTCCTGCCACGCTACCGATGAAATTCGCCAGCTCAGCTGTTCGGGGCGCCGCAAAAACCTCGCGTGGATGGCCAGTCTCGTGGACCTTGCCTTGATGCATGAAGACCAGCTTGTCACCGACTTCCCGGGCAAAACGCATTTCGTGGGTGACCATGATCAGGGTCATGCCTTCACTGGCCAGTTGGCGCACCACTCCGAGCACTTCGTTGACCAACTCGGGGTCGAGCGCCGAGGTGATCTCGTCGCACAGCAACACCTTTGGCGACATGGCAAGCGCCCGGGCAATCGCCACCCGCTGCTGCTGGCCGCCGGAAAGGCGGTCCGGGTAGGCGTCGAACTTGTCGCCCAGTCCAACCCTGGCGAGCATCTGCTCGGCCAACTGGCGGGCCTCGGCCTTGCCGGCCTTCTTCACCACCTGGGGCGCAAGCATCACGTTCTGGCCCACTGTCAGGTGAGGGAAGAGGTTGAACTGCTGGAACACCATGCCAACCTTCTGCCGCAGCGAGCGCAAGTCGGCGCGGCCGGCATCCAGGTATTCGCCGTCCACCTCGATCACCCCATCGCTGATCGACTCCAGGCCGTTGAGGGTACGCAGGAAGGTACTCTTGCCGGAACCGCTACGGCCGATGATGGCGACCACCTCGCCCTCCTCGATCGCCAGGTCGACACCCTTGAGCACATGATTGTCGCCGTAGTACTTGTGCAATGCAGACACTCTAAGCAGGGGCATGCAGCCTCCTCTCCAGGTAACGGGCGCTCAGCGAGAGCGGGTAGCAAAGGACGAAGTAACCCACGGCCACCAGACCGTAGATCAGGAACGGTTCGAAAGTGGCGTTGGCCAACATGCCGCCGGTCTTGGTCAGCTCGGTGAAACCGATGATCGAGGTCACCGCCGTGCCCTTGACCACCTGCACCGAGAACCCGACAGTCGGCGCGACGGCAATGCGCAGGGCCTGGGGCAGGATGACGTGGCGCAACTGCTCCAGACGGCTCATGGCCAGGCTGCCGGAGGCCTCCCACTGGCCATGTGGTATGGACTCGACGCAGCCTCGCCAGATCTCGGCGAGAAAGGCACTGGTGAACAACGTCAAGGCGATGGCCGCCGCCATCCAGGCCGAAACATCGATGCCGAACAGGGCGATGCCGAAAAACACCATGAACAGCTGCATCAGCAGCGGCGTCCCCTGGAACAGCTCGATGTAGCTCCTGGCCGCGCCACGCAGCATCCGGCTATCGGAGATTCGCGCCAATAGCAGCAACAGCCCGGCAATACCACCGCATACGAACGCCACCAGCGACAGCAGCAAGGTCCATTGCAAACCTGCGAGCAGGTTGCGCACGATGTCCCACAAGGTGAAATCCATTCAGCGTCTCCCCGTCAAAGCGCGCCGGCCTATCCATGCCAGCAGTTGGCGCACCAGGATGGCCATGACCAGGTACAGAGCCGTGGTCAGCAGGTATGTCTCGAAAGCCCGGAAGTTGCGCGACTGGATGAAGTTGGCAGCGAACGACAGTTCTTCTGTGGCGATCTGCGAGCACACCGCCGACCCGAGCATTACGATCACGATCTGGCTCGACAGGGCCGGCCAGACCTTGGCCAGTGCAGGTTGCAGCACCACATGGCGAAAAGCCTCGAAACGACTCATGGCCAATGCCGCCGCAGCCTCCAGTTGCCCTCTGGGAATGGCCTGGATACCCGCCCGAATGATTTCGGTGGAATAGGCCCCAAGGTTGATCACCATGGCCAGTACCGCCGCCTGCCATTCCGTCAACCGAACGCCAAGCGAGGGCAGGCCAAAGAAGATGAAGAACAACTGGACGATGAAGGGCGTGTTGCGGATCAGCTCCACGTAAAGGCCGAACAGCGCATCGAACGGCCGTAGTCGCCAGGCGCGCACCACCGCACCCAGCACACCGATGGCCACCCCGAACAGGGTGCCGATCAACGTCAGCTCTAGCGTGAACACAGCCCCTTCGAGCAGCAGGCCGCCTTGGGCCAGCACAGGGGAAAAGTCAAATTGATAGGCCATGGGTCGGCGACTCCAGGGCCGTTCAAAGGTCGGCCGGCAATGGCTGCTTCAGCCACTTTTCGGCATTGCGGTCGAGGCTGCCGTCGGCCTTGGCCGCATTCAGAGTGGCGTTGACCTTCTCGAGCAAGGCCGGCTCCTGCTTGGCCAGCCCCACGTACACTGGCGAGTTCTTGAGCTTGACCTTCATGACCGGCACCTTGTTCGGGTTCTTCTCGGCAATGACAGCCATTACCACGCTGCCGCTGGCGATCAGCTCGACCTGGCCCGACAGGTAGGCGGCGATGGTCGAGTTGTTGTCCTCGAAGCGCTTGATGACCGCACCCTGAGGGGCGACCGCGGATAACTCCATGTCCTCGATCGAGCCACGCGTGACACTGATGGTCTTGCCGGCAACGGCACCGATATTGTCGATCGACGTCTCGGCCGGCCCGAACACTGCCAGGTAGAACGGTGCGTAGGGGCGGGAAAAATCGATCACCGCTTCCCGCTCCGGGTTCTTGCCCAGGCTGGAAATCACCAGGTCGACCTTTCCGGTAGTGAGGAACGGAATGCGGTTGGTGCTGTTGACCGGGGTCAGCGCCAGCTTGACGCCGAGCCTGTCAGCCAGTAGCTGCGCGGTGTCGATGTCCAGGCCGCGAGGTTTGAGGTCCGGCCCCACCGAGCCGAAGGGAGGGAAGTCCTGGGGTACGGCTACCTTGAGCACGCCCCGGGCAGTGATGTCGGCCAGCGCATCGGCCTGGGCGTGGGAAACGCTCATGACGCCGCCACAAACCAGGGCGGCCAGAAGCAAGGAACGGATGTTTTTCATGGAAAATGCCTCGGGTGCATGCGAAGAAGTTGCCTAGCCCGAAAAGCACAGGCCGTGCCAGTGTTGCCCGGCAGCCCCGGAATACGCTTTCGCCCCTTGGCATCACGCGGTCTTACTGGTCTGAACAGCTAGCGCCTACCCTCTGCCATCGCCCCCCTTTCGTGCAGCCACCTGCCCCGCTGCGTCAGCATGGGGCGATACTTGCCAGGCAACCGGTAAAGCCTTTAAAAAGCGCAGACCCCTTGCCAGCTGGTCTGAACAGATGCTCGAGACACTCCCCCGCGCAGTTCCGGAAATCGCCTTGCAGGCTATCCGCAAACTGATCCAGGAAGGCGACTACCAGCCCGGTGATGCCCTGCCCTCCCAACGTGACCTGGCAGAGCAGTTGGGTGTAAGCCGCGCGTCCCTGCGCGAGGCGCTGTCCTCCTTGAGCGCCTTGGGGCTGGTGAGCGTACAACCGGGCAAGGGGGTATTCGTCCAGGCGCCGCCATCCGCCACCGGCTTCTCCTGGCCCTATGCCGAACAGGTATCCGCCGTCGATACCTTCCAACTGCGCTATGCACTCGAAGGGTTTGCCGCCGGCTTGGCGGCGCTGTACCTGACGGCAGCAGACATCGATGCGCTCGAAGCCAATGTCGAGTCGATGCGCCAGGAGCTGCGTGCCGGCAATTTCGAGGCCGCAGCGCGCCTGGACTTCGCCTTTCACCGCCGCCTGCTGGAAGCAAGTGGCAACCACGCCATGCTGCAGGTGATCACCACCAGCCAGGACATTTTCCTGGAGAGCCAGAAGCTGCCTTTCATTCGCCCTGAACGCGCCATGGAGACCTGGCAGGAACACCGCAAGATCCTGCGCCAGCTTGCCCGTGGCAACCAGGCCGGGGCACAGCGTGCAATGCAGGAGCATATCCGCAACGCGGCATCGCGCACGAACGTGGTGTTCCCATGTTGACTGGTCAGCCAAACACCGGAATACCAGGCCAGCGACCCCGTGCATGACAACACACGGCAACATCACCCTCACAGGGTAAGTGGAAAGGCTTCAGCATTGACCTGAATCAGTCAAACGCCATGGGCGGTGTTGTAAACAGCACACCAAACATATGGGAATGCAGTTTGATGAGCGAGTCCAACCAGGCAACCAGAATTATCTGCAACAATCTTGAGCTGGCCGATCAATTGCGCCAGTTGTTGGCGCCTGTAGCACCCGATTGCGAGGTGCTGAGTACGCCTGGCAATTGCAGCGTCGCCCCGCTTTGCCGCTGGCTCGGTGAAACCCAGTTGGGCTCGGCTGGGCAGATACAGGCTGCCTTGCTGGATGCCACCGAGGTTCTCGAACAGACCCGACACGCCTTCAAATCCCGCGAACTGGGGCTGCTGCGGCGACGCCTGGTTGCATTGCTGGATAAATTGTCGGAAGATCCCCAGTGATGTGAATGTGCCATCACCAGGTTCCGCCCTGCGGGAACCGGCTTTGCCGAGCAGGATAATAGGCCTGAAAGACGAAGCGCCGTGACAACAAGTTCTTGAGCAGAACTTGTTGTCACGGCGCTTTTTTTTGTTCAGCAAAAAGGAATCTTCTCCAACACCGGGGGGATGTGAATGAAGGTGACAAAAGACCTCGAGGAATTACTCAAGCGTATCCGTCTCGACCATGCGGAGATTGTCGAACGCTTTCGCTTTCTCGACTGGAGCGCCGAAGATGCCAGACGACTAGGCGTAGCAGCTCAGTACATGGCCCCGTCCCAGCAAGCTTTCGTCGACCATCTGTACCGTCACCTGGCGGAATTTTCCACGCCGTCCGCGTTGCTTCGCACGCCGGAAGTCACCGCCCGTTTGAAGCAGAGCCAGGCTGAGTATTACCAGCGCTTGTGGAGCGGCCCCTACGATGAAACCTACGTCAACGGCCGCCTGCGCATCGGTGTGATCCATCAGCAGATCGGCCTGGAGCTGAAGTGGTATCTCGGCAGCTATCGGCTTTACCTCGACGACATGCTTGAAAGCGTGTTCGGCGACAGCCCGGATGCCACGCTGTATTCCAGCCTGTTGAAGGCAGTGTTCTTCGACATGACGCTGGCCATCGATACCTACAGTGCGGCCCAGCACAAGGCGCTGGAAGATAGTGAGGCGCGCTGCGCGGTGCCAACGACGGGCTGTGGGACTGGCATGTAGATCAGGACCGGCTTTACGTTTCAGAGCGTTGGGCCAGCATGCTTGGCCTCAGCCGCGACAGCATCGGCGAGAGCAGTTCCAGTTGGTTCGGTCGCGTGCACCCGGACGACCTGCCCGATTTTCGCCATGCCATCGATGCCCATCTTCAAGGGCAGACATCATCCGTTCACCACGAGTACCGTATCCGCAAGCACAACGGCGACTACATCTGGGTCCTCGTGCGAGGGGTCGCCGAAATGACCAACCCTGGCGAGCTACGCATGGCTGGCTCGCAGTCTGATATCAGTGCACGCAAGGATGCCGAGCAGCGCCTCCAGCATACCGCCCAGCATGACCCGTTGACCGGCCTGGCCAACCGCATCCGGCTTGACGAGCAAATGCAGAAGACCTTCAGGAAGCAGCGCAAGGGCGGTGACTACGAAGCGCTGCTGTTCATCGATCTGGACCGCTTCAAGTTGATCAACGATAGCCTCGGCCACAACGTCGGTGATCGCGTGCTGGTGGAAGTGGCAAGGCGCTTGAAAGAGTCACTGCGCCCCACTGACCAACTGTTCCGCTTCGGCGGAGACGAATTCATCGTTTTGCTTCACGACCTCACCTGCGACCGCGACGCCGAGCAGATATCCCAACGCATCCTCGACAACCTGCACCAACCGCTGCACATGGACGGTCGAACCCTGGTGGTCAGCGCCAGCATCGGCATCGCTCCGTTGCACGACAATGGCAAAGCCCTGGATGTGCTGCAGGCTGCCGACCTTGCCCTCTACCGAGCCAAGTCTGCCGGCAAGGCGCGGTACGCCCACTACGACGAAACATTGCAAGATACCGCGCAGCAGCATCTGGAACTGGAATCCGCGCTAGGCCAGGCACTGCAACAGAATGAATTCGAACTGTACTACCAACCGATCTATCACCTGGACCAAGGGACACCTCTGGTGACCGGGGTCGAGGCGCTGTTGCGGTGGCGCCATGGCGAACGCCTGATCTCGCCACTGGAGTTCATCCCTGCGCTGGAGGAATCGGGAGAGATCATCCGCGTCGGCGAATGGGTACTGCGCCAGGCCTGTCGGCAGGCCCGGGCCTGGCAACTGGCCGGGCATGAGCGCCTGCGCTGCTCGGTGAACATTTCCAGCACGCAATTGCAACAAGCCGACTTCACCCTCCGGCTGATCGATATCCTCCAGGAAAGCGGCCTGCCTCCCGCCAGCCTGATCCTGGAGATCACCGAAAGCCAACTGATGCACGACGACATGGACACGCTGGCCTGTCTGCATGAGCTGACCAGCCTTGGTGTTCTGCTGGCGCTGGACGATTTTGGCACGGGTTACTCCTCGCTCGGCTACCTCACGCGCTTTCCGCTGCACATCCTCAAGCTCGACAAGAGCTTCATCACCGGCGTTCCTTACGAGAACAAACAGAGCGCGATCAGCCAGGCGATCATCGTTCTCGGCCGTAGCCTCGGCCTGGAAGTAGTGGCCGAAGGCATCGAGAGTTCGGCGCAACTCGAATTCGTGGTCGGTGAAGGCTGCCACTACGCCCAAGGCTACTGGTTCAGCCGGCCACAACCCGCCGCTCAGATACAACACCTGCTCAGCACAGAAGACCGTTTCGAAGGAAGCGCAGTTACCCGGCGCGTACCTGTCAGTTCAGGAGAAAAACAATGAAAACCAATCTTCCGGTCAGTGGTCGTGCCGTCGAATTCAGCGCAAACGCGAACATTCTTTCAACAACCAACCCAAAGGGCGCCATCACTTACGTCAATCCCGACTTCATCAACATCAGCGGGTTCAGTGAAGCCGAATTGCTCGGCGTCAATCACAACATCGTGCGCCACCCGGACATGCCGCCAGAAGCTTTTGCGCATATGTGGCAGACACTCAAGGATGGGCGCTCGTGGATGGGGCTGGTAAAAAATCGCTGCAAGAACGGTGACCACTACTGGGTCAGCGCCTATGTCACGCCGATGCAGCGCAATGGCGAAACAGTGGAATACCAATCGGTTCGCACGCTACCGGCCAAAGCGCTGGTGGAGGCTGCTGAACATCTCTATGCACAGTTGCGTAGTGGTAAAAAGACCAACTGCCTGCGTATGTCACGGCTGTCCGTCGGCATGCGCCTGGCACTTGCCAGCACTGGCGTGAACCTGCTGTGCTTTGCTGCCTTGGGCTTGCTGGGTGCGTTGCCCTGGAGCCATGCCGCTTTCTCCATGACGCTATCGAGCTTGCTGCTTGGCGGCGTGTTGCGCTTCAGCCTGCGCCCCCTCGACGCCCTTGCCCGAAAAGCCAGGAAGATCGCCGACAATCCGCTGAGCCAGATTCTCTACAGCGGCCGCCGCGACCAGTTTGGCCAGATCGATTTCACCCTGCAAATGCTCGAAGCCGAGACCCGGGCAATAGTCGGACGCATTGCCGATTCGTCCCGCCAGTTGAGCAAGGAAGCCGAAGAGCTTCTTTCTGCAGTGGACAACAACAATTGCGCGACCCTCCGCCAGCAGGGGGAAACTGCCCAGGTTGCCAGCGCAATAACCCAGATGGCCAGCAGTGTGCAGGAAGTGGCGCGCAACGCTCAGCTCACCGCCAGCGCCGCGAACCTGGCCAACCAGGAATCCGACCGCGGCCACCAACTGGTTGAGCAGACCCGCCAGCACATTGATAGCCTCGCCAGCGAAGTGCAACAGACCAGCATGGTGATTCATCAACTGGAACAGCATGGCAATGAAATTGACCGCGTACTCGAGGTCATTCAAAGCATCGCCGAACAGACCAACCTGCTTGCCCTCAACGCCGCCATCGAGGCTGCCCGCGCTGGAGAGGCGGGCCGGGGTTTCGCGGTGGTCGCCGACGAGGTGCGCGGGTTGGCTTCGCGGACTCAGCAATCCACTGCTCACATCCAGGGCACCATCGACACCCTGCGGCGTTCCACGGGGGATGCCGTGCTTGCGATGCAGCGCAGTCACAGCAAGGCCGGTGTCAGTGTAGAACAGGCACTGCTGGCTGCCCGGGCGCTGGACGGGATCACCCAGCGCGTAGATGAAATAAGCGGCATGAGCGTGCAGATCGCTGCCGCCGTAGAGGAGCAGAGCGCGGTGGGTGACAGCATCCAGTGCAACCTGGCCGATATCAGTCAAACCACCCAGAAAAGCGTGCACGCCAGCAACCAGAGTCGAACCACTGCCGCCCATGTCGCCAAGCTGGCCGAGCGCCTTCAACTGCTGTCGGCGCAACTTTGGGGGCGCCAGCGCAATGGGTGACCGGTTCGCACCGTACTCCCAAGCCAACCCTCACAAGCCGGCCTGCGTGGTCGGCCCCAGCTTGGGCGACTTCTGCAACAACCCTCGTGGCAACTGGAAACCTTTGAAAGGCTCTTGGGTTATAGGGTTGAAGGCTTTCTGCGCGTTAAGCCTGTAGCGCATCACGCCATCGCCGGTCCTGAAGCTCAGGTCCACGCTGGTCGCCGTGCGCCCATTGAGCGAGCCACGGCTGAGCAAGCGGAACATCGACCAGGGGCCACGGTACTCAAGGCTGCTGCTGTTGCCGTTCTGCCGGAGCAAGGTCAGGTTACTGCGCACCTGCTGCCCCAAGGTATTGGGCCAGACGATACCGGTGATCTGGCTCGGGCCATGGGTGTAGGGAATCAATTGGCCGTCCAGGTCCAGCAAGCTCGTGCGTTGGTTGGCACTCAGGCCCAACGGCTCGATGCTGAACTGCACACTCAGGTTGCCGCGCTGATCAAAGAAGGTCTCGCGGATACGATCTGCCCGCTCCAGCTGTTCGAGCACATCACTGCGGATCAGCGACTGCCCCTGCTGGCCGGCCTGCAGGGCTTCGAGGTTATCCCTCAGGAAGACCTTCAGGTATTGATCATGGAACCGCTGCAGCCGCCCCTTCGGCCCGAAGAAGGCCTCAAAGTCGTCCAGCGAGGCGTCGGGAGCCTTCACGACAAAGGGGTAGCGCCCTGCCAGGCGCTGCTGGAAGAAGCTGTATACCTCGGCGTCCCAGCGTCGCTCCAATTCGCGCAAGGCTTCGACATTCAGCACCTGTGCTGTTTGATCGGCCATCTTTCTGACCTGGTGGTTGATCGGTTCCGGTAAGCCGGTGGCCACCCGCTGCAGGGTGCCGATGGGGTCTTGCCCTGTCATCGAGAATCGCTGATGCACGGCCTGCAGGGCAGCCTTGCCTCGGTCGGGGCTGTCCTGCACCGCCTTGGCATAGTCGTGCACGGCCGCGATGGCACCAAGAGTTTCATCGTAGTAGCTGGGTTTCTCACCGGTTGCCTGCAGCATGGCACTCAGCCCGGCAAAGGCCCGCTGAATGGCCCAGGCCTGTTGTTGATCAGGCCTGCCACTTGTCGGTCGCAACGCTTCGACCTCCCCGGGTGCCTCAGCGACAACGGCTGATGAAAGCGATGTGTTGTCCCTCACTGTGTCCAGCAACCGATGCAGGGGCGCTGCTGGCCCGGTCAACTGCCCCAGGATCGCTACGCCATGATCCAGGTCGTGGAAGTCAGCCACCGAAAAGGCATTCAAGGCACGACGCCAACTGTCAATGAAATCGGCGCTGTACAAGTTACGTAGCCGTTCGCCCAGCGCCTCCCGGTCGGCATCCGAGTAATCGAGCTGGCCGCGCTCGCCCAGTGCCCACTGGTCGATCATCGCCATATCTGCAAACCGCTGGCTACGTGGCTCGAAGTACTCTTTGAAGCCCTTGGCGGTGAGCATTGGCGCTATCAGGACACCCTCCCCCTGCCTGAGGCCTGGAGAGGACTGATACACCACATCGAACGCTGGCCCCACCTGATGACGCAGGTCCAGGCCGGCATTCAACTGCTCTCCAGCCTGCTGTTTCAGGCTCGCGTACACCCGCTCTGGCAAAGGTACCTTGCGCAGGACCTGCTGCACCTCTGCAATACGCTGGCGATACTGCGGCAGATCGGTATCGGCATAGGCCAAGGCATACTTCAGGTGCCGCATGAGGTCGCCTTGCAATTGCCCCTGCCCGGGGAACTTCTGTTGCCACTGGCGGGCCATCCAGTCCTCGACCCATTCGGGGCGGCGGCTCTGGCGGTCCTCCAGCATTCGATAAACCCGAAGCGCAGCCATCTGCTGTTCGCTGCCCGGCGGCGCAGCGTCCATGGCATCGATCACACCGCTGGCCAAGGCTGGCAGGAAGCGCCTGGAGAGCAAGCTCAGGTAGGCCTCGTCGACGCGAGGGCCAATGGCGCGCCCCTGATACAAGCCAAGGTCGGAAACACCCGGCCACGCGGCACGATAGTCGCCAAACACCGACACGGCATCGCGTATCTGGTCCAGCGGTTCCAGCAGGTTGCGCCCGGTGGGGTCCAGACGCTGGTCCACTTCGTGATGACTGTACTCTCTGCTCTTGGCGAGCACGTTGGCGGCCTTGGCGCCATTGATGTCAAAGTAGCGTTGCCAACTGGCGATGGCGACACTGAAGGCCAGCACGCCTACTGCAGACCCCACCCAGAGCAACCGACGTTTGCTGCGCGCTACCTTGATGTTGTCCCCGGCAAGGCCGGCCTCCTGGTAGATGACTCGCCGGAAGGCGTGCTGAATGAAGTAGACCAGCGCCTGCCCCTGCGCCTTGCCTTCACGCAGCGGAAACTCGGTCTTGTACGGCTGTGCCGCCTCACGCACGAACGCATTGAGCATGTCGCCCTGCTGCAAGACCGAAGACCAGTACACGCCACGTACCAAGGCAGGCGTGGTGAAACGGTCACTTGCGAGGGTTTCTTTCAGGAAGGCCAACAGTATCGGACGCAGCCCGATCAACTGGGCATGCAACGAAAACAAGCGAACTCGCGACGGCGCACCGGCCAATACATCGAGCCGGTCCACTACCTGTTCAAACAATTGCCTTATCAACCGATCATAATGATCGCCATATTCATCCAGCCAGGCATCGAACGTGCCGACCGCATCCAGTTTGAAGGTGAAGCCCAGCATGTTTTCCCGCATGGCGGCAGGAAGCCCAGCGTACAGCTGGTCGAAACCGTCCAGCAGATCGAATTTGGCCAGTACCACATACAGCGGCAGGCGCGAGCCCGACTGACTGCTAACTTCATACAGCCGCGTGCGTAGCACATGCGCCAAGGCGACACGTTGCTCAGGCGTGCCATGCAGTAGCGCAGGCAGGTCAACGACCAACAGCAAGCCATTTAGTGCTCTCTGGCTTCGGTTACGTACCAGCCAGCCCAGCATGTGTTCCCACAACCTGGCCGAAGTGGCGGGTGGTGCTTTCGACGTGTCTGACTCCTCGGCTGATGAACCTGCCAACGATTCCTGACGGACGAAAGCGCCCGGCGGGTCGATGATCACCGCATCGTTACTGACCCACCAGCCTATCGGATAAGCCAGCACCTGCGCTTGCCTGCCTCGCGCTTGTGCCTTGTCGATGCGGGTCAGGGAAAAACTCTGTTCGGTACGGTCGATGAAGCTGGTCTTGCCGGCCTGTTGGTCGCCCACCACCAGATACCACGGCAGTCGGTACAAGGCACGCCTGCCACCCGCATTGTCCAGATAGCGTGCCAGCCCTTGGTCCAAGGCTTTTTCCTGTGCCTGGACGAAAGGCAACACATTGTCCAGTTCAGCGTCCACCGCCTGCTTGCGTTCGGCCTGCAAACGGCAATAACGCCTGCGCAGCACCACAAGCCAGCAGAGTAGCGGCACCAACACCAGCGCCAGGCTGGCCAAACCGCGATGCGCCACGCTAGCCAGCGGCTGCTGCTCGCGCCAGACCCATTGCGGGCCGAGCCACCAGATTGCAACCAGCATCAATGCGGCACCCAGCCCGAGCAGCAGCGGCATGGCCAGGCCGATACGGGCCACCAGGGGCAAGCCCCAACGTTTAAGATGCTTCCACAGTTGATTCATCCTGACTCCCGTTCCTTGTTCCAATCAGCCCGTGATGGACCGTGCACGCGTACTGCTGAAGGCGTTGAAACACCGCAGGCTCCCAGGCGCTGGCGGTGGTTTCCTGCATCGTTCGGGCAACGCCTGCGCACAAGTCCTGGGCCAGCCAGGACACGCCCCGAGCAGCCAGCAGATCAGCCGCGATCACCGTGGTATGGCAGCGCTCACGCAGGCTGCGGAAGTCCGCCTGCATGCCCTGCAGCCTGAGCAACACCGCTTCCACGCCGCTGGTTTCCAGTTGGCAGGCCAGCTCCTCTCGCAACGTGGCGAATTCCTGTGAGGCTGCGTCCGAATCGGATTGCCCTTGTGCCCCCCTGAGCCACGCCAGACATTGGTCATCGACAAATACCTTGCCGTCGCTGAAGCACAACTGCTGCAGCGCGGGCATGCGCTGCACGAACCGCGCGGTCGCAGCGCGAATGGCCTCAGCCACCTCGCCCATCGCCAGCCGCGTGGCAGCGCTCGCTGCCAGAAAGCTGCCGCGAATCCAGTAAGGGCAAGCCGTCACGCTCTTTTCGATCCGCTGCAGCAGGGCCGCGTCGATTGCAGTAGCGGCAATGGCATCTTCATAGTCCCCGGCAATGTCCTGCGGCACCGCCATCAGCTCCGTGCGGTTGCCCTGCCTGGTTTGAGGCGGCGTCTGGATGTGCGCCCACAAGCCGAACCGACGCAATTGGTAGCCAGCAGGATCGTAAGGGTCCTGTTGATTGATCAGCTCGGCCATGGTCAGCATGGCCCTTCGTGATTCCCGCTCGTTGCCCAACGACACACGGGGCATTGGTGTGGCGATGACCTCGGCCAGTGGCGCAGCCTTGATGCCTTTTGCAGGGGGCTTGTCCGTGGTGGGCTCGGCAAGGCCGTTTGAAAGTTCCGTGTGCTTGCGTAGCAGGCGCTCCAGTTCGCCAAGGGCCGCTTCATCGAGCTGCGCTGCTTCCCGCTGCTGTTGCAGGCGTTGCAACGCGCCCTGAGCCGCCGCGGCGTGCGCGGGGCTGAACGTGAAACGGTCCAGGCGCGGCAACGCCACGAGCAAACGGTTGATCATCAGGCCAACCAGCTTGCGCTTGCCGAGGAACCCTTTGGGGCCCGGTTTCGGGTATGCGCTTTCCCAATAGGCTTCGACCATGCCGGCCAGCAGTGCGAGGGTAAAACCCCAGCGCTCCCAGCATTGGCTGCGCAGCCAAGCGACACCCAGGTGCGCGACGATGCGCAGGTGCTTGCACTCCTGGCCCAGGTACTGGCGGGACGCTTCTTCGATATAGGCCCAGTCGATGGAAGGCTCCTGCAGCCCACCCAGCTTGACCATTTCCTGGTCAATGGCCTGGTAGGTTTCGTTCTCCACATCGAACAGGCCGGCAGGGTTCTGCGCGTCGATGGGGGCAAGCAACCGGGCAATTTCCTGTGCGGTGACCTCTGCTACCAGCGACATGCCTTGCGCGCCTCATCGATGAGTGGGTCCAGCCCCTGAGCGTCGAAAACCAGCCCATCAACGGCTGGGTTGTCGCTCTCGACCTGAATGCGATGGGCCCCGATCAGGGGCTTGATCTGCTCGATGCCCGGCAAGCCCCTGCCAGCGTCAAGCACCTGGCCGTTCTCCGTCACCTGCCAGGGTGTAGCGAGGGTGGAGCCACGCTCCCCCTGCAATCGCACCATCACCCGGCCGGCATCGATGGGTTGTGCGGTAACCAGTTGCAACCTGGAAATGTTCTGCACACAACTGATCACCAGGTAGGGGTGCGGTGCGACCGAAGCGATTGCGGGCGCCGATATCATCAGCCCGTCATCCCCTTTTTCGAGGCGAAACGTCAGCTCCTCCGGCGACCGCCCCGCCTCATGGGTCATCACACGACGCAGCGTGGGCGAATCCTGCTCCGGCGCGGACCATTGCAGTTTCGTCACATGTGCCGGGGTGCCAGCGGCCTGGTCGAAACAAGCCAAGCGCTCGACGTTGGAGACGATCTGCGGGCAGTCCCTGGTCTGGCTTGCCAAACTTGGCGCCAGGGAGAGCAACATCGAAAGGCCAACGCCATATGCATAGCGAAGCATCATATTGGCTTTACTCACTCGTAAAATATCGCAACAGTGCTACCCGACTGGCCAGTCACGATTTAATAGCAGTCATCCACACAACTACCGAATAGTGGAGCACCGAAACGAAACAAAGGCTAGTACAGAAAAAATCATATTCACAACCAAATATTTCCTTACACTTTCACGCTCGACGCACAATATTTTTTCGGTGCATGGTTTTTTACACGCACATAGCGAGACTCCAATTACGTTTAAATTTAAACATAACTTTGTAGGACGCTTCCTACATATATCAAAACTTTACGAAGGCTGACATCCATGAATAAAAGCTCAGGCTCCGTTGCACCCAAAGAACGCATAAACATCAAGTACGTACCGGCCACCGACGGCGAACAAGCCGAGGTAGAGCTGCCGCACAAGATGTTGGTACTAGGCGATTTCGGCCTGGATGATGCCCGCGCGCTGGAAGACCGTTCGATCATGCGAATCGACAAACACAGTTTCAACAATGTGTTGAACGACGCCGATGTCAGCCTCGCCATGTCCGTGCCATCCATGCTCAGCACTGCCCCCGACGCAGAGCTGGCGGTCAACCTGCAGTTCAAGTCCATCAACGATTTCGGGCCAGACAGCATCGCCCGCCAGGTACCGGAGCTGAACAAGCTGCTGGAGCTTCGCGAGGCATTGGTCGCACTGAAAGGCCCACTGGGCAACGTGCCCACGTTCCGCAAGCAACTGCAGCACCTGCTGAACAACGAACAGGCACGCAAACAACTGGCAGAAGAACTTGACCTGGTGCTCGAGGCGCCAAAAGAAGACTGAGACAACGGAGCGTCCCCATGCCAAAGCAAAACAGCACGACCGTCGCGGTTGAAACAACAACCGAAACACTGAGCAACGCCACCCTGCTCGACCAGATCATGGCAGAAACCAAGTTGGTACCTACTCAAGAGGGCTATCAAGTCGCTCGCCAGGGTGTATCTGCTTTTATCGCCGAAATCCTTAAAAGCCATGACCCTGATCAACTTATCAACAAACATCGCGTCGACCAGATGATCGCTGAGCTGGATCGGGTGCTCAGCAGGCAGATGGATGCAATCCTGCATCAGCCCGAGTTCCAGCAACTTGAATCCGCGTGGCGCAGCCTCAAACTTTTGGTCGACCGAACCGACTTCCGCGAGAACATCAAGCTCGAAGTCTTGCATGTCAGCAAAGATGACTTGCTCGATGACTTCGAGAATGCCGCCGATATCACTTGCAGCGGCATCTACAAGCATGTTTACACCGCAGGTTATGGCCAATTTGGTGGTGAACCCGTTGCTGCGATGGTTGGCAACTACAGCTTCGGCCCCTCTTCTCCCGATATAAAGCTGCTGAGTTACATGGCCTCGGTCGGTGCCATGGCACACGCCCCTTTTCTCGCGGCGCCCTCTCCTGAGTTCTTCAACCTGAGCAGCTTTGAAGAGCTGCCCAATCTGAAGGAGATCAAGGACATTTTCGCCGGCCCCCGGCATGCCAAGTGGCGTGCGTTCCGTGAAAGCGAGGATGCCCGTCATACCGGGCTGACCGGGCCGCGATTCATGCTCCGCTCTGCCTATCACCCGCAAGAAAACCCGGTCCAGAGCTTCACCTACGACGAGGACATCGCCGGGCGGCACGACAACTATCTGTGGGGCAACTCCGCCTTCCTGCTGGCCAGCTGCATTGTTGCCGCTGACCGAAAACTGACCCAGTAGAGGCTGTTCTGCCGACTGAAAACTGACCCAGGTGTTCAACTGCTTCTGCTCAATTTTTGAGCAGGAGAACACAGGGTGATCAGTATGGAAATGATGGGCAAAATTCGCCGGATGTATTTCCGCGACAAGCTGTCGCTGCATGAGATAGCCAAGCGCACCGGGTTGGCGCGCAACACGATTCGCAAGTGGGTCAGAGCACCTGAGGCCAAGCCGCCGGTCTACCAACGCCGCGCGATCTTCAACAAACTCAGCCCTTTTCACGCCACGCTGGAGCAGGCGCTAAAAGCCGATTCGCTGCGGCCCAAGCAACAGCGGCGCAGTGCCAAGGCGCTGTTGGCGCAAATCAAAGCCGAAGGTTATGACGGTGGCTACAGCCAGCTCACCGCGTTTATCCGTGCCTGGCGAGGGGGACAGGGCAAGGCGTCGCAGGCCTTTGTGCCGCTGACCTTTGCTCTTGGCGAGGCGTTTCAGTTTGACTGGAGCGAGGAAGGCTTGCTGGTCGGCGGCATTTACCGGCGTATGCAGGTGGCACATCTGAAGCTGTGTGCCAGCCGTGCGTTCTGGCTTGTGGCGTATCCGAGCCAGGGCCATGAGATGTTATTTGACGCCCATACACGCTCGTTCGGCTCCTTGGGCGGCGTGCCGCGCCGGGGCATCTACGACAACATGAAGACCGCCGTCGACAAGGTCAATAAGGGCAAAGGCCGGGCGGTGAATGCGCGCTTTGCGGTGATGTGCGCGCATTACCTGTTCGATCCGGACTTCTGCAACGTCGCCGCTGGTTGGGAAAAGGGCATCGTTGAAAAGAACGTGCAAGACAGCCGCAGGCGTATCTGGCTAGACGCCCAGGACTGCCAGTTTCACTCCTTCGAGGAACTCAATGCCTGGCTGGGCCAGCGCTGCCGCGCGCTTTGGAACGAGCTGACGCACCCTCAATACAGCGGGCTGAGTGTGGCCGAAGTGCTGGAGTTGGAGCGCGCTGAACTGATGCCTGTGCCAGCGCCATTCGACGGTTACGTCGAGCGGCCTGCGCGGGTCTCCAGCACCTGCCTGGTCAGCGTCGGGCGCAACCGCTACTCGGTGCCGTGTGAGTATGCGGGTAAGTGGGTCAGCAGCCGTTTGTATCCGACGCGAATCGAGGTGGTGGCTGACGACGCGCTGATCGCCAGCCATGTCCGCTTGCTGGATCGCGACCAGGTCAGCTATGACTGGCAGCACTACCTCCCGCTGATCGAACGCAAGCCCGGTGCGCTGCGCAACGGCGCGCCCTTTGCTGATCTGCCGGCGCCGCTGCGTCAGCTTAAGCACGGTCTGGGGCGTCATGCCGGCGGTGACCGGATCATGGCGCAAGTTCTGGCTGCCGTACCGGTCGCCGGGCTCGATGCGGTGCTGGTGGCTGTTGAGCTGGTACTGGAAAGCGGCAGCCTGAGCGCCGAACACATCCTCAATGTCGTGGCGCGCCTGGCCGCGACCGAACCACCACCCAGCGTCGAAACCCACTTGTCGCTCAAGGAAGCCCCCGTCGCTAACACGGCGCGCTACGACCGCCTGCGTGGCCAGACCGAGGAGATCGGTCATGCGTGATTTGATGGCGGAACTCAAGGAGCTGCGCCTGCACGGCATGGCCACGGCCTGGGCGGAGTTGACTGCGCAGGGTGAGTCGAACACAGCCTCGTCCAAGTGGCTGCTCGAACACCTGCTGGAACAAGAGCACACAGATCGCGCCATGCGCTCGGTGAGCCACCAGATGAACATGGCCAAGCTGCCGATGCACCGCGACCTGGCCGGCTTCGACTTCAGCGCCTCCAGCGCAGACGCTCGTTTGATCAGCGAACTGGCCAGTCTGGCCTTTACCGACACCGCGCAGAACGTGGTGCTGATCGGTGGGCCTGGCACCGGTAAAACCCACCTGGCCACTGCGCTGGCCGTGTCCGGCATCACCCGGCACGGCAAGCGCGTGCGCTTCTACTCCACGGTCGATCTGGTCAATCTGCTGGAGCGCGAAAAGCACGACGGCAAAGCCGGGCGGATCGCCCAAGCTCTGCTGCGCATGGATCTGGTCATCCTCGACGAACTGGGTTATCTGCCCTTCAGCCAGGCCGGCGGTGCGTTGCTGTTTCACCTGCTATCCAAGCTGTACGAACACACCAGCGTGGTGATCACCACCAACCTGAGCTTCGCCGAATGGTCGAGCGTGTTCGGCGACGCCAAGATGACCACCGCCCTGCTGGATCGGCTGACCCACCACTGCCACATCGTCGAAACCGGTAACGAGTCCTATCGCCTGCAACACAGTAGCTTGGCGGCCCAGGCCAAGATCAAATCACGGGAGCGAAAGCGTAAGGGCGGCCAGGAACCGGAGGACGATGAGCCGTTCTGATTTCATGGCGACGACGGCCTGCTACATGGCTGCGTGTGGCAGGTCTTAAACAACTGAACTGGGCTAGCGAAGGAGTGGGGGCAACAGCAGCTGCGCTGGTAGACTTATCCACAGTTGCTGGTAACAAAATCAGCAATCCGCCCTGGGTCAAATTTCAATCGGCAGGGTGGGTCAATTTTCCATCAGCGCCAACACAGCTGCATCAATGACAGCTTTGCCCGCTACCGCTGGTGCCCGAACATTATCGGCCCGCAGTCGGGTGGTGCCGTCGAAGATCTGCCGGTGCACCTGTACGAGTCACTGGGTCAGCTGCAGGCCAAGATTCCGACCGAAGTCCTGATCTCCGACCGCAAGGAGTTCGAGCTCGCCGAAGAGGGCTTCATCGCCCTGACCATGCGCAAGGACAGCGACAACGCCGCGTTCTTCTCGGCCAACTCGGTACAGAAGCCGAAGAACTTCCCCAAGACCCCGGAAGGCCTGCAAGCGCAAACCAACTACAAGCTCGGCACCCAGCTGCCCTACCTGTTCATCGTCAACCGGCTGGCCCACTACATCAAGGTGCTG
This sequence comes from Pseudomonas sp. A2, assembly GCF_023100865.1. Taxonomy (NCBI): domain Bacteria; kingdom Pseudomonadati; phylum Pseudomonadota; class Gammaproteobacteria; order Pseudomonadales; family Pseudomonadaceae; genus Pseudomonas; species Pseudomonas sp. A2. Next base: position 3,982,567 of record NZ_CP039127.1, read on the forward strand.
CAGCGCGAACAGATCGGTAGCTGGAAAGAGCGCAAGGACCTTGAGTCCGAACTGAACAAATGGATCAGGCAGTACGTCGCCGACCAGGAGAACCCGTCAGCCGATGTGCGCAGCCGCCGCCCATTGCGTGCTGCAAGGGTCGAGGTGTCGGACGTTGCCGGTGACCCGGGCTGGTATCAGGTCTCGCTCGCCGTGCGCCCGCACTTCAAGTACATGGGGGCAAATTTCGAGATCTCCCTGGTCGGCCGGCTTGATACCCAATGAGTGGATTTTTCGACCGTTTGGTAACGGATCAACTCGCAAGCCGGGTGCCGTCCAGGCAAGAGAACGCTACCCAGAAGTTCGCCGCCATCAAGCGCCACCTGGAAACGCTGCTCAATGCTCGCCAGGGTTGCTCGCAAAGCAGCCCTGAGCTGGGCCTGAGTGACTTCAACGGGCACGACGCAAGCAGTGGCGACCTGCTGAAACAGGTGAGCGCGGACATCCGCCGCACCATTCAGCGCTTTGAGCCGCGTGTGCACGTGCGCGCGCTCAAGGCCGTCCCCGATTGCCATGCCCCGCTGGAACTGCATTTCAGGCTGGACTGCCACGTGCAGGTCAACAACCACACGGAGCAGCTGCAACTGGAGCTGCTGGTCAATGGCCATAACCGCCACACCCGAGTGAGGTGACCTATGTCACTCAAGGACCGATTCAGCGAAGAGTTGCGTTACCTCCATGAACTGGGGAACGACTTCGCCCAGGACAACCCACAACTTGCCCGCCTGCTCGGCAAGGGTGGCAGCGACCCGGATGTCGAACGCCTGATGGAAGCCTTTGCATTCCTCACGGCCAAACTGCGGCTCAAGCTGGAGGACGACCTGCCCGAGCTGACGCACCCCATGCTGCAGTTGCTGTGGCCCAACTACCTGCGGCCCCTGCCGAGCGCCACGATCATCCAGTTCACGCCGCGCAAGCAAGCGCTCAGCCAGTCGCAACCCATCGCCAAAGGCTCGCGGTTGTTCTCCAGCCCCGTGGATGGGGTGCCCTGCGAATTCCGCACCTGCACGGCGGTGGACATTCACCCGTTCGAGATCGAGTCGGTGAATGCAACCCAGACACTCGACAGTTCGGTGGTTCGCATCGGCCTGCAAACCTTGGTCGAGCGGCCGCTGAACACCCTGGGCTGCGCCAGCCTCGACTTTCACCTGAGCGGTGATACCCAAACTGCCCGCACGCTGTACCTGTGGATCGCTCAATACCTCAAGCATGTCTGCGTGACAGTCAATGGTGGGGTACGCCGGCTGCCGGCCAGCAGCATCGTGTTCCCAGGCTTCAGCCCGGACGAAGCGCTGCTGCCTTACCCACAGAACGTCTTTGACGGTTACCGGATCCTGCAGGAGTACTTCGTATTTCCCGAGCGTTTCCACTTCGTCAGCATCACCGGCCTGGAGAAAATCTGGCCTGATCAAGCGACTCAGCGGGTCGGCCTCGAATTTCACTTCACCCGACAGCTACCGGATTCGCTGCGTGTCGGCAAAGCAGACTTCAGCCTGTTCTGCACCCCGGCAGTGAACCTGCTCAGCCACAGCGCCGAGCCCATCGACCTGTCCAGCCGGCCCGCCCAGGTCGAGCTTGTGCCCAGAGGCAAGGAGCGGCACGCCTATGAAATCTTCAGTGTCGATCGGGTCATCAGCACCCGCACCACGACTGACGGAAGTACCGGTGAGCACCTGAGAACCTTCCGCCCCTTCGAGTCGTTCGCCCATGAGATCGAACATGTGCAAGGGCGCACGGCGTTGTACTACCGCTACACACTCGAGGACTCCCTGCGCGGCGATGGCGTCACCCACCGCATCGCTTTCGTGCGCGCCGATGCCAACGCCTACATCGGCGAACTGGAAACAGCGTCCATCGACCTGACCTGCACCAACCGCGACCTGCCGCTGGCGTTGGGTATCGATGACATCAACGTGCTCACCGAGATCACGCCGCCTCTGGCCACCTATACCAACATCCGTGCCCCCACCCGCCCCTACCGGCCGGTGCTGGATGGCCAGTTGCAGTGGGCCCTGATCTCCAACATGTCGCTCAACTACCTGTCGCTGCTCTCGGCCGAGCCACTGAAAGCGGTCATCCGCGCTTACGACTTCGCGGCCTTGCACGACATCCAGCAGACACGCACCACCCGCAAACGCCTCGATGGCATCCGTGATGTGCAAACAGAGCCGCTGGACTGGCTGATCAAGGGCCAGCCCATTCGTGGCTTGCGCACGCGGCTGAAGCTGGATCAAAGCGCATTCCTCTGCGAAGGCGACCTGTACCTGTTCGGTTGCGTGCTCGCGCACTTCTTCGCCCTGTACGCCAGCATCAATTCCTTCCACCAACTGGAAGTGATCAACACCACCAACAACGAGCACTACACATGGCCAATCCAGACCGGCAAACAACCGCTGATCTAGCCGACAGGCTGTTCGCCGAGGCGCACCAGTACAACTTCTTCCAGTTGCTGGAACGCCTGCACGGCTTGCATGGGGATGACCTGGAACCACGCTGGCCAGATCAGGCCACCCGGTTGAGGGTGCGGCTTGCCAGTGACCCGCGGCTGAGTTTCCCGGTTTCCGACATATACAAGGTCGAACGCATGCCCGGGGAAGCTGACCGCTACCGCGTGTGCACCACCTTCATGGGTTTGCATGGCACCGACTCGCCGCTGCCCACCTATTACCTGGAGCAGGTGGCATACGAGCATGCACAGGGCATCGGTGTGCGGCCGGCGTTCTTCGATTTCTTCAACCACTACCTGCTCAGCCTGCTGCATCGTATCTGGCGTAAATATCGCTACTACATCCGCTTTCAGCCGGGAGCTACCGATGGGTTCTCCCAGTACATCTTTGCCCTGCTCGGGTTGAATGACAGACAGTTGCGCGGGGACACGGCACTGCCGTGGAGCCGGCTGCTCAGTTTCGCCGGCGTCATTGCCAGCCGCAGCCGTGCGCCGGGCACGGTCGCCGGCATCATCGCCCACTGCTTCGACTTGAAGCAGGTACAGATCCGCGAGTTCGAAACCCGCTCGGTCCCCACTGCCGCCAAGCAACTGGTCAGCCTTGGCCGCAGCAACGGCGAGCTGGGCAGCACCTTCATGGTGGGCAGCCGCACGCGAACACGCAGCAGCAAGTTCACCATCGTGATCAGCGAACTCGACCCAGCGCAATTGCGTGACCTGCTGCCCAGCGGCATCAACTTCGGCCGGTTACGGGCACTGATCGACTTCCTGCTGCGGGATGGCCTGGCCTATGACCTGGAGCTGCGCCTGAAGCAGAACGCACTGCCGCCCTTCTGCCTGCACCATAGCCTGGGTGCCTACCTGGGCTGGACCAGCTTCGTCGATGACCGTCACCGCCAGAGCAGCCCTGTCGTGCGGTTCCGGGGGCGCTCATGAGCACTTTGACCTTGAGCATCACCAACCTGGATCAGTTGCAACACAACGTCACTGCCCGACATCAGTTCGACTGCACAGGCGGCACCATCGGCAGCGCGAAGGCCACCTGGCAGATCAACGACCGTGACCAGACCGTTGCACCGATCCATTGCGAGATCCGCTGGATCGAGGGCAGCTTCTGCGTCATCGATCGCTGTCAGCGTACCTACCTGAACGACAGCCTCCACAGCCTGGGGTCGCTTACCGCCAGGCGGCTGCTCGAGGGTGACCAGTTGCGCATCGGCGCCTATCGGCTGCAGGCCCAGCTTGCGCAGGCCGATGCACGCTCACTGGAGGACCTGTTCAGCCCTGAACAGACAACCCTTGATCACTGGTTGCTGGATGTTCCACCCGAGGCTTGTCATGCCGCTGCAACCGCCCCCCAAGCTGTCGCGGACATCTGCTCGGCATTCGAACCGGGTATAGGCAACGACCCCTTGGCGGCACTGGACACCGAGGCAGCGCCAGCGCAGCAGAGCCCACTGGAACGGCTGATTGCAGGAGAACGCCCATGATGCGTCCAACATGCGTGGCCGGCCTGCTGACGGCGCTGATCGGGCTCTCGGGTTGCACGTCCCTGAGCAAGATTGGCCAGGTGGTGATGGACCCGTCATTGCCCATCGGACCGCCCGGGGAACACCCCACCCAGGTCGCGTTCAGCATCAACGCCAGCCCAACGCTCAATGGCAACCCGAACAGCCTTGAGGTGGCGCCCGAGCCCGGGCCGGTTGTGGAGCCCAGCCCTTACGCGGTCAGCCTGAGTGCAGGCGACCCCTACGTGCTGACCGAGAAAGTCGGGGCCCTGTTCGAGTACCTGCAGGAACAATTCCCGGCCATGTCGCCCGTCGATTCGCCAGTTGACGATGGCGAGGATCCGGCGCGCTCCCCCATGGAAGAAAGTACCCCGGGCAGCTACGACGACCCGACCGTGGTGCTGACCTTGCCGCGCACCACCACCGTGGCCGCCGAGCCCGTCGCTACGCCCATGGCCGTGAAGATCCTGCAACTGCGCGACGACTCTCTCTTGCGCAACAGCGTTTACGAACTGCTGGACAAGGACCCTGCCGAGGCACTGCGCAGCACCTACATACGCGATGACGATTACCTGCTGCGCCCTGGCCAGTTCAAGTTCATCCCCTTTGCGCCCATCGAGGCCGAAACGCGCTTCGTCGCGGTGATCGCCGACTACCGGAACCAGGAAAACGCCACCTGGAGCCAGGTGCTGCGCATTCCGCCCCGCGGGCACCAGATCATCCTGTCGGTGTTGCTCAACGACACGCAGCTCCTGCTCAAGGAGGAAGACTGATGGCGCCTGTAACCCTGCCCTTCTCGCTTACTCACGCTGACATGGAGCGCTCATGAGTTCACGTAACCCTGTCCTGTGGCCGGAAGGCCTGTTCGTCAAACCGCAGCATTTCCAACAGGCCGCCCGTGCCGCCGAAGCGGCCCTGCATCAACGTCTTGGCAGCCTGAACGCAGCCTTCTATGGCTTCAGCGAATTGCAGTTGAACGACGAGTATCTGAGCCTGGGCAAGGTCGCCATCACTCGTGCGCGGGGCATCATGCCGGACGGCACGGTGTTCGATATCCCTGCAGACCTGCCACCACCGCCACCGCTGGAAATCGAAGACGACGGCGCGAAAGACAGCGAGATCTACCTGTGCCTGCCGCTGCGCACCGAAGGTGGCCGTGAAGTAAGCTGGCCCGATAACCCCGCCAACTTCCGTTACAGCGCCCAGGCCCTGGAAATCAAGGACACGCACAGCGCCGACGGTGACCTGGTGCAGGTTGACCTGGCGGTGCCCAACCTGCAGCTCAAACGCAAGGCCGACGACAGCAGCGCCTACACCCGCCTGGCCGTGACGCGCATTCTGGAACGGCGCCCCGATGGCAGCCTGCAACTGGATGAAGGCTTCTATCCCACCAGCGTTTCAGTGCGCGCCGTACCCGCGCTGCAACGGTATCTGGAAGAAATCACCAACTCCCTGCGCGAACGTGCGCGCAACCTCGCCGCCCGCATTGGCGCCTCAGGGCAGTCCGGCATCGCCGACATTCGCGACTTCAACCTGCTGCAGGCCATGAACCGCTGGTGGCCATGCTTCCAGCATCTGGCCAGGCAAGGGCAGACCCACCCCGAACAGTTGTACCTGTGCATGAGCCAGGCCTGTGGCGAGTTCGTGACGTTTACCGACGAGAGCCGGCTGCCGCAGGAATACCCCGCCTATCACCATACCGCGCTGCGCACCTCCTTCAAGCCGCTGGAAGACACGCTACGCCGGGCACTGAGCACGGTGCTGCAACCCCGCGCCGTTTCGCTGCCGCTGGAGACGCTGGAGTACGGCTTGCTGACAACCACGCTGGAGGATCGCCGCCTGATCGACGAGGCCGACTTCATTCTGGCAGTGCGAGCCCACATGCCGCCTCAGACATTGCGTCGAATGTTCGTGCAGAAGGCAAAGGTCGTCTCGCTGGAGTCGTTGAACGAGGTCGTGCCGCTGCAGCTTCCAGGTATTCCACTGGTGCCGCTGCCCGTGGCACCTCGGGATCTGCCCTTCCATGCAGGCTTCACCTACTTCGAGCTGGACCGTCGTTCCCCGGCCTGGGCGGGCATGGAGGCATCCAGTGGCTTCGGTATCCATGTCGCGGGGGAGTTCCCGGGGCTGGAACTGCAGTTCTGGGCGATCAGGCGTGAATGAAATGAAAGAAGAAAACAGCCCCCCAACTGATGCCGAACAGGTCGAAAGCGAGCAACTGCACGCGATGCTCGAGGCGTCGTTGTCCAACGACTCACCCGCACCGACAGCGGCTGATGGCGCTGAGCGAAAGCCGAAGGCAGAACCAGTGTATGAAGGCTACCCGGCAGACCCAGACTTCCAGCTACGTGGCGGCTACGACAACCTGATGCTGGATGCAGCCGCGCCGCTGTTCGGCCTGGTGATACGCCTGCGCACACTGGATGCGCTGCCCAACATCAAGGAGGTGCACCAGCAGGTGCGCAACCAGATCGAAAACGTGCGGGAAGAGATGCGCCAGCACGGCTACGAGCCCGCTCAGTTGCTGGCGTACTCATACGGTCTTTGCCTTTTCATCGATGAAGCTGTCATGGACAGGCCTTGGGGTAAAACCAGCTGCTGGAGCCAGGAGCCCCTGCTCAGCATCTTCCACGACGAAACCTGGGGTGGAGAGAAAGTCTTCACCGTACTGTCGCGCCTCATGCAGGAACCCAAACGTTATCAGGACGCGCTGGAGTTCATGTACTTCGCGCTTTGCCTCGGTTTGAAGGGCAAGTACGCCATCGCCCCGAAGGGCGAAGAATCCCTCAACGCACTGATACATCAACTGCACGGGATCATTCGCGAGCTGCGCGGCCCTACGCCGGAGACCGTCTGCGATCCGTACACCAACGTCGCCCCAAGCAACTTCCGCATGAACCGGCAATGGCCGTGGTGGAGCCCATTGGTCATTTCCGCCCTCGCCATGGCGGTGGCCTACGGCATCTACAGCTACCGGCTGCACCTCATTACCACCGAGGTGCTGGAGTCGCTGAACGGCATCTTGCAGCAGTAGCGAGCCCACACACGGCTCAACTGATTTCAAGGAATTAGCGAAGCGTTTGCTTCGTTGACAAGCCCATCGTTCCCGATGGCCACGCCACCCTGGGTGCGCGTGTTTATATCCACATGGACGCAGGAGAAACTGCCATGGCTACACCCGCATACATCAAGATGATTGGTCAAACTCAAGGCAACATCACGGCCGGGGCCTTCACCGCTGACTCTGTCGGCAACGTTTACCAGCAAGGCCACGAGGATGAAATCCTGGTTCAGGAGATCAAGCATGAAGTGACCACACCCACAGACCCACAGAGCGGCCAGCCCACCGGACAACGCGTACACAAACCATTTGTCTTCACCAGCTCTTTAAACAAGGCGACGCCGCTGATGTATCAGGCCTTGGCTACCGGCGAAATGTTGCCTAGCGTCCAAGTCAATTGGTATCGCACCTCAGTGGAAGGCAAACAGGAGCACTTCTTCACGACCAAGCTCGAAGACGCCACCATCGTCAGCATCAACACCGTCCTACCGCATGCCCAAGACAAGGAGAACGAAAACTACACCCAGCTGATCGAGGTAGCGCTGGCCTATCGGAAGATCTCCTGGACACACGATGCCGCAAAAACCGAAGGGTCTGACGACTGGCGCGCACCGGCCGCCTGATATCTGCACATGCTCCGGGTGGGTGCTCCTGCCCGGACTTGGTATCACCTCAGACGGCGGACAAGGATTGCTTATGCCTAGCCAATCTGACTTGCGTTACAGCTTCCAGCCTTTAGTTGGAAAAGCTGAATTCGAAGTGGTGTCGTTCGAACTCCGAGAGGGGATCAGCATGCCCTTCGAGTTGGAGCTGAAACTGATCAGCTTCGAAAACGATATCGACTTCGGCCACCTGCTCGACAAGCCCGTACTTTTTACCATCTGGGACGGCGAACGCCCGGTGCGCTACGTGCACGGCCTTGTCAGCCGCTTCAGCCAGGCTGAAAGTGGCTTCTACCGCACCTACTATCACGCGCTGGTCGAGCCCCAGCTGGCCCGGGCCGACCTGCGCTCGAACTGGCGCATCTTCCAGCAAAAGACCGTTCCGCAAATTCTTGAGCTGATGCTCCAGCGCCAGGGCATCAACCAGTACGAACTGCGCGCCAGCATGGACCATCAGGTCCGCGAGTTCTGCGTTCAGGCCGGTGAGACGGACCTGGCGTTCATCGCCCGCCTGGCTGCCGAAGAAGGCTTCGTCTACCGCTTTGCGCACAGTGAAAAGCTGCACAAGCTGATCATTACCGATCGGCTGCAATCATTCGGCTTGATCAGCCATGGGACCATCAAGGCCGATAATGACGACGAGGGCTTCTTTGATGCCGACGAGCCTGTAGACCCCAACAGCGTGCTGTACCAAGCCACCGGCGGTGGCGATCAAGCCATGCCGTGCCTTCGCCGCTTGCGCTACAGCGAACAGGTGCGCACCGCTCGCCAGGTTCAGCGCGACTACACCTTTACCAACCCGGCCTACCGCCAGGAACACAGAGCTGCCGGGCCCTTCCTGGAGCATCAGTCCAACGAGTACGAATTCTTCGATTATCCAGGCCGTTACAAACGCGATGCGGTTGGCAAGCCGTTCACTGAGAACCGCATCACTGCGCTGCGCCACGATGTGCGTATTGCCGAAGTTGAGGGTGACGATGTTCGCCTGCAACCGGGCCTGAGCTTCACCCTCACAGGTCACCCACGTGACGACCTCAACGCGCACTGGCGGGTGAACACGGTTACCCACAAAGGCATCCAGTTCACCAGCCTGCAAGAAGAAGCCGCAGGTGTGGAACAAGGCACGCGCTACGAGCAGACCGCCGTGCTGGTCCCCGGTCGGACCGAATGGCGCCCTGCCCCACTATCAAAACCACGCGTTGATGGCCCGCACATGGCTACCGTGGTCGGCCCGAAGGGAGAAGAAATCTATTGCGATGAGTGGGGCCGGGTGAAGGTCAGCTTTCCCTGGGACCGTGAAAGCCAGAACAACGAGTTCAGTTCCTGCTGGGTGCGTGTGTCGCAAGGCTGGGCCGGTGGCAGCTGGGGCTCGATGGCGATCCCGCGCATCGGCCAGGACGTGATCATCCAGTACGTCAATAGCGACCCCGACCAGCCGATGATTACCGGGCGTACCTACTGTGGTGATCAGCTCCCGCCCTACGACCTGCCCGACCACAAGACCCGCATGACCATCAAAAGCCAGACCCACAAGGGGGATGGTTTCAATGAACTGCGCTTTGAGGACGAACTGGGCAAGGAAGAGGTGTTCATCCATGCCCAGAAGGACCAGAACACCCAGGTCAACAGCAACCAGTCTCTCACCGTCGGTGTTGATCGCACCCAGAGCATTGGCCAGGACGAGTCCGTTGCCATCGGCCGCAATCGCCTGCGCGTGGTGAAAGCCAATGACACCCTGAAAGTCGGCGGCGGCAAAAACGACCTCATCGCCGGCGACTACGAGATCGAAGCAGGCAACACCCTGCGCCTCAAGTGCGGCAAGACACTGATCGAGATGCAGGCCAACGGCACGCTCAATATCACCTGCGAGACCTTCAACCTCACCGGGCAACAGACCGGACAGATCAACACGCCCGCAGCGAAGCTCGACCTCAACCCTGAGGGCGGAGCGGCGGGTGCCGCAGCGGATGGACGCGATAGCAGTGCACTGAAAGCCGATGTGGATGGGCATTTCAAGTAGCTGCTTGCACTTGCCCGTACGTAAAGACCTCCTGAAAGGACTCCCGCAATGACGGAATACCTGACTCACGACCTGATCCTCAATCTAGGCGAGGAAGCACCTGAAGACCTCACGCTCAACATGCTGCGCTTTCGTGCCCGAGACACCACGTTGGTTATGGCGCGCAGCCCCGTCGGCAACGACAAGACCCTGGACCAAGCCATCGATGACCAACTGCGGATGCTGCGAAAAAAGTCCGGGGCAATGACCATCACACCCACGAAGATCGCGCGTTTGGGGGGCGGTGAACACTCCGTCGAAGCCCGCGAAATGGCCATTGAATTCAAGGTGGGGGACAAGCCCAATTTCCAGCTCCAGGCCGCCTGCATGATTCCAGGCCAGCACCGGCTGCTGGTGATCAACTACAGCAAGCCAAGCCCTTTGAGCAGCGACGACATCGAGCACTGGCGCGCAATCAAACAACAGCTCCGGTTCACCTGACCCCTTCACCACCCAGGTCAACCTCATTCAGAACTTTTGGAGCTTGCAAGCCATGGCGCAGATCGTTCACGCCGCCCGCATGGGCGATGAAATACTGCATCCGTCCCTGATCGCCGAGATGGTCAGTGCAGTTGCAGAGGCCGTCATTTATGCCGCAGCCACCGCCGCCGTGGCTGCCGCTATCAGCCTGGCCGTTGTCGGTACTGTCGCGACGGGGGGCGCAGCTGGCATCGCCATCGCCGCCGTTGCGGGAGTGGCGGTCGGTGCGATGAGCACCCTTTCGGTCGGTGAAGACCAGACTGTCGGCGATGCCATCTCCCGCTTTTGCGACAGCCTTGGCAACAGCGTGGATGCACCCGACCCCTACGGAAAGATCGAAAGCGGGTCACACAACGTGTTCGTCAACAGCAAGCCCGCCGCTCGCGCAGCCGGTATCACAGGGCCGCCAGGAGGGGGAGCGGCCGACGCAGAGCAAGCAGAGCCTTCGATTCTGGAGAACGTGGGCTCCATGGCCATGGCGGCGGTGCCCTACCTGCTCCCGGTGGTGGGGCTGGGCATGGCGATACGCGACATCTTCAACCCGCCCGTCACCACGCCAAAGGACCCCGGCGCGGAATCCAAAGAGCAGGACAAGATTTCATGCAGCCGCCACCCGCCTTTGCCCGAAAACCATATTGCGCAAGGGTCGGACAAGGTCTTCATCAACGGCCAGCCTGCAGCGCGATCGGGTGACAGGACCACCTGCGATGCCACGATCGATGTGAATGAGAAAGTATCGCCGAATGTGCGCATTGGCGGCGGGACAGCGACGGTTCGGGATATTCGCAATGGCAAGAGCAAGGTTGCGATGTTTACCGGGATTATTGCGGGGATACTTATTTCACGACGTTTTGGGCGCATTAAAGGTTGCAAGGCTGGCAACCCTGTTGCTGTAGCCACGGGTAGCAAATTCCAGGACGGTCCCGAGGACACTGACTTCAGTCTCCCTGGCCTGCTCGGTATCGAATGGGCTCGCCGCTACGATAGCAGGGACACTCGCAATGGTGGCCTGTTCGGAAAGGGCTGGAGTGTTCCTTATGAAGTTGAACTGGTCCGCGTCCCGCATCCTGAAGGCGGCGAGTTGTGGATTTACGTCGATGAAGAAGGCAATCGCCTGGAACTCGGGCGCCTGCGCGCCGGCGATGCCTTTGTCAGTGTTGTGGACGGCTTGGCGTTCTTCCAGTTGGAGGATGGCCAAACAGTTGTCGAGGACATTCATGAGGGACGCTACAAGGTTTTTGATGTCGACCCGCACGAGCCCAGTCGTTCAAGACTCATCAGGCTAAGCGACCGCAATCTCAATTACGTAGATGTGCTTTACGACAAACAAGGTCGCCTGCAAGCACTCTATGACAAGTACGGCCAGACGGTTGTCCAGCTTCACTATGATGCTGCGCATGCAAGGCGCGTATGCAAGGTGTCGCGGCTCTTCCTGTCAAACAACGGTGAGCCCGCTATCGAGCGGAACGAGCTGCTGGTCAGCTACAGCTATACCGACAGTGGGCAGTTGCAAGAAGTTCTGGATGCAACGGGCCAGGTGGTGCGTAACTTCGGTTATACCGGAGAGGGCTATCTGAAGCGTCACCAACTGGCCAGCGGCGCCGTCCGCGAGTACGAGTGGGCACGCTACACCATTCCTGAAAAACGTCCTACACCAAGACGGGCGGACGGAACACCCTATCGCCTGCCGCCTTTGCTTGAGCCGCAACCTGACCACGAATGGCGGGTGGTTCGTCACTGGGGTAGCGATGGGGAGGAGTACAAGTTCGAGTACAACCTCGAAGAAGGCGAAACCCTCGTAACAGACGGACTGGGACGTATAGACCGCTATTTCTGGGGCCCGCTGTACGACGTTTACAAGCATGTCGATGCACTTGGGAACTGCTGGCAAGCAGAGATCGTCGCCGGCCAGTTGGTCAAACGAACTGATCCGCAGGGCGGCGAGTGGGGATACAGCTATGACGATATCGGGCGTCTGATCGAGACACGTGACCCGCTTGGGCGAAGCGAACGCATAAGCTATCTGCGCCACTGGGCTTTGCCCGTTCAGGTCACAGACGGAGCAGGACGTACCCGGCGCTATGGCTACGATGCTCATGGCAATTTACTGTGGGAGCAGGACCCACTGGGCCGGAGCACAGAGTATCAATACAACCCGGAAGGTCGTGTTACCCGCGTCACCGATGCCCTCGAAAAGACCAAGCACCTGGGTTGGAACACCCGTGGCCAGTTGCTCAGCTATCGCGACTGCAGCAACAACCAGACGCTGTACCACTACGACTTGCATGGCCGCCTGAGCGAAAGCATCAATGCCCGCGGAGAGCAGACCCACTTCCGCTATGACGCTCGCGGCTATCTCATAGAAAGCGAACGACCCGATGGTCGTATCGACCGCTACGAAGTTGATACCGCCGGCCAGCTGACGCGCTACATCGATCCCGCGCAAAAGATCTTGCAGTTTCGCTATGACCGCAGCGGCCGCCTGGTAAAACGCACCGATGCCATGGGGTACAGCGTGAAGTTTCGCTACGACGCCTATGGTCGCCTGCTGCAACTCACCAACGAGAATGAAGAGTCCTACACGTTTGGCTGGGACAAACTTGACCGCCTGGTGGCACAACAAGATCTGGATGGAAGTGGCCGGATATACGAGTACGACACACTCGACGGTGTCACCAGCCTAACCCATGTCCCCTCTTCATACGAACAGCCACCCCTCTCCGGCAACGCCCCGCCGACACGGGCCACTTCGATTCGCCATGATTTCCAACGTGATGCCGTTGGCCGTCTGCTGAGCAAACGCACCGAGGATGGCATCACCGACTACAGCTACGACACCGCCGACAACCTGTTGTCCATCACGTTCACGGACAACCAGGGTGAGCAACAGCAGCTTGATTACACCTATGACGCGAACGGGCAGTTGCTCAGCGAAACCAACAGTGCCGGGCTGCTGCAATACCGCTATGACGAACTGGGCAATCTGCAGACGTTGACACTGCCTGACCAGCGACAACTGAACTACCTGCACTACGGCAGTGGGCACCTTCATCAGATCAACCTGAACGGCCGGGTCATCAGTGACTTCGAGCGCGATGCGGTGCACGACGAAGTGCTACGTACTCAGGGAAGTCTCATCACTCGCACCCGCTATGACCAGAGCGGCCGTCTGGGTAGCAAGACCATCCACTATCGCGATGCCCCGGTTGAAATGCTGCCGTTACTTGAGAAGAGCTACCGCTACGATGCTAGTGACAACCTGATTGCTGAGATTCTGACCCAAACCCAGCGTCGTGGTGTTGCCGACGTTGCAACTGAAGACGCCGCACACCTTGAACAGATCATCGGCCATTTTCATCGCTCCTCACACACCGGCAAGAGTTACACCGGTAGCAACCGGTATGGCTACGATCCGAACGAGCAGTTGCAGAGTACTCAGCAGTCTCGCCCCAACTGGCAAGCGACACAGGTTGAGGATTTCAAATATGACAAGGCCGGCAACCTGTTCGACGGGCCGAAGCTCAACGGCCTGATCAAACACAACCGTGTACTGGTCTATCAGGACAAACGCTATCGCTATGATCGATTTGGGCGATTGTGCGAGAAAAGGATTGGGAGTAACTGGGTACAGTACTTCGAGTACGACGCTGAACAACGTCTGATTTGCGTAGACCAGTATCGCAGCGGTGAGCGCGAACGTGTTGTGTTTCGTTACGATCCACTGGGAAGACGAATCAGCAAGGAGGTTTACCAAGGCGGACACTCAGAACCACGCCAACAGGTAGTGTTCTACTGGCAAGGGTTCCGCCTGCTGCAGGAGATACAGAGTGGTATGTACAGTCTTTTCATCTATGCCAACACGAACGGCTATGAGCCATTGGCGCGAATAGATGGAAGTCCTAGCCAAGAGGATATCCACTATTTTCACACCAACTTGGCAGGACTTCCTGAACAACTAACTGATAGCAATGGGGATATCACGTGGCGAAGTGACTATCATGGCTGGGGCAAGACACATGGCGAGTGGCACCGCTTAGCAGAAAGACGACAACAAAATCTTCGACATCAAGGCCAGTACGCAGATATTGAAATATCTTTTTATTACAATATTTTCAGACTCTACGACCCAGATCTTGGTCGCTTCACACAGCCGGATCCTATCGGGCTCATGGGTAACACCAATCTTTATCCATACCCACCGAATCCGACTACCTATACCGACCCACTTGGTCTGGACTGGAACTACGTCCTAGTCGACAGTAGTGGCCCATATTACCATGGGCGCGCATCTGATAAAGAAACCCTAAAGACCGTAGCGCGGCGCCATAGTAAGAACAAAGGTATCGATGGATACCGCTTCCAAGCTGGAGATACAATTCACCAGGTCACACCAGTCGGCACGAGAAGAGACATTGTCCGGGGGATAGAAGATATTGGTAGTCGCGAGAATGGCGTACTTGGCCGTGGAACAGGTAGAGTTAGAGGAAACGTGGATCCTGGCATCTCAGACAAAAACCGTAACCGTCCAGCATATCTTGCTCAAGCAGGGGCGTATTTAGAAAGCAAAGGGGTCACATCACCAACCAAACTTCCCTCTCTTAACAACATGGCTCACCCACACACCCCACCCACTCAGAAAATCCCAAGTATTTGCAAATAGCAGAGCACTCCATCATGAAAATCCCAGCCAGAACCAAAAAAGCGTTAAAGAATTACTCTATAGGTATAGACAGCCATGACGAAGATATCAGCATCTTGATTGAATCAGAGCTATACATCCCCCCAAAAACAATGTCTCACGACGAGTGCTTGAGGTGGCTTGACCATTCACTCAAATCAACATCCAAAAAACTTGTTACAGATCACTTCCTCTACGGGGTTCAAAACTTCAAACCTGAATACAGAGCCGCTTTTTCGGCCTTTTCAGTTGCATCAAAGTTACCGCGCCACACTTACCAAGGACTCGACGTTTACTGCAAAACTTGCGGAGCCTTCGAGACTCAAACCATAGACCTGACACTTATCAACTGCTCCAGATATCTCTACGGCTCATTAAGAAGCATGACTCCTGCAGATCTAGCTCTCTATTTACAACTAGACACTAATCTACCAGCACCAAAAAAATTCACAAACGAGAGATTCATAGTTCTTTTAAGCGAACTAGCCATCTCTCCAATAAACGAGACCCCCACATCGCTACTTAAAAGACTAAGCAACAATAAGCACTTAAATTTTCCAAAAGAAGAAATCAGAGGCCTACTAGAAACTCTCGGATTTACCGGAATCTTGCAATCCCCTTTGCACCCAGGCTATATCTATGAATACACACCTCCCTTTTCAAAATCCGCAAAAACATCAAAATCTGATTGGCGATACCCCATTGACTTCTGGACAGGCACAAACGGAATTAATGAATCAGCTATAAAATTTTGGTTTTCCGAACAGCAAGATATCATGGACAAAATATAAAAACTCACAGCAATTGGAGTGAGCGAACAATAGAAACCAATATAGATGTAAATCTATTGCTGCCGCTCCTGCCCTTGGGACTCTCCGATCAAGTCAGCACAACCAGAGCCATGGAACGCGGTGAAGGCATGGATATGATGAATGTCGAGCTGACCATTCACTAAGCGAAAAGGGCGATCAACAGACATCCAGCAGTATGTCTGTTGCCACCAAATAAAACCACTTGCCCACAGGAGAAAAACATGGAACTCCCTTTCGCAAAATTCCAAGCCCAATACACCAACATGCAAAGTGGTGCCATTAATAAAAATCCACTTTACGCAAAGGTTAAGACAAATGGACAAAAAAAAGCTATTTGCCCATAATGACATCACGCTCAACGACTCACTGCCAGGATTGAGCATTAACTCATTAAAACACATATTCCCTAACAATTTCCCTGGAAGAGACAGCCTAATATCATTTTACTCCACCTATAATGGAGGATACTTTGATGGCGGCGCCTATATCTACAGAGAAGACATTTACACCTTAAAGCCAGACGACTACAACCTCCTAGAAATCGAAGCGTTCAACTTTATACCCGCGCACCCAAACCAGACACACTCAAGATTAATGTCGACAACAGAAAAACTAGACTTAAGAATAATTCATCACAAAGCTAACTCCTGTTTTCTTTCAAAAAACATCCCTTTCGCGGGTGACGCTGGCGCCAACGACTTTTGGATTGACACAGCAACCGGAGTTATTAGATACACGAGATCAGAGCACCTATCCGATCCCTCGCGCGCAATACTTGTCGCTCCCAATTTTCGCACTTTCCTCGACGCCATAAGAGGATCGAGAAAACCATAATTATATAAATATCACCATCTGCGTGGCGTTATAAACACTGACGGCGATTGCAGATAGATCTGCAACCACCGTCAAATCAATACTACTTTATGGTCAACCAAAGCAGGCGAACAACAGACATCTCAGCAGTATCTGTTGCCGCCGCTTCCGACCTAGGCGAGGAAGCACCTGAAGACCTGACGCTCAACATGCTGCGCTTTCGTGCTCGAGACACCACGTTGGTAATGGCGCGCAGCCCCGTCGCCAACGACAAGACTCTGGACCAAGCCATCGATGACCAACTGCGGATGCTGCGAAAAAAGTCCGGGGCAATGACCATCACACCCACGAAGATCGCGCGTTTGGGGGGAGGTGAGCACTCCGTCGAAGCTCGAGAAATGGCCATTGAATTCAAGGTGGGGGACAAGCCCAACTTCCAGCTCCAGGCCGCCTGCATGATTCTAGGTCAGCACCGGCTGCTGGTGATCAACTACAGCAAGTCAACATGCCACTCAACATCAATTAAGCCAACAAGAACAGAAAAAATTGGAGCTTGCCCATGAAAGAACTAAAAACCTTGAAGTGGAAAGATAAAGAGAGAACAATACTGAGAAAAATCTCTCCCGGAGATATATTCTGCCTCACCAAAGACAACAGCAACTATCATTTCGGTAAAATCTTGTCAAAAATGATTGTAGGCCACGCAGTCGAAATATTAAATATCACTAAAGACAGCCCATCAATCACCCAGCAAGAACTTGAACAATCATCCTTAGCAGGCCGACCGCTGCTGCTAGATAGTTACGCTTTATTCGACAAGAAAATTGACAAAGGTGGCGACTGGAGAATAATTGGCCATCAAGAGATATCATCACCAGAATCTTATCGAAACTACTACTTCCTGTACGGAACACACAACAACTGGAAAAAAGTCAACATCCTCAATGAGGAAGTTGAAATATCAAATACAGAGGCCCTAACGCTCCCCTTGCTTAAAGCTCTTAGCAATCACAGATTCTGGGAAACAATAAACGAAGAACTAAAGCTAAACTGGTAAAACCATAATTTCACCAGCATAAGTGTACGCAACCGGACTTGTCGACCAATGAGATGTCCATGCAGTTCATGCACGAAAAACACCATGGACCTCATCGTCACATCGGCGCAGCACACGAGGCTACCGTGGTCGGCCCGAAGGGAGAAGAGATCTATTGCGATGAGTGGGGCCGAGTAAAGGTCAGCTTTCCCTGGGACCGTGAAAGCCAGAACAACGAGTTCAGCTCCTGTTGGGGCGGGTATCCTAAGGCTAGGCCGGTAACTGCTGGGGCTTGATGACGAGCTCGGAGACCACACCCCACACCTCGTCCGAGTATTCGTAACGCCTAGCCATCACAGAATGCCTTTCCGTCGATGCGGGGGGACTCTGCAAAGTTTCAGCGTTCGAGGGGCGGTGATTGGGTTTCTTGGGATTTCGTACAAAGCCTGGAAAGGCCCGAATGCCCATGGATCCTGATGGATCTGACTGAAACGAAAAAAGACGCCGAAGCGTCTTTTTTCAATGATTTACAGACTTCCATGGAACCCTGTAAATCTATATTTGGAGCGGGAAACGAGACTCGAACTCGCGACCCCGACCTTGGCAAGGTCGTGCTCTACCAACTGAGCTATTCCCGCGTCGTGATGGGTGCCATTCTAGCGATTTCTAAAACAGCGTCAACCCCTTGATTCAAAAAAACTTTTATTTCTGCTCAGAGCCTTCGCGCAGGTGCGGCCAGGCGGCCAGCAGGTAGTGCACCATCGACCACAGGGTCAGCCCCGCCGCCACCAGCAGCAGCGCGTAGCCGAGGATTACCCAGAAGGTGACCGCTGGCGGGTTGGCCAGCAGGATCACCAGCGCCAGCATCTGCGCCGCGGTTTTCCACTTGCCGAGGTTGGACACCGCCACATGCGCCCGCGCACCCAGCTCGGCCATCCACTCGCGCAGCGCCGAAACCACGATCTCGCGGCCGATGATCACCGCGGCCGGCAGGGTCAGCCAGAAGTTGGCATGGGTCTGCACCAGCAGCACCAGGGCCACCGCCACCATCAGCTTGTCGGCCACTGGGTCTAGGAAGGCACCGAACGGCGTGCTCTGCTGAAGACGACGCGCAAGGTAGCCATCCAGCCAGTCAGTGGCGGCGGCAACGGCGAACACACTGCTGGCGGCCATGTAGCTCCAGTGGTAGGGCATATAGAACAGCAGGATGAAAATCGGGATGAGCAGGACGCGTAGAACGGTGAGCAGGTTTGGAATATTCATCGGTACGACTGGCCGCAAGTTGAGCCCGCATTCTACTCGCTATGCAGGCTGGCATAAATCGACTCGGCAAGCTTTTTACTGATGCCGGGTGCTTTGGCGATTTCATCGACACTGGCGCGGTTGAGCTCCTGCAGGCCGCCGAAATGTTTCAGCAGGTCGCGCCGGCGCTTGGGCCCTACCCCGGCCACATCCTCCAGGCTGGACACCCGGCGGGCCTTGCCGCGGCGGGCGCGGTGGCCGGTGATGGCGAAACGGTGGGCCTCGTCGCGGATCTGCTGGATCAGGTGCAAGGCCGGTGAGTCGCCCTTGAGGGTGAACTCATGGTGCACGTCGTTCAGGTACAGGGTTTCGAAACCGGCCTTGCGCGTCACGCCCTTGGCCACGCCAAGCAGGGTCAGGTCGCTGAAGCCAAGCTCCTGCATCACGTCACGGGCCATGTTCAGCTGGCCTTTGCCGCCGTCCACCAGCAGCACGTCGGGCAGCTTGCCCTCGCCATCCTTGATGCGCCCGTATCGGCGGGTCAGGGCCTGGTGCATGGCGGCGTAGTCGTCACCAGCGGTGACGCCTTCGATGTTGAAGCGGCGGTAGTCGGACTTGAGCGGGCCTTCGGGGCCGAACACCACGCAGCTGGCCACGGTGGCTTCGCCGCTGGAATGGCTGATGTCGTAGCACTCCAGGCGCTGCGGCACCTCGTCCAGGCCCAGCACCTCGGCCAGGGCCTCGAAACGTGCGGCCATGTGCTGGCGGTTGGCCAGGCGCGCATTGAGCGCCTGCTCGGCGTTGGTCACCGCCAGCTGCTGCCAGCGGGCGCGGGTACCGCGTACCCGATGGCTGATGGTCAGCTCGCGGCCGCGCAAGGTCTGCAGGGCTTCGCTGATGGCTGCGAAATCTTCGTGCACCACGTTGACGATCAGTTCGCCCGGCAATTCGCGCTCGGCATTGCCCAGGTAATACTGGGAGAGGAAAGCGGCCATCACTTCGGCCACCTCCTCCTCGATGCCCACCTGCGGGAAGAAGTTCTTGCTGCCCAGCACCCGCCCGCCACGCACGCTGATCAGGTGCACGCAGGCGCCACCGGGGTTGACGAAGGCGGCGATAACGTCGACGTCGCCGCTGCCGCCTTCGATGTACTGCTGGTCCTGGACGCGGCGCAGCAAGGCGATCTGATCGCGCAGCTCGGCGGCCTTCTCGAAATTGAGGGCCATGGCGGCCTTCTCCATCTCGGCATTGAGCTCGTTGCCCAGTTGCTGGCTACGCCCTTCGAGGAACATCACCGAGTGGCGCACGTCCTCGGCATATTCCTCAGCGGTCACCAGGCCCGTGCAGGGCCCTTTGCAGCGTTTGATCTGGTACTGCAGGCATGGCCGGGTGCGGTTGGCGTAGTAGCTGTCTTCGCACTGGCGCACCGAAAAGGCCTTTTGCAGCAGGCTGAGGCTTTCGCGAATGGCGCCTGCGCTGGGATACGGGCCAAAGTAGCGGCCCTTGGCCTTCTTCGCCCCACGGTGAATGCCCAGCCGCGGGAACTCGCCGTCGGAAAGGAACACGTAGGGGTAGGATTTGTCATCGCGCAGCAGGATGTTGTACGGCGGCCGCCACTCCTTGATCAGGTTCTGCTCCAGCAGCAGCGCCTCGGTTTCGTTGGCGGTGATGGTGGTTTCGACCTGGGCGATGCGGGCCACCAGCGCGGCGGTCTTGGGCGCCAGGCCGGTCTTGCGGAAATAGCTGGCCAGGCGCTTCTTGAGGTTCTTGGCCTTGCCCACATAAAGCAGCCGGGCTTCGCCGTCGAACATCCGGTAGACGCCCGGGCGACCACTGCAGGTAGCCAGGAATGCGCTGGCATCGAAAACTTGGGACATGAGGTTTTACAGGCTTGCGTCGACCATGCCGTGGCGAACGGCCAGCAAGGTCAGTTCGACGTCGCTGGTGACCGAGAGTTTTTCAAAGATCCGATAACGGTAAGTATTGACGGTCTTGGGCGAGAGGCACAACTTGTCGGAGATGATCTGCACTTTCTGGCAGCCGACGATCATCAGGGCAATCTGGATTTCCCGTTCCGACAAGGCATCGAACGGCGAGCCCTGTGGCTGGAATGGCTTCAGCGCCATCTGCTGGGCAATCTGCGGGCTGATGTAGCGCTGGCCGGCGAAGGCCAGGCGGATGGCCTGGACCATTTCGTCAAGGCCGGCGCCTTTGGTCAGGTAGCCAGCAGCGCCGGCCTGCAGCAGGCGCGTGGGGAACGGGTCTTCCTCGCACACGGTCACGGCAACCACCTTGATGTCCGGGTGGCTGCGCAGCAGCTTGCGGGTGGCCTCCAGGCCGCCGATGCCGGGCATTTTCACGTCCATCAGCACCACATCCGGCTTCAGTTCACGGGCCAGCCTGAGCGCCGACTCGCCCGAATCGCCCTCACCCACCACCTGCAGGCCATCGATGTCGGCCAGCATGCGTGTAATACCGGTTCGTACCAGATCGTGATCGTCGACCACTAAGACCCTAATCAAGCACACACCTCGTCAGCAGGGCGATTGGATCCCGCCACCTTAACAAAATTTTTCACGGCGGACCTAACGCATTCCTTCCGTAAGAAACGCCTGACGTTCAACCGTAAGCGGCCTCACTGCCTGCCGGGATTTGTCGTTGTTGGTCAAACGCCGCAACAAGTGCCAGAGTGCTGCCTGATCGTCGCACGACAACTGCCGGAAAGCCCCCAGCAAACCGGACTCATCGGCGCTCAGCCCCTCGAGCGGTGCCGGGGTGCGGATACCGCTGAGCACATAGAGTGCATCCACGCCCCGGGTTGCCAATGCCGCCAGGTAATCGACCCGCGGGGAGCGTTCACCACTCTCGTATTTGCCCTGGGCATTGGGTTCGACCCCACCGATATCGCCAAACACGCGCTGGGTCATCCCCAGACGCTCACGCTCTTCCCGCAGCCGCGGACCGATTCCATTCATGGGGGGCTCCTTATCCCTGATCACACTCATGTACGGCCTACCCGCCTGCAGGCGGCCGTGAACGCCTGAGGTCACTATGCCGATGCTCACCAGTCGCGACAAGCCATCATTGAGCTATTAGTCGATCGCGCGCTGCATGCGCACAAAGCATTCGTCCTCACCCATTTCGACGAAGCCGTGGCGCTGGTAGAGCACACGCGCCGGGTTGCTGCGAAACACCATCAGCCGCAGCAGCGGCAGGTGCCGCTGGCGGGCCCACAGTGCCAACTGCTCCAGCACCCAGCTGCCGACCCCGCGCCCACGGTGTTCGGGTAGCAGGTGCAACTCGCGAATGAACAACGCCTGGCGGTCCTGGCTGAGGCTGCAGAAGCCGAGTACCGCGTCGCCATCGGTCACCAGCCACTGCTCGCGCCAGCCCCAGGCTTCGTCGAAGGCTTCCTCTAGCCACAGCAGGTCGTATTCGCGGTAGTACGGCAGCATCGCGCGGCGCGTGAGGTCGCGGGCGAAGGTGCGGTGGGAGTCGTTGGCGGGGGTCAGTTTTAGAGGCATGGGTTCTCTGGTCTGGCAGCTCTTGCACTGTCGTTTGTAGGAGCGGCCTTGTGTCGCGACAGGGCTGCACAGCAGCCCCGGGATTTCGGCATGGAGCCATTATTGCCGGGGCCGCTCTGCGGCCCTGTCGCGACACAAGGCCGCTCCTACAGGGGTCAGCACAGTCCCGATAAATCATTATCGCTCATTGGGCGTAGCACACGGGCGAACTGCCGGGCCCACGGCGATCCAGTTCGTCCTCCAGCCATTCAGCCAGCACCCGGGCATTGTTGTGCTCGGTATCCTTGCCCGCATAAAGCAATGTCAGCGTGCCCTTTCCGGCCAGGTCCAGCAGCGGATACCAGTGCTCGGGGTGGGCCGCCAGCTCTTGCTGGTAACGCTCGGTGAAGCCGGCGAAATCCACTTCACCCTGGTGAAACGCCTTGCGCAACTCATCCGAGGGTGCAACTTCGCGCAACCACTGCCCGTGCAGGTCTTCCTTGCGCTTGTTACGCGGCCACAGGCGATCGACCAGCACGCGCTGGCCGTCGTCTTGCTCAACCGCATCGTAGACACGCTTGCAGCGAATCATGGGTTTCTCCTGCCACTACCGTCCGTCTTGAGCCTAGATAAATCATTGATCGAGGTCACGGCCGGGTTACGAATTGTTTCTATGCTCAAGGCCTTCGGCACCCTTGCCCCACCCCGACCGGAGCCACCATGGCAACCCCCTCACTGGCCAGCCTGCCGCAACTGGCCCAACGCGATGCCCGCCCGCAACTTGCCCACAAGCCCGGGCGAGCCACCCTGGTGTTGTTCTTCGGCCTGCTGCTGGCCGGTATCGCCTACACCGCCTGGAGCCTGAAGCAGGATGTGACGGCCAGCGGCACGGTAATCACCACGGTCACGCCATTCCTGCTGCTGGGCCTGGCATTGCTGATTGCACTGGGCTTCGAGTTCGTCAATGGCTTCCATGACACCGCCAACGCAGTGGCCACCGTCATCTACACCCACTCGTTGCCTGCCCCCGTCGCCGTAGTCTGGTCCGGGCTGTGCAACTTCCTCGGCGTGCTGCTTTCCAGTGGCGCGGTGGCGTTCGGCATCATCGCCCTGCTGCCGGTGGAGCTGATTCTGCAGGTCGGCTCTTCGGCCGGTTTCGCCATGGTCTTCGCCCTGCTGCTGGCAGCGATCATCTGGAACCTCGGCACCTGGTGGCTGGGCCTGCCGGCCTCATCCTCGCACACCCTGATCGGTTCGATCATCGGCGTGGGCGTGGCCAATGCCCTGATGCATGGGCGCGACGGCACCAGTGGTGTGGACTGGGCCCAGGCCAGCAAGGTCGGTTATGCCCTGCTGTTCTCGCCACTGCTCGGCTTTGCCTGTGCCGCCCTGTTGCTGCTGGCCCTGCGCGCGCTGGTCAAGCGCAAGGCGCTGTACCAGGCGCCGGAAGGCCAGACACCACCACCATGGTGGATTCGCGGTGTACTGATCCTGACCTGCACCGGGGTGTCCTTTGCTCATGGCTCCAACGACGGCCAGAAAGGCATGGGCCTGATCATGCTGATCCTGGTTGGCACCCTGCCGATGGCTTACGCATTGAACAAGACCATGCCCAATGAACAGGCCCTGCAGTTTTCCGCGGTCGCCGAGGTAACCCGCCAGGCACTGGTGCGCGGCGCCCCGCAAGAAGCACCAGCCGACCCACGCCAGGTGCTGACCACGTTCATTGCCGAGCCCAGGGCCAACCCGCAACTGATACCGGCGCTGGCGGCGCTGACCGGCATGATCGGCGAAGAGGTCAAAGGTTATGGCTCGCTCAAACGAGTACCGGCCGAAGCCATGGCCAACGTGCGCAACGACATGTACCTGACCAGCGAAGCCATCCGCCTGATCGAGAAGAACCAGCTGGTGGCATTCGATGCAGGTACACGCAGCCAGGTGCTGCTGTTCAAGACCCAGCTGGATGATGCCACCCGCTACATCCCGCTGTGGGTGAAAGTGGCCGTGGCCATCGCACTGGGGCTGGGCACCATGGTCGGCTGGCGGCGCATCGTGGTGACGGTAGGCGAGAAGATCGGCAAGACCCACCTCAGCTATGCCCAGGGGGCTTCGGCCGAAGTGGTGGCAATGTGTACCATTGGTGCGGCGGACATGTTCGGGTTGCCGGTGTCGACTACCCATGTGCTGAGTTCCGGGGTGGCCGGGACCATGGTGGCCAACGGGTCGGGGATTCAGAAGCGCACGCTGGTCAACCTGCTGATGGCCTGGGTGCTGACCTTGCCAGCAGCAATGCTGTTGGCCGGCAGCCTGTACTGGCTGCTGCACCACATTTTCTGAGCCTGAAAACAGTTTCGCCTTCACTGGCCCTATCGCCGGCAAGCCAGCTCCCACAGGAACACCACAGACCTCAAGCCCTGTGCATTACCTGTGGGAGCCGGCTTGCCGGCGATAGGGCCCTTACAGCCAACCTCAACCTGGAATTTTCAGCCCGCGTTGCACGGCCGGCCGCTCGAGGAACGCCGCCAGCACCCGCTGCACTTCCTTGAACTGATCGAAGCCTACCAAATCTCGGGCGTTGTAACGCTCAACCAGGTTACGCACCCACGGGAAGATCGCGATATCGGCAATGCTGTACTCGTCGACCATCCATTCCCGGCCTTTCAGATGCCGGTCCAGAACACCGAGCAGGCGCTTGGACTCGTTGACATAACGGTCCCGCGGGCGCTTGTCCTCGTATTCCTTGCCAGCAAAGAAATGGAAGAACCCGACCTGGCCAAACATCGGCCCGATGCCACCCATCTGGAACATCAGCCACTGCAAGGTCTGGTAACGCTGGGCCGGGTCCTGGCTGAGCAACTGGCCGCTCTTCTCTGCCAGGTACTGCAGGATCGCCCCCGACTCGAACAGCGGCAGCGGCCGGCCGCCAGGGCCATTGGGGTCGAGGATGGCGGGGATCTTGTTGTTGGCGCTGAGCGAGATGAACTCGGGGCTCAGCTGGTCATCGTTGTCGAAGCTGACCTTGTGCGGCTCATAGGCCAGGCCGATCTCTTCGAGCATGATCGACACCTTGACGCCGTTGGGCGTCGGCAACGAATACAGCTGCAGGCGCTCGGGGTGTCTGGCGGGCCACTTGCGGGTAATGGGGAAAGCACTGAGATCGGTCATGATCAACCTTGCCTGGGGAATGAACCTCTCACTCTAGAGACATCCCCGGCCGCTGACCATCACCGACCACTCATCAGCACCGGCGGCTCAGGCCTGGCCGTGGGCCTTGAGCTTGAGCTTTTCGGTATCGACGCGAACGAACACCGAGTCGGCAGTCACTGTCAGCACATCGTCGGCCCAGACTTCGCAAATCACCCGGGTCTTGCGCCCTACCTCACCTTCCACACGCGCCTTGAGCAACAATTCGACACCCATGGGCGTGGGCTTGAGATAGTTCAGGCCAAGGCTGCCAGTGACACAGTCGATGCGCGGCAGGCTGCCCGCTTCGCGACCTTCGTTGCGGTAGTGGTAAGCCATTGCCGTCCAGTTGGAGTGGCAGTCGACCAGCATCGCCAGCAGCCCGCCATAGACCAGGCCGGGCCAGCCGATGAAGGTGCTGTCGGGCGCGTGCCGGCACACCAGGTGGATGCCGTCGGCGTCCCAATGGCTTTGCAGGTGCAGGCCGCTGGGGTGGGAACAACCGCAGCCGTAGCAAGTGCCGTCGGGTGCGGCGAGGGCCTGGAGGGAAAGGGAGTGGTCGTTCATACGCTTCCTGTGCTTATTGATATGGGGGGGCGCGCAACGCCCCCACATTAAAACAGAAACATCAGGCCGTCTGGGCAACCACCCTGGCGCGCCGCTGGGTCAGCGAAACCAGCAGGATGAACGCGGTCACCCCGGCGGTCATCAGCGTCTCGTAGCGGTAGGCATCGCTGAACAGCATGTAGCCCAGCACCATGACGATGGTGCCGATCACCAGCCAGGTCAGCCATGGGAACAGCCACATCTTCAGCTCCAGCGTCCGCCCTTCGCGCTCGGCACGGGCCCGCATGCGCAGCTGCGAAACGGCAATCACCAGGTACACCAGCAAGGCGATGGCGCCGGTGGTGGACAGCAGGAAGCCGAATACCTTGCCCGGGAACACATAGTTGACGAAGCACCCGGCAAAGCCGGCCAGGGTCGAGAAGATGACCGCCACGGTCGGTACGCCCGAGCCGGAGATACGCTTGGTAACGCTCAGCGCCTGGCCACGGGCGCCCAGCGAATAGAGCATGCGCGACGCAGTGTACAGGCCCGAGTTCATGCAACTGGTCACGGCAACCAGCACCACGATATCTACCAGCAGCTTGGCGCCCGGCACGTTCAGCACTTCCAGCACGCGCTGGAACGAACCTACCGCTTTGAGGCCCGGGTCGTTCCACGCCACAAGCGACACCACAAGGAAGATCGACGCCAGGTAGAAGATGGCGATGCGGTACACAACAAGGTTGGTAGCGCGGCGGATCTTGTCTTTCGGGTTGGCGGTTTCGTCAGCGGCAATGGTGACAATTTCGGCGCCGAAGAACGAGAAGATGGTGATCAGCACGCCACCGAGCACGGTGCCGAAACCGTTGGGCATGAAGCCGCCGTTGTCCCACAACCGGCTGACCCCGGACACCTCGGCCAGCGGCCAGACGCCGAACACCGCCAGGCTGCTGACCACGATGAAGGCGATGATCGCCACCACCTTGACCAGCGCGAACCAGTACTCGAAGGCACCGAAGTTCTTCACGCTGATCAGGTTGGTACCCGACAGCACCAGCATGATCAGGAAGGCGAACAGCCACGACGGCACGCCAGGGAAGTAGGCATGCAGGATGTCGGCGCCGGCAATGGCCTCGACCGGAATGATCAGTACCCAGAACCACCAGTACAGCCAGCCGATGGTAAAGCCCGCCCAAGGGCCGATGGCTTCGGAGGCATAGGTGGAAAACGAGCCGCTGTTGGGGTTGGCGATGGCCATTTCACCCAGCATGCGCATCACCAGCAAGACCAGCAGGCCAGTCATGGCGTAGGAGATGAGGATGGCCGGGCCGGCGGTGGCGATGGCGTTGGAAGAACCGATGAACAGGCCGGCGCCGATGATGCCGGCGATGGAGATCATGGATACCTGACGGGACGTCAGGCCGTGCTGCAGGGAGCGCTGTTTGTTGTTGTTTGGCGAAGCCATGAAGAACCCTCGAATGGGTCGGCCGCAGCGGGGCGGCTGAAGACTGGAGCAGAATTCTTATAAATTTCTGATGTTCGTTTTTGTTGTTTTGCAGATGCCGGAAGCGGGTACTGACCTCCTCTTCGCACGACCGGTTGTAATCGTTGATCCAGGTCAGTATTAATCTATAGGCCGAGGTCAACAAACGACCTTTTCGAAACACATGATTCCGTTATGGAATGAACTCCTTCCTTTTTTGCTCGGTATTTGCCCGTCATGTCCAAACGCCTGATGCCTTCGACCACCGCCCTTCAGTGCTTCGAAGCGGCCGCCCGCCACCTCAGCTTCACCCGCGCGGCCCAGGAACTGCACCTGACCCAGAGCGCCGTCAGCAAGCAGGTGGCGCAGCTCGAGGACATGCTGTCGCACTCGCTGTTCCAGCGCATTCGCCGGCGCCTGCACCTGACCCCGGCTGGCGCGCTGTACCTCACCGAAGTGAACAAGATCCTCACCCAGATCGACATTTCCAGCCGCTACATCCTCAGCTACGGCGACGAGACCGAAGTGCTGCGCATCGCCACCCAGCCCACCTTCGGCGCGCGCTGGCTGGTACCCCGGCTGAAGGGTTTTGGCGACCGCTACCCGCGCATTCACCTGGATATCCGCAATGAGCTGGAGCCGTTCGACCTGGTGCAGGCCAAGGCCGACATTGCGTTTTTCTTCGGCCAGGGCACCTGGCCCGGGGCAACCTGCATCGAACTGTTCAGCGAGGAAGTCGTGCCGGTGTGCAGTCCGCAGCTGCTGGCCAACCACCGGTTCGACAGCGCCCAGGCGCTGACCGAACACCGCCTGTTGCAGTGCGTGTCGCGCCCGGAGGCCTGGCATGAATGGTTCCTGGGGCTGGGGCTGCATAGCCAGAACAGCTACCACGGGCCCCGCTTCGACACGTTCTACCTGTGCATTCGCGCAGCCATTGCCGGCTGCGGCATCGCCCTGATCCCGCGCTACCTGGTGGCCGAAGAGTTGAGCGAGGGCAAGCTGGTGGTGGCCTGGGACCACCCGGTGGCGAGCAATGGCCGGCACTTCATCGCCCATGCCGAGCATGCGGCCGAAGTGCCCAAGGTCAGGGCCTTCGTGCAGTGGATTCGGGAGCGGGTGGCCGAGGGGGACTGATATCACCTGGGCGGGCCTCTTCGCGGGTAAACCCGCTCCCACAGGGATCGCACACCTTTCAAGCGTGGCGCCGTACCTGTGGGAGCGGGTTCACCCCCGAAGAGGCCAGTGCTAGCAATACAAAATCAGCCAACATCAAGAATCCAGGGAATGACCGCAATCGAATAATTCGTTTGCGGAATAACCTGCCAACACGCTTGGATAATAAGAAATTCGAACAAAGGTCCGCGTGCCCATGAACCAGGAAAGTATCAGCCAATCCATTGCCATCGTTCACCCGATCACACTTTCCCATGGCCGTAATGCCGAAGTCTGGGACACCGACGGCAAACGTTACATCGACTTCGTCGGTGGTATCGGTGTACTCAACCTGGGCCACTGCAACCCGGCCGTGGTCGAGGCGATCCAGGCCCAGGCCGCTCGCCTTACCCACTACGCCTTCAACGCAGCCCCCCACGGCCCATACCTGGCGCTGATGGAGCAACTGAGCCAGTTCGTACCGGTCAGCTACCCATTGGCCGGCATGCTCACCAACAGCGGCGCGGAAGCTGCAGAAAACGCCCTGAAAGTGGCCCGCGGTGCCACCGGCAAACGCGCCATCATCGCCTTCGACGGCGGCTTCCACGGTCGCACCCTGGCCACCCTGAACCTCAACGGCAAGGTCGCCCCGTACAAGCAGCGGGTCGGTGAACTGCCGGGGCCGGTGTACCACCTGCCCTACCCCAGCGCCGACACCGGGGTTACCTGCGAACAGGCCCTCAAGGCCATGGACCGCCTGTTCAGCGTCGAGCTGGCAGTGGAGGACGTGGCGGCGTTCATCTTCGAGCCGGTGCAGGGCGAAGGCGGCTTCCTCGCCCTTGACCCAGCCTTCGCCCAGGCCCTGCGGCGCTTCTGCGACGAGCGCGGCATCCTGATCATCATCGACGAGATCCAGTCAGGTTTCGGCCGCACCGGCCAGCGCTTCGCCTTCCCGCGCCTGGGTATCGAGCCCGACCTGCTGCTGCTGGCCAAGAGCATTGCTGGCGGCATGCCGCTGGGTGCGGTGGTTGGGCGCAAGGAGGTGATGGCAGCGCTGCCCAAGGGCGGCCTGGGTGGCACCTACTCAGGCAACCCGATCGCCTGCGCAGCGGCCCTGGCCAGCCTGGCGCAGATGACCGACGAGAACATCGCTACCTGGGGTGAACGCCAGGAACAGGCAATCGTGCGCCGCTTCGAGCATTGGAAGGCCTCGGGACTGAGCCCGTTCATCGGCCGCCTCACCGGCGTCGGCGCGATGCGGGGGATCGAGTTCGTCAATGCCGACGGCAGCCCGGCACCGGCGCAACTGGCCAAGGTGATGGAAGCGGCGCGGGCCAAGGGCCTGTTGCTGATGCCCAGCGGCAAGGCGCGGCACATCATCCGCCTGCTGGCACCGCTGACCATCGAAGCTGAAGTGCTCGAGGAAGGCCTGGATATCCTCGAGCAGTGCCTGGCGGAGCTGGGCTCCTGAGAAGAACGGGGCTTAAAGACCCAGTTCCTGCGGGGTGAGCATGTCGGACTCGAAGGCAATCCAGCCGCCTTCGAGTTCGGCGTGGCCGTTGACGATCGGGCCGTAGTAGGTCAGGCCGTTCTCCAGGGTCACGCAGATGTGCGTGGCGTTCTTTTCGGGGGCTGCGAGCGTACCGACGAAATGCACCTTCTTCAGCGTTTCGGTCACCGCTTCCAGGCCAACGCGCATATTGGGGTTTTCCGAGGCCTCGGCGTCGCCGCCACGGTCTTCGGCGCTGACGGTGATGGTGGCGATGTACGGGTACTTGGTGCTCAAGCGGGTTACCTCTGTGGGTGTGTAGGCGTATGGGCGCGTAGAGTACGGCAGGTGATCTCTATTGTCTCTACTGGCCTCTTCGCGGGTAAACCCGCTCCTACAGTGACCGCACATTGCCCAAGGCCTGCGCAGTACCTGTGGGAGCGGGTTTACCCGCGAAGAGGCCGGGCCTGCAAAAGGTGATCTGAATGCCCCGATCTGTTAGGGTGCCCGCCGATGCACGCCACACCACACGAGGATCCCGAGTGAGCGCCGAAGAACCCCTGATCGCCGACCTGTTCGAAGTCGACAAACGCCTGTCCCTCAAGCCCGTGGTGGACTTCAACAGCTACCTGCGCAACGCCTTCGGCGAAGGCCCGTGCCGTTGCCATCGCTGCACCGAAGGGGGCGACCAAGGCACCTACAGTCACGCCCACACCTTCACCCTCGACGGCCGCCAATGGCACCGCCGCTTTGCCAGCACCTCCGGCAGCGACGTCGCCCAGGCCCTGAAAAAGGCCTGGCTTTCGTACACCAAGGCCGATCTCAACCTGATCGGCGCACTGGACCTGGCCACTCTCAAGACCTTCACCGAAGCCGCCCTGCACACGCGCCTGCTGGCCCTGCTGCCAGCCAGCGGCCTGGCCCGCGAAGTGGATGGCCAGTGGCTGCTGCAAGCCCAGGCCGACTGACGGCCCGGCGGTAAAGCAGGATTCTCCCGTTCTGCTACCGTGGGAGAATCCGCTCATCCGCAGGTAGTCCGCCATGGCCCGTACAACGCCCATCGAGCTGTATCGCAATATCGGTATCGTCGCCCACGTGGACGCCGGCAAGACCACGACCACCGAGCGGATCCTGTTCTACACCGGGGTCAACCACAAGATGGGCGAAGTGCACGATGGTGCCGCGACCATGGACTGGATGGCCCAGGAGCAGGAGCGCGGCATCACCATCACCTCGGCGGCGACCACTGCCTTCTGGCAGGGCTCGACCAAGCAGTTCGCCCACAAGTACCGCTTCAACATCATCGACACCCCAGGCCACGTCGACTTCACCATCGAGGTGGAGCGCTCGCTGCGCGTGCTCGATGGCGCGGTAGTGGTGTTCAGCGGCGCGGACGGGGTCGAACCGCAGTCCGAGACCGTATGGCGCCAGGCCAACAAGTACCACGTGCCGCGCCTGGCCTACATCAACAAGATGGACCGCCAGGGCGCCGACTTCCTGCGCGTGGTCAAGCAGATCGACCAGCGCCTGGGCCACCACCCGGTGCCGATCCAGCTGGCCATCGGCAGTGAAGAGAACTTCATCGGCCAGATCGACCTGGTGAAGATGAAGGCCATCTACTGGAACGATGCCGACCAGGGCACCAGCTACCGCGAAGAAGACATCCCTGCCGAGCTGCAGGCGCTGGCCGACGAGTGGCGCGCGCACATGGTCGAGGCAGCGGCCGAGGCCAATGACGAGCTCACCATGAAGTTTCTCGAAGGTCAGGAACTGAGCGTCGACGAAATCAAGGCAGCACTGCGCCAACGCACCATCGCCAACGAAATCGTACCGACCATCCTCGGCTCGTCATTCAAGAACAAGGGCGTGCCACTGATGCTCGATGCGGTCATCGACTACCTGCCCGCCCCGTCGGAGATTCCGGCCATCAAGGGCACCGACCCGGATGACGAAGAAAAGCACCTGGAGCGCCACGCCGACGACAGCGAGCCGTTCTCGGCCCTGGCATTCAAGATCGCCACCGACCCGTTCGTCGGCACCCTGACCTTCGCCCGGGTCTACTCCGGCGTGCTCAGCTCCGGCAACGCGGTGCTCAACTCGGTCAAGGGCAAGAAGGAACGCATCGGCCGCATGGTGCAGATGCATGCCAACCAGCGGGCTGAAATCAAGGATGTGTGTGCCGGCGACATCGCCGCGCTGATCGGCATGAAGGACGTGACCACCGGCGACACCCTGTGCGACATGGACAAGCCGATCATCCTCGAGCGCATGGACTTCCCCGACCCGGTAATTTCCGTGGCGGTGGAGCCAAAGACCAAGGCCGATCAGGAAAAAATGGGCATCGCCCTGGGCAAGCTGGCCCAGGAGGACCCGTCATTCCGCGTGCGCACCGACGAGGAGACCGGCCAGACCATTATCTCGGGCATGGGCGAGTTGCACCTGGACATCATCGTCGACCGCATGCGCCGCGAGTTCAACGTCGAAGCCAACATCGGCAAGCCACAGGTGGCCTACCGAGAGAAAATCCGCAACACCTGCGAGATCGAGGGCCGCTTCGTCCGCCAGTCCGGCGGCCGGGGCCAGTACGGCCACTGCTGGATCCGCTTCGCCCCCGGCGACGAGGGCAAGGAAGGCCTGGAGTTCATCAACGAGATCGTTGGCGGCGTGGTACCACGCGAATACATCCCGGCTATACAGAAAGGCATCGAGGAGCAGATGAAGAACGGCGTGCTGGCCGGCTACCCGCTGATCAACCTGAAGGCGGCGGTGTACGACGGCTCGTACCACGATGTCGATTCGAACGAAATGGCCTACAAGATCGCCGCCTCGATGGCCACCAAGCAGCTGTCGCAGAAAGGTGGGGCGGTGTTGCTGGAGCCGGTGATGAAGGTGGAAGTGGTGACCCCGGAGGAGTACCAGGGTGACATCCTCGGCGACCTGAGCCGGCGCCGCGGGATGATCCAGGACGGTGACGAAACGCCGGCCGGCAAGGTGATCCGTGCCGAGGTGCCGCTGGGCGAGATGTTCGGCTACGCCACCTCGATGCGCTCCATGACCCAGGGCCGGGCCAGCTTCTCGATGGAGTTCACCCGTTATGCCGAGGCACCGGCGAGCATTGCCGATGCCATCGTCAAGAAGAACCGCGGGGAGTGATTCGTTCGCCTGTGCTGGCCTCTTCGCGGCTAAAGCCGCTCCTACAGGGGATATGCGTTCCCTGTGGGAGCGGCTTTAGCCGCGAAGAGGCCAGCACAGGCAAAAACCCTTCTCAGTGCTGCTCCCCAGCCCGCTTCAGCAGCTTCTTGCAGCGCTCGGACAAATGCACCACCCGCAGTTGCTTGCCCGCCCTCGCATACCGCTCCCGCAAGGTCTTCAACGCCGCAATCGCCGAATAATCGACAAAGCTCAAATGCTGGCAATCCAGGGTCACCTTGTCCGGGTCGTTAGCCGGGTCGAACTGGTTCAGGAACACCGTAGTCGAGGCAAAGAACAGCGTGCCATGCACCTGGTAATGCTTGCCCTCCTCTGCATCCTCATGGCTGTCGGCATACAGCTCCCGCGCATGCTGCCAGGCAAAGTTCACCGCCGCGATGACGATGCCGAACAGCACCGCCACGGCCAGGTCGGTGAACACGGTGACCACGGTCACCGCGATGATCGTCAGTACATCGCTCAGCGGCACCTTGTGCAGCACCCGCAAAGACGCCCAGGCAAAGGTCTGCTGCGCCACCACGAACATCACCCCGACCAGCGCCGCCAGCGGAATACGCTCGATCAACGGCGACAGGAACAACACGAACAGCAAGACCATAATCCCGGCCACCACCCCCGATAGCCGACCACGGCCATTGGAGCTGAGGTTGATCATGGTCTGGCCGATCATCGCGCAACCACCCATGCCACCGCACAGGCCGGAAACCATGTTGGCCGCGCCCAGCGCCACGCACTCGCGGTCCGGGTAGCCACGGCTCTCGGTGATTTCATCGGTCAGGTTGAGCGTAAGCAGGGTCTCAAGCAGGCCGACCATGGCCATCAGCACCGCATAGGGGGCGATGATCTTGAGGGTCTCGAGGTTCCACGGCACGTCCGGCAGGGCCAGCTGCGGCAGGCCACCGGCGATGCGCGCCATATCGCCCAGGGTGCGTGTGGGCAGGCCAAGCAGGTACACCAGCAAACCAACGCCAAGGATCGCCACCAGCGCTGGCGGCACCGTACGGGTCAACTTCGGCAGCACGTAGACCACCGCCATGGTCAGCGCCACCAGTCCAATCATCAGGTACAGCGGCGTACCGCTGAGCCAGTGCCCGCCCTCCTTGAAGTGTTCCAGTTGGGCCAAGGCGATAACGATCGCCAGGCCGTTGACGAAGCCGAGCATCACCGGGTACGGCACCAACCGCACCAGCTTGCCCAGGCGCAGCAAGCCGAACAGGATCATCACTACGCCGCCCAGCAAAACCGTGGCCAGCAGGTACCGCGCACCGTGCTGCACCACCAGCGCAACGATCACTACCGCCATCGAGCCGGCGGCACCGGAAATCATCCCCGGTCGACCACCGAAAAGCGCCGTCAGGGTGCAGATGATGAAGGCGCCATACAGGCCCATCAGCGGGTTCAGGTGAGCCACCAGGGCAAAGGCGATGCACTCGGGCACCAAGGCGAACGAGGTGGTCAGGCCGGCGAGCACGTCGGCGCGAAGTCGGGCGGGTTTCATGGGCATCCTGTGAGGCAATCCGGGCGGACGGTACAAAAACAAGGGGCGCGATGTTACGGAATTTGTCTGACAGCGGCCACCGCTCAAGGGGTTCTGTAACGTGAAACCAGCAGAAGCTGGGCAAATTTGCCATCATGAACATTCCACCTGCGGAGATCATGGACATGCCGCTACGCCCCCTATTCGCCGCCTTGCTGCTGGCCGCCAGCCTCACCGCCCAGGCCGCCACCGAGGTATTGCCGCTACAACACCGCAGCAGCGCCGAACTGCTGCCCGCCGCCCAGGCATTCATCGGCAAGGACGGCACGGTCAGCGCCTTCGAGAACAAGCTGATCGTCAACGCCAGCCCCGAACGCATCGACGACCTGCGCACCCTGCTGCAACAACTGGATACCGCACCCAAGCGCCTGCTGATCAGCGTCGACAACAACGACAGCAACTTCCAGGACAACCGTGGCAACGCGCGCGTCATCCACTATGGCACCAGCAACCGTGACGGCGGCATGCAGCAGATTCAGGCCAGCGAAGGCCAGCCGGCGCTGATCCAGATTGGCCAGAGCATCCCGATCACCAGCACCAGCACCGACGGCTACGGGCGCATTCAGAGCAATACCGAATACCGCAACGTGACCCAGGGTTTCTACGTCACCCCCAGCTTGAGTGGCGATACGGTTCGTCTGCAAATAAGCACCAATAATGACCGTATCAGCCAGGAACGTGCTGATGTAGTGAAAGTGCAAAGCACCGACACGACAATCACCGGCAAGCTCGGAGAATGGATCACCCTGGCCGGCTACAACCAGCAGAGCCAAGCCGACCGTAGCGCCTCAAGCCACAGTTACAGCACCCAACGGGGTGAAAACATGACTTTACGCGTCAAAGTCGACCTTCTCGACTGATCCCAGGCAATTCAAGGTCTCGACCAAAGGCCTTGAAACTGACTGCCAAGTCGTATTAGACCAAAGATGTAGTAAGTGAAAAAAAGCACTACAAAACATTTGACAGGGTCTTTTTCCCAAGGGCATGATGGCCTCGCTCCCGCTAATCAGGGGCCCTGGCAAGGGCCTTCGAGGCGCGCTCCTCCCACCCCTGGAGGCGTCTCGTGTCTATACGGCCCACAAGGCGGTTCGACGGGATTGCGACTGCAACGAAGAAGTTGTCCCGAGGGACGGAAGCGCATCACCGCAGTACTGGCAATCGCGTAGCACCGCAGCAAGGCAACCACGAGCCGACCTGCCGGAGCACCCTTTCGCCTGGCCTGCACACCCTTCCCCTTCGAGCCTTCGCGTTCGCCGCCGCACTCCTGCGAACAGGACAGCCGCCAGCTCCTGATCTGCTCCGAGCATCAGCACAATTACCCCAAGATCGATGCGACGAGGTTTATTTCCATGGCACTGACACGCGAACAGCAAATTGCAGCCCTCGAGAAAGACTGGGCCGAGAACCCGCGCTGGAAAGGCGTGACCCGTACCTACACCGCCGCTGATGTCGTTCGCCTGCGTGGCTCCCTGCAGCCGGAGCACACCCTGGCCCGCCTGGGTGCAGAAAAACTGTGGAAGCTGGTCACCGAAGGTGCCCACCCGTCCTTCCGCCCAGAAAAAGATTTCGTCAACTGCATGGGCGCCCTGACCGGCGGCCAGGCAGTGCAGCAGGTCAAGGCCGGCATCCAGGCCATCTACCTGTCCGGCTGGCAGGTTGCCGCCGACAACAACTCGGCCGAGTCCATGTACCCTGACCAGTCGCTGTACCCGGTCGACTCGGTACCGACCGTGGTCAAGCGCATCAACAACGCCTTCCGCCGCGCCGACCAGATTCAGTGGAAAGCCGGCAAGAACCCGGGCGACGATGGCTACATCGACTACTTCGCACCGATCGTGGCCGACGCCGAAGCCGGTTTCGGTGGCGTGCTGAACGCCTACGAACTGATGAAGAACATGATCGAAGCAGGCGCCGCCGGTGTGCACTTCGAAGACCAGCTGGCCTCGGTGAAAAAATGCGGCCACATGGGTGGCAAGGTACTGGTACCGACCCAGGAAGCCGTGCAAAAGCTGGTGGCCGCGCGCCTGGCAGCTGACGTATCGGGCGTGCCGACCATCATCCTGGCCCGCACCGACGCCAACGCCGCCGACCTGCTGACCAGCGACTGCGACCCGTACGACCAGCCGTTCGTGATTGGCGAGCGCACCCGTGAAGGCTTCTACAAGGTACGCGCCGGCCTCGACCAGGCCATCGCCCGCGGCCTGGCCTACGCGCCGTACGCCGACCTGATCTGGTGCGAAACCGCCAAGCCGGACCTGGACGAAGCCCGCCGCTTCGCCGAAGCGATCAAGAAGGAGTATCCGGACCAGATCCTGTCGTACAACTGCTCGCCTTCCTTCAACTGGAAGAAGAACCTGGACGACGCGACCATCGCCAAGTTCCAGCGGGAGCTGTCGGCAATGGGCTACAAGCACCAGTTCATCACCCTGGCCGGCATCCACAACATGTGGCACGGCATGTTCAACCTGGCGCACGACTACGCCCGCAACGACATGACCGCCTACGTGAAGCTGCAGGAGCAGGAATTCGCTGACGCCAACAAAGGCTACACCTTCGTGGCGCACCAGCAAGAAGTGGGCACTGGCTACTTCGACGACATGACCACCGTGATTCAGGGTGGCGCATCGTCGGTGACTGCACTGACCGGTTCGACCGAGGAAGAGCAGTTCCACTGATAGTGGGTTGCTGTTGAAGAAAGGCCCGAGGCTTGTTAAAGCCCCGGGCCTTTGTTTTTTCCTGCACCACCACTTTCACGAACAACAGGTTAGCGCCGAACAGCGGCGAGGTGCCTGCCTTGGTTTTTGCGGTGCTGCGTAGATCGAGCGCCGCCCGCGCGGCGCTTCGCAGCACAAGGCTGCTCCTACATCTGTTTCTGGCCAGTAACGCCTGTGCCAGAGCACGCGAACGCCTTGTTTGTCCGACACAATATCGAGGTGGACGCCAAGGGGCCGCGCGCCTTTGCTTCAGGATAAATTGGCCCGAAACAAATGTAGGAGCAGCCTTGTGCTGCGAAGCGCCGCGCGGGCGGCGCTCGATCCCACAGGCGCTGCATTCCTTTCGCCATACCCATGGCAGCCCTCACACAATACAAAACCATCACCAACAACCCCCACGATCAGGTCTATGCTTGAGGCAGCACAGCCGCAAGGACTGCCCATGCTTCGTCCAAACCACCTGATGATTCTCGCCCTGACCGCCGCCGCACTCTATATATATGCACTGGCCAGCGACAGTACCCTGCTTGCCCTCCTGGCCAAACCGATCCCGGTACTGACCCTGATCGCCTGGCTGCGCAGCACCTCTGCCACACCTTATCGCCAGTGGATCACCCTCGGCCTGGCACTCTCGGGACTCGGCGACATCCTGTTGGCCATCCCCGCCGACCTGTTCGTGTTCGGCCTGGCTGCCTTCCTTTGCGCCCACCTGGCCTACCTGAGCGCCTATTGCAGCCAGACCCTGCGCCCAGCCCTGCCCGCACTGCTGCTGAGTGGCATCACCGGCATCACTCTGCTCGGCGTACTGGCCAGCCACGGCCTCGGCCCACTGCTGATCCCGGTCGTGCTCTATGCCTTGGCCATCAGCGCCATGCTCTGGCGCGCCCTGGCCTGTGGCGGGCTCGCCGCGCTCGGCGCCTGCCTGTTCGTGCTCTCCGACAGCCTGATCGGTATCGACCGCTTTGTCAGCCCGTTCGCCGCCGCACCGTACCTGATCATCCTTACCTACTGGCTCGGCCAGTGGGCGATCGCTTCATCAGCCAGTCATAGCTCAATCGGTAAAGTATTGACCCAGGGCGGGGCAAGCGGCGTCAGAAGCTGCTAGAACAGGCGTTTTTCGCATTTGCAAGTAGGGGGAATCGCCAGATGAACTTTACAAGACACAGAACAACGGAAATATCAGACATCAGACCAAATGATATTAATTATCATTTCTAAACTTGCAATTCGTTACCATTCGCAGGAAACATAATTAACAAAACCGCACGCAATGCCCGAATCTCAAGGCTTTCAGCCAGTTACAAGCGGCTTTTGTACTTAATCCTACGAATAAATTTGCTACAGAAATTTTACTTGCACGGGGTTTACCCATAAAATCAGCGCGATTGATTCAGCTGCGACATTTGGTCACTGCATGTGCGACACCAGGTCGCCGCTCTACACTTATTTCAGACTGCAGAGCTGGGTCTCTGTATAAGGATCTCTAGCATGTCCGATTCGGCAGGACTCATCGCCCACAACTGGGGCTTTGCCATCTTCCTCCTGGGTGTCGTCGGCCTGTGCGCCTTCATGCTCGGCCTTTCCAGCCTGCTCGGCAGCAAGGCCTGGGGCCGCGCCAAGAACGAACCCTTCGAATCCGGCATGCTGCCCGTCGGCAGCGCCCGCCTGCGCCTGTCCGCCAAATTCTATCTGGTCGCGATGCTGTTCGTGATCTTCGATATCGAAGCCCTCTTTCTCTTTGCATGGTCTGTGTCCGTCCGCGAAAGCGGCTGGACCGGATTCGTCGAAGCACTCGTTTTCATAGCAATTCTGTTGGCTGGTCTTGTCTACCTATGGCGCGTCGGGGCACTTGATTGGGCTCCCGAAGGTCGCCGCAAGCGGCAAGCGAAGCTGAAACAATGAGGCTTTGGCATGCAATACAATCTCACCAGAATCGATCCGGATGCGCCCAACGAGCAGTACCCGGTCGGTGAACGGGAAACCGTCACCGATCAACTGCTGGAGGACCAGGTCCACAAGAACATCTTCATGGGCAAGCTTGAAGATGTGCTGCGTGGCGCGGTCAACTGGGGTCGCAAGAACTCCCTCTGGCCGTACAACTTCGGCCTGTCCTGCTGCTACGTGGAAATGACCACGGCCTTCACGGCACCCCACGACATCGCCCGCTTCGGCGCCGAAGTCATCCGGGCATCGCCGCGTCAGGCCGACTTCATGGTCATCGCCGGTACCTGCTTCGTCAAAATGGCGCCGATCATCCAGCGCCTGTACGAGCAGATGCTCGAGCCGAAATGGGTAATTTCCATGGGTTCGTGCGCCAACTCCGGCGGCATGTACGACATCTACTCGGTCGTTCAGGGGGTCGACAAGTTCCTCCCCGTGGACGTCTATGTGCCCGGCTGCCCGCCACGCCCTGAGGCTTTCCTGCAAGGCTTGATGCTGCTGCAGGAGTCGATCGGCCAAGAACGACGCCCGCTTTCCTGGGTTGTTGGTGATCAAGGTATTTACCGTGCCGAGATGCCAGCCCAGAAAGACCTGCGTCGTGAGCAGCGCATTGCAGTAACCAACCTGCGCAGCCCCGACGAAGTCTGATCCAGCGACCTGCCGCCCGCTCCCCTGGAGCCGGCGGCCTGGCTTCATTCTTAACGTTGACCCAAAGCGACCGAGACCATGACAGCGGACAACGCTATTTTCATTCCGCCCTACAAGGCTGACGACCAGGATGTGGTCGTCGAACTGCACAATCGTTTTGGCGCCGAAGCATTCGTCGCCCAGGAAACCCGCACCGGCATGCCCGTGCTGTGGGTCAAGCGCGAGCAGCTCAAGGAAGTGCTCAGCTTCCTGCGCGGCGTGGCCAAACCGTACAGCATGCTGTACGACCTGCACGGCGTCGACGAGCGCCTGCGCACCCAGCGCCGCGGCCTGCCAGCCGCCGACTTCAGCGTGTTCTACCACCTGCTGTCGATCGAGCGTAACAGCGATGTGATGATCAAGGTGTCGCTCAGCGAAGGCGACCTGAACCTGCCGACCGTGACCGGTATCTGGCCGAACGCCAACTGGTACGAGCGCGAAGTCTGGGACATGTTCGGCATCGACTTTGCCGGCCATCCGCACCTCAGCCGCATCATGATGCCGCCCACCTGGGAAGGCCACCCGCTGCGCAAGGACTACCCGGCCCGTGCCACCGAGTTCGATCCCTACAGCCTGACCCTGGCCAAGCAGCAGCTTGAAGAGGAATCGGCACGCTTCAACCCTGAAGCCTGGGGCATGAAGCGCCAGGGCGCCAACGAGGACTACATGTTCCTCAACCTCGGCCCCAACCACCCTTCCGCGCACGGTGCCTTCCGTATCGTCCTGCAGCTGGACGGTGAAGAGATCGTCGACTGCGTACCGGACATCGGCTACCACCACCGTGGCGCCGAAAAAATGGCCGAACGCCAGTCCTGGCACAGCTTCATCCCCTACACCGACCGTATCGACTACCTCGGCGGGGTAATGAACAACCTGCCGTACGTGCTCGCGGTCGAGAAGCTGGCCGGCATCAAGGTGCCACAGAAGGTCGACACCATCCGCGTGATGCTGGCCGAGTTCTTCCGTATCACCAGCCACCTGCTGTTCCTGGGTACCTACATCCAGGACGTCGGCGCCATGACCCCGGTGTTCTTCACCTTCACCGACCGCCAGCGCGCGTACACCGTGATCGAAGCGATCACCGGTTTCCGCCTGCACCCGGCCTGGTACCGCATCGGTGGCGTTGCCCACGACCTGCCGCGCGGCTGGGACAAGCTGGTCAAGGACTTCGTCGAATGGCTGCCCAAGCGCCTCGACGAGTACGAAAAGGCCGCCCTGCAGAACAGCATCCTCAAGGGCAGGACCATCGGCGTTGCCGCGTACAACACCAAGGAAGCCCTGGCCTGGGGTACCACCGGTGCCGGCCTGCGTGCCACCGGTTGCGACTTCGACTTGCGTAAAGCCCGCCCCTACTCCGGTTACGAGAACTTCGAGTTCGAAGTACCGCTGGCCCACAACGGCGATGCCTACGATCGCTGCATGGTCCGTGTCGAGGAGATGCGCCAGAGTATCCGCATCATCGACCAGTGCCTGCGCAACATGCCGGAAGGCCCGTACAAGGCGGATCACCCGCTGACCACGCCGCCGCCGAAAGAGCGCACCCTGCAGCACATCGAAACCCTGATCACGCACTTCCTGCAAGTCTCGTGGGGCCCGGTCATGCCGGCCAACGAGTCGTTCCAGATGATCGAGGCGACCAAGGGCATCAACAGTTACTACCTGACGAGCGACGGCGGCACCATGAGCTACCGCACCCGGATCCGTACCCCGAGCTACCCGCACCTGCAGCAGATCCCTTCGGTGATCAAAGGCAGCATGGTCGCCGACCTCATTGCGTACCTGGGCAGTATCGACTTCGTTATGGCTGACGTGGACCGCTAAGCATGAACAGCACGCTTATCCAGACAGACCGTTTCGCCCTGAGCGAAACCGAGCGCTCGGCCATCGAGCACGAAATGCATCACTACGAGGACCCGCGCGCGGCGTCCATCGAAGCCCTGAAGATCGTCCAGAAGGAACGTGGCTGGGTGCCGGACGGCGCCATCCACGCCATCGGCGAAGTACTGGGCATCCCGGCCAGCGACGTCGAAGGTGTCGCCACCTTCTACAGCCAGATCTTCCGTCAGCCCGTCGGCCGCCACATCATCCGCGTGTGCGACAGCATGGTCTGCTACATCGGCGGCCATGAATCCGTGGTCAGCCAGATTCAAAGCGAACTGGGCATCGGCCTGGGCCAGACCACCGCCGACGGCCGCTTCACCCTGCTGCCGGTATGCTGCCTGGGCAACTGCGACAAGGCCCCGGCGCTGATGATCGACGACGACACCTTCGGTGACGTACAGCCGGCTGGCGTTTCCAAATTGCTGGAGGGTTACGTATGACCATTACTTCCTTCGGCCCGGCCAACCGCATCGCGCGCACGGCCGAAACCCACCCGCTGACCTGGCGCCTGCGTGACGACGGCGAGCCGGTCTGGCTTGCCGAGTACGAATCGAAGAACGGCTACGCTGCCGCCCGCAAGGCGCTGGCGCAGATGTCGGCCGACGACATCGTGCAAAGCGTCAAGGACTCCGGCCTCAAGGGCCGCGGTGGTGCAGGCTTCCCCACTGGCGTGAAGTGGGGCCTGATGCCCAAAGACGAATCCATGAACATCCGCTACCTGCTGTGCAACGCGGACGAAATGGAGCCGAATACCTGGAAAGACCGCATGCTGATGGAGCAACAGCCCCATCTGCTGGTCGAGGGTATGCTGATCAGCGCCCGCGCCCTGAAGGCCTACCGTGGCTACATCTTCCTGCGTGGCGAATACACCACCGCAGCGAAGAACCTGAACCGCGCCATCGAGGAAGCCAAGGCCGCCGGCCTGCTGGGCAAGAACATCCTCGGCAGCGGTTTCGATTTCGAGCTGTTCGTGCACACCGGTGCCGGCCGCTACATCTGCGGTGAAGAAACCGCACTGATCAACTCGCTGGAAGGCCGCCGCGCCAACCCGCGCTCCAAGCCGCCCTTCCCTGCCGCCGTGGGCGTGTGGGGCAAGCCGACTTGCGTGAACAACGTCGAAACCCTGTGCAACGTCCCGGCCATCGTCGCCAACGGCAACGACTGGTACAAGTCGCTGGCCCGTGAAGGCAGCGAAGACCATGGCACCAAGCTGATGGGCTTCTCCGGCAAGGTGAAGAACCCGGGCCTGTGGGAACTGCCTTTCGGCGTCACCGCCCGCGAACTGTTCGAAGACTACGCCGGCGGCATGCGCGACGGCTTCAAGCTCAAGTGCTGGCAGCCAGGTGGCGCCGGTACCGGCTTCCTGCTGCCCGAGCACCTCGACGCGCAGATGTACGCCGGCGGCATCGCCAAGGTCGGCACCCGTATGGGTACCGGTCTGGCAATGGCGGTGGACGACAGCATCAACATGGTTTCGCTGCTGCGCAACATGGAAGAGTTCTTCGCCCGCGAATCGTGCGGCTGGTGCACTCCATGCCGTGACGGCCTGCCGTGGAGCGTGAAGATGCTGCGCGCACTGGAAAAAGGCCAGGGCCGCGCCGAAGACATCGAGACGCTCCTGGGCCTGGTCAACTTCCTCGGCCCTGGCCGTACCTTCTGTGCTCACGCACCAGGTGCCGTCGAGCCGCTGGGCAGTGCCATCAAATACTTCCGCTCGGAATTCGAGGCAGGTGTCGCTCCAGCTGGTGCCGGCGATGC
This sequence comes from Pseudomonas sp. A2, assembly GCF_023100865.1. Classification (NCBI taxonomy): domain Bacteria; kingdom Pseudomonadati; phylum Pseudomonadota; class Gammaproteobacteria; order Pseudomonadales; family Pseudomonadaceae; genus Pseudomonas; species Pseudomonas sp. A2. Next base: position 4,026,487 of record NZ_CP039127.1, read on the forward strand.
GCTGCGTCCGAACCTGGCGAAGCCGATCGTGGTCGGCGCATAACAAGATGATTAAGGCGGGTGGTCCGTGCCACTCGCCAGCTTGCCGGCAGGCCCGAGAAATCGTGGCGTGTCGCAAGCTCACCGATTTCCATTAGCCACGCCCGCTCACGCGGGCCAACGAAGAACTTTGAACAATGGCCACTATCCACGTAGACGGCAAAGCGCTCGAAGTCAACGGTGCAGACAACCTGTTACAGGCCTGTCTGTCGCTCGGCCTCGACATCCCTTATTTCTGCTGGCACCCGGCGCTTGGTAGCGTTGGCGCCTGCCGGCAGTGCGCGGTCAAGCAGTACACCGACGAGAACGACACCCGCGGTCGTATCGTCATGTCCTGCATGACCCCTGCCTCCGACGGCACCTGGATCTCCATCGACGATGAAGAGTCCAAGGCGTTCCGCGCCAGCGTCGTCGAATGGCTGATGACCAACCACCCGCACGACTGCCCGGTGTGCGAGGAAGGCGGTCACTGCCACCTGCAGGACATGACGGTAATGACCGGCCACAACGAGCGCCGCTACCGTTTCACCAAGCGTACCCACCAGAACCAGGACCTCGGCCCGTTCATCGCCCATGAGATGAACCGCTGCATCGCCTGCTACCGCTGCGTGCGCTACTACAAGGACTATGCCGGTGGTACCGACCTGGGCGTTTACGGCGCCCACGACAACGTGTACTTCGGCCGCGTCGAAGACGGCGTGCTGGAAAGCGAATTCTCCGGCAACCTGACCGAGGTCTGCCCGACCGGCGTGTTCACCGACAAGACCCACTCCGAGCGCTACAACCGCAAGTGGGACATGCAGTTTGCCCCGAGCATCTGCCACGGCTGCTCCAGCGGCTGCAACATCAGCCCGGGCGAGCGCTACGGCGAACTGCGTCGGGTGGAAAACCGCTTCAACGGCTCGGTAAACCAGTACTTCCTGTGCGACCGTGGCCGCTTCGGCTATGGCTACGTCAACCGCAAGGATCGCCCACGCCAGCCACACCTGGCCGACGGCACCAAGCTGGGCCTGGACGCCGCCCTGGACAAGGCCGCCGACCTGCTGCGCGGCCGTACCATCGTCGGTATCGGCTCGCCACGCGCCAGCCTGGAAAGCAACTACGGCCTGCGTGAGCTGGTCGGTGCCGAGTACTTCTACTCGGGTATGGAAGCCGGCGAACTGGCCCGCGTACGCCTGGCCCTGAACGTGCTGAACAACAGCCCGCTGCCGGTCCCGACCCTGCGCGACATCGAAGACCACGACGCCGTGTTCGTGCTCGGTGAAGACCTGACCCAGACCGCTGCCCGCGTCGCCCTGGCCGTGCGCCAGGCCACCAAGGGCAAGGCCGAGGCCATGGCCGAAGCGATGAAGGTGCAGCCGTGGCTCGACGCCGCCGTGAAGAACATCGGCCAGCACGCGCTGTACCCGCTGTTCATCGCTTCGCTGGCTGAAACCAAGCTGGACGACGTCGCCGAAGAATGCGTGCACGCCGCCCCGGCCGACCTGGCCCGCATCGGTTTTGCCGTGGCCCACGCCATCGACCCGAGCGCCCCTGCCGTCGGAGGCCTGGACGCCGAAGCGAAAGCCCTGGCCCAGCGCATCGCCGACGCCCTGGTCGCGGCCAAGCGCCCACTGGTCGTAGCCGGTACTTCGCTGGCCGACCCGGCGCTGATCGAAGCCGCCGCCAACATCGCCAAGGCGCTGAAACTGCGCGAGAAGAACGGCTCGCTGAGCCTGGTGGTGCCTGAAGCCAACAGCCTCGGCCTGGCCATGCTCGGTGGCGAGTCGGTCGATGCCGCGCTGGACGCGGTCATCAGCGGCAAGGCCGACGCCATCGTCGTGCTGGAAAACGACCTGTACGCCCGCGTACCGGCCGCCAAGGTCGATGCAGCCCTGGCCGCGGCCAAGGTAGTGATCGTTGCCGACCACTCGAAAACCCCGACTGTCGACCGCGCCCACCTGGTGCTGCCGGCCGCCTCGTTCGCCGAAGGCGACGGTACCCTGGTCAGCCAGGAAGGCCGTGCCCAGCGCTTCTTCCAGGTCTTCGACCCGCAATACCTGGACAGCAGCATCCAGATCCACGAAGGCTGGCGCTGGATGCACGCCCTGCGTGCCACCCTGCTGAACAAGCCGGTCGACTGGACCCAGCTGGATCACGTCACCAGCGCCTGCGCCGAAGCCGCCCCGCAACTGGCCGGTATCGTCAACGCCGCGCCAAGCGCCGCGTTCCGCATCAAGGGCATGAAACTGGCCCGTGAGCCGCTGCGCTACTCCGGCCGTACCGCCATGCGCGCCAACATCAGCGTGCACGAACCGCGTACCCCGCAAGACAAGGACACCGCGTTCGCCTTCTCCATGGAAGGCTATTCGGGTTCGGCCGAACCGCGCCAGCAGGTGCCGTTCGCCTGGTCGCCGGGCTGGAACTCGCCGCAAGCCTGGAACAAGTTCCAGGACGAGGTCGGTGGCCACCTGCGTGCCGGTGACCCGGGCGTACGCCTGATCGAACCGCAAGGCGACCGCCTGCACTGGTTCAATACCATTCCGGGCGCCTTCAACCCGGCCCGTGGCACCTGGACTGCCGTACCGTTCTTCCACCTGTTCGGCAGCGAAGAAAGCTCCTCGCGCGCCGCCCCGGTGCAAGAGCGCATCCCGGCAGCCTACGTGGCCCTGGCCAAGTCCGAAGCCGACCGCCTGGGCGTCAACGACGGTGCCCTGCTGAGCCTGAACGTTGCCGGTGTGACCCTGCGCCTGCCGCTGCGTATCAATGAAGAGCTGGGCGCTGGCCTGGTCGCGTTGCCGAAAGGCCTGGCCGGCATTCCGCCTGCCATCTTCGGTGCATCCGTCGAAGGTCTGCAGGAGGCAGCACAATGAGCTGGTTCACCCCCGAAGTGATCGATGTGATCCTGACCGTACTGCGGGCCATCGTGGTCCTGCTGGCGGTGGTGGTATGCGGCGCGCTGCTCAGCTTCGTCGAGCGCCGCCTGCTGGGCTGGTGGCAGGACCGTTACGGTCCGAACCGCGTCGGCCCGTTCGGCATGTTCCAGATCGCTGCAGACATGCTGAAGATGTTCTTCAAGGAAGACTGGAACCCGCCCTTCGTCGACCGCGTGATCTTCACCCTGGCACCGGTAGTGGCCATGAGCGCCCTGCTGATCGCCTTCGTGGTCATCCCGATCACCCCGACCTGGGGCGTCGCCGACCTGAACATCGGCCTGCTGTTCTTCTTCGCCATGGCCGGCCTGTCGGTCTACGCGGTGCTGTTCGCCGGCTGGTCGTCGAACAACAAGTACGCCCTGCTGGGCAGCTTGCGTGCCTCGGCACAGACCGTGTCGTACGAAGTGTTCCTGGGCCTGGCGCTGATGGGCGTGGTGGTGCAGGTGGGTTCGTTCAACATGCGCGACATCGTTGAATACCAGGCCCAGAACCTGTGGTTCATCATTCCGCAGTTCTTCGGCTTCTGCACCTTCTTCATCGCTGGCGTCGCCGTGACTCACCGTCACCCGTTCGACCAGCCCGAAGCGGAACAGGAACTGGCCGACGGCTACCACATCGAGTATGCCGGCATGAAATGGGGCATGTTCTTCGTCGGTGAGTACATCGGCATCATCCTCATCTCGGCGCTGCTGGTAACCCTGTTCTTCGGCGGCTGGCACGGCCCGTTCGGCATCCTGCCGCAACTGTCGTTCCTGTGGTTCGCGCTGAAGACCGCGTTCTTCATCATGCTGTTCATCCTGCTGCGCGCCTCGATCCCGCGCCCACGCTATGACCAGGTGATGGACTTCAGCTGGAAGTTCTGCCTGCCGCTGACCCTGATCAATTTGCTGGTGACCGCTGCGATCGTGCTCTACAACACGCCAGCCGTCGCGGCCCAGTGAGGATTTGACCCATGTTCAAGTATATCGGCGACATCGTTAAGGGCACCGGCACCCAGCTGCGCAGCCTGGCAATGGTGTTCTCCCACGGGTTCCGCAAGCGCGACACCCTGCAGTACCCCGAAGAACCCGTGTACCTGCCGCCGCGCTACCGCGGCCGCATCGTCCTCACCCGCGACCCCGATGGCGAGGAGCGCTGCGTAGCGTGCAACCTCTGCGCGGTGGCCTGCCCGGTCGGCTGCATCTCGCTGCAGAAGGCCGAGACCGAGGACGGCCGCTGGTACCCGGAGTTCTTCCGCATCAACTTCTCGCGCTGCATCTTCTGCGGCCTGTGTGAAGAAGCGTGCCCGACCACCGCGATCCAGCTGACTCCGGATTTCGAAATGGCCGAGTTCAAGCGTCAGGACCTGGTGTACGAGAAAGAAGATCTGCTGATCTCCGGCCCCGGCAAGAACCCTGACTACAACTTCTACCGTGTTGCCGGCATGGCAATCGCTGGCAAGCCGAAGGGCTCTGCACAGAACGAAGCCGAGCCGATCAACGTGAAGAGCTTGCTCCCATAAGGACAGAAAGATGGAATTCGCTTTCTACTTCGCATCCGGGATCGCCGTGGTCTCCACCCTTCGGGTGGTGACCGGCACCAACCCCGTGCACGCCTTGCTTTACCTGATCATTTCGCTGATTTCCGTGGCCATGATCTTCTTCGCCCTGGGTGCGCCGTTCGCCGGCGCCCTGGAAGTGATCGCCTACGCCGGCGCCATCATGGTGCTGTTCGTGTTCGTGGTGATGATGCTCAACCTCGGGCCGGCTTCGGTCGCCCAGGAACGGGGCTGGCTCAAGCCCGGTATCTGGGCCGGGCCGGTGATCCTCGCCGCCCTGCTGCTGCTGGAGCTGCTGTACGTGCTGTTCGTCACCCCGAGCGGCGCCGGCATCAGCGGCACCACCGTGGGCCCGAAAGAAGTCGGCATCAGCCTGTTCGGCCCTTACCTGCTGGTGGTCGAACTGGCTTCGATGCTGCTGCTGGCCGCGGCCGTCACCGCCTTCCACCTGGGCCGCAACGAGGCGAAGGAGTAAATCATGGGTGCTATCCCTCTCGAGCATGGTCTGGCAGTCGCCGGCATCCTGTTCTGCTTAGGTCTGGTTGGCCTGATGGTCCGCCGCAACATCCTCTTCGTGCTCATGAGCCTGGAAGTCATGATGAACGCCTCTGCCCTGGCGTTCGTCGTCGCCGGTGCCCGTTGGGTCCAGCCCGACGGCCAGGTGATGTTCATTCTGGTGATCAGCCTGGCAGCCGCCGAGGCCAGTATTGGCCTGGCCATCCTGCTGCAGCTGTATCGCCGCTTCCACACTCTCGACATCGATGCTGCCAGTGAGATGCGCGGATGAACCTTCTCTTCCTGACTTTCGTCTTCCCCCTCGTCGGCTTCCTGCTGCTGTCGTTCTCGCGCGGGCGGTTCTCGGAGAACCTGTCCGCCCTGATCGGCGTCGGCTCGGTAGGCCTTTCGGCCGCCACCGCCGCCTACGTCATCTGGCAATTCAACGTCGCCCCGCCTGAGGGCGGCGCGTACAGCCAGCTGCTGTGGCAGTGGATGTCGGTGGACGGCTTTGCGCCGAACTTCACCCTGTACCTGGACGGCCTGTCGGTCACCATGCTCGGCGTGGTCACCGGTGTCGGCTTCCTGATCCACCTGTTCGCTTCCTGGTACATGCGTGGCGAAGCCGGTTACTCGCGCTTCTTCGCGTACACCAATCTGTTCATCGCCAGCATGCTGTTCCTGGTGCTGGGCGACAACCTGCTGTTCATCTACTTCGGCTGGGAAGGCGTGGGCCTGTGCTCCTACCTGTTGATCGGTTTCTACTACAGCAACCGCAACAACGGTAACGCGGCACTCAAGGCATTCATCGTCACCCGTATCGGCGACGTGTTCATGGCCATCGGCCTGTTCATCCTGTTCGTCCAGCTGGGCACCCTGAACGTGCAGGAACTGCTGGTGCTGGCACCGCAGAAGTTCCAGGCTGGCGACACCTGGATGGTGCTGGCAACCCTGATGCTGCTGGGTGGTGCGGTCGGTAAATCGGCCCAGCTGCCACTGCAGACCTGGCTGGCCGACGCGATGGCCGGCCCTACTCCGGTCTCCGCGCTGATCCACGCGGCAACCATGGTGACCGCGGGCGTGTACCTGATCGCCCGTACCAACGGCCTGTTCCTGCTGGCGCCGGACATCCTGCACCTGGTAGGCGTGGTCGGTGGCGTGACCTTGGTACTGGCCGGCTTCGCCGCGCTGGTGCAGACCGACATCAAGCGTATCCTCGCCTACTCGACCATGAGCCAGATCGGCTACATGTTCCTGGCCCTTGGCGTTGGCGCCTGGGACGCGGCGATCTTCCACCTGATGACCCACGCCTTCTTCAAGGCCCTGCTGTTCCTTGCCTCCGGTGCGGTGATCGTTGCCTGCCACCACGAGCAGGACATCTTCAAGATGGGCGGCCTGTGGAAGAAACTGCCGCTGGCCTACGCCAGCTTCGTGGTCGGTGGTGCTGCCCTGGCTGCCCTGCCGATCGTGACCGTGGGCTTCTACTCCAAGGACGAGATCCTCTGGGAAGCCTTCGCCAGCGGCAACACCGGCCTGCTGTACGCCGGCCTGGTCGGTGCGTTCATGACCTCGCTGTACACCTTCCGCCTGATCTTCATCGCCTTCCACGGCGAAGCCAAGACCGAAGCCCACGCTGGCCACGGCATCAGCCACTGGCTGCCGCTGGGCGTGCTGATCGTGCTGTCGACCTTCGTCGGCGCCTGGATCACCCCGCCGCTGGCAGGTGTGCTGCCTGAAAGCGCCGGCCACGCCGGTGGCGAAGCCAAGCACGCGCTGGAGCTCACTTCGGGCGCCATCGCCATCGCCGGTATCCTGCTGTCGGCCCTGCTGTTCCTTGGCAAGCGCCGCTTCGTCAGCGCCGTCGCCAACAGCGGTATCGGTCGTGTCCTGTCGGCCTGGTGGTTCGCCGCCTGGGGCTTCGACTGGATCTACGACAAGCTGTTCGTCAAACCTTACCTGCTGATCAGCCACATCCTGCGCAAGGACCCGGTTGACCGCAGCATCGGCCTGATTCCTCGCCTGGCTCGCGGCGGCCACGTCGCCATGAGCAAGACCGAGACCGGCCAGCTGCGCTGGTACACCGCTTCGATCGCCGTTGGCGCAGTGCTGGTACTCGGCGCTGTGGTAGTGGCCGCGGTATGACCATGAACCTTGTGAACCTTGCGACCCTGCAAAAGGAAACGAACCCGTCATGATTTTGCCTTGGCTGATCCTGATCCCCTTCATCGGCGGCTTCCTGTGCTGGCTGGGTGAGCGCTTCGGCGCCACCCTGCCGCGCTGGATCGCGCTGCTGACCATGTCCCTGCTGCTCGGCATCGGCCTGTGGCTGTGGGGTAACGGCGACTACACCCTGGCCCCCGCTCCGGGCGCCGAGCCTGCCTGGGCCCTGGAATACAAAGTCCAGTGGATCCAGCGCTTCGGCATCAGCATCCACCTGGCCCTCGACGGCCTGTCGCTGCTGATGATCCTGCTCACCGGCCTGCTCGGTGTGCTGTCGGTACTGTGCTCCTGGAAAGAGATCCAGCGTCACGTCGGCTTCTTCCACCTCAACCTGATGTGGATCCTCGGCGGCGTGGTCGGTGTGTTCCTGGCCCTGGACCTGTTCCTGTTCTTCTTCTTCTGGGAAATGATGCTGGTGCCGATGTACTTCCTCATCGCGCTCTGGGGTCACAGCTCGTCGGACGGCAAGAAGACCCGGATCTACGCGGCGACCAAGTTCTTCATCTTCACCCAGGCCAGCGGCCTGATCATGCTGGTGGCGATCCTCGGCCTGGTGCTGGTCAACTACACCAACACCGGCGTGATCACCTTCAACTACAGCGACCTGCTCAAGGCCGAACTGCCAGCCGGTACCGAGTACCTGCTGATGCTGGGCTTCTTCATCGCCTTCGCGGTGAAGCTGCCGGTGGTGCCGTTCCACTCCTGGCTGCCTGACGCTCACGCCCAGGCACCGACCGCAGGCTCCGTGGACCTGGCCGGTATCTTGCTGAAGACTGCGGCCTACGGCCTGCTGCGCTTCGCCCTGCCGCTGTTCCCGAACGCCTCGGCCGAGTTCGCGCCAATCGCCATGACCCTGGGCCTGATCGGTATCTTCTACGGTGCCTTCCTGGCCTTTGCGCAAACCGACATCAAGCGCCTGGTCGCCTTCTCCAGCGTTTCGCACATGGGCTTCGTGCTGATCGGTATCTATTCCGGCAGCCAGCAGGCCCTGCAAGGCGCGGTGATCCAGATGCTGGCCCACGGCCTGTCCGCTGCCGCGCTGTTCATCCTGGCCGGCCAGCTGTACGAGCGCCTGCACACCCGTGACATGCGCCAGATGGGTGGCCTGTGGCACCGCATCGCCTACCTGCCGGCCATCAGCCTGTTCTTCGCCGCCGCCTCCCTGGGCCTGCCCGGTACCGGCAACTTCGTCGGCGAGTTCCTGATCCTGATCGGCAGCTTCGCCAGCGTGCCTTGGATCACCGTGATCGCCACCACTGGCCTGGTGTTCGGTTCGGTGTACTCGCTGATCATGATCCACCGCGCCTACTTCGGCCCGGCCAAGACCGACACCGTGCTGGCCGGCATGGACGGACGCGAACTGATCATGGTCCTGGGTCTGGCGGTACTGCTGATCCTGCTGGGCGTGTATCCGCAGCCGTTCCTCGACACCTCTGCCGCCACCATGAGTGGTGTGCAGCAGTGGCTCGGTTCCGCTTTCACTCAACTCGCTTCGGCCCGGTAAGAGCGCTATGGAATTCACCACTCAACACTTCATCGCATTGGCGCCGATGCTGATCACCACCATCACCACGGTGGTGGTGATGCTGGCGATCGCCTGGAAGCGCAACCACTCGCAGACCTTCCTGCTGTCCACCGTGGGCCTCAACCTGGCCCTGCTGTCGATCCTGCCGGCGCTGAAGGTTGCGCCGCTGGCGGTCACCCCGCTGATCACCATCGACAAGTTCGCCTGCCTGTACATGGCGATCATCCTGGTGGCGACGCTAGCCTGCGTCACCCTTGCCCACGCCTACCTCGGCGAAGGCTCCAAGGGTTTCCCGGGCAACCGTGAAGAACTGTACCTGCTGCTGCTGATGTCGGCCCTCGGTGGCCTGGTGCTGGTCAGCGCCAACCACCTGGCCGGCCTGTTCATCGGCCTGGAGCTGCTGTCGGTACCGGTCTATGGCCTGGTGGCGTATGCCTTCTTCAACAAGCGCTCGCTGGAAGCCGGCATCAAGTACATGGTGCTGTCGGCCGCAGGCTCGGCCTTCCTGCTGTTCGGCATGGCCTTGCTGTACGCCGACGCCGGCAGCCTGAGCTTCGACCAGATCGGCAAGGCCCTGGCCGCCACCAGCATGCCAAGCCTGGTGGCCCAGCTGGGCCTGGGCATGATGCTGGTCGGCCTGGCCTTCAAACTGTCGCTGGTACCGTTCCACCTGTGGACCCCGGACGTGTACGAAGGCGCCCCGGCACCGGTCGCCGCCTTCCTGGCAACCGCCAGCAAGGTTGCGGTGTTCGCCGTTGTCGTGCGTCTGTTCATGCTCTCCCCTGCTGCCAGCAGCGGCGCGCTGAGCACCGTACTGGCGGTCATTGCCGTGGCCTCGATCCTGATCGGCAACCTGCTGGCACTGACCCAGAGCAACCTCAAGCGCCTGCTCGGTTACTCGTCCATCGCCCACTTCGGTTACCTGGTCATCGCCCTGGTCGCCAGCAAGGGCCTGGCCCTGGAAGCCATGGGCGTGTACCTGGTCACCTACGTGATCACCAGCCTGGGCGCCTTCGGTGTCATCACCCTGATGTCCTCGCCTTACGGCGGCCGTGACGCCGATGCACTGTACGAGTACCGTGGCCTGTTCTGGCGCCGTCCGTACCTGACTGCGGTACTGACCGTGATGATGCTGTCGCTGGCGGGTATCCCGCTGACCGCCGGCTTCATCGGCAAGTTCTACATCATCGCCACTGGCGTCGAGTCGCACCTGTGGTGGCTGGTCGGTGCCCTGGTGATCGGTAGCGCCATCGGCGTCTACTACTACCTGCGCGTCATGGTCACCCTGTACCTGGTCGAGCCGAACCTGCGTCGCCACGACGCCCCGCTGAAATGGGAACAGCGCACCGGCGGCGTCATGCTGCTGGCCATCGCCATTCTCGCCTTCGTGCTGGGCGTGTACCCGCAACCGCTGCTGGAAATGGTCCAGCAAGCCGGCCTGCAACTGATCGGCTGATCGCCCCGGCAAAACAAGACACCCCGCTTATGCGGGGTGTTTTTTTATCTGCACGCTTTTATCCGTGAGCATCAAGGCTTATTCACCAGGATTGTCCTGGACGGCCCCCGGCAGCGCTGCCTTGCGTAAATCACCGTTGGCCGAAGGCAGGTACACTTCCGGGTTGGGCATGCCGCTGGGCGAGAGCTCATGGGTCATCTCGAACTCGGCACGCACCGACCAGCCACACGCCTCGTTGGTGCATTGCAAATAGGCGATCCGCAGGAAAATATGACGCCCTTCACTGGTGCGTATACGCATCCGGCTGTGGCAATGCGGGCAAACCAGCTTGTATGTACTCACGGCAAGTACCTGCAAGCATTGTTCGGGCTTACCTTCTGTGAGAATAGTCGTCCGGTTTTGTCAGTATTGGCTGCATATATAGGTGTATTCTTCAGTTTGATGCTTCTCATTGCAGGAATGCTCCTTAAAACGCAGGGCTGTATTCATAACGAGTAGTTTAAGCCCATGGAATATCATTAAACCAGTCATGGATATTAGTTATGAGTACCCACGTACTTGCTTCGGTGCTGACCAGGCTGAAGCTTCTGACCGCTACGGAATCTGACGCCGAGCTGTCCAGAGCGCTCTCGATCAGCCCGCAGACATTGAGCAGCTGGAAGGTGCGCGACAGCATTCCTTATTCACTTTGCATAGACATCGCCAGGCAGTATGCATGCTCACTGGACTGGCTTCTGCTGGGTGAACCCGAACGACATCGCGCAGGCCTGGACGACGAAGGCTGGGAACAGGACATGCTCGCGCGCCTGCGCACCCTGTCGCTTGCCGATCGCCAAGCCGTTCTCCTGCTGGTTCAGGACAAGCAACGCATCCAGCAGCTTGAGCGGCAATTGAACGCGCTGACCAGTCGCTCGCCCAATGCCGCCAGCGGCTAGCCCCGGCGGCGCCAGCGCTGGATGAGTTCGCGCGGGTCCAGCGTATCCAGCCAGACCATCACCTTGAGGCTGATGGGGATCACCACCACGGCAGCCACGAACCCCGCCATGCCACGGCTCAGCAAGGGTACCAGTGACGAAACCAGCGGCTCGAACAGGTGGCCAACCCCCACGGTCACGAACACCAGCAAGAGTTTCTTGCCCAGCGTCAGGCGCCTGGCCGTGTTGGTGATCAAGCGGTCGCGCGCCGCACTCACCAGCAAAGCCCCCAGCAGCGCAGCGAACAGGACATTGCCATCCACGCCCAGCAACTCCACCAGCGCCGGGGCCAGGCTGTCGACAACAGATTTTTCAGTCATGGGCAGCCCCTCGGTGTGCGGCGGGCAGGTAGGCGGTCGAGCCCAGGTAATGCATGACCGCGGCTTCGACAAAGCGGATATAGCACACCCGCAATGCACGCCCGTGGTCATGCCCGGCCACATCCTCGAGGCGCTTGTAGCCCCGTTCTCGCAACACCGCGCGCCAGCGCGCGAATTCGCGTGCAGCGTCGATGGCAGCGCAGCGTGCGGCCACTTCCAGCACAGCCTCACTGACAGGCCGCTGCAGGTTCAGGCGCTCACGCAGCCTGTTCAGTTCCACCCGTGGCCAGAAGGGGTCATGGCAATCGGCAAAACGCCGTAACCGAGGATCGTTGCCCATGCTTCACCCCCTCACTGCTCGGCCAGCATGCCGTAACGAATGGCCTTGATCACTGCAGCCACCCGCGTGGGCACATCGAATTTGCGCAGGATGTTCGACACATGGAAGTTCACCGTCGATTCCTTGCATTCCAGGATCTGGCCAATCTCCCACGAGCTCTTGCCGTAGGCACACCACAACAGCACTTGCCGTTCACGTGGCGTCAGGCGAACCGGGGCGTCCGCCAGGGGTTGCTGCGAGTGTCGTGCGTTGTCAGTCATGTTTGAACTCCACGGGTGATTGAGCGAGGCATCGCTGCCGGTCTGCAATCACCTTACGAAGCGCAGGTCGCACTGCTCCATCGCTGCGGCTTGTAAAGAACTTTCGTACAAAACCGTCTGACGAAGGTTGCGCGATATTTGTCGACTTTCCTCGTGCTCCAAGCGGCATTTCGCTCGTCTCAACGCCGTTGTCCATTCGCCTTTCGCCTGGAGTCGTACAATGCGTTGCGTTTTGCCCCCACCATCCTGCCTCGGCCTGCTGGCTGCTTTCGCTGCCTCCCAGCCCGCCCTGGCGGCACCTTCGGTCGAGTTGGGCCAGGTGCTGATCACCGATGAGGAGCAGAACGACCTGACCGCAGCCAGCGAACGCCTGCACGAAGTGCCGGGCGCAAGCAACCTGGTGGACATGCAGCGTGTAGGGCAAGGCCGGGTTGCCAGCAACCAAGATGTACTGGCCTACCAGCCCGGGGTGTTCGCGCAATCGGCGGGCAACGATGGCATCAAACTGTCGATCCGCGGTTCGGGCATCAACCGCGCACCGGGGGCCCACGGCTCCGGGGTCTACACGATGTTCGACGGCCTGCCCCTGACCGGCCCGGGCGGTACGCCCTACGAGCTGTTCGAGCCGCTGTGGCTGAGCCGTGCCGAAGTGCTGCGCGGCGCCAACGGCTTCGACCAGGGTTCCCTCGCCCTTGGCGGTGCGATCAACTACGTCACCCACACCGGCTACGACGCCGCGCCGCTGCAGGTGCGCTACGAAGTCGGCAGCCGCGGCTACCAGCATCGGCACATCAGCTCGGGGCAGGTGCTGGGCAACCTCGACTACTACGTGGCCCTGACCGATTCGGAATATGACGGCTACCAGGCGCACAGCAGCGGCAGTGCCAAGGGTGTGGCGGCCAATGTCGGCTACCGCTTCAACCCGAACCTGGAAACCCGCTTCTACCTGCGCTACCGGAAAACCGAGAACGAGTTGGCCGGGCGCCTGACCAAGGAGCAGATCAAGCATCACCCACGCGCGGCCAACCCGGCCTACCTGGCCCGCGACGACAGCCGCCCGCAACCGGGCAGCACTTGGGTAGGCAACAAGACCACCTTCTACCTCGATGACGATGCGCGCCTGGAGGCCGGCCTGGTCTACCACGACTACCCGATGGACCTGCGCGAAGGCCCGATGCGCCTGAAGGTGGCCTATACCGATGTGAGCGGCACCTTGAACTACTTCCGCCGCGACACCCTGTTCGGCCACGAGAGCAAGACCACCGTCGGCTGGCGCACCACCAAGCACCTGCCCAACAGCGGTGCTTCACAGTTCACCCGCAATGGCGACGTGTTCGGTGAGCGCACCCGTGACTTCAGCTACCAGGGTTCGGACACCGTGCTGCATGTGGGCAATGACCTGGAGCTGGTACCGAACCTGTGGCTGACCACTGGCCTGGCGATGATCTATACCCGCCGTGAAAGTGATGTCACTTACCACCCTGCCGGGGGCGGCAAAGTGAGCCAGCATGACTGGGACTATGCACCACGCCTGGGGCTGCGCTATGACATCAGCCCGGACTTGCAGGTGTACGGCAACCTGAGCCGCTCGGTAGAGCCGCCCCATCCCTGGGCCCTGATCTGGAGTGCGCCTACAGCCAACCAACCGATCGAGATGCAAAACCAGACGGCCACCACACTGGAATTGGGTGCACGCGGCGAATCGGCATTGGGGCATTGGGACCTGGCGTGGTACTACTCGCAGGTTCGCCATGAATTGCTGGCGGTGGAGATCGTGCAAGGCGCTCCGGCCAAGGAATTCAACGCCAGCGCCACCGTGCACCAGGGCGTGGAAGCCGGCCTCGACAGTACCCTGTGGGAACGCGCCGGTACTGGCAGGCTGAGCTTGCGCCAGGCCTACACCCTCAGTGACTTCCACTACCGCGATGACGACAAGTTCGGCGACAACCGCCTGCCGGGCATCCCCATGCACTACTACCAGGCCGAGTTGCGCTATGACTGGCCGAGCGGCTTCTATGCCGGGGTGAATACGCAGATGGCGTCGAAGGTGCAGGTTGACTACGCCAACAGCTACCACGCCGATGAATATGCCTTGCTCGGCGCACGCCTGGGCTGGGATTCACCGAAGCAGGACTGGCAGACCTGGCTGGACCTGCGCAACCTGACCAACAAGCGTTATGCGGCGACGGTGACACCTGGCTACAACGATGCTGGAAAGGATGAGGCCCGTTCGACGCCAGGCGAAGGCTTTGGTGTGTATGCCGGGGTTTCCTACAGCTTCCGCTAGAACATGCCGCGCTCCGCTTCTGTAGGAGCAGCCTTGTGCTGCGAAGAGGCCGGTACAGATCCTATTGATGTGTGATTTGTACCGGCCTCTTCGCAGCACAAGGCTGCTCCTACAAAGAGACCGTCCATTCAACGATCGCGAATCAAACCGCCCTGTTCAACTTCACCCAGGAAGCGAACTTGTCGATAAACGCCTGCAAGAACGGCCGGGTCTTGTCATTGAGCTTGCCCGAATCCTCGAACAGGCTAGCCGCACCACCGATGTAGGCCTCGGGCATCTGCATGCATGGCATGTCCAGAAACACCAGCGACTGGCGCACGGCATGGTTGGCGCCAAAGCCACCAATGCCCCCAGGCGACACACTGACCACCGCCGCCGGCTTGCCACTCCAGGCGCTTTGCCCATAGGGCCGCGAGCCCACGTCGATGGCATTCTTCAGGCCGCCAGGTACCGAGCGGTTGTACTCCGGGGTGACGAACAGCACCGCATCACTGCGGCGGATCTCGTCGCGAAAACGCTTCCACGCTTCCGGCGCTGCTTCGGCCTCGACATCCTCGTTGTACAGCGGCAAATCGCCAATCTCGACGATCTTCAGGGCAAGGCTGGACGGCGCCAGCTCCGAGAGTGCGCGGGCGATCTTGCGGTTGTAGGAGTCCTTGCGCAAGCTACCGACGACAACCGCTACCGAATACACCTGGCTCATGGCAATTCCAACCTTTGCTGAGTAAAGGGACGTTGTAGTTATAGATGACCGTTCCTCGGCGCTTTGGTTTTTTTTCCGCGGGGCGAAAACTTCCGACGCTGTTCCACGGTCTATGCCTGCAGACATTTCCCACGTAATTCAGAGGTTTCCACCCAAATGGCAGCAGTAATGGTCGGCCAATTCCACGCCCGTGACGCCGAAGGCCGCATCTACCCCGTGCACGAGTTCCAGGAGTCGACCCTGCAAACCGACGGCAGCACGCTGGGCGCGCCCATAACCACCTATCGCCTGGCCATCGGCGACAAGGTCAACCATCTGGGTGAAAACCGCTTCGAACTGGCACGCAGCGGCGTCGAGATCATTCGCATTCCTTGATGCAGTCCACCGTGTAGCGGCCGCTTTCATTCTGCAGGCCGTGCACGTCGGCGACGAAACCTGGGAAGCCCTGGTTGAACGCCCGGGCGAAGGCCAGGTAATCGACTATCGAGCGGGTCGCCTCGGTAAACCGCTCCCCCGGCATGATCAATGGAATACCAGGCGGGTACGGCACCAGCATCACCGCTGCCACCCGCCCCAGCAGCGCCTCGATCGGCACCGCCTCCACCTCACCGCGCACCATCTGGTCATAGGCCCGGGCCGGGCTCACGGCTACATCCGGCAAGCGCGTGAACAACCGTTTCAGTTGCTTGGCCGTGGCATTGGCGCGGTAGCAGCCATGCAACTGGTCGCACAGGTCGCGCAGGCCCATGCCCTGATAGCGCGAGGCATCGGCAGCCACCACGCTCGGCAGGCAGTTGCTCAGGGCGGTATTGCCGTCATAGTGGCGCTTGAACTCCAGCAACTCGGTGAGCAAGGTGCTCCACTTGCCCTTGGTGATGCCCATGGAGAACAGCACCAGGAAGCTGTACAGGCCGGTTTTCTCCACCACCAGCCCCCGCTCCCAGAGAAACTTGCTGACCACTGCCGCCGGGATGCCATGCTCGCCCAGTGCACCGCCCGCGCTCAGGCCCGGCATCACCAGGGTCACCTTCAGCGGGTCGAGCAGCACATAGTCGTCCGCCACTTCGCCAAAGCCGTGCCACTCCGCCCCCGGCTGCAGCAGCCAGTCCTGCGCCGCCAGGCGGTGGATGCCTTCGGCGCTCGGCGGCTGCCAGATGCTGAACCACCAGTCGTCGGCGGCGATGTGCTCGCGCAGGTTGGCCAGGGCACGGCGAAAGCTCAGCGCCTCGTCGAACATTTCTTGCAGCAGCGAACGCCCGGCCGGCCCTTCCATCATGGTCGAGGCCACGTCCAGCGAAGCAAGGATGCTGTACTGCGGCGAGGTCGAGATGTGCATCATGAACGCTTCGTTGAAGCGGTCACGGTCCAGCTGGCGCCTGGCCCCGTCCTGCACATGAATCATCGAGGCCTGGCTGAACGCGGCCAGCAGCTTGTGGGTGGAATGGGTGCTGATCACCAGCGGGCTGTCTGCCGCGCAGGCCGTGCCCATGGCATAGCGCCCGGTAAAGAACTCGTGGAATGCCGCATAGGCGAACCAGGCCTCGTCGAAGTGCAGCACCTCGACACTGGCGCCCAGGGTCTGCTTGATCAGCCCGGCGTGGTAGCACAGGCCGTCGTAGGTGGAGTTGGTCACCACCGCCAGCTTGATGCGCTGCCCGCGATCGCGAGCAAGAGGGTTGGCCTGGATCTTCGCCTGGATCGCCTCGGGGCTGAACTCGCTGAGCGGGATCGGGCCGATGATCCCGAGTTCGTTGCGCTCCGGGCACAAATAGAGGGGAATGGCACCGGTCATGATGATCGCATGCACCACCGACTTGTGGCAGTTGCGGTCCACCAGCACCAGGTCGTCGCGGCCGACCATGGCGTGCCAGACGATCTTGTTGGCCGTGGAGGTGCCGTTGATGACGAAAAAGGTGTGGTCGGCGCCAAAGTTGCGCGCAGCCCTGGCTTCGGCTTCGGCCAAGGGGCCGGTGTGATCGAGCAGCGAGCCCAGCTCGGGCACGGAAACGGACAGGTCCGAGCGTAGGGTGTTTTCCCCGAAGAACTGGTGAAAGGCCTGGCCCACTGGGCTTTTGCGATAGGCCACGCCGCCGCCGTGGCCCGGGGTGTGCCAGGAATAATTGGACTGCGCGGTGTGCTGCACCAGGGCCTTGAAGAACGGCGGCAGCAGGCCGTCCAGGTAGATATGTGCGGCACGCGCCACCTGGCGCGCAAGAAACGGCACGGTGTCTTCGAACAGGTAGAGGATGCCCCGCAGCTGGTTGAGCTCGCTCATGGCTTCGGCGGGGGCGTTTTCCAGGGTTACCTGTTCGCCCAGGGCGAAAATCGGCAGGCTGGGGGCGCGCAGGCGGGCCAGGCGGATCAGCTCGGCCATGTTCTGCAGCAGGTGGGTATTCTCGCCGACGCCCTCGGCGGCAATCAGCATGCAGGCCAGGCCATGGTGGGTGGCAGCGACCAGGCAGGCCTCGGCATGGTCGGCGGCGGCGAGGATGGCAAAGCCGTCCTGGCGCAGTTCCTCGGCGATGCCCCGCACACGCTCGCCAGCGACGCTGTCAACCTTGATGGCGCGGTGCACGATGAGGATGGGGAACTTGAGGTCCTTGTACATCAGGTGGCTACCTCCGAAGGACATGGCGTCCATTTCAGGGTAGTAGAACCTGTGTGGTCAGGACCGGTATCGCCTTCAAGACATGCGCAGGATCTGTAGGAGCAGCCTTGTGCTGCGAAGAGGCCGGTAAGGCAACAGATCTTCTTCAGCAGAAATGGCCTCTTCGCAGCACAAGGCTGCTCCTACAGGTACATCACCGGCTTCGGAACTTGTGATGAACCTGTGGGAGCGGGTTCACCCGCGAAAGGGCCGGAGCAGGCGAAAGATCAGCCAGCAGGTGTCTCGGTCAGAGCCTGCCACATGGATGGCCCACCCGCCGACTTGGCAATGGCCGCCAGGCGCTCGGCATGCGCCTCCAGCTCCTCGGCACTGGCCATGATCACCCGCCCGGGCACACGCCCGGTAATACGGCGAATCTCGCTGCCACCAGCACCCGTCCCTTCATCCCCGGCTTCTGCCCCATGCGCGGCCAGCGACAGGCTGGTCTGGCCACCGGTCATTGCCAGGTAGACGTCAGCCAGCAATTCCGAGTCGAGCAATGCGCCGTGCAGCTCACGGCCCGAGTTGTCGATATCGTAGCGTTTGCACAGCGCATCCAGGCTGTTGCGCTGCCCCGGGTGGCGCGCGCGCGCCAGCAGCAGGGTGTCGAGGATGGTGCAGTGCTGCGAAATGTCCGCGCGGTCCTGCTGGCCCAGCAAGGCAAATTCGTTGTTGATGAAGCCAACGTCGAACGCCGCGTTGTGGATGACCAGCGTGGCGCCCTGGATGAACTCGAAGAACTCCTCTGCGACATCGCCAAAGCGTGGCTTGCCGACCAGGAAGGCATCGGTGATGCCGTGGACGTTGATGGCGCCCTCGTCACTCTCGCGGTCCGGCTGCAGGTAGACGTGGAAGTGCCGCCCGGTCAGGCGCCGGCCGATGACCTCGACACAGCCGATCTCGATGATCCGGTGGCCTTCGCTGACCGGCATACCCGTGGTTTCGGTATCGAGAATGACGAACCGTTTATCTTGCTGCTGCTCCACGCGGGGCGCTCCAACTTGCATCAGTTACAAAGGCCGGATTGTACCCCAGCTCAGCGCTTGGCGCGCACCTCATCGACCCCACGGTTGGCCAGCTGGTCGGCGCGTTCGTTGCCGGGGTGGCCGATATGCCCGCGCACCCACTTCCAGGTCACCTTGTGGCGGTTGACCTGCTCATCCAGCTGCTGCCACAGGTCGGCATTTTTCACCGGCTCCTTGGCCGCGGTTTTCCAGCCGCGCTTCTTCCAGTTGGTCATCCATTCGTTGATGCCCTTCATCACGTACTGCGAGTCGGTGGTCAGCACCACTTCGCATTCGCGCTTCAGCGCCATCAAGCCCTGGATCGCGGCCATCAGTTCCATGCGGTTGTTGGTGGTTTCGCGTTCGCCGCCCCACAGTTCCTTCTCGACGCCCTTGTAGATCATAAGGACGCCCCAACCCCCAGGGCCAGGGTTGCCCTTGCAGGCACCATCGGTAAACATCTCGACGCTTTCGCTCATGTACCACTCATGTTCAGTGCTTTTCAGTATCCGGGTTGGCCGCCGTGCGGTTGACCTTGGCCAGGGGCAGCGGCAGCAGCTTGCCCATCGGCTCGCGACGTTCCTGGCGCAACGGCCGCAGGCCCACCACCATCTTGCGTGCTACCAGCAGGTACACACCGCCACCGGAACTCTGCCAGCCGCCAGCCACCCGTTCCCAGCCCGCCAGGCGTTGCTGCCAGGCCGGTGAGGCAAGCGGCGGACGATAGCACCCGAAGCGGCGTTTCTCCAGCGCGAAGCCCAGCAGGTTGAGCCAGTCGCCCACCCGTGACGGCGAGATGCAACGGGCCTTGCGCAAGGCGCCGTGGCTGAAGAAATGGCGCATGCCCCAGCTGCTCCAGGGGTTGATCCCGACGATCAGCAGGTGCCCGCCAGGGCGCACGGCGCTGGCCGCCTCACGCAGCAGGCCGTGGGGCGAAAGGCAGAAATCCAGGCCATGCTGCAGCACCACCACGTCGGCGGCGTGCTCGCTCAGCGGCCAGGCCTGCTCCTCGCAGACAATCTCCACCCCCGGCAGCGGCGCACCGAGGCGTACGTTGCGCTGCACCTGGGGCGCGCTGGGCGGTGGCTCGGCGCAGGGCCCGTAGTGCACAAGGTAACCCCCGAAGAAGCGCCCGAGCTCTTCTTCCAGCAGTTTTTCCTCCTCCCTGAGCATCAGTTGGCCGAGTGGGCCGTTGAACCACTCACGGGCCAGGCTGATCAGCTTGACCCAGTCCGGGTCGGCCTGGGCAAAGGCTTGGTCGGTCATTGCGCTCTCCCTCGAAGGTTCTCGCACCGCGCCATCGCGGATAAGATGCCTTCATGTGCCACGCTAGGCGAATCGGATCCGCACCATGATACAGATCGATGCTCTCCCCGCTTTCTCCGACAACTACATCTGGTTGTTACAGGATACTGCCAAACGCCGCTGCGCGGTGGTCGATCCGGGTGACGCCGGCCCAGTGGAACGCTGGCTGTCGGCCAACCCCGGCTGGGTACTGAGTGACATCCTGGTCACCCACCACCACAACGATCACGTCGGCGGCGTGGAACGGCTCAAGCAACTTACCGGCGCCCGGGTCTGCGGACCGGCCCACGAGCGCATTCCCTGCCGTGACCTGGCGCTGGATGAAGGTGACCAGGTGACCGTGCTGGGCGTGACCTTCCAGGTGCTGGCCGTGCCCGGCCATACCCTGGGGCACATCGCCTTGTTCAGCGACCAGCCGGCAACGCCGGTGCTGTTCAGTGGCGACACGCTGTTCGCCGCCGGTTGCGGGCGCATGTTCGAAGGCACTCCCGAACAGATGCAGCCAGCCCTCGCCCGCCTGGCAGCCCTGCCAGAGCAGACCGAGGTGTACTGCGCCCACGAATACACCCTGAGCAACCTGCGTTTCGCCAAGGCGGTGGAACCCGATAACCCGCACGTTCAGCAGCGGTTCGAGGACGTTACCCGTTTGCGTGCCGAAAATCGCATCACATTGCCATCAACGATCGGTCTGGAGCGCCTGACCAACCCCTTCCTGCGCACCTCTGAAACATTAGTTAAACAAAAAGCAGACGAATGGAAGGGACATTCAAACCCCTCGCATGTCGCTGTTTTTGCTGCCTTGAGGTCTTGGAAGGACACCTTCTGATAACCTCAAGATATATCGCAAGCGATGGTCAAAGGTTGACCAGGCCCGGAGCGGTTTCTAGAATCGCCGAAATTTTTCGCCCGGAAACCTGTGTCAGCCGATGTCTTCACGTAGCCGCAGAACCTCTCATTCCGTCGCCCTGACGCGCCTGGCACAAATCAGTGCGCTGGCCCTGGCCGCCACTTTGGTGGGCTGCCAGAGCACCCGTCAGCTCGACGAATCCGATAGCGTTCGCGCGCACAACTACCAGGCGCGGATCAAGCACAAGCCTTCACCGCTGCTGGTAAAGCCGGCCGAACAGGCACCGCAGGACGTGTGGGAACGCATGCGCCAGGGCTTCGCCCTGCAGGACAACATCGACGTCAACCCGCGTATCGAGCAGCAGCGCCTGTGGTTCGCCAGCAATCCAAGCTTCATCGAAAGCGCCGGCGAGCGTGGCAGCCTCTACCTGCACTACATCGTCGAGCGCCTCGAAGAACGCGACATGCCGCTGGAGCTGGCCCTGCTGCCAGCCATTGAAAGCGCCTACAACCCGATGGCCTACTCGCGCGCCCATGCCGCGGGCATGTGGCAGTTCATTCCGTCCACCGGTCGTCACTTCAACCTGCGCCAGACCAACTTCTACGATGGCCGTCGCGACGTGACCGCCTCGACCAACGCCGCACTGGACTACCTCAGCCGCCTGCACGACATGTTCAACGGCGACTGGTTACTGGCCCTGGCTGCCTACAACGCCGGCGAAGGCACGGTCAGCCGCGCCATCGAGCGCAACGAACGGCTCGGCCTGCCCACCGACTACTGGAACCTGCCGCTGCCGCAGGAAACCCGCGACTACGTGCCCAAGCTGCTGGCCCTGTCGCAGGTGGTACTCACGCCGCAAGCCTATGGCGTGAACCTGAACCCGATCGCCAACGAACCCTACTTCGAGGCGGTGGCCATCAACGACCGCCTGGACCTGTCGCGGGTAGCGGCCTTCGCCAACATCGACGAGGACGAGCTGATCCAGCTCAACCCGGCATTCAAGAAGCGCATGACCGTGGACGGCCCGCAGCAGCTACTGGTACCCACCGCCAAGGCGCAGCTGCTGAGCGACAGCCTGTCCAACCTCAAGCCCGAGCAGCTGGTCAGCCTGCAGCCGAACAAGGCCGTGTTCGCCCGCGCCGTGGCCGAAGCCAAGGCCCCAGTGGCGGCGCGCAGCTACCGGGTCAAGCGCGGCGACAACCTGGGCGCCATCGCCAAGGCCAACCGCGTTTCGGTCAAGGACATCAAGCGCTGGAACCGCCTCTCCGGCAACAACGTGCGCGCTGGCCAGGTCCTGGCCCTGCGCGGTGGCAGCGCGCCGAGCGCTGCTGGCAATCGGGTAGCCGCCTCCGGGCAGCGCTCCACGCAGTACAAGGTACGCAAAGGCGATTCGCTGTACCTGGTGGCCAAGCGCTTCAACGTGGAAATGAAACACCTCAAGCGCTGGAACCCGCGCAGCGGCCATGCCCTGAAGCCAGGCCAGACCCTGACCGTCTACCTCTCGCATTGATACGAAGCCCGGGGTCTTTGCGCGGCCCTGTGGGAGCGGCCTTGTGTCGCGAAAGGGGCGCGAAGCGGCCCCAGGATTTCAGCTTCGCCGCGTAAACTGCCGGGGCTGCCATGCAGCCCTTTCGCGACGCAAGGCCGCTCCCACAGGTACCGCGTCACCCGCAGCGACCGGCAACTGGCTGAACCACTTGCCCCACCTTCAAAACCTCTCTTTTTCCAACCCCACCAAGCTGTTACTGTACCCCGATCAAAGCCCAACGCCTCTGGATCGGATGCCGACTTGATACGTCCCCTCCTGCTGTCTCTCAGCCTGGCCTTGAGCTTTCCCGCAGCCGCGATGGTGAGCGAAAGCCACGGATACGCGCAGTTCGGCACGCTCAAGTACCCAGCCACATTCACCCATTTCGACTGGGTCAACCCGCAAGCGCCCAAGGGCGGCACCTTGCGGGCGATGGCTTTCGGAACCTTCGACACCCTCAACCCCTACACCTTCAAGGGGTCGAGCCCGATTACCACGCCCAATTTCCAGCAGTACGGCATCAGCGAGCTGAACGAGCCGCTGATGGTCGGCACCGGCCAGTACGACCCGTCCGGCGACGAACCGACCTCCAGCTACGGCCTGATCGCCCGCTCGGTGGAGTACAGCGAGGACCGCAGCTGGGTGGTGTTCAACCTGCGCCCGGAGGCCCGCTGGCATGACGGCAAGCCGATCACCTCGGCAGACGTGGCCTTCTCCTACCGCACGCTGCTCAAGGATGGCCACCCGATCTACCGCACCAACCTGCAGGAAGTGCAGCGGGTGGACATCCTTGGCCCGCTGCGCATCCGCTTCGTATTCAAGCGCGCCGGCAACCCGCTGCTGATCCTGCGCCTGGGCGAAATGCCGGTGCTGCCCAAGCACTACTGGCAAAAGCGTGACTTCAAGGCCACCACCTTCGAGCCTCCACTGGGCAGCGGCCCTTACCGCATCACCCAGGTCCAGCCTGGGCGCCGGTTGGTGTTCGAACGGGTAAAGAACTACTGGGGCAAGGACCTGGCGGTGAACCGTGGCAAGTACAACTTCAACCGCGTGGAATACGAGTTCTACCGCGACGCCACGGTCGCCTTCGAAGCATTCAAGGCCGGCGAGTTCGACATCTATATCGAGCACCAGGCGAAGAACTGGGCCAACGGCTACAACTTCCCGGCCGTGCGCCGGGGCGAGGTGATCAAGGCGCAGATCCCGCACCGCATCCCCACGCAAACCCAGGGCCTGTTCATGAACAGCCGCCGGGCCACCTTCAGCGACCCACGGGTACGCCAGGCACTGGGGCTGATGCTCGACTTCGAGTGGACCAACCGCGCGCTGTTCAGCGGCGCCTACCGCCGCTCGACCAGCTACTACCCCAACAGCGAATTCGCCGCCACCGGCCTGCCCACCGGCAAGGAATGGCTGTTGCTGGCACCGTTTCGTGACCAGTTGCCGGCCAGCCTGTTCAGCGAACCCTACAAGGTCAGCCATACCGATGGCCGTGGCATCAACCGCCAGACCCTGCGCCAGGCCCTCGGCCTGCTCGCCGAGGCCGGCTGGAAGCTGAACGGCCAACGTCTGGTCGACAGCAAGGGCCAGCAGCTGCGCATGGAACTGCTGCTGGTAAACCCCAACCTTGAACGCATCCTGCAACCTTATGTCGAAAACCTGGCCAGCATCGGCATCGATGCGCGCTTGCGTACTGTGGACCGCGCCCAGTACAAACAACGCCTGGACCAGTTCGATTTCGACATGATTCTGATGACCCTGAACCAGACCCTGAGCCCGGGCCTCGAACAGTGGCTGTACTTCCACTCCAGCCAGGCAACCACCAAGGGCAGCAAGAACTATGCTGGGGTCAAGGACCCGGTGGTCGACCATCTGCTCGACACCCTGCTGGCCGCCCGCACCCGCGATGATCAGGTTGCCGCCGCCCGCGCCCTGGACCGCGTGCTCTCATGGCAGTACTACATGATCCCCAACTGGTACCTCGACAATCATCGCCTGGCCTACCGCAACCGGTTCGCCTTCGTCACCACGCCGCCCTACACCCTTGGGCTGAACAGCTGGTGGATCAAGACTTCGGAGAAAGCCCAATGACGCCAACGCACCGACTGCGCCGGTTGGCCGGCAGCCTGTTGCTTGCCTGCCTGAGCCTTCCCGCCCTGGCCGCACCGCAACACGCGCTCACCCTGTACGACGAGCCCCCAAAATACCCCGCCGACTTCAAGCACTTTGCCTACGTCAACCCTGACGCACCCAAGGGTGGCACCTTCCGCCAGTCCAGCTTCGGCGGCTTCGACAGCCTCAACCCGTTCATCAACAAGGGTGTGCCGGCCGAGAACATCGGCAGCATCTACGACACCCTGATGCGCCAGAGCCAGGACGAGCCGTTCACCGAGTACGGCCTGGTGGCCGGCAAGATCGAAAAAGCCCCGGACAACAGCTGGGTGCGCTTCAACCTGCGCCCCGAGGCACGCTTCCACGACGGCCACCCGATGCGCGCCGACGACGTGGTGTTCACCTTCAATGCCCTGATCAAGGACGGCGCGCCGCTGTACCGCCAGTACTATGCCGACGTCGCTGAAGTGGTCGCCGAAGACCCGCTGACGGTGCTGTTCACCTTCAAGCACAAGAACAACCGCGAGCTGCCGCTGATTCTCGGCCAGCTGCCGGTACTGCCCAAGCACTGGTACGAAAGCCGCGAGTTCAACCGCGGCAACCTGGAAATCCCGCTGGGCAGCGGCCCTTACAAGGTTGCCGAGGTCAAGGCCGGGCGCTCGGTGCGCTACGAGCGGGTCAAGGACTACTGGGCCAAGGACCTGCCGATCAACCGCGGCTTCTACAACTTCGACGTCATGACCTTCGACTCCTACCGCGACACCACCGTCGCCCTGGAAGCACTCAAGGCCGGGGCGTTCGACTATGCGCTGGAAGTCAGCGCGAAGAACTGGGCCACCGCCTACAACGTACCCGCCGTGCGCGATGGCCGCCTGATCAAGGAAGAGTTGCCCAACGGCAACCCCACGGGCATGCAGGGCTTCATCTTCAACATCCGCCGCCCGGTGTTCCAGGACGTGCGCGTGCGCCAGGCGCTGAGCCTGCTGCTGGACTACGAGTGGACCAACAAGCAGCTGTTCAACGGTGCCTACACCCGCACCGGCAGCTACTTCGAAAACTCGGAAATGGCCGCCCGCGGCCTGCCCAGCCCCAGCGAACTGAAAATCCTCGAACCGCTACGTGGCAAGGTCCCCGAGCAGGTATTCAGCGAAGCCTTCCGCAACCCGGTCAGCGACGGCAGCGGCATGATCCGCGAACAGCAGCGCCAGGCCTACAAGCTGCTGCAGGAAGCCGGCTGGAAGATCGTCGACGACAAGATGGTCGACGCCCAGGGCAAGCCGGTAAGCATCGAATTCCTGCTGGCACAGACCGAGTTCGAACGCATCCTGCTGCCGTTCAAGCGCAACCTCGCCGACCTTGGCATCGACCTGAACATCCGCCGGGTCGACGTGTCCCAGTACATCACCCGCCTGCGCTCGCGCGACTACGACATGATCGTCGGTGGCTACCCGCAGTCCAACTCGCCGGGTAACGAGCAGCGCGAGTTCTGGTCCAGTGCCGCCGCCGACAACCCCGGCAGCCGCAACTTCATCGGCCTGCGCGACCCGGCCATCGACCAATTGGTGGAACAGCTGATCAATGCCGATTCGCGGCAGAGCCTGATCGACCACTGCCGGGCCCTCGACCGCGTGCTGCTGTGGGGCTACTACGTGATCCCCAACTGGCACATCAAGACCTGGCGCGTGGCCTACTGGAACCACATCGGCCACCCGGACGTCTCGCCCAAGTACGACATCGGCATCGACACCTGGTGGATCAAGCCCGGCGTAACCCCGGCCGTCAGCGAAACCACTGCGGACGAGGCCGAATAACATGCTGGCCTACATCCTGCGCCGCCTGCTGCTGATCATCCCGACCCTGTTCGGCATCCTGATCATCAACTTCATCATCGTCCAGGCCGCCCCCGGCGGCCCGGTCGAGCAGATGATCGCCAAGCTCGAAGGTTTCGAAGGCGCCACCAGCCGCATTGCCGGTGGCGGTGCCGAAGTGTCCGTGGCCGGCTCCAACTACCGTGGCGCCCAGGGCTTGGACCCGGCACTGATCGCCGAGATCGAACGCATGTACGGCTTCGACAAGTCGCCGCCCGAGCGCCTGTGGATCATGATCAAGAACTACGCCCGGCTGGACTTCGGCGACAGCTTCTTCCGCGATGCCAAGGTTATCGACCTGATCATCGAGAAGATGCCGGTGTCGATTTCGCTGGGGCTGTGGAGCACGCTGATCATGTACCTGGTGTCGATCCCGCTGGGCATCGCCAAGGCCGTGCGCCACGGCAGCCATTTCGACGTGTGGACCAGTTCGGCGATCATCGTCGGCTACGCCATCCCGGCGTTCCTGTTCGCCATCCTGCTGATCGTGCTGTTCGCCGGCGGCAGCTACTTCGACTGGTTCCCGCTGCGCGGCCTCACCTCCAACAACTTCGACGAACTGAGCACCACCGGCAAGGTGCTGGACTACTTCTGGCACCTGGTGCTGCCGATCACCGCGCTGGTCATCGGCAACTTCGCCACCATGACATTGCTGACCAAGAACAGCTTCCTAGACGAGATCAACAAGCAATACGTGGTCACCGCCAAGGCCAAGGGCCTGAGCCGGCCACGGGTGCTGTACGGCCATGTGTTCCGCAACGCCATGCTGCTGGTGATTGCCGGTTTCCCTTCGGCGTTCATCGGCATCTTCTTCACCGGTTCCTTGCTGATCGAGGTGATCTTCAGCCTCGACGGCCTTGGCCTGATGAGTTTCGAGGCGGCCATAAACCGTGACTACCCGGTGGTCTTCGGCACCCTGTTCATCTTCACCCTGCTGGGGCTGGTGGTGAAACTGATCGGCGACCTGACCTACACCCTGGTCGATCCACGCATCGACTTCGCCAGCCGGGAGCACTGACATGGCCTTGTCCCCCCTCAACCGCCGGCGCTTCGAGCGCTTCAAGGCCAACCGCCGTGGCTGGTGGTCGTTGTGGCTGTTCCTGATCCTGTTCGGCCTGAGCCTGGGCGCCGAACTGATCGCCAACGACAAGCCGATTGCCGTGCGCTACGACGGCGAATGGTACTTCCCGGCATTCAAGCGCTACCCGGAAACCACCTTCGGCGGCGAATTCCCGCTGGAAGCCAACTACAAGAGCCCGTACATCCGCGAGCTGCTGGAGAAGAAAGACAGCTTCGTGCTGTGGGCACCGATCCCGTTCAGCTACCAGAGCATCAACTATGACCTGCGGGTACCCGCCCCGGCCCCACCGTCGGCGGACAACTGGCTGGGCACCGACGACCAGGGCCGCGACGTGCTGGCACGGGTGATCTACGGTTTCCGCATTTCCGTGCTGTTCGCCCTGACGCTGACCCTGCTCAGTTCCATCGTCGGCGTGATCGCCGGCGCCTTGCAGGGCTTCTATGGCGGCTGGGTCGACCTGGCCGGGCAACGCTTCCTGGAAGTCTGGTCGGGCCTGCCGGTGCTGTACCTGCTGATCATCCTCGCCAGCTTCGTGCAGCCCAACTTCTGGTGGTTGCTGGGCATCATGCTGCTGTTCTCTTGGATGAGCCTGGTGGATGTGGTACGCGCCGAGTTCCTGCGCGGGCGCAACCTGGAATACGTACGTGCCGCCCGAGCCCTGGGCATGCGCAATGGCGCGATCATGTACCGGCATATCCTGCCCAACGCCATGATCTCGACCATGACCTTCATGCCATTCATTCTCACCGGCGCCATCGGCACCCTCACCGCCCTGGACTTCCTTGGTTTCGGCCTGCCGCCGGGCGCACCGTCGCTGGGCGAGCTGGTGGCCCAGGGCAAGTCCAACCTGCAGGCCCCATGGCTGGGCATCAGCGCCTTCGCCGTGCTGGCGCTGATGCTGAGCCTGCTGGTGTTCATCGGCGAATCCGCCCGCGATGCCTTCGACCCGAGGAAGTGACATGAGTGAACAGAACCTGATCGAAGTGCGCGACCTGGCGGTGGAGTTCGTCACCGGGGAACAGGCCCACCGCGTTGTGAACGGCATCAGCTTCGACATCCGCAAGGGTGAGACGCTGGCACTGGTGGGCGAGAGTGGCTCGGGCAAATCGGTCACCGCGCATTCGCTCCTGCGCCTGCTGCCCTACCCCCTGGCCCGCCACCCCAGCGGCAGCATCCTCTACGAGGGCAAGGACCTGCTGCAGCAGAACGAGAAGACCATGCAGCGCATTCGCGGCAACCGCATTGCAATGATCTTCCAGGAGCCGATGACCTCGCTTAACCCGCTGCACTGCATCGAGAAGCAGATCAACGAAATCCTCCTGCTGCACAAGGGCCTGACCGGCAAGGAGGCCACGGCGCGCACCCTGGAGCTGCTGGAGATGGTCGGCATTCCCGAGCCACGCAAGCGTCTGAAGGCCTTGCCCCATGAGCTGTCGGGCGGGCAGCGCCAGCGGGTGATGATCGCCATGGCCCTGGCCAACGAGCCGGAACTGCTGATTGCGGATGAGCCGACCACGGCGCTGGACGTGACTGTGCAGTTGAAGATTCTCGAACTGCTCAAGGAACTGCAGGCGCGTCTGGGCATGGCCCTGCTGCTGATCAGCCATGACCTGAACCTGGTGCGGCGCATCGCCCACCGTGTGTGCGTGATGCAGCACGGGCAGATTGTCGAGCAGGCCGAATGCGCCAAGCTGTTCAGCGCACCGCAGCACCACTACACGCAGATGCTGATCAATGCCGAACCCAGCGGGCTGCCGGCGCACAACCCGGTGGGCGCGCCATTGCTGGAGGTGGATGACCTCAAGGTGTGGTTCCCGATCAAGAAGGGCCTGCTACGGCGCACGGTCGACCATGTGAAGGCGGTGGACGGGATCAACTTCAGCTTGCCGCAAGGGCAGACGCTGGGGATTGTCGGCGAGTCAGGGTCGGGCAAGTCGACTTTGGGTTTGGCGATCTTGCGGCTGATCTCCAGCCAGGGCGGCATTCGCTTTCATGGGCAGGATCTGGAAGGGCTGAACCAGAAGGCCGTGCGCCCGTTGCGCCGGGAAATGCAGGTGGTGTTCCAGGACCCGTTCGGCAGCCTGAGCCCGCGCATGTGCGTAGAGGACATTGTCGGCGAAGGGTTGCGCATCCACCGCATCGGCACGGCGCAGGAACAGGAAGCAGCGATTATTGCGGCCCTGGAGGAAGTGGGGCTGGACCCACGCACACGGCATCGCTATCCGCACGAGTTTTCCGGTGGGCAGCGCCAGCGCATTGCCATTGCCCGGGCGTTGGTATTGAAGCCGGCGCTGATCCTGCTGGATGAACCTACGTCGGCGCTGGACCGCACGGTGCAGCGGCAGGTGGTGGAGTTGCTGCGCAATCTGCAGCAGAAATACAACCTGACCTACCTGTTCATCAGCCATGACCTGGCGGTGGTCAAGGCATTGAGCCACCAGTTGATGGTGATCAAGCATGGGCATGTGGTGGAGCAAGGGGATGCACAGGCGATCTTCCATGCGCCGCAGCATCCGTATACCCGGCAGTTGCTGGAGGCGGCGTTCTTGAAAGTGGATGCGGCTAGTTAGCTTTTGACCGCGCCGGCTTCAAGCCATGCGCTATCCCTGTGGGAGCTGGCTTGCCGGCGATGGGCCGCAAAGCGGCCCGCTTTCGGCGAGGTAAAAAACAGACTTATCCGCTTCCTTGTAGGCCATTTCCCAAACATACTCCTGCCGCGTGTTTTCCGTTGCGGCTGTTCTGGCAGCACTCTAGTCTCAGCACGTCGTTGCTCATCAACGACACGGCTTTGACAGGCCGTAACGGTATATGCACACGGCTCGCCTGTTTTGGCGGCTGTACATGGGGCACGTTCGCGTGCGCCGGAACTTGCATAGTCCGCCGGTCTGTCAACCCATGTACAGCTGCCACCCAACTGTTTGACAGCAGCCAGGTGGAAGCCCCACCAAAGGTACTATGCGATGTTGAAGATGGTCCCCGATCCACCCCACGATACCCATTCCCTCGAAGACACCCTGATCCAGGCCACCGACTACGCGCTATGCGCGGCCACCGTGGTGCATCAGGCCTTGCTACTGCAGCCCAAATCGCCGGCTTCGATCCTGATGATGACCTCGATGCATGAGCTGGAGGCGCTTCGGACTTTGCTTGAGTCGGCACTGGTTCAGGTGCAAATGCCCGCTGAGCCTCGGACTTTGCACTGAGGCTTTAGTGTTGCGTTGTCTGGGCCGGCCTCTTCGCGGGTAAACCCGCTCCCACAGGATCTCCACAGGCCTTGAGGTAGATGCAGTACCTGTGGGAGCGGGTTCACCCGCGAAAGGGCCCGTCCGGGCAGTCGAGAATTTTCAAGGGATTCAAAAATGACCACAGAAGACACGCAATTCACTGTCGGTAAAACCACGTTCTACCAAGGCGAACACGGCACCCACCCACTGTTCCGCATCGAGCCCGGCATCCCCTGCCGCGGTGCCCGCGAGCAATCCTCAGAGCTGATGGGCTATGTACGCGAACTGACCATCACCGGCCTGATGGACGAGAAACCGATGATGATCTGGGCTGCCCACTACCTGAGTGCGATGGCCAAGGCCCTCATGGATGACGCCGAGCTGGGCATGATGCGCTGATTGGCATCACAGGCCATACGCGCATATGGGGGCGGTCTCGTGTCGCCAAAGGGCTGAAAGCAGCCCCGGCGGTTTATGCTTTCATGCAGAAATCCGGGGGCCGCCCTGCGGCCGTTTCGCGACACAAGGCCGTCCCCACGGGAGATTGCATACCCAGGGAGACCGGCGCTAGCTGGCCTAGGCTGATGCAGCTCAGAGCCGGCCCAACAACTCCTGCCGCTCGCGCCAGATCTCCTGTACAAAGGGGTCGGTCACCCCATACAGCCCATGCCCCCGACGCATGATCAGGTTAGCGGCCAGCAGTTCGTTGGCAACCGGCTGTATCTCTTCGACACGCACTTCACGCCCCACATACTTCGAATATTCGGCCGCCGCTTCGTTGGAGAACACCCCACGCGCATCGCCTTCGACCGATGCGATCCGGGCAAAAATCGCCTCAGCCAGGACGCCCAGCTCTTCTACTTTCATCAGTTCCAGGTCAGCAGCCGCCGAACGCAGCGTTGATGCGATTACCGGCAGCACCTCATCCGGCCCCATCCCGGACGCAGGTGAGTGCACCAACTGCCGAAGTGCACGAATGAACTCCTCGGGCCTGCTGCCCAGCGTTTTGAATGCCTGGGCCGCGACATCCAGCGACGGCAAGTTGCCCAGGCCATCTTTTGCGAGCCGCTTGAGCCAGAATTCGACATAGTCCCTGTCCAGCACCGGATACGGCACGTTTGTGGCACCGGCAAAAGCCTGGTTACGCCGCGCGGTCAACTCGTTGACCATCGCCCGGTGAGAGCCGGTACCGATGAACAGGAAGTGCCCTGGCGTGTTCGGGCGCGGATTGATGGCATCGCGCGCAGCCTTGAGCGCCAGCATCATCTGTTGGCCGTCCTCGGTTGTGATTGCCTGCTGCACCTCGTCGACGACCAGCACGACGTCAGTCCTGGCCTGGTCCACAACCTCGGTCAGCGCTTCCGCAAGTGTGACACCGCCCTCTGTGCCCAAGGTTTCCAGGTTGAAGCCAAACTTCAGCCCAGCCACTTCGACCTCCGCGCCACGCAGGGCCTTGAGTTTCTGCAAGAAAGCCGAGGTAGGTTTCTGAAGATCAGCAAGGGCTTTACGCACTGCGGCGAGGACCAGCACGACCGGGCTGGTCTGGGTATCACTCCAGAGGTCGACATAGATCACCAATGCACCCATTTCCTCCAGGGCAGGGATCAAGTCGTTCTTTAAAAAGGTGGTTTTGCCAGTCCTGCGCAGCCCGGAGAAAAATAGCCCTGATCTCAAGCCGATATCCAGGGCAGACGGTTTCAACAGCTGCCTGGCCATGTCGGCAGCCAGTTCACGGCGCGGGAAGATGTCGATCATGGCTTTATCCGAAATTATTGAATAACAATAATTATTGGCAGAGAATAATTTAATGTAAAGGCGTACAGGCAGGTCGGCTCGAAAGCCGTCATCAAATTTTCTGACAACAATCATCTTCCATCATCAGCCAGATCGGGCATAAATTCTCCACCGTCAACCCCAGCAGCAACGGTAGAGCCCCATGTCCAGCCCACACCACCAGCCCGCCTCCCCTGCCCTGACCACGCTGATCCAGCGCTCCGGCCTGCCCAGCCCTGCGCTAGGCGAAGCCCAGGCACATGCCGTGCTGCAAACGCACTACGGCATTACCGGCAACCTCTCGGCACTGGGCAGCCAACAGGACCTGAACTTCCGTGTAGACGCACCACAAGGCCGTTTCGTGCTCAAGGCCTGCCACGGCAGCTACGCCCAGGTGGAGCTCGAGGCCCAGCACGCGGCCCTGGCCTACCTGCGCGAACAGGGCTTGCCTGTGCCGGCCGTGCGCCCGGCCAGCGATGGCCAGATGCTGCTGGCGTTGGAAATAGACGGGCGACCGCTGCGCATGCGCCTGCTCGACTACATCGAAGGCCAGCCACTGACCCGCCTCAAGCACATGGAGCCACGCCTGATGGCCGAACTCGGCGGGCTCTGCGCGCGGCTGGACAAAGCCCTGGCCACTTTCGACCACCCGGGCCTGGCGCGCACCCTGCAATGGGACCCGCAACATGCCCAGGCCCTGATCCAGCACCTGCTGCCCGTGCTGGGCAACGCCGAGCAACGCGCCCGCATCGAACGGGCCACCCAGCTGGCCGCCGAGCACCTGGCGCCACTGGTCGACCAGCTGCCAAGCCAGGCCGTGCATCTGGACATCACCGACGACAATGCCGTCTGGGCCCGCGATGGCGAGCGCCAGTGGCAGCTGCAAGGGGTGATCGATTTCGGCGACCTGTTGCGCACCTGGCGCATCGCCGACCTGTCGGTGACCTGCGCTGCATTGTTGCACCACGCCGAGGGCGACCCGCTGCGCATCCTGCCGGCCGTACGTTCCTACCAGGCGCTCAACCCTCTGAGCGAAGCCGAACTGCGGGCGCTGTGGCCACTGGTGCTCAACCGCGCTGCCGTGCTGGTGCTGAGCAGCGAGCAACAGCTCGCCGTCGACCCCGGCAACCAGTACACCCGCGACAACATCGCCCATGAATGGGAAATCTTCGACACTGCCACCGCCGTACCTTTCGCGTTGATGGAAGCGGCCATCCTGCAAGCTGCGGGCCTGCAGCCAGCCACGCCGGACCTGAGCGGCTGCGCCCTTCTGCTCCCTGAACTGGATCGGCAGGCAGTGACGCGCGTCGACCTGGGCGTGCTCAGCGTGCATTGCGAGGCGGGCAACTGGGAGCAACCGGGCTTCGACCAGCACCTGCTGACCACGCAACCAGCACCGGCCTGCAGCCTGCACGGGCAGTATCGCCTGTCGCAAACCCATATCGATCGCCCCGAAGAACCTGCCACCTGTGCCCTGGGCGTCGAGCTGCATGTACCCAACGGCAGCCTGGTGCAAGCGCCAGATGCCGGCACCTGGCAGCGCCATGGCGACGGCCGTGGCTGCCTGCGCAGCGCGCACTGGGCGTTGTGGCTGCAAGGCCTGGAAGACGCGCCTGCAGATGGCCAGGCCGTGGAAAAAGGCCAGTCGCTGGGCAGCAGTTGTGGCTTCCTCAGCGTGCAACTGTGCCTGGATAGCGGCAGCCAGCCGCCGTTCTTCGCCACCCCATCCCAGGCAACCGCCTGGCTGGCCCTGTGCCCGTCGCCAGCTGCGTTGCTGGGCTTCGACTGCAATGCCGAGCCGCTGCCCGACCCGCAGGCCCTGCTGGCCCGCCGCGACGCCAGCTTCGCCCGCTCGCAGAAGCATTACTACGCGCAACCGCCTCACATCGAACGCGGTTGGCGCAACTACCTGATCGACATGCAGGGCCGCTCGTACCTCGACATGCTCAACAACGTCGCAGTGCTGGGCCACGGCCACCCGCGCATGGTCGCCGAGTCGGCACGGCAGTGGTCGCTGCTGAACACCAACTCGCGCTTCCACTACGCAGCCATCACCGAGTTCTCCGAACGCCTGCTGGAGTTGGCACCCGAAGGCTTCGACCGGGTGTTCATGGTCAACAGTGGTACCGAAGCCAACGACCTGGCGATTCGCCTGGCCTGGGCCTACAGCGGCGGGCGCGACCTGCTCAGCGTGCTGGAGGCCTACCACGGCTGGTCGGTGGCCACCGATGCTATTTCCACTTCCATCGCCGACAACCCGCAGGCCCTGGAGACCCGCCCGGACTGGGTGCACCCGGTCGAGGCGCCGAACACCTTCCGCGGCCGCTTCCGTGGCGCCGACAGCGCCACCGACTACCTGCGTGACGTCGACGCCAAGCTGGCCGACCTCGACGCCCGTGGCCGCCAGTTGGCGGGCATCATCTGCGAACCGGTGTACGGCAATGCCGGTGGTATTTCGTTGCCGGCCGGTTACCTGCGCGAGGCCTATGCCAAGGTCCGCGCCCGGGGCGGTGTGTGCATCGCCGACGAGGTACAGGTCGGCTATGGCCGCCTGGGCGAGTACTTCTGGGGCTTCGAGGAACAGGGCGTGGTGCCCGACATCATCACCATGGCCAAGGGCATGGGCAACGGCCAGCCACTGGGCGTAGTCATCACCCGCCGCGAGATCGCCGAAGCGCTGGAGGCCGAGGGCTACTTCTTCTCCTCGGCCGGTGGCAGCCCGGTCAGCTGCCGCATCGGCATGGCGGTGCTGGATGTGATGCAGGAGGAAGGCCTGTGGGACAACGCGCGCGATACCGGGCGCTATTTCAAGGCGCGCCTGCAGGCACTGGTCGACAAGCACCCGCTGGCCGGCGCGGCGCATGGTTCGGGCTTCTACCTGGGGCTGGAACTGGTGCGCGACCGCGCAACACTGGAGCCGGCCACCGAGGAAACCATGGCCCTGTGCAACCGCCTGCGTGACCTGGGCATCTTCATGCAGCCGACCGGTGATTACCTGAACATCCTCAAGATCAAGCCGCCGATGTGCACCACCCGGGCGAGCGTGGACTACTTTGTCGACAGCATTGACCGGGTGCTGGGTGAAGGGCTGTAGGTGCTTGGCTTTGGTTTTTCAGCGCCTGTGAGATCGAGCGCCGCCCGCGCGGCGCTTCGCAGCACAAGGCTGCTCCTACATTTGTTTCGGGCCAATAAATCCTGAGGCGAGGGCGCGCGGCCCCTTGGTGTCCACCTCGATATCGTGTCGGGCAAACAAGGCGGTCGCGTGCACTGGTACAGGCGTTACTGGCCCGAAACAGATGTAGGAGCAGCCTTGTGCTGCGAAGCGCCGCGCGGGCGGCGCTCGATCTCACAGGCGCTGACAATCCCCCGCCGAACCGCTCGGCACCCTGGTGCATTCTCAAACAAAAGCCCCATAATTTTCTTCCATAACACTCCCCGTCATCAGGTTTACTGACAATGGCCTTTACCAGCGACTCCCTGGCAATCTTCCTCGCGGTGCTGGAGGCAGGCTCGTTCTCTGCCGCCGCGCGCAAGCTGGGGCGTGTGCCTTCGGCCGTGAGCATGGCCATCGCCCAGCTGGAGGCGGAGCTGGACCTGGTGCTGTTCGACCGGGCCACGCGCAAAGCCTTGCCCACCAGCGCCGCCCTGGCCCTGGAGCCCCAGGCCAGGCAGGTGATCTGCCAGCTCAACCTGCTCGACGCCCAGGCCCTGCAACTGCACAAAGGGCTGGAAAAGCGCCTGACTATCGCCATGGCCCCCGAGCTGCAGACCGGCCGCTGGAGCCAGCCGCTGGAAACCCTCGCCCAGGAATTTCCCAGCCTGGAAATCGAAGTACGCTCGGCCACCCAGGCCGAAGCCATCCGCCTGCTGCATGACGGCAGCGTGCAACTGGCACTGGTCTTCGAACGGCCTGGCATCGACGAGCGCGAGTCATTCCTGGAGGCCGGCAGCCAGTTGCTGGTGGCCGTCGCCTCCCCCCGCCATCCGGCCGGGCAGAACAGCGGCACGCCGTTGCCGGAAGAAACTTTCGCCGAACAGAGGCAGATCATTGTGGCGTCGGGCAAGGCCACCGGGTCGGACCCGCGCATGGTGCTGTCGCGGCGCATCTGGCTGACCGACAGCTACCTGGCCACGCTGGACCTGGTGCAATCGGGGCTCGGTTGGGCCTACCTGCCGCAGCCTTTGGTAGAGCCGTTGATTGCTTCGGGCGCGCTGGCGGAGGTGCGTTTCGACAACATGGCCAGCCGATTGCGCTTGTGGGTGGACATCATCTGGGTCAAGTCGCGCCCGTTGGGCCTGGGCGCGCGGCGTTACCTTGACGTGATGCGCCAATGCTTTGAAACAGAATCCCCGAGGTCCTGAGCGATACGACTGCCTCGTCCGACAGCGAAAAATCCTACAGCTGGTTAGGAAGCCGATAACTACCTGCAGCATTGATTCCCCGTTAGGTTTCTGCTCGCCATCAAGAAGAAAAGGAACTTCTCATGTCGAGCCAGTCCACGCAGGGCTACGTGCAGTCGGTCGATCACTTCGCCAACCAGCAGCGCCAACCAGAAGAGGCCCTCTACCTTTTACTGGACCCATTCGCCGGCTGCCCGCCTGAGCACCCGCTGGCCATCGCTGCCCTCAGCGAAGCGCTGGGTGGTGATGCCGTAACGCGCATCGACTGCAGCCGCCTGGTGCAGGATCCTGAGTGCTGGCCAGCTCTGGTGCGGCTTGCCGAACCCGGCGATGCGCCCACAGCCCTTGCCCTATTAAGCGCGACCTGCGCCGCTCGTGAATCGGCAGCTACCTGGCACTACGTGTGTGGCTGGCTGATCAGCGATCAACCCGCCGACCTCATCGCCCAGCACATCAGCCACCAGTGTCAGGTGCTGCACCAACCAGAACCGCACGGTATCACCGCCTGGTTCGAGCCCGTGCGGCTGGCGCTGCTACGCGCGACCCTGAAAAACGCAGGCGAACTCCTCGGGCCTGTTCGCAGCTGGCTACATCCCGATGGTTGTGGCAGTTGCGAGGTCTTCGAGCGAGAACCCATGGCTGGCGAACTGGCCGTCCCCGAGGCCGTAAGGGCGACCCAGCACGTCGCACCACAGATCATTCAACTGCTCGGCGCCTGGCATCGCCTGAGTGCCGTGCAGCATCCCCATGCACCCTGGCACTTCGCAGGCTCCTCAGGCTTGCCGGAAAACGCCCCCACCCATGCCATGAACCTGATCCTCAAGGCGTTCAAGCAGGGCCTGCGCGACCGCGCCGATATCCAGTGCATGAGCCTGCACATGCTCATGATCCACCCATTGCTCCTTCAGCACCCGACCATCCAGCACGAGGTGGAAAGGGCAGCGGCCGGCGAGCAGCGCCTGGCGGACCGCTTCGCCAGCTACGACGACTGCACCTGGTCGCACATCGTCGCCGGCCTGCCGAAGGCAAGGAGTTACCCATGAGCATCAGCAAAACCATCCACATCGCCATGCAGGAAGAGATCCCCAACACCTACGGCACCTGCAATGCCTGCGAACGCTCCGGCCTGCCGATTCTGCTGCTGCGCGAGGCCTACGCCCCGCGCCCGGATACAGGGCGCCCCTATCGCCTGGCAGACGACAGCGAAATCATCTTCCACCCGATGCACACCGACCAGTTGCGCCTCCTGCGCCAGGGTTATGTCTACGTACTGCTCGACCAGGAAATCTGGCAGGCCTACGAGGTAGCGGCGGAAGGTACCTTGCAGCGCTTTCCGGTATCGCAGATGCCCTTGGGGCCACCCAGGTCGTTACCCAAGGTATGCGCCACCGAAGGCCACGATGTGATCGCCTCGTTCATCAACATCGATACCCTGCTCTACCGCAAGGCCTGGATCGCCTTCGCCAACGACCCTTGGCCCCGTGCGGTACTCGACCGCTATCGGCAAGGCATCGCCGACAGTGACCCGGGCACCCTCGCCCGCTTCGTCGAAGTGGACCTGAACACCGCACGCAACGACCCTGCCAGCCTCGGCATCGCCATGACCGACAGCTTCCGCTTCGGCCTGGAACAGGTGCTGGAGTTCTCCACCTTTTCCTCTGCCAGGTTTACCAGCGTCCATGGCTTTTACAGCCGCCTGGGCCGCTGGCATGAAACCCGCACGCATGTGCGCAGTGTCATCGAGCAGGAACAACTGCCCAATGGCCTGCTGGCGCTGACACTGCCCGACCCGGTCGGAATGGTCATGGAGCTCAACGCGCAACGCACTGGCTGGGTGCAGGCCCTGCAGGAATGGCGGGCGCAGCCGCAGCGGCACTTCGAATACTTCACCTCGCAAGCACTACTGGGCATCCGCGAATTGCACGCGGCCATGGCGGCTGTGCAAGGTGCCGAGGACGCGCAGCGGGAAGCCCGGCAGATCGAGCAATGGAACGACAGCCCGATCGCAGCCAAGGCGTATCTGCCGCCGGTGGACATCGACGCGCAGACCGAACGCAACACCGCGCGCAAGCAGCAGGACGCCCGCGAGCGGCTGGAAGAGCGTTACGACGAAGGCGCCCGCGCAGCGTTCCAGGCCGACTACGACCGCGAACTGAAAAACTGGCAGTCGATGATCGACCAGGTTGGCGATCTGTATGCGCGGCACTATGCCAAGCGGGCGTTTCAACAGATCGGCTACTACGACTATGACGCGACCTCCCCCGTTTCGGTGGAGTACTTCATCCAGATGATGGCCGCCTGCCTGGCCGGCGGGCCCACTGAAACCTTGCCTCAGAAGGGTCAGCCGCTCGGGATCACCCAGCATATCTGGCAGCAGTTGCTGGAGGACAACCGCAGCCTGCTTTACCAGGCACTGCTGGCCAAGAATCAGAAGCTGATGCAGCAGGTGGCCAGCGCGCTGTCCGGGGACGACTTCGGCAAGGTGTACGACATCATCAAGGGCATCGC
This sequence comes from Pseudomonas sp. A2, assembly GCF_023100865.1. Taxonomy (NCBI): domain Bacteria; kingdom Pseudomonadati; phylum Pseudomonadota; class Gammaproteobacteria; order Pseudomonadales; family Pseudomonadaceae; genus Pseudomonas; species Pseudomonas sp. A2. The sequence continues at coordinate 4,065,856 of NZ_CP039127.1, forward strand.
CGGGACCGCCGATGGCCAGCTGTTGATGATCAAGCCAATACAGGATGCCGTTGGCCAGTTGCTGGCCGCGACCAACAGCGCAGGGAATGCGCTCAGCCAGCACCTGAGTGAACGGACCAAGACCCTGATCGGCCATGTGCATCGCTCGGCGTTTGCCCTGTTTGCCGGGCAGCAGGTGACGCCGCTGCGGGTGTCGCTGACGGTAGGCGAGTACATGAGGCTGCTCAATGAAGCCCTGGAGTCGCGGACCGATGCGTTTCTGCAGCAGGTAGACAAGCAGTTCCGTGACCCACTGGGCCGCAAGGTGCGGGCCATGGTGCTGAGTGGCGCGATCAATATTGCGGCAGTGGGTAACCGTAGCCAGATGATCGAGGTGATGCTCTGGACGTTGGAAAGCGCCGAGAGTTTGCAGGCGCGGCTGGTGCAGTTGCGCGAGGGTGCAGCCGGCGGCGTCGGGGCGCTGGTGCGCAATGTTGCGATTGGTGCGGGTACGCTGCGTGCGCAGGTTACGGGTGGTTTGAAGATCAGTTCTACGGCCGCGCAAAGCCTGGCAAGCGATGCGATGCGCAGCCTGCGGGATGCTGCAGCGAGTAGTGGAAGTGGGAAGCTGATGCTTGCCTTGGGGGGCATATGGTTCCAGCAGGACAGCCTGGGCAAGAACTATCGGGCGTTGCAGGAGACGCATCAGAACAATCCAGAGGCGCTTGCCGCGATCTGGTCTTCATCGCTTGGGTTGTTGGGAGTGAGTGTCGAAGCGGCAGGGCTTGCTGTCACACTTGTACGACCGAAGATACCGTGGCCCAGAACGGTAACCACAGCTTCTCTAGGAAAGAACCTAGCCAAGTACGGCGGCGCCATCGCTGCACTCGCCAATGCCATGGATGCAGTGCAATACGTGAATGCGCTCGCCAGAACTAATAACCAAGGGGACAGCACCTCTGCAAACCAGTACGCTCGCGCGGCCGTGCTTGCTACGGTTTCCACTGTCTCTGGTATTTACTCGGCATTATTCGCAAGTTCGCTACTCGGTCCCTTAGGCTTTACGATCATCCTTGGTCTGGCAGCCTATACGCTGGCGATGGATGCCAAAAATCAAGAATCTTCACTATTAGAGCTTTGGTCCCGACACAGTAGATGGGGAACACCAGAGGAACATCGGCGCTGGATGAATCCAAAAGATCTGGATACCGCAATTGGCTCACTGAACGCGGCAGCCTTGGGAGTTCAAGCGCAGGTTTCAATTGAGACAAGATTTCAACCAACTCACAGTACCCACACGCTAGACCAAACTAAAGCCTTCATCAGCGATGACGCTGCTGTTGCGGCAGGTTTTTATCTCGATTTGTACATAAGCTTGCCAAATTTCAGTACTGAAGACGCACAGTACAAATGGCAACTGACTATGTACCCAGCAGGGCAAAATCGACTGCCTTTTCATCTCTCTGGTAATAGTTCACATCCAAAAGTAGTCGAATACGTGCCCGAAGAAACCAAAAAAACCTTTGCTAGCCCTGAAAGCGTCAGCGAACGAATAATTTTTAAAACCACCGATAAGACCCTGCACATCAGCACTTCAATTCCACTACTGGATAACCATTGCACAAAAGCTATTGAGCTAACGCTCACTTATTGGCCCAACAAGCATGACATGTCAGGTTATGCAAAAGTGACAATGAGAGAAAACAATCTATCCTCGCTAAGGAGTCTATTCTAATGGCCCGCCCGCACCTTAACCCGCCATGTACAGGATGGATAGAGGACCTACCCCATCCTGACACTCCCATTGCGATCGAAGCCAGCCTGGGCAATCAATCCCCTAACCATCAGGATCTTATCTATCTTGAAGTACCCAGACCCCTCGGTTGGGCAAGAGAAGTAATGGCTTTCCTTTCGCTTCCAACTATCGCCATCACCACCCCTCTGCTCAGTTTCATAAACTCCAACTTAGAGCAGAGAGACTTCGAATCCGTGCTAATTGATATATTAATACTTGCATGCGGAGTATGGGCATCCGTATTTTGCCTTCGAGTAAGCATATCCCCACCCCGAGATGAACCCCTTCGCTTCAACCGAGTACGTAAAAAATTGTATGCATACAATTTCAAGTACTGCTGGTGGAACCCCTTCACGAACTGGAAAGTAGAAACAGTTTGCTACGACTGGTCCCAAGTCCGCGCCGAGCGCTGGTCCCAGACCGGCGCAATGCCAAACGGTGGGTTAATTTTCAAATGGGGTGTCACACTCTCCATCGTTGCACCAGGCACAAACAATGTCATCGACCGTTTTCCTCTGGTTACGATGGGGGCCGACCAACATGCCTGGGCCTACATCTGCACCTACATGCAGGAAGGCCCCACAGCCCTGCCACCACCTGGGGAACCCAAGGATCACAACGATGTGCTCTGGTGTGAGTTCGCCCTGCGCCTGGCACCCCGAGTAGAGTGGCCAGCGGAAATGGATCTGGAGTCGAGAACCGCCCCCTGAGCTTACTGTCTTGCGCTGCTTGCGCTGGCCCCATCGCCGGCATGCCAGCTCTCATAGAACTGCACATGACTCATTGAGTTAGCAGGGACTCTGTGGGAGCGGGCATGCCCGCTCCCACAGGGGTTACATGGTGGGCGCCACCAACCTGTATCCCACACCTGGCTCGGTGATGATGAACCGCGGCGCCGTGGGGTCATCGCCCAGCTTCTGCCGCAGATGCCCGACCACTATCCGCAGGTAATGGGTGTCATCCACATGGGTAGGCCCCCAGATATCCTTGAGCAGCTGCTGCTGGGTAATCACTCGCCCCGGGTGCCCGGCCAGTTGCGCCAGCAGCGCATACTCCTTGCGGGTCAGCGCCACTTCCGCGCCATCCAGGGTCACCCGGCGAAAGGCAAAGTCCACCATCAGCGGCCCAAAGCTGGCCGCCACTTCCGAGCCACCGGCCTGCGGCACCTGGCGCAGCAAGGCGCGCACCCGCGCCAGAAACTCCTGGATGCCGAACGGCTTGGTCACATAGTCGTTGGCGCCGCCATCCAGCGCATCGACCTTCTGCACTTCACTGGCGCGCACCGACAACACCAGCACCGGCACCGCGCTCCATTCGCGCAGGTCACGCAGTACCTGCTGGCCGTCCATGTCCGGCAGGCCCAGGTCGAGTACCACCAGGTCCGGCTTGCCCAGCGCCGCCTGAGCGAGCCCTTCCGCGCCAGTGGCGGCCTCGAGCACCTTGTAGCCTTGCGAGGCCAGGCTGATGCGCAGGAACTTGCGGATCTGCGGTTCATCGTCGATGACCAGGAGGGTGGCGGACTGACTCATGGGGTTTCGCTTTCGGTTTCAGGTTGAGGGGGCAGCGGCAAGCATAAAGTGATGCTGGTGCCCTGGCCATCGATGCCTTCACCCACCAGGATCTGCCCGCCATGGGCGCCTATCATGCCTTGGCAGATCGCCAGGCCCAGGCCGGTGCCCTGCCCGCCGCGGTCACCGCGAGCGGCGGTGTAGAACATGTCGAAGATCTTCTCGCGGTCTTCCACGGGAATGCCGGGGCCCTGGTCGCTGACGGCAAAGCACAACCGGGCGTCCTGCACCGACACCTGCAGCTCCAGCCGGCCATTGGCTGGCGAGAAGCGCGCGGCATTTTCCAGCACGTTGACCAACGCCTGTTCGATCAATGCCGCATGCACGAACAGCAACGGCAGCTCGGTCGGCACGTCGGTGTGTACCCGCAGCGGTGCCAGCACCGCGCGCAGGCGGTTGAGCGCGCTGCCGACGATGTCGGCCGGGGCCACCCAGTCGCGGGCCAGCTTGAGGCCGCCATGGCCCAGGCGGGTCATGTCGAGCAGGTTCTGGATGTAGCGGTCGAGGCGTTCGGCCTCGTTGCGGGTGCCCTCCAGCAGTTCGCGGCGGTCGGCGGCGGGGATCGCCTCGCCCAGCGCCAGCAGGCTGTCGATGCTACCGCGCATGGCGGTCAGCGGGGTACGTAAGTCATGGGAAACGGACGCGAGCAAGGCGCTGCGCAGCTGCTCGGTTTCGCCATGCAGGCGCGCGGCCTCCAGCTGTTCGGCCAGGCGCGCGCGGGCCAGGGCCTGGGCCAGTGGTTGACCAAGGGCGGTGAGCAGGCGCCGGCGCGGGTCGCTGAGCGGCTGGCCGGAGCGTGGGCGCACACCAAGCAATGCCAGGGGCTGCTCATCCACCGCCAGCGGCCACCACCACCAGCGGCCATTGGGCAGGGTGTCGCTGCCATGACCGGCGGCCTGGCCGTGCTGCCAGGCCCACTCTGCGGCGGCGCGTTCGTTATCGCTGAAGGCATGGGCTTCGCCGCTGGCCACCTGCAACTGGCCTTCGACATTGCGCTCCAGCAGGCACACCTGCATGTCATGCCAACCGTCCAGGTGCTGGCCGGCGGCGTTGAACACCGCCTGGCGGTCGGTGGCCACGGTCAGCCGGCGCGACAGGTCGAGCAACTGGCTGGTCTGCGCCTGGGTCTCGCGCAGCGCCTGCAACTGGCGGCGCTGGCGGGCGGCCAGGTTGCCGGTGAGCGCGGCCATCAACAGGAAGAACACCAGGGTCAGCACGTCTTCTTCGCGCTGGATCCTGAACGACAGGTTGGGCGGGATGAACAGGAAGTCGTAGGTCAGGAACGACAGCACCGCGCAGGCCAGCGCAGGCCCCAGGCTGCTGCGCACTGCCACCAGCAACACCGCGGCCAGGAACACCAGCGATATGTTGGGCAGCGCCAGCACACTCGACACCGCCCAGGCCAGGCCTGCGGCCATGACCGTGGCCAGCAGCGCCAGCAGGTAATGGCGCCAGACCCACACCCGCCGTACCGCCGAACGCGGCGCTGGCGGCTGCGCGTCGCGGTCCAGCACGTTGATTTCCAGGCCGTGGCTTTCGCGCAGCAGCCGCGCGGCCACACCGGCACCGAACAGGCGCCGGCGCAGGCGGTCGCGGGACTGCCCAACCAGCACCAGGCTGGCCCGCCGTTCGGCAGCATGCTGGATCAGTGTGCGCACCACTTCGCCGGCACGCAGCAGTACCACCTCGCCGCCCAGGCGTTCGGCCAGTTGCTGGGCAGCTTGCAGGCGCTGGCGTGCGGTTTCGTCGCGCAGGCGGCCGTTGTCCACGTGCACCAGGCTCCAGGGCAGGTGGCGGCGTTGCGCCACGCGGCTGGCATGGCGCACCAAACGTTCCGCCTGGTCGTCACCATCCACGCCCACCAGCAAGCGCCCACGCAGGGCCGGGGCTTCCTGGCCGCGTTGGCGATAACCGTGGGCCAGGTCGGCATCCACCTGGGCAGCGGCGGTCTGCATGGCCAGTTCGCGCAGGGCGGTAAGGTTGGTTTGCGAGAAGAACGCATCGATGGCGGCCCGCGCCTGCTCGGGCACGTACACCTTGCCTTCGCGCAGGCGTTCAAGCAGCTCCCGGGGGGGCAGGTCGATCAGCACCAGCTCGAAGGCTTCCTGCAGCACCCAGTCCGGAAGGGTTTCGCGCACTTGCACGCCAGTAATGTCGCGGACCTTGTCGTTGAGGCTTTCCAGGTGCTGGACGTTGACCGTGGTGTACACATCGATGCCGGCGGCCAGCAGTTCCTGTACGTCCTGCCAGCGTTTGGCATGGCGGCTGCCGGGCGCATTGGTGTGGGCCAATTCGTCGACCAGCACCAGGGCCGGCGCGGCCTTGAGCAGGCCGTCGAGGTCCATTTCCTCGAGCGTTACGCCGCGGTACTGGCTACGCAGCAGGGGCTGCTGCTGAAGGCCAGCGAGCAATACCTCGGTTTCGGCACGGCCATGGGTTTCGACCACCCCGGCCAGCACCTGCACGTTCTGGCGTTGCTGGGCGTGGGCGGCCTGGAGCATGGCGAAGGTCTTGCCGACGCCGGGGGCGGCGCCAAGGAACACCTTCAACCGCCCCCGGCCGCTTCGCGGGAGGGTAGCCAACAGCGCGTCTGCGCGGGCGGAGTCACTCATCTTTCATCCTTTGCTATTTCCAGCAAGCAGCAAATCCAGGGACAAACACCGTACCTGTGGGAGCGGGTTCACCCGCGAATGCAGTAATAGCGCCACCGACGCATTCGCGGGTAAACCCGCTCCCACAGGGTCCCTGCTAGCCCCTCAAGTCATCTATCAATGGCTGAGGTTTTCCAAGGCCTGGTTCAAGGCCAGCACATTGACCACCGGCGGGCCGATCAATGGGTGGAGGGTGGCCTCTTCCAGCAAGCCTTGCAAGCGCTCCACCGGCAACTGCCGTGCCGCCGCCACCCGCGGGATCTGGTAGGCCAAGGCCTCCGGCGGCAGGTGCGGGTCGAGGCCGCTGCCCGAGGCGGTGAGCAGCGCCTGGGGCACCGGCCCCTGCTGCGCCTGGTACAACGCAGCCGCATCGCCCTTGACCCGCTCGGCCAGCGCCGGGTTGCTCGGCGACAGGTTGCTGGCACTGCTGGCCACGGTGGCGTAGGCGCCTGCCGATGGCCGCGCGTGGAACCAGCCATCGCCCTGGAAATCCTGGGCAATCAGCGCCGAACCGCGGACCTGGCCCTGGTCATCGCGCACCAGGCTGCCATTGGCCTGGCTGGGGAAAGCCACCTGGGCAATACCGGTCACCACCAGCGGATACAGCGCGCCGGTCACCAGGGTCATCAACAAGGCCAGGCTCAATGCCGGGCGTACATAAGCATTCATGGTGGCCTCCTCAGACCAGGTGCAGGGCATTGAGCAGCAGGTCGATCAGCTTGATCCCGGCAAACGGCACGACAATGCCGCCCAACCCGTAGATCAGCAGGTTGCGCCGCAGCAGGTGCGCCGCACTGGCCGCCTGCACCCGCACGCCGCGCAGCGCCAGCGGGATCAGCACGATGATGATCAGCGCGTTGAATACGATGGCCGACAGAATCGCACTCTGCGGGCTGGCCAGGTGCATCAGGTTGAGCACGCCCAGCTGCGGGTAGATGGCGGCGAACAGCGCCGGGAGGATGGCGAAGTACTTGGCCACATCGTTGGCGATGGAGAAGGTGGTCAGCGCGCCGCGGGTCACCAGCAGCTCCTTGCCGACCTGCACCACATCCAGCAACTTGGTCGGGTCGCTATCCAGGTCGACCATGTTGGCCGCCTCGCGCGCGGCCTGGGTGCCGTCGTTCATGGCCATGCCCACGTCAGCCTGGGCCAGTGCCGGGGCGTCGTTGGCGCCATCGCCGCACATGGCCACCAGGCGGCCGTCGTTCTGCTCCTGGCGGATGCGCGCCAGCTTCTTCTCTGGCGTGGCCTCGGCCAGCACGTCATCCACGCCGGCCTCGGCAGCGATGGCGGCGGCGGTCAGCGGGTTGTCGCCGGTCACCATCACCGTGCGGATGCCGAGCTTGCGCAGCTCGGCAAAGCGCTCGCGAATGCCGGGTTTGACCACATCCTTGAGGTGGATCAGGCCAAGCAGGCGCTTGTCCAGGCACACCAGCAGCGGTGTACCGCCGCTCTGGGCAATACGCTCCACTTCACGGGCCAGTGCCGGTGGCATTTCCAGGCGTTGCATGCCGACGAACGCCAGTACGGCATCGACAGCGCCCTTGCGGTAGCGGTGTTGCTGGAAGTCGATCCCCGACAGGCGCGTCTCGGCGCTGAAAGCCACGGCCTCGAACTGGCCGGCGGACGGTTCGACAAAATCATGCAGTTGGCGCAGATACTCGACGATCGACTTGCCCTCGGCGGTGTCGTCCGCCAGCGAGGCCAGCAAGGCGCCCTCCCCCAGCTCGCGGGCAGTGATGCCCGGTGCCGCGTGCAGCGCACTGCAGCGGCGGTTGCCGAAGGTAATGGTGCCAGTCTTGTCGAGCATCAGCGTATGCACGTCACCGGCCGCCTCCACCGCCCGGCCCGAGCGGGCGATGACGTTCAGCCGCACCAGCCGGTCCATGCCGGCAATGCCGATGGCCGACAGCAGGCCGCCGATGGTGGTGGGGATCAGCGTTACCAGTAATGCGGCGAGAAAGATCAGCGGCAGGCTGCCACCGACAAAGTGGGCGAACGGCTGCAGGGTCACCACCACGATCAGGAAGATCAGGGTCAGGCCGATCAGCAGGATGTCGAGGGCGATCTCGTTGGGCGTCTTCTGCCGCTTGGCGCCCTCGACCAGGGCAATCATGCGGTCGAGGGTCGATTCGCCCGGGTTGCTGGTGATGCGGATCAACAACCAGTCTGAGACCAGCCGGGTATTGCCGGTCACCGCTGAGCGATCGCCGCCGGACTCGCGGATCACCGGCGCGGACTCGCCGGTAATGGCGGCCTCGTTGACCGCAGCGATACCTTCAAGCACCTCGCCGTCACCGGGAATCATTTCACCAGCTACCACGCGCACCACATCGTCCTTGCGCAGCGCGCTGGCCGCTACGGTTTCGTAGCTGCCATCACGCTTGCGACGCTGGGCGGTAAGCCCTTGGCTGCCAGCCTTGAGGCTGTCGGCGCGGGCCTTGCCACGGCCTTCGGCCAGGGCCTCGGCAAAGTTGGCGAACAGCACGGTGAACCACAGCCACAGGGCGATCTGCACGGCCACACCGGTGCTCACACCGCTGCCGGGAGCGAAACACAGGACGGTTGTCAGTACCGCAGTCAGGGCGACCACCAGCATCACCGGCGAGCGCTTGAGTTGGCGCGGGTCGAGCTTGACGAATGCCTGCACCAGCGCCGGGCGCCACAATGCGGCGAAACGGGTCTGATCCTTGGCACTTTGCCGGGCTTTTACTTCAGCAATGGGCATGTTCATGGTCGGTCCTCAAAAACCCAGACTCAAATGTTCGGCGATCGGCCCAAGGGCCAGGGTCGGCAGGAAGGTCAGGCCACCGACCAGCAGGATGGTGACCAGCAGCAGGCCGGTGAACAGCGGGCCATGGGTGGGGAAGCTGTTAAGCCCCTGGGGCGCGCTTTTCTTCGCCGCCAGGCTGCCAGCCAGCGCCAGTACCGGCAGGATGTAGCCGAAGCGGCCGATGAGCATGGCCAGGCCGATCATCAGGTTGTGGTACACCGTGTTGGCACCAAAGCCGGCAAAGGCCGAGCCGTTGTTGGCCGTGCCCGAGGTGTAGGCATACAGCAGCTGGCTGAAGCCATGCGCACCCGGATTGCTGACTGCACCTGCCGGGCCTGGCAGACTGGCGGCAATGGCGCCGAGCACCAACACGCCGACCGGCATCACCAGCAGGGTCGCCACCAGCAACTGCACCTCGCGGGCCTGCAGTTTCTTGCCCAGGTATTCCGGGGTGCGGCCGATCATCAGCCCGGCCAGGAACACCGCGATCAGCACGAACAGCAGCATGCCGTAAAGCCCTGCACCGACGCCGCCGAAGATCACCTCACCGACCATCATGTTGACCGTCGCCACCATGCCGGTCAGCGGGTTGAGGCTGTCGTGCATGGCATTGACCGAACCGTTGGAGGCAGAGGTGGTAGTCACTGTCCACAGCACCGAACCGGTGGTGCCGAAGCGGGTTTCCTTGCCCTCCATCGGGGCGCTTTGCTGTACCTGCGCGCTCTCGAGGGCCGGGTTGGGCTGGTACTCGGACCACAACGCCGTGCTGCCGCCGATCAGGAACAGCGCAAGCATGCAGGCGAGGATGGCGCGGCTCTGGCGCAGGTCCTTCACGTAGTGGCCAAAGGTGAACACCAGCGCCACCGGAATGAGGATGATCGAAGCCACCTCGAACAGGTTGCTCCAGGCCGTGGGGTTTTCGAACGGGTGCGCCGAGTTGACTCCGAAGAAGCCACCGCCATTGGTACCCAGTTGCTTGATGGCGATCTGGCTGGCGGCCGGGCCCAGCGGGATGGTCTGCTCGGTGCCTTGCAGGGTGACCGCGTGGGCGTAGTCGGCCAAGGTTTGCGGTACGCCCTGCCATACCAGCAGCAACGCCAGCAGCAGGCACAGCGGCAGCAAGCCGTAAAGGGTGGCGCGGGTCATGTCGACCCAGAAGTTGCCTAGCGTCGTGGCGCTGCGCCGTGCGATGCCGCGGCACAGGGCGACCAGCACGGCCAGGCCGGTGGCGGCGCTGACGAAGTTCTGCACGGTAAGGCCGAGCATCTGGCTCAGGTAGCTGACCGACGCTTCACCGCTGTAGGCCTGCCAGTTGGTGTTGGTTACGAAGCTGATCGCGGTGTTGAACGCCAGCGACCATTCCTGGCCGGGCAGATGCTGCGGGTTGAATGGCAGGTAGCCCTGCAACAGCAGCACGGCGAACAGCAGCAGGAACCCGGCCAGGTTGAAGGCCAGCAGGGCCAGGGTGTACTGCTGCCAGTTCTGTTCCTGGCTGGCGCGCACGCCCGCCAGCCGGTAGCAGGCTTGCTCGACCGAGCCCAGCACGGGCGACAGCCAGGTGCGCTGGCCTTCCATGACCTTGAAGTAGAACCGCCCGAGCCAGGGTGCCGGTAGCAGCACGATGGCGAAAAATGCCAACAGCAAGGCGAAATCGTAACTGTGCATGGCCGCTCCCTAGCTGCGATCGGCGCGCAGCAGCGCCACCAGCAGATAAAACGCCAATGCCACTGCCAGCAGCAGTGACAGCCCGTCGAGCATGTTCATGTGTGGTTCTCCCCGTGGTGCGGCTTGAGCCGCTTTGGGGAAATTGTCCGAGCGAGGGGCGTAAAGGGGCGAGACTGGGAGGTGGGGATGGCGATAAAGAAGGCGTAAAGATCGGGAGTTGAGGTTGCCTGAACCGGCCTCTTCGCGGGTAAACCCGCTCCTACAGGGACCGCACCGCTCTCCCGGGCTGTAGAGATCCTTGTGGGCGCGGATTCACCCGCGAAGAGGCCAGTACAGGTTTACTGCTGAGGCGGCTGCGGGACGGCGTTGCGGCTCCAGTCCAGCAGCAGGCTGTAGCCGACCGCCAGCAAGGTCGGCCCGATGAACAGGCCAATGAAGCCAAAGGCGATCAGGCCGCCGAACACGCCCAGAAGCACGATCACCAACGGCAGGTTGCCGCCACGGCTGATCAGGTACGGTTTGAGTACGTTGTCCACGCCACTGATAATAAAGGTGCCCCAGGCTCCCAGGAACACCGCCATGCCGTATTCGCCTTTCCATACCAGCCAGCCGGTGGCCGGAATCCATGCCAGTGGCGGGCCCATGGGAATCAGGCTGAGCATGAAGGTCACCAGGCCCAGCACAATGGCCCCGGGCACACCGGCAATCAGGAAGCCGATCAATGCAAGCACGCCCTGCGCGGCGGCTGTACCGATCACCCCATTGACCACCCGCTGCACCGTACCGGCGACCAGCTCCAGGTAGTACTCGGCACGGTCGCCCATCAGACGGTGCAGCAAGCGCAGGACGAACGCCGACAAGCGCGGCCCGTCGCGGTAGAAGAAGAACACGAACACCAGGCTAAGGGTCAGTTCCAGCACGCCGCTGCCGATCTGCGCGCTGCGCGCCAGCAACCAGTTGCCCACCTGCCCCAGGTGCGGCTTGACCGAGGCCAGCAAGGCCGCGCCCTGCTGGTCCAGCGATTGCCACCAGCTGACCAGGCGCTCGCCAACCACCGGGATGCCACCCAGCCACGCCGGAGCATCGGGCAGGCCGTCCACCTGCACGTCACGCACGAACGCCGTCGCATCGCGAATGTGGTCGGCCAGGTTGAACCCCAGCCACACCAGCGGCAGCGCCACGATCAGGATCCAGGCAGTGGTCAGCAGGCTTGCCGCCAGGGTTTCGCGCCCGCCCAGCGCACGCGTCAGCAAGCGCATCAAGGGCCAGCTGGCAAAGGCCAGGATGGCTCCCCACAACAGCGCTGAAATGAAAGGTGCCATTACCCACAGGCCGGCACCCAGCAGCGCCAGCAGCAGAATCTGGACCAGCAAGCGGTCATTGTTAGCCATGGTGGTGCCCGTTCAACGGATCAGTTCAAGGTGCAGGCCGTCGGTAGGTGCACTACCGACTTCGAGGCGGCCATTGCGCACGCCCGCCTTGACCAGCGCCTCGCGCCAGGCTTCAGCCTGGGCCCCACTGAGGCTGGCACGCAGGGTGCTGTCGAGGTTCAGGCTGCGGGCCAGCAGGTTCGCCCAGGCGTCTTGCGGCGCGGCCAGGTCAGGGTAGTCGAGCTTGCCGGTGTCGCGCATTTCGCGCAGCACCGTGGCGGCGGTCGGCAGCAGTTCGCCCAGCGGGCTGCCGGCGACGAACTCTTCCACGTGCAGGTAGGCGCGGCGGTTGCCGCGGGTGACGCTGTACAGTGCGACGAGGGTGTCGGCCTGCTCCGCCGAGCGGCGCAGAAGGATGAACGCCTGCTGTTCGTCGCCGCCGTTGAGGCGGGCATTGCCGAACACATCATTGGCCCACAGGCTGGCCTCGCCGCAATCGCGGCCCTGGCACCAGAACAGCGGGTAGCCGCCGTCGCGCTGCAGTGCTTCGCGAGCGCTGGTGAAGGCTTCGCGAGCAGTACGCTCGACCGGCAGTTCGTAGGTTACCGAGCTGACCTGGCCACGGCTTTCGACCTTGTCCTCGACCCGCAGGCGGCCGCTGATCTTGCGCAGCGGGCCCATGGGGTAGACGCGCTCCTGCTCCACGGCCGGGCGCTGGTCGACCACCTTGGCGTCCACCGGTACCGGCAGGCTGCCGGCCCACAAAACGGGGCTGGCGAACACCAGGCAGGCAGCGAAGGCATTACGGATGGCAACAGGCGCGCTCATTGGCGAACCAGACGGCGCTCAGCGCCGAGATGAAGCTCCAGGATGTCTGGCAGTTGCATGGTTGTCTCCCTGTTCAACCCGCCAAGCCTCGACACTTGTCCGATGCAAGTCAAGCAAAGCCAAAGAAGCGATTGAAACAGTCTGCGACAAGGGCCGCGCCCTGCTCATCGTTCAGGTGCAGGTGATGGCCACCGGGCAGCGTCACCTGCTCAAAGGGTAGCTGCTCCAGCAACCCGGTGTGGCGCGCCAGCATGCCGTCGGCGGCCACGACCAGGCGCGTCGGGCAACTCACCCGGTGCACATAGGCCATGGCCTGGGCCTCGCTCAGGCGCACTGGCGAAGGCAGGGTCAGGCGGCTGTCGCTGCGCCAGCTGTAACCGCCGGGCACCGGCATCAGGCCGCGCTGGGCCAGAAGCTCGGCCGCCTCACGGCTGACCGCGACCATGCCTTTCATGCGTGCCTGTACGCCCTGCTCCAGTGTGGTGTATACCGACTTGCGCTTGGCATCCAGGCGCAACTGGGCCTGCAGTGCCATGCCCAGCCGCTCACCGGCATCCTGCTCGGCGCCGGTCGGCGGGATGACGCCGTCGATCAGGGCCAGATGGCTGACCCGTTCCGGCAGCGCGCCAGCCAGTTGCACCGAAATGATTGCCCCCAGCGAATGGCCCAGCAGGGCAAAACGTTGCCAACCCAGCTGTTCGGCCACCCGCAGCACGTCATGGGCGTAGTCGGCCAGGGCATAACCGGCGCCGAGCGGCCGGTGCTCGGAATAACCATGCCCGGCCAGGTCCAGGGCGACGATGCGCAGGCCTTTCAGCTGCGGCGCCAGGCGGGCGAAGCTGTTGGCGTTGTCCAGCCAGCCATGCAGGGCGATTACCGGCAGCCCATCCTCGGGGCCGAACAGGTGCGCCGCCAGTTCGATATGGCCCAGGCTCAGGCGGATCTCCTCAACCTGCGCGCTCATGCCTGGCTCCAGCGGTCGAACAGGCCCTTGATCAGGCTGGCGGTGTCGGTTGGTCGCTCAAGCGGGAACATGTGCCCACCCGGCACGCTGTGGTATTCGCCCCTGGGCATGCCACGCACGGCCAGCGTGTGGTGGCGGCGAATGACGTTGCTGCGCTCGCCGCGGACCATGGCCAGCGGCACCTGCAATTGCCGCGCGGGCGCAGGGCTGGTATGCGGGATGCTGCGGTAGATGCTGATTTCCGTGGCCGGGTCGAAGCGCAACTGCAGCCCCTGCTCCATCGCCTGCAGGCCGTGCTCTATGTAGGCATCGAGGCATTCGGGATCGAAATGGCGGAACAGTGACTTGCCGGCGAAATAGTCCCGGGCACTGTCGCGGTCATTGAAGGTTTCGCGGCGCCCCAGGGTGCGGCCAGCCGGGGTGATACGGTCAATGAAGCCGAAGCGCTTGGCGGTGCGCAGCAGCCACTGGTCGGCGCGGGTGAGCACCGGCGAGTCGAGCATCACCACGCCGCGGTAGTACTCGGGGCAGCGCAAGGCTGCGTGCAGGTGCAACACCCCGCCCAGCGAATGGCCGACGCCCCATACCGGCTGGCCCTGCCGGGCCAGGTGGTGCAGCAATTCATCGACCAGGCTCTGCCAGTTGTCGTCCACCGGAAAGCGCGGATCGTGGCCGTGCTGGGCCAGGTGCTGCACCTGGTAGTCCGGTGCCAGGGCGGCGAACAGCTTGCCGTAGGTGGCCGACGGAAAACCGTTGGCATGGGCGAAGAAGATCTGCTGCGACATGGCGCCGGGTCCGGATGCGAGATGATGGCCCATTGTCGGTATCGCGGGGCGGTTCGGCAACGTCCGGAAAGGTCATCGGCGAGGGCTATCAGGTCAGGCTTGCGGACGCGGGCGCTCCCTGTAGGAGCAGCCTTGTGCTGCGAAGAGGCCATAACTGCCGGAGAAGAGCTATTGCCCTACTGGCCTCTTCGCAGCACAAGGCTGCTCCTACAGGAAACCGAGATAGCCTGAGAGCTCAGGCCGGCGAGTTGATCGCCCGAAGGGTCATCAACCCAGCCAGCGGCCAGTCCCCTTCCAGCTCCGCCAGGCTTGCAGTGCTCATGCCCGCCGGTTGCTGCTGGTGGCCATGCTGCAACGCCCCTACCAAGGTACCCACCAGCGGCTGGTGGCTGACCAGCAGCACATGCTCCAGGCCCAGGCGCTCGATTTCGCCGATAACCTGCTGCACATCACTGTCAGGCGTCAGCCAGGGCACGGTGCGCACCGGTTCGGCGAAGCCGAGGGTGTCATGCACCAGGGCAGCCGTTTGCTGGGCGCGTACGTAAGGGCTGGCGATGATCGCCTGCAGCGGCTGGCCCAGCAGGCGGGCGGCGCTATGCAGCACCTGTTCGCGACCATGGGCGGTCAGCCGGCGCTCGGCATCGCTGTTGGCCCGCGGCTCCGCTTCGCCGTGGCGCAGAACCCACAGCTTCACAGCTTGGGCTCCTCGTCACGCACCGGGTGCGAGGCCGGGGCCACCGCATGCGGCGCCTCGCCTTCCGGGGCACGCGGTGCCGGCCAGTCGGCGAATGGCCAGGGCTTCTGGTCGCTGTGGAAGCTGCCGAAGCGGCCGATCTGCGCCAGGTACTGGCTCAGACTGTCGCCGAAGTTCATCAGGCTGGCGCTGGGGGCGCCGTACACCAGGCGGTAGATCAGTTGTACCAGCACCAGGCCACCGAGCAGCAGCTCGGCCAGCTGCCAGACCACCAGGAACACCAGCATCCACAGGGCCCGCAGGATGATCGACTCGCGCTGGGCGCGTTCGGGCGTATCGTTCATGTGTTGCTCCTTGCTGTTGTCAGAGCCGCTGAAGGCTCAGTTGAAACCGCTGATGGAAATGAAATCGACATCGGTCTTCGGCTCGGCACGCATCAGGTGCTCGATCACCTGGTTCAGCGTGCGGCCTTCGAACAGGATGGCATGCAGGCCTGCCACCAGCGGCATGTATACCTGCACTTCCTGCGCCTTGGCCTTGAGCACCTTGAGGGTGTTGACGCCTTCGGCCACTTCGCCCAGGCGGCTGACCGCCTGCTCCAGGCTCAGGCCCTGGCCCAGCGCGTGGCCGACCTGGTAGTTGCGGCTCTTTGGCGAGGAGCAGGTGACGATCAGGTCACCGACACCGGCCAGGCCAAGGAAGGTCATGGGGTTGGCACCCTGGCTGACGGCGAAGCGGGTCATCTCGGCCAGGGCGCGGGTAATCAGCATGCTCTTGGTGTTCTCGCCCATGCCCAGGGCCACCGCCATGCCAGCGATGATGGCGTAGACGTTCTTCAGCGCCCCGCCCAGCTCGACGCCAAAGCGGTCGGCACTGGCGTAGACGCGGAAGGTACGCCCATGCAGCACGGCCTGCACCTGCTGGCACAGTTTTTCATCCTCGCTGGCGACCACCGTGGCGGTCAGCGCATGTTCGGCGATTTCACGGGCCAGGTTGGGGCCGGACAGCACGCCGATGCGCGCCTCGGGGGCGATTTCCTCGAGGATCTGGCTCATCAGCTTGAAGCTTTGCGCTTCGATGCCCTTGGTCAGGCTGACCAGGCCCTTGCCGCGCAGCAACTCGGCATGCGGAGCCAGCACGCTACGCAAGGCGCTCGATGGCAGGGCGACGAAAATCAGCTCGCTGGCCTGCAGTGTGGCCAGCAGGTCACAGACCGGCTCGACGCCGTCGTGCAAGCGGATGCCCTTGAGGTAGCGCGGATTCTCGCGATTGACGCGCATGGCCTCGGCCTGTTCCGGGTCGCGCATCCATTGGCGCACCGGCACACCGTTTTCTGCCAGCAGGTTCGCCACGGCGGTGCCGAAGCTGCCGCCTCCCAGAACTGCAACAGGTTGCTGTTCAGTCATATCCAATCCGTTAAAGCCAAAAGTTAAGTGGCGACCCGGCCATTATACGGCTCGCCTGCTACAGAACCAGTGTCAGTACCGGCCCTTTCGCGGGCTCGCCCGCTCCCACAGGGGATAGCGCAGTCCTTCAGAGCGGCGCCGCACCTGTGGGAGCGGGCGTGCCCGCGAAAGGGCTCGACAGGTAGAGCAGATCACTGGCAAAACCCCCACGGTCGGTTACCATGCCTGTTTCAATCCTGATACAAGGCCGCTTTGTGTTCCCTGGCACGCCCTCGTACCCGCGCCTGCTCATACTGACTGCCCTGCTCGGCGGCCCGGCCGTGGCCGATGACCTGTTCATCGACAACACGGACCTGCCGCAGGTTCTGACCGCCACGCGCCTGAAACAATCCCCCGCCGCAGTCCCGGGCAGCATGACCGTGCTCGACAGCGAGCTGATCCGGGCCAGCGGTGCCCGTGACATCCCCGAGCTGCTGCGCCTGGTGCCGGGAATGATGGTGGGCTACAACGCCGGCAACCAACCCACGGTCAACTACCACGGCAGCAACGTCAACGATGCCCGACGCATGCAGGTGCTCATCGATGGCCGTTCGGTGTACCGCGCCGGCCTGGCCACGGTGGACTGGAGCGACATCCCGCTGGCCATGGAGGATATCGAGCGCATCGAGGTGTTCCGCGGCCCCAACACGGTCAGCTATGGCGCCAACGCGCTGATGGCTGTGGTCAACATCCTTACCCGCAACCCTGCCGACAGCCATGGCACGCGGTTGAAGATGACCCGTGGCCAGGATGGTATCAACGATTTCTACGCCAGCCACGGCTTCGGCTGGGAGGGTGGCGACATGCGCCTGTCGCTGTCAGGCCAGCAGGACGATGGCTTCGACGAGAACCAGTTCGGCCAGGACTACCGCGACAGCCGCCGGCTGACCCGCTTCAATATCAACGCCAGTCACAGCCTGGCACACGACCAGACCCTGGAATGGCAACTTGCGGCGAAGGAAGGCAGCAACCAGCGGCCTTATACCTACCAGCCGGTGTTCGCCAAATACGAAGCCGGTAACAACGCTGACGTCAGTGCCAAGGACTACGCCGGCTCATTGCGCTGGAACAAGGACTTCAGTTCTGAGCACAGCCTGTATATCCAAGGCTCTGCCCAGCATTTCGACCGTCAGCAGGTGTGGCGCGCCTGTGACGCTTTGCAGTCGTTCAGCCCGGAATTGACCCAGCTCTGGCAAATGAACCCCGATTTCGCCGAAAAAGTGGCGCGCGGCATTGCTACCGGCGCTCCACTTTCGACCAACGATCCTGTCATGAGAGGGCTTTTGGAGAAGGTCCAGCAGCAATGGGCGAACGGTGGCAAGCAGCAGGTCTGCGGCGACGTCGACCAGAGCACCCGCGAAACCCGCTACGACCTGGAAATCCAGGACACCCTGAGCCTGACCGACAGCCTGCGCCTGCTCAGTGGCATGAACTACCGCTATGATCGTGCCGACTCGCAGACCTACTTCAATGGCAGCATCGACGACCAGACCTGGCGCCTGTTCGGCCAACTGGAGTGGCGCGCCGACGAACACTGGATCCTGCAGGGTGGTGCCATGTTCGAGGACTCGCGCCTGTCCGGCAGCTCGCTGACCCCACGCGTGGCGGTCAACTACCTGATCACCCCGCGCCATGGCCTGCGTGCAGTGTATTCCGAGGCAGTGCGCTCGCCAGACATGTTCGAGAACAACGTCAACTGGAGCTACTCGGTCAAGAACCTGACCCCCAACGCTTTCGGCCTGCAAAACGGCGAATACTTCGTCAAGACCCGCGGCCCGGGCGACCTCGACCAGGAACGCATGCGCTCGCGCGAACTCGGCTACAACGGCTACTTCAGCGACATCGACCTGAACATGGATGTGAAGCTGTTCTATGACGAGATCACCGGCATGATCAGCGAGCCCCTGAAGAACAACCAGTACATCGCCAGCAATGCCAACAAGGCCCGTTTCAGCGGCAGCGAGGCGCAACTGGACTGGCGCCCGACCCTGCGCGACCGCCTGCGGGTGACCTACGCCTACGTGGATGCCTGGGCCAGCAACCCCGCCGACCGCCGCCTCAGCGCGCGCAACAGTGGCTCGGCCGGGTGGATGCGCGAGTGGGGTGACGGTTGGTCGAGCGCGCTGTTCTATTACGGTGACGATGCACTCAACCAGTATCGCTACGAGCGCCTGGACCTGCGCCTGGCCAAACGTTTCCGGGTGCATGGCAGCAACCTGGAGCTTGCGGCGCTGTGGCAACAGCGCCTGGACGATGAGCCGACCACGGCGATCCAGAACCGCTACGACAGCCGCCACCGCCTGATCGTCAGCGCGGAGCTGGAGTTCTGATGGCCCTGCTGCTGCGCCTGTTGCTGTTGTGCCTGTGGCCGATAGGGCCGCTGTTCGCCAGCGAAATCCTGTTGGTAGGCGCGGAAGACCAGCCTGGCATTCGCAGTTTCGTCGCCGCGCTGGAAAGCCGCCGGCCGCACGACCATGTACATTTCCAGACCACCGCCGACCTGCCCCCCCCGGGCAAGCTCAAGGCTGACCAGCGCCTGATCCTGCTGGACAACGCCGCACTGGAATGGCGCCTCGGGGAAACTGCCGGCCCGCCGGCCCTGGCCATGAGGGTCAGCCGGGTACAGGCTGAACAGCGCCTGGGAAAGTCGCGGCCCGCGTTCCTCACGCTGCTGTGGAGCGATCCGCCGCTGGGCCGGCAGTTGCGCCTGGCGCGCTACCTGCTGCCGCAGGCCCAGCGCATTGGTGTGCTGTACGGTGAGCACAGCAGCTTTCTGCTCGAAGAGCTGCGCCACGCCGCCCGCGCGCTGGACCTGGAGATCATTGCCCAGGACTGGCCCGACCCGCGCGACAGCCGCCCTTTGCAACACTTGTTGGCCAACAGTGACGTGCTGCTGGGCTTGGACGATGCCGACCTGTACAACTCCAAGACTGCGAAAAACCTGCTGTTGAGCAGCTATGGCCGGCAGATGGCGCTGATCGGCCCGAACGCCGGGTTCGTCCGCGCCGGCGCCCTGGCCAGCACCTTCAGCGACCAGGACGATTGGCTGGCGGTGCTCGACCAGTTGCTCGACCAGCCACCGGCGCGCTGGCCACGCAGCCTGTACCCGGTACGCTTCGGCGTCAGCGGCAACCAGCAGGTGGCGCGCGCCCTGGGCCTTGAACCGATCGATCCGAACGCCGCCGCCAAGGCCCTGGCCGAAGGAGAACCCACCCCATGAGCAAGCGCCTGAGCTGGGACATTCACACCCGCACCCAGATCATCAGCCTCGGCCCTGCCCTGCTGCTGACCTTGCTGCTGATCAGCTTCTTCACCTTCGTGCGTATCCAGGACCTGCGCCAGGAACTGAACCACACCGGGCAACTGATCGCCAACCAGTTGGCGCCAGCCTCGGAATACGGGGTGATCTCGGGCAACAACGAAGTGCTCGAGGGCCTGATGCGCGCCACGCTCAGCATCCCCCACGTGCGCTTCCTCGAGGTGCAGGACAGCCGCAACCACATACTGGTTTATGTTGAGCAGTCCGACGAAAGCGCCAACCGCGCGCAGCGCGTCGAAGTGTTCCAGGCGCCCATCCGCCTGCAGCAGATCCGCCTGGACAGCGACTTCCTGCAACAGGGCAAGGCCACCAGCCCGGCCATCGGCGACGATTACCTGGGCAGGGTTATCGTCGGCATGTCCGATGACGCCTTCAGCCAGCGCCAGCAGGAAATCGTGATCAAGGCCGGTATCCTCGCGCTGTTCGCCCTGCTGTTCACTTTCCTGCTGGCGCGCCGCCTGGCCCTTAGCCTCGCCAAGCCGATCAGCGACATGGGGCACGCGGTCAAGGCCATCCAGCAGGGCGAGTACCACACCCTGTTGCCGGTGGTCGATGACAGCGAACTGGGCCATCTGGCACGCCACATCAACAACCTGGCCCATGCCCTGGCGCAGGCCAGCAATGAACAGAAGCAGGCGATTGCCGAGCTTATCCAGGCCCGCGAGGAGGCCGAACAGGCCAACCGCACCAAATCGGATTTCCTGGCGATGATGAGCCACGAACTGCGCACGCCGATGAATGGCGTACTGGGCATGCTGCAGTTGCTGGAAACCACGCAGCTGAACAGCGAGCAGGCCGAGTACACCGCGGTGGCCAGCGAATCCACCGGGCACCTGCTCAAGGTCATCAATGACATCCTTGACTTCTCGCGCATCGAACGCGCCGCGCTGCAACTGGAACACATCGACTTCAACCTGGGCGAACTGATCACCAGCAGCGTCCAGTCGTTCCAGCACAGCGCCCAACAGCGCGGCCTTGCCCTGCACCTGCAAATGCCGGCGGGTATCGAGCAGCTGCAGGTGAACGGCGACCCCACGCGCATCCGCCAGATCCTGCTGAACCTGGTCGGCAACGCGCTGAAATTCACCGAACGCGGCCAGGTTCAGGTCGAGGCGCGCTGGCAGGTGCTGGACCGCCAACTGATCTGGTTGACCTGCAGTGTGCGCGACACCGGTATCGGCATCGACAACGAACGCCTGGAAATGATGTTTGTCGCCTTCCAGCAGGCCGACAGCTCGATTTCCCGCCGCTATGGCGGCACCGGGCTGGGACTGTCGATCGCCCGCACCCTGGCCGAACGCATGGGCGGCAAGCTGCGTGGCGAAAGCCGTGAGGGCCTGGGCTCGACCTTTACCCTGGAGATGCCTCTGGCCCTGGCCAGCCCTGCCCCGCTCTCGCTGACGCAGCCAGGCGCTGCGCCACCGGCGGTGGCCGACAATGATCAGGTGCTGCTGGTAGAGGACAATCCGGTCAACCAAAGTGTCATCGAAGCCATGCTGCGTAGCCTCGGGCTGGCGGTATGCACGGCCGAGGACGGCCTGGAGGCGGTCGAACGGGTCAGCCGGCAGCGTTTTGCCGCTGTGCTGATGGACTGCCGCCTGCCGCACCTGGACGGCTATGAAGCCACCCGGCGTATCCGCCAGCTGCCCAACGGCGCCAGGTTACCGATCATCGCCCTGACCGCCAACGCCTTGCAGGGCGACCGCGAGCGTTGCATGGCGGCCGGCATGGACGACTACCTGAGCAAACCCTTGCGCCGCACCGAACTGCAGCGCGTGCTGCAGCGCTGGCTACCCGGTCAGACAACCGCGACTGGCGATAAATGCTAAAGTGCGGCAGTCTTAAACACTGGACAGGACCTTCATCGGACCTGAAAATAGACGTTTCAGTGCACACCTGTACTTCTTTCACCGGGTGCACTGTGACTTTCACCACAACGCAATAGTCTACCTGTAGGCTGCCGCCCCGAACGCGATGCGTATCGGGCCGGCCGGGAAGATTCATCCCCTGCCGCAGGGGGTTATTGAGGAGCTCGCATGACCAAACAACACGCCTTTACTCGGGAAGACCTGCTGCGCTGCAGTCGCGGTGAGCTGTTCGGCCCAGGTAATGCGCAACTGCCCGCGCCGAACATGCTGATGGTCGATCGCATCACCCATATCAGCGAAGAAGGCGGCAAGTACGGCAAAGGTGAATTGGTCGCCGAGCTGGATATCAATCCGGACCTGTGGTTCTTCGCCTGCCACTTCGAAGGCGACCCGGTAATGCCGGGCTGCCTGGGGCTTGATGCCATGTGGCAGCTGGTAGGTTTCTTCCTCGGCTGGCAGGGCCTGCCAGGCCGCGGGCGCGCCCTGGGTTCGGGCGAGGTGAAGTTCTTCGGCCAGGTACTGCCGGAAGCCAAGAAAGTCACTTACAACATTCACATCAAGCGCGTCCTGAAGGGCAAGCTGAACATGGCCATCGCCGATGGCTCGGTCAGCGTCGACGGCCGCGAGATCTACACTGCCGAAGGCCTGCGGGTCGGCGTGTTCACCTCCACTGACAATTTCTAAGGGTTATTCGCATGCGCCGCGTCGTTATCACTGGTCTGGGCATCGTATCGTGCCTGGGCAATGACAAAGCTACCGTCACCGAAAACCTGCGCAACAGCCGTCCGGGTATCCGTTACAACCCGGAATACAAGGAAATGGGGCTGCGTAGCCAGGTTTCCGGGTCCATCGACCTCAACCTCGAAGAACTGATCGACCGCAAGGTCTACCGCTTCGTCGGCCACGCTGCTGCCTATGCCTACCTGGCGATGCAAGATGCGATCAAGGACGCCGGCCTGACCGAAGAGCAGGTTTCCAACCCGCGTACCGGCCTGGTGGCTGGCTCCGGCGGCGCCTCGACCCTGAACCAGATGGAAGCGCTGGACACCCTGCGTGAGAAAGGCGTCAAGCGCGTCGGCCCGTACCGCGTTACCCGCACCATGGGCAGCACCGTTTCGGCATGCCTGGCCACCCCGTTCAAGATCAAGGGCATCAACTACTCGATCTCCTCGGCCTGCGCCACTTCGGCACATTGCATCGGCACCGCCCTGGAGCAGATCCAGTGGGGCAAGCAGGACATCGTCTTCGCCGGTGGCGGTGAAGAAGAGCACTGGAGCCAGTCGTTCCTGTTCGATGCCATGGGCGCCCTGTCGACCAAGCGCAACGAAACCCCGGAACAGGCCTCGCGCGCCTACGACGCCGACCGTGATGGCTTCGTCATCGCTGGCGGTGGCGGCATGGTGGTGGTCGAGGAGCTGGAACACGCCCTGGCCCGTGGCGCCAAGATCTACGCGGAAATCGTCGGCTACGGCGCCACTTCCGACGGCTACGACATGGTTGCCCCGAGCGGCGAAGGTGCTATCCGCTGCATGCAGCAGGCGCTGTCGACCGTCGACACTCCGATCGATTACCTGAACACCCACGGCACCTCGACCCCGGTCGGTGACGTTGCCGAGATCAAGGGCGTTCGCGCCGTGTTCGGCGACAAGGCACCGAAAATCAGCTCGACCAAGAGCCTGTCGGGCCACTCGCTGGGCGCTGCCGGCGTACACGAGGCGATCTACTGCCTGCTGATGATGGAAAACAACTTCATCGCCGGCTCCGCCAACATCGACGAGCTGGACCCGGAGGTCGCCGACCTGCCGATCCTGCGCAAGACCGAAGAAAACGCCAAGATCGACACGGTCATGAGCAACAGCTTCGGCTTCGGCGGCACCAACGCCACCCTGGTGCTCAAGCGCTGGGAAGGCAAGTAAGACGCTGCTGCGGTAAACGAAAACGCCCCGACTGGTTCGGGGCGTTTTCATTTGTGTTGCCTGTACCGGCCTCTTCGCGGGCGCGCCCGCTCCCACAGGTACAGCACCGGTTTCAAGAGCAGCGCGGCCCCTGTGGGAGCGGGTTTACCCGCGAAAGGGCCGGCACAGGCGAAATACTATTGCTTGGGCAACACATCCAGAAAATTCTCCCTGGCCACCTTATTGGCAACTTGTTCCGGCAATGCATCCAGAAACGGCCTGAACCCATGCATCTGCTCCCCAAGGCTACCAAACCGCCCCACCACATCCGAACCCAGCATGAACCGTTCCGGGAACCTCTCGACCAGTGCCAGCCACGCCTTGCGCGGTACACCCTGGTCATCCAGCAGATAGGGTTTCAGCACGCTCCACGACAAATCGACATACAGGTTCGGGTAATCCTCCAATAACCGCGTCAGCACCGGCAGCAGAAAGTCCATCTGCGTCTGGTGCCGGTGAATCTCCATGCTGCTGCCAGCGTGCGCCCAGATAAACCGCGTGTGCGGGTGATTGCGCAGCGGCTCTTCGATCTCCGCCAGGTACAGCGGGTTGCGCTCGCGCTTGGAGGTGATGTTGGAATGCAGCAGCACCGGCAGGTCGCGCTCGGCCGCCAGGTGGTAGATACGCGCCATGGCTTCGTTGTTGGCGCGCGGCGTGTCACCGCTGGTAAGAGCAGTCAGGTCATCGTGGCGGGTGAACACCTCGCCAATGCCCTGCCACAGCCCCGGATGCAGATCGAGCATGCGCTCGATATGGCTGGCGGCGTTCTTGTCCACCGGATTGAAGCCGGCCAGGAACGGATGAAAGCGCTTGCGCTGCTCGTCGGGCAGTTGCTGTAGCGCCGCCGCCACGTAGGTATCGGTGGCGCTGTACCAGTAGGCTTCGGCGTCATCCCCAGCGTAATAGCGTGGGCGCTTGGGCTCGTCTTCATGCCACTTCTTGGCCACCGGCACGCCGGAAATCATCGACTGCTCGATACCGGCAGCATCCATGGCCTTGATCAGCGCGGGCATGCCTTCGCTTTCCTGGAAGAAGTCGACGTAGTGCAGGTGGGCATCACTGTAGCGGTAGTCGCGTGCCTGCGCGGCTTGGCACAGCCAGGTGGATAACAGCACGCAGGCCAACGCTCTCACGATCATGACGAAGCTTCCTTTTCCGGGTATCAGATCTCTAGACCGGCCGGCCTGCGAGACGGTTCAGCCGGGGCGGGCAAACCGCTATGCTTGGGACATTTCCACCTTGCCTGGAGCCTTCCCATGAGCAGCCCCCTGGTCATCCGCCCACGTGCCGAATCGGTCGAGGGCCAGCCGATCCTGCGCCCGCTGCCATCGGCCCAGTGTCGCAGCGTCGGCCCGTTCGTGTTTTTCGACCACATGCTCGAAACCGACTATGCCCCGGGGCATGGCATGGACATCCGCCAGCACCCGCATATCGGCCTGTCGACCCTTACCTACCTGTTCGAAGGGGCAATCCTGCACAAGGACAGCCTCGGCTCGGCGCAGCGGGTGCTGCCGGGCGACGTCAGCTGGATGACCGCAGGCAGCGGCGTGGCCCATGTCGAGCGCACGCCTGAAGATGCCCTGGCCCATGGCTCACGCCTGCACGGGCTGCAGGTATGGCTGGCGTCGCCACGCGAGCATGAACAAGGCCCGGCAAGCTACAGCCATCACCCGGCGGCGAGCCTGCCGGTCAGCGACAGCCTGGGGGTACGCATCTGCATGATCGCCGGCAGCGGGTTCTGCCTGGAATCGCCGGTGCCAGTGCTCTCCCCTACCCTGTACGCGCATGTACAGATGCAACCGGCAACCACGCTATTGGTGCCGAACGAGCATGCGCAGCGGGCGATTTACCTGCTCGATGGTGAGCTGGTGATGAACGATGAGGATGTGGAACCGTGCAGCCTGGTGGTCCTGCCGGAGGGCGAAGAGGTGACGCTGTATGCGGAGGGTGAGTGCCAGCTGGTGCTGATTGGTGGCGCACCACTGGATGGGCCGCGGCGGATGAACTGGAACTTTGTCGCTAGTGATGTGGAGCTGATCGAACAGGCCCGGGCCAAGTGGGCTGCGGGGGATTGGCCGGTGGTGCCGGGGGAAACTTCGAGGATCGAATTGCCTAGGTGATTTTGGGGCCGCTCTGCGGCCCTTTCGCGGCACAAGGCCGCTCCTACAGGGAATCGCGTAACTCATGGCTTGCGCGACCTTTGTAGGAGCGGCCTTGTGCCGCGAATGGGCTGCAAAGCAGCCCCGTGCAATCTCAGCGCTGGAACACTTCGGTCAGCAGGTTATGCATCGAGCGGAACGCCCGCTCAGAGGTACGCCGGTCATACTGCATCTTGCCCGGCACATTGGCACTCGGGTCGGTAAACGAGTGCACCGCGCCGCCATAGCTGAGCAATTGCCAGTCAACCTTGGCCGCGTTCATCTCCTCCTCGAACGCCGGCAACTGCTCCTTCGGCACCAGTGGATCGGAAGCGCCGTGCAGCACCAGCACCGAGCCCTTGATGCGCTTGGCATCTTCCGGGTTCGGGGTATCCAGGGTGCCATGGAAGGACACCGCCGCACGCAAATCGGCGCCAGTACGGGCCAGCTCCAGTGCACAGCAGCCACCAAAGCAGAAACCAAACGTGCCGACCTTGCCCGGTTCCAGCAGCGCCTTCGACTGCCCCAACAGTTGCGCCAGGGCTTCCTGCATGCGCTTGCGCAGCTCGCCTCGGTCATTCTTCAACGGCATCATCGCCGCGCCGGCCTCGTCCGCGTTGGACGGACGCACCGATTGCCCGTACAGGTCGGCAATCAGCACCACATAACCTTTCTCGGCCACTTCCTTGGCGATGCGCTCGGCACCTTCGCCGATACCCATCCAGTTCGGCGCCATCACCAGACCTGGCCGCCCCAGCGCGCCCGGCTCGTATACCAGGCGGCTTTCATACGCCTTGCCGGACAGGTGATAGACCAGCGATTCGACGATTACTTTGCTCATCAAGCACTCCTTTGGCACTCGTCATCAATATGCTCGCCATGAAAAAAGCCCGCCGAAGCGGGCTTTCCTATGCATCAACTCAAGCAGACAGTTCGACCAGCAGCTTGTTCAGGCGACGAACGTAAGCCGCCGGGTCCTTCAAGCTGTCACCGGCCGCCAGGGCCGCCTGATCGAACAGGATGTGCGACAGCTCGGCGAAGCGGTCTTCGCTCTGCTCGTTGTCCAGCTTCTCGATCAGCGGGTGGGTCGGGTTGAACTCGAAGATCGGCTTGGACTCCGGCACCTTCTGCCCGCTGGCTTCGAGGATCTGGCGCATCTGCAGGCCCAGGTCCTGCTCACCGATGGCCAGGATCGCCGGCGAGTCGGTCAGACGGTGCGACACGCGCACTTCGGCCACGCTGTCACCCAGCGCGCCCTTCAGGCGCTCGACCAGGCCTTCCTTGTCCTTGGCGACTTCCTCCTGGGCCTTCTTGTCTTCTTCCGAGTCCAGCTTGCCCAGGTCCAGGTCGCCACGGGCGACGTCGACAAAGGCCTTGCCGTCGAACTCGTTCAAGTAGCTCATCAGCCACTCGTCGATACGATCGGTCAGCAGCAGCACTTCGATGCCTTTCTTGCGGAAGACTTCCAGGTGCGGGCTGTTCTTGACCTGCGCGTACGACTCGCCGGTGAGGTAGTAGATCTTGTCCTGACCTTCCTTGACGCGAGCCAGGTAGTCGGCCAGGGCGACGCTCTGCTCGCCGCTGTCGTCCTGGGTGGAAGCGAAGCGCAGCAGGCCGGCGATCTTTTCCTTGTTGGCGAAGTCTTCGGCCGGGCCCTCCTTCAGCACCTGACCGAAGTTCTTCCAGAAGCCCTTGTACTGCTCGGGCTCGTTCTTCGCCAGCTTCTCCAGCATGTCCAGCACGCGCTTGGTCAGCGCGGTCTTCATCGAGTCGATGATCGGGTCTTTCTGCAGGATTTCACGCGACACGTTCAGCGACAGGTCGTTGGAGTCGACCACACCCTTGATGAAGCGCAGGTACAGCGGCAGGAACGATTCGGCCTGGTCCATGATGAACACGCGCTGCACGTACAGCTTCAAGCCGCGTGGCGCTTCGCGCTGGTACAGGTCGAACGGCGCTCGGGCCGGCACGTACAGCAGCGAGTTGTATTCGAGCTTGCCTTCTACCTTGTTGTGGCTCCAGGCCAGCGGATTTTCGAAGTCATGGCCGATGTGCTTGTAGAACTCCTGGTATTCCTCGTCCTTGATTTCGGTACGCGGACGGGTCCACAGGGCGCTGGCACGGTTGACGGTTTCCCACTCTTCGGCCGGCTGCTCTTCGCCTTCGGCGGTAGCTTGCTCTTTCAGCAGCTGGATCGGCATGGCGATGTGGTCGGAGTACTTCTTGACCACGTTGCGCAGGCGCCAGCCATCGGCGAACTCCTGCTCGCCCTTCTTCAGGTGCAGGACGATGCGGGTGCCGCGCTGTGGCTTGTCGATGGTGGCGACTTCGAACTCACCTTCGCCCTTCGACGACCAGTGCACGCCTTCAGCGGCCGGCTGGCCGGCACGGCGACTGTAAACGTCGACCTTGTCGGCAACGATGAACGCGGAGTAGAAGCCCACACCGAACTGACCGATCAGGTGCGAGTCCTTCTTCTGGTCACCGGTGAGGTTCTTCATGAAGTCGGCAGTGCCGGACTTGGCGATGGTACCCAGGTGGGCGATGACGTCTTCGCGGCTCATGCCGATGCCGTTGTCCTCGAGGGTCACGGTACCGGCGTCCTTGTCGAAGCTCAGGCGAATCTTCAGGTCGGCGTCGCCTTCGAACAGCTCTGGCTTGGCCAGGGCCTCGAAACGCAGCTTGTCGGCGGCGTCGGAGGCGTTGGAGATCAATTCACGCAGGAAGATCTCCTTGTTCGAATACAGGGAATGGATCATGAGGTGCAGCAGCTGCTTTACCTCGGTCTGGAAGCCCAGCGTTTCTTTTTGAGTCTCCACACTCATGGTCTTCAAAACTCCGATCTGATGGCAGTTGACGCCTGGCGGCCAGGTTGGCCAGCGTTTAGCGGCGGATGTCATGCAGATGGGGGCTGCCCGGATGATTTCAAGGGCTTTTCCGGTTCGATCTTGAAATGGGCGCGAGCCGTGGCGATCGGCGACTGCCTGTCCCCCTGCCAGGCGGTGATGGCCACATTGGTCACCCGCCGACCCTGGCGCCAAAGCTGGCACTGGGCGTAGGTATCGCGAAAGTGCCCGGCGCGCAGGTAATCGATGGAAAAGTCGATGATCTTCGGAATGCTTGCGCTCTCGCTGAAGATCAGCAGGTACAGCGCTGCCGACAGTTCCATGAAGCCCGCGATCACCCCGCCGTGGATGGCCGGCAGCAGCGGGTTGCCGATGTTGTCCTGGTTGGCCGGCAGGCGGAACAGCAGGTCATCGCCCTGACGCTCGCATTCAATGCCGATCAGGCCGGCATAGGGGATCAGCGCCAGCAAGGGCCGATAGTCTCCCACCGCATGAGCAGCGTTGAGCTGTTGGCGAACCTTGTGCGGAATCATGCCCCGCCCTCCTTCAGGCTGTTGCCGAAGCGGATGCCCCCCTTGATTTCCTGGCCCAGGCGCATGAACGTGCCCACCACTTGGCAGATAGGCTGGGCCGGGTCATCCTGGTAGGCCGTGCCACGGGTGAAGATCACATCGCGGGTGACTCGGTAACATTGGGCATGGCCGTAGATGTCCTTGCCGGCCTTGGCCGGATGCATATAGTCGATGCGCAGGTCCAGTGTCGGGCACACTTCGAAGCGCGGCAGCACGCACAGCGTGGCCATGCCGCAAGTGGTGTCCATCAGCGTGGTCAGCGCGCCGCCATGCACGGCGCCGGTCTGCGGGTTGCCGACAATGGCCGCAGACCATGGCAGCACCAGGGTCATGCCATCGGCATTGGTTTGCACCACACGCATTTGCAACAACTGACAATGTTTCAGGGCTGAGAGAAAACGCTCGGCCATGGCCATCAAGGTTGAATCACTCATTGGCTGTTTCCCTGCGCATTGCCGTAGCGGCATAAAATCGTTAAAAAGTCTATATAGAACGGGACGTTATATATGTGTAATCTTCGCGGAACTTATTCCGCGTAGTTGCACTCGAAGGAACAAGTCACTTATTCCACCAAGGAGAAACACCCCCATGCGTAAACCTTTTGCTTTTGCTCTGATGCTGGCCGCTGCCATGGGCCTGGCCGCTTGCGATAAAGCGAGCGAAGACAAAGCCCAGGACGCACAGCAACACGCCGAGCAAGCCCAGGAAAAAGCGGGCGAAGCTCAGGATAAAATGAACGAGGCTGCCAAGGAAAACGCCGAAGCCGCCAAAGATCAGGCCGAAGCCGAGCAGAAGGCCGCCGAAGAAGCCGCTCCGGCTACTCCGGCTCCGGAAGCCGCTCCAGCTACCCCAGCTGCTCCAGCCGAACCTGCCAAGCAGTAATCGGCTAAAACAAAAAAACCCGACATTGTCGGGTTTTTTTGTACCTGAAACTTATGGATTAAACGTTTCAGGCACCAGGAGCGGTGCTTTCCTTGGCGGGTTCGATCGAAACACTTTCGGTAGGTGTGAACACCATCACATCCAATACATCCGAATGGAACTCGCGGCGGTACAGAATCAGCACCACCCCGACACTCATGACCATGAATAACCATGGGCTGATGAACCAGCTCAACATGGCCATGCCAAAGTAATAGGAGCGCAGGCCCAGGTTGAACTGGTTGGCGGCAAGCGACAGCACCCGCGCCGCCCGCGAGGCGAATGCCTTGCGTTCAAGCTCATTTACCAGACGTTCACCTATCATCGGCGCCGACCCCACCAGTACTGCCGCGAAATTGTATTGGCGCATGCACCAGCTGAAGGTGAAAAAGGCGTAGACGAAGACCATGGCCAGGCACAGCAGCTTGATCTCCGACATGCCCTGGGAGGTCTGCTGCACCAGCGGCAGGTCGGCCAGCAGCGACAGCGCCCGGTCGGAAGCCCCGAGCACGGTGAGGATACCGGCGAGGATGATCAGGGTGCTGGAGGCGAAGAACGAGGCGTTGCGCTCGAGGTTGCCGATCACGCTCGCATCGGCAATGCGGTTGTCGCGCAGCAGCATGCGGCGCATCCAGTCTTCGCGGTACAGGTGCAGCACGCTGGCCAGGCACGCGGTGTCGCGGCCCTTCCAGATGGCATAACGGGTGTAACCGCCCCAGCACAGGGCGAACCAGATGATGGCCAAAAGATTGTTGAAGTTGCTTTGGATGAAGTTCATGCACGGTTCCCAGGAGGGCCAGATACCTGAAGGATAGGGACCGGATTTCGACGCTGGCAAGCGGCAAAAGGCACACATTCACCCAGAAATCCGCATTGCCTGTTCTGGCCTCTTCGCAGCACAAGGCTGCTCCTACAGGTACGGCACTGCACTTGTAGGAGCAGCCTTGTGCTGCGAAGAGGCCAGTGCAGGCAAACAAAAAGCCCCGCATCCTTTCAGATACGGGGCTCTTGAGCTTCCACCCTTGGCGAGCACCCTTCGGCTTGTGGCCGGTGCCGCCCTCAGGCTTCGACTATCAGGCCAGCGCTTCGCGCGGCTTGCCGAGCATGCGGTCGCAGGCCACGGCGCCAACCAGGGTCACCACCGAAGGCACCAGCCAGGCCAGGCCCTGGTCGCTCAGCGGCAGGTGAGCCATGAAGTCCGGCAGCACGTGGGCAATGCTGCTGCCCTTGATCGCGTCGACCATGCCGAACAGCAGCGATACCAGCATCACTGGTGCCAGGATGCGGGTCGGCGAGTTCCACAGGTCCTTCACGAAGCTCAGCCCGACCACCACGATGCACGGCGGGTAGATCGCCGTAAGCACCGGGATCGAGAACATGATCAGCTTGGTCAGGCCGAGATTGGAGATCAACAGCGAGAAGCCCGCCAGGATCACCACCAGTGCGCGGTACGACAGCGGCAGCATCTGGCTGAAGTACTCGGCGCAGGCACAGGTCAGGCCAACGGCGGTCACCAGGCAGGCCAGCGCGATCAGCACGGCGAGGAAACCGCTGCCCAGCGAACCGAAGGTGTGCTGCACGTAGGCATGCAGTACCGCCGCACCGTTGGTAGCGTCAGCCGCGATCTCGTGGCTGGTTGCACCCAGTCGGAACAGGCTGATGTACACCAGGGCCAGACCGACGCCGGCGATCAGGCCGGCAATGATGGCATAGCGGGTGATCAGTTTCGGCGACTCGACACCGCGCGAGCGGATGGCGTTGACGATGACGATACCGAACACCAGGGCACCCAGGGTATCCATGGTCAGGTAACCATCGGAAAAGCCCTTGGAGAATGCTGCGGCGGCATAGGCCGGCTGCGCTTCACCGATGGTACCGGCAGGCAGCGCGAAGGCGGCGATGCCCAGCACCGCCAGGGCGATGATCTTCAACGGCGCCAGGAAGCGGCCCACGGTGTCGAGCAGCTTGCCCGGGTACATCGACACGGCCAGTACCACGAGGAAGTACACCAGGCTGTAGATGAACAGCGCCAGCGGGCTTTCGCCGGTCAGCGGCGCAACGCCCACTTCGAACGATACGGTCGCGGTGCGCGGGGTGGCGAACAGCGGGCCGACCGACAGGTAGCACACGGCCGCCAGCAGGCCACCGAAGAACTTGCCGATCGGGCTGCTCAGGGCATCCATGCCGCCGCCGACCTTGGCCAGGGCGACCACGGTGATGACCGGCAGGCCTACGGCGGTAACCAGGAAGCCAAGGGCCGCCATCCATACGTGCGGGCCAGACTGCAGACCGACGATAGGCGGGAAGATGATGTTGCCAGCGCCCACGAAAAGCGCAAACGTCATAAAGCCAAGCGCCAGGATATCCTGGCCTTTGAGAACTTTCATTTAAGGTAGTACCACACTGCTGAAATCGGGATTCGAGAGGGGATTTCCCTTTGGATGAGGGGAAATGCTGCCCGGCTTGATAGGCCAGACCCGTTTAGCGTGTCGTTCCCTTTTGGGGTACGGGCACAGAGTGAGCGCGTAATGTAACTGTTTTGTCAGTCAAACGCACTGGCACAGTACTGCTTGTCCGATGTGCGTACATGTTTGTCGTCTGTGCGACCGAGGACAGCGAGAATTATCCTCGAATTGAAACATTCGTCTGCGTGAAAATTCCTATCAAACCCATCGAAAAATCCATGTTGCCTGTACCGGCCTCTTCGCGGGCTTGCCCGCTCCCACAGGGGATCACCACAGCCCCGGAAAGTGGAGATCTCATGTGGGAGCGGGCAAGCCCGCGAAGAGGCCGGCACAGGAATTCCCCCCCAGAAACGACAAAGGCCACCCGAAGGTGGCCTCTGTGCGCGTGGGGGGTGTAGCAGTATTACTTCTTGACTTCCCAGCCAGTCAGCTCGGCCAGGGCCTTGCCGATGTCAGCCAGGGAACGCACGGTCTTCACACCAGCGTCCTGCAGAGCGGCGAACTTCTCGTCCGCAGTGCCCTTGCCGCCGGAGATGATGGCGCCAGCGTGGCCCATGCGCTTGCCCGCAGGTGCGGTAACACCAGCGATGTAGGAAACGACAGGCTTGGTGACGTTGGCCTTGATGTAGGCCGCAGCTTCTTCTTCAGCCGAACCGCCGATCTCACCGATCATGACGATCGCTTCGGTCTTCGGGTCTTCCTGGAACAGTTTCAGGATATCGATGAAGTTGGAGCCCGGGATCGGGTCACCGCCGATGCCGACGCAGGTCGACTGGCCGAAGCCGGCGTCGGTGGTCTGCTTCACAGCTTCGTAGGTCAGGGTGCCGGAACGCGAAACGATACCGACCTTGCCTGGCAGGTGGATGTGGCCAGGCATGATGCCGATCTTGCACTCGCCCGGGGTGATGACACCTGGGCAGTTAGGGCCGATCAGGGTCACGCCCAGCTCGTCGCACTTGACCTTGGCATCCAGCATGTCCAGGGTAGGAATGCCCTCGGTGATGCACACGATCAGCTTGATGCCGCCGAAGGCAGCTTCCAGGATCGAGTCCTTGCAGAAAGGAGCCGGAACGTAGATCACCGAAGCGTCGGCGCCGGTAGCTTCCACAGCTTCTTTCACAGTGTTGAACACTGGCAGGCCCAGGTGGGTGGTGCCACCCTTGCCTGGGGTTACGCCGCCGACCATCTTGGTGCCGTAGGCGATGGCCTGTTCGGAGTGGAAAGTACCCTGCGAGCCGGTGAAGCCCTGGCAGATGACTTTGGTGTCTTTATTGATCAGGACGCTCATTACTTGCCCTCCGCAGCTTTGACAACTTGTTGAGCAGCGTCGGTCAGGCTGGTTGCCGCAATGATGTTCAAACCGCTTTCTGCCAGTACTTTAGCGCCCAGTTCGGCGTTGTTGCCTTCAAGGCGAACGACAACCGGAACTTTCACGCCGACTTCTTTCACTGCACCGATGATGCCTTCGGCAATCATGTCGCAGCGAACGATGCCGCCGAAGATGTTGACCAGAACGGCCGCGACATTGCTGTCGGACAGAATGATCTTGAACGCTTCGGTAACGCGCTCTTTGGTAGCACCACCGCCAACGTCGAGGAAGTTGGCCGGCTTGCCGCCGTGCAGGTTGACGATGTCCATGGTACCCATGGCCAGGCCGGCACCGTTGACCATGCAGCCGATGTTGCCTTCGAGGGCAACGTAGTTCAGTTCGAACTTGGCAGCGTGGGCTTCACGGGCGTCGTCCTGCGACGGGTCGTGGAAGGTCTTCAGCTTCGGCTGACGGTACATGGCGTTGGCGTCGATGTTGATCTTGGCATCGAGGCAGTGCAGGTCGCCGTCGGCCTTGATCACCAGCGGGTTCACTTCCAGCAGGGCCAGGTCGTGATCCTTGAACAGCTTGGCCAGACCAACGAAGATCTTGGCGAACTGTTGAACTTGCTTGCCTTCCAGGCCCAGCTGGAATGCCAGCTCGCGACCCTGGAACGGCTGAGCGCCGACCAGCGGGTCGATGGTGGCCTTGAGGATCTTCTCAGGCGTTTCGTGAGCGACTTTCTCGATGTCCACGCCACCTTCGGTGGAAGCCATGAACACGATACGGCGGCTCGAACGATCGACTACAGCGCCCAGGTACAGCTCTTTGGCGATGTCAGTGCAGGATTCGACCAGAATCTTGGAGACGGGTTGACCGTTGGCATCGGTCTGGTAGGTAACCAGATTCTTGCCCAACCACTGTGCAGCGAACGCCTTGGCGTCTTCTTTGCTGCGAACCAGCTTGACGCCGCCCGCCTTACCGCGACCACCCGCGTGAACCTGGGCTTTTACCACCCACTCGTTCCCGCCGATCTTGTCGCAGGCTTCTGCAGCTTGCTCAGGGGTATCGACAGCGAAACCCTTGGAAACTGGCAGGCCGTACTCAGCGAACAGCTGCTTACCCTGATACTCGTGAAGATTCATGCTTTTTACCGTCTTCGTTAGGTACTGCGCTTCGGCGCTGCGCCATCACTGGCGCCGCACCACCTGTGACCGTTGACCCCGGGTTTTCCCGTGTGATCCGGTCCGGCGGACTTTCCGCGGTGAGTCATGCACGCAAGACTCACGACGGGCAGCCCGCCGTGGTTTCTTATAATTAACGCTTCTTACGGTTGGCCACGTGAATGGCGCCGCCATTCACTGCCAGCGCTGCTTCATGCAACGCTTCGGACAGGGTCGGATGGCTGAAGACCATCATGCCCAGATCCTCGGCACTGGTGCCGAATTCCATTGCGATTGCGCCCTGCTGCACCAGTTCGGCAGCCGATGGGCCAATCACGTGTACACCCAGGACGCGGTCGGTCTTGGCATCGGCGATGACCTTGACGAAACCACCGGTGTCGTTGGCAGCCATCGCACGGCCGCTGGCCGCGAACGGGAAGGTGCCCACGTTAACCTCAACGCCCTCGGCCTTCAAGGCCTGTTCGGTCTTGCCGACCCACGCGATTTCCGGGTGGGTGTAGATGACCGACGGAATCAGGTCGTAGTTCATCTGGGCCTTGTGGCCCTTGATGCGCTCGACCACCATGATGCCCTCTTCCGAGGCCTTGTGGGCCAGCATCATGCCGCGCACCACGTCACCGATGGCGTACACGCCAGGCACGCTGGTAGCGCAGTAGTCGTCGACGAAGATGTAGCCACGCTCATCGATGGTCACACCGCTGTCGGCAGCCAGCAGGTCGGTGGTCACCGGGCGACGGCCAACCGCGACGATCAGCTTGTCGAAGGTGATCTTCTGCTCGCCGTTGGCGTCGGTGTAGGTCACTTCGACTTCGTTGCCGTTGACTTTCGAGCCGGTGACGCGCGCACCCAGCTTGATGTCCAGGCCTTGCTTGGTCAGGGTCTTCTGGGCTTCTTTCGACACGGCGGTGTCGGCAGCCATCAGGAAGGTGTCCAGGGCTTCCAGGACGGTGACTTCAGCACCCAGGCGAGCCCATACCGAACCCAGTTCCAGGCCGATCACGCCAGCTCCGATAACGCCCAGGCGCTTCGGCACGGCCTGGAATTCCAGGGCGCCGGTGGAGTCGACGATGACGTTCTGGTCGACCGGAGCCGGTGGAATGTCGATCGGGCGCGAGCCGGAAGCCAGGATCACGTTCTCGGCTTCGATGACTTCGGTGGTGCCGTCAGCCTTGGTGACTTCGACTTTCTTGCCGGCCAGCAGTTTGCCGTGGCCCTGGATCGAAGTAACGCCGTTGGCCTTGAACAGGGTGGCAACGCCACCGGTCAGGTTCTTGACGATGCCAGCCTTGCGGCCAACCATCGCGGCGACGTCCATCTTCACTTCACCAGTGGAGATACCGTGGACGTTGAAGCTCTCTTTGGCTTCCTTGTACTTCCAGGAGCTGTCCAGCAGCGCCTTGGAAGGAATGCAACCTACGTTCAGGCAGGTGCCGCCCAG
The DNA here is from genome assembly GCF_023100865.1 of Pseudomonas sp. A2. Lineage (NCBI taxonomy): Bacteria > Pseudomonadati > Pseudomonadota > Gammaproteobacteria > Pseudomonadales > Pseudomonadaceae > Pseudomonas > Pseudomonas sp. A2. Next base: position 4,102,388 of record NZ_CP039127.1, read on the forward strand.
GGCCAGCTTGCCCTCGGCGTCGGTGTACTTCTCGATACAGGCAGTCTTCAGACCAAGTTGTGCGGCCTTGATGGCAGCAACATAGCCGCCAGGACCTGCACCAATCACCACTACGTCGAATTTCTGGGTCATAAAAGATTCCTTATCAGCTACAAGCTACAAGCCGCGGACCGCGCGGCATGGCTTCCTGCGAAGCCAGGGCCGGCACGGTACGCAGCCAGAGGGTTAGATGTCCAGCAGCAGGCGAGACGGATCTTCCAGCAGGTTCTTGATGGTGACCAGGAAGGTTACCGCTTCCTTGCCGTCGATCAGGCGGTGATCGTACGACAGCGCCAGGTACATCATCGGGCGGATCACAACCTGACCATTGATGGCCATCGGGCGCTGGATGATGTTGTGCATCCCGAGAATGGCGGCCTGCGGCGGGTTGACGATCGGGGTCGACATCATCGAACCGAAGGTACCACCGTTGGTGATGGTGAAGGTGCCGCCAGTCATCTCTTCGATGGCCAGCTTGCCATCACGAGCCTTCTTGCCGAAGGTGGCGATGCCGTTCTCGATTTCCGCCAGGCTCATCGACTCGGCGTTACGCAGTACCGGCACCACCAGGCCACGGTCGCTGGACACGGCAACGCCGACGTCGGCGTAGCCGTGGTAGACGATGTCGTTGCCATCGATCGAGGCGTTGACAGCCGGGAAGCGCTTCAGGGCTTCGGTGGCAGCCTTGACGAAGAACGACATGAAGCCCAGGCGCACGCCGTTGTGGGTCTTCTCGAACAGGTCCTTGTACTTCGAACGCAGGGCCATGACTTCGGTCATGTCGACTTCGTTGAAGGTGGTCAGCATGGCCATGCTCGACTGGGCTTCGACCAGACGCTCGGCGATCTTGGCGCGCAGGCGGGTCATCGGCACGCGCTTCTCGGTGCGGTCGCCAGCGGCAACGACAACCGGGGCAGCGGCGGCAGGCTTGGCAGCTGCAGCAGGCGCCGACTTCTTGTTGGCGACGGCAGCGACGACGTCTTCCTTGGTGATGCGACCGCCTTTGCCGGTGCCGGCAACGGTAGCCAGGTCGATGCCGTTCTCTTCAGCCAGCTTGCGCGCGGCCGGGGCGGCAACCGGGTCTTCTTCGCCAGCGTCGGCAGCAGCGGCAGCCGGGGCAGCAGCGGCCGGGGCGGCAGCTGGTGCAGCAGCGGCAGCACCGCCTTCAACGATCGAACCCAGTACTTCGTCGGACAGGACGGTGTCGCCCTCGCCCTTGACGATGGCGCCCAGCACGCCGTCGGCGGTGGCCAGTACTTCCAGGACGACCTTGTCGGTCTCGATGTCGACGATCAGCTCGTCACGCTTGACGGCATCGCCCGGCTGCTTGTGCCAGGTGGCAACGGTGCCATCGGCAACCGATTCCGGGAAGGTTGGGGCTTTGATCTCGATAGCCATTATCTGTGTTTCCTTAAATTCGGTTTCAGGTGCGCGAAGGCATTAAACAGTGAAGGCATCTTGCAGCAGTTTTTCCTGCTGTTCGGCGTGCTTCGATGCGTAACCACAGGCTGGCGCGGCGGAAGCGTCGCGGCCGGCGTATTCCAGGACCAGTGCCTTGTTGTGGCGGCCCAGGATACGGCGCATGTGGTGCTGGCTGCTGTACCAGGCGCCCTGGTTCATCGGCTCTTCCTGACACCAGACCGCATGCTTGAGGTTGGTGTAAGGCGCCAGGATTTCGACCAGGTCGTCCTCAGGGAACGGATACAGCTGCTCGATACGCACGATGGCGATGTCTTCGCGGCCTTCGGCACGGCGTTTTTCCAGCAGGTCGTAGTAAACCTTGCCGCCGCACAGGACCAGGCGTTCGACCTTGGCCGGATCGAGGCTGTCGATTTCCGGGATCACGGTCTGGAACGAGCCTTCTGCCAGGTCTTCCAGGGTCGAGATGGCCAGCTTGTGGCGCAGCAGCGACTTCGGCGTCAGCACGATCAGCGGCTTGCGCAGCGGACGGATGACCTGGCGACGCAGCAGGTGGTAGATCTGGGCCGGGGTGGTCGGTACGCAGACCTGGATGTTGTGCTCGGCGCACAGTTGCAGGTAACGCTCCAGGCGCGCGGAGGAGTGCTCCGGGCCCTGCCCTTCATAACCGTGTGGCAGCAGCATGGTCAGACCGCACAGACGGCCCCACTTGTGCTCACCGCTGGTGATGAACTGGTCGATCACCACTTGCGCACCGTTGGCGAAGTCACCGAACTGGGCTTCCCAGATCACCAGCGCGTTCGGCGTGGTGGTCGAGTAGCCGTATTCGAAGGCCAGTACCGCTTCTTCCGACAGGAAGGAGTCGTACAGTTCGAACTGAGGCTGGCCCGGGAACAGGTTCTTCAGCGGTACGTAGGTGCTGGCGTCCTTCTGGTTGTGCAGCACCGCGTGACGGTGCGAGAAGGTGCCACGGCCGATGTCCTGGCCGGTCATGCGGATCGGGTGACCTTCGAACTGCAGGGTGGCGTAGGCCATGGTCTCTGCATAACCCCAGTTGATCGGCAAGCCACCGGCCTGCATCTTCTGGCGGTCTTCGTAGATCTTGGCGACCTGGCGCTGGACGACGAAACCTTCCGGGATCTCCAGCAGCTTGGCCGACAGTTCCTGCAGGGTCTTGAGGTCGAAGCGGGTATCGTGACGCGCGGTCCAGGCATGGCCCAGGTACGGACGCCAGTCGACGAACAGCTCGCGGTTCGGTTCCTTGACCAGGCTCTTCACAACGTGCAGGCCGTTGTCCAGCGCGTTGCGGTACTCGTCGATCTTGGCCTGGGCGCGTTCGGCATCGATGCGGCCGGCCTGGATCAGTGCCTCAGCGTACAGTTCACGCGTGGTGCGCTGCTTGCTGATCTGCTGGTACATCAAAGGCTGGGTGCCGTTCGGCTCGTCGGCCTCGTTGTGGCCGCGGCGGCGGTAGCAGACCAGGTCGATAACCACGTCACGCTTGAACTGCATGCGGTAGTCGATGGCCAGCTGGGTCACGAACAGCACGGCTTCCGGGTCGTCGCCGTTCACGTGCAGGATCGGCGCCTGGATCATCTTGGCAACGTCGGTGGCGTACTCGGTGGAGCGCGCGTCCAGCGGGTTGCTGATGGTGAAACCAACCTGGTTGTTGATCACGATGTGCACGGTACCGCCGGTCTTGAAACCGCGGGTCTGCGACATCTGGAAGGTTTCCATGACCACGCCCTGGCCGGCGAATGCTGCGTCGCCGTGGATCGAGATCGGCAGTACCTTGTCGCCAACGGTGTCGTTGCGGCGGTCCTGACGGGCGCGCACCGAACCCTCGACCACTGGCGAGACGATTTCCAGGTGGGACGGGTTGAACGCCATGGCCAGGTGCACTTCGCCACCCGGGGTCATCACGTTCGAGGAGAAGCCCTGGTGATACTTGACGTCACCGGAGCCCAGCTCGTTCATCTTCTTGCCTTCGAACTCGTCGAACAGCTCGCGCGGGTTCTTGCCGAAGGTGTTGACCAGAACGTTCAGGCGGCCACGGTGGGCCATGCCGATCACGACTTCTTTGGTGCCGTAGGAACCGGAGCGCTGGATCATCTCGTCCAGCATCGGGATCAGGCTTTCGCCGCCCTCGAGGCCGAAACGCTTGGTGCCCGGGTACTTGGTGCCCAGATATTTCTCAAGGCCTTCACCGGCGGTCACGCGCTCGAGCAGGTGGGCCTGCACGTCAGCGGAAAACTCCGGACGGCCGCGCACGCTTTCCAGACGCTGCTGGAACCAGCTGCGCTGCTCGGAATCGACGATATGGGTGAACTCGGCGCCAATGGTGCGACAATATGTCTTCTGGAGCGCCTCGAAGATCTCGCGTAGGCTCGCCTCCTCTTTGCCGATGAACAGGTCGCCGGCACGGAAGGTCGTATCAAGATCGGCATTGGTCAAGCCGTAGTGATTGATCGACAGGTCTACGGGCGCAGGACGCTGCCACAACCCCAACGGGTCGAGCTTGGCAGCCTGATGGCCGCGCATACGATAGGCCTGGATCAGTCGCAGAACTTCAACCTGCTTCTTCTCGTGTTCACTGCTCACGCTCCCGGCGGATACCGGTTGGGCGCGGCGCTGGTTCTTTGCCAGCAGTACGAAATGGTCGCGGATTGTCGAGTGCGATACATCGGTAGCGGTGCTGCCGTCGGCGGGCAACTTCTGGAAGTAGGTGCGCCACTCTTCTGGCACAGCGTTAGGGTCGTGCAGGTAGAGCTCATAAAGCTCTTCCACATATGCAGCGTTACCACCTGAAAGGTGGGCGCTTTCCCACATGCGCTGCATCACGCTTTCTTGCATGCTTGGTCACCCTCGGTTAGGGGACTGATCGGCGAGAGCCACAGCAAACCTGGAAAAGTCCGAATACAGCGACTGAACCACGCCACTTGGATCCTGCTGATTTTCCGGGTACCAGCCCGGAAGCCCCTGCTGGTCTCATATCTTCATAGGTAATGAACGCAGGCTTTGTGGGCCCTTGTTCGGGTTTTACCTAAGTGCGGGCTCACCACCCGCACCTCGGCTTACTGCAGGTACAACTCTTTGTATCAGGTGCCGCTTTGCAGCAGCATGTTACGTACGTGGCCGATTGCCTTGGTCGGGTTCAGACCTTTCGGGCAAACGTTGACGCAGTTCATGATCCCGCGGCAGCGGAATACGCTGAACGGGTCATCCAGGGACGCCAGGCGCTCCTGGGTCTTGGTGTCACGGCTGTCGGCCAGGAAGCGATAGGCCTGCAGCAGTGCGGCGGGGCCCAGGAACTTGTCCGGGTTCCACCAGAACGACGGGCAGGAGGTCGAGCAGCAAGCGCACAGGATGCACTCGTACAGGCCGTCCAGCTTGTCGCGGTCTTCCGGCGACTGCAGGCGCTCGATGGCCGGTGCCGGGGTGTCGTTCTGCAGGAACGGCTTCACCTTCTCGTACTGCTTGTAGAAGATGCTCATATCGACGACCAGGTCACGAATGACCGGCAGGCCCGGCAGCGGACGCAGAATCAGCTTGTTGCCCTTCACCACCGCCGACAACGGGGTGATGCAGGCCAGGCCGTTCTTGCCGTTGATGTTCATGCCATCGGAACCGCAAACGCCTTCACGGCACGAGCGACGATAGGAGAAACCTTCGTCCTGTTCCTTGATCAGTGCCAGCACGTCCAGAACCATCAGATCCTTGCCGCCGGTATCGACCTGGAAGGTCTGCATTTTCGGCGCCGAATCGGTGTCCGGGTTGTAACGATAAACTTCGACTTGCAACATAGCGGCCACCCTTAGTAAGTCCGGACTTTTGGTTCGAAGGCTGGAACAGTCTTCGGCGCAAAGTTGACGCCACGCTTGGCGACGCGCTTCTCACCCGGGTAGTACAGGGTGTGGCACAGCCAGTTTTCGTCGTCACGGTCTTCGTAGTCTTCACGGGCGTGAGCGCCGCGGGACTCTTTACGGGCTTCTGCCGCGATGGCGGTAGCTTCGGCGACTTCCAGCAGGTTCTGCAGCTCCAGCGCTTCGATACGCGCGGTGTTGAAGGCCTGGGACTTGTCGTTGATCTTGACGTTGGCGATACGGTCACGCAGACCGGCCAGCTGCTCGATACCCTTCTGCATGTATTCGCCAGTACGGAATACACCGAAGTAGTTCTGCATGCAGCTCTGCAGCTCGCGCTTCAGGCTGGCAACGTCTTCACCGGTGGTGCGCTCGTTCAGCTTGTTCAGGCGGTTCAGGGCAACATCGACGTCGGTGTCGCTGGCGTCGCGGTATTCCACGCCTTCGGTCAGCGCCTTCTCCAGGTGCAGGCCGGCCGCACGGCCGAACACCACCAGGTCGAGCAGCGAGTTGCCGCCCAGGCGGTTGGCACCGTGAACAGATACGCACGCCACTTCACCTACGGCGAACAGGCCCGGGATGATGTGGTCGTTGCCTTCGGCGTCCATGGTAATGGCCTGGCCATGAATGTTGGTGGCAACGCCGCCCATCATGTAGTGGCAGGTCGGGATGACCGGTACCGGCGCGACCACAGGGTCGACGTGGGCGAAGGTCTTGGACAGCTCGCAGATACCTGGCAGGCGGCTGTGCAGCACTTCCTCGCCCAGGTGGTCCAGCTTCAGCAGTACGTGGTCCTTGTTCGGGCCCACGCCGTTGCCGGCGATGATTTCCTTGACCATGGAACGGGCGACCACGTCGCGGCCGGCCAGGTCTTTCGCGTTCGGCGCGTAACGCTCCATGAAGCGCTCGCCGTGGGCGTTGATCAGGTAGCCACCCTCACCGCGGCAACCTTCGGTGACCAGTACACCGGCGCCGGCGATGCCGGTCGGGTGGAACTGCCACATTTCGATGTCCTGCACCGGCACGCCGGCACGCAGGGCCATGCCCACGCCGTCACCGGTGTTGATCAGGGCGTTGGTGGTGGAGGCGTAGATACGGCCGGCACCGCCAGTTGCCAGCACGGTGGCCTTGGACTTGATGTACAGGGTCTCGCCGGTTTCGATGCAGATCGCGATCACGCCAACGAATGCGCCGTCCTGGTTCTTCACCAGGTCAACTGCGTAGTACTCGTTGAGGAAGGTGGTGCCGGCTTTCAGGTTGCCCTGGTACAGGGTGTGCAGCAGCGCGTGACCGGTACGGTCGGAAGCGGCGCAGGTACGGGCAGCCTGGCCACCCTTACCGAAGTCCTTGGACTGGCCACCGAACGGACGTTGGTAGATGCGACCGGTTTCGGTACGCGAGAACGGCAGGCCCATGTGGTCCAGCTCGAAGACCGCAGCCGGGCCTTCCTGACACATATATTCGATAGCGTCCTGGTCACCGATGTAGTCGGAGCCCTTGACGGTATCGTACATGTGCCAGCGCCAGTCGTCGTTCGGGTCGGCCGAAGCGATGGCGCAGGTGATGCCGCCCTGGGCGGATACAGTGTGCGAACGGGTCGGGAAGACCTTGGTGACTACGGCAGTCTTGTGGCCGCCTTGAGCCAGCTGCAGCGCAGCGCGCATGCCGGCGCCGCCGCCACCGATGATGATGGCGTCGAAGGAAATGGTTGGAATGCTAGCCATGGATCAGATACCCCAGAGAATCTGCACACCCCAGACGAAGTAAGCGAACATCGCAACGCCGCATACCGCCTGGAACAGGAAACGAATCGCAGTTGCCGACTTGCCGAACGACATAGGCGTCAGGTAGTCGGTCGCAATGGTCCACATGCCGACCCAGGCGTGAGCGCCCAGGGCAACGAGGGCCAGCAGACTGAAGATCCGCATCGCGTTGTTGGAGAACAGACCATGCCACTGGGTGTAGTCGATGCCTGGGTGGGCGACCACGTAGCCGATCAGGAAGAGGAAGTAAGCCGCGAGAACGACCGCAGAAACGCGCTGCGCCATCCAGTCATAGAGGCCCGAACGCGACAGGTTCGTGACATTGGTTACCATACCCAAACTCCCACCAGAACGATCAGCACCACGGAGATGACGATCACGATTTTCGAGCCCAGCTTGCCGCCTTCCAGCGTCTCACCGATGCCCATGTCCATGATCAGGTGACGAACACCTGCCACGAGGTGATAAAGCAGGGCGGACAGCAGGCCCCAGGTCACGAATTTGGCCAGCGGGCTGGTCAGACACGCCTTCACCTCACCAAAGCCTTCCTCGGAACCCAGCGACTTGCCCAGTGCATAAAGCATGATGGCAAGGCCGAGGAACAGGATGACGCCGGAGATACGATGCAGGATGGACGTGTACGCAGTGACGGGGAGCTTGATGGTCCTTAGGTCTAGGTTTACAGGTCGTTGGCTTTTCACGGCTTTTTTCACACTGAAGAGCCCCTAGCGAATCAGGGCAAAGTTGTTGGTAAGTGTACTGGTCAGGTACCCACCACCCAGGGAACGGCGACCCCCAGCAGTTCGGGCTTGCAAGCCCCTGGCGGTCGGGTTGCGAGTATAGACAGTTAGGCTGCTTATGACAACGTGACGGGGTAGCCCAAATAGCGCATTGCCTTTAGCGCACAAAAGGCGTAAATGGGCGAGAATTTCGAGAAAAATCAGGCCTCAATGCCTGTTTCAACAAGCCTTTAGGCAAATTGACATCTGAATTTATCCCTCTATAGTGGTGCGGGCCCTGCGTGGGGGGTCTGTCTGATGATTTCAAGCATTAATAGGAGGCCACATGGCTGACAAAAAAGCGCAGTTGGTCATCGAGGGCGCTGCCCCCGTCGAGCTGCCCATTTTAACCGGCACCGTTGGTCCTGATGTAATCGACGTCCGCGGGTTGGGGGCCACTGGTCACTTCACCTTCGACCCTGGTTTCATGGCGACTGCCTCGTGCGAGTCGAAGATCACCTACATTGACGGCGACAAAGGTATCCTGCTGCACCGCGGCTACCCGATCGAACAGCTCGCTGAAAAATCCGACTACCTCGAAACCTGCTACCTGCTGCTCAACGGCGAACTGCCGAATGCCGAGCAGAAGGCCCAGTTCGTCAGCACCGTGAAGAACCACACCATGGTTCACGAGCAGCTGAAGTCCTTCTTCAACGGCTTCCGCCGCGACGCCCACCCGATGGCGGTGATGTGCGGCGTGGTTGGCGCCCTGTCGGCGTTCTATCACGACTCCCTGGACATCAATAACCCGCAACACCGCGAAATTTCCGCGGTGCGCCTGGTCGCCAAGATGCCGACCCTGGCCGCGATGGTTTACAAGTACTCCATGGGCCAGCCGATGATGTACCCGCGCAACGACCTGTCGTACGCGGAAAACTTCCTGCACATGATGTTCAACACCCCGTGCGAGATCAAACCGATCAGCCCGGTGCTGGCCAAGGCGATGGACCGGATCTTCATCCTCCACGCCGACCACGAGCAGAACGCCTCCACCTCTACCGTTCGTCTGGCCGGTTCGTCGGGTGCCAACCCGTTCGCCTGTATCGCCGCCGGTATCGCCGCACTTTGGGGCCCGGCCCATGGCGGTGCGAACGAAGCGGTACTGACCATGCTCGATGAAATCGGCGATGTCTCGAACATCGACAAGTTCATCGCCAAGGCCAAGGACAAGAACGACCCGTTCAAGCTCATGGGCTTCGGTCACCGCGTGTACAAAAACCGCGACCCGCGCGCCACCGTGATGAAGCAGACCTGCGACGAAGTCCTGCGCGAGCTGGGCATCAAGAACGACCCGCAGCTGGAACTGGCCATGCGCCTGGAAGAGATCGCCCTGACCGATCCGTACTTCATCGAGCGCTCGCTGTACCCGAACGTCGACTTCTACTCGGGGATCATCCTCAAGGCAATCGGCATTCCGACCAGCATGTTCACCGTGATCTTCGCCCTGGCACGTACCGTGGGCTGGATCTCGCACTGGAAAGAAATGCTCTCCAGCCCGTACAAGATCGGCCGCCCGCGCCAGCTGTACACCGGCGAGCAGAAGCGCGACATCGTTGCGCTGCAGGACCGCAAGTAAGCTTCCCTAGCCGAACGCAAAAAGGCTGCCCTCGGGCAGCCTTTTTTATTTCTGCTCGACACAATGCCTCAGTTTTTCTCCGCCCGCTCCCGCAACCCTTTCAGGGTATTGAACGGCGCATCCACCACGAACTTGTTGGCCACCATCGCCGGCACGCTGCCACCCGGTTCGGTGTGCACCTGATAGGTCACTTCCGTGCTGTCGCCCTTGGGCACCAGCTTCCAGAAGCCTTCGACCTTCGCCACCCGCACAAAGCCCTTCTCTTCCGGGATATAGGTCGGCTCTTCCTTCAGGTTGCGCACCAGGCTGCCATCAGCCTCCTTCACAGTAGTCACACGCAACACCGAGTCCCGCGGCGTCACCGGCCATGGCGTATTGAACTGGGTGTAGGTCCAGCTCTGGTCACCTTCGTGCTTGAGCAGCTTCTGCGACTTGCATTCGTGAATCCATGCACAAGCCCCGACCACGTCCTCCTGCAACGCCTGCACCTTGGCCAGCGGCGCCTTGATCACCGTGACACCTTGATAGGCCTTGTACTTCGAACCGGCCACTTCGCTAAGGGAAACCTTGATCCCCTCCTCGTCCTTGGCCACCTGCCAGTTTTCGGCCCAGGCCGCAGGCGACAGCAGAACACCCATGCCACACAGCAGAGCAATACGCTTGAACGATCTCATCATGTTTATCCTTGTTTTCGAAGATCCAGCCTGTCACGCCGCCGTTATCTGTTCCCACCAGCCGAGAATCCTAATGGCCTCATCGCGATCACTGCCACACACCTCGACATCCGCCTTGAAACCACCACACACCGCAGGCCTTTCGGGCTTGCCGAACAAGTCGCAGAGGTTGTCGACAGTCAGGTGCAGGCAGCGCTCGCCAGCCGGCTTGCCATTGGGCATGCGCGGCATCGCAGAGGTGATGGACGGGGCGATGCAGCAGGCACCACAGCCCTCACGACAGTTCATGGCTATTCACCAAAATCAGGACTCCCTGGAACAAAACGGGACGAGCGTCCCTGGATAGTAACCGCTCAAACAGGCGTTTGAAATTGCTGGCACGATGAAATCTGCCATGACCCGGCAGTCAGTTCGCCAGCTACTGGCGGTACTCGAAATCGATGGCTGCCCCTTCCACTTCCCGACGGCTGTCATTGCGTAGCTGCAGCTGCATTTCATTGCTGATCAACCGACCATTGAGCTGGAACGGGCTGTCGCTGGTCTCCGGCTTTTCAGTGAACATGGGAGGCAGTAGAGGTTTGCGTCGCTGTATCGGCGACAGGCTGCCCACATCTGGCTCAAGGTTATCGACCATCTCGGCCGGCAGGCTGAGGTCGAGCTTTGCCTTGGGTAGCGGCTTGGCAACCTCCTTGCTCACCTGCTTGCGCGCCGGCCTGGCCTTGCTGTTACCGGCTTTTTTTGCTGATTGTTTGTGCGCTGGCCTGGCTGCGGCCTTCTGCACCGGCTTGACCGCCTGCGCCTGGCCTGCCGGCTGCGCAGCCTGGGCAACACCAGCCAGGCTGCAAAGCGGTACAAGGCACAAGATCAGGGCAAAACGGCGCAGAGCATTCATGGCAAATGGACAGACTGGCAGCAAAAGTGCGTATGCTCCCTGTTCCACAGGCGCGTGGCAAGCCTATAAAAATGCCGCCGCTGGCTCCCGACACAATTGCTGGGCAAGCAAACCGAGAGTGATCACCGCGCGCTCGGCTTCCTTGTTCCAGGGTATGCCGCAATTAAGGCGGATGCAGTGGTTGAATTGCTCGGTGTTACTGAAGATCAGCCCCGGCGCAATACTGATGCCCTGCTCCAGCGCACGCACATGCAGCTCCTGGGTGTTGACCCGCCCCGGCAGGCTCACCCACAGGATGAAACCGCCCGTCGGCCGGGTCATCTGGGTACCCTCGGGGAAGTGTTGCTGCACCGCCAGCTGGTAGGCACTGAGGTTCTTGCGGTACTCCTGGCGAATGTAACGCAGGTGCCGGTCGTAGCCGCCATTCTCCAGGTAGGCCGCCACCCCCATCTGCGTCACGCTACAGGCCGAGTGGGTGGTGAAGGTTTGCAGGCGCTGGATCTCGTCCTGATAGCGCCCGGCAATCATCCAGCCAACTCGAACACCAGGGGACAGCGTCTTGGAAAAACTAGAGCAATAGATTACTCGGTCCAGGCGGTCGAATGCCTTGAGCGCCTTGGTCTTGCCTTGCTCGAACATCAGCTCGCCATAGATGTCATCCTCGACGATCTGGATATCGAAGTCCGACGCCAGGCGCAGCAACTGCTTCTGCCGCTCTTCCGGGACAGTGCCACCCAGCGGGTTGCTAAGGCGCGCGGTCAGAACCAGGGCCTTGATCGACCACTGGTTGGCGGCCAGTTGCAGCGCCTCGAGGCTGATGCCGGTGGACGGGTCACTGGGGATCTCGATCACCTTAAGGCCCAGCAGGTCGGCCAGTTGCAGCAGACCGTAATAGGTGGGCGATTCGGCCGCGATCAGGTCGCCTGGACGAGTCAGCACGCGCAGCGACATCTGCAGCGCATCGACACAGCCATGGGTCACGATCACTTCACGCGGGTCAACCAGTACGCCGGCATCACGCATGCGAATGGCGATCTGCCGGCGCAGCGGCTCGAAGCCGGGGCTGAACATGTAGCTGAAGGCACGCGGGCTGTGGAAGCGCGTCACCTTGGCAATCTGCTGGTGTAAAGCACGGACCGGCAGGTAGTCGACATGCGGCACAGCGGCGCCGAACGGGAACACGCCATCACGGCGAGCCTCGGTCAGTACCTGCTGGATGATACTGGCGCGGGTGACCAGGCCGGGGCGCTCCACGCGGGCGATGTCCGGGGTCTGCGCGGTCAGGGCCGGGGTCTGGTGCACGTAGTAGCCGGACTGCGGCCGCGCACGAATCAGCCCCTGGTCCTCGAGATTGGCATAGGCCTGCAGCACCGTGGCATGGCTGACATTGAGCTGGGCGCTCATCTTGCGCACGGAGGGCACCCGCTCGCCTGGCTGGTAGACACCACGACGGATGTCATCGGCCAGTTGCTGGGCGATACGCTGGTACAACAGCAGGTTGGTCATGGCGGCAGACTCGTTATTCTTGTACGGCTCAGTGACGGTAGAGGATACCGTAACAGTTGCAGAGTGTACTGGAACAGAATGCAACATAGTCGACAATACAATAGCGTGACAGCTATCGAAACGATTAAGCCGACAAACTGCCGGGGGTGCGCCGCCCCTGTGGGAGCGGGTTCACCCGCGAAGCAGGTGACGCGGTGGATGGCACCGGCTTTGCCGGTGTTCGCGGCTAAAGCCGCTCCCACAAGAGCAGTGCCAAACTCAAGGCATGCACAACGCCTGTAGGAGCGGCCTTGTGTCGCGAAAGGACCGCAGAGCGGTCCCCGGTATTTCAAAGACTCAGCGTGCTGGCGCCAGCTTGCCCTTGTCATCGGAGAACACGATCTCCACCCGACGGTTCTGCGCCCTGCCCCGCTCCGAGGCATTGGCCTCGATCGGGTACTGGTCGCCATAGCCCTCGACCTGCAGGCGCTTCTCGTCGATGCCCAGGTCTACCAGCATGTCGGCCACGGCCTGCGCCCGGTCACGGGACAGCTTCAGGTTGTCCTCAGCCGGGCCCGTGCTGTCGGTATAGCCCTCGATCCGCACCACCCGGCGCGGGTTGAGCTGGAGGAACTGCACCAGCTTGAGCACGGTACGGCTGGCCGAGTTCTTCAGGTCGGCGCGGCCGGTGTCGAACAGCACGTCCCCCAGGGTCATCACCAGACCACGGTCGGCCTGCTCCGAGGCCAGCGCGGCGATCTGCGATTCGACCCACTTGCCCTGCTGCTGGACACTGGCCAGCTTGGCCTCGCGCAGGGCCAATTGCAGGCGCTGGCGCTCCAGGTCGAGCTTTACCTGGCGCTCCTGGTTCAGCGCCAGCTTGGCATGCTCGCTGGCAATTTCACTGTAGCGCTGGCTCAGGTAGGCGTAATGGCGCACGTCTGCACCGGTGCCGATGTAGCTGGACAGGCGCTCGGCACGGGCCAGCGACTCGCCTGCGCGAATCACGTCACGCGGCGCGCTGCGCAGCACATTGGAATCATCCTTGACCTTCTGGAAAGCAGCAGTGGCATCATCCAGCGCTGCGCTGCTGCGCTGGCTGGCGCAACCTTGCAAACCTGCCGCCAGCGCCAGCACTGCCAGCACGGCCAATGGCATGCGACGGATCATGGCTGCACCTCCAACTGCTTGCGCAGGCGCTGGACCCGCGACTGCAGCAGTTGCAGCTGCTCTTCGCTCTTCTGGTTCAGTACCTGGGCCTCGGCCAGGCGCGCATCCAGTTCGGCCTGCTCGGCACGCATGCGCGCATCGCGGTAGTCTTCGGTGAGCATGTTGGTCTTGGCCCTGGCCAGCTTGTCTTCAGCCAGCTTGAGCGCATCGACCTGCTCGGTGGCACCGACGGCCCTGGCCTGCTCCAGTGCCTGTTCGGAGATGCGCATCTGCTCGTTCGGGGCCGGATCGTTGGCGCAGCCAGCCAGGCCGAGCACGGCCAGGGCAAGGATTAGTGGTTGGGTTCTCACGCAATCTTCCTAGTGTTTGGGGGCGTCCGACGGCACCTGCAACTGCGCTTTCCAGCGCTCGACATTACGTTGCAGCACAGCCTCGGACGCACCGGAGATCGGCAATTCTGTCAGTTTTTTCGCCAGTTGCCCACGCAACCAGTTGTCATTGCAGGCCGAATTGTGCGACAGGGCCAGATACAGGCCCGGCCGATCCACCGGCAGGCCGCGGGCGATCAGGTCATTGCTCATGCCCAGGCTTTGGGCCATGGCCATGCCCGAATAGCGGCCAGCGAGCACATAATCCACCTGGCCGAGCACCAGCTTCTGGAATGCCTGGGTCAGGTTCTGTGCCGGCACCAGCTTCAGCTGGGCCTTGGCGAAAGCGGTAAAGGCCGGGGTCAGCCGAGCGCGCTCGGACAAACTGCCTTGGTACTGGGCCAGGTCAGCCGGGCCCTCGAAGGCCAGTGTGGCGTCGTGGCGCGTCCACACCAGGTATTCGTTGAGCTGCAGGGGTGGATGGATGTAGTCCAGCGCGGTCAGTTGCTCCACCTGCATGGGGGTGTCGAGCAGCAGGTCCATCCGCCCGCTACGTACTTCTTCCAGCGCCTGGTCACGACGGCCGGCGCTCAGCACCTCCACTTTCACACCCAGCTCGCCAGCCACCTGGCGCAGCAGGTCGACGTTGGCGCCGATCAGGTGTTTCGGGTCATTGGGGTCCTGCCATGAATAGGGCGGAGAATCAGGGCTGCCGGTTGCCACCAGGCGTTCACACTTGCCCGCCGCCATGGCCAGCGGCGAAACCAGCACCGCCAGGCATGCCAGCACCCCGCCTGCTTTACGCAGCACCATTGCTCACTCCTTGTACAGACCAAAAAAAACCCGGCCCCTGTACAAGGGCCGGGTTCTTTATAAGTGAAGCAGGCGGATCAGACCAGCTTTTCCAGCTCCGGAACCGCTTCGAACAGGTCAGCGACCAGGCCGTAGTCGGCTACCTGGAAGATCGGCGCTTCTTCGTCCTTGTTGATCGCCACGATCACCTTGGAGTCCTTCATGCCGGCCAGGTGCTGGATCGCGCCGGAGATACCGACGGCGATGTACAGCTGTGGCGCAACGATCTTGCCGGTCTGACCGACCTGCATGTCGTTCGGCACGAAGCCGGCGTCGACCGCGGCGCGCGAAGCACCGACGGCAGCGCCGAGCTTGTCGGCCAGGCTGTACAGGTGCTTGAAGTTGTCACCGTTGCCCATGCCACGGCCGCCGGAAACGACGATCTTGGCAGCGGTCAGCTCTGGGCGGTCGGACTTGGCCAGCTCTTCGCCAACGAAGGCCGAGATGCCGGCGTTGTGCGCAGCGCCAACGGCTTCGATGGCAGCCGAACCACCTTCGGCGGCCACGGCGTCGAAGCCGGTGGTACGCACGGTGATGACCTTGATGGCAGCGCTCGATTGCACGGTGGCAATCGCGTTACCAGCATAGATCGGGCGCTTGAAGGTGTCGGCGGACTCGACCGAGATGATCTCGGAGATCTGGTCCACGTCCAGCAGCGCGGCAACGCGCGGCAGGATGTTCTTGCCGTTGGTGGTGGCCGGCGCCAGCACGTGGCTGTAACCCTTGGCCAGCTCGACGATCAGCGGCGCAACGTTTTCTGGCAGGACGTGGGCGTAGGCAGCGTTATCGGCAACCAGCACCTTGGCCACGCCAGCGATCTTGGCTGCGGACTCGGCAACGCCGCCCACGTTCTGGCCAGCGACCAGCACGTGCACATCACCACCGATCTTGGCGGCAGCAGCAACAGTGTTCAAGGTGGCCGGGGCTACGGCACCGTTCTCGTATTCAGCGACAACCAGGATAGTCATTTAGATTACCTTCGCTTCGTTCTTCAGCTTCTCGACCAGTTCGGCCACCGATTTGACCTTGATGCCAGCGCTGCGGGCAGCCGGGGCTTCAACCTTCAGGGTCTTGTTGGTGGAGGCGAGGGAAACGCCCAGCGCGTCTGGAGTAACAGTCTCCAGCGGCTTCTTCTTGGCCTTCATGATGTTCGGCAGCGACGCATAGCGCGGTTCGTTCAGGCGCAGGTCGGTAGTGACGATGGCTGGCAGGTTCAGTGCAACGGTCTGCAGGCCGCCGTCGATTTCACGGGTGACGTTCAGCTTGTCGCCAGCCACTTCGACCTTGGAGGCGAAGGTGCCCTGGGCGAAGCCGGTCAGCGCAGCCAGCATCTGGCCGGTCTGGTTGTTGTCACTGTCGATGGCCTGCTTGCCGAGGATGACCAGCTGCGGCTGCTCTTTGTCGACAACGGCTTTCAGCGCCTTGGCCACGGCCAGGGAATTCAGTTCGTCAGCGGCTTCGACCAGGATGGCACGGTCGGCACCCAGTGCCAGGGCAGTACGCAGTTGCTCCTGGGCAGTGGTCGGGCCGACGGAAACGACGACGATCTCGGACGCGACGCCCTTTTCCTTCAGGCGTACGGCTTCTTCCACGGCGATTTCGCAGAAGGGGTTCATGGACATCTTGACGTTAGCAAGGTCGACGCCGGAGTTGTCCGCCTTGACGCGAACCTTGACGTTGTAGTCGACCACTCGTTTGACAGCTACAAGAACCTTCATGGATTCCTCGTTACTCTCCGGTGAATAGATAGTCGCCAGGGGCAGAGCCCTGCGATGCGCGTGGGTACAAGGGCACCTCTAAAAACGTACCGGGAGGCGGTAACTTCACAGTGACCAAACAGTCTTGTCCGGACTCTTGCGACAAATACTCACGGGTCATTTTCTGTCGTGGCGTGTAAACTCCACTACAAACCGGCCAAAGGCCGCAAAACCCTGCTCCACACCTGGTCTTTAGAGGTGTACCTGCGCCCGGCTGCAAGCCTACGGCGAACGTAAAACCGCTCGTATCTTGACCGTAACACCCAATCCGGTCAATACGGCAAATCGGTCACCCTCCAGCCGCGTTCCTGTGATTTTACTGGCCTGCGGCAAATTCAAACAAACGTTTGTATTGGACCCGCCAAGTGGTGTAGATATAATGCGCGGCCAAGACAAAACGGTGTAGTCCGTCATTTGCCCAGCTACAGTTCCGCCGTTGCGTAGAACCGCTGCGAATGCCCCGCGCACCCATAAGACAAAGCAACAGCACGAGCCTTGATGAGTAGGAGAGAACCAGTGGAACGCGAATACATGGAATTCGACGTGGTCATCGTCGGCGCCGGCCCGGCGGGCCTGTCCGCCGCCTGCCGCCTGAAGCAGAAGGCCGCCGAAGCCGGTAGCGAAATCAGCGTCTGCGTGGTGGAAAAAGGCTCTGAAGTCGGCGCCCACATCCTCTCCGGCGCGGTGTTCGAACCCCGTGCCCTGAACGAGCTGTTCCCCGACTGGAAAGAGCTCGGCGCGCCGCTGAACACCGAAGTGAAGCGTGACGACATCTACGTGCTCAAGGATGCAGGCAGTTCGACCAAGGTGCCTGACCTGTTCGTGCCCAAGACCATGCACAACCAGGGTAACTACATCATCTCCCTGGGCAACCTGTGCCGCTGGCTGGCCCAGCAGGCCGAGAACCTGGGCGTGGAAATCTACCCGGGCTTCGCCGCCCAGGAAGCACTGTTCGACGACAACGGCGTGGTCCGTGGCATCGTCACCGGCGACATGGGCGTCGACCGCGAAGGCAACCCGAAAGACGGCATGTACACCCCTGGCATGGAACTGCGTGCCAAGTACACCCTGTTCGCCGAGGGCTGCCGCGGCCATATCGGCAAGCAGCTGATCAAGCGCTTCAACCTCGACAGCGAAGCCGACGTCCAGCACTACGGCATCGGCCTGAAGGAAATCTGGGAAATCGACCCGGCCAAGCACGAGCAGGGCCTGGTGGTGCACACTGCCGGCTGGCCGCTGGACGTGATGGCCAAGGACAACACTGGTGGTTCGTTCCTCTATCACCTGGAAAACAACCAGGTGGTGGTCGGCCTGATCGTCGACCTGTCCTACGCCAACCCCTACCTGTCGCCGTTCGACGAGTTCCAGCGTCTCAAGCACCACCCGGTGATGGCGCAATACCTCGAAGGCGGCAAGCGCATCAGTTACGGTGCCCGTGCCATCTGCAAGGGCGGCTTCAACTCGCTGCCGAAAATGGTCTTCAACGGCGGCGCGCTGATCGGCTGCGACCTGGGTACCCTGAACTTCGCCAAGATCAAGGGCAGCCACACCGCAATGAAGTCCGGCATGCTCGCCGCCGAAGCGGTGGCTGATGCACTGATCGCCGGCAGCGAAGGCGGTGACCAGCTCAACGGCTACGTCAGCGCCTTCAAGGCCAGCTGGCTGTACGAGGAGCTGTTCGCCAGCCGCAACTTCGGCCCGGCCATGCACAAGTTCGGCCCGCTGCTGGGCGCGGCATTCAACTATGTGGACCAGAACTGGTTCGGCGGCAAGCTGCCGTTCACCCTGCACGACACCAAGCCGGACTACGCCTGCCTGAAGCTGGCGGCCGAGTCGCAGAAGATCGATTACCCGAAACCGGACGGCAAGCTCAGCTTCGACAAGCTCAGCTCGGTATTCCTCTCCAGCACCAACCACGAAGAGGAACAGCCCTGCCACCTGAAGCTGACCGACCCGAACGTGCCGATCGCCAGCAACCTGCCGCTGTACGACGAGCCGGCCCAGCGCTACTGCCCGGCAGGCGTGTACGAGGTTGTCACCCAGGAAGACGGCAGCAAGCGCTTCCAGATCAACGCGCAGAACTGCGTGCATTGCAAGACCTGCGACATCAAGGACCCGGCCCAGAACATCACCTGGGTCACCCCTGAAGGCGCTGGCGGGCCGAACTACCCGAACATGTAAGGCCCCTGCCCTGCACTGACAAAAAGCCCCCGGTTCTCACGAGCCGGGGGCTTTTTGTTTTACCTGTACCGGCCTCATCGCCGGCAAGCCAGCTCCCACCTCGACCGCATCGACCTCGAGCCATGCGCTATCCCTGTGGGAGCTAGCTTGCCAGCGATGAGGCCAGAACAAACAACAGAAAACTATTTTTCACCACACATTACCGGCACCGGCTCTGCCGCGAACGCCAATGGCTCCCGACGCCCGAAGTACAAGGCCGTCAGCAACCCCACCGTGCCCATGGCAAGACAAAAGCCGACACACACCCACGGGCTCCACGGCATCAGCGCAATCAGCGCCAGCGGCGTGGTGCTGGCCCAAAGAGCGTAGGCCACGTTATAGGTGAAGGAGATGCCCGACACGCGGATCTCGGCCGGGAACAACCCGACCATCACTGATGGCACCACACCCACCACGCCGCAGGACAGGCCCGCCAGCGCATAGGCCAGCCAGGTCACGCCCCACTGTCCCACCAGGCTGGCATACAACGCGCCGATGCCCACCGGCAGCAACAGGCTGTAGAACATCAGTGCGCGCCAGGCGCCTGCACGGTCGACCAGCAGCCCGGCCAGCACGCAGCCGATGTTGAGGAAGACGATGCCCACGCTGCTAAGGGCAAAAGTGTGCCCGGCACTCATGCCGAAGCGCTGCTGCATCACTGTCGGAGTAATCACCACCAGCACCACCACGGCGGAAGTCAGCACGCAGGTCAGCAGCGCCGCCGGGATCAACGCCCGGCGGTGTTCGCCCAGCACCCGCCGCAGCGGGAAGCTCACCGGCTGCTCCTGGCGCGCGCGCAGGGCAAGGAACACCGGTGTTTCGCTGAGCCAACGACGCAGCCACACGCCGATCACGCCGAATACCCCGCCGAGCAGGAACGGATAGCGCCAGGCGTAGTCGAGGATTTCCTGCGGGGTGAACACTTGCGCCAGCAAGGTCGCGGTCAGTGCCCCCAGCAGATAACCAAAGGTCAAGCCGGCCTGCAGGAAGCCCAGGGCATAACCGCGCCGCCCGGCTGGCGCGTGCTCGGCGACGAAGGTCCAGGCACTCGGCACCTCGCCGCCCACCGCCGCGCCCTGCAAGATACGCAATGCCAGCAGGATCAGCGGTGCAGCGTAGCCGATGTCGGCGTAGGTCGGCATCACCCCGATCAACAGGCACGGCAGGGCCATCATCAGGATGCTCAGGCTGAAGACTCGCTTGCGTCCCAGGTGGTCGGCGAAGTGCGCCATAAGGATGCCGCCCAGCGGCCGCGCCAGGTAGCCGGTGACAAAGATTCCGAAGCTTTGCAGCAGGCGCAGCCACTCGGGCATCTCGGGCGGGAAGAACAACTGGCTTAGGGTCAGCGCAAAGAATACGAAGATGATGAAATCGTAGATCTCCAGCGCGCCGCCCAACGCCGCCAGGCCCAGGGTCCGGTGGTCGCCGCGGCTGAACCGTGGCGGGCGAGCGGTATCGATGGCAGTCATGGCAGGGTCCGCAAATCGGCAAAGGACAAGAGGATAGCAAATAGCTGCCCCCTTGCCCCGCCCGCTGCGGCTTTAGCGGTTGAACAGGGTATTGACGAAATTGGCCTTCGGCCGTGGCCGCGCCGTGGCAGCCGGCATGGCGCCCGGCAGCGGTAGCCTGCCGACCTGCAGCGGCGAATCGATGATCGCCATGAATGCCTCCAGTGCCTCGTTGTCGGGCACCTGGGGCAGGCTCATGCTGACGGCCTGGCGCTCGGCCTGCGGCACCAACGGCACTTGCAACTGGTTGGAGTGATAAAGCAGGGCATGCTGGATCTGCGTGCTGACGCGACAGAAGCGCGCCAGATCGACCCCGACATGGCTGGCCAGCTCGATATTGCCCAATAGCAGGTGGAAAGGCTGCAAGGCACTCAGCACCAGGCGCTGCAGCTCCTCGAAGCTTTCCACTGGCGCTATCCGGTAGTAGCCCAGGCCGTTGAGCAGCCGCTCCAGTTGCAGGCGCTGGCAGGGGTGTGCATCGGCGATGAGGATGCGCAGGGTCTTGTTGGCCATGGTGGGACCTGGGCAGTTGGGTAATGGTTAGGCTCCATGACCATACTGCGCCAGTAACGGCTGCTGCCTAGGCTACGCCTGGCAAGGGTCTTCTTTGATAGAAGTCGGGAAAACCGTGGAAATCAAGTGATCGACTGACGGAATTTTCATCCGCCTTCAACCCGGCGATCAGGATTCCCACTCGCGCATGCGCACACGACAGTGCTTCATGGCATTGACGATGTGCTTTTCCACCAGACTGCGGGAAATACCCAGGTGCTCGGCAATCTGTTGGTGTGACAGGCCTTCGAGCTTGCGCAGCAGGAAGCAGTCGCGGCAGACCTTGCTCAGCTCATCCAGGGCGCGCTGCATCAGCGCCAGGCGCTGGTCGAGCTGCATGTCATGGGTCGGCGCCGGGGTGTGCCAGCGCTCGTCGTTGTCCAGCACCTCCAATGGCTCGGCCTGGCGCACCAGGTGCCGGCGATGGCGGTCGACAACCAGGTTCAGCGCGGTGCGGTAAAGGAAAGCACGCGGGTGCTCGATGCGCTCGGCGTCGGTGCGCTCCAGCACTCGCAGGTAGGCATCATGCGCCACGTCTTCGGCGGCCTGACGACTGCCCAGGCGCGAAGAAAGAAAACCCACCAGTTCGCGATAGTAATGTTCCACGACGTTACCTGAGATCGTCCTGCCAGCCTATGCCAGAAAGCCTTTTCAGGCAGCAACGCGGGACCGAGTGATGTCAACGTGCGATCTTACAAATTATAATTATTCTCAGCAACAAGGGTATGTCTTGGGAGGTTTCGCGCCTGTGAAATCGCGCGCCGCCCGCGCGGCGCTTCGCAGCACAAGGCTGCTCCTACATCTGTTTCGGGCCAATTATTCCTGTGACAGAGGCGCGCGTCCCTCTGGCGTCCACCTCAATATCGTGTCGGACAAACAGGGCGGTCGCGCGCATTGTTACAGGCGTTACTGGCCCGAAATAGATGTAGGAGCAGCCTTGTGCTGCGAAGCGCCGCGCGGGCGGCGCTCGATCTCACAGGCGCCACAACCCTGTCGCCATACACCTGTCAGCCCCTGCTCAATATTCGCTAAATCCCCTCCTGCCGCTTTCGTCTATCTGGCACCCACTCGGCTGGATGTCTGCATGAGACCTTTAACCAACACCCGTCGCCGGCTCCTGCTCGGCGGCCTGGGCCTGCTCGGCCTGGGCAGCCTGCTGGCCTGGAAGGCCCTGCCCTACGGCGCACAGCCGCTCAGCACGGTTGCCGTGACCCGCGCCGACATCGAAAGCAGCGTTACCGCACTGGGCACCCTGCAACCAAGGCGCTACGTGGACGTCGGTGCCCAGGCATCGGGGCAGATCCACACCCTGCATGTGGAGGTCGGCGACACGGTGCGCAAAGGCCAGCTGCTGGTCGAGATCGACCCTTCTACCCAGCAGGCCCGGCTGGATGCCGGCCGCTACTCGATCGACAACCTCAAGGCCCAGCTGGCCGAACAACGCGCTCAGTTCCAACTGGCCCGGCAGCAGCTCAAACGCCAACGGGAGCTGGCCGCCGCCGGCGCCACCCGTGACGAGGACGTGCAAACGGCCGCCGCACAGCTGAAGGTCACCCAGGCGCGCATCGACATGTTCCAGGCGCAGATCCGCCAGGCCCAGGCCAGCCTGCGCAGCGACGAGGCCGAGCTGGGCTACACGCGCATCTACGCGCCGATGGACGGCACGGTAGTGGCGGTGGATGCCCGTGAGGGGCAAACCCTCAATGCCCAACAACAAACCCCGTTGATCCTGCGCATCGCCAAGCTCTCGCCGATGACCGTGTGGGCCCAGGTGTCGGAGGCCGACATCGGCAAGGTCACCCCGGGCATGACCGCCTACTTCACCACCCTGGCCGGCGGCAAGCGCCGCTGGACCAGCACCGTGCGGCAAGTGCTGCCGATCCCGCCCAAGCCACTGGAGCAGGCCAGCCAGGGCGGCGGCAGCCCGGCCAGCGTCAGCAATGGCAGTGCCGGCAGCCAGGTGGTGCAGTACAGCGTGCTGCTGGATGTCGACAACCCGGACGGCGCCCTGATGGCCGAGATGACCACGCAGGTGTTCTTTGTCGCCGGCAAAGCCAGCCAGGTGCTGACCGTACCACTGGCCGCGCTGGACGAAGGCGATGGCCTGCGCCTGGCGCATGTGCTGACCCGCGACGGCAAGGTGGAACAGCGCCAGGTGCGCACCGGCCTCAGCGACCGCCTGCGCGTACAGGTGCTGGACGGCCTGAACGAAGGCGAACGCCTGGTGATAGGCGCCCCTGGCGTCAGCGGAGGTTGAATGAGCACACCCCTGATCGAGCTGGTCGACATCCGTAAATCCTACGGCGGCATCGAAACGCCCAAGGTCGATATCCTTCATGGCATCAGCTTGCGCATCCATCCCGGCGAGTTCGTCGCCATCGTCGGCGCCTCTGGCTCCGGCAAATCGACCTTGATGAATATCCTCGGCTGCCTCGACCGCCCCACTTCCGGCAGCTACCGCTTCGCCGGCAAGGATGTGGCCGAACTGGGCAGCGACGAACTGGCCTGGCTGCGCCGCGAGGCATTCGGCTTCGTGTTCCAGGGCTACCACCTGATCCCCTCGGGCTCGGCCCAGGAAAACGTCGAAATGCCGGCCATCTATGCCGGCATCGCCGCCAACGAACGCCACGCCCGTGCCAGCGCCCTGCTCGGCCGCCTGGGCCTGGCCAGCCGCACTGGCAACCGCCCGCACCAGTTGTCTGGCGGCCAGCAACAACGGGTGTCGATTGCCCGGGCGTTGATGAACGGTGGCCATATCATCCTCGCCGACGAACCCACTGGCGCCCTCGACAGCCACAGCGGCACCGAAGTGATGGCGTTGCTCGACGAGCTGGCCAGCCAGGGCCACGTGATCATCCTGATCACCCATGACCGCAATGTCGCGGCGCGGGCGCAGCGCGTGATCGAAATTAGCGACGGCCTGATCATCAGCGATTCGGCCGCCGAAAAGCCCATGGTCGAAAACAGTCGCGGGCTACAGGCCGACCAGCTGCGCCAGCGCCTGGACCATGGCGCAACCTTGCACGGGGCATGGAAAGGTGAATTGTTCGAAGCCCTGCAGGCGGCCTGGCGGGTGATGTGGGTCAACCGCTTCCGCACCGCCCTGACCCTGCTGGGGATCGTCATCGGTGTGGCCTCGGTGGTGGTGATGCTGGCAGTGGGCGAAGGCAGCAAGCGCCAGGTCATGGCGCAGATGGCAGCCTTCGGCTCGAACATCCTCTACCTGAACGGCAAGCCGGCGAGCCTGGGCGAGCAGGCCGGCACCATTACCCTCGACGATGTCGCTGCCATCGGCCAACTGCCGCAGGTCAAGCACGTGATGCCGGTGATCGGCGAAAAGATGATGGTGCGCCACGGCAACAACAGCCAGCGGTTCTATGTGGGTGGCAACAACACCGGGTTCCCCGAGATTTTCAACTGGCCGGCGGTGCAAGGCAGCTTCTACAGCGATGCCGATGAAGCCAACGCTGCCGCGGTGGCGGTGATCGGCCAGAAAGTGCGGGAAAAGATGCTCGACCCTGGGCGCGACCCTTTGGGGCAGTACCTGTTGATCGGCAATGTGCCGTTCCAGGTGGTCGGTATCCTGGCCGGCAAGGGCGCCAGCTCTGGCGACCAGGACAGCGACGGGCGCATCGTGGTGCCCTACTCCGCCGCAGCCATCCGTCTGTTCGGCCAGCGTGACCCGGACTACATCGCCGTTGCCGCCCTGGACTCCACGCGGGTCAACGAAGCCGAAGCGGCCATCGACAAGCTGCTGCGCCAGCGCCACAACGGCCGCCAGGACTTCGAGCTGACCAATGACGCAGCGCTGATCCAGGCCGAGGCGCGCACGCAGAACAGCCTGTCGCTGATGCTGGGGGCGATCGCCGCGATCTCGCTGCTGGTGGGTGGCATCGGCGTGATGAACATCATGTTGATGACCGTGCGCGAGCGCACCCGTGAAATCGGTATCCGCATGGCCACCGGCGCGCGCCAGCGCGACATCCTGCGGCAATTCCTCAGCGAGGCGGTGATGCTGTCGATGGTCGGCGGCCTGGCCGGCATCGTCCTGGCCCTGGCCATCGGTGGCGGCCTGATGCTGGCCGAAGTGGCGGTGGCCTTTGCCCTGCCCGCCATGCTCGGCGCCTTCGCCTGTGCTGTCGTCACCGGCATCGTGTTCGGCTTCATGCCAGCGCGCAAGGCCGCCCGCCTCGACCCGGTCAAAGCCCTTACCAGCGAATAACCCATGACTCTGCCTAGCCGCATCAGCCTGTTGCCCCTGTGCGTATGCCTCGCCGCCTGCAGCACGCCGCAAACACCCGCCAGCGGTATTGCCGCGCCATCTGCCTGGCAAGGCGAGGCCGCATCACCCTCGGCCCAACTGCCAACGACGCAGTGGTGGCAAGCCTTCGCCAGCCGCGAACTCGACCGCCTGGTGCAGCACGCCCTGCACAATGCCCACGACCTGGCTGCTGCCACGGCACGGGTACGCCAGGCCCAGGCCCGCGCAGTCATCGCCGGCGCGCCGCTGCTACCGGAGCTGAAGCTGGGCCTGGATGGTAGCCGCCAACGCCTGCTGCACGGTGACGGCTACGACCAGCTGGATGTCAGCCGCAGCGAACCCACCAGCACCTCGTTCGGCATGCAGCTCAGCGCCAGCTACGAAATCGACTTCTGGGGTGGCCTGCGAGCGACCCGTGACAGCGCCCTGCGCAGCCTGGATGCCAGCCGCTTCGACCGCCAGACCGTGGAGCTGACCTTGGTCAGCGCGGTGGCCGACAGTTACCTGCAGGGCCTGGCTTTGCAGGAACAGTTGCGCATTGCCCGCCTCAACCTGCGCAATGCCCAGGACGTGCTGGGCCTGGTCGAGGCACGCCAGCGCAGCGGTTCCGCCACGCGCCTGGAACTGGCCCAGCAGCGCAGCCTGGTGGCCGCGCAGCAACGTCAGTTGCCGTTACTGGAACAGAAGTGGCAAGACAGCCGGGTCACCCTGGCGACCCTGCTCGGCGACCCGGTGCAGTCGCTGCCCACCAGCCAGGACGCGATCAACACCCTGCAATGGCCCGCCATTGGCAGCGGCGTGCCCAGCGAGCTGCTCACCCGCCGCCCGGACATTGCCGCAGCAGAAGCTCGGCTCGCTGCCGCCAGCGCCAATGTGCAGGTCGCCCGCGCCGCCATGCTGCCCAAGCTCACCCTCGGGGCCAACCTGGGGGCTGGCGCCAATACCTTTGCCCATTTGTTCGACAGCTCCTACTACACCCTCACCAGCGGCCTGGTCGCGCCGGTCTTCAACAACGGCCGCCTGCGCGCCGCGCGTGAACTGGCCGAGGCTGAACAGGCAGAGTTGCTGGAGACCTACCGCAGCAGCATCCTGGCCGGTTTTGCCGATGTCGAGAAGGCGCTCAATGCGATCCAGGGCGTGGACCGCCAGCGGCAGTGGCAGGATGAAGAAGTGGCGCAGGCGCGCCTGGCATTCGACCTGGCGCAGCAGCGTTATGGCGCGGGAGCGGAGACGCTGTTGAGCGTGCTGGAGACCCAGCGCACCTTGTATGCGGCGCAGGACCAGCAGGCCCAACTGCGCCTGGCCCGGTTGCAGGGTAGCGTGGCGTTGTACAAGGCATTGGGGGGTGGCTGGCAACTAGAACACCTGCGCGCCCCGTTGTAGGAGCGGCCTTGCGTCGCGATGGGCCGCAAGGCGGCCCCGGCATTATCCGCATCAACGCTGAAATCCGGGGGCTGCTGCGCAGCCCATCGCGACACAAGGCCGCTCCTACAAAAAGGCGGCGCAAGCCTCGGGGGCTTCAACGCGAGCGCTGCGCCACCTTCAGGTTGCGCGCATACCACGGCCGCTGCGGTACCTTGGGCCGCAGCTTGTCGAGCAGGTCGTCATCGCTGTAGATGATGCGCAACGCCAGCTTCATGGTCTCCGGGTCCATCTCTACACTGCGCCCGGGCCGCAAACCCGGCACCGTCGAGCAACCATGGGTATCCGGCCCCAGCCACGGGTCGGCCACCTCCACCCAGCGCCCTGGCGCAAACCATGGTACGCCATTGACTTCCAGGCGCCGTACCTCGCCTGGGTGCAGCCGCTCATGGGCGTGGAACCAGTCCTCGATGCGGTCGTCGATCCAGCCATGAAAGTGCCAGAACACCGGGTTCACATGGGATGAAAACGGGTCACCGAGAAAATCGTTCTGTTCTGCGAACCAGCGTTCGGCAAAATCATCCGGCGTGCGCGCCGTCGGCACCGGCATACCGTTTGACGGGTCGCGCGGTACCGACGCCCAGCGCATGTGCAGCCAGTCGTGCAGGCCCAGTTCCACTTCCGAACCGAACTGGCCCAGGGTCAAGGTGCTCAGGTACTCCGGATCGGTGTAGCGCGACTCCCAGACCTGGAAGTTGCCATGGAAGGTATCCGGCGTCTTGATGTCGCGCACCCACTGGGTGTATTCCGCATCACCGCTGGCCAGCCAGGTGGGCGGCAGGGCATTGCCGTCATGGTTGTCGAAGTAGCGGGCGAATCCGGCCCGGTCGCGCTCCAGTTCCGGCTGCGGCAACGGGAAGCGCGTCCATGACGGCAAGTCCTGCAAGGCACGGGCCCTGCCAAGCATGTGCCGGTGCATGAAGAAAAAGTCTTCGCCCGAGCCGTTGCGGTCCTTGTGCCGGCCCCGCGCATCACGCTCGCGATCACGTGGCCCGGGCTGCCAGCCCAGGCCACGCAGGGCGCCCTGCTTGTGCTTGCCCAGTTTGTGCCATTTGTCCCGCGACGAGTGCCACAGCTGGTGGAACAGGCGATGCTCCGGGGTGGTCAGCCAGGCCAACAACTGCGGGTTCAGCGGGGTACGCTCGCGCGCCTCGGGGAAGGTGCGCTTCAAGGCCAGGAACTGGTTGTCCTCCACAGGCAAAGTCAGCGCGCGGTCCAGGCGTGCAATGCGCCCGTTGAGGGTGGCCGGCCCGGCGTTGCCGAACCGGCCCCAGACCTCGTCGAGCACGATATGGCATTCATAGCGGGCCTGGGCCGAAAACAGGCGCCAGCGCAGGGTGCCCGGCTTGTCCGCCAACAGGTCGCCTACCACGCGGTAGCGCGGTTCCTCCTGCCCTCGCAGGCGCTCGGGGGTATCCAGGTAGCCGCGCAGGGCACGCCCGCTGGTTGCCACATCCAGGAACAGCTCCAGTTCACCCGTGGGCAGGCCGTCCAGGCCCGCATCCTTGCCCTGCAGGGTCCAGCGCCAGATGCCGCGCAGGGTATCGCCCAACTGCTGCAGGCGAGTATCGGCCAACTCGACGACGGCCTCGCCAGGGGTTTCCGGGAATTCCTCGGCGGCACGCTGGCGCTGCACATACAGCGCCCCCAGCGCACCGGGCACCACCACACCCGTCAGTGCCACACCGGCGATGAAACCGCGTCGGGAAATCGTCATTGCATACCTGCGCATTCATTGCGGCCATGGAGCACGGCCCGTCCAAGGCTAGAACGTTGCACGGCAGGCGAAATTTAGCGGCTTGCCACCCCCGCCCCTGAGGGCAACTCGGTCAATGTAGGAGCGGCCTTGTGTCGCGAAAGGGCCGCAAGGCGGCCCCGGCAATTTTGCAGAGGTGCGAAGATCCTGGGGGCGCTGCGCACCCCTATCGCGACACAAGGCCGCTCCTACAGGGCCCTGCGCCAGCGACCTGATAGCGGCTAAATTTCCCGGGTGCGAGCTCGTTCACTGCAGGTAGCGGCGGCCTCTGTGCCCATCCCTCGACGGTGAACCTACTGAGACCAAGATGACGACTCCACGCTGGAAGAAAGCCCTGTTTATCAGCCTGGCCGCGGCGGTTGCCGCTGGCGCCGGGTTTGCCGCCTGGCACTACTTCGCCACACCCGCTGGCTATTCCAGGGAGGTGACCCGCCAGGCCAACGACCTGCAGGAACGCATCATCTCGTTCGACAGCCACGTCACCCTGCCGCTGACCTTCGGCACCGAAGGCAGTGAGGCCGACAAGGATGGCGATGGCCGCTTCGACCTGGCCAAGGCCGCACGCGGGCGTTTGTCCGGCGCGGCCCTGACCATCTTCGCCTGGCCAGAGTCCTGGACCGGAGACGGCGGCCCGCACCGCCCGACCCCAGGCTTCGTCGAAGCCGCCCGCCACACCCAGGAGGTGCGCTACAACGCCATCACCGCCATGGTCCGCGACTTCCCGCAGCAGGTGGGTATTGCCTATACCCCGCAAGACATGCGGCGCCTGCACGGCGAAGGCAAGTTCGCGGTGTTCCTCAGCATGCTCAACGCCTATGCGCTGGGCGATGACATCGACCAGCTCGACCGCTGGGCCGCGCGCGGCGTGCGCATGTTCGGCTTCAGCTATGTTGGCAACAACAGCTGGGCCGACTCCTCGCGTCCGCTGCCGTTCTTCAATGACACCGCCGATGCCCTGGACGGCCTGTCGCCGGTCGGCAAGCGCGCCGTGCAGCGGCTGAACGACCTGGGTGTGATCATCGATGTGTCGCAAATGTCCAGCAAGGCGCTGGCCCAGGCCGTTGCCCTCAGCCGCGCGCCGGTGGTGGCCTCGCACTCGGTGCCACGGGCGATGGTCGACATCAGGCGCAACCTCTCCGACAAGGAGCTGCAACTGATCAAGGACAGCGGCGGCGTGGTCCAGCTGGTGGCCTTCTCCACCTACCTCAAGCCCTTGAGCAGCAAGACCCAGGACAAACTCAACGCCCTGCGCGCCCGCTACGACCTGCCGCCACTGGCCAACCTCGACTACGCACTGATGCCAGGTGACCCGGTGATCGCCGGCTGGCCCGAGCAGAAGGTCGGCCATTACGCCAACGCGCTGTACGGCATTCTCGAAGAGGAGCCGCCGGCCACGCTCAAGGACTATGGCGACGCCATCGACTACACCGTGCGCAAGATCGGCATCGATCATGTCGGCCTGAGCTCGGACTTCAACGAAGGCGGTGGCATCGACGGTTGGCAAAACGCCAGTGAAGCACGCAACGTCACCGCCGAACTGATCAGCCGCGGCTACTCCGAAGCAGATATCGCCAAGCTCTGGGGCGGCAACTTCCTGCGGGTGTGGGAGCAGGTGCAGCGCGCCGCGCATCCTGTCGCCACCTCATCCCCCTGACCCTTGCGAGCCATTTGATGAACGATCGTCGCACCTTTCTCAAGCAGGCCGGCCTGCTTGCGGCCGCCCTGCCCCTCACAGGCCCACTGCTGCCTGCCGCCCAAGCGGCGGCTGCGCAGCCTGCAACCGCCAGCGACTGGGCCGGGTTTCGCAACCTGTTCGAGCTGGACCCGGCGTACGCGCACTTTGCCAACTTCCTGATCACCTCGCACCCACGGCCCGTGCGCGAGGCCATCGAAGCGCTACGCGCCCGCTTCGACCACCACCCGGCCCGCATGGTCGACTGGGACAGCCAATCGGAGTGGAAGCACGAGGCCGCCGTGCGTGAATGGGCAGCCCGCTACCTCGAAGTGACGCCCCGGCAAATTGCCCTGACCGGCAGCACCACCGAAGGCCTGGGGCTGATCTATGGCGGGCTGAAGATTGCCCCGGGGCAGGAAATTCTCACCACCGTGCACGAGCATTCGGCCGCCCGCCATACCATGGGCTTTCGCACCACGCGCGATGGCACACCGGTGCACCGGTTGCGCCTGTTCGACGACCCCGCCAAGGTCAACAGCGACCAGGTACTGACCACCATCGCCGCAGCCATCGGGCCGAAAACACGAGTACTGGGCATGACCTGGGTGCACTCGGGCAGTGGCGTGAAACTGCCCGTGGGCGAGATCGGCGCGCTGGTGCGCGAGGTCAATCGCCAGCGTGACGAGCAGGACCAGATCATCTACGTGATCGACGGTGTGCATGGCTTTGGCGTCGAAGACATGCGCTTTGCCGATCTCAACTGCGACTACTTCATCGCCGGCACGCACAAGTGGATGTTCGGGCCGCGGGGTACCGGGATCATCTGCGCGGCGTCCACCGAACTGAAGCAGCTGACCCCGACCATTGCCACGTTTTCCGAGAACGAGGACTTTGCCACGGTGATGACGCCCGGGGGTTACCACGCGTTCGAGCACCGCTGGGCATTGGGCAAGGCGTTCGAGTTGCACCTGCAGCTGGGCAAGGCGGCGGTGCAGGCACGGATTCATGGGCTCAATGGCTATCTCAGGCAGCGGCTAGAGGCGCTGCCGGGGGTCGAGCTGGTGACACCGCGCAGCACGCAGTATTCGGCGGGGTTCACCTTCTTCCGGGTCACGGGGCAGGATGCTGACGAGGTGGCCCGGTATCTCAACAGCCAGCGCATCGTGGTCGATGCGGTGTCTCGGGATGTCGGGCCGGTGGTGCGGACGGCGCCTGGGCTGTTGAATACCGAGGCGGAGATCGAGCGATTGGTGGATATTCTGAAGCGCTACCTGCGCGCTTGAGGGTTGCCAGTACCGGCCCTATCGCCGGCAAGGCGGCTCCCACAGGCACTGCACATGACTTGAAGTCGGTGCGGTCGGTGTGGGAGCTGGCTTGCCGGCGATAGGGGCGCGAGCTCAAGTCAGGACTGGCCGCCGACCCGCTTCAACCACGCCCCGACATCCCGGTAAATCCCCTCTACCTGCCCCACGATCCCCGACATGCGCAAGAAGTCATGGGTCAACCCCTCCACCCGGGCAAAGGTCACCGCCGTCCCACCCGCCACCAGCCAGTCACGATAAGCCATGCCCTCATCATGCAACGGGTCATATTCGGCCACGAACAGGTAAGCTGGTGCCAACGGCTGGCGCAGCGTCGACAGCAACGGCGATACCCGCCAGTCAAGGCGCTGCTCGCGCTGCGGCGCATAGTGCTGGTAGAACCACTCCAGGGTAGGCGTCTCCAGCAGGTAACCCTCGGCATGCTCGCGATGGGACTCACGCCAGCAGGAGATATCGGTCACCGGGTAGAACAGCAACTGTGCCAGCGGCTTGAACGCCAGCGCCTCGGGCTGCTCCACTGCCGTAATGGCCAGCACCGCCGCCAGGCTGGCGCCCACGCTGTCCCCTGCCAGCACCACCCGGCGGTTGTCCAGGCCCAGCGAGGCCGCCTGCTCAGCCAGCCAGTTGGCGGCGTCCAGTACATCGTGCAGGGCCTTCGGGAACTGCTGCTCCGGCGCCAGCCGGTAGTCCGCCGCCAGCACCGCGAACTCGCCCAGGGCCGCCAGGCGACGGCACACCGAGTCATGCGAATCGAGGCTGCCGACCACATAGCCGCCGCCATGCAGGTACAGGATCACTGGCTGCAAGGCAGCACCAGCATCGCCCTGGCGGTAAAGACGAGCAGCCAGACGGGCACCGTCGCGCGCGGTAATCTGCAACTCGCTGGCCCTGACGCTGCCGGGCGGGCTCGGGTCGAGTACCTGCGAGCTGCCTTCGAACTCGGCACGGGCCTGGGTCACGTCCATCGCGTGCATGGGCAGGCTCCTGCCCGTCAGCCGGCCAAATTCGACCAGTTCCAGAAATGCCGCCAGATCAGGGTGCAGTGCCATGTGGGTTCCTTGGGTGAACAATGTGACTCGAGCCTCCCTACGGGACGTAGCAGCACGCCGAAAAATTACCCGCCCACACGGCTAAATCGTTGGTGCAGGCACTCGTTATCCCTGCACAACGAAAGACCGCCAGAGGCATACCGTGGACCTTCAGAGCATCCTCAGCAAACTGTTCGCCAACGCCCATGCCGTCGGCATCGAAGGCGTTTTCCAGTTCGTCTTCGGCCAGGACCGGGCCTTCTGGTCGGAGGTGCGCGACAGCAGCCGCACCGGTGCCGGCCGGCACAGCGCCCCGGACGTCACCATCGAGGTGGCCGAGCGTGACTTCATGGGCATCATGGGCGGCACCGCCAACGTCGAAGAACTGTTCGCCAGCGCCCGCCTGAAGATCAGCGGCAACATGGGCCTGGCCACCCTGCTGCCGCAGATCATCAGCAACGCCCGGCGCGGTGCGCCGGCGACCAAGGTGTCGATGAACCAACGCTACCCGACACCGGCACGCCTCAGCGAACGGGTATCGGCCGCGCAACCGGTGCAGCGCGAGGTGGCACGCATTGCCCGCGCCGACATGCCACTGGCGCGCTTCCAGGGCGATTACCTGGAGCACGGCACGCCGGTGGTCATCAGCGATGCCCTGCAGGACTGGCCGCTGTTCACCATGGGCCGCGAAGCTTCGCTGGAGCATTTTGCCGAACTGCAGGGCATCACCCGGCACGGCGACTACGTGAAGAAGACCTTCTCCACCGACCGCGACTTCCGTTCCACTTCCATGGCCGACTTCATCGCCTCGCTGGACACCCCTGCCAAACCCGGCGAAACCCCGGCCTACATGGGCAACAACATCGTGCCGGAAAAGCTGCTGAGGCTGATTCGCTACCCGCAGTACTTCGCCCGCGAGAAGTTCATTGCGCCGCGCATCTGGATCGGCCCCAAGGGCACACTGACGCCATTGCACCGCGACGACACCGACAACCTGTTCGCACAGGTATGGGGGCAAAAGTCGTTCATCCTTGCCGCGCCGCACCATCGCCCGGCCCTGGGTACCTGGTCGACCAGCCCCAAGGGCGGCCTGGACGGCTGCGACTTCAACCCCGACGCCCCGGACTACCAGCGCTTCCCGGCGGCGCGCGAGGTGCCGTTCCTGCGCGTGGTGCTGCAGGCCGGTGACCTGTTGTTCCTGCCCGAAGGGTGGTTCCACCAGGTGGAGTCTGTGACCACCTCGCTGTCGGTGAACTTCTGGGTGAATTCCGGGCGCGGCTGGTAGCCGGGATTGCCAGGGGCCGCTGCGCGGCCCCGGCAATCGATCAGACCGCCGCGATCAACGCCTCGGCAAAGCGCTGCGCGACCTCGTCGATCTGCTCGCCACTGATGATCAACGGCGGCAGGAAACGCACCACTGCCCCATGCCGCCCACCGAGTTCCAGGATCAGCCCGCGCTTGAGGCACTCGCGCTGCACCTTCGCCGCCAACTCACGGTTGGCCGCCGGATGCCCAAGTGCATCCCTGTGGCCTTGCGGATCCACCAGTTCCACCCCAAGCATCAGGCCACGCCCGCGAATATCACCCAACTGCGGATAATCCCGCTGCAACTGCTGCAGGTGCTGGCGCAGGCGCTGGCCCATGGCCTCGGCATGCTCTGCCAGGCGATGCTCGACCAGGTAATCGATCACTGCCGAACCCGCCGCCATGGCCATCTGGTTACCACGGAAAGTGCCGGCGTGGGCGCCCGGTTTCCAGGTGTCCAGCCAGTCGCGGTACACCACCACCGCCAGCGGCAGGCTGCCGCCAATGGCCTTGGACAAGGTGACCACATCCGGGATGATGCCGGCATGCTCGAAGGCGAACATGCGCCCGGTACGGGCGAAACCGCTCTGAATCTCATCGACGATCAACGCCACGCCGGCCTGCTCGGTGATACGGCGTACCCCCTTGAGCCACTCGATATCGGCCGGAATCACCCCGCCCTCGCCCTGCACCACCTCGAGGATCACCGCCGCCGGCAGCGGCACGCCGCTTTCCGGGTCGAGCAGCAGGGTTTCCAGGTAATGCAGGTTGGCCCTGACCCCGGCTTCGCCGCCCAAGCCGAACGGGCAACGGTAGTCGTAGGGGTACGGCATGAACTGCACACCGTTGCCCAGCAAGGCCCCCAACGGCTGCTTCGGCCCATGGCTGCCCATCAGGCTCAGCGCCCCCTGGCTCATGCCATGGTAGGCGCCCTGGAAGGCCAGCACGGTGCTGCGGCCGGTGGCGCTGCGCACCAGTTTCAGCGCGGCTTCCACCGCATCGGTACCGGTCGGGCCGCAGAACTGGACCTTGGCCTCACGGCGCAACGCCTCGGGCAGCACACCGAACAGGTCCTGGACGAAGCGGTCCTTGACCGGTGTGGTCAGGTCCAGGGTGTGCAACGGCAGCTCATCGGCCAGTACCCGCTGGATCGCCTCGACCACCACCGGGTGGTTGTGGCCCAGCGCCAGGGTGCCGGCGCCGGCCAGGCAGTCGATGAACTGGCGGCCTTCGACATCCTCCACATGGATGCCACGGGCGCGCTTGAGTGCCAGGGGGATGCGCCGCGGGTAGCTGCGGGCGTTGGACTCCTGTTGTTGCTGGCGTTGCAGCAAGGGTGAATCGGTGAACTCGTACAAGGCACGCGGCGCGCTGGCCGGCGGGACCTGGGCAAGGCAGGAAGCGGTGGACATGGGTGAATCCTCGCAAGCAAGCGAAAGTGCGGGTGTTCGTCGCTTGGAAAACGCTTGAGTGCGGGGAGGATTTAGCGGTTGCTGTGGGATTTTTGAAAGCAGGCCCGGCCTCTTCGCGGGTAAACCCGCTCCCACAGGAT
The DNA here is from genome assembly GCF_023100865.1 of Pseudomonas sp. A2. Classification (NCBI taxonomy): domain Bacteria; kingdom Pseudomonadati; phylum Pseudomonadota; class Gammaproteobacteria; order Pseudomonadales; family Pseudomonadaceae; genus Pseudomonas; species Pseudomonas sp. A2. Next base: position 4,137,626 of record NZ_CP039127.1, read on the forward strand.
TGGCACAGATCTCAGGGTTGATGCAGTACCTGTGGGAGCGGGTTTACCCGCAAAGAGGCCGGCACAGGCAATAAAAATCAATTCCCCGAGCGCGCCGGCACTTGCAACAACACCCGCAACCCATCACTGCGGCTGTCGAACTTCAGGCTACCGGCACAACGCTGCACGATCGCCTGTACGATCGCCAGCCCCAGCCCGCATCCACCACTCTGCCCGTTACGCCAGAAGCGCTCGGTCAGGTGCTCAAGGTCCGCCTCGGCAATCCCCGGCCCATGGTCCCGCACCATGAAGCCCACCTGGCCGTCAGCCATCTGCACCTCAAGCTCCACCGCCTCGTCGCCGCCATGGCGCAAGGCGTTGTCCAGCAGGTTGCGCAGCGCCGCCACCGCCAACGGTGCCGGCATGCCCAGGTAGATCTGCGTAGCGGCTTCAGGCAAGCGCAGCACGATGCGCCGGTTGTCACCGCCGCCGGCATCCTGCACCGCCTGCCGGGCCACCTGCTCGGCGCTGCACTGCACGCCATCCTCGAACGACAGGCTGCCTTCCACCCGCGCCAGCATCAGCAACTGCTCCAGCGTGCGGTGCATGCGGTCGGCGCCCTGCTCGGCATGCTCCAGCGCCTGCTCGCGCACGGCGCCATCGGTCATCCGTGCCACCTGCAGGTGGGTCTTGATCGCCGTCAGCGGGCTGCGCAGTTCATGCGCGGCATCGTCGGTCAGGCGCCGCTCACGCTCGATGGTCTGGGCAATGCGCAGGAACAGCTGGTTCTGGGTTTCCAGCAACGGTTGCAGTTCGCTGGGCATGCCCGCCACCTGCAACGGCTCGACGCTGTCCGCGCGCCGGCGGCGCAGGGCATCGCGCATTCGGTTGAGCGGCTCCAGGCCCTTGCCCAGGCCGATCCACAACAACCCCAGGCTGCCAAGCAGGGCCATCAGCACCGGCGCCGAGGCCGCCAGCAGGATCGACTGGTTCAGTGCCTCGCGCTCCATGTGCCGGTCGGCGGTAGTAATGCGCACATCGCCATGGTTGTAGGTAAAGGTGCGCCACAGGGCGTCGTCGATAGTCTGGTCACGGAAACCGCTGCGTTCATCGTCCATGACGCCATCGTGCTTGTGGTTGCTGGCGAGAATCTCGCCACGCAGCGAGCTGACCTGACAGGCCATGCCGTCCGGCACGCTGAACTGGTCGGCGGAAAAGTGCGCCTCCCCGCCCTTGGCGGTCAGCGGCTGCGGCAGCTGGTCGATCAGCCCGGCGACCATGCGCGCCGAAGCCACCAGGCGCTGGTCGAGGGAGAACATCATCTGCTGGCGCAGGTCTCGCAGCATCCACGCGGCGGCCAGCGCCCAGATGATCACGAAGGCGCTGCCCAGGATCAGGCTCAGGCGTACCCTCAGGCTCATGATGCGGCTTCCTCCGGCGCCTGCGCCGGGCCAAGGCGGTAGCCCAGGCCGCGCACGGTCTCGACGATGCCATTGCCCAGCTTGCGCCGCAGATGGTGGATATGCACGTTCAGGGCATTGCTCTCGACTTCGTCGCTGAAGCCGTACACGCAGTCTTTGAGCTGCTCGCTGGACAGCACCCGCCCGGGGTTCTGCAGCAGCGCCTGGAGCAATGCCTGTTCACGCCGGGACAGGTCGACCGGCTGGCCGGCCAGGGTTGCCTCGCAGCTGCTCGGGTCGTAGCGCAGCGGGCCGTGTTCGATCACATTCACCGCCCGCCCGGCTACGCGCCGCAGCAGGGTGTGCAGGCGAGCAGCCAGCTCGCGCAGGTCGAACGGTTTGAGCAGGTAGTCGTCGGCGCCGGCCTGCAGGCCATCGACACGGTCGGTGACCGCATCACGGGCGGTGAGCACCAGCACTGGCAGCGTCTCGCCTTTCTCGCGCAGGCGGCGCAACAGCTTCAGGCCGTCTTCGTCGGGCAGGCCAAGGTCGAGAATCATCACGTCGAACTGCGCGGCCTGCAGCATTGCCCGTGCATCGGCGGCGTTGCCCACACGGTCCACGGTCAGACCCTGGGCGGTAAGGCCGGCGCAGATGCCGGCGGCGATCAGGTCGTCGTCCTCACAGAGCAGAACGTGCATGGTGGGGCTCCCGGAATGGTGTAGCTGGCATTGCACCTTGGGCGGATTAAGGGGGGATTATGGACCTTTTGTGGGGGATTGGGGATGTATGGCGCCTGCGGCAACGAGCACCGCGCAACTGCCACATGCGCCCGGGAGCGACAAACATTTGAAGCCCCCCCAAGGCCCACCCCGACAGCCTAACTCCGCCGAACACGCCGGAAACGAAGTCGCATTTTCCTACAACTGGCTCAGAAACTTCCGATCCGAATCCATGATGGGATTTCCCCCTGCACACGCTGTCAGGGAGACACCTCATGTACCTGGATTACCTCGTGCCCTCCTGGCACGAGATCGAGTCACGTGTCATCGCCATGGTGGGCTACCAAAGCGGTGGCCAGTTCCGCACCAGCCTCAATGAAGAGGTCGCCTCGCTGGGCCTCAACCTGCGCCGGATCGAAGCCGTCCGCACAGCCTTCTACCACGCCGAATGGCAGGCGGCGCACATGCTGCGCCAGCGCTTCGCCGACCTCGACATCAACAGTATCGTCGACGAACTGCTGATGGTCGTGCGGCAGATGGCGATGATCGTCGCCGGCAGCACCATTACCGGTGGCCTGCTTGGCGCGGGGGTTGGCGCATTCGCTGGCGGCGCCGGAACCATTCCGTTCGCCGGCGCGGGCGCGGCCATGGGCCTCAAGGTCAGTGGCTGGATCCTCGGCGCGCTGGGGCTGGCCTCCATCGCCGAGTTCTTCATCGAGGGCTTGCCGCGTATCGGCGAGTACTACGTCGACGGCATTCGCTTCGCCTGGGAAGGCACCTGCGGCAATGAAGGCTCGGGCCCGTTCTGCCGGGACGACCCCTATGCGATATCCCGGGCCACGCATCAGATTGCCAAAGGCCATGTGGAAGTCGTGCTGCTGTTGTTGGGGGCGATCGTGTCGTACCTCACCCGCGGCCGCGGCGATGCCCGGGTGCTGGCCCAGGAAATGACGGCCAGCCGCAAAGGTGCGCGGCTGGGGCAATGGATGCTCAAGCATGAAGAGGGCTTGAAGAAACGGCCAGACCTGCAGGTGCCGGAGCGGCGCAAGGGGGCGGTGGGTGAGCCGCAGCCGATGCAGCCTGATCGGCCGGCAGGGAAAGACAAGGAGCCCTCGACAGGGAAGCCCGGTAGCATGCCGTTGCATACGGTGGCGTGCTTCAAGGCCGACAAATTGCCACCCGCCAAGCATGGCGAGTTTGAACGGCAGTTGAAGGGGCAGCAGGATGGGTTGAATCGGCTGACGGTTGAGGAGTTTTTAGAAAACGTTGCCAATCCCGTAAAGCGAAACCCAATTGTAGCGCGCAAAGCTCGTAAACAGATGCAAGACAAATTAGAGCAACGGATACTGGACGACTTGCCAGACGATTTGAGCCCACGTGAAGCCCAAAGGACGGCTGCAAAATTAGCGAAGGAGACGATGGCAACGCTCGCGGCATTGCACAACCCGGACCTGACCGCTGGAGGAAGAGATGTCATTGCCGATTTCGGTGACAAACAAGTCAACTCCACCATTGGCCCACAGTGGAAAAGCAAGATCAAGGGTATGCAGCAAGCTGCCGAAGAAGCATTGAAATCAGGCGGAGATTCCTCCTTCATGAACATCAAACTGATCAAGTGCTAGATTGATATGGAGCCAAATGATGGATGACGTCTATTCCGTCTTTATCGATACAATTGGACCACCTATTCACAGGCAAGAGGTTCCTCCTTCAACCATCGAGCGTTACAGGAGAAAGCTGCCGAAGAAATTATTGGAACATTGGACGACACATGGCTGGTGTGGATATGGTGATGGTATTTTTTGGACCGTCGACCCCCAAGAGTATGAAGGCGTCGTTGCATCTTGGATTGACGGCACGTCCCTGGCCGAACACGACACCTACCATGTGATCGCGCGCGGGGCGTTTGGCGACCTCTACTTATACGGAGAGAGAACCGGTTTCTCACTATGCATTGCGAGCCATATCTCACACTATTGCGGCAACAACCGCCGAATAGCAAACATTGACAGGCACGTTCAATCTTTCTTTCTACAGGTTAAAAAGGACAGCAATGACTTCGAGGATTTATTCGAACCATCAAGAAACAATCTAGGCCCACTCAATCACGATGAAATGTATGGTTTTGTCCCCGCACTCGTCTTCGGCGGAAAAGCAAGACTGGAGCGAATTGAAAAAGTAAAAACAATTGAACACTTGATTATGCTTTCACAACTTTCGGCACTCGAACCCTACAGCTTCTCCGACTTCTAAACACTTAAAAAAGGACTTAATCAAATGGACGTCATCTTCAGCATCTTCCTCGAAACCTTCGGCGACCCCGTCGGCCACCAACCAGTACCGCCCTCTGCCCTCGATCATTACCAAGGCAAACTCCCCAACCGTCTCCTGGGATACTGGCAAGAGCACGGCTGGTGCGGCTACGGTGGTGGCCTGTTCTGGCTGGTAAACCCTCAGGATTACGAAGACGTAGTAGCGTATTGGCTGTCAGGCACGCACTTCGAAGCACGCGACACTTATCACCTCATCGCCCGTAGCGCTTTTGGCGACCTGTACCTGTGGGGTGAAGACACCGGCTCGGTGCTGACCATTGCGGCGTACCATTCCCGTTACCTCGATGGCGCCCCCAGCTCAGGCGACGAAGAGCGGGACAACAAGATCCACGGCCTGCTCATGTGGCTGATGACCGAATGCATCTATTTCGACGACCTGTTCGAACCCGCCAGGGAACGGCTCGGCACGTTGGCCGCAGACGAAATGTATGGCTTTGTTCCTGCCTTGATGCTGGGAGGGTCAGACAGCCTCGAGCGGCTTGAAAAGCTCAAAGCAGTCGAGCATCTGGTACTGCTCGCCCAACTGAGCGAGCTTCAACCCTATGAGCTGGCTGACGAACAAGATGAATAGGCCCTGACAAGTGCGTTCACCGGTGCACCGCATCAGGCTTGTCGACATCCAGCAGCACACCGGTATCCGGCACTTCTACCCTGACACAACTCGCCGGGTTGGCCTTGACCACCGAACGCGCCCCTTCATCGCCGGTCAGGCGCGCAAGCGCCGGCCAGAAATCGCGCCCGAACAGCACAGGGTGCCCTTGCTGCCCTTCATGGCAAGGCAACACGATGGTCGACGCGCTGGCCCTGGAAGCCAGCCGGGCAAGGGTTGCCTGCTCCAGCCAGGGCATGTCACCCAACAGAATCGCTACTGCCTGCGCCTCACTGTCGGCCAGCGAGGCGGCGCCGGCCGCCAGGCTATGGCCCATGCCCAATGCGAAATCCGGGCTGGAGACGACCCGGCACCCCGCAGGCAGCCCCAGATCCACGCCCCGCTCCCCCTCGCGCAACACCACCCGCACATCGTCGAACACTGCACAGGCCCGCTCCACGCTGTGCACCAGCAAGCTGCGACCATCAACCAACAGCGCCCGACGCTTGTCAGCCCCGAAACGCACGCTGCTGCCAGCAGCCAATATCAGTGCAACCACGCTCACAGCGCCTCCCGCTCGATACCATTGCGCACGCGAAGGATATCGGCCAGCACCGCCAAAGCGATCTCGGCCGGGGTCTTGCTGCCCAGGTTGAGGCCAATCGGGGCGTGGATGCGGCCCAGTTCGACCTCGCCCAGGCCACCGATCCGCCTCAGGCGTTCACGGCGCTTGTCGGAAGTCGCCCGGGAGCCCATCACACCGATATAGAACGCCTCGGTGCGCACCGCTTCGAGCATGGCCAGGTCATCGATCTTCGGGTCGTGGGTCAGCGCCACCACCGCGGTGTCGGCATGGCAACCGCCATGGGCGATGAACTCCGATGGCAGCTCACGACGCACCTCGATGCCATCCAGCCGCACGCCGTCGAGCACTTCGTCACGCGGCTCGCAGAGGATGACTTCGAAGCCCATGCCCTTGCCGAACTCGGCACAGAAATGCGCGACGCTGGAGTACCCGGCCAGCAGCAGGCGCTGGGCGGCCCCCACACGCAAGCGTACACAGGCACTTTCACGCTCCACACGCGGCCCCTGTCTATGGTCATCGGCAAGCAGGCACCTGCCCTCGGGCAGGCTCACTTCACGCAGCACACGGCGCTGGCCCTGAATTGCGCTTTCCAGCTCACGCAGGTGCGCCTGTACCTCGCATTCGGCCGGCAGGTTCTCCACCAGCACTTCCAGCACGCCGCCACACGGCAGGCGGATGCTCGAACGCGAGTCGCTACCATCGCCATAACGCACGATAGCCACCGGCTCGGGAAACTCCCCCCGCCCCACGCGTTCGAGGAAGTCGTCTTCGACGCAGCCACCGGACAGCGAACCGAGCCACCGCCCGCTGGCGTTCACCGCCAGCAGCGAGCCCGGCGCACGGGGCGCCGAGCCATAGGTGGCGAGCACCGTGCACAACCACACCCGCTGGCCGCCGCACGACCACTGCAACGCCTGGCGGACCACCTGTAGATCGAGATGCTGCACCCTTTACTCCGCCTTCAGCTCGGCGAGCTGCTGTACGCTCAGGTCACCGGGCAATCCACCCCAGGCCTGGCGCAGGTAGTTGACCATATCCGCCACCTGCTGGTCATCGAGCTTGTCGGCAAAGCCCGGCATCGGCTGCATGCGCTCGAAGCCGGTGAACTGCTGTTCACGGATGCCTTCGAGGACCACCTTGACCAGGTTGCGCGAGTCGGCCTGGCGTAGCACCGTGTTGCCACGCATGGCCACGGCGATGTGCGGCTTGCCCTCGCCGTCCACCCCATGGCAGCCGGCGCAGACGTTCAGGTACTGCTGGCGGCCGCGCCTGGCGCTGTCGCTCATCTGCTCCAGTGCCACCGTCTGGATGGCCTTGGCCGGCGGTGGCTGGTCGCCAAGCAGGTAAGTGGCCATGGCCGCCAGGTCGGCATCCTCCAGGTGCTGGGTGCTGTGGTGCACCACCGGGAACATTTCGTTGAACATGCTGCCCTGGGCACTGATGCCGTGCTTGAGGAAGGTGGTCAGGTCCGGCTGGGTCCAACCGCGCTCGGCCAGGTCCTGGGCCAGCAGGCTCGGGGCCAGGTAGCCACCCAGCAGGCCGCCGCTCAGGCGCTGGTCTTGCTGCAACGCACCGATCGGGTTGCGCGGGGTATGGCACTCGCCGCAATGGCCCATGACTTCGACCATGTACTGCCCACGCTGCCAGGCCGGGCTTTTGCCCTCGGTCGGCTGCAACTGCACGCTTTTACCGTACAGCATGTTCCAGCCGCTCAGCCCCTGGCGCACGTTGAACGGAAAGCGCAACGCAGTCTGCGGTGCCGGGCGGTTGATTGGCGGTACGGTCATCAGGTAGGCGAGGATCGCGTCCGAATCTTCGCGTTTGATCAGGTGGTACGAGGTGTACGGCATCGCCGGGTAGAGGTTGGCGCCGTCCTTGCGCTTGCCCTCGGTTACCGCGGCGAAGAATTCGTCGGCGCTGTAGTTGCCGATGCCGTACTGCTTGTCCGGGGTGATGTTGCTGCCGTAAATGGTGCCGAACGGCGAATGGATCGGCAGGCCGCCAGCATACGGCGCACCGCCTTCAGCGGTGTGGCAGGCCATGCAGTCGGCCGCGCGGGCCAGGTATTCACCGCGCTTGACCTGCGCCTGGTCGGCTGCCTGGGCAAGCGAGGTAACGGCAAGCCCGAAAGCCAGCGCCATTGCGCTACGAACAAGACCCATGCTCAACCCTCCTTGACCAGGCCGAGGTCGTTGAGCACCGTGCGGGTGGCGTCGTAGTAACGCACGTAGCCGGTGCAACGGCAGATGTGGTGGCCCAGGCTCGCCTCGATGCGGTCTTCCACCTCGCTCTTCTTCAACGGCTGGCGCTGGGCGGTTTCCACCAGCACCGTGGCGGCATTGACGAAGCCCGGCGCGCAGTAGCTGCACTGGAAGGCGAACAGGTCGACGAACTTCTGCTGGATCGGGTTCAGCGTGAGGTTGCCGGCCTCGTCCTGTTTGGCATGGCCCTCGATGGTGCGGACCTTCTTGCCCTCGAAGTAATGCGCGCCGGTAATGCAGGTACGCACCTCCTCGCTGGTGCCGTCGGGGTTGTCGACGATCACCACGCAGGCGTGGCAGATGCCCTGGCCGCAGCCCAGGCGCGAGCCGGTGAGGTTCTGGTGTTCGTGCAGGTAGTCGATCATCGCCAGGTCGTCGGGGACCTCGACCGGGCCGACCGGTTGACCATTGAGGGTCAGTTGCAGTGGACGGTTAGCCATTGAGGGCCTCCTTGATACGGGCTGGGGTGATGGGGAGATCGCGAACGCGCTTGCCGATGGCATGCGCGACAGCATTGCCGATGGCCCCCACGACCGGGATCATCACCACCTCGGCGATGCCCTTGGACGGGTCGGTCGGTGACAGCGGCGGGAGGATTTCGCTGGTCTGTTGCCACACCGCCACGTCGCGCGCATGCGGCAGGCGGTAGCGGTTGAAGTTCCAGTCGCCCTCCCCGGGCCCGCCCTCGTACAACGGCATTTCTTCGGTCAAGGCATGGCCGATGCCCATGGCGATACCGCCCTCGAGCTGGCCCTTGACCAGTTCCGGCACCAGCACCCGGCCGCACTCGACCCAGCTGTGGTGGTTGAGCACCTGCACTTCGTGAGTGCCTTTGTTCACCTTGACTTCGACAATGGTCGCCACCGGGCTGTAGTAGGTGACCATGGCGTTGTTCAGCTGGGTGTCGGGGTAGGCGGCGTTCTGCCGGTCGAGCAGGTGGTAGCCGTGGCTGCTCATCTGCGCCTTCTTGGCGCTCACCGCGCCATCGCCGTATTTGACTGCCACCGCGTCGAGCGGGAAGCGTTCGCGCACGCCATCGATGACGAAGTCGGCCTCGGCCCAGCTCCAGCGGTTGAAGCCGTGCACGCTGACGCCGGTGACCAGGCCCATTTCATGGGCCTTTTGGGCCAGCTGGGCGAACGGGATCGGTGACAGGCCGTTGCCGGTCAGCTCACCGTTGACCCATACCGCATTCTCGCGGCGCACCACCAGCGGGTTGGCCTGGCCGCCGTACGGGCCCTGGCGCCAGATGGCCATGGCCGCCGGCCAGAGACCGTGGTTGAACAGCACGCGTGCCGCTTCGCGGGTGGCATGGCTGAAGTAGAAGGCCGAGTTGGTCGCCGACGACGGCGAAGCAAGCTTGCCGACCCAGCGCGGGTTGCGCAGCGCGGCGTCCTGCTCGGGCTGGCTGATCAGGTAGGGGTTGCCGCTGGTGGTCAGCTGCAGCTCCGGCCATTCGGTGACCGCGGTCTTCACCTCGTCGGCCGAGCGGCCGAGGAAATCGCTGACAACCAGGGCCTGGGAGGTGGACATGCCGGTGCCCAGCTCGGTACCGATGTGGCGCAGGCTGATGCGCCCGTCGCGGCTGAACTCGATGCTGGCCATGGGGGCTTCGGAGCCGGTGCCGAAGTCTTTCTGGCAGATGGCAAAGCCCACGCCATACCAGTGGTCCGGGTCCTTGGCGTCCATCTGCTGCTTGCGCGCGTCGCGGTTGCGCCACCAGTCGTGCACGGCGGCCTTGTCGAGAATCTCATACAGGCGCAGGGCGCCGGCCGGGACCGCGCCCTGGGTGTTCTTCATGCCCGACTTCAGCGCGTTGGCGCGGCGCAGGTCGATGGCATCGACGCCCAGGCGCCCGGCGACCTCATCCACCATCATTTCGGTGGCGGCCATGGTCTGCAGCGTGCCGTAGCCGCGCATGGAGCCGGCCTCGACGCCACGGGAGTGATAGGCAGTGACCGACAGGTCGTTCTGCGGCATGTAGTAGATCGACTGCGCCGCCGTGGCCCCCACCGCTGCCACCGACGGGCTGTAGTTGATACGCCCGCCGCCGTCGCAGCTCATGTCGGCGCGGAAGATCTTGAAGCTGTTGTCCTTCTTGTCCACCGCCAACTGGTAGCGGATATCGAAGGCATGGCGCTTGATGCCGCTCTGGAACTGCTCGTAGCGGTCGTTGGCCAGGCGGATCGGCACACCGGCGCCATACAGCGCGGCCACGGCGGCGTAAAAGACGAAGATGTTGTTGTCTTTCGAGCCGTAGCCCACGGTATAGCCTGGGTGCATGTTCAGCGTGTTCAGTGCGAAGCGCGACGGCTTGATCATGTGCACGCATTCCTGCGCCACTTCGAACGGGCACTGGGTCGCGACCACAAAGTGCAACGTGCCGCTGGCCGGGTCGTACCAGCCGTTGCCGTTGTCCGGCTCCAGGGCGGCCGGCTCGATGGACGGCGTCTTGTAGCGCTCGTCGAACACCAGCCAGTCCTCTGGCGGGTTGTCCAGTTGCTCGGCCATGCGCTTGGCGTAGAACAGGCCCTGCTCGGTCAGGTCGCCATGCTGATTGGGCTGCTTCGACCACACCGGCTTGCGGTTGAGGATGGTGGGGAACAGCATGGAATTCTTCAGGCTGGAGAATTCATCGTCGTCGAACGGTGTGGCACCGCCCACGCGCACGAAGCGGAAGCTGCCGTAGGGGTCGCGCTGGTACAGCGGCGCCTGGGCGCCATAGCGGATCGCCTGGTCATTGAACTGCAGCTTGCGCTTGGCCTGACGGAAGCGCTCGAAGTCGTGCCAGATCAGGATCGCCACCGGGTGGCCGATGAACATAGGCACCTTGCCGGGCGGCAGCAGCGGGTCGGGCGAGTGGGCCTCGGGCCAGGCGATGCCGTCCTTTTCCAGGTCGGCAGCGGTGACGATGCGGTCCGGCTGCAGGTCGGCACCAAGCAGGCTGAGGTCATGGCCGGCATAGATACGATCGGCCTTGGTCGCCTTGAGCAGCAGCGCATGGCCCTGCTGTGCGGGCCAGCCGGGCATGTCCTTGGCACGGATGTCGCGAGCGAACACCTTGTCGCCGCACACCTTGGACAAGGCATCGTTACGGAAACGTGCCTTGCCATCATGGTTCATCCACTTCTGCGGCGAGGTGGTGACGCGTTCCTCCATCAGCGCGGCGAATGCCTGGCTGCCGAGCGGCGCCATGGTCACGCCGACACCAGCGATCAGGCCGCCTTGCAGGAAGGCGCGCCGGGAAATATCACGGTTGGACATGCTTGATCCTCTGGGCAGCAGGGGGTCTGCCCTTTTTTTGATTCTGGTACTAGCCTGAAAAGCTGACCTGTACGTCAACTTTACAGCAATTGTGTTGGCGCAGGCAAAGTCAAGTCGACAATATGTCGCGACATGTCTGGGATCTGGGGCGGAATTTGCTCTGGGGCTGGTAGGCGTTCGTCTTAGGATCTTCGGCGCTTGGGAGACCGAGCGCCGCCCGCGCGGCGCTTCGCAGCACAAGGCTGCTCCTACATCTGTTTCGGGCCAGTAACGCCTGTGCCAGTGCACGCGACCGCCTTGTTCGTACAACGCGATATCGAGACATGCGCCAAAGCGTTCGCGCACAGACCTCATAGGAATAATTGGCCCGAAACAGATGTAGGAGCAGCCTTGTGCTGCGAAGCGCCGCGCGGGCGGCGCTCGATCTCCCAGGCGCAGACAATCCCACGGCAAACACCTGCAAGCCCTGATGCGCCCCCCTGACCAAAAACCAGAGTTAACCTTGGGTTAATCGACCCAAGCCAGCATGACCCCTTTCAACGTACTGCCAAGGCGAAGACATGCGCGTCCTCCTGCTCTTCCTGACACTACTGCTGGCCGGCCCATTGCAGGCCAACCCGTTCGATGTCAAACCGGACTTCCTGCCGGTCAACCAGGCCTTCGTGCTTACCCACGACCGCCAGGCCGACGGCCAGATGCGCCTGTTCTTCCAGATCCAGCCTGGCTACTACCTGTATCAGAAACGCCTGAAGTTCGACGGCCTGCCTGCCGAACAGCACCCGCAACTGCCGGCCGCTCTCAACCACCACGACGAGTTCTTCGGCGACAGTGCGGTGTACCGCGACCAGCTAGAACTGCTGCTCCCGGCCGATGCCCAGGGCCAGCTGCGCCTGGGCTGGCAGGGCTGTGCCGACGCCGGCCTGTGCTACCCCCCGCAAACCACGTTGGTCGACCTGGGTGGCAGTGTGGTGCCGGCGGTCGAACAAGCCAGTGACCAGGCCCTGGCCAGCGACCTGCAAAAAGGCCACCTGGCCTGGAGCCTGCTCGCGTTCTTCGGCCTGGGCCTGTTGCTGGCCTTTACCCCCTGCTCGCTGCCGATGCTGCCGATCCTCGCCGGGCTGGTGCTGGGCAATGGCGCCAGCGCCCGGCGCGGCTGGATACTGGCCGGGGTCTATGTACTGAGCATGGCCCTGGTGTATGCCGCCCTGGGCGTGGTCGCCGCACTGCTGGGTGCCAGCCTGCAGGCCTGGCTGCAGCAACCCTGGCTGCTGGGCAGCCTGGCGGGGCTGTTCGTGCTGCTGGCCCTGCCGATGTTCGGCGCCTTCGAGCTGCAACTGCCCGCCGCCGTGCGTGACCGCCTCGACCGCGCCGGGCAAGGCACCCGTGGTGGCAACCTGTATGGCGCGGCGCTGCTGGGCGCGCTGTCCGGCCTGCTGATGGGCCCGTGCATGACCGCGCCGTTGGCCGGCGCGCTGCTGTACATCGCCCAGAGCGGCGACGTGCTGCAGGGGGCGCTGGTGCTGTTCAGCCTCGGCCTGGGCATGGGCGTGCCGCTGCTGTTGCTGGTAACCCTGGGCAACCGCTACCTGCCCCGCCCGGGCGCCTGGATGAACCGGGTCAAGGGCGTGTTCGGCTTCGTGTTCCTGGGCATGGCGCTATACACCTTGCGCAGCCTGCTGCCCGCAGCATTGCTGCTGGCCCTGAGCGGCGCCTTGCTGATTGCCCTGGCCTGGGCTGCCTGGCCGGCCCTGCAGCGGTTGCCGGCGTTGCGCGCCTTGCCACTGCTGGGAGCCCTGTGGGGCGGCCTGCTGCTGGTGGGTGCGGCGGCTGGTGGCGACGACCTCTGGCAGCCGCTGCGCCCGTTCGCCGGTGGCGGCGCTGCGCCGGCCACCGGCCAGCACATCGAGGACGCTTTCGTCACCGTCAGCCGCCCCGAAGACCTGCAACGCGAACTGGATACGGCCAAGGCCCGTGGCCAGTGGGTGATGCTCGACTACTATGCCGACTGGTGCGTGTCGTGCAAGGTCATGGAGAAACAGGTGTTCGCCCGCAGCGACGTGCAGGCCGGCCTGGCCGGTGTGCACCTGCTGCGCCTGGACGTGACCGCCGACACCCCGGCCAGCCAGGCCTTGCTGCAGCGCTACCAGGTACCCGGCCCGCCCAGCATCATCTGGGTCGGCCCGGAAGGCGACGAACGCCGCGCGCGGCGCATCACCGGTGAAGTGGATGCAGCCGCCTTCCTGCAACACTGGACCCAGACCAGGAGCCAAGGCTGATGCTGACCGTAACCCTCGGGCCACTGACCATGGCCCTCAACCACCTGCTGATGCTCACCGCCCTGGTGATCGCCAGCATGGTCGGCTGGTGGGTCGCCCGGCGTGGCGGCGAGAGCCCGGAATCGGCACTGTTCAACCTGTTCCTGATCGGCCTGCTGTGCGCACGCGCCGGATTCGTGCTGGCCTACTGGCCGATGTACCAGGACGATCTGCTGCAGATCATCGATATCCGTGATGGCGGCTTCCTGTTCTGGTCGGGCCTAGCCGGCATCGTGCTCGGCGCCCTGTGGCAGGGCTGGCGCCATCCGGGCCTGCGCCGCCCGCTGGGCTGGGCGCTGTTCAGCGGCGCGCTGTTCTGGGGCCTGGCCAGCCTCGGGGGCCACCTGTACAGCAAGGGCACCGAACTGCCCGATTTGAGCCTGCGCAAGGCCAACGGCCAATCCGTGGCGTTGCACAGCTACCGCGGCAAACCGCTGGTCATCAACATCTGGGCCACCTGGTGCCCACCCTGCCGACGCGAAATGCCGGTGCTGCAACAAGCGCAAAGCGCTTACCCGCACGTGACCTTCCTGTTCGTCAACCAGGGCGAGACCCCGGAAAACGTCAGCACCTTCCTCGTCACCACCGGCCTGAGCCTGACCCACGTGCTGTTCGACAGCACCGGTCTGCTGGCCCAGCGCGTCGGCTCCATGGCCCTGCCCACCACCCTGTTCTACGACGCCGACGGGCGCCTGGTCGGCAGCCATCTGGGTGAGCTGTCCCGGGCCAGCCTGCGCCACGCCCTGGAGCCTTTCGACCGGGCCACCGCGCCCGCCCCTGCCGCACAAGGAAACTGACATGCGACTGACTGCACTGCTGCCCCTGTCCCTGGCCCTGCTGGCTGCCCCCACCCTGCATGCCGAAGAGTTGCCCAAGGCGATTGCGCAACTGCAAGCCAAGGGCGCCGTGATCAAAGGCAGCTTCGACGCCCCCAACGGCCTGCGCGGGTATGCCGCCGAGTACCAGAACAACGGCCTGGCGCTGTACCTCACCCCTGACGGCAAGCATGTACTGGTCGGCAGCCTGTTCGACGAACAGGGCAACGACCTCAGTGCCGAGCCGCTGAAAAAGCTGGTGTATGCGCCGATGAGCAAGGAAATCTGGGCGAAGATGGAGAAAACCTCCTGGATCGCCGACGGCAAGGACGATGCACCGCGCAAGGTGTACCTGTTCAGCGACCCCAACTGCCCGTACTGCAACATGTTCTGGGAACAGGCGCGGCCATGGGTGGAGTCGGGCAAGGTGCAGTTGCGCCATATCATGGTCGGCATCATCCGCGAGGACAGCCCGGGCAAATCGGCGGCGCTGCTGGCGGCGAAAGACCCGGCCAAGGCACTGCAGGAACATGAAAAGGCCGGCAAGGCCAGCAAGTTGAAGGCACTGGAGCAGGTGCCGGAGGCGGTGCAGCAAAAGCTGGCGGCGAACATGGCGCTGATGGAAGAAATGGGCTTGCAGGCGACCCCGGCGATCTTCTATCAGGATGACCAGGGCAACCTGCAAAGCCAGCAAGGCGCACCGCGGCCGGAGTTGCTTGGAAAGATTCTCGGCAAGCGCTGATGTGAAATCGCCGGGGTTGCCTTGCAGCCCATTCGTAGCACAAGGCTGTGGCGGACCTGTGGGGCAAGCCCGCGAAGAACTCAACGCGGTGTTATGGCACCGGCTGCGCCGGTTTTCGCGGGCATGCCCGCTCCCACAGGTACTGCGCCAAACCTCGAGAACAACGCCGTATCTGTAGGAGCGGCCTTGTGTCGCGAAAGGGCCGCATAGCGGCCCCAGCAATTTCAACTTTTGTGCACCAATCCAGGGGCGGTGCAGGCCTCACCTGCTCAGGTCACAACCCCTCCAGCTCGGCCATCAGGTCACTGAGCCGGTCGACCTTGTCGTCATCCAGCACACTGCCCTGCAGCCCCTGCACATACACCGCCAGCTCCTCCACCGTGCTGCACTCGAACATCGCCCGCAGCGGCACGTTCAGTTGCAGCTGCTTCTGCACCCGCGAGGCGATTTGCGTGGCCAGCAGCGAATGCCCGCCCAGCTCGAAGAAGTTGTCGTGCACCCCGACCCGGTCGGCCTTGAGCACATCCGCCCAGATACCGGCCAGTACCTCTTCCAGCTCATTGCGCGGCGCCTGGTAGGCCTGGCTGTGCTGGCCACCGATGTCGATGGCCGGCAAGGCCTTGCGGTCGAGCTTGCCGTTGGCGTTGTGCGGCAGGCTGTCGAACCAGCCCCAGTGCAGTGGCACCATGTACTCCGGCAACTCGGCACGCAAGCGCTGCTTGATCTGTTCCAGCAACGCAGCGTCGGCTGCAACGCCCTGATGCGCCACCAGGTAACCCACCAGGTGCTTGCCATTGACGCCCTCCTGCACGCCAACGGCAGCGTCGCGGATCTCTGGCTGTTCGTGCAGGCGGGCTTCGATTTCGCCCAGTTCGATGCGGTAGCCGCGAATCTTCACCTGATGGTCGATGCGCCCGACATACTCCAGCACCCCGTCCGGGCGCTGCCGCGCCAGGTCTCCGGTGCGGTACAGGCGTTCGCCCGGTGCACCATGAGGATGGGGAATGAACGCCAGCGCTGTGCGCACCGGGTCGCCGACATAGCCACGTCCCACGCCGGTGCCAGCCACGCACAACTCACCTGTCGCACCCAGTGGTACCAGCGTCTGGTCCTCGCCGTACAGATACAGGCGGTTGTTGTCGGTCGGCGTGCCGATCGGCAGGTAGCTGCCACGGGTCGAGGCGGCATCGACGCGGAAGAACGCCACGTCATCGGAGCACTCCGCCGGGCCGTAGGCGTTGACCAGGCCGATCTGCGGGTAGCGCTGCAGCCACTGCGCCGCCAGCTCCGGTGGCATGGCTTCGCCGGTCGGCAGCATCCAGCGCAGGCCATCGAGGGCCTGGTGGTCGTTGGCCAGCATACCCTGGATCAGCGACGGCACGCTCTCCAGCACGCTGATGCCGGTGGCCTGCACATGCGCCAGCAGGCCCTGCGGGTCATGGGCGATGGCATTCGGCACGATCTCCACCCTGGCGCCGAACAGCGGTGCGGCAAGGAACTGCCACACCGAAATGTCGAAGCTCTGCGAGGCCGTCTGGGCGATCACGTCGTGCTCGCCAAGCGCCAGGTACGGCACCTTGCTCAGCTGGTTGTTGAGCATGCCGCGCTGCTCGACCATCACCCCCTTCGGCAGGCCGGTGGAGCCTGAGGTGTAGATCACATAGGCGAGGTTATCCGGCCCGCTGTGAATGCCGGGGTTGTGGCTGGCCACCGGGCTGGCCTGGATGTCTTCCCAGACCAGCAGCTGCGGCCGTGCCGCCAACGCAAGCTGGTCCAGCAACTGCCGCCCTTGCCCGGCACAGGCCGCGCTGCACACCAGCACGGGTGTACGGCTGAGCTGGATGATGCTTTGCAGGCGCGCCGCCGGCAGGCCCGGGTCCAGTGGCAGGTAGCCGGCGCCGGCCTTGAAGCTGCCGACGATCATGCCCAGCAGCGGTAGCCCACGCTCGGCCAGCAGTGCCACCGGCTGGTCCACGTTCACACCCGCCGCGATCAAGGCATGGCCCAGACGGTTGGCCGCCAGGTTCAAGCCGGCGTAGTCGTAGGACGCGTCCAGGCAGCGGGCCACGGTACGTTGCGGATGCGCGGCCACCTGCGCCTCGAACTGCGCGATGTAACTCTGTTCCAACGGATAGGCGCGCGCGGTGCAGTTGCAGTCTTCCAGCAGGAAGCGCTGCTCTTCCGCACCCAGCAACGGCAGTGCGCTCATCTCCCCTTCAAAGCCTTGCACCAGCGCCAGCAGCAGGCGCTTGAACTCGGCCAGCAGGCGCTCGACGGTCGGGTAGTCGAAATAGCGCTGGTCGAACGACAGGTGCAGGCCAAGGTCATCGCCCGGGTAGCACACCGCTGTCAGCGGGAAGTTGGTGTGGGTACGGCCCGAGTCGGAGCTGGCATTCAGGTGCTGGGCGTGGTCGAGCACGGCAGTTTCCACCGGCGCGTTCTCGAACACGAACAGGCTGTCGAACAGCGGCTGGCCCTTGGGCAGTTCGCTGCATTCCTGGATGGCCACCAGCGGCAGGTATTCATACTCGCGCAGCTCCATGTTGTGCTCCAACAGGCCTTGCAACCACTGCCGCACACTGCAGCGCTCACCCGCCACAGGCAATTGCACGCGCAGGGCGACGCTGTTGATGAACAGGCCGACGGTACGCTGCATCTGCGGCATGCTCACCGGGCGCCCGGCCACGGTCACGCCAAAGGCCACGTCGCGGTCGCCACTGTAGCGCGCCAGCACCAGTGCCCAGGCCGCCTGGGCGAAGGTGTTGACGGTGAGCTGGTGGGCCTGGGCCAGTTCGCGCAGGCGCACGCCGTCGCTCACCGCCAGGCGGGTGTAACAGTCGCCGACGATCATGCCGCTACCGGCATGGTCGTGGCGCAGCGGGCGGTCGCTGGGGATCGTGGTGGCGCGTTCGAAGCCGGCCAGGTTGGCCTGCCACCAGGCTCGCGCGTCGTCCAGGCCCTGGCGTTGCAGCCAGCCGATGTAGTCGCGGTAGCGCGGTGGCACCGGCAAGCGGGCCTGGCGCCCCTCGCCGAGGGCCTGGTAGATCTCGAAGAAATCGTTCATCAGCAGCGAGCGGCACCAGGCATCGATGAGGATGTGGTGGTTGCTCATCATGAACCAGTAGCGCTCGTCGGCCACACGCACCAGGCGCAGGTGGAACGGCGCCTCGCTGAGCAGGGCGAAACCAGCCTCGCGTTCCTGCTTGTGCAGGGCCTGCAGGCGCTGCTCCTGGGCGTCGTCGTCGAGGCCACGCCAGTCCTGATAGTCCACCGGCATGTTGCCCGGTTTGTGGATGATCTGCAGCATCGCCTCGCCGGTGTTCCAGCTGAACGATGCGCGTAGCGCCTCGTGGCGTGCCACCACCGCCTGCCACGCCTGGGCGAAGCGTTCGGGGTCGAGCGCGCTGTTGATCCGGTAGCGGTCCTGCATGTAGTAAAGGCCAGTACCCGGCTCCAGCAGGGTGTGCAACAGCATGCCCTCCTGCATCGGCGTCAGCGGGTAAACGTCCTCGATCTGCGCGGCCGGTACCGGCAGCGCGTCGATCTGCGCCTGGGTCAGGTGCGCCAGCGGGAAGTCCGATGGCGTGAAACTGCCGTTGCCATCAGCCAGGCAATGCTCGACCAGCGCCAGCAGCTCCTGACGATAGGCCTCGGCCAGGCAGGCGATGGTCCGCTCGTCGTAGCGTTCGGCACTGAAGGTCCAGCGCAGTTGCAGGGCACCGCCATACACCTGGCCATCGACACTCAGCCAGTTGGGCAGCGGTGCATCGAGGTCGTGGGCCAGGCCGACCGGGGCGTCCAGCGGCTGGAACAGGGCTGTGCTGTCGAACTGCTGGTCGAACTGGCCCAGGTAGTTGAAGGTGATGCGTGCCTGCGGCAGGGCCGCCATCTGCTCACGCACTGCCGTATCGGCCAGGTAGCGCAGCACGCCGTAACCCAGCCCTTTGTGCGGCACCTGGCGCAGCTGCTCCTTGATGCGCTTGATCGAGCCTGCCCGCGCCGCATCGTCCTCGCCTGGCAGCGGGCGCAGGCTCAGCGGGTAGGCGTTGGTGAACCAGCCGACGCTGCGGGTCAGGTCCATGTCTTCGAACAGCCCGTCACGGCCATGGCCCTCAAGCTGTACCAGCACTTCTTCATCGCCGCTCCAGCGGCACAGGGCACGCGCCAGCGCGGTCAGCAGCAGGTCGTTGACCTGGGTGTGATAGGCCGCCGGGGCCTGCTGCAGCAACTGCCGGGTCTGCGCCACATCCAGGCCGATGGCCAGGGTACGGGCGTGGCGGTGCAGGTTGCCGCCCTGCGGGTGATCACATGGCAGTTCACGGCGCACACCACCCAACTGGCCTTGCCACCAGCCCAGCTCGTCGCGCAGCGAATCGCTGCCAGCATAGCTGGCCAGGCGTGCGGCCCAGTCGCCCATGGCGTGGGTCTTGGCCGGCAGCGGCTGGCCACGGTACAGCGCCTGCAGGTCTTCCAGCAGCACGCGCCACGACACGCCATCGACCACCAAGTGATGGATAGCCAGCAACAGGCGCTGGCCGCCCTGGCCGTCATTTACCAGCAAGGCGCGCAACAGTGGGCCCTGTTCCAGGTCGAGGCTGCGTTGCAGGTCGGTGTACAGCGGTTGGCAATCGGCGAAGTCGGCGACCGTGGCTGTCCACAGCAATTGCCCGGTGGCAAGCGAAGCATATTCGGCCTGCCAGCGGCCCTGGGCCTGACTGAAGCGCAGGCGCAGGCTGTCGTGGTGCTGCACCAGGCCGGCCAGGGCTCGCTCCAGTACCCCCTCATCCAGCGGCTTGCGTGGCTCCAGCAGAACAGCCTGGTTCCAGTGCTGCGGCTGTGGCACTTCACTGTCGAAGAACCAGTGCTGGATCGGCGTGAGGCCGGCCTGGCCCTGGCGCAGGCCCTGTTCGATGCTGCTGGCGGCTTCGCTGCGCTGAACGATGGCGGCCAGGGTCTGGATGGTCTGATGCTGGAACAGGTCGCGCGGGGTGAACTGCAAGCCGGCCTGACGGGCCCGGCTGACTACCTGGATCGACAGGATCGAGTCGCCGCCCAGTTCGAAGAAGTTGTCCTGCACGCCGATCCGGGCAATGTTGAGCACGTCGCGCCAGATCTGCGCCAGTTGCGCTTCCACCTCGTTGCCAGGCGCCTGGTACTGCTGGCGTGCCTGTTCCAGGTTCGGCAGCGGCAGCGCACGGCGGTCGAGCTTGCCGTTGCCCATCAGCGGCAGGCTGTCGAGCAGCACCAGGTGCGCCGGCACCATGTAGTCCGGCAAGTGCTTGCGGGCATCGGCTTTCACCGCGTCGCGCAGCATGCCCTGGGCCTCGCTGTCGGCAGCGGCTTGCCCGCACACCAGGTAACCCACCAGTTGCTTGCCACCTGGCAGGTCGAGGGCCAGCACCACAGCTTCGTCGACATCGGCATGCGCCTGCAGGCGGCTTTCGATTTCGCCCAGCTCGATACGGAAACCGCGAATCTTCACCTGCTGGTCGGCGCGGCCGACGTACTCGACCAGGCCATCGCTGCCCAGGCGCACCAGGTCACCGGTGCGATACAGGCGCCCGCCTTCGCTGCCGAACGGGTCGGCGACGAAGCGCTCGGCGCTTAGGCCCGGGCGGTCGTGGTAACCCTGGGCCAGGCCGGCACCGCCGACATACAGCTCGCCAACACCGCCTTGCGGCAACAGGGCAAGGTCTTCGTCGAGGATGTAGGCCGTGCGGCTACCGATGACACGGCCGATCGGCACGCTGCCCAGCTCCGCCGGCAGTGTCTGTGGTGCCAGGCAGGCCAGCGGCATGACCACGGTTTCGGTCGGCCCGTAGGCGTTGAAGAACTGCTGCGGCGCAAAGGCCTGGCGGATGCGCTGCAAGTGTTCGCCGGTCAGCGCCTCACCACCGGTAATGACCAGGCGCACTGGCAACTGCTCGCCCTGCCCGGCCAGGTACTGGGCCAACTGGCTGCCGTAGCTTGGCGTGAAGCCGAGGATGCTCACCTGCTGCTCGCGCACCAGCTGGCAGATGTCTTCGGCACCCCACTGCCCCTGGGCACGCAGCACCACGCGGGCGCCACACAGCAGCGGCACCCACAGGCGTTCGCTGGCGGCGTCGAAATTGATCGAATAGAAGTGCAGCTCGCAGTCATCGCTGCGCATGCCGAACGCGTCGATCACCGCCTGGCAATGCATGGCGAACTCGCCGTGGCTGACCGCCACGCCCTTGGGCTTGCCGGTGGAACCGGAGGTGTAGATCAGGTAGGCCTGGTGCTGCGGCAGGTTGAGGTTGTCCAGCGGCGCATCGCTGTAGGCCGACAGGCTGGCGCTGTCGTCTTCCAGGCTCCAGCGCACCACGCCTTCGGGCAGCTGCCCCAGGGTTTGCAGCAGCGCGCGCTGGCTGAGCAGCAGGCCGATGCGGCTGTCTTCAATCATGTAGCGCAGGCGGTCGAGCGGGTATTCGGGGTCGAGCGGCACATAGGCGCCACCGGCCTTGAGGATGGCCAGCAGGCCGACGACCATTTCCAGCGAACGCTCCAGCGCCAAGCCCACACGCACCTGCGGGCCGACGCCACGCTCGCGCAGGGCGCGGGCCAGGCGGTTGGCCCGCTGGTCGAGTTCGGCATAGGTCATGTGCCGGCCGGCGAAGCTCAACGCGCCAGCGTGTGGCGTACGCGCAGCCTGGGCGGCGAACAGGCCGTGCACGGTCTGGTCGAGAGCGAGACCCTGCTCGCCCTGCAACTCGCCCACCAGCACCTGCTGCTCGGCGCTGCTCAGCATCGGCAGCTCGCACAGGCGCTGTTGCGGGTTGTCGAGCAGGCCCGCCAGCAATTGCTGCCAGTGCTCGGCCATGCGTGCGATGCGTGGTTCGTCGAACAGATCACGGCTATAGGTCAGGCAGCAACCCAGGCGACCGTCGAGGTCGGTCACCTCCAGGTACAGGTCGAACTTGGTGGCGCTGGCGTCGTTGACCAGGTAATCCACCTGCATGCCGGCAAGCTGGCGGCTTTGCTGGAAGGCCCAGCGCTGAACGTTGCACATCACCTGGAACAGCGGGTTGTAGGCGCTGCTGCGCGGTGGTTGCAGGGCTTCCACCAGCTGGTCGAACGGCAGGTCCTGGTGCGACTGGCCTTCGATGGCAACCTGGCGTACCTGCTCCAGCAACTGCGCGGCGCTCATCTGGCCGTCCAGCTCGCAACGCAGCACCTGGGTGTTGAGGAACGCGCCAATCAGCCCTTCGCTTTCCGGGCGGATGCGGTTGGCCACCGGCGCGCCAATGCGCAGGTCACGTTGGCCGCTGTAGCGATGCAGCAAGGCGGCCAGGGTGGCAGTCATGGTCATGAACAGGGTCAGGCCGCGCTGGCTGTTGAAGGCATGCACGCGGGCAACCAGCGCCGGGTCGAGTTCGAAGCGGTACAGCTCGCCACGGTGGCTTTGCACTGCCGGGCGCGGGCGGTCGGCAGGCAACGCCAGCACCGGGTGCTCATCGCCCAGGCGGGCCTGCCAGTAGGCCAGCTGGCGGGCGCCCTCGCCGCTTTCCAGCCATTGCCGTTGCCACACGCTGTAGTCCAGGTACTGCACCGGCAGCGGCGCCAGCGGCGATTCGCGGTCATCGACGAACGCCTCGTACAGCTCGCCCAGTTCGCGGGCAAAGATGTCCATGGCCCAGCCCTCGGTGACGATATGGTGCAGGGTCAGCACGAAGAAATGCTCGCGCTCTTCGGCTTTCACCAGGCAGGCACGCAGCAGCGGGCCGCGCTCCAGGTCGAACGGCTGGTGCGCCTGGTCGTCGGCCAGTTGCTGCAGGTGTTGTTGGCGGGCATCTGCGGGCAAGGCGCTGAAGTCTTGCCAGTCGAGGTGCAGGCTGCTGTCGTCGGCCACGCACTGATACGGCACGCCATCGATGCTGGGGAAGGTGGTGCGCAGGGTTTCGTGGCGCACCACCAGCGCCTGCAACGCTCGCTCGAAAGCATCCACATGCAGGGTGCCGCGCAAGCGCGCCATGCCGCCGACGTTGTACGCCGGGCTGCCCGGCTCCATTTGCCAGAGGAACCACATGCGCTGCTGCGAGTACGACAGCGGCACCGCCTGGCGGCGGTCGACGCGGGTGATTGCGCCTTGCTGGTTGCGCTCACCGGCAGCACGAATACGCGTGATCTCGGCACAGAAGGCGCCCAGCTCGCTGGCGTCGAACAGGGCCTTGAGCGGCAGCTCGACATCGCAAGCCTGACGCGTGCGCGAGACAATTTGAGTGGCCAGCAGCGAATGGCCGCCGAGGGCGAAGAAGTCATCCTGCAAGCCGATGCGCGGCAGGTTCAGCACCTCGCGCCAGATGGCGGCGACCTGCTGCTGCAACTCGGTTTGCGGCTCGACGTGTTGCCGCTGCTGCCACACCGGGGCGGGCAATGCCTTGCGGTCGACCTTGCCGCTGGGGCCTAGTGGCATCTGCGCCAGCGGGATGAGTTGTGCCGGCACCATGTAGGCCGGTAGTTGTTCCGCCAGCACCGTCAGCAATGCATCAGGCTGGGCGCTGCCACTGTAGTAGCCGACCAGTTGCGCGCCTATGGCATCCTTGTGAATCAGCACCAGCGCCTGTTCGACCCCCGGCTGCGCCAGCAGGCAGGCCTGGACTTCCTCGGGTTCGACACGGAAGCCACGCACCTTGACCTGCTGGTCTAGGCGGCCAAGGTATTCCAGCGCCTCGGTCTGCACCTGCCAGCGGGCGCGGTCGCCACTGCGGTACAAGCGCTCGCCATTGCCGTCAGCCTGGGGCACGAAGCGCTCGGCGGTGAGGCCCGGGCGGCCCAGGTAACCACGGGCCAGGCCTGCACCGCCAAGGTACAGCTCGCCCGGCACACCGGGGGCGGTCAGTTCCAGCTCGTCGTCCAGCACACGGCACAGCACATTGCCCAGCGGGCGGCCGATCGGCGAGCGTTCGCCATCGGTGGCCTGGCAGTGCCAGTGGGTGACGTTGATGGCGGTTTCGGTCGGGCCATAGCGGTTGTGCAACTGCACCTGTGGCAGCACCTGCAGCACGCGGTCACGCAGTGCCGCGGACAGCGCTTCGCCACCGGAGAACAGCCGGCGCAGGCTGCCGCAGGCACCCGCCTGCGGCTCCTGGACGAACACCTGCAACAGCGGCGGCACGAAGTGCAGCGTGGTCACGCCATGGGCCTGCACCAACGCGGCGATGCGCTGCGGGTCGCGGTGCTCGCCAGGGCCGGCGAGCACCAGCTTGCAACCGGTCACCAGTGGCCAGAAGCATTCCCACACCGAAACGTCGAAGCTGATCGGCGCCTTCTGCATCAGCACGTCGCTGTCGTCCAGCACATAGCTGGCCTGCATCCATTGCAGGCGCTCGGCCAGTGCCGCGTGGGTATTGCCCACGCCCTTGGGCTGGCCGGTGGAGCCGGAGGTATAGATCACATAGGCCAGGTTGTCGCCATGCAGATGCAACCCGGGGGCATGGCTTGGCCAGCTGTCCAGGTGCAGCTGGTCGAGGGCGATGGCGCTGACGCCGTCCACCTGTGGCAGCTTGCCCAGCAGGCTGCTGTGGCTCAGCAACAGGCCAGCGTTGCAGTCGGCGAGCATGTAGGCCAGGCGCTCGGCCGGGTAATCGACGTCCAGCGGCACATAGGCACCACCGGCCTTGAGAATGGCCAGCAGGCCCACCAGCAGCTGCGGCGAACGCTCGATGGCAATGGCCACGCAAGTGTCTGGGCCCACGCCTTTGTCACGCAGGTAGTGGGCCAGACGGTTGGCTTGCTGGTGCAACTCGACGTAATCCAGGCTGCCACCGTCCCACACCAGGGCGGTGCGCTGCGGGGTCAGGCGTGCCTGTTCATTGAGCTGCTCGACCAGCAGGCGTTGCGGCGGCGCAGCGGGTGCCTCGCCCCAGCTCAGCAGTTGCGCGCGGCCAGGCTCGTCGAGCAGTTGCACCTCGCCCAGCGCCCGCTGCGGCCCGGCACACACCTGCTCGAGCAGGGCCAACAGGTGCTGGGCCAGGCGCTTGACGGTACTGGCATCGAACAATTCGGCGGCATAGTCGAAGGCCAGGCTCAGGCGGCCCTGGTGGTCTTCTTCACTGTGCAGCTGCAAGTCGAACTTGGCTTCGCGACTGTGCCACGGCAGCTCTTCGGCCAGCAGGCCCGGCAGGCGGCGCAGCGCAGACAGGTCACGTTGCTGGTGGTTGAACATGACCTGGAACAGGCCTTGCTCGCGAGCCTCGGGCAGGGCTTCGAGCAGTTGCTCGAACGGCAGGTCCTGGTTGGCCTGGGCATCCAGGGTGGCCTGGCGCACCTGGGCCAGCAACTGGTCGAACGGCAGGCGGCCGTCGAGCTGCGCACGCAGCACCTGGGTGTTGATGAAGAAGCCGACCATGCCTTGGGTTTCCAGGCGCGGGCGGTTGGCGTTGGGCACGCCGACACGAATATCGGCCTGGCCACTGTAGCGGTGCAACAGCGCCTGCCAGCCGGCCAGCAGTACCATGAACAGGCTGGCCTGCTGTTCGCGGGCCAGGCCCTTGAGCGCTTCAGTGAGCCTGGCCGGCACCTTGAGGTTGAAGCGAGCGGCGCGGTGGTCGCGCTGGCTGGTGCGCGGGTGGTCGGTACACAGGTCGAGCACCGGCAGTTCATCCCCCAGGCGCTCCTTCCAGTGCTGCAGTTGGCGCTCGGCTTCGCCTGCGGCCAGCCACTGTCGCTGCCAGCTTCCGTAGTCGGCATAACCCAGGGTCAGCGGTGCCAGGTTGGCCTCGAGGCCCTGGCAGTGGGCGGCGTACAGTTTGGCGAATTCGTCGAGCAGGATGTTCAGCGACCAGCCGTCGGCGACGATATGGTGCAGGGTCACCCACAGTTGATGGTGCTCATCGTCCAGGCGCGCCAGGGTCACCCGCAGCAACGGCCCCCGGGTCAGGTCAAACGGCTGGCGAGCTTCGGTTTCACGTTGGGCGGCGACCTGTTCGGCGGCCTGGCCTTCGAGGTCCAGGCGGCGAAGGTCGAACGGCTGCTGCGCCTGGATGCGCTGCAGGGCCTGGCCGTTCTCTTCGGCAAACAGGGTGCGCAGCGATTCATGGCGCGCCACCAGCGCCTGGAAGGCTGTTTCCAGGGCGTTTTCGTCCAGCTCACCGCGCAACTGCAGGCCGGCCGGAATGTTGTAGGCCGCCGATTGCGGGTCCAACTGCCACAGCAACCACAGGCGGTTTTGCGCCAGCGACTGGGGCAGCGCCTGGGTGCGTTCCAGTGTAGCGATGGCACCGACCCGGCCACCGCCTTCGGCGATGATCGCGGCCACGGCCTTGGCGTAGTCAGCCAGTATCGGCGCTTCGAACAGGGTGCGCAGGCCCAGCTCAATGCCCAGTTCATCGGCCAGGCGTGCGGTGGCGTGGGTGGCGGCGATGGAGTTGCCGCCCAGCAGCAGGAAGTGGTCGTCTGCCGCCACCGCCTCGACCTTGAGGATGTCGCGCCACACATCGGCGATGCGCGCCTGCAGTTCATTGCCGGCGGCATCCGTGGCAACGGGCTCGCCCACCTCAGGGAAGCGGGCATAGCAGTCCAGACTGCCATCGTCCATGCGCACGCGGCAGGCCGAACGCTGCAGCTTGCCGCTGGAGGTCTTGGGCAGCGCCCCCGGGTTCAGCAGCAGGACCACGGCCGGGGCCTGGCGGCAGGCGTCGGCAATCACCTGGCGCAGGGTCTTGATCAGCTCCTGGGGCTTGATCGCCTTCTGCACGTTGCGGCTGATTTCCACCGCCACGCCAATACCCTCCTCGCCTTGCTGCTCGACGGCGAACACTGCCACCCGGCCTTTGCGCAGCACCTCCACTTCGCGCTCGAGGGTCTTTTCCAGGTCCTGCGGGTACAGGTTCTGCCCGCGCACGATCAGCATGTCCTTCAGGCGACCGGTGACGAACACTTCCCCTTCGCGCATGAAGCCCAGGTCGCCGGTACGCAGCCAGGTCTGGCCGCCCATCTCGACGAAGGTGCGGGCGCTGGCCTCGGGGTTGCGCCAGTAGCCCAGGGCGATGCTCGGGCCGGCGGCCCAGATCTCGCCCACCTGGTTGTCGCCCAGCACCTGCAGGCGTTGTGGTTCGACAATGCGCACGGCATGCCCGGGCTGCGGGTAGCCACAGCTCATCAGCACACTGCCCTTGCCTGGCTCCGCACGGTTGGCGGCGAAGGCTCCGGCGTCCAGCTCCAGCGCGGCGATGCCCTGGCCACGGCGACTACCGCTGACGAACAGGGTCGCCTCGGCCAGGCCGTAGCTGGCGAAGAAGCTCTGCGGGTCGAAGCCGCAGGCCTGGAACTTGTCGGCAAAGGCCGCCAGGCTGTCCTGGCGGATCGGCTCGGAGCCAGAATAGGCCACCCGCCAGCGGCTGAGGTCGAGCCCCGCCAGGGAGGCCTCGCTGACCCGCTCGCTGCACAACCGGTAGGCAAAGTCGGGGCCGCCGCTGATGGTGCCGCCGTATTCGCTGATGGCCTGCAACCAGCGCAGCGGCCGGGCCAGGAAGTAGCCCGGCGACATCAGCACACAGGGCACGCCGCTGAAGATCGGCTGCAGCAGGCCGCCGATCAGGCCCATGTCGTGGTACAGCGGCAGCCAGCTGACGATCACATCGTCGGGGTGGAGGTCGATGCCAAAGCCTTGGCGGATCAGTTGTTCGTTGGCCACCAGGTTGCCATGGCTGACCTGCACGCCCTTGGGCAGTGCTGTGGAGCCGGAGGTGTATTGCAGGAAGGCGATGTCATCACCCTTGAGCACGGGCTCGCGCCAGTTTGCAGCCAGTGCCGGGTCCAGGCCATCCACCGCCAACAGTTCGGGGGCGTTGGCCGCTGTCAGGGCTTCCAGGCCCTGCAGGCTGTCGTGCAGGGCCGCGACGGTCAGCAGCAGGCGCGGCTCGGCGTCGTCGATGATCGACAGCAAGCGCTGCTGGTGGTGCTGGCGCGCGGACTCCGGCGGGTAGGCCGGCACCGCAATCACACCGGCATACAGGCAGCCGAAGAATGCCGCCACATAGTCTGGCCCGCTGGGGAACAACAGCACTGCGCGGTCGCCGAAACCGGCCCGGCTTTGCAAGGCAGCAGCGATGGTGCGTGCGCGCTGGTCGAGGTCCCGGTAGCTGAGCACGGCCTGCTCGCCGGGAGCGTCGGCCAGAAAGCGCAAGGCGACTTTGTCCGGGGTCTGCACGGCGCGCTGCGCCAGGGCCTGGACCAGCGAGAGCGGGAGTTCGAAGGCGTCCGTCATGGGGTGTTCCTGCCAGTGTCTGGTTGGGTCGGGCCGGCTGCTGCGCGAACGTGGGCGCAGCGGCATGTGGCGGCCTGAGGTGTACACAGGGGGACGGATGGGCGGGGGGAGAAATTAGCGGTGGTGAGGCTTTGGGGGCACGTGAGGGTTGCCAGGTGTTTGCCTTGAGAAATGTTGCGCCTGGCATGCACCCAGCCATCTCTGCGCTTTAGAACTGAAACCACATGAAACCAATTACATTTCGCATTTGACAATCATTATCATTCTGAATAGCTTGTCGCCCGTCGTAGGAAGCTTCCCAAATTTGGGTGCGTCCTTTCCCCTCTGTGACAAGGTGATTTCCATGGCGGAACAACTATCCACAAGTAAGTGCGATTCACCATTACTGCAGGCCTTCGTCGACAACCGCAGCATTCTGGTCAAGATCGCTGCCCGCATCACCGGCTGCCGATCGCGCGCCGAAGATGTGGTGCAGGACGCCTTCTTCCGGCTCAGCGCCGCCCCGCAGATCACATCGTCGTTCAAGGCGCAGCTGAGCTACCTGTTCCAGATCGTGCGCAACCTGGCCATCGACCACTACCGCAAGCAGGCCATGGAGCTGAAATACTCCGGCAGCGAGGAGGAAGGCCTGAACGTGGTCGTGCAAAATACCTCCCCCGAAGCCACCCACATCAACCTTGCCGCGCTGGATGACATTGCCGAGGCGCTGAACGAACTGCCCCAGCGCACCCGCTATGCCTTCGAGATGTACCGCCTGCATGGCGTGCCGCAGAAGGACATTGCCAAGGAGCTGGGAGTGTCGCCGACGCTGGTCAACTTCATGATCCGCGATGCGCTGGTGCATTGCCGCAAGACGGCCAGTCGGCAGGCCTGAACCTTCAAGGTTGCTGAGGGCACGTGTGGGAGCGGGTTTACCCGCGAACACCGGCATAGCCGGTGCCATGCACCATGTCGCATTCTTCGCGGGTAAACCCGCTCCCACAGGGCCGCACAGCGGCCCCCTGGCACTCAAGCCAATTTACACTTATCGAAGAACCGTTCCCGCCCCAGAATCATCAACGCCGCACGCTTGTGCGGGAAGTCGAACTCCTTGTCGCAATGGAAGCACTGGTCGTGCATGTAGCCGATCATCTTGCCGTTGTCGGCACGCGGCTCGGCCACCACCCGCTGGGTGCGCGGGTCATCCAGGAACAGGTAGTGCACCAGCGCCGATAGCCAGCTGGCCACCTTGTGCGGCCCGCGGTGGCTCTCCTCCCCCACCAGCATGTGGATGCCACGGTCGTAGTCATCGGCCGGGTAGAACGGCGCAATGCGATCCTCCTTGGCCCAGTACGCCTCGAAGTAGGCAAACGGCTGGTCATCGAAGCAACCGATCAGCGTCAGGGCATGCGGGTCGGCCTCGAGCTTGCCCAGGTATTCGCGATGCTGCGCAAGGGTGCCACCCTCCTGCCAGAACGTCTCCACCCGCGGGTTGTTCTGCCAGCGGTTGAAGCGCTCCAGGTCATGCTCGATCTCCAAGGTACGCAGCGATACCCAACTGCCCAGGCGCGTATCGAAGCGCCGGTACACCTCGCCACGAGGCTTGGGCGCGCGGCGGGGGTGGCGCTTGCCGTTGCTGATCTGCATCTGCTGTGGGTAGGCCACGCTGGCCGACTCGCCCAGCCACGGCTGTGGCAGCTGCCAGAACAGCGCCCGCTCGCACAGGTATTGACCAGGCTGGTCGCCGGCCAGCAGCAGGCCACTGGTCAATGCCTGAGGCAACGGCTCGGGCAGGTGCCAGGCAAGACACTGGCAGGCCGCATCGCGGGCCAGCAGCCAATAACAGGCGGCCCACAAGGCCACATAGGGGCGCTCGGGGCACAGCCGCTCGAGGTGGACATGCAAAGTAGCACCTATCTCCAGGCGCAACTGGATCAACGCGCGGCCTTCGAGGGACAGGCTCAGCCAGCTGTCACCCTCCTCGGCACTGAGGCTGCGCCAGCGTGGCGCTGACTGGGGCTGTGATGCGGCATCGAACGGCATGGGCTTGACTCGCGGCAATGAAGAAAAGGCTCACTGCTGAGAACGTTGCCGCATCACGGGAATTTAGTCGCGCGGGGCCGCCACCGTGATGCGGTATGGCTCGAAGATACGCGCCAGCTCACCACTGTCGCGCAGGGCACGCAGCAGCGCCGCGAACGATTGTTCACCGATGGGTGCCCCCGGGCGTAGCAAGGCGTAGTGATGATAGACCTGGTCAATGCGCTGCGAGGGCATCAACTGCTCCCGACTGGCCGGGTTGCGCGCCAGGAAATCGCTGAGGTAGGAACGCGTGACCAAGGCGATGTCGGCGCGGCCGGCCTGCACCATCAGCAGGTTGCTGTCATGGGAATACGTCAGGGTCGCGTTGTAGGCGTTGCGCAGGTAGTCGGGGTCGGAGTTGAAGCCGGCGAACGCATAGTGGTAGCCGTTGAACAGCGCCAGGCGCTTGCCGCGCAGGTCGTCGAAGTAATGCGGGTCACGGCCACTGGCCTTGCGGGCGACGAACACCTCGGCATCTTCCAGGCCCATGTCCACGCTCTGGTGGGCAATCTGCTGCCAGCCCCATGCCGGGTTCTCGAAAATGGCCATGTCGGTGCGGCCTTGCTGGAGGTCACCAAAACGCCGCTGGATGGAGGTGGGCACCACGACGAAGTGGTAGCGCTGCTGCGCGCGATTGAGCGCGTCGACCAACTGCCGCAGCAGGCCGCTGTCGGCGCCCTGCTCCGGGCGTACCGTGTACGGAGGGAAATGCGCAGCGCCAATCTTTACCTCGACGGCATCGGCAGCCCATGCCGGCGCCGCCAGCCAGAACACGGCTAGCAGCATCAGGGAAGACAGGGCCTTCAGGCCGGTCGCTGGAGTCAAGACGGACACTCATCACGGTTCATGCCAGGGTCCGCCTAAGCTAGGCGTTTTCCGGGCCGGACACAACTGCCGGTTAGTGGCACTTTGCGCCAAAGCTGCGGGCAAACTGCCAGGGGATGCCGGATGCCCGGAGTTTCGCTACGCTCTAGCAGGATCTGCAAGGGAGCCTGGTATGGGCCACTGGTTGGTGATCGACCTGGAAGCCACCACCGACGATGGTGGGTGGCCGGTCACAGAGATGGAAGTCATTGAAATCGGCGCAAGCCTGGTTACCCGCGATGGCCGCGAGGTCGACCACTTCCAGCGCTTCGTGAAGCCTCGCCGACGGCCGCAGCTGACCCCGTTCTGCCGTGAGCTGACCCACATCAGCCAGGCCAGCGTGGACAGTGCGGCGTCGTTCCGCGAGGTATGGGCAAGCTTCGAGCGCTGGCTCGGGCACCACCGCGGGCAGCTTCAGGCCTGGGTCAGCTGGGGCGACTACGACCGCCAGCAGTTGCACCAGGAGTGGCAGCAGCATGGGCTGGACAGCCTGCTGCGGACCCTGCCGCACATCAACCTCAAGCAACGCTTCGCCAAGGCCCGCCACCTGCAGCGCCCCGCTGGGCTGAATGGTGCACTGCAGCTGGCCGGCATGCACTTTTGCGGGCAGCAGCACCGGGCCCTGGAAGATGCGCGCAATACCGCGCGGCTGCTGCCGTTGAGCCTGCCGGCAGACGCTACCTGAAAGCAGATGACGGGGCCGGTGGGCTTGGGCATACTGGCCAGCCCTTTTTCATCCCCCCTTTCAGGAGTCGCCCATGTTCCAGGTCAACGAGTACTTCAACGGCACCGTCAAGTCGATCGCATTCGCGGGCGAAGAAGGCCCGGCCACTGTCGGTGTGATGGCCCCGGGCGAATACGAGTTCGGCACTGCCAAGCGCGAAATCATGCACGTGGTTTCGGGTGCGCTGACCGTGAAGCTGCCAGGTAGCGACAACTGGGAAACCTTCAAGGCGGGCGACAAGTTCAACGTGCCGGCTGACAGCAAGTTCCAGCTGCAGGTGAAGGTGGATACCGCTTACCTGTGCGAGTACCGCGACTAAGCGTCAGCCTGGTCCGGCCTCTTCGCGTGTAAACCCGCTCCCACAGGTCCACTACAAGCTTGCGGGCCTGTGCAGTACCTGTGGGAGCGGGCAAGCCCGCGAAGAATCCAGCACTATTGCGACAGGAATGCCGCAACCTTCTCAGCCGCCGCCTGCAAGTGCTGCTCATGACTGAACCCCGAGGCCTTCAGCGGCTTCAGGTCATGGTCCCCCGCCACCAGCCAGCTCACCTCGATCGCCGGCGATAACGCATACCCTGCCACCGCCTCGCGGTTACCCAGTGCATCCCGCTCGCCCTGCACGATCAACGTCGGCGTCTTCAATTCGGCCAGGTGCTCGACCCGTGGCTTTTCCGGTTTGCCCACCGCATAAAATGGATAGCCCAGGCACACCAGTGCATCCGCTTCCAGTTCATCGGCCAGCAGGCTGGCCATGCGCCCGCCCATGGACTTGCCACCCACCGCCAGCTTGCCCGCGACCAAAGGTCGCACCTGCCGGTACACCTCGCGCCAGCATTCCAGCAACACCTTCTGCGGGTTCGGCGGCCGCTTGCCGCCGGCAACCCTGCGCTCGGCCATGTACGGGAACTCGAAGCGCACTACCGCTACCCCAAGCGCCGCAAGCCTTTGCGCCATTTCGTCCATGAACCCGCTGTCCATCGGCGCACCTGCGCCATGGGCCAGGATCAGGCAGCCCTTGTAGCCGTCCTTGCCCCGAGCATGCGGGGGATCGCAGCGCAAGCCTGGGACATTTCCGACCTTCGCCCATTGATCCCCGTCAATACCGGCACTTTGCCCATTAATCATGCTTGCCTCGCTGTAAAGCCTGCCAAATAACCGTGGATGGGAACCCATACATGAACACAACCAGCAGTACCGCCTATAACTACAAGGTGGTCCGCCAATTCGCCATCATGACGGTGGTGTGGGGAATCGTCGGGATGGGGCTCGGCGTCTTCATCGCCGCCCAGCTCGCCTGGCCCTCCCTCAACTTCGACCTCCCCTGGACCAGCTTCGGCCGCCTGCGCCCCCTGCATACCAATGCGGTGATCTTCGCCTTCGGCGGCTGCGCGCTGTTCGCCACCTCCTATTATTCGGTGCAACGCACCTGCCAGACCACCCTGTTCGCACCAGGCCTGGCCGCGTTCACCTTCTGGGGCTGGCAACTGGTGATCCTGCTGGCGGCCATCAGCCTGCCGCTGGGTTACACCAGCTCCAAGGAATACGCCGAACTGGAATGGCCGATCGACATCCTGATCACCATCGTCTGGGTGAGCTACGCCATCGTGTTCTTCGGCACGCTGATGAAGCGCAACACCAAGCACATCTACGTCGGTAACTGGTTCTTCGGCGGCTTCATCCTCACCGTGGCGATGCTGCACGTCGTCAACAACCTGGAACTGCCGGTCAGCCTGACCAAGTCCTACTCGGTCTATGCCGGTGCCACCGATGCCATGGTGCAGTGGTGGTATGGCCACAACGCCGTGGGCTTCTTCCTGACCGCGGGCTTCCTGGGGATGATGTACTACTACGTGCCCAAGCAGGCCGAACGCCCGGTGTATTCCTATCGCCTGTCGATCGTGCACTTCTGGGCGCTGATCACCCTGTACATCTGGGCCGGCCCGCACCACCTGCACTACACCGCCCTGCCCGACTGGGCGCAGTCGCTGGGCATGGTGATGTCGCTGATCCTGCTGGCACCAAGCTGGGGCGGCATGATCAACGGCATGATGACCCTGTCCGGCGCCTGGCACAAACTGCGCAGTGACCCGATCCTGCGTTTCCTGGTGGTGTCGCTGGCGTTCTACGGCATGTCCACCTTCGAAGGCCCGATGATGGCCATCAAGACGGTCAACGCCCTGTCCCACTACACCGACTGGACCATCGGCCACGTGCACGCCGGCGCCCTCGGCTGGGTGGCGATGATCTCGATCGGCGCGCTGTACCACACCATCCCGAAAGTGTTCGGCAAGGAGCGCATGTACAGCATCGGCCTGATCAACGCGCACTTCTGGCTGGCCACCATCGGCACCGTGCTGTACATCGCCTCGATGTGGGTCAACGGCATCGCCCAGGGCCTGATGTGGCGCGCGGTCAACAGCGACGGCACGCTCACCTACTCGTTCGTGGAAACCCTGGTGGCCAGCCACCCAGGCTTCATCGTGCGCTTCGTCGGCGGTGCGATCTTCCTCAGCGGCATGTTCCTGATGGCCTGGAACACCTGGCGCACCGTGCGTTCGCCGGCGCTCGATGTCGCCCCTGCGAACGCCCAGCTGGCTTGAGGAGACCTGCCTGATGAAACATGAAGTCATCGAGAAAAACGTCGGCCTGCTGGCCCTGCTGATGGTGTTCGCCGTCAGCATCGGCGGCCTGACCCAGATCGTCCCGTTGTTCTTCCAGGACGTCACCAACAAGCCGGTGGAAGGCATGAAGCCCTACACCGCGCTGCAGCTGGAAGGCCGCGATATCTACATCCGCGAAGGCTGCGTGGGCTGCCATTCGCAGATGATCCGCCCGTTCCGCGCCGAAACCGAGCGCTATGGCCACTACTCGGTGGCTGGTGAAAGCGTGTGGGACCATCCGTTCCTGTGGGGCTCCAAGCGCACCGGGCCGGACCTGGCCCGGGTCGGTGGCCGCTACTCGGACGACTGGCACCGTGCGCACCTGTACAACCCGCGCAACGTGGTACCGGAGTCGAAGATGCCGTCGTATCCATGGCTGGTCGCCCAGCAGGTCGACAACAGCCATACCGACACCAAGATGCGCACCCTGCGCACCCTGGGCGTGCCGTACACCGACGATGACATCGCCGGGGCCCGCGACGCGGTCAAGGGCAAGACCGAAATGGATGCCCTGGTCGCCTACCTGCAGGTGCTAGGCACCGCGATCAAGAACAAGAGGTGAATGCGATGGGAATGGACATCGGCATGATCCGCGGCCTGGGCACACTGGTGGTGATGATCGCCTTCATCGGCCTCACCCTGTGGGTATTCAACCGCCGCCGCGACCGTGATTTCGCCGAAGCGCGCCTGCTGCCCTTCGTCGACGACCGCCTGCCCTCTGCCGGACAGGAACCTGCTGCAAAAAGGAGTAACGGGCAATGACCACCTTCTGGAGTACGTACATCTGCGTACTGACCATCGGTAGCCTGATTGGCCTGACCTGGCTGCTGCTCGCCACCCGCAAGGGCCAGAGCAACAACACCACCGACCAGACCATGGGCCACAGCTTCGACGGCATCGAGGAATACGACAACCCGCTGCCCAAGTGGTGGTTCTGGCTGTTCGTCGGCACCCTGGTGTTCTCGGTCGGCTACCTGATCCTCTACCCGGGCCTGGGCAACTGGAAGGGCATCCTGCCGGGCTATGAAAATGGCTGGACTGGCGCCAACGAATGGCAGAAGGAAATGGAGAAGGCTGACGCAAGATTCGGCCCGATCTTTGCCAAGTACGCCGCCATGCCCGTGGAAGAAGTGGCCAAGGACCCGCAGGCACTGAAGATGGGCAGCCGCCTGTTCGCCTCCAACTGCTCGGTTTGCCATGGCTCGGATGCCAAGGGTGCCTATGGTTTCCCCAACCTCACCGACAAGGATTGGCGCTGGGGCGGCGAAGCGGAAACCATCAAGGCGTCGATCATGAACGGTCGTCACGGCGTGATGCCGGCCTGGGCCGAAGTGATCGGCGAGCAGGGCGTGGCGGATGTGGCCGCGTTCGTGCTCACCAACCTCGATGGCCGCAGCCTGCCGGAAGGGGTCAAGGCTGACGCCGCCAAGGGCAAGGAGATCTTTGCCGGCAACTGCGTGGCCTGCCACGGACCTGAAGGCAAAGGCACCCCGGCCATGGGCGCACCAGACCTGACTCACCCGCAGGCGTTCATCTACGGATCGAGCTTTGCCCAGCTGCAGCAGACCATTCGCTATGGTCGCCAGGGTCAGATGCCGGCGCAGGCGGAGATCCAGGGCAACGACAAGGTGCACCTGCTGGCGGCGTATGTGTATAGCCTGTCGCAGGATGGTGCTGCTGAAACCGTGACTGCCAAGTAATACCGCCCAAGGGCCGCTTTGCGGCCCACTCGCAGCACAAGGCTGCTCCTACAAGGGTACCGCGCAAGATTAAGCCACCCTGTAGGAGCAGCCTTGTGCTGCGAACGGGCTGCAAAGCAGCCCCTCTCCTCGCTCTACCCCTCCTTGCACCCCCTCCGAACACAACTAAGCTTGTTGCCTCAGTGGGCCTCGCTCCGAAAGGACCGAAGCAGACGCGGCGCGTAGCCTGTCGCCGTCCCGATAAAAAGCTTGACCGATCGATCAGAAAAAGTCGAAAAACGGTACACATTACAAATATTTATTTGTGTACAATCGTCCAGACCCGATCGCTGCGGGACATCAGTGAACGGGCTCGGGCACGGGTCGGCGTACCAAAGTTGCGTTGCGGTAACCCCGGTGGTTATCAATACTGGCGCCGATTTTTCGACCAACAAGAACATCAAAACCGTGGAACCTTAGCAATGAGCACAGCAATCAGTCCGACTGCTTATAACTATAAGGTCGTCCGCCAGTTCGCCATCATGACGGTGGTCTGGGGGATCCTTGGCATGGGCCTCGGCGTCTTCATCGCCTCGCAGCTGGTATGGCCGCAACTGAACCTGGACCTGCCCTGGACCAGCTTCGGCCGCCTGCGCCCGCTGCATACCAACCTGGTGATCTTCGCCTTCGGGGGCTGTGCGCTGTTCGGCACCAGCTACTACGTGGTGCAGCGCACCTGCCAGACCCGGCTGATCTCCGACAGCATGGCCGCCTTCACCTTCTGGGGTTGGCAGGCGGTGATCGTCGGGGCGCTGATCACCCTGCCGATGGGCTACACCACCACCAAGGAGTACGCCGAGCTCGAGTGGCCGCTGGCGATCCTGCTGGCCATCGTCTGGGTCACCTACGGGTTGGTGTTCTTCGGCACCATCGTCAAGCGCAAGACCAAGCACATCTATGTCGGCAACTGGTTCTACGGCGCCTTCATCGTGGTTACCGCGATGCTGCACATCGTCAACCACATCTCGCTGCCGGTAAGCCTGTTCAAGTCGTACTCGGCCTACTCCGGCGCCACCGACGCGATGATCCAGTGGTGGTACGGCCACAACGCCGTGGGCTTCTTCCTCACCACCGGCTTCCTGGGGA
Organism: Pseudomonas sp. A2; assembly: GCF_023100865.1. Classification (NCBI taxonomy): domain Bacteria; kingdom Pseudomonadati; phylum Pseudomonadota; class Gammaproteobacteria; order Pseudomonadales; family Pseudomonadaceae; genus Pseudomonas; species Pseudomonas sp. A2. Next base: position 4,174,994 of record NZ_CP039127.1, read on the forward strand.
TGATGTACTACTTCGTACCGAAGCAGGCCGAACGCCCGATCTACTCGTATCGCCTGTCTATCGTGCACTTCTGGGCACTGATCACCCTGTACATCTGGGCCGGTCCGCACCACCTGCACTACACCGCCCTGCCTGACTGGGCGCAGTCGCTGGGCATGGTGATGTCGATCATCCTGCTGGCGCCAAGCTGGGGCGGCATGATCAACGGCATGATGACCCTGTCCGGTGCCTGGCACAAACTGCGCACCGACCCGATCCTGCGCTTCCTGGTGGTGTCGCTGGCGTTCTACGGCATGTCCACCTTCGAAGGCCCGATGATGGCCATCAAGACCGTGAACTCGCTGTCGCACTACACCGACTGGACCATCGGCCACGTCCACGCCGGCGCCCTCGGCTGGGTAGCGATGATCTCGATCGGCGCCGTGTACCACATGATCCCGCGCCTGTATGGCCGCGAGCAGATGCACAGCGTCGGCCTGATCAACGCGCACTTCTGGCTGGCTACCATCGGTACCGTGCTGTACATCGCCTCGATGTGGGTAAACGGCATCACCCAGGGCCTGATGTGGCGCGCCATCAACGATGACGGCACCCTCACCTACTCCTTCGTCGAAGCCCTGCAGGCCAGCCACCCTGGCTATATCGTCCGCGCCCTGGGCGGTGCGTTCTTCGCCACCGGCATGCTGCTGATGGCCTACAACGTGTTCCGTACCGTACGTGCCGCCAACCCGGCACAGGCTGAGGAAGCCGCCAAGATCGTCGTCGTGGGAGCGCACTGATGAAGCATGAAGCCGTCGAGAAGAACATAGGCCTGCTGGCCTTCTTCATGGTCATCGCCGTGAGCGTCGGTGGCCTGACCCAGATCGTCCCGCTGTTTTTCCAGGACGTCACCAACAAACCCGTGGAAGGCATGAAGCCGCGCACCGCACTGGAGCTTGAAGGCCGCGATATCTATATCCGCGAAGGCTGCGTGGGCTGCCACTCGCAGATGATCCGCCCGTTCCGTGCCGAAACCGAGCGCTACGGCCATTACTCGGTGGCCGGCGAGAGCGTATGGGACCACCCGTTCCTGTGGGGCTCCAAGCGTACCGGGCCGGACCTGGCGCGGGTCGGTGGCCGCTACTCCGATGACTGGCACCGTGCGCACCTGTACAACCCGCGCAACGTGGTACCGGAATCGAAGATGCCGTCGTACCCGTGGCTGGTCGAGCACAAGCTCGACGGCAAGGACACCGCGAAGAAGATGGAAGTGCTGCGCACCCTCGGCGTGCCATACACCGACGCCGACATCGCCGGGGCCCGCGACGCGGTCAAGGGCAAGACCGAAATGGACGCCATCGTCGCGTACCTGCAGGGTCTTGGCACCATCATCAAGAGCAAACGGTGACGCTGATGGATATCGGGATGATTCGCGGCCTGGGCACCGTCGTGGTGATGGTGGCCTTCGTGGGCCTGGCGCTGTGGGTGTTCAACCCACGGCGCAAGAAGGACTTCGACGAAGCGACCCAACTGCCCTTCGCGGATGACCCCGAAGCCAGCCGGCACGTCGAGCAAGCAAAAGCTTCTGGGAGCAAAAAACAATGACAACCTTCTGGAGTCTGTACGTTACCGTCCTGACCCTGGGCACCATCTTCTCGTTGACCTGGCTGCTGCTGTCGACCCGCAAGGGCCAGCGCGAAGAGGTCACCGACGAAACCGTCGGGCATGCCTTCGATGGCATCGAGGAGTACGACAACCCGCTGCCGAAATGGTGGTTCTGGCTGTTCGTCGGCACCATCATCTTCGCCCTCGGCTACCTGGTGCTGTACCCGGGCCTGGGCAACTGGAAAGGCGTCCTGCCAGGCTACTCATACCTGGATAACGACAAGCAGACCGAGTTTTCCAACGGCCAGCCGGGCTGGACCGGCGTGCACGAGTGGGAAAAGGAAATGGCCAAGGCCGACGCCCGCTTCGGGCCGATCTTCGCCAAGTTCGCCGCCATGCCCATCACCGAGGTGGCCAAGGACCCGCAGGCCCTGAAGATGGGCGCGCGGCTGTTCGCCTCCAACTGCTCGGTATGCCACGGCTCCGACGCCAAGGGTGCCTATGGTTTCCCCAATCTTACCGACAACGACTGGCGCTGGGGCGGCGAGCCGGACACCATCAAGGCAACCATCATGGGCGGCCGCCACGGCGTGATGCCGGCCTGGGCCGAAGTGATCGGCGAGCAGGGCGTGGCCGACGTGGCTGCGTTCGTGGTCAGCAAGCTCGATGGCCGCACCCTGCCAGAGGGCGTGAAAGCCGATGCCGAAAACGGTCAGAAGATCTTCGCCGCCAACTGCGTGGCCTGCCACGGGCCCGAGGGCAAGGGCACGCCAGCCATGGGCGCGCCGAACCTGACCCATCCGCAGGCGTTCATCTACGGCTCGAGCTTTGCCCAGTTGCAACAGACCATCCGCTACGGTCGCCAGGGGCAGATGCCGGCCCAGGAGCAGCTGCAAGGGAATGACAAGGTGCACTTGCTGGCGGCTTATGTGTACAGCCTGTCGCACCAGGACCAGGCACCGGCCAAAGCCGAGTAAGCAGGCCAGGCCTCTTCGCGGGTAAACCCGCTCCCACAGGTACTGCGCTCGCGTCAGGATCTGTGCGATCCCTGTGGGAGCGGGTTCACCCGCGAAGAGGCCGGTACTGAAAACACATTTGTTGCAGGCCCCATGACCTGGATCAATTGACACCTGCCATAACACGATTCATACCACGAACCCAACGCGACTAAAGGTCGCAGTGCAGCCCCATACTGCCATCAGCGGCGTATCATGGGCCGCAGAGCGCTAGCAGATTGCGCTAGACTGCGGCCGGCATGCACTGGCTGCGGCACTTCTCCACTGCCGTGGGACTTGATGATGAGCAAGCAAATTCCGGTACATGACGTCACCCCGCCTGCCAACAAAGGGAAGGATTCCGTCGACCTCTACGCCTCCCGGGAAAAGATCTACACCCGCGCTTTCACCGGCCTGTTCCGACGCCTGCGCATGGTCGGCGGGGCTGTGCTGTTCCTGCTGTACTTTGGCACGGTGTGGTTGAACTGGGGCGGCCACCAGGCCGTGTGGTGGAACCTGCCCGAGCGCAAGTTCTACATCTTCGGCGCTACCATCTGGCCGCAAGACTTCATCTTGCTCTCGGGCATCCTCATCGTTGCCGCCTTCGGCCTGTTCTTCATCACCGTGTTCGCCGGCCGGGTATGGTGCGGCTACACCTGCCCGCAAAGCGTGTGGACATGGATATTCATGTGGTGCGAGAAGGTCACCGAGGGCGACCGCAACCAGCGCATGAAGCTCGACAAAGCCCCCATGAGCGGCAACAAGTTCCTGCGCAAGTTCGCCAAGCACAGCCTGTGGCTGCTGATCGGTTTCGTCACCGGCATGACCTTCGTCGGCTATTTCTCGCCGATCCGTGAACTGGCAATCGAATTCTTTACCGGCCAGGCCGACGGCTGGGCCTACTTCTGGGTCGGCTTCTTCACCCTCGCCACCTACGGCAACGCCGGCTGGCTGCGCGAGCAGGTGTGCGTGTACATGTGCCCCTACGCGCGCTTCCAGAGCGTGATGTTCGACAAAGACACGCTGATCGTTTCCTACGACCCGCGTCGTGGCGAAACCCGCGGCCCGCGCAAAAAGGACCTGGACTACAAGGCCGCAGGCCTGGGCGACTGCATCGACTGCACCATGTGCGTGCAGGTCTGCCCCACCGGCATCGATATCCGTGACGGCCTGCAGATCGAGTGCATCGGCTGCGCCGCGTGCATCGATGCCTGTGACAACATCATGGACAAGATGAATTACCCAAGGGGGCTGATCAGCTACACCACCGAGCACAACCTGTCCGGGCAGAAGACCCACATGCTGCGCCCGCGCCTGATCGGCTATGCCGTGGTACTGCTGGTGATGATGGTCGGCCTGGCCACCGCCTTCGCCACCCGTTCGCTGGTCGGCTTCGACGTCAGCAAGGACCGCGTGCTGTACCGCGAGAACGCCCAGGGCCGGATCGAGAACGTGTATAGCCTGAAGGTGATGAACAAGGACCAGCGTGACCACGTCTACGTGCTGGATGCCACCGGCCTGCCGGACCTGAAGCTTGAAGGCCAGCGCGAGATCCGCGTGGACGCTGGTGATATCGTCAGCCTGCCGGTGCAGCTGTCGATCGCGCCCGAGAAACTGCCATCGACCACCAACGAAATTACCTTCATCCTCAAGAGCGCCGATGACAGCGACGCCCAGGTTGAAGCCAAGAGCCGCTTCATCGGCCCACAGATCCGCTAAGAGAGATAACCCACAATGCCTGCCACCGCCGCCAGCCCCTGGTACAAGCACCTCTGGCCCTGGATCATCATCGGCATTCTCGCCACCTCGGTGTGCCTGAGCCTGACCATGGTCAGCATCGCCGTGCACAACCCGGACAACCTGGTGAACGACAACTACTACGAGGCTGGCAAGGGCATCAACCGCTCGCTGGACCGAGAACTGCTGGCGCAGACGCTGGGCCTGAAGGCCGGCGTGCACCTGGACGAGCTGACCGGCGAAGTGGACGTGCGCCTGACCGGCAACAGCGACCCGCAGAGCCTGGAGCTGAACCTGATCTCGCCAACCCAGCCGGAGAAAGACCGCAAGGTGCTGTTGAGCCGGGTCGAGGCTGGGCGCTATGTAGGGCAGCTGGAGGACAAGGTTGACGGGCGGCGCTTCGTTGAGCTGCTGGGTAGCGAAGGTGGCCAGGTGTGGCGCTTGTTCGAGGAAGAAAAGGTGGAGCATGGTGTGACCTTGCAGCTGGGTGATGAAGCACTGCAAGGTGCCGAGCACCAATAATCGCACCTCCGCCGCTCCTTGTAGGAGCGGGTTTACCCGCGAATGCGTCTAACCTGAAAACATCATTGCCTGATCTGACGCATTCGCGGGTAAACCCGCTCCCACAGGTGCCGTGCCCAACCTAGCCGATTTGTTTAAGGCAATGATGTGATGACCCAGCCCACCCCTTGCTACCACTGCGCAATGCCCGTCCCTGCCGGCAGCCGCTTCAACGCCGTGGTCCTCGGTGAGACCCGGCAGTTCTGCTGCCCCGGCTGCCAGGCGGTGGCCGAGTCGATCGTCGCCGGTGGCCTGGAGCACTATTACCAGCATCGTAGCGACAACAGTGCCAACCCCGAGGCCCTGCCCAAACAGCTGCAGGACGAGCTCGCCCTCTATGACCGCAGCGACGTACAGCAAACCTTCGTTCGCCATGCCGGCGACCTGGCCGAAACCACCCTGCTGGTCGAAGGTATCAGCTGCGCCGCCTGCGGCTGGCTGATCGAAAAGCACCTGCGCAACCTGCCCGGCGTCGCCGAGGCGCGCCTGAACCTGTCCAACCACCGCTTGCTGCTGAACTGGGATGACAAGCAACTGCCGCTCTCGCGCCTGCTCGCCGAGCTGCGCCAGATCGGTTACGCCGCCCACCCTTATCAGCCCGACCAGGCCGCCGAGCAACTGGCCCACGAGAACCGCAGCGCCCTGCGCCGCCTGGGCGTGGCCGGGCTGCTGTGGTTCCAGGCGATGATGGCAACCATGGCCACCTGGCCGGAATTCAACATCGACCTGTCGCCCGAACTGCACACCATTCTGCGCTGGGTGGCGCTGTTTCTCACCATCCCCATCGTGTTCTACAGCTGCGCACCGTTCTTCAAGGGCGCGGCACGCGACCTGCGTACCCGCCACCTGACCATGGACGTTTCGGTGTCGCTGGCCATTGGCCTGGCGTTCGGCGCCGGCATCTGGACCGCCATCACCGGCAGCGGCGAGCTGTATTTCGACACCGTGGGCATGTTCGCGCTGTTCCTGCTCACTGGCCGTTACCTGGAGCGCCGCGCCCGCGAACGCACTGCCGCGGCCACTGCGCAGCTGGTCAACCTGCTGCCGGCCTCGTGCCTGCGCCTGGACGCCGTCGGCCGCAGTGAACGCATCCTGCTCAGCGAGCTGCAGCGCGGTGACACGGTGCAGGTGCTGCCAGGCGCGGTAATCCCCGCCGACGGGCGCATCGTCGAAGGCCGCTCCAGCGTCGATGAATCGTTGCTGACCGGTGAATACCTGCCGCAACCACGGCGGGTCGGCGAGCGGGTCACGGGCGGTACCCTGAACGTCGAAAGCACCCTGAACGTGGAAGTCGAAGCCCTCGGCCACGACTCGCGGTTGTCGGCCATCGTCCGCCTGCTGGAACGCGCCCAGACCGAAAAACCCCGCCTGGCCGAAATCGCCGACCGGGCCTCGCAGTGGTTCCTGCTGTTCTCGCTGCTGACCGCCGCGGCCATCGGCCTGTGGTGGTGGCACCTGGACCCGACGCGGGCGTTCTGGATCGTGCTGGCCATGCTGGTAGCGACCTGCCCCTGCGCGCTGTCCCTGGCCACGCCAACGGCGCTTACCGCAGCCACTGGCACGTTGCACAAGCTCGGCCTGCTGGTGACCCGTGGCCATGTGCTGGAAGGCCTGAACCAGATCGACACGGTGATTTTCGACAAGACCGGAACGCTGACCGAAGGCCGCCTGACCTTGCGCAGCATTCGACCGCTCGGCAGCCTGCCCGCCGACCGCTGCCTGGCCCTGGCCGCAGCGCTGGAGAACCGCTCCGAACACCCCATCGCCCGTGCCTTCGGCCGCACCGCCACGCCTGCTGACGACGTGCAGACCGTGCCGGGCCTGGGCCTGGAAGGGCTGGTCGACGGCCAGCGCCTGCGCATTGGCCAGGCCACCTTCGTCTGCGCCCTGAGCGGAGCGGAAATCCCTGGCGTGCCAGAGCCGCGCGGCCAGTGGCTGCTACTGGGCGACCGCCAGGGCCCACTGGCCTGGTTCGGCCTGGACGACCGCCTGCGCGACGATGCCCCTGCCCTGCTGGCGGCCTGCAAGGCCCGTGGCTGGCGCACGCTGCTGCTGTCGGGCGACAGCTCGCCGATGGTCGCCGAAGTGGCCGCGCAGCTGGGCATCGACCAGGCCATCGGCGGCCTGCGCCCGGACGACAAACTGGACCGGCTGAAGGCGCTGCAGGCGGCCGGGCGCAAGGTGCTGATGCTGGGGGACGGGGTCAACGACGTGCCGGTACTGGCCGCCGCGGACATCAGCATCGCCATGGGCAGCGCCACCGACCTGGCCAAGACCAGTGCCGACGCCGTGCTGCTGTCCAACCGCTTGCAGGCGCTGGTACAGGCCTTCGAGCTGGCCCGCCGCACCCGCCGCAACATCCTCGAGAACCTGCTGTGGGCGACCCTGTATAATGGCCTGATGTTGCCGTTCGCCGCGCTCGGCTGGATCACCCCGGTATGGGCAGCCATCGGCATGTCGGTCAGTTCGCTGATCGTGGTGCTCAATGCCCTGCGCCTGACCCGCCTGCCCCCGGCATCGGGTTTGCCATCGACCGAAGCGCCCCTGCCTGGGAGGAAATCGCCATGCCCGCCCTCTATGTCATGATCCCCGCGGCCCTGCTGCTGGTCGGCGTGGCCGTGTACATCTTCTTCTGGGCGGTGGACAGCGGCCAGTACGACGACCTGGAAAGCCCTGCCCACAGCATCCTGTTCGACGACCAGGACCCGCGCCATCAGGCGGCGGTGAAGCCTGACGACAGCAAAGCCGACACCGACAAGGAAAACCCGCCCCGTGCCTGACCTGCTGCCCCTGCTGGGCTCGGCGTTGATCCTCGGTTTGCTCGGCGGCGGCCACTGCCTGGGCATGTGCGGCGGCCTGATGGGCGCGCTGACCCTTGCCATCCCGCCTGAACAACGTGGTCGGCGCATGCGCCTGCTGCTCGCGTACAACCTTGGCCGCATTCTCAGTTATGCCTGTGCCGGCCTGCTGCTGGGCCTGGCCGGCTGGGCCGTGGCCAGCAGCCCGGCGGCGCTGGCACTGCGGGTGGTGGCGGCGCTGCTGTTGATCGCAATGGGGCTGTACCTGGCCGGCTGGTGGAGCGGGCTGACCCGCATCGAGGCGCTGGGCCGGGGACTGTGGCGGCATATTCAGCCAGTGGCGTCGCGCTTGCTGCCGGTGTCCAGCGTGCCTCGGGCGTTGTTGCTGGGGGCGCTATGGGGGTGGTTACCATGCGGCCTGGTATACAGCACCCTGCTGTGGGCGGCCAGTCAGGGCAATGCCGGGTACAGCGCGGCGCTGATGCTGGCGTTCGGCGTGGGGACCTGGCCGGTGCTACTGGCCACGGGACTGGCGGCTGAGCGAGTAAATCGGTTGTTGAAACGGCGCAGTGTGCGGGTGGCTGGCGGGGTGCTGGTGATGCTGTTTGGGGTATGGACCTTGCCCGGGCCGCATCAGCATTGGTTGATGGGGCATTGATGGGGGCCGCCGTGCGGCCCTTCGCGGGCATGCCCGCTCCCACAGGGCCCTGCGAACGGCTGATAGCAGCCCCTATGCCCTTGATACAAATCAACACCGATTCCTGCAGACAGCCATAGACTCCGGGGCACTGCTGCTCTTTCCGGGGACCACCCTCATGCTCGACGACCTACGTTGGGATACCGACCTGATCCGCCGCTACGACCTGGCCGGGCCACGCTACACCTCCTACCCGACCGCCGTGCAACTGCACAGCGAAGTGGGCTCGTTCGACCTGCTCCACGCCCTGCGCGAGAGCCGTCGGGCCGTGCGCCCGCTGTCGCTGTACGTGCACGTGCCGTTCTGCGCCAACATCTGCTACTACTGCGCCTGCAACAAGGTCATCACCAAGGACCGCGCCCGCGCTGCGCCCTACCTGCAGCGCCTGGAGCAGGAAATCCAGCTGATCGCCTGCCACCTCGATCCCAAGCAGCGTGTCGAGCAGCTGCACTTCGGCGGCGGCACGCCAACCTTCCTCAGCCATGTGGAACTGCGCCAGCTGATGGCTACCCTGCGCCAGCACTTCCACCTGCTGGACGACGACTCCGGCGACTACGGCATCGAGATCGACCCGCGCGAAGCCGACTGGTCGACCATGGGCCTGCTCCGCGAACTGGGCTTCAACCGCGTCAGCCTGGGCGTGCAGGACCTCGACCCAGCCGTGCAGCGCGCGGTCAACCGCCTGCAGAGCCTGGAGCAGACCCGCACCCTGATCGAAGCCGCGCGCACCCTGCAGTTCCGCTCGATCAACCTCGACCTGATCTACGGCCTGCCCAAGCAAACCCCGGAAGGCTTTGCCCGCACTGTCGAAGAAGTGATCCGCCTGCAACCCGACCGCCTGTCGGTGTTCAATTACGCCCACCTGCCCGAGCGCTTCATGCCGCAACGGCGCATCGACAGCAATGACCTGCCCAGCGCGGCCGCCAAGCTGGAGATGCTGCACGCCACGATCGACCAGCTGACCGCAGCCGGCTACCGCTACATCGGCATGGACCACTTCGCCCTGCCCGACGACGAGCTCGCCATCGCCCAGGAAGAAGGCACCCTGCAGCGCAACTTCCAGGGCTACACCACCCATGGGCACTGCGACCTGATCGGCCTGGGCGTGTCGGCCATCAGCCAGATCGGCGACCTGTACTGCCAGAACAGCAGCGACCTCAACACCTACCAGGACAGCCTGTCCAACGCCCAGCTGGCCACCCAGCGCGGCCTGCTGTGCAACCACGACGACCGTATCCGCCGTGCAGTGATCCAGCAACTGATCTGCCATTTCGAGCTCGATTTCGAGCCGATCGAACAGGCATTCACCATTGATTTTCGCGGCTACTTCAACGACCTCTGGCCAGAACTGCTGACCTTGCAGCGCGACGGCCTGATCCGCCTGGATGACAAAGGCATCCGCATCCTGCCGGCCGGCCGCCTGCTGGCGCGCTCGGTATGCATGGTGTTCGACGCCTACCTGGCGATGCACAACCGCCAGCGCTTCTCGCGGGTGATCTGAACCGAGTCGTTCAACCGCATGGACAAAGTTCCTTGCCAGGCACACCATGGGCACAGCGAAGGCCCCGGCGCACACCCGCCGGGGCCGGGCCAGCTCGCACCACAACAGCGCAAGCTGGCCTACAACCTATGCCGTGAGTTACCCTTACGTCTTATGTGTGCTTTCCCACAAGGATCGAATGAAAATGTCCGAGCCAGTCAAACTGCGCCCACACAACCAGGCCCATTGCAAGGACTGCAGCCTGGCCCCCCTGTGCCTGCCTCTGTCGCTCAACCTGGAAGACATGGATGCACTGGATGAAATCGTCAAACGTGGGCGGCCGTTGAAAAAAGGCGAGTTCCTGTTCCGCCAGGGCGACAATTTCGGCTCGGTCTACGCGGTACGTTCCGGCGCGCTGAAAACCTTCAGCCTCAGCGACAGCGGCGAAGAGCAGATCACCGGCTTCCACCTGCCCAGCGAGCTGGTCGGCCTGTCGGGCATGGACACCGAAGCCTACCCGGTATCGGCCCAGGCCCAGGAAACTACCTCGGTGTGCGAAATCCCGTTCGAACGTCTCGACGAGCTGTCGGTGCAGCTACCGCAGCTACGCCGTCAACTGATGCGGGTAATGAGCCGGGAAATCCGCGACGACCAGCAGATGATGCTGCTGCTGTCGAAAAAGACCGCCGACGAGCGTATAGCCACCTTCCTGGTCAACCTGTCGGCACGCTTCCGCGCCCGCGGCTATTCGGCCAACCAGTTCCGCCTGAGCATGTCGCGCAACGAAATCGGCAACTACCTGGGCCTGGCGGTGGAAACCGTGTCGCGGGTGTTCACCCGCTTCCAGCAGAATGGCCTGATCCGCGCCGAAGGCAAGGAAGTGCACATTCTCGACCCGATCCAGCTGTGCGCGCTGGCCGGTGGAGCAATGGAGGCCTGAGGCCGGCGTTTAGCGGGTATACTTGGGCATTCGTTTTCCCAGGATACCCGCAACAATGCACAGCGACGCCTTCGACCTCAAAGCCCTGATCCGCCCGGTAGTGGACTTCCCCAAACCGGGTGTGATCTTCCGCGATATCACCCCGCTGTTCCAGTCGCCGCGCGGGCTGCGCTATGTGGCCGACCAGTTCATCGAGCGCTATGTCGAAGCCGAGTTCAGCCACATCGGTGCCATGGATGCCCGGGGCTTTCTGATCGGCTCGATCATCGCGCACCAACTGAACAAGCCGCTGATCCTGTTCCGCAAGCAGGGCAAGCTGCCGGCTGATGTGCTGAGCGAGGGTTACCAGACCGAGTACGGCGAAGCCTTCCTGGAAGTGCACGCCGACAGCCTGTGCGAAGGGGATTCGGTGTTGATCTTCGATGACTTGATTGCTACGGGCGGTACGCTGCTGGCAGCGGCCAACCTGGTGCGCCGGACCGGTGCGCAGGTGTTCGAGGCGGCGGCGATCATCGATCTGCCGGAGCTGGACGGGTCGCGCCGGCTGCAGGCGGCCGGGGTACCGACTTTCTGCCTGACCGAGTTTTCTCTTAGCGAGTACTGAGTTGGGTTTTGGGGCTGCTTTGCAGCCCATTCGCGGCACAAGGCCGCTCCTACAGGGATCGCGAAATATCCGAAAATTACGCGGCCCCTGTAGGAGCGGCCTTGTGCCGCGAATGGGGCGCAAAGCGGCCCCAACAATTCTGAATCAGAGCGAAATCGGCCGACGCCCCGCAAAGGCATGGGCCAAGGTCCCACCATCCACCAGCTCCAGCTCGCCACCCAGCGGCACGCCATGGGCAATCCGCGACGCCACCAGGCCCTTCTCGCTCAGCAACTGGGCAATGTAATGCGCCGTCGCCTCCCCTTCCACCGTCGGGTTGGTCGCCAGGATCACCTCGGTGAAGGTGCCCTGCTCCTCGATCCGCGCCATCAGCTGCGGAATCCCGATCGCCTCGGGCCCCAGCCCGTCCAGCGGCGACAAGTGGCCCTTGAGCACGAAGTAGCGACCACGGTAGCCGGTCTGCTCCACTGCATACACATCGGTCGGCCCTTCGACCACACACAACTGGGTATCGTCACGGCGCGTGTCGGCGCATTGCGGGCACAGCTCCTGCTCGGTCAGGGTACGGCACTGACGGCAATGCCCAACCCCTTCCATGGCCTGGGTCAAGGCCTGTGCCAGGCGCAGGCCACCGCTACGGTCACGCTCGAGCAGTTGCAGGGCCATGCGCTGGGCGGTTTTCTGGCCGACACCCGGGAGAATACGCAGGGCATCGATCAGTTGGCGGATGAGTGGGCTGAAGCTCATGGGAAAGGCCTGACAAATCAATAAGAGGCGGTTTATACCCAGCGGGGGCAGTGGCGTCAAATCAGCCATGCGCACATTGCAAGGCTTGCGCGGTCCCTGTAGGAGCGGCCTTGTGTCGCGATGGGGCGCGAAGCGGCCCCAGGTTATCAGCTTCGCAGCATGGATTGCCGGGGCTGCTGCGCAGCCCTTTCGCGACACAAGGCCGCTCCTACAAAGACCGCGCAGGCTGCAGGAACGCACAAAAAACCGCCGCTGGTATCAGCGGCGGTTTTCGGTAACGCAAATGCCCTTAGAACGGCATCTTGAAGCCCGGCGGCAGCTGCATGCCGGCGGTCATGCTGCCCATCTTGTCCTGGCTGTTCTGCTCGACCTTGCGCACCGCGTCGTTCAGTGCCGCGGCGATCAGGTCTTCCAGCACTTCCTTGTCGTCTTCATCAGTCGACATCAGGCTCTGGTCGATGCTGACACGCTTGACGTCGTGACGACCGGTCATCACCACGCTCACCAGGCCACCACCGGACTGGCCGGTGACTTCGGCGTTGGCCAGCTCTTCCTGCATCTTCTGCATCTTTTCCTGCATCTGCTGGGCCTGCTTCATCAGGCCGGCCATGCCACCTTTCATCATGGGGGTATACCTCGATTGGGTCATGTGATGCGGCCCGGCACCGGGCCGGCCGCATGGTTATCCGTTACTGGCCCTGATTAACCAGGGCTTCTACAGGCTCAATAGTATCCTGCCGCACCTTGGCGCCGAACAACTTGATCATCTGCTGGATCAACGGATCCTGCTCGATCGAGGTGACTGCGTCCTGCTGGCGCTCGGCGCGTTTACGCGCCGCCGCCTGGGCCGGGGTTTCCTGCTCGGGCAGGATCAGCTCGATGCGCAGGTTCAGCGTGCGCCCCAGGTGCTGGTTGAGCGCTTCGTTAAGGCGCCGTTGCTGGGTGGCGTTGAACAGCGCACCCTGGCCAGGGTCCAGGTGCAGCAGCCAGTCGTCGCCATCGACGGCAATCAACGTACAGTTTGCCGCGATGTTGCCTGTCATCCCGGATACAGGCAACTGTGGGAATAATTCCAGCCATTGCAGGGCCAGGCCGGTGGCCGGCTTGGCTGCGAGCAGCGGTTCGGCTGCCGGCTTGGGTGCTTCTTCCTGGACGTGTTCGGCCAGTTCATCCAGGTAGCTGAAGCCGACCGGGTCGCTTTCGCCGCCGTAATAGTCTTCGTCCAGGGGCGGTTCATCGTCGCGGTCCATGCCCACGGCGGCATAGGCGGACGGGTCGAAGGGTGGCTCGTCGTCGTGCGCCGGGGCGGCAGGTGCCGGCGTGGGCGCAGCGGCCGGTGCAGGAGCCGGCGCAGGCTCGGCCACTACCGGTGCGGGCGTTGGCGCGGGCTCTTCCCATGGCAGGTCAACCACCTCTGCCACGGGTTCTGGTGCTGGCTCAGGTTCGCTGACCGGGGCAAGCTCAGCTGCCACCACAGGCTCGACAACCGGCTGTGGCGCTGGCTCGACCGGTGCGGGCGCCTGCACTTGTTGCTCGGCAACCGGTGCAACAGGCGCCACGACAGCAGCGGCCGGCGGCGCCACGGCAACCGCCGGCGCTGCCACCGGTGTTGCAGGATCAGCTGTGGCCTGGCTGATCCCCACTGGCTTTAGTACCGGCTTCGGCGCGTCGTCGGTGTCAGCGGGGCGGAACGCCAGCATGCGCAGCAGGACCATTTCGAAGCCGCCGCGCGGGTCCGGCGCAAGTGGCAGGTCACGGCGGCCGATCAGGCCCATCTGGTAATAGAACTGCACGTCCTCGGCTGGCAATGCCGAGGCCAGCGCCAGCACCCGCTCACGGTCGCCCTGGCCGTTGTCCACCGCTTCCGGCAGCGCCTGGGCAATGGCCACGCGGTGCAGCACATTGAGCATCTCGGCCAGCACGCCAGCCCAGTCCGGGCCCTGCTCGGCCAGGTTGCGCACGGCCTCGAGCAAGGCCCGGGCATCGCCTTCGAGCAGCGCCTGCAGCACCCCGTAGACTTGGCCATGATCAAGGCTGCCGAGCATGGCCCGCACATCAGCGGCCAGTACCTTGCCTTCGCCAAAGGCGATGGCCTGGTCGGTCAGGCTCATGGCGTCGCGCATCGAACCATCGGCCGCGCGCCCCAGCAGCCACAGGGCATCCGGCTCGAACGGCACGTTCTCGGCGGCCAGAACATGGCTGAGGTGCTCGACCACCCGCTCCGGGCTCATGTTCTTCAGCGAGAACTGCAGACAGCGCGACAGGATGGTGGCCGGCAGTTTCTGCGGGTCAGTGGTGGCGAGGATGAACTTGACGTAGGGCGGTGGCTCTTCCAGCGTCTTGAGCAAGGCGTTGAACGAGTGAGTCGAGAGCATGTGCACTTCGTCGATCAGGTAGACCTTGAAGCGCCCACGACTCGGGGCGTACTGCACGTTATCGAGCAGTTCGCGGGTGTCCTCGACCTTGGTGCGGCTGGCGGCGTCGATCTCGATCAGGTCGACGAAACGGCCTTCGTCAATCTCCCGGCACACCGAACAGGTACCGCAGGGCGTTGAGGTGATGCCGGTTTCGCAGTTCAGGCACTTGGCGATGATACGGGCAATGGTCGTCTTGCCCACACCCCGGGTACCAGTGAACAGATAGGCATGGTGCAGGCGCTGGTTGTCCAAGGCATTGATCAAGGCCTTGAGCACATGGGTCTGGCCGACCATTTCGCGGAACGAGCGCGGACGCCATTTACGTGCAAGAACCTGATAACTCATCGAAAAACCATCGCAGCCTGATCGAGCGGAAGATCGCTAATGCTAGCGGAGCGGGGGCAAAATTGCACCCTGCGCAAGTCGTCTAAGCTTTGAAACTGGCGCGCCATCCAGGGAGGATCGCCTTTGCGAAGACTGCTGGCCCTGTTGCTGCTGTGGAGCACCTACAACCAGGCTGAACAGCCCCTGGTGCGTTTTTCTGTCGCCGAGAGCTGGAGCATGCCGCTGGTGCGCATCGAAGGCGACCAGCCGGTGGAAGGCATGCTGTACGACCTGATGCAGGCCTTGGCCAAGGAAGTGGGCATCCGCCCTGAATACCACGTCATGGCCCGCCTGCGTCTGCAGGAGGCGATGAACAGCGGTGATATCGATGTGCGCTGCTATGTCAGCACCCAGTGGTTCAATGACCGGCCAGGGGATTTTGTCTGGAGCATTCCACTGCTGCACCAGCGAGACCTGCTGGTAGGACGCGCTGGCAATAGTACTCCGCTGCCCCCGGAGCAATTGCCTGCCCAGGCCATCGGTACGGTGCTTGGCTACACCTATTCGACCTTGCAACCGCTGCTCGCCCAGGGTCGCCTGCACCGCGAGGACAGCCGCAGCCAGTTGCTGGTACTGCAGAAGCTGCAAGCCGGGCGCTATCGGCATGCGGTAAGCAACCAGCTGTCGTTGCAGTGGTTTAATCAGGGCCTGCCCACCGAACAGCAATTGCAGGCGCTGGCAGTACTGGAAGAACAGGACCTGGGGTGCATGGTACGCAATGACCCGTCGATACCGACCCAAGGGCTGCTGCGGGCGCTGGTGCGAATGAAGCAGTCGGGGGAGATCGAGCGGATTGTGCAGCGGTATGGGGGGACGGGCAACCAAGAACCCATGTCTGTGGCTGGCCCCTGAGCCACGCATACCTGATGAAAGACAAACCCGCCCGAAAATTGCACGCCCGCTGTGGGAGCGGGTTCACCCGCGAACACCGGCAAAGCCGGTGCCATCCATCGCGTCGCGTTCTTCGCGGGTAAACCCGCTCCCACAGGGTTAATTGATATCCCTGCTATCTCTACTTACTCCAAGGCCGACTTCACTGGCTTCTACGCTCAACTGCCAGTGCCACAGCATCCGCCTGCCCCCAGGCAATCTGCATGGCCCGCAACCCGTGCTCCAGCAACTGCCGCGTCTCCTCGTCCTGGATACGCTCCAGCGCCCGCCGGCTGTCGCTATAGGCAAACATCAGATAGTGGGTGACATTCATCAACGCGAACTCCATCGGCACGATGCCTTCGCTGATCGCGCGGGAAAGGGATTTACCTTGGGGAAGCTCGAAAACGTGGGGTGAATCGGGGACCAGTTTTTTCATGACAGCTCCGTGTTGGCTGTGTTGTCCCCTTCCGCTTCCACGCATTAGGGTGGCAACTGTACGCGGGGTGGAAGACCAGGTACACGGTAGACCCGGCAGGTACGAATACCTCCCGCGCACAGCCGCCATAAATGACAACCGTCCCGTGTACTGCCCAGGCTTCCACACCCGATCGCTGAACCGACAGCGACCGCAAAAGCCTAGTGGGCGGTGATTCCCGGGACAATCAGACGGGAGTCGACGGAGTGCGTAGGATATTTCGACACCTCCTACAGAAAAAGCGGGAAATTGCCCTGACCGTTGTAGGAAGCATCCTGAAAGCAGATCGCATTCCTGCTACCGATTGCTCGTCTTGAGGAATGTCGCTCTCACACAGCCGCAACCAAACCCGCACTCAAGAACATCCCAACGCCAAACACAGAATGCGTGGCCAGGCTCTTCAAGCAGTTGCGCGCAGGCGTCGGCGTCCTCGACGCAAAGAACCCCGCGCCCATCGCCGGCTGCATGAAGCACAAAGGCGCCACGACCGTCACCACACCAACAACCAGCGCAGGCAACAATGTAGGTGCCAGCAACCAGCCCTCCCCCACGATCATGACCAGCAGCATCGCGAACAGCACGCCGATGGCGTAATGAATCCCCCACCCCAACGCCAGCTCATGCCGCACCGGTTCCGCCTTGGCAATCGCCTGGTGCCGCACACGCCCGTGCAGCAAATGCCCCGCCCAACGCCCGACCATGGCGAAGTTCAGCGTGGCGACACCCATTCGCCTCAGCAGCAGCCCCCACAGGTCCATCACCATCGTGGCACCGATACCAATTGGCAAAGCAGCGGACAACATCGCAGTAAACGTCATTGAACAAGCCCTCGAAGATTGACGGTCATCACCATGCCGCGCAGCATAGAAGTTGAAGTCAACTTCAAGTCAAGGGCCCGAAATGGACATTGCCGACGTCGCCAAACGCACAGGCGTACCCGCCTCGACGCTGCGCTACTACGAGAAGAAAGGCCTGCTCAAGTCACTCGCCGGGCCTGGCCAGCGGCGGCAGTTCGCAGCCGATGTTGCAGACCGGCTGGCGCTGATCGCCCTGGGCCAGGCTGCGGGGTTTTCGCTGGATGAAGTGGGGACGATGCTGGTGGACCTGCAAGTCGACCGGCAGATGCTGATCGCCAAGGCCGACGAACTGGATGCACGGATCAGGCGCTTGCAGGCGATGAGCAAGGGCTTGCGGCATGCGGCGCAGTGCCCTGAGGAAGATCACCTGGAATGCCCGAAATTCCAGCGGCTGATGAAGCTGTCGGCGGCGGGGCATGGAAAAAAACAGGGCAGTTCAACAGTTGCCTTTAAGCGGCCAGGATAAACCACCATCTGGATGCATCAACATCTGAATAGAGTAATGGCAATACGATATCAATGCGCCACTACTCAGTGTAGAGTTACGCGCCTCCGCGCCCAGTCGTGCGCCGAGAACAGTACTCACACTCAGGAAATGTTGCATGTCCACAATTCGAAATCTGACCGCTGCCGCACTGATAGCGCTGACCACTGGTTGTGCTACCGGCCTCAATTCGGCCCAAGAGTCGGAACTTGCCAGCTATCGCGCCAGAAACCTCGCGGTTGAAGAAAAAAGCCCAGGGCTTGCTGCCGGCCTTGGCCTGCTTCCAGGTGGCGGCTCGTTCTATGGTCGTGCATATGGCTTTGGCGTGGTGAACCTGCTGTTCTGGCCGCTTTCCATTCTGTGGGACCCGGTGAGTGGGCATGACGCTGCAGAGATGATCAACTACCAAGCCACCAAAGCCCATGTTGTAACGCTGAAAAAGCACGACATGGACGAGCTCGATGCCAAGCTGGAATCCGACTCGATCGACCTCAAGCGCTACACGCTCGACAAACGCAGAATCGATGAGAAATACAACCTGTAAGGGCATCTGCCGCACAGCGCGACGCTCGGCCTTTCAATAGTTGAAGCCATACACGATGTATGGCTTTCGTCTTGCACTACCGGCATCTCACTCAAGGATTATTAAAGTGACCTACTTCCGTGTGTTTCTGGTCTCGGTATTTATTGCCCTTTGCACAGGGTGCGCTTCGCCTGCTCAAATCTCCGGGATGTCCGTGGCATCCGACCAGACCGATGCGCAGTTTTACGATCAACGCCTGCATCGCAATATTCAGGTAACCGAAGTAAATGGCGGAGACGCCACCAACCCGCTCTGGACTTCGGAAATCGACGGCCCGGACTTTGGCGCTGCACTCAAACAATCACTTGCCAGTGCTGACCTGCTTGGCGAAGCACCTGCCGCCTACACCCTGCGCGCCAACCTGCTACGCGTCGACCAACCCATTTTTGGCCTGGACTTCGAAGTTACCTGCGAGGCTGAATATACGTTGACCGAGTCCGCTACAAACACCGTAATTTTCCGAGAGATCATCAGGACGCCCTTTACCGCTGGCGTTGGCGACTCCGTTATCGCGATCAAGCGCCTGCGCCTGGCCAATGAAGGTTCGGCACGCACAAATATCCACACGCTGCTGAAGCGCCTGAAGGAACTCAAACTTGAGACCAGACAGGTTTCTTTGAAGTAATGAACGCCTGCTGATAGCGGCTTTCGATGCGGGTAGGACGACAGCGCCTACTCCGCTGCATCGGCGCGGTCGCGGCAGGACTGGCGGCCAAACCAGAGCGAAGTTGGGTAATGCGAGAAATCCTTGAGAATTCAAGGACCTGAAATGGAGGCGGCCCCACCAGCCACACCCCGGCACTCGATGTTCCCGCTATGGCTGCTCCCTTCCGGGCCTGACCAGGTTAACGGGTAATCAATGCGGGGGGACCGATGGGACCACCACTACAAGGCTCGCTGAACAGCGAGTGGCGCCATTGTACCGGTCTTGGGGGCAGATACAACCTCTGGAGGAGAAAAAGTCATCATTTCTCAATGACTTGTCCGGGCCGGGTGGTCTGGGGCTGCCAATTCGCGGGTGAATCCGCTCCTACAGGGTTAACGCTGACAGCAAGACCAGCGCAGGACTTGTGGGAGCGGGCGTGTCGAGGCGTCGAACCGCCGCGAAGCAGGCAACGCGGTGGATGGCACGGGCTTCGCCCGTGTTCGCGGGCATGCCCGCTCCCACAAGGACCGCGCAAGCCACAGGGGATTGCGCAGGGCGTTAGACAGCGATGCCCTGTTCGCCCAGGAAAGTGACGAAGGCATCTTCATCAAGCACCTTCACCCCCAACTCACTGGCCTTGGCCAGCTTGGACCCCGCCCCCGGCCCCGCCACCACGCAGTGGGTCTTGCCGGATACCGAACCCGCCACCTTGGCCCCCAGGCTTTCCAGCTTTTCCTTGGCGATATCACGGCTCATGCGCTCCAGGGTGCCGGTCAGCACCCAGGTCTGGCCGGCCAGCGGCAAGCCTTCGGCCACTTTCTTCTCGCTGCTCCAGTGCATGCCGAACGCCAGCAACTGTGCCTCGATGTCTCGGGCCAGCTTCTGATTGGCTTCATCCTTGAAAAACTCGCGCACGGCTTCGGCCTGCTTGGCCGCCAGGGCCTGGCGCAGGTCGATACCGTCGGCGGCGATGATCTTGTCCAGGCTGTCTAGCTTGGCCACCAGCTTCTCGGCACCGGTCGGGCCAACCGAGGCGATGTCGAGCTTGGCGATCATGCCGGCCAGGGTGGTGCTGGCGGCGAACTCGGCAGCCAGCTCGCCTTCGTCCTGCAGTTGCATGCCGCTGTCGAGCAACTGCTTGATGACCTTGCGGTTGTGCTCGTCCTCGAAGAAGTTGTGGATCTCGTACGCCACCTCCAGGCCGATGTCCGGCAGGTAGGTGAGCACTTGCGGCAGCGCTTGCTGCACGCGTGCCAGGCTGCCCAGCGAGCGGGCCAGCACCTTGGCCGTCTCCTCGCCTACGTCCGGGATACCCAGGGCGTAGATGAAGCGCGCCAGGCCCGGGCGCTTGCTGGCTTCGATGGCATCCAGCAGCTTCTTGCTGGACACTTCGGCAAAGCCTTCCAGGCCGACGATCTGGTCGAATTCCAGCTTGTACAGGTCGGCCGGCGAACCGATCAGACCTTCGTCCACCAATTGCTCGACGCTCTTCTCGCCCAGACCATCGATGTCCATGGCGCGGCGTGACACGTAGTGGATGATCGCCTGCTTGAGTTGGGCGCCACAGGCCAGGCGACCGACGCAGCGGTACACCGCCCCCTCGCTGGTTGTTTCCTTGCCCTTGCTACGCTTGACCAACTGGGTACGCTCGACCTGCGAGCCGCATACCGGGCACTCACTCGGCACCTGCACCGGGCGCGCATCTTCCGGGCGGCGCTCCAGCACTACCTGCATCACCTGCGGAATCACGTCACCGGCGCGGCGGATGATCACCGTGTCGCCAACGCGCAGGCCCAGGCGGGCGATTTCGTCCATGTTGTGCAGGGTGGCATTGGACACGGTCACACCGGCCACCTTGACCGGCTTAAGGCGTGCCACGGGCGTTACGGCGCCGGTGCGGCCGACCTGGAACTCGACATCCAGCACCTCGGTCAGCTCTTCCATGGCCGGGAACTTGTGGGCAATCGCCCAGCGGGGCTCACGGGCACGGAAGCCCAGCTCGCGCTGGGCGGCCAGGCTGTTGACCTTGAACACCACGCCGTCGATTTCGTAGGGCAGGCTGTTGCGTCGCTCGCCGATGTCGCGGTAGTAGGCCAGGCATTCTTCGATACCGGCGGCATGCTTGAGTTCGCGGCTGATAGGCAACCCCCACGCCTTGAGCTGTTCGAGGATGCCGATGTGGCTGTCGCCAATGCTCGCAGACACCTGGCCGACGCCATAGCAGCAGAACTCCAACGGGCGGCTGGCGGTGATTTTCGAGTCCAGCTGACGCAGGCTGCCGGCTGCGGCGTTGCGCGGGTTGGCGAAGGTCTTGCCGCCGGCTTCGGCCTGGGCGGCGTTGAGCCGGTCGAAACCGGCCTTGCTCATGTACACCTCGCCGCGCACCTCCAGCACCGCAGGCCATCCCTCGCCTTGCAGCCTGAGCGGGATGTTGCGCACGGTGCGTACGTTGGCACTGATGTCTTCGCCGGTGGTGCCGTCGCCACGGGTGGCGCCCTGTACGAGCAGACCGTCGCGGTACAGCAAGCTCACGGCCAGGCCGTCGAGCTTGGGCTCGCAGCTGTAGTCGACCGCACCGGGCTGGTCGAGGCCGTCTACCACGCGGCGGCCGAACTCACGCAGGTCGGCTTCTTCGAAAGCGTTGCCCAGGCTGAGCATGGGCACTTCGTGGCGGACCTGGCTGAACGCGGCCAGGGCTGCGCCACCGACGCGCTGGGTGGGCGAGTCGGGGGTTACCAGGTGCGGGTATTCGGCTTCAAGCGCCTTGAGCTCGTTGAACAGGCGGTCGTATTCGGCATCGGGCACGCTTGGCTCATCGAGCACGTAGTAGCGGTAGTTGTGCTGGTCGAGCTCGGCACGCAGTTCGTGGATACGGGTTTCGGCGGTCATGGGATTTGTCTTCTCTTGCAAAGCAAAAGAGCAGCCTGGGGGTGGTGCCGGGGGCTTGAGGTATTTATTGCCTGTGCCGGCCTCTTCGCGGGTAAACCCGCTCCTACAGGGACACCACAAACCTCAAGGGCCGTGGTGCCCCTGTAGGAGCGGGTTTACCCGCGAAGAGGCCGGAACAGGCGATAACAACACCCGAACCGACCAGCACGCCCTGAGGCTGCTCTTTCGTCTGGATCTGTCAGCGCTTCTGGGTCAGCGCACGGCGCTCGAACTCGACGATGCGCTGGCGATAGTGCTCGATGGTCTGGGCGGTCAGCACGCTGCGCTGGTCGTCCTTGAGTTCACCGTTCAGTTCGTGCGCCAGCTTGCGTGCCGCAGCCACCATCACGTCGAAGGCCTGCTTCGGATGACGCGGGCCCGGCAGGCCGAGGAAGAAGCTCACCGCGCGGGTGCTGAAGTGGTCGATGTCGTCCAGGTCGAACACGCCGGGCTTGACGGCGTTGGCCATGGAGAACAGCACCTCGCCGTGACCGGCCATGCTCTCGTGACGGTGGAAGATGTCCATTTCGCCGAAGCGCAGGCCGCTTTCCAGAATGTTCTGCAGCAGCGCCGGGCCCTTGAAGCCACCCTCGTCGCGGGAGATGACGCTGATCACCAGCACTTCCTCGGCCGGCGGCAGCTCCTTGACGCTGCTGCTGGCAGGCGCAGCACCGTTGCTGCGGGTATTTTCCGCGGCAAAGTCGTCATCGCTGTCGGCAAACAGATCGGGCTCGCGTGGCTCGGCGCTGAGGTTCAGGTCGCCCTGCTGTGCATCCGCAGCAGCGGTGGCGCGCTTGCCGCGCTTGGCAGCCTTGGCCGGCTTGGGCTCGCGCTCGCGATCACGCGCAGAAGCACTGAGCGACGGCAGGTCGCTTTCGTCCAGCTCAGGCTCCTTGTGGGTATCCAGCACCCGCGACGGGCCAAGCACTTCGGCATTGCCCTCTTCGTCCGGCAGGTTGGAATAACTGCGATCCAGACGGAATTTCAACTTGCCTTTCCCGCCGCGCATGCGGCGCCAGCCGTCGAAAAGAATCCCGGCAATGACAATGATGCCGATGACGATCAGCCACTCGCGCAGACCGATTTCCATGTAATCCCGTGCCTCTATAAAAATATGCTTGAAAACAAAGGGTTCAAAGCCCTTTAACACGTGGCGCCAACTCTATGTTCTGACAGGCGTTTTACCCACGCAAAAAACGAGTGACATTAAGCTAGCACGACCAAAGACAACTTTACACCGTCTGTCGCACATGGCGGGGGCATTTCGCTACGGAATATGCCCTTATCGTCGAGCATCAGGCATCGACCATGGCCATGGCCTCCTCCACGTCGACGGCAACCAGACGTGAACAGCCCGGTTCATGCATGGTCACCCCCATCAATTGATCCGCCATCTCCATGGCAATCTTGTTATGGGTGATGTAGATGAACTGCACGCTTTCACTCATTTCCTTGACCAGACGGGCGTAGCGCCCGACGTTGGCATCGTCCAGCGGCGCGTCGACTTCGTCGAGCATGCAGAACGGTGCGGGGTTCAACTTGAAGATGGCAAACACCAGCGCCAATGCGGTCAGTGCTTTCTCGCCGCCGGACAGCAGATGGATGGTGCTGTTCTTCTTGCCCGGTGGCCGCGCCATGATCGTTACCCCTGTATCGAGTAGATCTTCGCCCGTCAGTTCCAGATAAGCGCTGCCACCACCGAAAACTTTTGGGAAAAGTGCCTGTAATCCGGCATTTATCTGATCAAAGGTATCCTTGAAGCGGTTGCGGGTTTCCTTGTCGATCTTGCGAATGACGTTTTCCAGGGTCTCCAGGGCTTCGACCAGGTCGGCGTCCTGGGCGTCCAGGTAGCGCTTGCGCTCGGACTGCTGCTCGTACTCTTCGATGGCCGCCAGGTTGATCGCCCCCAGGCGCTGGATACGCGCCTCGAGCTGCTCCAGCTCCTGTTCGGTACCCTGCTCGCTGGCCTCGGCCTCGAGAGTGGCGAGCACACCTTGCAGGTCGTAGCCGTCGGCCAGCAACTGCTCCTGCAAGGTCTTGCGCCGCACATCCAGGCCCTGGCACTCCAGGCGCAGCTGCTCCAGCTGGCCACGCAGCAATTGGGCCTGCTGCTCGGCCTGGGTACGACGCTTTTCGGCGTCACGCAGTTCGCGGTCGGCTTCGTCCATGTGCAGGCGGGCCTGGCGCATTTCCTCGTCGACGCTCATGCGCCGCTCCAGCAGCTCTTCCAGCTTCAGGCGCAGTTCTTCCTGCGGGGCCTCGCCCTCTTCCAGGTTCAGGCTCAGTTGCTCCTGGCGCTCGATCAGGCGCGCGGCCTGCTGCTCCAGGCGCTCCAGTGCCTGCCGGGTGGAGTCGTGCTGGGCACGCAGCGAGCCCAGGCGGACAGCCAGCTGGTGGGCGTGATCCTTGTGCTGGCGGGCCTCCTGGCGCACGCGATCAAGGCTTTCGCGCAAAGTGTCGCGGCGGGCCATCAACTGCTCGCGCTGCTCGGTGTCCTGGGCCATCAGTTCCAGGGCCTCCTGCAGCAGCAGGCGGGCTTCGCCCAGTTGCTCATGTTCCAGAGCGCGCTGCTCTTCCAGTTCGGCCAGCTCTTCCTGCAGGCGCCGGCGGCGCAGCTCGACCTGCTCGGCACGTGCGCGGCCAGCCGACAGGTTGGCCTTCAGTTCGCCATGCAGGCGGCTTTCTTCCTGGGTGCGACGGCGCAGTTGTTCACGCTGTTCTTCAAGGTCCTGCTGCTGCTCGCGCAGGGCCTGCAGTTGCTGTTCCAACTGCTCCAGCGCCGCATCCTGCTCCAGCTGCTCCTGGCCGAGGCGCTCGATCTCCTGGCCGCGCGCCAGCACGCCGCCTTCGGCTTCGCCGCCACGGCGCACCCGCAGGAAGTGTCTACCAACCCAGTAGCCATCGCGACTGACCAGGCTCTGGCCTTCGCCGAGCGACGCGCGCTGTGCCAGCGCCTGGGCAAGGTCTTCCACGGGTTTGACCTGCCCCAACCAGGGCGACAGGTCGACACGGCCTTCGACCTTTTCCAGCAGGCTGCCGGGCAGCGACGAGCCGGTACCGCTCGCCAGCAGCAAGCGCAACTCGCCCTGCTCCAGGCCGGCAAAATCCAGATTACTGAAGTCGTCCACCAGTACAGCCTGCAGGTCGGCGCCAAGCACGGTTTCTACCGCAAGCTCCCAGCCCGGCTCAACCCGCAACCCTTCAGCCAGCCGCGGCCGTTGCTCCAGGCCTTGGCCCTGCAGCCAGTCCGCAGCACCTGCACCCGGCTCCAGGGCGGCCTGCTGCAAGGCTTCGAGCGAGGCCAGGCGGCCGCCCAGGCGTTGCAGGTCGCCCTGCGCCTGCTGTTGGGCCTGGGTGGCCTGCTGCAGTTGTTCACGCGCGCCTTCCAGGCGCTCGACCACCTGCTCTTCCGACAACTGCAACTCTTCCAGCAACATTTCGCTACTGGCCAGCTGCTCGGCCAGTTCGAGCATGGCCGCATCCTGCGGGTCGCTGCCCAGCAGCTCGCGCTCCTCGCCCAGCTTGCGTTGGCGCTCGGCCTGGCGTTCCAGGCTGGCTTCCAGCTGCTGCAGACGCGCCTGCTGCACTTCGGCCTGGCGGCGCGGCTCGGCGGAACGGCTGTTGAAGCTGTCCCACTGTTCCTGCCAACCGTGCATGCCCAGCTCGGCCTCTTCAAGGGCAGCGGCGGCTTCTTCGGCAGCGGCCAGGGTCATTTCCTGCTCGGGTTCGAGCATTGCCAGCTCTTCGCCCAAGGTAGCCAGCAGGGTGCGGTCGTGCCCGAGGTGCGACTCGGTTTCCAGGCGCGTGCGCTCGGCTTCCTTGAAGTCATCCTGCAACTGGCGCAGGCGCTGCTGGCCGTGCTGGATGCTCTGCTCGACCCGGGCGATGTCACCGGCCACCGAGTAGAAGCGGCCCTGCACCTGGTTGAAGCGCTCGGACAATTCGTGATGGCCATCGCGCAAGCGCTCGATGCTGGCATCGGCATTACGCTGCTCGGCCACCAGCGCCTCATGGGACACATCCTGGTCGCCGATCACCGCCTCGCGCTGGCGCACCCGTTCGTCCAGATCACGCCAGCGCAAGGCCGACAGGCGCGCCTTCAACTGGCGTTCCTGGGCTTTGTATTCCCGGTACTTCTCGGCTGCCTGGGCCTGGCGGTGCAGGCGCTCCAGCTGGCGTTCCAGCTCTTCGCGCAGGTCGGTCAGGCGCGCCAGGTTTTCCTGGGTGCGGCGGATGCGGCTCTCGGTTTCCCGGCGGCGTTCCTTGTACTTGGAAATACCGGCGGCTTCCTCGATGAAGTTACGCAGCTCCTCGGGCTTGGCCTCGATCAGCTTGGAGATCATGCCCTGTTCGATGATCGAGTAGCTGCGCGGCCCCAGGCCGGTACCGAGGAAGATGTCGGTGATATCGCGCCGGCGGCACTTGGTACCGTTGAGGTAGTAGCTGTTCTGCCCGTCGCGGGTGACCTTGCGGCGGATCGAGATTTCGGCGTAGGCGGCATATTCGCCGACCAGGGTGGTTTCGCTGTTGTCGAACACCAGCTCGATGCTGGCCTGGCTGACCGGCTTGCGGCCACTGGAGCCGTTGAAGATGACATCGGTCATCGACTCGCCGCGCAGGTTCTTCGCCGAACTCTCGCCCATCACCCAGCGCACGGCATCGATGATGTTGGACTTGCCACAGCCGTTGGGGCCGACCACGGCCGCCATGTTGCTGGGGAAATTGACCGTGGTCGGGTCGACGAACGACTTGAACCCGGCCAGGCGAATGCACTTCAGGCGCATCGGTCAGCCTCGGGCCAACGCCGCCAGCACCAGTTCGCAGCTGCGCTGGCCATAGGCGGTGAGCACCTCGCGAATGCGCGGCAGGTCACGGGCGATCACGGCGTCGAGCAGGCGGGCGAACAGGTCCAGATAGTCGATCATGCTGGCCTGGCGCTGGTCCAGCGACAGGTAGTAGGCACGGCTCATCGCCGGCTGCAGGTTTTCCACGGTTTCCTGCAGGAACGGGTTGTCGGCGAACGGGTAGGCCGCCCGCATGACTGCGAAGCTGTCGGCGACGAAGGCCTTGATGTCCAGCTGGTCATGGGCTCGCTGCAGGCGCTGCTGGATCTCCAGGAACGGGCGCAGGTCGGCATCGGTGCGCCATTTTTGCGCAACCGCGTTACCCAGCAGGATGTAGAACTCGCCCATCAGTGCGCACAGGCTGCGCACACTGCGCTCGTCGAGCTCGGTCACATGGGCACCCCGGCGCGGCAGGATCGCCACCAGGTGGCGGCGTTCGAGGATCAGCAGCGCCTCGCGCACCGAGCCGCGGCTGACGTTGAGTGCCTGGGTGACCTTCTGCTCCTGGATACGCTCGCCTGGCGCCAGCTCGCCACGGATGATGCGTTCGGCCAGGTAATCGGCAATCTGCTCGGAGAGGCTGTCCGGGGCCTTGAACGTCATGGTTTTCCTTCAAAATCATTGAACTGGGCACAAGGAGCGGATTGTAGCGTACTTGGCCGCTGATCGCGCAGAGGGGCCTGGCGGTTTATTTGACCTGCAAGGCAACCACACGCCCGGCGCGATCTATGCTTGGAATATGGGCAATGTGTGCGGCCGGGCTTGGACATGAGCAATTTCTTGACCTTTGAGTCAGAAAAATATTGACCAGCTGGACAGCTCTTGCTTAGAGTCCGCCCAACAACAATAAAACCATTGCGAGGCCATCCCCGTGATCCAGTTTCTCGTAAACCAGGAGCTGCGTAGTGAGCATGCCCTGGACCCGAACATGACGGTGCTGCAGTACCTGCGCGAGCACCTGGGCAAACCTGGCACCAAGGAGGGCTGCGCCAGTGGTGACTGCGGTGCCTGCACCGTGGTGGTCGGCGAACTGACCCAGGACGACCAAGGCAACGACAGCATCCGCTACCGTAGCCTCAACTCGTGCCTGACCTTCGTCTCGTCGCTGCACGGCAAGCAACTTATCAGCGTCGAGGGTCTCAAGCACCAGGGCCAGCTGCACAGCGTGCAACAGGCCATGGCCGATTGCCATGGCTCGCAGTGCGGCTTCTGTACACCCGGCTTCGTCATGTCGCTGTTCGCCCTGCAGAAGAACAGCAGCGGCCCCGACCTGCACCAGGCCCAGGAAGCCCTGGCCGGCAACCTGTGCCGCTGCACCGGCTACCGGCCGATCCTCGACGCCGCCGAGCAGAGCTGCCGCCAGCCCTGCCGCGACCAGTTCGATGCCCAGCAGGCACAGACCATCAGCCGCCTCAAGGCCATTGCCCCAACCCAGACCGGCGAACTGAACAGTGGCGACAAGCGCTGCCTGGTACCACTGACCGTGGCCGACCTGGCCGACCTGTACAGCTCGCACCCCGAAGCGCGGCTGCTGGCCGGCGGTACCGACCTGGCACTGGAAGTCACCCAGTTCCACAAGACCTTGCCGGTGATGATCTACGTCGGCCATGTGGCCGAGCTCAAGCGCATCGAGAAAACCGCCAGCCATCTGGAAATCGGCGCCGCCACACCGCTCACCGACTGCTACGGTGCGCTGAACGAGGAATACCCGGACTTCGGTGCCCTGCTGCACCGCTTCGCCTCGCTGCAGATCCGCAACCAGGGCACCCTGGGCGGCAATATCGGCAACGCTTCGCCAATCGGTGACTCGCCACCCCTGCTGATTGCCCTGGATGCACAGATCGTCCTGCGCCAGGGCGATCGCCAGCGGGTGATGCCACTGGAAGACTACTTCATCGACTACCGCATCACCGCCCGCCAGGACAGCGAGTTCATCGAGAAGATCATCGTGCCGCGCGCCACCAGCGATTGGGCGTTCCGCGCCTATAAAGTGTCCAAGCGCCTGGACGATGACATTTCTGCCGTATGCGGCGCCTTCAACCTGAGCATCGAAGACGGCGTGGTCAGCGGTGTGCGCATCGCCTTCGGCGGCATGGCGGCGATCCCCAAACGGGCCCGTGCCTGCGAAGCGGCGCTGCGCGGCAAGCCGTGGAACCAGGCTGCCATCGAGCGCGCCTGCCAGGCCCTGGCGGAAGACTTCACCCCGCTCAGCGACTTCCGCGCCAGCAAGGAATACCGCCTGCTGACCGCCCAGAACCTGCTGCGCAAGTACTTCATCGAACAGCAAACGCCGTACATCGAAACCCGGGTGACCGCTTATGTCTAACCATCACGTAGCCAAGAGCCAGGCCGAGATGGCCGAACTGTTCAGCCAGGACCTGACCACCGGGGTCGGCCGCAGCGTCAAGCACGACAGCGCCGACAAGCATGTGTCCGGCGAGGCCGTGTACATCGACGACCGCCTGGAATTCCCCAACCAGCTGCACGTCTATGCGCGCACCGCCGACCGCGCCCACGCGCGCATCCTGCGCATCGACACCACGCCGTGCTATGCCTTCGAGGGCGTGCGTATCGCCATTACCCACGAAGACATCCCCGGCCTCAAGGACATCGGCCCGGTGGTAGCCGGCGACCCGCTGCTGGCCATCGACAAGGTCGAGTTCTTCGGCCAGCCGGTGCTCGCCGTGGCCGCCCGTGACCTCGATACCGCGCGCCGTGCGGCCATGGCCGCCATCGTCGAGTATGAAGACCTGGAGCCGGTGCTGGATGTGGTCGAAGCACTGCGCAAGAAGCACTTCGTGCTCGACAGCCACACCCACCAGCGTGGCGATTCCGCCGCTGCCCTGGCCAGTGCACCGCACCGCATCCAGGGCACCCTGCACATCGGTGGCCAGGAGCACTTCTACCTGGAAACGCAGATTTCCTCGGTGATGCCCACCGAAGACGGCGGCATGATCGTCTACTGCTCCACGCAAAACCCCACCGAAGTGCAGAAACTGGTCGCCGAAGTACTCGACGTGCCAATGAACAAGGTGGTGCTGGACATGCGCCGCATGGGTGGCGGTTTTGGCGGCAAGGAAACCCAGGCCGCCAGCCCGGCGTGCCTGTGCGCCGTGGTGGCGCGCCTGACCGGCCAGCCGACCAAGATGCGCCTGCCACGGGTCGAAGACATGACCATGACCGGCAAACGCCACCCGTTCTACGTCGAGTACGACGTGGGCTTCGACGACGACGGGCGCCTGCACGGCATCAACTTCGACCTGGCCGGCAACTGCGGCTACTCGCCCGACCTGTCCGGTTCGATCGTCGACCGCTCCATGTTCCACTCCGACAATGCCTACTACCTGGGCGATGCCACCGTGCACGGCCACCGCTGCAAGACCAACACAGCCTCCAACACCGCCTATCGCGGCTTTGGCGGCCCGCAAGGGATGGTCGCCATCGAGCAGGTGATGGACCACATCGCTCGCCACCTGGGCCGCGACCCGCTGGCGGTGCGCAAGGCCAACTACTACGGCAAGACCGAGCGCAACGTCACCCACTACTACCAGACCGTCGAGCACAACATGCTCGAAGAGATGACCGCCGAACTGGAAGCCAGCAGTGACTATGCCGAGCGCCGCGAGTCGATCCGCCGCTTCAACGCCAACAGCCCGGTCCTGAAGAAGGGCCTGGCACTGACACCGGTCAAGTTCGGTATTTCGTTCACCGCCACCTTCCTCAACCAGGCCGGTGCGCTGATCCATATCTACACCGACGGCAGTATCCACCTGAACCATGGCGGCACCGAGATGGGCCAGGGCCTGAACACCAAGGTGGCACAGGTGGTGGCGCAGATCTTCCAGGTCGATTTCAGCCGTATCCAGATCACCGCCACCAATACTGACAAGGTGCCCAACACCTCACCGACCGCTGCCTCCAGTGGTGCCGACCTGAACGGCAAGGCAGCGCAGAACGCTGCGGAGATCCTCAAGAAACGCCTGACCGAGTTCGCCGCACGGCACTACCAGGTGACCGAGGAAGACGTCGAGTTCCGCAACGGCCATGTGCGCGTGCGCGACCAGATCGTCAGCTTCGAGCAGCTGGTGCAGCAGGCCTATTTTGCCCAAGTGTCGCTGTCCAGCACCGGTTTCTACCGCACGCCAAAGATCTACTACGACCGCAGCCAGGCACGTGGCCGGCCGTTCTACTACTTCGCCTTCGGCGCCGCCTGCGTGGAGGTGGTCGTCGACACCCTGACCGGCGAATACAAGATGCTGCGCGCCGACATCCTGCACGATGTGGGTGATTCGCTGAACCCGGCCATCGACATCGGCCAGGTGGAAGGCGGCTTCATCCAGGGCATGGGCTGGCTGACCACCGAAGAACTGGTGTGGAACGCCAAGGGCAAGCTGATGACCAACGGCCCGGCCAGCTACAAGATCCCGGCAGTGGCCGACATGCCGCTGGACTTGCGGGTAAAGCTGGTGGAAAACCGCAAGAACCCTGAGGACACCGTGTTCCACTCCAAGGCCGTGGGCGAACCGCCGTTCATGCTCGGCATCGCCGCCTGGTGCGCGATCAAGGACGCCGTGGCCAGCATCGCCGACTACCGCGTGCAGCCACAGGTGGATGCGCCGGCAACGCCGGAGCGGGTGTTGTGGGGTTGCGAGCAGATGCGCAAGGCAGTGGCTGCAGCGCAACCTGCCGAGCCGGAGCTGGAAACCGTGTCTCACTGACAATGCAGGGCCCTGTGGGAGCGGGTTTACCCGCGAATGCGATAGTGGTTTCACCGCCGCATTCGCGGGTGAACCCGCTCCCACAGGGATCGCGACGCGACTATAGAGAGGTTGCATCATGCACCAATGGATCAACGCCCTCGCCGACCATCAGTCCCGTGGCGAAGCCTGCGTGCTGGTTACCATCATCGAGGAGCGCGGCTCGACCCCGCGCAATGCCGGCTCGAAAATGGTCGTCAGCGCCAGCGGCCTGTTCGACACCATCGGCGGCGGCCACCTGGAATACAAGGCCCTGCACATCGCCCGGCAAATGCTCGAAGAGCACCGCACCACCCCGCATCTGGAGCGCTTCAGCCTCGGTGCCAGCCTTGGCCAGTGCTGCGGCGGCGTCACTGTGCTGCTGTTCGAACCCATGGCCGCGGTGCAGGCGCAGATCGCGGTGTTCGGCGCGGGCCATGTCGGCCGGGCTCTGGTACCCTTGCTCGCCGCGCTGCCCTGCCGGGTGCGCTGGATCGATTCGCGCGAGCAGGAATTCCCTGCCCTGATCCCCGACGGGGTGACCAAGGTGGTCAGCGAGGAGCCGGTCGACGAAGTGGCAGACCTGCCGCCAGGCTGCTACTGCATCGTCATGACCCACAACCACCAGCTCGACCTGGAATTGACCGCCGCCATTCTCAAGCGCAACGACTTCACCTGGTTCGGCCTGATCGGCTCGAAGACCAAACGGGTCAAGTTCGAGCACCGCCTGCGCGAGCGCGGCTATGACGAGGCCGTGATGTCGCGCATGCGCTGCCCGATGGGCCTGGCCGAGGTCAAGGGCAAGCTGCCCATCGAGATCGCCGTGTCCATCGCCGGTGAAATCATTGCCACCTACAACGCCTGCTTCGGCCAGCACGATGCTGCCGCCAATGCCGGCCCCATTGCCCAGTTGCTGCCGCCCTCCCGGCGCAGCCAAGCCATTTGACGAGTGTGTTATGACCGTTACCCGCAAAGCCTACCGTGCCGCCATCCTGCACAGCATCGCCGACCCGGCCGAGGTGGGCCTGGAGGCTTCCCATGAATACTTCGAGGACGGCCTGCTGGTGGTCGACAATGGCCGCATCACCGCCGTAGGCCACGCCGCCGAACTGTTGCCGACCCTGGACGCCGATATCCCGGTCGAGCACTACCAGGACGCATTGATCACCCCAGGCTTCATCGACACCCATATCCATTTCCCGCAGACCGGCATGATCGGCTCCTACGGCGAACAGTTGCTGGACTGGCTGAATACCTACACCTTCCCCTGCGAAAAGCAGTTCGCCGATAAGGAACACGCCGACCAAGTGGCGAAAATCTTCCTCAAGGAACTGCTGCGCAACGGCACCACCACCGCCCTGGTGTTCGGCAGCGTGCACCCGGAATCGGTCAATGCCCTGTTCGAAGAAGCCGAACGCCTGGACCTGCGCCTGATCGCCGGCAAGGTGATGATGGACCGCAACGCCCCGGATTACCTGACCGACACCGCAGAGTCCGGCTATGCCGAAAGCAAGGCGCTGATCGAGCGCTGGCACGGCAAGGGCCGCCTGCATTATGCAGTCACCCCGCGCTTCGCCCCGACCAGTACGCCTGAACAGCTGGCGCTGGCGGGCCAACTGCTCAAGGAGCACCCGGGCGTGTACATGCACACGCACCTGTCGGAGAACCTCAAGGAAATCGAGTGGGTCAAGTCGCTGTTCCCCGAGCAGAAGGGTTACCTCGACGTCTACGACCACTTCGAGCTGCTGGGCGAACGCTCGGTATTCGCCCATGGCGTGCACCTGTGCGATGACGAATGCCAGCGCCTGGCCGAAACCGGCTCGGCGGTGGCATTCTGCCCCACCTCCAACCTGTTCCTCGGCAGCGGCCTGTTCAACCTGCCCCAGGCCGAGCGCTTCAAGGTCAATGTGGGCCTGGGCACCGACGTTGGCGCCGGCACCAGCTTCTCGCTGCTCAACACCCTGAACGAAGCGTACAAGGTGATGCAACTGCAGGGCGCACGCCTGCACCCGTACAAGTCACTGTACCTGGCCACCCTCGGCGGCGCCCGCGCGCTGCGCCTGGACGACCGCATCGGCAGCCTGCGCCCGGGTAACGATGCCGACTTCGTGGTGCTGGACTACAAGGCCACGCCTTTGCTGGACTACCGCATCCAGCAGTCCAACAGCATCGAGGAAACTCTGTTCGTGCTGACCACCCTCGGCGACGACCGCACCGTGCGTGAAACCTACGCCGCTGGGCGTTGCGTGCACCAGCGCTAAGGTTCTTTTGCCAGGCCCCGGTACAGTGCGCCGCCGATCGCAGCACCAATCAGCGGCGCCACCCAGAACAGCCACAGCTGTTGCAGGGCCCAGCCACCGACGAACAAGGCCGGCCCCGTGCTACGCGCGGGGTTGACCGAGGTATTGGTCACCGGGATCGAGATCAGGTGGATCAGGGTCAAAGCCAAACCGATGGCGATCGGCGCAAAACCCGCCGGCGCCCGGGCGTCGGTAGCGCCCATGATCACCACCAGGAACATCGCCGTCATCACCACTTCACTGACAAAGCCCGCCCCGAGCGTGTAACCGCCAGGCGAGTGGTCGGCGTAGCCGTTCGAAGCCAATCCCGCAGACAGCTCGAAACCTGACTTGCCGCTGGCGATGAGGTAGATCACACCTGCCGCCAGAATGGCGCCGATCACCTGGGCGATCACGTAGGGCAGCAGCTCTTTGGCCGGAAAGCGCCCGCCCACCACCAGCCCGAACGACACGGCGGGGTTGAGGTGACAGCCGGAGATATGGCCGATGGCGAAGGCCATGGTCAGCACGGTGAGGCCGAAGGCGAAGGCGACGCCAAGTACACCGATGCCGATGGGGGAGCTGGCGGCGAGTACCGCACTGCCGCAGCCGCCAAGCACCAGCCAGAAGGTGCCGATCAGCTCGGCCCCCATGCGTTTACCGAGGGACATGCTCATGAGTCCATTCCTCAAGAAGTTGAACGCAACGAATGCGCAAGCCCAACTGCTTGATGAAGGTTTGCTCACAAGAATTTAGCAGACACCAGGCTAATGGCCAGAAATGGCTGGGGGCCGCTTCGCGCCCCATTCGCAGCACAAGGCTGCTCCTACAGGGGTTATGCAATGCCTGTAGGAGCAGCCTTGTGCTGCGAATGGGCTGCAAAGCAGCCCCCTTCAGTCAACCAGGCAAACGATCAACCCTTGACCGATACCTTGGGCTTTTTCAGCAAGTGCGAGAACACCGCATGCAGATCGTCCGAGGCACTCTCCTCGTCCAGGTTCAGCTTGCTGTCGATGTGGTCCATGTGGTGCATCATCAGGCTCACCGCCTGCTCGGCATCGCGCGCCTCGATGGCATCGATCAGCTGCATGTGCTCGTCATACGAGCAATGCGAGCGGTTGCCGCTTTCGTACTGGGCGATGATCAACGAAGTCTGCGACACCAGGCTGCGCTGGAAGCTGACCAGCGGCGCATTGCCCGCAGCCTCGGCCAGCTTGAGGTGGAATTCGCCGGAAAGACGAATGCCGGCACCACGGTCACCACGCGAGAAGCTGTCGCGCTCCTCCCGCACCATCTGCCGCAGCTCGTTGAGCTGCTCCAGGGTAGCGTGCTGCACGGCCAGTTCGGTAATGGCCCGTTCGACCATGCGCCTGGAGAAGAACACCTGACGGGCTTCTTCCACTGTAGGGCTGGCCACCACTGCGCCGCGGTTCGGCCGCAACAGCACCACGCTTTCATGGGCCAGCCGCGACAACGCGCGGCGAATGATGGTGCGGCTGACGCCGAAGATCTCGCCCAGCGCTTCCTCGCTCAACTTGGTACCCGGTGCCAGACGCTGCTCGAGGATTGCCTCGAAAATATGCGCGTAGACGATGTCGTCCTGGGTACCACTGCGGCCAGCCTTGCCGGTACGCGCAGGTTTCTTCAGAGGTTGCAGCTGTTCGTTCATGGGCTCTCGAGGCACGAAGGAAAGTATGGCGCCATTGTACACAGGCTGAGCCGTTTCTGCAGGTGGCCTTTTACCTATATAGCCGTTGTACGACGTATTGCGCACACAAAAGATAAAACATTATTTGCTTTATTTGTACACAAAAGCATAATCCACCGAGCAACTTCTTGACCCATAAGTCAACAAACCGGTCAGACGTCTGCCTTCCCTCGCGGAGCCGCCAAGTGCATTGCGCAGGCCCATGGTTCCAGAACAACAAGAAAGACTTGAGGAGTACTCGCTGTGGAAAGCCGCAAATCCGAAGCCCCTACGCTGGATCTTGCTCCACCGCTCGAAACGAGCTGGCTGGAGCGGATTTTCAAACTCAAGCAACACGGCAGCACCGTCAGAACCGAAATGATCGCCGGCGTGACCACCTTCATCACCATGGCCTACATCATCTTCGTCAACCCCAACATCATGGCCGACGCAGGCATCGACCACGGTGCCGCCTTCGTCGCCACCTGCATCGCCGCCGCGCTGGGCTGCCTGCTGATGGGCCTGTACGCCAACTGGCCGGTGGGCCTGGCGCCGGGCATGGGGCTCAACGCCTTCTTCACCTACACCGTGGTCGGCACCATGGGCTACAACTGGGAAACGGCACTGGGCGCAGTATTCGTCTCGGGCGTGCTGTTCATGTTCCTGACCTTGTCGAAAGTGCGCGAATGGTTGCTCAACAGCATCCCGGTCAGCCTGCGCCATGCCATGGGGGCCGGCGTCGGATTGTTTCTCGGGCTGATCGGCCTGAAGACGGCAGGCATCATCGTCGACAGCCCCGCCACGCTGATCAAGCTGGGCTCGCTGCATGAACCGGGGCCGCTGCTGGCTGCGGTGTGCTTCCTGCTGATCGCCATCCTCAGCTACAAGCGGGTGTTCGGGGCGATCCTGATCAGCATCATCGGTGTCACCCTGGCCGGCTGGGGACTGGGCCTGGTGAAATTCGGCGGGGTGATGTCGATGCCGCCGAGCCTGGCACCGACCTGGATGGCCATGGATGTGGCTGGCGTATTCAACGTCAGCATGATCAGCGTGGTGCTGGCGTTCCTGTTCGTGCACATGTTCGACACCGCCGGCACGCTAATGGGCGTGGCGCAGCGAGCCAACCTGGTGGCACCGGACGGGCGTATCGAGAACTTGTCGAAGGCGCTGAAGGCTGACAGCGCTTCGAGTGTGTTCGGTGCCGTGGTCGGTGTGCCGCCGGTGACCAGTTATGTGGAAAGTGCTGCCGGCGTGGCCGCTGGTGGCCGTACCGGCCTGACGGCGGTGGTGGTCGGCCTGCTGTTCATTGCCGCCATGTTCTTCGCGCCATTGGCCGGAATGATTCCGGCCTATGCCACCGCGGGCGCACTGATCTACGTGGCAATGCTGATGATGGGCAGCATGGCGCATATCCACTGGGACGAAGCTACCGACAGCATTCCGGCGATCGTCACGGTGATCATGATGCCGCTGACTTTCTCGGTCGCTGATGGTATTGCTCTGGGCTTCATCAGCTATGTGGCATTGAAGGCAGGTACCGGCAAGTACAAGGAAATCTCCGCCAGTCTGTGGGTGCTGTGCGCGATTTTCATTGCCAAGTTTGTGTTCCTCTGACCCTTCACTGCATCGACGAAGGGCGCTCAGGCGCCTTTTGTCATTTTCGGCACATTTGCAGCAACCGCATATACCGATGTACTGATATTTTTGTCAGGTGCAAGGTATATCAGAAATGGTTACAAATCAGGGGAATCTCACAAGCGTTATCGCCATAGGCATTACCAATGCTCAACATCGCCCTCCTCC
This sequence comes from Pseudomonas sp. A2, assembly GCF_023100865.1. Taxonomy (NCBI): domain Bacteria; kingdom Pseudomonadati; phylum Pseudomonadota; class Gammaproteobacteria; order Pseudomonadales; family Pseudomonadaceae; genus Pseudomonas; species Pseudomonas sp. A2. Next base: position 4,212,133 of record NZ_CP039127.1, read on the forward strand.
CATCGGCCTATACCGCATACGGCTTCACCGGAGCAGACAAAAGGCGGATTGGTTTCAATGGAGAGTTTCGGGATACGGTTTCCGGATCTTACCCGCTCGGCAACGGCCACAGGTCATTCAGCCCCGTGCTGATGAGGTTCGTGAGTCCCGATGATTACAGCCCATTTCTAGAAGGCGGTTTGAATGCCTATGCATATTGTCTAGGAGATCCGGTAAACCTTATCGACCCCAAGGGAAGCAATGGTTTTTTTAAAGGCGTCGCCAAAACGCTCAAGAATATATTCATCCCAGGCGATGCTCCTATTGAACAGTTCTCCCCCACCCGCCGACGCTTGCACGAACAGGTCGACACGTCTTCGCAATGGGGACGAGCGACAGCGGTCATCAACAAGGCAATGGGTAGTAATAGGGATACCAGTATTCCTGACTGGAAGGCTGATAGGTACATCCTGCGATCACAGAATGCTTCAGCAAGTTTGAGCCCAAACAAGAAAAACAGCTTGAGTGAGCCGACGCTATTTTTCGGTTCCAGTTTCGAGTGGGGCCAGGTGGCCGTACAGGCCTTGCAAGGCAGTAACAATGAACAGGCGGGGGCTGCAGCCGTGGGGCTCAGCTTCAACTTTGCAGGTGGGATCATGGCGGGTGCTGGAGTTCATACGAACTACAAAACAGGCCGGATACTGTCCGCGCCTGCAAATCTACAAACCACCATTCGCCAATAAAAAAAGCCCGCCAGTGTGAGAGCGGGCCAAAGGACCTACGAAGATTCTTCTAGCGACCAACTAGCTTCCACGATAGGTCGAATAGCTGTACGGCGAGATCAGCAGCGGCACGTGGTAGTGCTCCTGCTGCTCGTCGATACCAAAGCGCAGCACGACAACATCCAGAAACGCCTGGGCCGGCAGCTGTACACCGCGAGCGCGGTAGTAGTCACCAGCGCTGAACTGCAGCTGGTAGACGCCGGTACGGTAGTCGTCACCCTGCAGCAGCGGCGCATCGACGCGGCCATCGCTGTTGGTCAGGGCGGTGTTCACCAGCTCAAGCTGCTGGCCTTCGACACGGTACAGCTCGACCTTGATCGAGCTGCCCGGGCAGCCATGCGCGGCATCCAGTACGTGTGTGGTCAAACGTCCCATTGCTTGTCGCCTCTTGTTCAATCTGTGGGCAAAAAATACTCAGCCGTCGCACCAGCATAGCGCCTGCGGCAGGCGGGAATGACGTCATTAAGACATTCCGAGCCAAGATTGTACACAATTTTTTCAACCCATCTGTCGCCCGCAGCGAATCTTGCCCCTGAGCGACCCACCGATCGCAAAGACAGGCCTGGTAACGACACCAACGTCATTAGCTGACCAATCAGGCAGGTTTCTTGCACTGTTTTTCAAGGTTGCTGCGAGGCGACAAAAGGGAAGAAATGCGGAAAAACAGGCTTACAAAAGATTTCAGAAGTTGTATACAATCAGCCCATCCGGTGGTGCGACATCCCGACGCGGTCCGCCCACCCCCGCACAAACGCACAAGAAGGAAGACTGCAGTGAGCGCTGACTACCCTCGCGACCTGATCGGTTACGGCAACAACCCTCCTCACCCGCAATGGCCGGGCAACGCTCGCATCGCGCTGTCTTTCGTCCTCAACTACGAGGAAGGTGGCGAACGCAACATCCTGCACGGTGACAAGGAGTCCGAAGCGTTCCTCTCGGAAATGGTCGCCGCCCAGCCACTGCAGGGCGTGCGCAACATGAGCATGGAATCGCTGTACGAGTACGGCAGCCGTGCCGGCGTGTGGCGCCTGCTGAAACTGTTCAAGGACAGCGGCGTGCCGTTGACCATCTTCGCCGTGGCCATGGCCGCCCAGCGCCACCCCGACGTGATCCGTGCCATGGCCGAGGCCGGTCATGAAATCTGCAGCCACGGCTACCGCTGGATCGACTACCAGTACATGGACGAGGCCCAGGAGCGCGAGCACATGCTCGAAGCCATCCGCATCCTCACCGAAATCACCGGCGAGCGCCCGCTGGGCTGGTACACCGGCCGCACCGGCCCGAACACCCGTCGACTGGTGATGGAGGAAGGCGGCTTCCTGTATGACAGCGACACCTACGACGACGACCTGCCCTACTGGGAGCCGAACAACCCTACCGGCAAGCCGCACCTGGTGATCCCCTACACCCTCGACACCAACGACATGCGCTTCACCCAGGTACAGGGCTTCAACTGCGGCGAGCAGTTCTTCCAGTACCTGAAGGACGCCTTCGATGTGCTGTACGCCGAGGGCGCCGAAGCACCGAAAATGCTGTCCATCGGCCTGCACTGCCGCCTGGTCGGCCGCCCGGCGCGCCTGGCCGCACTGAAGCGCTTCGTCGATTACGCAAAAAGCCATGACCAGGTCTGGTTCGCCCGTCGCGTGGACATCGCCCGCCACTGGCACGCCACCCACCCGTACAAGAAAGAGAACGCCTGATGACCGCCTTCAAGACCCTCAAGCCATCCGCCCTGGACCGCGACGCCTTCGTCAAGGCCTTCGCCGACATCTACGAGCACTCGCCGTGGGTAGCCGAAAAAGCCTATGACCTGGGCCAACTGGGCGAACTGGACGAGATCGAGGCGCTGCACCAGCGCATGAGCGACATCCTGCTCAGCGCCAACCACGCCGACCAGTTGGCGCTGATCAACGCTCACCCGGACCTGGCCGGCAAGGCCGCCATCCAGGGCGAGCTGACCGAATCGAGCACCAACGAGCAGGCAGGCGCCGGTATTCACCAGTGCACCGCCGAAGAGTTCGCCCGTTTCACCGAACTGAACGACGCCTACAAGGCCAAGTTCCAGTTCCCGTTCATCATGGCGGTAAAAGGCAGCAACCGGCACCAGATCCTCGCCTCCTTCGAAAAACGCATCCACAACGATGCCGATGCCGAATTCAAGGAAGCCCTGGCGCAGATCAACCTGATCGCCCTGTTCCGCCTGCTGCAGCTGTAAAGCCGCCGCAACGCTTGAGCCTTATCCAGAACAACGAACATAGAAGAGATATCCGCATGCGCACCCTGATGATCGAGCCCCTGACCAAAGAAGCCTTCGCCCCCTTCGGAGACGTGATCGAAACCGACGGCAGCGACCACTTCATGATCAACAACGGCTCGACCATGCGCTTCCACAAGCTCGCCACGGTCGAAACCGCCGAGCCTGAAGACAAGGCGATCATCAGCATCTTCCGCGCCGACGCGCTGGACATGCCGCTGACCGTGCGCATGCTGGAACGCCATCCGCTGGGCAGCCAGGCTTTCATCCCGCTGCTCGGCAACCCCTTTCTGATCGTGGTCGCGCCAGTTGGCGATGCACCTGTATCAGGTTTGGTCCGAGCCTTCCGCAGTAATGGCAGGCAGGGCGTTAATTACCATCGCGGCGTCTGGCACCACCCGGTGCTGACGATCGAAAAGCGGGATGACTTCCTGGTGGTTGATCGCAGTGGTTCCGGCAACAACTGCGACGAGCATTACTTCACCGAGGAACAGATGCTGGTCCTCAATCCCCACCAATAAGAAAAGGTCGGTCATTCAAGGGCATTGCCCGAGCGGGTGACCGGCAAGAGGTACATACTGTGGAAGCACACCTTCACGAATGGCTGAACCTGAGCATTCGCTGGGTTCACATGATCACCGGTGTCGCCTGGATCGGTGCATCGTTCTACTTCGTCTGGCTGGAGAACCACCTGAACCGAAGCAACCCGCGCGATGGGTTGTCGGGTGATCTCTGGGCAATTCACGGCGGTGGTATCTACCACCTGGAGAAATACAAGCTCGCCCCCCCGAAAATGCCCGAGAACCTGCACTGGTTCAAATGGGAGGCCTACTTCACCTGGATGTCCGGTATTGCCCTGCTGTGCGTGGTGTTCTACTGGAACCCGACCCTGTACCTGCTGGCCCCTGGCAGCACCTTGAGCGGTGCCGAAGGCGTGGCCATCGGTATCGGCTCGCTGATCGCAGGCTGGTTCATCTACGACTTCCTCTGCGACTCGCCCCTGGGCAAGAAGCCAGCGCTGCTCGGTGCAGTACTGTTCGTGCTGATCATCGCGGCATGCTGGGGCTTCAGCCTGGTGTTCAGCGGCCGTGGTGCGTACCTGCACACCGGCGCGATCATCGGCACCATCATGGTCGGCAACGTGTTCCGCATCATCATGCCGGCCCAGCGCCAGCTGGTTGCGGCGATCGAGAACAACCAGACCCCAGACCCGGTACTGCCGGCCAAGGGCCTGCTGCGCTCGCGCCACAACAACTACTTCACCCTGCCGGTGCTGTTCATCATGATCAGCAACCACTTCCCGAGCACCTACGGTAGCCAGTACAACTGGCTGATCCTGGCCGGTATCGCAGTAGCCGCGGTCCTGATCCGCCACTACTTCAACACCCGCCACGACAGCAACAAGTACGCCTGGACCCTGCCGGTCGGCGCCCTGGCGATGATCTGCCTGGCCTATGTCACCGGTCCGAAACCGATGGCCGTCAGCCCGGAGCAAGCTGCGGCGAAGATCGAATACCAGCCTCTGCCTGCAACTGCGGTTGGTGGCAAGACCGCTGCCGAGCAACGCGCCGAGGACGCCGCCAAGGCTGCCGCAGCGCCTGCCGCGCCGGCCGAAGCCCCAGCCCAGGCCACCGCCCAGGCCGGCGGCGAGAGCTTCGACAAGATCCACAATGTCATTCAGGAACGCTGCACCGTGTGCCACTCGTCCAAGCCGACCAGCCCACTGTTCAGCGCCGCCCCTGCCGGAGTGATGTTCGACACCCCGCAGCAGATCCAGGCCCAGGCCGCGCGCATCCAGGCGCAAGCGGTCGCCAGCCAGATCATGCCGCTGGGCAACATCACCCAGATGACCACCGAAGAGCGCAAGCTCGTCGGTGACTGGATCGCCAAAGGCGCCCCGGTCAACTGAAACACAATTGTCGGGATAACACCGCCCCCTGTGGGAGCGGGTTCACCCGCGAAGAGGCCGGCACTCCCGGCCTCTGTTTCAAGACATATGCAACAAGCAAGCATCGAGCGTTCAGCGTCAGGCGGGAACCCCAGGCTCTCTTCACAGCGAGCCTGCCGCCTGAGGCCGGCGCTTGGATCCGAGAATAAAAACAAAACTCGAGGTGCTGCATGTCCGAGTCACGCAAGGCGTACATCCCTGTTGCGCCGCCGCGCGAGCCCTTGCCCCTGTTCCAACTGATCCTGGTTGGCCTGCAACACGTTCTGCTGATGTACGGCGGCGCGATCGCCGTGCCGTTGATCATCGGCCAGGCCGCCGGGTTGTCCCGTGAAGAAGTCGCTTTCCTGATCAACGCCGACCTGCTGGTCGCTGGCGTCGCCACCATCATCCAGTCCTTCGGTATCGGCCCGGTGGGCATCCGCATGCCGGTAATGATGGGTGCCAGTTTCGCTGCCGTCGGCAGCATGGTGGCCATGGCCGGCATGCCCGGCGTGGGCCTGCAGGGGATCTTCGGCGCGACCATTGCCGCCGGGTTCTTCGGCATGCTGATCGCGCCGTTCATGTCCAAGGTCGTACGCTTCTTCCCACCCCTGGTTACCGGCACGGTGATCACCTCGATTGGCCTGTCGCTGTTCCCGGTGGCAGTCAACTGGGCCGGTGGTGGCCAACAGGCAGATACCTTCGGCTCGCCGATCTACCTGCTTGTGGCCGGCCTGGTGCTGGCGGTAATCCTGCTGATCAACCGCTTCATGCGCGGTTTCTGGGTCAACGTGTCGGTGCTGGTGGGCATGGGCCTGGGCTACATCCTGGCCGGCTCCATCGGCATGGTCGACCTGTCGGGCCTGAACGACGCACCGTGGCTGCAAGTGGTGACCCCACTGCACTTCGGCATGCCGACCTTCAGCCTGGCGCCGATCCTGTCCATGTGCCTGGTGGTGGTGATCATCTTCGTCGAGTCCACCGGCATGTTCCTGGCCCTGGGCAAGGTGACCGATCGTGAAGTTACCCCAGGGATGCTGCGTCGCGGCCTGCTGTGCGATGCCGGTGCGTCGTTCATCGCCGGCTTCTTCAACACCTTCACCCACTCCTCGTTCGCCCAGAACATCGGCCTGGTGCAGATGACCGGGGTGCGCTGCCGCTATGTCACCATCGTGGCCGGTGCACTGCTGATACTGCTCAGCCTGCTGCCCAAGGCGGCCTTCCTGATTGCCTCGATCCCGCCAGCGGTACTGGGCGGCGCGTCCATCGCCATGTTCGGCATGGTCACCGCCACCGGGATCAAGATTCTCCAGGAGGCGGACATCGGCGACCGTCGCAACCAGCTGCTGGTTGCAGTGAGCGTCGGCTTCGGGTTGATCCCCGTGGTACGTCCGGAGTTCTTCGCCCAGATGCCCCAGTGGATGGAGCCCATCACCCACAGTGGCATCGCCATGGCCACGGTCAGTGCCCTGGTGTTGAACGTGCTGTTCAACATCCTTGGTGGTGCCGACCGCGCGGTGCACAACGAAGCCTGTCACCAGCATTGAGCCAGACGGGGCGGCGCATGGCCGCCCCGCATTCACACAGGCAGTAAACGCAACACCGTCGGCCCGCCGGAATGGGCCGCCCGGGGCGCCTGCGCGCCAAATAAACCGCCAACAAAAACAATAAGTCCGGGAATCACAACATGAAGCGCATCACCACGTCCCTGTTGCTGGGCAGCAGCCTGCTGGCCACCCTCCCCTCGCATGCAGGCGAATGGCTGCAATGGCACGGCGAAAGCCTGACCTACCTGTACGGCAAGGACTTCAAGGTCAACCCTGATATCCAGCAGACCATCACGTTCGAGCACGCCAACAAATGGAAGTACGGCGACACCTTCATGTTCGTCGACAAGATCTTCTACAACGGCAAGGCCGACGCCAGCAAAGGCGTCACCACCTACTACGGCGAGTTCAGCCCACGCCTGTCATTCGGCAAGATCTTTGACAAGAAGCTGGCCTTCGGCCCGATCAAGGACGTACTGCTGGCCATGACCTACGAGCGCGGCGAAGGCGACAACGAGGCCTACCTGATCGGCCCTGGTTTCGACCTGAACGTCCCCGGCTTCAACTATTTCACCCTGAATTTCTACGTGCGCAACACCGAGGGCAGCCGCCCGGGTGACAACGTCTGGCAGATCACCCCCGGCTGGTCCTACACCATCCCCGTGGGCAGGTCCGACATTCTGATCGACGGCTACATGGACTGGGTCACCGACAATGACCAGACCCGCCGTGGCACCTACCACGCCAACCTGCACTTCAACCCGCAGGTGAAGTACGACCTGGGCAAAGCGCTGAACCTGGGCGCCAAGCAGCTGTACGTGGGCTTTGAGTACAGCTACTGGAAGGACAAGTACGGCATCGACAGCCGCGGCAATCTGGAAAGCAACCAGAGTGTCGCCAGTGCGCTGATCAAAGTGCACTTCTAGAAAACTGACCAAACGCACAAGTTTGTTCCACTCTGCTCCAGGACGGAGCACTTGAGGCAAGGCGCGCAAGCCAGTAATCTGCGCGCCCCCTCGATCAGGGCAGAACGGATTCTGCCTGCGTTTACTGACCGCTCAGTCAATGAATACGGGCGGTTGGCCAACGTGTTGCCAGCCTGAAAGACCCTTTTCATCCGTTCAGAACGAAGTCGAGCAGGAAGGTTTTGCCAGCCCAGGAAAGTTGGCTCAACCCTTGCCAAACAGCTGTGGCCTATCGAAAAAAGCTGACTCAAAAGACAAAAAGCGCCAATAACGAGCGCTGACAACAGATCAATCAAGGGAGCGACATTCGCAATGCGTACCATCAACAGCCTGATCCTCGCCGGCGGCCTGCTGGCCTGTGGCACCACCTTCGGCGGCGACCTGCTGCAATGGCAGAACAACAGCCTGACCTACCTGTGGGGCAAGAACTTCAAGGTCAACCCGTCGATCCAGCAAACCGTGACCTTCGAGCACGCTGATGGCTGGAAGTACGGCGATAACTTCATCTTTGTCGACAAGATCTTCTACCAGGGCCAGAAAGATGAGGGCAACGGCCCGAACACCTACTACGGCGAAATCAGCCCGCGCCTGTCGTTCGGCAAGATCTTCGACCAGAAGATAGGGTTTGGCCCGGTCAAGGACGTACTGCTGGCGATGACCTACGAGTTCGGCGAAGGTGATACCGAGTCGTACCTGATCGGCCCTGGTTTCGACCTGGACATCCCTGGCTTCGACTACTTCCAGTTGAACTTCTACAACCGCACCACCGACGGCAGCCGCGCCGGCGACAACGTGTGGCAGATCACCCCGGTGTGGTCGTACACCATTCCGGTCGGTTCGTCCGATGTGCTGATCGACGGTTTCATGGACTGGGTGGTGGACAACGACGAGAACCGCCGCGGCACCTACCAGGCCAACCTGCACTTCAACCCGCAGATCAAGTATGACCTGGGCAAGGCCTTGCACCTGGGCGAGAAGCAGCTGTATGTGGGTGTGGAGTACGACTACTGGAAGAACAAGTACGGCATCAAGGATTCCGATGCCTTCACCACCGACCAGAACACCATGAGCTTCCTGCTCAAGGTTCACTTCTGATCTGAGTACAGGGGCCGCCTTGCGGCCCATTCGCGGGTAAACCCGCTCCTACAGGGTCCGCACCGGATTCATGGCAGACGCTATACATGTGGGAGCGGGTTCACCCGCGAACCGGGGCGAAGCCCCGGCCAGGCAGCATCAACTGGCCGGCCGAACCGCTCGCCACAATTTCCCCGCAATGCCCACCACGGCCAGCACCACGGCACCGGCCACCACCCCCACACCGCCGTTCAGCAGTGCCACGGTCAACGCCCCGCCACGCCCTTCGCTGAATGCCTCGATCGCATGATGCAGCGGCCCGATACCATGCACCAGGATCCCGCCACCAACCAGGAACATGGCCGCCGTGCCGATCACCGACAGGCTCTTCATCATGTATGGCGCGGCACGCAGAATGCCGTTACCCACCGCCCTGGCCAGGCGTGATGCCTTGCGGGTCATCCACAGCCCCAGGTCATCGAGCTTGACGATACCGCCCACCAGCCCGTAGACGCCGATGGTCATGACCACCGCGATGCCCGACAGCACGACGATCTGCTGGGTCAACGGCGAGTCGGCAACGATGCCCAGGGTGATGGCGATGATTTCTGCCGACAGGATGAAGTCGGTACGTACCGCGCCCTTGATCTTGGCTTTCTCGAACGCCACCAGGTCGACATTGGCATCGGCCACCGCCTCCTTGAGCGCTTCGTGCTCGGCGTCAGTTTCGGCCTTGCTGTGCAGGAACTTGTGCGCCAGCTTCTCGAAGCCCTCGAAGCAAAGGTAGGCACCGCCCAGCATCAGCAACGGCGTCACCGCCCAGGGAATGAACGCACTGATCAGCAGCGCCGCCGGCACCAGGATGGCCTTGTTCACCATCGAGCCCTTGGCTACTGCCCACACCACAGGGATCTCGCGCTCGGCACGTACCCCGGTGACCTGCTGGGCATTCAGCGCCAGGTCATCGCCCAACACGCCTGCGGTCTTTTTCGCCGCCACCTTGGTCATCACCGAGACGTCATCGAGCACAGTGGCGATGTCGTCGATCAGTACCAGTAGACTGCTTCCTGCCATGTTTGCCTGCATCCAGAAGGGTGAGTGTCCAGGATTCTAGCCCAAAGCCGCTGCCTTGAGCGCCCGTCGAGCCCGGTGCTACCATGCCCGATCCCTCTTAGAGGTGGCCAGACACGAGGAAGATCCCTGACCATGAGCACCATTCGCGAGCGCAACAAGGAACTGATCCTGCGCGCGGCCAGCGAGGAATTCGCCGACAAGGGCTTCGCCGCCACCAAGACCAGCGATATCGCGGCCAAGGCCGGCCTGCCCAAGCCGAACGTGTATTACTACTTCAAATCCAAGGACAACCTCTACCGCGAGGTCCTGGAAAGCATCATCGCGCCGATCATGCAGGCGTCGACCCCGTTCAATGCCGACGGTGACCCGAAGGAAGTGCTGAGTGCGTACATCCGCTCGAAGATCCGCATTTCGCGCGACCTGCCGCATGCGTCCAAGGTATTCGCCAGCGAGATCATGCACGGTGCCCCGCACCTGTCGCCGAACCAGGTAGCGCAGCTGAACGAGCAGGCGCGCCATAACATCGAGTGCATCCAGCGCTGGATCGACCGCGGGCAAATCGCCCATGTGGATGCGCATCACCTGATGTTCAGCATCTGGGCAGCGACCCAGACTTATGCCGATTTCGACTGGCAGATCTCTGCCGTGACCGGCAAGGCCAAGCTGGCCGACAGCGATTATGACGCGGCGGCGGAGACCATCATCCGCATGGTGCTCAAGGGGTGTGAGCCAGAGGTAGCCTGACCCCCGGCGCTGGCTTCTTCGCGGGTGAACCCGCTCCCACAGGGACACCACGAGCTTCAAGCCTGTGATGATCCTGTGGGAGCGGGTTCACCCGCGAATTGGCCGGAACAGACAACAGAGAATTAGGCTGCTACACCCGCATCCGCCTTCAACCCCACCTCCTCGATCGCACTGATCGCGCACTGCTCGTCGATATCCGACGTATCCCCGCTGATCCCGACAGCACCCAGCACCTTGCCGTCCTGATCACGCACCAGCACACCACCCGGCGCCGGCACCACCGGTCGCTCGCCCAACCCGTTCAGCGCGGCAAAAAATGCCGGCCGCTGCTGCGCGTCCAGCGCCAGCAGGCGCGACCCCTTGCCCAGGGCAATAGCCCCCCAGGCCTTGCCGGTAGCCACCTCCGGCCGGATCAGGCTGGCGCCATCCTCGCGCTGCAGCGCCAGCAAGTGGCCGCCGGCATCCAGCACCGCCACGGTCAGTGGCGCGGCGTTGATCTTGCGGCCCGCCGCCAGCGCGGCATTCACCAGGCTGACCGCGACTTTCAGGTTCAAAGCGTTCATGGAAAGGTCCTCTTCTTGTTGTGAGAAGCCCTGAGGGCAGGTGAAAAACCGATAAGCCAATAGAACACAACTGAATGTTTTTTTGTATACAATAAATTGAAACGATCGTATGCGAGATTGCAAACACCCTTTTTCACGGGCGCTTGAACGAAAGCGACCTCGTCCGACGAAAACCCGTTGACCTGAGCGGCCAGCCGTGAATACACTCTGGCACAAAGCAAGTTGTATACAATTACAAAATCGATGAGGCACAAACCATGAGCAAAATGAGAGCAATCGATGCAGCCGTTCTGGTCATGCGCCGTGAAGGTGTAGATACCGCGTTCGGCATCCCGGGGGCTGCCATCAACCCGTTGTACTCGGCCCTGAAGAAAGTCGGTGGCATCGATCACGTCCTCGCTCGTCACGTCGAAGGCGCCTCGCACATGGCCGAGGGTTACACCCGTGCCAACCCAGGCAACATCGGCGTGTGCATCGGCACCTCCGGCCCAGCCGGCACCGACATGGTCACCGGCCTGTACAGTGCCTCCGCCGACTCCATCCCGATCCTCTGCATCACCGGCCAGGCCCCACGTGCCCGCCTGCACAAGGAAGACTTCCAGGCCGTCGACATCACCAACATCGTCAAGCCGGTCACCAAGTGGGCCACCACCGTTCTGGAGCCAGGCCAGGTGCCTTACGCCTTCCAGAAGGCCTTCTATGAAATGCGCACCGGCCGCCCAGGCCCGGTACTGATCGACCTGCCGTTCGACGTGCAGATGGCCGAAATCGAATTCGACATCGACGCCTACGAACCGCTGCCAGTGCACAAGCCGTCCGCTACCCGCGTACAGGCCGAAAAAGCCCTGGCCCTGCTCAATGACGCCGAACGCCCGCTGCTGGTAGCCGGTGGCGGCATCATCAACGCCGACGCCAGCGACAAGCTGGTCGAGTTCGCCGAACTGACCGGTGTACCAGTGATTCCAACCCTGATGGGCTGGGGCACCATCCCGGACGACCACGCACAGATGGTCGGCATGGTCGGCCTGCAGACTTCGCACCGCTATGGCAACGCCACCCTGCTGAAATCCGACCTGGTGTTCGGTATCGGTAACCGCTGGGCCAACCGCCACACCGGTTCCGTCGACGTCTACACCGAAGGCCGCAAGTTCGTGCACGTGGACATCGAGCCGACCCAGATCGGCCGCGTGTTCACCCCGGACCTGGGTATCGTTTCCGACGCTGGCAAGGCACTGGACGTGTTCCTCGAAGTGGCCCGCGAGTGGAAAGCCGCTGGCAAGCTGAAGTGCCGCAAGGCCTGGCTGGAAGACTGCCAGGAGCGCAAGGCCACCCTGCAGCGCAAGACCCACTTCGACAACGTGCCGGTCAAGCCGCAGCGCGTATACGAAGAAATGAACCAGGTATTCGGCAAGGACACCTGCTACGTCAGCACTATCGGCCTGTCGCAGATCGCCGGCGCGCAGTTCCTGCACGTGTACAAGCCACGCCACTGGATCAACTGCGGCCAGGCCGGCCCGCTGGGCTGGACCATCCCTGCCGCCCTCGGTGTGGTCAAGGCCGATCCGAAGCGCAAGGTGGTCGCGCTGTCGGGTGACTACGACTTCCAGTTCATGATCGAAGAGCTGGCGGTGGGCGCACAGTTCAATCTGCCGTACGTGCACGTGCTGGTGAACAACGCCTACCTGGGCCTGATCCGTCAGGCACAGCGTGGCTTCGATATGGATTACTGTGTACAACTGGCGTTCGAGAACATCAACTCGACCGACGCCGCCACCTACGGTGTCGACCATGTCGCCGTGGTCGAAGGCCTGGGCTGCAAGGCCATCCGTGTATTCGAGCCGGCCGAGATCGCCCCTGCCCTGCTCAAGGCACAGAAGATGGCCGAAGAGTTCCGCGTACCGGTGGTGGTCGAAGTGATTCTCGAACGTGTGACCAACATTTCCATGGGCACCGAGATCAACGCGGTCAACGAGTTCGAAGACCTGGCCCTGGTCGGCAACGACGCGCCAACCGCCATCTCGCTGCTGGACTGATCGCCTGACGCCCCCGTGCCGGCCCCTACCTGAGGGCGCCGGGGGCCTTCATCGCAAGGAGACACAACATGCCTCGCTTCGCTGCCAACCTGTCCATGCTGTTTACCGAACAGGACTTCCTGGCCCGCTTCAAGGCTGCCGCCGATGCTGGTTTCAGCGGCGTAGAGTACCTCTTCCCGTACGATTTCAGCGCTGCCGAGATCAAGCAGCAGCTGGACGCCAACGGCCTGACCCAGGTGCTGTTCAACCTGCCGGCGGGCGATTGGGCCAAGGGGGAGCGCGGTATCACCTGCCACCCTGACCGCGTCGAGGAATTCCGCGCCGGTGTCGACAAGGCCATCGAATACGCCAAGGTGCTGGGCAACACCCAGGTCAACGCCCTGGCCGGCATTCGCCCACAAGGCCCGGACTGCGCCACCGTGCGCAAGACCTTCGTGGAAAACCTGCGCTACGCCGCCGACAAGCTGAAAGCCGCCGGGATCCGCCTGGTCATGGAAATGATCAACACCCGCGACATCCCCGGCTTCTACCTGAACACCACCAAACAGGCCCTGGAAATCCAGGCCGAGGTTGGCAGCGACAACCTGTTCCTGCAGTACGACATCTACCACATGCAGATCATGGAAGGTGACCTGGCTCGCACCATGGAAGCCAACCTGAAACTGATCAACCACATCCAGCTGGCCGACAACCCCGGCCGCAACGAGCCAGGTACCGGCGAGATCAACTACCGCTTCCTGTTCGAACACCTGGACCGCATCGGCTACCAGGGCTGGGTGGGCGCGGAGTACAAGCCGCTGACCACCACCGAAGCGGGCCTGGGCTGGCTGAAGACCCATAACGCAATCTAAGGCTGATCGGGTCCCGTGACACATGCCTGACCCTGTGGGAGCGGGTTCACCCGCGAATGCGATGTTGGCTTCACTGCCGCTTTCGTGGGTAAACCCGCTCCCACAGAGTTTTGTGTCCAACAAGGGGGCCTGTGCAGCTTGCTCCATCGAGATTCAACAAATACAACGAGGTAATCTCTCATGGCTAAAATCGGTTTCATCGGCACCGGCATCATGGGCAAGCCCATGGCTCAGAACCTGCAGAAAGCAGGTCACAGCATCTTCATTTCCACCCACCACGACGCTGCCCCGGCCGACCTGATCGCCGCCGGTGCCGTGGCCCTGGCCAACCCGAAGGAAGTTGCCCAGGAAGCCGAGTTCATCATCGTCATGGTCCCCGACACCCCGCAGGTCGAGAGCGTCCTGTTCGGTGACAACGGCGTGGCCGAAGGCGTGGGCCCGAACAAGGTCGTGATCGACATGAGCTCGATCTCCCCTACCGCCACCAAAGCCTTCGCCGAGAAGATCAAGGCTACCGGCGCTGCCTACCTGGACGCCCCGGTGTCCGGCGGCGAAGTCGGTGCCAAGGCCGCGACCCTGAGCATCATGGTCGGTGGCTGCCCGAAAGCCTTCGAGCGCACCCTGCCGCTGTTCGAAGCCATGGGCAAGAACATCACCCGCGTCGGTGGCAATGGCGACGGCCAGACCGCCAAGGTGGCCAACCAGATCATCGTTGCCCTGAACATCCAGGCCGTTGCCGAAGCCCTGCTGTTCGCCGCCAAGAATGGTGCCGACCCGGCCAAGGTACGTGAAGCCCTGATGGGCGGCTTCGCCTCGTCGAAGATCCTCGAAGTGCACGCCGAGCGCATGATCAAGGGCACCTTCGACCCAGGTTTCCGCATCAACCTGCACCAGAAGGACCTGAACCTGGCCCTGCAAGGCGCCAAGGAACTGGGCATCAACCTGCCCAACACCTCCAATGCACAGCAAGTGTTCAACACCTGCCAGGCCCTGGGCGGCGGCAACTGGGACCACTCGGCGCTGATCAAAGGCCTGGAGCACATGGCCAACTTCTCGATCCGCGACGACAAGTAAGTAATTTTTAGCCTTCACCGGCCTCTTCGCGGGTGAACCCGCTCCCACAGGATTTACGCCGTCTTCAGCCTCTGTGAAGTCCCTGTGGGAGCGGGTTTACCCGCGAAGAAGCCAACACCGTTGAACCTGCGACCACAGGTTCAACGGTGGCACCGAGCAACACCCGCCCCTGGTTCGGCCTGCACGGAGGCAGTTCCAGGGGCGTTTTGATTCTGCAGAACAACAATAATTGGGAGCCTGCCATGTCGGTCGATCCGCAAAACCTTCTCCGCGAGCTGTTCGACACAGCCATCGCTGCCGCCCACCCCCGTCAAGTCCTCGAACCCTACCTGCCCGCCGACCGCAGCGGCCGGGTCATAGTCATCGGTGCAGGCAAGGCCGCAGCCGCCATGGCCGAAGTGGTCGAGAAGTGCTGGCAGGGCGAAGTCTCCGGGCTTGTTGTCACACGGTACGGTCACGGTGCCAACTGCCAGAAGATCGAGGTGGTCGAAGCCGCCCACCCGGTCCCCGATGCCGCCGGCCTGGCCGTGGCAAAACGCGTGTTGGAACTGGTCAGCAACCTCAGTGAAGACGACCGCGTCATCTTCCTGCTGTCCGGCGGTGGCTCAGCGCTGCTGGCCCTGCCCGCCGAAGGCCTGACCCTGGCCGACAAGCAGCAGATCAACAAGGCGCTGCTGAAATCCGGCGCCACCATCGGCGAGATGAACTGCGTGCGCAAGCACCTCTCGGCGATCAAGGGCGGCCGCCTGGCCAAGGCCTGCTGGCCGGCCACGGTGTATACCTATGCCATTTCCGATGTCCCGGGCGACCTCGCCACGGTGATCGCCTCCGGTCCTACCGTGGCCGACCCGAGCACCTCGGCCGACGCCCTGGCCATCCTCAAGCGCTATAACATCGAAGCACCCAAGGCGGTTATCGACTGGCTCAACAACCCAGCCTCGGAAACCGTCAAGGCCGACGACCCGGCCCTGGCCCGCAGCCACTTCCAGCTGATCGCCAAGCCCCAGCAGTCGCTCGAAGCCGCCGCGGTCAAAGCCCGCCAGGCCGGGTTCAGCCCGCTGATCCTCGGCGACCTGGAAGGCGAATCACGCGAAGTGGCCAAGGTGCACGCCGGTATCGCCCGGCAGATCGTCCAGCACGGCCAGCCACTGAAGGCACCCTGCGTGATCCTGTCCGGCGGCGAAACCACCGTGACCGTGCGCGGCAATGGCCGTGGCGGGCGCAACGCCGAATTCCTGCTCAGCCTCACCGAAAGCCTGAAAGGCCTGCCGGGCGTGTACGCCCTGGCCGGTGACACCGACGGTATCGATGGCTCGGAAGAAAACGCCGGCGCCTTCATGACCCCGGCCAGCTACGCCCGTGCCGAAGCCCTGGGCCTGTCGGCCAGCGACGAGCTGGACAACAACAACGGCTACGGCTATTTCGCCGCCCTGGATGCGCTGATCGTCACCGAGCCGACCCGCACCAACGTCAACGACTTCCGCGCCATCCTGATCCTCGAGACTGCCCAATCATGACGCCTGATAAAAAAGTAAAGATCCTCGCCACCCTCGGCCCTGCGATCAAAGGCATCGACGACATCCGCCAACTGGTAGAAGCCGGGGTGAATATCTTCCGCCTCAACTTCAGCCACGGCGAGCACGCCGACCACGCCCTGCGCTACCAGTGGATCCGCGAAGTCGAGCAGCAACTGAACTACCCACTGGGTATCCTCATGGACCTGCAGGGGCCGAAGCTGCGCGTCGGCCGCTTTGCCGACGGCAAGGTGCAGCTGCAACGCGGCCAGGCCCTGCGCCTGGACCTGGACAACACCCCGGGCGACAGCCGCCGGGTCAACCTGCCGCACCCCGAGATCATCGCCGCCCTCGAGCCGGGCATGGACCTGCTGCTGGACGACGGCAAGCTGCGCCTGCGCGTCACCGCCAAGCACAGCGACGCCATCGACACCGAAGTGCTGGCCGGTGGAGAGCTGTCCGATCGCAAGGGTGTCAACGTGCCGCAAGCGGTGCTCGACCTCTCCCCGCTCACCGAGAAAGACCGCCGCGACCTGGCCTTCGGCCTGGAGCTGGGCGTGGACTGGGTGGCCCTGTCGTTCGTACAGCGCCCCGAAGACATCACCGAAGCACGCCAGCTGATCGGTGACCGTGCCTACCTGATGGCGAAGATCGAAAAGCCATCGGCAGTCGAACAGCTGCAAGCCATCGCGGAGCTTGCGGATGCGATCATGGTGGCCCGTGGCGACCTGGGCGTGGAAGTGCCGGCCGAAAGCGTGCCGCAAATCCAGAAACGCATCATCGGCACCTGCCGCCAACTGGGCAAACCGGTGGTGGTGGCCACCCAGATGCTCGAATCCATGCGCTTCTCGCCAGCGCCGACCCGCGCCGAAGTCACCGACGTGGCCAACGCCGTGGCCGAAGGTGCCGATGCGGTGATGCTGTCGGCCGAGACTGCCTCGGGTGAGTACCCGCTGGAAGCCGTGCAGATGATGAGCAAGATCATCCGCCAGGTGGAGAACGGCCCGGACTACCAGGCCCAGCTCGACGTTGGCCGGCCGAAGGCCGAGGCCACCGTATCGGACGCCATCAGCTGCGCCATCCGCCGTATCAGCGGCATTCTGCCGGTGGCGGTGCTGGTCAACTACAGCGAGTCGGGCGCCTCGACCCTGCGCGCGGCACGCGAGCGGCCACGGGCACCGATCCTCAACCTCACCCCGAACCTGGCCACCGCGCGTCGCCTGAGCGTGGCGTGGGGCGTGCACTCGGTAGTCAACGACCGCCTGCGCCAGGTGGACGAGGTTGTATCCACCGCACTGGAGATTGCCCAGGCACAAGGCATGGCCAGCCGTGGCGACACGCTACTGATCACCGCCGGTGTGCCTTTCGGCAAACCAGGGTCGACTAACACGCTGCGGATCGAGACCTTGATCTGAGATTTCGGGGGCGCCTTGCGCCCCATTCGCAGCACAAGGCTGCTCCTACAAAGGGACCGCGAAAACCTCCCGCTGCGCGGTCCCTTTGTAGGAGCAGCCTTGTGCTGCGAATGGAGGGCAAAGCCCTCCTCGTACACAGAAACACCACAACTGCGGAAAACCCGAGGCCCAAAGAGGCCCACCGCGCCCCATCAACCTCACTGACTGCCCCGATGTACACCAAAAATTTCGTCAACCCGTGCCCTGACTGGGCCACGGCGTTACTCAACGGCTTCAGCCAGGTGCTGCTGCTGCGCAACCCCCTGTGCGGCCTGTGCTGCCTGCTGGCCATCCTGCTGACCGCCCCCGGCCTGGTCGGTGGCGCCCTGCTCGGCGCCCTGGCCGGCCTGCTCACCGCCCAGGCTCGTGGCTACGACCGTGCCGACCGCCAGGCAGGCCTGTACAGCTACAACGGCGTACTGATCGGCATCCTGATCAGCGCCGTGCTGCCCTGGTCGGTCATCCTGCCGCCACTGATCATCGCCGCTGGCGGCCTGTCCAGCATCATCACCCACCAGTGGCGCAAGCGTGGCGGCAAGCTGCTGATCGCCTACACCGCACCCTTCGTGCTGCTGGGCTGGGCCGTATTGCTGATCGCCAGCCCCTCGCCCAGCGGCTTCGTCGAAGCCGACCCGCTGTACGCGTTGGCGCGCGGCGTGGGCCAGATCTTCCTGCTCGACCAGCCCCTGGCCGGTCTGCTGATCGTCATCGGCATATTCATCGCAAACCCTTATGCCGCAATGTGGGCGGTGATCGGCTCGGCCATCGGCGGCGGCGTGGCACTGTTCGCCGACCAGGCGCAAGCCGCCTGGCTGGGCCTGTATGGCTTCAACGCTGCACTGGCAGCACTGGCGTTCAGCAGGCAAGAAGAGCGGCCGTGGGTAACAGTGTTGGCGATCGTGATGGCAATCGCTGTGCAAAGGACTACCGCGAGCCTGGATCTGCCTCTGCTGACAGCCCCTTTCGTCGTCGCCTGCTGGATCCTTGGCGTCGCCCTGGCTCGGTTGAAACGACATCAATCGCATCAAGACCTGACGCAACGTAGCTGAAGATTACTTAGCTCTCCTGCGAACCTCTGGTCCGCGCCACTTCAGCGACCGGATCTGTGGCGTAAAAGTTGCTGCGCCGATGCAGGCCGGGATTGGCCATTCCCCCGGGTTGGGCGCTCGCTGCTCCTGGGAACAGGGCGTCGACGTAGGTGTCAACGTCGAACCGGGTTAATGTAAAACCAGCCCTAGTGAGCCCGTCGACTGCTTCCTGGGGAACAGTCGACTGCGGAATATACAACTCGCCAGACCGATAAAAAGACTCGGAGCTCATGTAGGACTCGAACGCCGAACGCTCGGTGCGTCGTGCTCCGAGGATCTTCTTACCTGCCCCCATGAACTCGAAGTGTTCAAAATTGCCGTCCTTCAGCCGATACACGGAACGTCGCTGCTTGAGACTCTCGAGTCGACCCAGCGGTTTAAGATAGCCCCGTAGCTGCGGCTTCGGCAGGTCGAACTTAATCAACAGTTTGGTAAGGCCAGTCCTGGCACGGCCAGAAGGGTCGTGAAAATTAACGGGATCGCCAGAACAGTACACATAGCCATTGATTCCGCCCGCAGCGAATGGGCTCAGGCTGTCAGGGCTCAGGAACCGCATGATGGCCGGGATATACAACCTGAGCCCGTTGCCCAGGAAGTAACCCTGTACTACTGGGTCGAACCACTGCCCCACGAACCGCAGTGCGCCGACAGCCTGCTGCGAGGAAAGCTGTCCATAGGGCAGAAAAGACCATTCCCCTTGGCGCGAGCCTCGCTCGGCGACGATACTACCAACCTCATCAACCTGCAGCAGAGTTGTCTTGCCCGGACTCAGCAGCGAAAGCGGGACATCGGACATAGTGTTCGCTCCATACTCGATCGATTTTGCGCCCAATGATGCCCACTGGCGTAACTGAGGAAAACTATCAGTTCTATCAGGTCTGCCATGTGCCCCCACTCCCGTTACTTACCAAGACCCTCTAGGCTTGGCATTTTTTACCCGCGGAACCCGAGCCCATGTCCACCCCACAATCCCTGCGTGAACGCCTCTACATAATGGTCTTCCAGACCGACACCGTAGCCGGCCGGCGCTTCGACAAGATCCTCCTGCTGATCATCCTGGCCAGCCTGGTTACCGTCATCCTCGACAGCATCGACGAAGTGCACCAGGGTTACGCCGGCCTGCTGGCGGGTGTCGAGTGGGGCTTTACCGCGATCTTCCTGGCCGAGTACCTCACCCGCCTGTACTGCTCGCCCAAGCCTTTGCGCTACGCATTCAGCTTTTATGGCCTGGTCGATCTGCTGGCGATCGTGCCGGGGATCATCGCGCTGTACTACAGCGACGCCCAGTACCTGCTGATCATCCGCGTGATACGGATGCTGCGGATCTTCCGTGTGCTCAAGCTCAGCCCGTACCTCAAGCAGGCCCATTACCTGATGGAGGCGCTGCGCGGCAGCAAGCAGAAGATCATCGTGTTCCTGGTGACGGTATCGACCCTGGTGACGGTGTTCGGCACCTTGATGTATGTGATCGAAGGGCCTGAGCATGGCTTTACCAGCATTCCCAAGGGTATCTACTGGGCCATCGTTACCCTGACCACGGTAGGCTTTGGCGACATCGTGCCGAAGACCCCGCTGGGGCAGGTGCTGTCGTCGCTGGTGATGATTACCGGTTATTCGATCATTGCCGTGCCGACCGGGATCTTTACCGCCGAGCTGGCCAATGCCATGCGCGGGGAGCAGCTGCAGCATGATTGCCCGACTTGCAGCAAGAAAAGCCATGAGCATGGCGCGGCGTTCTGTTCGCGGTGCGGGAATGTGCTGTTTCCCAAACAATGATTCCGCCTGTTCCGGCCCTGTCGCCGGCAAGCCCGCCCGCACAGGATCACCACAGGCCCGAACCCTGCGCTGTCTCTGTAGGAGCGGGTTTACCCGCGAAAGGGCCGGCACAGGCAGAAGCATAACCAAAGTGTTTTTTGTTCTTTAACCCCCACAAACCCACCCGCTATAGTCGCAGGCAAACTGCCAACACCTTCTCGATAACAAGGAAGCAACGTGAAAAAACTCTTCACCGCCTCGCTGCTCGCCGCAGGCCTTGCCCTGGGCAATTTCGCCCAGGCTGCCCCCACCCTGCTCAACGTTTCCTACGACGTGATGCGCGACTTCTACAAGGACTACAACCCGGCCTTCCAGAAGCACTGGGAAGCCGAGCACAACGAGAAGGTCAACGTGCAGATGTCCTTCGGCGGCTCGAGCAAGCAGGCGCGAGCGGTGATCGATGGCCTGCCGGCCGATGTCATCACCATGAACATGGCCACCGACATCAATGCCCTGGCCGACAACGGCAAGCTGGTGCCGGACAACTGGGTAACCCGCCTGCCGAACAACAGCGCGCCGTTCACCTCGGCCACTGTGTTCATCGTGCGCAAGGGTAACCCCAAGGCGCTGAAAGACTGGCCCGACCTGCTCAAGGATGGCGTACAGGTGATCGTACCCAACCCCAAGACCTCGGGTAACGGCCGCTACACCTACCTGTCGGCCTGGGGCTATGTGCTCAAGCAAGGCGGTGATGAAAACAAGGCCAAGGACTTTGTCGGCAAGCTGTTCAAGCAGGCGCCGGTATTGGACACCGGTGGCCGCGCCGCCACCACCACCTTCATGACCAACCAGATCGGCGACGTGCTGGTGACCTTCGAGAACGAAGCCGAGATGATCGCCCGCGAGTTCGGCCGCGACCAGTTCGAAGTGGTCTACCCGAGCGTGTCGGCCGAAGCCGAGCCGCCGGTCAGCGTGGTCGACAAGGTGGTGGCGAAGAAAGGCACCCAGGCAGCGGCCGAGGAATACCTGAAGTACCTGTGGTCGCCAGCCGCACAGGAAATCGCCGCACAGAACTACCTGCGCCCGCGTGATGCGACGGTACTGGCCAAGTACACCGACCGCTTCCCGAAAGTGGACTTCCTGTCGGTGGAGAAGACCTTTGGTGACTGGCGCACCGTGCAGAAGACCCACTTCAATGATGGTGGGGTGTTTGACCAGATCTACACCAACAATCAGTAATTGATGCATGCAGGTCCGGCCCTATCGCCGGCAAGCCAGCTCCCACAGGGACTCCACAGTACTCAAGACCTGTGCAGTACCTGTGGGAGCTGGCTTGCCGGCGATAGGGCCGGTACAGGCAACATCAGACCTGGCGGAATACCAGGGCCTTCAAGCCCCCCGCCGGGTCCACGTCAGGAAACTCCGGCGGGTTCTCCAGCCGCTCGACAAATGCCAGCGACGGCGCCTGCTCCGCCATCCCCTCGATCAGAAACTCTGGCCCGATGCCCGGGTCGTTCACGCATGCCAGCACCGTCCCGCCCTCGCTCAACAACTCCGGCAAGCGCCGCAGAATCTTCGCGTAATCCTGGGTCAGCACAAAACTGCCGCGCTGGAAGGTCGGTGGGTCGATGATGATCAGGTCGTAAGGCCCGTACTTGCGCACCTTGCCCCACGACTTGAACAGCTCGTGCCCCAGGTAGGCCACCCGCGACGCATCGTGGCCATTGAGGCGGTGGTTGTCGCGGCCCCGGGACAACGCCGACTTGGCCATGTCCAGGTTAACCACCTGCTGGGCGCCACCGGCAATCGCCGCCACCGAGAAACCGCAGGTGTAGGCAAACAGGTTCAGCACGCGCTTGCCCGCCGCCTGCTCGCGAACCCAGCGCCGACCATAGCGCATGTCGAGGAACAGGCCATTGTTCTGCCGCACGCCCAGGTCCAGCAGGTAGGTCAGCCCATCCTCGACCACCTCGCGCTGCTGGCACGGTTCGCCCAGCAGCCACTGGCCGGGGCTGTCGGGCAGGTAGCGATGCTGGAGAAGGATGGCTTGACCAGTCCACTGCGGGCGCTCGGCGATTGTGCGCAGCATGGCCTCCAGTTCGGCCAGCTGGCCTTCCGCCGGCTCGCGGAACAGAGCGACCGACAGCACGCCTTGCAGCCAGTCGACTGTGACCTGCTCCAGGCCCGCCCAGCAGCGGCCGCGGCCGTGGAACAGGCGGCGGGTTTCCTGCGGGGCAGGGTCGAGGGCGGCGAGCAGGTGTTGCTCCAGGGTCTGGATCGGCGAAGTCATCATGGGTCGCAAGCTGGCAAAAGCGGCATTCTACCTTGCGGGCCCTTTCGCGGGTAAACCCGCTCCCACAGGTGCTGCACACGGTTCGGGCCTGTGATGATCCTGTGGGAGCGGGTTTACCCGCGAAAGGGCCCGCAAGACCATCTCTTTACTCGGCCACAACCCGCGCTGGCCGGAACCACCACCCCTGCTGCATCCCCGCCGCCGCCAGCAGGATCAACGCCACCCCCAGCCACTGCAACGGTGCCAGCCGGTGCCCGAACGCCACCCAGTCCACCAGAATCGCCGCAATCGGGTAGATGAACGACAGTGCCCCGGTCAGCGCCGTGGGCAAGCGCTGGATGGCGCTGTACAGCAACACATACATCAACCCGGTGTGCACCATGCCCAAGGTCACCAGGCTGGCCAGCGCCGGCACTTCACCCGGCAACCCGCCAAGCTTGACCCACGGCGCCAGCAACAGCACACCCGTAGCCACCTGGATCAGCGCGATCAGGTGCGGTGGCGTGCCACTCAGGCGCTTGATGATCAACGCCGCGATGGCATACAGGAAGGCCGCCCCCAGCGCCAGCGCAATGCCCAACAAATAGTCCTCACCGCCACCCTGCCCCGCGCCATGGGCACTGACAATGGCCAGCATGCCGAGGAACGCCACGCTCAGCCAGGTAACCTTGGCCAGGGTGATCTTCTCGCCCAGGAACACCGCCGCCAGCCCCACCAACATGAACGGCTGTACGTTGTACACCGCCGTGCCGATGGCAATCGACGCCCGCGAGTAGGAGGCGAACAGCAACACCCAGTTGCCGACAATGGCCACACCGCTGGCAATCGCCAGCAGGAACGCCGTGCGGCTGATCACGCCCGGCCGCAGGAAGCCGAACCCAGCGCAAATCGCCAGCAAGGTCACGGCACCGAACACGCAGCGCCAGAACACCACCTCGAGCACCGGCTGGCCTGACACCAGCACGAACCAACCGATGGTCCCGGAAATCAGCATGGCGGCAACCATTTCCAGCGAGCCACGACGCAATGAACTGTCCATCTCAAACCTCCTGTTGACGATGGCAACAGTATGCAAAGGTTGTCGGCGAGCCTTCCAGCGCATAACGAAGGAAGATTGGCCAGTTTGCCTTTACTATCAAGGCAAATAACGCGAATAACCTGATTGAGGTGACCATGACCGATGCCATCGACCAACTGCTGATCAACGCGCTGATGGAAGACTCGCGCCGCTCGCTCAAGGCCCTGGCGCAGATCAGCGGGCTGTCTTCACCCAGCGTCAGCGAACGCCTGCGTCGCCTGGAGGAACGCGGCGTGTTGCGCGGTTACACCGTAGAGGTCGACCCACGCGCCTTTGGCTACCAACTGCAGGCCATCGTGCGCATCCGCCCGCTACCCGGGAAGCTGCAGGAGGTGGAACGGCAGATCATCGCCATTCCCGAATTCACCGAGTGCGACAAGGTAATTGGCGAAGACTGCTTCATTGCCCGCCTGCATGTTCGCTCGATGGAGCAACTGGACACCCTGCTCGACCGCCTCTATACGGTGGCCGAAACCAATACGGCGATCATCAAGAAGACACCGGTCAAGCGGCGGTTGCCGCCGATGGATTGAATCTGCCTGTGCGGGCCTCTTCGCGGGTAAACCCGCTCCCACAGGATTTCGACCGACCTGAATGCTACGGGGTACTTGTGTGCGGGTTTACCCGCGAAGAGGCCAGCACAGGAAAAAGTTGACCAATTTTTGTACACAAGAATGTCACCTTAAGTGCCGTTTTTGTGTGCACTTTTCAAGATTGCGCCCCAATAGGTTACACACTTCCCACAAATTATTCTGACCAAACGATCAACAAAATTACCTTCGGGAAATTTAAATCTGTTCATTTGGTCAACTTATACTCTCTTCATTTCATGAACTTACAACTCAACAAGGTAAGTTCAAAATGATGGCCAACTGAAGTTTGCTTTTTCCTTGGCATGGAACTCGCTTTTGTGTGTTCGTGTTTTGTATACAAACCAAGCAAAACATAAATACACAAGAACCCGCGACGCCGACTCAACATCGGCCGCCGCGCCCCAAACCCTGAGATGCCAACGCTGCACCGACGAGATGGCGAGCCCGTGCGCATGCCCGCTCATCGCAGTCCACGTGCATCAGGAGCCCGCCGGAATGAGTACCAGCTTCGACCTTGCCCCTGAACTATCCGTCGCCAGCACCCACCCCGCGTCCACTCTCGCCGGCAGCCAGCCGGAACTCGCCCTGAGCCCGCGCCTGCATAACCGCGACCTCGCGCCGACGCGCATCGAAGGTCGCCGCTGGGGCGGCTACAGCATCTTTGCGCTGTGGACCAATGATGTGCACAACATCGCCAACTACTCGTTCGCCATGGGCTTGTTCGCCCTCGGCCTGGGTGGCTGGCAGATCCTGCTGTCGCTGGCCATCGGCGCGGCGCTGGTGTACTTCTTCATGAACCTGTCCGGCTACATGGGGCAGAAGACCGGCGTACCATTCCCGGTCATCAGCCGCATCGCCTTCGGCATCCATGGTGCGCAGATTCCGGCGTTGATTCGTGCGGTCATCGCCATCGCCTGGTTCGGCATCCAGACCTACCTGGCTTCGGTGGTGCTGCGCGTGCTGCTCACCGCTGTATGGCCGCAGATGGCAGCCTATGACCATGACAGCATCCTCGGCCTGTCGAGCCTGGGCTGGGTGTGCTTCGTGTCGATCTGGCTGGTACAGCTGGTGATCCTGGCCTATGGCATGGAGATGGTGCGCCGCTACGAGGCCTTTGCCGGCCCGGTGATCCTGCTGACCGTCGCCGCCCTGGCGGTGTTCATGTACTTCAAGGCCGACGCCCGCATCGCCTGGTCGGTTGCCGAACCGCTGACCGGCTATGAGATGTGGCGCAACATATTTGCCGGCGGCGCGCTGTGGCTGGCGATCTACGGCACCCTGGTGCTGAACTTCTGTGACTTCGCCCGCTCCTCGCCATGCCGCAAGACCATCCGCGTCGGCAACTTCTGGGGCCTGCCGGTGAACATCCTGGTGTTCGCCGTGATCACCGTGGTGCTGTGCGGCGCGCAGTTCCAGATCAACGGCCAGATCATCGACAGCCCGACCCAGATCGTCGCGGCCATCCCAAGTACAGCGTTCCTGGTACTGGGCTGCCTGGCCTTCCTGATCGTGACGGTGGCGGTGAACATCATGGCCAACTTCGTCGCCCCGGCCTTCGTCCTCAGCAACCTGGCACCGCGTCACCTGAACTTCCGCCGCGCCGGGCTGATCAGCGCCACCCTGGCGGTGCTGATCCTGCCGTGGAACCTGTACAACAGCCCACTGGTGATCGTGTATTTCCTGTCCGGCCTGGGTGCCCTGCTCGGCCCGCTGTACGGGGTGATCATGTCCGACTACTGGTTGCTGCGCAAAGGCTGCATCAACGTGCCGCAGCTGTACAGCGAAGACCCGGCTGGCGCCTACCACTACACCAAGGGCATCAACCTGCGCGCCGTGGCCGCCTTCGTGCCGGCCGCCCTGCTGGCCATCGTCCTGGCCCTGGTGCCCAACTTCCATGGCGTGGCGCCATTCTCCTGGCTGATCGGTGCCGGCATCGCCGCCGCACTTTACCTGCTGATCGCCCCACGCAAACACCAATACCAGGACGTCAGCGGCGAATGCATCGCCGTGGACCACAGCAGCCATTGACCAGGGAGGACTACCCATGCGCATTCTGATCGCCAACGTCAACACCACCGAAGCCATCACCGAAGCCATTGCCGAACAGGCCCGTGCGGTGGCAGCGCCCGGCACGGAAATCATCGGCCTCACCCCATGGTTCGGTGCCGAGTCGGTGGAGGGCAACTTCGAAAGCTACCTGGCCGCCATCGCTGTGATGGACCGGGTGCTGGCCTACGAAGGCCCTTATGATGCCGTGATACAGGCGGGTTACGGCGAACATGGCCGCGAAGGCTTGCAGGAACTGCTGAACGTACCGGTGGTGGACATCACCGATGCAGCCGCCAGCACGGCGATGTACCTGGGCCATGCCTACTCGGTGGTGACCACCCTGGACCGCACCGTGCCGCTGATCGAAGACCGCCTGAAGCTCTCCGGCCTGTATGACCGCTGCGCATCTGTACGCGCCAGCGGGCTGGCAGTGCTGGAGCTGGAAGCCGACCCGCAGCGCGCGGTAGAGGCGATTGTCGAGCAGGCAGAACGCGCCGTGCGTGACGACAAGGCCGAGGTGATCTGCCTGGGTTGCGGCGGCATGGCCGGGCTGGACGAGCAGATCCGCCAGCGCACCGGCGTGCCGGTGGTCGATGGCGTGAGCGCGGCGGTAACCATGGCCGAATCGCTGGTGCGCATGGGCTTGAGTACCTCCAAGGTCCGTACCTTTGCCACGCCACGGGTGAAGAAAGTGGTGGGTTGGCCAATGCGGTTCGGGCGTTAGGAGTCTTTCGCCTGTCCTGGCCTCTTCGCGGGTAAACCCGCTCCCACAGGGACCGCATTGCTCTCAAGGCCTGCGCAGTACTTGTGGGAGCGGGTTTACCCGCGAAGAGGCCGGTCCTGTCGAAGCATCATTCTGGTCAACCGCTGTGTACACAACTTCATCGTTACTCTGTACAGGCTTCCCGGCAGAACAGTACCAGCGGATCAGGTCGGGCAGCTATGCGCACCATCATTCAAGCCTTGACGCACGTTGCGGCTGAGCAGGCTGGCCTTGCCGTCGTGCCAGGTCAGGGTCAGGACGTAGAGGGTGTCGAAGTCGTCGCCGCTCCAGTGCTCGGTGATCACCCGCTCCTCACCGAGGGCCTTGCCAGCCACGGCATTGATCAGGTCAGGGAGGTAGCCATGCGACCAGGCGGTGTACACGGTCGCGTTACGGTACTTGTCGCGCAGCAGCTCTTCGGCCAGCGCGTCGGTGTCGTTGGCGCCATAGTCGATGTTTACCGGCAGGCCCAGGCGAATGGCGCTGGGGCTGATGGTCATCAGCGGGCGAATGTAGCTGTAGCTTTGGTCCTTGCTGCCTTCCTCGACATGCCGCGAGGGGTTGGCAGCGAACACGTAGTCGGCCTTGCCAAAGCGCTCGGGGAGCAGGGTAGCCAGGTCCAGCGCACGGTTGAGGCCCTGGCAGTTCAACTGGCCCAGCCCCTCGCCCGGCTTCTCGGCGTGGCGCAGGAACACAAGGGTCTGGGTGCCATCCACCGGTTGCGCCCGGCTTTCGACTGCTTCCAGCGCCAGCGGTACGGCTATGGCTGTAAGCGTCAGGCTCAGCAACCAGTGACGACGACGGCGGAAGAATGTTGGCAACTTCATCAAAACAGGCCCATGTGGCAGAAAGAATCGGGTAGACCCGCCACATCACCCCGCCAACAGCACCGCGGGGCATCCTTGTAGTGAATGCCGTCCTTGGCAACGAGTGAGGGTGAGAGTGCCCTGAACCCGTTTGGTTCCTCCCTGGAGGTGGATGCCGTTCCCTAGGCAAGGCTTAGATTAGAGGATGGGTGTTGCTGAAATGTGTCCGTTCGTTACTCGTTGCTCTCGCTGATTACCGTTACGGTGGCCCAGCTGCTTGTTCCATAGAGACAGTGTCGAGAATGGTTACATCAAATACCTGCTCGATAACCTGCTTGGGGCCTTGATTCAGGCTCCAGGTGAAGAACACCAGAAAGCCCAGCAAGAACACGAAGAGAATCGAGCCCACGAGACTTTGTGCCACACCCGACCAAAATCCTGGCTTGGCCTGCCTGACTTCGCTGCTTGCTTTATCGGAATAGTACTGTTCAAGCTCCACTGCTTGCGCCGCGATCGAGGCATCAAGAAAGCCTTGAGCAAGCTGGCTGGCCTGATTGCGGTAGCTCTCGATCTGCGAGGGGCTGTTGCTGACATCATGGAAAGGGGCCAAGTCTTCATCCTTCGGCTCCCGGTCATGCTTTATCTTGAAAGCCTGGATAAACTCGATTTTCTGCCTCTTGTACAACGAATAGGCAATGATACCGAGTGTATCTTGCTCATTCTCCACAAGAACCGAGTATATGTGGTTGTAACAGCCATCGGCCATATGGCTCTTACCCTTTGCGCAGGCGAGAATACGCAGCCGCGAATGCTGCCTTCAGTTCCGAACGGGTTTTTCGGGAGTTGGTAACCACACTCGCGAGTTCGCGTGGTAACGAGATCTCCATTCGCGCGCCAGATGCCACCAACAGCGCGTTCGCTTCGCGTACCACCCGTGAGGAAAAATGCGATTTCATGGATAGGCTACCCTCTTCACGCAATGAGTCTGCAAGGTTAGCCGTACCCGGGAGGCTCCTCAATCAGACACTGGCCGACAGCGCGTGTAGTCCTTTTCCTCAATCATCCCGTGTCAGCACTTCCAGCAATTCGATCTCGAAGGTCAAATCCGAATTCGGCGGAATCGCCCCCACGCTGCGTTCGCCATAGCCCAGGTGCGCCGGTACCAGCAACTTGCGCTTGCCGCCAACGCGCATACCCATCAGGCCTTGATCCCACCCCTTGATTACCCGACCCGTGCCGATCACGCACTGGAACGGCTTGCCGCGCGACCAGGACGAATCGAACTCGCTGCCGTCGGCCAGCCAGCCGGTGTACTGGGTGGTGATCAGGGCGCCTTTGACGGCGGCTTTGCCATCCCCCTCCACAAGGTCGATGATCTGCAGTTCTTGGCTCACGGGGCATACTCCAACGCTGGAAACAAAGCCGCCCTTTTCTCAGGAATGCACCGGTTTGGCAAGTTCGCGTGGCGTTTCGTGCTGGCGCATCGATCACAGCACGCCGCCTGAATCAGCCGAGCTGCTCGAAGGCTTCCTGGCCAGTCAGTTCCTTGGTCTGGTTGGCGAAGCAATACCAGGCGGGTTTCTGTTCTACGAAGATCTGCAAGTCGAAATGCCATTCCTGGTCGCCGTCGAGCAGGCCGACCGGCACGGCGTGGAAGTCATTGGCCTTGAGCCGGTAGTACAGGTGCGTGCCGCACTGGCCGCAGAAGCCGCGCTGGGCCCAATCGGAAGACTCATAGACGCTGGGTGCGCGCCCTTCGATCACCGGTGGCTGGCTGCAATGCACCACCAGCAATGGGCCGCCGGTCCATTTGCGGCACATGCTGCAGTGGCAGGCGCTTATATGGGTATTGTCGACGGTGACCTTGAGCCGGGTGGCGCCGCACAGGCAGGTGCCGTGTTTTTCCAGGGCCATGGCTGGCTCCTTGAGCGGAAGATGGGCCAGCAAGTATAGATACCTGTACCGGCCTCATCGCCGGCAAGCCGGCTCCCACCCCGACCGCGCCGTTCTCAGGCCAGTGCAGTACCTGTGGGAGCTGGCTTGCCGGCGAGGAGGCCGGCACAGGCAGCACAAGACAGTTGCCCAAGGTCAGATGTACACCGTACCGCGCAGGTACAACGCCGCCCGCCCGCTGATGATCACCCGGCCGTTATCCGGTACTTCGCACTGCAGCTGCCCTTTGCGCACCCCACCCTGCTCGCAGCTCAGCACGTTCCTACCCAGACGCTCTGCCCATATCGGCGCCAGCGAGGTGTGCGCCGAGCCAGTCACCGGGTCTTCGTTCACGCCAACCCTCGGGCCGAACCAGCGGGTGACGAAATCAAAGCCACGGCCTGCCGCGGTAACGGCGATACCGCGCACATCGAAGGCCGACAGCGCAACGAAATCCGGCTTCAGGGTGTCGAGCAACAGTGCGTCATCGATCACCACCACATAGTCATCACTGCGGTACAGCGCCTGTGCCTGGCCCAGGCCCAGCGCCTGCAACAGGCCCGGCAGCATGTCCACTGCGACCGGATGCTTGGCCGGGAAGTCCATGGCCAGCAGCCCGTCAGCGTTGCGGCTTACCCGCAGCTCGCCACTGCGGGTGTTGAAACGCAGCACCTGCACCTGCTCGCCCAGCTGTTCGAACAGCACATAGGCCGAGGCCAGGGTGGCATGGCCGCACAGGTCGACTTCCACGGTCGGGGTGAACCAGCGCAGGTCGAAGGTTTCGCCGTTGCGCACGAAGTAGGCGGTTTCCGAGAGGTTGTTCTCTTCGGCAATGCGCTGCAGCACGTCGTCCGGCAGCCAGCTTTGCAGTGGGATCACTGCCGCCGGGTTGCCCCCGAACGGCTCGGCGGAAAACGCATCGACCTGGAAGATTTCAAGTTGCATGCACACACTCCTTGTTGCCCGATCGCTGCCAGGCAGATGTATGAAAAGGGTTACTGGCGTACCGGAGTCAACACGGCTTCGCCGACAAAGAACGCCTGCAGGTTGCGCAGCACCAGGGTCACCGTGTCGCGCGCCGCCTCCGGCGACTGGCCAGCCACGTGGGGGGTGAGCACGGTGTTGCCAAGGGCCTTGAGGGCATCGGGTACAGCCGGCTCGTCGTCGAACACATCCAGTGCCGCACCAGCCAGCTGGCCATGCTGCAGCGCGGCCACCAGGGCCTGGGTGTCGACCACGCTGGCTCGGGCGATATTCACCAGGTAGCCCTCGGCCCCCAGGGCCTCGAGCACCTGTGCATCGACCAGGTGACGAGTGTTGGCTCCCCCGGGGGTTGCCACCACCAGGATGTCGACGGCGTCGGCCAGGTGCTGCGGGCTGTCGTACCAGGTGTAGGGCACATCCTGGCGCGGCGTGCGGCTGTGGTAGCTGACGGGCATGGCGAAGCCCAGATGGGCGCGCCTGGCGATGGCCAGGCCCACCGCACCAAGGCCGAGAATGCCAAGGCGCTTGCCACTCACCGAGGGGCTGATCACCCGGTTCCATTCGCCCCGGCGGGTACTGGCATCGGCGCGGGGAATGTCGCGCAACAGCGCCAGCAGCAGGGCGAGGGTGTGGTCGGCGACCGCTTCGGCATTGGCCCCGGCGCCGTTGGTGACAGTGATGCCGCGCGCAGCGGCCGCGGCCAGATCGACCTGTTCGTAGCCGGCACCGATCACGCAGATGATCTGCAGTTTGGACAGCGTGTCGATTTCGCTGGCAGTCAGGCCCAGCGGGCCGCGGGTGAGCACGGCATCGATTTCATGGCCATGGCGCTGGATGGCCTCGGCCCGCAGTTGCGGCGAAGGGGCACGGATCAAACGGTAGCCGGCCTGCTCCAGCATGGGCAGGTAATCATCGACGGTTTCCACCAGCACCAGGACTGTCTTGTGCATGCCACCTCCGGGTCAGTTCGAGGCGACATTATGCGGAGTCACCGGCCAGTACAGTCAACCGAAATAAAGAGGTGAAACTGCACTGTTCTGCTTAGCTCTGCTCTTGCTCTTGCTCTTGCTCTTGCTCTTGCTCTTGCTCTTGCTCTTGATCTTGATCTTGATCTTGATCTTCGCGACTTCAGGAGGCCGAGCAGAGGTCTTGCGAAGGGAGGTGACGGGCATGGATGCCCGTCAAGCGCTGAGGCCCCATGGATGGGGCCTGCAGCGCGTCCTCCCGGGAGCAAGACCGGCGCGAGGGAACCCCGGAGCGCAGCGCAGGGGCCGGATGATGGGAGCGCAGCGTTTTTTGGTTACTTTTTGCCGCGTTTGGCAAAAAGTGACTCGCCGTAAGGGCGAAAAGGTGAGTAAGCGTCGCCATCGTAAATGGACTATGCGCGAGATCAAGACCGGTACTTTTCCGCTCTTCGCTCTTCGCTCTTCGCTCTTCGCTTTCAAGCGTGGGCATCAACAACAAGGTCAACATTCATTTTCGAAGGTGGCGCTTATTCACCTTTCCGCCCTTACGGCGGGTCACTTTTTGTCAAACGCGACAAAAAGTAACCAAAAAACGCTGGCTCCTATCATCCGGCCCCTACGCTGCGCTCCGGGGTTCCCTCGCTACGGGCCTGCTCCCGGGAGTACGCGCTGCAGGCCCCATCCATGGGGCCTCAGCGCTTGACGGGCATCCATGCCCGTCACCTCCCTCCGCAGTCCCTTCGCTCGGCCTCCTGAAGTCGCAATCTGCGGCGCCTGGACTACCGCGCGCTTAAAAGCAAAAGCAACGGCAACGGCAACGGCAACGGCAACGGCAACGGCAACGGCAACGTTGCAATTATTGGGCGAACGCACGCCCCAGACCACCCGGCACACCGCTGCTGTCAGTCTCCTGCCACGGTCCATCCGGGCTCAGCGACCAGCTCCAGCCGTTGTTGAAGCGGTAGTAGGTCCGCTGGCGGTAGAAGGTATTGGGTTTCTTCTCCAGCACATACACACCCAGCTTAGGGTCCCAATGGCTCGCCCCGCCAGGTGGCGGCGCGAAGCTGGCCGAGGTGCGAGGCATCGGCTTGGGCGTGGCCGCAGGCTTGCTCGGCGCGGGGGCCGGCTGTCTGTCCGGCAAGGGCTTGACCGCCGGCCCCGGCGGCGGCAGGCGCTCGATCGGTGGTTCGGGCTGCTCGTACGGCTCATGCACCGTACACGCAGACAAACCCAGGGCCAGGGTGATCAGGGTCAGGCGGACGATGCTGTGCATGGCATTGCTCTCTTACGGGTCGGGGCTGTCGATGGTCAGGTGCTGGATGGCCTGGGTGGCGCTGGGCAATGGCGTGCCCTGGCCAATCCACTCGCCATGGGTTGGCTGGCCAGCGCGTGATACACGTGCAACGAGTTGGACTTCGGCAAAGTCCGACAGTTTCATCTGCGGCATCATGGCGTCAGCATCGGACAGTTCCACCTCGATCGGCAACTGCGCCACGGTCACCCGCTTGGCCGCCAGCGGCATGGGTGGGCCATTGCTGGCGCGGGCGAAGATGAACACCGTGTCGTCAGGCTTGACCTTGTCCTTCAACGCCGCAGCAAGTTCCACGCGCACCTTCAAGCGAGCCGCCACGGGCGCCGCAGCCTGCCCCGGCGAACCGCCCAGGCGCTCGGCAGCGCGGTCGATACCACCCTGCAGCGCCGCACGCGAGGTATCACCTTCCGGCAGTTGCGCCAGCAGGCGCTTCCAGTAATCGATGGCTTCCTGGTAACGCTCGCCCTCGAAGGCAGCGATACCACGCAGGCCCAGGCTGGTCACTTCGTTGGGGTCGGCTTTCAGCGCCTCGTCAGTCAGCGCCTGCAGCTGCGGGCTCCATTTCTTGTCGGCGGCGAAGTACAGCGCCTGTGCCCATTGCCCGAGCAATTCGGGCTGGCGACCGGCCAGGGCCACGGCGCGCTCGAAGGTACGCGCGGCATCGGCGGGGCGCTGCTCGGCCATGTAGGCTCGGCCCAGGAAGTACACGGTCTCGGCCGAATCCGGCTGGGCCTGCACCACCCGTTCCAGGCGGGCAGTCATTTCTTCCATCGACTTGGGCGCTTCGGCAAACTCCTGGGTCAGCTCAACCTTGTCGGCCGCGCCGAAATGCAGGTACAGCCCCAATGCCAGCAGCGGCACCAGCAGCGCCGCCAGCAACGGCAGGGCCTTGCCCAAGTGGCCCTGACGAGGGGCCTCGGCACCTTCGGTATCCGCCAGCAGCTCACGGGCGGCCTCGTCACGACCCTTGGCCATTTGCGCCTCATCGAGCACGCCGGCGGCCTGCTGGGCAGCCAGTTCGGCGACGCGTTCCTGGTACAGGGCCACGTTCAGGGCGGTGCGGTCTTCTTCCTGCTGGCGGCCACGGCCACGCAGGATCGGGATCAGCAGGAAGCTGAGGGCAGCGAGCAGCAGCAGGCCCGCGCTAAGCCAGAATTCAATCATGGGTCTGTTCTTTTTCCAGCAATTTGGCGAGACGCTCGCGTTCTTCGGCGGACAACTCATTGGCGCCCTGCACGGCCGCACTGCGGCGCCGGCGCACGATCAGCGCCAGTACCACGAAACCACCGGCCAGCAAAATCCCCGGGCCGAACCACAGCAGCCAGGTACGCCCGCTGAGCGCCGGCTTGTAGCGCACGAAGTCGCCATAGCGGTCGACCATGAAGTCGACGATCTGCTGGTTGCTCTTGCCCTCGCCGAGCATGCGGAAGATTTCCCGACGCAGGT
The DNA here is from genome assembly GCF_023100865.1 of Pseudomonas sp. A2. Classification (NCBI taxonomy): domain Bacteria; kingdom Pseudomonadati; phylum Pseudomonadota; class Gammaproteobacteria; order Pseudomonadales; family Pseudomonadaceae; genus Pseudomonas; species Pseudomonas sp. A2. Next base: position 4,247,032 of record NZ_CP039127.1, read on the forward strand.
CGGCGGCAATCGGCGCGTTGGAGTCGGCGATGTCCTGGTTCTGGCACTTGGGGCAGCGCAGCTCCTTGGTCAGCTGCTGGTAGCGCTCACGCTCGGCATCGTCGCGGAACTGGTAGGTGTCGATGGCCGCCTTGGCCACGCCTGCCAGGCTCAACCCAATGAAGAGCCCCAGCACGGCAGCTGCCAGCCCCCGCTTCATGGCTTGGCCTCGTCGACCAGGCCCTGGTACAGCGGCGCCAGCTGCTCACGCCAGACCGTGGCATCGACCACGCCCACGTGCTTGTAGCGGATGATGCCCTTGGCATCGATCAGGAAGGTTTCCGGCGCGCCATACACGCCCAGGTCCAGGCCCAGGCTGCCCTGCTCGTCACGAATGTCCAGCTGGTAAGGGTTGTGGAACTCGGCCAGCCACTTCAGGGCCGCCGCATTGTCGTCCTTGTAGTTGACGCCGTGGATCACCACGCCCTGCTGGGCCAGCTGGTTCAGGTACGGGTGCTCGACCTTGCACGACGGGCACCAGGTGGCCCACACGTTGACCAGTGCCGGGCGGCCACGCAAGTCGGCCTCGGTCAGGTTACGGTCGCCCTGGGTCGAGGCCAGGGAAAACGCCGGGAACGGCTTGCCGATCATTGCCGAGGGCAGCTCGTCGGGCTTGAGGAACAGCCCTTTGTAGAGGAACACCGCCACCAGCAGGAATACCGCCAGAGGGACTACCATGATCCAACGCTTCATGCAGCTGCTCCAGACACGCCCAGGGCATCACGCACCCGGGTCTTGACCTTGACGCGATAGCGCCGGTCGAGGGCCGCCAGCAACCCGCCCAGGCCGGTCAGCAGACCGCCCAGCCAGATCCAGCGGACGTAAGGCTTGATATGCACGCGTACTGCCCAGGCGCCGTTCTCCAGCGGCTCGCCGAGGGCGACGTACAGGTCGCGGGTAAAGCCGGCGTCGATGCCGGCTTCGGTCATCATCGACTGCTGCACGGTGTACAGGCGCTTCTCCGGGTGCAGGGTGGTCACTTCACGGCCATCGCGACTGACCACCACGGTGCCCTTGTCGGAAATGAAGTTCGGCCCTTCGAAGTGCCGGGCCCCCTGGAACAGGAAGTGGTAACCGCCCAGTTCCACGCTCTCGCCCGGTGCCATGCGCAGGTCGCGTTCGGCGCTGTTGTTGCTCGACAGCACCACGCCCAGCGCGCACACCGCCAGGCCCACGTGCGCCAGCTGCATGCCCCAGTAGCTGCGGCCCAGGCCAGGCAGGCCCTTGAGCAGGCCTTTGTGGCGGGTCTTGTCGAGAATGTCGCGCAGCCCGCCAAGCACCACCCAGGCGGCCAGGGCGAAGGCGGTCAGGGTCGGCCAGTCGAAGTCGTCGACGATAAGGCCCGCCACCGGCGCAAGGATGGCGCTGCCGAGCAGCACCGGGGTCATCATGCTGGCCAACCATTTGCCTGGGGTGTCTTTCCAGCGAACCACCACGCCCACGCCCAGCACCACCATCAGCAGTGCCATCAGCGGCAGGAACAAGGCGTCGAAATACGGTGGGCCGACCGACAGCTTGGCACCGGTCAACGCATCGAGCACCAGCGGGTAGAGGGTGCCGAGCAGAATCATCGAGGCCGCCACTACCAGCACTAGGTTGTTGGCCAACAGCAGCGTCTCGCGCGACCACAGGGCAAAGCCGACCTGGCTCTTTACCACCGGTGCGCGCAGGGCGAACAGAGTGAGCGAACCACCGACCACGAACAGCAGGAAGATCAGGATGAAAATACCCCGCGACGGGTCGGCGGCAAACGCATGCACCGAGGTCAGGACACCGGAGCGCACCAGGAAGGTACCCAGCAGGCTCAGCGAGAACGCGGCAATCGCCAGCAGCACGGTCCAGCTCTTGAATACCCCGCGCTTTTCGGTCACCGCCAGCGAGTGGATCAGCGCCGTACCCACCAGCCAAGGCATGAACGAGGCGTTTTCCACCGGGTCCCAGAACCACCAGCCACCCCAGCCCAGTTCATAGTAGGCCCACCACGAACCCAGGGTAATGCCGACCCCGAGGAAGGCCCAAGCAACGATGGTCCAGGGCCGCGACCAGCGCGCCCAGGCGGCGTCCAGGCGGCCACCGAGCAAGGCGGCGATGGCGAAGGCGAAGGCCACCGAGAACCCGACGTAGCCCATGTACAGCATCGGCGGGTGGACGATCAGGCCAAAGTCCTGCAACAGCGGGTTGAGGTCGCGGCCATCGGTCGGCACTTGCGGCAGCAGGCGCTGGAACGGGTTGGAGGTGATGATCAGGAAGCTCAGGAAGCCCACGCTGATCATGCCCATTACCGCCAGCACGCGGGCCAGCATCACCTGCGGCAACTGCCGCGAGAACACCGATACGGCGAAGGTCCAGCCGCCGAGCATCAGCGCCCACAGCAACAGCGAACCTTCGTGCGCCCCCCACACGGCACTGAACTTGTAGTACCAGGGCAAGGCGCTGTTGGAGTTGCTGGCCACATAGGCGACCGAGAAGTTGTCGGTCATGAAGGCATGGGTCAGGCAGGCGAAGGCAAAGGCCAGGAAGGCGAACTGCCCCCAGGCCGCCGGCCGCGCCAGGCTCATCCACAGGCTGTCGCCACGCCAGGCGCCGAGCAGCGGCACGCTGGCCTGCACGGCAGCAAAGCAGATGGCCAGGATCATCGCCAGCTGGCCGAGTTCGGGGATCACCAGCGCCGCGTTCATGGCCTGGCCTCCCCGCCGCTGGCGGCCTGGCCGCTTTCCTTCAGGGCCTTGGTAACCTCGGGCGGCATGTACTTCTCGTCGTGCTTGGCCAGTACTTCATCGGCCACCACCACGCCATCGGCGTTGAGCTTGCCGAGGGCGACGATGCCCTGCCCTTCGCGGAACAGGTCGGGGAGGATGCCACGGTAGGTGATCGGCACCGACTTGTTGAAGTCAGTGACCACGAAACGCACGTCCAGCGAATCGGACGAACGCTGTACCGAACCTTTCTCGACCATGCCGCCGGCGCGGATGCGGGTGTCCAGCGGCGCTTCGCCGTTGGCGATCTGGGTCGGGGTGTAGAACAGGTTGATGTTTTGCTGCAATGCGCTCAAGGCAAAGCCGACGGCAACCCCGACGCCGACCAGCAGGCCGACGATGAGCAACAGGCGTTTCTTGCGCTGCGGATTCACTGGTTGTTCTCCCGGCGCAAACGGCGCGCCTCATCTTGCAGGTAGCGACGGCGGGCCAGCACGGGCGTGGCGACATTCAGCGCCAGCACGGCCAGGCAGATGCCATAGGCCGTCCACACGTACAGGCCATGGTGGCCCATGGCGAGAAAGTCACCGAAGGTGGCGAAACTCATTGTGCGGCCCTCCGCCCCAGGCTGTTCAATACTTCATCCTTGACCCAACTGGCGCGCGCTTCGCGCTTGAGTACTTCAAGGCGCATGCGCAGCAACAGCACCGCGCCAAAGAAGCAGTAGAAGCCCAGCGCCGTGCACAGCAGCGGCAACCACATTTCTGCGGGCATCGCCGGCTTTTCGGTGAGGGTGAAGGTGGCGCCCTGGTGCAGGGTGTTCCACCACTCCACCGAGTACTTGATGATCGGGATGTTCACCACGCCGACGATCGCCAGTACCGCACAGGCCTTGGCTGCACTGTCACGATTACTGATTGCCTGGCCCAGCGCAATAATGCCGAAGTACAGGAACAACAGGATGAGCATGGACGTCAGCCGGGCATCCCAGACCCACCAGCTTCCCCAGGTGGGCTTGCCCCAGATGGCCCCGGTGACCAGTGCCACGGCGGTCATCCAGGCACCAATGGGGGCCGCGCATTGCAAGGCGACGTCGGCCAGTTTCATCTTCCATACCAGCCCCACCACCCCGGCCACTGCCAGCAGCACGTAGCAGGACTGCGCCAGCATCGCCGCCGGTACGTGGATGTAGATGATGCGGAAGCTGTTGCCTTGCTGGTAGTCCTGGGGGGCGAAGGCCAGGCCCCAGGTGATGCCGACCAGCAGCAGGAGCACGGCAGCGCCGGCAAGCCACGGCAGCATGCGGCCGCTGATGGCATAGAACCATTTGGGGGAGCCCAGCTTGTGGAACCACGTCCAGCTTATTTTCATCAGGGTACATCCAGGGTATTGGCCGGGCTTGAAAGCCCGGGACTCGTTATTCGCCGACGCTGATCTTCAGGCCGGCCGCTATCGCAAAGGGTGCCAGGGTCACGGCCAGGGCCGTCAGGCTGGCGAGCCAGAGCAGGTGGCCGGTTGCCGGCATATTCTGCAACGCCGCTTGCAACGCACCACTGCCCAGGATCAATACAGGGATATACAACGGCAGAATCAGCAATGCCAGCAGCAAACCGCCGCGTTTCAGACCGACTGTCAGCGCCGCGCCCACCGCGCCCAAAAGGCTCAGCACGGGCGTACCCAGCAGCAGCGAACCGAGCAGCACCGGCAGGCAATGGCTCGGCAGGCCCAGCATCAGCGCCAGCAGCGGCGCCAACAATACCAGCGCCAGCCCGGAAAAGATCCAGTGTGCCAGCACCTTGGCCAGCACCAGCAGCGCCAACGGGTGCGGCGACAGCACCCACTGTTCCAGCGAGCCGTCCTCGAAATCGCTGCGGAACAGGCCGTCCAGCGACAACAGCACCGCCAGCAGTGCCGCCACCCAGACCAGGCCTGGCGACAAGGTTTGCAACAATTGGCTTTCCGGGCCGACTGCCAGCGGGAACAGTGCAACCACGATGGCGAAGAACACCAACGGGTTGGCCAGCTCGGCCGGGCGGCGGAACAGCAGGCGCGCTTCGCGGCGCAACAACAGGATGAATACGCTCATGCCGCCCATTGCCCCAGGTTCAGTTCACGGTAACCGGAGGGTTTGCGTTCCAGCGTGTGGTGGGTGGTCAGCACTACCGTGCCGCCCTGCTCGCAGTGGGCCGCCAGGTGCGCCTCGAGCTGCGCCACGCCCTGCTTGTCGAGGGCGGTGAAGGGTTCGTCGAGGATCCACAGCGGTGGGCTGGCCAGGTACAGCCGGGCCAGGGCCACGCGGCGCTGCTGGCCGGCAGACAGGGTGTGGCAGGGCACGTCTTCGAAACCACGCAGGCCGACGGCCGCCAGTGCCGCCCAGATCGCCTCGCGGCTGGCCGGCTGGTGCAGGGCGCACAGCCAGGTGAGGTTCTCCTCGGCGGTGAGCAGGTCCTTGATGCCGGCGGCGTGGCCGATCCACAACAGGATGCTGGCCAGGGCGTGGCGCTGTTCGGCCAGTGGCTTGCCGCCCAGCAGGATCTGCCCGGCCGTCGGCTGCATCAGGCCGGCCAGCAAGCGCAGCAGGCTGGTCTTGCCGCTGCCGTTGGGGCCGCTGATCTGCAGCATGTCGCCGGGCCGCAGCTCGAAAGCGAGGTGCTCGAACAGCAGGCGCCAGTCGCGCTCGCAGGCCAGGCCCGCGGCTTGGAGGTGAAGGGTCACGGTTTCGCCTTATCTTTGTAGGGCTAGAGGTCGGCGTCGCCTGCTTCGCGGGTAAACCCGCTCCCACAGGTTCAACGCAGGGTTTGAAAGCTGCGCAAACCCTTGTAGGAGCGGGTTCACCCGCGAAGCAGGCGACGCCGACCTCTAGCCCTGTATCTCAAGTCGCCCCCCTCGCTGCCGTTATACTGGCAACGACGGACGGTCGGCATTATTACACGCGCCGCCGCGCTGCCAAGAGGGCGGGTTCGACAGGTTGTATACAATCATGACTGAAATCAATAGTCTCGGCGCACAAACCGCAATCAACCCCCAGGCCATCAAGGCGGGCATGACCGGCGAACTGCTGCGCCTGACACAACCGCAACCCGGCTTGATGGCCCCCGGCGAGACCGCCCAGGCCGAAGTCATGTCGTTGCGCCAGGTGGGCCAGGACTTCCAGCTGGTGCTGCGGCTGATGCTGGCCAACGGCACCCAGACCCAGCTGCAAGCCAGCGCCAGCCAGCCCCTGCCCCAGGGTAGCCAGGTCACGGTCAGCCAGACCGAAAGCAACCGCCTGGCGATCATGCTGCAGCAGGCCAGCGCCAGCCAGGTCGCCACCCTCACCCGCCTGGACACCAGCAAAGTGCCGGTCGGCACCCTGCTGCAGGGCAAGGTCCTGACCAACCAGGCTCTGGCCCAGGCGCCCGGCCAGCCCGCCGTCTACCGGGCGCTGGTCAGCCTGCTCAACAGCGCCCAGGCCGGCGCTACCCTGAGCGTGGACAGCCCGCGACCGCTGGCCGTCGGCAGCCTGCTCAGCGCGCTGGTGCAGGGCGACCAGTCGTTGCGTTTCGTACCGCTCAGCGGCCGCCAGGACCAGCTCAGCATTGCCCAGCAGCTGCTGACCCAGCAAAACCGCCAGGCTTCGCTGCCCGGCCTGCTCAATGCCCTGCAACAGGTGGCCCGCGACCCGGGCGCCGATGGCGAATTGCGAGCCAGCGCCGAACGCCTGCTGGCGAGCCTGCCAGAAGCCCGGCAACTGGGTGATGCCAAGGCAGTGGCGCAGGCCCTGAACAACAGCGGTGCCTTTCTCGAAGCCAAACTGCTGGGCGGTTTCCCGGCCAGCGTCGCAGCCGACCTCAAGGCGCACTTGCTGCGGCTGATCACCCTCACGCCGGCAAGCGTACCCGGGGCGCCCAACCTGGCGCCCGCCAGCCTGGCCGTTACCATGCCGGCCCTGGCCCGCAGCGCGCTGGGCATGCTCGAACGGGTCAGCCCCAAGCCGCAGCCGGGCGCATTCCCGCTGCCGTCGCGCCTGCTCAAGGCCATGGAGGACGAAGGCGACCTGCAACAATTGCTGCGCCTGGCCGCCGCTGCTGTATCGCGCCTGCAAAGCCATGCCATGAGCAGTCTGCAACAAACCGGTACCCTGGAAAACGGCAACCTGCAGACCACCTGGCAAACCGAAGTGCCGATCCGTCACGGCCAGGAGTTCATACCGTTGCAGGTCAAGCTGCAACGCGAGGAAACGCCACAACAGCAGGCCGACCGCCAGCAGGAAGCAGCCGACCCGCTGCAAGCCCTGTGGCGTATCGAGCTGGCTTTCGACCTCTCGCCCCTTGGCCCGGTGCAAGTCCAGGCACAACTGAGCCAAGGCCGCCTGGGTGGCCAGCTTTGGGCGGAACGCGAGGCGACAGCCCGGCTGATCGACAGCCAGCTCGGCAGCTTGCGCGAACGCCTGTTGGCGCGGGGCCTGGATGTGGGTGATCTGGAATGCCATCCTGGTATCCCCCCACAAGGCCCGCGTACGCGGGTAGAACAACGTTGGGTGGATGAGAACGCATGACGCACCAACCTGCACGCCAGGCGATTGCCCTGTTCTACGACGGGCAGCAAGCCCCGACCCTCACCGCCAAGGGCGACGATGCGCTGGCCGAGGCCATCCTGGCATTGGCCCGCGAGCACGAAGTGCCGATCTACGAAAATGCCGAGCTGGTGCGTCTGCTGGCGCGCCTGGAGCTGGGAGACCAGATACCGGAGGCGCTGTACCTGACCATCGCCGAAATCATCGCCTTTGCCTGGCACCTGCGGGGCAAAGTGCCTGCGGGCTTCGATGACGAACCTGACGCCCCAGGGGCAACCCCACCGCTGCTCGGAAGGCTGCTGCCCGGTGGCGAAGGCGCCTGACCGCCACGGTATCCATGCAAATTGCCTTTTTGCGCCATATTGGTAACGTGCCGTTCAAGGTCAGGCGCTTGGCGATGTAAGGAATACTGTAATGCGTACCATCTGGTTCTTGCTGCTCCCGGGCACCCACATCCTTGATCTCGGTGGCCCGTTACAAATCATGGCGAGCCTCGAAGAACTCCAGCTGGCACCGGTCAACGTACGTTGCATAGCCGCCAGACAACAGGTCAGCAGTTTTCAGGGCGTGACACTGAGTGGCCTGCACCAGTTGCCTGACCGGCTGGCACCGCAGGACTTGCTGTTCGTGGTGGGCAACAAGCTCTCTGCGACACCCGCCGATACCGCGATATTGACCGCCACAGCCCGGTGGCTGGCGAAGGTGGTCAGGCAAACGCCGGATATAAAGCTGTGCTCCATATGCACCGGTGCGTTTCTGCTGGGCGAAGCTGGCTTGCTGGATGGCCGGCAATGCACCACGCACCATCGTTACGTCGACTTGCTTCGAACGCGCTACCCAGCAGCCAAGGTGCTGGAGAACCGCCTGTTCGTCGAGGATGATGGCGTGTTCACCTCGGCAGGCGTGTCCAGCGGAACCGACTTGGCGCTGCACATCGTCAGCCTGCAATTTGGCAAGGTAGTAGCCAACCAGGTGGCGCAGGAACTGGTCATCTACCGTCGCCGCGCCGGCGAAGATGTGCAACTGCGCGCGGCAGACCTGGCGCGCAACCACATCCACCCGTTGGTGCATGCAGCCCAGGACTACATGGATGCACACCTGGGTACCAACTTCAGCTTCGAACAACTGGCCAGCCAGTTCAATGTGAGCTACCGGCACCTGGCGCGGCTGTTTCGCGATAATACCGGCCAGACACTGCAGAACTACCTGCGCGCCCAACGCATCGACCTGGCCCGTGAGCTTTTGCGCGGCAGCCATCTCAACGTGGAACAGATCGCCGAGCGTTGCGGCTACGGCAGCAGCCATGCCTTTCGCCTGGCATGGCGCCAGGAAATGCCGCAGCCGCCACTGCAGTTTCGCCATGCTCTGGCTCACGAGGGCGCCTAGATCTTTGCGCTGCTACCGCTCGCTTATCGCAGTCGGGGCGAAGCTTTCGGTGAAGAACTCCACCACGGCCCGGCGCGAAGCGTCGCGCGCTGCCGGGTCAGGTGCCGAACGCCCCACGCCTCCCTGGCCACGGTGCAGGAACGGGTCCTGATACTCCTGTGCAGCCTCCAACCCATTGAAGCCGTGCTCTGCGCCGGGGTACACCAGCACCTGCGCCCGCGCCTGGTCTTCGCTGGGCAGGTTTGAAATCAGCGACGAACAGGCACGCGGGTCATCGTCGTACTGGTCGTTTTCGCCCACCAGCACCAGCAAGCGCGCCGGGGCCAGATGCTTGAAGGTATAACCTGGCACACGGTTGTAACCCCAACACACGGGGTAGAACGCGGCCATCGAGATGGGGCGTACGCCTGAGGCTTTCTCCAGTTCGTCGTTGATGGGAGCAGAGGCGGCGAGCATGGCCTGTACGCCCCCCCAGGAAAACCCGAGCACGCCCACGCGTTTGTCATCGACACCGGGTTGCTTGGCCAGGTAAGCCAGGGCGCCTGCCAGGTCCGGCAGGGTATCGTGCACACGTGGTGGCCGCCCTTGTGCACCGCCCGCAAGCCTGCGCGCGCCCCACATATCCAACTCCAGCGTAGCGATGCCGCGGGCATTGAGGTCGCCGCCATGCAACGGGCCGCGCGAATCCATGCCCGCCGAGCCATGCAGGATGATCACCGCCGGTACCGGGCCCGCACCGTTGGCCGGCAGCGACAACACAGCCGGAACCCGAATCGGTATCGCCTTGCCGGCGGATGGCAGTGGCTGACTATAGAAAGAGACAAGCCGTTTGCTGACAGTGGCAACGGTGCCGCTATCGGTGGCGGCGACCTCAGCCCGGGCCGCTGCGAACGGAAGCGCACAGCCAAGCACCAAGCTGATGGCCATTACTTTGAACATCTGGTTACCCCTGAACGTCATGAGCGGGTGTTGAACCTGCACCCGTTATCGAAAATTGGCGGCGCCTGGCATCAGCCGCACATCGTCATTAGTGCCAGGCCATCAACATGCCATTGGGTGAATGCCAACGGGTCGAGCATCGCCATACCTGTCATCACGCAACTCGCCAGCACAAAAGCCACGGCATAAAAACGCACCTCCTTCGCGCAGGCCGTGCCATACACCGCGATCAATGCAAGGATCTGCACCCCCACGGCGAACACACCGATGCCGAATCCTGAAGCAAGCAGTTCAGCCATTGAACACCGCGCTCCAGGCACGGCCGGCCGTCGCGGCCATGGACCTTTGCGAGGACACGGCCCGGAAGGCCTGTTGCAGGTCGGCCTTGATATCGTCAACACGCTCCAGGCCGACACACAACCTGATCAAACCATCCGTGATACCCGCCTGTTGGCGTGCCTGTGCGTCCAGCCGCCCGTGTGTGGTTGTGGCCGGATGCGTGACCATGCTGCGGGTGTCGCCGATGTTGGTACAGCGCGCCACACAACGCAGTTCGTCAATCCATTGCCAGGCTGCGGCCTGGCCCCCGACGATCTCGAAAGCCAATAGCCCGCCATGGCCGTCCTGCTGGCGGCACGCCAATGCATGCTGGGGGTGGTGTTCAAGGCCGGTGTAATGGACTGCAGTCACCAGGTCCTGATCCATAAGCCAGCGTGCCAGCTCAAAGGCGCTCTCCTGCGCCCGCATCATTCTGACTTCGAGGGTTTCCAGGCTTTTGAGCAGCAGCCAGGCGTTGAACGGGCTGCAAGAAATGCCCAAGGTACGCAGAACACCCCGCAACACCTGCAGGAGGCTTTGCGAACCGGTCACGACGCCCGCCAATGCACGCCCCTGGCCATCCATGTACTTGCCAGCGGAGTGGATGACCAGGTCCGCTCCCAGTGTGTGTGGCCGCTGAAAAACCGGGGTCAGCAAGGTGTTGTCCACCACCAGCAATGCCCCTTTTTCATGTGCCAGCATGCTTATGGCGCGGATATCACCGATTTTCAGCAGCGGGTTGGATGGCGACTCCAACACCACCAGGCGGGTCCTGCCGTCGATTGCTGACTTCCACTGCGCCAGGTCTGTCAAATCGACGAATCGGGCCTCGATCCCGAAGCGGGCCATGTAGTAGCTGAAGGCATTGACCGTAGTGCCGAACACGTCCCGGCTGCAGACGATGTTGTCGCCTTGCTGGAGAAAGGCGTGACAAAGCGCGGTGAAAGCGCCCATACCAGAAGCGAACGCCACTGCGCTTTCAGCGCGTTCGAGCGCTGCCACACGGTTTTCAAACGCTTGGACGGTCGGGTTGGTGAACCGGCTGTATACATTGCCTTGCTGCTGGCCGCTGAAGCGCTCGCATGCCTCTTTGGCTGAAGCGAAGGTATAGGCGGACGTCATGGCCAACGGTTCACAGAACACATCGGACAGGTCGCTGACCCGGTGAGCATGCAATGCCCTGGTTGCATTGAAATCAGTTGCGTTGAAATCATCCAGGCCAATCACGGTCGATTGCATGGTTATGCGCCTCCTTGTTTGCATTGAACAATGCGCAATTGATCGGTGGACTATTCAGGTTCGGCGAGTTGAGTGGCCAGGGTTTCGCTTGAAGGGCGAACTGCTACCAGCCACAAGGATGCCAGGGCAGCCACCGCCGTGGCCGTGGCCAGGCCGGCCAAGGTCAGCTGGTAGCTTTGATGCCGGTCGAAATCCAGTGCGCCCAGCTGCGTGGCTACCAAGGCGCCAAGTTGGTGTACCAGGAACAGCATCCCAAACACCTTGCCTTTGATTTCGGCGCCATACAGCGCGAAGCAGAAGGCAGACGTGAGCACCACCGTTCCGAGGTAACTGGCGCCAAACAGCACAGCGAACACGTACGTTCCGAGGGGCCCGGGCGTGGTCAGCAGCACGATGACCGCAGCGGTTCGCAGCAGGTAGAACATCATCAGCAACAGGCCCTTGTTGTAGCGGGTGGCCAACCAACCCGCCGCCAGGCCGCTGACCAGCTCCAGCACACCCAGCAGGCTCAGGCCGCTGGCCTGCACCGAACTGGGCAGCGCCTCACCCTGCCAGAACGACACCAGATGAACATCGATGAACGCCATGGTGGCACCACAACTGGCGAAACTGAGCGCCAGCACGAAGAAGCGCGGGTCACGCAGCAGAAACATCACCGGATGCCTGACCTTTGCCGCCTGCGGGTCGGGCTTCAGCGGCACGGTGCGGGATACCCAATACAGCGCCAGGCTCAAAGGCACCAGGAAGATCAGGCCAACCCAAGAGAACACCGACTGCCAGGGCACGCTCTGCTGCAGCATGATCCACAACGGCGACAGCACGATGAAGCCGATGGACGTGCCGTTGGTGACGAATGCGAAAGCGAAGGCCTTGAACCGTTCGGCGACCAAGCGATCGACCAGAATACCCATGGGTACATAGGTCATCGCCGCAAGGGCAAAGGCTCCAAGCAGGCCATACACCAGGGTGAACACCAGCAGGTGCGTGCCGGCGAAGGTCACGCCCAGCAGCACCACCCCGCCGCTGAGACTACCCAGGGCCACCGTGCTCAAGGGGCCAACCCGGTCGCTCAGCCACCCCACCACGGGCGACACCAGGCCAATGGTCAGGACGAACAGCGATCCTGCGGTGGCCAAGGCTGCGCGCCCCTCGCCAAAGTGCGAGGCCAGGTCGACGAAGTAGACTTGGTACAACCCTTTCAATGCGCTGGACAGAAACATCACCACGAAGCCGACTACCAGCACCGAGACGATCAAGGTAGAGCTGAATTTCTGTTTCATGGCCAATCCTTATCGTGTGGGCATTACACCGCCTCGGCTTGCGGAGCTCGGCAATAGGCCTGGTACATGTTTTCGTACATTGCGTAGAACAGCCGGCAGGTGTGGTCTACCGCCTGCAACGCCTCTTCCTGCATCTGCGCGGTGGTGCACAACTGCGAGACAAGGTCCAAGCCTTCATTGACGTGGCCCACGTCTTCCTTCTGGTGCACCGAGAAAAACAGCAGGTCCTGTTCGGTCAGGCCATAGGCTCGCCCCAGCAACACGTGCCGTGCATCTCCAGCGACGGTCTCGAGGTTCTGCCCCTCGCTGGCGATCATCACTGCTGCTGCACCAATGTGATAACGCGCCGGGTCCCGTACCGCCTGCAGGCGGAAATCGATCAACTCCCGAGTGGCTGGCAGCGGTTGCTCGGCATCACGCTCGGTATCGGTGATACCGAGCGCCCTCAGGAAGTTCTGCATGAGCACGACATGGTTATCGGTGCGCGAAAGCCGGCCGGTTTCTTCTTCGAAGCAATTGGTGATCAATGCCCGCTTGTGGGCGGGTAGCGGGCAATAAAAGAACAGGTGCTCGACATAAGTCAGGAAATACTTGGTGAGCTGGTAGCCTTGCAGCGCGACCTTGCGCAGCAGCGGCCGGTTGCCCTCAGGCGCAAGCAATTCCTCGAATATGGGGTGGGACAAGGTCAGATGGTGGTGCAGCTTCTGCTCCAACTGATCGCGAAAATCTGCAGTAGATAAGGCCATTGGGGCGTTCCTTGGTGAATGAGCAGTTGCCGTTGACGGGGATGACCGCAGGCGGGGTCAATGAAGGGCAATTCAGTGCAGGTTGAGTCGCAGCGCAAGGCTTTCCACGGTCTGGGCCATGTAATGGCCGCGATGCTTCACGCCATCGACCCGCGCGTAGTCGTCAAGCACGCCGTAGGTCTTAAACCCGAAGGATTGCCATAACCGGTGTGCACGAGTGCCCTCGCGCACATCCAGGGTCAACAGCTCGATACCTTGGGCCTGGCACAAGCGCACGACTTCGCAGAAAGCCCGTGCCACCAGGCCGGACCCGCGATAGGACGGATGCACCACGCCCTTGCTAAGGTCGGCAATATGCCGGCAGTTCGGCATGCTGCTGCGCGAAAGGATGACCAGGCATGCCGGCCCTGCCATTGCCTGGCCGAGCAGGACGTGGGTATCGCCGCCACGGATGCGCTCTTGCAGCGAGGCCGTGAATTCGACGCTCTGCCCGGCAGACATCTCGTGCTCGTAACCCAGAACACCGCCATCGCCAACCGTGCTGTTGATGAGTTGCATGATGGCTGGCGCGGTATCGCTGTCAGCCTGGCGCAACCACTGCAACTGTGGTTCGCCGGGGGCCAACTGCTTTGAAGAGAGGGTGTTCATTGCGTAAATCCCTTGTGCGTACAGGCAGGGATTTAAACGTTTAAGTACGACCCCGGGTAAGAAGGGAACCGGACAGGAAACGGAAGGATAGTGACATACATGCAAAATGCCATCAGCGACCAAGGCCAGGTGCGATGAGACCGGTCAGGTCCTGTACCGAAATATCTACCACCGTTTTCCCGCGCCCCTGTTTCAACCTCGCCGACCTCATCTCAGCGCAAGGTATACCCCCCATGCATTCGACCCGCATCAACGTGATGGGCACGCATTACGTTATAGACCACCTTGGCCATGTGCCCCGCCCCGATCGTGAGGCCAACCGCGCCATCCGCCAATGGCTTGCGCAGCAAGGCCATGACCTGGACCCGGACCAGCTCGACGTCGTTACCCTCCACTACTGCTCAGATGGCGCAGGTGCCCAGCTGGCCGCAATCAGCCAGCGCACCAGCCTGACCCAGGCACTGCTGGGCAACTGGCAGGGCGAGTCTGCCAGTGACATGTTCGGCAAGCTGCTGCAAGCACCATGGGCCGGTGCGTTACCCGCAGGCCCGATACGGTTGGTGGGAACCCTCCCGCAACCCGTCTTCAATCACTACGGGGCACCCTTCGAAGTATTCAACGGCTTGTTCCGGCGCACTACCCCGCAACGCTACGACGCTTCCACCCATTTGCCGGTAAGCGCCGAAGCCTTCCAGCAGTTCATTACCAACCTGGATTTCCAGCAGCCTTTCAAGGCGTCGCTCGATGCCTACTGGCGTGACCACCTGCACAGCCACAGGCTGGCACTCAAGCTCAACTTCATCGCAGCCTGCAACAGACAGGTCAGCGAGGGCAGCCTCAGCGAGCCCGCACGGCAACTGGTCTGGCAAGCGGCCGGGCTGATGCCTCGGCGCAACAGGCTGCGACGCAGCACGTTGAGCATCTACGGCTATGCCGCAACCGACCTGCTGTACCTGAACGACCCCGCTACCGACCTGACAGTGCTGTATGTTCCTGGCAACAGCTCACCGTTGCTGACGTTCAGCAGCGAACGAGAATTGAAGGCCTGGGTCGGCGAACAATGCAAAGACCCGACCAGGCGCCAGGCCCTGAAACAGCACTTTCGCCTGGCAGATTGTCCGCAAGGCCTCGACTTCAGCGGCCTGGACACTGCCATGGAGGGGCTGGGCGCCTACCCTGAACGGCACCTGCTGCCGCCCGAACACGGCTATTTCAACGACGACGGCACCTGGCCGCCGCAGACCTATGTCAATTATCGACCAGCCAAGTACAACCCCAAAATCAAGGGCGACCTGTTCCAGGCACTGGCCGAGCGCCAGCGTCAGCGCAGCTACGACGATGCCGCGTTTCTGATCACGGCTGACAGCGAAGTCATCAAGGCCAGGTGGCGTGGCTACCTGGCCACTACGCTCAACCTGCTGGCGCCACTGTGCCTGGTAGTACCCGGCCTGGGGCCGCTGCTGGCCGTCGGCGGTATCGCCCAGCTTGGCCTGGGGCTCGACCAGGCAATCAACGGCAAGTCACTTCAGCAGCAGCAGGAAGGCATCGGCAACATCACCTGGGGCCTGTTCAACGCCTTGCCCCTGGCGGCAGGCGCTGCCGCAAGGGCCAAGGCGTTGTTCGAATTCAAGGTCGAAGGTTTCGCGCCGCCGACGCGGCTGAATGAACAGATCGGCTACCCCCTGAGCCCGCTCTCGCCACCGCGCTTCCCGGAGCCCGAGGGCGCAAGCTACTTCCATATCACCGACCCGATAGAGCCACTGGAGGACGCTGACCAGGCAGTTGCCGACGCCGTCATTCGTACACCCCAGTACGATGGTGAGCCAGACACCCTGGCAGCGAACATCGATGGCTACAACGCCAAGGTGATCTACGACATGGAGCGGGACCTATTCATTCGGGCCGAAGACCTGAACCAGGTCGACCCTGTCGGCTTCGTGGCGGTACCCGGCAGCCGGAACCTGCGCCCCGCGCCACAAGGGCGCGTGGTTACCCATGCGATGCGCAGTCGTACCCTGCGGGCGCTGGGCGTGGACCTGCCATTGCCGCTACAGGTGCCGGCCAGAGCGCCAGGCAGTTGGCCAATACCCAAGCACATCTCCTGCCTGTGGGTCGGTGACCAGATCATCGGCCCGGAGCTGCTGGCCAACTTGGGCCAGAACGCAGCGCGGTTGCAAGGTAGCGAATACAGCATGCGGTTGTTCCTTTCCAGCACTGCCCAGCAGGCCTATGCCGAAAACCTGGAGCTGCTGGCCAGTCATGCCCCGGGCTTGCAGGTGCTGCCCTTGGAAGAGCAGGCCTTCTTCAGGGCTTTCCGCCAAAGCAGGTACTACGCGCAGTACGACGCTGCCCTGGATGGCAACGGCGGCGTTGCCCGCAACTATGCATCGGCATGCGATGTGCTGCGCTACCCGATGCTGCACCACGAAGGTGGCCTGTACATGGATGTCGATGACACCTTGCTCGCGCCAGGCGAATACTCATTGATCATCGACGGCCAACCGGTAGGTGCCGCCGGTGAACCCATCGATCAGGTCGATTTGAGCACGGACGCCAATGGGCTGCTGCTGGTACCGCCCATGTCCAATGAAAAGATGGGCATGAACAGCCTCTACAACTCCAGCCTCATCGGCAGCCACCCCGGCAACCCCACCCTGGAGGCCATTTCCGAAGAGATGTACGCACGCTACCAGCTCAATCGCGACTTCTACGACAGCAAGCCCAGCCTGGCTGAAGACCCGGGGAATTTCTATGAGTATGCCAGCCGCCTGAGCTACCTCACCGGCCCTGCCCTGCTCAGCGACGTGGTCGATCGGCAACTGCCGAGCCTGCGCATCCTGCGCCAGCTCACCAATCTCTATGGGATGCCGCGCATCAATGCCTACCGGTTCGTCGATCTGCCACGCATGCGCGATTCGGTGCGTACACTCCTGCCTCTGAACCGCTTCGCCACTGTCGGTGGCAACCATTCCTGGAGCCGAACATGAACCCGCGCCAACCTGTGGTCGGCGCAGCCGGCCAAGACTACGTCAAGGCAATGCTGGGTTCCGTGCCTCGCCCTGACTGCAGTGCCAGTGCAGCCATCCGCGAATGGGCCAGCCAGCAGCGGCTGGACGTGGAACCCGACAACACGCTTGCAGTGACCTTGCATTGCAAATTCGTTCCCAAGCGGGGCTGGCTGGCCAAGATCGTCCAACAAATGAGCCTGACCGAAGCGCTGCTTGGCAACTGGCAGCAAAGCGGCTACTCCAAGGTTGCCGAGCAAACCGCGCAGCTGCTGCTAAGAGGCGGGACGGCCACCGTCGACCTGCTAGGTGTACTGCCAGAGCTTTCCCTGCCACACGGTCGAGCGCCCTGGGCCCAGGCCTTCAGCAATGGCCAGGTGACGATCGTCGATGAATTGCCAGGAAGTGGCCTGGACCACGACATCGATGTGCACACCGAATTCCATGGCCTTTTCCGCCAGACCGCACCCATGCGCTACGACGCCAGCACTTATGTGCAGTTCGACGCCACGACCTTCCAGTCCTTCATCTGGCAACTCGACTTCCAGGGTGTATTCAAACGCCAGCTCGATGACTTCTGGGCCCATGCCGCCAGCCAGTACAGCGTCAGCGCGTGCATCGCATTCCTCGCTGCCTGCAACAGGCAAGCATTGCGGGGCAAACTCAGTGAATAGGGGCGCAGCCTGGCGTGGCGGGCGGCAGGCGTGGAACGCTGGCACCACGGCGCCAACCTCAGTGACAACGGGGTAGAGGCCAGGCTGCTGAACATCAATGGCTACCCATCGAGCGACATCCTCTGCCTGAGCGATATGCGCAGCCGCCTGACCTTGCTGTACATACCGGGCAATGCGGCGCCGTTGCATGAGTTCGCCAACCCAGGTGCCATGCGTGCGTGGCTTGCCAGGCAGTGCCGCGACGCCGACAAACGGGCAGCCCTGCTTGCCCACTTCAGGGCCTGCGATATTCCGGACAGGATTGGCCGCTCGGGGTTGCGTCGGGTACTTCAGGGCATGGCCGATTTCCCGCCCCGCCAGATCATCCTGCCTGCAACCAGCGTGTATCGCCTGGCCAGGGTTTGGAACCCGCACACCCTGATCAACTACAAGGCAGACACCTCCAGCCCACGCATCGAATACAACCTGTTCGAGGCATTGACGGTGGCACAACGTCAACGCAGCCAATCCGACGCCGACTTCCTGATCACGCGCGACAGTGAAGTGACCAAGGCCGCATGGCGCAGCTATTTCTACCTGACCATGAACCTGGCCACACCGTTTCTGCTGATGGTTCCCGGACTGCTACCCCTGGCTGCCGTGGCCGGGGTGGCCCAATTTACAGTGGGCCTGGACCAGGCGCTGCACGGCAAGAATGTGAACCAACAGCTCGAAGGCGCGGAGCAGGCCGTGTTCGGCCTGCTGAACGCAGCCCCTGGGCTGGCGCGCGGGGTCAAGGCGAGCAAGGCGCTGTTCGGCCAACGCCCCATTGGCTTCATCAAACCGGTGAGGCTCAATGGCCGCATAGGCTACCCGCTGAGCCCGGTCTCGCCGCCACGCTGGCCCGGGCCTGCGATGACACCCTATTTCCAGGACTTGGCAGTAGCGGGTGACCAAGTAGCCACCACCTTGCCCGGCGCAGACTCACACGTTGCCCGCTGCGTAACGCGGCGCAAGGCATTCGGCACAGGTGACGAACTGATCGGCGATGCGGGGAATGGCCCACACCCGCTGTACTACGACGCCCGACAGGACAGTTTCGTGCTCAAGTACCCCAACGGCACACGCGGCGCCCAGCACTATGTGGCCAGCGCCGATCCGCTGCAGCCCTCGATCAGCCGACTGCTGCCCAATACGGACCCGTTGCGGGAAATCAGCCCGGCATCGCGCTCGCGCACGCTGCGGGCACTGGGTATCGATCTGCAGCTGCCCATCGACCTCGATGCGCTGGGGACTGCACCAGGCATACCCGTCCCCAGGCAGGTATTTCACATCTGGCTGGGTGACAGGACGATCGCCGGTGATTACCTGGCCGCGCTCGACAACAACGTGCAGGCACTGCGCAACAGCGATTTCACGCTCAAACTCTACCTCTCCAACGCCAACCCTCAGGCATTCGAACGTAACATGACCCTGCTGCAGCCCCGCATCGACAGGGGATTGAAGGTTGCAGTACTGGAGCAGCAGACTTTCTATCATCAATTCGCGGCAAGTGAATACTTCGACCAGTACCAGGCTGCGCTGGAAGGAAATGGCGGTGTGGCCAGCAACTTCTCCTCGGCCTCCGATATTTTGCGCTACCGCATCCTGCATAGCGAAGGCGGCATCTACCTGGATATTGACGACCATCTGCTGGTCGAGCCGGACGCAACCGGGCAGTTACGGGCAAAGATCGACAGCGTACCGCTCACCACGCCCCTCGACGGGCTGCTGTTGAGGAGCCCGGTGTGCAATGCGCAATTGGGCATGTATACCAGCTACAACACCAGCATGATTGGCAGCCGTGCTGGCAATCCGGTGCTGAACGCCATTTCGGACGAGATCCTGGGCCGTTACCTCACCCCGGAGGGCCAGGCGTTCTACGAGGCTCCCAAACCGCCGCGGCAGCATGCGGCGGCATTCCAGGCCTATACCGAAAGGCTCAACACGCTGACCGGGCCTGCGGTGCTCAACCATGTAATCGACCAACGTCTACCTGAGCTCTACACCTTCAGGCAGGTGGCAGACCTGGCAAACATGCACACCCTGAACTACGACGCGCTGCTGGATGAAGCAGCACAACAGCGTGCAGAGCTGCGGTTGCTACCCCTGGAAGAGGTCGCAATGGCAGGGAACGCTCAGGGTTACTGACGGCCGGTCGGGCTTGCGCGGCCGCTGTGCCTGGGGCCGCACAAGACTCATGGCAATCAGTTGCCGCGATGCAGCTTGCTCATCAGTTCTGCCTCGGCCTGGGTCAGGCCGCAGCTTTCGGTCAGCTCGGCCACGCTGGCGCCCATGCCCACCAGCTTGGCCGCTTGGGTGAAGGTGACGTTGTGCGGGTCGCGCTGCTCCAGTTGCTGGATCTTGTCGGGCAGCGGCGCAACCGCCACGCGCAAGTCATGCAGCGCCTCGCCCATGCGCACGGTACCGTTCTGGTAATCGTCCAGGCGCTTGGCCAGGTCCTTGATGCGCTGGTCACGCAGCGCGTCACCCGCTGCCTGCTGCGCAGCCAGCTCGCGCTGGCGCTTGCTGTAGTTGAGGAAAAACCACAGGCTCAGCGCCCAGACCAGCGCCAGGAAGATGACAGCAACCTCTAGGATCAACTCAGATGTTCTCCAGCTCGGACCACTCTTCCTCGGTCATCATCTTGTCCAGTTCGACCAGGATCAGCAGTTCGCCGTTCTTGTTGCACACGCCCTGGATGAACTTGGCCGACTCTTCGTTACCCACGTTCGGCGCAGTCTCGATCTCGGACTGGCGCAGGTAGACCACCTCGGCCACGCTGTCGACCAGGATACCGACCACTTGCTTGTCGGCCTCGATGATGACGATACGGGTGTTGTCGGTGACTTCAGTCGGCATAAGGCCAAAGCGCTGGCGCGTGTCGATCACGGTCACCACGTTGCCGCGCAGGTTGATGATGCCCAGCACGTAGCTTGGTGCACCCGGCACCGGGGCGATCTCGGTGTAGCGCAACACTTCCTGCACCTGCATCACGTTGATGCCGTAGGACTCATTGTCCAGACGGAAGGTAACCCATTGCAGGATCGGATCTTCGGAACCTTGTGCAGACGACTTTTTCATTCCCCTACCCTCAAAATCCGCCACAGGCGGTGTGTTCGGTGTCATTTCTGTTTGGCGTGCATCTGCTTGACCGCACCACTGGCGATCAGCTCGGCCAGTGCAGCGACGTCGAGCAGCGCACACATGTGTTCAATAACCGTGCCGGCCAGCCACGGGCGCTGGCCACGCTGGCTGCGCCACTTGATCTCGGACGGGTCCAGGCGCAGCGAGCGGCTGACCTGGTGTACGGCCAGCCCCCATTCGTAGCCCTGCACGGAAATCACGTACTGCAGGCCCTGGCGAAAATCATCGCGGTAGCGATCGGGCATCACCCAGCGCGCGGTGTCCAGCACCTTCAGGTTGCCGGCCTGGCAGGTCAGGATGCCGAGAAACCAATCCGGCTGGCCGAATAGTGGTGTCAGTTCCTGGCCGGCCAGGGTGTAGATCGAGCCCAGGCACACCAGCGGCACCGCCAGGGTCAGGCCCGCCACGTCGAACAGCAGGCATTCGAACGGCTCGGCGGCCCAGGCCGGGCGGCCATCGACCGTGGCCGGGGGCACGGGTACCTGCGGCGCCGGCAGGTGTACGTCCACCAGCGGCACTGCCGGCTCCACGGTCTGCTCCTCGACCAGCATCGGGATGCTGGCCTCGGCCACCACCTCGCGCTCGACCACCGTCACTACCGGTGCCTCCACCGGCATCACCTGTGGCAGCACCGCCAGCCTGGGCTCGGCGAACGGCCGTGGTGCGGGGCTGACGGTTGCTTCGGCTGACGCCGGCCTGGCTTGCTGCAAGGCATCATGCGCCTGCTCTTCGCGCACCGCTTCGGCGAACTCGTCCGCCGCCGCTGGCGCCTCGAACAAGTCTTCGGCTTCGGTGGCGTCCTGCAGCAGGCCGTCGAGGTACGACTGCAGGGCCATCTGTGGCCGGGTACTGGTTTGCCGGGTCTGGGTCATCAGGCCACCTGCGCCGCAGTCTTGTAGGTCAGCAGGTGCTTGAGCAGCGCCCTGTAGGCAACCAGCCCGCGGCTCTTGCTGTCAAATTGCGAGGGCGTGACGCCCTTGCGGCTGGCATCGCGCAGGCGCGTATCCACCGGGATGTAGCCCTGCCACACATGCTGGCCGTAGGTGTCACGCAGCAGCTTGAGCGTGGCCAGCGAGGCCTGGGTGCGGCGGTCGAACAAGGTCGGCACGATCTGGTACGGCAGCGCCTGCTTGCGCGAGCGGTTGACCATGGCCAGGGTCCCGACCATGCGCTCCAGGCCCTTTACCGCGAGAAATTCGGTTTGCACCGGAATCACCAGCTGCTGGCTGGCTGCCAGGGCATTGACCATCAGCACACCGAGCAAGGGTGGGCTGTCGATCAGGGCATAGTCGAAATCCTGCCACAGCTGCGCCAGACTCTTGGCGATCACCAGGCCCAGGCCGTTCTGCCCCGGTGACTGACGCTCCAGCACCGCCAGCGCGGTACTCGACGGCAACAGCGAGATGCGTTCGTCACTGGTAGGCAGCAGCAGTTGCCCGGGCAGGCCCTCGGGCACCGCGCCCTTGTGCAGGAACAGGTCGTAGCAGCTGTGCTCCAGGGCATCGGGGTTGTGCCCGAAATAGCTGGTCATCGAGCCGTGCGGGTCGAGGTCGACGACGACCACGCGCTTGCCGGCCTCGGCCAGCAGGCCGGCCAGGGCGATGGTAGTGGTGGTCTTGCCGACGCCACCTTTTTGATTGGCTACTGCCCAGACTCTCATCAAGCAAACTCTATCTATTGATTTGGCAGGGACACTGCTGGGGCAACTGTCTTGCTCAACATCGGAAAGCTGGCGCGATCCCTGTGGGAGCGGGTTTACCCGCGAACACCGGCGCAGCCGGTGCCATGCACCGTGTCACCTTCTTCGCGGGTGAATCCGCTCCCACAGAGGACCGCGCTACATTCAACTACTTGGCAGCGTCGGGGAATTGACGAATCACTGCCCCGCCACCGTTGCTGGCGTTGCCGGTGCACTTTGTGTGCCAGCCCGGCGCAATGCAGCATCCGGCGTGGCATTGGCACTGCCCGAGCCAGTCAGGCTGCGGCGCACTTCGAGGTTGCGCGAAATCACCAGCACCACGCGGCGATTGCGCGCACGGCCTTCGGCAGTGTCGTTGCTGGCAACCGGCTGGTACTCGCCATAGCCGACCGAGGCCATGCGTGCCGGGTTGACCCCTTCCATGGCCAGCAGGCGCACGATGCTTGCCGCTCGAGCCGAAGACAGCTCCCAGTTGGTCGGGTACTGCGCAGTGCGGATTGGCAGGTTGTCGGTAAAGCCTTCGACGTGCACCGGGTTGGCGAACGGCTTGAGAATGCCGGCCACCTTCTCGATGATCGCAAATGCCTTGTCGCTGGGCATGGCATCGCCACTGCCGAACAGCAACGAGGAATTGAGCTCGATCTCGATCCACAGCTCATTGCCGCGCACAGTCATCTGGTCGCTCTTGATCAGGTCGCCAAAGGCATCGCGCACGTCATCGCTGATGGTTTTCAGCGGGTCGACACTGCTCGCCCCAAGGCCCGCATCGGTCTGCTCGCTGTCCTTCACCAACGGCTCGGCCGGGCGCACGCTCAGCGGCCGCTCTTCACCGATGGGGATCGGCTTCATGCTGCGCTCGGGGTCGTTGAACACCCCGAGCAAGGCCTGGGAAATGACCTTGTACTTGCCCTCGTTGATCGAGGAAATCGAGTACATCACCACAAAAAAGGCGAACAGCAGGGTAATGAAGTCGGCGTACGACACCAGCCAGCGTTCGTGGTTTTCGTGCTCCTCGGTATGACGACGGCGACGCATGGGTTACTCCATGAAGCCTTGCAGCTTCAGCTCGATCGAGCGCGGGTTCTCACCCTCGGCAATCGACAGCAGGCCCTCTAGCAGCATCTCGCGGTAGCGCGACTGACGCATGACGATGGCCTTGAGCTTGTTGGCGACCGGCAGCAGCACCAGGTTGGCGCTGGCCACCCCGTAGATGGTCGCGACGAAGGCCACGGCAATGCCGTTGCCCAACTGCGACGGGTCGGCCAGGTTGCCCATCACGTGAATCAGGCCCATCACCGCACCGATGATGCCGATGGTCGGCGCGTAGCCGCCCATGCTCTCGAACACCTTGGCGGCCTGGATATCACGGCTTTCCTGGGTCAGGAAGTCGACTTCGAGGATGCTGCGGATGGCCTCCGGCTCGGCACCATCCACCAGCAGTTGCAGGCCCTTGCGCGCATAAGGGTCTGGCTCGCTGTCGGCCACCCCTTCCAGGCCCAGCAGGCCTTCCTTGCGCGCGGTCAGGCTCCAGTTGACGACGCGGTCTACCCCGCCCGCCAGGTCGACCCGTGGCGGAAACAGGATCCAGCGCAAAATCTGCAAGGCACGCTTGAACGACGACAGCGGCGACTGCAGCAAGGCCGCCGCCAGGGTGCCGCCCAGCACGATCAGTGCCGCCGGGCCATTGATCAGGGCACCGACTTGGCCGCCTTCGAGGAAATTGCCACCGACGATGGCAACAAAGGCGAGGATCAGGCCGATCAGGCTGAGCACGTCCATCAGACGCACGCCTCCACCAGGTGCTTGCCGATTTCGTCCAGGCTGTACACCGCGTCGGCCAGGTTGGCCTTGACGATAGCCATGGGCATGCCATAGATCACGCAGCTGGCTTCATCCTGGGCCCAGACCGTGCTGCCGCCCTGCTTGAGCAGGCGCGCCCCTTCACGACCATCGGCACCCATGCCGGTAAGCACCACCGACAGCACCTTGTCGCCATACGACTTGGCCGCCGAGCCGAAGGTGATGTCCACGCACGGTTTGTAGTTCAGACGCTCGTCACCGGGCAGGATTTTCACCGCGCCACGGCCGTCGATCATCATCTGCTTGCCACCTGGGGCCAGCAGGGCCAGGCCCGGGCGCAGCATGTCGCCGTCCTCGGCTTCCTTGACGCTGATGCGGCACAGCTTGTCCAGGCGCTCGGCAAAGGCCTTGGTGAACGCCGCTGGCATGTGCTGGATCAGTACGATCGGCGCCGGGAAGTTGGCCGGCAGCTGGGTCAGCACCCGCTGCAGGGCGACCGGGCCGCCCGTGGAGGTACCGATGGCCACCAGTTTGTATGGCTTGCGCTTGGGTGCCGGCGAATGCGCTGGCGCCGCTGCCGGGGTCGCTGCACGGGCAGGCGCAGGCGTGCGCGCCGCTGCCGGGCTGGCGAAACTGCTGGCAGCTGCGTGACCGCTGCCTGCTGGCGCGGGTACGGGTGCGGCAACCGGCGCATGGCTGGCGTAGCTGCCAAAACGGCGGTTGCTGCGGGAAATGGTATGCACCTTCTCGCACAGCAGTTGCTTGACCTTGTCGGGGTTGCGCGAGATGTCCTCGAAGTTCTTCGGCAGATAATCCACCGCACCGGCATCCAGCGCATCGAGGGTGACACGGGCGCCTTCATGGGTCAGCGACGAGAACATCAACACCGGCGTCGGGCAGCGCTGCATGATGTGCCGCACCGCGGTGATGCCGTCCATCATGGGCATTTCGTAGTCCATGGTGATGACATCGGGCTTCAGCGCCAGCGCCTGGTCGATTGCTTCCTTGCCGTTGGTCGCGGTACCCACTACCTGGATCGTCGGATCCGCCGAGAGGATTTCCGAGACGCGGCGGCGGAAGAAACCGGAATCATCCACCACCAGGACCTTGACTGCCATAAACACTCCATTAGGCGGCGCAACCCGCCAGGGTGCGCCACCGAAATCAAATACGCCGCGCGGCGTAACGCTTGAGCATGCTCGGGACGTCGAGAATCAACGCGATGCGACCGTCGCCGGTGATGGTGGCCCCGGACATGCCCGGGGTGCCCTGCAGCATCTTGCCCAGCGGCTTGATTACCACTTCTTCCTGGCCAACCAGTTGATCGACGACAAAGCCGATGCGCTGGGTGCCGACGGACAGGATCACCACGTGGCCCTCGTGCTGCTCTTCGTGCACCTGGCCCTGGACCAGCCAGCGCTTGAGGTAGAAAAGCGGCAGCGCCTTGTCGCGCACGATCACCACTTCCTGGCCGTCGACCACGTTGGTGCGCGACAGGTCGAGGTGGAAGATCTCGTTGACGTTGACCAGCGGGAAGGCGAACGCCTGGTTGCCCAGCATCACCATCAGGGTGGGCATGATCGCCAGGGTCAGCGGCACCTTGATGACGATCTTCGAGCCCTGGCCCTTGGCCGAGAAGATGTTGATCGAGCCGTTGAGCTGGGAGATCTTGGTCTTCACCACGTCCATGCCCACACCGCGGCCGGACACGTCGGAAATCTCGGTCTTGGTCGAGAAGCCCGGGGCGAAGATCAGGTTGTAGCAGTCCGACTCGCTCAGGCGATCGGCGGCATCCTTGTCCATCAGGCCCTTTTCCACGGCCTTGGCGCGCAGGATGTTGGGGTCCATGCCCTTGCCGTCGTCGGAGATCGACAGCAGGATGTGGTCGCCTTCCTGCTCGGCCGACAGCACCACGCGGCCAGTGCGCGCCTTGCCGGAGGCTTCACGCTCTTCGGGCATTTCCACGCCATGGTCGACAGCGTTGCGCACCAGGTGCACCAACGGGTCGGCCAGGGCCTCGACCAGGTTCTTGTCGAGGTCGGTCTCTTCGCCGACCAGCTCCAGGTTGATTTCTTTCTTGAGCTGGCGGGCCAGGTCACGCACCAGGCGCGGGAAGCGGCCGAAGACTTTCTTGATCGGCTGCATGCGGGTTTTCATCACCGCGGTCTGCAGGTCGGCGGTGACCACGTCGAGGTTGGACACGGCCTTGGACATGGCCTCGTCACCGCTGTTAAGGCCCAGGCGCACCAGACGGTTACGCACCAGGACCAGTTCGCCGACCATGTTCATGATCTCGTCCAGGCGCGCGGTATCGACCCGCACGGTGGTTTCCGCTTCGCTGGCGCCATGCTTGTCGGCGGCCGGGGCCGGGGCGCGGGGTGCTGCGGCAGGTTTGCTGGCAGGCGCCGGCGCAGGAGCCGGGGCAGCTGCTGCTGGCTTGGCCACAGGCTGGCTGCCGGCTTTGGCCGCTGCCGGCACTTGCACCTTGGTTGCAGCCGGGGCTTCGACGGCGGCCACGTCGCCGCCGAACTTGCCTTTGCCGTGCAACTGGTCCAGCAGCGCCTCGAACTCGTGCTCGCTGATTTCATCGCTGGCTGCACTGGTGTCAGTTGCAGCAGGCGCCGGCGCCTTGGCAGCGGGCAAGGCATCGGCCTGGAAGGTGCCCTTGCCATGCAACTGGTCCAGCAGCGATTCGAATTCGGCGTCGGTAATTTCGTCGCTGGCCACTTCCGGCGCGCTGGCAACCGGCTGCGCGGCAACTTCGGCGCTGAACTGGCCTTTGCCGTGCAACTGGTCGAGCAGCGACTCGAACTCGGCGTCGGTGATTTCGTCACCTTCACCGCTCACGGTCTCGCCCTGCATCTGCTCGTCGGCCGCAGCTTGCGCCTTGACCGCATCGAGCGAATCGAGCAGCTGTTCGAACTCGCTGTCGGTGATGTCCTGCTCCTCGGCAGGCGCTTCGGCAACCGGTGCCGGTGCCGCGGCGGCAGGCGCTTCAACGGCCACGGCGCCCCCCGGCTCGGCCAGGCGCGACAGCGCCGCCAAAAGCTCGGGGGTAGCCGGGGTCACTTCGGCGCGCTCGCGCACCTGGCCAAACATGCTGTTGACCGTGTCCAGTGCCTCGAGCACCACATCCATCAGTTCCGCGTCGACCCGGCGCTCACCTTTGCGCAGAACGTCGAACACGTTCTCGGCGATATGGCAGCACTCCACCAGCTCGTTCAGCTGAAGGAAGCCGGCGCCCCCTTTTACAGTGTGGAAACCGCGAAAGATCGCATTGAGCAGGTCGGCATCGTCGGGCCGGCTTTCCAGCTCGACCAGTTGCTCGGACAGTTGCTCAAGAATTTCGCCGGCTTCTACCAGGAAATCCTGGAGGATTTCTTCATCGGCGCCGAAGCTCATCAAACGTGCTCCTTAAAAACCCAGGCTGGACAGCAGATCATCGACATCGTCCTGACCGGACACGACGTCTTCACGCTTATCGGCATGAATCTGCGGACCTTCACCCCGAGTCGGATGTTTTTCTCGATCTTTTTCTGCACGCAGTTGATCGTGGTCATGCTGGATGCCCGCAAAGCGGTCGACCTGGCTGGCCATCAGCACCAGTTTGAGCAGGTTGCTTTCCACCTCGGTGACCAACGTGGTGACGCGCTTGATCACCTGGCCGGTCAGGTCCTGATAGTCCTGGGCCAGCAGAATGTCGTTGAGGTGGCCGGCGACCTTGCGGTTACCTTCGGCGCTGTGCGTCAGGAAACTGTCGACGCGCTTGACCAGTTCACGGAACTCCGGCGCAGCCACTTCGCGGCGCATGAAACGCTGCCAGTCGGTGCTCAGTGCCTGGGCCTCGCTGGCCAGGTCGTTGAGCACCGGGGTGCTTTCCTCGACCAGGTCCATGGTGCGATTGGCCGCGCCCTCGGTGAGCCTGACCACGTACGACAGGCGCTCGGTGGCGTCGGTTATCTGCGACACCTCCTCGGCCTGCGGCATGGTCGGGTCGATCTGGAAACTGACAATGGCACTGTGCAGCTCGCGGGTCAGCTTGCCGACTTCCTGGTACAGGCCGCGGTCGCGGGTCTGGTTCAACTCGTGAATCAGCTGCACCGCCTCGCCGAAACGGCCCCGCTCCAGGCTTTCGACCAGCTCCTGGGCATGCTTCTTCAGGGTCGATTCGAACTCGCCCAAAGACGTTTGTGATGAATCCATGGCGCGCCCCCTGACGTGACTCAGCCGTTGACGCGTTCGAAGATCTTCTCGATCTTTTCTTTGAGCACCTGGGCGGTGAACGGCTTGACCACGTAGCCATTGACGCCGGCCTGGGCCGCTTCGATGATCTGGTCGCGCTTGGCTTCGGCGGTCACCATCAGCACCGGCATGGTTTTCAGGCGATCGTGGGCACGCACCTTGCGCAGCAGGTCGATGCCGGACATGCCAGGCATGTTCCAGTCGGTCACCAGGAAGTCGTAGTGGCCGTTCTCCAGCATCGGCAGCGCCGTAGTGCCGTCATCGGCTTCTTCGGTGTTGGTGAAGCCCAGGTCACGCAACAGGTTCTTGATGATCCGCCGCATCGTCGAAAAGTCGTCAACGATGAGGATTTTCATGTCTTTGTTCAAGTAGACCTCCAAGCAGTCTCAAACGCGCTCGGCCCCGAGCGCGCATTCACAATTCGGTACAACGTAGAAAACGACTGCAACGACAGCGGGCTCAACGCGCCCGCCATTCCCCCAGGCGGCTGCGCAGGCGCGCGGCACACTGGCTGTGCAACTGGCTGACCCGCGACTCGCTGACCCCCAGCACCTCACCGATTTCCTTGAGGTTCAGCTCTTCGTCGTAGTACAGCGCCAGCACCAGGCGCTCACGCTCCGGCAGGTTGGAGATGGCCTCGGTCAGGGCGGCCTGGAAGCGCTCGTCCTCCAGGCCGCGCGCAGGTTCTACCTGGCCACTGGCGCCATCCTCATGCAGCCCTTCGTGCTCGCCGTCCTGCAACAGGTCGTCGAAGCTGAACAGGCGGCTGCCCAGGGTATCGTTCAAGATCCCGTAGTAATCATCGAGACTCAATTGGAGTTCGGCAGCAACTTCATGATCTTTAGCGTCACGGCCGGTTCTGGCTTCAACCGCACGCATCGCGTCGCTGACCATGCGGGTGTTGCGGTGCACCGAACGCGGTGCCCAGTCGCCCTTGCGCACTTCGTCCAGCATGGCCCCGCGGATGCGGATGCCGGCGTAGGTTTCAAAGCTGGCGCCCTTGCTGGCGTCGTACTTGCTGGCCACTTCCAGCAGGCCGATCATGCCGGCCTGGATCAGGTCCTCGACCTGCACGTTGGCCGGCAGCCGCGCCAGCAGGTGGTAGGCGATGCGCTTGACCAGCGGGGCGTAGCGTTCGATCAGCTCGTACTGGGCGTCTTTCGACGCTCGGCTGTACATCTTGAAACCGCTGGCGTTCATAGCACTGGACCCGCGCTGGTGGGTTGCACCAGACGCTCGACAAAGAACTCCAGATGGCCCCGCGGGTTGGCCGGCAGCGGCCAGCTGTCGACCTTCTGGGCTATCGCCTTGAAGGCCAGCGCGCATTTGGAGCGTGGGAAGGCTTCGTACACGGCACGCTGCTTCTGCACCGCCTTGCGCACGCACTCGTCATACGGCACGGCGCCCACGTACTGCAGGGCAACGTCGAGGAAGCGGTCGGTGACCTTGGTCAGCTTGGCGAACAGGTTGCGGCCTTCCTGCGGGCTCTGCGCCATGTTGGCCAGCACGCGGAAACGGTTCATGCCGTAGTCGCGATTGAGCAGCTTGATCAGGGCGTAGGCATCGGTGATCGAGGTGGGTTCATCGCATACCACCAGCAGCACTTCCTGGGCGGCGCGGACGAAGCTGACCACCGAATCACCGATACCGGCCGCGGTGTCGATCACCAGCACGTCGAGGTTGTCGCCGATTTCGCTGAACGCCTGGATCAGCCCGGCATGCTGGGCCGGGGCCAGGTGCACCATGCTCTGCGTGCCCGAGGCAGCCGGCACGATGCGCACTCCACCAGGGCCCTGCAACATCACGTCGCGCAGTTCGCAGCGCCCTTCGATGACATCGGCCAGGGTCCGCTTGGGGGTAAGGCCCAGCAGTACGTCGACATTGGCCAGGCCCAGGTCGGCGTCCAGCAGCATGACCCTGCGGCCAAGCTCGGCCAGCGCCAGGGACAGGTTCACTGAAACGTTAGTCTTGCCGACGCCACCTTTGCCACCGGTCACGGCGATCACCTGTACGGGATGCATGCTACCCATGTCTGTTCTTTACCTTGTCTCGCTGGGACTCAGGCCACACGTAGGGCAATTCTGCGTACCCTTTGGCATAGCTACCTTGCACACACTTCATCATCAACCCGCTCGCCGTGGGTTGTGATAGAGATCAGCGAACATGTCGGCCATGGCCTCTTCGCTGGGCTCGTCCTGCTGCTGCACATTGACCGCGCGGGTGACCAACTGGTGCCCCCGAGGCAGGTGCAGGTCGTCAGGAATGCGCGGCCCGTCGGTCAGGTAGGCCACTGGCAGTTCATGACTGATGGCAAGGCTCAGCACGTCGCCAAGGCTCGCCGTTTCATCGAGTTTGGTCAGGATGCAACCAGCCAGGCCGCAGCGCTTGTAGCTGTGGTAGGCGGCGGTCAGCACCTGCTTCTGGCTGGTGGTGGCCAGCACCAGGTAGTTCTTCGCGGCAATGCCACGCCCGGCCAGGGTATCCAGTTGCATGCGCAGGGCCGGGTCGCTGGCCTGCAGGCCGGCGGTATCGATCAGCACCACGCGCTTGCGCAGCAGCGGCTCCAGCGCCGCAGCAAGCGACTGGCCCGGGTCGACGTAGGTCACCGGCACGTTGAGGATGCGGCCCAGGGTCTTGAGCTGCTCCTGGGCGCCAATGCGGAAGCTGTCCATACTCACCAGCGCCAGGTTCTGCGCGCCGTACTTGAGCACGTAGCGGGCGGCCAGCTTGGCCAGGGTGGTGGTCTTGCCCATGCCGGCCGGGCCGACCATGGCAATCACCCCACCCTCTTCGATCGGCTCGACCTCGGGAATTTCGATCATCCGCGCCAGGTGCGCAAGCAACATGCGCCAGGCTTGGCGTGGCTCGTCGATCTCGGCAGTCAGGTCCAGCAGCTCACGGGCGATCGGCCCGGACAGGCCGATACGCTGCAGCCGGCGCCAGACGGTGGCCTGCTGCGGCTTGCTGCCTTGCAGCTGGTTCCAGGCCAGCGAGCCGAGCTGCACTTCCAGCAGCTCACGCAGGCCCGACAGCTCGGAGCGCATGGCATCGAACAGGCGCGGGTCGACCGGCGCCGACGCAGGCGCTGCAGCAGCCTCGGGAACATCGACATGCGGTTCGATCAACGGCTCGGCGGCTGTCAGCGACTGCCCGGCGAACAATTGGCGGTTGTTGTCGCTGCTGTCCTGGCGGTGGCCCAGCTCGGCCTGGGCAGTGGCGATGCGCGTATGCGTCTTGCGCAGCTCTTCTTCCAGTTCGGCGTTGGGCACACGTGGAGCCAGGGCGGACAGCTTGTAGTCCAGCGCGGCCGTCAGCTCGACACCGCCGGCGATGCGACGGTTGCCGATGATGGCGGCATCGGCGCCCAGCTCATCACGGACCAGCTTCATGGCCTGACGCATATCGGCGGCGAAAAATCGCTTAACTTGCATTATCCCCTACCTCAGCCGTTAGGGCCCACGGTGGCAACGATGGTGACTTGCTTGTTGTCCGGTATTTCCTGATACGCCAGAACATGCAAATTCGGTACAGCCAGGCGGCCGAAACGCGACAGCATGGCGCGGATCGGGCCGGCCACCAGGAGGATGGCCGGCTGGCCCTGCATTTCCTGGCGCTGGGCCGCCTCGATCAGCGAACGCTGCAGCTTCTCGGCCATGCTCGGCTCCAGAAGAACACCGTCTTCCTGACCTTGCCCGGCCCTTTGCAGACTATTGAGCAAAATCTGTTCCAACCTTGGCTCCAGGGTAATTACTGGCAGCTCCGACTCAACGCCGACAATGCTTTGCACGATGGCGCGACACAATCCGACGCGCACCGCCGCCACCAGCGCGGCGGTATCTTGACTCTTGCCGGCGTTGTTCGCGATCGCCTCGGCGATACTGCGGATATCGCGCACCGGCACCTGTTCCGACAACAGCGCTTGCAGCACCTTGAGCAGCCCCGACAACGAAATGACACCCGGCACCAGCTCTTCTGCAAGTTTAGGCGATGCCTTGGCCAACACCTGCAGCAGTTGCTGGACCTCTTCATGGCCGATCAGCTCGTGGCAATGCTTCTGCAGGATCTGGTTCAGGTGGGTGGCCACCACGGTACTGGCGTCGACCACGGTGTAGCCCAGCGACTGCGCCTGGGAGCGCTGGCCGACATCGATCCACACGGCTTCAAGGCCAAACGCCGGGTCACGCGCGGCAATGCCGTTGAGGGTACCGAACACCTGCCCCGGGTTGATTGCCAGTTCGCGATCCGGGTAGATCTCGGCTTCGGCCAGGATCACCCCCATCAGGGTCAGGCGATAGGCGCTGGGCTGCAGGTCAAGGTTGTCGCGGATGTGCACGGTGGGCATGAGGAAGCCCAGGTCCTGCGACAGCTTCTTGCGCACGCCCTTGATCCGCGCCAGCAACTGGCCACCCTGGTTGCGATCGACCAGCGGGATCAGCCGGTAGCCGACCTCCAGACCAATCATGTCGATCGGTGTGACGTCGTCCCAACCCAGCTCCTTGGTTTCCAGCGCGCGTTGTGGCGATGGCAGCAGGTCCTGCTGGCGCTGCGCTTCCTGCAGCGCCTGCGCCTTGGCCTTCTGCTGCTTCTTCCACACCAGGTACGCGCCACCACCGGCCAGCAGGCCAAGGCTGAGGAAGGCCACGTGCGGCATGCCCGGCACCAGGCCCATGACGATCATCAGCGCGCCGGACACCGCCAGGGCCTTGGGCGAATCGAACATCTGCCGGTTGATCAGCTTGCCCATGTCCTCGGAGCCCGAAGCACGGGTAACCATGATCGCGGCAGCGGTGGACAGCAACAGTGATGGCAATTGCGCCACCAAACCGTCACCGATGGTCAGCAAGGCGTACACCTTGCCGGCATCGCCAAAGCTCATGCCGTGCTGCAGCATGCCGATCAGCATGCCGCCGATCAGGTTGATGAACAGGATCAGCAGGCCGGCGATGGCGTCACCGCGGACGAACTTGCTGGCACCGTCCATCGAACCGTAGAACTCGGCTTCCTGCGCCACTTCGGCACGACGGTGCTTGGCCTGGGCCTGGTCGATCAGGCCGGCGTTGAGGTCGGCGTCGATGGCCATCTGCTTGCCGGGCATGGCGTCGAGGGTGAAACGCGCGCTCACTTCCGAGATACGCCCGGCACCCTTGGTCACCACCACGAAGTTGATGATCATGAGGATGGCGAACACCACGGCACCGACCACGTAGTTACCACCGATCACCACCTCGCCGAAGGCCTGGATCACCTTGCCGGCGGCGCCGTGGCCCTCCTGGCCATGCAGCATCACAACCCGGGTGGAGGCCACGTTCAGGGCCAGGCGCAACAGCGTGGCCACCAGCAGGATGGTGGGGAATGCGGCGAAGTCGAGCGGGCGCAGGGCGTAGACGCAGACCAGCAGGACCACGATCGACAGGGCGATGTTGAAAGTGAAGAACACATCGAGCAGGAACGGCGGTATCGGCAACATCATCATTGCCAACATCACCAGCAGCAACAGCGGCACACCCAGGTTGCCCCGACCGAGCCCGGCCAGGTTGTTACGGGCGTTGCTGATTAACTGAGTGCGATCCACCGCGAGTCCTCTTGATGCAAAACTTTGACGCACAGGGGGCGCCTGGCGCTGGCTTTGCAAGAAGCTTTCCAACTTTGCTCGATGGGGGATTTATGTTGCCTGTTCCGGCCTCTTCGCGGGTGAACCCGCTCCCACAGGGACCGCACAGCCTTCAAGGCCCGCAGAGGACCTGTGGGAGCGGGTTCACCCGCGAAAGGGCCAGAAGCCCTGACACAAGGTCAACTGTCGCGGCGCAGGTCCGGTGGAATCGGCAGGTCGTCCTTCAGCGGCTCTGGCCGCTTGCCCTTGCCAGCCCGGTACTGGCGGATCTGGAACACATAGGCCAGCACCTGCGCCACTGCCAGGTAAAGCCCGGCTGGGATTTCCTGCTCGAGTTCGGTGGAGTAGTAGATCGCCCGCGCCAACGCCGGCGATTCGAGGATCTGGACCTTGTGCTCCACGCCGATCTCGCGAATCTTCAAGGCAATGAAATCCGTCCCCTTGGCCAGCAGCAACGGCGCCGCCCCGCCTTTCTCAGGGTCGTATTGCAAGGCCACCGCATAATGCGTCGGGTTGGTAATGATCACGTCGGCTTCCGGGACAGCCGCCATCATGCGCCGCTGCGAAGCCTCACGCTGAAGCTGGCGGATACGCTGCTTGACCTCGGGCTTGCCTTCGCTGTCCTTGTACTCGTCCTTGATTTCCTGCTTGGTCATCTTCAGTTTGTTGTGCGTCTGCCACAGCTGGAACGGCACGTCCGCCGCCGCAATCAACAGCAGCCCGGCCGACATCCACAATGCGCTCCAGCCCACCACCTGCAGGCTATGGATGATCGCCTGCTCCAACGGCTCATTGGCGATCGCAAGCAGCGCCTGGCGGTCGTTGACCAGCACCACCACCGCCACGACCAGGATCACGAAAAACTTGGCGAGCGCCTTCAATAGCTCGGTCAAGGCGTTCATCGAGAACATGCGCTTGATCCCCGACAAGGGATTCATGCGGCTGAATTTCGGCTGCAGCAGGCTGCCGGAAAACAGGAAACCGCCCAAGACTATCGGCGCGACGAAGGAAATCACGAACAACAGGATCAAGATCGGCTGCACCGCCCAGATGGCCATCTTGCCCGAGGCCAGCAGGAAGGCACCCATGGCGCGCTCATCGACGATGAAGTCGCGGGTCAGGCTGAAGTTCATGCGCATGATCGCCAGCAGCGTCTCGGCCAGGTGGCCGCCGAACGCCAGCAGGCCACCGGCACCGGCCAAGGTCACCGCCACCGTGTTCAGCTCCTTGGAACGCGCGATCTCGCCTTTCTCGCGGGCATCGCGCTTGCGCTTGTCGGTGGGTTCTTCTGTCTTGTCCTGACCGCTTTCGCTTTCCGCCATGCTCAGCGCGCCCTTGCCAGATCACGCAGCCATTGCAGCGCTTCGCTGGCCAATGCCTGGTAATGGGAAAGTATGTCGGCCAGGCCGACCCAGAAAATGAACATGCCCATGACCAGGGTCAGCGGAAAACCGATGGAGAAAATGTTCAATTGCGGCGCGGCACGCGTCATCACGCCAAAAGCGATGTTCACCACCAGCAGCGCGGCGATAGCCGGCAGGATCAGCAGCAGGCCGGCACCGAACACCCAACCCAGGCGCCCCGCCAGTTCCCAGAACTGATTGACCACCAGCGCGTTGCCTACCGGCAAGGTGGTGAAGCTTTCGGTCAGTACCTCGAACGCCACCAGATGGCCGTTCATCAGCAGGAACAGCACACTCACCAGCATGGTCATGAACTGGCTGATCACCGCGACGTTGACGCCGTTGGCCGGGTCGACCATCGATGCGAAGGCCATGCCCATCTGCACCGCGACGATCTGGCCTGCGATCACGAAAGCCTGGAACAGCAACTGCAACGACAACCCGAACAACGCCCCGACGATGACCTGCTCGGCACACAGCAGCAGGCCGCGCAGGCTCAACGGGTCGAACTCGGGCAAGGGTGGCAGGGCCGGGACGATCACCACCGTGATGGCCACCGCCACGTACAGGCGCACCCGCGCCGGCAGCATACGGGTGCCGAAGATCGGCATGGTCATCAGCACCGCCGTCACCCGGAACAACGGCAGGATGAAGGTCGCGACCCAGGTGCCGATCTGCGTGTCGGTCAGCTCCAGCATCGGCGCGTCAACCGATCAGCTGAGGAATGTTGGTATAGAGACTGGTGAAGTACTCCATGAACTTCTGCACCAGCCACGGCCCGGCGATGATCAGCGTGACCAGCATCACAAGCAGGCGCGGCAGGAAACTCAAGGTCTGTTCGTTGATCTGGGTGGCGGCCTGGAACATGGCCACCACCAGGCCCACCAGCAGGCTGGGCACCACCAGTATGGCGACCATCAGGGTGGTCAGCCACAAGGCATCACGGAACAGATCGACAGCGACTTCAGGTGTCATCGGCGGCTCTCCTTGACGGCGTCAGACGCCGCCGAAACTGCTGGCCAGGGTACCCATGATCAGCGCCCAGCCATCGACCAGCACGAACAGCATGATCTTGAACGGCAGCGAGATGATCAGCGGCGACAGCATCATCATACCCATGGCCATCAGCACGCTGGCCACTACCATGTCGATGATCAGGAACGGGATGAAGATCATGAAACCGATCTGGAACGCGGTCTTCAGCTCGGATGTCACGAACGCCGGCACCAGGATCGTCAGCGGCACCTGGTCCGGGCCGGCGATGTCGGTACGCTTGGACAGGCGCATGAACAGGTCGAGGTCGCTTTGCCGGGTTTGTGCCAGCATGAAGTCCTTGAGCGGCCCTTGGGCCTTGTCGATGGCCTGCTGGGCGGTCATCTGCTCCTTCAGGTACGGCTGCAGGGCGTCCTGGTTCACCCGGTCGAACACCGGCGCCATGATGAACATGGTCAGGAACAGCGCCATGCCGGTCAGCAGCTGGTTCGACGGCGTCTGCTGCAGGCCCAGGGCCTGACGCAGGATCGAGAACACGATGATGATGCGGGTGAAGCTGGTCATCAGGATGACGAACGCCGGGATGAAGCTGAGCGCCGTCATGATCAGCAGAATCTGCAGGCTGACCGAATACTCCTGCTGCCCGTCCGGGGTATTGGACAGGGTAATGGCCGGGATCGACAGCGGGTCGGCACCCAGGGCCAGCGGCGCAGCCAGCAGCAGCGCCAGAGTCAACAACACACGCAGCGCGCCACTCATCACTTCTTGTCCTTAGGGTCCTTGCCCATCAGCTCCATCAGCCGCTGGGCAAACTCCGGCGTCGCCTGGCGGGCGTTTTCCGGCACTTCCACGGGTTCGGCCAGCACATGCAGGGCCTCGATGCTGCCAGGGGTATGGCCGATCAGGATCTGCTCCTTGCCCACCTGCACCAGCAGCAGCCGATCACGCGGGCCGATGGCCCGGCTGCCGACGATCTCGATCACCTGCCCGCCCTTTACCGCCGTGCTTTGCATGCGCCGCAGCAACCAGGCCAGGAAGAAGATCAGGCCGACCACCAGCAGCAGGCCGAAGACCATCTGCGCCAGCTGCCCACCGAGGCTGCCAGGCGCGGTTGCCGGGGTTGCCGCCGGTGTGGCCGCTGCCAGGCAAGCCTGGCTGGCGAGCAGCGCGGCAGCCGCCGCGATGGCGCGCATCGTGCCCTTCACTCAGCGCAGCTTCTTGATACGTTCGCTGGGGCTGATCACGTCGGTCAGGCGGATGCCGAACTTCTCGTTGACCACCACTACCTCGCCATGGGCGATCAGCGTGCCGTTGACCAGCACGTCGAGCGGCTCGCCGGCGAGGCGGTCGAGCTCGATCACCGAGCCCTGGTTGAGCTGCAGCAGGTTGCGGATGTTGATCTCGGTGCTGCCCACTTCCATGGAAATGTTCACCGGGATATCCAGGATCACATCCAGGTTAGGGCCTTCGAGGCTGACGTTTTCGTTCGGCTTCGGCGAGCTGGCGAACTCCTCCATCGGCAGGCGGCCCGCGCCGCCGGTGTTGCTACCGGTGTCACCACCCAGCAGTGCATCGATATCGGCCTGGCCGGCTGCACCGGTTTCTTCCAGTGCCGCAGCCCATTCATCGGCCAGTGCCTGATCCTCTGCGGAGGTGATCTCGTTTTCGTTAGCCATGGTTTCCTCGACAGGCATTCAATTCGTTATGTGCGACCGGCACGCCGTCAGCGGCGTTCGATCGGGTCGATGATCTGCAGCGCCAGGTTGCCCTTGTGCGAACCCAGGCGCGCCTTGAACGACGGCACACCGTTGGCACGCAGCACCAGGTGCTCGGGCAGCTCCACCGGGATCACGTCGCCAGGCTGCATATGCAGGATGTCGCGCAGCTTCAGCTGGCGCCGGGCGACGGTGGCGGTCAGCGGCACGGCCACGTCCAGCACATCCTCGCGCAGGGCCTTGACCCAGCGCTCGTCCTGGTCGTCCAGGTCGGACTGGAAACCGGCGTCGAGCATTTCCCGCACCGGCTCGATCATCGAGTACGGCATGGTCACGTGCAGGTCGCCACCACCGCCGTCCAGCTCGATGTGGAAGGTGGACACCACCACCGCCTCGCTGGGGCCGACGATGTTGGCCATGGCCGGGTTGACCTCGGAGTTCATGTATTCGAAGGTGACCGGCATGATTGCCTGCCAGGCTTCCTTGAGGTCGACGAAGCACTGGTCCAGCACCATGCGCACCACGCGCAACTCGGTGGGGGTGAACTCGCGGCCTTCGATCTTGGCGTGGCGGCCGTCGCCGCCGAAGAAGTTGTCCACCAGCTTGAACACCAGCTTGGCGTCGAGGATGAACAGCGAGGTACCGCGCAGCGGCTTGATCTTGACCAGGTTGAGGCTGGTCGGCACGTACAGCGAGTGCACGTATTCACCGAACTTCATCACCTGCACGCCACCCACCGCCACGTCGGCGGAGCGGCGCAGCAGGTTGAACATGCTGATACGGGTGTAACGGGCGAAGCGCTCGTTGATCATTTCCAGGGTCGGCATGCGACCCCGCACGATACGGTCCTGACTGGTCAGGTCGTAGCTTTTGATGCTGCCAGGCTCGGATGCACTCTCGGTCTGCACCAGCCCGTCGTCGACGCCATGCAACAGGGCATCGATTTCATCCTGGGACAGCAGGTCCTGTACGGCCATTGCGGACTCCTACTGCAATACGAAATTGGTGAACAGCAACTGGTCGACGACCGGCTTGCCGACTTCCTTCTGCGCCACTTCCTGGACCACTGCGGTGGCCTTCTGGCGCAGCATTTCCTGTCCCACCGGGCTACCGGCCAGGGTGTCGAAGCCTTGCCCGGAGAACATCATCACCAGGTTGTTGCGGATTACCGGCATGTGCACCTTGAGGGCGTCCAGATCAGCCTGGTTGCGCGCTTGCAGGGTGATGCTCACCTGCATGTAGCGCTGGCGACCGTTCTGGTTGAAGTTGACCACGAAGGCCGGGGCCAATGCTTCGTAGATAGCCGCTGGCTTGACGTTGCTGGCTGCAGGGTCGGCGGCCGGGGCTGGCTCGCTCTTGTGCATGATGAACCAGGTAGCGCCCACCGAAAGGCCGATCGCCAGCAACAGGCCCACTACTGCCAGCAGGATCAGCTTGAGTTTGCCTTTAGTGGCGGGGTCTTTGACTGCTTCGCTCTTCGCCATGCCAATAATCCGTCGTCCATCGGGGGTTCAAGGGAGGATGGCTTGGCTTGAGCAAGTGTTATGCCAGAATGGAACTGGAAAGCCTGAACCGACCTCTTCGCAGCACAAGGCTGCTCCTACAGGGAACGCATTCCCTTGTAGGAGCAGCCTTGTGCTGCGAAGAGGCCGGTTCGGAAAAAAAAGAAATATCAGGCGTAATAATCGACCGCACTGTCACCAACAACCACCTGCTGCTCCACAGGCCGGGCGCTATCGACTGCCTCGGCCCCGCCCTGCTCGGCCCGGCGCGCCGCCACCCCGGACAGGTTGCTGCCCTGCGCCTGACCCTGCTGCTGTTGCTGCTGCCCGCGCGACTGGTCGGCCACGTTGACATCCGGCTGTGCCAGCCCCTGCTGGGCGAACAGCTCGCGCAGGCGGTGCACCTGGCTGTCGAGGGCGTCACGCACGCCGGCGTGGCCGCTGATGAAGGTGACCTGGGTCGACTGGTCCGTCGCAACATTGACGCGAATGTCCAGGCGGCCCAGTTCAGCCGGCTCCAGCTGGATATCCGCCGACTTCAGGTTCTGGCTGGACAGGTACATGACCCGGTTGACCAGGCCCTCGGCCCAGGCGTTCTGGTTCATCGGCAGCGGTTGGTGCAATGGGCTGGCGTTGGCCGGCACGGCATTGGCGGTCTTGGCCGTGGCGGCCTGGGTCAGGTTGGCCAGGCGGTTGGCGAAATCGTCGATGCGCGTATCGCTGCCAGCGCCCTTGGTGTCCTTCAGGCCATCTTCGAGCAAGGCAGCAAAGGCCTTGTCGCCGGGCTCGCCCGCTTCACCCTCGGCATTCTCGACCAGATTCGCCAAGGTATTGACGGCCATCTGCCCCTCCTCGCCCTGAGCCTGCGAAGCGTCCAGGGCATGTGCCGAAGTCGCCCCTTTGGCCTGGGCGCTTTGCTCCAGCGCCAGACGCAAGGTCGGCAGGTTGGCCAGAGGGTCGGCGTCAGGATCGAAGGTTTCCTCGACGGCAGACTCCTCGGGCAGCACGGCCGTGACCTGCGCCGTGGCGGCCTGCAACACCGGCGCCACCGCCTCGGCCTGCGCCTGGATCAGTTGAGCGCCAGGCTGGGCGTCAGTTACCTGGCCGGCCACCAGGCTGGCATCGCGCAAGCCGGTGTCAGTCTGGGCCTGGTCGTCGGCTGGCAATTGTTTGCCGTCATCGGCAACCGCGGGTTTGTCGGCAGCGGCTTTCTTGCCGCCCTGCGCCGCCTCGGGCTTGTCCTTGGGCTTGGCCTGGGCGACCTTGTCGTCCTGCCCTGCGGCCTTGTCGCGGCCCTGCCTGGCCATCACCTGGCCGAAGCCGTCGCCCTTGTCGCCCAGCGCCTGCAGCGGCTTGTCGGCCTGTGCGGTGGCCGAACGCGAGGTATTGGCAATGGCGTTGCCTTGCAACAATGGGTTGGGTGCAACAGGCATCGAGCGGTCTCCGCGCCAGAAACAAAAAAATCATCCAGCCAGAGACAGGCAAGACTCGCGCCAAGTCGTGTATCAACCCGCCGAAATGCGTTGCTGCTCACCTCGGTAGAAGCGCTGCACCTCGACGAACTCCAGGTCGATGCGGTTGATCAGGTCCTCGATGCCATACAGCGGAGGCCGCCGCGCGCGCTCCTCCAGTTGCTGGCACAGGCTGGCCAGTGCAACCGCGCCCATGTTGCTGCTGCTGCCCTTGAAACTGTGGGCCGCAGAACCGAGCTCTTCGGCACTTTTGGCCGCATGCAGCTGGCCCAGGCGCCGCTCGGAGTCGTCAAGAAAGGTTTGCACCAACTGCAGGTAGCCATCTTCCATGACCTCACGCAGGTCGCTGAGTACCTTATGGTCAATATGCATGTCAGTCACTTGTTCACTCCTTGATCAAGCCAGATTATGCCCGAGCCAACCCGTGGCTCACCAGACGAACTCCACATGCGCGCAACGCCCACCCTCACTCCAGCAAGCGCTGCTGGCCAGCCGCCTTACCAAATTCAGGCCACGCCCACTCAGCCCCTGCTCCAGCGTGGGCCGCGACAGCACGCGCTGCACATCGAACCCGGCACCACTGTCACGGACCTCGATCATCAGACGCCCGCCGTCGGCATGCGGTTCAACCTTGAAATCGATGCGCACGTAACCGTCGGTCAGCACCCCGAGGCGCCGGGTGCGCTCTTGATAATAGTCTGCAAAGCCTTGGCCATCGCGCTTGAGCTGCGAATCCAGGCCCAGCACGCCATGCTCCAGCGCGTTTGAATAAAGCTCGCTGAGCACACTGTGCAGGTTGCCGGTGCGCGCACGCAGGCCGTGAATCTCCTGCAACAACTGCACCAGGTACGGCACCGGGTTGAAGCGTTTGAGGCTCTCGCCACGCACCTCGAACCCCAGCGACCAGTCCAGCGGGCTGGAGCGGCCGCTATCAGAGTAGATCATCGGCGCCGGTACCCGCTCCTCGGCACTGAACATACGAATGTCGCACAGACTGATGTCATCGCGCGGGCGCCCGCCAAAGCGCTCCAGAGCCTGCATCACTTCGTCGAACAGCCGCGCCGGGTCACGGTTGTCGGCCAGCACCCTGTGCAGGCGCTGCACACCGAACAGGCGCTCCTGGTCGTCGGCCGTGTCGAGCACGCCGTCCGATAGCAGCAGCAGGCGTTCACCCGGCGCCAGCGGCAACACTTCGGTACTGTCATCGAAACGCTCGGCGTTCAGGATGCCCAGCGGCAGGTGCCGCGAACCCAGCGCCGACAGCACCTGGCCATCCACTGCCAGGCGATAGCCATCAGGCATGCCACCATTCCACACTTCCACCGAACCGCGCTGCATGCTCAGGTTGAGCAGCAGCGCACAACAGAACATGTCCACCGGCAGGATGCGCTTGAGCTTGGCGTTCATCTCGCGCAGGACCTGCGCCATGCCGTAGCCCTTGGCAGTCATGCCGTAGAACACTTCAGCCAGCGGCATCGCCCCTACCGCCGCTGGCAGGCCGTGGCCGGTAAAATCGCCGAGAAGCACTCGCATGTCGCCGGACGGAGTGAACGCGGCCAGCATCAGGTCGCCATTGAACAGCGCATACGGCGATTGCAGGTAGCGGATGTTGGGCGCGGCAAGGCAGCCGGAATGGGCCACCTTGTCGAACACCGCCTTGGCCACCCGCTGCTCGTTGAGCAGGTGGTGGTGGTGCCGGGCAATCTGGTCGCGCTG
Source organism: Pseudomonas sp. A2 (assembly GCF_023100865.1). Lineage (NCBI taxonomy): Bacteria > Pseudomonadati > Pseudomonadota > Gammaproteobacteria > Pseudomonadales > Pseudomonadaceae > Pseudomonas > Pseudomonas sp. A2. The sequence goes on from NZ_CP039127.1 coordinate 4,289,875, forward strand.
CTCCAGCACGGTGGCCTGCAGCCGGCGCAGGCGGTCCATGGCGCGGATCTTGGCGCCGAGGATCACCGCACTGTAGGGCTTGGCCATGAAGTCGTCGCCCCCGGCCTCCAGGCAGCGCACCAGGCCTTCCTCCTCGTTCAATGACGTCAGGAAAATGATCGGCACCAGCGCTTCGCCGGCCAGGGCCTTAATCTGCCGCGCCGCCTCGAAGCCATCCATCACCGGCATCAGCGCATCCAGCAGCACCAGTTGCGGGCGCCGCTCGACGAACAACGCCACCGCCTGCTCGCCGTTTTCTGCGGTAAGTACCTGATGACCTTGACGGCGCACGATCTGCGCCAGGAGCAGGCGGTCGGCGGCACCGTCTTCAGCCACCAGCACGGTCAACGCCTGTTCGGCCGGCATGTCGGCGCTCAACTGATATCGAAGAGTTTTTCGAAATTGGAGATGGCGAGGATCTTGCGCACGTCGGAGCTGGCATGCACCACACGCACATCCGACTCATCGCCGCCCGCATGGTCACGTAGCAACAGCAGCATGCCGAGCGCGGAACTGTCGAGGTAGGTAGTGTCCTTCAGGTCGACGACCACCGAATCTGGCCGGCTGGTCTGGCGTTCGTAGGCGTCGCGAAATTCCTGGTGCTTGCCGAAATCGAAGCGCCCCTTGATCTTTATTGTCAGCTTTTTCCCGTCCTGCGAAAAATCCGTCTCGACTGCCATGCTAGCGATTCCTTCGATGATGGCGGATGCAACTCCATAAAGGTTTAGCAGGCGATGGCGGGGGTGGCAAGCATGTGGGCTGCCTGTCTCGGCCTCTTCGCGGGTGAACCCGCTCCCACAGGATCTCCACAAATTCGAATCCTGCGCCGTGCCTGTGGGAGCAGGTTTACCCGCGAAGAGGCCAGTACAGGCTATAGGTGGTTCTGCCGCGGCAGGCGTTGTGAAAGCTCGTCGAGCAGGCGCTGCTCGCGCTTGTCTTCGGCCCGCCGGGCTTCCTCCAGATAGCGCTGCACCAGCTTGCGCAGGCCTTCCACCCGGGCATAGGCCTGCTGCCAGGTGCCTCGGGCGTTGTTGAGGTTGTTCTGGTGCCAGACCAGGCTCTGGCGCTGCTGGGTCATGGCCGTTTCCAGCTGCCCGAGGAAGCGCTGGTAATTGACCAGCCAGCTACCGTTCACCCCCTGCCCGCCACGATTGATCCACTGCAGCTGGTAATCCTCGCGAAACCGCTCGAGCTCGGCCAGCTTGGCCTGTGCCGTGGCCACCTGCTGCTGGAACTGCCCAAGGCGCTGGGCCGCCTGGCGCTCGGCCTCTTCGGCCATGTCCACCACCGGCGCCAGGCGCGCGGCACGTCCGGGCAGTGCCATGGCCTATCAACCGCCCGCCGGGGGCGCAAAGATCGCCCCCAACTGTTCGCGGCTTTGCGCCATGCCCACGCTCTCGTGCAGGCCCTGGCGCAAAAACTCCACCAGCTTCGATTGCAGGGCGATGGCCAGGTCGGTTTCCGGGTCGCCACCCGCCACGTAGGCACCCACGCTGATCAGATCGCGGCTCTGCGACAGGCGCGACCACAACTGCTTGAACTTTTGCGCCTGGCGCAAATGGTCGGCATCGACCACCTGGGGCATGACCCGGCTGATCGAGGCTTCGATGTCGATGGCCGGGTAATGACCTTCCTCGGCCAGCCGCCGCGACAGCACGAAGTGGCCATCGAGCACACCGCGCGCCGCGTCGGCAATCGGGTCCTGCTGGTCGTCGCCCTCGGACAACACGGTATAGAACGCGGTGATCGAACCACCACCTGGCTCGCCGTTGCCGGCCCGCTCCACCAGCTTGGGCAGCTTGGCGAACACCGACGGCGGGTAACCCCGGGTGGCCGGCGGCTCGCCGATGGCCAGGGCGATTTCACGCTGGGCCTGGGCGAAACGGGTCAGCGAGTCCATCAGCAACAGCACGTTCTTGCCCTTGTCGCGGAAGTACTCGGCAATACGTGTGCAGTACATAGCGGCCCGCAGGCGCATCAGCGGCGCATCGTCGGCGGGCGAAGCGACCACCACCGAGCGCTTGAGGCCTTCCTCACCCAGGATATGCTCGATGAATTCCTTGACCTCGCGACCCCGCTCGCCGATCAGGCCGACAACGATGATTTCGGCTTCGGTGAAGCGGGTCATCATGCCCAGCAACACCGACTTGCCCACACCGGTACCGGCGAACAGGCCCAAGCGCTGGCCGCGACCGACCGTGAGCAGGCCATTGATGCTGCGAATTCCCACGTCCAGCGGCTTGCTGATGGGGTCGCGGTTCAACGGGTTGATCACCGGGCCATCCATCGGCACCCAGTCCTCGGCCTTCATCCCGCCCTTGCCATCCAGCGCGCGACCGGCGCCGTCGAGCACCCTGCCGAGCATGCTCATGCCCATGGGCAGGCGGCCGCTGTCATCCAGCGGCACCACCCGCGCGCCGGGGCCGATGCCGACAATGCTGCCGACCGGCATGAGGAATACCTTGGGCCCGGCAAAGCCCATGACTTCGGCCTCCACCTGCACCGGGTGGTAGCTGTCGTCGTTGATTACCAGGCAGCGGCTGCCGACTGCAGCGCGCAGGCCTTCGGCTTCCAGGGTGAGGCCGACCATGCGTAGCAGGCGGCCTTCGACGATGGGCTGGGCCGGCAGTTCGATGGCCTCGGCGTAACTGCCCAGGCGTTTGCCGAAGCTGGTGCGTTCAAGATGCATCCGGGCTACCCACGGCGCGCTCTGGCAGGCTGTCCAGGTCTACCGACATGTCTGGCGCTGCCGGGTGCAGCGAATGGTCGTGCAACTGGTCGAACAGTTGTGCCACGGCTTTCTCGATGCGGGTTTCCATGGTCGCGTCGATGCGGCTGTGCGCGGTCTCGATACGGCAGCCGCCTGGTAGCAGTGCGCTGTCCTCGAGCAGCCGCCAGCTTTCCTCATGGCGCTCGCGCAGGGCCTTGGCCAGCTCGAAATCCTGCGGGTTGAGGTGGATGCGGATATTGTCCGCGCCCATGGGCAGCAGCTTGAGCGCTTCGCGCAGTACCTGGGTGATCTGGCTGGAATCACTCCGCAGTTCGCGACCGATTACCTGGCGGGTCATGTGAGCAACCAGGTGGACCAGTGCCTTCTCGATCTGCGTGTCCTGCTCGGCGATCGGTTCCATCAGGTTGGTCATCAGCCGGTCGAGGCTTTCCAGCTTGGTCTTCAGGGCCTCTTCGGCTTCCTGGCGGACCTTGAGCTGGGTGCTATGGAAGCCCTCGCGCTCACCGGTGGCAAAGCCTTCGTTGTAGGCTTCCTGGCGGATGGCCTCGAGTTCTTCCAGGGTCAGCGGCTGGACTTCTTCCAGCGGCACTTCCTCGACCTCTTCCTCGACTACGTCGGGCTCCGGCTCCGGTTCGGGCTCAGGCTCGGGTTCCGGGTCGAAGCTGGGCAGCGCCCATACGTCCACGCCCTCGAGGTCGCGGGCGCGGATCAGGTCGCTGGGGTGATGTTCTTTGGTGGGCATGCTGTCATGTTCTCAAACCATGTTCAGCCGACACGGTCCCTGTGGGAGCGGGTTCACCCGCGAATGCGTCGGCAGCGACAACCTCTATCGCCAGGTCCGACGCCTTCGCGGGTAAACCCGCTCCCACAAGGGGCGGCGTCGGCTTTCAGATCGCGAAGACCTTAGATCATTTCCTCGGCGCCCTTGCCGCCGAGCACGATCTCGCCGGCCTCGGCCATGCGGCGGGCGATGGTGAGGATTTCCTTCTGCGCCGTTTCAACATCGCTGACCCGCACCGGCCCCTTGGCCTCCAGGTCGTCGCGCAACAGTTCCGAGGCACGTTTGGACATGTTCTTGAAGATCTTGTCCTTGACCCGCTCGTCGGCGCCCTTGAGCGACACCACCAGCACGTCGGACGAGACTTCGCGCAGCAGCGCCTGGATGCCTCGGTCGTCGACGTCGGCAAGGTTGTTGAAGACGAACATCAGGTCTTCGATCTGCTCCGACAGGTCGCTGTCGATTTCGCGGATCGCGTCCATCAGTGCACCTTCCACCGAGCTGTCGAGGAAGTTCATGATGTCGGCGGCGCGCTTGATGCCACCCAAGGTGGTACGCGCCGCGTTAGAGTTGCCCGAGAACTGCTTCTCGAGGATCTGGTTCAGCTCCTTCAGCGCCGCCGGCTGCACGGTGTTCAGCGACGACACGCGCAGGACGATGTCCAGGCGCACCTTGTGGTCGAAGTTGCTCAGCACTTCGCCGGCCTGGTCGGGGTCGAGGTAGGCGACCACGATGGCCTGGATCTGCGGGTGCTCGTAGCGGATCACGTCGGCAACGGCGCGCGGCTCCATCCACTTCAGGCTGTCCAGGCCGCTGGTGTTGCCACCGAGCAGGATGCGGTCGACCAGGCCATTGGCCTTGTCCTCGCCCAGGGCCTGATTGAGCATCTTGCGGATATAGGCATCGGAGCCCACGCCCAGGCTGGTCTGGTCGCCGACGATTTCGACGAACTCGCTCATCACCTGCTCGACCTGTTCACGGTGCACATTGCCCATCTGCGCCATGGCCACACCCACACGCTGCACTTCCTTGGGCCCCATGTGCCGCAGCACCTGGGCGGCATCGGTCTCGCCCAGCGAAAGCAGGAGGATCGCCGCCTTGTCGACGCGGCTCAGCTTGGCGGTAACGGCTCGGTTATCACTCATCGGCGTTGATCCACTCTTTCACGACCTGGGCAACGCGGCCCGGGTCTTCGGCCACCAGGCCTTTGATTGCGTTGAGCTGTGCCTCGTAACCCTCGTTCGGGCTAGGCAGCAGAATGCTTGTCGGGCCACCCAGAGTGACGCGGTCGTTGGCCAGTTCGCCATCCAGACCCATCATGCCGCCCAGCTCCATGTCGCTATCCGAGGCAGCCTGCTTGCCGCCCCCTGTAATGTTGTTCAGCACCGGGCGCAGCACACCGAACACCAGCACCAGGATGAACACCACGCCCAGCACTTGCTTGACGATGTCCCAGAACCACGGCTGCTGGTAGAAGGCGATATCGGCGATCTCTTCGCCACGGTCGGCGGCGAACGGCACGTTGATCACCGTCACACTGTCGCCACGGCTGGCATCGAAGCCGACCGCGTCCTGTACCAGGCGAGTGAAGCGTGCCAGGTCCTCGGTGCCCCATGGCGCACGGGTGGTGTCGCCGGTGGCCGGGTCGATCTTGACCTGGTCGTCCACCACCACCGCCACCGACAGGCGGGTCATGCGCCCCTGCTGCTGGCGGGTGTGGCTGATGGAGCGGTCCAGCTCGAAGTTCTTGGTGCTTTGCTGGCGCTTGTCCGACGGGTACGGCGCGAGCATCGGCTGGCCGGTGGCCGGGTCCATGATCTGCTGGCCGTTGGCATCCACCAGCGGTTGGCCAGGCTGGATGGCCGCGGCCGGGGTAGCGGCACCACCGGTGGTCTGCGGTGCCGAGGCCGGGCCTGGCGGCTGGTTGCTCAGTGCGCCGGGGACACCTTGCGGGCCCTGGCTGCTGGCACGCTGTTCGTCGACCGACTGCTCGCTGCGCAGTGCCGGCTGGTCGGGGTTGAACTGCTCGGAGGTGGATTCGACCGCGCTGAAGTCGAGGTCGGCAGACACTTCGGCCTTGTAGCGGTCATTCCCCAGCACCGGCTGCAGGATGTTGTGCACCCGCTGGGTGAGCATGCTTTCTACCCGGCGGCTGTAGTCGAACTGCTTGCCTGCCTGGGTCAGGGCGGTGTCCTGGATCTGCTCGGACAGCAGGTTGCCCTTCTGGTCGACCACGGTGACCTGGGACTTGTCCAGTTCCGGCACGCTGGTGGCGACCAGGTTGACGATGGCCATCACTTGCCCGGCTTCCAGGGCACGGCCCGGGTACAGCTCGACCAGTACCGAGGCGCTGGGCTTGCGTTCGTCACGCACGAACACCGAGCTTTTCGGGATGGCCAGGTGCACGCGCGCGCCCTTGACGTTGTTCAGGCTGGACACGGTACGCGCCAGCTCGCCTTCCAGGCTGCGACGGTAACGGGTGGCTTCCATGAACTGGCTGGTGCCCAGGCCCTGTTCCTTGTCGAGCAATTCGAAACCGACGTTGCCATCGCTTGGCGCCACGCCGGCGGCCGCCAGTTTCAGGCGCGCACGGGAGAGGTCGTCGGCCTTGACCAGCAGAGCCCCGGAGTTGGGCTCGACGTTGTAGGGGATATCGGCAGCGGCCAGGGTATCCATGACCTGCTTGGTGTCCATGCCCGCCAGGCTGCCGTACAGCGGACGGTAATCAGGTTGTTGCGACCACAGTACCACGGCAAAGCCGATCGCCACGCTGGCGGCCAGACCGACCAGAAGGCCGATCTGACGCAGCATGGGCATCTGCGCGATATTTTCCAGAAACGCCATGCCGAACAGCGGCGGCTTGGCCGCGGGCGGGCCGCTCTTGGCAGGGGCGTTGTCGACGACTGCTTCAGCCATGGTTTACGTCCGTCCTCAAACCGGCATCTGCATGATGTCCTGGTACGCCTGGACCAGCTTGTTGCGTACCTGGGTCAGGGCCTGCATCGACACGCTGGCCTTTTGCGAAGCGATCATCACATCGGTCAGGTCGACGCCACTCTTGCCGATCTCGAAGGCGTTGGCCAGCTGGGTCGAAGCCTGCTGAGTCTCATGCACCTTGCCGATGGCCTGGCCGAGCATGTCGGCAAAGGTACTCTGCCCCGGTGCCAGCTCGGGAGCGGCGGCCACCTTGGGCAGCGACATGGCATCGGCCTGCATGGCCCGCATGTCCAACATCAGACGATTGAATTCAACACCTTGGCTCATGACCCTTCTCTCTCCTGCGGCCGCATTTTTTTGACAGTGATGCGGCGGATAGCCAACGTAAAGCAACAAAGGTGCCAGCCTTGGCACGCGCACCTCGGTTCACTGTAGGAGCAGCCTTGTGCTGCGAAAGGGGCCTTTGATGCAACAGACCACCTTCTGCCTTGCTGGCCTCTTCGCAGCACAAGGCTGCTCCTACAAGGGCTGCGCAAGCTCTGAGGTTTTTGTCAGCCGAACAGGCTGGCCTCGACGTCAAACCCGGCATCGCGCATCTGCGCCAGCTTGTAGCGCAAGGTACGCGGGCTTATCCCCAGGCGTTCGGCCGCCTCCTTGCGGCGGCCGCGCTCGGCTCGCAGGGTGTCGATGATCATCTGGTACTCATGGCGACGCATGTCATCGCCCAGCCCGCCAGGCTCGGCCACCACCTCAGGTGATGGCTCGATGCCAGCTGACAATGGAATGGCGCCTGCCAGACAAAAATCCGCCGCCTCGATCACCCCGCCCTGCTGCAGGATCAGCGCCCGCTGCAGGGCGTTGTCCAGTTCGCGTACGTTGCCCGGCCAGGCATACGCCTGCAGGCAGGCCCGGGCCTGGGGCGACAGGTGCACCGGGGCGTGCTTCATCTTGGCCACGTGACGCGCCAACAGGCGCTCGGCCAGTTGCAGGATGTCACCCGGGCGTTCGCGCAGCGGACGCCAGGCCAGGGGGAACACCGAAAGGCGGTAGTAGAGGTCTTCACGGAAACGCCCGGCCGCCACTTCGCCAGCCAGGTCACGGTTGGTGGTGGCCAGCACACGGATATCCAGGCTAATCGGCTTGCGCCCGCCTACCCGCTCCACCTCGCGCTCCTGCAGCACGCGCAGCAGCTTGGCCTGCAAGGCCATCGGCATCTCCGAGATCTCATCAAGCAGCAAGGTGCCGCCTTCGGCCTGCTCGAACTTGCCGGCCTGGGCAGCGATGGCGCCAGTGAAGGCACCCTTTTCGTGGCCGAACAGCGTGGCCTCGAGCATGTTGTCGGGGATGGCAGCACAATTGATCGCCACGAAGGGCTGCGCCGCCCGCGACGATTGCTGATGAATGAAGCGCGCCAGCACTTCCTTGCCGGTGCCGGACTCGCCCGAAATCAGCACGGTCGAGTCACTGCGCGCCACCCGCGCGGCCAGCTCCAGCAACTGTCGACTGGCTGGTTCGCAGGCCACCGGGCCTTCTTCTTCAGCCACGCGCCCGGCGGCATGCCGCTCGACCAGGCTGAGCAACGCCTTGGGCTCGAACGGCTTGACCAGATAGTCGGCGGCGCCTTGGCGCATCGCCTCGACGGCACGCTCCACCGCGGCATGCGCAGTCATCAGCAACACGGGCAGTTGCGGCTGCTGGCGGCGCAGCTGGGCCAGCAGTTGGTGCCCATCCATGCCTGGCATGTTCACATCGCTGACTACCAGGCTGAAGGCCTCCTCCAGCACCGCTTCCAGCGCTTCTTCGGCACTGCCCACCGCCTGGTAGGCAAAGCCGCCGATTTCCAGGGTATCGCCCAGCGCCTGGCGCAATACGCGGTCGTCCTCGACCAGCAGCACCTTGATCGTCATTACATGCCCTCCGCCAGCTGCCCGTCGATCAACGGCAGTTCCACCCGCACACAGGTGCCACGGCCAACCCTGGAGCGCAGGCGCAGCGTACCTTGGTGCGCGCGCACCACGGCCTTGACCACGGCCAGGCCCAGGCCGGTGCCAGTGGCCTTGGTGGTCAGGAACGGCTCGCCCAGGCGGCCGAGCAGGTCGCCATCGATGCCACTGCCGGCGTCGCTTACACACAGGTGCAGGCTGCACTCGCGGCGGAACAGGTGCACCTTCAGTCGCGCCGGGCCGTCGCTGGCTTGCAGCGCATTTTCGATCAGGTTGAGCAATGCACCAACCAGGGTGTCGCGGTTGCACAGCAGCTCACCCAGGTGGCTGTCGCACTGCCAGCGCACGGCGTGCCCTTGCACATGCGCCTGGGCAGCCTGCTGCAGGGCCTGGAACAAGGCTTTTGGCGTGACTCGATCATTCAGCGGCAGCTCGCCACGGGCGAATACCAGCATGTCGCGCACTTGGTGTTCCAGCTCGTGCAAGCGTTCCTTCAGGGTACCGGCAAAGCGCTGGCGGGTTTCCGCGCTCAGCTCTTGTTCGGGATCAGCCAGGTGGCTGGCGTAGAGCATCGCCGCCGACAGTGGCGTGCGGATCTGGTGCGCCAGCGAGGCGACCATGCGCCCCAGCGAAGACAGGCGCTCGTGGCGAGCCAGCTGGTCCTGCAGGCGACGGGTTTCGGTCAGGTCGTTGAGCAACACCAACTGGCCAGGCTCGGCATCCAGCGAGCGAGTGGCAATGGACAGACGGCGGCCGTCGCGCAGCGAGACTTCGTGACCGTCATCCTTGCGCGGGGCAAAGCTGCGGGCGATCACCTGGCGCCACAGCTGGCCGACCAGCGGCTCGCCGAGCAGTTCGCAGGCGGCCGGGTTGGCTTCGCGCACCAGGCCCTGGCCATCGATCACGATCACCCCGCCGGGCAGCAGGTCCAGCAGGTTCTGCAGGCGGTTGGCGAGGCGCTCCTTTTCGCTCAGTTCATCGATGCGCTGGGCGCTGACCACCGCCAGCTCGCCCTTGAGTTCGCTGACCCTGGCTTCCAGCAGGCTATAGGACTGGCTCAGCTGGCTCGAGACCTGATTGAACAGGGCGAAGGCCTGCTCGACACCCTGGCGACTGTCCTGCTCGATCGGGGGCTGCCCCTGCAGATCGGGGGCTAGGGATATGTGGGCGGCCTGGGGCATCTTGCTCTCTCGCATGGCTGACCGTCATAAAAACGGTGTGTTGCCAGCGGTGTAGCAATAGCCGTGCCGGAGATGGGGTTTAATGCAGGGCTTGAGATTTGTGGTGGGGCGCAAATCGAGCGTCCCGCGGGTATACGCCTTGACACTTTCTGCGCCTGTGAGACCGAGCGCCGCGCGGGCGGAGCTCGGTCTCACAGGCGCAGAAAGTACAACGGCAAACACTCGAGAAGCGCCGCGCGGACGGCGCTCACCGCGTCCAGATGACTCAGACCCATACGGCGTCCCAATGTGGATAATCACCGACCCTGCTTGCCAACCCCGCCCGCAATGGGTTGCAAATTACATATTTCGCCACCCTGCGAATGTCTTCCTCTCGCCGAATGGCATGGTCCTGATAGCCCGCTTGCCACACTTTTTCGCGCCGCATTCCTCGGTGATACAGCGCATGACTGCTGCGCGACTTAAATCGTCGCATCAAGCTACATAATGTCGAGTCGTTCAGCTGAATCAACCAATGGAGATGGTCCGGCATCACAACCCAGGCCAATGACTGACACGCACCTTCGCGCTCAGCCTGCCGAAGTTGCTGAATCACCGCTCGGGCCAGCCAAAAATCCGTGAAGATTCGCTTTCGATTATTTGTTACGGTTGTTAACAGATACATGCCGCCGGGTATGGAGAAGCGGCCACGGCGCAAGAGATGGGATTGAGCACGCTCCATGTGGTTTCCTCGCACAAAGGTTCAGGAAACATAGGCGCATGCGAAGGATTGGAGCATTGAAAAGTATTGCGGAATGTGGGGTGTATGGGGTGCATCGAGCGCCGCCCGCGCGGCGCTTCGCGGGACAAGCCCGCTCCCACATTTGTTGCAACGTGGCCATGCCTGTGGGAGAGGCGTTGCCCGCTTTGGCGGAGAGTTTGAGACTGGAGAGACGGCGGTAGCGCCAGCCGGGAAACCGCGTCAAGGCAACAAGGCTGACAACCATGGCCTGACAGGTTCGGCACGTTGCAACAAATGTGGGAGCGGGCTTGTCCCGCGAAGCGCCGCGCGGGCGGCGCTCGATCTAACAGGCACCATCAACGCCAAGCCGAACACCCCGCCCCAGCCGTCAATCCTCCGCCTGTTCCTCGCCGCCCTGGCGGCTCATGCCGTACTTGCGCATCTTCTCGACCAGGGTGGTACGACGAATACGCAAACGTTCAGCTGCACGCGCAACGATACCGTTGGCATCGTCCAGCGCCTGCTGGATCAGGCCCTGCTCCAGGCTACCCAGGTAGTCCTTCAGGTCCAGGCCTTCAGGTGGCAGCATGGCATGGTTGCTGAAGTTCGGCGTATGGCCATTGATCGCCACGCGCTCTTCCAGCTCGCTGCGCAGGCTGTCGACCATCTGCTCGTCTTCGTCATCGACGTAACGGAATTTCTTCGGCAGCTCGGAAACGCCAATCACCCCGTACGGGTGCATGATCGCCATACGCTCGACCAGATTGGCCAGCTCGCGCACGTTACCCGGCCAGCCGTGGCGACACAGCGACATGATCGACGCGGAGTTGAAGCGGATGGACCCGCGCTTCTCGTGCTCCATGCGCGAGATCAGCTCGTTCATCAGCAGCGGGATGTCTTCCACCCGCTCACGCAGCGGCGCCATCTCGATAGGGAACACGTTCAGGCGGTAGTACAGGTCTTCGCGGAACGTGCCCTCCTCGATCATGGTCTCGAGGTTCTTGTGGGTCGCGGCAATGATGCGCACATCGATGCTCTGGGTCTTGTTGCTGCCCACGCGCTCGAAGGTACGCTCCTGCAGCACGCGCAACAGCTTGACCTGCATCGGCAACGGCATGTCGCCGATTTCGTCGAGGAACAGGGTACCGCCGTTGGCCAACTCGAAACGCCCGGCACGGCTGGTGATCGCCCCGGTGAAGGCACCCTTCTCGTGACCGAACAGTTCGCTTTCCAGCAACTCGGCCGGGATCGCGCCACAGTTGACCGGCACGAACGGCGCTTCGCGGCGTTTGGAATGGTAGTGCAGGTTGCGCGCGACCACTTCCTTGCCGGTGCCGGACTCACCCAAAATCAGCACGCTGGCATCGGTGTCGGCCACCTGCTGCATCATCTGCCGCACGTGCTGAATGGCACGACTGGTGCCGACCAGGCTGCGGAACAGGTTGGGTTCGCGCTGGCGGCCACGCTCGCGCGCCTGGTCGTACATCTCGCGATAGACCTGGGCACGGTGCAGTGAATCCAGCAGCTGGCTATAGCTTGGCGGCATCTCCAGGTTGGAAAGCACCCGGCGGCGAAGGTCTTCCGGGAACTCCGCAGAAGAAATTTCACCTAAAAGCAGAACCGGAAGGAACTCATCCCACCCAGTCACTGTCTTAACGAGCCCAAGCACACTGCCCGGGGCATTTACAGTGCCGATAAGCACGCACAGCACTTCGCGACTCGAAGACAACGGCTCGACCACTTGCTGCCAGTCCTGGCTGGAGCAAGCGAGGTTTTCTTCGCCGAGGAAGTTAAGCACCACCGCCAGGTCGCGGCGGCGTGCGCTGTCGTCGTCGATCAGCAGAATCTTGGTTTCACGCCACATGCAATAGCAACTTCCCTAGTCATATCGGCGCCCGAGGGCGTGCTCGACATCATTCCGACTGAATGGTCAGTGTTCGGACGTCTGAAATTCGAAAACAGCCACTAGTAAAGTCAAAAAACACCAGCCAGTCAAATTAATGGCGCATGGCTTTTGGCAACATCTGTGGTCAGGTGAACAAATGGTATACCTTTGCCGCGTTCTTCGCCTGACGGATTTTCGTCATTTCATCGACCAGGGATTGACGTTCGCCACTTGCAACTGCGATTAGTTGGCGGTAGACAGCCATCAACTGCTCTAGGCTACCACGTACTTCCGCTTCGTTTTCATGAGCCTCGGCAAGCACATCGTCGACACACAGCCGGCATTCCAGGTCGAGCTCGCCAACTGTACCCCAGTCGCGATCAGCCAGCGCCGCCAGCAAGGCTTCTCGGGTGTGCTCTATACGGGCGATAACCTCGCTCATGTCATCCTCCTGGCTTAGGAAGCCGCCGACGGATCGCCGATCGCGTCCCAACCTTCCTTGATGGTGATCAGCAGGCGCGCCACTTCGTCGATGATCTCCGGGTCATTTTTTGCATTGGCTTCGATCAAGCGACGACTCATGTAGGTATACAGGTTGTCCAGATCGGCCAGGGTGTCGGCATGGTTTTCCAGATCCAGGCCTTCACGCAGGCCGCCGATGATGTCGATGGCCTTGCCGATGAGGATACCCTTCTGGGCGATATCATTGCGCGCGATCGCGCCCTTCGCCTGCGCCATGCGATCAAGGCCGCCCTGCATGAGCATCTGCACCAGGCGGTGCGGACTGGCTTCGGATGTCTGTGCCACGCCGTTGACTTTCTGGTATTGCCGAAGGGCCAACATCGGGTTCATGGATCTGCCTCGTTGCTGCGAAAAAGGTTGCGTCTACCCTGTGTATCGCCGCCACGTCAAAAAACTTTAGGGTTAAAACGAAAAGCCCGGCGCGTATGGCAAACGCTGCCGGGCTTTTGTCACACGGAAAGAATCAGGACTTCTTGGCCTGCGCGTTGATCGCCTCGAAGATCGACGTGATCTGGTCGGCCTGGGCTTTCATCTTGCCTAGGGCAGTGTCCAAGGCCACGTATTTCTTGGTCAGTGATTCGGTCAACGAGTCGGTGCGCCGATCGAGGGCAGCCTGCTGCTCACTCAAGTTCTTTGCAACGTTGCTCAATGCGCTATTACGGCTAGCCAAACTACCATCAGTGGCATTGTACGGGTCAATGGCCTTGTTCATCCGCTCGAAAATGCCATTCGTGCCGGTGAACAACTCCTGCACTTCCGCCCCCAACTTCTTGTCATTCATCGCTGCGGCGAATTTGGTGCTGTTGAACTCCAGAGTGCCGTCTTTTTGTGTGTTGATACCCAACTGACTCAGAGTGGTCAGCTGATCGCCTGCCCCCACTTCGGAAAGCACCTTACGAATATCACCCAACAGCGACCGGGTGGTAGGGTCGTTGGTCAGCGGCCCCAGCACCAGGTTGTCATCGTCATCACGGCTGGTCGAAGTCAGCGACGTAATAGCCTTCTGCAGCGTGTTGTAGGCATCGACAAAACTTTGGATGGAGGTCTTCAGGCCATCATTGTTGGCCGCTACGGTGACCTTGGTTGCCGCCGCGCTCTCACTGATCAACTCCAGGCTCAAACCACTGATCGAATCACTGATGGTATTGGTGGCGCTGGTGATCTTCAGGCCATCGATCGTCAGCTCGGCGTCCTGAGCTATATCGGTAATATAGCCTGCCCCCGTCCCTACCATCTTCTGGGTGCCGACAATATTCAGCTCAGTCTGATCGACATCCCCCTTCAATGAGAGATCATTGCCCGCGCCAGTCTTTGAGGACGTCAACACCAGACGAGCGCCATCCTCACCCGTAATGATGTTGGCACTGATGCCGTTGGCACTCATTTCCTTGTTGATCTGGTCGCGCACGCTTTGCAGCGTGGCGCCAGCACCGACCTCGATCGTGTAGGCCGTGCCGCCATCTGCGGGATCACCTTGTTCGATCGTCAGGGTTCCCGCGGCAATCGCTTTGGAGGCACCTTCGACAAACGCCTGGCTAGCCACTTTCGAACCTGTTGCCAGCTTTGCTACCTGAATGTCGTAACTACCGGCGACTGCGGTGTTGCCCGAGGTGACCTTGACGACCTTGTCATTGGCCGAAGTAGCCGCATAGGCATTGAACGACGGCGCGGTCTTGTCGTTGAGCTTGGTCATGGCAGTCTGGAAGGCCGTGAGGGCACTACGCAGCGACCCGATTCCGGAGATCATCGCACTGTTGTTACTGGTCTGCCGGGTAATCTGCGCCTGCTTGGCGGCAGTGTCGGACTGGACCAGGACCTTGACGATCGAACCGATGTCCAGACCGGACCCGAGGCCAGTACTGGAGGCGATTGGGCTTGCCATGCTGTTCTCCCTCTCGTTAACCGCCAGCCCACTCCTGCGGGGCCGACATGCTTTACTTCATTGGTGCTCGCCGCCAGTCAAACCTTGGCGTCGAACAGAACACTGTTGGCATCACTCAGGCTGCGGGCAATTCGCAACGCCTCTTCCGAGGGCAATTGGCGAATCAACTCACCACTGTCGCTGGCGATGACTTTGACGACGATCTTGCCGGATTCTTCGTCCGTGGAGAACTCCAGATTGCGCTGTGACGCTTTCAAAAATTTTTCGATTTCAGAGACGGCATTCTTGACCTTATCGGCATCCTTCGCCGCCAGCGAGTCTTTCTTGTCGTCTTCACTGGGTACTGCAGCTTCAACTGCCCGGGTAACCGGCTTTTCGGCAACCTGCTCAACCGAACGTGCGACCGGGTAACTCAGGTTCAGCTTGGCACTCATGTCCATGCCCACCACCTCACGATGAAAAGGCGGAGAAGCGCCACGCATGCGCTTCCCCGCCAGCGACTAGGCAGATTAGCCCAGCAGCTTCAGTACTGCCGACGGCAGCTGGTTGGCCTGAGCCAGAACCGAGGTCGAAGCTTGCTGCAGAGTCTGCTGCTTGGTCAGCTGGGCAGTTTCAGCAGCAAAGTCGGTGTCCTGTACACGGCCACGAGCGGCTTCAGCGTTCTCGTTGATGTTCTGCAGGTTGTTGATGGTGCTGGTCAGACGGTTCTGAGCAGCACCCAGATCAGCACGGGTGCTGTTGATGGTTTGCAGAGCGGAGTCGATAGCGTTCACAGCAGCGCTGAAGTTAGCGCTGATGGTGCTGTCAGCACCAGAAATCGCGATAGCACCCGAGTTAACACCCAGGGCGGAAGCAGTCAGGTTAGCCAGCTTGATGGAGATCTGGTTTTCAGTACCAGTGTTGGAACCAACCTGGAAGCTCAAGGTGGCAGTGGTGTTGAGCAGGTTCTTGCCGTTCAGCTGGGTGCTGTTGGCGATACGAGTCAGCTCGTCGGACATCGAGGCGAACTCAGTGTTCAGAGCATCACGGTCCTTGTCGCTGTTCGAAGCGTTGTTGGCCTGGATGGCCAGTTCACGCATGCGCTGCAGGATGTTGGTCTGCTCTTGCATCGCACCTTCAGCGGTCTGGGCGATGGAGATACCGTCGTTGGCGTTCTTGATAGCCATGGTCTGACCGCGAATCTGCGAGGTCATACGAGTGGCAATTTGCAGGCCGGCGGCGTCGTCCTTGGCGCTGTTGATTTTCAGGCCGGAAGACAGGCGGGTCATCGAGGTGCTCAGTGCATCGGTAGCACGGTTCAGGTTTTTCTGAACACCCAGAGAGGTGGTGTTGGTGTTAACGGTCAAAGCCATGACGAATTCCTCGTTGGATTGGGTACTACGGCTTCCGGCCTTGGCAATTCGCCGGGTGTGGCACAGAGAACCTTCGTCATGGTTATCGTCGTCAGGGCGCGTTGCTTGAGGTTTTTTTTAAAAAAATTTACTGGCCACCTGCCAGCCCAAGAAAATCAATACGTTGACGCCAAAAAATCTTCGCACGCGTGAAGCATCACCTCAGAGATAGCATCAGCCGTGACAAATGACGCCTCACTCCACCTCCCTGTGAAAATGGTCAACATACTCTAAAGTTGCCCGCCACGCGGCCGATCCCAATTTCACTCTCCGCTGTCAGCACGCGAAAGCCCGCGCCTGGCAGCCAGGACCCAAATAGAGCCGCGCAATAAAGGCTCGATACCTTCTGGAACCCTCCAAGAGCTGATCAGCCATGAATTTATACGTAAACCAGACGAAGAGCAGGCCGGCGCTGCGAGATGACATTTACCAGGGCGACATTTTTCTCGACACATCCCTGCGCAGTGCATACGACCTGTGCGCCCTTGCCCGGGCCTCTATCACTCAAGCGTTCGATGGAGAAACCGATCACCAATCGCTGCATAAAATGATGCCGGTGGAAAGTTTCGTTGAGCGGGTAACCGCCCTCAAACGCCATTTCACCAATGGCGGAGAAGCCAAGGCGCTGATCCAGGCGTTCATTCTGGAAATCGGGGCCGATCCAGGCGAATACTTGTTCGATGTGCCACGCGTACGGGTAGTGCCACATTACGATTACCTGCATGCAGGCGTCAGTTATGCCTACAAACCCCACCGGGACACCTGGTACGGCAATGTCGACTGCCAGATCAATACCTGGATGCCGCTGTACTCGCTCAAGCCCGAACAAACCATGATGATCAACCCTGCCTACTTCAACCGCCCGGTGAACAACTCATCCGACGGCTGAAGCCTGGAGCACTGGATCACCGAACAACGCTTCAAAGCCAAGGAAAACATCACGCAGGAAAACCGCGTGCACCCGGTTCCCTTGGAAGAAATTGATGACCGCTCAGAACTGCGCATTGCCAGCAACAGCGGCGAGATGCTGATATTCAGTGGCTCCCACTTGCATGGCACCGTGGCCAACACCACCGATCAAGTGCGTTTCAGTGTCGATTTCCGCCTGATTCACTTGCAAGATCTGATCAACAAGCGCGGCGCACCCAACGTAGACAATGGCTGCGTCGACGCCCACGCCGGTTTTAAAGACCTTTTCCACGCCAAAGATTTTTCCAGATTCCAGGGAGTCAACCCATGACAAAGCGCCGCCTGACTGCTGCGGAAGTTGAGTACAACGAAAAACGCGCCACCGTGCTGAGCAAGGTAGACGCGCAGTACGTTGCCGATGCACCGTTCGTGTTTGCCAACCGAATCACCGTGACAGCCGCGCTATCGCGCATGGAGCTGTTCAAGATGGTGCAGGACGTACCCGGCGCAATCGTCGAATGCGGCGTCTACAAGGGCAACTCATTGATGCTCTACATGCACCTGTCAATGATTCTGGAACCATATGCAATCAATCGCTCGATCATTGGTTTCGATACTTTCCAAGGATTTGCCAGCATCGACAAAGAGAATGATCCGACGGACATCAACGAAACGATGTTCTCCGACACCGATGACTCGATTCTTCAGGAAATGATCGACACTAATGACCTGGTGCGCCCGGTCAATCGCATTCCGCGCTGCGAGATCATCAAAGGCGACATCCTCGAGACCGTACCTGCCTTCGTCAAGACCCGCCCCGACCTTGTGGTGGCGATGCTGATTCTTGACACCGACCTGTATTCTTCGACCAAAGTAGCCTTGGAAACCTTCCTGCCTTACATGCCAAAAGGTGCGATCGTTGTACTCGACGAAGTCGCCTACCGTAACTTCCCCGGCGAGACCGCTGCATTGCGCGACGTGCTGGATCTGAACAAAATCGAACTCAAGCGTCTCCCGTTCGATTCAACCGTGGGCTATTTCCGCGTCTGATACCGCAACAATCGTCCGATGCCTTGCAGTGGCATCGGACGATCCATCGGCACAATCTTACTCAGGCGCCCTTTCGAGGATCGCCGACCCCCAAGACAGCCCCACACCAAAGCCGCTGAGCGCCACGCGCCTGTGCTGCGAACCGAGCACGTGCTTTTCGAGCAGTAGTGGAATGCTTGACGACACCGTGTTGCCGGTTTCCACCATATCCTTGACGAACTTCTGCTTATATTCGCCCTCGACAAAGCGCGACGACACCGCGTCGACGATCGCGGCGCTCCCCTGATGCAAGCAGTACAGATCGATATCGTCAGCCTGCAACTTGCTGGCTTCGAGCAACTGCTGCAGGTGTGCAGGCACCTTGACCAAGGCGAAGTTGTAAACCTGGCGACCATTCATGAAGAACTTGCCGTCGGTGGTACGTAGGTGCTCGGCACCGGCACCATCGCTGCCGAACAACGACCTGCCCAACTGCCAGGCGGCACCCTCACCCATCCAAGTGGCCGTGGCGGCATCACCAAACAACATGGTGGTGTTGCGATCCTCCGGGTCGACGATCTTCGAATAGGGGTCGGCGGTGATCAACAAGCCGTTTCTCAGGCCTGCGGCCTCCATGAAGCCTTTCATCGCATAAAGGCCGTAGACATAACCCGAACAGCCCAGCGAGATGTCAAAAGCGGCAACCGCTGTCGACAGGCCGAGCTTGTGCTGGACGATCGCCGCCGTATGCGGCAAACCTTCGGCATCACCGTTCTGAGTGACCACGATCACCACATCGATGGATGCCGGGTCCAGGGATGGATTGACAGCGAACAGGTTTTTCGCGGCCTCTACGCAGAGGTCGGACGTTTCCTGGGCAGCATCCTTGCGTGGCAAAAAGGTCGAACCGATCTTGCCGAAGATAAAATCCTGGTCCTTGCCGAATTTCGCGCCCTGGGCGTAGTTGTCCACGCCGTCAGTCGGCACGTAACTGGCGATAC
This sequence comes from Pseudomonas sp. A2, assembly GCF_023100865.1. Lineage (NCBI taxonomy): Bacteria > Pseudomonadati > Pseudomonadota > Gammaproteobacteria > Pseudomonadales > Pseudomonadaceae > Pseudomonas > Pseudomonas sp. A2. The sequence goes on from NZ_CP039127.1 coordinate 4,308,824, forward strand.
TTTTAATGCCAATCATATGGCTTCCCAATTCAGTAACAGCGAAATACCCGCCACGGAACCAAACGGCAAAACGCCAGGCGATGCGGTGGTTTCCGATCCCTGACAATTTGTTCGGAGCGGCGCGGCGGTTCCCGGTTTCGACAATATACAGTGAAGATGCGCGTTCTGACTCTCAAGTCACGCTCTTTTTGTCGAATCGACAAACCGGTGCGGCTGCGCCCACAAAAAAGCCATAACCGCCGCGAGGCGGTCATGGCCTGGCGTAGTTCCGCAACAGATGTCAGGCGATCAACGCCTGCCAATCAACCCGGCCTTCCAGATCAAGACTGAACAGCTTGCCGTCCAGACTATGGTTGGCGTTATAGCAAGTGTCCTGAGCCAATGCGTGCGCCCAGCGCTCACGCATGTGTGGGCAGGCCATCGCATCGTCGCCCACCAGAACATGCCGTACGGCCTGGGCCTGTGGTGTCCACACTATCAATAGGCCCGCCGCCACTGCTTGCAGGCACAGGTCGACGTGCGCGGCGCGCAGATTCGGTGACTGCTCTTCGAGCCCACCGACAGCGTGCAACAGTTCCGCACGTAGCATGATACAACCCGACACCGCCGAAACACCGTGTTCCACCTGAAGGCGCTGCATGTAACCAGGCGCATCCCTGGATTCGCCGACGAACGCGGCACGTACACCCGCCTGCCCTGCCAGCACAAGCCCAGCCTCGACCACCCGTCCCTCGGGGTTCAGCAACTTGCCACCCACCACACCCACTTCCGGACGCTGGGCGTGATTGAGCATACCTTCCAGCCAGTTGGCGTTAAGCACCTCGAGCTCGCTGTCCAGCAGCACCAGATACTCGCCCTGCGCCTGCTGAATGGCCAGATTGAGCATCGCAACCGGCGCCAGGGCGCGCTCGCTACGGACCACCCGCAACCGGCTCCCTCCTACCTGCAAGCTAGCCAGCCAATCGCACAGCTCGGGCGACTGGCTGGCATTGTCAGCAACGAGAATTTCATGCTGCTGATAGCGGGTGCGCTGCAACAGGCTGAGCAGGCATGCTTGCAACGCTGTGAAGTTGTCCTGGCAGTGCACGATGATCGAAACCATCGGCCGCGCCTCATGCCGATAGTCAACGGCCAACGTTCCCGGACGGACCGACCCGACCGACACCGCATACCCCCGCTGGGCCACATGCTGTACCAGCACGGCACGCTCTTGATCGTGCCGGCTATTGTCAGGCGCAGAGCAGAGCAACAGTGGCTCCGCCAGGTGGGCAAGGCCCGCCATACCTCCTTTGCCGATCAAGCGCAGTAACAGATCGAACTCCAGCGCCTGCGGGTAACGCGCGTCGAACCCACCTGCCTCCAACCACAGGTCGCGACGCACCAGCCAGTGCCGAGCCATCAGCCCAGGCACGCTCTGCAGCATATCCAAGTTGATGCCTGGACGCATGACATCGCTCAGCAAGCCGTTGGCCTGTTCCTGCAATTCGTCCATCGCCACGGCACGCACCCCTTCGACGCCTAGCAACTCGAGCCCAGCACGCATCAGGCCGCCGGCGGTGAACTGATCACCACTTTCGGCCAGCATGATCCAGTCAGTGCCCAGTTGCCTGGCCGCCTCGTTCATGCGCTGAACATGATCCTGCTCGGTAACCTTGATGAAATGCACAGTCTGCTGCGGCTTTGTCACCGACGGCAGCTCTCCAGTGGTCAATACAACCACCTTGAAGGCGCGCGAGTAGCCGTTCATGAGACTGTCGAAGGTAGCCTGGAGCTTGACGATGTCGGCTTCCAGATCGAGCAATAAAATGCCAAAGCTTGGACCGCCATGATGCTTGTCCAGACGCTTGGCAGCCTGGCGTACCAACTCGTCGCCTGGCTCACGAGCCTTGAGCCAATTAAGCAGCCGCCCCGAGGACATACTGCTTAACAACACCTCGTTGTCGAAGCCAGGAAGCGAGTCCAACCGGCACAACCAGTCACGTAATTGCTCCGCTTCGGCCTGGGCTTGGTCGTCCTGCTCCAGTTGCATCAACAGGCGCTCGACCACCGTCCGGTTGAACGGGTTGATGACAAGCGCCTCCCAGAGGCGAGTGCGCAGGGCAGTGGTATCATCACTGGCACGCGCCTGGAGCAAACGCCATTGCCTTTGCAGGATCGATTCCAGTTCGGTGAGCTGATGACGCCCGGCCGGCATGGCATGGATATGGAATTCGATCTCGGTCAGCAAGTCGAAGAACGCCTTGTTGTAGAACGGAAGTTCCACGAACTGCTGCTCGCCAAAGATTCGTTTAGGTTCGTACATCGGTCGCTGCCATTCGGAGCGAACAATCGGGCAAGCTTGTAGCGCACGCCCCGTCAGCAACCCGTCGGCCATGCTCTTGAAGCTTTCGAGGGCGATCTGCTTGACCGCAGCGGCGCCCCTGCTGCTCAACTCGGTAGGAATCGATGCAAGAAACTCTGCAAAGACTTCACGCCCCTGGCGTGACTTCTCGTCCTGCAAGGCAAGCACCGTGAGTACGTTGGTGCCATGCTCAGAACCGCCATAGTTGCCCTCTCGAACCGCAAAGGGAATCGGCAGAATTCGAGCCTTGGCATTGGCCAGCAGGTAGAAAGCGTGGCCGATTTCCTGCCATTCGAAGCTGGTGCCCAACGGCAGCAGCTCATACCACTGCTGCAACAGGTCAGTGCGGGTAACGGCGTAAAAAGGCGGGAGGAACTGGCCCATGAACTCCAGCAAGCGCTGCTCTGGATCTTGCGAACAGTAGTCTTCCTGCACCCGATTATCACGTTTGTAGTACTCGACCTGCGCGCCACCGGGCACATACATCATCCCGTAACCATGGCAAAGACCATAATCAGAGTGCTGCTCAAGGAACTCCACGGAGCGGGTTATGCTGTCATGCAGCAGGAAGTCGTCGACCGCAATGAAGAGCATGAACGGCGTGACGACCTGCTTGACCCCGAAAGCCAGCTTTTCCAGCAATGCAGTGTAAGAAAACTGCGGTAGATGGCGGTAATCGACATCTGGGTAATCGCGAGCAATTTCATCGTCAGCCTTCAGCGACGAATCCAGCACCAGGATGCTGGCCGGGTAGTTGCGGTAGTAGCACAAGGCCCGGCGCAAAAAATCTGGGCGGTTGTGGGTAAGCAACACCAATGTGAGGCGATCCTTGAGCGATGCGTCGCCCCGGTGCTGTACATGTGCTTGCATATCTGCTTCTGCCTGTTGGTTGGTTCAGCGCACTCGGCGCAGGTAGCCATCACGCGCCACGGTGATCAGCAGCTTGTCATGGATTTCGGCATCAATGACGAAGTCCTCGGTTTCCTTCAGGTAAGCCCACACAGCAGTGCGCGGGTTGTCGCCAACACCCCATGGCCGATCAGGGAAGGCATCGGCAGGCATGTCCTCGACCACCGTATCCATCACCACGCAGTAGCAGTCTTGCGACACCAACGGCGCGTAGGCGCGCAGTTCTGCCAGCACGTGGTCGTGGGTGTGGTTGGAATCGAGCACGACGATGACCTTCTTGCCCTCAGCCAGCATCCGCACCCGCTCGACAACGGCCGGGTCGATGCTGGAGCCTTCGATCATGCTGATACGCTTGAACATTGGGTGACTTTCGATGGCTTCGCGATTATGTGGACGGATATCGCGATCGATGCCAAGGACCTCACCATGCCCCACCAACTCCATCATCGACGCGTAATAGATGATCGAACCGCCATGAGCGATGCCACATTCGATGATCAAGTCAGGCTTGAGTTTCCAGATCAGCTCCTGCATGGCAACCATGTCCTGGGGCAGCTGGATGATCGGGCGGCCCATCCAGCTGAAGTGGTAGGTGTATTTGTGCTTGGCCGATTCGTTGTAGAAGACCTGGGCCAGTTCGCCCAGCGCCGCATCGTTGCCTTGGGCACGGATCTCGGCCTGGCATTCTTCGGCGAATACCTGTAGTGGCGTTTTGTCGCTCATTTGCAGCCTCTTGAAAAGTGTTGGCCCGACAGCGTCAGCGGTGCAAGGGCTCGATAGTGGATTGCAGCATGCGCTGCAAACGATCGGTCACCGCCCAGAACGCCATCGGCTCATGGGTTGGATAAGGGTAATAACCAAGATTCAGGCTCAGGCTGGCACCTCGCTCACGCAGACGCTGCTCGACCAGACTGCGCACTGCAACCGGCTGACCACTGGCGCAATTGACCACCCCTGAGAATTCGCGACAGTGCAACACACCAGCCAACTGGCGGGCAGCATCGGTAATCGGCTGAAAGTCGCGCAACTGCTCGCCACCGGACATGGCAAACGATGCCTCGCCGCTATCAATGGCTCGATCGAGCCCTGCCAGCAGGCTTTTGGGGTTCTGCCCCTGACCATACAGGTAGAACAGTCGCGCCCATTGCAGAGTGAATGGCCGATGCAACTGCAATGCCTGGAGGAACTGGTGCAGGCTGTGCTTGGCCAAGCCATAGGGGTTGGCCGGGCGCGCCGGACATTGTTCGTCCAGCGGGCCGCTCTGCATCCCGTACTCGAAGCAGGTGCCGGTGACCAGCACCTGTCGTACACCAGCCTCGACCGCGTGCTTGATGAAGCGGTAGTCGGCCATCAGGTTCTGCTCCAGATGGAACAGCGCCTGGTAGTTGGGCAGTCCCGGCCAGGCCAGGTGAGCAAGGGCATCGATACCATCGACCCAACTGGCCACCGCTGCGGCGTCGGCCAACTGCAGGTCACCGGCAACGAACTCCACTTGGTCGAACCACGCCATCCCCCGCGCGCGCTCGACGTCACGCGCCAAGGCGCGCACGCGACAACCGCGTGCCAGCAGTTCGGCCACCAGATGGCGGCCAACGAAACCTGTGGCGCCGGTTACCAGTACATGCAATGCGGTCATAGCACGGTCAACTCGGGGACGGCGATGACGAACTGCCCGCCCCACTCACGGATGCCGGCCTGCTGCTCGCTGATTTCGTGCAGCAGATTCCACGGCAGCACCAGCACATAGTCCGGCTGTTCCTCGGCCAGACGCTCGGGCGCCACTATCGGAATGCGGCTACCAGGCAGGAACTTGCCCTGCTTGTGCGGGCTGGCGTCGGCCACCCAGGCCAACAGGTCAGCCTTGACCCCGGCATAGTTGAGTAAGGTGTTGCCCTTGGCGGCAGCGCCGTAACCCACCACGCGCTTGCCAGCAGCCTTGGCGTCGAGCAGGAAACGCAGCAACTGCAGCTTGATACGCTCGGCGGCAGGCGCCAAGGTGGAGTAGAAGCCAGCGCTGCGCACGCCCACGTCGTTCTCCAGCGCCAGCAGGCCGGTGACGGCCGGCTCCACCGTACGGCGCTGGCCATCAGTGCGTTGCACGAACACCCGCAGTGAACCACCGTGAGTCGGCAGCTCCTGCACGTCGAATATTTCCAGGCCGTTGCGCTGGCAGAGGATCTGCACCGCCGTGAGCGACAAATAGGAATAGTGCTCGTGATAAAGCGTATCGAACTGGTGCTCGGCGATCAGCGACAGCAAATGCGGGAATTCGAACGTGGCCACGCCGGTCGGCTTAAGCAAGGTGGCGAAGCCACCGAGGAAGTCATTGATGTCCGGCACATGGGCGAGCACGTTGTTGGCCGCCATCAGGTCGGCACTCCAGCCTTCGGCCACCAGTTGCGTCGCCACGTCGCGACCGAAGAACACCTCGCGTATCTCCAGCCCTTTGGCACGCGCCGCATCGGCAGTGCTGCGGGTCGGCTCGACCCCGAGGCAGGGAATACCGCGCCGGGCAACGTACTGCAACAAGTAGCCATCGTTGGCAGCGATCTCCACCACACGGCTGTCGGCGCTCAGCGCGAAGCGCTCGGCCATGCCAGCCACATAGGCTTCGGCATGGCCCAGCCAGGAACTGGAATAGGAACTGAAGTAGGCATAGTCCGCATCGAACAGCTGCTCGGCGCGGGTATAATCCTCGGTCTGTACCAGCCAGCATTGCTCGCACACTGACACCTTCAGCGGTACCCACTGTTCAGCCCCGGCCAGTTGCTCGGCACGCAGGTAGGCGTTGGAAGGCGGCGCTGTGCCCAGATCGATCAACGGCAGGTGCAGGGCGCTGCCACAACCACGGCAATTCATACGGTCACTCCGGTAAAGCGGCTGTCCAGCCAAGGATGCATTTCATCCCGGGCCGAGAGGTTGATCACGGGCAACGGCCAGGCGATGGCCAAGCGCGGGTCCAGCACCGACAGCCCCCCCTCATGCTCCGGGGCATAGTCGGCGCTGTGCAGGTAAAGCAGCTCGGCATCGTCGCTCAGTGCCTGGAAACCGTGGGCGAAACCGGCCGGTACCAGCAAGCTGTTGCCCTCACCGGCCTTGAGGTGCTCGGCATGCCATTGCAGGAAAGTCGGCGAATCGGCACGCAGGTCAACCACCACGTCCCACACTTCACCCTGCAGGCAGGTGATGTACTTGCTCTCCGGCTGCGGCCCGACCTGATAATGTAAACCACGCACGCTACCGCGCCCGCGAGTCAGCGAGCGGTTGATCTGGCGGATGTGGAACGGCGCTCCGAAACGCTCCAGGCTACCTTCACAGTAAAGCCGCGAGAATGCACCACGGGCATCCTCATGGCGGCGATGATCGACGCGGGCTAGGCCCTGCAATGGCAAGGGGTGCAAGGTGTACTCGCTCACAACGACTCCTGATACAAGCTCAACTGGGTCAGACAGACTGCACGCATGTCCATACCCTTACGCCAGGCCAGGTGCCAGCCCAGGGTTCGCTCCAGGCATTCGTTGAGCGTCCAGCGTGGTCGCCAGCCAAGCAGCTGGCGGGCTCGAGAGCTGTCCAGGCGTAGCAGCCCGGCTTCGTGCAGGTCGCTCGTCTCGACCTTGACCCCTGGGGCCAGAGGCCACTGCCCAGCCAGCAACTGGACCACCTCACCGACACTGCGCATGTCGTCGTCACCCGGGCCGAAGTTCCATGCACCTGCATAGCGCTGGCCCTGCTCGTATAGACTGGCGGCCAGCAGCAGGTATCCGGCCAGCGGCTCCAGGGCATGCTGCCAAGGGCGCACCGCCTGGGGAAAACGCAGCGTCACCTGCTCGTCAGCAGACCACGCCTTGAGCACGTCGGGGATCAGCCGATCGGGCGAGAAGTCTCCTCCGCCCAGCACATTGCCGGCGCGTGCGGTTGCCAGGCTCAGGCCATGCTCGGCGTACCGCTCGGCCGGGAAGAATGACGCCGCGTAGGACTGTGCAAGAATTTCGCAGCAGGCCTTGCTGCTGCTGTACGGATCATGACCACCGAGCGCTTCGTTCTCGCGGTAGGACCAGACCCACTCCTGGTTGGCGTAGACCTTGTCGGTGGTGACCACCACGCAGGCGCGCACGCCGCCTACCTGCCGCACGGCCTCTAGCAGATTGAGGGTCCCCATGACATTGCTCGAATAGGTGCCCAACGGGTCGCGGTACCCTTCACGCACCAGCGGCTGGGCTGCCAGGTGCAAGACAATTTCCGGCTGCACTTCGGCGACCAGTTCCAGCAGAACGCCAAGATCACGCACATCACCACGGCGATCATCGATGCCCTCGCCAACCCGTGCCAGATCGAACAGGTTCGGCTCGGTCGATGGGTCGAGGGCGAAACCGGTGACCTGAGCGCCCAGGCTCTGCAGCCAGAGCACCAGCCAGCTGCCCTTGAAACCAGTGTGACCAGTGACCAGGACGCGCTTACCGGCCCAGAACGCGGGACTCAAGCCCACTGTTTCCATGGCGCCTCCCCGCTGCTCCACAACTGTTCGAGGTGGTTCTTGTCGCGCAAGGTATCCATGGGGTGCCAGAAGCCGTCGTGCTCGAACGACATCAGCTGGCCTTGCTGGGCCAGGGTGGCCAACGGTTCGGCCTCCCACGGCATCGCATCACCGACAATATAGGGGATGACCTTGGGAGAGAGCACGAAGAAGCCGCCATTGATCCAACCTCCATCACCGCGCGGTTTCTCGCTGAAACCTCGCACCCGGTCGCCCTCGCGCTCCAGTGCTCCGTATCGACCTGGTGGCTGTACCGCTGTGACAGTGGCGAGTTTGCCGTGACCGAGATGGAAGTCAACCAACGCACCGATGTTCAGATCAGAGACGCCATCACCATAGGTGAAGCAAAAGGACTCCTCGTCTTCCAGGTATCTGGCAACACGACGCAAGCGGCCACCGGTCATGGTATCGTCACCAGTATCCACCAACGTCACACGCCATGGCTCGCTGTAGTTCTGATGCACATCCATACGGTTGGCACGCATGTCGAATGTGACGTCGGAGGTATGCAGGAAGTAGTTGGCGAAGAAGTCCTTGATCGCGTACCCCTTGTAGCCGAGGCAGATCACGAAGTCGTGGATGCCGTGCGCCGAATACTGCTTCATGATGTGCCAAAGAATTGGCTTGCCACCGATCTCGATCATCGGTTTGGGCTTGAGGTGTGACTCTTCGCTGATACGCGTGCCGAGCCCACCCGCCAGAATGACTGCCTTCATCGATTTCCTCATGTGCTTCGCGCCCCAGGTCCGCCCGGGTGAAGGATTTATGGCGATATCGATGGGTATTTGCAGGAAATGCGCCAACCCGCTTAAAGGGCCAACAGTTTTTTAATCCGATGTGGTAGACAACGCAGGCCTTTCCGGCAGCGGCGCCGGCCATGAAAGATGACTGCCCGCAACGACACACTGACGTTTAACAGAGCAGCAAACCGAAAGGGCCATAAGGCAGCCTTATCACAATACACAGAGCGCTATCACGGTGACCAGAAAGCCGTATCAATCCGCCAACCAGCCCCACTCCCAATGGCGCAGGTTGTCATCGCGCAAAACGAAATCACGCATCACCGCCTCGCGCAACTCATCCCCCATGCGATAACTGGAGGCCGGGTCTGCGAGATGCGAGCGAATCGCTTCGACCCATTCCTTGGTGCTGTTGCCATACACCCGCGTGCAAGGCAAATAACCGCGGTACGCCTCGGTATCGGTACAGATAACCGGGTAACCACAGGCGCCGTATTCCAGCAAGCGCAGGTTGCTCTTGCAGTCGTTGAAGATATGGAACTCCAGCGGGGCCAGGGCCAGATCCAGATTCAGGCTGGCAAGCTTGGCCGGATAGTTGGCCAAGGCTACCGGCGGATGAAACTCATGCACGTACGGGCGAAGCTCATCTGGGCACATGCCGAAGAACACCCAATGAACCTCATCCGCCAAAAGCCGAACTGTTTCAGCAATGATTTCCAGGTCTCCCGAATGACTGGTGCCGCCACCCCAACCCACACGTGGTTTCGAGGCCGTTGCCCTCTCGCACTTGAAAGCGCCCCAGACCTCCGGGTCGAGCATGTTCGGGACTACGCGGAAATCACTGTGCATCGAGCCCAGCGCATCTGCCAGCGCCTGGGTGGTAACGACGACACGATCACACAACCCGATTGCGCGGCGCAGGTGCTGCTCGATATCTGCCGGCTTGTTACGGGCATGCTTGTTCTTCTTCGGCGCCTTGAGCACATAGTCGTCGATCTCGTAGATACGCCGCGCACTGGAAAACCTGGCCAGCCGTTCAAGGTCGCTGACCGAGTTTTCGTTATGCCGCAACTGCACCACGATGATATCGGGATTCATGCGGGCGAGTTGGACGGTATCCGGGGACTCGTACGAAACCCGTCCGACAATACGCCCGCCAGCCTCCAGCCGGGCGAACGGTTCGGTGACCCTATACGCGCCAACTGCCGAGGCGTTCACAGGTAAAGCGAGCACCGAAGGCAGCGTCCGCGCGCAGAACGGGTCCCAACTGCCTTGCTGGCTGGCATCCAGGTCGAAATTGACACGCCCCAGCCCCAGGTTAGGATTATATGCGGGATCGCGCACGACCAACGAACGCCAACGCTCGAAAAAGACCGACTGCTGCTCGAACGTCGCGTTTGCGTGAGGCTCGCCAGAGGCTGCTCCAATCGCATACAAACACGCATAGGGCGTCCAGACGACCAGATAACCCAGGCTTCTCGCGCGCAGGCACAGATCGACTTCACCCAACCCCGCGGAAAACTGGGTGAGATCCAGACCATCTAATGCGTCAAAAACTGACTTGCGCACAATCAGACAGTCACCTGCCACCGCACTCCAGTTCTGAGTGACCTGCAGACGTTGCAAATAGCCTCGACTTTGTCCTTCTTCACCCGCACATACCAGCCCTACGCCACCACTGCCGCCTAGAACCAGGCCTGCGTGAACGACCCTGTCATGCACATCCACCAATTTGGCGCCCACGATTGCCACCTCTGGACGCTGAGCATGGTTGAGCAACTCACCTAGCCATTGGCCCTCGCGAACTTGCAGCCCCGATGAAAGCATCAGCAGGTAATCGCCGCGCGCTGTCTTAGCGGCTTCGTTGATCATCCGCCCGACATCGGCAGCCCCACTCAAACGCAATACCCGAAGTATCGCGCCGCCCACCTCGGCCATTGCATGAAGCCAGTTGCCTGCAGCGGGCTCGATATCATCAGCCGCGACCAGTACCAATTCATAGCGCGAATACGTGGTCTGCTCCAGCACCGACATGACGCAGCGCTGAACTATCTGAAACGGCTGGTTACAGGGCAGCACAAGCGTGACGAGTGGCTGCTCGGTGTGCAGATAGTCGACTCGGTTAAGTACAGGCACTTCATCGTGGCGTATCTGGTGAGCGACACCCAGACGATTCAAGTGCTCGTGAAGCACGGGCTCGCTCTGGGCAATTACCGAATCTTGCGACAGCCACTGCGCGAATCCGAGGGTCGAATGCACCTGAATCTCGGCAATATGCTCAACTGCCTGAGGGCCTTTGGCCTCCACCAACCGCCAGAGCAGATCATGCGCCGCCAGGTCTGCAAAACGTGAATCTAGGCCGCCCAGCGTAGCGAACGCTGCTCGATCGAAAGCTAGAGTACGCCCGACGTACGGATAGCTACGCATCAGGTCGATGTTGAAAGCAGGTTTGAAAATCGGCTCGCAGAGCGCGCCATCCACCCAATTATCTTCATCGCTGTAGATACAGCCCAACCCCGGCATGACGGCGATGCGCTCCGCCAGCAACAGCAACGCGGCGTCGACAAGCCTGTCACCCGCATGCAACAGGTAGACCCAATCGCTTTCAGGCAAAGCGGCTACGACTCGATTGATCTGGCCGACCCAGTCCCCCTCCAGCGCATGCTGGGCAACCCCCGACCACACACAGCCTTTGACATCAGATAACACAACGCAATCCTGGGCTGCGTAGCACTGCGCCTGAACGCTGTACACAGTCTGACTGAGCTCATCCAGGCTACCGGCCAGATCCAGTATCACTACGGCAACTCGGGGTTTGCGGGGCCAGGACTCGAAGGTACGGGGCAGCCGCTTGAGCTGTGCAGCACTCAGTTGACGCTCATCCACCCAGGCCTGATAAAGCTCGGCGTAACTTTCACTGTCACTACCGATACGGCAACGCATGGTCTGCTGCCAGTTGCCCAACAGCAACACCAGATTCATCTCGCGCCATTGACCCGGCATGAGCGAGGTGTCCGACAGTGCCCGATAACGTACCCACCCTTGCGCCGGCGCTTGCTCGCCACCACGCTGCTCCAGCATCTGACGCAGCCAGCCCCATTCGCGCACGAGCGATGCCCTCACCGCTGACTGTTTGCTCAAGCGCTGGGCATGCAGGCGTTCAATCACCAGGACATCGCCGACCAGCATCAACTGCCCGGTGCGCATCAAACAGCAGAAGAGCACCATATCCAGCAATGCCACGAACCCCTGATCATCCTGCGTCAATGCGCACAAGAAGCTCAAGACCTGCTCACGCCGCATCATCGCTGAGGAGAAGTTGCCGAGGAAATTAGCCGGGCTATCGTTCAGGATCGACAATATGTCGTTGCCATTGAACAGGCTGTCGGTGTCAACAAACCGGGCATTGGCCAAGCGCATCGGCAGCACATAGCTGTTCTCGTCGACGAACATGCGCTGAGCGAGAACCAGGCTGACCTCGCTATCATCTGCCAGACACTTTGCCTGGCGCGCCACGCATAGCGGCATCAGCCGGTCATCGTCACACAACACCTTGACCAGCTCGCCAGATGCCATCTGCACAGCTTGGACCAGATTGCCGACAAACCCAAGACGGCGCTCGTTACGAACATAACGCACCGTCCTACCGCTCTGCTCTTCAACGCAACGCACGATCGTTTCGATCTCATCCCCTTCACTGTCATCACAGACCAGGACCTCGAGGTTCTCGTAGGATTGCCCCACCGCGCTCTGCAACGCCACGGCGAAAAAGCGCGCGCTGTAGGCAGGAATGACGATGCTGACGAGGGGTTGTTCGTTCACGTTGGAGCCTTGAAAAAAGGGGCTGCGTCAGAGCGGGCACACTGACACAGCGAAGTTGAAACAGGAGGGGAAAGAATCAGATGTAATTGACCAGCGAAAGCCCGGCGACTTTCGCATACGCTTGTAGCGAAGCTTGCAGCATGTTGGTCTGCATCTGCAGGCGCAGCATCACTTCTGCCGGGTCGCTTTCACGGATCGAGCTCTGAGTCTTGGTGTTCTCGGTACTCAGCGCCTCGTTGGTCTCCGACTGAACGTCCAGCGCCTGTCCACGGCCACCGATGGCGCTGACGGACGACGAAACCTGATTGATAGCGCTGGTAATGTTACCCACGGCCGAATCCAGCGAAGCCAGGAAGTTCTGTCGAGCAACCGGATCATTATCCATCGGCGTGGTCAATGCGGTACGCAGCTTGCTGATGGTGTCCAGCGGGTTCTGGGTCTGGTGGGTATCGACCTTGACCGCAAACGAATCGCCCGCACTTGGCGCGCCCGACAATTCGAAACTGACGCCAGCCGCTGTCGCGGTAGTGCCACTCGCCCCGCCGAGCGCCCCAGACGCTATAGGGCGGCTATTGGCAGTAACCGGAGTTGCATACAGCTCGAAGGTGCTGCTGCCGGTGAACTTGAGCACCGCGCCACCGCCCGGGAAAGCGGCCTTGTAGGCAGCCTGATCGGTGATGGTCGCGCCCGTCACCTGCTCGGAGGAGGTATTGCCAGGGCTGCGGGTGCCGGAAACCTCATCGGCCTTGGAACTCAGGTTGAACGTATGCCCTGCGATAGCGGCATCTTCATTACCCTTGTCGCCGTCCTTGAAGGTGATGTCCAGGCGCAGATCGACACCGCGGAAGCTGATGCTGGTGTTGTCGCCATTGGGGTCGAACTTGCCGCCCTGGCTGGCCTCGAGCGTGACGTCATTGCCGTCGACATCGGTGATCTTGTATTCGGTGCTGCTGAGGAATTCGATGGTGTACGGCTCGCCACTGCGGAAGCGATCGTTGTACAGGCTGTTGCCGGATACCTGGCCGTTGGACAGGCTGACGCGGCCATCGTCGGTGGCCGGCGCGGTCAGGCTGGTCTGGCTACGGCTGGTGTTGAGCGCCTGCTCGAAGGCGTCGTAGCCGGTTTCATTGGCCGCCAGGCTGAGCATGTCACCCACCTGCAGGTTGAGCTTGCCCTGGTCGCCCTGGTAGCTGTAGGTGCCATCGGCATTGCGCGCGTAAGGCGGGGTATCGCCCTTGGAGCCGGAGAAGATGTACTTGCCGTTCTCGTCCTTGCTGTTCATCAACGAGAACAGCTGGTCTTCCAGCGACGCCAGTTCGTCGGCGTTGGCCTTGCGGTCGGCATCGGTGAACGTACCGTTGCCAGAGCTCACCGCCAGCTCGTTGACCCGCTGCAGGATGGTGCCGATGGAGTTCAGGGTGCTTTCGGCAGTGCCCAGGGCGTTACGTACGTTGACGATGTTGCCGCTGTACTGCTTCAGCATGTTCTGCTGTTGTTCCAGTTGCAGCAGACGCGCCGCCCCCACCGGGTCATCCTTGGCCGAACGCACGCGAATGCCATCGCTTGCCTCCTGCTGGCTCTTCACCGTCTTGGCAAAGTTGCTCTGGTAGTTGGCCTGGTTGGTGTTGTAGAACTGCGAAGTAGAGATGCGTACGCTCACGATCTACGGCTCCTTAAAGACTGTTGATCAGGGTGGCGAAGGTTTCCTGGGCCGCCTTGATGATCTGCGACGACGCGGTGTAGTACTGCTGGAACTTGACCAGGTTGCCGGTCTCTTCATCGATCGACACACCCGAAAGGCCGTTACGGCTTTCCACTGCCGAGGCATGCAGGGCAGTGGTGGCATCGCTGTCCATCTGCGCCTGGCCGGCCTTGCCGCCAACATTGGACACCAGCTTGGCGTAGGCATCGGTGAAGCTGATGCCCTTGCCGTTGGCGCCAACCTCGACCGTGGACTTGGTCTGCAGGTCGATCACCGACAAGGCGTTGCGGTTGTCTGCCGAACCTGCGCCGCTCAGCGCCACGGTATAGCTGTCGCCGTTCTTCGGCGCGCCGGAAACGCTCATCTCGAAGGTGAAATTGCCACCCAGCGAATTGCCGCTGCCATCGACCATCGGCACCGACAGCTGCAACTTGTTCTCCTGCCCCGGCACGATGGTGCCACTGCCGATTTCGGTGCCCTTGGCGTCGTACATCTTGTAGGCCTGGGGCGAACTGGTGTCATCGCCGAACACCAGCTTGACCGGGGTCGAATACTTCAGGCCAGCCTGCAATTGCGAACGCTGGGCGGCATCGTAGATGTCCATCTCCGAGGTCAGCGTCGGCTGGGTGATGACGCCGGTACCTTTGTTGCCCGATCCACTGGTGGCGGTCAGCGGCGAAGCCAAGGCCAGGCGCTTCGGGTCGGTCAGGACAGTGTCGATGCCTGCGGCGGCATTGCGGGTCGGGGTGATCTTGAAGCTGTCGCCAGCACTCAGGCCACCACCATTGAGCGACAGGGTGAACCCGTCGATCACCGGAGGCGGCGTGTCGGTTAGGTCGAAACTGCCCATGTCGGTGCCTTCCGGCAACTTGCGGACGCTGTAGCCAGTGGCGCTGGTGAAGGTCACCTGGTAATCGCTGGTGCTGAGCTTGCCGGTGTCCTTGATGGTCACATCGAGGTTGCCGGAACCGGCGCTGTTGCCGGTCTTGGCGACACTGCGCTGGCTGATGGCAGCGGCGCTGTTGATATCGCCGAACAGGGTGGCACCGAAGTCACCGTTCTTGTCGATGCCCTGGGCCAGCTGACTGTTAATCGCATCGGCTACTACCAGGGCCACGCGACCGAGCTCGTTGAGCGCCGGGTCGAGGGTATCCTTGCGGTAGCGGATCAGGCCGCCAAGTTCACCACCGGTAGTGGTGCTGGTGATGTCCATCTTGGTCGAGCCGCGATTGAGGATCAGGCTCATGCGGGTCGGGTCGGTGGCGCTCGGCTGCACGCCGATGGTCTGGGTGGTGTTGCCCAGCACCAGGGCCTGGCCGTTCTTCAGGTAGATGTCGTAGTTGCCGTTCTTCTGTTCTACAACGTCGGCACCGATCAGCGCCGACAATTCGCGCACCGCACCGTCGCGCTGGTCGAGCAGGTCGTTGGGCTGGCCATTGACGGCCGTCATCTTGGAGATCTGGCCGTTGAGGTCGGCAATCGACTGGGTCAGGGCGTTGACCTTGTCAGCGATCGACGCCATGTTGGCATTGATGTCGCTGTTCTGCTGGTTGAGCTGCGCCGACAGGGTATTGAAGCGCTTGGCCAGGGACTGCGCGCTGGTCAGCAGCAGTTGGCGCGAGGCGTCCTCGCTCGGCTTGGCCGCAGCATCCTGCATCGCACTGAAGAAGCTTTTCAGTGCAGCAGTGATACCGGTGTCGCTACTCGACAGGGCGGTATCCAGCGGCGTGATCTGGTTCAGGTACGAGGTGGCATCGCTGCTCAGCGAGGTGGTGCTGCGCAGCTGGTTCTCGAGGAACGCGTTATAGACCCGGCGCACATCCGCCAGGGTAGTACCGCTGCCGATGAACACCTGGCCGACTTGCTGCCCGCCCTTGGTCTTCTGCACGTTCTGCTGGCGCGAGTAGCTTTCGACATCGGCGTTGGCAATGTTGTTACCGAGGGTGTACATCCCCGATTGCGCGGCGCCAAGCCCCGACATACCAATGTTGATCAGACTCGCCATGGTTCCATGCCCTTAAAGTTTCGTTGCGGTACCGAGCATTGCGTAGTGCTCGTACGACTTCATCTGTCTTGCGATCTGCGAGATCTTGCTGGCGTAATTCGGGTCGGTGGCGTACCCGGCCTTTTGCAACTCTTGCACGAACTGTTCTGGTTTATCGGCGGCCTTCACTGCATCTTGATAGCGCGAATTGTTCTGCAGCAGGCTGACCAGGTCGTGGAAGCTGTCCTGGTAGGAATCGTAGGAGCGGAACGCCGCCGTCTCCTTGACGAACTGGCCATCGCGGAACTCGCTGGTGATCGCCCGCGCCTCGCCACCTTCCCAGTTGCCGGTTGCCTTGATGCCGAACAGGTTGTGGCTGCTGCTGCCATCGGTGTTGCGCATGACCGACTTGCCCCAGCCGGTTTCCAGGGCGGCCTGTGCCACCAGGTAGCGTGGGTCGATACCGATGCGCTTGGCCGCCTGCTCGGCCATCGGCAGCATGGTGGCGACGAACTCGTCGCTGTCGGCAAAGGCCTTTTTCGGTGCCAGCGGTGGCTGGGCCACGGCGCGCCCGAGGATGCGCAGGCCGTTGTCCGGCACGGCGAAGGCCTTGGCCACCTGCTGGCCGTCACGGGCAGGCACGGCTGTGGTATTGGTGCTGGCCGCCGACGGCACGATGCCGGCCATCAGGCGGTCGGTGAGCTTGCTCGGCAGCGCCAGGCGTCGCGAATTGAGCGCGGCGACGTCGTTGCGGGTGGCGGTCGACTGCGCGGCATGCACGGGCTCGGCCACCTTGTTGCCCCACAGCGTCGGGGCATTGCCCTCGATGCGCGGAAACGGGCTGGTGTTGGCCGGCGTGCCCTTGTTCTTCGACAGCTGGCGCACCAGTACGTCCTGCAGCCCGATACCGCCGCCTTCGCGGGACATGCTCACGGCCAGCTGCTGGTCGTACATGTCGCGGTACTGCTTCACCGTTTCGGTGTTCATCGGGTTGTCGTCGGCCAGCACGTCGCTGGCCTTGCGCGAGGCCTTGAGCATTTCGCTGATGAACAGCGACTCGAACTCCTGGGCCACCTTGCGCACGTTGGCGTCGCTGTCGCGATCGCCATGCTTGAGCGAGCTCAGGCGGTTGAGGTCGGTGTAGGCGCCGCTGTCGGCGCTGCCGGAAACCAGGCTTTTGCTGTTCATCCGCGCCGTCCTCAGATCACGATCAGGTCGGCCTGCAAGGCGCCGGCCTGTTTCAGGGCTTCGAGGATGGCCATCAGGTCGCTGGGCGCTGCGCCCACCTGGTTCACCGCACGGACGATTTCATCCAGCGTGGTGCCCGGGCCGAACTTGAACATCGGCTTGGCTTCCTGCTCGGCGTTGACCCGCGAGCGCGGCACCACGGCGGTCTGGCCATTGGAGAACGGCCCCGGCTGGCTGACGATCGGGTCTTCGGTAATGGTCACGGTCAGGCTGCCGTGGGTCACCGCGGCCGGCGACACCTTGACGTTCTGGCCGATGACGATGGTGCCGGTGCGCGAGTTGATGATGACCTTGGCGACCGCCTGGCCCGGGTCGATCTCGAGGTTCTCGAGGATCGACAGGTAGTCCACGCGCTGGCTCGGGTCCATCGGCGCAGTGACCCGTACCGAACCGCCGTCCACGGCCTGGGCCACGCCCGGGCCGAGCAGGTCGTTGACCTTGTCGACGATACGCTTGGCAGTGGTGAAGTCGGGGCGGTTGAGGTTCAGGGTCAGGCTGTTGCCCTGGTTGAAGCCGCTCGGCACTGCACGCTCGACGGTAGCACCGCCAGGGATACGACCGGCTGACGGAACGTTGACGGTGATCTTCGAACCGTCACGGCCCTCGGCATCGAAGCCGCCCACCACCAGGTTACCCTGGGCCACGGCATAGACGTTGCCATCGATACCCTTGAGCGGGGTCATCAGCAGGCTGCCGCCGCGCAGGCTCTTGGAGTTACCGATCGAGGACACGGTAATGTCCACCACCTGGCCTGGCTTGGCGAACGCCGGCAGGTCGGCATGCACCGACACTGCCGCAACGTTTTTCAGCTGCACGTTGCCGGAGCCGGCCGGCACCTTGATGCCGAACTGCGACAGCATGTTGTTGAAGGTCTGCAGGGTGAACGGCGTCTGGGTGGTCTGGTCACCCGTGCCATTGAGCCCCACCACCAGGCCGTAACCGATCAGCTGGTTGGAGCGCACGCCAGAAATGCTGGCGATGTCCTTCAGGCGCTCGGCCTGGGCGCCGAAGGCACAGGACAGGAGCAGGGTTGCGGCAATCAGCTGCCTCACGTTGAACATGGTCATCCGTACTCAGAAAGGCCAAAGCGGGCTGATGAAGAAGCGGTCCAGCCACCCGGGCTGGCTGGCATCGGCGAACGAGCCGGTACCGGAATAGGTGATGCGCGCGTCGGCCACGCGAGTGGACGGCACGGTGTTGTCAGTGGCGATGTCGTCGGCGCGGATCATGCCGGCTATGCGCACCAGCTCTTCGCCGGTGTTCAGGGTCAGCCACTTCTCACCACGCACGGCGATGATGCCGTTGGGCAGCACTTCGGCTACGGTCACGGTGATGGAACCGGTCAGGGTGTTGCCCTGAGTGGCCTTGCTGTCGCCCTTGGTGGCGCGCTCGCCACTGTAGCCGGCCTCCAGCGACAGGTCACCACTGCCGAACGGGTTGTTGGTGTTCGGCGTAGTGCCGAACAACGATGTCAGGCCGATGTTGGCGTTGCTGTTTTTCTGGATCTGCGAACCGGCGTTCTTGCTGGCCGATGTGCGCTCGTTGAGGGTGATGGTGATGATGTCACCCACCCGGAACGCCTTGCGGTCGCTGTACAGGTTCTGCTCGAAGCCGGCCTGGTAGATCGAACCGTTGTTGGCCGCTGCCGGCAGCGGGGTGCGCGGCAGTACCGGCGCGTAGTACGGGTCGTTGGGCTTGGGCGTCGGCGCGACGCAACCTGCCAGCAACACCGCCCCCCCCAGGGCGAAAACGGACAACAGACGATTCATGACGCTTACCTCACGGGTGCAACGGAGTGACGGGGTTAGAGCTGCCTGCTTCAGAGCTGTTGAGTAACGAACGACAGCATCTGGTCAGCCGTGGAAATGACCTTGGAGTTCATCTCGTAGGCACGCTGGGTGGTGATCATGTTCACCAGCTCTTCCACGGTGCTGACGTTGGAGTTTTCCAGGGTCTGCTGCAGGGTGGTGCCGAAACCGTTCAGGCCCGGGGTGCCGACTTGCGGCGCGCCACTGGCGGCGGTTTCGAGGAACAGGTTGTCGCCAATCGCCTGCAGGCCGGCCGGGTTGATGAAGTCGGCGGTCTGGATGTTGCCGATCACCTGCGCAGCCGGGTTGCCGGCGGTGGTGATCGACACGGTGCCGTCCTGGCCGACGGTGAAGGTCTGCGCGTCGTTCGGCACGACGATGGCAGGTTCCAGGGCGAAACCGTTGGCGGTGACGATCTGGCCGTCGGAGTTCAGGTGGAAGGTACCGTCACGGGTATACGAAACGGTGCCGTCCGGCTGCAATACCTGGAAGAAACCGCGGCCGTTGACCGCCATGTCCAGCGGGTTTTCCGTGGTTTGCAGGCTGCCGGTCTGGAAGTTCTTCTGGGTGCCGACAATGCGCACACCAGTACCGACCTGCAGGCCGGAAGGCAGCTCGCTGTCCTGGGTGGACTGCGCGCCCGGCTGGCGTTTGATCTGGTACAGCAAGTCCTGGAACTCGGCGCGATCACGCTTGAAGCCGGTGGTCGAGACGTTGGCCAGGTTGTTGGAGATGACCGTCAGGTTGGTGTCCTGGGCGGACAGGCCGGTTTTAGCGACCCAAAGAGCCGGAAGCATGTAAGTTCTCCTCGTGCGCCTGTTTTACGGCACTCGTTCAAAAGTGATTAGCCGATTTGCAAAACACGCGCCATGGCTTCGTCGCCTTCCTTGGCCGCGTTCATCATCTTCACGTGCAGTTCGAATTGACGGGACAGCGCCAGCACCGAGGTCATTTCTTCCACGGCGTTGACATTGCTGCCTTCCAGGAAGCCCGACACCACCCGCACGTTGACGTCGGCGTCTGCCGGCTGGCCGTCGCGGGTATGGATCAGGCCATCCAGGCCCTTGGTCAGGCCTTTGGTATCGGGGTTGACCAGCTTGATGCGGTCGACTTCGGCCATCACGCGCGGGTCTTCCCCCAGGGAGCGGATGCTGATGGTGCCATCGGCGCCGACTTCGACCTTCTGCTCTGGCGGAATCGCAATCGGGCCGCCGTTGCCGATCACCGGCATGCCGTTGCCGGCACGCAGCACACCGAGGGCATCGATGTTCAGGCTACCGGTGCGTACGTAGGCTTCACTGCCATCGGGTGCCTGCACGGCGATGAAGCCCTTGCCGGTTACCGTCACATCCAGATCGCGGCCGGTTTCAACCATCGGACCTTCGCTGAAGTCGGTGGCCGGGCGCTCGGTCATGGCAAAGGCGCGCGACGGAAAGCTGTCGCCGAACACCGGCATCGAGCGGGCCTGCTCCAGGTCTCGCTGGAAACCGTTGGTGGAAATGTTCGCCAGGTTGTTGGCGTGCGCCTTCTGGGCCAGCGCATTCTGGCTCGCGCCGGTCATGGCCACGTAAAGCATCTTGTCCACAGTCATCCTCCATTGCACTGGCGGTCGTTTGCCGCTCGCCGTTGCTATGCGAGCTAGAAAGCAAGTTCCGAACCAACTTTGCGAAATCATGAAAAAGCCCGTGGATACGGGCTTTCGAGGGGGCAGTCGACGTGTTGGACGCCGGTTATCCGGCGCTTGGTTGCCGATGACGGCAAACCTGTACCGGCCTCTTCGCGGGTGAACCCGCTCCCACAGGCACAGCGCGACACCTGTGGGAGCGGGTTTACCCGCGAAAAGGCCAGTACAGGTTTATTCAAGGCTCGCGGCAAGCGCCGTTGCTGTAGGGGCCGGCGAACTTCTTCCAGCCATCCCCCGGCGGCCATTGCGAGCAGACCAGGCGCCCGTCCACCTGGCTTTCCCAGCGCCACCAGGGCGCGGTACCGGCCTGAGCCTGGTACAGGCAGAAAGCAGCGACCAATGTGACAACCAGCCTTTTCATGACCCCTCCGGCAAAGACGACGAACCCCTTCATGACAAAGGGGTTCGCCCACATACACTCAGCCAGCAACCATCAGGCCATCTGGATGACGGTCTGCATGATGGTGCTTTCAGTGGAGATAGTCTTGGCGTTCGCCTGGTAGTTGCTCTGCGCCTTGATCAGCTCGACCAATTCCTGAGTCAGGTTCACGTTCGAGCCTTCCAGCGCGTTGGACTCGACGCTGCCCAGGGTACCTGTCTTCGGCGCATCGATGCCCGGGATACCGGACGTGTAGGTTTCGGTCCAGCGGGTACCACCAATCTGCTGCAGGCCCTGCTCGTTGGCGAAGCTGGCCAGGGCCACCTGGCCGATGGCGCGGGATTGCTGGTTGCTGAAGCTGGCGAACAGCACACCCGTCGAGTCGATGCTCAGGCTCGACAGGATACCGGTCGCGTAGCCGTCCTGGGACTGCGACATCCGCGCGGTCTCGGTGTTGTAGGAGGTAGTGCTGTTCATCGCCAGGCGCATGCCATCGGCATTGCCCACCGCGCCGTTGGAGATCCAGTTACCCGCAGAATCTTCCACCGCCGGCACCCAGCCGGTCATGGTGAAGGTGTTGTTGGTCACGGTGAACGACGAGCCCGCCGGGTGCCCGGTATTGTCCGCAGTCATGCTCTTGACCGAGCCATCGCTGTTGAAGCTGATGGTGCCAGTCAGCGGCACGGTGGAGGATGGGGAAAACGGGTTGCGCCCATCGACCAGGGTGTACATGGTCCACTCATTGGTGCCAGTTTTGCGATAGAACTGCTCCATGGTGTGCTCGTTACCCTGGCTGTCATACACCTTGGTCGGGAAAGACTTGGTGTAAGTCGTCTGATCGGAAGGATCGAACGGCAGGTTCGGCACCATCACGCCAGTGCCATCGTCCACTTCCAGCGGGATGTCGGCGGCCGAGGAATTCAGGTTGATGCCCTGGTCGATCAGCGATGTTGCCTTTGGCTGCAGCGCCGATGTATCGATCTGCAGATCGGTCAGCACGCCCTTCTGGATCTTGCCAGTCGAGTCGGCGGCGTAGCCCTGCAGGCGCAGGCCGTCCGAGGTAACCACGAAGTTGTCCTTGCTGGCCTGGAAAGCACCCGCACGGGTGTACACGCGCGAGCCGTTATCGGACAGCACGAAGAAGCCCTGCCCCTGGATCCCCATATCCAGCACGTTGCCGGTGGTGTTGACGTCACCCTGGGTGAACTGCTGGGAAACCGCTGCCAGGCGCACGCCGTTACCCACCTGGTTCTTGCCAACACCCAGGCGGTTGGAACCTGCATAGACATCGGCGAACTCGGCACGCGACGACTTGAAGCCATTGGTGTTGACGTTGGCGATGTTGTTGCCGGTGACATCCAGTTGCTTGTTTGCTGCGTACAGACCGCTAAGGCCGATATTGAAAGACATGAATTCGCTCCTTTTGCCGCTCTAGCGGGCCTTAGATACCGATGGTTTGCACGTCGGAGAGGGACACTTTGCCAACACCGGCGAGGTTGAGCACCATTTCGCCGGCGGCACTGAAACTGACGCTGGTCACCTTGGCTGGCAACAGCGTGTTCATCTGCACCGACTTGCCATCCACCGTGGTGGTAGCAGTGAAGGTGTAAGTACCAGGGTCGACTTTCTCGCCACTGCTGTTGGTACCGTCCCAGATGAAATCGGCGTAACCGGCTTTCTGCTCGCCCAGCTCGATGGTCTTGACGGTATTGCCGTCCTTGTCCTTGATGGTGATCTTCGCTTCGCCGATGGCTTGCGGCACGACGAACTGCGCATTGAAGCTTTCTGCGGTGTCGACCACGGCCTTGTCGTTCTGCACTACCACCGAACGCCCGACCAGCGAGGACGCCTGCAGGGCCTGGGACGAGGCCATGGCGCTGGTGATGGAGTTGACCGATTCGTTCAGCGAGGTAATGCCTTCCAGGCTGCTGAACTGCGCCAACTGGGCAACGAACTCACCGTTGTCCTGTGGGTCCAGCGGGTTCTGGTGCTGCATCTGGGTGACCAGCAATTGCAGGAACGCGTCCTTGCCGAGCGAGTCGTTGCCGGTCTTGGATGCGGTGTCCGTGGTCTTCTTGGTGCTGGTGCCTACACCCGACGCCGCGAGCACGTCGTTGAGGTTCACACCGTTGGTATCGATTGCCATGCTCTGGTTTCCTTATCACTGACCGAGGGTCAGGACCTTCTGCATCATGGCCTTGGCCGTATTCATCAGCTCGGCGTTGGTCTGGAACGCGCGGCTGGCGGAGATCATGTCAGCCATCTCTTCAACCACGTTGACGTTCGGGTAGTAGACGTAGCCGTCCTTGTTCGCCGCCGGGTGGTTGGGCTCGTAACGGGCCTCCAGATTGCTCTGGTCCTCGACGATGCCTTTTACCTGCACGCCCTGCCCTGCTTCGCCCTGATCTTCGAACAGCGACTGGCTGCCGCCGGCCTGTGCGTCGTGGAAGGTGGTGGCGAACACCGGGTGGCGGGCGCGATAGGTCTGATCGATGCTCGAAGACACGGTCTCGGCGTTGGCGATGTTGGAAGCAACGGTGTTCAGGCGCGTGTTCTGCGCACTCATGCCGCTACCGGCAATGTTGAAGACACTGGAAAGGGACATGATCATTCTCCCCGCAGGGCCGAAACCAGCCCTTTGAATTTACTGTTGAGCAAGGTGAAGCTGGCCTGGAAGCCGACGGCGTTTTCGGTGTAGTTCGATTGCTCGATCTGCGCGTCCACGGTGTTCTGGTCGATCGACGGCTGCGTTGGCGTGCGGTACTTGAGGGTATCGTCGGCCATGGCCAGGCCCTCGGCCTCGATATGGCGGCTGTTGGTACGGTCGAGACTGAAACGGCCGCCACTCTGCTGCCTGTCGCTTTCGGCAGCGAGCACCGAGGCGAAGTCCATGTCGCGCGCCTTGTAGTTGGGCGTGTCGGCGTTGGCGATGTTGTTGGCCAGCACTTCGGCGCGCTGGGCGCGGAAGCCCAGGGCCTTTTCGTGAATACCAAGCGCCTTGTCGAAGCTGATGCTCATGTCGGGGAAACCTTCGGAGGTTGACCGGAATATCGTTGGGCAAGGTATAGCAAGGGCTGTGCCAACCAACAGAAAGCCCGGAAATACGGGCTTGCAGGGCAAGGTGCTGTCAGAGTGATGCCAGAAAAGCGGCAAAGGCCTTCCGCCTTCGGGCGCGAAAGCGGCAATTGCCGGGCGGCAAAAGCGGCAAAACAAAAAATTGACGTCAGCATTTCTCCTGCGCCGGCCTCTTCGCGGGTAAACCCGCTCCCACCGGGTTCTGCACAGCTTTCAAGGTCGGCGCGGTACCTGTGGGAGCGGGTTTACCCGCGAAGAGGCCGGCACAGGCAAACAAAAAGGCCGGCAACTTTCGCTGCCGGCCCTCTTGGTTACTTCGCCTGGTAAATGATCCCCGGGCTGCACTGCACCATCTGATAATGGTCCGGCAACCCGTTCAGCGCCTCGGAAGCCCCGAGGAACAGATACCCACCCGGCTTCAAGGTACTGTGGATACGCAACAGAATGTCCTTCTTCACCTGCGCCGAAAAATAGATCAGCACGTTACGGCAGAACACCACATCGAACTTGCCCAGGCTGGCATAGCTGTCGAGCAGGTTGAACGAGCGGAACTCGACGCGGCTGCGAATCGCCGGCTTGACCGCCCAGCGCCCCGGCCCCTTGGTGTCGAAGTAGCGCTGCAGGCGCTCCTGGGACAAGCCACGGGCAATCGCCAGGCTGTCGTACTCGCCGGTCTTGCAGTTGGTCAGCATGGTGCCGGACAAGTCGGTGGCAACGATCTGCGCGCCCATCTTCAACTGGCCGAGGTTGCTACGCTCGAACTCGTCGATGGCCATCGAGATGGAATACGGTTCCTGCCCCGACGAACAGGCCGCCGACCACATGCGCAGGCGCTGGCCGGGGTTGTTGCGGATGAACTCGGGGATGACCTTGTTCTTCAGCACCTCGAACGGGTAGGTATCGCGAAACCACAGGGTCTCGTTGGTGGTCATGGCATCGACCACCTGCTCGCGCAAACCGCCGCGCGGCTGGGCCTGGATGCGCTGCACCAGCTCGCCCAGGCTCTTGATGCCCTGTTGCTCCATCAGCTTGTTGAGACGGCTGGAGACCAGGTACTGCTTATTCTCGCCCAGCAGGATGCCACAGGCTTTCTCCAGGAAGACCCGGAACTGTTCGAAATCCAAATTACCCGTAGACACTACTGCCGCCTCTTTTAAATCACTGGTGCCGGGGGGCCTGCCCCCGGCTGCTTCAATGCGTTGCCTTGATCCGGTCGACCACCCGCTGGGCCAGGTCGTCCGGCTTGAACTTGGCCAGGAAGTCATCGGCACCGACCTTCTTGACCATCGCCTGGTTGAACACCCCGGAAAGCGAAGTATGCAGGCAGATGTGCAATTTTTGCATGCGCGGATCGCTGCGGATCTCCGCCGTTAGCGTATAGCCGTCCATTTCCGGCATTTCAATGTCCGAGATCATCATCAGGAACTCTTCTTCCGGCTTCTTGCCCTCATCCACCAGCTGGCGCAGGTAGTTCAGGGCCTGACGGCCGTCATTGAGCGCCACCACCTCGACCCCCACCGTCTGCAGGCAGCGGCTGACCTGCTTGCGCGCCACCGACGAATCGTCGACGGTGAGCACCCGCAGCAGCACGGCCTTGTCCTGCACCTCGGCATCGATCACCCCGGCCGACACCGACTCGGACGACGGCGCCACTTCGGCCAGCACCTTCTCCACATCGATGATCTCGACCATGCGGTTGTCCACCCGGGTGACCGCGGTCAGGTAGTGGTCGCGGCCGGTGCCCTTGGGTGGCGGATGGATCTCTTCCCAGTTCATGTTGACGATGCGCTCCACCGAGTGCACCAGGAAGCCTTGGGTCTTGGTGTTGTACTCGGTGATGATCACGAAACTGTTGCGCGTGTCTTCCTGCAGCGGCCGCAAGCCGGTGGCCATCGACAGGTCGAGGATCGGGATGGTCGCCCCGCGAATATTGGCAACACCGCGCACCACCGGGTGCGCCTTGGGCAGCAGGGTCAGCGCAGGGCATTGCAGCACTTCCCTGACCTTGAATACGTTGATGCCGTAAAGCTGCTCGCCATTGAGGCGGAACAGCAGCAATTCCAGGCGATTCTGCCCCACCAGCTGCGTGCGCTGGTTGACCGAATCCATAACACCTGCCATGCCAGACTCCTTTATGTTTCAGCCTTTCGTTGCAACTCAGTTAGCGAGTCGGCACGGGCTTTGCTTTTTTGAGCGCCATGTACACGAAAACGACATTTTTCCGACGATTGACGCGCCTGCTGACTGGCTCGCTGGCCATGCTGTGCCTTCTGGTGCCCGGCGTTCGCACGGTAGCGGACGCGTTTACCTTGCCTGAACAGCTTATCGGTGTCACTCAAGGGTTTCTTGAATTCAGCGTCGAAGATTATCTGGCCACCACCCAGACCGCCGGCCGTTACGAGATCCAGGTCAACCCGCTGGACCCGCGCCTGCGCATGCCGCTGTGCAGCCAGCAGCTGGACGCCTCGCTGGAAAGCCCGGCTCAGCCGCTGGGCCGCGTCACGGTGAAGGTACGCTGCGAAGGCTCAGCGCCCTGGACCGTGTTCGTGCCGGCCACCGTGCGGCTGTTCCGCGACGTGGTGGTGGTGACCCGGCCGCTCAAGCGCGACAACGTGGTGGGCGAAGGCGATGTGGCCCTGCGCGAGCGGGATGTCGGCACCCTGGGCCAAGGCTTCCTGACCGAACTGGAACAGGCGGTAGGCATGAAGATGCTGCGCCCCACGGTGATCGACCAGGTACTCACCCCGCAACACCTGGAACAGGCCGAGGTGGTGCGCAAGGGTGACCACGTGGTGATCATCGCCCGCAGTGGCAGCCTGAGTGTACGCATGCCCGGGGAAGCCCTGAGTAAGGGTGGCCTGAGCGAACAGATCCGGGTGCGCAACCTCAATTCCAAACGGGTGATCAAGGCCAGGGTGACCGGCCCTGGGCAGGTCGAGGTAAGTATGTAGCCAGCCCACTGATTTGCGCTGGCGGTGAGGAACCGCTTTTCCTAAACTGTGTCAGAAAACGGGTTCGCGAGCTTGCTGACAGGCGGCTATGCATTTGTGCCTAAAGTTTCTTTCGGGTTGGCCGAAAACAAGGCAAGCGTCCAAATACCCAGAGGTTTCTGATCATGGTCATCGACTTCAGTCGTTTGAATAACTCTCCGTCCGTCACGGGCGGCGTGCGCGGCAACACCGCGAACGGCAGCGCCGAAAAACCGGCAGCCAGCCAGGAAGCGGCAACCGCCACCAGCGCCAGCGGAGAAGCGGTACACCTCAGCCAAGAGGCCCAGCAGTTGCAGAAGATCAGCGACAAGCTGCGCGACGAGCCGGTGGTCAACAGTGCCCGTGTGGCCCAGTTGAAACAGGCGATCGCCGACGGCAGCTACCAGGTCGATGCCGGCCGGGTCGCCAGCAAACTGCTCGATTTCGAAGCCCAGCGCTGACCGTTCGGCGCGCTGACTTCACGGACGCTAGAAAAGCCAAGAGTTAGCCATGCACGACACCACCTTGCTGCAACTGATCGAAGATGACATTGCCCCGATGCAGGAACTGCTGGACCTTCTGCAAAAGGAAGCGGTCGCCCTGCATGGCCGCGACATGGCGCCACTGGAGAATATCCTGGCCCGCAAGCAGTCTTTGATCGTGCTGCTGGAGCAGCAAGGTCTGCGGCGCAACAACCTGCTTTCCAGCCTTGGCCTGAGCCCTGATCGCGCCGGAGTGGAGGCCGTGGCGGCACAATCGCCGAACGGTGAACTGCTGCTGCAGCAACTCGATGTGATCAGCCAGTTGATGCAAGCCTGCCAGCAGCTCAACGAGACCAATGGCCGGATCATCCAGGTGCAGCAACACGTCACCAACAACCAGATCCGGATCCTCATGGGCGGCGATTCTCCGTCGCTCTACGACAGCCGCGGCAGCACCTCGCCGCTGGCCAAGCCACGGGCGCTCAGCCAAGTGTGATTTTTTCTATCAAGGCACGGAACATACTGGCAAAATGCCGTTAATTGCGTGTGTCGCTTTTGCCTGGAGAACGATAAGCCGTGTTCAATGAATCCGATGCCCCGCAGCCGCCAAAGGTGCTGAACACCCCTTTGGAGATTGCGGCCAACTTGCGGCAGCTGCAGGAAAGCCACGACCCCCTGATCATCACCTTCCACGACCGCAGCCAGCGCTTCCAGAGCTACGTGGTGCACGTGGACCGTGAAAGCAATACCCTGGCGCTGGACGAAATGATCCCGCGCGACGGTGAGAAGTTCATCGAGAACGGCGAACACTTCCGCGTCGAAGGCTTCCACGATGGTGTGCGCATCGCCTGGGACTGCAACCACGAGTTGAAGATCAGCGAAGTCGACGGCCACCGCTGCTACCGCGGCGCCATGCCTCTGGAGATGACCTACCACCAGCGCCGCAATGCCTTCCGCGCCGCGCTGAAGCTGTCGCAGCTGGTCGATATCATCCTCGATGGCACCCACCTCAAGGGCAACGGCGCCCTGCGTGGCAAGCTGCTGGACATCTCCGCCACCGGCTGCAAACTGCGCTTCGAAGGCAATGTCGAGGATCGCCTGCAACTGGGCCAGGTGTACGAGCGTTTCAAGGCGGGGAACCCGCTGGGCCTGGTCGACACCATGGTCGAGCTGCGCCACCTGCATTACGAAGAGCGGATCAACACCACCTTTGCCGGCGTGCGCTTCCATAACCTTACCGGGCAGGCGCAGCGCAAGGTCGAGAGCTTTGTCTACCAGCTGCAGCGTGAGGCACGGCGCTTCGACAAAGACGATTATTGAGTGCAGGCCCACTGTGCGGGTGTAGCGCACAGCACCTGGGCGTGGTGCGCTTCCAGGTTACCTATGGCTCCGCGGCTGCTTAGTGTACTTGTACCCAAGCGACCGCCGAGGAGCCCACAATGATCCAAGCCAATTTCACCGCCGAACTCCACTGCCAGCATGGCCAGGTGGGAGTGGTCGACACCCCGCTGTACGTTCACCCCCTATTCTCCCTCGATCAGGATGGCTGGCTATGCACAGAGCACCAGCGCGGGGACAGCCCGAGCTTCAAGCCCATCACTTTCGCGTTCCGTTTCCTGAAGCACCAGGGCGAGCGAACGCACTATGCGATCAACGGCGCCGAGACCTGGGAATATTTTGGTTCGAGCCTGGAGCGCAACCGCAATGGCTGGGTAGGCTTTTATGCGACGCATATCGTTGGCCGGATCATCGGCAACGCCAATCTCGCAGAGGCTTTCTATGAGGCCATAGAGGGCAAAGGGCAATGGAAGATCGAAACGCTCAGCCCCTGGGACGGCCGCCTGGAAACAGCCGAAGAAGTGCCCTTCTACCTGCGTGACCTGAACGGTTACCGGGTGGCGCTGGCCAGGTCCACCTATACCCGGGACAAGGTCAAGCGCCATTACTGGTTCCTCAATGCCAGTACCAAAGAGGGCGAGATACTGGTCTTCAACCTGAAGAACATAAAGCCAGCCTGACTCGCCAGGGGCACCGGACATGACCGGCACCCTTCGAGGGGCAGGCCAACAGGCCGTCAGACCGCAGAGTTGATCTCGGCCTGGGGCTTGCCCTGCTCCTCATTCTGGCGGGGCTCGTCTTCGGTATCCTCCGCCGCCACCGGTGCCTGCATCACCTCCTGTACCGTCTGCTCATCCACCCGTGGGTCCAGCGCCGCCGACAGTGGCGAACCGGCAGCCGGCATCGCAACGTGGCCCAAAGGCGCATCCTGCACCTGGTGCAGCCCGGTGACCGCCTTCGGCCGAATGCGCCACACCAGCACCAGGGCAAAGAACACGAAGAAGGCATACAGCATCTGCGGGCCCAGCACCTTCATCAGCACGCCTGCCGCCAGCGGCCCGATACACGCGCCCACACCGTAGGTCACCAGCAGCATCGCGGTCAGCGACACCCGCCGCTCGCTTTCCACATGGTCGTTGGAAAACGCCACCGCCAGCGGGTACAGGCAGAACTGCAGCAACGAAATCACGAAGCCTATGGCGAACAGCAACTCCAGCGGAACGCTGGGCAGCATCGCCAGTGGCGCCGAGGCCAGCGCAAGCCCCACGGCCACGCTGCGGATCAGCACCGCCCGATCGTAGCGGTCAGACAACCAGCCCAGCGGCCACTGCACCAGCAGGCCGGCAAAAATGCAGCTACCCATGAACAGACCGACCTGCTCGGTAGTCATGCCCTGACTGGAGGCATACAAAGGCGCCAGACCATAGAACGAGCCGACGATAAGCCCCGAACCCAGCACCGTGCTGAGCGACTGCGGCACCCGCTTGATGAAGAACTTCGGCTCCATCGGTGCCGGGCGCAACGGTGCGGGGTGAATGCGCCGGGTCATGGCCACCGGCACCAGGCACAGGGTGAAACACATGGCCACCAGCATCAGCAGCTCCAGGCCAAGCTGTGGGTGCACCACCAGGATCAGCTGGCCGAGCACCAGGCCCAGGTAAGAGGCGATCATGTAGCCGCTGAACACCGCGCCGCGGTGCTTCACATCGGCCTGCTCGTTCAGCCAGCTCTCGATGACCATGTACTGGCACATCATCCCCAGGCCGACGATCATCCGCAGCCCGACCCAGGCCGGCAACCAGCTGGTCAAACCATGGCCGAGCACCGCCGCACCGACGATGCCAGCGCAAGTGGCGTAGGCGCGAATGTGCCCTACCCGGCCAATCAACCGGTGGCCGACCTTGCCGCCGACCGCCAGGCCAAAGTAGTTGGCCGCCATCAAGGCACCCACCCACAGGCTGTCGACATGATCGGCTGCCAGGCGCAGGGCCAGGTAGGTACTGAGCAGGCCCGAGCCGATCAACATCATCAGCGCGGCGAAATACAACGACTGAAACGGCTTCCAGATATTTCGCATAAGTCCCTTGCGGCTCCCGGGTCAGGTGGCGATGGGTTGCAGACAAGCATAAGGGCAAATGCCAGGGAATGAGTGCGGTGGCGAGTAAAATGCTGTTGCCGGGGCGCGTCCGGTGCAGGTCATGTCGCGATCAGGCCTGTACAGCAGGCTGACAGGCACCCTCTTCCGTTGGCTGAAACGCATCCATGTCCCAAGTCGACAGGCAGTGCCTTAGCCTGGGCTACCGCCTCAGCAATCACCGGAGACTTACATGATAAGGGCCAATTTCACCGCTACACTTCATAACGTCCACCGTGGCCAGATCGTTGTTGCAGACAACAACGTACACCCAGTGCTTGGCCTGGATGAAGACGGCTGGCTGTGCACGACTGCCGCGCGCAGGAGCGTGCCACGCAGTGCGGATGAATTCCAACGACTTGCATTCCATTTCGAATTCATCGAGCACCGTGAAGACCGCACGCACTACTACATTACCTGCGCAGAACACTGGGCCTATATTGGCGCCAGGCTTGAAAGCAGTTCCAATGGCTGGCTAGGCCTGTATGGTACGCATGTGGCCGGGCGGGTCCGGGATGTGCTCAACGCCCCACATCCGTACAACCTGCTACGTACCCGGCCCTACTGGAAAATCGAAACGCTCCAGCCATGGGACGGCACAGTGGAAAGCGCCGGCTTGGTTCCCTTCTACCTGCGGGACATGAACGGCTACCGTGTTGCGGAGTCGCTCTCGGACAATGTCCCGGTACTTGACCTGGGCCGCCAGTACTACCTCAACGCCGGCGAGCGTAGCGGTGACGTGCTCGAATTCTTCCTGCGCGATATTCAGCTGACCTGACCAGCAAGTGCAGTACTCGGACGGCTACTCCCGCAAGGTCATGCCATTGGCCGGCAGCGGCAAGGCCGTCTTGTAGCGCACCTGCTTCAAGGCAAAACTGGAACGGATGTTGGCCACCCCTGGCAACCGCGTCAGGTAATCCAGGAACCGTTCCAGCGCCTGGATGCTGGGCAGCAGTACCCGCAACAGGTAGTCCGGATCGCCCGTCATCAGGTAGCACTCCATCACTTCGGGCCGCTCGGCAATTTCTTCCTCGAAACGGTGCAACGACTGCTCGACCTGTTTTTCCAGGCTCACATGGATGAACACGTTCACGTCCAGCCCCAACGCCTCGGGCGACAGCAAGGTCACCTGCTGGCGGATCACCCCCAGCTCCTCCATGGCCCGAACCCGGTTGAAGCAGGGCGTGGGAGACAGGTTCACCGAGCGGGCCAGTTCGGCGTTGGTGATGCGGGCATTTTCCTGCAGGCTGTTGAGAATGCCGATATCGGTACGATCGAGTTTGCGCATGAGACAAAATCACCGGTTTTTTGTGTTTATGCGGAATGTTTATCTGCCCTGCTCGGCAAAGGCAACCAACTTGAGAGAAAAATTCTCCTGCCGGACCACTAAGATGTAGGGGACGCTGACCTACCAGTCACAAGCCGGTACTCAGCGGCGGCCGCTTCAGAGCTCACAAAAACAAATACCCGAGCGAGCGTAAAAAGCATGAACGAGTACGCCCCCCTGCGTTTGCATGTGCCCGAGCCTACCGGCCGGCCAGGCTGCCAGACCGATTTCTCCTACCTGCGCCTGAACGATGCAGGTCAAGCCCGTAAACCCCCAGTCGATGTCGACGCTGCCGACACCGCCGACCTGTCCTACAGCCTTATCCGCGTGCTCGACGAGCAAGGCGATGCACAAGGCCCGTGGGCCGAAGACATCGACCCGCAGGTTCTCCGCCAGGGCATGCGCGCCATGCTCAAGACGCGGATTTTCGACAGCCGCATGGTGGTCGCCCAGCGCCAGAAGAAGATGTCTTTCTACATGCAGAGCCTGGGTGAAGAAGCCATCGGCAGCGGCCAGGCCCTGGCGCTGAACCGCACCGACATGTGCTTCCCCACCTACCGCCAGCAAAGCATCCTGATGGCCCGCGACGTGTCGCTGGTCGAGATGATCTGCCAGTTGCTGTCCAACGAGCGCGACCCGCTCAAGGGCCGCCAACTGCCGATCATGTATTCGGTGCGCGAGGCCGGTTTCTTCACCATCAGCGGCAACCTGGCGACCCAGTTCGTGCAGGCGGTCGGCTGGGCCATGGCCTCGGCGATCAAGGGCGATACCAAAATCGCCTCGGCGTGGATCGGCGACGGCGCAACCGCCGAGTCGGACTTCCACACCGCCCTCACCTTTGCCCACGTGTACCGCGCCCCGGTGATCCTCAACGTGGTCAACAACCAGTGGGCGATCTCCACCTTCCAGGCCATCGCCGGTGGCGAGTCGACCACCTTCGCCGGCCGTGGCGTGGGTTGCGGCATTGCCTCGCTGCGGGTCGATGGCAACGACTTCGTCGCCGTGTACGCAGCCTCGCGCTGGGCCGCCGAACGCGCCCGCCGTGGCCTGGGCCCGAGCCTGATCGAGTGGGTCACCTACCGTGCAGGCCCGCACTCGACCTCGGACGACCCGTCCAAGTACCGCCCGGCCGATGACTGGAGCCACTTCCCGCTTGGCGACCCGATCGCCCGCCTGAAGCAGCACCTGATCAAGATCGGCCACTGGTCCGAGGAAGAACACCAGGCCACCACTGCCGAGCTGGAAGCCGCGGTGATCGCCGCGCAGAAGGAAGCCGAGCAGTACGGCACGCTGGCCAACGGTCACATCCCGAGTGCTGCCTCGATGTTCGAGGACGTGTACAAGGAAATGCCCGACCACCTGCGCCGTCAACGCCAGGAACTGGGGGTTTGAGATGAACGACCACAACAACAGCATCAACCCGGAAACCGCCATGGCCACCACTACCATGACCATGATCCAGGCCCTGCGCTCGGCCATGGATGTCATGCTCGAGCGCGACGACAATGTGGTGATCTACGGCCAGGACGTCGGTTACTTCGGCGGCGTGTTCCGCTGCACCGAAGGCCTGCAGAACAAGTACGGCAAGTCCCGTGTGTTCGACGCGCCGATCTCCGAGAGCGGCATCGTCGGCACCGCCGTGGGCATGGGTGCCTATGGCCTGCGCCCGGTGGTGGAAATCCAGTTCGCCGACTACTTCTACCCGGCCTCCGACCAGATCGTTTCCGAGATGGCGCGCCTGCGTTACCGCTCGGCCGGCGAGTTCATCGCCCCGTTGACCCTGCGCATGCCCTGCGGTGGCGGGATCTATGGCGGCCAGACCCACAGCCAGAGCCCGGAAGCGATGTTCACCCAGGTGTGCGGCCTGCGCACTGTCATGCCGTCCAACCCGTATGATGCCAAGGGCCTGCTGATCGCCTCGATCGAATGCGATGACCCGGTGATCTTCCTGGAACCCAAGCGCCTGTACAACGGCCCGTTCGACGGCCACCACGACCGCCCTGTCACCCCATGGTCGAAGCACCCGCAAAGCGCCGTACCCGATGGCTACTACAGCGTGCCGCTGGACAAGGCGGCCATTACCCGCCCCGGCAATGACGTGACCGTGCTGACCTACGGCACCACGGTGTACGTGGCCCAGGTGGCCGCCGAAGAGACCGGCGTCGACGCCGAGGTGATCGACCTGCGCAGCCTGTGGCCGCTGGACCTGGAGACCATCGTCGAGTCGGTTAAAAAGACCGGCCGCTGCGTGGTGGTACACGAAGCTACCCGCACCTGCGGCTTCGGCGCCGAACTGGTGTCGCTGGTACAGGAACACTGCTTCCACCACCTGGAGGCGCCGATCGAGCGCGTCACCGGTTGGGACACCCCCTACCCCCACGCACAGGAATGGGCTTACTTCCCAGGGCCTTCGCGGGTAGGTGCGGCATTGAAAAAGGTCATGGAGGTCTGAATGGGCACGCACGTCATCAAGATGCCTGACATTGGCGAAGGCATCGCGCAGGTCGAGTTGGTCGAGTGGTTCGTCAAGGTCGGCGACATGATCGCCGAAGACCAGGTGGTGGCCGACGTCATGACCGACAAGGCCACCGTGGAAATCCCTTCGCCGGTCAGCGGCAAGGTGCTGGCCCTGGGTGGGCAGCCCGGTGAAGTGATGGCGGTCGGCAGCGAGCTGATCCGCATCGAAGTGGAAGGCAGCGGCAACCATGTGGATGTGCCCACCAAGGATGTGCCCAAGCGCGAACAGGTCGAGGCCCCCGCTGCCCCGGTAGCCGCCAAGCCCGAGCCGCAGAAGGAAGCAAGACCGGCCGCGTGCCAGGCGCCCGTCAACCACGAGGCAGCCCCGATCGTGCCTCGCCAGCCAGGCGACAAGCCGCTGGCCTCGCCGGCGGTGCGCAAGCGCGCCCTGGATGCCGGTATCGAACTGCGTTACGTGCATGGCAGCGGCCCGGCCGGGCGTATCCTGCACGAAGATCTCGACGCCTTCATGAGCAAGCCGCACAGCGCTGGCGGGCAAGCGCCGAGCGGCTATGCCAAGCGCACCGACAGCGAGCAGGTACCGGTGATCGGCCTGCGCCGCAAGATCGCCCAGCGCATGCAGGACGCCAAGCGCCGGGTCGCGCACTTCAGTTATGTGGAAGAAATCGACGTCACCGCCCTGGAAGCTCTGCGCCAGCAACTCAACAGCAAGCACGGCGACAGCCGCGGCAAGCTGACCCTGCTGCCGTTCCTGGTTCGCGCTCTGGTCGTGGCACTGCGCGATTTCCCGCAGATCAACGCCACCTATGATGACGAAGCCCAGGTCATCACCCGCCATGGCGCGGTGCATGTGGGCATCGCCACCCAGGGTGACAACGGCCTGATGGTGCCGGTGCTGCGCCATGCCGAAGCTGGCAGCCTGTGGAGCAATGCCGGCGAGATCTCGCGCCTGGCCAACGCTGCTCGCAACAACAAGGCCAGCCGCGATGAGCTGTCCGGTTCGACCATCACCCTGACCAGCCTGGGCGCACTGGGCGGCATCGTTAGCACGCCGGTGGTCAACACCCCGGAAGTGGCGATCGTCGGCGTCAACCGCATGGTCGAGCGGCCTGTGGTGATCGACGGCCAGATCGTCGTGCGCAAGATGATGAACCTGTCCAGCTCGTTCGACCACCGCGTGGTCGATGGCATGGACGCCGCGCTGTTCATCCAGGCCGTGCGCGGCCTGCTCGAACAACCCGCCTGCCTGTTCGTGGAGTGAGCATGCAACAGACTATCCAGACTACCCTGTTGATCATCGGCGGCGGCCCTGGCGGCTACGTGGCTGCCATCCGTGCCGGGCAACTGGGCATCCCCACCGTGCTGGTGGAAGGCCAGGCACTGGGCGGTACCTGCCTGAACATCGGCTGCATCCCGTCCAAGGCGCTGATCCACGTGGCCGAGCAGTTCCACCAGACCTCGCGCTTTGCCGGCCCGTCGGAGCTGGGCATCAGCGTCGCCTCGCCGCGCCTGGACATCGGCCAGAGCGTGGCCTGGAAGGACGGCATTGTCGACCGCCTGACCACCGGCGTCGCCGCGCTGCTGAAAAAGCACGGGGTCAAGGTGATCCATGGCTGGGCGAAGGTGCTCGACGGCAAGCAGGTCGAGGTCGATGGCCAGCGTATCCAGTGCGAGCACCTGTTGCTGGCCACAGGCTCCAGCAGCGTCGAACTGCCAATGCTGCCGCTGGGTGGGCCGATCATTTCCTCGACCGAAGCCCTGGCGCCGAAAACCCTGCCGCAGCACCTGGTAGTGGTGGGCGGCGGCTACATCGGCCTCGAGCTGGGCATCGCCTACCGCAAGCTGGGCGCCCGGGTCAGCGTGGTGGAGGCGCGCGAGCGCATCCTGCCAACCTACGACAGCGAGCTGACCGCCCCGGTGGCCGAATCGCTGAAGAAGCTGGGCATCACCCTGCACCTGGGCCATAGCGTCGAAGGTTACGAAGGCGGCTGCCTGCTGGCCCGTGATGGCCAGGGCGGCCAATTGCGCCTGGAAGCCGACCAGGTGCTGGTGGCCGTGGGCCGCCGGCCACGCACGCAAGGTTTCAACCTTGAGTGCCTGGACCTGAAGATGAACGGCGCCGCCGTCGCCATCGACGAGCGCTGCCAGACCAGCATGCGCAACGTCTGGGCCATCGGCGACGTGGCCGGCGAACCGATGCTGGCGCACCGGGCCATGGCACAGGGCGAGATGGTCGCCGAGATCATCGCCGGCAAGGCGCGCCGTTTCGAACCCAGCGCGATCGCCGCGGTGTGTTTCACCGACCCGGAAGTGGTGGTGGTCGGCAAGACCCCGGAGCAAGCCAGCCAGCAAGGGCTGGACTGCATCGTCGCGCAGTTCCCGTTCGCCGCCAATGGCCGGGCCATGAGTCTGGAATCGAAAAGCGGTTTCGTGCGGGTGGTGGCGCGCCGTGACAACCACCTGATCCTGGGTTGGCAGGCGGTTGGCGTGGCGGTTTCCGAGTTGTCGACGGCGTTTGCCCAGTCGCTGGAAATGGGCGCGTGCCTGGAGGATGTGGCCGGCACCATCCATGCCCACCCCACACTGGGTGAGGCGGTACAGGAAGCGGCGCTGCGCGCGCTGGGCCACGCCCTGCATATCTGACACTGAAGCGGCCGAGGCCGATTTGGCCCGCAGCGCCCCAGGCGTTGCGGGTCTTTTTTCATGGGCGAGTCAGTGCCGGCCTCTTCGCGGGTAAACCCGCTCCCACAGGGACATCACTGCCCGTGAGAGCAGTGGCGCACCTGTGGGAGCGGGTTTACCCGCGAAGAGGCCGGCACAAGCTACTCGGCTATGGCGTTCTTGCCGTTCCCCTTGGCCCGGTACAGCGCCTTGTCGGCACGCGCCAGCAGTGCATGCTGGTCCTCCCCTTCCTCCCATTGCACCACACCGTAGCTCATGGTCAGCCGGCAATCGCCCACCGGCTCTATCTGCGCCATCGCCTGGCGCAAGCGTGCAGCCACCTCCAGCGCCTCGCCCAGCGAGGCCTGCGGCAATACGATGACGAACTCGTCCCCACCCCAGCGCGCCAGCAGGTCCTGCTCCCGCAGGCAGGCACGCAGGACGTCGACCACCCGCAACAGCGCCGCATCGCCATGGGCATGGCCATAGCGGTCATTGATCGGCTTGAAGTCGTCCAGGTCCATGGCTATCAGCGACAACGGCTGGCGAAAGCGCTGGGCACGCTCGCACTCGAGTTGCAGCGCCTTCTCCAGCCGATAGCGGTTGGCAATGCGGGTCAACGCATCACGCTCGGCCAGTTCGCGGTTTTCGTCCAACTGCCGCTGCAACTGCTGGTTCACCCAGGACAGCTCGCGAGTGCGTTCGGCCACCTGGCTTTCCAGCGACTGGTTCCTCTGCTGCAGTTGTGCCACCAGGCGCTTGTTGGCGTCAATGTTGCGGTGGGCACCAAGCATGCGCGCCACCGAGCCGTCCTCGTTATGGGCGATGATGTAACCGCTGTCTTCTATCCACAGATAGCTGCCATCCTGGCAACGGCAGCGGTATTCGACCAGATAGTGCTCGTTACGCTGGTTGATGTACGCCTCGAAATGCGCCATCACCCGTGGGTAGTCCTCCGGGTGGATCACGCTTTCCCACGTGAGCACCGAGTTGGCCATGGAGTGGCTGGGGTAGCCAAGCATGGCGTACCAGCCCGGGTTGCGATAGACGTAGCCGGTATTGGCATTCCAGTCCCAGATACCATCGCTGATAAGATCGAACAACGTACGCAACTGCTGCGCACTGAAGCCGGCAGGTACCGGCCGGGTTTCCTGACTCATTGACGCTCTCCCTGACGGCTGGCGCACCCGAACAGAATAGCCCCGACGCCCTGTTTTTGCGGCGCTGTGAGAGCAGGCATGGATCGAGGACGCTCAAGCCAGATGCAACAGCGCCTCCTCCACCGCGGCAACCACCTGGTTGCCCTTGGCACCCGGCAGCCGCCATGCGGCGATGGTCACACCCAGTGGCACAGCGCGGTCGATGGGGGCGACCAGTTCACCGCTGTCCAGGTAGCGCTGCACCAGGCTTCTGCGCCCTATCAGCACCCCTGCAGCCAGCAAGGCTTGCTGCAGGGCGATCGAGTACAGGGAAAAACCCGGCCCACGGGCAACGAACTTGTGCCCGGGCATCACCGCCCCCGTCCACACCGCCCAGTCGTTCCAGCCCACGTCGGCGATGCAACGGGCGTCGGCAAGATCCTCGGGCTTGGTGATGCTGGTGGCCAGGGCCGGCACGCACACGGGCAGGATTTCTTCCGTGGCTATCCTGCGTTGCCAGCGCTCGGGCTTTTCGGTGTAGAACAGGCACAGATCGAACGGGCTGCGCTTCAGGTTGGGCGGCTCATCCACCGCAGTCACCGAGATCTCGATGGGTGCCAGCAAGCGCGTCAGTTCCGGCAAGCGTGGCCCGATCCACAACTGCGCCAGAGCAGGCGATGTGACGATATGCACCCGCTGTGGTGCCGCCAGGCGGCGCAGTGCGCGCGCAGCGGCTTCCACGGCGTCGAATGCCTCGGTGAACTGGCCTTTCACGCTTTGGCCCAAGGGCGTCAGCCGTACGCCTTTGGCATGGCGCTCGAACAAGGCCGCGCCGTATTCGTTCTCCAGGGTCTTGACCAGGGCGGCGATGGCCCCCGGTGTCACCTTCAGTTCGAGTGCAGCACGGGCGAAACCGCCCAGGCGGGCTGACGCTTCGAAGGCACGCAAGGCATTGAGCTGCAGCGAGTGCCGGGTAGAAGTATCGAGGTACACGGTTTCAGGCCTATTTTTTTTAGGCCTACTATTCCAGAAATCTGGCGTTGTGGCCAACTGTCGCGCGCATTAACGTGCCGCCCCTGTACCGCCTGCACACTTTCAAGGATTTCAAATGCCGTATCCAAGCGCGCCCCAAGCGTTCAGGCAAGGTGCCCGCAGCGCCCTGCCATTGACCTCCGGCATCGTGCCCTTCGGCCTGATCACCGGGGTCACGGCGATCGGCATGGGCCTGTCGCCAACCGATGCCATCGGCATGACCTTGCTGTTCTACTCCGGTTCGGCGCAGATGGTGGTGATGCAGTTGATGCAAAGCGCCGCCCTGCCGGTGACCATGGTAGTCACCGCGCTGGTGATCAACCTGCGCTTCCTGATGTACAGCGCCAGCCTGGCCCCGCACCTGGGCCAGTTGCCCCGCCGCCGCAAGTGGCCGATGGCGTACATGCTGTCGGACCAGTCCTTCGCCCTGTGCATGCTGAAGATGGGCACGGGCGGGCTGGGACAGTATGCCTACCCCTACTATGCCGGTACGGCAATCACCATGTTCTTCGGCTGGAACCTCTCGGTGCTGGCGGGCATGTACCTGGGCGCGAGCATCCCTGAAGACTGGTCGCTCGGCTTTGCCATCCCCCTGTCGTTCCTGGCCCTGTTGATACCTGGCATTCGCAATGCAGCCACGCTTGGCGCAGCGCTGACCGGCGGTGTGCTCGCCGTACTGGCCGTCGACCTGCCCTACAACCTCGGCCTGCTGGCTGGCGCGCTGGGCGGCATCATCGCCGGGCTTGCCATCGAGAACTGGCAAAAACAGCAAACTGCGGCAGAAACCAATACCGAGCAGGAAGCATCATGAGCGAAACGACCCAGTGGATGACCTTCATTCTTATCGGCCTGGGCACCTTCGCCATCCGCCTGTCGTTCATCGAGTTGCACACGGCATTGCGCATCCCCCCACTGTTTCGCCGCGCCCTGGCGTATGTGCCAGCCAGCGTGTTGGCCGCATTGGTACTGCCGGCCGTGGTATTCCCGGACCGGCAGGCGGGGTTCGACTGGATGAACCCACAGATACCAGCGGCGATACTTGCCGCGCTGGTGGCGTGGCGTACGCGCAGCACGATGCTGACGCTAATTGTAGGCATGGGAGTGCTGTGGGCCTTGAAGCATCTGGGGATGTAGGAATACGCAGCTTCAAGGCGGAACGTGGCGGGGTACTTCGTGGTGCGTCAGCGCTTGGCCGGTAAACTGATATTCCTGCTCTACGCGGCCCCTGTAGGAGCGGCCTTGTGTCGCGAAAGGGCCGCAAGGCGGCCCCAGGATTTTGGCTTCACAGCTGATATGGCCGGGGCTGCTGCGCAGCCCTTTCGCGACACAAGGCCGCTCTTACACGGCCAGCGTCAGCTCGGCGACTGCTTGCAGTATCAGACTGCGCTGGCCTTGGCCAGGTCCAGCGAGCGTGTCTCCGGCGCCATCAGCCAGGTGCAGAGCAGCCCGACCATCGAAATGCCAAACGCCACGATCATGGTGTTGGCAATGCCGAGCGACTCCAGCGACATGGGCACCAGGTAGGTGCCGATGGCGGCACCGATACGCGACAGGGAAGTTGCCAGGCCAGCCGAACCCCGGGCTACAGGCCGGCAACAAACCGGCCACGAGCGCAGGGCAATCAGTGCGGCGGCTGATGTGACCCAGAACTGGCCGAGGGGAAACAGCCCAGTGGACGAGGAAGTACACAAGCGGGTGAGGGAGTTGCTGAACGCCGGCCTAGGCATCCGAGCAACGGCCAGACACGCTGACTGCTCAACCACCACAGTCTGCGTATACGGGGTAACCTCTAATTTTCACCCGCCGGTACTTCGGCTTTTTTCTTGTCACGAAGAAAATATACCGCCACCCCCCCGAGAATTAGTAGAGCCGAAATCCAGACAAAAAGAGTGCCTGACTTGGCGACAATGAAAAAAGTAGGTTCTTCTAACGTGGCAAACACCTTCCTGCCGACAGCCGACGCAAGCAGCGCAGCAGTAACGCCGGCCAAGGCAGCGGTAAACCAACTCAATTTTGAGTTTTCGCCAACTAGCTTTATGAGTTCGCCGTGATTGCTCACAAGCTCACTAAGCGACGCTAAAACACCCAGTTTTTCCTCAACCTCCGGACGTTTTTCCTCCGGAACCAGAGAAACTACCTCTTCAATAATGGCCTTAGCATCTGAAGTCATTGTTTCCCACGTCAGAGGCGTCATTTCCATTTT
Organism: Pseudomonas sp. A2; assembly: GCF_023100865.1. Taxonomy (NCBI): domain Bacteria; kingdom Pseudomonadati; phylum Pseudomonadota; class Gammaproteobacteria; order Pseudomonadales; family Pseudomonadaceae; genus Pseudomonas; species Pseudomonas sp. A2. The sequence goes on from NZ_CP039127.1 coordinate 4,350,813, forward strand.
TACTTGCCGGATTAGCGCGTCAATTTTCACCGAGTACTCGGACTTCTGCGGTATGTCGAGATGCCTACTTCTCTGCAATCTCAAGGCCACATCCTGGAGCAACGTGATCGCTGTGCAGTTCGGGCGCAGCACAACCGAATGAAAGCGCTCAGATGCGTCTATCAGATTGTTAATAACACTCCGCGAAATTTCTTGCTTGTTGATAATGTAGCTTTCGACTACATCGATGAGCTCCGCATTTGCATGCTTTTTTCGCTCGGCAGATGCAGACGCGGAATCCTTTTTTTGCAATCGATAGAAAATGTAGGCAACGAAAAAACCGATAACGATGGAGAATATCGATAGCCAGTTATTGCTCAGGAATTCCTGCATTTTCCACCTTCAGATCCATTGTTCCCCCGCACCGAAGTGGCTATCAGGGTGATCCTAGTAAAGCATTCGATAGGGGTAGCATCGGTAGAAAAAACACTGATTACACCCATCCTGCACCCAGGGTGCATAATGAAAAAATCCTGAAATCGCCACGAGCCTTGAGAAATATGGCGTCCCAGGGCAGGTTCGAACTGCCAACCTTCCCCTTAGGAGGGGGATGCTCTATCCAATTGAGCTACTGAGACGCAAGTGCCGGCAGCGAACGCTGCATAGCGGGACGGCCAGCATGTTAACCAGCATGCTGGCGTTTGTCATGCCTCAAGCGGGCTTTTTCGCGTAATCCTTTTCTGCCAATGCTACACCTGCGCCAGCACACCTTCATCATGCAGCAGCGTGAACAATGCCGCGACTGCGGTTTCCAGGGTGGTGGAGTTGTCCAGCACATGCAGCGACGGATCTGCCAGCGCCTGCAAGCGTGCATTACGTGCCAGGCGCTGCTCAATTTCCTCTGCGCTTTCCCGGCCGCGGGCCAACAGGCGCTCGCGCAGCACTCCGTGCCTGACCTCCACCAGCACTGCCAACAGGTTCGGGTAGCGCCGGCGCGCCTCGGCGAGATAAGCCCGCGAACCATTCACCAGCACCGACCTGCCCGCCGCCAGCCACTGATCCACCTGCAATGGAATGCCGTAATCCAACCCATTGGCGCGCCAATGCATGGCGAACGCGCCCTGCGCGCGCATTGCTTCGAACTGTTCGGCCGTTACGCCATGGGCGGCTTCACCCTTGGCTTCAGCCGAACGGGTAATGACGCGACGAGCGATTTCCACCCCGGCGGTTGAAAGCCGCTCACGGGAAGCGTCAATCAGGGAATCTTTCCCGGAACCCGACGGTCCTACCAGATATATCAACCGGCCTGTGCCTGATTGGCGGTCGCTTGCGTCATGTTGCATAGCCACTATGCTCTATGGAGGAAAACCCGCACATTCTAGGGACTTTCCCAGCCTTTTGCTGCGTTTTACCAGTTTTTGACGGCAAAAGTCTGACGATTGGGCAAGCCGGTGGATGTAAAACTTTTCAAACCAGTACTCATTTCTGATAATTGGTACTGGCACAAAGCCTTTATCCGGCTCACTATTTGTCACAGAATTGACGCCAAGGAAACGGCGACCATGAGGCAAGATGAGCATCCATTTTTCACAGACGGTTGAACATTTCGTCGTCGCCACGGTCGTACTACCACCCCGTGCGGCCAATTTGAGAACCGCTTCCCCTGAACCAAAATCCGGTCAATTTATATGCGCCCAATGAAACAGGCTATTTATTCGAGCCGCACCGCTGACAAGTTCGTCGTCCGCCTGCCCGACGGGATGCGTGAGCGCATTGCCGAGGTAGCGCGCAACCATCACCGCAGCATGAACTCCGAAATCATCGCGCGCCTGGAACAGAGCCTTATCCAGGAAGGTGCGCTGGGTGACGATTTGAGCATGCGCCTGGACAGCCCCGAACTGTCCCTGCATGAACGCGAATTGCTGCAACGCTTCCGCCAACTGTCGCACCGCCAGCAGAACGCGCTGGTGGCCCTCATCGCTCACGATGTGGAAATGGCTGCCGACGCCTCCTGAGGTTTGCAACCGAACACAAAAAAGCCAGCGTAAGCTGGCTTTTTTGCAGGTGGTGTCTCTGCAAGAAACGCGATCCGCGGGTTACAGCAGAAACACTGTGGCCAGCCCGAGGAAGATGAAGAACCCACCACTGTCGGTCACCGCGGTAATCATCACGCTGGAGCCCATCGCCGGGTCGCGCCCCAGGCGTGTCAGGGTCATCGGGATCAACACCCCCATCAAGGCCGCCAACAGCAGGTTCAAGGTCATCGCCGCAGTCATCACCAGGCCCAACGACCAGCTGCCATACAGCCAGAACGCCACCGCACCGATCACCCCGCCCCAGATCAGGCCGTTGAGCAGCGATACCGCCAGCTCCTTGCGCATCAGGCGGCTGGTGTTGCCTGGCGACACCTGGTCCAGCGCCATGGCGCGCACGATCATGGTGATGGTCTGGTTACCGGAGTTGCCGCCAATGCCTGCCACGATCGGCATCAGTGCGGCCAGGGCCACCAGTTTCTCGATCGAACCTTCGAACAGGCCGATCACTCGCGAGGCAACGAAAGCGGTAATCAGGTTGATGGCCAACCAGGCCCAGCGGTTGCGCAGCGAACGCCAGACCGAGGCGAAGATGTCTTCTTCCTCGCGCAAACCGGCCATGTTCAGCACTTCGCTTTCGCTTTCCTCACGAATCAGGTCGACCATCTCGTCGATGGTCAAGCGGCCGATCAGGCGTTCGTTCTTGTCCACAACTGGCGCAGATACCAGGTCATAACGCTCGAAGGCCTGCGCCGCATCATAGGCATCCTCCTCGGGGTGGAAGGAGACCGGATCGGTCGCCATGACCTCCGCCACCTTCTTCTCCGGGTCGTTGACCAGCAGGCGCTTGATCGGCAATACGCCCTTGAGAATGCCGTCATAGTCGACCACGAAGAGTTTGTCGGTGTGGTTCGGCAGCTCTTTCAGGCGGCGAAGGTAGCGCAACACCACTTCCAGGCTGACGTCTTCGCGGATGGTGACCATCTCGAAGTCCATCAGCGCACCAACCTGCTCCTCGTCGTAGCTAAGCGCCGAACGCACGCGCTCGCGTTGCTGGGCATCGAGGGTTTCCATCAGCTCGTGAACAACGTCACGCGGCAGCTCTGGAGCCAGGTCCGCCAGCTCGTCGGCGTCCATTTCCTTGGCGGCGGCGAGCAGCTCGTGATCGTCCATGTCGGCGATCAGCGATTGCCGCACGGCGTCGGACACTTCCAGCAGGATGTCGCCATCGCGATCCGAGCGCACCAGCTGCCAGACCGTCAGGCGGTCTTCCAGGGGCAAGGCTTCGAGGATGTAGGCGATGTCGGCGGGGTGCAGGTCGTCGAGTTTGCGCTGCAGCTCGACGAGGTTCTGGCGGTGGACCAGGTTTTCCACCAGGTCGTGGTGGGCGCCTTCCTGACGATGGGTCAGGTCTTCTACCACGCGCTGGCGCTGCAGCAGTTCGACCACCTGGGCCAGGCGGTCCTGCAGGCTTTCCTGCGCTTTTTTTACTTCTACTTCAGTCATAGGCGAACTCCACTCCCAGCAGCGGAGCACGCCGGGAGAATCAATCGGTCAGATCTTTCTGTATGAATCTTGTTAGCGAGTAACTACTGGGTAAGTCCATGGTGGTTTTCCACAAGCCCCGGCGGGGCTGACGGGCGCAATCATACACTGCTAAAGCTGTCAGATCGCTTAAAATTTTTGGCCAGAACAATCGTTTGCGTGATAAAGCTGGGACAACGCTCGAAGCTATCAGTGCGACGGTTGTCATGGGTGGGAAAGCACATTCATTTCAGAAGTGTGGCGCCTGGTCGATTTTGGGGCCGCTGCGCGCCCCATCGCGACACAAGGCCGCTCCCACAGAAGAGCGCGGCACCTGCACCACAATCATTACAGAAGAGCTTAGATCGACATCAGCAACAATTCATTGGCGCAGAAAAACAAAAAGCCCGCTCAATTGAGCGGGCTTCTTGATTTGGTGTGGCGGACTCAGGAGGATTCGAACCTCCGACCGCTCGGTTCGTAGCCGAGTACTCTATCCAGCTGAGCTATGAGTCCGTGGTGGTATTTTTAGACCAGATTACCACTGGTTGGTTGAAGTGCCTTTGCAAGCAGAGCCACTTCAAAAAGTGGCGGACTCAGCAGGATTCGAACCTGCGACCGCTCGGTTCGTAGCCGAGTACTCTATCCAGCTGAGCTATGAGTCCGCGATGGTAGTTTTAGACCAGATTACCACTGGTTGATTGAAGCAGCCTTGCAAGCAAAGCCACTTCAAAAGTGGCGGACTCAGGAGGATTCGAACCTCCGACCGCTCGGTTCGTAGCCGAGTACTCTATCCAGCTGAGCTATGAGTCCGTGTCTTGCCGCGCATTATAGGTCGCTGAAACATTTTTGCAAGAACTTTTTCGTTTAAAATCAACTACTTAGCGTTCTTACCGTTTACAGCGCCCTAAGCGAATAATGGCGGTGAAGGGGGGATTCGAACCCCCGATACCCTTATGAGGTATACTCCCTTAGCAGGGGAGCGCCTTCGGCCACTCGGCCACCTCACCGCAACACGAGGCGAATATTAAACAGGCTCTTCCTCGTTTGCAACCCTTTTTTTGAAAAAAACTTCAAAAAAATTAAAGGCTTGGCTCCTCGTCCTTCTCTTTCTTGATCCGCAGGTAGATTTCCTCGCGGTGCACAGCCACTTCTTTCGGGGCGCTGACGCCAATACGCACCTGGTTGCCTTTTACGCCGAGCACCGTCACGGTGATCTCGCCGTCTCCAATGATCAGGCTCTCGGCGCACCGACGAGTCAGAATCAACATAGCTTTCTCCTTACGCAAAACATTCAGGGGTAACAGTCTTGGGTGTCGCGGCCTGGTCGTGGACGACGACCTGGGCCTGGTTGATCGCCACACAGGGCTGGACGGGCCTGCATGGCGAGCAGAAACGCGAAGGGCGCGGCAAGCCGCGCCCTTCCAGGCAGCGTATTACTCGCTCTGTCGTGCCGGGGCGTCGAGCTCGAACGCGGTGTGCAGCGCGCGTACGGCCAGCTCCAGGTACTTCTCTTCGATCACGACCGAAACCTTGATCTCGGAGGTGGAGATCATCTGGATGTTGATGCTCTCCTTGGCCAGGGCTTCGAACATGCGGCTGGCAACACCGGCGTGCGAACGCATGCCGACGCCGACGATCGAGACCTTGGCGATCTTGGTGTCGCCGATCACTTCACGGGCACCGATTTCGCGGGCAGTGTTTTCCAGCACGCTCTGCGCCTTCTCGTACTCGTTGCGGTGCACGGTGAAGGTGAAGTCGGTGGTGTTATCGTGGGCAACGTTCTGCACGATCATGTCGACCTCGATGTTCGAGGCACTGATCGGGCCGAGGATCTTGAAGGCCACGCCCGGGGTGTCCGGCACGCCGCGAATGGTCAGCTTGGCTTCATCACGGTTGAAGGCGATACCGGAAATGATCGGCTGTTCCATGGATTCCTCTTCATCAATGGTAATGAGGGTACCCGGACCCTCCTTGAAGCTGTGCAGCACGCGCAGCGGAACGTTGTACTTGCCGGCGAATTCCACCGAACGGATCTGCAGCACCTTGGAACCGAGGCTGGCCATTTCCAGCATCTCTTCGAAGGTGATCTTCTCCAGGCGCTGGGCCTGCGGCACAACACGCGGGTCGGTGGTGTAGACGCCATCGACGTCGGTGTAGATCTGGCACTCGTCAGCCTTCAGCGCAGCCGCCAGGGCCACACCCGTGGTGTCGGAGCCGCCACGGCCAAGCGTGGTGATGCTGCCGTGCTCGTCTACGCCCTGGAAGCCTGCTACCACGACCACGCGGCCTTCCTTGAGGTCGGCACGAATCTTCTGGTCGTCGATCTGCAGGATGCGCGCCTTGTTGTGTGCGCTGTCGGTGAGAATGCGCACCTGGTTGCCGGTGTAGGACACCGCTGGCACACCGCGCTTGATCAAGGCCATGGTCAGCAAGGCAATGGTGACCTGCTCACCGGTCGACACGATCACGTCCAGTTCACGCGGAACCGGCTGATCGGTGATCTGCTTGGCCAGGTCGATCAGGCGATTGGTTTCACCGCTCATTGCCGACAGCACAACCACCAGGTCGTCGCCCGCTTCACGGTGTTTCTTGACCTTATCGGCTACCTGCTCGATCCGCTCGATGGAACCGACAGAGGTGCCGCCAAATTTCTGTACGATCAACGCCATTTCAATGGTGCCTCAGCCCATACAGGGCCCCAAAAAACAATCCAACATGAAGAGGCCGGATGGGAGTGGCCTGTGTGGCTAATTCTTGCACCCAAATTCGGCACCAGGATTCGCCTCGCTGCGTTGCCACTCCTCGCCGTAGCCCGGCTACGACTCGTCGCGGCGCCTTGCGCGGCAAACCCTGGCACTCGAATTTGAGCGCAAGAATTAGCCGTACAGGCCACTAGACCGCCGGCCCCCTCATCTCAAAGTCCCTGCTCTGCGAATGGCACGGCCAGCGCCAGGGCCTGGTCCAGTGCGGCGACGTCGACGCCGCCACCCTGAGCCATGTCCGGACGACCACCACCCTTGCCACCCACCGCCGCAGCGGCTTGTTTCATCAGATCGCCAGCCTTGAGTTGGCTGGAGAGGTCCTTGGTCACGCCGGCCACCAGCACAACCTTGCCCTCATGCTCGCTGCCCAGCAGGATCACTGCGTGGCCGAGCTTGTTCTTCAGCTGATCGACCAGCGCCAGCAGTGCCTTGCCGTCCTGTCCATCCAGGCGGGCGGCGAGCACCTTGGCGCCCTTGACCTCAACGGCCGCGTTGGAGAGATCATCCCCGGCGGCGCTGGCGGCCTTGGCCTGCAGCTGTTCCAGCTGCTTCTCCAGCTGGCGGTTGCGCTCGAGCACAGCCGACAGCTTGTCGATCAGGTTGTCGCGGTTACCCTTCACCAGCTGCGCGGCTTCCTTGACCTGCTCTTCGGCAGCGTTCAGGTAGGCCAGCGCAGCAGCCCCGGTGACCGCTTCGATACGGCGCACGCCAGAGGCCACGCCGCCTTCGCTGATGATCTTGAACAGGCTGATGTCACCGGTGCGCTTGGCGTGGATACCGCCGCACAGCTCCACCGAGAAATCGCCGCCCATGCTCAGCACACGCACGGTGTCGCCGTACTTCTCGCCGAACAGCGCCATGGCACCCTTGGCCTTGGCGGTTTCGATGTCGGTCAGTTCGGTTTCCACCGCAGTGTTCTTGCGCACTTCACGGTTGACGATGTCTTCCAGGGCCTTGATCTGCTCCGGTTTCACCGCCTCGAAGTGGCTGAAGTCGAAACGCAGGCGCTGGCTGTCGACCAGCGAGCCTTTCTGCTGTACGTGTTCGCCCAGTACCTGGCGCAGCGCTTCGTGCAGCAGGTGGGTGGCGGAGTGGTTCAGCGAGGTGGCGTGCTGCACGTCGGCATCGACCTTGGCCTCCACCGGGGAGCCGATCACCAGCGCACCGCTGGCAACCACGCCGTGGTGCAGGAAGGCACCACCGGTCTTGGTGGTGTCGCGCACATCGAAGCGCGCAGCGCCAGCCTGCAGGTAGCCGGTGTCGCCCACCTGGCCACCGGATTCGGCGTAGAACGGCGTGCGGTCGAGCACGACCACGCCCTGCTCGCCTTCACCCAGCTGGTCGACGGCCTGGCCGTCCTTGTACAGGGCGATTATCTTGCCCTGGCCTTCGGTGGCCTCGTAGCCGAGGAACTCGGTGGCGCTGTCGACCTTGACCAGGCTGTTGTAGTCCATGCCGAAGGCGCTGGCGGAACGGGCACGTTCACGCTGGGCGTCCATCTCGCGCTCGAAACCGGCTTCGTCGATGGTCAGCTCGCGCTCACGGGCGATGTCGGCGGTCAGGTCCATCGGGAAGCCGTAGGTGTCGTACAGCTTGAACACCACGTCGCCCGGCACCACGTCGCCCTCGAGCTGGGCCAGGTCCTGCTCGAGGATGCGCAGGCCCTGTTCCAAGGTCTTGGCGAACTGTTCTTCTTCAGCCTTGAGCACGCGCTCGATGTGCGCCTGCTGGCTGTTTAGTTCCGGGAAGGCCTCGCCCATTTCAGCGACCAGCGCGGCAACGATCTGGTAGAAGAAGCTGCCTTTGGCGCCCAGCTTGTTACCGTGGCGGCAGGCGCGGCGAATGATGCGGCGCAGCACGTAGCCACGGCCTTCGTTGGACGGCAGCACGCCGTCGGCGATCAGGAAGCCGCACGAACGGATGTGGTCGGCGACCACTTTCAGCGAGGCCTGGCCCTCATTGCTGCAACCGATGGCCTTGGCCGCGGCCGACAGCAGGTTCTGGAACAGGTCGATCTCGTAGTTCGAGTGCACGTGCTGCAGCACGGCGCTGACGCGCTCCAGGCCCATGCCGGTGTCCACCGACGGCGCTGGCAGCGGGTGCAGCACGCCGTCGGCGGTACGGTTGAACTGCATGAAGACGTTGTTCCAGATCTCGATGTAGCGATCGCCGTCTTCTTCCGGCGAGCCGGGTGGGCCGCCCCAGATGTCCGGGCCGTGGTCGTAGAAGATCTCGGTGCACGGGCCGCATGGGCCGGTGTCGCCCATGGTCCAGAAGTTGTCGGAAGCGTACGGGGCGCCCTTGTTGTCGCCGATACGCACCATGCGCTCGGCCGGCACGCCGACTTCCTTGGTCCAGATATCGTAGGCTTCGTCGTCAGTGGCGTAGACGGTGACCCAGAGCTTTTCCTTTGGCAGGTTCAGCCATTTTTCCGAAGTCAGGAAGGTCCAGGCGAAAGTGATCGCGTCGCGCTTGAAGTAGTCACCGAAGCTGAAGTTGCCCAGCATTTCAAAGAAAGTGTGGTGACGCGCGGTGTAACCGACGTTTTCCAGGTCGTTGTGCTTGCCGCCTGCGCGCACGCACTTCTGGCTACTGACGGCACGCGTGTAGGCACGCTTCTCCGCACCGAGGAAGCAGTCCTTGAACTGGTTCATGCCGGCATTGGTGAACAGCAGGGTCGGGTCGTTGTTCGGGATCAGCGAACTGGAGGCGACTCGGGTATGTCCCTGCTCTTCGAAGAAGCGAAGGAAGGCTTCACGGATTTCTGCGCTTTTCATAGGTTCTTCCACGGAAACGGCGGCCGTTTGGGCTAATACGTCGAATCGACGAAACGACGGCAAAGGGCGCCATTATATCCAGCCTGAACGGGAGATACAGTGTGTTTGTACACCAGAACAGCAATCGGCGGATGAAAAGCCGTTCATTAGCACGGCCAGGGCGGAAAAGCAGACCTGCGGGCCCACCCATGCGGTACATAAGCAACACCTGACCCGCGCAGTGGAACGGGATCCTGCCGACCCACCCTCGCTGCCGGAGCACTCCATGCCTGAGCTGAACATATCCAAACTCCATTCGGACCCGCATCCGCTACCCCACGGCACCATGCAGGCCAACCCGAGACCGATCTACTACATCGACGCCCGGGAACCCGGCCACTCGCAAACCGCCTTCGACAATAACGAAGACAACCCTCGGCAGCAGACCGAGGTCAAGTACATCCAGGCCGACGAAAATGTGCGAATCACCCTCGAGCGCGCCTATCCATTGGGGCGGCGCTATCGCCGCAGCACCCAGAACAGCGAGCTGCTGGTCTTCAACGTGGCCCCGCGTGCGCTGCGCGCGAATGAACAGCAAAAGCGCGTACGTATCGCCCCTCGCGAATGCCTGCTGGAAGTGACCATCAACGATGCGGTATTCATGGTCCCCGCGCATACCGCCCAAGCCATTGCCATTCGCCTCACCGATGGCAATCACCACGTGGTCATAGCCCCGGAGGTGAAGAAGACGGTGCTGATCGACATGATAGGGACCGGCAACAGGATCGAGACCGGCGCAGGTATCGTCCACATCGACGCCCATACCGGCACGCACCAGATTGTGGTCGGTAGCGGCCCGGTACTCATCGACAAGGGCGACGCGGTTGTCAACGTCACGGGGCACCGCCTGCTTGGCCGCGAGTCCTCCAGGGTCGAGCTCTACCGCAATGCCGAAAACGATGCACGACTGGCCCGGCCCGTGATGGCCGAACATCAGGCCCTGGGCAATATCGGCGTGCGAGTGACGGGTAGCGACCAGTTCAGCCAAGCGGCAGAGGATGCGCTGGAACTGCTGCGCAAACTACCCTGCGGTCAGGCGCTACTGGCGGCCCTGGATAAAAAGGCCGGGCAGTCCGGAGCCCCGATCAGCGTGATCGAAGCAGCCAGACACCAATTCACGACCTATACACCCAGCGACCACGAAGAAGATGAAGACGAAGGCCACTTCATCATCGACGAAAACCAGAGTAGCTGGGGCTACAGCGGCGGCACCCTGGCATACAACCCAGGCTGGTCGACCGCAGCGCAACTGCCACTACTCGACCTGTATCGTTGCCTGTGCCAAGGCTGGAACTCGATGTCAGGCACCGTCTTTCCGGGCCAGACCGAGGTTCAAGGCAAAAACGGCGCCTATCCGGTGGACAACCTGCTGCTACAGAGCATCGGCTTGCCCACCGATTGCAGGTTCACATTCGGCGGCAGCACCGCCCTGAACACCAACCCACCCGCCTTCACTGAAAACGGGCTCCGTCAGGCGTTGCAACTGGAACTGCGCACACAGCCGTGAACCCAGGCTATCGGGGCCAGCTCAGCCTAATCGCTGGCCGGAGTCGGGAACGATCAGAATCCCCGCCCTGAGGCCATTCTTGACCTTGGGGTTGGGGAAGATGATGCGCGCGCCCTCCTCCTCGACCACCCAACGCGTCTCGGCCAGGTCCTCGGCCAGCAAGTAGCCCTTGCTCAGCTCGGAGAAGTTCTCGATGTCTGCAGGCAGGTGCAGGTGGAAGCTGTCGCTGTGCTTGATGATCTCGCGGGAAACGCTGAACAGCTGCAGGCCATCCAGCGAACCTTCGCCTTCGGGCTCGGTGTTTTCGATGATGCGGATCAGCCGCTCCTCCAGCTTGTCGAGGTTGACCTCCTCGTTCTGGCCGAACGGGCGGGCCTTGCCCAACTCCAGGGTGAAGGCTTCGGCCTCCAACTGCTCGTAGGTGAAGGCGCTGAAAGTGATGGAAGACTTGCTCTGCAACAACACCGCCTCCATGCCCGCCGCCGCCAGGCGTGCCAGCTCGCGACGGGAATGCTTGCGCCCCTCTTTATAAGGGTACAAGGCGAACTGCTCGATCTTCGAGCCGCGGATGGCGGTATGCAAGTCGTAGTGCAGGCGGCTGCGCCCCGCCTTGCTGAAGAACACCCGGGCGAACTGTTCCAGCTCGGCGGCACGCAATGCCTCGAAGCCACTGGACAGCTCGTGGCGGCCGTTGAACAGGCGGTTGATGTCCTGCTCGATGAAGCGCTCGCCCTTGCGGATCGCTGCGGGGTTGCCAAACAGGAAAAGCACCCGGGCCTTGGGTTTGATCTTGCCGTTGGCCACGCCATGCAACAGCCGCTCGAGCAACTCGATCGGCGCCGTTTCGTTGCCGTGGATGCCGGCGGACAGCAGCAGGTCCAGCCCGCAATCCTCGTTTTCGGCCGGGCGCACTTCGAGCGCGCCCTCCCCCAGCCAGCGCAAACGCGCGCCCTTGGGTGTCACTTGGGTCTTCTCGGCCGGTTCGTGATCGGTGAGGGTCAGCTCAAGCAATTTGCCAAGGGCGAGCATAGGTACTTCCTTAGTGGTGGTGGTCGCAATCGGGGCCATGGACGTGATCGTCGTCTTCGCCGACCTCCGCCGGTTCCATTTCCAGCTGCAGGCTGACCAGGTTGGTGGCCATCGGGCGCAGCAGCAGGTTGGCGTACTCGGTGTCGTCTTCCTCGACATCCACGCCGATCAGCAGCTGGCCACGACCATCCTGCTGAATCCACACTTCCTTGCCTTGCCAGACCACGGCAAAGCGGGTGCAGGAAGTTTCCAGCTGGGTGCCGTCTTCATCTTCCAGGATAAGGCGCAGGGCGTCGGTCATTGCAAAGTCTCTCTTCAAGGTTGGCGTTGGAACGGATACACCGAGCCCAACTTCAGGATCTGGGTCAATTCGTCCAGTGCCGTACGGCATTCCACCAGCAATTGCGGGTCGGCCAGGTCCGCCTCGCCAAGGCGATCGCGGTAATGCTTGTCGACCCACTGCAACAGGGTGTCGTACAGCGAGGCGGTCATGATAACGCCTTGGTTGACCGCTGCCAGTTCCGTTTCCTTCAACGCCACGCGCAAACGCAGGCAAGCCGGCCCACCGCCGTTCTGCATGCTCTGCTTGAGGTCGAACACTTTCACCTCCCGCACCGGGCCGCCCTGGCTGGTCAACTGGCCCAGATAGGCCCAGACCCGCTCGTTGTTGCGGCACTCTTCCGGCACCACCAGCAGCATGGAGCCGTCGTCGCGGCTGAGCAGCTGGCTGTTGAACAGGTAGGAACGCACCGCGTCCTCCACCGTCACCGCTGCCCGCGGCACGCAGATGGCCTGGAAGTTGCCACCCTTGCTGGCCAGTTTAGCTCGCAGTTGGCCAAGTACCGCGTCCGTCTCGAGGAAGGCGTCCTCGTGGTAGAACAGCACCTCGCCGTTGCCCACAGCAATCACATCGTTGTGGAACACGCCCTGGTCGATTACCGACGGGTTCTGTTGAGCGTAGACCACGCCGTCATCGCTCAGGCCATGCAGCCGGGCCACGGCCTGGGAGGCTTCCAGGGTCTGCCGGGCCGGGTACTTCTGCGGCGCCGGGTAGCGGCTGTCGAAGGCGCTGCGGCCGTAGACGAAGAACTCCACGCCGGCCTCGCCATAGGTACGGCAGAAGCGCGTGTGGTTGGCCGCCCCCTCGTCACCGAACTGTGCCACGGCAGGCAGTGCCGCGTGGTGGGCAAAGTGCTTGTCGTTGCTGAACATGGCCCCCAGCACGCGACTGGTGGTCGGGTGCTCGATGCTGCGGTGGTACTTGCAGTTGAGGTTGGCAGCAGTGAAATGCACGCGGCCATCGGCAGTGTCGGCACTGGGGCTGACCGTGGCGGCGTTGGCCACCCACATGCTCGAAGCCGAGCAACTGGCCACCAGCAATGGCATGGCCTCCTTGGCGGCACGCTGGATCACTTCGGCATCGCTGCCGCTGAAGCCCAGGCGGCGCAGTGCAGCCACGTCCGGGCGCTCCTGCGGCGCCAGCACGCCCTGCTTGAAGCCCATGTCGGCCAGCGCTTTCATCTTTGCCAGGCCCTGGCGCGCGGCTTCGCGCGGGTTGGAACCCTGCTGGCTGTTGCTCTGCGAAGCCACGTTGCCGTAGGACAGGCCGCCATAGTTGTGGGTAGGCCCCACCAGGCCATCAAAATTCACTTCGTAGGATTTCATCGGCTAGGCTCCGTGACCTGTTGTTATAGGGTGACGCCCGGCGTCAAGGTTGCCGGCAAGGCAAGGCTGGCGGTCTCCAGCGAAGCCACGGGGTAAGCGCAGTAGTCCGCTGCGTAATAGGCGCTGGCGCGGTGGTTGCCACTGGCACCCACGCCGCCGAACGGCGCACTGCTGGCGGCACCGGTCAGTTGCTTGTTCCAGTTGACGATGCCGGCGCGGCTGCGCAGCCAGAAGTACTGGTAACGGGCGTGGGAGTCGGACAGCAAGCCAGCGGCCAGGCCGTACTGGGTGTTGTTGGCCTCATCGATGGCGGCATCGAAGTCGGCATAGCGGATCACCTGTAGCAGCGGGCCGAAGAACTCTTCGTCCGGGCGCTCGGCCACAGCGGTGACATCGACAATGCCTGGGGTCAGCAGTGCGGCATCGGCCTGCGGCTGGGTCATTTCCAGCAGCTTCACGGCACCCTTGGCGACCAGTTCGGCCTGGGCCGCAATCAGCGCCCGCGCCGCCTGCAGCGAGATCACCGAACCCATGAACGGCGCCGGCTGCTGGTCGAACGCCCCGACCGTGATGGATCTGCTCACCTCGACCAGGCGCGCGATCAGCGCATCACCCCAGGCGCCTTGCGGCACCAGCAGACGACGGGCGCAGGTGCAGCGCTGGCCGGCGGAAATGAACGCCGACTGGATAATGGTGTACACCGCCGCATCGAGGTCCTTGACCTCGTCCACCACCAGCGGGTTGTTACCACCCATTTCCAGGGCCAGGATCTTGTCCGGGCGGCCGGCGAACTGCTGGTGCAGCAGGTTGCCGGTGCGACTGGAGCCAGTGAAGAACAAGCCATCGATACCTGGGTTGGCGGCCAGTGCCACACCCGTTTCGCGCGCGCCCTGCACCAGGTTGAGCACACCCGCCGGCAACCCGGCGGCAATCCAGCAATTGACGGTCAGTTCGGCCACCTTGGGCGTCAGCTCACTGGGCTTGAACACCACGCAGTTGCCAGCCAGCAGCGCTGGCACGATATGGCCGTTGGGCAGGTGACCAGGGAAGTTGTACGGGCCGAACACCGCCACCACGCCGTGGGGCTTGTGCCGCAGCACGGCCGTGGCATCGGCCAGCGGGCCGCTCTTTTCGCCGGTGCGCTCGCGGTAGCTCTGCACCGAGATCGCGACCTTGTTGATCATGCTGGTGACTTCGGTCGCCGACTCCCACAGGGGCTTGCCGGTTTCCTCGCCGATGCACTGGGCCATGGCTTCGGCATGCGCTTTCAGTTGCGCGGCGAACTTCTCCAGCACATCGATACGCGCCTCCAGGCTCAATTGCGCCCAGGCCGGGAAGGCCTGACGCGCAGCCTGCACGGCGGCATCCACCTGGCTGGCGTCAGCGCCCTGTCCCTGCCAGACGACGGCTTGCGTCACCGGGTTGAGCGACTGCAGGGTTTCGCCCTGGCCAACCTGCCAATTGCCTGCGATGTAATGCGTGGTCATTTACTGGGCCTCCCGGCTTGCCGACAGCGGCACGGCGCGCACGTTGTCGCCGGCGCCCATGCGCAGGCGCTTGGCGGTCAAGGGGTCGACCACCAGGGTACCGGCAGCCAGCCGCGCAGGTGCGGCCGTGATGCGGCAGTCGTCGCGCTTGCGGTTGTGGATGATGTAAGGCGTCGCGTCATCGCCCGGCGTGCCCACCGCCAGCACCAGGGTCTGGCTCTCGCGCACGGCGCGGATCCTGGAGGTGTCGCACTCGATGGCGGGGCCGGCGTCGAAGATGTCGACGTAGCCCTGGTAGTTGAAGCCTTCCTGCTTGAGCATGGCCAGCGCCGGCTCGGTGTCCTTGTGCACGCGGCCGATCACGTTGCGCGCCGCCTCGGACAGGAAGCAGGTGTACAGCGGGAACTTCGGCATCAGTTCGGCAATGAACGACTTGTTGCCCACGCCGGTGAGGTAGTCGGCCTGGCTGAACTCCATCTTGAAGAAGTGCCGGCCCAGGCTTTCCCAGAACGGCGAGCGGCCCTGCTCGTCGGACATGCCGCGCATTTCGGCGATGATCTTCTTGCCGAACAGCTCGGGGAACTCGGCGATGAACAGCATGCGCGCCCGCGACAGCAGGCGGCCGTTGAGGCCGGAGCGATAGTCGCTGCGCAGGAACAGCGAGCACAGCTCGGAGTTGCCGGTCAGGTCGTTGGCCAGGAACAGGGTGGGGATTTCGCGGTAGATCTTCAGCTCCTGCGAGGCGCTGACGGTCAGGCCGACCCGATAGTTGTACCAGGGCTCGCGCAGGCCGACGGCACCGGCGATGGCACTGATGCCCACCACCATGCCTTCGTCGTTTTCCAGCACGAACAGGTAGTCGGTGTCTCCACGCTCGGCTTCGCCGCGGAAGCTCTTCTCCGCCCAGCCAACGCGATGCCCCAGGCGCTCTTCGTTGGCCGGCAGCGTGGTCAGCCCGGTGGTACCGGTGCTGCGTGCCAATTCGATCAACGCAGGCAAATCGCTGCTGCGTACAGGACGAACGATCATGCTATCTCCTTTTGCGGCGGCGGCGGCCGGCGCGAAACTCTTCTAACGCATCAATCCCGAAACGTCTGTTGCCAGACCTCAGACCGCAACCAGGCGCACGCTGGCACCCTCGCCCACCCCCAGCGCCTCGGCGGCTGCCGGGCTCAGGCTGACCGGTTTGCCCGGCACCCAGTCCAGGTCCAGCAGCACCGCGCGGTAGTCCTGCAACTGGCCGTTGCACACCAGGTACGGGCGCCCGCCCTTGACCGGGGCTTCCTCGAGCCTCACCGGCACAACCCGGCTCTGGGCGATCGAGCGGATACCCGAGGTACGCGCATGCAGGGTCGGGCCACCGTCGAAGATGTCGATGTAGTGCTCGGTCTCGAAGCCTTCGCGCATGAGGATGTCGAAGGTAATCTGCGCCCGCGGGTGCACCTGGCCCATGGCTTCCTGAGCCAGGTCAGGCAGCAGCGGCACGTAGATCGGGTAGTGCGGCATCAGTTCGGCGAGGAAGGTGCGGCTCTTCAGGCCGCACAGGCGCTCGGCGTCGGCGTAGTTGAGGTCGAAGAAGTTGCGGCCGATGGCATCCCAGAACGGCGATTCGCCCTGCTCGTCGCTGTAGCCGACGATCTCGGTCACCACCGAGTCGGCGAAACGCTCCGGGTGAGCGGCCATGAACAGCAGGCGGCCACGCGAATTGAGCTCGGCCCAGCCACTGTTCACCAGTTCCGGCAGCACATAGAAGCTGGTCAGCAAGCTGTTGCCGGTCAGGTCATGGCACAGCGACAGCACATGGATCTTGTTGTGGATCTTCAGCTCGCGCGAGGCGTGCACGAAGGTCTCGTTACGAAAGCTGTAGAACGGCTCGGAGTAGCCGGCCGAAGCGACGATGGCCGAGCACCCGGCCAACTTGCCGGTTTCGCTGTCCTCGAGCACGAAGAAGTAGCTTTCTTCACCGTTGAAGCTGACCTCGGCGGCGAAGGAAGTCTCGGATGCGGCGATCTTGTCGCCCAGGCGAGCGGTGTCGTCCGGCAGCGAGGTGACACCAATGGGGCTGTCTGCAGCCATGCGCTGCACTTCGTTCAGATCAGCCATTTGCGCGGGGCGCATCACCAGCATGGTGTCACTCCTTTGGAATCGGGCCGCTCACGGCGGCACGGAAAAACGGCAGGTGCACTGGCACCTGCACTGGAATCGGGTATCACCGGCCCGGTGCAGACTCGGGTTGAGCCTGCACCGTGGCCGGCAAAGGGGCCGCGGGCGGATCAGCCCTTGGTCAGGGTAGCCACGGCGCGCTCGAAGCGGTCCAGGCCTTCGTCGATGTCGGCGTCTTCAACTACCAGACTTGGCGCGAAACGGACTACGTCCGGGCCGGCCTGCAGCACCATCACGCCTTCTTTCTCGGCGGCGTTGAGCACGTCCTTGGCCTTGCCTTTCCAGGCCTCGGTCAGCACGCAGCCCAGCAGCAGGCCAACGCCACGCACCTGGCTGAACAGGTTGTACTTCTGGCCGATCTGCTCCAGGCGGACCTTGAAGCGCTCATGCTTGGCCTTGATACCGGCCAGGGTTTCCGGGGTGTTGACCACGTCCAGCACCGCGCAGGCGACGGCGCAGCCCAGCGGGTTGCCGCCGTAGGTGGTGCCGTGGGTGCCGACAGCCAAGTGCTTGGCCAGCTCGGTGGTGGTCAGCATGGCACCGATCGGGAAACCGCCGCCCAGGCTCTTGGCGCTGGTCAGGATGTCCGGGGTAACGCCGTAGTGCTGGTAGGCATACAGCGAACCGGTACGGCCAACGCCGGTCTGCACTTCGTCGAAGATCAGCAGGGCGTTGTGTTCGTCACACAGTTTGCGCGCGCCTTCCAGGTAGGCCTTGTCGGCCGGCACCACGCCGCTCTCGCCCTGGATCGGCTCGATCACCACGGCGCAGGTCTTGTCGGAAATCTGTGCCTTCAGCGCTTCCAGGTCGTTGTACGGCACATGGCTGATGCCGGTGATCTTCGGGCCGAAACCATCGGAGTACTTCGGCTGGCCACCGACGCTTACGGTGAACAAAGTACGGCCGTGGAAGCTGTTCACGGTGGCGATGATTTCGTGCTTTTCCGGGCCGAAGCGGTCGTGGGCAACACGACGGGCCAGCTTGAAGGCGGCCTCGTTGGACTCAGCGCCGGAGTTGCAGAAGAACGCACGGTCGGCAAAGGTGGCGTCCACCAGCTTGTGGGCCAGCCGCAGGGCCGGCTCGTTGGTGAACACGTTGGATACGTGCCAGAGGGTATTGGCCTGCTCGGTCAGGGCCTTGACCAGTGCCGGGTGGCAGTGGCCCAGAGCGTTGACCGCGATGCCACCGGCAAAATCGATCAATTCGCGACCCGACTGGTCCCAGACACGGGAGCCCTCGCCTCGCACAGGAATGAAGGCCGCCGGAGAATAGTTGGGGACCATGACCTGGTCGAAATCGGCACGTTGCACCGGGGCTTGCTCAACGGACATCTGAGTCTCCTGAAGAGGAACGCTGGCCTGGAAGTGGCGAGCGATGGGGGGATTGTAAGGACTGATCCGCGCCTGTCCTTGCGGCCAAGCGACAACTTGTTACAGCGCAAAACCCAGTTTTGACAAGGCTTTCGGCAATGCGACAAACACTGTCGCAATCGCGCAGTGTACGGGAGAGAGGGGGCTGGGTGAACGGGTGTACACGAAGGTTTGTGAGGGGCTGGCTGCCTGGTGAATCGTGCAGGATGTCCGGCGAGGTTCGTGTGGCGCCTGTGAGATCGAGCGCCGCCCGCGCGGCGCTTCGCAGCACAAGGCTGCTCCTACATCTGTTTCGGGCCAGTTATTCCTGAGGCGAGGGCGCGCGACCCCTTGGTATCCACCTAGATATCGCGTCAGGCAACCCAGGCGGTCGCGTGCGATGGTGCAGGCGTGACTGGCCGGAAACAGATGTAGGAGCAGCCTTGTGCTGCGAAGCGCCGCGCGGGCGGCGCTCGATTTCCGCCGCACCATCAAACCCAAGGCATACGCCCCGAACCCACCCGAAATATCAGCCTTTTTCGGCAGGCGCTGAGCTCAGTTCGAATGGGCTGCTGCTACGCCGCTGGTTGCGGTCCTCCCGCGGCGTTGCGCCAAAGAAGTTGCGGTAGGCACTGGAAAAATGCGGCCCTGAGGAGAAGCCGCAGGACAGCCCGATCTGGATGATCGACTTGCTGGTCTGCATCAGCATCTGCCGCGCCTTGTTCAGCCGCAGCTCCAGGTAATACTGGCTCGGCACGCGGTTCAGGTACTGCTTGAAGATGCGCTCCAGCTGCCGGCGCGACACGCACACGTGCTGGGCAATTTCGTCGGTGGTCAGCGGCTCTTCGATGTTGGCTTCCATCAGCAGCACCGCCTGGGTCAGCTTGGGGTGGCTGGAGCCCAGGCGGTTCTGCAGCGGAATACGCTGGCGCTCGCCACCCTCGCGAATGCGCTCGACCACCAGTTCCTCCGACACCGCCCCGGCCAGCTCCGCCCCGTGATCACGGGCCAACACTGCCAGCAGCAGGTCGGTCACGGCCATGCCGCCACAAGCGGTCAGGCGATCGCGGTCCCAGTCGAACAGGTGGCTGGTGGCGATGACCTTGGGGAAGCGCTCGGCAAAATCATCCTGCCAGCGCCAGTGCACCGCAGCCCGGTAACCGTCGAGCAGGCCCAGCATCGCCAGAGGGTAGACCCCGGCCGACAGGCCGCCAATCATGCAGCCACTGCGCGCCAACTGCTTGAGCGCCGCCGACAACGCAGCCCCCACCGCCAATGGCTGCTCGTCAGCCAACAGGAACAGCTTGTGACACCCCTCCAGGCGACCGTTCCACGGCTCGCCCGGCAAGCGCCAGCTACCCTCTTGCGCCGGCTCCGCCTGCAGGAAGACCAGATCGTAGACCACTTCCGGGTGCACCCGCTGCGCCACCTGCAACACTTCCTCGGCCAGCGCCAGAGTCAAGGGCTTGGTGCTTGGCCAGATGAGAAAACCGATTCGCTGGGTGGTCATAGGTGCGGTCCGAAACCTGAGGTCGTTCGAGTCTGTGCGCCGGGTCAGGCTGCGCTCGCCGCGCAGCATGCCCTATTCTGGTGCAAAAATGCAGCTTTTACTTCAGGCTGCCGGAGAGGAACTGCTTCAGGCGCTCCGACTGCGGGTTGGCCAGCACTTCGCGTGGGCAGCCGGTTTCTTCCACCAGGCCCTTGTGCAGGAACACCAGCTGGTTGGAAACCTCACGGGCAAAGCCCATTTCGTGGGTCACCACCACCATGGTGCGGCCTTCCTGGGCCAGCGCCTGCATCACCTTGAGCACATCGCCCACCAGTTCCGGATCCAGCGCCGAGGTCGGCTCGTCGAACAGCATGACCTCCGGCTCCATGGCCAGCGCCCGGGCAATTGCCACGCGTTGCTGCTCGCCACCGGACATGTGCCCCGGGAAGGCATCCTTGCGATGAGCGACACCCACCTTGGCCAGGTAGTGCTCGGCCTTTTCCAGGGCCTCCTTGCGATTCACACCCAGCACATGCACCGGCGCTTCGATGATGTTTTCCAGCGCGGTCATGTGCGACCACAGGTTGAAGTGCTGGAAAACCATCGACAGGCGCGAGCGCATGCGCTGCAGCTGACGCGGGTCGGCGGCCTTGAGCGCGCCGTCCTTGCCCGGTACCAGCTTCAACTCTTCGTTGTTGAGCAGGATCTTGCCAGCGTGCGGCTGCTCCAGCAGGTTGATGCAGCGCAGGAAGGTCGACTTGCCCGAACCGCTGGAGCCGATGATGCTGATGACATCGCCTGCCTTGGCCGACAGGGACACGCCCTTGAGCACTTCATGGCTGCCGTAGCGCTTGTGCAGGTCTTGGACTTCGAGTTTGTACATGCTGTCGATTCTCACAAAGCGGTCAGTGCTTGCGCGGCGCCAGGTAGCCGAGCCAGCGGCGTTCGGCCATCTTGAACAGGCGCACCAGGATGAAGGTCAGGCACAGGTAGAACACGCCCGCCGTGATATAGGCCTCGAAAGGCAGGTAGTACTGGGCATTGACCGTGCGCGCAGCGCCAGTGATGTCGATCAGGGTAACGATCGACGCCAGGCTGGTGGTCTGCAGCATCATGATCACTTCGTTGCTGTACTGCGGCAGCGCCCGGCGCAGGGCCGACGGTAGCAGGATGCGCCGGTACATCTTCATGCGCGACATGCCCATGGCCTTGGCCGCCTCGATTTCGCCATGCGGCGTGGCCTTGAGGCTGCCAGCGATGATTTCGGCGGTGTAGGCACTGGTGTTGATGCCGAACGCCAGGCAAGCGCAGAAGGTAGCGCTGGACAGCAGCGGCCACAGGAAGCTTTCGCGCACCGCCTCGAACTGCGCCAGGCCGTAGTAGATCAGGAACAGCTGCACCAGCATCGGCGTGCCGCGGATCACGTAGGTGTAAAGCCACGCCACGAGATTGACCGCTGGCTGCTTGGACACCCGCATCAGGCCCAGCGGAATGGCCGCCAGCAGCCCGAAGAACAGCGAAATCGCCAGCAGCTTGAGGGTGGTCAGCAGGCCGCCGAAGTACATCGGCAGTGCCTCCCAGACGACGTTGTAGTCGAAGATCATAGTTCAGCCACCTTGACGCCAACCGAGTAGCGGCGCTCGAGATACTTCAGGGCCAGCAGCGAGATGCTGGTCAGCACCAGGTAAAGGGCCGCCACCGCCAGGAAGAAGGTGAAAGGCTCACGGGTGGCATCGGCCGCCTGCTTGGCCTTGAACATCATGTCCTGCAGGCCCACTACCGAAATCAGCGCGGTGGCCTTGGTCAGCACCAGCCAGTTGTTGGTGAAGCCCGGAATCGCCAGGCGAATCATTTGCGGCACCTGGATGCGGAAGAACACCTGGCGGTTGCTCATGCCATACGCCACGCCGGCTTCGGCCTGGCCTTTGGGAATACCGAGAAACGCACCGCGGAAGGTTTCCGACAGGTAGGCACCGAAGATGAAGCCCAGGGTACCGATACCCGCGATCAGCGGATTCAGGTCGATGTAGTCTTCATAACCGAGCAGCGGCGCAACCCGGTTGATGATGTCCTGCCCGCCGTAGAAGATCAGCAGGATCAGGACCAGGTCCGGAATACCACGAATCACCGTGGAATACAGATCGCCCAGCCAGGCCAGCCAGCGCACCGGCGACAAGCGCAGTGCCACACCGATCAGGCCGAGCACGATGGCCAGGGCCATCGACGACAGGGCGAGCTGAAGCGTCAGCCACGCCCCGTCGAGGATGACTGCCCCGTAGCCTTTCAACATGATGAGGTCCTCGACCTAGAGAATGAAAAATGGTGCAAACCTCAGAGCCTCTGCTGTTTGCACCATTGCACAGGTGAAACCCGACGTCTTAGTTCGAGTCTGGACCGTAGATATCGAAGTTGAAGTACTTCTTCTCGATTTCTTTGTACTTGCCGTTGGCACGGATGGCGTCGATGGCCGCGTTGATGCGGTCGACGTTGGCCTTGTCACCCTTGCGCACGGCAATGCCGATGCCGTCACCGAAGTACTTGGCGTCGGTGAAGGCCGGGCCTACGAAGGCGAAGCCCTTGCCGGCGTCGGTCTTGAGGAAGCCGTCTTCCAGCAGGGTGGCGTCGGCCACGGTGCCATCGAGGCGGCCAGCCGCCACGTCCAGGTAGATTTCGTTCTGGGTGCCGTAAGGAACCACGGTGGCACCTTTGGCGCCCAGTACTTCCTTGGCGAAGCGGTCGTGGATCGAGCCGCGCTGCACACCAATCTTCTTGCCCTTGAGCTCATCCAGGCTGTCGCTGACGGCGGTACCTTCCTTCATCACCAGGCGCGCAGGGGTCAGGTAGTAGCGCTTGGTGAAGTCGACCGATTTCTTGCGGTCTTCGGTAATCGACATGGACGACAGGATGGCGTCGATCTTGCGCACTTTCAGCGCCGGGATCAGGCCGTCGAACTCCTGCTCGACCCAGGTGCACTTGGTCTTCATCTCTTCGCACAGGGCGTTGCCGATGTCGTAGTCAAAACCGGCAATGCTGCCGTCTGGCTGCTTGAAGGCGAAGGGTGGGTAGGCGGCTTCGATGCCGATTTTCAGCGGTTTTTCATCGGCCTGCGACACCAGGGAAAACACGGACAGCGCCAGGGCGCCAAGCAGTGCGAGCTTCTTCATCAGGTAACTCCATCGGTACGGGGCAATACAAGGCAGGTAACGGCTGCCCGATATGCGAATGGGTACAACGCGAGCCGCGCAGGGTTCGACCAAGGCCGCAGACCACGAGCGAGTGAGTGGCATTTTAACGACAGCCCGGTAGTCGATATTTCTTCAAAGCGACAACTACTTACAGAAGCGCTTGAAACGGCAACGGGCGATGTTGACAGCCATTGCAAAATATGCAAGAGCGCAAGAAATAGAACCTATAGTACTAGCAATTCCCGGGCCTATTATTGGCAAAGCCTTGTATTACGGCAAGTGCAGCGTGCCGGGTCGCAAAAAACACTGCGAAAACGCACCGAAACAGGCCGGATTTGTTTCCTGGCGCCCCGATATTGTGCGACGCCGGTGACAGAACAGTTACCGATGAATGTCGGGTAACAGTAAAGCAAAAACCCCGCCGGTTGCCCGGGCGGGGTTCTTGTTGGCTGGCACACGCCCCTGCAGAAGCGGCCTTGTGTGGGAGCGGGCGCGCCCGCGAAGCAGGCGGCGCGGTGGATGGCACCGGCTGCGCCGGTGTTCGCGGGCATGCCCGCTCCCACCCAAAGCGGCGCCTACAGGGGCCGCGCCCTGCCTCGATATCAGGCCGAAGCCAGGCTCATGGCCTTGTGGGTATCGATCAGGTGCTGCACCACACCCGGGTCGGCCAAGGTCGAGATATCACCCAGGGCATCGTACTCACCGGTGGCAATCTTGCGCAGGATGCGGCGCATGATTTTGCCCGACCGGGTCTTCGGCAGCCCCGGCGCCCACTGGATCACATCCGGCGAGGCGATCGGGCCGATTTCCTTGCGCACCCAGTTCTTCAGCTCCAGGCGCAGCTGCTCGCTGGCCTCGATACCGGCATTGAGGGTGACATACACATAGATGCCCTGCCCCTTGATGTCGTGCGGCACACCCACCACCGCAGCTTCGGCCACTTTCGCATGCGCCACCATGGCGCTTTCGATTTCGGCAGTACCCATGCGGTGACCGGACACGTTCAGCACATCATCCACGCGACCGGTGATCCAGTAGTAGCCATCCTCGTCGCGGCGCGCACCGTCGCCGGTGAAGTACATGCCACGGAAGGTCTTGAAGTAGGTATCGACGAAACGGTCGTGGTCGCCGTACAGCGAACGCGACTGGCCCGGCCAGGAATCGAGGATCACCAGGTTGCCCTCGGCAGCGCCCTCGATCAGGTTGCCCAGGTTATCCACCAGCGCCGGTACCACGCCGAAGAACGGACGCGTTGCCGAGCCCGGCTTGAGGCCGGTGGCGCCCGGCAGCGGGCTGATCAGGATGCCGCCGGTCTCGGTCTGCCACCAGGTGTCGACGATCGGGCAACGCTCCTTGCCCACGGTCTTGTAGTACCAGTTCCAGGCTTCGGGGTTGATCGGCTCACCCACCGAGCCCAGCAGGCGCAGGCTGGAGCCATCGGCACCTTCAACAGCAGCCTGCCCTTCGGCCATCATCGCGCGGATGGCGGTTGGCGCGGTGTACAGGATGTTGACCTTGTGCTTGTCAACGATCTTCGACACGCGCGTGATGTCGGGGTAGTTCGGCACGCCTTCGAACAGCAAGGTAGTGGCGCCGTTGGCCAGCGGGCCGTAAACGATGTAGCTGTGGCCGGTGACCCAACCCACGTCGGCGGTGCACCAGTACACCTCGCCCGGACGATAGTCGAACACGCGCTCATGGGTGAGCGCGGCGTACACCAGGTAGCCACCGGTGGTGTGCAGCACGCCCTTCGGCTTGCCGGTGGAGCCGGAGGTATAAAGGATGAACAGCGCTTCCTCGGCACCCATCTCTTTCGGCGCGCAATGGCTGGAGGCGACTTTCATCAGGTCTTCGTACCAGATGTCGCGGTGCTGGTGCCAGGCAATGTCGCCACCGGTGCGCTTGCACACGATGATCTTCTGCACGCTATTGGTTTCAGGGTTGGTCAGCGCCAGGTCGACGTTGGCCTTGAGCGGGGTACGCCGGCCACCGCGTACGCCTTCGTCGGCGGTAATCACGACCTTGGACTTGCAGTCGATGATGCGACCGGCCAGCGCCTCGGGCGAGAAGCCGCCGAACACCACTGAATGGATCGCACCGATACGGGCACAGGCCAGCATGGCGACCACGGCTTCGGGGATCATCGGCATGTAGATGGTGACCACGTCACCCCGGTGCACATCCTGGCCACGCAGGGCGTTGGCGAACTTGCAGACCTGCTCGTGCAGTTCGCGGTAGGTGATGTTGCGGTGTTCGGAAGGGTCGTCGCCTTCCCAGATGATGGCCAACTGGTCACCGCGCTCTTCGAGATGGCGGTCCAGGCAGTTGGAGGAAACGTTCAGAGTGCCGTCGGCGAACCATTTGATATCGACGTGATGGTCGTCGAAGGAGGTCTGCTTGACCTTGGTGAACGGCTTGATCCAGTCGATGCGCTGGGCCTGCTCGCGCCAGAAGCCGTCCGGGTTGATCACCGATTGCTGGTACATGGCCTTGTAGGTGGCCTCGTCGGTCAGGGTGGTGGCCGCAACCTCGGGACGAACGGGATACAGTGGAGCCGCACTCATCTGTGTTACCTCGGTGTAATAGTTGTTTTTGTATGGAACCGTTTGTAACTGTACCAGAGCGACAAAAGCCATTCGACGTTGGTAGTAATTTGGTACGCCCGTTCTGACAAAACGCTCTGGCACGCACCTTACAGCCCAGGCGAGAAATTACGGGCGCGGTTTACCAGAGGATTGTTACAGATTCTGTCAAAACACTTTATCAAAAGACCCACTGTTTCGGCCTTGGCCCCAGCCATAAAATTCACCTCGCCAGCAACGGCAAGGCGATTAACAACTGGTAACAGCCCCCACGAAGGCAAGCGTTAATCCCCCTCCAAACCTGATAGTTAAAACTAGCAATACTCGCGGCGCCATAAGCGCCGCGTGCCCCCTCACGACCTTAGACAGGTAAATTGAAAATGAAAGCTTTACTGGTATTGGTACTTGGCAGTCTTTGCGGCGCGGCGATGGCCGGCGAAGCCAAAGATGCCGAGCAGATTCCGGTTGAACAGTACAGTTACTCGCAGCACCTGGACATTGCCCGCGTCATTTCCATGAGCGAAGTGCCCAATGTGTGCGAAGTCGTGCCAGCCCGCATGACCTACGAGGACTCCAAGGGCCAGAAGCACATTCTCGAATACCGCGTGATGGGGAACGGCTGCTCGAACGGCTGATACCTTGTGAATTTGGGGCCCTGCGGGCCCCTTTCGCGACACAAGGCCGCTCCTACATTGATAGGCGTACGCAGGCCTTTGTAGGAGCGGCCTTGTGTCGCGAAAGGACTGCGCAGCAGTCCCGCCTTTTATAAAGGCGGATTAATCTGCAGACTTGCCAAGTGAATAATCCCTCAACTTGTTGGCAATAGTAGTATGCGAAACACCCAGTCTTTTACCTAAAGCCCGACTACTCGGGAATTCCCCCATCAAACTTTCCAGTACCGCTTTTTCAAAACGCCCGACAATCTGCGAAAGATCCCCATCCAGCGAAAATTCACCCAGCGGTTGGCGCACGCCGTAATCCGGCAAACGTATATGTTCACTTTTGACCACGCCGCCTTCGCATAACGAAACCGCCTGGAACAACACGTTTTCCAACTGCCTTACATTACCCGGCCAATGATACTGGCCGAGTTTGTCCATCGCCGCCGGCGCCAGGCGCGGCATGGCGCAGCCGATCTGCCGGCTGGCCTGGTCGAGAAAGTGCTGCACCAGCCCTTCCAGGCCATCCATGCATTCGCGCAATGGTGGAATGTGCAGCGACAACACATTGAGCCGGTGATACAGGTCCTGACGAAACTCGCCCCGGGCACACAATTCGGACAAATCCACCT
This sequence comes from Pseudomonas sp. A2, assembly GCF_023100865.1. Lineage (NCBI taxonomy): Bacteria > Pseudomonadati > Pseudomonadota > Gammaproteobacteria > Pseudomonadales > Pseudomonadaceae > Pseudomonas > Pseudomonas sp. A2. Next base: position 4,377,677 of record NZ_CP039127.1, read on the forward strand.
GGGTCGCGCAGATCACTCGCACATCCAGGTACACCTCTTCATCGCTGCCTACGCGGCGGAAGCAGCCATCTTGCAGAAAACGCAGCAGCTTCACCTGCAAGCGCGGGCTCATCTCCCCTACCCCGTCGAGAAACAGCGTGCCACCGGCGGTCAGCTCCAGCAGCCCCAGCTTGCCCTCGGCCCGCGCCCCTTCGAATGCCCCGGGGCCGTAGCCGAACAGCTCGGTCTCGGCCATCGACTCGGGCAACCCGGCGCAGTTGAGCGCCATCAACGGCGACTGGCCGCGCGGGCTTGCCAGGTGGCAGGCACGCGCCAGCAACTCCTTGCCGGTGCCGGTCTCGCCCTCGATCAGCAATGGTGCGTCCAGCGGCGCCATGCGCCGCGCCTCGCGCACCACCGCAGCCATCACCCGCGAGCTCTGGAAGATACTGTCGAAACCGCGCAGCTCCTGCTTGCGCACGTTATAGATGCGCTCACCGATACGGTCGGCGCGGTGCAGGGTCAGCACCGCGCCGGCCAGCGCCTCGCTGTCGTCGTGCTCGGACTGCAGCGGCGCGATATCGGCCAGGAACACATCGCCCTTGACCTTGATGCGCAGGCCGTTGATGCGCGACTTGTTGGCGCGCACCAGCTCTGGCAGGTCGAAGTCCTCCACATAGCGCGCCAGCGGCATGCCCGGCACCTCGTCCACCCGCACCCCCAGCAGCTGCGCAGCGGCACGGTTGGCGGCGACGATGCTGCCGCCCATGTCGATCGACAGCACCGGGAAGTCCAGCGCCCCCAGCAGCGCATTCAGCTCCATGTGCCGGCGCTCGCTGGGCATCAGCCCCACGCGCTTGACACCGAATACCCCGGCAATCGCCTCGAACTTCGGCCGCAGCGCCTGGAACTGCAGATTGATCAGGTTCGGGCAATGCAGGTAGATGGCGTTGCCATGGTCACCACCCACCTCGCCGCGCAGCACGTTGATGCCGTACTCCACCAGCAGGTTGAGGATGTCGCGCAGGATGCCAATACGGTTCTGGCAATGCACTTTGATACGCATGAGGGCTCTCGAAGCGCCAATGTTTTTCAACACCGCGCGGAAAAGTCGTAAAGATAAGCTGACAAAAACAGCCGAAGCTTCAGCCAGATGCCTCGGATTTTCCGACACCTGCGCCTTTTTGTAAAATTATCGTTACGAAACCGTCGTCCAAAACCAGCCCCGCCCACTGGCTTACCCCGTGCAAAGTGGCCAGCGAAGGGATATTCCTTAGGCATGTCCTGCACATAACAAGAAAAGCCCTCACCAGGAGAGCCACATGAAACAGACGCAGTACGTGGCACGCGAGCCCGATGCGCATGGTTTTATCGATTACCCGCAGCAAGAGCATGCGGTGTGGAACACCCTGATCACCCGTCAGCTGAAAGTGATCGAAGGCCGCGCGTGCCAGGAATACCTGGACGGCATCGACCAGCTCAAGCTGCCCCATGACCGTATTCCGCAACTGGGCGAGATCAACAAGGTGCTGGGCGCCACCACCGGGTGGCAGGTTGCCCGGGTCCCGGCGCTGATCCCCTTCCAGACCTTCTTCGAACTGCTGGCCAGCAAGCGCTTCCCGGTGGCCACCTTCATCCGCACCCCGGAAGAGCTGGACTACCTGCAAGAGCCCGATATCTTCCACGAGATCTTCGGCCACTGCCCGCTGCTGACCAACCCCTGGTTCGCCGAATTCACCCATACCTACGGCAAGCTCGGCCTGGCCGCGACCAAGGAACAACGTGTGTACCTGGCGCGCCTGTACTGGATGACCATCGAGTTCGGCCTGATGGAAACCGCGCAGGGCCGCAAGATCTATGGCGGCGGCATCCTCTCGTCGCCAAAGGAGACCGTCTACAGTCTGTCTGGCGAGCCCGAGCACCAGGCCTTCGACCCGATCGAGGCCATGCGCACACCGTACCGCATCGACATCCTGCAGCCGCTGTATTTCGTGCTACCGAACATGAAGCGCCTGTTCGACCTGGCCCACGAAGACATCATGGGCATGGTTCACAAAGCCATGCAGCTGGGCCTGCACGCACCGAAGTTTCCACCCAAGGTCGCTGCCTGAGCGACCTTGCCGATAACAACTCGAACCGGAAAACACCACATGAATGCCTTGAACCAAGCCCATTGCGAAGCCTGCCGCGCCGACGCACCAAAGGTCACCGACGAAGAGCTGGCCGAGCTGATTCGCGAAATCCCGGACTGGAACATCGAAGTACGTGACGGCCACATGGAGCTGGAACGCGTGTTCCTGTTCAAGAACTTCAAGCACGCCCTGGCGTTCACCAATGCCGTGGGTGAAATCGCCGAAGCCGAAGGCCACCACCCGGGCCTGCTGACCGAGTGGGGCAAGGTCACCGTGACCTGGTGGAGCCACTCTATCAAAGGCCTGCACCGCAATGACTTCATCATGTGCGCACGCACCGACAAGGTGGCGGAGACGGCTGAAGGCCGCAAGTAAGCACTGAGAAAATGGGGCCCGGTGGCCCCATTTTTTATGGAAATAATGTCCGCTGTTCGCCCGCAAAACCGACAAGCGACCGCCAAAAAAACCCAAACTGTCATCCAGACTTGTGTATCCTGCCCCAGCTTTGCAAAGCTTCAAACGCGCCTGGCGCAGACTTTTCACTCACACTTGCGAGGAACGACGAGATGCATGAAATCCCGAATCTTCCCTTCCCAAGCCTGAACCCAGAAGAGCCAACCGTGACCGTTCACGCCGAACCGGCAGCTGCCGTCGAGCAGGATGGTGACGATCAATCCAGCGCTGACCAGGAATAACCGCGCATCCCCGACAGTGTGAAAACGGCTGACCTGCGGGCTACCCCCCGTCATCACGTTTTCACACCGTCCAGAACCCACGTAGGCCCTCATGCCCCACTCACCGCGCCCCCTTGCGGTCACCCTGCAAGTCGTCTCCATCGTCCTCTTCACCTTCATCGGCTACCTGAACATCGGCATCCCGCTGGCCGTATTGCCCGGCTATGTGCACAACGACCTGGGCTTCAGTGCCGTGGTCGCGGGCCTGGTGATCAGCGTGCAGTATCTGGCCACCCTGCTCAGCCGCCCCACCGCCAGCCGCATCATCGACAACCACGGCAGCAAGAAGGCGGTCATGTATGGCCTGGCCGGCTGCGGGCTCAGCGGGGTGTTCATGCTGGCCTGCGCCTTCCTCACCCACCTCCCCTGGCTCAGCCTGGCCTGCCTGCTGGTCGGCCGCCTGGTACTCGGCAGTGCGGAAAGCCTGGTGGGCTCCGGTTCCATTGGCTGGGGCATTGGCCGCGTAGGTGCTGAAAACACGGCCAAGGTCATTTCCTGGAACGGCATCGCCAGCTATGGCGCGCTGGCCATCGGCGCTCCGTTGGGCGTGCTGATGGTCAAGAGCCTGGGCCTGTGGAGCATGGGCGTGAGCATCATCCTGCTGTGTGCGCTCGGGTTGCTGCTGGCCTGGCCCAAACAGGCCGCACCGATCGTCAGTGGCGTGCGCCTGCCGTTCCTGCGGGTGCTGGGCAAGGTGTTCCCGCACGGCTCGGGGCTTGCCTTGGGCTCGATCGGCTTTGGCACCATCGCTACCTTCATCACCTTGTATTACGCCAGCCGTGGCTGGGCCAATGCGGCACTGACCCTGAGCCTGTTCGGCGCCAGCTTCATCAGTGCGCGACTACTGTTCGGCAATCTGATCAACCGGCTTGGCGGGTTCCGGGTGGCGATCGCCTGCCTGTCGGTGGAAACGCTCGGGCTGCTGATGCTGTGGCTGGCGCCTAGCGCCGAACTGGCGTTGGCGGGGGCCGCACTGAGCGGGTTCGGCTTCTCGCTGGTGTTCCCGGCACTGGGGGTGGAGGCGGTGAACCAGGTGTCGGCGGCCAACCGCGGGGCGGCGGTGGGGGCTTATTCGCTGTTCATCGATTTGTCGCTGGGGGTGACCGGGCCACTGGTGGGCGCGGTGGCGGCGGGGTTCGGGTTTGCTTCGATGTTTCTGTTCGCGGCAGCGGCGGCGGCTTGCGGGCTGGTGTTGAGCCTGTATCTGTATCGGCAGGCATCATCTTCAAGGCATGCACGGGACTTGTAGGAGCAGCCTTGTGCTGCGAAGAGGCCATTACTGCCGAAGAAAACCTATTGGCTCTACCAGCCTCTTCGCAGCGCAAGGCTGCTCCTACAGGGACGGCGTAAACCAGGGGGCTGCAAGGCAGCCCCGAGGCCCTGAAGGTCAGCGCTTGGCGTACTGCAGCACCACTTCCAGCGGGTGGCGCATCTGCCGCTCGGTCATGCGCTTGACCTGACTGCGGCACGAGTAACCGGTCGCCAGCGGCTCGCCTTCCTTGTCCAGCTTGGTAGCCCACGACTGCTCGAAGATGGTCCGCGAGGTGTCCTGGTTGCGCGCCTCGTGCCCATAGGTACCGGACATACCGCAGCAGCCAGTCGCCTCGGTCACCAGCTTCAGGCCAAGGCGGGCAAACACCTGCTCCCACTGCTTGGTGCTGGCCGGCACGTTGGTCTTCTCGGTGCAGTGCGCCATCAGGCGGAAAGTGCCCGGCGCAGTCGGTGCCTGCTCCGGCAGCACGTCCATCAACCACTCCTGCGGCAACAGCACCTGCGGGCAGCCATCCAGGCCCGGCACTTTCTGGTACTCCTGGCGATACACCAGGGTCATCGCCGGGTCCAGGCCCACCAGCGGCACGCCGCACTCGGCCAGGGCCTTGAGCTGGGTGGCATTGCGGATCGCCGCCTTGGCGAACGCACCGAGGAAGCCCTGAACGTGCAGTGGCTTGCCGTTGGCACTATACGGCGCCAGGAACACCCGGTGGCCCAGGCGGTGCGCCAGGTCGATGAAGGCCGACAGCAGCGGTGTCTCGAAGTAACGGGTAAAGGCATCCTGCACCAGCACTATGCTGCGCTCGCGCTGGGCCGGGGTCAGTTCACGCAGGGCCGGCACGCTGGCCACGCCGACGCGGCAGCGGGTCAGGGTGGCCTGGAAGTTGAAGCGGCTGATCAGCGGGCTGTCGACCATGCCGACCTTGTCGGCCAGCAGCTTGCTCACCCACTTCGAGCCCATCACCGCGTTGTACAGCCCGGGCGCGTGAGCCAGGTACGGGATGGTGAACTCCAGCGAACCGATCAGGTAGTCACGCAGCGGGCGCTGGTAGCGGCCGTGGTACAGCTCGAGGAAGCGCGAGCGGAAGTCCGGCACGTTGACCTTGATCGGGCACTGACCGGCGCACGACTTGCACGCAAGGCAGCCGGCCATGGCGTCGTACACCTCATGAGAGAAGTCTTCCTGGCCCTGGCTGCGCGCACGGTTGTTGCGCAGGCGTGCCGGCAGGCCCTTGAGCCACGACACTTTGTTGCGTGCCGCCGCCAGCACGTCGATGTTGGCCTCGCCCTGCAGGCGCAGCCATTCGCGCATCAGCGAGGCACGGCCCTTGGGTGAGTGCTGGCGCTCGCGGGTGGCCTTCCACGACGGGCACATGGCGTCGTTGGGGTCGTAGTTGTAGCAGGCGCCGTTGCCGTTGCAGTGCACGGCGCTAGGGAAGTCCTGCCACACGCGTTCGTCGATGGTGCGGTCGAGGTCACCGCGCAGGGTCACGCCATCGACCTTGGTCAGGCCCTCGGCGCTCCCTGGCGGGGTGCAGATCTTGCCGGGGTTGAGCTGGTTATGCGGGTCGAAAGCGCCCTTCAGGCGCTGCAGCGCCGGGTACAGCTCGCCAAAGTACTCCGGCACGTATTCAGAACGCAGGCCCTTGCCGTGCTCGCCCCACAGCAAGCCGCCATAGCTTTTGGTCAGCGCCGCCACGGCGTCGGAAATCGGCTTGACCAGTGCGGCCTGGGCCGGGTCCTTCATGTCCAGCGCCGGGCGCACGTGCAGCACGCCGGCATCGACGTGGCCGAACATGCCGTAGGCCAGGCCGTAGCCATCGAGCAGTGCACGGAAGTCGGCGATGTAGTCGGCCAGTTGCTCCGGCGGTACCGCGGTGTCTTCCACGAACGGTTGCGGGCGCACTTCGCCCTCGACGTTGCCCAGCAGGCCGACCGAACGTTTACGCATGGTGTAGACGCGGGTCACCGCCTCGGCACCCTCGGCCAGGGTATGGCCCAGGCGCTCGACGCTGGTGTCGCTCTGCAGGTGCTGGATGAACGCTTGAACCTTGGCATTGACCTCGGCCGGCTCGTCGCCGCAGAACTCCACCAGGTTGATGCCCAGGGTCGGGCGCTCGGGGTCGGCCGGGAAGTATTCGGCGACGCTGTGCCAGACGATGTCCTTCATCGCCAGCATCAGCACCTTGGAGTCGACGGTCTCGATCGACAGCGGCTTGTGCGCCATCAGCGCGTTGGCGTCACGCAGGGCATCCATGAAGCTGGTGTAGCGCACGTTGACCAGCACGGCGTACTTGGGGATCGGCAGCACATTGAGCTTGGCTTCGACCACATAGCCCAGCGAGCCCTCGGCACCGCACAGCACGCTGTTGAGGTTGAAGCGGCCCTGCTCGTCGCGCAGGTGGGCCAGGTCATAGCCGGTCAGGCAACGGTTGAGCTTGGGGAAAGTGGCTTCGATGAGATCGGCCTGGGTTTCCTGGATCTCCCGCGCCATGCGGTACACCTCGCCGACCCGCCCAGGCGCGACACAGGCCTGTTCCAGCGCGGCATCGTCGATCGGCAGGCTGTGCAGGCGCTCGCCACCGAGCAGCACGCTGTGCAGCTCCAGTACGTGGTCGCGGGTCTTGCCATAGGTGCAGCTGCCCTGACCGCTGGCGTCGGTGTTGATCATGCCGCCGACAGTGGCACGGTTGGAGGTGGACAGCTCGGGGGCGAAGAACAGCCCGTGCGGCTTGAGCGCAGCGTTGAGCTGGTCCTTGACAGTACCGGCCTGCACCCGCACCCAGCGTTCCTCGACGTTGATTTCGAGGATCTTGTTCATGTGCCGCGACAGGTCGACGACGATACCGTCGGTCAGCGACTGCCCGTTGGTGCCGGTACCACCACCGCGCGGGGTCAGCTTGACCTGCTGGAAGCGCCCCTCGGCCATCAGCGTGGCGACCCGCGCCACATCGTCGGCGTCCAGCGGGAACACCGCCGCCTGTGGCAAGCGCTGGTAGATCGAGTTGTCGGTGGCCAGCACCGTGCGGGTGCCGTAGTCGGCACTGATCTGGCCACGGAAGCCGCTGTTGCGCAGGGCTTCGAGGAATTCGGGGTAGTTGGCGCTCGGGGCAACGGTCGGCAGCTGGGCGATCATCGAAGGATGGCCTCTTGATATTGGCTAATTCACGGGATTCCTGTCGTTCCGGCATGGGTGATGACATGCGGAGGTGACGTGCAGGCCAATGTTCCTGTAGTTTCGCTTCAGGGGCAAACGGATAATCCTGCCGCTATTAATGACTTTCATGAATGAATTACCGCCATCTCACCCCGTCCATGTCGCTGCTACTGGCTTTCGAGGCTGCCGCCCGGCATGAAAGCTACACCCGAGCCGCCGCCGAGCTATCGCTGACCCAGAGCGCGGTCAGCCGCCAGGTGCAGGCGCTGGAGCAGCAACTGGGCCTGACCCTGTTCCGCCGCGAGGGGCGCCAGGTGCAGCTGACCGATGTCGGCCGCCTGTACCAGCGCGAGCTCAGCGAGGCACTGGGGCGCATCCGCAGCGCCACCTTGCAGGCGTTGGCCTACCAGTCGGGGGTAGGCACCTTGCGCCTGGCCACCCTGCCCACCTTCGGTTCGAAATGGCTGCTGCCGCGGTTGCATGCCTTCTACAGCGCACACCCGGGCATGCTGGTGCACATACATTCACGCATCGAAGCCATCAACTTCGACACCAGCGAGATCGATGCCGCCATCGGCGTGGCCAGCCACGACCTGCCGGGGTTGATCTGCCATCGCCTGCATGCCGAGGAACTGGTGGTGATATTGCCGCCTGAGGCTGGTGCGGACAGCCAAGGCTGGAGCCCTGCACGCATCAGTGAAGAGGTGCTGCTGAATGTGGCCAACAACCCGCATGCCTGGGGCGAGTGGTTCTCGCACCATGGCCTGGCGCACCGGGCGATGCGCCTGGGGCCGAGCTTCGAGCTGACCTCGCACCTGATCCAGGCGGTACGGGCCGGGATCGGCATCGGCCTGGTGCCGCGCATACTGGTGGAGGAAGAACTGGCCAAGGGTGAGCTCTGCAGCCCAGGGGTGGCATTTGCCAGCCAGCGCAGTTATTACCTGATCTACCCGCCGCGCAATGAGGCGTTGCCGTCGCTACGGGCGTTTCGCAGCTGGTTGCTGGAGCAGATCTGATTTTTGCCTGTGCCGGCCTCTTCGCGGGTAAACCCGCTCCCACAGGTATAGCGCTGCTTTCAGGTCAGGTGATGTCCCTGTGGGAGCGGGTTTACCCGCGAAGGGGCCGGCACAGGCAACAAAAAACCCGAAGCCAGTCACCCGGCTTCGGGTTTTTCTATCGCCGCAGCGCCTTACTTGGCCACGCTACCAGCAGCCCCAAGGGCCTGCGCCTTGCGACGCGGCTTGACCATGTAGACCACGAACATGGCAAACAGCCACACCGGGATCGCATACACGGAAACCTGGATACCCGGGATCATCGCCATGATGCCCAGGATCAGCACCACGAACGCCAGGCAGATGTAGTTGCCATAGGGGTACCACAGCGCCTTGAACAGCGGCTTCTGGCCAGTGCGGTCCAGGTGCTGGCGGAACTTCAGGTGCGAGTAACTGATCATCGCCCAGTTGATCACCAGGGTAGCCACCACCAGCGACATCAGAAGTTCCAGGGCGTTTTGCGGCATCAGGTAGTTGAGCAGCACCGCGATCAGCGTCACGCCTGCCGACGCCAGGATCGAGCGCACCGGCACACCGCGGCTGTCGACCTTGGCCAGCGACGCCGGAGCGTCACCTTGTTCGGCCATGCCCAGCAGCATGCGGGCGTTGCAGTAGGTGCCGCTGTTGTACACCGACAGCGCTGCAGTCAGGACCACGAAGTTCAGCAGGTGCGCGGCCACGTCACTGCCCAGCAGCGAGAACACCTGCACGAACGGGCTGCTGCCATAGCTGCCACCGGAGGCATCGATACTGGCTACCAGGTTGTCCCATGGGGTCAGCGACAGCAGCACCACCAGGGCACCGACATAGAAGATCAGGATACGGTAGATGACCTGGTTGATTGCCTTGGGGATCACGGTCTTCGGCTTGTCGGCCTCGGCTGCGGTGAAGCCGAGCATTTCCAGGCCACCGAAGGAGAACATGATGAACGCCAGGGCCATCACCAGCCCGCTGACACCGTTCGGGAAGAAGCCGCCGTGCGACCACAGGTTGGCCACGGTGGCTTCCGGGCCGCCGCTGCCGCTGGTCAGCAGGTAGGCACCCAGGCCGATCATGCTGACGATGGCCACCACCTTGATGATGGCAAACCAGAATTCGGCCTCACCGAAGAACTTCACGTTCATCAGGTTGATGGCGTTGATCAGCACGAAGAACGCTGCCGCCGTGACCCAGGTGGGGATCTCCGGCCACCAGTAGTGGACGTACTTGCCGACCGCCGAAAGCTCCGACATGCCCACCAGGATGTACAGCACCCAGCAGTTCCAGCCCGACAGGAAGCCGGCGAAACCACCCCAGTAGGTGTGGGCGAAATGGCTGAACGAGCCGGCCACCGGCTCTTCGACGATCATTTCGCCGAGCTGGCGCATGATCATGAAGGCGATGAAGCCGCAGATGGCGTAGCCAAGGATCATCGACGGACCAGCGGATTTCATCACGCCTGCCGAGCCGAGGAACAGGCCGGTACCAATCGCACCGCCGAGGGCGATCAACTGGATATGGCGGTTCTTCAGGCCGCGCTTGAGCTCGCCTGAATGCATGTTTTGTCCACTCATGAACGAAGTCACCTGCATTGTTTTTATCTGTGACGGAATCGGACCCACCGCGCTCGTGGCGCAGCGGAATGGGCAAGGTGGTTACCTTGGGTTTCCTGACCTCAGGTGCCGCCGGAGCGGATCAACCAGGCGTGATCAAGAGTGCGCGGTACGCAAAGGAGTCACAGGTAAAACGCGGCGCACTGTATACCCCTGCAAACGCGCAGGCGTCAACGCGTTGCATCCTTTCCTCGGGAAAAAACGCAGCGATCCTGTGGTGTGGGCCTTGAAAGGCGAAGTGATCGGCGTACATGGCGCCTCCATTTGTTGTTTTGTCAGCCCGGCTCTGTGGACAGGCTTTTGCACACGGCAATGGCGGCTATAACACCGTGGGGCGGGGCTTTGGGCAAGGGTGGGCGGGGCTTGGCTGGCTGTTTTGATGGGGAGTCGGCGGCAAGGTTTGTTTACACGATTCGACCTAATCTGAAATCCGGGCTGAAACCGACCACATACGTACATTTTTCTTTACAAGGTGGTTCGAGAACTTGCCAGTCGTCCGAAAATTCTTTTTGTTCAATATCTTGGGGCCGCTTTGCGGCCCATCGCGACACAAGGCCGCTCCTACATGGACCGCGTCAATTTCAAATATTGCGCGGCCCTGTAGGAGCGGCCTTGTGTCGCGATGGGCTGCGCAGCAGCCCCAAATTCTCACAGCCATAAAAAACCAGCCCGAAGGCTGGTTCTCTTTCAACGCACAGGCCAATCAGCCACGCGGTTTGCCGCGGCCACGGCCTGCCGGCTTGTCACCTTCAGGCTTGGCCGGACGCTTGCGCATCTCGCTCGGGCGTTCGGCCACGGTGCTGCCACGGCCGGTCTTGCGCGGGGCCTCTTCACGCGCCTGGCGCGCCGGGCGTTCGCCGGCAGCAGCACCTTCGTGGGCCGGGCGCAGGCTGCGCACGCGCTCGCCACGGCCCAGCGGGCGGGTCGATTTGCGCTGCAGGCGCTCCATCTTGTCCTTGGCCTTGAGCTTCATGGCTGGCAGCGCCACCGGCTGCAGGCCCACTTCAGCAGCGAGGATGTCGATTTCGCCCTGGGTCATTTCACGCCAGCGGCCCATCGGCAGGTCGGAGTTGAGGAACACCGGGCCGAAACGCACGCGCTTCAGGCGGCTGACCACCATGCCCTGGGACTCCCACAGGCGACGCACTTCACGGTTACGGCCTTCCATCACCACGCAGTGGTACCAGTGGTTGAAGCCTTCGCCACCGGGTGCCTTCTGGATGTCGGTGAACTTGGCAGGGCCATCTTCCAGCATCACGCCGGCCTTCAGGCGCTCGATCATCTCGTCGTCGACCTCACCACGCACACGTACCGCGTACTCACGGTCCATCTCGTAGGACGGGTGCATCAGGCGGTTGGCCAGTTCACCGTCGGTGGTGAACAGCAGCAGGCCGGTGGTGTTGATATCGAGGCGGCCGATGTTGATCCAGCGGCCTTCTTTCGGACGTGGCAGGCGGTCGAACACGGTCGGGCGGCCTTCCGGGTCGTCACGGGTGCAGATTTCGCCATCGGGCTTGTTGTACATGATCACCCGGCGGGTGGCCTCGGCGGCCTCTTCGCGCTTGATCAGCTTGCCATCCACGGCAATGGCGTCGTGCAGGTCGACGCGCTGGCCGAGGGTGGCCTCGACGCCGTTGACCTTGATGCGGCCCTGGCTGATCCAGGCCTCGACGTCACGGCGCGAGCCAACGCCAATGCGCGCCAGCACTTTCTGCAGCTTTTCGCCGGATGGAGGGGTGATCTCGGTATCTTGCAGGTCTTGCTCACTCATCTGGGCACCTCCCGGTGTAGGAATGAAATAAGGGTTCTGGCGACGAACGCGCCAAAAGGCCGCGCATCATACGCGGTTCGGCGGGGGAACGCACTGGAGGGTAGAGGGTTTTGTGGGCTTTGCGAGGGGTTTCTGCCTAATGGTTATGTATTGGCAGTACCGGCCTCTTCGCGGGTAAACCCGTTCCCACAGGTACCGCATCACTCTCAGGGCCTGTGATATCCCTGTGGGAGCGGGTTTACCCGCGAAAGGGCCAGTACAGACAACAGAAGATTCAAGGCTGCACCTTGCCCTCTTCTTCAACAGCAGCCTCAGGCTCTTCCTCGCGCAAATCATCGAAATCGGTCTTCAGCCCCTCTTCCATCGCATCCAGCTCCACCAGCAGGCTACGGAAGCTGGTCTCCTCCTTCGGCTCGGCAACCTCTTCCTCTTCCCCAAGGCTGGCATCCGCCAATGCCTGCAGGTGCGCCGGCACTGGCGCATCATCCGGGTCGAGCAGCGGCTCGGGCTCCATCTCCCGCAGCTCGGCCAAGGCTGGCAGCTCGTCCAGGCTCTTGAGGTTGAAATGGTCGAGAAACGCCTTGGTAGTGGCAAACATCGCCGGCCGCCCGGGCACTTCGCGGTAGCCGACCACGCGGATCCACTCGCGCTCCATCAGGGTCTTGATGATGTTGCTGTTCACCGCCACGCCGCGCACATCCTCGATTTCGCCACGGGTGATGGGCTGGCGGTAGGCGATCAGGGCCAGGGTTTCCAGCAGCGCGCGCGAGTAGCGCTGCGGGCGTTCTTCCCACAGGCGCCCGACCCACGGCGCAAAGTCCTCGCGAATCTGCAGGCGGTAACCGCTGGCCACCTCCTTGAGTTCGAAGGCGCGGCCGTTGCACGACTTGCCCAGCAGCTCCAGAGCCTGCCTGAAGACCTTGGGCTCCGGTCGCTCGGCTTCCTCGAACAGTTCGTACAGGCGCTCCAGGGATTGCGGCTTGCCCGAAGCCAGCAGGAAGGCTTCGATCAGCGACGCCAGGTCGCGGGGTTCATTCAGGTTCATCAGGGTCTTCAACAAGCGCCGGGCGAAGCCGCACGTGGATGGCGGCAAAGGGTTCATTCTGCACCAGTTCGATCAGCGATTCCTTCACCAGCTCGAGAATCGCCATGAAGGTCACCACCACGCCCAGCTTGCCCTCCTCGGCGGCGAACAGCTCGACGAACGGCACGAAACCGCCACCCTTCAGGCGTTCCAGCACCTGGCTCATGCGTTCGCGGGTGGACAAGGTCTCGCGGGTGATCTGATGGCTTTCGAACAGGTCGTTGCGGCGCATCACCTCGGCCATCGACACCAGCAGCTCTTCCAGGCTGACCTGGGGCAACAGCTTGCGCACCTTGGCCTGTGGCGCCTCCAGGCGCGGCACCACCACCTCGCGGCCGACCCGTGGCAATTCATCGATACCTTCGGCGGCAGCCTTGAAGCGCTCGTACTCCTGCAGCCGGCGAATCAGTTCGGCGCGCGGGTCACCCTCCTCCTCCTCGACCTCGGCCGAGCGCGGCAGCAACATGCGCGACTTGATCTCGGCGAGCATGGCAGCCATCACCAGGTATTCGGCGGCCAGCTCCAGGCGCACGCTCTTCATCAGCTCCACGTAGCCCATGTACTGGCGGGTGATTTCCGCCACCGGGATGTCGAGGATGTCGATGTTCTGCTTGCGGATCAGGTACAGCAACAGGTCCAGCGGCCCTTCGAAGGCTTCGAGGATGACTTCCAGGGCGTCCGGCGGGATGTACAGGTCCAGCGGCAGCTCGGTCAGGGCTTCGCCATAGACCAGGGCCAATTGCAGTTGGCGAGGCACCTCGGCCTGTTCGGCCGGCGCCTCGGGCGCTTCCACCTGGCTCACGCGTTGACCAGGAACGGCGTGGGGTCGCCGCAGCCTTCACGGACCAGAGCAGGCTCATCACCAGTCAGATCGATGATGGTCGAAGCCTTGAGGTCGCCGTAGCCGCCATCGATGATCAGGTCGACATGGTGCTCCAGACGCTGACGTATCTCATAGGGGTCGGTCATCGGCTCTTCTTCGGGCGGCAAAATCAGGCTCACGCTCATCAGCGGCTCGCCCAACTCCTCCAACAACGCCAGAACAATGGGGTTGGACGGTACGCGCAACCCGATAGTACGGCGCTTCTCGTGCATCAAAAGCCGTGGCACTTCACGGGTGGCATTGAGGATGAACGTATAAGGCCCAGGAATATGCGCTTTGAGCAGGCGGAAGGTGGACGTATCAATCTTGGCAAACAACCCCATTTGCGAAAGGTCGCAGCATAGCAAGGTGAAGTTGTGCTGCTTGTCCAGTTGGCGCAAGCGCCGGACCCTCTCGATGGCGCCCTTGTCGCCGATCTGGCAGCCGAGCGCGTATGCCGAGTCGGTCGGATAAACCACCACGCCGCCCTTGCGGATGATCTCGACGGCCTGTTTGATCAGGCGCACCTGCGGATTCTCCGCATGAATCTGGAAAAATTGGCTCACGTAGTCGTCCTGTTCATACCGCCAAAGGCTGTTCATGGCTGAATCGGCGCCACAGAGGTGGCAGGTCCTCGGGCAAAGGCCGGTAGGCACCGATCTCGCCCCAGGTGCCGGGGCCGTGGAAGTCACTGCCAGCGCTTGCCAGCAGGCCGAACTCACGGGTGAGGATGGACATGGTGCCCACCTGCTCGGCAGGCATCATCCCGTTGACCACTTCAAGCGCCTGCCCGCCTGCCTGAATATAGTCGGCAATCAGCCTTCTGCGCTTGCTGCGGGTCAGATCGTAGTGCATGGGATGCGCCAGGCTCACCCAAGCGTTGGACTGGCGCAAGGTCGCGACGGTTTCATCAAGGGTCGGCCAGTGCTGCTTGACGTCCCCCAGCTTGCCGGCGCCCAGCCATTTGCGAAACGCCTCGCCGCGATCCTTGACGTGCCCGGCACGCACCAGGTACTCGGCAAAATGCGGGCGCGCCGGGGCGTTGCCGCTATCGCCCAGTTCGTGCTGCACGGCGCGAGCGCCGTCGAGGGTACCGCGCATGCCCTTGGCCGCCAGCCGTTTGTCGATTTCTTCGGCGCGTAGCCAGCGGCCACGGTGCAGCGCTTCGATCGCCGCCAGCAGGGGCGGTGCGTCGAGCGGGAAGTCATAGCCCAGCACATGGATGGTCGCGCCACCCCAGGTGCACGATAGCTCCACCCCGCTGACCCAGTGCATGCCCTTGTCGCGGCACGCCTGGCGCGCCTCGGGCAGGCCTTCGATGGTGTCATGGTCAGTCAGTGCCAGCGTTTGCACCCCATGCTCATGGGCCCGGGCGACCAGTATCGAGGGCGACAGGGCGCCGTCGGAGGCCGTGCTGTGACAGTGCAGATCAACATTCATGGAGGAGCGCTTTCGCTGGAATCGATGTTTGTTATTATGCCGTCACATCCCGATTCTGGCTGCCATTGTGAAACAATTCATCGATTTCATCCCGCTGCTGCTGTTCTTCATCGTCTACAAGCTCGACCCGCGCCCCATGGAAGTCGCCGGCCACAGCTTCGAATTCGGCGGCATCTACAGCGCCACGGCCATGCTGATCATCAGCTCGCTGGTGGTCTACGGCGCGCTGTTCCTGCGCCAGCGCAAGCTGGAAAAGGGCCAGTGGCTCACCCTGGTGGCCTGCCTGGTGTTCGGCGGCCTGACCCTGACCTTCCACAGCGAAACCTTCCTCAAGTGGAAGGCACCGGTGGTGAACTGGCTGTTCGCCCTGGGCTTCGCCGGCAGCCACTTCATCGGCGACCGGGTGCTGATCAAGCGCATCATGGGCCACGCCCTGAGCCTGCCCGATGCCATCTGGACCCGCCTGAACCTGGCCTGGATCGGCTTCTTCCTGTTCTGTGGCGCGGCCAACCTGTTCGTCGCCTTCACCTTCCAGGACTTCTGGGTCGACTTCAAGGTGTTTGGCAGCCTGGGCATGACCGTGATGTTCCTGGTAGCGCAGGGCGTGTACCTGTCGCGCCACCTGCACGACGACCCTTCTACCTCCAAACCCAAGGATTGACATGCTCTACGCCATCATCGCCAGCGACGTCGCAAACTCCCTGGAAAAGCGCCTGGCTGCCCGCCCGGCGCACATCGAACGCCTGCAGCAGCTGAAGGCCGAGGGCCGCGTGGTACTGGCCGGCCCGCACCCGGCCATCGACAGCAACGACCCGGGCGAAGCGGGTTTCAGCGGTAGCCTGATCGTTGCCGAGTTCGACTCCCTTGCCGCGGCCCAGGCCTGGGCCGACGCCGACCCTTACATTGCCGCGGGCGTGTACGACAAGGTGGTGGTCAAGCCGTTCAAGCAAGTGCTGCCTTGATCTGAGACCGCGTGGGCTTCTTCGCGGGTAAACCCGCTCCTACAGGCGCAGTGCAAGCTTGAAGCCTGCGCCGTCCCTGTGGGAGCGGGTTTACCCGCGAAGAAGGCCACGCGGTACCAGCAGTTATACTGTTGCCATCAGTCTGCGGTATCTTTGCCACTGGCGGGCCGAATAGCCGCCGTCAATGGTTGAATTGAGTGAGTCATGAGCGAGCTGTTACTGATAGATGATGACCAGGAGCTGTGCGAGCTGCTCGGCAGCTGGCTGACCCAGGAGGGGTTTACCGTGCGCGCCTGCCACGATGGCCAGAGCGCACGTCAGGCCTTGGCCACACATGCCCCGGCGGCCGTGGTGCTGGACGTGATGCTGCCCGACGGCAGTGGCCTGGAACTGCTCAAGCAGTTGCGCAGCGAGCATGCCGAACTGCCGGTACTGATGCTCTCGGCCCGCGGCGAGCCGCTGGACCGCATCCTCGGCCTGGAACTGGGCGCCGACGACTACCTGGCCAAACCTTGCGACCCGCGTGAACTCACCGCTCGCCTGCGTGCCGTGCTGCGCCGCAGCCACCCCACCGCCACCACCAGCCAGGTGGAGCTGGGCGACCTGGTCTATAGCCCTGCCCGTGGCGTGGCCAGCATCGATGGCCGTGAAATGACCCTGACCCTGTCCGAAAGCCGCATTCTCGAAGCGCTGCTGCGCCAACCCGGCGAGCCGTTGGACAAGCAGGAACTGGCGCAGATCAGCCTGGGCCGCAAGCTGACCCTGTACGACCGCAGCCTGGACATGCACGTCAGCAACCTGCGCAAGAAGATCGGCCCCCACGCCGATGGCCGGCCACGCATCGTCGCCCTGCGCAGCCGTGGCTATTACTACTGCCTCTGAACATCTTTACCGAGCCTTTACCATCCACTGACCGCGCTTGACGGTGATCTCCCTAGACTGTGCTCATCCGGTAACCACCGGCCCATGAAAGGAGAGACACCATGCGCAAGACCCTTATCGCCCTGATGTTCGCCGCCGCCCTGCCGACCGTGGCCATGGCCATGCCTGAAGGCGGCATGCGCCACGATGGCCCACATCATCGCGGTGATGCGCCTTTCCACCAGCTGGACCTGAGCCGTGACCAGCGCCAGCAGATCGGCAAGCTGATGGGCGAGCAGATGAAACAGCGCCGCGACATTACCGAGCGCTACCTGTCCAAACTGCCGGCCGCCGACCAGAAGGCGATGAAGGACGAACTGCAGGCCAACCGCGACAAGACCGACAGCGCGGTCCGCGCCCTGCTCAAGCCTGAGCAGCAGAAGAAATTCGACGAACTGCAGAAGGAACGCGCCGCACGGAAAGCCGAGTGGCAGGAGTTCCAGGCCTGGAAAGCTGAAAAAGGCAACAAGGCCCAGTAAGCTGTCCGCCCGATGCCCGGCCCGCCTCAGTGCGAGCCGGGCTTTTCTTGTTAGCAGGAGGTGCACTTGCGTTCACTGTTCTGGCGCATCCTGGCCAGCTTCTGGCTGGCCATCACCCTGGTTGCGGGCCTGTCGATCCTGCTGGGCCATATGCTCAACCAGGACGCCTGGATCCTCAGCCGCCACCCGGGCCTGAATACCCTGGCCAGCAAGTGGGCCAAGCATTACGAACAGGAAGGCCTGGCTTCGGCACAGCACTTCCTGGAACGGCGCAAGGACCGCTACAAGATCGACGTGCAGGTGCTCGACGACAGTGGCGAAGCCGTGGTGCCCGGCACCTTCCCGCGCCGTGCGGCGGCCTTCGAGGCGCGCCAGCACAATGACCAGCGGCGCCTGCCGTGGCGCCGGCTGACCGAGGAATACACCAGCCCCGACACCGGCCAGACGTACCTGCTGATCTACCGCATCCCCCACCCGGCGCTGGATGCCTGGCACCGCGAAAGCCTGCTGTGGCCGCTCAGTGCGCTGGGCATTGCCCTGGTGGTGCTGACCCTGTTCAGCCTGCTGGTGACCCTGTCCATCACCCGCCCGCTCAGCCGTCTGCGCAGCGCCGTGCATGACCTGGGCCAGACCACCTACCAGCAGAACAGCCTGGCGCAGCTGGCGGCGCGGCGTGACGAATTCGGCGTACTGGCCAAGGACTTCAACAAGATGGGCGCGCGCCTGCAAAGCACCATCGGCAGCCAGCGCCAGTTGCTGCGCGATGTGTCCCATGAATTGCGTTCACCGCTGGCCAGGCTGCGTATTGCCCTGGCCTTGGCCGAGCGCGCCGAGCCTGAGCAGCGTGAGGCGCTGTGGCCACGCCTGACCCGCGAATGCGACCGCCTGGAAGACCTGATAAGCGAAATTCTCGCCCTGGCACGGGTCGATGCCGAACAGGCCCATGCCGAGCCGGTGGACCTTAACGCCCTGCTCGGCAGCGTGCGCAAGGATGCCCAGCTCAGCGCACCGGAGCAGGATGTGCGCCTGGAGGCTCAGCCGGGGTTGACCTTGCAAGGTTGGCCAACGCTGATCGAGCGTGCCGTGGACAACCTGCTGCGCAATGCCCTGCGCTTCAACCCGCAGGGCCAGCCGATCGAAGTCAGCGCCGCGCGCGAGCAGGACCGTATCCTGATCAGCGTGCGTGACCATGGGCCGGGGGCGGCGGCGGAGCACCTTGCGCAGTTGGGGGAACCGTTCTTCCGTGCACCGGGGCAGGATGCGCCGGGACATGGGCTGGGGCTGGCGATTGCACGCAAGGCGGCGGAGCGACACGGTGGCAGCCTGGTACTGGAGAACCATCCACAGGGGGGCTTCGTGGCGCGGCTGGAGTTGCCTGTGACTGAAGCGACAGGCAGTTGATTTGATGTAAATGCATCCGGCCTCTTCGCGGGTAAACCCGCTCCCACAGGTAACCGCGCAAGGCCTGAAACTTGCGCCACACCCTGTGGGAGCGGGTTTACCCGCGAAAGGGCCGGATGCCTTGATACTGCAATCAGCCCAAGGCTGCGTTACTCGCCCCAGGCACTGACGAAATCAGCGGTTTCCAGAATCGGCGCGGTGCGCGGCTCGGTCAGCGGCGTACCCACATACAGGTAACCGATCAGCTCCTCGTTCGCGGCCAGCCCCAGGCCCTTGTGCACATGGGCATCGAAAGCCATGTCCCCGGTGCGCCATACCGCACCGATACCTTGCGCATGCGCCGCAATCAGGATGCCGTGCGCGGCACAGCCCGCCGCCAGCCGCTGCTCGGACTTGGGCACCTTGAAGTGGTCCTGCAGCTTGGCAATCACCACGATCAGCAACGGCGCCCGCAGGGGCATGGCGCGGGCCTTGTCCAGAGCTGCCTGGGTGGCATCCCCCTTGTGCTGCAGCGCTTCGGCGAACAGCTCACCCAGCTTCTCGCGGCCCTGGCCTTCGATGGTGAGAAAGCGCCACGGCCGCAGCTGGCCGTGGTCCGGGGCGCGCAGGGCGGCCTGGAACAGCGCCTCGCGCTGGGCGGCATTGGGCGCCGGGTCGGTCAGGCGTGGCACGGAAACACGGTTGAGCAATGCGTCGAGAGCCTCCATCGGCTACCCTCCTGGCAGGTAAATGTGCGGCCATTCTAGCGTTTACATCACCAGACCCATAGGTAGAATGGCGCCCTTCCGTTTCGAGTCAGAGCAGATCACATGGCGTTGCCGACCTTAAGGATCATTGGTTTCATCATCGGCATCTTCCTGATTACCCTCGCCGTCAGCATGGCCGTGCCCATGGCGACCCTGGTGATCTTCGAACGCACCCGTGACATGCCGTCGTTCCTCTGGTCGAGCCTGATCACCTTCATTGCCGGCCTGGCCCTGGTGCTTCAGGGTCGCCCCGAGCATGTGCACCTGCGCCCGCGCGACATGTACCTGCTGACCGTCAGCAGCTGGCTGGTGGTGTGCGTGTTCGCCGCCCTGCCTTTCCTGCTGACCCAGCACATCAGCTACACCGACGCCTTCTTCGAAAGCATGTCGGGCATCACCGCCACCGGCGCCACGGTGCTCAGCGGGCTGGACAACATGTCACCGGGCATCCTGATGTGGCGGTCGATGCTGCACTGGCTCGGCGGCATCGGCTTCATCGGCATGGCGGTAGCGATCCTGCCGCTGCTGCGCATCGGTGGCATGCGCCTGTTCCAGACCGAATCGTCCGACCGCTCGGAGAAGGTCATGCCGCGCTCGCACATGGTCGCCAAGTCGATCGTGGGGGTATACGTCGGCTTCTCGATCCTGGGCGCACTTGGCTTCTGGTGGGCCGGCATGAGCCCGTTCGATGCGATCAACCACGCCATGTCGGCGATTTCCACTGGCGGGTTTTCCACCTCCGACCAGTCGCTGGCCAAGTGGGATATCCCGGCCGTGCACTGGGTCGCGGTGGTGGTAATGATCCTCGGCAGCCTGCCCTTCACCCTTTACGTGGCGACCCTGCGCGGCAACCGCAAGGCACTGATCCGCGACCAGCAGGTGCAGGGTTTGCTGGGCATGCTGGTGGTTACCTGGCTGGTGCTCGGCACCTGGTACTGGGCCACCACCAACCTGCACTGGCTCGACGCGCTGCGCCACGTGGCGCTGAACGTGACCTCGGTGGTCACCACCACCGGCTTCGCCCTGGGTGACTACAGCCTGTGGGGCAACTTCTCGCTGATGCTGTTCTTCTACCTGGGCTTCGTCGGCGGCTGCTCCGGCTCGACGGCGGGTGGTATCAAGATCTTCCGCTTCCAGGTCGCCTACATCCTGCTCAAGGCCAGCCTCAATCAGCTGATCCACCCACGCGCGGTGATCAAGCAGAAGTACAACGGCCACCGCCTTGACGAAGAAATCGTGCGTTCGATCCTGACCTTCTCGTTCTTCTTCGCCATCACCATCTGCGTCATGGCGCTGCTGCTGTCTTTGCTTGGCGTGGACTGGATGACCGCCCTGACCGGCGCTGCGGGTACGGTTTCGGGTGTGGGGCCGGGCCTGGGTGAAGTGATCGGCCCATCGGGCAACTACGCCACGCTGCCGGATGCTGCCAAGTGGATTCTCGCCAGCGGCATGTTGCTCGGCCGATTGGAAATCATCACCGTGCTAGTGTTGTGCATGCCGGCGTTCTGGCGCCACTGACCACCTCGGGCTCGGCGCCCAGGCGGGCGCGGTACTCGCTGGGCGTGACATGGAACCAGCGGCGAAACGCACGGTAGAAATTGCTGGGGTCGGCAAAACCCAGCAGGTAAGCGGTTTCCAGCAGGGTCATGCCCGGCTGCGCCAGGTACTGTTCGGCCAGTTCGCGGCGGGTGTCGTCAAGCAGGGTCTGGAAGCTGGTGCCCTCCTCCTGCAGCCGCCGCTGCAAGGTGCGCTGCGACAGGTGCAGGGCCTGGGCCAGGGTTTCGCGCTTGGGCTCGCCCTGCGGCAGGATGCGGCACAGTACCTGGCGCACCCGGTGGGTGACCCGGCTTTCCGAGAAACGCGCCAGGTATTCGCCGGCAAAACGGTCATGCAGTATCGCCATGGCTTCATTGGCGGTGGGCAGCGGTGCCTCCATGTCGGCGCGCTCGAACACCAACGCATCGTGCGGCGCACCGAACACCAGCGGCGAATGGAACGCCACCTTGTAGGGTTCGATATTCTTTGGCTGCGGCCCTTGCACCAGCACCCGGCGCGGTTGCACCGGGCGACCGCTCAGCCAGCTGCACAGCGCCAGCGCACAGGCCAGCGATGCTTCGGCGCTGTGCCGGGTCGGTGGCAAGTGGTCGCCGTGTACGGTCAGGATCAGCGAATAGCCCTCGGGGCCGAGGACGAAGCTGAGGTCGGAGCTTTCGGCAATGATGCGCTGGTAACGCACCAGGCGCTCGAAGCCTTCGGCCAGGGTGCGGCTGGACATCAACGCATAACCCACCACATGGAACGATGCCGGGCGCACCACCCGCGCCATGTTAAGGCCTATGGCCTCGTTGCCCGACAGCTCCACCGCCAGTTGCCACAGCCGGGTCATGGAGTCCTGGGGGAAGCGCGCGTCGGGGTCGTCGAGGGCAGCGAAATCCAGCCCCAGCTGCTTGAACATGGCCCGGCAGTCCAGCCCTTCCAGTTCGAGTGCCTTCACGATCCCTGATGCCCAGCTGGCTGACGTGGTTCTTTCGCTCATGACAGGCTTCTTATGCTGACCGCTCCTGCGGTGAACCCCAAGGATATTCAATTGGCGCCTATTGTCACTGATAGGCTTCGCCAGTCACTCTAGACTCGAATCAGGCTCCACGCCGTGCATCTTGTCCAGAAGTGTTAATCCCGGAGCACAGCCATGAACCGCACAGCGCAGTTTCGCAGTTTTGCCGAGTTCTATCCTTACTACCTGGGGGAACACAGCAACCCCACCTGCCGCCGCCTGCACTTCGTCGGCACCAGCCTGGTGATTGCCCTGCTGGCCTACACCATCGGCAGTGGCAAATGGTTGCTGCTGCTGGCCTTGCCGGTGTTCGGCTACGGCTTTGCCTGGGTCGGGCATTTCTTTTTCGAAAGGAACCGACCTGCGACCTTTACCCATCCGCTGTACAGCCTGATCGGGGATTTCGTGATGTTCAGGGATATCCTGCTGGGCAAGATCAGCCTGTAGATCTTTTGGGGCTGCTTTGCAGCCCCTGGGCTATCAAGCCCTAAGCCGGTTCGCGCACCGCCGCTGCTGCCTTCACCTCTCGCGCCTGTGCTTCCGCCAGCCGATAAAGCTCGATCGTGCCATCCCAATGCTCGATCAACGCCGTGCACGACTCCACCCAATCCCCGCAATTGAGGTACTCCACCTCCCCCACCTGGCGAATCTCGGCATGGTGGATATGCCCACACACCACCCCATGAAAACCGCGGCGGGTGCACTCGTGGGCAATGGCATCTTCGAAGTCGCTGATGAAGTTCACCGCACCTTTGACCTTGTGCTTCAGGTACGCCGACAGTGACCAATAGCCGTATCCATAGCGGGCACGCCAGTGGTTGAGCCAGCGGTTGAGCACCAGGGTGAACTCGTAGGCACGGTCACCGAGGAACGCCAGCCAGCGGTGGTAACGGGTAATCACGTCGAACTGGTCGCCATGGATCACCAGCAGGCGGCGGCCATCGGCGGTCAGGTGCTCGGCCTCGTCCACCAGCTGGATGTTGCCGAGGATCAGCCTGGAGTAACGGCGCAGGAATTCGTCATGGTTGCCGGTGACGTAGATCACTTCGGTGCCACGCTTGCTCATGGTCAGCAGGCGGCGAATCACGTTTGTGTGGGCTTGAGGCCAGTAGATACCACCGCGCAGCTTCCAGCCGTCGATGATATCGCCCACCAGGTAGATACGGTCGGCCTGGTAGCCCTTGAGGAACTGCGACAGGTGTTCGGCCTGGCAGTCGCGGGTGCCCAGATGCACATCGGAAATCCACAGAGTACGCACGCGTTGCTTGCGCGAGGGACGTGACAGTTCGGCATGGGTCATGGGCAGGCTCCGGCGCAGTTTGCTGGAGACTGGCAGGCGCGGATGACAGATCGGTGGCAAAACCGTTACGAGTGATGGACTGCGGGGATTGAGGCACAATGCGGTTCTGCCCTGCGAGGACGACTCTCCCCATGACCGCCGGCCCGATCCTCTCGCTGCGCCATTACCGCGACAGCCTGATCGCCCACAGCCACGAACACCCGCAACTGGTGTTCGGCCTGCGCGGTCGTCTGGACTTCGAGGTGCAGGGGCATGGCGCCGGGATCGATCGACAGGGGTTGATCGTGGTACCGGCGGGCGCCCATCACACCTGCGCCAGCGATGGCGGCAGCGATTGCCTGGTGCTGGATGTACCAGGGGACCATTGGTTGCGCGAGCAACTGGGCGAACATGCAGATGCCAGCCGCCGCCTGCTCGACCGCCCCGCCGCCCTGGGCCTGGATGAGCGCCAGCAACAGTTGGTGGACTGGCTGGCGGCCAGCCCCATGCACGACCCGCTGATTGCCCGGCAAGGGGCAGCGCTGCTGCTGGCCAGCCTCAACCCCACGGCGGCCGCCAGCGTCACAGCCAGCCAGCGTCTGCCCTATGCCGCCTTCGATGCACATATCGAGCGGCATGCCGCCTACCCGCTGCAAGTGGCTGACCTGGCGCGCATCGCCGGGTTGTCCAGTGCCCGCCTGCATGCGCGCTTTACTGCGGAATGCGGGATGACGCCGATGGACTACATTCGCCAGCGGCGCTTGCTCAAGGCGCGACGGCTGGTGATGCAGACCTTGCTACCGATGGGGGAGATTGCGGCGCAGGTGGGGTACAGCTCGCAAAGTGCGTTTTCGGCGGCGATGTTGCGGGCGTTCGGGTGTACGCCGTTGGCTTTGCGGCGAGAGTCTGGCGACAAACCACACTAGCCTTGCGACAGAATGCATTCTCCTGAGCCTATACACTTGGTCTGTGCCGGCCCTTTCGCGGGTAAACCCGCTCCCACAGGTACTGCAAAGGCTTCGAAAGCGGTGCAGTAGCTATGGGAGCGGGTTTACCCGCGAAGAGGCCGGCACAGCCAGTAGAGATCTTGAGCAAGGACCACCCATGAACCACCGCACCGCCCTCGGCGCCCTGCACATCGGCGCGCTGTTCTTCGGCCTCACCGGCGTCTTCGGCAAACTGGCCGCCAGCGCCAGCCCGGCGATCATCGTCTTCGGCCGCGCCGCCTTCGCCGTGCTCGCCCTGGCCCTGTTCGCCAGCCTGGCCGGCCCGGGCTGGCAACGCCTGAGCGGCCAGGACACTCGCCGCCTGCTGCTCGGTGGCGTGCTGCTGGCCGGCCACTGGGTCAGCTTCTTCATCGCGGTAAAGGTTGCCGGCGTGGCCATCGCCACCCTCGGTTTCGCCAGCTTCCCGGCCTTTACCGTGATCCTCGAGGGCCTGCTGTTCCGCGAACGCATCCGCCGCAATGAGGCTTTGCTGGTACTGCTGGTCAGCATCGGCCTGGTACTGGTCACGCCGGCATTCGACCTGGCGAGTGAAGCCACCGGTGGCCTGCTCTGGTCATTGCTGTCGGGGCTGCTGTTCTCCCTGCTGTCACTCACCAACCGCGCCGGCTCCGGCCGCCTGCCTGCAGTGCAGGCGGCGCTGTGGCAGAACCTGGTGGTGGGCCTGTGCCTGCTGCCGTTCGCGGCACCGGACCTGGCCGGCGTAGCCACCATGGACTGGCTGTGGATCGCCCTGCTCGGCATCTTCTGCACCGGCGTGGCGCACAGCCTGTTCGTCGCCAGCCTGTCGGTGATCAAGGCGCGTACCGCCGCCGTGGTGTTCGGCATGGAACCGGTCTACGGCATCGCCGTGGCCTGGATGGTGTTCGCCGAAACCCCCACCCTGCGCATGTTGCTGGGCGGTGCACTGATCATCTTCGCCATCGTGCTTTCGAGCCGCCTGGCCGCCGAACAACCGCCCAGGCAGCGGCCACTGGCCGAAAGCGCCTGACTCAGCGGTCGTTGTGACCCAGGTCACGCTGCGGGTCGATCTGGTCGCGCACCCGCTGCTTCAGCACCTTGGCTTCGGGGAAGCCACCGTCGGCTTTGCGCTCCCAGATCTGCACGCCATTGCAGGTAATGCGGAAGATACCGCCGGTGCCAGGCTCCAGGGCCACTCGGCCGAGGTCGTCGGCAAAGGTGCTGAGCAGTTCCTGGGCCAGCCAGGCGGCCCTCAGCAGCCATTGGCACTGGGTGCAATACGTGATGACAATTTCCGGTTTGCTATCGGCCATGGTGAGGCATCTCCAGATGAGGGGCCGCTTATACTAGCGGTCTTTAGCCCACGGTTTGAGACTCACGATGCGCCGTTTGCTGTTCTGTTTCCTGCTCACCCTCTCCTCCTTCACAGCATTCGCCGCCGAACCGGCCAGGCCCAAGGTTGGCCTGGTGCTGTCGGGGGGCGCGGCCCGCGGCCTGGCCCATATCGGTGTGCTCAAGGCCCTGGAGGAACAGGGGGTACGCATCGACGCTATCGCAGGCACCAGCATGGGGGCGGTGATAGGCGGCCTGTATGCCTCTGGCTACAGCGTCGAAGAGCTGGAAAAGCTTGCCACCACCCTCGACTGGCAACAGGCGCTGTCCGATGCCCCGCCGCGCAAGGACGTGCCGTTCCGGCGCAAGCAGGATGACCGCGACTTTCTGGTCAAACAGAAGCTCAGCTTTCGCGACGACGGCAGCCTGGGCCTGCCGCTGGGGGTGATTCAGGGCCAGAACCTGGCGCTGCTGCTGGAAAGCAAGCTGGCGCACACCGCCGACACCCGTGACTTCGACAAGCTGCCAATCCCCTTCCGCGCCGTGGCCACCGACATTGCCAGTGGCGAAAAGGTGGTGTTCCGCCGTGGTCACCTGCCCCAGGTGATCCGCGCCAGCATGTCGATCCCGGCGGTGTTTGCCCCGGTCGAGCTGGACGGCCGGCTGCTGGTGGACGGCGGCATGGTCGACAACATCCCGGTGGACGTCGCCCGCGAAATGGGTGTGGACCTGGCCATCGTGGTCGACATCGGTACGCCGCTGCGTGACCGCAAGCAGCTGGCCACGGTAGTCGACGTGCTCAACCAGTCGATCACCCTGATGACCCGGCGCAACTCGGAAGAACAACTGGCCAGCCTGCACCGCGACGACATCCTCATCCAGCCACCGCTGACCGCCTTCGGCGTCACCGATTTTGGCCGCGCCCGGGAAATGATCGAGGCCGGCTACCGCGCCACCCGCCTGCTCGACCCGCGCCTTGTCGCCCTGCGCCAGCCCGAAGGTGACAGCAGCCTGGCCGTGGCCCGCTCGCCACGCCAACGCACGCCGACGATCACCGCGATCAGGATCGAAAACGACTCCAAGGTCAGCGACGAGGTCATCCGCTCGTACATCCGCCAGCCGATCGGTGCACCGCTGGAGCTAGGTCGCCTGCAGACCGACATGGGCACGCTGTACGGCCTGGACTACTTCGACCGGGTGCAGTACCGCGTGGTGCACAAGGGCGACGACAACACCCTGGTGATCAACGCCCGCGGCCGACGCGGTGGCACCGACTACCTGCGCCTGGGCCTGAACCTGTCGGACGACCTGCGCGGCGACAGCGCCTTCAATCTGGGCGCCAGCTACCGGGTAAACGGCATCAACAGCCTCGGCGCCGAATGGCTGACCCGTGGCCAGATCGGCGACCAGCAGGAGTTGTACAGCGAGTTCTACCAGCCGCTGGACGTGGGCTCGCGCTATTTCATCGCACCGTACCTGGACTTCAGCTCGCAGAACATCGAAGCCACCCTGGACAACGACCCGGTGGCCGAGTACCGCCTGGAGCGTTACGGTTTTGGCCTTAACGTGGGGCGGCAGATCGGTACCAACGGTGAAGTGCGCCTGGGCGTGGGCAAGGCCTGGGGCGAGGCCGAGGTGCGCATCGGCGACCAGGACCTGCCCAAGGTCAGTTTCAACGAAGGTTTCTACGAGCTGAAGTACTCGTTCGACACCCTGGACAACGTGTACTTCCCGCACAGTGGCGAGGATATCGGCCTGACCTTGCGCAAGTACGACCAGTCGCTGGATTCCGACCAGGATTACCGGCAGTGGATGTTCAACCTGGACAAGGCCATCAGCAGCGGGCCGAACACCTTCGTGCTGGGCGGGCGCTACGGGCGCACGCTGGATGATACCGAGGTGGTGACGTCGAGCTTCGTGCTGGGTGGCGCGCGGGAGCTGTCAGGCTTTCGCCAGGACTCGGTGTCAGGGCAGAACGTGAGCCTGATGCGCATGGTCTACTACCGCCGCCTGACGCCACGGGCCTACGTACCGCTGGACTTCCCGCTGTACATCGGCGGGTCGCTGGAGCGAGGGCGGGCGTGGAACAACGACAACGAGTTCGACAGTGGGTACATCAATGCGGCGAGCATCTTCCTGGGGCTGGAGACGCCGCTGGGGCCCTTGAACTTCACTTATGGTGCCAACAGTGCGCATGAGCAGGCGGTGTACCTGAACCTTGGGCATACCTTCTAGGGCCTGCACTGAACCTGTAGGAGCAGCCTTGTGCTGCGAAGAGGCAGGTTTGACAGAAGATGTTCTGTGCCTGGAATGACCTCTTCGCAGCACAAGGCTGCTCCTACAACGATCGCGGGTGCAGGTTGATCAGGATTTCTCCAGGTTGGCCAGAATCTTGGCATGCACCCGCATGCACACCTGCAGCTCCGCCTCATCCACCCCGGTGAACAGCTCTACCCGTAGTTGATTGGCAATGGTCTCGATCTGGTCGATCAGCGGCTTGGCCGGCGGGCACAGCACTATCTTCTTCGCCCGCCGGTCCTCCAGCACCGCCTGCCGGCGTACCAGCCCCTGCGCTTCCAGGCTATCGAGCAGGCGTGCCAGGGTCGGGCCTTCGACGCCCACGCTCTGGGCCAGCTCACGCTGGGTCGGGGCCTCTTCGAAACGGGCCAGGTGCAGCAACACCAGCCAGCGCGCCTGTGAAAGGTTGAGCCCGGCCAGGCGGCGGTCCAGCTCGGCACGCCAACCCCGGGACATCTGGGCCAGCTGCATGCCGAAGCGGTGTTGGTTGTCGGTCAGGGGCATAAGCAACTCATTGAATAGATCTAATTATTAGGCAGCTAACCATGGCCCGTCCCACGAGGCAAGGCTCGGGCACTCTGGAATGTTCGATAATCGTCAAAAAACATGACAAAGGTCAGCAGATGGCAGTTCTGCCTCCGATCCTGTCACCACTTACAGCTCGAACTCGGCCGCCAGCGCAGCCCGCACGCAGTACAGCACGCCCTCCGGTACCCGTCCCCCGAACAGCGGCACGATCGCAGACACCGGTGGCAGCTCGCCCTCGCCATCGAGGAAGGCATCCTGCACTTCCATCAACAGGTCTTCCGGGAGGTCCAGGGCCTGTTCCAGGCTCAGTTCCTGGCGCCCCAGGGCCTCGGCCAGCAGGCTGTAGACGTTCTTCTCGCTGCAGTTGAGCTGGCCGGCGATCTGCGCCGGGGTCATGCCAGCGCGTGCCAGGCTGACCAGTTCGTGGCGCAGGTCGAGCACCACTTTCGGTGCTTCGTCGGTGCCACCGCTATTGTTCAGCACCTCGAGGAAGGCCTGGCCATAACGCTCCAGCTTGCGCGCGCCCACGCCGCTGACCTGGGCCATGTCGCTGAGGCTGACCGGCTGGCTACGCAGCATCTCCAGCAGCGTCGAGTCGGGGAAGATGACATAGGGCGGCACGCTGTGCTCCTCGGCCAGCTTGCGCCGCAGGGTACGCAGTGCTTCCCACAGCTCGCGCTCTTCGGCACGCACCAGCTGGCTGGCCGGGCTGCCGCCACTGGACGACGACGTCCTGGCGGTGGTCTGCGGCTTGAGGTCACGGCGCAGCTGCAAGGTCACCTCGCCCCGCAGCAGCGGCCGGCAGCTGTCGGAGAGGCGCAGGCCACCGTAGCCTTCCAGGTCGATATCGACCAGGCCGCGCGCCACCAGCTGACGGAACAGCGAACGCCACTCGACCTCGGCCAGCCCCTTGCCGACGCCAAAAACCGAGAGTTTTTCGTGGCCGAAATTGCGCACCTTTTCGGTGTCCTTGCCCAGCAGCACGTCGACCAGGTGCCCGACGCCGTAGCGCTGGCCGGTGCGGAACACCGCCGACAGCGCCTGACGAGCAGGCTCGGTGGCATCCCAGGTCTGCACCTGGTCGACACAGTTGTCACAGTGCCCGCACGGTTGCTCGAGGGTTTCGTCGAAATAGGCCAGCAGTGACTGGCGGCGGCAGCGGGTTTCTTCGCACAGGGCCAGCATGGCATCGAGCTTGTGCTGCTCGATGCGCTTGTGGCGCTCGTCACCTTCGGAGTTCTGCAGCATCTGCTTGAGCATGACCATGTCCTGCAGCCCGTAGGCCATCCAGGCATCGGACGGCAGCCCGTCACGGCCGGCACGGCCGGTCTCCTGGTAGTACGCCTCGAGCGACTTGGGCAGGTCAAGGTGGGCGACAAAGCGCACGTTCGGCTTGTCGATGCCCATGCCGAAGGCAATGGTGGCGACCATGATCAGCCCTTCCTCGTTGAGGAAGCGGTGCTGGTTGGCCGCACGCGTCTCGGCAGCCAGGCCGGCGTGATAGGGCAGCGCGGGGAAGCCCTGGTCACAGAGGAAGGCAGCGGTTTCGTCGACCTTCTTGCGTGACAGGCAATAAACGATACCGGCGTTGCCGCGGCGCTCGCCGAGGAAAGCCATCAGCTGCTTGCGCGGCGCCTCCTTGGGCACGATGCGGTAGAAGATGTTGGGCCGGTCGAAACTCGACAGGAAGCGTTCGGCGCCTTGCAGGTGCAGGCGCTGGACGATCTCTTCACGGGTGCGCATGTCGGCGGTGGCGGTCAGCGCTATGCGCGGCACATGCGGGAACAGCTCGGCCAACTGGCCCAGTTGCAGGTATTCGGGGCGGAAATCGTGGCCCCATTGCGACACGCAGTGGGCCTCGTCGATGGCGAACAGCGAAATATCCAGATCACGCAGGAAGTCGAGCATGCGCGGCTGCACCAGGCGTTCCGGCGCCAGGTACAGCATCTTCACTTCGCCACGGCGCAGGCGCCCGGCCAGGTCACGCTGCTGCTCGGGGGTCAGCGTGGAGTTCAGCGCGGCGGCCGGCACACCCAGTTCGTCGAGCGTGGCGACCTGGTCGTCCATCAGCGCGATCAGTGGCGAGACCACCACTGTCAGGCCCGGACGCAACAGCCCCGGCACCTGGAAACACAACGACTTGCCGCCGCCGGTGGGCATCAGCACCAGGGCATCGCCGCCATTGGCCACGCAGTCGATGATCGCTGCCTGGCGCCCGCGGAAACTGTCGTAGCCAAAGACGTCCTTGAGAACGCGCTGAGCCTGTTCGAGCATGTGCAACTCCACAAATCGCCGTACCATCCCGGATACAGGCTGGACGAAAAACCCGCCCCGCACACGCCAAATGCGTAAGCGGTTTTTGCCAGGCGGCCGGCAAATCCTGCCCCTGGATGAAAAATCGCGGAGTATACCGCAGCGCCGCCCCGCGCAGGGCACCACGGCGATAGACGTTCCCTTTGCCCCGCTGCCGTCGCAAGGTGCTAGAATTCGTTATCGTTTATTCCCCAAGGTAGCCCTGTAATGTCCTTCGCCGAGCAACTGACCCGCCTGCAAGCCTTCCTCGACGCCGACGAGCTGCACGAAGAAGCGCTGGACTATGTCGCCGCCCACGGCTACCTCACCGCCCTGTCGATCAATGCCGAGGAAGTGCCCGAGCGCGAATGGATCGACGCCCTGTTCGCCGAAGAGCCGCACTACGCCAGCGACGCTCAGCGCACCGAGATCGAGGCCACCCTGGTGGCGCTCAAGGCACACATCGCCCGCCAGCTGGCCAGCGACGACGAGTTCGAGCTGCCATGCGACCTCGACCTGACCGACGAGCCAGACGATTCCGACCTGCGCGGCTGGTGCATCGGCTTCATGGAAGGCGTATTCCTGCGTGAAGAGGCCTGGTTCGAAAACGCCGAGGAAGAAGTCAGCGAGATGCTGCTGCCAATCATGGTCGGCTCGGGCCTGTTCGACGAGCAGCCGGAGTTCGCCGACATCGCCAGCAACGCCAACCTGCAGGACGACATGATCGTACAGATCCCCGAAGCACTGACGGCGCTGTTCCTGCTGCTGCATGCCCCTGACGAAAAGCCGGCACTGCTCAAGCCACGTCACCACTAAGTCGCCTGTGCGCTACCTGCTGCTGGCCACCGGCTGGCTCAGCGTCGCGTTGGGGGTGTTGGGGATATTCCTGCCGGTATTGCCCACCACCCCGTTCCTGCTATTGGCGGCTGCCTGCTTTGCCCGCAGTTCGCCGCGCTTTCACCACTGGCTGGTTCATCACCCCAAGCTCGGGCCATGGATCCGTGACTACCTAAGTGGTGAAGGTATCCCCCTCAAGGGCAAGGTCTACGCCATCGGCCTGATGTGGGCCAGCATCGGCCTGTCGTGCTATCTGGTGCCCCTGTTCTGGGCACGCATCTTCATGTTGTCCAGTGCCGTCCTGGTAAGCCTGTATATCCTCAGCCAGAAAACCCTGCACAAGCCAAAGTGACAATATTCTGTCGCCAAATATCACTTTCGCCTAATTCGTGCTTCCCTTATCCGAAATGATTCTGGAACTCGGTTAAAGCCCTGTATTCATTGGCCTTAATGGAGTTTTACGCCGCCATTTCCAAGGTTCACCTGCGAGCCTTTTAGATAATTTAATTAGGTTATGGCAATCTGATATGAATAAATCTTCTTGCCTATCGCGTTGAATGTACTTAGCTGTGTTATTAAAAACCTGCAACACTATATGAAATAACTTTATCGTCATTTTTTTGGCGATCAGCAGGATCAATTCCAGGATCAGGGAGATGTACCATGCGCGTTTTGAACCCCATCACCAGTGCATTACTGTTGGCCCTGGCGAGTGCCAACGTACAGGCGATGTCGATCACCGAGGCTGTCCAGAGCGCCGTGGACTACCACCCGCAGGTCAGCTCCAACCGCAACAGCAAGCTGTCTGCCGATGAAGATGTGAAGTTTGCGCGTGGTGGCTACTACCCTTCCGTGGATCTGGTTGCCGGCTATGGCCGCCAGCGTTCTGACAACACCACGACGCGTGCCGAGGGCAACCACAACAAGGAAACCCTCAACTACACCCAGTCCGAGCTGCGCCTGCGGCAGATGATCTTCGACGGCTTCAACACCTCGAATGAAGTGGGCCGCACCGAAGCGGTCTCCACCTCCCGCGCCTACTACACCCAGGCCGTTGCCCAGGATGTCGCCCTGCGTGCAGTCGAGGTGTACCTGGAAGTGCTCAAACGCCGTGAACTGGTGACCCTGGCCAGGAACAACCTGCAAGCCCACCTGCGCGTCAACGACCAGATCGGCCTGCGCAACGAGCGCGGCGTCGGTAGCACCGCCGACCTTGACCAGTCCCGCGCACGTCGCGCCCTGGCGGAAAACAACCTGGACACCGCCGAAGTCGACCTGGCCGATGCCGAGGCCAACTTCTTCAGCGTCGTCGGCCGCATGCCGGACGAGCTGGAAAGCCCGCAGTCCATCAAGGGCGAAGTGCCTGGCACCCTGGACGAAGCCCGCGACGGCATGCGTCAGAACAACCCGTACATCAAGTCTGCCCAGGCTGACGTCAATGCTGCCGAGCAGCAATACGAAGTGGCCAAGTCGACCTTCTACCCACGCTTCGACGCCATTCTGGCTACCGGTGCCAACAACAACACCGGTGGCGAGAAAGGCCACAACAACAACGACTGGCAAGCCGGCGTGGAGATGAACTACAACCTGTTCCGCGGCGGCAGCGACAAGGCTCGCCTGCAGTCCGACGCGCACAAGATCAACCAGGCCCTCGACATCCGCAACAACGCCCTGCGTGAGCTGACCGAAAACCTGAGCCTGGCGTGGAACGCCATGAACAACGCCAGCAAGCAGCTGCCGACTGCGCGTGAATACGCCGAGACCACCAAGCGCGTGCGTGCTGCCTACCAGGACCAGTTCGGCCTGGGTCAGCGCACCCTGCTTGACGTGCTGGACAGTGAAAACGAGCTGTACAACGCCGACCGTCGCTACACCGAGGTGCGTTATACCGAGGAGTTCTCGCGCTACCGCGTGCTTGCGACCATGGGCGAGCTGTTGACCAAGCAACGTATTTCGCTGCCGCCGGAAGCGCTGGCTACCACCGAAGTACGCACCGAGGCGCGTTTGCCTGATATGCGTTGATCGGGTTCGAGATAGCCGGGGCCGCTTTGCGGCCCATTCGCAGCACAAGGCTGCTCCTACAGATGTTGCGCGCTTTCCTGTAGGAGCAGCCTTGTGCTGCGAATGGGCTGCAAAGCAGCCCCCTACCCTCACTCACTGCCATGGTTACGCTGGAACGTCTCCAAACCCATGGCCCTGATTTGTCCCTCGATCAACGCCTCGAACGGTGCCAGCAGCGCATCGAAACAGGCAGGCTGCTCCAACGCATTCAGCGCTCCCACCACCGCCTCGATAGTCGACAACGCCCCCGCCTCCGGCGCCTTGCGCAAGCGGTAGCGTGAAGGCGCGACAGCCCCCAGCGTCACTCGCGGCAACGCCTCCAGCAATGGGTTCAGGTACAGCAGCTTGCGCGCCTTGCGCCAGGTGCCGTCGGGTACGATCAACAGCAAGGGTTTGTCTTCCGTCTCGCCATAGGCCACCAACTCTTGGGCGTCGTCGCCCGGGAACAGCAGGGCCGGCCGGTAACCGGGGGTCGCCAGCAATTCGTTCAGGTCATCGAATACCTCGCCTACCCGCAACTCGGCGTTGTTCAGGCCAAGGGCGGCCAGGCGGGCGGTATTCAGGGCATGGGCGGTTTCACTGGGGTGCTGCAGCAGGATGACGCGGGTACGGCTGTCGAGCGCAGGGATCAGTGAGCAGAGGCAATGGTCGAGCGGGCGCTGGCAGCGCTCGCAGCGGGGTCTGGGCATGGGGTTCTCCTTGGCGGGAACAGTTTGCCACAGAACCGGGGCCCGCTTTGCGGGCCCGGCGATCTCAACGGTTGAACCGCTCTGCCAGGCTATGCAGGTATTCCGCCATGCGCTCAAGGTCCTGGCTGATTTCCGCGCCCTGCCTGGCCTGCCCGGCACTCTGGTCGCACAGGTGGGCTATGCGCACGATCTGCTGGTTGATGTCCTCGGCCACATGGCTCTGCTGCTCCGACGCCGTCGCCATCTGCTGGCTCATGCCGGTGATGCGGCTGACCGCCTGGGCAATCCCGCTCAACGCTGCTTGCACCGCCTCGACACTTTGCACGCTGTCCCGCGAGATCTGCTCGCCGCGGCTGGCGGTGCTGACCGCGCGCGCTGCCCCGGCGCGCAACGAGGCGATGATCTGGTGGATCTCCTCGGTCGAGGCACGGGTGCGCTGGGCCAGCGAACGCACCTCGTCGGCCACCACGGCAAACCCGCGCCCCTGTTCGCCGGCACGCGCCGCCTCGATGGCTGCGTTGAGCGCCAGCAGGTTGGTCTGCTCGGCGATCGAGGTAATCACATCGACCACGCTGCCGATCGACTGGGTCTGCTCGGCCAGGGCATTGACCGCCTGGCCGATGTCGTTGACCGCATTGCTCATGCTGCCCATGGCTTGCAGGCTCTGCATCGCCAGCTCGCTGCCCTGTTGCGCCAGCTGGTCGGCATCGCCCGCTGCGTGCGCCGTGCTCTGCACGTTGTGGGTAACCTGCTGGATGGTCGCCGCCATCTGCGCGATGGCGGCGGCGGACTGGTCGGTCTCGTTGCGCTGGCGGTCGAGCATTTGTGCCTGGGCATCGGACAGGTCGGACGACTGCGCGGCCCGCGATTTCACTCCGACGCCGGCATCCACCAGGCGGGTCAAGGCCGTTTGCAGGCGTGCTTCTTCACTGATGATGGCAAGATCCAGCTGGCCTTGCAGGCCTGGGTTATCACTGTAGGTCAGTGCCACCAGCGGGCTGGTGAAGGCCTTGGGATGCTCGGCCAGCGTGCGGCGGACCGCCTGGTTCTGCCGGTGCTCGACCAGATACCAGGCCAGCAGCAGGCTGGCCATCAGCACCCCGAGCGCCGCGTAGGGCGGTAGCCACAGGTAGCCCGCCGCCGACAGCAGGCCCGCACCTATCAATGGCCAACCGTGGCCCAGGCCCTGCAGCAGGCGGGCCGCCCACGGCACCGGTGTGCGGCCGGCCCGCAGGCGCGCATACAACGCCTCGGCGCGACGGATCTGCTCGCGAGTGGGCACCGAGCGCACCGACTCGCAACCACTGATGCGGCCCTGCTCATAGATGGCCGTGACGTAGGCGCTGACCCAGTAGTAATCACCGTTCTTCGCCCGGTTCTTGACGACCCCCATCCACGGTTTGCCTTGCTTGATGGTTTCCCACATGTGGCCGAACACTGCCGGCGGCATGTCCGGGTGGCGCACCAGGTTGTGGGGTTGGCCGACCAGCTCGTCGTAGGTGAACCCGCTGATCGCCACGAAAGCGTCGTTGCAGTAGGTGATGCGGCTGTTGAGGTCAGTGGTGGAAATCAGGCGTTGATCGTTGGGAAAGGTTCTTTCGTGCTCAGTGACGGGCAAATTCATGCGCATCTTGGGCAATCCTTGCAGGATGAAAGGGAGTTAGACAGCAGCACACGCAAATTTGATATATAGCAGGACGCCATTATGTTGTCGGTCGACAGCACCAACAATTTAATGGGTGCCGACGAAATACAGCATATGCCGGGCTTCAGCCCACGTTGAGCTGGCTTTTGAGGAGGTCGCGGAAGGTCTGGATCAATGGCTCACGGCTGCGCCCACGGCGAATGATCAGCGAGAACGGAGCCTGGTAGCCGAAGGTCGACGGCGACAGCACGCGCAAGTCGCCCTTGTCGACCCAGGCCTGGGCATAGTGCTCGGGCAGGTAGCCGATGTAGGCCCCGGACAGGATCAGGATCAACTGCGCCTCCATGCTCTCCACCGTCGCCGCGCTGTGCTTGAAGCCATGCCGGGCCAGTTCGGCCTGGCTCCAGTAGCCACGCCCGACCATGCGCTGCTGGGTCACCACCTGCTCGGGGATGCGCCGTTCGGCATACAACGGGTGGCGGCTGCTGCAGTACAGCCAGTGCTGCTCACGGTACAGCGGCTGGTAGAGCAGCCCGCTCATGCGCGAGGAGAACGCCCCGATCGCCAGGTCCAGACGGTTGTCCTGCACGCCCAGTTGCAGCTCGTAAGGGCTGGATACCGACAAATGCAGGTGCACCGCCGGGTGTTCCTGGCTGTAGGCGCCGATGGCTTCGGCCAGCGGCAAGGCCCTGTCACCGACCGTGGAATCGATCACCCCCAGGTTGAGGGTGCCACGCAACTCGCCCTTGAGGGCGGCGGCGTACTGTTCGAAGCCGTCCAGCTCGGCCAGCAGGCGCAGGGTTTCCTGGTGGAACAGCTCACCCTTGCTGGTCAGGCTGAAGCCGCCACGGCCACGGTGGCACAGCACGATCCCCAGGGCACCTTCCAGCTGGCTCATGTAGGTGCTGATGGCCGAGGTCGACAGGTTCAGCTCGCGCTGGGCATTGGCAAAGCCCTGGTGGCGCACCACGCTGACGAAGATGCGCAGCAGTTTCAGGTCGGGCAAGGTCGAGGCCATGGTGCAACGGTTCCGCAGGGGGTATTAGCGCGCAGTCTAACCGCTCTGCCGCCTTTAGTTCAGAAATTCCTGAACTAAGTATTTGCCGGTAGCGATTTTTCCCCGGCACTACCTTCAGCAGACTTGGCCGAAATGTCCCTGCCCGCCGGCAAGACCACACCTGGAAGGCGCGCGGCGGCACAGGTTCGAACAAACAGAACAATCGACCGACTGATGAGGCCCACCGTGGACAAGATCCTCCACCAACCACTGGGCGGCAACGAAATGCCGCGTTTCGGCGGCATCGCCACCATGCTCCGTCTCCCCCACCTGCAAAGTGCCCAAGGCCTGGACGCCGCCTTCATCGGCGTGCCACTGGACATCGGTACTTCGCTGCGCTCCGGCACCCGTTTCGGCCCGCGTCAGATCCGCGCCGAATCGGTGATGATCCGCCCGT
This sequence comes from Pseudomonas sp. A2, assembly GCF_023100865.1. Lineage (NCBI taxonomy): Bacteria > Pseudomonadati > Pseudomonadota > Gammaproteobacteria > Pseudomonadales > Pseudomonadaceae > Pseudomonas > Pseudomonas sp. A2. The sequence continues at coordinate 4,415,198 of NZ_CP039127.1, forward strand.
ACAACATGGCCACGGGAGCTGCACCGTTCGACTCGCTGTCGGTGGCCGACATCGGTGACGTGGCGATCAACACCTTCAACCTGCTGGACGCCGTGCGCATCATCGAAGAAGCGTATGACGAGATCCTCGAGCACAACATCATCCCGCTGACCCTGGGTGGCGACCACACCATCACCCTGCCGATCCTGCGCGCGCTGCACAAGAAGCACGGCAAGATCGGCCTGGTGCACATCGATGCCCATGCCGACGTCAACGACCACATGTTCGGCGAGAAGATCGCCCACGGCACCACCTTCCGCCGTGCCGTGGAAGAAGGCCTGCTCGATTGCGAGCGCGTGGTGCAGATCGGCCTGCGCGCCCAGGGCTACACCGCCGATGACTTCAACTGGAGCCGCCGTCAGGGCTTCCGTGTAGTCCAGGCCGAAGAGTGCTGGCACAAGTCGCTGGAACCGCTGATGGCCGAAGTGCGCGAAAAGGTCGGCGGTGGCCCGGTGTACCTGTCGTTCGACATCGATGGCATCGACCCGGCCTGGGCTCCCGGTACCGGCACCCCGGAAATCGGCGGCTTGACCACCATCCAGGCGATGGAGATCATTCGCGGCTGCCACGGCCTGGACCTGATCGGCTGTGACCTCGTCGAAGTCTCCCCGCCTTACGACACCACCGGCAACACCTCGCTGCTCGGTGCCAACCTGCTGTTCGAGATGCTCTGCGTGCTACCGGGCGTAGTGCGTCGTTAATACCGCTATACCCCGGCAGGAGCCATGAGGGAGGGCCACAGAGGCCCGCCAACAACACGACAAGACCGCCGGGCGCCGTGAACCCGCCCGCGTGGTCGATCTCGCCATAATAAAGATAATCGGGAGACCCCCAATGGCCTTGGACATCATTGTTGTAATGATCTATACCGCCGGCATGCTCGGGCTTGGCTGGTACGGCATGCGGCGCGCGAAAACCCATGAGGACTACCTGGTGGCCGGGCGCAACCTCGGCCCGGTCCTGTACATGGGCACCATGGCCACCACCGTACTCGGTGGCGCTTCCACCGTCGGCACCGTGCGCCTGGGCTACGTCCACGGCATCTCCGGCTTCTGGCTGTGCGCAGCCCTGGGCCTGGGCATCATCGCCCTCAACCTGTTGCTGGCCAAACCCTTGCTGCGCCTGCGCATCTTCACCGTGACCCAGGTGCTGGAACAGCGCTACAACCCGGCCGCACGCCAGGCCAGCGCCGTGATCATGCTGGCCTACGCACTGATGATCGGCGTCACCTCGACCCTGGCCATGGCCACCGTATTGCAGGTGCTGCTCGACCTGCCGTTCTGGGCCTCGCTGCTGCTGGGCGGTGGTGTGGTAGTGCTGTACTCGACCATTGGTGGCATGTGGTCGCTGACGCTGACCGACATCGTCCAGTTCGTGATCAAGACCGTCGGCCTGATGTTCATCCTGCTGCCTGTGTGCCTGTACAAGGCCGGTGGCTGGGACACCCTGGTGGCCAAGCTGCCGGCGGCCAGCTTCCAGCTGACCACCATTGGCTGGGACACCATCATCACCTACTTCCTGATCTACTTCTTCGGCATCCTCATCGGCCAGGACATCTGGCAGCGGGTGTTCACTGCCCGTGACGAGAAGGTCTGCCAGCGTGCCGGCACCACCGCCGGTGTGTACTGCATACTGTACGGCCTGGCCTGCGCCGCGATCGGCATGGCTGCGCATGTGCTGATGCCCGACCTGGCCAACCCGAACAATGCCTTTGCCGAGATGATCAAGACCACGCTGCCCGATGGCATCCGTGGCCTGCTGATGGCAGCGGCGCTGGCCGCCATGATGTCCACCGCCAGCGCCGGCCTGCTGGCTGCGTCCACCACCCTGACCGAAGACCTGCTGCCCAAGCTGCGTGGCGGCAAGGCGTCGAGCCTGGGCGTCAGCCGCCTGTTCACCCTGCTCACCGGCCTGGTGGTGCTGGGCATTGCGCTGGTGGTGAACGATGTGATCAACGCCCTGACCCTGGCCTACAACCTGCTGGTCGGCGGTATGCTGATCCCGCTGATCGGGGCGATCTTCTGGAAGCGCGCTACCACCGCCGGGGCTATCGCCAGCATGTCGCTGGGCTTTGCCACCGCGCTGCTGTTCATGTTCAAGGATGGGCTGGAGGCCAATACGCCGATCTACTACAGCCTGGCAGTTGGTCTGGTCAGCTTTGTGGTGGTCAGCCTGATGTCGCGTAAATCGGTAGCGGCGGTTAAGCTGGCCTGATAGGTCCCGGCTGCCTTTACTGGCCCTTTCGCGGGTAAACCCGCTCCTACAGGAATATCACAGGCCTCGAGTGCTGTGGGTTACCTGTGGGAGCGGGCAAGCCCGCGAAGAGGCAGGTACAGGCAACACACAACTGGCAGACACAAAAAGGCCGCTGCACCCACCCAGGTGCAGCGGCCTTTGTCTGTATCAGCGACGACGCGGTTGGCGTTTGCGCTGCTCTTCATCAGTCGGGATCGGTACCGGCTGCAAGGGCGGTGGAATCAGCCCCAAGGCGACAGCCAGGTCATGGAGCCAGTTGGACAGTGGTTTATTCATAATGCCCCCTTGACGGGTCAGCCTCACGGCAATTCAATCCTGCGATGTTTCATACAGATCATAGCCCTATGTCCTGTATTACGCATGCCTCTAAAGCTACAGATACGGGCCATTTTGATACGGATCAAGCCGTAACGGCGCATTCCGACGACTGGTTAATCGTTTCGCTTTGTTGCAGGTCGATCCAGGCCTGCAAATTTGCCCCGCGCATGCCCTGGCGCCACATCAACCAGGTGACCGCCTGATCGAACGGCGCCTGCAGCTGGTGCACCCGCACCCGGTCGCGCCCGGGCAGGCTGTCGAGCATCGACCTGGCCATCATCGCCACACCCGCGCCGGCGATCACGCAGGCCAGCATGCTCTGGTACGACTCGATCTCCATCACCCTGCCCATGGGCGTATGGGCATGGGCATACCAGGCCTCCAGGCGCATGCGGTACGAGCAGCCCTGGCGGAAGGTGAACACCGCCTTGCCGGCCACATCCTTGGCAGTGTGTACCGCAGGGTGCTCGGGGCTGGTGATCAGCACCAACTGCTCATCGCAAAGCGGCACGCCATCCAGCCCGGCCAGGCTCGGTGGCCCGTCCACCAGGGCCGCGTCCAAGGTGTGGTTGAGCAGGCCTTCCAGCAACTCGCCACTGGGCGCCGCACGCACCTGCAAGTTAACCGCCGGGTAGGCCTGGTGATAACGCGCCAGCAACCCCGGCAAATGGGTCGCCGCCGTGCTGTACATGGTCCCCAGCACGAAGTCCCCGGCCGGTTGGCCGCCCCGCACGGCGGCCAGCGCCTCGTCGCGCAAGGCTGACATGCGGTTGGCGTAATCCAGCAGCACCTTGCCCGCGGGCGACAGCTGCAGGCGCTGGCGCTCGCGCAGGAACAGCTCGACACCCAGTTGCTCTTCGAGCTGGCGCAAGCGCGTCGACAGGTTCGACGGCACCCGATGCAGGCGCTCTGCGGCGCGGGTGACCGAACCTTCCTCGGCCACGGCCTGGAAGATACGCAGTTGGCTGAATTCCACGGCATTCTCCAAAACAGAACAACTTGATCATCATTATTCAATTTTATTGAAAAAGAAACCGTCCTAACCTGCCCGCCATCGCTTACATCCGTGCAGGAGACTTGTCATGTCGCCACTCATTCAACTGCTGGCCAGCGCCGTGGCGCTGATGATGGCCATGGGCATCGGCCGTTTCGCCCTGACCCCGCAGCTGCCGCAACTGATCGCCGAAGGCCAGTTCGACCTGACGGTCGCCGGGCTGGTGGCCGCGGCCAACTACCTGGGTTACTTCATCGGCGCGGTCGATGCCATGTTCGCCCGCTCGCCGGGCCAGGTGCGCCTGCGCCTGCACGGTGGGCTGTGGCTGTGCGTACTGCTGACTCTGGCCTCATGGGCCGCAGACGGGTTCTGGAGCCACCTGCTGCTGCGCTTCGGCACCGGCGTGGCCAGCGCCTGGGTGCTGGTGATGATCACCAGCCTCAGCCAACAGGTGGCCAATGCCGACAACCGCCAGCGCCTGGGTGCCCTGGTGTTCGCGGGGCCCGGCCTGGGCATTGCGCTGACTGGTTTGCTGGCGCTGGTGGCGCATTTGTGGGGGCTCGGCTCGGCAGCACTGTGGCTGATCTATGCCGTGGCCGCGCTGGTGATGCTGCTGGCGGTGCGGCCTTGGCTGCCCAGGGCGCTGCAAGCCGCGCCGGTATCGCCCGCTACACACCTGGGCCCGACCCGCAGTGTCGGCATCGGTCGCCTGGGGCTGGTATATGCGCTGTATGGCGTAGGTTACATCCTGCCGGCCACCTTCCTGTCGCAGATGGCCAACCAGCAGTTCCACGGGCAGTGGCTCGCAGACCTGTTCTGGCCGGCATTCGGCCTGGCGGCGGCGCTGGGGGTTCTGCTCGTGAGCCTGCGGCGTGGCGGCCGAACCGCGACCTGGCTCACCGCCACCCTGTGGCTGCAGGGGCTGGGTGTGCTGGCCTGCCTGATGGGCGGAGGTGTCGGGCTGGCGTTGGGCGTGGTGCTGTGTGGCGGGCCGTTCCTGGCCTGCATGCAACTGGTGATGCAACGTTCGCGGGAGCTGGCGCCGCATGCCACGCAGCGCAATGCCGGGCTGCTGACAGCCTGCTTTGCCCTGGGGCAGTTGAGCGGGCCGCTGCTGGCAGCGGTCAGCAGCCATTACAGCGGCGGGCTGCAGCCGGCGCTGATGGTGGCCGCGGGTGGGTTGGTGGTGGCTGGGGGGCTGGTGCTGTTTGGCAGCGCTGCACAGCAGGCCAACGCCTGTCAGGCCAAGGCTGCATCCTGAATCGTAGCTGCCTGTGCCGGCCTCTTCGCGGGTAAACCCGCTCCCACAGGTACTGCACAGGCCTTGAAGATTGTGCGGCCCCTGTGGGAGCGGGTTTACCCGCGAAGAGGCCGTAACAGGCTAGAACTCACCCCACAAACTTACGCAACTGCTGCTTCACCCAAGGCTCGGCACTCACCAGCACCACCCCCAGCAGCACCATCAACGCGCCAACCACAAAGTTCAGGCTAAGCGGCTCATCCAGCAACAACACGCCAAAGGTCACCCCGAACAGCGGGGTGATGAACGAGAACACTGCCAGGTTCGACGCCAGGTATTTGCGCAGCAACCAGAACCAGGTCAGGTAGCTGATGAACGACACCACAATCCCCTGGAACAGCACGCTGCCCATCGCCAGCGGCGTCAGCGTCACCGCGCCGATCTGGCCGCTGAGCAAGGCAATCAGCAGCAAGCCGGCAAAGCCCACCGCCAGCTGATAGAACAGGGTCAAGGTCGCCGGTGCTTCCGACAGCCGCGAGCAGCGCACCACCACCGTAGTCGCCCCCCAGGCCAGCCCGGCGATCACGCCAAAGGCATCCCCCAGCAGAGTGCGGCCATCCATGTGCTCGAACGACATACCGCCGGCAAACGCCATGGCAATGCCGCCGAACGCCAGCAGGATCCCAAGCCATTGCAGCAGCCGCAGGCGTTCGCTGGGCAGCCTGAAATGCAGGCCCAACGCGGTAAACACCGGCGCTGTATAGAGAAACACCGACATGTGCGCCGCCGACGTCAGCTTCAGCCCCTCGGCAATGAACAGGAACTCCAGGCCGAACAATCCGCCCGCCACCACCCCGGCACGCCAGGTGCTGCCGACCTGCTCCCAGCCCCCGCGCCAGCACAGCATCAGGCCCACCAGCACGGCGGCGATGCCGTTGCGCAGGGCCGCCTGCATCACCGGCGCGATATCGATGGCAGCAGTCTTGATCAGGACCTGCTGGCAGCCCCAGATCAGGCACAGCCCCAGCATCACCTGGAAGGCAAAGGCGTCAGGGTTCTTGCGGGCCGCGCTCATGAGCGGGCCTCTGCGATGGTCATTGGCATGGGCGAGGGCTCGGCAGTTATTCAGGAACTACCGATTATCGGGTTTCCATGGCCACCCTTGCCAGCCTCAAAACGACCTCAGGCGATCTGTGCCTTCGCCGACACCTGCTCGAAGGTGGTTTCATCCAGCGCATCCTCCTGCTCGTCCAGCACCTGCCGCGGGTGCTCGAAGCCGGGGATGCTGCTGTCGATCAGGCTCATCAACCGCGAGCCTCGTTCGGTCAGCACGAAATTCTCGCCATTACCACCATCTTCTTCGGGTCGGGTTTCGATGAAACCACGCTCGAACAACAGCCTCTCGTACTCGCAAGCACGGGTTTTCAGGTGGTCCAGGTCGCCCACCGGCTCCCCCTTGGCAGCCAGTGCCGCAGCGTGCTGCTCGGCATAGGGGCGTGGCGTGAAGCTGTGACCGGCGCCATTCTGCACCTCGTGCAGCAAACGCTCGATCAGGTCCCAGTCGTAGGCGATGCTCATGGCTACGGGCTCCTGCTGTGGACGGAAGGGGTACACAGGTTGGGACCTGCCGAGGTTGCCCGGCGTTCCGAAATATCTCAGCGCTGGCGTTTTTGCGCTTGCATGTACTGGCGCAGCAACTGGTTGATCCGGGTCTGGTAGCCGCTACCCTGCTCTTTGAACCAGGCGAGGACATCGGAATCGAGGCTAGGTCAGATGCCCAGCTGGGGACAGGCTGACCATGAGGTGCCACCGGTCGAAGGCGCTGAACTAACGGCCAGGCACATGCCTCCACCGGGCATCACCACCGCCGGAGGTAGAAGGATGAAACTGCTGCTGCCCATTGCCTGTGCCACTGCCCTGTCCTGCGCCCTGCCCGCCTGGGCCTGCACACCGGAAGAAGCAACGCAGAAACGCGAAGAGCTGGCCGGGTTGGTCACCCAGTTGACCGAGCAGAACCCGCAGAAGGCCAAGGAGATCAACGACGAGCTTCAAGGAATGGAGCTGGGGACGGCGAGCAAGGATTTGCCCGACAAATGCCAATTGATCGACAAGCGGATCAATGAACTCAAGGCTGCCGAGGATAAAACCGAGTAAATACGCTGCTTTCAGCTGTAATTGGATGGAAAGCGATGTTCGTCGGAAAACGCTGAAATCATGTGCGCAACTGTATAATTTACCGTGACCCACTGAGGCACAACCGTATACAGGAAGCCATGACCGTGACCAAGAAACCGCTGACCGACGCGACGGTGCGAGAAAAGAAGACCCCCGGCACGTACCCGGACGGCACTGTGCGCGGCCTGTACCTGATCGTCAGCGCGACCGGGACCAAATCCTGGCGGCTGCGTTATTGGGTGGACGGCACAGAGCGTGTGCATACCCTTGGCCGCTACTACGTCGCCAAGGCTGGCGTGCCATTGCCCCAGGATCATATGGGCCTGGTAGACGCCCGCGCTGCAGCGGAGGCAGCCAAGGCTGGTGCCAGGCAGGGTATCCACCCGAAGGATCAGAAAAAGGCACAGCAGGCCGCCCGAAAAGCAGACCGGGAACTGACCTTCCGTGTGGTGGCCGCTGAGTTCGTCGAGCACAACATGACGGCGAACGACTGGTCGCCCAGCACCGAGAAGGGCCACCGGTACGCGCTGGCTGCGATCAATGAAATCATCGGTGATGTGCCGGTGAAGCATCTCGACACGGACCATATCAAAGCCGTCCTCAAGCCCTACCAGCAGAAGGACGATAAGCGCCCCACAGCTGAGCGCTTTGCCTTCGGCGTGGTGAAGCGGGTACTGGCCTTCGCCAAGACTTCGAAGTACGTCAGCGAGAACATGGCCGTTGGCTGCGAAAGCTTCCTGTCCAAGCGCAAGAAAGGCGAACGGCGTTCACAGAGCAACCATGCCGCGATCCTTGATCCCGTCGAGCTGGGCGCCTTCCTGTGCAAACTGGAGGCACACCCGCTTCACAGCCCGAGCTGGTACGGGATGCGACTGCAGACCATGCTGCCGGTACGGCCGGGCGAACTGGCCGCGATGCGCTGGGAAGACCTGGACCTCGACGCCGGTTGGTGGGTCTACGTCATGCCCAAGGTGGACAAACCGCACCATGTGCCCCTCCCCCGACAAGCCATTGCCATATTGCGCGAGCTGCTGCAGCGGCGCATGGGCCACGCTGAATATGTGTTGCCGTCACGCCTCGACCCCGCCAAGCCGATGCACCCCGAAAGCATGCGCCTGTTACTCACCAAGCAATTGAAGTACGACGTTGGCACAGTGACCTGCCACGGTTTCCGGGCAACCTGGCGAACCTGCGGCAAGAAGTACCTCAAGATCGACCCCGATGTGCTGGAGCTGGCCATGGGGCATGAGACAGATGACCCGCTAGGCCGGGCCTACAACCGCGACGACCTCCTGCCGGAGCGGGTCGAAGCAGCGCAGCTCTACGCCGACTGGCTGGATGATTTGAGAAACAGAGACACCGCCGAATAACTTTTTCATTTTTACTGCAGCCCTTGTGCATTGAGGGCTGCAACTACATCTGACGGACGGTCGTTCGCAACTTCTCCGCCCTTGGCCGTTGACCTGCTGTATTTCGGAGTATGCTGAAAGTCACTTGGAGCTATTGGCTATTCCGGATAACCAACTAGGATAGTAGTCAATGGCGCCGGGGAAGTCCCGACATTTAAATTCGACAACTTTTTAAAAGTTTGTTGAGCGTCCACTGCTGTCCGAGAGGTAAAGGTCATGGCAAAACAGAACTCTCAAACCGCAACTAGCAAGACTGCGCCATCGAGCGCTGTGGTTTGTCCCTTCATGTCGTTCGAAGAAGTCTTGGCCATGACCGGCTACAAGAATCGCCCAACCCTCTATGCACAGATCGCCAATGGGTTTCCCGCCCCTGTTGCGCTCGGCCCGCTCCGCAGCAATGGCCGTGCAAGCAAGGTCGCCTGGGTGCGCGCCGAGGTTGAGCAGTGGATTGCCGATGTCATCGCCGCGCCGCGTCACTTGGACCGCAAAAGCCAGGTTCAGTCGGCCTGACACAAAAGAAAAAGCCCATGGCGTTTGGGGCCAGGGCTAGGGGGTGTTTCAAATGAGTAGTACCAACGTACCAGAAGGAGCCGACTCCATCAAGGCGATGCTCGACCGGCGCAGGGTCGAGAGCGAAGCCAAGGAAGCCGCTGCCGCCGAACGCAAGGCCGCCAAGAAAGCCGCAGCCCAAACCGGGGCTGCCTCCGTGCCGAACGCGGTGAAGACCACCCAATCGAGCAGCGCCGTGCTGCCCGACCTGCCGTCCTCTAACAGGCCACTGTATGACCTCCCCGCCGCTGTCGCATTCGGTGATCGCGCTGACGAACTGCAGGCCGCCCAGCAAGCAACTGTGCATCCGGCCCCGGTAACGCCTGGTGGAATTCTCATGGCACCGGGGGCTGTCCGACCATCGACGCCTGGCGAGCGGGCATTCCTGGAGTCTGTGGCGCGGGCACAGGACGACTTCAAGGCACTGCCGCCCGAGCAGCGGGAAGCGCACGCCAAGGCCGGTGGGTTTACGCCTGAGTCCTGGGCACTGCTTGAGGATGTGTCGCGTGACTTCGTGTTCGTCTCGGCGGGCCGGACCGCCTACGCCTACGAGCGGGCAACCGGGATCGAGCATGGTGACAAAGGGTTCGCCCAGGTAGTGAGGAACCGCTATGGCGTCATCACCCTGGTGGATGCCGAAGGCAAAGAGCAGACCGCTTCCCTCGGCAAAACCTGGTGGGAAAACGAGTTCAGTCATAAGCGGATCATCACCAAGATCGTCATGGAGCCGGTCAGCCTGTCGGCCTGCGAGGACGCCGAGCGACGGCCCAACATCCTCAACCTGTGGCACATCCACAAGCAGGCCATGGCCGCGCCCGACATGACCGCCAAGCATGAGGACATCGCGCCGCTGCTGGAACACCTCATGTACATCGCCGATGGCGACGAAGTGGTCGTGACCTACTTCCTGTGCTGGCTGGCACAGCTGTACCAGACGCCTGAAATCAAAATCCCTAGTGCCATCCTGATGTACTCGAAATACGGCGGCGTGGGCAAGTCCATGCTGTTCAAGCTGCTGGCGGCCGTGTTCGGGCACTCCATGGTAGGCAACTGCAGCGGCCGGGCGCTCACGAAGTCGTTCGACGATGTGACCGAAAACAAGCGCTTGCTGATGATCAACGAGGTGGCGAAGTCCGAGAAGGCGGACGGCTACGAGCACTTCAAGAACATGATTTCCGAGGAACAGACCAGCTTCGAGGGCAAGGGTCGAGCCGCAAAGGACATCGTGAACATCACCCACTTCATCGTCACGACCAACAATCTCGACGCACTGCCGCTGATGCAGGGGGACCGCCGCATTGCCGTGTTCATGTGCAACGCCCAGCCGAAACCAGCCGACTATTACGTCAGGATGCACGCCTGGATGGCCGGGCCTGGGCCGTCGCTGGTGGCCGGTGTGCTGGCACAGTGGCAATTCCCGGTCGGCTGGAATCCGCATGCACCTGTGCCACAAACCGACGCCACCAGAACGCTGCAGGACGCTGCACAGGGTGGACTCCATGAGCTGGTCAAGGAGCTGGTGGAGGACTACCGGCCACCGTTCGACCGCGACCTGATCGCCATTGATTCGGCGGTGGTCCAGCTGAATGAGCTGTATCCGACACTGAGCAAGGCAGCGAACAGGACCAGCCTCGGCAAGGTACTCAAGGCCATCTGCGGCGACCCGGAACAACTGCGGATTCGACGGAGTGAGGACGGCTCTACGCCAAACGTTCGTGTGTACCTGCTGCGCAATGCCAAGCAATGGAGAGGAACCGCAACACCCGAGCAACGCCGCGCTCACATTGACCATGGCGTGCGCGTTTTCCCAGTCCAGAATCAGCCCGAGGTGGCCAGCCATGACTAACACCCTTTCCGCCACCCCGTCGCTGCCGTTGCCTACCGTGGCGCTGTTCGACCGGTTCGGCAAGCCGATCAAGCCGACCGGTCCCAATGAGGAACTGGCCAAGCACCGCGCCACGGTGCGCAAGGCCAAGCACGAACTGGAGTTACAGGCCATCGAGTACGCTCGCATCATGCAGCAGAAGCACATCGAGGCCGCCCTAGACCCGAAGACCGATCCCAAGCTGGCGCGTCAGCTACGCCTGGACATCATCGAACGCGGTATCGGCAAGGTGCGAGAGTCCGAGCCGGACAACGATCCGAAACAGCGGGATGCCGTTGCACAGAATCTGCTGGATGTGCTGGCGTCGTTCTCCACGAAGGCCATGGCCATCGAGGCCGAAGGCAAGACCGCGCCGCGACTCGAAAAGGATGTGACGCCTGGCGGTCATCTGGAGATTGACCTGAGCGAGTTCGATGCGGGAGGTGATGACCATGAATAGCGCGACCGCAACGGCCACCATGGCCAGGCCTACCGCCCAGGTACTCGACTTCAATGCAGCGGCGCTGGCCGCCTACAAGCGGCGTCAGGCGGCCGGCAAAACAGAGGTCATGCTACCGGGCAACCCGCTGTTGGCATACGCCAAGGCACAGCCCGGTGAAGTGGTCATCAGCATCGACTGGATCGAGGAACAGCTAGGCCTCATGCCCGAGGACAAGGCCGACGCGCTGGGCGACATCGCCAGCGACCTGGCTGCACGGGTGCCTGGTGGTGCCACTCCTGCGGCATTCATCCGGGCGCTGCACGTACTGCTGCGGGAGGCTGAACGCCTGGACCTGCTGAAGGTGTGGCAATCCGACAATGCCGGTGCACCGGCAAGGGGTGACGTATGAAATGGGCCTGGCTGGACTGGTACGCCAATGCGCTGAAAATCGGACTCGCCGCCCTGGTGGTCTTCGGGCTGTATGGCTGGGCGCAAGATAGCGCAGCGAAGCATGAGGCGGTTTGCGGCGTACTGTATGAGGCAGCGGAAAGCACCGTTGCGGTGGAGGGTGCCGAGGACTGGACCGAGTACAGGCGCCTGCAGAGGGTCTACGATGATGAATGTTCTGGACCTGTCGAGGAAAGCGAATCGTGAATGACCTGGACAAGCAAAGGATGGATGCGCTCAGGGACGTATGGCGCAACCCGAAGACCGACCCGGACACCAAGCTACACTGCTTTGCAGAGTTCGTTGAGCTGGCGAAGAAGTACGGCGTAGACGTTCGGGCAATGTTGGCGCCCTATGCTGAGGAAATGGCCAGGATCGTGATGGCCGAGCAACGCGAAGCCGTAGCCGCGCTGGACGTCGGCGAGCTTACGAAAGAGAAACTGGTAGATGCATCGAGGAAGGTAGCCTTTGCGTCCGAGGTACTGGACCTGTGGCTGCGGGACCGCACCACGAAAAAGGGGCCGTGACAGCGCATGCGCTAGGGCCTCAGAACGGGCCGTTGAGGTCGGCGAAGATATTTTCCGCGTAAAGCCAATTTTCCCCGACCTTCGCCAAGGCTTTCAGGTAATCGAAGTCGTACGCCTGTGCATGCGCGTTTTCATGCAGGTAAGCGATCAGAAGGTAGCGCTGGCACGAGGACCTTGCATAGACCAAGCACCGGTCCGATGTCCGCCGCTTTTGCCATTTCTCCAGACTTTCTTTGGATGGGTTTAGCGGCTTGAGGTGCACATGCCGCAGATTTACGTCGGTCACAACTGTGCCGGGCGGCTGGTGATAGGGCGCGTCCTTTCCCGCGAGGGTGTGCTGCCGTTTTTCGATATAGGTTGAGAACAGAGCTATCAACCCATCGCAGAAGTCCTTTTCTTGAGGATCGTTCAGATCAAAAAAGGAATAGAAGTAGGGTGAAATCTCAAGCAAAGATTCACATCCTTAGAGGCGGCCGTCCTTTAGTGCAGCAACAAGAGCGTCACGCCCGCGCTTGGCTATCACCTTAGATTTTTGCTCGCTGATGCTCATGACAACGGCAATTTTTTGGGCGTTAGACGAATGCGAACGCAAGATCCCGAGGCTTTCCTCGGTATCCTCCTTCTTCACGAAACGCAGTGTCTTGTCCACAACATACTCCACATAGCTTTAGGGCGGCGGCAGGTCCCGGCGCTTGATACCAGTCTAACAAGTACCACTACCGAGGCAGTTGATTTTACCTATCGATGAATTGGGGTCGATAGTGGCATCCCTGCCCACTGTGCCCCTCACTCCCCATCCGACTGGCACAGTTCGTCGTCATCGTCATGGACCGGCAGCATCCTGAGTGGCCAGCCGAACAGCTCGGCCCTCAGCCCCTGCAGCACCTCGTCAATCGTCAGCCCCTGGCCGTCAGCCCATAGACCGGCGCGCATACCGCGCAGGACGGCCCGGCGCTGACGTTTCAGGGTCTCGTTCTTGCCTAGCTCGACATCATGCTGCAAGGTCGAGAGGCCTTGCAGGATGCGATCAACCCGCCCGCGCCGGGTGGTGATGACAATTGGGCTATCCATGGTTCACCCCCTCAAAACCCAAACCGAGGGGCGTCGTTGGCCCGCATCTGCTCGAATAGCCGATCGAAGTCCTCATTGCTCATCGACGCCACCTGGGAGGCAGAAAGCCGACCTTGCTCGTCAGGCGCCCGGCCGCCACCTGGAAGCGCGCCAAGGCTGGTCGGTGCACGCTTCATGCTCGGGGCGCGGTGCTGTGTCTGGTAGCCGAGTTCGGCGGCCTTGTTGTACAGCCGTTCCGCTGGGTTCTCCCCCTTGGCGGCACAGTCGCGGAGGAAGGCCAGCGATGCAATCTGCTTGGCGAAAGCGCGCTGCTCCGGGCTTGCGCCGGGGTACTGCTGGGCGATACGGGCGTCAACCTGACGGTCAAGGTGTTCATATGCCTGGTGGTAGTCGCTGTGCCGCGCTGCGAATTCGTTCTCCACAGCGACCAGCTGTGGCGCTAGCTGCGTCAGCTCATGCTGCACCTGGACGGCGGCCTGTTCCAGCTGCTGACGGTGCACAGTGGCTTGCTGCTGCCCCTGCATGTCGTTCAGGCGCTGCTCAAATTGCGCTCTCAGGGCGTTCACATGGCCTTCCGGGTCGTCGATAAACGCCGGGATTTCCGCCTGTTGCTGGGCCTGTTGTTGCTGAGCGGCGAGCTGCTGTTGCCACTGCTGGAACTGCTGCATCTGCGCCTGGTGTGCGGCCAGCTGTTCCTGCAGCAGGCGGACCTGTTCCTGTGCTGCCTGACGGGCGCGGCGTTCCTCCTGCATGGCAGCCAACGGCACACGTTGCTTGTGGCTTTGGGCTGGCTGTTCGTCATCCTGATCCGCTTCCTGCTCGGCCAGGTGGCTGTCGCGCTGCTCTGCATGCGCGGAGTATTCCTCCACCTCGTCTGCCAAGGCGTTCGGCACAGCGTCATCAGGGCCGGCGTCATTTGGCACGCCGACACTATTGGTCAATTCGGCAGCCAGGCCATCAACCGGCACGGGTTCATCAGGGCCGTCGATTGGTTCGACTTCAATGCTGCTCATGGTTCACCTCTTGGCGCGAAGCGCGCTTGGCTTTGCTTGGATGGCCACTGATCGCGGCGCTTGGGGTTTCAACGGCTTGCACAGTTGCTGCAGTGAGGCCGTACCTGGCGGCCAGCTGTTCGGCGGCGTTGGCGCTGCGTTCGCGGGCAGCCTGTTCGGCCAGGGCCTCGGCCAGCTCCCGCTGCAGTGCGGCGATCTTGGTGCTGGGGTTGGTGCGCGCCTTGAAGGCTGCGATTTCTTGTTCGGTCAGTGGAGTGCGGGCGATCTGGTCGCCGCCCATGCCACACACGGCGCCGTATCGCACACGACGACGTTCGGCCACGATCAGCTTGAGCAGGCCATCGAGCAGCGCGGCTTCTGCGCTCTCGGCGGAACGGTATCCGACAGTGCCGGACGGTACGTTCTCGCCCAGTTGCCCGAGCGGCACGATAGGCTGGCCGTGAGTAACCAGATACCCACCACCTTCCGGGTCGGCAATGAGCTTGGCGCGGCTGTAGTCGACCTGGTGGAACTCGCAGTCCTGGCGCAGGCGGTCGAGGTGTTGGATGTCATACATGGTGGCGGCCCTCTTTGACGGCGGCGATGGCGGCGGTGAGTCGGTCGATTTCAGCTTGTTGATTGGCAGCGGCGGCGCCGCCGTCCAGCAGGTTCAGTCGGCGCAGCTTCGCGACAGCGGCTTCAAGGGCCTGCTGCGCCTTTGGCAGTGCGTCGTTAACGTAGAGCCGAGCACTTTCCAGCTCGACCACTTGTGCGCGGGCGGCTTGCACAGCTGCCTGTGCCTGTTCGATTTCGGTGTTCATCGTTGTGCCTCCATCTGGTCGCGCAATTTGTCGAGGGCGGCGCGCTTGCCCGAAGTGACATAAGGGATCGCGGCCATTCGCACAGCGGCGCGGGCCTTGGTTGCCATCTTTTCGAGCTGGTCGCGCTTCTGGTCGTCATCCAGCGATGCCCAGCCCTGGGAGCGCATCAGGCGTTGCGCGCCACGGTGGGTCAGGCGGCCGGTCAGCTGCGCCAGCTCATGGTGTTGGTCTGCTGGAATCTCGATCTTGCGGCCATTGAGGGTCAGTACCTTCTGGAACTCGGTGGGGTCCCAGCCGATACGGCCGGCCATCTGGCGCACCGGGTCGCTGCTTTCCTGCGACTGAGCGATGGGTGCGGCAATCGAGAACGGGCCGCCTGGATAGGTGCGGTTCGGCACCGGTTCTCCAAAGCCATCGAGCGTGGTCGGCAGGTCTTGGCGCAGGCCTGGAGTCCTGTACTTGATGGCGTCGAGGATAGAGTTACCTTCGCGGGCGTAGGGGTCGTTCTCGCTGGCGATGTTGGACAGCAAGGTAAGCGGCTGCGCGACGGTGCCGGCCATCTGCCGGGAGTACCACTCGGCATTGCGCTTCGGGTCTTGCATGAACTCGACGAAGTTCGACAGGCCCTGCATGTAGGTCTTGTTTACCGTGTTGTTCACCAGCGACCCAAGCGCGGCAACGGCAACATCAGCCGCGTCTTTGTGCTGGTAGTCCATGGTCGCCATGTCGCTCGCAAGGCCGAGCCACTGGGCAAAGGGGTCAAGGCGGTTGTATTCGTGGTAGGTGCCATCGCTCCCGCGCACCGAGTACGGGCGCCAGCCGGTGTTGAGCAGGGCCTGCTTTTCCTTCTTGTCGTCGGGACCGGCCCCGGTGATGTACCCAGCCTGGGCCGCCATGCCGGCCATGACCATCACTCCAGTGCCCCATACGATTCGGGCGGCGGCGCGTTCCTGCCGTGCGCCACCAGCGGCGAAGTCTTCCCGCACTTCCTTGAAGAACGGCGCCAGCGGGGTGCGCTGCAGTCCGAACTTGACCACGTTGGCCGGGGTGCGGACGAAGGGCACAATCAGGTTCAGCCAGGGCGCCTTGGACTTCGCCGCCATGACCGCTGCGGCAAAGGTGCCTGCCTTGCTGTTGAACGTGTTGGTGCGGGCGTGATTGCCTGCCGCTTCGATCATCTTGGGTGTGGGGTTCTGTGCGATCTGCTCGATACGCTGGCTGAACTTCACACCGTCAGGCAGGCGGCCTTGGCGTTTCTCCTCCAGTGCTTCGCGGCGGGCCAAGGTGCGCAACTCGGCCTCGTAGTTGAGGGTGGCGAAGAAGGCATCTTCCGCACCAAGCGCACGGTATGGCAGGCTGGCAAGGCGGTCAGCGGTGAAGGCTGCACCACCCAGCACGCCGGGGCGGCGTGGGGCGTTGTTCAGGCCTTGGCTGTTGTCCTGTTTAGCCTGGCCTCCCAGCACAGCGGATTCGCCAGTGCGGAAAGCATCGACGGCTGCGGTGCCGGCCTTCGCCATGCCCCGGCTCATGCCGATCAGCAGGTCGAGGGGTTCAGCGAAAACGGTCTGGCCGGACTTGCCCCCGGTCAAGGCGCGCTTGGTCGCACCGATGCCAGCAGCAATGCTGCGCTCGATAACTTCATTGCCAAGGGTGGCGGTGTTGCTGGTGATGTTCACTGCATGGGTGCGCACGCCACTGAGCAGGGCTGCCCGGAAGTAATACCCGAACAGGCGTTGCATCTTGCTCTCGGGCTGGCCGACCAGCTTGGCCAGGTTCTGTACGCCGCCGGCCTGGACTGCCTTGCCGATGGCAGCGGCCAGGTCGTCAGCGCCTTGCACGCCGCCGATACCCTCAAGGATTCGGGCGGCTTCGTTGATGTTCTGCACCTGCCGGCGCTGTGCTGCCAGTGCTCGGCCACTCTCGGCGCGTGCGCCCATGAGTTCACCGAATACGGTTTTCAGGTCGCCCAGGTCTTGCACAAAGGTGGCCTTCTCGATGTCGCTTGCCTGGCCGCTAGCGATGCGTTGTTGCTGCTCCATGACCGTTTTCAGGCGGTCGCTTACAAGGTCGGTGCCGGCGATGATCTGTTCTGCATTCCAGGCCTGGCCGATCCTGCGGCTGAATGCCTGCGCCTGGGCACCGTCGAGGCCGATCAGGTTAGCCAGGCGGCGCTGCTCGTCCATGGTGACGACACCACGGCGGCGGGCCTCGATGTCTTGTTCTGCAGGGCGCAGCAGGTCGAGCGAGCGGGTGCGCTGTTCGCCTTCCACGCCCAGGTTATCGAGTAGCGGTGTGATGTCCCGGCTACCAGCGAATGGCACGGGTTGCGGGGTTGGCTGGGGCGCTGGCCGTGGCGGGGTTGGCGGGGTAGCCGGCGCAGGGGGTGCCTGCTCGGCGGTGCCTAGATACTGCCTGATCGCGTTCGGCACAGCTGCGCGGGCAGCTTCGATACGCGGATCAACCTGCGGGACTTCGGGCTGCTGGGCCTGGGCAACGTTCGGTCGGGTCAGCAGGTTTGCAGCGCCGCCCATCACGCCACCAGTGATACCGCCCAAGGTCGCAGCCTTGGACACGCCAGCGAGTGGGTCTTTGCCCAGTGCGATGTTCCCCAGCACCTGGTCGGAGGTACCTTGCCCAGCCTCTTCCAGTGCCTCTAGCGTGGTACCGCCGAGCACTCGGGATACCAGACTGCGGGCGAAGTCGGCGCCGTTCTGGCCGGCCAACATTGCGTCCACATCACCGATGCCGAGGGCCTTGCCGATCTTGGCGCCAGCAGCGCCGAGCAGGCCAGTGGCAGCGCCAGATGCGACGGCTGCACCAGTCTGACCGAGGGTCAGGCCACCAGTCTCTTGCACAGTACGGGATGCGTTCTGCCCGGATGCCACCAGCCCTTCACCGGCCCCGGCGCCGACCATGCCAGCCAGGCCTGGAGCAGCACCAAGGGCTTTCGCACCGAGTGCGATACCACGGCCAGCGACGCCGCCCAGCGCCATGCTCGGCAGGGATTCGGCAATGGCATGCGGGATCAGGGATGGATTGTCGCGCAGCGCCTGCAGCGTACCGGCGAAGCCCTGGGCGCGGTCGAGCTGTTGCATGGCCTGCTGGTGTTCGGGCGTTGCCATGCGGTCCAGTTCTGCGCGACGGCCAGCTGGGTCATAGCCCAGGCCGGATTTCATGGCCGGCGATACCCGACCACCTGACACGATGTCGCCCAGGCCGGTGGCGGCTTCGGCAGCGCCGACAAAACCCTTGCTCAGGCTCAGGCCGTAGTCGTCGATTGCCTGGCCGATGGGGCGAAGGCTTTCCGGCAACAAGTCGTTGGCGTTCCAGGGCTGGGCTGCTGCAGGTGGCACAGGTTGGGTCGGCTCGTCATCGAGGGCGTCACCGAACGCGCTGATGGGGTCGCCGAATGCGCTTACCTGTGGCTGCGCTGGCGCCGGTTGCGGTTGGCGCGCAGCAGGGCCAGGCGCCACTGGGTCGTCGGGAATTTCGTCACCGAAAGCACTGGTGGCCATTGCACGTTAACCTCGCTTAGTGGCGGTCTTGCCACTTACTGGGTCGATGTACTGGGCGCCGGCCGGCAGGGCGTCGTAATCCGCTTTGGTGAGCGGACGGGCGATCTGCGCCTGGCCGGGTACGCGCATACCAGCTTTGGGGGCTGGCTTCACTGCAGCGCCACCGCCTTGTGCGGCCATCGGCATGACTCCAATCGGCGCCTGCTGTTGTCCTGGTGCATACGACTGGAGGTTGCCGGTACCTGGCAGCGCGGACGTATCCGGCACCGGTTCGGCCTCGGCGCCCATGATCGCCTCAGTGGCAGCGTCAGCACCGGTTGCAGCTTTACGGCCAGGGCTGTATTGCGGGAATGGCTCGCCCCAAGGGGCATAGTCCCCGGTCTGCGCGTCGTACTTGTGGCGCTGCATCATGCCGTTGCCGACAGGCTGGTCGATGTAGGGGCGCGGTGCTGGGGTTCTTGGACCAGACGAGCCGCCACCGGCACCGGCGTGGCGCTGGGCGAACTGTGCCTGATCCTGCTGCAGCGTGGCCTGGCGATGCTGGGCCAGGTTGTCGGCGTTGGTGGCGCGGATCAGGTCGGCCGGGTCGACGCCCAGCTGGGCCATCTGGCGTGCCATCGGAGACAAGCTGTTGAGGAAGTTCGGGTCTTGCAAGCGCTGCTGGTACTGCCGTTGCCGTTCAGTCTCGGCCTGGGCCGCCTGCTGCCGCATCTGCATCTGTTGCTGTTGTACCTGCATCATCTGGTCGCGGTACTGCTGCAGGGCTTGCTGGTGTTGGGCCTGTTGCACAGCTTGAAGGCCTACCATGCCGCCGCGTCCAAGCGCCTGGGCGGCACTGCCTTGACGCCCTTGCGCCATCAAAGCCAGGCCGATGTTCAGCATCGGGTTACTGGCGAGGGAGTTCATTCCCTCCGGGGTGAATAAATCGCTGAAACCGGCCATCTCCTTTCGCTCCCCTGACGCATGGTCAGGAATCAATGAATGGTGAATCCGCCCTGGTCGCGTTCTTCCAGGGCAATGAGCTGCATCAGCACAAGTTCACGTTCCAGGCCGCGCAGAATCTTGGCGCAGCTTTCCTCATACAGCTCTATGAGTCCCGTGAAGGTTTCGAGCGGCAGGCCGCCGACAGTGGGCGCGGGCGGCGTGGCGAAGGCTTCGGCGAAGCTCATGGTCGTTGTTCTCCATGGACGAGGCCGCGCAGGGCGGCTTGGTCTTCAAGGCTGTAATCGTCTGGTACCCGCTGCGGCACAACGTTGAAACCGCCTTGGTCGTTCGGCACCAGACGGTGCGGGCGCTTCGTGGCGTGGCGGGTGCGGGGCGGGGCGGTGCGGCCTGCAAGAGCGAGCCTCAAGCGAACCTCACACTCGCTGAGGTGCGCGGTCTGGTCGAAGGCGAACGCGGCCAGGTCTTCCAGGGTGAAAGCATGCTGCGGTTTGCCGGGGCGGCCGGTATGCACAGGGGTGGCCTGTGGCAGCTCGGGGTGGTGGCAAAGGGCGCTAGGGGTAATAGCCAGAAGATCAGCCAGTTGCTGGCTGGTGACTGCGGCTGTTGCGCTGATAGTTGGCTGTAAGTTCATCGGCGCATCCCCCGGATGTTTCGCTGAGTGCATTTACGTTAATATTGAATAGTTGCTCACACAATAACTTTCCGACGAGCGGTATGATTTTTGCATGTAGTCCTTGCGGCGTAAAAAGTTGCATGTTAACAAAGGGTTGGAGTTACCGTTTTAACTTTGCGATTAATTTAAATTAAGGGTTGGCACAAGTTATTGATTGGGTGGCGGAATTTTAAGTTGCGTTCGTTAGTTACCGTTTGCGAGTTGCACAGTTTTATGTGGCCGGGACGCAGGTTTAACTGGTCAGGGCTTGGATTTTTGGCCGAATTTTTGGAAAATTTTTGTGGGGACTCACCCCTAGATATACGTACAGCGCGGCGCGCAAAGGACGCATGGCGGTGGGGGCGGGTCCGATTTCTGACCACTCGGCCAGTTTTCTGCAGCCACCCCGCCAGCCTGCCGCCGTCCGCTTCCTGGCGGCGATGCTCGTTGCGAGTGGCCGTCTCGCCTCCGCTGAATCGATTCAGTTTCAACGATCATTCTTTGGTGATGCACACACCCACAGAGTCAGAGCCACCCCCTGTTTTTGGTGGGCATGGTGCCGAAGGGCTGGGTCCAACAATCGTTCCCTAAGTGCTACCGCTGATCGCCCCGATTATCGGTGCCAACAAATAGGCATTGACCGTTTGTTGGCACTGGTCTAGGTTGGTACTACGTTTGTTGGCACCATTAGAGAGGTGATCGCCATGTCACGGACGTTTGCTTACTGCCGCGTATCCACCAGCGACCAGACCGCCGAGAACCAGGTCCAGGAACTCAAGGCCGCTGGCTTCACTGTGGAGCCCAAGCGCGTGGTCACTGAGACGATTTCAGGTAGCACAGTGGCCGCCCAGCGACCTCAGTTCGCCAAGCTGCTGGAACGCATGGAGGAAGGCGACATCTTGGCTGTAACCAAGCTGGACCGCCTGGGGCGTAACGCCATCGACGTACAGTTCACAGTCAGGGTGCTGGCCGAGCGCGGGGTGAAGGTCGTGTGCCTGGCCCTCGGCGGGATGGACCTGAACAGCCCAGCCGGCAAGATGACCATGGGCGTCCTGACTGCGGTAGCCGAATTCGAGCGTGACCTGATCGTCGAGCGCACCCAAGCAGGGCTGCAGCGGGTCAGGGACGAAGGGAAGAAGCTGGGGCGGCCGGTAGCTGTTGGCACAGTGAAGAAGGTTCAGGAACTCAAACCGGGTCGGTCACAGAGCGAGGTGGCACAGTTGTCGGGGCTGAGCCTGACGACGGTGAAGCGATACTGGAACGTTTGATCGTGGTTCTCGGGACCATGGATGGCACAATGATGGCCATGATGGCACGTGTAGCGCAGTTGTAGCGCAGTTGTAGCAAACTCTGCTACATGAGCGCAGAGGCTCTAGCACAGGTGTTTCAGCGATCCTTGTAGCGATGTCGCTATGTTTTTCCTATTTTGGCTACGTATGGCACAGTTAGCCTATATAACCCTATAGTAGCTATAGGCTTTTTACCCGTTATCCCTTTTCCATCAATTCAATAAAAACATAGCTACATAGCTACAAAATAAGCCAAAGCACTGTGCTAGACGTTCCCGAGCCTGTCGCTATGTTATTCCGAACCTCGCTACAGACCCTGCTACATCGCTACACGCTGTGCCATCATGCCGAAGCCCTGAAAACTTCGTTCCCAGCCCCCGGAAAGTCGGCTACCGTAGAAAGACCTCCCGCCCGGCGCCCCACCAGCCACAGCGCCAAGACCGTAGATAAAACCGTATAACGGGCATCCCCTCCCCCGCTGCACCGAAGCACCAAGACCCCGGACCAGAGCCTCTCGATCCTCCATGAGTCGAGCCACCAAGCACTTGCCCGACAAGTGTCAGCTGATCGACAAGCGGATCAAGGAGTTGAAAGAGGCGGAGAAAAAGGCTGAATAGTTGTCGCCTGTGCTGGCCTCTTCGCGGGTAAACCCGCTCCCACAGGGATCGCACAGGCCTGGAAGCCTGTGGGGTCGCTGTGGGAGCGGGTTCACCCGCGAAGAAGCTAACACCGTTACCGAGCGTTACTCAGCCGCAGGCTTGCGCTTCTTCAGCGGCGCCAGGCCGTCAGCGCTGGCCAGCGGTGCATTGGCCTTCGGCTTGGCGGTTGGCTTGCGCTTGGCGGCCGCCTTCTTGTCACCGGTCTTCTTCTCGACCTTTTTCTTCTTGCTGCCAGCCGCCTTGCCCGAGGCCTTGACCTTCTTAGGCCCGTTGTAGGTGCCCTTCACTTCCTTGATCACCCGGCGCTCGAACTGCTGCTTGAGGTAGCGCTCGATGCTCGACATCAGGTTCCAGTCGTTGTGGGTGATCAGCGAGATCGCCAGGCCTTCGCCACCGGCACGGCCGGTACGGCCCACGCGGTGCACGTACTCGTCACCGCTGCGCGGCATGTCGAAGTTGATCACCAGGTCCAGGCCGTCGATGTCCAGGCCACGGGCCGCAACGTCGGTAGCCACCAGTACCTTGGAGCTGCCCTGCTTGAAGCGGTCCAGGGCCAGCTTGCGGTCCTTCTGGTCCTTCTCGCCGTGCAGCACGAAGGCCTTCACGTCCTTGGCCACCAGGTGGCCGTAGATGCGGTCGGCCAGGGCGCGGGTGTTGGTGAAGATGATCGCCTTGTCGAAGGTTTCGTTGGCCAGCAGCCACTGCACGATCTGCTCTTTGTGCTGGTCGTGGTCAGCGGTGATGATCTGCTGGCGGGTGCCTTCGGCCAGCTGCGAGACGCTGTTGAGCATCAGGTGCTCTGGGTCTTTCAGCACCTTGCCGATGATGTCGCGCAGGGCCGCACCACCGGTGGTGGCGGAGAACAGCAGGGTCTGCTGGCGGTTCTCGCACTCCTTGCACAGGCGCTCCATGTCTTCGGCAAAGCCCATGTCGAGCATGCGGTCGGCTTCGTCGAGGATCAGCACCTGTACGTGAGACAGGTCGAGGTTGCCGGCATTGAGCTGCTCGAGCAGGCGGCCCGGGGTGCCGATCAGCACATCCGGCACCTTGCGCAGCATGGCGGCCTGTTCCTTGAAGTCTTCACCGCCGGTCACCAGGCCCGACTTGATGTAGGTGAACTGCGAGAACAGCTGTACCTGCTTGAGGGTCTGCTGGGCCAGTTCACGGGTCGGCAGCAGGATCAGCGCGCGGATCTCGACGCGGCGTTCGCGCAGGTCGACCAGGCGGTTGAGCAGCGGCAGCACGAAGGCCGCGGTCTTGCCGCTGCCGGTCTGCGCGGTCACGCGCAGGTCACGCCCTTGCAGGGCCAGGGGGATGGCCGCGGCCTGCACCGGGGTTGGCTCGACAAAGTTAAGCTCGGCCACGGCTTTAAGCAGGCGTTCGTGCAGGGCGAATTGGGAGAACACGGAGGTAACCTCAGGCAAGTGCGGAAAATTCAGTTGCATAGGGTAACGTTTTCTGCCGCCTTAGCCGAATTTCTTTTGGCAACTTTGTCGCCATCCGCGCTCTAATGGCGCTTCGTTTGGCAACAAAGACTGTACGCAAGCCCATGGATATCCAACGAATCTGGCGCGACTCACTAGACCTGTGGGGCACCCTTGACCAACATCCGATGCTGCACGCGGCCATCGGCCTGGCGGTGCTGCTGCTCATTTCCCTGGTCATCGGCCGCCTGGCACGCTTCCTGGTGCTGCACGGCGCCCGCCTGCTGGCCCGCCAGCCAGCGCTGAAGTGGCTGGACGACCTGCGCAACAACAAGGTGTTCCACCGCCTGGCACAGACCACGCCGTCACTGGTGCTGCAGTTCGGCCTGAAACTGGTGCCCGAGCTGTCCGACACCGCCCAGCACTTCCTCGGCAATGTCGCCCTGGCCTTTACCCTGCTGTTCATGACCATGGCGCTGTCGTGCCTGCTGGATGCCCTGCTAGACATCTACGCCCGCACCGAACACGCCCGCACCCGCTCGATCAAGGGTTACGTGCAACTGGCCAAGATGATGCTGTGGATCTTCGCCTCCATCGTCATCGTCGCCACCCTGATTGACCGCTCGCCACTGTTGCTGCTGTCGGGTCTGGGTGCCATGTCGGCGGTGCTGCTGTTGGTGTACAAGGACACCCTGCTGTCGTTCGTCGCCAGTGTGCAGCTGACCAGCAACGACATGCTGCACGTGGGCGACTGGATCGAAATGCCCCAGGTGGGCGCCGATGGCGATGTGGTGGACATCACCCTGCACACGGTGAAGGTGCAGAATTTCGACAAGACCATCGTCTCCATCCCCACCTGGCGCCTGATGAGCGAGTCGTTCCGCAACTACCGCGGCATGCAGCAGTCCGGTGGCCGACGCATCAAGCGCAGCCTGTTCATCGATGCAGCCGGCGTGCGGTTCCTGACTCGCGAGGAAGAACAGCGGCTGAGCCAGGTGCACTTGCTGGCCGACTACCTGGCCGGCAAGCGCCAGGAGCTGCAGCGCTGGAACGAGGCCATGGGGCCGGTGGCCGAGCTGTCGGCCAATCGCCGCAAGCTCACCAACATCGGCACCTTCCGGGCGTTTGCCCTGGCCTATCTGAAGAATCATCCCAACGTGCACCCGAACATGACCTGCATGGTGCGGCAGATGCAGACCACCGCCGAGGGCGTGCCGCTGGAGATCTACTGCTTTACCACCACCACGGTGTGGGCGGATTACGAGCGGATTCAGGGGGATATCTTCGATTATCTGCTGGCGGTGTTGCCGGAGTTCGGCTTGAGCCTGTATCAGCAGCCGAGTGGCAACGACATGCGGGTGGGGTTGAGTGGGCGTGTATCGCAAGAGCCTGTGCCGCGTCGGCTGGAAGACATGAGCGAGGCTTGATATTGCCGGGGCTGCTTCGCAGCCCATCGCCTGCAAGCCAGCTCCCACAGAGGTCACGCAGATCGTGAGATCTTCGTTGTACCTGTGGGAGCGGCTTTAGCCGCGAAGAATCCAACGCGGTGCATGGCACCGGCTGCGCCGGTGTTCGCGGCTAAAGCCGCTCCCACAGGGCCCCTGCTAATTCAATGAGTTATGTGCAGTTCGATGAGAGCTGGCTTGCCGGCGATGGGCCGCAAAGCGGCCCAAAATTGTTTGACTGACAGGCATTACGAGGGTGGTGTTTAAGCAGCCCTTTTCGTGTCAGGGCCGAGTCAGGGGTGCGCATTCATGGTTGTCGAAAGCCGGTTGCTCCCGCGCCCATGGACCATGCAATACAGCGCACCGGCCAGGATCAACCCCATCGCCCAACTGATATCCGCCCCCAGCCACTCGGCCACGAAGCCCGTGTAGAACGACAGTTTCATGAACGGGATGGTACCGATGATCGACACGGCGTACACCGCCAGGCTTCGACGATTGAAGCAGCCATAACGCCCCTTGGCGTCATACAGCGCCCCCACATCATAGTGGCCTCGGCATACCCAGTAGTAATCCACCAGGTTGATGGCGCTCCATGGGATCAACAGGTACAGCTGGCCGATCAGGATGTCGGCAAAGAACGTATCGAAATTGTACTGGGTGGCGATGGCGATCATCGTTGCCGCTGCGGTCAGCCCAGCCATTACCAAGGCTTTGGCCGTCGCGGTCACGCGCCGGATGGTCTTGAAGGCGCCAAAAATCGTGACCGACGACATGTAGGCGCTGTACAGGCACAGCACGTTGTACTGGATCACCCCCAGCGCTATCACTGCCAGCGCCAACGGCGCCCACGGGCCGAACAACGCGGCAATGGCTGTGGCCGGGTCATGCCCCAGTGCCGAGGGCAATTCCACCGCCACCAGCGCGCCCAGAGCCATCATGGCGAAGGAGCCCAGCGCACAACCGCAATAGGTGGCCCAGAACGTGGCGCGTGGGTTGACGTTGGCTGGGAGGTAGCGCGAGTAATCGGCTACATAGGGGCCATACCCCAGCGTCCAGGAGGCCGACTGGGCCACGATCAGGTTGAAGGCGGTGAACGAGAAGCCGGTACTCACTGCCGTCGTGGTTGCCATGTCGCCGGGGTGCAGCAGGATCAGCACCAGGGCGCCGGCAAATACCAGCGTGGACAACAGGCTCATCCACGCGCCCAGGCGGTGGATCAGCTCGTAGCCGACAAAGCCGATGACAAAAGTCAGCAAGCCGACCACCACGATCGCCTGGTCATCGCTCATGGGCACCAGCGCCTGCAGGGCATTGCGCATCAGCACGCCGCTGGCGGCGAGGAACAGGACTGCGGCCGTGACCATCACCAGCAGAGGGAGCGCGGCACCATGGACACCGAACTGGGCCCGGCTCTGGATCATCTGTGGCACGCCCAGGTGAGGCCCCTGGGCAGAATGCGCGGCCATGAACACGGTGCCGATCAGGTTGCCGACCAACAGGCCCAGCAAGGTCCAACTTAGACTTAGCCCCGACGCAGCGCCCAGGGTGCCGACCATCAGGGCGGTTATCTGGAAATTGGAGCTGAACCAGATGGTGAACAATCGTTTAGGCGTGCCATAACGCTCGGCGTGTGGGACAAATTCGATACTTCGCGTTTCTAGCTTCACGCCGGTCTCCCGATTTGGTTTTCCGGATTATCGGGTAGGGACCGGCGGAATTTGGGTTCAGTAACGAACGCGTCATAGCTGGCTGCGCCATGGCTTGCTTGATAACGTCAGGGTACCCAGGCGGCTCATCCACACCGACGCCAGGATCACTGCCCCGCCGATGAACAGCCTGCCCAATGGCTCGTCCTGGTTCCAGATCAGCAAATTGAGCAGCAACCCTACCGGCACATGCAGGTTGTTCATCACCGCCAGCGTCCCGCCCGAAACCAGGCAGGCGCCCTTGTTCCACCAGTACAGGCCCAGCGCCGTCGGGCACAGGCCCAGGAACAGCAGCACCAGCCACTGCACATCGGTGGTCGGCAGGTGCTGGGCGTTGCCAAACAGCAGGAAGGCCGGCAACACCACGATCAACGCGCCCAGGTAGAAGTAGCCAAAGCGCTTGTAGTGCGGCAGGTCGCTGGGGTGGCGTGCAACCAGATGGCGGTACAGCACCTGGCCGGCGGCGTAGGTGAAGTTGGCCAGCTGCAGCAGCAGGAAGCCGATGAAGAACTCGCCGCTGATGGTGTCGAAGCGGATAACCGCCGCGCCGGCCACCGCCACCAGCGCTGCCAGCAGCGCCCACGGGTTGAAGCGCCGGTTCATGGCGTCTTCGATCAGCGTCACGTGCAACGGCGTGAGAATAGTGAACAGCAGCACCTCCGGCACGGTGAGCACGCGAAAGCTCAGGTACAGGCAGACGTAGGTGATGCCGTACTGCAGCGCGCCGATCAGCAGCATCGAGCGCATGAAGCGCGGCTCGACCTGGCGCCAGCGCGTCAGCGGCAGGAACACCAGGCCAGCCAGCACCACGCGCGCGAGCACGGCAAAGTAGCTGTCGACGTGCCCGGCCAGGTACTCGCCGATCAGGCTGAAGGAAAACGCCTGGATCAGCGCGACGATTATCAGGTAGCCCATGGTTGCCTCTCGTGGATCAAGGCCGCGACCTTAGCGGGTTGCGGCAAATGAGTTCAACCATGAGGAATGTAAGGGCTGTGCCGGCCTCTTCGCGGGTAAACCCGCTCCCACAGGGACACCACAGGCCTCAGGTGCCGTGATATCCCTGTGGGAGCGGGTTTACCCGCGAAGAGGCCGGCACAGGCACCCATGAAATTCCAGGCATAAAAAAAAAGCCCGGCCATGCAGGCCGGGCAGGTACACCCAAAGGAGCAAAAACAGGTGTCAGGGTTGGGAATTCGCTAAGCCTCAGGCCACCGCCGCCAGCTTGGCCTTGGCCTGGTTGACGCCCTTCTCGTGGAAGTCAGCGCTCATGTTCAGGCCTTCGGCATGGATGAAGTCGACATCGTGAATGCCGATGAAGGCCATTACCTGGCGCAGGTACGGTTCCTGGTGGTCGCTGGTGGCGCCGGCGTGGATGCCGCCACGGGCAGTCAGGACGATGGCGCGTTTGCCGGTCAGCAAACCCTGCGGGCCGGTGGGGGTGTACTTGAAGGTGATGCCGGCACGCAGCACATGGTCCAGCCAGGCCTTCAGGGTGCTGGGGATGGTGAAGTTGTACATCGGCGCAGCCATCACCAGCACGTCGGCGGCGAGCAGTTCATCGGTCAGTTCGTTGGAGCGGGCCAAGGCGTCCAGTTCCGCCGCACTGCGCTGTTCTTCGGGCTTCATCCAGCCACCCAGCAGGTTGGCGTCCAGGTGCGGCACCGGGTTCACGGCCAGGTCGCGCACACTGATCTGATCGGCCGGGTGGGCGGCCTGCCACTGCTGGATGAAATCACGGGTCAGCTGACGGGAAACGGAATCCTGCTGGCGGGCGCTGCTTTCGATGATCAGTACGCGGGACATGGGGGGCCTCCATCGGCAAAAAGGGTTGCGATTCGATGGAGGTGAGATTACGGCTTGACCTATCGATAAAAAAGCGTAAAAAGTGGGTTCAATCTATCGATTTATCAGTTTATTCTGCACTGCAGTTCAAGGCGATCCGTAATTTGATGATCTGCCGGTTGAACTTGGCAGTGACATCGACGCTTTTACCGGCCGGTACGTTCACCCGGCGCACCCTTGGTGCCTCGGGGCCATTGCGGAAGGTCACCTTGCACGCGGCCGGTACCTGCCCATAGTTGTTGAGGGTGATGGCGCCAATGTCATAGGCCGTGTCATAGGCGGTGTAATCGAGCTTTACCCCGGTCAGTTCCTTCTCAACGTCGATGGGATAAGCCATGGCCCCGAGGGGCAGGCACATCAGTATTGCCGCACAACATTTCTTCATTGGCCGCTCTCCTTGAAAGAGCGCAGCTTAGGACAACAGGAGCGAAAGATGAAAGCGCCGCGCGTAACCCTTGACCAGTGGCGAACCCTGCAGGCAGTGGTCGATCACGGCGGGTTTGCCCAGGCCGCCGAGGCACTGCACCGCTCGCAGTCATCGGTCAGTTACACCGTGGCCCGCATGCAGGAGCAACTGGGCGTGCCGCTGCTGCGTATCGACGGCCGCAAGGCGGTGCTCACCGAGGCCGGCAGTGTGCTGCTGCGCCGTTCGCGCCACTTGGTCAAGCAGGCCAGCCAACTCGAAGACCTTGCCCACCACATGGAACAGGGCTGGGAAGCCGAGGTACGCCTGGTGGTCGATGCCGCCTACCCCAGTGCCCGCCTGGTACGCGCCCTGGCCGCGTTCATGCCGCAGAGCCGTGGCTGCCGGGTGCGCCTGCGTGAAGAAGTGCTGTCTGGCGTCGAGGAAGTGATGCACGAAGGCATCGCAGACCTGGCCATCAGCAGCTACAGCATCGGCGGCTACCTGGGCGCCGAACTGAGCGCGGTGGAGTTCGTCGCTGTCGCCCACCCCGAACACAGCCTGCACCGCCTGGGCCGCGAACTTACCTTCCAGGACCTGGAAAGCCAGTTGCAGGTGGTAATCCGCGACTCCGGCCGCGCCCAGCCGCGCGATGTCGGCTGGCTGGGTGCCGAGCAACGCTGGACCGTCGGCAGCCTGGGCACCGCCGCTACCTTCGTCAGCAGTGGCCTGGGCTTTGCCTGGCTGCCCCGCCACATGATCGAGCGCGAGCTACGCGAAGGCGTGCTCAAGCCGTTGCCGCTGGATCAGGGTGGCAGCCGCCACCCACTGTTCTACCTTTATTCGAGCAAAGAGAAGACCTTGGGCCCGGCTACGCAGATTCTCATAGACCTGCTGCGCAATTTCGACACCGCGCCACTGGACGTGCCCTTCGCAGCCCCCCCGCAAGCCTGAGAGGACCGCGCC
Source organism: Pseudomonas sp. A2 (assembly GCF_023100865.1). Classification (NCBI taxonomy): domain Bacteria; kingdom Pseudomonadati; phylum Pseudomonadota; class Gammaproteobacteria; order Pseudomonadales; family Pseudomonadaceae; genus Pseudomonas; species Pseudomonas sp. A2. The sequence goes on from NZ_CP039127.1 coordinate 4,445,191, forward strand.
CATGGCCTATTTCGAACACGAAGGATGCACACTGCATTACGAGGAATACGGCCAGGGCGAACCCCTGGTATTGCTGCATGGCCTGGGCTCCAGCTGCCAGGACTGGGAGCTGCAGGTGCCGGTGCTCAGCCGCCACTACCGGGTAATCCTCATGGACATCCGCGGCCACGGCCGCTCCGACAAGCCACGCGACGGTTACCAGATCGCCACCTTCAGTGCCGACCTGCTGGCCCTGCTCGAACACCTGCACACCGGCCCGGTGCACATCGTCGGCCTGTCCATGGGTGGCATGGTCGCCTTCCAGTTCGCTGTCGACCACCCGCAGTGGCTGCGCAGCCTGTGCATCGTCAACAGCGCCCCCGAGGTCAAGCGCCGCACTCGCAGTGACTGGGTATGGTGGCTCAAGCGCTGGGGCCTGGCGCGCCTGCTCAGTGTCGAAACGGTCGGCAAGGGCCTGGCCGAGCGGCTGTTTCCCAAACCGCAGCAGGCCGAACTGCGGCACAAGATGGCCCTGCGCTGGGCACGCAACGACAAGCGTGCGTACCTCAAGAGTTTCGACGCCATCGTCGACTGGGGCGTGCAGGAACGCATCGGCCAGGTTCACTGTCCTACCCTGGTGATCGCAGCCGACCAGGATTACACCCCGATACAACTGAAAGAACGCTACGTCGCCCTGATGCCTCACGCCAGGCTGGTGGTCATCGACGATTCCCGGCACGCTACACCCCTCGACCAACCCGAGGTCTTCAACCAGACCCTGCTGCAGTTCCTTGCAGCCGCTTCCACCTCTCAAGGATCTTTGAGCCCATGCTGAAAAAACTCCTGCTCACCGCCTGCTCGGTCGCCTTCGCCACCAGCGTCATGGCCTCCGACAAGACCCCGCACGTACTGCTGGACACCAGCTTCGGCCAGGTCGAAATCGAGCTGAATGCCGAGAAGGCACCGATCAGTACCAAGAACTTCCTCGAATACGTCGACAGCGGCTTCTACAACAACACCATCTTCCACCGTGTAATCCCGGGCTTCATGGTCCAGGGCGGCGGCTTCACCGACCAGATGGTGCAGAAGAACACCCGAGCCCCGATCACCAACGAAGCCGGCAACGGCCTGCAGAACACCCGTGGCACGCTGTCCATGGCCCGTACCCAGGACCCGAACTCGGCCACCAGCCAGTTCTTCATCAACGTGGCCGACAACGACTTCCTCAACCCTGGGCGTGACCGTGGCTATGCCGTATTCGGCAAGGTGACCAAGGGCATGGAAGTGGTCGACCAGATCGTCAATTCGCCGACCACCATCAAGAAAGGCATGCGCGATGTACCGGCCGATCCGGTCTACATCAAGTCGGCCAAACGCATCGACTGACCGCAGGCTTCACAGGGACGTGAAACCGCCTGAGGGTCGGATGAAACAGGAGTGTCGTCATCCATGCTGTACCGCCGTTTCGAGCAGTTGATCGATATCTTCCGCGACGCGCCCAGCGAGTCGCCACCCGGCCAGGTCTGGCCGTTCTACCTGTACTACCTGCGCCAGGTGTGGCCGAGTTTTGTCGCCCTGCTGGTGGTGGGCCTGGTCGCCTCGCTGATCGAGGTGGCGATGTTCAGCTACCTCAGCCGCATCATCGACCTGGCACAGGGCACGCCCAATGCCAGTTTCTTCAGCGAACACAGCGGCGAACTGATCTGGATGCTGGTGGTGATCCTGCTGCTGCGGCCGGTATTCTTCGGCCTGCACGACCTGCTGGTGCACCAGACCATCAACCCCGGCATGACCAGCCTGATCCGCTGGCAGAACCACACCTATGTACTCAAGCAGAGCCTGAACTTCTTCCAGAGCGACTTCGCCGGGCGCATCGCCCAGCGCATCATGCAGACCGGCAACTCACTGCGCGACTCTGCGGTGCAGGCGGTGGATGCGCTATGGCACGTGCTGATCTATGCCATTACCTCGCTGGTGCTGTTCGCCGAGGCCGACTGGCGCCTGATGTTGCCGCTGCTGCTATGGATCGCAGGCTACATCGCCGCGCTGTTCTACTTCGTCCCCCGGGTGAAGGAGCGTTCGGTGATTTCCTCCGATGCCCGCTCCAAGCTGATGGGCCGCATCGTCGACGGCTACACCAACATCGCCACCCTCAAGCTGTTCGCCCACACCGACTTCGAACAGCAGTACGCGCGCGAAGCGATCCGCGAACAGACAGAGAAAACCCAGCTGGCCGCACGCGTGGTCACCAGCATGGACGTGGTCATAACCACCCTCAATGGCTTGCTGGTGGTCGCCACCACAGGCCTGGCGCTGTGGCTGTGGAGCCAGTCGCTGATCACCGTCGGCGCCATCGCCCTGGCCACCGGCCTGGTGATCCGCATCGTCAACATGTCGGGCTGGATCATGTGGGTGGTCAACGGCATCTTCGAGAACATCGGCATGGTCCAGGACGGCCTGCAGACCATCGCCCAGCCGGTCACCGTCACCGACCGGCCCAACGCACCGGCGCTCAAGGTCAGCCGCGGTGCGGTGCGTTTCGATGATGTGGACTTCCATTACGGCAAGGCCGCCAACGTGATCGAAGGGCTCAGCCTGGACATACGCCCGGGCGAGAAGATCGGCCTGATCGGCCCGTCAGGGGCAGGCAAGTCGACCCTGGTCAACCTGCTGCTGCGGCTGTATGACGTGCAGGGCGGGCGCATTCTCATCGACGGCCAGGACATTGCCGAGGTAAGCCAGGCCAGCCTGCGCGCGCAGATCGGCATGATCACCCAGGACACCTCGCTGCTGCACCGCTCGATCCGTGACAACCTGCTGTATGGCCGCCCCGATGCCAGCGAGGCCGCGCTTCATGAAGCGGTGCGCCGGGCCCGCGCCGACGAGTTCATCCCGCAGCTGTCGGACGCTCAGGGTCGCACCGGTTTCGATGCCCATGTGGGCGAGCGCGGGGTCAAGCTGTCGGGCGGCCAGCGCCAGCGCATCGCCATTGCCCGGGTGCTGCTGAAGAATGCACCGATCCTGATCATGGACGAGGCCACTTCGGCGCTGGACTCGGAGGTGGAGGCAGCAATCCAGGAAAGCCTGGAGACGCTGATGCAGGGCAAGACTGTGATCGCCATTGCCCACCGGCTTTCCACCATTGCGCGGATGGACCGGCTGGTGGTGCTGGACAAGGGGCGGATTGTCGAGAGTGGCAGCCACAGTGAACTGCTGGAGCAGCAAGGCTTGTATGCCCGGTTGTGGCATCACCAGACCGGGGGGTTTGTCGGAGTGGATTGACCCCTGCTCAGGCCTCACAGCCCCCTTGAAGCCTGTGCGGTCCATGTAGGAGCAGCCTTGTGCTGCGAAGAGTCCATCAGTGCCAAAGGAGATTTTTTGCCCTACCGGCCTCTTCGCAGCACAAGGCTGCTCCTACAGGTCCTGGATAGCCATTACAAATGGATCAGTCCCGGCGATAGGGCAACATCCCCCTGGCCTCCTCGGCATACGCCAGCACCCCTTCCCGCTCCTGCGCCAGAAAATCCTCTACCGCCCGCCGCAGCCCCGGGTGCAGCAGGTAGTGCCACGACCGCGTCAGCACCGGCTCGAACCCTCGAATCAGCTTGTGCTCCCCCTGTGCCCCGGCATCGAAACGCTGCAGCCCTTCGGCAATGGCAAAGTCCATGCCCTGGTAGAAACAGGTTTCGAAATGCAGCCGGTCGAACTCGTCCAGGCACCCCCAATAACGGCCAAACAGGCTGTCGCCCCCCACCAGGCTCAGGGCCATGGCCACATCACGGCCACCCTGCCGCGCCATCACCACGCGCAACGCTTCGGGCATGCGCTCGGCAAGCAGGCTGAAGAACTCGCGTGTCAGGTAGGGCGCACGGCGGCGCACCGCGTAGGTATTGGCGTAGCAGCGGTAGACGAAATCCCACTGCGCCTCATCCAGTTCAGCCCCACGGTACCAGCGGAATTCAATACCGTGCCCGGCCACCTGTTCACGCTCCTTGCGCATCTGCTTGCGCTTGCGCGAACTCAGGCTGTCGAGAAAATCCTGGAAGTCACGGTAGCCGTGGTTGCGCCAATGAAACTGGCAGCCCAGGCGCTCCATCCAGCCAGGCTGGCCTGCCAGTTGTTCGTCCAGCGCCGGCTCGGTGAAATTGATGTGCGCGCCAGACAGCCCGCCCTTGGCCAGGTACTCCGGCAACGCCTGCAGCACCAGCAGGCCATCGGCTGGGTCGGCGGCGAGCAGGCGCGGGCCGCTGACCGGGCTGAACGGCACGGCACCGAGCAGCTTGGGGTAGTAGGCAATGCCGGCCCGCTCACAGGCATCGGCCCAGCCATGGTCGAACACGTACTCGCCAAACGAGTGCCATTTGCGGTACGCCGGCAGCAGCGCCCGTACCCGCCCGTCACGTTCCAGCACCAGGTGCTCGGCGGCCCAGCCGGTGTTGCGCGCGACGCTGCCGCTGTCCTCCATGGCGCTGAGAAACGCATGGCGCAGGAACGGTTGGCCAGCGGGCACCAGGGCATCCCAGGTGGCCGCCGGAAGATCACGCAAATGAGCAAGGCTGTACAGGCTGGTCACGGTTTCGGCTCGCTGTTTCAAGGTACCCAGTATCCCCAAGGAAGGCCCGCCACTCAAATCACGATAGCCGGGACAGATCCTTTTATTCTCAATTACTTAACCGCAGTGCCACCAATTCGACATTAATCTGTCATTCGCCCCCGCAATACTTGCGCCTGTTTTCCGGAACCCCAGAACCTGTCTATTCAGGCCCTTTCCGAAGACATGCCAACACAGGGGCGGGCGCTTGAGCCTCCCCATCTTATTCAACAGGGAGAACCTTATGCGTCTTGTTTCTACACTTACCGGAGTGAGCCTCACCGGCATGATGCTGGCTCTGAGTACTCCGGCCAGTGCAGCTGTCGACGCCAAGCTGCTCGAAATGCTCCGCGCCAATGGCTCGATCAACCAGGCGCAGTACAACGAACTGCAGGCGGACCTGGCTCAAGAAACCAAGGAAAAGGCCGCTCAGAAAGCTCAGTCCGAACGGATGAGCTCCTTTGAACAGAAAGTGGCATGGGCCGCCAAGACCCAGGTCAAGGGTGATTTGCGCCTGCGTTACGAAGACGTCAACGTCGACGACCCGAACAGCAGCAGCGGCAACCAGGACCGCCAGCGCGTGCGTGCCCGTGTCGGCTTCTACAGCGAAATCAACCCGCAGGTCGACGCGGGCATCCGTATCGCCACCGGCAGCAGTGCCGACCGCCGTTCGACCAACCAGAGCTTCGACAACTACTTCGACAAGAAGTCGCTGTGGGTCGACCAGGCCTACCTCGACTGGCACCCGACTGCAGTTCCCAACCTGCACCTGATTGGCGGCAAGATGGCGCAGCCATGGGTGAGCATGGGCGACATCATCTGGGACAGCGACATCAACCCGGAAGGCGTGGCAGCCACCTACAAGACCGACCTGGGCGGGGCCGAAGTGTTCGCCAGCGCCGGTCAGTACACCCTCAAGGACAACGTCGATGGCGACGGCGTGCAATACAAGCATGACGCACAGGTCTATCACGGCCAGTTGGGCGCCAAATTCGCCCCGGCCGATGTGCTCAAGCTGACCGTAGGTGCCAGTATCTATGGCTACGACAACGACAAGGAAGCCACCATCCTGCAGTCGTTCGGCAACACCACCAACGAGTTCAACCTCGTGGAAGGCTTCGGCCAGCTGGACTTCACCGGCTTTGCCATCCCGCTCTCTGCTTACGGCCAGTATGTGAAAAACACCGAAAGCACCGATGGCGAAGACCAGGCCTGGTTGGCGGGCCTGAAAACCAAGGTCGGCGCCTGGAGCCTGGACTACAACTACCGCGACGTGCAGCGTAACGCCGTGGTCAGCCTGTTCACCGACTCTGACTTTGGCAACGGCTTTACCGGTTCGCGCGGGCACAAGTTCAAGGTCGGATATGAAATCGACAAGAACTTCTCCCTGGGCGCTGCCTACCTGATGGCCAAGACCGACCTGTCGCAGTTGCCCAACAGCGATGCCGATGTAGATACCCTGCAGGTAGACCTGGAAGCCAAGTTCTAAGCGACACCCTGCACTGCTTCACCTGAAGCGGGAAATGCCGACCCCATCCGGCGTTTCCCGCTTTTTTATTGTGAGATTGCAGAGGGCTGCCTTGCAGCCCATTCGCAGCACAAGGCTGCTCCTACAGAGGAATGCGAACCCTGCAACCGGCGCGTTTTCCTGTAGGAGCAGCCTTGTGCTGCGAATGGGCCGCAAAGCGGCCCCGATATTTCGAAGCAATCAGCGCTTGCGCAGGATCACGCTACCAATCGAATACCCCGCACCAAACGAGCTCAACACCCCCAGCGAGCCCTTGGCCAGGTCGTCCTGGTACAGGTGGAAGGCAATCACCGACCCCGCCGAACTGGTGTTGGCATAGCGATCGAGAATCACCGGTGCATCCTCTTCGGCCACTTCACGCCCCAGCAGCTTCTTGACGATCAGGTGGTTCATGCTGAGGTTGGCCTGGTGCAGCCAGAAGCGTTTCACATCGCTTGGTTGCAGCCCGTTTTCCTGCAGGTGCTCACCGATCAGCTCGGCCACCTTCGGGCACACCTCGCGGAACACCTTGCGGCCTTCCTGGATGAACAGCTTGTCCGCCGCGCCCTCGCCCTCTTCCGCCGCGCGGTTGAGGAAGCCGAAGTTGTTACGGATGTTGTTGGAGAACTCGGTCCACAGCTTGCTGCTGACGATGTCGAACTGGTGCGCCGAGGTGGCCTTGTCGGCACGCTCGAGCAGCACCGCAGTTGCGGCATCACCAAAAATGAAGTGGCTGTCGCGGTCACGGAAGTTCAGGTGGCCGGTGCACACCTCCGGGTTGACCATCAGCACCGCGCGCGCCTGCCCCAGGGCCACGCTGTTGGCGGCGGTCTGGATGCCGAAAGTGGCCGACGAGCAGGCCACGTTCATGTCGAAGGCAAAGCCCTGGATGCCCAGCGCCTGCTGCACTTCGATGGCAATGGCCGGGTACGGGCGCTGCAGGTTGGAGCAGGCGACGATCACCCCGTCGACATCGGCCGCCGTGCGACCGGCGCGCTCCAGGGCCTGGCGGGCAGCGGCCACGGCCATTTCGCAGAGCACCGACGGTTCGTCGTTGGAGCGCTCGGGCAGGCGCGGCTTCATGCGCTGCGGGTCGAGAATGCCGGCCTTGTCCATGACGAAGCGGCTCTTGATGCCCGAGGCCTTTTCGATGAACGCGGCATCGGACAGCGGCGCCGCCTCGACTTCACCGCGCTCGATGGCGGCGGCGTTGTCCTGGTTGAACTGCTGCGACCAGGTGTTGAAGGACGCCACCAGTTCTTCGTTGGAAATGCTCTGGGCCGGGGTGTACAGGCCGGTGCCGCTGATCACGACGTTATGCACGGTCGTTCCTCTGGTCAAAGGCCATCGCCACGGGGCGCTGGCTGGAAACATGACAGGTTAATGGCACTTTAGTGCCAATTTATAGGCGAGGGCTGCGCCCTCGTTCGCGGGCACGCCCGCTCCCACAGGGATGGCCGCTCCCGAGGATACCGCTTTACCTGTGGGAGCGGGTTTACCCGCGAAGGGGCCACCAGGCGGCCCCAAATTGCATCAATATTGCCACAACTGTGGAAGTTTAGCCCTCCACCTGGCTCCATTGCTTGCTCAATCGCTTGTCGGAAATCGGCACTTTTGTCCCCAACTGCTGGGCAAACAGCGAAACCCGATATTCCTCCAGCCACCAGCGGTACACCGTCAGTTGCTCATCGCGCTTGCCTTCCTGGGCATGCTTGTCGGCACGGGCCTTGTACTGCGCCCACAGGTTGGCCAGCTCACCGCTCCACACCCGGTCCTTCTGCACCTGCGAACCCAGCTTCTCCAGGCGCAGTTCCACCGCCTTGAGGTAACGCGGCATCTCCTTGAACCAGGCCCCGGGGGTTTCACGCACGAAGCCTGGGTACACCAGGTTGCCGAGCTGTTGCTTGATGTCGTTAAGCGCCACTGCCTGGCTCAGGTCGATCTTGCCCTTGAAGCGCTTCTGCAGCCCATGCCACAGCTTCAGCACTTCCAGGGTCTGCCGTGCCAGGCGCTCGGCATGCTCGGCCCAGCTGCCGCGCTTGCGCTCGGCCAGGCCAGCCAGGGCCGCACCATCGCGTGGCAGCGGCTGTTCGCCTTCGAGGATGCAGCTGTCCAGGCTGGCCAGCAGAATATCCTCGACCAGCGCCTCGACCCGGCCCATTTCACGGTACAGCAGGCCCAGCTCGGTCAGCCCCGGCAGCTTGCCGCGCAGGTACTTGGCCGGCTCGGCCAGCTGCTGCAGCAACAGACGCTGCAACGCGCGGCGGTGCTGGAATTCGGCTTCGGCCTGGGTCGAGAAACGCCCTTCGCGCACAGTGCCGCCCTCTTCCACCAGTGCCGGGTACACGGTCATCGACAGGCCGGCGATCTTCTGCTGCGCGGTCTGCTTAACCTCGCTGAAAGCCTTGGCCTGTACCGGCTGCTCGCTCTTGGCGTCACGCGGCACGGCCAACGCTGCCTGGCTGGCTGCAGCAAAGCGCGCGGTCAGCTCGGCCAGGTCGCGGCCTTCACCCAGGAACTTGCCCTGGCCATCGACCACTTCGATGTTCATGCGCAGGTGGCCTTCGACCAGGTTGACCGACTCGTCCCATGCCTCGTCGGGCACACGGGCGCCGGTCATGCGCAGCAGTTCCTGGCCCAGGGCCTGCGGCAATGCGCCCTGGCCGAAGGTCATGCGCGCCAGCGAGGCCTTGACGAAGTCCGGCACCGGCACAAAGTTCTTGCGCAGCGCCTTGGGCAGGTTGCGCACCAGCGCCACGCACTTGGCTTCCAGCAGGCCGGGCACAAGCCATTCCAGGCGCTCGCCCGGCAAGCTCGGCAGCAGCGGCGCCGGTACCCGCACGGTCACGCCATCGCGGGGGTGCCCGGGCTCGAAGTGGTAACTCAGCGGCAGGCGAAGCTCGCCCACCTGCAGGCTGTCGGGGTACTGCGCGGCGGTGACTTCGCTGGCCTCGCGGGCCAGCACGTCTTCCTCGCGCATGATCAGCAGGTTGGCGTCCTTCTGGCTGCCCATGCGGTACCAGCTGTCGAAGGTCGCCGTCTGGTGGATTTCCGCCGGCAGACGCGCTTCGTAGAAGGCATACAGCGTCTCTTCGTCGGCCAGGATGTCACGGCGGCGGGCCTTGGCCTCCAGCTCGTCGAGCTCTTCCAGCAGGCGCTTGTTGGCCGCCAGGCACTTGGCCCGCGACTGGATCTCGCCACCCACCAGGCCTTCGCGGATGAACAGCTCGCGCGAGGTGACCGGGTCGATCGGGCCGAAATGCACCGGCCGACGGCCGACCAGGATCAGGCCGTACAGAGTGATCTGCTCGTAGGCCACCACCTGCCCGCGCTTCTTCTCCCAATGCGGTTCGAAGTGGTTCTTCTTGACCAGGTGGCCGGCCAACGGCTCGATCCAGTCCGGCTCGATCCTGGCCACCATGCGGGCGTACAGCTTGGTGGTTTCGACCAGCTCGGCAGCCATTACCCACTGTGGGCGCTTGCGCCCCAGGCCCGACGACGGGTGCACCCAGAAGCGCCGCTGGCGGGCGCCCTGGTAGTCGCCCTCTTCAGTCTTCTGGCCAATCTGGCTGAGCAGGCCACTGAGAATGGCCTTGTGCATTTTCGGGTAGTCGGACGGGTCCTTGTTCACTGTCAGCTGCAGGTCACGGCAGATCAGTGCCAGCTGGCGATGGGCATCGCGCCATTCGCGCAGGCGCAGGTAGTTCAGGAAGTTCTTGCGGCACCAGTTGCGCAGCGGGTTGGCGGTCAGCGCCTGGCGCTGTTCCTCGAAGCCACGCCACAGGTTGACCAACGCGGCGAAGTCGGAATCCACATCCTTCCATTGCGCGTGCGCCTGGTCGGCGGCCTGCTGGCGCTCCGGCGGGCGTTCGCGCGGGTCTTGCACCGACAGCGCACTGGTGACGATCAGCACTTCCTGCAGGCTGCCCAGGCGGGCGCCTTCGAGCAGCATGCGGCCCAGCCGCGGGTCGATTGGCAGGCGCGCCAGTTGGCGACCGATCGGCGTCAGCTGGTTTTCGCGGTTGACCGCCGACAGCTCCTGCAGCAGGTTGAAACCATCGCTGATGGCCTTGCCATCCGGCGGCTCGATGAACGGGAAGGCGTCGATTGCGCCCAGGCGCAGGTGCAGCATCTGCAGGATCACTGCCGCCAGGTTGGTGCGCAGGATCTCCGGGTCGGTGAACGCCGGCCGGCTGTTGAAATCCTCTTCGCTGTACAGGCGCACGCAGATACCCGGCTCGACCCGGCCACAGCGGCCCTTGCGCTGGTTGGCACTGGCCTGCGACACGGCCTCGATCGGCAGGCGCTGCACCTTGGCGCGGTAGCTGTAGCGGCTGATGCGCGCGGTACCGGTATCGATCACGTAGCGGATGCCCGGCACGGTCAGCGAGGTTTCCGCAACGTTGGTGGCCAGCACCACACGGCGCCCGGTGTGTGGCTGGAAGATGCGCTGCTGCTCGGCCGGCGACAGGCGCGCGTACAACGGCAGGATCTCGGTGTGGCGCAGTTGCGCCTTGCGCAAGATCTCGGCGGCATCACGGATCTCGCGCTCGCCCGGCAGGAAGATCAGCACATCGCCGGGGCCCTTGCCCTCACTCCGCTCGTGGTGCGCCAACTCATCCAGCGTGGCGAGGATGGCCTGGTCGACGGTGAGGTCGTCCTCGATCTGGTTGCCCTCCTCGTCCTGCTCGCTGGTCAGCGGGCGGTACCAGGTTTCCACCGGGAAGGTACGCCCGGACACCTCGATGATCGGCGCGTCGTCGAAGTGTTTGGAGAAGCGCTCCAGGTCGATGGTCGCCGAGGTGATGATCAGCTTCAGGTCCGGGCGGCGGTGCAGCAGGGTCTTCAGGTAGCCGAGCAGGAAGTCGATGTTCAGGCTGCGTTCGTGGGCTTCGTCGACGATGATCGTGTCGTAGCGCTCGAGGAAGCGGTCATGCTGGGTTTCGGCCAGCAGGATACCGTCGGTCATCAGCTTGACCAGGGTGTTGGCGTCGCTCTGGTCCTCGAAGCGCACCTGGTAGCCGACCAGCCCGCCCAGGGGCGTGCCCAGCTCTTCGGCAACCCGCGCGGCAACGCTGCGGGCGGCGATCCGGCGTGGCTGGGTGTGGGCGATCAGGCCATGGCTGCCACGGCCCAGTTCAAGGCAGATCTTCGGCAACTGAGTGGTCTTGCCCGAGCCGGTTTCGCCGGCGATCACCAGCACCTGGTGCTCGGCCAGGGCCTTCTTGATTTCGTCACGCTTGGCAGCGATGGGCAGGCTGTCGTCGTAGCGCACGGTCGGCACGCTCTGCTGGCGCGCGGTGACCTGGGCGCAGGACGCCTGGACCTTTTCCACCCACTGCGCCAGCTTCGCCTCGTCGGGGCGCTTGCGCAGTTCGTGCAATTGCCGGCGCAGGCGATGGCGGTCGGCGATCATGGCGTGGTCGAGGTTTTGCAGCAGTTTGTCGATGGCGTGGTCAGTCATGGGGCTTTTTAGTGATGCAGGTGAGCCTGCTTTTTCATGATCGGCATTCGAAGGATGCGCGATTGTCGCAGATTTGCCGGTTCTCTGCTGCCTGTGCCGGCCTCTTCGCGGGTAAACCCGCTCCCACAGGGACCGCACAACACCCAGCCTTGATGCAATCCTGTGGGAGCGGGTTTACCCGCGAAGAGGCCAGGTGCAACGGCACAAATGTTTAGCCAGGTGCGATGTAAAGGTTGCCATTCACTGCTTTAATCAACCTTACGCCGCATGTGAGTATCAAAGGCATGACTCCCGTCCAGCCCATCGCCCCACCGTCGTCCCGCCCTTCGCAAGCGAAGGCCCGGCGCCGTGCCGGTGAGAATCCGCTGGTCCACATCATCCTCGCCTTCTGGGCCCTGTGGCACTGCCGTCACGCACGCCCACCGGATTTCTCGCTCACGCCGTTGTGACCAGACCCGGCCGTCTTCCGGCCGTTTGACTCAGCCGGGCCGCCAGCATGCGCGGTGGCCCGTGCGCCCGTGAGCGAATCCATCATGCACTTTGCACCTGTAGAGCAGGCCAGCCGTTTTCTGGCCGACAACCCCGATATCGAACTGTTCGAACTGTTCATCCTCGACGCCAATGGCGTACCGCGCGGCAAGCTGCTGCACCGCGAGGAACTGTTGGCCGTGTACCAGACCGGCCGGCCGCTGCCCAGCACCATTCTCGGCCTGACCCTGAACGGCGACGACGTGGAAAACTCCGGCCTGGTGTGGGACGTGGGCGATATCGACTGCCGCGCCTACCCGCTTGAAGGCAGCCTGGTGCGCCTGCCCTGGCGCCGGGTGCCGACCGCCGCGGTGCAGGTGAGCATGCACCCGAACGAGGGCCTGCCGGCCAGCATCGCCGACCCGCGCCATGTGCTGCTGCGTACCATCGAGGCGTTGAAGGCCGACGGCTACCATCCGGTCATGGCCTGCGAGCTGGAGTTCTACCTGCTGGACCAGCAACCTGATGCCCAGGGCCGCCCGCAACCGGCACTGGACAATGACGGCGGCCGCCCACGCACCACCCAGGTGTATGGCCTGCGCGAACTGGAGCAGATCGAGCCGTTCCTTGCCGACCTCTACGCCGCCTGCAAGGCCCAGGGCATCCCGGCGCGCACGGCGATTTCGGAATACGCCCCCGGCCAGGTGGAAATCACCCTCGAGCACGGCGACGCCCTGCAGGCGATGGACCAGGCCGTGCGCTACAAGCGCCTGGTCAAAGGCATTGCCCATGCCCATGGCATGCAGGCCTGCTTCATGGCCAAGCCGTTCGCGCAACTGGCCGGCACCGGCATGCACATGCACCTGAGCCTGGCCGACAGCGCCGGCAACAACCTGTTCGCCAGTGAGGACAAAGCCGGTACCCCGCTGCTGCGCCAGGCCGTGGCAGGCATGTTGCGACACCTGCGCGACTCGCTGCTGCTGTTCTGCCCCAACGCCAACTCGTTCCGCCGCTTCCAGGCCAACAGCTACGCCCCGCTGGCGCCAACCTGGGGCGTCGACAACCGCACCGTGAGCTTGCGCATACCGGGCGGTCCGGCCAACAGCCGGCACGTGGAGCACCGCATCTGCGGCGCCGATGCCAACCCCTACCTGGCCGCTGCGGCGATCCTTGCCGCCAGCCACTGGGGCATTCGCCAACAGCTGGACCCGGGGGCACCGGTGGAAGGCAATGGCTATGCCCAGGCCACCGAACACCTGCCCACCGACTGGCTGACTGCCCTCGACGCCCTGCAGCATTCCAGCTGGGCTCGCGAAGCACTGGGCGAGGACTTCCTTGGCGTATACCTGAAGGTCAAGCGCGCCGAGTACCGCCAGTTCATGGCCGAAGTCAGTGAGCAGGACTGGCGCTGGTACCTGCACCAGGCCTGATCCCCGGATAACAAGGAACACCCATGAATGCAGCATTGAACAAAGGGCCGGCGCAACGCGCGCCGTCCTACTACAGCGCCACCCTCAACGACCACACCGAGTACCCGCAGCTCAAGGGCACGGTACAGGTGGATGTGGCGATCATCGGCGGCGGCTTCACCGGCGTGGCCACGGCGGTGGAGCTGGCCGAGCGTGGCCTGAAGGTGGCCATCGTCGAAACCAACCGCATCGGCTGGGGTGCCAGCGGGCGCAACGGCGGCCAGGTCACCGGCAGCCTGTCGGGCGACGAAGCCATGCGCTCGCAGATGCGCAACCGCCTCGGTACCGAGGTCGATGACTTCATCTGGCACTTGCGCTGGCGCGGGCACCAGGTGATCGAGCAGCGCGTGGCACGCTACAACATCGACTGCGACCTCAAGCGCGGCCACCTGCACGCGGCCATGAAGCCCTCGCACATGGACGAGCTGCGCGCATTCGAAACCGAGGCCCGGCGGCGCGGCATGGGCGAGCAGGTACAACTGCTGGACCGCGATGGCATGGCCGAGCACCTGCAAAGCCCGCTGTACCTGGGCGCGCTGAAAAACCTGCGCAACCTGCACCTGCACCCGCTCAACCTGTGCCTGGGCGAGGCCCGTGCCGCCCATGGCCTGGGGGCGCTGATTTTCGAAAACTCCGAAGTGCTGGACATCGTCCACGGCCCGCGCCCGGCGGTGGTCACTGCCCACGGGCGGGTCGAGGCGCGCCAGGTGATGCTGGCCGGCGATGTGTATCACAAACTGGAAAAGCGCCAGCTCAAGGGCAAGATCTTCCCGGCCATGGGCGGCATTGTCACTACCGCACCGCTGGGGGAACTGGCCGAACAGATCAACCCGCAGGACCTGGCGGTGTACGACTGCCGCTTCGTCCTCGATTACTACCGCCTGACCGCCGACAAGCGCCTGCTGTTCGGCGGTGGCGCCAACTATTCCGGCCGTGATTCACGGGATATCGAAGGCGAACTGCGCCCGTGCATCGAGCGCACCTTCCCGGCGTTGAAAGGCGTGCCGATCGAGTTCCAGTGGAGCTGCGCCATGGGCATCGTGGTCAACCGCATCCCGCAGCTGGGCAAGCTGTCGGACAACGTTTGGTATTGCCAGGGTTATTCGGGGCACGGCATTGCCACCAGCCACATCATGGGCGAGATCATGGCCGAGGCGTTGACCGGGACGCTGGAGAAGTTCGACACCTTCGCCCAGTGCAAGCATGTGCGGGTGCCGATGGGGGATTTGCTGGGCAATCCGCTGCTGGCGGCGGGGATGTGGTACTACCAGATGCTGGAGAAACTGCGCTGAACCTGAGGCCTGCGCAACCTCTGTAGGAGCGGCCTCGTGTCGCGATCGGGCCGCGAAGCGGCCCCAGCAATTTCAGCATCACGGCTGAAAACCTGGGGCCGCTTCGCGACCCGATCGCGACACAAGGCCGCTCCTACACAGACCGCGCTGGCTGGGCGTCAGGCGATCTTCTTCAAGCCCTGTTTCTTCAGCTCTTCATCGCGCAGTTCGCGGCGCAGGATCTTGCCAACGTTGGTGGTCGGCAGCGCGTCGCGGAACTCGATCTGGCGCGGGACCTTGTAGCCGGTGACGTTGGCGCGCATGTGCTCCATCACCTGTTCCTTGGTCAGGGTCATGCCCGGCTTGACCACGATGAACACCTTGATCACTTCACCGGACTTCTCGTCCGGCACGCCGATGGCCGCGCACTGAAGCACGCCCGGCAGGGCCGCCAGCACATCTTCCAGCTCGTTGGGGTAAACGTTGAAGCCCGAGACCAGGATCATGTCCTTCTTGCGGTCGACGATGCGCATGTAACCATCTGGCTGGATCACGGCGATGTCGCCGGTCTTCAGCCAGCCATCGCTGTCGAGAATCTCGGCAGTAGCCTCCTCACGCTGCCAGTAGCCCTTCATCACCTGCGGGCCCTTGACGCACAACTCGCCCACCTCGCCCAGCGGCAGCTCGTTGCCGTTGTCGTCGATGACCTTGCACAGGGTGGACGGCACCGGAATACCGATGGTGCCGACCTGGTTGGCCTCAGCCGGGTTCACCGCAGCCACCGGGCTGGTCTCGGTCATGCCATAGCCTTCGCAGATGGCGCAGCCGGTCACGGCCTTCCAGCGCTCGGCCACGCTCAGTTGCAGGGCCATGCCGCCAGAAAGGGTGATCTTCAGCGCCGAGAAGTCCAGGGCACGGAACGCCTCGTTGTTGCACAAGGCAACGAACAGGGTGTTGAGGCCGACGAAGCCGCTGAACTTCCACTTGCCCAGTTCCTTGACCATGGCTGGCAGGTCACGCGGGTTGCTGATCAGCACGTTGTGGTTGCCGATCAGCATCATTGCCATGCAATGGAAGGTAAAGGCGTAGATGTGGTACAGCGGCAGCGGGGTGATGAGGATTTCGCAGCCTTCATGCAGGTTGGAGCCCATCAGCGCCCGGCACTGCAGCATGTTGGCCACAAGGTTGCGGTGGGTAAGCATCGCGCCCTTGGCCACGCCGGTGGTGCCACCGGTGTACTGCAGCACCGCCACGTCGTTGGCCTGCGGGTTGGCCTCGGTCACCGGCTGGCCCTTGCCCTGCGCCAGAGCGTCGTTGAAGCGTACGGCACGCGGCAGGTTGTAGGCCGGCACCATCTTCTTCACGTACTTGATCACGCTGTTGATCAGCAGGCGCTTGAGCGGCGGCAGCAGGTCGGCCACTTCGGTGACGATGACGTGCCTGACCTGGGTCTTGGGCACTACCTTCTCGGCCAGGTGGGCCATGTTGGCCAGGCACACCAGGGCCTTGGCGCCGGAGTCGTTGAACTGGTGTTCCATTTCCCGTGCGGTGTACAGCGGGTTGGTGTTGACCACGATCAGCCCGGCACGCATGGCACCGAATACCGCCACCGGGTATTGCAGTACGTTAGGCAGCTGCACGGCAATGCGGTCACCCGGCTTGAGGTCGGTATGCTGCTGCAACCAGGCGGCAAACGCTCCCGACAGCGCATACAGCTCGCCATAAGTGATAGTCTTGCCCAGGTTGCTAAAGGCCGGTTTGTCGGCAAAGCGTTGGCAGGATTGCTTGAGTACCGCCTGGATATTGGGGAATTCGTCAGGATTGATTTCCGCCGTAATCCCGGCTGGGTACTTATCCTTCCAAAAATTTTCGATCATGGAAGCCCACTCCTTCAGCAACAGCGAAGTTCGATTCACGCGTCGATGCGCTTATTATTGATATGGGATGACGGCTCGTTGCAAACCGGATCATCTGAAAGCGGGCCGAGAGTAACAGCTTTGCCAGGGGTCGCCTAGAGGCCAAAACAGGCCTCACGGTCACAAAAATGACTCAATGAACAATGCAGGTCATTTTTAGAGTAATTATCCAAAATGTCGCAGATCGGGCTGTGATCAGCCTGTTAGAGCGGCTTTAAGGCATTCGCGGGTGAACCCGCTCCTACACTGGACGGTGTAGGAGCGGGTTCACCCGCGAAGAAGCCAACCCGGTATCAAGCTATGTCCCGCAGCTCCCGCCGCAGGATCTTGCCCACCGGCGTCATCGGCAACGACTCGCGCAGCACGATGTGCTTGGGCACCTTGTAGCCGGTGAAGTTGGCCTTGCAGTAGGCCTTCAGCTCATCCACGCTCAGCCCGCCCTCGCGCGGCACAACGAACAGCTTCACCGCCTCGCCGGAGCGCTCGTCCGGTACGCCGATGGCCGCGCAGTTGGCGACCTTGGGATGGCCCATCACCACATCCTCGATCTCGTTGGGGTACACGTTGAAACCCGAGACGATGATCATGTCCTTCTTGCGGTCGACGATGCGGGTGAAGCCGTCCGGGTCGATCACCGCGATGTCGCCGGTCTTGAACCAGCCCTCCGCATCCAGGGCCTGGGCCGTGGCCTCGGGCTGCTGCCAGTAGCCTTTCATCACCTGCGGGCCCTTGATGCACAGCTCGCCCCGCTCGCCCAGCGGCAGCTCGTTGCCGTCATCGTCGATCACCTTGAAGGCGGTGCCCGCCACCGGGATGCCCACCGTACCCAGACGCGCCAGCTGGCCATAGGGGTTGGTGCTGGCCACCGGCGAGGTTTCGGTCAGGCCGTAGCCTTCGACGATGCGGCAACCGGTAAGCGCCTCCCAGAGCTCGGCGGTGGCCTTGACCAGTGCGGTGCCGCCGGAGTTGGTGACCTTCAGCGCCGAAAAGTCGAGCTGGCGGAAGCCCGGGTGGTCCATCAGTGCGACGAACAGCGTGTTCAGGCCCAGCAAGGCGGAGAAACGCCATTTGCCCAGCTCCTTGATGAAGCCGGAAATATCCCGCGGGTTGGTGATCAGCACGTTGTGGTTGCCGGTGACCATCATGCACATGCAATTCGCGGTAAAGGCATAGATGTGGTAAAGCGGCAGCGGCGCGATCATCACCTCCTGGCCGTCCTTGATCAGCTTCTGCCCGTCCGGCCCGTGCTGCGAGAAGCAGGCCAGCACCTGCAGCATGTTGGCCACCAGGTTGCCGTGGGTGAGCATGGCGCCCTTGGCCAGGCCGGTGGTGCCACCGGTGTATTGCAGCACGGCAGTGTCGTCCAGGCTGAGCGGCACCGGCTTGTGCGACAGCTCGCGGCCCTGGCGCAGCACCTGCTTGAACGACACAGCCTGGGGCAGCTGGTAGGCCGGCACCATCTTCTTGACCTTGTCGACCACGGTGTTGACCAGCCAGCCCTTGGCGGTGGGTAGCAGGTCGCCCATCCTCGCCTCGATCAGGTACTCGATGCCGGTATCGGGCAACACCTCCTGCACGCGCTTGCCGAACATGTTCAGGTACACCAGCGCACGCGCGCCGCTGTCCTTGAACTGGTGGCGCATCTCGCGCTCGGTGTACAGCGGGTTGGTGTTGACCACGATCAGGCCAGCGCGCAGGGCACCGAACACAGCGATGGGGTATTGCAGCACATTGGGCATCTGCACCGCGATGCGGTCGCCCGGCTTGAGGTCGGTGTGCTGCTGCAGCCAGGCGGCGAAGGCCGCCGAATGGCGTTCCAGGTCCGCGTAGGTCAGGGTCACGCCCAAATTGCTGAAGGCCGGGCGGTCGGCGAAGCGTTTGCAGGAGCGCTCGAACACCTCGACGACCGAGGTGTAGGCATTGATGTCGATGGTGGAAGGCACGCCCGCCGGGCGCTTGTCATTCCAGAAGTCGGCTTGCATTTATTATTGTTCCTCTGCCTGGACCTGCTGTGAGTCCTGTAATCCTTTCACCTGCCCGCCCGAAAGCGAAAAGGCGTTGATCCGACGTTAGCAGGTAAGCCCAAGGTGGCATATACGCCAAGTGCCGCCATTAACATTGTGAATCTTATTTGTGCCCTTCCTGCAATCCGGTCGGTTGTGCATACACTGTTCGGGTACCTGTGCGCACAAGGACCCGCCATGCCTCACGACGCCTTCTGGCTACCCGCCAGCGAGCACTGCAGCCTGTATGTGCACCAATGGTTGCCGGCCACACCGGTAAAAGCCGTGGTGCTGCTGGCCCATGGCATGGCCGAGCACGCCGGGCGCTACCAGCACCTGGGCCATGCCTTGAGCGAGGCCGGCTTCGCCCTGTTCGCCCCCGACCAGCGCGGCCATGGACGCACGGCCGAGCTGGGCAGCCTCGGCCTGTTCGCCCGCCATCATGGCTGGAATGCCGTGGTCAACGACATCGGGCTGCTGGCCCAGCACATTGGTCAGCAATTCCCGTGCACGCCGCTGTTCCTGTTCGGCCACAGCATGGGCAGCTACATCGCCCAGGCCTACCTGCTGCACCACAGTGGCAGCCTGCACGGGGCGATCCTTAGTGGTTCCAACTACCAGCCGGCAGCGCTCTACCGTGTGGCGCGCCTGATTGCCCGGCTGGAGGCCTGGCGCCAAGGGCCGCTGGGAAAGAGCGCGCTCATAGAGTGGTTGTCGTTCGGCTCGTTCAACAAGGCTTTCAAGCCCAACCGCACGGCGTTCGACTGGCTCAGCCGCGACCCGGCGCAGGTCGACCTGTATGTCAACGACCCGCTCTGCGGCTTTCGCTGCAGCAACCAGTTGTGGCTCGACCTGCTGCAAGGCTTGGCGCAGATCAGCCAGCCGAGTAACCTCGCGCAGATCGATCCTAACCTGCCGCTGCTGGTGATAGGTGGTGAATGTGATCCGGTCAGTGCCGGCAAGCGTCTCACCCATCTGGCCGACGCCCTGCGCGCGACCGGCAATCGACATGTACAGCTGCGCGTCTACCCTGAGGCGCGGCACGAAGTACTCAATGAAACCAACCGTGACGAGGTCACCAGCGATATCCTTGGCTGGCTTGAACAGGCACTGGCCCTTGGCCGCCCTGTGCGCAGTGAATGATAGCCGCCCTCGCCTACCCCTTAAGGAAGCCCCGATGTCCCAGGTCACCAACACGCCTTACGAAGCCCTCGAAGTCGGCCAGAAGGCCGAGTACAAAAAGTCGGTCGAAGAACGCGACATCCAGTTGTTCGCCGCGATGTCCGGTGACCACAACCCTGTACACCTGGACGCCGAGTTCGCTGCCAAGAGCATGTTCCGCGAGCGCATTGCCCACGGCATGTTCAGCGGCGCGCTGATCAGTGCTGCAGTGGCCTGCACCCTGCCTGGCCCTGGCACCATCTACCTGGGCCAGCAGATGAGCTTCCAGAAGCCGGTTAAAATTGGCGATACCCTGACCGTGCGCCTGGAAATCCTGGAGAAGCTGCCCAAGTTCAAGGTACGTATCGCCACCAATGTCTACAACCAGAACGATGAGCTGGTGGTTCAGGGCGAGGCCGAGATCCTGGCTCCGCGCAAGCAGCAGACCGTCGAGCTGGTGTCGCCGCCGAATTTTGTGGCTAGCTGAAGATTGATGCAGGCAGTACCGGCCCTTTCGCGGGTAAACCCGCTCCCACATGGACCTCACAGCATCAAGCCGTGACGCAACCCTGTGGGAGCGGGTTTACCCGCGAAGAGGCCGGCGCAGCCAACATCATTCAATAGCCTGCAACCGCCGCTCGATATGCCTGCGCTCCGGCTCCTGCCGGGTCAACGCCAGCGCCTGCCGCCAGGCCGCCCGGGCCTCTTCCATATGCCCCAGCTGGTAATGCAGCTCACCCCGCGTCGCATGCGCCAGGTGATAGTCCAGCAACTCTCCCCGCGCCAGAATCCCTTCGACCTCCCGCAGGCCAACCTCCGGCCCGTCCCGCTTCGCCAGCGCCACGGCCCTGTTCAGTTCAACCACAGCTGACGGCCAATGCCGCTGCAGCACGTCATACAGCCCGACGATCTCCGCCCAGTCGGTCGCTTCGGCTGTCGCCGCCTCGGCATGCACCGCCGCAATCGCCGCCTGCACGGTATAGGCACCGAACGCCCGGCTTTGCAGGGCCTGGCGCACCAGTTCGCAACCTTCGGCAATGCGTTGCCGGTCCCACAGGCTACGGTCCTGCTGCTCCAGCAACACCAGGTTACCCCGGCCATCGGTACGCGCCCGCTGCCGGGATGCCTGCAGCAACATCAGGGCCAGCAGGCCGACCGCCTCCGGGTCGGGCAGCAACTGCACCAGCAGCCGCGCCAGGCGTATAGCCTCATCGCTCAGTTCCTGCTGCAACAGCGCCTCGCCCGACGACGCCGAATAGCCCTCGTTGAACACCAGGTAGATCACCCGCAGCACACTCTCCAGGCGCTCGGGCAGTTCGTTCAGTTCCGGCACCTGGTAAGGGATGCCGGCATCGCGGATCTTGGCCTTGGCGCGCACGATACGCTGGGCGATGGTGGCCGGGCTCTGCAGGAAAGCACGGGCGATCTGCTCGGTGGTCAGGTCGCAGACTTCACGCAGGGTCAGCGGCACCTGGGCATCGGCGGACAAGGCCGGGTGGCAGCAGGTGAAGATCAGCCGCAGACGGTCGTCGGCCAGCAGTTCTTCCTCGCTGGGGTCCTGCGCCTGGCCGTCGAGCAGCATGCTCAGGTCCGCCTGGGAACGGTCGAATCGGGCGCGCCGGCGCAGCGCATCGATGGCCTTGAAGCGGCCGGTGGACACCAGCCACGCCCGCGGGTTATCGGGGATACCGTCGCGCTGCCAGCGCTCGACGGCGATGAAGAAGGCATCGTGCATGGCCTCCTCGGCCAGGTCGAAATCACCCAGCAGGCGGATCAGCGTCGCCAGGATGCGCCGTGACTCGTTTCGGTAGACCGCCTCGACCTCGGCGCGCACCTGCGCCAGTGCCGTCATCAGTCGGGCATCCGCTGGGTCACTACCTCCACCAGGCGGTCCAGGCTTTCTCCCCAGCCCTGGTGGAAGCCCATTTCCTCATGGGCGCGGCAGTCGGCGGCATTCCAGTGCCAGGCGCGGGCGGTGTAGCGGGTTTTGCCTTGCTCCTCGTCAAAACTGATCACGGCAGTCATGAACGCCTTGTCCGAAGGCACCCAGCCTGGGCCGAAGGCATCGGTGAACACCAGCCGTCGCGGCGCAGCAATCTCCAGGAATACGCCCTGGTTCGGGTAATCGCTGCCATCCGGCGCCCGCATCACGGTGCGGAACAGGCCACCGATCCACAACTGCATCTCACATTCCGGGGTGGTCATGCCGTGCGGCCCCCACCATTGCATCAGCCACTGAGGGTCGGTCCAGGCGCGGAACACCTTGGACGGCGGTGCGTCGATCAGGCGATTGATGGACAACTCGTGTTGCACTTGCGCGGGGTGTGCCAGGCTCATGCTGGGAAGTCTCCATTGCTGTCAGGGTTGCAGTTCGCGCACCGGTCGCACCTCGACACTGCCGACCCGTGCGGCGGGGATGCCCTTGGCGATGTTCAGCGCCTCGTTCAGGTCGCGGGCTTCCACCAGGTAGAAGCCCGCCAACTGCTCCTTGGTCTCGGCGAACGGGCCGTCGGTCAGGCTCATGTGCCCGTTGCGCATGCGCACTGTGGTGGCGGTCTGCACCGGCTTCAGCGCCTCGGCCGCCAGCATTCGCCCGGAGCCTTGGATGGATTCGGCATACGCCATGCATTCGGCGTCTTCCGGGCTGTCGGGCAGGCTGTGCAGCAGCCCCTCGTCACAATAGACCAGGCACAGGTATTTCATGGTCGCCTCCAGGGCATTGGCAAAGTGCGATTGGCAATAACGGCTCAGGGCTTGAGATCGAACAGGGCTTTCTGGGTTTCCATGTCGAATGGCGCCGACCAGTGTTCGTGGATTACCCGCCACTGACCACCTTGACGACGATAGCCCACGGTGGCGCGCATGAAGCCGCACTGGCTTTCGTTGTCCGCGGGGCCACAGCGGTTAAGCCAGTGGGCCAGGGCCAGGTCGCCAGCGGCATGCACGGTGAGTTCGGCGTATTCGAAAACCATGGGGCCGGGGCACATGCCCATGCACATTTCCCAGTGCGCCTGGTAGGTTGCCTTGCCCTTGAACTGCAGGGCCTGGATGGCATCGAAGGCGACGATGTCGTCGGCATAGGGAGCAATGATGTTGGGGATGTCGCGATCGCGCACGGCCTGCATCCAGCGCTCGATCAATTGGCGGATCTCGGTTTCGGCTGCGGTGCTCATCGGGGGTTCCTCCGACAGGTCATGGGTGATTGGGCACGGGGGGCAACGTGCTCTCACCTATGGTCGAACGAGGGACGGAGGAATCGACAGGTCGAGGAAATTATTCTGGGTTGGTTGTGGTTTGAAATGCATATGGGGGGATTGCGTCGGGGCGACAAGGTGCATGCCTTGGGTGATGTGGCGCCTGTGAGACCGAGCGCCGCCCGCGCGGCGCTTCGCAGCACAAGGCTGCTCCTACATTTGTTTCGGGCCAATTAATCCTGAGGCAAAGGCGCGCGGTCCCTTGGCGTCCATCTTGATATCGTGTCGGACAAACAAGGAGTTCGCGTGCTCTGGCACAGGCGTTACTGGCCAGAAACAGACGTAGGAGCAGCCTTGTGCTGCGAAGCGCCGCGCGGGCGGCGCTCGGTCTCACAGGCGCTGAAAATGCTGTGGCAGGCCCTTGGCGGGCTCAACCCTGCTGGCACCCCTCACCCATGGCACGGTACTGGATGGTGTGCACCTGGCCCTGATGGTCTTCGTAAGTCATGGTCGCAGGTACCACTTCGCAGACGTTGGGGATGGTCGACAGGTTGATCACCCGCTTGATATCCAGGTTCATGGAGTAGTCGTACTGCTGGGCGACGGGCTCGCTGGAGACGGGTCTGGCCTCATCGGCGAGGGCGAACGAGGACATACCGACCAATGCAAGAATCAGTAATGGTTTCATGTGAGTTTGCCTTTTGAGCATTCAAGCTGATCGATTGACTTCTATTGCCGTGCCCGGCGCGGAGAAGTTGCCATCTACGGTGAAGATGGCACGAAGTACCGATCCCGCTTCGTACTGCCAGTGGGGATGGCTAAAAGTCTACTCCCGGCCTGGAATAGTTGAACCCCGAACTCGGACATTCACCCTTGCCAGATATGCAACAATCTGCGACAAGTTCACCGCAAAACATCGGGCCAGAGCCTCTGGCCACCTTTCAGGGCAGGGCGCGCAATTTCTGAAAATTTGTACTGTTCGAAACTTTCGGCCCCGGAACGCCGGCTGCTGGACCACTTTTACCGCCAGCACGGCTCACGCATGCGTGCTGCGGGCGACGCTGAGCTATGGGTGGCGCGGGGTCCCGGCATCATCGCGGGCCTGAGCCTGAGCCCGGTGGGCGAAGGCTTCTGGCTGACCGGGTTATTCGTCGACCCGCAGCAGCGCAGCCAAGGGGTGGCCGGGCGGTTGGTCGAGGCGGCGCTGGCGCAGGTTGGCGGGCCCACCTGGCTGTTCTGCCACCCGGACCTTGCGCCCTTCTACCAGCGCCTGGGCTTCGACATGGCTCTGCAACTGCCGGAAACCCTGGCTGGCCGCCTGCAGCGCTACCAGCGCAGCAAACGCCTGGTGGCACTGCAACGGGGTCAGTCGTCGCTGGCGTCGAGCCCGGGGAAAAGCACCTCGGTGTAGCCGAACCGGGAAAAGTCCTGGATGCGTGACGGGTAAAGCCGGCCGATCAGGTGGTCGCATTCATGCTGCACCACCCGCGCATGGAAGCCGTCGGCAAAACGGTTGATCGGGTTGCCCTGGGGGTCGATGCCTTCATAGCAGATGTGCTTGAAACGCGGCACCACGCCGCGCAGGCCGGGCACCGACAGGCAGCCTTCCCAACCGTCCTCGATCTCGCTGGATGTGGGCGTGATGACCGGGTTGAGCAGGATAGTCTGCGGCACCGGTTCGGCATCCGGGTAACGCTCGCTGCGCTCGAAGCCGAAGATCACCAGCTGCAGGTCGATACCGATCTGTGGCGCGGCCAGGCCCACACCGCCCACATGGCGCATGGTTTCGAACATGTCGTCGATCAGTTGCTGCAATTCTGTGCTGCCGAGCATGTGCTCGGGCACTGGCGGGGCGATGCGCAGCAGGCGTTCGTCGCCCATCTTGAGAATGTCACGGATCATCGGGGGTTCGGCTCTGAAGATTGGTGCTCGCTCGGAACGGGGTGCTCATGGCCCAGCACGGTAATGGTTTCGCGGGGTTTGTGCTCATCGACGTCCTTCTCGCCAGGGTTCTTGCCCTCGCTCGACATGTGCTCGATCACTGCGTTCATCTCCGCGCCCAGCAGCAAAACGGCGGCGGAGATATAGAAATACAGCAATAGCACGATGATTGCACCGATACTGCCGTACATGGCGTTGTAGTCGGCAAAGGTCTTCACGTAGTAGGCAAAGCCCAGCGACGCCACGATCCACACCACCACCGCCAGCACCGAGCCCGGGGTGATGAAGCGGAACTGCTGCTTCACATCGGGCATCACGTAGTAGATCAGCGCCACCGCCACCATCATCAGGATGATGATCGCCGGCCAGCGCAGGATGGTCCACACCGTGACGATCACCTCCTGCATGCCGACCTGGGCGGCAATCCACTCCATCACCTGCGGCCCCAGCACCATCAGCGCCGCTGCCACCAGCAACATGCCGGCAATGCCCACGGTGTAGATGATCGACAACGGAATGCGCTTCCACACCGGGCGGCCCTCGGGCACATCGTAGGCGGCGTTCATCGCGCTCATCATCAGGCGCACACCGGCCGATGCGGTCCACAAGGCAATCACGATACCCACCGACAACAGCCCGCCCTTGGACTGCTGCAACTGGTCGATCACCGGGTTCACCTGCTCCAGCGCCTGGGGTGGCAGCACCAGTTCCGATTGCAGGCGCAGCCAGGAGAAGAAGTCCGGCAGGTGCAGGAAACCGATCAGGGCGATCAGGAACAGCAGGAACGGGAACAACGAGAACAGCATCTGGTAGGCCAGTGCGGAAGCGTAGGTCGACATCTCGTCGTCGAGGAATTCCTTGACGGTGCGTACCAGCACGCGGTGCAGGGGCAGGCCGCGCAGGTCGGGGAAAATCATAGCGTCTCCTTTCGCCGCTTGATTCGTGAGTACCACGGTAAGTCTAATAGACCATGCCGCTGCTGTGCTGATCCCGGCCATGCTGCAAGAATTTGCTTACGCCAGTAGCGGCCTATTCGCGGGCACGCCCGCTCCCACAGGTACCGCACAGTGCTTGAAATCTGTTCAGTACCTGTGGGAGCGGGCATGCCCGCGAAAAGGCCGGGACAGGCCACTCACATCAAGGCTTTTTCACCGCGTCCTTCACGTTGCCCTTGATCTGTTGCCCCTCGCCCTTGAGCTCCTGCGCTTCACCCTCGGCCCGCAGCCGCTCGTTGTCGGTCACTTTGCCGACACCCTGCTTGACGTTGCCGATCGCTTCGTTGGCCAGGCCTTTCGCTTTGTCTTTGGTACCGCTCATGGCAAAACTCCTGCAATTGGGGGCACGTGGACCGTGCCGACAGTCGGTGGACCCGACGCCTTCGCCAAGCGTTCCAACAGTTTTTTCGCCTTCGAACCGAGCGGCAAGGCGGTTGGCAAACCTTGCCCCCGCTACCCGCCACCCCTCACAATGCAGGCCTTCATAGCGTCAACCCGCAGGAACCTGCATGAAACTCGACAAACCCGCCGCCATCGCCCGGCGTAACGAAGCACTGGCCCGCCCGGTGCTGACCAGCAGCAACACCCTGTTCGCCATCCTCGACCGCAAGCGCAACCTGTGGTGGTTCGAGGTGCCGGTGGCGCTGCTGCGCAAGGGCCAGCCCGACTGGGTCAACCTGCTGCTGCACACCCCGGAAAGCGACGAGCTGCAGCACCTGAAGGTGCCGACCAACTTCCTGCGCGCTCACCAGGAACAGATGGAAGTGCGCAACCCCGGCAAGCGCCGCTCGACCATCAGCCTGGCCCTCAGCGCCGACCGCGACTCGCTGCTGCGCGACACCCGCCCGGGTGGCGAGCAGCTGGACTTCCGTACCTTCGTGCAGGCCTGATCAGGCCTTTTCGATGCGATCGTCATGGATGACGATGCGGCCCTGCTTGAACAACCCGCCAATGGCCTTCTTGAAGTTGCCCTTGCTGACGTTGAACAGCTTGCTGATCAGCGCCGGGTCGCTCTTGTCGCACACCCCCAGCACCCCGCCTTCGGCCTCCAGGCGCGCCATGATCTGCTCCTGCAGGCTGTCGGCCAGGGCAGCACCCACCGGTTGCAGGCTCAAGGCGATCTTGCCGTCCGCGCGCACTTCCTTGATGAAGCCCTTCTCGTGCATGCCCGAGCGCAGGAACTTGAACACCTCGTTCTTGTGGATCAGGCCCCAGTGACGGTTGTTGATGATCGCCTTGAAGCCCATCGGTGTCTCGCCGGCCACCAGCAGCTCGACCGGCTGGCCCACCTGGTAGTCCGCCGGGGTACGGTCCAGGTAGCGGTCCAGGCGTGAGGTGGCGGTGATGCGGCGGGTGCGCTTGTCGAGGTACACGTGCACCACGCAGTAGTCGCCGATTTTCAGCGGCCGCGCCTCTTCCGAGTACGGCATCAGCAGGTCCTTGGACAGGCCCCAGTCGAGGAAGATGCCGGCACCGTTGATATCCTTGACCTTGAGGCTGGCGAACTCGCCAACCTGCACCTTGGGCTTCTCGGTGGTGGCGATCAACTGGTCTTCGCTGTCCAGGTAGATGAACACGTTCAGCCAGTCATCCACTTCGGTTTCGGCGTTTTTCGGGATGTAGCGCCCGGGCAGCAGGATCTCGCCGTCGGCGCCGCCGTCAAGGTACAGGCCGAAGTCCACGTGTTTCACGATTTGCAAACTGTTGTAACGCCCAAGCAGAGCCATTTCCGATGTTCCTCAAGACAAGGCGGCTATTCTACACCTGAAGCCAGCGCGCCGCCCGACCGCTGATGCAGTGGAACCGTCAGCGTCCCTCTTGCGTCTACCGACGTGCAAGCACCCGCAAGGAGCAGCCCATGCCGCTACGCCTGTCCAAAGCCCTGCTCGTCGCCATCGGCTGCGCCCTGGCCCTGGCCGCCTGCAGCCGTATCGACCTGGCCTACCGCAACCTCGACCGCCTGGTGCCGTGGTCGCTGGGCGACTACCTGGCCATGAACAGCGAGCAGAAGGCCATGCTTGACGACCGCCTGCGGGAGCACCTGGCCTGGCATTGCAAGACCCAACTGCCTGGTTACCTCGACTGGCTGGACCGGGTACGCGGCATGGTCGCCGACGACCAGGTGACCGACCAGGCCCTGCAGCAGCGTACCCGCGAAGCCCGCGAGGCGATTGGCCGGGTAGCCGAGGAAATCACCCCTTCGGCCACCGAGCTGCTGCGCGGCATGAGCGATGCCCAGGTGGCGGAGATGCGCGAGGCGTTCCGCGAGGACATCAGCGAACGGCAGAAGAAGTATGTGGATACGCCGCTGGACAAGCAGATCGCCCGCCGTACCGAACGCATGGAGAAACGCCTGACGCCGTGGTTTGGCGAGCTGACCGCGGTGCAGAAGCAGCGCGTGCAGGCCTGGTCCCAGGCGCTGGGCGACCAGAACCGCGAATGGATCGCCAACCGCGCGCACTGGCAGCAGCAATTGCTGCTGGCGATGAACCAGCGCAACGACGCCAGCTTCGAGCCGCGCCTGGCAACGTTGTTGCAGCGCAAGGAGAGTTTGTGGACGCCGGAGTACCGGGCGGCGTATCAGAATACCGAGCAGCAGGCGCGCAGCTTGCTGGTGGACCTGGTGCACCAGAGTACCCCGCAGCAGCGGCGGTACCTGCAGGAACGGTTGGGCAAGGTGCGTACCGATTTCAGTGAATTGAAGTGTTTGAAGGGGTAACTGGGAAAAGCAGGCCCGGCCTCTTCGCGGGCTTGCCCGCTCCCACAGGAACCCACTGCCCTCGAGAGCTGTGATGTACCTGTGGGAGCGGGCGAGCCCGCGAAGAGGCCGAGCCTGCTAAAGCAAAGTCACCGCCCCTTGCGCCGATACGGAAACACATCGATCACCTTCCCGTCACGAATCGCCGCCTGCAGCCCCTTCCAGTAATCCGCGTCGTACAACTCCCCATGCAGGCGGCTGAACAAGCGCCGCTGGCCGATATCGGCAAACAGGAACGGCGGAAACTCCTCGGGGAACACGTCATGCGGCCCGATCGAGTACCACGGCTCGCCCGACATCTCATCCTCCGGGTAACGCGGCGGCGGGATATGGCGGAAGTTCACCTCGGTCAGGAAGCTGATCTCGTCATAGTCATAGAACACCACCCGGCCATGGCGGGTTACGCCAAAGTTCTTCAGCAGCATGTCGCCAGGGAAGATATTCGCCGCCGCCAGCTGCTTGATGGCCAGGCCGTAATCCTTCAGCGCCTCCAGCACCTGGCCCTCGCTAGCGTGTTCCAAGTAAAGGTTCAGCGGCGTCATGCGCCGCTCGGTCCAGCAGTGGCGGATCAGCACCGTGTCACCCTCCAGCGCCACGGTCGAAGGCGCCACCTCCAGCAGTTCGGCCAGGCACTCCGGCTCGAACTTGCTGCGCGGGAAGCGAAAATCGGCGAACTCCTGGGTATCGGCCATGCGCCCGACGCGGTCGACGCTTTTCACCAGCCGGTACTTGTCGATCACCGTGGCACGGTCGACCGTCTTCGACGGTGAAAAGCGGTCCTTGATGATCTTGAACACGATGTTGAAGCCCGGCAGGGTGAACACGCTCATGACCATGCCGCGCACCCCGGGCGCCATGACGAAGCGGTCGTCGCTGCTGGCCAGGTGGTTGATCAGCGCCCGGTAGAACTCCGACTTGCCATGCTTGTAGAAACCGATGGAGGTATACAGCTCGGCAATGTGCTTGCCCGGCAAGATGCGTTTGAGGAAGTTGACGAACTCCGCAGGCACCGGCACATCGACCATGAAGTACGAGCGGGTGAAGGAAAAGATGATCGACACCTCGGCCTCGTCGGTGATCAGCGCATCGGCCTCGATACCGTGCCCTTCGCGGTGCAGCAGCGGGATTACCAGCGGCCATTGCTCATCGCTGTTGAACAGACGGCCGACCAGGTATGCGCCCTTGTTGCGGTAAAGCACCGGCACAAACAGCTCCAACGCCAAGGTCGGATCCTTGCACACCCAGTCCGGCAGGCAGTCGCGCAGCTGTTCCTCCAGGCGCACCAGGTCGCCCTCCAGGTCGCCGTACGGCACATCGAACGGGTAATCGCTGAACACCGCCCGCAGCAGGCCCTTGAGCCCACCGTCAGGCCGATAGGTACGGGTTTGCGCGGCGCGCTCACGGCTGCGCATGGACGGTCGGGTGGTGTGGATGAACATGCAGCCGTCGCTGATCAGGTCGTGGCTGAACAGGCTGCAGAACAGCGAGTTGTACCAGGTCTCGGACAGCTCGTCGTCCAGCCTTGGGTCGATCAGGTGGATATAGGCGTTCTTCACCAACGGCCATTGCTCCACATCCAGCAGCACGTCCTCGGCAAAGCTCTGGCGCAGCCAGCCGTTGACCTCGGCGACCTTCTCTTCATAGAGATTGATACGGGCGGCGGCGGCACGCTGGATATCCTGCCAGCGCGCCTGCTCGAAGCGCTGGCGGGCACCGAGGGTGATGCGCTGGAAGTGGTCGCGGTAGTCGTCGAAGCCGGCAAGGATCGTCTGGGCGATTTCGACAGCGGGCCAGGGCTGGGGCATGCGAGGACCTCGGTGCAGGGGTGAGATACAGAGCTTAGTCTGCCTGTCCGGAATACGGCGCCTGTACCGGCCTCTTCGCGGGTAAACCCGCTCCCACAGGTTCTGTGCACTGCTCGACCCTGTGGTAATCCTGTGGGAGCGGGTTTACCCGCGAAGAGGCCGGCACAGGTTTACACCGCAAGAAAGCACAAGAATCCCCAGCCCCCCTGGCGTACACTCGCGCCCCTGCCCTGCCTCCGGAGACCGTTGTGAGCCCCATCGCCCTAGCCCGCCTGCTGACCCTTGCCGCCGTCTGGGGGGCGAGCTTTCTGTTCATGCGCATCATCGCCCCCGAACTGGGCACGGTGCCGACGGCGTTCTTCCGCGTGTCCATCGCTTGCATGGGCCTGGTGGCACTGCTCGCTGCCGCCCGCGTGCGCTGGGACTTCCAGGGCAAGCTCGGGGCCTGCCTGGTGCTGGGCATGATCAACTCCGGTATCCCCGCGACGTTCTACTCCGTGGCCGCCCAGGTACTGCCTGCCGGCTACTCGGCAATCTTCAACGCCACCACGCCGCTGATGGGTGTGCTGGTCGGCGTGCTGTTCTTCCGCGAACCGATGACCCTGGCCAAGCTCTGCGGCATCTTCCTCGGCCTGTTCGGCGTCGGCATCCTCAGCGGTGCCGGCCCGGTGGCCCTGGACCTGGCCCTGCTGCAAGGCGCCCTCGCCTGCCTGGCGGCCACCACCTGCTACGGCTTTGCCGGCTTCCTCGCCCGCCGCTGGGTCAGCGGCCTGGACAGCCGCCTGTCGGCACTGGGCAGCATGCTCGGCGCCACCCTGATGCTGAGCCCGCTGTTCGCCTGGAGCGCGCTGAGCCAGCCACCCGCCAGCTGGGGCGGCTGGCAGGTGTGGCTGTCGCTGCTGGGCCTGGGCCTGTTGTGCACAGCGTTCGCCTACATCCTGTACTTCCGCCTGCTGGAGGAGATCGGCCCGGTCAAGGCCAGTACCGTGACCTTCCTGATCCCGGTATTCGGCGTATTGTGGGGGGCATGGCTGCTGGACGAGCCGCTGTCGATGGCGCACCTGTACGGTGGTCTGCTGATTGGCGTGGCATTGTGGCTGGTGCTGCGTCCGGCCCGCAGCTGAAGCGGGGTACACGATGAACGACGCGTACAAGAAGGTCCTGTTCCGCCTGGAGCAGGACGAAAACGGCTACCCGCCCGCCTCGGTCGAGGGCCTGTGGGCCAAGGCCGTGGAAGGCGGCTATGCCGTCGACAACATTCCCTTCCATGTCTACGGCATCGCCCCGGGCGACGTGATCGGCACCCGTGAGGAAGCCGGCGAAACCTGGTTCGCCGAACTGCGCCGCAGCAGCGGCAGCTCGGTGTTCCGGGTGATCGTCAAGCCCCCGGAAACCCTGGACCAGGTACACGCGGCCTTGCACGACTTCGGCTGCAACTGCGAAACCGAGCAGGCGGTGAAGATGCTGGCGGTCGAGGTCCCGCCGCAGCGCTC
This sequence comes from Pseudomonas sp. A2, assembly GCF_023100865.1. Lineage (NCBI taxonomy): Bacteria > Pseudomonadati > Pseudomonadota > Gammaproteobacteria > Pseudomonadales > Pseudomonadaceae > Pseudomonas > Pseudomonas sp. A2. Next base: position 4,477,206 of record NZ_CP039127.1, read on the forward strand.
GCTCGACACCTTGCTCTACTACCTGCTCACCCAGCGCGAAGCCGGCCTGCTGGACTTCGAGGAAGGCGTACTGCGCCACGCCATCCCCGAAGAGTTCCGCTAGGGCCTATGCATCGGCCAGGCGCGCGGCGGGCTTGCGGAACACGAACAGCAAGCCCACCACGATCAGCCCCATGCCCAGCAGGCTGAGCGGCGCCAGGCGGTTGCCGAAGATCAGCAGGTCCATCACCGCGGTCACTGCCGGCACCAGGTAGAACAGGCTGGTGACATTGACCAGGTTACCCTTGGCGATCAGCCGGTAAAGCAGCAGGGTCGCCAGCAGCGAGACCACCAGCCCCATCCACAGCAGCGCGCCGACGAAACCGCCAGTCCACTCCACATGCAGCGGCTGCAGCGGCGCGAACAGCGCGCACATGGCAAAGCCGGCCAGGTACTGCAGCGGCAGCGTGCCCATGGGGTTGTCGGTGATGCGCTTCTGCAGGATCGAGCCGAAGGTCATGCTGCCCAGCGCCAGCAAGGCGAACAACATCCCCGCCAGCGATACCCCGCCCAGGTTGATGCCTTGGTAGACCACCATGATCAACCCGCCAAGCCCCAACCCGAGGCCGAACAAGCGGCTCCAGGAGCGCTGGCGCTCCATCAGCACCACGGTCAGGATCGGTTGTACCCCCATCACCGTGGCCATGATGCCGGGGGTGACATGGGTATCGAGCGCCAGCAGGTAGAAGATCTGGTAAGCGCCGAGCAGCACACAGCCAGTGCCCAGAGCCCGCAGGATGGCCCCGCGACTGCGCGGCCAGCGCAGCCCCAGCAACGGGCCGATCAACAGCAGCCCGGCCAGGGCCAGCGCCGAGCGCAACAGCAGGAAGGCAAACGGGCTGGCATGCGCCAGGCCGAGCTTGGAGACGATCGCCCCGCTGCTCCACAGCAGGACGAACAGGCTTGTAGTGGCCGCCGAGGCCACGGATGCTTTGCTAAAGACAGACATGTATTGCCACCTGATTCAAGGCGAATAAGCCAGACGGACGGCGTGCGCTTCAGCGTGGGAAGTCGCCGACCGTGTTCAGTAGGTTGCGTGTGCGAAGGGATGCGGCCAGAAGCCGATCAGCCCAGCACGACCACGCAAGGAGGCGGAGCTACGCCGCCTACGACGCCACTGACAGGTGGTGGTGGATAGTGACTGATCATCGCCGGCTGCTGGCAGCCACGCACGACCATGCCCGCGACTGGCGCGATGGCAAAGCTTGTGGTGGATGGGCTGGCTGGCATGAACAGGTCTTCGGGAAGAATGCAGTGGGCTGGACTATAGCCCGGTGCCAGGCAGCTGGCAACCAATGTCAGCTGCCTTAGTGAGCGCGACTTTTTGCGCAAGAGCGGCGCGACAGTCATTCCGTCAGGTCTGCCATGATTTAAGTGCTGTGCGGAATCCTGTGAGCGGGCGTGCCCGCTCCCACAGAGGCCCTGCTGAGCCAATCAGTTATGTGCAGTTGTATGAGACCGTGCTTGCTTGCGAAGCAGACAATTAGAGTAACCTGCCAGGGCAATGCACGTCCTCGAAAACAAAAAAATGCAACTGACAATTCTACCAGTTTACAAACTCACATCATCGAATAAAGTCCCGTGCATACCACCGACGGACTCCCACGTGCACACCATTCATTTCTACGAGAACGACAGGTTAAGCCTGATTCTTGATCAACCCCCACGCCGCATCAAGCGAATCAGCAATTTTGCTCTTGCGGAAATAAACGCCTTTCAACAGGCGTTGCTTTTGACACAAGACGTGCAAGCCTCAGTTCTTTCCCTAACAGGAAAGCATACTAATTCCAAGCAAATCTACTCACCCTACGGCCATTGTTTCCATTCCGCTATTTGCCGAGCAACATTAGCATTCACAGGCGAATTTTTGGATACAGACACTAATACATACCCTTTGGGTAATGGCCATCGGGCGTACGCCCCGCTATTAATGCGATTCCTGTCACCTGACTCGATGAGCCCCTTTTTGAAAGGCGGCATCAATAGTTATGCCTATTGTGGCAACGACCCAATCAATTCGGCAGACCCTACAGGCCGTACCCACGGAAAAATTTTCAAAAACCGATATAACAACACCAATCTCAGGCAACTTCCGAAACGCGAGCTACTGAAGAGGCTATATACTCAGCGCGAAACCAGGAAAACAATTTTCAAGCAATTAAAGGGCGCTTACCCTCCTATAAAAAAAATACTCGACCACTTGCCAGACCACGAAATGGCCTATATGCCAGCCTTCGAAACCCGTGCAAACCAAGTGGCCCAATCTGCTGACACAGCAGCCTCATTAGTTAAAATGTTCATGAAGACCGGACAGGCGAATGCAAAGCCTTTGTTGGGTTTGAATCCCGCTGACGAGAACACAGTCATGGCTGTCGAACTACGCCTTCAACCCCCTGCAGAAACCCTAAATATCCTTCAAAGGCGATCCGCTGGCTTACGAGCCGGAATGCCTGCCAGCTACTTCGAAGATGACATGAAAGTTTTATATCCTGGTTAACGTAGTCAGGATCTGTCCTAAGAAGGGAAGGAAATTGCGTCTAAGGGACAACATGGCTGTTGGTTAATTTTTCACCGCCCCGGCTCGTCTGAATGCGTAACGCAGCCCGCATTCACCCGTTTCGAGGACCACCGATGAACGTATCCGCCTGGCTCTACCGGCCAGCCCAGATCACCTGCCTGCTGCTGGTCAGCGCCTACGCCCATGCCGCCAAGCCCGGCGACGTGTTCAAGGATTGCAAGGACTGCCCCGAAATGGTCGTGCTGCCCGCCGGCAGCTACGTAATGGGGGCCCCCGACGATGAAGTCGGCCGCCAGCCCGACGAGGGCCCGCTGCACACCGTGACTTTCGCCAAGCCCTTCGCCATGAGCCGCTACCAGGTCACCGCCGGCGAACTGGACGCCTACATCAAGTCCACCGGCACCGTCATCAAGAGCGGCGACGACCGCCCCGGCCGCTGGTGCGAAGCCAGCAAGCCCAGCTACAAGCAAGGCCCCCGCCAGCCGGCGGTGTGCATCGACTACGACGAAGTGCAGGCCTACACCCGGTGGCTGGCTGAAACCACCGGCAAGCCATACCGCATGGTCAGCGAAGCCGAACGCGAATATGCCGCCCGTGCTGGCTCCAGCGGCCCGTTCCCCTTCCCCTTCGACGAACCTGGCAAGTACGAGATCAGCAAGCACGCCAACACCTATGGCCCCAAGGACGGGCATACCTTCACCGCCCCGGTGGGCAGCTACCCGCCCAATGCCTTCGGCATGTACGACATGCACGGCAACGTCTACGAATGGGTCGCCGACTGCTACCACGACAGCTACGAAGGCGCCCCCACCGACGGCAGCGCCTGGATCCAGGACCCAAAGTGCATCCGCGCGCACATGCGCGGCAACGACTGGGGCGAGCCGCCGATCTTCTCCCGCTCGGCCAACCGCAACGACCGCCTCAAGACCACCCGCGGTGACTTCCTCGGCTTTCGCGTAGCACGCGAACTGTGAAGTTGTGACGCGGTTAACGCAGCACCGGCCAAAAAAATCGCCAATAAGAATCGTTCCGGTTTTTCGCAGGTGCTGCGTCCTATAGCTGACAAAGAAAAATCCCTCTGCCAACGAGACCGCAATAGATGTCCAAGTCCCTCCCCGGCTCGCTCAACCCGCTTGCCAAAGCACTACTGATCCGTCATTCCCTTCGTCCCCAGCGCGCGTTCACACGCATCGGCCTGGGCCTGGCGATATCCGCTGCGATGGTTGCCCAGGTGCAGGCGCAGGAGTGGACACTGGATATTCCCGCGCAGTCGATGAACTCGGCGTTGCAGGCACTGGCCAGGCAGACCGATACCCAGTTGCTGTACAGCCCGGAAGATATCGGTGGCCTGCGCTCCTCCGCACTCAAAGGGCGCCACGACCTCGCTTCGTCCCTGCGCATCCTGCTGGGCGGCAGCGGGCTGCGTTATCAGATCGACGGCAACACCGTGACGGTAACAGCGGGTTCGGCCGCAAAGGACGGCCAGGTCGAGCTTTCGGCGACCAACGTCAATAGCATGGGCCTGGGCGCCACTACCGAAGGCACGGGTTCCTACACTACCGGCGTGACCAGCACGGCCACCCGCATGAACCTGTCGATACGCGAAACACCGCAAAGCATCAGCGTCATCACCCGCCAGCAAATGGACGACCAGCACCTGGCGACCATTACCGACGTGCTGAAGCAGAACCCGGGTATCACCATGTCCCAGGACGGTGGCGAGCGCTTTCACATCTATTCGCGCGGCTCGGAAATCAGCACCTACCAGCTCGATGGCGTGAACACCGCGCAGGACTACCTGACGCGCAACATGCCCAACACCCTGATGGACATGGCCATGTTCGACCGCATCGAGATCGTCCGCGGCGCCACTGGCCTGATGACCGGTGCGGGCGAACCCAACGGTGTGGTCAACATGGTACGCAAGCGCCCCACGCGAGAATTCCAGTCGTATGTGCAGGCCGGTGTGGGCTCGTGGGACTACTATCGCACCGAGGCCGACGTGTCCGGCCCGCTGATCGAAAGCGGCAAGCTGCGTGGCCGCCTGGTGGCCGCCAAGCAGAGCAACCAGAGCTACATGGACTGGTACAGCCAGGACCGTGACCTGGTCTACGGCGTGCTCGAAGCAGACCTGACCGATACCACCACCGTGCGCTTCGGCATGGACTACCAGACCTACGACGCCAATGGCGCGCCAGGTGTGCCGCTGTTTTTCAGCAATGGCCAGCCCACCAACTTCTCCCGCTCGACCAGTTCCGGGCCGCGCTGGATGTATGAAGACTACACCACCAAGAACTACTCCTTCGGCCTGGACCAGGAGCTTGGCAATGGTTGGCAGTTGAAAATGGCCGGCAACTACATGGATGTCGATCGCGACTCGCTGTCGGCGTTCTATCGCACCGGTGCCGGGGTCTCTACCCTCGATCAAGCCACCGGCAACGCCAAGTCCGACCTGCTGCAAGTCGATGCCCACCAGGTTCAGCGGGGCATGAACATCACGCTGCAGGGGCCTTTCGAGCTGTTTGGCCAGACCCACGAACTGGTTACCGGCTTCGACTACATGGATTACGAGAACAACCACTTCACCGGCAAAGCTGGGGAAGCCACATTCAACTTCTACACCTGGGGCAACCGCATACCGCAACCTGGCAACTATTCGCCACTGCTGGACTACGACCTGACCATCCGCCAGACCGGTTACTTCATTGCCACCCGGCTCAACTTCACCGACGACCTGCACATGATTCTCGGTGCCCGTACAACCAACTACCGTTCGGACTCGAACCAGGTGGTATTGACCACTGGCACTGGCAACCCCACGCAACTTAAGGAGCACGGAGAGGTAACACCGTACGCCGGCCTGATCTATGACCTGACCGATGAGCAGTCGGTGTACGCCAGCTACACCGATATCTTCAAGCCCCAGACCAGCCGCGACCGTACCGGCAAGGTGCTGGACCCTGTGATCGGGCAGAACTATGAAATGGGCTGGAAAGGTGAGTTCTACGATGGTCGCCTGAACGCCAACGCGGCGATCTACCTCATCAAGCGCGACAACCTTGCAGAGGAAGACACCGGTTTCAGCGTACCGGGCGTGCCTAACTCCACCGCTTACCGCGCGGTCAGCGGCGCCGAAACCAAGGGCATTGATCTTGAACTGTCCGGCGAAGTGGCTCGCGGGCTTGAGGTTCATACCGGTTACAGCCACTCCCGCACGGAAGATACCAATGGCGCTCGGCTGACGTCTCAACTGCCGCTGGATACATTCCGCCTGTGGACTACCTACCGCCTGCCCGGCGAATGGGAGCGCCTGACTGTTGGTGGTGGGGTCAACTGGAACTCCCAGCAATCCCTGGCCACCCGCTACAACACGCGCATCACCCAGGAAGACTACGCCGTGGCCAGCCTGATGGCCCGCTACAAGATCAGCGAGCACCTGGCCGCCACGCTGAACGTGGACAACCTGTTCGACAAGAAGTACTACGCAGGCCTGGCCGGCAACTATGGCCACTATGGCGCGCCGAGAAACGCGACGCTGAACCTGCGCTACGATTTCTGATCAGCAGAACGAAAAAAGGCGACCCTGGAGGTCGCCTTTTTCATGCCTGCATGGTGTTCGCTTCGGTAGGCGGTCCGTTGTAGGAGCTGCCTTGTGTCGCGAAAGGGCTGCAAGGCAGCCCCGGCAATTCCTGCATCACTGCTGAGCCCCTGGGGCCGCGTTGCGGCCCTTTCGCGACACAAGGCCGCTCCTGCAAAGAGTGAGCAGGTTTACTGGCTGATCGTATCTGCCAGCAACAGCCTGGCAATCACCCCCTCAAGGACATCCACCTGCTCAAGGATGTCATAGTGCCCGGCGTCAACAGCAATGTCCTGGCAGCTACCCGAGATGCCACCCACGTGCGCGCCCTCCCCCGCCCACCAGCAACTTGCCGCTGCCTCGGTAGACGGTAGCTGGCGCAACTGACGCGAAAGCGCCTTGAGTTTCATGGCCACGACAAAGGTCTGCGCCAGATCAGCGTTGCCGATTTCGGCATAGGCCGACTGTGCAGCCTGTGCGGCCCGTGCCGTTTCGATCACGCGCTCCAGGGCATCCTGAGTACTGCCGACCGGCACGACCGGCAGCACCAGTGCATCGGCCGAAACCCCGAGAATCACCGCCAGGAAGCCACGCAGGTCGGCGCTCCAGTCACTTTCCTGCACGGCTTGCCTGGCCGAGGGCACGAAGCTGTCCACCAAGGCCAGCACCGCAACCCGCTGCCCCTGGCTTTCCAACTCCTTGGCCACCAACACCGCCAGGGTGCCGCCCAGCGACCAACCTGCCAGCTGATAAGGGCCTTCGGGTTGCTTCTGGCGAATGTACTGTGCGTAATCGATAGCCATCGTTTCCAGCGAATCATCCACCCAGGCGTGATCCAGCAGCATCCGGCATTGCAGGCCATAAACCGTGCAACGGCCTTCCAGCCGGCGCGCCAATGGCTCGTAATCGAACACCGTGCCAAACCCGGCATGCAGGCAGAACAGCGGTGTACTCGCGCTCACTCGGCTGTTCAGCAACAACAGCGGGTCCAGGCTTGCATCGTCGGGGGCATAACCCGATAACTCGGCGATGGTCGGCCGGGCAATCACATCACGCAGTTTCAGTTCGATCGGCAAATCCTCACGGGCGCGGACCTTGGACAGCATCTTCAGCACGCGCAGCGAGTCACCACCCAGTTCGAAGAAGTTGTCATCGACACCGACCTGCTCGACTTGCAGTACTTCCTGCCAGATCGCTGCCAGCGCCTGCTCGATCGCATTACGCGGGGCAACCCATGCCCGGCTTGCGGCAAACTCGGGAGCCGGCAGGCCATTGCGGTCGATCTTGCCATTGGGGGTGAGCGGCAGCGCCGGCATCAGTACAAGCTGTGCCGGCACCATGTGATCCGGCAGGTCGGCGCGCAGGGCATCACGTAATTGCTCGGTGCGGGTATCGGCATTGTCCGTCACCACGTAACCGATCAGTTGCTTGCCCGTGCTGATGTCACGCGCCACCACCACGGCATCGCGCACGCCAGCCAGGTTGCGCAGGCGTGCCTCGATTTCTCCCGGCTCGATGCGGAACCCTCGAATCTTCAGCTGGTTGTCCAGGCGCCCGAGGAAGTCGATGACGCCATCGGCGCGGCGACGCACCCGGTCACCGGTGCGGTACAGGCGGCCACCCGGGGCAAACGGGTCGGCCACGAAGCGCTCGGCCGTGAGTGCGGCCCGCTGGTGATAGCCACGCGCCACGCCCTCTCCGCCGATGTAAAGCTCACCGGCCACACCATCGGGCAGCGGGTTGAGGTGCGGGTCCAGTACGTGCAGCGTGCGCTCGCCCACGCGGTCACCAATCGGCGCGTACACAGCCTCACAGGTTCGTTGCACCGGCACTTTCCACAGCAAAGGCGTAACCACGGTTTCCGTCGGCCCATAGCCGTTGGTCAACCAGCGCGGACGCAGCGTGCGCTTGACGTGCTCGAACAGGGCGTCCGGTACCGCATCGCCGCCAAAGCAGTACACCCGCACCGCTGGCGCGGGCTGCTGCTGGCTATCGGCGAATTCGGCCAACTGTTGCAGGTAGGCCGGCGGGAAGCAGGCGATATCGATACGCTGGGCATGCAAGGTCTGCCAGGTTTCTTCTGCCGTCCATAGCCGGTTGTCACGCACCACCAGGCAACCACCCGAGGACAACGTCGACAGCCAGCGCTCCTGGGCCCCGTCGAAGGCGAACGACATGAACAGCAGCTCGCGGGTCTGCAGGTCCATCTCGTACAGCCCGACTATGGCCTGGCAGTGCATGCGAATCTGGCCGTGGCTCACCGCCACACCTTTGGGCTTGCCGGTAGAACCAGACGTGTAGATCAGATAAGCCAGGTTATCCGCGCACGCGCGCTGTTCAGGTGCAGTAGCAGGCAGATGGTCCAGCGCTTGCTGGTCGAGCTCGACGCACCGCGCTACCTGGGTAAAGCGCTGGCGCAAGCCACTGCTGGTGACCAGCAGGTGCATTGCCGAGTCCTCGACGATCCACTGCAGGCGCTCTTGTGGGTAGTCGATATCCAATGGCACATAAGCTGCGCCGGTCTTCATCACCGCCAGGAAGGCCACGATCACCTCCACCGACCGCTCCAGGGCAATACCCACGCAGCTTTCCGGGCGCACGCCCTGCGCGATCAGATGGTGAGCAAGGCGGTTGGCGCGCGCATCCAGCTGGGCATAGGTCAACTGTTGGCCGCCGCAGACTACCGCCATGGCCTCGCCACGCTCACGGGCATGCCCGGCGACACGCTCGGCGAGCAGCGGCTGCTCGCGCCCAGGTGCCGCAAGCTGGTTGCGCAGGTCGGCGTGCCTTGCCTGCGCCGGCGTCAGCATGCCCAGGCTGCCCAGCGTGGCCTGGGGATTGTCCAGCATGGCGCTCAGCAGGCTTTCGAAACTGCCGCGCAGGCACTCGACAGCGGCTTCGGTAAAGCGGTTGCGCAGGTACAGGAACTCTACCGAAAAGGTTTCGCCCAATTGCACGGCCAGGTCCATGGCATAGTTGGTGACGTCGCGGTTACGTACTTCGCCAAAGCGCAACGTTCCGCCGCCGCCCTCGCGCAGGCGGTCGTCAACCGGGTAGTTCTCGAACACCACAATGCTGTCGAACAGCGCCTGCCCTGGCCGCCCGGCCCAGCGTTGCACATCGGCCAGCGCTGCATGCTCGTGGTCGCGCAGTTCCAGGTTGTAGTGCTGCAGCTGGTGCAGCCAGTCGCTGACAATGTGCTGGGGTTGCGGCTCCTGCACCACCGGTAGCGTGTTGATGAACAGCCCCAGCATCTCGCCTGCACCGGCCAGGCTGCTGGGGCGCCCGGCCACTGTGGCGCCGAAGCACACGCTGGCCTGGCCGGTGTAGCGTTGCAGCAGCAACAGCCAGGTGGCCTGGACCAGGGTATTGGGCGTAACCCTCAGGCGCCGGGCCTGGTCACGCAGGTGTTGCGTGCGCTGCGCATCCCAATGCAGGTACAGCGCATGGTGCCCGACAAGCTTGCCGTCCGCCTGCGGTGCAACACTGTCGGCCAACAGCGTCGGCCCCTCCAGGGCACGCAGCTTCTCGCTCCAGAACTGCTCCAGCTTGCCCATCGGCTGCTCGGCGAGCCAACGGATGTAGTCACCGAAGCGCCCCCCCGCATGGCTGGCGGGCCGGCCGTGATAAACCTGCAACACCTCGCCCAGCAACCGTGAATTGCTCCAGCCATCCATGAGGATGTGGTGGCGCGACCAGATCAGGTGCAGGCGTTGCTCATCCACTCGAACCAGTGTCAGGCGCATCAGGGGGGCACACGCCAGGTCGAAGCCTTCGGCGGCCTCTTCGGCTGCCAGCGCCTGCAAGGCGTCGCTGGTCACCTCACGCCCACGCCAGTCGAGCACGCGCAGCGGCAGGCTGGACTGACGCTGAACCACCTGCAAGGGCTCCGCCCACCGGGCCGATGACAGGAAGACCGTGCGCAGGATGTCGTGGCTGGCGATCACCTGGTTCCAGGCCGCGACGAAGCGGTCTATGTCCAGGCCGTGCACATCGACCGCAGTCTGGTTGATGTACAGCGCGGCGTCGCTCTCCTGCAGGGTATGGAACAGCATGCCCTGTTGCATCGGCGACAGCGGGTAGATATCGGCAATCTGAGCAGCAGGTACCGGCAGGTCGTCCAGTTGCGCCTGGTTCAGACGGGCCAAGGGGAAGTCCGATGGCGTGAGGCCTTGGGTGTCATCCTGGCAGCAATGGTTGATCAAGGCCTTGAGTTCTTCTGCATAGGCATCGGCCAGTTGCTGGATGGTCGAGGTATCGAAAACTTCACGGCTGAACGTCCAGCCCAGTGTCAGCTCGCCGCCGTACACCTGGCCATTGAGCGCCAGCAGGCTGCTCAATGGCGCATCCTCATCCTGGTTCAGCCCGGCATTCTCGCTGGCCGGTCTGAACAGGCTCGCCTGCTGGTCGAAGCTGCCATCGAACTGCCCCAGGTAGTTGAAGATGATCGCCCCCTGGGCCAGCGCCGCCAACGTCTGCCGAGCTTCGCCAGCCCCCAGGTAACGCAGCACACCATAGCCAAGACCCTTGTGGGGCACCGCGCGCAGTTGCTCCTTGATGGTCTTGATCGAACTGGCCAGCTCGGGCTGAGGGCTGAGGTTGACCGGGTACATGCTGGTGAACCAACCCACCGTGCGGCTCAGGTCGATACCGTCGAACAGGTCCTCGCGGCCATGGCCTTCCAGGCGCACCAGTACCTGCGGCTGCGCGGTCCAACGGCTGACCACACGGGCCAATGCCGTCAACAACAGGTCGTTGATCTGCGTGCGATAGGCTGCCGGTGCCTGCTGCAACAGCTTGCGGGTCCAGAGCGGGTCCAGGCGAGTGCTGACCGACGTTGCATGCTTCTGCCGGTTTTCGCCCTGGGGATGATCGCAAGGCAAAGCATCGCTGGCGCCTTGCAGTTGATCACGCCAGTAGTGCAGTTCATGTTGCAGTGCCTGGCTGCTGGCATAGGCCTGCAGCTGTTCGGCCCAGACCTTGAACGCGCTGGTCTTGGCCGGCAACTTCAACGGCTGGCCGAGGGCAAGCGCCTGGTAGGCCTGTTGCAGGTCTTCCAGCAGGATCCGCCATGACACGCCATCGACCACCAGATGATGAATGACCAGCAGCAGCCGATGGCTGCCGTCTGCCAGCGTTGCCAGCACGGCGCGCAACAATGGCCCCTGAGCCAGGTTCAGGCTGCGCTGGGCCTGATCGGCCAAGCGTTCCAGCGCCTCGGCATCAACGCATTCGCGTACCCACAGCAGCTCGGTCGATACCGGCGCGCCGATCGTGGCCTGCCAGCGCCCGGCACTCTGCCAGGCATTGAGCCGCAGCAGGTCGTGATGGGCATGCAGGTTGTCCAGCGCCATGCTCAACAGCTGCGCATCCAGTGCCTCACCGGGCTCGAGCAACACCGACTGGTTCCAGTGGTCACGTGCTACAAGCGCTTGCTCGAAGAACCAGTGCTGCACCGGAACAAGTGGCAGAGGCCCGGTGACCACGCCCTGCTCCAGCGCTTGTGCTTCGCTGCGCCGGGCAACCGAGGCCAGCCCCTGCACGGTCTGATGCTGCAGCAACTCCTTGGGCGTGAACTGGATATCCACCTGGCGCGCACGGCTGACCACCTGTAACGAGATGATCGAATCGCCGCCCAGTTCGAAGAAGTTATCGGTCAGGCCAACCTTCTCCAGCTTCAGCACATCCGCCCAGATCGCCGCGATCTGCTGCTCCAGATCACTCTGCGGCGCGATGTACTCGCCCTGCGACTGGCTGGCATCCGGCTGCGGCAGGGCCTTGCGGTCCAGCTTGCCGTTCGGCGTCACTGGCAGCTTGCCGAGCAGCAGCAGGTGCGCGGGCACCATGTAATCCGGCAAACCGGCCTTGAGCGCCTCGCGCAGGCTGTCGCGCAATGCGCCTTCGTCCTGCGTGCTGTCGGCAGGCACCACATAACCCACCAGCTGCTTGCCGCTTGGCCCGTCCTGGGCCAGCACCACGGCTTCCTGCACACTCGGCAGCTCCAATAGTCGCGCCTCGATCTCGCCCAGTTCGATGCGCAGGCCGCGGATCTTCACCTGGTGGTCGATGCGCCCGGCGTAGTCGATCACGCCATCGGCGCGGTAGCGCGCCAGGTCGCCAGTGCGGTACAGGCGCCCGCCGTTGTCGCTGAACGGGTCCGGCACGAAGCGTTCGGCGGTCAGCGCCGGGCGTTGGTGGTAACCACGGGCCAGGCCGACACCACCGAGGTACAGCTCGCCGGCACTGCCGCGCACCGCCGGTTGCAGGCTACCTTCGAGGATATGGGTCTTGAGGTTGTCGATCGGCTGGCCGATCGGCACGCTGATGCTTTCGTCCGGCTGGCAGGTCCAGTGGGTCACGTCGATCGCCGCTTCGGTCGGGCCGTACAGGTTGTACAGGCCCGCCGCCGGCAGGCGTTGCAGGGTCTGGCGGGCCAGTTCGGCCGGCAACGCTTCACCGCTGCACACCACGCGCTTGAGGCTGACGCAGCTTTCGACCGCTTCATGGGTCATGAACGCCTGCAGCATCGACGGCACGAAGTGCAGCGTGCTGATGCCGTGGTGGTTGATGGTTTCGACCAGCAGCTGCGGGTCGCGGTGTGCGCCGGGCTGGGCCATGACCAGGCGCGCGCCGGTCATCAGCGGCCAGAAGAACTCCCACACCGACACGTCGAAGCTGAACGGGGTTTTCTGCAGCACGCTGTCGCTGGCGTCCAGCCCGTAGGCCTTCTGCATCCAGCACAGGCGGTTGACCAGCGCCTGATGGCTGTTGCCAGCGCCCTTCGGGCGACCAGTGGAGCCGGAGGTGTAGATCACGTAGGCGAGGTTCAGCGGGGCCACGTCGATGTTCGGGTTGGCATCGCTGTAGCCATCGAAGTTCTCGGTGTCCAGGTCCAGGCTGCGCAGGCCGGCCGGGATCGGCAGGGCTTCATGCAGGTGCGACTGGGTCAGCAGCAAGGCGATGCCGCTGTCCTCGAACATGTAGCTCAGGCGATCCTGGGGGTATTCCGGGTCCAGCGGCACATAAGCGCCGCCGGCCTTCACAATGCCGAGCAAACCGATGACCATCTCCAGGCTGCGCTCCATGGCGATGCCCACCAGCACGTCCGGGCCCACGCCCTGCTCGCGCAGCTTGTGCGCCAGCTGGTTGCTACGGCGGTTGAGCTCGGCATAGCTCAGGGTCTGCTGGCCAAAGGTCAGCGCCGGGGCATCCGGGGTGGCGAGTACCTGGGCTTCGACCAGCTGGTGGATGCTGGTTTCGCCTGGGTAATCGGTTTGCGTGGCATTCCAGCCATGCACGATCTGCTGCCGCTCCCCGTCATCCAGCAATGGCAGCTCAGCCACTCGCTGGCCTGGGTTGCCGACGATGCCCTGTAGCAGGTTCAGCCAGTGCCGCGCCATCTGCTGTATGGTCGAGGCATCGAACAGGTCGGTTGCAAAGGTCAGCGTGGCGCTGATGCCCAGCTCATGTTCGAAGCTGTCCAGCGTGAGGTCGAACTGCGCCGCGTGCACGTTCCATTGCAGGCTCTCCACCTCCAGGCCGGGCAAGCTGCGGCGCTCGCCCTTGCCCCGGGTCTGGTGGTTGTACATCACCTGGAACAACGGGCTGTGGCTCAGGCTGCGTTCAGGCTGCAAGGCATCGACCAGCTGTTCGAATGGCAGGTCCTGATGCACCTGCGCGCCCAAGGCTCGTTGCCGCACTTGCGCCAACAGCTCGGTGAAGGTCAGCTGCGTATCGAACTCGGCACGCATCACCTGGGTATTGACGAAAAAGCCGATCAGCCGCTCGGTCTCTACGCGGTTACGGTTGGCGATGGGCACGCCCACGCGCACATCGGCCTGCCCGGAGTAGCGGTGCAACAGTACCTGGAAACTCGCCAGCAGCAGCATGAAGGGTGTCGCCCCCTGGTGCTGCGCCAGCTGTTTGAGTGACTGGCTCAACGCTTCGCCCAGGTCAACGTCGATCCGCTCACCGCGGTAGCTTTGCAGCGCCGGGCGTGGCCTGTCGGTGGTCAGTTCCAGCACCGGGTGGTCGTCGCCCAGCTGCGCCATCCAGTACGCCAGCTGACGCTCACGCTCGCCAGCGTCCATCCAGGCACGCTGCCAGATCGCATAATCGGCGTACTGGATCGGCAGCTCGGCCAGCGCCACTTCCCGACCTTGGCTATAGCCCTCATAAAGCTGTACCAACTCATCGATGAGCAAGGGCATCGACCAGCCATCGGCGACGATATGGTGCAAGGTGAGCACCAGCACGTGCTCGCCCTGCGCCAGTTCCAGCAGTTTCACCCGCAGCAGCGGCCCATGGACCAGATCGAACGGCTTCTGGACCTCAAGCGCGACCTGCGCCTGCAAAACCTGCTCATCCACGGCCCCCAAGGCCTGGCGGGCCAGCTGGAAAGGCTGGTCCGGGTGGATGACCTGCATCAGCTGGCCATCTTCCTCGGCAATGGTCGTGCGCAAGGCTTCATGACGCTGGATCAGCGTCGCGAAGCTGCGCTGCAGGGCTGCCAGGTCGAGCTGCCCCCTGAACCTGAGCGCGGTCGGAATGTTGTAGGCCGAGCCGGTGGGCTCCAGTTGCCAGAGAAACCACTGGCGTTGCTGGGCATAGGACAGCACAGGGCGTTCGACATCGTGCCTGGCCACCGGGATGGGCAGTTGCGCGAGCGTGACGCCCTTGGACGCCAGTTTTTCGAGAAACAGCTTCTGCTGCGCCAGGGGCAGACGGATAAAGCGATAAACCAGGTCTGCGTTTCTGTTGTCCGTGTGCATCTCAAACCGCCTCGAGCTCTGCCATGAAGTCCTGGAGCTCATCCAGGTCTCCGTCGTTTCGGGTACCGAGACTACCGACCTCTTGTGCAAAGGCCTGCAGGTTCTCTGTCTGGAACAACAACGCGAGTGGCAGGTTCGTACCCAGTTCGATCTGCAGTCGTGCTACCGCCTGGGTTGCCAGCAAGGAGTGGCCCCCCAGCTCGAAGAAGTTGTCGGTAAGAGATACGTTTTCCAGGCCAAGAACTTCAGCCCATACCGCTGCGATGCGCCGCTCCAGCTCCGTTTCCGGCGCCACATGGGCCGCCCGGCGCGGGTTGCCGTCAGGCTGTGGCAGGGCCTTGCGGTCCAGTTTGCCGTTCGGTGTCAGTGGCAGGCGTTCCAACAGCAACAGGTGCGCGGGCACCATGTAGTCCGGCAGGCTGGCCTTCAGCCTGGCGCGCAGGGTGTCAAGCAACGCCGCCCGGGCTTCCTCGCTGGCAGCCGACGCTGCATCGGCTGGCACCACGTAGCCCAGCAGTTGCTTGCCGCCCGGCGCATCCAGTGCCAGTACCACGGCTTCGCGGACTGCGTCCTGTTGTTGCAGGCGCGCCTCGATCTCACCGAGTTCGATACGGAAGCCGCGAATCTTCACCTGATGGTCGATACGCCCGGCATATTCGATGACCCCGTCGGCGTCATAGCGCGCCAGGTCGCCGGTGCGATACAGCCGGCCACCCTGCCCACCGAACGGGTCGGGGATGAAGCGTTCGGCGGTAAGCCCAGGGCGCGCCAGGTAACCACGCGCCAGGCCCGCACCCGCCATGTACAGCTCCCCCACCACCCCTACCGGCAGCGGCGTTCCGTCCTCGCTCAACAGGTACGCGGCACTGTTGGAAAGCGGCCGGCCGATATTGGCCTGGCCACCTTGGGTGCGCAGGGTGAAGGTCGAGTAGGTGGTGTCCTCCGAAGGCCCGTACAGGTCGTACACCTTGAGCACATGGCCAGTGCCGTACAGCGCGTCGACCAGCCCCTGCTTGAGGGCCTCCCCCGCCAGGTTGATGATGCGTACACCGGACGGCAGCTGGCCGGTTTCATGCAGCACCTTGATGGCCGATGGCACCGTGTTGACCAGGCGTACCTGGTCTTTGGCCGGCAGGTGCGGCAGCTCCAGGGCATTGGCCGCCAGTACCGCATAGCCACCCGAGCCCAGGGTCACGAACAGCTCCCAGACCGACAGGTCGAAACAGATCGATGTGGACGCCAACACGCCGCACAGGTCCTGCTGGCTGTACACCGACTGCGCCCAGCCGATCATTGCCACGGCATTGCGATGCTCGATCTGGACGCCCTTGGGTTTGCCGGTGGAGCCTGAGGTGTAGATGCAGTACGCCAGGTTGTCCGGCGTGCTCACGCACACCGGGTCGGCCGCTTCGTAGCCGTCGAGCAGCAATTGGTCCACCAGCAGCGTGCGCGCCTGGAAGCTGGCCGGCACACGCTCCAGCAGGTGCGACTGCGACAGCAGCAGGATCGACTGGCTGTCTTCGAGCATGTACACCAGGCGGTCCTGCGGGTAGCCAGGATCGAGCGGCACGTAAGCGCCGCCCGCCTTGAGAATGGCCATCAGCGCGACCACCATGTCCAGGCCACGCTCCATGGCGACACCTACCAGCACCTCCGGGCCCACGCCAGCCTCGCGCAGTTTGTGGGCAAGCTGGTTGGCCCGTACATTGAGCGCGGCATACGTGAGCGTCTGCTCGCCGTGGATAAGTGCCACTGCACCTGGCGCAGCAACCACCTGCGCCTCGAACAGCTGATGGATACAGCGGTCGGCCGGGTAACTGGCCGCCGTGCGGTTCCAGTCCTGCACGATACGCTGATGCTGCGCGGTATCGAGCAGCGGCAGGTCGCCGAGTGCAGCACACGGGTCACTCACCAAGGCGTCAAGCAGCGTACCGAAGTGATGGGCCAACTGCTCGATCGCCTCGCTGCTCCAGTGCGCACGGTCATGCCGGTACTGGATAGCCAGGCTGTCGCCAAGGCTCACCAGCACGGTCAGCGGATAGTTGGTCTGCTCGCGCACCTGCACTGGGCCAAACTGCAAGCCACTCGGTGCCCCCTGCCGAAGGGCCTCGGACACCGGGTAACTTTCGAACACCACCAGGCTGTCGAACAGGGCTTCACCGCCAAGCCCGGCCCAGCGCTGCACATCGTACAGCGGCGTATGTTCGTATTCACGCATGGCCAGGTTGCTGGCCTGCACCTGCCCGATCCATTGCGCGACGCTCTGTTCGCCTTGCGGTGTACCAACCACCGGCAGGGTGTTGATGAACAAGCCAATCTGCGCCTCCACGCCCGCCAGCTCCGCTGGCCGGCCGGCGACCGTGGCCCCGAAGCAGACCGACGACTGCCCGGTATAGCGCTGCAACAGCAACAGCCAGGTAGCCTGTACCAAGGTGTTGACGGTGACACGCTGGGCACGGGCAAAGGCTTCAACCCGCTCGGTACGCCCTGCATCGAATGCCTGGTGATGAACGTGATGGCCATGGCCATCAGGCTCACCATTGCGCACGGCCTGGGCCAGGCGCGTCGGCTCGTTGAAGCTGGCCATCTGGCCCTGCCAGAACCGTTCTGCCGCCGCCCCATCCTGGCGCTGCAACCAGGCGATGTAGTCACGGTAGCTGCCCGCCGCTGCCACCACAGGTTTACCGGCATGACGCTGCAACACCTCACCCAGCAACTGCGAGGTGCTCCAGCCATCCATCAGGATGTGATGGCATGTGAAGATCAGGTGGTGACGTGCCTGCGCCGTACGCACCAGCACCAGGCGCAACAAGGGTGCCTCGACCAGGTCGAAGCCACGCTGCCGGTCGGCATCCGCCAGGCTGTCCAGCGCCCGCGCCAGCTCATCCTCGGCACGCCAGTCATATTCGCTAAACGGCAGTGTCACCTGCTTGCGCACGACCTGCACCGCCTGGCCCAGGTCCCCCTGCCAGATGAAGCTGCTGCGCAGGATTTCGTGGGTCTGCAAGGCAGCATCCCAGGCCTGCCGGAAGGCTTGTACATCCAGGCCATCCACATCCACGCGCATCTGGTTGATGTAGTTGCCGCTGCCTTGCTCGTAGATGCTGTGGAACAGCATGCCCTGCTGCATCGGCGACAGCGGGTAGACGTCGGCGATCTGCGCCACGGCAACCGGCAGCTGGTCGAGCTGCGCCTGGGTCAGGTCGGCCAACGGGAAGTCGGACGGGGTCAGGCCGCGATGTCCACCCTCACAGCAATGCTCGATTATTTCAGCCAAGGCCTGCTGGTAAGCCTGGGCCAGTAGCTCGATGGTTTCGCGGCAATGAATGTCCTGGCTGAAGGTCCACTCCAGGCGTAGCTCGCCGCCATATACCTGACCGTTGACGGTCAACAGGCTGGCCAACGGTGCTTCGGCATCCTGCCTGGCGCCATCGTTCTCTTTGGCGGGGGTGAACAGACCTGCTTCGCCATCGAAGCTGCCGTCGAACTGCCCGAGGTAGTTGAAGACGATCTGGCCTTCAGGCAATGCTACAACGGCCTCGCGGCTCGCGGCATCACCGAGGTAGCGCAGCACGCCATAGCCCAGGCCTTTGTCAGGCACGGCGCGCAGCTGTTCCTTGATGGTCTTGATCGAACTTGCCAGGTCTGCCTGCGGGCTCAGCTTTACCGGGTACAGGCTGGTGAACCAGCCCACCGTACGCGTCAGGTCGATACCCGCGAACAGGTCTTCACGGCCATGCCCTTCCAGGCGCACCAGCACTTCGGGCTGACCGCTCCAGCGGCCAACTGCTTGCGCCAGGGCCGTCAGCAGCAGGTCCATGATCTGTGTGCGATAAGCCACCGAGCAATCCTGCAACAGCCGTCGGGTGCTTGCCACGTCGAGGCGCGTGCTGACCGAAGCCGCATGCTTCAGTTGCCGGCTGCCTTGCGGGTTGTCGCAGGGCAGCATTTCGCTGGCCCCTTGCAACTGCCCCTGCCAGTAGCCCAGCTGCTGTTGCAATGCGGGCGCGGCGGCATAGGTTTGCAAACGCTCGGCCCAGGCTTTGTACGAAGTGGTCTTGGCCGGAAGCTGCAGTGGCTGCCCGGCAGCCAGGGTCTGGTAGGCCTGCTGCAGGTCTTCCAGCAGCACACGCCACGACACACCGTCTACCGCCAGGTGATGGATGACCAAAAGCAGTCGCTGGCTACCGTCAGGCAGCGCAGCGAGCATGGCACGCATCAACGGCCCGTGCTCGAGGTCAAGGCTGCGCTGGGCTTCAGTGGCGGCTTGCTGCAACTGCTCGACGCTGGCGAAATCGCGATGCCACAGCAACTGGGAGTAGCCCGCATCGGCAAATTCAGCCTGCCAGCCCACCCCATGGCCGAACACGCGCAAACGCAGGGCATCGTGATGTTCGAGCAATGCCTGCAATGCCGCATCGAGCGTCGCCGGGGCCAGCGTTTCACCGGGCGTGAGCAGCACCGACTGGTTCCAGTGATGGCGCACGACAACGGGCTGCTCGAAGAACCAGTGCTGGATCGGCGTGAGCGGCGTCACGCCCGTTACCGCACCCTGATCGATCGATACACTGCCGCCGCGGTTGGCGAGCCGGGCCAGTGCCTGCACCGTCTGGGCCTCGAACAAGTCCTTGGGCGTGAACTGGATATCCACCTGGCGCGCACGGCTGACCACCTGCAACGAGATGATCGAATCGCCGCCCAGTTCGAAGAAGTTATCGGTCAGGCCAACCTTCTCCAGCTTCAGCACATCCGCCCAGATCGCCGCGATCTGCTGCTCCAGATCACTCTGCGGCGCGATGTACTCGCCCTGCGACTGGCTGGCATCCGGCTGCGGCAGGGCCTTGCGGTCCAGCTTGCCGTTCGGCGTCACCGGCAGCTTGCCGAGCAGCAGCAGGTGCGCCGGCACCATGTAATCCGGCAAACCGGCCTTGAGCGCCTCGCGCAGGCTGTCGCGCAATGCGCCTTCGTCTTGCGTACTGTCGGCGGGCACCACATAGCCCACCAGCTGCTTGCCGCTTGGCCCGTCCTGGGCCAGCACCACGGCTTCCTGCACACTCGGCAGCTCCAATAGACGCGCCTCAATCTCGCCCAGCTCGATGCGCAGGCCGCGGATCTTCACCTGGTGGTCGATGCGCCCGGCGTAGTCGATCACGCCATCGGCGCGGTAGCGCGCCAGGTCGCCGGTGCGGTACAGGCGCCCGCCGTTGTCGCTGAACGGGTCCGGCACGAAGCGTTCGGCGGTCAGCGCCGGGCGTTGGTAGTAACCACGGGCCAGGCCGACACCACCGAGGTACAGCTCGCCGGCACTGCCGCGCACCGCCGGTTGCAGGCTGCCTTCGAGGATGTGGGTCTTGAGGTTGTCGATCGGCTGGCCGATCGGCACGCTGATGCTTTCGTCCGGCTGGCAGGTCCAGTGGGTCACGTCGATCGCCGCTTCGGTCGGGCCGTACAGGTTGTACAGGCCCGCCGCCGGCAGGCGTTGCAGGGCCTGGCGGGCCAGTTCGGCCGGCAACGCTTCACCGCTGCACACCACGCGCTTGAGGCTGACGCAGCTTTCGACCGCTTCGTGGGTCATGAACGCCTGCAGCATCGACGGCACGAAGTGCAGCGTGCTGATGCCGTGGTGGTTGATGGTTTCGACCAGCAACTGCGGGTCGCGGTGTGCGCCGGGCTGGGCCATGACCAGGCGTGCGCCGGTCATCAGCGGCCAGAAGAACTCCCACACCGACACGTCGAAGCTGAACGGGGTTTTCTGCAGCACGCTGTCGCTGGCGTCCAGCCTGTAGGCCTTCTGCATCCAGCACAGCCGGTTGACCAGCGCCTGATGGCTGTTGCCAGCACCTTTCGGGCGACCGGTGGAGCCGGAGGTGTAGATCACGTAGGCGAGGTTCAGCGGGGCCACGTCGACATTCGGGTTGGCATCGCTGTAGCCGTCGAAGTTCTCGGTGTCCAGGTCCAGGCTGCGCAGGCCGACCGGGATCGGCAGGGCTTCGTGCAGGTGCGACTGGGTCAGCAGCAAGGCGATGCCGCTGTCCTCGAACATGTAGCTCAGACGGTCATGTGGATACTCAGGATCCAGCGGCACATACGCGCCACCGGCCTTCACGATACCCAGCAAACCGATGACCATCTCCAGGCTGCGCTCCATGGCGATGCCCACCAGCACATCCGGCCCCACGCCCTGCTCGCGCAGCTTGTGCGCCAGCTGGTTGCTACGGCGGTTGAGCTCGGCATAGCTCAGGGTCTGCTCGCCAAAGGCCAGCGCCGGGGCATCCGGGGTGGCGAACACCTGCGCCTCGATCAGCTGGTGAATGCTGCGCTCGTCCGGGTACGTCGCCTGGGTTTCGTTCCAGCCTTCGACCATCTGTCGCTGTTCTGGCAGGCCCAACATTGGCAGCTCGCCAATCACCGCGTCTGCATTCTCCACCAGCGCCTGCAGTAGGTTGGCAAAGTAGCCAGCCAGGCGGCCAATGCTCTCGTCGCTCCACAGCGCACGGTCGTGGCTGTACTGCATCGACAGCGTGGTGCCCAGTTCCACCACCAGGGTCAGCGGGTAGTTGGTCTGCTCCTGCACGGCCACATCGCCGAAGCGCAGGCCACCGGGCGCGCCCTGTTGCAGCGCCTCGGCCACCGGGTAGTTCTCGAACACCAGGATGCTGTCGAACAAGGCGTCACCGCCCTGCCCCGCCCAGCGCTGCACGTCGTACAGCGGGGTGTGCTCGAACTCGCGCACGGCCAGGTTGCCGGCCTGCACCTGGCCGATCCACTCGGCCACGGTCTGCTCGGCACGCGGGGCACCGATCACCGGCAAGGTGTTGATGAACAGGCCGATCTGTTCTCCCACCCCCGGCAGGTCTGCCGGGCGGCCGGCGACAGTGGCGCCGAAGCACACGCTGGCCTGGCCGGTGCAGCGCTGCAACAGCAGCAGCCAGGCCGATTGCACCAGGGTGTTGACCGTGACCCGGTTGGCCCGGGCGAAGGCTTCGATGCGTGCGGTCTGCTCAGGGTCGAAGGCCAGGCGGTGGTCGCCATGGCCGCTACCGCTTGTGCCTGCACTGCCGGCGATGGCCTGGGCCAGGCGGGTTGGCTCGTCCAGGGCGGCAAGCTGGGCTTTCCAGAAGGCTTCGGCAACGGCCGCGTCCTGGCCCTGCAGCCAGGCGATGTAGTCACGATAGTGCGTGGCCTGGGCCTGCGGCGCCAGGCCGGCATAGCGCTGCAGCACTTCGCCCAACAGGCGCGAAGTGCTCCAGCCGTCCATCAGGATGTGGTGGTTGGTGTACATCAGGTGGTGGCGAGCATCGCCCGTGCGTACCAGCACCAGGCGCAGCAATGGCGCGGCAGCAAGGTCGAAACCGCGCTGGCGTTCACCCTCGGCCAGGGCCTGCAATGCCTGCTCCAACGCCGGCTGGCCACGCCAGTCATGCTCGCTGCACGGCAATTCGACGGCCTTGCGTACCACCTGTACGGCCTGCTCCAGTTCGCCTTGCAAGACGAAACCGCTGCGCAGGATGTCGTGGGCATCGAGCGTGGCCTGCCACGCCTGGCGGAACCGCTGCACATCCAGCCCCTCCACATCCACGCGCAGCTGGTTGATGTAGTTGCCGGCCTGCTGGTCGTAAAGGGTGTGGAACAACATGCCCTGCTGCATGGGTGACAGCGGGTACACATCGGCGATCTGCCCGGCCTCCAGCGGCAGGCTGTCCAGTTGCGCCTGGGTCAGCGCGGCCAGCGGGAAGTCCGACGGCGTCACGCCCTGGTGCCGCGCATCGCAGCAGTGCTCGACCAGCTCTGCCAAGGCCTGCCCGTAGGCCTGGGCCAGCTTCTCGATGGTGGCCGGGTGATGAACGTCGGCGCTGTAGGTCCACTCCAGGAACAGCTCGCCGCCGTACACCTGGCCGGTGATGCTCAGCCAGTTGCCCAGCTGCGCGCCGGCACATTGGGTACGGCCTGCGCTTTCCCCGCTCGGGGTGAACAGGGCGCCGGCCTCGGCATCGAAGCTGGCATCGAACTGGCCCAGGTAGTTGAAGGTGACACGGGCCTGGGCGGCACGCTCGAGCTGTTCACGCACTTCAGCATCGCCGAAGTAGCGCAGCAGGCCGTAGCCGAGGCCTTTGTCCGGCACGCCGCGCAGTTGTTCCTTGATCGCCTTGATCGACTGGCCAAGGTCCTGGCCGGGTGTGAGGCGCACCGGGAACAGGCTGGTGAACCAGCCCACGGTGCGGCTGAGGTCGAGGTCGTCGAACAGGTCTTCGCGGCCATGGCCCTCCAGCAGTACCTGCACGTTGCCCTGCGCGCTCCACTGGCACAGGGTGCGCGCCAGCGCGGTCAGCAGCAGGTCGTTGATCTGCGTGCGGTAGGCCGCCGGGGCCTGTTTCAGCAGCTTGGCGGTGCGCTCGGCATCCAGCCGTGTGGCGGCGGTACGGGCATGGGTGTTGGCCAGGCTGCCCAGCGGGTTGTCACGCGGCAGTTCGGCGTGGTCGCCGGCCAGCGCCTGCAGCCAGTAGTCGCGCTGTGCTTGCAATGCGGGGCTGCCGGCATGGCTGGCCAGGCGCTCGGCCCAGGCCTTCACCGAGGTGGTCTTGGCGGGCAGGCTCACGGCCTGGCCGTTCAGCAATTGCCGGTAGGCCGCTTGCAGGTCTTCCAGCAACACCCGCCACGACACACCGTCGACCACCAGGTGATGGACCACCAGCAGCAGGCGCTGCTGGCCATCGGCGAAATCGAACAGTTCGGCACGCAGCAGCGGCCCGTGCTGCAAGTTCAGGCTGGCCTGCACCTGGTTGCCGGCGGCGTCCAGTTCACTCAGTACTGCCAGGTTGCGCTGGTGCAGCAGTGGTGCATTGTCCAGCGGCTGGAAGCGCGCCTGCCACTGGCTTTCGCCACGGCTGAAGCGCAGGCGCAGGGCATCGTGCTGCTCGACCACGGCGCGCAGGGCTGCCTCCAGGTGTTGCACCTGCACCGGGCCGGCCGGCTTGAGCAGCACCGACTGGTTCCAATGCGCCGGCTGGGTGATCTCCATCTCGAAGAAACGCGCCTGGGCCGGCAGCAATGCCAACTCGCCGCTGGTGGCGGTGTCCACGGCTGCGGGCGCAACCGCTTGCTTGGCCTCGATGCGCTTGGCTACCTGGGCCAGCTGGGCGATGGTCTGTTGTTCGAACAACTGCTTGGGGGTGATCCGGATGCCCTGGCGTTTGGCCCGGGCGATGATCTGCAGGCTGAGGATCGAGTCGCCGCCCAGTTCGAAGAAGTTGTCGGTGCTGCCGACCTGCTCCAGCTTGAGCACATCGGCCCACACTGCGGCCAGTTTCTCCTCGATATCGCCTTGTGGCGCCACATAGCCACGGCTGACCGCGCCCGGTGCCGGCAAGGCACGCTTGTCGAGCTTGCCATTGGCGGTCAGTGGCAGGCGCTCCAGCAGCAGTATCTGCGCCGGCACCAGGTAGTCCGGCAGGCGTGCCTGCAATTGCGCCTGCAGTTGCTGCACGGTCACGCCTGCGTCTGCCACCCCGTAGGCCACCAGCTGCAAGCGCTCGGCATCGCCCTCCAGTGGCAAGGCCAGTACCACGGCCTCGTTGATACCAGGCAGGCCGGCCAGCACCCGGCCGACTTCACCTGGCTCCACGCGATAGCCACGGATCTTCACCTGGTCGTCGGCACGGCCGATGAACTCGACCAGGCCATCGGCAGTCAGCCGCGCGCGGTCGCCGGTGCGGTACAGGCGGGCACCACCCTCGGTCGGCACGAAGCGTTCGGCGGTCAATGCGGGCTGGCCCAGGTAGCCCTGGGCGACGCCTTGCCCGCCCAGGTAAAGCTCACCGGGCACCTGCGCCGCCAACGGGTTGAGGTAGCCGTCCAGCACCTGGGCGCAGCCATTGCCCAGCGGGCGCCCGACCGGCACCGTGCGGCAACCTGGCAGCGGCAGCCCCGGCTCGAAGGTGAGCACGCCGACAGTGGTTTCGGTCGGGCCATAGTGGTTGATGACCCGGCAGGCCGGGCGCAGTTCGCGGATTTTTTCCAACAGGCCCCAGCTGCATGCCTCACCACCCAGGATCAACGCCTCGGTGGGCAGCACATCGGCGGCGCGGGCCGCTTGCAGCAAACCTTGCAGGTGGCTCGGCACCAGTTTGAGCACGCCGACCTGGTGCTGCGCCATGTAGCTGGCGAAGCCATCCGGGTCGAACGCAAGTTCCTGTGGCAACAGGTGCAGCAGGCGGCCCGAGGCCAGGGCACCGAACAGCACGGTGTGGCCCAGGTCGGCCGCGGTGGTGGACACCATCGCCATGCTCGCTGCGGCCGGCAGTTGCAGGCGCTCCAGCACCGCCTGGGTGTAACTGGCCAGCGCCCCGTGGCTGACCACCACGCCTTTCGGCTGGCCGGTCGAGCCCGAGGTGTAGATCAGATAGGCCGGTTGTTCGGCGGCGATGGCCATCTCGACCGGGCTGTCGCTGCAGGTTGCCCAGGCGGTGTGATCGCAGGCAATCAGCTGCACACCGTCCAGGCCGGCGAAGCGCCGGTCACCCGGCTCATGCAGCAGTACGGCGGCGCCACTGTCGGCAATCAGTTGTTGCAGGCGCTCCGGCGGCTGCTGGGTGTCCAGCGGCAGGTAGGCGGCGCCGGTCTTGAGCACCGCGAGCAAGGCGCCGACCCACTCGATGGAGCGCGGCAGGCACAGGGCGACGATGCTGCCGGCACCGACGCCGTGCTGACGCAGGTAGTCGGCCAGGCGGTTGGACGCCGCCTCCAGCCCGGCCTGGGTCATGAACCGGTCACCGGCACGCACACCGCCGTGGGCCTGGCCTTGCGCCATTGCCTGGCGCCACAAAGCGAGGAAGTCGCCGTGCGGGTAGGCCTGCGTGGCCGCCGGCAGCAGCGTCGCCACTTGCGGGCTGTCGACGATTGCCTGCTGCGGGTCACTGATCAGCGCATCCAGCACCTGGCGCAGCGAAGCGGCCATGCGTTCGATGGTGGCCTGCTCGAACAGGTCGGTGGCGTAGGTGAAGTAGCCTTCGATGCCGTCGGCCTTGTCGGAGAAGTCGAACGCCAGGTCGAAGCGGGCATCACCGCCGTCACGGGCAAAGCCTTCCACCTCCAGCGCGCCCAGGCGCTTGCGCCCTGCATCGCTGGCGGCCACGTGCTGGTTGATCTTGAACTGGAACAGCGGGTTGTGGGCCAGATTGCGCTCGGGCAGCAAGGCATCGACCAGGTGTTCGAACGGCAGCTCCTGGTGCGACTGGGCGCCGCCGATCACGTCTTTGACCTGCTCCAGCAGCGCGGCGAAGGTGGCGCGCTCGTCCACCTGCACGCGCAGCACCTGGGTGTTGATGAAGAAGCCGATCAGGCCTTCCAGCTCCTTGCGGTTGCGCCCGGCGTTCGGCGCACCGATGCGGATGTCGGCCTGGCCGCTGTAGCGCGACAGCACCACCGCCATGGCTGCCAGTACCAGCACGAACAACGTGTGGCCACCCTTGCGCGCCTGGCTACGCAGGGCCTCGGCCTGTGCGGCGCCGATATCCACACGCACCACCGCGCCACGCTGGCTGGGTATTGCCGGGCGCTCGAAGTCCAGCGGCAGGCTCAGCACCGGCTGCTCGCTGCCCAACTGGGCCTGCCAGTAGGCCAATTGGCGCTGCGCTTCACCGGCCTCGAGCCAGGCGCGCTGCCAGATGGCGTAGTCGGCGTACTGGATCGGCAAAACCGGCAACTCGGCCTGCCGACCTTCGGCCAGGGCGCTGTACAGCTGGATGAATTCCTGCACCAGCACATCGCTGGACCAGCCGTCCGAGATGATGTGGTGCATGCTCACTGCCAGCACGTGGTGATCGGCGGCCACGCGCAGCAGGGTCACCCTCAGCAGCGGGCCGCTCAGCAGGTCGAAGGGCTGCTTGAGGGCGGCGTCCACGGCCACGCTCAGCGCTGTCTCATCGGCGGCACCGTCGAGCATCAGCAATTCCAGCGCCAGCGGGCAGTGCTCGAGGATTTCCTGGTAGAACTCGCCCTCCTCCGAGGCGAAGCGCGTGCGCAGCGACTCGTGGCGTTGCACCAGCGCATCCAGCGCCTGCTGCAGCACCGCCTGGTCCAGCGCGCCCTTCAGGCGTACCGCCATCGGCACGTTGTAGGCCGGGCTGTCGGGCTCCAGCTGCCAGAGAAACAGCAGGCGTTGCTGGGCGTACGACAGCGGAATACGCGCCAGGCCCTGGCGCGCGGGCACGATGGGCAGCAGGCGGAAGCTCTGCCCGGTGGCCTGCATCTTTTCCAGGATCTGCTGGCGTTGCTCCACGGGGAGGCCAACGAAACGTTGGGCGATGCGTTGTGCGGCAGTGAGTTCCATGTCAAGCCTCTGTGAATGCATTCATCATGTGTTCGATATCGCTCAGGCCATCGTCGGAGAGCGACAGGCCCTGCTCGTCCAGTGCCTGGGCGAACGCGCGTAGTTCGGGGTGGCTGAAGATCAGCCGCAGGGGTATGTCCAGCCCCAGCTCGACGTTGATCCGCGACACTGCCTGGGCCGCCAGCAAGGAGTGGCCGCCCAGCTCGAAGAAGTTGTCGCTCAGGCCGACCCGGGCAACGTTAAGCAACTGCGCCCAGATGTTCGCGAGCTGCTGCTGCCGCTCGGTCTGCGGCGCCTGGTAGTCATGCTGTGGCTGGTTCGGGTCGGGCAGCGGCAGCGCCTTGCGGTCGAGTTTGCCGCTGGGGGTCAGCGGCATGCTCGGCAGGGTCACCAGGTAGGCCGGGATCATGTAGTCCGGCAGGCTGGCCTTGAGGTACTGCTTCAGGGCCTGGCGCAGATCGCCGCGGTAGCCTTCGGCCGGCACCGCATAGGCGCATAGCTGCTTGCCACCGGGCAGGTCGATGGCCAGCACGGTGGCTTCGCGAACGTCCGGGTGCGCCCGCAGGTACTGCTCGATCTCGCCCAGCTCGATACGGAAGCCGCGCACCTTCACCTGGTGGTCGACCCGCCCGCGATAGGCCAGCTGGCCGTTTTCGTCGTAGCAGCCGAGGTCGCCGGTGCGGTACAGGCGGCCACCGCCAACCGGGTCGAACGGGTCGGGGATGAAGCGCTCGGCGGTGAGTGACGGCCGCTGGTGATAACCGCGCGCCAGGCACCCTGCCCCGCCGATGAACAGCTCGCCGGGCACGCCCACCGGTGTCGGCGCCAGTCCATCGTCCAGAGCATGCAGGGTACGCCCCGGCAAGGCACGGCCGATCGGTACGCCGCCCAGGCTGATCTGCTCCACGGTCATCTGCGAACAATCGTAGGTGGTGGCGACCACGGTGGCTTCGGTCGGGCCGTAGGTGTTCAGCAGGCGCACTGCTGGCGGGCCATCGGCCAGCCAGGCGCGCAGGGCATCTTCCGGCACCGCTTCTCCCCCCACGTGAATCTGCTTCAGCCGGCCATAGGCCGCAGGGGCTCGGCGCTCCAGCGCCAGCAGGCGCCAGTAGGCCGCCGGCAGGTCGGCCACGGTCACGCCGTGGCGGTTGATCTCGTCCAGCAGGGTGGCGGTGTCCCACAGCCGCAGGTCGCGCAGCACCACACAGGCGCCCTGGGCCAGCGGTGGGAAGAACTGCTCGATGAAGCCATCGAAGCTGATGGTGGCGAACTGCAGCACGCGATCGCTCGGGGTGAGGCGCGAATAGTCGCCGGCCACCTGGCAGAACAGCGACAGGGCATGGTGGTCGATGGCCACGCCCTTGGGCATGCCGGTGGAGCCGGAGGTGTAGATGACATAGGCGAGGTTGTGCGGTGCCGCCAGGTTGGCCAGCGGTTCGGCGGGCCAGGCTTGCAGCCACTCGGTGCCCGGCTCCAGTACCACGCAGGGCAGTTGCTTGCCCAATTGCAGGCGCTCACGCGAGGGCACGTCGGCCAGCAGCAGGCCGATATTGCTGTCCTCGACCATGTAGACCAGGCGTTCTTGCGGGTAGTCCGGGTCCAGTGGCACATAGGCGCCACCCGCCTTGTGAATGGCGATCAGCGCCAGGGCCATGCCCAGGCCGCGCTCGACAGCCACGCCAACCAGGCAGTCCGGCCCCACGCCCAGCGCCCGAAGGCGGTGAGCCAGCTGGTTGCTGCTGCGGTCCAGTTCGGCGTAGGTCATCTGCTGGTCGTCGAAGATCAGCGCCAGCGCATCCGGCCGCTCGTGGGCCTGTCGCGCCAGCAGCTGGTGCGCACACAAGCCGCTGCCAGCCTGGGGCGCCGGGTTCCAGCCGTGGGTCAGCTGCTGGCGTTCGCTACTGCCAAGGAAATCCAAATCGGCAATGCAGCATTGTGGTTCGGCGCAGATGGCTTCCAGCAGTGCTTGCCAATGCCCGGCCATGCGCTCGATACGTGCGGCATCGAACAGGTCGGTGGAATAGTTGAACGAGGCCGTCACGCCATCGGAGCGCTCCAGGGTGTTGAGCGATATGTCGTACTGCGCGCCCGGCTCCAGCAGGTCCACTTCCTTGACCTGCAGGCCGTGCAGGGCATCGCTGGACACCTGCTCGCCGAGGTCGCGCAGGTGGTTGTACAGCACCTGGAAGATCGGGTTCACACCCTGGTCACGCTCCGGATACAGCGCCTCGGCTACTTCGAGGAACGGCACATCCTTGTTGGCCTGGGCCTGCAGGGTGGTCTCCTTGATCGCCGCCAGCAGCTGCGAGAACGGCTGGCTGCCATCGACACGGATACGAGCCACGACCACGTTGATGAAGAAGCCGATCAGCCCTTCAAGCTCCAGGCGGTTGCGGTTGGTGACCGGCACACCGATGTTGAGCGTGCCCTTGCGGCTGTAGCGCGACAGCACGATGGCATAGGCCGCCAGGAACACATGGAACAATGTGGCGTTGGATGCCACCGCCAGTGCCCGCAGGCGCTCGGTGAGGGCCTGTGGCAGGCGCACGTCGAAGCGGCTGCCCTGGTAGCTTTTTACCTGCGGGCGAATGCGGTCGGCAGGCAGTTCCAGCACTTCGAAGTCGTCTTCCAGGCGGGCCTTCCAGTAGTCGATCTGCGCCTGCATCTGCCCCTCGGCCAGCCACTTGCGCTGCCAGGCGGCGAAGTCGGCGTACTGCACCGGCAGCGGCTCGACGGCTTGCGCCTGGCCCGTGGCGGCGGCGTTGTAGGCGGCGGCGAACTCGCGCACCAGCAGGCTCATCGACCAGCCATCGGAGACGATATGGTGCAAGGTCAATGACAGCAGGTGCTCCTGCGCATGCACCTTGAACAGCCGTGCGCGCAGCAGCGGGCCGTGCTCCAGGTCGAACGGGACGAAGGCTTCGGCTTCCAGCTTGCGCATCTGCGCGGCGTGGTCCTGGCCGCTGAGGTCTTCGAAACCGATCGGTACCGTGGCAGCCGGCAGGATGCGCTGCCAAGGCAGGCCGTCGGCCTCGACGAAAACAGTGCGCAACGATTCGTGGCGGGTTACCAAGGCATCCAGCGCAGCCTGCACGGCGCAGTGGTCGAGGTGGCCCTGCATGCGCACGGCCATCGGCGTGTTGTAGGCCAGGCTTTCGGGGTTGAGCTTCCAGAACAGCCACTGGCGGTTTTGCGAGCGGGACACCGGCAGGGGTTGCTGGCGATCGAGGATCTCGATGTCCAGGCCTGCGCCCTGCTCGCCTTCGGCCACTGCCTGGGCAAAGGCCTGCAGGTCGACGGTGTCGAACAGGCTGCGCAGCGGGATATCCACGCCCAGCTGCTTGCGTATCCGCGATATTGCCTGGGTGGCCAGCAGCGAATGGCCGCCAAGGACAAAGAAGTTGTCACCCAGGCCTACCTGCGGTACTTGCAGGACTTGCGCCCAGATCTGTGCCAATTGCGTTTGCAGCGGGGTCTGCGGCGCTTGATAGGCCACCTGGGTGGCGGCGGGTTCCGGCAGCGCCTTGACGTCGACCTTGCCGTTGACCGTGACCGGCAGGTGCTCCAGCACCATCAGGTGGGTCGGCACCATGTGCTCGGGCAGCAGGCTCTTGAGGCTGGCGCGGATCGATTCCTGCCAGGCCAGGCTGTCGGCCGGCATCTGGCTGGGCACCAGCCAGGCAGCCAGTTGCAGTTGCGGCGCCTGGCCATGCACGCGCACCAGGGCATTGGCGACACCGCCCAGGGCACGCAGCTGGTTTTCGATTTCGGCCAGTTCCACGCGATAGCCACGGACCTTGACCTGGCCATCCATGCGCCCGGCGAACTGCAGGTCGCTGCCTTGGCGAACCCAGTCACCGCTGCGGTACAGGCGCTGGCCGTGGCCGTTCGGGTCGGGAACGAAGCGCTCGGCGGTGAGTGCCGGGCGGTTCAGGTAGCCACGGGCCAGGCCGGCGCCACCGATGTACAGCTCGCCCTTGGCTTTGGCCGGCAGGGGTTGCAGGCAGCGGTCGAGCACCGCGACGCGGGTGTTGGCCAGTGGCTGGCCGAGGCTGGCCTGCCCGTTCAGTTCGGCGACCAGCACACCGACGGTGGTCTCGGTCGGGCCGTAGTGGTTGAACACCTTGAGCGCCGGGGCCAGGTTGCGGACCTTGCCCAGCAGGCTCGGGCTGATGGCCTCGCCGCCGAGCACCAGGCACTGGGCCGGCAGCGCCGAGCGGCCAGCCACCAACATGGCCTCCAGGTGCGACGGTACGATCTTCAGCGCGTCTACCTGGTGCTCGGTCAGGTAGGCGGCGAAGCCTTCGGCATCCAGCACCTGCTCGCGTAGCAGCAAATGCAGGGTGTGGCCGCCGCACAAGGCGCCGAACAGCATGGTGTGGCCGAGGTCGGCAGCCGGGGTCGAGACCTGGGCCATGCTGCGGATACGCTCGAGCGGCAGGCGCGCGGCGATGCCTTCGACGTAGTTGGCCAGGGCGCCGTGGCTGATCGCCACGCCCTTGGGCTGGCCGGTGGTGCCGGAGGTGTAGATCACGTAGGCCAGGTTGGCCGGCGCCGGGGCGATGCGGGCGGCGCTGCCGCTGCCGGTTTGCGCCCAGTCCAGGCGCTGCACGCCCTCGGGCAGTTCGGCCTGCCAGTTACCGGGCGCCAGTACAAGGCGCGTACCGCTGTCGGCGAGCATGTAGGCCAAGCGTTCGGCCGGCTGCTCGGGCTCCAGTGGCAGGTAGGCGCCACCGGCCTTGAGCACGCCGAGGATACTGGCGAGCATGCCGACACTGCGGTCGGCCAGCACGCCGACCAGTGTGTCCGGCCCTGCTCCGGCTTCCACCAGCCGGCCTGCAATTGCTTCGGCGCGGGCATCGAGTTCGGCGAAGCTGGCCTGCTCGCCCGCAGCCATCACCGCCGTGCGTTCGGGGTGGCGGCTGGCGGCCGAGGCAAAACGCTGGTGAACCAGCAGCGTTGCGTCAGCCTGCGCAGGCGCGCCAATGGCAGGGGCCAGGCCTGGCAATGGCAGCTCGCCGACTGCGCCACCCGCTTCGTCGGCCAATGCCTGCACCAGGGCCAGCCACTGCTCGCCAAGGGCTTCGACGGTGGCCGTATCGAACACGTCGGTCGCATAGGTGAACGCTGCGTGCAGTTGCCCCGCTCGCTCATGGGTGTCCAGCGCCAGGTCGAAGCGGGCGCTGTGCTTTGCCAGGTTGACCGGCGCCAGGTGCAAACCGGAGCGGGTCTCGATGGCCTGCACATCCGCCACCTGCGCCTGGTGGTTGAACAGCACACGGAACAGCGGGCTCTCGCTGCTGCGCGGCAGGTCCAGGGCTTCTACCAGTTGCTCGAACGGCAGGTCCTGGTGGCTTTGCGCGCCTAGGGCGGTTTCGCGCACGCGCTGGAGCAGGCCGGTGATGTCCAGCAGTGGGTCGATTTCGGTGTGCAATACCTGGGTATTGATGAAGCAGCCGATCAGCCCTTGGCTTTCGGCGCGGTTGCGGTTGGCGATGGGCACGCCGACACGGATCGCCGACTGGCCGCTGTAGCGCTGCAGTAGCAGCTTGAAGGCGGCCAGCAGGACCATGAACAGGGTGACGTTATGCTTGCGTGCCAGGCCGCGCAGCCGTTCGACGACATCCGCGGCGATGGGGAACTCGTGACGCGCGCCACGATAGCTGGGGCGGCCCTCGCGGCTGCGGTCCAGTGGCAGCTCCAGCGGCGAATGGTCATCGCCCAGGCGCGCCTGCCAGTAGGCCAGCTGGCGCTCCTGCTCACCGGCCTGGAGCCAGCTGCGCTGCCACAGGGCGTAGTCGCGGTACTGGATCGGCAGCGGTTCCAGGCGGGCTTCGCTGCCGGCCACGGCGGCGTCGTACAGGTGCAGGAATTCGTCGATCAGCACGTTCATCGACCAGCCGTCGGCGACGATGTGGTGCAGGGTGAGCAGCAGTATGTGCTCCTCTGCCGCCAGTTGCAGCAGGCGCACACGCAGCAGCGGGCCGCTGGCCAGGTCGAAGGGGGCCAGGGCTTCGGCTTCGGCGATGGTTTCGATGGCGGCCTGACGGGCGCCCTCGTCCAGGCCGGCCAGGGCATCCTGGTGCAGCTGCAACGGGGCGGCGCTGGCCTCGACCTGCTGGCGCACGTCATCGCCGTCGGCGACGAAGCGGGTGCGCAGGGTTTCGTGGCGGGCCACCAGGGCATCGAAGGCGTGCTGCAGGGCGGCCAGATCCAGCGAGCCATTCAGGCGCACGGCCATGGGCAGGTTATACGCCGCGCCTTGCGGGTCGAGCTGCCAGAGGAACCACATGCGCCGCTGGGCGTACGACAGCTGGTCACGCTCGGCCACCTCTACCCCGGGCGCAATCGGCAGCACGGAAAAATCCATGCCCTCGCCCTGCAGCGCCTTGAGGAACAGGCGGCGCTTGTCGGGGCTGAGTTCGATGAAGCGGCGGGCGAGCTTGAGCGTTTGGTCGGCATTCATGTCGAGCGGTGTCCTGGCAGTCGAGCGGTAACTGTCAGACGAAGGTGTGGGGGGGTGATTTAGTGTGTATGGCACCGGCTGCGCCGGTGATCGCCGGCAAGCCAGCTCCCACACCGACCGCGCTGGGAGATTGCCCAGATCTTCGGGTTGCACAGTCACATAGGGAACAAGGTTCGAGAGGGTGTCACATTCACTGTGGGAGCGGGCGCGCCCGCGAAGGGCCTAACGCGGTGTATGGCACCGGCTACGCCGGTGTTCGCGGGCGCGCCCGCTCCCACAGAGCCCCGCTAAATCAATGACTTATGTGTTGTTCTATGGAGCGGGCATGCCCGCTAAGAGACCGGCATTGCCATCAATAAAATAACGTAGTCCAAATCTCTATCCCTTGTAGGACTCTTCCTAAACCCCCGCCACCCCGAAAATACCCGCCAACCGCCTGCTAGGTTCCTGGCTTCCACCTGAAAAAGAGGCGAGCCATGAGCATGCGCATGAACATCTTCGGCCGATACCAAGGCCTGGACGGCGACGAAACCACCACAGGCGCCATCTGCATTGCCAGCCAAGCGAGGGGCCGTGTGCATGGCAGCAACTGGCTACTTCAAGGCGACCCGACCACACCCTGCCCGCTATGTGGACAAACGGGCACCATCGTCGAGGGCGAAGTCCGCTGGCGGCAGGATGGTATTCCCACGGCTCTGGACGGAGCACTGGTGCAATGCGGGTGCCCACAGGGCAGCAATCGCCTGGTTGCAAGTGGGTACGCACCTCCGGCTTCGCGCGGGGCACCCGCATCTGAGCCTGTTCGTGAGGCACCAGCACACGCCCAGACGCGTAACACAATAAGAAGTACCTATCAGCCTGAGGCGGTTCAGCCCTCGCCCATTCCTCAAGGCATGGAACCCGGCTTCTACATCGTTCCGCGCTGCATGTCATACCAGGAAGTCCTGGCAGAGCTGGGCGCGCCGCAGGCCAACCTGCCTCGGTCAATTCTGGAGCGGCTGAATCCGACCTATCAGCAGGGGTTCAAGGCGGGCGAGATCTTTGTCATTGGCGATGGTTACAGTCGCCCGGCCTGCACCCGTGAAGAGCAATATGCGATGAGTGCGGCTAAACAGGCGCGAGAGGACTTGGCAGATCTCACGCCGGAAGAAGCTGACTTCATGATGCGTCACTTGCCTGAAATAGCAGGTTTGTTGAGCAGTACCAGCTTGGCAATGGGAGTGAGCGGCGCCATGATGGCTCAGGCGCTAGATGATCTTAGCGCGACGTTGCGCAAGATCGAAGAGCTGCACCAGCATCAGTTTTCCAAGCATGGACATCTACGTAGTCCGGAGTTTTTTGCTGAACGTAGAAAGCTACTCGGACAATTGGATGCGCAACTGAAGATGGGCTTTCTTAACAAGCACATGAACCTCGGAAGCCATGACAGATTACGGGGCGACTTAGGCATTTCCTCAAAAAGCCTAGTACATCACTGGAGCAAGGCTGGAGCACCCGGGGGCATCCGTGGATATTCAACGCATCTGGACAAGTTGACACGTTTATCTAACTACCTAAAAAAAGGTGGATATGTAGGGCTGGCGATCGGTGGTGGATCGTCTTGGCTGAAAACTCAAGAGGTATGTAGATCAGGCAATTCTCAATCATGCAGAAAAATAAGATTCACTGAGATAGGCAACTTTTCAGGAGGACTAGCAGTAGGTGCCGCTGCGGGAGTAGCTGGAAAAGCGATAGCAGGCTTTGCCTGCGTGAGCCTTGGGCCCATAAGTGGAGCAGCATGTGCCATTGCAGTCGTCGGTGCTAGTTCGTACGCCGGGAGCGTAGCTGGCATGAGCATGGGCGAGTACATAGGGGAAGAGCTCTATGAATTAACCGAACATGAATGAATTTCTGGAGTCTCTCTGGGGTCTGGGATTTCTGGCCATGCCTTTCGCACTCTCTTTAGCAGGACTGTCAATGACAGCGCAACTCGCTTACCTGCCTAACTACCGGAATATCCAGCACGCCTTGAGTAGAAGTGAATGTTTGAAACGAGCTACGCATTGGTGGGGAGAACGTAGTTTTTATTCAAGGGTATCAGTCGTAGCCACACTGAGCGGAATCGCGCTAGACCCCGAATTCTTCTTGAAAAGAGGACTTCTCGATCAAAATGATGCTTCTAGTTTTCCAACCAACTTAAAAACCAAAATGCGTATTGCATTCTGTTTATTGCTAGCAGCATTTGCCTGGGCAGTGTTAGCCGCCGTACTGATCAAACTGAAGCGCATGCAATTCTGGAGTTAACTCGACCGAAGCATAGCCCATGGGAGAGGCCGAGTGCTGCAAGGGAACATACAGCAGCGATAGACAGCTGTATGTTCCCTTGCAGCACCAAGGCTCTGTGTAAAAAGTCTTGAGACGAAGGTAAGGCAAAGCAAGCACAGCCGAGGAACGGACTGGTGCAGTCATAGGGGCATTACCACAACAAAACATGTAGTCCAAATCCCTATTCCTTGTAGGCCCCTTCCTAAATCCCTTCCACCCCGAAAATACCCGCCAACAGCCTGCTAGGTTCCTGGCTTCCACCTTAAAAAGAGGCGAGCCATGAGCATGCGCATGAACATCTTCGGCCGATACCAAGGCCTGGACGGTGACGAAACCACCACAGGCGCCATCTGCATTGCCAGCCAAGCCAGGGGCCGTGTGCATGGCCGCAACTGGCTGCTTCAAGGCGAGCCGACTAGACCCTGCCCGCTATGTGGACAAGCGGGCACCATCGTCGAGGGCATTGCAGGCATGGGCGGCGGCGAAGAATTAGGTGAAGTAATCTTCGAGGTCTTTTAAGATGATTGATCATCTGGACATAAAATTAAGGCTATTTATAGTAGCCTCACCTTTCTGCCTCGGCTTGACCGCACTTGCAATGGACTTTCACATTGCAATTTCTCAGCAATATAAACAAATGGTCACAGCACTTCACCGAAGCCCATGTCTTTCATACGCCATAACCCTTTGGGGAGAGAAAGGCATACGTTCAAGAATGCTGGTGATTTTCATGGTAGCAGGCGCCATCACTTTCCCAATTTCAAGTATTCGCAGAGGCCTACTTGACAAAGAAGATTATGAGCAATTCCCCAAGCCATTGAAAACCAAAATAGTTATCGCATCATGGTTAAGCACAACCGGATTCACTTGGCTAGTCATAAACTACTTCATTATTTAGCCACAACAGAGACAACGCAATGCACCATCTGAGAGTTCGCCAAACAATAGGCAGTCAATGTATGCGAAGGTGATGCGTGCGGGCTGCAAAATTCACAAATAACTTGGGCAAATGTTATGTGGTTAATTGCTTGCTGGATGCCTATGGCCGCGCTCTTTGGATTCTTGTCAGGTTACGCACCATTCACGAAATAACTCGATCAGCCAGACCTTGCTTGCTGGAACCTGCCCCAGATGAACCCATTCCCACAGGAGTTGTGCATACCCTGAGGCATGCACAATCCCTGTAGGAGCGGCTTTAGCCGCGAAAGGGCCAGCCCAGCCAATACAAGGATCAGCGCAGCAAACCCAACTCGGCATCATCCAGCAGCGCCTTGGCCATGGCTGCGAAGTAATGCGAAGCCCAGAGCATCTGCTGATCGCCATCCATCAAGCCGGTCAGTGACAAGTCGCGAGCATAGCCCATCAGTTCCGAGGCTTGCTCCCGGGCGCTGCGGCAGGGGATGCCCTCAGCGATACGGAACAGCGGATGGGTTTGGCCTTCGCCTTGGTAGAAGTAGGTAACGCCGGGGGTGGTTTTGGTTTCGTTTGTCATGGGTTCTCCTGAATGTAACGACAAACCCTGAAATGCTTACTACAGGTTTCCACACCCGATCGCTGAACCGTCAGCGACGGGCACAGCCTAGAGAGCGGGATTTGCAGGAACAATCAGACGCATGTCGACAGAGGTTGTAGGATATTTCGCAGGGGTGGAGTTGCCAGTCCCGAGGCGTAGGAAGAGTCTGGGATTGTTGTAGGTTGCTGGGGGCATGTCTTGAGAATGCATCTGGGCTGACAGGTGTTCGCCATAACCCTTTCAGTGCCTATGAGATCGAGCGCCGCCCGCGCGGCGCTTCGCGGGACAAGCCCGCTCCCACATTTGTTGCAACGTGCCGAACCTGTCAGGCCATGGTTGCCAGCCTTGGTGGGTTGACTGGATTTCTGAGTTGGCATTGCTGCCGCATCACCTGTCTCAAGCCATGCACCCAGGCTGACAACGCCTCTCCCACAGGCATGGCCACGTTGCAACAAATGTGGGAGCGGGCTTGTCCCGCGAAGCGCCGCGCGGGCGGCGCTCGATCTCACAGACACCACACCTCTCAAGGCAGGCACATGGCAGCCCTCACTCCCGAATCAGCCCAACCCCTCGCTATACCCCTGCGCCATCGCCACCACCACCTTGCGCTTGCCGGTAAACGGCGACCGCGCATGCGCCGCAAGCATGTTGTCCAGCATCAGCACATCGTTTGCCTGCCACGGAAAGCTGATGGTGCATTCGTCCAGCACCCCGCGCACTTCATCGAGCAGCGAATCCTCGACGGTAGTACCGTCGCCGTAATACACGTTACGCGGCAGGTCCTCTTCCTCGACGATGTCCATCAACGACTCGCGCACTTCTGGCTGCAGGTTCGACACATGGAACAGGTGCGCCTGGTTGAACCACACATCCTCCCCGGTCACCGGATGGCGCGCCACCACCTGGCAGCGCTGGCGGGTGCGCAATTCGCCATCATCCTTCCAGATGCACTCGATGGCATGCGCCCGGCAATAGGCCTCGACCTGGCGCGGGTCTTCAGTGTTGAACACCTGCGACCACTCCACATCAAGGCCGTTGCCGTAGTTGCGCACGTACATCAGCCCCTTCTCCACCAGCCGCTCACGAATGCGCACCGGCATGCGCCGGTACACCTCGCGGCTGTCGGCAAT
Organism: Pseudomonas sp. A2; assembly: GCF_023100865.1. Taxonomy (NCBI): domain Bacteria; kingdom Pseudomonadati; phylum Pseudomonadota; class Gammaproteobacteria; order Pseudomonadales; family Pseudomonadaceae; genus Pseudomonas; species Pseudomonas sp. A2. The sequence continues at coordinate 4,515,852 of NZ_CP039127.1, forward strand.
CGGCGTCTCGCCACCGGTCTCGGCGGGGATCACGCTGTAGAACCAGATTTTCATTGGCCATTCCAGGGTATAGGCCTGCTCGTTGTGCAGGGGGATGCTCTGGTGCGCCGGGTACTCGGTGGAGGTGTACACGCCCTTGGTCACGTTGCTGCGCGGGGTGGAGCCAAACTCGTAGTTGAGCAGCGGGTGACCGAAAGAAGCAGCGAACTGGCGGAAAGCTTCGGCACCACCCACCTCGAAGCCGCGAAACAGAATACCGCCAGCCTGCAGCAGGTGCCGGTCCACCAGCGGCTGCAACTCGGCAAAGGCTTCCAGCAGGTCGAGACCCGGCTCCGGCGCGCGCACCAGCAGCGGCAGGTTGCCGCGTGCAGCGTCCAGGGGTTCGATCGCAAAGCTCAGCAGTTCACTCATGTCCGGTCACCTCAGGCCAGGGCCGCATAGGCGGCGAAATCGGGATGTGCGCCATGGCGGCGCCTGACTGAATGAACGAGCGGGCGCCAGGGAAATTCAGCTGGGCCGTACGCACAGGTAAAGCCGGCGCGCGCCGGTTCGTCTGAACGATGTGCACCCTTCTATCGCCCAGGAACCGTACATGACTCGCCAGCTTCTGCTCCTCGCCCTGCTCGCCGTGGCCCCTGCCGCGTGGTCGGCAGAGCCATGCGCCGTGGAAATCCATGGCACCGACCAGATGACCTTCGACAAGGCCGCCATCACCGTGCCCAAGGCCTGCGCCGTGTTCACCGTCACGCTCACCCACCCTGGCGACATGCCGAAGAACGTGATGGGCCACAACTGGGTGCTGAGTACCCAGGCCGACATGCAAGGCGTGCTCGACGACGGCCAGAAAGCCGGCGAGGCACTGGACTACGTGAAGCCCGGCGACACCCGGGTGATCGCCCACACCCGCCTGATCGGCGGCGGTGAAACAGACAGCATCAGCCTCGACGTCCGGTCGCTGAAGGCAGGTACCGCGTACAGCTTCTACTGCTCGTTCCCGTTCCACGGCACCTTGATGAAAGGCTCCCTGACCCTCGGCAGCTGACCCGCCCCCACCTCACCAGCGAGATCACGCTTCATGAAAACCTCCTCCCCCGGGGCCATCCGCGAATTGCTGGGCCTGCTGAAACCCTACCGCCCGGCGGTAATCGTCTCGGTGCTGCTGGGCATGCTCGGCGGCCTGGCCGTGACCGCCCTGCTGGCCACCGTCAACCAGGGCCTGCATGCCGCTGGCGGCATGAGCCAGGGCGTGATCCTGGCCTTCGCCGGCCTGTGCGTGCTGGCCTTGGTCAGCAGCGTGGCGGCCGACAGCGGTACCAACTACGTTGGGCAGAAAGTCATCGCCAGGCTGCGCAAGGACCTCGGCGCCAAGGTGCTGTCAGCGCCGATCGAGCAGATCGAGCGCTACCGCACCCATCGCCTGATCCCGGTGCTGACCCGCGACGTCGACACCATCAGCGACTTTGCCTTCGCCTTCGCCCCGCTGGCCATCTCGCTCACCACCGTGACTGGCTGCATGGCCTACCTGGCCTGGCTGTCGTGGCCGATCTTCCTCATCACCCTGGCGGCCATCGGCATTGGCAGTGGCATCCAGTACGTGGCCAGGCAGAAAGGCGTGGCCGGCTTCAACGCCGCCCGCGATGCCGAAGACAACCTGCAGAAGCACTACTCGGCCATCGCCGAGGGCGCCAAGGAGCTGCGCATCGACCGCCGCCGCCGCCACGCCATGCTGACCCGTAACATCCAGGGCACCGCCGACTTCATCGCCAACACCCATATCCGCGCCATCAACATCTTCGTCGCGGCCAAGAGCCTGGGGTCGATGCTGTTCTTCGTGGTCATCGGCCTGACCCTGGCCCTGCAATCGCTATGGCCGAGCAACGACCCGGCGGTGATGAGCGGCTTCGTGCTGGTGCTGCTGTACATGAAAGGCCCGCTGGAAACCTTGATCGGCAACCTGCCGATCCTCGGCCGCGCCCAGGTGGCGTTCCGCCGCATTGCCGACCTGTCCGAGCGCTTCTCCTCGCCCGAGCCGCACCTGCTGCTGGAGCCGCCGGTCAAGCGCACCGCCCCGGCCAGCGCGCACCTGGAACTGCACAACGTCGAGTACGCCTACCCGCCGGTGGACGGCAACGAGCCGTTCCGCGTGGGGCCGGTGAACCTGAGCATCGAACCGGGCGAGATCCTGTTCATCGTCGGTGAGAACGGCTGCGGCAAGACTTCGCTGATCAAGCTGCTGCTCGGCCTATACACCCCGCAACGCGGCGAAGTGCGCCTGAACGGCAAGGCCGTCGGCCCGGAGGGGCTGGATGACTATCGCCAGCTGTTCACCACGGTGTTCGCCGACTACTACCTGTTCGACGACCTGCCCGAGCATGAACACAGCCTGCCCAGTGATGCCACGCGCTACCTCGAGCGGCTGGAGATCGCCCACAAGGTGAGCGTACGCGACGGTGCCTTTACCACCACCGACCTGTCGACCGGCCAGCGCAAGCGCCTGGCACTGGTCAATGCCTGGCTGGACGGGCGACCGGTGCTGGTGTTCGACGAATGGGCGGCGGACCAGGACCCGACCTTCCGCCGGGTGTTCTACACCGAGCTGCTGCCGGACCTGAAGCGTTTGGGCAAGACCATCATCGTGATTTCGCATGATGACCGGTATTTCGATACGGCGGACAAGGTGGTGCACCTTAGCCGGGGGAAAGTGGTGGAGGCGTTGGAGCCGGCTTGAGACAGCAAAGGGGGGGCTGCGCGCCCCTCATCCACCACAATCTATAATCGTTCTATAGTCTGTCTATAATTCCCTATAAACACCGCGCCTCTCAGATCTATAATGCCTCTATAATCAATCTATAATCGACTATAAATTGAAACGGAGGGGCCGAGATGCCTGAAACTGTCTATTACCGCCCGGCGCTTGCGTCCCGCCTGTCGAAATTGATCCTGCAAGTCGCCGTGGGTAGCGCAGCAAGCTCTGGTGTGTTTCTCGCTGCGCCACGACGTACCGGGAAATCCACCTTTGCCCGCGAAGACCTGCGCCCGGCCCTCGAAACAGCCGGGGCCATTGTGCTGTATGCCGATCTGTGGAAAGACCTGACCAAGGATCCCGGGCAAGTCATCGTAGAAGCGGTGCGTGAGGCGGTCGGGCGTAACGAAGGCTTCATCACGCGGCTGGCAAAGTCATCTGGCATGGAGAAGGTCACTGTCGGCGGCCTGAATTTCAGCGTGGACAAGATCGGGCTGGGGCAAGATGTCGACCTGACCACCGCCCTGGCGGCGCTCTCCGATGAGTCCCGCAAGATCATCGTGCTGATCATCGACGAAGCACAGCATGCAATCACGACCGAGCAAGGAATAGCGGCGCTGTTCGCCCTCAAGGCAGCCAGAGACGAACTCAACAGTTCGAAGCACCATGGCTTGCGCATCGTCTGCACCGGTTCAAACCGGGACAAGCTGGCCATGCTGCGCAGCAGCAAGGACCAGGCGTTCTTCGGCGCCTCCATGGTGCAGTTCCCGACCCTGGACCAGGACTTCATCGACTGGCTGTGCGCCAATATCGACCTGCCATGCGCACTCGATTCAACGGAGGTGTTTCAGCTCTTCAAGGAAAGCGGCTATCGCCCAGAGCTATTGGGTGCGGCCGCGGATGAAATCCGCTTCGACTTCGGCATTGAACCCGAGGCCATTCCGGCACGGTTCAGAGAGCTTGTCCAGGCACAAGCCAATGACTTGAACGCAAACCTGAAAAAGGTGATCCACAGCCTCACGCCTATCCAGGCTGCGGTTCTACGTGTCATGTGCGCAAAGGGGAACGACTACGCGCCGTTCGAGGCCCCGACCATGGCACTGTACGCCAAAGCGATGGAACAGGCTGGCGTGGATGCGAGCGAAGTGAAGGCCGAGGTACCGGGGGTGCAGCAAGCGCTTATCGCCTTGCAGGACAAGAATCTGGTGTGGAAAGCATCGCGGGGGGTGTACGCGGTAGATGAACAGGTGATAGTCGATATCGTGCGAGCGGACGGTTTGCTGGAAGGTCTTGCCTGAGTGGTTTTCTGAGAGGACGCCGGGGGCGCTTTGCGCCCCTATCGCGACACAAGGCCGCTCCTACAGGAGTACTCGATCACCTGTAGGAGCGGCCTTGTGTCGCGATGGGCTGCAAGGCAGCCCCAACAGGCAGAAATCAGAACAGCCAGTGATACAACAGGTACACCACCACCGCCGCCAGCACCGGCCGCAGCACGCGGTAGGCCTTGGGGTTGGCGCGCTTGAACTGCTTGACCTGGCTACTGATCCGGTTGCTGAAGCGCTTGCTCCAGGCGTAGGCCTGGTTGATCCCGCCCACACGCTCGTCGTCGGTGTTCTGCGGCGCGGTGGCACGGCCGAGGAAGGCGCTGACCTGGCGGTTGATGCGGGTCATCAGTGGGCTGCTCAGCGGGCGTTCGATGTCGCAGAACAGGATCACCCGGGTAACGTCGGTCTCGTTCTTGACCCAGTGCACGTAGGTTTCATCGAACATCACGTCCTCACCGTCACGCCAGGCATATTCCTCGCCATCGACGTAGATGCGGCAAGCATCGGAGTTGGGGGTGGACAGGCCCAGGTGGTAGCGCAGGGAACCGGCGAACGGGTCGCGGTGCGGGTTCAGGTGGCTGCCGCCGGGCAACAGGGCGAACATCGCGCCCTTGACGTTGGGGATGCTGCTGACCAACTCGACAGTACGCGGGCACAGGGTTTCGGCAGAAGGCAACGGTTTGTCGTACCACTTCAGGTAAAAGCGCTTCCAGCCTTTCTTGAAGAACGAACCGAAGCCTGCGTCGTTATCCTTCTCGGCGGCGCGGATGTAACCTTCGTCGAACAGGCGCATGGCCTCTTCGCGGATTTCCTGCCAGTTGTCCTTCAGCACATCCAGCTCGGGGAAGCGCTGGCGGTCCAGGTAGGGCTTGGACGGTACGCCGGAAAACAGGTACATCAGGCTGTTATAAGGGGCGAACAGCGCCGAATGGTTGACGAACTGGCGCAACACCGGCAAGCGAGCCTTGCCGCGCAGGTGCACGAACAGCACGCTGCCAAAAAACACCAGCAAGACACCCGCCTTGGCTGCAAAGGAAAAGGTCATGCTTTCACTCCTTGAGGAAGAAACAGGGCCATTCGCCCTGCTCTCCGATAAATCATCCTGCCATCATAAACTGATGCCGCCGGGGTAAAAACAGCCTGGGCGGCAACTCAATCATGAAGATTTTGCAATAAACCAAGCCGCCAAACGTTGCGCCGGATCAGCGGCAAGGCCATTACTGCTGGTTTTCCTGCTCGCTGAACAGGTCGCTGAACAGCATGCTCGACAGGTAGCGCTCGCCGGAGTCCGGCAGAATCACGACGATGGTCTTACCCTGCATTTCCGGCTTTTCGGCCAGGCGCACGGCCGCTGCCATCGCCGCACCACAGGAAATGCCACAGAGGATGCCCTCTTCCTGCATCAGGCGGATGGCCATGGCCTTGGACTCTTCGTCGGTCACCGTTTCCACCTGGTCGACGATCGACAGGTCGAGGTTCTTCGGCACGAAGCCGGCGCCGATGCCCTGGATCTTGTGCGGGCTGGGCTTGAGCTCTTCGCCGGCCAGGGTCTGGCTGATAAGCGGCGAGGCCACTGGTTCCACCGCCACCGACAGGATCGCCTTGCCCTGCGTGTGCTTGATGTAGCGCGAAACACCGGTGATGGTGCCGCCGGTGCCGACCCCAGCCACCAGCACGTCGACCGCGCCGTCGGTGTCGTTCCAGATTTCCGGGCCGGTGGTTTTTTCGTGGATCGCCGGGTTGGCCGGGTTTTCGAACTGGCCCGGCAGGAAGTACTGGGCCGGGTCGGAGGCGACGATTTCGTTGGCTTTCTCGATGGCGCCCTTCATGCCCTTGGCCGGGTCGGTCAGCACCAGCTCGGCCCCCAGCGCCTTCAGCACCTTGCGGCGCTCCAGGCTCATGGACGCGGGCATGGTCAGCATCAGTTTGTAGCCACGGGCTGCGGCGACGAAGGCCAGGCCGATGCCGGTGTTGCCCGAGGTCGGTTCGACGATGGTCATGCCCGGCTTGAGCTTGCCGCTGCTTTCGGCGTCCCAGACCATGTTCGCGCCGATGCGACATTTGACCGAATAGCCCGGGTTACGCCCTTCGATCTTGGCCAGGATGGTCACGCCGCGCGGGGCAATGCGGTTGATCTGCACCAGCGGCGTGTTACCGATGGAATGGGCGTTGTCTGCAAAGATACGGCTCATGGCAGGGGTCCTTGGCATGAAAAAAAGCAGGGAAAGACCTCAAGGGTAAGCCCGCACCGGTGGCCCGTAAAGCCTGTTCGAACTCACGCGGACTCGTTGCGGTCAACCGCATATCCTGCGTTGGAGACACTTCGATGAGAGCCCGTTATCGCTGGCCGTTGATCGGCCTGGCCAGCCTGATCGTGCTGTTGCTGGTGCTGCACCTGGCCCTGCCCTATCTGGTGCGCGACTACCTCAATGACAAACTGGCCGACATGGGCGACTACCGTGGCCAGGTGGCCGATGTGGACCTGGCCTGGTGGCGCGGTGCATACCAGATCAACGGGCTGAAGATCGTCAAGACCACCGGCAAGGTGCCGGTACCGTTTCTCGATGCACCGCTGATCGACCTGTCGGTGAGCTGGCACGCCCTTTGGTACGACCGCGCAGTGGTTGCCGAAGTCATATTCGACCGGCCGGAACTCAACTTCGTCGATGGCGGCAACAAACAGAACTCGCAGACCGGTCAGGGCACCGACTGGCGCCAGCAACTGGAAAAACTGCTGCCGATCACCCTGAACGAGGTTCGCATCGACAACGGCGTGCTGACTTTCCGCAACTTCAACTCCAAACCACCAGTCAACCTCAAGGCCACTCAGCTCGATGCGAGTATTCGCAACCTCACCAACATTCGTGACGAAAAGGGCCGACGTGATGCCAGCTTCGATGGCACGGCGCTGATCGTAGGCGACGCCAAGGTGGAAAGTCGCGCCACCTTCGACCCGTTCAGCGATTTCGACGACTTCGAGTTCCGCCTGCGCGCCACGGGTATCGAGCTGCGCAAGCTCAATGACTTCGCCAGCGCCTACGGCAAGTTCGATTTCAATGCCGGGCACGGCGATGTGGTGATAGAGGCCGAGGCGACCAACGGGCGATTGAACGGGTACATCAAGCCACTGTTGCGGGATGTGGATGTGTTCGACTGGCAGCAGGATGTGCAGGAGAAGGACAAAGGCTTCTTCCGCTCGGTCTGGGAAGCGCTGGTAGGTGCAACCGAGACAGTATTGAAGAACCAGCCGAAGAACCAGTTCGCGACCCGGGTAGAGCTCAGCGGCAGCGTGCACAAACAGGATATCAGCGCCTTCGAGGCGTTTCTGCAGATACTGCGCAACGGGTTCATCGAGGCGTTCAATGCGCGGTATGAGCGTGATGCGCCGGATTCCGACTAGGATCGAGTGACGGGGCATTCAGGGACTGAATACCTGGTCTGCGTTTCCAGTCGGCGAACCCCGCGTTATAGTCGGTGACAAATCGAAAATATGTGCTGCCTGTGCTGGCCTCTTCGCGGGTAAACCCGCTCCCACAGGTATTCCACAAACCTCAGAAAAGGTGGGGTAACTGTGGGAGCGGGTTTACCCGCGAAAGGGCCGGTGCAGGCTTCCAGCAGAGGACAGACCCATGAAGTTCGAAGGCACCCGCGACTACGTCGCCACAGACGACCTGAAACTGGCGGTAAACGCGGCCATCACCCTCGAACGCCCCTTGCTGGTCAAGGGCGAACCCGGCACCGGCAAGACCATGCTCGCCGAGCAGCTGGCAGCCTCGTTCGGTGCGCGCCTGATCACCTGGCACATCAAGTCCACCACCAAGGCCCACCAGGGCCTCTACGAGTACGACGCGGTCAGCCGTCTGCGTGACTCCCAGCTGGGCGTGGACAAGGTCCACGACGTGCGCAACTACCTGAAAAAGGGCAAGCTGTGGGAAGCCTTCGAGGCCGAGGAACGGGTCATCCTGCTGATCGACGAAATCGACAAGGCCGACATCGAGTTCCCCAACGACCTGCTGCAAGAACTCGACAAGATGGAGTTCTACGTTTACGAAATCGACGAGACCATCAAGGCCAGACAGCGCCCGATCATCATCATCACCTCCAACAACGAAAAGGAGCTGCCGGACGCCTTCCTGCGCCGCTGCTTCTTCCACTACATCGCCTTCCCCGACCGCACCACCCTGCAGCAGATCGTCGACGTGCACTACCCGAACATCAGCCAGTCGCTGGTCAGCGAGGCGTTGGACGTGTTCTTCGACGTGCGCAAGGTACCAGGCCTGAAGAAAAAGCCGTCCACCTCCGAACTGGTCGATTGGCTCAAGCTGCTGATGGCCGACAACATCGGTGAAGCGGTGCTGCGCGAACGCGACCCGACCAAGGCCATTCCACCGCTGGCCGGCGCGCTGGTGAAGAACGAGCAGGACGTACAACTGCTCGAGCGCCTGGCCTTCATGAGCCGGCGCGGCAACCGCTGACAGGAGCCGGGCCATGCTGCTCAACCTGTTCAATGAAATGCGCGCGGCCAAGGTGCCGGTGTCGGTACGCGAACTGCTCGACCTGCACCAGGCCCTGCAAAAGCGCGTGGTGTTCGCCGACATGGACGAGTTCTACTACCTCGCCCGCGCCATCCTGGTGAAGGACGAGCGCCACTTCGACAAGTTCGACCGGGCCTTCGCCGCCTACTTCAAGGGCCTGGAGAACCTCGACCGGCACATCGAGGCGCTGATCCCCGAAGACTGGCTGCGCAAGGAATTCGAGCGTTCGCTGACCGACGAGGAACGCGCGCAGATCCAGTCGCTGGGTGGCCTGGACAAGCTGATCGAGGAGTTCAAGAAGCGCCTCGAAGAGCAGAAGGAACGTCACGCCGGCGGCAACAAGTGGATCGGCACCGGCGGCACCAGCCCGTTCGGTTCGGGCGGCTTCAACCCCGAGGGCATCCGCGTGGGCGAGGCCGGCAAGCGCCAGGGCAAGGCGGTGAAGGTGTGGGACCAGCGCGAATACAAGAACCTGGACGACCAGGTGGAGCTGGGCACGCGCAACATCAAGCTGGCTTTGCGCCGGCTGCGCAAGTTCGCCCGTGAAGGCGCCGCCGAAGAGCTGGACATCGACGGCACCATCGACCACACCGCGCGGGATGCCGGGCTGCTGAACATCCAGATGCGCCCCGAGCGGCGCAACACGGTGAAGCTGCTGTTGCTGTTCGACATCGGTGGTTCGATGGACGCCCACGTCAAGGTCTGCGAAGAACTGTTCTCGGCGTGCAAGACCGAGTTCAAGCACCTGGAGTACTACTACTTCCACAACTTCGTGTACGAGTCGGTGTGGAAAAACAACCTGCGCCGCACCTCGGAGCGCTATTCCACCTTCGACCTGCTGCACAGGTACGGCGATGACTACAAGGTTGTGTTCGTTGGCGATGCGGCCATGGCGCCCTACGAGATTACCCAGCCGGGGGGCAGCGTGGAGCACTGGAACGAAGAGGCCGGGTATGTGTGGATGCAGCGTTTCATGGAGAAATTCAGGAAGATCATCTGGATCAACCCGTACCCGAAGCAGGCCTGGGACTACACCGCATCGACCCACCTGGTGCGGGACTTGATCGAGGACAAGATGTACCCGCTGACCTTGCAGGGGTTGGAGGAAGGGATGCGTTACTTGTCCAAGTGATTTTGCCAGTGCCGGCTCTTTCGCGGGTCAACCCGCTCCTACAGGTCCCGCACAGGCCTCCCGGCTTGCGCCGTACCTGTAGGAGCGGGTTTACCCGCGAAGAGGCCGGCTGCCTTATCGCCAACGGTCCAGGTAAGCCTGCTGCTCCCGCCACGCCTCATCCTGCACCACCGCCCGGAACCGCACCACCGCGCCCGGCATGCACTGCGCCAGTTGCGCCAGCGCCAGCGGCGTCAATGCCCCCAGCCGCGGATAACCGCCAATGGTCTGCCGGTCATTGAGCAACACGATCGGCTGCCCATCCGGCGGCACCTGTACCGCCCCGAGCGGAATCCCCTCGGAAATCATCGGCGCGCCCTGGTAGACCAACTGCGGCCCCAGCAGGCGGATGCCCATGCGGTCGGCACGGCTGTCCAGCGTCCACTCGCGGTTGAACGCCTCGAACAGGCTGGTACCGCTGAAGTCACCGATCTGTGCGCCGATCACCAGGTCAAGTACAGGCTTTTGTGGGTACTGTGGCCGCAGCGCTTCGGGTACCTCACGCAGGGTCGGCGAAGTGCCTGAGAATGCCAGAACCTGGCCTTTGCCAAGCCCAGAACCCTGACCATCGATACCGCCAAGTTCTTCCCGCACAACGGTGGCACAACTGCCCAGCACATCCTCGCCGAGGAACCCGCCAGGCGCCGCCAGATACGCTCGCACGCCCTGCTTCGGCTGCTTCAGGGTCAACCGCTGGCCCTTGACCAACGCAAAGCTGCGCCAGGGCGCCAGCGGCTGATCATCGACACGCGCATCCAGGTCGGCACCGGCCAGGGCCAGCACACAATCCTGCTCGGCGACCACACAGAAACCACCTAGCGCCACCTCGACCACCGGCGCCGCCAACGGGTTGCCCAGCAGCCAGTTGGCCCAGTGCATCGCCACCCAGTCCAGCGCCCCGCCCTGGGTCACGCCCAAATGGCGTACGCCAAAACGCCCAGCATCCTGTAATTGGCACAGCGGAGTACTGGCCTCGATCTTCAACTGCTTCATGCTTGTGCCTCCACATCACCGCCCAACGCCACGAAGTCGCTGCGCGAAACCGGCACGAAGCGCACCCGGTCACCGGGTTGCAACAGGCTGTAGCCCTCGCGTTCACGGTCGAACAGGCGCACCGGGGTACGCCCGATCAGGTTCCAGCCACCCGGCGATACCGCTGGATAGGCCGCCGTCTGGCGCTCGGCAATGCCGACGCTGCCGGCCGCCACGCGCTTGCGCGGGGTGCTAAGGCGCGGGCTGGCCAGGCGTTCGTCCACCAGACCCATGAAGCCGAAACCGGGGGCGAAACCCAGGGCGAACACCGGGTACTCGCGCTCGCTGTGCAAGCGGACCACCTCTGCTTCACTCAAGCCACTGCGGGCCGCCAACACCGGCAGCTCCGGGCCGACGCTGGCGTCGTACCACACCGGGATCTCATGGCGGCGGCCACCGCTGCCCGTGTCTGGCTGCAAGCCCTCCAGCGCACGGATGATCAGTGCCCTCGCCTCACCCGGTGGCAGGTCGAACTGCACCATCAGCGTGGTGTAGGACGGCACCAGGTCCAGCAAGTGCTTGCCGAACGTCGCGTGCAAGCGCTGGCTGGCGGCAAGCATCCACGGCATGTTGCCCTCGTCGATACCATCGAACAGGCGCACCATCAGGCTGTCGATGGCCACGACTTCAATACGGGGTTTCATCGCGACTCCAGGGCATCGAGAGCCTGGCGAATCTGCCGCACAGCCGCCACCGAACTGTCGTTGTCACCGTGTACGCACAGGGTACTGGCTGCAAGCCTCAGTGCACTGCCATCGTCCGCGACGAGCGTATCGCCGCGGGCCAGGCGCACGGCCTGCTCCACCACCAGCGCCGGGTCGTGGTGCACAGCGCCGGGCAGGCGACGCGACACCAGATGGCCGCTGGCGGTGTAGGCGCGATCGGCGAATGCTTCGAACCACAGCGGCACGCCAATCTCATCTCCCAGGGCCTGGGCGGCGCGGTTGTCGGCGGTGGCCATCAGCATCAGCGGCAGGTCTGCGCCATAGGCCGCCACAGCCTCCAGTACGGTGCGCAGCTTGAGCGGGTCGGCCATCATGTCGTTGTACAGCGCACCATGGGGTTTCACGTAGGCCACGCGGCCGCCCAACACTTTGCAGATGCCGTCCAGCGCACCGATCTGGTAATGCAGCAGGTCGCGGATTTCCTCCGGGCTGCAGGCCATGGAGCGGCGGCCGAAGCCGACCAGGTCCGGGTAGGCCGGGTGCGCGCCGATGGTCACCCCGTGCTCCAGCGCCAGGGCCACGGTGCGGCGCATGATGCCGGGGTCGCCGGCGTGGTAGCCGCAGGCGATGTTGGCGCAATCGATGTAAGGCATGACTTCGGCATCCAGGCCCATGCGCCAGCTGCCGAAACTCTCGCCCATGTCGCAATTGAGTAGCAGGCGTTCCACTGCACGGCCTCCGTTGTCGTTGTTCATATGCCTACCTTAACGCGCCTGCAGCTGTTTGCCGCGGGTTTCCGGCAGGCTCAGCGCCGCCACGATCACCACCCCGTAGGACACGGCGGAGAACACGCCGATACCCAGGCCCAGCGGTACTTTCTGGCCGAGCACGCCGATCAGCAGCGGGAACAGTGCCGCGATGACCTTGCCGATGTTGTAGCAGAAGCCCTGCCCCGAACCACGGATACGCGTGGGGAACAGTTCGGTGAGGAACGCGCCCATGCCGCTGAAGATACCCGAGGCGAAGAAGCCCAGCGGGAAGCCCAGCCACAGCATCACGCCGTCGCTGACCTGCATTTGCGTATACAGCAGCACGATGACGAACGAGCCCACGGCGAACAGGATGAAGTTTTTCTTGCGCCCCAGCAGGTCGGACAGGTACGCACTGACCACATAGCCGACATAGGAGCCGACGATCACCATGGCCAGATAGCCACCGGTACCCAGCACGCTCAGGCCGCGCTCGTTCTTGAGGAAGGTCGGCAGCCAAGAGGTAATGGCGTAGTAGCCGCCCAGTGCGCCGGTGGTCAGCAGGGAAGCCCGCACGGTGGTCCAGAGCATCCCCGGGGCAAAGATTTCGTAGAACTGCGCAGGTGCCTCGGCGTTTTCCACCGACTTGGCCTCGCGATATACCTCGGGGTCCTTGACCAGGCGGCGGACAAAGATCACGAAGATCGCCGGTACCAGGCCTAGCAGGAACAGCGCGCGCCAGGCCTGCTCTGCCGGCAGCCAGGAGAACAGCAGCGCGTAGAGGATGGCGGTGAGGCCCCAGCCAAGGGCCCAGCCGGACTGCACCATGCCCACCGCCTTGCCACGGTCCTGGGCGCGGATCACCTCGCCGATCAGCACCGCGCCGGCGGTCCACTCACCGCCAAAGCCGAAGCCCATCAGGGTACGGGCGATCAGCAGCTGTTCGTAGTTCTGGGCGAAGCCGCAGAGGAAGGTGAAGAAGGCAAACCACACCACCGTCAGTTGCAGGGTGCGCACGCGGCCAATGCGGTCGGAGAGAATGCCGGCCACCCAGCCACCCACGGCCGAGGCGATCAAGGTGCTAGTGTGGATCAACCCGGCTTCGGTGGTGGTGATGCCCCACAGCATGATCAGCGTCGGAATGACGAAGCTGAGCATCTGTGTGTCCATGCCGTCCAGGCCGTAGCCGATCTTGCAGCTCCAGAACGTCCGGCGCTGCTGTGAGTCGATGTCGCGATACCAGGCGAAGGGCCCGGACGAAGATGGGGAGCTGACCTGCTGCTGCACGCCGGTGGGGTTCATGCTTGCCTCGGCTTGTTGGTATTGTTTTATGGGCGACAATGAGTCGCGGCCTGGCTGCCATTGTTCAGACGCCGCGCCATTTGCGTCCAACGAGAAAAACCGCCGGTCTGGAACAAGAAAAACTGATCATGAACCTTCGCTTCCTCGAAACCTTCGTCTGGGTCGCCCGGCTCAAGAGCTTCCGCCTGACCGCGGAAAAGCTGTTCACTACCCAGGCCTCGGTTTCCAGCCGCATCGCCGCGTTGGAGGCCGACCTGGGCGTGAAGCTGCTGCTGCGCGACTCACGTGGCGTCAGCCTGACCCCGGAAGGCGGCAAGGTGCTGGAATATGCCGAGCGCATGCTGGAAACCGCCAAGGCCATGAAGCAGTCGCTGGACAGCGACCGGGCCAAGGTCGGGCGCATCCGTATCGGGGTGATGGACACGGTGATCCACACCTGGATGAGCGCACTGGTGGCGGAGCTGACCGAGCGTTACCCGCAGGTGGAGATCGAACTGGTGGCCGACACCGCGCTGAACCTTCGCGAGCAATTGCAGAAGGGCTTTCTCGACGTGATCCTGCAGACCGACCTGCTGCGCGAGCAATCGATCCGCAGCCTGGACCTGGCGCGCTACCCGATGGGTTGGGTGGTGGCCGCCGGCTCGCACCAGCACCGCGACTATGCCTCGCTGGCCGAGCTTGGGCGGGAACGCATCATCACCTTCTCGAAGAACTCGCGGCCGCACCAGGAAGTGCTGAGCCTGCTGCAGGGCGCGGGGGCCGAAACGCCACGGCTGAACTGCGTGAACTCGGTGGCGGCGATTACCCGGCTGTTGCGTGACGGTTTTGGCATTGGTGCGTTGCCACCGGCGCTGGTGGATGCCGAGTTGAGCCGGGGTGAGCTGGTATTGCTGCAGGGGCTGCAACCGCCGCCGAGCCTGGAGCTAGTGGTGGCCTGGCAGACCGGGGTGGCGTTGGTGGATGAAGTGGTCGGGGTTTGCCGGCAGGTGCTGGAGCGGTATGCGCGGGATGTGGGTGGGCAGCGGATTGTGTTGGTCTGACAGATTTGCAGTGTTTGTGCTGGCCTCTTCGCGGGTAAACCCGCTCCCACAGAGTCACCACAGGGCTTGAGGGCTGCGCAGTACCTGTGGGAGCGGGTTCACCCGCGAAAGGGCCGGCACAGGCACAGCAAAAATCAGCGCCAGCTCTCTTTCACCGCCCCACGCCGCCCGCCCAGGATCACCCAGCCAATCGCCAGCAACAGGCTCTCGACCACGAATGCCAGCACAAACCCTGCACCAAGCCCCCAGCCAACCGCCTCGGGCACCAGCAGGATCTGGTAGCTGTAGCCATTGAGGGTTTCTTCGCGCAACTGCGGGTCGGCCTGTACCAGCACGTGCCAGGTACGTTGCGCCCATGGCGCTTGCAGCGCCTGCCATTCGTTTTCCAGCAGTTCGTTGCGGATCATCAGGCTTTCAATGCTGTTGGCATCACTGTTGAACACTGGGTCGTCGCTGCTGCGGTAATGCCGCAGCAGCGCCTGCAGGTCGCCATTGAAGAAACGTTCGGCGGTCTGCCGGAAGCCGTCGAGCGCCTCGCGGGATTCGAACAGGTGCGCCTCGACCCGCTGGCTGTAGTCCTTCACCAGCCCCGGGACCTGGATACCGGCCAGCAGGCCGAAGGTGAACAACAGCAACCGCAGGTAACTTCTGAACATGCCGCGTCCTTAGCTCTGGCCGTGCGCCACGCACTCGCCGTGCCGCCACAGGGCCCACTGACCCGGCTCGTAACGCTGCCAGGTCTCGTTCTCGGTCAGGGCCTCGGTGGCGATCACCGTGACCACGTCGTTAGGGGTGGTTTCGGTGTGAAAATCGACGATCAGGTCGACGTCCTTCAACCGCGCCGCACCAAAAGGTGCCCGGCGGGTAATGTGCACCAGCTTGGTTGAACAGAAGCAGAATAGCCAGTCGCCGTCGCTGAGCATGCAGTTGAACACGCCCTGGCCGCGGTAGCCGGCACAGGCTTCGACCAGCACCGGCAGCAGCTGTTCCACCGGAACGGGCTCGGGGAAGGCGCTGCGGATGCGGTTGAGCAGGTCGCAGAAGGCCGCCTCGCTGTCGGTATCGCCCACCGGCCGGTAGAAACTGGCCTGGCCCTTGAAGTCGCCCAGCTGGCCGTTGTGCGCGAAGCACCAGTTGCGGCCCCACATCTCTCGCACGAACGGGTGGGTGTTGGACAGGCATACCTTGCCGACGTTGGCCTGGCGGATATGGCCAATGACCACTTCGCTCTTGATCGGGTAACGCTGCACCAGGTTGGCCACTTCCGACTCGCTGCTGGCAGCCGGGTCCTGGAAAAGGCGCAGGCCACGGCCTTCGTAGAAGCCGATGCCCCAGCCGTCACGGTGCGGGCCGGTACGACCGCCGCGCTGCATCAGGCCGGTGAAGCTGAAGACGATATCGGTGGGGACGTTGGCACTCATGCCCAGCAGTTCGCACATAGGCGTGTCTCCGCTTACAGACGGGGCTCGACCCGGCCGCTGCCGCGGGAGACGGCTGGGGCGACAGGGGGTGGCGCATCACGGTAACGGTCGCGGCGCTCTGCGGTCAGCGGGGCCTGGGCGCCAAGCTGGTCATCTTCGGCAGCCTGGCGCTGGGCAGCGGCCTCGACCTGCGCGCGGCGCTCGCGGGCGCGTTTCTCCAGCGGAAAGCGCAGCAGCACGAAGAGGAAATACAGGGAAAACGCGCCCATGCCGTACATGGCGAAGTCGGAAACCGCGCGCCAGGCGTTGTTGCCGACCTTGAAGGCGACGTCGAGGGCGGTGATGGCAATCGCCGGGGCGAAGCTGTCCTTGACCGGGTCGACGATGGTCGGGGTCAGCAGCAGCACCGCCAGCACCACCCGCAGCGGTTCGCGCAGCCAGCGCCACATCCAGCCGGTGAGCTTGAAGCCCACCATCAGGCAGCCCAGGGCGGCAACGGCGTAAAGGCCCCAGGCGAGGGTGTAGTCGTTCTCGGTCATGGTGTTCGTGCAAGCCAGGCAAAGAGATGCCTATGATAAACACTTTTCCGGGCGCAGACAGCGTTTGCCTGTGCCGGCCTCTTCGCGGGCTTGCCCGCAAGGAGGCCGGCACAGGCAACCCCAATCAAGAGATCCTCAATGCCAACCAAGCCCCAACCCCCGATTGCCCACCAGGCCCAGGCCACCGACCCGTACGCCTGGCTGCAACAGCGTGACACCCCCGAGGTGCTTGCCTACCTGCAGGCCGAAAACGCCTACCAGGAAGCCTGCCTGGCCGACCAGGCGCCGCTGCGCGAACAACTGTTCGAAGAGATCAAGGGCCGCATCCTGGAAACCGACCTGTCGCTGCCGGCGCCCTGGGGCCCCTACCTGTACTACACCCGTACCACCGCGGGCGACGAGTACCCGCGCCACTATCGCTGCCCGCGCCCGGCCGACGACTCCAACACGGTCGATGAAAGCCAGGAGCAACTGCTGCTCGACCCCAACGCCCTGGCCAATGGCGGTTTCCTGTCCCTCGGCGCGTTCAACGTCAGCCCTGACCACCGCCTGCTGGCCTACAGCCTGGACACCAGCGGCGACGAAATCTTCACCCTGTACGTGAAGGACTTGGCCAGTGGCAGCGTCACTACCCTGCCCTTCGACGACTGCGACGGCAGCCTGACCTGGGCCAACGATAGCCAGACGCTGTTCTTCGCCGAACTGGACGACACCCACCGCCCGTGGCGCCTGCGTCGCCACACCCTGGGCAACGACGGCGCGCAGACCGTGTTCGAGGAGCCCGATGGGCGCTTCTTCCTGCACTGCTACCGCACCAGTTCCGAACGCCAGCTAGTGCTGCTGCTCAACAGCAAGACCACCAGCGAAGCCTGGGTGCTGGACGCGGAAACCCCGCAGGCACCGTTCACCTGCCTGGCGCCACGGGTCGAAGGCCACGAGTACTTCCCCGACCACGGCCAGCTCGACGGCCAGTGGCGCTGGTTCATCCGCACCAACCAGGACGGCATCAACTTCGCCCTGTACCACGCCCCGGTCGCACCAGTGCCCAGCCGTGAGCAATGGCAGGTGCTGGTAGCGCACCGCGACGCGATCATGCTCGAAGGCCTCAGCCTGAATGCCGGCGCGCTGACCCTGAGCCTGCGCGAAGGCGGCCTGCCGATCATCGAGGTACGCCCGCAGGGCCTGGCCCCCTACCGCGTCGAACTGCCCGACGCGGCCTACAGCCTGTACGTGCAGGACAGCCTGGAATTCGCCAGCCCACGCCTGCGCCTGCGCTATGAAGCCCTCAACCGCCCGGCCCAGGTACGCCAGCTGGAGCTGGCCAGCGGTGCCCAGGCGGTGCTCAAGCAAACCCCGGTGCTGGGGCCGTTCGATGCCGACGACTATGTCAGCGAGCGCCTGTGGGCTACCGCAGCGGACGGCACCCGGGTGCCGATCAGTCTGGTGCGCCGCCGACAGGACCTGGGCCAGACCGTGCCGCTGTACCTGTATGGCTACGGCGCCTATGGCGAAAGCCTCGACCCGTGGTTCTCGCACGCGCGCCTGAGCCTGCTGGAGCGCGGCGTGGCCTTTGCCATCGCTCATGTGCGTGGTGGTGGCGAACTGGGCGAAGCCTGGTACCGCGCCGGCAAGCAGGAGCACAAGCACAACACCTTCAGCGACTTCATCGCCTGTGCCGAGCACCTGATCGCCGAGGGTGTCACGGCTGCCGACCGCCTGGCCATCAGTGGCGGCAGCGCCGGTGGCCTGCTGATGGGCGCGGTGCTCAACCTGCGCCCCGAGCTGTTCCGCTGTGCGATTGCCGAAGTGCCGTTCGTCGACGTGCTCAACACCATGCTCGACCCCGAGCTGCCGCTGACCGTGACCGAGTACGACGAATGGGGTAACCCTGAGGAGCCGGAGGTGTATGAGCGGATCAAGGCCTATGCACCGTACGAGAACGTGAAAGAACAGGCCTACCCGGCGATGCTGGTGGTGGCGGGCTACAACGACAGCCGCGTGCAGTACTGGGAAGCGGCCAAGTGGGTGGCGCGGCTGCGCACGCGAAAGACCGACGATAACCTGCTGCTGCTCAAGACCGAGATGGGGGCTGGGCATGGCGGGATGAGCGGGCGGTATCAGGGGCTCAAGGATGTGGCCCTTGAGTACGCGTTCGTGTTCGGCGAGCTAGGTCTGGCTTGAGAGAGCCGGGGGCGCTTTGCGCCCCTTTCGCGACACAAGGCCGCTCCTACAGGGATAGCGCATGTCCTGAATCCTGCGCGATCCCTGTAGGAGCGGCCTTGTGTCGCGATGGGCTGCAAAGCAGCCCCAAAATCCCACAGCCAACACGGCCCATTCAGTCAATCATCCTGCACCGGCTGCTTCGGCGGGTCCTGGCGCAACCCCGGCAATGGCTGGTCTTTCGGCGGCCCGGGCACGGGCATCGGCGGTAACAGTGGCGCCCCCGGCTGGCTGTCATAGGCCTTGGGCGGCGTACTCGGGGTAATCTGCGGATATGGCGTGGGCGTAGGCGTACCCGGTGCACCGGGCACCGGCGTGCTCAACCGGGGTGGCGTGCTGGCAGCTTCGGCCATGGACAGGCCGGCCAACAACAGCACAACGAGGATCGCGCGAAACATCAGCAACCTCCTGTCGGGAACCTTCCTACAGGCTACGCCTAAATCAAAGCTTTCGCCTGTCCGCCTGCCCCGCAAGCGCGCTAGACTCAGCGCATAACCGTCATTTGCCTGATCAGAACAAAGGAAACACCATGAGCTCCACCTCTTCCGCCGCCGCCACCGCGCGCCTGGACCGCATCCTGGCCGATGCCAAGCGCGACAAGGAAATGGGCTACCGTGACAAGGCCCTGAAAATGTACCCGCACGTCTGCGGCCGCTGCGCCCGCGAGTTCTCCGGCAAGCGCCTGAGCGAGCTGACCGTGCACCACCGCGACCACAACCACGACAACAACCCGCAGGACGGCTCCAACTGGGAGCTGCTGTGCCTGTACTGCCACGACAACGAGCACTCGCGCTATACCGACCAGCAGTACTTCAGCGAAGGCTCCACCAGCACCCCGAGCATCGCCAAGGCCACCCACAACCCGTTCGCCGGGCTGGCGGGCATGCTGAAGAAAGACTGACCATCGATTCACCGCCCCGCTGCTACCGGGCAGCCCGTATAATCGCGCTTTTTTTCGCGAAGGGCCCCGGTACGTGGCAAACAAACGATACAGCTGCATCGGCCTGTTCAACCCCAAGTCAGCAGAAAACGTCGGCTCGGTGATGCGCGCCGCGGGTTGCTATGGCGTCAATTCGGTGTTCTACACCGGCAAACGCTACGAGCGTGCCCGTGACTTCGTCACCGACACCAAGCGCGTGCACTACGACATCCCGCTGATCGGCATCGATGACCTGCAGCGCATCATCCCGCTGGGCTGCACGCCGGTGGCCGTGGAGTTGGTGGAAGGCGCGCGGCCATTGCCGGAATACACCCACCCGGATCGGGCCATCTACATCTTCGGGCCGGAAGACGGCAGCCTCAGTGCCGATGTGCGGGCATGGTGCGAAGAGACCATCTACATTCCGACCGAGGGCTGCATGAACCTCGCAGCGACGGTGAATGTGGTGCTGTATGACCGCATGGCCAAGGGGCTGAATACCCGTTCGGGGCCCAGGTTCAAATAGCCGACTGAACGATGGCGGCGGCCGACAGGTCACCTGCATACACTTCAGACGGAGACCTTGCCATGCTTGATATCCATTCGGCAGCGACATCGCAAGACAAGAACGTTCACGGCCTGGAGCGCGCCAGTTCGCTGGCTGGCGGCGCGTTGATGGTCAGCAAGGGGCTGCGCCACGGCGGCCTGGTCGGGTTGTTGCAGATCGCAGTTGGCGGCTTGGCACTGGCTCGGGGCTTCAGCGGGCATTGTGCGACCAAGGCCTGGTGGCAGCGGCACCGGCAGGAGTATCACCGCTTGCGTTCGGACATCGAGCGCAGTGCTGCGGAACTGGAGGCGTTGAAGGCCAGTGCCGAGGCGGCGACGCGCGGGGTGACGGTAACCGGGAAGGATCCGTTGGCCAGTTGATTTTGCACCGCCTGTGCCGGCCCTTTCGCGGGTAAACCCGCTCCCACAGGATCACCAAGGCTTCGGCCTCTTCGCCGTACCTGTGGGAGCGGGTTTACCCGCGAAGAGGCTGGCACAGGTACAGAAATGGCTAGCGCAACGCCTTGCTCTGCAACACCTCTGAGCGCCGCCCCAGCACGTTCTCGCTGATCTGCACGAAGTCTTCGGTGCTGACGCTGGGCAGGCGCATCAACCCGCGTGCGACATCGTCCAGCGAGCGTTTGGCCTGGGTGTGGATGCGGATTTCCTTGTCCAGCGCTTGCAACAGCATCACTCCGCGCGCCACCTGCGCCGGGGTGGCATGCTCGCCCTTGAGCCGGGTGACCTTGGCGCCCTGCTTGCTCAGGCGCGCCTGCCAAGCCTCGTAACGGTCGTCACTCACCCCGCCCGAGCGGCGCAGCAACTCGCTGGCATAGTAGTCGTTCAGGCTTTCCACCAGCCAGTCACTGCCATCGCGCCCATGGATCTGCGCAAACAGTTGCACCACTTCGCGCAGCAACGGGCTGCTGCCATTCTCGCTGACCACCGGCCGGGCACTGTGCAGGTACAACGAGCCCTGCGCGGCGGTCGCCCCACGCCACATGCCGTCGCGAGCGCCGACCAACAGCAGCTTCGGCGGGTTGCGCGGGAAAACCGCCTGCAATTGCGGCCAGACAAAGGTCAGCATGGTCAGGTTGTCCATGCGCCGCATACCCTGCCCCACCGGTGCGGCCACGGTGACCTCGGTTTCGCCCAGGCGGGCGCGGCGGCTGCCCAGGTCGCCGGCGAGCATCCAGCCTGTGGGGCGGTCGAACAGGCGCGAAACGTTGTCGATGCGGAACTTGTCCTTGCCGATGCGCGGCCAGGAGGTCTCAATGCTCTTCCAGCCCTCCGGCAGGTCGAACGCCAGCCGCGCCACCAGTTCGGTGCCATCCTGCTGGTCGAGGCGCGCAGGCGGCACCAGCTGGTCGCCCAGGAACAGCGCCCAATGCGGGGTGATGCGCGATGAATAGGCGCCGCTGCCGCGTTTCTGGTCCAGTTGCACGCGGTAGCTGAGGCTGGTCTTGCCGGCCGCCGGTTGCCACACGCCGCGCTGGCCCTGCAGTTGCCATTGGCCATCAGCCTGGAAGCCGCTGTAGGCCCCAGCCTTGCCCAGATCGAAATCCAGACTGCGCACGGCACTGCCTTCGGCCAAGGTTAGGCGGACCTCCGCCTGGCCGCTGGCTGGCAACAGGCGCACCTGATAGTCGAGGTCGACCTTTTTCGCCCAGGCCGGCGAACTGGCCATCAGGCCAAACAGCAACAACAGCTGGCAACGCATACAGAAACTCCTTGTTTCCCCGTGGCAGCGGGCCGCGCCGGTCAGCTGGCGCGGAAGATCAGGTGGTCTTCCCAGTCGTCTTCGTGCACATCGTGTTCACTGAGCATGCGCCCCGACTGGGAAATGCGCTGTTCATGGACCTGCTGGCGATCGCCGCAGACCAGGTGGTGCCAAGCCGGCAGGTCCTTGCCCTCACTGACCAGGCGGTAGCCGCAGGTACTCGGCAGCCACTTGAACTGGTCGGCCTTGCCCGGGGTGAGTTGTATGCAGTCAGGTACCTGGGCGAAACGGTTGGGGTAATCGCTGCACTGACAGGTGTGCAGATCCAGCAGTTTGCAGGCGATGCGCGTGTAATAGACGCTGTTGTCGTCCTCGTCCTCGAGCTTTTGCAGGCAGCAAAGGCCGCAACCGTCACACAGCGACTCCCACTCTTGCGGGCTGAGTTGTTCGAGGGTCTTGCGCCGCCAGAACGGCGCGTTTTCAGCGATCATGACACGGGTTTCCTGCATTCATCTTGGGGCCACGGCGCGCGGCGGCGCCAGTCTAGAGCCTGGCCTTCGGCAAAGCCAGACCGCTTGTCAGTCGCGACGCGACGCAGTAGCGTGCGCGTTTACCGCCCTTTTGCAGGAGCCGCCATGAGCGCCAACCCCCGCATTGCCGATTACGCCATCAACGAGCAGTTCATCAACCGCTGGTCGCCACGTGCCTTCACCGCCGAGCCGATCAGCGAAGAAACCTTGCTGAGCTTCCTCGAAGCTGCACGCTGGGCGCCGTCGGCGAACAACTCGCAACCTTGGCGCTTCCTCTATGCCCGCCGTGACACGCCGAACTGGGAGCGTTACCTGAACCTGCTGGTGCCGGCCAACCGCAGCTGGGCGCAACAGGCATCGGCGCTGGTGCTGGTGATTTCCAAGACCACCTACGCCGCCCCGGGCGCCACGGAAGAAAAGCCGGCGCTGTGGCACACCTTCGACACCGGCTCCGCCTGGGGGCACCTGGCCCTGCAAGCCAGCATCAGCGGCTGGCATACCCATGGCATGGCCGGTTTCGACCAGGAGCTGGCGCGTCAGGAGTTGAAGGTTCCTGAAGGCTACGTGCTACATGCCATGGTGGCGATCGGCAAGCTGGGCGACAAGGCCAGCCTGAACGAAGCGCTGCAGGCGCGTGAAGTCCCGAGCCCGCGCAAGCCACTGAGCGAGCTGGCTGCCGAGGGTGATTTCAGCCTGTAAGCCTTGCATTGGCTGTACCGGCCCTTTCGCAGCACAAGGCTGCTCCTACAGCACAGTGAAAAAAACCTGTAGGAGCAGCCTTGTGCTGCGAAGAGGCCGGTACAGGCACTACAAAATCAATAGCCCCGGGCGAAGTCCACTTCTCCTCGCAACCCCTGCCCTGCCGTGAACGCCCGCACATTCTCGACAAACAACCGCACCATCGCCGTCGGCGAGGTGGGTGCCGAGCTGTGCCCGGTCAGCAGCAAGCCCCACGCCGTCCAGAACGGGTGTTGCCTGGGCAACGGCTCCTGCCGGCAGACATCGATCACCGCCCCCGCCAGGTGCCCTTCCTTCAGCGCCTCGACCAGGTCAGCGTCGACCACCGCCGCCCCACGCCCGGCATTGATGAACAGCGCCGTGGGCTGGAAGCACTTGAACAGTGCCGCGTCATACAGGTCGTGGGTGGCCGGGGTATCCGGCAGCAGGTTGAGCACGTAGTCGACCTGGCCAACCATGCGCGGCAGGTCGGCCAACGCCACTACCTCGACGAACGGCGCCTGCTCGCGGGCGCTGCTGGCAACGCCATACAGCACCACGCCAAACGCCTGCAGGAACTCGGCCACCCGCTGGCCAATGTCGCCAGTGCCGACGATCAGCACCTTGCGCCCTTCCAGGGTCCGCCCCTGGCGGTCGTCCCAACGACGCTCGACCTGGCTGACCAGCCGCGACAGCACCTCGCGCTCATGGCCGAGCATGTAGGTGAGCATGTACTCGGCCATCACCTGGCCAAAGATGCCCACGGCGCGGGTCAGGCGATAGTCGCGCGGCAGGCCCTCGGCCAGCAGCGGGGTGATACCGGCCCAGGTGGACTGCATCCAGCCCGGCTTGTGGCCCTGGCGCAGCAGGCTCGCCAGCAGGTCCGGCTGGCCCAGCCACACCGGGCACTGTGGCGCCTGGCGTGCCAGTTCGGCGGAGTCGCCGCTGGTCAGGACTTCCAGCTCAGGCGCGGCTGCGCGCAAGATCTCGGCGTATCGAGCATGATCATGCTCAGCAATCAGTACTCGCATGATCAGGCAGGGTCGTTACGGCGCAGCAACTCTTCGGGCAGGTGCTCGATGTAGTCGTCCTCCGGCGGCGGCATCTGCAGGTGGTAACCCTGGTTGTCGAGGTTTTCCAGCACCTTGGCGATATCCTCGCGGGCCAGCTTGCGCTCGGGGGTCAGCACCAGGTCGAAGGCGTGCACGGGGGTGCCGAAGAACGGCAGCAGGCCTTCGGGCACGCGCTCCAGGCCGTCGGCCTTGAGCACGTACAGGTACATTTCGTTCTTGCGGGGGCTCTTGTAGATAGAGCAAATGCGTTTCATCGGGTCTCTCCGGCGCCTGCCAGGCTGTCCAGCAGGGCCTGGCCCATGCGCTCACGGCGCCAGCCGCGCAGCGAATCGGGCAATTGATAGGGGCCATTGGGGTAGCCGCTCTTGAGCAGCGCTTCCAGGGCTTTCTTGCGCAGCATTAGCTCGGGGGCAATGCCCAGGCGCTCACCTTCGGCCTGGCCGATGGCACGCAGCTGCTTGAGGATACCTGCGGCCTCGATCGGCAAAGGCTCGGGCAAGGCCTGTGGCCATTGCTCGGCTGGCAGGCTGGCGGCACGCTTGATCAGCTGGATGAGGAACTCACCGTCCTGACGAATGGTGCGCGGATGCATCTCGTCGATCTTGGCCAGCGCCGACAGGTTGCTCGGCTGGCTCTTGGCCATGGGCCACAGCGAGTGCTCCTTGAGGATGCGATTGCGCGGTACGTCGCGGTTGCGCGCTTCACGCTCGCGCCAGGCACACAGCTCACGCAGCACTGCCAGTTGCTGGGGGGCCAGCTTCCAGGCCAGCTTGACGTCGCGGTACAGGCTTTCGGGCTCGACCTCGCGGCGCAATGCGGCCACCAGCTCGGCGCCGTCCTCCAGCACCCAGGCGTACTTGTCGTCACTCAGGCGCGGGCGCAACACGGTGAACAGCTCGGCCAAGTGCACGGCATCCTCGGCGGCATAGCTGACCTGGGTTTCCGAGAGCGGGCGCTGCAGCCAGTCGGAGCGGGTTTCGCCCTTGGGCAGGTCGATCCCCAGCACTTCCTGCACCAGGCGCGAATAGCCCATGGAGAAGCCCAGGTTCAGGTAGCCGGCGGCCAGTTGGGTGTCGAACAGCGGCTGTGGCAGCTTGCCGGTCAGGCGCAGCAGCACTTCGAGGTCTTCGCTGCAGGCGTGCAGCACCTTGACCACGCCGCTGTCATCCAGCAGTTCGGCCAGGGGTTGCCAGTCGCCGATCAGCAACGGGTCGATCAGGAAGGCACGCTTTCCGTCGCCGATCTGGATAAGCCCGGCTTTCGGGTAGAAGGTGTCGACCCGCATAAATTCGGTGTCGACGGCGACAAAGGGCAGCTGATGCCAGTCGCGGCAGTGTTCGGCCAGGCTCTGGTCGTCACGGATCCAGTGTATTTCGATGGCCACGAGGCTCTCCCACTAACATTGGCGCGCAGTATATACGGCGCGGGCACTGCTGGTGAAACCTGCGCCATCCCTGGAATGGATAAACGGTGCAGTCAGACTCAGCGCTTGGCCGCCAGCCACGGCCGGCAGCTGGCGAACATGTCCAGCGATTGCTGGTAGACCTCGGTACGCACCTGCAACAGGCCGAGCATCGAGTGGAACAGGTTGTCCTGCGACAGCGGCGCATCGCTGAGCTTGGCCAGGCAATCGGTGTCGACGCCGAAGTCCTCCTTGTAGCTGTCGGAGAACCAGGTCAGCAACGGCACGTGCTTCTGCTGCTCGGGGGCGATGGCGTAAGGCGTGCCGTGCAGGAACAGGTTGTACTCACCCAGCGACTCGCCATGGTCGGACAGGTAGATCATCGCCGTGTCGACCTTGTCCTGCTTGCTGCGCAGGGTATCGATCAGCGAGGCCAGCACCTTGTCGGTATAGGCCAGGGTGTTGTCGTAACCGTTGACGATTTCCTGTTCGCTGCACTGGTCCAGCGCGTTGCTCTGGCACACCGGGGCAAAGCGCTGGTCGGCGCCGGGGTAGCGCTTGAAGTATTCAGGCCCGTGGCTGCCCATCTGGTGCAGCACCAGCACGGTGTCCTTGTCGAGGTTGTCGATCAGCTCACCCAGGCCCTGCAGCAGGATCTGGTCATGGCATTCACCATCAGCGCACAACTGCGGGTCCTTGAGTTTGCTGACGTCGATAAACTGCACGCGATCGCAGGTACCCTTGCAGCCCGATTGATTGTCACGCCACTGCACCGCCAGGCCGGTCCGCTGGAGGATGTCCAGCAACCCTTCGCGGTTCTTCGCCACGCGGGCATCGTAGTCCTTACGCTTCATGCCAGAGAACATGCACGGCACCGAAACGGCGGTTTCCGTGCCGCAGGAGTGAACATCGGAGAACGCCAGCAGGCCCTGCTCCCTGGCAAGGTTCGGTGTGGTATCGCGGTTGTAGCCGAGCACGCCGAAGTGATCTGCCCGCGCACTTTCACCCACAACCAGCACAGTCAGCGACTTGCGTTCATGCTTTTGCCAGGCAGCGTCACGCTTGGCATCTTCGCCGTAATGCTGGAAGGGCCGTGATGCGGTACCAACGCGCTCGCTGACATAGCCGATGGAGGCACCCACGATATTGCTGGGGGTGAGCATCAGGCGCAGTTCGTGGTGGTTGCGAAACAGCGACGAAAGGCCCTGGTAGTTGACCAGTGCCACCGAGCCCAGGGCCACCACGCAGGCACCGCCAACCACCAGCTTGCCGAGCAGTTCACGGTGCCAGGCGCGATAGGCGATCGGCGCCTTCCACAACAGCAGCGAAGGCACTACACCGAGGCCCAGGATATACAAGGCAAACTTCAACGAAAGCAGGTCACGCACTTCCGCCACGTTGGTTTCCGCAATATTGCGGAACATGCCCGCGTCAATAAGTACGCCGTACTGGTTCATGAAGTAAGCCACACCCGCGCCACTCATGAACAACACGATAAGTATTGGCTTCAATACATAACGGAAGGCGAACAACGTGAGGATCAGGTTGAACGCGAACAGCATCAGCACGGCAAACGCCAGGCTCAGCCAAAGCCCCGGCAAACCGGGCGGCACGACCTGTTCGAGATGCTGCCAGAGGAAGACATTGAAGCCTATCAGCAGGTAAAGGCTGGCCAGCAGCGTGACCCATTCAGTCCGCAGGGATTTGAAGTTGAGCATCAGTGTTCGCAATCAAGAGTGATTATCAGCCCGAGGGCCTGCGCGGCACCGGGGAAACTTGGCTGAACTCTAGAAAGCGTGCCATCAATATTTTGTGAAAAAGACGCCAACAAATTCGTGAGCAGGCGCCTTTTTTACATTAAAAGAAGTTCATTCAGCGCTTGTTCAGCCTGCCAGGCGTTCCTTGGCGTACGGCTCGCGGTCGATGTCCAGCACTTCCACGCACAGCTGGATGTCCAGCCCAGGTTGCTTGGGGATGGCCTCACGCAGCACATCCAGCAGGCTGGCGGACAGTTGCTTCTTCACCTCGGGCGAGCGCCCGCTGAGGATGGCCAGGCGCACATGGGCAAAGGCACGCTCGCCCGGCGCAGTGCCCACTCGATAGTGCTTGAAGGCTTCGGCGCGGCTTTTGATATCGGCCTCGTCGGCGAACTGGCCACTGCCGACCAGGGCATGGTTCAGGCGCAGCAGCAGGACGTCGACATTCAGCTCACGCAGGTTGTCGCTGTATTCCAGGTTCAGGTGAGGCATGGCGCAGGTTCCGGGTCACGGGGGAGATGCGACAGCCTACCCCAGTCCCCTACCTGCGCAAAGACGACTATCCTCAAAGGTCAGAACCATCCGCCAACCCCGACAGAGGTGAAGAAATGCCAGTTCCGCATGATCTGCTCGCTGACCTGCACGTTACCGCTGATGCATTCCAGGCGCTCATGGACAAGGACCAGACGCTGCACTCACTGCACAAGGAATACAACGCAAAAGACAAAGAGGTGGTCGCTGCCGAAGGCAACGGCACCAACGACGAAACCGTCAACCGCCTGCGCAAGGAGCGCTTGCTGATCAAGGACAAGATCGAACGGATCATTCATCCGCCCAAATCCTGACAGGAATTCATTGAATCCACCGGCCTCTTCGCGGGTGAACCCGCTCCCACAGGTACAGCGCCAGACCTGAAGGCAGCGGAGTTCCTGTGGGAGCGGGTTTACCCGCGAAGAGGCCAGCAGCCCTCACATGGCAGCCGCAGCCTTCAACGCCCCATCCAGGTCGTCGACCAGGTCGCGATAATCCTCGATCCCCACCGACAACCGCAGCAGGTTCTCGCTGATCCCCATCACGCCCTTCTGCTCCGGGCTCAGCGAGCAGTGCGACATGCTCCAGGAGTGGTTGATCATGCTTTCCACCCCGCCCAGCGAGTCGGCCAGCACGAAGATCTGCAGCGCCTCCACCAGGCGGTTGAGCGCGGCGCGGTCGCCCTTGACCTTCATCGCCACCACCGCCCCGCCACTGCGCATCTGCCGTTTGCACAGCTCATGCTGCGGGTGGCTCTCCAGCCCCGGGTAATACACCTGCTCGATCTGCGCGTGGCTTTCGAGGAAGCGCGCCACCTGCAGGGCATTGGCACACTGGCGCTCCATGCGCACATCCAGGGTCTTCAGACCGCGCAGGGCCAGGTAGCAGTCGAACGGCCCCTGCACTGCGCCAATCGCCATGCTGATGCGGCGCAGGCGCGCCAACAGCGCATCATTGGCAGCTACGACCACGCCACCGGTGAGGTCGGAGTGGCCGCCGATGTACTTGCTGGCCGAGTGCATCACCAGGTCCACGCCCAGGGAGATCGGGCGCTGGTTCCACGGCGAGCAGAAGGTGTTGTCGATGCAAGTGAGGATGCCCCGTGCCTTGGCCAGGTCGCACACCGCCTTGATGTCGACCAGGTGCAGCAACGGGTTGGTCGGCGATTCGATCCAGATCAGCTGGGTTTCCGGCTTGATGGCGGCGGCCACCGCCTCGAGGTCGTTGAGGTCGACGTAGGTGGTGGTCAGGCCCGAGGTGCGGCTGCGGTAGTCTTCCATGATGCGGAAGGTACCGCCGTACACGCCGTTCATCACCACCACGTGGGCATCCTTGGGCAGCAGCTCCAGCACGGTGGCGGTGGCGTTCACGCCCGAGGCGCAGGCGACCGCGCCAACGCCCTCTTCCAGGGCGGCGACACAGGTTTCATAGGCATGCCGGGTGGGGTTGCCGACGCGGCTGTAGGAGTATTCCGGTTTGTCGTCCAGGCTGCTCTTGGTGAACGAGCTGGCGGTGACGATCGCCGGGAAAATAGCGTTATCGGCGACGCTGAACTGCTCACCGGCGTGAATGGTACGGGTGGCGAAATTGCGCGGCTTGTCGGACATGGTCAGGCCCATTGGCAGAGTGAAAGCTGCAACTATCGCACAACCCAAATCTTCTAGCCTTGGGGTAATCTGTGAAATATTTTTCTCCACGGCCCACGCGCGATATGGACAGCTTCGACCAGCACATTCTCACCCTGCTTCAGCGCGACGCCTCGATCTCGCTCAAGGACCTGGCCGAGGCCGTCAACCTCTCCACCACGCCGTGCTGGAAGCGGGTCAGGCGCCTGGAAGAAGACGGCTACATTGTCGGCCGTGTCGCCCTGCTCGACCCGGAACGGCTGGGGCTGGGGCTGACGGTGTTCGTCCAGCTCAAGACCCAGCGCCACGACAGCGCCTGGCTGGAGCAGTTTGCCGCGACCGTGACCGGGTTCGAGGAAGTGATGGAGTTCTACCGCATGTCGGGGGACTGGGATTACATGCTGCGGGTGGTGGTGGGGGATATTGCGGCGTATGACCGGTTTTATAAAAAGCTGATCACCAGTACTGATGGGCTGTCGAACATCACTTCCAGTTTTGCCATGGAGCAGATGAAGTACACCACGGCCTACCCGGTGCATCGTTCCTGATCGGTGCTGGATTCTTCGCGGGCTTGCCCGCGAAGAGGCCAGCACAGGCAACCGATCAATCCGCGGCAAGCACCGCCGCAATCCGGTTCCCCGCCTTGGCTTTCTCGACCTTGATCGCCACGAACTTCGAGGTCGGGGTATAGGTCCCCTCGCCATAGCTTTCCAGCGGCACCAGCGGGTTGGTCTCAGGGTAGTACGCCGCCGCCTGCCCCTCGGGCACGTCATACGCCACCAGGCGGAAGCCCGACACCCGCCGCTCCACGCCATCTTCCCACAGCGACACCAGGTCCACATGCTCGCCCGGCTCGAAGCCCATCCGGCGGATGTCCACCTCGTTGACGAACACCACTTCACGCAGACCGAACACCCCACGATAACGGTCATCCAGGCCATACAGAGTGGTGTTGTACTGGTCATGCGAACGCAGGGTCTGCAGGATCAGGTCGGGCTTGTCACCGCGCGCCAGCACCTTGGCATTCACCAGTTGCTCCGGCAGCCGGTGCGGGCTGAAGCGCGCCTTGCCTGTGGCCGTGCGCCAGGTACGGTCGGCGGCATTGTTGCCCAGGTGGAAGCCGCCCGGGTGCTGCAGGCGCTCGTTGAAATCGGTAAAGCCGGGGATCACATCGGCAATCATGCTGCGGATGCGGCCGTAGTCGGCAACAGCGTACTCCCAGTCGATCGGCTGCTTGCCCAGGGTCGCCTGGGCCATGCCGGCGATGATCCACGGCTCCGAGCGCAGGTGCGGCGAGCGCGGGCGCAGCTGGCCGTGGGAGATGTGCACCATGCTGAAGGTGTCCTCCACGGTCACGCCTTGCGGCCCGCTGGCCTGCATGTCGATTTCGGTACGGCCCAGGCACGGCAGGATCAACGCATCGCGGCCAGTGACCAGGTGCGAGCGGTTGAGCTTGGTGGAAATCTGCACGGTCAGCGCGCAATTGCGCATGGCCGCATGAGTGCGCGGCGTATCCGGCGTGGCCTGGGCAAAGTTGCCGCCCAGGCCGATGAACACCTTGGCCCGCCCCTCTTCCATGGCCTTGATCGCCAGCACGGCGTTGTGCCCGTGGGCACGCGGCACGCGGAACCGGAAGCGTTTTTCGATGGCATCGAGCAGCGCCGACCCGGGCTTCTCGTCGATGCCCATGGTGCGGTCGCCCTGCACGTTGCTGTGGCCGCGCACCGGTGACAGGCCGGCACCGGGCTTGCCGACGTTGCCGCGCAGCAGCTGCAGGTTGACGATTTCCTGAACGGTCGGCACCGAGTGGCGGTGCTGGGTGACGCCCATGGCCCAGCACATGATCACCCGTTCGGCCTTGCGGTACATGCGCGCGGCCAGTTCGATCTCGGCCTGGGTCAGGCCCGACTGCTCGACGATGTGCTCCCAGGGCGTGGCATCCACGGTTTCCAGGTATGCGTCGATGCCACTGGTGTGCTCGGCGATGAAGGCATGGTCGAACACCGCCGGTTCGCCATTGGCCTGGGCTTCGCGTTCCCACTGCAGCAAGTACTTGGCAATGCCGCGCATCACTGCCATGTCGCCGCCCAGAGCCGGGCGGAAGTAGGCCGTGTTGGTTGGTTCGGAGCCATTGCTGAGCATCTCGAACGGGTGCTGGGGGTGCTGGAAGCGCTCCAGGCCGCGCTCCTTGAGCGGGTTGAAGCAAACCACCTGGGCACCACGCTTCACCGCTTCACGCAGCGGTTCGAGCATGCGCGGGTGGTTGGTGCCGGGGTTCTGGCCGATGACGAAGATGGCATCGGCCAGTTCCAGATCGTGGAACACCACGGTGCCCTTGCCAACGCCGAGGGTCTCCGACATGCCCACGCCGCTGGCTTCATGGCACATGTTCGAGCAGTCGGGGAAGTTGTTGGTGCCGTAGGCGCGGACGAACAGTTGGTAGAGGAACGCCGCCTCGTTGCTGGCCCGGCCCGAGGTGTAGAACTCGGCCTGGTCGGGCGATTCGAGTGCGCGCAAGTGTTGCGCAACCAGCGCAAAGGCTTCTTCCCAGCTGGTTTCGACATAGTGGTCGGTGGCCGCGTCGTAGCGCATCGGGTGGGTCAGGCGGCCCTGGTACTCCAGCCAGTAGTCGGTCTGCTCGGCCAGCGCACTGACGCTGTACCTGGCGAAGAATGCCGGGTCCACCGAGCGGCCGGTGGCTTCCCAGTTGACTGCCTTGGCGCCGTTCTCGCAGAACTTGACCATGTCGTTTTCCGGCGACTCGCCCCAGGCGCAGCCGGGGCAGTCGAAGCCGCCGTTCTGGTTGGTCTTGAGCATGGCCCGCAGGTTCTTGAAGGCATTGTCGCTGCCCAGCCAGCTCTTGGTCACGCTCTTGAGCGCCCCCCAGCCGGCGGCGGCGCCTTTGTAGTCCCTGATATGTTGGTCCTGGCTCATGCGATGAATCCTCACGCTTCGATGCTTTTTTTCAGCCTATGGAGCGTGGGGTAGAGCCGTCCAATCGAAAGATCTTACGGGGTGATAGGCGGTTTCGATCATGGGCTGGAACCGCGCCACGGCCTTCGCGGGTGAACCCGCTCCCACAGGCCCCCCACAGGTTTCGAGCCCTGCGCTTTACCTGTGGGAGCGGGTTTACCCGCGAATTGGGCGACGCGGTCAACACTTTGAAATACGTGGCCTGCAGCCATGATAGAGGCCATCGATCAATCGGTCGGACAAAGCAATTTGACGGCCCTGCGCCCAAGTTATAGCTTGGATCGAGTCCCAATCCATTCGAGCGCGAACGTGGAACAGAACAGCCGGGCCCTGATCGACGGCTTCAACCGGAAAATCGACTACCTGCGGATGTCGGTCACCGACCGCTGCGACTTCCGTTGCGTGTACTGCATGGCCGAAGATATGCAGTTCCTGCCGCGCCAGCAAATCCTCAGCCTCGAGGAACTGCTCCAGGTGGCCGAGCGCTTCGTCGCCCTTGGTACCCGCAAGATCCGCCTGACCGGCGGCGAGCCGCTGGTGCGCCAGGGCATCGTCGACCTGTGCGGGCGCATCGCCGCCCTGCCCGGCCTGCGCGAGTTGTGCCTGACCAGCAACGGCTCGCAACTCGGGCGCCTGGCCCAACCGCTGTTCGACGCCGGTGTCACGCGCCTGAACATCAGCCTCGACAGCCTGGACGCCGAGCGCTTCAAGCAACTGACCCGCACCGGCGACTTGCACCAGGTGATCGCCGGCATCGACGCCGCCCGCCAGGCCGGTTTCAAGCGCACCAAGCTCAACTGTGTAGTCCTCAAAGGCCGCAACGACCACGAACTGGTCGACCTGGTGCGCTTTGCCATCGACCGCGAACTGGACATCACCTTCATCGAAGAAATGCCCTTGGGCGTGATCAGCGAACATGAACGCGGCGAGTCGTTCTGCTCCAGTGACGAAGTACGTGCGCTGCTGGCCGAGCAGTTCACATTGGTCGAATCGACCGAGTCGTCCCAGGGCCCCGCCCGCTACTGGCGCCTGGCCGAAGCCGCCAACACTCGGGTCGGCTTCATTTCGCCACACAGCCACAACTTCTGCGCCACCTGCAACCGCGTGCGCCTCACCGTCGAGGGCCGCCTGCTGCTGTGCCTGGGCAATGAACACTCGGTGGACCTGAAGCAGGTGCTGCGCGCCCACCCCGGCAACCCCGAACGCCTGGAAAAGGCCATTCGTGACTCCTTGCACCTCAAGCCCTACCGCCATCATTTCGAAGTCGGTGGCGACGTGCAGATCCTGCGTTTCATGAACATGACCGGCGGCTAGGCAGCCGTCTCTGGATTTCCATGATCGTCCACCCCACCCCCGATGTGCTGCGTGTGCTGTTCACCCTCAAGGGTTCGATCGTCAAGCGCATCGCCCTGCGTTGCCTGACGATCACCCTGCTGGCCGCGCTGATCGTGTTGGTCGAGCGGCATTTCCCGGCGTTTTTCTACCCGGTCAGCGCCACCCCGTTCACCTTGCTGGGCCTGTCACTGTCGATTTTCATGAGTTTTCGCAACAACGCCTGCTATGACCGCTGGTGGGAGGGGCGCAAGGCCTGGGGCAAGCTGATCATCGAAACCCGTTCGTTCGTGCGCGAAAGCCTGGTGATTACCGACGAAACCCTGCGTGCCGAACTGTTGCGCAGCCTGTGCGGCTTTGCCCATGCGCTGAATGCTCGGCTGCGCAGCGAGGACGAACTGGCCGCCGCCCGGCCCTGGCTGGCCCGGCCCGATGCAATCAGCCCGCACAACGTGTGCGACGCCATCCTGCGCGAAATCGGCGGGCACTGCTCGCGGCTGGCAACACAGCAGCAGATCAGTGACTGGCGCTACAGCCTGCTGGAGCAGCGTCTGGTGGGGCTGACCGAAGTGCAGGCTACCTGCGAGCGGATCAAGGGCACGCCGTTGCCGTTCCCCTACACGCTGCTGCTGCACCGCACCATCTACATCTTCTGCCTGTTGCTGCCGTTTGCCCTGGCCGAGCCGCTGGGCTGGCTGGCGCCGCTGTTCACCACCATCGTGGGGTACACGTTCTTCGGGCTGGATGCGATTGGCAACGAACTGGAAGACCCGTTCGGGCGCGATGAGAACGACCTGCCGACCGATGCCATGGTGCGGACCGTGGAGCGCGATGTGCTGGCGGGGTTGGGGGAGCAACAGCTACCGCCGGTGTTGTTGCCGGTGGACCATGTATTGAGCTGACTGAATGCAGTGGCCTGTGCCGGCCCTTTCGCGGGTAAACCCGCTCCTACAGGGCCCCCACAGGTTTCGAACCCTGCGCGATACCTGTGGGAGCGGGTTTACCCGCGAAGAGGCCGGTACAGGAGAAAACTCAGCCCCGGCTTGCACAGGCCTCGATCGGTTTCAGGTGCTTGACGAAGTTGCACGGCCGGTGCCGCGCATCCAGCTGCTCCGCCAGGATGCCCTCCCACGCCGTACGGCAGGCCCCGGTGGAGCCCGGCAGGCAGCACACCAACGTGCGGTTGGACAGCCCGGCCAGCGCCCGGCTCTGCACGGTCGAGGTGCCGATATCGAGAATCGACAGGGCCCGGAACAGTTCGCCAAAGCCATCGATGCGCTTGTCCAGCAGGCACTCGACCGCTTCCGGCGTGCTGTCACGCCCGGTAAAACCGGTACCGCCGGTGATCAGCACCACCTGCACCTGCTCGTCGGCAATCCAGGTGGCGACCTGGGCGCGGATCTTGTAAAGGTCGTCCTTGAGCAACGCCCGCGCCACCAGGCGGTGGCCGATCTCCACCGAGCGGCTGGCCAGCAGCTCACCGGAGGTGTCGTTGTCGTAGGTACGGGTGTCGCTGACAGTCAGCACGGCGATGTTGAGCGGTACGAAGACCGCATCGGGTTGGACGCGCACGGTGGGGCTCCTCGAGTGGCATTGCCGCCACGCTAGAGGCATGGCCCGGGGGCGTCCAATCGATATGGCGTACCGACTCATCAATGACATCTATCGCAGACGTGGGTTAAGGTCTGCATAACCCGATACCAGGCACCTCCATGGACATCAAGCAGCTCAAATTCCTCATCGCCCTCGACCAGACCCGCCACTTCGGCCAGGCGGCGGCGCTGTGCCATATCACCCAGCCGACGCTGTCCATGCGCCTGCGCAACCTGGAGGACGAGCTGGACCTGGTACTGGTCAAGCGCGGCCAGCGCTTCGAAGGTTTCACCGAAGCGGGCGAGCGAATCCTGGCCTGGGCCCGTACCCTGCTCGCCGCGCACGATGGCTTGCAGGCCGAAGCCGCCAGTTGCCGCGGCCAGGTGGTCGGCAGCCTGCGCCTGGGCACGGTGCCGCTGGCCAGCTTCAACCCCATGCACCTGCTGCTGCCGCTGCGTG
This sequence comes from Pseudomonas sp. A2, assembly GCF_023100865.1. Lineage (NCBI taxonomy): Bacteria > Pseudomonadati > Pseudomonadota > Gammaproteobacteria > Pseudomonadales > Pseudomonadaceae > Pseudomonas > Pseudomonas sp. A2. The sequence goes on from NZ_CP039127.1 coordinate 4,551,771, forward strand.
AAAAATACCCCGAACTGCACTTCCAGATCAGCTCGCTAAGCTCGGAACAGGTGATCGACGGGCTCAGCCGCAACCAGCTCGACCTGGGCATCTGCTACCTGGACCAGGTCAACACCAGCTTCTTTGAAGTGATCGAACTTGGCACCACCACCATGGGCCTGCTGCACGATACCCGGCACTTCCAGTTCGCCAGCGACACCCTGCGCTGGGACGAGCTGGGCGACATTCCGCTGGGCCTGCTGAGCAAGGGCATGCACTACCGCCAGTCGCTGGACCTGAGTTTTCGCAGCCGTGGCCTGGAGCCGAATGCGGTACTGGAAAGCGACTCGAGCTTCCAGCTGATCCAGGCCATCAACACCGGCATGTGCTGTGCGGTCATGCCACTGGACTGCGGGCTGGAAGACCTGAGCGAGCACCTGCGCATCCTGCCGGTGGCCGACGCCGCCATCCACAGCCCGGTCGGCCTGCTGCTGCGCCGCAGCGAACCGCGTTCGGCAATTGCCGAGCAGTGCTTCGATGAGGCGCGGGCGCTGTTTCAGGCCAACTGAGTGCTGGTTGCCTGGCGGTACTGGCGCGGGGTGAAGCCGGTCAGTTGCTTGAACTGGCGGCTGAAGGCGCTGTGGTCGGTATAGCCGCAGCACATCGCCACTTCAGTGATCGGCAGTTCCGAATGCAGCAAACGGTGGGCGTGCTCCAGGCGTGCCTTGTGGATCATCTGCCGTGGCGTGAGGTGGAACACCCGCTTGCAGTAGCGCTCCAGCTGGGCCACGGAAATGCCAGCGATACGGGTCAGCTCGCCCATGCTGATCGGCTGGTGGAAATGCCGCCGGATATGCTCGTCCACCGCCGCCAGGCGCTGGTAGGCAGGATGGCTGTCGGCGGCTGACTGCAAGTCGACCGAGATGCCGACCAGGCCAATGATATCGCCGGCACGGTTGTACAGCGGGCGCTTGTGGGTCAGGCACCAGCCAGGCTCGCGGCTGCCGTAAAGATGCAGCTCCAGCTGGTCTTCCAGCACCAAACCCTCCTTGAGAACGCGACGGTCCTGCTCGGTGTAGCCGGGGCCCAGCTGTGCCGGGAACACTTCGGCGCTGGTCTTGCCCAGCAGCGGTTGCAGGCGCTTGAGGCCACAGCGCTGGACCAGGGTGTTGTTGGCCAGCACATAGCGGGCGGCCGGGTCCTTGATGAAGATCGCGGCGTTGGGGATGGCGTCGAGGATCGGCAGCAGCAGGGACACACCGGCGAGCAGGGCCTCGAGGTTGGCGGGGCGGTGCTGGTCGAGGGACTGGTACAGGGTTGCCAGGGGAGTGTCGGTCATCTGCTCTCTCTCGGTTTGCTGTGCCGGCCTCTTCGCGGGTAAACCCGCTCCTACAGGTACTGCGCAGCCCTCGAAGCTGCGGAGATACCTGTAGGAGCGGGTTTACCCGCGAAGAGGCCGGCACAGCAAGTAAATGTCTACAACCCTTATGCGTTAAGGCTTACAGCCTATCCACCACCCTTCCCTCATACCACTGCTTTTTCGCAACTGTGCCGATTTCGTCATCCCCCCTGCAGAAAAACATCAAGAACCGCCGCCCCGATCGGTCCACTCTATGCCCCACGCAAGCCGCCCCAAGTCCTACAAGAGCGCGGCCCAAAAAGCCGCATCTCGTGACATCAGACCTGCCTATCCAATAACCAACAAAAAGGCGAACCCATGTCAGGCAAATTCAAAAAACAGTTGTCATTGCTGGACCTCACCTTCATCGGCCTAGGCGCCATCTTCGGCTCCGGCTGGCTGTTCGCCGCCAGCCACGTCTCGGCCATCGCCGGCCCGGCCGGCATCCTGTCCTGGTTCCTTGGCGGCTTCGCCGTACTGTTGCTGGGCATCGTCTATTGCGAACTGGGCGCTGCCCTGCCGCGTGCCGGGGGCGTGGTGCGCTACCCGGTGTACTCCCACGGCCCGCTGCTGGGCTACTTGATGGGTTTTATCACCCTGATCGCCTTTTCCAGCCTGATCGCCATCGAAGTGGTCGCTTCGCGCCAATACGCCGCCGCCTGGTTCCCCGGGCTGACCAAGGCCGGCTCCAGCGACCCGACCGTGCTCGGCTGGCTGGTGCAGTTCGCCCTGCTGGGGCTGTTCTTCTTCCTCAACTACCGCAGCGTGAAAACCTTCGCCAAGGCCAACAACCTGGTCAGTGTGTTCAAGTTCATCGTGCCGTTGCTGGTGATCGGCGTGCTGTTCACCTTCTTCAAACCGGAAAACTTCGAGGTCCAGGGCTTTGCCCCGTTCGGTCTGTCCGGCGTTGAAATGGCGGTATCGGCCGGTGGCATCATCTTCGCCTACCTGGGCCTGACGCCGATCATTTCGGTGGCCAGCGAGGTGAAGAACCCGCAACGCACCATCCCCATCGCGCTGATCCTCTCGGTACTGCTGTCCACCGCGATCTACGCCCTGCTGCAACTGGCCTTCCTCGGCAGCGTGCCGACCGAAATGCTGAGCAACGGCTGGGCCGCGGTGACCAAGGAACTGGCCCTGCCCTATCGCGACATCGCCCTGGCCCTGGGTGTGGGCTGGCTGGCCTATCTGGTGGTGGCCGACGCGGTGATCTCGCCCAGCGGCTGCGGCAACATCTACATGAACGCCACCCCGCGCGTGGTCTATGGCTGGGCGCAGACCGGCACATTCTTCAAGTACTTCACCCGTATCGACGCCGAGTCCGGCATCCCGCGCCCGGCGCTGTGGCTGACCTTTGGCCTGTCGGTGTTCTGGACCCTGCCGTTCCCGTCCTGGGAAGCGCTGATCAACGTGGTTTCCGCCGCCCTGGTACTGAGCTACGCCGTGGCCCCGGTCACCGTCGCCGCCCTGCGCCGCAACGCCCCCGACATGCCGCGCCCGTTCCGGGTCAAGGGCATGGGCGTGCTCGGCCCGCTGTCATTCATCATCGCCGCGCTGATCGTGTACTGGTCGGGCTGGAAGACCGTGTCGTGGCTGCTGGCCCTGCAGATCGTGATGTTCGTGCTGTACCTGCTGTGTGGCCGCTTCGTGCCGACCCAGCACCTGTCGCTGGCCCAGCAAGTGCGCTCGTCGGCGTGGCTGATCGGCTTCTACGCGGTGACCATCCTGCTGTCGTGGCTGGGCAGCTTCGGCGGCCTGGGAGTACTCGGCCACCCGTTCGACACCGTGGTCGTGGCCGCTTGTGCGCTGGGCATCTACTACTGGGGCGCGGCCACCGGCGTGCCTGCCCACCTGGTGCGCCTTGAGGGCGAGGATGAAAGCGAAGCCTCCTCCGAAAGCTACCCAGGCCAGCGTCCTGCCGCCGTCGCCTCCTGACCCACTCTCGAATGGATATGCCCATGAAACACGTTCACGTCATCGACTCGCACACCGGCGGGGAACCAACCCGCCTGGTGATGAAAGGCTTCCCGCAACTGCATGGCCGCAGCATGGCCGAGCAGCGCGATGAACTGCGCGAGCTGCACGACCAGTGGCGCCGCGCCTGCCTGCTGGAGCCTCGCGGCAACGATGTGCTGGTCGGTGCACTGTACTGCCCACCGGTATCGGCCGACGCCACGTGCGGGGTGATCTTCTTCAACAACGCTGGCTACCTGAACATGTGCGGGCACGGCACCATCGGCCTGGTCGCCTCGCTGCAGCACCTGGGCCTGATCGCACCGGGCGTGCACAAGATCGATACCCCGGTCGGCCAGGTCAGCGCCACCCTGCATGAAGACGGCGCCATAACCGTCGGCAACGTGCCGTCCTACCGCTACCGCCAGCAAGTGCTGGTGGACGTGCCCGGCCATGGTCCGGTGCGCGGCGACATCGCCTGGGGTGGCAACTGGTTTTTCCTCGTCTCCGAACACGGCCAGCGCATCGAGCTGGGCAACCGCGAGGCGCTGACCGAATACACCTGGGCGATGCTCAAGGCCCTCAAAGCCCAGGGCATCACCGGTGAAAACGGTGCCCCCATCGACCACGTCGAACTGTTCGCCGACGACGCCAACGCCGACAGCCGCAACTTCGTGATGTGCCCCGGCAAGGCCTACGACCGCTCGCCCTGCGGCACGGGCACCAGCGCCAAGCTGGCCTGCCTGGCCGCCGACGGCAAGCTCGACGAAGGCCAGACCTGGGTACAGGCCAGTATCACCGGCAGCCAGTTCCAGGGCCGCTACGAGCGCGACGGCGAACGCATTCGCCCGTTCATCACCGGCCGCGCCTACATGACCGCCGACAGCACCCTGCTGATCGACGAACAGGACCCGTTCGCCTGGGGCATCTGACCCCGGCTATTTCCAAAAAAACGAATATCGCGAGGAGTGACAACAATGACCAACAACATCTTCACCGGCACCATGCCCGCCCTGATGACCCCCTGCACCGCCGAGCGCAAGCCGGACTTCGACGCCTTGGTACGCAAGGGCCGCGAACTGATCGAGGCCGGTATGAGCGCCGTGGTGTACTGCGGCTCGATGGGCGACTGGCCGCTGCTGACCGAAGCAGAGCGCCAGGAAGGCGTGGCGCGCCTGGTGGCCGCCGGCATCCCGACCATCGTCGGTACCGGCGCGGTGAACACCCGTGAAGCAGTATCTCACGCCGCCCACGCGGCCAAGGTTGGTGCCGCCGGCCTCATGGTCATCCCTCGCGTGCTCAGCCGCGGTGCCTCGCTGATTGCCCAGAAGCACCACTTCTCGGCCATCCTGGCAGCCGCACCGAAGCTGCCGGCGGTGATCTACAACAGCCCCTACTATGGCTTCGCCACCCGCGCCGACCTGTTCTTCGAACTGCGCAGCGAGTTCCCCAACCTGATCGGCTTCAAGGAGTTCGGCGGTGGCGCCGACCTGCGCTACGCCGCCGAGCACATCACCTCCAAGGATGACGACGTGACCCTGATGGTCGGCGTCGACACCCAGGTGGTACATGGTTTCGTCAACTGCAACGCCACCGGTGCCATCACCGGCATCGGCAACGCCCTGCCGCGTGAGGTGCTGCACCTGGTGAGCCTGAGCAAGCAGGCGGCCAAAGGTGATGCCAAGGCCCGCCGACTGGCGCGTGAACTGGAGGCGGCGCTGGCGGTGCTGTCGTCGTTCGATGAAGGCTGCGACCTGGTGCTCTACTACAAGCACCTGATGGTGCTGAACGGTGACAGCGAATACAGCCTGCACTTCAACGAGACCGACGTGCTGACCGACGCCCAGCGCAACTATGCCGAGCAGCAGTACGCGCTGTTCCGCAGCTGGTACGCCAGCTGGTCGGCTGAGCAGAACCTGGCCTGATCACCTGATTCCAGGCCGAGCCGCAGCCCCTGTGGGAGCGGGTTCACCCGCGAACACCGGCGAAGCCGGTGCCAGGCACCGAGTCGCCTGCTTCGCGGGTAAACCCGCTCCTACAAAGGCCGCGCTCTCTCTTGATATTGATTCCAAAGGAGGCTCCATGACCCTCACAGGCAACCTGCTGATCGGCCAGACGCCGGTAACCGGCAGCCGCGAAGCCATCCGTGGCATCGACCCGGCCACCGGCCAGACACTGGAACCGGCCTACCTCGGCGGCACCGGCGAACACGTGGCCCAGGCCTGCGCCCTGGCCTGGGCGGCGTTCGATGCCTACCGCGAAACCTCGCTCGAGCAACGGGCACAATTCCTCGAAACCATCGCCACGCAGATCGAAGCGCTGGGTGATGCCCTGATCGATCGCGCCGTGGCCGAAAGCGGCCTGCCAAAGGCGCGCATCCAGGGCGAACGTGGCCGCACCTGCACCCAGTTGCGCACCTTCGCACGTGTGGTGCGGGCTGGCGAATGGCTGGACGTGCGGGTCGACAATGCCCTGCCTGAGCGCCAGCCCCTGCCGCGTGCCGACCTGCGCCAGCGCCAGGTGGCCCTGGGGCCGGTGGCGGTATTCGGCGCCAGCAATTTCCCATTGGCCTTCTCGGTAGCCGGTGGCGACACCGCCTCGGCCCTGGCCGCCGGTTGCCCGGTGGTGGTCAAGGCCCACGGCGCCCACCCGGGCACCAGCGAGCTGGTCGGCCAGGCAGTCGCAAAGGCCGTGAAGCAATGCGGCTTGCCGGCCGGTGTGTTTTCGCTGTTGTACGGCTCCGGTCGTGAAGTGGGCATTGCGCTGGTCAGCGACCCGCGCATCAAGGCCGTTGGCTTTACCGGCTCGCGCAGCGGTGGCATTGCGCTGTGCCGGGCGGCCCAGGCCCGCCCCGAGCCGATCCCGGTGTACGCCGAAATGAGCTCGATCAACCCGGTGTTCCTGTTCGACACCGCCCTGCAGACCCGCGCCGAGGCACTGGCACAAGGCTTCGTCGCCTCGCTGACCCAGGGCGCCGGCCAGTTCTGCACCAACCCCGGCCTGGTGATTGCCCGCCAGGGGCCGGCGTTGCAGCATTTCATCGACGCCGCCAGCGAACACGTGCGCCAGGCTGCGGCGCAGACCATGCTCACCCCGGGCATCTTCAGTGCCTACCAGGCCGGTGTCGGCGCCCTGGCCGCAAACGCCAATGCCCAGGCCGCCGCCAGTGGCCAGGCCGGGCAAGGCCCCAACCAGTGCCAGGCGCAGCTGTTCGTGACCCAGGCCGAAGCGTTCCTCGCCGACCCGGCGTTGCAGGCCGAAGTCTTCGGCGCGGCGTCGCTGGTGGTGGCCTGCGCCAACGATGAGCAAATGCGCCAGGTGGCCGAGCATCTGGAAGGCCAACTGACCGCCACCCTGCAACTGGACGATGCCGACATCGACAGCGCCCGCGCCCTGCTGCCGACCCTTGAGCGCAAGGCTGGCCGCATCCTGGTCAATGGCTGGCCGACCGGTGTAGAGGTATGCGACGCGATGGTCCACGGCGGGCCGTTCCCGGCCACCTCCGATGCCCGCACCACTTCGGTGGGCACGGCGGCGATCCTGCGCTTCCTGCGCCCGGTGTGCTACCAGGACTTCCCCGATGCCCTGCTGCCGCAGGCACTGAAACACGGCAACCCGCTGCAGCTTCGGCGCCTGCTCGACGGTAAACGGGAAGGCTGAGCATGGTCGAAACCGCTGAAACCGATATCGCCGTGGTCGGCGCCGGCATTGTCGGCGTCGCCTGTGCCCTGCAACTGGCCCGCCAAGGCCGCCGGGTAACCCTGGTCGACCGCCAGGCACCCGGTCGAGGCGCGTCCTACGGCAACGCCGGGCACCTGGCCACCGAGCAGGTATTCCCGATTGCCGACCTGTCGATTCTCAAACGCCTGCCGCGCATGTTGCTGGACCCGATGGGCCCGTTGCGCCTGGACTGGAAGTACCTGCCCAAGGCCATGCCGTGGTTCACCCGCCTGCTGCTCAACCTGCGCCCTGGCCCGTTCCAGCGCAGCGTGGCCGGCATCCGCTCGTTGAACGAAGGCAGCCTGGGTGCCTGGCAGCGGCTGCTGGGCTCGATCGGGCGCGGCGAACTGTTTCAGGAAGATGGCTCGCTGCTGGTGTTCGAGCGGCCGGAGTCGCGCCAGGCCCTGGAGGCCTTGCGCGCGCGCATGCAACAGCAGGCGGTGGCGGTGGACTTCTGGTCGGCCGACACTGTGCGCGAGGCAGCGCCGCAACTGAGCCCGTCGTTGCTGGGTGGGCTGTTCTTCCCACGTACCGGGCACTTCATCGACCCCTACCGGGTGGTGTGCGAACTGTTCGAAGCGGCCAAGGCCAGTGGCGTGCGTTTTGTCCAGGCGCAGGTCGATGGCGGGCGGCTGCACAGCGGCGGGGTCAGGCTGGCCAGCGATCAGGGCACGCTCGATGCCCGCCAGGTGCTGATCAGTTGTGGTGCGCATTCCGCGCGGTTGACCGCCACACTGACAGGCAAGCAGGTGCCGCTGGACACCGAGCGCGGCTACCACCTGATGTTGCCTGGCGAGCATCAGCGTTTGCCGTTTGCAGTCACATCGCTGGAGCGCAAGTTCATCATGACGCCCATGGCCGAAGGCCTGCGCCTGGCCGGCACGGTGGAGTTCGCCGGGCTGGACGCGCCGCCGAGCATGCAGCGGGCTTGGCAGTTGCACCGGTTGAGCAAAGGGTTGTTCAGGAGGGACCTGAGTGTTGAGGGAGCGACGCCTTGGATGGGCTTCCGGCCTTCATTGCCAGATTCGTTACCGGTGATCGACCGGGTGTGTGATGGGCGGGTTTTGTTGGCATTCGGGCATCAGCACCTGGGTTTGACCCAGGCGGCGGTGACAGCGGAATGGGTGGGGCGGTTGGCTGACAGGGAGAGTGGGGCTGATATGGCGGCTTACCGGTTGGACCGGTTTTAGCCTGTGCTGGCCTCTTCGCGGGTGAACCCGCTCCCACAGGGATCGCGCAGGCCTTGAGGGCAGTGGAGATCCTGTGGGAGCGGGTTTACCCGCGAATGGGCTGCAAAGCAGCCCCCTTCATGCCTCAGCGATAACGCTCGAGCCAGTGCGCATACGGTGCAGGCAAGGTCCAGGAGGCTTTCTCCACGCCCAACTCCTTGGCCGCAAAGTAAGCCCAGTGCGGGTCTGCCAGGTGCGCACGCCCTACCGATACCAGGTCCAGCTGATTGGCTTGCAGCGCTGCTTCCGCCAGTTTCGGAGTACCAAAACCCCACGCCGAGGTTACCGGCAGCTTCGCCTCACGACGCACGCGCTCGGCAATCGGCCCCATGAACGCCGGGCCCCACGGGATATTGGTGTCGGGAATGGTGAAGCCGACACTCACGCTCAGCAGGTCGAGGCCGCCAGCCTTGAAACGGCGCGCCAGTTCGATCGACTCTTCCAGCGTCTGCTCATCCCGGCCGTCGTACTCCAGCACACCAAAACGCGCGGTCAGGGGCAGGTTCTCTGGCCATACCTCACGTACCGCTGCCAGGGTTTCCAGCAGGAAGCGGCTGCGGTTGTCGAAGCTGCCACCGTAGGCGTCGGTACGCTTGTTGGAGTGCTCGGAGAAGAAACTCTGGCCCAGGTAACCATGGGCAAAGTGCAGCTCGATCCACTCGAAACCGGCATCGCGCGCACGGCGGGCGGCATCGACGAAGTCCTGCTTGACCCGGGCGATGTCGTCCAGGGTCATCTCGCGCGGCACTCGTGGCAGGTGCGCGCCGAAGGCGATGGCGGACGGGGCAATGGTTTCCCAGCCGCGAGCGTCGTCGGCGGCAATGTGGTCGTCACCCTCCCACGGGCGGTTGGCGCTGGCCTTGCGCCCGGCGTGGGCAATCTGGATACCCGGCACGGAACCGGCGGCCTTGATTGCCTGCACCACCGGCACGAAAGCCTGGGCGTGGGCATCGCTCCAGATGCCGGCGCAACCGGGGGTGATGCGCCCTTCCGGTGCCACGGCAGTGGCCTCGACCACCAGCAAGCCGGCACCGCCACGGGCCAGGCCGGCCAGGTGCACGTGGTGCCAGTCGTTGATCATGCCGTCCTCGGCCATGTATTGGCACATCGGTGGAATGGCAATGCGGTTGCGCAGGGTGACGTCCTTGAGGGTATACGGTTCGAACAAAGCGGACATGGGCAAGCTCCCGGGCTATCTGATTACGATTGTTCGATCATAATCGAACTATGGCAATTAATGATAGCCCCGTTATCATGACGACCATGCGAGCCTATCAACATCCCAATTCTGAAGACCTCACCCTGGAACGCCTGCTCTATGCCCTGAGCGACCCGGTGCGCCTGGGTATCGTGCGCCACCTGGCGGGCGTGGCCGAAGCCAGCTGTGGCGAGCTGGATGGCGGCCGGCCGAAGTCGAGCATGTCCCACCATTTTCGCGTGCTGCGTGATGCGGGGTTGGTGCATACCCGCAATGTGGGGACTACCCACATGAATTCGTTGCGTAGCGAGATGCTGGGGGAGCGGTTTCCCGGGCTGCTGGACTGCATTCTGCGGCAGCAGTGATTTTCCTGTGCCGGCCTCTTCGCGGGTAAACCCGCTCCTACAGGGTAATCACTGTCTTCAAGACCTGTGCGATCTCTGTGGGAGCGGGTTTACCCGCGAAAGGGCCAGAACAGGCAAAATCAATCTTCTTTCTTGCCCAGGGCAAACCGGCATACCTGCCCTCCCCTGAGCATGCACTCCTCATGGCTCACCTCGGCCCCACCCAAGGCCCCGATCAGCGCCAGGTCCAGCTCGCACACCACCGGGTGAGCCTTGGCCAGGTGATGGAACACGCAATTGTGCGCAACGATCTGCGGCTCGCCCCCCGAGCGGAAGAACACCTGTGCCTCGTACCCGGCATTGTTCATGTGCTCGACGATGCGTGCCTCATCCACCACTTGGTGCTCCAGGTCCGCCGCCAGCTTGCGCCCCAGCTGGCGCATCAGCGCCAGCAACGCCTCCTGCCCCAGCAAGCCGGCCACTTCCGCAATCAGCAGGTTGGCCAGCAACGGGTACTGCCGCGGGAACAGTTCGCGGGCCTGTTCGGTCAGCTCGTGCAGCTGCTCCGGGCGTCGCCCGGTGGGCCGGGTAGCGCCACGCTTGACCAGGCCGTCGCGCTCCAGCGCTGCCAGGTGCTGGCGCACCGCCGTGCGGGTGATTGCCAGGGCCTGCGCCAGGTCGTCGATGCTCATGCCGGCCGGCTGGAGCAGCAACGCATGGAGCAGGTCCTGTTGGGTACGGCCCAGGCCTTCGAGCATCAGAATTTGTCCGGGAACTGTTTGACCAACGCCGCAGCCAGAGCATCGGACAGGGTCAGGATATGCTCGCGCATCATCGCCCAGGTGCGCGCCTCGCCTACGTAGTCAGCGGCCGCCAACTGGTCGATCTGGGCCACGTGGTGTCCGCCGTGGGCGCTGAGCAGCGTCAGCAGGGTCGGCTCGGGCAGGTTCGGGTTGGCCTTGGCCAGAAACGCGGCGATGGCCTTGGCATTGCTGGTCAGCTCGTTGACCGCGGCTTGCTGGCCTTTTTTGTCCTTGGCCACGGTGGCGTCGCTGTAGTGCTTTATGGCGCCCCAGTGGCCGGCCAGCAGCTTCAGCAACTGATCGGCGGCAGGCTGGCCGTACAGCGGGGCAATGCTGTTGGCGATCCTGGTAGCGTCGGTGACCACTTCCTTGGCAGCGACTTCGGCCTCTTTGGCATTGCCGGCTTGATTGGCCACGGCATAGTTGCGCACCCAGAAGATGTGCTCGACCCAAAGGTCGCGCAGGGCCATGCGCGTGGTCATTGCAGCAGATTCGGCAGGTTTGGCGGCAGGGGTTTCGCTGGAGTAGGAGTAGCTTTGGCTCCATGCCGGCTGGGCGCACAGGGCGAGCAGCAGTAAGGCGGCAATCTTGATGTTCATGACGGCACCCTCCTGGAGGGGGATCGACTGACAAGATTAATTTAAGCATCAAAATATGTTTTTATTGGGGCTGAGCTGGGTTTCCGATCAGTGGTTTCCTGAGCTGGCCCCTTCGCAGCACAAGGCTGCTCCTACAGATACGGCGCCGTACCTGTAGGAGCAGCCTTGTGCTGCGAAGGGGCCGGACACAGGCAACAAAAAAGCCACGAGGTCTCCCCCGTGGCTTCTGTCACAACAATGGCCGCTTACAGCGCCATGTCGTTCTCAGGCTTGCTCTCGGCCGGCTGGCTCGGTGCAACAGTGGTGCCGACGCTTTCGTCGATCACCGGTGGCTTCTCGAGCTGCAGCACTTCAGCGGTGTAGTTCCACTCTTTCTGGGTGGCTGCCGCCGAGTCGTTCAGCTTGGTGCCGTAGCTTGGCACGATCTGCTTGATCTTGGCCTGCCACTCTGGGGTAGCGACCTTCTCCTTGAACACGGTTTCCAGCACGTTCAGCATGATCGGTGCAGCAGTCGAAGCACCTGGCGATGCACCCAGCAGGCCGGCAATGGTGCGGTCTTGCGAAGCGACCACCTCGGTGCCCAGCTTCAGCACGCCACCCTTCTCGGCATCACGCTTGATGATCTGCACGCGTTGGCCGGCCTGCCACAGGCGCCAGTCTTCCTTCTTGGCGTTCGGGAAGTAGGTACGCAGGGCTTCGAAGCGGTCGTCGTCAGACAGCATCAACTGGCCAGCGAGGTATTCCACCAGCGGGTACTGATCGATGCCGACCTTGGTCATCGGCCACACGTTGTGGGTGGTGGTGCTGCTCAGCAGGTCCAGGTACGAGCCGTTCTTCAGGAACTTGGTCGAGAAGGTGGCAAATGGGCCAAACAGGATCACGCGCTTGCCGTCCAGTACGCGGGTGTCCAGGTGCGGAACCGACATGGGTGGCGCACCGGTCGAGGCGATGCCGTAGGCCTTGGCCATGTGCTGCATGGCCACGGTCGGGTTCTCGGTCACCAGGAACGAGCCGCCTACTGGGAAGCCTGCGTATTCCTTGGCTTCAGGAATGCCCGACTTCTGCAGCAGCTTCAGCGCGCCGCCACCAGCACCGATGAACAGGAACTTGGCGTCGGTAGCCGATTCGCTACCGTCCTTCAGGTTCTTGTACTCAACGTGCCACGAGCCGTCCTTGTTGCGGGTGATGTCCTGCACTTCGCTGGACAGCTTCAGGTCGAAGTTTTCCTGGGTTTTCAGGTGGCCGACGAACTGGCGGGTGATCTCGCCGAAGTTGACGTCGGTGCCGATTGGCGTCCAGGTCACGGCCAGCTTCTGGTTCGGGTCGCGGCCTTCCATCATCAGCGGGACCCACTTGGCGATCTGCGCGTGGTCCTCGGAGTACTGCATCGGGCGGAACAGCGGGCTGGCCTGCAGCGCGTCGTAACGCTTCTTCAGGAACTTGATATTGTCATCGCCCCACACGAAGCTCATGTGCGGCGTGGTGTTGATGAACGAGTGCGGGTTCTTCAGCACGCCCTGGCGGACCTGCCACGACCAGAACTGGCGGGAGATCTGGAAGGCCTCGTTGATTTCGATGGCCTTGGCGATGTTGACGTTGCCGTCCTTGTCTTCCGGGGTGTAGTTCAGCTCGGCCAGCGCGGAGTGGCCGGTACCGGCGTTGTTCCAGCCGTTGGAGCTTTCTTCGGCCACGCCATCCAGGCGTTCGACCATTTCCATCGACCAGCTTGGCTCCAGCTCGTGCAGCCACACGGCCAGGGTCGAGCTCATGATGCCGCCGCCGACCAGCAGCACATCTACTTTCTTGGTTTCTGCGGCGTGCGCTTGCATGACGCTTGCAGCGACAGCCAGACCCAGCAAGGTCTTGCCAGCTTTCTTGAACATTGATCGATTCCAGTCAGGAGAACAGAGGGCGGGCCTGTGGCTGGCCCAGGTAAAGCATGTTCTGCAGCGCAGGCTTGTTGTTGATCATTGTTCAGCAGCCAGAGAACCAGAAAACGACTCGGCCTTTTGTCGAATTGACCGACAAGGCTGAATCGTTTTTCCGATTGTAACTTAAATGCCAGCACAAACAAATTGCCGGCCCGGGAGTCAAGGTGGCGGGTTGTCTCAGGCCTGTGCGCCCGTGTGGGAGCGGGCTTGCCCGAGAAAGGGGCGGCACAGGCCTGCGCAAATGCCATTCAAAAAACCGGTCACCCGATCGGAATTATTCGACTTACAGCCCCGCCCCACCGCTTTATCCTGCGCCCCAGACCCCGCCTCAATCCGATCAGAACAGGGCCGCCCATATGTCATTCAAACGCACCATCCACGCCGTCGACACCCACGCCGGCATCCCCATGCGCGTCATCACAGGCGGCGTACCGCACATACCCGGTGACAGCGTACACGCCAAGATGAAATGGCTCGAAACCAACGACGACCAGTTGCGCAAGCTGATGCTGCGTGAACCGCGCGGCTATCCGGCGCACTGCTGCAACATCATCGTCCCGCCAAGCCACCCCGAGGCCGACGCCGGCTACATCATCATGGAGCAGATAGAGTACCCGGTGATGTCCGGCAGCAATACCATCTCGGTGGCCACCGTGCTTTTGGAGATGGGCATGCTGCCGATGCAGGAGCCGCTCACCGAGCTGGTGCTGGAGGCCCCGGCCGGGCTGATCCGTATCAAGGCCCGATGCGAGGGCGGCAAGGTCAAGGCCGTCACCTTCCAGAACGTACCGGCGTTCGCCGCACACTTGGATGCCGAAATCGACGTACCGCACCTGGGCAAGGTGCGCGTGGACGTGGGCTGGGGCGGCATGTTCTATGTGATCGCCGACGTGCGCCAGTTCAAAGGCCTGCAACTGATCCCGCAGCACGGCGCCGAAATCGCCCGGGTATCGTCGATGATCCGCCAGGCGGCTATCGAGCAACTGCCGGTGGCACACCCCGACTACCCGGGCATCGGCATTACCATCTCGCAGCTATCCGGCCCCAGCGAAGACCCCAACGCCGACTGGAAGAACGCGGTGACCATGACCTGCGGCGAGTTCTCGTGGGACGACCCGGCCACCTGGACCGGGGCGCTGGACCGCTCCCCGTGCGGTACCGGCACCTCGGCGAAGATGGCCACCCTGCACGCCAAGGGCGAGCTGCCATTGCACCAGGACTTCCGCCATCAGGGCCTGCTCGGCAACATCTACACCGGCCGCCTGATCGATAAAACCAGCATCGGCGGCAACGAGGCCGTGGTACCAACCATCACCGGCAAAAGCTGGATCTACGGCCTGAACACCTTCGTGCTCGACCACGACGACCCGTTCCCCGAAGGCTTTACCATCGGTGATATCTGGGCCTGAACCCAGGCAGCGTTCAATGCACTGGTATCCGCGAGCCGGGCCTTCTGGCAAGACCTACATCTGAAGAGCCCACAAACAAAAACCCCCGGCCATGTAGATGACCGGGGGCCTTGGATCACGCCGCAAGCGTCGCGATCAGGGTACCGCCAAGATTACTGCTGCTGAGGCAGTTTATCGATCGGGCCGCAGCCACCGATGATCTTGGAGATGGAAACCGAAGGGTGGAACAGGTAGTCGTACGTGCAGTTTTTTGGCTGGTTGTAAACCTGGCCAGTGCAACCCGACAGCAGGGCAACACCCGAAACGACAGCAACGGCTACAGTAGCCTTGAACAGCTTTTTCATACTAAGTCCTTTAAATGAATCATCTTCGGCCATCGTCTGATGGCGCCGGGATGATACAGAACCCAGGCATCGGATCCAAGCCGCAAGGTGCACTGGCTAGTTGCACCTGTGCAACAATCGAGTGGCTCTGTATGAACTGTCCTAAGACATTACGGCTTTTTTACTCGACATTGCTGTGCGGCAGGCAATACTGCCGGCATTGTCCGCACGAGCTCAACTAATGCCGCTTCCAGCGTTGCGCTTCATAGCCTTCATTATTGGTGTATTCCTGATCACCTTGGCCGTCAGCATGGTAATCCCGATGCTGACACTGCTGCTGTACGACCGCAGCGATGATCTCGGCGCTTTCGTCTGGTCAAGCCTTATCGTGCTCTGCGCAGGCCTGGTCATGGTGGCCCGAGGCGCTCCCGGCGCACCGCAACTGCGCGCCAGGGACATGTACCTGCTTACAACGGCAAGCTGGGTTATCGTTTGCGCATTTGCGGCCTTGCCGATGGTGTTCATCCGGCACATCAGTTACACGGACGCGTTCTTCGAAACCATGTCAGGGATCACCACCACCGGCTCGACGGTACTGACCGGGCTGGACAATGCATCGCCCGGGTTGCTTATCTGGCGGTCTTTGCTGCACTGGCTGGGAGGCATCGGCTTTATCGGCATGGCTGTCGCGATCCTGCCCCTGCTGCGTGTAGGTGGCATGCGTCTGTTCCAGACCGAATCTTCGGATTGGTCAGACAAAGTGACACCCCGCTCGCATGTTGCGGCCAAGATGATCCTGATCATCTATGTGGGCCTGACAGTCTTGGGAACATGGGCGTTGTGGGCTGCCGGCATGACCCCGTTCGAAGCCATCAATCATTCGATGGCACTGATTTCAACCGGTGGTTTCTCT
The DNA here is from genome assembly GCF_023100865.1 of Pseudomonas sp. A2. Lineage (NCBI taxonomy): Bacteria > Pseudomonadati > Pseudomonadota > Gammaproteobacteria > Pseudomonadales > Pseudomonadaceae > Pseudomonas > Pseudomonas sp. A2. The sequence continues at coordinate 4,567,571 of NZ_CP039127.1, forward strand.
ACCTCCGATGCCTCGCTGGGCCACTGGGGGCAGCCTGCGGTGCATTGGGTAGCCGTTGTCATCATGATCCTCGGCAGCCTCCCCTTCACCCTGTATGTGGCCACGCTGCGTGGCCATCGGCGCATCCTGTTCGATGACCATCAAGTCCGCGGTTTCATTGGCTTTCTCGTCTTCATCTGGCTCACGGTCGGAACCTGGCTCTGCTTGCACAGCGATCTGTCATGGTGGGATGCGTTCCGTATCGTGGCGGTCAACGTCACCTCCGTGGTGACCACCACGGGTATTGCCGTGGGCGACTACACGCTCTGGGGCAGCTTCGCCATCATGCTGTTCTTTTACCTGACGTTCGTCGGTGGCTGCTCGGGGTCTACCGCTGGAGGCCTGAAGATATTCCGTTTCCAGGTGGCCGCGGCCTTGCTTGTCAGCAGCCTGAAACAGTTGATCCATCCAAGGGCAACGATCTCGAAGAAATACAATGGGCACCCGATCGATGAAGAGATCGTGCGCTCACTGCTGACGTTTTCGTTCTTCTTCTCAGTCACCATCGCGGTCATCGCCCTTGGCCTCTCGCTGCTAGGGCTCGACTGGACAACGGCATTGAGCGGGGCCGCTACCGCCGTGTGCAACGTCGGCCCGGGGCTGGGAACGCTTATCGGTCCTGCGGGTAATTTCGCCTCGTTATCGGACGCTGCCAAATGGCTGCTAACTGTCGGCATGCTGCTTGGACGGCTCGAAATCCTGACCGTACTGGTACTCGTCTCTCCCGCTTTCTGGCGATTCTAGGCCAGAGGTTACCCGCCCATCTTCGCGCTCATTCACGGTCACGTCATAGCCTTGAGTAGCGGTTGTTCGGTAGACTACCGCACGGGTGCCAGCTGCACAGTGCAGTGGGGCAGGTTAAAGAACAGCGCAGGTCGGGCCGCCATGCGGGAGTACTTGCGCCTATGCAAAAAAAGGAATTGTCTCGCGCCCAGGAATTGGCCGAGCGTGCCTTCGCCAACCTTGAACGCTTTCTGCACATTGAAGCGGTCAGCGGCATCGTTCTACTGGTTGCAGCTATTGCTGCGCTTATCTGGGCCAACTCCCCGGCTGCCGAAAGCTACGACGCCCTTTGGCATACACCGTTGACGATCGGCGTGGGTTCGCTGATCTATTCGCAGTCGCTGCATTTCTGGATCAATGATGGCTTGATGACCATCTTCTTCCTTGTCGTGGGCATGGAGATCCGTCGCGAGATCCACGAGGGCGCACTGTCCAGCCTTCGGCAGGCCATGCTGCCCATGGCAGCCGCCATTGGCGGTGTAGCCGTACCCGCGCTCTTCTACCTGGGTTTTGGTCACGCTGCGGCGGAACAACAAGGCTGGGCCGTACCGACGGCTACGGATATCGCCTTTGCGGTAGGTGTCCTGGCGCTGCTCGGCAAGTCGATCCCGTCCAACGTCCGCGTGTTTCTGCTGGCCCTGGCCATCATCGATGACATCATCGCAGTGCTGATCATCGCGTTCTTCTATTCGGGCGGCCTCGATTACAGCGGTTTCGGGGTTGCGCTGATCGGCCTGCTGATGGTGATCGGGCTGCAGAAGATCGGAGTGGGTTCGGCCTACGCGTATATCATTCCCGGCTTTGTCACCTGGCTGGGCATCTTGTTGACCGGAGCCCACCCCACCCTCGCAGGCGTTGTGCTGGGCCTGATGACGCCAGTGGTCGCAATGCCGATGCGCGAGCGACCACTGGATGCAATCAGCCGATTCACCGGAGAGCTGCTGGGGCGCGCCAGGGCGCCCGAGCGCGATGCCAGCGACCTCATGGACCCGTTGAAGCGCCTGCGCCTGGCCCAGCGCGAACTGGTGCCGCCAGTGGTGCGCATGCAAGGCACCCTGCACCCTTGGGTAGCCTTCGGCATCATGCCGGTGTTTGCCTTGGCCAATGCCGGGGTAAATCTTTCGGGTGTCGATCTGTCCGCCGAAGCCCCACAGTGGGTCATGATTGCCGTCGCTGTCGCCCTGGTGGTTGGCAAACCCCTGGGTATCGTCAGCGTCAGCTGGCTGATGGTGCGCCTGGGCTGGTGCGCACTTCCTGCCGGGGTAAGCTGGCGCAGCGTGACCCTCGTCGGGCTGCTGGCAGGCATCGGTTTCACCATGTCGATCTTCATTGCCAATCTCGCCTTCGTCGACCCAGGCGCGCTGGGGGCCGCGAAACTTGGCGTGTTGTCCGCTTCGGTAACTGCGGCACTGCTTGGCCTGGCCTGGGGTGCACTCAGCATCCGTAAAGCGTCCGCCATGACCAAAGCAGGTTCGACAACCTAGAAAAACTGACGGGCGATCCACTTGTGCCAGACCTGCGGATCGCCCCTCCTGGCACGGCTACAACCTGGGTCGGGTAGGCCTGTTCGGCAAAACACGCCATACTCACGGCTTTCCAGGTCAGCCACGTGTGCACAATGCCCGAATCTGCCAGCCCTGAGCCTTCCTTCATCCGCCGCGCACGATGGCGAGAATGGCGCCAGCGACTGGCTTTCTGGATCGGTGCGCTTCTGGTGGGGCTTGTTGCGTTGGCATTCGCCTGGCTTGCCGATGCGGCGTTCGCTTCGTTCAAGCACCTTCTGGAATGGGCCCCGTGGTCGCCGTTACTCGTCACTCCACTTGGTTTCGCCCTCCTGGCCTACCTGACTCAACGATGGTTTGAAAGCGCCAGGGGCAGCGGTATACCCCAAGTCATTGCAGCCTTGGACATGTCTTCTGGCCGCCTGCGCGCCCGGCTGCTCTCGCTTCCCGTGGCTGCCGCTCGCATGACCCTGACGCTGGGTGCCCTGCTGGTCGGAGGGTCGGTCGGCCGGGAAGGCCCGACCGTCCACATCGGCGCTGCAGTGCTCTATACCTTCGGTCGACGTTTGGGTCTGCACGGCCGCCGCACCATCGCAGGCTTGATACTCGCCGGTGGGGCAGCAGGCATTGCGGCAGCCTTCAACACACCCTTGGCCGGGGTGGTGTTTGCCATTGAGGAATTGAGCCGCACGTTCGAACAACGCTTCAGTGGCCTGGTGCTAACGGCGGTGCTGATTGGGGGAGTCGTCACTCTGGGGTTGATGGGGCATTACGCCTATTTTGGAGAAATCAGCGGCCGGATGCCCGAGGGTTGGGGCTGGAGCGTCGTTCCCGCCTGCGCACTCCTGGGCGGATTGCTTGGTGGTTTCTACGCCAGGCTGGTGCTGCCCACCGACAAGGGCATGCTCGGCCGGATATCTGCGGTACGCGGGCGCAACCCCGTGCGCTTCGCTGCAAGCTGTGGGCTACTACTGGCCACGTTGGGCCTGATCTCTGGCAATCACGTATTCGGCACCGGGTACGAAGAAACCCGTGCGTTGCTGGAAGGTGAGCCGATCACGGATTCAAGCTTTCTGCTGTGGAAGTTTCTGGCCAATGTGGTCTCCTATCTCTCCGGGGTCCCTGGCGGGCTATTTTCGCCCTCGCTCAGCATCGGTGCTGCATTCGCGCTTCTGCTGGGCTTGCTACCAGATGTTGATCCTCAGGCATGCGCCCTGCTAGGAATGGGCGCATACCTGGCCGGGGTGACACGCTCACCGCTAACCGCCTCGGTCATCGTGCTCGAGCTGACACACAGCCCGGATCTGGCCATTCCCATGCTGGCGGCAACACTGATGGCATCAGCCATTTCTGGATGGGTGTCTCCGGCTTCTCTCTACCATGCCCTGGCGACGCAGATTACCGATAAGCTACATTCGTCGGCATCCTCCTCCACAGAACCCGCCAGCGTCCAGCCGACCGCTACTGAAAAAACTTGAGCAGCATCCATCCCCCCATGCAGAACATGACCAGATTTTCGGTAAGCGAAACTGCCCCGAGGGGAACCTTGCTGTTACCCCCTACACAGGCGCAGGTAAGCTCACGCTTCTGAATGTAAACGGCATAAAATACCGAAACCGCTCCCCCGCCTCCGAGCATCAGCGCCAACGGCCCGGACAACCACGCAAGCACCCCGGCAACCATCAGCAAGCCCACCAGCGCCTCGCCGTAGGGGTAAAGATAGGCATAAGGTACCCAGCGCCGAGCAAGCAGATCGTAGCCAAGGAACATATTGCTGAATGACTCGACGTCCTGAAGTTTGAGCATGGCTAGCAAAAACATGGTGATGGCCAGGAAGCCCTGTATCAGCCAAGGTGTGAAAAGCGTACCGTACGTCACCAGGGCCAAGGCGCTGGCCAACAGGAATGCAGCAACAAACACCGCCAGCACCGGACGGTAAGGGCTTCCTTTCGCGCTGCCTTTTCCAAGGTGCTGTCGTAACTCGTCATAGCCACCAATGTGTTGCTGGCCAATCCAGATCTGGGGCGTCGAATCAACATTTGACTTCTGCTTGAACTTCTCCGTTTCCTCCCGACTGGTGAGCCAATTATCCTCCACTGTATAGCCTGCCTTATTTAACAGATACTTCGACTTCGATCCAAATGGACAAAGATGCTCTGGCATGACCATGCGATAAAGTTCTGCTCTTTTTTTCACCTTGAGTTTTCTCCACCCTTCGCGGCGTGCTCACGAGTTTCGTGGTGCGGCACGTAGCCAAGATCTGGTCAGGTAACTCCAATTGCATCTGCAAGTAAGATTACGGACCGCTGTTCGGTAGAGCGGCTATCGGGATAGCACGTTTGGATCGATCGCCAGCAGTCCGATGAATGGCGCATAGCTGTAAGGGTGTACAACGCTTACAGCCATGCGCATCTAGCGCTTGCTTGCCATCACCCTGGAAATGACGTCAATAACCCGGTAAGCAAGACGCCCATCATGGCGCAAATCAAATGGCCATCATTTCAGAAGCGACTAATACTAAAGACTGATGTCAAGGTTTTGGGAGAGATTCGCATGCTACCGAGATACGTTATCGTCCCAGCTATACCCATTGAGAAAGAGATATTTCGCATCGGCTCCCGCTTTTACGCAGAGACTGTTCCTGGCGGCTTCGACATATATGACAATCAGAAAAAGGAACGTTTAAAGCCAACTTTCCCAACACGAGAGGCGGCAGAAATGGAATGTAAGAAAGAGAACTCCTGACAAAGGTTTGCACCTTAGTGGAGGGCTGAGCAAGAACGACGCAAGGAGTTTAACCCAGAAACGAAAAATCCCCGCAGACGCCAATCTGCGGGGCTTCATCTTGTATGGCGGAGAGATAGGGATTTGAACCCGCCCGAGGATCTCAATAGGCCTCCGGAGGCCAGCATAAACGGCTATTCTGGAGTTGTCGGATGGCCTGCATAGGCCTAAGACGCCCTAGGATTTGCCCTAATTGTGCCCTAAGAATTTATCACCCCTGGAGCATACGCATGAATGACCAAGCAAATTTTCTACGCAAGTCTAGCAGCGTAGAACGCTTGCAGTGACAGAGGAGGTTTAATTCGTCCGCCAAGAACTTCGAAAAGCTTACCTGACTTCAGAGACGAGGGCACCGATATGGCACGTCCGCCCGCCGCTTTTCTGCGGGAGTTAGTTTCCTCCAAAGCTCTGAGTAATATTACTTGGAAAAACCATAATTCATATTTCCCCCTAACCCATCTTCCCGAGCTAGACAAATCAAGAATCCGACGCCACTTAAGCATACCGGACACACTGGGAAGCTTACCGTTTGATGACACTTTCTTCTTAAACTCTTTGAAACCATCCTTGGTCACTTTAGGATCCCCCCCAACAAAGTAAACTATATCTTTGAGACCAGTAGTATTTCTCAAATTAGGCTTACAACCTTCTTCGCTAGCCGCCAAAATCCAGCTTACGAGGGATCGCACCTCAACATGGAACTTGCGAAGCCCTGTCTCGATATAGTTTTCTATCCGCGCAAATTCAGGATCAGCGCGAGAAACTCTCAACACATCCATGAGCAACACCCTAGCCGCCTCTGCTGACGTGAGCTCATTCTCCACCGAATAACTATCTGTTAGGTAGGTATACTGATCCAAAGCAGCCTGCGTCCCTAGATAGTCATCGTAGTCACGATCAATAAAGAAAAGGCAACCATCCAATAAATACCCATCCGACTTAATAGAGTCTCTTACCTCAACCACATTACCCTTACCACCGCAATCATAAATATGCACCTCCTTGCCAGCAATTATGCGCCTTGCTTCAGGCATATAAAATAGACTATCTTCCTCCCCTTCGAAAAAGAAATGAAATGTTTCCTGACGAGGATCATATAGAATTCTAAATTGATGCAACGCTACAATATCAGACTTCGCTTCCTCTGCTAGGTAAGTGGCGTAATCCTCCATATCACTCACCTCCAACAGACGCAGAGGTTTTTAAACGAAGATCAATCGCCGAGCCTTTCAATTCATTTTGATAAATAAACGGACTGTGAGTAACCGAAAATATAAAGCTACAACGAGGTGATTTGAGAATATCCGTCAGAAATCTTTTTTGCCATGGCACAGAAAGTGAAAGCTCAGGCTCATCGATGATGACAATCTGCCCCTCCGCATCATCCAAATATAGATGAGAGAAAAGAGACACAACTTGCTTTTCACCGGATGAAAGCATACTCAGCTCAAGTGGACGACCCGCTTCGTCAATGATCTCGACAGTAAACTTTGTATCATCATAAACCAGCTCTTTCCCCGGCCGCAGATATGCATTACACACATCAACGAATGCAATTATCTCTTTCTCTTGAAGTGATATATCAGCACTAGCACTCATCAAGCGCGAAAAATAGTGAGCCAAGTACAGATCATTGACTTCGAGGTCGAGACGCCGTTTTCCTTGCATATCGAGAATTTTAGTTCGGAGAAGATTTTTTTCTTCAGCCGACAGCACTTGCTCACTCACCCTGCCTAGAATCACAGCAAGAGCGTTCTCATCCAAATCGGAAATCTGAGAAGGTGAGTATTGATCCGCGGTTCCTCTAATAACGTCACGCAGATATAATCCGGACAAATCATTAAACTGAGCTAACGAGTAGTCACGCAGAAAACGAGTTTTCGAATCAATATTAGACTTCACGTCTTCCATGCCAAAGCTAACAAGATCTACATAGTGACTTGCGGATCTAGCGACTTTGAAGGGAGACGAACTACTCCCCGTTGCCCTGACACGCTCGTCCAAATCAGGAAAAATATCACGCAGGTCCTTTTCAATACGCCTATATGTTGGCAAATATAGTGTCCTGCCAGGCATTTTTGCGGCTAATTTTTTATCCACGTCCCCACGGGGTGATGCAAACAATTCTTCGTCACCCAGATTCGAAAGTCGCCGACGAATCGAAAATTGCAGTTGTCGCATTTCATCGGGCGCCACTCCCAAGTATGCAGCAATCTCATTTCGTTTTTTCGACGTGAGTCTTGGGCTGACCATTTCCTCAATCAGCCCAACACTACGAAGCCGATCTAGCAGAATAGCCACTCGGGAATGGGGATTTATATCACGAAAAACCTTATCCAATTGGGATAGGCCCAAGATATCTGCACGAAGAGCTCTTATTTCCTCCTCACCAAACCACAGTGCAACCTCGGTAAAATCATACTCACCTAGTCGAGCCCACTGCCTTGATATAAAAAAGTAAAAAATATTTGTAACGCAGCTTTTACCAATTCCATTTGGGCCAACTAAAATTAGAGCGTCTGACCCCAAGGGTAAATCCACATCGCGACTACCAAAAAGACCTTTAACTTGAAACCTCGTAGGCTTTTCCACGTTCCCTTCCTTGCGTCGTTTCTTCAATCGTATTTTCTGAAAGGTATGCAGCTCAATCCAGCCTACCCCCACCTTTCGGTGACGATATCACATTGTCATCACGAGTTGTGGAGGTGCCCGAGTAGCCCTGATGCGGCCCGCCTTGATCGCCTTGTGTACAAAAGACGGCTGGAAGCCTCGGCTGCACTGACTCACCCATCAACCAAGGGAAGAGATTTGAGCCCTTACGCGATACCTCAGCAGCCTGCCGTAAGCCAGTAGAACCAGATATGCTAACGCCATCGGTAGGTCCGCTTAGGCCTAAAGCGCTATTTGACTTGCCCTAAACTTTCCCTACCGAACTTAGACCCCGCCTGTAGCGTAGTTACGGATGAGTGAGCTTCCAACACAGCACACATTCTTGAGCTGCTGCTCTTCACGCATATCGTCATGAGAGCAGCGCTGGAAGAGCTGTCTCTCTGGGTATCAACACGTACTTACTAGCTGGCCCTACATCTCCGTCGAAGTAGTGCGCTGGTTTCAATATTTACAACTAGAAAAGCTGCTGCAGCTCTGAAGGCTGCCAGTTCATGATCACGAGTTCGCCGGTCACCTCCGCCTTGCACTGCCGCTGGTTCGTGTTGCTGTAGCGGATAGCCGAGGTAAGTCACGCCATCAGGGAGCTCTTCCGGTTTGATCAGGCCCAGGTCAACACGGCGGGTATTCAACTGCTTGAGTACCGCATCGTTACTCTGGAAGGCATCCTGCGCCTCCGCGCTCAGTACCGCGACGTTGACCGAACGGCCAGAGTCCTTGGCGATCAGGCGCCGCCATTGACGCATGTTGGCGATAGGATCGGACCCGGCAGCGTTCCAGCGGCCACTGGCCAAGGCGACCTTGTGAGTGTCTTCCATCAGGAAGTCGATGGTGTCATCAACCCCATCCCCAACCACACGGATTCGGCCAGTAGTCAGCGCCTGAGAGCACATCCATTCCTCGCGACGAATGATCTCGCCCTCAAGCTCCACCAGGTCACGGCCAAGCCGCTCGCCTGCTCGTTCAAGTGCGGTGCGCGTCGAGAACGGGGTTTCACCTGCCCCACGCTTCAGGATCTGCTCTGCCCGGGTGACACGCTTGGGCTGAATGTAAGGTGGCTGGTAGGTGGACGAGGCGAAGCCAGCACGCTGCGACACACTGCCAGGGAGGGTTGGGTGAACAAAGGGCGCCATCTTGCGCTGCCCCTTCACGATGTCGATTGTCACGGTTTCACACCCAGTTGCGCGAAAGCCCAGCCAGTGCAACAAGCGCGGAGGTGGCGGCATGACGACCAAAGCCCCCCGAAGCTGCCTTGTGCACGGCCCTTCTGGCTGCGGCAAGACTACCAATGCTCAGGCCATCGCGAAGGCACTCGGCCTGCGCGACGTCCTAGATAACTGGACACCGGGCAAGCCCGCTCCACTGCTCAATACGCTGGTATTGAGCAGTGAGTGCGATCCGATCTGGCATTTCAAAGCCCGTGCAATGACCTTCGACCAGGCGATGCAGATCGCACGTCAACAGGGGACAGTTGTATGACAGCTGCCCAACAGATCGTCATTGCCGAAGCGCAGCAGCAGCCCCTCCCCTTTTCACGTGATCTGTACCAGCGGGAGGCCGCATGAGCCCGCACCACCATGATTGGTACATGAGCGAGGCCGACGACGGCGGCCTGTATCACTGCCGGAAGTGCAGGCGGACCCATGATGGCTCAGTCCCAGAAGCTCACGGCTGTCCGGTGTCAAACGCCGAGCACAATGCAGCCGCTTGGCTCGGCCAGGCCGGGCTGTATCGCACTCGGTTTGACGCCGTGCGCAATTTCGAGCAGTCCGTCACGCCGGTATCCGCCAACGAACTGTTTGAGCTGGCCAGCAAACAGGTTCTCAGCCAGCTCAACGAGATCGAACGCCTGGATCGCCAAACGGCACGCGAGGTGCAGCTATGAACGACACCAATCGAATGGTTAGCGTGCCCAGTGAGTTACTGGAGCAAGCTCTTGACGCAGCAGCAGCTGTTGGCATGCAGGACGTAGCTGCCGAGCTGGATCGCATCCTAACTTCAACAACTGCAGAATCCGCCGAGCTAGTCAACGTGCTGCCAACAGTGGCTGTCGAGGGCGACCAACTGGTTATCCGCATCACCACCGAGTGCCTTTGGCACGCAGTCACTTGCGCACCGGAATGGCCGGTCGACTACAAGGGCGATCCGATCAGCATCCAGCACGGTACCTTATTGATACAGGAAATCATCCACGAACTGCAGCGTGAGGACGAGCAAGGAACCAACCAGATGCACCGTTTGCTTGACCAAGCCGCGCTGGACGCTATCAACAATGGCAGCGAGCCGGTGAGTTATGACTGATCGCATCCGCCCCCCCATGGCCTCACACAGCCTCGACCTTCCCGCCATCTGCGATGTGTGCGGCAAAGGCAGGTCGACGCGGCGACACCAGCGGTGCAGCCGAATCCGGCAACAGCGCGAGAGCGGCAAATGGGAATCGTACATGGCCAATGTGGCCGGGAAAAATCGTAAGCAGGCGCAGCACATGCGACCACTTCGGTAAGTCGGAGACTACTCAATGGCAAAGCCACAAGTTAAACCCATCCACGAAGCAAACAAACAGCCGACCGAAGCGGTTCAACTTCTCATCACCCCTGCCGTATGGATTCGGAAGGAGTTGTTATTCCCGGTCTTCGGATTGAGCACTGAGGCCGTACGCAAATATCGCGACCGTGGAATCTGGCTGGAAGAGAAACAATGGCGTACCGACCCAGCCAACGTCATTGTCTACAACCGTGTTGAAATCGAAAATTGGATGGCCGGCCGTCCATGAGTGTGAAACTCCCTGCAGGTGTCGACTCCCTACCAACGGGCGTCGACATCAATGGCAACCTCCTTCGGATCGCCTTCATGTACGAAGGTGAACGCCGCCGCGAGCCTCTACGCAATGTCGCAAAGATCAACAAAACTGCCATCGCCTATGCGGATAACAAGCGCAGAACCATTCTTGCCGAGATTAAGGAAAACCGCTTCGACTATGCGGCGCACTTTCCCGACTCGGTTTGGCTTAAGGCTAGACAAGAACTACCGAACGAGCCCGCCAAAAGAACTGTAGACGAAGGGATAGCCCAGTGGCTTGACGTTGACAAGGTCAAAAAAGCCCACAGTACGTATATAAACTATAAGAGCAAGTCCGAACACGTCAGGAAAAAGTTTACCGGCAGAACAATCGCAAGCATCCCCAAGAGCGAACTTGAATTATTCCAAGCCGAGCTACTTACAAATGGCCTCAAACCGTAAACCGTAAACCGTAAACCGTAAACCGTAAACCGTAAACCGTAAACCGTAAACCGTAAACCGTAAACCGTAAACCGTAAACGACATTTTCACAATAATAAGGGGGGTGTGGGGGGATGCGTTCAGCGATGAGATCATCAAGCTGAACCCTTTGGAGCGAATCGAGAATATCCAATCTGACAGCGATAGCGAATTTGCCGACCCATTCACCAGGAGCGAGATCGAGCGGATAGCCACCGCCGATCCGGAGCGAATGGCAGACAGCCGGATGATCGTCTTCAACTGTTGGGCCGGGCTGTCTCTGTCCAAATTGATTGCGGCCGGTGTAGAGGACGTCGACCTGGTGGCCGGCACTCTGACAATCCGGCGCGCCCTGGTCGCTGGGGAATTCAAGGTACCGAAGGAACGCTCGCGCATTCGAACGGTGGAGCTGATCGCGCCGGCCCTGGAGCTGCTGACCATGATCGTGGCGGACGCAAAGGATGCCGAACCTACGCACATCACTGTTGTGCAGCGAGACAACATCACGAAGAAGCATGAGCGTGTCCGCTTCCTATTCCGCAGCTCCACTAGCGGCCTGCTATGGAACGGCAAGACCGTCAGCAATTGGTTCACCTCCCACCTTGAGAAAGCAGGCATTCGCCATCGAGGTGCCAACCAGGCACGTCATACGTTCGCGAGCCAAGCACTGTCGAGCTACGTCCCGATTGAATGGGTCGCCCGCCAACTTGGCCACAGCGACACGACCATGGTGCGTAAGCACTACGGCCGCTGGATCTCTAAAGACACCAAAAGCATGGCGGATATTGTCTCCCGGATGATGGGATTTGCACTCACTTAGGGCTGCTCTGGATCAGCTGTCTCACGGGAAGAAATCTCACTTATCAACTGCTTCAAAGATTCTTCAGTATGAAAAGGCGGAGGCAACCGTTTAAGGAAGCCTTCCTCCAAAATATCAAAGTCAATTACTGGAAAGCCTTTTGCCTCGAAATAACCATCCAAAGCATTTTCAACCTCCAACACTGCTGCGTAAATCGAACCAATAACATCATCAATACACTTTAGGGCCTGTTCCGTCCGCCTATAAACCGCAAGAATCCTACCAGGCTCCACAACAGAAACCACTCGTGGGAAATCCACTTTAAAATTTCTACCTAAACTTGATGAATTCAAAGTATCGCGATAACCTGAATATGTCCTATTGCGACCCTTCATGTTATCAAACAATGCTTCATAATTATGACTGGCATTTAAAACAGCATGCACAGCAGTTTTAGCCTTCACTGCCAACAAATAATCTAAAATCTCAAGACCGACAACACCAGTCTCTTTTGCTGTTTCAGGCAGTTCAAGAACAGCAAGAAACCTAAACTCATGATCCTTGAACTTGTCAATTGAATTCTTCTTTATTGCTAGCAAATACTGAATTCTTCTGAGAAACTCCAGCTTTGTCATTGAAAGAATTCGATAGCCATCTCGAACCTCCTTACTTTTCTCCTTATACCCTTGGAAATAAAAAGCCGCATACGCACCTGCGATAGCACCTCCAAAACCTGTGGAGGCCGGCCCAACAACGTCCTTTAGTAAAGAAATTGTATTCTTATCGAGCCATGCCGCAGCATCGGGGGAAAAAGAAAGAAACACTAACGAAAACTGGAGAGCTAAATATAGCCCAGAAAAACCCCTATGAAGACATTCCACATATATACACCTTAGACCTGTGTCCTTTCAATCGAGTGCATGTAATTGCAACTTCACGCGCGACGAGAACAGTCTATAAACCGATCAGTAATCTATTCAACGCTGCCCTAGGCTGAGATCCACCACCGAGGCGCCATCCGGGCTCGCCCTAAGTTTGCGTGCCAAGCAAGATCGAGCTAGGGACCGTTTGAGCGGGTTGCCCGCGTACTCGGCCACAGGTATACAACCACAGTGAGCAAGCACTGCGGCCGCCAATGTCTAAGGACACCAAGAGCCTAGCTGTGATGGTCTCGAATATGATTGGACTTCTAATCAGTAGGCCCCAGTGATTAAATCCTCGGAGCCATACAGATCAAATCATTGAGCCAAGAGAACTATACAGGCACCCTCATGGTTCTCGATGATTTTACCAGCCTGAGAGTTGGCAAACGTGTGCATATAGGCATGATGCACAGTCAGTACTAGCTCCTGTAGGTCTTGGTCATCCTCGAGCTTTTCGACTTTCAGCCCGAAGCCTATTGCATCTTCGATGTGGAAATGGCGAGAGTGTGTTTTGGTTCCAGCATGATCATTGAGTGCCGCGACAATTCGATCAGCTTTTTCCACTGCGTGAGAATCGTCTTTGAACATTCCGGAAATCAACCACCCCTTGACGATCGCACCAGCCAACTCAATCGCCTTTTCGCACTCGCCCAAAAACGAAGGATGGTATTTGCTTACCACCGTTTGCCAAATCGGGGTTGTTGCCGGATCTGCCTTAACAGCCTCAATTGCTTTCTCAAACTCTTCTAAGACGCCATAAGCCGGGATACCACCAAACTGAGGATCGAACGGCCCTATATTAGATTGCTTACCCATCACTATGGGAGAGCAGGCGCATGCGATCATCGTGCCGGCAGACATGGATATCTGCGGAATAATTGCACGTATGTCCGTCCCGAACATTTGGCGCAAATAATGGACTATTGACTCAGCCGCCGATAAATCCCCACCAGGAGTGTGAAGTATCAAGTCCAATCCACGGTCGCGGTCAAGCCCATGAATAGCATTCATCAAGCCATTTTTGTCATCATCATTGACATGACCAAAAGCGTAGCCTGGCTTTTGCAGAAAGCCCGAATAATAAGCGATGACATTACGCTGCGTTTTTTGCTGCAACAAGCCCAGATATTTCTTTCTTACAATATCAATACCGCTTTGACCACCTTGCTGGGCAACGATGATTTCTTCTAAAACTTGAGTCCAATTTGGCATGTCATCATCCATAAAAAAGCCCGGAAAACCGGGCTTTCAAACAACAAGATAATTACTTGTTGTCGACTTTCTTGATTACGTTATTCGCAGAGGTGTTAGACGAATAACTAACATTCACGTCAGTCAGGATCGAGCATTTTTTGAACTGACGAGCGTAGGCCATAGCACCAGGGTACTGCGTACCAGGGTGGGGATTCACGCCCAAAAGTGCGAAACCGGCTTCGAAATCAGTGCGATTGGTCTGCATGCTCTGCTCCAGTGAGGTTCCCACCACGGGAACCCCGAAAAATTGGGTCGGTATGCTAGCAAAACGATAGCTGTGTTGAAAGCTTACCCATCAATTCCATCGAAAAAGGCGACGAACGTAGGTACGACCGCCATGTCCCTCGAAACGTTCCACGCCGTGAAACATATCGATAGGCAGAATGTAGCCGAAGCGGTGCCACTACGCCATAGTAATTTATGCCACTAATCGAAGGATCAATAGGTAGCCGAAGAGACCTTAGAAAGCCTGAAACCAATGGCCCCTACGATGGCCCTGCAGCATCCGGGATGACGACATCTGTCTCAACGCAAGGGCTGTAGCCACTACCCTATAAAAAGCGGCCTAGCGCGCCCTACAGCGTCCTAAAGAGGCCTCTATTTGCCCTAATAATGCCCTAAGCCAATAGGCTGAAACGACAAAGCCCCCGAAAACTTTAACGTTTTCGGGGGCTTCGCTTACTTCGCGTATGGCGGAGAGATAGGGATTTGAACCCTAGGTACTGTTGCCAGTACAACGGATTTCGAATCCGTCCCGTTCGACCACTCCGGCATCTCTCCAATGCCGCGCATCATACCAGCGTTCTTTTAAAACGCAAACCTTTTTTTAAAAAAAATCGCGTGGTATCAGGCGCTTGCGTGAACGCACCGCTTACAGCGGCACGCCCAGGCGCTTGGCAACTTCTTCGTAGGCTTCGATAACGTCGCCCAGGCCCTGACGGAAGCGGTCCTTGTCCATCTTCTTGCGGGTCTCTTTGTCCCACAGGCGGCAGCCGTCCGGGCTGAACTCGTCACCCAGCACGATCTGGCCATGGAATACGCCGAATTCCAGCTTGAAGTCGACCAGCAGCAGGCCGGCGTCATCGAACAGCTTGCTCAGCACTTCGTTGACTTTCAGCGACAGCTTTTTCATTTCGGCCAGCTGCTCGGCAGTGCCCCAGCCGAACGCGACAACGTGGGATTCGTTGATGAAGGGGTCGCCCTTCTCGTCGTTCTTCAGGAACAGTTCGAAGGTGGACGGCTCCAGCTTGATGCCCTCCTCCACGCCCAGGCGCTTGACCAGGCTGCCGGCGGCGTAGTTGCGCACCACGCACTCGACCGGGATCATGTCCAGCTTCTTCACCAGGCACTCGTTGTCGCCCAGCAGCTTGTCGAACTGGGTCGGCACACCGGCTTCTTCCAGTTTCTGCATGATGAAGGCGTTGAACTTGTTGTTCACCATGCCTTTACGGTCGAGCTGTTCGATGCGCTTGCCGTCGAACGCCGAAGTGTCGTTACGGAACAGCAGGATCAAGCGGTCGGCGTCGTCGGTCTTGTAAACCGATTTGGCCTTGCCGCGGTAGAGTTCGTCGCGTTTTTCCATGATTGGGCTCCGCTTGCTTGAGGTGTTGGGCTAGGCGATTTCGCGCCAGTCGAGCCCGTGTTCCTGATTCGCCACCTGGAGCCAGTCCGGGTCGCACCCAAGGGTGTCGACGAAGCACTGGCGAGCCAAGTGTGGCAGGTTGTTCTTGCTGCTGAGGTGGGCCAGCACCAGGTGTTGCAGGTTGCTCCAGCCCAACTCGTGCACCAGGCGCGCGGCCTGGTGATTGTTCAAATGTCCTTGCATGCCACCCACCCGCTGCTTCAGGAAGGCCGGGTAGTGACCGCGTGCCAGCAGGTCGCGGCAGTGGTTGGCCTCGATCAGCAGCGCATCGAGGCGCTGGTAACGCTCCAGCAGCAGCGCGTCGTATGAGCCCAGGTCGGTCAGCATGCCGAAGCGCCGCTGGCCGTCACTGACCACATACTGCAGCGGCTCGTAGGCGTCGTGCTCGACCCGCGCCGCGGTCACTTCCAGGCTGCCGATACGCAGGCTTTGGCCACAAGCGAGAAAACCGGCCACCTCCACCGGCTTGCGCATGCCGCGCAAGGTCCCCTGGCTGAGGTAGACCGGTACATTGTAGCGCCGTGACAGCAAGCCGACCCCATGCACGTGGTCGGCATGTTCGTGGGTGACCAGTACCGCACTGAGCTGGGCCGCCGACACGCCGAGCAGCGCCAGGCGCCGCTCGGTCTCACGCAGGGAGAACCCGCAATCGACCAGGATGAACGTGTCACCACTGGCGATCAGCGTGCCGTTTCCCTGGCTGCCGCTTCCGAGTACCGCGAAGCGCACTTAGCCCAGGTGGTCCTGAATGGCGCTCAGCACGCGGCGGGCGACATCGGCCGGGGCCACGGTGTTGATGTTCTTCTCGACCGTGACCTGCACGCTCTCACCCACCTTGCTCAGGCGAACCTGGTAGCGCTCGGCACGGGCTTCACGCTCTTCCTTGGTCGGTTCGCTGCCGAACATGCGGCCGAAGAAGCCAGGCTGGTTCTGCTTGTCTTCAGGCTTTTCAGACAGGTTGATGTAGTACAGGCCCAGGCTGCGGTTGATGTCCTCGACACGCCACTCGCCACCCTGCTCCAGGGCACGACCCACGCTGGACCAGGCGCGGTCCAGGTCGGCGCCCAGGTACAGCACCGGGTTGCCGCTGCCGTCTTCGCTCAGGCTGACGCGGCTTGGCGCGTCGAAATCGCGCGCGGCCAGCAGCGATACCGAACCGCCCTTCTCGGCGCTGCGGTTCATGCTGGCAAGCATTTCGTCGACCAGCAGGGCATCGGCACCGGTGTTGCTGGAGGTGGACGGGAAATCGGGCTCGGCAGTGCTGCCAGCAGGCCGCTCGACGCTGACCACATACACCTCGGAGGTGTTGCGCTGCACGCCAGGCTCCATGCGTACACGCACGCGCACTTCGCTGTCAGCGCTGCTGGCAGTGCTGGCCAGGCGCTGGCCGAGCGAAGCCGACAGTTCGTCGAAACGCTGCCAGGTGGTGTTGAATTCACCGGTCTGCGGGCGCTCTTCGGCGATGCGGAAGCCATTGTCCTCGAAGAACTGGCGAGCCACCGGCCATACCTCGGCCGGCGAATGCTGGGCCAGCACCCAACGGCTGCTGCCGCTGCGCTGCAGGCTGTAGTCGGTAACCTGGGCGGCGCCACCGGTCATCGGTTGCGGCCGCGGCACCTCGAACTCACCGGTGGCGCTGTCGTCGGCGACGTTGCGCGGGATCGGCAGCAGCGGGTCAAGGCGCTTGACGTTGCTGGCGTCCGGCGGCAGCTGCATCGGCGCAGTCGGGCGCGCCTGCAGGTAATCGCTGCCGCGGTCGCGGAAATAGCCATCCTCGCCCCACAGCCAGCCACACCCACTGGTGCTGGAAATGATCAGGGCAAGGGCGGAAAGACCAGCCAGTCGCTTCATGCGGTGTACTTCCTCTTAAACCAGTACGCCGGACTGGCGCAAGGCAGTACGGACTTTTTCGTGGCAGCCTTCGCTCAGCCAGGTCAGCGGCAGGCGAATGCCTTTTTGCATCAGGCCCATCTCGACGAGCGCCCATTTCACCGGGATCGGGTTGGCTTCGCAGAACAGGTCCTTGTGCAGCGGCATGAGTTTTTCGTTGATTGCGCGGGCCTTCTCGGCATTGCCCGCAAGGGCGGCCTCGCACAGGTCGGCCATTTCGCGCGGAGCGACGTTGGCGGTGACGGAGATGTTGCCTTTGCCGCCCATCAGGATCAGCTCGACGGCGGTCGGGTCATCGCCGGACAGGACGATGAAGTCCTTGTCGACGCCATCCAGGATGGCCTTGGCACGGGCCAGGTCGCCGGTGGCTTCCTTGATGCCGATGATGTTCTTGACCTTCGACAGGCGGATCACGGTATCGGCCTGCATGTCGCAGGAGGTGCGGCCGGGTACGTTGTAGAGAATCTGCGGGATGTCGACGGCTTCGGCGATGTGCTTGAAGTGCTGGTACAGGCCTTCTTGCGTCGGCTTGTTGTAGTACGGTACCACCAGCAGGCAGGCGTCGGCGCCGGCATTCTTGGCGTTCTGGGTCAGGTGCACGGCTTCAGCAGTGGCGTTGGCACCAGTGCCGGCGATGACCGGGATCGGTTTGTTGCTGCGCTTGACGCGCTCGACAACGTGCTTGATGACCAGGATGTGTTCTTCGACATCCAGCGTGGCGGACTCACCGGTTGTGCCGACAGCGACAATCGCGTGGGTGCCGTTTTCCAGGTGGAAGTCTACAAGTTTGTCGAGGCTGCCCCAGTCCACACGCCCTTGTGCATCCATGGGTGTGACCAATGCCACCATACTGCCCGCAATCATGTAACTGCTCCTGCCGGAAAAAGAGAGCGGTAATGGTACTGGGGGCATCGGCCTTGCACAAGCGAAGCAGGCGGGCGGAGCATTCCCCTCGGCGCCTTATTTCGCTACCCTTGATGCTTTGATCGGTGCAGCGCGGCCCGCCGGGCCGTCGACCTTGCTCCCCGCCAGCGTCCACGACCTCGCATGCGAGCCCCGGGCCCTGCCGACAGGAGGCTTTCGCCCGTCCTGTGCCGACCGCTCATCGCTTTAGGAATGCTGCATGTCCACCCCCACCGTCCGCGAACAATTCCTTGTCATCAGTGCCCTGGGCCCGAACCCCATGGAGCTGGCCAACGTCCTCAGCCGCGCTGCGTTCGAGAACCGCTGCGCGGTGGTTACCTCGCGCCTGAGCCGCCACGGCGAGACCAGCGCCCTGGTACTGCAGGTTGGTGGCAGCTGGGACGCCCTGGCACGCCTCGAAGCCATGCTGCCGGGCCTGGGCAAGAAGCACGGCCTGACCCTGGACGTGGTGCGCAGCGCCGACCAGGAAGTGCGCCCGCAGGCCCTGCCCTACGTGGCCTACGTCAGCGCCGCCTACCGGCCGGACATCATCAACGAGCTGTGCCAGTTCTTCCTCGACCACCGCGTCGAGCTGGAAGCCATGACCTGCGATACCTACCTGGCACCGCAGACCGGCAGCAGCATGCTCAACGCCCAGTTCACCGTGATTCTGCCGGCCGGCACCCAGATCAGCTGGCTGCGTGACCAGTTCCTGGACTTTGCCGATGCCCTGAACCTCGATGCGCTGATCGAGCCATGGCGTCCACAGAACCCAATGTAAGGAAACCGACCATGGCTGTAGCACTCGACCAACCCGTTGCCGACTTCCAGGCCCAGGCCACCAGCGGGCAAACCGTCAGCCAGGCCGAGCTCAAGGGCCGGCAGGTGGTGGTGTACTTCTACCCGAAGGACAGCACCCCGGGCTGCACCACCGAGGGCCAGGGTTTCCGTGACCAGCACGATGCCTTTGCCGCAGCCAACACCGTGGTGTTCGGCGTGTCGCGCGATGGCATCAAGTCGCACGAGAACTTCAAGGCCAAGCAAGGCTTCCCGTTCGAACTGATCAGCGACAAGGACGAAGCCCTGTGCCAGCTGTTCGATGTGATCAAGCTGAAGAAGCTGTATGGCAAGGAATACATGGGCGTTGACCGCAGCACCTTCCTGATCGACAAGGACGGTGTGCTGCGCCACGAATGGCGCGGAGTGAAGGTGCCCGGGCATGTGGACGCAGTACTGGCTGCTGCCCAGGCGCTGAACAAGGCTTGAGATTGATGGGGCTGCTTTGCAGCCCATTCGCAGCACAAGGCTGCTCCTACAAGGGTTTGCGCGGTATCTGTAGGAGCAGCCTTGTGCTGCGAATGGGCCGCAAAGCGGCCCCAATTGCATTCAGAGCATCGGCGAAACACTAGGCTCCTGCCGCGGCCAGGCATCCAGCACGGCCTTGATCAAGGTCGCCAGCGGGATGGCAAAGAAGATCCCCCAGAACCCCCACAACCCGCCAAACAGCAACACCGCGCAGATGATGGCCACCGGGTGCAGGCTCACCGCCTCGGAGAACAGCAGCGGCACCAGCACGTTGCCGTCCAGCGCCTGGATGATCGCGTACACCGTCATCAGGAAGATGAACTGGTCACCCCAGCCCCACTGGAACAGTGCGATCAACGTCACCGGCACGGTCACCACAACCGCACCCACGTAAGGCACCACCACCGACAGCCCCACCAGCAGCGCCAGCAACGCGGCGTAGTTGAGCCCCAGGCTGATGAAGGCGATGTAGGTAGCAATGCCGCAGATCAGGATCTCGATGCCCTTGCCGCGGATGTAGTTGGCGATCTGCCGGTTCATCTCGCTGCCCACCCGGTTCAGCAGGCTGCGCTGACGTGGCAGGTAGCCGCTGACCCAACGGCCGATCAGTTCGCGGTCCTTGAGAAAGAAAAACACCAGGATCGGCACCAGCACCAGATAGATCATGGCGTTGACCAGCAGCGGCAGGCTCGATAGCGAGAAGGTCAGTGCCCACTGGCCGAATTTGCCGATTTCTCCGCGCACCGACTCGATGGCATGCAGCACCTGTTCGTCCGACACCAGGTGCGGATAGCGCTCGGGCAGCAGCAACAGCAGCGACTGCCACTTGCCGAGCATGCCCGGCAGCTCGTTGAACAGGGTGATCAACTGGTGCCAAAGCAGTGGTACCAGCACCAGCATGAACACCGCCAGCGCGCCCATGAACAGGGCGAACACCAGCATCACCGCCAACCGGGTGGGTACCCGCAAGCGCTCCAGGGCATTGACCAGCCCCTGCATCAGAAACGCCAGCACCATGCCAGCCAGCACCGGCGCAAGCATGCCACCCAGGGTGAGTACCGCAGTAAAAGCCAGGAACAACAGGACCGCCAGCACCACCGCTTCCTCATCGGAGAAGTAGCGCTGCATCCAGTCGCGAAGCACTTTGAACATTGACGATCCTTGGAAAGACTCAGGCCTTGCGTAGCCAGTAAGTGTAGGTACCGGCCTCGGCCGTTTCCCGCAGCAGGGTATGACCGGCCAACTGGGCGAAAGTGCGGAAGTCGCGCTGGGAGCCGGCGTCGGTGGCGATTACCTTGAGCACCGCGCCGCTGGCCAGGCGGTTGAGCTCCATCTTGGCCTTCAGCAGCGGCAAAGGGCAATTCAGCCCGCTGGCGTCCAGTTCGGCGTCACAGGTCAGGGTTTCACTCATTGCGTGGCTCTCCAAAGGCATTGCCGGGCTGTATCTGGATTTGGCCGGCTAGGATAGCGCCACTGGTCGCCAACGTGTGAGCCCGCTACAGTAGGTATCTTTGACCGACGCGAGCTTCATGCATGAATCTACTGCGCCCTACCCTGCTGACGCTGGCCTGCCTGTTGGCCCTTCCCGGCCATGCTGACGACCTGCCATCACTGGGTGATGCCAGTTCCGCGATCGTCTCGCCGCAACAGGAGCACCAGCTCGGCCGTGCCTGGCTGAGCCTGCTGCGCGGCCAGGTCAACCAGCTCAACGACCCGCAGCTGAAGGACTACGTCGAAACCAGCGTGTACCGCCTGGCCGAAACCAGCCAGCTGCAGGACCGCCGCCTGGAATTCATCCTCATCGATAGCCGCGAGCTCAACGCCTTTGCCGCCCCCGGCGGCATCGTCGGGGTAAACGGCGGGCTGTTCCTCAACGCCCAGACCGAAGGCGAGTACGCCTCGGTACTGGCCCACGAACTGGCGCACTTGTCGCAACGCCACTTCGCCCGCGGCGTCGAGGCCCAGCAGCGCATGCAACTGCCGATGATGGCGGCGCTGCTGGCCGGTATCGTGCTGGCGGCCGGTGGCGGCGGTGATGCCGGTATCGGTGTGATCGCCGGCACCCAGGCGGCGGCGATCCAGGAACAGCGGCGCTTCTCGCGGCAGAACGAACAGGAAGCCGACCGCATCGGCATCCAGAATCTGGAAAAGGCCGGCTACGACCCGCGCAACATGCCGACCATGTTCGAGCGCCTGGCCCGGCAGTACCGCTACGACGCCAAGCCGCCGGAATTCCTGCTGACCCACCCGGTAACCGAGTCGCGTATCGCCGACACCCGCAACCGTGCCGAGCAGGCTCCCAAGGGCGGCGTCGAGGACAGCATGCGCTACCAGTTGATCCGTGCCCGGGTGGCGCTTACCTACGAAGGCACCCCGGGGCTGGCGGCCAAACGCTTCCGCGCCCAGCTGGACGAGGACCCCAAGCTGGACGCCGCGCGTTACGGCCTGGCCCTGGCGCAGATCAAGGGCGGCCAGCTGAACGAGGCGCGTGAACTGCTCAAGCCGCTGCTGGCCAAGGCCCCCAACGACATTACCTACAACCTGGCGCAGATCGATCTGGACATCACCAACAACCGCCTGGCGGATGCGCAGCAGCGTGCTGAACGCATGCAGGGGCTGTATCCGGGCAACTACCCGCTGAAGCAGGTGCGTGCCGATCTGCTGGTGAAGCTGAACAAGCCCGCCGAGGCGGAAAAGGTGCTGAACGAACTGGTGAAGAGCCGGCCGGATGACCCGGACGTGTGGTACGACATGGCCGAAGTGCGGGGCCTTTCGGGCAATACGATTGGCTTGCACCGGGCGCGGGCCGAGTACTTCACCCTGGTGGGCGATTTCGACCAGGCGATCCAGCAGCTGGATTACGCCAAGCGCCGGTCGGGTGGGAACTTCCCGCTGGCAGCACAGATTGACCAGCGCCAGCGCGAGATCATGGAGCAGCAGCGCATGGTTCAGGAAATGATGGGGCGCTGAATATTGAGGGAGCGCTTCGCGCTCCATTCGCAGCACAAGGCTGCTCCTACAAGGGAATGTGATCTCTTGTAGGAGCAGCCTTGTGCTGCGAATGGGCCGCAGAGCGGCCCCAGCAATCTCAGGCGTTACCGGACAACTTCAGGCGCGCTGCCTGGGTAAAGTCCAGCATCCGGTTCAACGGCTTGATCGCCTTCGGCACCAGCGCCGGGTCGACAAAGATCTCGTTCGTGCCATTACGCAGGCAATCCAGCACACGCTCCAGGGTGTTCATCGCCATCCACGGGCAGTGCGCGCAACTGCGGCATGCCGCGCCGTTACCGGCGGTGGGGGCTTCGACGAACTCCTTGTCCGGGCACAGCTGCTGCATCTTGTAGAAGATGCCGCGGTCGGTGGCAACGATGAAGGTCTTGTTCGGCAGGGTCTGGGCAGCCTTGATCAGCTGGCTGGTGGAGCCCACCGCGTCGGCCAGCTCGATCACCGCTTCAGGCGACTCGGGGTGCACCAGAATCGCCGCATCCGGGTACAGCGCCTTCATGTCGGCCAACTGGCGTGACTTGAACTCTTCGTGAACGATGCAGGCACCGTCCCACAGCAGCATGTCGGCACCGGTTTGCTTCTGGATGTAGCGCCCCAGGTGCTGGTCCGGGCCCCAGATGATGGTTTCGCCGTTGTCCATCAGGCTTTCGACGATTTCCAGCGCGCAGCTCGAGGTCACCACCCAGTCGGCGCGGGCCTTCACGGCAGCGGAAGTGTTGGCGTAGACCACCACGGTACGCTCGGGGTGCTGGTCGCAGAAGGCCGAGAACTCTTCTACCGGGCAGCCCAGGTCGAGCGAGCAGGTGGCCTCCAGGGTAGGCATCAGCACGCGTTTTTCAGGAGTGAGGATTTTCGCCGTCTCGCCCATGAAGCGCACGCCGGCAACGATCACGGTTTCGGCCGGGTGGTTCTTGCCGAAGCGGGCCATTTCCAGCGAGTCGGACACGCAGCCGCCGGTTTCTTCGGCCAGCGCCTGGATGACCGGATCGCAGTAATAGTGGGCGACCAGCACGGCGTTCTGGGCCTTGAGCTCGGCAGCGATGGCCGCACGGTATTCGGCCTCCTGCTCGGCTGTCAGCGGGTTTGGCTGCTTGGCGTCGAGGTGGGCCTGAACCAACAGGCGTTCGGAAATCTGGGTCATGATCGCTGGACCTGCAGGCGCGTGCGCGCGTCAAATCGAGTGTATCACCCGGCCCTGACAGATCGGCTAAGGGTGCCGGACGGCACAAAGGCCACCACGGCCCTCTGAGGGCGCGGATTATTATCGGAGGCCGAAGGCTACAGACAATCCAGCGAATTCTAAAGTGGTTTTTGTGTTGCCTGCTCTGGCCCTTTCGCGGGTGAACCCGCTCCCACAGAGTCTGCCAAACTCCTGTGGGAGCGGGTTTACCCGCGAAGAGGCCGGTACAGGCTTTCGATCAGCCCTGCGGCGACAGGGCCGCCAGGTGCGAGGCCATGAGCATCGCGAACTCTTCCACGGTCATCTTCTTGCCGTTGAAGTCGACCATGCCGTCGGCATAGTGCAGGCTGCTCACCACATCATTGCCCTGCACGGTGGCCATGCCACTCTGAAGCGCCATCATGCCGACCATTTCCCCGGCCTGGCTCGATTGCATGGCAATGGCCTGGGCGTCGCTCTGGCCATCCAGCAGTGCCTGCAAGGTTGCCAGGTCACCGATCATCGGCTTGGACAGCGACAGCTTGCTCTTCACCTCGGTGATCAGTTGCTTGCTCAACTGGTCAGGCGGCAGGTCGAAGCTGGCCGGGGCGGCGAAGCCCATCGACAGGTCGAAGCGGCTTTCACCATTGGCAGTCCTGAACGACAGGTTTTCCACCGCCACCCGGGGCTTGGCAGCCAGCAGTTTCTGCAGCTCGCCCTGGAACCTGGCCTTCTCCTCATCGTCCATCTGGATTTCCGGCACCGGCTGGCCAGCGGCAGCTGCGGCCTCGAATTCCGGCAGGTGCGCCTGGTACCACGTCGACAACGCCTGTAGCGCCGGCGCGTTGACCGACGTGATGCTCACCGCCATCTGCGCCTTGCCCACCGCACGGCCATCCCAGGTGATATCCCCGACCTTGTACTCCACCCGGCCACCCACGGTATCCGGGCCCTCAAGGGTTTGCAGGGCGTTCTGCTCCAGCCCCTTGACCACCAGCACCTGCTGTTTCGGCCCCAGGGTGACCTTGGTTTCGGCCAGCGCCAGGTCGACGTTGCCCACGTAGATGGCCTCGTGCGCGGTGGCCGCCAGCTGGCCGCCGACCTTCAGCCCATTGAGCTCGAAGGTGGCAGGCGGCTGGTCATCGCGTACCAGTTTCATCACGAACCGATCGGCCTGGCCGTGGAAGCTCGAGGCCTTGCCTTCCTGGTCACCACTGACTTGCAGTTGCATGCCCGAGAAGTCGAGGCTGTTGCCATCCGCTTCGTCGAGCTTGACCGGGGCCAGGTGCACCTGGCTGACCACATTGCCGTCGTAGCCCAGGCTGGTCTGTGCGCTGACCGGGGCCTGCTCGCCCGCTGCGGCGAACCATGCCGCGGTGGCGTCGTCCTTCTGCAGCGTGCTGTTGCTGACTGCCAGCACCGGCATCAGCTTCAGTGCCTTTACCCGCGACCAGGGGAACGGGCCGTGCTCGATCTGGTCGGTCACGCCAACGTCGAAACTCACCACTTCGCCTTCGCCCAGGTTGATATCGCGGGCCTTGAGCCGGTACTGGGCGGTACTACTGAAGAAATGCTGCTCCAGCGATACCCGTTCGATGCTCATGCTGCCACCGGTACTCACCAGGGCCTTCTTGAGTTCCGCGTTGCTGCGGACCAGGGCGTTGTCCAGCTCCGCAGGCAGCTGCTTGCCGGTGTACCAGGCGCCAGCGGTGGTTGCGACGGCGATGGCGATAGCCAGGCCGGAAAGGATGCCAACTGATTTCTTCATGAATAGAACCGATTGCTGTCCATATGGGCTTCGTAGGCGGCCAAGGGCCACACAGGACGCCAAGAGTACCACTGCCGCCCAGCCCTGGCGCTGGCCAGGCTCGATAAATCCGGTTTTTGGGAAACGCCTGACAGACCTGCCAAGGGAGACCGGCATTCGTTAATTTTTGCGAACACCAAAATTGATCATAACCGCGAAAAAACGCGCAAAAACCGAACAAAACCCCACTTTAATCGATAAATACTTCAATCCAGCAACATCTTGTCATGTTTAACTTGACACCAAGCTACCCATCGTTTTTTATTTTCACCACTTTGCGCGCTCCCCCGCGCCCCCGCTGCTCCAACAATAAAGGTGAACAACATGGAGCCCACCCGCTCGCCCTTGCCGCATGCGCAGTACACCGTGCCCGCCGTTTACGCCCAGCCGCAGGAGCCATGCCAGCATGCAGCCTGACCACAGCGCTTCCGGCAACGGCCAACTCCGTAAAACCCTGCGTCTCTGGCACGTGATCATCATCGGTCTGGCCTACCTGACCCCGATGACCGTGTTCGACACCTTCGGTATCGTTTCCGGGATTACTGCCGGCCACGTACCCAGCGCCTACATCCTGGCACTGGCCGGGATCCTGTTCACCGCCGTGAGCTATGGCACCCTGGTAAGGCGCTTCCCGCAGTCGGGCTCGGCCTACACCTACACCCAGCGCGCGATCAACCCGCACGTCGGCTTCCTGGTCGGCTGGTCGTCGTTGCTGGACTACCTGCTGCTGCCAATGGTCAACGCCTTGCTGGCCAAGCTGTACCTTTCGGCCATGTTCCCGGAAGTACCGGAGTGGATGTGGGTGGCCGGCTTCGTCACCCTGATCAGCCTGATCAACATGCGCAGCGTGAACCTGGTGGCGCACTTCAACCTGCTGTTCGTGGCCGTGCAGGTGGCGATCATCGCCGTGTTCATCTACCTGTGCGTGCGCGGCCTGGACCAGGGTGAAGGGCTAGGTACCGCCTGGAGCCTGCTGCCGTTCGCCGACAATCAGACCCAGCTCAGCGCCCTGGCCGCCGGTGCGACCATCCTGTGCTTCTCTTTCCTCGGCTTCGACGCGGTGACCTGCCTGTCCGAAGAAACCCGCGACCCGGGCAAGACCATCCCTCGCGCGATCTTCCTCACCGCCCTGATTGGCGGCCTGGTGTTCATCACCGTGTCGTACTTCATCCAGGCCTACTTCCCGACCATGTCCCGTTTCCACGACCAGGAAGCGGCACTGCCGGAAATCGCCCTGTACGTCGGCGGCAAGCTGTTCCAGTCGATCTTCATCGCCTGCACCGTGATCAACACCATCGCCTCGGGCCTGGCCTCGCAGACCAGCGTATCGCGCCTGCTGTACGTGATGGGCCGCGACAATGTGATCCCGGCCAGCCTGTTCGCCCGCCTGCACTCGCGTTACAAGACGCCAGTGCTGAATATTGCGGTGGTGGGGCTGATTTCGCTGTCGGCGATCTTCTTCGACCTGGTCACCGCCACCTCGATCATCAACTTCGGTGCGCTGGTCGCGTTCAGCTTCGTCAACCTGTCGGTGATCAACCACTGCTACCTGCGCGAAGGCAAACGCCAGGGCCTGGCCAACCAGCTGACATACCTGGTGGCACCCACCATCGGCTTCTGCATCATCGTATCGCTGTGGCTGGACCTGAACGCACACTCGCTGCTGTTCGGTGGCGTCTGGGCACTGCTCGGCCTGCTGTACCTGGCCTGGCTGACCAAAGCCTTCAGGGACTCCCCACCCAACTACATCGCTGAATGACCCATGCTGCCGACAACGCCCGCGCCTGATCGCGGGCGTTGCATTTGCTCGAAAAGGAAAGCCCTCATGCCGCTGCGTCGCCTCTCCATCCAGTGGAAGATCACCCTGCTCACCGGCCTCTGCCTGCTGGCCATCGTCGCCCTGCTGGTAACCACATCGCTGGCCCAGGCGCGGCGCAGCGCGGCATTGGTCAACCAGGCCAATACCGAAATGCTCGACAGCAGCGCACGCCTGCGCCTGCAGGCCCATGCCGAAACCCAGGCCCTGCGCATCCAGCGCTATTTCATGGACGCCTACCAGTACGGCAATGGCTTTGCCCGCCTGGTGCAGGTGCTCAAGGCTCGTGGCGGCAACGACCTGCGCGCCGAACTGACGCGCCAGGCCCGCGCCAGCCTGGCCGGCAACCCGGATGTGATCGGCCTGTACCTGGTGTTCCAGCCCAACGCACTGGACCCGGACAGCCAGTACCTCGGCCAGGATGCAATGGGCAGCAATGAGAGCGGGCGCTTCTCGCTGTACTGGTCACAACCCAGCCCCGGCACCCTGGAGCTTGAAGCCATGCCGGAATCGATGCTCGGAGACGCCAGCATCGGCAGCAACGGGGTAGCGAAGAACCGCTGGCTGACCTGCCCGCAGGACACCGCCAGAACCTGCATGCTCGAGCCATATCTCGACGAGGTGAATGGCCGCCAGGTACTGATGACCAGCATCGCCCTGCCGCTGCTGGAGCACGGCAAGGTGGTCGGCGTGGTCGGTCTGGACATCGGCCTGGCCAACCTGCAGCAGTTGAGCGTGGACGGCCGCCGGGAGCTGTTCGACGGCCAGGGCCAGGTCAGTATCGCCAGCGCAGCCGGTTTGCTGGCCGGCAACAGCCGCGACGACAGCAAGCTCGGCGAGCCGATGGACAAGGCGGTAGCCGACGGCCTGCTACGTGTTGCCCACCCGTTCACGCCAATCCCTGATGCAGCCCCTTGGCAGGTATTGCTGGAACTGCCGGAAAGTGTGCTGCAGGCGCCTGCCGTCGCCCTCAACCAGCGCCTGGATGCGCACAACCACAGCGCCAACCTCACCAGCCTGCTGGTTGGCCTGGGCGCTGCGGTAGTCGGTTTGCTGCTGGTGTGGCTGACCGCACGCGGGGTGACCCGGCCAATCCTGGCCGTGGCCGCGCGCCTGGAAGACATCGCCAGCGGCGAAGGCGACCTTACCCGCCGCCTGGACTACGCCCGCCAGGACGAACTGGGCCAGCTTACCGGTTGGTTCAACCGCTTTCTCGACAAGCTGCAGCCAGTCATAGCCCAGGTCAAAGGCTCACTGCAGGAAGCCCGCGGCACCGCCGACCAGTCGGCAGCCATCGCCAGCCAGACCAGCAGCGGCATGCAGCAACAGCACCGCGAAATCGAACAGGTGGCCACCGCCGCCAATGAAATGAGCGCCACCGCCCTGGATGTCGCCCATAACGCCTCGCAGGCGGCCCAGGCCGCACGCGCTGCCGACCAAGCCAGCCGCGAGGGCCTGCAGCTGATCGACAGCACCCGGCAGGGCATCGACCGCCTGGCCGCTGGCATGAACACCGCCATGGACGAGGCGCGCGCGCTGGAAGGCCGCAGCGGGCAGATCGGATCGGTGCTGGAAGTGATCCGCACCATTGCCGAGCAGACCAACCTGCTGGCGCTCAACGCCGCCATCGAAGCCGCCCGTGCAGGCGAAGCCGGGCGTGGTTTTGCCGTGGTGGCAGATGAAGTGCGTGGTCTGGCCCAGCGTACCCAGTTGTCGGTGGAAGAAATTCGCCAGGTCATCGAAGGCTTGCAGCAAGGCACCCAGGATGTGGTGGGCGCCATGCACGAAGGCCAGCGCCAGGCCCAGGACAGCGCCGCGCGGATGGAACAGGCGCTGCCGGCGCTACAACGTATTGGCGAGGCAGTGGCAGTGATCAGCGACATGAACCTGCAGATTGCCTCGGCGGCTGAAGAGCAGAGCGCCGTAGCCGAAGAGGTGAACCGCAATGTGGCCGGCATTCGCGATGTGACCGAATCGCTGGCAGGCCAGGCCGATGAGTCAGCGCGGATCAGCCAGGCCCTGAACCGGCTGGCCAACCAGCAGCAGGCGCTGATGGAGCAGTTCCGCGTCTAACCTGTCAGGGCCTCTTCGCGGGTAAACCCGCTCCCACAAGGCCCGGCGCTGCCTTCAAGGTCAAAGCATAACCCTGTGGGAGCGGGTTTACCCGCGAAGAGGCCAGCACATACAACATAGCAGCAGGGCTATTTACCGAGCACAATCATGCAAACCCCAACCAGATCTTCCTTCTTCGACATCACCAGCGAACAGGGCCTGTTACGCACCTCGATCGCCGTCACCCTGTTCATCGCCGTCATCGGCATCGCCTTCGGCCTGGCCTCCGGCTCGTTCTCCATCGTGTTCGACGGCGTCTATTCGCTGGTCGATGCCAGCATGAGCGGGCTGTCGCTGGTGGTGGTCAGGCTGATTACCGCGCACACCACCAGCGTGCAGATGTCACGCAAGTTGCGTGAGCGCTTCACGATGGTGCTGGCGCTCAACGGCATCCTGCTCAGCGGCGTGGCCATCTATGCGCTGATCAACGCCGTCAGCAGCCTGCTGCAAGGCGGGCGCCACCTGGAGTTCGGCATCGCCATGGTCTACGCGGTGCTGACCGTGATCGCCTGCGTGACCATCGCTGCTGTCGAGGCCCGCGCCAACCGCAAGCTGGGCTCGGACTTCGTGCGCATGGACGTCAAGGGCTGGGTGATGTCGGCCAGCATTACCGCCGCGCTGCTGATCGCCTTCTGCTTTGGCTATGCGGTGCAAGGCACATCGCTGGAGTGGGTGTCGCCGTATATCGACCCGGCGGTGCTGGCGCTGGTCTGCCTGGTGATCGTGCCGTTGCCGATGTCGGTGGTGCGCCAGGCCATGTCGGAAATTTTCCTGGTGACCCCTGGCGACCTCAAGCTGCACGTGGATGAAGTCGCCAAGGCCTTCGTCGCACGCCATGGGTTGCAGTCGTACCGCGCCTATGTGGCCAAGGTCGGGCGCTCGCGGGAGATCGAACTGTATTTCATCGTGCCGAAGGCCATGGCCGCGAAAACCATTGATGAATGGGATGCGTGGCGCAACGAGATCGGTGATGCCGTGGGTGGTGAAGGGCCGGACCGCTGGCTGACGGTGGTGTTTACCGGGGATCCCGAGTGGGCTGAGTAAGCTGGGGGCGCTTTGCGCCCCTTTCGCCGGCAAGCCAGCTCCCACCTCGACCGCATTAGCCCCAAGTCATGCGCAAGCCCTGGGAGAGCTGGCTTGCCTGCGATGAGGCCAGTACAAGCAGCCGAAAACGAAAAAGCCCGCCACCGTTGCCGGTAGCGGGCTTTGACGTACTGCATTTGGTGGGTCGTGTAGGATTCGAACCTACGACCAATTGGTTAAAAGACAATTGGGATCTAGGCCGATAATTCCACCTAGGGAGGGGTTTTCAGCACCATTCCGCGCCTAGGCACGCAGCCTCTAATGAAATCCACATTAGAGGCATGGCAATGACACATCCGAAGAAAGCAAAACGAGCAGGTAAGGTTTCAACCAAAGGCGGCACCGGTAAATCCACCGGCTCCACCAATCTGGGGGCATTCACAGCAGACGCTGGGTTGCGCACCCTCCTCATCGATCTGGACCCCGTCCAGCCTTCCGCATCCTCCTATTTCCCCCTGGAGTACACTGCCCCGGGCGGCATTTTCGAGCTGCTGTCGTACAACGAGACCGACCCGGCCAAGATCATCTCCCGCACGTCGATCAAGAATCTCGACGTCATCATTTCGAACGATGCCAACAACCAGCTCAACAACCTCATACTGCAGGCGCCTGATGGCAGACTGCGACTAGCCAACCTGATGTCGGCTTTCGATGCCGATTACGATCTCATCCTCTTTGACACCCAGGGCGCCCGCTCTGCGATGCTGGAGATGGTCGTTCTTGCATCTGATATCATCCTCTCCCCCCTCCCCCCGAACATGTTGGCCGCGCGCGAATTCAGCCGTGGAACCATCCATATGATGGATGGCCTGCGCAGTTACGCTCGTCTCGGCCTCACCATTCCCCACATCAACATCATCATCAACGGCCTGGATGAAACTGCTGACGCGCGCGAGATCCACCGCACCGTCCGTGAAATCTTCGACGGGAACCCAGACTACACCGTCCTGCAATCGATCATTCCAGATGCCGTCATCTTCAAGAAAGCCGCGAGCCAAGGCGTGCCGGCGCATCGGCTTGAATATCGTCAACCTTCGAACCGTAAGTCGCCGGCGGCGCTGAACATCATCCGCAGCTTGGCGATCGAGGCCTTCCCTGAGTGGACGGACCGCTTCGAGGCAATGACCGAAGAGCGTGTAGCCCAAATCGTCAAAGAAGGGCGCTGAGATGGCCAAGAGACCCATCGTCATCACCGATGCCAGCGACATCACTACCGAACTGGTTCTGCAACTCGGGAGAACGCACTCCGCCAAGGACCTTCGCAGCGTCCAAACCCGGCTCACCTCCATCGCAGGTGATCTGCGCAAGTTCGGGTATCACTGGAATAAAGAGTCTGGGCTACTCGGAAAACTCGGAGAGCACCTGACCGATGCTCAACGGCAGCTTCTGCTCGACGCATCGCGCCTGGTTGAATCCATCGGCAACAACGTTACTCATGCCAAGGAAAAACTTGTTCGGACCGAGAAGGACACGAAACGCCGGCAAGATGCCCGTGATGCACTGGCGAAGCAGCTCGTTGCGCGTACATTCCCCTTGCCCACCGAAACCCATGAAGAACGGCTCGAGACGATCAAGGCTGCACTCATCCTGAATCGTGCACGACAGTTCCATACCTCCTACAACCCATCTGAATTCAACCTCTACGTCAGGAGCGATCTGAAGACGCCTGATCGACTCTACGGGGCCTCACCTGAGCAACACCGGGTCGGGAATATCCAAACACTCCGTTACTTCATGATCAGCGACCTGACCAGCCACCTTGCTTATGACGATGGTTCGTCGGTTGAGGAACGTCTGCGACTCCTGCAGGAGAAAGTGGCCGAAGCTGTTGGCCTGGCTGCCTTGACAGCAGACGAACGCGAGACCCTGCGCCTGTGGAAAGAGGCTCTCTCCCCCGATGGGGCGAAGCAGGAGGGCCAAGCATGAACAACGTCAGCCAACAGCAGCTCGACCTTCTCTGGCACACCTTGGGTCTGTCCGCCGAAAACAGACACCGGCGCACAGTTAGCCGCAATTACTTTCTCACAAGCCCAGGTTGCAGCGATGCACGACAGCTCGACGTGCTCGTCGCAGCAGGGCTCATGTCGTGCGGAAAGCCTCCAGCTTTTTGTCCCCAGGATGAAGTTGTTTATCGCGCTACGAGTCAGGGCCAGCACTTCGCAGAGACCAGCCTCCCTCCGCTACCAAAACTCACTCGGTATGACGAGTTTCTGGATGCAGACAGCGGGCTTGAGTTTCACGAATGGCTCGGGATCGAAAAACCCACGATTGAGCATCGTTGTAAGTCATTCGGCTACAGCGAAGTGGGCAGCCTGATCTCTATAGAGTCCGGCTGTCGCATGAGCTCAAGCCGTGCTACGGGCGAGTGGTGCAAGACCAAGAAAGACGCCAAGGCCAGTTACAAAGCGGCCTTAGCGGCTTCGAAGGCTCATCGCGCGGAGGCTGCATGATGAATCCTGCCTCTATTTCCCAGTTCGCTGGCACGCTTTGCCTGTACCTCATGAACTGCTCTGTGGCACTGGCGACCGCCTATGGCTTGGGTTCGATCTTCAAAGCCCCGCTCGCCGAAATCGCTCTGCAGGGTTCGGTCTACTCGGCCTATGCGCTCGGCACGGTCGGGACGCTGAATCTCCTGGTGCTGATCGCATCAGCTATGCGTGGACAACCTCGCCAACTTGGGGAGGGCTCCTGATGGACAAGCAGAAGATCCTCGACAAAGTCACCAAGCTGATGGCCTTGGCCAACAGCCCAGGGGCAAACACGAACGAGGCAGCAATCGCATTGCGCCAGGCCCGCTCGCTCATGGCCCAGTACAACATCGACGCAGACGAACTGCGGGCCAGCCAAGTTCTTGAAGCAAGTATCCCCACGGGCACACGTCGATCCCCAGCGGATTGGTTGCATGCCCTCGCCGGAACATGTGCAGCCGCATTCGACTGCAGCCACCTCTCTTACTACCACCCATTGAAGGGTTACTGCTTCAAGTTCCTGGGCAAGGGTATCGGTCCGGATCTGGCTGCCTATGCCTACAGCAGCCTCGTCCTGCAGTTACAGAAAGCACGTCGCGAGCATGTCTCGCAGCAGAAACGGTGCCAGCTGAAGACCAAACGACGCCGCGGCCAACTGTTTGCGGAGGGTTGGATTGGAGCAGTGGCCTACAAAGTTCGAGAGTTCGCGGGTGACCTGGCTCCGGAGATCAAGGCTGAGATCACGGCCTACTTGACCGTGCATCACCCTGACTTGAAGCAAAGCGACATCACGCCAAGCGAAGCCAAAGGCCACGATCGTAGCTCTCTGTACGCAGGTATTCGGCAAGGCCGGCATGCTCAGCTCCACCACGGAGTTGGCCGCACCGAACAGCCTGGCATTTCCCACGGGGGTGCCAGATGACCGACCTGAGCTATTCACCTCCTCACTCCATGGAGGCGGAACAGGGCGTCCTGGGCGGGCTGATGCTGGACAACGAAGCCTGGGATCTCGTCGGTGACCTACTGCAGGCAGATGACTTCTTTCGGGGCGAACACAGGCTGATTTTCACCGCTATCCAAGAACTGTCAGAGAAAAACAGCCCTTTCGACGTGGTCACGATTTTCGAGCAGATGGCCGTCCCCGAGGAGGTTGGAGGACTTTCCTACCTGGCAGAGCTGGCCAAGAACACCCCGTCTGTAGCGAATATCCAATCGTATGCGGAGATCGTGCGTAATCGCGCACACCTTCGTCGCATCATGTCCCTGTGTTTCCAGGGGACACGGGATGCAGCTGAACTTGCTGCTGACGCGGCGGAGGTTCAGGACACGCTCGAGCAGAAGCTGTTCGCGCTGGGCGAAGGTCGCGTTGTACGTGAATTCGCCAACATGAACGAGGCACTGCTCTCTGTCGTCGACAAGATCGACGCGAATTTCAACGGTCATGTGACCGTAACGGGGGTGCCAACAGGCATCACCGATCTCGATGAAATGACGCGCGGCCTGCAGCCAGCAGACCTGATCATCGTCGGCGCGCGCCCATCCATGGGCAAGACCTCGTTCTGCTTGAGCATCGTAGATGCCGCGCTGAACAGTAAGCCTGACGAGATCGTGCTGGTTTTCAGCATGGAGATGCCTACCGAGGCCCTCATCTACCGAATGCTGGCAATTTTGGGCCACATCGACCTGAGCAGGCTCCTGTCCGGTCAGTTGCAGGACGAGGACTGGCCCAAACTCTCCGCCGCCGTGCATCGCATGAGCGCATACGGCAACCGTCTGGTCATCGATGACAGTGCAAACCTCACTCCTGCTGCGATGCGCGCCAAGGTTCGACGCGCTAGCCGGCGCTTTGGGAGGCCCTGCTTGATCATGGCGGATTACCTGCAACTCATGCGCTGCCCTGGGCAAGAGAACCGGGCCAATGAGATCAGCGAGATATCTCGTTCCCTCAAGGGAATCGCGAAGGAATTCAACTGCCCCTTCGTAGCTCTTTCTCAGCTCAACCGGGCTCTGGAGCAACGTCAGAACAAACGACCAGTCAACGCCGATCTGCGCGACAGCGGAGCGATCGAGCAAGACGCCGACATCATCCTCTTCGTGTACCGAGACGAGGTGTACAACGAAAACACCGAGTTCAAGGGGATTGCCGAGCTGATTATCGGCAAACAACGCCAAGGGCCTACGGGCTATGTACGCGCAGCCTTTATCGCCAACCAAACTCGCTTCGCAAACCTCACTGCTGACCATTGGCAAGGAGCTGCCGCATGACGCTCACAGAATCCCATCTGATTACGCATGGCTGCCTTAACTGTGGCCGGCACTTCGCGCTTCATCAGGTACGGCAGGTGCATCCTGCTGAGCATACCCCTGAAGGTGAGGCAGAGGTTCTGGTATGCCCGGTCTGCGGCAGCTATGACCCCGTTCCTCTCTCGGAGGTGCCCAATGCAGGCTGAGCAGATCTACCCTTCGATCCCTGCAATCGCAAACACCGACCAATCGGCCTTGGCATTCGCGCACCAGTCTGGCGTAAACGCGGTTTGGCTGGATGCTCTCAGCCAGGTTGTCTCACGGCTCACCCAGTTCGGTGAAACCACGGTGCCTGTTGAGCTGAATGAGGCTCTGCAAGAGCTTGCACAGCTGCAGTACGTCGAGCTGGAAAGCCATGATGCTGGAACGCTGGCAGCGACCCTCCTTGGCCAACCAGCCCTGCTGACCAATTACTTCTGGTCAGTATGGGTACCAAGGCACCTCCTGAGCTGCGGTCTGAAGGTTGCAGTAACCCCCCATCTGACCAGCTCCGTGGACGAGGCTCATCACTGCACCGTGGTCTTCCGGATTCCTGGATCGCGCGAGACTGCACGTGAGTTCCTCACCGACCTGGCCACCCAATATCCGGGCTGCACCCCGGAAATCGTGGCCATCCAAGCGGGTGATGCACTTTGCCCGAAGGAGGCCGGATCCAATGCGTAACCTTCTTCGCGGCGCCCACGACAGTGTCCGCCGGCTTGCTGAGTTTGCCCTCTCCGAGGGCTGGACTCTCTCCAGGTCCAATAGCGGCCACCTGAAGTTCAGCAAGTCCGGCTTCGCACCGATTTTCACTTCCTGCACACCTAGCGACCACCGTTCCGAGCGCAACACCCGGGCGTTGCTTCGACGTGCGGAAGTCCAAAACAGCTCCTCGCGGGGGATTCAATAATGCCGATCCGACACGTAATTATTCACCAGCTCGACAAGCAGCCCGACGGCAGCCCCGCCGTCCTTCATGCCCGTGACACTGAGCTCCCACCGTCCGATGCTATCGTGAGTCTCCAGGGCGACCTGAACGACAGCTACAACGCCAAGCAAGGCAAAGCGTGGGGCTTCTTCCATGGGGAGTCGGGTGCGTACCCATTCAGCGGTTGGCTGAAACAGTACCTGGAGGAGCAGCAAGACTTCACCAGCTTCAGCCGTGTGTCTGTCGAACACCTGCAGAAACTGCTTGAAGAGGTCAACCTGTCCACCGGTGGCCACGTGTTCTTCAGCCATTACCAACAAGGCTTGACTGAGTACTTGATGATCGCTGTCCTCCAGCAGGTCGAAACCGTCAGCCTGGACGGTGATCTTAATGTTGTAGCCTCTCGCTACCTGGACACCAGCAACTTCTCCTGCGCGGCCCGGATCAACCTGAGCGAGTGGCGCAACAACCCTAACTCGAAGCAGTACATTTCCTTCGTTAAAGGCAAAAACGGCAGGAAGAGTTCGGACTACTTCCGCGACTTCATCGGGTGCCAAGAAGGCGTCGACGGGCCAGGTGAAACCCGCACGCTTCTCAAGGCATTCACCGACTACGTCGAGAAAGAGGATCTCCCAGAAGAAAGCGCCCGGGAGAAAACCCACGCGCTGCTCGACTATGCCACCACCCAAACGAAGCTGGGGCAGCCCCTCTCTCTTCAAGAGCTGTCCCAGACTCTCGATGAAGACCGCCCTCAGGCGTTTTACGACCACATCCGCAATAGCGACTACGGCCTATCCCCTGAGATCCCGGCCGATAAGCGCACACTCAACCAGTTCCGCCGTTTCACCGGCCGCGCCGAAGGTCTGTCGATCAGCTTTGAGGCGCACCTGCTCGGTTCCAACGTCACCTACGACGCCGACACCGGCTCGCTGACGATCAAGAACCTGCCCACTCAGCTCACCGACCAACTCAAACGCCGCCAGTAAGGAGAACCACCATGAACGCAACCAATTCCCGTACCGCTGACAAGTTCGTGGTTCGCCTGCCGAATGGCATGCGTGAACAAGTGGCAGAAGTCGCCCGCAAGAACCATCGTTCCATGAACAGCGAAATCATCGATCGCCTCGAGCAATCGCTACTCAACGGTCAATTTGAGCCGGCGCAGAAAGCCCAGGGCGACGGCGCCAACGCAGAGGAGTTGAGATCCGAGCTGACCCGCGCATACCGGATCATCGATCGCCTGTTGCAAAATGCTGTTCCAACTCAAGACGACATTCAGGAAGTGCTGCACCTGGTTCGCCACTCTCCTCTGGCTCACCCGCACGTTGCTGCGGTAGGAGCTTGAGATGGCCGCTACAGACCTCAAAGCCAAGCTTCTCGCTCCAGGCTTCACCCCTACAGGCACCACCGCGGCCATGAGTGACCCTATCGCGGACACCCCATTGGTGCTGACTGTCGAGCAGGTCCTCCCTTGGGAGGATAACCCTCGTACCACTCGCAACCCACGATACGATGAACTCAAGGAGTCGATCCGCCACCGTGGCCTCGACACCCCTCCGCCTGTAACACGCAGACCTGGAGAGGAAAAATACCGGATCCGCAACGGTGGGAACACGCGAATCACAATTCTGAAGGAGCTGTTCCAGGAAACTGGCGACGAAAGGTTTCAGAGGATTAATGTTCTGTTCCGCCCATGGGATCAGATCCGAGGCGAGATCGTGATGCTCACCGGTCACCTGGCCGAGGATCTCAAAGGTGAGCTCAAATTCATCGAGAGAGCTGTCGCGGTGGGTCGAGCGAAGGCGCTTTATGAGGAGGAAAGCGGCGAGACCATTTCCCAGCGCGAGCTCGCTCGACGCCTATCTAAAGATGGGTACCCTATTTCTCAGTCCCATATCAGCAGGATGCTGGATACCCTGCAATTTTTGCTGCCTGCAGTGCCTGGTTTGCTCTACTCCGGTCTCGGTATCGACCGGATCACGAAAATAATCGCGCTGAGAAAATCTGCATTGGCTTGCTGGGACAAGCATTACAGCAATGAAGGCGTTGACTTCGAAATGCTGTTCCAGGACGTCCTTGCCCAGTTCGAGGGAGAAGCGGAAGAATTCCTGTTCCAGCGCTTCCAGGACGAGCTCATCGGCACGATGAAAAAATCGCTGCAGCTCGGCTACGAGGACATTCTGCTGGAGATTACCCAGCAGCAGGATAAGCTCCGTCGCTCAACGCCAGTGGTAGAAGTGCCGAGTACCGGCAAGTCCAGTAATCATCCCGCCAGTCTTTTGGGTACTGGTACAGCTTCACCGGTACCGGTACCGGCATCGCAACAGCTACCTGAAGCTACTGGGAGTTCGCCGAAGCCTTCTCAGCCTCCCCACCAGCCAGCTGCTCCAATGCCGGGAGCTTCGCTCACACCAGAGCAAGAGCAGGAACGGATTGCAGGGCATATCGCGTCCCCAACGAACCTCAGCCAGCGGGTGATCGAGACAAAAGCGAAGGTTGCCGCCCTCAGCGGGGAAACGCTGCCCGATTTCAACTCGAACTGCCTGGTCGCCATCCCCGTGCAAGCCGGCGGACTGCACCCCATTACCGACCTCTGGTACATCGAGCGTCAGATTGACCAACCTGGCGAGTTGCGCAACCAGGTAGCCCAACTGGCCGTGGAGATCCTCGAATCTGTCAACGGCCCTGGCGATATCCAGGTAATCGATGGAGGGATCGGGTTCAAGTACAAACAGCCGGAGACCGAAGTTGAAGTCACTGCAACAGCTCAACATACGCTGACACTGCTTCAGTCATTGAGCGGTGCGATGGCTATCGCACTCAAGATGCTGAACGAGCAACCAAACCCTGCCAGTGCATTGGGCGAATTTGAGTTTGCTGCCGGCCTGGGCCAACTGCTGCTGGGCCAACCTCTGGGTGCTGAGCAGGCACCAGGTGACGAAGGTCGTTTGAGTGACGGTGCGCTGGTCAAGTTATTCCGCATCATTCGGCTGGCTCGACGCCTGATCGACTTGGAAATCGAAGAGTTCAAACGGTCCTCGCCAGTCCAGGACAACTGAACACTCGATGAGATGAATGGGAGGGAGTCTCAATGTCCAAGTCAACACTTAACGAAGCGGTTCTCTCACAGCTGCTTGACCTCATGCGTAACGGTCAACTTCAGCGCTGTGTAGAGATGGGAGTTGAACCAGAGGTGCTGGGCCAGATCCAGCACCCAACAGTCCTCAGTTTGCTCCGCAATACCCCTGTTTCATGGGTCAACGTGTCAATCAACAGCTCAATGATCCTCAAGCTGCTGACCGGCGCCGCGCGTACAGAAGAGGAAACTCGGCTTATCGAGCGCGCGATCCGGCTGGGGGCCACGACCAGCTTGCTCGGCAAGTTCTTCGGGCTCACACCTCAAGAGATAGCCTTGCAGCGTACCGTCATTGGGGTGCGTGCCCCACGCGGTCGATGGCCAGAGCTCTCTGAAGATCAGGATCACCATATTTGGCATCGCTGGACCAAGTTGATGGATGAGCACCGCGTCGAGCTCGAGGACAGCTTGGCCATGCTCGACGTGGCCATGCTGGTTGCCGAGGAGCTGAGCACGGACGGTCTCACGCTTGCGCAGATCTGGTCACGGATCACTCAGTGGGTCGAACAAGGCTTGTATCCAGGCAGCACTGAACGCTCCCGAGTCACTGAGCGACGACAGCTCACCCTTTTGGATGAGGGCGGCCTACGTCATGTCGATGAAAGCGGCACCGCCTCTATCCATCCTGGAGAAGGCGATCAGAGAAGATGAAGCTCACACGGTTCCCGATTTCCACGCTCCTAGATTCGGCCTCGGGGCAACTCGAGGCCCATGTGCAGAAGAAGAGAGCTGAGGACACCGCCCCTACTGCAGCGCCTGCTACACCCTACTCCGGGATAATTTTCAGCGGAAATCCGCATGAAACGGTCCCGCGTAAACTCCTACTCGACAATCGGTTGACCCCCTTGGAACGCAATTGCTGGCAAGTCTTTCGACTGCTGGTCAATGAAGATGGAATCACGGCTTTCCCCACCTATGACCAACTGCGGCCCTACCTCGGCATGAATCCAGGTAAACACGCCTCTAGAGAAACCGTGGCAAAAGCCTTGACGGTGCTCCGTCTGACCCGCTGGTTAAGCCTGGGCCGGACGGTGCGGAATGAGATCAACGGCCAGGTTCAGGGGAACGTCTACCTCCTACACGACGAGCCTGTCACGCCGGCGGAGGCCCTGGAGTTCGACAAGGACTATATGACCTTGCTGATGCAATCCATGGAGCATCAGAACAAAGCGATCAAGGACATCGCGGCAATTACCTGGAGAGAATTCACCAGCGATCCAGACGTTGGGCGACGACTTCCCTCGCGCATTGACACGATTAGCGATCGACTGAACGCCCAGACCTGGGCAGTTGAAACCAAACAAAATGCACTGCCTGCGCCTGAGTTCGGAATCCGAACTCAGCAAGACTTAGCCGTGGATGGACTGAGTTCGGAATCCGAACTCAGTACGAACTCAGCGAAACAGGGGGCCCTCCCCCTCAGTTCGGATTCCGAACTCAGCCTGAAACCACTGAGTTCACCCTCAGTTCGGATTCCGAACTCAGCTAGTACGTATACAAATACAGACAAGTCTGTATCTAAAAGCTCTGTACAACCGCGCGAGAGTGCAGGTGTGAACTGGTTACTTGCCCTAGATCTCCTCAAGCCAGAGGACCGTGTGAAGGCACGTGAGATCATGGGGCCGGTACCGGAGAATCTCCGAGAGGCGGTGATCAACCAGTGGAAGCATCGCTGTACTAGCGGGAGTGTCGCCAAGCCCCTCGCGTACCTGACGAGCCTTGCAGGCAAGGCCATACGGGGTGACTTCAACGCAGAGTGGAGCCCTACAGCGCCTGCTGCA
Organism: Pseudomonas sp. A2; assembly: GCF_023100865.1. NCBI lineage: Bacteria > Pseudomonadati > Pseudomonadota > Gammaproteobacteria > Pseudomonadales > Pseudomonadaceae > Pseudomonas > Pseudomonas sp. A2. Next base: position 4,608,899 of record NZ_CP039127.1, read on the forward strand.
ACTCCGACGTCATCGCCAGCGGCCAGCGTGGTAGCACGGCCCACTCAGCCCGCCGTTCCCAAGCCGGCACCGACAGCGACTGCGATGCAGACAGCAAATTCCGCGCTGACCTCGCTGCAGGCCCTGCTTGACCCTCGACGCCGCGTGGAGCCCACCGATGAGTGATTGGATGGGTTCTACGATCACCCTGGGATTTGCCTCTGTTGTGATTGGTATGCTGGCGGGCCGCGTTTGTACCTGGGGCGCTTGCTGCCTACCTGCACTCCTCAAGCGCCAATGGCAGCGGGATGCACGGGAACTGCTGGGGCTGGATTCAGAGAAACATTCCGACCTTCAACCGGCCAGAACCCCTTCGCGAGTAATCTGGACCGCGCAGATTAGCTGCGCTGCGTTGTCACTCGTGGTGACAATGCATTTTGGGCCAACTATGCAGGCCTTCTGTGCCCTGCTGTTTACCTGGATGCTTCTGGCTTTGAGCTTGATCGACAGTGAGCACCACCTACTGCCGGATTCGCTGGTAATACCAGGACTCTGGGCCGGCTTAGTCCTCAACTCCTTCGGACTGTTCACGGTACTGCAGGACGCTCTTTGGGGGTGTGTCGTTGGCTTTGGCTTCTTCTGGTCTGTGAGTCAACTAACCGGACTAATCACTGGCCGAGAAAGCATCGGTAGAGGCGACATTAAGCTGTTGGCATTGATGGGTGCGTGGGGTGGCCTACAGGTACTTGGCTGGACTGTAGTTTGCTCTCTGCTAGGTGCAGGTCTAGCCGCAATGCTTCTCATACTCCTGGGAAAGCGATCTACCGACGCAAGAATTCCATTTGGTCCGTTCATCTCCGCCGCAGGCTGGAGCGCATTTGTGATTCTAACTCATTGATTAATAACCCATGGACCATTAGTCGAGTGATGCGGCCCGCATCATTCACCGGCATCGACACCGGCGCGAGCCAGGTCGAGTGGTTCCACCGGAATCCCCTGATAGTGAGGCCCGCATCATTCACTGGCACCGACACCGGCGCGAGCCAGGTCGAGTGGTTCCACTGGAACCACCTGACAGTGATGCGGCCCGCATCATTCACCGGCACCGGCACCGCCGTGAGCCAGGTCGAGTGATTCCACTGGAATCGCCTGATAGTGATGCGGCCCGCATCACTCACCTGATTCGACACCGGCGCCGAGGCCGGGTCGAGTGGTTCCACCAGAATCCCCTGATAGTGATGCGGCCCGCATCATTCACTGGCACCGGCACCGGCGCGAGCCGGGTCGAGTGGTTCCACCAGAATCCCCTGATAGTGATGCGGCCCGCATCATTCACTGGCACCGGCACCGGCGCGAGCCAGGTCGAGTGGTTCCACTGGAACCACCTGACAGTGATGCGGCCCGCATCATTCACCGGCACCGACACCGGCGCGAGCCAGGTCGAGTGATTCCACTGGAATCGCCTGATAGTGATGCGGCCCGCATCACTCACCTGATTCGACACCGGCGCCGAGGCCGGGTCGAGTGGTTCCACCAGAATCCCCTGATAGTGATGCGGCCCGCATCATTCACTGGCACCGGCACCGGCGCGAGCCAGGTCGAGTGGTTCCACTGGAACCACCTGACAGTGATGCGGCCCGCATCATTCACCGGCACCGGCACCGCCGTGAGCCCGATCGAGTGTTGTCACCGGCACCACCTGGGAGTGTTGCGGCCCGCAACACCAGGATGGTGTGCGCCGACTATGACAAATCCAGCACCCCGGGTTCTTCATTTATTACTGCGCGCCCAACAGCCTAAAAGCAGCATGGACATCGTTCACCCACCTTATATAAGGAAACCATGTCCATGGCTGACAACTATCAGCTCAACATCGGCTCCCTCAGGAGCCAGGTCCAGCTGACTCTCCACACCCACCATGCTGCCCGAATCTGGCTGGGCCGCCAGAAGACCGATGACAAACACAGCATCCTCGGGCTGGCGGGCTTCTGCCTCAAGATCAACCAGATCGACCGTGGAGCGGCCCAGGACGACCCATACTCGGACTGGTGGATGATCAGGATCGAAGAGAAGATTCAGGAAGTGGACGATGCCCTGAAGGCCATCGACAGCCGCCTGGATGAAGTGATGGCCCAGTTGCCCAAGGCGCTCGAAATCGGTGAGAACCTCTCCATTCAACCGCTGAAGCTGCCACTCTTCATTTCCAACCCGCTGGGCTTCAAGGGCGTCCATCTACTGACTCAATACGACGAAGTCGTCCGCCGCATCCTGCTGGCTCAGCACGTCGCCATGATCGGCCGCCGCGATGGCGAGATCTGGATAGACGAGGGTGCTCACCTGCTGCGCAGTCTTTTTGGACTGGCCCAGCTCCATCGATTCTCCGGTGCATCGCGTGACGACTTCGCCGCCAACAATGCACGGGCTGAAAACGCGCGCGAGATGTACAAGCGCTACGGCGACATCCCCCAGGACATCCTGGAAGGCACCCGCAGGTCGAACTTTGCCCCGCCCATCCGCCGTGGTTCCGCAGACCCGGTCGAGGATCTGGATGACGATCTCGAAGGCGAGGCCTGATCCTGATGCGTTTGGACCCCCAACCCATGGAGGCCCTGCAACAGGGTGCCTTCAAACCGCTGCAACAGGGTGCCTATCAGGCGCTGCAACAGAGTGCCTCACTAAAAGGCCTTTTAAAGCCCTTTAAAGGTAAGGGGGAGCTGATCCAGTTGGCGGAGCATTGCGCATCGCTGGAGGCAGGGTTGCGCGCCATTACCCAGGAAGTGCTGGCCCAGGTCCGTCAACATCCATTCGCCCTGCTGCCCGTCAGGCTCATCGAGCAAAACACAGCGGCTGGCACAACCTTTCTTCGCTGGCAAAGCGTGCAAGGTCGGCGCATGGGTGTCGGCGTATGGGCCCAGATGATCCACGCCCCCAAAACACCAACCCACTTGCTGCAGGACCTGTTTGCCCTGGAGCAACACCGAATCACCCTGAACATGCAGATCAGCCTCATCCACTCAATCGGCAAACAGGCCGCCGAGTGCGCAGAAAAAATGGGGCAGGCCGAGGCCGAATATCAGGCTCGACTGCAGCAGGTCATGAACCCACCTCAACACTGAACGGAGATACACCATGGGTACACCAGTAGTTTGGGAAGGCAACGTCGGCAACGCTGCCGAGCACCGGTCGTTCGCCAACGGCAACAAAGATCCGCGGCACATGCTGCGACTCAATGTGATGTTCGACAACTCGATCCCTGATGGCCAGGGTGGCTACAAGGATCGTGGTGGCTTCTGGGCCAACGTCGAATGGTGGCACCAGGATGCCGAGCGGTTCGCAGCGCTGTTCCAGAAGGGCATGCGCGTTGTGGTGATTGGCCGCGCGATCATGGACAGCTGGACGGATAAACAAAGTGGCCAGGAGGTGTCTGCGCTCAAGGTCGAAGCCAGCCGGATCGCGATTCTTCCACATCGCATCGAGCACGTATCTCTGTCTGGCGGCGGCGGCGGTCAGCGTCCGACCAACCAACCGCAGGGTCAGGCGCGCAGTCAGACCAGCGGTGGCCAGGCTCAAAACGTGCCTCAGCCGAGCCCCGAGGACATGCGCCACTACGGCGAAGGCTTTGACGACGACATCCCTCTGTAGCCCCCCCTTAATTTGGCGCGCCACATCGCGAAGCTCCTGGTGACAAGGATGTCACTACGAGCTACCCCTCCCTTCGATGAAGCTTCGCCGTAGAAACCCAACTACATCTTGGCAGGCATTTTTCAGGCGCCGTTCGTGAAGTTGCCGATGACAAGGACAGCGCCTCGCCACCTATTTCCGCTTCGAGGTAACGTCCCGTGCACCACGACTACCCGGAATATCCATCCGTCAAAGCGACGGTAGACTCCTCGCGCTACATGGAAGCCGTACATGCTCTCGAAGGCGTTCCCCAGGTCTTTTGCGACGGCGAAACCATCCTCCTGCCCGAGGCTGAGGTGAAGGCCATCGAAATGCTTCGCTCCCAGTTCAAGGCCACCTTTGAGTATGGGCAGGCCGAGGAGTATCAGTTTGCGACCAAGGCCCGGGATGCAGGAGTGACGGCTGAGCTCCTGCGACTTGGGCAGGCAGTTTGCGACATCACAGGCCAACACGCTGAGGTGATGGTTCGTGCCGCATTGGAGGACCCCAGCGCGACGCTGCTGGCTTGGTCGGCACTCTACCGCTCAAGCATGATTCCCCACTAGGTCTGGCACACGGGCATTGGTGTGGGGCCTAATTTTTCCGCCGCCATTCGTGAAGTTTCTGGGAGCCAGAACAGATCGACGCGACCGCCCACTCGACACTTGGCGTCAGATGCCACACAACTCCTGGCGGCCAGAACCTACTGCCCAGGGTCGCGCGCCTCGGGAAGCTCCCGCAACCAGGACGGCAAGTCGTGGCCGAAGGGGCGCTGCAAGCAGCGCTTGCCCAGGTCAGGAGGCGGTTGAAATCGTCGCATTGGCAAATTACCATTTCCTGAAGGCATCTCCACCCTACAGCTGCTAACGTGTTTAAAAATTAGCTACTGGAGTCGAAAAAAGCGCCTTGTCGCGAGGCTTCCGGTATCAAGAATGTTTGAGGCGTGATCTGCCCGGCAGGTGCAGGGGCACTGATGAGGAGCATTCGATGCAGCATGTAGTGGCCCAGGAGCGAAAAGCGGATAGGCGCCAGTTCAACAACCCCCATCCTGCGGTGGAGGCTGCCGGAGTGGAAGCCGCCGAGAAAGGGCTGCCCGTGTATGCTTGTCCCTACAAGCACCCCGCCATGTTGGCCTCTTGGCTTAAAGGGTACAATCGAGCCCAGCAGCTCATCCTCAGCCTCTGACCTCTTGCTCTTACAGCCTCCAGCTTGCGGTGGCCTTCACAGCCAACCTGCTGATTTTGTCTTGACACCCCTCCGCCTTCTCCCTAGAATCACCGCCCAATCGCGCCTGAACCTCTGGTGCTGGCTTTGTCCAGTATTATGTTTGGGCCTTCTTTTATCTGGAACATGGATGTTGCAGCAGCTAGCCCCTCCTAAGCCATTCAAAAATTATTCCGAACTGGTTGAGCTACTGATTACCAGAGGCATGCTCGTACCTGACCCCAACCGAGCAGAACGGAAGATTTCACAGATCGGCTATTATCGGCTCAGTGGTTACTGGCAGCCCGCGCGCGACTTTGATAGGGACGAGCAACAGAATGTCCTTATCTGCCAAGTAACACGCAAACCGCGTAGAAAAAGCAATTTTCTACCTGACACAACCTTCAATGACGCCGTCGATCTTTATCTTTTTGATAAGAAACTTAGACAACTCATGCTTGACGCGATTGAACGGATTGAGATCCAGGTCAGGACTGTAATTGCTCACGAGGTTGGCTACCACTCACCAATGGCGTATACGGACTCGCAGTTCATTCGCCCTAAACAGACCGAAGACTGGAATGACCGCAAAACTAACCAAAAACGAAATACTTGGTTAGAGTGGCAAAAACGCCAAAAAAATCTGTTGGATCGTAGCCAAGAAGACTCCATTGAATGGCATAGACGCGCGCACAAAGCTATTCCGTTCTGGGTAGCTGTGGAGGCATGGGATTTTGGTACACTATCGAAATACTTCGAAATCCTCAAAGGCAACCATCAAAATCGCATTGCGGCTCGACTAGGTATTAGTGATACCCACGTGCTAACTCAGTGGCTACGAGAGATAAATACCTTGCGCAACAGGTGCGCACATCATACTCGTATTTGGAACCAAGTAGCGGCCAACCCGCTCTCCGTTCTTGACAACCCTTATTTTCAAAACCTGGCGCTTGACCAAAATGCCCGATCTCGAATATTCGGGCTAATCAGCGTCATCTGGCTGCTTGTTCAACGCTTGGGGCCAAGTTCAAGCTGGATAAAACAGGTCGCAGATCTACTCGACTCTAAGCCCTCCTTGCCTGGTTGCCAATTCTCCTCACTTGGGCTTCCAGAAGCTGGATTCCCCAGGAAGCTCTTTGGAATCTGATCAAGGAGACTAAATTGCACCACTCCTCATCACGCAATTCATAAAAGCAATCCCAACGAATTCCCGCCCTTTCAGTTGACCATTTCGCGTTGTGCCGCCTCCGGCCGGCGGCAAGAGTGCGCTCTGTTCGAACTGTTCAGGGTCACCTTATGAAACTCATGATCATCGAGGCACCGGGCAAGCTGAAGAAGCTAGGGCCCATGATGAAGAAGATCCGGCCTGGCGAGCAATGGACGGTTGTAGCCACTGGTGGCCACATCCGAGACCTCCCTGAAAAGGGGATGGACGAGACGATGATCACCACTGGGGTGCTCAAGAACCTCCGGCCGGTGTACGAGATGCTGCCCAAGAGTGCCCGCAACGTCAGCACGATCCGCAAGGCGCTAAAGGACGCCACCGAGGTTTATATTGCCACTGACCCGGATCGCGAAGGTGAAAGCATCGCCTGGCACATTCAGCAGGCGCTGCGCATCAGCGAGTACAAGCGCGTCACCTTCAATGAAATCACACAGAATCGTGTGCGGGAGGGTTTGGCTAACCCCCGCAAGATCGACGGCCAGCTCGTTGCTTCACAACAGTGCCGTAGGGTGCTCGACCGCTTGGTGGGCTACCCCGTCACTCAGGAGCTGCGCCGAGTCATGGGGCAACCCACGTCTGCGGGCCGTGTACAGTCACCTGCGCTCTACCTGGTTGTACTGCGCGAACGGGAGATCCGCAACTTCAAGGTCATCCACCACTTCGGCGCAGAACTGACCTTCAGGGACGAAGCTTCCAGCTTGGCCTGGACTGCCGCATGGCAGCCGGTGCCGGATTTTGCCAGCAAAGAACACCCTTACGTCCAGGACGGCACGCTCGCCGCCCGGGTCGCCGCCACCCGTGCAGTTATCGTGGAATCGTGCGAAGACGGCAAGAAGCGGCGTCCGCCGCCCGCACCGTTCATTTCGTCCACTTTGCAGCAAGCCGCCAGCGTGGCGTTGAAGTGGGACCCCGACAAGACGATGCAGATTGCGCAACGCCTGTACGAGCAGGGTGTCATCACATACCACCGGACGGACAACCCCAACCTGGCCGATGAGGCCATGCCTGACATCCAGGCTGTCGCACGACGCCAGGGGCTCGACGTTGTAGACGAACGCCGGACGTTCAAGGCAGCAGACAGCGCACAGGAAGGTCACCCTGCGATCGCGCCAACCGCTTGGGATGATGAGGTTGCGGGAGAGTCTTCCGATGAACAGGCGCTGTACAAGCTCATTCGGATCCGCGCACTGGCCAGCCAGCTCGCCGATGCCATCTACGACGTGCGTACCGCAAAGTTGCTGGCCAAGGGGCCGGATCAAAGGCCGCTGCGCTTCGCTGCGACGGGTAGCTCGGTAGCCTATCTCGGCTGGATGAAGCTCCTGCAGCAAGACGACACGGATGAGGAGTCGACCGACCTGCCCAAAAATCCAGTGCCGGCGCTGCAACCTAAGCAGATCCTCAACGTACTCCAGGGCGAGGTGTTGAACCAGAAGACCAAACCGCCAGGGCGCTTTACTAAGGCCAGCTTGATCAAGGAACTGGAGCGTCGTGGGATTGGCAGGCCCAGCACCTTCTCCGCGATCGTTAAAAACATCACCAGCAAGGGCCTGGTCGTCGAGGAAAAGCGCAAGCTGGTACCAGGACCGCTGGGAGAGGCTACCGTCGCCCAGCTGGAAGGCCGATTCAGCTTCCTCGAGCTGGCTTTCACGAGCACGCTGGAGAAGGACTTGGATCGAATCGCCCGCGGTGAGGATAGGTACGGCCCTGTGGTCGCCAAGTTCTACGAGCACCTCCAGAGTGAGCTGGAAAGCCTCCGACAGGCGCCCACAGTGGCGATGAAGGCGCGGTCGCCTGAATCCTCATCGGGCGCCCAGGACGGCTACTCCTGCGGCAAGTGCGGGATGCCTCTCGCGCGCCGACAGAAGCGCGGCGATGGCGGTTACGACTTCTGGGGATGCACCGGGTTCAAAGCGAACAACTGCCGCGTGAGCTACCCCACAGTGGGCGACAAACCTGATATGACCAAGCCCAGGGGCATGTAGGCGAAATGTTTCGAAGGCGGTAATCCATTTCTCCTGTAGCAGGTTTCCCCCAACTGCCAATCTGCTCGCTCTTACGGGTGCGGGTAGGCGCACCTTGAATGATGACGAGTTGACTACTCATCCTCCCGGAGGTGCTTGTGGCCCGTTCCAAGAAAGTCATTGACCGGTTGAAGGCCGAGCAGGCGGACAATCCGAAGGTCCCTCATTATGAATCCCGGCCAGGCGAGTCGTGCTGGCCGTTACAACCTGACGACATCAAAACCGCTGGGTACTGGAAGCAGGAACGCAGACGTGTGCCGAAGGGCTCAGAGCCTGCGGCGTACGTAATCAGTGGCCAGGGAGGGTCGCTTCATGGCTCAGTACTCTTAACCCGATGGGTGCCTGCCTACCACCTGGACCAGACTGTGCCGATGAAGTCCAAGAGCGCGGACGCCAATTGAAACGGCCACGCCTCCTCAATAGCCAACCAGTGTTGCTCGAAGCCGCCGTATTCGACGGCTACGACATGGGCATCCTCATGCCTTACATTGAAGGCGCAAACAAGGTCATGTTCGCACGGAGCGGGTTCTTCATTCGCCGCAGTGATCACCCGCTCTGCCGCTACTGGCGCGTGCCCAAGGCCAAGCTCATCGACGAGCTGGACCTGGTGTACCACCAGCTGATCGAGCTGGCCGGTGGCAAGGTCACTGAGTCATGGCAGGCCTTCCGCCAGAAGATCGAGAGCGCGCTGGCCAACCCACGCCGGGACGCGTTCATCTCGGGAATGCTACTGCGAATTGCCCCGCTCGCCGACGGCGGTGTGCTGCTGTCCGGAGATTATCATCCTGGAGTAGTTGCAGTGGCCCGCCGGATGCGGGGAGTGTTCCTGGGCAAATCCAGCTCGTGGCGAGTCAACGCCACCGCCGAAATCCTGCGCAGCAACCTGGTCCTGGAGCTCGGTCTTGTGGAGGAGCAGTTCGAGATCCTGGACGTGGTACAGGAGCTCCTGGGCGATGGCTCTGTGGTTCCAGCAGCAGACATTCCACGCATCAGCCTGGGCGGTGCTCCTCAGGAACCCTCGACAGCCGCCAGCGGTGAGGAGAGCTCCAACGACATCTACCTCGCTGCCGTCTCGCCGATTGAACGCACCGAGTTCTCAGATGCCACGATCGCCCAGGCCCTGGTCGGCTATTCCCTGCTCGATCACCAGCCTGCTGGCATCGCTCACCTGCTCCAGCGCACCAGCGCACTGCTGGCTGATGATATGGGCCTCGGCAAGACGCGCCAGGCCATTATCGCGGCGCATATCAGTGCAGCCGGTCGCCCGATCCTGGTGGTGACCCTTTCCTCGTTGCTGATCAACTGGCAGCGCGAAATCCTGGCGGTCTACCCCGACGCGACAGTCGCTGTGCAGAAGCACGACCCGCTGGTCCAATGGATGCTGATCAATTACGAGCGTCTCGGCGACTACGTGCTGCTGGCTGAGCATTACCACGTTCTAGTGGTCGACGAGGCGCACCAGTTGAAGGAGCCGACTGCCGAGCGTACACGCCATGGCTTCGATATCGCAGCCAAGGTGCCGAATCGCTATCTGCTGACAGGCACGCCTGTCCTCAATCGCGAGACAGAGCTGCACACCCTGCTACGTCTATCGGGGCACCCGGTCGGCCAGTTGCCCCTCAGCGATTTCTGCGAACGCTTCGCCGGCAGCCCAGAGTTCCGGCAAAACCTCCGGGCAGAACTGGGCGACTGGATGCTTCGCCGGCGCAAAGACGTTCTGCCCGGGCTCAAGGGTAAGCACCGGCAGTTGCTGCCCGTGGCGATGGGGGTGGAGGAGCGGAAGAAGTACGACAGCATTCGCCTCGAGGACAGGCCCATCTTTGCCAGGCTCGGCGCGCTTCGCCATTACCTGGAACAGGTGAAGGTCAGAGTCGCTATGGACCTGCTGGGCGAGCTGGACCCCGAAGACAAGGTCATCCTGTTCTGCGAGTTCAAACCCACCGTCGCGCGCCTCAAGGAGCTGTGCGATGCAGCCGGTATCGGGAACGTCACCCTGGTCGGCAGTGACACACTCACCAAACGCCAGAAGGCGATCGACAAGTTCCAGGGCGACCCCGACTGCAGGGCTTTCATCTGCACCACCCAAGCCGCCGGTACCGGCAACAACCTCACGGCCGCCAACTACGTCTTCTTCCTGGGCCTGCCCTGGACACCCGGACAACAGGATCAGGCCGAGGACCGGGCGTACCGGAATGGTCAGCTCAGGACGGTGATCGTGAAGATCCCCCTCGTGGAGAACAGCATCGATCAGCAGCTCTGGCAGATGCTCTTAGCGAAGCGCCAAGTCAGCTTGGAGCTCATTGAGCCGGAAGAGCAGCAGGACGCGCTGGCCAAGGCAATGCTTGCAGCGACTATCCAATAAGTAGGATCGCTTGGGAATCACAGTTTGAGCTCATGAATGATATAGCTCCGAAACTTAACCCTTTCAACGCGAACCCAATGACTACTACCAACCTAAATCCTTGGAAAACAGGCCGATGCATTGCTGCCAAACATGGGCCATCAGATTATACCGGCGTCTCTCTGTAACTTGGCGATATAGGAGTTCAACGCCTTAGCAAATACTGGCAGGGTCTCATTCACAAAAACCCAATCAAAAGTCAGTAAGGCGCTGGTCCATCCTACGCTGTAGATAACCCCATCCTCACCGATTTCTTTGTCCCCATGAGTCATGTTGAAGCTTTCGTGATCAAAGTGGGCACCATGCTTGTCTCTGTATCCCTTCGCGGCCTCTAGAAACTCATAAAACTTGACTTTAACGTCACCTGAGAAGGCCTCAGAAATCACCTCAGCGACAATCGGCTCCCAAAACGATTTCTTATTTCCCGCAATAACCCCGGGTTTACCCCAACCAGAATTAAAAATAGTGCACAACTTTATAATGATTTCTTCTGTGATTAATTCATCAATAAGGTGAACATCGTGAACATCAGGAAACAAGGAGCCATGCTCTGATTCAAAACTATCTAATGCCTCGCCCTCAAGTCGCAGACCAGTTTTTAATCTGCGACGTTCCTGATCATACAGCTCAGTAATATTTTTTGGCCTTCCAGTTCTGCAGAAGCGGTCTACTCGTTGCATAAGCGCCAGGAGATCCAAAACCCTAGCCAGTGCTATTTGCCACAAATACAACCTACCTAGTGTTTCTTTCATGGTTATCTTTTTTAATTTGGTATTGAAGCGGACATGATCGCCGACCTGGGCGGTGATGAAATGCACTTTAGGCCAAGAGATACTCTCAGCGATAGGCCGATCAGCCTTACGCCAAGAAAATCATGCCCCCCTGGCCGCTGCCGAGGGCACCCAAGACAACCCGTTGCACGAACTCATCAGCCCACCGGAAAAATCTGGTCCTGCGAGATATTGATTTCCAGCTGCGCGGAAAGCTATCGGCTGTCACCGTTGCCTTCAATGACTACAGGGGGCCTCATGATCAGGCAGTTGACCACTCTCTCGCTCGCCGCACTCGTTGCGGGTTGTGCGATTCAGAAGGCTGAGCAGCCGCCGAAGCCGGCGTTCGATAGCAGCCGCAATCCCGAATGGCTGTCTCCGGACATCTACCCGAACGGAGCAAGTCCGGAGAAGGAACCCGTCGTTCGGTATGGCCGCTACACCTTGGTGAGCACCCAACCCGACGCGAGCCAGCGCGACCTGATGGCACAGATCATCGACGTGACCATCCCATCGAGCATGAACCCCAGCGTTCGGGACGCCATGCTCTACGTGGTCGACCGGTCAGGTTACGCCCTCTGCCCGCCCAGCTCGCAACACGTCAACATCCTGTACACCCGACCTCTGCCAGCAGCCCAGTACAAGCTCGGCCCAATGACTCTGCGAAACACCCTGCAGGTCCTCGCGGGCCCGGCCTGGCAGGTGAAAGTCGATGAGGTGAACCGTCAGGTGTGCTTCGTGCTTCGCCCCGGTTACCAATTGCCAACCCCGTCGACGCCGGCAGGCCAACTCTACGCCGACAAAGCGCGGGCTCCTGGAACCAGCCCCGCCACACCAGCCTCGACGCCAGGCGTAGTCGTCGCCGCAGTGCCTACTCCCGCCCCCATCTCCACGACTACACCCGCTGTCGCAGCCCCAGCGGCAGTGGCTCCCGCGCTCCCCCCAATGGCACCCGCCAAGGATGGCTCTATCCCGGCTGCGATGGTAACCACCGCGGCTAAACCTTCGACACCTGCGTCCCCAGCACCGAATGCGCCCAACCAACTTGCAGCATCCAAGCCAGCGGCTGCCGTGACCACTACAGCAGTGGTGGCCCCGGCCATCGAGGTCAAGCCCGCCACACCACCCCGGCCGCTGCCCCAAGTATGGACGGCCGAAGTTGGATCAACCCTGCGCGATACCGTTGAAGAATGGGCCAAAAAAGCCCGGTGGCGGGTGATCTGGGCCCAGGAAGACCTCAACTATCCGATCGAGGCACCGCTGCACTTCGAAGGCCCGTTCCAGGAAGCCATTAAGCAGCTGTTCCCGCTCTACGACAATGCCCCGCGATCCTTCGTCGTCGACGGTAGCGAAGGCTCCCAGAGCGTCTTGTACGTCGCTGAGAGGAAGAAGAAATGAACAAGTTTTCTTGGGTCCGCTGGGCATTGACCCCGATCGCCTTGGCCCTGCTGAGCAGCTGTGCCGTGCAACGGGTTAATGAGTCGTTCGACCGAGCAGAGTTCCAGGGCCGCACGGCTGGCCAGTACACCAAGTTCCTGCAGAACCAGCAGCCACAACAAAACCGCGACACGGTCGTTTTCAGCAACAAGCCCTGGGTTTCCACTGAGCCGCTGGTGACCAGGCGCGGGCTCCCGTTCAGCCTGGACCGTGACATTGCCTATCGGCCTGCAGGCCCAGTGTCGATCACCGACGTGGCTCAGCTGATCACCAAGGAAACCGGGCTGCAGGTCATTGTAGCGCCTGACGCATTGAACCCCGGGATCCTCTCCTCGAAGTCTGCCGGCACTACCGCTCGCGGCGCCGCTCAGGCTGTACCTGATCCAGACAGCCTAGCGGGTCTTCTGCCAAATGGCATGGCGGGGGCAATGCCTGGCAGCGCAAGCTCATTCGACTTGGGCCTCGGCAGCGGAGGACTGATCTCCGGCCTGAACTACAACGGCAAAACCTCCGGGCTGCTTAACCAGGCCACCTCACGCCTGGGGCTGTCGTGGCACTTCGACCCTGAGCTGCAGGGCGTGCGCATTACCTACTTCGACACCCGCACCTTCGACGTCTGGACATTCGGCGACGAGTTGGAGATCGAGAGTACCGTCAAGTCGGGCCTGCTGACCTCCACCGGCAACGGCGACTCGGGCTCTTCGACATCTTCGGGGGGAGCCACGGGTGAATCCGGCAGCAACCAGAGCACCAAGTCGACGTACAAAACCTCACTGATGAGCGACATCGAGAGCAACGTCAAGGCCATGCTCAGCATGCAGCCTCCAGGGCGGCTGTATCTCTCTCGCTCTACCGGCACGCTCACCGTCAGCGACCGGCCGGAGGTGCTGAATCGAATTTCGGCCTACCTGAAAGATACCAACCGCAGCATCACTCGACAGGTGCTGTTCAACGTCAAGGTCTACGAGGTTAACTTCAGCGACAGCGACCAGACGGCTGTCAACTGGAGCGCTGTCTACAAGTCCATCTCCGGGAAATGGGGCTTCGGCCTGAGCAACACCGTCGCCGGCATCAGTTCCGAGGCGATCTCTGCCAGCGGCAGCATTCTGGATACGTCCAGCTCTCCGTGGGCAGGCTCCAAGGCCGTCGTGCAAGCCCTGTCAGAACAGGGGCGCGTCTCCGAAGTGCGCTCGCCATCGGTGACCACGCTGAACCTGCAGCCGGCACCGATCCAGATCGGCAACGTCCAAAGCTATGTCGCCTCCAGCTCGACCACCACCACCGCTTCCGTCGGTTCCAGCACCGCACTGACACCGGCGACGATCACCAGTGGCTTCAACATGATGCTGCTGCCCAAGCTCCTGGACAAAGAAAACATGCTGCTGATGATCACCCTCAGCATCAGCAGCAAGCCAATCTTCAAGGACTTCGAGAGCAACGACTCCAAGGTCCAGACCACGGACTACGACACCAAGAACGTGGCGCCCAAGGTCCGTCTGCGCAGCGGTGAGACACTGATTCTGACTGGGTTCGACGAGAACGGGGATGACGCCCGTAAATCCGGCGTTGGCAGTCCTAGCTTCTTTGGCTTGGGCGGTGGGCGAACCCGCTCGACGTCCCACAGCGCCCTGGTGGTACTGGTGACACCAATCGTCCTCCCGGACAACCTGTAAGTGGCGGCGCTCATGAACACCGATACACACAAACCTTCGAGCCGGGTGCAGACCATCCAGCACCGGGGGCGTGTCTTCGTCACTGGCATGCTCTGGACGCCCCTGGGCAACATGACCAGCTACATGAAGGAAGCCCGTCAGTATGGCCATGAGCACGGCCTGGACATCGTGGCTATCCGAAGAACGTCGCTCATGATCCAGGCGGGCTTTGTTTCCCGCTCCGCTGACGTTCACAAAGGCATGTACTCGCTGGCTGCGACCTTGGCTGGCCAGCTCGGTGATTCATGGATTGCTGCCTGGGCCGTCGACGCCGATCAAGATCGCTATGCCATCGTCGCTGTCCATGAGGGCAGGATCATCCCGGGTTGCGACCTGATTGCCACGGCATCGGAAGTCCGTAAACGGGTGTTGCAGCAACGCAGTCGCGGCATCCAGTTTGAGCGAGAGTTCTTACCAACCGAGTTTGGCATGGGCGGCGACCTCATCGACATCGATGAGCTGCTCCAGCCGTCCCGGCTCAAGCGTGAATACCGGCTGCGTCCACTCGTGTTCGGTATGTCCAAGCCTGAGCTGGCTCAGTTGCTCCTGGTGGCCCTCTTGATCGGTGGAGGGCTACTGGCCTGGTCACAATGGAAATCCCATCAGGCAGAGATCGCGCGTCAAGCTGCCATCGAGGCGGAGAAGAAACGCCTCGAGGAGCTGGCCGAGCTGCAGAGGCAAACAGGCACGGAACAACCCATCCAGGCGCTGGAGCACCCCTGGGCGAAACAGCCCTCGGTCACCGATTTCGTTGAGGCCTGCAGCAGGTTCATGAACCGATTGCCGCTGAGTATCCGCGGCTGGCCCTTCATGGAGGCAAAGTGCAACAGTTCACAGGTTATTGCGACCTACGAACGCGCAGGTAACAGCACCGCTCACGAGTTCACGATGGCTGTCGCAGAACTCTTCTCTATCCGCCCGGAGTTCATCAATCAGGGTAAGACCGGGCTGCTGAAATTCGACATTTCCCTTGATGCTGCCGGTGACGACGCCCTCATTGAGGCCAGAGATGCTCTGGAGAATTTGACCAGTTGGTTCCATGGTTTCTCTCAGGAACCGCAGTTGCAACCGATCCCCGTTGTTACGCCTCAGGAACCTGCTCTGCCAGGTCAACCCACGCCACCTCCGCCGCCGCCTCCCCAGTGGCAGCAGTACCAGCTGTCG
The DNA here is from genome assembly GCF_023100865.1 of Pseudomonas sp. A2. Taxonomy (NCBI): domain Bacteria; kingdom Pseudomonadati; phylum Pseudomonadota; class Gammaproteobacteria; order Pseudomonadales; family Pseudomonadaceae; genus Pseudomonas; species Pseudomonas sp. A2. The sequence goes on from NZ_CP039127.1 coordinate 4,624,471, forward strand.
TACACCTCTGGCGTGCTGCCCTACGACTCCTTCAATGGCGCTCCAACCCAAGGGCTGCGCCTGCAGGAGATCAAGACCGAATACAAGGCCGACCACCTGATCTGGTCAGTCACAGGAGTCCTGTATGCGAAATAACTTCAGCCTGATCCTGCTCACGCTCTGGATGCCAATTGCCGGAGCACAGACAGCGACAGATCTCTCAGCCATCAGCGTCGGCGAGCTCGGCAAGGTGCAGAGCGAAACCATCTTGTTCAAGGCAAAAGCCGAACGCGCGAAGGCAGAGCTCGAGGCAAACGGCACACTACCTAGCCCCCCCCAGCCAGTGACGCAGTTTCCTACTGTCGGGCTCACTCCCGCCATGACGGCTACATCCTCAGGGCCGCGCCAATCGGCATTGCCGGTGGTGAAAGAAATCAGCGGCTCCGGACAGAAATTACGGGCAAGCCTGATCTACAGCGACGGCAGCGAGCTTGACGCCAAGCCTGGCAGCGAGCTGCCGAACGGTTTCCGGGTCCAACAGATCACGCTCGATGGGGTCGTGCTGACCAAGGAGGGAAAGCGATACCCACTTGGATTCGGTAACCGGGTGGTATCTCAGCCACAACAGAGCCTCCCCGGCCTCCTGCCCGGCCAACCCTGAGGAGTATTGACCATGACCGAGCTATCCGCAGAGCCCGTCGATCTTGAGCCTGCCGAACTGACTTTGGCGCCGTTGCCAGTGGCGGTACTGACCGCCCCAGGCGGCCCTCATGCGATTAAGGAAGACTTGCGCCAGGTCCTGGCCATGACCGCCGATGGGAAGCTGTACATCTCTCCCCAACACGTCAGTGACCCCTACGTGATGGCATTCATGGACCAGCTTGAGCACAAAGGCATTGACTACGAAGTGGTCTTAGCCTCGATGACTGAGATCAAGACGCTGTATCAAGCCTCGGCGTCGAGGGGCATGAAGGCACTTGTCGAAACCCAGCGCCAAGCCCAGGTGGTGGAGTTCATGGGGGACGCCCACCGGCGCGGCGCCAGTGATGTTCACATCGTCGTTTCGCACGATGTCACCCGGATCAAGTATCGGCTGTATGGGGTCCTTCAGGAGGTACGCCAGGAAAAGAGCGACGTAGGGCGTGAATTCTGCGCTGCTCTGTACAACAGCATGTGCGATGTTTCTGGCGATTACTACCAGCCCCACATCGCTCAGGATGCCCGCGTCAGCCGTAAGTTTGTCGACCAACTGGGCTTGTACGGCGCTCGGGTTGCAACCCGGCCGCTGGTGGATGGCCCGCTGATGGTGATGCGTCTGCTGTACGACGATACCTCCAAGCAGAGCTTCGAAGAGCTCGGCTTCCTGCCTCAGCAGATCGAGCACTTCAGAAGACTGCGGAGCCTGCCTTACGGACTTAACCTGATTACTGGCCCAACAGGATCCGGAAAATCCAAGACCCTGCAGGTCAATCTCAACGCGCTGTATGACGAGACTGGTGGCTCCAGGCACATCCTCACGCTCGAGCATCCCCCTGAGTATCCGCTCAAGGCTAACCAGTCACCGATTTACGCCGGCGAGACTTGGGGTGACGGTATTACCAATGCCGTACGGCTTGACCCAGATGTCCTCATGTACGGTGAGTTGCGCGACCTGGCGTCAGCCCAGGCGGCGTACACCGGCGCCATGACTGGTCACCAGAGCTGGTCAACCCTGCACACGAACAACGTGATCGCCACCATCCAGCGCCTGATTGACATGGGCGTGGCTGATTACCTGGTCACCGATCCACTGCTGACCACTGGGATCGCTAACCAGTCATTAGTGCCGGTGCTCTGCCCTGCTTGCCGCATCCCGCTGCGTGAGCATAACCACGGCATCAGCAAGGATCTCTTCGCCCGGCTGAAGCAGCTGCAGATCGTCGACCAAGTCAATCTGGTCGGTGAAGGTTGTAGCAAGTGCAGGAACCTTGGGGTCGTCGATCGCACCGTTATCGCCGAAACCTTGCTGACCAACGTCAAGCTCATGGATACGTTCACCAAGCGCGGTGCAAGCGCTGCGCGCAGGTACTGGGTCAACGAGATGGGTGGCATCACCAAGATCGCCCACGGGATCATGAAAGTCACCAGCGGGATAGTAGACCCACGCGATGCCGAGCTCTTCGCTGGGCCGCTCGACTTCGACAGGCAGCTGATGGAGCAATCCGATGTTTGAATTGCTTCAGGACTTCTGGACAGGTGTACGGGAGGCCGCCCAGGGCTGGGCGGTCACCTTCTATGCAAAGCAGTTTGGGAAGAACGAGCGAATCCAGTTCTACGAGAGCCTGATGGGCGTCCTGGAGGACGGTATCCCGATCGAAGAAGCACTGGAGACCGTTGCCAAGGCGTTCAGCAATGACGGTAAAACGATGCATCCCGTGTCAGTCATTTGTGGTCAGGTGGCGATGCTAGTGCGGGGAGGAAAATCTCTCGCCGACGCCTGCAGGAGCCATTTGCCATATGACGAGGCTTCCCTGGTCGATACCGGGGAGAAAACCGGCAACCTTGTGGAGGCTTTCCGGGACTGCGTTCGGCTCATCGAGGCCCGCCAACGCATTTCTCGCCTGGTTGTCTCCGTCGTAGCGCTTCCATCGATTACCTGGAGCCTCATGGGGGCGCTGCTGTATGTCATCGCCACCTGGATGGTGCCGTCGATGGCTCAGCGGCAAGATCCAGAGCTGTGGACCGGCATCCCAAGTCTGCTCTATGTAATTTCCAAGGTAGTCACGAACTACGGACTTCTGATCGTTGCAGTCGTGCTGACCCTGGTCGTCGTCTCGTTCGTGACCCTCCCATACTTCTGCGGCCTGCAGGTTCGACCGAACAGCCCGGTTTGGAAAACGCAGCTCAGCTTGCTACTGCAGACCACCAGGCTGCGGCTCGAAGGCATTCCCCCCTGGTCAATCTACAAAGTCCTGCACGGCTCAATCTTCCTGCTGAACATGTCAGTGATGCTCCGCGCCGGGGTGGGCCAACTGAGTGCGCTCAGCATTCTCAGCCGGAGCGCCTCTCCCTGGCTGCGAGAAAGGATCGACGCCATCAACTACGGCGTCAGTTCGGGTAAAGACTTCGGTACAGCACTCAAATTAGCCGGGCACCAGTTCCCGGATCCGATGGCCATCCATTTCCTGCAGGTCTTGGCCACACGCCAAAGTTTCGCCGCATCGATGGAGAGGTTCGCCAATCGCTGGCTCGAGCAAATGCTCAAGCGGGTGGAAACGGTCTCGAAGTCCCTTACAGCCCTATCCGCAGTAATCATGGGCCTGCTCATGATCTTCGTGATGGTCGGCATCTTCCAGCTGGCCATAGGCCTGATGGACTCAATCCAACACTAAGCACACAGCCCAGAGGCAACCAATGACACTCTCTACCCCAAAAAACCAACGTGGCTTCCTGTCCATCGACGGCGTGATGTGGATCATGCTCATTACCATCGCCTTAGGTTTCATCGCCTGGATCGGCTACAAGATGCTGGGGAGTTCCGATGCCGCTGTAGAGCAAAGCAACATCACCACCATCATCACCAACGCCAAAAAGCTGAAGGGATCTTCTGGATATGGCACATCGGGGACTAATCTCGTGCCTTCGCTGATCGCTATCGACGGAACCGGCTCAATGGGCGTTTCGGGCACCACCCTGACCAACCAGTGGAACGGCGCCGTCACGCTTGTGAGCAATGGCATGACCTTCACCCTCTCCGAGAGCAACGTCCCCAAAGCGGCTTGCATCACGCTGACCACCAAGATCGCCAAGGACAAGCAGACCACCACCGCCATCAATGGTGGCTCGGCAACCAGTGGCGAGGTCCTTCCCGCCGCCGCTACAACAAGCTGCTCCAACGAAATGAACTCGATCTCCTGGACTACTTACTGAAGGCTGCCAGCGTGAGCTTGATTGCAGATGCTGAGTTCGTGGACCTCTATCTTGGCCATGATTTTGCCGATGTGAAGGGGCTGGCAGGTCAGCCCCGCAAGGCCGCCGCTCCTCCGGAGTGGTTGACCGAGATCCAGGAACTGAGGGCGCGGTGTCTGCATCAGTACGAGACAACACGTGAGCCTGAATTCGCCCTCGTGTTAGAGGATCGCGTGCTCTTGCGAGTGACGTACAACCTGGACGTCTTCACTAAGCCGTTTTTTGTGCTGAATCGGTCAAGAGCAACCATCATCCCTCTCGAGGATCTTGGGTTACCGGACCATATTTACGAGTGCCTGCTCGCCGAAGAAACCCGGGGCCTGGTGTACTTCGCTGGTGAGATGGGCACCGGCAAGACCAGCAGTGCTGCCTCGGCGGTGAAGGCCCGCCTGACATCACGCGGCGGCCTGGGCCTGACTGTAGAAGACCCGCCGGAAACGCTCCTCCAAGGCGAACATGGCTCTGGCCGCTGCATCCAGTTGCCGGTTTCCCGTATGCAAGGCGGCTATTCAGAAACGCTGATACGCGCTCTTCGAACTCGCGCTGACCTCATCCTGGTCGGTGAAGTTCGAGACACGGCCACTGCCGCTGAAGTCATCAAAGCATCCATCAATGGCCATCTCATTTTCTCCACTGGGCACGGCGGCAGCATCGGGAGCTCCATCCAGCGCCTGGCTGTACTTGCCGAGCCCATCATGCCGAATGCCCTGGAGGTGCTCTCACAGGGGCTGACTGTGGTCATTCACCAAACCCTCCTCCGTCCAGACCACGGACAGCCGCGACTCACACTCCAAACGCTGTCACTGACCCTGGATGACGCGCCGTCCATCCGCGAGAAGATCCGCAGCGGACATCTTCAGATGATCGAGCAAGACATCGTCACCCAATCGAACAGGAGTCTCTGGCATGGCCAGTAAACGCGGGCAGGCTGGATTTTTTACCATTGATGGCCTGTTCGGCCTGATAGTGATGAGCATCATGCTGTCTCTCGCGGGTTGGTGGATGCTCAATTACGGCAACCAGCAGGACTACCGGATCGCCGCGGAACACCAGCGGACTGTCGCTGACGCTTTTGCCAAGTACCTCAAGGACAACTACTCCGTGGTGCTCAGCAATGCTGGCCCGACTACGCCTGTCCAGGTCACCGTAGACATGATGCAAAACACCAAATATCTGCCGGCGGGCTTCAGCTCGACCAATAGCTTCGGCCAGACCATCGTCGGCCTGGCCAGGCGCCTCAACGCTAACCAGCTCGAGGCCATTGTGGTGACCACCGGTGGCCAGGTCATCCCGGAACTCGGCATTCGGACCATCGCTGAGCATCTTGGCGGGCCGGGCGGATTCATATCGTCACTCAAGCCCGGAGTCATCCAGGGTGTGCGAGGTGGATGGGAAGTGGCGCTCAGCAACTACGGCATCAACCCTGGGCAGGGACATACCGCGAGCGCGCTCTTCTTGATGGACGGCGAGCTGGCCAACGACTACCTCTACCGCAACGCTGTCCCAGGCCACCCTGAATACAACCGGATGAACACCGCGATCGATATGGGTGGCAACGACATCAACAATGCCCGCGCGGTCACCGCGACGAGCGACATCACCAGTAAGGACGGCTGGTTCAGAAGCCAGAACGACACTGGGTGGGTGAACGAGAAGTGGGGGGGCGGCATCTACCAAGCTGATGCAGACTGGGTCAGGGTTCTTAACGACAAGGGCCTGTTGACAGGCGGAAAAATCCGCGGCGGGACACTGCAGGCGGACGGACGTGTGACAGTTGGGGAGTATCTGGATATCGAGAGCACCGCTGTTGAAGGACAGGCGTGCCCGAAGATCGGCATCCAGTCGAAAAACAACCTGGGCGCGCCCCTTACCTGCCAGTGCCTCACACCTTCTTGCCAATCCGGGGTGTGGCGTTCAGCTGGCGGTGGAAAGGTTCTTACTGGATTTATCACCCACGGCCAGCAAATCCCTCTTCCAAGCGGCAGTACCCAAGATAGCTGTACTTGGTCGGCTTCCGATGCGTCAAACCCTCACCCTGCCCCGAGACCCGATTATGCTGGCGGTAATTACGCTTACGCTGATAGCAATCGGATCGTAACCTGTGGCTTCTATGACAAAGGTGCATTCAACCCAGGCGGTGCATGTAGCTATGTGATCGCATGTAACTAGACGCCTGAAGCTGCTACTAGGATCGCACGCATCGCGCGTACATACTTTGCCCTCTTGGGTATGAGCTATCAGCAGTTGATAGATACCAGAAACCATCAGCCCCTATGTAAATCTTCCCCCAATAACTATCGTAGTTATTCAAAGAAGCCATGCTGATCAGGGTGGGAAAGCAGAATCCTTCAGTGCTCGCAATCATGCGGACTGTTTGTTGGTAGCCGGCAATGTATTCGGCGGTCAGCTCAAATTTTGCTGCAGCCTGCCGCCACGCACCGGATTGGCAAACCTGTTAAGGCTTGCTGCAAGAGTAAGTTAGGCATGGATTACAGCCACCTATCTGGACACCTCCGATCAGGTTTGGAACCAGTCCCGTCGGGCAGCTATATCCACCGGTAAATCTATTCACGTACTGCCCGGTTATCCCAGTCATAAAGCCAGAACCTACACCATCTGCAGAACCGCCCGATTTCCACACCCCGGATTGGCAAACCTATTGGACACAAAAGAATGGAACTGCTGCTCCACCTGAAGCTATATCTAAGGCTGCGTCACTGAGGCGGAAAGTGAAGGCCGCTGCCGAGCCCCATTCACTAGTCCAGTAATAGACTCCATTATTGAGCCCCATTGATCTCAAAATGTGCATTTCCGACAGGCTTGCCAAATGCCATTTCTCACCCTTGGAACCGCAAACTTGGTTGGCGGCATACCAGGTGTTTGCTGGACTAACTTCATGTTTAAGTTTTCTATCACCACTGCCAGCCCACACCCCGGATTGGCAAGATGGTTACTTTTGGCAAACGTGATACCAATAGTATGGAGTTGCACCTGCGTAACTGAAACCTGTGAGGTTTGAGGAAAATCCCAACGGACAACTACATGCACCTGTTTGGGGGTTGGCAATACCACATCCTGATTCGGTCATTGACCCAACTCCTGTATATGCTCCCCCAAACCTTGCCGACACTGCTTTCCAAGCACCGGATTGGCAAGATGGTTATGCGTTACGTCGAACTGCTTGCCTGGCCTTGTAGTTTTAATAAGTTGTTCAAGTGTTGGTCTAGTGACGAAATTTGGTCGGAATCGGCCAAGCCTCGAGAAATCTGTCGCAAAGTCTCTAATGCTTTAGCAGACTCTGCAACAGCCTCAGAGTGTTCTTTGGTCGCCAACTGCTCAAGAAGAGCATGCTGTGAGCTCAAGCTGGAAATAGTGGCCTTGATGAAAACGAGAAAATCCAAACTATTCATCTCACCACTCCCTTATCGATGAGGTTATTGGTAGGTCTTTAACCCCAACCGTGTACCCATAGAAATTGTAATGGGTAAGGACCCCTGCATTCGCCACAGCACAGCTGACGCTACTGCCACAGAACACGTATCCGAAACCACCGCATACATTGGACCGACACTTGATGGTTCCAGAAAACAGACTACCCGTTACGCTACCGGTGCCGCTGTACCCAGTATTGCCGTTAATGCCGATTTGCCATCCGCCAAGCTCGCCCGAGCCGGCGGCTGTCCACACACCGGATTGGCAATAGGATTGCCCCAAGATGCCCAATCCACAAGGCCTGGGCAATCTCAAGACATCACCTAATCACCGCAAAAAAGTGTGAGCCCCATCTGAGGGGCAATTCTGGCTCAACGGGTCGAGCATGATTATTTCGCCCTCGTTAACCTGCTCCAGATACTGATCAGGAGCTGGAATAGGCTCCTTGTCCCTTAACGACACCATCAGATGACGTAGCAGCGCATCTTCCGCCACTCGCTTTGCCAACTCTGCAGTACCCCCAGCGCCTTGTACACCATCGAAGTCGAGCACCCGCACGGTGACGCCGCTGGGTGTTTCCGAAACGACAGCAGGATACGGCACCAGGTGATTGATGATCACCTGCTGGCCACGGTGCTTGTTCCCCTCAAGCTTTTTCACCAATCGGGACGCTTTCAAGTGGGTGTACCTCTTCAACATCGCCAGGCTCTTGTGACCACTGATCGCAGCAATTTCCATAATGTCGAGTGTGCCGAGCTCGAAGAGGCGCGAGCAGGCTTCATGCCGGAGGTCGTGGAAATGAAGGTCCTTGATGTCCAGCCGTTGCAGCATGATGCGCCAGGCCGACTTCAACCCATTAGCGGTATAGCCAAACACCTTGCCCTTCGTCCGTGCCCCGAGCTGGATCAACGCATCACGAGCTTTGAGGCTCAGGGGCACATCCCTCTTCGGGGCGAATAGAGAAAACGGAAAAAATCGTACGCTAAGGTTTTCCGGGCAGCCTTAGCGGCCGAAACTTCCCGTCCTCCAGCCTGCGGCTCTGCCGCCAGACATAATCGCCGGTCAGATTGATGTGCTCCCACCCCAGCGGCGACAGGTATTGCAGCAGCTCACCATCCACCGACTTCCCCGCATCGCCCATCGCCTGGGTGGCGCGCTCCAAGTACACCGTGTTCCACAACACGATGGCGGCCGTCACCAGGTTGAGGCCACTGGCCCGGTAGCGCTGCTGCTCGAAGCTCCGATCCCTGATCTCGCCGAGGCGGTTGAAGAACACCGCCCTGGCCAGGGAGTTGCGGGCTTCGCCCTTGTTCAGTCCAGCATGCACGCGCCGGCGCAGCTCGACGCTTTGCAACCAATCGAGGATGAAAAGCGTGCGCTCGATCCGGCCCAGCTCGCGCAGGGCCACGGCCAGGCCGTTCTGGCGCGGATAGCTGCCGAGCTTGCGCAGCATCAGCGAGGCGGTGACCGTGCCCTGCTTGATCGAGCTGGCCAGGCGCAGGATGTCGTCCCAATGGGCGCGGACGTGCTTGATGTTCAGGGTGCCGCCAACCATTGGGCGCAATGTCGGGTAGTCCTGGACGCTATTCGGAACATACAGCTTGGTTTCTCCGAGGTCGCGGATGCGCGGTGCGAAGCGGAAGCCCAGCAGGTGCATCAGGGCGAAGACATGATCGGTGAAGCCAGCCGTGTCAGTGTAGTGCTCCTCGATCCGCAAGTCGGACTCGTGGTACAGCAGACCGTCGAGCACATAGGTAGAGTCGCGCACGCCGACATTCACCACGCGGGTGCTGAACGGTGCGTACTGGTCGGAGATGTGGGTGTAGAACAGCCGCCCCGGCTCGCTGCCGTACTTCGGGTTGACGTGGCCGGTGCTTTCGCCTCGACCACCCGCCCGGAAGCGCTGGCCATCGGAAGAAGAGGTCGTGCCGTCGCCCCAGTGAGCGGCGAAGGTATGACGGTACTGGTGGTTGACCAGCTCGGCCAGGGCCGCCGAGTAGGTTTCGTCTCGGATGTGCCAGGCTTGCAGCCAGGACAGCTTGGCGTAGGTCAGGCCGGGGCTCGACTCGGCCATCTTGGTCAGCCCGAGGTTGATTGCATCGCCCAGGATCGCTGACAGCAGCAATGTCCGGTCTTTGGCCTCGGCACCGTCCTTCAGGTGTGTGAAGTGGCGGCTGAAGCCCGTCCAGTCGTCCACGTCCATCAGCAGTTCGGTGATCTTGATGCGCGGCAGCAAATGGCTGGTCTGGTCGATCAGCGCCTGCGCGGTATTGGGCACCGCGGAATCCAGCGGGGTGATCTTCAGCCCGGACTCGGTGAGGATGGCATCGGGCAGCTCGTTGTCCTTGGCCAGGCGGGTGACGGTGGCCAGCTGCTCGTCCAGCAGCTGCAAGCGCTCTTCCAGGTACTGGTTGCTGTTCGGGTTGATCGCCAGGGGCAGAGCCTGCGCATGCTTGAGCGCGGCGAACCTCTCTGCCGGCAGCAGGTAGTCGTCGAAGTCGCGGAACTGCCGCGAGCCCTTGACCCAGATGTCACCGGAGCGCAGCGCGTTCTTCAGCTCGGACAGGGCGCAGATTTCGTAGAAGCGCCGGTCGAGGCCTTCCGGGGTTATCACTAGCGGCTTCCAGCGCGGCTTGATGAAGGCGGTGGGCGCATCGGCCGGCACCTTGCGCAGGTTGTAGGCGTTCATCTCGCTCAGGGTCTGCACGGCTGCCAGCACGCCTTGCGCAGCCGGGGCAGCGCGCAGTTCCAGCACCTCCAGCAAGGCCGGCGTGTAACGGCGCAGAGTGGCGAAGTTCTCGCCGACCAGGTGCAGATGGTCGAAGCCTTCCGGCCGGGCCAGCAGCTCGGCCTCGCTGACGCTCTCGGTGAACTCGTCCCAGGGAATCACCGCCTCAATGGCGGCATAGGGATCGCTACCGCTTTCCTTGGCTTCCAGCAGAGCCTGGCCGATCTTCGAGTACAGGCGCACCTTGTCGTTGATCGCCTTGCCCTGCTTCTGGAACTGCTGCTGATGCTTGTGCTTCGCGCTGCTGAACAGCTTGACCAGGATACGGTCGTGCAGATCGACCAACTCATCAATCACCGTCGCGGTGCTCTCCAGCACCACGGCGGCCAGGGTCGCGTAGCGTCGCTGCGGCTCGAACTTGCCGAGGTCTTTGGGCGTCATCTGCCCACCCTCGCGGGCCAGCTTGAGCAGGCGGTTCTGGTGGATGTGTCGGCCCAGGCCTTCGGGCAAGTCCACCAGCTGAAATGTCTTCAGCCGCTCGATGTGTTCGAGCATGTGGCGGGAGTTCGGTTTCAGCGGTGCCTGTCGCAGCCAGGTCAACCAGGTGATGCTGCTGCCGGCCTTGAGCTTCAACAGCTCGTCCAGCTTGGCCCGATGCGAGTCCGTGAGTGGTTCGACCAGGGCGCGGTAGACTCGGCGATTGGCCCGCGCAATGGCCTCCGAACAAGCTCGATCAATTACGCTCAACGCCGGCAGAATGCGCCGCTTCTGTCGCAGGCTCTCCAGGGCCTGACCGGCCAGCAGTAAGCCCTTGTCGGTCTGCTGGGCCAACTCGGTCAGCTCGCGCACCAGGGCGCGGAAGTCGGACAGGCCGAACGGGGCCAGTTGTAGGTAGGTGCGCAGTTCCTGGGCGTGCTCGCGGCGAGTCACGTCGCGTTCGCCGTACTTCAACCAACTCGCCGGGTCGGCCTGAACTTGCTTGGCCACCCACTGGATGACCGGCTCGGGCGGCTCGCTGTCGGTGCCCAACGCATAGCCGGGGTAGCGCAGCAGGCTGAGCTGCACCGCGAAGCCCAGGCGGTTGGCGTCGCCGCGCCGCTGGCGGATCAGCGACAGGTCGGAGTCGTTGAAGGTGTAGTAGCGGATCAGGTCATCCTGGCTTTCCGGCAACGCAAGCAAGGTGTCGCGCTCCGTAGCCGAGAGAATCGAGCGACGCGGCATGGTTCAGTCGTCCTTGCGAAGGTACTGATAGAGGGTTTCTCGGCTGATGCCGAACTCGCGGGCGAGCTGCGCCTTCGGCTCGCCCGCAGCGGCCCGCTGCCGCAGCGTGATGGCTTGCTCGTCGGAGAGGGCTTTCTTGCGGCCCCGGTAGGCACCGCGCTGCTTGGCCAGGGCGATGCCCTCGCGCTGCCGCTCGCGAATCAGGGCGCGCTCAAACTCGGCAAAGGCCCCCATGACCGACAGCATCAGGTTGGCCATCGGCGAGTCCTCGCCGGTGAACACCAGGCCTTCCTTCAAGAACTCGATGCGCACACCGCGCTGGGTCAGCTTCTGCACCAGGCGGCGCAAATCATCGAGGTTTCGTGCCAGGCGATCCATGCTGTGCACCACCACGGTGTCGCCTTCGCGAACGAAACCGAGCATGGCCTCCAGCTGGGGACGCTGGGTGTCCTTGCCCGAGGCTTTGTCGGTGAACAGCTTGCCGACCTCGACCTGTTCAAGTTGGCGTTCCGGGTTCTGGTCGAAGCTGCTGACCCGGACGTAACCGATGCGTTGTCCCTGCAAGATGCCTCCATGGGCTGGATGGGCGGCAGGGCTTGCGTTGGTTTTTGGTTCCATTGCGCCCGAAGCCTTGAATTTGTCAGGCTGAAATCTATGACCTTGGCAAGCATGTGTCAAAGAATGTGAAAGCGGACTCTATTCTGACGGCGTGATGCGCCTTGCCTGACATCCAGTTAGGTGTCACTTTCAGAAGGCGACAGCACGAAATATCAAAAGTCGACCGCACGGTCTTTTCTGACGTTGGAGTCGCCTCAGAAAACGGAAAATAAAGCACGCTAAGGCGTAGTTCCCTCGGGCTACACCGCGTCCGCACTGCGCGGTTCTTTCTTCCCTTGCAGTGACGCAATCAGCGGGCAGGAAACGTTCCCCTTCCGCGCATGGCAGGCGCACACCAAATCAGACAGCACGGCCTCCATGCGCGCCAGGTCAGCCATCCTCTCGCGCACGTCCTTGAGCTTGTGCTCGGCCAGGCTGCTGGCTTCCTCGCAATGGGTGCCATCCTCCAGCCGCAGCAGCTCGGCGATCTCATCCAGGCTGAAGCCCAACCGCTGGGCTGATTTCACGAAGCGCACCCGCGTTACATCCGTCTCGCCATAGCGGCGAATGCTGCCGTAAGGCTTGTCCGGTTCCGGGAGCAAGCCCTTGCGCTGATAGAACCGGATGGTCTCCACATTGACCCCGGCCGTCCTGGCGAAAACGCCAATGGTCAGGTTCTCCAAATTGTTTTCCATATCGCTTGACTCCGTACATAACTACGGAAGTAAGCTTAAGCTATCCAATTCAGATTCGAAAGGACAAACGTATGTCTGAACCTCAAAACGGGCGCGGCGCGCTCTTCACTGGCGGGCTGGCCGCCATCCTCGCCTCGGCTTGCTGCCTCGGGCCGCTGGTTCTGATCGCCTTGGGGTTCAGCGGCGCTTGGATCGGCAACTTGACGGTGTTGGAACCCTATCGCCCCATCTTTATCGGCGTGGCGCTGGTGGCGTTGTTCTTCGCCTGGCGGCGCATCTACCGGCCGTCAGCCGCCTGCAAACCGGGTGAGGTTTGCGCGATTCCCCAAGTGCGAGCTACTTACAAGCTCATTTTCTGGGGCGTGGCCGTGCTGGTTTTGGTCGCGCTCGGATTTCCCTACGTCGTGCCATTTTTCTATTGATCACAGGAGTTCACCATGAAAAAGCTGCTTTCCGCCCTTGCCCTCGCTGCCGTTGTTGCCCCCGTGTGGGCCGCCACCCAGACCGTTACGCTGTCCGTACCGGGCATGACCTGCTCGGCCTGTCCGATCACTGTCAAGAAGGCGATTTCCAAGGTCGATGGCGTCAGTAAAGTTGACGTGACCTTCGAGACGCGCGAAGCGGTGGTCACCTTCGATGATGCCAAGACCAGCGTGCAGAAACTGACCAAGGCTACCGAGGATGCGGGCTACCCATCATCAGTCAAGAACTGATCATGAAAGACCCGAAGACACTGCTGCGGGTCAGCATCATTGGCACAACCCTCGTGGCGCTGTGTTGCTTCACCCCTGTTCTGGTCATTTTGCTCGGTGTGGTCGGCTTGTCCGCGCTGACCGGCTATCTGGACTATGTGCTGCTGCCTGCGCTGGCGATTTTCATCGGCTTGACCATCTACGCCATCCAACGAAAACGCCAAGCCGATGCCTGCTGCACCCCGAAATTCAATGGAGTAAAAAAATGACCGAAATCACCGTGAATGGCATGACCTGCACATCCTGCGCCACCCATGTCAAAGATGCTTTGGAAAAGATTCCCGGCGTGAATGCCGCTGTGGTGTCCTATCCAGAAAGCCGCGCGCAAGTCATGGCAGACACCGCCGTGAGCCACAACCAACTGCTGGCCGCCATCGCCGCATTGGGTTATCAAGGCTCGATCCGGGTTGGTGATTTCAAAGATGAACCAAAAATCCGTGATGCACTTGAGGGCGCCGGTTTGCATATCGCCATCATTGGCAGCGGCGGGGCCGCGATGGCGGCGGCGCTGAAGGCCGTCGAGCAAGGCGCGACGGTCACGCTGATCGAACGCGGCACCATCGGCGGCACCTGCGTCAATATCGGCTGTGTGCCGTCCAAGATCATGATCCGCGCTGCCCATATTGCCCATCTGCGCCGGGAAAGTCCGTTCGACGGCGGTATTGCGGCAACTGTGCCTGCGATTGACCGCAGCAAACTGCTGGCCCAGCAGCAGGCCCGTGTCGATGAACTGCGGCACGCCAAATACGAAGGCATCCTGGACGGCAATCCAGCCATCACCGTTTTGCACGGTGAAGCGCGTTTCAAGGACGACCAGAGCCTGGTCGTCCGTTTGAACGAGGGTGGCGAGCGCGAGGTAACGTTCGACCGCTGCCTGGTCGCCACCGGTGCCAGTCCGGCCGTGCCGCCGATTCCGGGCCTGAAAGAGTCACCCTACTGGACTTCCACCGAAGCGCTTGTCAGCGACACCATTCCCGCACGCCTGGCCGTGATCGGTTCGTCGGTGGTGGCGTTGGAACTGGCGCAAGCCTTTGCCCGGCTCGGCAGCCAGGTCACGATCCTGGCACGCGGCACCTTGTTCTTCCGGGAAGACCCGGCCATCGGCGAGGCCGTGACAGCCGCTTTCCGCGCCGAGGGCATCGAGGTGCTGGAGCACACGCAAGCCAGCCAGGTCGCCCATGTGAACGGCGAATTCGTGCTGACCACCGGACACGGTGAATTGCGCGCTGACAAGTTGCTGGTTGCCACCGGTCGGGCACCGAATACGCGCAGCCTCGCGCTGGACGCGGCGGGGGTCACTGTCAATGCGCAAGGGGCCATCGTTATCGACCAAGGCATGCGCACGAGCAACCCGAACATCTACGCGGCCGGCGACTGCACCGACCAGCCGCAGTTCGTCTACGTGGCAGCGGCCGCCGGCACCCGTGCCGCGATCAACATGACCGGCGGCGACGCAGCCCTCAATCTGACCGCGATGCCGGCAGTGGTGTTCACCGACCCGCAAGTCGCCACCGTGGGCTACAGCGAGGCGGAAGCGCACCACGATGGCATCGAGACCGACAGTCGCACGCTGACACTCGACAACGTTCCGCGAGCGCTTGCCAACTTCGACACACGCGGCTTCATCAAGCTGGTCATCGAGGAAGGTAGCGGACGGCTCATCGGCGTGCAGGCGGTGGCCCCGGAAGCGGGCGAACTGATCCAGACGGCGGTGCTCGCCATCCGCAACCGCATGACGGTGCAGGAACTGGCCGACCAGTTGTTCCCCTACCTGACAATGGTCGAGGGGTTGAAGCTTGCGGCGCAGACCTTCAACAAGGACGTGAAGCAGCTTTCCTGCTGCGCTGGATAAAAAAAGGAGGTTTTCAATGAGCGCCTACACCGTGTCCCGGCTGGCCCTTGATGCCGGGGTGAGCGTGCATATCGTGCGCGACTACCTGCTGCGCGGATTGCTGCGTCCGGTGGCGTGCACCCCGGGCGGCTATGGCCTGTTCGATGATGCCGCCTTGCAACGGCTGTGCTTCGTGCGGGCGGCCTTCGAGGCGGGCATCGGCCTGGACGCGCTGGCGCGGCTGTGCCGGGCGCTGGATGCTGCGGACGGCGATGAAGCGGCCGCGCAGCTTGCCGTTCTGCGCCAGTTCGTCGAGCGTCGGCGCGAAGCGTTGGCCGATCTGGAGGTGCAGTTGGCCACCATGCCGACCGAGCCGGCACAGCACGCGGAGAGTCTGCCATGAACAGCCCCGAGCGCTTGCCGTCCGAGACGCACAAACCGATCACCGGCTACCTGTGGGGCGCGCTGGCCGTGCTCACCTGTCCCTGCCATTTGCCGATTCTCGCCATTGTGCTGGCCGGCACGACGGCCGGCGCGTTCATCGGAGAGTACTGGGGTATCGCAGCCCTCACGCTGACCGGTTTGTTCGTCCTGTCTGTGACACGACTGCTGCGGGCCTTCAAAGATCGATCATGAGCGCTTCCCATTGAGACAAACCACGCTGTCGCTACGTTGCCTCATGCCGGCATCAAATTCGGCTGAGTAGCTTCTCGCCATCTGGACGTAGCTCACCCTTGGGTGAAACATGCCGATACAGGGTCTGCCGCGTGACGCCAAGTTCCTGGCACAGGTCGCCGACCTTGGTCTCTGGCTGACCCATTGCCGCCATCGCCAGCCGCAGCTTGGCGGCGGTCATCTTGAACGGCCGGCCGCCTTTCCGCCCGCGCGCGCGGGCCGAGGCTAGGCCGGCAATCGTGCGCTCCGCGATCAACTCGCGCTCGAACTCGGCCAGGGCGGCGAAGATGCCAAAGACCAGCTTGCCGGCGGCGGTCGTGGTGTCGATGGCCGCGCCGTGCCCGGTTAATACCTTCAAGCCGATGCCGCGCCCAGTCAGGTCGTGCACGGTGTTGATGAGATGTCGCAGGTCGCGTCCGAGCCGATCCAGTTTCCACACGACCAGTGTGTCGCCAGTTCGCAACGCCTTCAGGCAGCTCGTCAAGCCGGGCCGATCCTCGCGCATGCCGGATGCCTGATCCTCGTAAAGATGTACTGGATCGACCCCGGCGGCAATCAGCGCGTCGCGCTGCAAATCGGTAGCCTGGGAGCCGTCCGCCTTCGATACCCGCATGTAGCCTATCAGCATGTCGTACCTGTCACATATACGTTCGATTATGTGACAGTGTGAGCCAGAAAGTTCTCGCCGTCAAAAACTGTCACTTAACCCGTCATTTAGTCTAAGACCTGCAAACGGCCATTCAGGCTCGTAATGTGACAAAAACTCCGGCGGGATGCCCTCCTTGGTGAACGTGGCGCGCAAACGTTCCAGGGATTCGGGGTCGCGTCGCCCGTAGGACGCCAGTGTGAACAGCAAGCGGGCCGTCTCCGGGTTGTGTCGCGCTTCAATGATGGCCTCATCGATGGCCTGGGCTGCTCGTTGCCAGTGGTTGATGGGTTCCGGCTTCGGCACCTTCGCCGGCAGGCCGTTGGTGAAACCAGTGTGCGGCTCCGTCTGAAACAGCGCGGCCTGTTCCCCGCGCGGGATCAGCGCCTTTGACTCGATCAGCGTGATGGCGGTGGCCGCCGCCTCCAGCATCTGCCACTGCACCGCCGGGGCCAGAATCTCGTAGGGACGCCACAGACTCTGCCCGGCGCGCAGCGGATGGCCGCAGCGCTCCCAGACATGGCGGATGCTCGCCGAGCAACTGCCGCAGTGCGAGAGCGGCGTGTTCAGCTCATCAAGCAGGGTGCGCAGCAGCCGGAACCACAAGCCGGCGTGGACACGCCGACGCGGCAGCTCCACAAAACCCGTCGTCAGCGCCTGCCAGGTGCGCCGGTCCATGCAGGCGATTGCGTCATCGGCAGGGCGCGGCGCAGCATCGGCGATTTCCCACTGAAGATACCGGCCGGGCATGCCCCAGTAGGACTCCAGCCAGCAGCCATGCTGCGGGCAGCTCAGCATCAAGGGGAGCTGCCAGACGAGTAGCACAGCTTGATTCGTTGGATCGTTCAGACACTGCGGACACGCCCGGCGAATCGTCTGGCTCGGTAGCCAGGCACGCCAGCGAGTGATGGACCGCACCTTGCGGGTGCGCTTGGGCAGGAGCACCGCGCATTGGAATGTATAGGTTTCCAAGGCTGCTGGTACCGAATCGTCGAGACTGTCGAGCAGCCACGGCACCCAGCCTGCAAGACTCATGCTGCGCAACCGCTCCAGCTCGACGCCACTGCGCTGGCAGAGCGCCGTCAGCAACGACAAGGATGGTGCGGTATCCAGGTCATCAAGTTGGCTGTGACCAAGATCGTGGGCCAGCAGCTCGTGCACGTCCATCTGGTAGCAGGCGGCGACCCGGTTGAGCCATGAGGACAGGGCTTCGCCTTCCTTGGGTGCCGGATGCAGCGGCCAGCGCGGCGCGGACTTCACATCAGTTCCCGCTCGAACTGTCGCCGCCGCTCACTGGGGCCGATGTAGTCGGCCATGCTGAGCGTGCGGTGGTTGATCGCTTCCTCGCCACTCTCCACGGCGGCGACGGCCGCCGCCACCAGCAGATGTGCAAGCTCGCCGATGGTGCCTTCGCTCCGGGTGAGCAGGTAGCGGGCCATGTCCAGCGTGGCAATCGGGGATGGCCGCCGTAGCGGGAGTGACGCCGCGAAGCTGGCCAGCAGCGAGCAGCAGTCCTCATTGGCCTCCCACGGCGGCAGCAGCATCGGCTCGAAGCGGTTTTCCAACTGATCGTCCGAACGGATGGCCAGGTACGCCTCGCGCGTGCCGACCCCGACCAGGGGGATACGCAGCTCGTTGCCGAGGAAGCGCAGCAGGTTGAGGAACTCGCGCCGGTTAACGCTGTTGCCAGCCAGTACATTGTGCAGTTCGTCGATCACCAGCATGCGCACGCCGACCTTGCGCAGCAGGGCCAGCGCCAGTTGCTCCATTTCCGGCAGCCGTGGGCGCGGGCGCAGCGGCGCGCCCATCGCAGCCAGCAGCGCGACATAGAAGCGGATCACCGATGGCTCTGACGGCATCTGCACGACCAGCACCGGGATATGTTCTTGGTCAGCGTCGGTGCCGACCGGGTGCGCCCGCCGGAATTTCTCGACGATCATCGACTTGCCGTTGTTGGTGGGGCCGACCAGCAGCAGGTTTGGCATGCGTTGCTTGTTCGGCCACGCATACAGAGTTTCCAGCCGGTTCAGCGCCTCGACCGCGCGCGGGTAGCCGATCCAGCGGTCGGCGCGAATGCGCTGGATGCGCTCGTCTGCCGGCAGCCTGGCCAAACCCTGTGCCGCTGGCAGCAGGTGGGACAGGTCAATGACGGGATATTCGTCCACGGCTACCACTCCTCGATCTGATCGAACGGTTTGGCCGGCGGCAGGTTGTCTGCCTGCGGGTCAGCCATGTCCACATCCGGCGGTATGGGCTTGGCCGGTGGCTCCGACGTCTTGAGGTGCTGGCGGCGATCAGCGTCGCGCCGCGCCTTGCGCGTGGCCTTCTGGGCGGTGGTCACGATCTCGCGCATCTGCCCGATCATGCGGAACAGCGCCGACTCGTCCACCTGCTCGCGCCCGAGCTGACGCAATTTGGCCAGCGCCTGGCGTTGTTCCCAGAGGGTGACGGCCGGATGGGACAAGGTGCGGTAGTGGATCTCCAGATAGTGCTGACCTTCCGGTTCCAGTACCCAGATGCGGCTGATGTCGCGCGGATCGCGCCGGATCAGGAAGGCGGGCAAGCGCTCGCGCCGGGCAATCCACGGCTTGAGGGCGTCGGCGTAGTAGTGGATGTGGTCGATGACAAAGCCGGTGCGGGTCAGGGTGCGGCGGATCACCGGCAGGAAATCGACCAAAAACGCGGTGGGGCGGGTAACGACGGCCGGGACGCCAACGCGCTCCACGGCCTCGGCCCAGCGCGCGGCCGGCGGCTGGAGCAGGCCGTTGTGCACGGAGCCGTGATAGGTGCCTACCGCCAACGCGAGCCAGCGCTCCAGCTCGCGCAGCGTCAGGGTGGCCATCTTCTCGGAATCGTACTCGCCGCGCTGGCCGGGATTGGAGAAGGTCGTCCCCGGTAATTCGTCGTGGATCATCTGCATCGCCGTGCCGATGATCCGTTCCACGATGCCGCCGTAGTGCGGCTGGCCTGGTGGGCGATAGTCCAGCCGGATGCCATGCTGTTCGCAGCCACGGCGCAGCGCTTCGCTTTTGAACTCGGCCGCGTTGTCCAGATAGAGCAGCCTGGGCTTGCCGCTCATCGGCCAGTCCATTTCCACATTCAGCCCTTCCAGCCAGGGCCGCTTGTCGCAGGCGGCATGCGCGAGGCATAGGCCGACCGAGACGGCGGACGGCGCTTCCAGCGTGACCACCATGCCGAGTACGCAGCGCGTGAACACGTCGATGGCGAGGGTCAAATATGGGCGGCCAATCGGTTGCCGGTCGCGCTCGTCGACCACGATCAGGTCGATGACGGTGTGGTCGATCTGCACCTGTTCCAGCGGCATGGTGACTTCGGGCGGAATGCCACCCGCGCCTTGCAAGGGACGGGCAGCGTCCTGCCCGCCCCGGCTGCGGGCTATTTTCGCCGGGTGTAGTCCGGCAATCCGCTGGGCCACGGTGTTGCGCGCCGGCACCGGCAGCTTCTGGGTTTTGCACGCCTGCGCGACTTCGCGGTGGAACGCCGCCAGGCTGCGTTTCTGCTTGGTCAGGAAGCGCTTTTGCAGCAGCTCGCGGATGATGCGCTCGACCGGTTCCGGCAAGCGCCCCTTGCCTTTGCCGCCGCCGGATCGGCCGGGCGTCAGGTCTGTTACCAGGCCAGTACCCTGCCGGGCGCGACGGATCAGGACATATACCTGTCGCCGGGACAGGCCCAGCGCTTGGGCTGCCTCATCGGCGGCTTCATGCCCGACCACCTCAAGCGCTGCCAGTGGCCCGATGATTTCCGTCCGGTGCCGGGCTTGCGCCCATGCCTCGTCGGGCAGGGTGGCCACGCCTTGCGCGGCAATCGGTGGAGTGTCTGATGTCATGCCCAAACCTCGCTTTGGTGCACACGAGTATTGAGCATAGTCGAGATTGGTGCAGACGACTCCTGATATTGGGCTGTCAGGAGCCGTATGCACACCAGGCGTTACATCCAGTCAGATGGTGCGGTCGTCTTCTGAAAACGACAGAGCCATTCCTCGATAGAGTTCGGCAAAACCTTGGTTTTCCCGAACTAACCAGACGCCACAAGGGTTTGCGGGCAGGCGCTGGGCTTAAGTGCACTTTCTGTTCCGTTGCTCCCCAAACCCCGATATCACCCAGGTCGACAAACTGCTGCACGGTAACGAGAACGTCGTCTGCGCCGATGCCGGCTACACCGGCGTCGAAAAGCGCCCCGAACATGCGGGCCGCGAAGTGATCTGGCAGGTCGCAGCACGCCGCAGCACCTACAAGAAGCTCGATAAACGCAGCGCCCTGTACAAAGCCAAGCGCAAGATCGAGAAGGCCAAGGCACAAGTGCGAGCGAAGGTCGAGCACCCGTTTCGAGTGATCAAGCGCCAGTTCGGTTACGTGAAGGTGCGCTTCCGTGGCCTGGCCAAGAACACCGCTCAGCTGGTGACGCTGTTCGCGCTGTCGAACCTATGGATGGCGCGCCGACATTTGCTGACTACCGCAGGAAAGGTGCACCTGTAATGCGGAAAATGGCTGCTGCGAGGTGCTCGCGGCGGCCAAAAACGGAGAACTGAGCGGGTTACCTGGTCGATTTTGATCGACGGCCCGCTTTCAAAAGCAGCAAGGGCTGAAGTCGACCGGAAATACAGGGTTACTTCAGACCTTCCCTTATTGAGATAGGACGGCCGTTTATTATTCAGCTGTGGTCACTGGCCGTTTCCTATCATTGCTGCCGAAAACTAACCGGAGCATGAGTAACTCATTACGATTCTGAAAGGTTGCCCGGCCTATGCCGGGCAACGCAACAACTCAGCTTTCGTCCAACCCCCATATCCAGTGGGCATCGATCAACAGCGACAGATGGGTGCGCAGCGTATCCGCGTGGGCCTGCAGGGCGCTGGTAGACGATGCGACGGCTTGCCGGCGAGCCAGCAACAACGACTGCAGATCCACCTCGCCCAGTTCGTAGGCACGCTGCATCTGTGCTTCGTTCTGGGTCATGGCAGCGGCGCCATCCTTCGCGATCAGGTAGCTCTCGTAAGCACCTGAAGCCAGTTCGACGTCACGGGCAATCCCGGCTTCCAGCTCGCGTTTGGCCAGGTCGACATCCTCGCGAGCCGCATTCTCCTGGGCCAGCGCCTGGCTGTAGCGAGCACTGCGCGACCCGCTGGGGATCGGCATGCTGAAGCTGACACCGTAGATGCGCTCACGGTTGCCCTGCTCGGAGGCGGTGAATACCCCCAACGTAGGATCCGGCACCCTGTCAGCCTTCGCCCGGGCCGATTGCCCCTGATTTCTCAGCAGAGAGGCTTCGACCCGACGCAGCACATCGCTTTCGGCCAGGATCCGCTCGCGCCAGGTGTCGTACTGACCGAGTTCGGCCGAAGGAATGGGCAGATCAACCACTTTGCGCTCGATGCCAGGGAAGCGCCGCGACAGTGTTGCCCAGCTCGCAGCGGCTTTTATCTTGGCTTCGTTGCCTTGTCGCAGTTGCTCGGCCACTTCCGCCTTGACCAGGCTTACATCCAGCTTAGAGGCGTCACCCGCACGGTTGCGTTTTTCCGCCGCCGCCAGGCTTTCCTTGGCTGAGGCCAGGCCTTTATTGGCGATGGTGAGCGCGTGCTCCGACACCAGCCAATCCAGCCACAGGGTCATCAGTTCCCGCGCGGCTTCATGACGGACTTCGCCATAGGTGGCATCTGCCAATCGCAGCGTTGCCGAACTGATGTCCTGGTCGGCACTGGCCTTGCCAGGCAGGCGCACCGTGCGCTCGATACCCACGTTCCATTCGTTGTAGTTGGGGCCAGCGTCGGTACGCCGTTGCTGGCCGATTGCCGTGGCCGTCCATTCATAAGGCGAACGCCGGATGATGCCAGCCTCCAGCATGGCGGCATCCATGCTGGAGCGTGCCGAGGCCACGCGGGGATCGGCGTTGAGCAGCGACACCACCAGCGGCTTGGGCAGAATGTTTGCCGGAGCGGCAGGTTGCGCCACGGCCGTGCCACACACACTGATCAGCAGAGCCAGGGGAACAAGGCGCTTCATCACACGAACTCCCCAAAGTTACTGACCTGGACCGTCCAATAGCGCAGCCCGGTATTTGGAAACTCCTCCTTGAGGGATTGCAGCACCTCCGTGAGTTGCTGCCGTTCCACCACGAGTTGGATCTGCACAGCCTTGGCCCGCCCCATGACACGCTCCATCGGATTGAGTGCCGCGGTGGACAGCCCGTGCGCCGCAACCGGTGTGCTGGTGAAGATCTGGTTCCCCGTCACGACCAGGAGGTGGTCGATGAGCTTCTCCTCCAAGCTTGGGGTGCAGAGCAGCGTCAACCAGGTATCAGGCATCTTTGGCCTCCTTTTTCGCGTGGGCGAATCGCAGATAGAGAATCGGGAGCAACATGAGGGTGAGCGCGGTGACGGTGATCAAACCGCCGATCACCACGATGGCCAACGGCCGCTGGATCTCGGAGCCGGGCCCGGTAGCGAACAACAGTGGGACCAGACCGAAGGCGGTGATCGAGGCGGTCATCAGTACCGGGCGTAACCGGCGACGGGCACCCTGGAGCACCACTTCCCGCAGTGGCAGGCCTTCGCCATGCAACTGGTTGAAGTAACTGACCAGCACGATGCCGTTGAGCACCGCGATACCCAACAAAGCGATGAACCCCACCGACGCTGGCACCGAGAGGTACTCGCCAGTGACCCACAGCGCGACGATGCCGCCCACCAGGGCGAAGGGGATGTTGCTGAGGATAAGCAACGCCTGGCGCACGGAGCCGAAGGTCGAGAACAGCAGGACGAAGATCAGACCAAGCGCCACGGGAACGACGATGGACAGCCGGGCAGCCGCACGCTGCTGGTTCTCGAACTGGCCGCCCCAGCTGATGCGATAGCCGTTGGGCAGTTCCACCTGCTGAGCCACCAGCGCCTTGGCCTCCTCGACGAAGCCGACCAGGTCACGACCGCTGACGTTGGCGATCACCACGCTGTAGCGGCTGCCCATTTCCCGGTCGATCTTCACCGGGCCATCGGCACGCTCCAGTCTCGCCACGCTGCTCAGCGGAATGGTCTGGCCATCCGGCGTGGTGATCCGCACCGCGTTGAAGTCCGCCGGCGACGTGCGCACCGACTCGTCCGAGCGAATGAGGATCGGCGTGCGCTGGTTGCCTTCGATCACCAGGCCGGCCTGCTGGCCTTCGATCTGCACGCGCAGTGCATCCTGGATGGCCTCGACGCTCAGGCCGAAACGGCCAGCCTGCAGCCGGTCGATCTCCACGCGCAGATACTGCACACCGTCGTTCTGCACGGTGTAGACGTCCTGGTTGCCCTGCACAGTCTTGAGCAGCGACTCGATCTTGCCGCCCAGTTGGCTCAGGGTGCCCAGGTCAGGGCCATAGATCTTCACGGCGAGGTCGCCGCGCACACCGATGATCATCTCGGAGACGCGCATCTCGATGGGCTGGGTAAAGCTGTAGCCGATACCCGGCATTGGATCGAGCACCTTGCGGACCTCGTCCATCAGCTCTTCCTTGGTGTCCATCCGCCATTCGCTCATGGGCTTGAGCAGCAGGTAGGTATCGGTCTGGTTCAGGCCCATGGGATCAAGACCGATCTCGTCGGAACCGGCCCGCGCCACGATGCCCCGGATCTCCGGGACCGCTGCCATCAGCGCGGTCTGGATCTTCTTGTCCAGCTCGGCCGTCTGTTCGAGGCTGACCGATGGCAGTTTCTCGATACCCACGATCAGGTCGCCTTCATCCATGGTCGGCATGAAGGTCTTGCCCACCTGGGTGTAGACCAGGCCAGCGACGACCAACATGGCGCCAGCGATGATCGCGATCAGTTTCTGCCGGCCAAGCCCCCACTCCAGCACCGGGCCATAGATGCCCAGCAGCTTGCGGGCAAGCCAGGGGTCTTCGTGCTTGACCTCGCGCAGCAGGTAGGAGGACAGCACGGGGATCACGGTCAGCGACAGCAGCAACGATCCCGCCAGAGCGAAGACGATGGTCAGCGCCACCGGGACGAAGAACTTGCCTTCGAGGTCCTGCAGGGTGAGCAGCGGCAGGAACACCGTGATGATGATCAGGATGCCGGACGTCACCGGTACCGCGACCTCGCGCACCGCCCGGTAGATGATGTGCAGACGCGGCAGCTTGCCACCGGAAGGATCGGTGGCCAGACGCTGGACGATGTTCTCGACCACCACCACCGCGGCATCCACCAACATGCCGATGGCAATGGCCAGCCCTCCCAGACTCATCAGGTTGGCGGACATGCCGACGAAGCGCATCAGGATGAAGGTGATCAACGCCGCCAGCGGAAGTACCAGGGCAACCGTCAGCGCTGCGCGAACGTTGCCGAGGAACAGGGCCAGCAACACGATGACCAACACGGTGGCCTCGATCAGCGCCTTGGACACAGCCCCTACCGCTTTATCGACCAGCGACGAGCGATCGTAGAAGCTGGTGATGGTGATGCCTTTCGGTAGTGTGGCCTCCAGTTCCTTGAGCTTCAGTTGCACACCGGCGACCACTTGGCGGGCGTTGGCGCCAGCCAGGCCGAGCACCAGGCCTTGCACAGCCTCGCCCTTGCCATCCTGGGTCACCACGCCGTAGCGGGTCAGGGTGCCAAGGCGAACCTCGGCCAGGTCGCCAACCCGCACCGGGCTGGAGCTGTTGGAATTGACCACAACGGCCCGCAGGTCATCCAGGGTGCGGATGCTGCCCTCGCTGCGTACCAGCAGGACTTCGTCACCTTCACCCAGTCGGCCGGCACCGTCGTTACGGTTGTTGGTGTTGACCGCGTTGGTCAGCTGCTCAAGGCTCACGCCGCTGGCAGCCATGCGGATGGGATCTGGCAGTACCTCGAAGGTCCTGACCTGGCCACCGAGGGAGTTCACATCCGCCACGCCAGGTACGGTACGCAGCGCCGGCCGGATCACCCAGTCGAGCAGGCTGCGACGTTCGACCAGAGACAAGGTTGTACCGTCCACCGTGAACATAAACATCTCGCCCAGCGGTGTGGTGATCGGCGCCATGCCGCCACTGATGCCGTCCGGCAGGCTGTCGCTCAGGTTGCCGAGACGCTCGGAAACCTGTTGCCGCGCCCAGTAGATGTCAGTGCCATCCTGAAAATCGATGGTGACATCGACCAGGCCGTACTTGGTGACCGAGCGCAGGATCTTGGTCTTGGGAATACCGAGCATTTCCACTTCGATCGGCACGGCAATCCGGCTTTCAACTTCTTCCGGGGTCATCCCCGGTGCCTTCATGATCACCTTGACCTGGGTGCTGGCCACATCAGGGAAGGCATCGATGGGCAGCCCACGGTAGGCATACCAGCCCGCGCCGGTCAGCAACAGCGTCGCCAGCACCATGAACAGGCGCTGGGACAAAGAGAATTGGATAAGACGGCTCAGCATCACTCACCGTCCTCTTCAAGCCAGGCGCCTTTCAGCGCAATCACGCCGGCGACGGCAACCTGGTCCTGTTCGCTGATGTTGCCCTGGACACGGACCAGTTGCCCCGCGCTGGCTTCGACCTTGACCGGGCGGGCTTCAAAACCGTCGGGCGTGCGGACGAACACCACGGAGTCGGTCTTGTTGCGAGCGACGGCAGACAGAGGGATGTCCCAGGATTTGCCAGCGGCCTGAACCGGGATCTCCACGGTGACGAGCTCGCCGGGACGCAGGGCGCCGTTGGCATTTTCGATTTCGGCGCGCAGCACCACGAACTGGCTGGTAGCCGAGAGGGTCGGGCTCAGGTTGATGACACGCCCATTAATGCCCTTGTCGACCACCGTTACGCCCGCGCCCGGCTGAATGCCAATACTGGCCGCGGCCGGAATCTGCACGTCCAGCCACAGCGCATCGACCTGGGTGATGTTCAGCAGCGACGTGGCACCGTCGACCCGCTGGCCGGGCCGGACCGAGATGTTGCTGACAATGCCGTCCTGAACGGCGCTGAGGGTGATCCTGTCGGAAGGAATCCCGGAGCGGATGACCTGCTCGATCATGGCCGGGGTCATTCCCGCCAGGGCCAGTTCGGCCTTGGTCTGCACCAGAGTCGCTTCCGCTTCCTTCAGCGTTGCCTGGGCTTCCTGCGCCCGACGCTGCGGAATGATGCCCTCATCGAACAGCTTCTGTTCCCGGGTGTAGGCCTGCCGGGCCAGCGTGGCGCGGGCAGATGCCTGCAACAGCTGGAGCTGGAGCTGGCTCATCGCCGGACTGGACAGGCGCACGACCGGCTCGCCTTTGCGAACGGCCTGGTACTCGCCCACCAGCAGTTGCACCACCACACCTTCAAGTGGGGAACTGACGATCTGCTCCGCTTTCGGAGGCACGACAACCTGGCCGGGATATCGCGTGCTGACCGTCTGTTTCATGCTTTGCACAGCAGACGTCTTGATACCCAGCGCTTGAATCTGTTCATTGGCGACAGAGAACTTCTCAGCACTCATGGCAGGCCCTGAAATAATAAAAGCGATGGCGAAAGAGAGCCCCTTTACACTGCGCAGATAATGTTCGTTATTCATCGAAAGTTCCCCGTGAAGCGCCATGACATGGGCATGCTTTAGACCTGTCTTTGAGGATTTTTAAATCGCAAGGCGAGCGCGGTCGCAGGACACACATGAGTAACCCACTCGTCTGCTGCACCCTTTGCATGGAAGGAGATTGTCGTAGACTCCTCTACAGGTTCGATTCTAGAGGGGGGTGACTATCAGGAACGTTACCGCTGAATTACAAATTTGAAGGATTCCACCTCCCTCCTGATTTTCGTTTTAAGGATTCTCCGATCAAGTCAGCACAGGCCATCTGACCTGTGCTGAAATAGCCCTCCGTCCAACTGCCTTCTACAAGTCCGCCATCCCATGAGTCAGATGAGCTTTTCCGATTTCGAGTACGCCGGCAAGCGCAAGCAAACCCGTCGCGAGCGTTTCCTGGCCGAGATGGAACAGGTGGTACCGTGGAGTGGACTGGTGGCGTTGATCGAGCCTCACTACCCAAAGGCTGGCGGTGGCCGCAAGCCTTATCCTCTGGAAACCATGCTGCGCATTCACCTGCTGCAGAATTGGTTCTCTTTGAGCGATCCCGCCATGGAAGAGGCGCTGTACGAGATCACTTCGATGCGCCAGTTCGCTCGTCTGACGCTCAGCGCTCCGATCCCCGAAGACACGACGATCATGAACTTCCGGCACCTGCTGGAGAAGCATCAGTTGGCAGCCGGCATTCTGGAAACCATCAACAATTACCTGCAAGACAAGGGCCTGTCGTTGCGCCAGGGCACCATTGTCGACGCGACCATCATCCACGCGCCCAGTTCGACCAAGAACAAGGAAGGCAAGCGCGATCCTGAAATGCATCAAACGAAGAAGGGCAACCAGTACTATTTCGGCATGAAGGCCCACATCGGCGCGGATGCTGAATCGGGTCTGGTGCATCACGTTCATGGCACCGCCGCGAACGTAGCTGACGTGACGGAGGTCGCTCAGCTATTGCATGGCGAAGAGAATGTCGTGTGTGCGGATGCGGGTTACACAGGCGTGGAAAAGCGGCCAGAACACGAGGGACGGCAGGTGATATGGCAGGTCGCTGCCCGCCGCAGCACCTACAAACACTTGAGCAAACGCAGCGTGCTCTACCAAGCCAAGCGCAAGATCGAAAAGGCCAAGGCGCAAGTGCGTGCGAAGGTGGAGCACCCGTTCCGGGTGATCAAACGCCAGTTCGGCTATGTAAAGACTCGTTTTCGCGGCTTGGCCAAGAACACGGCGCAACTGACCACGCTGTTTGCCCTGTCGAATCTGTGGATGGTGCGCCGGCAATTATTGCCTGCTGCGGGAGAGGTGCGCCCGTGAGTCCGGATAACCAAGGCTTTGCCTTGGTTATCCAATAATCAGCGACTGAAAAGCGGGCTTTTCGGCATCCCTAAGCCGCCCATTTCCGACTGATGAGCAACTTGTTCGGAGTTTCCTTAAGATTGATTCATCGATGATCACCATGCTGGTTCGGTGCATGAGGCAATGACACTTCAAGAAATAAATGAATATTTTTTTATTTGACACCCGAATACTTTTTTAATTTGAGATAAACAAATAATGCGTGTTCTAGTAGTGGAAGACGAAGCCAAAACTGCCGAATACCTTCAGCAAGGGCTTACCGAAAGTGGCTATATCGTTGACCGGGCAAGTAATGGTGTCGATGCGCTGCACCTGTTCCAGCACAACACCTACGGCCTGGTCATCCTGGATGTGAACCTGCCCAAGGTGGACGGCTGGGACGTGCTCGACACGATCCGCAAGACCAGTCGGGTTCGCATCATCATGCTGACCGGTCGTGGCCGCCTGCACGACAAGCTGAAGGGCCTGGACGGCGGCGCCGACGACTATCTAGTGAAGCCGTTCGAGTTTCCGGAACTGCTTGCCCGCATCCGCTCGCTGCAGCGGCGTGGCGACAAGGTGGTGGACCACCCGACCTTGCGGGTCGCAGACCTTGAGCTGGATCCGGGTCGCCACCGCGCGTTCCGGGGTGACCTGCGCGTCGAGCTGACTACCAAGGAATTCGCCCTGTTGCGCCTGCTCATGAGCCACCCAGGGGAAGCCCTGACCCGCTCGCAGATCATTTCCCTGGTCTGGGACATGAACTTCGACTGCGATACCAACGTGATCGACGTGGCGATCCGGCGCCTGCGCGCCAAGATCGACGATCCGTTCGAGAACAAACTTATCCACACCCTGCGCGGTGTGGGCTATGTGATCGAGGAGCGTTCATGAAGCGCTTCAGCCTGGCCGCCAGGTTGGGACTCAAAGTCGGCTTGATGAGCGTGATACTGCTGGTGCTGCTCTCTATCGTGGGCTACCTGATGCTCGGCCAGGCGCTGGAGCGCACGGCGCAAAGCAGCCTGATCACCAAGATGGGTGGCATGGCCCATAACCTATCGACCGTCGCGGATCTGTCCGAGGTCACCGCAGACTCCCACCAGTTGGTCGACCTTGCGATGGGCCACAACAACCTGTTCGTCAGCATTTTCGATACGGCAAACAGCCGAATCCCCCTGCTGACCATCGGCTCGAAAAAGATAACCACCGAACTCACCAGCTTTCCTGCCAACGATCAAGTGGAGTTCTACGAGTGGAACAACGAACTGGGCATGCCCATGCTCAGCGTTTCCCAGCTCATGCGTCTGGCTGACGGTACCCAGGTCGGTGTGTACATGACCGTGGATGAATCCTCCGATGCCGAATTGCTCCGGGCGATGCTGAGCTGGGCCCTGATGGCGTCACCCTTCATCCTGGCGCTGATCATGGTCGTGGCCTGGTGGACGGTACGCCGGGGCTTGCTGCCGCTTACGCGCTTTCTGAAAGTCGCGTCGAAGATCTCCACCGACAACATGCAGCATCGGCTGCCTACCGACCGCTTGCCGATCGAACTGCTGGAGCTCGCGGACGGCATCAACTTTATGCTGCACCGCCTGGACGGTGGCGTGCAGCAGCTATCGCAGTTCTCGGACGACCTGTCCCACGAGTTGCGTGCTCCGCTCACTAACCTGATGGGCAAAGCACAGGTGGCCCTGTCACGACCACGCAGCTCGGAGGAGTACCGTGAGGTGCTGGAATCCTGCGCCGAGGAGCTGGATCGCATGAAAAGCATGGTGGCCGACATGCTTTTCCTGGCACATGTCAGCCAGCCTGCAGCCTTGGTGCAATTCGAGACGGTGGCACTGGTCGACGAGGTGCAGAGGGTCAGTGACTTGTTCAGCCTGAGTGCCGAAGAGAGCGGCGTTCGGCTCGATGTGTCAGGCAGTGTCGATGTGATCCAAGGCAATCGCCTGATGATTCAACGGGCAGTGTCCAATTTGCTCTCCAACGCCATTCGCTACTGCCCACAAGGGCAGGCTGTAGTGGTGAAGGTTCACCGTGAGCAGGAGCACATCAGGCTCAGCGTAGGCAATCCAGGCCAAGGTATTCCGGAAGAGCACCTGCCTCATCTGTTCGAACGCTTCTATCGGGTCGACAAAGGGCGTGCGCGCAGCGAGGGAGGCACAGGCCTCGGGCTTGCCATCGTGCGATCGATCATGAGCCTGCACCAAGGCGTGGCGAAGGTAGAAATAACGGGCTCGGGCTTTACCTGGTTCCACCTGAGTTTTCCGGTGAACCGTCTCTGAGCCCAAGGCGTCTTTCAACATTGTAATTCGCGCCTCACGTTGTCGTCAGAGACGCTTCTTTAAGCTTCAGGGGTATCGAAAATCTCACGATCCATTGAGA
Source organism: Pseudomonas sp. A2 (assembly GCF_023100865.1). NCBI lineage: Bacteria > Pseudomonadati > Pseudomonadota > Gammaproteobacteria > Pseudomonadales > Pseudomonadaceae > Pseudomonas > Pseudomonas sp. A2. The sequence continues at coordinate 4,655,211 of NZ_CP039127.1, forward strand.
TCCAAACCCCTGGAGTTTCTGAAAATGCGACTGACCCAAGCGCTTCTCATCGGTGTACTGGCTGTTGGTGTGACGACACCGGTATTTGCCGAAGATGGCTACGACCGCTCGATCGAATTCAACAAGAAATTCCGCGAGGACCAGAAACGCCTCTGGGGTGAAAAAGACACCGCAGACAAAGCCAAACCGGCAGAGACCAAAGAAAAGGAAAACGCTAAAAGCCCATCCTAGGCTCATGGATGTGCTGTTTCTCTACTTCCTCCTTCCCCCTCGATCTTGAGGCAGGCGCTTGACCGCCTGCCCCGGATCACCCTCAAGCGGCATCCTCCTCAACGCATCGACAGCTGGACAGCCAGCCCCGCCAGTGCACTCATCACCAGCACCTGGATCACACCGCGCTTGAAGTAGAACAGGGCAATAGCGGCGGCCGCGGCGATAAGTGCGGAGGCCCACTCGAATCCTCCCCCAAAGCCGTTGGGCCAGAGCACGTGGTAACCGAAGAACAACGCCAGATTCAGGATCACACCTACCACGGCGGCGGTGATCCCGGTCAGCGGCGCTGTGAACTTCAGTTCGTTGTGCGTCGACTCCACCAGCGGACCGCCGGCAAGGATGAACAGGAACGAGGGCAGGAAGGTGAACCAGGTGACCAGCACAGCCGCCACCGCGCCCGCCAGGAACGGATGGTCGGTGCCGAACATCGGGTGGATGTAGCTGCCAATGAAGCCGACGAAAGTCACCACCATGATCAACGGCCCCGGCGTTGTTTCCCCCAAGGCCAGGCCGTCGATCATCTGCGTGGGCGACAGCCAGCCGTAGTGACCGACCGCACCTTGGTAGACATAGGGCAACACCGCGTAGGCACCGCCGAAGGTGAGCAACGCAGCCTTGGTGAAGAACCACCCCATCTGGGTCAGAGTGCCTTGCCAGCCGAAGATGACGGTCAGCAACCCCATGGGGAGCATCCATAGCGCCGCACCGATCAGGATCAGCTTGAGCAGATAGCTCCAGCGGAAACGGGCATGCGCGGGTGGCGGTGTATCGTCATCGATCAGCGCAGGCCCGTAACTGGCCTTCCCGGAGCCATGCTTGCCAGCGGTCACGAACTTGTCCGGCAGCACTTTTCCGCCGATGTAGCCCAGCACGGCAGCGGCCAGAACGATCAGCGGGAACGGGACGTTCAGGGCAAAAATGGCGACGAAGGATGCTGCGGCGATCGCCCATAGCCAGCCATTCTTCAATGCCCGGGAACCGATGCGGTGCGACGCATGAACGACGATCGCGGTGACCGCCGGCTTGATGCCATAGAAGATCCCGGCAACCACCGGAACGTTGCCGAACTCGATATAGACCCACGACAGCCCGATCAGGATGAACAGCGACGGCAGCACGAACAGCCCGCCAGCAATCACCCCGCCCCAGGTCCGGTGCATCAACCAACCGATGTAGGTCGCGAGCTGCTGGGCCTCGGGCCCGGGCAGCAACATGCAGTAGTTCAGGGCATGCAGAAAGCGCTTCTCGCTGATCCAGCGGCGACGCTCCACCAACTCCTGGTGGAGGATGGAGATCTGTCCTGCCGGCCCGCCAAAGCTGATGAAGCCGATCTTCAGCCAGAACAGCAACGCTTCGAACAAGCCCACCGGGGTCGCTGGCTTGAGGGGGGCTTCGCCCGTGGCCAGCGTCGTCGTTTCAGCCATGACCGTTTTCCTCGTTGGCAAAGGCCGCCAGCAGCCCGTCGAAGATGCCGTTTGCCGCTGCCATCAGTTGGTTGTCATCGGTAATGCTCTCGCGCAGGCCCGCCAGGACACGCTCGATGCCGGACGCTTCCGCAGGCTGGCTGCCACCGACATCGAGGTAGTGAACCAGCGCGGCGATGCGTGAAAGGCCTGGAGCCTGCAGCACGAAGCTGTCGATCAGGGTTTCGAAGGTGACGCGGTGCCCGACATGGCTGAACGCGGCGCCATCGAAGTCAAAGCCCAGTGCATCGGCGGGGCAGTCGCTCGGGGATTCCAGCCAGAGGATTTCCGCGCCGCTGTCGATGAAGCGCTGGATGAGCCAGGCACAGGCCAGCCGGTCGACCCAGGGACGTCGACGGGTTGCCCAGCGACGCCCCTGGTAATGACTGTGGTCCAGCAGCGTGACGGGATGATCCTGAATGTGCGGTTCATCAGGTGAGAGGGCACGGCTGATTGCCGTCTCCAGCGCTTCCAGCGCGGTCTCCGTCTGCTGCTTCGCAACGCCGGGGAAGAAGTCGATCAGGGCCAACTGGGCGAAGCTCTTGCGCAGTTTTCTGACCTGGCGAGCGACCTGCAGGGCGTTCTCGGGAAGCAGTCCCTCCCTGCACGCGGCGACTTCGTCGCGCAGCTTGCTGTACTCCTCACTCCGGTCGAACAGGCCGGCGAAGCGAGTTTCTTCGTCCGGGAATGCCAGCAGAAACGCAGTGCCGCCGCTGACCGTCACATCGCGCTCCACGGACTCGAACGCCTCGCGGCCCGCGTCCTGCTCAGGCAACAGGTACACACCGTCGCGCAGCACGGCAGCGCCGCAAGCCTTCAACGCCCGCCAGGCACGCATACGTTCGGTCGCGTTGGCCGTGGGGAGTGCCAACACAAGAAGAAGCCAATTTTTCATGTAGAGAATCAAACATAAAATGTATGAATCTCTACTTTAGCTCTGTTCTCAGGAAAATGCACTGCCGGGATGAGGGTTCGATTCACTCACGTTGACCGTATCCCCCCAGGGGGGATACGCTAGAAACATGAATCACCCGCACTACCCGGAGGTAGCGCATGCTATCCGTTCTAAAAAATCGTACTTATCGACACCTCTTTCTGGCCCAGGTGATCGCCCTGGTGGGCACTGGTCTGGCGACGGTTGCCCTCGGGCTTCTGGCATTCGACCTGGCCGGCGCCCAGGCGGGAGCTGTATTGGGTACCGCGCTCGCCATCAAGATGGCGGCTTACATCGGCGTTGCACCGGTTGCCGCCGCGTTCGCCGAGCATCTGCCGCGCAAGGCGATGCTGGTCACCCTCGATCTGGTCAGGGCAGCGGTCGCGCTGATGCTGCCCTTCGTCACCGAGATCTGGCAGGTGTACGTGCTGATTTTCGTGCTGCAGTCGGCCTCTGCGGCGTTTACGCCAACCTTCCAGGCCACCATCCCTGACATCCTGCCGGATGAGCGCGAGTACACCCGGGCGCTTTCCCTTTCGCGCCTGGCCTATGACCTGGAAAGCGTGATCAGTCCGATGCTGGCCGCGCTGTTGCTTACGGTGGTCAGCTTCCACAGCCTGTTCGCGGGCACGGTGGTGGGCTTCCTGGTGTCCGCCGCGATGGTCGGTACCGTGGTGCTGCCCCTGGCGGCACGAGGACCCAAACGCAGCATCTATGAACGCACCACCAAGGGCATGCGGATTTTCCTGCGCACCCCGCGGCTGCGTGGCCTTCTTGCACTGAACCTGACGATCGCAGCCGCCAGCGCCATGGTCATCGTCAACACCGTGGTACTGGTGCAATCCAAGTTCGCGCTGCCCCAGAGCTCTACCGCCATGGCCTTGATGGCCTTCGGCGGTGGCTCGATGGTGGTCGCCCTGATGCTGCCCAAGCTGCTGGAACGACTGGACGATCGCAAGGCGATGCTGGCCGGCGGTGCCGTGCTGGTAGCCGGTTTGATCCTGGGTACCTTCGTCTCCAGTTACCCGGCGCTGATCCTGTTGTGGCTGGTGTTGGGTGCCGGCTACTCCCTGGCACAGACACCGTCCGGACGCATTCTGCGGCGCTCGTCCTCAGCCCAGGATCGACCTGCGCTGTTCGCCGCCCAGTTCGCCCTTTCACACGCCTGCTGGCTGATCACCTACCCGCTCGCGGGATGGTTGGGGGCAAGCGTCAGCCTGACGGCTTCGTTCATCGGACTGAGTCTGGTTGCCGCCGTAGCCTGGCTGGTGAGCAAGCGGATCTGGCGCCCGGAGTATGAGGAAGACGTGGTAGCGCACAATCACGATGACCTGCCGGAAGACCACCCGCACGTGGCCAACGGCAATGCGCATGCGCACTCGTTCGTCATCGATGACGATCACCGGAAATGGCCAAAGCCATAAAGCCCGCGTTGCACGGGTTCTATCGATGATCTTCGCGTAATCCAGAAAGAAACAGGGCCGCTTTAGCGGCCCTGTTTGCATCACTCGTGCGAGTGGCCGTGACCCGCATCGCCAGACTTCGATTCGGTATCAGTACCACCGCAGGCAGCCAACAGGCCGAGGAAGCTCAGCACAACGAGCGATTTGAGGATTTTGGTAGTCATCTTCAGCTATTCCAATTGAGATCAAAAAGTCGGGGCGAACAACAGGTTCGCCCCGGCGGGATTACTTCTTCACGTTCAGGTAGTCGCCAGTCGTGTTCAGCACGATGGTGACATCGGCGTTGGTGCGGTTACGCCAGAACCAGCCATGGGTGCCATCGAACAGCGCGGTCAGGTCGCCCTTGTCGCCTTTCACCTGACGCCCTTTGCTGTAGCTGTGGAAATCGCCTTGGGCGGCGTTGTAGATCTCACCGTGGGTGTCGTGGTTGACCGGGCCGGATGCGGTCCATTCATAGCTCACAGTGCTGCCCTTGAGCATTTCCAGCTTGATCTCCCGACCTTCGCCTGGCGTCAGGGTTACGGTGACCTGATCGGACTTGGCGTTGGCAGCAGGTTTGCTGGATACGGGAGCCGCGGGCTGAGGGGCTGCTGCCACTTGCTGTACGGGTGGCGCTACCGGTGCAGGTGCCGGTGCAGCAGCAACGACAGGAGCTGGGGCCGGAGCAGCTGCCGCTTTCGACGCAGCCTCGTCAGCCAAAGCCTCGGCAGCGAGGGTGATCTTGATCTCGCCCATTTGCGTCAGGCCCATGGCGCGGCCCAGGCCGGTCGGGTCGACCGCGTATTCCGAAGGCATCACCACGGTGACCAGCAGGCCCATGGCGACAGCCAGGGCAATGACGGTGGAACGAACGAGTTGGCGGCTGCTCGGCAATTCGCTTGCCGATGGGAGTGGAGAATTGAACATGATCAGGAGTCCTTAAGCGGTCAGAAACAGGCCGGAGATCTGGTAACCCATCAACAGGAAACCAGCACTCATCATTGCGACGTTGGCGGTATAGGCATGACGCCAGAAGCTTGGGGTCTGCCTCCAGAAGCCCATCAGGATCAGAATGGCGCTCAACGCCATCAGCTGACCGATCTCCACCCCTACGTTGAAGGCGATCAGGTTGGGGATCAGCCCATCGGGAGAGATCTCGTATTCCTGGATCTTGGTTGCCAGGCCGAAGCCGTGCAGCAGGCCGAAAATCAGCGTGGCGGCCTTGGTGTTCGGCTGATAGCCGAACCAGCGCTGGAAGGCGCCCAGGTTATCCAGGGCCTTGTACACCACCGAGAAACCGATGATTGCGTCGATGACGTACGAGCTGATGCTGACTTCCGTCAGCACGCCGATCAGCAGCGTCACCGAATGGCCGACCGCAAACAGCGTGACGTACAGGCCGACATCCTTCAGCCGGTAGAGGAAGAAGATGACGCCGAACAGGAACAGCAGATGGTCGTATCCCGTGACCATGTGCTTGGCGCCCATGTAGATGAAGGGGATCAGCATGACCCCGGTGCTTTCCTGGATGAAGCCCTTGTCACCCTCGGCCACGGCATGGGCCAGAGCTTCTGGCATGCCGATGAACAGCGAGGCGACGAGCAGGAACAGCAGATACAACAGGTGGCGTGAACGCATGGCGAACAGGCCCCCACCCTTTAGGGAGTGCGAATGCATGGATCAATCCTTTCTTGCAGTGATTGTTGGCCGCAGAGCGGCCTTGGTCAGGAAGCAAGCACAGGACGGGGTGGGCGTTCGATACGGAAGATGGGGGGCCAAGGCACGGAATCGCCCAGCATGGCCAGGTGTACCGAGGCTTCGAAATGACTGGAGAAGTGGATTGCAGCTGGTATCTGAGGCGTTTCGTGCTGGTGATCGGGCGTCAGGGGGGAGTGGTAGTGATCAGAGCACTGCGCACAACTCAGGGACGAGTCGTGGGAGTGATCATGAGTCAGGCTCTGGGCGCTCTTTGCCGTGATTTGCGAGAGGACGGAAAGTGAATAGGCATGACCGGTCCAGGCCAGCAGAAAGGCCATTGCCAAAGCCACGATCATGGTCGCTGAAAGAAAACGACGAGACATCCCAATGCTTATCCGGTTGAAACACGGTGTGAAATAGCGCGTTTGACCCAACCCCCCCAGGGGGATAGCATGCAGAGCGTAAAGTATCGCCGTCTGAGACTCAAGTCATGTCAGAACACGTTCACGACCAACCGCATGGTCACGCTCATACCCACCAGACTCACGACGCCATCATCAAACGCCTCAAGCGAGCGGACGGCCACCTGCGCAGCATCATCACCATGATCGATGAAGGACGTGAATGCGTGGACATCGCCCAGCAGCTCCATGCTGTTGAAAAGGCCGTGTGCCAGGCGAAGCGGACACTGATCCAGGACCACATCGACCATTGCCTGGAAGACTCGGTGACAGCCCTGAGCAAGGGCGACCGTTCGGCACTGGACGAATTCAAGCAAATCACCAAATACCTGTAGGCACGGTGCTCGGTTGTTGAATGTTTGAGTACGGCGGTTACCTCGGCCTGTTTCTGGCTGCATTCGGCGCGGCAACCCTGCTGCCCATGCAATCGGAGGCAGTGCTGGGCGGACTGCTGATATCCGAGCGTTTTTCCACAGCCATCCTGCTGGTGGTGGCCACCACAGGCAACGTACTCGGATCGGTTGTGAACTGGCTGCTGGGACGAGGTATCGAGGCTTATCGCGAAAAGCGCTGGTTTCCGGTAAAGCAAGCGGCCTTCGAAAAAGCCAAAGCCTCCTATGAACGTTACGGGTACTGGTCGCTGCTGCTCAGTTGGGTACCCATCATTGGAGACCCGCTAACCGTGATCGCCGGCGTGATGAAAGAGCCGCTCTGGCGGTTCGTCCTGATCGTCACGCTCGCCAAGGGCGGACGGTATCTGGTCCTTGCGATTCTCATCCTGGAGAACCTGAGTTGAGCGCGTACGAATCACCACCTTCGCGGGTTGAACGACACAACGGACAGGACCTCATCAAGTGGATCGCCCTGCTCACGATGGTGCTCGACCACATGCGTCTGGCATGGCCATCACTGGATAACCTGTTCATTCTGGGACGCCTCTCGTTCCCGCTGTTTTGCCTGGCGATCGCCGTGAATGTCTGTCGAACGGAAGTTGGCGCGTTGTTCACTCGCAGCAATGGCCGCTACCTAAGGAAGGTCTGAAGTAACCCTGTATTTCCGGTCGACTTCAGCCCTTGCTGCTTTTGAAAGCGGGCCGTCGATCAAAATCGACCAGGTAACCCGCTCAGTTCTCCGTTTTTGGCCGCCGCGAGCACCTCGCAGCAGCCATTTTCCGCATTAGGGGGCATGCCGAGATAAGGCAAAAATTAGGACATTCGTTCTGTAACCTGCTGTATCTAAAGGATTAACTTTGAGAGGCGCTGCTCAGTAGTGGCGGCTAAATATTGATCAATTATCTATGCCGAGATAATTGCAGATAATTCCCGCCGTCCGTACCCAGCGCGAGTTCATAAGATTGGAGAAATGCCGAGTTAGAGGGCCTGCGAACAGCTTTGGTCGAGGCTTTGCGCTTCGACGCATAACGGCTGCTTAGTACTGGGGGCTCTCCCAGAAGCGACAAAGGCGGCCTCAACGAGACCGCCTCAAACCAAGTTTCATCACCGGTACACGCACCCGGGAGAGGAAGCTCTTGGGCAGGTTTCAATAATAACACCGATCAAAGCGTCACTGCCAAAGCCCTCTCGCACTGCCGAGTAGCCTTCAGATAGTGTTCATTCGCTCTCTCTCGAAGCTACGGTGCGGATGGTTCGAGACCATCATGCGCAAACTCGGGGCCAAGATGACATTATCAAATGGCCAATTATCCTGGAGGCAGTTATGGAAAGGCTCCGCGAAAAACTGGATTTGCCGAGAGGCCACTACTATCTGCACGTCGCCGTACTGGCGGGCCTGCCGGTGTCGTTGATCTCCGATTTGGCAAGCGAGTTGGAGCGATCGCCAGCGCAGATCGCGCAGTGGATCACTGCGTCCCCCGGCAGTGCCGTGATGTCTATACAGGCTGGTGAGGTGTTCTGTCGTCTTATCGAGATCCTCGATGCGCTATTGGAGCTGTACGATGGGGATCTAGGAGGTGCGCTCCACTGGCTAACGGCACCGAATGTCGTGCTGTCCAATGAGAGGCCGGTCGAGGGGGTTTGGGGAGCAACGGAACAGAAAGTGCACTTAAGCCCAGCGCCTGCCCGCAAACCCTTGTGGCGTCTGGTTAGTTCGGGAAAACCATCGTTTTGTCGAACCATTGCATCGCCCTTTGTGATTGGCGTATAAACACACAAACACCTATTAGCGGAGAACGCTATGAATACCATTCGCTGGAATGTCGCCGTCTCGGCCGACACCGACCAGTCGCTTCGGATGTTTCTGGCCAGCCAGGGCGGCGGCCGTAAGGGCGACCTGTCGCGCTTCATCGAAGAAGCGGTACGGGCACACATCCTGGAGCTGAGCGCTGAGCAGGCCAAGGCCGCTAACGCCCATCTGAGTGAGGCAGAATTGACCAACGCGGTTGACGAAGCGCTCGACTGGGCACGTAAGCGCTGATGCGGGTCGTGTTGGATACCAACATCCTGTTCAGCGCCCTGATCTCGCCACATGGCGCGCCCGATGCGATCTACCGTGCCTGGCGGGCGGCGCGTTTCGAGGTGGTGACCTCGCGGATGCAACTCGATGAAATTCGTCGAGCCAGCCGCTATCCCAAGCTTCAGGCCATCCTACAGCCCGCCAAGGTGGGCGCCATGATCAATAACCTGCAACGGGCTGTGGTACTGGAGCGCCTGACCATCGAGGTCGAAGCCGATGATCCGGATGACTCGTTTTTGCTGGCCATGGCCTTGGCGGGCGATGCGGACTACCTGGTAACCGGTGATCGCCGCGCCGGCCTGCTGCAACGCGGGCACATCGAACGCACGCGGATCGTCACGCCCGCCGTGTTCTGCGTCGAGGTGCTGTGATCAATGCCGGTCGGTTTTCTGACTCAAGAGCAACGCGACGGTTTTGGCCGCTATGTTGATTCGCCCAGCCGTGAAGAGCTGGAACGTTACTTCCACCTGAGCGATGAAGACCGTGAAGCCATCCAGGTGCTGCGGGGTAGCCATAACCGTCTGGGTTATGCCGTTCTGCTGACCACCGTCCGCTTCGTTGGCGTTCTGCCGGACAAGCCCGCCGCCGTGCCGGTGGAAGTCCTGCAGGTGCTTTGCCGACAACTGGCGATTCCAGACCCCGACTGCCTCCAGCGCTATAGCGATCATCGCCGCTGGATACATGCCACCGATATTCAGAACCGCTTTGGCTATCGTCATTTCACCGATCCGGGCATCGGCTTTCGCTTGAGCCGCTGGCTGTATGCCCTCTGCTGGACGGGCACCGACCGGCCGGGAGTGCTGTTTGAGCGAGCCACCTCGTGGCTGTTCACACAGAAAGTCCTCCTGCCTGGTGTGTCTCAACTAGAGCGCTTTATCGCCCAGTTGCGCAGTCGGGTCGAAGAACGCCTCTGGTTTACGCTGGGCCGCAGCGTGACTGAGGAACAGCGATTGCAACTGCAAGACTTGCTGACGGTGGCCGAAGGCAACCGCAGCTCCCGGCTGGATCAATTGCGCTCCGGCCCGGTCATGGTCAGTGGCCCCGCGTTGATTCGGGCACTGCGCCGGCTCGATGACGTGCGCGGCATCGGCATCACCTTGCCGGCGGCGGCGCACATCCCTCCCAGCCGTATCGCCGCCCTGGCCCGCTTCGCCAACACGGCCAAGGTCACCGCGATTAATCGGCTGCCGGCGTCGCGGCGGATGGCGACACTGGTGGCCTTCGCACTCTGCCTGGAGGCGACTGCGCACGACGACGCACTGGAAGTCCTGGAGGCCTTGCTGCGCGACCTGTTCAGCAACGCGGAGAAGGCCGACAAGAAAGCCCGCATGCGCAGCCTGAAAGACCTGGATCGGTCGGCCGCGACGCTCGCCGCCGCGTGCAAGGTCGTGCTGGACAGCTCGATCAGCGATGACAACGTGCGCGCCCGGCTGTTCAACGACCTGCCGAGGACCACCCTGGAAAAGGCCCTGGAAGAGGTCAACGCGCTGATCCGCCCGGTAGATGACGTCTATTTTCTTGCATTGGAAGCGCGCTACCGCAGCGTGCGCCGCTTCCTGCCCGACCTGCTCAAGCACATCCGCTTCGGCTTCAGCCCGGCCGGCAAGGGCGTGGCGGCTAGTCTGGAGTGGCTGCAACTGAACCTGCCGCGCCGGAAGCCAGAGGATGACGCGCCGCAGGAGATCGTGGCCAAGGCTTGGCAGAAGCACATCACCCGCGAAGATGGCTCCCTCGACATGGGTGCCTATGTGTTCTGCACGCTCGATGCGCTGCGCACGGCCCTGCGCCGCCGCGATGTCTTCGTCTCGCCCAGTTGGCGCTATGCCGACCCGCGCCTTGGCCTGCTCGACGGTGCCGAATGGCTGGCGGCGCGACCGATCATCTGCCGGTCACTGGGCCTGACCATCGACGCCAAAACCACCCTGGACGCCTTGTCCGTCGAGCTGGATGCAACCTGGCTGGCAGTAGCCGCGCGCCTGCCCGACAACCCGGCGATTCAACTGAGCGAGAACACCGAGGGCAAGACCGAACTGTCGCTCGGGGCGCTGGACAAGCTGGACGAGCCCTGCTCGTTGCTGCAACTGCGGGCGGCCGTGTCTGACCTGATGCCGCGTGTCGATCTGCCGGAAATCCTCTTGGAAATCGCCGCCCGCACTGGCTTTTCCGAGGCCTTCACCCATGTCTCCGAACGCAATGCACGCGCCGACAACCTGGTCACCAGCCTCTGCGCGGTGCTGTTGGGCGGGGCCTGCAACACCGGCCTGGAGCCCTTGATCCGCACCGACAACCCGGCGCTGCGCCGTGACCGGCTGTCCTGGGTCAGCCAGAATTATATCCGCGACGACACCCTGTCAGCGGCTAACGCCATCCTGGTCGGAGCGCAAAGCCAACTGGAACTGGCCCAAGTCTGGGGTGGCGGCGAGGTCGCCTCCGCCGATGGCATGCGCTTCGTCGTACCGGTGCGCACCGTGCATGCCGGCCCCAATCCGAAGTATTTCGGCACCGGCCGGGGTGTCACCTGGTACAACCTGATTTCCGACCAATTCTCCGGCCTCAACGCCATCACCGTGCCCGGCACGCTGCGCGACAGCCTGGTGTTGCTGGCGGTCGTGCTGGAACAGCAGACCGAGTTGCAGCCGACGCAAATCATGACCGACACCGGGGCCTACAGCGATGTGGTGTTCGGGCTCTTCCGCCTACTTGGCTACCACTTCAGTCCGCGGCTGGCCGATGTCGGCGGTACCCGCTTCTGGCGCACGCGCCCGGACGCGGACTACGGCAAGCTCAACGGGCTGGCCCGCCAGTCGGTCAAACTCGACCTGATCGCCGAGCACTGGGACGACCTGCTGCGCCTGGCCGGCTCGCTCAAACTCGGCCGGGTGCCGGCGACTGGCATCATGCGCACGCTGCAAACGGGAGATAGACCCACCCGGCTGGCCCAGGCGCTGGCCGAATTCGGGCGGATCGAAAAGACTCTGCACACGTTGACCTATATCGACGACGAGTCCAAGCGCCGCGCCACCCTGACCCAGTTGAACCGAGGCGAAGGCCGGCACAGCCTGGCCCGCGCCGTGTTCCACGGCAAACGCGGCGAGCTCCGCCAGCGCTACCGCGAAGGCCAGGAAGACCAGCTCGGTGCTCTGGGCCTGGTGGTGAACATCATCGTGCTGTGGAACACCCTCTACATGACGGCGGCCGTGGAACGGCTCAAGCAGCACGGCTATCCAGTGCTGGAAGAGGATTTGGCCCGGCTATCGCCGCTGATCTACGAGCACATCAACATGCTCGGGCGGTATTCCTTTGCGGTACCGGAAGAAGTTGCGCGCGGCGAGCTGCGGCCACTGCGTAATCCAGACGACGACCTGTGATCCCCCTAAACGCTATGAGCAACACCCAAGCTGCTGCTGGATCGGCGGGCACTTCACCGAGCCGAACGAACAGAAAACGCAGCAATCCCCTGGGTTGGGGCGCAGCAGCGCCTTGCAGTTGCTGCACTCGTAATAGAACTGGCAGGCGTCCGTGGGCATGGTTTCCGGCTTGGCGAAGCCGCAGCGCGGGCAAGTCAGCACGGACTCAAGGACAATGGCGCTCATCGTGACCTCACTTCTGCACTGTGGAGGGGTATCCCGCGTTCGCGGTCGCCTCAGTCAGTGCCTCGGGCTGGGCCTTATCGGGATCGTAGGTGACGGTCGCCGTCTTCTGGTCGAAATTGACCTGGACGTCACTCACGCCGGACACCTTCTCCAGCGACTTCTTGACCGTGATCGGACAGAGTCCGCACGTCATGTTCTGCACGTCGAGCGTGACGGTTTTCGGGGGAGCCGCCAGCGCCACGAAGGGCAAGGCGAAAAGCACGGCGATCAGCAGTTTGCGCATGGTTAATCTCCTTCAGTAGAACAGCGGGGCGAGCCACGGCACGGCCAATAGGCCGAGCAGCAGCACGCTGACGATCCAGAACACGAGTCGCTGTCGCACGAGCGTGCGCGGATCGGCGCAGGGTGTACCTGGCGTACAAACCTGTGGCACCAGGTAGAGCTTGCGGAATGCCAATCCCAGGAACAGTAGAGTCAACCCGATGAAGAGGGGGCGTAGTGGCTCCATCATGGTCAGAGCGCCCACCCACGTACCGCCGACACCGAGTGCCAACAGCACCAGTGGCCCGACACAGCACACCGACGCACCGATGGCGGTCAGCGAACTCGCGACCAGCGAGCCTTTCCCGGTGAGTTGCATCCCCATTCCCATCTCCTGAGCCTGATTGCCTAGGTGCTATTCTAAACTCCGTACCAAAGTACGGAATCAAGGAGAAAGTGATGGCCACAGAGCTGACCATTGGCAAGCTGGCAGACGCCGCCGGGGTGAACGTCGAGACGATCCGCTACTACCAGCGACGCGGGCTGCTGGATGAACCAGCCAAACCCTTGGGTGGCCATCGGCGCTATCCGGTGGACATGGTGAAGCGACTGCGTTTCATCAAGCGGGCTCAGGCGCTGGGTTTCACGCTCTCGGAAGTCGGTGGACTGCTGACGCTGGATGAGTCGTGCGCCTGTGCCGAAACGCGAGCACGGGCTGCACGCAAGCTCGCGTTGATCGAGCAGAAGATGGCCGACTTGGTCGTCATGCAGCAACTGTTAGGCGAACTGGTGCAGCAATGTGATGCGGGAGACGGCGGAACGATCTGCCCGATCATCGAGGCACTGATCAGAGAGTAATGCCTGGCGGGTGAGCTGGAGATCGGAAAGCCCCTTTACGGTGGGATTCAGAGCTTACGTTGGTTTTTGGTTCCATTGCTCCCCAAACCCCAAGATCACCGAACTGCTGCTGGAGGTGGACGAATGGACGGGCTTCACTCGGCATTTCGCGCATCTGAAATCGGGCGACCCGGCCAAAGACAAGAACCTGTTGCTGACCACGATCCTCGCCGACGCGATCAACCTGGGCCTGACCAAGATGGCGGAGTCTTGCCCCGGCACGACCTACGCCAAGCTGGCTTGGCTGCAAGCCTGGCACATCCGCGACGAAACCTACGGGGCGGCGCTGGCCGATCTGGTCAACGCACAGTTCCGCCATCCCTTCGCCGAGCACTGGGGCGACGGCACCACCTCATCGTCGGACGGCCAGAACTTCCGCACCGGCAGCAAGGCCGAGAGCACCGGCCACATCAACCCGAAATACGGGAGCAGCCCAGGGCGGACGTTCTACACCCACATTTCTGACCAGTACGCGCCATTTCACACCAAGGTCGTGAACGTCGGCGTGCGCGATTCGACCTACGTGCTCGACGGCCTGCTGTACCACGAGTCCGACTTGCGGATCGAGGAGCATTACACCGACACGGCGGGCTTCACCGATCACGTCTTCGCCCTGATGCACCTCCTGGGCTTCCGCTTCGCGCCGCGCATCCGCGACCTGGGCGACACCAAGCTCTACATCCCGAAGGGCGACGCCGCCTATGACGCGCTGAAACCCATGATCGGCGGCACGCTCAACATCAAGCACGTCCGCGCCCATTGGGACGAAATCCTGCGGCTGGCCACCTCGATCAAGCAGGGCACGGTGACGGCCTCCCTGATGCTCCGAAAGCTCGGCAGCTACCCACGCCAGAACGGCCTGGCCGTGGCGCTCCGCGAGCTGGGCCGCATCGAGCGCACGCTGTTCATCCTGGACTGGCTGCAAAGCGTGGAACTGCGCCGCCGCGTGCATGCCGGCCTGAACAAGGGCGAGGCGCGCAATGCGCTGGCCAGGGCAGTGTTTTTCAACCGCCTGGGTGAAATCCGCGACCGCAGTTTCGAGCAGCAGCGCTACCGGGCTAGCGGCCTCAATCTGGTAACGGCTGCCGTCGTGTTGTGGAACACGGTCTATCTGGAACGGGCTGCGCACGCGCTGCGTGGCAACGGCCATGCCGTTGATGACGCGCTGTTGCAGTACCTGTCGCCGCTCGGTTGGGAGCACATCAACCTCACCGGCGATTACCTCTGGCGCAGCAGCGCCAAGATCGGCGCGGGCAAGTTCAGGCCGCTACGACCGCTGCAACCGGCTTAGCGTGCTTTATTTTCCGTTTTCTGAGGCGACCCCCTTCATCGCGAATTGCACCGCCCAAGACGATCTGCACTGAAATCAATACTTTCTGATGCCTCTTGATTAGAGATGCCAGCCATAATCATCTCATCGCCAACGCATACGGCGTTCGGCAGCCAACACACTCTCACTCACTACTGGAAGCTCAGACATGAAAACCATAGGCATTGAAAACTCGAAGTCCAGCGTACAGGCCCACTTAACGCTTGGAACCAAAACTATGGGGCTAGGTATCTATGGCGCGTACTTGGCTCTCGCTATTATTTACTTCTGGTTCGGCGGCATGAAATTTACCCACTACGAGGCCGAGGGCCTGGTTCCACTGGTGAGCAACAGCCCGCTTTTGGGATGGGTGTATAGCATTTTTTCGGTCGACATGTTCTCCAGCCTGCTCGGCATACTAGAGATTTCGATCGGCACTCTGATCGCAGGCCGCATGCTGTCGCCCAAACTATCCGTGGTAGGAGGCGCTCTGTCTGCAGGCCTGTTCTTCACAACCCTTAGCTTTATGTTTTCCACTCCGGGCGTCATTGAGCCTAGTTTAGGGTTTCCGGCGATTTCCGTTGCGCCAGGTCAGTTTCTGCTTAAAGACTTAGGGTTGCTTGCTGTTTCGATATTTGTGGCAGGCCATTCGCTGGTTGAACTGGAAAAACGTAAAATTAATGCATAATTTTTTCAATGGCTTAAGGCAGTAATGCCTTAGGCCTTTTTGCCATCATTTTCCCCCGCCAGATCTTTCAACCAGTCACGAGGGCTCAACCCCGTCTTGCGTCTAAATGCGCGAGACAGCGCCGAAGGACTTTCGTAGCCGACTTGAGCTGCAATCAGCGTAATCGAGCGCCCTTCTCGCATCAGCTTCTGAGCCAGGCTAACTCGCCAACTCAACAAATAATCAGCAGGCGTCTGTCCGATGACACTCTTGAAATGCACGGCATACGCAGCGCGTGACATATTTGACTCACTGGCCAGCTCTGCTATTGACCAGGCATGTTCCGGGGAGTTGTGCATCTGTAAAAGCGATCGGGCAAGCCGCATGTCGGCCAGTCCAGCCATCATTCCGGTGCGCAACTGGTGATGATCGAGCAGGTAACGGAGCAACAGAATGATTAGGAGCTCAAATAAGCGCTCAAGCGCGGCTTCCCTTCCACAATGCACATTTGCCGCCTCGGCAAACATCCACTCCAACGTGTCTGCCAGCATGGGCAGATCATCGAGTGCGAGCACCAAACAGTCCGGTAATGAAGCCGACAAAGGATTATCAATTCCGCCCTCAAACTCCATGGAAGCACACAACAACTTTGCGCCATCGGACTCACCCGCAAACAATTGATGCTTGGCGGGGCGTGGCATAAAAATCAAGCTAGGGCGAGTGAGCTGCAAATCCTTGCGATCGGGACCAAGCAACGTCACGCTGCCGGCCTGAAGCAGATGGATATAACCTCGCCGCTCGGCGCCATCGTAAGATGCAGAGCCGCATAGGTCGCCGTCATAGAACAGATTGGCCCGCACGCCGAACCGCGAGAGCAAATTAGACAAACGATCCATTGGCCGATCCTTGACGAGTCAGAACGCACAGACCATACCATTGTTGCCGCTGACCGAAAACTGACCCAGTAGAGGCTGTTCTGCCGACTGAAAACTGACCCAGGTGTTCAACTGCTTCTGCTCAATTTTTGAGCAGGAGAACACAGGGTGATCAGTATGGAAATGATGGGCAAAATTCGCCGGATGTATTTCCGCGACAAGCTGTCGCTGCATGAGATAGCCAAGCGCACCGGGTTGGCGCGCAACACGATTCGCAAGTGGGTCAGAGCACCTGAGGCCAAGCCGCCGGTCTACCAACGCCGCGCGATCTTCAACAAACTCAGCCCTTTTCACGCCACGCTGGAGCAGGCGCTAAAAGCCGATTCGCTGCGGCCCAAGCAACAGCGGCGCAGTGCCAAGGCGCTGTTGGCGCAAATCAAAGCCGAAGGTTATGACGGTGGCTACAGCCAGCTCACCGCGTTTATCCGTGCCTGGCGAGGGGGACAGGGCAAGGCGTCGCAGGCCTTTGTGCCGCTGACCTTTGCTCTTGGCGAGGCGTTTCAGTTTGACTGGAGCGAGGAAGGCTTGCTGGTCGGCGGCATTTACCGGCGTATGCAGGTGGCACATCTGAAGCTGTGTGCCAGCCGTGCGTTCTGGCTTGTGGCGTATCCGAGCCAGGGCCATGAGATGTTATTTGACGCCCATACACGCTCGTTCGGCTCCTTGGGCGGCGTGCCGCGCCGGGGCATCTACGACAACATGAAGACCGCCGTCGACAAGGTCAATAAGGGCAAAGGCCGGGCGGTGAATGCGCGCTTTGCGGTGATGTGCGCGCATTACCTGTTCGATCCGGACTTCTGCAACGTCGCCGCTGGTTGGGAAAAGGGCATCGTTGAAAAGA
The DNA here is from genome assembly GCF_023100865.1 of Pseudomonas sp. A2. Taxonomy (NCBI): domain Bacteria; kingdom Pseudomonadati; phylum Pseudomonadota; class Gammaproteobacteria; order Pseudomonadales; family Pseudomonadaceae; genus Pseudomonas; species Pseudomonas sp. A2. Next base: position 4,672,457 of record NZ_CP039127.1, read on the forward strand.
ACGTGCAAGACAGCCGCAGGCGTATCTGGCTAGACGCCCAGGACTGCCAGTTTCACTCCTTCGAGGAACTCAATGCCTGGCTGGGCCAGCGCTGCCGCGCGCTTTGGAACGAGCTGACGCACCCTCAATACAGCGGGCTGAGTGTGGCCGAAGTGCTGGAGTTGGAGCGCGCTGAACTGATGCCTGTGCCAGCGCCATTCGACGGTTACGTCGAGCGGCCTGCGCGGGTCTCCAGCACCTGCCTGGTCAGCGTCGGGCGCAACCGCTACTCGGTGCCGTGTGAGTATGCGGGTAAGTGGGTCAGCAGCCGTTTGTATCCGACGCGAATCGAGGTGGTGGCTGACGACGCGCTGATCGCCAGCCATGTCCGCTTGCTGGATCGCGACCAGGTCAGCTATGACTGGCAGCACTACCTCCCGCTGATCGAACGCAAGCCCGGTGCGCTGCGCAACGGCGCGCCCTTTGCTGATCTGCCGGCGCCGCTGCGTCAGCTTAAGCACGGTCTGGGGCGTCATGCCGGCGGTGACCGGATCATGGCGCAAGTTCTGGCTGCCGTACCGGTCGCCGGGCTCGATGCGGTGCTGGTGGCTGTTGAGCTGGTACTGGAAAGCGGCAGCCTGAGCGCCGAACACATCCTCAATGTCGTGGCGCGCCTGGCCGCGACCGAACCACCACCCAGCGTCGAAACCCACTTGTCGCTCAAGGAAGCCCCCGTCGCTAACACGGCGCGCTACGACCGCCTGCGTGGCCAGACCGAGGAGATCGGTCATGCGTGATTTGATGGCGGAACTCAAGGAGCTGCGCCTGCACGGCATGGCCACGGCCTGGGCGGAGTTGACTGCGCAGGGTGAGTCGAACACAGCCTCGTCCAAGTGGCTGCTCGAACACCTGCTGGAACAAGAGCACACAGATCGCGCCATGCGCTCGGTGAGCCACCAGATGAACATGGCCAAGCTGCCGATGCACCGCGACCTGGCCGGCTTCGACTTCAGCGCCTCCAGCGCAGACGCTCGTTTGATCAGCGAACTGGCCAGTCTGGCCTTTACCGACACCGCGCAGAACGTGGTGCTGATCGGTGGGCCTGGCACCGGTAAAACCCACCTGGCCACTGCGCTGGCCGTGTCCGGCATCACCCGGCACGGCAAGCGCGTGCGCTTCTACTCCACGGTCGATCTGGTCAATCTGCTGGAGCGCGAAAAGCACGACGGCAAAGCCGGGCGGATCGCCCAAGCTCTGCTGCGCATGGATCTGGTCATCCTCGACGAACTGGGTTATCTGCCCTTCAGCCAGGCCGGCGGTGCGTTGCTGTTTCACCTGCTATCCAAGCTGTACGAACACACCAGCGTGGTGATCACCACCAACCTGAGCTTCGCCGAATGGTCGAGCGTGTTCGGCGACGCCAAGATGACCACCGCCCTGCTGGATCGGCTGACCCACCACTGCCACATCGTCGAAACCGGTAACGAGTCCTATCGCCTGCAACACAGTAGCTTGGCGGCCCAGGCCAAGATCAAATCACGGGAGCGAAAGCGTAAGGGCGGCCAGGAACCGGAGGACGATGAGCCGTTCTGATTTCATGGCGACGACGGCCTGCTACATGGCTGCGTGTGGCAGGTCTTAAACAACTGAACTGGGCTAGCGAAGGAGTGGGGGCAACAGCAGCTGCGCTGGTAGACTTATCCACAGTTGCTGGTAACAAAATCAGCAATCCGCCCTGGGTCAAATTTCAATCGGCAGGGTGGGTCAATTTTCCATCAGCGCCAACAACCACCCTTCTGGGAGTGGTGCTCAATGTGCTGTTGGCCTGGCCGGATTGCTGCTTCCGATCGGAGATGGTCAAACATCCTCGCACCCGAGACACGCTAGCCTTTGTGCCGGCGCTCTTCGGCGACGATGAACTGATGCCCAAGGAGCAGGCGCTGCTGAACCTATGCCTCGAGGAGAAAGCGAAAGGCCGCAAGGTCCTTGCATACACCGTCTACAGCGGGACGCGCGATACCACGTCCAGGCTGAAGAAGGTCCTCGAGCAGGCCGGTCTGCGCGTTGCGGTACTGCGGGCCACGGTTGAAACGGCTCGGCGCGAGGACTGGATCCTCGACCAGGTCGACCGCGGTATCGACGTGCTGCTCACCAACCCGGAGCTGGTCAAGACCGGGCTGGACCTGCTGGACTTCCCAACCATCGCGTTCCTGCAGACGGGGTACAACGTGTACACCCTACAGCAAGCCGCGCGGCGGTCGTGGAGGATTGGGCAGAAACATCCGGTCCGCGTGATTTTCTTCGGCTACGCCGGCAGCTCGCAGATTACCTGCCTGCAACTGATGGCCAAGAAGATCGCGGTGGCGCAGAGCACTTCGGGCGATGTACCGGAATCCGGGCTCGACTCACTGAACCAGGATGGGGACTCTGTTGAAATGGCTCTTGCTAGACAGCTTATAGCTACATGAAAAAAGGGCCACCAATCGGTGGCCTTTTTCCCTGAATGCTATTACTCCGATTCGTAACCGAAGCCACGACAAATCTCCCACACTGCGAGAAACGGAGTTAACATCTGATAACCAAACATCACTTCTTGTTGGCCAGTTTCATATAGATAACAAACATATTCAGTATACACTTCCCTCAAGAGCCCAGTAGTATGCGCCTCCAAATTGTGTGTAAATACCGCATCCACCATACTCGTCTTGAACCCATACCAATCCGGCAGTCCAGTTTCGACATGTATTGATCGCGAATCATTCAGAAGGCAGAACTCCAGCTGATCGCGGACGGCTCGAATCAAACGACCGGTAAAGTCACTTTCCATCGTCTCAAGCCAGTTAAAGCGCTGACCGTCTTTGGTTAGCTGGTTATAAATTAACTGAACTTCAGTCAGCCTCCCGGGTGCAGATCTTCCCCCTATCTCATCATCCTCAGCATACGTTCTCACCGAAGAAAATGGATTCATTGCCGCCACAACAATCATATTAGGATAGGGGAATAGACCCGCGATCTCGCTCCACTTCTGAGAGGCATAAACTATAGAATGGAACCCTTTGGACTCTAAAACCTGCGCAATAGAGTTGCTTATTTGATTCAGCGCATCTTTTGCGTACTGCGGAGGCTCGCTATATTCAGAGTCTATCCAGCCTTTAATCAGCGGAAACGACATGGTCACACAGGTCATGGAGTGATCATTGAATACGTTATTCTCGAACCATTTGTAGTAATTCTCATCAGGGTAAAATACATTAAGACAATAGCGCCCATCCTGACAAGAAGGAATAAGAGATACAATGTTCTTCTTATTCAGCAATAGCTCTTGAACGTATGCATCCTTTACCGTTCTGGTCTCCATCGGCGCAACCAACACAGTGGTGATTGCCGTCTCGTTAACTCCAGGAAATATCGAGCAGAAGTGATTTGCATAGGCTAAGAGTTCAGTAAAAGCTTGGCGTTCGGTTTGCTGCGACTTTTTCAACTCGATGATAGTGATGCCCGTAGACTCTGAGCACCCAAAAAGATCCACGCGAGTCGGATGAGGACCATTTTTTTCAAGCCGTAGCTCCTTAGCCGTTAAGACCAATTCTTCCAGCTGATCCAGAATTTCATTTATGGCACGTTCAACCTTTCGGCGTAGCAAGAAATGAAGCGGTGGAAATTCTTCGCCGTACCACTCCACCGGCTCCCTCCGCCCTGCAATCAAAGAGGAAAAATCTTCTCTATGGTTATTGAATATATAATCCCTGAATGCATTCTCACTTATATTCAGCATAGCAACCTCTTCGATGTAGTCAAAGCGGCGGGCTAACGGAAGAATAGACTGGCGTACTGCGATCGCAAGCTTCACCAGTTAGCTCCTCAACCATCCGATTTTTGGCATCTACCCAGCCTTGGAATACTGTACTACGCTCGTGAATCAAAGGGTGATTTGCGATTGAGGCCGCTATTAAATACGCGATGGCCTGCCCTGCCTCAACGCAGACAAACAAGGCGTGGTTGACTTGCCAGCTATTTTCTCCGTACACGCTAGTAAGCTCAAACCCATGCAAACCTTCTCCAACCGACCCGGAGTCAGACAGATGACCAATCACAGACTTGGTGTTAGGGTGCGCACCAAAATCTATTGAGGCCTCGTAATACCCCCAGACATAATCGGCCATCACCGGATCACTGCACTTTAAAATATCCACAGCTTTTTTAGCAGTAAATACATTCCGACACCTCTTTACAGCATTATCCGACGAATGTCTTTCAAGCCAAACATCAGCCTTGGTAGCGTCATTTGCTATGAGATAAGCGTAACAGGCAGACTCTAACGCAGCTCTAACTATTGGAAAAACGCAAACAACATGCCCAGACAAGGCCTCTCTAATCCCAGCCAGAAGCATGGTATATGCATTTATCATAAGCAAGTTTGCTGTCGGCTCTTGTGAGAGCGGAATAGAGAAAATCTCATCGTGAAAAATATCATCCATCTCAGCAATCAAATGCATGAGCTCAGGGGCTTCATTTGCGTGAGCCTGGGTATTTTCCAGTGTGGCAACCAAGTAATCGCGGACCCTACCAACCTTTATTTTCAATCGATCACCTTGCATATTTACAGATATGTGTATTTTGTCCGACTTTACCCAAAACGGTTAAACCGGTTTTATCAGCTCCGGCCCCTGATTGCGAACATTCCCGACCTGTTTGCTCACTGGGAACCATTGAAAGTCGGTACTATGCCGGCAGCCTGTTTGGACTATTTCTGCCAGCCGTTCAGTTGTTATGCCTGGATCAATCCATTCTCGGGCAAGCTCAGGAGTAAGCACTAACGGCTTACGATCATGGATATCCACCAAACCTTCATCAGCCGCAGCAGTCACGATAACGAAGCCACTGCGTTCATCTGGTTCCAGCCCTGGATGAACCTCGGCCAACGCCGCGAAAAACAATGACCTACCGTCCGCCGCTTGGATGTAGTAAGGCTGCTTGCGCTTCGGATCTGCAACATCGGGTATCCACTCGAACCACCCATTGGCCGGCGCCAAGGCTCGGCCATTCGGCCAAAGCGACTTGAAGAACTTCCCTGTCATCACCGTCTCGGCCCGCGCATTGATCGGGTCGACCCTCTTCCCCTTCGCCCAGAAAGGCGACCATCCCCACTTCACCCGATCGACGTTCAGTCCTCCCGGGGCGGGCCTTATCACCTCCACGCGAGTAGAAGGCGCCACGTTGTAACGGTTGATCCGCTCATGGTCATATCCGTTGATGACCACCAGATCGAGGGCCAACTGCCGCAGGTAGTCGTCCATGCTCTCGTAGATCGAGTACCTCCCACACATACCCACCTCGCTCGTTTGTCGGCTGCCAGGCATCCGCGCATTGACGTAGGAACGCTCTGACAGTTTACTGTATAAATATACAGATATCCTTTTGAGTTGATCTGCCATGACCATCACCTTCCTGGGCGCGCCGACGGGCGGCCTTATGCTGCTGCCGGTGTACTCCTTCCGTGTGCCGGCCGGGTTCCCTTCGCCAGCGGCGGATCACCTGGAGCGTCACATCTCCCTCGACGAGCTGTTCGACCTGCGTGCACCTCACGTGTATCTGGTGCAGGTGGAGGGCGACAGCATGCAGGGCGCCGGGATCTTCTCGGGCGATCTTCTCATCGTAGACCGCAGTAGGGAGGCCGAGCACGGCGATATCGTGATCGCCGCGATCAACACCGAGCCCGTCTGCAAACGCCTTTATCGTCGCGACGGCGTGCTGGTCCTGCAATCGGAGAATCCAGCCTACCCCCCGCGCCACGTTATGGAAGGCGACGACCTAGTCATCTGGGGTGTGGTTCGCTACAGCGTGCGCGATCATGCCCAGTGACCACCAGGTGTTCGCGCTGATCGACTGCAACTCGTTCTATGCGAGCTGCGAGCGCGTGTTCCGGCCGGATCTGGCCAAGACGCCCATCGTGGTGCTGAGCAACAACGACGGCTGTGTAATCGCCAGGTCATACGACGCCAAGCCGTACGTGAAGATGGGCGAGCCCTATTTCCAGGCCAAGGAGAAGTTGCGGCGGCATGGCATCGTGGCATTTTCGTCCAACTATGCGCTGTATGGCGACATGAGCGAGCGGGTTATGTCGCTGATCGAATCGATGGTGCCTGCGGCCGAGGTCTACTCGATCGATGAATGCTTCGCTGATCTCACTGGCGTGCAGGGGAGTCTGACCCAATTCGGCCGGGAGGTACGCGCCAAGGTGCTGCGCTGCACTGGCATCCCTGTCGGTGTGGGGATCGCCCGAACCAAGACTCTGGCGAAGCTCGCCAACCACACCGCGAAGCGGCTGCAGGCGCATACGGGTGGGGTGGTCGACATCACTGATGATTTCAAGCGCGACTGGGTACTGCGCAACACTGAGGTGAAAGAGGTCTGGGGCATTGGCCGGCGGATGACGGCACACCTCGAGGCGATGGGCATCTGCAGGGCCATGGACCTAGCGAAGGCAGATCCGCGGATGCTGCGTGACAAGTTCAGCGTGGTGGTGGAAAAGACAGCGCGCGAGCTCGCCGGCACGCCGTGCCTCGAACTGGATGAGGCTGATCCGCCGAAGAAGGAGATCTGCTGCAGCCGGATGTTCGGTAAGAAAATGACCGAACTGACACCAATCAAGCAGGCGGTAGCGACCTATGCAGCGCGAGCAGCCGAAAAGCTGCGCGCCCAGGGATCGGTGTGCAAGCGCATGCGAGTGTCGATCCGCACAGGCATGTTCAATCCCAACGAACTGCATTTGGCGAAAGGGGCGCTGGTTGAACTGCCTTACCCCACGAGCGACACTCTATTGCTCACGCGGGCAGCGACTGAGGCTGTGGAGAAGGTCTACCAGGACGGGTACCGCTACAGCAAAGCCGAGGTGCTGCTGCTCGATCTACGGCAACCAGGTGAATTCACTGACGATCTGTTCGCGTCAACGCAGCCAGTTGCCTGCGATCGCCTGATGTCGGTTATGGATGGCATAAACCTTCGGTACGGCAAAGGCACACTGAGGTCTGCCAACGTCCCCCGAAGCCCAGAGTGGGGTATGCGTCGAGAGCTCTTGAGCCAGTCGTTCACAACAAGGTTGGATGAGCTGTGGCGGGTTTACTGTAAGTGAATAACTAGTTAAGGTCTGGGAGAGCACACGCGCATACTTAATTGGCATTGCCAACTGGATAAATTAGCATCCAGTGTATATGCTCTCAAAAAATTCATCACCAACACGGCATACTAGATCAATAAGGAATTCCATGAAACTTCCAGGGCGAAATGAACGTTGCTGGTGCAAATCTGGGAAGAAGTTTAAACACTGCCACCTAGACATTGATCGCCAACCACCTGTAGCAGCACACACTGTCTTGCAAACCCTTGGCTCTTTCAAGAAAAATAAAAAATGTAGCGTACCGCAATCATTGCAGCACGAGTGCTCAGGCGGGATAATAAATGCCCACACCGTCTCAAAAAGCTCATCTCTGAAGGCGATAGCTAGAAACGGGCACGTATTAAAAATATCGATAGAACTAAAAGTTAATATCCCGCCAAAAATAAAATTGAGCGAGGTGGGTATAAATAGCGCCTCGACTTTTACAGGCTTCTGTGCCAGCCATGATAAAAAATTATTCTCAACAATCGAAGACCAACCGTTCAAGCCTGTACCATCACACTGCTTCCTGATTATGTACAGAGGCATTTCCAGAGAGATCTTCAGCAAAGAGTACGCCTCAAAAACCTTTGATTTCATGAGGATCCTAGACAGGGGAAAGAGCCTGGCTGAACAGGTCGTAATCCAGAATGCATCAGCCTTACTCGGGAATAATAACTCCTTAACAACAAGCGACCTAAAACACATAAAATCAAAGCTAGACACTATGTTAGTCACGGGCGACTACAGCGACTTAAACTACGCCGTATTCACACTTGAATCCCCACCACCGATAATGGGAAGTGCTATAGTTGGCCCGACATTCGACTTTGATGGATATGAAGCCCAGAAGATAACAAGCATTCCTGGCGACATGCCGGACTACATGACCATTAATTCATTCGCTAGTGACGGCAAAGGCTTCATTGTTTTATCCTGGCTTTCAGAACACTCTTTGACCTGCAACAAACTGATAAGACAATTCTTGGACAAGAAACTAACAGCCGACAGCCTGGCGGCCTTTATGGTGTTACTAATAGAGAACTTCTACATTTCACCAAGCTGGTGGGAATCACTGGATAACGGCACACAAGCCCTGATAAAAAATATGTACTCGCAAGGTGTAGAAACCCACACCGATGGCAACTCGATAAACATCGACCGCCCACTGCACTTCCCTGCAATAATAAATGTATCAATGAACCCCACGCTTTAGATCCAGCCATCATAAACTGAGCAGATGGAACCCGCGGCTGCCAGGACTTTGAAGGATCGGCGTATTCCATGATGCTCATTGTGAGCGCACGAGGGCGGCAGAGGGCGCTGGACTGTACGAGGGGCTTTTCAGTCCCGGCGCTCGCCAACAGAGGGTTTGCCCTTCGACATCGATCGAGAAATTCCACGCCGGCGGGCTAAGTATTTTCTGCTGAATCAGGATCATGGTTGCGCGAGGGTGTACTCGGCTTCGAGAGGACACCCATGAAACTGCCGATCCGAAAACACCTGCCCCTTGCTATGGGCCTGCTCATCCTGGGCGCCATCATCGCGTTCCAGCAGTACCAGCTGTCGACTCTGTCTCGCGCCGTGAATGGAGCAGCAGAAAAAGTCTCGATCGATGCACTCCAGAACAGGGTGAGCGCGATCGACGATCGGCTCGACAATGTGTCAGGCAAACCCCTGGTCACGATGGAAGACTTCCGTATAAGCCAGCAAGCGCTCTCGAGCCGGATCGATGCTGTGCAGGCCACAGCATCGCAGGCCCACGAGGCTGCAGCTGAAGCCACTCGCTCTTCCGCGACTGCGGGCGATCTCCTAGTACTGAAAGCCGACCTTGAGTCGCTCGACGGCAAACTGCAGAAAATGAGCAAGCCTCAGGCTCAGGCGACTGCACCAGCCCCCAAAACCTCCTCCAAACCGAAGGCGAAGCCCGCACCGGTTAAAGCCCCACCAATCCCGCAAGATCCTCCGCCCTTTCAGATGGTCGGCCTCGAATACCGAGGCGGAGAGCGTTTCCTGTCTGTTGCCCCCACTGGTAGCACGCGGCTGAGCCAGATCTACCTGATTCGGCCTGGCGAAGTGGTCAGCGGCAGCAACTGGCGCCTCAGGGCTGTAGATGAACGGACCGCAACCTTCGACGCCGGCGGAACAACCCGAACCCTGAGCATCCAGCCATGAGTAAAGCACCATGAATCTACCGATCGTTCGAGCCATCGCCTGCGCCTGCGCGTTTACCGCAATTGGCATTGAGGCCGCGCCGCTTCCTTCCGCCGCTGGAGGGGCCGCCTCCAGTGTTCAACAGCTCACCAGCGAAAGCACCCTGTCCCAGAACAAGCTCGATGATAGAGCCGCGCAGGAGTGGGGACTGACCCCCAAGGAGTACGAACGATATCAAGAGGTAATGCAGGGACCCCGGGGGGTGTATTCGCCAGGGCTTGACCCTCTCACCGCGCTGGGAATCGAGGCCCGATCAGAGAGCGAACGACGCCGGTTCGCCGAGCTGCAGGTCCAAGCAGAGCGCCAACGAGTCGATCGGGAGCTCGCCTACCAGCGAGCCTACGACGAGGCGTACCAGCGCATGTTCCCAGGCATCAAAGCCATTGAGATTTCGACCACCCCTTCGGGCCAGGCCGGATCCGGGAGCGGCCCAGCTCTGGAGGGCAACGGGCGCATGGCACTCTTCGTCAAAGACGACTGCCTACCCTGTATCAACCAGGTCAAACGGCTGCAGGCGTCACAGACGCCGTTTGATCTGTATTTCGTCGGCAGCCAGCAAGACGATGAAAGGATCCGCCGCTGGGCAATTCTCGCGGGTATTGACCCGTCCAGCGTTAAAAGCCGTCTGATCACACTGAATCATGACCAGGGCCGCTGGGTTCGCCTCGGGCTCGGTGGCTCGCTGCCAGCCGCCGTAACACAGGTGAATGGATCATGGCGTCGTCAGTGAGCGGGTGGCGGCTCTACGTTCTGTCGGTGGTTCTGCTCGCCGGCAACGCATGGGGTGTAGAAGATCCGCCAGCAGCTTACAAGGCGATCGGCATCAGACACGGGGTCCCGCCCGTTGTGCTCTATTCGGTGGCACTGCAGGAAAGCGGGACGCGATTGCGCGGGCAGCTTGTGCCGTGGCCCTGGACGTTGAATGTTGCCGGAACCGGCTACCGCTTCGCCACACGAGCAGACGCTTGCCAAGCTCTGATGATAGCGATTGTTAAGGCTGGACCCGCTCGAGTCGACGTGGGGCTGGGACAAACAAATATTCGCTTCAACGGGCATCGCTACCGCTATCCCTGCGAAGGCCTGGATCCATACAAGAACCTGGCGGTGACCGCTCAGATCCTGGCTGAACAAAAGGCTAAGGGTGGAACCTGGATCGATGCTGCGGGGCGGTATCACCGCCCTGCCGGGGGGGCGCCGGCCGCGAAGTACCGTAGCTATTTCACGAAACATCTTAGCCGGGTCACCGGCATCAAATTCGAGGTAGTGACCCCATGACATATCCCCACGCCCGGCGATCACACGCCGTGCAGGCCCTGGCCCTCGCGATCGTGAGCAGCCTGGCTCTGCCCTGCAATGCTGATCAGCAAGCGGTGCTCACCGTGGTGGAGGACCGTGGCGGCTCATCCGCACTGTCCTACTACCAAGACATTGATCCCGAGCCTACGCACACCACCCCAGTTGTGACTGGCGTCCGGGCGGGCGGGGCATTTCCGGTGTCGACTCCAGAACTGAGCCCCGGCCCAGTACATGGACGAGTGATCAACGCAGCAGGTCTGCAGCCGATGTTCATCGTTGGGGATGATCCAACGTCGCAGGCCTGGCTCAAGCAGAAGCTGTCGGCACTTCAAGGCCTGCAGGCAGTAGGCCTTGCTGTGAATGTCAGCAACGCTGCACGACTGCAAGAGATCCGCCGCTGGGCACCTGGGTTGCAGGTGATGCCTGTACCTGCCAGCGATATTGCTGGTCGCCTGGGGCTGCAGCACTACCCGGTGCTGATCACAGCTACAACCCTTCAGCAGTGAGAACCGGGATGCGCCCAACACGACTATCGCCAGTGTTCACACTGATCATCAGCCATCCCCTACACCGGCCCGGCCGGGAGCAAATGATTGAGCAGGTTCGCCATGTGAGCGAGCTGTACGGTGCTCGCTTGACAGGAATCTCCGAGCTCAACGAACACGCATTCGCCCAGCGCCTGGCCGAACGGCTGACACCGGACCAGGTTGAGCAAGCGCGTGCGGAAGTCGACGCCATGACATACACCGCGAGGACCTGAGATGGCGACATACACCCTTGAATCTCTGCTCCGGCCGCCGGTAGAGCTTTTCACTACTGCGGTCTGCTATGTGGCAGCTTCGCTTTGCATTTGCGCGCCCTGGGCTTTTGCGCTGACCCCACTATTTGGAATTGTCGCCGCGCTGGGTTTTATCTACCTGGGCACCATTCGGCTGCTGCAGGCGCGGAGGGTCCTAAGGTATCAGGCGAACCTCAGGCGACTTCCCCACTACACCATGACCAGCGCTGAAATGCCGATCAGCAACGAGCGCCTGTTCATCGGACGCGGGTTCCGGTGGACTCAGAAGCACACACAGCGCCTGGCCGACACCTACCTCCCTCAGTTCGCGGCATACGTCGAACCGACGAACCTTTATGAACGGGCGCGCTGGCTGGAGGAACGCCTAGAGTTCGCCCCCTTCCCACTGAAACTGATCACAAAACTCACTGGTTGGGATTCCAACTGGAACCCCGCTCGGCCTCTCCCACCAGTGGGTGGCCTGCCCAGATTGCACGGGATCGAACCAGATGAGCAGAATGTCAGTCTCCCTCTGGGTGAGCGCGTGGGCCACACACTGGTCCTGGGCACCACACGGGTAGGCAAGACTCGCCTGGCGGAAGTGTTCATCACCCAGGACATTCGCCGAACGCATCGCCGCGGGCCGCGAGTCCGCATGGGGCGACGGAGCCAAACCTCCCATCGATGGAGCCGGCGCCGGCGAGTAGAGGAACAGGCCGACCACGAGGTCGTGATCGTTTTCGATCCGAAGGGCGATGCCGACCTGCTCAAGCGCATGTACGTCGAGTGCAAGCGCGCCGGGCGCCTCGACGAGTTCTACGTGTTTCATCTGGGATGGCCGGATATCTCCGCTCGCTACAACGCCATCGGCCGCTTCGGCCGAATCAGCGAGGTGGCCACTCGCATCGCTGGTCAGCTCTCCGGCGAGGGTAACTCTGCAGCATTTCGGGAGTTCGCTTGGCGGTTCGTCAATATCATCGCCCAGTCGCTTGTCGCGCTCGGCCGTCGCCCTGACTACGAGCAGATCCGCCGGCACGTCATCAATATCGACGAGCTGTTCATTGAGTACGCACAGAAGTACTTCGCTGAACATGATCCGAAGGCCTGGCAAACCATTGTCGAGCTTGAAGGCAAGATCGATCGCAAGAACCTGTCTTTCGCCATGAAAGACCGCCCGCTGCGCGTGGTGGCCATCGACATGTACCTGACCCAGAAGCGCATCAACGATTCGGTTATGGATGGCCTGCGCAGCGCTGTCCGCTACGACAAGACCTATTTCGACAAGATCGTCGCATCGTTGCTGCCACTCCTGGAAAAGCTCACCACTGGGCGTATCGCTGAACTGCTTGCCCCCGACTACCTGGACCTCGCCGATGAGCGTCCCATCTTCGACTGGATGCAAGTGATCCGAAAACGCGCCGTGGTATATGTTGGCCTCGATGCACTATCCGACACCGAAGTCAGTGCGGCCGTGGGCAACTCGATGTTCAGTGACTTGGTCTCTGTTGCAGGCCACATTTACAAGCACGGCATCGACGACGGCCTGCCGGGGCATATGGCTGGGGGCAAGGTACGCATCAACCTCCACGCTGACGAGTTCAACGAGCTCATCGGGGACGAATTCATCCCGATGGTGAATAAGGCCGGTGGTGCCGGCATCCAGGTCACCGCCTACACCCAGACGATGAGTGACATCGAAGCGAAGATCGGCTCGAAGGCGAAAGCCGGCCAGGTGATCGGTAACTTCAACAACCTATTCATGTTGCGTGTTCGAGAAACCGCGACCGCTGAGCTGCTGACCAACCAGCTACCAAAAGTGCAGATCTACAACAGCACGCCGGCGAGCAGCGCGAACGACTCGGTCAACGGCAAAACCGCGTTCACCTCAAGCTCGCACGACCAGGTGCAGCTGGCGAGTGTGCCGATGATTGAGCCGGCCCACGTGGTGGGACTGCCGAAGGGACAGGCCTTCGCGCTCATCGAAGGTGGGAATCTGTGGAAAATCCGCATGCCGCTCCCCGCGAACGACCCAGATGAGGTCATGCCCGGCAACCTGCAGGAGCTGGCCGCCGGCATGCGGCGATCGGCAGCGTCCTCGAACGATTGGTGGGAAGCCCCTGGCTATCAAGAGCTGAAATCAGCTTTGCCCGAAGACCTGGTTGAAGATTTCCGCCAGGTGGCCACCGATGATGCAGCTTGAGGTGTAGCCAATGGCAGATGACGTATCAAAGAAGGCCGAACAGCAGCAAGAGCGACAGGAATCGCTGTTCAGCAAGATCTTCTGGTTCCCGATTACCTTCATCGGCGTAATGTTCAGCTCGCTGTTCCTCGCCATCGTGGTCGACTGGGTATGCCTGTACTTCTTCTGGCCAGAGGCCGGGTGGCGGCACGGTCAGCAAATGCTGGTCAGCGAGGTCGGCTGGTTGTCCAAGGGGCTGGTCCATAGCGCTGTCGTCCAAGAACCCGGGCGCACCGCGACCTGGCTGGTCACTGAAGCTTACGACTGGCTGGTCGTGAAGACCGGGATGCTTAGCTGGGTCCAGAGCATGGAGTCGATCGCTCAAGCCGGTCCCCGTAACGAGCTGGACATGCGCTATTGGGCCGCGCAGAGCGTCACAACGGTACAGAACTATGCCCTGGCTGCCCTCTTTACCGTCCTGGTGTTTTGCGTCCGCCTGGTCGTGCTGCTGATGACGGTACCGCTTTTTGCCATGGCTGCACTCACAGGCCTGGTCGACGGGCTGGTGCGGCGAGACCTCCGTAAATTTGGTGCCGGCCGAGAGTCCAGCTACCTGTACCACAAGGCCCGGGCAACGATGTTGCCGTTGGCCATTTTCCCCTGGACTTTCTACTTGGCGCTCCCGATCAGCATCAGCCCACTGCTGGTACTACTCCCCTGCGCTGCCTTACTCGGGGTGTCCGTGAGCATTACGGCCGCGAGCTTCAAGAAGTATTTGTGAGGAAGAGAACGATGCAATGGACACACGAGCAGTCGCCAATCATCCAGTCGGAAGCCCCGAAACTCCTTATCCAGGCCGGCGCTGGCAGTGGCAAGACCACAACGCTGGTGGGCTACGCGCAACACCACACCCGTCTGCGGATTCTCTATCTCTGTTACAACAAGTCGGTCGAGATCGCCGCGCGTGGCCGATTTCCGCGCAACGTGGTGAACAAAACTGCGCACGGCCTGGCCTACGCCGTCTATGGCACACAGTTCAGCCATAAGCAGACCAACAACTTGCGACTGACCGATATCGCCCGAGCGCTTGATACGCAGGACTGGGAGCTGGTCAGGGACGTGCTAACCACCCTCAACAACTATATGGCCAGCGCCGACGACCTGATCGAGCGCTGCCACTTTCCACGGTTCCGTGACCGCCCGATGCTTACCTCCGCCCAGGAGCGCTACCTGAACCAGGCGCTGGTAGCAGCGATGAGCATCTGGAAGCGCATGACTGACCTGCAGGACACAGCGGTGCAGATCACGCATGACGGATACCTGAAGCTGTACCAGTTGAGCAAACCCGACCTGAGCCAGCGCTTCGACTGTGTCCTGCTCGATGAGGGACAGGACGTAAACCCCGTCATCGCTGACATTGTGCGCATTCAGCGTATTCGCAAGGTGGCCGTGGGTGATCGTCATCAGCAGATCTATCGCTTTCGAGGGGCGGAAGACGCTCTAAATGCCAGCTGGATGGCCGGGGCGGAGAAGCACTACCTGACCCAGAGCTTCAGATTTGGGCCTGCAGTCGCCCATGTCGCCAACATCATCCTGTCCTACAAGGGAGAAACCAGGAAGCTGCAGGGACTGGGCGAGAAGACATTGGTGAAGAAGGCGTTGCCGGCCGGGCTGCCGCACAGGACATACATTCATCGGACCGTTATCGGGGTGATTGAAAACGCACTGTGCCTGGTCACCGAGAAGCCCAAAATCTACTGGGTTGGCGGCATTGACAGCTATTCAGTACGCGACCTCGAGGATCTGTTCTATTTCAGTCGCCAACAGCGCGATCTGGTCCAGAACAAAAAGCTGCTCCGTGACTACCGAGACTATGGCCAGTACGTGGAAATCGCCGAGGTTAGCCAGGACAGCGAGATGATCCGGTCCATCAAGATCATCAACATGTATCCGGATCTGCCTCAGCGAATCTTGGCCCTGCGCTCATGCACCGTGGACCAAGAGCTGGATGCAACTATCACCCTCACCTCTGCCCACAAGTCGAAAGGCCTGGAGTGGGACTTCGTCGGGCTCTTCGACGACTTCACGTCGGACCCGCTCTCACCTGACATCGATCCAGGTCGACGAGATGATGAGTTGAACCTCCTGTACGTTGCCGTCACCCGGGCGATGAAGATCCTCGCCATCAACAGTCTGGTGCTGTCCATCATGGAACGCTACGTGGACGCTCTCGCCCCAGGAGCGCGTCAAGCGCGCGGCTGATTAAATAAAGGAGTCACTATGAGCAAGAAATTCGAACACCGCGCTGACTATGTCGCTATTCCATTCAAAAACGCGACTAGCGGCGCTTGGATATTTAAGAGCACAGAACAGACGCTTGAGCCCGATGTTGCGTCTCTTTTGGCAGAAGAGGAGCAACTGCAGAAGAAGATGCTCGAGCTCGGAGCCCAAGGCTGGGAACTCGTCAGCACCCAGCCAGTGTGCCGGGGCGAGATCAAAGTGGGCAATCAAAATGCCCAGGCCTGGTCCTACGGGTTCCCAATGCCGGTCGGATATCTGCTCTTTTTCAAGCGCGAGTCAGTAGCCTGACCAATCAGGCGCTTTAGGCTTCATGATCATGCCCTGGAAGGAGGGCCAACATGGCGTTGGCCCTCCTGACCATCTCGACCAGCTCCACTGAGCTCACCTCTCGTCGGTGCTGAAGCATCTCGGCGGCCAAAACCGCTTTGTCGTAGCAACCTTCATCTCGGAAACGGGCACCCAGAAAGTCCGATACCCAAGCTTCAAACACCGGCGAGTTGGTGGTTTTCCGCGGCATAAGACTCCCCCACAGATCAGTTTTTCCCGTATGCCTACTCCTTGGCTTAACTTCGGCTCATTGTAATCGGTCTGGGCCGTTCAATCGCCCTACCAAAGTGGATCAATCCACTTCACCAAAGCGTGACCGGCTTAGAGAAAAAATTCTACGGACCTCAGATAAGTATTTCTTGAGGCGCCCCTCCACCTGGTCTCGGCATTCTGACGCCCACAGTCAGTTGCCCCAGAGCCCAGCCGTGAACAAGCCATCCCTCCTCCTTGTATCTCCTCGCCGAATCCTGCTTGGCGCGCTGATCAGCGTCAGCGGCGGCTTTTCACTAATACCGAGCGCTCAGGCGGCCGGTGCATCAGAACAGGCCAACATCGAGGTGATGATCCGGCAGCTGAACGCGCTGGAGGACTCGGCGCGGCGCAGCGCCACGATCGCCAGCGAACCTGGCCAGCGCTACTACTTCGACTATGAACGTCTGGCTGGCGACATCCAGCGCGTTCGCCAGGGCCTGCAAGAATACCTGACCCCAAGTCGCGCACAGCCGCGAGATCCGGCAGAGCTGGCTGGGAAATACACCCTCACCGGCGGGCGGATGCCATGAGCATGAGCGGCACTCAAGTCGCAGCTTTCAACGCTGCAAGCGGGGTCACCCCCCAGGCCAGCACCGTGCTGTTCGTAGGCACCGTCATCGCACTGTCGACCCTGTGGGGTGCCTGGGCGCTGTACAGCATCTACCGGGGCTGGGCGACTCAGAACATCGACAGAAACATTGCAGCCGCGTCGACCGTCAAGGTCATCGTCCTGCTGCTGATCCTCGCCACACTCGTTCTCAGCTAGCCAAGGAGCTAACCGATGTCTATCCGCACCATCACCAAGTCACTCACCGGCGCCGCCGCATTGATTATGGGCCTGCACCCAATCATTGCCGCTGCCGCATTACCAGGAGCACAAGCCCCAACACGCGGCGAGGGAACCAGCTGGCTGCAAACCATCCAGAACTACGGTTACGACGGTTTCATGCTGATCGGTCTCTTCCTGCTCGGAGCCATGATGGTGGGGGTCGCCTCCCATGCCTACGGCGTTTACCACGATATCCATGAGGGCAAGAAAAAGTGGCGAGACCTGGGGCTCACCGCTGTGGTCGGGATCTGCCTGATCGGCGTCGGCATCTTCATGGTCACCAAAGCTACTGGCGTCCTCTAACTGGTGATGCGATATGGCTGAGACCACTTACCTGAAGGATGGAACGCTCGATTTCCTTCCCCACAACCTTAATAGGCAGCCCATCGTCATGGGAGGTCTCACTGCGGATGAAATGTGGGGAACGGTCGGTGCTTGTGGAGGGGCCGGCGTGATTCTGGGCATCCCCGTGTCGTTCTTGTTCGGCAACCCAGCTCTCTTCATCGCTTGCGCTCTTGTAGGTGGAGCTCTGGGCTTGACCGTGGCAAGCCGGATCCTCCGGAAGATGAAACGCGGCCGCCCGGATACATGGTTTTACCGCCAGCTCCAGTTCTACAAGGCTCAACACCTCCCCTTCCTCGGTGGCCCCCAGTTGGTCATCCGGAAGGGAGCGTGGACATGCCGTCGTACAGGAAAGTAGGAATCTTCATGAGTTTTCGAAAACGAGTGGATGCTCAGCAAGCACACATTCTCAGCTTGCGAATCGCGGTAATTGTGCTGGGCGCAGTCAGCCTGTTCGCGTTTTACGGCTGGCACAAAGCCCCCGAAGACCTGACCGTGCATGTGCCGCCGGACCTCCGCTCCGGCAGTACTCGCAAATGGTGGGAGGTGCCACCAGAAAACGTGTATGCCTTCGGGTTCTATATCTTCCAGCAGATGCAGCGCTGGGAGAAGAACGGGGACGACGACTACCAAGACAACATCGAGCGTCTGGCGTCCTACGTGACCCCTGGCTGCAAGGAGTACCTGCAGAAAGACTACGAGATGCGCCGTAACGCCGGTGAGCTGCGCCGCCGTGAACGGAATGTCTCAGAAATCCCGGGCCACGGGTTGACCGACCCTGGCGTGCTACGCGTGGAAGAAATCGGAATCAACGATTGGACAGTCAATCTGGATCTACTCGCTGACGAGTCGGTGAACGGCGAGCGGGTCAAGCGTGCAATGACGCGTTATCCACTGTCCATCGTCCGGGCCGACGTCAATCCAGAGAAAAATCCGTTCGGGTTGATGTGGAACTGCTATGCGTCCAACCCGCAGCGCATCGAGGTTGATCTGCAAGCAGCCGGGGTGAAACCATGAATCTGCGCGCGTGCCTCCTTGTTCTGGGCCTCTCTGCAGTTGCCAATGTGAAAGCGGTAGAGCTGCTGCTGTGGGACCGTATCCCCATGGCAATCCCGCTAATTGTCGGTCAAGAGCGCATTGTGTTCGTCGACCAGAACGTGCGGGTAGGCATGCCTCCGCAGCTTGTTGGCCAACTGCGGGTCCAGAGCACTGGCGGCGCCGTCTACCTGCTGGCCAGCCAAGAAATTCCACCGACCAGGCTGCAACTGCAGAATGTGGCCACTGGCGAGATCATGCTGGTGGATATTGCCGCGACACCAGCGGCAGAGGGCCAAGCCAAGCTCGAACCCGCGAAGATCGTCGCCGGCGCGGCCCCTTCTACCTACTACGGCGATACCACCTCGACGCGAGCTCCGACGAAGCGATCCGCGACGTCGGAGGAGGAGGAGGAGGATGTTCCGCCGGCACCGCGACATGAGACACCTGCGCCGGTGGCCCTGACCCGCTATGCGGCGCAAATGCTGTACGCCCCACTCCGGACCGTTGAGCCTGTCGCCGGCATCAGCCAGGTGCGTGTTGATCGAGCCCTGGACCTCAGCACCTTGTTGCCGGTATTACCGGTGGAAGCATCGGTGCTGGGGGCTTGGCGCCTCGACAACAGCTATGTCACGGCAGTCAAACTCAGAAACCTGAGTGCCCAGCAGTTGACGATGAATGCAACAGAGCTGATGGGCAACTTCTCCACGGCGACATTCCAGCACCCGTACCTCGGAGCTCGTGGAAATGCCAGCGATACCACCACGCTTTACCTGGTCACACAAGGAAAGGGGCTGAAAGAGGCCCTGCTGCCGTCTTCGGTCAGCCAAATTGATCCGAAAGCAGGAGGGCGCCGTGGGCAGTCTGAAAAGTAATCCACTCCTCAAGTACCTGCTCATCCCCGTGCTGATCGGCGCGCTCATCATCGTGTTCAAGGGGGGGAGTAAAAAAGAGGAGCCGAAGGCTCCTGAAGATAAACCGATCATCATCGGAGGCGACACCGCACGCAAGCTAGGGGTGGACGGTGATACTCCGGCCGACACCCTCCGCACGGTGGTCGCTGAAAGTCGGGAGGTGAAAGACCAGATCGCGAAGGTGCTGACCGACAACAAGGAACTGAAGGACCAGAATGCAGAGCTCCAGCTCCGGCTTTCGCGCATAGATCAGAATGTCGACAACAAGCTGAATGATGCGAAGGGCGAGCTGCAGGAGCAGGTGAAGAACCAAAGCGTGGGCCTGTTGGACCAGTTCCAGCGTCAGTTGGATAACCTATCGCAGAACCCAAATGCCGCTGGGCAGGACCTCCCCATTGGGCTCGGAGTGATGCCAGGTGACGGCGCGGGTTTCGACAAAGGGACGAAGTCCAATGGACTCGTATGGGTTGAACCCACCGATGCCACTGCCTTGGACGCTAGCGGTAAACCCCTTCAGCCCGGCTCCGCCCAGACGGCCAGTAGCTTCAATTTTCCCACCAGCTTTGGGAGCACCCTGGACAAAGGCCAAACAGTTCTCAGCGCGACGGCCCAGAACGTCGGCGCTGATTTGTCTCCCCAGGATGCCCGCAAGCAAGTACGCAAAGCCTATACCTTGCCCCAGAACTCGACCTTGATGGGGTCGGTGGCCATGTCGGCGCTCATTGGCCGCGTACCGATCGATGGAACAGTCAATGATCCCTTCCCTTTCAAGGTCCTGATCGGTCCGGACAACCTCACCGCAAACGGCATCGAGATACCTGACGTCGTCGGTGCTGTTGCCAGCGGTACCGCATCAGGCGACTGGACATTGTCCTGCGTGCGCGGGCAAGTCCGGAGCCTGACGTTCGTCTTCGCAGATGGCACGGTCCGATCGTTCCCTGCCCCGGCAGAAGAGGCCAACGGCAGCCAGAACAACAACCAGAACAGCAGCAACGGTAACGGGCAGCCAGCGATCCAGGGCGGACTCGGCTGGATCAGCGACTCCTACGGCATTCCTTGCATCTCCGGCGAGCGCCGATCCAACGCCAAGGAGTACTTGACCAACCAGTCCCTGGTGACGGCCGCGGGCGCCGGCATCGCCAAACTGTTGAAGGCTGATGAGCAAAATAGCTCCACTACCTTCAGCAGCGGAGGAACTTCATTCGGGACCACGGGCTCCTCGGGGAACTCCGCCATGGGCGCGATTCTGACCGGTGGGGTCAGCGACATCCGCTCCTGGATGAACAAGCTCTACGGCGAAGCTTTCGCCGCCGTGTACGTACAGCCCGGGGCGAAGGTCGCCGTCCACTTGGACCAGCAGCTCGCCATCGACTACGAGATCAAAGGCCGCAAGGTCGATTACAACGCCGGAGCCAACCATGTATCCGCAAACCTTGACTAAGCCCCGCCTGCAGGCCGGCGCCTGGCTCGTGCTCGCCCTCATTCTAGGCGGATGCACGACTGACAAAGACGAGCTGCTCCCCCACGGGGAAGCCAACATGATGGACGTGTGGCAACACGGCACGTCTGGCGGGAGCTCTGGCAGTTCCAACAGCAGAATGTTGCTGGATGCGCGCCAAGAGCTGCGCCGACCGCTCGATGAGGCTCAGGTGGCCCGCCAACAGGCAAGTGCTGACGCCTTCAACCGCACGCCCCAGAACGAAATTTACAGCCAGTTCAAGCGCCTCCCGAACCCTGATCTGGTGATGTACGTGTTCCCACACCTGGCTGGTACGGATCCAGTCCCAGTCCCGGGGTACACCACGGTGTTCCCGATGTATCAACGCGTGCAGTACGCCATGCCAGGCGAGCGGACGGAGGAGTACTGATGCAGTTCATAAGCAAATTGCTGGGCAAAGGCCCTGCAACGCCTATCGAGCCCGTGCTCGGCCAGCCGACAACCGATACCGACCTTGTCGACGACTATCCCGCAACAGCCAGTACTGTCATCAACGAAGAAGACCGCCAGGCTGCGAATGACCGGTACATAGCTCGCCTGGAGTCCATGGGCATCCCTTCACCCATCGACTGGCAAAACCCTAAACGTCGGCCGGCGACAAAAACTGACGTGGCGAGGATATACGAGGTCAACCCGTCGTTCGTGGACATGCTGCCATGGGCAGAATACCTGCCCGAGGAAGAGGCCATGCTCCTCGAGGATGGCATTTCCAGGGCGGCGTTTTTCGAGTTGATCCCGATCGGGACCGAGGGACGCTCCGACGACTGGCTTCAACAAGCTCGCGATGCGTTGCAAGGTGTCCTGCAGGACAGTTTCGACGAACTCGAGAGCTCTCACTGGGTAGTGCAGCTTTATGCCCAGGACGAAACGGACTGGACCGACTACCTGCAAAAACTCCAGGCCTACGTCCAGCCCCGGGCTGAGAACACGGATTTCACCAAGCTCTACCTCGCGCTGTTCCGCCACCACCTCGAGTCTATCTCCAAGCCAGGTGGATTGTTCGTCGACACGGCAGTCAGCAACCTCCCGTGGCGTGGTCAGACACGGAAAGTCCGCCTGGTGGTGTATCGCCGAGTAAAGAAACAGGACGTCGTGGTGCGCGGCCAGGAGCCTGCCGCCTACCTCAAAGCGATCTGCGACCGTCTTAAAGGATCCCTGGCCAACGCCGGCGTGACAACCAAACGCATGGATGGCCATGCGATCAAGCGTTGGCTCGTAGGCTGGTTCAATCCACACCCAGATCACCTGGGGTCGACTGAGCGCGATATCCGACGTTTCTACGAAGAGGTGTGCCAGCCAGCCCGCGAGTTGCAAGAGGGTGAGCTGCCGGTGGCGAGCGGCACCGACTTCTCAGAGAACTTGTTCTACAGAGAACCGCGCTCGGATATCGACAGCGGTCTCTGGTCGTTCGACGGCATGCCGCACCGGGTTGTGATGCTGGATCGCCTGAAAAATGCCCCCCTCACTGGGCATCTGACCGGTGAGACCAAGCAGGCCGACTCATTGAACTCGCTGTTCGACCGGCTGCCGGAGGATACCGTGTTGTGCATCACCATGGTGCCGACCCCGCAGGATCTGCTGGAAGGGCATCTCGAACAGCTATCCAGGAAGGCTATCGGGGATACCCAGGCGTCCAGTCACACCCGGGATGACGTTGAAACGGCGCGGTCCCTTCTCGGACGAAAGCACAAGCTCTACCGGGGAAGTGTCGCGTTTTTCCTCCGTGGTCAGAATAAAGCCGTGCTCGAGGAGCGCACGACTAGCTTGTGCAACGTGCTCCTCGGCGCCGGCATGCAACCAGTCCAGTCACAGGACGAGGTAGCTCCTCTAAACAGCTACCTGCGCTGGTTGCCATGCAACTTCGACCCGAATGAAAACCGCGCCTTGGATTGGTACACCCAGCTTATGTTCACCCAGCACATCGCCAATCTGGCTCCAGTCTGGGGGCGCTCCACTGGCACAGGTAACCCGGGCTTCACCCTTTCCAATCGAGGGGGGGCAGCGCTGACCTTCGATCCGCTGAACAAGCTCGACCGACAAATGAACGCGCACTTGTTCTTGTTCGGCCCCACCGGCGCGGGTAAATCTGCCACAGCCAACTACCTGATCATGCAGGCCATTGCGCTCTACCGCCCTCGACTCTTCATCATCGAGGCCGGCAACAGCTTCGGCCTGCTGGGCGATTTCGCCAAGCGGCTTGGCCTGACCGTCAACCGGGTACGGCTCGCTCCGGGTAGCGGCGTGAGCCTCGCCCCGTTCGTCGACGCCGTGCAGCTCGTAAAAAACAAGGACCAGGTCAAGGTCTTGGATGCCTCGGACGTGGATGCATCGGACCAGCACCTGACCGACGCACTGGCGGGGATGGAGGACGAACAGAGGGACATCCTGGGCGAGCTGGAGATCACAGCCCGCCTGATGATCACTGGCGGCGAATCGAAGGAGGATGCGCGACTCACTCGGGCCGACCGCAGTGCCATCCGGCAGTGCATCATCAACGCCGCCGAGCTGTGCGTAAGTAAAAACCGTCCGGTGTTGACTGAAGACATCAGCGCAGCGCTGCAGGCGATGGCCAGCGACGACAAGCTCCCTGAAAGCCGGCGCAACCGGTTCATGGAGATGGCCGAGGCCATGGGGATGTTCACCATGGGCACCGAGGCTGAGATGTTCAACCGTCCTGGTACCGCCTGGCCGGAAGCTGACATCACAATCGTCGACTTGGCCACCTACGCTCGTGAGGGCTATCAAGCCCAGATGGCCATCGCCTACATCTCCCTGCTGAACACCATCAACAACATCGCAGAGCGGGACCAGTTCAAAGGCCGACCACTCATTGCCTTCACCGACGAAGGCCACATCCCATTGAAGGTGCCACTGCTCTCCCCGTATTCGGTGAAGATCACCAAGATGTGGCGAAAACTAGGTGCCTGGTACTGGATGGCAACCCAGAACGTTGACGACATCCCTCCAGAAGCATCCGCCCTGCTGAACATGATCGAGTGGTGGATCTGCTTGAACATGCCGCCTGACGAGGTGGAGAAAATCGCGCGTTTTCGTGAGCTCACGCCGGCGCAGAAGACGATGATGCTCTCGGCACGAAAGGAAAACGGCAAGTTCACCGAGGGCATCGTCCTGGCCAAGCGGATCGAGATGCTGTTCCGTGTGGTGCCACCCAGCCTGTGCCTTGCTCTGGCCATGACCGAGCCAGAAGAAAAGCGGCAGCGTTACGAAACCATGCAGGCGCTCGGCTGCGATGAGCTACACGCAGCACTGCAGGTGGCCGCGGACCTGGACCACAAACGCGGTATCACTCCCTATCCCATCACCTTACCCGAATCAAAGAAGGCCGTGGAGCGCGTGGCATGAGAGTCATGAATACCCTGACCCAGAACATCATTGATAGCCTGACCCAGCTGCTCAAAGAGCCCGGGCACGACACACTCCAGTCATTGTCGGTTTGCGCACCAGTGCTCATTGACGAGCTGCAACAGATCAAAAATAACGCCCTCGATCGTCGCGACATCATTCCGCTGGTTCAGTCCGTGTTGGATGAGTGGCTGAAGGAGCACCCTCAGCCTGACGGAGCCATTCACGATCTACAGGCCGCCCTGCAGAAGCTCGGCCAGCCTGAGGTCCCCCCTCATGCTCGGGGGGATGAGCATGCGTAAGAACAGGCTCAAACTCATCGTGGTCGGCATCATCGCGATCACTGGCCTCGGCGCTGGCTGGCTGCTGGCAAAGAACAACAGCGCACGCCCCGCCGATGAGACCTGGTATTTCGGTCCGTCCAGTGCCCGCTGGGTGATCACGGAGTACGCCGATCTGGAATGCCCATACTGCAGGGCATACACGCCACAACTGAAGCGATGGGTGAGCGAGCAAGAGAACGTGAAGCTCGCTTGGCATCACTTCCCTCTCGATAGTCATGGCCCTGCAGCAGTATCAGAGGCAAGGCTCGTTCAATGCGCGGGTTCATTGGGCGGGGCTTCGGCGTTCTGGGAAGCGATCGACCAGGTCCTGCTGCGCACACGTGGCAATGGCCAGGGGCTCGCTGATGAGTTGGAGGTACCTGGCATCTCTGCAGAAGGTCTTTCCACTTGCGCGAGGACAAGACTGGATATCCGAGCAGCCATTGAACAGCAATTGGCTGTGGCCAAGGGCCGGGGCATTGCCGCTACCCCTACGATCGAGGTCACCGACAGTTTGACGGGGCACAGCATGCGCCTGGAAGGTCCCGTGGATAGCGCCACACTGCTGTCGGTCGTGGATGACCTCGCAGCCCAGGCCACTGCGAGCAAGGAGTAGCCAGGGTAATGATCAAGATCACGGTCTCCCGCATCGACAATAATGACGAAGAAAGCAATCTACCAAGCAGGTTCTTCCCAAGCGCAGGCTCTGGCCATGGATGGTTTCAGCTTGAGTCGACCGGGGAAGAATTCCCCTCACACGATGAGCTGAGCTGGGCTCTCCAGGAGTGGAACGACGACTGCGTGCTCATGGACTATGACGCGACCACAGGCAAAGGTCGGTTCGTAATAGTCGACTGGTATGCCCCAGCGCCCGGGACCGTGATCGAGCTGCAGCTCGATATGAACCTGGAAGAACTTGATCCAGGTGACGAGGAATGGTTCGACTAGTTCACATTCTTGTAACGACCTGAGATCCGAGGGGAACGGACTTCCCTTCGCCCAGTCTCTGTCGGTGTGATTGTGGAGGTGAACGGGATGATGGAACTACAAGGTTTCGCCAGTAGACACAGCTTTTTGAGTGTTCAACTTGAAAAGCTCTATCAGCAGCTATCCGACTCACACGATGCCGTCGGCTTGTCGGCCTCCGTGACGCAACTCAACAACGATATTTGTGAACTGCAGCGGGATGTCATGGAGGCAGTAATACTTCGAAACCGATCATCCGCCGCAGTGACTTGGGCATCAGCGACCGGATACCCACAACTCACTCACGCTCTCGACGATCATGAGGATCTGGAGGAAGTGTGATGGTCAGCGTGAAACTACCGGTGAGACCCTGACGCAGTTCCTGAGGCATCCAATAGGCAAACTGCACCAGCCACGCGCCATCCTGCAGGCGATGGGTCTCCTGCCGAAACTTCTCAACCGATGCCTCATCAATCCCAAGAATGGCCGCCACTTCTTGGTTGGTGGGTATGGCGTCCTTCACCAGCCTGCCTCCTTGCGTCAAACCGGTATAGAAAATACTCCAGTGCCACCTGAGCGCCATCAACCGCTTATCGGTTGGCGAGTTTATCGCTCTCAATCCAAGAATGAGCGCGTTTAAGGGCCCAGGTCATCGCAGCCGTCATAGTCTGCCCTTTGCAGTCCATATGGCCCTCTTCGAGCAAAAGCTTTCCATCCAGAGCATAGATACCGAGAAATAGCTGAGTCAGGTGCTCGCGAGAGACCCGCACCTGAATGTTAATGAGGGAGCCGTCGGCCATCCGCTCATCGAAGTTCCTGAAGTGCAGATCGGGATCCGCCCACTCCCAGAATACTTGTCCTCTTTTGCGCATGTCCGTTCCAGTGTAAGTGCTGATCCGGGCAGTATGGAGTCACCTCAACGAGTCTGCCAGACCGAAAACGCCTCGCTTACGCCCGTGTGGGGATTCACCGAGAAATCCAAGTACCGTCAGATATCTATTTCCTACTGCGCCTGGCGGGCCGATCCGTTTTCCTGTACCCGTCCCCACTTCAGGTGCAGCCTCATGTTCAATATCCCCCCGCCTTCATCGCGAGTGATCCCGTTGTTCGTCGCCGCGCTGGCCACCGGTACCGCGCATGCCGAGACCTGGGCCATCACAGACGCGGCGCACCCACTCACCTCCGTACCGGCAGATGTGCGTGTCATCAAGCTCGATGATCAACAGCGCATCGAGGAGCAGTTGTCCAGGAAGCTACCACCCAACCCGCACCAAGCCGCGCTCGCCGCTAGGCAACTAATGGGCACGCCGGCCGGAGCTGCCCTTATGCAACAGCTAGCTGCCGCTCAGCAGGGCAATGCCGATGCCTGGAGTGTTGGGGTCTCGAAGGTGCCGGCAGTCGTTGTCGATCGCCGGTTTGTGATCTACGGCCAACCCGACGTGGCTGCTGCCATTCAGGCAATCAACCAGGCAAGGGGACGATGATGAGACGAATCTCGCGACTCACCTTGGCTGGGCTTCTAACCTCGGCGCTACCTTTCTCAGCCTACGCGGCCATCAGCTCAGCGGCGATTCTCGCCTCCACCACCTCGCCTACCTGCTTGGAATACAAAGTAGTCGGCATCTGCTACTGGCTGCTCTGCACACCCGTTGGCTGCACGGTCAAAACCTCAACCAAAGTCCGGCACTACATTCCGGACGCAGTGGTATCCGCCTATGCCAACACAGGGGGGAATCCGTGGACAGAGGTAAGCCCCATGGGGGCGCCGAATGCGACGGCGCAAGCCGGTAATGATGGGACTACCAACCACAACGCCGAGAACAACATCACCAAGTTCAAGGAGGCTGACGTCATCGGCCACCCTGGAGCTGCGGTATTCAGCCGATTTGTAAGCTCTTTTGGCTATTCCTGCCACGGCGCGACGACCCCCTACGTGCCCTACATGCTCAGCACCCTGGACACCCTCGCATGGCGGTACGGGGTTCCCGAATCCGTCTATCCAGAGGCCCTGATCCCCGGCATGCGGGAGGTCGGTGGACTTCTCTCGGCCGACATGTGGGGGAGCGTCTACCCACGGAGCGGGTTCATCCACCAGGTCGACGACTTCAAGGCCGGTGCAGTCATCGCCCAGCGTGCCGGTGACATCACGACGCGGGTAGGACAACCCCACGTATACCTGCCTATGCGCTCCCTGCCGGAGCCTGGCTACTGGCCTGCCGGGGAACTGAAAGAAGGTGATGCCAGCACAGGCAAGTGGCAGGAGCTGACGCCAACCATCAGCCCTACCTGCGCCGTGTTCCCCTCCCCTGGCCCGAATGCCGATGCAGTCGACGAAGCCTATGCCTGGGCCCTGTGGCGGCCCTATTCATGCTGCCAGCGCAAAGGCCAGACCTTCCTGGGAAGCACTGACTTCCAATGAGATAAGACCTGGAGAGCTATATGAACAAATTTACCATCGCCATCATTCTCGCTACTGGCATGGGCAGTACCTGGTGTATGGCTGAGGCCGCCGACCCAATCAAGGTGGAGTCCCAGGGCAGCGTGATCGGGGACGACGTGCTCTACAGTATCGGCGGCGGCAGCGCTGTCCAGATGGGCAGCGCTGGCCAGATGGAAAGCATCACCGTCGGCGCCGGCTGGCAGAACAACCTGGTCTGCGGAAACATGGACCTCAGCAACACCCTGCAGAACCAGCTGAACGGCGCAACACAGGGCTTCCAACAGATCATGGGCAGCGTCATCCAGAACGCGACCGGCGCTGTCACGTCGTTGCCGGCACTGATCCTGCAGCGGGCAAATCCCGCCCTCTACAACCTGCTGACCAACGGGATCCTGCAGGCGCGCCTCGACTACGACCGATCGAAGGGAACCTGCAGGGCGATGGCCGAACGGATGGCCGACATTGCCGGCGGCCAGATGGGGTGGGGCAAGGTTGCCGAAGGTCAGAAGATGGGGCAAGCCCTGGCATCGAGCAACGATGCCGTGGCAGTGGTCGACAAGGTCGAGCAAGCACCAGGATCGAACGGCGTGACTTGGGTCGGCGGTAAACAGGCCGGTGGCAATGGGCAGCAGCCCATCAAAGTGGTTGGGGATGTTGCCAAAGCAGGCTACAACCTCCTCAACAATCGCGCAGCTCAGGACACCTCGAGCATCCCGCAGTCCAGCTGCTCCAATGGACTGGTATGCGGCAGTTGGGAGTCTCCGGCCGAAGCCGCCCAGTTCGCAAACCGGGTCCTGGGTGAACAGCAGCTACAGACCTGTGAAGGATGCACGACTACATCGACTCCGGGTGTGGGCTTGACCCCGCTGATCCAGGAAACATACGACAAGAAGCTCGCGGCCCTGCAGGAGCTCTTGAAGCCCGGGACCCAGATCACCTCCGAGAAGCTGCGTGAAGCAAGCAGTGACTCCCTCCCCATTACCCGCGGCGTAGTTACTGCCCTTCGTGACGAGCGGGATCAGGCGGTGTTGGCCTCCCGCCTGGCATCCGAGGTCGCCTTGGCTGATGTCCTGGAGAAAGGTCTGCTGCTGCAGCGCATGCTGATTACAGGCAGCAAGGAACCCAACGTGAATGCGAACAAGCTCGCCGTTGAGGCCACACTCGGCCAGGTCGACACGCTTCAGCAACTCATCACCAACCTCAAGACCGAGCTCGACATGCGGCAGCAGCTCGCCAACAACTCTCCGATGAAGATCATCGAGCGCAGCAAGTCGCGCGCCGAAAGTTCCCGCTCGATCTACGAAGCGGCGCCTGAACAGGATCGCCTGATTCAGCTGCAGAAGCCTGCCGGCAAGGAGTGACCATGGCGGAAGATGTCGAGAAAAAAGCCCACCCCCTCAAAGTCCTCCTGGGAGGCGTGTTATTGAGCGTGGTGATGCTGTTGCTGAGCGTGTTGCTCGGCGTCATCGCGGTCAATCATCTGGGCGTGTTCGACACCTGGTTGAAGTGGCGTGAGGGCAATTACCTGCCACTGTTGCTATGGCGACTCGCCCTCTATGGCAGCATCGTCTTCGCGTGGGTGAAGCTCAAGGCGCGTCTGCCTGGGAGCGACGAAGATCAGTCGTCCAAGGGGGTTCAGCGGATCGAGTTCCTGGTACTCCTGTTGTTCGTGATCATCGAGATCTCGAAGGCGCCAATCACCTGGTCGGAGGTCCTATGACGCTCTATACGAACGACTACCTCGAGTATTACCTCACCCTGGTAGGGTGGATCATCAACAACGGGATCTGGGACATGATTTCGGACACGGGCCTTTTCGCCCTGCCCTTTATCATCATCGTGGCCCGTGAGTGGATCAAAGTCCGAGGAGAAGGCGCTGACGAGGGCAACAAGGGGGTGCTGTCCCTGGCTCGCATTGAAACCCAGCTGTACGTTGGGTATGTGGTTGTTTCACTGTGTGCTGTGCCAGCCATCTCCGTGGGATTTGACACTCTGCAGTTCGACCAGGCGCGAGGGAAGCAGTGCCAGGTACTGACGCCGGCGCCCTCGGAGACAGGCTGGAACACCACCTTCAGCTCGTTGGCCGGCAAGAGCGCGAAGGTGCCGGTGTGGTGGGCGCTCGTACACGCGCTGTCCAAGGGGTTGAATAGCGGCGCTGTTGCAGCAATCCCCTGCGGTACAGATCTCAGGCAAATGCGCATGGAGGTCGACGCGATGAGGATCGGCAATCCTCTGCTCGCGCAGGAGGTGGCAGACTTCACCCATGATTGCTTCGGCCCTTCCCGCGCGCGCCTGTTCATGCGTCAGCCCGACATTGGGTCGATCGCCAAAGACCAGAAGGCCCTACAGGACCTGAACTGGATCGGGTCCCACTACCTGCTGAACACGGCTGGTTACTACGACACGGATTACTCCAGAACACCCCGTACATCCTGGCCGTATGACACGAAACGAGATGATGGCATGCCCCAGGTTACCGGTGGTGGTGGGTATCCCACTTGCAAACAGTGGTGGTCTGACGGGAACATCGGCCTGCGGGACCGACTGAAAGCCCAAGTCGATCCTAGTTTGCTGAACCAGTTCCTCGGGTGGGCAAAGTGGCTGTCCCAGGAGGAAGTCACCGACTCGATGATTCGCCAGCTCGTGTCGCCTTCTAGCCAGGTCAACGGCGACGTCTACACCGATTATGGTGGACAGGTCGATGGAACCGTCTGGAACGGCCTTGCACGTGCAGGCGGAACATTGGGGGTCGCCGTCGGGTCGCTGGCCTTCTTCCCGGCGATGGACATGGTGCGCCAAGCCTTACCGATGGTAGTGGCCTTCCTCAAGATGGCCATGGTCATCAGCATTCCACTGGTGCTGATAATCGGTGCGTATCAACTGAAAGTTGCCATGACCATGTCAGTAACAATGTTCGCGTTAATATTTGTAGACTTTTGGTTCCAACTGGCAAGATG
The DNA here is from genome assembly GCF_023100865.1 of Pseudomonas sp. A2. Taxonomy (NCBI): domain Bacteria; kingdom Pseudomonadati; phylum Pseudomonadota; class Gammaproteobacteria; order Pseudomonadales; family Pseudomonadaceae; genus Pseudomonas; species Pseudomonas sp. A2. The sequence continues at coordinate 4,703,606 of NZ_CP039127.1, forward strand.
GGTCGACAGCACAATCATCGACGTTTTGTATGGTTCGGGCTCACCACACCTATCCTTTGATCCAGTGATGGGCTTGAACACCACCACTCAAGACGCGATTCTGAACTTCGTCATGGGTTCGATGTTCATCATCCTCCCGACCTTCTGGATAGTTGCTCTCGGCTGGGCTGGAGTGCAAACAGGGACGATCCTTAACGGTCTAACCAAAGGAACCGACGCTGTAGGAAAAGCTGGCAGCGAAGGGGGACAAATGGCTCAGAAGGCAGTGAAGTCAATCGGTGGGCAGTAGCGTTGATAAAAGCTTGGTCCTTTACTGAGACCAAGCTTTTCAAGGAAGATCCCGATCAAGACCGTCAGTACGCTCGCCCCACATATTGAGAGGGCAGCCCATAACTCCGTCCCGACCATAGGGGGCTTCTTTATCCTCGGAGAACATATCAACCTTATCCAGGTCAGCTTTGGAAAGTGCGTACAGGCCGAGAGCAAGTGAAATGACCGTCAGCAGCACCGACATAAGCCAGCTTATCGAGTTGGCTAAAATGAGCGCAATTACCATGGCGAGGACTACCCGCTTAACCCAACGGACTGTCGGATTCAAGTCATGCATGCAGAAGCGCGCCACACCTCCCAGGGCCCGGCCTAAGCGGAAGGCAATCGAGTGTTTGGCGGCTGCAGTCATGATTCAATCTCCTTGCCCTATGAGAGCATCTTGCCATCAGATATACGACAGCTTTGGCATTTTCGCAAGGGGTATGGCATAAAACGCCATCACCACTCATCAGGTTCACATCCATGGCCACCCACAATGTCGTCGTTCCACAGCCAATGGAGCAGTCCATTGATGAACTAGTCAGCACGGGTCGTTACCAGAACTTCAGCGAGGTCGTGCGTGCAGGCATCCGGATGCTGCTTGAGCATGAAGCAGCTGAGGCAGCCAGACTCGAAGCGCTGCGCAACGCAACATCAGTGGGCATCATGCAGGTCGAAGCAGGCCAATACGATGAAATCGATCCGGCCAATCTGGCAGCCTACCTCAATAATCTTGGAAGACTGGCGGGCGAAAAGCATGAGTAGGGCCATGGTTCGCATGTCCCCCCAGGCATGCATCGACATCGCCGATACGCTTCGCTTCACTGAGGTGAGGCTCGGTCAGTCCGTCAGGAGTCGGTATCAAGACCTGCTACAGCAGACGTTCCTCGCCCTAGCTGAACAGCCGACGCCGGTAGACAGCAAAATGCGTGATGAGCTTTCCCCGGGCCTTCGTAGCCTGCATCTGTCATTCAACGTGCTGCAGATGACTGACGGCCGCGTGATTAGACCTCGACATATCGTGTTCTACCGAGCTGGGACAGATCAAATCGTTGAGATACTACGAGTCCTCCACGATGCTATGGAGGTCGCACAGAATTTGAAACACCTGCATCAGCAGTAAAGGGTAAATGGCTCAACAGAAAATGGGCTTGAATGGATAATGGAATGGATCACAAGGGTAAAAGCCTTACCTGAAAGGGCCCAAAAACTGAAAGGGCGTCAAGGAGTTAGTCGATGAGTTTCTTAGGGAAAATGGTCCGCCTTGCGACGGTACACCCCCCGTTCATAAACAGCATGAGCAAGGACTTTAGAGACGAAGCAAATGCAGCTTTCGCCGCAAAGCTTAAACGTAGCAAGTTATACATGATCGGGGCTAGGCCACGGACAGAGTTTGGCGATGTACGAATCGTCGACACAGTAAATGACATTGCCCGGATAGAAATTAAGTTAGCAGGAGAGACAGTTGACTGGGGCTATATTAATCTGCAAGCAAATGTACCCCTTGGGGGAGCGGTACATGCGGCCTGGGACGACCAAATAATTCAGATCGGACACAACCGTCCAGGTCCTGGTGAGAAGATGCACTCACACACCTGGTATACCCCCGATTCAGTATACTGGGAAAAATCTAGGGGGAACCCAAACTTACAAGGATTCAACAATCACGCCATTGTTTGCAACTACGACCTACTTTATGTTGGGATAGCAAACAAGCAGGATAGTTTCGAGCGACTGCTAAATAAAGCTCATCAAGGTCGTGTTGAGATCCTTACAGAAGAACAGATTCGCTACCCAACCCCATCGAATCGAGTTTCAGACGAAATCGTATTATTCTTCTTCGACATTGATCCACTTATTATTCAGACATGGGCGCCTGAGGATGAAATGGATGACATGGTTTTGGATATTAATAGCTCGCGCACTATAGCAGATGCCGAAAAAGCATTTGTTAGCCTACTGAAACCCGAGTACAACAATGTTCAATTCAAAGAGTATCCAAGAGGAAAGGATGGCCTTTACGGTTCGGGCTTCAACGTCTATCAATACGTAATATTTGAAAATTTCACTTTTAACACACCATCTGGAACGTTTAATGGCTCAAGAAACGAATTTGGGCTGGGTAGCTCCGGGCACACCATCGTCGTAGAGGGGGACAACGTGACCCTCTACCCTCCCGAATGATGGCCATCTGCCAAGAAATCCGTTCCCCTCGGAATTCGCTTTACCGTTGATGCCATCTTGGCATTAAGAGAAAAGCCCGCTCCATGCACACCCCATGGAGCACCCTATGCAACTCCTCTCCTGGTTGAGCCGCAAACCGGCTAAACCAACACCAGAAGCCTCACCACAGGGCTTCCATCTGCCGGCGAAGGCTACTGCTCTCCTGCAGAGCCCACTCCGTCAGCAGCTCCTGGAGAACATCTGGCGCCGGGCTTCGCTCTCACGAGCTCAGTTCAATACCCTCTACCTTAAACCGCTCGAGCGCTACGCTGAGCTGGTGCAGCTGCTCCCTGCCTCTGAAAACCATCACCATGCCCACCTTGGCGGACTCCTGGACCACGGCCTGGAGATCGTGGCCTATGCCCTAAAGATCCGGCAGACGCACCTTCTGCCAATAGGCGCTCCACCGGAGTCCCAATCCGCTCAAGCAGAAGCCTGGACTGCAGCGGCCGCCTACGGCGCGTTGCTACACGACTTGGGGAAGATCGCTGTTGACCTCCGCGTCGAGCTCGAAGATGGCCGCGCATGGCACCCATGGCACGGCCCGATCAACCGCCCCTACCGGTTCAAGTATGTGAAAGGTAGGGAGTACCAACTGCACGGGGCTGCTTCAGCTCTTGTGTACATGCAAGTCCTGGACACCGGAATCCTGGACTGGCTCAGCGGTTTCCCTGAATTATGGAAGCAACTGATCTACCTTCTCGCCGGCCAGTACGAGCACGCCGGCATCCTCGGCGAAATGGTGATCCAGGCGGATAAAGCTTCCGTTGCCCAGCAACTGGGAGGCAATCCTGAACGCGCGCTGGCGGCCCCAAAGCAATCGCTGCAGCGACAACTGGCCGACGGTCTGCGATTCCTGGTGCGAGAAAAACTCAAGCTCAATCAGCCAGATGGACCGGCAGATGGTTGGCTGACGCAAGATGCGCTTTGGCTGGTGAGTAAGCCAGCAGCAGACCAGCTCCGGGCATACTTGCTGACCCAGGGTATTGAGGGAGTGCCAACCTCCAATGCTCCGTTCTTCAACATGCTGCAGGACCAGGCAATCATCCAGACCAATGCCCAGGATAAGGCGATCTGGAAAGCCACCATCGATAACGGCCGCGGTTGGAAGAACAGCTTCACCTTCTTAAAGGTCTCGCCGGTACTCGTCTGGCCGAATCCGGACGAACGCCCCCCTCTATACGGTGGCAGCCTCACCCTGGACCAGGAACCGGAGACAGTCGCGCAGGCGGGCACCAGTGCGGAAACCGTCTGTGCGGTACCGGATGAGCCAGTCGCCCCCTCGGGCGATGCAACTCAACCGCCGGCACGACCTCGAGCCCTAGTCCAGCCAACTCCAACCGAAGGGATCCGATCATCTGAGCGCGAAGAATTACTGTCACTGTATAGTAATATCACTGCGCCATCAGAAGAGCTAAGTGCTAGCCCAGGCTCAGCAGCCGCCTCCCCTCCTCAGCAAGGACTCGAAGAGGTAGAGCCGGCTGACGATTCTCTAGCAGCCACAGCAAGGAATGCTGCAATAAAAGATGTCACCACCATGCCTACGAGTAGTTCGCTGGGAGGAGCTTTCATCGCCTGGCTCAAAGCCGGGGTCGCCTCCCACAAATTGATCATCAACGATACCAAGGCCCTGATTCACACCGTCGACGACACAGCAATGCTCGTTACCCCTGGGATCTTCAAGCGATATGTGCTTGAGCACCCGGAGCTTGAGAGGATCGTCGGTAAACCGGGGACAGCGGCCTGGCAGCATGTACAACGCGCATTTGAGAAAGAGAAGAGCCACCAGAAAACCAGCAAGCAGCTGAACATCTGGACCTACGATGTAGTAGGCCCACGGAAGACCACGCAGCTGAGGGGCTACTTGCTTCTTGATCCGAAGCTGATCTTTGCTGAGCAGCCCCTGAACAACCCAAGCTTGCGACGAGTGACGGAAGGGGCCGCTGAATGACGCCCCAGAAATTGCTCCGGGAATACCTCGTCGATCACGACCTCCGGCCTGCCAGCGCGAAAATCTACGGCGCGGCAATGAAGAAGCTGGAAAAGAACTTCGGTAACGCTGTTGATGTGGAGACCATCGATCGACGGGACGTCCTTGCCTTAAGGAACAAGCTGATTGAAGGAGGTCTGTCGAAGCGCAGCTGGAACACTTACTCCAATCACCTCCGAACAATATGGGGGTACGGCATCGAGTACGGGATTCTTCCCAACACCGATGTGAACCCATTCAAGAAGACGACGGTAATTGCACCGAAGCGACAGAGCAAAATCATTGCCGGCGAAGCGATCGTCCGTGCAAGGCGGTGGCTCAGAAGTCTTGCTGACCAGGAGGAGTCGACTGGGGACCGGGCCAGAATCACACCAGCGTGGTTCTGGCTGGCAACTTTCGAGATGTTCTACTACACCGGCATACGGCTGAATGCACTGCTATGCATCCGGCTCAAGGATGTGGACTGGGATCGACGGCTGGTTCTCGTCCGCGGCGAAACCGAAAAAACACACCGCGAGTTTCGCATTCCCATCATGGATGGGCTAGCGCCGCACATTCAGCGCCTCGTCGATGAAGCTCGTCGAGCGGGCTTTGCCGCCGATGACCAGCTGTTCAACGTCAATCGTTTCTCCCGCCATTACAAGCGGCATGAAATGAACTCGGACCAGGTCGAGGCGATGTACAAGAAGCTGATCATCAGGCTCGGGGTGCGGATGACTCCGCACCGGTTCAGGCACACGCTTGCAACCGATCTGATGAAGCAGCCGGAAAGAAACATCCACCTGACCAAGAACCTGCTGAACCATTCGAACATCGCAACCACTATGAGCTACATCGAAGCCGACTATGACCACATGCGAGACGTACTGCACGAGCGCAGCATGCAGCAGGGGGCATTGAGGCTTGTACGTCGGGTGGATGAATGTAGTGCACCAAATTCGCGTCCTGGTGAAAGCGGTACCCGCACAGAGCCTGGTCGACGAATAACGATCGAAGAAGATGATCAAGGAGGTGGCTGCTCGGCACCAGAACGTCTGCTGATTGAGTTCAGGCAGAGCTGTGCCAGTGCTTTGCTACCGCCCGAAGATCTCTTTCAACCAAGCCTTCTGTTCAGCCTGATGGCATCGACAACAGGGTCTACACCTTTTGCTCGATCTCATTCTGCTGTCGCAGGCACTGTGTACAACGCCCGTGCCTCCCCGAAGTTCTGAACCGACGAATGGCAATGAGCCACTACATGGTTAGCTGAAGCAGGGCAGATAGCACATAACTGTTCCAGGTCACTGGTGCTAGGAAACTGGCGCCATGCCTTTGGCTGCGCGTGTTTTGGAGACGTCGCGAAGCGAGGTTTCGCGGAGGTGAGCAGCCCGCAAATCCCCTAAGTCATTGAGTTTTTTGGCCCAGGAACGAAAAAGCCCGCCATAAGTGGCGGGCTATTCCATATTGACATCACGCCGAAGCGAGCCTAAGGTTCGCTCCAGACGGCTGCAAGACTAGACATGGCTGTGGCAAGCCCCCCTCTCTAGCACTCACGAACCGCTGTGAATAATGGTGGGTCGTGTAGGATTCGAACCTACGACCAATTGGTTAAAAGCCAACTGCTCTACCAACTGAGCTAACGACCCGTTGGATGGCGCGTATAATACTGATTTCTAACGGGAAATCAACACCCCATCAGACTTTTTTCAAAAGTACCGCGTCGGGTCTTCGACACCAGCTGCCTTGAAGCCGTCGGCACGCAGGCGGCAGCTGTCGCATTTGCCGCAGGCACGGCCGTCATCGTCGGCCTGGTAGCAGGAAACGGTCAGGCTGTAGTCCACGCCGCGGGCCATACCGGCCTGCACGATCTGCGCCTTGCTCATGTTCTGCAGCGGCGCTTGGATGCGGAAGCCCTGCCCTTCGACGCCGGCCTTGGTCGCCAGGTTGGCCATGCGCTCGAAGGCTTCGACGAACTCGGGGCGGCAATCGGGGTAGCCGGAGTAATCCACGGCATTCACACCAATGAAGATGTCACGGGCTTCCAGCACCTCTGCCCAGCCCAGGGCCAGGGACAGGAACACAGTGTTGCGCGCCGGCACGTAGGTGACCGGGATGCCTTCACCCGGGGTTTCCGGCACGTCGATGCTGCTGTCGGTCAATGCCGAGCCGCCGATGCCGTCCAGGTTCAGGCCAATCACCTTGTGCTCGACCACACCCAGGTCGCGGGCAACGCGGGCGGCGGCGTTCAGTTCGGCGCGGTGGCGCTGGCCGTAGTCGAAACTCATGGTGTAGCAGCTGTAGCCTTCGGCCTTGGCCATGGCAACCACGGTGGCCGAGTCCAGGCCGCCGGACAACAGGATTACTGCGCGTTTGTCGGTCATGTGTGCTTGCTCCTCAATCAACGTCCGGGTTCGTCGTTCCACAGCAGCTTGTGCAGCTGCAGCTGGAAGCGTACGGGCAGGTTGTCGGCGACGATCCAGTCCGCCAGCTCGCTGGCGTTCACCTGGTGGTGGCTGGGCGAGAACAACACCTCACCGGCACGCTCGGCCAGGTTGTACTGGATCAGCTTGGAGACCGCCCAGTCATAGTCCTCACGGGAACAGATGACGAACTTGACCTGGTCGTTGCGGGTCAGCTGCTCGATGTTCTCGTAGCGGTTACGGTGCGACTCTTCGGAGCCTGGGGTCTTCAGGTCGACCACGCGGCTGACGCGGGTGTCGGTGCCAGCAATATCCAGCGCGCCGCTGGTTTCCAGCGACACTTCGTAACCGGCGTCACACAGGCGCTGCAACAGCGGCAAGGCGTTGGGCTGGGCCAATGGCTCGCCGCCGGTGACGCAAACGTAGCGCGGCTTGAAGCCGGCGACCTGCTCAAGGATCGAATCGAGGGTGCGAACGGTGCCGCCACTGAAGGCATAGGCACTGTCACAGTACTGGCAGCGCAGGGGGCAACCGGTGAGGCGCACGAATACCGTGGGCAACCCAGCCGTTCGCGTTTCACCCTGCAAAGAGTAAAAGACTTCGGTGATGCGTAATGTGTCTTGCATGCTCGCCACGGGCGTGACAGCTAAACAGGCTGCCCGCCTCCGTCAGGCACTGTCGCGGACTCGACATAGCGTTATCCGCAGCAGCGTGTTTACGAAAAAAGGGCATTGATTCTAACGAAAAAACCCGCGACAAGCGCGGGTTTCTTTCAAGCGGTACTGCTTAGAGCTTCTGCAGGTCACGCTGGGCCAGTTGCGCGGCGGAGGTGCCGGGGTACTGGGTGATGACCTGCTGCAGGATACCCTTGACCTTGTCGGTGTGGCCCATGCGGCGCTCGACGTCGGCCAGCTTGTACAGCGAATCCGGCACCTTGCTGTGCTTCGGATACTTCTGGCTGACCTGGGCAAAGGCCTGGCTGGCAGCCGGCAGGTCGCCCTTGGCCAGGTTCACTTCACCCAGCCAGTACTGGGCATTGCCGGCGTACTGGCTGTTGGGATACTTGCGCAGGAAGGCGTTGAACGCCTGGCTGGCCTTGTCGAAGTCTTTCTGCTTGATCAGGTCGAAAGCGGCATCGTAGTAGAGCTTTTCTTTCGCCGGATCACCGGGCTCGCTACTGGCGGCCGGTTGTTGCGCAGCAGCACCTGCTGCTGCATCGGGGGCGGCATTGGATGCACCACCACCGGAGGAATTGTCAGGGGTCGCGGCAGGCGCGGCGCCACTGTTGATGCGACGGTCCAGGTCCTGGTAACGCTCCAGGTTTTCCTGCTTCATGCGCGACACATCGTTCTGCAGCTCTTCGATGATGCCTTGCTGGCGGGAAAGCTGATCCTGCATCTGTTGCAGCTGCATGAACAGCTGGCCCTGTGCAGAGGCAGGGGCCGAAGCCCCTGACCCGGCATAGGCGCCGCTCGTGCCATAACCCGCAGGCGGATAGCTGCCTGCGTTGTCATCAACTACAGGGACCTCAGCCCAGGCCGCGAGCGGCAGGCTGAGTGCGAGGACGGTTACTACACGGCGGCACATACGCATAAGAACTTACTTACGCAGTTCTACGCGACGGTTCTGAGCCCAGGACTGCTCGTCGTTGCCAGTGGCAACCGGACGCTCTTCACCGTAGGAGACCAGTTCCAGCTGAGCAGGGGAAACGCCCTGCAGAACCAGGTAACGCTGAACGGCCTTGGCACGACGCTCACCCAGAGCCATGTTGTACTCGCGGGTGCCGCGCTCGTCGGTGTTGCCTTCCAGGACAACGCGGTTGCCGTTGGCTTTCAGGTCCTTGGCGTGAACGTCCAGGGCGCGCATGGCTTCTGGCTTCAGGTCCGAGCTGTCGTATTCGAAGTAGAAGGTGGTGATTGCGCGCAGGGCAGCTTCTTCGCTCAGGGAGCCGTCAACAGCGCCAGTGTTGGCACCGTAGCCAGCGTTCGGATCTACAGCAGCGCCTTCGCCTGCGTTGTCACCGCCCTTCGAGGAGCAACCTACAGCTACGGCCATGGCCAGAGCCAGCGCAGCAAATTTACCAAACTTCAGCATTTCCATCGTGAAACTCCTAATGAAACCCCAGTGTGTTAAGCAAAAGTATTACGCCGCAATCAGTTCAGGTAAGGGGACCAGGACGGTTCTCTGACTTCGCCTTGAGCGGTAGGAAGTGGGAGCCTCACGCGGCCATTAAGCGACACGAGCATCAAGACTCCCCGGCCCTGCTGGCGGGTGGCGTAGATTAGCATGGTGCCGTTTGGCGCAACAGTGGGAGACTCATCAAGACTCGTTTCAGAGAGAATCTTTACACTTCCGCGCTGCAAATCCTGGGCCGCAACTTTGAAGTTGGTGAAGCCCTGCTGGCGATGGATCATCACCAGGGTCTTTTCGTCCGCCGACAGTTTCGGGTTGGCGTTGTAGTTACCCACGAAAGTTACACGCTCGGCACCACCGCCACCGACCGACTGCTTGTAGATCTGCGGCTTGCCGCCACGGTCGGAGGTGAAGTACAGGGTGTTGCCATCCTTGCCCCAGAACGGCTCGGTGTTGATGCCCGGGCCAGCGGTGACACGGCTGATCTGGCGCGAAGCCACGTTCATCACGTAGATGTCCGGGTTGCCGTCCTTCGACAGCACGAACGCCAGGCGCGTGCCATCCGGCGACCAGGCTGGCGCACCGTTCAGGCCTTCGAAGTTGGTGACCTGCTCGCGGCGACCGGTATCGATGTGCTGGACGAAGATGCGCGGACGCTTCTGCTCGAACGAGACATAGGCGATGCGCTTGCCATCCGGTGCAAAGCGTGGCGACAGGATCGGCTCGCGCGATTGCAGCAGGGTGACCGCACGTGCACCGTCATAGTCCGAACGCTGCAGGGTATAGCGGGTGTTGTTGGTGGAGAAGCGCTCGGCCGTCACGTACAGCATACGAGTGGAGAAAGCACCCTTGATGCCGGTGAGCTTCTCGAACGACTGGTCGGCAATGTAGTGCGCCATGTCGCGCAGCTGGTCGACGCTGCCCGCCACGCTACCGGTCAGCACTTGCTGCTCGGTGGCGACGTTGAACAGCGCGTACTGCACCTGCAGGCGACCGCCCGACGGCACGATGCTGCCAACCATCACGTACTGCGCACCCAGCGCTTTCCAGTCACGGAAGATCACTTCGCTGGCCTGCGACGGCTGGCTGATCATGTTCTGCCGCGGAATCGGCGAGTAGTAGCCGGAGTTGCGCAGGTCGTTGCCGATGATGTCGGCCATGTCTTCCGGCAGCACGCTGCCGCCTTGCAGACCGAACGGCACTACCGCGATCGGCGTGGCCCGGTCGCTGCCGCTGGTGACCAGGATGTTCTTTTCCTCTGCCACGGCCATGCCTGCCACGCAGCACAGCATGACCAGCAGTCCTCTCAGACGTTTAATCACAACGCTAGATCCTCAGGTGTAAATGTCATCTTGAACGAACGATATTGGTTGAAATCGCTCGGCTTCATACCCTGCATCTCGGTCAGACGACCGATGTTCTTCACTGCTGCCACCGCCGAGCTGTCGTACGGGCCGTCACCACTGGACCGGGCCACGCTGACGCTGGTGATGGTACCGTCCGGCAACATGTTGATCTGCAGGACCACCGTCATGCCCTTGCGCGCGGAAGGCGGACGAGCCCAGCCCTCGGCCGCGCGCATGCGGATCAGGTCGTCGAAGTCGCCGGCCACCTGGTCACCCTGCTCGTCGGCCAGCGCCTGCTGCCGTTCGGTGGTGTCGGACAACAGCTCGGCCAGGGCCTGGGCTTTCTTGTCTTCCGCCGCCTTGCGGGCCGCTTCCTGTGCCTTTTTCTTCTGGGCATCTGCAGCGGCCTTTTTCTTGGCCTCTTCAGCTGCCTTCTTCTTCGCTTCCTCGGCTACCGCTTTCTTCTTGGCGTCCTCGGCTGCTTTCTTCTTGGCCTCTTCGGCCGCCTTTTTCTTGGCGTCCTCGGCGGCTTGTTTCTTCGCCTCTTCAGCGGCCTCTTTCTTGGCCTCTTCTTCGGCTTTTTTCTTTTCTTCCTCGGCCTTTTTCTTGGCGATGTCGGCCTGCTGCTTCTCGGCAGCCTTCTTCGCCTCTTCGGCCTTCTTGGCTTCGGCGGCTTTCTTGGCCTCGGCGGCCTTGGCGGCCTCGGCAGCTGCCTCGGCTTTCTTGGCTTCGGCGGCCTCGCGGGCCTCCTCGGCCTTTTGAGCAGCGTCGGCTTTCTTTTGTTCCGCGGCCTTCACGGCCTCCTGCTCGACCTTCTTCTGTTCCAGCTGCTCGACTTCGGTCTGGCGCGAAGCGGTTTTCTTCGCTTCCCCGGCAATCTTCTGATTGGTCTGGGTGGTCGCCTGGCTCTTGGACTTGAGCTGGTACAGGGTAGCCTGGACGATCGGCTTGGATGGCGGCAGCTCAGGCGTCATGGCAAAACTGACGAACAGCAGGGCGAACACCAGCACATGCAGGCCGATGGCCCAGATACTGGGCCAGAAGTAGCTTTCCGAGGCGGATGGCTCTCGCTGTTGCATCAGGGCGCCTCGGTAATCAGGCCAACGTTACCGACACCGGCCTTCTGCAACCCGCCCATGGCACCCATGACCGCGCCATAGTCGACAGCCTTGTCGCCACGAATGAACACCTGGGTCTGCTTGCCCTGGTCACGGCCGGCGGCAATGATCTTGGTCACCGCGTCGGTCATGGCTGGCAAGGTCATGGCCTTGTCCATCTGCTTGTCGGTATCGACTTCGCTGCCGAGGTTCCAGTAGTAGGTCTTGTCGGCCTTGATGGAGATGGTGAGGATCTGGACGTTGTTGTCCTGCGGCAAGGCTTCACTGGAAACCTTGGGCAGGTCTACCTTGACGCCCTGGTTGAGCATGGGCGCCGTCACCATGAAGATGACCAGCAGTACCAGCATCACGTCGATGTAGGGCACCACGTTCATCTCGGCGACGGGCTTGCGTTTGTGGCGAACTCGGGCCATGGGCTTCTACCTGATTACTCTTCGCTGGTGTGCACTTTGCGGTGCAGGATCGCCTGGAACTCGTCGGCGAAGGTGTAGTAACGGCCGATCAGCACTTCGCTGCGCGCCGAGAAGCGGTTATAGGCGATGACCGCCGGAATTGCCGCGAACAGGCCGATGGCGGTGGCGATCAGCGCTTCGGCGATACCCGGGGCAACCGTGGCCAGGGTGGCCTGCTGGGCACTGGCCAGGCCGCGGAAGGAGTTCATGATGCCCCATACGGTACCGAACAGGCCGATGTACGGGCTGGTAGAACCGACGGTGGCCAGGAACGGCAGGCTCTGCTCGAGTTTTTCTTCCTCGCGCGAGATGGCTACGCGCATGGCACGGGCAACACCCTCCATGACCGCGTCCGGGTCAACGCCAGGCTGCTGGCGCAGGCGCGAGAATTCCTTGAAGCCGGCACGGAAGACCTGCTCGACACCGGAATCCGGGTCTGGGTTGCTGCCTGCCTGACGGTACAGCTTGGACAGGTCGATGCCCGACCAGAAGCGCTCCTCGAAGGCATCCAGCGCACGACGACCGGCGCGCAGCATGGTGCTGCGCTGGAAGATCATGACCCATGAGGTGACCGAGGCGGCCACCAGGGTCAGCATTACCAGCTGTACCAGCACACTGGCATTGCTGACCAGACTCCACATGGAGGTATGGTCGACGACGTTAGCTTCCACGCTTATTCTCCTGCATTCGATTGAGTACCCGAGCCGTCCGCCGCAAAGGCGTCACGCAGCTCCGGGGGTATGGCTCGGGGTTTGAAAGTGTCGGCGCGCACGGCGGCCACCAGGAACTGCCCTTCGCAGAGCAGCGTTTCATCCTTTTCCCGCCAGACCTGCTGCACGAAGCGCAGGCTGGCGCGATTGAGTTCAAGTACTTGCGCGGTCACCCGCAGCTCGTCGTCCAGCCGCGCCGGCGCGTGATAGCGCGCTTCGCTGGAGTGGACCACGAACAGCAGGTTGTCTTTGGCCAACTGCGCCTGGGAAAAGCCCAGGTGCCGCAGCCGCTCGGTACGCGCGCGCTCCATGAATTTCAGGTAATTGACGTAATACACCACGCCACCGGCATCGGTATCTTCGTAATAGACTCGACAACGGTGTGCGAACGGTTCCAGGCCATTTTGCGCGCGCATACTCTAGTGCTTACTCCTCAGCTTGCCAATCCGCTGTGGCAACTGTTTTTTCTTCATTAATGTCTTATTGCCAGCGCACCCTCGGCATGCCAGCGGTAGGACCACGAAAAGCCGTTTTCGATCTGTCACTCATCGCCCGTTTCGGAAAAATCCCCACCCTCCCCCAGGCGCCCGGGCACGTTCAGGCCGAAGTGCAGGTAGGCATGTCGGGTGACCACGCGGCCGCGCGGCGTGCGCATGATGTAGCCTTGCTGGATCAGGTACGGCTCGAGCACGTCCTCGATGGTGTGGCGCTCTTCACTGATGGCTGCCGCCAGGTTGTCCACGCCGACCGGGCCTCCGTCGAACTTCTCGATCATGGTCAGCAGCAAGCGGCGGTCGGAGTGGTCAAAACCGCGCTCGTCGACGTCCAGCAGGTTGAGCGCCATGTCGGCCACGGCCTTGGTGATCTGGCCCTTGCTGCGCACTTCGGCGTAGTCGCGCACGCGGCGCAGCAGGCGGTTGGCGATACGTGGCGTGCCACGGGCCCGGCGGGCGATCTCGTAGGCACCTTGGTCTTCGATAGCCAGGCCAAGGATGCCGGCCGAACGGCTGACGATGGTGGCCAGGTCCTTGTCGCTGTAGAACTCCAGGCGCTGGACGATACCGAAGCGGTCCCGCAGCGGGTTGGTGAGCATGCCGGCACGGGTGGTGGCACCGACCAGGGTGAACGGCGGCAGGTCCAGCTTGATCGAACGGGCCGCAGGCCCTTCGCCGATCATGATGTCGAGCTGGAAGTCCTCCATCGCCGGGTACAGCACCTCTTCGACGACCGGTGACAACCGGTGGATCTCGTCGATGAACAGCACGTCGTGCGGTTCGAGGTTGGTCAGCATGGCCGCGAGGTCGCCCGGGCGCTCGAGGATAGGCCCCGAAGTGCTCTTGACCGACACGCCCATTTCCTGGGCGATGATGTTGGCCAGGGTGGTCTTGCCCAGGCCGGGCGGGCCGAAGATCAGCGTGTGGTCGAGCGACTCGCTGCGGCCACGGGCGGCCTGGATGAACAGCGCCATCTGCTCGCGCACCACCGGCTGGCCGATGTACTCGTCCAGCCGCAGCGGGCGGATCGCACGGTCCTGGACTTCTTCACGGTCGCGGCCACTGGCGGCGATCAGGCGGTCGGCTTCGATCACTTGGTAATCATCCCTTTCAGGCTGCGACGAATCAGTTCCTCACTGCTCAGGCCGGCCTTGTCCTTGATCGCGGCGATTGCCTTGCTGGCTTCCTGCGGCTTGTAGCCCAGCGAAACCAGGGCGCTGACGGCATCGGCTTCGGCCGTGGATGCGCTGGCGACCGGCAGCGGCCCGTCGGAGACCAAGGTGAACATGGCCGGGGACGCTTCCCAAGCCTTGAAGCGGTCCTTGAGCTCGACCAGCAGGCGTTCGGCGGTCTTCTTGCCGACACCGGGCACGCGCACCAGAGCCGAGGTGTCCTGAGCCTGCACGCAGCGCACCAGCTCGTCCACTTCCAGCCCGGACATCAGCGCCAGGGCCAGCTTCGGCCCTACGCCATTCAGGCGGATGAGTTCGCGGAACAGTTCGCGCTCGCGCTTTTCGGCAAAACCGTAGAGCAGGTGAGCATCCTCGCGCACCACCAGGTGGGTGTGCACGGTTACGGGTTCGCCCACCTTGGGCAGACGGTACAGCGTGGTCATGGGAACTTCCAGTTCGTAACCTACGCCGTTGACGTCGATAATCAGGTGCGGCGGCTGTTTTTCCGCCAGGGTGCCGCGCAAACGTCCAATCACGTTCCGATCCTTCCTCTCGGGGAGCCGGTCAAAGACCGCTCAACCCTATCAGCAAATGCAGCGGGTGAACGCATCACCCGAACAAAATGTGTATCAGCGCATGAAGCGCCTACAGACGCAAGCGCCCGCCGCGCCGCCGTGCCGTGGCCAGGCCATGCGGCACCAGGCTGGAACGGGTGTGGGCGTGGCACAGGGCGATAGCCAGGGCGTCGGAAGCGTCGATCTGCGGCTTCTGCGTCAGTTTCAGCAGGTGCATGACCATCATCATCACCTGCTCCTTGTTCGCCCCACCGGTACCGGCTACAGCCTGCTTGACCTGGGTGGCGCTGTATTCGGCGATTTCCAGGCCGGCTTCGGCGGCGGCGACGATGGCTGCGCCACGGGCCTGGCCGAGCTTGAGCGCCGAGTCGGCGTTACGGGCCATGAACACCCGCTCGATGCCCATGGTTACCGGGCCGTGCTGGGCGATGATTTCACCCACGCCACGAAAAACGATCTGCAATCGCTCGTGCAGCTCGCCGCTGCCGGTGCGAATGCAGCCCGACGCCACGTATTCGCAACCACGGGCGGTCTGGCGTACCACGCCATAGCCGGTGATGCGCGAGCCGGGGTCGATACCAAGAATCAGAGTCATAGTGCCTGTCGAAAAATTGATGCATCTCTGCAAACTGTACCGGCCCTTTCGCGGGTAAACCCGCTCCCACAGGTACTGCACCGACTCTGAATGTGGTGCAGTACCTGTGGGAGCGGGTTTACCCGCGAAAGGGCCGGTACAGGCGCTGACAAACTTGAAGAACTGGCATGGATCGCCAGGACACCTTAGCCGAGGTTTTCCATGATCTCATCGGAAATCTGGGCATTGGAGTAGACGTTCTGCACGTCATCCAGGTCTTCGAGCATGTCGATCAGCTTGAGTACTTTCTCGGCACCGTCCTGGTCGAGTTCGGCGCTGGTGGTCGGCTGCATGACGATTTCCGCGTCAGCGGCCTTGAAGCCCGCCTCTTCCAGGGCATTGCGCACGGCGTAGAAGCTGTTGAACGAGGTGAACACGTCGAACGAGCCGTCGTCGTTGGCCACCACGTCGTCGGCATCGGCTTCCATCGCCGCTTCCATCAGCGCGTCTTCTTCCACGCCCGGAGCAAAGCTGATCTGCCCCTTGCGCTCGAACAGGTAGGCCACCGAACCGTCGGTGCCCAGGTTGCCACCACACTTGGTGAAGGCATGACGCACGGCGGCGGCAGTACGGTTGCGGTTGTCGGTCATGGCCTCGACCATGATCGCCACGCCACCCGGGCCGTAACCTTCGTAGCTGAGCTCTTCGACGTTGTCGCTTTCGTTGGTGCCGGCACCACGGGCTACGGCACGATCAATGATGTCGCGGCTCATGTTGGCACCCAGGGCCTTGTCCAGCGCCAAACGCAGGCGCGGGTTGGATGCCGGGTCAGCACCACCCTGCTTGGCAGCGACCGTCAGTTCACGGATCCACTTGGTGAAGATCTTGCCTCTCTTGGCATCCTGGCGCTCTTTGCGGTGCTTGATGTTCGCCCACTTGGAATGACCAGCCATAACGACTCCGAATCCTTTGAATCACAAACAGCCCCGCCCCTGTACGGGGCGGGACGGGAAATTGCCTGCGCCGAAACGCAAAGGCGCATCCATGTGGATGCGCCCGGGGACTGCTTACTCGACCTTGGTCTGTTCGCGCAGTCGGATGTGCAGCTCGCGCAGGGCCTTGGCGTCGACCAGGCCAGGGGCCTGGGTCATGACGCACGCGGCGCTCTGGGTTTTCGGGAAGGCGATCACTTCACGAATCGACTGGGCACCGGTCATCAGCATGACCAGGCGGTCCAGGCCGAAGGCCAGGCCACCGTGAGGCGGTGCACCGAACTTCAGGGCGTCGAGCAGGAAGCCGAACTTCTCTTCCTGTTCTGCCGCTTCGATGCCCAGCAGGCGGAACACGGCCTGTTGCATCTCTTTACGGTGGATACGGATCGAACCGCCACCCAGCTCGGTACCGTTCAGGACCATGTCGTAGGCACGGGACAGGGCCACGGCCGGGTTGGCCTCGAGCTCTTCCGGGGTGCACTTCGGCGCGGTGAACGGGTGGTGCAGCGCGGTGAAGCTGCCGTCCTCGTTCTCTTCGAACATCGGGAAGTCGACCACCCACATCGGTGCCCACTCGCAGGTCAGCAGCTCGAAGTCGTGGCCCAGGCGGATACGCAGCGCGCCCAGGGCTTCGCTGACCACCTTGAACTTGTCGGCACCAAAGAACACGATGTCGCCGTCAACGGCGCCAACGCGGTCGAGGATGGTGTTGAGGTTGGCCTCGGGGATGTTCTTGACTATCGGCGACTGCAGGCCTTCGACACCCTTGGCGCGCTCGTTGACCTTGATGTAGGCCAGGCCCTTGGCACCGTAGATACCCACGAACTTGGTGTACTCGTCGATCTTGCTGCGCGGCATGCTGGCGCCGCCAGGCAGGCGCAGGGCGGTAACGCGGCACTTCGGATCGTTGGCCGGGCCGGCGAACACCTTGAAGTCGACATCCTTGAGCTGGTCGGCAACGTCGACCAGTTCCAGCGGGATACGCAGGTCCGGTTTGTCAGAGCCGTAGCGGCGCATGGCTTCTTCGAAGGTCATGTGCGGGAATTCGCCGAATTCCAGGTCCAGCACTTCCTTGAACAGCTTGCGGATCATGCTTTCGGTCAGGCCCATGATCTCGCTTTCATCGAGGAAGCTGGTCTCGATGTCGATCTGGGTGAATTCCGGCTGGCGGTCGGCACGCAGGTCTTCGTCACGGAAGCACTTGGCGATCTGGTAGTAGCGATCGAAGCCAGCGACCATCAGCAACTGCTTGAACAGCTGCGGCGACTGCGGCAGGGCAAAGAAGCTGCCGGCATGAGTACGGCTAGGCACCAGGTAGTCACGCGCGCCTTCCGGGGTGGCACGGGTCAGGATCGGCGTCTCGACGTCAAGGAAGCCGTTTTCGTCGAGGAAGCGACGGATGCTGCTGGTGATACGCGAACGCAGGCGCAGCTTGTCGGCCATTTCCGGGCGACGCAGGTCGATGAAACGGTAGCGCAGGCGGGTTTCTTCGCCGACGTCGGAGTATTCGTTCAGCGGGAACGGTGGGGTTTCCGCTTCGTTGAGCACGTTCAGCTGGTAGCCGAGGATCTCGATGGCGCCGGAAGCCATGTTGGCATTCACCGCACCCTCAGGGCGCTTGCGGACCTTGCCGGTGATCTGCACGACGTATTCGCTGCGCACGCGGTCGGCAGCGGCGAAGGTTTCGGCGCGATCCGGGTCGAACACGACCTGGGCCATGCCTTCGCGGTCACGGATGTCGAGGAAGATCACCCCGCCGTGGTCGCGGCGACGATGGACCCAGCCGCAAAGGGTGACTTCCTGGCCGTCCAGGCTCTCGTTCAGTTGGCCGCAATAATGGCTGCGCATCATGATGGTGGTTTCGCTTCTCGTGATTCGTGTATTCGGTGGAGGCCTTGGCCGCCCGGAGAGGGCTAATACTGCAAGACCCGGTCACAGCATTCAACTCAGTCGGCCTTGTCGCCGCCTGCCAGATTCTTTTTCGCCCCGGTCTTGAAATCGGTTTCGTACCAACCGTTACCGCTCAGGCGGAAGCCTGGCACCGACAGCAGCTTCTTCAGCGCTGGCGCCTGGCAGGCCGGGCAATCGGTCAGCGGCGCGGCGCTGATCTTCTGCAGCACTTCCATGCGGTGCTCGCAGGATGCACATTGATAGTCATAAAGGGGCATGGGTGTCTCTCGTCAACCACAACGCTGGCTGCCGGGGCAGCAAAAAGCGGGATTATATATGGTTAACAAGCACTGCGCAGCCCGCCAGGCGATCAGCGCACACTTGGCGGGTCCAGCAGCCAGGCGACGCAGATCACCCGGATCAGCCCACTGAAGTTGCGCACCCCGCCTTGTCGCAGGTGCACCTCACGGTCCACATAGGACAGGACCGCACTGACCGAGCAGCGGTTGGCCGCGGCGATGCGCTCCAGGATACCCCAGTAGACGGCCTCCAGCCGCAGGCAGGTGGAAAAGCCGTTGAGCCGCACCGAGCGTGACACGGGCTGGGTCTGCAACATGTCGAAATCCGCCTTGAACGGGTCGATGCACTGTTTACCCGGCCAACGCCCCAGGCCAGCCACACGCTTGCTTGCTTGCGTCATGCGCCACACTTCCTCGTCACAGGTACTAGGTGGCCTATGAAACGCTGATGGGCGAACTTAAAGCAGCGGCAAAATCTTCCTGCACAAATTGCGCTGGGCCTGTAGGAGCGGCCTTGTGTCGCGATGGGCTGCGAAGCAGCCCCGGAAATTTGTGCAATGCGCTCAAACCGTGGGGCTGCTTCGCAGCCCATCGCGACACAAGGCCGCTCCTACAAGGGCCGGTACAGCGTTGGGTATCTACTTGCCGTCGAGC
This sequence comes from Pseudomonas sp. A2, assembly GCF_023100865.1. Classification (NCBI taxonomy): domain Bacteria; kingdom Pseudomonadati; phylum Pseudomonadota; class Gammaproteobacteria; order Pseudomonadales; family Pseudomonadaceae; genus Pseudomonas; species Pseudomonas sp. A2. The sequence goes on from NZ_CP039127.1 coordinate 4,722,936, forward strand.
AGCACCCGCAGCATCCAGGCGGTTTTCTCGTGCACCTGCATGCGCTGGGTCAGCAAGTCGGCGGTCGGCTCGTCACTGACCTTGTCCACCACCGGGAAGATGCTGCGCGCGGTACGCACCACGGCTTCCTGGCCCTGCACCAGCTGGCGGATCATCTCGTCGGCATGCGGCACCCCTTCCTCCTCCTTGATCGAGGAGTGCCGCGCATAAAATGCATAGGACCCCGGTGCCGGGAAGCCCAGGGCGCGGATGCGCTCGGCAATCGAGTCGACCGCCAGCGCCAGTTCGTTGTACTGCTCTTCGAACATCAGGTGCAGGGTGCGGAACGACGGACCGGTGACGTTCCAGTGGAAGTTATGGGTTTTCAGATACAACACATAGGTATCCGACAACAGGCGGGACAGCCCATCGACGATGGACTTGCGATCTTCTTCACTGATACCGATATCAATTGCCATGAAGTTCCCCTTTCCATAAGGCGTGAGACCCAAGCGGGTGCCGACCACTGTAGCAACACTTGGTGTACGCCGCATGTGACATGGCGCAACACATCGCCCATCGGGGACAGCGGTTTGAGTAGCCTGCGGCTTTACTGTTAAATAGGCATGGTGCCACCCGTGCGGATTGCCATTTGCCGGGTGCATAGGCTGGCCTGCCGCGTGTTCGCGCTCTATACCTCATGCGCACCGTGCTGCCAGCTCTTCCTGTGATCGGCCTTATCAACTGTGAGCCAACCCCATGTTCAAGATCGTCCATCTGGTGACGGGCGTGGCAGCCTTGCTGCTATCGCTCATGCCCAGCCTGAAAACCGATGCGTTACCCTTCCTGCAACAACCCGACGCGGTCTACCTCGCCCTGCTCGGCCTGCTCAACCTCGTACTGGCCCCCGTCGTGCCACTGTACTACCGTGGCGCGCGGCAACAACTGCAGCATCTGGCCTGCGCCCTGCTGGTGGTGGCTGTGGTGCTGCAGACCCTGACACTGCTGGCCCGCCCGGAAATGGGCAACCTGGCCGCACTGGTCTGCGCAGCGCTGGCCGTGGCCGTGCACCTGGCCGTAGGCTTTGCCCGCAGCGCACGCAAGGCACGCGCCAGCCAGCATACCGCGCAGGATGCCGGCAATCGTGATACCGGCACCGTGAAATGGTTCAACACGTCCAAAGGCTTCGGCTTCATCTCCCGCGACTCGGGCGATGATATCTTCGTGCACTTTCGCGCCATTCGTGGCGAAGGCCACCGCATCCTGGTGGAAGGCCAGCGCGTGGAGTTTTCCGTGATGCACCGCGACAAGGGCCTGCAGGCCGAGGATGTGGTTGCGGTAACCCGCCGCTGATCCTTTCTGCAGAAACCATTCCTTGTGGGAGCGAGCATGCCGCACCCACAAGGTTTGTGTGCATCCAGCGGCATATGTGCTGCAGTTTCAGGTATCAATAATGAGGCGGCGGTGCCTCGTCCCCTTCGCTGCCATACTGGCCAACCATCTCTTCGTAACGCTTGATCAGCTCGGCCATCTGCAACTGCAGCCGCTCGATCACCCGGCCCTGCTCGACCACCACGTCATTCAATGCCTGGATGGTGTCATCCTGAAACGCCAGGCGGGTTTCCAGTTCGACCACTCGTGATTCAAGCGACATGTCAGGCCTCCTGGTAACCGGCGAGCTGCAGCCCACGCAGGCGCTGGCGGATGGCTTGCACCTGGTCGTCAGTGTACGCCGTCGCCGGGCACTTGCCCCACACCGGTGCCGGCCAGGCCGCGTCGTCGCGCATGCGCACGATCACGTGCATGTGCAACTGACTGACCACATTACCCAACGTAGCCACGTTCATCTTGTCGGCGCTGTAGCTGGCTTTCAGCGCTTCGGCCAGACCGGTGGTTTCCTGCCACAACTGCTGCTGCTCTGCAGCATCGAGCTCGAACACTTCGCTGATGCCAGCGCGCTTGGGCACCAGGATGAACCATGGATAGTTGGCATCCTTGCTCAGCAGCAACTGGCACAGCGCAAACTCCCCCAGCACCAGCGAATCCTGCTGCAAACGCGAATCGAGGACGAACACGGCAAATCTCCTTCTGGCAGAACCAACCCGCTTCACGCGGAAAACAGGCCTGCAAGGATACCCTGCACGTTCCCGGTAACACAGCGCTACTTTTCGCACCAAAATGAGGCTACCGATACCCCACGCCCCACACTTGTCACCCCACGGGTGACGCTGCATGAACAAGTTGCGGTAACACATTGACTTTCATGACAGCTTTTCAAAATTTAATGATTCTTGACTGTACTACTGCATCAGGCGGTTCGCGCCCCGTGTTTACGGCACTTTCCGACCCCCGGTAGCAGGTTTTGTGAAAATTTCATGAAGCGTTGTGAATTTTGAGCACGCTTGTTGCATTCCTTTCACGCCAAGTCGGCACGACATCTGCATCGGCGGGTGAACGCGACAAATAACAACAGCGACAGTGGTTACCAGGGAGTTTCCCAACCGGAATCGGTATTTACAGGTTCATTACGGTGAAAGAAGCAGCGCTGGTGTTGACGGCCCTTAAACCGGGGCGTGATTTGCGACATGGAACTACCTAGAAGCGACATGGTGAAAAAGTTCCGAAAAGGATGCTTATACCCATATCGCCAAGAACAGTCAGCGTGCTATACATTTTCGCCGACATAACAAGAAAGAGCTGCCCCATATAACTAGAACACTTGGACGCAGCGGTACTCTTCCTAAAAACCAAAGGAGCAAATCACGATGCGCGTGATGAAGTGGAGCATGATCGCCCTGGCCGTTGCGGCAGGGACCTCGCAGTTGGCATTGGCCTCTTCCCAGGACGAGTCCAAAGGTTTCATCGAAGACAGCAAGCTGAACGTCAAGACCCGCATGCTGTACTTCAGCCGTGACTTCCGTAACAACCCAGCCGGCACCCAGAGCCGTCGCGAAGAAACCGGCCTGGGCTTCCTCGGCACCTTCGAGTCCGGCTTCACCCAGGGCACCGTGGGTGTGGGTGTCGATGCCATCGGCATGCTCGGCCTGAAACTGGACAGCGGCAAGGGCCGCGCCGGTACCGGCCTGTTCCCTACCGGCTCTGACGGCCGTTCGCAGGATGACTACTCCAAAGCCGGCGGCGCGGTTAAATTCCGCATCTCCGACACCGTGCTGAAAGTGGGTGACCAGTTCACCGCTCTGCCGGTCTTCGCCACCGACGACAGCCGCCTGCTGCCTGAAATCGCCCAGGGCACCCTGATCACCAGCAACGAGATCGAGGGCCTGACCCTGCACGCTGGTCATTTCACCAGCCTGACCGCCCAGGAGCAGACCAACCGCGACAGCTTCGGCCTGAAGGAAGCCAACGTGGTAGGTGGTACCTACGCCTTCACCGACAACCTCAGCACCAGCCTGTACTACTCGAAGGTTGAAGACTACTGGCGCAAATACTACGCCAACGTCAACTGGGCACTGCCGATCTCGGACAAACAAGGCCTGGTGTTCGACTTCAACATCTATGACACCAAGAGCGAAGGCTCGGCCGAGTACCGCGCATTCGATGGCGACAAGCTGGACAACCGCGCGTTCAGCCTGTCGGGCGCCTACAACATCGGCGCTCACACCTTCACCCTGGCCTACCAGAAAGTCACCGGCGACGGCGACTATGGCTATGGCATCGACGGCGGCGGCACCATCTTCCTGGCCAACTCCGTGGCCCGTTCCGACTTCAACGCCGAAGACGAGAAGTCCTGGCAGGCTCGCTACGACCTGAACTTCGCCGAATACGGCATCCCGGGCCTGACCTTCATGACCCGTTATGTACGCGGTACCGACGCCAACGTCGCCGGCACCAGCAACGGCAAGGAATGGGAACGCGACGTCGACATCAAGTACGTGCTGCAGAGCGGCCCGGCAAAAGACCTGAGCTTCCGCGTGCGTCAAGCCACCTATCGCTCTTCCGATGGCGTCTACTACGATTCCCCATCGATCGACGAACTGCGCCTGATCGTGGAGTACCCGCTGAGCATCCTGTAAGCCTGGCTTGCAGTGCCCCGCACCTGAAAAAGCCCGGCGATCACGCCGGGCTTTTTCTTGGCTGACAAGCGTCACGCCCTGGGGCATCCTGTACGCCTTCGTTTCGCCCCCGTACAATGCGGGGTCATTTCAATGTCTTAGGCAATCGACACGGCTCACCATGCGCACCAGTCAATATTTGCTCGCCACCCAGAAAGAAACCCCTGCCGACGCAGTGGTCATCAGCCATCAGCTCATGCTGCGTGCCGGCATGATCCGCAAACTGGCCTCTGGCCTGTACACCTGGCTGCCGATGGGCTTGCGGGTTATGCGCAAGGTCGAGGCCGTGGTGCGTGAGGAAATGAACGCCGCCGGCGCCCTGGAAGTGCTGATGCCCAGCATCCAGCCCGCCGAACTGTGGCAGGAATCCGGCCGCTGGGAACAGTATGGCCCCGAGCTGCTGCGCCTGAAGGACCGCCACCAGCGCGACTTCTGCGTCGGCCCGACCCACGAGGAAGTGATCACCGACCTGGCCCGCAACGAGCTGTCCAGCTATAAACAGCTGCCGCTCAACATGTACCAGATCCAGACCAAGTTCCGTGACGAGATCCGCCCGCGCTTCGGCCTGATGCGCGGTCGCGAGTTCATCATGAAGGACGCCTACTCGTTCCATGCCGACCAGGCTTCCCTGCAGGAAACCTACGACCGCATGCACCAGGCGTATAGCAACGTGTTCACCCGCCTGGGCCTGGACTTCCGCCCGGTTCAGGCCGACACCGGCTCCATCGGTGGCAGCTATTCGCACGAGTTCCACGTACTGGCAGAGTCCGGCGAAGACGACGTGATCTTCAGCGACAGCTCCGACTACGCCGCCAACATCGAGAAGGCAGAGGCCATCCCGCGTGAAACCGTGCGCCCCGCCCCTACCGAGGAGCTGCGCCTGGTCGACACGCCGAACGCCAAGACAATCGCCCAGCTGGTGGAAAACTTCGGCCTGCCGATCGAGAAAACCGTCAAGACCCTGATCGTGCGCGGCGCCGAAGAAGGCAAGCTGGTAGCACTGATCGTGCGTGGCGACCATGAGCTCAACGAAATCAAGGCGGCCAAGCTGGAACAGGTTGCCGACCCACTGGTCATGGCCACCGACGCCGAACTGCGCGAGGCCATCGGTGCCGGCGCCGGCTCGCTCGGCCCGCTGAACCTGCCGCTGGAAATCGTCATTGACCGCTCGGTTGCCCTGATGAGCGACTTCGGCATTGGCGCCAACATCGACGACAAGCACTACTTCGGCGTGAACTGGGAGCGTGACCTGCCGGTTCCACAGGTCGCCGACCTGCGTAACGTGGTCGAAGGCGACCCGAGCCCGGACGGCCAGGGTACCCTGGTGATCAAGCGCGGCATCGAAGTGGGCCACATCTTCCAGCTCGGCACCAAGTACAGCGAGGCGCTGAAGTGCCAGGTGCTGGGCGAGAACGGCAAGCCGGTAACCCTGTCCATGGGCTGCTACGGCATCGGTGTGTCCCGCGTGGTCGCAGCCGCCATCGAGCAGAGCTACGACGACAAGGGCATCATCTGGAACGACGCCCTGGCCCCGTTCCAGATCGCTCTGGTACCGCTGCGCTACGAAACCGAGGTGGTTCGCGAGGCGACCGACAAGCTTTATGCCGAGCTGACCGCCGCCGGCTACGAAGTGCTGCTGGACGACCGTGACAAGAAGACCAGCCCAGGCATCAAGTTTGCCGACATGGAGCTGATCGGCATCCCGCACCGCATCGTCGTCAGCGATCGCGGCCTGGCCGAAGGCAACCTGGAGTACAAGCACCGCACCGAGCAAGACGCCCAGTCGTTGCCGCTCGATGAAGTGCTGACCTTCTTGCAGGCCCGCGTTCGCCGCTGATAACCAATGCACGAGTGATCATGTTCAAGCGAAGTACCTTTCCCCTGGGGGGCGCCGCACTGTGCGGCGCCCTGCTCGTCAGCGGCTGCGCCAACCAGTTGTCCCAGCGCAGCGACCACGAGGAGCGCGTCGAGCGCAAACTGCTCGAGCACACCCTGCAGATCGATGTCGGCGAGCCGAAGGTGATGGAGCTTCCGCAACGACGTGTGCGCGTGCATGAGCAGAAGCGCTTCGAAGTCACCGAATTCGAAGTCACCCGCAGCTATGACCGCTATACGCCTTACCAGCCCTGGCGGGAGATCTACGAGATCCCGCTGGGTGCGGTGGCCGTGGTGGCAGGCGTGGGTGCCAACGTGGTCAATGTCTTCGCCCTGGGCAACCTCCCGGAAAGCATCACCCACGACTGGCTCAGCTACGGCGTGGACGGGCTCAACCCGTTCATGAACGTGCCGTCCAACGGCCGTGCCCAGCAGAACCTGGCCGGGATCAGCGAAGTGCAGAAAGGCAAGCGCGAGGAATCTACCAGCGTGCCCTGGAGCGAACGCCTGGTCGAGGTCAAGGCCGGCAAGATGACCCACGAGCTGACCACCGACAGGAACGGCGTGCTACGCCTGAACCTGCTCGACAGCCCGTTCTCCGAGCAGAACCTCAACCACATCGGTACCCTGCACCTGCAGGTGCTGGACGAGGACAACGCGGTACGTGGCGATGCCAGCCTGCTGGTCAGCGCCACCCTGCGCAACAAACTGCTCGAGGCCCATGAACTGATCTTCGATGACCTCGAAGATGACGATGTCGGCCAATGGGTTCACCGGGTCAAGCGCTTGTCCGAACTCGGCCTGGAAGAAGAAGCCAGTGAAATGGAACAGAGCCTGATCGAACTGACCCGCAACGATCCGGAGTTGCAGCAGGAGTTTCTGCAGTCGCTGACCAAGGCCACTGGCCGGTTGGTGGCCGACCCGGGCGCGCAGTAACACGTTGGGGCTGCCATGCAGCCCCTTCATTTCGGCGGGAACAGCTCCAACTGCTCATGCGCCCCGCGCAAGTCGCGCAACCTCACGCCTATCCCCAGCAAGCGCACCGGCTTGCCACCACGGGCAAACGCCTGCCCCAGCAATTGTCGATAACTCTCCAGGTCCCTGCCCGCCCCCGCCTGCTCCATGGTGGTCTGGCTGAAGTCATGGAACTTGACCTTGACGAAGGGCTTTTCCGGCCGGTAACTGCTGTCCATGCGGGCGATACGCTCGTTCAGGCTCTCCAGAAGTTCGGGCAGCCGTGCCAGGCAACTGGCCAGGTCCGGCAGGTCGGTGTCGTAGGTGTTTTCCACGCTGACCGACTGCCGGCGACTGTCATTGTGCACGGCACGCTCATCGACACCCCGTGCCAGCCCCCACAAACGCTCGCCAAAGCTGCCGAACTCGCGCACCAGTGCCAGACGCGACCATTCGCGCAGCTCCAGGCAGGTTTCGATACCCAACCGCGCCAGCTTGTCTGCCGTTACCTTGCCCACCCCGTGCAACCTGGCCACCGGCAGGGCGGCGACGAATGCCTCCACTTCGCCCGGGGTAATCACGAACAGGCCATTGGGCTTGCGCCAGTCACTGGCGATCTTGGCCAGGAACTTGTTTGGCGCCACACCGGCCGAGACAGTGATATGCAGGGTGCGGGCGACACGGCGGCGGATATCCTCGGCAATGCGCGTGGCGCTGCCCGAGTACCACTGGCTGTCACTTACATCCAGGTAGGCCTCGTCCAGCGACAGCGGCTCGATCAGCTCGGTGTAGTCACGGAAGATCGTGTGGATTTCCCGCGAGGCTTCACGGTAGGCCTCGAAGCGCGGCTTGACGATCAGCAGGTCCGGGCACAGCTTCAGCGCGTGCCGCGACGACATGGCAGACCGCACGCCGTAGGCCCGCGCTTCATAGTTGCAGGTGGCGATCACCCCACGGCGGTCGGCCGAGCCCCCCACCGCCATGGGCCGCCCGGCCAGGCGCGGGTCGTCACGCATTTCGATCGCGGCATAGAAGCAATCGCAGTCGACGTGGATGATCTTGCGCAAGGACATGGATGACCGTCAGCACTGTAAATTCATACAGATAGTATCGCATGCGCCCTCGGGTATGCAGCCTGTGCGCGACATTGCTCGATAATCGGCCTGAAAGCCCCGTCGCGCCTGAGCTGCGAGCCATATACAGACGCTAAGAGTTTGAACAGGAAAGGTTTTTTCAGAAAAAAGCTTGACACCCGCGGGTAAATCCGTAGAATTCGATCTCACAGGCGCGGGATGGAGCAGCCTGGTAGCTCGTCGGGCTCATAACCCGAAGGTCGTCGGTTCAAATCCGGCTCCCGCAACCAGATTCGAGAAAAGGCCACTGTTAACCCAGTGGCCTTTTTCTTTGCGTCAAATAATGCGCTGATAGAAATTTCAAAAAAATCAACGACTAGCGCTTGACACCCATTCTGGAAACTGTAGAATGCGCACCACTGACGCGGGATGGAGCAGCCTGGTAGCTCGTCGGGCTCATAACCCGAAGGTCGTCGGTTCAAATCCGGCTCCCGCAACCATATTCGTCAGAACAAACCCCGCCTGTTTAACAGCAGCGCGGGGTTTGTTGCTTCTCCCCTCCTGCTTTTCGTCGCCCCCGATTCTCCCGTCCTCCAGCCAACCCGCAGGCTTGAGAGGTCATGCCCAGGATGAACTATCTTTAACCCTGCCAGGCCGCTGAAAGCGCTCGAGGCCGGAGTAACATTGGATACGTTTTTCCTAAGGGACTTTCACTTGGCCACACCTTTCCCTCACCTCGCGCTGCATGCCCGGGGCAATCCATGACTTCGCACAATCCCGAATCCCCGGTGCCGCTTGCCACAACGCTGCCTGGCGCCGCCCAACGTTTGCCCTTGCTGGAGCGTCTGAGCCGTTACCGCCAGCCCATCGGCCTGGTAGTTACCCTGGTGTTGTTCACCATGGCCTTGGTCGCCTGTCGCCACCTGTTGAGCGAGCTGGACATCTATGCCTTGCACGATGCCATGCTCAGCGTGCCTACCCAGTCGTTACTTGGCGCCTTGCTGGCAACTGTGCTCGGTTTCGTGATTCTGCTCGGTTACGAGTGGTCGGCCAGCCGCTATGCCGGCGTGAAACTGCCCGCGAGCAGCCTGGTGCTGGGCGGCTTCAGCGCTTTTGCCATAGGCAACGCCATCGGCCTGTCGATGCTTTCGGGCGGTTCGGTGCGCTATCGCCTGTATGCGCGCCAAGGGGTTGGCGCAGGTGAAGTTGCACGGATGACCGTTTTTGCCAGCCTGTCACTGGGCTGCGCGCTACCGCCCCTGGCCGCCTTGGCGACCTTGAGCGACCTGCCGGCGGCCTCGGCCGCACTGGGTTTGGCGCCAGGCTTGCTGGCGGGTATCGCCATAGCGGTGTTGCTGGTGTGCAGCGTGCTGGTGTTCGGCCTGTACCGCCGACGCCTGGCTGAACAGCCACTGGCCAACAACCTGCTGGTACAACTGGGCCGCCGCACGCTGCGCCTGCCGGGCGCACACCTGGCGGCCCTGCAATTGCTGATCACCGCACTGGATGTCGCCGCTGCCGCCACCGTGCTGTATCTGCTGCTGCCCGAAGCACCGCCATTCGGTGCCTTTATCCTGGTGTACCTGCTGGCCTTGGCCGCAGGTGTGCTCAGCCACGTACCGGGCGGCGTCGGGGTATTCGAAGCCATACTACTGGCGGCTTTTGCCGACCAACTTGGCGCGGCGCCGCTGGCAGCGGCACTGCTGCTGTATCGGCTGATCTACGTGGTGCTGCCGCTGCTGCTGGCCTGCGCGCTGCTGCTGGCCAACGAGGCCCGGCGCCTGCTGTTCGCGCAACAGGCTATCAAGGCCGCTTCCGGGCTGGCTGCACCGATCCTTTCGATCCTGGTCTTCCTGTCCGGGGTGGTGCTGCTGTTCTCCGGTGCCACGCCCGAAATCGACACCCGCCTGGAGCACATGGGTTTCCTGGTTCCGCACCGCCTGATCGATGCTTCGCATTTTGGCGCCAGCCTGATCGGCGTGCTGTGCCTGCTGCTGGCCCAAGGCCTGCGCCGGCGCCTGTCCGCCGCCTGGCTGCTGACCACCGTGCTGTTGCTGGTCGGTGCCCTGCTGTCGCTGCTCAAGGGCTTCGATTGGGAAGAGGCCTGCTTGCTGACCCTCACTGCCGCCCTGCTCGCTCTGTTCCGCCGTTCCTTCTACCGCCCCAGCCGTTTGCTCGAGTTGCCGTTCTCGCCGGTGTTTCTGGTAGCCAGCGCCTGTGTGGTCGGCGCATCGGTTTGGTTGTTGCTGTTCGCCTACCAGGATGTTCCCTACAGCCATCAGCTGTGGTGGCAGTTCACCCTCGATGCCGATGCCCCGCGTGGTCTGCGCGCCGCCATGGGCAGCGCCTTGCTGCTGGCGGCCGTGGCCCTGACCTGGCTGCTGCGTACCGCACCACCGGTGATCCACTTGCCTGACGAAGAAGAGCTGCTGCGTGCCAACCGCATTCTGCTGGCATCCGACCAGCCAGATGGCGGCCTGGCGCTGACCGGTGACAAGGCGCTGCTGTTCCACCCTGGCAACAACGCCTTCCTCATGTACGCCCGTCGCGGTCGCAGCTTGGTAGCCCTGTACGACCCGATCGGCCCGGCCCAGGAGCGCGCCGAGATGATCTGGCAGTTCCGTGACCTGTGCGACCTGCACCATGCCCGCCCGGTGTTCTATCAGGTGCGCGCCGAGAACCTGCCGTTCTACATGGACATCGGCCTGACTGCGCTGAAGCTGGGTGAAGAAGCCCGGGTCGACTTGCGCCGTTTCGATCTCGAAGCCAAGGGCAAGGAAATGAAGGACCTGCGCTACACCTGGAACCGTGGCGGCCGTGACGGCCTGAGCCTGGAAATCCACGAACCCGGGCATGCCCCGCTGGCAGAGCTGAAGGAAATTTCCGACGCCTGGCTTGGCGGCAAGAACGTGCGCGAGAAAGGCTTCTCGCTGGGGCGCTTCAGCCCTGAATACCTGCAGCATTTTCGCATTGCCCTGATCCGCTTCCAAGGCCGCCCGGTGGCTTTCGCCAACCTGCTGGAAACCCATGGCAAGGAACTGGCCAGCCTCGACCTTATGCGTGCGCACCCCGAGGCCCCGAAGCTGACCATGGAATTCATGATGATCGGCCTGATCTTGCACTACAAAAGCCATGACTACGCCCGCTTCAGCCTGGGCATGGTGCCGCTTTCCGGCCTGCAGCCACGGCGTGGGGCGCCCTTGACCCAACGCCTGGGCTCGATGGTGTTCCGCCGTGGCGAGCAGTTGTACAACTTCCAGGGGCTTCGACGCTTCAAGGACAAGTTCCAACCGGACTGGGAACCCCGTTACATGGCCGTGCCGGCCGGGCTCGACCCGCTGGTGGCACTGGCTGACACCGCCGCCCTGATCGCAGGCGGCCTGACTGGATTGGTGAAACGTTGATGACCCGACGCTTTTGGCTGTACCTGCTGGTTCCCCTGCTGTCGGCTGCCCTGGGAGGCGCGCTGGCGTTCTGGCTATGGACGCGCCCGGCTCCCGAGGCACGCCTGGAACAACTGAGCATCAATGACACCCGCATCACCCGTGTGACCCCAGCCGCGCACCCCAAGGCCCGGGTGGCCATCGGCGTACCCCAGGACCAGGCGCTGACCGACAGGCAGCTGCTGGACCTGGCCCAGGCTGGCGAAGCGCAACTGGTGCAGGTGATCCTGCCGCCCAATGACTGCAGCAAACAACAACAGGCCCTGGACCAGGCCTTGGGCCAGTTACCGGAGAAGCCGACCCTGGTTGCCGGTATCGGCCCTGGCGCCGCCCAGGCTTGGCGCTGGCTGGCCAGCCAGAACAACGACAAGGCGCGGGCGATTTCCGTGGGCTTCAGCCTGGAACAGCCGGGCTGCCAGACAGTGCTGCCGAAGTCGGCCGCCCACGGCCACTGGAACGTCGCCTGGAACGATAACCCGGATGACGCCAGCGCCGCCTTCGTGCGCGACCAGGCCAATGCCGAAACCAGCATCAGTGACTACGACATCCACCTGCCACAAGTGCTCAAGGCCCAACTGACCCAGGCCCTGGTCGGCCACGACGGCAACGCCCTGGCCATTCCGGTAGTCGAGGTGCCAGCCGGGCAGACCACCGACACGGTCACCCTGTTCCTTTCCGGTGATGGCGGCTGGCGAGACCTGGACCGCGACGTGGCCGGGGAAATGGCCAAGCTTGGTTACCCGGTGGTCGGCATCGACACGCTGCGCTACTACTGGCAACACAAGACCCCGGAACAAAGCGCCGCCGACCTGTCCGAGCTGATGCAGCACTACAGACAGAAGTGGGGCACCAAGCGCTTCGTGCTGACCGGCTATTCGTTCGGTGCCGACGTCCTGCCGGCGATCTACAACCGCCTGCCGGCCGAGGACCAGCAGCGTATCGACGCGGTGATGCTGCTGGCCTTTGCACGCAGCGGCAGCTTCGAGATCGAAGTCGAGGGCTGGCTGGGCAAGGAAGGCCAGGAAGCGCCAACCGGGCCGGAAATGGCCAAACTGCCGGCGTCCAAGGTGGTGTGTGTGTATGGCGTGGAAGAAACCGACGAGAGCGGTTGCACCGACAAGACTGCGGTGGGTGAACGCCTGAAGCTGCCGGGGGGGCACCACTTCGACGAAAACTACCCGGCACTGGCCAAGCGCCTGATCGGTGAGATCGAGACGCGCCAGGGCAAGTCGAGTGTGGCTGAGCAGAACTGATAAGGCTTGCGGCCCATTCGCGGGTAAACCCGCTCCCACAGGTACAGCGCAAGCTTTGAAAGCTATGCGCTCCCTGTGGGAGCGGGTACTGCCTTGAAATCTGTGTTGCCCCTCAGATCTCGACCTGGGTCCCCAGCTCGATCACCCGGTTCAGCGGCAGGTTGAAGAAGCGCAAGTTGCCGTTGGCATTCTTCAGCAGGAACGCGAACAGGTTGCCCCGCCAGCGCGACATCCCCTCCAGCCGTGAGGCGATCACGGTCTCGCGGCTGAGGAAGAAGGTGGTGCGCATCGGGCTGAAGTCCAGGTCTTCCAGGTGGCACAGCTTCAACGCCGCCGGCACGTCCGGTTCGTCCATGAAGCCGAAGTGCAGCAACACGCGGAAGAACCCATCGCCATAGGCCTCCACTTCAAAGCGCTCCTGTTCCGGCACGCGTGGCCGGTCCTCGCTGACCACCGTCAACAGCACCATCTGGCTGTGCAGCACCTGGTTATGCAGCATGTTGTGCAACAGCGCATGGGGCACCGCATCGGAGCGTGCCGTGAGGAACACCGCCGTGCCTTCGACCCGGTGCGGAGGCTGAATGCGGATACTGCTGATGAACAGCTGCAGCGGCAGCGCGCCTTCGTCGATGCGCTCCATCAGGATCTGCTTGCCACGCTTCCAGGTGCTCATCAACAGGAACAGCACAGCGCCGGCCAGGACCGGGAAGGCCCCGCCCTGGATGATCTTCGGCACGTTGGCGGCAAAGAACAGCCCATCCACCAACAGGAAACCCATCAGGATCGGCACCGCCAGCACCGGCGGCCACTTCCATAGCAGCAGCATCACCGCCGCAACCAGGATGGTGGTCATCAGCATGGTACCAGTCACAGCCACGCCGTATGCCGCCGCCAGGGCACCGGATGACTCGAAACCGAGCACCAGCAGTACCACGCCGACCATCAGTGTCCAGTTGATCGCACCGATATAGATCTGCCCTTGTTCATCGCTGGAAGTGTGCTGGATCTGCATGCGTGGGATGTAGCCCAGCTGAATGGCCTGGCGGGTCAGGGAGAACGCCCCCGAGATCACCGCCTGCGAAGCGATCACCGTGGCCATGGTAGCCAGGCCGACCATCGGCAGCAGTGCCCAGCCCGGCGCCAGCAGGTAGAACGGGTTACGTGCTGCATCCGGGTCCTGCAGCAGCAACGCGCCCTGGCCAAAGTAGTTGAGCACCAGCGCCGGCAGCACCAGGGCAAACCAGGCCCGAGCGATCGGCTTGCGGCCAAAGTGGCCCATGTCGGCGTACAGCGCCTCGGCACCGGTCAGCGCGAGGACCACCGCGCCGAGAATGGCAACGCCCATCCCGGGGTGAACCACGAAGAAGTTGACCGCCCAGGCCGGGTTGAAAGCCTTGAGCACTTCCGGGCTCTGCGATATGCCGTACACGCCCAGCGAGCCCAGCGCCAGGAACCAGGTGACCATGATCGGGCCAAACAGCTTGCCGATCTTCTCGGTGCCGTGCTTCTGCACCAGGAACAGCGCCACCAGGATCACCAGCGAAATCGGTACAACCCAGTGATCGATACCATCAAACGCCAGGCCCATGCCTTCCACCGCCGACAGCACCGACACCGCCGGCGTGATCATGCTGTCGCCATAGAACAGCGAAGCGCCGATCAACCCGCACACCACCATCAACGTACGCAACCTCGGGTAGGCCGCCGTGGCCCGCCGCGCCAGCGCGGTCAGCGCCATGGTGCCGCCCTCGCCCTGGTTGTCGGCGCGCAGGATGAACATCACGTACTTGAACGACACTACCCATAGCAGCGACCACAGGATCAGCGACAGGATCCCCAGCACGCCGTCATGGTTGACCGGCACTCCGTACCCGCCGCTGAAGACCTCCTTGAGGGTATACAACGGGCTGGTGCCGATATCGCCATAAACCACCCCGACCGCCGCCACGAGCAGGCTCAACGACCGCGTCGCACCCTGCTTCCCCTCGTGCCCGCCCTCGGCGTGACTGCTTGCCTGAACCATCGACCACTCCCGCAGACGGCCTTGCAAGGCCAGTAAAATTCCCGATGCGCCAGGTGATACTGATACCCCCGGCGCAATGGCGCGAAGCATAGCGCAGCGTTCGTCGCATTTCTGCTGGTCAAGCGACCCTGCGCTCGCTAGAATTGCGCACTTTTTGATCAGAGGCGCCAAAAGCGCCCGTCAAGATCGCCCCCGATTCCGGCCGGGCGACCTGCATTCAATACCGAGGTTAGTCATGTCCACCACGCCCGCCACCCCCAAGGTAGGTTTCGTAAGCCTGGGTTGCCCAAAAGCCCTGGTCGATTCCGAGCGCATCCTGACCCAGCTGCGCATGGAAGGCTATGAAGTCGTGCCCACCTACGAGGACGCCGACGTAGTGGTGGTCAACACCTGCGGCTTCATCGACAGCGCCAAGGCCGAGTCGTTGGAAGTGATCGGCGAAGCGATCAAGGAAAACGGCAAGGTCATCGTCACCGGCTGCATGGGTGTCGAGGAAGGCAGCATCCGTGACGTACACCCGAGCGTGCTGTCGGTCACCGGCCCGCAGCAGTACGAGCAGGTGGTCAACGCCGTGCACGAAGTGGTGCCACCACGCCAGGACCACAACCCGCTGATCGACCTGGTGCCACCGCAGGGCGTCAAGCTGACCCCGCGCCATTATGCGTACCTGAAGATCTCCGAAGGCTGCAACCACAGCTGCAGTTTCTGCATCATCCCGTCGATGCGCGGCAAACTGGTCAGCCGCCCGGTCGGCGAAGTGCTGAGCGAGGCCGAGCGCCTGGTCAAGGCCGGGGTCAAGGAGATCCTGGTGATTTCCCAGGACACCAGCGCCTACGGCGTCGACGTCAAGTACAAGACCGACTTCTGGAACGGCCGCCCGGTCAAGACCCGCATGCTCGAGCTGTGCGAAGCCCTGAGCAGCCTGGGTGCCTGGGTACGTCTGCACTACGTGTACCCGTACCCGAACGTCGACGACGTGATCCCGCTGATGGCCGCCGGCAAGATCCTGCCGTACCTGGATATCCCGTTCCAGCACGCCAGCCCGAAAGTGCTCAAGGCCATGAAGCGCCCAGCCTTCGAAGACCGCACCCTGGCACGTATCAAGAACTGGCGCGAGCAGTGCCCGGAGCTGGTGATTCGCTCCACCTTCATCGTCGGCTTCCCGGGCGAGACCGAGGAAGACTTCCAGTACCTGCTGGACTGGCTGACCGAAGCCCAGCTGGACCGCGTGGGCTGCTTCCAGTACTCGCCGGTGGAAGGCGCCCCGGCCAACGACCTGGGCCTGGAAGAAGTGCCGGACGACGTCAAGCAGGACCGCTGGGACCGCTTCATGGCCCACCAGCAGGCCATCAGCGCCGCCCGCCTGCAACTGCGCATCGGCAAGGAAATCGACGTGCTGATCGATGAAGTGGAAGAGCAAGGTTCGGTTGGCCGCAGCTTCTTCGATGCCCCGGAAATCGACGGCAGCGTGTTCATCGATGGCGACCACGGCTTCAAGCCGGGTGACAAGGTACGTTGCCGCGTGGTGGATGCCGACGAATACGACATGTGGGCTGAACCCATCTAACGCAGCAGCTAACTGAAAAGCCCCTGCCCCGCCATTCCCCACAAGGAACTCCCGGGCCAGGGGCTTTTTCGTCAGAACGCGTGAAAAAGCATCAGGCCGCCCTCTGCATCCGGGCTGGCATCCGAGAAGCCTTTGACTGCATAGAGTTGCACTTTCCACTGCTGGTTGAGCTTGTGTGTCAGGAACAGGGTAAGTTCCTTGATCTGCGCGCCCGTCGAGACGACTTTCTGCCGCCAGTCGTAGGAGGCACCCGCCGAAGTACCTGCACCCACGGGCATGGCGAAGCCGAGACTGGCAAATATCGGGTCGTCGAAATCACTGTCGGGCGGGTCGCCGAACTTCTTCCAGCCCAAGGTCGCGAAACCGGTCACCGGGCCAAAGGCCTTGGCGATGTCGACCTGGCCGGTGTAGTCGTATTCACCGGTGCCCAGGCACTGGTCTTCATCGGCAGTGGGGAATTTGACCTTGCCGATCAGGTCCAGCATCAGGCCACCGTCACTGCCGTCGAGCAGGGCGTAACCGGCGCTGGCAACCGTGTCTCCCAGCCCGCTTTCCACATCCCGGCAGCCACCGGGCAAGGGGTCACCATTCGGGCCCACTTCAGGGTTGGTGATGCGCAGCCAGGGCACAGTGACCTTGTAGGTCATTGGGCCGGTTTCATACTTGCCGACCACGGGGATGTACCAGATTTCCGAGGTTGTACCCGTGCCATAGTCGCCACTTGAATAGTCCATACCTATGGCGGCGCTGAAGGTATCGCCCAGGACCGACGCGCTGGCGCATGACAGCAAGCAGGCGAAAAGAGGGAGCGTGGGTCTCATCTGCACCTCGGTATCCCGGACGGGAAGGGTGATCGCACTTACCCAGCCTAGTTGCCTAATGCCCGGATCGCTCTGGATGCTCCACTTTTTCGGCTTTCTCTACTGTCTCGGGTCTTTCGACCTTTTCGACCTTCTCTACTTTCTCGACCTTCTCAACTTTTTCTACCTTCTCGACTTTCTCAGGCTTTTCGATCTTCTCGACCTTCTCGACCTTCTCGACTTTCTCAGGCTTTTCGATCTTCTCGACCTTTTCGGGCTTCTCGGCTTTCTCGATCTTCTCTACTTTTTCTACTTTCTCTACCTTTTCAACCTTCTCTGCTTTTTCAATTTTTTCCACCTTTTCGAGCTCGACCTTCTCTACCCGGTCAGAGCTTCCGCTATTGCTGCTCTCGGGTCGCTCCATGGTGTCGACATGTTCCGACTTTCCGGACTTGTCCACGCGTTCAGTACCGTCCCGACCACTGGAATCGTCAACACCGCCGCGCCCGCTGTGGTCATCACTGCTTTCAATGCGATCACTGGTCGCATCTCGTCCGCCGTGCCCGCTGCCACGCCCCGAATGCCCCCTGTCCGGGTTGTCGGCGCGGCCGTCATCGAACTCCACGCGGGTTGCCCGCAGCTCGTGCTTGCCATTGAACACCCCGCTCACCCGCACACGTTGATCGAGCGCCAATGCCGCGGGCTGCTTGCCGACGATCACGGTACCCTGCCCCAGCGTCACCTTGATGCCTGCCACCACCAGTTGTTGAGCGTGGCTGCGCTGTACCAGCCCCTCGATCACCGCCGTCTGCACACGGCCAGCAAAAGGCAGGCTCGGGTCTGGGCGGGTTTGCGCCACTTCCAGCTGGCGTCCGGTCCACTGCCCACGTACCAGCACTTCCCTCGCAGGTGCCACACGGGTTCCCAGCTTCAGCCCCTGGAGGCTGCCGGCACGGTCTACCGCACCGATGGCACTGGCTTCCCTGAGCCCCGGCGCCCGTTCGATACGGCTGGCTACCACTTCGCCCCTGGCATCGCGCAGGCCACTGACCCTGACCGGATCGCCCGGGCGCAACCCTTCAGCCACCCGCGCCCCTGCAGCTAGCCGCACAGGTTGGCCCATGACCCGCAGGGGGGCCGATGCATTGGGCAGTGCCGTCAGCGGCCCTTCGTAAACGTTGAGGATCGAGATGCGCCCTGCTTGCAGGCCGCGTTTGCCGGCAAATGCCTCAACCGCGACAACCTGGCCGATTGCCAGGTGAGCGCTACTGGCAGGCGCACCGTTTTCACTCACCGGTACGTCCTTGCCAAAGTGCACTTCCAGGCCATTGACGCAGATCGAGGCGAACCCGGTGATGGTGCCGACGATGCCCGTGCCACCGGTACCGCCCGGGCGCAGGATCGGTGCGCCGGTACCACCTGCCCCACCGTGATCGAAGAAGGTGCCGTCCACACCGTCGGCCACCGCACCGGTCCCACCCGTGCCGCCGGGACGCTGCGGCAGCGGCGCACCGGTGCCACCCACTCCGCCGTTTTCGCTGCGTACACCGGTACCACCGACACCGCCCGTCCTGGCCCCGGTACCACCAATACCGCCGGGAAACTGCAAGCCCGCCGCCCCCGCCATACCCACTTCGTCACGGCTGACACATACCGGTGCTGCGGCCACCTCGGCAGGCGCCACCAGGTTCAGCCCGAAACCCAGGACCAGTGTGACCACACTGAGGCAGCGCGTGAGGGAAGTCATGGGTCGGGTGTCTTCGACAAATCGGGGTCGGTAGTTTCAGTGTAGAAATAAAGCCCTACCGTGATGCGCTGACGTTGCTCGGCGCTGGGCACATCGGCATCTTCCAGGTCTGATGCAAGCCGGCTGAAAGCAAGCAGCATCTGCATGCCGTCCTTGTCCACCGCTGCACGCAAATGGTCGACGCTGGCCGGGCTCAAGGCGTCGTAGTGCACACTGCGTTCAAAGAACGGCTGGCCGTCCCCACTCAGGTTGTGCACTGCTGCGCAGGCATGGTCATGCAGGTTGTGCCCAAAGTACGCGGCCTTTTCGTCGAAGCCCTTCTGCGGCACGAATGCCTGGGCCTCCAGGTGGACACAGTCCTTGTCGTCGAGCCGGACGATACCCAGGCGCAACCACTCATCCAGCACCACCCGCCCGCGGATGTCGGTGCTGATCTTCGCCACCAGCGCATCGAAGGAACGATCGCCGCCAACGCTCGCCAGACGCGGCAACGGCAGCGCCTGGCCAGGCTCCGAGCAGAACGGCTTGCCAGTGGTCCACATATTGACCAACTGTGCACCTAACGTAATGTTTGCCGGCAGCGCGGCGAGCGATGTGCCCCCCTCGCTACGCAAACGCCGGACATCCTTGCGATGCACGCCCGTGAGGAGGCTGATGCGGCTGTCGGTCGGCACTGTACCGTCCAGGCGAAACTCGCGATGGGCCACATCGACGAACACTTCCTTGAGCAGGTCGGCGAACATCGTGTAGGTGACCCCTTTGCGCAGCATCAGGCGCACCAGAGGACGCATGACACGCCGCAGTGCGCTTAACATCGAAGGGGGGATGGTAGGCGATTGCATTGAGCGCATTCCTTGACAGATGAACCCAGTATACGACGCGGGAAAAGATCCCACACCAACTGTGACCATATCCCTGACGAGATGAGGGATAGTCGTCGGCGCTCATTGCATTCGCGTTGAGTGGGGCTGCCGTGTATCCGAACCTGGCCTCATACAGGCCCGCCCCGTGGGCGCTGCATGAGACCGTTCAGAGCCAGTCAGCTCCTGCTGTTGTCATCACCCGGTTCGCCACCCAGATGGTCGCCACGATCATCACCAGGTTCGCCACCAACGTGATTGCCGTGGTCATCGCCAGGCTCACCGCCAACATGATTGCCATGATCGTCCCCGGGCTCACCGCCAACGTGATTGCCATGATCGTCACCGGGCTCACCGCCAACGTGATTGCCGTGATCGTCCCCAGGCTCACCGCCAACGTGATTGCCATGATCGTCACCCGCTTCAGCGTGGTTGCCGCTGCGCCCAGAGTTCGAGGAGCCGTCATGGCCGCGTCCACTGTTGCCGGCATGGCCATCTCCATCCCCACCAGCGCCGTGGCCGCCGCCTTCACCGCCATGGCCGCCACCACCACCGCCGTGACCACCACCGCCACCACCGTGGCCACCGCCGCCGCCACCATGGCCTCCACCGCCACCACCGTGGCCACCGCCGCCACCACCGTGACCACCGCCGCCGCCACCATGGCCACCACCCCCCCCACCATGGCCACCGCCGCCACCTCCGTGACCGCCTCCACCACCACCATCCTTGGCGTAGGCGCTGGAGCCATTGGAAATCGAGTCAGGGACCAGAACGATGGAAGTCGACAGCACGCCAGCAACGGCAGCCGCCAATATCGCTTTTTTGAACAGCACATGGATTTGCATATTTCGTCTCCAGGTCGTCGCCGTGAGAAACGCCAAATCAAGCCGGGAATCCTGTGTCAGGTTCTTGCTTTTCAATCTGTGGGAATTTTTCCCACAGAAAATTAATAGACCGCCAAACCCCGAGATTCAAGCAGCGCACGGAGAAGCCGACCGGTGGTTGGCCTGCTATGTTTGCCTTATCGTCATGGAGGAACACCGGCATGCATTCGGTACTGACGCTGCAAACCCCGCGCTTGAGTGACTACGGCGAACTGGTACAGGTGTGGGAAGAATCGGTACGCGCCACCCACGACTTCCTGCCGGATTGCTACATCGTCTTGCTGCGCGACCAGGTGCTGCGTCGCTACCTCGATGCAGTGATGCTGATCTGCTGCAAGGACCGCCAGCGCATCTGCGGCTTCGCCGGGGTCGCCAACGGGCGCGTGGACATGCTGTTCGTCGCACCGGAGTACCGTGGCAAAGGGGTTGGCAAGCGCCTGCTGCACTATGCGATCGACGAACTGAATGCCGAGCGCCTGGACGTCAATGAACAGAACCCGCAAGCCTTGGGCTTCTACCTGCATGAGGGCTTCGAGGTGATCGGCCGTTCGGAAACCGACGGCCTGGGGCAACCCTACCCGCTGCTGCACATGCGCCTGCGCAAAACGGCGTAAATGACACAGATTCCCAGCCCCTCTGCCGCGCGGGCAGGTACAATGCAGGTCTTTCCCTGCCTTTGCGAATTGCCGTCATGTCCGAACCCGTCCGCCTGTCCAAACGCCTTATCGAGCAGCTTGGCTGCTCCCGCCGCGAGGCCGAGCTGTATATCGAGGGCGGCTGGGTCACGGTCGATGGCGTGGTGGTCGAGCAACCGCAGTTCAAGGTCGAGCAGCAGCGCGTCGAACTGCTGCCGGGTGCCCGTGCCGAAACGCTGGAACCGGTAACCCTGCTGCTGAACCAGCCGGCCAGCGTGGACAGCGAGACCGCCCGCGCCAGCATGAACATGAGCAACCTCAGCGAAGCCCACCGCGAAGGCGTGCGCGCACTGCACGGGCATTTTGCCCGGCAGGCCTGCGTGGCGCCGCTGGAGCGCGGTGCCAGCGGCCTGCAGGTATTCACCCAGGACTGGCGGGTAACCCGCAAGATCGACGCCGACCTGCGCCGCCTGGAACAGGAATTCATCGTTGAAGTGCGCGGCGAGACCACGCCCCAGGCGCTGGAACGCCTGGCGCGCGGCGCCACCCGCAATGACCGCGAGCTGCCTAAAGCCAAGGCCAGCTGGCAGAACGAGACCCACCTGCGCATGGCCCTGAAAAACCCGCAGCCCGGGCAGATCGCCGAGCTGTGCGCCTACCTGCGCCTGGAGCTGGTAGGCATGCGCCGCATTCGCCTGGGTGGCGTATCGATGGGCAAGTTGCCCCTGGGCCAGTGGCGCTACCTGGCCACTACCGAACGTTTCTAAGCAATACGCCGCGCCACAGGTGCGGCACCTGAACAGGATTCTGCAACAATGAACCACAACGACGTCCTGCGCAGCCTGCGCTACATGCTCAAGGTGAATGACGCCAAGATGGCCGAAATCATCGGGCTATCCGGCCTCGACGTGCATCCACTGGTGCTGGCCACCTACCTGAAGAAGGAGGACGAGGAAGGCTTCGTGCGTTGCCCGGAACGGGTCATGGCGCACTTTCTCGACGGCTTGGTGATCCACCGTCGCGGCAAGGATGACAGCCGCCCGCCGCAGCCGATCGAGCTGCCGGTAACCAACAACCTCATCCTCAAGAAGCTGCGGGTGGCCTTCGAGCTCAAGGAAGATGACCTGCATGCGATCCTCAAGTCGGTCAATTTCCCGGTCAGCAAGCCCGAGCTCAGCGCACTGTTCCGCAAGGCCGGCCATGACAACTACCGCCCGTGCGGCGACCAGTTGCTGCGCAACTTCCTCAAGGGCCTGACCCTGCGCGTGCGCGGCTGATTGGCCATGCAGCATACGGTTACCCCGGTCGGCATCATCCGCTCCTGTTTCAAGGAAAAGTTCGCCATCCCGCGCCAGCCGCAACTGGCGCCCGCCGCACGAGGCGTGCTCGAGCTGCTGCCGCCGTTCGACCAGGGCGATGCGGTCGAGGGGCTGGAACAGGTCAGCCATGTCTGGCTGCTGTTCCTGTTCCACCAGGCACTGGAAGACAAACCCCGCCTGAAGGTGCGGCCACCGCGCCTGGGTGGCAACAAGAGCATGGGTGTGTTCGCCACCCGCGCCACTCACCGGCCCAATGGCATCGGCCAGTCGGTGGTGCGCCTGGAAGGCATGGAGCCAGGGCGCCTGCTGCTGTCTGGGATCGACCTGCTCGACGGTACGCCGGTGCTGGATATCAAACCGTATGTGCCGTACGCCGATAGCATCCCTGGCGCCAGCAACCAGATGGCCAGCCAAGCGCCTGTCGCGATCGCCGTTCAGTGGGTCGACAACGCCCTGCCCCAGGCCCGCGAACATGCACTGCGCCTGGGTGAACCGCTGGTGGAGCTGATCGAGCAGTGCCTGGCGCAGGACCCACGGCCGGCCTACCAGATGCCGCCGGCCGAGCGGGTGTATGGGGTGAAGTTCTGGGATGTGCAGGTAAGGTGGCATTACCCGCAGTCGGACGTGATCCGGGTACTGGAGGTAGTGAAAGATTGAGGATCACAGGCCCGGCCCTATCGCCGGGCCTGAAAGCACAATAATCACCCACAAAAAAGGCGACCCTCTGGTCGCCTTTTTCGTTTTACCGCAACGCTATCAACGAGCCGGGCCTTCAGCCACGCCCAGGTCGTCGGTCGGACGGGTATCGACCAGCGGCGCACCACCGGAGGCCAGCTCCGATGCCAGCTTGTCGTTGTCCATTTCCTTCACCCACTTGGCCACGACCACGGTGGCAACGGCGTTGCCAACCAGGTTGGTCAGCGCGCGGGCTTCGGACATGAAGCGGTCGATGCCGAGGATCAGCGCCAGGCCGGCAACCGGCAGGTGGCCAACGGCCGACAGGGTGGCGGCCAGGACGATGAAGCCCGAACCGGTAACACCGGCAGCACCTTTGGAAGCCACCAACAGCACCAGCAGCAAGGTGATCTGGTGAGTGATGTCCATGGTGGTGTCAGTGGCCTGGGCGATGAACACCGCAGCCATGGTCAGGTAGATCGAGGTGCCATCGAGGTTGAACGAGTAACCGGTCGGGATCACCAGGCCAACCACCGACTTCTTCGCACCCAGGCGCTCCATCTTGGCCAGCATGCGTGGCAGGGCCGACTCCGAGGACGAAGTGCCCAGCACGATCAGCAGTTCTTCACGGATGTAGCGGATCAGCTTGAGGACACTGAAGCCGTGGGCGCGGCAGATACCGCCCAGCACCACCAGCACGAACAGCAGGCAGGTGATGTAGAAGCAGGCCATCAGGTAGCCCAGTTGCACCAGCGAGCCAACGCCGTACTGGCCGATGGTGAAGGCCATTGCACCGAAGGCACCGACCGGGGCCAGTTTCATGATCATGTTGATGATGTTGAACATGACATGGGCGAAGCGGTCGATCATGTCCAGCACCGGCTTGCCATAGCTGCCCAGGCGGTGCAGGGCGAAGCCGAACAGCACGGAGAACATCAGCACTTGCAGGATGTCGCCGTTGGCGAAGGCGCCGACCACGGTGTTCGGGATGACGTTAAGCAGGAAGCCGACAGTGGTCTGCTGCGCGCCGGCGGCGGCGTAGGCAGCCACGCTGCTGGCGTTCAAGGTGCTGACATCGATGTGCATGCCAGCGCCCGGCTTGACCACGTTGACAACGACGAGGCCGATGATCAGGGCGACCGTGGAGACGATTTCGAAGTACAGCAGCGCGTAGCCGCCGGTCTTGCCGACCGACTTCATGCTCTGCATGCCGGCGATGCCGCTGACCACGGTGCAGAAGATGATCGGGGCGATGACCATCTTGATCAGTTTGACGAAGCCGTCCCCCAAGGGTTTGAGGGCGACGCCCGTCTCCGGATAGTAGTGGCCGAGCAGGATACCGATGGTGATGGCGACCAACACCTGGACATACAGGGATTTGTACAGCGGCTGACGTGTCGTCATGGCTAATTTTCCTCAAGTGTGCCGGTTCACCCTTCCCAGGGCGATGGGGCACCTGAATCGCTAACCCTCCTGCACCCGGAGGGATTTGTCGTTGTGTTCGAGCTGCCTGGGCAGGCCTCTGCGAGGATCAATAGCAAGGGTGGTGCCAAAATGCCCACGAAGGGTGCAAGTGCCGTATTTGCGAGGGATAAACGCCCAACGACGGGGCGAATTGCCTGAGGAAGGCTGGCGGATTTCCGCCCGGTGGCGGGATTTGTACAGGGGCATTGGCGGGAATCCGCCCATTGTGGTTTGCCTGTGCCGGCCTCTTCGCGGGTAAACCTGCTCCCACAGGAACCGCACAGGTCTCGAGTGCAGTGCACCCCTGTGGGAGCGGGTTTACCCGCGAAGAGGCCGGCCAAGCCAGCAAATCACTCGAGGTTGAAGGTGATCCTGAACGCAGCCCCCCCCAGAGGAGAATCCCCCAGGCTCAGCTCGGCGTCATAGCTGTCGACGATATCCTTGACCACTGCCAGCCCGATCCCCTGCCCCGGGTGCTGGCTGTCCAGGCGCTCCCCACGCTCCAGAATCCGCTCACGCTGGTCCGCCGGCACCCCCGGTCCGTCGTCCTCGATGCACAAGGTCAACCGCCCAGGCGCCTGCTCCAGGCTCACGCGCACCTGGCCCAGGCTCAGGCGGTAGGCGTTCTCCAGCAGGTTGCCCAGCAGCTCCAGCAACGCGCCCTGCTCCATCGGCACCTGCGCCGCATCGGGCAGTTGCAGCGTCACGTCCACCCGCTTGTCCCGGTACACCTTGGCCAAGGTGCTGCACAGGCTTTCGAGCAACGGCCGCAGCAACACGCTGTGGCGCACCAGGCCGCTCTTGCGCAGGCTGGCGCGTTGCAACTGGTAGTCGATCTGCTGGCTCATGCGCTCGATCTGGCTCTGCAGCACGCGCGCCTGCTCGCGCTCGCCGCT
Source organism: Pseudomonas sp. A2 (assembly GCF_023100865.1). Taxonomy (NCBI): domain Bacteria; kingdom Pseudomonadati; phylum Pseudomonadota; class Gammaproteobacteria; order Pseudomonadales; family Pseudomonadaceae; genus Pseudomonas; species Pseudomonas sp. A2. Next base: position 4,748,459 of record NZ_CP039127.1, read on the forward strand.
ACGCTGCTGCAGGCTTTCGCCCACCCCTTGCAACACCGCCAGCGGCGTCTTCAGGCTGTGCGCCAGGTCATCGAGCGAATCACGGTAGCGCTGACGCTGCTCGCGCTCGCTGCGCAACAGGCGGTTCAGCGAGCCGGTCAGACGCAGCAGCTCCCGTGGGTGTTCGCCGCTCAGGCCATCCCGCACTCCCGACTCCACGTCGTCCAGCTCGTGGCTGAGCCGGCGCAACGACCGCAAGCCCCAGGTCAAACCGGCCCACAGCAGCACCAGCAGCGCCAGCAAGGCCGCGCCAAAGCCCAGGTAGAGCTTTTCGCGCAGGCCATCAAGGGTGTGCTGGTACTCGCGCACAGGTTGCAAGGCAACGATGCTGTAGGCGGCGCTCTGGCCACCCAGCAGCTTGATCTCGACGTCGTACACAAAGAACTCTTCGCCGTCGGCCTGGTGAATGCGGGCGAATTCGTTGCCGCGGCCGTCGTAGCGCGGGCGGTAGTTGATGTTTTGCGCGGCGGTTGCCCGCGACTGCCAGACCAGCTTGCCGTCGCGGTCGAAGATATAGCCGAGCAAGCCGGTGTACGGCAGGTTGTAGCGCTCGTCCGGCAGCAGCGTCGGCATCTGCAGTTGGCCGTGTTCGATACGCGCTGCGGAAATCAGCGTGGTCACATCCGAGGCCAGGCGTTGTTCGATCGACTCCTGCAGGGCCAGGCTGAAGGCCTTCTGCAAGGCCGGCAGCAACGCCAGCATGAACAGCAGCGCCAGCACCGCGGCCGCCAGCATCAGGCGCACCCGCAGCGAACGGATCATCGGCAGCGCTCGGTGAACAGGTAGCCCAGGCCGCGCACGGTGTCGATCGGTTTGAAGCCGTGCTCGCCCTCAAGCTTGCGCCGCAAGCGGCCGACCAGCACTTCGATGACATTGGGGTCGCGTTCCTCGTCACCTGGGTACAGTTGCTCCATCAGGCGGTCCTTGGCCACCACCTGCTGGTGATGGCGCATGAGGTATTCGAGGATGCGGTATTCGTAGGCGGTCAGGGCCAGGGGCTGCTCGTCCAGCGTCGCCTGCTTGCGGTTGAGGTCGAGCACCAGCGGGCCGGCGGCAATGGTCGACTGGGTGAAGCCGCTGGAGCGGCGCAGCAGGGCGTTCAGGCGTGCCTCGAGTTCTTCGAACTGGAACGGCTTGACCAGGTAGTCGTCGGCACCGGCGGCCAGGCCCTCGACCTTGTCCTGCCAGTTGCCCCGGGCGGTGAGGATGAGAATGGGGAAGGTCTTGTCCTGGCTGCGCAGGCGCGTGATCAGTTCCAGCCCGCTGATGCCGGGCAGGCCCAGGTCGATGATGGCCAGGTCGAAGTGGTATTGCCCGGCCTGGTAAAGCGCCTCCTCGGCATCGGCGACCGCCTCGACCACATGGCCGCCTTCGCCCAGGCGGGTGTAGAGGTGATGGCGAAGCAGGGCTTCGTCCTCGACCACCAGCAGTTTCATGTGCAGCTCCTTGATATGTATTGCCTGTACCGGCCCTTTCGCGGGTAAACCCGCTCCCACAGGTACTGCACAGGTTTGAAGAACTGCGCGATCCCTGTGGGAGCGGGTTTACCCGCGAAGAGGCCGGTACAGGATAACCCGGCTCGCCCGTCAGAACTTGTAGCTTGCAGCCAGGTAGGTCTGCGCGCTGCTGGTCAGGCGCAGGGTGCCGTCCTTCGGCCCGCCGTGCGCACCCACTTCGGTGGCGGCATTGGTACGCAGGTAACGGTAGCCCAGTTCCACAGAAGCCTTGTCGGTGATGTCCTGGATCACGCCGGCCTGCAGGCCATAGGCGTAACCGTAGTCGGTATCCCGGCTGGCCCCCGGCGAGTCCTGGGTCAGCTTGGTCACGCCCAGGCTGCCGCCGCCGAACAGCTTGGTGGTATCGCCCACCGGCAGGAACAGGTCGTAGCTGCCCAGCAGGTTTTCCTGGCGCAGCTTCAGGCCGCTGTGGTCGCCCGAGACATTGTCGTAAGTCATGTAGTAGCGGCCCTGGTCATTGATCTTGCCCACTCGCACGCCCCAGGTGTCGTCCTTGCCGATGATGCCGTCGGCGTTGAGGTGGTCGGTGTTGCGCTGCAGCAGGCCGGACTTGCGAACCTTGTCGCTGGTCTGGCCGTAGGTCAGGCTGGCGAAGTTGTCGTCAGCGGCCTGTGCGGTGGTGATGCCAGCGGCGCAGACGGCCATGGCGGCAAGCAGGGTGTTGAAGGTTTTCATGGCTGGATACTCCAGTTGAGTGCGCTGTTTCGGTCTGGAAGCTAGAGTAAGCAGGGCACCCTGAACCGCGACTGAACCCTGGCTGAACCCCGGCTGAACGAACCGTTTGAAGAACAAGGAGTAGTGACCATGCGCGCCCTGCTGGCCTTGACCCTGATGTGCAGCGCCGCCCTCGCCCAAGCGGCGGTACAAACCCGCGAGATCCCCTACCAGGACGCCGACGGCAATCGCCTGGTCGGCTACTACGCCTATGACGACGCCATCGAAGGCAAGCGCCCCGGCATTGTCGTGGTGCATGAATGGTGGGGGCTGAACGACTATGCCAAGCGCCGCGCCCGCGACTTGGCAGCACTGGGCTACAACGCCCTGGCCATCGACATGTATGGCGACGGCAAGCAAACCGAGCACCCTGCCGACGCCAAGGCATTCATGACAGCAGCGATGAAAGACCCCAAGGCCGCGGAGCGGCGCTTCGATGCCGGTCTGGAGCTGCTCAAGCTGCAGCCCAATACCAACAAGCACCAGTTGGGGGCAGTGGGTTACTGCTTTGGCGGCAAGGTGGCGCTGGATGCCGCGCGGCGAGGGGAAAAGCTCGATGGCGTGGTGAGCTTCCACGCCCCGCTGGGCACGCAGACACCGGCCAGGCCGGGCGTGGTGCGGGCCGATATCCTGGTGGAGCATGGTGCGGCGGACACCCTGGTGACCGAGCAGCAGGTGGAAGCGTTCAAGGCGGAAATGGATGCAGCCAAGGTCAACTACCAGTTCGTCAGTATTCCCGGTGCCAAGCACGGGTTCAGCAACCCGGATTCGGACCGCATGGGGCACGGTGAACATGGTGGGCCGGATATTGCCTACAACAAGGCGGCGGACGAGAGCTCCTGGGCGGATATGCAAGCCTTCTTCAAGAAGGTGTTCAAGTAAGGATTGCCGGGGCCGATGTGGGAGCGGCCTTTCGCGACGCAAGGCCGCTCCCACAAGGATGCATTGCCACGCTGGCTCCCTTAGTGCCCGTACAGCTGGCACAATACCCCCATGAACACACTCCCCGCCTGCTGCACCCCGCTCCAGCACCACTGGCCCCTGCCCCGCCCACTACCCGGCGCGGTGCTGGTCAGTTGCTACTTCGACCCCACCCGCCTGGCACCCGACGACTTCCAGCGCGCCGGCGTCGTGCCAGGCGCCAGCCTGCAGCGTTCGGTGGCCAAGCGTCAGGCCGAGTACCTGGCTGGCCGGGCATGTGCCCGCGCCGCTCTGCAGCGCCTGGACGGCCGTGACTACGTGCCCGGCACCCACGAGGACCGCTCACCCATCTGGCCCGCCGGCATCCACGGCTCGATCACCCACGGTAAAGGCTGGGCTGCTGCCGTGGTTGCTGCCGAGGGCAGTTGCCGGGGCCTGGGCCTGGATCAGGAAGCATTGCTGGATGACCAGCGTGCCGAGCGGCTGATGGGCGAAATCCTCACCCCGCCCGAGCTCGAACGCCTCGACCGCCGCCAGCTCGGCCTTGCCGTCACCCTGACCTTCTCGCTGAAGGAAAGCCTGTTCAAGACGCTCTACCCGCTGACCCGCCAGCGCTTCTACTTCGAGCACGCCGAAGTGCTGGACTGGTCCGCCGACGGCCTGGCCCGCCTGCGCCTGCTCACCGACCTGTCGCCGCAGTGGCGGCATGGCGCCGAACTGCAGGGCCAGTTCTGCCTGCAGGACGGCCACCTGCTCAGCCTGGTCAGCGTCTGACCGTCACAGCGGTGCCTGCTGCCGTGGCCAGTTCAGGCTGAAGCAGGCGCCACCCAGCGCGGCGCTGCGCCCCACTGTGGCTCGGCCCGCGTGCCAGTAGATGATCCGCCGCACGATCGACAAGCCCAGGCCATGCCCGCCCGAAGCGCGGGTACGGCTGTCGTCGAGGCGGGTGAACGGTGTGAAGATACGGTCCCAGACGCCCTCGGGGATCCCCGGGCCGTCATCCTCCACATCGATGCGGCAGCGTTGCTGCCCCAACTGGTAGCTCAGGCGCACCTCGGCCTCGGCGTGGCGCATGGCGTTGCCCACCAGGTTCTGCAGCGCGCGGTGCAGGTAGCGCGGTTCAGCTTCGACCCAGGCGCCTCCGCCATCGGCACCCTGGCACTCACCGCGCACCACCCTTACCTCGGCACGCAACGGCGCGAGTTCTTCGATCACCCGGTCGAGCAAGGCGTCCAGGTCTACCCGCTCGAACTTCAGCGCCGGTGCGCCCTGCTCCAGGCGGGCGTAAGTAAGCATCTCGTCGACCAATTTGTCGAGGTCCTGGATATCGCCGTCCATACCCGCCAGGTGCTTGGCCCGGGCCTGCTCGGTGGTGGCACTTTCGATCATCTCCAGGCCAAAGCGCAGACGTGCCACTGGCGTGCGCAGCTCGTGGGAAACCGCCCGCACCAGTTCGCGCTGCATGGTCAGCGAGCGCTGCAGGTGCTCGGCCATGCCGTTGAAGGCCGCGGCCAGACGCCCCACCGAGTCGGCGCCGCCGGCCGGCACGCGGGTGTCCAGGCTGCCTTGGGCGATGCGCGTGGCGGCAATCTCCAGGCCCGACACGCGCCGCTCCAGTTGGCGTACCAGCAGGTAGACCACCAGGCCGATCAGGCACAGACCAAGAAAGGTTATCAGGATCAGCAACTGCGGCGGATAGGGGTTGAGCTGGTACAGCGGGCCGATTTCCAGTACCCAGGGCGAACCCGCCAGCCCGGCGAACACACGGATCGAGTCGCCATCCTTGCCCAGGGCCATAACCGTGTCGCCCTCCTCGACCCGGCGCCGCTGGTCATCGTCCAGGCTCACCCGCTCGATGCGCTGCAAGGCCACGCCAAAGCCGAAGCCCTTCTCTTTCTTGATCTGTGCCAGGCGCTGCTGCTGTTCGGTCACCGGGTAGCGCACCAGTTCGTCGGCCAGCAGATAGAGGGTGGCCCGCGCCAGTTGCTCGCTGATCTGTTTGATCTGCGCCACAAGCATCAGGTCTTCCTGGCCGACCTTGCGTAGCACCTCGGCCGCATGCGGGCCGGTCTTCTCGACCACCACCAGCCCGCGGTACAGGCGCGCCCGCTGGCCGCCATCGAGTGTGCGCGCGGTCATGGGCTGCAGCGCCAGTGGCACGCCGAGCAGGCGCTCCCAGATCAGCAGCGAGCGCTTGCGCTCGGTATCGTTCTGCAGCGCCAGGTTGTCGGCCATCAGGCTGAAGGTGCCCTGGGCCAGGCCTTCTCGGTGCTGGGCGGCACGCACTTCGTTGACCAAGTGCAGGCTGAGTACACCGAGCAGGGCCACCAGCACCAGCACGGCCAGCATGCCGCCATAGATACGCAGGAAGATCGAATTGTTCATGGGGCCTCGCCGACGAACAGGTAGCCCTTGCTGCGAAGGGTCTTGATCAGCCTTGGCTGGAGCGGGTCGTCGCCGATCTTTGGGCGGATCTTGGAAATGCGTATGTCGATGGAACGGTCCTGCCCGTCGTAGCCGACCCCACGTAGCGCGGTGAAGATCTGCTCGCGCGTCAGCACCCGGCCGGCGTTGCTGGCCAGCAGCCAGAGCAGGTCGAATTCGGCGCCGGTCAGCTCTATCAGCTGTTCGCCCAGGCGCGCCTCGCGCAGGCGATTGTCGATGCGCAGCGCGCCGAAGGCCAGATCCTGGCGCTTGCTGTCCGGTGCTTCGCTGCGCCGCAGCAGTGCCTGGATACGCGCCAGGAGGAGCCGTGGGCGTACGGGTTTGCAGACATAGTCATCGGCCCCAAGGTCCAGGCCCTGGACCTGGTCGAGTTCATCGCTGCGGGCGGTCAGCATGAGGATCGGGCCGGGGTACTGGCTGCGCACCCGACGACAGATGCTCAGACCGTCCTCGCCGGGCAGCATCAGGTCGAGAATGACCAGGTCAGGCTGGCTGTCGACGATGCGCCGCGCGGCGCGAGCGCCATCGCCCTCGACGCTGATTTCGTAGCCGTTGGCCTGCAGATACTCGGCGGTGAGCTCGGCCAGGCGCTGGTCGTCTTCGACAATGAGAATGCGGGGTGCGGGGTGGTCCATGGCTTGTGCCTTATCTTGTTGTTCTTTTGTTGCCTGTACCGGCCCCTTCGCAGCACAAGGCTGCTCCTACAAGGTATGGCGCTCCCCGGTAGGAGCAGCCTTGTGCTGCGAAGGGGTCGGTGCAGGCAACATAACCCTTTAACCAAAAGGCAACATCTGCTTCGGATACTACGTCCCGCCCCCGGGCACTGCCAACCTGCCAGCAGCCCCTCGACTGAACCGTTTTTTGTGATAGGGTTCGCGCCCGAAAAATTCTGCCCCGGGGCTGCAAGACGCAGAAAAATACTGCAAACCACTTGGCACAAGGCCTACAGCGAATACCCACCATTCACTCACAAAGTACGCACAAGTTATCCACAGGCGCTCGCCTTGCAAAGCCCCCGATACCGCATTATCTTGTATCCCGATCGCAGCGAACCACTAGATATAGGGTTTCGTGCAAAATCACACACAAAAGTCAACCCGCAAAATCAAGCGATTTTTCGGGTGAACTTCAAGTGATTCCAGCAGCCAAACCGCTCCTGCGGAGGCGACCGAGGCAAGCCCGCCAGGGCCTTGTTCGGGTATGGGTGTTGCAGGCCAGGCCTGGCATCCATCAGCAACAGTTTTTGGGCCCGGCCCAGAACCTTTGACTTCGGCCAGGGAGCGGCGAGCCATTGCCCCTTATTCCTGAGTCTGTCCCGAAGTTGGTACGCCCGCGCGGGCGGATGCGCATGCATTGCCCATCCCCGCCAGGCCATCGAGCAAGTGGACGGAACGGTGGGCGCCCAAAAGGCGCCTGAACAATATAGAAACTGTGGAGACACCCACCCATGCAAACCGACACAACTCGCGAGAACCCGCAGGCCAAGGTGCCGCAGGCCGCCGATTCCAACCAGGATCTGGCCGCCACCGCTCCCGGCCAACTGCGCGTGATCAAGCGTAACGGCACTGTCGTCCCCTACACCGACGACAAGATCACCGTGGCCATCACCAAGGCGTTCCTCGCAGTTGAAGGCGGCACCGCCGCCGCTTCGTCGCGCATCCACGACACCGTCGCGCGCCTGACCGAGCAGGTCACCGCCACGTTCAAGCGTCGCATGCCATCGGGTGGCACCATCCACATCGAAGAAATCCAGGACCAGGTCGAACTGGCCCTGATGCGCGCCGGCGAGCAGAAGGTCGCCCGTGACTACGTGATCTACCGTGAGCAGCGCGCCAAGGAGCGTGCCACCCGCGTCAACACCGAGTCCGTGGTCGAGCCGCACCCGAGCATTCGCATCACCCTGGCCGACGGCAGCCTGGCGCCGCTCGACATGGCCCGCCTGAACACCATTATCAGCGAAGCCTGCGAAGGCCTGGCCGAAGTCGATGGCGACCTGATCCAGCGCGATACCCTGAAGAACCTGTACGACGGCGTGGCCATCAAGGACGTCAACACTGCCCTGGTGATGACCGCCCGTACCCTGGTGGAGCGCGAGCCGAACTACTCGTTCGTGACCGCCCGCCTGCTGATGGACACCCTGCGTGCCGAAGGCCTGGGCTTCCTGAACGTGGCCGAGAGCGCCACCCACCACGAAATGGCCGACCTGTACGCCAAGGCCCTGCCGGCCTATGTCGAGAAAGGCGTCGAGTTCGAGCTGCTGGACCCGGCCCTGAAAGGCTACGACCTGGAGCGCCTGGGCAAGGCCATCGACCACGAGCGTGACCAGCAATTCACCTACCTGGGCCTGCAGACTCTGTACGACCGCTACTTCATCCACAAGGATGGCGTGCGCTTCGAGCTGCCACAGGTGTTCTTCATGCGTGTGGCCATGGGCCTGGCGCTGGAAGAGAAAGACAAAGAAGCCCGTGCCATCGAGTTCTACAACCTGTTGTCGTCCTTCGACTACATGGCCTCGACCCCGACCCTGTTCAACGCCGGCACCCTGCGCCCACAGCTGTCCAGCTGCTACCTGACCACCGTGCCGGACGACCTGTCGGGCATCTACCACGCGATCCACGACAACGCCATGCTGTCGAAATTCGCCGGTGGCCTGGGCAACGACTGGACCCCTGTGCGTGCATTGGGCTCCTACATCAAGGGCACCAACGGCAAATCCCAGGGCGTGGTTCCGTTCCTGAAAGTGGTCAACGACACCGCCGTTGCCGTCAACCAGGGTGGCAAGCGCAAGGGCGCCGTGTGTGCCTACCTGGAAACCTGGCACCTGGACATCGAAGAATTCATCGAGCTGCGCAAGAACACCGGTGATGACCGTCGTCGTACCCACGACATGAACACCGCCAACTGGATCCCTGACCTGTTCATGAAGCGTGTCTTCGATGACGGCAAGTGGACCCTGTTCTCGCCTTCGGAAGTGCCAGACCTGCACGACCTGACCGGCAAGGCCTTCGAAGAGCGCTACGAGTACTACGAAGCCCTGACCGAGTACAACAAGATCAAGGTGTTCAAGACCATCCAGGCCAAAGACCTGTGGCGCAAGATGCTGTCGATGCTGTTCGAGACCGGCCACCCGTGGCTGACCTTCAAGGACCCGTGCAACCTGCGTTCGCCGCAGCAGCACGTGGGCGTGGTCCACAGCTCGAACCTGTGCACCGAGATCACCCTGAACACCAACAAGGACGAGATCGCGGTCTGCAACCTGGGCTCGATCAACCTGCCGAACCACATCGTCGACGGCAAGCTGGATACCGCCAAGCTGCAACGCACCGTGAACACCGCCGTGCGCATGCTCGACAACGTGATCGACATCAACTACTACTCGGTGCCGCAAGCGCGTAACTCGAACTTCAAGCACCGCCCGGTCGGCCTGGGCATCATGGGCTTCCAGGATGCGCTGTACCTGCAGCACATTCCGTACGGCTCCGATGCTGCCGTCGAGTTCGCCGACAAGTCGATGGAAGCGGTCAGCTTCTACGCCATCCAGGCGTCCTGCGACCTGGCCGACGAGCGCGGTGCGTACGAGACCTTCCAGGGTTCGCTGTGGTCCAAGGGCATCCTGCCGCTGGATTCGCAACAGATCCTGATCGAGGCCCGTGGCGCCAAGTACATCGACGTCAACCTGGAAGAGTCCCTGGACTGGGCCCCGGTGCGCGAGCGCGTCAAGAAAGGTATTCGTAACTCGAACATCATGGCCATCGCGCCGACCGCGACCATCGCCAACATCACCGGCGTGTCGCAGTCCATCGAGCCGACCTACCAGAACCTGTACGTGAAATCGAACCTGTCGGGCGAGTTCACCGTGATCAACCCGTACCTGGTCCGCGACCTGAAGGCCCGTGGCCTGTGGGACTCGGTGATGATCAACGACCTGAAGTACTACGACGGTTCGGTGCAGCAGATCGAGCGTATCCCGCAAGAGCTGAAGGACCTGTACGCCACCGCGTTCGAAGTCGAGACCAAGTGGATCGTCGATGCCGCCTCGCGTCGCCAGAAGTGGATCGACCAGGCCCAGTCGCTGAACCTGTACATCGCCGGCGCCTCGGGCAAGAAGCTGGACGTTACCTACCGCATGGCCTGGTACCGTGGTCTGAAGACCACCTACTACCTCCGTGCCCTGGCCGCGACCAGCACCGAGAAGTCGACCATCAACACCGGCAAGCTCAACGCCGTTTCCAGCGGTGGCGACAGCGCCCCGGTCCAGGCAGCCGGCCCTGCGCCAGTGCCGAAGGCCTGCGCGATCGACGAGCCTGACTGCGAAGCCTGCCAGTAAGGCCAGGCCGAGGCTTCCTGCGGGAAGCCTCAACGCGTTTCCGCACCACTGCGGACCCTGTGGGAGCGGGTTCACCCGCGATGAGGCCGGCACTCCCGCCGCCTCTCCACAGCCAGACACAACAAGCCGTGGCTACAAAGCCGCGGCCAGCCCTTTTCGGGCACCTCAGATTTGCGTGCACCGCACCGCAACCAAGATCCACCGGCCATACTTGATAGATGGCCCTCAAGCAGGAGAATCTCACCATGCTGAGCTGGGACGAATTCGATAAAGAAGACGGCGAAGTAGCCGCCAAAGGCAACACCCCTGCGCAGGCCGCTGCCGCCGCCACCCTCGACAAACTCGACAGCGCCGGTGGTGCCGCCGCCCTGGAAGCCCGTGCCGCCACCGCCGACGACTCCGACGCCGTCAAACGCGCCAAGGCTGCCCTGAACGACCTCGACATCGCCGAAGGCCTGGCCGAGCTGGAAGGCTCCGGCGCCCGCGTGCGTGTTGACGAAAAGCGCATGATCAACTGCCGCGCCGACCTCAACCAGCTGGTACCGTTCAAGTACGACTGGGCTTGGCAGAAGTACCTGGACGGCTGCGCCAACCACTGGATGCCGCAAGAGGTCAACATGACCGCCGACATCGCCCTGTGGAAGAGCATGGACGGCCTGACCGAAGACGAGCGTCGCATCGTCATGCGCAACCTTGGCTTCTTCTCCACTGCCGACTCGCTGGTAGCCAACAACCTGGCCCTGGCCGTGTATCGCCTGATCACCAACCCGGAGTGCCGCCAGTACATCCTGCGCCAGGCCTTCGAAGAGGCGATCCACACCCACGCCTACCAGTACTGCATCGAGTCGCTGGGCATGGATGAAGGCGAGATCTTCAACATGTACCATGAGATCCCGTCGGTAGCGAAGAAAGCCGCCTGGGGCCTGAAGTACACCCGCGCCATCTCCGACCCGGAATTCAACACCGGCACCGTCGAAACCGACAAAGAGCTGCTGCGCAACCTGATCGCCTACTACTGCGTGCTGGAAGGCATCTTCTTCTACTGCGGCTTCACCCAGATCCTGTCCATGGGCCGCCGCAACAAGATGACCGGCGTGGCCGAGCAGTTCCAGTACATCCTGCGTGACGAGTCGATGCACCTGAACTTCGGTATCGACGTGATCAACCAGATCAAGATCGAGAACCCGCACCTGTGGGACGCGGCGATGAAGGAAGAAGCGACCCAGATGATCCTGCAAGGGACCCAGCTGGAGATCGAATACGCCCGTGACACCATGCCACGCGGCGTGCTGGGCATGAACGCAGCGATGATGGAAGACTACCTCAAGTTCATCGCCAACCGTCGCCTGACCCAGATTGGTCTGAAGGAAGAGTACCCAGGGACCACCAACCCGTTCCCTTGGATGAGCGAGATCATGGACTTGAAGAAAGAGAAGAACTTCTTCGAGACCCGTGTGATCGAGTATCAGACTGGTGGGGCGTTGAGCTGGGATTGATAATCCGAGCGAAGCATAGAGAAGGCTGCCGATTGGCAGCCTTTTTTATTGGCAGGAAAAAAGCCGAAGAGGAAGCTTCCTACAAGGTTCTCATTGTGACTTTTGTATCGTCGCGATAACGTCTGTTGGCGCTTAAGAACGCTCACGCAGCGGTATTCCGTTCCCGTTAGCAGCGGCTCTCCAATTCAGGATGGCCAATATGGACAGTTTCAATACACCTACCCTCTTCACCCGCCGCAACCGCCCCCTCCACACCCTCTGGCTCGAATCCCAAGCCTGGTTTTGCGCCCACGAACTCGGCCGGCTGAGTGGTCACTTCTACGACGAACACTGCATGCGCAAGCTAGACCCAGATCAGTACCGCTCCGTGCAGTTGCTGCGCTATGGCAAGTACCAGGAAACCACGATGGTCAGCGAGTCCGGGGCCTATACCTTGCTGGCGCATCACCATGTGCCGGAGAACCGGCATCTGCGTTGGTGGCTGACGCATGAGGTGGTGGCGGTGTTGCGTGATCGGCAGGCGGACGGGATGGAGGATGTCCCGCGACTGGGGCAGATGTGCTGGCCTGGGGGACAGAGCGCGACGTTGTTGTATTGGCAGAGTGAGCCTTGGGTGAGGATGCGGGATATGCCGGTGGTGCTGGCTGGGGAAGTGCAACAGCTGCCGCCGGTAGAGTAGCCGAAGTTGAGTTGGCGGGAGTGTGCGCAGCGGGCGTTGCGGTTGCATGGGGTTTAAGCGGCAGGTTTGCCGGGGCGGGCCTCTTCGCGGGTGAACCCGCTCCCACAGATAATGCGCTGGCTTCGAGCTCACGCTGTACCTGTGGGAGCGGCCGTGGCCGCGAACACCGGCGCAGCCGGTGCCATGCACCGCACCGGCTGCTTCGCGGGCTTGCCCGCTCCCACAGGTACTACGTTGGCTTCGGGTTCACGCTGTACCTGTGGGAGCGGCCGTGGCCGCGAACACCGGCGCAGCCGGTGCCATCCACTGCGTCGCCTGCTTCGCGGGCTTGCCCGCTCCCACAGGTACTGCGCTGGCTTCGGGATCACGCTGTACCTGTGGGAGCGGTCGTGGCCGCGAACACCGGCGCAGCCGGTGCCATACACCGCGCGGCGCACATTCATACAGAAGCCTCGCTACACCAGCAAAAATGTTACTTGGCAGCTTTCGCCGCCTGCCGGTTGGCCCTGCGAATGTCCCGGTAGCCCACCAGGCGCACGCGCATTTCCCGGTAGCGCTGGGTATTGATGACCAGCAAGGCCAGCAGCCCGAACAGCAAAACCGAGACGTAGCCGCCCATGTGCGGCCGGTAAGCGTAGCTCGGCAGCGCGGCCAACACGGCCAGCCCGTTCAGGCCGATCAGCCCCTGCACGCCCCATGCATAGCCCCGCACCATGGCGATATGCGAAGCGGCGCTCAGCGCCCCTGCCAGCGCCAGTGCCAGCACCGACAGCGACCGGTCCGGGCTGCGCAGCCAGGTGGAGAACACCAGTGAAACACTGCCGCCAATGGCGAAGCAGGACAGCAGGAACTCGGCGATGAAAACGCCGAAATAGCGGGAAAGAAATCTTTGCAGTTCCTGACCCTTTTGAAACTTCGATCCATTCATATGAGTGAGCACTGTCGTCCTTGAAAACCGTAGAGCGCGGCTAGCTTACCTTGACAATTGCGAATGAATAAACCATAAAACCCGACTTCGAAGTGCCTGCCAGCGCGATATCACTTTGGCACTTTATGTAAGTTTCGCACCTGTGCATATTAACAACTCCGCACAGGCACACGCCCTCCCCAGGGCCGATAGGAGATCGAATTCTGGTGAATGAATCGCCGTTGCTTTCAGCGCTGTTCCCGCAGGCCGGTTCTGGGGAACTGAAATGAAGCGTGTGTCCAAAGCCCTGCCGACGCTGCTGGCTGCAATCGCCCTGAATGCATGCGCGCAGGCGCCCGCCCCGTCATCGAATGCGGGGCCTGAAGTTATCCTTGCCGGGCACAAGCTTGCACTTGTGAACCACGAAGGTCGTTGCGCACTGCGCAGCTCCGATGCATCACTGCTAGAGTTGGACATGCCCTGGCCCTGCCAATTCAGCCCGGATAGGGATGGAGGCAAGCCTCGCGTGGAACAGTTCAATGGTGTGCAGATCATCATTGTCAGCCATGTGCAGCCAGCCCCGTCGCTGCCCGGAGGTTGCGATAGCCAGTACCAGGCTGTTCGCCAGGTGGGCAACCGCCTCGAGCCTTCCATCCTGGCACGTGGCGCCAGTTGCTCAAGCGGCCCTGTGGACCAGAAAAACTTCGTAGGGCTGTTCGGGTGGTAACCGAAATCGCTGACTAGCCGTCGCTACGCCAGGTCGTCCGCAAGCGCAAAGGGTGTTACCAGCCATGAAGAAAATCCTCTTGTCCCAACAAGATCGCGGCTTCGGCCAGATCGGTGGCGCGGCTTTGCTCAAGGACCTCTCCTTGTGGCCGAGAAACCCTGAAACCGGCATGTTGCTGACGCCCATCCTGACCCTGAGCGAGCACTTCCAACCGGCCATGTTCGTCCCACCAGGCATGGCCATCACGGTTTTCCTCGCCGTCGAGCAACATCAGGATGGCAGTTTCAGCCGCCCTCTCCAGCGTCGCTATACGGTCAATCAACAAGTCGAACTGCTGAACATCGTCAGCAGCGGCTTTGCCCGGGTCATCCTGCACGAACTCGCCAGCCAGCCGCTGGAGCCCGCCAATCCCCCCTTGCTGCTGGAGCGAGCGTTCATCGATTTCGAAGAAATGACTGACGAAGAGCATGACGAGGAACATCAGGATGAGGACAGCGGGATCGGCCTGAGCAAACCCAGCGGTAGGCCCTGCTGGATGCAGGACACGATCTACGAACCAATGCGCTACATGTTCATGATGCAACTGATAGATGCTGACGTGGCCGAAGCCAGCCCTCAGCATGCGGGGCTGTTCGGCGAAGGTATCGGCTATCTGTTCGTGGACATGCAGGCACGCCGTGGCAAGCAAGGCGACGACGCCGGTTTCTTCTTCATTCAGTTCGCCTGAATGACCAGCCAGGATCAAGGCCCGCCCATGAACATAGCTACGGCACGAATGGCAAGATCTCGGGGGCCTGGTATGAATATCTACCATTTAGACAACGCGCCAGCGCCCTGGGGAGACTGGGGCGCGGCACTGGTCCAGGGCATGATCGCCTGGGACGAAGATACCGATGTAGACAGCATCAAGCGGGCCGGCCCGTATACCCCGGCCGCCTACATACGTTCGGGTTCTCTGGTGCTCACCCAGCCGGTCAAGGAAGCCCTGGAAAAAAGCGGGCTGAAGGGGGTCGGGCGTTACGAGCACCTGGAGAAGACCCATATCGTGCACATCGACTGGCTGCACTGGGATACCAGCAAACCCATTACCGAATACCTCGATCTGGAAGGCGAGCCAACCTGGATCATCGATTCCCTGCCCCATGACCCTGAGCTTGCCGCACGTATGCCGGAGTACTGGCAGGCATTCGTGGTGGGCAAGCTCAACCTGCTCAAGGACCCGCAGCATGACCCTGCCGACCTCGGCCAGTATCTCAAGGTGCTCAAGGCCGACGAGCAAGCCGATTTATTCAAAGGGGATGTCTATCGTGGGTATTTCCTGAGCGAACGCGCCAAGGAGTGGCTGGAACAGCAGTGCCCAGGTTGCTTTACATTCACCCTGCTCGGTTGAATCAGTCCAGCTGCCGAGCCCTCAGCGCCTGCGCCAGCATGTCAATGAAGGCGCGGACCTTGGCCGAACCGTACTTGCTCTCCCGGTGCAGTATATGGATTGGCCACGGCGCCTCTTCGTATTCGGCAAGGATCACCTGCAACTGCCCACTGGCCACCTCATCCGCGACCTGATACGACAGCAGGCGGGCAATGCCCAACCCGCCGCTGGCGGCAGCGATTGCCCCGTCATTGCTGGTCACCATCAAGCGAGGCTTCATGCGCACCAGAGTCGGCTCATCGTTCACCCCGAAACGCCAGCCGGCTCGCGGCGACAGGTTGGTGGTGCCGATCACCGCATGCTCCGCCAGGTCGGACGGGTGCTTCGGCACGCCGTGGCGCGCCAGGTACTCGGGAGAGGCGCACAGCATGCGCCGGACCCTGCCCACCCGCAGTGCTTTGAGCCCGGAGTCGGGCAAGGGGCCGATACGAACGGCCACATCCATGCCCTCTTCGACCATGTTGACGATGCGGTCGAGGAAGTAGGCGGAAACGTCGACCTCGGGGTACTGCTGCAGGTAGTGGACGATGCACGGCATGACGAACTTCTTGCCGAACAGGATAGGCGCGGTGACGGCCAGGTCGCCCTTGGGCGTGGCGTTGATGCCGGCGGCGGCTTCGTTGGCCTCGTTGATGCTGGCGAGGATATGCCGGGTGTCTTCCAGGTAGCGGCCACCGGCTTCGGTCAGGCGTACGCTGCGGGTGGTGCGCAGCAGCAGCTTGACCCCCAGCTGATCCTCCAGGGCGCTGACGGCACGGGTGACCGCAGCTGGGGAGATGTCCAGGCGGCGGGCAGCGGCGGCGAAGCTTTCCAGCTCGCCTACGGCGACGAACACCTTCATCAGGTGGATCTGGTCCATGCGGGTTCCTGGGAGGCTATGAAGTGCCGGGATTATCTTTCATCTGGGCGTTTTGTGTTGCCTGTTCTGACCTCATCGCCGGCAAGCCAGCTCCCACAAGTACGGCGCAGCCCCGAGGCTTGTGCTATTCCTGTGGGAGATTGCCCAGCCCTTTGGGCTGCGCTTTCGCGCAGAGAACCAATATCGCTCGTCTGACGCGTCCTTTGTAGGAGCAGCCTTGTGCTGCGAAGAGGCCGGTACAGCCAATAGACAGGCTTTGTCAGCACCGGCCTCTTCGCAGCACAAGGCTGCTCCTACAGAACCTCGCCGAACCAATGAGTCATGTGTTGTTCTATGAGAGCTGGCTTGCCGGCGATGAGTCGGTAAAGGCATATCAGATATCCAGTACCAACGCCTGCCCTCCCTCCTCCACCCGCGCCGGTATCGCGCAACAGATTAGCGCAGTCCCACTTTCCGGCATTTCCGCCGGCGGATTCGGGTAATGCACCTGGCCACTGACCAACCGGGTCTTGCAGGTACCACACGACCCACCTCGGCAACTGAACTCCGGCGACAATCCGCGAGCCTCGGCCAGCTCCAGCAGCGTCCCGCTACCGGGCGCCCAGCGCGCTTCTTTCGCCGAAGCCGCAAAGTACACCGGCACCGGCTCACTGGCCGCGGACGGCTGTTGCAGGGTGGGCTGGTCATCGTCGGTGTGCCGCCGGAGCGTTGACGGGCCAAAGGCTTCGGCATGAATCCGCGCATCCGGCACATGCAGCCCGCGCAGCCCTTCATACAGGTCCTGGGTAAAACTGCCTGGGCCGCACAGGTAGAAATCGTAGTCGTCCAGCGCCAGCGTCGCCTTGACCTGCTCGATACCCAGCCGACCGGCAAACTCGTAATCACGCCCCGTCAGCGCATGCTCTTCCGGCTGGCTCAGGGCGCGGTACACGTGCAGCAGGCCGCCGGCCTGTTGCCGCAAACTTGCCAGTTCCTCACGGAACGGCAGGTCGGCCAGGCTGCGCGCACCATGGAACAGATGAATGCGCCGTGCCTGCCCCTTGCTCAACTGCTCGCGCAGCATTGCCAGTAACGGCGTGATACCCACACCCGCGCAGATCAGCACCAGCGGCCGCGTACTCTGCTGGTCCAGCGTGAAGCTGCCCATCGGCGAGCGCACGTTCAGCACATCGCCTGCCACGACGTGCTCATGCAGGTGCCGCGAGGCCCGACCCTGGGCTTTGACGCTGATGCGCAGGTAACCGTCGGAAGGCGCGCTGGACAGGCTGTAGGTGCGGATCAGCGCCGCCTCACCGTCGAGCTGGACTTGCACCGGAACATGCTGCCCGGGTGCAAAGGCCATCGCACTGCCAGCAGGAGGCTCAAGGTAGAACGAGCGGATATCACGGCTTTCCTGCTCCACCCGCAGCACACGCCAGGCCTGCCATTGGCGCTGCCGCTGGCGTTGCTGCAGGCGTATGTCGGCCTCGGCCCAGGTGCCGGTCATCAGGCTGGTCGGGGCGTACTCCTTGAAGGCCCAACGCAGGGAAACGGCAGCCGGGCGCCGCACCACCTGCTCGACCTCCAGCGTCCACAAGCGCTCGGCGCCTTCGAACGCCTGGATGGCGGGGCTGTCCAGCAGCAACTCGGCATGCCCGTATACCTGCAACACGTTGCCGTTGCTGAAATCGATGAATAGCAACCCTGCTTGCGGGTTCACCAGCAGGTTGCCCAAGGTGTTGAAGTGCAGGTTGCCAGCATAGTCGGGAATGGTCAGGCGGTTGCCTTCGACCTTGATGAACCCGGGCCGCCCGCCACGGTGGGAGACATCCACCGAACGCTGGCCGTCGACATGCTCGACATAGCTGGCGACAAAGAAGGTGTCGGCTGCCTGGATCATGCTGACAGCCGAGGCATCGAGTGTCGTCGCATCGACACGCCCTTGGGCGGGTTCCGCGACACGGGTGTAGTCACGCAGCTGGATATACTGCGGGCAGTTGCCGAACGACTGCTCCACAGTCACCTGCAGTTGCCCGTCGCCGGCCTGGTGGATCTGGCCGTTGAGGCGGTTGCGCCGGCGGGTATGCAATTCGATCCCCAGCAGGCCGACCGCCTGCCCGGCAGCCAGCCCCGGGGTGGCGGGATCGTCTGCTGGCAGTTGAGTGTCGATCGTCAGCTGGCGCGGGTCCGGCGAGCTGACGAAACCTTCCGGCCCTTCCAGCAGCGTTGCCCAGGGCCGCCCCAGTGCATCCACGCTGGCGGCGACCATGAACGGCAACTGGTGATAGAAAATACGATGCTGGTCGGGCATGTAGTCACGAATGACCTTCTGCCCGAACGCCTCCATGCGCTCCGCGACACCGGCTTTTTCTTGCAGGGTCTTCTCCCCCGCATGCCAGGGCGAGGAGTGGTGGTCCGGGTTCTGTTGCATGGCGGCGTTCCTCGCAGTGGCGGGATATCAGGCGCTGGTCTGCAGGCCGATCACGGTGCGTGGCATGGGCACGAAGCGCGGCAGCGCCTCGATCCGCGCCAGCCAGCTGCGTACGTTGGCATAGGGCTCCAGCGACACATTGCCCTCCGGTGCGTGGGCGATGTAGGAGTAGTTGGCGATATCGGCGATGGTGGGTGTGCTACCGGCCAGGAAGGGCGTTTTGGCCAGCTCGGCGTCGATCACCTTCAGCAGGGTATGGGCGCGGGTAATCACTTCGTCGGTGTTGAACGAGGCTCCGAACACCGTGACCAGACGCGCGGCAGCAGGACCGAAGGCCAACGGGCCGGCAGCGACCGACAGCCAGCGCTGGACGCGGGCGGCGGCAGCGGGTTCCTCAGGGAGCCAGGTGCCGTTGTCGTACTTCTTGGCCAGGTACACCAGGATGGCATTGGAGTCAGCGATCACCGTGCCGTTGTCGTCGATGACCGGGACCTGGCCGAACGGGTTGAGGGCCAGGAAGTCCGGCTGCTTGTGCGCGCCTTTGGCCAAGTCGACGAACACCAGCTCGGTGGGCAGGTTCAGCAGCGAAAGCATCAGCTCGATGCGATGGGCGTGGCCGGACTTGGGGAAGTTGTAAAGCTTGATCGGGTTCGACATGGGCTTGGCTCCTGATCAGCACCGGGGTGGGGCTGGTGGAGCACATGCTGCACCGGTTCGGCTGGCAGCAGAATCCGTGTGGCGGGGAAACCATAATTTCGCGGAGCGGAATAATGGAAGTATCCAGATCCGCGTATGCCCTGTGTAGGAGCGGTCCTATCGCGACACAAGGCCGCTCCTACAAACCGATATTGGCCGGTATTATCAAGGCAGGTGCAAGATCAGTGCAGCTTGTTGAAATACCGGAACAACCCACGCGCAGCCTCGATCACCTGCGGCACACAGGCCTGGATGTCCTCTTCGCTCATCTGGTCCAGCAGCTCGAAGTTGTCCTCCAGCCCATGCAGCGAAATGGCCTTGAGCAGTCGGTCCTGCTGCGGCGGCAGCTCGGCCCAGCCAGCGACCTGGGTGCCGCGCATATAGCCGAAGCACCATTCCTCCATCACGACCACCGTGCCTGCCTCGCCTTCACTTTCCTCGAACAGCGGCTCGAAGTGATCGACGTCGTCCCCCAACTCCTCCGCCACCTGGCTGGCATAGCGCAGCATCAATGCCGTATACGCCTCTTCATGCGCCGGCTTCTTGAATTTCGGCACCTTGCCGCCAGCCACCGCGGGCAGCCACTGTTCCGGGGTGACAGTGGTCGGTGAGCTGGCCAGTGCAGTGAAAAAGCCATTGAGCTCGGCCAGGTTGAGTACCGAGTAGTCATTGCCGTAGGTGATCAACAGGTCTTCGAGGCGGTCGAGTTCTTTTTCGCTGAGTGCGGGGAGCATGGGTGAACATCCTGGGAAGCAAAAGTGTGTGCACCCTAGCACAGCAACGCCAGAAGGGCTGCCCGCGCTTACAGCTTTGCGGGCAGATTGCTTAACGTGGCAACCAGCCATGCAGCAGTTGCTGCCTGCCAGTTCCGATCAACAGCCATAGCAGAATGCGACACTTGCGCGGACACAACTGCCCCGCCATATGTACCCCCTTGCTCTGCAGATCGATCTCGGCACCGGCAAAACCGTAAGAGGCCGTGGCTGTTGGGCCACTGCCTGTGCGGCTAGCAACAATCACTGGCAAGGTCGGCGCGAGATGGCCAAGCACTTCGGACCAGCTACCGGAAACGTGGCCGGCACCAAAACCGGCGATGACCAGCCCCTCGTAGCCCAGTGCCGCTGTAGCCTTCAACAACGCCGTATCTGCGTCCAGGCACGCTTCCAGCATTGCAACCCGGTGCCCGGTGCGATGCGGTAACGGCAGCACCTCTCGTGGGCCAGATGGCTGACGATATACCACAGCACCTTCCACAATATCGCCCAGCGCTCCGCACCCGGGCGATTCGAATGCAGCCATCGCGAGGCTTGCCGTCTTGCGAACCCTTGCAGCACAGTGGACCTGATCATTCATCAGTACCAGAACGCCGCGCCCACGGCTGCCCGGCGCCAGTGCAACCTGCGCCGCAGCCAGCAGGTTGGCCGGGCCGTCGTTGCCCGGCTGGCTGGCCGCGCGCATGGCACCGGTCATTACCAATGGCGCATCGAACGGCCAGAGCAGATCGAGGAAATACGCCGTTTCCTCGAGGCTGTCGGTACCTTGGGTCAGTATCACCGCGTGTGCTCCGCGAGCCACCTCGCCCCGGGCCCAGGCCAGCACCTCGAGCATCGCCGCAAAGCCCAGCGAGGCACTGGGGAGCAGACCCAAAGTGGCAGCTTCAAGCTGGGCCATCTCACGCAGTTGCGGCAACTCGGCCAGTTGTTCATCGCAGTCAAGCTTGGGCATCACCCCGCATTCGCTCGCACTTGCCCGCATGCTCACCGTCCCTCCAAGGCTGGCAATCGACAACTTGGGCAGGTTTGCATGCGCTTTCATACGCCACCTCCAGCAAGCAGCCCGACCAGCGGAACGATCGCCAGTGTGCTGATGGCCATCGACACTACATTGCCGATGTAACCATGCATGTAGGCCGGCAAGCGCTGACTGATGGCCACTGCCAACGGTGGCGCTACCAGCGCGCCCAGCACTGCACTGGCTACGACCACTTGCCAGTCTCCACCGTGGGTGAGCACAGCGGCAGGTACGATAGAGACGATGGGAATGTAAGTGGGGTACCAGCCTCGCGCCTGCCATTGGCGACGCCAGAACACGACTCCCACCAGTGATGCCAGCGCCTGCCCGGCAACCAGCGGTATCAGCAGCAGCGAACCGTAGACTGGCGCAGCGGGGGCCAGCATGTATGCCAGGAACACCCCCAACAGCAGCCCGAGGCTGGCCAGTTCATTACCAAAGAATGGCGCTTCGCTGAAATCGGCCAGTACACGCCGCAAGGTCCAGGCCACACCGTAGTCGGGCTGGGCCGCATCGGATTCAGGTGCGGCGGTCGGGTGGCTGGGCCGTACCCATGATGGAAAGCGCCAACACAGCATGAACGCAATCACGCTTGCCAGCGCCATGCCACCTACGTTGCCGACTACCACCGGCAACTGCAGGGGATAGCACAGGTAGTTGACCATCAACAGGCTGGCTGGTGTTACCAACAGCGCTCCCAGCAGTGCGCCAATGATGGTCACCTGCCAACCCGCACCAAACAACAGCACCATGGCTGCTGGCAAGGATACGAAAGCAACGAAGGTTGGTTGCCAGGTGCCACTGGCCAAGGTCCATCCCCACAACGCGTGACTGAGCAACAAGCCCAGCAGCGAACTGGTGAACACCCACGGCCATAGTCCGCTGCCGTAGCAGATGGCAAAGCCGTGCCAGCGATACCCATGCACATGGGCCCAATGCGCCAGGCAAGCTCCCAGTAGCAAGCCCAGGGCGGGCAACTCGTGCTTATAGAAGGCCACTTCGCTGATATCACCAACTATCCAGCGCAGGCGGCTTAGCGGCTGATCGAGCGTCGCGGCCAGTTGCATGTAGTCCGGCCATTGGCCCTGTACAAGGCTGGCTGCCAGCAGCACCAGCAGGCAGGCAAGGATCAACACCGACGAACGCTGCCGGTTGGGGAAGAGTAGCGTTTTCATGTGCAACTCCTCAGCGGGGCATAGGTGCATGAAGGCGATAGCCAAGCGTCGCATCGTAAAGGTCGGTGCGCCTGTCTCGCGGCAGGTCGTTGAGGCTGTTCCAGATCGGCGCCGAGCGGGCGCTGCTGAGGTCGACATCGGCGTAGAGAATGCCCTCCTCCTCTGCACTGGCCACCTCGCCGATGGGCCAGCCATTGGTACCGGCAATCAGTGAACAGCCCAGGAAGCGACCGCCCCGCTCGCTACCTATGCGATTGGCGGCAGCGATGTAAACGTTGTTGGCGTGTGCCGCCGTCATGGTCAGGTAGGACGCCATGCAGCGCCCTGATTCATCGAACAGTGGTGGTGGCGTCCATACCCAGTTGTTCAGGCTGCAGATGATGTCGGCGCCTTGCGCAGCCATCAGCCGCGGCACTTCCGGGAACCAGATATCCCAGCAGATCAGCAGGCCGATACGGCCGATCGGTGTCTCGAACACAGGGAAGCCCAGGTCGCCAGGGGTGAACCAGAGCTTTTCCTGGTTCCACAGATGGGCCTTGCGGTAATGCCCGAGCAAGCCTTGCGGACCGAACAGAACGGCACTGTCGAAAAGTTTCAGTCCCTCACGTTCGGCAAAACCCGCAGCCAGATATACCTGGTACTCCTTGGCGAAATCCGCCCAGGCTTTCAGGCTGCGCCCCTCCTCCAGCGTTTCGGCGTGGGCATAGGCCTCTGCACGCGTGTGGAAGGTGTAGCCGGTGTTGGCCAACTCGGGTAGCACGATCAGGTTGGCGCCTTCACGCGCCGCGCACCGGGCCAATGCCAGGCCCTTGCTCAGGTTGCCATCACAATGCTCCAGCCCGACCTGAGGGTCGTACTGGATGACAGCGATACGTACGGGGCTGACGGGCGTGCAATGTTCAGACATGGCGGCTTCCTTTTATGGTTGTTTTGGAAGGGCGCCAGTAAAGCGGGGTTGGGCGGGGGAGTGACAGTCGGGGAGTTCCTATGGGATCGAAGGACAAGAGAGGTGTTCCAGTAGGAAACTCCCTACAAAAACGCCCGGATGCAGCTATTTCCCAACTTGATAATGTGGGTAGTGGTTCAGGGTAAAGCCACCATTGAACGATGCCGATGTTCTGTTGCACAGGTTGATGACCACATCAAGCGCCGTGCGTAAACACGGCTCGGTCCAGCCGGCGTCAACAGAGAAGGACTCTCCAGCCAGATACAACCCTGAGCTGGCACTCAGATCACGGTTGTACTTCATCAAGCTCACTGCATCGTAATAGGTCCCAGCCCGATACAACTTTGCGCAACCAAGCGCGTTTCGATCAGTCATCCAACGCTGTATGCGAATGTTTCGGGTATCGATATAAGGCGATATGGGTTCAGCCACGTTGCTGCAGCTAAGGAGGATCCGATCGAGTTCCTTCACGCACTTGTCGCCCAGTTCTTCATCTGAGAACGCGGCCAGTTTCGTTGCATCGTCTTCCCAGGTGTAACTGAGCAGGATGCAGTCATCAGCGTAATGGTCGTTGTAGCGGTAGGCATAGACATCGTGAACGAAACTGTCAGTGACCAGGATTTGCGGAAAAGCTGGGTTACGGTCCAGGAAGCTCTTATTCAGCGGGGCATAGACCTTGCAGCTTGTCTCCCAGTGAGCATGCTTACAGGCATCCATGATCGTCTGCGGCAATATCTGACGGCTGAAACCGTCGAGGCGGATGTTGGTTTCGATCAGCCAGGAAGGAATGGTCAAGATCACGCTGTCGAAGTCTTCGTATTGGACGTTCCCCTGCACCGGATCACTGCAATGCCAACGGTATCCGACCCGTACGCGACCATCCTCCAGCTTTTGTAGGGAACAGACCGAAGTGTCAGTCAGTAACCCATCATCTCGTTGCAGCAGGTGGTCATACAGCGAGGAACCGCCCATCCCGACGTCCAGAAACATGAGGCTTTCGTCCATCGCCGCAAGCCCGATATAGGCTGGCCCCTGAAACATCAATCCTTTACTGTCAGGGACGCTGCTGGCTTCAAGATGGGGCGCAGCGTAAGGCACACCGTCCTGGTCAACACGCCCATGCACCAACTGCAAATGACTGCTGAAACCAAAGATTGCTGTACGCAGCGGGTAAAGGCAGCAGACGTCATAAAACGCTCCCCAGCTACCATCTCCAATACCGATTGCATAGAAGATGGCCGACTCGTCGCCACTCATGCCTAGCCCGCCAAAATCACCAGGGGTTGCGGGGTCCCAAGCAGTAAGAGCGGGTAAACGCACCAGATCTCTAAACGATATTCGATGATAGCGCTTGACGATCGCCGACCACATCGACTCCCAACCATAAGTGCCATAAACCGCAGCAATACGCTCGGCGAACTGCTCCGCAAAATGGCGCCATTTATCGTAGACCTGCTGAAGCATCGCAGAAGGGGGTGGTGTCGTTCCTTCGGGATTGCGCCAGACCAACAGCTCAGGGTCTCTCTCACCCTCTAATTGCCCGTCACGAAGATATATTCCAGTGGCATTCACCCAAGGTGTCCCTGGATTTGGAAAATTGGAAATTCGTAGCTCGAACAGCTTGGCGTAATAGGCCATAAGCGAACGCCCATCTTTTGGGGGCTCACCAGTCCTGTTGAAGAACGGCATGCGCATGGCCCCCATTTCAAAAGGGGTTACAGGCTGTTTGTGATTTCCTGCGTTACTCACCAGCGTGAGGTGGCGCCCACCCACACGCCGGGACTGCTCGATCAAGGTGATATGGGTAAAGCCGCAACGAAGCAATTCCCGGGCTGCAGTCAGCCCGGTAACACCAGCACCGACAATACAGATCCGGTGATCCGGCTGAGTGGCGTATGCAACTCCGCCCTCTTGTTCGAGTAGACGGCGATAATCAAAGCAAAGATCAGGAGGGTTAGGGTAACGCGCAGCCCATGGCTTTACGGACAGGGATGGCTCGATAGCCAGATCAGCAGGATGGTTGTGTGTTGAGCCGATGGTCATGGTCTCGTGTTCTCAATGAGTTGGGAACATGAGAATGATCAATCAAGATATGCGTGAGGAGGTTGTTAATTAGCACCAACTGGCCACCACAGGATCGGGAGATATCTGTGGTGGCCCGGTTGATGTCAATAAAGCCGTTACACCTTACACCGCCAGCGCGCGCTCACGCAGCTCGCTGTTGAGGATGCGGTCGTTCTCGCTGTAATCGACCGGGCAGTCGATCACGTGCACGCCCGGGGTCTTGATGCAGTGCTCCAGCAGCGGCAGCAGGCCTTCGGCGCTTTCCACGCGGTGGCCGTTGGCACCGTAGGCTTCGGCGTACTTGACGAAGTCCGGGTTGCCGTAGTCCAGGCCGAAATCGGTGAAGCCCATGTTCGCCTGCTTCCAGCGGATCATGCCGTAGCCGTCGTCACGCAGGATCACCACGGTGATGTGCATGCCCAGGCGTACCGCAGTCTCCAGCTCCTGGCTGTTCATCATGAAGCCGCCGTCGCCGCAAACTGAGATCACCGGGCGGTCCGGGTGCACCAGGTGCGCGGCCATGGCCGATGGCAGGCCGGCGCCCATGGTCGCCAGGGCGTTGTCCAGCAGCACGGTGTTCGGCTTGTGCGCCTTGTAGTTGCGGGCGAACCAGATCTTGTAGATGCCGTTGTCCAGGGCAACGATGCCTTCGGACGGCAGCACGCGACGGATGTCGGCGACCATGCGCTGCGGGTAGACCGGGAAGCGGTTGTCGTCTGCACCTTCGGCGATCTGTGCTTCGTTGGCTTCACGGATCGCCATCAGGCGGGTGAAGTCCCAGTGTGTGGTGTCGGTCAGCGCTTCGCTGATCTGCCATACGGCATTGGCGATATCGCCGATCACTTCAACCTGCGGGAAGTACACGGCATCGACTTCGGCGGAGCGGAAGTTGATGTGAATGACTTCGGTGCCGCCACGGACCATGAAGAACGGCGGCTTCTCGATCACGTCGTGGCCGATGTTGACGATCAGGTCGGCGGCTTCGACGGCGCGGTGCACGAAGTCACCCGACGACAGTGCGGCGTTGCCCAGGAAGCGCGGGTGGCGCTCGTCGACCACACCTTTGCCCATCTGGGTGGTGATGAACGGGATACCGGTCTTGTCGATCAGTTGCTTGAGGACCTTGGCGGTCATCTTGCGGTTGGCGCCGGCGCCGATCACCAGGATCGGGTTGCGAGCTTTCTGCAGTTTTTCCACGGCGGCTTCGATGGCCTTGTGCTCGGCCAGCGGGCGGCGGCTCAGGCTAGGCGGAATCGGCAGGCTTTCGGTCTGCTCGGCGGCGATGTCTTCCGGAAGCTCCAGGTGCACGGCACCCGGCTTCTCTTCTTCGGCCAGGCGGAAGGCTTCGCGCATACGGGCCGGGATGTTGTCGGCGGAGGCGAACTGGTGGGTGTACTTGGTGATGGGGTCCATCATGCCGCACACGTCGATGATCTGGAAGCGGCCCTGCTTGGACTTCTTGATCGGCTTCTGGCCGGTGATCATCATCATCGGCATGCCGCCCAGGTAGGCGTAGGCACTGGCGGTGACCAGGTTGGTAGCGCCAGGGCCGAGGGTCGACAGGCTGACGCCGGTCTTGCCGGTCAGGCGACCATAGGTGGCAGCCATGAAGCCTGCGGACTGCTCGTGGCGAGTCAGTACCAGCTTGATCTTCGACTTGCGCAGGGATTCCAGCAGATCGAGGTTTTCTTCACCGGGAATACCGAATACATACTCGACACCTTCGTTTTCCAGGCATTGCACAACGACATCGGCGGCCTTGGCCATCTTGCTTGCTACCTCAAGTGATGGGACGGTGGAAGTCCGGAAATGCGCAGCACGGTACGCTGGCATCGCTCAGCCCGGGGCCAGGAGTGCCCCGAACCAAAGTCTTGACGTAGGGTGGACGCGGGAAAGTCACGTGAATGTGACGGGAATATTTTCGCAGCCTGGGTATTTTGCGGTCGGGGTGGGAGCAGACGTATCGAGGCGTCGAACCGTCGCGAAACAGACGACGCGGTGTATGGCACCGGCTTCGCCGGTGTACGCGGGCGCGCCCGCTCCCACAGGGGCTGCGTATACCCGGGAGTTTTTGCACCACAAAGACAAAACCCCTACCTGCATACGCAGATAGGGGTTTTGCGAAATGAATCTTGACGATGACCTACTCTCACATGGGGAAACCCCACACTACCATCGGCGATGCATCGTTTCACTGCTGAGTTCGGGATGGGATCAGGTGGTTCCAATGCTCTATGGTCGTCAAGAAATTCTGTTGCCAGAATGTCCAGATGGACAGCCCAGCGAATTCGGATATGCGATATTTGTGATGTTGCGAACTTTCGGTTGCTTCGTCTTCACCACCGCAATCTGCGCTAGCAAATTGCTTGGGTGTTATATGGTCAAGCCTCACGGGCAATTAGTATTGGTTAGCTCAACGCCTCACAGCGCTTACACACCCAACCTATCAACGTCGTAGTCTTCGACGGCCCTTCAGGGGATTCAAGATCCCAGTGAGATCTCATCTTGAGGCAAGTTTCCCGCTTAGATGCTTTCAGCGGTTATCTCTTCCGAACATAGCTACCCGGCAATGCCACTGGCGTGACAACCGGAACACCAGAGGTTCGTCCACTCCGGTCCTCTCGTACTAGGAGCAGCCCCTCTCAAATCTCAAACGTCCACGGCAGATAGGGACCGAACTGTCTCACGACGTTCTAAACCCAGCTCGCGTACCACTTTAAATGGCGAACAGCCATACCCTTGGGACCGGCTTCAGCCCCAGGATGTGATGAGCCGACATCGAGGTGCCAAACACCGCCGTCGATATGAACTCTTGGGCGGTATCAGCCTGTTATCCCCGGAGTACCTTTTATCCGTTGAGCGATGGCCCTTCCATACAGAACCACCGGATCACTAAGACCTACTTTCGTACCTGCTCGACGTGTTTGTCTCGCAGTCAAGCGCGCTTTTGCCTTTATACTCTACGACCGATTTCCGACCGGTCTGAGCGCACCTTCGTACTCCTCCGTTACTCTTTGGGAGGAGACCGCCCCAGTCAAACTACCCACCATACACTGTCCTCGATCCGGATAACGGACCTGAGTTAGAACCTCAAAGTTGCCAGGGTGGTATTTCAAGGATGGCTCCATGAGAACTGGCGTCCCCACTTCAAAGCCTCCCACCTATCCTACACAAGCAAATTCAAAGTCCAGTGCAAAGCTATAGTAAAGGTTCACGGGGTCTTTCCGTCTAGCCGCGGATACACTGCATCTTCACAGCGATTTCAATTTCACTGAGTCTCGGGTGGAGACAGCGCCGCCATCGTTACGCCATTCGTGCAGGTCGGAACTTACCCGACAAGGAATTTCGCTACCTTAGGACCGTTATAGTTACGGCCGCCGTTTACCGGGGCTTCGATCAAGAGCTTCGCTTGCGCTAACCCCATCAATTAACCTTCCGGCACCGGGCAGGCGTCACACCCTATACGTCCACTTTCGTGTTTGCAGAGTGCTGTGTTTTTAATAAACAGTCGCAGCGGCCTGGTATCTTCGACCGGCATGGGCTTACGGAGCAAGTCCTTCACCCTCGCCGGCGCACCTTCTCCCGAAGTTACGGTGCCATTTTGCCTAGTTCCTTCACCCGAGTTCTCTCAAGCGCCTTGGTATTCTCTACCTAACCACCTGTGTCGGTTTGGGGTACGGTTCCCAGTTATCTGAAGCTTAGGAGCTTTTCTTGGAAGCATGGTATCAACCACTTCGTCGCCTAGAGGCAACTCGTCATCAGCTCTCGGCCTTGAAATCCCGGATTTGCCTAAGATTTCAGCCTACCACCTTAAACCTGGACAACCAACGCCAGGCTGGCCTAACCTTCTCCGTCCCTCCATCGCAATAACTGGAAGTACAGGAATATTAACCTGTTTTCCATCGACTACGCTTTTCAGCCTCGCCTTAGGGACCGACTAACCCTGCGTCGATTAACGTTGCGCAGGAAACCTTGGTCTTTCGGCGTGCGAGTTTTTCACTCGCATTGTCGTTACTCATGTCAGCATTCGCACTTCTGATACCTCCAGCAAGCTTCTCAACTCACCTTCACAGGCTTACAGAACGCTCCTCTACCGCGTCATCAAAGATGACACCCGTAGCTTCGGTGCATGGTTTGAGCCCCGTTACATCTTCCGCGCAGGCCGACTCGACTAGTGAGCTATTACGCTTTCTTTAAAGGGTGGCTGCTTCTAAGCCAACCTCCTAGCTGTCTAAGCCTTCCCACATCGTTTCCCACTTAACCATGACTTTGGGACCTTAGCTGACGGTCTGGGTTGTTTCCCTTTTCACGACGGACGTTAGCACCCGCCGTGTGTCTCCCATGCTCGGCACTTCCAGGTATTCGGAGTTTGCATCGGTTTGGTAAGTCGGGATGACCCCCTAGCCGAAACAGTGCTCTACCCCCTGGAGTGATACATGAGGCGCTACCTAAATAGCTTTCGAGGAGAACCAGCTATCTCCGAGCTTGATTAGCCTTTCACTCCGATCCACAGGTCATCCGCTAACTTTTCAACGGTAGTCGGTTCGGTCCTCCAGTCAGTGTTACCTAACCTTCAACCTGCCCATGGATAGATCGCCCGGTTTCGGGTCTATACCCAGCGACTAAACGCCCTATTAAGACTCGCTTTCGCTACGCCTCCCCTATTCGGTTAAGCTCGCCACTGAATATAAGTCGCTGACCCATTATACAAAAGGTACGCAGTCACCTAACAAAGTAGGCTCCCACTGCTTGTACGCATACGGTTTCAGGTTCTATTTCACTCCCCTCTCCGGGGTTCTTTTCGCCTTTCCCTCACGGTACTGGTTCACTATCGGTCAGTCAGTAGTATTTAGCCTTGGAGGATGGTCCCCCCATATTCAGACAAAGTTTCTCGTGCTCCGTCCTACTCGATTTCATTGACAAGAGATTTTCGTGTACGGGGCTATCACCCACTATGGCCGCACTTTCCAGAGCGTTCCACTAATCTCAAATCAACTTAAGGGCTGGTCCCCGTTCGCTCGCCACTACTAAGGGAATCTCGGTTGATTTCTTTTCCTCAGGGTACTTAGATGTTTCAGTTCCCCTGGTTCGCCTCTTGCACCTATGTATTCAGTACAAGATACTCAGCTTATGCTGAGTGGGTTCCCCCATTCAGAGATCTCTGGATCACAGTCTGTTTGCCGACTCCCCAAAGCTTATCGCAGGCTACCACGTCTTTCATCGCCTCTGACTGCCAAGGCATCCACCGTATGCGCTTCTTCACTTGACCATATAACCCCAAGCAATCTGGTTATACTGTGAAGACGACATTCGCCGAAAATTCGCATGTTGCTCTTTCGAGCAGAACTCACAAATTTTACCTTAGCCTGATTAACCAGCAGTGAAACTGGTCATCAGTCTATATCTATCACATATCCGAATTTTTAAAGAACGATCTGACAAAAGCCAGAAATCAACATTCGAACTGAATGTTCATTTCTAAGTTCTGACAAGCTACTGCGTACGGCGAAAGTGGTGGAGCCAAGCGGGATCGAACCGCTGACCTCCTGCGTGCAAGGCAGGCGCTCTCCCAGCTGAGCTATGGCCCCGTATTCTACGGCTGAACCATGTAATGGTAGGTCTGGGCAGATTTGAACTGCCGACCTCACCCTTATCAGGGGTGCGCTCTAACCAACTGAGCTACAGACCTATAACAGGGTCGCGTTACAGCATCGTCTTTTACAATGAATCAAGCAATTCGTGTGGGAGCTCATCAGCAGGCTGATGTCGTCGATTAAGGAGGTGATCCAGCCGCAGGTTCCCCTACGGCTACCTTGTTACGACTTCACCCCAGTCATGAATCACACCGTGGTAACCGTCCTCCCGAAGGTTAGACTAGCTACTTCTGGTGCAACCCACTCCCATGGTGTGACGGGCGGTGTGTACAAGGCCCGGGAACGTATTCACCGCGACATTCTGATTCGCGATTACTAGCGATTCCGACTTCACGCAGTCGAGTTGCAGACTGCGATCCGGACTACGATCGGTTTTGTGAGATTAGCTCCACCTCGCGGCTTGGCAACCCTCTGTACCGACCATTGTAGCACGTGTGTAGCCCAGGCCGTAAGGGCCATGATGACTTGACGTCATCCCCACCTTCCTCCGGTTTGTCACCGGCAGTCTCCTTAGAGTGCCCACCATAACGTGCTGGTAACTAAGGACAAGGGTTGCGCTCGTTACGGGACTTAACCCAACATCTCACGACACGAGCTGACGACAGCCATGCAGCACCTGTGTCAGAGTTCCCGAAGGCACCAATCCATCTCTGGAAAGTTCTCTGCATGTCAAGGCCTGGTAAGGTTCTTCGCGTTGCTTCGAATTAAACCACATGCTCCACCGCTTGTGCGGGCCCCCGTCAATTCATTTGAGTTTTAACCTTGCGGCCGTACTCCCCAGGCGGTCAACTTAATGCGTTAGCTGCGCCACTAAAATCTCAAGGATTCCAACGGCTAGTTGACATCGTTTACGGCGTGGACTACCAGGGTATCTAATCCTGTTTGCTCCCCACGCTTTCGCACCTCAGTGTCAGTATCAGTCCAGGTGGTCGCCTTCGCCACTGGTGTTCCTTCCTATATCTACGCATTTCACCGCTACACAGGAAATTCCACCACCCTCTACCGTACTCTAGCTCCCCAGTTTTGGATGCAGTTCCCAGGTTGAGCCCGGGGCTTTCACATCCAACTTAACGAACCACCTACGCGCGCTTTACGCCCAGTAATTCCGATTAACGCTTGCACCCTCTGTATTACCGCGGCTGCTGGCACAGAGTTAGCCGGTGCTTATTCTGTCGGTAACGTCAAAACAGCAAGGTATTAGCTTACTGCCCTTCCTCCCAACTTAAAGTGCTTTACAATCCGAAGACCTTCTTCACACACGCGGCATGGCTGGATCAGGCTTTCGCCCATTGTCCAATATTCCCCACTGCTGCCTCCCGTAGGAGTCTGGACCGTGTCTCAGTTCCAGTGTGACTGATCATCCTCTCAGACCAGTTACGGATCGTCGCCTTGGTGAGCCATTACCTCACCAACTAGCTAATCCGACCTAGGCTCATCTGATAGCGCAAGGCCCGAAGGTCCCCTGCTTTCTCCCGTAGGACGTATGCGGTATTAGCGTTCCTTTCGAAACGTTGTCCCCCACTACCAGGCAGATTCCTAGGCATTACTCACCCGTCCGCCGCTGAATCAAGGAGCAAGCTCCCTTCATCCGCTCGACTTGCATGTGTTAGGCCTGCCGCCAGCGTTCAATCTGAGCCATGATCAAACTCTTCAGTTCAATACTGCTTGGGTTTTTAAGAAACCCTAAACTTGGCTCAGCAATCTCAAATGACTATGTGATTTCTCGCATGGCCACTTGTGATGCTGATAATCTTTGTGACTATCAGTCCGTACTCACAAGCACCCACACGAATTGCTTGATTCGATTTGTTAAAGAGCGTTTGGTTAAGAGCGTTTCGCCTCAACCGAGGCGCGCATTCTACGCTTTCCTCATTTGCTGTCAAGCGTTTATTTTGAAGTTTTTTACAACCGGTTTCTTTCGAAACCTTTCAACTTCAACAACTTACCGCTTGCCTCGAAGCGTTCAACGCTGCGAGGAGGCGAATAATACGCGCTTTGAGATCAGAGTCAACACCTTGATCTGAAAAAACTTTCTGCCAGCGTTTTACCTTCGTCGGCAACTAATGAAAGCGCCGCGAATCTGTAGAGAAACACCACCCAACGGAGCGTAGCGGCCATGAGCGATGCGCAAAGCGAGAAAACCCCAGGCCTGTCGGCGGACGAGGAGCAGGAAGTAAGCCTTAACCAACCGCCCCGCGCGGCAGTGCTTCACGAGATCATTCGTTACCAGGGCGACCAGGAACTGGAACGAACACTCGCCGCACTGTGGTGGTCGGCACTGGCCGCAGGCTTGTCCATGGGGCTGTCGCTTATGGCCATGGGGCTGTTCTACGCACGCCTGCCGGAGGGGGACAGTGCCCAGGTTATCGCCAGCATCGGCTATAGCGCAGGCTTCCTTGCAGTGATACTGGCGCGTCAGCAGTTGTTCACCGAAAACACCCTGACCGCCGTGTTGCCGGTAATGACTGCCCCCACCCTGGCCAACTTCGGGCGCCTGCTGCGCCTTTGGAGCGTGGTACTGCTTGGCAACCTCGCCGGCACCTTGCTGGTGGCCTGGGTAATGCTGGAGCTGCCGATCTTCGACAGCAAGACCGACGTGGCTTTCCTGGAGGTTGGCCGCAAGGTCATGAAGAACGATGTCAGCCAGATGTTCGCCAAAGGCATCGTATCGGGGTGGATGATCGCCACAATGGTCTGGATGATCCCGTCGATGGAACATGCCAAGATCTGGATCATCCTGATGATCACCTATCTGATGGCCCTGGGCGATTTCACCCATATAGTGGTCGGCTCGGTCGAGGTGTCATATCTGGTCTGGGCCGGCGATGAAACCTGGAGCAGTTTCTGGCTGGAGTTCGCCCTGCCGACACTGGCGGGCAACATCATCGGCGGCAGTTTCATCTTCGGATTGATCAGCCATGCACAGGTGCGCAGCGACAGCGGCAAACCGCCCTCGCGGCTACTGAAAGAGAACCGGCCACCCTCAGCGCGCCGCAACAACGGCAACGAATGAACTTCAGCGTGCCGCTACCACGCGCTCCTTCGGCTGGCCCCGCTGACGCAAGGGCCGTGGCTGCCACCAGTTCTGCCCGGCGTGCGGAGAGTCAAGGCTGACCCGCTCCCCCATCTGCGGGGTGCTCAGGCGCACCTGTGCATGGTTGGCCAGCGCCAGGATGCGTTCGAACGGTTCCTGCCAACCATGGATGGACAGGTCGAAAGTGCCGTTGTGAATCGGTAACAGCCAACGCCCGCGTAAATCCAGATGGGCCTGCAGGCTCTGCTCCGGCTGCATGTGCACATCGGGCCAGGCGACGTTGTAGGCCCCGGTCTCGATCAAGGTCAGGTCGAACGGCCCGAAACGCTCGCCAATCTGCTTGAACCCATCGAAGTAGCCGGTATCGCCACTGAAGAATACCCGCACATCCTCGTCGACGATCACCCACGACGCCCACAAGGTACGGTTGCTGTCCAGCAGCCCACGCCCGGAAAAGTGCTGAGCCGGGGTGGCGACAAAGCGTACGCCCTCGACCTCGCTTTCCTGCCACCAGTCCAGCTGCCGCACCTTCGCCGGTGCCACGCCCCAGGTAATCAGCAGGTTGCCTACGCCCAGCGGGGCCAGGAACACACTTGTTCGCGGTGCAAGTTGGCGAATCGCCTGTTCGTCCAGATGATCGAAGTGATCGTGGGACAGTACCACCGCAGCCAATGGCGGCAATTGGTCCAGTGCCAAGGGTGGCGCATGGAAACGCAGCGGGCCGGCCCACTGCACTGGCGAGGCGCGCTCGGCGAACACCGGGTCGGTAATAAAGAAGCGCCCACGCAGCTTGAGCAATACCGTGGAATGGCCCAGGCGCCACAGGCTGCGGTCGGGCGCATCGAGCACCTGCTGGCGGGTCATGGGCTGGAGGCTGACCGGTGTGGCCGGCCGGGTTTGCGGCGGTTTGCGCAGGAACAGGTACTTGAGCCCGATGCGCAACTTCTTCAATACGCCATCCTGTGGCAACGACGCCTGGTTGTGAAAACGCCCTTCCCGCTGTGGCGCCGGCTCGCCGGCGGAGTTGACCAAAGGGACCATCAGCAACACTCCGAGCAACAGGAAAGCCTTCATGCTACCCCACAGTGATCGGATCAACCATGAATTGGCTTGTAAGGTCATTTTTCGTCGATGAAACACTGTTCAACAATATTCATGCGAGTTATGCGATAAACGGTGCTTCAGCAGAAGAACGATGATCAAGATGGATAAACGCAGCGGCAAAGGACTTTCATTCGCCAAACGCATCTACCTGCCGCGGGTCATCGGCCTGGGAATCGGCCTGTTCAGTGTCATGGCCGCCATGGCGCCGCTGTCACCGCCCACTTGGGCATGGCTGCTGGTGCTGTTCAACGGCCTGTTGTGGCCACATGTGGCCTACCTGTGGGCAGCCCGTTCGGCCACGCCCTACCAGGCAGAACAGCGCAACCTGGTTCTGGACTCCCTGATGGGTGGGTTCTGGACCGCCGCCATGCATTTCAATCCATTGCCCAGTGTGACTGTGCTTTCGATGATGACCATGAACAACGTCGCCGCCGGCGGCAAACGCATGGTCGTTCGCGGGATGCTGGCCCAGTTGGGCGGCATGCTCGTCGCCATATTGTTGCTGGGCCCTGGCCTGCAACTGAACGCCACGCCCCTGCAGGTCTATGCCTGCCTGCCGATGCTGACGCTCTACCCACTGGCGCTGGGCTGGGTCTGCTACCAGCTGGCGATCAAACTGGCCGACCACAAGCGCCGACTGAGTACACTGAGCCTCACCGACAGCCTGACCGGCCTGCTCAACCACGGTGCCTGGAAAGACCTGCTGCTGAAGTTCCAGGCCTGCCAGCAGCAAAAGGGGCACGCGGTGATTGCCCTGATCGACATCGACCACTTCAAGACCATCAACGACACGTTCGGTCACGTTGTCGGCGACTGTGTGCTGCGCCAACTCGGCGCCGAGCTGCGGCACAACCTACGCGAAGGCGACCAGGCCGGGCGCTACGGCGGTGACGAATTCTGCGTGATCTTGCCGGATACCAGCGAAGCCGAAGCGTGCCTGGCCATGGAGCGCCTGCGCGAGCGGGTCGCCAGCTACCGCAACCCGCAGTTGCCGCACCTGCGCATCAGCCTGAGCATCGGCCTTTCGGCATTCGAGGCCGACCTGGAGTCACCCGAGCACTGGCTCGAGCAGGCGGACAAAGCGCTGTATACCGCCAAGCATGCCGGGCGCGACCAGATCAATTTTGCCCGCAGCGACGCTGCAACGCTCAGGCTGGCCTATCCTGATTGAACCTCCTTCCTGACTAACTGGCGGGAGGCTGTCTGAAGGAGCCGCTCGCGCATGGCCAGGACCGCCAACCTTCCAACCGCCAGCCCCACCCCGCGCTTCCAGGTGCGTCGCTTGATTGCCGGCTTCAGCGCAGTTTTCGGCCTGGCTTGCCTGGTCATCGTCGGCGCCCTGTTCAATATCGCGGGTACTCTTGACCATCAGGAGCGCCAGCGCAGCGCCTCGCAGGCATCCAAGGCGCTGGAGCAACGGTTGCTCGCATCGCGCCAATTCCTGTCCAGCTACGCCGTATGGGATGCTGCCTTCGAACACCTGGCGGGGCAGGCCGACTGGAAATGGGCCTACGAAGAAAAGAACGTGGGCGAGTCGCTGTACAGCGCCAGCGGCTATGAGGGAGTGTTCGTGGTGGAGGACGCACGCACCACCTACGCCTTGTTCAGAGGCCAGCCTACCCAGGCGGCGGCCAATACCTATATCGATGCAGCGCTGCAGCCAATCATCGACCAGGCCCGGGCAGCGGCCATCCCCCGTGAACAGATCACCCGTTTCGTCCTGTTCAACGGTTGGCCGGCCGTGCTCAGTGCTGCGGCGGTGCGCCCGGACCGGGATGTCACCGAGAGCGAGGTCAGCCAGGCGCCGGTAATGCTGTTTGTCGACCAGCTCACCGAGGACAAGCTGGCGCAACTGAGCAGCGGTGCCGGCCTGACCGGCATGCACGTGGAGAAAAATGATGTGGGCGAGCACGGCCACCTGCGCATCGACCTCGGCGATACCGGCTACCACCTGTCCTGGAGCAGCCCGCTGCCAGGGCACCAGTTGCTGCGTGCTGTGTTGCCCCCGCTGTCGGGAGCCTTGCTGATACTTGGCCTGGTCATGCTCTACCTGTTCCGTCATGCCTTGCGCAGTTCGCGCGCGATCGACCTCACGCTCGCCCATCTTCAGCAGAGCAACCAGGCCCTGGAGGCCAGCGAACAGCGTTTTCGCGCGGTGGCTGAGTCGGCATCCGACTGGATCTGGGAAACCGATCGGCAGCAACGCCTCACCTATCTGTCACAACGTTTTGTCAACGTTACCGGTTACCCTGTGGGCGACTGGCTCGGCCACCCGCTCAATCAGTTGCTGGCCTGCGATACCACGCCGCTCTCGCCGTGGCTGGATGCCCTGGCCGCGGCCGACCCGCAACAGCTGGCCAACCTGCGCTGCACCTACCGCGACCAGAATGGCCAGAACCGCTACTGCCGCATTTCGGCCCGCGCCATCTGGTACGACGACAAGCCCGTCGGTTTTCGTGGCACCGCCAGTGACATCACCGACGAAGTCGATGCCCATGCACGCATCCAGCACCTGTCGCTGCACGACCCGCTGACCGGCCTGGCCAACCGCAACAAGCTAGCCCGCCACCTGGAACAGGCGCTGTTACGTGGGAGCGACTCGCCACCACTGACCTTGCTGCTGCTGGACCTGGACAACTTCAAGCCGATCAACGACTCTCTCGGCCATGCCGCCGGTGACGCGGTGCTGCAGGAGGTAGCGAACCGCCTGCGCGACACTACCCGCGACGGCGACCTGGTCGCGCGTTTGGGCGGCGACGAGTTCCTCCTGGTGCTCAGCGGCATGGACAACCGCAGCGAGATCGACCGTTTCTGTGCGCGCCTGATCAGCCTGCTGCAGCAACCGATCGCCTTCGATAGCCAGACCCTCCATGTTGGCGCCAGCATCGGAGTCGCCCAGACCCGTACCCAGGGCTTCGATGCCGGCGAGCTGATCCGCTGCGCCGATATCGCCCTGTACCAGGCCAAGGCCGACGGCAAGAGCACCTGGCGCTATTTCGCTGCCGAAATGAACCAGCAGATCCAGTACCGCCGCCAACTGGAGAACGACATGCGGCGAGCCCTGCGCAACCAGGAATTCGAGCTGCACTACCAGCCGCGCTACCGCCTCAGCGACCTGCGCATCGTCGCAGTCGAGGCCTTGCTGCGCTGGCAGCATCCGCAGGAAGGGTTGCTGGGGCCGGACACCTTCATTCCCTTGGCCGAACAGAGTGACATCATTGTCGCGCTGGGCCGCTGGGTGTTGCGCGAAGCCTGCCGCACTGCCCATGACTGGCCCGCCGATGTTCTGGTCTCTGTGAACCTGTCACCTGCGCAGTTCCAGCGCAGCGATGTGGTGGCGGATGTACGCGAGATCCTGCTGGAAACCGCTTTCCCCGCACAGCGCCTGGAGCTGGAAATTACCGAGAACGTGATGCTCAATGACATCGAAGGCGCGCTGGGCACCATGCTGTCGCTCAAGGAGCTGGGCGTTCGCCTGAACATGGACGACTTCGGCACCGGCTACTCGTCGCTGGGCTACTTGCGCACCTACCCGTTCGACAGCATCAAGATCGACAAACGCTTCATCGGCGGGCTGAACAACACCGCTGGCAGCGACCGTGCGGTGGTCCAGGCCATCATCAACCTGGGTGAAGCGATGGGGCTGACGGTGACGGCCGAAGGAGTGGAAAGCGAGCAGCAGCTCAGGGCACTGCAGAAGGACCGTTGCCATGAAGTGCAAGGCTATTACCTGAGCAGGCCTCTGAACAGTGCGGGGCTCGAGGCGTTGTTGCAGCAGGCATCCCAGCGCTCGGCGCCCTACCTGTAGCGTAAGTTTGAAAGCTTGCGCAGCCCGCTCCCACTGGGATTTTCAGCACAGCTGCTGCAAGCTGCGCTCAGCCACGATTTCCGGCAGGTCGCGCCGGCGCAGGTAGGTGCGCAGCGGTTCACCGATGTTCAAACGGTCATCCACATGCTGCTCCAGCAACAGCGCCAGCCGTTCGCGGCAAAGAGCCATGCGCTGCCCTTGCTCGGGCCGCCAGACAAACTCGCTGCAGGGCGTGATGCTGGCATCGGCCACGTCCATGCCGAAAGAATCTTCGGAAAAACGCACGATATGCACGCCGCGCTTGCCATGAAAACCGACGAAGCCCTTGAGCTGGTCGGCAGCGTTGCAGATGTCCTGTGAAGTGATGGCCATGACGTAACCTCGCAATGAAATCGGAAGATACGCACGCCAGGCGGGAAAGGGTTGCCTCTGCCGGGCAACTCGTGACTGGCAGCCTAACGCAAGCCATCACACAGGCGCCACGGTTTTCATCGATCAGCAACCACCGTCAACCTGTGAATGCAGCACCTCGCCCAACCATTGCATGAAGGCCTGCACCCGGCGTGGCACGTGCCGTTGCCGGGCATAAAGCAGTGATACGGGCATGGCCGGCGCCTGCCAGCCTTCCAGTACCGAAACCAGCTCACCGCGCTGCAGGTGCTCGGCCACGCCCACCGCCGGCACCTGGATCAGCCCCAGCCCGGCCAGGCAGGCCGCCGAGTAGGCCTCGGCATTGTTCACTGTGACCACGCCGGCCATGGCCTGGAAATGCAGTTCACCGTCCTGCAGAAATTCGAAACCGGCACTACGCCCCCCCAGGGTGCGCACGTAATGCACCAAGTGATGCTCGGCCAGGTCCTGCAGCGTGCGCGGCACGCCGTAGCGTGCAAGGTAGGCAGGGCTGGCACAGTTGCGCATGCTTAGTTGGCCGACCGGGCGCGCCACCACATCCAGGTCATGCAGGGCACCAATGCGCATCACGCAATCGAAGCCTTCACGCAGCAGGTCGACCTGGCGGTCGGTACAACTGAGCTCCACCTCCAGGCGCGGGAAGCGCTGCAAAAACTGCGGCAACGCCGGGATGATGACCCGCCGGGCCATCATTGTCGGCAGATCGACGCGCAGGCGCCCGGCCAGCTCGGCATCGTCGGCGCGGAACAAGCCCTCGATTTCGTCCATGCCCGACAGCAGGTCCTTGCTGCGCTCGTACAGCAAGACGCCATCCTGGGTCGCCTGTACCCGGCGGGTGGTGCGGTTGAACAGCTGCGTACCCAGTAAACGCTCGAGCGCCCTGACCTGCTCCGACACAGTCGAACGGGGCAGCCCCAAGCTCTCTGCAGCCAGGGTGAAACTGCTGACCTCGCAGACCCGAACAAAGGTGCGCAACAACTCCAGCTTGTTCAATTCAGCCCTCGTCTATCCGGTTTTACCGAACAGTATTTCCATATTCGCTGGATTTAACAGCACCACACCGACCAATAACCTGTGCTCATCAGCCCACCATGAGGTTTTCACCATGACCCGCAAGATTGCCCTGATCACTGGCGCCAGCCGCGGCCTGGGCCGCAACACCGCAGAACACCTGGCCGCACGCGGCATCGATGTCATCGGCACTTACCACAGCAAGGCGGAGGAAGCCCATGCCGTCGCCGCCCGGCTGGAGCAGGCCGGGGTCAAGGCCATCATGCTGCAACTGGACGTCAGCGACAGCGCCAGCTTTGCCGGTTTCGCCGAATGCCTCGGCGCAACCCTGCAGCAACACTTCGGCCGCGAGCGCTTCGACTTTCTGGTGAACAATGCCGGGATCGGATTGAACGTGCCATACACCGAAACCAGCGAGGCACAGTTCGACCAGTTGCTGAACATCCAGCTGAAAGGTCCGTTCTTCCTTACCCAGCGCCTGCTGCCGTTGCTGGTCGACAATGGCCGCATCGTCAACATTTCCACCGGCCTGGCGCGCTTTGCGCTACCGGGGTATGCCGCCTATGCCGCGATGAAGGGGGCGATGGAGGTGCTGACCCGCTATCAGGCCAAGGAACTGGGAGCACGTGGGATTCGTGTGAACATTCTGGCGCCGGGGGCGATCGAGACCGATTTTGGCGGCGGCGTGGTACGGGATAACCGACAGGTTAATGAATACATTGCCGGCAACACGGCGCTGGGGCGGGTGGGCTTGCCGGATGATATCGGGGCAGCGATTGCGCTGTTGCTGGAAGATGGCAACGGCTGGATCAACGGGCAACGGCTGGAGGTTTCGGGCGGGATGTTCCTCTGAATTCTGTTTTTCTGGGGCCGCTTTGCGGCCCATCGCGACGCAAGGCCGCTCCTACAAGAATGCGCAATCGCACGGGGAATACGCGATCGCCTGTAGGAGCGGCCTTGTGTCGCGATGGGCTGCTCAGCAGCCCCTTTGGCCCTCACGGCCGACTCTGCTCCTCATGCACCTGCACACTGGCCGTCATTCCCGCACTCAGGGTCACCCCCTCCGGCACCTGGTCCAGGCGAATCCTCACCGGTATCCGCTGCGCCAGGCGTACCCAGTTGAAGGTCGGCTCAACCTCCGGCA
This sequence comes from Pseudomonas sp. A2, assembly GCF_023100865.1. Taxonomy (NCBI): domain Bacteria; kingdom Pseudomonadati; phylum Pseudomonadota; class Gammaproteobacteria; order Pseudomonadales; family Pseudomonadaceae; genus Pseudomonas; species Pseudomonas sp. A2. The sequence goes on from NZ_CP039127.1 coordinate 4,789,767, forward strand.
GCAACTGGCTGTCCGGGTTGCTGTTGCGGTCGGTGATACCACGGCTGATGCTTTCCACATGCCCTTGCATCGGTTCGCCCGCGCCCATCAGCCAGACCTTCACCGCATCCCCCACACGAATGCGTGGCAGCTTGGTTTCCTCGAAATAGGCCTGGATATAGAAGGTTGAATCGTCCACCAGGGCCATCACCGCCTCCCCGGTATTCACATAGTTGCCCTCGGCCAGGCGCAGGTTGGTGATATGCCCGCTGCGCGGCGCCCGCACTTCACTGCGCGCCAGGTTGATTTTGGCGACCTGCAATTGTGCCTCGGCCTCATGCAGCTCACCGCGGGCGATGGCCGCATTGATCTGGGCGTTTTCCCGCAATTCGGCACTGATCGCCTCCGGCCCAAGAGCGGTACGCCGGGCCGCTTCACGTTCGCGCAGGCGCAGCTGCTGGCTGCGGGTTTCGGTCACCGCGCTGGCTTGGTCGAAAGCCGCCTGGAAGCGTTCGCGGTCGATGCTCATCAGCAGGTCGCCGGCCTTGACCTGCTGATTGTCACGGGCCTTCAGCTCGCGCACCCAGCCAGACACATCGGGGGCGATCACCACCACATCGGCGCGCACACGGGCATCGCGGGTCCAGGGGGTGAGCATGTAGTACTGCCACAGCTGATAGCCGGCGAAGACGGCAAGGGCAACCACACACAAGGTGACCAGGGTACGTACGGCCACACGCATCGAAACACTCCTTTATAAAGCTCCCAGCAGTCGCACTACCAGGAACAACACACAAACGAACAACGCCGCATCGAACAGCGCTTCATGCCAGATCCAGCGCCCCAACGGCGTGGCCTGCACCACCAGACGCAACACGCCGGTAAGCACCAGCGCCATCAACACATAAACCAGGAAAGGGCTGAACAGCACGCCGCCCAATTCCCACTCACGCAACCCCATGGGATTCCTCCTGCCAACGGCACCACTTGCCCCAGCTTTTTTGCAGTTGCAGCACCGCCCCTTCGGCCAACCGCAGCGGATCGCTGGAGGGTAGACGGCGCAAGGCGCCAATGAACTGTTCGCTTGCGGCATCCAGGCTCTGTCCACGCCCTGGCGCCGGCCCTTTGGCCAGCACTGCCTCCACCTGCTGCAGGTATTCACGCTCGGCCCGTCCCAACGGGGCCTGGGCGACCGCCAGGCACATGCGCAAATGCACCAGTTCGTCACCGATATCCAGGCCGTGCAGGCCGTCGTCCCAGCGCTTGCGTTCGCTCTCGGGCAGGTCGCCGGCATGCCGCGCCAGTTGCATCAGGCGGTCGGCCATACGCCCGCCAAACCAGCTGTCGGCCCCGCGCAGGTCGCGCCGGGTCAGGCGCACCAAGTCATTCTGGGTCGCCGCCCGCAGGCGCTGGCCCAGCCAGGCCGGGTGGCGAAACACCAACAAGCGGAAGGCCATCACCGCTGCCGACACACCCACCAGCATGGCCAAGGCACTGTTGAGCATGGTGGCCACGCCGAACTGCATGGCGTTGAGCGGCGACACCAGCACAATGAAATGCAGGCAATAAGAAGTAGCCGTGGCCCCGGTCCTCGGGTGAGCCATGCCCAGCGCACCAAGAAACAGCGGTACCCCCATACCCAGGCAGAGCATGGCGAAGCTGCTCCATTGCGGCAGCAGAATTTGCCCGACCAGAAACGCCGCCGGTACTGCCAGGAGGATGCCGCGCAAAAAACTCAGGCCGATCTGCGCGCCATTCTCGCGGCTGGCGAACAGGCTGCAGACCACACAGGTCAGCACCAGGCCACCCGGTGCCGAAGGCCAGGTGGTGGCCAGCCAGAAACCACTCATCACCAGAAACGCCAGCGCACTGCGTGAGCCGAACAGCAAGGCCAGCGACCAGTCGCGGTGCGCAGCCAGGCCCTGAGACACATCCTTGGGCGCCCTGCCCGCCTCCACATCCTCCAGCGCCTGGCTGGCAGCCATGGCGTAATCCAGCAGCAGTGCCATGCGTGCCAGGCAAAAGTGCTCCGCCGGGCTGATCTGATCATCGTGGGCAGCATCCCAGATGCGCTGGCGTAGAAGCAAAAGGCTCGGCTGATCGGGCTTGCCCAACAGTGCGCGCACCTCCTCCAGCCAGGGCGCCAGGCGTTCGGCCTCGCCCTCATCAAGTTGCCGCCACTGGCGGCGCACCGAACGGGAAATGCGCAGCAGCACCATCAGTTTCTGGCTCAGGCCGCGAATGGCACGAGCGCGCTGGCGCCCGCGGTTGCCTTCGAACCAGGCGTGTTCGCGTTGGCTGTCGATGGCAACAATACGCCCCAGGCTTTCCAGCAGGCCTTTGCGCGCCTCGTCTTCACCGCCCAGCATGGCACTGGCGGCCTGCAGGCCGTTCTGCCAGGCCTGACGTGCCTGCCCGCCCAGTTGCTGCTCTACCCGCATGGGCCAGAGCAAGGCGCTGCTGGCGGTGGCACAGAAGATACCCAGGCAGATCTCGGTACAGCGCGCCACGGCCTGGTCGAACACCTGCAGTGGGTGATCGATGGCCGGCAGGGCAATGATCGCCGCCGTGTAGCCTGCCAACACGAAGGCATAGGCCCAGGCGCTGCGCAACTGTGTGGAGGCGGCGGTACACAGGGCCAGCCACAGGGCCAAGGTGAGCAGGAACAGACCGGGGGTCTGGGCAAACAGACCGATGAACAGCACCGACATAAACGTGCCGACCAGGGTGCCGGCCAGCCGCGCCAGGCCCTTCTGCACCACCATGCCTGACAACGGCTGGGCGACGATGAAAGCGGTCATCAGGGCCCAGGACGGTTGCTCCAGGCCCCAGCGCATCGCCAGCCACAGGGCCAGGCCGCCACCGAGCAGGGTCTTGATGGCGAACTTGAGGGCGAGGCTGCTGGGAGCGAACAGGGCCTGGAAGGTGATGGGCACGAGACGGACCTTGAGGGGATGGTCTTGTAGAAAGATAGACAATGATGGGAAGGATAAAGCGGAAACGATTAATTAGCTAGCTAATCATCTTTACAGGAGGTGCAGATCGTCCTGTCCCGGCCCTTTCGCAGCACAAGGCTGCTGCTACAGATACTGTGTAGGAGCAGCCTTGTGCTGCGAAAGGGCCGGGACAGGCAACACAAAAATTGCAGGCAAAAAAATGGGCGACCGAAGTCGCCCTAAATGCCTTGCGTGCTCGTGTACCCGGAAGGTCAGCGCGGTTTGCGCTTGTTCGAGTCCTTCCAGATGAAAATGCCCAGACCGGCAAAGAAGACGACCATCAACCCGACCGTTACCACTCCGGCGATAACCACGTTGTCGAAGAACATGCTGGCCTCCCCATTCGTTTGCCGTTGTCCGATGGGTGCAAGTTAACCAATGTGAGGGCGGGGAAAATTGATCGGTGTCAATGGTGCCCGGGGCCGGGCACGCGAGGCGGGTGCAGGGTTGACCTGCGTCAAGTTTCAGCGCTTCTTCGGCTTGCCCTTGGGCTTCTTTTTCTTGGCACTGTTCAACGGCAGGGCCTGCTCGAACGCATTGCGCATTTCGTTCAGGCGCTTTTCCTTGAGGTCGTGGACGCGCTTGGCGCGTTCGGCATCGAAATCGATGAGGTTGTCTTGGCTCATGGGTGGGCTCGACGATCAACTGAGACTTGCATGATGAAGCCAGGCGCTGGCGCTGACCAGCCCCGCGTCAGACTTCGATGTCCACCAGCAGCCCCTGGCGTACATGCTCGCCCATCAACGGCGCCACCGGCACGGTATTGTCGGCGTTGACCTCGTCACCCGGCATTGCACTGTAGCGTTCGTCGTCGCCCTTCTGCCGACGTTGCTGCTGGCGGCGCTGCTCGTCGCGCAGCAGCAGCGCCTGCTCCTGCGGGTCACGCTGCTGCTTGAGGTCGATGGCACTTTCACCGGATGCAGGCTGGGTCGGCACCACCGGCTTGATGTCGGGTGTCGGCTTGACCGGGTCCTGTTGCGAGGTCACCGGGGCGGCACTGAGCGGAATGATCGGTGGCAGCATGGACGTTCTCCTATGCCCCCTGTATCGGCAGGCGCGGGTTTACCTTGATGGCATGCACAACACTTATTCGGCTTCGTCGTCAGGGTTATCGTCGCTAGGTGGGCTGGCCTCGCTCCAGGGCCGCTTGTACACCTGCTGCCAGACCGCGTCCATGTGCTCGCGCAGCACCTGCGGTGCGGCCTTTAGCGAGGCGCTGTCCTCGCGCTCACCGCCGATCGGCTCTTCACCTGCCGGGGTGATCAGCGACTGACCGGTGATGCTGTAGCTGGCCTGCCCTTCGCGCATCTCGATGGCGATGTCGTGGGGGTCGATGCCACCGCCACAGAATGCGTGGCTGGCAACCGTCACCTCGGCGACGCCGTCCTTGTTCAGGTCGCCGACATCGCTGACGTCGTTATAGAAGTCCACATCCAGGTCCAGGCCCGGGCAGGTGGTTTCCTGTTCGATCTGCCAGCGCGCCTTGAAAGCGTCGTTTTCGGCCTTGCGCCCGTACAGCGTGGCCTTGAGTACCACCTTGTCGACTTCCTGCTCGCTTTCCGGGTCGCTGGCCTGGCCATCGCTGCGGCTCAACACCAGCAGGCCTTCACCGTCGCGGTCACGAAAGTGCACGCTCTTGATCGGCGTCTGCACGCCCAGCACCTCGAGCTGTTCGATCGGGATGGCGGGCAAGGTCTCGAAGTTTTTCTGCTCGCAGGCGGCCAGCAGCAACAGGCTGCCCACGGCCATCGAAGCGCTGATCCAGCGGTGCTTGGCAGACATGTTGATCCGGAGCCCTCGTCGGCAGCACGGTGGGGGACGATGAAGCGGCTAGACTGTTGCTACCTATCGCACTTCGGCACCTTTCGATGCGCTCGGCACTTTGGTCTGACCGGCCGATCCGTTAACATAACCGGCTTTTTCATCGCGGGAGTTCAGGCAGTATGGCGCAGCAGTATCAACCGGGGCAACGCTGGATCAGCGACAGCGAAGCCGAGCTCGGCCTGGGTACCATCCTGGCGCAGGATGGCCGCCTGTTGACCGTGCTCTACCCGGCCACTGGCGACACCCGCCAGTATTCCCTGCGCAATGCGCCGCTGACCCGCGTGCGCTTCTCGCCAGGTGACCAGATCACCCACTTCGAAGGCTGGAAGCTGACCGTGCGCGAGGTCGAGGACATCGACGGGCTGATGGTCTACCACGGCCTGGACGGGCAGAACCAGCCGCGCACCCTGCCGGAAACCCAGTTGTCGAACTTCATCCAGTTCCGCCTGGCCAGCGACCGCCTGTTCGCCGGGCAGATCGACCCGCTGTCGTGGTTCAGCCTGCGCTACAACACCCTGCAGCACACCAGCAAGCAGATGCAGTCGGCGCTGTGGGGCCTGGGCGGCTGCCGTGCCCAACCCATCGCCCACCAGTTGCACATCGCCCGCGAAGTCGCCGACCGCAGCGCGCCGCGCGTCTTGCTGGCCGACGAAGTGGGCCTGGGCAAAACCATCGAAGCCGGCCTGGTGATCCACCGCCAGCTGCTGTCTGGCCGCGCCAGCCGCGTACTGATCCTGGTACCGGAAAACCTCCAGCACCAGTGGCTGGTGGAAATGCGCCGCCGCTTCAACCTGCAGGTGGCCTTGTTCGACGCTGAGCGTTTCATCGAAAGCGATGCCAGCAACCCGTTCGAGGATGCCCAGCTGGCGCTGGTGGCCCTGGAGTGGCTGGTAGAAGACGAAAAGGCCCAGGACGCGCTGTTCGCCGCTGGCTGGGACCTGATGGTGGTGGACGAAGCTCACCACCTGGTCTGGCACGAAGACCAGGTCAGCGCCGAATACGGCCTGGTCGAACAGCTGGCCCAGGTGATCCCGGGCGTGCTGCTGCTCACCGCCACCCCCGAGCAGCTCGGCCAGGACAGTCACTTCGCCCGCCTGCGCCTGCTCGACCCCAACCGTTTCCACGACCTGGCCGCCTTCCGCGCCGAGAGTGAGCACTATCGCCCGGTGGCCGAAGCCGTACAGGAACTGCTCGACGAAGGCCGCCTGTCGCCCAAGGCCCACGCCACCATCCAGGGCTTCCTGGGTGCCGAAGGCGAAGCCTTGCTGGCTGCGGTCAGCGACGGCGATACCCAGGCCAGCGCGCGCCTGATCCGTGAGCTGCTCGACCGCCACGGCACCGGCCGCGTGCTGTTCCGTAACACCCGCGCGGCGATCCAGGGCTTCCCTGAGCGCCAGCTGCACCCTTACCCACTGGCGACGCCCGAGCAGTACCGCGACCTGCCAGCTGGCGAACATGCCGAGCTGTACCCGGAAGTCGCCTTCCAGGCCCAGGGCGAGGTGGCCGATGACGAGCGCTGGTGGCGTTTCGACCCGCGCGTCGACTGGCTGATCGACACCCTGAAGATGCTAAAGCGTACCAAGGTGCTGGTGATCTGTGCCCATGCCGAAACCGCGATGGACCTGGAGGACGCCCTGCGCGTGCGCTCCGGCATCCCGGCCTCGGTGTTCCATGAGGGCATGAGCATCCTCGAACGCGACCGCGCCGCCGCCTACTTCGCTGACGAAGAGTTCGGCGCGCAGGTGCTGATCTGCTCCGAGATCGGCAGTGAAGGCCGCAACTTCCAGTTTGCCCACCATCTGGTGATGTTCGACCTGCCGGCGCACCCCGACCTGCTCGAACAGCGCATCGGCCGCCTCGACCGTATCGGCCAGAAGCACACCATCCAGCTGCATATCCCGTACCTGCAGGACAGCCCGCAAGAGCGCCTGTTCCAGTGGTACCACGAAGGCCTCAACGCCTTCCTCAACACCTGCCCTACCGGCAACGCCCTGCAGCACCAGTTCGGCCCGCGCCTGCTGCCACTGCTTGAAGGTGGCGAAAGCAAGGCCTGGGAAGCCCTGGTGGCCGACGCCCGCAGCGAACGCGAACGCCTGGAAGCCGAACTGCATACCGGCCGTGACCGTCTGCTGGAGCTCAACTCCGGCGGTGCCGGCGAAGGCCAGGCGCTGGTCGAGGACATTCTCGAACAGGACGACCAGTTCGCCCTGCCGATCTACATGGAAACCCTGTTCGACGCCTTCGGCATCGACAGCGAAGACCATTCCGAGAACGCCCTGATCCTCAAGCCGAGCGAAAAGATGCTCGACGCCAGCTTCCCGCTGGGTGACGACGAAGGCGTTACCATCACCTACGACCGTGGCCAGGCGCTGTCGCGCGAGGACATGCAGTTCCTCACCTGGGAACACCCGATGGTACAAGGCGGCATGGACCTGGTGCTGTCCGGCTCGATGGGCAACACCGCTGTGGCGCTGATCAAGAACAAGGCGCTCAAACCTGGGACCGTGCTGCTTGAACTGCTGTTCGTCAGCGAGGTGGTGGCACCGCGCAGCCTGCAACTGGGGCGTTACCTGCCACCGGCGGCATTGCGCTGCCTGCTAGATGCCAACGGCAACGACCTGGCGTCCCGCGTGGCCTTCGAAACCCTCAACGACCAGCTGGAAAGCGTGCCACGCGCCAGCGCCAACAAGTTCGTCCAGGCCCAGCGTGACGTGCTGGCCCAGCGCATCGGCAGCGGCGAGGCCAAGGTCATGCCGGCCCACGTCGAGCGCGTGGCCGAGGCCCAGCGCCGCCTTACAGCGGAGGCCGACGAAGAACTGGCCCGTCTGGTCGCCCTGCAAGCGGTCAACCCGAGCGTGCGCGACAGCGAGATCGAAGCGCTGCGCAAGCAGCGCGAAGAGGGCTTGGCGATGCTGGAAAAGGCCGCCCTGCGCCTGGAAGCCATTCGCGTGCTGGTGGCTGGCTAGTCTTTCCCCGCACCCGTGTAGGAGCGGCCTTGTGTCGCGATGGGCTGCGCAGCAGCCCCAGAATTTTTGCGGTAGTGCAGAAATCTGGGGCTGCTGCGCAGCCCATCGCGACACAAGGCCGCTCCTACAAAATGCGAGCCGATATTCTTGGCGGCGATTGATTCCATAACCAAATCGTAGGAATCAATGTGCCATTAGTCAGGAAGGCTTAAACACCTCTTCCTATACTGCCTCTGGACAGTCTGCACAGGGTTTAGCGCAGACGAGTGAAAACTCGATCATGAGGCATTCCATGGAATGGCTTGGGCTGCAACTGTTCGCCGACCTGCCGGCAACCGGGCGCATCGTCATCGATTGCCGGCATGAACCGTTCCTGGTTCTGCTTGCCTACCTCGTCGCCTGTGCGGCCTGCTTCGCCACGCTGGACATGGCCGAGCGACAATCCCACAGCGAAGACCCCACCGCCCACCGCCCACCGACAATGGAACATGCTTGGTGCCTGCTGCCTGGCAGGAGGTATCTGGGCCATGCATTTCATCAGCATGCTGGCCTTCCAGGCGCCAGTGGAAGTGCACTACGACGCGTCCCTGACCATCCTTTCGCTGCTCATTGCACTGGCCGTCGCCTGGCTGGCCATGCACAGCCTCGACCGCAGCCAGATGCGCACAATCCATTACCTGCGAAGTGCAGTACTGATCGGCCTGGGCATCATCCTGATGCACTTCGTAGGCATGGCCGCCCTGGAAACCGGTGCCCGCCAGTACTACCAGACCGGCCTGCTGCTGGCCTCTGCCACCATTGCCCTGCTCACCAGCCTGACCGCGCTATACCTGGCCCGCTACTTCCGGCAGGGCAGCGGTACCTTGCACCAGGCCATGAAGTACGGCGCCAGCCTGCTGATGGCTGGTGGTATCGTTGCCACCCACTTCACCGCGATGTCGGCCATGACCCTGGTCATCCCGGCCGACACCGCCCTGCGCCTGCCGTCTGGCGACAACAGCCTGCAACTGGCGCTGGGCATCGGCTTCATCACCATGCTGATCAGTGCTGCCAGCATCAGTACCGCACTGGCCGACAAGAAGCTGCAAAGCAAGGAGCACGACCTGCGCCGGGTCAGCGTGCTGCTCAGCCAACTGGACCAGGCCCGCGCTTCGCTGCAGCAGGCCGCGCACTACGACGCCCTGACCAACCTGGTCAACCGCCGCGGTTTCAACCAGGTGTTCGCCGAACGCCTGGCCGAGCACCAGGCCACGGAAAGCCACCTGGCGGTGATGTTCCTCGACATCGACCATTTCAAGCGCATAAACGACAGCCTCGGTCACGACGCCGGCGACGAGCTGCTCAAAGTGATCGCCGGACACATCAAGGCCGCCACCCGAAACCGCGACCTGGTCGCACGCCTGGGCGGCGACGAGTTCTGCGTGGTCACCAGCCTCACCAACCGCGACGAAGCCCGCCACCTGGCCCAGCGCATCATGCAGAGGATGAAAGAGCCCATAAACCTGGGCGGCCGGCGCATGGTCATGACCACCAGCATCGGCATCAGCATCTTCCCCGACGACGGCACCACCGCCGAAGAGCTGCTCAAGCATGCAGACCTTGCCCTGTACCAGTCCAAGGGTAACGGGCGCAACAGCCTGAACTTCTTCAACGACAGCCTGAAGACCCAGGCCTCGATTGCTCTGCAACTGGAAGAGGAACTGCGGGTGGCGCTGCTCGAGGAGCATGGGCTATGCGTGCACTACCAGCCGATCTTCGACCTGCGCAGCAGGCAAGTGGCCAAACTGGAGGCCCTGGTGCGCTGGCAACACCCGCAACACGGCCTGCTCGGGCCCGATCGTTTTGTCGCCATCGCAGAGGCCAACGGGCTGATCATCGACCTCGATCTGTGGGTGCTGCGCCACGCCTGCGCCGACCTGGCCTATCTGCAGCGCCACGGTCATGGAAACCTCAAGGTCACGGTCAATTGTTCGGCCGTCACCCTCAGCCACGACGAACTGCCCAACGAAGTGGAAAAGGCGCTGTTCCACGCCGGGCTCGCACCCCGACAGCTGGAACTGGAAGTGACCGAGAACGCCTTGATGGGTGACATCCAGCGCACGGTAAACCTGCTTACGCGCATACGCGCCCTGGGCGTGGCGCTGTCGATCGATGACTTCGGCACCGGCTACTCGTCGCTGGCCTACCTCAAGCGCCTGCCGCTGGACGTGCTTAAGGTCGACCGCAGCTTCCTGCAGGATGTGCCGGGCAGCCAGAAGGATCGCGAAATTGTCCAGGCGATCATCGTCATGGCGCATACCCTGCATCTGCAGGTGGTCAGCGAGGGCGTGGAAACCGCCGAACAGCTGGCGTTTCTCCAAGCCCACGGCTGCGACTACCTGCAGGGCTACCTGCTGGCCCCCCCGGAGCCGCTGGCCGAACTACGCTCGCTACTGGAGCGGGTTCGGCACAAGGGCGGCGTGTTCAGCCCTTGCTGCGATACAGCTCAACCAGAGTCGCCGGATCCTTTTGCAGGTACCCCTGGCTTGCGTGCAGGCGCATCAATTGTGCGGCAAGGCCACTGAGCGGCGTCGCCGAGCCTTGCTCGCGGGAGAATTTGACCGCGCCATCGAGGTCCTTGAGCAGCGTGCGCACATGCCACTTGATCGGCTCGAAGCGGCTCTCGGCCATTTGCGGAGCGAGGATCTGCAACGGTCTGGAGTCGGCAAAACCGCCCGCCAGCGCTTCGGCGATCAGCGTCGCGTCGACACCGGACTGTTCAGCCAAGGCAACCACTTCGGCGATTACCAGAGCATTGCAGGCCACGATCATCTGGTTGCAGGCCTTGGTCACCTGGCCTGCGCCCACCGCGCCCATATGCGTCACGCGCTGGCCAAGTACCTGCAGTACCGGGCGCGCACGCTCCAGGTCTGCTGCCTCGCCACCGACCATGATCGCCAGGGTGCCGGCTTCGGCCCCGGGGGTGCCCCCGGACACTGGCGCGTCCAGCCAGGCCATGCCGCACAGCGCTGCCAGTTCGGCGGCCATTTCACGAGTGGCGGTTGGCTCCAGGCTGGAGAAATCGACCAGTAACTGGCCGCTGCGTCCGCCCTGGGCAATGCCTTGCTCGCCGAACACCACCTCGCGGACCACGGCCGTGTCGGCCAGGCACAGCAGCACCATGTCGCTGTCGCGGCACAGTTCGGCAGGGCTGCTGGCCAGGCGCGCGCCAGCCGCGACCAGTGCAGCGCACTTGTCCGGGCTGCGGTTCCATACCGTCAGCGGGTAACCCGCTGCCAGCAGGCGCCGACACATGGGCAGGCCCATCAGCCCGATGCCGGCGAATCCAAGCGAAGGTAGTTTTGAGTTCATCAATTACTCCGGACAAATTCGATATCGATCCGGGCCGCTTTGCGGCCTTCGCGGGCGCGCCCTCTCCCACAGCACCAGCGCTGGTCTGAAGAGCAACATCTGACCTGTGGGAGCGGGCATGCCCGCGAAGGGCTGCAAGGCAGCCCCCCATTACGCATCCCGTAAACTGTTACCGCCACGCCGAATTGTTACTTCCCTCTACCCGCCTTGAGCGCCTTCAAGCACCAAAACGGGGCTGCTGCGCATTTTCGCGCACCAAAAGCGATCATGCCTCTGTCGGGCGCTTTGCCTGAATCACGATGAACGGCGAAACCACCACCGCCCAGATCTCTGGATCGCGGCTTTGCAGGTCCAGGGCTTGCTCGGCGGTTACCGGACCAACAGTGCCATCACTACGCCACTTGGCGAAGATCTCGCTGCGATTCTCGGCCATCGCCTCGGCAACGGCAATCAGGTCGAGGCTCGGGTCGACCCAAATCAGGTCACCCTTGGCCCAGAAACGCTCCAGTGCTTTCCACTCGATGATTGCCGTCTCGCCAAGCAATTTGGCATAGAGGGTGCTTGTTTGATCAGTCATGGGTGGTTTCCGCAAAAATCGGCCAATAAAAAAGGTCGGCATTTTTGCAGAAAAACCCGGTTTCAAATATGTAATTTGGTCGATTGATCCCGAACTTGTGGGGCGGGGTCGCAGATGCAGGCAGTTTGATGGCGCCTTTCTGTATCTTTGTGTCGACCATGCGACAACCCAGGAAGCAGGCACTTTTCGACCGCTTTTCAAGCGCTCGAACAGCGCTCTACACTGTACCGGTACAGTTCCGGGACATGTTCCGGGGGAAGGTGGGCTTGCGCGTTGGCATGGCCACGCCGCAAATCCCGCCCGGTCTGTAGCCCTGGCCGCCAGGACTATAAGAATTACAACAGAATGAGTGGAGCACTATGATCAAGATTTCCAAGCTGTTCGCCGCAATGGTTCTGGCAGGGGTAGCCAGCCATTCGTTTGCCGCCGATACCATCAAGATCGGGATTGCAGGCCCTAAGACCGGCCCTGTGACCCAGTACGGCGACATGCAGTTCATCGGCGCAAAGCAAGCCATCAAGGATATCAACGCCGCGGGCGGCGTGGATGGCAAGATGCTCGAAGCCAAGGAATACGACGACGCCTGCGACCCTAAACAGGCCGTTGCAGTCGCCAACAAAGTGGTCAACGACGGCGTCAAGTTCGTCATCGGTCACCTGTGCTCCAGCTCCACCCAGCCTGCGTCCGACATCTACGAAGACGAAGGCGTGATCATGATCACCCCGGCCGCGACCTCCCCGGAAATCACCGCACGTGGCTACAAGCTGATCTTCCGCACCATCGGTCTGGACAGCGCCCAGGGCCCGGCTGCCGGCAACTACATCGCCGACCACGTCAAGCCGAAGGTTGTCGCCGTCCTGCACGACAAGCAACAGTACGGTGAAGGCATCGCCACCGCGGTCAAGCAGACCCTGGAAGGCAAAGGCACCAAGGTTGCCGTGTTCGAAGGCCTGAACGCCGGTGACAAGGACTTCTCCTCGATCATCCAGAAGCTCAAGCAGAACAACGTCGACTTCGTCTACTACGGCGGCTACCACCCAGAGCTGGGCCTGATCCTGCGCCAGGCTCAGGAAAAGGGCCTGAAAGCCAAGTTCATGGGCCCGGAAGGCGTGGGCAACGACTCCATCTCGCAGATCGCCCAGAACGCCTCCGAAGGCCTGCTGGTGACCCTGCCGAAGTCATTCGACGCGGACCCTGCGAACAAGAAGATCGTCGACGCCATCAAGGCTGACGGCAAGGACCCAAGCGGCCCGTTCGTGTTCCCGGCCTACTCGGCTGTCGAGCTGATCGCCCAGGGCATCAAGAAAGCCAAGTCCGAAGATGCCGACAAGGTGGCAGCCGCCATCCACGAAGGTACCTTCAAGACCCCGACCGGTGACCTGTCGTTCGACGACAAAGGCGACCTGAAAGACTTCAAGTTCGTGGTCTACGAATGGCACTTCGGCAAGCCGAAGACCGAAGTCTCCCCTCAGTAACTGCGTGACTAATAGCTGACCGTAGAAGCCCACTGTGCGAGCAGTGGGCTTTGTTTTACGAGGTTCATGGGCCTGATCCCCGCGATCCGGGGGCGGGCTCACCTGAAAATCTTAAAACCGTCACCCGCGGTTTCCTGGCCTACCCCCGCCAGCGAAATGCAAATCAGGTTTTTAGGAGCGCTGTAATGCCTGAGATCTACCATTTCTTCCAACAACTGGTTAATGGATTGACCATCGGCAGCACCTATGCCTTGATCGCCATCGGCTACACGATGGTGTACGGCATCATTGGCATGATCAACTTCGCCCACGGCGAGGTGTACATGATCGGTTCCTACGTGGCCTTCATCGCCCTGGCGGGCCTGGCCATGATGGGTATCCATTCGCTGCCTGTCCTGATGACCGTCGCCTTTGTCGCGACGATCTTCGTCACCAGTGCCTATGGCTACAGCATCGAACGGGTTGCCTACCGCCCCCTGCGCAACAGCAACCGCCTGATCCCGCTGATTTCCGCCATCGGCATGTCGATCTTCCTGCAGAACACCGTCCTGCTGTCGCAAGATTCCAAGGACAAGTCCATCCCCAACCTGATCCCCGGAAGCTTCTCGTTCGGGCCAGGCGGCGCCGAGGAAGTACTGATCAGCTACATGCAGATCCTGGTGTTCGTGGTCACCCTGGTGGCCATGACCTGCCTCACCCTGTTCATCTCCCGTTCCCGCCTGGGCCGCGCCTGCCGCGCCTGCGCCGAGGACATCAAGATGGCCAACCTGCTGGGCATCAACACCAACAACATCATCGCCCTCACCTTCGTCATCGGTGCCGCCCTGGCGGCGGTGGCGGCCGTGCTGCTGAGCATGCAGTACGGGGTGATCAACCCCAACGCCGGTTTCCTGGTGGGCCTGAAGGCCTTCACCGCGGCGGTGCTGGGTGGCATCGGCAGCATTCCGGGCGCCATGCTCGGCGGGCTGGTGCTGGGCGTGGCCGAAGCGTTCGGTGCCGATATCTTCGGCGACCAGTACAAGGACGTTGTGGCATTCGGCTTGTTGGTTCTCGTCCTGCTATTCCGGCCGACCGGCATCCTGGGCCGCCCGGAGGTTGAAAAAGTATGAACAGAAATCTCAAACAGGCGTTCTTCAGCGCCTTGCTGGTATGGGCCGTGGCATTCCCGGTACTGGGCCTGAAACTGAGCATCGATGGCATCAGCCTGGTAGTGCACAGCCAAGGTTCGTTCACCATCGGCATCATCGCAGTGTGTTCGGTGCTGATGTTCCTGCGCGTGCTGTTCGACAAGCAGTGGAGCTCGGTAATGGGCCGCCGCTCGGATCGCAAGCTGATCCCGCCGGCGGTCAGCAACTATCTGACCCTGCCGAAAACCCAGCGCTACGTGATCATGGGCCTGATCGTCGCGGCACTGGTGTGGCCGTTCTTCGGCTCGCGCGGCGCGGTCGACATTGCCACGCTGATCCTGATCTACGTGTTGCTGGGCCTGGGCCTGAACATCGTGGTCGGTTTGGCAGGCCTGCTCGACCTCGGTTACGTCGGCTTCTACGCCGTCGGTGCCTACAGCTACGCCATGCTCTCGCACTACTTGGGCTGGAGCTTCTGGGTATGCCTGCCGATCGCCGGCCTCATGGCCGCTACCTTCGGTTTCCTGCTCGGCTTCCCGGTGCTGCGCCTGCGCGGTGACTACCTGGCGATCGTGACCCTCGGCTTCGGCGAGATCATCCGCCTGTTCCTGCGTAACCTCACCGACTGGACCGGCGGCCCCAACGGCATCAGCAACATTCCCAAGCCGGAGTTCTTCGGCCTGACCTTCGAACGCCGTGCCGCCGAAGGCATGCAGACCTTCCATGAGTTCTTCGGGCTGGAATACAACTCGATCAACAAGGTCATCTTCCTCTATCTGGTGGCCCTGCTGCTGGCCCTGTTGGCGCTGTTCGTGATCAACCGCCTGCTGCGCATGCCGATCGGCCGCGCCTGGGAAGCCCTGCGCGAAGACGAGATCGCCTGCCGTGCTCTGGGCCTGAACCCGACCGTGATCAAGCTGTCGGCATTCACCCTGGGCGCCTGCTTCGCCGGTTTCGCCGGCAGCTTCTTCGCTGCGCGCCAGGGCCTGGTGACGCCGGAGTCGTTCACCTTCATCGAGTCGGCGATCATCCTCGCCATCGTCGTGCTCGGCGGCATGGGCTCACAACTGGGCGTGATCCTCGCGGCCATCGTGATGATCCTGCTGCCCGAGCTGATGCGTGAGTTCAGCGAATACCGGATGCTGATGTTCGGTGCGCTGATGGTGTTGATGATGATCTGGCGTCCGCAAGGCCTGCTGCCTATGCAACGTCCACACATGGAGCTGCGTCGATGAGCCGCGAAATTCTGCAAGTCAGCGGCCTGAGCATGCGCTTCGGCGGCTTGTTGGCGGTCAACGGCGTGGGCCTGACCGTCAAGGAAAAACAGGTGGTGGCACTGATCGGCCCGAACGGCGCCGGCAAGACCACCGTGTTCAACTGCCTGACCGGCTTCTACAAGCCCAGCGGCGGCACCATCCTGCTCGATGGCCAGCCGATCCAGGGCCTGGCCGGGCATCAGATCGCCCGCAAGGGCGTGGTGCGGACATTCCAGAACGTGCGCCTGTTCAAGGAAATGACCGCGCTGGAAAACCTGCTGATCGCCCAGCACCGCCACCTCAACACCAACTTCTTCGCCGGCCTGTTCAAGACCCCAAGCTTCCGCCGCAGCGAGAAGGAGGCCATGGAGCGCGCGCAGTACTGGCTGGAGAAGGTCAACCTGACCGAGTTCGCCAACCGTACCGCCGGCACCCTCGCCTACGGGCAGCAGCGCCGCCTGGAAATCGCCCGCTGCATGATGACCCAACCGCGCATCATCATGCTCGACGAACCGGCTGCGGGCCTGAACCCGAAGGAAACCGAAGACCTCAAGGCGCTGATCGCCTACCTGCGTGAGTCGCACAACGTCACCGTGCTGCTGATCGAGCACGACATGAAGCTGGTGATGAGCATTTCCGACCATATCGTGGTGATCAACCAGGGCACACCCCTGGCCCACGGCACACCGGAAGAGATCCGCGACAACCCTGATGTGATCAAAGCCTACCTGGGGGAAGCGTAAATGCTGAAGTTCGAGAACGTTTCCACCTTCTACGGCAAGATCCAGGCGCTGCACAGCGTCAATGTGGAGATCAACCAGGGCGAGATCGTCACCCTGATCGGCGCCAACGGCGCCGGCAAGTCGACCTTGCTGATGACCCTCTGCGGCTCGCCGCAGGCGCACAGCGGCAGCATCAAGTACCTGGGTGAAGAACTGGTCGGCCAGCCATCCTCGCACATCATGCGCAAGAGCATCGCGGTGGTACCGGAAGGCCGCCGCGTGTTCTCCCGCCTGACCGTCGAGGAAAACCTGGCGATGGGTGGCTTCTTCACCGACAAGGGCGATTACCAGGAGCAGCTGGACAAGGTGTTGCAGCTGTTCCCGCGCCTGAAGGAGCGTTATATCCAGCGTGGCGGCACCATGTCCGGTGGCGAGCAGCAGATGCTCGCCATTGGCCGGGCGCTGATGAGCAAGCCCAAGCTGCTGCTGCTCGACGAGCCATCGCTGGGTCTGGCGCCAATCATCATCCAGCAGATCTTCGACATCATCGAACAGCTACGCCGTGATGGCGTGACGGTGTTCCTGGTGGAACAGAACGCCAACCAGGCGCTGAAGATCGCTGACCGGGCGTATGTGCTGGAGAACGGCCGGGTGGTGATGCAGGGTACTGGGGAAGCACTGTTGACCGACCCGAAGGTGCGCGACGCGTACCTGGGGGGTTGACCGGGAAAAGGGCCATCTACTGGCCCTTTTTTCTACCTGTCAGAAATGTATTGCCTGTACTGGCCCTATCGCCGGCACAGGCAACCATTAACTTGTGATCCAGCGCCAGCCTGAGTAACGTGGCCTGCTTTCACGGCAAAGATCCCCGGAGCCCGCCCCATGCGCCTCACCCCCACCCTGCTGCTCACCGCCCTGCTGCCCCTGTTCGCCGGCTGCCAGCTCATGGCTGACGCCCCCAGCGACCCGAACATCGGCACTACGCGCATGCAGGGCGAGTTGCGTGCCGGCGGTGGCCAACTGCTGTTCAAGCCGTGTAGCGAAAACCGCACTTTCGTGATCAGCGACGTCGCCGCAACCGGCATCCTGCAGGAAGCCGCCAACCTCGCCAAGGACGCCAACGACAAACTGTTCGCCGACGTCCGTGGCCGCCTCACCGGCAGCAGACAGGCCAACAACGACGGCCAGCTTGAAGTTCGCCGCCTGTACCGCCTGGAACCTTCCACCCGCGCCTGTGAAGACCCCAACTTCAAGCAGCTGACCCTGCGCGCCAACGGCCATGAGCCGGAATGGGACATCAAGGCCAGCGGCAAAGGCATGGTGCTCAACCGCGTCGGCCAGGCCCCCCTGCCCCTGCCCTTTCTGGAAGAAGAAGTGCCCGGCGGCGGCCTGACCCTGACCAGCGAAGCCAACGGCCAGCACGTGGAGCTGTGGGTCGCGCCACAACGCTGTGTAGACACCGCCACCGGTGCCATCCACCACTTGCGTGCCGAACTGCGCATCGACGGCAAGACCCTGCTGGGCTGCGGTTACTATGGCGGTGCACGCGACAACTGATCGCCGGGCGCTTTTATCCTGCCAGTCGGGGCGGCGAACAGCTTATACTTGGCGGTTTGTGTAAAGCCGCCGGCCGCCCATGGCCGGGATACTGGACCCTGCCATGCTACGAATCACCGAACTGAAGCTGCCCCTGGACCATCCCGACGAAGCCCTGCGTGAAGCGATCGTCCAGCGCCTGGGCATCCGCGACGAGCAACTGCTCAGCTTCAACCTGTTCAAGCGCAGCTACGATGCGCGCAAGAAGAACAGCGAACTGCTGTTCATCTACACCATCGACCTGGAAGCCAGCAACGAAGCCGAGCTGCTCAGCAAGTTCGCCGACGATCGCAATATCGGCCCGGCGCCAGACGTAACCTACAAGTTCGTCGGCAAGGCCCCTGCCGATCTGCAGGAGCGCCCGATCGTGGTCGGCTTCGGCCCGTGCGGCATCTTCGCCGGCCTGTTGCTGGCACAGATGGGCTTCAAGCCGATCATCCTCGAGCGCGGCAAGGAAGTACGTCAGCGCACCAAGGACACCTGGGGCCTGTGGCGCAAGAGCGTGCTCAACCCCGAGTCCAACGTGCAGTTCGGCGAAGGCGGCGCCGGTACCTTCTCCGACGGCAAGCTGTACAGCCAGATCAAGGACCCGCAGCACCACGGCCGCAAGGTGCTGGAAGAGTTCGTCAAGGCCGGTGCGCCGGACGAGATCCTGTACATCAACAAACCGCACATCGGCACCTTCCGCCTCACCGGCATGGTCGAGCAGATGCGTCAGGACATGATTGCCCTCGGCGCCGAAGTGCGCTTCCAGCAGAAGGTCACCGACCTGCTGATCGAGGATGGGCAACTGACCGGCGTGGTGCTGGAGAGCGGCGAACAGCTGCACTCGCGCCATGTGGTGCTGGCGCTTGGCCACAGTGCTCGCGACACCTTCCGCATGCTGCACGCCAAAGGCGTGTACATGGAAGCCAAGCCGTTCTCGGTGGGCTTCCGTATCGAGCACCCGCAAACGCTGATCGACAAGGCTCGCCTGGGCAAGTACGCCGGTCACCCGAAACTCGGTGCCGCCGACTACAAACTGGTGTACCACGCCAAGAATGGCCGCTCGGTGTACAGCTTCTGCATGTGCCCGGGCGGCACCGTGGTCGCAGCAACCAGCGAGCCAGGTCGGGTGGTTACCAACGGCATGAGCCAGTACTCGCGTAACGAGCGCAACGCCAACTCCGGCATCGTCGTCGGCATCGACCCCGAGCGCGATTACCCGGGCGGCCCGCTGGCCGGCATCGAGCTGCAGGAACGCCTGGAAGCCCACGCCTACGTGATGGGCGGCAGCAACTACCAGGCCCCGGCACAGCTGGTGGGTGACTTCGTCGCCGGCCGGCCGTCGACTGCACTGGGCAGTGTCGAGCCGTCCTACAAACCGGGCGTGACCTTGGGCGACCTGGCGCCGAGCCTGCCGGACTTCGCCATCGAAGCCATTCGCGAGGCGCTGCCAGCGTTCGACCGGCAGATCAAGGGTTACAACCTGCATGATGCAGTGCTGACCGGGATCGAGACCCGCACCTCCTCGCCGCTGCGCATTACTCGCGGTGAGGACTTCCAGAGCCTGAACCTCAAGGGGCTGTTCCCGGCGGGTGAAGGGGCCGGGTATGCGGGCGGGATCCTGTCGGCGGGTGTCGATGGGATTCGCATCGCCGAGGCGGTGGCGCGGGATATGCTCGGCCTCTGAGCCTTTTACATGCCAGGGCCTCTTCGCGGGTAAACCCGCTCCCACAGGTACTGCACAGGTATTGAAGACTGTGAAGTACCTGTGGGAGCGGGTTTACCCGCGAAAGGGCCACTGCAGACATCAGAAAAATCCACAACAAACATCAGACTTCCCCTCCCAACTCCTTCCCCATCTGCGTCTAGGCTTTCCCGCAGCCCAGCCGGCAATACCATATAACAAAAACGAATATGGTTTTTGTTTGAAAGCATATTGCCAAAGGCTAGGGTGTACGCCCGTTCCATTGTCAACTGCTCATGGAGAGCCTATAACCCGTGCGTAGACTGTTCACCCGCTTCTTCCAGCTCGAAGCCGCCAGTGGCCTGTTGCTGATCGCTGCGGCCATCCTGGCCCTGGTAATCAACAACTCGCCGCTGTCCTACCTGTACAGCGGCCTGCTCGACGTTCCCGTCGCCGTTCAGGTCGGTGCGCTGCACATCGCCAAACCGCTGTTACTTTGGATCAACGACGGCCTGATGGCCCTGTTCTTCCTGCTGATCGGCCTGGAGGTCAAGCGCGAGGTGGTCGACGGCCACCTGTCCAAGCCCTCCCAAGTGATCCTGCCAGCCACCGCCGCCGTGGGCGGCATGGTGATACCGGCACTGATCTACTGGTTCATCAACCGTGACAACCCTGCCGCCATAGCCGGCTGGGCTATCCCCACAGCCACCGACATCGCCTTCGCCCTCGGCGTACTGGCCCTGCTGGGCAAGCGCGTGCCGGTGTCGCTGAAACTGTTCCTGATGACCCTGGCGATCATCGACGACCTGGGTGCGATCATCGTCATTGCCCTGTTCTACTCGGGCACCCTGTCGAGCATGTCGCTGCTGCTGGCTGCCGCCTGCCTGGTATTGCTGGTGTCGATGAATCGGCTTGGCGTGGTCAAGCTTGGGCCGTACATGGTCGTTGGCCTGATCCTGTGGGTCTGCGTGCTCAAGAGCGGCGTGCATGCCACCCTGGCCGGCGTCGCCCTGGCCCTGTGCATCCCGCTGCGCACGCGCCATGCCGAACGCTCACCACTGCTCGCCCTGGAACACGCCCTGCATCCTTGGGTTGCCTACGCCATCCTGCCGCTGTTCGCTTTCGCCAACGCCGGTGTATCGCTGGCAGGCATGACCGTAGAAAGCTTCACCCACCCGGTGCCACTGGGCATCGCCGTGGGGCTGCTGCTGGGCAAGACCGTGGGTGTCTTCGGCCTGACCTGGGTCGCGGTCAAGCTGCGCCTGGCCGCGCTGCCTGCAGGCGCCAGTTGGGGGCAATTGCTGGGTGTGGCGATACTTTGCGGTATCGGCTTCACCATGAGCCTGTTCGTCGGCTCGCTCGCCTTTGTGCCTGGCAGCAGTGATTACGCCGGGATGGACCGCATGGGTATTCTCACCGGCTCGTTCTTCGCCGCCGTGATCGGCTATGCGGTAACCGCCATGGCCAGCCGCAAGTCCAACGTCGGCTGACCTGGCCGCAGCATGAAAAAACCCCGACTGGCGAGCGCCATGTCGGGGTTTTGTCTTGTTGGGCTACGGTCAGTGCGTGACGCGGCTGGTGCCATCGACGGTCATGATGCGCACGCGGTCGCCAACGCGGAAGATCTCGTTCTGCTGCACGGCCTGCACATAGGCACGCATGCTGCCATCGTCCTCACGCACGGTGATTTCGACACCCTGGGTACGGGTCAGGCCCTCTTCGGCGGCGGAACCGGCCAGGCCACCGGCAACGGCACCGATCACGGCGGCGACGATGCTGCCACGGCCACCACCCACGGCGCTCCCGGCCACGCCACCGACGATGGCGCCAGCACCGCCACCGATCGGGGTCTTGGTGCCTTCGATCTTGACCGGACGCAGGGACTCGATAGTGCCCATGCGCACGGTTTGCACGCGGCGGGCCTCATCACGGGAGTAGCTGTCACCGGTCAGGCTCGAGGCACAGCCACCCAGCAACAGCGACATGGTGGTAAAGGTCGCCACCAGCAAAGCGGATTTACGCATGGGTAAGGTCTCCATAAGTCAGGTGCTCATTAGACGCTGCACGTTGACGGCTGTCACGGTACAAACGTAATAAAATTGTTTTCATTCAGCCAAGGGACAGCCTGCACGGCTGTGTCGAGGCCTTTCAAGTGAGACCAAGGATAGCCATGGATTACTTCATCGTCGTGGTCACCACCGTTGCGGGGCTGTATTTCCACTGGTGGCTGTATGTGCGCATGCGCCGCTGGATGGACCGTGACCTGGCGTTGTCGCTGGCAGGGTCGGACCCGGAAAAACGCGCGTATATGCTGCAAAGGCTGGAGCAGGCGCGGGTGGAGAAGGTGGGGCGCAAGCAGTTGGCGGGGTGGCTGGAGCGGGAAGCTGCGGGGTATCCTGGGTAGCCTGATGGAGTGCCGGGGCTGCTGCGCAGCCCCCGGAATCTCAGGGCGCCAACCGCTCCCGCAGCCATTGCCCATCTACCAGCCGGTAGTTCAGTCGGTCATGCAGGCGGCTGGCCCGCCCCTGCCAGAACTCGATGCGTTCAGGCAGCAAACGATACCCACCCCAATGTTCCGGGCAATGCGGCTGGGTGTCGGAAAAGCGCGCCTCAGTGGCCTTGACCAGCCCCTCCAGCTCCTCACGACCGGCAATCACTTGGCTCTGTGGCGAAGCCCAAGCCCCCAGGCGGCTACCCAGCGGGCGCACCTGGTAGTAGGCGTCAGACTCCTCGGGGGTGACCTTTTCCACCCGCCCTTCGATGCGCACCTGGCGCTCCAGCGCTGGCCAGAAGAAGGTCATGGCGGCGAAAGGGTTGACCAGCAGTTGCTGGCCCTTGGCACTATCGTAGTTGGTGAAGAAAGTGAAGCCACGCTCATCGAGCCCCTTCAGCAACAAGATACGGCAGTGCGGGCGGCCTTCACCGTCGACAGTGGCCAAGGTCATGGCGTTGGCTTCCACCGGCACCTGCTCGGTTTTCACCGCTTCGGCGAACCACTGGTGGAACAGGGCGAACGGCTCCCCCGGGGCCTGGGATTCGGCCAGGCCATCACGGGTGTAGTCGCGGCGCATATCGGCCAGGGATTGGGTCATTGCTGCGTTCCTTGACAATCAGTTGGTCTTCGCAGGGCTGTTGGCAGCTACTTTCTTTTCAGTGGTAGCTTTCTTGGCAACCGGCTTGGCCGGTGCAGCTTTTTTCTTGGCCGTGGTCTTGGCTGGCGCCTTGGCCTTGGCTTTGGTCACAGCCTTCTTCGCCACAGCCTTGGTGGCCGGCTTGCTGTCAGCAGGCTTGGCAGCAGGTGCTTTGACATCTTGCACCGCCACCATTGGCGCGCGCGCCGGGGCGGCTTGCTGGTACTTGGCCAGCAGGGCGACCATGGTGTTCTGCGGGGTCAACAGCATTTCCACACGGCGGTTCAGGGCACGGCCCTCGGCACTGTCGTTGGCGGCGCGCGGCATTTCCGAGCCCATGCCCTTGAGGTTCAGACGGTCACGCTGCAGGCCGCTGAGGCGGAAGATGGCCGACACCGAAGCGGCGCGCTCCAGGCTGAGCTTCTGGTTGGCGGCAGCGACACCGCTACTGTCGGCATGGCCGAGTACCAGCACGGCGGTCTTGGCATCGCCTTCGACAGTCTTGGCCACACGGGTGATCGGGCCCAGGGTCATCGGCAGCAGCATGTTCGGGCGATCGGGGTTGTACGAACTGTCCACCGGGATGGTTACGGCCAGCACGTTGTCACGACGCTCCAGCTCCAGCTTGCTGCCCTTGATCGCCTCACGCAGCTTTGGCTCGTACTCGTCCAGCCAGGCCTGGGTGGCCTTCTGGTCGACCTTCGGCACCACCGGCCCCTTGGCCTGCTTCTCTTCACCGCCGAACGGCCACCACCAACGGCTGGCGTTGTCGGACTTGGCGTCGGCCTTGGCCACATTTTCCGTGACGGCTTGCTTCACTTCCTGCTCGGCAACCTTGTCCGAACCGAAGGGCCACCAGCTCGAGGCGCTGTCCTTCGAGCCGTCCTGGGGGTGACTGGCGCAGCCGGTAACGGCGGTCAGGCACAGGGCGAGTGCTAAGGTTTTGTGTGAAGACATCAGCGATACACCATGAAATAGAAAGAAATTTTGCTTACGCCCTTCAGGCGTTGGCATTGAGGATAGTCAAAGGGCTGGGGCAATACCCGCATTACCCGATCAAAGGCAACTGGCAAGGACGCGTACCAGTTTCTGGGCTCGCGGGTCCATGAGCACATAAGGGCCAAGGGTATTGACCACGAAACCGAAGGCCACATCGTGTTCCGGGTCAGCGAAACCAACCGAGCCGCCGGCGCCTGGGTGGCCGAAGGCGCGGGCCCCGAGGCCGAACGTGGCATTGGCCACGTCTGGCTGGTCGAGCATGCAGCCCAGGCCAAAACGGGTCTGGGTGAGCAGAGTACGATCCTGGCCGAGGCTGTGCTCACGGGTGAGTTCGTCGAGCAGCTCTGATTCGAGCAGGCTACCGTCCAGCAGCCCGGCATAGAAGCCCGCCAGGCTGCGCGCATTGCCATGGCCGTTGGCGGCTGGCTGCTGCATGCGCCGCCACTCCGGCTTGTTGGTACTGGTCAGGATCGCCGGCGGGTTGGTGAAGGCGCGGGTCGACAGGGCCTCGGGCTCGCGCATGGTCACCTGCAGCAGGCGCTGAGCTGCAGCGTCCCCGGCGTTGCCCTTGCTACGGGCGATATGCGCTACGCGATGAAACTCATCGTCCGCCAGGCCGATATGAAAATCCAGCCCCAACGGCCGAGCGGTACGGGCCACGATCGAGTCGCCGGGGCCACGGCCGTCGGCACGGCGGATCAGCTCACCGATCAGCCAGCCGTAGGTAATGGCGGCATAGCCATGCTCGGTGCCGGGTGTCCACCAGGGCGTTTCGGCAGCCAGCGCATCGACCATGGCCTGCCAGTCATACAGTGCCTCGGCCGGCAGCAGCTCACGGATGGCCGGCAAGCCGGCGCGGTGGCTGAGCAGCTGGCGCAGGGTAATCGCCTGTTTGCCTGCCTGGGCGAACTCGGGCCAGTAGTTGGCCACCGGCGCATCAAGGGCCAGCTTGCCCTCGCCGACCAGTTGCAGGGCGGTGACAGCGGTGAAGGTCTTGGTGCAGGAGAACAGGTTGGCGATGGTATCGCTGTGCCAGGCCTGCTGGCCGTCCTTGTCGGCACTGCCGGCCCACAGGTCGACCACGGTTTCGCCACCAACCTGGATGCACAGCGCGGCACCACGCTCCTGGGGATCATCGAACAGCGCGGCAAAGGCTTCGCGCACTGCTTCGAACTTCAGCTCATAGTGACCCTGGATCTGCACCCGCTGTTCTCCGTACGACCAATTCCGAAAATGGTGTGCATTGTTTCAGTAGTTTGGCGTTTTGCAAACTGGCTTGGGCTGGGTGGTCACTGTGGGAGCGGCCTTGTGTCGCGATGGGCTGCGCAGCAGCCCCGGCAATTTATGCAGCGCCGCTGAATTCAGGGGACTGCTTCGCAGTCCTTTCGCGACGCAAGGCCGCTCCCACAAAAAGACCGCGTCGTCCTGGGCTAGGGCGCCGGTTTTTCCAGTTGGACGCGCAGCTGGCTCATTGCCTGGAAGTTGCTCTTGCGCACGGCATCGACAAACCCCGGGTATGGCATATCGGTGATCGCCACCAACCCTAGGTGACCGTTCTCGCCATCGAGCAGGCGGCCGCTGGCCGGCTGGTCGAGGTACTGGAACCAGTGCGCGCCAACGATCATCGGCTGCGCCAGGGCCGCCTTGAGGAAGTTGCCGTAGGCCGGGCCGCGGTCTTCTTCCCGCGCCACTTCCAGCGGCCCCGGCCAGAACGGCCCGCGATCGCGCGAGCCGAACTGGAACTCGGACACCAACACCGGCTTGTCCAGCTCGGCCAGGCGGGTGAAGTCGTAGCCGTCCTGCGGCTTCAGGGTATAGAAGTTGAAGCTGAGCACATCGCAGAACTCGGCGCAGGCCTTGACCGCCTCTGGCGTGCTGACGGCATAGCGGCCACCCAGCAGCAGGTGATTGGGCGCATGCCATTTCAGCGAGTCGGCAATGGTCTTGAAGTAGGTTTCGGCAAACACTTGCTGGAAATACTGGTAGTCACGCTCGATTTCCGGGTGCTCCGGGTCGGGCAACGGCGCCTCGAAGCCCGGATCTTCCATCAGTTCCCAGGCAGTCAGCTCGATGCCCCAGGCCTTGGACAGCCCTTCCTGGTTGCGGTACTTGTCGCGCAATTGCTTGAGGAAGGCACGCTTGGCCGGCACATCGGTAGTCAGGCGCAAGGTGCCGTAGGCCAGGCCATAACGCGCCTTGGGGTCGCTACCGGGTGCCGCCCAGGCCAGTTCGTTGTCGGCGAAATAGCCAATCAGCCAAGGGTCGTCACGGTGATCGCGGGCGGCAATGGCCACGGCACGCTCGGTGGCCATGGCAAAACGCGGGTCGAACGGGTCGGGCATCCTGCCCCACCAGTCCATGCCGGTACTGATGCTGGCGTAATCACCCACGATCGACAATGGCAAGGTGTACGGCATGCGCCTGGCCTGGCCGAGGGCCGGCTCGCTCCAGTTGCCAAGCGTATTGAAACCCCAGGCCTGCAGGCGGTCGAGCGCGTGCGCCTGCCAGCGAGCGGTATCCAGCGCCAATGGTGGGCAGCTTGCCGGCTGCCCCTCTACCGCGGGCGGGCAGGGTTTGCCATAGGTGCGCTGCAGGTTGGCGGCATAGAAATCGAACCAGCGCCCCTGTTTGAAGTTGCGCCCTTGCGACGAGGGGTTGCCATCGTCGTTGTTGCCATCACCATAGAATGCGGCCAGTGCATCCCCCTCAACCGGCAACCCCTTGAACATCCCCTCACGCCCGGCGACATAGGTACGCCCGCCATCCGCGGCGACGGCATTCACCCCCAGGGAATAGAACGGATGCCCCTCGGGCGTTACCAGGTACCAGCGGCCGTCACGCTTTTCGGTGCGGAAGAAGCCTTTGGCCTCGAACGCCGGCCCGGCCAGCAGGCCGCCGTACGCGTCCAGCTGCTGCTTGCCACGCTCTGCCAGCCAGCCTTTGAGCTGTTGCTGCTCGCGTACATCGGCCGCCTTGAGCTGCTCGTCATTGGTAACCTTTTCTGGCCAATGGCCGCGGGTGGACTGGCCATAGGCATCGATCAGCTCCTGGTAGGCCGCCTTGTATGCCTGGTCGTCATCCTGAATGCCCACCCGCTCGATCAGCAGGTTCTGCGCCACCTTGGGGTTGGGGATACTCAGGCTGACCGACGTCACCTGCTTGAGGTCGACCGCACCGGCGCTGCTGGTCAGCAGCAGGCGCTGGCCGCCATGGTTCCAGGGCATGGGCGGGCCGGCGCGCATGCCTTGGCTCAACGGCGAACTGGCCGTCAGCGGTACCATCACGGTTTGTGCAGGACCGGCCGGAAGGTCGATGCGGCTGGTCAACGTGCGCCCATCACTGCCCTGCACCAACACGTCCACGGTCAGCGCCCAATCCATCGCGCTTTGCAGGCGCAAGGTCAGGAACTGACCGCCGGACCAGTCCCACACACCGCTTTGCGGGCTCAGGCGCAGGGTCGGCCGCAGGGCCGGGTTGAACACCACGCGCCGCAACACTTCGCCTTCGGCCGTCTGCTCCGCGTTGTACTGCGGCATGCCGGCATCCTCGGTCGCCACATTGACCACCGAGGCCGGGCGCACGAAGCTGAAAAGCGTCTGCTGCCCAGCCAGCAACGGCGAGCTGAACAACAGGGCAAAAACGGCGGGCAGGGTACGGCGGACCATAAGGCTGGGGCTCTCCTTCAGGGCCCTCATGGCCCACGACTGAGTAATGGACAACGCGCCGGAGCAAGTGTGCTCCGGCGGTCAGGAAATCTCCCGCCGGAACGGCGGCAGCGCATTGAGAATAGCCTTGCCGTAGCGCTGGGTGACCAGGCGCCGGTCAAGCAAGGTGATAACACCGCGATCCTGTTCGGTTCGCAGCAGGCGGCCACAGGCCTGAATCAGCCGCAGCGAGGCGTCGGGCACGGCAATTTCCATGAACGGGTTGCCACCGCGAGCCTCGATCCACTCGGCCAACGCCGCTTCGACCGGGTCGTCGGGCACGGCGAAGGGAATCTTGGCGATCACCACGTGCTCGCAGTAGGCACCCGGCAGGTCGACACCCTCGGCAAAGCTGGCCAGGCCGAACAGCACGCTGTGCTGGCCGTCGTCGACCCGTGCCTTGTGCTTGTTCAGGGTTTCCTGCTTGGACAGGTTGCCTTGGATCAGCACTAGCTTGCGCCAGTCACGGTCCAGGCCATCGAACACGTCCTGCATCTGCTTGCGCGAGGAGAACAGCACCAGCGCGCCGCGGGCATCTTCGACGATGTTCGGCAGTTCGCGGATGATCGCTGCGGTATGCGCCGCCGCATCCCTCGGGTCGGCCTTGAGGTCGGGGACCCGCAGCAGGCCGGCATCGCCATGCACGAACGGGCTGGGCACCACGCAGGTGACCGCGTCACGCGGCAACCCCGAGCGCATGCGGAAGCGGTCGAACTTGCCCAGCGCAGTCAGCGTCGCCGAGGTCACCAGTGCGCCATGTGCCACGCTCCACAGGCTGCGGCGAAGCATTTCGGCGGCCAGGATGGGGCTGGCATTGACTTCGATGTCGAACAGCGCACCGCTCTCGGCCAGGGTCAGCCAACGGGCCATGGGTGGGCTGTCTTCCGGATCTTCGGCGGTAAAGGCCGTCCACAGTTCCCAGTTGCCCTGGGCACGGGTGACCAGGCTACCGAACAGCGGGTACCACTCCTCGGCCTGATGGCTGGCGATGCCGATGTTGACCTCACCGTCCATGCCCTCCTTGAGCAGGTCGGCCAGGCGGGTGAACAGGTCGTTGAGGCGAGCAAAGCCCTTTTTCAGCTCGATGCCCACTTCGCGAATCTGCTCCGGCACCACGCCGCCTTCGAAGCGGTAGCGCGGGCGCTCACGGCCTTCGTTGTCCTCGCTGGGGCGGAAGTCGGCAACCTGCTCGCACAGGGTGAACATGAACTGCTGCTGGGTGCGCACTTCCCGCGCTAGCTCCGGCACCTGTTCGATGTACTTGCCCAGATCACCGGGCAGCGGGTGCTGGGCCAGCAGCTTGGTCAGGTTCTTGGCGGTCTGCTCCAGCCAGTCGGCAGTGGAACGCAGGCGCGAATAGTGGGCGAAATGGCCGATAGCCTTATCCGGCAGGTGGTGGCCTTCGTCGAACACGTACATGGTGTCGCGCGGGTCGGGCAATACCGCGCCGCCGCCCAGGGCCAGGTCGGCCAGCACCATGTCGTGGTTGGTGACGATCACGTCGACCTTGCCCATGCCTTCGCGGGCCTTGTAGAACACGCACTGCTGGAAGTTCGGGCAATGACGGCCGGTACACTGGCTGTGGTCGGTGGTCAGGCGCGCCCAATCCTGGTCTTCCAGGGCTTCGGGCCAGCTGTCGCGGTCACCGTCCCAGCGATTGCCGGCAAGCTTCTCGATCATGCTGTTGAACAGCTTCTGGCTGCGCTCGTCGACTTCGATGTGAAAGCCTTCTTCCTCGAACAGCTGGGCGGTGGCCGACTGGGCGTGGCCCTCCTGCAGCAGGATGTCGAGCTTGGACAGGCACAGGTAGCGGCCACGGCCCTTGGCCAGGGCGAAGCTGAAGTTCAGCCCGCTGCTGCGCATCAGGTCGGGCAGGTCCTTGAAGACGATCTGCTCCTGCAGCGCCACGGTGGCGGTGGCGATCACCAAACGCTTGCCGGCGGCCTTGGCGGCCGGAATGGCAGCCAGGCTGTAGGCCACCGTCTTGCCGGTACCGGTGCCCGCCTCCACTGCCACCACGGCAGGCTCGCCGGCACGGCGGCCTTCTTCGTCGCAGGCGATGTCGCCGAGCACCTTGGCCACTTCGGCGATCATCAGGCGCTGGCCATAGCGCGGCTTGAGGCTCTTGGCTTCGAGAAAACGCGTATAGGCGCCCTGGATGGTGGCTTTGAGTTCGTTGCTGATCATGGTCTGCAGGCGCCCGGAGGGCTGGATATATTTTCAGTGTTTCGCATGGGGCGGCTATCATACCCCGCTATTGCCCTTTATGCCGCATGGAGATCCGGATGCTTGCCTTTGCCCTGCCCTACACACTGCATGTCCTGGCCGCCCTGGTGTGGGTCGGCGGCATGTTCTTCGCCTGGCTGGTGCTGCGCCCGGCAACGGTTGCAGCCCTTGAAGGGCCTGCCCGGCTGCGCTTGTGGGTGGAAGTTTTCCGACGCTTCTTCGGTTGGGTCTGGCTGGCCGTGGCGATTTTGGCGATAAGTGGTATCGGCATGTTGCACATGCGCTTCAGCGGCTTCGAGACTGCACCGAAATATGTGCAGGTAATGATCGGTGGGGGCATCGCCATGTTTGCCCTGTTCATGCGCATCCAGGCGCTGCTGCTGCCGGAGTTGAGGGCGGCTGTGCAGGCCGAGGACTGGCCGGCAGGTGCGGCAGTGCTGGGACGGATTCGGCGGATGGTGGGGATCAACCTGCTGCTCGGTCTGGCGGTGGTAGTCGTGGCCAGTTCGCGGCTGATGCTCTGACAGGATCTGCTCGGCCCCTGTAGGAGCGGCCTTGTGTCGCGATGGGCTGCGCAGCAGCCCCGGCAATTTGTGCGAAGGTGCTGAAATCTTGGGGCTGCTGCGCAGCCCATCGCGACACAAGGCCGCTCCTACAGGGGGGCGCGGCAAGGCTTCAGAGGCGCTGCAGAATCAGCTCACCTGCAGCGCCGGCCAACCCAGGTTGGCCCGGCTGCCCCGGCCGGCCGTTGGCGCCGGCGTCTGTGCGGTAAACCAGGCAACCCTTGCTAGCGCCGCCCTTGCCGGCCTTGCCAGCAGCCCCGGCCTTGCCCGGTGCGCCGCCGTCCAGGCGCACCACGATGCGTTCCTGCGGGAAGCCCTGCGGCACGCTCAGGCGGATGCGCCCACCCGGCGCGCCATCGTGCCCGTTGCCGCCGTCATCGCCGTTGGCACCGCGGCTGGCCTGGCCCCAGGTGCAGCCACCGGCCTGGCCGTTGGCGCCATCCAGCCCCACGTACCCCGGCGCACCGGCACCGCCACGGGCATCGATGGCCAGGCGCTCGGCATCCACTTCAGCCAGTTTCAGGTCCAGGCTGCGGCCTGACCGGGCTCCCCGCTGGTAAGTACCCGCCGCTCCCGGCGCACTGAATTCGCTACCCTCACCCAGCCGCGCACTGCGCGCCTCGATCAGCAACGGGCTATCGGAAGGTGCAATGGCGATACGCGCATCGCGCCCCAGCTCCAGCTGGTCAACCTTCAATTCCGCGAGCGTGGCAGGCAGCAGCAGGGTTGCGGCATCGGCGACACGCAACTGTGCCAGGTGCACGCTGGCAGACTTGTCGGGCAGGCGCAGCATGGAATTGGCAGCGACCTCCAGGCTTTCGGCCTGGGCCAGGGGAGCGGCCAACATGGCCAATAACATCAGATTACGCATTTCGCGGCGCCTCCTGCACACGGGGGATGGACATGACATGGAAGATACCCGTCAACAGGATCTGCAAACGATCGAACCAGCGGTGGCTGCGGCCGCGCAAGCTGCCATTGAAGAACAGCACTTCAAGCAGGTGCAGGCCCAGCAAGGTGATGCCGGCGGCGTTGATCAGCAGGTTGAAGGGCAAGGGTTGTGGCATGAACTGATTGAACAGCACCACCCCCCAGAAAGCGACAGTCAGGACCTTGCCCAAGCCCAGGATGAACTTCATATCCCGCCCCCATGGATTGTTGTTATGTCGAGACGGCCCGTTCGAGCGGGCCGTGCGACCAACATTAACTGCAATGCCCGGACAGGCGCCAGCACCACTCAGTTGAGGTGCAGTTCCACTCGTCGGTTGCGGGCACGGCCCTCCTCGCTTTCGTTGTCGGTGACCGGCTCACTCTCGCCGCGCCCCTGGCTGGTGACCTTGCCCGCCTCCAGCCCTTGGCCAATCAGGTAAACGGC
Source organism: Pseudomonas sp. A2 (assembly GCF_023100865.1). Lineage (NCBI taxonomy): Bacteria > Pseudomonadati > Pseudomonadota > Gammaproteobacteria > Pseudomonadales > Pseudomonadaceae > Pseudomonas > Pseudomonas sp. A2. The sequence goes on from NZ_CP039127.1 coordinate 4,821,303, forward strand.
CACGCTGCTGGCGCGGCGTTCGGAAAGTGCCTGGTTGTAGCTGTCGGAGCCGACGTTATCGGTATGCCCGATGACGCTTACCTTGGCCACCGTCGGTGAATCGAGTTTTGCCACCAGGCCTTGCAGGCGCTGCTGGGCCGCAGGGGTCAGCTCGGCGGAATCGAAGGCGAACATCACCGCGCCGTTGTCATCCAGAATGATCACCTCCGGCGAGGGTTCAGGTTCAGTGGCAGGCGGTGATGCGGGGTACACCTTCAACGGGCAACCCATGTGGTCGACCGCAGTGTTGGCGGGGGTATCTGGGCAACGATCGCGACGGTCGAAAATACCGTCACCATCTTCGTCGCCATCCTGGGCGTAACAGATCAGGCCCCCGGCGATGGCGCCAAGGGCACCGCCGCCAGCCGCCCAGCTCGAACTTTCGATGGCACCCAGGCCACCACCGACCAGGCCGCCGAGCAGGCTGCAGATGGGCCAGGTCCTCTGGTTGAGCGGCGCGCTGCCATCGCTGTGGGTGGCGCAGCCCGCTAGCAGGCTGGCAGCCACCAACAGCGGCAGCGCCGCCTTCGACGTCACACTCATGCTGAATGCTCCTGTGTCATTGGCCACGGGCGGCTGACCGCCGTGAAGACGCGCCCGTGCCACTGCTCAAGGCACGGACGCACGCCGGTCTACCGCTGGATCTTGATCTCGGTACGGCGGTTCATGGCACGCCCCTCGGCCGTGGCGTTGTCTGCCACCGGCTGGGTTTCACCAGCACCGACCACCGACACGAAGCTGCTGCGCGGCACACCGCTCTCGACCAGGTAATCGGTCACCGAGTGGGCACGGCGCTCGGACAGTTTCTGGTTGTAGCTGTCGGAGCCGACGCTATCGGTATGGCCGCTGACGCTCAGGCGGGCGGACGGTGCCTCCTGTTTCAGCCGCGTGGCAATGGTGTTGAGGCGCTCCTTGTCGCTGGCGGTCAGGCGCGCAGAGTCGAACTCGAAGTGCACATCGCGGATGACGATGACTTCTTCCTTCTGCACCACCACTTCCTCGACCACCGCGGCCGGCTCCGGCGGGCAGCCGTTGGCATCGACCTGCACACCGCGCGGGGTGCCTGGGCACTTGTCACGGCTGTCCGGCACACCGTCACCATCCTCGTCGCCATCGCCATGGGCCCAGCAATAGCCCGCCGCCAGGCCACCGCCCAGCAACGCGCCCCAACCAGCCCAGCTGGAGCTCTCGATGGCGCCCAGGGCAGCGCCGCTTACACCCCCGACGGCGGCACATTTCGGCCAGTCGGTCTTTTGCAAACCTGCACAACCAGTCAACACACTGGTGAGCAGAACCAGGGGTATCGCTGTGCGTACTATGCTCATTTCATTGCTTCTCCTAGGGGGAATCGGCATAAGGCCGATTTCAGGGAGTAAAGACCGAGCATCTGATCCCTGCCACCAATAAGCCACGACACAGTGACATGCCTCTTTGCCCGCACGCTGCGGCCCGCTAGTCTTGGATGACTTCAACGAGGATTGGCAATGACCGACGGTTTTTCCCAGCGCACCCCGCAGCAGGCCTTGGCGGCCCTGCTCGAGCGCTTCACTCCGCAACGCCTGCTGCTGGTGGGCACGCGCTTTCCGGCGCTGGACGCCTTCGCCCAGGCGCACCCACAGGTAACCATCGCCACGGCCGCCCCAGGCCCGCTGCCGGCCGAACTGGCAGCCCAGCGCTTTGACCTTGCGGTACTGGTGGACTGCCTGGAGCACCTGCCAAAACGCACCGGCCTGGAATTGCTCGGTGGCATTCGCAACCTCAATGCCAGCCGGGTCGCAGTGCTGGCCGACCTGGTCGCCTGTGGCTGGCAAGACACCGATTTCTTTGCCCTTGCCCTGTCGGCCAGCGAGAAATTCCGCCGTGACCAGCAGGTATTGAGCCTGTTCACCTATGATCTACATGACTACAAGCAGGTACCGGACTGGCTGAATGCCAAGTTCTGGGCCAACCCTGAAAATTTCGGCAAGTACTGGTGGTGATGATGAGTGTCTCGGTCTGCCCTTGTGGCAGTGGCAACCTGCTCGACGCCTGCTGCGGGCATTACCACGCCGGCACCCCGGCGCCGGATGCCCAGGCGCTGATGCGCTCACGCTACAGTGCCTACGTGCTGGGCCTGGTCGACTACCTGGTGGCCACCACCCTGCCGGCCCAGCAAGCCGGCCTGGACCGTGCCGCCATGGCCGCCTGGAGCGCCCAGAGCACCTGGCTGGGCCTGGAGGTGGAAAGCGCTGAGGTGCTGGGCGGCCAGCCGGAGCACGGTTTTGTCACCTTCACTGCACGTTGGCACGACCAGGAGGGTGACCATCAGCACCGCGAGCGCTCGGCATTCGTCCAGCACGCCGGGCGCTGGTACTTCATCGACCCCACGGTCGGGCTCAAGGCCGGGCGCAACGACCCCTGCCCCTGCGCCAGCGGTCAGAAGTTCAAGAAATGCTGCGCCAGTTACGTGGGTAGCTGACCATGATCGCCCGCACCCGCCCGCTGCTGCTCGCCACCCTGATGGCATGGCTTGCACTGCTCGCGGGCTGCGCCAGCTGGGGCGGTGACGACTGGCGCGAACCCGAGGTGCACCTGGTCGAGGTGGAGACAGTCAAGGCAAGGTTGCTGGAGCAGGAGTTCGTGCTGCATCTGCGAATCGACAACCCCAATGACAGCCGCCTGTTCATCCGCAACCTGTCGTATGCCATACGCCTCAATGACCTGTTGCTGGTGCAGGATGAAACCAGCGTGTGGCGCAGTGTCGGCGGGCATGCCCGGCGTACTTTCAAGATCACCGCACGGACCAACCTGTGGCAGCACCTGAAACCGCTGGCCAAGCTGCTGAAAAGCGAACAACCACTGCATTACAGCCTGCTGGGCGAGCTGGCGACCGGGTTGCTCATCCATCGGGACCTGCACTTGTCGCGCAGTGGTGAGATAATCCCCGGCGATTACAAACCGGAGTGACCCTGCAATGTCCCAGCAACCCCACGTTCATGGCCCTGACTGCAACCACGATCATGATCACCACCACGATCATGGCCATGTACACGGCCCGCACTGCAACCACGGCCACCAGGAGCCGGTACGCAACGCCCTGAAGGACGTTGGCCGTAACGACCCATGCCCGTGCGGTAGCCAGAAAAAGTTCAAGAAGTGCCACGGCGCCTGACCTGAACAGCACTCGCGCGTCCCTGCTGCGGGCCGCGCGGAGGGTAGCCGGGGTCTAACTGGCCCTGGCAGGCCCTGAAACCTTGCGCTGCAGCAACCCTGCGGTGGCCATGAGCAGCACGATGCAGAGGGCCATGCAAATGGCATTGGTGCCATCCCAGCCGACCGTACCCAGCAACAGCGATGGGCTGAATGCACCAACGGTCGCGAACACCGCAATGGCCAGATCGTTCTTCCCTTGCATCTGCATCGCTGCCGGGCTGTTTTGCAGCGTCTGCGCCAACAGCGCCCCACCGCCCACGTAGGTCAGGTTCCAACCCAGGCCCAGGGCTATCAGTGACAAGGTCATCATCGCGTAGCTGTGCGACCACATGTTCATGGCCGTGCAACCGATCAGCAGGCACAGGCCGAGACAGATGGTGGCCCTGATGCCGAGCTTGTGGATGATGGCGCCGGTGAAGAACGACGGCGCAAACATGGCAATCACATGCCATTGAATCGCCAGGCGAACGTCGGAAAAGTCCTCATGCATGTGTTTCATGTGCATGGACGCCTGGATCATCAGCAAATTCATGATGCCGTAGCCCAGCGCGGCCACCGCCATGGCCACGGCAACCACCGGGCTCAGCGGCTCGGCGGTCGTGCCAGCCGGTTTCGCTGCACGGTCGTTACTGGCGGTGCCGGTATCGCCGGGCAGGCAGGCCGCTGTCAGCAACGACATCACCGCCAGGCCGACAAAAGCGGCGTAGCACAGCGAAAACAGCGGATACCCACCAACGTCCCTCAGCCACTCGGTGAGCGCCGGCCCGACCACGGCAGCGATCACACCACCGGCCACCACCAGGGAAAGCGCCTTGGGCTTCAGGTTCTGGGCCAGATTATCGGTGGCCGCGAAGCGATTGAAGTTGGCAAACGCAATGTAGATGCCCAATGCCGAATGGCTGATCACCAGCGTCGGGAAGTGCTGGTACTGCACCGCCAGGTAACCACTGATGCCAGACACCGCCAAAGGGACCGAGCCCAACATGAAGGCGCGCTTGCGGCCAATGCGGCTCATCAGCCTGGAGACCGGATAGGTAGCCAGCATCAGGCAGAGGAACTGGAACCCATAGGGCACAGTGGACCATGTGGCGGCAGGCGCCAGCGCCGCCCCGACAATGGCCGCCATGGTCACGGACATGACCGCAGTCGTCAGGTTGATCGATTGCGCGGTGAAATACAGGTACGTGCGCCGTGGAAGGGGGCTCGACATGGCGTGTGCTCACGGTTGGTGGACGGGTGGAATTCGGCATTGGAAAGAGGCCGACAGGTGCATGGTGGCATCTGCCGCGCCCTGAAGCTCGAACAGTCGACGCGCTTTCCGGTTAACTGTTAGGCTGTTTTTTCTAACAGCTGCTGGACCCGCCATGCGCCCGCACAGCCTTCATGACCAGTTGAAACAGCGCCTCGAAGCCGGCGAATGGCTGCCTGGCCAGCGCATGCCGTCCATCCGCAAGCTGACGGCGGCGGTTGGCTGCAGCTACCACGATGTCGTCTCCAGCTATGCCCGATTGGTAAGCGAAGGTGTGTTGACCGCCATTCCTGGCCGCGGCTACTTCGTCGCCAGCCACACACGGCAAACCGGCACAGTGGATACGCCCGCAGGCATGGCCGACGACCCGCTGTTCAAGTTGCTGCAGGGGGGCCAGCACTACACCAAACTGGGCAGCGGCTGGCTACCACCCGCCTGGCGAGACACCGAGCTGCTGGCCAGGGCAATTCGGCGCACGGCACGCCTGGAGCAGAGTTCGCTGGCAGAATATGGCGACATCCAGGGCTACCTGCCCATGCGCAAGCAGTTGTGCGTGCACCTGAAACGCCTGACCCGTGTCGATGCCCGGCCAACTCAGTTGCTGACTACGCTGGGCGCCACACAAGCGCTGGACCTGGTGGCGCGGTTGTTGATCAAGCCAGGCGATCACGTGTTCGTCGACGAGCCCGGCAATGGCAACCTGATCAAGCTGATCCAGTTGGCCGGCGGCCATGTGGTCGGGGTGCGCCGAACCCAGGACGGACCGAGCGTGGAAGACATGAAGGAGCACCTGGCCAGGCACAAGGTCAAGGCATTCTTCTGCAACAGTACCTTCCACAACCCGACCGGCGGCAACATCACCCCGCGCAATGCCTTTAGCGTCCTGCGCCTGGCGGTGGAACATGACTTCTTCGTGGTCGAGGACGATGTCTACGGCGACTTCAGCCCGGGTGTGCGCCAGACCTTTGCCGAACTGGACGACCTTGAGCGGGTCATCTACATCGGCAGCTTCTCGAAATGCCTGTCCGCCTCATTGCGCGTGGGCTACATCGCCTGCTCGGCAGAGCTGATGGAGCCGCTGACACGCCTGAAGCTGCTGACCTGCGTGGCGGTACCGGCGTTTTGCGAGCGCTTCGTCAACACCATTTTGTCCGACGGCACCTATGCCCGGCACATGCAAGACCTGCAGCAGCGCCTGATCCGGCAGCAGGCGCAGACCCAGCAGTTGTTGCGGGCGCGTGGCTGGCAATTCGACATAACGCCCCAAGGTGGCATGTTCCTGTGGGTCTACCACCCCGAACTGGCCGACCTGAGGCCCTTCATGCGTCGCCTGGAACAGCACAAGGTGCTATTGATGCCAGGCTCGGCCTTCGCCGTCAGCCGTGACTATCAACGCCTTGCTCGCATCAATTGCACGCACTTTTCCGACGCCGTGGCCGAACATTTCAAGGTTTGAGTGAATGTCTTGATTTTTGAGGTGGCGCGCAAATCGAGCGCCGCCCGCGCGGCGCTTCGCAGCACAAGGCTGCTCCTACATCTGTTTCGGGCCAGTAATGCCTATGCCAGTGCACGCGACCGCCTTGTTCGTACAACGCGATATCGAGCCATGCGCCAAAGCGTTCGCGCACAAACCTCACAGGAATAATTGGCCCGAAACAAATGTAGGAGCAGCCTTGTGCTGCGAAGCGCCGCGCGGGCGGCGCTCGATCTCACAGGCACCGCACACCCCACGCCAAGCACAAAAAATAAACCGCCCAGGGACCTTGCACGGCGTCTGCGCGCTCACTACCTTAGCGCCTTTCGAAACCCGCCACGCCTTGCAGGAGCCCTTGTCATGGCCGCCCCCGCCTTTCCTCCATTCCGCCCGCGGTTCGCAACCGCTGCCACGCTGTTCGGCATGCTCGTGCTGGCCGGCTGCCAGACGGGCGGCTACCAGGACAGCGTGCCGCCGACCAGCGGTGTGCAGCCACTCAAGGGCCTGGCGCAGAACGTCTCGGTACGGCGCAACGCAATGGGCGCACCACTGATCGAAAGCAGCAGCTTCCATGACGCCCTGTTCAGCCTGGGCTATGTGCATGCCGGCGACCGCATCGAGCAGATGGTCGCCATGCGCCTGCTGGCCCAGGGCCGCCTGGCAGAACTGGCCGGCAGCGACGCGCTGGACATCGACCGCCTGATGCGCGCGGCCAACCTCAAGCAGAGCGCCACCCAGCAGTACGCCGACGCGTCGCCACGGCTCAAGCGCTTCTTCGAAGTGTATGCACGCGGGGTCAACGCCTACCTGTTCCGCTACCGCGACAAGCTGCCCGCCGGCCTGGCCAGCAGTGGCTACCGCCCCGAATACTGGAAGCCCGAGGACTCGGCACTGATCTTCAGCCTGTATGCGTTCAGCCAGTCGGTGAACCTGCAGGAAGAACTGAGCGCCCTGACCCTGGCGCAAAAAGCCGGCAGCGACAAGCTGGCCTGGCTGCTACCCGGCGCCCCGGACGAGCCGTTGGCCGAAGCCGAAGTGGACAAGCTCAAGGGCCTGAACCTGGCCAGCCAGTTGCCGGGGCTGCCAGCCCTGGCAGCCGCCAGCCAGAAGCTGGCCGACCTCGACCTTCTGGGCAGCCCGGGCTCGGCCAACCTGGCCCTGGCGCCGCAGCGCAGCCGCAGCGGCAAAAGCTTGCTGGCCAGCGACAGCCGAGCCGCCTGGGCCCTGAGCCCGGTGCAGATCCACACCGGCAAGTACCAGGTCGCCGGCCTGTCGTTGCCTGGCCTGCCGATCGTGCTGGCCGGCTACAACGGCAAGCTGGCCTGGAGCAGCAGCGCGGTCATGGCCGACAACCAGGATTTGTATCTGGAGCAACTGCGCTACCAGGGCAGCCAACTGAGCTACCTCGCCGACGGCAAATGGCTGCCGGCCCGCGCCCGTAGCGAAACCTTCTTCGTCCGCGGCCAGCGCCCGCTGCGCGAGGTGATGTACGACACCCGCCACGGCACCCTGCTGGCCCAGCCAGGCAATGCCAGCCTGGGCCTGGCGCTGAACCTGCCACAGTTCAAGGGCGACCGCAGCCTGGATGCGCTGTTCGACCTGACCCGTGCCAAGAGCGTGGAGCGTGCCTTCGACAGCACCCGTGAAGTGACCGCCGCCGCCCTCAACTTCGTCTTCGCCGAACCCGAGCACATCGGCTGGCAAGTCAGTGGCCGCTACCCCAACCGTCGCGAAGGCCAGGGCCTGCTGCCGTCGCCGGGCTGGGACGGGCGCTACGACTGGGACGGCTATGCCGACCCGATGCTGCACCCTTACGATCAGGACCCGCCCGCCGGCTGGATCGGCCACGCCAACCAGCGCAGCCTGCCGCGTGGCTATGGCATGCAGCTGTCCAGCACCTGGTACTACCCCGAGCGCGCCGAGCGCCTGGCCCAGCTGGCCGGCAATGGCCGCCACGACAGCCGCAGCCTGATGGCCCTGCAGAACGACCAGACCACCCTGCTGGCCGACAAGCTCAAGCAGATGTTCGACGCCCCGGGCATGGCCCAGCCGCTCAAGCAGGCGATCGATGCCCTGCCCGCCGCACAGCGTGACAAGGCCCGCGACGCGCTGGCCCGGCTCGAGGCCTTCGATGGCCGCCTGAGCCCGGTGTCGGCCGATGCCGCACTGTACGAACTGTTCCTCCAGGAAGTCGCCCGGCAAACCTTCCTCGATGACCTGGGCCCGGAATCCGGCCCGGCCTGGCAGGCTTTCGTCAGCAATGCGCGGTTGTCGTTCTCGGCGCAGGCCGACCACCTGCTGGGCCGCGACGACAGCCCGTTCTGGGATGACCGCAATACCCCGCAGAAAGAAGACAAGCCGGCCATTCTCGCCCGCAGCCTGGCGGGCGCTGTGGATGCCGGCACCGCGCAACTGGGCGCCGACCGCCGCGCCTGGCAGTGGGGCAAGCTGCACCAGTACCGCTGGCCGGCACCGGCCTATCATGGCCTGGGCGATGCCCTCGGTCGCTCGCCGCTGGCTGCCGGTGGCGACTTCACCACCCTGGCCCTGACGCCATATGCCTGGGGCAGCGAATTCGACACCCGCCTGCCGGCCTCGGCACGGATGATCGTCGACTTCGGCCAGGCCGAGCCGTTGCAGGTGCTGACCAGCAGCGGGCAGTCCGGCAACCCGGCCAGCAGGCATTACAGCGATGGGCTGGATGCCTGGTTCCAAGGGCGCTTCATGAGCCTGCCACTGCAGCAGCAGAACTTCGGGCGGGCGTATGGCAACCAGCGTTTGACGTTGGTGCCTGGGCGCTAGTGGAGCCTTTCCTGCTTACCGGCAGCCGCCCAGCTACCTAGCATCCTCGGTGCCGCACTGTTCCCGGACAGGTGCGGCACACTTTCCATCAAGAGGATGATGAACATGGCTACAGAAACCCTGAAAATTGAAATTTCCTGGCCTGATACGCTCAAAGTTCCAGCTGGCGCTACCATCAATGCACAACTTTGGGTGGGAAGCGCAATCGCCGACTACCGCATGATCAGCGACGGAGATGCCAGCGCCCCTGCGGTTTCTTCACCTGTCACCCTGGAAATCGCTTATGACACCGAGGACCTGCTGCCCGACAGCGTCGATACCACTTGGGATCACTTCCGTGCTTCGCCATATCTGATGCATGGCGGCAAACGCCTGAACATCGCCCGCGTCGCCAAGATCAGCATCGAAGAAGCCCGAAAATCGGGCTGGAAGGTCGCTATTTCCTGACGCGGGTCTGGCAGCCCTCGAGAGGGCTGCCTCACACATAGAACTTGTCGCAGGCCTCGACACTCTGACCTAGCAAGCCCTACTCCAGACGTTGAGCCATGGACCTCGTCATCGCCCGCCCCGAAGGCCTGTACTGCCCGCCCGGTGATTTCTACATCGACCCGTGGCGCCCCGTAGACCGCGCTGTTATTACCCATGGTCACGGCGACCATGCCCGCGTAGGCAACCGCCATTACCTCACCGCCGCCCCAGGCGCCGGCATCCTGCGCAGCCGCCTGGGCCAGGACATCGACCTGCAAACCCTGCCGTACGGCGAACGCCTGCTCCACCATGGCGTAACCCTGAGCCTGCACCCAGCCGGGCATGTACTGGGCTCGGCGCAAGTGCGCCTGGAGTACCAGGGCGAGGTCTGGGTCGCCTCCGGCGACTACAAAGTGGAGCCCGACGGCACCTGCACGCCGTTCGAACCGGTGCGCTGCCACACGTTCATAACCGAATCGACCTTCGGCTTGCCCATCTACCGTTGGCCCAGCCAGGGCGAGATCTTCACCGGCATCAATACCTGGTGGCGCGCCAATTGCGAACAGGGCAAAGCCAGCGTGCTGTTCTGCTATGCCTTCGGCAAGGCCCAGCGAATCCTCCATGGGCTGGACGCCAACATTGGTCCTGTCCTCGTGCATGGCGCTGTCGAACCACTCAACCGGGTGTACCGGGACGCTGGCGTCTACCTTCCGCAAACCCGCTATGTCGGCGATATCCCACGCAACGACCCGCTGCTGCGCCAGGCACTGGTCCTGGCACCGCCTTCGGCGGGTGGCAGCAGCTGGATGAGCCGTTTCGGCGACTACAGCGATGCCTTTGCCAGTGGCTGGATGCTGTTGCGCGGCACCCGCCGCCGGCGCGGGGTAGACCGAGGCTTCGTGCTCTCGGACCATGCCGATTGGCCGGGATTGCTCTGGGCCATCGGCCAGACCGGCGCAGAACGCGTGATGGTCACCCATGGCTCGGTCAATGTGCTGGTGCGCTACCTCATCGAACAAGGCCTTGATGCCCGCGCCTTCGTGACCGAGTACGGCGAGGAAGATGACGTGGTAGCCGCGGAGCCAGACGCATGAAAGCATTCGCCGAGCTGTACCTGAGGCTGGATGCGACTACCTCCAGCACTGCAAAGCTCACGGCGCTACGCGAGTATTTCAGCACCGCCCCGGCTGGGGATGCCGCCTGGGCGGTGTACTTCCTGGCTGGTGGCCGCCCTCGCCAACTGGTGCCTACACGCGTGCTGCGGGAGCTGGCCGGCAGGTTGGCGGGGCTGCCTGACTGGCTGTTCGAGGAATGCTACCAGGCCGTTGGCGACCTGGCCGAAACCATTTCCCTGCTGGTACCGGAAAGCCGCCACCCTGGCGACGATGGCCTCGCCCGCTGGGTCGAAGCCCATCTGCTGCCATTGCGCGGCCTGCCAGTCGAGGAGATCCAGCAACGCCTGCCGCCTCTTTGGGCCCAGCTGGACCGCCCCAGCCTGATGCTCTGCCTGAAACTCATCACTGGCAGCTTTCGCGTGGGCGTATCGAAGCTGTTGGTCACTCGCGCCCTCGCGCAACTGGCGGGGCTGGATGCCAAACGCGTGGCCCAGCGCCTGGTTGGCTACACCGACATCAGCCACCGCCCGACGGCAGCCAGCTATCAACGGCTGATAGCCCCGGAATCAGACGATGAACATAGCTTGCGTGGCGGCCAGCCCTACCCGTTTTTCCTGGCCCACCCCCTGCAGGTATCAACCGAACAGCTCGATATACTGCTCGGGCCGCCGAGCGAATGGCAAATCGAGTGGAAATGGGACGGCATTCGCGCCCAGGTGGTCAAGCGCGAAGGCCAGCTGTGGGTCTGGTCGCGCGGTGAGGAACTGGTCACCGAACGCTTCCCCGAATTGCACAGCCTGGCGCAGACGCTACCCGACGGTGTCGTGCTCGATGGCGAGATCCTGGTTTGGAAACCTGGTGGCTCAGCGGCTGAGCTGGCTGTGCAGCCATTTGCCCTGTTGCAGCAGCGCCTGGGACGCAAGACCTTGGGCAAGAAGCTGCTGAGCGACGCACCGGTCGTGCTGCAGGCCTACGACCTGCTGGAATGGCAAGGCGAGGACTGGCGCAGCCGCCCGCAGCATGCACGCCGCCAGCAGCTGGAGCAGGTACTTGAGCAGCACCCATTGGCCCCGGTATTGCTCTCGCCTCTGCTCGAAGGCCAGGACTGGGCCGACCTTGCCCGCCAGCGCGAACAGTCCCGCAGCCTGGGGGTGGAAGGGCTGATGCTGAAACAGCGAGAGGCGTTGTATGGCGTGGGGCGCACCAAGGACATGGGCACCTGGTGGAAATGGAAGATCGACCCGTTCAGCGTCGATGCCGTGCTGATCTATGCCCAGCGCGGCCACGGCCGGCGGGCCAGCTTGTACAGCGACTACACCTTCGCCGTGTGGGACGCGCCAGCCGGTACGCCGGGTCGGGCACTGGTCCCCTTTGCCAAGGCCTATTCAGGGCTCAGTGACGAAGAAATGCGCAAGGTCGACGCCATCATCCGCAAGACCACCGTTGAAACCTTCGGGCCGGTGCGCAGCGTGACGCCGAAGCTGGTGTTCGAGTTGGGCTTCGAGGGCATCGCCCTGTCCAGGAGGCACAAGAGCGGCATCGCCGTGCGCTTTCCGCGGATGCTGCGCTGGCGGCTGGACAAGCCAGTGGAAGAAGCGGATGACCTGGCTACATTGCAGGCGCTGCTGGCCTGAAACAATTTCTGGACCGTGCTGGCTTCTTCGCGGGTAAACCCGCTCCCACAGGTCATGCACAAAAGCTGAGTTTTGTGCGATCCCTGTGGGAGCGGGTTTACCCGCGAAGAAGCCTGCGCGGTGGCCAGGAGGGCACCGATGCAGGCGCAAGGCCAAAAACTGTGCTTCTATCTGTGTGCCGCCCCGTGTCGCAGACCGTTTTCGCCACGCACCCAGGACCACCATGCACCATTCAACTCACGACCTGCTCTCGCCCGTTCCGGGCATTACCCGCCAGTTGCACAGCTTCCACTTCGGACCTCGCGGTGGCGGCAAAGTCTATATTCAGGCCTCGCTGCATGCCGACGAGCTGCCCGGCATGCTGGTGGCCTGGCACCTCAAGCGCCGCCTGGGTGAACTGGAACAGCAAGGCCGCCTGCAGCGCGAGATCATCCTGGTGCCGGTGGCCAACCCGGTCGGCCTGGAACAGGTGCTGCTGGACGCGCCGCTGGGGCGTTTCGAACTGCAAAGCGGCGAGAACTTCAACCGTAACTTCGTCGACCTTTCCGACAGCATCGGCGACCAGATCGAAGAGCACCTGACCGACGACCCGGCACACAACCTCGCACTGATCCGCGAATACCTGCGCCGGGGGCTGGACGCACACCCGGCGCGCACACCGCTGCAGGCCCAACGCCTGATACTGCAGCGCCTGGCCTGCGATGCCGACATGGTGCTGGACCTGCACTGCGACTTCGAGGCGGTCGAGCACCTGTACACCACGCCAGACGCCTGGCCGCAGATCGAACCGCTGGCCCGCTACCTGGGTGCCCAGGCAAGCCTGCTGGCCACCGATTCGGGCGGGCAGTCGTTCGATGAATGCTTCAGCCTGGTGTGGTGGCAGTTGCAGCAACGCTTCGGCAAACGGTTCCCGATTCCGCTGGGCTGCTGCTCGGTCACCGTCGAGCTGCGCGGCCAGGCCGATGTCAGCCACGACCTGGCCAGCAAGGACTGCCAGGCGATTCTCGATTTCCTGACCCATGCGGGGGTCATCGAAGGCGCAAGCCCGGCCCTGCCCGACTTGCGCTGCCCAGCCACGCCGCTGGCCGCCGTCGAACCGGTGATAACGCCACTGGGCGGGCTGCTGGTGTACCACGCCCGGCCAGGCCAGCACCTGGAGGCGGGCCAGCTGATCGCTGAAGTCATCGACCCGCTCAACGACCGGGTGACGGCCATCCGCAACAGCCAGCCCGGCCTGCTGTATGCACGTAACGTACGGCGCATGGCTACCGCAGGCATGGTCATCGCCCACGTCGCAGGCGAGCAGGTGTGCCGCAGCGGCTATCTGCTGGCAAACTGATCCGGTAAAACCATTGCGCCTGGCTGGTTGTCTGTAGAAACACAGCCACCGAAGGACCCTATGCCCCATGCCCGCCGCCACCGACCTCGCCAAGGCCTGGTTCGCCAAGCGTGGCTGGAAGCCTTTCGCTTTCCAGCGCCGTGTCTGGGCCGCCGTGGAACGGGGCGAATCCGGCTTGCTGCATGCCAGTACCGGTGCCGGCAAGACCTACGCGGTATGGCTCGCCGCATTGAGGGCCTTCAAGGCCGAAGCCCAAGGACGTCATGCTGCACCCTTGCAGGTGGTGTGGGTTACCCCCATGCGAGCCTTGGCCGCCGACACCGCCCGCGCACTGCAGATGCCGCTGGACGACCTGGGCCTGCCCTGGAGCGTGGGCATTCGCAGCGGCGACACCGGCAGTGCCGAACGTGCCCGGCAAGCACGGCGCCTGCCCAGTGTACTGGTCACTACCCCTGAAAGCCTTACGCTGCTGTTGACCCGGGCACAAGCTCGCGAAGACTTCGCCACACTGCGGCTGGTAGTGGTGGACGAATGGCACGAACTACTGGGCAACAAGCGTGGGGTACAACTGCAACTGGCTTTGGCCCGCCTGCGCCACTGGCACTCGAGCCTGCCGACCTGGGGCCTGTCCGCGACCCTCGGCAATCTCCAACATGCGCTGGACGTATTGCAGCCACAAGGCGGCCTGCTGGTACAAGGCCGACAGGACAAGCAGTTGCAGATCGATACCCTGCTGCCAACGGCCATCGAGCGCTTCCCCTGGGCCGGGCACATGGGTTTGAAGATGCTCGATCAGGTCAGCCGGGAGATAGATGCCAGCACTAGTTGCCTTGTCTTCACCAACACTCGGGCGCAGGCCGAACTCTGGTACCAGGCCCTGCTCGAGGTACGCCCCGAGTGGGCCGGGCTGATTGCCTTGCACCATGCCTCACTGGCCCGCGATACCCGTGACTGGGTCGAGCGCAGCCTCAAGCAAGGCAACCTGAAGGCAGTGATCTGCACCTCCAGCCTGGACCTGGGGGTGGACTTCCTTCCCGTGGAGCGCGTACTGCAGATCGGTTCCGCCAAGGGCATTGCCCGTCTCGTGCAACGGGCCGGGCGCTCCGGCCATGCGCCGGGGCGGCGCTCCCGGGTTACTCTGGTGCCCACCCACAGCCTGGAACTGGTGGAAGCAGCCGCCGCCAGGCACGCCCTGGCAGCCGGGCACATCGAAGCCCGGCATTCGCCACGCTTGTGCATGGACGTGCTGGTGCAACACTTGGTAAGCATGGCTTTGGGCAGCGGCTTTCACCCGCAGCAGTTGCTGGCCGAAGTGCGCAGTACCTGGGCCTTCAGCGAATTGCGCGACAGCCAGTGGCAATGGGCGCTGGACTTCGTCTGCCATGGCGGCAGCTCACTCAGCGCCTACCCAGACTACCAGCGCGTCGAGCGCCAGCCCGACGGCACTTACAAGGTTGCCAGCGAACGTTTGGCACGTCGCCACCGCATGAGTATCGGTACCATCGTCAGCGACGCCAGCCTGCAGCTCAAGTACTGGAGCAAGGGTGGTGGGGGCAAGGCGCTGGGCAGCGTCGAAGAGGCGTTCATTGCCCGTTTGCGCCCTGGCGACACCTTGGTGTTCGGCGGGCGAGTGCTGGAACTGGTGCGCGTGGAAAACATGACGGCCTACGTACGCCGCAGTACCGCGCGCAAGGCAGCGGTTGCACGCTGGAATGGTGGCCGCATGCCGCTCTCCAGCGAACTGGCCGACGCACTGGTCGAGCAGCTCGGCGCAGCAACCCAAGGGCGCTTTCAAAGCCCGGAGATGCGTGCAGTACGCCCCCTGCTGGCCTTGCAGGCGCAATGGTCGGCGCTGCCCACCCCCGAAACGCTGCTGGCAGAAACCTTCAAGTCGCGCCAGGGTTGGCACCTGTTCCTGTATCCGTTCGCCGGGCGCATGGCCAACCTTGGCCTGGCCAACCTGATCGCCTGGCGGGTGAGCCGCGTGCAGCCGCTTTCGGTTTCGATTGCGGTCAATGACTACGGGTTCGAACTGCTCAGCCCGGGCAACGTGGACTGGGCCACACACCTTCCGCAGGCACTTGGTACCGAACACCTGCTGGATGATGTACTGGCCAGCCTCAACGCAGGAGAAATGGCGTTGCGTCGTTTTCGCGAGATCGCACAGATTGCCGGGTTGGTGTTTGGCGGGTATCCGGCGGCGCAGAAAAGCCTCAGGCAGATCCAGGCCTCCAGCGGCTTGTTTTATGAGGTATTTCGCAAGCATGACACCGGCAACCTGCTGCTGGCCCAGGCACGGGACGAGGTGCTGAATGAGGAACTGGAGATCGAGCGGTTGCACCGGCAATTGCTGAAGATGGGCCAGTTACAGCTGGAACTGCGATCACTCAAACGGCCCGGACCGTTGGCATTTGCCTTGCTGGTGGAAGGCATGCGCGAAACGTTGAGCACCGAGAGACTGGCGGACCGGATTGCGAGGATGGTCGCGGAGCTGAACAGTGCGGCGGACGCTACGGAATGACCAACCTTTTACCCATCGAACACCATGGCCAAGTGCTATGGCTGCTTTCGGACAAGGCCATCTACTGGCCAGCCCGTCATGCCCTGCTGGTGGCCGACCTGCACATCGGCAAGGCAGCAAGCTATCGCGCCTTGCACCAACCGGTACCGCGCGGCACCACCGAGGCGACACTCGCTCGCCTGGATGCATTGCTGGCAAGGCATGATTGCGAGCAACTGATCATTCTTGGCGATTTTCTGCATGCGCGCGCAGCGCAGGCACCGGCAACTTTGGCAACGCTGCAGGCCTGGCGAGAGCGCCACAGAACCCTGAAAATCGTGCTGATCCGCGGCAATCATGATCGAAACGCCGGTGACCCGCCCGCGTCACTCGGTATCGAAGTCGTGAGCGAACCCTGGCTGTTGGGACCCTTTGCGCTACAGCACGAACCCCGCCCCCACCCGACCCAACCGGTGTTGGCAGGGCACTTACACCCGGTATTCGTCCTGCGCGGCAAGGCTCGGCAACGCCTGCGATTGCCCTGCTTCCTGATCGATGGACAGGTCAGCCTGCTGCCGGCGTTCGGTGAATTTACCGGGGGTTGGGAAATTGCCCCCACGGGCGCCAGCCGGGTGTTCCTGACCGGTGCAGACCGCGTCTGGCCGCTCTAGCCCGGATCACTCAGGCTACAGGTGCCGGTGGAGGCTCGTCCGGCAGGGTCGGCTCGCCCGGCTCCATGGGTGGTGTTTCACCGGGCTCCGGCGGTTGCGGGGTATCCGGGTCAGGCTGGTGGGGCACGCCCCCCGCCTGCATCGGCAGCGGGTGTGCCAGCAGTGACCATGGTAGCAACCCGACGTGGTTGGGCTGCAGGCCTGCCAGCTTGGCACTGATTGCGGGGTGGAGTTTCATTGGCTGCTCCTGGCAAGGCCGCTACGCGTCATGCGTACCGGCGTTATCCAGTTGGAGTGCCAAAGGCGCGGGGAATTCCCCGCGCTTGTCGGCTCAGGTACGCGGCAGGGTGACGCCGCGCTGGCCCTGGTACTTGCCGCCACGGTCCTTGTACGACACTTCGCATTCTTCGTCGGACTGCAGGAACAGCATCTGGGCCACACCTTCGTTGGCGTAGATCTTCGCCGGCAGCGTGGTGGTATTGGAGAACTCCAGTGTCACATGGCCTTCCCACTCGGGCTCGAGCGGGGTGACATTGACGATGATGCCGCAACGGGCGTAGGTGCTCTTGCCCAGGCAGATGGTCAACACATCACGCGGAATGCGGAAATACTCGACGGTACGCGCCAGGGCGAAGGAGTTCGGCGGGATGATGCACACGTCGCTCTTGATGTCGACGAAACTGCCTGCATCGAAGTTCTTCGGGTCGACGGTGGCCGAGTTGATGTTGGTAAACACCTTGAATTCGTCGGCGCAGCGCACGTCGTAGCCGTAGCTGGAGACGCCGAAGGAGATCACCCGGCTGTCCTGTTCGCCGCGCACCTGGCGCTCGACGAACGGTTCGATCATGCCGTGTTCCTGCGCCATGCGGCGAATCCACTTGTCCGATTTGATGCTCATGGCGGGGTGTCCTGAAGAGTTGCGAGGTGAAAAATCGAGACGCGCATCTTACCGGTCCCGGCGCCCAGGTTAAAGTTCCATGCCTCATCCCGCGCCGGGCGGGGGCTTCAGCCGCCGTCGATCCGAATTTGCGTAAAGCGCCTTCTGACCATTGGCAGGTTGCGGAAAGTGGGGTAAGGTGGCGCCACTGTGCTGCACGTGACACCGAGAATCTCTAGTTTGATGCACGATCCTGATCGGCCCATCGCTGAATTTTCTGCTCTCTTTGCGCTCAGTCCCGGCCAGGGTTTTTCCTGACCGTTATCAAATTGTCCAAGGAGACAGAAAAATGTCCAACCGTCAATCCGGTGTTGTTAAGTGGTTCAACGATGAGAAAGGCTACGGCTTCATCACCCCTCAGTCGGGCGACGACCTGTTCGTGCACTTCAAAGCCATCCAAGCTGACGGCTTCAAAACCCTGAAAGAAGGCCAGGCTGTTACTTTCGTCGCTACCCGCGGCCAGAAAGGCATGCAGGCTGAAGAAGTTCAGATCGCCTAAGTCGATCGAAGCTTCCTAGCTTTCAAAAAACCCGCCTTCCGGCGGGTTTTTTTATGCCTGACCGAAAGACCGAGTCTGCCTCTTCGCGGGTAAACCCGCTCCCACAGGGACAGCGCGGTACTTGAAGTCTGCGCTGTACCTGTGGGAGCGGGTTTACCCGCGAAGCAGGCGACTCGGTCTGCCAGTCAATCTTCGCTGATGGTAATGCTAGGCATCGCCGGCGCAGCAGCTTCCTGCAGCACGATCCGCGCGCCCACCTGACGGGCCAGCTCCTGATAGACCATCGCAATCTGGCTTTCCGGCTCGGCGATCGCCGTCGGCTTGCCACTATCGGCCTGCTCGCGAATCAGCATCGACAGCGGCAACGACGCCAACAGGTCGACGCCATACTGGCTCGCCAGCTTCTCGCCACCGCCTTCGCCGAACAGGTGCTCGGCATGACCGCAGTTCGAGCAGATGTGCACGGCCATGTTCTCCACCACGCCCAGCACCGGGATGTTGACCTTGCGGAACATCTCCACGCCCTTCTTGGCATCCAGCAGGGCCAGGTCCTGCGGGGTGGTGACGATCACCGAACCGGCAACCGGTACCTTCTGCGCCAGGGTCAGCTGGATGTCACCGGTGCCCGGCGGCATGTCGATCACCAGGTAATCCAGGTCGTCCCAGGCAGTCTGGGTCACCAGCTGCAGCAGCGCGCCGGAAACCATAGGGCCACGCCATACCATCGGCGTGTTGTCGTCGGTAAGGAACGCCATGGACATGACTTCCACGCCATGGGCCTTGATCGGCACGAACCACTTCTGCTCGCGAATCTGCGGGCGGGTGCCTTCGGCGATGCCGAACATCACGCCCTGGCTGGGGCCATAGATATCGGCATCGAGAATACCCACCCGCGCGCCCTCGCGAGCCAGCGCCAGGGCCAGGTTGGCCGCGGTGGTCGACTTGCCCACACCGCCCTTGCCCGAGGCCACGGCGATGATGTTCTTGACGTTGGCCATTGCCGGCACCTGAGCCTGGGCCTTGTGCGCAGCCACCACGCAGTCGATCGACACCTGGGCACTGCTGACGCCCTCCAGGTTGCCGATGGCGGTCTGCAGCACCTGGGCCCAGCCGTTCTTGAACAGCCCTGCGGCATAACCCAGTTGCAATTGCACGCTGACCTGGCCGCCCTGGATATCGATTGCGCGCGCACAGCCGGCGCTGATCGGGTCCTGGTTCAGGTAGGGGTCGGTGTACTGGCGAAGCACGCCTTCGACGGCGGCACGGGTGACGGCACTCATGGAGACTCCCAATGGCAAACTGAATGTAAAACAGACGCCTATCCTAACCCGTCAATCGTCAGCAGATGCGCATGCGGGGTGAAATATCTTCGCCAGCCCTTTATAGTGGCCGATCAACCTCATTTTTACCCCGTCGCCAGATAAGTAGCCGAGCCACCATGTCCGAGCCACGTCAGATTCTCGTCACCAGCGCCTTGCCCTATGCCAACGGATCGATCCACCTTGGCCATATGCTCGAGTACATCCAGACAGACATGTGGGTCCGCTTCCAGAAGCTGCGCGGCAACCAGTGCATCTACGTCTGCGCCGACGACGCCCACGGTTCGGCCATCATGCTGCGCGCCGAGAAGGAAGGCATCACCCCGGAACAGCTGATCGCCAACGTCCAGGCCGAACACAGCAGCGACTTCGCCGACTTCCTGGTGGACTTCGACAACTTCCACTCCACCCACAGCGAAGAAAACCGCGAGCTGTCGGGCCTGATCTACGCGCGCCTGCGAGACGCCGGGCACATCGCCACCCGTTCGGTAACCCAGTATTTCGACCCGGAAAAGGGGATGTTCCTCGCCGACCGCTTCATCAAGGGCACCTGCCCCAAGTGCGCGGCCGAAGACCAGTACGGCGACAACTGCGAGAAATGCGGCGCCACCTACGCGCCCACCGAGCTGAAGAACCCCAAGTCGGCCATCTCTGGTGCCACCCCGGTATTGCGTGATTCCCAGCACTTCTTCTTCAAGCTGCCGGACTTCCAGGCCATGCTGCAACAGTGGACCCGTAGCGGCACGCTGCAGGACGCGGTAGCCAACAAGCTGGCCGAATGGCTGGACTCGGGCCTGCAGGAGTGGGACATCTCGCGCGACGCGCCGTACTTCGGCTTCGAGATCCCAGGCGAGCCAGGCAAGTACTTCTACGTGTGGCTGGATGCACCGATCGGCTACATGGCCAGCTTCAAGAACCTTTGTGCACGCCGCCCGGAGCTGGACTTCGACGCGTTCTGGAACGAAGGCTCCAAGGCCGAGCTGTACCACTTCATCGGCAAGGACATCGTCAACTTCCACGCCCTGTTCTGGCCAGCCATGCTCGAAGGCGCGGGCTTCCGCAAGCCGAGCGCGGTCAACGTGCACGGCTACCTGACCGTGAACGGCGCCAAGATGTCCAAGTCGCGCGGCACCTTCATCAAGGCCCGCACCTACCTCGACCACCTGCAGCCGGAATACCTGCGCTACTACTACGCCGCCAAGCTGGGCCGTGGCGTCGATGACCTGGACCTGAACCTCGAAGACTTCGTGCAGAAGGTCAACTCCGACCTGGTTGGCAAGGTGGTCAACATCGCCAGCCGCTGCGCCGGTTTCATCCACAAGGGCAATGAAGGCGTGATGGTGGCTGGCGATGCTGCACCGGAGCTGACCGAAGCCTTCCTGGCGGCCGCCCCGTCGATCGCCGACGCCTATGAAGGCCGCGACTTCGGCCGTGCCATGCGCGAAATCATGGCGCTGGCCGATCGCGCCAACGCCTGGATCGCTGACAAGGCCCCATGGTCGCTGGCCAAACAGGAAGGCAAGCAGGATGAAGTTCAGGCCATCTGCGCCCAAGGCATCAACCTGTTCCGTCAGCTGGTGATCTTCCTCAAGCCGGTGCTGCCGGTACTGGCTGCCGACGCCGAGGCCTTCCTCAACGTGGCACCACTGACCTGGAACGACCACCTGTCGCGCCTGGAAAACCACCAATTGAACCCGTTCAAGGCGCTGATGAGCCGCATCGAACCGGCCAAGGTCGAAGCCATGGTCGCCGCCAGCAAGGAAGACCTGCTGGCCGCCGAAGCCAAGGCCCCGGCCGGCAATGGCGAGCTGGCCAAGGACCCACTGTCGGCGGAAATCGAGTTCGACACCTTCGCTGCCGTCGACCTGCGCGTGGCGCTGATCGTCAAGGCCGAGGCCGTACCGGGCGCGGACAAGCTGCTGCAACTGACCCTGGACATCGGTGACGAGCGCCGCAACGTGTTTTCCGGCATCAAGTCGGCGTACCCCGACCCGTCCCAGCTGGAAGGCCGGCTGACCATGATGGTGGCCAACCTCAAGCCACGGAAGATGCGCTTTGGGGTGTCCGAAGGGATGGTCATGGCGGCCGGGCCTGGCGGTGAAGAGATCTACCTGCTGAGCCCGGACAGCGGTGCCAAGCCAGGCCAGCGCATCAAGTAACAAAACCTGCTGGACCTTGTGGGAGCGGGCGTGCCCGCGAAACTGACTACTCGGTGCATGGCACCGGCGTTTCCGGTGTTCGCGGGCACGCCCGCTCTCACAATGACTCCGGCACCTTGATGCCAAACCCGGACAATCGCCCCGATTCCCGGCTATCGTCATCTCATGAGCGACTACATCCTGGTCCTGATCAGCGCTGCGCTGGTCAATCACCTGTGCCTGCAACAACAGCCATTCCCAAGGCTGCACCTCCACGTGCACGGCCTCGCCTGCGCACTGTGCATTGCCTTGGGCGTGATCGGCGCACAACTACTGGTGCGCGGGGTGCTTGCCCCACTGCAAGCCCAGGACCTTGCCCTGTTCCTGTTGTTGCCCTGGCTGGCCGTGCTTGCCTGGGGCCTACCATGGCTACTGACAAGATGGCGCCCGAGCTGGCCGGTGACGCAACTGCCCGCGCTGCTGTTGAGCAACGCGGTAGTACTGGGCTTGACCCTGCAACAGGCAAGCGACGAAAGCACATGGCTCGCTACCTTGCTGCAAGGCCTGCTGGCCGGCGGCGGCTTCTGGCTGGCGTTGGTGCTGTTCGCCGACCTGCGCCAGCGCAGCGCTCATGCCGACGTCCCCGGGGCAATGCGCGGCCTGCCCATCGAACTGCTTGGGGCCGGAGTAATGGCCATGGCGTTTTCCGGCTTCAACGGGCTGTTCGCCCAATGACCGCCAAGCCCGACCCGCGGCTACGCACCAGCATGGGCCTGGTGTTGCTGGCCTGCGTACCTGGCCTGCTGGCGCTGTTCTGGCTGCATGGCTGGAGTTTGCTACTGAACCTGTTGCTGTGCGCAAGCACCGCGCTGCTGTGCGAGGCGCTGTTGCTTACCTTGCGAGCACAACCGCTGCGCACGGCGCTGAACGACGGCAGCGCGCTGGTGACCGCCGTGCTGCTGGCCGCCGCCCTGCCCACCTTGGCACCCTGGTGGTTGCCGGTGGTCGCTACCAGCGTTGCCATCGGCATCGGCAAGCAGGCCTTTGGCGGGGTTGGGCGCAACCTGTTCAACCCGGCCATGGTCGGCTACGCCTTCGTGCTGCTGAGCTTCCCGTTGCAGATGAGCCATTGGCCGGGGCCGGCACCAGGCCTGCTCGACAGCCTGCAGCTGGTGTTCGCCGGCGGCGAGCAGATCGATGCCTGGGCCAGGCCGACGCTGCTCGACGGCCTGCGCCACAACCGCAGCCTGACCATCGATGAACTGTTCGCCGGTCACCCGGGCTTCGGCAGCATCGGTGGACGGGGCAGCGAATGGGTCAACCTGGCGTTCCTGCTGGGCGGCCTGTTTCTGCTGCAACGCAAGGTTATTAGTTGGCATGTGCCGGTCGGTCTGCTGGCTGGGTTGTTCCTGTTCAGCCTGCTGGGCTGGAATGGCTCGGGCTCGGACTCCAACGGCTCCCCCCTGGTGCACCTGTTCTCCGGCTCGACCATGATGGCGGCGTTCTTCATTGCCACCGAACCGGTGTCCGGGCCCCGGCAGGAGTGGGCGAAGCTGGGTTTCGGCCTGGGGGCGGGCCTGCTGATCTATCTGATCCGCACCTGGGGTAGCTACCCGGACGGTACAGCGTTCGCCGTCCTGCTCATGAACCTCATGGCGCCGAGCCTCGAACGCCTGGCTCTGCAGCGCCAGCAGGTTGCCCGATGAAGCGCCTGGTACGTGATGTGGGTTTGTTGCTCCTGACCGGAGCACTGGCGCTGTCGACCACTTTGGCCTGGCGGCACTGGACCAGCGCAGCCATCGCCGACGCCGAGAAGCAACTGAATAGCCGCCAGCGGCTGGCGGTGTTGCCAGAAGGCAGTTACGACAACCAACCTTTGGACAGCCCGTTGCCCAGGCCCGCCGCACAGCGGCCAAACAGCCGCATCCTGGCAGCTTACCGGGCAACGCTGGCGGGTAAACCGGCCGCCGTCATACTGGTCACAAAGGCCCAGGGCTATGCCGGGCCTATCGTGCTGAGCGTGGCCATCGCAGCGGACGGCCGACTGATCGGCAGCCAGGTGGTCGAGCAACAGGAAAGCCCTGGGTTGGGTGCACGCCTGGGTGATGCGCAGCTGAACTGGCTGGGGCAATTTGCCAACCGTCAGCTGGGCGATCACTGGGCGCTGAAGCGCGACCAGGGCGACTTTGATCAGTTGGCCGGCGCAACCGTGACCTCACGTGCAGTGATCGTCGCGCTACAGGAAGCGCTGAGCTACTTCGATGAGCAGCGCAGCGTATTGCTGGAGGGCGCCACGCATGAATAGGCTCTACCTGCTCGGCGCAAGCCTGGTGCCTCTGCTGGGCGCCACCCGAACACTGAGCGACGGCGCCACCATAGGCGTGTGCGCAGTGCTGCTGAGCAGCCTTCACCAGCTATCAATGGCCCCCCTGCGCCGACGGTCTGTCACCTGGACCTATGTACTGGCCAGCCTGCTGGTTCTGGCGGCCCTGGCCAGTTGTTTGCAACTGGCACTGCGTGCCTGGCTGCTGCCACTGGCACTCTCCCTCGGCCACTATCCCGCACTGCTGTGCCTGCAATGCCTGGCCATTGACTACCTGCTGCCCGATCAAGGGCGCTGGCGCCTGCTCGCCGGCCACCTTTGCGCGCTGCTTGCCACATGCCTGCTGCTTGGTGCCAGCCGCCAATGGCTGGCCGACGGTATCGGCCTGCACCTGGCCAGCCTGGCCCCGGGCGCCTTGCTACTGCTCGGACTGCTGTTGGCCTTGTACAATTGCCTGCGTCCGGGCCCTGCCCAATCACGTCATCAAGGAAAGCTCTGATTTCATGAATGCCGCCAAACGCCTGGAGATCTTTCGCAGGCTGCACGAAGACAACCCCGACCCGAAGACCGAACTGGCGTACACCACCCCGTTCGAGTTGCTTGTCGCCGTGACACTGTCTGCGCAATCCACCGATGTCGGCGTCAACAAGGCCACCGCACGCCTGTTCCCGGTCGCCAACACCCCCGAGGCCATCTATGCGCTGGGCGTCGAAGGCCTGAGTGAGTACATCAAGACCATTGGCTTGTACAACAGCAAGGCGAAGAACGTTATCGAAGCCTGCCGGCTGCTGATCGAACGCCATGACAGCCAGGTCCCGCAGACTCGCGAAGCCCTGGAGGCGCTACCCGGCGTTGGCCGCAAGACCGCCAACGTAGTGCTCAACACAGCGTTCCGCCAGCCAACCATGGCGGTGGATACCCATATCTTCCGGGTCAGCAACCGTACGGGCATTGCGCCAGGCAAGACGGTGCTGGAAGTGGAGAAAAAGCTGATCAAGTTCGTACCAAAGGATTACCTGCTCGACGCCCACCACTGGCTGATCCTGCACGGGCGCTATGTGTGCCAGGCACGCAAGCCACGCTGCGGCAGTTGCCGGATTGAAGACTTGTGCGAGTACAAGCACAAGACCTCCGACGATTGAGTCGATAGCTCGAAACCACACACTGCGATTGAAAAAATCTTTTTTACCAGCGTCTGCTTTCTGGTTATAAGGACGGCCAATGGCCCCTTGGCTTGGAGCGACTCATGAGTAGCGATAAAGACGACCTGTCGATCGAAGATGATTTTGTTGCCGCAGATGACGAAGCGGAACCCCAGGTGGAAACCGCAAAGACCAACCTGAGCAAGCGCCGCACCATCGACAATATGCTGGAGGAAAGGCGCCTGCAGAAGCAGTTGGCCGACTTCGACTACGACCTGTAACCCTGGCAAAGCCTCCTGGCTGGAGGCTTTACGGCCTTGGCGATCAGCTCAACCCTTGCCGTTGCGCCAGCTCGATCAAGTCGACCAGCGACCGTGCATTGAGCTTGAGCAACAGGCGCGACTTGTAGGTACTGACCGTCTTGTTGCTGAGGAACATGCTGTCGGCAATTTCCTTGTTGGAACGCCCTCGCGCCAGCTGCTGCAACACGGTCATCTCCCGTGCCGAGAGGCGGTTGACCATGTCCGTCTCGCTCCCCCCCCTTCCACGTGATACATGCAGGGCCTGGTTGGGGAAGTAGCTGTAGCCCGACAGTACGGCCTTGATGGCGCTCAGCAGTTCGGTGAGTTCCTGCTGCTTGCACACATACCCCGCCGCCCCCGCCTGCATGCAGCGCATCGAGAAGTTGCCGGGGGCCTGCGATGTCAGCACCAGCACCTTGCTGCCCGGACTGAAAGCCGTCATGCGGGTGATTACTTCCAGGCCATCCAGCTTGGGGATACCGATATCGAGCACCACGATATCCGGCAGGTGTTGCCGTGTCAGTTGCAGCGCAGCCACTCCGTTGTCGGTTTCCGCCACGACGTCATACCCATGCCGCTCCATCAGCATGCGTACGGCCAGGCGTATGACCGGATGATCATCCACGATAAGCACTTTATTCATGCGATATCCATTCATTGCTTTTGCTTTGGCCCGCCAAGATAACCTACAGAGCGCCTGCTGGCGCGGTGATTTACCGGCGAAATATATGAACAGATGGAACCTACAACACTTACAGAAATTTCCTACACTCAACTGATGTACTTGTAACAATCAAATTCCCTGTTACCGAATGAACGGTATCACCGGCCTGTAAAAGTGCACCAGTTGAAAACCGGCCGATACCTCGGGAAATGTTCAATTCAAATGCCTGAACAGGCAACATCACCAGGATTTCGAGCGATTATTCTCACGGGAAACAATCCAGTCTTTAGTTGAGCAGCGCGGTAAGGCAAAGATATGCAAAATCGCTGGAGACGACCCATATGCACCAAGTACAACCTGTCGCCCCGCTGACGATCATTGCCATCTTCGCAGGGATTATCGAAGCCTCCGCTCTTGCCACATTGCCGTTTCTCAGCGAGTCCAGTCAAAAGCTCTATACTTGGTTCCTGGTGGGCTTCCCATTCTTCCTGACGGCACTGTTCTTCCTCACGCTCAACTTCAATTACAAGTCGTTCTACGACCCGTCGCCAAACAGGACGCCAAACGACAACACATCGACACCGAGTGATGTGGCCAAGCATGCAATGCCCGGTAGTACCGGCGAAGCGCTGCAGGGCGAGCCTGTCACGTTCATGTTTTCCGGCCCCGATGCCTATCGCATGATGGAGCAGCAATTGCTGTCCGCCCTCGCCCAACCGCCTCAGCAATCTCGCACCTGGCGCTTTTGCAACCTGGACAGACGCCAGTGCGCGCAACTATCGATCAGCGCGCTTGATGAACAGGTGGCAAACGACGGCCATTGATTCCACAGACAAAAAAAACCCCGGCCTGAGCCGGGGTTCTTGCCGCACATGACGGTAATCAGAGCAGCGAGCGGCCCTTGTTGGCAGCAATGCGCATACGCAGGGCGTTGAGCTTGATGAAGCCAGCTGCATCCGCCTGGTTGTAGGCGCCGCCATCTTCCTCGAAGGTAGCGATGTTGGCGTCGAACAGCGAGTCGTCCGACTTGCGGCCGACAACGGTGACGTTGCCCTTGTACAGCTTCAGGCGTACCACGCCGTTCACGTTGACCTGCGAAGCGTCGATCATCTGTTGCAGCATCAGACGCTCCGGGCTCCACCAGTAGCCGGTGTAGATCAGGCTGGCGTACTTCGGCATCAGCTCATCCTTAAGGTGAGCGACTTCGCGGTCCAGGGTGATCGACTCGATGGCACGGTGGGCCTTGAGCATGATGGTGCCACCAGGGGTCTCGTAGCAACCGCGCGACTTCATGCCGACGTAACGGTTCTCGACGATATCCAGACGGCCGATGCCATTGGCACCACCGATACGGTTCAGGTCGGCCAGGACGGTGGCCGGAGTCTTCTCGACACCGTCGATGGCAACGATGTCACCGTTGCGGTAGGTCAGCTCGATGTAGGTAGCCTGATCCGGGGCGTTCTCAGGCGAGACACTCCAGCGCCACATGTCTTCTTCGTGCTCGGTCCAGGTATCTTCCAGGACACCGCCTTCGTAGGAGATGTGCAGCAGGTTGGCGTCCATCGAGTACGGCGACTTCTTCTTGCCGTGGCGCTCGATCGGGATGCCGTGCTTCTCGGCGTAGTCCATCAGCTTCTCGCGGGACAGCAGGTCCCACTCACGCCATGGGGCGATTACCTTGACGCCTGGCTTCAGCGCGTAGGCACCCAGTTCGAAACGCACCTGGTCGTTGCCTTTGCCGGTGGCGCCGTGGGAAATGGCGTCGGCGCCGGTTTCGTTGGCAATTTCGATCAGGCGCTTGGCGATCAGCGGACGGGCGATGGAAGTACCCAGCAGGTACTCGCCCTCGTAGACGGTGTTGGCGCGGAACATCGGGAACACGAAATCACGCACGAATTCTTCGCGCAGGTCGTCGATGTAGATCTCTTTAACGCCCATTGCCTGGGCCTTGGCACGAGCCGGCTCGACCTCTTCGCCCTGCCCCAGGTCAGCGGTGAAGGTCACCACTTCGCAGTTGTAGGTATCCTGCAGCCACTTGAGAATCACCGAAGTATCAAGGCCGCCGGAATACGCCAGTACGACCTTTTTTACGTCCGCCATGCCATCACTCCACGGGGTTGTACGGAAAGGGATCGATTCTAACGACGTTACGGATAAATTTACAGTGGGGCGACAGCTTCTGACGACAAAGCGACAAGAAGTTTCGGAAGGGCGACTTACCGTCGGAAATTATGAAATGCCCTGTGGGAGCAGCCTTCAGGACTTGGCAGGTGTTGGCTCAGGGGCCTTTTCGACAGGCTTCTCAGCCGGCTTCTCGATGACCGCCACCCGATCCAGTTCGATATTCACCCGACGATTACGCGCCCGGTTGGCAGCACTGGTGTTCTTCGCCAATGGGTAACGCTCGCCATGGAAACGCACGGTAATCTGCTCTTCCGGAACGCCGTGGGCCTTGAGGTAGTCGGCTACCGCCAGTGCCCGGCGGCGCGACATGTCGCGATTGGTCAGGCGATTGCCACTGTTGTCGGAGTGGCCGTTGAGCTCTACATGGTTAACGGTAGGGTCAGCCTTGATGTAGTCGAGGATCACATCCAGCCGTGCCTTGGCCGCGCCATCCAGCTCGAAGCCTCCCCCGGGGAAGCCCACCTGGGTCTGACGCACCTGATCGTAGTTCATCGGCAGCAGCTTGCCGGCACAGGCCTGATAGTCGTTGTAGGCCTTGGCGAAGCTGACCGGCAGCACACGCACTTCCATCGGCCTGCCCGCCTCGCCGGCATAATTGCGTACCACCGTGCTGCGCCCATCGAGCAGGCCGTTGATCAGGCGACTGGCCTGGCCCTGGGACGAACTGAACAACACCCCGGTACGGGCCATGCGCACGCTGCCCAGATTGATATCGCTGCGCCCAGGCTGCCACGGCGCAGCAGCTGCCAGCAATGTGGCCGTGCCTGTCCCCAGTACGTTGCTGTCCGAGCGCAACTGGAACACCGGCTGCTCGCCCGCGCGGCGCACGAACTCGCCACTGCCGAAACCATCGATCGGCTGGATCAGCCGGCATTCGAACTGGTCACCCTCGACCTTCCAGGCAATGTTTTCCATGCGCGTCTGGAAGGTCAGCGCACCGGCCGGCAGGCTGGCGAACAGGGTCAACAGGGCTAGGTAACGCTGGCGCACGGGCGGCTCCACAAATTCTGACGGCTTACCTGCAGGCTATCGGACGCCTGGCGGAAAACTTGATAGCCGTGCTCCACCCAGGGTTTTCCGGTAGCATTGGGGCTTGAGTTCGACCCGCCTGGAATCCCCAATGTCCGATCGCCTGACCCTCCTGCGTCCCGACGACTGGCACATCCATCTGCGCGATGGTGCCGTCCTGCCCCACACCGTTGGCGATGTGGCGCGTACTTTCGCCCGTGCCATCATCATGCCCAACCTGGTTCCGCCGGTACGCAATGCCGTAGAGGCCGGCGCCTACCGTGAGCGCATCCTGGCCGCCCGCCCGGCTGGCAGCCGCTTCGAGCCGCTGATGGTGTTGTACCTCACCGACCGCACCAGCCCCGAGGACATCCGCGCGGCCAAGGCCAGCGGTTTCGTGTATGCCGCCAAGCTGTACCCTGCTGGCGCCACCACCAATTCCGACTCGGGCGTGACCAGCATCGACAACATCTTCCCGGCCATCGAGGCGCTGGCGGAAGTTGGTATGCCGCTACTGGTGCATGGCGAAGTGACCCGTAGCGAGATCGACGTGTTCGATCGCGAGAAGCGCTTCATCGACGAGCATATGCGCCGTGTGGTCGAGCGCTTCCCGACACTGAAGGTGGTGTTCGAGCACATCACCACCAGCGATGCCGCGCAGTTCGTCACCGAGGCCCCGGCCAACGTCGGCGCGACCATCACCGCGCAGCACCTGCTGTACAACCGCAACCACATGCTGGTTGGCGGCATTCGCCCGCACTTCTACTGCCTGCCGATCCTCAAGCGCAACACCCATCAGGTGGCGTTGCTGGATGCGGCCACCAGCGGCAACCCGAAGTTCTTCCTGGGTACCGACTCGGCCCCACACGCCCGACACGCCAAGGAAGCCGCCTGCGGTTGCGCCGGCTGCTACACCGCCTACGCAGCCATCGAGATGTACGCCGAAGCGTTCGAGCAGCGTAACGCGCTGGACAAGCTGGAAGGCTTTGCCAGCCTGCACGGCCCGGCGTTCTACGGCCTGCCGGCAAACACCGACACCATTACCTTGGTCCGCGAAGAATGGACCGCCCCGGATAGCCTGCCGTTTGGCGAGCAGACCGTGATCCCGCTGCGCGCCGGCGAAAAACTGCGCTGGCGCCTGCTGGAGGAAAACGCGTGAGCGAAGACCTCTACGAAGACGACCTCGACACCCAAGGCAGCAGCGGCTCGCGCCACCCGATGGCCGAGCGTTTCCGCGGCTATCTGCCGGTAGTGGTAGACGTTGAAACCGGCGGCTTCAACAGCGCTACCGATGCCCTGCTGGAAATTGCCGCAGTCACCATCGGCATGGACGAAAAGGGCTTCCTGTTCCCCGAGCACACCTACTTCCACCGCGTGGAGCCATTCGAGGGCGCCAACATCGAGGCGGCCGCGCTGGAATTCACCGGGATCAAGCTGGACCACCCGCTGCGTATGGCAGTCAGCGAAGAAAGTGCGCTGACCGACATCTTCCGTGGCGTACGCAAAGCGCTCAAGGCCAATGGTTGCAAGCGGGCGATCCTGGTCGGCCACAACAGCAGCTTTGACCTGGGCTTCCTCAATGCGGCGGTGACGCGCAATGACCTGAAGCGCAACCCGTTCCACCCGTTCTCCAGCTTCGACACCGCTACCCTGGCGGGCCTGGCTTATGGCCAGACCGTACTGGCGCGGGCCTGCCAGAGCGCCGACATCGACTTCGACGGGCGTGAGGCGCACTCGGCGCGCTATGACACCGAGAAGACGGCCGAGCTGTTCTGCGGCATCGTCAACCGCTGGAAAGAGATGGGCGGCTGGCGCGATTTCAACGATTGATCTGCAAAAGCGTTCGCGGGCATGCCCGCTCCCACAGGCACTGCAGTGGCCTCAGCCATTGTGCGATTCCTGTGGGAGCGGGCAAGCCTGCGAAGAGGCCGGCAAAGACGGCACAAAAAAACCGGCCACAAGGGCCGGTTTTTTCATGCACGCGGCAATTACAGCTTGCCAGCGTTCTCGCTCAGGTAGGCAGCAACGCCTTCCGGCGAAGCGTTCATGCCTTTGTCGCCTTTTTTCCAGTTGGCAGGGCAGACTTCGCCGTGCTCTTCGTGGAACTGCAGGGCGTCGACCAGGCGCAGCAGCTCGTCCATGTTGCGGCCCAGTGGCAGGTCGTTGACGATCTGCGAACGAACAACACCGTTGGTGTCGATCAGGAAGGCGCCACGGAAGGCTACGCCGCCTTCGGACTCGACGTCGTAGGCCTTGCAGATTTCGTGGGTCATGTCGGCAGCCAGGGTGTACTTGACCTGGCCGATACCGCCGTTGTTGACCGGGGTGTTACGCCAGGCGTTGTGGGTGAAGTGCGAGTCGATCGACACGCCGATCACTTCCACGTTGCGCGCCTGGAAGTCAGGGATGCGGTTGTCCAGGGCGATCAGCTCGGACGGGCAGACGAAGGTGAAGTCCAGCGGGTAGAAGAACACCAGGCCGTACTTGCCCTTGATGGCCGAAGCCAGGTTGAAGCTGTCGACGATCTCGCCATTGCCCAGCACGGCCGGAACGGTGAAATCGGGGGCTTTCTTACCAACGAGTACGCTCATTGTAATCTCCTGATGAGGGTGAAAAACCGTTTGCCGGGCCAGACGGGCTTGCCCGACATCCAACAAAGGCCGTCCATCATACACGGCTTCTGGTGACAGGCCGACTCCAACGACGAAGCAACCGCCGGTCGCTCAAGCACGGCCCTTTCAGAAACTCCTTTGACAAGCATTCTCATTAACATTAAGCTCCACTCCATCGAGCCCACCAACGATGGTCAGCCTTTATGTATGTGTGTCTTTGTGTCGGCGTTACCGACGGACAGATCCGCGATGCGATCTATGAAGGATGCTGCAGCTACAAGGAAGTGCGAGCCGCCACCAACGTCGCCAGCCAGTGCGGCAAATGTGCCTGCGTGGCCAAGCAGGTGGTCCGCGAGACCCTGACCGAGCTCCAGGTCAGCCAGGCAGCCCTGCCCTACCCCGTGGAATTTACCGCAGCCTGAAAACAAAGAATTCGAAGAACCGGACCTTGCGTCCGGTTTTTTTATGCTCGCAATTCAATAAGTTAGCGCTCCAACGCGGTTCACAAACATTCTTATTTACATTAATTTTCACTTATTATTCAAGAACTTAGGTTTGACACACCTAAGTATCGGGCTCAAACTTCAGTGTATTGGCACACTTCTACAGGGCAGGAACCCGACATGAAAGGCGACGTAAGCGTCATCCAGCATCTCAACAAGATCCTCGGAAACGAGCTGGTCGCGATCAACCAGTACTTCCTGCACGCACGCATGTACGAAGATTGGGGCCTGAACAAACTCGGCAAGCACGAGTACAAGGAATCCATCGACGAGATGAAGCACGCTGACAAACTGATCAAGCGTATTCTCTTCCTCGAAGGCATCCCCAACGTCCAGGACCTGGGCAAGCTGCTGATTGGCGAGCACACCAAAGAGATGCTCGAATGCGACCTGAAGATCGAACAGAAAGGCCTGGTCGACCTGAAAGCGGCCATCGCCCATTGCGAAACCGCTGGCGACTTTGGCTCGCGTGACATGCTCGAAGATATCCTCGAATCCGAGGAAGAACACATCGACTGGCTGGAAACCCAGCTGGGGCTGATCGACAAGATTGGTATCGAGAACTACCTGCAGTCGCAGATGGGCGAAGAATAAATATTCGCTCCATGAAAAAACCCGCGATCCGCGGGTTTTTTCATGCTTGTCGGAGAATCAGGCCTCGGAAGCCTTGGCCTTGGCAGCCGCTTCCTTGATCAGGGTCTGCAGCTCACCCTTCTCGAACATTTCCAGCATGATGTCGCTGCCGCCGACCAGTTCACCGGCTACCCACAGCTGCGGGAAGGTCGGCCAGTTGGCGTATTTTGGCAGGTTCGCACGGATTTCCGGGTTCTGCAGGATGTCGACGTAGGCGAACTTCTCGCCACAACCCATCACGGCCTGCGATGCACGCGCAGAGAAGCCACACTGCGGGGCATTCGGCGAGCCTTTCATGTAAAGCAGAATGGTGTTGTTGGCAATCTGCTCTTTGATCGTTTCGATGATATCCATGTAGCACCTCGGCTGAACTTTCCGACGCGGTCGTCGGCACGGTGACGCATTGTAACGGAAAGCCGAGCAGCATGCTCGGCCTTACCGTTCCTTACGCGGCCTCTACCTGCACGGGTACGCCATTGAGGGCGGCGTTGCCGGAAACCTGATCACGCAGGCGCTCATCGGTGAGGTCGTTGGCGCTCACGCCAGGTTGCGCCTGGGCGGTCTGCATGTGCACGCCTTGACGAGAGTGACCGAAGCCATGGGGCAGGCTGACTACACCGGGCATCATGTCATCGCAGGCCTGAACCTCGACTTCAAGATCCCCGGTACGCGAGCGGATACGAACTCGCTGGCCGTCCTGCAACTGACGATGCTGCAGGTCCTGCGGATGCATCAACAACTGATGGCGCGGTTTGCCTTTCACCAGTCGATGAAAGTTGTGCATCCATGAATTGTTGCTGCGTACATGGCGACGGCCGATCAGCAGCAGTTCGCCCGGCACCGGAGGGGCCTGTTGCGCCAGTCGCCCCAAGTCATCCAGCAGCACCTGGGGCGCCGCTTCAACGGCCTTGCTGGCAGTCGTCAGGCGCGCAGCGAGGTTGGCGCGCAATGGCCCCAGGTCGAGGCCATGCGGGTGCTCGTCCAGCGCTGCCAGCGACAGCTGCCAGGGTGTCGCGTCACCATAACGCCCCTTGCGCAGGGCCAGGTCGATCATCTGCGCCGGTGCCAAGGTCGGCTTCAACTCCAGCTCGGCACGTTTGGCGAACGCCTGTGCCAGCCCGACGAAAATCTCCCAGTCATGCAATGCCCCTTCGGGCTTGGCCAGGATCGCCCGGTTGAAGCGGGTCACGTTGCGCACGGCCAGCAAGTTGAATGTGCTGTCGTAATGGTCGTTTTCCAGCGCCGAGGTAGAGGGCAGGATCAGGTCGGCATGGCGGGTGGTTTCGTTGATGTACAGGTCAATGCTGAGCATGAACTCCAACCCGTCCAGCGCCACATCCAGCTGGCGGCCATTGGGCGTTGAGAGCACGGGGTTGCCAGCCACCGTCACCAGCGCACGCACCTGCCCTTCGCCGGGCGTCAGCATTTCCTCGGCCAAGGCCGCCACGGGCAGTTCGCCGCCGTACTCGGGCAAGCCCGACACCCGGCTCTGCCAGGCGTTGAAATGGCCACCCGAGGTGGTCGCCACCAGGTCGACGGCAGGCTCGGTGCACAACGCGCCGCCTTCACGGTCAAGGTTGCCGGTCACCAGGTTGATCAGTTGCACCAGCCAGTGGCAAAGGGTGCCGTAGGCTTGGGTCGAAACCCCCATGCGGCCGTAGCACACCGCCCTGTCGGCCGCGGCAAAGTCCCTTGCCAGCTGGCGAATGTCTGTCGCGGCAATGCCACAGTGCGCGCTCATGGCCTCCGCGCTGAACGGCGCGATCGCTTCGCGCACCTGCTGCAGGCCGACGACCGGCAAGTGCGAGCCGCGCGCCAGGCCTTCAGCGAACAGGGTATTGAGCAAGCCACACAACAAGGCGGCATCCCCTCCGGGGCGTATGAACAGGTGACTGTCGGCCATCGCCGCCGTTTCGCTGCGCCGCGGGTCCACCACCACCAGGCGCCCACCCCGGGCCTGCAGGGCTTTCAGGCGCTTTTCCACATCCGGCACGGTCATGATACTGCCGTTGGAGGCCAGCGGGTTGCCGCCAAGGATCAGCATGAAACCGGTCTGGTCGATGTCCGGGATCGGCAGCAGCAGGCCATGGCCGTACATCAGGTGGCTGACCAGGTGCTGCGGCAACTGGTCCACCGAGGTGGCAGAGAAGCGGTTGCGGGTTTTCAGCAGGCCCAGGAAGTAGTTGCTGTGGGTCATCAGGCCGTAGTTGTGCACGCTCGGGTTGCCTTGGTACACCGCCACGGCATTGCGCCCATGGGCCTGCTGGATCGCCCACAGCCTGTCGGCGGCCAGGGCAAAGGCCTCGTCCCAGCCGATGGCATGCCAGTGCTCGCCCACCCGCCTGTGCGGTTGGCGCAGGCGGTCGGGGTCGTTCTGGATGTCCTGCAGGGCCACGGCCTTGGGGCAGACATGGCCGCGGCTGAACGGGTCCTGGGGGTCGCCCTTGATCGAACTGATCAGCGCCCGCCCGTCGTCGTCATGGCTGACTTCAATGTTCAGCCCACAGATCGCTTCGCACAGGTGACAGGCACGGTGATGCAGGGTCTTGGTCATGGCCGCCTCTGCCTTGTTGTTGTGGAGGATGTGTAGAAGGTTGTCGAACATCGACTATGCGCCCAGCCCCCGCCACCGGCCAGCGCCCTTCGCGGCGTGAATCCACCGACATCAGGCACACGATTTGCGACAGCCATTTGCCAAATTGCCGGCAAGCCGTGTACAACCCTCTGTAGCAAATAAAAAACAGCACTGCCCGTCGGGAAAAGACACCCTTTGCAACACCCTTTGGTACTGGGCAGCTGTTTCCCCTCTTGGCTTCAGGCGACATTTACTTATAGTATTGCGCCTTTCCCTATTTCGTCCGCCCCCGTGCGGCTTACGCCGCAGGTCACTCCCGTTGTCAAAAAAAACCATACGGTCGACCTGCATACCGTTGCAGATAAGGTAGTCAATCATGAGCGCTAGGCACTTTCTCTCCCTGCTGGACTTCACCACCGACGAATTGCTCGGTGTGATCCGCCGCGGCATCGAGCTGAAGGACCTGCGCAAGCGAGGCGTGCTGTTCGAGCCCCTGAAGAACCGCGTGCTGGGCATGATCTTCGAAAAATCCTCGACCCGTACCCGCGTGTCGTTCGAGGCCGGCATGATCCAGCTCGGCGGCCAGGCCATCTTCCTGTCCCCACGCGACACCCAGCTGGGCCGTGGCGAGCCGATCGGCGATAGCGCCATCGTGCTGTCGAGCATGCTCGACGTGGTGATGATCCGTACCCACGCCCACAGCACTCTGACCGAATTTGCCGCCAACTCGCGTGTGCCGGTGATCAACGCGCTGTCCGACGAGTCGCACCCGTGCCAGCTGCTGGCCGACATGCAGACCTTCCTCGAACATCGCGGCTCGATCCAGGGCAAGACCGTGGCCTGGATCGGCGATGGCTTCAACATGTGCAACTCGTACATCGAGGCAGCCAGGCAGTTCGACTTCCAGCTGCGCATTGCCTGCCCGGAAGGCTACGAGCCGGACCCACGCTTCATGGCCATTGGTGGTGACCACGTGCAGATCGTGCGTGACCCGAAGGAAGCCGTGCGCGGCGCCCATCTGGTAACCACGGATGTCTGGACTTCCATGGGCCAGGAGGAGGAAACTGCACGGCGCCTGGCGCATTTCGCGCCTTACCAGGTCACCCGCGAACTGCTCGACCTGGCGGCACCCGACGCCCTGTTCATGCACTGCCTGCCAGCCCACCGTGGTGAGGAAATCAGCCATGACCTGCTCGACGACCCACGTTCGGTCGCCTGGGACCAGGCTGAAAACCGCCTGCATGCACAGAAGGCCCTTCTCGAATTCCTTGTAGAACCGGCTTACCACCACGCATGAGTCAACCCCTACTGCTCAACCTGCGCAACCTCGCCTGCGGCTATGGCGACCAGCGCATCGTTCAGAACCTCAATCTGCACCTGAACGCAGGCGACATCGGTTGCCTGCTGGGTTCATCCGGTTGCGGCAAGACCACCACCCTGCGCGCCATCGCCGGTTTCGAACCCGTGCACGATGGCGAGATCCAGTTGGCTGGCGAAGTCATTTCCCGGGCCGGTTTCACACTGGCCCCGGAAAAACGCCGCATCGGCATGGTGTTCCAGGATTACGCGCTGTTCCCGCACCTGACCGTGGCGCAGAACGTTGCCTTCGGCATCGCCAAGCACCCCCGCCAGGCCGAGGTCATCGAAGAGATGCTCGAGCTGGTCAAGCTGGGCGGTCTGGGCGGGCGCTACCCGCATGAACTGTCCGGCGGCCAGCAGCAACGGGTCGCCCTGGCCCGTGCACTGGCACCGGAGCCGCAACTGCTGCTGCTCGACGAGCCATTTTCCAACCTCGACGTAGAGCTGCGCCGGCGCCTGAGCCATGAGGTTCGCGACATTCTCAAGAGCCGCGGCACCAGCGCCATCCTGGTGACCCATGACCAGGAAGAAGCCTTTGCCGTCAGCGACCAGGTTGGCGTGTTCAAGGAAGGCCGCCTGGAGCAGTGGGACACGCCCTACAACCTTTACCACGAGCCGCAGACGCCGTTCGTGGCCAGCTTCATTGGCCAGGGGTATTTCATCCGTGGGCAGATGATCAGCCACGAGGCGGTCAATACCGAGCTGGGTGAATTACGCGGCAACCGTGCCTACATCATGGCGCCGGGCAGCTCGGTGGATGTGCTGCTGCGCCCTGACGATATCGTCCACGCACCGGGCAGTGCGCTGCAGGCGAACATCGTCGGCAAGAGCTTCCTTGGGGCATCGACCCTGTACCGCCTGCAATTGCCGACCGGCAGCCAGCTCGAAGCGATCTTCCCTAGCCATGACGACCGTCAGGTCGGTGAGGATGTGGGGATTGCGGTCAAGGCCGATCACCTGGTGCTGTTCCCGGTGCCGGGCAGCGTGGCGGCGCAGTTACCGCGGCAGGACAACGGCGTTCGCCGGTACAGCTCGGCGACCTGATTCGAAATTTTGGGGCCGCTCTGCGGCCCATCGCGGCACAAGGCCGCTCCTACAAGGGTACGTATTCCCCCTGTAGGAGCGGCCTTGTGCCGCGATGGGCTGCAAAGCAGCCCCAGAAATCTCAGCCCCGACCAATCCCGGCGAACTTGCCCTGGGTGTGCTCAGCCAGCACCACCGCCGCCAATTCCACCTCCAGCCCACGCCGCCCGGCGCTGACATGGATGGTTGCAAAGTTCTGCGCCGAGTCATCGATGAATGTGCGCAGGCGCTTCTTCTGCCCCAGCGGGCTGATCCCGCCCACCAGGTACCCCGTGGCTCGCTGCGCCGACGCCGGGTCGGCCATCTCGCACTTTTTCACTCCGGCAGCCTGGGCCAGGGCTTTGAGGTCGAGCGTACCCACCACAGGCACCACTGCTACCAGCAACTCACCTTTCTCGCTGCTCGCCAGCAAGGTCTTGAATACCTGCTGCGGGTCGAGACCGAGTTTCTCCGCCGCCTCCAGGCCATATGACGCCGATTTGGGGTCATGTTCGTAACTGTGCACACGATGCTCGGCACGGTGTTTCTTCAACAGGTCTAGGGCGGGGGTCATGCGGGGGCTCCGGTCGGGACAGCTCGGCGGCTACTTTAGGACAATTCCCACACCGCAGCCAGCGCACCGCAATTGCACGGCTCTAGTACGCGGATCCGCACCTGAAATCAGCATCCAGATCGTGACCAACCGTTCACTTTCGACCTTTGACATCAGCGTTTCTTGTCTATATTTTTTCGTTTCTGAATAAAATGGTGCACTTTTAAGGTGCATTTCCAACATCTGCCCGGGTCAACGGGGATAGACTCCGGGCTTTGCTGTCGAGCGCCACGCGCCTCACAACAAAAAAAACGAGGTCATACATGACGACTGCTCTACGCCAACCCACGCTTTCCAGCCAATGCCTGGCCGAGTTCCTGGGCACTGCACTGCTCATCTTTTTCGGTACCGGCTGCGTCGCCGCGCTCAAGGTCGCGGGCGCAAGCTTCGGCCTTTGGGAAATCAGTATCATCTGGGGCGTGGGCGTCAGCATGGCGATCTACCTCACCGCCGGTATTTCCGGCGCGCACCTGAACCCCGCGGTGAGCATCGCCCTCACCCTGTTCGCCGGCTTCGACAAGCGCAAGCTGCCCTTCTACATGCTGGCCCAGGTATGCGGCGCGTTCTGTGGCGCAGCGTTGGTCTACACCCTGTACAGCAACCTGTTCTTCGATTTCGAACAGGCCCACGCCATTTTGCGCGGTAGCGAAGCCAGCCTGGAACTGGCCTCGGTCTTCTCCACCTATCCGCACCCATCGCTGTCCACCGGCCAGGCGTTTCTGGTCGAGGTGATCATCACCGCCATCCTGATGGCCGTGATCATGGCCCTGACCGACGACAACAACGGCCTGCCGCGCGGCGCCATGGCCCCGCTGCTGATCGGCCTGCTGATCGCAGTGATCGGCAGCGCCATGGGCCCGTTGACCGGCTTTGCCATGAACCCGGCCCGCGATTTCGGGCCAAAACTCATGACCTTCCTGGCCGGTTGGGGCGAAATCGCCTTCACTGGCGGTCGGGACATGCCTTATTTCCTGGTTCCGGTGTTCGCACCGATCCTTGGCGCCTGCCTGGGTGCCGCGACCTATCGCGGCCTGATCGCACGCAACCTGCCAATGGCAGCCGCCGTGAACCCTGAGACAAATGACAATCGCCAGGGCGATACTCAAGTCAACTGACGCCGGCATCACGCCCAGCCCTGACCCCCTATTTTCGCAAGGCCTACGACCATGACAGACACCCAGGATAAGAACTACATCATCGCCCTGGACCAGGGCACCACCAGTTCGCGGGCCATTATTTTCGACCGCGACGCCAATGTGGTGGGGACCTCCCAGCGCGAGTTCGCCCAGCACTACCCGCAGGCGGGCTGGGTCGAGCACGACCCGATGGAAATCTTTGCCACGCAGAGCGCGACCATGGTCGAGGCCTTGGCCCAGGCGGGCATCAGCCACGCCCAGGTCGCCGCACTGGGTATCACCAACCAACGTGAAACCACCGTGGTGTGGGACAAGGAAACCGGCCGCCCGGTGTACAACGCCATCGTCTGGCAGTGCCGCCGCAGCACCGAGATCTGCGCCCAGCTCAAACGCGACGGCCATGAAGACTACATTCGCGAAACCACCGGCCTGGTCACCGACCCATACTTCTCCGGCACCAAGCTGAAGTGGATCCTCGACAATGTCGAGGGTGCCCGCGAACGCGCCGAGCGCGGCGAGCTGCTGTTCGGCACCATCGATACCTGGCTGATCTGGAAGTTCTCCGGCGGCAAGGTGCATGTCACCGATTACACCAACGCCTCGCGCACGCTGATGTTCAACATCCACAGCCTGCAGTGGGACGACAAGCTCCTGGAAATCCTCGGCATCCCACGGCAGATGCTGCCCGAGGTACGCCCTTCCTCCGAGGTCTACGGCCATACCAAGAGCGGTATCGCCATTGCCGGTATCGCCGGTGATCAGCAATCGGCACTGTTCGGCCAGATGTGCGTGGAACCGGGCCAGGCCAAGAACACCTATGGCACCGGCTGCTTCCTGCTGATGAACACCGGTGACCAGGCGGTGAAGTCATCCCATGGCCTGCTAACCACCATCGCCTGCGGCCCGCATGGTGAAGTGGCCTATGCGCTGGAGGGCGCCGTGTTCAATGGTGGTTCCACCGTGCAGTGGCTGCGTGACGAACTGAAGATCGTCAACGACGCACTGGATACCGAATACTTCGCCAGCAAGGTCAAGGACAGCAACGGCGTATACCTGGTGCCTGCCTTCACCGGCCTGGGTGCCCCGTACTGGGACCCGTATGCCCGTGGCGCACTGTTCGGCCTGACCCGTGGCGTGAAGGTGGACCACATCATCCGCGCCGCGCTGGAATCCATCGCCTACCAGACTCGCGACGTGCTTGACGCCATGCAGCAGGATTGCGGCCAGCGCCTGTCCGAGCTGCGCGTAGACGGTGGCGCAGTGGCCAACAACTTCCTCATGCAGTTCCAGGCCGACATCCTCGGCACCTGCGTAGAGCGGCCGAAGATGCGCGAAACCACGGCGCTGGGGGCGGCCTACCTGGCAGGCCTGGCCTGTGGCTTCTGGAGCGGCCTGGACGAACTGCGCGACAAGGCGATCATCGAGCGCGAGTTCAGCCCGCAGCTGGATGAAACGCAGAAAGAGAAGCTGTATGCCGGCTGGAAGAAGGCAGTCGACCGTACCCGTGACTGGGAAGATCACGAGGCCTGATCCTACCTGACAGGCGCTACACCACGTGTAGGAGCGGCCTTGTGTCGCGAAAGGGCCGCAAAGCGGCCCCAGGATTTTCGTGTCATTGCAAATGTTGCTGGGGCCGCTTCGCGGCCCTTTCGCGACACAAGGCCGCTCCTACAAAAAAGCGCCAGCGCAGGCCACAGAATCGATGCAGGGCATTTGTCCCCGCGACCGCCCCGATAGTCTACTGGTCGTAGTCCGCGTCCTACGGCATCATTGCAGCATTTGTCCGGCAGCCCCAAAGGACCGCCCATGAATCTGCCCCCTCGCCAACAACAAATCCTCGAACTGGTGCGCGAACGCGGTTACGTCAGTATCGAAGAAATGGCGCAGTTGTTCGTCGTCACACCGCAAACCATCCGCCGTGATATCAACCAGCTGGCCGAGCTCAATCTGCTACGTCGCTACCACGGGGGCGCGGCCTACGACTCGAGCATCGAGAACACCGCCTACGCCATGCGCGCCGATCAGATGCGCGACGAAAAGCAACGCATCGCCGAATCCGTGGCCCGGCAGATTCCCGACCATGCCTCGCTGTTCATCAACATCGGCACCACCACCGAATCCATCGCCCGGGCGCTGCTCAACCACAACCACCTGAAAGTCATCACCAACAACCTGCACGTGGCCGCGATCCTAGCCGCCAAGGACGATTTCGAAGTGCTGGTGGCAGGTGGCACGGTGCGCCGTGATGGCGGCGTCGTCGGCCAGGCCAGTGTCGACTTCATCAACCAGTTCAAGGTCGACTTCGCCCTGGTGGGCATCAGCGGCATCGACGAAGATGGCAGCCTGCTCGATTTCGATTACCAGGAAGTGCGGGTATCCCAGGCAATCATCGCCAATGCCCGACAAGTGATCCTTGCCGCCGACTCCAGCAAGTTCGGGCGCAACGCCATGGTGCGCATGGGCTCGATCAGCCTGGTCGACTGCCTGGTGACCGACCAGGCGCCAACCGCCGCCCTCACCCAGCTGCTGAACCAGTACAAGATCCGGCTTGAGGTGGTTTGAGGGCTGACAGGCGCATGCCGCAAGGTTTGTCGCGCCTGTGAGATCGAGCGTCGCCCACGCCGCGCTTGATCTCACAGGCGCGATACCTTTCAAACCGATCATCCAAAACTTTCGTAAATGTTCATTTCATTGTCATCTGATCAGTTTTTTCTATAAAGACTGACTGGCGACCAGCTTTCTGTTGCGCTAGTATTTTCGAAAACGAACATAAATGTTCATATTCGATGTGAACAGCACCAGGAGGCCTTGCCCGTGTCCCAGCCCGTTTCGTCCCAGCCCCCAGTCGCCGACTGCTATGACCTCGCCGTGATCGGCGGCGGCATCAATGGCGTGGGCATCGCTGCCGACGCCGCCGGGCGTGGCCTCAAGGTATTCCTCTGCGAAAAGGACGACCTGGCCCAGCACACCTCGTCGGCCAGCAGCAAACTGATCCACGGCGGCCTGCGCTACCTGGAGCACTACGAGTTCCGCCTGGTGCGTGAAGCACTGGCCGAGCGCGAAGTGCTGCTGGCCAAAGCCCCGCACATCGTCAAGCCGATGCGCTTCGTGCTGCCGCACCGCCCGCACTTGCGCCCTGCCTGGATGATTCGCGCCGGCCTGTTCCTCTACGATCACCTGGGCAAGCGCAAGCGCCTGGGTGCTTCGCGCAGCCTGCACTTCGGCCCGGGGTACCCGCTCAAGCCTGCGATCAGCCGTGGTTTCGAATACGCCGACTGTGCGGTGGACGATGCCCGCCTGGTAGTGCTGAATGCGATGGCCGCACGGGAAAAAGGTGCCCATATCCATACCCGCACCCGCTGCCTGCGCGCGGAGCGTGTGGATGGCCTGTGGCAAGTGGAGTTGCAGCACGCTGACGGCCGCCTGCAGACCATTCGCGCCCGTGCCCTGGTCAATGCCGCCGGGCCGTGGGTGGCCAGCTTCATCAAGGACGACCTCAAGCTCGATGCCCCCTACGGCATCCGCCTGATCCAGGGCAGCCACATCATCGTGCCGCGCATGTACGAAGGCGAACATGCCTACATCCTGCAGAACGAGGACCAGCGTATCGTCTTCTGCATCCCGTACCTGGAGCGTTTCACGCTGATCGGCACCACCGATCGCGAGTACAGCGGCGACCCCGCCAAAGTCGCGATCACCGAGCAGGAAACCGATTATCTGCTCAAGGTGGTCAACGCTCACTTCAACCACCAGATCAGCCGCAGCGACATCGTGCACACCTATTCCGGCGTGCGCCCACTGTGCAACGACGAATCGGACAATCCGTCCGCGGTCACCCGCGACTACACCCTGGCGCTGTCCGCCAGTGAAGGGCAGGCGCCGTTGCTGTCGGTATTCGGTGGCAAGCTGACCACCTACCGCAAACTGGCCGAATCGGCGATGGCCGAGCTCAAGCCGCACTTCCCACAGATGCGCGGCAGCTGGACCGCTGGCGCGCCGCTACCAGGTGGTGAGCAAATGACCACGGTGCAGGCTCTGGTAGATGCGGTGCTGGCGCGCTGTGGCTGGTTGCCGGTCGATATCGCCAGGCGCTGGGTGCTGACCTATGGCAGCCGTGTATGGCAGCTGCTGGAGGGCGTGCAAGGGCCGGAAGACCTGGGCCAGGCAATTGGTGGTGGGTTGTTCGCTCGAGAGGTGGACTACCTCGGCAGCAACGAATGGGCCTGCAGCGCTGAAGACATTCTCTGGCGCCGCACCAAGCTGGGCCTGTTCACCAGCGCGGGCGAACAACAGGTGCTTGCAGACTACCTGCAACGAGAGCAGCAGGCGCGAACCCAGGCAGCGTGACTCCCTGGCCCGCCCATACGCGCCAGGCGCAAGCGGGCCATTCGGCGCAGCAGTAACTACCGCCAAACCACATTATCGGCGTGATGCTCTGGGGTCTTTCAAACCCCGGAGAACATCACGTGCGACCCACCGAATACAACCCGTCCTATTCAGTCGACGCCCTGATCGCCCAGCAACTGCCTGACTGGTTGACCAGCGCCGACACAACGCACCTGCAAGCCTA
Organism: Pseudomonas sp. A2; assembly: GCF_023100865.1. Classification (NCBI taxonomy): domain Bacteria; kingdom Pseudomonadati; phylum Pseudomonadota; class Gammaproteobacteria; order Pseudomonadales; family Pseudomonadaceae; genus Pseudomonas; species Pseudomonas sp. A2. The sequence goes on from NZ_CP039127.1 coordinate 4,865,365, forward strand.
CGGCAAGGCCTTGGGTGCACAACAACAGGCAGCGGACAGGCTTCGCCATCTGCTCGAAAGAATCCCTCGCCTCGAAGACTTCGCCCTGCCCCTGCTCGAACGCGCGCTGCGTGAGCAGAGACTGGGGCATATCGACGCGCGACGGGGTCACGTGGTCGTGAGCGAAGAGTTCCAACTACCTTCGGCCGCAGAGCATTTCTACAAGCCGACCGTAATCCATAGCACACGACAAACCCTGCTGGCTGCCGCCCTGCATAACTTCGAAGCACACGAAGCTGAACCGTGGCTGTTGCGTAAAGCGCATCTGGAAAACGAGAAAGGCGAAAAGCTGGCCATGACCTTCGAGCAATTCGTTCGCCTGTGCCGCTCGCTGGATCTGGGCGGCAAGTATCAGGTGCTGCTCAAGACAGTGCTCGAACCCAAGGCTGGGCGGGGCCAGCCGGGCGATCAGGCGCGTACGACAATAAGGCACCTGTTTGAAACCGGCGTACGAACGCGCATGCAAGCAGCGGTTTACGAGGCCAGGTTCAAGCGGCAACTGGATGAGCGGGATCTGCTTCGGCTGCGGTCGATGCTGGAAACCCCTGCGCTCGCAACCTATGGCAAAGGCACGCTGACACCTCGCCAACTCTATCTGCTCGGCAAGTGCGTGACGGGGGTCATCACTCTCGAATGGCGCCCTGCCTTGGCTGCCGACATCGACGAGATCATCGTCTGGATACCCGATGCCCCCGGGCAAAGCCTGTGCTTTTACGACAGTTGGAACGATGTGTACAGCGACCTGGCCACTCGCCTCAAACAGCAGCCATTCCGCAGGTTTTTCAAGCGTTTCATCAAGGCGCGGGACACAAGCGCTTTCGACAAGGAACTTGCACAACGGCTGGTAGCGTCGCCTGGAGCAAAGAAACTGCAGCTCGACGGGCGAAACCTGCCCATAGAGGGGGATGTGTTCGCACATGTACGAGCGCTTTTGCTCGGACGAATGTTCGATGATGCAGCCTACCTGGCTGTGCCCACGGACGTCGAAGACCGCCTGAGCAGACATCAGCGCTTGCAGGGCATGCTCAGCGCCGGGTTGGACCTGCTGGGGCTGGCAGCTCTGGTCGTACCGGTATTGGGAGACCTGCTGCTGGTCGTCAGCGCGGCGCAATTGCTCGATGAAGTCTACGAAGGCTACCAGGACTGGCAGCTAGGTGATCGCCGAGGTGCACTGGAGCACTTGTTCAACGTAGCCCAGGGCCTGGCGACCACAGGCCTGACTGCAGGTGCGCTGCATACGCTGCGACGAATACCTTTTGTCGACAGGCTTGCGCCAACGGTGTTGCCCGGCCGCGGCGTAAGGCTGGCCAGAAACCTCCGCTACCTGCCTGCCGAGGAAGATGTCTCGGTATTATTGGAAGGCCTGCAAGGGGAGCACTTTGCCGACACGTTGTCAGACCATGGCCGGGTGCTTCTGCAGGTCACAGGCCTGTCCGTGGACCAGCTGCGCCGACTTTGCCTGGAGAACGCTCCACCACCCGCGCGGCTGCTAGACATCCACGACCGGATCAAGCTGCACCAGCAGGATCCGACCCTGAAAGGGCTGGCCTTCGAGCAGAAACTTCAGGCATGGCAAACACCGCTATCCATCGACCAGGCCAAGCTGATCGGCGCCTTTCGGGGGCTGTCGCCAAGGGGCGCCCAGGAAGTCATCGACCATGGCAGTAGCGCCCAGATAGAACAGTTGCATGCTTCCGGGCGGATACCACTGAGCATGGCGCAACATGCACGATGGTATGAACATGCCAGCCGTATCGACCGGGCTTGTCTCGGCTTGCGCCTACAGAACCTGGCCAACACCGATAGCGAAATACTGGCGCTACGCCTCATCGAGCGGGAAGCCCCGTGGCCAGACTCAGTACGGGTCGAATTACGCCACGGCGGCCTGGAGGGATTACAGATATTCGCCAGCCAGAGCGAGACCGCGCAGAAGGTACGCACCATTGTCAAAAATGAGCAAGGCTACGCCCTGGCTGGCGAAGAAACCCAGGGCAAGTCCTTGCTGGCAGCGCTCCTGCGGTGCCTGGACGACGAGCAGAAAACCCGGTTGGGGAACCGCAACCTGCAGCTCAGGGAACTGCGCGACAAACTGGCCATGGCAGCCGAACAGGATCGCGACTCCACGGCTGGCCTGCTCGACCTGCCCGGCATCCGCGCAACTGTCAGGCCGCCCCGGCGTTTCGCCGACGGCAGGCTGGCCTATACACTCAGCGGCGGTGGTGAAAGCAGCCAAAGCGCTATTCGCCGAGGGATCCATCAAATATTCCCCACACTCTCCGAACTGCAACTGGACGCTTACCTCGAAGCAGTCCGCCAGCGCGGGGAGAGCTTGTGGGACCATTACCAGGCGCTGCAACGCCAGCTTGCCGACCTGCGCGAAACACTTCGGGTCTGGCAGGCCGGTTGGCAATCTCCGATCGACGCCATTCGCAGACGCCGGGTAGCCGATACCCTTCGCCGCAGTTGGCGGCGCAAACTGGTGGACGGCAACGACCAATATGAACTGACCATAGACGGCGAGCACATCGATGCCTTGCCAGACCTGCCGGAGGGTGTGGAATACCGACACGTGCGCCGGCTGACGTTACGCAACATGCGCCTGCAGCAGATCGATGCGCGCTTCCTAAGGCTGTTCCCCAACGTCGTGGACCTGGACCTGAGCGGCAACCGGCTGACATTGGTTCCCGAGGGCATCGAGGGCCTCAGCCAGCTACGGCGCTTGAACCTGAGCAACAACCTGATTGCGATGGACGCAGCAGGTGGCAGCCGCCTGGCTCAGTTGCAGCGGCTGGATACCCTGATACTCAATTACAACCCCCTCAACGGCATGCCCGACCTCTCGGCCTTGCCACATGTGCGGGACCTGCGCCTGCGAGCAACGGGCCAGGCGGATATTGGCCTGGTCCACCAGAACGTAGCGCTACGCGCCCATATCGACTTGCGCGACAACAGAATCAGCGAGTTGCAGCGCGAGATGCGCGGCTTGCGCCTGCGCCTGCAAAGGCTGAACCTGCATGACAATCCGTTGAGCGAAGGCAGCATCGAGTATCTGGACGAAGCACAGGGTGCCAGCGAAACAGGCGCCCGAGGCAGCGCGTCGTATGCCCACGAGCCAATAGATGAAGAAACCCGTGCAACCTGGGTAGCGTCCAGAAACGAGCTCCTCCGTGCAGAACGGGAGGCAGCCTGGGACCGCCTGAGCGAGGAGCCGGGCTCTGGAGGCCTGTTCAGATTCCTGGCCGACTTTGCCCAGAGCGAAGACTTCGAGGCCCATCCGCGGCATTATCGACGCCGTCTCTGGCACATCCTCGAAGCCTGCGAAAACAATGAAGCGTTACGCGAGCAGTTGTTTCGCGAGGCCGACGGGCCGCGTACCTGCGAGGACCGCCTGTTGCTGCTGCTCAACCAGATGGAAGTGGGCGTGCTGGCCTTCCAGGGCATCGAAGGGGTGCCAGCGGAAATGAGAGAGAGCCACCTGCTGTATCTGGGCGGCCAGCTGCACCGCCTGGACCTGCTTGACGATATTGCCAACCGGCACATCCAGGCCCTGCGCGAAGCAGGACGCAGAGTAGATGAAATCGAAGTTCGGCTTTTCTATCGCCTGCGGCTGACGGGGCCACTTGACTTGCCAGCACCACCGGATGAGATGCACTTCGCATCATTCGCCCACGTGACAACGCGGGATCTGAACGCAGCAGAAATAGAAGTACTGCAAAGCTACAGCACCTTGTCGATGCTGGACGCGCTTGCAGGCCGCCCTTACTGGCAGAACTACCTGCGAGAAACCTATGCTGACCGTTTCGAGGCGACCGCAAGGCCTTATTACGAGCGAATGGAAGCGCTCGAGGCACGGGCCGTGGCCGGCCAGGAAGCGGGCTATGAAGACCAGGCCAGGGTTTTGATGCGCGAACTTGCCGCCGAGGAGTCAGTGCTGATACGCACCCTCACTACCGAGGCCTGGGCGCGCTGGAACCAGACGCCGAAAGAGCGGCTCATGCCCCACTGACCAGGCTGGCAGCACTGCGATCAGGCGCTGCATGGCAGCGGTCCTGATCGCTCGTGCATTGCGATGCAGGGCTGGCAAATCCGTTCGGATTTCCGAACGATTAACCGCTATTCATTCGGTATGGCGAATGAAACTTACCGTCACACGATGAAAGCAAAAGGTTGATTCCCAATGAATTCGAGGCGTTATGATCAATGCCAGAGCTTGGCACGACTCATGCTCTACACTTGGTAGCCGAATGCAATCGTTTATTTCTGTATTCGTTGAACGAAGAGTCCGCCAACGGCTCCATAAAAAAAACAAACACGTCGAGGAAAATTTGATGCGCATCGTTCGTCAATTGCTGGGCGCCGCCATCGCGGCCGCCGTGATCGCTTCGCCGGCCATGGCCGAAGAACTGACCGGCACCCTGAAGAAGATCAAGGAGTCGGGCACCATCACCCTGGGCCACCGCGACTCCTCCATCCCGTTTTCCTACCTGGCCGGCAAGCCCGAGCCCGTGGGCTACTCGCATGACATCCAGCTGGCTGTCGTCGACGCCCTGAAGAAGCAGCTGGGCACGGACATCAAGGTCCGCTACAACCTCGTCACCTCCCAGACCCGCATCCCGCTGGTGCAGAACGGCACCGTGGACCTCGAGTGCGGCTCCACCACCAACAACATCGAGCGCCAGCAGCAGGTCGGCTTCTCGGTCGGCATCTTCGAAGTCGGTACCCGCCTGCTGACCAAGGTCAAGGACGGTCAGCCGGCATACAAGGACTTCCCGGACCTGGCCGGCAAGAACGTGGTGACCACCGCCGGTACCACCTCCGAGCGCATCCTCAAGGCGATGAACGCCGACAAGCAGATGAAGATGAACGTGATTTCCGCCAAGGACCACGGTGAAGCCTTCAACATGCTCGAAAGCGGCCGCGCCGTGGCCTTCATGATGGACGACGCCCTGCTCGCCGGCGAAATGGCCAAGGCTCGCAAACCGTCGGACTGGGTCATCACCGGTACCCCGCAATCGTACGAAATCTACGGCTGCATGGTGCGCAAGGATGACGCGGCCTTCAAGAAAGCGGTCGATGACGCCATCGTCGGCTACTTCAAGTCGGGCGAAGTCAACAAGAGCTACGACAAATGGTTCCAGCAGCCAATCCCGCCAAAGGGCCTGAACCTGCAGTTCCCGATGAGCGACGAGCTGAAGAAACTGATCGCCGAGCCGACCGACAAGGCTGCGGACGAGAAGAAGTCCTGACTCTCAGATAGTGGCCTGGTGCTCAACAGTACCAATCAATACTGCAGGCCACTCATTAGTGTCTAACCTTTCATCCGAGGGCGCCAAGCGCTCTCGGATGCTCGAAGGTGCCCGTGAAACAATCGTCTGAGGGGAAATCCCGATGAATTACAACTGGGACTGGGGCGTGTTCTTCAAGTCCACCGGCGTGGGCAGCGAAACCTATCTGGACTGGTACGTCACCGGCCTGGGCTGGACCATCGCCATCGCCATCTCCGCCTGGGTCATCGCCTTGCTGCTGGGCTCGGTCCTCGGTGTCATGCGCACCGTGCCGAACCGTTTGGTATCGGGTATCGCCACCGCCTATGTGGAGCTGTTCCGCAACGTACCGCTGCTGGTGCAGCTGTTCATCTGGTACTTCCTGGTGCCAGACCTGCTGCCAGAAGGCCTGCAGGAATGGTTCAAGCAGGACCTCAACCCGACCACTTCGGCGCTGATCAGCGTGGTCATCTGCCTGGGCCTGTTCACTGCCGCCCGCGTGTGCGAGCAGGTGCGTACCGGCATCCAGGCGCTGCCCCGCGGCCAGGAAGCCGCCGCCCGCGCCATGGGCTTCAGCCTGTCGCAGATCTACACCAATGTGCTGCTGCCACAAGCCTACCGGATCATCATTCCGCCGCTCACCTCGGAATTCCTGAACGTGTTCAAGAACTCGTCGGTGGCGTCGCTGATCGGCCTGATGGAACTGCTGGCACAAACCAAGCAGACCGCTGAGTTCTCGGCGAACCTGTTCGAGGCCTTCACCTTGGCCACGCTGATCTACTTCACCCTGAACATGGGCCTGATGCTGCTGATGCGCATGGTCGAGAAGAAAGTCTCGGTGCCCGGCCTGATTTCCGTAGGGGGCAAATAAATGGACATGGATTTCAGCGAAATCATCCCGGCCCTGCCTGCCCTTTGGGAAGGCATGGTCATGACCCTGCAGCTGATGATAATGGGCGTGGTTGGCGGCATTGTACTGGGGACCATCCTGGCCCTGATGCGCCTGTCGTCGAGCAAGCTGCTGTCGAACGTGGCCGGCGCCTACGTCAACTACTTCCGCTCGATCCCGCTGCTGCTGGTAATCACCTGGTTCTACCTGGCGGTACCATTCGTGCTGCGCTGGATTACCGGCGAGGACACCCCGGTAGGTGCTTTCACCTCCTGCGTGGTGGCATTCATGATGTTCGAGGCCGCGTACTTCTGCGAAATCGTCCGCGCCGGCGTGCAGTCGATCTCCAAGGGCCAGATGGGCGCCGCCCAGGCCCTGGGCATGACCTACGGCCAGACCATGCGCCTTATCATCCTGCCCCAGGCCTTCCGAAAGATGACGCCACTGCTTTTGCAGCAGAGCATCATCCTGTTCCAGGACACCTCGCTGGTCTACACCGTGGGCCTGGTGGACTTCCTCAACTCGGCACGCTCCAACGGCGACATCATTGGGCGCTCCCATGAGTTCCTGATCTTCGCCGGTGTCGTGTACTTCCTCATCAGCTTCTCCGCTTCGTGGCTGGTCAAGCGCCTGCAAAAAAGGATCGCCGTATGATTTCCATCAAGAACGTAAACAAGTGGTACGGGGACTTCCAGGTACTGACCGACTGCAGCACCGAGGTCAAGAAGGGTGAAGTGGTGGTGGTCTGCGGCCCGTCGGGCTCGGGCAAGTCCACCCTGATCAAGTGCGTCAACGCCCTGGAGCCGTTCCAGAAAGGTGACATCGTGGTCGACGGCACCTCGATCGCCGACCCCAAGACCAACCTGCCCAAGCTGCGTTCGCGCGTTGGCATGGTGTTCCAGCACTTCGAGCTGTTCCCGCACCTGTCCATCACCGAGAACCTGACCATCGCCCAGCGCAAGGTGCTTGGCCGCAGCGAAGCAGAAGCGACCAAGAAGGGCCTGGCCCTGCTCGACCGCGTCGGCCTCGGTGCCCACGCCAAGAAGCACCCCGGCCAGCTGTCCGGCGGCCAACAGCAGCGCGTGGCCATCGCCCGCGCCCTGTCGATGGACCCGATCGTCATGCTGTTCGACGAACCGACCTCGGCCCTGGACCCGGAAATGGTCAACGAAGTACTGGACGTGATGGTCGAGCTGGCCCACGAAGGCATGACAATGATGTGCGTGACCCACGAAATGGGCTTTGCCCGCAAGGTGGCCAACCGCGTGATCTTCATGGACAAGGGCAACATCATCGAGGATTGCCAGAAGGAAGACTTCTTCGGCAACCCGAGTGCCCGCCACGAACGTACCCAGCACTTCCTCAGCAAGATCCTGCAACACTGATTTTGCTTCACTGAAGCGGTCGGCGCCGCTGCCCTTCGGGCAGCAGGCGCTGGTCGTGACAAGGCCACTGTGATGAAATGCGATCCTTCGCTTCTTCTCCCTGCCAAGCCTGCCGTGAAATCCCGCCTGCTCCGCCAATTGCTGTTACCGCCACTGATCATCCTGCTGATGGTCGGCCTGGGAATGGCTGGCTACCTGATCAGCGAGAGCAGCGGCATCCGCACCCTCAGCGAAAACGGCGAGCGCCAGCTGGAGCTGCACGCGCGCACGGTCGAGAGCGAAATCAGCAAGTACACCTACCTGCCGAGCCTGCTGGAGCTGGAAGACAGCGTCTCGCATCTGCTCACCGACCCTGACGGCGGCTCGCGGCAGACCGTCAACGAATACCTCGAAGGCCTGAACCGGCGCAGCCGCAGCCGGGCCATCTTCGTCCTCGACACCAACGGCCGTGTCCAGGCTACCAGCAACTGGCGCGATGCCGACTCGTTCCTCGGCGAGGACCTGTCGTTCCGGGCCTACTTCCAGACTGCCGTGCGCGGCGAACCCGGGCGTTTCTACGGTATCGGCAGTACAACCGGCGAGGCCGGCTATTACCTGGCCCACGGCCTGGAGGAACACGGCAAGATCATTGGCGTGGCGGTGATCAAAGTGCGCCTGGACACCCTCGAGGAGCGCTGGCAGCGTGCCCGCCTGGAGGCGTTCGTCAGCGACGAGAACGGCATCATCATTCTCTCCAGCGACCCTGCCCGGCGCCTGAAGTCGGTACGCCCGCTGACCCCGCAGATCAAGGAGCGCCTGGCTCGCAGCCTGCAGTACTACTGGTGGCCGCTGAACGAACTGCAGCCGCTGGCACGGGAGACCCTGGCCGATGGTGTGGAAAAGCTGACCTTCCCGGCCAACAGCGAAACCGCACAGGGCAAGGCCCGCGAAATGGCCTACCTGGCCCAGACCCGGCGCCTGGTCGACACGCCCTGGCATTTCACCCTGCTGACCCCGCTGCAGGACCTGCGCCGCGAATCCATGGTACAGGGCATCCTGGCAGGCGTGGCCTTTGCATTGCTGGCGATCCTCGGCATCGCCTGGAACGAACGGCGCAAGGTCATCGCCACTCGCCTGGCAGCCCGCGAGGCCCTGCAGGAAGCCAACAGCCAGCTGGAACGACGGATTACCGAACGCACGGCCGACCTGCGTGCCAGCAACGAACGCCTGAAGGGCCAGATTCGCGAGCGCCGGCATGCCGAGCAGACCCTGCGTCACGCCCAGGATGAACTGGTACAGGCTGGCAAGCTGGCCGCCATCGGGCAGATGTCCACCAGCATTGCCCACGAACTGAACCAACCGCTGGCCGCGCTGCGTACGTTGTCCGGCAACACCGTGCGCTTCCTCGAACGCGGGGCGCTGGAAACCGCCAGCACCAACCTGCGTACCATGAACGACCTGATCGACCGCATGGGCCGAATCACCGCCAGCCTGCGCTCGTTCGCCCGACGCAGCGACGACAGTGGCCAGGCTTCGCTGGCCAAGGCGGTGGACGCTACCTTGCAGGTGCTGGCCAACCGCATCAGCGCCTGCCACCTGCAGCTGCACAATCAGTTCGAGGACCAGCAGCTGGCCATCGACCAGACCCGCCTGGAGCAGATCCTGGTCAACCTGATCGGCAACGCCCTGGATGCCATGGCCGCCCAACCGCTGCCACAACTGTGGCTGGAAGGCGAGCTGCAGGGCGACAAGTACCGTTTGCAGGTGCGCGACAATGGCCACGGCATCGACGCCGAGGCGCGCAAGCACCTGTTCGAACCTTTCTTCACCACCAAACCGGGCGAACATGGCCTGGGCCTGGGCCTGACCCTGTCGGCGAGCCTTGCCGCCGCCGCCAAGGGCAGCCTCAACGTCGAGCACCCCGCCAGCGGCGGCACGGCCTTCGTCCTGGCCCTGCCCCTGGTCTCACCCCCTAGCGAATCGGCAGAGCACCCATGAACCAAGCGCCTCTTACCGTCCTGATCGTCGAAGACGACCCGCATGTGCTGCTCGGCTGCCAACAGGCGCTGGCCCTGGAAGACATCGCCTGTGAAGGTGTGGGCAGCGCCGAGCAGGCGCTGGAGCGCATCGGCGACGACTTCGCCGGCATCGTCGTCAGCGATATACGCCTGCCGGGCATCGATGGCCTGGAGCTGCTCAACCGCCTCAAGGCCCGCGACCGCAGCCTGCCGGTGGTACTGATCACCGGCCACGGCGATATCGACATGGCGGTGGGCGCCATGCGCAATGGCGCCTACGACTTCATGGAAAAACCCTTCTCCCCGGAGCGCCTGGTCGACGTGGTGCGCCGCGCCCTCGAACAGCGCGGGCTGTCGCGCGAAGTGGTGGCCCTGCGCCGCCAGTTGGCGGAGCAAAGCAGCCTGGAGAGGCGCATCATTGGCCGTTCGCCGGCCATGGAGCACCTGCGCGAGCTCATCGCCAACGTCGCCGATACCTCGGCCAACGTGCTGATCGAAGGCGAAACCGGTACCGGCAAGGAACTGGTCGCCCGCTGCCTGCACGACTTCAGCCATCGTCAGGGCCAGCCGTTCGTGGCACTGAACTGTGGCGGCCTGCCGGAAAACCTGTTCGAAAGCGAGATTTTCGGCCACGAGGCCAACGCCTTCACCGGTGCCGGCAAACGCCGCATCGGCAAGATCGAACATGCCAATGGCGGCACGCTGTTCCTCGACGAAGTGGAGAGCATGCCGATCAACCTGCAGATCAAGCTGTTGCGTGTGCTGCAGGAGCGCACCCTGGAGCGGCTGGGCTCGAACCAGAGCATTCCGGTGGACTGCCGGGTGATCGCCGCCACCAAGTCTGACCTGGATGCCATGGGCCAGAGTGGCCAGTTCCGCAGCGACCTGTATTACCGGCTGAACGTGGTGACACTGGAGCTGCCGCCGCTACGCGAGCGCCGCGAAGATATCCTGCAGCTGTTCGAACACTTCCTGCAGCAGTCGGCCCTGCGCTTCGACCGTGAAACACCTGCGCTGGACAGCCAGACCTTGTCGCGCCTGATGGCCCACGACTGGCCGGGCAACGTGCGTGAACTGCGCAACGTCGCCGAACGCTATGCCCTCGGCCTGCCTGCGTTCAAGAAAGGCCCCAGCGGTGGTGCCAGCCAAGGCTTGGGCTTTGCCGAGGCGGTGGAAGCGTTCGAGCGCAACCTGCTCAGCGATGCCCTGCAACGTACCGGTGGCAACCTGAGCCAGGCCAGCCAGGAGCTGGGCATGGCCAAGACCACGCTGTTCGACAAAGTGAAGAAATACGGCCTCGGCTGACCTCAACCCAACCTGGAAAGACAACGTGGACCTGGTATTCAAAGCTGCCCTGGGTGCTGGTGTGGTGGTGCTGCTGGCGGTGCTGTCGAAGACGCGCAATTACTACATCGCCGGGCTGGTGCCGCTGTTCCCCACCTTCGCCCTGATTGCCCACTACATTGTCGGCAAGGGGCGCAGCATTGCCGACCTGAAGACCACCATCCTGTTCGGCATGTGGTCGATCATTCCGTACTTCGTGTACCTGGCGACCTTGTATGTACTGGTCGACCGCATGCGCCTGGAGGCATCGCTGGCGTTGGCCACGGTGGCCTGGCTGATGGCGGCGACCGTGCTGGTGACCTTGTGGGTGCGGATGCACTGAGGCAGGTCGGCTGACGCGGTCCGTGTAGGAGCGGCCTTGTGTCGCGATGGGGCGCGTAGCGGCCCCCGATTTCAGCTTAGCCGCGAATATTGCCGGGGCCGCCTTGCGGCCCTTTCGCGACACAAGGCCGCTCCTACAGGGGATCGCATCAGCCTGGAAGCATGGAAATTCACAGCCCTGCGATATGCGTGACATCCTGCCGATGTGCCTGCAGGTAGGGCAACACCGCCCCCAGCAACGGCGCCTTGAACGGCTCCTGGAAGCGGTGCGCCAACCCCGGTATCAAGCGCAGCTGGCTGCCCTGGATATGCGCCGCCAGGTGCACGCCATGCATCACCGGCAGCAACGGATCGGCCGTGCCATGCACTACCAGGGTCGGCACCCGCAACTGGTTAAGCAACTCGACCCTGCTCGGCTCGGCCAGTATCGCCATGATCTGGCGCTTGGCCCCTTCAGGGTTGAACGCCCGGTCGTAGGCCACGGCCGCTTGCTGCAGCAAGGCCGCACGGTCGTCACGCACCTCGGGGCTACCCAGCGCCGCCAGCAGATCAGCCTGCTGCTCGATGGCCACTTCGCGGTTCGGCGCGCTGCGCCGGGCCAGCAACTGCACCAGCGCCGGATCCGGCGCCGGCAACCCCGCCGCCCCTGAACTGGACATGACCAGCGTCAGGCTGCGCACGCGCTCGGGCGCCATGGCAGCCAAGTGCTGGGCAATCATGCCGCCCATGCTAACCCCCAGCACATGAAACTGGCGCACGCCCAACGCATCCATCAAGCGCAGGCCATCGTCCGCCATGTCGGTCAGCGTATAGGGCGCAGCCACCGACAGGCCCAGCTTGTAGCGCAGCAGTTCGACCGTCAGGTTGGCCGTCGGTGGCAACTGGTTCCAGCGTGACAGGCCGACATCGCGGTTGTCATAGCGGATCACCCGAAAGCCCTGGCGGCACAACGCTTCGACCACGTCGTCCGGCCAGTGGATCAGTTGCCCGCCAAGGCCCATCACCAGCAGCAAGGCCGGGTCGCGTGGCGCACCGACGCTCTGGTAGACAAGGCTGACCGCGCCCAGCTCGGCCCGCTGCACCGGCGCGTGGGCGTCACAACGCTGTTCAGCGAAACTTGCAGGTACGCCGAATACAAAGAAAAGAAAAAGCCAAAAAGCCCGCATGAAAGAAACACCAGAATGCAGATCCCCAGTAGAGCGCGAGTCTGATGAATTCTGTTCGGGCGCGCTGCCACAGTTCAGTGACAGTTTGATGACTCCCGCCAGGCGGTGCGGCGGTACGCCCAGTCGACAGGCGCGGCAACATGAGGGAAACTCAACTCATTCCCTGTTTCCTCAAGTCCACACACCGGAGTCAGCTGTGCTGGAGATCCGTCACCTGAAAACCCTTCATGCCCTGCGCGAGGCCGACAGCCTGGTGGAGGCCGCCGAGCGCCTGCACCTGACCCAGTCGGCGCTGTCGCACCAGTTCAAGGAGCTGGAAGAGCGCCTGGGCCTGCCGCTGTTCGTGCGCAAGACCAAGCCGATCCGCTTCACCAGCGCCGGGTTGCGTCTGCTGCAACTGGCCGATGCCACCCTGCCGCTGCTGCGCGGCGCCGAACGTGACATCGCGCGCCTGGCCGGCGGCACCGCCGGTCGTCTGCACATGGCCATCGAATGCCACAGCTGCTTCCAGTGGCTGATGCCGACCATCGACCAGTTCCGTGACGCCTGGCCGGAGGTGGAGCTGGACCTGGCCTCCGGCTTTGCCTTCGCCCCACTGCCGGCCCTGGCCCGCGGCGACCTCGACCTGGTGGTGACCTCCGACCCGCTGGACCTGGCGGGCATCACCTACGTGCCGCTGTTCACCTACGAGGCGATGCTGGCGGTGGCCAACCAGCATCCGTTGGCCAGCAAGCCCTACATCGTGCCGCAGGACCTGCTCGACCAGACCCTCATCACCTACCCGGTGGAGCGCGACCGCCTGGACATCTTCACCCGCTTCCTGGAGCCAGCCGACATCGAGCCCGCCGCCGTGCGCACATCAGAGCTGACGGTGATGATGATGCAACTTGTGGCCAGCGGCCGTGGCGTGTGCGGCATGCCGCACTGGGCGCTGCACGAGTACAGTTCGCGCGGGTATGTGAAGGGCAAGCGCCTGGGTGAAAAAGGCCTGTTCGCCACGCTTTATGCCGCCGTGCGCACCGACATGCTCGATGCGCCATATATGCGCGACTTCTTGCTCACGGCCAAGGACACCTCGTTCGCCACCCTCGATGGCGTCAGCGCGGTGCGCTGACGGCCTGGCGGTATAGCGGCAGGATCAGGTCGCGGGTCAGGGGTGCCAGCTGCATGGCGGGTACCTGGTCTGCGGCCAGCCACACCACCTCCTCGATCTCCGCGGCCGGCAGCACGGCTGCGGCGCTGTCGACACGGAACAGTTCGGCCTGTACCTCGAAGCCCGGCTCGTTGGCGGCCGGGGCGCTGAACTGGCCCAGGTGCACGGCCTGGGCCGGGTCGATGTGCAGGCCCAGTTCCTCATGCAGCTCGCGCACCAGCGCCTGCACCGGGGTTTCGCCAGCATCGATCTTGCCGCCGGGCTGCATGAAAGCCTGGGTGCCGCGTTTGCGTACCAGCAGGGTTCGGCCTTGGGGATCGATCAGCAGGGCCGCGGCGATGCGGATGGTGTTGGGCATGGGGGCTCACCTGAAACAATGACCGGGGAGGATCCCATGGGGGTCATTGCCCTGACAAGGCCAGTGTCTCCTGTGCCGGCCTCTTCGCGGGTAAACCCGCTCCCACAGGTGCACCACAAGGTCAGAGAGCGGCGCAGTACCTGTGGGAGCGGGTTTACCCGCGAAGAGGCCGGCACAGGTCATAGCCGATCCGGCAGACGAACGGCCCCTTGCCAACCCGCCCCACACCCTCCATAACCAACACATGAACCTGCCCGCCAAACACCACCCGGTGCTCGAGCTGTTCCACCCCGCCGTGCGCACCTGGTTCCGTCGCCACTTCGCCACGGTGACCGATGCCCAGGCCCAGGCCTGGCCGTTGATCCATGCGGGCCAGTCGATGCTGCTGGCCGCACCGACCGGCTCGGGCAAGACCCTCAGTGCGTTCCTGGCCGTACTCGACGAACTGTTCCGCCAAGGCCTGGAGCACCAGGGCGAGCTACCAGCGCAAACCCAGGTGGTCTACGTTTCGCCACTCAAGGCGCTGTCCAACGATATCCGCCTGAACCTGCAAGCCCCGCTCGAAGGCATCAGCCAGGCCATCGCGGACCAGGGCCTGAACGCCCCGCGCATCACCACGGCCGTGCGCAGCGGCGACACTCCGCAGAAGGAGCGTGCCGCCATGCGCAAGCTGGCGCCGCACATCCTGGTGACCACCCCCGAATCGCTCTACGTGCTGATGGGCTCGGCTTCTGGCCGTAAAGGCCTGGCCAGCGTGCACACGGTAATCGTCGACGAAATCCATGCCCTGGCAGGCAACAAGCGCGGCGCCCACCTGGCACTGACCCTGGAGCGCCTGCAGGCCCTGTGCAACCGGCCGTTGCGGCGCATCGGCCTGTCGGCCACGCAACGCCCGGTCGAACGGGTGGCGCAATTTCTGGTCGGCAACGGCCGCCCCTGCGCAATCGTCGATGTCGGCCATGCTCGGCAGCGCGACCTGGCCATCGAGTTGCCGCCAGTGCCGCTGGGTGCAGTGATGGCCACCGATGTCTGGGGCCTGGTCTATGACCGCCTGGCCACCCTGGCGCGCGAACACCGCACCACTCTGGTGTTCGTCAACACCCGGCGACTGGCCGAGCGCATCACCCGCCACCTCAGCGACCGGCTGGGCAAGGAGGCGGTTGCCGCGCACCACGGCAGCCTGGCCAAGGAACTACGCCTGGATGCCGAACAACGCCTGAAGAATGGCCAGTTGCAGGTGCTGGTGGCCACTGCATCGCTGGAGCTGGGTATCGATATCGGCGACATCGATCTGGTCTGCCAGATCGCTTCACCAGGTTCGATAGCGGCCTTTCTGCAGCGGGTCGGCCGCGCCGGCCACCAGGTCGATGGCGTGCCAAAGGGCCGCTTGTTCCCGACCTCGCGCGATGACCTGATCGAATGCGTGGCCCTGCTCGACTGCATACGCCGGGGCGAGCTGGACGAGCTGCACATTCCACGGGCGCCGCTGGACGTGCTGGCCCAGCAGATCGTCGCCGAAGCCAGCAACCAGCCCTGGCACGAACAAGCCCTGTTCGACTGCCTGCGCCAGGCCACGCCCTATGCCGAACTCGACCAGCAACATTACCAGGCCCTGTTGCGCATGCTCACCGAGGGCTATAACGGCCGCCAGGGCGTGCGCAGTGCCTATCTGCACCGCGATGCGGTGAGCGGCACCCTGCGTGGCCGCCGCGGCAGCCAGCTGACCGCCCTGACCAGCGGCGGCACCATCCCCGACAACGCCGACTACGCCGTGCTGCTCGAACCGCAGGCGCTGAACATCGGCAGCGTCAACGAAGACTTCGCCGTGGAAAGCATCGCCGGCGACATCTTCCAGCTTGGCAATGCTTCCTATCGCATCCTGCGCGTCGAGCCGGGCCGGGTGCGGGTGGAGGATGCCCATGGCCTTCCACCGACCATTCCATTCTGGCTGGGCGAGGCGCCGGGGCGCAGCGACGAGCTGTCCGCCGCGGTGGCCCGGCTGCAGGCGCAGATCGACCAACAGCTGGCTGACAACAACCAGGCCGAGGTGCTGACATGGTTGCAGGCCACCTTCGAACTAGGTGAAGACGCCGCCGGCCAGTTGCTCGACTACCTGGCCCGCACCCGCGAAGTGCTGGGTGCCCTGCCCTCGCAGGACACGCTGGTGATG
This sequence comes from Pseudomonas sp. A2, assembly GCF_023100865.1. Taxonomy (NCBI): domain Bacteria; kingdom Pseudomonadati; phylum Pseudomonadota; class Gammaproteobacteria; order Pseudomonadales; family Pseudomonadaceae; genus Pseudomonas; species Pseudomonas sp. A2. The sequence continues at coordinate 4,881,451 of NZ_CP039127.1, forward strand.
GAGCGCTTCTTCGATGAGTCCGGCGGTACCCAGTTGATCATCCATTCGCCCTACGGCAGCCGCATCAACCGCGCCTGGGGCCTGGCCCTGCGCAAGCGCTTCTGCCGCACCTTCAACTTCGAGTTGCAGGCGGCGGCCAGCGAGGACGCCATCGTGCTGTCGCTGTCCTCCAGCCACAGCTTCGAACTGGACGACGTGTGGCGTTACCTGAATAGCCGCAACGCCGAGTCGATCCTTGTCCAGGCACTGCTCGATGCGCCGCTGTTCGGCGTGCGCTGGCGCTGGAACGCCAGCGTGACCATGGCCTTGCCGCGCTTTGTCGGCGGTCGCAAGGTGGCGCCACAGATCCAGCGGATGAAGAGTGAAGACCTGATTGCCGCCGTGTTTCCCGACCAGATCGCCTGCCTGGAGAACATCGTCGGCGAGCGGCAGATTCCCGATCATCCGCTGGTCGAGCAAACCCTCGACGACTGCCTGCACGAGGCGATGGACAGCGAAGGCTGGCTAGCACTTTTGCGGCGCATGGAAAGCGGCACGGTACGCCTGCTGTGCCGCGATCTGCCCGCCCCTTCGCCGTTGGCGGCGGCCATCCTCAATGCTCGGCCATATGCCTTCCTGGATGACGCGCCACTGGAAGAGCGTCGCACGCAGGCAGTGCTCAACCGGCGCTGGAACGAGGTGCAGAACGGCGACGACCTGGGCGCGCTGGACGCCGATGCGATTGCCGCCGTGGCGGCCGAGGCCTGGCCGCAGCCGGGCAACGCCGACGAAATGCATGAAGCGTTGATGGGCCTGGGTGTCATCAGCCAGGACGAAGTGCAGGGCAATGCCGGCTGGGAGCTGCTGCTCAGACAATTGGCCAAGGCTGGCCGGGCCTTGCGCCTGGTGGATGAAAAACTGTGGCTGGCACGCGAGCGGTTGAGTCTGCTGCAGGTGCTGTATCCCGGCTCCCGGCTGGAACCTGCGTTGCAGGTACTGCCAGGCTTCGATCAGGCCATCGAGCCGGACATTCCGCTGGTCGAACTGTTGCGAGCCCGCCTGAGCGGCCATGGCCCGCTGACCCGCGCGCAGATTGCGGTAGCACTTGGCAAACCGCCGCAAGCCATCGAACAGGCCCTGGCCCGCCTGGAGGCCGAAGGCTATGTGCTGCGTGGGCATTTCAGCCCCGGCGCAAGCGAACTGCAGTGGTGCGAGCGCCATTTGCTGGCGCGCATCCACCGCTACACAGTCAAACGCCTGCGCCGGGAGATCGAGCCGGTCAGCCTGCAGGACTTAGTGCGCTTTCTGTTCGACTGGCAGCACCTGGCTGACGACACGCGCCTGCGCGGCCCACAAGCCGTGGCCGAGGTACTTGGCCAGTTGCAAGGGTTCCCGAGTGCAGCCGGAGCCTGGGAGGCCGAACTGCTGCCGGCACGTATCAAGGACTACAGCCCGCACTGGCTCGACGATGCCTGCCGTAGCGGGCAGTTTGCCTGGAGCCGGCTGGCGGCGACCGTGTCGAGCAACACCTTGTCGAGCACACCGCTGGTGCTGCTGCCGCGCGAGCATCTTGGGTTGTGGCGCAGCCTTGCCCCCGTACCCGCCCTGGATAGCCTCGGCGCACGAGCGCAACGCGTCCACGAGGTGCTGAACGCACATGGCGCGCTGTTCTTCGACGAGCTGGCACACGACGCCCACCTGCTGCCCAGCGAACTGGAGACGGCCTTGCAAGAGCTGGTAGGTGCAGGCCTGGTGGGGGCCGACAGCTTCACCGGCCTGCGCAGCCTGATCACCCCGGCGGCGAAACGCACATCGCGCAACAGCCGACGCGGCCACCCGCCGCTGTCCAGCAGCATGTCCCATGCCGGGCGCTGGGCCTTGCTGCGCAGGGGCACTGTAGACGACAGCCAGCGCCTGGAGCACATCGCCCGGGCCCTGCTACGGCGCTATGGCGTGGTGTGCTGGCGCCTGCTGGAGCGCGAAAGCGATGTGCTGCCGCCCTGGCGCGAACTGCTGCGCTGCTATCACCGGCTGGAAGCGCGTGGCGAGATTCGTGGCGGGCGCTTCATTGCCGGGCTGGCCGGCGAACAGTTCGCCTTGCCGGAGGCGGTGGGGCTGCTGCGGCAGGTGCGGCGGCGTGAATTGGACGGGGCATTGGTGGTGGTGAGTGCCAGTGACCCACTGAACCTGGTCGGGTCTTTGCTGCCGGGGGCAAAAGTGCCGGCGGTGAGCGGCAACCGCCTGCTGTACCGCGACGGGGTGCCAGTGGCGATGCGGGTGGCAGGGCACTATTCGTACCTGGTCGAAGCGCCGGCACAAGAGCAGGAAAGCTGGCGGCAGAAGCTGCTGCGCGACACTATCTGAATCCCTTGTTGCTGACTTCAGGGCATGCACAGCACCTGTAGGAGCAGCCTTGTGCTGCGAAGAGGCCATTATTGCCGAAGACAATCTGTTTCCCTATTGGCCTCTTCGCAGCACAAGGCTGCTCCTACAAAAGCCCGTGTTGGCCTGAAGACTATCGCCAGGCTCTGCGAGAATGATTTTCGCTACCCCGATTTTAATTTGCACAGCCGAGCAACTTGGCTATGGTCGGGGTTTGCCCCAGGCCCTGAGCCTGACCGCGCCATCGCAAGGACCCTGTATGAGCCTGTCACTTCTCAGTCGCTATGCCTTCTTCGCCGCCTGTGTGCTGTTCACCCTGGCGAGCCTGCCGTTCACCCACCACGAATGGCTGTGGCCGTTCACCCTGAGCACCGGAATCCTCAGCCTCATCGGTCTGTTCGACCTGTTGCAGCAACGCCACGCAGTACGCCGCAACTATCCGATCCTGGGCAACATCCGCTATCTGGTCGAGGCCATTCGCCCGGAAATTCGCCAGTACCTGCTGGAGGCGGACAGCGACGCCCTGCCGTTCTCCCGCGCCCAGCGCTCGCTGGTTTACGCAAGGGCGAAGAACGAAGCCTCGGACAAACCATTCGGCACCCTGATCGACGTGTACGAGTCCGGCTTCGAATTCATCGGCCACTCCATGCGCCCGGCGCCATTGGCCGACCCGGCAAGCTTCCGGGTCATCGTCGGCGGGCCGCAATGCAGCCAGCCATACTCAGCGTCGATCTTCAACATATCGGCGATGAGCTTTGGCTCGCTCAGCGCTAACGCCATCCGCGCGCTCAACCAAGGCGCCAAGCTGGGCAACTTCCACCATGACACCGGCGAAGGCAGCATCAGCCCCTATCACCGCGAGCATGGCGGCGACCTGGTCTGGGAACTGGGCAGCGGCTACTTCGGGTGCCGCACGCCAGACGGGCGCTTCGACCCCGAACGCTTTGCCGCCCAGGCACGCAGCCCGCAGGTGCGGATGATCGAAATCAAGATGAGCCAAGGCGCCAAGCCCGGCCATGGCGGCATCCTGCCCAAGCACAAGGTGACCCGGGAAATCGCCGAAACCCGTGGTGTGCTGATGGGCGAAGACTGCATATCGCCGTCGCGCCACAGCGCCTTCTCCACCCCCATCGAGATGATGCAGTTCATTGCCCAGCTGCGTGAGCTGTCTGGCGGCAAACCGGTAGGTTTCAAGTTCTGCCTGGGCCACCCGTGGGAGTTCATGGGCATCGCCAAGGCCATGCTGGAAACCGGCATCCTGCCCGACTTCATCGTCGTCGACGGCAAGGAAGGCGGCACCGGCGCGGCGCCGGTGGAGTTCACCGACCACATTGGCGTACCGCTGCGCGAAGGGTTGCTGTTCGTGCACAACACCCTGGTTGGCCTGAACCTGCGCGACAAGATCAAGCTGGGCGCCAGCGGCAAGATCGTCAGCGCGTTCGACATTGCCAGCGTGCTGGCCATTGGCGCTGATTGGGCCAACTCGGCGCGCGGCTTCATGTTCGCCATCGGCTGCATTCAGTCGCAGAGCTGCCACACCAACAAGTGCCCGACCGGTGTGGCCACGCAAGACCCTCTGCGCCAGCGTGCGCTGGTGGTGCCGGACAAAGCCCAGCGGGTGTTGAACTTCCACCACAATACCTTGCGTGCCCTGGCCGAAATGCTTGCGGCAGCGGGCCTGGAGCACCCGGCGCAGCTGGAAGCCAAGCACCTGGTACGGCGCATCTCGGCCACCGAGATCAAACTGTTCTCGCAGATGCATGTGTTCTTGAAGCCGGGTGAACTGCTGACTGGCGAGGTGAACGGGCAGTTCTATTCGCGCATGTGGCAATTGGCGCGGGCGGACAGCTTTGAACCGAACAGTGAAGTGGCGGCCTGATAGAACCCTGGGGCTGCTACGCAGCCCATCGCGACACAAGGCCGCTCCTACAGGCGACCGCGACCCATGCAGCTGGCTGCGGTCGCCTGTAGGAGCGGCCTTGTGTCGCGAAAGGGCCGCAAAGCGGCCCCAGCCATTTCAGATCAGGAAGCAGTACTGGCCACACCCTGCGCGTCTTTCGGCGCCAGGCGGAACGCGTAGTACAGCACCGTCAGCAGCACCAGGAACGCCGGGCCGATGTACAGCGCCACGCGGGTATCCTCGAAGTACGCCATCAGGCCGACCACCAGCACCAGGAAGGCCAGCGCCAGATACGAGCTCAACGGCCACAGCCACATGCGGTATTTCAGCGCCTTGCGTTCAGTGGAGCTCAGGCCGGCGCGGAACTTCAGTTGCGCCAGCAGGATCATCACCCAGGTCCAGATCGCGCCGAAGGTGGCGATCGAAGTCACCCAGACGAAGACCTTCTCCGGCACCAGGTAGTTGGCCAGCACGCCCAGCAGCAGCGCACCGATCGACAGCAGCAGCGCGTTGCGCGGCACGCCGTTCTTCGACGTACGGGCGAAGGCCGCCGGGGCCTGGCCGTTCTGCGCCAGGCTGTAGAGCATGCGCCCGGTGCTGAAGATGCCGCCGTTGCACGACGACAGCGCTGCAGTGATGACCACGAAGTTGATGATGCCGGCGGCGGTCTTGATGCCCAGGCGCTCGAAGGTCATGACGAACGGGCTGCCCTGGCTGCCGATTTCGCTCCAAGGGTAGATCGACAGGATCACGAACAGCGCACCGACATAGAACAGCAGAATGCGCCAGAACACCGAGCCGATGGCCTGCGGGATGGTCTTTTGCGGGTTGCGTGCTTCACCGGCGGTCAGGCCGATCATTTCCACGCCCAGGTAGGCGAACATGACCATTTGCAGCGACATCAGCACGCCGGTCACGCCATTGGGCATGAAGCCGCCGTTGCTCCAAAGGTTGGAAATACCCACTGCCACGCCGTCATTGCCGAAGCCAAAGGCAATGATGCCGATGCCGCCAAGGACCATGGCGATGATGGTGACGATCTTGATCAGGGCGAACCAGAACTCGAATTCACCAAAGGCCTTGACGGCCACCAGGTTGACCGCCCCCATGCTGCCCAGCGCCGCCAGGGCCCAGATCCAGCGTGGTACGTCGGGGAACCAGATGCCCATGTAGATGGCCACCGCGGTGATTTCGGCAACGCAGGTCACCAGCCACAGGAACCAGTAGTTCCAGCCGGTAAGGAAGCCCGCCAGCGGGCCTAGATAGTCCTGGGCATAACGGCTGAACGAGCCGGCGACAGGGTTGTGCACGGCCATTTCGCCAAGGGCGCGCATGATCACCAAGATGGCCAGGCCGCCGATGATATAGGACAACATGATGGCGGGGCCGGCCATTTCGATGGCCTTGGCCGAACCGAGGAAAAGACCGACACCGATACAGGCGCCCAGCGCCATCAGGCGGATGTGCCGTTCGCCCAGTTCACGTTTGAGCGGGCCGCCTTCAGCGGCCTGGCCGTGGGCAGAGTGGTTGCCGACTGGCATAGCAATACAACCTCATTTTGTTATTGGATTTGACCTTCGTGCAGCACCAGCCAGGCCGATAGGCGTGGCATTGGCTTGCCGAACTGGCCTTGTGGGCCGGCCCGAGTGCCGGAATAGAGCGCCCGGCGAGGCGAAGGGGGCGAGCAGTATAGGAAGACCCTTGCAGGTTTTTTCGCTGTATAAACAGGAATATTCAGCTAGATCTCTGGGGCCGCTTCGCACCCCATTCGCAGCACAAGGCTGCTCCTACAATGGATACGCATTCCCCTGTAGGAGCAGCCTTGTGCTGCGAATGGGGCGCGAAGCGGCCCCAAATCGCCCGGCCACCATAGCAACATCGCCGTATGAAGAAACCCACACCAAAGCCGCATAGCCCTACGCCACTCTTCTCCGTCTCTTACAAATTTTTCACCTGACCCGCTCAACGTCTAAGCTTCAGACAAGCAAGACGAAAATACCTGGCCGGATAGAAGACTATGGGCGCACTGTGGCAATCGGAACCAAGCAGAACGGAAGCACCCGAGATACCTCCGGCCGAGACGCCACAACCAAAGTCCCCCCGTCAGCGTCGGCTATGGTGGCGGCTGATCATCCTCATCCTGCTGGTGGCGCTGGTTGCCATCGGCTTCGCTGCATATGACGAATTCCGCACCTCCAACCTGCAGTCGCGGGAATTCAGCAAGCTGGCCAGCACCCTCACCTATTCGCTGCAACCAGGCCCCAGCGATGCCATCGTCTACCCCGGCGAAGGGCCGTTCGACAAACGCCTGGGCTACAGTGCCCTGGGCGAATTCCTGCCACGGCTGCTCAAGCGCGACTACCTGATCAGCGAGCAGGTGAAGTTCTCGCCGGCGTTGATGAACTACGTCGATCATGGGCTGTTCGCCCCCTATATCGAGAAAATCCAGGCTGGCCTGTCGATCACCGACTGCCGTGGCGACATGCTGTACCAGTACAACTACCCGCAACACTTGTACCCGGACTTTGCGGCGATCCCGCCGGTTATCGTCAACAGCCTGCTGTTCATCGAGAACCGCGACCTGCTCGACACCAAGGACCCGCGCAACAACCCGGCCGTGGACTGGCCGCGCTTCGCCAAGGCCGCCTACAGCCAGGTGGCCAAGTACCTGGCCCTGCCCGGCCAGTCCGCTGGCGGTAGCACCCTGGCCACGCAGCTTGAAAAGTACCGCCATTCACCGGACGGCCTGACCGTTTCCGGCGCCGAGAAGATCCGCCAGATGATTTCCGCCAGCGTGCGTGCCTATCAGGGCGGCCCTGATACAACCGAGGCGCGCCAGCGCATCGTGCGGGACTACCTCAACAGCGTGCCGCTGTCGGCAGTACCTGGGCATGGCGAAGTGCATGGCATGGCCGAAGGCCTGCGGGTGTGGTACGGCGCCGATTTCGACCAGGTCAACCAGGCCCTGAGTTCCACCGCCAGCGACCCTGAGAGCATGGCCGCACGCGGCCTGGCCCTGCGCCAGGTGCTGTCGTTGATGATTGCCCAGCGCCGGCCGTCGCACTACCTGTCCAAGGGGCGGCTCGAACTGGCCGAACTGACCGACGCGCACATCCGCGTGCTGGCCGCCAACAAGGTCATCGAGCAGCCACTGGCCGACGCTGCACTGGCCAGCAAGGCGGTATACCGCGACTGGGTGGCGCAACCGACCATCGTGCCGATCGTCACCAACAAGGGCATCAGCCTGGCACGCAACCGCCTGGCAGCCATGCTCAACCGCCCGCTGTACGATCTCGACCGGCTGGATGTGTCGGCCACCAGCACCCTGCAGTCCGACCTGCAGCTGCAGGTCAGCCAGTACCTGAAAAACCTTGCCGACCCTGAATTCGCGGCGCAGATCGGCCTGATCGGCGAACGCCTGCTCACCGCCAAGACCACCGATCAGGTGAGCTACAGCTTCACCTTGTTCGAGCGCACCGCCGACGGCTCGCGGGTGCGGGTGCAGACCGACAGCACCGACCAGCCATTCGACATCAACGAAGGCAGCAAGCTGGAGCTGGGTTCAACCGCCAAGTTGCGGGTGCTCACCACCTATCTGGAGATCATCGCCGAACTGCACGACAAATACGCCGGCAAGCCAGCCGCCGAGTTGAAGAAAGTCGAAGTCGCCGAGCTAGACCGCATCAGCCAGTGGTCGCTGGAATGGCTGGCGCAGAACAGCAAGAACCAGAGCCTGGACGCCATGCTCGATGCCGCGCTGGAACGCAAGTATTCGGCCAACACCGGCGAAGCCTTCTTCACCGGCGGCGGCATGCATGTGTTCAACAACTTCCGCAAGGAAGACAACAGCCGCAACCCAACCCTCAAGGATGCATTGCGCGAATCGATCAACCTGCCGTTCATCCGCCTGATGCGCGACCTGGTGCGCTACGTGACCTACCAGCAGCCGTACAACCGCGTGCCGCTGCTCAAGGACGACTCCGACCCGCGCCGCCAGGAATACCTGGCCCGTTTCGCCGACAAGGAAGGCACCAACTACCTGATGCGCTTCTGGAAGAAATACCAGCGCAAGACCTCGCAGCAGCGCCTGGACACCTTCCTCGACAGCATGCGCGTGACCCCGCAACGGTTGGCGGCCGTGCACCGCTATCTGTTCCCCGAGGCTAGCCAGGAAACCTTCAACGCCTTCGTCCGCGCCCACCTCAAGGGTGACAAGATCGTCCTGGGCAAACTGACCGATGGCCGCCTGTCGGAGATGTACGACGCCTATGGCCCGGGCAAGTACGACCTGCCCGACCAGGGCTATATCGCCAAGGTCCACCCACTGGACTTGTGGCTGCTGGGTTACCTGCTGAAGAACCCCGGTTCGACCTTGACCGAAATGGTCAATGCCAGCCGCTTCGAGCGCCAGGAGGTATATGGTTGGCTGTTCAAGAGCCGCCATCAGGGCGCCCGTGACAGCCGCATTCGCACCATGGTCGAAATCGAAGCGTTCCTCGACATTCACCAGCGCTGGAAGCGCGTGGGCTATCCATTCGACCACCTGGTACCCTCACTGGCCACCGCCATCGGCAGCTCGGGCGACCGCCCCGCCGCCCTTTCCGAGCTGGTCGGCATCATTCAGAACGACGGTGTGCGCCTGCCGACCTTGCGGATCGACACCCTGCACTTTGCAGCCAACACGCCTTACGAGACCAAGCTGGTCACCGACCCGGACCGGGGTGTGCGGATTCTGCCGGTCGAAGTGGCGCGCGCCCTCAAAGGCGCCATGTCGCAGGTGGTGGATGCGGGCACCGCACGGCGCATTTCCGGCAGTTTCAAGCTGCAGGACGGCACGCCACTGGTGATGGGCGGCAAGACCGGTACCGGTGACAACCGCATCGAAAGCTTTGGTGCTGGCGGCCGACTGATCGGCTCGCGCTCGCTGAACCGTACCGCTACCTTCGTGTTCTTCCTGGGCGACAACCATTTCGGCACCTTGACCGCATTCGTGCCGGGGCGCTCGGCAGAGGCCTTCAAGTTCACCTCGGCGCTGCCGGTGCAGGTGCTCAAGGGCATGGCTCCGATTCTCATGCCTTACCTGCAACCGGGTAATCCGAACGAGTGCAAGCCGCCGCAGGTTGCCGTGCATACAGCCACACCGCAAGGGGATACATCGAACGAATAGATGATAATCATCTGCAATTGAGGGCTTGTCTTTAGATATATCTTGAGTAATATCTTACGATATATCGCAAACGACGGAGCCCTGCCCCCATGCGCGAACATACCCCCCATGACCCCTTCGAGCGGCGCCCAGGTCGTGGCGAACGCGGCCCGCGCGTCTTCGCCCCCGGCGACCTCAAGCTGCTGATGCTGGCCCTGCTCGCCGAGCAGCCAGGCCACGGCTACGACCTGATCCGCCAGATCGAAAACCTGTTCGACGGCAGCTACAGCCCAAGCCCCGGGGTGATCTACCCCACCCTCAACTTCCTCGAGGAGGCCGAGCTGATCAGCGGCCAGGTGCAGGGCAGCAAACGCCTCTATGCCATTACCGAAGCCGGCCGCACCGCCCTGGCCGAACAGGCCGTCGCACTGGACGGCGTGCGCATGCGCATCGAAGTCAGCAAGCGCGCCCTGCGCGGCCACGACCGCCCACCAGAGATTCATGAAGCGGTCGGCAACCTGCGCCACGCACTGCACATGCACAGTGGCCGCTGGACACCGGAAGAAATCGAGCGGGTCCGTGAGCTGCTCAACCACACCGCCAAGGCCATCGCCTCCGGGCCGGCCGAACCTGTCCCGGAGACACCCCATGAGTGACACCATTCACCGCGTCAACCACGAAATCCGCCAACGCCACCTGCAGGTGCTGCGGGTCACCGAACTGACCCCGCGCATGCGCCGCATCACTCTCGGGGGTGCCGAGCTGCAAGGTTTCACCAGCGTGGGCAGCGACGACCATATCAAACTGCTGTTCGCCGAAACGCCGGAGCAACAACAAGCCATCGAGGCTCGCAACCTGGGCCGAGAAGGTGGCGCACGGCCTACCATGCGCGAATACACGCCACGGCGCATCGACCTGGTGGCCAATGAACTGGACATCGACTTCGTGCTGCACGGCGATGGCCCTGCATCCACCTGGGCCGCCCAGGCGGCACCCGGGCAAACCCTGGACATCGCCGGGCCGCGGGCTTCGATGGTGGTGCCGGACATCTTCGACAGCTACCTGCTGATCGGTGACGAAACTGCCATCCCGGCCATTGGCCGCCGCCTGGAGGAGTTGCCTGCGGGCCGTCAGGTGCTGGCGGTTATCCAGATCGAAGACGAGCAGGAACGCCAGCCACTGCCGAGCAAGGCACAGGTGGAGGTGATCTGGGTACGTCGCCAACTGGAAGACTTGCTGGCGCTGGTGAAGAACCTGACCTTGCCGCAAGGCCGGTTGTACGGCTGGGTAGCACTGGAAAAGGCCCTGACCCGCCAGGCCAAGGCACTGTTGCTGGAGAAAGGATTGCCTGAGGATGCGCTCAAGGCTGTGGCCTACTGGCGTGCCGACGGGACTGCTGAGGACGAATGATTGTTTATATTGCCTGCACTGGCCCTATCGCCGGCAAGCCGGCTCCCACAGGTACCCGCAGCGCTCAAGGGCTGCGCTGTCGTGCAGAGAACCAATATCGCACGTCTGACGCGTCCTTTGTAGGAGCAGCCTTGTGCTGCGAAGAGGCCGGTAGAGCCAATAGACAGGCTTTGTCAGCACCGGCCTCTTCGCAGCACAAGGCTGCTCCTACAGAACCTCGCCGAACCAATGAGTCATGTGTTGTTCTATGAGAGCTGGCTTGCCGGCGATAGGGCCAGTGCAGGTCAAGCCAATCTGTGCAGCCCCCGCCACCGATCCAGCCCCAGCAACACCAGCCCAATCCCCCAGAACCCCGCCAACACCCCCAGGGCATTGAGCATTACCTGCCCATACCCCAGGCTCGCCACGTCGATGAACGGGTAGGCATACACGCCAATCTCGCTCCCACGCCAAAGCGCGTAGGCAAAATACGTCGCCGGGTAAACCGCCCAGACCAGCAGATGCCATAGCCGCAACCTACCTTTGGGCACCTCGCACCACCAGTACAAGGCATATAGCACGGGCATCACATCGTGCAGCAACTCGTCCGCCAGCCATTGCCAGCCCTGCGGTTGCCACAAGTGACGCAAAAGCACGCTGTAGGCCAATGCCACCAGCACGATGCTGGCAGCCACTGCGGAACTCACCGAAGGCGACAGGAAAAAGCGTTTGGCACGGCCTTCCCGGCCAAACGCCGCATAACTGAGCACCGTTGCCACCAGGGTGTTGGTCAACACGGTGAAATACCCGAACACATTGATCAGGCCACCCACCAGGCTGGCCTGCTCCTGCCAGCGCGCCAGCAGCACCAGATACACCTGCACGGTCAGGCCGAACCAGCCCAGCACGGCCATGCCGGTCAGCCAGGGGCGACGCGGCATGTCAGGCCTGGCGCTGCAGCTTCACGTACAGCTGCTCGACCTTTTCCCGTGCCCACGGCGTCTTGCGCAGGAAGGTCAGGCTCGACTTGATGGTCGGGTTGCTTTTGAAGCAGCGCACATCGATGCGCTCGGCCAGGCCCTGCCATTGGTAGTGCGCCACCAGCTCGGTGAGGATCTGTTCGAGGGTCTTGCCGTGCAGCGCGTTGTGTTGGGCCGTGCTCATGCCAGTGCTCCGTAGGAAAGATGCGCACCTTACACGAGTGTAGTGGTGGGTGGGATCAGGTGAGTCAACAGAAAAACCGCTGGCCAGGCGCAAAACCTCTGTGCTGAAATAGAGATGTTATATTGTAACAATACAAAAGCATCTGCCAAGGAACGCCCCATCCCCATGCTGTACACACCGCTTCGCCTCTCTCCCCTCGCCGTCGCGCTCTGGCTTGCCGCACCACCCAGCCAAGCGGTTGAGCTCGAACCCCAGGTCATCACCGCCAACCCTTTGGGTAACAGCCAGCTGGCCGCCCCCAGCACCGTGCTCGAAGGCGACAACCTGCTGCAACAGCAGCACGGCAGCCTCGGTGAAACCCTGAACAAGCAGCCCGGAGTCGCCTCCACCTGGTTCGGCCCTGGCGCCAGTCGCCCGGTAATTCGTGGCCTGGATGGCGACCGCATTCGCATCCTGCGCAATGGCGTCGGCGCCCTCGACGCTTCATCACTGTCCTACGACCACGCCGTGCCGCTGGACCCGGTGACCGTCGACCGTGTCGAGATCGTCCGTGGCCCGGCCGCCCTGCTCTACGGCGGCAACGCCATCGGCGGCGTGGTCAATACCTTCGACAACCGCATCCCGGATACCCCCATCGAGGGCATCCACGGTGCCGGTGAACTGCGCTACGGCGGCGCCGATACCACCCGCAGCAGCGCTGGCAAGCTGGAGGCCGGCAACGGTGCCTTCGCCCTGCACCTGGATGCCAACAGCCGCCAGTTCAACGACCTGCGCATCCCCGGTTACGCGCGCAGTTCCAAGGTGCGCGATGCCGACGAACCCGGCAGCAAGCACCGCCTGGAAAACAGCGACGGCCGCCAGGACGGTGGCGCCCTGGGTGGCGCCTACCATTGGGACCACGGTTACGCCGGCCTGTCGTACAGCCGCTACGAAAGTAACTATGGCTCGGTGGCCGAGCCAGGTGTGCGCCTGGACATGAAGCAGGACCATTACGCCTTCGCCTCCGAGCTGCGCGACCTGGACAGCCCGCTCACTTCGATCAAGGTCGATGCCGGCTACACCGACTACGAGCATCGTGAAATCGAAGAAGGCGAGGTCCACACCACCTTCAGGAACAAGGGCTATGAAGCACGTATCGAAGCCCGCCACCAACCGCTCGGGCCGGTAGAAGGCGTGATCGGCGCCCAGGTCAGCCGTAACGAATTCTCCGCCTTGGGCGAGGAAGCCTTCGTCCCGCACACCGACACCGACAGCCTGGCGCTGTTCATGCTGGAGCAGTGGCAAGCCACCGAGCGCCTGAACCTGAGCCTGGGCGCACGCATGGAGCACACCCGGGTCGACCCGGATGCCAAAGGCAACGAGAACTTCGCCGACGCCGACAGCGCCAGCAGTTTCAACGCCTTCAGCCTGTCTTCCGGGGCGGTGTACCAGCTCGACCCGATCTGGTCGCTGGCCGCCAACCTCGGCTACACCGAGCGCGCCCCGACCTTCTACGAGCTGTATGCCAATGGTGCCCACGTGGCCACCGGAGCCTTTGAAGTCGGCGATGCCAGCCTGAACAAGGAAAAAGCCATTTCCGCCGACCTGGCCCTGCGTTTCGACAACGGCACCCACAAGGGCAGTGTCGGGGTGTTCTACAGCCACTTCCGCAACTACATCGGCCTGATCGGCACCGGCAACACCCGCGAGGGGCATGACCACGACCATGGCGAGGATGACCATGACCACGATCACGACCATGACGGTTTCCCGGAATACCAGTACCAGGGCGTGCGGGCGCGCTTCTATGGCATCGAGGCCCAGGACCGCTGGCAGCTGGCCGAGAACCGTTACGGCAGCTTCGCGTTGGAAGTGTCTGGTGACTACACCCGGGCCAAGAACCTGGACAGTGGCGAACCGCTGCCCCGCATCGCCCCGCTGCGCCTGAACAGCGGCCTGGTCTGGGAGCTGGACCGCTGGCAGGCGCGGGTCGACGTGCAACACGCTGCGTCTCAGCATCGCAAACCGGCCAACGAAACCAGCACTGATGGCTATACCACGCTAGGGGCCAGCGTTGGTTACCGCTTCGAAGTTGGCCAGAGCCAGTGGCTGGCGTTTGTGCGCGGCGAGAACCTGACTGACCAGACCGTGCGCTATGCCAGCTCGATCCTGCGCGACATCGCCCCGGCGCCGGGGCGTAGTGTGGAAGTGGGTCTGCGTACCACCTTCTGATTGCAAATCAGTATCTGTGGGAGCGGGCATGCCCGCGAAGAAACCGACGCGGTGGATGGCACCGGCTCCGCCGGTGTTCGCGGGCGCGCCCGCTCCCACAAAGAGCTCGCAAGCTCTGGACTGTTGCCATATCAGCAACAATCCACTGCGACAATTTGTCTTTTTTTCTTACAACTTCCCCTATATCCTCCCCGCCGCAAGCTGAATCGGTTCATCGAAACCATCTTGTCGCCATATTCATTGAGGGGCCCGCCCTTCGATGCGGCTGCCGTTTATTCAATAATCAAAAGATAGCGCTATCTCATGCTCCAACTGCCCAAAACCTGTTACATCGGCCTTGCCCTCAGCGCCCTGGCGGCTCCCAGCAGCGCCAGCGAGATGTTCGCCAGCGATTCGCCATGGATGCTCGGCGACTGGGGTGGCACCCGCAGCGAACTGCTGGAAAAAGGCTACGACTTCACCCTCGGCTACACCGGCGAGATGGGCAGCAACCTGCACGGTGGCTACGACCACGACCGCACCGCGCGCTACAGCGACCAGTTCACCTTCGGTAGCCACCTGGACCTGGAAAAGATCCTCGGCTGGAACGACACCGAATTCCAGCTGACCATTACCGAGCGCCACGGCGACAACATCAGCAACGACCGTATCAACGACCCGCGTGTCGGCGGCTTCACCTCGGCCCAGGAGGTCTGGGGCCGTGGCGAAACCTGGCGGCTGACGCAGATGTGGATCAAGCAGAAGTACTTCGATGGCGCACTGGATGTGAAATTCGGCCGTTTCGGCGAAGGCGAAGACTTCAACAGCTTCCCCTGCGACTTCCAGAACCTGGCCTTCTGCGGCTCGCAGGTAGGCAACTGGGTAGGTGGCATCTGGTACAACTGGCCGGTCAGCCAGTGGGCCCTGCGCGTCCGCTACAACCTCAGCGATGCGCTCTACGCCCAGGTCGGCGTGTACGAGCAGAACCCCTCCAACCTGGAGTCGGGCAACGGCTTCAAGCTCAGCGGCAGCGGCACCCAAGGCGCGGTAATGCCGATCGAACTGGTATGGAGCCCACAGGTCAATGGCCTGAAAGGGGAATATCGCGCCGGCTACTACTACAGTAATGCCAAGGCACAGGATGTTCTCAAGGACAGCAATGGCCAGCCGGCAGCCCTCAGCGGCGCCGCCTACCGCAGCAGTTCGAGCAAGCACGGCTTGTGGCTCGGCGCCCAGCAGCAGGTGACTTCGCTGGCGTCCGACCAGTCGCGTGGCCTGAGCCTGTTCGCCAACGCCACGGTGCACGACAAGAAGACCAATGCCATCGACAACTATGTTCAGGCAGGACTGGTATACAAAGGGCCATTCGACGCTCGCGCCAAGGACGACATCGGTTTCGCCCTCGCCCGCGTGCACGTCAACCCTGCCTATCGCAAGAACGCGCGTCTGGTCAACCAGGCCGCCGGCATCGACGACTATGACAACCCCGGTTTCCTGCCGGTACAGGACACCGAGTACAGCGCCGAGCTGTATTACGGCATCCACTTGGCCGACTGGCTCACGGTACGCCCCAACCTGCAGTACATCCGCCACCCGGGCGGGGTGTCGCAAGTCGATGGCGCCCTGATCGGCGGCCTGAAGATCCAGAGCAGTTTCTAACCCCTTTCTTGACCTGACGGAGAACCTACGATGAGCACTGAAGGTGCCAACAATGGAAGCCGCTGGCTACCGCGCCTGATCGGCGCGCTGCTGTTGCTGATGGGCCTGGCCCTGCTGGCTGGCGGCATCAAGCTGAGCCAGCTGGGCGGATCGCTGTACTACCTGATCGCCGGAATCGGCTTTGCCCTGTCGGGTATCCTGCTGCTGGCGCAACGCCGCATCGCCCTGGGCCTGTACGGCCTGGTACTGCTGGGCAGCACCGCATGGGCCCTGTTCGAAGTGGGCCTGGACTGGTGGCAACTGGTGCCACGCCTGGCCATCTGGTTTGCCATCGGCGTGGTCCTGCTGCTGCCTTGGGCGCGTCGCCCGCTGATCGGCCCGGCCAGCAAGGCCAACACTGCGCTGCTCGGCGTTGCAGTGGTAGCATCTGGCGCTTGTGCCCTGGGCAGCCAGTTCACCCACCCCGGTGAAGTGTTCGGCGAACTGGGCCGCGACAGCAGCGAAATGGCCAGCGCCGCCCCGGCCATGCCCGACGGTGAATGGCAGGCCTACGGCCGCACCGAGCACGGCGACCGCTATTCGCCACTGCGCCAGATCACCCCGCAGAACGCTTACCGCCTGGAAGAGGCCTGGCGCATCCGCACCGGTGACCTGCCGACCGAAAACGACCCTGTGGAGCTGACCAACCAGAACACCCCACTGAAGGTCAACGGCATGCTCTATGCCTGCACCGCGCATAGCCGCTTGCTGGCCCTGGACCCGGACACCGGCGCGGAAATCTGGCGCTTTGATCCACAGGTCAAGAGCCCCGTCGGCACCTTCAAAGGCTTTGCCCACATGACCTGCCGTGGCGTTTCGTATTATGACGAAAACCGTTACGTCAGCCGCGACGGCAGCCCGGCACCGAAAATTACCGACGCCGGCCAGGCCGTGGCCCAGGCCTGCCCTCGCCGCCTCTACCTGCCGACTGCGGACGCCCGCCTGATCGCCATCAATGCCGACAACGGCAAGGTCTGCGAAGGCTTCGCCAATCAGGGCGTGATCGACCTCACCACCGGCATCGGCCCGTTCACCGCTGGCGGCTACTACTCTACCTCGCCTGCCGCGATCACCCGCGATCTGGTAATCATCGGTGGCCATGTCACTGACAACGAGTCGACCAACGAGCCATCCGGCGTGATCCGCGCCTACGATGTGCACGATGGTCACCTGGTGTGGAACTGGGACAGCAACAACCCGGACGACACCCGGCCACTGGCCCCCGGCAAGATGTACAGCCGCAACTCGGCCAACATGTGGTCGATCGCCAGCGTCGATGAAGACCTCGGCATGATCTACCTGCCACTGGGCAACCAGACCCCGGACCAGTGGGGCGCCGACCGCACCCCGGGCGCCGAGAAGTACAGCGCCGGCGTGGTCGCACTCGACCTGGCCACCGGCAAGGCTCGCTGGAACTACCAGTTCACCCACCACGACCTGTGGGACATGGACGTCGGCAGCCAGCCGACCCTGGTCCACCTGAAGACCGACGATGGCGTGAAGCCGGCGATCATCGTGCCGACCAAGCAAGGCAGCCTGTACGTGCTCGACCGCCGCGACGGTACGCCGATCGTGCCGATCCGCGAGATCCCCACCCCTCAAGGTGCGGTGAAGGGTGACCACACCTCGCCGACCCAGGCCCGCTCCGACCTCAACCTGCTCGGCCCTGAGCTGACCGAACAGGCCATGTGGGGCGCCACGCCGTTCGACCAGATGCTGTGCCGCATCCAGTTCCGCGAACTGCGTTACGAAGGCCAATACACTCCACCGTCCGAGCAAGGCTCGCTGGTCTACCCGGGCAACGTCGGTGTGTTCAACTGGGGTAGCGTGTCGGTCGACCCGGTGCGCCAACTGCTGTTCACCTCGCCCAACTACATGGCCTTCGTGTCGAAGATGATCCCGCGTGAGCAGGTGGCCGAGGGCAGCAAGCGCGAAAGCGAGACCAGCGGCGTGCAGCCGAACACCGGCGCACCGTACGCAGTGACCATGCACCCGTTCATGTCGCCCCTGGGCGTACCGTGCCAGGCCCCGGCCTGGGGCTATGTCGCCGCCATCGACCTGTTCACCAACAAGGTGGTGTGGAAGCACAAGAACGGCACCACCCGCGACAGCACCCCGGTGCCGATCGGCCTGCCGGTTGGCGTGCCGAGCATGGGCGGTTCGATCGTCACCGCTGGTGGCGTCGGCTTCCTCAGCGGTACCCTGGACCAGTACCTGCGCGCCTATGACGTGAACAACGGCAAGGAACTGTGGAAAGCCCGCCTGCCCGCGGGTGGCCAGGCCACGCCGATGACCTACACCGGCAAGGATGGCAAGCAGTACGTGCTGGTGACTGCCGGCGGGCATGGCTCGCTGGGCACCAGAATGGGCGACTACATCATCGCTTACAAACTGGCTGAGTAATCCAGAGATGCGGCAGTGAACCTGCTGCCGCATTCGCGGGTAAACCCGCTCCCACAGGTACGGCGCTGCCCCCAAGTTCGGCGCCGTACCTGTGGGAGCGGGTTTACCCGCGAAAAGGCCGGTACAGGCATCACTCCTCTCTGCACCCTTCAACTACCATTGAAACCCATCCCCCCGCGCCCCATCTAAGCACCATAGTCATTCACGCAGGTGCCCCATGAGCGACCAGCAGGATTTCCCGGAACATCCCGACGAACACAGCGAAGTCGAACACACCACACCCCAGGCCGAAACCGGCCACGCCCTCGCCCTGCCCGGCCAGCAGCTGCCGGACAAGGTCTACGTGATCCCGATCCACAACCGTCCGTTCTTCCCGGCCCAGGTGCTGCCGGTCATCGTCAATGAAGACCCTTGGGCAGAAACCCTGGACTTGGTAGCCAAGTCGCCAGACCACAGCCTGGCCCTGTTCTTCATGGATACCCCGCCAGAAGACCACCGCCACTTCGATACCTCGGCGCTGCCGCAGTACGGCACGCTGGTAAAGGTGCACCACGCCAGCCGCGAAAACGGCAAGCTGCAGTTCGTCGCCCAGGGCCTCACCCGGGTACGCATCCGTACCTGGCTCAAGCACCACCGCCCGCCGTACCTTGTAGAGGTCGAATACCCGCGCCAGCCCGCCGAGCCGACCGACGAGGTCAAGGCCTATGGCATGGCGCTGATCAACGCGATCAAGGAACTGCTGCCACTCAACCCGCTGTACAGCGAAGAGCTGAAAAACTACCTCAACCGCTTCAGCCCCAACGACCCCTCGCCGCTCACCGACTTCGCCGCCGCCCTCACCTCGGCCACCGGCAACCAGTTGCAGGAAGTGCTCGACTGCGTCCCCATGCTCAAGCGCATGGAAAAGGTCCTGCCGATGCTGCGCAAGGAAGTCGAGGTGGCGCGCCTGCAGAACGAGATCTCGGCCGAAGTCAACCGGCAGATCGGCGAGCACCAGCGCGAGTTCTTCCTCAAGGAACAGCTCAAGGTCATACAGCAGGAACTGGGCCTGACAAAGGACGATCGTAGCGCCGACCTGGAGCAGTTCGAGCAGCGCCTCGAAGGCAAGACCCTGCCGGACCAGGCACGCAAGCGCATCGACGAAGAGATGGGCAAGCTGGCCATCCTCGAAACCGGCTCGCCCGAATACGCCGTCACCCGCAACTACCTGGACTGGGCAACCGCCCTGCCCTGGGGTGTGTACGGCAAGGACAAGCTCGACCTCAACCACGCGCGCAAGGTCCTCGACCAGCACCACGCCGGCCTCGATGACATCAAGGAGCGCATTCTCGAGTTCCTTGCCGTGGGCGCCTGGAAAGGCGAGATCAGCGGCTCGATCGTGCTGCTGGTGGGCCCGCCCGGGGTAGGCAAGACCAGCATCGGCAAATCCATCGCCGAATCGCTCGGCCGGCCGTTCTACCGCTTCAGTGTCGGCGGCATGCGTGACGAGGCCGAGATCAAGGGCCATCGCCGCACCTACATCGGCGCCCAGCCCGGCAAGCTGGTGCAGGCCCTGAAGGACGTCGAAGTGATGAACCCGGTGATCATGCTCGACGAGATCGACAAGATGGGCCAGAGCTATCAGGGCGACCCGGCTTCAGCGCTGCTGGAAACCCTGGACCCGGAGCAGAACGTCGACTTCCTCGACCACTACCTCGACCTGCGCCTGGACCTGTCCAAGGTGCTGTTCGTGTGCACCGCCAACACCCTGGACTCGATCCCCGGGCCGTTGCTCGACCGCATGGAAGTGATCCGCCTGTCCGGCTATATCACCGAAGAGAAACTGGCCATCGCCAAGCGCCACCTGTGGCCCAAGCAGCTGGAAAAGGCTGGCGTGGCCAAGACCAGCCTCGGCATCAGCGACAGCGCCCTGCGCGCGGTGATCGAAGGCTATGCCCGCGAAGCCGGGGTACGCCAATTGGAGAAACAACTGGGCAAGCTGGTGCGCAAGGCAGTGGTCAAGTTGCTGGACAACCCCGAAGCCAAGCTGAAGATCGGCACCAAGGACCTGGAAGCTGCGCTCGGCATGCCCGTGTTCCGCAGCGAGCAGGTGCTGGCCGGCAAAGGCGTGATCACCGGCCTGGCCTGGACCAGCATGGGCGGCGCCACGCTGCCGATCGAAGCCACCCGCATCCACAGCCTCAACCGCGGCTTCAAGCTGACCGGCAAGCTGGGTGAGGTGATGAAAGAGTCGGCCGAAATCGCCTATAGCTACGTCAGCTCCAACCTCAAGCAGTTTGGTGGTGACCCTGGTTTCTTCAACGAAGCGTTCATTCACCTGCACGTGCCCGAAGGCGCCACGCCCAAGGACGGCCCGAGTGCTGGTATCACCATGGCCAGCGCCCTGCTGTCGCTGGCCCGTGACCAGGCGCCGAAGAAAGGGGTGGCCATGACTGGCGAGCTGACCCTGACCGGGCAGGTACTGCCGATTGGCGGTGTGCGCGAGAAGGTGATTGCAGCACGGCGGCAGAAGATCTTCGAGCTGATCTTGCCGGAGCCTAACCGTGGGGACTATGAGGAACTGCCGGACTACCTGCGCGAAGGCCTGACCGTGCATTTCGCCAAGCGCTTTGCCGATGTAGCCAAAGTGCTGTTCTAGCCAGCACTGGCCTCTTCGCGGGTAAACCCGCTCCCACAGGGATAGCGCAGGGCTTGAGCCCAGTGAGATCACTGTGGGAGCGGGTTTACCCGCGAAAGGGCCGGCACAGGCAACACAAATCTCCTCGATCATCGGTTATCCTCAGGCCATCGCCAGCCTCCGGAGCCAACATGACCGCCCCTCGTCTGCTCGTTCCCCTGAGCTTCGCCCTGATTTCCGCCTGCGCTCAACAGCCTACGCAACCCGTCGAACTGGACGCAGAAAGCGAATGCCCGACACGCCTGCAGGTTGGCCAGGTGCTGACACTGACCCTGCCCAGCAACCCATCCACCGGCTATCGCTGGCGCGTCGAAAACCCCGCCGCCAATGTACTGCGCAGCCTTGGCCCGGAGGTGTACAGCGCTCCCGAGGAGGAAGACCTGGTCGGCAATGCCGGTGTCTCCACCTGGCGCTACCAGGCCAGTGGTACCGGCGATGGCCAGTTGGTGCTTGTGTACCAGCAGCCGTGGGCCGCAGATATTGCGCCCGTACAAACCTTCGACTGCAAGATCATCGTCCGCTAAAGGCCGCAGCTCCGTCCCGGGCAACCTGAACGGCCACTTGTTAGGGGCAGAGGCCCCTCGGCGCCCTGCCCCTGAAGCGCTGCCATGGCAAGAATCGCGGCCTTTGGCTAAAATGCGTCTCCGTTTCACCCTGTATCGAGCCCTCTCGTGAGCAAACAACCCGACCGCCTTTTCGCCCAGCCCCTGGAGCAAGTGCCCGACTTCGCCTTCAACGAGGATGTGGTGCGCGTGTTTCCGGACATGATCAAGCGCTCGGTGCCAGGCTACCCGACCATCGTCGAGAACCTCGGCGTGCTGGCCGCGCGCTTCGCCCAGCCGCACACCGCGCTGTACGACCTCGGTGCCTCGTTGGGTGCCGTTACCCAGTCGCTGCGCCGCCATGTGCGCAGTGATGGCTGCCGGGTGATTGCCGTGGACAACTCCACGGCGATGGTCGAGCGTTGCCGCCAGTACCTCACTGCCCAGGACTCGATGTTCCAGGAACTGCTGCCAGTGCAGGTGCTGGAAGCCGACATCCTGGCCCTGCCATTCGAGCCCGCCTCGGTGGTGGCGATGAACTTCACCCTGCAATTCGTCGCCCCCGACCAGCGTCTGGAACTGCTTGGCCGCATCCGCCAGGCGCTTTTGCCCGGTGGTGCGCTGATCCTCTCGGAAAAACTGCGCTTCGCCGATGCGGAACAGCAAGACCTGCTCAATGAACTGCACCTGGACTTCAAACGTGCCAATGGCTACAGCGAACTGGAAATTGCCCAGAAGCGCAGCGCCATCGAGAACGTGATGAAGCCCGACACCCTCGAAGCCCACCAGGCGCGCCTGCGCGCAGCCGGTTTCTCGAAGGTGGTGCCCTGGTTCCAATGCCTTAACTTCGCCTCGTTGATTGCCCTGCCATGATCGATCTGTCCCCCCTCGTCCGCCGCCTGGCGGGCACGCCCCTGGCTTCCTGGTCGCAAGGCCTGCAAGCGCAACTGGAAGCCAAAGTGGAGAAGGGCCACGGTGACCTCGACCGCTGGCGCGGTGCGCTGGAAGCCCTGCCCGCCCTACAGCCGAGCGAAGTCGACCTGGTCAACGGGCTGCGCCTGGACTGCGATTGCGACGACGCGACCCGCGCGCAGATGCATCAGGCACTGATGGGCCTGTCGCCTTGGCGCAAAGGCCCCTTCGACCTGTTCGGCGTGCATGTGGACACCGAATGGCGTTCGGACTGGAAATGGTCGCGGGTTGTCCCGCACCTGGACCTCAAGGGCAAGCGCGTGCTCGACGTGGGCTGCGGCAACGGCTACTACCAGTGGCGCATGCTCGGTGCCGGTGCCGACATGGTGATTGGCGTCGATCCCAACTGGCTGTTCTTCTGCCAGTTCCAGGCCGTCCAGCAATACCTGCCAGAGCTGCCCGCCTGGCACCTGCCGTTCGCCCTGGAAGACCTGCCGGCCAACCTTGAAGGTTTCGACACGGTATTTTCCATGGGGGTGTTCTATCACCGCCGCTCGCCCATCGAGCACTTGCTGGCGCTGAAGGACTGCCTGGTAAAAGGCGGGGAACTGGTGCTGGAAACCCTGGTGATCGAGGGTGACGAAAACCAGGTGCTGGTACCTGAGGACCGCTATGCACAGATGCGCAACGTCTGGTACCTGCCGTCGGTACCGGCCTTGGAGCGCTGGTTGCGCCGCGCCGGTTTCAGCGATGTGCGATGCGTCGACGTGAGCGTGACCAGCGTCGAGGAACAGCGCAGCACCGAGTGGATGCGCTACCAGTCGTTGGGCGACTTCCTTGACCCGAACGACCACAGCAAGACCATCGAAGGCCTGCCAGCTCCACGCCGCGCCACCCTGCTGGCACGCAAATGAAAAAGGCGCCCGGTTGGGCGCCTGAATATACCTGCGCCGAGGAGCTGTCGCGGCGCAGGTGGTGTTACCTCAATCCTTGGCCAACTCGCGGGCCTTCTCCTGTGCCTTGCGCTCACGCTCTGCGACGGCCTGTTGCTTGTCGTCGTACAGGCGCTGCTGGTCTTCGCGGAACGCTTGCCAGAATTGTTTCGAACGTTCCGCACCGCCCTCGGCGTGAACACTGGCGCTGCCCAGGGCAAGGGTGGCCAACAGCAGGAATTTGGTCAGGTTCATCGTGGTTGCCTCGTGATAACCGATCAGATGCGGCCATCCTAGCGAGGGCTAGCTAACGGCAAGGTGAGGCGGGGATTACAGTCTTGCAATGTGGCCCTGTGTTGTCTGTGCTGGCCCCTTCGCGGGTAAACCCGCTCCCACAGGAACTGCAGGGATTTCAGCGTCTGTGAAAATCCTGTGGGAGCGGGTTACCCGCGAAAGGGCCACAACAGACAGCCAGATAACAGCAGGATTACAAATCCGTTATCTGCGCCGCGCGCCTTTTCGCATGCCGTAACATCCTGCGCCTTGACCCTGATGCCACTACAGGGTCGAGAATCGCCCCCTTTCATCACACCGAGCCCACCCATGCGTCTACTGATCATCGAGGACGAACTGCGCACCGCCGACTACCTGCAGCAGGGCCTGCGCGAGAACGGCTACGTGGTCGACTGCGCCCACACCGGCACCGATGGCCTGCACCTGGCCCGGCAGCAGCCCTACGACCTGGTCATCCTCGACGTCAACCTGCCCGAGCTCGATGGCTGGACCGTGCTGCAGCGGCTGCGCGCCGAATCGGCCACGCGCATCATGATGCTGACCGCCCATGGCCGCCTGGCCGACCGGGTCAAGGGCCTGGACCTGGGTGCCGACGATTACCTGCTCAAGCCCTTCGAGTTCCCGGAGCTGCTGGCCCGCATCCGCAGCCTGCTGCGCCGCAACGACCAGCAATTGCAGCCCAGCACCCTGCGCGTCGCCGATCTGGAGCTGGACCCCGGCCGCCACCGCGCCTACCGCGCCGGGCAGCGTATCGACCTGACCGCCAAGGAATTCGCCCTGCTGCACCTGCTGATGCGTCAGACCGGCGAGGTGCTGTCGCGCACCCAGATCATCTCGCTGGTGTGGGACATGAACTTCGACTGCGACACCAATGTGGTCGAGGTTTCGATCCGTCGCCTGCGGGCCAAGATCGACGACCCGTTCGACAACAAGCTGATCCATACCCTGCGTGGCGTCGGCTACGTGCTCGAGGCACGCTTTTGAAAAACGCCAGCCTGTCACTGCGCCTGGGCCTGAGCGTGACGCTGATGGGCGCCGCACTGGTGCTGCTGCTGGCCTGCCTGGCCGTGTTCGCCCTCGATCACGAACTGGACAGCCGCGCACGCAAGGACCTGGCGCGCAAGATGCTGCAGGTCGAGCACAACCTGCGCGTCGACCTGCGTAGCGAAGACCTGGGCAGCCGCGCCCATCCCTTGCTCGACCTGGTGATGGGGCATGACAACCTCAGCCTCAGCGTGCTGGCCCTCGAAGGCCGCCATCCGCACCTGCTCAGCCTGGGGCCAGCGCTGGAATCACAGGTAGGCGATCTGCGCACCGATGCCCGTCTGGCCTTTCATGCGTGGCGCGACAGCAATGGCAACCAGATACTCACCGTGACCCAGCTGATGCGCCTGCGCGACGACACCCCGGTCAAGGTGATGATGTCGCTCAACCGCGCCGACGACAACGCCCTGCTGCAGGCCTATCTGCACTCCACCTTGCTCGCGCTGCCGTTGCTGCTGTTGCTGATCGGGGCCGGTGCCTGGTGGCTGATGCAGCGCGGCCTGAGGCCACTGCGGCACTTCCGGCGCATCGCCGGGCGGGTGTCGGCCCAGGACCTGCAACATCGCCTTCCCGCTACCGGCCTGCCGCTGGAACTGGCAGAGTTGGCCAGCAGCATCAACGTGATGCTCGACCGCCTCGATCAGGGCGTCAGCCAGCTGTCGCAGTTTTCCGATGATCTGGCCCATGAACTGCGCACACCGTTGAGCAACCTGATGGGCAAGGCGCAGGTGACGCTGGCCCGCGAACGGGACAACGCGAATTACCGCGAAGTGCTGGAAGACAGCATCGAAGAACTGACCCGGCTCAACCGCATCATCAATGACATGCTGTTTCTCGCCCAGGTCAGCCAACCCCAGGCCCAGGTCGCGCTCAAGCCCATGGCATTGGCCGACGAGACGGCGCGGGTTGTCGAGCTGTTTGCCTTCAGTGCCGAGCTGAAAGGGGTTGAGTTGCGTGTGCAAGGCTGGGGGACGGCGCAGGGTGATCGGCTGATGTTTCAGCGGGCACTGTCGAACCTGTTGAGCAATGCCATTCGGCACTGCCCGGATGGCAAGCCTGTAGAACTGCGCATCGAGCGCGTGGGCAGCGAAGTTCGGCTTTCGGTGGAAAACCAGGGGCCTGGTATTGCTGAAGAGCACCAGTCGCGCTTGTTCGAGCGATTTTACCGGGTAGGCTCGGGGCGCTCGCGGCTGGAGGGAGGGACCGGGTTGGGGCTGGCGATCGTGAAATCGATCATGCAGTTGCATGGCGGGCGGGTCGAGGTCAGCAGCAGGCCCTTGGGGCCTACCCGGTTTACCCTTGTGTTTCCTGCCGAGTAATACATCGCTTGTGCCGGCCTCTTCGCGGGTAAACCCGCTCCCACAGGGATTGCACAAGCCTCAAGGCCTGTGGGGTACCTGTGGGAGCGGGTTGACCCGCGAAGAGGCCGGTACAGGCGACCAACGATTAGCGCGAAGCCGCCACGATCAGCGCCTTCATCTCGGCCACAGCGGCCTTGAAGCCGACGAACAGCGCATGCGCCACCAGCGCATGACCGATGTTCAGCTCATTGATGCCCTTGATCGCCGCCACCGCCTCCACGTTGTGGTAGTGCAGCCCGTGGCCAGCATTGACGATCAACCCCTGCCCCACGCCAAACGCCACGCCATCGACGATACGCTTGAGCTCCTCGGCCACTTCGGTCGGGGTTTCGGCATCGGCGTAACGCCCGGTGTGCAGTTCGATGGCAGGCGCACCAACGCGACGCGACGCCTCGATCTGCCGCTCGTCGGCATCGATGAACAGCGACACTTCGGCACCAGTACGCGACAGGCGCTCAACCGCAGCCTTGATCCGTGCTTCCTGGCCCGCCACGTCAAGGCCGCCTTCGGTGGTCAGTTCCTGACGGGTTTCGGGTACCAGGCAGATGTGCGCCGGGCGGATCTTCTCGGCAAAGGCCATCATCTCTTCGGTGACGCCCATCTCGAAGTTCATGCGCGTCTGCAGCACGTCCTTCAGCAGCACCACATCTCGCTCCTGGATGTGCCGGCGGTCTTCACGCAGATGCACGGTGATGCCATCGGCGCCCGCTTCCTCGGCATCCAGGGCAGCCTTGACCGGATCGGGGTAACGCGTGCCCCTGGCCTGGCGCAGGGTCGCCACGTGGTCGATGTTTACGCCGAGAAGCATGCGGTTGCTGTGAGTCACGAAAGGCTCTCCTGAAGATTGAGCCCCACAGCATACGTCGTGATCAGCGCTTGCGAAACAGTTCCCGGCTGACCAGCGGTTTTGCCCCCAGATGAACCGCCAGTGCCTGGCGCATCAGGCGCTTGGCGGCGAGCAAGGCACCAGGGGCATCCCAGTCGGCTTCGGCCAGGGCCAGCAGTTCGGTGCCGCGGAACAGCCCGGGTTGCACCAGCTCGACCCGCTCCAGGCCGGCGTCCACACGCAAGCGGTACAGGCCTTCACCCGCGATCGGCTGGTCATTGACGTCGTGGTGCAACGAAAACGCGTAACCGAGCTCGTCCAGCAGCCGCCATTCGAAGGAGCGCAGCAGCGGCTCCAGCGGGCGACCGGCGGCCAAGGCCTGCAAGGTCAGGGTGTAGTGCTCGAACAGCGCCGGGAAAGGCGCTTCGGCGGGCAGCAGGCGCATGAGCAGTTCGTTGAGGTACAACCCGCTGAACAGGGCATCGCCATGCAGCCAGGCGGCGATGCCAGCGCTGTCCATGCGCCCGACATTCTTCAGCTCGCCACGCCCGCGCAGCTCCAGTTCCAGCGGCACGAACGGCCGCACCAGGCTGCCACCCTTGCCACGCGCACGGCGCAGCACGGCACGCATGCGGCCCTGCGGGGTGAAGAAGTCCACCAGCGCGCTGGTTTCCTTGTAGGCGCGGCTGTGCAGCACGTAGGCTGGCTGGCCGACAGGTTGTTCCATAAACGTTCTCTAAATGCCCCAGACAACTGTGGGAGCGGGTTTACCCGCGAATGCGATGGTGAACCCACTGACGCATTCGCGGGTAAACCCGCTCCCACAGAGTAACCTGAGCCGTCAGGCGAATTTACAGGTCGCCGTAGCCCAGCGAGCGCAGGGCGCGCTCGTCATCGGACCAGCCGCCTTTCACCTTGACCCACAGGTTGAGCATGACCTTGGAGTCGAACAGCACCTCCATGTCCTTGCGCGCCTCGGAGCCGATGCGCTTGATACGCTCGCCCTTGTCACCAATGATGATCTTCTTCTGGCCATCGCGCTCGACCAGGATCAGCGCGTGGATGTGCAGCACGTGGCCCTGCTGCTTGAATTCTTCAATTTCCACGGTGATCTGGTACGGCAATTCCGCACCCAGCTGGCGCATGATCTTTTCGCGCACCAGTTCGGCGGCCAAAAAGCGGCTGCTGCGGTCGGTGATCTGATCTTCGGGGAAGAAGTGCTCGTTCTCGGGCAGGTGCTTGGCGATCTGTGCTTCCAGCGCCTGCAGGTTGTGCCCCTGCTGCGCGGAGATAGGCATCACTTCGGCGTTCGGCAACTGCTCCTGGAGCCATTGCAGGTGCGGGATCAGTTCGGCCTTCTCTTCCATGCGGTCGGTCTTGTTGACCGCGATGATCAGTGGGCCCGTCACGTACTGCACGCGCTCCAGCACCAGTTGGTCCTCGTCGGTCCATTTGGTGCGGTCGACCACGAAGATCACCACGTCGACGTCCTTCAGGGCCGCCGAGGCATTGCGGTTCATGTAGCGGTTCAAGGCCTTGTCATTGGCCTTGTGCATACCGGGGGTATCGACGTAGATCGCCTGCACGTCACCCTCGGTCTTGATGCCGAGCATGTTGTGGCGGGTGGTCTGCGGCTTGCGCGAGGTGATCGCCAGCTTCTGGCCGAGGATGTGGTTGAGCAGGGTCGACTTGCCCACGTTCGGGCGGCCGACAATGGCCACGTAGCCGCAGCGGGTCGGGTTGCTATCAGTCATTGCCATTCTCCACGCCCAGGGCGATCAGTGCAGACGCGGCGGCGACTTGCTCGGCGATACGCCGGCTAACGCCCTGGCCACGGCTCTTGTTGTTCAGCAGCACCACTTCGCATTCGACGAAGAAGGTCCGGCAGTGCGGTTCGCCCTGGATATCCACCACTTCGTAACGCGGCAGCTCACAGCTGCGCGACTGCAGGAACTCCTGCAGGCGGGTTTTCGGGTCCTTGTTGGTATCGACCAGGGTCAGGCCTTCGAATTCATCGGCCAGCCAGGCCAGCACGCGCTCCCGGGCCGTTTCCATGTCGGCGTCCAGGTAGATGGCGCCAATCAGCGCCTCCAGGGCGTCGGCCAGGATCGACTCACGGCGGAAACCACCGCTCTTGAGCTCACCCGAGCCCAGGCGCAGGTGATCGCCCAGGTCGAAACCACGGGCCAGGCGGGCCAGGGTCTCACCCTTGACCAGGCGCGCGCGCAGGCGCGACAGCTGGCCTTCGCGGGCCTGCGGGAAGCGCTCGAACAGCGCTTCGCCGGCAACGAAGTTGAGAATGGCGTCACCGAGAAACTCCAGGCGCTCATTGTTGCGCCCGGCGTAGCTGCGATGGGTCAGTGCCAGGAGCATCTGGTCCTGGTTCTTGAAGGTATAACCGAGCTTTCGCTCCAGACGGGCAAGGGGAGCACTCATGCAGCCACCCGTTCGTTGTTCAACGCGTTGTTCAAATCAACATCCTGAAAGACTGTTTGGCTGTGGCCCGCCGCGATGTGCGACGAATCTCCCGATCCCTGAGAACACAGCCTATGTCAGAAATGCATTCGGCGCTGCCTGCAGGCCAGCGCCGATGGGTATCAATGGATCAGACCGACCCGCGACAGGTTGGGCAGGTGGCTGAGCTTGGGCTCTGGCCAGCTCATCCACACCGCGAAGGCCTTGCCGACGATGTTCCGGTCGGGAACCATGCCGTGCAGTTCCTTCGGGATGTTCGGGTCATCCCAGTAACGGCTGTCGTTGGAGTTGTCGCGGTTGTCGCCCATCATGAAGTAATGGCCTGCCGGCACGGTCCATTGCTGGTCCGGCGGCATGCGATAACGGCTCATTTCCTTGCGAATCAGGTGTTCGGCCTCGCCGAGCTTTTCCTTGTACAGCTCGGCGCTGCCCAAAGTGCCCGGCTCGGTGCCCACCAGTTGTTCGGCAATCGGCTGGCCGTTGACGAACAACCGCTTGTCGCTGGTGTAGCGCACCTGGTCGCCCGGCAGGCCGACCACACGCTTGATGTAGTTGACGTTAGGGTCGCTAGGGTAGCGGAACACCATCACATCACCGCGTTGCGGGTCACCCACCTCGATGACCTTCTTGTCGATCACCGGCAGGCGAATGCCGTACGAGAACTTGTTCACCAGGATGAAGTCGCCCACTTCCAGGGTCGGTTTCATCGACCCCGAAGGGATCTGGAACGGCTCGACCAGGAACGAACGCAGCACCAGCACGATGAACAGCACCGGGAAGAACGACTTGCCGTACTCGACCAGCAACGGCTCCTTGCCCAGGCGCTCGACCACCGCCATCTCGGGCTGGCTGACGCTGCCCTGGTAGTTGGCGATTGCCGCACGCCGGCGCGGGGCCAGGAACAGCAGGTCGATCAAGCCCAGCAGGCCGCAGACGAAGACGGCGATGACTAGCAACAGCGGGAAATTTAGCGACATAGGACCTAGCTATCCAACCTGAGCACGGCGAGGAAGGCTTCCTGTGGAATTTCCACGTTACCCACCTGTTTCATGCGTTTCTTACCGGCCTTCTGCTTCTCCAGCAGCTTCTTCTTACGGCTGACGTCGCCGCCGTAGCACTTGGCCAGTACGTTCTTTCTGAGCGCCTTGACGGTTGTCCGCGCAATGATCTGGCCGCCGATAGCTGCCTGGATCGCCACGTCGAACATCTGCCGAGGGATCAGTTCCTTCATCTTTTCGGTCAACGCACGGCCCTTGTAGGCCGCGTTGTCTCGGTGCACGATCAATGCCAGGGCATCGACCTTGTCGCCGTTGATCAGTACGTCCAGCTTGACCAGATTGGCCGACTGGTAGCGATCGAAATGATAGTCCAGCGAAGCATAGCCGCGGCTGGTGGACTTGAGGCGGTCGAAGAAGTCCAGCACCACTTCGTTCATCGGCAGGTCGTAGCGCACCTGCACCTGGCTACCGAGGAACTGCATGTCGCGCTGCACGCCACGCTTCTCGATGCACAGGGTGATGACGTTGCCCAGGTGCTCCTGCGGCACCAGGATGGTGGCGGTGACGATCGGCTCGCGGAAATCGGCGACCGCCGAGACGTCCGGCAGCTTCGACGGGTTGTCGACGGTGATGGTCTCGCCGGTTTTCAGTTCCAGCTCATAGATCACGCTTGGCGCGGTGGTGATCAGGTCCAGGTCGTATTCGCGCTCCAGGCGCTCCTGGATGATCTCCATGTGCAGCATGCCGAGGAAGCCGCAACGGAAGCCGAAGCCCAGGGCGTCGGAGCTTTCCGGCATGTATTGCAGCGACGAGTCGTTCAGGGTCAGCTTCTGCAGCGCATCGCGGAAGTCCTCGAAGTCGTCGGAGCTGACCGGGAACAGGCCGGCGTAGACCTGCGGCTGAATCTTCTTGAAGCCTGGCAGCACTTCGACCTCAGGGGTCGCGGACAGGGTCAGGGTGTCACCGACCGGGGCACCGTGGATGTCCTTGATGCTGGCGATGATGAAGCCCACTTCGCCGGCCTTCAGGTCGGCGGTCTGGGTGTGCTTCGGGGTAAACACGCCCACGCTGTCGACCAGGTGCACCTTGCCGGTGGACTTGACCAGGATCTTGTCGCCTTTCTTGACGCGACCGTGTCGCACGCGCACCAGCGAGACCACGCCCAGGTAGTTGTCGAACCAGGAGTCGATGATCAGCGCCTGCAGCGGCGCCTCGATATCGCCTTCCGGCGCGGGAATGGTCTGCACCAGGCGCTCGAGCACCTCGTCCACGCCCATGCCGCTCTTGGCACTGCAGGCCACGGCGTCGGTGGCGTCGATGCCGATGATCTTCTCGATCTCGTCCTTGACGCGATCCGGATCGGCCTGGGGCAGGTCCATCTTGTTCAGTACCGGCATGACTTCAAGGCCCTGCTCGATGGCGGTATAGCAGTTGGCCACGGACTGGGCCTCGACGCCCTGGCCGGCATCCACCACCAGCAGTGCGCCCTCACAGGCCGCCAGCGAACGCGAGACTTCGTAGGTGAAGTCGACGTGGCCAGGAGTATCGATGAAGTTCAGCTGGTAGACCTTGCCGTCCTGCGCCTTGTAGTTGAGCGTGACGCTGTGGGCCTTGATGGTGATACCGCGCTCACGCTCCAGGTCCATGGAATCGAGCACCTGGGCTTCCATCTCGCGTGCCGACAGGCCACCGCACATCTGGATGAAACGGTCGGCCAGCGTCGACTTGCCATGGTCGATGTGGGCGATGATGGAGAAATTGCGGATATGACTCAAATCACTCACGGGTCAACACTCGAAAAGGCTGCGAGCCGGACGCCCGCCGAAAAATAGCCGGGAATTGTACCTTAAGCCGCAGCAGGCCGCCACGCCATCCAGCCGTTGGTGAACATGGTTGCCTGACAGAGGTGCTACCTGACATTTCTGCCAGTACTCACCGCATCGGGAGTCGACCATCCTTGCCAATCTCTCGACCAAGGTGACCAGCATGCCCGAACAACACATGACACCGGGGGATTACGACCCTGCATTTGGAATGAATGGCAGGGCCGAGCTCCCTTCGTTCCATGGCGCTTCAATAGGCCGAAACCTGACTGGCATGGCGCTACAAGGGAGCAGCCTGCTTGTCAGCGCGCTTGCCTTTGACTCCTCCGGGGGGCGTCATTTTGCCCTGACCCGCTTTACCGCAAACGGTTCAGTTGACAACGACTTTGCACAGGGCGGCGTGATCGTTGGCCGTTACGTGATTGACGAGCATGCATCGACTGAAGCGCTAACGGTACTGGCTGACCAAAGCTTCACAGTGCTGGGATGGAGTGCCCCTACCTCGAACCTGCTGGCAAAGCCCAGGCTCACCTGTTACGACCGCGATGGCCGAGGAGGTGAACACCAGCTCCTGAGCGTGCCGCCGGATATGGGCATGGTGATTGGTAGCGGTCGCCTTACAAGCGATGGGCCATACCTCATGGTTTCCCTGAACCTCCAAAAGGCTCAAGGCGCGCGTGCCACGATGGCCAGGGTGTACCTGCGGGAACACTCCGGCCAGCCAGCAGCAGGGCTTCAGGAATTCATCGATATTCTACCGGACGCAGGCCAAATTGCTGTCGCCGGAATCGTCCAGTTGCCTGACGGGTTCGTGGTCAGCGGAACCCGCTCGCAGCAGGGGCAGCCCGCAGAAAGCTTTCTCGCTCGCTACCGCCACGACGGCGAGCTGGATTCAGCCTTCGGTGAAGGCGGCACAGTGTATTTCCGGGCTGCGGGTTTCGCTACCGAACTCAACGCGCTGCTAGCCAGGCCGGAAGGACAGCTGCTGGTCGCCGGTAAAGCGACAAACGGAGACAATTCATCACAAGCATTGCTCTGGCAGTTCGATGCCAGTGGCGCGAAGGACCCGACATTTAACGGCGGTGCACCGATCCTGGACGACTCAGGTCTTAAAGATTGGTGTGCAGTGGCCATCGATAGGCAACATCGGCTGTTTGCGTTCGGCCTGGGCAGGAGCCTGGAAAACCGTCGCTATCTTGCGGATGGCTCCATTGATACATCCTTCCGACCGATCAATGATCTTGTTGGCATACCCGATGCCATGACTTGCCTGGACAACGGGCAGCGCACTGTGATCGGTTTCAACTCAACCGCAGTTGCTGGATACCTCGGCACGTTGATGTCCATTTTCAACTGAGCCCCCCCTGAATGACAAAGCCCGGCGCTCACGCACCGGGCTTGTCAAGCCGGCCAATGCCTGCGAAGGCAACTACACCTTATTCAGCCAGCTTGAAGGTAATGAAGCTGGCACGGCCCTGACGCAGTACGCGCATCGACACCGAACGGTTCTTCGGCAGTTCCTTGGCGATTTCGGTGAATTCCTTGGCCGAACCGATAGCCTGGTTGTTCAGGTGACTGATCACATCACCCGGACGCAGGCCGATCATCGCGGCCGGGCCATCCTGAACTTCCTTGATGACCACACCACCCTTGAGTTCGAGGGCTTTCTTCTGTTCGGCGGTCAGGTCGGCAACCGAGACGCCCAGGCGGTTGCTGCTACGCTCGGCGCTGCCTTCGGCGCCGGTACTGATGTCGGCATCTTCGTCGGGCAGTGCGCCAACGCTGATGTCGAGGTTCTGGCGCTTGCCGTTGCGGATGATCTCCAGCTTGGCCTTTTCGCCATCCTTGAGGCTGCCGACCAGATGCGGCAGGTCGGCCGACATGATGATCGGCTGGCCGTTCATACTCAGGATCACGTCACCCACCTGCAGGCCGCCCTTGGCTGCAGGGCCGTTTTCCAGCACCTGGGCCACCAGGGCACCGGCCGGCTTGTCCAGGCCGAACGATTCAGCCAGGTCCTTGTTGACCTCCTGGATCACCACGCCCAGCCAGCCGCGGCTGACCTTGCCGTCTTTCTTCAGCTGATTGGAGACATCGATCGCCACATCGATCGGGATGGCGAACGACAGGCCCATGAAACCACCGGAACGGGTGAATATCTGCGAGTTGATACCCACTACTTCGCCATTCATGTTGAACAGCGGGCCGCCGGAGTTGCCGGGGTTGATGGCCACGTCCGTCTGGATGAACGGTACGTAGGTGTCATTGGGCAGGGTACGGCCTTTGGCACTGACGATACCTTTGGTCACCGAATGGTCGAAGCCGAACGGCGAACCGATGGCCAGCACCCACTCGCCCACCTTGAGCTTCTCGGAATCACCCAGCTTGACGGTCGGCAGGTTCTTGCCCTCGACCTTGAGCAGGGCCACGTCGGTGCGCGGGTCGGTGCCGACCAGTTTGGCCTGCAGCTCGCTGCGGTCCGACAGGCGGACGATGATCTCGTCGGCATCGGCTACCACGTGGTTGTTGGTCAGTACGTAGCCATCACTGGAAATGATGAAGCCCGAACCCAGCGACTGGGCCTCGCGCTGGCGGTCGCCACGCGGTGAGCGCGGTTGCTGCGGCATGTTGCGCTCGAAGAACTCGCGGAACATCGGCGGCAGGCCTTCCAGGTCGGGCATCTGCCCGGCGGCCATGCGGCGGTCCGGCAGTTTCTGCTTGGTACTGATGTTGACCACGGCTGGCGAGGCCTGCTCGACCAGGGTAGTGAAGTCCGGCAGGGCTTCCTCGGCCTGGGCGCTGAGCACCTGGCCGAGCATCAGCACGGCGGCGAACATCGATAGGTAGGATTTCAAGCGTGGTATTGACATACGGCTCCCGTCACAACGAGCGGTAGTTTAGAAAGGCCTCTGCACAAAACAGGAAAGGCCAGGCTCCTAGAAGCCTGACCTATAGAAAATTTGCCGATGGATTGCAAATGACAATGCTTTAATTTCATTTCAGCGGCATGTCCGCACACCTTGGCATGGCCTGCACGCCATGCCCGCAAATGCACGCCATCACTGGCGCGCCTGGCCATCCTGGGGGCGCATCGACAGCGCCACACGCTCTGCGGTACCCAGCGGAATCTCGCCGACCACAGTGACCATGACCTTGCCTTTGGGCGTGTTCAGCCTACGCGAGACCGCCGAGGTCGGGCCAAGCTGGGTGCGCATGTCGGTCCCGCCCTCATCCTTTACCGGCTCGAGGAACACCGAGAAGCGCGCCAGGCCATCGTCATACATCAGGCTGCTGACCGTGCTGTCATTCTTGGGGTCGCGGCGTACCGAGCTGTTGACCAGCTCGAAGCCGGGCGGCAGCCAGTCCGATCGCCAGCCGGCGACCGTGTCATTGGCGGCAGCAGCCACATGCTGCACCGGCTTGCATGCAGCACTGGCGCGCAGGTCATCATCGCTGGGTGCGTCAGTATCGAGACGGGTCATCTGGAAGCGCTCCAGCAACTGCCCCTTGTCGTTGATCATCAACGAGCGCAGCGGCAGGCCAGTAGTGCGGTCCAGGTGCAATTCGAAGGCATAGCGGTGCTGGTCGCGCGGGGTGAGCGTCACGATCACGGCATCGCGCCCGGCGACCCGTGACTTGCCCGCCACGCTCAAGTCATACCAGCCCATCAGTTTCAGCGGATCAAGTACACGCTGCGTAGTGTTCGGGGGCGTCGTCACTCCACTGACCAAGGCCCCGCTGACGCACTCCACCTTGCCATCCACGCGCACGATCTCCTGAGCGGCACCATCAAGCTGCAACAGCCGCTCGCTGACCTTGCCGTCGTCGACCCTGTGCCAGATATCGTGGGAAGAGAAACTGCCGTTCCGTTCGTAGACAAAAGAGCCTTGGTAGCTCTGCTTTTGCTCGGCCTGTGCCAGCTTGCTCAGCCACTCGCTCGCCTCGGGCGAAGAATTGGCCGCCAATGCTGGCACCGTCACGCAGCTGCCAATCAGCAGCGACAGGAGAGGTAGCGCGCGCATGATCCTCCTTACTTAACGGTTTTCCAGGCTGGCGGCGCGGGCATACGGCAATGCGGTTTCAGTGCCCTTGAGCGCAGATTCCTGGGCATGCTGGCGCAGGTAGCCTGGCAGACGCTGGTCCCAGCCGGCCTGGTTCTGCAGCACGCCGTTGGCCATCGGCCCGGTCGGTTGCTCATTGCTCTCACTATAGCCTGCCAAAACGGCAGGGCCTTGTGCTTGTGGCACACTCAGGCCTTGCTGGGCAGGTTGCTGGGCAGCAAGCTCGGCGCCAGTGATCTCGTCCTGGTTGTACATGCGCACACCGGCCAGCACGGCTACGGTGACCGAGGCAGCTACCGCAAGGCGGCCAATGCTGCGCCATGGCCCTTTCTTGGCCTTGGCCGGCACGGCTTCGTCAGCCAGCGCTGCAGACACCGCCGAGGCGATATCCAGATTGGGCAGCAGCAGCTCCTTGTGCATGGCTGCGCGGGCAACCTGGTAACGCGACCAGGTGGCACGGGTTTCAGCATCGTCTACGGCGTTCAACACACGACGCAGTTCAAGCTCGTCCGCTTCGTTATCCATCACCGCGGACAGCGATTCCTGCAAAGCTTCACGACTCATGGCGGTTCCTCTCTTGGCTGTCGCCGCTGTCTCAGGTTTCCTGCAGCAAAGGTTGCAGGGCTTTGTCTATTGCCTCCCGAGCGCGGAAGATTCGAGAGCGCACGGTACCCACCGGACATTGCATGACACTGGCAATGTCTTCGTAACTCAGCCCGTCGAACTCGCGCAGGGTCAGCGCCGTGCGCAGGTCTTCAGGCAGTTGCTGGATGGTGCGATGGACAGTGCCTTCGATTTCATCCCGCAACAACGAGCGCTCTGGGGACTCGAGATCCTTGAGACCATGATCGCCGTCGTAAAACTCCGCATCCTCGGAGCTCACATCACTGTCTGGCGGCCGTCTTCCACGGGACACCAGGTAGTTCTTCGCCGTGTTGATGGCGATGCGGTACAGCCACGTATAGAACGCACTGTCTCCGCGGAAGTTGCCAAGCGCACGGTAGGCCTTGATGAAGGCTTCCTGTGCTACATCCTGGGCCTCGTGGGTGTCGTGAACGAACCGCACGATCAACCCGAGAATCTTGTGCTGATACTTCAGCACCAACAGATCGAACGCTCGCCTGTCACCACGCTGAACGCGCTCGACAAGCTGCTGATCCTCTTCCTGGGTTAGCATGAACACTCCTCAGTGAACTCGAAGGAGCGTTGCATCAGCCATCGTTCAGGCTTGCAACCATAGACTCGGGCTTTGCGCAAAAGTTCTCCCCTCCAAGCAAGTTTCCTGCAGCCCTTGGTCGGCTTGCACGAAAGACGCGGCACGGTCACGGCCGGCTACGTCGATAATCAGGTTTCGAGTACGCAGGGACAGCCCGGACAGGCCTGCCGCCCTGCGTCGCCGCGGCAAGTTGTGGCGCGTGGGCAGCCTTCATAGGATTTCCGGCCATGTCGGAAAGTTCCCACAAAGGTTGTCGCGACCAGGCAAGTGCCATGGAAATTGGCCACCCGGGGCTGCTATAAAGGCAACCCGACCAGCTTTTACGATAGTTTCACAATGCCATCGGCGCGTGACTATTGTGCCGCGCCCCTTCCAAAGAATACTAGTGTCCCGACATGAGCCAACAATTCCAACATGATGTCCTGGTGATCGGCAGCGGTGCCGCCGGTCTCAGCCTGGCACTGAACCTCCCCAGCCACCTTCGAGTCGCCGTACTCAGCAAGGGCGACCTGGCCAACGGCTCGACCTTCTGGGCCCAGGGCGGTGTCGCGGCGGTGCTGGACAATACCGATACCGTGCAGTCGCATGTCGAGGACACCCTCAATGCCGGCGGCGGCCTTTGCCATGAAGACGCCGTGCGCTTTACCGTCGAGCACAGCCGCGAGGCCATCGAGTGGCTGATCGAGCAAGGCGTGCCCTTTACCCGCGACGAGCACTACAGCGTCGACGACGGCGGCTTCGAGTTCCACCTGACCCGCGAAGGCGGCCATAGCCACCGGCGCATCATCCACGCCGCCGACGCCACCGGCGCAGCCATCTTCACCACGCTGCTGGAGCAGGCCCGCAAACGCCCGAATATCCAGTTGCTGGAGCAGCGCGTGGCGGTCGACCTGATCACCGAACGCCGCCTCGGCCTGCCCGGCGAGCGCTGCCTGGGTGCCTACGTGCTCGACCGCAACACCGGCGAGGTGGACACCTTCGGTGCGCGCTTCACCGTGCTGGCCACTGGCGGTGCGGCCAAGGTGTACCTGTATACCAGCAATCCCGACGGTGCCTGCGGCGACGGCATCGCCATGGCTTGGCGGGCTGGCTGCCGGGTGGCGAACCTGGAGTTCAACCAGTTTCACCCGACTTGCCTGTACCACCCACAGGCCAAGAGCTTCCTGATCACCGAAGCCCTGCGTGGCGAAGGTGCCCTGCTGCGCCTGCCCAATGGCGAACGCTTCATGCCACGCTTCGACCCGCGCGAAGAACTGGCGCCGCGCGACATCGTGGCCCGCGCCATCGACCACGAGATGAAGCGCCTGGGCGTGGACTGCGTATACCTGGATATCACCCACAAGCCGGTCGACTTCATCAAGAGCCACTTTCCCACCGTGTACGAGCGCTGCCTGGCCTTCGGCATCGACATCACCCGTCAGCCGATCCCGGTGGTGCCAGCGGCGCACTACACCTGCGGAGGGGTGATGGTCGACGACCGCGGCCACACCGACGTGCCGGGCCTGTATGCCATTGGCGAAACCAGCTTCACTGGCCTGCACGGCGCCAACCGCATGGCCAGCAACTCGCTGCTGGAATGCTTCGTCTATGGCCGTGCCGCCGCCGCCGACATCCAGGCGCACCTGGATGAGGTGACCATGCCCAAGGCCCTGCCCGGCTGGGACGCCAGTCAGGTAACCGATTCGGACGAGGACGTGATCATTGCGCACAACTGGGACGAACTGCGGCGCTTCATGTGGGACTACGTCGGCATCGTGCGAACCAGCAAGCGCCTTCAGCGAGCGCAGCACCGCATTCGCCTGCTGCTGGACGAAATCGACGAGTTCTACAGCAACTACAAAGTCAGCCGCGACCTGATCGAATTGCGCAACCTGGCGCAGGTGGCCGAGTTGATGATCCTGTCGGCCATGCAGCGCAAGGAAAGCCGCGGACTGCATTACACCCTGGATTACCCGGGGATGCTGGACGAGGCCAAGGACACCATCCTTAGTCCGATCTAAGTCCGGCCCCTGGCGCGGCATTTCAGCGCCTGCGAGATCGAGCGCCGCCCGCGCGGCGCTTCGCAGCACAAGGCTGCTCCTACATCTGTTTCGGGCCAGTAACGCCTGTGCCTGCGCACGCGACCGCCTTGTTTGCCCGACACGATATCGAGGCGTACGCCAGGGGCCGCGTGCCGCGCTCACAGGAATAACTGGCCCGAAACAAACGGTAGGAGCAGCCTTGTGCTGCGAAGCGCCGCGCGGGCGGCGCTCGATCTCGCAGGCGCTGAAGCTGCCACGACGAACACCTGTCAGCCCTGACTCGCCCCCACCCCTGCCCACCTGCGCCGGCTGAATTTCAACCGCACCCGCAAGCGCCTGTGCTCATCAGCCCCCAGCGCATCACGCGGCACACATTGGCTCTCCCCTAACCAGCGCCCCGCCCGCACAAAGCGCAACACCACCAGCGCCGGCAACGCCACGCTGTCCCGGCACAAGCGCACCGGCTGCCAGCCACGGGCACGGCTGAACACCTGCCAGCCGCGCACATCACGGCGCAGGCCGACAACGGCATGCTCATGCGTCAGCAGAATACGTCGGGGAATGGCCCAGCCAGCGTGGGCAATACAGGCGGCGACAACAGCAAGGGCCGACCACCCGGGCAGCGGGCTCGCCCATACGGCGAACCACGCCAGTACCTGGCAACCCAGGTAGGCCGCCAGCAGCAGGCGCGAGCCTTGCCAGCGGCACTCGAAGCACTCACTTGGGCTGGACACGGTCCAGGATGATGCGGACCATGCGCTGCAGCTCCGGGTCTTCGGACTCGGTACGCTCCATGAACCAGCCGAACATGTCCTGATCCTCGCAGCTCAACAGACGCACGTAGAGTTCGCGGTCGGTTTCGTTGAGCGTGGGGTAGACTTCCTGGGTGAAAGGCACCAGCAGTACGTCCAGTTCCAGCATGCCGCGGCGGCTGTGCCAGAAAAGCCGGTTGAGTTCAGTTTGTTCGACCATGGGGCCCTCCTCGAATGGCCCGCCAGTATACAGCCAGGCGAGCGAAGCGACACCGGGCGTTGGTCTAGTCAACTACCTATTTTGTTACCGGCGTTCTATGATGGCCGCCAGTCTTTAGCCACCGCGATGACCCATGGCCGATTCCGCTTTCTTCTGCCCCCTGTCCCACGAGGGCATCCTCGCCGTCCGCGGCTCCGATGCAGGCAAGTTCCTGCAAGGCCAGCTGACCTGCAACATCAACTACCTCAGCCCGGAACACGCCAGCCTCGGCGCCCGCTGCATGGTCAAGGGGCGCATGCAGTCGAGTTTCCGCATCCTGCCCGAAGGCAACGGCTACCTGCTGGCCATGGCCAGCGAGCTGCTCGACGCCCAGCTGGCCGACCTCAAGAAGTACGCCGTGTTCTCCAAGGCCACGCTGACCGATGAAAGCGCTGCCTGGGCACGCTTCGGCCTGCAAGGCGGCGATGCGGCGCTGCAGGCCCTGGGGCTCGATGTGCCTGCGGCAGCCGGTAGCACCGTGCGCCACGACGGGTTGATCGCCATCGCCGTGTCCGCCGACCGCGTGGAACTGTGGGTACCGGCAGACAACGCCGACCGCGTTCGCCAGGCGCTGGCCACCGCGCTGCCCGAAGGCAGCCTGGACGACTGGCTGCTGGGGCAGATTCGCGCCGGTATAGGCCAGGTCATGGGACCGACCCGCGAGCTGTTCATCCCGCAGATGATCAACCTGCAGGCCGTCGACGGCGTCAGCTTCAAGAAAGGCTGCTACACCGGTCAGGAAATCGTTGCCCGCATGCAGTACCTGGGCAAGCTCAAGCGCCGCCAGTACCGCCTGGCACTGGACCAGCAGGCCATTCCGGCCCCGGGCGTCGAGATCTTCTCGCCTACCCATGGTTCGTCGGTCGGTGAGGTGGTCATTGCTGCCAGCAACGGCACAGGCTGCGAACTGCTCGCGGTGCTAAGCGCCGAAGCGGTGGAAGACGACAACCTGCACCTGGGCAGCCTCGAAGGCCCACGCCTGCAGGTGTTGACCCTGCCCTACGAACTGGACCGCGACCGGGAAATCCAGCGCTGACCAGCCTGCCCCGCCTACATGGCGGGGCCGCACCACCACTGCGGTAGACACGCCCATGAACAAGCTGGCCGAGATGGTTCAAGCACAGTTGCTCGATGCCATCGAAAAGGATGACCTGGTCCTGCCGACCCTGCCCGAGGTTGCCTTGAGCATCCGCGAGGCGGCGGAAGACAGCGAGATCAGCGTAGCGGCCCTGAGCAAGGTGATCGGTCGCGATGCGGCCCTTTCAGCGCGCCTGATCAAAGTCGTCAACAGCCCGCTGCTGCGCGCGGCGGTCGAGGTCACCGACCTGCACACTGCCATCACGCGGCTGGGCATCAACTACAGCTGCAACCTGGCCATTGGCCTGGTGATCGAGCAGATTTTCCACGCACGGGCGCCGGCTGTGGAGCAGAAGTTACGCGATATCTGGGCCAACAGCCTGGATGTTGCGGGCATCAGCTACGAAATCTGCCGGCGCTTTACACAACTCAAACCCGACCAGGCCACCCTTGGCGGGCTGGTCAACCAGATTGGCGCGCTGCCGGTACTGATCTACGCCGAAGAGCACAACGAACTGCTGTCCGACCCGGTGTGCCTACACTACGTGATCGAACAGATCCAGCCAGTGCTCGGCGACAAGATCCTCAAGGCCTGGGAGTTTCCGGAGCAACTGGTCAACCTGCCGAGCCAGGTGCAGGACCTGGACCGGCAGACTGACAAGATCGACTACATCGACATCGTGCAGATCGCCCGCTGCATCAGCCAGCGAGGCCGCCACCGACCGCTGGCGGCACTGCCGGCATACCGCCATCTGGGCCTTCCGTACGGCACCGAGCTTGAAGTGGGTGAACTGATCGAGGCGCGGAGCATGTTGCGCTGACCGGTGTCAGCCTGTTCGGCCCTCTTCGCGGGCAAACCCGCTCCTACAGGGACCGCGCCGCTGCTGAAGGCTGCGCTGTACCTGTGGGAGCGGGTTCACCCGAGAAAGGGCCGGTACAGGCAACACATCAATCCGCGATAAAACTCACCCGCACCCGCAACCCGCCCTTCGCACCGTCATGCAGGCTCACCTGTGCCAGGTGCGCCCGGCAGATCTCGCCGACAATCGCCAAGCCAAGCCCACTGCCCTGCGCACTGCGCCGGTAGAAGCGCTCGAATACCCGC
The DNA here is from genome assembly GCF_023100865.1 of Pseudomonas sp. A2. Taxonomy (NCBI): domain Bacteria; kingdom Pseudomonadati; phylum Pseudomonadota; class Gammaproteobacteria; order Pseudomonadales; family Pseudomonadaceae; genus Pseudomonas; species Pseudomonas sp. A2. The sequence goes on from NZ_CP039127.1 coordinate 4,924,077, forward strand.
TCACGCTCGGCCTCGGGAATCCCCGGTCCGTCATCCTCCACCTCCAGTACCGCCGGCGCCAGCACTCGCAAGATCACGTTGCCGCCAGCCGGCGTATGCGCCAAGGCATTGTCCACCAGGTTGCTCAACAGTTCGTTGAGCAGCGTCGGCTCCCCCTTCAGCCACACCGGCGCCTCGGCCTCCAGGGCCAGCGCCACCCCGCGCTTGTGCGCCAGCGGTGCCATGGCCATGCCCAGCTCACGAGCCAACTGGCTCAGGTCCAGGCGCTGCGCGCCGCCTTCTGCAATCGCGCGCGCACCGTTCTCGACCCGCGCCAGCGACAGCAGCTGGTTGGCCAGATGGGTCAGGCGGTCAGTGCCCTGGGCCGCGGACTCCAGTGTCTGCCGCCACTCCTGCGGCTCGCCCGAACGCAGGCCCAGTTCGACACGTGCCTTCAGCGCGGCCAGTGGCGTGCGCAACTCGTGGGCAGCGTCCGCGATGAACTGCGCCTGGCGCTCGAACTGGCCGCGCAAACGCTCGGTGAAATGGTTCAAAGCCCGCACCAGCGGGCCCAGCTCCCGCTGCACTTGCACCACCGGCAAGGCCCTCAGGTCGTCCGGCTGGCGCTCTTCCACCGCCGTGCGCAGGCGCTCCAGCGGCCGCAACGCGGCACTCACGGCAAACCACACCATCACCAGCGCGCCCAGCGCCAGCATCCCCAGGCGCAGCAGGGTATCGGCCATCAGGCCACGGGCCATGCGCACCCGCGCTTCCTCGGTCTCGGCCACACGGATTTCCGCCATGCCGTTCATGTTCGGCTCGCTCACCGGCTTCAGCAGGCTGACCACGCGCACGTCCTGGCCCAGGTAGGTGGCGTTGTAGAACCGCGCCAGCGCCGGGTAGTCGTCGGTACGCGGCGTGCCCGGCGGCGGTGCTGGCAGGTTCTCGTAGCCGGAAATCAGCCGCTGCTGGATGTCCAGCACCTGGTAGTAGATGCGCCCGGCACTGTCGTAGGCGAAGGTGTCCAGGGCCACGTAGGGCACATCCGCGCTCAGCGAACCGTCACGCTGGGACAGGCCTGCGGCAATGGTCCTTGCCGAGGCCAGCAGGGTCCGGTCGTAGGCAGTATCGGCGGCCTCGCGGCCGTTCCAGTAGGCGCTCAGGCCGCTGGCCAGCATCAGCACCACCAGCAGCAAGGCCAGGTTGCCGAGCAAGCGCCCGCGCAGGCTGCCGTTGTCACGCATCGCGGTGCTCGAGCAGATAGCCCAGGCCACGGAAGGTGACGATGGCCACCGGGTGGCCGTCGAGCTTCTTGCGCAGGCGGTGTATGTAGATTTCGATGGCATCGGGGCTGGCCTCTTCGTCCAGGCCGAACACCTGGGCGGCCAGTTGCTCCTTGCTCATCACCCGGCCCGGTCGGGCGATCAGCGCTTCCAGTACGCTCTGTTCGCGCGAGGTCAGGGTCAGGTTTTCGCCACCCAGGGCGAAGCGCCGGGTGTCCAGGTCGTACACCAGCGGCCCGCAGCGTTGCTGGCGCTCGCCACCGAGCACGCTGCGCCGCAACAGGGCCTTGACCCGCGCTTCCAGCTCGGTCAGCTCGAACGGCTTGGCCAGGTAGTCGTCAGCGCCCAGGTTCAGCCCATGAACCCGGTCCCTGACGTCGCTACGCGCGGTCAGCATCAGCACCGGCAGGGTCTTGCCACGGCTGCGCAGGCGCGCCAGCACCTCGAAGCCGTCCATGCGCGGCAAGCCGACATCCAGCACGGCCACGGCGTACTCCTCGCTGGCCAGGGCCAGGTCGGCGGCCACGCCGTCATGCAACACATCAACGGTCAGGCCATGGCTTTTCAAGGCCTGGGCCACGCTTTCAGCCAGTTGCAGGTGGTCTTCGACCAGCAGCACACGCATCGGATTCTCCCTGCTCGGGTGGGACGGTGGCGCGGAGTGTACCGCTGTCGGCAGGCCTGTGAAGCCCTGTCGACAAACCTTTCACGCTGAAAGGTTAGCGAAAGGTTGGTTACCTAGCATCGCACCACGGTCGCCCTACGCGCCGAAAAAAAGCACCAGCAAGGTGCAACGAATAAGAACAATAAACGGAGCCATCAGTGATGCTGTCATCGCAGCCGCAGGCGTTCGCGCCTACCCGTTCCTTTGCCGCACGCCCCTCCGCCATCGTCAGCGCCCTTGCGCTTGCCGGTGTCGCGCCGATGAGCCAGGCCGCCTTCTTCGAAGACAGCACGGCCACCTTCGAAACCCGCAACATGTACTTCAACCGCGACTTCCGCGACGGCACCAGTGCGCAGCAATCCAAGCGCGACGAGTGGGCCCAGGGCTTCATGCTCAACTTCGAGTCTGGCTACACCGATGGCACCGTGGGCTTCGGCCTGGATGCGCTGGGCATGCTCGGCATCAAGCTCGACTCCAGCCCCGACCGCACCGACACCGGCCTGCTGCCGACGCACGATGACGGCAAGGCCGCCGACGAGTACTCCAAGCTCGGCCTGACCGGCAAGGTGAAGGTGTCGCAGACCGAACTGAAGATCGGCACGCTGATCCCCGAACTGCCGACCCTGCAGCCCAACGATGGGCGCATCCTGCCGCAAACCTTCGAAGGCGGCCTGCTCACCTCGAAGGAGGTCAAGGGCCTGACCTTGACCGGAGGCCGACTGGACAAGGCCAAGGACCGCAACGACACCAACTGGGAAGACCTGGCCCTGAACAACAAGAACGGCCGCTTCGGTGGCTCGTTCAGCGCCGACAACCTGGACCTGGCCGGCCTCGACTACCAGTTCACCGATCGCATCACCGGCAGCTACCACTTTGCCCAGCTCGACGATATCTACCGCCAGCACTTCATCGGCATGGTCGCCACCCAGCCATGGGGCCCGGGCACCTTCGGCGCCGACCTGCGCCTGGCCGTGAGTGACGACGCCGGCGCCGCCAAGGCCGGCAACATCGACAACACCACCGTCAACGGCATGCTCAGCTACGCCCTGGGCGGGCACAAGGTCAGCGCCGCCTGGCAGCAATTGTCAGGCGACAGCGCCTTCCCGTACGTCGATGGTGCCGACCCGTACCTGGTCAACTTCGTCCAGATCAACGACTTCGCAGGCGCCGACGAGCGCTCCTGGCAGGCGCGCTACGACTACAACTTCGCCGCGCTTGGCGTGCCCGGCCTGACCTTCATGACCCGCTACATCAGCGGCGACAACGTCAGCCGCGCCGCCGGTGGCGAGGGCAAGGAGTGGGAACGCGATACCGAAATGAAGTACGTGGTACAAAGCGGCCCGTTGAAGAACGTCGCCGTGCGCCTGCGCAACGCCACCTTCCGCTCCAACTTCGCCCGCGACGCGGACGAGGTGCGGCTGCTGGTGAGCTACAGCGTGGCGCTGTGGTAACCCCATAGCGATAACTTGATAACAACAACGCTCACGGAGAAAGACGATGACCTACTCACTGCGCCGCCTCGTCCTCGCTACCGGCTGCCTGCTGCTGGCCGGCAACGCCCTCGCTGCCGAACCGAAACGCCCAGAATGCATTGCCCCCGCCTCACCCGGCGGCGGCTTCGACCTGACCTGCAAACTGGTGCAGAGCGCCCTGGTGCAGGAAAAAATCCTCACCAAGCCGATGCGCGTCACCTACATGCCCGGCGGTGTTGGTGCGGTGGCCTACAACGCCGTGGTCGCCCAGCGTCCGGCCGATGCCGGCACCCTGGTGGCCTGGTCCAGCGGTTCGCTGCTGAACCTGGCCCAGGGCAAGTTCGGCCGCTTCGACGAGAACGCGGTGAAATGGCTGGCCGCCGTCGGCACCAGCTATGGCGCCATCGCAGTGAAAAGCGACTCGCCCTACAAAACCCTCGACGACTTGGTCGCGGCGTTGAAGAAAGACCCGAGCAAGGTGGTGATCGGCTCCGGCGGTACCGTCGGCAGCCAGGACTGGATGCAGACCGCCCTGATTGCCAAGGCCGCCGGCATCAACCCGCGTGACCTGCGCTACGTCGCCCTGGAAGGTGGCGGCGAGATCGCCACGGCGTTGCTGGGCGGACATATCCAGGTAGGCTCGACCGACATCTCCGACTCCATGCCGCACATTCAGAGCGGCAACATGCGCATCCTCGCGGTGTTCTCGGAAAAGCGCCTGGACGAGCCCGAGATGAAAGACATCCCCACCGCCAAGGAACAGGGTTACGACATCGTCTGGCCAGTGGTACGCGGCTTCTACCTGGGGCCAAAGGTGAGCGACGAGGAATACGCCTGGTGGAAGCAGTCATTCGACAAGATGCTGGCTTCGGAAGACTTCGCCAAGTTGCGTGACCAGCGCGAACTGTTCCCGTTCGCCATGACCGGTGCAGAGCTGGATGGCTATGTGAAGAAGCAAGTGGCTGACTACAAGACACTGGCCAGGGAGTTTGGCCTGATCCAGTAACACGCCAACGCCCTTTCACCGACCCTGTGGGAGCGGGCGCGCCCGCGAAGAAGACACCGCGGTGCCTGGCACCGGCGTTGCCGGTGTTCGCGGGCATGCCCGCTCCCATAGGGTCCGTGCTCAATGAGGACTCTCTGATGATCCTGCAACGCATCTTCGCCCTGGCCCTGCTGGCGGTGTGCGCCGCCCTGGCCGTTATGGCCTGGCCTTACCAGGCGGCGTTTTCCTATGAACCGGTGGGCCCGCGCGCCTACCCGCTGTTGACGCTCGGCCTGCTCGGCCTGGGCCTGCTGTACCTGGTGTTCCGCCCCACCCCCATCGTGCGCAAGGACGACGAACCGGAACTGGACCGCGAGACCCTGATCAAGATCGCCGCCTGCGTCGGCCTGCTGATCGTGTTCGCCAGCACCTTCGAAGCCCTGGGCTTCATCCTCAGCGCCATCCTGGTCGGCGTGCCCATGGCCCGCCTGTACGGCGGCCGCTGGCTGCACAGCGCCATCGTGGTGGCGGGCATGAGCCTGTTTCTCTACTGGCTGTTCGACCGCGTGATGGACGTGCCCCTGCCCCTTGGCCTGCTGAGCGTACTGGAGAACTGACACATGGATACCTTGAGCTACCTGGGCCAGGGCTTCGGCGTCGCCCTGTCCCCCTACAACCTGGTCACCGCCCTCACCGGCACGCTGATCGGTACCGTGGTCGGCCTGCTGCCGGGCTTGGGCCCGATCAACGGCGTGGCCTTGCTGATTCCCATCGCCTTCGCCCTCGGCCTGCCGCCGGAATCGGCGCTGATCCTGCTGGCAGCGGTGTACCTGGGCTGCGAGTACGGCGGACGCATCAGTTCGATCCTGCTGAACATCCCCGGCGAAGCCTCGACCGTGATGACCACTCTCGATGGCTACCCGATGGCCCGCAATGGTCTGGCTGGCGTAGCGCTGTCGCTGTCGGCCTGGAGTTCGTTCATCGGTGCGCTGATCGCCACCTGCGGCATGGTGCTGTTCGCACCGCTGCTGGCGAAATGGGCAATCGCCTTCGGCCCGGCGGAGTACTTCGTGCTGATGGTGTTCGCCATCGTCGCCCTCGGCGGCATGGCCGGCGACAAGCCGCTGAAAACCTTCATTGCCGCTTTGATCGGCCTGTTCCTGTCGGCAGTCGGCATCGATGCCAACAGTGGCGTGTACCGCTTCACCGGCGACAGCGTGCACCTGGCCGACGGCATCCAGTTCGTGGTACTGGTGCTGGGCCTGTTCTCCATCAGCGAAATCCTCCTGCTGCTGGAAAAGACCCACCATGGCCACCAGGCAGTCAAAGCCACCGGCCGCATGCTGTTCAACTTCAAGGAAGCGGCCTCGGTGTTCGTGGTCAACATCCGCTGCGGCCTGCTTGGCTTCATCATGGGTGTGCTGCCTGGTGCCGGTGCAACACTGGCCAGCGCCGTGGCCTACATGACCGAAAAACGCCTGGCGGGCGACAAGGGCAAGTTCGGCAAGGGCGACGCCCGCGGCCTGGCCGCACCGGAAACCGCCATCGGCGCCTCCTGCTGTGGCGCCCTGGTACCGATGCTGACCCTGGGCGTACCTGGCTCGGGCACCACCGCGGTGATGATCGGCGCGCTGACCTTGTACAACATCACCCCAGGCCCGCTGTTGTTCGAACAGCAGCCAGACATCGTCTGGGGCCTGATCGCCTCGCTGTTCGTCGCCAACATCATGCTGGTGATCCTCAACATCCCGATGATCCGCATCTTCACCCGCATCCTCGCCGTGCCAAACTGGGCGCTGGTACCGGTGATCGCCATCATCACCGCGATCGGCGTTTACGCCGTGCATGCCACTACCTTCGACCTGTTCCTGATGGTCGGTATCGGCATCATGGGCTATATCCTGCGCAAGCTGGACTTCCCGCTGTCGCCGATCCTGCTCGGTTTCATCCTCGGTGGCTTGATGGAGCAGAACCTGCGCCGGGCGCTGTCGATCTCCAACGGCGAACTGGGCATCCTCTGGTCGAGCCCGATCAGCATGTCGGTATGGGTACTGACCATTTGCATGCTGACCCTGCCGCTGCTGCGCATCTGGCGCAAACGCAGCCTGCAGCGCCGGGCGATGGCCGATGCCTGATCGCTCGTTGCCGTTGTTTGTCGCGACCGGGCTGGTCGGCCTTGCTGGCGGTTTTGCCGCCAGCAAGGTCGGCTGGCCTTTGCCGTGGATGGTCGGCTCGTTGCTGGCGATCATCCTGGTGCGCTGCCTGACACCCTGGCAACTGCCGGAAATCCCCAATGGCCGCAAATGCGGGCAATGCATCATCGGTATCGGCATTGGCCTGCACTTCACCCCGGCGGTGATCGAGCAGGTGGCCAGCCATTTCGCACTGATCTTCTTCGGCGCGCTGTTCACCACCTTGTCCAGCGTGATCAGCGTATGGCTGCTGCGGCGCACCGGTGAAGACCGTGCCACGGCGTTCTTCGCCAGCATGCCGGGCGGTTCGGGGGAGATGGTCAACCTTGGCGCCCGCAATGGCGCAGTGCTCAGCCAGGTGGCGGCGGCGCAAAGCCTGCGCGTACTGGCGGTGGTACTGTGCGTGCCGGCGCTGTTCAAGTTCCTGCTGGGTGACGGGGTACCGCTGAATCACACCGGCAGTGTGAGCTGGGGCTGGCTGGCGCTGATTACACCGCTGGGCGTTGCCGTCGCCCTGCTGTGGCAGCGCTTGCGCCAGCCCAACCCGTGGTTGTTCGGGCCATTATTGGTCGCAGCCACCGTGAGCCTGGCGGGCGACCTGCAGATAACCCTGCCCAATGGCGCCAGCCAGATCGGCCAGTGGTTGATCGGCAGCGGCCTGGCCTGCCACTTCAACCGCGCGTTCTTCCGCCGCGCACCGTCGTTCCTGGGCCGCACCCTGGTGGCCACGGCGTTGTGCATGGCGATTGCCGGCAGTGCCGCATGGGTGCTGAGCATGATGACCGCGCTGGATCTGCGTTCGCTGACATTGGGGATGATGCCGGGCGGAATTGCCGAGATGAGCCTGACGGCGGAGACCCTGCAGCTGTCGGTGCCGCTGGTGACGGCGCTGCAGGTGATGCGCTTGTTGTTTGTGCTGTTTCTGGCAGAGCCGTTGTTCCGGGTGTGGAACGCAACCCCGGAATGACTGTGACGGCCTCTTCGCGGGTAAACCCGCTCCCACAGGGACCACACAAGCCCTGAGGGTAGTGCAGAACCTGTGGGAGCGGGTTCACCCGCGAAGAAGGCAACGCGACATTTCAGGCCTTTACAAGGGTGGCAATGCCCAGTTGATCGGCGCCAGCCCGCGCTGCTCGAGGAAACTGTTGGCCCGGCTGAAATGCCCGCACCCCAGGAACCCACGGTAAGCCGACAACGGTGATGGATGCACCGATTTCAGCACCAGGTGCTTGGTCCCGTCGATCAGCTTCTGCTTGCTTTGCGCATGCGAGCCCCACAGCAGGAACACCACGTTCGGGCACTGCTCGCTAACCACCTGGATGACCCGGTCGGTAAAGAACTCCCAGCCCTTCTTGGCATGCGACGCGGCATTGGCGCGCTCCACGGTCATGGTCGTGTTGAGCAACAGCACACCCTGCTCGGCCCAGCTCTGCAGGTAGCCATGACTGGCAATCGGGATGTTCAGGTCGCGCTGCAGCTCCTTGTAGATGTTGACCAGCGACGGTGGCGTGGCCACACCCGGCTGCACCGAGAAGCACAGGCCATGCGCCTGGCCCGGCCCGTGGTAAGGGTCCTGGCCAAGGATGACCACCTTCACCTGGTCCAGCGGCGTCGAGTTGAGCGCATTGAAGATCAACGGCCCTGGCGGGTAGATCTCTTTGCCGGCGGCGTACTCGCTGCGCAGGAACTCGCGCAACTGATGCATGTAGGGCTGGTCGAATTCCGCGCGCAAGGCGGCCTTCCAGCTGGGTTCGAGTTTGATGCGATCGTCGTCAGTCATGGGGCCTTCCATAAACAATGGCGCGACACTAGGTAAGCCCTTCCCGCTTGTCAAACGATCCGACCGACGACCGGCATGTTCGGCCAGGCAAGCCATACTTGGGCGATGACTTGCGCGAGGTAGTCCATGGCCATTCATTGCGAGGTACTCACCGGCGCCGATGGCGCCCGCATCGGCATCGCCACCCTGGATGCGCCCAAGGCGCTCAATGCGCTGAGCCTGCCGATGATCGAGGTATTGGGCGAACAGTTGCACGCCTGGGCTCGCGACCCGGGGATTGTCTGCGTGCTGCTGCGCGGCAACGGTGCCAAGGCCTTCTGTGCCGGCGGTGATGTGCGTGCGCTGGTACAAGCCTGCCGCGACCACCCTGGTAGCGTACCCCCGCTGGCCGCCACCTTCTTCGCCGCCGAATACCGCCTGGACTTTGCCCTGCACACCTATCCCAAGCCGTTGCTGTGCTGGGGGCACGGGCATGTGCTGGGTGGTGGCATGGGCCTGCTGCAGGGCGCCAATGTGCGTATTGTCACCCCCAGCAGTCGGCTGGCCATGCCGGAAATCAGCATCGGCCTGTATCCGGATGTAGGCGCCAGCTGGTTCCTTGCCCGCCTGCCGGGCAAGCTGGGGTTGTTCCTCGGCCTGACGGGTGCGCCGATCAATGCCCACGACGCCCTGGACCTGGGCCTGGCCGACCGATTTCTGGGCGAGTACCAGCAAGAGGCGCTGATCGAGGAACTGCTGCAACTGAACTGGCAGGAACAGACCGCTCTGCAACTGAACAGCCTGCTCAAGGCCGAACAGCACCGCGTCTGCGCCGAGTTGCCCGAGGCCCAGTGGCTACCAAGGCGACAGGTGATCGATCAGTTGCTCGACGTGGCCGACGCAGCTGCCGCCTGGCGTGCGCTGGAGGGGCTCAAGCATCACGGCGACCCGCTGCTGGCAGATGCCGGCCAACGGTTGCATGAAGGTTGCCCACTGACCGCACACCTGGTGTGGGAACAGATCCGTCGGGCACAGCACCTGTCGTTGGCGCAGGTGTTCCAGATGGAATACAACATGAGCCTGAACTGCTGCCGCCACCCGGAATTCAGCGAAGGCGTGCGTGCGCGCCTGCTGGACAAGGACAACCAGCCGCACTGGCACTGGCCCGATGTGGCGCAAGTACCGGCGGCGGTGGTGGAGGCGCATTTTGCCAAGGTGTGGGAGGGGCGGCATCCGCTGGCGGATCTCGGGTAGCTTCGAGAAGTTGGGGCTGCATTGCAGCCCATCGCGACACAAGGCCGCGCCCACAGGTACAGCGATGGTTTCCAATGCTGCGCCGTACCTGTGGGAGCGGCCTTGCGTCGCGAAAGGGGCGCAACGCGCCCCCGGTTTTCAATTCACCTACCGCTGCCAGTTCCCCCCTTGCCCGTGCCCACGCCGCCCATCCCCGCGTCGGTCACTATCCCCCCGCCCGCTGGAGTGCCAACGGTCATTCTGCTGATAGCGCTGGCTGCCATCGCGATAATCATGACGATCCCGGTCGCGCCCATAGTCATACCGCTGGCGGTTGCCATAGTCGTTGCGTGGGTTGCCATACCATTGCTTCATCCCCGGCTGCGGATGAGACCGGTAGTGAGGCGCGGGCGCCGAGCGGTAGTAGTAGCGTGGCGCAGGCTGATAGTAATAACGGGGCTGCGGCGCTACGTAATAGCGGTCATAGCGGTAATAATCCGGTGACACATAACGGTCGGAGTAGTAGTGGTCCGATCGGTAATAGCCCCCGCTCTCGTAGTACGGAACGCAGGCGGAAGTCATCAGCCCCAGCAGGGCGATCAACAGGATTCGATAGGACATGGCGGCCTCCTGGACCGCTGGAGTGCCCGAACAGCGGCGCTGGCGAGCGTCGATGCGAAATGCGATCATCGACACTGAATAAGACAGTGCCGCCAAGGTGCAGTGCCATTTCTGCAACAATTTGATACAGGTGAATGGCAGCCATGCCCGACAACCAGCACTGCCCCGCTTGTGGCGCCCTCAACCAGTGCAGCTTGGCCGATCCGCGCCGAGCCACCCAGGCCTGCTGGTGTTACAGCGTGACCATCGACCCTGCCGTGCTCAAAGCCCTGCCCGCCGAGCTGCGCGACAAAGCCTGCCTGTGCCCGCGCTGCGCCGCCGTCGAAGAACAACTTCGCTCCCCCGCTTCCGACTGACCGTTTGCCATGCGCCTCGACCGTTTCCTCGCCAACCTGCCCAGCCACAACCGCCAGCAAGTCCGTCTGATGCTGGCGCAACGCCGTGTGCGGGTGGATGGCCAAGTGGTCAGCGACCCACTGGCCGAAGTGCGCGAATTCAGCCGCGTGGAGCTGGACGACCAGCTGCTGCAGGCTGGCCGCCCGGCACGCTACCTGATGTTGCACAAGCCCGCAGGCTGCGTCAGCGCCACCCAGGACCCGCAACACCGCACCGTGCTCGACCTGCTGCCAGCCGGTTTGCGTGAGGACCTGCACATTGCCGGGCGGCTGGACTTCAACACTACGGGCTTGATGATCCTGACCAACGATGGCCAATGGTCACGCCGGCTTACCCAGCCCGCGACCAAGCTGCCCAAGCACTACCTGGTGCAAACCGAGGACGAGATTGGCGAGCACTATGTGGCCAAGTTCCTCGAGGGCTTCTACTTCGCTTTCGAAGACCTCACCACCCTGCCCGCCCAGCTGAACATCCTCGGGCCGCGCCAGGCACGGCTGTCGATCATCGAAGGGCGCTATCACCAGGTGAAGCGCATGTTCGGCCATTTCGACAACAAGGTGGTGGGGTTGCATCGGGAGAGCATGGGGGCGATCCGGCTTGACCCGGGGTTAGCGCCTGGGGCGTTTCGTGAGCTGACGGCGGATGAAATAGCGACGGTCTAATCAGCCTGTACCGGCCTCTTCGCGGGCACGCCCGCTCCCACAGGTACACCACAGGCCTCCGGGCTGGTGTGAACCCTGTGGGAGCGGGCGAGCCCGCGAAGAGGCCGGACCAGACAGATCAGGGGTCGTCATACGACCGCTCAGCGACAAAAGTCACATTTTCCCCCGAACGGCACTTGCGGGATTCCCGACCCACTGCTTGAATCCAAATCGTCAGTCTGCATGTGACTACCAAGTCACGACCGCAGTCGAAGACACTTTTTGCCGGCCACCCAGGGCCTCGATGCCTTGGGGCACGGCGAATTGCCCGCCAAAAACAATACCGTCGACGCACGTGCCAAGGATCGACACAGGGCCCCCCGGTTTCTCTTCAGGCAAATGCCTACCTGTCATAAAGAACGTGCACCCTAGGTGACGCGAATACCCTTTTTGCGCCAGGAGTCGATGACATGAGGCCAGAAATCGCTGTACTTGATATCCAAGGTCAGTATCGGGTTTACACGGAGTTCTATCGCGCGGATGCGGCCGAGAATACGATCATCCTGATCAATGGCTCGCTTGCCACCACGGCCTCGTTCGCCCAGACGGTACGTAACCTGCACCCGCAGTTCAACGTTGTACTGTTCGACCAGCCATACGCTGGCAAATCCAAGCCGCACAATCGCCAGGAACGCTTTATCAGCAAGGAGACCGAAGCGCATATTCTCCTCGAGCTGATCGAGCACTTCCAGGCAGACCACGTGATGTCGTTCTCGTGGGGTGGCGCAAGTACGCTGCTGGCGCTGGCGCACCAGCCGCGGGGCGTGAAGAAGGCAGTGGTGAGTTCGTTCTCACCGGTGATCAACGAACCGATGCGCGACTACCTGGACCGTGGTTGCCAGTACCTGGCCGCCTGCGACCGTTATCAGGTCGGCAATTTGATCAACGACACCATCGGCAAACACCTGCCGTCACTGTTCAAGCGCTTCAACTACCGCCATGTCAGCAGCCTGGACAGCCACGAGTATGCGCAGATGCACTTCCACATCAACGAGGTGCTGCAACATGACCTGGGGCGGGCGCTGGATGGTGCACGCAATATCGACATCCCGGTACTTTTCATCAATGGTGACCGCGACGAGTACACCACGGTCGAAGATGCGCGGCAGTTCAGCAAGCACGTGGGCCGAAGCCACTTCAGCGTGATCCGCGATGCAGGCCACTTCCTGGATATGGAACACAAGGCCGCTTGCGAGGACACTCGCAGTGTCATGCTGGGGTTCCTGAAGCCAACCGTGCGTGAACCTCGTCAACGTTACCAGCCTGTAAAACAGGGGCAGCATGCATTGGCCATCTGAGCAACTCGGCGTCCTGTGGCTCAAACCCGCAAACCATAGGGCGCCGACAAGCTTTTTAATAACTTGGGCTTCTAATTCGTTGAGGGTTCTGGTAAAAAGTGCTGCGCAAACGCGGGTATAGTTTAGTGGTAAAACGAAAGCTTCCCAAGCTTTAGTTGAGGGTTCGATTCCCTCTACCCGCTCCACATCGCATTCCCGCATGGCGTTCCAGCAACGTCATCGCTGTCAAAAGGAGCCCAGGCTCCTTTTTTCGTTTCTCCCCCCTCCCTTTGACCTGCCCCATGGCCATTTGCCTGCCGATCCGCTTCAATGCGTGGATGGATTCGTGAAGCATTTCGAAAGGACGACGCATGTTTCTCTCCCGCTGGCTACCGGGCCTTGCCAACCTGCTGCACTACCGCCGCGAGTGGTTCCACGCCGACCTGCAGGCCGGCCTCTCGGTGGCGGCGATCCAGATTCCCATTGCCATCGCCTACGCGCAGATCGTCGGCCTGCCGCCGCAGTACGGCCTGTATGCCTGTGTGCTGCCGATGATGGTCTATGCCCTGATCGGAAGCTCGCGCCAGCTGATGGTCGGCCCAGACGCCGCTACCTGCGCGATGATCGCCGGCGCCGTGGCGCCGTTGGCCATGGGCGAGCCGCACCGGATTGCCGAGCTGTCGGTGATCGTCACCTTGCTGGTCGGAGTAATGCTGATCGCGGCTGGGGTGGCCCGGGCCGGGTTCATCGCCAGCTTCTTCTCGCGGCCGATCCTGATCGGTTATCTCAACGGTATCGGCCTGAGCCTGATCGCCGGGCAGTTGTCCAAGGTGGTGGGGTTCAAGATCGAGGGCGACGGTTTCATCCTCAGCCTGATCAACTTCTTCCAGCGCCTGGGCGAAATCCACTGGGTGACGCTGCTCATCGGCATCGCCGCACTGGGCCTGCTGATCTGGCTGCCACGACGCTACCCCAAGCTGCCTGCGGCGCTAACTGTAGTGGCGCTGTTCATGCTGCTGGTCGGCCTGCTCGGCCTTGACCGCTTTGGCGTCGCCATTCTCGGCCCGGTACCTGCCGGCATCCCGCAGCTGGCCTGGCCACACAGTAACCTGGCAGAAATGAAAAGCCTGCTGCGCGACGCCCTGGGTATCGCCACCGTCAGCTTCTGCAGCGCCATGCTCACCGCACGCAGCTTTGCCGCCCGGCACGGCTACGCGATCAACGCCAACCACGAATTTGTCGCCCTGGGCGTAAGCAACCTGGCTGCCGGGGTTTCCCAGGGCTTTGCCATCAGTGGTGCAGACTCGCGCACTGCGGTCAACGACATGGTCGGTGGCAAGAGCCAACTGGTGGGCATCATCGCAGCACTGGTCATCGCCCTGATCCTGTTGTTCTTCACCGCGCCGATGGCGTGGATCCCGCAGGCCGCGCTGGGTGCCGTGCTGCTGATGGCAGGCTGGGGGCTGATCGACATCAAGTCGCTGAAGCATATCCGCCGCCTGAGCCGCTTCGAGTTCTGGCTGTGCCTGCTGACCACGGTCGGTGTGCTGAGCCTGGGCGTGCTGCCCGGCATCGTGTTTGCCGTGACCCTGGCGATCCTGCGCCTGCTGTACAGCATCTATCAGCCCACCGACGCAGTGCTGGGCTGGCTGCCCGGCACCGAAGGCCAGGTGGACATCCGCAAACACAAGGATGCCCGCACCGTGCCAGGCCTGGTGGTGTACCGCTTCGACGACGCGATCCTGTTCTTCAACGCCGACTACTTCAAGATGCGCCTGCTCGAAGCGGTGCAGAGCCAGGAACGGCCCAGGGCCGTGCTGTTCGATGCCGAAGCGGTAACCAGCATCGACGTCAGCGGAATCGCCGCCCTGCGCGAAGTGCGCGACACCCTGGCCGCGCAGGGCATCTTCTTCGCCATCGCCCGCGCCCGCGGCACCTTTCTGCGCATGCTGGTGCGCTCGGGGATGGCCCGGGAGATGGAGGACAAACTGCTGTTCGGCTCGGTGCGGGCGGGCATTCGCGCCTATCGGGTTTGGCGTAACAGGAGTCGCGTTGAGCAACGGGCTGAACAAGGTTGAAGCATTGCGTCGTTGCTACTGGCCATATCGCCAGCAAGCCGGCTCCCACAGGTACTGCACTGCTCTCAAGGCCTGTGGCGAACCGTGGGAGCTGGCTTGCCGGCGATAGGGCCAGTACAGGCTGCACAAAGCAGTTGCCTGGACACCAACCCTCGCACACTTTGCATGACATGCTAAAGTCGCCCCCGTTCCCGCTCCACCCAACGGACCCCAGCATGCCCGCACTAGACGCCACCCTCCCCCCCTGGCCGGAACTCGCCGCCCGCCACCCTTGCGACGCCCTGCTGCTGGGCAACGGCGCCAGCCGCGTGCTGTGGAAGCCGTTCGGCTACTTCTCGCTGTTCGAGGAAGCGCAACGTGCCGGGCGCAAGAAAGGCCTGGCCGTCAGCGACCAGGCACTGTTCAAGTCACTGGGTACGGAACTGTTCGAGCCGGTGCTCAGCGCCCTCAACACCACCGTGCGCACCAACGCCGCGCTGGCCATCAACTCCACCGCGCCGCTGAACCGCTACTATTCGATCAAGGAAGCGCTGATCCACGCCGTACGCACAGTGCACCTGCCGTGGCCACTCATGCCGGCCACGACCCTGGCAACCCTCAACCAGGCCCTGCGCGGCTACCGCAGCGTCTACACCAGCAACTACGACCTGCTGCTACCGTGGGCCGTGCAACACGCCCCGCAGGGTTTCGCCGAACTGTTCGACGAGCAAGGCTTCTTCGACGTGCGCCGCACCAACGGCGAAGGTACGCGGGTACTGCACCTGCATGGCGGCCTGCACCTGCTCAAGCTGCCCGACGGCACCACCCGCCAACGCAGCGCCGACAGCGCCGAACTGCTCGATGGTTTTGCCGTGAACATCCCGGGCGAAGTGCCGCTGTTCGTCAACGAAGACCGCAGCGACGAGAAGCTGCGCGCCATCCGCAACTCTGACTACCTGGGCTGGTGCCTGGGGCAACTGGCGCGGGAAAGCCAGGGGCTATGCCTGTTCGGGCTGCACCTGGACAGCAGTGACCAGCATCTGCTCGAAGCCATCCGACAGGCCCGGCCGAAGCATCTGTCGATTGCCATACGGCCATTGAGCGAGGCATCGGTGATCAACCAGAAGCAGCATTTTGTCGACAGGTTCGGGGATATGCCGGGGACAGTGCTGCACTTCTTTGATGCCAGTACGCATCCGTTGGGGCCAGCAGCGTTGGCTATTGAAGCACCGCTCACCCACAGGTGAAGTGGACCGCCGGCAAGCCAGCTCCCATAGAACAACACATGACTCATTGGTTCTGCGAGGTTCTGTAGGAGCAGCCTTGTGCTGCGAAGAGGCCGGTACTGACAAAGCCTGTCTGTTGCTTGTACCGGCCTCTTCGCAGCACAAGGCTGCTCCTACAAAGGCCGCGTCAGACGAGCGATATTTGTTCTCTGCGCGACAGCGCAGCCCAAAAGGGCTGGGCAATCTCCCACAGGGATCGCGCAACTCCTGAATTCTGCGCGGTACCCGTGGGAGCCGGCTTGCCGGCGATGGGCTGCGTAGCAGCCCCGTTTACGCTATCTGACAGGCATCAGCGCTTGCCCGCAGAACCCCATCAAGGCGCCGACGCGGTTGTCACCTGCACGGCCGGGCCAACTGCAACCGGCTCGGGCATCGCTACATCGCCGCCCAGCTGGCGGATTTGCCGAATCTGCTGGACCCTGTTCAGGTTTTCCCAGGCGACGGGGTAGTGCCCCGGCGACAACTCGATCGCGCTGCGGAAGAACTGCTCGGCCACATCCAGCTTACCTTCCACCAGGCAGACATAGCCGACATCATTGCTGGCCTCGGCACGCTTTTCGACCTGTTCGAAGGCAGACACAGCCTCCTCATAGCGCCCCATGCGAGCCAGCAGCAGTCCATAGTTGCGCCACAGCGGCTTGTAGGTGCCGTCGTAGCTCACCCCACGCTTGTACCTGAGTTCAGCTTCAGACCATTGCCCGGCCATGTAGTAGGAATACCCCAGGCTGTTCTGCACCAACGCCGAACGTGGATCGATGAGTTCGGCCAGGCGGTAGTAGGTTTGCGCCTCGGCGAAGTTGTCGGCCAGATCCGCCAACACCCCCAGCCCGTTATAGGCCTTGAGCGGTGACTTGCCGTCGACCCTGAGCGCAGCCGCCCCTGTCTGGCTGTTGGCCGGGTCCTTGACGAAGCGTTTCTGATCCACGGCAACTGCTTTCAACAGCATTGCCTTGGCCTGCTCATGTTTACGCATGGACAGGTTCAGCAGGCCCATTTCCGTCAGGGCATCGGGGTTATCAGGTGCCTTGCCCAGTACCTCGGTGAAGGCCATCTCGGCAAGCTGGTTATTGCCGCGCTCGCGGTGAATACGGCCAACCCAGACCAGGGCTTCATAACGTTCGGGCTCCAGCTCAAGGACGCGCAGGTACTGGTACAGTGCCTGGTCCAGGTCACCGGCCTGGTAAGCCATCGCGGCCATCTGCATTGCCTGGTCGGGCGAGTTGCTCTGCGACTGCACCTGATAGAGCACCGAATTGCCACCGGAGTAGACAGAACGCACCCCATTCAGGTCAGGCCCCGTGCTCTGGCACCCCGAAAGCACGGCTATCATGGTCAACAGCAAACTGATCCTGTTCATGTCATGGATTCCCGAACGTTCTAAGTATCCCGATGATCACCGGGCCGATGGCAACCAGAAAAAAGCTTGGCCACAAACAGAAAATTAGCGGAAAAACCAGCTTCGTTCCGATTTTCGCGCCCATTTCTTCTGCGGCCTGCATGCGCCGGTCACGAAACTCCTCGGCATAGATGCGCAAGGTAGCCGCTACACTGGTGCCGAAGCGGATGCTTTGGGCCAACAGGCTGACCAGGCCCTGAATGTCTTCCAGGCCAGTGCGATCTGCCAGTTGCCTGAGCGCTTCGGTACTGGAAATGCCGGCGCGGATCTGCGCATTGACCAACGCCAGCTCCTCGGCCAGTTCGGCTTGGCTGACCGCCATTTCTTCGGCCACTCGTTCGATAGCCTGGGGTAACGCCAGACCCGACTCTACGCAAACCACCATCAGGTCCAGGGCATCGGGAAAGGCCGCGCGCAACCGGCCCTGCCGAGCATTCTTGCGCTTGTCGATGTACACAGCCGGCAGCAGCCATCCGACGGCAGCGCCCATGGCTACCAGTCCCATGATCTTGAGCGGGGAAAGATTGGGAACCAGCGGCAGTATCAACAACGAGATACCCATCAGCATCAACGGCAGCAGCAAACGCACCGCCCAGTACACCTGTACCGCTGAAGCCGAGCCGTATCCAGCATGGGTCAACAGGGCTCGGGTGGCTGACACTTGCCCCTCCGTAGACGGGGTAACGCGCCGACCTACACGCTCCAGTAGAAGCTGCAGGCTTCCTGGCGGCTCCCGACCGGCCGCGGCGCTGGAGTGGTCACGCTTGATCAATGCAAGACGGCGTTGCAGTGGGCTCTGCAGCCCCAGCACCAGCAACGTCACGGTAATAACCGCAATGACCGTGCTCATCCCGATCGCACCAACGATCAGCAGGCGTGCCAATGCCTCACTGTCCGTCACCCCACTCAACAAACCGAGCAAATAGTCCATGACCGACGCCCCCGTGCGAGAACTGCCTAGATCTGGATACGAATGATTTTACGAATCCAGAAAATCCCCACCAACATGGAGCCAAAAGCCCCCATGACCAACATTTGCCCAGTGGGATCCTTGATCAGCAACGTCAGATAGTCCGGGCTGGTAATAATGATCGCTGCCGCCAACAGGAAGGGTATGGCCACCAACACCCAAGCCGACATTCGCCCTTCGGCCGACATTGTCTTGATCTTGCGCTGAAACCGGAAACGCCCGCGTATCAAATTGCTCAGCCGTTCCAGTACTTCCGTCAGGTTGCCGCCAGTCTCACGGTGAATGAGGATCGAGGTGACCAGCATCATCACCGTCATGCTTGGCATCCGCTCCAGAAGGCCAAGCATGGCCCTGCGTACATCATTACCGTAGTTGATATCGGCGAAAGTCAGACCGAATTCATGCGCAACAGGTCCCTTGTGTTCATCTGCCACCAAACGCAGGGTTTCATTGAAGGGGTGCCCGGCGCGCAACGCCCGGCACATGGCTTCCAGCGCATCGGGCAAGCCCTCCTCGAACTTGGCGAAACGCCTGCCACGGTCATGGGAGATTTTCAGCAGTGGCAGCCAGAACGCCACGAACGCTGCCGCCAGCGCCAGCCACCAGTAAGGGAAGAACATCCAGGCCAGCATCCCGGCAGCCGCTGCCAGAGCCAACCCCAGCAGCAGTACCCGATAGGCCCGGTACTCATGGCCGGCCTGCTCGATCAGTTGCGTCAGCGTCGCCATGAAGGGCAATTGCTCGAGCCGCGCCTCCAGCGGCGACAAGCGCGTCAGGTATTTCTGCCGCAGCACGGTCTGCATGTTCGGCAGATGACTTGCTCGCTCCAGGAGCACAAGTCGGCTGCGGATACGCTTGCGTACCTTGCCCGCCTCGCCGAACACCGGGACCACCAGGCCTTGGCTGAGAAGAAACACGGCAACGAACACCATGCCAAGAAATATCAGGATGTATTCACCAGGTATCTGGCTCATGATTGACGAGCCTCCATCCATTCAGGCCTGAACATCGACAAAGGCAACTCGATCCCGCGCTTGGCCAAGGCATCGCGAAAGGCCGGGACCATGCCACTTGGCCGAAAGTCACCAAGTACCTGGCCCTGCTCGCCCACACCACTGCGAACAAAAGAGAAGATCTCGGTCATCGTGATGATTTCACCCTCCATGCCGTTGATCTCCTGCACACTGACCAACCGCCGCTTGCCGTCTTCCTGCCGCTCCAGCTGGATCACCACATCGATGGCCGATGCGATCTGTTGACGCATGGCCTTGATCGGGAACGTGGCACCAGACATCAAGACCATGTTCTCGACCCGGCCCAACGCATCGCGCGCGGTATTGGCGTGGATCGTGGTCAACGAGCCATCGTGGCCGGTGTTCATCGCCGTCAGCATGTCCAGCGCCTCGGCGCCGCGCACCTCACCGATCACGATACGGTCCGGGCGCATCCGCAGGCTGTTGCGCACCAGCTCACGCTGGCCCACCTCGCCACGCCCCTCGATGTTCGCAGGCCGCGTTTCCAGGCGCACCACATGCGGCTGCTGCAGTTGCAGCTCGGCCGAGTCCTCGATGGTGACGATGCGCTCGTTATGGGGAATGAAACTGGACAGCACATTGAGCATGGTGGTCTTGCCGCAGCCGGTGCCGCCGGAGATCAGCACGTTCAGCCGCCCCCGCACGATCGCCTTGAGCAGCAACGCGATGGCCGGGGTCAGGGCGCCCGCCTGGATCAGGCTGTCGACGTTGAGCAGGTCCACCGCAAAGCGGCGTATCGAGATACTTGGCCCGTCGATGGCCAGCGGCGGGATGATCGCATTGACCCGTGAACCATCCTTGAGCCGCGCATCTACCAACGGCGAAGACTCGTCGATACGCCGGCCCAGGCTGGAGACGATGCGGTCGATGATGTTCAGCAGGTGCTGATCATCGCGAAAACGCACATCGGTTCGCTGCAACTTGCCGAACCGTTCGACGTACACCGAGTCATGGCCGTTGACCAGAATGTCGGACACCGTATGGTCGGCCAGCAGCGGCTCCAGCGGGCCAAGGCCAAGCACTTCGTCAGTGATCTGCTTGATGATCAACTGGCGGCTGGCAGAGCTCACCGGCGCCGAATGCTCGTCAAGCAGACGCTGGCAGATATCGCGGATCTGCCGCACGGCCTCGGCCTGCTCGAGCGAGTCGAGCAAGGACAGGTCCATGACCTTGAGCAGTTGCGCATAGGTTTTTTCCCGCCACTCGGCTTCCACCGATGTGACCTGGCTTTTCGTTTCAAACAGAACATCCGGTGCCGAATGTTCCCACGCCATCAGCGCCTCTGCCGGGTCCTTAGCGCCGCCACCCTGCTTCGACGGCGTCGATGCCTCGGGGGTGACTGCCTGTTTGCGCAAACGGTTACGGAAATCGCTAAGCATGGTTCACCCCCGAAAAACACGTTTGAAGGCGCGTTTGAACAGTCCGCTGTCTGTGGCCACCTGCTTGCCCACCAATTCCTCGGCCAGCCCACGCAGCGCTTGGGTGATCGCCGAGCGAGGTGCTTGCAGGCCTAATGGCACACCTGTGTTCTGGCTCTGATTGATAACGCTGAAGTCATTCGGCAGTTTCACGATATTGGTGCAACGCAGCGCCTCGCCGATATCCTTGAGGCTGACCGGCGCCGCCTTGTCGTAGCGGTTGACCACCACCTCCAGCTGATTGCCGCGTACGCCCAGGTCATCGCGCAGAATGCGCGCCAGGGAACTGGCGTCGCGCAGGTGGTTGACGCTCTGCTGCATCACGACGTACACCCGGTCGGCCTGCTCCAGCACCGAGGCGGTGATGTGATCGATCTGCCGCGGCAAGTCCGCCACAACCCAGTCATAGTTGGCCCGCGCCAGCTGCAGCAGCGCATCGAGCTGTTCGGCCTGGACATCCTGCGGCAGGCACAGCTCATTGGCGCGGCTGCCAAGCACATGCAAGGACGGGCTGAAATGGCTGCAGAAACCGCGCAGTGCAACACCATCCATTTCTTTTATCTGCTGCAACACGTCCAGCTGGCTGTGCGACTGCGCCACATCCAGATGATGCGACACGCTGCCAAACTGCAGGTCCAGGTCAAGCAGCAGCGCGTTGCCCTTGAGGCTGAGCTGATGCGCCAGGTTACAGGCCAGCACCGTGCCGCCGGAGCCACCCTTGGCATTCATCACCGCAACCAGTTTGCCTGTTGCCGTGCTGTTGGTCTGGGTTTCCATGACCATACGGTTCAAGGCAGCGATGAGCTCCGTGGCAACGATAGGCTCCGGCAGAAAATCGCGCGCACCGGCCTGCATCGCCAGGCGCATGCCTTCCCGATCATCCAGCAGGCCACACACCAACAGCGGCGGGCGCTCATGGGCCGGGCGTTGCAACAGGGCCGCCAGTTCCTCACGCCACAGCTGGCCAACGCGCAGCAGCAGGAAATCGGGCATCCGATCCAACCCATAAAGCGGGTCGCAATGCCCATTGCTCACCTGACGAACATTCACCTCCAGACCGGCGATGCGCTGACAGATTTCTTGCAGCTGGCGCAAGGCCAAGGCGTCGGAGCTGCTGATCAACAGACGCATCCCGGGTTTGATGGAGGTAGCGGATACGGAAGATTCCCTAAGATTCAGCATGGCGTGATCTCCGGTACGACATCCGCCTCGGTATGACGCCCGAGGCTCTCTCGAGGTAAGGTCGCCTTGAATACTGGCAGGGTAATGGGCACCCCAAAACCTGGAATAAACAGGCTGAATTGAAAGTTCTGCAGCGTCAGCTGCACATAGCGGACGGCGGCAAACCCGGTGGCACTTATCAGATCACCGGGGTTGGCGACCTGTGCACCGTTCTTGTCCAGGTAACGCAGGGTCAGGTCCGAGGTGTCCAGGCCGGCCAGCAGGGTGCTGGCACCACTGTCGCCCGCACTGTTGAATATGGCCCTGCGCAGCACCACTGGATCGCTGATATTGCACACCGCAGCCAGGCGTGCGCCACGCCGCACGGACTCATTCAAGACGTTCACGGTGTAGTACAGCCGGCCTATTTCCAGCACCCCGAACAGCAGCGTGAACATCAACGCACTGACAATGGCGAACTCCACCACGTAAACGCCCTGCATGCTTCTGCGCTTCATCACAGTGCCCTCATCACGGTGGTAGCGACCAACGGGAAGTTCAACGCGGTGCCATTGCCGATAAAGGCCGGAATGCCGTTGGCGATCAGCGGGGAAAAGACCGCGCTGATGGTCACCTGCACGTGGTCGTTGGTACCCGCCACCTTGGCAACCTGCACGGTGGTATTGGCCGGCATCCCGGTCAGGCTGCAGGGCGGTGCGGAAGGTGCACCGTACACTGCCACTTTCTTGGTCATGCACTCGAGGTCGGCGCTAACCTCGACCTTGCCAAGGGTCGAGTTCCAGGCCTGGCTGGCGACGAAGCGCGCGGCATCACGGCTGCCCTGCAGCAGGCTGTTGTACTGGTAAAGCATTCGGCCGAATTCGCCGAAGGCCAGCAAGGTCAGGAGCAACAGCGGCAGGGTGATGGTGAATTCGACGATTGCCACCCCTTGCTGACGCTGCGCACGCTTGAGCCGATAGAGTTCCATGACGCGCTCCTAGGAGTCGGTGCTCGGTGTGCCACTGCCACTGATAAAGGTTTTGTACAGCTGGATGATCTGCGGGCCGGAATCGTCCTGCGGCGTAGGCCCGGGCACACCGTCGCCTTCACATTGCTTGACGAACTGGCCGAATATCTGCGAATCCCCACCCGAGTTGTCGGCCGGCTGCACCACGAAGAAACAACCGAAACCGATGACCGGAATCGACGAGGCTCCCGAGTTCTTGCCGGAGCAGTCCCCCACCACGATCTTCAACATGCGCCGCTCGAAAACCCCGTTCGACTGGCACCCCGCCCCCCCGCCGGCGACACATGCGGCGGTCTGCGCGGCATAGTCGTTGTAGTCGAACAGCGGTGTACCGCCAGCAGACAGGTTGCCATTGCTCGAAGTGACGACGTGCCCCTGCTGCTCCACCTGGTGAGGCGTGGTCTTGTCGTTGTACTTCATCACTGGGTTGCTGTAGGTCGTCACCAGGTCGGGTGGATAATCCGAACTCTTCAACGACCCGGAGTACTCGCCGAATCGGGTATTCAGACCTTTGACGGACGGGCCAACCGTGTTGCCAGGCTTGGTGTCCACGTTGTCACCGACATTGCGGCAAACCGAACCGCCGCCGGCCATCAGGTCGCCAACGGTCTTGCCACCAGCGCCGAAATCGAGCAGCTGGAAGTTGCCCGGGCCAATCGGGTCGCTGTTCTTGGCAGCCGATTTCAAGACCTCCAGGTCACCAAAGCGATACCCCCAGAACATGCCTGTATCCGGGTTGTATTGAGCCGGGTTGCCACAGACCAGCAGTGGTGCAAGATCACAGGGGCTGGTCGGACTCGGTCCGGCGGTGGCAATTGCCGTCACTTGCTTGGCTCCCAATGTGCCGGTACCGAGTGACTGGGCAAAACTCCAGAAAAAACCAGCCAGTGAATAGTTCGCTACCGAGACCCGTACATAGGTGGCATTGGTCGGCCCCGGGTAGGAGAAAGGCCCATAGACGTTGTCTGCGAGCTCCACCACAGCGAACCCGCCAAGGTTGCCGCCGATTGCGGTCAACAGTTCGTTGTTGCCAGCGGCCTTGGCATTTTCGTTCAGGGTAAAGAGCGCGGCATCACGCGCGGTGCTGGCGGCACTGGCAGTGCCCATTACCTGGCTCAGGGTCTTGGCACCACCAAGGGCGGCGGCGTCCACGGCATTCTGCAGTCGGGTCTTGTTCAACAGCATGTGACCACCATCGAGCACCAACGCGGCCATCATCAGAATTGCCAACAGGGCGATCACGATAATGACAGTCACTGCCCCCCGCTGTTGGCCTGGCGGCGCGGTGAACATCCGTTGGGCTCGAGGAGTCATTGTCACGCCCTCAATCAGCGAGTTGAGTCGGAGACTTGAATCTGGATCGGCTGACCGATCTGCTGCGCATCACCAGTCGTCCCCCGGTAGCTATTGATCACCTTCTCCAGCAAAGGCCCGTCAGAGCCAGCGGCCGGCACTTCAGTGCCTGGGTTCGCGGCTACCTGCTTGTCGGCAATCTGCTGGTAGGTGGTCTGGTAGACGCTGTAGCCCAGCGGGCCAACGCGCCCTTCGTCGTACGACATGCAACCCGACAACCCCGACAGCAGCGCGCAACACACGATCATGCTTCTCATGCTGGTTCTCTCCGATCAATTCAGGTCATGGCCAAAGTTGCCACCGCTGACACCGAGGCTGACGGGCACCGCGCGCCCCGGCTCACTGCCCTTGGTCTTGCCGAGCAGGTAGAAGTCCAGGTCACTGGGCTCGACGAACTTCTCGGTGGGCAGGCGCACCGCCTTGGCATCCACAGGCTTGGCGAGGTGCGGCGTCACCAGGATCACCAGTTCGGTTTCACCGTTGATGAACGATTGGCTGCGGAACAGGTGCCCGAGTATCGGCAAGTCCCCCAGACCCGGGAAACGGCTGACGAAATCGCGAGTGTTTTCGCTGATCAAGCCGGCGATGGCAATGGTCTGGCCATTGCCCAGTTCGACCGTGGACTCTGCGCTGCGCTTGGTCAGCGACGGAATAACCTGGGAAACTCCATCGCCCAGGATGCTGCTGAGACCCGTGTCGAGTACCAGCGAGTTAGCGTTGGAAAGCTCGCTCACCGAGACATTCAGGTTGAGGTTGATACGCCCGGAGTCGAGCACCACCGGCAGGAACTTCACGCCGACACCGAATTCCTTGTATTCGATGGTGATGCCATCATCCTCGGTGATCGGCACCGGGAACTCGCCACCGGAAATGAACTCCGCCTGCTGGCCGGTCAGCGTGGTGAGGGTGGGCTCGGCCAGCACCTTGGCCGAACCATTGTCCTTGGACGCCTCCAGCACCACGTTGAAGAGGAAATCGTCGGACAGGAACTGTGCGAACAAGCCTTTGCCACCACCAATCAGCGAACCTGGCGAAAGGATCGAACCTCCGCCTGGAGTCAGGCCCAGGCCTTGACCATTGTTGAACCCGCCACCACTCCAGTTGCCGGATGAGCCAAGGGCATTGAAGCGCACGTTGAGGTTCTTGATCAGGCTGCGCTGCATCTCGGCCACTTTCACTTCCAGCATCACCTGCTGGCTGCCACCGACGCTGAGCAGGTTGATCACCTCCAGCGACTGGGCTGGTGCCGCCTCGGCGGCTTCACCCTTGCCTTGCACCACACTCGAGGTCTGCGCGGCATAGGTCTTGGCCACTTTCATCGCTGTGTCCATGGCCGCGGCGCTGCGCACCTGACCACGCAGTACCAACGCGCCTTGTGCGCTGAACACCTCGATGTTCTCCTCGGGCAGCAGCTGGTGCAGTTTGGTCTTGAGCCCGGTGAGGTCATGCACGACCTCCACATCCATGGTCTCGATCAAGCGGTTGTTGCTGTCCCACAGCAATACGTTGGTAGTGCCGAGGGAACGGCCGAGCAGGTAGAGCTGGGTCGGGCTGGTGATCAGGATATCGGCGATATCCGGGTTGCCGACCGAGATTTTCCTCACCGGCGTACGAGCGCTGATCGTCCGCGACTTGTAGATGGGCACCTGGACCATATTGGTGCTGGCCGCCGACATGGCGCTGTATCCCGATCCCGGTTCTGCAGCCTGCGTCACACCGACGAACAGCAGTTGCGTACCCAGCCCGCACAACAGGTACATCCCTAGTCTCTGCAAAGTATTCATGCACAACTCCTTGCGAGGTATTCTTGTTCCTGCCGAACGTTAGCCATTCGGACGCCTGCCGCCTTAAAACCTTGCTTTCGCTACTTCAACTTCAGTCCCCCGGATAATGGTGACCGCGCCTACTCCACCGTTACCCTTTGCCACCGGTTTTGGTTGGGGTTTGGCTACTGGCGGCGCAGCCTGGACCGGTGCGGCAGCGGCAACGGCTTGCGGTTGCTTCTGAGCATCCAGCGGGTTACGCAGGGCCAGTTGCAATTTCCCTTCCGATTGCGCCTTGACCAGTACCTCGGCCTCTTTGGCCGACATTTCCAGGGTCACGGCACGCACCACTACAGGTTGTGTCTTGTCCGTCCCCGCCGTCTGGTCCACTGCCAGCACGCGCAAGTCCTGGAGAATGGTCCTGGACTCTGAGTCATTACTGCTACCGTCGCTGCGCTTGGTCGCCAGTACATCAACCCGATTGCCCGGCAACAGGAACCCACCCACCCCGACCACGTCATCCACACGCACTGAAATGGCTCGTTTGTCGGGGGCGATCAACGAGGCCAGGGTACTGCCACCCAGGTGCTCAGCCACACGTGCGCTGCGCAGCACGTCGCCGCGCAGCAGGGCGAAGGTGGCGATCTTGCCAATCACCTTTTCATTGCTGTCGAAGGCATCGTCAGGCACCGCATCCTTGGGCATGCGCACAATGGCGACCTGCTGGGCCTCGATCATCTGCCCGAACGGGATTTCCACTGTGGCCACCACTACGTTCTTCATCTTGTCATCCGGGGCCGCGTTGAGCCGGCCATCAAGCCAGTTGTTGGCCATCAAGGCGGCACCGAGCCCCAGGGTCAGGGAAACGGCAATGAGGATCAGCGTACGGGCACTCATGTCTGCATCTCCTTATCCAAGGAAGTCGATCTGGACGAAGTAGCTACGCCAGGCCCAATCCAGCTCCTGCGGCGACAGCGCCCCCTCGCCCCCCAGGTAACGCTGGCGGTCGAGCGCCATGCTCAGCAGGTCGCGCGGGTGGCAGGGCACCAGCGGCACGCCTTCGGCCTCGTACAGCGCCTGTAGCGCATGGCGCAACAGCGACGGGTCGTAAGCCAGGCCCAGGCGCTCGCACTCCTGGCGCCAGATACGTTCGTATTCATCGACCTTCAGGTAGCTGAACTGCAGCTTGTAGCCGATGCGCCGCAAGAAGGCTTCGTCGGCCAGCTCCAGGGGATTCAGGTTGGTGGAGAACACCAGCACCAGATCGAACGGCAGTTCGCAATGGCGCCCGCCACCCAGGTTGAGGAAGTCGCGCTTCTCTTCCATCGGCACGATCCAGCGGTTGAGCAGTTCGGCCGGGGCCATGCGCTGGCGCCCCATGTCGTCGATGATGAACAGTCCGTTGCTGGCCTTGAGTTGCAGGGAGGCCTGATATTGACGGGTACTGGGATCGAAGCGGACGTCCAGTTGCTCCATGCCCAACTCACCGCCAGTGATCACAACCGGGCGTTTGCAGCGCACCAGCCGGCGATCGATGCCTTCGTTCAGCAACAGGCTGGTGGGTTGACTCTCCTCCTCCAGGCGTTGATGCACCTGGGGGTCATACACCTCGATGACCGACTCGTTGATCTCGATGGCATGGGGTACCCAGATGGACTCGGCGAACAGGCGAATCAACCGGCTGCTGACGTAGGTCTTGCCGGTGCCTGCGGGTCCGTAAATCATGATCGCGCGCCCGGAGTTCAACGCTACGCCCAGTTGATCGAGCATGCTCTCCGAGAGCACAACGCCAGCGAAGGCCGCATGCATGTCCTGCGTACTGATGCGGCCATGGTGGATGGTCTGCAGCTTGAGCAGGTCACGGTAGGCACTTACCGGGAAGGGTGCCGCGCCAATGTAGCCGCTGCGCGCCAGTGCATCCCGGGCGGTACCGCGGCCGCGCTCGGTCAAGCCGTATCGCAGCACCTGCCCCCCCGTTTGCACACCGACCTGGCCCAGCACTTCAACGCGACCATCCTTGCGCAGAAAGGCCAGCACTTCTTCTACCACCGCACCGGTCAGTGCCAGGCGCTCGACCAAACGCGACAGGTCCAGCGTACCGGCATCGTGCAGGTGCTTGCACAGCAAATCACCGAGAAAGCTTTCCGCCAGGCCAGTCTCACGTACTGTACGTGGCTGAGGTGCCAGGCTCTGCACTGCGTCCTTGTCACAGGTGCAGACACCATTGTCTCTTAGTGCGTACATGGTTAGCCTCCAAGGCTATTGGCCTAGCGGTAGCCCAAACAGGCTGACAAGGGTTCCAGACAGGATCGCGACTGAATAAGGGAAAGGCTTGGCTGCAACTTCATCCGTCGCCGGCGCCAAGTAGGCCCGCGCACTCAACATCAACCAGTAGCGTTGTAACGTCTGTTGCAACTGGCCGCGTATGAGCACTATCAGGATCCCAAACACACCACCGGCTATCAGGCTAAAGAGTGCTGCCGAAAGTACGTCGTACGGTGTAAGAAAGGCACCGACCATGGCCATCAACTTGACGTCTCCAGCAGCCATCCCCCCCAGCGCGTACATCGGCAAAAATATCGCGAAACCAATAAGCATACTCAGCACGCCATCCCCCAACCCGGCGAGTCCTGCGGAGTAAACCTGGCCCACCACCCCCAAACCCACCCCCAGTAATATCAAGGTGTTGGGAATGCGGTGGCGACGAAGGTCTCCCACCACCGCGATCCCCAGCAGCCCTAGCAGCACGACAATGGCGAACAGATATTCTGTGGACATTGCTGCATCCTCGTGGGGGCTGGATTATTAGTTAGCCCAAATCCTCGACCCTGCTGACCTTGCTCAAGGCGTCGTTGTGCCGTTTATTGCATTTTTCAAAGCGGTGATT
This sequence comes from Pseudomonas sp. A2, assembly GCF_023100865.1. Classification (NCBI taxonomy): domain Bacteria; kingdom Pseudomonadati; phylum Pseudomonadota; class Gammaproteobacteria; order Pseudomonadales; family Pseudomonadaceae; genus Pseudomonas; species Pseudomonas sp. A2. Next base: position 4,952,991 of record NZ_CP039127.1, read on the forward strand.
CTGGTACCAACAGCTGTACCCAAATCAGTAAAAGCAGTAACTACGGCAAGGGCAATCAATCCACCAGCCACCGCATATTCCACAATGGTCAGGCCATCTTCGTCTTTGACGAACTTCATTACCGAAGTCTTGATAGTTTGCAGTGTCATTTCGCTCACCTCGCTAAGGACATTATTTTTCTTCCCAGGCAGTGGTGTTTTGCACTACCTGTTGCGAATCCTAGTCAGAGGGTGACAGCAGTGGTTAGGAGATTTTTGCGAATCGCTAGGACTTTTTTGCGGCCATTAGCCAGCATCAAAGAGGGGACGCGGCCACCAGAAAAACAGGCAGGAATCCCGAATATGAGAAGCACTTTCGTACGCATTTGCAGCCGACTCAGGAAAAGTTCCGGCACGTTAGTCCAAAGCCGACAAACGGTCGTCATACATCAGAACGTGACGAAAAACGGAACGTTAAGTCACGATGTCTAACCCGGGCACAAAGCCGCTGCTGTTGTGGTTCGATCTGACACGCGATCATTCCACCGAAGCGCTGATGGCACAGTTCAGTCATGTCTGCGATTGCAAACTGGCGAAGGCCGTGGCGCATTCCGAACGCCAGCAGGCAGACATGATCTGCATGCATTTCGATCGTCCCGACACGCTCAACCTCAACCTGCTGCTGGAAGTGAAACGCAACTCACCGTCCATACCGATCACCATGTTCACCGTGCAGCACTCCGAAGAGCTGGCTGTCTGGGCCATGCGTTCGCGGGTCTGGGAGTATCTGGTATTGCCGCTGACAAGCGGTGAGAAAAGTCGCTACATCGATGTCCTGAAGCAGCTTTGCGACATACGCCGCGCCAGCAAGACCTCAGGCAATGCGCAGCGCATCGACCACCTTCCCTCTTTGCCGGACAGCATTCGCCTGACCGGCGAACACCACAAGCACCAGGCGCTCAGCAAGGTCATGCCATACATCGACCAGCATTTTCGCGAATGCATCGACCAAAAGGACATCGCACAGCGCTGCGGCATGACCACGGCCCGCTTCAGCCGCCTGTTCAAGGAAGTCAACGGCGTTGGGTTTCTGGATTACATCCTGAGCAAGCGCATGAACCTGGCCATGGACCTGCTCGTCAACAGCCAGATGCCGATTACCAGCATCGGCTATGAGGCCGGCTTCAAGGACCCATCCTACTTCGCCCGTGCCTTCAAGCAGGTCAGCAACTGCACACCCAGCGAATACCGACATGCCCGCCAGCTCGGAGCGCCGGTCAGCGAAACCGAGGCTCTGAAAGGTCCAGATGCGCCACTGATGGATAACGTGTTACCGAGTGCGGCATTTCACAAGAGCCGCTGAAGAATCACACGCCAGGCAGCAACCCATCCGCACGCAACAGCGTCTCCAGGCAATGCTCCTTCACCCCATAGAACGCCTTGAGCTGCCCGATCTTCTCCAGCAACGCGCCGTTGTCCCCTGCCTGGCGCCGCTTCACCGCAAGAATCATCTTGTTCTTGTTGGTGTGCTCCAGCGAAATGAACTCGAACACCTTGGTCTCGTACCCGCAGGCTTCAAGGTACAGCGCGCGCAGGCTGTCGGTCAGCATTTCGGCCTGCTGGCCCATGTGCAGGCCGTACTGCAGCATCGGTTGCAACAACCCCGGGCTGTGCAGTTGCGGGCGGATCTGCTTGTGGCAGCACGGCGAGCACATGATGATCGCGGCGTTGCAGCGGATGCCGGTGTGGATGGCGTAGTCGGTGGCGATGTCGCAGGCATGCAGGGCAATCATCACTTCGATGGCCTCGGGCACCACGCTACGCACGTCACCACACTGGAACTCCAGGCCCGGGTGCTCCAGACGCAAGGCGGCGGCGTTGCACAGGTCGACCATGTCCTGGCGCAGCTCGACGCCCGTTACCTGTGCTTCGCGGCCCAGGCTATTGCGCAGGTAGTCGTGCATGGCAAAGGTCAGGTAGCCCTTGCCTGAGCCGAAGTCGGCCACCCGTAGCGCCTGCTCCGCCGGCACCGGTGCACTGGCCAGGGCGTGGTCGAAGACTTCGATGAACTTGTTGATCTGCTTCCACTTGCGCGACATCGACGGGATCAGCGCGCCTTGTGCGTCAGTAACGCCGAGGTCACGCAGGAACGGCCGTGAAAGCTCCAGATAGCGCTTCTTCTCGCGGTCATGGCCGCTGCTACTGGCAGCTTCGCGTGGCGCCTGTGCGCCGTGGCGCTGGAGCATAGGCTTGCCCTTCTTGCTGAAGGTCAACTGCACTTCACCGTCGGCATCGAACAAGTGCGCGTTGCGGAAGCTGTCCGGTAGCAGCTCGGCGACCAGCGCCTGTGCCTGCTCCAGCGCCAGATTGCGGGTGATGTCGCGGGTCTGGTGGCGATAGACCAGCGACAGGCACGGCTGGCCCTTGACCTGCAGCGGCTTGGCAATGATCCGTTGCAGGGTCTGGTCGGCACCGACATGGCGCGCCAATACCAGTTTGACCAGGGTATTGCCATGCAGGGCGGCGTTCAGCAGGTCGAGAAACTGGGTGCGCGCATCCGGCGCGGATGGGGCAGAAGAACTGGCGGACATGGAAAAACGGTGCCTCGGGTAGCGGGGAGCGCATGGCGCAATGCACGCATTCTACAGGGTGGCTAACTTCCTGTGGGAGATCGCCCAGTCCTTTGGGCTGCGCTGTCGCGTAGGGAGCTGAATTCGCAAGCGGTACGCGTACCCTGTGGGAGCGGCTTTAGCCGCGAAGGATCCAACGCGGTGCATGGCCCCGGCTGCGCCGGTGTTCGCGGCTAAAGCCGCTCCTACAGGGGGCGCGTCAAGCCATCGGGGTTCGGCTCAATCGAGAATCACCAACCGGTTGGGCAACTCGTTACGTGCATGGGTAGGCGGCACATGTTCGCTGAGCAGTTCGCCGCACGCTTCTATGCACTCGACAAACCCCTGCAAGGTGCGGCCCTGGCGTACCTGTTCGGCAAGGCGGGCGACGATGGCCGCGCGGGCGGTGGCATCCAGATGGCGCTCGATACCGCGGTCGACCAGGATCTCCACATGCCGCTCTGCCTCGCTGACGAAGATCAGTACACCCGTGGCACCAGCAGTGCGCTGCAGGTTCTGTTCGCGAAACTGCTGGCGGGCCAGGCGCGAAGCACGCCAGCGGCGCAGGGCCCGGGGGATCAGCCAGCCGGCCAGGCGCGGGCTGCGCAGCAGCAGGCACAAGCCTACGAACAGCAGCACATTGGCCACCAGCAAGCCACGCACTCCGGGCCAACCCAGCAGCCAGTGCAACAGGGCCGGCACGGCCAGCGCCAGCACGGCGGCCCAGAACAACGGCCAGTAGGCGTAGTCATCGGCCCGGCGGGCCAGCACCGTCACCAGTTCGGCATCGGTGCGCCGTTCGGCACGGGCAATGGCTTCGGCGATCTGGCGCTGATGGTATTCGTCGAGGGGGGTCATGCCATCGGTCTCTTGAGCGTTCTTATAGTTGTTGTCCCGGCATTCGGGGCTTCATCCGCAGGCGACATATTCAGGCATAATCCGCCGCTGGAAGAAATGCCTGCAAATCGTACAACAATAGCCGCCTGAAAACTTCGGCCGCGCGCGTATCACCGTGGATACGGCACAGGCCTCACAACGGAATTGATGATGAAACTGTCTTTGCTGGGCCTGGCCATGGGCCTTGCCAGTCAGGCGGCACTCGCCGCCCCCTCCGCCCCGCCCCTGCAGGACAAGCAGGCGTTCATCGACCATCTGATCAGCCAGATGACCGAAGCCGAGAAGATCGGCCAACTGCGCCTGATCAGTATCGGGCCGGAAATGCCCAAGGATAAGATCCGCGAGGAAATTGCCGCCGGGCGCATCGGCGGTACCTTCAACTCACGCACGGCCCCCGAGAACCGCCCCATGCAGGACGCGGCGATGCGTAGCCGGCTGAAGATTCCGATGTTCTTCGCCTACGACACCGTCCACGGCGAACGCACCATTTTCCCGATCGGCCTGGGCATGGCCGCGACCTGGGACATGGACGCCGTCGCCAAGGTCGGCCGCACCGCCGCCATCGAAGCCGCGGCCGACGCCCTGGACATGACCTTCGCACCGATGGTCGACATCGCCCGCGACCCGCGCTGGGGCCGCACCAGTGAAGGCTTCGGCGAGGATACCTACCTGACCTCGAAGATCGGCCAGGTGATGGTCCGCTCGTTCCAGGGCAGCAGCCCGGCCAACCCCGACAGCATCATGGCCATCGTCAAGCACTTCGCCCTGTATGGCGCGGTGGAAGGCGGGCGCGACTACAACACGGTCGATATGAGCCTGCCGAAAATGTACAACGACTACCTGCCACCCTACCGCGCCGCGCTCGACGCTGGTGCCGGCGGGGTGATGGTGGCGCTGAACTCGATCAACGGCGTGCCGGCCACCTCCAATACCTGGCTGATGAACGACCTGCTGCGCAAGGAGTGGGGCTTCAAGGGCGTGACCATCAGCGACCACGGCGCCATCCAGGAGCTGATCCGCCATGGCGTCGCCCGCGACGGGCGCGAAGCCGCCAAGCTGGCGATCAAGGCCGGCATCGACATGAGCATGAACGACACCCTGTACGGCGAAGAGCTGCCAGGCCTGCTGAAGTCTGGCGAAGTGACCCAGGCCGAACTGGACCAGGCAGTGCGCGAAGTACTGGGCGCCAAGTACGACATGGGCCTGTTCAAGGACCCGTACGTGCGCATCGGCAAGGCCGAAACCGACCTGAAGGACTACTACGGCAACGACCGCCTGCACCGCGACGCCGCGCGTGACGTGGCGCGCCGCAGCCTGGTACTGCTGGAAAACCACAACCAGACCCTGCCGCTGAAAAAGGCCGGCACCATCGCCCTGGTCGGCCCGCTGGCCGATGCCCCGATCGACATGATGGGCAGCTGGGCTGCCGACGGCAAACCGGTGCACTCGGTGACCGTGCGCGAAGGCCTGCGCCGCGCCGTGGAGGGCAAGGCCAAGCTGGTCTACGCCAAAGGTTCCAACGTCACCGGCGACAAGGCGATGTTCGATTACCTGAACTTCCTCAACTTCGATGCCCCGGAAATCGTCGACGATCCGCGCCCGCCTGCGGTGCTGATCGACGAGGCGGTGAAGGCGGCGAAGCAGTCCGATGTGGTGGTGGCAGTGGTCGGCGAATCCCGCGGCATGTCCCACGAGTCGTCGAGCCGTACCACCCTGGAAATCCCGGCCAGCCAGCGGGAGCTGATCAAGGCCCTGAAGGCCACCGGCAAGCCGCTGGTGCTGGTGCTGATGAACGGCCGCCCACTGTCGATTGCCTGGGAACGCGAGCAGGCCGACGCCATCCTGGAAACCTGGTTCGCCGGTACCGAAGGCGGCAACGCGATCGCCGACGTACTGTTCGGCGATTACAACCCGTCCGGCAAGCTGGCCATCACCTTCCCGCGTTCGGTCGGGCAGATCCCGATGTACTACAACCACACCCGTATTGGCCGGCCCTTCACACCGGGCAAGCCGGGCAACTACACCTCGCAGTACTTCGAAGAGCCCAATGGCCCGCTGTACCCGTTCGGCTATGGCCTGAGCTACAGCAGCTTCGAGCTGTCGGGGCTGAAGCTGTCGAACAAGGATCTCAAGCGTGGCGACACGCTGGAAGCCAAGGTGACGGTGAAGAACACCGGCAAGGTGGCAGGCGAGACCGTGGTGCAGCTGTACCTGCAGGATGTATCGGCATCGATGAGCCGCCCGGTGAAGGAACTGAAGAACTTCCAGAAGCTGATGCTCAAGCCTGGCGAATCGCGCACGTTGAGCTTCCGCATCAGCGAAGAAGACCTGAAGTTCTACAATGGCCAACTGCAGCGGGTTGCCGAGCCAGGGGAATTCAATGTCCAGGTCGGCCTGGATTCCCAGGCGGTGCAACAGCAGAGCTTTGAACTGCTGTAACTGACAGGTTATGCCTGTACCGGCCCCTTCGCGGGCTTGCCCGCTCCCACAGGTAATGCACAGGTCCATCGGGCTGTGAATCTTCTGTGGGAGCGGGCAAGCCCGCGAATAGGCCAGCCCTGATACCCCATTTATCCGGATCCGCCCCATGCCCTTTTCCGTTCGCGCCCTGCGTCTGGGGCTGATCTCCCTGCTGATCGTGCTGGGCACCGCCCTCAGCGCCGGCTGGGCCATGCACCAGGCCAAGCGCCAGGCCATGGAAGCCGACGCCCAGCGTGCCAGCCAGCAGTTGGGCCTGTACGCCAATGCCCTGCACACGCTGATCGACCGCTACCGCGCCCTGCCCGCCGTGCTGGCGCTGGACCCGGAACTGATCGCCGCCCTGCGCGGCCCGGTCAGCGAACCGATGCAGGACGCCCTGAACCGCAAGCTCGAACGCATCAACGGCGCTGCCAACTCCTCCACCCTCGAACTGCTCGACCGCACCGGCCTGGCCATCGCCGCCAGCAACTGGCGGCTGCCCAGCAGCTATGTGGGCTCCAACTACGGTTTCCGCCCATACTTCAAGCAAACCCGCAGCCAAGGCAGTGGCCGCTTCTACGCAGTGGGTGTGACCAGTGGCGTGCCGGGCTATTTCCTCGCCAGCGCGGTGAACGACGAGCATGGCCGCTTCCTCGGCGCCATGGTGGTGAAGCTGGAGTTCCCCGAACTGGAGCGCGAGTGGCGCCAGGGCAGCGACATCCTGCTGGTCAGCGATGCCCGTGGCATCACCTTCATCGCCAACCAGGACGGCTGGCGCTACCGTGAGCTGCAGCCGCTCAATGGTGCCGACCGTGCCGAACTGGCCGAAACCCGTCAGTACGACAAGCAACCGCTGGTGCCGCTGCAGCACCAGGTGCTGACCCGCTTTGCCGCCAACAGCACCCTCAGCCGCGTGCAAGGCCCGGAGGGTAGCGCCGAGTACCTGTGGGAAAGCCTGCCGCTGGAAAGTGAAAACTGGACCTTGCATCTGCTGCGCAAGCCGCAGGTGGCCGCCGACGGTCGCAATGCCGCCCTCGGCGCCGCCGCCGTGTGGCTGAGCCTGGTGTTCGCTGCGCTGTTCGTCAGCCAGCGCCTGCGCCTTGCCCGCCTGCGCCAGCGTAGCCGGGAGGAGCTCAAGCGCCAGGTCGAGGAACGCACCCGTGAGCTGCGCACCGCCCAGGAGGGGCTGGTGCAATCGGCCAAGCTGGCGGCGCTTGGGCAGATGTCGGCGGCCATGGCCCATGAAATCAACCAGCCGCTGACCACCCAGCGCATGCAGCTGGAAACCCTGCGTCTGCTGCTCGACCATGGCCGATATGACGAAGCACGCCAGGCACTGGAGCCGCTGGAGCAGATGCTCACGCGCATGGCCGCGCTCACCAGTCACCTGAAAACCTTCGCCCGCAACAGCCCGGTCGGCCTGCGCGAACGCCTCGACCTGGCCACCGTGGTCGACCAGGCACTGCACCTGCTGGAGGCGCGTATTCGCAGCGAAGAAGTGGAGGTAGCCCTGTACCTGGCGCGCCCGGCCTGGGTGCGCGGCGATGCCATTCGCCTGGAGCAGGTGCTGATCAACCTGCTGCGCAATGCCCTCGACGCCATGGCCGACAAGCGCTACAAACGCCTGGAGATCCGCATCGAGCCCGACGGCGAGCTATGGCGCCTGAGCGTGCTGGATTCGGGTGGCGGCATTGCCGAGGCCAACCTGGCCAAGGTCTTCGACCCATTCTTCACCACAAAGCCGGTGGGTGAAGGCCTTGGGCTGGGGCTAGCCATTTCCTACGGCATCGTCCACGAGGCCGGCGGCAAGCTGCAGGCCGAAAACCTGCCTGGCGGCGCGCGCCTGAGCCTTACCCTGCCCCGTGACCTGGAGCCTGCATGTTGAATTCAGTGATCGTCGTCGATGATGAAGCCAGTATCCGCACGGCGGTCGAGCAATGGCTGAGCCTGTCGGGCTTCAGCGTGCAACTGTTCGCCCGCGCCGAAGAATGCCTGGCACACCTGCCACGGCACTTTCCCGGGGTGATCATCAGCGATGTACGCATGCCGGGCATGGATGGCCTGCAGTTGCTCGAACGCCTGCTGGCGGACGACCCCGACTTGCCGGTGATCCTGCTGACCGGCCACGGCGATGTGCCCATGGCAGTGGAAGCCATGCGCAGCGGGGCCTACGACTTCCTGGAAAAACCCTTTACCCCGCAGCACCTGCTGGGCAGCCTGCGCAGGGCCCTGGAAAAGCGCCAGCTGGTCTTGGAAAACCGCCGGCTGCACGAGCAGGCCGATCTCAAGTCACGCCTGGAAGGCACACTGCTGGGTATGTCCCAGGGCCTGCAACAGCTGCGTCGGCAAGTGCTGGACCTGGCCAGCCTGCCGGTCAATGTGCTGATCCGCGGCGAAACCGGCAGTGGCAAAGAGCGCGTGGCCCGCTGCCTGCACGATTTTGGCCCGCGCGCCGACAAGCCGTTCGTCGCCCTCAATTGTGCAGCCATCCCCGAGTCGCTGTTCGAGGCCGAGCTGTTCGGCCATGAAAGCGGCGCCTTTACCGGCGCCCAGGGCAAGCGCATCGGCAAGCTTGAGTACGCCAACGGTGGCACGGTGTTCCTCGACGAAATCGAAAGCATGCCACTGGCCCAACAGGCCAAGCTGCTGCGGGTAATCCAGGAACAGAAGCTGGAACGCCTGGGTGCCAACCAGAGCATCAGCGTCGACCTGCGCATCATTGCCGCGACCAAGCCCGACCTGCTCGAAGAAGCCCGCGCCGGGCGCTTCCGCGAAGACCTTGCCTATCGCCTGAACGTGGCCGAGTTGCGCCTGGCGCCGTTGCGTGAACGGCGTGAGGACATTCCACTGCTGTTCGAGCACTTTGCCCGTGCCGCCGGCGAAAAGCTTGGTCGCGCAGCCCCGCCACTGTCGGGCGCGCAACTGGCGCAGCTGCTGTCGCATGACTGGCCGGGCAACGTGCGTGAGCTGGCCAACGCGGCGGAGCGGCATGCATTGGGGCTGGGCTCGCCGAACATCGAGGTGACGCCTGCCGGGCAGTCGTTGAGCGAACAGATGGAAGCGTTCGAGGCGCAATGCCTGCGCGCGGCGCTGCGCCAGCACGGGGGCGAAATCAAGGCGGTGATGGAGGCCTTGCAGCTGCCGCGGCGCACGCTGAACGAAAAGATGCAGCGGCATGGGTTGGTGCGCGAGGACTTCATCGGGCGGGAATGAGCGGAAATCCGCTTATCTCGCTCAATCAGCAAGCAAAAAACCGCTCATTAATCTGATTTTCCGGGGCTGCTTTGCAGCCCTTCGCGGGCACGCCCGCTCCCACAAGGAAATGCGCCACGTCAGGAATAACGCGGCTTCTGTGGGAGCGGGCGTGCCCGCGAAGGGGTGCGCAGCGCCCCCATTTGAAGCCCAATGCACCCATTTGGCACACCTTCTGCAATCACCTGTGCAAGCTGCGCTACGGCGCGCTCCACAAAAACAACGAGAAGGTATCCCTGATGGATAATGCCACCTCCCTGCCAGCCGGGGCGTCCACCGCGCCTGCCACAGAAAAAACCACCGCCAGCCGCCTGAAGTCGATCTTCAGCGGGTCCATCGGCAACATGGTCGAATGGTACGACTGGTACGTCTACGCCGCATTCTCGCTGTACTTCGCCAAGGCCTTCTTCCCGGCCGGCGATTCCACCGCACAATTGCTCAATACCGCCGCGATCTTCGCCGTGGGCTTCCTCATGCGCCCGATCGGTGGCTGGTTGATGGGCCTGTACGCCGACCGCAAAGGCCGCAAGGCCGCATTGATGGCCTCGGTACTACTGATGTGCGCAGGCTCGCTGGTCATCGCCCTGACCCCGGGTTACGAAACCATCGGAGTCGCCGCACCCATCCTGCTGGTCATTGCACGCCTGATGCAGGGCCTGTCGGTGGGTGGTGAATACGGCACCTCGGCCACCTACCTCAGCGAGATGGCCAGCAAGGACCGCCGTGGTTTCTTCTCCAGCTTCCAGTACGTCACCCTGATCTCCGGCCAGCTCATCGCCCTGGCGGTACTGATCGTCCTGCAACAGACCCTGACCACCGAGCAGCTGTATGCCTGGGGCTGGCGCGTACCGTTCGTGATCGGTGCACTGTGCGCCGTGGTGGCCCTGTACCTGCGTCGCGGCATGGAAGAAACCGCCTCCTTCACCAAGAAGGAAAAGGCCAAGGAAAGCCTGATGCGCACCCTGCTGCGCCACCCCAAGGAGCTGATGACCGTGGTCGGGCTGACCATGGGCGGCACCCTGGCCTTCTACACCTACACCACCTACATGCAGAAGTACCTGGTCAACACCGTTGGCATGAGCATCAGCGACTCGACCACCATCTCGGCCGCCACGCTGTTCCTGTTCATGTGCCTGCAGCCGGTGATCGGCGGCCTGTCCGACAAAATCGGTCGACGCCCGATCCTGATCGCCTTCGGCGTGCTCGGCACCCTGTTCACCGTACCGATCCTCAGCACCCTGCACACCATCCAGACCTGGTGGGGCGCGTTCTTCCTTATCATGGCGGCGCTGATCATCGTCAGCGGCTACACCTCGATCAACGCCGTGGTCAAAGCCGAGCTGTTCCCTACCGAAATCCGCGCTCTGGGCGTGGGCCTGCCGTACGCCCTGACCGTGTCGATCTTCGGCGGCACCGCCGAGTACGTGGCCCTGTGGTTCAAGAGCGCCGGCATGGAGAGTGGCTTCTACTGGTACGTGACCGCCTGCATCGCCTGCTCGCTGCTGGTTTACGCAACCATGAAGGACACCAAGCAGCACTCGCGGATTACCACTGAGTGAGTGTGAGCTTGCCGTAATCAAGAAGGGCGCCCCGTTATCGGGGCGCCTTTTTTCATACATGCGAATGCGTCATGCAATCCAGGTGTACGGTTTTAGGGCTCCAGCGCATGCGAGACGCACCGCGCGGACGGCGCTCGATTTCAGCAACAGCGCAAACATCAAGCCATACCTCCGAAGCCTTCTGATGAGCCGATTAGAAATCCTGTTCGGCTCAACATGTGAGCCGAATAGCCCAATTAATCGGCTCACTGGTATCGGAAAGCAGGCTCAGGACATCTCCAACGCCTGACGCGGCTCACGGCGCTGGTACCAGGTGGCCATCAGCACCAGTACCAACAACACCCCTCCCAGCACCGCCGAAGAGCCGACCGTGCCGAAGTCCAAACCGCCCTTCTCGTGGGGCTTGGTGAGGAAGTCGCCCAAGGTGGCGCCGAACGGGCGGGTAAGCACGAACGCAACCCAGAACAACACCACGCCAGGGATGCGTGTCCAGTAGCGGGCCACCACTACCAAGGCGATGGCACTGCCGATCAACAGTGCGCCACCGGCAAAACCGAGCCCCGAGTCATCGGCCAGGTAATCGCCCAGCGCCGTGCCGAGGGTGTTGGAAAACAGGATCGCCACCCAGTAGAACAATTCGCCCGTGCGGTTCTTGATGCGGGTGACATCCAGCGGGTTGCCGCTCAGGCGCCATACCAGGAAGGTCAGCAGCAGGATGCCGATGAGGATGGCCGAACCCGCGGCGTAGCCCAGGCCCAGGGTGCGGTCCATGAAGTCGGACATGGTGGTGCCGGCGGTGCTGGTGGAGAGGATCACCAGCCAGTACAGCATCGGGTGGTAGCGGCGCGAGTACAGCTGGCCGAGCAAGGTCAGCAGGAACACGCTGATAAGCAGCAACGAACTGAGGGCATAGCCGATGTTCAGGGTCATCGACAGCAAATCCCCCGCCGTTTCGCCAAGGGTGGTAGCGCAGATCTTCATGACCCAGAAGGCCAAGGTGATTTGCGGAAGTTTGTTCATTGTTGTGCCGCTCCGGTTTGAGGTGCGGCGATGGTGCTGAGCAGCATTTGAAAAATCGGTTGGTGATGTATGAAAAATGCGTTCAGCAGCCTTCAATGACAAATTTTTCATCCTTAACGCCTCATTAATTCCACCGCCTCAAGCTGAAATGGCTGGCAGAACGTCGGCGCATGGGCGGGCACATCCTGAGCCAGAACCGCTGCCCGAGCCACAAGATGCACGCCAACACATATCGAACTATTCGATTTTCAAGCGCTACTATTTGCGCTTTTTAATCAAATTAATCGGCGTAGGATTAAACCCATAGAAACAAAACAACCTCAAAAACCCCTGGAGCAACGACCATGAAAAACAAACTGATCCTTACCCTGGCCCTCTCGGTTTTCGCTGCTGGCGCTTTCGCCGAAGATGGCTTCAACCGCACCAACGCCCACACCTTCGCAGCGACCCAGAGCCAATCCGCTGCCTACGCTGAAGATGGTTTCGACCGTACTGGCGGCCAGCGCTTCGCTGAAGATGGCTTCGACCGCACCGGTGGCCAGCGCTTCGCCGAAGACGGCTTCGACCGCACTGGTGGCCAACGCTTCGCCGAAGACGGCTTCGACCGCACCGGTGGTCAACGCTTCGCCGAAGACGGCTTCGACCGCACCGGTGGCCAGCGCTTCGCCGAAGACGGCTTCAACCGCACCAACGCCCACCGCATCAGCTGATCCCTGATGCGAGCACCCAGCCCGGCTTCGGCCGGGCTTGATCATTTGCAGGCGGGCACAGGCTTGGCACACTAGGCGCCTTGTCCACCAAGAGGTAGGGCCAGCAAGCCCAGCACAGATGTATTACTACGAACCCGCAAAAGGCCACGGCCTTCCCCACGACCCGTTCAACGCCATCGTCGGCCCCCGCCCTATCGGCTGGATCTCCTCACAGGACCGCGAAGGCCGCCTGAACCTGGCGCCCTACAGCTTCTTCAACGCCTTCAACTACATTCCGCCAATCATCGGTTTCTGCAGCGTCGGGCGCAAAGACAGCCTGAACAACATCGAGCAGACCGGCGAGTTCGTCTGGAACCTGGCCACTCGCACGTTGGCCGAGCAGATGAACCAGAGCTGCGCACCGGTTGCCGCCGAGGTAAGCGAATTCGAATTGAGCGGCCTCACCGCCACGCCATCGAGCATCGTCAATGTGCCGCGTGTCGGCGAAACCCCAGTGGCTTTCGAGTGCAAGGTCAGCCAGATCGTCCAGCTCAAGCGGGCCGACCAGGAACTGGTGCCCAGCTGGTTGATCCTGGGTGAAGTGGTGGCGGTGCACATTGCCGAGCACCTGTTGAAGAACGGCATCTACGATACCGCTGCCGCCGAGCCGATCCTGCGTGGTGGTGGCCCGGCAGATTATTTCGAGCTGGGCAACCTGTTCAAGATGGCCCGCCCACCGGCCTGATCACCAGATCAGCTCACCCTCTTCGCTGACGCCCTGCAGGCGTTGCAGCTCGGCCGTGGCCGCTTCGTCGGCGGCCACGGCGCCCTGGAACACCTGGCCGTCGAGAATCTTGTGAAAGCGCGGCGCGCCACCCATGCCCAGGGCCTTGACCGCGATGGCCGCGTTGTAGCCGCCACCTTCCACCGGGACCATCGCCGAAACCGCTTCGAAATGCGGGAATTCTCTACGTGCCATGTTGCTATCTACCAGGTTGATCAAGGGCAGCATCTTACCCTATTCATCTGTACCGGCCCTATCGCCGGCAAGCCAGCTCCCACAGGTACTGCACCGCCCTCGAAACCTGCGATAAACCTGTGGGAGCTGGCTTGCCGGCGATGAGGCCAGAACAGGCAACACCTCAATCAAAGGTATGCAGATCCAGGCTACTGACCACCTGTTCCTGCACCAACTCACCAAACACTTCCAGTGTCGGCGAAGCAAAGTAGCCACTCATCGCCTGCTGGTCTTGCCAGCTGCCACTGAGCAACCATAAATCGGCATCAGCCTGCGAACGCTGCACCGAAAAACTCAGGCAGCCCGGTGCTCGCAACGAGGGCTCGAGCAGGTCACGCAGGCGCGCGCCCAGCTCCGCCGAGCGCCCGCTGCTGGCACGGATGAAAGCAAGGTGGGTGACCGGTTGTGTCGGGGTCATTGCACAATCTCCTTGAAGCAGGCGGACGAAAAAGCCAGGCTGCCAAGGTTAGGGCCTCGCCCGCGCGACACGTTAGGCCATTACTGCTCGCCGATTGCCTGATCCTGCAGCGCGGCAGGATCAGGCAATCGGCGTGCAGCTTTTGACTAGCGCCCGCCATTGCCCAAACCTATGCTGCGTCGGTCAGCAGAGGAAAGCCATCATGACCATCGCCACGTCCATCGACCCAAGCCTGGAACTGCAACGCCAGGAGCTGGCCGAGCTGATCCGCCGCCACGCCGGGGAGCCTCACGGCCCGGCATCGGCCATCGATGACCTGTACCTGGTGCGGTACACCGAGAACGTGCGCTCGGTACCGACGCTGGCGCAACCTGCGCTGTGCATCCTCGCCCAGGGCAGCAAAAGCCTGTTCCTGGGTGACGAGCAGTACGCCTATGACCCGCTGCACTACATGGTGGTCTCGGTAACCTTGCCGCTTAGCGGCGTAAAGCTCGACGCCAGCCCCGAGCACCCGAGCCTTGGCCTGCGCATGGACCTTGACCCGGCCGAAATCAGCCAGCTGATCGCCGAAAGCGGACCGATGCTGGTGCCCAACCGGCCTTCCGGTCGTGGCTTGTATGTGGAAAGAACCGATGCCGCGTTGCTCGACGCCTTGCTGCGGCTGATACGCCTGCTGGACACCCCTCGCGACATCGCGATGCTGGCGCCGCTGTTCCGCCGGGAGATTCTGTACCGCCTGCTGCGCGGGCCGCAGGGCTATCGGTTGTACGAAATCGCCTTGGCCAACAGCCAGACCCACCGGGTTTGTCAGGCCATCACCTGGCTCAACCAGAACTACCAGCGGCCTTTGCGCATCGAGGATCTGGCGCGTGAAGTCAACCTCAGCACCTCGACCTTGCACCACCGGTTCAAGGCCGTGACGTCGATGAGCCCGTTGCAGTACCAGAAGCAACTGCGCCTGCAGGAGGCACGGCGATTGATGCTCAATGACGGCCTCGAGGCAGCGGTGGCGGCCTACCGGGTGGGGTATGAAAGCCCGTCACAGTTCAGCCGTGAATACAGCCGGCTGTATGGCGCGCCGCCGATTCGTGATGTGGCCAGGTTGCGGGCGACTGCTGGCTGAGTTTGGCTTTGCCTGTGCCGGCCTCTTCGCGGGTAAACCCGCTCCCACAGGTTTTGCACAGATATTGATAACTGTGCAGTACCTGTGGGAGCGGGTTCACCCGCGAAAGGGCCGGTACAGACAATAGCTTCACCTCAACCCAACACAGCCCCCTGCCACTGATTCTGGTCAACCTGGATCAAGGTCGGCCCCTTGCGCTCCACTGCCTGCCCCAACGCCACCTGCAGCTGCGCCACATCTGCCACCTGCTCCGCCGCCGCGCCCAGGGCCCGCGCCACACCGATGAAGTCCGGCGTATGGATATCCACCCCGACTGGCTCGATGGCCCGGTTGACCATGTACTTCTTGATTTCCTCGTACCCCTGGTTATTCCACAGCAGCACGATCAGCGGTACCTGCGCTTCCACCGCGCTGGCCAGCTCCGGCAAGGTGAACTGCAAACCGCCATCACCAATCAGGCACACCGCAGGGGCACGCTCACCGACCTGCTCCGCGCTGCCCAGCCAGGCGCCCATGGCCGCCGGCAATGCGTAACCCAAGGTGCCGTAGCCGGTCGAGGCATTGAACCAACGGCGTGGCTGGTCCATGTCCAGGGTCAGGTTGCCGGTGTACACCGGTTGGGTCGAATCGCCCACCAGAATGGCATTGGGCAGGCGCTCGATAATTGCATTCAGCAAACGCGTCTGGCTCAGGGTCGGCTGGTCCCAACCCGCCGCCAGTGCCTGGCGCAGCTTGGCCACCCGGGCCGCGCCCCACGTGCTTTCACGCACGGGTTGCGGCAGCGCCTGCAAGGCACCGAGCAGCGCCTCGGCGGCCAGTTCGGCATCGGCCACCAGCGACAGCGTCGGCAGGTAATTGCGCACGGTCTGGTCCGGGT
Organism: Pseudomonas sp. A2; assembly: GCF_023100865.1. NCBI lineage: Bacteria > Pseudomonadati > Pseudomonadota > Gammaproteobacteria > Pseudomonadales > Pseudomonadaceae > Pseudomonas > Pseudomonas sp. A2. Next base: position 4,968,891 of record NZ_CP039127.1, read on the forward strand.
CGATGTCGATGCGCAACAGGCTGCCCGGGATCTCGAAACCACCTTTGAAGGTCACGTCATAGTCGGTTTCGGCCAGTTCGGTGCCGATCGCCAGCACCACATCGGCCTCGGCCACCAGCGCCCGTGTGGCTGGCAGTGACTGGGTCGAGCCGATCTGCAGGGGGTGGCTGGCCGGCAGCAGCCCCTTGGCATTGATGGTAAGCGCCACCGGCGCCTGCAGCTGTTCGGCCAGGCGCGCCAGCGCGGCGCCCGCGGCCAATGCGCCGCCCCCGGCCAGGATCAATGGCCGCCGTGCATTGGCCAGGCGCTCGGCCATCTGCGCCACGGCCTGCGGCGCTGCCCCTGCCCGGCTACTGCGCACCACGCGCCCCGGCAGCAGGTGATCGGCCGGTTCGACCAGCACGTCGAGCGGGATCTCGATATGCACCGGGCGCGGTCGGGCGCCTTCGAACACGGCGAATGCCCGAGCCAGCACCTGCGGCAGGTCATCGGCACTCATCAGGGTGTGGGAAAATGCCGCCACACCCGACACCAGCGCGGCCTGGTTAGGCAACTCATGCAGCTTGCCACGGCCACCGCCCAGCTGGTCGCGGGATTGCACGCTGGAAATCACCAGCATCGGGATCGAGTCGGCATAGGCCTGGCCCATGGCGGTGGTGATGTTGGTCATGCCCGGGCCGGTGATGATGAAGCACACCCCCGGTTTGCCGCGGGTCCGCGCATAGCCGTCGGCCATGAACCCGGCCCCCTGCTCGTGGCGCGGGGTGACATGGCGGATGGACGAGCCGGCCAGGCCGCGGTAGAGCTCCACGGTATGTACACCAGGAATGCCGAAGACATGGTCAACGCCATAGCCTTCAAGGAGTTTTACCAGTACTTCGCCGCAGGTCGCCATTGGGTTTCACCGTGAATCTTGGTTGGGTTATGCCCCTATTGGACCCAGCCACGGCTATCGCCACAATGCAAAAAAACACATACTAGCCATGTTCTGCAATCATGGCTCAGCACAATGAAACGCCTCCCGCCCCTGCCCGCCCTGCATACCTTCCTGGTCACCGCCCAGCACTGCAATTTCACCCGTGCCGGGCAGCAGTTGCATATCACCCAGGGCGCCGTCAGCCGACAGATCGCGGCCCTCGAAGAGCATCTGGGCTATGCCTTGTTCCAGCGCCAGGCCCGTGGGTTGAGCCTGACCCGTGAAGGCCAGGACTGGCTGCCAAGGGTGCAACAGGTATTTGCGCTGATTGAACAAGGGGTGCGCGAGGTGGGTGGGCGCAGCGCTACGTTACAGCTCAAGGCACCGACCTGCGTGATGCGCTGGCTGCTGCCACGCCTGATGGAATGGCAGGCGCTACGCCCGGATGTACCGGTGGAGCTGACCACCACGGTGCAACATGGAGTGGACTTTCGCCGCGAGGGTTTCGATGCGGCGGTGGTGTATGGCGATGCGCCGAACCACGGGCTGCGCGTGCGCAAGCTGTTCGATGAGCAACTGACGCCGGTGTGCGCGCCGTCACTGCGCGAGGGGCCGGTGCCGTTGCAGCAGGTCGAGGACCTGGCGCGACACATGCTGCTGCACCCCTCGCGGAATGAGCATGACTGGCAGCTGTGGCTGCAGGCAGCCGGGGCAACGCTGGCCATTCAAGGTCCGAAGCAGCATTTCGAGACGCTGGACATGGCGATGGCCATGGCCTCGCAGGGCACCGGCGTGGCCATCGGCGACTGGTCGCTGATCGGCGATGACTTGCGCGGGGGGCGGTTGTGCATGCCGTTTGCGCTGAAGGTGATGACCGGCAAGGGGTATTACCTGGTGAGCCAGGCCAAGAGCTTGCCGGCGGGGTTGGGGGAGTTGCTAGATTGGCTGGAACACCAGGCCAGCCAGTGAGGGCCTCTTCGCGGGCACGCCCGCTCCCACAGGTACAGCACAGATTCCAAGACCTGTGCTTTACCTGTGGGAGCGGGCGTGCCCGCGAAGCAGGCGACTCAATAGCCGACAGTAAAACGCTGCCGCGAATGCGCCGGCTTTTCCAGTTCGTCGAGCATGGCAATCGCGTAATCGGCAAAGGTGATCCAGCTCTTGCCATCCGCGCCGATCAACAGATGATCCTTGCCCAGCTTGTAATGCCCGCTGCGCTCACCTTCAACGAACTCCGCCGACGGCGACAGGAAGGTCCAGTCCAGGTTCGGCTCCCGTTGCAACGCTTCCAGGAAACGCACTCCGGCAGTGGCCTCGGCCTTGTATGCCTCGGGGAAGTCCGGGCTGTCGATCACCCGATGCCCAGACGGCAGCAAAAGGCTACCGGCCCCACCCACCACCAGCAGGCGCCTGACCCCGGCCCGTTTGACTGGCTCGATGATGGCGTGTGGCTCGATGGTCGAGAAATGCGCCGCACTCAGCACCGCATCCACACCCGCGACCGCCGCTTGCAGGGCTGCGCTGTCCTTGGCATCCAGCGCCTTGACGGTCACCCCCTCCCGCCCCTGCAACCGCGACGGGTCGCGGGCGATGGCCAGCACACTGTGGCCACGGCGCAGGGCCTCCTCCAGCAACTGGCTGCCAGCGCGGCCGGTGGCACCGATGATTGCAATCTTGCTCATGGGATACTCTCCATCAGTTGAACGGAACTACCATTTCATCTCGCCCTTGGCGACCTTGGCCCCCAGCTCCAGCGAGCTTTCATCGGCCAGGCTCGGGTAACGTCGCTTCATCGCCGCGATCAACGCACCGGCGTCTTTCGCCTGGGCGGTCTCGGCATCGAAATCACGAATGTAGTTCGCCGTGAAACGCACGGCCTGCAGCGATCGGCTGCTGTCCCCCAGGTAATGCCCGGGTATGACCGTGCGCGGCGCCAGCGCTTCGATGTGCGCCAGGGTGCCGAGCCAGTCGGCGTGGGACTTGGCCGTTTGCGTGTCGGCCATCCATACATGAATGTTCTCCGACACCACCACGCCACCGACCACCGCCTTGATCGACGGGATCCACACAAAACTGCGGTCAGGTTGCGGGCCGTCCAGGCCGACCACCTCGAGGGCCTGCCCTTCCAGCGTCAGGCGGTTGCCTTCGAGCACCTGCGGCAGCACCAGTCGCGCTGGCTTGTCCCTGCCCATCTGCGGGCCCCAGTAGGCCAGCTTGGCATCCATGGTCTGGCGGATATGCGCAACCGTGGCGGCCGACGCCAGCACCTTGGCGTCCGGGAAGGCCTGGGTCAGGGTATCCAGGCCGAAGTAGTAGTCCGGGTCGCCATGGCTGATGTAGATAGTGGTCAGCTGCTTGCCGCCTGCCCGCAGGCGCTGCACCAGCTGCTCGGCCTGGGCCTTGCCGAACTGGGCATCGACGAGGATGGCGTCGTGCTCGCCGCTGACGATCACCGAACTGACCGGGAAGATCGCCTCATGCCCGGGGTTGTAAACCTCCAGCCGCAAGGGGTCGGCAGCCAGCGCCGGGCCGGCCAGGGTCACACAGGCCAGCAGCAGGCCACGCAAGGGAGTGAAAAGAGACATCGCAAACGCCCGTCAGATGAACAATGCCCAACAGCTTAGTTGCCCAATCCGTTACAAAAAATGCGATGCTCGAACATAGTTTGTTTCTGAAACCGGGCAAATCATGGACCGTCTCAACGCCATGCGCGTTTTCGTCACCGTCGTCGACCTGGGTAGCCAGTCGGCGGCGGCGGATCATCTGCAACTGTCGCGGCCGGTGGTATCGCGCTACCTGGCAGAGCTGGAGGACTGGGTTGGCGCACGGCTGATGCAGCGCACCACACGCAAGCTCAGCCTCACCGCCGCCGGCCAGGAAACCCTGCCTCGCTGCCGGCAATTGCTGGAACTGGCTGGCGACCTGCAGGCCGCGGTGCAGCAGCCGGATGACGCGCCCAGGGGCGCGCTGCGCATCAGCGTCAGCACCTCGTTCGGCCAGGCCCAGCTGGTGGATGCAGTGGCCGCCTACGTCCGGCGCTACCCCGGGGTGAAGGTGGAACTACAGATGCTCGATCGCACGGTCAACCTGGTGGACGAGCGCATCGACCTGGCCATCCGCACCAGCAATGACCTGGACCCCAACCTGATCGCCCGGCGCCTGAGCGTATGCCGCTCGGCAGTGTGTGCGGCACCGGCCTACCTGCGCGAGCACGGCACGCCGCAACGGGTCGAGGAACTGAGCCGGCACAACTGCCTGACACATGCCTACTTCGGCCACAGCCTGTGGCATTTCGAGGTAGCCGGCCAGCAAGTCGCCGTGCCAGTGGCGGGGAACATCAGTGCCAACGAGGCGATGACACTGCAGAAAGCGGCGCTGGCCGGCGCAGGTATCGCCATGCTGCCGACCTACCAGGCCGCGCAGGCCCTGCGCCGGGGTGAACTGGTGCGCCTGCTGCCCGAAGCCAGGCCACGCGAGCTGAACCTGAATGCGGTGTACACCTCACGCAAGCACATGCCGGCGACCTTGCGCAGCATGCTGGATTTTCTGGTGCAGCGGTTCAAGGACGAACCGGAGTGGGATCAGGACTTGTAAAGCCGCTCCTACAGGAATGGCACTGTCACTCCTCGACGCTCATGTACTCCTTCGCCCAGCGGATGTAGTCCTCTGGCTGGGTGTAGGTGTGCGAGAGTTCGGTGGCGCTGAGGTTTTCCGACTTGTTCTGCTGGCCGCGCTGCAGCCGCAGGCAATCGTAGGTGGCCTTGATGGCGGCAAAGTAGGCCGCGTGACCATCGACGACGATGCGCACGCCCAGGCGTGCCAGGCGCTCGTCGTCACGCAGGTTCGGGTTGCCGTAGGTCACCAGCATCAGTGGCACCGTCAGGTGCTCGGCAATCTGCTCGAGTTGTTCGAAGTCCTTCACCCCCACCATGCAGATGCCGTCGGCTCCGGCCTTCTGGTAGCTCTGGGTACGCACGATGATTTCTTCGGTGGTGAGCACGCCAGCGTTGGTCCGGGCAATGATCGACAGCGACGAATCGACCCGCGCCTCCAGCGCCGCACGGATCTTGCCGACGCCCTCTTCAACCGGGATCAGGTCGGTGGACTTGCGCCCGAACTGGGCAGGTAGCAGGGTGTCCTCGATGGTCAGCGCAGCCACGCCGGCGCGCTCCAGTTCGATGACTGTGCGCATGACGTTCAGCGCGTTGCCATAGCCGTGGTCGGCGTCAGCCAGCACCGGCAGTTGTGCCACGCGACCAATACGGGTGGCCTGCTCGACGAACTCGCTGAGGGTGATCAGGGCGAAGTCCGGTGCAGCCAGTACCTGAAGCGAAGCGACGGAGCCGCCGAGGATGCCGACCTCGAAGCCCAGGTCTGCGGCAATGCGTGCCGACATCGGGTCGAACACCGATGCGGTGTGATAACAGGAACCTGAAGCGAGCAGCTCGCGGAAGGCAAAACGCAGATCTTGATGGGAAGCCTTGGGCATGATCACTCCGCAAAATAAGTTGAAATTCGAACGGTAACTACCGACCCCTGTAATCGGGTCTACCTGGCCTGTTCCAACCGTCGCCATCTGGGCGGTCATGCTCGACATGCAGGCAGAGGAATAAAAGGTGTGGGAGACAGCGGCGCAAAAACCTGCGGCATAATGTTGCACCAAGCTGGTGCAAAGCCCCGATTTTCAGCCTCTGTGGCATACCAACGATATCACGCAGCCATGCAGCACTGAACGAATGCGCCAATGCCGATCTTGCATAGGGGATGCAGATAGTGGATAGGAAGCTACCTAACTCAGGTTACAATTCGGGGACTTCATGCTGGCCTATTCGCGGGTAAACCCGCTCCCACAGGGACCGCGCCGTCCTCAGGAGCGACACCGGACCTGTGGGAGCGGGTTTACCCGCGAAGAAGGCCGCCACCGTCATACAAGGTATCCCCGTGACCGCCGCCCTGCTCCCCACCACCCTGCGCAACGTGCTCACCGCCCTGATGCTGGCGATCTTCCTCGGCGCCCTGGACCAGACCATCGTCGCTGTCTCGCTGCCGGCGATCTCGGCGCAGTTCAACGATGTCGGCCTGCTGGCCTGGGTCATCTCCGGCTACATGGTGGCGATGACTGTCGCCGTGCCGATCTACGGCAAGCTGGGCGACCTGTACGGAAGGCGCCGGATGATCCTCACCGGCATCAGCCTGTTCACCCTGGCCTCGATCGCCTGCGCCCTGGCTCAGGACATGCAACAGCTGGTGCTGGCCCGGGTACTGCAGGGCATTGGTGCCGGTGGCATGGTCTCGGTGAGCCAGGCGATCATCGGCGACTTCGTACCCCCGCGAGAGCGCGGCCGCTACCAGGGATACTTCAGCAGCATGTACGCGGTGGCCAGTGTCGCCGGTCCGGTGCTGGGCGGCTGGTTGACCGAATACCTGTCATGGCGCTGGGTGTTCTGGATCAACCTGCCGCTGGGGCTGGTTGCACTGTGGGCGATCCGCCGCGCCCTCGGCGGCATGCCGGTGCAGCGCCGCGAGGCGCAGGTGGATTACCTGGGTGCCGTTTTGCTGATTCTCGGCCTGGGTAGCCTGTTGCTGGGCATTACCCTGGTCGGCCAGGGCCACGCCTGGGTCGCCCCGGCCGTGCTGGCCTTGTTCGCCTGCGCCGCGCTGGGCTTGATGCTGTTCATTGCCCATGAGCGCCGCTGCCCGGAGCCGCTGCTGCCGCTCGGCCTGTTCGGCAATCGCGTGGCGGTGCTGTGCTGGGGCGTGATCTTCTTCGCAAGCTTCCAGTCGATCTCCCTGACCATGCTCATGCCGTTGCGCTACCAGGGCATCACCGGTGCCGGCGCCGACAGTGCTGCCCTGCACCTCCTGCCGCTGGTGATGGGGCTACCCATGGGTGCCTTCACCGGCGGGCGCATGACCAGCCTGACCGGGCGCTACAAGCCGCAGATCCTGGCCGGCGCACTGCTGATGCCACTGGCCATTTTCGCCATGGCGCTGACCCCGCCGCAGTCGGTCTTGCTCAGTGCACTGTTCATGCTGCTGACCGGCATCGCTTGCGGGCTGCAATTCCCGACCTCGCTGGTAGGCACGCAAAGCGCGGTGGACAGCAAGGACATCGGCGTGGCCACCAGCACCACCAACCTGTTCCGCTCGCTAGGTGGGGCCATGGGGGTGGCCTGCATGTCCAGCCTGCTGCTGGCGCTGCTGCACCAGGGCGGGTTCGAGTCGCTGGGTAATCCGTTGCTGGGGAGCCTGAAGGCCGGAGAAGTGGACCTGGTGACACAGGGGCGGTTGCTGGAAACGTTCCAGCATTTGCTGATGGGGAGTGCCGGGGTAGCTGTGCTGGGACTGTTTGCAGCGCTTGCATTGCCCGACCGGCAACTGCGCGGACGCTGAAGTCGGCCGCACCGTTGTGTGGGCTGCTGCCTTGCTGCAAACCTGCATCTTGTGCGATCCCTGTGGGAGCGGGTTCACCCGCGAAGAAGGCAGCGCGGTGAATGGCACCGGCTTCGCCGGTGTTCGCGGGTAAACCCGCTCCCACAGAGATCTCGGCGCGCCGGCAGAACCTGCACAGCTGAGCATTCCGAAATGCATTAATCCCCCCTTAACACAAAGGGGTAACACTCCCTCACAATCCTTAACAAAGTGTCATTTGCGCAGAGCCGGGCTCAAGCGCAGCATATCCAGCCCGGTGTCGACCCATTTTTCGACATCCTTCAACAAATCGACACTGTCAGGCAGCAACAGCCAGCGCCCGATCAGGCCATCGACATAGGCAAACATGGCCACCGCCGCGCGCTCGACATCAAGCTCGCCTGGCAACTGGCCCCGGCGCACGGCATTGGCCAACGCCAGGGTGATGCCCTTATGGCAATCCAGCACAGCTGCCTGGCGCTGCTGGCGAATTTCACACATGTCATCGGTGAACTCGCACTTGTGATGCAGGATTTCGTTGATACGCCTGGTTCGGGCATCGAGCACCAGCTCGTTGAACACTTGCAGCAACAGCTTGCGCATGCAGCCAAGCGGGTCCACTTCGTCCTCGCTTTCGCTCGCCCGCGCCAGGTGGTCATGGGTTTCATGCAGGCTGTCGAGCAACGCCTGCACCAACTCGGCCTTGTTGTTGAAGTGCCAGTAGATCGCTCCTCGCGTCACACCCGCCAGTTCGGCGATGTCGGCCAGGGTGGTTCGCGCAACCCCGCGCTTGTAGAAGGCCTTTTCCGCCGCCTCGATGATCTGGGCGCGGGTTTCCTGGGCTTCTTCTTTGGTTCGACGGACCATGGCAGTACAAACCTCATCTGCCCCGAACGCGCGGCGCGTGCGGGGAACACTCCGGGGGCACCTCTGCAGGGTGCCTCGCGGGGGGAGCTAATCAAGAGCTGTGGCAGTACCCGAGTACAACCCAGCGGTATTTACAAACAACCATGAATGTAAGTATATTCCTTAGCAAGCTATTTATCCACCGGATAGCAATTTTTCCAGATCAAGACTCTTCCATTACTCTTGAGCGTCTCCCAGCTCCAGCGACCCGAGGATCCTCATGCAATTCAAGCCAGCCGTTACCGCTCTGGTTTCCGCCGTCGCCCTGGCAACCCTGCTCAGTGGCTGTAAGAAAGAAGAAGCAGCGCCAGCGGCGCAGGCTCCTCAGGTCGGCGTCGTGACCATCCAGCCCCAAGCCTTCACCCTGACCTCGGAATTGCCGGGGCGTACCACTGCCTACCGCGTCGCCGAAGTGCGCCCGCAGGTCAACGGCATCATCCTCAAGCGCCTGTTCAAGGAAGGCAGTGAGGTCAAGGAAGGCCAGCAGCTGTACCAGATCGACCCTGCCGTGTACGAAGCCAACCTGGCCAATGCCCAGGCCAACCTGCAGGCTACCCGCTCGCTGGCCGAGCGCTACAAGCAGCTGATCGACGAACAGGCTGTCTCCAAGCAGGAATACGACGACGCCAATGCCAAACGATTGCAGGCCGAGGCTTCGCTCAAAAGCGCGCAGATCGACCTGCGCTACACCAAGGTCCTGGCACCGATCAGCGGCCGTATCGGCCGTTCTTCGTTCACCGAAGGTGCACTGGTGAGCAATGGCCAGGCCAACGCCATGGCCACCATCCAGCAACTCGACCCGATCTACGTCGACGTCACCCAGTCCACCGCCGAACTCCTCAAGCTGCGCCGTGACCTGGAAAGCGGCCAGCTGCAGAAAGCCGGCGACAACGCCGCCTCGGTGCAGCTGGTGCTGGAAGACGGCAGCCTGTTCAAGCAGGAAGGCCGCCTGGAGTTCTCCGAAGTCGCGGTCGACGAGACCACCGGCTCGGTCACCCTGCGCGCCCTCTTCCCCAACCCCGATCACACCCTGCTGCCAGGCATGTTCGTGCATGCGCGGCTCAAGGCCGGGGTCAACGCCAACGCCATCCTGGCCCCGCAACAGGGCGTGACCCGCGACCTGAAAGGCGCGCCGACCGCGCTGGTGGTCAACCAGGAGAACAAGGTCGAACTGCGCCAGCTCAAGGCCAACCGTACCTTGGGCAGCGACTGGCTGATCGAGGAAGGCCTGAACCCGGGTGACCGCCTGATCACCGAAGGGCTGCAGTACGTGCGCCCGGGCGTCGAGGTCAAGGTCAGCGAAGCCACCAACGTCAAGAAGCCGGCCAGCCCTGTTCAGGCCAACGCGGCGAAAGCAGACGCCAAAGCGGAGTAAACCATGTCGAAGTTCTTTATCGATCGCCCGATCTTCGCCTGGGTGATCGCCTTGGTGATCATGCTGGTCGGCGCCTTGTCGATCCTGAAGCTGCCGATCAACCAGTACCCCAGCATCGCGCCGCCGGCCATCGCCATCGCCGTGACCTACCCGGGCGCCTCGGCGCAAACCGTGCAGGACACCGTGGTACAGGTGATCGAGCAGCAGCTCAACGGTATCGACAACCTGCGTTATGTGTCGTCGGAAAGTAACTCCGACGGCAGCATGACCATTACCGCCACCTTCGAGCAGGGCACCAACCCAGACACCGCGCAGGTGCAGGTGCAGAACAAGCTGAACCTGGCCACCCCGCTGCTGCCGCAGGAAGTGCAGCAGCAAGGTATCCGCGTCACCAAGGCAGTGAAGAACTTCCTGCTGGTGATCGGCCTGGTGTCCGAAGACGGCAGCATGACCAAGGACGACCTGGCCAACTACATCGTCTCCAACATGCAGGACCCGATCTCGCGTACCGCGGGTGTGGGTGACTTCCAGGTGTTCGGTGCGCAGTACGCCATGCGTATCTGGCTCGATCCGGCCAAGCTGAACAAGTTCCAGCTGACCCCGGTCGACGTCAAGACCGCCGTGGCCGCGCAGAACGTGCAGGTATCCTCCGGCCAGCTCGGCGGCCTGCCGGCCATGCCGGGTACCCAGCTGAACGCCACCATCATCGGCAAGACCCGCCTGCAAACTGCCGAGCAGTTCGAAAAGATCCTGCTCAAGGTCAACAGCGACGGTTCGCAGGTGCGTCTGGGTGATGTCGCCCAGGTTGGCCTCGGTGGTGAAAACTATGCCGTCAGCGCCCAGTTCAACGGCAAGCCGGCCTCCGGCCTGGCAGTTAAACTGGCTACCGGTGCCAACGCCCTGGACACCGCCAAGGCCCTGCGCCAGACCATCGCTGACCTGGAACCGTTCTTCCCGCCTGGGGTGAAAGCGGTATTCCCGTATGACACCACCCCGGTGGTCACCGAATCGATCAGTGGCGTTATCCACACCCTGATCGAAGCCGTGGTCCTGGTGTTCCTGGTGATGTACCTGTTCCTGCAGAACTTCCGCGCCACCATCATCACCACCATGACCGTACCGGTTGTGTTGCTGGGTACCTTCGGCATCCTTGCCGCTGCCGGCTTCAGCATCAACACCCTGACCATGTTCGCCATGGTCCTGGCCATCGGCTTGCTGGTGGACGACGCCATCGTCGTGGTGGAGAACGTCGAGCGGGTGATGTCCGAGGAAGGCTTGCCGCCCAAGGAAGCGACCAAGCGCTCGATGGAGCAGATCCAGGGTGCCCTGGTGGGTATCGCCCTGGTGCTGTCGGCGGTACTGCTGCCCATGGCGTTCTTCGGCGGCTCAACGGGTGTGATCTACCGGCAGTTCTCCATCACCATCGTTTCGGCCATGGGCCTGTCGGTGCTGGTGGCGCTCATCTTCACCCCGGCCCTGTGCGCCACCATGCTCAAGCCGCTGAAGAAGGGCGAGCACCATGTGGCCAAGCGCGGCTTCTTTGGTTGGTTCAACCGCAACTTCGACCGCAGCGTAACCGGCTACGAGCGCAGCGTGGGCACCATCCTGCGCAACAAGGTACCGTTCCTGCTGGCCTACGCGCTGATCGTGGTCGGCATGATCTGGCTGTTCGCCCGCATCCCTACCGCGTTCCTGCCGGAAGAAGACCAGGGCGTATTGTTCGCCCAGGTACAGACCCCGGCCGGCTCCAGTGCCGAGCGCACCCAGGTGGTGGTCGACCAGATGCGTGAGTACCTGCTCAGCGAAGAGGCCGACACCGTGGCTTCGGTTTTCACCGTCAACGGCTTCAACTTCGCCGGCCGTGGCCAGAGCTCGGGTATGGCATTCATCATGCTCAAGCCGTGGGATGAACGCTCCAAGGAAAACAGCGTGTTCGCCCTTGCCCAGCGCGCCCAGCAACACTTCTTCACCTTCCGCGATGCGATGGTGTTCGCCTTTGCCCCGCCTGCGGTGCTCGAACTGGGTAACGCCACCGGCTTCGACGTGTTCCTGCAGGACCGCGGCGGTGTCGGCCATGCCAAGCTGATGGAAGCGCGCAACCAGTTCCTGGCCAAGGCCGCGCAGAGCAAGATCCTCAGCGCCGTGCGCCCGAACGGCCTGAACGACGAGCCGCAGTACCAGCTGACCATCGATGACGAGCGTGCCAGCGCCCTGGGCGTGACCATCGCCGACATCAACAACACCCTGTCGATTGCCCTGGGTGCCAGCTACGTCAACGACTTCATCGACCGTGGCCGGGTCAAGAAGGTGTACATCCAGGGCGAGCCGAACGCGCGGATGAGCCCGGAAGACCTGCAGAAGTGGTACGTGCGCAACGGCGCTGGCGAAATGGTGCCGTTCTCCTCCTTCGCCAAAGGCGAATGGACCTACGGTTCGCCGAAGCTGTCGCGTTACAACGGCGTCGAGGCAATGGAAATCCTCGGTGCGCCGGCCCCGGGCTACAGTACCGGTGAAGCCATGGCCGAGGTCGAGCGCATTGCTGGCGAACTGCCAAGCGGCATCGGCTTCTCCTGGACCGGCATGTCCTACGAGGAAAAACTCTCCGGTTCGCAGATGCCGGCACTGTTCGCCCTCTCGGTACTGTTTGTGTTCCTGTGCCTGGCAGCCCTGTACGAAAGCTGGTCGATCCCGATCGCCGTGGTACTGGTAGTACCGCTGGGTATCATCGGTGCCCTGATCGCCACCAGCCTGCGCGGGTTGTCCAACGACGTGTACTTCCTGGTCGGCCTGTTGACCACCATCGGCCTGGCGGCGAAAAACGCCATCCTGATCGTCGAATTCGCCAAGGAACTGCACGAGCAAGGCCGCAGCCTGTACGACGCGGCGATCGAGGCGTGCCGCATGCGTCTGCGCCCGATCATCATGACCTCGCTGGCGTTCATCCTCGGCGTGGTACCGTTGACTATCGCCAGCGGCGCCGGCGCCGGCAGCCAGCATGCCATCGGTACTGGCGTGATCGGCGGCATGATCAGTGCGACCGTGCTGGCTATCTTCTGGGTACCACTGTTCTTCGTCGCAGTGTCGTCACTGTTCGGCAGCAAAGAGCCGGAAAAAGACGCCACCCCTGAAACTCCACGTTATGAGGCTGGGCAATGACCAAGTCTTTGTTGTCCCTGGCAGTAACCGCTTTCATTCTTGGCGGCTGCTCGCTGATCCCTGACTACCAGACCCCGGAATCGCCGGTGGCTGCGCAGTGGCCGCAAGGCCCGGCTTACTCGCCGACGCAGTCGGCGGAGGTTGCCGCCGCCGAACAGGGCTGGCGTCAGTTCTTCCACGACCCGGCCCTGCAGCAGCTGATCCAGACCGCGCTGGTGAACAACCGCGACCTGCGCGTTGCAGCGTTGAACATCGACGCCTACCGTGCGCAGTACCGCATCCAGCGTGCCGACCTGTTCCCTGCGGTTTCGGCCAACGGTAGCGGCAGCCGCCAGCGCGTACCGGCGAACATGTCGCAGACGGGCGAGGCAGGCATCACCAGCCAGTACTCGGCCACCCTGGGCGTCAGCGCCTATGAGCTGGACCTGTTCGGCCGCGTGCGCAGCCTGACCGAGCAGGCCCTGGAAACCTACCTGTCCAGCGAGCAGGCGCGTCGCTCCACGCAGATCAGCCTGGTGGCCAGTGTGGCCAACGCCTACTACACCTGGCAGGCCGACCAGGCGCTGTTCAAGCTGACCGAAGAAACGCTGAAGACCTACGAGGAAAGCTACAACCTCACCCGTCGCAGCAACGAAGTCGGCGTAGCCTCGGCACTCGACGTCAGCCAGGCGCGTACCGCCGTGGAAGGCGCCCGGGTCAAGTACTCGCAGTACCAGCGCCTGGTCGCCCAGGACGTCAACAGCCTGACCGTGCTGCTGGGCACCGGCATTCCCGCCGACCTGGCCAAGCCGCTGGAGCTCAATGCCGACCAACTGGCCGAAGTACCGGCCGGCCTGCCGTCGGACATCCTCCAGCGTCGCCCGGACATCCAGGAAGCCGAGCACCTGCTCAAGGCCGCCAATGCCAACATTGGCGCGGCCCGCGCAGCGTTCTTCCCGAGCATCAGCCTGACCGCCAATGCCGGCAGCCTGAGCCCCGACATGGGCCACCTGTTCTCGGGCGGCCAGGGCACCTGGCTGTTCCAGCCGCAGATCAACCTGCCGATCTTCAACGCCGGCAGCCTGAAGGCCAGCCTGGACTACTCGAAGATCCAGAAGGACATCAACGTCGCCAAGTACGAAAAGACCATCCAGACCGCGTTCCAGGAAGTCTCCGATGGCCTGGCGGCGCGCAAGACCTTCGAAGAGCAACTGCAGGCGCAACGTGACCTGGTGCAGGCGAACCAGGACTACTACCGCCTGGCTGAGCGCCGCTATCGCATCGGTATAGACAGCAACCTGACCTTCCTCGACGCCCAGCGCAACCTGTTCAGCGCCCAGCAGGCACTGATCGGTGACCGCTTGTCGCAGCTGACCAGCGAGGTCAACCTGTACAAGGCGCTTGGCGGTGGCTGGTACGAGCAGACCGGGCAGGCCAACAACCAGCAGGCAGCGGTGGAAGCACCGAAAGGCTGATCAGCCCTGTGATAGCAAAGAGCCCACCTGTAGCGGTGGGCTTTTTGTTTGTCGGTTGTCTGTGCAGGCCTCTTCGCGGGTGAACCCGCTCCCACAATGTTTTGCATCAATGCTGAAGGCTGTGCAGTACCTGTGGGAGCGGGTTTACCCGCGAAGAGGCCAGTGCAGGAGAACAATTAACCAACCAGAACATTCCGTTCGATTATCGCCCGCTTCCGCTTGTGGCGAATTGCCTCACCCCCGCCATACCCCGCAACATCCTCCCACGCAACGTTGCCCCGGTTCATCCCAAAAGACCCGCACCTGCAGGCCGCATCCTGCAGCGTACCGGCTCGCCCATAAAAACAAGAGATCCACGACAGATGAGCACTTTGCAACCCGCACGTCAGCTGCTGCCCGGCCTGTTGGCCATGTCCTGCGCACTCCCCGTGTTCGCCGCCGACCAAGGTGGTTTCCTGGAGGACGCCAAGGCCACCCTCAACCTGCGAAACTTCTACATCAACCGCAACTTCGTCGACCCGGCCCACCCGCAGGCCAAGGCCGAAGAGTGGACGCAGAGCTTTATCCTTGACGCCCGCTCCGGCTTTACCCAAGGCACCATCGGTTTCGGCGTGGACGTACTGGGCCTGTATTCGGTCAAGCTCGATGGCGGCAAAGGCACCACCAATACTCACCTGCTACCGGTGCACGACGATGGCCGCCCCGCCGATGACTTCGGCCGCCTGGGCGTGGCACTGAAAGCCAAGCTGTCCGAAACCGAGCTGAAAGTGGGCGAGTGGATGCCGGTACTGCCGATCCTGCGCTCGGACGATGGCCGCTCGCTGCCGCAGACCTTCCGCGGCGGCCAGCTGACCTCGAAGGAAATCGCCGGCCTGACCCTGTACGCCGGCCAGTTCCGCGGCAACAGCCCGCGCAACGACGCCAGCATGGAAGACATGTCGATGAACGGCAAGGCAGCGTTCACCTCCGACCGTTTCAACTTTGGCGGCGGCGAATACACCTTCAACGACAAGCGCACCATGATCGGCCTGTGGAATGCCCAGCTCAAGGATATCTACCGCCAGCAGTACCTCAACCTGGTGCACAGCCAACCCCTGGGCGACTGGACCCTGGGCGCCAACCTGGGCTACTTCATCGGCAAGGAAGACGGCGCCGAACGCGCTGGCGAACTGGACAACCGCACCGCCTCGGCCATGCTCTCGGCACGCTATCAGGGCCACACCTTCTACGTCGGCCTGCAGAAAGTCAGCGGCGACGACGCCTGGATGCGGGTGAACGGCACCAGTGGCGGCACCCTGGCAAACGACAGCTACAACTCCAGCTTCGACAACGCCAAGGAGCGCTCCTGGCAGGTGCGCCATGACTTCAACTTCGCCACCGTCGGCGTGCCAGGCCTGACCTTGATGAACCGCTACATCAAGGGTGACAACGTGACCGCAGGCGGTGTGGACGATGGCAAGGAATGGGCGCGGGAAACCGAGTTGGCCTATGTGGTGCAGTCGGGCAGCTTCAAGGACCTGTCGGTGAAGTGGCGCAACTCCACCATGCGCCGGGACTTCAGCACCAACTCATTCGATGAGAACCGGTTGATCGTGAGTTACCCGCTGAATCTGCTTTGAATTCTTCGCGGGCACGCCCGCTCCCACGAGGACCACACCAGCCTTGAAACCTGTGCGGTCCCTGTGGGAGCGGGCGTGCCCGCGAAGAGGCCATGGGCATCACCCAACCCGCCTTCAGCCGTGCCATCCAGAGCCTGGAGCACAGCTTCGGCTTCCCACTGGTCGACCGGGCCAGCAAAGCCCTGCCGCCCACCCCAGAAGGCCTGATGGTGCTGCAACATGCCCGGCGCCTGGATATGCCAGTGCGGGCTGCTGCCATTCGCTGAGCTGATGATGGTGGCAGGGGCGGGCTATCCTGAGCTATATCGGTCGCCTGTACCGGCCCTTTCGCGGGTAAACCCGCTCCCACAGGTCCAGCGCAGCCCTCAGGAGTTGTGGTGACCCTGTGGGAGCGGGTTTACCCGCGAAAGGGCCGGAACAGGCAATACACCTCGATCAGGCAACCAGGGAGGCACAACAATGAAAACCCTCGTCGACCACCTGAGCCAATACGCCAGCTACCACCGCGACCCACGCAACATCGCCACCCACTTCGTCGGCATCCCGATGATCGTGCTGGCGGTCACTATCCTGCTGTCGCGCCCTGGCTGGGAGGTAGCCGGCATGTGGCTGTCCCCTGCCCTGCCTGCGGCGGCGGCCTCGGTCTGGTTCTACCTGCGCCTGGACCTGCGCTTCGGCCTGGTGATGGGGTTGTTGCTTGGGCTATGCCTGTGGGTCAGCCAGGTGCTGGCGATGCAGACGACAGCGCTGTGGCTCGGCACCGGGCTGGGGGCGTTCGTGGTGGGCTGGATCATCCAGTTCGTCGGCCATTACTACGAAGGTCGCAAACCGGCGTTTGTCGACGATGTCAGCGGATTGATCATCGGGCCGTTGTTCGTGGTGGCAGAAGCGGCATTCATGCTCGGCCTGTGCCCGGCCCTGAAACGCGCCGTCGAGGCCAACGCCGGGCCCGTGGTGGCGCGCTCTATGTAGGAGCGGCCTTGTGTCGCGATAGGGCTGCGAAGCGGCCCCGGCAATATTGGCTGCGAAGCTGAAGCCTAGGGGCCGCTGCGCGGCCCATCGCGACGCAAGGCCGCTCCTACAAGGGACCGCGTAGTGGTCAGGTACGCGACTCCACACCCAGCTCATCCCACACCGACTCAGCCATGTGGAAGGTGGCATTGGCCGCCGGAATGCCGCAATAGATCGCGCTCTGCATCAGCACTTCCTTGATTTCGTCGCGGGTCACGCCGTTGTTGGCCGCCGCGCGCAGGTGCAGCTTCAGCTCGTCGTTGCGGTTCATGCCAATCAGCATGGCGATGGTGATCAGGCTACGGGTATGGCGCGGCAGGCCAGGGCGAGTCCAGATGTCACCCCAGGCGTGGCGGGTGATCATCTCCTGGAACTCGCCGTTGAAGTCGTTGAGCTTCTCCAGGCTGCGGTCCACGTGGGCATCGCCAAGCACTGCGCGGCGTACTTGCATGCCGGCGTCGTAACGTTGTTTCTCGTCCATGGCGGTATCCTCAGTGAGCCAGCAGGAAGTCGAGCACGCGGCGGCTGAACGCCTCGCCGATCTCGACGTTGGACAGGTGCGCCGCCGGGAAGTCGACGTACTCGGCACCCGCGATACCGGCCTGCATGAAGCGGCCGTGCTCCGGAGTGGTCACCACGTCCTCGGTACCGGCAACGATCAGCGCCGGCACCTGGATACGGCCCAGTTGCTCGCGGTAATCGGCATCACGCACCGCTGCGCAGTTGCCGGCATAACCTTGCGGGCTGGTTTGCGCCAGCATCTGGCAGATGCGCTGGGCCTGCGCTGGCTGGGCCTGGGCGAAGCCCGGGGTGAACCAGCGGGCGATGGAGGCATCGCGCAGGTCGACCATGGCCTGCTGGCCGCCCTTGAGCACGGTGTCGATACGGGTGTTCCACACCTCGTCGTTGGCGATCTTGGCGGCGGTGTTGCACAGGGTCAGGCTGTGCAGGCGCTCGCCGGCGTTTATGCCCAACCACTGGCCGATCAAGCCGCCCATCGACAGGCCGACGAAGTGCGCCTTGGCGATATCCAGGCCATCGAGCAGGGCCAGCACGTCACGGCCCAGCTGATCGATGCTGTAGGGGCCTTCAGTGACCAGCGACCCACCGTGGCCACGGGTGTCGTAGCGCAGCACGCGCAAGTGCTGGCTCCACAGTGGTATCTGTGTGTCCCACATGCCCAGGTCGGTGCCCAGCGAGTTGGACAGGACCAGCACCGGGGCGTTTTCCGGGCCATCGATCTGGTAATTCAAAACGCCATCGGCCAGTTGCAAGTGCGCCACAGCGGTCTCCTTCAGGCAGTGAAACGTTGATGTTCGGACACGGCGCGCGCCACCCAGACGCGGGCCTGGCCCAGATAATTGGCAGGGTCGAGCAAGCGATCGAGTTCTTCGGCGGACAGTTCGGCACTGACCTGCGGCTCTTCACCCAGCACGGTGCGCAGGTGGCGCTGTTCGGCCACAGCGCGCTGGCAGCACTGCTCCAGCAGGTGATGGGCGTGGTCGCGGCCCAGGCGCTGGGCGAGGACGATGCTCACCGCTTCGGCCAGCACCAGGCCCTGGGTCAGGTCGAGGTTACGGCGCATGCGCGCGGCATCCACTTCCATGCCCTCGGCAATCACCTGGGCCTGGCGCAGCGCACCAGATACCAGGCAGCAGATGTCCGGCAGGGTTTCCCATTCGGCATGCCACAGGCCGAGGCTGCGCTCGTGCTCCTGGGGCATGGCGGCGAACAGCGTAGAGACCAGCCCCGGCACGCGGGTCGCGGCGCCGATCAGCACCGCGGCGCCGACAGGGTTGCGCTTGTGCGGCATGGTCGAAGACCCACCCTTGCCCGGCGCAGAAGGCTCGAACAGTTCCCCCGCCTCGGTCTGCATCAGCAAGCTGACATCGCGGCCGAACTTGCCCAGGCTACCAGCGATCAGGCCCAGCACCGAGGCAAACTCCACCAGGCGGTCGCGCTGGGTGTGCCAGGGCTGCTCGGGCAGGGTCAACTTGAGCTGCTCGGCCAGGGCTTCGGCCACCGGCATCGCCTTGCTGCCCAAAGCCGCCAGGCTGCCCGAGGCGCCGCCGAACTGCAGCACCAGCAAGCGTGGGCGCAGCTCCTGCAGGCGCTGGCGGTGACGGGTCAAGGCGCCCAGCACACCGGCCAGTTTCATGCCCAGGGTCACGGGGGTCGCGTGCTGCAGCCAGGTGCGCCCCACCAGCGGCGTGTCGGCGTGCTGCAAAGCCTGACGGGACAGGGTATCGGCCAGCTTGCCGAGGTCGGCTTCGATCAGGTCGAGGGCCGCACGCAGCTGCAGGACCAGCCCGGTGTCCATCGCGTCCTGGCTGGTGGCGCCCAGGTGCACATAGCGCTCGGCTTCGGGCACGCCACTGGCAATCACCTTGCCCAACGCCTTCACCAGCGGGATCGCCGAGTTGCCAGCAGTGGCGATGGCATTGGCCAGCGCGCCAACGTCATAGCGCTCGGCGTGGCACGCCGCCTCGATGGCCGCTACAGCGCTATGCGGGACCAGCCCGGCAGCAGCCTCGGCCCGCGCCAGCGCCGCCTCGAAATCGAGCATGCCCTGCAGGCGGCCACGGTCGGAGAAGATCTCGCGCATGGCCGGTGCGGTGAAGTAGGCGTCGAACAGTTGGTTGGTCATGCCACGTCCTTAATTATCGTGGTGCAGGTACGCGGCCTGCTTCGGCAGGCGCAGGCTGAACAGGAAGGCAATCGCCATCATCGCCGTCACGTACCAGTAGAAAGTGTTTTCCATGCCCAGGGTCTTCAGGCCCAGGGCCACGTACTCGGCCGAACCGCCGAACGCCGCGTTTGCCACCGCATAGGCCAGCCCCACACCCAGTGCGCGCACCTGCGGCGGGAACATCTCGGCCTTCACCAGGCCGCTGATCGAGGTGTAGAAACTGACGATACACAACGCCAGGGAAATCAGCACGAAGGCCATGAAAGGGCTGCTCACGGTCTTCAGCGCCATCAGCAACGGCACGGTGAACAGCGTACCCAGGGCACCGAACAGCATCATCGAGTTACGCCGGCCGATGCGGTCGGAGAGCATGCCGAAGAACGGCTGCAGCACCATGAACAGGAACAGCGCGCCGGTCATTACGTAGCTGGCGTTTTTTGCGGTCATGCCAGCGGTGTTGACCAGGTACTTCTGCATGTAGGTGGTGAAGGTATAGAAGATCAGCGAACCGCCCGCGGTATAGCCGAGCACGGTGATGAAGGCCGCCGCATGGTCGCGGAACAGGCCCTTGATGGTGCCGGCATCCTTGTCCTGGCGGGTTTCGGCGCTGCTGGTCTCATGCAGCGAGCGGCGCAGCATCAGCGAGATCAGTGCGGCAATGGCACCGACCACGAACGGAATGCGCCAGCCCCAGGCGCGCAGCTCTTCTTCGGTGAGCAGTTGCTGCAGGATCACCACCACCAGCACCGCCAGCAACTGGCCGCCGATCAGGGTCACGTACTGGAACGAGGCGAAGAAACCGCGCTGGCCGCGCAGGGCTACTTCACTCATGTAAGTGGCAGTGGTGCCGTACTCGCCGCCTACCGACAGGCCCTGGATCAACCGGGCCAGCAAAAGCAGCGCCGGGGCCCAGGTGCCGATGCTGGCATAGGTAGGCAGGCAGGCGATCATCAGGGAGCCGAAGCACATCATCAGCACCGAGATCATCAGGGAATTCTTGCGACCATGGCGGTCAGCGAGGCGGCCGAAGATCCAGCCACCGATGGGGCGCATCAGAAAGCCCGCGGCGAACACGCCTGCCGTGTTCAACAACTGCACGGTGGGGTCGTCGGAGGGGAAGAAAGCCGGGGCAAAGTAGATCGCGCAGAAGGCATAGACGTAGAAGTCGAACCATTCCACCAGGTTGCCTGAAGAGGCACCAACGATAGCGAAGATGCGTTTGCTGCGTTCTTCGCCGGTGTAATAGGTTGAGGTCATGGTGAGTTTACTCCTGGAGGGTCGCAGGTAATTCTAGACACACCTGGTAACACACTCGTTCCGCTATCTGGCTGGCATCTGGCCTTGAGTCTGGCAGGACCGGCCTCTTCGCGGGCAAGCCCGCTCCCACAGTGGGAGGCGTGGTTCCCCCTGTGGGAGCGGGTTTACCCGCGAAGAGGCCGGTACAGGTCAAACCCGCTCGATGGCCAGCGCCAAACCTTGGCCTACGCCCACACACATGGTCGCCAGGCCCTTACGCCCACCGCTCTTCTCCAGCTGGTGAAGCGCAGTCAACACCAGGCGCGCACCGCTCATGCCCAGCGGGTGGCCCAGGGCGATGGCACCGCCGTTGGGGTTCACCTGCGGTGCATCGTCGGCCACACCCAGCTCACGCAGCACCGCCAGACCTTGGCTGGCAAAGGCTTCGTTGAGCTCGATCACATCGAAATCATTCACCGCCACACCCAGGCGCTCGGTCAGCTTGCGCACTGCCGGCACCGGACCAATGCCCATCACTCGCGGTGCAACACCGGCGCTGGCCATGCCCAGTACGCGGGCACGTGGGGTCAGGCCGTGTTTCTTCACAGCCTCGGCCGAAGCCAGGATCAACGCCGCGGCACCGTCGTTCACGCCCGAGGCATTGCCAGCGGTGACGGTCTTGTCCGGGCCGTTGACCGGCTTGAGCTTGGTCAAGGCTTCCAGCGTGGTTTCCGGGCGCAGGTGTTCGTCACGCTCGACGATGGTCTCGCCCTTCTTGTGCGCGATACGCACCGGCACGATCTCTTCGGCGAAGAAGCCGGCAGCCTGGGCCGCAGCTGCCTTCTGCTGGCTGCGCAGGGCGAAGGCGTCCTGGTCGGCACGCGAAACCTGGTAATTGTCGGCCACGTTGTCGGCGGTTTCCGGCATGGAGTCCACACCGTACTGGCTCTTCATCAGCGGGTTGATGAAACGCCAGCCGATGGTGGTGTCTTCGAGCTTCATGTTGCGCGAATAGCCGCTTTCGGCCTTGCCCATGACGAACGGGGCACGCGACATCGACTCGACGCCGCCGGCAATCGCCAGCTCCATTTCGCCGCTGGCAATGGCGCGGAAGGCAGTGCCGATGGCATCCATGCCCGACGCGCACAGGCGGTTCAAGGTGACACCCGGAATGCTCTCCGGCAGGCCGGCCAGCAGCAGCGCCATGCGTGCCACGTTGCGGTTGTCTTCACCTGCCTGGTTGGCGCAGCCGAAGAACACTTCGTCAACCTGATCCCACTGCACGGTCGGGTTGCGCTCGATCAGCGCCTTCAGTGGCACAGCGGCCAGGTCGTCGGCCCGCACGCCGGCCAGGGCGCCACCGAAGCGGCCGATCGGGGTGCGAATGGCGTCACAGATGAATACGTCGCGCATCAGGCTTCTCCTGCGACCTGGCCATGGGCCGCGGCGGTACGGGCTTCGAGGTCACGCAGCGCGGACAGCTCGACTTCGGTCGGTTCGGCGGTGGTCTGCACATCGTCGGCAAAGCGGATCGCCCAGCCAGTGGCGGCGATGATCTGCTCGCGGGTCACACCCGGGTGGATCGCAGTGACGACGAATTCGTGGGTGCCGGCTTCCGGCTCCATGATGCACAGGTCGGTGATAATGCCGACCGGGCCGTCGCCTGGCAGGCCCAGGCGTTTGCGCGAGTCGCCGCCTTCACCGTGGCCAACCGAGGTGATGAAGTCCAGCTTGTCGACAAAGGCACGCGGCGACTGCTTGAGGATGATCAGCACCTGCTTGGCGGAACCAGCGATTTCCGGTGCGCCACCAGCACCTGGCAGGCGGGTTTTCGGGGCATGGTAATCACCGACGACGGTAGTGTTGATGTTGCCGAAGCGGTCGACCTGGGCAGCGCCGAGGAAGCCGACGTCGATGCGCCCACCTTGCAGCCAGTAGCGGAAGATCTCGCCAGTCGGCACCACGGTGTCGGCGGTTTCGGCCAGCTCGCCGTCGCCGATAGACAGCGGCAGCACGCTTGGCTTGGCGCCGATCGGGCCGGATTCGTAGATCAGCACCACGTCTGGCGAAGATGTCAGGCGCGCCAGGTTGGCAGCCTTGGACGGCAGGCCGATGCCGACGAAGCACACAGCACCGTTGCGCAGGCGACGGGCTGCAGCGACGGTCATCATTTCGGAAGTGGAGTAGCTCATTGTGCGGCCTCCGCAGTGCTGGCCAACTTGGCCTTGAATTCGTTGAAATCGGCAGTGCCACGGATGTAGGTGTCGATCCAGGCGGTGAACGATTCGCGGCTACGCGCGATCGGGTCCCAGGCCTGGTAGAAGCGGTTGTCACGCTCGTAGTAGCCGTGGGCATAGGACGGGTGCGCACCGCCAGGTACCAGGCACACCGCGCTCAGGGCCCAGGTCGGCAGCACACAGGCGTTCATCGGGGCCTGCAGGTCGTCGACGATTTCCTCGACGGTGACGATGCAGCGCTTGGCGGCCAGGGCGGCTTCCTTCTGCACGCCGAGGATGCCCCACAGCAGCACATTGCCTTTGCGGTCGGCCTTTTGCGCGTGGATCACGGTCACATCCGGGCGCACCGACGGCACGGCTGCCAGCACTTCACCGGTGAACGGGCAGGTGACGCTCTTGATCAGCGGGTTGACCTTCGGCAGGTCGGAGCCGGCGTAGGCACGCAGCACGGCGAACGGCAGGCCAGAAGCACCGGCGACATAGGCGTTTGCCAGGTCGGCATGGCTGTGTTCTTCGATTTCGATGGCGTGTGGCCACTGCTTCTCGACGGCATCACGCAGGCGGTGCAGCGAACCGACACCTGGGTTACCACCCCAGGAGAAGATCAGCTTGCTGGCGCAGCCGGCGCCGATCAGCTGGTCGTAGATCAGGTCCGGAGTCATGCGCACCAGGGTCAGGTCGCGCTTGCCCTGACGGATGATCTCGTGGCCGGCGGCAGTCGGGATCAGGTGGGTGAAACCTTCGAGGGCGACGGTATCGCCATCCTGGATGAACTGCTTCACGGCTTCGTGAAGCGGGAGAATTGCAGCCATTTGGAGACTCCTGGTCAGGGTGCTTCGGTGAGCTCAGATTAAGGAGACTGGTGGGTGGCTTACAATCCGATAATCGACTATTTGTGCGATTATCGAACCATTTGTTGTCCTGCTACTCATTCACTAACGTGTCGAATTCTTCGCAGCACAAGGCTGCTCCTACAGCGGGCGGCGTCGCCTTTGTAGGAGCAGCCTTGTGCTGCGAAGGGCCGCAAAGCGGCCCTCGGGTTTCAGGTCGCGTCAGCGTGGCTCACCAGCCCTTTCACGATCACACCCACGGTCGCCAGCCCCGCCGGCACCAGCAATGCCGTGAGCACCTGTTCGAAGTTCCAGCCCAGCCCGAGCAGCGTCGCACCACTCCAGGCCCCGAGAATCGCACCGAAGCGGCCGATACCCAGCATCCACGATACCCCTGTGGCGCGGCCCTGTGTCGGATAGAAGCGCGCCGCCAGCGAAGGCATCGCCGATTGGGCACCGTTCACGCACATGCCGGCAACCAGCACCAGCGTGGCCAATACGGTGATGTTGCCCAGGCTCTGCCCCACGGCGTAGGCGAACACCCCGGCCAGCAGGTAGAAAATGCCGATCACCTTGTGCGGATTGAAGCGGTCCATGGCCCAACCCACACCGACGGCGCTCAGCACGCCACCGAACTGGAACAGTGCGCCGATAAAGGCAGCCTGTTCCATGCTCGCGCCGCTGTCGCGCATCAAGGTTGGCAACCAGCTGGTCAGCAGATAGACGATCACAAGGCCCATGAAATAGGTCAGCCACAACAGCATGGTGCCCATGCCGTAGGTACCGGAGAAGATCAGCGCAAACACGTTGCGCGCAGCCACTGCCTTCTGCTCCGGCACGCTGAAGCTGCCCGCCTCGGCCACCACCTGTGGCGCGATGGGCGACAAAGTCTTGCGCACCTTGTCGGTCCCCCGGTTGCGCACCACCAGGAACCGCGCTGACTCCGGCAGCCACACCATCAGCACCAGCGCCAGCAGCAACGGCAGCACGCCACCGATCACCAGCAGGCTGTGCCAGCCGTAGGCCGGGATCATCTTGGCGGAAATGAAACCACCACCGGCCATGCCCAGGTTGAAGCCGCAGAACATGCTGGTCACCAACAGCGACTTGAGGCGCTCGGGGGTATATTCAGACAATAGCGTGGTGGCGTTGGGCATACCTGCACCAAGGCCCAGGCCAGTCAGGAAGCGCAACACCAGCAACTGATCGACGTTGGTGGCGTAGGCCGAGGCCAGGCTGAAGCCACCGAATACCAGCACTGCGCCCACCAGCACGCCCTTGCGGCCAAAACGGTCCGCCAGCGGGCCGGAGCCGAGGGCACCGAAAACCATACCGATCAATGCAGCACTCATGACCGGGCCGAGGCTGGCGCGGTCTATCCCCCACTCCTGCGAAAGGGCCGGGGCGATGAAGCCCATGGCGGCGGTGTCCAGGCCATCGAGGAAGACGATCAGGAAGCACAGCAACACCACCCGCCATTGGTAGCGGGACAGCGGCTGCTGATTGATGAACGACTGGACGTCGAGGCTATTGCCGACGTTGGTTTGCGCTTGATTCATTATTGTTTTCCAGAATGAGGGGCACAGCCAGCCCACTGCACGCGATCAAACGGTACAGAGGACGATGATTTGGGGAATGCAGCCGGCGTCAGCCTGGATATAACGGTACTGCGCGCGGGTGCGGCCGCGGCAGCGAGGGGACAGTATTCATGTTAAGTGCCTCTTATGTTTTTCTTGTTCGGTCGGCACAGCCGACCGTTGCGAGAGACATTAATCAGCGAGCGGAGGCGGCGCAATTCACCGCGAACGACACTGTGCGTTTATCGCACAGGAAAGGGTTTTGCCTGTTCTAAATTTGAAAGTGGCGCGCTGTACGCCCCCGCGGGGCTCAGCCAAACAACTGATGGCAAAGGTCCCGGCTGGCTGCGAGCAGGATCGGCAAGAACCGCTGCTCCAGCTCACTGCGCGTCACCCGCCCGACATGGGTACTCACATTCAACGCCGCCAGCACCTGCCCCGAGGCGTCATACACCGGCACCGCAATCGAGCGCAGCCCCTGCTCCAGCTCCTGGTCTACCACGCACCAGCCCTGGGCACGCACCTGCTGGATACAGGCGAACAGCGACTCGGGGTCGTGCAAGGTACGGCTGGTACGCGCCTTCAGGTCGGCACGCTCCAGGTATTCACGCAGGCTGGTGTCGTCCATGGCCGCTAACAGAATACGCCCCATCGATGTGCAATAGGCCGGTAGGCGCCCGCCCACCGACAGGTCGACCGAAATCAACCGCTCCACGGTCGCCGAACGGGCTATATAAAGAATGTCGTCACCTTCGAGCGTGGCCATGTTGGCCGCCTCGTGCAGCTGGTCGCTGATGCGGTCCAGGTAAGGCTGGGCAGAAATCGCCAGCGGCGTCGACGACAGGTACGCATGCCCCAGCGTCAGCACCTTGGGCAACAGCGAATAGGTACGCCCGTCGGTGGTGGCGTAACCCAGCTTGATCAACGTGTGCAGGCAACGCCGTACCGCCGCACGGGGGATTTCGGTGCGGTGGCTGATCTGGGCGATGGTCAGGTGGCGCTTGCGTTCCTGAAAGGCCTGGATGACTGCCAGGCCTCGCGCCAGGGAGGTCATGAAGTCCGGGTCGCCGGTAAAGGCCTGGATGCGCTTGGCCGGTGACGCCACGATCGGTGGTGCCAGGGCTGCCGAGGCAGGTCGCCCCTGCTCCAGGTTGACCGACTCTGGATTGACGGAATCGCTGGCCAAGGTTTCGTCACTCATCGCACACCTCAAAAAAAAAACGCCCACTCGTGCGATTATCGAACAAACGGCCGATAATCGCAATTGACCGCTGACACTTTTACTTATACCTTTCTCATGCCACTTGTGGCTTCTTTGGAGAGACTGGTCAGGTACCCACCGTAGAAGTCCCCAGGCAACGGCCTCGCCTTTTGGCGAGGCCGTTTTTCATTACCCTCCCGTTCGACTGTCCCGCTGCTGCACTGCAACGAACTTTTGTCCGTATTGCCTTTCAAACTTGTACGAAAGGCCCAAACTGTCATCGAATGCATTCCATTACTTGCGTCTTGTGATGTCAGGGTTGGGTAAATTACGATGTTCGGCGAATATCGATTGCTATAATCGATTGCGCAGGCCTCGACGATGCCGTGGTAATGGAACCCTCCGCTGTATCAAGCCGTTGCGGCCAGCAAGGCATGTGCACGCTGCACAACGCTTAACAACTGTCATCAAACTTAATTCAGGTACTACTGTGACGAAAGATGAACTGCGCGCGGAACTCGAGCGCCAGGCTGAACGTTACAAGGATGTTTATGGTGGCGAAGTCACCACTTACGCCGCACAACCGGATCCGGAACGCAAACCTTGGCGCAAGCGCGCCAGCGTGCGCGACCAGGCCTTCAGCCAGGAACTGGAACGTATGGAAAAGGAACTGCGCAGCGACACTCCCTGACCCGGGACCACGCCAGCGCGTCGTCGCCCGGCCAGCCCGGGCGCGGTCGATCTTTACTGTCCGGCCGAAGGTGAAATGGAATTACACAAATTTCATACGACCGTTTGAAAAGAAGCGAAGCGGCTTTTTTTCCAGCTTTTTGCCGGTTTTCGCCAGCTTTTATGCGCTTTAGCGGATATTTCCCTGCCGGCACGTCGCACCGTGCACATCACGCTCGCGTCAGGAAGATTGCCGTCGGTCTGTCGCAAATGCATCGATTGCCAACGTTTTCTGGCATAATCCCGCCCCCCTAAGACCGCCAGACAACCTTCATGATCGAATTATTCAGCGGACTGGATGCCTGGGTGTTGGTGAGCCTGCTGCTCGCCTTGACCTTCGTGCTCGCCTTCGAGTTCATCAATGGCTTTCATGACACCGCCAACGCGGTAGCTACCGTCATCTATACCAAAGCCATGCCGCCGCACCTCGCCGTGTTCTTCTCCGGCGTGTTCAACTTCCTTGGCGTTCTGCTCGGCGGTGTCGGGGTGGCCTATGCCATCGTGCACCTGCTGCCAGTAGAGCTGCTGATCAATGTGAACACCGGACACGGCCTGGCCATGGTCTTCTCGCTGCTGGCTGCGGCCATCACCTGGAACCTGGGCACCTGGTACTTCGGTATCCCCGCCTCCAGCTCGCACACGCTGATCGGCTCCATCCTCGGCGTCGGCCTGGCCAACGCCCTGATCAACGACATCCCGCTGGGCGACGGTGTCAACTGGCAGAAGGCTATCGACATCGCCATGTCGCTGGTGGTCTCGCCGATGGCCGGCTTCGCCGTTGCCGCTATGGTGCTGATCGGCCTCAAGTGGTGGCGCCCGCTGTCGAAGATGCACAAGACCCCCGAGCAGCGCCGCAAGCTCGACGACAAGAAGCACCCGCCGTTCTGGAACCGCCTGGTACTGGTGGTTTCGGCCATGGGTGTGAGCTTCGTGCACGGCTCCAACGACGGCCAGAAAGGCATCGGCCTGATCATGCTGGTGCTGATCGGTATCGTCCCGGCCAAATTCGTCCTCGACCTGAACAGCACCACCTACCAGATCGAGCGTACCCGCGACGCCACCTTGCACATGAGCCAGTTCTACCAGCGCAACGCCGCCACCCTGGGCGAGTTCCTGGCACTGGGCAAGGCCAAGTCCAGCGACCTGCCGGAGCAGTTCAGCTGCAACCCACAGCAGACCGAGCCGACCATTGCCGCGCTGCAGTCCTCGCTGCAGGGCGTGACCGACTACCACAGCCTGAGTGCCGACAAGCGTGTCGAAGTGCGCCGCTACCTGCTGTGCCTGGACGACACGGCGAAGAAGGTCGGCAAGCTGCCAGGCCTGGAAGCCCGTGAAAAGGCCGATCTGGAAAAACTGCGCAAAGACCTGACCGCCACTACCGAGTACGCCCCGTTCTGGGTGATCGTGGCCGTCGCCCTGGCCCTGGGCCTGGGTACCATGGTCGGCTGGAAGCGCGTGGTACTGACCGTTGGCGAGAAGATCGGCAAGCAGGGCATGACCTATGCCCAGGGCATGTCGGCACAGATCACCGCGGCTTGCGCCATCGGCATGGCCAACATCTTCGCCCTGCCGGTATCGACCACCCACGTGCTGTCGTCCGGTGTGGCCGGCACCATGGTCGCCAACAAGAGCGGCCTGCAAGGCGGCACCGTGAAGACCATCCTGCTGGCCTGGGTACTGACCCTGCCTGCGTCGATGGGCCTGGCGGCCGGCCTGTTCTGGCTGGCGTCCAAAGCCATTGGCTGAGTGATACGGTTCTGAAAGAGGCGGCCTTCGGGTCGCCTTTTTTCTGTACCGGCCTCTTCGCGGGTAAACCCGCTCCCACAGGTAATGCACAGCTCTTGATATCTGTGATGAACCTGTGGGAGCGGGTTTACCCGCGAAGGGGCCGGTACAGGCAACCTACCTTTTCTTGCCCCCCAGCAACGACCCCATCAACCCTCGCACCAACTGCCGCCCCAACTGGTTGGCCGCCTGGCGCACCGCCGACTTGATGGCCTGCCCTGCCGCACTTTGCAAGAACTCACCAGCCTTGTCGGCAAAGCTTTCTTCATCCGCCTTGGGTTGCGGCGCGGGCTCCACCGGCTCGCCCTTGCGCTGGGTCAGCATCTCATAGGCAGACTCACGGTCCACCGGCTTGTCGTAACGCCCCGCCAGCGGCGAATTGGCAATCAGCACACTGCGCTCAGCCGCGCTCAACGGCCCGATACGCGACTGCGGCGGTGCAATCAGCACACGTTGCACCATCGCTGGCGTGCCCTTCTCTTCCAGTGTCCCCACCAGCGCCTCGCCAATACCCAGTTCGGTCAGCACCGCCAGGGTGTCGAACGCCGGGTTGGGGCGGAAGCCATCAGCCACCGCCCGCAGCGACTTCTGCTCCTTGGCGGTAAACGCCCGCAAGCCATGCTGAATGCGCAAGCCCAACTGGGCCAGCACCGCATCTGGCAAGTCCCCCGGCGACTGGGTGACGAAGTACACACCCACGCCCTTGGAACGAATCAGCCGCACCACCTGCTCCAGGCGATCCTGCAATGCCTTGGGTGTATCGTTGAACAACAAATGCGCTTCATCGAAGAACAACGCCAGCACCGGCTTGTCGGCATCACCGCGCTCGGGCAGTTGCTCGAACAACTCGGCCAGCAGCCACAACAGGAAGGTCGCGTACACCTTCGGTGCATCGTGAACCAACCGGCTGGCGTCCAGCAGGTGGATACGCCCACGGCCATCCGGGTCTGGCCGCAGGAGGTCCTCGAGCTGCAACCCCGGTTCACCGAACAACGCCTCGGCGCCCTGCTGCTCCAGGGTCGCCAACCGGCGCAAAAGCGCCTGAGTGGAGGCCGTGGTCATCAGCGCGCTGTCTTCGCCCAGCAGTTGCGGGTTGTCCTTCAGGTGCGCGAGCAGCGCCTTGAGGTCCTTGAGGTCCAGCAGCAGCAAGCCTTCACGGTCGGCTACCTTGAACGCCGCATACAGCGCCGCCTGTTGGCTGTCGGTCAGTTCCAGCAGGTTGCCCAGCAGCAGCGGCCCCATTTCACTGAGGGTGGTACGCAGCGGGTGGCCGGACTGCCCGGCAATGTCCCACAGGCTCACCGGGTAAGCCTGGGGCCTGTGCCCCAGCCAGGGCATGCCGGCGATGCGCTCGGCCACCTTGCCCTGCGGCGCACCAGCAGCGCCCAGGCCGCACAGGTCGCCTTTGACATCGGCGGCGAACACCGCAACCCCCGCGTCACTGAACGCTTCCGCCAGATGCTGCAAGGTGACGGTCTTGCCAGTACCCGTAGCGCCCGCTACCAGGCCATGGCGGTTGGCCAACCTCATGGCTTGCCCAACCGGTTGGCCATCCGGGCCAGCACCTAAAACGATGGTCGAAATTTCCGACATCTCTTAAATCCTCTGCTCAAGCTTTACCGTAATTCGGCCGATACCTGTGGGTGATATTCGCCTTAATAGAGAGGAACAACCGAAAAGGGACTTTTCGGGATATTGCACTGCTTTGCGACTCCACGCGTGCAAACGCCTGATATGAAACCTTAGCGGAACCGATTACGCCATGAACAAAAGCCTTCGTTTCAGCCACAAGATTCTTTTGGCAGCATCACTGATCGTGATACTCGCCTTCAGCCTTTTCACGCTCTACAACGATTACCTCCAGCGTAATGCGATCCGCGAGGACCTCGAGAACTATCTGGCTGAAATGGGCGCTTCCACTTCGACCAATATCCGCAACCTGTTCGAAGGCCGTATCAAGCTGGTGGAAAACCTGGCACAGAACATAGCCCAGGACCCGACCAACGCCGAAACCCTGATGGGCCAGAATGCGCTGGTTTCCAGCTTCCTCACCGTCTACCTGGGCAAGGTCGACGGTGGCTTCAGCGTGCGCCCTGATTCGAAAATGCCCGACGGTTACGACCCGCGCACCCGCCCCTGGTACAAGGACGGCATGAATGCCGCCGGCGCGACCCTGACCGAGCCGTACATCGACATGACCACCAACAAGATGGTCATCGGCATCCTCAGCAAGGTTTCCGCCAGTGTCGGTGTCGTCGGTGGCGACCTGGCCCTGGACGGCCTGGTGCAGATCATCAACTCGCTGAACTTCGGCGGCATGGGCTATGCCTTCCTGGTCAACGATCAAGGCAAGATCTTGGTGCACCCGGACAAAGACCTGGTGATGAAGTCGCTGTCGGACCTGTTCCCGCAGCACACGCCGAAACTGAGCGGTGAGCTGACCGAAGTGCAGAGCGACGGCCAGGCCCGCCTGCTGACCTTCACCCCGATCACCGGCCTGCCGTCGGCCAACTGGTACATCGGCCTGTCGGTGGACAAGGACAAGGCCTTCTCGATGCTGAGCACCTTCCGCACCTCGGCGGTGATCGCCACTCTGGTGGCGGTGGTGATCATCATCGGCCTGCTCGGGCTGCTGATCCGCGTGCTGATGCAGCCGCTGCACACCATGACCCGTGCCATGGAAGACATCGCCGAAGGTGAAGGCGACCTGACCAAGCGCCTGCGCATCCACAACCATGACGAGTTCGGCATCCTGGGCAGCGCCTTCAACCGTTTTGTCGAACGTATTCACAGTTCGATCCGCGAAGTGTCCTCGGCCACCGAGCAGGTCAACGAAGTTGCCCTGCGGGTCATCAGTGCCTCGAACTCGTCGATGACCAACTCCGACGAACAGTCCAACCGCACCAACAGCGTGGCCGCCGCCATCAACGAACTGGGCGCCGCCGCCCAGGAAATTGCCGGCAACGCCGCCCAGGCCTCGCAGCACGCCAGTTCGGCGCGGTTGCTGGCCGAAGAAGGGCAGCAGGTGGTGGAACGCAACATTGCGGCAATGAACCGCCTGTCCGACCTGATCGTCACTTCCAGCGCGCACATCGAGACGCTGAACAGCAAGACCGTCAACATCGGTCAGATCCTTGAGGTGATCACCAGCATTTCCCAGCAGACCAACCTGCTGGCGCTGAACGCGGCCATCGAAGCGGCCCGTGCCGGTGAAGCCGGGCGTGGTTTTGCCGTAG
The DNA here is from genome assembly GCF_023100865.1 of Pseudomonas sp. A2. NCBI lineage: Bacteria > Pseudomonadati > Pseudomonadota > Gammaproteobacteria > Pseudomonadales > Pseudomonadaceae > Pseudomonas > Pseudomonas sp. A2. The sequence goes on from NZ_CP039127.1 coordinate 5,001,259, forward strand.
TCGCCGATGAAGTACGCAACCTGGCGCACCGCACCCAGGAGTCGGCGCAACAGGTGCAGACCATGATCGAGGAACTGCAGGTCGGCGCGCGCGAATCGGTCGAGACCATGGACCAGAGCCAGCGCCACAGCCAGGACAGCATGCAGATCGCCAACCAGGCCGGTGAGCGGCTGGACAGCGTTACCGTGCGCATCGGCGAGATCGACGGCATGAACCAGTCGGTAGCCACCGCCACCGAAGAGCAGACCGCCGTGGTCGAGGCGATCAACATGGACATCAACGAGATCAACATGCTCAACCAGGAGGGCGTGGAAAACCTGCAGGCCACCCTGCGTGCCTGCTCCGACCTGGAGCAGCAGGCCGGCCGCCTGAAGCATCTGGTGGGCAGCTTCCGCATCTGACAAGTGCTACTCCTCTCTTTGTAGGAGCAGCCTTGTGCTGCGAAGAGGCCAGTACAGGCAATACAACTGTGTTGCCTTCTCTGGCCCCTTCGCAGCACAAGGCTGCTCCTACAACGCTTGTGCAGCCTACCCTCTTCCCAACCCCGCCCAACCCCGATCGAACAAACTATCCTTCTGATAGGTCAACCTTTAGGCGCGTCATCGCCGGCCCGTTAACGCCGGATGACAGACCCGAAGACGATCCCGGAGGGATGCTGATCGTGCACATCGCCGACATCACCATGTTCTACGCCCCCGCCAGTGGTGGCGTACGTACCTATCTTGATGCCAAACACCACCGCCTCGACGCCATCCAGGGCGTCCGCCACAGCTTGCTGATACCCGGTGCCAGCGCCCAGCACGCCGATGGCATATACCAGGTGCCCGCACCGCCGCTGCCGTTCGGCAATGGCTACCGCTTCCCGGTACGCCTGGCCCCTTGGTGCAATGTGCTGCGCAGGCTCAAGCCCGACCTGATCGAAGTCGGCGACCCCTACCTGACCGCCTGGGCTGCGCTGGAAGCGCGGCGCAAGCTCGACGTGCCGGTAATCGGCTTCTACCATTCCGACCTGCCGCTGCTGGTCAGCAATCGCATGGGCAACTGGTTCACCCCCAATGTCGAGGCCTATGTCAGCAAGCTGTACGGCAATTTCGACCGGGTCCTGGCCCCCAGCCAGGTCATGGCAGACAAGTTGCGCCGCCTGGGCGTGCGCGATGTGCACGTGCAGCGCCTGGGCGTCGACCTGGCCACCTTCCACCCCAACCAGCGCGACCCGCAGCTGCGTGCCGAACTGGGTATTGCCGAAACCAGTCGCCTGCTGATCTACGCCGGCCGTGGCTCGCGAGAAAAGAACCTGCCAGTGCTGCTCGACTGCATGCAGCACCTGGGCCACCCCTACCACTTGCTGTTGGTGGGTTCGAACATGCCGGCCAACGTACCGCGGAACGTCAGTGTGATCGGTCACTTCTGCCCGGCACCGGAAGTCGCCCGGCTGATGGCCAGCGCCGACCTGCTGGTGCATGCCGGTGACCAGGAAACCTTCGGCCTGGTCATTCTCGAAGCGATGGCCAGCGCCACGCCGGTAGTGGCCGTGCGCGCAGGTGCTTTCGGCGAAATCGTCAACGAACAGTGCGGGCGCTTGTGCCGCCCCAACGATAGCCAAGCCATGGCGACGGCCGTGCAAGAGGCGTTCGAAGCCGGTGTGCGCACGCTTGGGGTACAGGCCCGTCGCCATGCCGAGCAGCACTATTCGTGGGACAACGTGGTCACCGGCCTGCTGCAGCACTACCAGGCTGTGCTCGGCCACCAGCCACAGGTGCGTGCCCATGGCTGAGCCGCTACCGGCATCGCGCAGCCTGATGCTGGTGCTGCACGATGTCGCGCCCGAAACGTGGCCGGACTACCAGCCTTTCGTCCAGGCCGTCGACGCCATCGGCGGCATCCCCATGACCTGGCTGGTGGTGCCGGACTTTCACCACCGCAACCCGCTGCAACGCTCGCCTACCTTCTGCCGCTTGCTGGAACGGCGCCTGGCCCAGGGCGACGAGCTTGCCCTGCACGGCTTCTACCATGCCGACAGCGGGCCACCACCGCGCACACCCGGCGAATACTTCATGCGCCGCATCTATACCCACGAAGGGGAATTCTACGCCCTTGACCAGCAGCAGGCCCTGCAACGCCTGGAGCACGGCCTTGCACTGTTCGCCCAGCAGGGCTGGCCAGTGGCAGGCTTCGTCGCGCCTGCCTGGCTGATGAGCGAAGGCACCCGCCAGGCACTGCGCCGTCTGCCGCTGCGCTACACCAGCACGCCACAGCACCTGTATCGTTTACCGGACTTCACCGCGATCAAGGCCCCAGGGCTTGTCTGGAGTGCACGCAGTGCCTGGCGCCGTGGCCTGTCACGGGTGCTGTGCGACTGGCAATGCCGGCGCTGGCGCGACGCCCAGACCCTGCGCCTGGGCCTGCACCCGGTGGACATGCGCCATCGCGCGTCCCGTGACTATTGGCTGAACACCTTGCACACGCTACTGGCACAGGGCCGCGAGCCGCTGACCAAGTCCACCTGGCTCGACCGCCAGGCCAGCGTATGAACCGCCTGGCCTGGCTGGCCCTGGCACTGCTGGGTGCCGTGCTGGTGCCGGCCCTGCTCGGTGGCAGCGAGCTTTTACCGAGGCTGCAGCGCTTCGCCCCCAGCCTCATGCTGACCCTGCTGGGCATGATCCTGCTTTGCTGGGTCATCAACGCCATCCGCTTGCGCCTGTTGCTCGGCCAGCAAGGAGCAAGGCTCGGGCGCCTGCGCAGCCTGGGTGTGGTGATGGCTACCGAGTTCGCCATCTGTACCACCCCCGGCGGCAGCGGCGGCCCCTTGACCCTGATGGCCCTGCTGGCACGTGACCGGATCGGCCCGGCGCGCAGCGGCGCGGTGTTTGCCATGGATCAGCTGAACGACCTGGTGTTCTTTTTCTGCGCGATGCTGGCTATTGCCGGCTATGCGCTGTTCCACAGCCTGGGCCGCAGCCAGGAGAGCATGTTGCTGGGCAGCGCGTTGCTGCTGTGCACGGCACTGGCCGGGGTGATCGGCCTGCTGCGCTACCGGCGCACGGTGATGCGCGTGAACGGCAGGTTGCTGCGCCGCCTGGGCATGAGCCGCCAGCGCAAGCGGCGCTGGGCACGCAAACTGCTACGCTTCATCGATGCACTGGCGCAGACCTGGCGCCTGCCCAAGCGTACGCTGACCTTGGTGTTCACCCTGACCTGCGCCCACTGGGGCCTGCGCTACAGCGTGTTGTATCTGGTATTGAGGGGGTTGGGGGTAGACTTGGCGTGGATCCCCAGCTTCCTGGTGCAGATGCTGTCGCTCAGTGCTGGCCAGTTCAGCCTGTTGCCGGGTGGTGCCGGCGCCGCCGAGCTGACTTCGGCCAGCCTGCTGACGCCACTGGTGGGCAGTTCGACCGCGGCTGCGGCGATCCTGATATGGCGGGCGGTCACTTACTACTTTTATCTGCTGGCGGGTGGGCCGGTGTTTGTGTGTCTGCTGGCGCGCCCGCTGCTGGATCGCTGGCGGCGTCAGGCGGGTTGAGCTGCTGCCAGAGTTCCGCGGCGCCGGGGAAATCGGTGCCATCGGTGTCGGCCAGGGCTTCGGGATCGTAGCGGGCCAGGCAGCCTTCACCGAGGGTGGGTGGGGGTGAGGCGGTGGGGTGATTGCGAGTCTTCGCCATTACGTATCCCTCAAGATTGCCGGGGGCGCTTTGCGCCCCTTTCGCGACACAAGGCCGCTCCTACAGGAGTTACGCGACGCAGTGCCGGTACGCGATCCCTTGTAGGAGCGGCCTTGTGTCGCGATGGGCTGCAAAGCTGCCCCAGAACCTCACAGGCAACCAGTCTGTATCAGTCAAACACCACAGTCTTGTTGCCATGCACCAGCACCCGGTCTTCCAGGTGATAACGCAGGCCACGGGCCAGCACCATCTTCTCCACATCACGGCCAAAGCGGACCATGTCATCGATGCTGTCGGCATGGCTGACACGTACCACGTCCTGCTCGATGATCGGGCCGGCGTCCAGCTCTTCGGTTACGTAGTGGCAAGTCGCTCCGATCAGTTTCACACCACGAAGGGCGGCCTGGTGATACGGCTTGGCGCCGACGAACGACGGCAGGAAGCTGTGGTGGATGTTGATCACCTTTTCAGCATAGTCCTGGCACAGCTGCGGCGGCAGGATCTGCATGTAGCGGGCCAGCACCACCACGTCGGCGGCATGCTCCTGCACCAGGCGCGAAACTTCGGCAAAGGCCGGTGCCTTGTCCTTGGGGTCGACCGGTACATGGAAGAACGGAATACCGTGCCACTCGACCATGCTGCGCAGGTCGTTGTGGTTGGAGATCACGCAAGGGATCTCGCAGTCCAGTTCATCGGTGTGCCAGCGGTGCAGCAGGTCGGCCAGGCAGTGCGACTCGCGGCTGGCCATCAGTACCACGCGCTTTTTCTGCGCCGAGTCGGTAATGCGCCAGGTCATGGAGAACTCTTCGGCGATCGGCGCAAACGCCTCACGGAAGGCTTCGATACCGAACGGCAGCGATTCGGCGCGGATTTCATGGCGCATGAAGAACCAACCGCTCTGCTCATCAGAGTGGTGGCTGGCTTCGTTGATCCAGCCATTGTACAAGGCCAGGAAATTACTGACTTTCGCCACGATGCCAACACGGTCGGGGCAGGCGATCACCAGACGATAGGTGCGCATGAATGAGACTCCAGAACTTCGCAAAGGCGCTCATTCTAGCGGCCCGCCAGGAAAAACGCAGTATTGATCGCAGCGGCCGTGGCCTGTGTTCCTGACGAGATGCACTGCCGGCATTCTCTGACAGACATGACGAAATGCAGGGTTAATTGTAAATTTTTGTTCACGTAGAGAAATGGTTGTCACAGCTTAGTTAACAGTTAATTGCCCAACAATATGTTTACTTGCGAGTATTGCCTGTCTATTATTGCCCCACACATTTCTGAACACGCATTAAGGAACACTCCATGTCCCTGATCAACGAGTACCGCGCTACCGAAGAAGCCATCAAGGAACTTCAGGCCCGCCTGGCCAACCTGTCGCAGGATGACAAGCTGAAGAAAGAACTGGAGTTCGAAGGCAAACTGCGCACACTGATGGGCGAATACTCCAAGTCGCTGCGCGACGTGATTGCCCTGCTCGACCCAGAGTCGAAACTGAGCAAGGCACCTCGTGGTGCGGTCAAGACTACCGCCACCAAGCGTGCACGCAAGGTCAAGCAATACAAGAACCCGCACAACAATGAAGTGATCGAAACCAAAGGCGGCAACCACAAGACCCTGAAAGAATGGAAAGCCAAGTGGGGTGGCGATGTGGTTGAAAGCTGGGCGACCCTGCTGGACTGATTGTCCGCACACGCCTGCTGCTTATCGCAACAAGAACGCCGGCATATTGCCGGCGTTTTTGTTTGTCCGCGTTTTGTGCCAGCGCTCAGCCAACTGCATACTGTGCCTGCAATTGCCTGGCATGTACCTGCCAGGCATCCAGCACACGCCGCCCGGCATCGTCAGCGCCCTCCCAGACTTGCTGCCGCGCCTGTTCGAAATCGCCCAGCGTATTCGGCGCGCCCCACTGCGGGTCGCTCAGGCGCTGCTGGCAGAAGCTGAACCAGCGTTGCCGCTCTTCGCCGGTCAGGGTCTCGGGGAAGTTGCGCGCCCGATAGCGGAACAACAGTTCAGGCAGGCGCGGGTCATCGAACATCCACTGCCCACGGCTCAACTGCGCCGGTTCCAGTGCACGAACTTGCTCGCATAAGCGGCGGTCACGGTCCCCCAGAAAACCGTCATACAACTGTTGTTCCGGGTCTTCACTCGGGGCAAAGTCTTCCTTGCCGTAGATGTGTTCCAGCTTGTCTTGCCATTGCGCCTGTTGCTCGGCCAATTCTTCGCCGCGCAATTGTAACAACGTCAAGTCCAGGCCCAACCGTTGTTGATCGGCCGGGCGCAATACCGAAAGTGGCGCCAGTACCGGGCAGCGATTGATCTGCACCAATTTGAGCGGCACGGGTAATTCGCCTTCGGCCAGTTCTTCATGGCGGGTATACAAACGCTGGCGTAGAACTTCAGCACTTTCCCGTAGTAACGGTAGGGTTTCCTGATGCAGGTCGCACACAATCAGTGCATTGCGATTACGCGGGTGCCAAGCCAGTGGCAATACGACACCAAGGTAATTGCGTGCCGCCGAGAAGCGCCCGGATATATGCACCAGTGGCTGCAACAAACTGATCTGCTCCATCACTTTATGCTTGCTGCGCAACTGAAACAGCCAGTCATACAACTTGGGCTGTTTCTGACGGATCAGGCGGGCCAGGGCGATGGTTGCCCGCACGTCGGAAAGCGCTTCGTGGGCATGCCCGTGGTCGATGCCATTGGCCTTGCTCAGCAGTTCAAGACGCAGGCTGGTGCGCCCGTCCTGTTGCGGCCACTCGATGCCGTCCGGGCGCAGTGCATAGGCCGTGCGCACGATGTCGATCAGGTCCCAGCGGCTGTTGCCGCCCTGCCACTCTCGGGCATAAGGGTCGAAAAAGTTGCGGTACAGGCTGTAGCGGGTCACTTCGTCGTCGAAGCGCAGGGTGTTGTAGCCGGCACCGCAGGTACCAGGGTGCGCGAGTTGCGCATGCACCCGGGTCATGAACTCCGCTTCGCACAAACCCTGCTCGGCCAGCAGGTGCGGGGTGATGCCGGTCACCGTGCAAGCCGCCGGGTGCGGCAGGATATCGTCGGAGGGCCGACAATAAAGGCTGATCGGCTCGTCGATTTCGTTGAGGTCGAAGTCGGTGCGCACGCCGGCCACCTGCAGCGGCCGGTCGCAACGCGGGTTGATGCCGGTGGTTTCGTAGTCGTGCCAGAAAATGCTGGAGGTCACGGGGTCGTCCTGTATCGAGGTCGACCCGATTCTAGCGCGATTCCAGTAGCTGGGCCCGGGGCTCAGCAGGTTCAGGCAGATGCGTTGGCGGGGCGGAAACTGAAATAGTCGCGCAACGAACGGACGAATTCATCGTACTCGCGGGGGGCCTGCAGCAGCATGAAACCGGAATCGTAGTGCCCGGGCGTCTGGTCTTCACGACACCACAGGCAGCTGGCGGTAAGGTTGACGAATTGATGCCCGCCACCAAGCAGCGGCAGGCGTAATTGCAGATCGTAGTCGGGCCCGACCAGCACAGGTAGCTGGCTTATCAGCATCAGCCCGTCTTCAGAGGCGTTACCCAGCTGGCCGATGGCCTGGCCGGTAATGCGGTTGAACACCTTGAGAACACAAGGCAGCTGATGGCGTTCGATGTGGCGCTTGTTGAACATGATCGCAAGTGCAGTCCGTATCCGATGCCAGGAATACGTGGAACTGGCGGTTGTTGTAACAACTGAGTTACAGATTAGCGCAGCGCGCGCGGCAAATCCCGTGAAATAAATCACACCTTGGTGTTAACGCCAAGGTGCGGCGGTCACCGGGTTCGCCACGGCGGCTTCGGTGCCGCGCAAATGGCCGAGTTTCTCCAGGGTCTGCAGGCGTGCCTGGGCACGATAGGCGTATTCATTGCCCGGGTACTGCTGGATCAGGTACTGGTAGGTCTGCGCCGCATCCACGTACAAGGCCTGGCGCTCCAGGCACTGGCCGCGCAGCAGCGACACCTCGGGGTGGATGAACGGTCGTGCACGGCTGGTGCGGTCGACCTGCGACAGCTCGAGCATGACCCGCGCGCAATCGCCACGGTCGTAGGCACGGTAGGCATTGTTCAGGTGGTGGTCCATGGACCAGCGGGTGCAGCCGACGGCGCTGGCCGCCAGGGCTAAAACGATCAGGGCTCGCATGGGGGTCTCCTTTGATGCCAGTGTATCGGCCTTTGCCGGCAAATCTTCACATCCTTTTGCAAGGATGCCCTGCCCGTTCAAATGCCACCCTGCCTCGGTCGCAGGTAGTGCAACGGAACAATGACTACAGCGAGATTCAGGAGTAGCCTTTCGCTGCGCTTCACTATAGGAGTCTGTGCATGAGCATCCGCCGTACCAAAATCGTCGCCACCCTTGGCCCCGCCAGCAACTCGCCGGAAGTGATCGAACAGCTGATCCTCGCCGGCCTGGACGTGGCACGCCTGAACTTCTCCCACGGCACTCCGGACGAGCACAAGGCCCGCGCGCGCCTGATCCGTGACATCGCCGCCAAGAACGGCCGCCATGTTGCACTGCTGGGCGACCTGCAGGGTCCGAAGATCCGCATCGCCAAGTTCGCCAACAAGCGTATCGAATTGAAGATCGGTGACAAGTTCACCTTCTCCACCGCCCACCCGCTGACCGAAGGCAACCAGGACATCGTCGGTATCGACTACCCCGACCTGGTCAAGGACTGCGGCGTTGGTGACGAACTGCTGCTCGACGATGGCCGCGTGGTGATGCGCGTCGAGACCGCCACCGCAGATGCCCTGCACTGCGTGGTGATCATCGGTGGCCCGCTGTCCGACCACAAAGGCATCAACCGTAAAGGTGGCGGCCTTACCGCACCGGCCCTGACCGAGAAGGACAAGGCCGACATCAAGCTGGCCGCGGAAATGGACCTGGACTACCTGGCCGTGTCCTTCCCGCGTGACGCCAGCGACATGGAATACGCGCGCAAGCTGCGTGACGAAGCTGGCGGCAGCGCCTGGCTGGTTGCCAAGATCGAACGCGCCGAAGCGGTGGCCGACGACGAGACCCTCGACAAGCTGATCCTCGCCTCCGACGCCGTCATGGTCGCCCGTGGCGACCTGGGCGTGGAAATCGGCGACGCCGAGCTGATCGCCATCCAGAAGAAGATCATCCAGCACGCCCGCCGCAACAACAAGGCGGTGATCGTGGCGACCCAGATGATGGAGTCGATGATCCAGAACCCGATGCCGACCCGTGCCGAAGTGTCCGACGTAGCCAACGCCGTGCTGGACAACACCGACGCGGTGATGCTGTCGGCCGAGAGCGCCGCCGGTGCCTACCCGATCGAAGCTGTCCAGGCCATGGCCCGCATCTGCCTGGGTGCCGAAAAGCACCCGACCAGCCAGAAGTCCAGCCACCGCCTGCACACTACCTTCGAGCGCTGCGACGAGAGCATCGCCCTGGCGGCCATGTACACCGCCAACCACTTCCCAGGCGTGAAGGCGATCATCGCCCTGACCGAGAGTGGCTACACCCCGCTGATCATGTCGCGCCTGCGTTCGCACGTGCCGATCTTCGCCCTGTCGCCGCACCGCGCTACCCAGGCCCGTGCCAACATGTTCCGCGGCGTGTACCCGATCGCCTTCGATCCGGCCTCGCTGCCGGCCGACAAGGTGAGTCAGGCAGCGGTCGACGAACTGCTCAAGCGTGGCCTGGTGGAGCAAGGTGACTGGGTAATCCTGACCAAGGGTGACAGCTACCACACCATCGGTGGCACCAATGGCATGAAGATCCTGCATGTCGGTGATCCGCTGGTCGGTTGATCCTGCTGAAAGGGGGCCGCTTTGCGGCCCTTCGCGACGCAAGGCCGCTCCTACAAGGGATACGCATTCCCCTGTAGGAGCGGCCTTGTGTCGCGAAAGGAGGGCAAAGCCCTCCCCTGCTCACTCAGGCATGCTCGACAAACACATCGGCCAACACCTGCCCCCGTGGCACCCCGGCAATGAACAGCCGCCGGGCAAACCGCTCGACACTCCCCGGCGCCCCGCACACCAGCGCCACCGTCTGCCGCGATGACGGCCGCAACCCGGCCAACGCTTCATCCAGCCGCTCTGCCAGTACCAACTCGACATTCACATCCGCCATCTGGCGCAACGGCTCGGCCAGATAATGCCCAACGCCCTCGCGCGCCACATGCATGACCCTGATTTCCCCTTGGTGCCCCTGCCGCAGAGCCTCGCGCAAGATGCCCCACAACGGCGCCAGCCCGGTCCCCGCCGCCAGCAACCACAGCGGCCGCTGCTGCCAGTCCGGGTCGTAGTGCAAGGCCCCACCCCTGAGCTCGCCCAGGCGCAGCACATCACCCAGTTGCAAGCCACGGGCCTTGTCACAAAAGGCGCCGGGGTGCTGGCAGTCGATATGAAACTCGAGGAAATCATCTTCGCCCGGCAGGCTGGCCAAGGAGTAAGGCCGCGCCACCGCGCCATTCCACAGCACCACATGCTGCCCCGCCTGGTAACGCATTGCCCTTTCGGGCCGCAGCCGCACGCGCAGCACATCGCCGAACCAGTCCAGGGCACAGACCTGCGCCGGCAGGCCATCCTGCTGCGGGTCGAACAGCGCCACGCGCAGATCTTCGACTACCCGACACTGACAGGCCAGCCGCCAGCCCTGGGCATGCTTGTCCGGCGCCAGGGCCTCGGGCATGGCATCCAGCGGTTGCCCGCCCAGGCAGTGCACCAGGCAGGCATGGCAACTGCCGGCGCGGCAACTGTAGGGTACGTTCAGCCCGGCCTCGTTCAAGGCATCGAGCAGGTTGCTGCCGGTCGGCACCGCCCAGCGGCGCTCGCCCACGCAAAGTACGGGCATGGTCGGTCTTTCTCCACATATCACAGTGCACTTTAAGCCAAGCACGCAACGGCAGCAAAAAGGATGCCCAAACACTGCCGACCATGGTCCAGACCGACCGCAGGTGTGCCCGGCACGGATGCGCGCTATACTGCCGCGCCTTTTTCCGTCGGCCTGACCTGCCGGCGCCTTGCAAGGCGCTTCGACACGCTGGTCGGCACCGTCGAGCGCCGTAATGAATGTTCCCGTCTTTAAGAGGAGCGCGCTGCATGACCGTGATCAAGCAAGACGACCTGATTCAGAGCGTCGCCGACGCCCTGCAATTCATCTCGTACTACCACCCCGTCGATTTCATCCAGGCCATGCACGAGGCCTATCTGCGTGAAGAATCGCCTGCTGCGCGCGATTCCATCGCCCAGATCCTGATCAACTCGCGCATGTGCGCCACTGGCCATCGCCCGATCTGCCAAGACACCGGTATCGTCACCGTGTTCATCCGCGTGGGCATGGACGTGCGCTGGGACGGCGCCACCATGAGCGTCGACGACATGATCAACGAAGGTGTGCGTCGCGCCTACAATCTGCCTGAAAACGTCCTGCGCGCTTCGATCCTGGCCGACCCGGCCGGTGCCCGCAAGAACACCAAGGACAACACCCCGGCAGTGATCCACTACTCCATCGTCCCCGGCGACAAGGTCGAGGTCGATGTCGCAGCCAAAGGCGGCGGCTCGGAGAACAAGTCGAAGATGGCCATGCTCAACCCGTCCGACTCGATCGTCGACTGGGTACTGAAGACCGTCCCGACCATGGGCGCTGGCTGGTGCCCGCCTGGCATGCTCGGCATCGGCATCGGCGGTACCGCCGAGAAGGCCGCCGTCATGGCCAAGGAAGTGTTGATGGAGTCCATCGACATCCACGAACTGAAAGCCCGTGGCCCGCAGAACCGCCTGGAAGAAATCCGCCTGGAGCTGTTCGAGAAGGTCAACCAGCTGGGCATCGGCGCCCAGGGCCTGGGTGGCCTGACCACCGTGCTCGACGTCAAGATCATGGACTACCCGACCCACGCCGCTTCGCTGCCGGTGTGCATGATCCCCAACTGCGCCGCCACCCGCCACGCCCACTTCGTGCTCGATGGCTCCGGCCCGGCCGAGCTGGAAGCGCCGTCGCTGGACGCCTACCCGGAAATCGTCTGGGAAGCCGGCCCGAGCGCCCGTCGCGTCAACCTCGACGCCATCACCCCGGAAGAAGTCGCGAGCTGGAAGCCGGGCGAAACCATCCTGCTCAACGGCAAGATGCTGACCGGCCGCGATGCCGCGCACAAGCGCATGGTCGAAATGCTCAACCGTGGCGAAGAGCTGCCGGTGGACCTGAAAGGCCGCTTCATCTACTACGTTGGCCCGGTCGACCCGGTCGGTGACGAAGTGGTAGGCCCAGCCGGCCCGACCACCGCCACCCGCATGGACAAGTTCACCCGCCAGATCCTCGAGCAGACCGGCCTGCTCGGCATGATCGGCAAGTCCGAGCGCGGCCCTGCCGCCATCGAAGCGATCAAGGACAACAAGGCCGTGTACCTGATGGCCGTCGGCGGTGCTGCCTACCTGGTGGCCCAGGCCATCCGCAAGTCGAAGGTCCTGGCCTTCGCCGAGCTGGGCATGGAAGCGATCTACGAGTTCGAGGTCAAGGACATGCCGGTGACCGTTGCCGTGGATAGCAACGGTGAGTCGGTACACATCACTGGCCCTGCCCTGTGGCAGAGCAAGATTGCCCAGAGCCTGGCAGTTGAAGTGAAGTAAATCTGCTGCAAAAGCGTCACGGCCCTGCTCTTTGTAGGAGCAGCCTTGTGCTGCGAAGAGGCCTTGTGTCACTCACAGATATTTGGGTGAGCACAGGCCCATTCGCAGCACAAGGCTGCTCCTACAGAGGGCAGATCCGGTCAAACTGCTCCGGCCAGTCCCTGCGGGTAAACACCTGCCCTTCCCGCCTCACCCGCCGTACTTCCTCAAGGTCCACCTCACAGACCAGCCACTGACTAGTGGCAGGGATCGATTCTTCACTCAAGGCCACCACCCCATCCCCCGGCATCCCATGATCCGGCGGCACGAACAGCCCTGCCCGGCCGATATTCTCGTCCAGCGCCGGCGACCAGGGCGCCAGCCCGACCGTGGGGCTCTGCATTACCGCAATCTGGTTCTCCAGCGCCCGCGCCTGGGCACCGATGCGCACCCGGTGGTAACCCGCCTCGGTGTCGGTACAGCTCGGCGCCAGGATCAGGTCGGCACCACCCTCCGCCAGGCGCCGCGCCAGCATCGGGAATTCGTTGTCGTAGCAGATCAGGATGCCCAGGCGCCCCAGTTCAGTGTCGAACACCTGCAGCCCCTGGCCCGCGGCTATGTCCCACTGCTCCCGTTCGAAACGGGTCATCATCAGTTTGTCCTGGTACCCCAGCACACCTTGGGGGCCGAACAGCCAGGCACGGTTGCGGTAGCGCCCATCGCTGTCCAGCACCGGTACGCTACCCGGTTGCAGGTAGATTCCCCAGCGCCGGGCAAGGCTCTCGCACAAGGCCCTCCAGGGTTCGATCAGCGGCTGGATACCGGCGATGGAAGCCTTCAGGTCACCCCGCTGCTCGGCACTCAGCTGCCCGCTGAGCACCAGGCCGGCGTACTCCGGCAACAGCAGCAAGCGGGCCCCCGCGTCCACCGCCTCGGCGCACAGGGCTTGCAGATGATCGGCGTAGGCCTCCCAGGTTTCATGCAGCTCGATGGCGTACTGGCAGGCCGCCAGGCGGATCATATCGGCAGTTCCTTGAGCCAGAACGACATCAGCTTGTCGGAGCTTTCCTGCTCGTCCAGGTCGCGCCAGGCGTAGCTGGTGCGCAGCGACGGGTCGTGCAGGAAGCCGCGGTTACGCCAGAAGCCATGCAACGGCTTGTAGTCCGCAGGCCGCCGCGGATGCACACCTGGCCGCTCGACCGCACAGAACGCGCAATAGTCGAACTCGGCCAGCTTGTGTGCGTAGGACTCGCGCTCGATGAAAAAGCGCACCCCTAGGCCCTGGCCACGGTACTCGGGCAGTACCACCGATTCACCGAAGTAATACACGCTGGCCGGGTCGCGCCCCTGGGCCAGGAACGGCTGCTGGAACTCGGGGGCGACATCCACCAGCGGCAGGCCGGTGGAGGCGCCGACCACCTTGCCGTCGTCCAGCGCCAGCACCACCAGGCTGCGCCCGGAGCGGGCATAAGTGGCCAGGTAGTCGGCCTCGTACTCCGGGGTGCCGTCATAAAGGTAGGGAAACTCGCGAAACACGGTAAGGCGCAGGCGAGCGAGGTCATCGATGTAAGGCGCGATAGCGGCGCCGTGCAACAGGCGTATTTCCATGCTTGGCGGTCGTTTTGTCGATGTGGATGACGCGCTCGGCTAAGCCGGGCTTGAGGGGAAACCCTATCATCCGGAGCGACAACCCGCCTTTTCCCTCCACGACAGGTATTGTTCCATGACCGCTACTGAACTGGTAAATGCTTACTACGCCGCCTTCAATGCGGGCGACATGCCGGCCTTTCTCGCCCTGCTCAGCGAGGATGTGATCCACGACATCAACCAGGGCGAGCGGCAGATGGGCAAGGCCCGGTTTGCAGCGTTCATGGACAAGATGAACCGCTGCTACCGCGAGCGCCTGGCCGATATCGTGGTGATGCAGAACGCCGACGGCAGCCGCGCGGCGGCGGAGTTCACCGTGCATGGGGAATATCTGGCCGATGACGAAGGGTTGCCGGCGGCCAACGGGCAGACCTATGTGCTGCCGGCAGGGGCGTTCTTCTATATCCACTGCGGGAAAATTGCCCGGGTGACCAACTACTACAACCTCAATGACTGGGTCGAGCAGGTGGCCTGATTAGGGTGTATTGCTTGTACTGGCCTATTCGCGGGCTCGCCCGCTCCCACAGGGATCCCACAGACGTGAGAGCAGTGAGGTACATGTGGGAGCGGGCATGCCCGCGAAGAGGCCCTCTCAGGCAATACGGGTACCAAGCACCTTGAGGAATGCCGCCAACCACGCCGGATGCGCCGGCCATGCCGGTGCCGTCACCAGGTTGCCGTCCACATGCGCCTGGTCCACCGCGATATCGATGAACGTCCCGCCCGCCAAGCGCACTTCCGGGGCACACGCCGGGTACGCACTGCATTCGCGCCCTTCCAGCACGCCAGCCGCCGCCAGCAACTGGGCACCATGGCATACCGCCGCGATCGGCTTGCCGGCCTGGTTGAATGCGCGTACCAGCTCCAGCACCTTCTCATCCAGGCGCAGGTACTCTGGCGCACGACCACCCGGGATCAGCAGCGCGTCGTAACTCTCGGGCCGTACACGCACGAAGTCATAATTCAAGGCAAAGTTGTGCCCCGGCTTTTCGCTGTAGGTCTGTTCGCCCTCGAAATCATGAATCGCGGTACGCACCGTCTGCCCCGCGACCTTTTCCGGGCATACCGCATGCACCGTGTGCCCGACCATGCTCAGCGCCTGGAACGGCACCATGACTTCGTAATCTTCGACGTAGTCGCCGACCAACATGAGAATTTTCTTTGCCGTCATCGCACCCACTCCTTCGATTGCCTTGAGCCAATCACTGCACGATAGCTGGTCTCAGTCGCGACGGTCGAGCAAGTTGACCACCAACCGGTCCAGCCACCCCCACAACCGCTGCTTCACCCGGCGCCACAGCGGCCGGGCATTCCAGTGGCCCAGGTCGACCACCTCGCTCAAGGCGAAATCACGCTCGAAACTGGCCTGCACGGCAGCCGTCAGCGGCGGGTCGAGTGCCTCGATATTGGCCTCGAGGTTGAAGCGCAGGTTCCAGTGATCGAAGTTGCATGAGCCGATACTGACCCAGTCGTCGATCAACACCATCTTCAGGTGCAGGAAACACGGCTGGTACTCGTAGATACGCACCCCGGCGCGCAGCAGACGCGGGTAATAGCGGTGCCCGGCGTAACGTACCGAGGGGTGATCGGTGCGCGGCCCGGTCAGCAGCAGCCGCACATCGACCCCCTTCCCGGCAGCCCGGCGCAGCGACCGGCGCACGCTCCAGGTCGGCAGGAAGTAAGGCGTGGCCAGCCACACTCGCTGCTTGCCGCTGTTGATCGCGCGCACCAGCGAATGCAGGATGTCCTGGTGCTGGCGGGCGTCGGCATAGGCCACCCGGCCCATGCCCTGCCCCTGCGCAGGCACCTTGGGCAGGCGCGGCAGGCCAAAGCCCTCGGCGGGGCGCCAGGCGGTGCGACGGTTGTTGGCGTGCCACTGGCGGTCGAACAGCAACTGCCAGTCGCTTACCACCGGCCCTTGCATCTGCACCATCACCTCGTGCCATTCACTGGTCGCCTCGCCGGGCGTCCAGAACTCGTCGGTGACGCCCGTGCCGCCCACCACTGCCCAGCGTTCGTCCACCAGCAGCAACTTGCGGTGATCGCGGTACAGGTTGCGCAAGCCACGCTTCCAGCGCAGGCGGTTGTACCAGCGCAGGTAAACACCTGCGTCCAGCAGGCGCTGACGCAACTTGCTGTTGAAGGCCAGCGAGCCATAGTCGTCGAACAGGCAGCGCACCCGCACGCCACGTCGGGCAGCCTGCTCCAGCGCTGCGACCACCGCATCCGCGCAGTCACCGGCCTCGACCAGGTACAGTTCCAGGTCGACCTGGAACTCGGCGCGCATGATCGCCAGGAGCATGCGCGGAAAAAACTCGGGGCCGTCGATCAGCAGTTCGAACTGGTTGCCATCCCGCCAGGGAAAGACCGGCCCCGGCATGTCAGCGGGCGGTGAAGATCAGCACCGCGCTAACCGGCACCGACGGGTTGATGGACTTGAGCCCGGCGAACTTGCGCAGGCGTTGCAGCCCCGGCAGCAGGCCGAAATCCTCGGCGCGCAGCACCAGGGGCTCCAGGGTCACCACCTGGAAGCGTCGCTCGTCCAGGCGGGTGGCCAGCAGCAGGGCGTTGTAGCTGTGTGACTGGCCATGCAGGGTCACGGTCAATGGCAGGCGCAGTTCGATCTGGGCACCGTTGGCCAGGTCGTTGATCGGCCGTAGGTCCAGTTGCGCCTGCACCTTGGCTTCGGCAAAGCGCTCGACCTCGAACAGGTCCTCGCGCATGCGTTCATCACGCAGCGGAATACCGCTGCTCACCGAGTCCATCTCGATGCTCAACCCGGCCACACCCTTGCGGTCGACCGTGCCATGCAGCACCAGGAAGCGGTGCACTTCGGCGGTGTTACCGTTCTTGCCGGTAATGAACGAAAGGCGCGAAGACTCGCCATCGAGGTGCCAGTTGGCGTGGGCGGGCAGGCAAAAAGCCAGCAACAAGGCGGGCAGCAGGCGGGGCAGCTTGAACATGACAGATCTCGTGAAACCAGGCCGCCAACCTTACCCGCCCGCCTTCACGGCAGCAAGCGGCAGCCCTCGCGCGGGCCTTGCCAGGCAGCCTGATTGCGACGGCCCAGGCCTTCGGCGGTGACCTGCCGCTGTTGGCTGTCTTCCTCCAGCAGGCTCAGCGGCAGCCATTGCTTCACGTAGCCTTGGCAATACGCCGGCTCAAACCCCATGACGAAGCGGCACGAGCAATATTCCTTGGCCGAGTAGGCCGAAAGGATACCGGGGAAGTCCGTCAGGGCCTGGCGCTCATGCCAGGCCCAGTACACCACCCCCAGCAACACCACCAGCAGCACCCGCTTCATGCTCCCTCCCCAGCCAGCGCCGCGAGTATCCGCTTGAGCAGTTCATCGTGCTGGTAGCTGCCGTCGCGGTCATCGGCGTAACGCACGATCACCAGCTTTTGCGCGGGCAGCACGTACAGCGCCTGGCCCCAGTGGCCAAGGGCGGCATAGGTGTCTGCGGGGGCACTCGGCCAAGGCCGTGCTGCGCCGGGCAGCGGCTGGTTGAGCCACCAGTGGCCACCGGGGTTGGCCTCGCCGGGCAGTGCTTCGGCATCGGCAAACGGCGTGCGGTTGAAAGCCACCCAGGGCTTGGGCAGCAATTGCCGATCCTGCCAACTCCCGTCGCGCTGCATCAGCAGGCCGATGCGCGCCAGGTCGCGAGCGCTGAGGTACAGGTAGGACGAACCCACATAGGTACCCGCGCGGTCCCGCTCCCATACCGCGCTGTCGATCCCCAACGGAATGAACAGCGCATGCCAGGGGTAGTCGGGGTACTGACCGGCATCGAGCATGCCGCGCAACGCGGCGGCCAGCAGGTTGCTGTCGCCACTGGAATAGAGAAACCGCTGGCCCGGGCTGGCCACCGCTTCCCGCGCCGCCGTGTAGGCCGCCATGTCCTCGCGGCCACGGGTATACAGCATGGCCACCACCGAGGACTTGAGCGGGGCGTACTCGTAGTCTTCCTGCCAGTCCAGGCCGCTGGCCCAATGCAGCAGATCGGCCATGCGCACGCCGGGATGGGCGTGCATGGCCGGGTAGAAACGGGTCACCGGGTCCTGCAGCTGGAAGCGGCCTTCGCCCTGGGCTACGCCCAATAGCGTGGCGAGTACGCTCTTGCTGATCGACCAGGTGAGGTGGGCGGTGGCGGCGGTACTGGGGGCGGCGTAGCGTTCGTGGAGGATGCGGCCGTCGCGGATGATCAGCAGGGCGTCGGTGCGGATGCCGCTGCGTTCGGGGGTGGTGCGTGCGGGGAAGGCGTAGGCGTCGACGGCTTGCCAGTCGAGGGGGGTGTTGTCGATTGGCCAGTCGGGTTCAGGCCAGTCTTCGGCCCGGGCACAACCCGCAACCATTATCAGGATGATCAACAGTACCTTCATCGTGATCGCCGTTATTGGGGCCGCTGCGCAGCCCTATCGCGACACAAGGCCGCTCCTACAGGTACAGCGTCAGCCTGAACTTGACGCGTTCCCCTGTAGGAGCGGCCTTGTGTCGCGATAGGGCCGCAAAGCGGCCCCAGGATTCATCGGATCACACAAACCTATCAGGCATTCATGACAATCCCGCAGCAGCCCAAGCCTTGTTCAGCCGCTTCTCCCGCGCCGCCGCCGCCAGCGCCATCACCCCCTGGTCACGCTGCCAGATCTGCGCCCACTGCGCCGGCCCCGCCGCCAACGCAGCATCGATCTCCCCTCGCAGCGCCTGGAACTGTGCAAACAATCCCCCCAGCAACAAATGGCAACCAACGCTATCGGCGCACTGCCGGCTACCTTCGGCACACCCGGCCAGCAGCCCAAGCAACTGTAGGCGCAGGGCCTGCGGCCAGGCGCACTCCTGCCCCACGCCATACAGCCAGGCCGTCAACGCCGTAAGCACATACAAGTCCTCCAGCGAACGGAACGGCTTCACATAGGCATCCCAACCATCACCGGCCAGTAGCTCGCACGCCGCCTGCTCCAGCACCAGTCGCCCATGGCCCACCTCCGGCATCAGCGGCAGGGTCGGCAGCGCTTCCAGCGTCACACCTGGCTCCCCGGGGTAGACCACCGCCAGGTTCAACTGCGGCGCCGCGCCCGTCGCCTCGCAGCGCGCCGCCACCAGCAGCCATTCCGCCTCCAGGCCGGCAGTGACGAAGTCCTTGCTACCGGTCAGCCGCAAGCCGTCCAGGCGCGTGCGCATGTCCGCCGGCCGCACGCTGCGCCGTTCGGTGGCGCACAGGGCGCCGAGGCTGGGTGGAGCACTGGGCCACAGCACGCGCAAGGCGGCCTGGTAGCCGACCAGGAAGGCCAGGCCCGGGGTGGCCATCGCGCGCCCACCGAGCACCGCCAGTTCAAACGGGGCAACAGGGCCAAGGCGCTCGAGCAGCGCGGCATAGGTTTCGCCCAGAGTGCCCGCCAGCGCTTGGCGAAGCGGGTCGTTGAGTCGTTGCAACCAGGCCATCGGTCGGCTCCTTGCTGAAGGGCTTTCAGTTGTGGCTCAGGGGGTGTCACGCAAGCATCACCAAAGATTCACAGGGGTGACACCCCATCTACCTAGGCTGACTTTGCACAACAAAGCCGACCGGCCGCAACCCTTCATGGCTGGCTTATGGAGACTCGTAATGACTCGGATCGCTCACGCTGGCGACAACAGCACCGAACGCCGTCTGCAAGCCGAACGCCTGGTTGGCGCCACGGCCCTGCAGGAAGCCCAGGCCCTGCGCTACAAAGTGTTCAGCGCCGAATTCCAGGCCAAGCTCAAAGGAGCCGAGCAAGGCCTGGACATGGACGACTACGACGTGCACTGCCGCCACATTGGCGTACGCGACCTGAGCACCGGCGAGCTGGTGGCCACCACCCGCCTGCTCGACCATCAGGCCGCCAGCAGCCTGGGCCGCTTCTATAGCGAAGAAGAATTCAGCCTGCATGGCCTGTTGCAGCTGCAGGGCCCGATCCTGGAGCTGGGCCGAACCTGCGTAGCTCCCGACTACCGCAACGGCGGCACCATCGCCGTGCTCTGGGGCGAACTGGCCGAAGTGCTCAACGAAGGCCGCTACAGCTACCTGATGGGCTGCGCCAGCATCCCCATGCAGGATGGCGGGGTACAGGCCCATGCGGTGATGCAGCGCCTGCGTGACCGCTACCTGTGCACCGAGCACCTGCGCGCCGAGCCGAAGAACCCATTGCCCAACCTGGCACTGCCGAACAACGTCATCGCCGAGATGCCACCGCTGCTAAAGGCGTACATGCGCCTGGGCGCGAAGATCTGCGGCGAGCCGTGCTGGGACGAAGACTTCCAGGTGGCCGATGTGTTCATCCTGCTCAAGCGCGACGAACTGTGCCCACGCTACGCCCGCCACTTCAAGGCAGCGGTCTGATGCCGAAGCTGCGGGTAATGGCCCGCCTGACTCGACTGCTGCTGGTACTGCTGCTGGGCATGCTGATGGCCAGCGTGATCGCCCTGGGCGAACGCCTGGGGTTCAAGACGCCCATCGAGCGCCGCCAGCGCTGGACCTGCCTTTTCATGAAGCGCCTGGTCGCGGCCCTGCCCTTCGATGTGCGGGTGATCGGAGAGCTGCCCCAACGGCCAATGCTGTGGGTCAGCAACCACGTGTCCTGGACCGATATCCCGTTGCTTGGCATGCTGCTGCCGCTGTCGTTCCTGTCAAAGGCCGAAGTGCGGCACTGGCCGGTGGCCGGCTGGCTGGCGGAAAAGGCCGGCACCTTGTTCATCCGCCGTGGCGGGGGCGACAGCCAGCGCCTGCGTGAGCAGATCGCCGGGCAACTGGGTCTTTCCCGGCCGCTACTGATCTTCCCGGAGGGCACCACCACCAGTGGCCGTACCCTGCGCACCTTCCATGGTCGCCTGCTGGCAGGTGCCATCGACCGTGGCGTGGCGGTGCAGCCGGTCGCCATCCAGTACCTGCGCGATGGCCAGATCGACCCGATTGCACCGTTCATTGGTGACGATGACCTGGTGTCGCACCTCATGCGCCTGTTCGCCCAGCCGCGGGGCGAGGTTTGCATTCACCTGCTGCAGCCGATCGGCAGCGTGGGCAAGGAGCGAGCGGTGCTGGCATTGCAGGCGCAGCAGGCGATTCACCTGGCGTTGTTCGGGGTTGAGGAAGTTGAACTGGCGCCAAGGCGGCAAGCGCGGGCTGCCTGAGTTTTATGCACTGCCTGTTCTGGCCCTTTCGCGGGTGAACCCGCTCCCACAGGGATGGCACTCATCCTGAGTTCTGTGGTGTACCTGTGGGAGCGGGTTTACCCGCGAAGAGGCCGGCAATGCCAACCCAGCACTAACTGTCAGACATCCGCCCCGCTGCAGCAAACGCCTGCAACTGTGGATAAAACTCCCTGAAGTCGGCCAGCAATGGCTCATACAGCCGCTCCAGCTCCCCCATCACCCCAACCATCCCCTCCGGCCGCGACAAGCGCCGGGCAATACCGTTGAACACCTGCTCCAGCGTGGCAAAATCGCCATACGCCCCCAGCCAGTCATCCGCCGCCATGAACGGCGCTATCCGCGCCAGCCGCCCCGGCAACTCGGGCTCCGCAAGCAATACCCGATAAAAATCCCCGGTGAACTGCTCCAGCGGCTGCTCGGCATAATCCCGCCAGTGCCGGGCCAGGCAATGGTCGAAAAACACATCCAGGACGATGCCGGCAAAGCGCCGCCGCGCCCGCGGAAAACGCGCAAGAGCCGCCAACACCAACGGGTGCTGGTCGGTATAGCTGTCGATATGCCGGTGCAGCCGGATGGCCGCCTCCAGCGCTGGCGGGAAGCGCCCTTCCAGCGAGCCTTTGACGAAGTCGCCATACAGGCTGCCAAGCAGTTGTTGCGGCGCCGGGCCGCCAAGGTGCAGGTGTGCGAGGTAGTTCATGAGCGCAGTCTAGCACCGCCGGCCCATATATCGTTATAACGCGATATAGCGATTCGTGCTCAGCTCAGAACCTCTTCATATTTGTATATCGGGAAACCACGATTTACATTTCGTCCTATCGCGATATACCGCTACAACGAGCCTCAACCCATGCCTCTCGATCTCGACGAAATCATAAAAGCGCTGGCCCACCCGGTCAGGCGAGAAATCCTCAGCTGGCTGAAGGACCCGGCTACGCAATTCCCCGACCAGTACCACAGCACCGAGAACGGTGTGTGTGCCGGGCAGATCGACCAACGCTGCGGTCTGTCGCAGTCGACCGTCTCCGCCCACCTGGCCACCTTGCAGCGCGCCGGGCTGATCAGCAGCCAGAAGATCGGCCAATGGCATTTCTTCAAACGCAACGAAGCCAGCATCCAGGCGTTTCTCGAACAACTGCGCCAAGCACTCTGAACAGGCAGGTAACCGTCATGACCACGCTTTTCGATCCGATCACCCTGGGCGACCTGCAACTGCCCAACCGCATCATCATGGCCCCGCTCACCCGCTGCCGGGCCGACGAAGGCCGCGTGCCCAACGCGCTGATGGCCGAGTATTACGTGCAGCGCGCCAGCGCCGGGCTGATCCTCAGCGAGGCGACCTCGGTCAGCGCCATGGGCGTCGGCTACCCGGATACCCCCGGTATCTGGAACGACGAACAGGTGCGTGGCTGGAACAACGTGACCAAGGCCGTGCATGCCGCCGGCGGGCGCATATTCCTGCAGCTGTGGCATGTTGGCCGCATCTCCCACCCCAGCTACCTGAACGGCGAGCTGCCGGTGGCCCCCAGCGCGATCCAGCCCAAGGGCCATGTAAGCCTGGTGCGCCCGCTCAGTGACTACCCCACCCCACGTGCGCTGGAAACCGAAGAAATCATCGACATCGTCGAGGCCTACCGCAGCGGTGCCGAGAATGCCAAGGCTGCCGGTTTCGATGGCGTGGAAATCCACGGCGCCAACGGCTACCTGCTCGACCAGTTCCTGCAGAGCAGCACCAACCAGCGCACCGACCGCTACGGCGGTTCGCTGGAAAACCGTGCACGGCTGCTGCTGGAAGTGACCGATGCGGCCATTGAGGTGTGGGGGGCAAACCGCGTGGGCGTGCACCTCGCGCCGCGGGCCGATGCCCATGACATGGGCGATGCCGACCGTGCCGAAACATTTACCTACGTGGCCCGTGAGCTGGGCAAGCGTGGTATTGCCTTCATCTGCTCGCGGGAAAAGGAAGCCGATGACAGTATCGGCCCGCTGATCAAGGAAGCGTTCGGCGGCCCGTACATCGTCAACGAGCGCTTTGACAAGGCCAGTGCCAATGCAGCCCTGGCCAATGGCAAGGCCGACGCCGTGGCGTTTGGCGTGCCGTTCATCGCCAACCCTGACCTGCCGGCGCGGCTGGCGGTGGATGCGCCGTTGAACGAAGCGCGGCCGGAGACTTTTTATGGCAAGGGGCCGGTGGGGTACATCGATTATCCGCGGTTGTAACTGAAATCGCCGGGGCCGCTTTGCGGCCCTATCGCGACACAAGGCCGCTCCTACAGGGGAACGCGATTTCCTGTAGGAGCGGCCTTGTGTCGCGATAGGAGGGCAAAGCCCTCCCCTGCAATGTCACGGCCGGGCATTGATCTGCTGCTGCAGGTTCTGGATCTGGCTCTGCAAGGTATTCAGGTTGCGTGTCGTCTGCGCCCGGAAGGCGTCGAATTCCTGCACCGAAGCACCACTGGACGCCGCCGCGGCCGGGCGGTTATCGATCTGGCTCTTGAGCACCAGGATGTCCTGCTCCAGGTCCTGGATGGCCGCGCTCGGGTTACCCTGCTTCTTCAGCGCAGCAACCTCGCTGCCCAGGCTCTTGAGCTGCGCATCCAGCTTGGCGCCATCCACCTGCGCGGCCTTCAGCGCAGCAACCTGTTCGTTCAGGCCCTTGAACTGGGTATCCAGCTTGCCACCATCGACCTGGCCCGAGCGCAATGCGGCCAGCTCGCCATTCACCGCCTTCAGTTGCGCCTGCAACTGGGTTTGCAGCTGGGTCACGGCCTTCTGCTGTTCGCGGGTATCAGCCAGTACTTGCTCCAGGCGCTTGCCCAGGTCGCCAGTCTGCCCGGCCACCCCCTGCTGCAACTGACGCAGTTGCAGCTTCAACGCCTCGCTGTTGGTAGTGGCGCCGGATTCGCTGGCCGCCACCTTGCCGCTGATCGCCTGCAGGCGCCCGGCAGCCTCTTCGCTGATGCGAGCGAAGCTTTCCTGGGTCGCCACCAGCTGCTGCTCCATCAGCGAGATCTGCTGGAAGCTCCACCAGCCAAGGCCCGCCAAGGCGATGAACGAGGCCCCGAGCAATGCCCACAGCGGCGCCGTGCTGGCACCGCGAGCGGCCTTCTGGCGGTTACGCACCACGTGCGCCGGCATCAGTTCGTCATCGTCATGGGTGCCCGCCCGCAGGCTAGGCACGTCATCGTAGTCATCGTGAGCATGGTTACGCATGGATACATTCAACCGCGGTAGTCGCAAAGAGGCACGAGTATAAACCGCCAGCGCGGCGCGTTGATGACCATTGTCGGCCGGCCGGCTTTACTGCCTCGGCGGCTGGTGCTTCCACCAGGCACAGAATTCATCCAATGCCGTCCACAGGCTGACCTTGGGCTGGTAGTCCAGGTACTGTCGGGCGCGGCTGATATCCAGGGTGAAATCGCGGCTCATCACCTGCATCCCCAGGCGCGACAGGGTCGGTTGCGGGCGTCCCGGCCACAACATGCAGGCCGCCTCGTTCAGCGCGGCCAGGCTGTAGGCCAGGCCGTAGGAACGGTAACGGGTAACCTGCGGCAGCTGCATCTGGCGCATCACGTAGTTGACCACGTCCCACAGCGGCAGCGGCTGGCCGTTGCTGATGTTATAGGCTTGGCCCAGCGCCCGGTCATCGGCGAACAGGGCACTGAGCAGCGCTTCGTTAAGATTGTGCACGCTGGTGAAATCGACTTTGTTCAGGCCGTTGCCGATGATCGCCACGCGCCCCTTGCGCTGCATCTGCATCAGCCGCGGGAAGATACTGGCATCGCCAGCGCCGGTGACGAAGCGTGGGCGCAGCGCCAGCACCTCGAGGCCGAACTCCTGGGCACCGAACACTTTCTGCTCGGCCATGTACTTGGTCTGCCCGTAGTGGTCGTGGAAGCGGCGCGGCACCTGGTCTTCACGGATGTCCAGGCGCGAGCGGCCATTGAAGTAGATCGACGGCGACGACAGGTGTACCAGCCGCCGTACGTGCTCCTTCAAGCAGCCCTCGACCACGTTTTCGGTGACCACCACATTGCCTTGATAGAAGTCCTGGTAGCGCCCCCAGTTGCCCACTGCGCCGGCGCAGTGCACTACCGCCTCGACGCCCTGGCACAGGCGGCGGGCCAGCTCGGCATCCCCCAGGTCGCCGGGGATGAACTGGGCGCCGCGCTTGACCAGGTGCTCGACCCCTTCGGCTCGACGGCCGCTGACCCGCACGTCCAGGCCCTGCTCCAGGGCAAAGCGCGCAAAGCGCCCGCCAATGAAGCCACTCGCGCCGGTGACCAGAATTCGCATGTAAGACTCCGTCTTGCCAGATTTCAGATGCAACTGACGCCAGCCGTGGCTACAAGGGCACCAGCCATTGCCGTGCGGAGTGCCGCAGGTGGTCAGTCAGTTGCGCGAGCAGTTGCCCGCCATTGCGCCAATGATGCCAGTACAGCGGCACATCGATGGGGGTATCGCTGCAGATTTCCACCAGCCGGCCGCTGGCCAGTTGCTCGCGGGCCTGCAGTTCAGGCACCAGGCCCCAGCCCAGGCCAGCTTCGGTCATGCGCAGGAAGCCTTCGGACGACGGGCACAAGTGGTGCAGGAAGCCATCCTCGATGCCCAGCGATGCCAGGTAGCGGTGTTGCAGGAAGTCGTCCGGGCCGTAAACGATCGCCGGGGTACGGGCCAGGCGGCTGGCAGCGAAGCCCTGCGGAAAATGCCGCGCCATGAACCCGGGGCTGGCCAGCGCCCGGTAGCGCATGGCACCCAGTGGCAGGCTGCGCGCCCCGGCCACCGGCCGCTCGCTGCCACACAGGCAGGCCGCAACTTCGCCCGCACGCATGCGTTTCAGGCCCACTTCCTGGTCTTCCACCACCAGGTCGGTCAGCACATTCTGCTGCGCGCAGAAAGTGCCCACTGCCCCGGCCCACCAGGTGGCCAGGCTGTCGGCATTGAGAGCAATGCGCAGGCGCTCCGGCATACCCTCCTCGTCCAGTGCCGGCACCTGGCGCTGCAGGTCGCGTTCGAGCAGGCGCACCTGCTGCACATGGTTGAGCAACTGGCGGCCGACTTCGGTCGGGCTTGGCGGTGTGGCACGCACCAGCACCGGCTGGCCGACCCGCGCCTCAAGCAGCTTGATGCGCTGGGAAATGGCCGACTGCGACAAGCCCAGCACCTGCGCCGCGCGCTCGAAACCACCCTGCTCGATCACGGCGGCGAGGGCGGCCAGCAGCTTGTAGTCGAACATCGATTTTCCTAATGACGGATCAGCTCTATTTGTTTTTCTTATACAGCGTGGTTCATCACAATGGCCAGCATCTTTTAGACGCTTTGGAGAGCGCGCCATGTGGCAAAGCTATCTCAACGGCATGCTCGTGGCCTTCGGCCTGATCATGGCCATCGGTGCACAGAACGCTTTCGTCCTCGCCCAGAGCTTGCGCCGCGAGCATCATTTGCCGGTGGCGGCACTGTGCATCGTCTGTGACGCCATCCTGGTGGCTGCCGGAGTGTTCGGCCTGGCAACCGTGCTGGCGCACAACCCTACCTTGCTGGCGATCGCCCGCTGGGGCGGCGCGGTGTTCCTGATCTGGTACGGCGCCAAGGCGTTGCGCAGCGCCTGCTCCAGGCAGAGCCTGCAGCACCAGCAGGGCCAGGGTGCGCGCTCACGCCGCGCGGTACTGCTCAGCGCCCTGGCGGTGACCCTGCTGAACCCGCACGTGTACCTCGACACGGTGCTGCTGATCGGCTCGCTGGGCGCCCAGCAGGCTGCGCCTGGCGCCTACGTGGCCGGCGCTGCCAGCGCCTCGCTGCTGTGGTTCTCGACCCTGGCGATCGGCGCTGCCTGGCTGGCACCGTGGCTGGCCCGGCCGGCGACCTGGCGCATGCTCGACCTGATGGTGGCGGTGATGATGTTCGCGGTGGCGGCGCAGTTGATCTTCAACTGACCTCGGCTCACCACAACATCTTTATCGCCTGTGAGATCGAGCGCCGCCCGCGCGGCGCTTCGCAGCACAAGGCTGCTCCTACATCTGTTTCGGGCCAGTAATGCCTGCACCAACGCGCGCGACCGCCTTGTTGGTCCGACACGATATCGAGGTGAACACTAAGGGGCCGAGCGCGCCTGCCTCAGGAATGACTGGCCTGAAACAGATGTAGGAGCAGCCTTGTGCTGCGAAGCGCCGCGCGGGCGGCGCTCGATCTCACAGGCGCTACAAGCGTTAAGCCGAACACCACCGGTCGGCACACCCCAACCGCTCTGGAACCTCTATTCCCTATCTTTGTTGCGTGGTTATGCGCCGGGCCCGGTGCTATGATCCAGCCCTTGCGTCGCAAAGAGTACAAACTCGCCGACGCTCATCGGGCCGCCCGTGATCGGCCTTGCGCAAACCGCAAACAGACCTGAATCAGGAGATCCACCATGGCTTTTGAATTGCCGCCGCTGCCGTACGCCCACGATGCCCTGCAGCCGCACATCTCCAAGGAAACCCTGGAGTATCACCACGACAAACACCACAACACCTATGTCGTGAACCTGAACAACCTGGTCCCAGGCACCGAATTCGAAGGCAAGACCCTGGAAGAGATCGTCAAGACCTCTTCGGGCGGCATCTTCAACAACGCCGCTCAAGTCTGGAACCACACCTTCTACTGGAACTGCCTGGCACCAAACGCCGGTGGCCAGCCGACCGGCGCCCTGGCTGACGCCATCAACGCCGCTTTCGGTTCCTTCGACAAGTTCAAGGAAGAGTTCACCAAGACTTCGGTTGGCACCTTCGGTTCCGGCTGGGGCTGGCTGGTGAAGAAGGCTGACGGTTCCCTGGCCCTGGCCAGCACCATCGGCGCCGGCTGCCCGCTGACCAGCGGCGACACCCCGCTGCTGACCTGCGACGTCTGGGAACACGCCTACTACATCGACTACCGCAACCTGCGTCCGAAGTACGTCGAGGCGTTCTGGAACCTGGTCAACTGGGCCTTCGTTGCCGAACAGTTCGAAGGCAAGACCTTCAAGGCCTGAGTCATCCAGCCTTGAGACAGAACCCCGGCGCCACGCCGGGGCTCTTCGAAGATCCGATGCCAGTCCCCTGGTATCGGATTTTTCGGGGCATGCGAGGGGCCAGAACGCCCTGTTTTCAGGAAGCGTACCGATCAAGCCAGCCAAGGCTATCTACGGTGGCACCCGTAGGCCGATACTCACATCCAACCCACCCCGCATACCCGCGCTGCTCCAGCGCCGCCAACAACCCCGCAACATCCATCTGTCCCGTTCCCGGCTGATGCCGCCCCGGACAGTCGGCTACCTGCACATGCACCGTCCGCTCAAAGAACTGCGCCAACACATCGGCAGCATTTCCAGTCAGCAACTGTGCATGATAAAGATCAAGGATCAGCCCCATACCGGGATGCGCCTCCAGTACCTGCTGCGCCTTGCCGAAATCGGACATGTAATACCCCGGCATTGCCTGCGTGCAGATCACCTCGATCAATGGCCGCAGCCCCTGGTCCTCAAAATACTTCACGGCATAGTCCAGGTTGCTCGCATACACCTTGTCGGCGCCATCCTCGTGGGTTACCCCGGACATCAGGTGCACATCCGCACACGCCAGTGCGCGGGCATAGCTGACGGCCTGGCGTAACCCGTCACGGAATTCGAGCTCCTTGCCCGCCACAGCAGCAATGCCCTTGGAAACGCCGGCCGGCGCGGCAAACTGGACCAATGGCAACGCATATTGCGCCAGTTGATCAGCCAACAAACTCGCGTCGAATTCATAGGGTGACGGGAATTCCACCGCGCGAAATCCGGCGGCGGCAGCGGCTTCGATACGCTGCAGAAAAGGCAGTTCATTGAACTGGAAGCCGAGATGAGCATTGAATTTGAGCATACGTATAGATCCATCCGTGTGTGGTATTTTCCTGCCCCCAGTCCGACCCGAATCTGCTGGATCGACTGAAGATAACCATTCGGAATACAGCCTGTGATAAAGAAAGATCTCGCCCTGCAGTTGGCCCCTCGCGTCATCGAGATGATCCGCGCCCGGTCGATGAAGGCCGGCGAGCCATTGCGCGAGCAGACCTTCGCCCAAGCCTTCGATGTCTCCCGCTCCCCCATTCGCAGGGTATTTGCCCTGCTCGCCGAGTGGAACATCGCGGTGCAGGAGCCCAATCGCGGCTACTTTCTGAAACAGGACGCCGGGCAGATCCAGGAAACCACTGTACCGCCCACCTGCGACCCATTCGAAGACTTCTACCTGCGCGTGGTGGACGACATCCTCAGCGGGGAAATCCCTGCCGAATTCTTTGAGGCCCAATTACTGCGACGCTACTCCGTGCCCCGCGGGCAACTGCTCAAGGTCCTCAACCGGCTGGCAAGCGAAGCCATGGTGGAGCGCAAGCCCGGGCAAGGCTGGAGCCTTAACGAATTCGTACACAACGCCCAGACCCACATCCAGAGCTACCGCTTCCGCATGGCCATCGAGCCGGCCGCACTGCGCGAACCAGGCTACAAGGTCAACCAGGCCGCATTTGCCAAAGCCCGGGAGCAACAGCAGGCCATGCTCGACGGCGAAATTCACCAACTCTCACGTGCCCAACTGTTCGAAATTGGCGCCCAGTTTCACGAAATGATCGTGCAGTGCTCGGGCAATCTCTTCTTCATAGATGCCATACGTCGGCAAAACCAGCTCAGACGCTTCATGAGCTACAAAGCCAACGTCGACCGCAGTCGCCTGATGACGCAATGCCTGGAGCACCTGCACCTGCTCGACTTGATCGAGTCCGGTCGGCGTGAAGAAGCCGCTCAGTTTCTCTGGAAACATCTGGACGAAGTCGGCCGGCTCAAGACCCGTCAGGATGCCTTGCTGGAAAGCCAGCAGGCGTAACCCCTTCCCCCGCCTAGCTTTCATTACCCGCGCGTTCAGATCAGGGAAGGCAGCTTAGACATTGCCTTCTTTTCACGCAAGATACAAAACCACCCTGAGATCCAGCGCCAGGAGTAAATTTCGCGCCACTTATTGTATTTCATTGCAAGAATAAGCAATTATGCGCGCCGCTCGGACGCACTGTGGCACCGAATCACACAGGGATGATTGCAATGAAACAAGGAACGTTGGCTAACGGGACGGGGGTCTCCAGCCTGCTGTTCGGGGTGTACACGATTCTGCTGGCCCTGCTTGGCCTGACGCTGGCCTGTCAGGGAAGCACGCTGGTCAGTGCCGGCGGCTCGCCTTACTACGCAATGATGGGTACCGCATTGCTGCTGTCAGCCGCACTCATGGGTCTGAAGAAGTCGCTCGGCATCTATCTCTACGGTGCAGCATCCCTGGCCACCTACGGCTGGGCAATCTGGGAATCCGGCTACAACGGCTGGGCCTATATCCCACGTCTGGCATGGCTGGTACTTCTCAGTGTGATCTTTCTGGCCTTCTGGCCTCTTGTCCGGCGCGACTTTGCCAAAGTCAACAAGGCACTGTATTTCAGCATCATGGGGGGGCTGCCGCTGCTGATGGCGGCCACCATCCTGACACCGCTGTTCTTCCCCAACACCGTTCACCTGGCCGACTCGCCCGCTATCACCGCCCATACACAGCAACCCTTCAGCCGCAGTACGGTGACCTCACCGGACGCCAATGTCGCCGCGTCCCACGACAAGACCAACTGGACCGCCTATGCCGGCTCCAACCTCGGCAACCACTATTCCGCTGCGGCGCAGATTACCCCAAGCAACGTTTCCGGCCTGGTCAAGGCCTGGGAGTATCATCATGGCGATGTGAAACAGCCTGGCGAAAAAACCAAGTATCTGAACGAGGCCACGCCAATCAAGGTTGGCGACTCGCTGTATACCTGCACGCCCAAGCAAATCATCATTTCGTTGAGCGCCACTACCGGCAAAGAGAACTGGCGCTACGACTCGAAAGTCGACCCGGACTATTTCGCCAACGGTGGTGCCTATTGCCGTGGTGTCTCGTACTACGAAGTACCCAATGCCAGTGGCCTATGCGCCAAACGCATCATCTGGGGCACCAACGACATCCGCCTGGGTGCAGTTGATGCGCTCACCGGGCAGGCCTGCCCAGATTTCGGCACGGCAGGCTTTGCCGACCTCAAGGACGGCCTGGGCACGTTCCGCAAAGGCTCCACCGGCATCACTTCTGCACCACTGGTAATCCGCGGTGTGGTCATTACCGGTGGCCGCGTGCTTGATTCGGATGTGCGCCCAGCGCCATCAGGTGTGGTTCGCGCCTACGACGCAGTCAGCGGCAAACAGAAGTGGGCCTGGGACCTCGGTCGCCCCGACAGCACTGCGCCTGCCGACGCCGATGAAACCTATACGCTCAGCACGCCCAACTCATGGGCGCCGATTTCCGCCGACGACGAACTGGGGCTGGTCTACATCACCACCGGCAATGCTGCAGGCGACTTCTATGGCGGTACCCGTACCGAACAGGAAGACAAGTTCAGCTCTTCACTGGTGGCCCTGGATGCGCTCACCGGCAAGGTCAAATGGCATTTCCAGACCGTCCATCACGACCTCTGGGACTACGACCTGAGCCCACAACCGGCGCTGATCGATTTCCCCACGAGCAGCGGCCCACGCCCGGCCGTCATTCAAGCGACCAAATCGGGCCAGTTGTTCGTCCTCGACCGCGCCACCGGCGCACCGCTGGTCGACGTGGTGCAGGCTGCCGTCCCGCAGGGTACTGCCCCTGGAGACTACACCGCGGCGACGCAGCCGCTGTCACCAAGCATGCCGAGCACCATGGGCCGCCCATCGAAAAGACCGGAAGTGCTGAACGAAGCCGACGCCTGGGGCCTGACGCCGTTCGATCAGTTGCAATGCCGCATCGAGTTTCGCCAGGCGCGTTACGAAGGGATCTTTACACCGCCGGTAGTCGGCCAGCAAAGCCTGATCTTTCCCGGCCATCACGGCGGCCTGAACTGGGGCGGAGTGATGGTGGACCTGCAGCGAGGCCTGCTGATCATCAATAACCAGCGGTTGCCGTACATGCAGGGGCTGGTTCCACGCGAACAGCTCGATGCGATCAATGCCAAGTCGTTCCAGGAGTCGCCGGGCAATAACCAGGGGTTCCGCGTCCAGGCCGGTCTGCCGTTCGGGGCAATCAAGGCCCCATGGATGTCAGCGCTGGAACAGCCGTGCATCGCACCACCCTGGGGGTTCATCTCCGCTATCGACCTGCGCACACGTGAAGTGCGCTGGAGCCGCCCGTTCGGCACCGGCTATGACAGTGGGCCCTTGGGCATCCCCTCGAAACTGCGCTTCGAAATCGGCACTCCGAGCGACGCCACTGGCGTGGCTACAGCAGGAGGCGTGACCTTCATTGGCGCTGCCATCGACCGTTTCATGCGCGCCTACAACAGCGAAAGTGGTGAATTGCTGTG
Source organism: Pseudomonas sp. A2 (assembly GCF_023100865.1). Taxonomy (NCBI): domain Bacteria; kingdom Pseudomonadati; phylum Pseudomonadota; class Gammaproteobacteria; order Pseudomonadales; family Pseudomonadaceae; genus Pseudomonas; species Pseudomonas sp. A2. The sequence goes on from NZ_CP039127.1 coordinate 5,033,682, forward strand.
GGAAGAGCGCCTACCGGCCGGCAATCAGGCTTCACCCCTGACCTACATGAGCGAAGGGCGGCAGTACGTTGTTGCCGTGGTCGGCGGGCATGACCGGATTCCGACCAAGCTGGGTGACAGCATCATTGCCTGGGCGCTGCCGGAAAAATAGCGCGCCCGCTGCGTAAAGGCGCTGCTCGGCACTGAAAGCCAGGCGCTGACATACCCGCTATCAACCAATCATCGACAGCCGATGGCGCGCCGTGCGCCGTCGGGTGGTAGTTGCCGTTCATCGCAGGGACCCGTCCGCTTCTCCAGCGGCGTGCAAATCAGACCCGCCCCACAGGCGCTACTCCATTTGGAGGAATGTGCCATGCCTGAGGGGGCGGGCTTGCCCGCGAAGCGGTCGACACGGTTTTCATCCACGCCCCACCCGCAAAACGCTTGCTCAGCCCGCATACCACGCTAACATCAAACCTCTGGAAGATTGTCACGGCGCATTCAAGTTGCGGGGTCAGGCAACCGATACACTTCTGATGGTCGGCCGATAGTGTATCGTCATCGTTGATGGCAAAATGATGCCATGCGCATGGATTAAGGAAACCCCCATTGAAGCTGGAATTGCGGAACAGCTTGTCGGTCAAGTTGCTCAGGGTCGTGCTGCTGTCGGCGCTAGCGGTCGGTGTCGTGCTCAGCTGTGCGCAAATCGTCTACGACACCTACAAGACCCGCCAAGCCGTGAACAGCGATGCCCAACGCATCCTCGACATGTTCCGCGACCCCTCGACCCAGGCGGTATATAGCCTCGACCGCGAAATGGGCATGCAGGTGATTGAAGGCCTGTTCCAGGATGAATCGGTACGCATGGCCTCCATTGGCCACCCCAACGAAACCATGCTCGCAGAAAAGTCCCGCCCGCTGCAGGACATGTCCATGCGCTGGCTGACCGACCTGATCCTCGGCCAGGAACGTACCTACAGCACGCAACTGGTCGGCCGCGGCCCCTACAGCGAATACTACGGCGACCTGAGCATCACCCTCGACACCTCGTCCTACGGCGAAGATTTCCTGATCAACGCCGTGATCATCTTCATTTCCGGCGTGCTGCGGGCCCTGGCCATGGGCCTGGTGCTGTATCTGGTCTACCACTGGCTGCTGACCAAACCGCTGTCGAAGATCATCGAGCACCTCACCCAGATCAACCCCGACCGCCCCAGCCAGCATCAGCTACCGCTGCTCAAGGGCCACGAGAAGAACGAGCTGGGCCTGTGGGTAAATACCGCCAACCAGCTGCTGGCCTCGATCGAGCGCAACACCCACCTGCGTCACGAGGCGGAAAACAGCCTGCAACGTATGGCCCAGTACGACTTCCTCACCGGCCTGCCCAACCGTCAGCAACTGCAGCAGCAACTGGACAAGATCCTCGTCGACGGTGGCCGCCTGCAACACCGCGTGGCGGTACTGTGCGTAGGCCTGGACGACTTCAAGGGCATCAACGAGCAGTTCAGCTACCAGGTCGGCGACCAGTTGCTGCTGGCCCTGGCCGACCGCCTGCGCGCCCACAGCGGCCGACTGGGCGCCCTGGCACGCCTGGGTGGTGACCAGTTCGCCCTGGTGCAGGCCAATATCGAGCAGCCCTACGAGGCCGCCGAACTGGCGCAGAGTATCCTCGACGACCTGGAAGTACCGTTCGACCTCGACCACCACCAGCAGATCCGCCTGCGCGCCACCATCGGCATCACCCTGTTCCCGGAAGACGGCGACAGCACCGAGAAGCTGCTGCAGAAAGCCGAACAGACCATGACCTTGGCCAAGGCCCGTTCGCGCAACCGCTACCAGTTCTACATCGCCAGCGTCGACAGCGAGATGCGCCGCCGTCGCGAACTGGAAAAGGACCTGCGCGAAGCCCTGCCACGCAACCAGCTGTACCTGGTGTATCAGCCACAGATCAGCTACCGCGACCACCGCGTGGTCGGTGTCGAAGCACTGCTGCGCTGGCAACATCCGGAGCTGGGCATGGTGCCCCCGGACCAGTTCATCCCCCTGGCCGAACAGAACGGCAGCATCATCGGCATCGGCGAATGGGTGCTCGACCAGGCCTGCCGGCAATTGCGCGAATGGCACGACATGGGCTTCAGCGACCTGCGCATGGCGGTCAACCTGTCCACCGTACAGCTGCACCACAACGAGCTGCCGCGGGTGGTCAACAACCTGCTGCAGGCTTACCGCCTGCCACCACGCAGCCTGGAACTGGAAGTCACCGAGACCGGCCTGATGGAAGACATCAGCACCGCTGCCCAGCACCTGCTGAGCCTGCGCCGCTCCGGAGCACTGATTGCCATCGACGACTTCGGCACCGGCTACTCGTCGCTCAGCTACCTGAAATCGCTGCCGCTGGACAAGATCAAGATCGACAAGAGCTTCGTCCAGGACCTGCTGGACGACGATGACGACGCCACCATCGTCCGCGCCATCATCCAGCTGGGCAAGAGCCTGGGGATGCAGGTAATCGCCGAAGGCGTGGAAACCGCCGAACAGGAAACCTACATCGTCGCCCAGGGCTGCCATGAGGGCCAGGGCTACCACTACAGCAAGCCGCTGTCGGCCCGTGAGCTGACCAACTTCCTCAAGCAGGCACAGCGAAACCAGGTTTCGATGTTCTGAGCCGCCTGCCCGATTACAGCCCGTGACCGGCATTTACACGAATTGCATGCCCGCCCCCTTTACAGCAAATGCAAATCTTTCGCATGATGTTGTCGTTTCGCGTGCCACGGCGCACCGTCCACCCCTTGGTCCAACCACACGATGCAGGAAAACCAACAATGATTCGAATGCCTCTGGCCTCCGCCAGTCTGCTGGCCATTGCCATCGCTCTCGCCGGTTGCGGTGAAGGCAAGGACGACAAGGCCGCCGCGCCGCAAGCCCAGGCACCTGTTGCCGCCAGCACCACCGCTGCAGCGCCCGGGGCTGTCGACGAAGCCGCCGGCAAAGCCGTGGTCAAGCATTACGCCGAGCTGGTCTACGCCGTGTACAGCGACTCGCTGAGCACCGCCAAGACCCTGCAGACCGCAGTCGACGCGTTCCTGGCCAAGCCGAACGACGAAACTCTGAAAGCAGCCAGGGAAGCCTGGGTCGCCTCGCGCGTACCGTACCTGCAGAGCGAAGTATTCCGCTTCGGCAACACCATCATCGACGACTGGGAAGGCCAGGTGAACGCTTGGCCGCTGGACGAAGGCCTGATCGACTACGTCGACAAGAGCTATGAGCACGCCCTGGGCAACCCGGCGGCCAACGCCAACATCATCGCCAACACCGAGATCCAGGTGGGCGAAGAGAAGATCGACGTCAAGGACATCACCCCCGAGAAGCTGGCCAGCCTGAACGAACTGGGCGGCTCTGAAGCCAACGTCGCCACCGGCTACCACGCCATCGAGTTCCTGCTCTGGGGCCAGGACCTGAACGGCACCGGCCCGGGCGCGGGCAACCGTCCGGCGTCGGACTACCTGGAAGGCAAAGGCGCCACCGGTGGCCACAACGACCGCCGCCGTGCCTACCTGAAAGCGGTCACCGACCTGCTGGTCAAGGACCTCGAAGAGATGGTCGGCAACTGGGCACCGAACGTTGCCGACAACTACCGCGCCAAGCTGGAAGCCGAGTCGGTCAACGACGGCCTGCGCAAGATGCTGTTCGGCATGGGCAGCCTGTCGCTGGGCGAACTGGCTGGCGAGCGCATGAAGGTTTCGCTGGAGGCCAACTCGCCGGAAGACGAGCACGACTGCTTCAGCGACAACACCCACTACTCGCACTTCTACGATGCCAAGGGCATCCGTAACGTCTACCTGGGCGAGTACACCCGCCCGGACGGCAGCAAGGTGACCGGCCCGAGCCTGTCGTCGCTGGTGGCCAAGGTAGACCCGGCCGCCGACGCCACCCTCAAGGCCGACCTGGAAGCCACCGAAGCCAAGATCCAGGTGATCGTCGACCACGCGCTCAAGGGCGAGCACTACGACCAGCTGATCGCTGCCGACAACGCAGCCGGCAACCAGATCGTGCGTGACGCCATCGCCTCCCTGGTCAAGCAGACCGGTGCGATCGAGCAGGCCGCGGGCAAGCTGGGCATTGCCAACCTGAACCCGGATACCGCGGATCACGAGTTCTGATCCTGCTGTAGCGGTTCTGAAAGAGGCGGCCTTCGGGTCGCCTTTTTCGTTCAGGCAACACACACCCTTGTAGGAGCGGCCTTGTGTCGCGAAAGGGCTGCAAAGCAGCCCCAGGATTTCGGCGCCGATGCAAACAATGCCGGGGGCCGCTTTGCGGCCCTTTCGCGACACAAGGCCGCTCCCACAAGAGACCGAGCATGCCGACATGGCCAACTGACACCGATTTCATCCAGCAATTGCAAATTGCTCTTATTCAAACTCACTCACCCTGCTAAGCTTGCACGCCGGTTTTTCGCTCACGCCCAGGATTTTCGATGTCCTTGTCGCTGTCCCGACTCTCCCCCCTGCTGCTGGCCTTTGCCCTTGCCGCCTGCGACGACGCCCCGCGTTTCACCCAGGCCGAGCCCGGCGAAGCGTTGTCGGGCGGCAAAGCCACCGTGCAGCGTACTGACCGCAATGCCTATTCCCTGCCCTCGGCCAACCTCTCGCCCGAGCGGCGCCTGGACTTCGCCGTAGGCAACAGTTTCTTCCGCAACCCCTGGGTGATCGCCCCGTCCACTACCACCGCCCGTGACGGCCTGGGCCCGCTGTTCAACACCAATGCCTGCCAGAACTGCCACGTGCGCGACGGCCGCGGCCACCCGCCAGAGCCGGGCGACAGCAACGCCGTATCGATGCTGGTACGCCTGTCGATCCCCGACCAGCCCTACCTGGCCAAGGTGGTCGAACGCCTCGGCGTGGTGCCGGAGCCGGTCTATGGCACCCAGCTGCAGGACATGGCCATCCCCGGCGTGACGCCGGAAGGCAAGGTGCGGGTGAGCTACACCAGCGAAACGGTGTCGTTCGAGGATGGCCACCAGGTCGAGCTGCGCAAGCCGGCCCTGCAGATCACCCAGCTCGGCTATGGCGTGATGCACCCCGACACGCGCTTTTCGGCGCGGGTGGCGCCGCCGATGATCGGCTTGGGCCTGCTCGAAGCCATCCCCGAAGCCGACCTGCTGGCCAACGAGGATCCCGACGACCGCAACCGCGACGGCATCCGCGGCCGGGCCAACCGGGTGTGGGATGACGCCCAGGGCAAAACCGTGGTCGGCCGCTTCGGCTGGAAGGCCGGGCAGCCCAACGTCAACCAGCAGAACGTGCATGCCTTTGCCGGCGACATGGGCCTGACCACCACCCTGCAGCCCAACGACGACTGTACCCCGGCGCAGGCCGACTGCCTGGCCGCGCCCAACGGCGACGGTGCCGATGGCGAGAAGGAAGTCAGCGATAATATCCTGCGCCTGGTCACTTTCTACACCCGCAACCTGGCCGTGCCGGCCCGCCGCGATGTTGGCTCGCCGCACGTGCTGGCGGGCAAGAACCTGTTCTACCAGGCCGGCTGCCAGGGCTGCCATACACCGCAGTTCACCACAGCCGCCAATGCCGCCGAGCCGGAGCTGGCCAACCAGTTGATCCGCCCTTACAGCGACCTGCTGTTGCATGACATGGGCCCGGGCCTGGCCGACGAGCGCACCGAATTCGCCGCCAACGGCCAGGACTGGCGCACCCCGCCACTGTGGGGTATCGGCCTGAGCGAAACGGTCAGTGGCCACAGCCAGTTCCTGCACGACGGCCGCGCCCGCAACCTGCTCGAAGCCGTGCTCTGGCACGGTGGCGAGGCCGAGGCGGCACGCAATTTCGTACTCACTTTCAATGCCGAGCAGCGTGCCGCGTTGCTGGCTTTCCTGAACTCACTTTAAAAAGCGCAAAGGAGCCGGGCATGTTCCGACCCAAACTGTTGTTCACCAGCCTCGCCGCACTCGCCCTCGGCGCCTGCTCGCCGCAGGACCCGCAAGCCGTGACCTCCGCTGCCATCGCCAAGCAGGTGATCCTGCCCACCTACAGCCGCTGGGTCGAAGCCGACCGCACGCTGGCCGCCAGCGCCCTGGCCTACTGCGAAGGCAAGGAAACCCTGGACAAGGCCCGTGCCGACTTCCTCAACGCGCAAAAGGCCTGGGCCGAACTGCAACCGCTGCTGGTCGGCCCGCTGGCCGAAGGCAACCGCGCCTGGCAGGTACAGTTCTGGCCCGACAAGAAGAACCTGGTCGGCCGCCAGGTCGAGCAACTGGTCAACGCCGACCAACCGGTCGATGCCGCGGCCCTGGGCAAGGCCAGCGTGGTGGTACGTGGCCTGTCGGCCTACGAGTACATCCTGTTCGACAGCAAGCCGGACATCGCCACAGCCGAGCAGAAAGCCCGCTACTGCCCGTTGCTGGTGGCCATTGGTGAACACCAGAAAACCCTGGCCGAAGAGATCCTCAAGGGCTGGAACAGCACCGACGGCATGCTCTCGCAGATGACCAAGTTCCCCAACCAGCGCTACGCCGACTCCCACGAGGCCATCGCCGACCTGCTGCGCGCCCAGGTCACCGCTCTGGACAGCCTGAAGAAAAAGCTCGGTGCGCCGATGGGCCGCCAGAGCAAGGGCATTCCGCAGCCACTGCAGGCCGAAGCCTGGCGCAGCCACAGCTCGCTCAAGAGCCTGGAGGCCAGCCTCAAGGCCGCCGAAGCGGTCTGGGTCGGGGTCGACAACCAAGGCCTGCGCGGCTTGCTGCCCAGCGATCAGAAAGCCCTGGCAGACAAGATCGACGCCGCCTACGCTGCCTCGCTCAAGCTGCTGGCCGACAATCAGAAAACCTTGGGCGAGCTGCTGGCCGACGACGCTGGCCAGCAAACCCTGAACCAGATCTACGACAGCCTCAACGCCGTCCACCGCCTGCACGAAGGCGAGCTGGCCAAGGCGTTGAACATCCAGCTGGGCTTCAATGCCAACGACGGTGACTGATCATGCTGCGACGCCAGGCCCTCAAACTCGGTAGCGTATTGCTCAGCGCCCTCACCCTGGGCGGCTGGAGCCTGTTCCGCAACAAAGGCAGCGAGCCCCTGCTGCTGTCGGCGCGTGACGACGGCGACGGCAAGCACTATGCGGTCGGGTTCCGCCTGGACGGCACCCAGGTGTTCAGCACCCAGGTCGCCCAACGTTGCCATGCCATCATCCATCACCCGGACCTGCCGATCGCGCTGTTCGTCGCCCGCCGTCCCGGCACCGAAAGCTACCTGGTCGACCTGCGCGACGGGCGCCTGCTGCAAACCGTCACCTCGCAGCCGAACCGGCACTTCTACGGCCACGCGGTCATCCACAAAGGTGGCGAATGGCTGTATGCCACCGAGAACGACACCACCGACCCGGGGCGTGGCGTACTCGGTGTGTACCGCTTCGAAGGCGAGCGCCTGGTGCACAGCGGGGAGATTCCGACCCACGGCATCGGCCCGCACGAAGTGGCCTGGCTGCCGGACGGCGAAACGCTGATCGTGGCCAACGGCGGTATCCGCACCGAAGCCGAAAGCCGAGTGGAGATGAACCTCGACGCCATGGAACCGAGCCTGGTGCTGATGCAGCGCGACGGCACCCTGCTGAGCAAGGAAACCCTGGCCCAGCAGATGAACAGCGTGCGCCACCTGGCGGTGGGCAGCGATGGCACCATCGCCGCCTGCCAACAGTTCATGGGCGATGCCGATGAAACCGCCGAACTGCTGGCGATCAAGCGCCCGGGCGAGCCGTTCATGGCCTTCCCGGTACCGGAGCGGCAGTTGCAGGCCATGGCCCAGTACACCGCCAGCGTGGCTATCCACAGCGAGCTGCGGCTGGTCGCGCTGACCGCGCCACGAGCCAACCGCCTGTTCGTCTGGGACCTGGACAGCGGCGCGGTGCGGCTGGATGCGCCAATGCCCGATTGCGCGGGGGTGGGCGCGGTACAGGACGGCTTTGTCGTCACCTCCGGGCAGGGCCGTTGCCGGTTCTATGATTGCCGCAAGGCCGAGCTGGTCGGGCAACCGATGAACCTGCCGTCCGGTTTCTGGGACAATCACCTGCATCTCGTCTGATTTTCGGGTTGGCTGTACTGGCCCCTTCGCGGCTAAAGCCGCTCCCACAGGAATAGCGCAACCCGTTGACTGCGCGTTCCCTGTGGGAGCGGCTTTAGCCGCGAAGAGGCCGGCCCAGGCATTCCACTCCCCTTCCCCCAAAAAACAGTCAATACTTCCCCCATCCACACGTGGGCAGGATCGCCCGTTGTCGTGTCTAAGCGAATAACAACCGCATCCAAGGAACCGGACCTATGCTGCGCCGCCGCATGCTCATCATGTTGGCCGTGGTTCTGCTGATCGTGCTGGCCCTGGGGGGCTACAAAGCCTTTTCGATCTACCAGCAGATCCAGATGTTCACTGCCCCCAAGCCGCCCATCACCGTGGCGGCCGCCTTGGCCGAACAGCGCCCGTGGCAAGAGCGCCTGCCCGCTGTCGGCAGCCTCAAGGCGCTACAGGGCGTTGAGCTGAGCCTGGAAGTGGAAGGCATCGTCAAGGCCCTGCATTTCGACTCAGGCCAGCAGGTCAAGGCCGGGCAACTGTTGCTGCAACTCAACGACGACCAGGAAACCGCCCTGCTCGGCACCGCCCAGGCTGACCTGGGCCTGGCCAAGGTAGATTTCGGCCGTGGCAGCCAACTGGTCGGCGACTCGGCCATCTCCCGCGGCGAATTCGACCGCCTCACCGCCCAGTACCGGCGCAATCAGGCGGTGGTCGACCAGCTCAAGGCATCGAAGACCAAGAAGAGCATCAGCGCTCCGTTCAGTGGCACCATCGGCATTCGCCAAGTGGACGTCGGCGACTATCTGGCCGCCGGCACGGTGATCGCCACCCTGCAGGACACATCCAGCCTCTACGTCGACTTCAACGTACCGGAACAGGCCCTGCCGCACCTCAGCCTGGGCCAGCAGGTGCTGGTGCAGGTGGCCGCCTACCCGGGCCAGACCTTCCCCGCCAGCCTCAGCGCCATCAACCCCAAGGTCGAGGAAACCACGCGCAACCTGCTGGTGCGCGCGACCATGGCCAACCCGGACAGCAAGCTGCTGCCGGGCATGTTCGCCAGCCTGCTGATCCTGCTACCCAACCCGCAGCCACACGTGGTGGTGCCGGAAAGCGCCATCACCTACACCCTGTATGGCAACTCGGTGTATGTCGCAACGCCGAAAAAGGACAAGGACGGCAAGCCACTACACGACGACAAGGGCCAGCCGCAGCTCACCGCCGAGCAACGCGCGGTGCAGACCGGCGAGCGCCGTGACGGCGTGGTGGTGGTCAGCAAGGGCCTGCAGGCCGGGGAACAGGTGATCACCGCCGGCCAACTGAAGCTCACCCCCGGCGCCGCGATCCGCATCGGCCAGGACAAAGCCCTGAAGCCCGCACAGGGCGCGCCGGGCAAGGACTGACAGGAGGCTGGCATGGCGTTCACCGACCCGTTCATCCGCCGCCCGGTGCTGGCTAGCGTGGTGAGCCTGCTGATCCTGCTGCTGGGCTTCCAGGCCTGGAACAAGCTGCAGATCCGCCAGTACCCGCAAATGGAAAATGCCCTGATCACCGTAACCACCGCCTACCCCGGCGCCAACGCCGAGACCATCCAGGGCTATATCACCCAGCCGCTGCAGCAAAGCCTGGCCAGCGCCGAAGGCATCGACTACATGACCTCGGTGAGCAGACAGAACTTCTCGATCATTTCCATCTACGCCCGCATCGGCGCCGACAGCGACCGGTTGTTCACCGAACTGCTGGCCAAGGCCAACGAAGTGCGCAACAAGCTGCCCCAGGACTCCGAAGACCCGGTACTGAGCAAGGAAGCCGCCGATGCTTCGGCGCTTATGTACATCAGTTTCTACAGCAAAGAGATGAGCAACCCGCAAATCACCGACTACCTGTCGCGGGTGATCCAGCCCAAGCTGGCGACCCTGCCGGGCATGGCCGAAGCGGAAATCCTCGGCAACCAGGTGTTCGCCATGCGCATCTGGATCGACCCGGTGAAACTGGCGGGCTATGGCCTGTCTGCCATCGACGTGACCAATGCCGTGCGCCGCTACAACTTCCTTTCCGCGGCCGGCGAGGTGAAGGGTGAATACGTGGTCACCAGCATCAACGCCAGCACCGAGCTGAAGTCGGCCGAGGCGTTCGCCGCCCTGCCGGTCAAGACCAGTGGCGACAGCCGCGTGCTGCTTGGCGATGTGGCGCGGGTCGAGATGGGGGCGGAAAACTACGATACGGTCAGCTCATTCGACGGCACCCCATCGGTGTACATCGGCATCAAGGCCACACCAGCCGCCAACCCGCTGGACGTCATCAAGGAAGTGCGGCGCATCATGCCCGAGCTGGAAAGCCAGCTGCCCTCGGCGCTGAAGGTATCGATCGCCTATGACGCCACGCTTTTCATCCAGGCCTCCATCGACGAAGTGATCAAGACCCTCGGCGAAGCGGTACTGATCGTCATCGTGGTGGTGTTCCTGTTCCTCGGTGCCCTGCGTTCGGTGCTGATTCCGGTGGTGACCATTCCGCTGTCGATGATCGGCGTGCTGTTCTTCATGCAGATGATGGGCTATTCGCTCAATCTGCTGACCCTGCTGGCAATGGTGCTGGCCATCGGGCTGGTGGTGGACGACGCGATCGTCGTGGTGGAAAACATCCACCGGCACATGGAAGAAGGCAAGTCGCCGTTCGACGCCGCCCTCGAGGGCGCCCGCGAAATCGCCATGCCGGTGGTGTCGATGACCATTACCCTGGCGGCGGTGTATGCACCGATCGGCTTCCTCACCGGGCTGACCGGCGCATTGTTCAAGGAATTTGCCCTGACCCTGGCCGGTGCGGTGATCATATCCGGCATCGTTGCCCTCACCCTGTCACCGATGATGTGCGCGCTGCTGCTGCGCCAGGAACAGAACCCCAGCGGCCTTGCCCACCGCCTGGACGTGCTGTTCGAACGCCTGAAGGTGCGCTACCAGCGCCTGCTGCACACCACCCTCGACAGCCGGCCCGTCGTGCTGGTGTTTGCCGTGATCATTCTGTGCCTGATTCCGGTACTGCTGAAGTTCACCCAGAACGAACTGGCGCCCAACGAAGACCAGGGGGTGATCTTCATGATGAGCAGTTCACCCCAGCCGGCCAACCTTGATTACCTCAACGCCTATACCGACGAATTCACCCCGCTGTTCAAGGCTTTCCCGGAGTATTACTCGTCGTTCCAGATCAACGGTTTCAATGGCGTGCAGACCGGCATCGGCGGCTTCCTGCTCAAGCCCTGGAACGAGCGCAAGCGCACGCAGATGGAGCTGCTGCCGCTGGTGCAGAGCAAGCTCGAAGAAATCAGTGGCCTGCAGATCTTCGGCTTCAACCTGCCGTCGCTGCCCGGCACCGGCGAGGGCCTGCCATTCCAGTTCGTGATCAACAGCGCTGGCGACTACCCGGCACTGCTGGATGTGGCCCAGCGCATCAAGGCCCGCGCCCAGGAATCCGGCAAGTTCGCCTTCCTCGACATCGACCTGGCCTTCGACAAGCCCGAGGTGGTGGTGGATATCGACCGGGCCAAGGCGGCGCAGATGGGGGTGTCGATGGACACCTTGGGCAGCACCCTGGCGACCTTGCTGGGCGAGGCGGAAATCAACCGCTTCACCCTCGAAGGCCGCAGCTACAAGGTGATTGCCCAGGTCGAGCGGCCTTACCGCGACAACCCCGGCTGGCTGAACAACTACTACGTGAAGAACGACCAGGGCCAACTGCTGCCGCTATCCACCCTGATCACCCTTACCGACCGCGCCCGCCCGCGCCAGCTCAACCAGTTCCAGCAGCTGAACTCGGCGATCATCCAGGGCGTGCCCATGGTCAGCCTGGGCGAGGCGCTGCAGACCGTACAGGGCATCGCCCGTGAGGAGGCTCCGGAAGGTTTCGCCTTCGACTATGCCGGCGTGGCGCGCCAGTACGTGCAGGAAGGCAGCGCGCTGTGGGTGACCTTCGGCCTGGCATTGGCGATCATCTTCCTGGTGCTGGCGGCGCAGTTCGAAAGCTTCCGCGACCCACTGGTAATACTGGTGACGGTGCCGTTGTCGATCTGTGGCGCGCTGCTGCCACTGTTCCTTGGCGTATCGAGCATGAACATCTACACCCAGGTCGGGCTGGTGACACTGATTGGGCTGATCAGCAAGCACGGCATCCTGATTGTCGAGTTCGCCAACCAGTTACGTGAGGAGCGCGGCATGAGTGTGCGCGAGGCGATCGAGGAAGCCGCGGCGATTCGCCTGCGGCCGGTGCTGATGACTACGGCAGCGATGGTATTTGGCATGGTACCGCTGATCCTGGCGACTGGTGCGGGGGCAGTCAGCCGCTTTGACATCGGTACGGTGATTGCCACCGGGATGTCGATTGGTACGCTGTTTACCCTGTTCGTGTTGCCTTGTATCTACACGTTGCTGGCGCACAAGGCGGTTGCCAGGGAAACATCGGTTGCCTGAACAGGCCTCTTCGCGGGCTCGCCCGCTCCCACCTGGCCAGCATCGACTTTGAGGTTTGCGCAGGACCGGTAGGAGCAGCCTTGTGCTGCGAAGGGGCCCCTACTGCCGAAGAAGCACTGTTGCCCTGCTGGCCTCTTCGCAGCACAAGGCTGCTCCTACAAATACTGCACAGGTCTTGAACCTTGCGCGTTACCTGTGGGAGCGGGCAAGCCCGCGAGAAGAGGCCGGCGAGGCAAATGCAAAAATGCCAGAGGCCCCGCAATCGCGAGGCCTCTGGCATTTCCATCTACACCGGGTTCAACCGAACGGCCGCAACCCCTGGCGCATGCCGAACAGGAACAGCAACAGGTCCTGATCCGGCGCGGCCTCGGCTTGTTGCTGCGGTTTCATTTCCCGCGGCAACGCGCACTGGTCGGCCAGTTCGGCCTTGCTGAACACCGTCGGCTTCGGCTCCTCCCAGGCAGCCACCGCCACGGTGGTCACCGCCAGGCCAGCTACCAGGAACAAAGCTCGAGCTATTTCTAGTTTCATTGCCCTAACCCTTTGACAGCGCTGCCAAACGCCATCTGGTAAAAGTAGAGCAGTGTTTGCCATTCCGCGTCATTCATCGACGAATGGCGGCGCAGCTGGCGCAGGTCATTGCCCGCCGCACGCTGGCAGCTGATGCGCCGACGGCATTTTTCCAGGTCCAGCAGCGCGACTTCGACCCGGGCCTGCTCGCCCTCGCCAATCACCTTGACGAACACATGCTTGCCATACAGACAACCGTGCTGCCAGTGCCCCAGGTGCATGCGCGCCAGGTTGTCCGCCAGGTCCTTGAGCATGCGCTCATGCACCACCTGCGGGTAACGCTCGCGGGCACCTTCGGCATGCCAGGTATCGAGTTCGACGAAACCGTCGAGTGCTTCGCTCACCAATAGCGCACGCCACTGCTTGTCGGCACCACGTTCGGCGCCACAGAAGACGATGCGCGGTACACGCACGCCCAGTTGCTCGAAGCTGTTCAACGCATCGAGCTCACGCAATACGGTCGGCCGGCCGAAAGGGTGCAGCAGGCTACGGTAGATATGCCCGACCTGGCGCTTGGCATACAGCAGCTTGCCATTGCCATCGTCGAGGCGTTGCACACCGCTCTCGCCACCACGGCGCTGGTTAGGCTCCTCGACCCACTCGCCCTGCTGGCGCCAGTAAAAATCGAACCGCGACTCCCCGCTCTGGGCTACAGCCATCAAACACTACCCCTTACGCAATACATATACCCGCCACATGGCATAGAACGGCAGGAAGTCGAGGCGTTCCTGGATTCTGAAGCCGGCGGCTCGGAATTCTTCTTCGACCGTGTCGGCCGGTAACACAAAACGGTTCTGGTAATTGTCCTGGTCGCCCTTCCTGGACCTGCGGCGCTGTTCCAGTTTTTTCCGGCGCCATGCCTTGAAATTACCATCCACCCACAATGACAGGATCACACTATCACGGCTAACCCGTTGAAATTCCGAAAGAATGGTCTTTCTGTGCGCCGCTTCGCCGATGTGGTGGAACAAGCGCATGCAGAAGATGCTGTCCACCGAATTGTCCGGCAAGTCGATGGCAAATGCCGAAGTCTGCAAAGGGCGTACCCGTGCCACCACCTCTGGCGCTTGCGCGGTACAGGCTGTCTCGATCATCGCTTCTGAGTTGTCGGCGCCGATGATCACCCGGTTGGGCTTTTCTGCCAGCAACGGCCAGAAGCGGCCGGCACCGCATGGCAGGTCGAGGACAAGCCCAGGCTCACCAGCCAATGCCAAGGCACGACGCGCCAGCTGCTCATCACGCTTGTGGGAAAGGCGTCGCGCCAGGCCATCCTGGTGCTTGAGAAAGTACTCGCGGGCATGTTCTTTGTCGTACTTCTCGGAAAATTCAAGCTTGATGGGGCTACGCATTGGGCATCTCCTGACTCCATTCCGGCCACATTAGGTAAGTAAGCGTAGGAATCAGGTCATGCTGATGTGAAAAATATGTTGAGCGCCGAATGGCCTGTAACAACAGATTACTCGACCAAAGCCTCCGGATCGCCCTTGACCGCGGTATTGCTCAGGTCGACCACGAAACGGCAGCCGTGGGGCAAGGTTGACGTGAGGGTGACATGCCAACCCTGGTCATCGCAGATGCGCTGTACCAGCGACAGGCCCAGGCCCAGGCCCTCACCGCGCCGCTCATCGCCGCGCACGAACGGCCGGAACATCGCCTCGCGCTGTTCCTCCGGGATACCCACGCCACTGTCCTCCACGCTGAAGCCGTTGGCTTCCAGGCTCAGGCGGATGTAGCCGCTGTCGGTGTAGTGCGCGGCATTACGCAGCAGGTTGCCCATTACCGACTGCAGGAAGGTGGCGTTGTACAGTACCGGGCTGGCACTGACGCGGCCATCGTAATACAAGGCCAGGCCCTTCTGCTCGATGGTGTCGCGCCAAACCCCGACCAGTTCGTCAGCCACCTCCCGCAGGGTGGCCCGCGATGCCACCGCACCCTCGTCGCGCTGTGCCCGGGCCAGCATCAGGAAGGTCTTGACCAGCTCGCGCATTTCTTCCGTGGCCCGCGCCACACGCTCCACCTGGCTGCGCGAGCGGGCGTCCAGCGTCGGGTTTTCCATCAGCAGCTCACACGAGGTGGCCAGCACCATCAAGGGTGTGCGCAATTCATGGCTGACGTCGCTGGTGAACAACCGTTCGCGGGTCAGCGCATCGCGCAGGCGGCCCAGGGTATCGTCGAAGGCTACCGCCAGCTGGCCGACTTCGTCCGCGGCATAGTCCGGTGCCAGCGGCGGGGCCAGGCCCAGCAACTGGTCACGGTGGCGTACCTGGCGCGCCAGGCGGATCACCGGCGCCATCACCCGGCGCGCCACCAGCCAGCCGAGGATCACCGCCAGTACCAGGCTGAGCACGAAGCCCACCACCACCACCGCGAACAGCAAGCGCTCGCGCTCTTCGAAGTCGCTCTGGTCCTGCAACAGCACATAGCGACGGCCATCGACGATCTCGACCATCGCGTGGTACGACAGTTGATCGCGGAATACCTCGTGGAAGCCGCGGTCAAGGTGGCGCAGGTCCTTGGGCAGCTCGAAGTCGTCGCGCCCGCCGCTGAAATAGAACAGCTGGTCGGGGCGGGGGCGGTGGCTCCAGTCGCTGACGCTGTCCATGCGCAGCAGGCGCTGCAGGTCACCGCCCAGCACCGACGAAATCAGCCGCTCTTCGACCAGGTGCACGGTGCCGACGATGCCAAAGGCGAAGGCCCCGGCCACCAGCGCGCTCATCAGGGCAAAGGCGATGATGATGCGCTGGGCAAGGCTTTGCTTAAACTCCATCACGGCCCTCGGCGAGGCGATAGCCGACGCCATGGACGGTATGCAGCAGCGGTTTTTCAAACGGCTTGTCGATCACCTGGCGCAGCTGGTGCACGTGGCTGCGCAGGCTGTCGCTGTCAGGGCAGTCATCGCCCCACAGGGCTTCTTCCAGCACTTCGCGACGCAATACATGCGGACTCTTCTGCATCAGCACCGCCAACAGCTTGAGGCCGACCGGGTTGAGCTTGAGCAAGCGGCCCTGGCGGGTGACTTCGAGGGTGTCCAGGTCATAACTGAGGTCGGCCACCTGCAAGGTGCGGCGCCCGCCCCCCTGGGCCCTGCGCAGCACCGCTTCGATGCGGGCAGCCAGCTCCGACAGGGCGAAGGGCTTGAGCAGGTAATCGTCGGCACCGGAGCGGAAGCCCTGCAGGCGGTCGTCCAGTTGGTCGCGGGCGGTGAGCATGATCACCGGCGTATCGCGGCGGGCGTCTTCGCGCAGGCGCTTGCACAGGGTGTAGCCGTCGATGCCCGGCAACATGATGTCGAGCACGATCAGGTCGTAGTGCTCGGTGGCTGCCAGGTGCAGGCCGGACAGGCCATCCTGGGCACAGTCGACGGTGTAACCCTTCATGCCCAGGTAATCGGCCAGGTTGGCCAGGATATCGCGGTTGTCTTCAACCAAAAGAATGCGCATCGGTTTCTCCTGTGCGGCGCTTCTCGCTGTGGTGCGCGGCAGGCGCAGCTTAAGGCCTATGCCTGCAGGGTGCCAGCCCCAGGGAAAATTCAGCGCACTTGACGGTTTTTTCACTGATCCTTCACGGACACAGGATAGCGGGCGGCCGACAATGCCCGATCTTTTTCGCGCCCTGGAGCCGCCATGCAGCAACCAAATCGCCCCCGCCCGATCAATTTCTGGCTTTACCTGGGGCTACCCCTGGCGACCGCAATCGGCCTGATTCTGCTGGAACTGACATCGGTCGACATGGACATTGCCAACCTGTTCTTCGACCCTGCTGCCGGGCAGTTCATCGGCCGCCACAGCTATTTGCTGGAGAACATCCTGCATGACAGGGTCAAGCAGGGGGTGATCCTGCTGGGAGTGATGTCACTGGTGACCTTTGCTGCCAGCTTCTTCTGGAAGCGGCTGTTCGGCTGGCGCCGTGAGCTGGGCTGCCTGGTACTGGCACTGGGCCTGTCCACGGCGTTTGTCACACCGCTGAAGAAAGTGACCCAGGTGCAATGCCCGTGGAGCCTGACCCAGTTTGGCGGGAAGGAAACCTACAGCAAGCTGCTGGAACCGCGGCCGGCGACCGACAAGCCCGGGCTGTGCTGGCCGGGCGGGCATGCCGCCACCGGGTTCTGCCTGTTCGGGCTGTTCTTCATGTTGCGTGATCGCAAGCCGCGGCTGGCGCGGGTGGCGTTGACGGTGGCCTTCGTCGCCGGGTCGGTGCTGTCGCTAGGGCGGATGATGCAGGGAGCGCACTTCCTGTCGCACAACGTGTGGACGGCGGTGTTCTGCTGGTTGATCGGCTTGGGGTCCTATTATCTGATCCTGTATCGGAGGGGAATGGCTGAGGTGCCTGCTGCCGAGCGTAGCGTCGCCTGAACCCGGGGCCGCTTTGCGGCCCTTTCGCAGCACAAGGCTGCTCCTACAAGAGTACGCGATCGTCTGTAGGAGCAGCCTCGTGCTGCGAAAGGGCCCTCACAGGAAAACAAAAAAGCCCCGGTTCTCGCGAACCGGGGCTTCTCATGGTGCAGGGGGTAAGGCTGGCTTACATCATGCCGCCCATGCCACCCATGCCGCCCATGTCAGGCATGCCAGCAGCTGGCTTGTCTTCCGGCAGGTCAGCAACCATGGCTTCGGTGGTGATCATCAGACCGCCGATCGAAGCAGCAGCTTGCAGCGCCGAGCGGGTGACCTTGGCTGGGTCCAGGATGCCCATCTCGATCATGTCGCCGTATTCGCCGGTAGCAGCGTTGTAACCGAAGTTACCCGAACCTTGCTTGACCTTGTCAGCGACAACGCTTGGCTCGTCGCCGGCGTTGGCAGTGATCTGGCGCAGCGGCGCTTCAACAGCGCGACGCAGCAGGGCGATACCGACGTTCTGGTCTTCGTTGTCGCCTTTGAGGTTGGCAATGGCAGCCAGGGAGCGAACCAGGGCTACACCACCGCCAGGTACCACGCCTTCTTCAACGGCTGCACGGGTAGCGTGCAGGGCGTCTTCAACGCGGGCTTTCTTCTCTTTCATTTCAACTTCGGTGCCGGCACCGACCTTGATCACGGCAACACCGCCAGCCAGTTTGGCCAGACGCTCTTGCAGCTTCTCACGGTCGTAGTCCGAGGAAGTCTCTTCGATCTGGGCACGGATCTGCTTGACGCGTGCTTCGATCTCGGTGTCGGCGCCAGCGCCGTCGATGATGGTGGTGTTTTCCTTGGACAGGATGACGCGCTTGGCGTTACCCAGGTGCTCCAGGGTAGCGGTTTCCAGCGACAGGCCGATTTCTTCGGAGATGACCTGGCCGCCAGTCAGGACGGCGATGTCCTGCAGCATGGCCTTGCGGCGGTCGCCGAAGCCCGGAGCCTTGACCGCAGCAACCTTGACGATGCCGCGCATGTTGTTGACTACCAGGGTAGCCAGGGCTTCGCCTTCAACGTCTTCGGCAACGATCAGCAGTGGGCGGCCGGCCTTGGCAACGGCTTCCAGAACTGGCAGCAGCTCACGGATGTTGGAGATCTTCTTGTCGACCAGCAGCAGCAGCGGGCCTTCCAGCTCGGCAACCATGGTGTCCGGCTTGTTGACGAAGTACGGGGACAGGTAGCCGCGGTCGAACTGCATGCCTTCAACGACCGACAGTTCGTTTTCCAGGCCCGAGCCTTCTTCAACGGTGATCACGCCTTCTTTACCGACTTTTTCCATGGCTTCGGCGATGATTTCACCGATGGAGTTGTCGGAGTTGGCGGAGATGGTACCTACCTGGGCGATGGCCTTGGAGTCGGCGCATGGCTTGGACAGGTTCTTCAGCTCGGCGACGACGGCAGCGGTGGCCTTGTCGATGCCGCGCTTCAGGTCCATCGGGTTCATGCCGGCAGCGACGGCTTTCAGGCCTTCGTTGACGATGGCCTGAGCCAGGACGGTAGCGGTGGTGGTGCCGTCACCGGCAGCGTCGTTGGCCTTGGAAGCAACTTCCTTGACCAGTTGGGCGCCCATGTTCTCGAAGGCGTCTTTCAGCTCGATTTCCTTGGCGACGGAAACGCCGTCCTTGGTGATGGTCGGAGCGCCGAAGCTCTTGGCCAGCACCACGTTACGGCCTTTCGGGCCCAGGGTCGCTTTTACCGCGTCAGCCAGAACGTTGACACCAACCAGCATTTTCTTACGAGCGGAATCGCCGAATTTTACGTCTTTAGCAGCCATGATCGTTTAATCCTTGGAATTCTTTGGAGTAACGGGAAGTCGGGGAAATCAGCCTTCGATAACGGCGAGGATTTCGTTCTCGGCCATGACCAGCAGGTCTTCGCCATCGACTTTCACGGTGTTGCTGCCCGAGTAAGGGCCGAAAACCACTTTGTCACCCACTTTCACGGCCAGTGCGCGAACTTCGCCGTTGTCCAGGATGCGACCGGTGCCGACGGCGACGACTTCGCCGCGGTTTGGTTTTTCAGCGGCCGAACCCGGCAGGACGATACCGCCAGCGGTTTTCGATTCTTCTTCGCTGCGACGGATAACGACGCGGTCATGCAGAGGACGAAGCTTCATTGTCGATCTCTCCCAAATTGTGGTTTTCATCGGCCGGTGTCGACACCGGCGGGTTGTTGCTGTCCGGCGTTGCCGGGGTGGCCCGCAATGGGCGAACCACCTGAGTTATGCCTGGTGTTGCCACCAGAAACCTTGCGGTGACCACATACATGAGGCCGCCATATTCAATTACAAGGCTTGCTTCAGAAAATTTTTCATCAGCGCCTTGGCCCCGCAAAAAGCTGGGGCCGCTTTGCGCCCCTTTCGCGACACAAGGCCGCTCCCACAGAAGGTATGCATTGCCTGTGGGAGCGGCCTTGTGTCGCGAAAGGGCCGCAAAGCGGCCCCCGGTTATTACTTGTCGCGGCGCTCGTACTCGCCTTCGATCACATTCGGCCTATGCCCGCCATCACGCGGCCGGGCCTGGAACGGGTCGTCCTGGAAGGCGCGCTGTCGCATGGCCTGGGCCTCGGCACGCTCGCGCATCTTGCGCGCGGCCAGATGACGGGTGAATGGCAGCAGGCACAGCAGGCCCAGCACGTCGCTGATGAAACCTGGCAGCAACAGCAGGCCACCACCAACGGCCAGCATCATGCCCTGGAACATGTCCTCGGCGGGCAGTTCGCCACGCTGCAGGCTTTCACGGGCGCGCAGTGCGGTTGCCAGCCCGGCCACGCGCATCACCAGCACACCCAGGGCGGAGCCGGCGATGATCAGCAGCAGTGCCGGGAAGAAACCGATGGCGGCACTGACCTTCACGAAGACGAACAGCTCCAGCACGGGAAACAGGAGAAACAGCAGTAGAAAAGCACGCATCAAAGCATTCCTCGTCGGAAGAGAACCTTCCTGTAAGACCAACAGATGGATGCGTGCGCTCGGCTTTTCAACCCTCGACTTCCGTCGCAACCGGCCACTGGTCGGCGCGAGCCAGCAAAACCAGGGCTTCGCGGACTTGTGTCGGCGTGTTGCAAGTACTTGGGAAGGGCAACCAGTAAACCGCCTGGCCAATACGCAGGTGCATGCCTTCACTGTCCACCCCGACCATCTGTGCTGGCGCATGGCGTGGCAAATCGGTCAGCTCCACATAATGGGCGATGGCGTTGGCGTGGTCGTTGTTCATGTGCTCGACCATGCTCGTCTCGGCCTTGCCGGCGAACGGGTTGGCCAGGGTCACCTGATCGAGCCAGTGGATCGCGCCGAAGCCGCCGATGTAGCGGTGGCGCACCGGCTGCAGCACCCAGAAGTCGAAGTCGTGGGCCTTGTGGTAGTTGGCCGCGTCCGGGAAATAGCGGTAGTAACGCTCGGCGGCAGCCTCGATGGCGGCCTCCTCCACCAGCTTGTGCGCCTCGGCCATCACTGTCAGGCGCCCCACGGCCTGCACGTCCTCGGCTTCGCGCTCACCTACCAGCAGCGAGCACTTGGGGTCCTTCTGCAGGTTGTGCGTGTGCTGGGCGATGCGGCTGATGAGGATCAACGGGTTGCCCTGGGCGTCCAGGCAGTACGGCACGACCGAGCCGAAGGGGTAGCCGGGCATCGACTTGGAATGGGTCGAGAGCACGCCGCGGTATTCCTTGAGCAGCAGCTCCCGGGCGGGACGGATGGCATTGGTACTCACTTGGGGGCGGCTCCTGATATCGGGCTGGATGGGACAAGATAAGCATTATCAGATCCAGTGCCAATGGGGCTGCTTTGCAGCCCATCGCGACACAAGGCCGCTCCTACAAGGGATCGCGTACATCCTGTGTCGCGATGGGCCGCAAAGATTTACCAGGTGACGCCGAAGCCTGCGGTATAGCGGGTCTTGTCCAGGTCACTCTCACGGGTACCGGTGATGATGTCCTTCTCCGCCTTGAGGTTGAGCGAGGCCCATTCAGTGACCTTGTAGCGCAGGCCAACTTCGGCATCCAGCGCATAGTCGGCCACGCCACCCAGCGGCTTGGCGAACTCGCCGTTGGTGAACAGTTGCACATTCTTGCCAATCAGGTAGCGGGTGTAGTCCCACTTCACTGCCGCAGAATAGAAGTTGTCCTTGGCGCCATCCTGGTATTCGAAGTCGGTGCGGTTGATCAGCGACCCCAGCGAAAACGCGCCCAGTTCGTCGTCCCAGAACTGGTAACCCGGGCCGGTACCCACGGTGCGCTGGCGAGCAAGGTCTTCGATGCGATCGCGCTTGTACTCCATGCGCCCTTGCCAGAACCACTTCTCGGTGAGGAAGCGGTCCAGGGCATACTCGGCACTCCAGTTGTCTGTGGTGGTGACGTCGTCCTTGGTCTCGCGGTTGTATTCGCCTTCGGCATTGTGCCGCCAGCGGCCATGGCGGGCGCTGGTCTTGAAGCCGACGTCGTAGTCGTCGGTGTCGTTCTCGGCGCGCTTGTAGTCCAGCGCCACGTCGACGTTGCCCTTCCACACGAAATCCTCGACCAGGGGCTTGGGCTTCATGATCTGCTCAATGCTGGCCAGCTCCACGGTCTTCGGCGCCTCGCCATTGGCCAGGGTCACCTTGCCAGGCTCGGCGGCCTTCAGCGACTTGGCGCGCTCACCGCTGTAGGCGTCCTGCTTGACCAGCATCTCCTGGTCGCTCTCCAGGGTCTGGACCTCTTTCCAGTCCAGGGCGATGGAACCGCCATAGGGGGTTTCCAGCAGCAGCTTGCCGCCGTCGAAGACTTTGATCTTGCCGCTGAGACGGTCACCGTTCTTCATCCATACGGTGTCGGCGAACACCGGGGAGGCGCAGAGGGAAACAGCAAGCAGGCACAACAAGGATCTAGAATACATAAGCGGGCTATGATTTTCGGACTACAGGTTCGATTTGGCGAAAAAAGCCGGGCATTATCCGGATAACGACGACCAGAGCAAGAAAAGACCGGGAGCATGCCGTTGAGTTCAACTCTCATTTGCCAGACCGCCGGTCCGGTTTCATCTGCAGCCCAGAGGGGGCCTGATGTCTGACGGATATGAGCACGCCCTCGACTCCGCCGAGGGCCGACGGACGGTGCTGTATTCGGTACTTGGCCAAGTTCCGGCCGGCAAGGTGGTCAGCTATGGCCAACTGGCCGAACTGGCAGGGCTTGGGCGGGCGGCACGCTGGGTCGGGCGTACCCTCGGGCAACTGCCCGCGGACACTCGCCTGCCCTGGCACCGGGTGCTTGGCGCAGGTGGCAGGCTGAGCCTGGCACTGGGTACCCCGGCTGGGGATGAACAACGGGCGCGACTGCGCGCGGAGGGTGTGAATGTAACCAACAATCGTGTGGATATGACGCGCCATGGCTGGCGCCCGATGGAGCACAGCGGTTAGAGTGCGCGCTTTGTTTTCGCAAACTTGAGGCAGATGTTGGCCCATGCCCCGTAAAACCTGGCGCGCTGCGCTTGCTGCCTATGCCAGCCCGTCAACCTTGGTACTTTTGCTGCTCGGCTTCGCCGCCGGTCTGCCCTACATGCTGGTGTTCTCCACCCTTTCGGTGTGGTTGCGCGAAGCTGGCGTGGCCCGCGAGACCATTGGTTACGCCAGCCTGATCGGCCTGGCGTACGCCTTCAAGTGGGTGTGG
Organism: Pseudomonas sp. A2; assembly: GCF_023100865.1. NCBI lineage: Bacteria > Pseudomonadati > Pseudomonadota > Gammaproteobacteria > Pseudomonadales > Pseudomonadaceae > Pseudomonas > Pseudomonas sp. A2. Next base: position 5,056,782 of record NZ_CP039127.1, read on the forward strand.
TCGCCACTGCTCGACCAATGGCGCCTGCCGCTGCTCGGCAGCCTGGGGCGCCGGCGTTCGTGGTTGCTGCTGTCGCAAGCGCTGGTGGTGATCGGGCTGGTCGGCATGAGCCTGTGCGACCCGCAGCAGCACCTGTCATGGCTGATTGCCCTGGCGGTGTTGGTGGCCTTCGCTTCGGCCACCCAGGACATCGCGGTCGATGCCTACCGCCTGGAAATCGCCGACGACCAGCGCCAGGCTGCACTCGCCGCCAGCTATATGGCCGGCTACCGCGTGGCGGCCCTGCTGGCCACGGCTGGCGCCCTGTTCTTCGCCGAGTGGTTCGGCTCCACTGGCTTCAGCTACCTGCACAAGGCTTGGGCCGGCACCTACGTCATGTTCGCGGTGATGATGCTGCCCGCCGTATTCACCACCCTGATCATGCGCGAACCGCCCGTACCCATGCGTACCCAGCTGTCGGCAGCGCGCTATGGGCTGGTGCACCAGCTGGCCTCGGTGTTCGTGCTGATAATCTTGCTGGTATCGGTACCGGCCAGCTTCACCCAGATGTTCAATACCGGCTGGTCCAGCGTCATCTCCGGTGATGCAACGCCACTGGACCTGCTGCTGGAAGACCGCGCCTTCCTGCGCCTGATCCTCTATGTACTGCTGACCTGGGCGTGCCTGTCGAGCCTGGGCCGTCGCGGCCTCGCGCCGGTGCTGACCCCGGTCAACGACTTCATCGCCCGCTACCGCTGGCAGGCCCTGCTGCTGCTCGGCCTGATCGCCACCTATCGCATGTCGGACACGGTAATGGGCGTGATGGCCAACGTGTTCTACATCGACATGGGCTTCACCAAGGACCAGATCGCCAGCGTCAGCAAGATCTTCGGCCTGATCATGACCCTGGTCGGCGCCGGTGTTGGCGGCCTGCTGATCGTGCGCTTCGGCATCATGCCGATCCTGTTCATCGGCGGTGCGGCCTCCGCGGGCACCAACATTCTGTTCCTGATGCTGGCCGACATGGGCCCGAACTTGCAAATGCTGGTGGTGACCATCTCGCTGGACAACTTCAGCTCCGGCCTGGCCACCTCGGCCTTCGTTGCCTACCTGTCGAGCCTGACCAACCTGAAGTTCTCGGCTACCCAGTACGCGTTGCTCAGCTCGATCATGCTGCTGTTGCCAAGGCTGATCGGGGGTTATTCGGGGGTGATGGTGGAGAAGTTCGGTTACCACGACTTCTTCCTGATCACTGCCCTCCTTGGCGTGCCGACCCTGATCCTGATTGCCCTGCAGTGGCGCCAGGAGGCCGGGCCGGGCAAACCGGTTGCAGAGGAAGGTTCGGCGGCCGAGCGGCCCTGACAGGTTTGTATTGCCTGTAGCGGCCTCTTCGCAGCACAAGGCTGCTCCTACAGAGCTGTGGTGTATCTGTAGGAGCAGCCTTGTGCTGCGAAGAGGCCGCTACAGGCAATAAAGTTTACTGAGCAACAGCCCCCTCACCAGGCCTTCCACCCACCACAAACCACAGCGGCCACAGCGCCAAGGCCCCCGCCACACCCGCCGCCAGGGCAAAGTGCAGCAAGCTGGCCCCGGCCCCAATCATCGCCAGCAGCGCCCCACCCAACCCCAGCAAGGCAATGGTGATCATCCCCAGCATGGCCGAGACCAGGCCCTTGCTCTGCTCGCTGGCGAACAGCGTCATGCGATACAGCACCGCGTTGGCCACGCCCAACCCCAGCGCGTACAGCGACATGCCCGCCACCACGCTGGTCACACTCGGCCAGTACCATGTCGCCAGTCCCATCAGGCACAGGCCGGCCAGGTATGGCCACAATGCACCACGCACCAGCGCCGCCAACGGATAGCGATCGGCAATGCGGTTGATGATCAGGTTGCCCAGGATCAGCCCGCCAAACACCGGCAACTGCCACAAGGCGTACTCCATGGTGCTCAGCCCCTCGTCGTGGATCAGCAGCACCGGCGACAGGCCGATCCAGCCAATCAGCGGCAGACCGACCAGGCCCAGGGCCGCGCTGCCAGCGACAAAGCGGCGGTTGCCCAGCAATTGGCCGTAGCCGGCCAGCAGTGGCAGCAGGTGGATCGGCGTGAATGCCAGGCGCGAGCCGTCACGGCGCTCCACGCCCAAGGTCTCCGGCATCAGCCGGTACAGCAGCAGCCAGGCCACAACCGCACCAATGGCGAAGGCCACGAACAGCCAACGCCAGTCCAGCCACTGCAGCAGCAAGGTGCCCACCAGCGGCCCGAGCAGTGGCGAGAGCAAGGCGATGTTGGCCAGCAGGGCCATCATGCGCACGGCGTCGGCTTCGCTGAAGGCTTCGTTCAGGGCCGGGTAGCTGACCGTGACCACAAACCCCAGGCCGATGCCTTGCAGCAGGCGCAGCAAGTTGAACAGGCCGATGTCGTGGACCCAGAAGGTGGCCAGGCAGGCCAGGCCGAAGAACGCGCAGCCGATCAGCAGCAACGGGCGCCGGCCATAGCGGTCGGCCAGCGGGCCGATCAGCCATTGCAGCACCACGCCCCCCAGCAGGTACAGGTTGAGGGCGTGGGGAATGTATTCGGGACTGGCATTCAAGTCGCCGACCACCACCGGCATGGCCGGCATGACGGCATCGCTGGCCAGGTAGGTGAGCAGCTCGAACAGGGCCAGGGTCAGGCCGAACAGCAAGGCGCGCAGGGGGGTGATGTACAGCAGTGGTTTCATGATGGCGTATCGGGTGTGGCAGGTGGGGTCAGGCTATATGCCAGAAATGGCGGGGTATTGCTGTGAACAAGTGTAAAAAGCCGGGGCCGCTTCGCGCCCCATTGCCGGCAAGCCAGCTCCCACAGGAACAACACAAGCCTGAAGACTGTGATAACCCTGTGGGAGCTGGCTTGCCAGCGATGGGGCGCGAAGCGGCCCCGGCTTCAACGCGGTATTACTGCGCTGCAGTCTCCTGCACCACGCGAATCACCCGCTGCGGGAACGGAATGTCGATCCCTTCGGCCTTCAACCGGTCACGCGCATGCTCGTTGAGCATGAACATCACATCCCAGTAATCGGCAGTCTTGGTCCACAAGCGCAAGGACACTGTGATCGAGCTGTCGCCCAGGGTCGCGACCACCGCCTGCGGCGCCGGGTCGGGCAGCACGCGCGGGTCCTGCGCCAGCTCCAGCAGCACGTTGCGGGCCTTCTGCAGGTCGGCCTCGTAGTCCACGCCCACATCGAACACCACCTTGCGCGTCGGCTGGCGGTTGGTGTTGGTGATGATGCCGTTGGACAGGCTGCCGTTGGGCATGATCACCGTCTTGTTGTCACCAGTGCGCAGCACGGTGTGGAAGATCTGGATGCTGTCGACGGTGCCGGCCACGCCTTGCGCCTCGATCCAGTCACCGATGCGGAACGGGCGAAACATCAGGATCAGCACACCGCCGGCGAAGTTCGCCAGGCTGCCCTGCAAGGCCAGGCCGATGGCCAGGCCCGCGGCACCGATGGCGGCAACGAACGAGGTGGTCTCGATACCGATCATCGACGCCACGCTGACGAACAGCAGCACCTTCAGCACGATATTCGACAAGGTGCTGATGAAGCCCTGCAGCGCCAGGTCGGCGTTGCGCAGGCCAACCAGCTTGCCCAGGCGGGCGCTGACCTTGTTGATGATCCACCAGCCGACCGCCAGGGTCAGCAGCGCCAGCAGCACACGGCTGCCATATTCCATGATCAAGGGGATCCAGGTCTGGGATTGGCGGACCAGCTGATCGACTTCAGCGTTCAAATCCATATTCATCTCCTGATGCCGAGCGGCAAGTACACGGTAGAACTGGCCACGCGCGATGGCGCAGCCCCGGCCCCCATGGACATCATTTGGCCATCGGGGTTCCGGGCGATGCCCACATCAGTCGCGGAAGTTGTTGAACTGCAGTGGCATGTCGAATTCCTTGGTACGCAGCAGCGCAATGGCTTCCTGCAGGTCGTCGCGCTTTTTGCCGGTAACGCGTACCTGCTCGCCCTGGATGGCGGCCTGCACTTTCAGCTTGGCATCCTTGATGGTGGCGACGATCTTCTTCGCCAGTTCCTTGTCGATGCCTTCGCGGAACTTGGCTTCCTGTTTCTTTTCCTTGCCCGAGGCGTACGGGTCCTTGGTTTCCAGGCACTTCACGTCGATCTTGCGCTTGACCAGCGCCAGGCGCAGGATTTCCAGCATCGCTTCGAGCTGGAACTCTTCCTCGGCGGTGAGCATCACGGTCTGCTCTTTGTCCTTGAACTCGAAGGTGCCCTTGCCCTTGAGGTCGTAGCGACGGTCCAGGTCCTTGATGGCGTTGTCGACCGCGTTCTGCACTTCGTGCTTGTCCAGTTCCGATACCACGTCGAACGAAGGCATGGTTGTTCTCCCAAAATAAAAGCGCGCTCAGGCTGAAGATGGAGCGCGCTGGGTTTGACGGTTAAAATGCGGGCTTATTATAACGGGTTGCGAAACGCATATGAGCAGCACCTGGCATATTCTCGGCGCCGGTAGCCTTGGCAGCCTGTGGGCTTGCCGCCTGGCGCGCGCGGGCAAGGCAGTGCGCCTGATCCTGCGTGACGGGCAGCGGCTGCAGGCCTACCAGCAGGCCGGCGGCCTGACCCTGGTCGAACAGGACCAGTCCCGCCACTACGCCATCCCAGCCGAAACCGCGCAGGCACACGGCCCGATCCATCGCCTGCTGGTGGCCTGCAAGGCCTACGACGCCGCCCCGGCCATCGCCGGCGTGGCACCTCGCCTGGCCGAAGACGCCGAGGTGGTTCTGCTGCAGAACGGCCTGGGCAGCCAAGACGAGGTCGCCGACCTGGTGCCCTATGCACGCTGCATCTTCGCCTCCAGTACCGAAGGCGCATTCCGCGAGGGAGATTGGCACGTACGCTTTGCCGGCCACGGCTTCAACTGGCTGGGTGACCCACGCAACCCGACGATCCCGGCCTGGTTCGATGACCTGCATCAGGCTGGCATCCCTGCCGAGTGGACGGTGGATATCCTCACCCGTCTGTGGCGCAAGCTGGCACTCAATTGCGCCATCAACCCGCTGACCGTGCTGCACGACTGCCAGAACGGCGGGCTGCTGGGGCACCTGGGCGAAGTGGATGCGCTGTGCGCCGAGCTGGCCCAACTGCTGCGCCGCTGTGGCCAGCCAGAAGCGGCAGACGGGCTGAACGAAGAAGTGCAGCGGGTGATCCTCGCCACTGCGGCCAACTACTCTTCCATGTACCAGGATGTACGCGCAGGCCGCCGCACCGAGGTGCACTACCTGCTTGGCCATGCCTGCCGCGCCGCCGGCCGTCATGGCCTGCAGCTGCCAGAGCTGGAACGCCTGCTGCAGCACCTGGTCGATAACCTGCGTGTGCGTGGTTTGCCCTGCGACTGACGCAGCCCTTTCAACCGGATACGGATATTGCCTAGCCCATGACTTTGCGCCAACGCCTGGAAAACCTCCCGGTCGGGCAGAAGCTGCTGGCAGCCCTGCTGGTGTTGCTGGTGACCATCCTGTTGGTGGCCAACCTCACCTTCATCAGCGCCGCCTACTGGATCACCCAGGAAAGCATGGCGCCACAGGCGCTGCACACCATCGGCCGGCTGGTGGCCAACCCGCAACTGGCGGCGCGCGCCGGCGATACACCGGACACCGCCAGCGCCCTGCTGAAAGAGCTGGACAGCTACACGCCGCTGCGCGCCGCTGCCGTCTACGGTGGCGATGGCCGCATGTTGGCGCAGCTGCAGCATGGCGAGCCGCTGGCACTGCCCAAGCGTTTTCGCAACATCGACGGCTGGCGCCTGATGGAGTTTCGCAGCACCCAGCTGATCCGCATGCCACGTGACGCCAACCCGCCCGCACACCTGCTGCTGGTGGCCAGCAGTGAACTGCCCACGGCTTTCTATACCGGCACCCTCAGCGCCAGCCTGGGCATCCTGGTGTTCAGCATCCTGCTGTGGATCGTCATCGCCCGACAGATAAAACGCCTGATCACCCAGCCGATCAACCAGCTCGAAGAGCTCAGCCGCCAGGTCACCCGCGAAGAGAGCTATGCCTTGCGCGCGCAGCGCGGTAACGACGATGAAATCGGCAGCCTGGCCGAAGCGTTCAACACCATGCTCTCGCGCATCGAAGCCCGCGAACAGCAACTCAAGCGCACCCGCGACGAGTTTCAGGAGGCCTACGACCAGGCCCAGGGCCTGGCCGAGGAAACCCGCCACACCAATCGCAAGCTGGAACTGGAAGTCCAGGTGCGCAGCAAGATCGAGAAAAAGCTCACCGGCTTCCAGAACTACCTCAACAGCATCATCGACTCGATGCCCTCGGCGCTGATCGCCCTGGATGAACAGCTCTACGTGACCCAGTGGAACCACGAAGCCACGGTACTTTCCGGCACGCCTCTGGACGAGGCGCTGAATCAGCCGATCTTCATTGCCTTCGAACCGCTCAAGCCGTTCCTGCCGCAACTGAAGGAAACAGTGGAAAAGCACCGGGTGGCAAAGATCGAACGGGTCACCTGGCCCAAGGGTGACGACCTGCGCCACTACGCCCTGACCTTCTACCCGCTGACCGGTGGCGGCGGCCGTGGCGTTGTCATCCGTATCGACGACATCACCCAGCGCCTGTCGCTGGAAGAAATGATGGTGCAATCGGAAAAGATGCTTTCGGTCGGCGGCCTGGCCGCCGGCATGGCCCACGAGATCAACAACCCGCTGGGCGCGATCCTGCATAACGTGCAGAACATCCGCCGGCGCCTGTCACCAGAACTGCCGCGCAATCAGGAACAGGCAGAGGAGCTGGGCATCGACCTGCCCACGGTCAACCGCTACCTGGAGAGCCGCGAAGTGCCGCAATTGCTCGACGGCATCCAGCAGGCCGGTGCCCGGGCAGCGAAGATCGTCACCCACATGCTCAGCTTCAGCCGCCGCAGCAACCGTCAGCTGGCGCCGTGCGACCTGCCGGCGCTGATCGATCAGGCGGTTGAAATTGCCAGCAACGACTTCGACCTGGCCATAGGCTTCGATTTCAAGGGCCAGGCCATCGTGCGTCAGTTCGACCCCGACCTGGGGCCGGTGCCGTGCACCGCCAACGAATTGGAGCAGGTGCTGCTCAACCTGCTGAAAAACGCGGCCCAGGCCATCCACCAGCGGCCACAGCCGAGCGAGCCCGGGCGCATCACCCTGCGCACCCGCTTGAGCCCGCCATGGGCGGAAATCCAGGTCGAGGATAACGGCGTCGGCATGCCCGAAGGGGTGCGCAAGCGCACCTTCGAGCCGTTCTTCACCACCAAGGAAATCGGCCAGGGTACCGGGCTGGGGCTGTCGGTCTCGTACTTCATCATCACCAACAACCACAAGGGGCAGATGGAAGTGCAGTCCACGCCCGGCCAGGGCACCTGCTTCACCCTGCGCCTGCCCCTTGGCCAGCCGGCAGCGGTGGCGCCGGCCAAAATGGAGAAATGACATGGGCTACCGCCTGTCGAAGATCTACACCCGCACCGGCGACAAAGGCGAAACCGGCCTGGGCGACGGGCGCCGAGTGCCCAAGGACCACCCGCGAATCGAGGCGATTGGCGAGGTGGACAGCCTGAACAGCCAGCTGGGTTTGCTGCTGGCGGGGCTGGCCGAACAAGGGCTGGATGAAGTGAGCGCGGTGTTGGCGCCGTGTCAGCACCGCCTGTTCGACCTGGGCGGTGAGCTGGCGATGCCCAGTTATCAGGCGTTGAACCTGGCGGAGGTGGAGCGGCTTGAGGCAGCGATCGATGTGTGGAATGAAGAGCTGGGGCCGTTGAAAAACTTCATCTTGCCCAGTGGCTCGGCGCTGGTGGCACAGGCGCATGTGTGCCGGAGCCTGGCGCGCAGTGCGGAGCGGCGGTGCCAGCAGCTGAATGCGCTGGAGCCGTTGGCGGGGGTTGGGTTGGCGTATATAAACCGGCTTTCGGATCTGCTGTTCGTGGCGGCGCGGATCATTGGGCGGCGGCAGGGGGTGGCGGAGGTTTTGTGGCAGCCTGCTGAGAAACCAAACGGCTGATATTTCTGGGGCTGCTGCGCAGCCCATCGCCGGCAAGCCAGCTCCCACAGAGCCCGGTCTGTGCTGCCTCTGTGGGTGCTGGCTTGCCGGCGATGGGCCGCAAAGCGGCCCCAATTACAGGCGACTCAGATCTCAGGCCAGAACGCCCGGATCCCGGCCACACCCTGTGCCCCCGCTTCCCAGGCCTGCTCACGCTCACCCGGCCCTACCCCACCCAGCAGGTAGACCGGCTTGTTGAACCCGGCAATCAACCGCTGTGCCTCGTCCCACCCCAGCGGCACCGCCTCAGGGTGTGTCCGGGTTGCCTGCACCGGCGACAAGGTGACGAAGTCCACGCCCATCTGCTCCGCCAGCGCCAGCTCTTCGGCACTGTGGCAGGACGCCGCCAGCCAGCGCTCCTTGGGGAACGGCCGGCCGTTGGCGGCATATTTGCGCAGTTGTGCAGCCGTCAGGTGCCAACCCGCGGCTGGGAAGTCACCCAGCCACTCCAGCGGCCCCTTGAGCATCAGCTGCGCCTTGCCCGCGCAAAGGCCGACCGCATCCACCGCCACATCGCGATACTTGGGATCGTACATGTCCGGGGCACGCAACTGGATCAGGCGAATGCCACTGGCCACTGCCTTCTGGATGCCCTTGAGCATCTGCGGCACTTCCAGGCCATCGGGGGTGATCAGGTACTGATCCGGCAGGCGCGCGGCTGCAACGATCGGCTTGTTGGCCTCGGGGAATTCGTATTGGGGCAAATCGCGTGGAGCAACCCATTCCAGCGGCTGCCCTTCGGCGCCATGCGGCTCGCCGGCGAATGCCTCGACTTCGCGCACATCCAGCAGCACCTGCTTGTCCGGGTAATCGTGGCTGACCTTGATCAGCGCGCGCGAACGGCTCACCTCGATACCCAGCTCCTCGCGCAGCTCGCGGGCCAGCGCCGCCTCGACGCCCTCACCCTCTTCCACCTTGCCGCCCGGGAATTCCCACAGACCGCCCTGGTGCTGGGTATCGGCGCGCCGTGCGATCAGAATACGGCCGTCAGTACCGCGAATGACAGCAGCTACAACATGAATCCGTTTCACCCTTCACGCTCCGCCAGGCCAGCCTTTTGCCAGGCCTGGAAGGCTGGCCACTGATAAATGGTTTCGATATAAGCCGCTGCCTCTGCAGGCACTTCCACACGGTAGGTGCGCAGGCGCACCGCCACCGGGGCGAAGAAGGCATCAGCCAGGCTCGGCCTGCCGAACAGGAACGGGCCGCTGTCCTTGGCCGCAAGGCGACATTCCGACCACAGTGCAACGATACGGTCGATATCGATTTGAACCTCCAGCGGCACACCGTCCAGCGCCTGGTCGCGGGACAGGTCGAACGGCATCGCGCCGCGCAGGGCGAAGAAGCCGCTGTGCATCTGCGCGCAGGCCGAACGGGCCTGGGCCCGGGCCGCCACGTCGGCAGGCCACAGCTGCGCGTCGGGGTGGCGTTCGTTGAGGTATTCGGCAATGGCCAGCGAGTCGGCGATCACACCGTGCTCGGTCTTGAGCAGCGGTACCTTGCCGGTAGCCGAGAAGGCGAGGATGCGCTGACGGGTGTCAGGCTGGTTCAGCTTGATCAGTGTTTCTTCGTAAGGCACGCCAGCCAGCTCGAGGGCCAGGGCGCCACGCAGCGACCAGGAGGAATACAGCTTGTCGCCGATGATCAGGTGATAGCTCATGGTTCGGCTCCATCGTTTGGGAATTCTGGGGCTGCTCTGCAGCCCTTTCGCGACACAAGGCCGCTCCCACATGAGGCGGTGTACGCAGGTCCTTGTGGGAGCGGCCTTGTGTCGCGATGGGCCGCAAAGCGGCCCCAATTACATCAGGTACGGTACTCGGCGTTGATCTTCACGTACTCGTGGGACAGGTCGGTGGTCCAGATGGTTTCGCTGCACTGGCCACGGCCCAGCTCGATACGGATGGTGATCTCTTCCTGGGCCATAACCTTGGCGCCCTGGTCTTCGGTGTAGCTCGGGCTACGGCCGCCTTTGCTGGCAATGCACACGCTGTCCAGGTACACATCGATCAGGCTCACGTCCAGCTCCGGTACGCCGGCACGGCCGACGGCGGCGAGGATACGGCCCCAGTTGGGGTCGGAAGCGAACAGCGCAGTCTTGATCAGCGGCGAGTGGGCCACGGCGTAGCCGACGTCCAGGCATTCCTGGTGGTTGCCACCGCCGTTGACCTGCACGGTAACGAACTTGGTGGCGCCTTCGCCGTCACGGACGATGGCTTGGGCCACTTCCATGCACACTTCGAACACTGCCTTCTTCAGCGCTTCGAACAGTGCGCCGCTGGCTTCGGTGACTTCCGGCAGGTTGGCCTTGCCAGTGGCAATCAGCATGCAGCAGTCGTTGGTCGAGGTGTCGCCATCGATGGTGATGCGGTTGAACGACTTGTTGGCGCCGTCCAGCATCAGGTCCTTGAGCACCGCCGGGGCAACCTTGGCGTCGGTGGCGATGTAGCCGAGCATGGTGGCCATGTTCGGGCGGATCATGCCTGCACCCTTGCTGATGCCGGTGACGGTAACCGTCACGCCATCGTGCTGGAACTGGCGGCTGGCCCCCTTGGGCAGGGTGTCGGTGGTCATGATGCCGGTGGCAGCTTCAGCCCAGTGGTTTTCCGACAGGTTGTCGAGGGCGGCCTGCAGTGCGCCTTCGATCTTCTCGACCGGCAGCGGCTCGCCGATCACACCGGTGGAGAATGGCAGTACCGACTCGGCCGGTACGCCGGCCAGTTCGGCCAGCTTGGCGCAGGTGCGCTCGGCGGCGGCCAGGCCTGGCGCGCCGGTGCCGGCGTTGGCGTTACCAGTGTTGGTCAGCAGATAGCGCACGGTGCCCTGCACACGCTGCTTGGACAGGATCACCGGCGCTGCGCAGAAGGCGTTGAGGGTGAACACGCCAGCCACGCTGGAGCCTTCGGCGCAGCGCATGACCACCACATCCTTGCGCCCCGGGCGCTTGATGCCGGCAGAAGCGATGCCGAGTTCAAAACCCGGAACCGGGTGCAGGGTGGGCAAAGGACCAAGACCAACAGCCATTAGAGCGCTCCTAGAAAATACGGTGAACAGGTGATGGAAGAGCGGGGCCGCTTCGCGCCCCATTCGCGGCACAAGGCCGCTCCTACAAGGACATCGCAACCATTGGGGCGGGCGCGGTCCCTGTAGGAGCGGCCTTGTGCCGCGAATGGGCCGCAAAGCGGCCCCGGATGTTTCAGGTTACAACAGCCTGGTCAGATCACTCGATCTGCCCGTGGCAATGCTTGAACTTCTTGCCCGAACCACACCAGCACGGCTCGTTGCGGCCCAGCTTCTGCTCGTTGCGCACCGGTGCCGAGGCAACGGCCACTTCGGCGCCCTCCTCGTTCAGCTGCTCGCTTTCCAGGCCCGGAGCAGCGGCATGCTGGAACTGCATGCGGCTGGCCAGTTCCTCGGCCTCGCGGCGCAGGCGTGCTTCCTCTTCGACCGGGTCTTCGCGGCGAACCTGAACGTGCGACAGCACGCGGATGGTGTCGCGCTTGATCGACTCGAGCAGCTCCTGGAACAGGCTGAAGGATTCGCGCTTGTACTCCTGCTTCGGGTTCTTCTGCGCATAACCACGCAGGTGGATACCGTGACGCAGGTGGTCCATGGTCGACAGGTGGTCTTTCCACAGGTCATCCAGCACACGCAGCAGGATCTGCTTCTCGAAGGTACGCAGGGCTTCGATACCGGCCTGGTCTTCCTTCTCGGTGTACGCGGTGGTGATTTCGTTCAGCAGCTTCTCGCGCAGGGTCTCTTCGTAGAGGTGATCGTCCTCGTCGAGCCACTGCTGGATCGGCAGCTTCATGGCGAAATCGCTGGCCAGCGCAGCCTCCAGGCCGGCCACGTCCCACTGTTCGGGCAGCGACTGCGGCGGAATGTGCTGGCTGATGGTAGCGTCCAGTACTTCCTTGCGGAATTCGACGATGGTGTCGCCGATGTTCTCGGCGGCCAGCAGGCTGTTGCGCATGTGGTAGATCACCTTGCGCTGCTCGTTGGCCACGTCGTCGTATTCCAGCAACTGCTTGCGGATGTCGAAGTTGCGGCCTTCGACCTTGCGCTGGGCCTTCTCGATGGCGTTGGTGACCATGCGGTGCTCGATGGCCTCGCCGGACTGCATGCCCAGCGCCTTCATGAAGTTCTTCACCCGGTCAGAGGCGAAGATACGCATCAGGCTGTCTTCCAGCGACAGGTAGAAGCGGCTGGAGCCCGGGTCGCCCTGACGGCCGGAACGGCCACGCAGCTGGTTGTCGATACGGCGCGATTCGTGGCGCTCGGAAGCGATCACGTGCAGGCCACCCGACTCGATCACCTGCTGGTGACGCTTCTGCCAGTCGGCCTTGATCTGGGCAATCTGCTCGGCGGTCGGGTTTTCCAGGGCTGCCACTTCGGCTTCCCAGTTACCGCCCAGCAGGATGTCGGTACCACGGCCGGCCATGTTGGTGGCGATGGTCAGGGCACCTGGCGCACCGGCTTGCGCGATGATCTCGGCTTCCTTCTCGTGGTACTTGGCGTTGAGCACCTTGTGGTCGATACCTTCCTTCTTCAGGAGGTTGGACATGTGCTCGGAGGTTTCGATGGTCGCAGTACCCACCAGCACCGGGCGCCCCTGCTTCATGCTTTCCTTGATGTCGGCGATGATCGCGGCGTATTTCTCGTCGGCGGTCAGGTACACCAGATCGTTGAAGTCTTTACGTGCCAACGGTTTGTTCGGCGGAATGACCATCACGTTGAGACCATAGATCGACTGGAACTCGAACGCTTCGGTGTCAGCGGTACCGGTCATGCCGGACAGCTTGGTGTACAGGCGGAAGTAGTTCTGGAAGGTAGTCGAAGCCAGGGTCTGGCTCTCGGCCTGGATGTTCAGGTTCTCTTTTGCTTCGATGGCCTGGTGCAGGCCTTCGGACAGACGGCGGCCCGGCATGGTACGGCCGGTGTGCTCGTCGATCAGCAGGACCTGGCCGTCCTGGACGATGTATTCGATGTTGCGGTGGAACAGCTTGTGCGCGCGCAGGCCGGCATAGACGTGGGTCAGCAGGCTCAGGTTATGCGCCGAATACAGGCTCTCGCCCTCGGCCAGCAGGCCGGACTGGGTGAGCATCTCTTCGATGAACTGGTGACCGGCTTCGTTCAGCTCGACCTGACGGCTCTTTTCGTCAATGGTGAAGTGGCCTTCCTGGGTGACCTGGCCTTCCACTTCCTCGATGTGCTGGGTAAGGCGCGGGATCAGACGGTTGATCTCGATGTACAGCTTGGAGCTGTCCTCGGCCTGGCCGGAAATGATCAGCGGGGTACGCGCTTCGTCGATGAGGATGGAGTCGACTTCGTCGATTACGGCGAAGTTCAGTTCACGCTGGAACTTCTCTTCCTGGCTGAACGCCATGTTGTCGCGCAGGTAGTCGAAACCGAATTCGTTGTTGGTGCCGTAGGTGATGTCGGACGCGTAGGCGGCACGCTTTTCTTCCGGCGGCTGGAAGGCCGAGACGATGCCGACCGACAGGCCGAGGAACTCGTACAGCGGGCGCATCCAGTTGGCGTCGCGGCGGGCCAGGTAGTCGTTGACGGTGACCACGTGCACGCCCTTGCCGGACAATGCGTTGAGGTACACGGCCAAGGTACCGACCAAGGTCTTGCCTTCACCGGTACGCATTTCTGCGATCATGCCCTCGTGCAGGGTCATGCCACCGATCAGCTGCACGTCGAAGTGGCGCATGCCCATCACGCGCTTGCCGGCCTCACGGGCCACGGCGAAGGCTTCAGGCAGCAACTGGTCCAGTGTCTCGCCTTTGGCCAGGCGCTCCTTGAACTCTGCGGTCTTGCCCCGCAGTTGCTCGTCGGAGAGGGCCACCATCTTCTCTTCGAGAGCATTGACGATGTTCACCGTCTTGAGCATGCGTTTGACTTCACGCTCGTTCTTGCTTCCAAAAAGTTTCTTTAACAAAGGCGCAAACATATCGGCAGGATCTTCCACACGTAGGGATGGAGGGCGGCCCCATGAGTCGCCCGTGCAGCCCTGAGGCCGCATGCGAACGAGCATTCTACCCGGAAACGATGGTGAGGAAAGTGGTGGATTTCCACGATGCTTGGACAGCGTTTTGGCGGGGGCTTGTTTTAGATAGGGGCATTTTCCCTGAGTTCAAGGTTCGGGAAGATGAAACGTATCGAGAATGAGTCTTGTCTTTTGTTATCTGTGCCGGCCTCTTCGCGGGTAAACCCGCTCCCACAGGATCACCTACACATCAAGGGCAGTGCCGTACCTGTGGGAGCGGGTTCACCCGCGAAGAGGCCAGTGCAGGCTATAGAGATGTTAGACTGCGGACCATGTAACCTCATGCGTACCACCATGGCCTACAAACCCTCCCCCGCCCAGCCGCCCTCGGCCCTGCTCCGCCAGGTCCGCCCGCTGCGCCTGCTGCTGAACCAGGCCGAACGCCTGGAGCACCTGCAGCGCCTGCTGGAAAGCCAGCTGCAACCGGCCGCCCGCGAGCACTGCCATGTGGCGTCGTGGCGCGATGGCACATTGTTGCTGGTGGTGACCGACGGCCATTGGGCAACCCGCCTGCGCTATCAGCAGAAACGCTTGATGTCTGCATTACAGGCCATGGAGGCATTCGCCAACCTCAGGCGCATCCTGTACAAGGTCCAGCCACCGCTGGTGCCAGCCAAGCGTGGCGGCAATGCCGCAGAACTGTCCAATAACGCAGCCGAGAGCCTGCGCGATACCGCCGAGGGCATCACTGACCCCAAGCTGCGTGCAGCACTGGAACGATTGGCCGCCCACGCCCGTGACAAGCCATAAAAAAGGCCACCCGAAGGTGGCCTTAATGAACTAGAGAGTGTTCGAACTTACACGGCCGCAACAGGGCGCATGTACGAGATCGGTGCCGTGCTGGCATCTTCGAAGGTGACCACTTCCCAGGCATCGGTTTCGGCAATCAGCTTGCGCAACAGCTGGTTGTTCAGCGCGTGGCCGGACTTGTAGCCCTTGAACTCGCCGATCAGGCTGTTGCCCAGCAGATAAAGGTCGCCAATGGCGTCGAGGATCTTGTGCTTGACGAATTCGTCATCGGAACGAAGGCCGTCTTCGTTGAGCACACCGGTCTCGTCGACCACGATGGCGTTCTCGACACTGCCACCCAGCGCAAGGTTGTGCTTGCGCAGGTACTCGATGTCACGCATGAAGCCGAAGGTACGGGCGCGGCTGACTTCCTTCACGAACGAGGTGCTGGAGAAGTCGACGACCGCACTCTGGGTCTGGCCCTTGAGGACCGGATGATCGAAGTCGATCTCGAAGCTCACCTTGAAGCCGTCGAAAGGCAGGAAAGTGGCGCGCTTGTCGCCCTCTTCCACGGTTACCTCACGCAGGATGCGGATGAACTTCTTGGCTGCGTCCTGTTCTTCCAGGCCGGCAGACTGAATCAGGAATACAAAGGGTCCGGCGCTGCCATCCATGATCGGCACTTCCGAGGCGGAGAGCTCGACGTAGGCGTTATCGATGCCCAGGCCCGCCATGGCGGAGAGCAGGTGCTCGACCGTATCGACCTTGACGTCACCGTTGACCAGCGTCGTCGACATGGTTGTCTCGCCGACGTTGGCCGCGCGCGCCGGGATTTCGATCACAGGGTCGAGGTCGGCGCGGCGGAAGACGATGCCGGTGTCAACAGGTGCAGGCTTGAGGGTCAGGTAAACCTTCTCCCCGGAGTGCAGACCGACACCTGTGGCACGGATGGTATTCTTCAGGGTGCGTTGTTTAATCATGGCATTGGCCGCTTCAGCGCAAATTGCGAACAGGTATCAACAAAGGCTGGGGATGATAACAGACCCAACCTTTGATGAATACCAATCACCTTTATACCCCTGATAAATTCCATTAATCAGCCTGACGACGCAGGAATGCCGGGATATCAAGGTAGTCCAGGTCATCCTGAGGGTTCAGTTTAGCGGCTGCAGCAGCACCTGCATGAGCCTGGTTGCGCATTACGGTCGGGCGCTCCAGGTCACGGTAGTTGACCGCAGGCTGCTCCTGGCGAACCGGCGCCGGGTTGGAGGCCTCGTACACCTGCTGGGCAGTCTGCAGGGTGTTGTCGACCACCTTCACAGGCTTCTCGATGCGCGCGCCCAAGCCAGTGGCCACTACGGTCACGTGCAGCTCGTCACGCATGTCAGGGTCAATCACGGTGCCGACCTTGACCATGGCGTGGTCGGAGGCGAAGGCTTCGATGATGCTACCCACATCGGAGTACTCGCCCAGCGACAGGTCAGGGCCTGCGGTGATGTTCACCAGGATGCCGCGGGCGCCCTGCAGGTTGACGTCTTCCAGCAGCGGGTTGCGGATCGCTGCCTCGGTGGCTTCACGTGCACGGTTCGGGCCGCTGGCGCAGCCAGTACCCATCATGGCCATGCCCATTTCACCCATCACGGTACGCACGTCGGCGAAGTCGACGTTGATCATTCCCGGGCGCTTGATGATATCGGAGATACCGCGCACGGCACCGGCCAGTACGTCGTCGGCCTTGGCGAAGGCGGACAGCAGGCTGGCATCCTTGCCCAGGATGGTCAGCAGCTTCTCGTTGGGGATGGTGATCAACGAGTCGACGCTTTCGGCCAGCATGCGGATGCCTTCATCGGCGATCTGCATGCGCTTGCGGCCTTCGAACGGGAACGGACGGGTCACCACGGCAACGGTGAGAATGCCCATTTCCTTGGCCACTTCGGCGATGATCGGCGCTGCACCGGTACCGGTACCGCCGCCCATGCCAGTGGTGATGAACACCATGTTGGTGCCCTGCAGCACTTCAGCGATGCGCTCACGGTCTTCCAGCGCGGCCTGACGGCCGACTTCCGGATTGGCACCGGCACCCAGGCCCTTGG
This sequence comes from Pseudomonas sp. A2, assembly GCF_023100865.1. Classification (NCBI taxonomy): domain Bacteria; kingdom Pseudomonadati; phylum Pseudomonadota; class Gammaproteobacteria; order Pseudomonadales; family Pseudomonadaceae; genus Pseudomonas; species Pseudomonas sp. A2. Next base: position 5,073,705 of record NZ_CP039127.1, read on the forward strand.
TCACGCCAGTGCCCAATTGCAGGATGGTGCGCGCGCCGATGTTCTTCAGCGCCTGGGCATCGGTGTTGGCGCAGATGAATTCCACGCCTTCGATGCTGCTCTTGACCATGTGGTTGACGGCGTTGCCGCCACCACCGCCAACACCGATCACTTTGATGACCGGGCTTTGCGGGACGTTGTCTACGAGCTCGAACATTTTCCCTCTCCTTACAGTTCTCTAGTTGTCGCGCCTACCACTACTGCTTTGAAACTTAGAAATTGCCCTGGACCCAGCGCTTGAAGCGTTCAAGCACTGGAGCCTTCGGTTCATCGCCATAGCTGTTGTTGCTGCTGTTACCGGTCAGGGGCAGGTCTTCGGTCTGCTTCTGCAGACCGTAGGTGAGCAAGCCCACGCCGGTGGAATAGATCGGGTTGCGAACCACGTCGCTGAGCCCCCGAACGCTGTGCGGTACGCCCAGGCGTACCGGCATGTGGAAGATTTCCTCGGCCAGTTCCACGGCGCCTTCCATCTTCGCGGTGCCGCCGGTGAGGACGATGCCGGCCGGCACCAGGTCCTCATAGCCACTGCGGCGCAGTTCGGCCTGGATCAGGGTGAAGAGCTCGTCGTAACGTGGCTCCACCACCTCGGCCAGGGCCTGGCGCGACAGCTCGCGCGGTGGGCGATCGCCCACGCTCGGCACCTTGATGGTCTCGCCGGCGCCAGCCAGTTTGGCCAGGGCGCAGGCGTAGCGGATCTTGATTTCTTCGGCGTACTGGGTCGGAGTACGCAGCGCCATGGCGATGTCGTTGGTCACCTGGTCGCCGGCAATCGGGATCACCGCGGTGTGACGGATCGCGCCCTCGGTGAAGATGGCGATGTCGGTAGTGCCACCGCCGATGTCCACCAGGCACACGCCCAGCTCTTTTTCATCGTCGGTCAGCACCGAGTAGGCCGAGGCCAACTGCTCGAGGATGATGTCGTCGATTTCCAGGCCGCAACGGCGTACGCACTTCTCGATGTTCTGCGCCGCGTTGACCGCGCAGGTGACCACGTGGACCTTGGCTTCCAGACGTACGCCAGACATGCCCAGCGGCTCGCGCACGCCTTCCTGGTTGTCGATCACGTAGTCCTGCGGCAGGGTGTGCAGCACGCGCTGGTCGGCCGGGATGGCAACGGCCTGGGCGGCGTCGAGTACGCGCTCCAGGTCGGCCAGGCTCACCTCGCGGTCGCGGATGGCGACGATGCCGTGGGAGTTCAGGCTGCGGATGTGGTTGCCGGCCACGCCGACGAAGGCCGAGTGGATGCGGCAGCCGGCCATCAGCTGCGCTTCTTCCACGGCGCGCTGGATCGACTGCACGGTGGACTCGATGTTCACCACCACGCCTTTTTTCAGGCCGCGGGACGGATGAGTACCGATCCCGACGATTTCCAGGGTGCCGTCCTCGCCCACTTCACCCACCAGCGCCACCACCTTGGAGGTGCCGATGTCCAGCCCGACGATCATTTTGCCGCTATGCGCGTTTGCCATGGTCCTGCCTCTCTCTAATTCTTCGCAACGGCGGGTTGGGCCGTCGTCGGTGCAATCGGTTCCCGCCAACCAACGGCAAGTCCGTTGGAGTAACGCAGATCAATGCGGGCGATAGTGGTGATCTGGTCTTTGAGTGTCTTGTCGTAAATGGCAATGAAACGGCGCATCTTCTCCACCAGATGGTCGCGCCCCAACAGCAGCTCGATGCCCGGCCCGGCGCTGCTCGCGCCCGTGGTCAGGAACCAGCTGCCTCGCTCGCGCAGCTCCAGGCGAGCGATGGAAAAGCCCAGGGGGCGCAGCATCTGGCTCAATACCTGGTACTGCTGCATGACTTGTTGCTGAGCACGCTGCGGCCCGGCCAGCTGCGGCAGGTGCTCGTAGTTGGCCAGTTCGCGCGGGGTGAAAGCCTGGCCCTGGTTGTTGAGCAAGGCTTCGTCACCCCAGCGCGCCACCGGCAACTGTTCTTCCAGGCGGATCACCACCTCGTCTGGCCACACCCGGCGCACTTCTGCATGGGCGATCCACGGCATCTGCTCGAGTTCTGCGCGCATCGCCGGCAGGTCGACGCTGAAGAAGCTCGCTGCCACATAGGGCGCGATACGCTGCTGCACCGACTGCTGGCTGATGTAGCTGAGGTCGCCCTGCACGTCGATCTTGGTGATCGGCCGGTCGGCATATGGCATCAGGCGAATGGCGCCCTCGTAGGCGCCAAAACCGGCCGCCACCAACAGCACCGGCCACAACAGGCGCTTGAGGCCACCCAGGCTTGGCCGCGGCAGGCGCGCCGATACGGGCTCGTCGGCCACCAGCCTGCTGGCACCACGCGGCACCGGCTTGCTACGGCCGGTAACGGGTTGCTGCTGACGTATCATCGCGCCTTGCATGGTTTTAACCTCGCGTCGCCACGCTCTCGGCCAGGATCGCCAGCACCAGTTGCTGGAAGTCCAGGCCGGCCGCGCGGGCCGCCATGGGCACCAGGCTATGGTCGGTCATGCCGGGTGCGGTGTTGACTTCGAGCAGCCAGAACCGGCCCTGCTCGTCCTGCATCACGTCCAGCCGCCCCCAGCCTTCGATGCCGATGGCATCGCAGGCACGCGCGGTCAGGTCGATCAGTTCCTGTTCCTTGACGCTGTCCAGGCCGCAGGGAATGCGATACTGGGTATCGTTGGCGATGTACTTGGCGTCGTAGTCGTAGAACACGTGCGGCGTACCCAGGGCGATCGGCGGCAGCACCTGGCCGCGCAATACCGCGACGGTGAACTCCGGCCCGTGGATCCACTGTTCCACCAGTACCTGGGAATCGTATCGGGCGGCATCCTGCCAGGCGGCGACCAGTTCCTGGGCGCTGTTCACCTTGGCCATGCCGATGCTGGAACCTTCATGGGCGGGTTTGACGATAAGCGGGAAGCCCAGTTCCGTACTGGCCTGCAAACAATCGCTTTCGCTCGCCAGCACCGCGTGGCGCGGGGTCGGAATGCCCAGGCTCTGCCACACTTGCTTGGTGCGCAGCTTGTCCATGGCCAGTGCCGAGGCAAGGATGCCACTGCCGGTATAGGGAATGCCCAGGCACTCGAGCAGGCCTTGCATGCTGCCGTCTTCACCGCCACGGCCGTGGAGGATGATGAAGGCGCGGTCGATCTTCTCGCTTTGCAGGCGGTCGAGCAGGTCGTCACCCACGTCGATGGCGACCACGTCGACACCGGCGGTGGTCAGCGCGTCGATCACTGCGGCGCCGGACTTGAGCGACACTTCGCGCTCGGCGCTCTTGCCGCCGTACAGCACCGCGACGCGGCCGAACGCCTTGACGTCCAGGGTCGAGTGCAGTTTGTCGTAGGCGCTGGTCATTTCGACTTCTCCTGCTTGGCGCCAGCGAACAGCGGGCTTTTCATCAATTGAGGGGCCAGGCCGCCGACATCACCGGCACCTTGGCAGATCAGGATGTCGCCAGCGCGCAGCAGTGGCTTGACCAGTGGCGCAAGGTCGACACCACGTTCGATGTAGATCGGGTCCAGCTTGCCGCGCTGGCGGATGCTGTGGCACAGCTGGCGGCTGTCGGCGCCGGGGATCGGCTCTTCGCCAGCCGGGTAAACTTCCATCAGCAGCAGCACATTGGCATCGCCCAGCACCTGGACGAAATCGTCGTACAGGTCGCGGGTACGGCTGTAGCGGTGCGGCTGGTAGACGATCACCAGGCGGCGGCTTGGCCAACCGCCGCGCACGGCCTGGATCACCGCAGCCACTTCGGTCGGGTGGTGGCCGTAGTCGTCGACCAGCATCACGCTGCCGCCTTCGACCGGCAGTTCGCCGTACACCTGGAAGCGGCGGCCGACGCCCTGGAACCCGGACAGGCCCTGGACGATGGCTTCGTCAGTGATGCCTTCGTCAGTGGCGATGGCGATGGTGGCCAAGGCGTTGAGCACGTTGTGGTTACCGGGCATGTTCACCGACACCTCCAGCGGCTCGCGATCACGACGCAGCACGGTGAAGTGGGTCTGCATGCCCATCTGGCGAACGTTGATGGCGCGGACGTCGGCCTCGTCGCTGAAGCCATAGGTCACGGTCGGGCGCTTGACCTGTGGCAGGATCTCGCGCACCACCGGGTCGTCCAGGCACATAACGGCCAGGCCGTAGAACGGCAGGTTATGCAGGAATTCGACAAAGGTTTTCTTCAACTTGTTGAAGTCACCTTCGTAGGTCGCCATGTGGTCGGCGTCGATGTTGGTGACCACGGCCACCATCGGCTGCAGGTGCAGGAAGCTGGCATCGCTCTCGTCTGCTTCGGCAATCAGGTAGCGGCTGGTACCCAGCTGGGCATTGGTGCCGGCAGCGGTCAGGCGGCCACCGATGACGAAGGTCGGGTCCAGGCCGCCAGCGGCGAACACCGAGGCCAGCAGGCTGGTGGTGGTGGTCTTGCCGTGGGTGCCGGCAACGGCCACGCCATGGCGATAGCGCATCAGCTCGGCGAGCATCTCGGCACGCGGCACCACCGGAATGCGCCGCTCGAGGGCGGTGGCGACTTCCGGGTTGGCTGGGTTGATGGCGCTGGAAACCACCAGCACATCGGCAGTGGCGGCGTTCTCGGCGCGGTGGCCGACGAAAATCTCGGCGCCGAACGACTCCAGACGCTCGGTGACCGGCGAAGCCTTCAGGTCGGAACCGGACACTTCATAGCCCAGGTTCAGCAACACTTCGGCAATGCCGCACATGCCCACGCCGCCGATACCGACGAAGTGGATACGGCGGATACGGCCCATCTTTGGCTGGGGCATGGCTTTCTGGCTTTCAACCATGGGCCACCTCCAGGCAGATATCGACCACGGTGCTGGTTGCGGCAGGTTTGGCCAGGCGCCGTGCGGTGCCTGCCATGACGTTGAGTTTCTCGGGTTGCATCAGCACCTCGTTCAGGCGTTCAGCGAGCTGCGCTGCGCCAGTTGTCGCTTGTGGCATCAGGAAGGCAGCGCCTTCCCGGGCCAGATATTGGGCGTTGTGGGTCTGGTGGTCGTCGATCGCATGGGGCAATGGCACCAGCATCGAAGGCAGGCCCGCTGCCGCCAGCTCACTGACGGTCAAGGCGCCGGCCCGGCACACCACAATGTCGGCCCAGCCATAGGCTTGGGCCATGTCCTTGATGAAGGGCTCTACCTGAGCCTCGACGCCCGCCTCGCGATAACGCTCGGCGGTGGCCGGCGCGTGTTGCTTGCCGGCCTGGTGGAATACCTCTGGCCGCAGCGCGGGGGGCACTTCGGACAGGGCCTTAGGCAACAATTTGTTCAATGGTTCCGCCCCCAGGCTGCCGCCCATCACCAGCAGGCGCGCACGGCGCTCGGCCAGCGGCGCGCGCAGGGCGTCCATGAACAGCTCCGGGCGCACCGGGTTGCCGGTCGTGCGCAGTTTGTCGCTGGCGGCGAAGGTGGCCGGGAAGGCTTCGCAAACACGCGCAGCCAGCGGCAGCAGCAGGCGGTTGGTAGTACCGGCGCGAGCGTTCTGCTCGTGGATCACCAGCGGTACGCCGCACAGGCGTGCGGCCACGCCGCCTGGGCCGGTCACATAGCCACCGAAGCCGACCACGCATACCGGCTTGAGCTCTTGCACGATACGCCGCGCCTGCAGCACGGCCTTGACCAGGGTGAACGGCGCCTTGAGCAACGACAGCTTGCCCTTGCCGCGAAGGCCGCTGACCTGGATCAGATGCAACGGCAGGCCGGCCTGGGGCACCAGTTCGTTCTCGATGCCACGCGGGGTGCCCAGCCAGTGCACGCTGTAACCGCGCGCCTGGAATTCACGGGCGCAGGCCAGGGCCGGGAACACGTGGCCCCCGGTGCCGCCCGCCATGATCAGTACGTTCCTGCCGTCAGCGGCCATGATTGGTCTCCTCGGCAAAATCGCTTTCGCTGAATTCGTGCTCCTCACTGCCCAGGTGCGTACGGCTTTCCCACTCGATACGCAGCAACAGACCCACGCAGGCACAGCAGATCACCAGCGAGCTGCCCCCGTAGCTGAGGAACGGCAGGGTCAGGCCCTTGGTCGGCAGCAGGCCGACGTTCACACCGATGTTGATCAGGAACTGGCCGATCCACAGGAAGGCCAGGCCGAACGCAACATAAGCGGCAAAGAACTGTTTGGCTTTTTCAGCCCACAGGCCGATATACAAGGCACGCACAGTCACGAATACGAATAGCGCGATAGTCAGCAGCGAGCCGACCACGCCAAGTTCTTCGGCCAGTACCGAGAACACGAAGTCGGTGTGCGCTTCAGGCAGGTAGAACTGCTTCTGCACGCTGTTGCCCAGACCAACGCCGAACCACTCGCCACGGCCGAAGGCAATCAGCGCCTGGGTCAGCTGGTAGCCCGAGCCGAACTGGTCGGACCACGGGTCGGTAAAGGTAATCAGGCGAGCCATACGGTAAGGCTGCGCCTGTACCAGGACGAACACCGCAACCACCGCCAATACCACCATCAGGCTGAAGCGGAACAGCCCCACCCCGCCGAGGAACAGCATGGCCGCCGCCGCGCCCATCATCACCACGGTGGCACCGAAGTCCGGCTCCATCAGCAGCAGGGCAGCCATGGGCAGCAGCACGATGAATGGCTTGAAGAAGCCCATCCAGGTTTCGCGTACCTCGGTCTGCCGGCGCACCAGGTAGCCGGCCAGGTAGATGACCACGAACACCTTGGCTATTTCCGAAGGCTGCACGTTGAAGAAGCTGAAGCCGATCCAGCGCATGGAACCGTTCACTTCGCGGCCGATACCCGGCACCAGCACCAGCACCAGCAGGCCGAAGGCCCCCAGCAGCATCAGGAAGCCCATACGCTGCCAGGTGGCGATCGGCACCATCATGGTGGCGCCACAGGCGACCAGCCCAAGGAACACGTACACCAAGTGGCGGAACATGTGGTAAAGCGGGTTGCCAGACTGCACCGCAGCCACTTCCGAGGACGCCGAGGTGATCATCACCAGGCCCAGGCCCAGTAAAGCCAGGCAGCCGGCGAGCATCGCGAAGTCCAGGTCGATGCCACGGCCGCTGATCAGCGGCGACGGATAGGGCTTGAGGATGCCAAAGATCATGCAAGGCCTCCCGCTGCCTGGGCGAACAGGCGCCCGCGTTCTTCGAAGTTCTTGAACATGTCGAGGCTGGCGCACGCCGGCGACAGCAGCACGGCATCACCCGCCTGGGCCAGTTCGGCGCATTGCTGCACGGCGTCGTCAAGGGTCTTGACGCGGACCAGTTGCACGCCATCACCCAGGGCTTCGGCCAGGCGCTCGGCATCACGGCCAAGCAGCACCACGGCGCGGCAGAAGCGCTTGACCGGCTCGCGCAACGCGGCGAAGTCGGCGCCCTTGCCATCGCCACCGGCGATCAGCACCAGCTTGCCTTCGATGTCGGCACCCAGGCCTTCGATCGCGGCCAGGGCAGCACCGACGTTGGTGGCCTTGGAATCGTCGTACCAGTTAACGCCGTTGCGCTCGCGCACCCACTGGCAACGGTGGGCCAGGCCGCCGAACTCGCGCAGTGCCTCGAGCATTGGTTCGAACGGCAGGCCGGCAGCGTGCCCCAGAGCCAGAGCCGCCAGGGCGTTGCTCTGGTTGTGGGCGCCACGAATCTTCAGCTCACGCGCCGGCATCAGCGCCTGGAACTCGAACGCCAGGTATTTCTCGCCGTCCACTTCGCGCAGGCCGAAGGCCTTGAAGTCCGGCTGGTTCAGGCCGAAGGTCCAGCATGGGCGGCCTTCCACCGGCAGCGGTCGGCTCAGGGCGTCCTGGCGGTTGACCACGACCTGGCGGGCACCACGGAAGATCCGGTGCTTGGCCAGGTGGTAGGCCGGCAGGCCGCTGTAGCGGTCCATGTGGTCTTCGCTGATGTTCAGCACGGTGGCCACTTCGGCGTTGAGCTGGTCGGTGGTTTCCAGCTGGAAGCTGGACAGTTCCAGCACGTACAGCTCGACGTCATCGGCCAGCAGGTCCAGCGCCGGGGTACCGAGGTTGCCGCCCACCGCCACGCGCTTGCCTGCCTTGGCGGCCATTTCGCCCACCAGGGTGGTGACGGTGCTCTTGGCGTTGGAGCCGCTGATGGCAATGATCGGGGCCTTGGCGTGGCGGGCGAACAGTTCGATGTCACCGGACAACTTCACCCCACGCGCGGCCGCCTGCTGCAGGGCCGGGGTGGCCAGGGCCAGGCCGGGGCTGACATACAGCTCGTTGGCGCGGCACAGGAAGTCCACGTCCAGTTCACCACAGCGCACTTCCACCTGCGGGTAATCACGGCGCAGGGTGTCCAGTTCCGGCGGTTGCTCGCGGGTGTCGGCGACCGCAAAGGCAATGCCCCGGCTCGCCAGGAAGCGAACCAGGGACATGCCGCTCTTGCCGAGGCCGACAACGATGCGGAATTGGTCGGAAGCGATCAAGGACACGCTCATCTACCTCAGTTTCAGGGTTGCAAGGCCGATCAGCACCAGGATCACGGTGATGATCCAGAAGCGGACGATCACCCGTGGCTCTGGCCAGCCCTTGAGTTCAAAGTGGTGGTGGATCGGCGCCATGCGGAACACGCGCTTGCCGGTCAGCTTGAAGGAGGCAACCTGGATCACCACCGACAGGGTTTCCATGACGAACACGCCGCCCATGATGAACAGCACGATTTCCTGGCGGACGATCACGGCGATGGTGCCCAGCGCGGCGCCCAGCGCCAGCGCGCCGACGTCACCCATGAATACCTGCGCCGGGTAGGTGTTGAACCACAGGAAGCCCAGGCCGGCACCGATCAGCGCGCCGCAGAACACGATCAGCTCGCCCGAGCCCGGCACATAGGGGATCAGCAGGTATTCGGCGAACTTAACGTTGCCCGACAGGTAACAGAAGATGCCCAGGGCGCCGCCGACCATCACCGTCGGCATGATCGCCAGGCCGTCGAGGCCGTCAGTGAGGTTGACCGCGTTGCTCGAACCGACAATGACGAAGTAGGTCAGCACGACGAAGCCGATGCCCAGCGGAATGGTGACATCCTTGATGAACGGCAGGATCAGCGTGGTTTCGACGCTGGTCGGCGCGGTCTTGTACAGGAAGATGGCTGCAGCCAGGCCGAACACCGACTGCCAGAAGTACTTCCAGCGGCTCGGCAGGCCACGCGAGTTCTTTTCGATCACCTTGCGGTAGTCGTCGACCCAGCCGATGGCACCGAATGCCAGGGTAACGATCAGCACCACCCACACATAGCGGTTGGTCAGGTCGGCCCACAGCAGCGTGCTGACGGCGATGGCGGACAGGATCAGCGCCCCACCCATGGTCGGGGTGCCGGACTTGGACAGGTGCGATTGCGGGCCGTCGTTACGCACGGCCTGGCCGATCTGGCGGATTTGCAGGGTACGGATCATCCACGGCCCCAGCCACAGCGCCAGGGACAACGCGGTCAGCACACCCAGAATCCCGCGCAGGGACAGGTACTGGAAGACCGCGAAGCCTTTGTGGAACTGTTGCAGATACTCGGCCAACAGCAGCAGCATTAATGTTTCTCCCCGCTGGCACCGCACAATGCCGCCACGACGTTTTCCATCGCAGCGCTGCGCGAGCCCTTGATCAAGATAGTGGTGTCGCTGGCATTCTCGGCGCCAACCGCGTCGATCAGCTCAGCTTGAGTAGCGAAATGGCGGCCATTGGCTCCGAACGCCTTGACCGCGTGTGTCATGTTGGAACCCACTGCGTACAGGGCGTCGACCTTGCCACGCGCGTAGTCACCCACCTGACGGTGGCCTTCTTCCGCCCATTGCCCCAGTTCGCCGATATCCCCAAGCACCAAGACGGTGCGCCCGGAAAAGCCGGCGAGTATATCAATGGCCGCGCACATGGAGGTGGGATTTGCGTTGTAACTGTCGTCGATCACCCGCACGCCGTTCGGCGCAATCTGCGCCACGGTACGGCCCTTGACCGGTTGCACGGCAGCCAGGCCTGCGGCGATGCCGCTCAGGCTCAGACCAACGGCATGGGCAGCCGCAGCGGCAGCCAGGGCATTGCTGACGTTGTGCTCACCGAGCACATTGAGTTGCACGTCTACCGTGTCGCCAGCGCCATGCAGCTTGAACGACGGGCAACCACGGGCATCGCGGCCGATGTCAGAGGCATGGAAGTCGGCCATTGGATTGTTGCGGGCAAAGCTGAAGATCTTGTGCGCTCCGGCACGTGCCTTCCATATATCAAAGGCCTTGTCGTCCAGGTTAAGGATGGCGATACCGCCCTCGCCCAGGCCTTCGAGAATCTCGCCCTTGGCTTCGACGATCTTTTCCGGGCCGCCGAACTCGCCAACGTGGGCGGTGCCGGCGTTGTTGATGATGACCACCTGGGGCCGGGTCAGGCCCACGGTGTAGCGGATCTCGCCAATGCGCGAGGCGCCCAGTTCGATCACCGCGGCACTGTGCTCGGGGGCGATCTCCAGCAGGGTCAGCGGCGCGCCGAGGTCGTTGTTCAGGTTGCCGCGGGTGGCGTGCACCAGGCCACGGGTGCGCAGGATGCTGGCGAGCATCTCCTTGACCGTGGTCTTGCCGCTGGAACCGGTGATGGCCACCACCGGCTTGTCGAAGGCAGCACGGTTCAGCGCGCCAAGCTGGCCGAGGGCCAGGCGGCAATCGGCGACCAGCAGCTGCGGCAAGTCGACATCGGCTACTTCACGCTCGACCAGGGCCGCGACAGCGCCCTTGGCCTTCACATCGGCCAGGTAGTCGTGGCCATCGAAGCGCGGGCCGGCCAGGGCGACGAACAGTTGCCCGGCGCCAACACTGCGGCTGTCGATGCTGACGCCGGTGAAGGTGGCGTCAGCACCGATTTGTTGACCACTCAGTGCTGTGGTCAGCTGGCTGAGTGACATCGGCTTAAGCATGTGGAGCCTCCCAGGCTGCAAGTGCCTTTTCGGCCTCGGTCAAATCGGAGAAATCATGACGCTCGCCATTGATCTCCTGGTAATCCTCGTGCCCCTTGCCGGCCAGCACGATCACATCGTCGGCAGCGGCGGTGGCAATCAGGTGCGCTATGGCTTCGCCACGACCGGCAACGAACTCGACCTCGGCAGGCTTGGCGAAACCCGGGCGGATGTCGTCAAAGATGCGCAGCGGGTCCTCAGTACGCGGGTTGTCGTCGGTTACCAGCACGCGGTCGGCCAGGCGCTCGGCCACTTCGGCCATCAGCGGGCGCTTGCCGCGGTCTCGGTCGCCGCCGCAGCCGAACAGGCACAGCAGCTTGCCGTGCGCATGCGGGCGCAGGGCTTCGAGCACTTTCTCCAGGGCGTCCGGGGTGTGCGCATAGTCGACCACCACCAGCGGTTTGTCGCCCCCACCCAGGCGCTGCATACGGCCGATAGGCCCCTGCAGTTTCGGGGTGACCTCGAGGATTTCGTCCAGCGCATAGTCCAGCGCCAACAGGGTCGCCACGGCGGCGAGCATGTTGCTCAGGTTGAAGCGGCCCAGCAACTGGCTGCGCAGGGTACGTTCGCCCTGGGCGGTGACCAGGGTGGCGCGCACGCCATCGTCATTGAACACGGCTTCGCGGCAGAACAGCGAGGCCTCCGGGTTCTCCAGGCTGTAGCTGAGCAACCGGGTCTCGATATGGTCGACACTCGGGCGGCGGGCAAAATCGGCGGCCAGGCGACGGCCGAAATCGTCATCCAGGTTGACCACCTGGCAACGCAGGCTCGGCCAGGTGAACAGCTTGGCCTTGGCGGCCTCATAGGCCTCCATGCTGCCGTGGTAGTCCAGGTGGTCGCGGGACAGGTTGGTCATGACCGCGATGTCGAATTCCAGCGCGGCGACCCGGCCCTGCTCCAGGGCGTGGGAGGAAACCTCCATGGCCACGGCCTTGGCGCCACCTTTCTTGAGGTCGTTGAGGGTCGACTGTACGGCGATCGGGTCGGGCGTGGTCAGGCGGCCACTCTGCAGCTCACCATAGAAGCCGGTACCCAGGGTGCCGATCAGGCCGCAACGCTGGCCAAGCAAGTCCAGCGCCTGGGCCACCAACTGGGTGACGCTGGTCTTGCCGTTGGTACCGGTCACGCCCACCAGGTTCAGCTGGCGGCTCGGTTCGCCATAGAAGCGACCTGCGATATCCGAAAGCTGGGCGATCAGGCCCTTGACCGGGATGAGCGGCACATCGGTGATTGGCAGGACGCTCGTGCCCTGCTCTTCATAGGCTACGGCGGCAGCGCCACGCGCCAGGGCATCGGCGATATGCTCGCGGCCATCGACCTTGGCGCCCGGAACAGCCAGGAACAGATCACCCGGACGCACATTGCGGCTGTCCAGCGTCAGTTCACGGATCAACGGGTCACGGCTGGCGTGAGCGAAAAGCTTGCTCAATGGCATTGTCATCATCCACGCCCTCCCTTGGCGGTTGCAGCAGCATTGACTTGCGATTGTTCTACGGGTGCCGGTGGAGGCAGGTTGTCTGGCGGAACGTTCATCAGGCGCAGAGTGCCGGACATGACCTTGCTGAACACCGGTGCCGAAACCAGGCCACCGAAGTAACCGCCCTTGCCAGGCTCATCGATAACCACGACGATGGCGTAGCGCGGGTCGCTCATCGGCCCGAAGCCGGCGAACAGCGAGCGGTAGGCGTTTTCGGTGTAGCCCTTGGAACCGACGGTGGCCTTACGGGCGGTACCTGACTTGCCGGCCACGTGGTAGAACGGAACCTGGGCACGGAACACCCCGCGCGGCGCTTCGATCACCTGCTGCAGCATGCCCTGAATGGTTTCGGCGGTTTCCTTCGGAATGGCCTGCACCGCTTCCGGGGCCTTGTCGACCTTGAGGATCGACAGCGGCACCATCTTGCCGTCGTTGGCCAGCGCCGCGTATGCATGCACCAGCTGCAGGGCGGTCACCGACACGCCATAGCCATAGGACAGGGTCGCAGTTTCGGCCTTGCGCCACTCGCGATGGTTAGGCAGGTTGCCGACGCGCTCGCCGGGGAAGCCAAGGCCGGTGTACTGACCCAGGCCGACCTGGGACATGACCCGGTAGATGGCCTCGCCGCCGATGTCGAAGGCGATCTTGCTCATGCCGACGTTACTGGAGTTGATCAGGATACCGGTCAGGTCGAGGATCGGGCCTTCGCTCCTGGACACGTCCTTGATGGTGTAGCGACCAATTTGCAGGCTGCCCGGGTACACCTCGACCTTGTCGGTCGGCTTCCAGCGGCCACTTTCCAGTGCCGCACTCATGGAGATCGGCTTGACCGTGGAGCCCGGCTCGAACACGTCGATGATCGCGCGGTTACGCATGGCGGCCGGGAACATGCTGCGGCGGTTGTTGGGGTTGTAGGTCGGCTGGTTGACCATGGCCAGGACCTCACCGGTCTTGACGTCCATGATCACCAGGCTGCCGGCCTTGGCATCCTGTTCGGCAATGGCGTTGCGCAGCTCGCGGGTGGCCAGGTACTGCAGGCGCAGGTCTATCGACAACGCCAAGGTCTTCCCGGCCTTGGCGTTCTTGGTTACCTGGATGTCCTTGATCAGCCGGCCGCGCCGGTCCTTGATCACCTGCCGCTTGCCGGGTACGCCAGCCAGCCATTCGTCATAGGCCAGCTCCACCCCTTCGCGACCGTGGTCGTCAAGGTCGGTGAAGCCAACCATGTGCGCGGTGACATCACCGGCCGGGTAGAAGCGGCGGAATTCTTCCAGGCCATACACGCCCGGCACTTTCAGGTCGAGCACATGCTGGCCCTGCTCCGGGGTCAGGCCGCGGACAAGGTAGATGAACTCTTTGCTGGCCTGCTGGGTCAGGCGCTCGGTCAGCTGTTGCGGGTTCTGCCCCAGTGCTGCTGCCAGCTGCGGCCAGCGGTCCTTGGAGGCCTGCATTTCCTTGGGGTTGGCCCACAGGGTGGTGACCGGGGTACTGACCGCCAACGGTTCACCGTTACGGTCGGTGATCAGGCCGCGGTGAGCCGGGATAGGGATGTGACGCAGGCTGCGCGCATCGCCCTGCCCCTTGAGGAAATCACGGTCGACTACCTGCAGGTCGATGATGCGCCAGCAGATGGCACCGACCATCAGCGCCAGCAAGCCGATCACCACGCGGAAGCGCCAGGGGTAGAGTGCGCCTTCGAGCTTCATCATGGCGCCACCATCCGTACTTCGTCAGCCGAAGGTACGCGCATCTTCAGTTGCTCGGAAGCCAGGTTCTCGATGCGACTGGCGGCGGTCCAGGTGCTTTGTTCGAGAATCAGCCGGCCCCATTCGGCCTGGGCCTTGTCACGTTCGTTCAATTCGCCGTACAGCGTGTTGAGCAACTGACGGTTCCAGTGCGCGCTGTAGGACACGGCGATGGCCGAAACCAGCACGGCAACGAACAGCAGAAGCATCAGGAAGCTTCCGCCTGGCAAAGGTTTGGCAAACAGCCTGCTCACCGCAGCTTCTCCGCCACCCGCATAACGGCGCTGCGCGCCCGCGGGTTGGCCTTGAGCTCGGCGTCGGAAGCGAACTGAGCCTTGCCGATGAGCTTGATTTTCGGCTCGAAGACCTTGTGCTGTACCGGCAGGTTGCGCGGCAGGTTGTCAGCCTCGCCCTTGGCCAGCTTGCGCATGAACAGCTTGACGATGCGGTCTTCCAGCGAATGGAAGCTGATCACTGCCAGGCGGCCGCCCACTTCCAGCGCATCGATCGCGGCCTCCAGGCCTGCCTCGAGATCACCCAGTTCGTTGTTGACGTGAATACGCAGGCCCTGGAAGGCGCGGGTCGCCGGATTCTTGCCCTTCTCCCAGGCCGGGTTGGCCACCTTCAGCACCTCGGCGAGGTCGCCGGTGCGGGTGAACGGTTGCTGTTCGCGGCGCTGCACCACGGCGCGAGCCATGCGCTTGGCGAAACGCTCTTCGCCGTACTCCTTGAACACACGGGCTATTTCTTCTTCAGGTGCAGTGGCGATGAACTCGGCGGCGCTGATGCCCTGGTCCGGGTTCATGCGCATGTCCAGCGGGCCATCATTGAGGAAGCTGAAGCCCCGCTCGGGGTCATCCAGCTGCGGCGAGGAAACGCCCAGGTCCAGCAATACGCCGCTGACCTTGCCATCCAGGCCACGCTCCGCCACTTCCGCGCCCAGCTCGGCAAAGCTGCGCTGCACAATGACAAAGCGGCCGTCTTCGGCCGCCAGCGCTTGCCCCGTGGCAATCGCCTGTGGATCTTTGTCGAAACCCAGCAGCCGCCCTTGCGGCCCGAGCTTGCTGAGAATCAGCCGGCTGTGCCCGCCACGGCCAAAGGTGCCGTCCAGATAGCAACCGTCGGCGCGCAGGGCCAATGCCTCGACAGCTTCGTCGAGCAGGACGGTAATGTGGTTGAAGCCGCTATCTATGGTCACAGGATCAGGTCACGCAATTCGTCGGGCATGGCGCCCGGTTGTTGAATAGCTGCAAGGTCTGCTGCCGAAACCGCGTTCCAGGCATCTTCATCCCACAGCTGGAATTTGTTCAGTTGCCCTACCAGCATCGCCTTCTTGTCGAGCTTGGCGTACTCACGCAGACGGGGCGGTACCAGGAAACGCCCACTGCCATCGAGCTCCAGGTCAACCGCGTTACCGATCAGCAAACGCTGAAGGCGGCGGTTTTCCTCACGCAACGATGGCAAGGCACGCAACTTGGCTTCTATCTGTTCCCACTCATCGAGGGGATAAACACACAAGCAGGGGTCAACGGCGTCGATGGTCACGATCAGCTGACCATTGCAACGCGAATCGAGCTCGTCACGGTACCGGCTCGGCATGGCGAGACGGCCCTTGGCATCGAGGCTGACGGCGTTGGCTCCGCGGAACACGGCTGCGATTCCCCACAATGTTAGCTTTTTTGTGCCAGAAAACCCACTTCATCCCACTTTCTGCCACTTGCGCACACTATAGGAATCCGCTCGCAGCACCGTCAAGGCACGTTCGGAAGGAAAAGCCTTACAGGACCGAGATTTAGCGCAATAAAGGAATGCGGAAGGACTACCGAGCAGAAAAAAACACGAGAAAAATCAAACCCACGCAGGCGAATGGAGTTCGAAGTTAAAGTGATTTATTAAGAGTAAGATTTTTTCGGTATTACCAGAGGGCATCTGCTATCGAATAAAGCAGGGAGGGAAAGGTGGAGAGTCGATCTGTAAGCCGGGTTTTGTCGAGGACAGTCATTCCTCTACGACGGCCATCACTGGACGCCTCTAGCAACCTACCCGGTTCCGACGCGGGCCACGCCTGATGGAACCCTATTTGGTCTTGCTCCGAGTGGGGTTTACCTAGCCACGAACTGTTGCCAGCCGTGCGGTGCGCTCTTACCGCACCTTTTCACCCTTACCGGCACCGAAGTGCTTAGGCGGTTATTTTCTGTGGCACTTTCCGTAGGCTCGCGCCTCCCAGGCGTTACCTGGCACTCTGCCCTATGGAGCCCGGACTTTCCTCCCCCTGCTGTTGCGGAACAAAAGCAGGCAGCGACTGTCCGATCGACTCTCCACCGCCAAGATTAACGGCACGCGCGCCCAAGAACAAGCAATACCGGCATTTATATCAATATGCCACTATTCGGTTTTCTGCTTTTCCAGTGCAAGTTGATACAGCAGGTTCTTGCGCACCCCGGTAATTTCCGCAGCCAGCGCCGCCGCCCGCTTGAGTGGCAGCTCGGCCAGCAGCAGGTCGAGCACCCGTTGCGCTTCGGCACTGATCGCCTGTTCGCCCTCCGGCGCACTCCAGCCACCAACCAGTACCACGCACTCACCGCGCTGCTGGTTGCTGTCACCAGCAACGAAGGCGCGAAGCTCGGCCAGGGGCAGGCCCTTGAGGGTCTCGAAGGTCTTGGTCAGCTCACGCGCCAACAGCGCCGGGCGCTCGCCACCGAATACCGCTTCCATGTCTTCAAGGCATTCCAGGATACGGTGCGGGGCCTCGTAGAAGATCAGCGTGCGCGGTTCTTCCTTTACCTGCTCCAGGCGCGCCCGCCGTCCCGCCGCCTTGGCCGGCAGGAAGCCTTCGAAGATGAAACGGTCCGACGGCAGGCCGGCTGCCGACAGCGCGGCGATCAGAGCGCAGGCGCCCGGCACCGGGACCACATTTACCCCCGCAGCACGCGCCTGGCGCACCAGGTGGTACCCCGGATCGGAAATCAGCGGCGTGCCGGCATCGGAAACCAACGCCACATTCTCGCCTGCCAGCAGCTTGGTGAGAAAACGCCCGCCCTCGTCACGCTCGTTGTGTTCATGGCAGGCCGCCAGCGGCGTGTCGATGCCGAAGTGCTGCAGCAGACGGACCGAATGACGGGTATCTTCCGCCGCGATCAGGGCCACGTCCGCCAGCACCTTCAGCGCCCGGGCACTCATGTCGTCGAGGTTGCCGATAGGGGTTGCGACCACATACAGCGTCCCCACCGTGGATTTCGAAGCCCCTGCCACATCAGTCACTGCGCACACCTGTCGTTCGGATCAAAGGCGCCATTGTAGCCCGAGCGCCTGCAACAGGGCGCAAAGAACTTCGCCGACGACCGATGGCAGGCCTCCTATAGTGAAGGATCGACACGGCAACATCGCGCCCCGGCCAGCGCTTGGGTACAATTGCCGGCCACCTTGATCGAGTAACAGGACCTTTACATGATCGCTTGCCTGCGGCTGTTCACAGCCCTCTGCCTTGCTGCCTTGCTGGCAGCCTGCGCCAGCTCGCCCTCATCCAGCCTGGGCGAACTGCCACGCACCCCGGACGCCAGCATCGAGCAACTGCTCGAAAAGGCTGCTTCCAGCAAGTCCGCGGAAGACGCCGCGCTGCTGCGCCTGAGCGCAGCCGACCTGGCCTACAGGCAGAAGGACTTCCCACGCGCCGCACGCATCCTCGAGCAGGTGCCGCTGGACACACTCAAGCCGGCCCAGCAAGTGTTCGCCAGCACCCTCGGTGCCGAGCTGGCCATGAGCCGCAACCAGCCCAAGGCTGCCCTGGCCGCCCTGGCCCACCCCAGCCTGCAGCGCGTCGCCGAACTGCCGGAAGAACAGCAAGCGCGCACCTACAGCGTGCACGCGGCCGCCCTCGAAGCCGATGGCCAGGCCCTCGCCGCCGCGCAACAGCGCGTGCTGCTGGGCCCGCTGCTCAGCGGTCAGGCCGCCAGCGCCAACAATGACGCCATCTGGGCACTGGTCGCCTCGCTGCCGGCAGAGCAACTGCAGCAGCCAGGCAACGACCAGACCCTTGCCGGCTGGACCAGCCTGGCCTTCGCGGTAAAAAGCGCCGGTACCCTGGAACAGCAGCAAGCGGCGATCGACGCCTGGGTCAAACAGCACCCGGACCACCCGGCCGCCCAGCAACTGCCGCTGGCTCTGACCAAGCTCAAGGAGCTGGCCAGCCAACCGCTGACCAAGATTGCCCTGCTGCTGCCTCAGGAAGGCCCGCTTGCCGGTGTTGCCCGCGCCCTGCGTGACGGTTTCATGGCTGCACACTTCCAGGCCCAGCAAGCCGGCCAGCAGGCGCCAGCCGTGCAGGTATTCGACAGCTCGCGCATCGGCTCGCTCGACGACTTCTATCGCCAGGCCCAGGCCGCAGGCGTACAGCTGGTCATCGGCCCGCTGGAAAAACCGCTGGTCAAGCAACTGGCTGCCAAGCCACAACTGCCGATCACCACCCTGGCCCTGAACTACGCCGACGCCGGCCAGAAGGCTCCACCGCAGCTGTTCCAGTTCGGCCTCGCTGCCGAAGACGAAGCCCGTGAAGTGGCCCGTCGCGCCCGCGCCGATGGCATGGTCCGCGCAGTTGCCCTGGTGCCGAGCGGCGAATGGGGCGATCGTGTGCTTGCCGCCTTCCGCCAGGACTGGGAAGGCAACGGTGGCACTCTGCTCGCCGCCGAACGCATCGCCCAGCCGGTCGCATTGGCCCAGCAGATTGCCGACCTGTTCCAGTTGCGCCAGAGCGAAGGCCGCGCCAAGAGCCTGCAGAGCACGGTAGGTGGCAGCATCGCCGCGCAGCCGTCGCGCCGCCAGGACATCGACTTCATCTTCCTCGCCTCGACCCCGCAACAGGCCCAGCAGATCAAGCCGACCCTGAACTTCCAGTACGCCGGTGACGTGCCGGTCTACGCCACTTCGAACCTGTATAGCGCCAGTGGTGACGTCAACCAGTACAACGACATGAACGGTATCCGCTTCTGCGAAACCCCGTGGCTGCTCGATACCAGCAACAGCCTGCGCCAGCAGGTCGTGCAGCAATGGCCGCAAGCGGCAGGCAGCCTGGGCCGCCTGTATGCCATGGGCGTCGACGCCTACAGCCTGGCGCCGCGCCTGGGCCAGCTGAAAGCGCTACCGGACAACCGCGTACTGGGCCTTTCGGGCAGCCTGAGCATGAACGCCAACCAGCGTGTCGAGCGCCAGCTACCTTGGGCCGAGTTCGTCGGTGGCCAGGTCCAGCGCCTGCCTGACACTCCTCGCTGATGGCAGCAGCGTCGCCCACCAGCGCCGGGCAGGCAGCGGAAAGCCAGGCCCTTGAATATCTTCAAGGGCAGGGCCTGCAACTGCTGGCGCGCAACTGGCGATGCAAAGGCGGTGAGCTTGATCTGGTCATGCTCGACGCCGATACAGTAGTATTCGTCGAAGTCCGCTACCGGTTGCACGCGGGCTTCGGTGGCGCCCTCGGCAGTATCGACGGGCGCAAGCAGAAACGGTTGGTGCTCGCCGCCAGCCTGTTCCTGCAGAAGGAGCCCCACTGGGGCAACCACCCCTGCCGCTTCGACGTAGTCGCCCTACAGGGCAGCCACCATGCAGGCAGACCGCTTCAATGGCTGAAAAACGCCTTCGAATGCTGAACCCATTCCGATTTTTTTGCTCTATGTTTCGCGGGCTGGTCGTTGTTGCGCGTAGCAAAGGCCACCGCCCCACTTAAGGTCACCAGATGGACATGCAATCCCGAATTCGCCGGCTATTCCAGGCCAGCATCGATACCAAGCAACAGGCAATGGACATCCTGGCACCGCACATCGAGCAGGCCAGCCTGGTCATGGTCAACGCGCTGCTCAACGAGGGCAAGATGCTCGCCTGTGGCAACGGCGGCTCGGCCGGCGATGCCCAGCACTTTTCCTCCGAGCTGCTCAACCGCTTTGAGCGCGAACGCCCGAGCCTGCCGGCCATCGCGCTGACCACCGACAGCTCGACCTTGACCTCGATCGCCAACGACTACAGCTACAACGAAGTCTTTTCCAAGCAGATCCGCGCGCTGGGCCAGCCCGGTGACGTTCTGCTGGCGATCTCCACCAGCGGCAACTCGGCCAACGTGATCCAGGCGATCCAGGCCGCACATGACCGCGAAATGATTGTCGTAGCATTGACTGGTCGCGATGGCGGCGGCATGGCTTCGCTGCTGCTGCCTGAAGACGTGGAAATCCGCGTACCTTCGACGGTTACCGCGCGTATCCAGGAAGTCCACCTGCTGGCGATCCACTGCCTGTGTGATCTGATCGACAGCCAACTGTTCGGGAGTGAAGAATGACCCCTATGCGCCTCGGCCTTATGGCCCTGACCCTGTGCCTGAGCGTCACTGGTTGCAGCTCGGTACTGACCTCTACCCGCAATTCGCCGATCGAGGACGATCGCGGAACGCGCACCATCGGCAGCAAGATCGACGACTCGCTGATCGAAACCAAGGCTTCGGTCAACATCGCCAAGGCCAGCCCTGACCTGGACAAAGGTTCGCACATCGTTGTCAGCAGCTACAACGGCATCGTCCTGCTGGCCGGCCAGACACCGCGCGCCGACCTCAAGAGCCTCGCCGAGCAGACTGCCAGCCAGGTACAGCGCGTCAAGAAAGTGCACAACGAGCTGCAGGTGATGCAACCCTCCTCCATCCTGGCGCGCAACAACGACGCCTGGCTGACCACCAAGATCAAGACCCAGATGCTGACCGACAATGCCGTGCCCAGCTCGCGCATCAAGGTGATTACCGAGAATGGCATCGTTTACCTGCTCGGCCTGGTGACCCAGCAGGAGGCCAACTCGGCCACTGCCGTGGTACAGGGCGTGTCGGGTGTGCAGAAGATCGTCAAGCTGTTCGAGTACATCGACTGATTCATCAGCCTGTGCTGGCCTCTTCGCGGGCTTGCCCGCGAAGAGGCCAGCACAGGCAAGCACAACACCTTGTCTTTTCAGAAATCCAGGAAACACCGCATGAAAAAGCTTCTGCTGCCTGCCCTGCTGTTCGGCACTTTCGCCACCCTGGCCGGCTGCTCTACACCAAGCCTGATCACCCTCAACGATGGCCGTGAAATCCAGGCCGTCGACGTACCGAAGTTCGACCGTGACGCCGGCTTCTATGAGTTCCAGCAACTCGACGGCAAGCGTACCCGCATCAACAAGGACCAGGTACGTACCATCAGCGACCTGTAAGCAGGGCTGGCGTAATTAAAAAAAGGCGATCCGGTTGGATCGCCTTTTTTATTACTTGACCACTTTCAGACTTGGCCGACCAGTCGGGCGTGGCGGCTGGCCACCACCCTCTGGCGGGCCATCGTCATCCGGCTGCACATCATCATCTTCCTGCTCATCGTCATCCATCATGGACGACTCCAGCTCGAAGACCATACCCTGGCCATTCTCGCGGGCGTAAATACCCAGGATGGCGCCAACCGGCACGTACAGCGAGTGAGCCACGCCACCGAAGCGGCCCTCGAAGCTGACCGCGTCGTTGTCCATGTGCAGGCTGCGCACGGCACTTGGCGAGATGTTCAAGACGATCTGGCCATCACTGGCGAAACCGTCCGGCACCTGGACCTTCGGGAATTCGGCATTGACCAGCATATGGGGCGTGCAATCGTTGTCGACGATCCACTCGTACAGTGCTCGAACCAGATAGGGGCGACTGGAGTTCATCAACGGCTCCTTAAAGCTTGCGCATTTCACGTTCTACAGAGGACAGGCTCGCCTGGAAAGGCTCGCGGGCGAACTGCCGCTCCATGTAATCCAGCAGCGGCTTGGCTTGCCGCGGCAACTCGATACCCAACACCGGCAGACGCCAGAGGATGGGCAGTAGACAACAATCGACCAGGCTTTGCTCCTCACTCATGAAGCAGGCGTACTCGCCGAACAACGGCGAGACCCCGGTCAGGCTCTCACGCAATGCCTTGCGCGCTTCGGTTCGGGCAGCCTCGCTACTGCGCGGATCGAGCACGGTATCGGCCAGGGAGCACCAGTCGCGCTGGATGCGGTGCATCAGCAAGCGACTGTTCCCCCGCGCAACCGGGTACACCGGCATTAGCGGCGGATGTGGATAACGCTCCTCGAGGTACTCCATCACCACGGTCGATTCATACAGCGCCAGGTCACGATCGACCAGGGTCGGCACGCTGCCGTAAGGATTCACCTCGACCAGCTTGGGCGGCAGTCGACCGGGATCGACATCGATGACCTGCACGCTGATGCCCTTCTCGGCCAGCACGAGGCGTACCCGATGAGAATAGTGATCAGCGGGGTCGGAATAGCAGGCTAACCTGTTGGTTGCGCCCATGTAGCGCCTCCTCGTACGGGATGCTTGTAAAACTGTAAATGAAAACGCGCCCGTGGGGACCTGGCAGATCTGCCAGGCCACCACGGGCGCGTTCAACAACCAGAAACTACTGCGTGATCAGTGCACGTCCTTCCAGTATTCACGCTTGAGCAAATAGGCGAATACGAAGAAGAAAGCCAGGTACAGCAACACGTAGGTACCGATGCGCTGGCTTTCCAGTTTGACCGGGTTGGCCGAATAGGCCAGGAAGGTCACCAGGTTCTTGACCTTCTCGTCGAACTGCTCGGTCGTCAGGGTACCGGAATTCGGCGTAATGGTCAGCTGGTCGCAGGCTTCATGGGTCAGCGGACTACCAGTCAGTGGGTCGAATTGCTTCTTGCCATCGGTCACGGTCTGCACCTGCTTGCAGCCAACCACCTGGTTACCCTGCAAGCCGACCAGCACGTTAGGCATGCCGACGTTCGGGAACACCTTGTTGTTCACCCCATAAGGCCGCGACGGGTCCTCATAGAAGCTGCGTAGGTAGGTGTACAACCAGTCGGTACCACGCACTCGGGCCACCAGTGTCAGGTCGGGCGGTGCGGCGCCGAACCAGGTCTTGGCGTCACTGGGCTTCATGCCGATCTGCATGTGGTCACCGATCTTGGCACCGGTGAACACCAGCTTCTCGAGCATCAGCTCGTGGGGAATGCCCAGGTCATCGGCAACCCGCTCGTAACGCTGGAACTTCGCACTGTGGCAACCCATGCAATAGTTGGCAAAGGTACGCGCACCGTCCTGCATGGCGGCCTTGTCGCTCAGGTCGATGTCGACCTTGTCCAGCTCCAGGCCCGTTTCGGCCGCGAAGGAAAAGGCAGGCATCACTGCCAGCAAAAATACTGCAATCAACTTTTTCATCAGCCAGTCACCCTTTCCGGAACCGGTTTGGTCTTCTCGAGCCTTGTGTAGAACGGCATCAGCAGGAAGTAGGCGAAGTACAACACCGTGCACACCTGCGACAGCAAGGTACGCCCAGGTGTCGGCGCCAGCACGCCCAGTATGCCGAGGATGACGAAGGCCACGCAGAACACCAGCAGGAAGAGCTTGCTGATCCAGCCCTTGTAGCGCATGGAGCGGACCGGGCTGCGGTCGAGCCAGGGCAAGACGAACAACACGGCAATGGCCGCACCCATGGCAATGACGCCCATCAGCTTGTCAGGCACCGCACGCAGGATCGCGTAGAACGGCGTGAAGTACCACACAGGCGCAATGTGCTCGGGGGTCTTGAAGGCGTTCGCCTGCTCGAAGTTAGGTTTCTCCAGGAAATAACCGCCCATTTCCGGGAAGAAGAACACCACGGCGCAGAACACGAACAGGAACACCACCACGCCGACAATATCCTTGACGGTGTAGTACGGGTGGAACGGGATACCGTCCAGCGGGATACCGTTTTCGTCCTTTTTCTTCTTGATGTCGACGCCATCGGGGTTGTTCGAACCCACTTCGTGAAGGGCGAGGATGTGCAGGACCACCAGGCCGAGAATCACGATCGGCAAGGCAACCACGTGCAGGGCGAAGAAGCGGTTCAGAGTGATACCCGAGATCAGGTAGTCACCACGGATCCACTGGGTGAGGTCGCCACCGATCACCGGAATGGCACCGAACAGCGAGATGATCACCTGGGCACCCCAGTACGACATCTGGCCCCACGGCAGCAGGTAGCCCATGAAAGCTTCGGCCATCAGCGCCAGGTAGATCAGCATGCCGAACAGCCACACCAGTTCACGCGGCTTCTGGTAGGAACCGTAGAGCAGGCCGCGGAACATGTGCAGGTAGACGACGATGAAGAACGCCGATGCACCTGTGGAGTGCAGGTAGCGCAGGATCCAGCCGTATTCCACATCCCGCATGATGTACTCGACCGAGGCGAACGCCTCTTCTGCCGAGGGTGTGAAGCTCATGGTCAGCCACACACCGGTGACGATCTGGTTGACCAGCACCAGCAACGCCAGCGAGCCGAAGAAGTACAGGAAGTTGAAGTTCTTGGGTGCGTAATACTTGCTCAGGTGGTCTTCCCACATCTTGGTCGCGGGGAAGCGAGCATCAATCCAGTCCATGAACTTGCTCATCATGCGTTCTCCTGGTCAACGCCGATGACGACGATCTCGTCCGACTCGTAAGAGTGCGGTGGCACGGGCAGGTTGAGTGGCGCCGGCTGCGACTTGTAGACACGGCCGGCCAGGTCGTAGTGGGAACCGTGGCATGGGCAGAAATAGCCACCGACCCATTTCGGGCCAAGGTCAGCGGGTGCGACTTCCGGGCGGAAGGTGGGCGAGCAGCCCAGGTGTGTGCACAGGCCAACAAGGATGAGGATTTCCGGCTTGATCGAACGAACCTGCGGATCGACGTAGGTGGGCTGCACCGAGGCCTTGGACTCGGGGTCAGCCAGATCACCTACGACCTTTTTCAGGTTACCGAGGATCTCGTCCGTTCGCCGAACGATGAACACTGGCTGGCCGCGCCACTCGGCCACCATCTGCTGCCCGGCCTCGACCTTGGCGATATTGACCTTCACCGGTGCACCCGCGGCTTTCGCCTTGGCACTGGGAAACCATGACCCCACGAACGGTACCGCAGCCCCCACTGCCCCCGCCGCCCCGACTACGGATGTCGCGGCTACGAGGAAGCGGCGCCGGCCTGCGTTGACGCCGTCATTGCTCATTCAGTCCTCTCCCATCAGCTTGCTTGACCAGTTGGACCTGGCCTGTACTTAGGTAATGTCTGTGGCACTAAAAATTGGCCGCCATGGTAAGAAACAAATCCACACACTGACAAGGTGATTACCCGGGGAACGGGCTACAACCCTCGCTTTGCTTGATCTGCGTCTATGCGGCAAGTCGTCACGGACATGCTGACAGGTTAGTTCAAGACATAAAAAAAGCCCGGTTCCAAAGAACCGGGCTTTTTTCGACTGCCGAAGCGGTATTAACGCTTGGAGTACTGAGGACGCTTACGCGCTTTACGCAGACCCACTTTCTTACGCTCGACTTCACGAGCGTCGCGGGTGACGTAGCCAGCACGACGCAGAGCGCCACGCAGGGTTTCGTCGTATTCCATCAGAGCGCGGGTGATACCGTGACGGATCGCACCGGCTTGACCGCTGACACCACCACCGGAAACGGTGACGTAGATGTCGAACTTCTCAACGGTTTCGGTCAGCTCGAGCGGCTGACGAACAACCATGCGAGCGGTTTCGCGACCGAAGAACACGTCCAGAGAACGGTTGTTGATGGAAATGTTACCAGTACCCGGACGCAGGAATACGCGAGCGGTTGCGGTCTTGCGACGGCCAGTGCCGTAGTTTTGAGTCGCCGACATAATGAACTATCCCGTTAGATCTTCAGTTCTTGAGGCTGCTGAGCAGTGTGTGGGTGAGCAGCACCCGCGTACACTTTCAGCTTGCGGTACATGTCGCGACCCAGCGGGTTCTTCGGCAGCATGCCTTTGACCGCAGTTTCGATAACACGCTCAGGGGCCTTGGCGATCAACTTCTCGAAGTTGATTTCCTTGATACCGCCCGGGAAACCGGAGTGGGAGTAGTACATCTTGTCGGAAGACTTGGCACCAGTCACACGAACCTGCTCGGCGTTGATAACGACGATGTAGTCGCCGGTGTCAACGTGAGGGGTGTATTCTGGCTTGTGTTTGCCACGCAGACGGCTAGCGATTTCGGTAGCCAGACGACCCAGGGTCTGGCCAGCGGCGTCGACTACGAACCACTCGCGCTTTACTGTTTCCGGTTTAGCAGTAAAAGTTTTCATTCTCTAAAGCCTCAGAGGCCGCCCAGCGAAAAATAGACGGCGAATCTTACTGGATAGTGCACAGCTTGCCAAGGGCAAGCGCGCAGCCGAACGCTGACGCTTTTGG
Source organism: Pseudomonas sp. A2 (assembly GCF_023100865.1). Lineage (NCBI taxonomy): Bacteria > Pseudomonadati > Pseudomonadota > Gammaproteobacteria > Pseudomonadales > Pseudomonadaceae > Pseudomonas > Pseudomonas sp. A2. Next base: position 5,100,071 of record NZ_CP039127.1, read on the forward strand.
GGGCTCGGGTCAGGCACGCCAATGTTCGACGGGGTTCTTCCTGCGTGGTGGTGCATCACTTCCGCCACACGGAGAGGTGCCGAATTATCCAGATTGCGCGAAAAATTTCAACCTGCTTTGATGGGCTTCTTTGCCAAGGAGTGTCTATCCGATGGAATACCGCCAGCTTGGCCGTACCGACCTCAATGTCAGCGCCCTGTGCCTTGGAACCATGACCTGGGGCGAACAGAACAGTCAGGCCGAGGCCTTCGAGCAGATTGCCCGGGCCAAGGCCGCCGGGGTCAACTTCATCGACACCGCCGAAATGTACCCGGTGCCGCCGCGCCCCGAAACCTACGCCGCCACCGAGCGCATCATAGGCAACTGGTTCCGTGACAATGGCGATCGCGATGACTGGGTGCTGGCCAGCAAGGTCGCCGGCCCCGGCAACGGCATCAGCCATATTCGCGACGGCCAGCTCAAGCACAACCGCCAGCATATCGTCGCGGCGCTGGACGAGAGTCTCAAGCGCCTGCAGACCGACCGCATCGACCTGTACCAGCTGCACTGGCCCGAGCGCAGCACCAACTTCTTTGGCAAGCTGGGCTACCAGCATTTGCCACAGGACCACTTCACCCCGCTGGAAGAAACCCTCGAAGTGCTCGACGAGCAGGTACGCGCGGGCAAGATCCGTCACATCGGCCTGTCCAACGAAACGCCGTGGGGCACCATGAAGTTCCTGCAACTGGCTGAAAGCCGCGGCTGGCCGCGAGCGGTATCGATCCAGAACCCTTACAACCTGCTCAACCGCAGCTTCGAGGTGGGCCTTGCGGAAGTGGCCATCCGCGAGCAATGCGGCCTGCTGGCCTATTCGCCGCTGGCTTTCGGCATGCTCTCCGGCAAATACGAGAACGGCGCACGCCCGGAAAACGCACGCCTGACCCTGTTCAGCCGCTTTGCCCGTTATTCCAACCCACAGACCGTGGCGGCCTGCAGCCGCTATGTGCAGCTGGCCCGCGAGCACGGCCTGGACCCGGCGCAGATGGCCCTGGCGTTCGTTACCCGGCAGCCGTTCGTGACCAGCAATATCATTGGCGCGACCAGCCTCGAACAGCTGGACAGCAACCTTGCCAGCCTCGAGCTGAGCCTGAGTGATGAACTGCTGGCGGCGATCGAGGCGATTCACCAGGAGCAACCGAACCCGGCGCCTTGAGCCGGACCCTGTGCCCACTTCGAGGCCTGTGGGACACCTGTAGGAGCAGCCTTGTGCTGCGAAGAGGCCTGTATGGCTGAAGGTTGCCTGTGGCAGCAATGGCCTCTTCGCAGCACAAGGCTGCTCCTACCGGTTGGCTCTGCCCCTCTGCTGCACAGGCTAGACACAATCGCCAAAAAATAAGACGATCCAGCCGGTGATTGACCACTCTACCCTATAAGAACAATGACAATGATGTTTACCCAACCCTCCGCGTCGCTGCGGCGCGTCAGCATCCTGGCCATTGACAAGGTGTTCGCTTCGACCTTGATGCAGGCCAAGGATTTCTTCCACCTCGCCAGCTTGCGCTACAGCAAGCAACTGGGCCTGGGCCTGCAGCCCATGTTCGAGATTCGCCTGGTAAGCCCGGACGGCCAGCCCGTGGACAGCTTCAGCAATGTGCAGTTGCCGGTCGAAGGCGGCCTTGACGACGCCGACGTGATCATCCTCCCGGCCTTCTGGGATGACTTCGACAACCTGCTGCAACGTTATCCACAGGTACTGCCGTGGCTGCGTGAACAGCATGCCCGCGGCTCGGTGCTGTGCGCCGAGGCCAGTGGCGTATTCTGGCTGGCCGAGTCCGGCCTGCTCGATGGCAAGGAAGCGACCACCTACTGGCGCTTCTTCAACAGCTTTGCCGAACGCTTCCCGAAGATCCGGCTGAACCAGGACAAGCACCTGACCGATGCAGACAACCTCTATTGCGCCGGCGGGACCACTTCAGCCTGCGACCTGTACATCTATCTGATCGAACGCTTCTGCGGCGCCAACGTGGCCCGCGCCGTGTCCCGCGACATCCTCTACGAAGTGCAGCGCAACTACACCCCGGGACGCATGGGCTTTGGCGGGCAGAAGCTGCATCAGGACCTGATCATCCTGCAGATACAGCACTGGCTGGAAGAACACTTCGCCGACAAGTTCCGCTTCGAGGACGTGGCTCGCAACCACGGCATGAGCATTCGCAATTTCATGCGGCGTTTCCAGAGCGCTACGGGTGACAAGCCGCTGCACTACCTGCAACGGTTGAGGATCGAGACGGCCAAGGGCTTGTTGTCGAGCACGCGCAAGAGCATCAAGACCATCAGTTATGAGGTGGGCTATGACGATGCCAGTTTCTTTGCGCGGCTGTTCCGCCAGCATACCGAGTTGTCGCCGAACCAGTATCGGCAACAGTTCATGCAAGAGGCTTGAGGCCAATGGGGCTGCCCTGCAGCCCATCGCGACACAAGGCCGCTCCTACAGGGAATCGCGTAATCCTGTAGGAGCGGCCTTGTGTCGCGAAAGGGCCGCAAAGCGGCCCCGGCAATTTCAAGGCTTGTGCGCCCGCGCCAGGAACTCGTGCGACTGCATCTCCAGCAAGCGGCTCAGGGTGCGCTGGAACTCGAAGGCCAAGCGCCCACCGGTATACAGGTCCTTCAGCTCCACCTCGGCCGAGATGATCAGCTTGACGTTGCGGTCGTAGAACTCGTCCACCATGTTGATGAAGCGGCGGGCGATGTCGTCGGTGGTGACCCCCATCTGTTCCACGTTGCTCAACAGCACGGCATGGAAGATCTTGCCCAGTTCGATGTAGTCGTTCTGGCTGCGGGGGCCGTCGCACAGGGCGCGGAAGTCGAACCAGGCCACGTCGTCACAGGTAAGCAGGGCATTGATCGGGCGATTCTCGATCATCAGCACGTCGTTCTGGACCGCCTGGGTGCACTCGGGGGTCAGTGCCTTGAAGCTTGCGCGCAGGCTCTGGTGAGCCGCTTCATCGAGCGGGTAATGGTAAAGCTCGGCCTGCTCCAGGTGACGCAGGCGGTAGTCGACCCCGCTGTCGACGTTCACCACCTCGGTGTACTGCTTGATCATGGCGATGGCCGGCAGGAAGCGCGCGCGCTGCAGGCCGTCCTTGTACAGACCGTCCGGCACGATGTTGGAGGTAGCCACCAGCGATACGCCGTTCTTGAACAACTCTTCCATCAGGGTACCGAGGATCATCGCGTCGGTAATGTCCGATACGAAGAATTCGTCGAAACAGATGACCTTGGCTTCTTCGCTGAAGCGCTTGGCAATGATGGTCAGCGGGTTCTTCTCGCCCTTGAGGGTTTTCATTTCCTCGTGCACACGCTTCATGAAGCGGTGGAAGTGCGTGCGCATCTTCTGCTTGAACGGCAGCGCCTCGAAGAAGGTATCGACCAGGTAGGTCTTGCCGCGCCCTACCCCACCCCAGAAGTACAGGCCCTTGACCGGGGTCTGCTCCTTTTTGCCGAACAGCTTGCCGAACACGCCCGGCTTGTTGTTCTGCGCGTGTACCAGGTCATCGTACAGGCGCTGCAGGTGACGCACCGCAGTTTCCTGCGCCGCGTCATGGAAGAAGTCGGGACGTTTCAGATCTGCTTGATATCGTTCTAGGGGCGTCATGATTCGTTAGCGAGGCAACAAAAAACGGGCCGTCACTGTAGCGACAGGCCCGCTTAATGGCAATCAGACTTGCGTCAATATGCCTCATCCACACCAACTAAGTGCTGGATGGCACCGGCTTTGCCGGTGTTCGCGGGTAAACCCGCTCCTACAGGCGAAATGCCTCAGTCCGGTTGTGGCGCAAGCGCTGCACGCAGGCTTTCGATGGCCGAATCACGGGCTTCGGCGCTGTCGAACTGCGGCCCGTCGGCAACCTGTTCACCGTTCAGCCACAGACCGAAACCCAGGCCTTCGACGCGTACATCCGCCTCGCCACCTTGCTGCAGCTGCTTGCTCACGGCGCCGGCGCTCTTGCCGTCGGCGAAGCTGCGCGACAGCAGCAGTTGCTCGCCATCAGCGGCAAGCAGGCGGAAGCGGAAGCTGCCGTCTTCATCGCGGAAGCTGACGAAACGCGCACTCTTGGCGGCCTTCTTCTTCACTTCGGTGCTGGCCTGCACGCTGCTACGGAACGAACGCAGGCCAACGGCCTCGCGCAGCTGCTCGAGGAATGGCGTGGCGATCTTGCGAGCCTTGGCAGCGCCGGCCAGCAGGATGTCTTCCAGGTCCGCCGGACGGGCGATCAGCTGGTGGTAGTACTCGCGCTTCTCGGCCAGCTGGCCGTCCAGCAGCTGGAACAGCCGCTGCTTGGCCTCGCCCCAGCCCAGGCCCTGCAGCAGCTCTTCACGGAACTCGGCGCACTGCGCCGGCGTCGAGAAGGCCTGGAACAGGGTGAACAGGTGAGCGTTGTCCGGGTCTTTCGCCTCGCCAGGCGCACGCGAGTCGGTGACGATGCGCGAGATGGCGTCTTTCATCTCCTTGGCGCTGGTGAATAGCGGGATGGTGTTGTCGTAGCTCTTGGACATCTTGCGCCCGTCCAGGCCCGGCAGGGTCGCCACGCTCTCCTCGATCACCGCTTCCGGCAGGGCGAAGAAGTCCTTGCCCTGGCCGAACAGGTGGTTGAAGCGCTGACCGATGTCGCGGGCCATTTCCACGTGCTGGATCTGGTCACGACCGACCGGCACCTTGTTGGCGTTGAACATCAGGATGTCCGCAGCCATCAGCACCGGGTAGCTGTACAGGCCCATGGTCACGCCGGCATCCGGGTCCTCGCCATTTTCCAGGTTCTTGTCCACCGAGGCCTTGTAGGCGTGTGCACGGTTGAGCAGGCCCTTGGCGCTGACGCAGGTCAGCAGCCAGGTCAGCTCGGGGATTTCCGGGATATCGGACTGGCGGTAGAAGGTCACCTTGTCCGGATCGAGACCGCCAGCCAGCCAGGTGGCGGCAATTTCCAGACGCGAACGCTGGATACGCAGCGGGTCGTCGCACTTGATCAGGGCGTGGTAGTCGGCCAGGAAGTAGAACGAGTCGACACCGGGCTGCTGGCTGGCACGGATCGCCGGGCGGATGGCGCCGGCGTAGTTGCCCAGGTGCGGAGTGCCGGTGGTGGTGATACCGGTGAGAATGCGCGTGGTCATGGGTGTTCGCTTATTCAGGCTTGGCTCAGTTCGAAAGGCGCGGCAGCAGCAGATCCTTCAGATCGGTCAGCTTGCCATGGAAGAAGTGTCCGCATTCTGCCACTTTCAGCAGCTCATGGGGGCGCGACAGGCTGTCGGACCATTCGTAAACCAGCTGCGGCGCGACGACTTCGTCGGCGTCAGGCTGCACCACGGTGATCGGGCAGCGCTGCGGCAGCGGGAAATCCGCCGTCAGGCGCATGACCGCAGGGGCGATCATGAACAGCTGCTGCAGCTCTACTCCAGTGGCCTCCAGGCGGCCGGCCAGGCTGGTGGCGACGAAGCCGCCGAACGAGAAACCCATCAGCACCAGCGGCAGGCCCAGGTGCTTTTCGCGCAGCCAGGCCGCAGCGGCCTCGGCATCGGCCACTTCGCCAGCGCCCATGTCATGACTGCCGGCGCTCTGCCCGACGCCACGGTAGTTGAAACGCAGGGTCACATAGCCGGCGTCACGGGCGGTGCGCTGCAGGGTCGAGACCACCTTGTTGAGCATGGTGCCGCCCTGGACCGGGTTGGGGTGGCAGATCAGCACCACGCCACGGGCATTGGCCACGTCCAGGTACAAGGCTTCCAGCTGGCCGCAGGGGCCATCGATGAACAAGGGGGTTTCGCGGACAAGCAAGGCACTACTCCGTGACCTCGGAAGGGGTCGATTCGTCTAGATGAGGAATTCTGTTCTGATTTGCGATCGCTCGCGGTATACAGCGCAGGTCTGAGCCGTTAACGTAAAGCAAAGCCGTTTATAGAGGAAGGACTCGTGGAACTCTCGCTCCTTGTTTGGTTGTTGCCGACCCTGGCCCTGGTCATCGGCGTGGTGGTTGGGTTCGTCGTCGCTCGCCTGCTGCCCAATGCCGCGCCGAGCAGCACCCAGCGTCAACTGGATGATATCCAGAAGCGCTTCGACAGCTATCAGAACGAAGTGGTTACTCATTTCAACAGCACTGCCGTGCTGGTCAAGAAACTGACCCAAAGCTATCAGGACGTGCAGGACCACCTGGCCGAAGGCGCCAACAGCCTGGCCCTGGACGACGTCACTCGCCAACGCTTGCTGGCAGCCCTGCACTCCGAGGCAGCGCAAGGCCCACGCGACCGCTTGACCCCGCCGAAGGATGCCGAAGTGCCGCGTGACTACGCACCGAAGGCGCCGAACTCGCCGGGCATGCTCGACGAGAGCTACGGGCTCAAGCGCTGATCTGCAGAAAATGACAAAGGCCTCGCAAGAGGCCTTTTTCATGGGCTGGATTCACTGGCCTCTTCGCGGGTGAACCCGCTCCCACAGGGGCGGCGCAGGTTTCAAATACTGCGCCTGACCTGTAGGAGCGGGTTTACCCGCGAAGAGGTCGGCCCAGGCAACCTAGCTGCAGGCCTGCAATGCCTGCTCGACATCCGCCAGCAGGTCCTCCTCGTCCTCCAGCCCCACCGACAGGCGCACCAGCCCCTCCGATATCCCGTGATGCGCCCGCTCCTTCGCGGTATAGCTGGAGTGCGTCATGCTCGCCGGATGCTGCGCCAGCGACTCGGCATCGCCCAGGCTCACCGCCCGCGCAAACAGTTGCAAGGCATTCATGAACCTGCGCCCGGCCTCGATACCCCCCTTTAACTCGAAGGCGATCATCCCGCCCGGCAAACGCATCTGCCGCTGCGCCAGCTCGTACTGTGCAAACGACGGCAAACCCGGGTAGTGAATCAGCTCCACCTGCGGCTGCCGCGCCAAAACTTCGGCCACCTGCTGGGCATTTGCGCAATGGCGGTCCATGCGCAGGGCCAAGGTCTTGATACCGCGCATCAGCAGCGCCGCATCGTGGGGTGACAGCACCGCCCCGGTCATGTCCTTCAGCCCTTCCAGGCGAATGCGGTCGACCAGCGCCTTACGCCCCACCACCAGCCCGGCAGTGATATCACCGTGGCCACTGAGGTACTTGGTCGCCGAATGCACCACCAGGTCCGCCCCCAGCTCCAGCGGCCGCTGCAGGTAGGGCGTGCAGTAGGTGTTGTCGACCACGACATGCACATCATGCCCGCGTACCGCCTCGGCCACCGCGGCGATATCCACCAGCTGCATGTTGGGGTTGGCCGGCGTTTCGAAGTAGATCATCCGTGTTTTGCTGTTGATCGCCCCTTTCAGGGCCTTGGCATCGTTCAGGTCGACATGGCGGATCTTCACCCCGAATTCGCCAATGCCATGGTGCAGGAAAGCAAAAGTGCAGCCGTACAAAGTTCGCCCGACGATCAGCTCATCACCAGGGCGCAACAGGGTCCAGATCGTCGAGGTGATGGCCCCCATGCCCGACGCCAATGCCAGCCCTGCCTCGCCACCCTCCAGCGAGGCCATGCGCTGTTCCAGCAGGGCCAAGGTAGGGTTGGAAATGCGGCTGTAGAAATGCCCCGGCTCCTCCCCGGCGAAGCAAGCAGCACCGTATTCGACTGTGGGGAAGGCATAAGTAGCGGTCTGGTACACCGGCGGCACCAAGGCGCCACCGTGGGACAGCGGATCGTAGCCATGGTGAATGGCCCGCGTGGAAAAACCGGTGTTGTTATGGGAGTCGCGCATGGCAACAGCCTCTTGTGGTTTGCTATAAGCTTATGCCACCGAGCTGCCCGATTTTTTCCAAAATGGCCCACGCATACGCGTGCTTGTTGGAACAAAAATAATAACTACCGGACCAGGAGGGCAAAACATGCCTTCACGCCTCGACCGCACCGACCGCGCCCTGCTCGCTGCCCTGCAGGACAACGCCCGCCTCACCGTTGCCGAACTTGCCGACCAGGTAGCGTTGACCACCTCGCCATGCTGGCGGCGGGTCAAGTTGCTGGAGGACAACGGCTACATCACCGGCTACCAGGCCATCCTCTCGCCCAAGTCACTGGGGTTTGGCGTCACCGCGTTCGTCAGCATCATGATGGACTCGCACACCAAGGACATGGCACTGGCATTCGAACAGCGGCTGATGGAAATTCCCGAGATTGTCGCCTGCCACAACATCTCCGGGCGCTACGACTTCTTGCTGGAGATCCTGGCGCGGGATTTGGAGTCGTTTGGCGAGTTCACCCGGGAAGTGCTGCAACGGTTGCCGGGGGTGAAGGAGATTTACTCGAGTTTTTCCTACAAGGCAGTGAAGGAACGGCGGGTGATACCGGTGTCGGAAAAACACATCTGAACGACATGCACAGTCCATGCGGGAACAACTGCCTTGCTCAAAATCCAAAGCTCACGCAATCCTTTGTGGGAGCGCCCTTTCGCGACACAAGGCCGCTCCCACAAGAGACCCGCGCATGTATGCCGGGCATAGAAACAAAAAACCCCGCCGAGGCGGGGTTTTCCTTGCAGGCTAGCGCTTAGATCGCGCCACGCTGACGCAGCACGTCCAGCACCTGCTTCACGCCCTCATCCACGCTCGTGGCCTGGGTATCGATCACAAGGTCGGCATCCAGCGGCACATCGTACGGGAAGCTTTCGCCCGGGATGTTGTCGCCACCAGCAGCGTACAAGCCTTGCGGGTCACGCTCACGGCAGGCCAGCGGCGAGGCCTGGACGTAAACGGTCACCAGGCGCTCCTTGCCGATCAATGCCTTGGCCTGTTCGCGGCCTTCTGCATCCGGGGCCACGAACGCGGCCAGAGTCAGCAGACCGGCTTCGTTGAACTGGCGCGCCACATGGGCAGCGCGGCGCCAGTTCTCGGTGCGGCCTGCGCGGTCCTGCGGCAAGCCCTTGTTCAGGTCATGGCGCAGGTTCTGGCCGTCGAGCACGTACACTGCACGGCCCATGTCGAACAGCTTGCGCTCCACGGCGTAGGCCAGGGTGCTCTTGCCAGCGCCGGACAGGCCACTGAACAGCACGGTGGCAGGCTGCTGGCCGAAGCGCAGGGCGCGCTCTTCGGTGGCCACATGGCACAGCTTGCCATGATGGCCGGTGCTGCCGTGCGGCAGGACTGGCGGGGCGATGATCATGCCGGCGCCGACCGTGCCGTTGGTCAGCCGGTCGATGACGATGAACGCACCGGTGGTGCGGTTGCTTTCGTAACCGTCCAGGGCGATCGAGGCGTCCAGGGACACCTTGACGCGGCCGATCTCGTTCAGCTGCAGCGCGCTGGCAGCGCCCTGCTCCAGGGTGTTCACATCGACCTTGTGGGTGATGCTGGCAATCGAGCCCGGCACGTAGCTGGTGGCGCGCTTGATGTCGTATTTCTTGCCCGGGAGCATCGGCTCCTCGGCCATCCACACCAGCATGGCGTCGAACTGGTCGGTGACCGGCGGGACGTTGTCGGCATGCACCAGCAGGTCGCCACGGGAGATGTCGATCTCGTCTTCCATGGTCAGGGTCACGGCCTGGCCGGGGCCTGCGTTTTCCAGCTCGCCTTCGTAGGTGACGATGGACTTGACGCGGCTGCTCTTACCCGACGGCAGCACGACGATTTCATCGCCCTTGTGCACCACGCCGCTGGCGATGGTGCCCGCGAAACCGCGGAAGTTCAGGTTCGGACGGTTGACGTACTGCACCGGGAAGCGCAGGTCGGTGAAGTTGCGGTCGGCCGACACTTCGACGGTTTCGAGGATTTCCATCAGCGTCGGGCCGGCGTACCACGGCGAACGCTCGCTGTGGTTGACCACGTTGTCGCCCTTGAGCGCCGACATCGGCACGAAGTGCAGGCTGCTCGGGGTCAGGTTGATGGCTTCGGCGAACTTCAGGTAGTCGGCCTTGATCGACTCGAAGACGTCCTGATCGAAGCCCTTGAGGTCCATCTTGTTGACCGCGACGACGATGTGCTTGATGCCCAGCAAAGAGGCAATGTAGCTGTGGCGGCGGGTCTGGGTCTGCACGCCGTAGCGGGCATCGACCAGAATGATCGCCAGGTCGCAGGTGGACGCGCCGGTGGCCATGTTGCGGGTGTACTGCTCGTGGCCCGGGGTGTCGGCAATGATGAACTTGCGCTTGGCGGTGGAGAAATAGCGGTAGGCGACATCGATGGTGATGCCCTGCTCGCGCTCGGCCTGCAGACCGTCGACCAGCAGCGCCAGGTCGACTTCCTCGCCGGTGGTGCCGACCTTTTTCGAATCGCGAGTGATGGCCTCGAGGTGGTCCTCGTAGATCATCTTCGAGTCATGCAGCAAGCGCCCGATCAGGGTGCTCTTGCCGTCATCCACGTTGCCGCAGGTGAGAAAACGCAGCAGTTCTTTGCGCTCGTGCTGAGCCAGATAAGCGAGGATGTCTTCGCTGATCAAATCGGATTGGTGCGACATGGAGTAACCCTGAAAATTAGAAGTAGCCCTGACGTTTCTTGTCTTCCATGGAACCGGCGCCATCGTGGTCGATGACTCGGCCCTGGCGCTCGGAAGTGCGCGTCAGGAGCATTTCCTGAATGATGTCGGTGAGCGTCTCGGCTTCCGATTCGACAGCGCCCGTGAGCGGGTAGCAGCCAAGGGTACGGAAACGCACCTTTTTCTTGACGATGCGCGCTTTCTCTTCATCGGTGAGATGTTCGAGGATGCGCTCGTCGTCGATCATGATCAGGGTGCCGTTCTTCTCGATGACTTCGCGCTCGGCGGCGAAGTACAGCGGCACGATCGGGATGCCTTCGAGGTAGATGTACTGCCAGATGTCCAGCTCGGTCCAGTTCGACAGCGGGAAGACGCGGATCGACTCGCCCTTGTTGACCTTGCCGTTGTACACGTTCCACAGTTCCGGGCGCTGGTTCTTCGGGTCCCAGCGGTGCTTGCTATCACGGAACGAGTAAACGCGCTCCTTGGCCCGCGACTTCTCTTCGTCGCGGCGCGCACCACCGAAGGCGGCATCGAAACCATGCTTGTCCAGCGCCTGCTTCAGGCCCTGGGTCTTCATGATGTCGGTGTGCTTGGAGCTGCCATGGGTGAACGGGTTGATGCCCTGCGCCACACCCTCGGGGTTGACGTGGGTGATCAGCTCCAGGCCCATTTCCTCGACCATCTTGTCGCGGAAGCTGTACATCTCCTGGAATTTCCACTGGGTGTCGACGTGCATCACCGGGAACGGCAACTTGCCTGGGAAAAAGGCCTTGCGCGCCAGGTGCAGCATCACGGCGGAATCCTTGCCGATCGAGTACAGCATCACCGGGTTGTCGAACTCGGCGGCCACCTCGCGGATGATGTGGATGCTCTCCGCCTCCAGCTGTTTCAAGTGCGTCAGTTTGTCGACCATGGCTACTCACGAAAAGCGATCTTATGGACGGCCTGCGGGCCGTGTTCGAGCGAGCCACTTTATCACAGCGGCTGCTTCTATTTAGGAGGCCGGCTAGATCGAAAAAGTCTAACGATATGACTGCGGGTTTGGGCTGGCAGGCCCGGTATTGGTCTCTGGACAGGCACAGGGTCTGTAGGAGCAGCCTTGTGCTGCGAAGAGGCCGTTACTGCCCAAAAAGCTCTTTTGCCTCACTGGCCTCTTCGCAGCACAAGGCTGCTCCTACAGGGACCGCGCCATCAACACTGTATCCGCGAAGAAGGCGACGCCGATGTCAGATCGGGTTCGGGCAATCGATGAACAGGTGCTCCACGGCAAAGCGCCGCGCCAGGTAATCACCCAGCGCCTGCACCCCATACCGCTCGGTGGCATGGTGCCCGGCGGCAATGAAGCTGACGCCATTCTCGCGGGCGCTATGGTAGGTCTGTTCCGACGCCTCGCCGGTCAGGTACAGGTCCACCCCGGCCGCAATCGCCGTGTCGATGTAGCCCTGCCCGCCCCCGGTACACCAGCCGACCCGCCGGATCATCTGCTCACCTTCGACCAGCAGAGGCTCACGCCCCAGCACCTCCCGCACCCGCCGGGCGAAATCGAGCGCGGTCATCGGCTCGGCCAGCGAGCCGACCAGGCCGACCACCTTGGGGTTCTCCGGGTCCAGCGGCCCTTCGACGGTGATGTCCAGTTGCCGCGCCAGTTGCACGTTGTTGCCCACGTCCGGGTGCACGTCCAGCGGCAGGTGGAACGCCAGCAGACTGATGTCGTTGTTCAACAGGGTTTTCAGCCGGCGCTGCCGGATGCCGGTGACGCAAGGGTTCTCTCCCTTCCAGAAGTAGCCATGGTGCACCAGCACCAGGTCGGCCTCGGCTTCGACTGCCGCATCCAGCAACGCCTGGCTGGCGGTAACGCCGCTGACGATGCGGCTGACCTGCGGCCGGCCTTCGACCTGCAGGCCGTTGGGGCAATAATCCTGGATCTTCGCGCTGCCCAGGTAACGCTCGGCTTCCTCGACCAGGGTGTTCAGAGCGACGGCCATGAAAATCTCCTCGAAATCTGCGTTTTTCTCGGGCACAACGCCCATGCAACGCCCGTATAATGCCGGCCATTATGGGCCGTCGCCGGCACTGGGGGAACCGGTGTATGATCGCGCGCGCTCATGCCCACCGCACGGTCATCGTCCCCGGCTATTTCCAGGATTCATTCATGTTCAAGGCTTTGCGTTATTTTGGCTGGCCCCTGCTTACCGGCGTACTGATCGCCATGCTGATCATCCAGCGCTTCCCGGAGTGGGTCGGCCTGCCCAGCCAGGACGTCAACCTGCAGCAGGCACCGCAGACCACGCGGATCATGCAGGGCCCGGTATCCTACGCCGACGCCGTGACCCTGGCCGCCCCGGCGGTGGTCAACCTGTACACCACCAAGGTGGTGAACAAGAGCGCCCACCCGCTGTTCGAAGACCCGCAGTTCCGCCGTTTCTTCGGCGACAACCTGCCCAAGCAGCGCCGCTGGGAGTCGAGCCTGGGCTCGGCGGTGATCATGAGCCCCGAAGGCTACCTGCTGACCAACAACCATGTCACCAGCGGCGCCGACCAGATCGTCGTGGCCCTGAAGGATGGCCGCGAGACATTGGCCCGGGTCATCGGCAGCGACCCGGAAACCGACCTGGCGGTGCTGAAGATAGACCTGAAGAGCCTGCCGGCAATCACCATCGGCCGCTCCGACAACATTCACATCGGCGACGTGTCGCTGGCCATCGGCAACCCGTTCGGGGTCGGCCAGACCGTGACCATGGGTATTATCAGCGCCACTGGCCGCAACCAGCTGGGCCTGAACAACTACGAAGATTTCATCCAGACCGACGCGGCGATCAACCCGGGTAACTCCGGCGGTGCGCTTGTGGATGCCAACGGCAACCTGATCGGCATCAACACGGCGATCTTCTCCAAGTCCGGCGGTTCGCAAGGTATCGGCTTCGCCATCCCGGTGAAACTGGCACTGGAGGTGATGAAGTCGATCATCGAGCACGGCCAGGTGATCCGTGGCTGGCTGGGCATCGAAGTACAGCCACTGAGCCAGGAACTGGCCGAATCGTTCGGCATGAAGGACCGCCCGGGCATCGTGGTGGCGGGCATCTTCCGCGAAGGGCCGGCGGCAAAGGCCGGGCTGCAGCTGGGTGACGTGATCCTGAGCATCAACGGCGAGCCGGCCGGTGACGGGCGCAAGTCGATGAACCAGGTGGCGCGGATCAAGCCCAACGAGAAGATCACCATCGAGGTGATGCGCAATGGGCAGCAGTTGAAGCTGATCGCCGAGGTGGGCCTGCGGCCACCACCGGCGCCGGCAGTCGCCAAGGAAGAGAAGTAAGGCTGCGATCTGGTCTCTGGGGGGCTGCTTCGCAGCACGAGGCTGCTCCTACAGGAGATCGCATTTCCCTTGTAGGAGCAGCCTTGTGCTGCGAATGGGCCGCAAAGCGGCCCCCGGCTACATCAATGCAGGATCTGGCTCAGGAACAACTTGGTCCGGTCACTGCGTGGCCGGTCGAAGAAGTCATCCGGCGCCGCCTGCTCGACGATCTCGCCCTTGTCCATGAAGATCACCCGGTTCGCCACGGTCCGGGCAAAGCCCATCTCGTGGGTCACGCAGAGCATGGTCATGCCGTCCTCGGCCAGGCCCACCATGGTATCGAGCACTTCCTTGACCATTTCCGGGTCCAGCGCCGAGGTCGGTTCGTCGAACAGCATGATCTTCGGTTTCATGCACAACGCGCGGGCAATCGCCACACGCTGCTGCTGACCACCGGACAACTGCCCCGGGTACTTGTGCGCCTGCTCCGGAATACGCACCCGCTCCAGGTAGTGCATGGCGATTTCCTCGGCCTTGCGCCGCGGCATCTTGCGCACCCACATCGGCGCCAGGGTGCAGTTTTCCAGGATGCTCAGGTGCGGGAACAGGTTGAAGTGCTGGAACACCATGCCCACTTCGCGGCGGATGGCCTCGATCTGCTTGAGGTCGTTGGTCAGCTCCACACCATCGACCACGATGCGCCCCTGCTGGTGCTCTTCAAGGCGGTTGAGGCAACGGATGGTGGTGGACTTGCCAGAGCCGGACGGCCCGCACAGCACGATGCGCTCGCCCTGGCGCACGTTCAGGTTGATGTCCTTGAGCACATGGAACTGGCCGTACCACTTGTTCACGCCCTGCATCTGGATGATGCCTTCGGGGCCGGCAGGCTGCTTGATCGCTTCACTCATTTCGAAACTCCTAACGCTTGTGGCCAGTGTCCAGCTTGCGCTCCAGATGCATGGAGTAGCGGGACATACCGAAACAGAAAATCCAGAACACCAGGGCGGCGAACACGTAGCCCTCGGTAGCCATACCCAGCCAGGCCGGGTCGGCAGCAGCTTGCTTGACGCTGTTCAGCAGGTCGAACAGGCCGATGATGATCACCAGGCTGGTGTCCTTGAACAGGGCAATGAAGGTGTTGACGATGCCGGGAATTACCAGCTTGAGCGCCTGCGGCAGAATCACCAGGCCCATCGCCCGCCAGTAGCCAAGGCCCATGGCCGCAGCAGCTTCGTACTGGCCCTTGGGGATGGCCTGGAGGCCGCCACGCACCACCTCGGCGATATACGCCGACTGGAACAGGATCACGCCGATCATCGCCCGCAGCAGCTTGTCGAAGCTCATGCCCTCAGGCAGGAACAACGGCAGCATCACCGATGACATGAACAGCACGGTGATCAGCGGCACGCCGCGCCAGAACTCGATGAAGGTCACGCACACCACCTTCACCGCAGGCATTTTCGAGCGCCGCCCCAGGGCCAGCAGGATTCCCAGCGGCAATGCGCCGACAATGCCCACGGTGGCAATCACCAGGGTCAGCATCAGCCCGCCCCACTGGCTGGTAGGTACGCTTTCCAGGCCCAGCATGCCCCCGTGCAGCAGGGTGTAGGCCAGCAGCGGGTACACCACCAGGAAGCCAAGGCCGTAGAAGGCCTTGCGTGGGAAGCGTTTGATGAACAGCGGGGCGGCGCCAAGCACGGCAAGCCACACGGTCAGGTCCACGCGCCAGCGCAACTCGGCCGGGTAGTAGCCGTACATGAACTGGCCGAAACGCTGCTGCACGAACACCCAGCAGGCGCCCTCCTTGGTGCAGTCGGCGCGGGTGGTGCCGACCCAGTTGGCATCAAGCAACGCCCACTGCAGCAGCGGCGGCACGATCAGCCAAACCAGGTAGATGGCAAACAGGGTCAGCAGCGTATTGAGCCAGCTGGAGAACAGATTGGCACGCATCCATGCGAGCACGCCGACGGTTTTCACCGGTGGCGGCATGTCGGGTTTGAAAACATGGGCATTCACTGGCGTATCCTCACCGCTCGATCAGCGCAATGCGCTTGTTGTACCAGTTCATCAGCAGCGAAATGCTGATGCTGATGGCGAGATAGACACTCATGGTGATGGCGATCACCTCGATGGCCTGGCCGGTCTGGTTGAGCACGGTACCGGCGAACAGCGAGACCATCTCCGGGTAGCCGATACCGGCCGCCAGCGACGAGTTCTTCGCCAGGTTCAGGTACTGGCTGGTCAGCGGCGGAATGATCACCCGCAGTGCCTGGGGGATGATCACCTTGCGCAGGGTCGGCCCCTCGCGCAGGCCCAGCGAGCGCGCGGCCTCGGTCTGGCCATGGCTGACCGAACGGATACCGGAGCGTACGATCTCGGCGATGAACGCAGCGGTGTAGATGGTCAACGCCAGGGTCAGCGCCAGCAGCTCGGGGATCAGTACCCAGCCACCGACGAAGTTGAATCCTTTCAATTGCGGCACTTCCCAGTGCACCGGGCTGCCGAACAGCAGTGCGCAAACGCCTGGGACGGCGATGAACAGCGCCAGCCCCACCCAGAACTTGTGGAATGGCTCGCCCGTCTCGTCGAAGCGCTTGTTGGCATAACGCACCATCACCACGATGGCCAGCAGCGCCAGGACCAGGGCCACGACGAACGGCCAGAAGCCTTCGGCCATGGATGCGCCGGGCATGTTCAGGCCACGGTTGCTGATGAAGAAGGTGTCGTCGATATTGATGCTGCCCCGCGGTCCCGGCAGGGTCAGGAACACGGCGAAGTACCAGAACAGGATCTGCAACAACGGCGGGATGTTGCGGAAGGTTTCCACATACACGGTCGCCAGCTTGTTGATCATCCAGTTCGGCGACAACCGCGCCACACCGATGATGAAGCCAAGGATGGTCGCCAGCACCACGCCGATGAACGTCACCAGCAAGGTGTTGAGCAGGCCGATGACGAACACCCGCGCATAGCTGTCTGATTCCACGTAGGGGATCAGGTGCTGGGCGATGCCGAAGCCGGCACTGCGGTCGAGAAAGTCGAAGCCCGAGGTGATACCCCGGTGTTGCAGGTTGGTTTGCGTGTTGTGGAACAGATACCAGCCCAGACCGACCACGAAGACTATCGTGAGAATCTGGAACAGCCACGCGCGCACACGTGGATCGCTCAGGGATAAACCCTTTTGTGCGCCGATTCGATTTTGCATGAAGTGCCCCGGAAAGTAGGGTTCCGAACAGCCTGCGGCGGCGGGATGCCGCCGCAGGGTGCAGCCATCAGCGCACAGGTGGCGCGTACTGGATGCCGCCGTTGTTCCACAGGGCGTTCATGCCACGGTCGATCTTCAGGTCGGTGCTCTGGCCCAGGTTCTTCTCGAACACTTCGCCGTAGTTACCGACTTGCTTCACGATTTGCACTACCCAGTCCTTGGGCAGCTTGAGGTCCTTGCCGTACTCGCCATCCGCGCCCAGCAGGCGGGCGACGTCCGGGTTCTTGGTGCTTTTGGCTTCGGCCTCGACATTCTTCGAGGTGATGCCCGCCTCTTCGGCGTTGAGCATGGCGAACAGGGTCCACTTGACGATGCTGAACCATTCTTCGTCGCCTTTACGCACCACCGGGCCCAGCGGTTCCTTGGAGATGGTTTCCGGCAGTACCACGTATTCGGTCGGCGCGGCCAGCTTGGAGCGTTGGGCGAACAACTGCGACTTGTCGGAGGTCAGCACGTCGCAACGGCCCGATTCCAGCGACTTGGCACTTTCATCCGAGGTGTCGAAGGTGATCGGGGTGTACTTCAGGCCATTGGCGCGGAAGTAGTCCGACACGTTCAGCTCGGTGGTGGTACCGGCCTGGATGCAGATGGTCGCGCCATCGAGTTCCTTGGCGCTGGATACACCCAGCTTTTTGTTGGCCAGGAAGCCAACGCCGTCATAGTAGGTAACACCGGCGAACACCAGGCCCATGCCGGCATCACGCGAGCTGGTCCAGGTGGTGTTGCGCGACAGTACGTCGACTTCGCCCGACTGCAGTGCGGTGAAGCGTTCCTTGGCGTTGAGCTGGCTGAACTTGACCTTGGTCGCGTCGCCGAATACAGCGGCGGCTACGGCGCGGCACACGTCGGCGTCGATACCAACGATCTTGCCCTGCGCATCAGGTACCGAGAAGCCTGGAAGACCGTCGCTCACGCCACACTGGACGAAGCCCTTCTTCTTTACCGCATCCAGGGTGGCGCCGGCCTGGGCGTTGCTCACGGCGCCCAGCGCGGCGGCAGCGGTCAGGACTGCCAGGGTGGTTTTCAACATCTTCATTCACAACCTCCAAATCGCTCTTGTTGTATCGAGCCGGAATTGCACCGCACCCTTTTGAGGCGTATCCGACCCGTATTGGCTTGTTATTGGGTCAATGGCGCAATGGACTGTTCTGTGACAGCCTTCGCGTGCAAAGGGTGTTACCGTCACGGCCTGCCCTTTGCATCATTGGGTGAATTGCAAAGCGCGTACCAAAATTTGCGGCTGTAGCGTTTAAGCGCTCGTCAAGTAGGGAAAGTTGTATCGTTGCGACATTCTTTTTCCGACAATCATTTCCAGCGCCTTCTTTTCACGCACGCCATAACAAGACCCGCACACTTTCGGAGCAGTCATGACCAACCCGCTGATTCTCGAACCGCAGAAAACCGCAGACGCTTGTGTGATCTGGTTGCACGGCCTGGGTGCCGACCGTTACGACTTCCTACCAGTGGCCGAATTCATGCAGGAACGCCTGCTCAGCACCCGTTTCGTCATGCCCCAGGCTCCCACCCGCCCGGTAACCATCAACGGCGGCTACGCCATGCCCAGCTGGTACGACATCAAGGCCATGACCCCGGCTCGCGCCATCGACGAGGCGCAGCTGGAGGAATCGGCCGAACAGGTCATTAGCCTGATCAAGGCCGAGCAGGCCAAAGGCATCAGCCTGTCGCGGATTTTCCTGGCTGGCTTCTCCCAGGGTGGCGCGGTGGTACTGCACACTGCCTATATAAAGTGGCAAGAAGCGCTGGGTGGCGTGATCGCCTTGTCCACCTACGCCCCCACCTTCAACGACCAGCATCAGTTGAGCGCCTGCCAGCAACGCACCCCGGCCTTGTGCCTGCATGGTGTGCACGACCCGGTGGTGATCCCTTCCATGGGCCGCACCGCCTTCGAGTACCTCAATACCTGGGGCGTTGCCGCCCGCTGGCACGAATACCCGATGGAACACGAAGTGGTGGTGGAAGAGTTGAGCGACATCCACGACTGGCTGAGCAAGCAATTGCAATAAGCCAGGGCTGTCTGTAGTTGTAAGGCTATTCCACTACGCCGCGCCTGAATCTTGCATTACACTGCCCGGCGTACATTCCTTAACCAGTTGATGAGACGATCGTGCTCAAGGCACTCAAGAAAATTTTCGGCAAGGGAGACGCCGCGCCACAGGCCGTCGCTCCTGCTGCCAGCGTGACGCCGCCTGCGCCCGCACCCGCCAGCGAGGCCCGGCCTGCGGAAAAACCGGCCGCACCACGCGCCACCCCCACTCCCCGGGCCGAACAGCCTGCCGCCGTTACGCCAGCCGCCGACAAGCCGGCCAAGGACAAACCGCGTCGCGAGCGCAAGCCCAAGCCGCAGGCCAGCCTGTGGAAACCGGAAGACTTCGTGGTCGAGCCACAGGAAGGCAAGACCCGCTTCCACGACTTCAAGCTGTCCAACGAACTGATGCATGCCATCCACGACCTGGGCTTCCCGTACTGCACGCCGATCCAGGCACAGGTGCTGGGTTACACCCTGCGCGGTCAGGACGCCATCGGCCGGGCCCAGACCGGTACCGGCAAGACTGCGGCGTTCCTGATCTCGATCATTTCCCAGCTGCAGCAGACGCCGCCGCCGAAGGAACGCTACATGGGCGAGCCACGTGCGCTGATCATCGCGCCCACCCGTGAGCTGGTGGTACAGATCGCCAAGGACGCCATCGCCCTGACCAAGTACACCGGCCTGAACGTGATGAGCTTCGTCGGCGGAATGGACTTCGACAAACAGCTCAAGGCCCTGGAAGCGCGCCATTGCGACATCCTGGTGGCCACTCCGGGGCGCCTGCTGGACTTCAACCAGCGCGGTGAGGTGCACCTGGACATGGTCGAAGTGATGGTGCTGGACGAAGCCGACCGCATGCTCGACATGGGCTTCATCCCCCAGGTGCGCCAGATCATTCGCCAGACGCCGCCGAAAAGCGAGCGCCAGACCCTGCTGTTCTCCGCCACCTTCACCGACGACGTGATGAACCTGGCCAAGCAGTGGACCACCAACCCGGCCATCGTCGAGATCGAGCCGGAGAACGTTGCCAGCGAAACGGTGGAGCAGCACGTCTATGCGGTGGCCGGCAGCGACAAGTACAAGCTGCTGTACAACCTGGTGACCCAGAACAAGTGGGAACGGGTGATGGTGTTCGCCAACCGCAAGGACGAAGTGCGGCGCATCGAGGAAAAACTGGTGCGCGACGGCATCAATGCCGCGCAGTTGTCGGGTGACGTGCCGCAGCACAAGCGTATCCGTACCCTGGAGAACTTCCGCGAAGGGCGCATCACCGTGCTGGTGGCCACCGACGTGGCGGGGCGTGGCATTCACATCGATGGCATCAGCCACGTGATCAACTTCACCCTGCCGGAAGACCCGGACGACTACGTGCACCGCATTGGCCGTACAGGCCGTGCGGGCACCAGTGGTGTGTCGATCAGCTTTGCCGGTGAGGATGACTCGTACCAGCTGCCAGCGATCGAAGAGCTGCTGGGGCGCAAGATCAAGTGTGAAATGCCGCCGGATGAGCTGCTGAAGCCGGTGCCGCGCAAGCATCATTGACCTGTGCCGGCCTCTTCGCGGGTAAACCCGCTCCCACGGGTACTGCACAGCTTTCAAACCTGTGATGCACCTGTGGGAGCGGGTTCACCCGCGAACCGGGGCTTCGCCCCGGCCATCAAACAAGGATCTACCAGCGCTCCGCCGCATCCTGATCACTCTGTTTCCCTTCCACCCACCGTGCCCCTTCCTGGGTATTTTCCTTCTTCCAGAACGGCGCCCGCGTCTTCAGATAGTCCATGATGAAGTTGCAGGCATCGAACGCCGCCTGCCGATGGGCACTGGCCACGCCGACGAACACGATCGGCTCACCCGGCTCGAGCGCACCGATGCGGTGCAGCACCTCCACCTTGAGCAACGGCCAGCGCTGCTCTGCCTCCACCACGATCTTGGCCAAGGCCTTTTCGGTCATGCCCGGATAGTGCTCGAGGAACATCCCCGCCACCTCGCGGCCATCGTTGAAATCCCGCACGTAGCCGACAAAACCGACCACCGCGCCCACACCGACATTGGCCGCGTGCATGGCATTGGTCTCGGCTCCCGGGTCGAACGCACCTTCCTGGACTCGCACAGCCATGTTCAGCCTCCGGTCACCGGCGGGAAGAACGCCACTTCATCGCCCTCTTCCAGCGGCTCATCGAGCTTGCACAGTTCTTCGTTGCGCGCACACATCAGGTTCTGCTCGGCCAGCACTTCATACTGCCCGCCCTTGGCCACCAAGGCCTGGCGCACATCGTCGAGCACCTTGAACGCACCCTCCACCCGCTCGGCATCCACGCCCAACAATTCGCGGTAACGGGCGAAGTACATCACCTTGACCTTCATCACGCCTCCACCTTGTAGTGGCCACTCTTGCCGCCAAGCTTTTCCAGCAGGCGCACCTGCTCGATGACCATACCTTTATCCACAGCCTTGCACATGTCATAGATCGTCAGCGCAGCCACGCTGGCGGCGGTCAGCGCCTCCATCTCCACGCCGGTCTGCCCGGCCAGCTTGCAGCGGGCGACGATACGCACGGCGTCCTGCCCCTCGGCACTCAGCTCGACCTTGACGCTGGTCAGCATCAGCGGGTGGCACAGCGGGATCAGTTCGCTGGTCTTCTTCGCCGCCTGGATCCCGGCAATGCGCGCCACGGCGAACACGTCGCCCTTGGGGTGTTCACCGTCGACGATCATCTGCAAGGTCTGCGGCAACATGCGCACCCGCGCCTCGGCGGTGGCCTCACGCTCGGTCACGGCCTTTTCAGTGACGTCGACCATGTTGGCCCGCCCCTGGGAATCAAGATGTGTCAGCACTGCTCTGCTCCTGTGAAGGGAACTCGCAGTGTAAACCTGTGAGTCAGGTTTGAGCAGAGGGGTGCGTCAACCGTGCCCGCGAAAAAGCCGGGCGGCGAACCGCCCGGCGGAGAGGGTTACAGATGCGACTCGGCGTACTCGGCCAGCACCGAGCGTGGCACGCCCTGCAGGGTGATGTGCACGCCATGGGGGAAGTCCTTGAAGCGCTCGGTCAGGTAGGTCAGGCCCGAGCTGGTCGCGGACAGGTAGGGGGTATCGATCTGCGCCAGGTTGCCCAGGCAGACCACCTTGGACCCGGAGCCGGCACGGGTGATGATGGTTTTCATCTGGTGCGGCGTCAGGTTCTGGCACTCGTCGATCAGGATCAGGCTCTGCTGGAAGCTACGGCCACGGATGTAGTTCAGTGACTTGAACTGCAACGGCACGCGCTCGAGGATGTACTCGACGCTGCCATGGGTGCTTTCGTCATCCATGTGCAAGGCTTCGAGGTTGTCGGTGATGGCGCCCAGCCAAGGTTCCATCTTCTCGGCCTCGGTGCCCGGCAGGAAGCCGATCTCCTGGTCCAGCCCCTGCACACTGCGGGTGGCGATGATGCGCCGGTAGCGCTTGCTTACCATGGTCTGTTCGATGGCTGCGGCCAGGGCCAGGATGGTCTTGCCGGAACCGGCGGCGCCGGTCAGGTTGACCAGGTGGATATCCGGGTCAAGCAGGGCGAACAACGCCAGGCTCTGGTGGATGTCCCGCGGTTTCAAGCCCCAGGCTTCCTGGTGCAGCAGCGGTTCCTGGTGCAGGTCCAGCAACAGCAGTTCGTCGTTGCGGATACCCTTGATCCAGCCTACGAAGCCCTGTTCATCGATGATGAACTCGTTGACGTGAACCGCCGGCAGGTTGTCGATCAATTGCACGCGGTGCCAGGTGCGGCCGCGCTCCTGGCGGGTATCGACCTTGCTCACCCGGTCCCAGAACGAGCCGGTGACCGAATGGTAGCCCTTGGACAGCAAGGACACGTCATCGACCAGTTGGTCGGTACTGTAGTCCTCGGCCGCGATGCCACAGGCACGTGCCTTCAGGCGCATGTTGATGTCTTTGGTGACCAGCACAACATCCAGGTCGGTGCGCCGGGCCCGTACTTCGAGCAACTGGTTGATGATGATGTTGTCGTTGAGGTTTTCCGGCAGCAGCTTGTTCGGCTCGTTGCGCGGAGTCATCAGGATGGACAGGAAGCCCTTGGGCCCGCTCTTGCCACGCTGGATCGGCACACCCTGCTCGACATCGCTGGGCGAGGCGTCACCAAGGGTCTGGTCGATGAGGCGAATGGCCTGGCGGCATTCGGCGGCGATGGTCTGTTTGCCGGTCTTGAGCTTGTCGAGTTCCTCCAGCACCGTCATCGGGATGGCGACATGGTGCTCCTCGAAGTTCAGTAACGCGTTGGGGTCGTGAATCAGGACGTTGGTATCGAGCACATACAGGATAGGCTTGCTGGAGGAAGGGTTGCGTCCTTGGTCATCCATACTCGGTCACCTTATGTCGAAGCCACACGGCGTGGTCTGTTACGCCGCAGAGTGACTGCCGCTGTCCCCGTATCCGCGTTGTTACGGGCGGGAAGCGAACCTGGCTAGGTGGGCCTGGATGACGCCACCTGTGCTGCAGGAATCGGCTGTCTGGTTTCTTCATACCGCAAAAATGATGACTAAAAAAAGTCTTTTTACGCGTAGGTGAAGTTTATTTTTCCAAATGACGAACAGGGGTTGGCGAGGGGGCGCGTGAGGACTACAGTCAAAAATCAGGCTGCCATTGCAGGGGCTATCGCCAGCAAGCCATGCACGGTACCTGTGGGAGCCGGCTTGCCGGCGATGGGCGGCGCAGCAGCCCCCTCTCACTCCCGGTTGGCATATCCTTGGCAGTCTTCCCAACCAATCCCGCTCTGCGCCGTATTGCGCAACAACCACTCCACCGCCGGCTGCGCCTTGGGCAGGCTGTCATGGAACTGGATCACGCCCTTGCGCCACAGCAGCATCAAGGTCAGCACCCGCTGGGCAGAGGCCTCGGCGCTCAGTGCGCCATCATCCTGGGCATCGATGTCCCACAACGACACCTGCAACTGCTGGCTGGCCATGAACGCCTCGCCATCGGCCCGGCGCTGCCCGTAGGGCGGCCGAAACAACGGTACATACTGCTCCGGCAAGTCGGCCTGCACCCGAGCCTGGCTGCGCCGCAATGAATCCTGCCAGTCTGTCCACTGCGCATGGGAGCGGTACTCCCAACCCTGAATCCCCACGCAATGCCCACGATAGAGCTGGCGCAAGGCATCTGTCGCACCGGCGTCGCGGCGTTGCTGCAGGCGGTTGCCGAGCACGAAGAACGTGCCTTCAAGCTTTTGCCGGCGCAGGTAATCAGCCAGCAGGTCGGTACTGCCGCCCTTCGACCCGGGGCCACCGACGAAAGTCAGCAGGAACATGCGATCGTTCAGTTCATCCCCATTGCGCTCGCGTGAGGACAACCGCTCCACCTCGCTGCTGGTCTGTGGCAGCAACGCAGCCTTGCGCAGTTGTTCGTCCAGATACCGCACATGGAACTGGTGGCTCGGCTCGATCCAGCCCGTGTAGAACGTGCCGACATCGGCAGCGAACGTCGCTGCCTGCGTGCGCAACTCCGCCATCGACGTAACCGGATAGCAGAACGACGCATCCTGCTCGCAACTGCGCTGCGCCTGTTGATAACCTTCCCACAACCGCTGCCACATGCGCGCCCGCACCAGGCGCACCTTCTGCAGGTTGACCTGCCGTAGCCCCAAGCGTGCCGCCAGCGCCGCGTCGTCCAGCAGTTCGCTTTCGTGCAGCACCTGGGCGAACGAGAGGATCTCGGCTCGCGAGGCCACATCGAACAACGCCGGGCTGTCCAGTTTTTCGGGCCACAGGCTGCGGTCCAGGCTTACCTGGGTTGAAGGGGCGGCTTGCACAGCCAGGCTCAGCAGAGCGGCCAGCAAGGCAAAGGCAATACGCACGGTTGAAGGCTCCGCAACGGCGAAACGCGCACTATAGCCTCTGCACCGGCCATGGTCTGTGACTATCGTCGGCATAGTTTGGACTTGCACCGTCCAGCCCGTAGAATTCCCGGCCAACGATGCCAGGAGCCGACCCGATGCTGACGGTGATTTCACCCGCCAAGACCCTCGACTACGACACCCCGCCGGTGACCGAGCGTTTCACCCTGCCCCAGTACCTGGACGACTCTCAGGAGCTGATCCAGCAGTTGCGCGACCTGTCGCCAGCACAGATCAGCGAACTGATGCACCTGTCCGACAAGCTCGCCGGCCTGAATGCCGCGCGCTTCGGCAGCTGGACCCCGGACTTCACCCCGGCCAATGCCAAGCAAGCGCTGCTGGCGTTCAAGGGTGACGTGTATACCGGCCTCGACGCCGAAAGCCTGGGCGAGGACGATTTCAGCTACGCCCAGCAGCACTTGCGCATGCTTTCGGGCCTGTATGGCCTGCTGCGCCCGCTCGACCTGATGCAACCTTACCGCCTGGAAATGGGCACCAAGCTGGCAAACGCCCGCGGCAAGGATCTGTACGCTTTCTGGGGCACACGCATCAGCGAATGGCTGAACCAGGCCTTGGCCGAACAGGGCGATGACGTGCTGCTGAACTTGGCCAGCAACGAGTATTTCAGCGCGGTGAAGCGCAGTGCGCTCAAGGCCCGGGTGATCAACGTCGACTTCAAGGACCTGAAGAACGGCCAGTACAAGATCATCAGCTTCTACGCCAAGAAAGCCCGCGGCATGATGAGCCGCTTCGTGATCCAGCAGCGCATCAGCGACCCGGAGCAGCTCAAGCAGTTCGATGTGCAGGGGTACTACTACAGTGCCGAACAGTCGAAGCCGGACCACCTGGTGTTCCTGCGGGATCATCCTTCCGAGTGATCCTGTCACGCCCCCTTCGCGGCTAAAGCCGCTCCCACATGTACTTCACTGAACTCAAGATCAGTGCAAAACCTGTGGGAGCGGCTTTAGCCGCGAAGAGGCCAGCAGCCATTACGCACCTCCCCTGCCCCGCAACAGGGCACGCTTCATATCGCCATCACGCCACAAATCCGACGCCAAAAAAACGACACACCGCAACTTATAGCCAAGCGCCATAAGACCGTTCGTAGCTTTTTTGACGAATTTTTCAAAATATTTTTCGATGCTGGCATAAAAATATCTCGCAACAGTTTCGCCCTTTATATATCGGGGCAAAACCCCCGAGTGCTATCAGATTGAAATTGTCCGCCACTGAAAAAATATTTAGAAATCTTTCATCCGCGCCGAACCCACCCCGGAACTTCTGCTACGACGAATCGCTCATAGTGCCGTAACGATTTTCCTGCCCTCGGGCTGTGAGAGATGACTTACAGATGACAACGGCAGGTATCCACTACCCGCCCCAACAACTTCGACAGGTATGACGGGAATCCCCGAAAACCCTGTCCATGCAGGAGAGACGCGTCCCTTTCAATTCGTCCTAGTGGTTGATTTCAAAGGATTTTTCCACTTGAAAAAACAAGCACAGCAAAGCGCCACGTAGCGCCTTGCAATAAAGACGGCTGCATTCCAGGGCACGTTTTTTAATTAATGGCTTTTTACTGCCACATTTGAGTGCATAACTTTTTGCGCTCCGGATTTATTTTGCCTGCGCTCGGCGAAGTGTGCATTTCGCCATGGATCCGTGCGCCCGAAAACTGTTGTTAATCAACCCAGTCCGGCTCTCTCCGGAGGTGCCGACGTGATAAACACATGAGGTGATAGCGATGCGTA
Organism: Pseudomonas sp. A2; assembly: GCF_023100865.1. Classification (NCBI taxonomy): domain Bacteria; kingdom Pseudomonadati; phylum Pseudomonadota; class Gammaproteobacteria; order Pseudomonadales; family Pseudomonadaceae; genus Pseudomonas; species Pseudomonas sp. A2. Next base: position 5,126,749 of record NZ_CP039127.1, read on the forward strand.
TCAGCATCTTTGGTTTGGGTTATGTAGGTGCGGTCTGTGCAGGCTGCCTGACGGCGCGAGGCCATGAAGTGATCGGTGTGGACGTGTCCAGCACCAAGATCGACCTGATCAATCAGGGCAAGTCGCCCATCGTCGAACCTGGCCTGGAAGCACTGCTGCAACAGGGCATCGCCAACGGCCGCCTGCGCGGTACTACCGATTTCGCCGAAGCCATCCGTGCCAGCGACGTATCGATGATCTGCGTGGGTACCCCAAGCAAGAAGAACGGCGACCTGGGCCTTGAGTACATCGAATCGGTGTGCCGCGAAATCGGCTACGTGCTGCGTGACAGCGAGCGCCGCCACACCATCGTGGTACGCAGCACCGTGCTGCCGGGCACCGTGAAGAACGTGGTGATCCCGATCCTCGAAGACTGCTCGGGCAAGAAAGCCGGCGTCGACTTCGGCGTTGCGGTCAACCCGGAATTCCTGCGTGAAAGCACCGCGATCAAGGACTACGACCAGCCACCGATGACCGTCATCGGCGAACTGGACAGCGCCAGCGGCGACATCTTGCAGGCCCTGTACGAAGAGCTCGACGCACCGATCATCCGCAAGCCGATCGAAGTGGCCGAGATGATCAAGTACACCTGCAACGTGTGGCACGCCACCAAGGTCACCTTCGCCAACGAGATCGGCAACATCGCCAAGGCCGTAGGCGTGGATGGCCGTGACGTGATGGACGTGGTCTGCCAGGACAAAGTGCTGAACCTGTCCCAGTACTACATGCGCCCTGGCTTCGCCTTCGGCGGCTCGTGCCTGCCCAAGGATGTGCGCGCCCTCACCTATCGCGCCGCCAGCCTCGATGTACGCGCACCGCTGCTCGACTCGCTGATGCGCAGCAACGAATCGCAGGTGCAGAACGCCTTCGAGCTGATCGAAGCCCACGACAAGCGCAAGGTCGCCCTGCTCGGTCTGAGCTTCAAGGCCGGCACCGACGACCTTCGTGAAAGCCCGCTGGTGGAACTGGCCGAACGCCTGATCGGCAAGGGCTACCAGCTGGATATCTACGACGAGAACGTCCAGTACGCCCGCGTACACGGCGCCAACAAGGACTACATCGAGTCGAAGATCCCGCACGTGTCGTCGCTGCTCAACGCCGACTTCCAGAAGGTGATCGACAACGCCGACATCATCGTCCTGGGCAACCGTGACGAGCAGTTCCGTGCACTGGCCCAGCAAGCGCCGGCCGGCAAGCACGTGATCGACCTGGTCGGTTTCATGAGCAAACCGACCTGCGCTACCAGCCGCACCGAAGGCATCTGCTGGTAAGTGCTGGCCGGGCAGCGGGGGCCTCCCCACCCCCGCTGCCCACCTTTTCCCGAATTCTCGACGGATGCTGAACATGCAAAGGATCCAGACAGTGCTGTTGCAGTGCGCCGGTTGGCTGCTCTACGTGAGTCTGCTCATGCTGATCGCCCTGGCCCTGCCAGCCGATATCTTCGACTCGCAGTCGAAGCACTTCATCTTCCTGGTCGGCGCAGTCGGCATCTGGCGCTATTCCATGGGCGCCACCCATTTCATCCGCGGCATGATCTTCCTCTACGGCGTATACCCGTACCTGCGCCGCAAGGTTCAGAAAATGGGCAAGGACGCCGACCCGTCCCACGTGTACCTGATGGTGACCAGCTTCCGCATCGAAGCACTCACCACCGCCCAGGTGTACAGCTCGGTGATCCGCGAGGCGATCAACTGTGGCTTCCCCACCACCGTGGTCTGTTCGCTGGTGGAGATGTCGGACGAACTGCTGGTGAAAAGCCTGTGGGCCAAATACAACCCGCCAGCCCACGTGAAACTGGACATCGTGCGCATCGCCGGTACCGGCAAGCGTGACGGCCTGGCCTACGGTTTCCGTGCGATCTCGCGCATGCTGCCGGACGAGAACGCCGTGGTGGCAGTAATCGACGGTGACACCGTGCTGGGCGATGGCGTGGTACGCAAGACCGTGCCGTGGTTCAAGCTGTTCCCCAACGTCGGCGGCCTGACCACCAACGAGTTCTGCGAAGTGCGTGGCGGCTACATCATGAGCGAGTGGCACAAGCTGCGCTTCGCCCAGCGCCACATCAACATGTGCTCGATGGCCCTGTCCAAGCGCGTGCTGACCATGACCGGACGCATGTCGATGTTCCGCGCCAGCGTGGTGACCAACCCCGAATTCATCGCCGACGTCGAAAGCGACTCGCTGATGCACTGGCGCCTGGGCCGCTTCAAGTTCCTCACCGGTGACGACAAGTCCAGCTGGTTCAGCCTGATGCGCCTGGGCTACGACACCTTCTACGTGCCGGACGCCGCCATCAACACGGTCGAGCACCCGCCGGAGAAGAGCTTCCTCAAGGCCAGCCGCAAGCTGATGTACCGCTGGTACGGCAACAACCTGCGGCAGAACTCCCGCGCGCTTGGCCTGGGCCTGCGCCGCCTGGGGCTGTTCACCAGCATCGTGCTGTTCGACCAGCGCGTGTCGATGTGGACCAGCCTGCTGGGCCTGACCGTGGCGGTGATCGCCAGCCTCAAGTTCGGCCTGGGCTTCCTGCTGGTGTATCTGCTGTGGATCGGCATCACCCGCCTGATCCTCACCATCATGCTGCTGTGCTCCGGCCACAACGTAGGCCCGGCCTACCCGCTGATTCTCTATTACAACCAGATCATCGGCGCGCTGATGAAGATCTACGTGTTCTTCCGCCTCGACAAGCAGTCCTGGACGCGTCAGCCCACTGCCCTCAAGCGTGACCTCGCCAGCTTTCAACAATGGTTCAACACCTGGTCCTCGCGGACCATGACCTTCTCGGCTGCCAGCATCTTCGTTGCTGTGCTGTTCATGGTCGTGTGAGCCCAACCCGGATCGGAACTAACAGGAACAAACCACATGAATACCGCCGTGAACGTCAACGTCGTGCATGAGTCCGAAGCCCAGCGCCAGCATGCCCGGGTACGCATCCCCGCCAAGCTGCGGTTCCTCGACCCTCAGCGCCAGGCCCACGATGTGAAGGTCGACGACCTCTCCGCCGGTGGCCTGAGTTTCCACACCAAGCAACAACTGTCGGTTGGCGACGTGCTCCGCGGGCGGCTGCAGTTCACGGTCGACAACCTCGGCCTGTCGATGGACATCGAGTTCCAGGTGCGCTCCTACAATCCGGGCAGTGGCCGTACCGGCGCGCAGTTCCAGAACCTCGAGCTCCGCGACATCGCCACGCTGCGCCACATCATCACCTCGCACCTGTCGGGTGAGCTGATCACTGCCGGCGATGTGCTCAGTACCCTGCAGCGCGACAACTTCACCAAGGCGCGCAAGCAGAAGGACGGCGGTGCCGGCCTGAGCGCGTTCGGCCGTCTCAAGGCGGTCACCGTCACCCTCGGCGTGTTCGTGGTCGGTGTCGCCGCCTTCGGCTTCATCGCCAAGTCGCTGTACGGCATGTACTTCGTCAGCCATGCCGAAGCCGGCGTGGTCGCGGTACCCACCACCAACGTCACCATGCCGCGCGACGGCACCGTGAACAGCCTGGTCGAAAGCGGTGGGCAGATCGCCAAGGGCGCGCCACTGGCCAGTTTCACCACCAGCATGCTGGACATGCTCAAGGGCAACCTGGAAGACGCACAGCTGGAGCCGGCGAAGATCGAGGAACTGTTCGGCAAGCAGTTGTCCGGCACCCTCACCAGCCCGTGTGATTGCGTGGTTGCCCGCCAGCTGGTGGACAACGGCCAGTACGCCGCCAAGGGCCAGCCGATCTTCCAGCTGATCCCGCGCACCACCAACCCGATGGTCGAGGCGCGCTTCACCTACCGCCAGTTCGACGAGGTCAAGCCAGGCACCCGCGTCAACTTCCAGGTAGCCGGCGAAGACGAAGTGCGAACCGGCCAGATCGTCAGCAGCGCCAGCCTCAACAGCGAAGACCTGGCCGCCGACATCCGCGTGCAGATCAAGCCCGACAGCGCCCTGCCCGCCGAACTCGCCGGTCGCCCGGCTTCGGTCAACAGCGACCGTGGCCCATCGCTGAACTGGCTGATCGACAAAGCCATGGCCCGTGGGCTGTAAGAGGATCACGACATGATTCCCCACAAGAAAAGCGCCAGCCTGGGCCTGTGTGCCCTGGCTGCAGCCATCACCCTGGCCGGCTGTGCAGGCCTGCCCGACCAGCGCCTGGCCAACGAAGCCATGAAGCGCGGTGACACGGCACTGGCCGAGCGCAACTACAAGGCGCTGGCCGACCTGGGCTACAGCGAAGCGCAAGTGGGCCTGGCCGACATCAAGGTCGCCACCCGCGACCCGGCGAAAATCAAGGAAGCCGAGGCCACCTACCGCGCCGCGGCCGCCATCTCGCCGCGTGCCCAGGCGCGCCTTGGCCGCCTGCTGGTGGCCAAGCCCGACAGCACCCAGGCCGAGCGCGAAGAAGCCGAAACCCTGCTCAAGCAAGCCGCCAAGCAGGGCGAAAGCAACACCCTGATCCCGCTGGCGATGCTCTACCTGACCTACCCGCAGAGCTTCCCCAAGGTCAACGCGCAGCAGCAGATCGACCAGTGGCGCGCCGCCGGTAACCCGGAAGCGGGCCTGGCCCAGGTGCTGCTGTACCGCACCCAGGGCACCTACGACCAGCACCTGGGCGAAGTGGAGAAAATCTGCAAGGCCGCCCTGAACACCACCGACATCTGCTACGTCGAGCTGGCCACCGTGTACCAGAAGCGTGGCCAGGCCGACCAGCAGGCTGCCCTGCTCGGCCAGCTCAAGGCTGCCTACGCCCGTGGCGCAGTGCCGGCCACCCGGGTCGACAGCGTTGCCCGGGTACTGGCTGACCGCAGCCTCGGCCAGACCGACGAAAAAACCGCCAAGGACCTGCTCGAGCAGGTGGCCCCGGCCAACCCGGCGTCCTGGGTCAGCCTGGCGCAACTGGTGTACGACTTCCCCGAGCTGGGCGATACCGACCAGCTGATGGCCTACATCGACAAGGGCCGCGAAGCCGAACAGCCACGCGCCGAACTGTTGCTGGGCCGCCTGTACTACGAAGGCAAGACCGTGCCTGCGGACGCGGCCAAAGCCGAAGAACACCTGCAGGCTGCCGCCGACGCCGGCGAAGTCAGCGCCCATTACTACCTGGGCCAGCTGTACCGCCGCGGCTACCTGGGCAATGTCGAGCCGCAGAAGGCCGTCGACCACCTGCTGGCCGCCGCCCGTGGCGGACAGAACAGCGCCGACTACGCCTTGGCCCAGCTGTTCAGCGAAGGCCACGGCATTCGCCCGCAGCCGGGCAACGCCTGGGTATTCGCCCAGCTCGCCCAGGCCAACCCGTCGCCGCAATCCGCTGAACTGCTGCAGCAGCTCGACCAGCAACTTACGCCTGACCAGCGCAGCCAGGCCCAGCAACTGCTGGCACAAGAGAAGCAGGCGCGCGGCAGCATGGCGCAAGGTGCCAACAGCACCCTGGCCATCGAAGCCCTGCAAGACGACGAAAAAGAAGTAACCGGTGAGGACTCGCTATGACGCTCAATCCCTTCGTGAAAGCTGGCATCGGCCTGAGCTTCGCCCTGCTGTGGTCCTGCCCGACCCTGGCGGAAATGACCGCTGAAAAGAACTTCGGCCTGGATGTGAAGATCACCGGCCAGTCGGAAGACGACCGTGACCTGGGCACCCGCTCCGGCGGCGACGTCAACGGCCTCGGTCTTGATCTGCGCCCCTGGGTATATGGCGAGCGTGGCAACTGGAGCGCCTATGCCATGGGCCAGGCAGTCACCGCCACCGACACCATCGAAACCGACACCCTGCGCCAGAACGACGACGGCACCACCACCGACACCGCCGCCGACGGCCGCGAACAAGACAAGAGCTACCTGGCCATGCGCGAATTCTGGGTCGGCTACAGCGGCCTGACCGCCTACCCCGGCGAGCAGCTGCGTTTCGGCCGCCAGCGCCTGCGCAGCGACGATGGCATGTGGCGTGACACCAATATCGAGGCGCTGAACTGGACCTTCGACACCACCCTGCTCAAGGCCGACCTGGGCGTGGCCCAGCGCTTCAGCGAATACCGCACCGACCTCACCGAGCTGGCCCCGGAAGACAAGGACCGCACGCACCTCTACGGCAACGTCGCCACGCAGTGGACCCCTGGCCACTGGGTCGGCGTACGCGCCCACCACACCCACGACGGCGGCAGCCTGAAGAACCCGGGCGAAACCGTCGATGCGCTGGACAAGACCCGCACCGGCGACCTCACCTGGCTGGGCCTGGAAGCGAACAGCGACGCCTACAACTGGCGCAACGACCACACCGTCAACTACTGGGGCAGCGTCACCTGGCTGACCGGTGACCGCGACACCCTCAGCAGCCAGGTCGTCGGTGACGAAACCGTGGCCACCGGCAAGCAGAGCGGTGACGTCAACGCCTGGGCCACCGACCTCGGCATCCGCCTGCGCCTCGACCCGCAATGGCAGGTCGGTGCGGCCTACGCCCGTGGCAGCGGCGGTGGTGGCGACGACGGTTCGAGCAACTACGAGCAGACCGGCCTGGAGAGCAACCGCTCCAACTACACCGGCACCCGTTCGCGCGTGCACCGCTTCGGTGAAGCCTTCCGTGGCGAGCTGGGCAACCTGCAGGCGGCCACCCTGTTCGCCTCCTGGCAGCTGCGCGACGACTACGACGCCAGCTTCATCTACCACAAGTTCTGGCGCGTCGATGGCAACCAGAACATCGGTTCCAGCGGCATCAACGCGGTGGTCAACGACAACGGTGTGAACCGCCCGCTGGTCGATGGTGAAAAAGACCTTGGCCAGGAAATGGACGTGGTCGTGACCAAGTACTTCAAGCAAGGCCTGCTGCCGGCTTCGATGAGCCAGGCCATCGACGAGCCATCTGCCCTGGTGCGCCTGCGCGCCGGTGTGTTCAAGCCGGGTGACGCCTACGGCAAGGAAGCGGACTCGTACATGCACCGCGCCTTCGTCGACGTGATCTGGCGCTTCTGAGGCCGGGAGACCCTGATGAACCTTCACCCGCACTTACGTCACAGCCTCCTGGCCAGCGCCCTGCTGCTGGCCAGTGGCCTGGTCGCTGCCGCAGAGCCCCAGGTGATCGCCAAGGAACTGCAGCAGGCCAAGACCTACACGGTCTCCAGTGCACCGGTCGAGCCGCTGCACATGGACCCGCCGAAGCTGCCTGACCTGACCGGCTACACCGCCGAGGCGGTGCAGAAGAAAATCGACCGTCGCCACAAAGGCAAGGTCAGCCTGCGCCGCATGTTCCAGGAGGACACCCTCAAGGAATTCGTCGGCGGCGACAACAAGGCGGCCGAGTGGGTCCAGCGCCAGCATGGCATTCCGCAGGCGATCTTCGTCGATGACGGCCATGTCGACCTGGTCGAGCTGAGCAAGAAGGTACCCAAGCAGTACCTCAGCGAAGTCGAGCCAGGGGTCTACCTGGCGCGCCTGCCGATCGTGGTCGGGCAGAAGGGCATCCTCGAGATCGACGGCAAGGTCAAGCAACTGCGCCTGTCCCAGGAAGGCGGTTCGTTCCTGGTCAACGACGGCAAGCTGTTCGTCACCGACACCCAGGTGACCGGCTGGCGGGAAAAGGAAAACGGCCCGGCGACCTTCCGCTCGCCCAAGGAGTTCCGCCCGTTCCTGCTGTCGTGGGGCGGTACCGAGACCTACATCGTCAACACCAAGATGGCCAGCTTCGGCTACGCCAAGTCCAAGTCGTACGGCGTGAGCATCTCGCAGTACACGCCGAACATGGCCAAGCGCATGGGCCGCCCGGAACCCACCGGCTGGATCATCGGCTCCGAGTTCAGCGACATGTGGTACGGCTTCTACTGCTACGAAACCCAGGACTTCGTGGTCAAGGACAGCACCTACCGCGACAACATCGTCTACGGCATCGACCCGCACGACCGCTCGCACCGGCTGATCATCGCCGGCAACACGGTGTACGGCACCAAGAAAAAGCACGGCATCATCGTTTCGCGTGAGGTCAACGACAGCTGGATCATCAACAACAAGAGCTTCGACAACAAGCTCTCGGGCGTGGTGATCGACCGTAACAGCGTCAACAACCTGATTGCCTACAACGAGATCTACCGCAACCACACCGACGGCATCACCCTGTACGAAAGTGGCGACAACCTGATCTGGGGCAACAAGCTGATCAACAACCGCCGCCACGGCATCCGCGTGCGTAACAGCGTGAACATCCGCCTGTACGAGAACGTCGCAATGGCCAACGGCCTGGTCGGCGTGTACGGCCACATCAAGGACCTGTCCAACACCGACCGCGACATCGCCCTCGACCCGTTCGACACCAAGGTGTCGCTGATCCTGGTCGGTGGCGAACTGGCGGCCAACGGCTCGGGCCCGCTGTCGATCGACTCGCCGCTGTCGGTCGAGCTCTACAAGGTATCCATGCTCGCCCCGCGCAAGGCCAACGGCATCAGCCTCAACGGCATCCTCGGCGAACGCCAGGACGAAATCCTCGACCTGCTGGTACGCCAGCAAAAGGCTGTGCTGATCGACCCGGTCGAACGCCAGACCGAAATGATCGATTAAGGAAGCCCAGACCATGACTCCACATCTGATGAAACTGCTGGGCCTGTCCGCCGCCCTTCTGGCGATCAGCCAGGGCGTGCGCGCCGAAGACGTCAAGGCCCCCACCTTCAGCGCCGAGCCTTGCTGCCAACTGTGCCCTGAAGCGCATGACCCAAGCCGCTACACCACCCGTTACCAGCAGAACTTCACCACGCTGGTGCAGGCCCAGGGCGACTGGCTGTTCCGTACCCGCGAAGACCTGCGCACCGAGTTCAATACCACCCCGGCCGGCTACAAGCGCCTGCAGCAAGTGCACGACGCGTTCAAGAAGCGCGGCGTGGAACTGGTGGTGGTGTACCAGCCGACCCGTGGCCTGGTGAACCGCAACATGCTCAACCCGGCGGAAAAGGCGGCCTTCGACTACCAGAAGGCCCTGGGCAACTACCAGGCCATGCTCAAGCGCTTTGCCAGCATGGGCTACAACGTGCCCGACCTGTCGCCGCTGACCAACGAACAGCTGGCCGCTGCCGACCAGGGCAAGGACTTCTACTTCCGTGGCGACCAGCACTGGACGCCTTATGGCGCCGAGCGCGCAGCCAGGATCGTGGCCGATACCGTGCACAAGATGCCGGCCTTCGAAGGCATCCCGCGCAAGGAATTCGAAACGAAAAAGTCCGGGCGCATGGGCAAGACCGGCACCCTGCATAACGTGGCCGGCCAGCTGTGCGGCACCAGCTATGCCGTCCAGTACATGGACCAGTTCGCCACCGAGCCGAAAGGTTCCACCGGCGGCGGCGACGACCTGTTCGGTGACGGCGGCAACGCGCAGATCACCCTGGTCGGCACCAGCCACAGTGGCAAGAACTACAACTTCTCCGGCTTCCTCGAGCAGTACATTGGCGCCGACGTGCTCAACGTGGCCTTCCCTGGTGGTGGCCTGGAAGGTTCGATGATCCAGTACCTGGGCAGCGAGGAGTTCCAGAAGAACCCGCCGAAGATCCTGATCTGGGAATTCTCCCCGCTGTATCGCCTGGACCAGGAAACCATCTGGCGGCAAATCCTTGGCCTGCTCGACGACGGCTGCGATGACCGCCCGGCCCTGATGAGCGCCAGCGCCACCCTCAAGCCCGGCAAGAACGAGCTGATGGTCAATGGCAAGGGCGGCGTGATCAAAGACCTGATCAACCGCAACATGCAGATGGACATCAAGTTCGAAGACCCGTCGGTGAAGGTGCTGCAGGCGACCCTCTGGTACCTCAACGGCCGCCACGAGGACATCAAGCTGGAAAAACCGGAAACCTCCGACACCGACGGCCGCTTCGTCTTCCAGATGCGCGAAGACGAGGACTGGGCCAGCCAGAGCCTGCTGGCGTTCGAGGTGCAGGGGCCGGAAAGCGGTACCCAGAAGGTCGAAGCCAAGCTCTGCAAACGCAACAACTTCGCCGTGCCTGCGCAGACCGCGCAGGCCGGCCAGTGAGGCGACCATGATCCCGTTCAAGCGAATTTCCCGCCCCGCCCTGCTTGCCCTGGCGTTGTGCGGCGGTGCCGCGCACGCCGCGCTGGTACCGCCCCAGGGTTACTACGAGGGGATCGAAAAGCTCAAGACCGGCGACGGCAACTTCCGCTGCGAAGCTGCCCCCAAACCGTATACCGGTGCCCTGCAGTTCCGCAGCAAGTACGAAGGCTCGGACAAGGCGCGGGCAACACTCAACGCCGCCTCGGAAAAGGCCTTTCGCAAGTCCACCGAAGACATCACCACCCTTGAGAAAGGCGTGAGCAAGATGATCGGCCAGTACATGCGTGACGGCCGCCCGGCGCAACTCGACTGCACCCTGGCCTGGCTGGGCAGCTGGGCCCGCGCCGATGCGCTGATGTCCACCGACTACAACCACACCGGCAAGTCTATGCGCAAATGGGCGCTGGGCAGCATGAGTGGTTCGTGGCTGCGCCTGAAGTTCTCCAATTCGCAGCCGTTGGCCGCGCACCAGGCCGAGGCCGAGCTGATCGAAAAATGGTTCGCCCGCCTGGCCGAGCAGACCGTGCGCGACTGGAGCGACCTGCCACTGGAGAAGATCAACAACCACAGCTACTGGGCTGCCTGGGCGGTAATGGCCACCGCCGTGGCCACCGACCGTCGCGACCTGTTCGACTGGGCCGTGAAGGAATACAGGGTTGGCGCCAACCAGGTAGACGAGCAGGGCTTCCTGCCCAACGAACTGAAGCGCAAGCAACGCGCCCTGGCCTACCACAACTACGCCCTGCCGCCGTTGACGATGATCGCCAGCTTCGCCCAGGTCAATGGCGTGGACGTGCGCGGCGAGAACAACAACGCCCTGCAGCGCCTGGCGCAGCGGGTGCTGAACGGGTCGAAGGACCCCAGCGCGTTCAAGGCCCGCAATGGCGAGAAACAGGACATGAAAGACCTGAAGATCGACAGCAAGTACTCGTGGATGGAGCCCTATTGCAGCCTGTATGCGTGCAGTGGCGACACCCTGCAGCGCAAGCGCGGTATGCAGCCGTTCAACAGCTTCCGGCTGGGCGGCGACCTGACCCGGGTCTATGACCCGAGCGCGGAATCGAAAAAGTAACGTAAAACCCCTGTGGGAGCGGGTTTACCCGCGAAAAGGCCAGACCTGCCATGTGCGGTGCCTGTGCCGGCCTCTTCGCGGGTAAACCCGCTCCCACAGGAATCTAGGTAGCCCGCCACGAACATGTGGGGGGTTTGGGGGGCGCTTTGCCCCGGATGCTGTGAACAAAAAGGAGAACCGGGATGGTCTTCTCGTCCAACGTGTTCCTGTTCCTGTTCTTGCCGATCTTCCTCGGCCTGTACTACTTGAGCGGGCAACGCTATCGCAACCTGCTGCTGCTGATCGCCAGCTACATCTTCTACGCCTGGTGGCGGGTCGACTTCCTCGCCCTGTTCGCCGGCGTGACCCTGTGGAACTACTGGATCGGCCTGAAAGTCGGCGCCGCCGGTGTGCGCACCAAGCCCGCGCAGCGCTGGCTGCTGCTCGGCGTCGGTGTGGACCTGGCGATTCTCGGCTACTTCAAGTACGCCAACTTCGGCGTCGACAGCCTCAACGCGATCATCTCCTCGTTCGGCCTGGAGCCGTTCATCCTCACCCACGTGCTGCTGCCGATCGGTATCTCGTTCTACATCTTCGAGTCGATCAGCTACATCATCGACGTCTACCGCGGCGACACCCCGGCCACCCGCAACCTGATCGACTTCGCGGCGTTCGTGGCGATCTTCCCGCACCTGATCGCCGGCCCCGTGCTGCGCTTCAAGGACCTGGTCGACCAGTTCAACAACCGCACCCACACCCTGGACAAGTTCTCCGAAGGCTGCACCCGCTTCATGCAGGGCTTCATCAAGAAAGTGTTCATCGCCGACACCCTGGCGGTAGTGGCCGACCACTGCTTCGCCCTGCAGAACCCGACCACCGGGGATGCCTGGCTCGGCGCTTTGGCCTACACCGCGCAGCTGTACTTCGACTTCAGTGGCTACAGCGACATGGCCATCGGCCTGGGCCTGATGATGGGCTTCCGCTTCATGGAGAACTTCAAGCAGCCGTACATCAGCCAGTCGATCACCGAGTTCTGGCGGCGCTGGCACATCAGCCTGTCGACCTGGCTGCGCGACTACCTGTACATCACCCTGGGCGGTAACCGCAAAGGCACCTTCAACACCTACCGCAACCTGTTCCTGACCATGCTGCTGGGTGGCCTGTGGCACGGCGCCAACTTCACCTACATCATCTGGGGCGCCTGGCACGGCATGTGGCTGGCCATCGAGCGCGCGCTGGGCATCGACACCAACCCCCAGCGTTTCAACCCGGTGAAGTGGGCATTCACCTTCCTGCTGGTGGTGGTCGGCTGGGTGATCTTCCGTGCCGAGAACCTGGAAGTGGCCGGTCGCATGTACGGCGCCATGTTCAGCTTCGGCGACTGGCAGCTGTCGGAACTCAACCGTGCCCAGCTCACCGGCCTGCAGGTAGCCACCCTGGTGGTCGCCTACATCACCCTGGCGTTCTTCGGCCTGCGCGACTTCTACCGCAACGCCCGGCCAACGCCCAAGGCCACCCCGGTGCAGGTCAACAGCGACGGTTCGATCGGCCTGGACTGGCCCCGGGTGATGACCCGCGCCCTGGTGCTGCTGCTGTTCGTAGCCTCGATCCTCAAGCTTTCGGCGCAGAGCTACTCGCCGTTCCTCTACTTCCAGTTCTGAGGTTGATGACATGACCCGGACATTACGCATTACCTATTCGCTGTCGTTCCTCGGCCTGCTGGTGGGCATGGGCGTCTGGTCCACCGGTGGCCTGCAAAGCTTCCAGCGTACCGAGCAGATGACCCTGCTCAACGGCAAGCTGGCCAAGGCCGCCGAGACCCACTACGACGAGCAGTTCCCGATCAAGCGCCTGGGCACCAACCTTTGGGCGGCGATGGACTTCAAGCTGTTCAACGAAGGCCGCCCTGGCGTGGTGCTGGGCCGCGACCAGTGGCTGTTCAGTGACGAAGAGTTCAAGCCCACCGCCGGTGCCGAGCAGCTGATGCAGGAAAACCTGGCGCTGATCCGTGGCGTGCGCGACACCCTGCAGCAGCACGGCAGCCAGCTGGTGCTGGCGATCGTGCCGGCCAAGGCGCGGGTGTACGCCGAGTACCTGGGCAAGGAACTGCCGACCAGCCTGCATGACGACCTGTACAACCAGTTCCATGCCCAGGCACGCCAGGCCAACGTGTTCGCCCCGGACCTGATGGCACCCATGGAGCAGGCCAAGGCCCGCGGCCAGGTGTTCCTGCGCACCGACACCCACTGGACGCCGATGGGCGCCGAAGTGGCGGCGCAGGCACTGGCCGAAGCGGTCAACCGCCAGAGCCTGCTCAACGGCGACCCGCAGGCGTTCATCACCGAAGCCGGCAGCACCGCGCCATACAAGGGCGACCTGACCAACTTCCTGCCACTGGACCCGCTGTTCAGCAACCTGCTGCCAGCCCCGGACAACCTGCAGCAACGCACCACTCGCCCGGTCGAGGCCGAAGGTGAAGCCGGTGACGCACTGTTCGCCGACACGCAGATCCCGGTTGCGCTGGTGGGTACCAGCTACAGCGCCAATCCGCACTGGAACTTCCTCGGTGCGCTGCAGCAGGCCCTGCGCAGCGACGTGGCCAACTACGCCGAAGACGGCCATGGCCCGCTACTGCCGATGCTCAAGTACCTGCAAAGCGATGCCTTCAAGAACGCCGCACCCCAGGTGGTGGTGTGGGAATTCCCAGAACGTTATCTGCCAATGAAGAACGACCTCAGCAGCTTCGATCCACAGTGGATCGCCCAGCTGAAGAACACCCGTAAATCCGAAGAAAACCTGGCTTTGTCGTCCACCCGGACTAACCACTAATCAGAGGAACATACATATGACTACCAAGACTTCCATTGCCAAAGCTCTCACCCTCGCTGCCGGCCTGTCCCTGGCCTCCATGCAGGCCTTCGCCGGCGCCGACGCCGCGCTGTATGGCCCGAGCGCGCCGAAAGGCTCGACCTTCGTGCGCCTTTACAACGCTTCCAGCGCACCGGCGGCAGCTTCGGTCGGCAACACCCAGATCAAACAGGTTGGTGCACAGGGCAGCAGTGACTTCAGCTTCCTGCCAGGGGGTGACTACACCGCTCAGGTCGGTGGCAAGAGCGTGCCGGTCAAGCTGGCTGCGGACAAGTACTACACCCTGGTCAACAGCGCCAGCGGCAACCCGCAGTTGATCGAAGAGCCGCCGTTCAAGAACAAGCAGAAAGCCCTGGTTCGCGTGCAGAACCTGAGTGACCAGCAACTGACCCTGAAGACCGCCGACGGCAAGACCGAAGTGGTCAAGCCGGTGGCCGCCAACGGCCGCGGCGAACGCGAAATCAACCCGGTCAAGGTCAACCTGGCGCTGTTCCAAGGAGACAAGAAAGTGGGTGACGTCAAACCCGTCGCCCTGGAGCGCGGCGAAGCCGCAGTGCTGTACGTAACGGGTTCCGGCAACGCCTTGTCGCCGGTGTGGGTAACTCGCCCCGTGGCTAGCAACTGATTCCCCTGCCTCTCAACGACTATTGGAGAAACATGATGATCCCGGTAATTCTTTCTGGTGGTAGCGGTTCCCGTCTGTGGCCTCTGTCGCGAAAGCAGTTCCCCAAGCAGTTCCTGGCCCTGACCGGTGAACACACACTGTTCCAGCAAACCCTCGAGCGCCTGGTGTTCGAAGGCATGGACACGCCGATCGTGGTCTGTAACAAGGACCACAAGTTCATCGTCCAGGAGCAACTGGCCGCGCTGAAGCTGGAAACCCAAGGCATCCTGATGGAACCGTTCGGCCGCAATACCGCGCCGGCCGTGGCCATGGCTGCCATGAAACTGGTCAACGAAGGCCGCGACGAGCTGATGCTGGTGCTGCCCGCCGACCACGTGATCGATGACCAGAAGGCTCTGCAACGCGCCCTAGCCCTGGCCACCGTGGCCGCCGAGCGTGGCGAGATGGTGCTGTTCGGCGTGCCGGCGACCAAGCCGGAAACCGGCTACGGCTACATCCGTTCCAGCCAGGACGCCCTGCTGCCTGAAGGCGTGGCGCGCGTGGCGCAGTTCGTCGAGAAGCCCGACGAAAAACGCGCCGCCGAGTTCGTCCAGGCCGGCGGCTACTTCTGGAACAGCGGCATGTTCCTGTTCCGTGCCAGCCGCTTCCTCGAAGAGCTGAAAAAGCACGACGGCGACATCTACGACACCTGCGTGCTGGCCCTGGAGCGCAGCCAGGAAGACGGTGATGTGCTGAGCATCGACGAAGCCACCTTCGCCTGCTGCCCGGACAACTCCATCGACTACGCGGTGATGGAAAAGACCCAGCGCGCCTGCGTGGTGCCGATGTCGGCTGGCTGGAGCGACGTGGGCTGCTGGTCGTCGCTGTGGGAAGTGCACGAGAAGGACGACAACGGCAACGTCACCAAGGGCGATGTGGTGGTGCAGGACAGCCACAACTGCATGATCCACGGCAACGGCAAGCTGGTGTCGGTGATCGGCCTGGAGAACATCGTGGTGGTCGAGACCAAGGACGCCATGATGATTGCCCACAAGGACAAGGTCCAGGGCGTCAAGCAGATGGTCAAGACCCTCGACGAGCAGGGCCGCAGCGAAACCCAGAACCACCTGGAAGTGTATCGCCCGTGGGGCTCGTACGACTCGGTGGACATGGGCGGCCGCTTCCAGGTCAAGCACATCACCGTCAAGCCGGGCGCCAGCCTGTCGCTGCAGATGCACCACCACCGTGCCGAGCACTGGATCGTGGTGTCCGGCACCGCCGAGGTGACCTGTGACGAGAACGTGTTCCTGCTGACCGAGAACCAGTCCACCTACATCCCGATCGCATCGGTGCACCGCCTGCGCAACCCGGGCAAGATCCCGCTGGAGATCATCGAAGTGCAGTCCGGCAGCTACCTCGGCGAGGATGACATCGAGCGCTTCGAGGATGTTTACGGGCGTACCTCCACTCCGATCGAACGGGGTGTTTCGGTGAAGACCATCGCGCAGTAATGCAACCCTGGGGCCGCTTTGCGGCCCCGCTTTTTGAGCCACTCTCCATTTCGGGCTACGATGGTCAGACCCCGCGCAATCAAGGTCTGCACGTCCCATGATCATCGGTGCCTTCCTCATCCTCACCTGGCTGGTGCTGCTGTTGCGCTACCCGGCCAAGGCCCTGCCGATCTCGCTGGCTGCCGTTTGTGGCCTGGGCCTGGTGGCCCTGTTCGTCGTCTGGCAGGACACCCGCGAAACCTCGCAACTGGCCCGCCTGGACCTGCGCCTGACCTACGCCCCCGAACACTGCCCCGCCGACCGCGCCCTGCAGGTACGCATGAAGAATGGCAATGACGTGCCGCTGACCGAGTTGCGCTGGCGGGTGGCGGCGTATGCGCCGGGCGATACCGTGAACCTGGCGGAGAACACCTACAACGCCCCGCGCTACCGTGGGCCGGGTGAGCTGCAGCCAGGGGCCGAGTGGAAGGACTGCCTGCCACTGCCGCCACTGCGCTCCGGGTACAGGCCGCAGACCCTGGAGTTTCGTGCAGAGCATCTGCAAGGTACGTTTGCCAACTAATGTATCGCCTGTGCCGGCCTCTTCGCGGGTAAACCCGCTCCCACACGGACTACACAGGTCTCAAATTCTGTGGGGTACCTGTGGGAGCGGGTTTACCCGCGAAGAGGCCGGCACAGGAAAAACCAATCCTCACTGACAACAGGCCCCAACCATGCCCACCGTCCTGATCACCGGTTGTTCCAGCGGCATCGGCCGCGCCTTGGCCGACGCCTTCCGCGATGCCGGCCACCACGTCTGGGCTACCGCCCGCAAACCTGAGGATGTCGAGCAACTGAACGCCGCCGGCTTCACCGCCCGGCAACTTGATGTGAACGACAGCGAGGCGCTGGCCCGCCTGGCCGAGGAACTGGTAAACCTCGATATCCTGATCAACAACGCCGGCTACGGCGCCATGGGCCCGCTGCTCGATGGTGGTGTGGATGCCCTGCGCCAGCAGTTCGAAACCAATGTATTCGCCGTGGTCGGCGTTACCCGCGCATTGTTCCCCCAGCTACGCCGCTCACGGGGCCTGGTGGTGAACATCGGCAGCGTATCAGGCGTGCTGGTCACGCCATTCGCCGGCGCCTACTGCGCCTCGAAAGCCGCCGTGCATGCCCTGAGCGATGCCTTGCGCCTGGAGCTGGCGCCGTTTGGTGTGCAGGTTATGGAAGTGCAGCCAGGGGCGATTGCCTCGCAGTTCGCCAGCAATGCCCAGCGCCAGGCCGAGCAGGTGCTGGCGACGGATTCGGCGTGGTGGCCGTTGCGCGAGCATGTGCAGGCACGGGCACGGGCTTCGCAGGACAAGCCCACCTCGGCGGCGGTGTTTGCCCAGGGCGTGTTGGCAGCGGTCGGGAAGTCGCCGGTGCCGGCGGTGGTGCGGTTGGGGAACGGCAGTACGGCGTTGCCGTTGATGGCCCGGTTACTGCCGCGGCGGGTGCTGGATTGGGCGTTGCGCAAGCGGTTTGGCCTGCTGCGCCCGCTCTGATCGAATGGTTACCTGTGCTGGCCTCTTCGCGGGTAAACCCGCTCCCACAGGTACCCCACAGAATTTGAGTCCTGTGCGATACCTGTGGGAGCGGGTTTACCCGCGAAGAGGCCGGTACAGGCAAAACAGATCAGGCAATGGAACGCAGCACCCCGCCATCTACCCGCAAGGCAGCCCCGGTAGTGGCACTGGCCTGCATCGACGCCAGGTACACCACCATGTTCGCCACCTCCTCCACCGTCGCCAGCCGCTTGATCAGCGAGGTCGGCCGGTGCTCGGCCAGGAAGTTGGCTTCCAGCTCTTCAGTCGACACCCCCTGCTCCTCGGCCAGCCTGGCAAAGAAATCGCCCACGCCTTCCGAACGCGTAGGCCCCGGCAACACCGAGTTCACCGTGACCCCGGTGCCAGCCAGGGTCTCGGCCAGCCCGCGCGACACCGCCAGCAATGCGGTCTTGGTCATGCCGTAATGAACCATCTCGGTCGGGATCTGCAGTGCAGACTCACTGGACAGGAACACCACTCGCCCCCATTTGCGCTCGGCCATGCCCGGGGCATAGTGGCGCGACAGGCGAACGGCACTGAGCACATTAACGTCGAAGAAACGCTGCCAGTCCTCATCCTCGATCTCGAAGAACGGCTTGGGCTCGAAGATGCCCAGGTTGTTGACCAGGATGTCGGTGTGCGGCACCTGCTTGAAAAGCGTCTGCGCACCGGCCTGGGTGCCCAGGTCGGCAGCGATGCCGATGATGCGCGCCTGCGGCAGGCGCTCGCGCACTACCTTGAGGGCTTCGTCGACCCGGGCCTGGGTGCGACCGTTGAGGACCACTTCGGCCCCCGCCTCGGCCAGGCCGATGGCGATGGCCAGGCCGATGCCGGCGGTGGAGCCGCTGACGATGGCGCGCTTGCCGTTCAGGGAAATGTGCATCTGTGCCTCCTCATCTGTCTGGGAAATTGCTGGGGCTGCTCCGCAGCCCTTCGCGGGCACGCCCGCTCCTACAGGTTTAACTGTGGGAGCGGGCATGCCCGCGAAGGGCCGCAGGGCGGCCCCCTGCCGCTATGCCTTCTTCACAGGCTGCTCATCAAACGCCTGCCAGCCACCACCCAGGGCCTTGTACAACCCCACCAGCGCCTGCGACACCGCCGCAGAACTGTCGATCCACTGCTCCTCGCTGGCCAGCAAAGCCCCCTGCACCGTCAGCACATTGAGAAAGTCCACCGCCCCTTCCACATACTGGCGCTGGGCAGTTTCCAGGGCGATGCGGTTCTGCCGCACCGCCTCGGCCAAGTGGTCGCGGCGCAGCTGGCTGGCGTTGTACAGGCGTAGCACATCGTCGATTTCATGCCAGGCACCCAGCACCACCTTGCGGTAGTTCAGCGCCGCTTCCTGCTGCTGCGCCTCGCGCAGCTCCAAGGTGCCCTTGAGCCGGCCACCCTCGAAGATCGGCAGCGACAGCTGCGGCCCGAAGGCGAAGCGGCGTGAATCCCAGGCGCCGAAATCGGACAGCTGCATGGCCTGGAACCCGACACTGCCCGACAGCCGGATGCTGGGGTAGAAGTCGGCCTTGGCCACGCCAATGCTGGCGGTGGCGGCATGCAGGCGGGCCTCGGCCTGGCGAATGTCCGGGCGGCGTTCGGCCAGTTCGGACGGCAGGCCAATGGCGAACTTCTGCTGCGGCGTAGGCAGTTCGCCGCCCTGCAGCAACTCGGCCTGCAGGCTGCGCGGCGGTTCGGCGGCGAGCAGGCTGAGAGCGTTGATCAGGTCATCGCGCCGCGCTTCCAGGCTTGGCAGGCGCGACTCGATCGAGGCGACCTGGGCACTGGCCTGAGCCACGTCCAGGCGCGTGGCGACACCTTCGGCCTGGCGGTTTTCGGACAATTTCAGGCTGTGCTGGGCGACCTTGAGGTTGTCGCGGGTCACATCGATGGTGTGCTGCACAGCGCGCAGCTGGATATAGTTGCCGGCGGTTTCCGAAAGCAATGCCAACAGCACGCCGCGGCGGTCGTTCTCGGCCACTTCGACCGTGGCATCGGCAGCCTCGACCTGGCGCCGCACACGGCCCCACAGGTCCAGCTCCCAGCCGGCCACAAGGTCACCCTGCCAGAGGTTGAAGGCTTCCTTGCCCGCCTTGCCGGACGGGTCACTCAGGCCTTCGGCACTGTTGCGCGAGCGGCTGTAGCCAGCGTTCACATCCACCGACGGTACTTCGTCGGCAGCTACGGTGCTGCGCAGGGCGCGGCTTTGCAGCAGGCGGGCGCTGGCCATCTGCAGGTCGAGATTGCGCTCGGCAACGCGTTGGATCAAGGCACTCAGGCGGGCGTCGTGGAAGCTCTCCCACCAGCGCAGTTCCAGCGGTTCGGCCTGCGGCTGGCTGGCCGCCGCCTCGCCTTGCAGCGGCGCCCACTGTTGCGGGGCCTGGCTGTCAGGGCGCTGGAAGTCAGGGCCCAAGGTGCAGCCGGCCATCAATACGGCCAGCAGCAACGGGCTCAAGCGTAATGCCGCTTTCATCGTGCACTTACCTCTTTGCCGTCCAGCTTGTCACCACGGGTGTCGATGGTCGCTTCCACCGACATGCCCACGCGCAGGCGGGCAAGCAGCGGCTGGCCGTCATCGAAAACGATTTTCACCGGGATGCGCTGCACCACCTTGGTGAAGTTGCCGGTAGCGTTGTCCGGCTTGACCGCAGCGAAGGTCACGCCGGTGGCCGGGGCGATGCTTTCCACATGGCCTTGCAGCTTCTCACCGGCAAAGGTGTCGACGCTGATGCTCACGGCCTGGCCAGGCTGTACGTGGGTCAGCTGGGTTTCCTGGAAGTTGCCGACCACGTAGGCCTGCTGCAACGGCACCACCGACAGCAGGCGGGCGCCCGGGTTGACGTAGGCACCGACACGCAAGGCACGCTCGCCGACCATGCCGTCCACCGGTGCGGTGATGCGGGTGTAGGACAGATCGAGCTGGGCCTTTTCCAGCCCTGCCTCGGCCCGCTTAAGCTGGCCGTCGGCACTGGCCACCTGGGCGGTAAGGATATCCACCTGCTTGCGCGCCGCTACCAGTGCCGCCTGGGCATTGGCCAGGCGTGCGCGGGCCTGGTCGACCCCGCTGCGTGCCTGCTGGGCGTTCTGCACGGTGCCGGCACCTTGCTCGGCCAGGCGGCTGTAGCGGTTGACCTCATGGTCGGCGAACGCAGCTTCGGCCTGGGCCGCTTTCACTGCAGCCTCAGCCTGGGCAATCAGCGACGCCTGGCGCTCGAGCGTGGCACGGGCATCGGCGCTTTGCGCCTGAGCCACCAACAACTGCGCCTGCGCAGCATCCAGCGCGGCCTGGTAGTCACGGGCATCGATGGTAGCCAGCAACTGGCCGGCCTTGACCTGCTGGTTGTCCTCCACCAGCACCTCCTTGATGAAGCCGGCGATCTTGGGCGCGACCACGGTGTAGTCGGCGACAACATACGCGTCATTGGTGCTCTGGCGGTGGTCGCTGCCAAACATCCACGGACCGACGATGGCAGCCAGGACGGCCACGGCAAGCACCGAGCCGATGAACAGGGTTTTGCGGTTGTTGGTCATTTAAGTGGTTCTCGAATTCATCCAGGGTTCAGGCCACCGCGCGCGGCGGATAGACCCGGGTAGGCACGAAAGGAATCAGGCAGATCAGGGCCACGGCAATGCAGGCCATGACCAGGTAGAGGTCGGCCGAGGTCAGCACCAGCGCCTGGTCGTGGATGCGCCTGGCCAAGCCGGCTGCGTTACCATCGACCAGCGGGGCGTTGCCCAGGCTGTCCACCAGGTGGTTGGAATGGAAGTGCCGACGCAGGGTGCCAAGGGCGTCCAGCAGGCCACCGGCGATCACCGCGGCCAGGCCCTTGACGGTGTTGAACCAGCTGGAGGCGAACGGGCCTTCCTGCGGGGTCATGCCGTTGGTGGACAGCATCAGCAGCGGCAGCACTGCCATTGGCTGGCCGAACACCTGCAACAGGTAGAACGGGTAGAAATCGCCTCGGATCCACTCGCTGGTCAGCAGGCTGCTGCCGACACAGGACACCGCCAGCATCGCCAGGCCGATCCCTAGCACCCAGCGGCAGTCCACTGCGCGGATATTGCACAGCGCCGCCGTCAACGGCAGGGCGACCAGCTGCGGCATGGCCACCAGCATCATCAGCGGGCTGGTCTGCGCCGGGCGGTAGCCCTGAATCTGCGCCAGGTAGGCCGACGGAATGCTGCCAATGCCCGAGAGCACGATCAGCACACCGGCCAGGGTCACCAGGGCGAAACTCAGGTTGCGCCGCGACAGCATGCGCAACTGGAAGAATGGCAACGGCTCGGACCATTCGTTGTACATGAACAGCACCAGCAACAGCAGGCCACCGCCGAGCAGCCAGCAGATCAGCGGCGAATCGAACCAGCCCCAGCGGTCACCCAGCGACAGGCCCAGCACGATGCAGCTGATGGCGGGCAGGCCGAGCAGCACGCCGCGCCAGTCGAACTGCTTGAAGCGCTCCAGGCGCAGCGGGTCCTGCGGCAGGCCCCAACCGACGCAGAACATGGCCAGCGCCGAGGGCAGGATGATCTGCCAGAACGCCCACTGCCAACCGACGTATTCAGTCCACAGCCCTGCCAGCGGCGTGCCGAGGTTGGGGCCGAAGGTGGCGGTGAGGGCATAGCAGGCTAGGCCATAGACCTTGATGCCCGGTGGCAGGAAGCGCAGGGCCACGCTCATCAGCATCGGCGGCAAGGCGCCAGAGGCAAAGCCCTGGAGCACACGCAGCAGCATCAGGCTGTGCAGGTTGGGGGCGAACGGTTGCAGCAGGCCGAGCACGGCGAACAGGCCGATGGCGCTCATGGTGAAGCGCCGCAGCGAGAACGTGGTGGCCAGCCATGGCGCGAAGGCCATGGCCGAAACCGAGGCGGCGCTGTAGACCGCCAGCAGCCAGGCGCCTTCGTCGGCACCGATGCCCATGGCCCCACGGATATCGGCCAGGGAGATCTTGGTCACCGACTCGTTGAGGCCCGCGCACAACACGGCCAGCAGCACACCGAACAGCCCGACCACTACCTGCAGGCCGAACGCAGTCTGCGCAGGCGCGGCCGGCGCGGGGGCGGCGGCAATCGCGGCAGACGGGGCGGACAGGGAACTCATGGGCAGACATCTCCAGCAACAAATTTGCGACTGGAGCAAGTCTAAGAAGGTCGAATGCTGACGAAAACTGACTTATCGGTAGGTTTATGTTGCGTCAGGCGCAATCCACTTCAAAACCCAGTCGCCTGCTTCGCGGGTGAACCCGCTCCCAGAGGGACATCACAAGCCTTGAGAGGTGTGTTGTACCTGTGGGAGCGGGTTCACCCGCGAAAAGGCCGGCCCAGGCAGTACATCACTCAAGGGTCGACACTGCAGCAAGCCTTCAGGGTCTGCCGCAACCACCGATGCGCGGGGTCATTGTGAAACCGTGGGTGCCATGCCTGCAGCACGTTGACCCGCTCTAGCGGCACCGGGATCTCGAACGAGCGCAGCGGCAACCCTAGCTTGTGCACGCTGTTGAGAATGTTGGCCGGCATCGGCAGGATCAGGTCGGAATCCGGCAGCGAGAAAAGCGCCGAGTGAAAACTCGGGGTAATCAGTGCCACCCGCCGCTGCACCTTGAAGTTGGCCAGCTCCACATCGATCGGCCCATTGGCCCGTCCACGGCGGGACACGCTGATCTGTGGATAACTGGCAAAACTGTGCGCCGTGATCGGCTGCTCGAAGATCGGGTGGTCGCGCCGCGCCAGGCCCACATAGTAGGTCTGGAACAGGCTCTGTACCTTGATCTCCGGCCCCAGGTCCACGGTCGAGCTGATGATCAGGTCGGTACGCCCGTCGCGCAGCACGCTGTCGTCATCGCCGCCGGGGCTTTCCGGCACGAAGCGCAGCACCGTGCGCGGTGCCTGCTCGTGCATGCGCCGCAGCAACTGGGCGCCGTACAGGGCGATGAACAGGTCGTTGGTGCGGATGTTGAAGGCTCGGTCAAGCTTGGGCAGGTCGACCTCGTCGCCACTGCGGAACACCTCGCCGGCCTGCTCCACCAACGCCGCCACCTGCTCGCGCAGGGCCAGCGCCCGCGGCGTCGGCACCAGGCCGCGACCGGCGCGCACCAGGATCGGGTCACCCAACGCATCGCGGATACGCCCCAGGGTCCGGCTCATCGCCGCCGGGCTGAGGTTCATGCGCTGCGCCGCGCCGACCACGCTGCCTTCGTCGAGCAGGGCATCGAGGGCGACGAGCAGGTTCATGTCCGGGAGTTGCATGGCCGTTTTCCGTTACAGCTGTGGGGAATGGCGATGGTAGCAGGTTGCTGGATTGCACCAGACGCAATGCGCTCGTGCGTGGTGGGGCATTTATTCACTGGCAGTGTTCGGCCTTAAATGAAGCATCGGCAGGTCTGACCCTTTCGCGGGCACGCCCGCTCCCACAGGAACCCCACAATGCTCGAGTGATGTGCGGTACCTGTGGGAGCGGGCATGCCCGCGAAAGGGCCGCCCATGCAGATACATCACCCAGCTTTTGCCAAGGACCCCACATGCCCAGCCCCGTCCTGATCGCCATCGACGCCTCCCATGCATCCACTGCCCTGCTCACCCTCGCTCGCCGCTACTGCAGCCCCGGCGAGCACGAACTGCATGTGCTGCTGGCCATCGACTCGACCTTCGCCGTCCATGACCAACCCGCGCCTTACACCGCAGAAGAACTGGAAGAATACCCCGCCGCCTGCGAAGAGCAGCACCAGGCCGACCAGGCCGTGGCCGAGGCGGTGCGCGAGTTGCAGCAAGCCGGCTTCGCCAGCCGGGGCTGCATGGTGGCCGGGCAGCCGGTCGAGGCGATCGTGGCCAAGGCGCAGGAACTGAATTGTGAACTGATCATCATGGGCCACCGCCACCTGTCGCGGCTGGGGCGGATGCTGGACCCGTCGATCAGCGCGAAGGTGATTGATCGGGTGAGGGTACCAGTGTTGGTGGGGGCAGCGAGCTAACTGCGCCGCTCCCACAGGATTTGCGCCAGCCCCAAGAGCAGCGCTCCACTTGTGGGAGCGGGCAAGCCCGCGAAGAGGCCAGTAGCTGCACCACCTCACCCCGGCTCAGCCCTCGCTCGGCTTCACCACCACCGTACAAGTCGTACCCGCCGCCAGCAAAAACCCGTCCGGCACTTCATCGATATGAATGCGCACCGGCACCCGCTGCGCCAGCCGCACCCAGTTGAAGGTCGGGTTCACATCGGCGATCAACTCGCGGCTCTGTGGGTTGTCGCGGTCGTAGATGCCGCGGGCGATGCTCTCCACGTGACCCTTGATGCGCTCGCCGCTCATCATCTGCAGCTCGGCCTGGTCACCCACCTTCACATGCGGCAGCTTGGTCTCCTCGAAGAACCCGTATACCCAGAACGAATTCTCGTCGACCACCGCCATCACCGCTTCACCGGTACGCGCATAGTCACCCTTGTGGATATTCAGGTTGGTCACATAGCCGTCCACCGTGGCCACGATATGGGTGCGTTTGAGGTTCAGTTCGGCGGCAGCCAGCTCGGCAAGGGCCTGCTGGTAGTCCGCCTGGGCGGAGTTGGCGATGTTGCTGGCGTCGTCGCGGTTTTCCTTGGAGATCACCAGGTTGTCCATGTCGGCACGGCGCTTGGCGTTGACCTTGCGCATCTCCCAGGTGGCCTTGCGCGACGCAACCTGCGCCTTGGCCTGGTCGACCGCCAGCTGGTAGTGCTCAGGGTCGATCTGGATCAGCAGGTCGCCCTTCTTCACCCGCTGGTTGTCCTTGACCGGCACGTCCACCACATAGCCAGGCACGTCGGCAGCGACGTTGATGATGTCGGCACGCACACGGCCGTCGCGAGTCCAAGGCGTGGTCATGTAATGCAGCCACAACTGGCGACCGATCACCACGGCAGCGGCAAGCACCAACAGGGTGGCGATCAGGCTGAAGAACTTTTTCATCGAAGGATTCTCACCAGTAGAGCGACAGCGCCAGGGCGCCGAACAGGCAGACGAACAGGCTCAGGCGCAGCAGCGCCGGGTGCCAGAAGAAGCGGTAGCCATCATGGCTGGCGATGTATCGGTCCAGGCCCCAGGCCAGGCCCAGGGCGAACAGGAACATCAAGGTCATGGTGGGCATGTACACGCCATGGAAGGCGATTTCACGGGGCATGGTTTCACGGAGCATCGTGCAGTCCTTTCGCCGGTGCCAACGGCGACTGTGGGTCGAGCAGGGAAGATCGGATGAAGTGCAGGTAGCTTTGCGCGCGGCGCAGCACCGAAGTGTCGAAGTGGCGGGCGAAGGGCTCGTCGGTGGCCTGCACGCGGGCGATGGCGTGGTCCACTGCCACCAGCGCGCGTTCGTGGTTGCTGGCGCTGGGCTGCAGGAACAACCGGGCCAGGGCACGGCCCATCACGCGGATCGCCTGGCGCCAGGGCTGCGACTCGGCGTAGGCCGGGTGCACCGGCGCGCGGGCCTGCTCCTTGCGCAGCTCGATGATGGCATGGCCGATTTCCAGCACGGTGAACATCCAGCCCATCAACTGGCTCTGTACCTGCGGCTTGCCGGCTGCCAGGCCATAGGCCTGGTGCAGCAGGTCACGGGTGCGGCTTTCGAAGGCTGAACCCAGGCCGCGCAGGCGCCCGCTGATGGCGAACAGCACCTGCTCGCGCAGTTCCTGCTCCAGGCGGCTCCACAGCCAGCGGCTGTTGGGCGGCAGGATGATCGCCCCGGCAGCGGCACAGACGAACATGCCGATGACCATGCCGATGTAGTCGTTGATGAAGGTGTACGGGTCATACACGGTGAGGTTGTTCGGCACCGAGCCGATGGCGAAGAACACCAGCAGGCCGATGCCGTACCCGGCATAGGCCGGCCGTGACGAGAGGAACGCGCCCAGTACGAACACCGGTGCCAGGACCATGCACAGCAGCGGGAAACCGTCGATCCAGGGGAACACGAAGAAGGTTTCGAAGAAGCCGACGAAGGCACCAATCGCCGTGCCGCAGGCCATCTGGAACGACATGCGCTTGGGGTTCGGCGAGGCCGCAGACAGGCCCACGGTGACGGTGGCGATCAGGGTCATCATGGCGCCGCTGGGCCAGTCGCTGAACAGCCAGTAGCTGCCCAGCAACAACAGCACCGCCGAGGCGCGCACACCGGCGGCCAACGATACCAGCCAGCTGGTCTGCGCCACGTAGGGCTCATCCCACTGCTCGCGTTCGTGCCGGTGCGCTGCCAGCGAGGCATGGGTTTCGGCATAACTGTACATCTCGTCGACGAAGCGGTAGAGCAGCTCGAAGGCAGTATGGAAGTCGAGCAGGTCGGACTCGCTCGGCTCGGTTGCCAGGTACTCGGCGCGCAAGCCGCGCACCTGTGCCTGCAAGCCTTCCTTGTAGGCGGCCAGCTCCAGGGTCAGGCGCAGCGCATCGGCGTCGGTCAGCGCCCGGCCCACGTAAGGCTGCAACAGCTCCACCAGGGTGTTCAGGCCTGGCTCGATGGCGCCGACGATCTGCAGCGGGCCGCGGGCGCGAAGGCGTTCCAGCAAACGGTGCAGGGCATTGAAGCGCGTGGTGATGGCCATGAACTCGCTGTTCATGCGCACCAGGCGACCAGAGCGCCGGCGCATGTGCGGGTCTTCGAAGGCGGTGACGTTGCGCAGGCTCTCGAGGCCCACTGCTTCAGCGACGAAGCGCACGTTGCTGCTCTCGAAGCGGTCCCGCTGGCTTTCACCACGCAGGGCCTCGACCACCACCCCCGCGAAAACGCCAAAGCGCTGGTACAGGGCGTTGCGCATGGCGGCACTGGCCGACTGCGGCAGGATCGCGGCGCTGACGAAGGTCGACACCAGAATGCCCAGGGCGATTTCCAGCACCCGCCATACCGCCGCCATGAACGCCTGGTCAGGGTGCTCAAGCACCGGCAGGCCAATCATGGCCGCGGTGTAGCCGGCCAGCACGAAGCCATAGGCGCGGAAGGTGCGGTAGCGCATGGCACCGGCCGAGCACAGGCCTACCCACAGGGCCAGGCTGGGCAGGAACAGCTCGGTGTTCTGCGGGAATATGGCGATCAGCGCCACCATCATCGCCGAGCCGGCCAGGGTGCCGAGCACCCGGTAGAAGCTTTTGGCAAACACATGCCCGCTTTGCGGCTGCATGACGATGAACACGGTGATCATCGCCGTGCGCGGTTGCGGCAACTCCAGGCGCATGGCCAGCCACAGGGTGATGAACGCAGCGGCCAGCACCTTGAAGATGTACACCCAGGTCACCCCGTCGGTGCGCGCCCAGGCAAAGAAGCCCCGGCGCCATT
Organism: Pseudomonas sp. A2; assembly: GCF_023100865.1. Lineage (NCBI taxonomy): Bacteria > Pseudomonadati > Pseudomonadota > Gammaproteobacteria > Pseudomonadales > Pseudomonadaceae > Pseudomonas > Pseudomonas sp. A2. The sequence continues at coordinate 5,154,679 of NZ_CP039127.1, forward strand.
CCAGGCTCTGCAGCCAGCGCACGGGCAAACTGGAAATGCTCATTCGGCGTTATCCGGCTTCTTGTCGAAAATGGCCAGGGTGGCCGGGGTTTTCGGTGCGGCCTGGCGCTCCTCTTTCGGCACATCCTGACCAGCCTGCAAGCCACCGCCCAGGGCGGTGACCAGCTCGGCATGGGCAATCAGGCGGGCAGCCTGCACCTGCTGTTGCACCTGCTGCTGGCGGAACAGCAAGGTCTGGGCGTTGAGCACGTTGAGGTAGTCGGTAAGGCCACGCTGGAAGGCGACCATGGCGATGTCGTAGGTTTTCTGCGCGGCCGCTACCGACTCGGCGGCGAAGTGCGACTGCTCCTTCATCGACTCACGGCGAATCAGCTGGTCGGAGATGTTCTTCAGCGCACCGACCACGGTCTGGTTGTAGCGCGCCACGGCCACGTCATAGCCCGCCGAGGCCACGCCCAGCTGCGAGCGCAGGCGGCCACCGTCGAAGATCGGCAGGCTGATGGCCGGGCCGACGTTGTAGTTGAACTTGCGCCCGGTGAGGAATTCCAGCGGGCCACCACCGGTTGCCATGAAGCCAAGGCTGCCGACCAGGTCGACGTTGGGGAAGAAGCCGGCGTGGGCGACATCGATGCCCCGCGCCTGGGCGGCCACCTGCCAACGGCTGGCGACCACGTCGGGGCGCTGGCCGACCAGTTCGGCCGGCAGGTTCGACGGCAGCTTCAGCGGCGCGGCCAGGGCCAGGCTCGGGCGCTGCAACTGCGCACCCTCCCCCGGGCCCTTGCCGGCCAGGGCGGCCAGCTGGTTGCGGGCCAGGGCAATTTCTTCGTCCAGGCTGTCGAGCTGGCGGTGGGTTTCCGGCAACGGTGCTTCGGCCTGGCTGACTTCGAAGTGAGTGCCGATGCCGGCATCCAGGCGGCGCTTGGCCAGGGCCAGGATCTGCTCCTGCTGTTCCAGCTCGGCCTTGACGATATCGCGCTGGGCGAAGTGCAGGCTCAGCTGGATGTAGGCGCGCACCACGTTGTTCTGCAGCTCCAGCTGCGCCTGGCGGGCTTCGGCCACGCTCATGTGCGCCTGGTCCACGGCCTGCTCGCTGGCGTTGCGTTCGCGGCCCCACAGGTCGAGTGCATAGCTGAAGCCAATGGCGGCGTTGTTGTCCCAGGTATTGGCGCCGGATAGCGCGCCCGGGCCATAGAACTGGTCTTCAGGCCAGTTGTGGCGCTTGAGCGTGGCCTGGCCGTTGGCCTGGAGTTTTTCCGCCGATTCGACCACGCCGGCCATGGCCTTGGCTTCGCGTACCCGCGCAGCAGCCATGGCCAAGCTCGGGCTGCCGGCCACGGCCAGGGCAACCCAGCGGTCCAGCTGTGGGTCGCCATAGGCGTGCCACCACTGCTGGTCGGGCCAGTGGGCGTCGGTCGCGGCTTCGCGTATGGCCGCGTCGGTGGTCAGGGTATTGGCTTGCAGCGTCTTGCTTTGCGGGGCAATGCCCCAGGTTCCGATACAGCCGCTCAAGGTGAGGGCAAGGGCACAGGCACTGAACGCATTGAGCGTTCTGATGATGCGACGCGGCACAGCTGCGATTTCCCGAGGAAGAGGTGAAGGGGCCGGGCAATTCTAGGGGGCGGCAGCACTGGCGATAAGCGTGGATTCCTGCGAATCTTTGTTACCAAAACAGCGATAATCCGCCTTTGGTCGAAGGCAACTTTTCATCTCTTTTACGTTACTTCGTGACACAATTTTGTCCTCTACATCGAGAGTGACCCATGGACACCCTGCAAAACATGCGTGCTTTCAGTTGCGTAGCCCAACTCGGCAGCTTTACCGCTGCCGCCGGGCAACTGGATACAACCACCGCGAACGTGTCGCGGGCGGTATCCAACCTGGAAGCCCATCTGCAAACAAGGCTGCTCAACCGTACAACCCGACGCATTGCGCTGACCGAAGCCGGCAAGCGCTACCTGATGCGTTGCGAACAGATTCTTACCTATGTCGAAGAAGCCGAAGCCGAGGCCAGCGACGCCCATGCCCGCCCGGCCGGGCAGTTGAAGGTGCACTCGATGACCGGGGTCGGTCAGCACTTCGTGGTCGACGCCATCGCCCGCTACCGCGAATCGCACCCGGACGTGACCTTCGACCTGACCATGGCCAACCGCGTGCCCGACCTGCTCGACGAGGGCTATGACGTGTCCATCGTGCTGGCCACCGAACTGCCCGACTCGGGGTTCGTGTCCCAGCGCCTGGGCATCACCTACAGCATCGTCTGCGCCTCGCCCGCCTACATCGCCCGCCACGGCGTTGCGCACAAGCCTGCCGACCTGCTCAAGCACGCCTGCCTGCGCATGGTCAGCCCGGTGATCCCGTTGGAGAAATGGCTGTTCGACGGGCCGGAAGGCCAGGAGATGGTCAACATCACCAGCTCGCCGTTCATGGTCAATACTGCCGATGCCATGAAGACCGCCATCCGCAGCGGCATGGGCGTGGGCGTGCTGCCAATCTATTCGGCCATCGACGGCCTGCGCGATGGCAGCCTGGTACGGGTGCTGCCCGAGTACCGGCTGCAGGAGCTGAACCTGTACGCCATCTACCCATCGCGGCAGTACCTGGATGCCAAGATCAAGACCTGGGTGGAGTACCTGCGCAACTCGCTGCCGGAGATTCTGGCAGCCCATGAGGCAGACCTGAAAACCCATCAGGTGATGATTGCCAACTAAAAAGCTGCTGCATTGCGGGGGCGGACAATGGTAGGTTGCTAACCATTGTTTCCAGCGCCAGGCCCCTGGGAGGGCTCCGCCCTCCATTCGCAGCACAAGGCTGCTCCTACAGAAGGCCCAGCGCCTGTCCTTGTAGGAGCAGCCTTGTGCTGCGAATGACCGCATCGCGGTCAACTGCCCGGCATTCCCCTAGCCTTGCAGAGAAGAAGTTGCCGATGAAAAAGACCGTCCTGGCCTTCAGCCGTATCACCCCGGCCATGGCCGAACGCCTGCAGCAAGACTTCAACGTGATCGTGCCGAACCCCAAGCTCGGCGACATCAATGCCCAGTTCAACGAAGCCCTGCCCGAGGCCCATGGCCTGATCGGCGTTGGCCGCAAGCTCGGCCGGGCGCAACTCGAAGGGGCGGCCAGGCTGGAGGTGGTATCCAGCGTGTCGGTCGGCTACGACAACTACGACCTGGACTACTTCAACGAACGCGGCATCGCCCTGACCAACACCCCCGACGTGCTGACCGAAAGCACCGCCGACCTGGGCTTCTCGCTGATCATGGGCTGCGCCCGCCGCACCGCCGAGCTGGATGCCTGGACCAAGGCCGGCAACTGGCAAGCTACCGTAGGTCCGGCCCATTTCGGCAGCGATGTGCACGGCAAGACCCTGGGTATCGTCGGCATGGGCAACATCGGTGCTGCCATTGCCCGTCGCGGCCGGTTCGGTTTCAACATGCCGGTGATCTATTCCGGCAACAGTCGCAAGACCGCACTGGAACAAGAACTGGGCGCGCAGTTCCGCAGCCTGGAGCAACTGCTGGCCGAAGCCGACTTTGTCTGCATCGTGGTGCCGTTGTCCGATGCCACCCGCAAGCTGATCGGTGCGCGAGAGTTGCAACAGATGAAGCCGAGCGCGTTCCTGATCAACATCGCCCGCGGGCCGGTGGTGGACGAGGCGGCGCTGATCGAGGCACTGCAGAACGGCACCATTCGCGGTGCGGGCCTGGACGTGTACGAAAAAGAACCGCTGAGCGATTCGCCGCTGTTCAAGCTGCCCAATGCCCTGACCTTGCCGCACGTTGGCTCGGCCACTGCAGAAACCCGCGAGGCCATGGCCAACCGGGCAATCGACAACCTGCGCGCGGCGCTGCTGGGTGAGCGGCCGCGGGATCTGGTAAATCCGCAGGTGTGGAAGGGCTGATTGGCCTCTACTGCCTGCACCGGCCCTATCGCCGGCAAGCCAGCTCCCACAGGTAACCCACAGGCCTGAGCCTTGTGCAGTACCTGTGGGAGCTGGCTTGCCGGCGATAGGGCCAGTGCAGGCAACCCATCACCTATTTGGCCACCACAACACCCTCAGCCACCCTGGCCTTGGGCTTGCGAAACACCAGCACATTCCCCGCCATCACCGCCACCAGCCCCAACAAGGCCGGCGCTGTCCACTGATACCCCTCGGCCACCGCCGACACGTTCAACGCCACCAACGGGAACAGCACCGTGCAGTACGCTGCCCGCTCCGGCCCCATGCGCCCGACCAGGGTCAAGTAGGCGGTAAAGGCGATCACCGAGCCCGGCACCACCAGGTACAGCAACGAGCCGATGTAGCGCACGTTCCACTCCATGCTGAACGGCACGCCGCTGACCACGCAGAACACCGCCAGCATCGCGGCCCCGTAGACCATGCCCCAGGCGTTGGTGGTCATGGGTTTGAGCCCGGCCTTCTGCTGCATGCTCGACAGCATGTTGCCGGCCGAGAAGCACAGCGTGCCGAGCAGGGCCAGGCCAAGGCCGTACAGGGTTTCGCGGCTGGCCGCGTGGTGGGACAGCTCGGGCCAGAACAGCAGGCCCAGGCCAAGTAGCCCCAGGGCGCCGCCGCCGAGCACGTTGCTGGCGATCTTCTGGCCGAAGAAGATCCGCGCGTTGAGCGCATTCCACAGGGTGGCGGTGGAGAACACCACGGCGATCAGGCCGCTGGCAATCCACTGGCTGGCGCTGAGGAAGCAGATGAAGTTGACGCAGAACAGGCACAGGCCCTGGGCCAGGCAGATCTGGTGGCCACGCCGGTTCATTGGCTGCAGGCGGCGGGTGAGCAGCAGGAAGGCGAACAGGATCAGCCCGGCCAGGGCGAAGCGGTAGACGATCGAGACCGGAATGGCGACCACGCCCAGTTGGAGTTTCAAGGCAATCCAGGTGGTGCCCCAGATCAGGACGGTTAGCAGGTAGAGTGACAGGTTCATGGCGACGGTTCCTTGGGCCTTTCAAGATCGGTGCCCGGCGCTTCGCGGCTAAAGCCGCTCCCACAAGGACCGCGCTGCTCTCGAGGCTGGCGCGGTCCCTGTAGGAGCGGGTTCACCCGCGAATCGAGGGCGCAGCCCTCGCCGAGGCATTTCAGTGTTCTCCTGTCGAACACCCACGCGCTTGCACAAACTTGCGCATTTGTCCCGCGGGTAGCTGTAAGCCTGGCCAAGGCGCAGTAGGATGGCTGGCAAGAGGAACCGCCCATGACGCCACTCACCCAGCTGCAAGTGTTCAACGCCATGCACGCCTCGCCCCACGCCCGGCTGGAGCTGAGCGCGCACCTGGGCGACGGGCTGGCGGCGGCGTTGTGGAGCAACCGCGACGATGCCCGCGACTACCAGGCACCGAGCCATCACACCCTGTCGTGCTACATCGCCGACGGCACCGGCACCTTTCGCCGCCAGCGCCCCGGCGACAAAGGGGCGCCCGACAAGCTGTGCGTGATGCCGGCCGGGCAGGAATCGAACTGGGTGGTCAATGGCGCGATACGCCTGGCGCACCTGTATGTCAGCGAAACGCAATTCGCCCTGGGCTGTGTGCGCCTGCTCGACCGTGAACCGCGTGAGCTGCAACTGCGGGAAGCGACCTTTCTCGACGACCCGCAGCAAGCCAAGCGCTTTCGCCAGCTGATAACCCTGGACTGGGATGAACCTGGCGAACGCTTGCTGGCCAGCAGCCTGGCGCACGAGATCGTCGACCATGCGCTGCTCAACCAGGTCGGGCTGCGCCAGGGCCTGCGCCTGAAAGGCGGGCTGGCACCGAGCCTGCGCCGGCAACTGGTTGACTACATCGAAGCGCACCTGGACCAGCCCATTACCCTGGGTGAACTAGCCTTGTACTGCAACCTGTCCGAATACCACTTTGCCCGTATGTTCCGCGCCAGTTTCGGGCTGCCGCCGCACCAGTACCTGCTGGCTCGACGGCTGCATCGGGCCTGCCAGCTGTTGCGGCTGGGGGTGATGCCGCTGGGGGAGATTGCCCTGTTGTGCGGGTTTGCCAGTGCCAGCCATTTCAGCAACCGGTTCCGCCAGGCGGTCGGTGCAACGCCAGGCGAATACCGTTCGGCCATTCGCGGCTAAAGCCGCTCCCACAGGGACCGCGCCACCCTCAAGGGCAGTGCAGTACCTGTGGGAGCGGCTTTAGCCGCGAAGAGGCCGGTACAGGCTGGCCTAGAACTCGAAGGTACTGGACAAGCTCACCTGCCGCGCATCGCCAATGGCCACAAAGTACTGGTTCACCGCCGAGCTGTAGTAAACCTTGTCGAACAGGTTCTTCACGTTCAGTTGCAACAGCACCTTGTGCTCGTCGAGCCTGGTCTCGTAGCTGGCAAAGGCATCGGCCACGGTATAGGACGGCAGGTCGAAGGTGTTGGTCGGGTTGCCAGCGCGCTCGCCCACGTATCGGGCCCCCGCGCCAATGCGCAGGCGATCGCCGCCGAACAGGCTGCCATAGTCATACACCGCCGACAGCGAACCACTGTGGCGGGCCACGTTCTGCAGGCGGTTGCCCTTGAGGTCCGGGTCCTTGGTCACTTGCGCATCGGTGAAGGCGTAGCTGCCGATCAGGCTCCAGCGCTCGCTCAACTGACCGGTCAGGTCCAGCTCGACACCCCGTGAGCTGACCTCTCCAGCATTGCTGTACACCGTTTCGCGCGTACTGGCATCAAAATTGGAAACCAGCACGTTGCGCTTGGTGATGTCGAACAACGCCAGGGTTCCGGTAAGGCGGCCTGGCATGTCGAGCTTGGCGCCCAGCTCCCACGATTTGCCCTCCTCCGGCGCCACCGACGAGTCAAGCACCACATTGCCGACCAGCGGCGCGATGGTGGAGTTGGGCTTGAACGACTCGCTATAGCTGCCATAAAACGACAGCTGCTCGTCCACCTTGTAGACGATACCTGCATGCGGCACCCACGCCTGGCCATTGATGTCTGTGTTGGCCTTGAACGGGCGGCCGCGGCCGGCGTATTGGTCGAACTGCTGGAAGCGTGCACCGGCCACCAGGATCCAGTGATCATCCAGGTGCAGCGCGTCCTGCACGAACAACGCGTCGGTGCGTAGCTTGTCGGTCTGGTCGCTGTCACTGGCTTTGACGGTGGTGCCCTCCACTTCCTGCCCGTAGATCGGGTTCATGTAGCTGAAGGTAGATTGGGCGCTCTGCCGGATCAGGTCCCCACGAAAGACCTTGCGGTCTTCATGATCGACACCGAACAGCAGGTCGTTCTGCATCCCGGCCAGTTGCACATTGCCGGCCAGGCTCAGGGTGGCGAACTGGTCACGGCTCATGGCGTTGTGGGTGCCGTCGATGCTGCGCGACAGCGTGCCGCTATTTTCATTCACGCCGGTCACCCGCACCTGGCTGGCATCATAGGTTTCGCGGTTGAAGCTGTAGCCGAAGTGCAGCTTCCAGTCATCGGCCAGCTGGTGGTCGACTTCCAGACGGTACAGGTCGGAGCGCCCTTCCATGTCGTTGAAGGGCTCGTCCAGGCGCCGCGTGGCTGGGATGTCCAGCGGGTGGCCGTTGTTGCCGAACGCCGTGCCACGGTCGAAGGGGTAGAGAAACTCGCGATGCTCGTAGGCCAGCACCACCTGGGTATCCTCGCCCAGCCAGGCCAGCGATGGCGCTACCAGCGACTCACGGTGCACGCCGTAGTTGCGCCAGTAGTCCTCATCTTCGTGGTCGACGATCAGCCGATAGGCGAAGTTGCTGTCGCCCAGTGCGCCGGTACTGTCGAACCCGCCACCGCTGCCGTTCTTGCCGCTGCCGTAGGTAGAACCGCGCACGGTCAGGGCGTTGTACTGCTCGAGTTGCGGGCGCTTGCTGACCACGTTGATGACCCCGCCCGGGTCCTGGATGCCGTACAGCAGCGAGGCCGGGCCCTTGAGCACTTCGACCCGCTCGGTGCTGGCGTTGAGGCTGCGGCCCTGCACGATGGGCATGCCATCGCGCATGATCGAGCCGTCGCGGTTGTCGCCGAAGCCGCGCTTCATCACGGTATCGGAGGTGCCACCGAAATTGTTGCCCTGGGTGATGCCGCTGACATTGGCCAGAGCGTCATCAAGGTTGCGTGGGGCCTGGTCACGGATGACCTGGGCCGGTACCACATTGATGGCCTGGGGGATGTCCTGGCTCGGGCCCTGCCCGCGCATGATCGAGGCGGTAGCGGGGGGCTGATAGCTGTAGTCGTCCAGTTGCGAGGTCACGGTGATGGCCTGCAGGTTGAGGGCGCCGGAAGTGTCCACCGCTTCGAGGGTGAGCGTGCGCGAATCGACGCGGCGCCAGGCCAGCCCGGTAGTGCCCAGCAACTGTTGCAGGGCCTGTTCGGCGCTGAACCTGCCGTTCAATGCCGACGCCTGCACACCTGGCAGTTCCAGGGTGTAGACCACGCTCTGGCCGGTGGTGCGGCTGAAGGCGCTGAGTGCCTGGGCAAGGGGTTGCGCCGGCTGCGCGAAGGTATACGCCTGCTGCTGCTCGGCGGCACAGGCCAGGGGGGCGACAGCGAATGCCGGGAGCGCGGAAAGGCCGAGCCAGAGAGGGACGCAACGCGGGGTGAACTTCATGGACGCTGACCTGTGAGAGGGATATGACTGCGAATGAATCGCACTTCCACTCATTACACGGATGCCACGTCCTGTTACCTCACCCGCTATCTGAAAATTTTTTTGCCTGTGCGGGCCTCTTCGCGGGTGAACCCGCTCCCACAGGTACTGCACAGGATTTGAAACTTGCGCCCTTCCTGTGGGAGCGGGTTCACCCGCGAAGAGGTCCGCACAGGCGACTACCGGATCAGGGTCAACCGCCCCAGCACTGTCTGCCGCGAAAAGCCCATCACCTTGCCCAGCGAATCCAGCGCCAGCAACGGCTCGGCCACGGGGAAACTGCCACTGACCTTGCGCTGCCCCAACTCATAATCGAGCAACAGGATGCGCCCCGGGTAATAGCGCCCCAGGTCTTCGACCACCTGCGCCAGCGGCACCTGGTAGTAATTCAGCCAGCCCTGGCGCCAGGCCAGGCGGTTGTCGCTGTCCACCGCCAGGGTGTCGCCGACTTGGCCGGCAGCGTAGGCCGCCTGCTGGTTGGCCGTCAGTTCACGCGCTGCTGCGCCCGGCGCCGGGCTCACCGCCACCCGCCCGCTGCTCACAGTGACCTGGGCTCCCTCGTCCTGCTCGCGCACTTCGAACTGGGTGCCAAGCACGCGCACCTCGCCACCGGCAGCTTCCACTACGAACGGCGTGCCGGTATGCGTGACCTGGAAAAACGCCGCGCCATGCAACAACCGCACGCGGCGCTCGCCCTGCACAAAATCGACTGCAATCGCGCTCCCCGCATCCAGCGTCACCTGCGACTGGTCGGCCAAGGTCACCTGGCGAACTTGACCAGCACTGCTGTAGTCGGCCTGCAGGTCCTGCAGCCACAGGGCCGGGTGCCAACCACCGGCAACGCCCACGGCCAGTACCAGGCACGCAGCCACCGCCAGCGCCGCGGCCCGCTGCCGCCAGGGGTGCCTGACCGGTGGCCTGGCCATCGCATCCAGGTAACGTTGCAGGCTTGCCTGTTCTTCAGCGGCCAGACGCGCAGCCGGGGCGGCGCTGTTCTGCCACAGCGCCTGGGCCTGGGCGTAGGCCTCACGGTGCCCAGGTTCGGCCAGCAGCCAGCGCTTGAACGCCGCGCCCTCGGCTTGCGCAGGTTGCTCGTTGATGCGGCTGAGCCATTCAAGTGCAGCCCGGGACTGCGCCTCGGTGATCGGCGGTAAACGGCTCATCGACGGGCACTCCCTGGCCGGCGTGGGGTGGACGCGGGCTCGGCAACACTCGCCTTGCACGCTTCGAGGGCGCGCATCATATGCTTTTCCACAGCACTCTGGGACAGTTGCATGGCCTTGGCGATTTCGCCGTACTTGCAGCCGTGGATACGGTTGAGCAGGAAGATCTGCCGGGTGCGCTCGGGCAAGGCGCGCAAGGCAGCGTCGATGCGCTGCAAGTCGTGATCGACCTCCACGGCCTGTTCCGGGGCCTGGGCCATGGCCGCTTCATCCTGCGGCAGCACAGCTTCGGCTGCGCGCTCGCGGCTGCCTTCGCTGCGCAGGTGGTCGATGGCGAGGTTCCCGGCGCAACGCAGCAGGTAGGTATCCAGTGCCTCGACCTTGACCTCAGGGCGACGCCAGAAGCGCAGGAACAACTCCTGGACCAGGTCCGATGCCGTCGCCCGGCAGCCGACCCGGCGGCTCACCAGGGCCTCCATGCGTGCCCGCTGGGCCTGGAACACCTGGACGAAGCGCGCACGCCCGCCGCCGCTTTCGGCATCCGCCTCGATCATGTCGCCCGGCTCGCTCACCTGGTCACTCGGCGAACACGGCCAGCAACGGCCCCAGCACCACGCTGGCGGCGGCCAGGCCCAGCAACAGGCGGGGCTGGTATGGCAGGCCGAACACCCACAGGGTCACCCCGGCCATCATCACTGCGGTCCATTCCACCAAGCCATGGGCCCAGCCCCGCAGGTGCACGCTGAGCACCAGCGACAGCACCAGCGACAGCACCAGCAACAGCCAACCGGCACTGCGCAACAGGCGCAACTGCCCGGGGCGCGGCTTACGCCCGAGCAGGTCGACGAAGTGCTTCTCCATGGCCAGGCACAGGGCAACGAAGCCGGCGTAAGCGATCAGTGCATTACCCAGCATCAGCTCGCCTCCGCCGTCTCAGTGCTTGGCTTCCTTGCCGCACGAGGGGCCCGCATGGCCACAGCCTTCGGGCTGTGCAACATCTTGCCGGCCAACCAGGCCAGGAACAGGCCGGTGCCCAGCGCTGTCAGGTCGAAACCAGCCATGGCCCAGTCACCCGCAGGTAGCGAATGGTTCAGGCCCTGGCCGGTGGTCAGGCCGTTGAGCAGCGGCAGCAAGGCGAAGGCCAGCGCGCCCAGTGCCAGTTGCTCGCCCCATGCCCGCCGCCCGCTACGCAGCACAGCGTGCACCAGTGACAGGCCCCAGGCGGTGAAGAAGGCGTTGACCTCCCAGTCGGCCCGGTCTGCGACACCCATCGGGATAAGGCGGTTGGCCCAGAAGAAGCCCGCCACGGCCAGCAACAGGCCACTCATGCTGGCGATATTGAGCACCTCGACCAGGCGTAGTTCACCCGGCAGGCGTTCGCTCCTGGCATGCTTGAGCTGGCGCTTGCCCAGCCACATCACCAGGCCGGTGCCAATCACCGCAGTACCGGCCACGCCAAAGAAGAAGTACAGCCAGCGCAGCCAGGGCCCGGCGAAATTGCCCATGTGCAGGCCGGCAAAGCTGAAGGCGGTCATCATTGCCCCACTCTCCGGTTTGCCCTGGCCCAGCAGGGCACCGCTGACGCCATCGAAGGTCCAGTTGGCGCTGCGCCGATAGGCTACATGGTCGGCCGCAGATTGGGTGAAGGTAACGCGGGCATTGCTGTCGCCGGCATTTTCCACCTGGATACGGCCGATACGCGCGCCCGGTTGCAGGGCCTGCACCTTGGCGTACAGGCTCGGCAACGGTACCAGCGGCGCGGCCACATGGGCCGCCTTGGGCGCATTGTTACGGCCGAACAGTTCGTTGAAGTACTTGCCGGTGTCATTGCCGTAGCTGGCCATGATGCCCGCCGGCATCACCATGTACATGAACAACACCAGGCTGCTGTAGCTGATCATCAGGTGGAAGGGCAGCACCAGCACGCCAATGGCGTTGTGCCCGTCCAGCCAGGAGCGCTGGCCCTTGCCTGGGCGGAAAGTGAAGAACTCCTTGAAGATTTTCTTATGGGTGATGATGCCGGTGACCAGCCCCAACAGCATGATGAAGGCGCACAACGTCGATAGCCATCGGCCGAAAGGGTGTGGCATCTGCAACTGGAAGTGGAAACGGTAGAAGAACTCGCCTCCGCGACTGTCGCGTGCCGCCACCGGCTGCCCGGTCTGGGTATCAAGGGTCTTGGTGACGAAACCGCGTGGCCCGCCATTCGGGTCGCGATAACCCACGTTCAAGGCGGCCTCGCGTGCGTTGGGCATACGAATCAGCCAGGTGCCCGAATGCCCTGCATTGTCCTGCAGATAACGCTGGGCCACCTCCAGGCTATGGCTCGGGTCCAGCGCATGGCTTCGTACTTCTGGTTGCGTCCAGTGGGTGATTTCTTCCTTGAAATACGACAGCGTGCCGGTGAGGAAGATGGCGAACAACAGCCAGCCGAAGATCAGGCCGGTCCAGGTGTGCAGCCAGGCCATGGCCTGGCGGAAGCCTTCTTTCATGGGTTTTTCATCCAGTATGCCAACCCGCTGATCACCCCCAGCAGCACGCTTGGCGCCAGTACGCCCAGCCAGGCGCGCAAAGCGCTGCGGCAGGCAAAGCACCAGATGAACGCCAGCAGGTAGAAAACGAATGACAGCAGCAGGCCGGTGAGCGTGGCATCGACCCGTGGCAGCGGCGCTACCAGGGAAATGCAGACGGTGGCCACGGACGCCAGCAGGTAGCCACCCAGCAGCGCGGCAAGGCTGCGTGACGTCACGGCCAGGCGATAGCTGAGCGAGAGACCGGCGGTTTTGCGCGTCATGGCGATGGTCCGGGCGTTTTCGGGGCTGCAATAATAATGATTTCAATTCTCATAAGCAAAGGCCATGCGATGAGCCGCCTGCTGCCTTGAATGCAACAAGAAATTTATTTTCAAAAAGGGCTTGAATTCGTTTCGCCGTTGCCTGACCTTAGAGTCAAGAGACGCAGAAATACCAAGGGTCTCAGAGGCCTAGGCGCGTCTCCATGCGAGCAAGCTGAATAAGGATTGAATCATGCAAATCCAGGTCAACAGCAGCAACCATTTCGAAGGCAACGCCCGGCTCGACCAGTGGGTCCGCAGCACACTGCAGAACTCGCTGGAACGTTACGAAGACGACCTCACCCGCATCGAGGTCCACCTGCGCGACGAGAACGGCGCCAAGCCCGGACCGCATGACAAACGCTGCCAGATGGAGGCTCGCCCCAAAGGCCATCAACCGATTTCCGTGACCCACATCGCCACTTCGCTGGACCAGGCGGTCGATGGTGCCGCCACCAAGCTCAACCACGCGCTGGAACACTTCTACGGCAAACTGCGCAGCAAGCGCGGCGCCCTGGAACTGAGTGACCCAGACGCCTGATCGGTAACGCAAGACGCCCGGCCTGATGCCGGGCGTTTTCGTTTGTATCGATCGATGGCGCTGAACCAACAGGTAATTTCCCCGGTCAACTTCTGCATTCATTCAGCGCAGAAGCATGACCATGAACAACCCATTCGAACGAATCAGTGCTGCATTCGCCCCCGAATACCGGGTCAACCTGAGCATTGCAAACCTCGACGGCAGCATCATGCTGACCCTGTCCGACGACGCTGGCGTGGTCGCCAAGCGCCTCATCACCCAGGCCCAGCGCAATGACCCGGTGCGCCTGCAGCGGGTGATTGACAGCATCCGCCTGGGCCTGGCCATCGAGCACAACCAGAACCCCCTTCAGGTGCTGGCCGCGCTGACCCGTGACGCCCGCCACGAGCCGCGCCATTTCATCGCCAACTGAGGGCTACTTGCCCTCCTCCACTTCCTTGCCGCTGGCATCCAGTACCTTGGTCGAGGGGTAGCGGTACGAGGCGTAGCGCACCACCAGGATCGCGAACGCCAGCAACAGGATGCCGCCGCACAGGTACAACAGCCCTACGTCCGGCGCCTTGTGGTGCGAGACGTCGCCGATCAGCAGGCGGGTCAGCGCGGTGATGGCCACGTACAGCAGGAAGCGGATCGGCATGTGGTTGGTCTTGAAGTAGATGCCGACCATCGCCCCCAGCTCCAGGTAGATGAACAGCAGCAGGATGTCATCGACACTGACCCCGCCCTTGCCGAGCATGTCGAGGAACGTCATCACCGCCGCATAGGCGGTGATCGCGCCAATGCCGAACAGCGCCAGGTAATGGAATGCCTCGACGCACAGGTTTCCCAGCGAGTCGGCCGAGCCGTGCAGACCCTTTCGCAGCTTTTCTGCCCATTTGATGTTCACGATGTTCCATTCCCCGATACGTCTTGAAGGATGATGCGTCACCGGTGTGACGCTTGTGCCATGCAGTTAAAGGGCCAGGCCCCTGCCTTGGAAGGCGACCGATTGCCGCAAGGCACCTTGAGGCGTGGCAAGTTGCATGAGCTGGAGACGTTGCGGGCTTTGCTTGAGTCGGCACTGGTTCAGGTGCAGATGCCCGCTGAGCCTCGGACTTTGCACTGAGGTTTGAGTGTTGCGTTGTCTGGGCTGGCCTCTTCGCGGGTAAACCCGCTCCCACAGGATCTCCACAGGCCTTGAGGTAGATGCCGTACCTGTGGGAGCGGGTTCACCCGCGAAAGTGCCCGGATGGCCAAGGCGCTGATGGATGATGCTGAGTTGGGCATGAAGCAGTAAGCCCTCTGCACCACGCTACAATTTCTGCTTGCGAAGCAATCAACATTGCCATTACTGTATATAAATACAGCAAATCGAAACGCAACCAGCAAAAGGCATAGAGGTGATGAATGGCCGTCGAAGTGGTGTACCGCAGCAGTCGCGACCCGGAGCGCTTGTTCATGGATAAGGCCGAAGCAGACCGTCACGACAAGATGCTCGAACTGGCCGAGCGCCTGGCCGAAGTACTGCACAAGGCAGTGCCCTCGCTGAGCGAGAAACAGGTCGAGGAAGCCGGTATCTACATGGCCAAGAACCGCGATGTGTTCGCTCGGGCGTTCAAGAGCCAGCCGGATGCGCTGGCCGAGTTGCTCGAAGCGCCAGCGGCCGAGTAATTGCCTGCTCCCACAGGGACCGCGCAGGTTTCAAGGTTTGGGCGGGGCAGTTGCTGCTCCACGTACGGCACAAGCGCTGGGCTCGGGCGCTATCCCTGTGGGAGCGGGTTTACCCGCGAAACAGGCGACGCGGTGGATGGCACGGGCTACGCCCGTGTTCGCGGGTGAACCCGCTCCCACAGGGACCGCGCAGGTTTCAAAGTTTTGCGCGGGGCAGTTGCTGCTTCAAGTCCGGCACAAGCGCTGGGCCGGCGCTATCCCTGTGGGAGCGGGCGTGCCCGCGAAGAGGCCAGCAAAGCCGGTATCGCCCCTCAGCCGTAGAGCAACCGCTCCGCCAGCATCTGCGCCACCCGCGCCGGCGAGCGCTTCTCTGCCTGTGCATGGCCAAACACTTCGGTCAGCCGTGAAGGTATCCGCGCCAGGTGCGCGGTGATGGTGCCCAGGTCTTCGCCACGATGGGTAAGTGCCACGTAGATCAACCCACCGGCATTGATCACGTAATCGGGCGCATACAGTATCCCGCGCGACTCCAACTGGTCGGCTACCTGCAAGGTGGTCAGCTGGTTGTTCGCCGCTCCCGCCACGGCCGCACAACGCAACTGCATCACGCTCTGCCCGTTCAACACCGGCCCCACACCGCAAGGGGCAAAGATATCGCAAGGGGTGCTGATCAACGCATCGTTGGTTACCGGATGGGCATTGAACTGCTCCACCGCCAGCCGCACCCGCCCGGGGTCCAGGTCGCTCACCAGCAGGTCAGCACCCGCCGCATGCAGCTGCTCCGCCAGCGCATAACCGACATTGCCCAGCCCTTGCACCGCAACCCGAAGCCCTTGCAGGTCATCACTGCCAAGGCGGAACGAAGTGGTGGCACGAATGCCGGCAAAAACCCCCATCGCCGCATGCGGTGAGGGATCACCCGAGGCCGTGGTGCTGGTCACATGCGGTGTGCTCTGGGCAATGCAGTCCATGTCCAGGGTCGAGGTGCCGCTGTCCACGGCGATGATGAAGCGCCCTTGCAAGGTGTCGATGAAGCGGCCGAAGGCCTCGAACAGCGCGGCACGGTTTTCCACATGCGGGTTGCGCATGATCACCGCCTTGCCGCCCCCCAATTGCAGGCCAGCCAGCGCCGCCTTGTAGCTCATACCCTGGGCAAGGCGAATGGCGTCTGTCATGGCGCTTTCATCATCGGCATAAGGCAGGTAGCGGCAACCGCCCATGGCGGGGCCCAACTGCTCGCTGTGGATCACCACCACAGCCTTCAGGCCGGTAGGCGGATCGGTGAACAAGTGCAGCGACTGGGTACGGGTGCTTTGCATCAGCGCGAACATCGACAGGCTCCCCTACGAGGTGCTCTTTCCAGTATAGGCACGGCCCTTGGGCTGGTAGCGCCGCCGGACCACTGGACGAAACCGCGCACCACGGCTAATACTCAAGCGTGTGTGGAGAAGCCCCATGAAGCCACGTCAAGCCTGCCTGGCCTGCCTGGAACGCGAGCCCGTCGCCCTGCTGGAAGCCGCATTATGGATTGCTGCCGAGCACGACCGAAGCGTCGAGCCCGCGGCCAGCCTTGCCAAGCTGCATGACCTGCAGCGTGAGATAAGCACCAATCTGCCGATGCTGCCGCTGTGCGAACTGGCACAGCCATTGTTGCGCCAACTCAATGCCCTGGGCTTCCAGCAGGATGAATATCACCCGCTGCGCCCGCATGCCGCGATGATGGACAAGGTGCTGCAACGCCGCCGTGGCCAACCGCTGACACTTGCCATCCTCGCCCTGGAACTGGCCCGGCGTCTGTCCATACCCCTTGAGGGCGTAGGCTTCCCTGGCCATTTCCTGCTGCGCGTGCCGGGTGCCGATCACCTGCTTGACCCCTGTGGCGGCCGGCGTCTCTACCCCAACGACTGCCGTGAGCTGCTGGCTCGCCAGTTCGGCCCGCATGTAGCGCTGACTGCCGAGCACATGCGCAGTGCCAGCCCGCTGCAGATGCTGCAACGCCTGTCACGCAACCTGCGCCAGTTGCATATAAGCAACGACAACCACCTGGCGGCACTGATTGATGCCGAGCGGGTCATGCAACTGGGCCCGGTGCAGGTCAGCGACTATGTGACTCGCGCTTCGCTATACCAGCATCTGGATTGCCCGCAGGCCGAGCGCTTTGATCTGGAGCATGCGTTATTGCTGACAGAGGACCCGGTCCAGCGCCTGAAGCTTTCCGAACGTATCGGCAAGCTTCCGGCGGCGAACCGTTCCATTCACTGAGCCGGGCTGTCCGGCTGCCGGGCGGGGTGGGCCTGGGCGAACGCCGCGTGTTCGGCCGCAAGGGCGGCAACCCGAAGGATGCGCGGGAAGCTGTCGAGGTCGACGTTGAAACGTTCGGCCGCGTACAACTGCGGGATCAGATAGACATCCGCCAGGCCCGGCTCATCGCCGAAGCAGAAGCCATGATCGCCTATCAGTTGCTCAACTGCCGCCAACCCTTGGCTGATCCAGTGACCAATCCACTGGTTGACCTGGCTTTCGTCCTGGCCGGCCTGGCGCAGTCGGTTGAGCACGCTGACGTTGTGCAGCGGGTGGATGTCGCAGCCGATGATCGCCGCCACACCCCGCACCTTGGCACGCGCCTCAGCCGTGGCCGGTAACAGCGCAGGTTGTGGATAAACCTCTTCCAGGTACTCGATGATCGCCGGCGACTGCACCAGCAGCTCACCGCCATCGGTACGCAACGCCGGAACGCGCCCCTGCGGGTTGACCGCGACATAACCCGCGCCGCTCTGTTCGCCCTGCAGCAGGTTGACCGGAAGGGACTGGTAACCCAGCCCCTTCAGTGCCAAAGCAATGCGTACCCGGTAGGACGAGGTGGAACGGTAATAGGTGTACAGCTCCATGCCCCTGCCTCCTCAGTTGGCCGCGACGACCTTACCGCGGCATTCGCCGAAACCGATGCTGGCCACGCCATCACGCACGCAGCGGGCACGCAGGATGATCTCGTCGCCGTCTTCGAGGAACTTGCGCACCTCGCCACTGGCCAGTTCCACCGGGTGCTTGCCACCTTCGGTTATCTCCAGCAGGCTGCCGAACGAACCTGGCGTGGCGCCCGACAGCGTGCCCGAACCGAACAGGTCGCCCGGTTGCAGCTGGCAGCCGTTGACGCTGTGGTGCGCGACCAGCTGCGCCACGGTCCAGTACATGCTGCGGGTGTTGCTCAGGGTCAGGCGGTGCGGGGCGAGGCCCTGCTCGCGCATTTGCTCGGTCAGCAGCAATACCTCAAGCTCGATATCGAATGCACCTGCGGCCTGGTCGCGCTTGTCCAGCAGGTACGACAGTGGCTGCGGGTCGCCCTCCGGGCGTGCCGGCTGGGCACAGCGGAACGGCTCAAGCGCTTCGGCGGTAACTACCCAAGGCGAGATGGTGGTGATGAAGCTCTTGGACAGGAACGGCCCCAGCGGCTGGTATTCCCAGGCCTGGATATCGCGCGCCGACCAGTCGTTGAGCAGACACAGGCCAGCCACGTGCTCGGCGGCATCGCCTACCGGGATCGCCTGGCCAATGTCGTTGCCCTGGCCGATCCAGATACCCAGTTCCAGCTCATAGTCCAGGCGCGCGCAGGGGCCGAAGCTTGGCTCGGTGTGCCCGGCCGGCAGAGTCTGGCCCTTGGGCCGGCGCACATCGGTGCCGGATGGGCGGATGGTCGAGGCGCGGCCGTGATAACCGATCGGCACGTACTTGTAGTTGGGCAGCAGCGGGTTGTCGGGGCGGAACAGCTTGCCCACGTTCTTGGCGTGCTCGATGCCCACGTAGAAGTCGGTGTAGTCACCGATCTGCGCCGGTACATGCAGCTGGCAGGCGCTTGCCGGGTACAGGGCGGCCTGCAGCGCCGCCTGGTGTTCGCTGTGCTCGCCCAGCAGCACCAGCAGGCGCTCGCGCAGGGCAACGCGGGCATTGCGGCCGAGGGCGAAGAATGCGTTCAAGGCCCCACCACGGGTGGCCTCGACAGCGGCCTTGGTGGCACCGTCGAACAGGCCGGCGGCCAGCACCGCCTCCAGGTCAAGGATGGCGTCGCCGATGGCCACGCCACAGCGCTTGGCTTCACCCGGCCGGCTGAAGATGCCCAACGGCAGGTTCTGCAGCGGGAAGTCGCTGTGCCCGTTGGCGTGCTCGACCCAGCTACGGGCAATGGCGGTCTGGTTCATGGGTTATCTCCGGTTCGGGTTGAAGGTGCTCGGCAAGGTGGCCCAGCAACTATCGTAGTCGGCCTGCAACTGCGGGCATTCAAGGGCTTGCAGGCTCGGGCGCAGCACCTGGCTGGTCTCGAACATGAAGGCCATGGTGTTGTCGATCTTGTGCGGTGCCAGGTCGGCAGCAATAGCCTTTTCGCAGGTTTCGGCGTCGGGGCCATGGGCGCTCATAACCCCGTGCAGCGAGGCGCCACCCGGCAAGAAGCCCTCGGCCTTGGCGTCGTAGGCACCATTGATCAGGCCCATGAACTCGTTCATCAGGTTGCGGTGGAACCATGGTGGACGGAAGGTGTTCTCGGCCACCATCCAGCGTGGCGGGAAGATCACGAAGTCCATGTTGGCCATGCCATGCACGCTGGTCGGCGAGGTCAGCACAGTGAAGATCGACGGGTCCGGGTGGTCGAAGCTGACCGTGCCGATGGTGTTGAAGCGACGCAGGTCGTACTTGTACGGCACGTTGCTGCCGTGCCAGGCGACCACGTCCAGTGGCGAGTGCTGCAGTTCGCAGGCCCAATGTTCGCCCAGGAACTTCTGCACCAGCTGCATCGGGCCATCGGCCTCTTCGTAGTGCGCCACCGGGGTGAGGAAGTCGCGCGGGTTGGCCAGGCCGTTGCTGCCGATCGGGCCCAGGTCCGGGATACGCAGCGGCGCGCCGTGGTTTTCGGCGATATAGCCGCGGGCCTCGCCGTCGAGCAGTTCGACGCGGAACTTCATGCCACGCGGGATGACCGCGATTTCCAGCGGCTCGACTTCCATCACCCCCAGTTCGGTGGCAATGCGCAGGCGGCCCTGTTGCGGCACCAGCAGCAGTTCACCGTCGGCGTTGAAGAACACCCGCTCCATCGACCGGTTGGCGCGGTAGATGTAGATGCTCACGCCGGCCGGTTTTTCCGCAGCGGCGTTGGCCACCATGGGCAGCCAGCCCTCGATGAAATCGGTCGGTTCGACGGGGATCGGCTGGGGGTTCCAGCGCAGGCGGTTGGGAGTGATGGGCCCCAGCGGGCCGGTCAGCGGCTGACGCGCCAGGCGTTCGAAACGCGGGTGCAAGGCAGACGGACGAATACGATACAGCCAGGTGCGGCGCAGCTCGCTGCGGGTCATGGTGAACGCCGTGCCCGAGAGCAGCTCGGCATACAGCCCATAGGGCGCCTTCTGCGGCGAGTTCTGCCCGACCGGCAAGGCCCCTGGCAGCGCTTCGCTGGCAAACTCGTTGCCGAAGCCGCTGAGGTAGTGAAGGTCGGGTGACGTATCGCGATTCATCGATGCCTCCGGGCTCTGGCCGAGCCGTTGCTGGCAGCTGGCTGCTGGCCCGGGGCGGGGTGGCAGCGCGTCTGCATTGTTTTTATCGTAATCAGATTACGAATAACGTAATTTGCTACGGGCAATGCGTCAAGCTATAAAGGCGCGACTCGACGAATCCGGAAGAAGATGTCCATGGCCAAAGCCAGCTCCCCCGCCGACAACGGCAAGCAGAAAGTCCGCTCGGCGGAGGTCGGCACCGACATCCTCAAGGCCCTTGCCGAGCTCTCCCCGTCCACCTCCCTGTCACGTCTCGCGGAACATGTGCAGATGCCGGCGAGCAAGGTGCACCGTTACCTGCAGGCGTTGATCGCCAGCGGTTTTGCCGAGCAGGATGCGGCCACCAACCATTACGGCCTGGGGCGCGAGGCACTGCGGGTGGGGCTGGCGGCGCTGGGCAGTATCGATGTGCTGAAGATTGCCGCGCTGCCGTTGTCTCAACTGCGCGATGAGCTGAACGAGAGCTGCTTCGTTGCCGTATGGGGCAACCAGGGCGCGACAGTGGTCAGCATCGAGCCGGCAGTACGCGCGGTCACGGTGGTAACGCAGATCGGCTCGGTACTGCCGCTGCTCACTTCGTCCACCGGGCTGGTGTTCGCCGCCTATCTTCCCGAGCGCGAGACCGTGGAGTTGCGTGACCGGGAACTGGCCGCCCTGCAGCACAGCGCCGCCGACTACCAGGCAGTACTGGCGGGCATTCGTGAACGTGGCCTGCACCATGTGCACGGGCTGTTGATGCCGGGCGTGGATGCGCTGTCGGCCCCGGTGTTCAATGCCATGGGGCAGATCGCCGCGGTGATGACGGTGGTCGGGCCGACCTCGATCTTCCATGCCGACGAGCATGGTCCGGCGGCGCAACGGTTGCTGGCAGCAGCACGGGAAACCAGCTGGCGCATGGGCTATTCGCCCGCCGACTGAGCGCCTTCGGCACTATTGCCCGATACGTAAAGGTGAATGTCATAAGCGGCTATTTTTCCTGCAGGATCAGGCGCTTATTCTTACCTCACTGGCCGGCATGAAGGGCTCTCCCCCCCGCCTTTCAGGCCTGCGAGGTTCACCGACGTAGATTTTGAAGCTCCTTGATCTGACGTCTCGATTGGCCGCTGCGGCTTGCAGCGGCCTTTTTTATCTGCCCTGAAAATTTCCGTCGCCTGTGCTGGCCTCTTCGCGGGCTTGCCCGCTCCCACAGGGATATCACCAAGCCTGAGGGCAGTGATATCCCTGTGGGAGCGGGCAAGCCCGCGAAGAGGCCAGCACAGGTAGTACAAAGCTCAGCCCAGCGGATACTTCTGCAAGTTGGCCATCATCTGCTGCAACGCCTGCAAGCTGTCCTGTGGGTGCACTGCCTCGTCGAAGTCGCCAATCCGTGCCCAGTTCTCCGCCACCTGCTCCGGAGTAAAGCCTTCACGCGGATCGAAGCCTACCCCCAGGCTGCGCTCCCACCGCACCTTGCCCACCCAACCGCCACCCACTTCGAACAACTCGCCACTGCCCTGGCACTGCTCGCTGCCCAGGTACACAACCAGCGGGCTGACCAGCTCAGGCTTGAGCCGCTCGAACACCTGGGGCGGGATCAACCCTTCGGTCATGCGGGTGCCACCCGTGGGGGCGATGGCGTTGACCAGGATGCCGTGCTTGCGCCCTTCGATCGCCAGGGTACGTGTCAGCCCATACAGGCCCAGCTTGGCCATGCCGTAATTGGCCTGGCCGAAGTTGCCGTAGATGCCGGACGTGGAAGCGGTGAAGATCACCCGCCCCCAGTTCTGCTCGCGCAGGTGCGGCCAGGCGGCGCGGGTGACCTTGTAAGCCCCCTCGACATGCACCTGATACACCTGCTCCCAGTCGCTGTCTTCCATCTTGTGGAAGGTTTTGTCACGCAGGATGCCGGCATTGTTCACCAGCACATCGACTCGGCCGAAGCTGTCCAGGGCCTGCTCGACAATACGCGCGCCTTGGCTGACCGAATCATGGTTGGCAATGGCACTGCCACCAGCGGCGCGGATCTCCGCTACAACTCGGTCGGCGGCGGAGGCGCTGGCACCTTCACCGTGGGTGGACCCGCCGAGGTCGTTGACCACCACCCGCGCACCACGGGCAGCGAACAGCAGCGCATGGGCACGGCCCAGGCCGCCCCCGGCTCCGGTGACTATCACCACGCGATCTTGCAGACAGACAGGCTCGCTCATGCTCATGGCTCCAGGCAGGTTCAGGTAGGCCGAGTGTCCGCCGCCAGCAGCGGGTGGACAATCAAGCTCACGCAGGCTGAATGCCTGGCAATAACGCAGCACGATGGTTATGGGGCCGCTGTACGGCCCATCGCCGGCAAGCCAGTTCCCACACCAACCGCGCCGGCCTCCAGGCCTGCGCTGTATCTGTGGGAGCAGGCTTGCCGGCGATGAGGACCTGTCAGGACCACGCCACTTTCTGCTGGAAACAGCTCAGCGGTTGTTCTCGAAAGGCCAGGTAATGGCGCAGCACCTGCACCGGCGCTTCGGTATGCGGGTAATGGCCGATGCCCTGCAACTGCACGGTGTCCGGCTCCGGCACCAGTTGCCGGTAGCGCTCCACCATATGTGCGCCGGAAAGCGGGTCGACCACGCCATTGATGAAACGCAGCGGCACGCCTTCATGCTGCATCGCGCCAACCCAGCGGTCCCGGTGCAACCTGCGCTCTGGCATGTAACCCACCAGCTTGTGCAGGATGCGCGTGCCACGGTTGGCGGCTATCAGGCTCCAGAAGTCATCCAGCGCACTTTCACTGGGGTGGGTGCAAGGGCCGTAGACCTGGGTCACGTTGCGCACCAGGTCGTCGCGACCGAACGAGCGCCCTACCAGCCAGCCCAGGCGGCTGAGCAACAGCTTCTGTACCAGCAGCATGCGGCAGCTTTCGGGGAACAGCCCGCTGTTGAGGAACACGCAGCTGGCAATGCTGGCGCGCTGTTCATGATGCCGCGCCAGCATTTCCTGGGCCACACTGCCGCCGTAGTCATGGGCCAGCAGATGCACCGGCTGGTCGACCTTCAGCTCGGCGAGCAAAGCCTGCTGCAGGTCGGCCTGCTCCATCAGGCTATACACGTGATCGACCGGTTTGGCCGAATCGCCAAAGCCGAGCATGTCACAGGCGATAACCCGGAAGCGCTGGGCCAAAGGCCCCCACAGGTAGTGCCAATCCCAGCTGGCGGTGGGGAAACCGTGCAACAGAAGCAGGGGCTCTCCTTGCCCTGCGGTCCAGTAGCGGATGCTCTGGCCCCGGAAGCTGAAACTCTGTCCCCGGGTACGCCAGACGCACAATGGAATTTCGGCCATGGGCATCAGAACGGTCCCGGTGAAGTGGTGTTGGTGGAATAGAGCAAGGCTGCGGTCATTGCATGTCACCTCGGCACTTACATGTGCTCTCTATGTCGAGGCTGAGTCTAGCCAGCAGCCCATCGGCTGGAACTTGCGTTGCCAGCCAGCTTGATGACTTGGCGAGTCAGTGGCACGAACGGTCAGAGGAGCACAGCCAGCAGCGGTGCCGCGAACAGGTTCAACAGCCCGGTCAGGACCATGACCAGGCCGGCCACCGAGCCCTCCTCGCGGCCTACCTCCTGTGCCCGGCTGACACCGGCACCATGGGCGCCCACGCCGAACAGCGCGCCCCGCGCCAGTGGTGTGCGCAATGGCAACCAGCGCAGCAGTACGCCGCCGAACATGGCGCCCAGTACGCCGGTGAACATCACGAACACCGCCGTGAGCTCCGGTACGCCACCCAGGTCATGGGCCAATGGCATAGCAAAGGGCGTGGTGATCGAACGCGGCACCAGCGACAGGCTGGTCGCGCTGTCCAGCGCCAACATATGAGCCAACCCCCAGGAACTGGCGATCGAAGCGCTGCTGCCGGCGACCATGCCCACCATCAGTGCCGGCCAGTGGCGCGCCAGCATGGCCCGTTGCTGCCAGATCGGCACCGCGAAGGCCACGGTCACCGGGCCAAGCACGCTCATCAGCCAGTGGGTGTTGCGGGCGTACTCGGCATAGGCGGTGTGCAGCGGTACGGCCACCGCCAGCAACAGAACCGGCACCAGGATCAGCGGCGACAGCAGGTAGCGCCCGCTGCGCCGGTACAACCAGCGGCTGCCCAGATACGCCAGCAAGGTCAGGGCCAGCCAGAACAGCGGCATGGGTTCAAGGCTCATGGCGCAACCTCCAGCGGCACACCAGTTCCACGGTCAACGCGGTCACCACCATTACCGTCAGGGTGCTCACGGCAATCACCAGCAGGATGCGCCAGCCCTCGTCACGGATCAGAGCGCCATAATCGAGCAGGCTCATCAGCGCCGGAATGAAGAACAGCAGCATCTCAGCCATCAGCCAGCCGGCGCCCAGTTGCAGCATGGCTGGCTTGAGCACACCTGAGGCAAACAGCAACAGCAGCAATGCCAAGCCCATCACGCCGCCAGGAATCGGCCAGCCCAGCCAAGTGGCAAGCTGGCCACCGAGCAGGAACAGAGCACAGAGGATCGCCAGCTCGACGAGCAGGCGCAGGGCTTTTTTCAACAACGCGGGTTTCATGGGGGGTTCCTCTACAGGCCCTCATTTTAAGTTTTGGCTGCCTAGGCCAGAAGCGAATTGTTAGACTGAACACCATTCCATAATGGAATTGTGATCATGGAATTCAAACAGCTGCGCAGCTTTATCGAAGTGGTCCACCGCGGCGGTTTTACCCAGGCCGCGCAGACCCTGCACATCAGCCAGTCGGCGGTGAGCAAGCAGGTGGCTCAGTTGGAGCAAGATGTGGGCCAGCCGCTGCTGGAGCGCCAGGCCTCGCAGTTGCACCTGACCGCTGCCGGGCGCATCGTCCTGGAGCGCGGCGAAGCCTTGTTGCGCCAGCGTCAGGCATTGCTCGGCGAACTGGACGACCTAAGCCAGATGGGCCGCGGCGAACTGCGGCTGGGCCTGCCGATGCTGGGCAGCGACGCGCTGTTCGCCGGGTTGTTCGCCGAATATCGGCGGCGTCACCCGAACATTACGATCCACTTGCTCGAAGGTGGCAGTCGCAGCATCGAACAGGCGGTCAGGAGTGGCGAACTGGAACTGGGGGGCAGCCTGACGCCCAGTGACGAGGCGTTCGACTACCAGCCGTTCTGCAACGAGCCAATGGATGCACTGTTGCCTGCCGGGCACGAGCTGGCAGGCCAGGAAGTGGTAGATCTGCGGCAGCTGGCCGATACCCCGTTCCTGCTTTACCAGCGCAGTTTCGTGCTCAATGACCGGTTGCTGAAGGCGTGCCCGCAGCAGGGCTTTACCCCCAAGGAAGGCGGGCGCAGTGGCCAGGCGGACTTCCTCGCGGCGCTGGCGGCAGCGGGCCAGGGCGTGGTGCTGCTGCCCCGTGTGGTGGCGAAAGCGCTGGAGCGCCCCGGTGTGGTGCGCCTGCCCCTTCGCTCGCCGGCGGATTTGCGTTGGGATATCGCGTTCATCTGGCGGCGCGGGGCGTATCTGTCACGGGCGGCGCAGGCGTGGTTGGCGCTGGTGAGCGAGTGGCCGGTGCTCGGCAGCAAGGGATGAGTTGCCCTTGCCGGCCTCTTCGCGGGTAAACCCGCTCCCACAGGAACACCACAGCCTCTGAAATCTGTGCAGTACCTGTGGGAGCGGGTTCACCCGCGAAGAGGCCGGTACAGGCGAAAAATACCCGTCAGGCTTTAAGTGTACTCACCAACTCAGCCAACCAAGGCTCTGCATCCGCCTCCGGAGTCACCGTCTCGCTGGCATCCAGGCGCAACATCGGCTGCACTTCGCGCACGCCCAGTTCGGCAAACAGTTCGCGCATCTGCTCGCCTCCACCGCAATAGGTATCGCCATAACTGCTGTCGCCCAAGGCAATCACCGCACCCGGCAGGCCACGCCAGGCCGCAGGCAGGGTATCGCGAATGCTGCAATACAACGGCATGAGGTTGTCCGGCAGTTCGCCCATGCCAGTGGTCGAGGTCACGGCCAGCAAGGCGTCGGGGGCGAAACCTTCAAGGTCCTGCAAGGTGGCGCGCGCCGCATGCCAGGCCTCCAGGCCAGCAGCCTTGAGCAGCGATTCAGCGTGACGGGCGACTTCTTCGGCGGTGCCATAGACCGATCCGGAAATAATGGCGACTTTCATCGGGTAGAGGATTCCGAAACTGAGTGAAAACGTAGGATACTAGCATCCGGCGCTGGCAAAAGGCCGCCTCTACCAAAGTCACCATCCTCAACCCTGCTTCGCACCTTTGTTCACTCAATGGCCCGAACATGATCAATGCGCAACTACTGCAATCCATGGTCGATGCGTCCAACGACGGCATCGTGGTCGCCGAACAGGAAGGCGACGACACCATCCTCATCTACGTGAACGCGGCCTTCGAACGCCTGACCGGCTACGGCCGTGACGAAATCCTCTATCAGGATTGCCGCTTCCTGCAGGCCGACGACCGCGACCAGCTTGGCCGCGCCCGCATCCGCAAGGCCCTGGCCGAAGGCCGCCCGTGCCGCGAAGTGCTGCGCAACTACCGCAAGGATGGCAGCCCTTTCTGGAACGAACTGTCGATCACCCCGGTAAGGCACGATGCCGAACAGCGCACTTACTTCATCGGCATTCAGAAAGACGTTACTCGCCAGGTCGAACTGGAGCGGGAACTGGCGCAACTGCGCGTTCGTCAGAAACCCGACGAACGCACCTGAACCAAGTTCGCCACGCACGGTCAATCCCGTTGAAGAAATCGCCATCGAGTTCGATCATGCAAGCAGAAGCGCTCCTGACCCAGGACGAGCTGGACTTCATACAGAACATGCAGCATTCGCCGCAGTTGAACCTGGCCGACCCCATGTCGAGCCTGCTGGTCAATGGCGACCATCGCATCCAGAGCTTGCTCACCCGCTTGGTGGCCAACGAGCAGGTAACCCTGCAGGCCCAGTTCAACAACCAGCAAATCAGCTTCCCGCTGCAACTGGTGGAAGACGAGTTCCACGCCCTGCACCTGCAACTGGGCTCACCGGAAATCTACGAGGACGGCCCCATGCTGCGCCCCTGGCGCCTGTCGATGGAGAAGCCGAGCGCACTGCTCGATGCCCATGGGCAGGAAACTGGCCTGTGGGTTCGCGAGATCTCGTTCAAGGGTACATTGCTGGAAGTCCGTGGCCTGCCAGCGGCACCAGCCCACTTCGAATTGCGTTTCGCCCCTGATGGCATCCCCCCCATCGAACTGCATGGCGTGCTGGGCCGGCGCATCGGCCCGGACCTGGCAGCCTACGACCTCAGCCAAAGCCCGGCCGAAGAGATCGAACGCCTGCGCGACTACATCCTCCAGGCCCATCGCCGGGCCCACCCCGAGCTACACACTCAGGTATCGAACTGACCGGCCAGAAACTGCCGCAAACGCTGGCGCATCACGCTACCCTGCGCACCCAGGCAAGCGATCGGGCTGCCAGCCAGGCTGTCCTGTGCCAGTTCCGCCGCTTCACCCGCCAGTAACAACGGGCACTCCAGCCCTGCCACCAGGCGCGTCAGCCGCCGTGTGAGCTCCGCCGTGGGCGGCTGATGGGAAAACAGCACCAGGGCATCCGGTTTCAGGCGTTCGCAGACCAGTGCCAGTTCTGCCAGCGGCTGCCCGCTCGCCAGTGGCGTCACGCCAACTTCATCGCTGCCCAAGGTCAGGCTGGTCACCAGCAAATCCAACTCGTGGCACTGCCCCGGCAATGGCGCCAGCAGCACCATGCGGCTGCGCGGCGCACGGGCGAGTTGCAAGCGGGTATACACCCGTCCACGCAGGAACTGATCGAGGAACAGCCACTCGCTGGCCTGCCCGTAGCCGCCCTGACCGGCCGCCAGGTCATGCCACACCGGCATGAACACTTCACTGAATACCTGGTCCAGGGTGCAGGCGGCAAATACCTCGTCGAACAGGCGGTCCAGGCCGACAAGGTCAAAACGTTGTAACGCCTGACGAATCTGCTGCTGCCAGCGCCCCCAGGCGCCCGTCGCGCCACCTGCCTGCCCGGCACGGGCATGGTCGCGCGCGAGGATGCTGGCAACCTTGCTTACCGCCACGCCGCGCTCCAGCCAGCCAAGGATGCGGCGGATGTCATCGATGTCGGCCTGGGAATAAAGGCGGTGGCCGCTTTCGGTGCGGGTTGGCTGGATCAGACCGTGGCGGCGCTCCCAGGCGCGCAAGGTCACGGCATTGACGCCGGTCAGGCGGGAAACCTCACGGATCGGAAACAGGTCCTGCGCGAGGCCCGCATCGATTACCGGATTCAGTCCCTGTTCGTTCATCTGCACGGGGTTCCCTGTGTGTCCAAGTTGAACACCTAGTCTACTACGGCAATACCAGACGCTGGGGCGCAACCGTTTGCCGGCTTACAGTTGCCGAAGATCGCAGATGGGCGATAATCCGCGCCCGATTCTTGCATGCATGCCTGTGTCGCCCACCACCCCGGGCCACTCAGCCAAAGGGGCCGGCTACCCGCCAGCCCCGTTGCCAGGAGATACACGATGTCTACCCCACCCGTCACCTTGATGGTGTCGCGCCGCGCCGCCCATGGCCGCTACCAGGACTTGCTGGCCTGGCTGCATGAAGGCGAGCAGCTGGCCACCGACTTCCCCGGCTACCTTGGCTCGGGCATCCTCGCGCCCCCCCGCGACAGCGACGAATTCCAGATCATCTTCCGTTTCAGCGACGAGCCGACTCTGCATGCCTGGGAACATTCCGCCTCGCGTCGGGCCTGGTTGCAACGCGGCAACGGGCTCTTCGAACGCCCCAAGGAAGCGCGCGTGAGTGGCATCGACGACTGGTTTGGCACCAACATGGTGCAAAAACCACCACGCTGGAAGCAGGCTGTGGCCATCTGGCTGGCCTTCTTCCCGGTCTCGCTGGTGTTCAACCTGGTGTTCGGCCACTGGCTCGCTGCGCTGGACCTGGTACCACGGGTACTGCTCAGCACCCTTGGCCTGACGCCGGTGATGGTCTACCTGTTCATCCCCCTGTCCACCCGTTTGCTGGCCGGCTGGCTGCATGCGTCCCCCGCCCCTGCCGGCGCCCTGCGCAGCCGCTGAGGCCAGGCCGTACACGCGGTAGACAGTTCGGGTATGCTGGGCGGCAACCAAAGGACAGACAAGTTGACCGCCCCGAACATGAACAGCCCCATTCTCGTTACCGGAGCCAGCCAGCGCGTCGGGCTGGCCCTGGCCCTTGAACTGGCACAGGCCGGCCATACGGTGGTCAGTGCCAGCCGCAGCGTCCAGCCACAGGCGGCCCACCCGAACATCGTGCAGTTCCAGGCCGACCTGTGCCAGCTGGCCGATCGACAGGCCCTGATCGACTACTTGCACAACCATTACGACGGCCTGCGCGCGATCATCCACAACGCCTCGTTGTGGCTCGACGATGGCCTCGACAACCTCGAGACCATGTTCCGCCTTCACGTCGAAGCGCCCTACCACCTCAACCTGGCCTTGGGCGACCTGCTGGCCAAGGTGGAAAAGGCCGACATCATCCACATTTGCGACGAAACCTCTTCGCGCGGCAGCAAAAGCCACATCGGCTACGCCGCGACCAAGGCCGCGTTGCAGAACATGGTGCTGTCTTTCGCCGAAAAATATGCGCCCAAGGTGCGTGTGAACGGTATCCTGCCCGGGCTGCTGATCCTCAAGGAAGGGGGTGACGAAACCTACCGCCAGCAGACCTTGAAAAAGGCCCTGCTGGAGTTCGAACCCGGCGCCGGCCCGCTGATCGAGACGGTCAGGTACCTGCTCGCCAGCCAGTACAGCACCGGCAGCCAGGTGGTCATCAACGGTGGCCGCCACCTGAAGAACCGCATGACCTGAGAGAAGCCCATGACCCCACAGCAACAGCTCGAACTCGAGGCCGCCGCGTTCCGGCGCCTGGTCGAACACCTGCAGAAGCGCACCGACGTGCAGAACATCGACCTGATGAACCTGTCCGGCTTCTGCCGCAACTGCCTGTCCAAGTGGTACAAGGCCGCGGCTGACGAGCGCCAGCTCGACCTGAGCCTGGATGATGCCCGCGAAGCGGTGTACGGCATGCCTTACGCCGAGTGGAAAGCCCAATACCAGAAAGAAGCCAGCGCCGACCAACAAGCGGCGTTCGAAAAAGGAAAACCCCGTGACTGACCTGAACACCCTGCGCGCCAGCCTGGCCAGCGGCCAACACGTGTTTGCCGACACCCTGGCGTTCATTGCCGACAACTACAGCTACCAGCCACAGGCCTTCGACAATGGCGGCGTGGCAAATGCGGCCGGGCAGAACGAAGGTTCGTGCAAGACCCTGGGCCTGGCGCTGCTGGAAGGGCTGAGCGACCAGGAAGCGCTGCTGGCCTTTGGCGAGCACTACCGTGACGTGGTGGCCACGCCCGAGGGCAGCGACCATGGCAATATCCGTGCGCTGATCAAGCATGGGCTGGCGGGCGTCAAGTTCGCCGAGCTGCCGCTTGCGCGCAAGGCTTGAGATTTTGGGGCCGCTCCGCGGCCCTTTCGCCGGCGCAGACAGCATCAACCCATGATCCTTCCTGGGACCTCACCCGCCAACCCACCCTGCTGCAACCACTGCAAGGCCACCGGCCACAAACTTTCGCGAAAGCGGTCATGGAAGAACGCGAAATGGCCAATTTCATCGACCGAGATATCCACAGGCGCAATACGCAGGTGCTGGCGCTCGGCGCCCTGCAGATAACCCAGCAAACGCTCGGTCGCCGCCACGGTACCAAAGGGATCATCGGTCAGGCTGATGGCCAGCGTCGCCGCCCGCACCTGAGCGAACGGTAGTGCCTCCAGTGCACGCCCGCTGGGTCGGTGCTCATAGCGCGGGGTACGGGTGGTCCAATCGTGCACCACGCCGGATGGCGTGTCCTCCAGCCAACCCAGACGCTTGCCGGGAAAGTAACCGAACACGCGGGTGAGCAGCGGCATTACCACATGCCACTTGCAGAACAGCTGCCAACGCTGGTCAGCCGCATAATCACGCCAGTAGGCGAATTGCGCGCCAACCATCACCACCCGGCGAACCTTGCTCGCCGACGGTGCCAGCCCCACTGCGCACCCGCCAAAACTGTGCCCCACCACGTCCACCGGCTGACCGGGGAAATGTTCTGCTGCATGCACCAGCATGGCTTCGAAATCCAGCCGGCCCCAGTCGCTCCAGGATGCCTGAAAGCCACGCAGCGAGGCCGGGCGGGATTCGCCAATGCCACGGTAATCGTAGGTCAGCACATCGCACCCCTGGGCAAACAGGTGGTCGGCGAAACGCGAGTAGTAACGGCAGCGTACCGAGGTGGCAGCATTGATGATCACCAGCGGGCGCTGGCGGTCAGGTCGGGCGTGGCGCCAGCGAAAACCGCCGAGGCTGTAGCCGTCGGCTGCGGTATGGCGAAAGGCAGTGGCGGGTTGGGTGAGGCTGCTCATGGCACATTCCCTGTCGTTGTGCGCCAAAGCTAGCAAAGATTTTATAGCCTGTACCGGCCTCTTCGCGGGTAAACCCGCTCCTACAGGTACTCCATTCCCCTCAAGTTAGAAGTGATCCCTGTGGGAGCGGGTTTACCCGCGAAAGGGCCGGTACAGGCCGACAGCGATTACAGCTCGATGCAGTCGAACTTCACATCGGTAGCCACGTCTTCGTCATAGTTGACGTCAGCGCGCTCGAAGCCGAACAGGTTGAGGAACTGCTTCTTGTAACCGGCATAGTCGGTCAGCTCGAACAGGTTCTCGGTGGTCACCTGTGGCCACAGCGCCTTGCAAGCGTCCTGCACGTCATCACGCAGTTCCCAGTCGTCCAGGCGCAGGCGGCCCTTCTCGTCGACCTCGGCCGGCGCGCCGTCGGCACGGTACATGCGGTCGCGGTACATGCGGTCCAGCTGGTCCTGGGTGCCTTCGTGAACACCCTTCTCCTGCATGATCTTGAACACCATCGACAGGTACAGCGGCATCACCGGGATGGCCGAGCTGGCCTGGGTAACCACCGACTTCAGCACCGCCACGTTGGCGCCGCCCTTCACTTCATCGGCCAGCTTCTTGTCCAGGCGCAGGGCGGTTTCGTCCAGGTCCTGCTTGGCCTGGCCCAGCGCACCGTGCCAGTAGATCGGCCAGGTGATGTCGCTGCCGATGTAGCTGAAGGCCACGGTGCGGGCGCCTTCGGCCAGCACGTTGGCACCAGCCAGGGCGTCGATCCACAACTGCCAGTCCTGGCCACCCATGACGGTGACGGTGTCGGCGATTTCCTGCTCGGTAGCCGGCTCGATGCTGGCCTCGATGATGGTGTCCTTGTTGGTGTCGATGGCGGTCGACTTGTACGGCTGGCCGATCGGCTTCAGGGCCGAACGCACCAGTTCACCGGTCTGCGGCAGCTTGCGCACTGGCGAGGCCAGCGAGTAGATGACCAGGTCGACCTTGCCGCCCATTTCGTTCTTGATCAGCTCGATGACCTTGGCACGGGCTTCGTCGGAGAAGGCGTCACCATTGATCGACTTGCTGTACAGGCCCTCGGCCTTGGCGAACTTGTCGAAGGCTGCAGCGTTGTACCAGCCAGCGGTGCCGGCCTTGGTCTCGGTGCCTGGTTTTTCGAAGAACACGCCCAGGGTGTCGGCCTTGAAGCCGAACGCCGCGGTGATGCGGGCTGCCAGGCCGTAGCCGCTGGAAGCACCGATGACCAGGACCTTCTTCGGGCCATCCTCGCGCACGCCCAGCTTGCGGGTGGCTTCGATCTGGTCACGGACGTTGAGCTCGCAGCCCTTCGGGTGAGTCGTGGTGCAGATGAAACCGCGGACCTTAGGATGAATGATGGCCAATGTCTGTACCTCGTCAGGTTTATGCCGGGGGAAGCGCCGCCATGGGCGATTCCGGTTGATCAGAGGGTGAGACTACCCCCGCAGGTTATCCGACACATATTACGGGGTGATCTTGGGGATGCAAAACGGTGGATTACCTGTACCGGCCCTATCGCCGGCAAGCCAGCTCCCACAAAGACGGCGCAAAACTTGAGCCCTGTGAGGAACCTGTGGGAGCTGGCTTGCCGGCGATAGGGCCTGTGCAGGCAACATCAATCTGACAAGAGAGCCTCTTTCAGCCATTCCAGGAACTGCCGGGCCAGCAGATCATCCTGGCTGTCCCGATGCACCAGGCAAGCCCACGCCGGCCCACGCACGCGCTGCGCCGACAAAGCCTGCAAACGCCCCTCCTCCACCGCCCGCCGCGCCAGCAACTGGCTGACCAGGGCCACCCCCAACCCCTCGCTCGCCGCATCCAGCAGCAGCCCGGGGTCGGAAAAGTTCAGCCCCTTGCCCTGCTGCCCCACATCCTCGCCACCCTCCAGCTGCCAGTGGCTCCAGTCCATTTCGCGCTCGCCATGCAAGGTGGTGCGCCGCGACATCGGCGTTTGCAGCAACGACGGGTGGCAGGCCGGGTACAGCTGGTCCTGGTGCAGCACGTTGAAGCTGCACTCGGCCTGGGCACTGAGGTCATCGCGGATGGCCAGGTCAATGGTCTCGGTCGCCATGTCCGGCACTTCGAAACTGGTGAACAGCCACAAGTCGACATCCGGGCAGCGCTGGTGAAAGTCGGCCAGCCGCGGCAGCAGCCAGTGCCTGGCAAAGGCCGGGCTGGTGTTGACCACCAGTTGATTGGGCTTGCGGTACTGGTCGAGCCGGCGAATGCCCACCGCCAGGTGCTGCAGCAGCGACTGCGTGGTGCTGAGCAGGTCGTGCCCGGCGTCGGTCAGGCTCACGCTGCGGCCACTGCGGTGGAACAGCGGCTGCTCCAGGTAGGTTTCCAGGCTGCGAATCTGCTGGCTGATGGCCGACTGGGTCAGGTTCAGCGCTTCGGCGGCCTTGTGGAAGCTGCCCAGCCGCGCAGCGGCTTCGAAGCCGCGCAGGGCATTCAGGGGTGGCCAGTGTTTGAGCATGATTGATAAGCCCTGCTGATCAGATGTGCGCTAAATCTATCGTTTGTCGCAGGCCAAGCCTAGCCATAGCATGGACATCAACACCCGCGACGGCGGGCTTCGTTGATAAAAATCCTTAATTGATCGGAGTTCTCTATGCACCTGTCCCTCGACAGCGGCTGGCGCATGCCCGCCGAATGGGCCCGCCACGCTGCCACCTGGATGGTCTGGCCACACAACCAGGCCCTGTGGGAAAGCGGCTGGCACGTGCGCCTGGCCGACGTACAGCAGGACTACGCCCGGGTCGCGGCAGCCATCGCCCGTTTCGAGCCGGTGAAGATGGTGGTCGACCCTTCGGCCTGGCAAAGCGCACGTGCCCTCTGCGGCGCCAATATCGAACTGGTCGAAATGGCCGTGGACGACAGCTGGTGCCGGGACAGCGGCCCAAGCTTCGTCTGCCACCCACAGCATGGCCTGGCCGGCCTGAGCTGGCGCTTCAACGCCTGGGGTGGCAAGTCGCAGCACGGCCAGGACCGCAGCCTCGGCCGGCGCATCCTCGACCACCTGGGCCTGGACGGTTTCAGCACGGCGCTGTGCAACGAAGGCGGGGCGATTCATGTGGACGGCGAAGGCACCTTGATCACCACCGAGTCGGTGCTGCTCAACCCCAACCGCAACCCTGGCGTGAGCAAGGCTGAGTTCGAGGCCTGCTTCGCCCGCTACCTGGGCATCCGCAAGACCATCTGGCTACCGGGCGACCCACAATACATCACCGGCGACATGACCGACGGCCACGTCGACGGTGTATGCGCCTTCGCCCGCCCCGGCGTGCTGCTGGTCGATGCCACCCATGACCAGCATTCGGTGTACGCCGAAGTCGTGCGGGAAAACCGCCGCGCCCTGGAACTGGCCACCGACGCGCAAGGCCGGCACTTCGAGCTGCTCGACCTGTATGAAGCCAGCGCCGCCGTCGACCAGGACGCCGAGGTATTCTGCGCCTCGTACACCAACTTCTACATCGCCAACGGCGCGATCATCATGCCGGCCTATGGCATCGCCGCCGACCAGGAAGCCGCCTCGCAACTGGCTCACGCGTTCCCGGGCCGGGAGATCGTACCGGTGCGCATCGACCACATCGCCCATGGCGGTGGCGGCATTCATTGCATCACCCAGCAACAACCCGAGGTGCAGCCATGAGCCTGCTGCGCATCGCCACCACCCAGATGCCATGCAGCTGGGACCTGCCTGGCAACCTCGACCGCGCCGAACAACTGGTACGCCAGGCCGCCGCCAAGGGCGCCCAGGTGATCCTGCTGCAGGAGCTGTTCGCCACCCCTTATTTCTGCATCGAACAGGACCACCAGCACCAGGCCCTCGCCCAGCCCTACCCCGCCAGCCCGATCCTGCAGCGCTTCGCCGCACTGGCCGGCGAGCTGGGCGTGGTGCTGCCGCTGAGCTGGTACGAGCGCGCCGGCAATGCCTTCTTCAACTCGTTAACCGTGGCCGATGCCGATGGCCGCCTGCTTGGCGTCTACCGCAAGACCCACATCCCCAACGCCATCGGCTACCAGGAGAAGGAATACTTCAGCCCCGGCGATACCGGCTTCAAGGTTTGGGACACCGCCTTCGGCCGCCTGGGCATCGGCATCTGCTGGGACCAGTGGTTCCCCGAGACCGCCCGCTGCCTGGCACTGATGGGCGCCGAAGTGCTGCTGTTCCCCACCGCCATCGGCTCCGAGCCCGGCTGTGCCGAACTGGACTCGCGCGACCACTGGCAGGTAGCCATGCGCGGCCACGCCGCCGCCAACCTGTTGCCGGTGGTGGCGGCCAATCGGGTGGGCGAGGAAGTCGCAGCCAGCGACGCATCGTTGGCCATGCGCTTCTATGGCTCGTCGTTCATCTGCGACCACAAGGGCGCCATGCTCGCCGAAGCCGACCGCGACAGCAGTGGCATCTGGCTGCACGACCTGGATCTGGCCGGCATGCGGGAAGACCGCCTGAGCTGGGGCATCTACCGCGATCGCCGCCCGGAGATGTACACACCGCTGCTGACCCTGGACGGCACTCACCCACACACCCTGAGGGCATGAGCATGAAACGCCACGTTCTGGCCGCCTTGGCGCTGGCTGTCTGCGCCTGCCAGGCTCAGGCCGAGCAGCCCGTGCTGCGCCTGTACAACTGGGCCGACTATTTTGCCGAGGACACCCTCAAGCAGTTCACGGCCGAAACCGGCATCCAGGTGATCTACGACGTGATGGATGGCAGCGAAGTGCTCGAGGCCAAGCTGATGTCCGGGCGCAGTGGCTACGACCTGGTCTTCCCCGGTGATACCGTCGCCGAGCGCCTGATGCACGCCGGCAGCCTACAGCCACTGGACCACAGCCGCCTGCAGGCCCTGGACGACATCGAGCCCGGGCTGCGTCAGCTGCACGCCCGGTACCCCAAGGCCAGCCAGGCGACCGTGCCCTACACCTGGGGCACCATCGGCCTGACGGTGAATGCCGACAAAGTCCGCCAGCGCATGCCCGATGCACCGCTGGACAACCTCGACCTGCTGTTCAAGCCGGAGCTGGCAGCTAAATTCGCCGACTGCGGTATTTCAGTCATCGATTCACCCGACGAAGTGCTGGCAGTGGTCCTCAACTACCTGGGCCGCGAGCCACGCAGTGCCAAGCGCGAGGACCTGGCCGCAGCCAGCGAACTGCTCAAGGCGATTCGCCCGTACGTGCGCAAGTTCCAGTCGCAACCAGTGACCGAACTGGTCAACGAGAACCTGTGCCTGTCACTGGGCTACAGTGGCGACGTGATCCAGGCGCAGCGTACCGCCGAAGCCGCGGGCAAGCATCTCGACTTCCAGTACCGCGTGCCGCGCCAAGGCACCACGGTGTGGATGGATACCATGGCCATCCCGGCCGATGCCAAGCACCCGGAATACGCCTATCGTTTCATCAACTTCGTCATGCGCCCGGCGAACATGGCGGCCATCAGCAACTTCACCGGTTACCCTACCGCCAGCGCCAAGGCACGCCAGGCAGTGGATCCGCGCATGCGCGAAAACCCCGATATCTACCTCGACCAAGCCACCTATGCCCGGCTGATCCCGGGCCGCGATATCCCAAAGGCCGACATGCGTGCACGCATGCGCGTGTGGACCCGCTTCAAGACTGCACAGGACTGAGCCATGCCAAGCCGTAGAACCTTCCTGCAACTTTCGCTGGCCGCCGGCCTCGGTGCCAGCCTCGGCCTGCCGCTGGGCCTGGCCCGCGCCGAAGAACCGGGGCGCTGGTTCATGCCGGACGAAGGCGAGCCGCAGCAACGCGCATTCATCGCCTTTGGCGCCCAGGATGCGATCTGGGAGGACTTCACCGCCGATGTGCAGGCCGCCCTCGGTCGCATCGCCCAGGCCATCGCGCGCTATCAGCCAGTGACGGTGTTCTGCCGGGCCAGCGAGCGCGAGCTGGCCGAGCAGCACTGTGCCAGCCAGCGCACAAGTTTCGTCGAGTGCGAGCTGGACGACATCTGGATGCGCGACATCGGCGCCAACTTCGTCGTCGATGATGACGGAGCTCTGGCGGCGGTGGACTTCAACTTCAATGGCTGGGGCAACAAGCAACGTCACCGCAACGATGCCCAACTGGCCAGACACGTGACCACGCTGGCCGGTGCCCGCTACCAGCGCAGCGACCTGGTGGGTGAAGGCGGCGCCATAGAGGTGGACGGCCACGGCACGGGCATCATGACCGAGAGCAGTTGGGTCAACGCCAACCGTAACAAAGGCTGGAGCAAGGCCGAGATCGAGGCGGAGCTCAAGGAAAGGCTGGGGCTGAGCAAGATCATCTGGCTACCGGGCATCGCCGGCCAGGACATCACCGACGGGCATGTGGACTTCTATGCCCGCTTCGTCAGGCCGGGGGTGGTGATTGCCAACCTGGATAACGACCCGGACTCGTATGACTACGCCGTGACGCGCAAGCACCTGGATATCCTCAAGCGGGCCACCGATGCCGAGGGCCGCAGGTTGCAGGTGCATGTCGTGTCGCCGCCGCTGCACGGGCGGCGCAACAGGTTCAGCAAAGGTAATGACGACTTTGCCGCTGGGTACATCAACTACTTCGTGATCAATGGCGCGATCATTGCGCCACAGTTTGGCGATGGGGCGGCGGACGAGAAAGCGCGGGGGCTGCTGGCGGCGTTGTATCCGGGGCGGGATATCGTGCAGTTGGATATCGATGCCATTGCTGCGGGGGGCGGGGGGATTCACTGTGTAACCCATCAGTGCCCGGCTGTGTAGCAGAGTTGCCTGTGCTGGCCTCTTCGCGGGTAAACCCGCTCCCACAGGTACTGCGCAAACCTTGAGTTTTGCACAATCCTTGTGGAAGCGGGCTTGCCCGCGAAGAGGCCGCCACAGTCAATCGCGGTGCCGACGGCGCCCCGTGATCATCGACCACGGCAGGTTTTCCCGCATGCGCACGCTCTCGTAGATGGCCGCCAGCACATGGACGCAAACCAGCACCAGCAGCGCGTTGGCCAGCCAGCTGTGCAGGTCCATCGGCCAGTCGACACCAAACAGTGCGTCCACCTCCTGCGACGCCCACCCGGTAAGGCCCAGGCCGGCGATGCAAGTCAGCATCAGCACCATCACCAGGGCGCCAATCGGCGAATGCCCCATATGATGGTCAAGCCCCCCATGCAGCAGCGCACGGGCATGTCCGACCAGGCTTGCCGGGGATGGCCAGAAATCGGCCCAGCGCGCGCTGCGTGGCCCGACAAAGCCCCAGACCACACGCACCACCACAACGGCCAGTGCGTAGTAGCCCAGCCACTGGTGCCAGTCTTCACCCTCTTCGTTGAAGAAGTAGTTGGCGAAGAACACCACGGCGATCGACCAGTGGCACAGCCGCAGTAGGGGGTCCCACAGCTGTACCGTGCCGTCGCTGTTCAATCGTGGTACTCGGTCTTGACTGCCTTGCCCGTCACTGGGTCATGGTAGATCTCGACCTTCTTGCCATCCTTGTCGAAACCGTAGATCTCGTAGCAGTTACCCTTGGTGACCTTGAACTTGTTGATCTTGTAGCCCTGCTCCTTGAGCTGCGCCTGGAATTTTTCCTGATCCTGCCAGGTGCTTTTGTCAGCGGTGGTGCATTCGGTGGCGGCGAATGCAGCGCTGCTGCCGATCAGGAGGGTCATGGCGATCAATGTACGCATGGGCATGTGCTCCCATCCAGATGAGTGTAATAGCGCATCCCTGAGCATAGTTCCGCAGGTCGCTTCGCGCTCATTCATTTGCTTTACACATCAATCGCAAAGAAAAACAAACTTAACAAATGAGCCAAAGCCACCGATGCTTGAGGCATTACGCCCATCGCACGGAGAACAACAACATGAACGACGTGGTCATCGTCGCCGCAACCCGTACCGCCATCGGCAGCTTCCAGGGCGCCTTGGCCACTGTGCCTGCAGTAGACCTCGGTGCCGCCGTGATCAAGCGCCTGCTGGAACAGACCGGGCTGGCCCCGGAGCAGGTCGATGAAGTCATCCTCGGCCAGGTGCTTACCGCCGGCGCCGGGCAGAACCCGGCACGCCAGGCCGCGATCAAGGCCGGCCTGCCCTTCAGCGTGCCGGCAATGACCCTGAACAAGGTCTGCGGCTCGGGCCTGAAGGCACTGCACCTGGCCGCTCAGGCCATTCGCTGCGGTGATGCCGAGGTGGTCATCGCCGGCGGCCAGGAGAACATGAGCCTTGCCCCTTATGTGATGCCTTCAGCCCGCACCGGCCAGCGCATGGGCCATGGCCAGCTGATCGACAGCATGATCAGCGACGGCCTGTGGGATGCCTTCAACGACTACCACATGGGTATCACCGCCGAAAACCTGGTGGACCAGTACGGCCTCAGCCGTGAGCAGCAGGATGCCTTCGCCGCCGAGTCGCAGCGCAAGGCGGTGGCGGCGATGGAAGCCGGCCGCTTCGATGATGAAATCACCCCGATCGTGCTGCCGCAGAAGAAGGGAGAACCCAAGGTGTTCGCGCGGGACGAACAGCCACGCCCGGATACCACCGCTGAATCCCTGGGCAAACTGCGCCCGGCGTTCAAGAAGGATGGCAGCGTCACTGCCGGCAACGCCTCGAGCCTGAATGACGGCGCCGCCGCCGTGCTGCTGATGAGCGCCGCCAAGGCCAAGGCCCTGGGCCTGCCGGTGCTGGCCAGGATCGCGGCTTACGCCAGTGCCGGTGTAGATCCGGCGATCATGGGCATCGGCCCGGTGTCGGCCACCCAGCGCTGCCTGGACAAGGCCGGCTGGCAACTGGCCGAGCTGGACCTGATCGAAGCCAATGAAGCCTTTGCCGCGCAGGCGCTGGCCGTGGGCAAGGCGCTGGAATGGGATGCCACGCGGGTCAACGTGAATGGCGGGGCGATTGCCCTTGGCCACCCGATTGGTGCGTCCGGGTGCCGGGTGCTGGTGACCTTGCTGCACGAGATGATCAAGCGGGACGCCAGGAAAGGCCTGGCAACCCTGTGCATTGGTGGCGGGCAAGGCGTGGCCCTGGCAATCGAGCGGTGATCACAGATTGAATTGAACAGGCCTGGCCCTTTCGCGGGTAAACCCGCTCCCACAGGAACCCCACTGAAGCTGAATCCAGTGGGGACCCTGTGGGAGCGGGTTTACCCGCGAAAGGGCCGGTACAGCCAGCGAAAAATCAGGCAGTGGCACGCAGCTCGCGGGCAGCTGCGACCATGTTCACCAGCGCTGCCTCGGTCTCCGGCCAGCCGCGGGTCTTCAGCCCGCAATCCGGGTTGACCCACAGGCGCTCGGCCGGGATACGCTGGGCAGCCTTGCGCAGCAGCTTGACCATTTCCTCACGGGTCGGCACCCGTGGCGAGTGAATGTCATACACACCCGGGCCGATCTCGTTGGGGTAGGCGAACCGTTCGAAAGCCGCCAGCAGCTCCATGTCGGACCGCGAGGTCTCGATGGTGATGACGTCGGCATCCATCGCCGCGATCGACTCAATCACGTCGTTGAACTCGCTGTAGCACATGTGGGTGTGAATCTGGGTTTCGTCACGCACCCCCGA
The DNA here is from genome assembly GCF_023100865.1 of Pseudomonas sp. A2. Classification (NCBI taxonomy): domain Bacteria; kingdom Pseudomonadati; phylum Pseudomonadota; class Gammaproteobacteria; order Pseudomonadales; family Pseudomonadaceae; genus Pseudomonas; species Pseudomonas sp. A2. Next base: position 5,195,960 of record NZ_CP039127.1, read on the forward strand.
AGCACACAGGCGGAAGGCCTCGGTGGCCCACTCCAGATAATGGGCCCAGGCGCCGTGGCGTAGCGGCAAGCCTTCACGGAACGCCGCTTCGTCGATCTGCACGATCCTGATACCCGCCGCTTCCAGATCGACCACTTCGTCGCGGATCGCCAGCGCCAGCTGCCGCGCCTGCACTTCGCGGCTCACGTCTTCACGCGGGAACGACCACATCAGCATGGTCACCGGGCCGGTCAGCATGCCCTTCATCACCTTGCTGGTCAGGCCCTGGGCATAAGTGATCCACTCCACGGTCATGGCCTTCGGCCGGCTCAGGTCGCCAACGATCACCGCAGGCTTCACACATCGCGAACCATAGCTCTGCACCCAACCGAAGCGGGTGAATACATAGCCATCGATCTGCTCGGCGAAGTACTCGACCATGTCGTTGCGCTCGGCCTCGCCGTGCACCAGCACATCCAGGCCCAGGTCCTCCTGGATTTTCACCGCATGGCGGATCTCGCTGTGCATGGCCTCGACGTAATCGGCCTCGGTCAGCTTGCCCTGCCTGTAGGCCTGGCGTGCCAGACGAATCGCCGAGGTCTGCGGGAACGAACCGATGGTGGTGGTCGGGAACGCCGGCAGGTCGAGCCCCGCACGTTGCTTGACGATACGTTGGGCAAAGGCTGATTTTCGCTGGCTGTCAGCGGGCTTGATGGCCGCCAGGCGGGCCTGCACGGCCGGCTTGTGAATACGCGGCGAAGCGGCGCGGCTGGCCTGCACGGCCTGGCTCTGGGCCAGTGCAGCGGCCACGTCGTCGGCGTGCGGGGCATTGATGGCCTTGGCCAGCAGCGCCACTTCCTGGCACTTCTGCACGGCGAAGGCCAGCCAGCTGTGCAGTTCGGCATCGAGCTGGTCTTCACGGTCCAGGTCCACCGGGCTGTGCAGCAGCGAGCAGGACGGCGCCACCCACAGCCGCTCACCCAGGCGCTCATGGGCATGGCGCAGTACCTCCAGCGCCTTTTCCAGGTCGCAGCGCCAGACGTTGCGGCCGTTGACCAGGCCCAGCGACAGCACCTTGTAGGCCGGCAGGCGGTCGAGGATGGTCGGGTACTGCTCGGGCGCCCGCACCAGGTCGATGTGCAGGCCATCGACTGGAAGGTTGGCGGCCAGGCCCAGGTTGTCTTCCAGGCCGCCGAAGTAGGTGGCGATCAGCTTCTTCAGTGGCGCCCGCTGAAGGATGTTGTAGACGCGCTCGTAGGCATTCTTCCAGTCCTGAGGCAGGTCCAGGGCCAGGATCGGCTCATCGATCTGCACCCATTCCACGCCTTGGGCAGCCAGGCGGTTGAGGATCTGGTCATACAGCGGCAGCAGGCGGTCGAGCAGCTCCAGCTTGTCGAAATCGCCACCTTTGGCCTTGCCCAGCCACAGGTAGGTCAGCGGGCCGATTACCACCGGTTTGACCGCATGGCCCAGGGCCTGGGCTTCTGCCACTTCTTCGAACAGTTGCTCCCAGCTCAGGGCGAACTGCTGGTCGGCGGTGAATTCGGGGACCAGGTAGTGGTAGTTGGTGTCGAACCACTTGGTCATTTCCTGGGCGTGCGCGCCGCCGCAGCAGCTGTCACCCACAGCGCCACGGGCCATGGCGAACAGGGTCTGGAGAGTGGGCCTGGCAGCGTCGTGGCTGCGGAAGCGCTGCGGGATCACGCCGAAGGTCAGCGAGTGTGTGAGCACCTGGTCGTACCAGGCGAAGTCGCCAACCGGTAGCAGTTCGATGCCGGCGTCTTTCTGCACCTGCCAGTGGCGGGCACGCAGCTCGCGGCCGACGGCGCGCAGGCCGGCTTCGTCGAGTTCGCCCTTCCAGAAGGCTTCCTGGGCCTTTTTCAGCTCGCGGTCGCGGCCGATACGTGGAAAGCCCAGGTTGTGTGCCAGTGCCATGTCTTGTCCCTCAGCATGCATAAATGAATGAGGGGATTTTCCGGGCACTTTCATCTTGAGACAAACTCATTAAATTTGAGATGAACTCAAGACTTATTCATGTTCGTGAATTTGTACTGCCTGTACTGGCCCTTTCGCGGCTAAAGCCGCTCCTACAGGTACCGCGCCACCCTGTGGGAGCGGCTTTAGCCGCGAAAGGGCCGGCACAGGCAAACCCGGATGTCTCATTCAGAGCACCAGCCTGCGCATCCGGACATGACCGCACCCGCCTTCTGCCGCACAATGCCAGCCTGACCAAACCAGGTACCCGGCCCCATGAGCCTGCTGAAAACCGCGCTGCGCGAAAACACCTTCGTCTGCATCATGGAGTTCGTCCCCAAGCCCTCCACAGAACGCTTCGCCGCCATGGACGCGATCCTGGCCCGTGCGCACCTGTGCGGCTGGCCGATGACCGTGGCAATCGGCGACCGCGTCGGCAGCCCGCTGGACATGTCGCCACTGGACGCCCTCGCCTCGTTCAGCAACCCGGTACCCGCCCTGCCGCACTTCTCCGGCAAGGACCGCGAACGCCACCACCTGCTCGCCCAACTGCAACGCATGGATGCCGCCGGCCTCGACCAACTGTTGCTGCTTACCGGCGACCGCCTGCCCGGCCACCAGCCCGGCCAGCGCCCGGTGCGCTACCTGGAATCGGTCGCAGCCCTGCAGATCGCCCGCCAGGCCTGCCCGCACTGGCTGCTTGGCGCGGCGCTCAACCCGTTCAAGTACTGCGAGGAAGAAGGCGGCGCCCAATACTTCAAGGCCGAGAAAAAACTGGCGGCGGGCGCCGACTTTCTCACCCTGCAACTGGGTTTCGATGCCGGCAAACACCAGGAAGCCATGCACTGGATGAGCCGCCAGGCCACGCCCAGGCCGATGCTGGCCTGCCTGATGAGCCTCACCCACGGGCGTGCGACGATGCTCGAGCACGTGGCCGGCGTGACCGTCACGCCGTCCATGCGCGACATGCTGGAAGCGGAAGCGGCGCAGTCCAAGGCCTTTGCCCAGGCCCGCAGCGTCGACCGCCTGGCCTTGCAGATCATCGGCGTGAAGCTGATGGGCTACGCCGGCGTGCATCTGTCGGGGGTTCATGAACTCAAGCAACTGCTGGCCCTGGAGGCACGCATCGAGCACTGGCAGGCGCAAATCCACACACTGGAACAATGGGCGCCGGCCTGGCAGGCCAGCTGGCAGATGCCCGGTCTGCCGGCAGTCAGCTTCCATCCGCCGCAGGCAAGCTGGCGCCAGGGCGAGTCACGGGTCGATGCCTCGTTCAAGGAGAAAGCGCGCTATCACCTGATGCACGGCATGCATTCGCTGCTGTTCAGCCGCCGCAATAGCCTGAGCAAGGCATTTGGCTGGGCCGTGCGCCAACCGATGTGGGCTACCCGCCTTGGCGCACAGGTGCTGCACAAGGTGGAACACGCGGTGAAGCACCCGCTGGTAGGCTGCGACACCTGTGGCCGCTGCCGCCTGGAAGACACCCTGTACATCTGCCCGGAAACCTGCCCCAAGGGCCTGGCCAACGGCCCCTGCGGCGGCACCGCGCTGAACCGCTGCGAGTTCGGCGACCGCGAATGCATCCACAGCGTCAAGTACCGCACCGCCAAGGCAGTGCGGCAGACGGCGCTGCTGACCGAGCGCCTGATCCCGTGCATCGAGCTCGAGACACGCCACCGCAGCTCATGGCCGCAGTGGTTCCAGGCCCAGACGCCACGTCAGCTCAGCCCGCAGCCAGCGCCTCGAACCCAGCCCGAATCGTAGCTTCGGGCAATTCGTCAGCGATGAACACCATCACGCTCTCGCGAGTTTCACCCTCGGCCCACTCGGCGTCCCAGTCGAAGCCATAGAGCTTGAGCACACCCTGGAACACCAGCTTGCGCGCTTCACCGGCAATGTTCAGCACGCCCTTGTAGCGCAGCAGCTGCTTGCCGTGGGTTTCCAGCAGTTCGTTCATGAAGTCGCTGAGGCGGTCGATGTCCAGCGCGCTTTCCGTGCGCAGCACCAAGGTGGAGATCCGGTCCGGGGTAGCGGGCTTGAGCAGCGGGCGTAGCGCTGGCTTCAGGTTCGCGCCCAGATCGGGGTTGAGGTTGAAACCACGCACATCCAGCAGCTCGGCCAGGTCGATGCGACCATGCTCGACCACGCGGATCGCCGCCCGGCCATTGATGCGGGCCAGACGCTCGCGCAGGGCCTCGACCGCAGCGGGCTCGACCAGGTCGGTCTTGCTCAGCAGCAGGCGATCGGCAAAGCCGACCTGGGCCTGGGCGATGGTCTGGGTCAGGTGCAGCTCGGCGTGGGCGGCATCGACCAGGGTCATGATGCCATCGAGGATGTAGCGCTCACGCAGTTCCTCGTCGATGAAGAAGGTTTGGGCCACCGGCGCCGGGTCGGCCAGGCCGGTGCATTCGATTACCAGGCGGTCGAAGGCGATCTCGCCGGCATCCAGGCGTTCGAGCAGCAGGTACAAGGCGCGGGTCAGGTCGCCGTGGATGCTGCAGCACACGCAGCCATTGGCCAGGGTCATCACCTGCACCGGCTCGTCGCCCAGCAGCTGGCTGTCGATGCCGGCCTCGCTGAATTCGTTTTCGATCACGGCGATCTTCAGGCCGTGCTCGGCCTTGAGCATGTGCTTGAGCAAGGTGGTCTTGCCGGCACCGAGGAAGCCAGTGAGTACGGTTACGGGGATAGGCGTCTGCACGCAGAACATCTCCTGTGCGGAAAAAACACTGGCCTCATCGCCGGCAAGCCAGCTCCCACAGGTACCGCACAGACCTTGAGGGCTGCGGAGTACCTGTGGGAGCCGGCTTGCCGGCGATGAGGCCGGGACAGGTTAACGCTTGAGGCTCAACAGCACTTGGGCCCGGACTTGCCGCCGTAACGCGCTTCCTGGCGTTCGCGGAAGAACTCCTCGTACGTCATGACCGGCTTGTCCGGGTGCTTGGTCTGCATGTGCTCGACGTAGTTGTCGTAGTCGGGCATGCCGACCATCAGGCGGGCTGCCTGCCCCAGGTATTTACCCAGTCGACCCAGGTCGTTGAACATCGCAGCAGTCCTCTCAAGCGTCAGGCAGGGCCTGGAACGGGGTTTCCTTGTCGGTGCGCTCTTTGCGGCCGAGGGCGGCGAAGCCGACCTTTACAGCGAAGAACAGCACGCTGAACACCACCACCAGGAACAGCACGGTCAGGCCGGCATTGGTGTAGGCATTGAAGATCACGTGCTGCATCTGCCCGATGTCCTTGGCCGGGGCCAGTACCTGGCCGGCGTCCAGTGCGGTGCTGTACTTCTTGGCCAGGGCCAGGAAGCCCACTGCCGGGTTCGGGTCGAACAGCTTGATCAGGCCGGCGGTGGTGGTGCAGATCAGCAGCCACACGGCCGGCAGCAGGGTGACCCAGACGTAGCGCTGACGCTTCATCTTGATCAGCACCACGGTGCCGAGCATCAGGGCGATACCCGCCAGCATCTGGTTGGAGATACCGAACAGCGGCCACAGGGTGTTGATGCCACCCAGCGGGTCGATCACGCCCTGGTACAGCAGGTAGCCCCACAGGGCCACGCAGCCGGCAGTACCGATCAGGTTGGCAGTCCACGATTCGGTGCGCTTGAGCGCCGGCACGAAGCTGCCCAGCAGGTCCTGCAGCATGAAGCGCCCGGCACGGGTGCCGGCGTCCACTGCGGTGAGGATGAACAGCGCCTCGAACAGGATCGCGAAGTGGTACCAGAACGCCATGGTGTTTTCACCCGGCAGCACCTGGTGCAGGATCTGCGCGATTCCCACAGCCAGGGTCGGCGCACCACCGGCACGGGCCAGCACGGTGTGCTCGCCAATGTCGCGGGCAGTGGCCTCGAGTTGCTCAGGGGTGATCAGGAAGCCCCAGCTGCTGACCGTCTGCGCCACCGACGCCACATCGGCACCGACCACCGCGGCCGGGCTGTTCATGGCGAAGTACACGCCTGGTTCGATCACCGAGGCGGCGACCATGGCCATGATGGCAACGAACGATTCCATCAGCATGCCGCCGTAGCCGATGTAGCGAGCGTTGGTTTCGTTGTCCAGCAGCTTCGGCGTGGTCCCCGAGGAGATCAGCGCGTGGAAGCCGGACACCGCGCCACAGGCAATGGTGATGAACAGGAACGGGAACAGGGTGCCCTTCCACACCGGGCCAGTGCCGTCGGTGAACTGGGTCAGCGCCGGCATCTTCAGTTCGGGCGCGATGATCAGGATACCGATGGCCAGGCCGACGATGGTGCCGATCTTGAGGAAGGTCGACAGGTAGTCACGTGGCGCCAGTACCAGCCATACCGGCAGTACCGCGGCGACAAAGCCATAGCCCACCAGCATCCAGGTGATCTGCACGCCGGTGAAGGTGAACGCCGGGCCCCAGGTCGGGTCTGCGGCAATCTGGCCCCCCAGCCAGATCGAAGCCAGCAGCAGCACCACGCCGATGACCGATATCTCACCGATATGGCCCGGACGGATGTAGCGCATGTAGATGCCCATGAACATCGCGATCGGGATGGTCGCCATCACCGTGAACATGCCCCAAGGGCTTTCGGCCAGGGCCTTGACCACGATCAATGCCAGCACCGCAAGGATGATGATCATGATCAGGAAGCAACCGAACAGCGCGATGGTGCCTGGAATGCGGCCCATCTCCTCGCGCACCATGTCGCCCAGCGAGCGGCCGTTGCGGCGGGTGGACAGGAACAGAACCATGAAGTCCTGCACCGCACCGGCCAGCACCACGCCGGCGATCAGCCACAGCGTACCGGGCAGGTAGCCCATCTGCGCGGCAAGTACCGGGCCGACCAAGGGCCCTGCACCAGCGATGGCGGCGAAGTGGTGACCGAAGAGGATGTGTTTGTTGGTCGGGACGTAGTCCAGGCCGTCGTTGTTGAGCACCGCCGGGGTGGCACGGCGTGGGTCGAGCTGCATCACCTTGGTGGCGATGAACAGGCTGTAGTAGCGATAGGCGACCAGGTAGATGGCCACTGCCGCGACCACGATCCACAAGGCATTGATCGCCTCGCCGCGACGCAGGGCAACCACACCCAGCGCACAGGCTCCTATGACTGCCAGCGCCAGCCACGGAATGTGGCGTAGCAGGCTATTATTGTTGTTCATGGTTTGCTTCCAGCTGGTGGATTGGAAAAGACCGCCCATCGAGTCTAGGGCGAGTCATCGCGCATTGCCACACTTGCTTTGGTCTAGAGCCTCTGCGGCCAGATTGCGGTACCTGATGTACATACCACTCTAACTATAGTCAGGATGTCACCTGAGGACCTATGCGAGGATCTAACCCATGAGCGACCACGACGAACGCCGCCGTTTCCAGCGCATCGATTTCGACGCCCCCACCGAGCTGCGCCAGGGCCTGCGACGCTGGCCTGCGAAGCTGCTGGACCTTTCACTCAAGGGTTTGCTGATCGAACGACCGGCCAATTGGGATGTCGACCTGACCCAGGACTTCGATGCCATCATTCACCTGGGCCCCGATGCACGCGTGCAGATGCAGGTTGAACTGCGCCATGAGGAACCAGACCGCCTGGGTTTCATCTGCTTGTACATCGACCTCGATTCGATGAGCCATCTACACCGTCTTGTGGAATTGAACGTGGCCGACAGCACCGAAATGATGCGTGAGCTGCGCGAACTGATCGAATAATGAAATCTCTTAGCTAGCTAATAGCTTCCCCACCTTTTGTTTCCTGTCTACTCAGACAGCTTTAAGCCTGGGTAGCAGCGCTTTGTACACACCCCTCTAGTACAGCCTCTGACAAGTTGGTACGCCTTCTGCATTGAGCTCTCGCACACCTTGCGGGCGCTCTTGTGCGCGCTCCAATCAAAATATTGTATACAATTCTTGTGGCAATCATTTGTAGGAAGTGTCTACAGTAGCACCACAACAATAAACAGAGAGCCTGCTCCATGACTACGTCCCCTAGCACGTCTCCCGCCAAGCGCCCCGAGGATGAAAACCTCGGCCTTGGTGCCAACCTGGCCTATGGTCTGCAGCATGTGCTGACCATGTACGGGGGGATCGTCGCGGTACCCCTGATCCTGGGGCAGGCCGCGGGCCTGAACGGTGCCGAAATCGGCATGCTGATCGCCGCTTCGTTGTTTGCCGGTGGCCTGGCCACCCTGCTGCAAACCCTCGGTCTGCCGTTCTTCGGCTGCCAGTTGCCGCTGGTGCAGGGCGTTTCGTTCGCCGGTGTGGCAACCATGGGTGCAATCCTCAGCAGCGAGGGCGGCGGTGGCCTGCCGGGCGTGCTCGGTGCGGTCATGGCAGCATCGCTGATCGGCTTTCTGATCACCCCGGTGTTCTCGCGCATCACCAAGTTCTTCCCGCCGCTGGTGACCGGCATCGTCATCACCACCATCGGCCTGACCCTGATGCCCGTGGCCGCTCGCTGGGTGATGGGTGGCAACAGCGCCTCGCCGGAATTCGGCAGCGTGGCCAACATCGGCCTGGCGGCCCTGACCTTCGCCATCGTGCTGCTGCTGAGCAAACTGGGCAGCGCGGCGATTTCACGCCTGTCGATCCTGCTGGCCATGGTGGTCGGCACCCTGATCGCCTGGGCGCTGGGCATGGCCGACTTCAGCAAAGTGACCGAGGGCCCGATGTTCGCCTTCCCCACGCCGTTCCATTTCGGCATGCCGGAATTCCACATCGCCGCGATCCTGTCGATGTGCATCGTGATCATGGTGACCTTGGTGGAAACCTCGGCCGACATCCTCGCCGTGGGTGAGATCATCGACACCAAGGTCGACTCCAAACGCCTGGGCAATGGCCTGCGCGCCGACATGGCATCGAGCATCCTGGCGCCAATCTTCGGCTCGTTCACCCAGAGCGCGTTCGCCCAGAACGTCGGCCTGGTAGCCGTGACCGGGGTCAAGAGCCGCTACGTGGTGGCCACCGGTGGCTTGATCCTGGTGGTGCTCGGCCTGCTGCCGATCATGGGCCGGGTGATTGCCGCAGTCCCTACTCCGGTACTGGGTGGCGCGGGCATCGTGCTGTTCGGCACCGTGGCTGCCAGCGGTATCCGCACCTTGTCCAAGGTCAGCTACAAGAACAACGTCAACCTGATCATCGTCGCTGCCTCGCTGGGCTTCGGCATGATCCCGATTGCCGCACCGACCTTCTACCACCACTTCCCGAACTGGTTCGAGACCATCTTCCACTCGGGCATCAGCTCGGCGGCGATCATGGCCATCCTGCTGAACCTGATCTTCAACCACTTCACCGCCGGCAACTCGGACCAGCAGTCGGTGTTTGCCGCCGCGTACGAGCGCACCATCCAGTACTCGGACATTTCAGCGCTGCGTGATGGCGACTACTTCAAGGATGGCAAGCTGTTCGATGCCGAGGGTAATGAGGTGCCGATGCTGGAACTGGACGAGCATGGCAATGAAACGGTCAGGCGCAGTGCGGTTGCCGAGCATTGACCGCTGACTGAGCGGTGAGGTGGGGGGCCGATGCGCATCGTCGGCCCCTTTTTCGTTTTGCCTGTGCCGGCCCTTTCGCGGGTAAACCCGCTCCCACAGGGTTTGCGCAATCCTGAAGCTGATGCGGTACCTGTGGGAGCGGGTTTACCCGCGAAGAGGCCAGTACGGGCCACGAATTATTCGAACAACGCATCCAGAGCCTGCTCCAGCCGGGTAACGGCAATCACCTGCAACCCGGCCGGAGCCTCTTTCGGCGCATTGCCCTTGGGCACGATGGCCCGCTTGAAACCATGCTTGGCGGCCTCCTTCAAACGCTCCTGACCACTGGGCACCGGCCGTACCTCGCCAGACAGGCCGATCTCGCCAAACACCAGCAGGCCATGCGCCAGGGGCCGGTTGCGCAGGCTGGACATCACCGCCGCCAGCAACGCCAGGTCAGAAGCGGTTTCCAGCACCTTCACCCCGCCCACCACGTTGAGGAACACGTCCTGGTCATGGGTGGGAATACCGCCGTGGCGGTGCAGCACCGCCAGCAACATGGCCAGGCGGTTCTGGTCAAGGCCCAAGGTCACGCGGCGCGGGTTGGCCAGGTGGCTGTCGTCGACCAGTGCCTGCACCTCCACCAGCATTGGCCGGGTGCCTTCCCAGGTGGCCATCACCACGCTGCCCGGTACTTCCTCCTGGGTGCGGTTGAGGAAGATCGCCGAGGGGTTGGACACTTCCTTCAGGCCCCGGTCGGTCATGCCGAACACACCCAGCTCGTTGACCGCGCCAAAGCGGTTCTTGACTGCCCGCAGCAGGCGCAGGCGGCCATCGGACTCGCCTTCGAAATACAGCACGGTGTCCACCATGTGCTCGAGTACCCGCGGGCCGGCCAGCGAGCCTTCCTTGGTCACGTGGCCGACCAGGAAGATCGCCGTGCCGCTCTGCTTGGCGTAGCGCACCAGCAATGCCGTACTTTCGCGCACCTGGGCCACTCCGCCGGGTGCCGATTGCAGCTGCTCGGTGAAAATGGTCTGGATCGAGTCGATCACCATGACCCGCGGTTTTTCGACGCGAGCCGTGGCGATGATGGTCTCGATACAGGTTTCGGTCATCACCTTGAGCTGATCCTGGGGCAGGCCCAGGCGCCGGGAGCGCATGGCCACCTGCTGCTGCGACTCCTCGCCGGTGACATACAGCGCCGGCATGCCCACGGCAATGTTGCACAAGGTCTGCAGCAGGATGGTCGATTTGCCGATGCCGGGGTCACCACCGATCAACACCACCGAGCCATCCACCAGGCCACCGCCCAGCACGCGGTCCAGTTCGGTGCTGCTGGTGGTGAAGCGCGGGATCTCCTCGACGCTGACTTCGGCCAGGGTCTTGATCTGCGCCTGCTGCCCGGTCCAGCCAGCACGGCCGCTACTGGGCGCAGCGGCACCACCGCTTTCGATCATGGTCTCGACCAGGGTGTTCCAGGCCCCGCATTCGCCACACTGGCCGGCCCATTTGGGGAAGGTCGCACCGCACTCGGTGCAGCCATACAAGCGCTTGGCCTTGGCCATGGCTGGGGTCTCCTGGAAAAAACCGCCATGATAGCCGAGCTGGACGTGCCTCGAACGCCTCGGGATGCGACAAAACTATTCGTTCTAACAGCGGTCTGTGGCCCTGAACACAACGCATGAAGCGTTTAAGTGGCTTACACTGCGTAAACCTCACCTTTTGTTACAAGGAACCAAACATGGGCATGATCAGTGAGTTCAAGGCCTTCGCGGTCAAAGGCAATGTCGTCGACATGGCGGTTGGTATCATCATCGGCGCGGCCTTCGGCAAGATCGTCTCGTCTTTCGTCGGTGACGTGGTCATGCCGCCACTGGGCCTGTTGATCGGTGGTGTGGACTTCAGCGACCTGGCAATTACCCTGAAGGCTGCCGAAGGTGACGTTCCGGCGGTGGTGCTGGCGTATGGCAAGTTCATCCAGACCGTGATCGACTTCGTCATCGTGGCCTTTGCCATCTTCATGGGAGTCAAGGCGATCAACCAGCTCAAGCGTGAAGAGGCGGTGGCGCCGACTACACCGCCTGTACCGACTGCAGAAGAGACCTTGCTGACCGAGATTCGCGACCTGCTCAAGGCGCAGAACCAGAACCGCTTGCCTTGAATTTGCGGGGGGCCGCTTTGCGGCCCCATTAGCCTTACCAGTAATTCTCTACCGCCACCTGCCCCGGCCGCTTGCTCAGGCTCAATTGCAGGTCGCGCGCCTTCAGTACCTTGCGCGTCTCATCAATCATCTCCGGGTTGCCACACAGCATCACCCGCGAATGTTCCGGCGACAGTTCCAGCCCCGCCGCCTTCTCAAGCTCGCCATTCTCGATCAGCGTGGTAATCCGCTGGTTCAACGCCCCTGGGTGCTGTTCACGGGTCACCACCGGAATGAACTGCAACTTGCCGGCGAATTCAGCCAGGTAATCGCGCTGCTCCAGCCCGGCAATGTCGTCCACATAGGCCAGCTCTTTCGCTTCGCGCACCGAGTACACAAGCTTGATGTTGTCGAAACGCTCCCAGGCCTCGAAGTCCTGCAGGATCGACATGAACGGCGCAATGCCAGTACCGGTCGCCAGCAACCACAGGTCACGGCCACCAACGAAGCGGTCGAGGGTAAGGAAGCCGAAGGCCTGGCGATCGATCAGCAAGGTATCGCCTGCCCCCAGCCGGCTCAGTTCGCTGGTGAACTCCCCGCCTGGCACCACGATGGAGAAAAAATCGAGGTGCTCGTCATGGGGCGCGCTGACCATGGAATAGGCGCGCCACACCACACTGCCATCGGCCTTGGTCACGCCAAGACGGGCAAACTGGCCGGAACGGAAGCGGAACCCCGCATCGCGCGTAACCCGCAGGCTGAAGAGGTTCGGCGTGAGTGGCTGAACATCGAGCAGGGTCTGGCGGGTGAACTTTTCAGCGCTAGCGGTCATATCGGGCTCCAGGTTTGGCGTGCGCACAGTGTCGCGCAAAGTGACGCGGATAAAAACCACTGCTTTGTAGGGCCTCATCTGCGACGATCCTGTCTTACTCGCAGCAAATCCTGACTGCTATAACAAAAAATTCTCAGCGAATCGGTAGGTCCTTTCCTACAATCATGCGGGTACCCAAACGGACTGGATCCTGAGGCAAGGAGTATTTCAGATGCTTAACTGGAAACCCGAGCATCTTCATTTGTTCATCGACGAACGCTGTCCAAAGAAGTTGTTCGACATCGCCGTGCATCTGGCGCAGGACCTGGACATGGAGTACCTGGGACTGAACATTCGCATCCAGATCGCGACGCAAACACCCCACCTGTTCCTGTACAGCAATTACCCCCGCGAATGGATCGAGCGCTACCAGCGCGATGAGTTCTACAAGCAGGACGCGGCCGCCAATGTGAGCCACAGCTCGACCATGCCGGTGCTGTGGACTGATGACCTGTATCACGAGGCTCCGCAGTTTCGTGAAGCGGCCTGCCGGAGCGGTCTGCGCTATGGTTGGACACAGTCATTGCACGACCAGCGGCACAACGAAAGCCAGATCAGTGTGGCCAGGCCCGCCGGGGCCATCGATACGGTCGAACTCTACAGCAAGGCCGGCAATGTGCAGTGGCTGTGCCATACGCTGCATGCGGTGCTTGGCGAACATCACCTCAAAGCACTGTGCCCGCCACAGCCGAAAATGAGCGAGCGGGAGCTGGAAGTGCTGAAATGGTCCGCCGCCGGCAAGACCGCCGCAGACGTTGCCTGCATCCTTTCACTGTCGCAAAGCACGGTGAACTTCCATATTCGTAGCGTTATCACCAAGACCAACGCCGCCAACAAGGCCGGCGCCATCGCCATCGCCGCCCTGCGTGGCTGGCTCTGAGCTCGAAACCTGCGACCTTGGGCAAAGCCCTGTAGAATCGCCCGGCAAAGCCCGGGGCGAACCGCAACGGGCAGTTTCATACCCGAGCCAGACGCCATGCCCCTGTTGACCACCCCATACGCCGAACTCGACCTGATCCGCCAGCCGGAACAGGCCAACGACCCGCTGCAGGCTTTCGATGCCGCCGACGAGTACCTGCTTGCGCAGCTGCACGAGCAGGCACCCGAGGCCAACTGCCGGGTGCTGGTGCTCAATGACAGCTTCGGCGCCCTGGCCGCCAGCCTGGCAGGCAAGCTGCAGGTGGTCAGCAGTGGCGATTCGCACCTGGCGCACCTGGCCCTGGAAAAGAACCTGGCACGCAATGGCCTGCCGTTCGACAGCGTGCCGTTCGTGCCGGCCAGCGAACATTGGCAAGGCCCGTTCGACCGGGTACTGGTGCGCGTGCCCAAGACCCTGGCCCTGCTCGAAGAACAGCTGATCCGCCTGCAGGGCCACCTGGCACCCGGTGCGCAGGTGATTGCCGGGGCGATGATAAAGCACCTGCCACGGGCGGCCGGAGACCTGATGGAGAAGTACATCGGCCCGGTGCAGGCCTCGCTGGCGCAGAAAAAGGCCCGCTTGCTGACCGCGACGGTGGCCAAACGGCCGGTCGCCCGCTCGCCCTACCCTAGCCGCTACCGCCTCGACGCGCCGGCGCTGGAGCTGCTCAACCACGCCAACGTGTTTTGCCGGGAGGGGCTGGATATCGGCACGCGGGCGTTCCTGCCGCACCTACCCCGCGAACTGGGCCGCGCGCGAGTGGCGGACCTGGGCTGCGGCAACGGCGTGCTGGCGATAGCCAGCGCCCTGGCCAACCCGGATGCCCAATACACCCTGGTCGACGAGTCGTACATGGCGGTGCAATCGGCGCGGGAGAACTGGCAGGCCGCGCTGGGCGAGCGCCCGGCGGTGTTCGAGGCAGCCGATGGGTTGGCGGGGGTAGAGAAGCAGTCGCTGGACGTGGTGCTGTGCAACCCGCCGTTCCACCAGCAGCAGGTGGTGGGCGATTTCCTCGCCTGGCGCATGTTCCAGCAGGCGCGTGAGGCGTTGGTGGTGGGTGGGGCGCTGTATATCGTGGGTAACCGGCACCTGGGCTATCACAGCAAGCTGGCGCGGTTGTTCCGGGGGGTGGAGCAAGTGGCGGCAACGCCCAAGTTCGTTATCCTGAAGGCCCGCAAGTAAGCCTGTACCGGCCCTATCGCCGGCAAGCCAGCTCCCACAGGTACCCCACTGCATTCAGGGCAGTGACTTACCTGTAGGAGCTGGCTTGCCGGCGATAGGGCCAGAACAGGCTTACCTCAATGGGTGGTCAGCCCCGCAGCCCCCATGAACAGGCGCATCACGTAGGCCGCCACGCCCAGGGCCGCCACGCTCATCGCCCAGATCAGCAGCAGCCAGCCCAACCGCTGCCACAGGGGTTTCTTCTCCTCCAAGCCAGGCTTGCCGGTCATCATGCAGCCCTCCTAGTGATAGCCGTCTTCATGGGTCACCTTGCCGCGGAACACGTAGTAGCTCCAGAAGGTATACATGAGGATGAACGGCAGGATGAACAGTGTGCCCACCAGCATGAAGCCCTGGCTCTGCGGTGGCGCCGCGGCATCCCAGATCGAGATCGACGGCGGGATGATGTTCGGCCACAGGCTGATGCCCAGGCCGCTGTAGCCGAGGAAGATCAGCACCAACGTCAGCAAAAACGGCGTGTAGTGCGCATTGCGCGCCACCGCCTTGAGCAACCCGTAGAAGGTTACCAGCACCAGGATCGGCACCGGCATGAACCAGACCAGGTTAGGCATGCTGAACCAGCGCTCGGCAATCTGCGGGTAGGCAATCGGTGTCCACAGGCTGACGATGCCGATCACCACCAGCAGCACCAGCGCCAGCGGCCGGGCAATGTCGTGCATCTTCTGCTGCAGCGACCCTTCGGTCTTCATGATCAGCCAGGTGCAGCCCAGCAGGGTGTAGGCAACGATCAGCCCCAGGCCGCAGAACAGGCTGAACGGGGTCAGCCAGTCAAGGGTGCCACCGGCGAAATGCCGGTCGACCACCTTGAAGCCTTCGAGGAACGCACCCAGCGCCACGCCCTGGAAGAAGGTGGCGATCAACGAGCCCCAGATGAACGCCTTGTCCCAGATGTGGCGCTTGTCGGCCTTGGCCTTGAAGCGGAACTCGAAGGCCACGCCGCGGAAGATCAGACCGATCAGCATCAGGATCAATGGCAGGTACAGGGCCTCCAGCACTACCGAGTAAGCCATCGGGAACGCCCCGAACAGCCCGGCACCGCCCAGCACCAGCCAGGTCTCGTTACCATCCCAAACGGGGGCGACGGTGTTCATCATCACATCACGGTCATGCTCGCCCTTGACGAACGGGAAGAGCATGCCGATCCCCAGGTCGAAACCATCCATCACCACGTACATCATGACGCCGAAGATGATGATCACGGCCCAGATCAGCGGAAGGTCGATACCCATGGCTCAGTTCCCCTTGCTCAGGCTGGCGGAGTTGGCCTCTCGGCCATCATCGGCGGCGGACAGCGGTCGCGCCGGCGTGCGTTTGGTGCCAGGGCCACCAGGGTTGTGCTCGTCACCCTCACCGGTCCGCGGACCTTTGCGCACCAGGCGCATCATGTAGCCAAGGCCGGTGCCGAACAGGGCGAAGTACACCACCACGAAGGCCACCAAGGTGAAGCCGAGCTGGGCGTAACTGTGGTTGGACACACCATCTGCCGTGCGCATCAGGCCATACACCACCCAGGGCTGGCGGCCGATTTCGGTGGTGAACCAGCCGGCCAGCAGCGCGATCAGCCCGGAAGGGCCCATCCACAGGGCCAGGTACAGGAACGGCCGCGAGGTGTAGAGCGTGCCGCGCTTGCGCAGCCAGAGGCTCCACAGGCCGACGAAGATCATCAGGAAACCCAGCCCGACCATGATCCGGAACGACCAGAAGACGATGGTCGAGTTGGGCCGGTCTTCGGGCGGAAACTCCTTCATCGCCGGCACCTGCTTGTCCAGGCTGTGGGTCAGGATCAGGCTGCCGAGTGCCGGGATCTCGAGCTTGAAGCGGGTAGTTTCGGCCTGCATGTCGGGGATGCCGAACAAGATCAGCGGGGTCGGCTCGCCGGGCACGTTCTCCCAGTGGCCTTCGATCGCGGCAATTTTCACCGGCTGGTGCTTGAGGGTGTTCAGGCCATGGAAGTCACCGATCACCGCCTGGATCGGGGCGACGATCAGCGCCATCCACATGGCCATCGACAGCATCTTGCGCACGGCCGGGTTGTCACGCCCGCGCAGCAGGTGCCAGGCCGCCGAGGCACCGACGAAGAACGCGGTGGAAACGAATGCGGCAGTGGCCATGTGCATCAGGCGGTAGGGGAACGAGGGGTTGAATACCACTGCCAGCCAGTCCACCGGCACAACCCGGCCGTCGATGATCTCGTGACCTTGCGGGGTCTGCATCCAACTGTTGGAGGCGAGGATCCAGAAGGTCGAGACCAAGGTGCCGAGCGCCACCATCACCGTGGAGAAGAAGTGCAGGCCACGGCCGACACGGTTCCAGCCAAACAGCATGACCCCGAGGAAGCCAGCCTCGAGGAAGAACGCGGTCAATACCTCGTAGGTGAGCAGCGGGCCGGTGATAGCGCCGGCGAAGTCTGAGAAACGACTCCAGTTGGTACCGAACTGGTAGGCCATGACCAGGCCGGAGACCACCCCCATGCCGAAGTTGACGGCGAAGATTTTCGACCAGAAGTGATAGAGGTCACGGTAGACCTGGTTGTTGGTCCGCAGCCAGAGGCCTTCGAGGACTGCCAGGTAGCTCGCCAGGCCAATGGTGATGGCCGGGAACAGGATATGGAACGACACGGTAAAGGCAAACTGCATTCGGGCGAGCTCTAAGGCCTCTATTCCGAACATGGTGCTTCCTCTTCAGATAATCCGGCGTCCGGGCCGCTGGCCCCGTCGCCCACTGCCCCCACGGTAGTCGAGTGCGGCGCGTTGGAATTGTTCTGTTCGATCGCAGGGATTTCGGCCCAAGGGCCCGATCGTTACATCTGGAACGATTGACCCAGATCAACGATTGCTAGGAAGCATAGTCCTGAATGGTGCGCCGGGCCGTGTGGTTGATTGCCGCGTGACCGGTTGCCCCACCCCCTTCCACGCCGCATGAAAAAGTGCCGACCCCAGCAAACAGTAACCGTTTGTTACAAACAGATGATACGCTGCGCCCCCCTCTACTGCGCCGAGGCCCCTGGTTTCCGATGTCCGATTCCGAACCGCAGTTGTTGCGTCACCACCGCCCTTTCCTGGCCTTCTGGCTGGCCCGCGTGTTCACCGCCAGCGGCTTCCAGATGCTCACCGTGGCAATCGGCTGGCACCTCTACCAGCTGACCGGCAATGTGCTGGACCTGGGCTTGGTCGGCCTGGTCGAATTCGCCCCACGGGTGCTGTTCATGCTGCATACCGGGCATGTCGCCGACCGCTATGACCGGCGCAAGGTCGCTGCGCTGTGCCAGAGCCTGCAGGGACTGATAGCCCTGGCATTGGCGCTTGGCAGTGCCACCGACAACGTCACCCGCGAGCTGATCTTCGCCCTCGCCTTCCTGCTCGGTGCCACGCGTTCGTTCGAAATGCCGGCGACCCAGGCGCTGCTGCCCAACGTGGTACCAGCCGGGCTCTTCCCACGCGCGGTGGCGGCTTCGGCATCGGCCACCCAATCGGCAACCATCGTGGCGCCAGCGGTAGGTGGCTTCCTGTATGCCTTCGGCAGCATCTGGGTATACGGCCCCACCGTGGCCCTTTACGCCATCGCCTGCGTGCTGACCCTGAGCCTGCAGGCACGCGGCCAGGTGGCCCAGCGCGGGCGCGCCAGCATCGAATCGTTGCTGGCCGGCATCCGCTTCATCCGCAGCCGGCCGGACATCCTCGGCGCCATCTCGCTGGACCTGTTCGCCGTACTGCTGGGTGGGGCCACCGCGCTGCTGCCGGTGTTCGCCAAGGACATCCTGCTGACCGGCCCGCTGGGCCTCGGCCTGCTGCGCTCTGCGCCAGCGGTGGGGGCGTTGCTGATGTCGCTGTGGCTGGCGCGCTTCCCGTTCGAGCGCAATGTGGGGCGGACCATGTTCACGGCAGTGGGCGTGTTCGGCGTGGCGACCATTGCCTTCGGCCTGTCGACCTCGTTCTGGTTCTCGCTGGCAGTGCTGGTGGTGCTGGGCGCGGCGGACATGATCAGCATGGTCATCCGCGGCGCTTTCGTGCAGTTGGAGACGCCGGATGAAATGCGCGGGCGGGTGAGCGCGGTGAACGGCTTGTTCATTGGTGCCTCGAATCAGCTCGGCGAGTTCGAATCGGGGGTGACCGCGCACTGGTTTGGCACAGTGCCGGCTGTGGTGCTGGGTGGGGTGGGTACGTTGGTGGTGACCGGGGTGTGGATAAAGCTGTTCCCGACACTGGCCAAGCGGGACCGGTTGCATAATGGTTGATCTGTAGCCTGTACCGGCCCTTTCGCGGGTAAACCCGCTCCCACAAGGACCGCGCCGCCTTCAGCCCTGGTGGAGTACCTGTGGGAGCGGGTTCACCCGCGAAGAGGCCGGCACAGGGAAAAAATGACCATTCCCCAACGGCCATAGGCCCCCGCCGAGCATGCTGGTATGATGCGCGGCTTTTTTCCGCCCCACACAAAACCACGGCAACCGGTACGGTCTGTGCTTTGCTGATGGGGTCGATATATTCATGGCGCCGGGGGCGCCTTGGGGAGCGGGCATGCTGGAAAGGCTGTTTCAACTAAAAGCACACAACACCAATGTGCGCACCGAGATTCTCGCGGGCGTCACCACCTTCCTGGCCATGGCCTACATCCTGTTCGTCAACCCGAGCATCCTCGGCGAGACCGGCATGGACAAGGGCGCGATCTTCGTCGCCACCTGCCTGGCCGCGGCCATCGGCTCGGTGACCATGGGCCTGATCGCCAACTACCCGATCGCCCTGGCGCCGGGCATGGGCCTGAACGCGTTCTTCACCTACACCGTGGTCCTGCACATGGGCCACACCTGGCAGGTGGCACTGGGTGCGGTGTTCCTGTCGGCGGTGATGTTCTTCCTGCTGTCGATCTTCCGCATCCGCGAATGGATCGTGAACAGCATCCCACTGCCGCTGCGTTCGGCCATTGCCGCAGGTATCGGCCTGTTCCTGGCGCTGATCGCCCTGCATAACGCAGGCATCGTCGTCGATAACCCAGCCACCCTGGTGGGCCTGGGCGACCTCAAGCAGCCGGCACCGATCCTCGCCACCCTGGGCTTCTTCCTGATCGTCGGCCTCGAGTCGCTGAAAGTGCGCGGCGCCGTGCTGATCGGCATTCTCGCCGTAACCATCGCCTCGATCCTGATGGGCGTGACGCCCTTCGGCGGCGTGGTCTCCATGCCGCCTTCGCTGGCCCCGACCTTCCTGCAACTGGACATCGCCGGCGCGCTGGACGTGGGCCTGGTGAGCGTGATCTTCGCCTTCCTGTTCGTCGACCTGTTCGACAACTCCGGCACCCTGATCGGTGTGGCCAAGCGCGCCGGGCTGATGGGCAAGGACGGCCACATGCCGAAAATGGGCCGTGCCCTGATCGCCGACAGTACCGCCGCCATGGCCGGTTCCCTGCTGGGCACCTCGACCACTACCAGCTACATCGAATCCGCCGCGGGCGTGAGCGCCGGTGGCCGCACCGGCCTGACCGCCATCGTGGTCGCCGTGCTGTTCCTGCTGGCGCTGTTCTTCGCCCCGCTGGCCGGTAGCGTGCCGGCCTTCGCCACCGCCCCGGCGCTGCTGTTCGTCGCGGTGCTGATGGCCTCGGGCCTGGCAGAAATAAACTGGGACGACGTCACCGAAGCCGCACCGGTGGTGGTGACCGCCCTGGCCATGCCGCTGACCTACTCGATCGCCAACGGCATCGCCTTCGGCTTCATTTCCTGGACCGCCGTCAAGCTGATCTCCGGCCGCCACCGCGACCTGAACCCGGCCCTGGTGATCCTTTCCATCCTGTTCGTCATCAAGCTGGGCTGGTTCAACGCATGAGTGCTGCTTTCGACCCCTCCTCCTACACCACCCAGCTGGACGCCAAGGTGGCCCGGCTGCGCGAGCTGCTGGCGCCGTTCGGCGCGCCGGAGCCGGCTGTTTTCGACTCGCCGCGCGAGCATTACCGCTTGCGCGCCGAATTCCGCCTGTGGCGCGAGGATGGCCAGCGCCACTACGCCATGTTCGCCCCGGGCGAGAAGCACAAGGCGATCCTGATCGATGACTTCCCTATCGCCAGCCAGCGCATCAATGCACTGATGCCGCGCCTGAAGGCGGCCTGGCAGGCCAGCGAGGAATTGGGCAACCGCCTGTTCCAGGTGGAGTTCCTTACCACCCTGGCTGGCGATGCCATGGTCACCCTGTGCTACCACCGCCCGCTGGACGAGGCATGGGAAACGGCCGCACGGCAGCTGGCCGAAGACCTGGGCGTCAGTATTATCGGCCGCTCCAAGGGCAAGCGCCTGGTCATCGGCCGTGACTACGCGGTGGAAAACCTCGAAGTCGCTGGCCGTGTGTTCAGCTACCGCCAGCCGGAAGGCGCGTTCACCCAGCCCAACGGCGCGGTGAACCAGAAGATGCTGAGCTGGGCCTTCGAGGCTATCGGCGAGCGCGACGATGACCTGCTGGAGCTGTACTGCGGCAACGGCAACTTCACCCTGCCGCTGGCCACCCGCGTGCGCCAGGTGCTGGCCACCGAAATCAGCAAGACCTCGGTCAATGCCGCGCTGAGCAACCTTGACGAGAACGCTGTGGATAACGTGCGGCTGGTGCGCCTGTCGGCAGAAGAGCTGACCCAGGCGCTGAATGAGGTGCGGCCGTTCCGCCGGCTGGAAGGCATCGACCTCAAGAGCTACGAGTTCGGTACGGTGTTCGTCGACCCGCCACGGGCGGGGATGGATCCGGACACCTGCGAGCTGACCCGGCGTTTCGAGCGGATCCTGTACATCTCGTGCAACCCGGAGACGCTGGCGGCGAACATTGCCCAGTTGCAGGATACGCACCGCATCGAACGGTGTGCGTTGTTTGACCAGTTCCCGTATACCCACCATATGGAGAGTGGGGTTTTGCTGGTTCGGCGCTGACCTTCAGATCGCCGGGGCTGCTTTGCAGCCCATCGCGACACAAGGCCGCTCCTACAGGAGGAACGCGATTCCCTGTAGGAGCGGCCTTGTGTCGCGATGGGCCGCAAAGCGGCCCCCGAGGTCCGACTCAGAAGTCGAAGAACACCGTCTCCCCTTCCCCCTGAATACGGATATCGAAGCGATACGCCGTCTTCCCGTCCACCTCGCAACGCTTGGCCACCAGGGTCTCGCGCCGCTGCGGCTGCTCGATCAGGTTGAGCACCGGGCACTTGGCATTAGCCTCGGCCTCGTCATCGAAATACAGCCGCGTGTGCAGGTGGATGTTGATCCCCCGGGCAAACAGGCTGATGTTGATGTGCGGCGCCATCGGCACGCCCGCAGCGTTGTTCACCGCACCCGGCTTGACCGTGTGCAGGGTCCACTCACCGGCATCGAAAGTGGTGGCGGTGCGACCAAAGCTGTTGAAGGCGTTTTCCAGGTTGTAGGCATCCTGGTACTCGCCGTTGGCATCGGCTTGCCACACTTCCAGGAACGAATCGCGCACCAGGTGGCCGTTACCGTCATACACCTGGCCGATCAGCAGGATGTGCTCGCCCGGCGCGTCCGGCTTGGCCAGGCGGTTCCAGATTTCCTGGTCGCGGGTCGGGTTGCCGGCCGCTTCCAGGGCCAGGCCGATGTGTACGTAGGGGCCGGCGGTCTGCGAAGGGGTTTCCGGCAGCAGTTCGATTGGCATGGCGGGGTCCTCAGCAGTTTTCGAAGTGGGTCTTGCGCTGGCCGCGCAGCACGATGTCGAAGCGGTAGGCCAGGCAGTCCATCGGGTTGGCGTTGCTCATGTCGAGCTTGGCGATCAACTGCTGCACGGCTTGCGGGTTGGCGATCGACTTGACGATCGGGCACATCGGGATCAGCGGGTCACCCTCGAAGTACAGCTGGGTAATCAGCTTGGTGGCGATCGACGGGCCGCTGATGGCGAAGTGGATGTGCGCCGGGCGCCAGTCGTTCGGGCCGTTGCGCCATGGGTACGGGCCCGGCTTGATGGTGCGGAAGCTGTAGTAGCCATCACGGTCGGTCAGGCAGCGGCCGACGCCACCGAAGTTCGGGTCCAGCGGCGCCAGGTAGCGGTCGTTCTTGTGACGGTAGCGGCCGCCGGCGTTGGCTTGCCACATTTCCACCAGGGTGTTCGGCACAGGCTTGCCGTACTGGTCGACGATACGGCCGGCAACTATGATGCGCTCGCCGATCGGCAAGCCGCCGTTGTTGAAGTTCAGCAGCAGGTCATGGTCATGGGCGCCGAAGCCCAGGTGGGAAAAGTCCGGGCCGGTGGTTTCGCTGATCGACTGCGGGATGCTGACCAGTGCCTGGCGTGGAGAACGGGCAATGGACGTCTTGTAGTCAGGCGTAAGAGCTTTCGGGTGCCAGTTGCGATCACGGATCACGAAGCGGCTGTTGTCCTGGGCGGGCATGCCGGTTTCCTCTCTTGGAATTATGGAAATGCGCGGGGGGATTATTTGAAACCCTGTCGCGGGCAAGCCCGCTCCCACATGCAGTTTCAGGCAGGTAGCGCGCAATGAATATTGAAATCAGCCACATCAAACATAACCATTTGGTTATGCATAATCACCTTGGCCTGACACTCGCCGCTGTCGTGGACTAATCTTTGTCTTCTTGTTTCACGCTTCGGAGAGCATTCATGGATTGGCGAAAAGGCCGACGCAGCGACAATGTGGTCGATGCCCGAGGCGAAGGTGGTGGCGGCGGCATGCGTTTCGGCGGCGGCAAGGGGCTGGGGCTTGGTGCGGTGCTGCTGATTGTCGGTATCGGCTGGCTCACCGGCCAGGACCCATTGCAGATTCTTGGTCAGCTCGCCGGCCAGATGGAGCAGCAACAGCAGGCACCCAGCAGCGCGGGCGGCAAGGCGCCGCCGGCCAACGACCAGCAGGCCGAGTTCGTCGCCTCGATCCTGGGCGACACCGAAGACACCTGGAAAGCCCTGTTCGCCGAGGGCGGCAAGCAGTACCGCGACCCCAAGCTGGTGCTGTTCAGCGGCCAGGTCAATTCGGCCTGTGGCTTTGCCTCGGCGGCGGTGGGGCCGTTCTACTGCCCGGCAGACCAGCGGGTCTACCTGGACATGTCGTTCTTCCGCGAAATGGAAACCCGCTTCGCCGCCGCCGGCGACTTTGCCCAGGCCTACGTGATCGCCCACGAAATCGGCCATCACGTGCAGACCCTGCTGGGCGTGTCGGCCAAGGTCGATGCCGCGCGCCGCAGCGGCCAGCGCATGGAAGGCGACAATGGCCTGCTGGTGCGTCAGGAACTGCAGGCCGACTGCCTGGCCGGTGTATGGGCCTACCAGGCGCAGAAGCGCCTGAACTGGCTGGAGCCGGGCGACGTAGAAGAGGCCCTGAACGCGGCCAATGCCATCGGCGATGACCGCCTGCAGCAGCAAGGCCGCGGGCGCGTGGTACCAGACTCGTTCACCCACGGCACCTCAGCGCAACGGGTGCGCTGGTTCAAGACCGGGTTTGCCGAGGGTGAGGTGAACCGCTGCGATACCTTCAGTGCGCGCAACCTTTGAATAGCTTCCAAAACCGACGCGATCCCTGTAGGAGCGGCTTTAGCCGCGAACACCGGCAAAGCCGGTGCCATCCACCGCGAAGGGCTGCAAGGCAGCCCCAATCAAGCCAGTTACAAATCTGCTGAAAAAGCGTTTCAGCTTCCTCCATCACTGCCGATAACCCCTGCACGAATCAGCGGGCATCCAGAACAACAACGCCTGGCGATCGGAGATCAAGCGAGCGAAAAACAACTTCTGGAGAGCGTGCATGAACAGCTGGTTCGCCAACATCAGCGTCAACCTCAAACTCGGCCTGGGCTTCGGCCTGGTACTGATCCTCACCGGCCTGCTGGCCCTGACCGGCTGGACCAGCCTGGGCAGCCTGATTGACCGCAGCAACTGGATGGGCGATATCGGCCAGCTCAACAAGGACCTGACCGACCTGCGCATTGCACGCCTGCAGTACATGATCGCCAACGGTGACGATGCTGCCGCCGCCAACACCCAGACCAAGCTTGACGCCTTCAGCAAGCAACAGGCCTACCTGGCCAGCACCTTCAAGAGCCCGGAAAACATCAAGCTGCTGGGTGAACTGGGCGAGACCATCAGCGCCTACAAGGTGTCGCTGAACAAGATGCGCCAGGGCTACGATGCCACCCGCACCGCGCGCACGGCCATGGACGGCTCGGCCAGCCGTGCCGACCAGGCCATGGACGCCCTCAGCCAGGAAGTCATGGCGCGCCCCGAAGCCGACAGCGTGCGCCTGGCCCAGTACCAGCTGATCAGCAAGGCCCGCCAGCAACTGCTGCAGGTGCGCATCGACGTACGCGGCTACATTGCCGAAAACAGCGCTGCCAACGAGCAGGCAGCCCTGCGCCAGCTGGACACCGCCCTGGCCGAAATCGACAACCTCAAGCGCCAGCTGCCGGCCGAAGACACGCGCCTGCGACAGTTCGAAGGCTCGGTGCTGGCCTACCGTGAAGCCGTGCGTCAATTCCGCGATGCGGTCGCCAACATCACCACTGCGCGCGCCGAGATGACCGTTCAGGGTGCCGACATCGTCAAGCGCAGCGACGCTCTGTACCAGATCCAGTTGCAGCGCCGCGACATGGAAAGTACCCAGGCCCGCAGCCTGCAGGCCATCGCCACGCTGCTGGCGCTGTTGGTCGGCGTGCTGGCGGCAGTGCTGATCACCCGGCAGATCACCCGCCCACTGCGCGACACCATGGTGGCAGTTGAAAAGATCGCCAGCGGCGACCTCACCCAACACCTGCGCGTCACCCGCCGCGACGAACTGGGCGTGCTGCAACAAGGCATCGCCCGCATGGGCACCACTTTGCGCGAGCTGATCAGCGGCATCCGCGATGGCGTCACCCAGATCGCCAGCGCTGCCGAGGAATTGTCGGCAGTGACCGAGCAGACCAGCGCCGGCGCCAACAGCCAGAAGGTCGAGACCGACCAGGTGGCCACCGCAATGCACGAAATGGCCGCTACCGTTCAGGAAGTGGCACGCAATGCCGAGCAGGCCTCGCATGCTGCCACCGGTGCCGATGACGAAGCCCGTGCCGGCGACCGCGTGGTAGGCGAAGCAATTGGCCAGATCGAACGCCTGGCCGAGGACATGCACCGCTCCACCGAAGCCATGAACCTGTTGCAGCAGGAAAGCCAGAAGATCGGCAGCGTTATGGACGTGATCAAGTCGGTGGCCGAACAGACCAACCTGCTTGCACTTAACGCTGCGATTGAGGCGGCGCGTGCCGGCGAGGCTGGCCGTGGTTTTGCCGTGGTTGCCGATGAAGTGCGCGGCCTGGCCCAGCGCACGCAGAAATCCACCGAAGAGATCGAAGAACTGATCGCCAGCCTGCAGCATGGTACCCAGCAAGTGGCTACGGCCATGCACGGCAGCCGCACCCTGACCGACAGCAGCGTCGAGCTGGCGCGCAAGGCCGGGGCTTCGCTGGAGAGCATCACCAGCACGGTGTCGAGCATCCAGTCGATGAACCAGCAGATTGCCGCGGCGGCGGAACAGCAGAGTGCGGTGGCGGAGGAGATCAGCCGCAGCATCCTGAATGTACGCGATGTGTCGGAGCAGACGGCGGCGGCCAGTGACGAGACGGCGGCGTCCAGCGTGGAGTTGGCGCGGTTGGGTGGGCAGTTGCAGACGTTGGTCAGCCAGTTCCGCGTCTGATCCTGGAATCTGGGGCCGCTTTGCGGCCCATCGCGACACAAGGCCGCTCCTACAAGGGACCGCGATCTCCTGTAGGAGCGGCCTTGTGTCGCGAAAGGAGGGCAAAGCCCTCCCAGCGATGGAACAGGTATTACTTGACGATCATCCCTACCCCGCGCCCACGCGGATCCGAAGCGGTCTCCAGCTTCGTCCCATCAACCCGGATCGCCTGGATATCCCCCATCTCCCAGCCCTGGTCCTCCAGCACATAGCCCATCTTCTTCAGTTCATCAGCCACCGGCCCGGTCAGCGGCGCATAGCTGTCGAAGTAGATGGTGTCCTTGGGCAGCAACTGATGGTGCACGCGCTGCGCCGCCACCGCCTTGTCCAGCGGCATGTCGTAGTCGTACAGGTTGTTCATCACCTGAAAGATCGAGGTGAAGATCCGCGAGCCACCCGGGGTGCCGATGACCAGCTCGACCTTGCCATCGCGGGTCATCAGGCTGGGGCTCATGGACGACAGCATGCGCTTGCCCGGGGCGATAGCATTGGCATCGCCACCTACCACACCAAAGGCGTTCGCCGCCCCCGGCTTGGCGCTGAAATCGTCCATCTCGTCGTTGAGCAGGAAGCCGGCGCCTTTCACCACCACACCACTGCCGTAGTCGAGGTTGAGGGTGTAGGTGTTGCTGACCGCATTGCCCTGCTTGTCGACGATCGAGAAGTGCGTGGTCTGGTGCGGTTCCAGGCCCGGCTTGACCTTGTCGGTATCGGAAATGGCCTTCGGGTTGACCTGCGCGGCGCGCTTGGCCAAGTAGTCCTTGGCCACCAGCTTGTCCACCGGTACTGCGGTGAAGGCCGGATCACCGAGGTAGTCGGCACGGTCGGCGAACACGCGCTTCTCGATCTCGGCCAACAGGTGAATGTACTGCGCCGAGTTGTGCGCCACACCCTTGAAGTCCGCCGCGCGGTTTTCCTTGATACCCAGCAGCTGGGCCAGGGCTACACCACCGGAGCTTGGCGGTGGCGCGGTATAGACCACATTGCCACGCCAGCTCACGGCCATTGGCTCGCGCCATACGGCCTTGTAGTCCTTCAGGTCTTGCTTGGTGATCAGGCCCTTGTCGGCTTGCATCTGCGCCACCAGCAGGTCTGCGGTCTTGCCCTGGTAGAACTCGCTCACGCCCTTGTCGGCGATGCGCTCCAGGGTCTGGGCCATTTCCGGTTGCTTGAACAGCTCGCCGACCTTCATGTTGCCGAAGTAGTCGTTGAAATTGGTCGCGGTCTTGAACATGCCCTGGGCGTCGTTGCGGTACTGGTACTGCTTGGCCGCAACCTTGAAGCCGTTTTTCGCATAGCCGATGGCCGGGGTCAGCAGTTCGCTCCAGGGCAGCTTGCCGAACTTCTGATGCGCCTCCCACAACCCCATCACCGTGCCCGGAACGCCAGCAGCACGTGCCCCGACCAGGCTCAGGTTCTCGATGACCTCACCCTTTTCGTCCAGGTACATGTTGCGCGTGGCGGCCTTGGGCGCGACTTCGCGGTAATCGAGGAAGTAGGGTTTGCCGTCTACGAACAGGGTCATGAACCCGCCACCACCGATGTTGCCGGCCTCGGGATAAGTCACCGCCAGGGTGAAAGCCGTGGCCACTGCCGCATCCACCGCGTTGCCGCCTTTCTTGAGGATGTCGGCGGCCACCTGTGCACCATATTGATCGGGCGCGGCCACCGCGCCGCCCTCAAGGTTGGCGGCATGAACCGAGGAACAGCTCAGGATCGCGGCTGCGAGAGCCAGGTACTGGAACGGAGCAATACGCATGACACTTCCTTGGTGTTGTTTTTGTTGAGCAGTCAGTAAGGCCGAAGCGCTTCGACTGTGCAATCAATCGCAGGAAGTTTCGCCGCCCGTGGACAGGACCTGTCGCGTTCAGGCAACTCAGCTGGCGTACATCGCCAACTTGCGCTGGATGAAATCGAGGAAGCACTGGATACGCAGCGCCAGCTGGGTGTTGCGGTAGTACACCGCATGGATCGGCTGGCGATAGCCGTTGTTGGCTTCGCTCAGCAGCACTTGCAGGCGCCCGGCGCGGATGTCCTCGTGGGTCATGAAGTGCGACAGGCTGACGATGCCCTCGCCGGCCAGCGCCAATTGGCGCAAGGTCTCGCCGCTGGAGGCGATCAGTGACGGGCGAATGCTCCAGCGGTCACCCTGGGCATGGCGCAGTGGCCAATGGTTGAGCGATTCGGGCTGGCTGAAGCCGAGCAGGCAGTGGTTGGCCAGGTCCTCGACCCGCTGCGGCGTGCCGTGCTGCTCGAGGTAGGCCGGGCTGGCCAGCACCTGTACCGGGCTGCATCCCAGGCTGCGCGCGTGCAGGCTGGAGTCGGCCAGTTCACCGATGCGGATTGCCACATCGGTGCTCTGCTCCAGCAGGTCGATGATCAGGTCGTCGGTATTGAGTTCCAGTTCGATGCCAGGGTATTGGCGGCGAAACTCGCCGATCCACGGCAGGATGGCATGCAGCATGAACGGCGCGGCGGCGTTGATGCGCAGGCGCCCGGTGGGGGTCTGGCGGTTCATCGACAGGCGCTCTTCCATCTCGTCCATCTGTTCCAGGATCAACCGCGCGCGCTCGAGGAAGAAGCGGCCCTCCTCGGTCAGGTCCATGCGCCGGGTGGTGCGGTTGACCAGCGTGGTACCCAGCTTGCCCTCAAGGCGCGACAGGGTACGGCTGACGGCGGACGGAGTCTGGCCCATCTGCTCGGCAGCAGCGGAAATCGAGCCGCAGTCGATGACGGTGACGAATACCTGGAGTTCTTCGGATCGGGTTTTCACATCTGCGCCTGTGGTTGGTCTCTGCAGGGATTAGATAGCCGCTTGTCGAGGCCAAGTCCAGCGGTGCCTGTGCTGGCCTCTTCGCGGGCTTGCCCGCTCCCACAGGGATCACACAGATTTCAAGGACTGTGGAGTACCTGTGGGAGCGGGCAAGCCCGCGAAGAGGCCGGCACAGAGAAAACCTTACTGTGCCTTGCCGAACACCTTGTCCAGATGCGCCTCATAGGCCGCCAAAGCAGCCGGCACATCCGGCCGCTTCATCACATCCACCGCCAGGAAAGTTGGCAACCCGGTCATGCCGAGGAACTGGTTGGCCTTGTGGAATGGGAAGTACACCGCGTCCACCCCCTTGCCCTCGAAGAAATCGCTAGGGTCGTCGAATGCCTGCTGCGGTGCATTCCAGGTCAGCGAAAGCATGTACTGCTTGCCGTGCACCAGGCCACCACTGCCGTACTTCTGCGAGTGGTCCGAACGGGTACGGCCGTCGTTGGCATACAAGCTACCGTGGCCGGCAGTGAACACCTCGTCGATGTACTTTTTAACGGTCCATGGCGCGCCCATCCACCAGCCGGGCATCTGGTAGATGACCACATCGGCCCAGAGGAACTTCTCCACCTCTTCCTGGGCATCATAGCCACCGTCGATGAAGGTCTGGCGTACATCGAAACCGGCCCGGTCCAGGTGAGCGATGGCCGCTTCGTGCAAGGTCGTGTTCAGACGACCGTCGGAGTGGGCGAACTGTTTACCACCGTTGAGCAAAAGGATCTTCTTCATGCGGGCCTCGCGGAAAAAATTCAGGCCGGCAGGTTAGGGGCTCGCGGGCGCGGGATACAGTAATGCAGCGGCAAAATACAATTGACCTGAAGTCACAAATCAATAATGCATTATTGCCTTAGAATCTCATCACCTCCCATCACCGAGTAGCGACCCATGAGTGAGCAGTACGCCTTCATCCTCAAAGCCAAGACCCGCCCGGAAATGGCTGAAGCGTTCGAAACCCTGTTCCGCGCTTACGTCGAGCCAAGCCGCCAGGAGCCGGGCTGCATCGAGTACCACATGCTGCGCGACAAGCAGGACCCGAGCCTGTTCGTGTTCTTCGAGGTCTGGGCCGACAAGGCCGCGCTGGATGTGCATTCGGCACTGCCGCACATGACCGCGTTCTTCGAAAAACGCATGGACTACCTGGAACGCGATTTCGACATCCAGATGATCGACATGCTCAGCGCATCAAGCGCTAACCGCTGATCAGCAAATGGCCGCCGAGGGCGGCCAGGCCGATGAAGAAGCACCGTTTGAACAGCGGCGTACTGATGCGCTGACGCAGCCACTGGCCGGCCAGCATGCCGACTAAGGCCGGCGCCAGCATCAGCAGCGAAGCACCCAGCGCCTGGCCACCCAGGGCATGCTGCCCGGCCAGGCCAACGGCCAGGGCCAGGGTCGAAACCGTGAACGACAGGCCCAGGGCCTGGACCATCTGATCCCGATTCAAACCCAGGCTCTGCAGGTAGGGCACAGCCGGTATCACGAACACCCCGGTCGCCGCCGTGACCACGCCCGTGACCAGCCCGCAAAGCGGCGCCAGCCAAGGCTCCCGCCCCGGTGCCAGGCGCAGGCCCGGACCGACCAGCCCGTACAGCGCATACACCATCAAGGCCGCGCCCAGTGCATGTGCGGCCCAAGGGCCGCTGTTGATCCCCAGCCAGGCGCTGCCCAGCAAGGTACCGACGAAGATCATCGCCAGCATCGGCCACAGGCGTGCCAGCAACCTCCGCAGGTGCCCCCCACTGGCCAGCTGCCAGAGGTTGGTGAGGGTCGAAGGCACAATCAGCAATGCCGCAGCCTGCGCCGGTGACATAGCCAGGCCCAGCAGGCCCATGGCGATTGTCGGCAGGCCGAGGCCGATCACGCCCTTCACCGCGCCGGCCAGCAGGAAGGTCAGTACCACCAGCAGCGACAGCGCTGGACCAATGTTCTGGTAGAAAGCGAGCAAGGTATTCATGGGCCGATGATGGCGTGCTTCGGCCGGGCTGAAAATCTGCCATATACTCAGCCAGACTCTTGCCAGGACAGAGCCACATGCATTTCGACCTGATCGACCTCAGGCTGTTCCAGCACACCCTGGAGTGCGGCAACATCACCGCCGGTGCCAGCCGCAGCCATCTTTCGCTGGCAGCAGCCAGTGCGCGGATCCGCGCAATGGAGGCTTCGCTGGGCATCCCTTTGCTGGAACGCAACCGCCGTGGCGTGCAAGCAACTCTGGCCGGCCAGGCACTGCTGCAGCATGCCCGGCTGATATCGCAGCAGGTCGAGCGCCTGCAGTTCGACCTGAGCCAGTACGCACAAGGGCAGCAGGGCCAGGTGCGCCTGCTGTGCAACACGGCTGCACTCACGGAGTACCTGCCGGAGCTGCTGGCCGGCTACCTGGCTGAAAACCCAGGCGTCAGTGTGGATGTGCAGGAGTTGCCGAGCCTGCGCATCGTGCAGTCGATTACCCAGGGCATGGCGGACCTGGGCATAGTTTCAACCGCCGCCCCCAGCGAGCACCTGCAGACCCGGCCGTTTCGCGAAGACCCACTGGTGCTTGTAACGCCGCAGCGCCATCCACTGGCCAGCGAGGTAGCGCCGAGCTTCATCGATAGCCTGGCCCATGGCTACGTCGGCCTGGGTGCCGGCAGTGCACTGGCGTTGTACCTGGAAGAGCAGGCACTGCGCGAGGGCCGGCGCATGCGGGTTCGGGTGCGTGCCGAAGGGTTCGATGGCGTGATCCGCATGGTTGCGGGCGGAGCCGGAGTAGGGATTGTGCCGCTGGCTGCGGTGAAGCGCTGGCAAGGGCTGTTGCCGTTGCACTGGGTGGCGCTGACGGAACCATGGGCCAATCGCCGCTTGCTGGTGTGTGCACGCGATTTTGCGGCATTGCCGGGGTATGCCGCAGGGTTGGTAACCACCCTCACCCGCTGACGAAGTGGATGGCACGGGCTTCGCCCGTGTTCGCGGGTGAACCCGCTCCCACAGGATATGTGGTAGCTCTCGGATGAACGCTATACCTGGGGAGCGGGCGAGCCCGCGAAGCAGGCACCGCGATTGATGGCACGGGCTTCGCCCGTGTTCGCGGGTGAACCCGCTCCCACAGGATGTGTGGTATCTCTCGGTTGGACACTATACCTGTGGGAGCGGGCGAGCCCGCGAAGCAGGCACCGCGATTGATGGCACGGGCTTCGCCCGTGTTCGCGGGCGGGCCCGCTCCCACAGGATATGTGGTATCTCTCGGATGGACGCTATACCTGTGGGAGCGGGTTTACCCGCGAAGAAGGCTCACACACAATGGCGCCATAACGCCCCACCGAAAAGGACTTTCCAGTGGCATCGATCTACCAGCTCAAACCGCGCTTCCAGGCCATGCTCCGCCCTGCTGTCCAGCGCCTCTACGACCGCGGTGTCACCGCCAACCAGGTCACTGTCGCCGCCGCCCTGCTGTCGATCCTGCTGGGCCTGCTGCTGGCTGCCCTGCCCCATCTCACCTGGCTGTTCATCCTGGTGCCAGTCTGGATGCTGCTGCGCATGGCACTGAACGCTGTCGACGGCATGCTCGCCCGCGAGTTCGGCCAGCAATCCACCCTCGGTGCCTACCTCAACGAACTGTGCGACGTGATCGCCGATGCCGCGCTGTACCTGCCCTTCGCCCTGCTGGCCGGTGTATCGCCAACCTTGGTCGTGCTCGTGGTGCTCAGCGCCACCTTCAGCGAATACGCCGGTGTCATGGGCCCACTGGCCGGTGCTTCACGGCGCTACGATGGCCCAATGGGCAAGAGCGACCGGGCCTTTGCCTTCGGTGTGCTGGGTACCGGTGTCGCCCTGGGCCTGCTGAATGGCACCTGGCTCAACGGCTTGTTGCTGGTCATCCTCGCACTCTCGCTCTATACCCTCTACAACCGGGTTCGCCAGGGGCTGGCCGAAACCCGCTGAGCCCACTGCCGTCGCAAAAGGATGTCGACCATGCGCCAAGCGCAAGCGCTGCACTTCTCCACCCATGACGGCGTCGAGCTGCACTACCGTCACTGGCCTGCCACCCGTAACCAACACCAGCCACGCCGGGCCGTGGTGATGTTCCATCGCGGCCACGAACACGGCGGGCGCATGGCACACCTGGCCGACGAGCTGGACATGCCGGGCTACGATTTCTTCGCCTGGGATGCCCGCGGCCACGGCCATTCGCCGGGCGCGCGTGGCGACAGCCCGGGCTTCGCCACCAGCGTGCGCGATGTGCAGACCTTCATCGAGCACATCCAGGCCAGCCATGGCATCGCCGAACAGGACCTGGTGGTGCTGGCGCAGAGCGTAGGGGCCGTGCTCGTGGCCACCTGGGCCCACGACTACGCGCCCAAGGTGCGCTGCCTGGTGCTGGCCTCGCCAGCGTTCAAGGTCAAACTGTATGTGCCGTTCGCCCGCACCGGCCTGAAACTGCTGAAAGCCTTGCGCGGCAACTTCTTCGTAAACAGCTACGTCAAGCCCCGCCTGCTCACCCACGACCCGGAACGGGTCATGTCGTACGTGGCCGACCCGCTGATCAGCCGGCCGATTTCGGTAACCATGCTGCTGGGCCTGTACGAAGCCGCCGACCGGGTGGTGGCGGATGCCCAGGCCATTCAGTTGCCAACCCAGCTGCTGGTGTCCGGTGCCGACTTCGTGGTCGAACGCCAACCGCAGGAACGCTTCTTCGAACGCCTGGGCAGTGCGCGCAAGGAAATGCACATCCTGCCAGGCTTTTTCCACGATACCCTTGGCGAGCGTGACAGGGCCCATGCCTTGCGGCGCATCGAGCGGTTTGTCGAACATTGCTTCGCCAGCCCCGCCGCCCTGCCGTCACTGCTCGATGCCGACAAGACCGGCGCCAGCTGCGCCGAAGCCGAAAGCCTGGCCGCACCGCTGCCGCGCAACTCGCCCAGCGACCTTTACTGGCGTGCTACCCGTGCCGGGCTGCGTCTGGGCAAGGGGCTGTCCGAAGGTGTGAAGCTGGGTTTCGATACCGGTTTCGACTCGGGCAGTACCCTGGACTACGTGTACCGCAACCAGCCGACCGGCAAAGGCAAGCTCGGCCGCCTGATCGACCAGAACTACCTCGACGCCATCGGCTGGCGCGGCATCCGCCAGCGCAAGCTGCACGTAGAGGAACTGCTGCGCCTGGCCATCGTCCGCCTGCGCGACCAGCAGCGGCCGGTGCACATCGTCGATATCGCCGCCGGCCATGGCCGCTACATTCTCGAGTCCCTGCAGGAGCTCGAACAGCTGCCGGATTCGATCCTGCTGCGTGACTACAGCGAACTGAACGTGCAGCAAGGCAGCGCATTGATTGCAGAAAAGGGCCTGGCCGACATCGCCCGCTTCGTCCAGGGCGATGCCTTCGACCGCCAGAGCCTGGCCACCCTGGAACAACCACCGACCCTGGCCGTGGTCTCCGGCCTGTACGAACTGTTCGCCAGCAACCAGTTGGTAGGCAACTCGCTGGCCGGCCTGGCGGATGCGCTGGAAGATGGCGGCTATTTGGTCTACACCGGCCAGCCGTGGCACCCGCAACTGGAAATGATCGCCCGCGCCCTCACCAGCCACCGCGGCGGGGAGGCCTGGGTCATGCGTCGCCGCAGCCAGGCCGAAATGGACCAGCTGGTAGAAGCGGCGGGGTTCCGCAAGCTGGCCCAGCGCATCGATGAATGGGGCATTTTCAGCGTCAGCCTGGCACAACGGGTGCGCTGAATGAGCCCATCACGCGAGCCCCGGCTGATCCGCCGAGGCGTGTTCTGGCTTCTGTTGCTGGGGCCGCTGTTTTTCCTCAGTTACGGGCTGGCGAACAACCATACCGCCGGGCGCAGTGATGTCGGCAGCCTGGTGTTCGGCTGGGAAAGCCGCATGCCGTTGTGGCCGTGGACGATCATCCCGTACTGGTCGATCGACCTGCTCTACGGTTTGTCCTTCCTGCTGCCACGCACGCGCCAGGAAATGGACCGGCACGCGCTGGCGC
The DNA here is from genome assembly GCF_023100865.1 of Pseudomonas sp. A2. Taxonomy (NCBI): domain Bacteria; kingdom Pseudomonadati; phylum Pseudomonadota; class Gammaproteobacteria; order Pseudomonadales; family Pseudomonadaceae; genus Pseudomonas; species Pseudomonas sp. A2. The sequence continues at coordinate 5,230,973 of NZ_CP039127.1, forward strand.
TGCTCACCGCGCAGCTGATCAGCGTCAGCTGCTTCCTGCTCTGGCCGCTGCGCTTCACCTTCGAGCGGCCGGAACTGGGCGGGGTGTTCGGCTGGATGTTCGATGTGCTCATGGGCTTCGACAAGCCGTTCAACCAGGCACCGTCGCTGCATATTGCCCTGCTGGTGATCATCTGGACGATGTTTGCCCGGCACGTGCAGCGCCAGCTCTGGCGTTGGCTGATGCATGGCTGGATGGCACTGATCGGGGTCTCGGTACTGACCACCTGGCAGCACCATTTCATCGACGTGCCGACAGGGGCATTGGCGGGGTTCGTCTGCGTCTGGTTGTGGCCACATCAAGGGCAACTGCCCTGGCAGCAGGTGCGCCTTGCGCGGGATGCCAAGCGTTGGCGCTTGGCGTTGCTCTATACCGTGGGTGGACTGCTGTGCGCGGTGCCAGCCGTTACGTTCGGCGGTGCCTGGCTATGGTTGACCTGGCCGGCCGTGTCGCTGGCCCTCGTGGCGCTGAACTATGCCGCGCTCGGTGCAGGCGGGTTTCAGAAATGCGCCGATGGTCGCTTGTCGAATGCCGCCAGCTGGCTGCTGGCGCCTTATCTGGTGGGGGCGTGGGTCAACTCGCGGCTGTGGACATGGCGGCATCCGCAGGCGGATGAAGTATGTGATGGCGTATACCTCGGGCGAATTCCAGGGCGCGGCGCGCAGTTCGCTGCGGTGGTCGATTTGTGCGCGGAGCTACCGTGTCATGTTCAGCACAGCGCTCCTACACAGGCCACGTCCGCCGTTGGCTACGCATGTTTTCCTACCCTGGACCTGATCGCCCCGGAAAGCCCATTGCTGCACCAAGCCGCCGTCACCATCGAACGCCTGCGCTCGCAAGGCCCGGTGCTGGTCTGCTGCGCCCTGGGCTATTCGCGCAGCGCCAGCGCCGTGGCAGCCTGGCTGGTGCTCACGGGCCGCTGCAGTGATGCTCGCCAGGTCGAAGCGCTGATCCGCAAGGCCCGCCCTGGCGTGGTGCTGCACAGCGCACACCGCCAGGCCTTGCAACAGCTAGGGACACAACCATGACGCTGTACGTGGTGGCCAGCCTGCTGGGCCGAGGCAAACAACTGGAACGCCTGTCGGACGGCCTCACCCTGCTGGCCCTGGCCTACGGTTTGGCGCCCTTGCTGGGTGCCCAATTGCAACCGCTGTCCAGCCTGCTGTGCATTGCGCTGCTGGTACTAGGCGTGCTGCACAAGTACTGGGCCATCCGTGTGGCCATCGATGCCCAATTGTTCGCCCGCCTCGCCGCCAGCCGCGACCTGGCGGCGGACACCCAGGCCCTGGACCACGCACTGTTCGAGCTGAAACTCAAACCGCAGGCCGCCGACACTCGAGCATGGCCTGCCCGTAGCCGGGCCGCGCTGGCCCTGTTACGCCGCCAGGCAGTGTGCCTGGGCCTGCAGCTGTCGCTGGCCTTGGCTACCCTGCTGACACTGCCTTTGAAGGGATGACTACCGATCCATGCTCGCCAACCTGACCGCCTACCTCATCACTTCCGCCGCCCGCCTGATCACCGGTGCCCGCGCCCTGTGGCTGGGCTGCACGCCGCTGCCGGTGCAGCGCCTGTATTTCGCCAACCACAGCAGCCATGGTGATTTCGTACTGCTGTGGGCCTCGCTGCCGCAGCCGCTGCGCAAGCGTACCCGTCCGGTAGCCGGTGCCGATTACTGGGCCAAGCCGGGTATTCGCGATTTTCTTATCCGCAAGGTCTTCAACGGTGTGCTGATCAACCGGCAACACAGCGCCGGCCAGGGCAGCCCGTTGCAGCCGATCCTCGAAGCAGTGGCACAGGGCGACTCGCTGATCTTCTTTCCGGAGGGCACTCGCAATCTCGGCGACGAGCCGCTGATGCCGTTCAGGAGCGGGCTGTACCACCTGGCAGCAGCCAACCCCGAAGTCGAACTGGTGCCGGTATGGATCGCCAACCTCAACCGGGTGATGCCCAAGGGTCGTGCCTTGCCATTGCCGTTGTTGTGCACATTGAGCTTTGGCGAGCCGCTGCACCTGCAGGCGGATGAAAGCAAGCAAGCCTTTCTCGAGCGGACCAGCCAGGCCCTGCTGAACCTGGCCCCCAAGGATGCCTGAGATGGACGACAACACCCTTTCCCTGTTTGCCGGCATCGGCGCCCTGCTGCTGCTCGCCAGCGTGATCGGCCGCCTGCTCAAATGGCGCGCCGGCCCGGCACCGCACGCGGTGATCGACAACCTCAACGCCCGCATCAACGCCTGGTGGGTGATGGTACTGGTGATCGGCATCGCCTTCCTGTTCGGCAAGTATGGCGTGATCGTGCTGTTCTACGGCGTATCGTTCTATGCCTTGCGCGAGTTCATGACGCTCACCCCGACCCGGCGCAGCGACTACCCGGCACTGGTGGCGGCGTTCTATGTGGCGCTGCCGGTGCAATACGTGCTGATCGCCATGGACTGGTACGGGTTGTTCAGCATCTTCATCCCGGTGTACCTGTTCCTGTTGCTGCCGATCCTGGCCAGCTTCGGCGGCGACACCACGCGCTTTCTCGAGCGCGCCTCGAAGGTGCAGTGGGGGCTGATGATCGCGGTGTACTGCGTATCGTCGGTGCCGGCATTGATGACCCTGGACATCCCGGGTTACGAGGGCCGCAACCTGTTGCTGATTGCCTGGCTGATCCTTGTGGTGCAGATCAGCGACGTGCTGCAGTACGTGTGCGGCAAGCTGTTCGGAAAGCACAAGGTAGCGCCCAACCTGTCGCCATCCAAGACCGTCGAAGGCCTGGCCGGCGGCGTGGCGCTGGCCACCCTGATCGGCGCCATGCTGTGCTGGATCACCCCGTTCAGCTTCTGGCAGGCCGCACTGATGGCGTTAGCGGTGAACGCCATGGGCTTCTTCGGCGGGCTGGTGATGTCGGCGATCAAGCGCGACCGTGGGGTGAAGGACTGGGGGCACATGATCGAAGGCCACGGCGGCATGCTCGACCGCATGGATTCGGTGTGCTTTGCCGCGCCGGTGTTCTTCCACTTTGTGCGGTATTGGTGGGCGTAGCGAAAGTGAGCCTACCGATTAGTGCGAAAGGGCCAACTCTCGCAGTGCAGCCGAAGCCAGAAAACCGGAGCGGGACGCATAGCGATGATCACGCTTCACTTTTTCGTCGATTCGTTGAAGCAGGTTTTCCGGCAGCGTTGCATTGAAGCGAACCGCCTTACCCAGGTACGGGGTGACATCAAAATCCACAACGGCCCAGACCCCGCCTTCATAGTCAGGGTTTGCCACATGGACGTCGACTTCCTGTGCCTGCGGCAATGCCTCGTTATCTGCGACCAACCCTTCAAAATGTAGTGCCAGCGCTTCCTGAACATTCTCCAGTGCTTTTGCAACAGTGGCACCGGCGCTGAAGCAACCGGGCACATCAGGTACGGTCACGCCGTAGTCCGAGTCGGCGTCTTTGTGCAATACGACCGGGAATTTCATTGACTACCTCCGTTGATGCTCGTGCTGGCAGTGCCGTTGGCTTGTATCAAGCCAGCCTGCTTCAAGATGCTGCGTACTGTGCCCTTGGGGAGCTCACTCTTGGGATGAGGAACCGTGACTCGCCCCCTTTTTGTCGGATGCCTGAACTGGTAATGACTACCTTTCACATCAACCTGGTACCAGCCGTCGGCTTCAATAAGCTGGATAACTTCACGACTGCGCATTCATTCTTCCTCGGCAGTCGATGTGTATCATACACACCGAATTGACCAGAACAAAGCGCACTACACACTATGCACACGTATCGCGACCAGCGGACAGATTGGATGGCAAAGTAGGAACATGCCTTCTGACACGTAGGAAATCAGCAAGTACCATCGGGTACCAATACCTCCCTAGGGTATCGGTACCGCCGGTCTGCTACTTGAGGTACGACCGCAGCAACGTCGCCACCTTGTCCGCCTCGTCCTGCCGCTCCTCGGCACTCAGCCCGTCCGCCACCAGGTGTTCGCGGATATGCCCTTCCATCACTTCGGCCATCAGCCCGTTCACCGCACCGCGCACGGCGGCGATCTGCTGCAGTATCGCCAGGCAGTCCTTGTCCTGCTCCAGCGCTGTCTCCAGGGCGGCGGCCTGGCCTTTGATCTTGCGCACCCGGGTCAGCAGCTGCTTCTTGCTCTTCAGGGTATGTGCCATTGGGTTTCACACCATGCTAGGTATACTGGGGTATAGTATATTTCTCGACGTTCCGGGAGCATGATAAACCATGGCGACACAAACCTCAGACCGCTGGCAGCACAGCCACCAGTTCCATACCAGCAACCTGAGCGCCGAGCGCAAGACGCGCCTGGCCGTGTGGCTGACCGCAGTGATGATGGTGGCGGAAATTACCGGGGGCTGGTTCTTCAATTCCATGGCGTTGCTGGCCGACGGCTGGCACATGAGCTCCCACGCCCTGGCCCTGGGCCTGTCGCTGCTGGCCTATGCCGCCGCGCGGCGTTATGCCGGCGACCGGCGCTTTGCCTTCGGCACCTGGAAGATCGAGATTCTCGGCGGCTACTCCAGCGCCCTGCTGTTGCTGGGCGTGGCCGGGCTGATGGCATTCCAGTCGGTGCAGCGCCTGCTGGCACCGGGGCCGATCCATTATGACGAGGCGATCTTCATCGCCGCCGTGGGCCTGGCCGTCAACCTGATCTGCGCCTGGCTGCTGCGTGACGACCATCTCCATCACGATCACGATCTTCACCACCATGGCCACGACCATCACCATGACCATGGCCACCATCACCACGACCTGAACCTGCGCTCGGCCTACCTGCACGTGATGGCCGACGCAGCCACCTCGGTGCTGGCTATCGTTGCCCTGCTGGCCGGCAAGTACTGGGGCGCCGGGTGGCTCGACCCGGTAATGGGCCTGGTCGGTGCGCTGCTGGTGGCGCTGTGGGCTCGCGGGCTGCTGCGCGATACCGGGCGGGTGCTGCTGGATGCGGAGATGGACGCGCCGGTAGTGGAGGAAATCCGCGAGGTGGTCGCGCAGCTGCCGGTGCCGGCCAGCATCACCGACCTGCACGTGTGGCGCGTGGGCAAAGACCAGTACGCCTGCATTCTCGGCCTGGCCGCCCGGGCCGAACTCAGCGCCGACAGCGTGCGCATGGCCCTGGGCGTACACGAAGAACTGGCGCACATCACCGTCGAGGTCAACCGCCTGGCATAGCGCGACCAGACAGCTGGACGTCGAGCCCAGGCAACTGCGGCTCGGCCAATGGCCCTATGGTGACGAGTCATTCAGCCAGTCACCAGGAGTTGTGCCATGTCCGATTTCATCACCGTCCTGCGCGAAACCTGCCCGACGCCGGTCGTGGACGCCACCAAGTGGAAGCGCATCGGCGGCGATCCGCACACCGTCAACCTCAACGCCTACCTGTCGGCCGACGGCAGCAAGATCATGGGCACCTGGATCTGCACCCCGGGCAAGTTCGAGGTCAACTACGAGAAGTGGGAGTTCTGCCACTTCCTCGATGGCTACTGCATCATCACCCCGGAAGGCGAAGAGCCGAAGCACCTGAAAGCGGGTGATGTGTTCGTGATCGAACCGGGGATGAAAGGCACCTGGGAAGTGGTCGAGACCGTGCGCAAGTACTTTGTCTTTGCTTGATTCATAAGCGGACCTTGGTTTGGGTCATGTGGGATGAGTGAAAATTCCCACATGACTCTGCTCGCAATTCAACATGATGAATAAGGCAACCAGAAGTTAAGTAAACATCATCCTACTGCAAGGGTAACAGTTACATTTTTTGACATATAATTTCAGCTTTCCCCCTTCATTTGTAGTCCATTTCTGAACTGCACCTCTTCATTCCCTGAAGTATTGCCCCCGACTCATCGCAGGCCTAGGCTCTGCAAATCAGCCGGGTCACCGGGCAGCAATACCCAATTGATTCAATTGTCAGGGAGAAGAAAACATGGCTTTCGACGCCTACATTCAGATCGACAACATTCCAGGTGAAGCACTGGACGCGCAATACAGTAAATGGATCGAAGTGCTTGGCTACGATTTCGGCGTCAGCCAAAGCACATCTGCCACTGCAAGTTCTACTGGCGGAGCCACTTCCGGCCGTACCTCTGTCACCAACTTCACTTTCACCAAATACCTCGACAGTGCCAGTTGCAAACTGATGGAAGCCAGTTGCACCGGGCAGCACCTCAAGGAAGTGAAACTGGCACTCTGCCGCGCGGCTGGTGACAAACTCAAGTACTACGAAATAATCCTCGAGGAAGTGATCATCGCCGAATATTCGCAGAGCGTGGACACCGGCGTACCGCTTGAAGTAGTGCAGCTCAACTACGGCCGGATCAAGACCACCTATACCCAGCAGCGGCGCATTGATGGCGCCGGTGGCGGCAATATCGCCGGCGGCTGGGACCGGATCGGCAACAAGAAATACGCGTAAGGACAAGGCTATGTCTGAAGCCCGGGCGTTTCTCAATCTCAAGCTGCAAAACTATCATAGGCTGAAATCCGACCTGGCGCTGACCGGTCATTCCCTGGAAAAGTTTGACGTGCTGAATTCGCACATCGCCAATACTGTGGTCCGTAGCGGTGAACTTATCATCATCGGCGATCCCACCACGGCTTCCTGCACCAGCCAGGAAGCCTGGATGATGAGACAGGCGACGATTGCGCACATGGGGCTGATGCGCAACGGCCAAGGTGTGGATAACTTTTTCCTGGACAATTTCGAGACCTTGAAGAGCCTCATCGCGCATGCATCTGTGGGCGCTGGTGTAGTCAGTGAAGGGTGGAGCAAGCACCTGAAAGCTATCGAGGCCACCTTGATGGATATCGAGAAGCTGCATCAACAGCATCTCGGGTCAGGGGCCATGGAGGCTCGCGATCAGTTCTATGCAAAGCGTGCCGTCTTGTTCATGAAGTTGGATGAGCAGCTGAACAAGCTGGCGGCTTACGGTTCCGGGATAAGGAACAAGGGCTCGATCAAAAGGACGCTGGGGATATCCACAAAGAGTTATTTGCATACCGGCGAGATTGCAGGATATGCCAACAAAGTCTCAGGCGTGGCGACGGCTGCTAATTTGATCAAGAAAGGAACGTATGTAGGGATTGCATTAGACGTCGCTGCCACGGGCCTGGAGATACATAAAGCCTGTACGCTCGGACGCGAGGAGGAATGCAAAAAGGCGCAGTATGTCGAGGTTAGTTCATTAACCTTGGGTTTGTTGGGTACTACTGCTGGGGCAGCCAGTGGCAAGCTTATTCTTGGTGCTGCTTGCAGCGTGGTGTTTGGCGTAGCGACAGGTGGAACCGGAGCACTCGCTTGTGGGATATTCGGCGGTACAGTGGGGGGAATGGCAGGCGGAAAATTTGGGAATGAAGCAGGCGCCTGGGCTGGGGAACTTCTATACGAGGCAGTCGCAAAATGACAATCATGCACTGGATTTTTTTAGTCTACAGCATGACAGTCACAACTTTACTTTTCTTGAACCTGGCATTAACAATATATATCGCTCATCGCAAAATTGATTACATTGAAGGACTTTTATTAAATTGCAATGCAATAACCGGTGAAAAAAAACTCTGGCTACATGCTGGCTTGATGGGAAAATTCTTTCGACTAACGAATATATCATTCATACTGCTCATTCCTAAAATCTATGCACGAAAAAACCTCATTGACATCAAGGAAATAAATAATCTACCTTCAAAAATCAAGACCCTCCTAATCTTCATAGGCTCCTCGCTTTTGATATTGACTATCGCATTTTTTGGTTTGGGAATTTTCATGTATTACTTACCCCCCTTGCCTAAATAATGCTCAAAAAACATCGCAGTACGGGCCCCCTCCCCTCTGGTGCGCAGTTACAGAGGGAAGGCCGCCCGGCCCGCGATAAAGTCCTCGCTCGTCAATCCTTCTTGCGGTAACCCTCGACGATCGCCGAGAAGTCCTTGCCACCCTCGCCGCGCAGGCTCATGGCCTGATACAGCTGCTGGGCCACGGCCCCCAGGATCACCGGTTGATGCGCCTGGCGTGCAGCCTCGGTGGCCAGCCCCAGGTCCTTGAGCATCAGCTCGGCGCCAAAGCCACCGGTATAGCCACGCGATGCCGGCGCGGTTTCGATGATGCCCGGCCACGGGTTGTAGGTGTCCGAGCTCCAGCAACGCCCGGTCGAACTGTTGATGATGCCGGCCAGCACCTTGGTGTCGATGCCCAGCGCGTTGCCCAGGGCCATGGCCTCGGACACGCCGATCATCGAGATACCCAGCAGCAGGTTGTTGCAGATCTTGGCGATCTGCCCGGTGCCGACTTCACCGCAGTGCACGATGTTGCGGCCCATCTGCTCCAGTACCGGCTTGAGGGTGGCAAACAGCTCGGTGCTGGCACCGACCATGAAGGTCAGGGTGCCTGCCGCCGCGCCGCCGGTGCCACCGGACACCGGTGCATCGCCCATGTCCACGCCCTTGGCCGCTGCGGCCTTGGACACATCACGCGCCGTCTGCGGGTCGATGGTGCTGCAATCCACGGTCGGCGTGCCGGGGCGAATGCCCGCCAGCACACCGTCTTCGTTCAGGTACACGCTGCGCACATGGGCAGCAGCCGGCAGCATGGTGATCACCAGCTCGCTGTTGGCCGCCGCGTCCTTGGGCGACGGGCTGACCTGCCCGCCCAGTTCTGCCAGCTCGGCCAGCACAGCCTTGTTCAGGTCGAACAGGTTCAGTTGGTGCCCGGCCTTGATCAGGTTGCGGGCCATGGGTGCGCCCATGTTGCCGAGCCCGATGAATGCGATACGCATGACTCTCTCCTTAGCGCAGGCTGATGGTGGTGTTCACACCGTCGTTGACGCTGTCGTCATCGAACCAGCGGGCGGTGACGGTCTTGGTCTGAGTGTAGAACTGCACCACTTGCTTGCCGTACGGGCCGAGGTCGCCGAGCTTGGAGCCACGCGATCCGGTGAAGCTGAAGAACGGCACCGGGACCGGGATCGGGATGTTGATGCCGACCTGGCCGACGTCGATTTCGCTCTGGAACTTGCGCGCTGCCGCGCCACTCTGGGTGAACAGGCCGGTACCGTTACCGAACGGGTTGGCATTGACCAGGGCGATGGCCTCGTCAAGGGTGTCGACCTCCAGGGTCACCAGCACCGGGCCGAAAATTTCCTGGGTGTAGACCTGCATGTCGGTCTTCACGCCCGAAAACAGGGTCGGGCCAATGAAGTTGCCTTGCTCGTAGCCCGATACCGTGACGTCACGGCCGTCGAGTTCCAGCTTGGCGCCTTCCTTGATGCCACTTTCGATCAGACCCAGCACACGCTCCTTGGCGCGTTTGGAGACCACAGGGCCGACATCGGTGCCTGGCTCGCAGCCGGCATTGACCTTGAGCTTGCTGGCCGCTTCCTTGATATCCGGCAGCCATTCGCGGGCCTTGCCCACCAACACCGCCACCGAGGTGGCCATGCAGCGCTGGCCTGCTGCACCGAAGGCGGCACCGACCAGGGCGTTGACGGTTTGCGTGCGGTTGGCATCGGGCAGCACCACCGCGTGGTTCTTGGCGCCCATCATCGACTGCACGCGCTTGCCGTGCTGGCTGCCCAGGTTGTACACGTGGGTGCCCACTTCGGTGGAGCCGACGAAGGAAATCGCCTTGATGTCCTGGTGGGTGCAAATGGCATCCACCACTTGCTTGCCGCCGTGCACCACGTTGAGCACGCCAGCCGGTATGCCGGCTTCCAGCGCCAGTTCGACCAGCAGCATGGTCGACAGCGGGTCCTGCTCGGACGGCTTGAGCACGAAGGTGTTGCCGCAGACGATGGCCATGGGGAACATCCACAGCGGGATCATCGCCGGGAAGTTGAACGGGGTGATGCCAGCGCATACGCCGATCGGCTGGCGCAGGGTGTAGGTATCGACGCCGCCGGCAACGTTCTCGGCGAATTCGCCCATCTGCAGGGTGCCGATGGAGGCGGCGTGCTCGACCACTTCCAGGCCGCGGAAGATATCGCCTTCGGCGTCGGCCAGGGTCTTGCCCTGCTCGGCACTGAGGACCTGGGCGATGCGTTTGGTGTGTTCGCGGATCAGCGCCTGCAGCTTGAGCATGATGCGCATGCGCGCGCCGATCGGCGTGTTACGCCAAGTCTGGAAGGCGCGGTGGGCAGCGGCGACGGCTGCGTCGACTTCTTCGACGGTGGCGAACGGTACGCGCGCCAGCACCTCTTGGGTAGCCGGGTTGACGATGTCGCGCCATTCGGTGGTCTTGGACTCGACCCATTGGCCGTCGATCAGCAGCTTGACCTGCTCGATTTTGGTCTGGTTAGGGGATTGCGGTGCGTTCATCTGCGTTCTCCTTGGAATTATTGTCGGGACGAGATCGCCATTGCCGGGCAAACGCGAGGTGGCGTCCTGAGGCTTGTTTCGAGTATAGATGTGCAAACATCCAACAAGAACGCACAAAAAAACCGGATCATCATGCAAAAAGACCTTACATCCCTGAGCGCGCTCAACTGGGACGACCTGAAGTTCTTCCTTGAAGTGGCGCGTACGCGCAAGGCCAGCAGCGCCGCCAAGCGCCTGAGCGTGGACTACACCACTGTGTCGCGGCGCATCAGCTCGCTGGAGGGGGCGCTGGGCACCTTGCTGTTCGAGAAATCCCGGACCAACGGCTTTGTCCTCACCGCCGAGGGCCAGCGCTTGCTGGGCTATGCCGAGTCGATCGAGAGCACGCTGCACATGGCCTGCGAGCAGGTGTCCGGGTCGGGCGTGGCGTTGTCGGGGCATGTGCGCATGGGCTGCACCGAAGGCTTCGGCAGCTTCTTCGTCACCCCGCAGCTAAGCCACTTCGTCGATGCCTACCCGGCGATTTCGGTGGATATCCTGCCGCTGCCGCACTTCATCAGTCTGTCCAAGCGCGAGGCGGACATCGTCATCGCCCTGGAGCGGCCAGAGCATGGGCCTTATGTGTGCTGCAAGCTGTGCGACTACCGCTTGCGGCTGTACGCGACCCAGGACTACCTGGACCGCCATGCACCGATCAACCAGATCGCGGACCTGGCCAGGCACCCGTTCATCAGCTACGTAGACGACCTGGCATTCAGTTCGGAGCTGCTGTACCTGGCCAACCTGATCCCCAGCGCCAGCGCGCATTTGCGCAGTACCAGCGTGATTGCGCAGTACACGGCAGCGTTGCAGGGGCGTGGGCTGGCGATCTTGCCGTGCTTCCTGGCAGCACAGGACCCGCGGCTGGTGACGGTGTTGCCGGAAGAGATCGAAGTGACACGGCAGTTCTGGATGTATTGCCGGGAGGATTTGCGCAAGTTGAAGCGGATTACGCTGTTGTGGGACTACATCCGGGGGGCGACCGAGGCGAATGCGCCGTTGTTGATGGGGGAGACGCGGGAGATGCGGTTTGCTCAGGAATAAGGGGCTGCGTTGCAGCCCATCGCCGGCAAGCCAGCTCCCACAGATGCAGCGTTGATCTAGAGGTTGTCGCTGTACCTGTGGGAGCGGCCTTGTGTCGCGAAAGGGCAGCAGAGCAGCCCCGGCAATTTGTGCATCTGCGCTAAAACCCCGGGGGTAACACAGATAATGTGGGAGCGGGTTTACCCGCGAAGCAGACAACTCGGTGCATGGCACCGGCTTCGCCGGTGTTCGCGGGTGAACCCGCTCCACAGGGATATCTGATAGCACGTAGGCTGTGGTCAGTAGGAAGCCACCACAATGGATACCCGCCGGTTCTCGGTACGCCCGGCGCTGGTGCGGTTGTCCGCCACCGGCTGGCTGCTGCCCAGCCCGCGGGACTGGATGTTCTGCGCCGGCATGCCTACCCCGACCAGCGCCCTGGCAACGCTCTGTGCGCGGCGCTCGGACAGCTGCTGGTTATATGCCGCCTTGCCGGACGAGTCGGCATGCCCATCCACCCGCACCCCCTGGATGCCAACGCCGAGCAGCGCCTTGCCAATGCGTTCGACAATCGCCTGGCTCTGGCTGTTGAGGCTGTCCAGGTCGCTGCCGAACAGCACCTTGCCGGACAAATCGTAGGCCCAGCCTTCGTCGGTCGGGGTAAAGCCTTCACGCTTGAGCACGGCAATCTGCTCGGCGGACAGGCCTTTGGGCGGAGCGCTCTGGCAGCCGTTCAGCGCCAGCACGGCGAGCAACAAGGCCCAAAGGGGGAAACGCAAAGCCTGTATCACGGGTTCAACTCCTGTTCTTGATTTCGCTGGCGGACCGTTCCGTCTGCGCCACCTGCCAATGGCCACGGCGTTTGCGCTTGGCCTGGTACATCGCCGCATCGGCGGCATTCAGAAGACTGGCGGGGTCGGCGCCGTCATCCGGGTAATAGGCAATACCGACACTCAACGAGGTGGCGATGCTACGGCCACTGTCCAGCTGCACCGGCAACTTCATGCTGGCAACGATCTTCTCGGCAATGTGCTCGGCGTCCTGGCGCGAATGCAAAGGCGTCAGCAGCACGGCGAACTCATCGCCACCCAGGCGCGCCACAAGGTCGTGCTCGCGCAGTTGGGCACGAACGCGGTCGGCCACGCTGATCAGCACTTCGTCGCCCACCGCATGGCCGAGGGTGTCGTTGATCTGCTTGAAGTGGTCACTGTCGAGGAACAGCAGCGCCAGGTGATCCTTCTGCCGTTCGGCATTGCGCACGCTGCGGCTCAGGCGCCCCTGGAAGAAGGCGCGGTTGGGCAAGCCGGTCAGGCTGTCGTGGCTAGCCTGGTGGGCCAGGGTCTGGTTTTCGTTCTGCAGGTGGCTGTGCCATACCTCCAGCTCATCCAGCAGCGCGTTGAAGTCATTGCCCAGTTCGTTGAGCTCGGCAATCGGCGCCTCCGGCACGCGCCGGTCGAAACTGCGCTCGCGGCGGGCGGCGTGGGCAACACTGGCCAGGCCGCGCAGCGGGCGGACGATATCGCTTAGCAGACGCCGCGACAGGTACTGGGCAGCCAGGGCGCTGAGCACCGTGCAGAACAGGATGCCGGCCAGCCCGCTGAACAAGAACAGCAACAGGCTTCGCCCCTGGCCAACCAGCTCGATGCGCCCGACCTGCTGTTGCTGGTGCGTGATCGGCAGGTTGATCGGCTCATCCAGCAAGGCGGTGGCCACCTGTGCCTCCAGCCGCGCGAGCACGCCGGTATCACTGCGCTGCCAATGCGCCAGCTGCTCGCCTTCGTTGTTGAAGACCCTGGCTTCGGCCACTTCCTCGGTACTGGCAATCAGCGCCAGCGACTCATTGGCCGCAGCGCTGTCGTCAAACACCACCGCCGCTTCCACGGTGTAGCTGATCGAGCGGGCGATCAGGTGCAGGTTGTCGTTGGCGTAGACACGCAGGGCGAGCACGCCCAGCAGGGTCAGGGATATGCCGGCCAGGCCCACGGCGAGCAAGGCGACGCTGAGGTGGCCACGGCCCAGCACCGAGCGCAGGGTCGGGCGCACGCCGCGCTTGCGCGTTGGTTTCATGGTTGCACCGCCCGGCGCCGCGACAATTGCAGCACGCTGGGATGAATGTGCACGCCGGAGCGAGCCACCGAGTCCAGGTTGACTTCAAAGGCTACCTGCTGGTCGCTGACCCGCAAGCAGAACAGGCTACCGACCGTGCACGGGTCGTCTGCCTCGCTGATGCTCAGCACCGGGTGGCCACTGACGCGCTCGAACAGCCGGTCGCGCTGGCCCTGGTCGAGTTTGCCAATGTAGATGGCGTCGCAGGCCTGGGCGACCTGGCTATCGTCTGCCAGCAGCCGCCGCACCTGCAGCGGTCGGCCAGACTCCTGCACATGGCCTTTGATCAGGTCATCGGCGTATTCGGTCGGGCCGACCAGGCACAGGCGCAAGGGCGAAGGTTCGACGGGCCAGCGGGCGTAGCTGAAGATGCCCAGCACCACTTGGGTGACCGCCTTGGCACGTTGCTGCACCTGGGCGGCAGTCATGGCGGAGTCTGCCTGGGCCGGGCCTGCGGAAAGGAACAGGGCGGCCAGCAATAGCGAAAGCACACAGCTCGTCACTCGCCTTGCGGCCACGTTCATGTGGGAAATCTCTTAAGGCCCTTTCCGATATCGGCGCAACGATAGCACATGGCCGCATCAATGTAGGTACGAGCAGCTTTGTGCATGGGGATTGATGGCCCCATCGCCGGCAAGCCAGCTCCCACAAGGACTCCACAGCCCTTGAAAACTGCGCTGCACCTGTGGGAGCTGGCCGGCGATAGGGCCTTATCGGTCCTACACCTGCTCCAGCATCAACCCGGAAATACGCCGCACCTTGCGCGCCACCGCCTCTTCGAAAATACCCTGACGAGGCTCAACCAGGCTGAAGCAATGCTTGGCGCGGGTGATGCCGGTGTATACCAGCTCCTTGGTCAGCACCGGGTTGAGCGCATCCGGCAGCACCAGCGCGGTGTGGCTGAACTCCGAGCCCTGGGACTTGTGCACGGTCATGGCGAATACCGTTTCCACTTCGTTCAGCCGGCTGGGCAGGACGAAGCGCACGCCCCCACTGCCGTCGTTACGCGGGAAGGCCACGCGCAGTAAGGGTTCGCCGCGCTCGTCCGGCAGGCGCAGGGCGATGCCGATGTCACCGTTCATCAGGCCCAGGCCATAATCGTTGCGGGTTACCAGCACCGGGCGCCCTTCGTACCATGGCTGCTGGCTGTCGATCAGCCCGGCATTGTGCAGCACCCGTGCCACCCGCTCGTTGAGGCCTTCGACACCCCAGGCGCCGCGGCGTACCGCACACAGCAGCTGGAAGTCCTCGAAGCTGTGCAGCACCTTGCCCGCCCATTGCTCCCACGCGGGGTCGTCAACGGCGGTATCGAGTGCAGGGCGGAAGCGGCCAAGGGTGCGCAGGTAGCTGCGATAACCCTGCGGGCCGTCGCTGCCGCGATTCAGGCCGTCGAGCAGCAGGCGGTCGAAGGCGCGGTCCTGTTCGTGCTTCAGGGCCAGGCTATACACATCGGGCGGCGGCGCGGCCAGCAGGTTGCGCGCCGCATGGGAGTCCTGGCGGTTGACCAGCCGGGCCAGCTGGCCAATGCCGCTGCCTTCGCCGAAACGCCGCGAGAAGCGCAGCATCACCACCTGCTGGGCCAACGGGTTGCGTTGCTCATCGCCGGCCTTGAGGCCGCTGCCCGCCAGCGACTCGCCACCGATCTGCTCCAGCCATGCCTCGGTCGCCGACGAGTAACAGCCCTCCTCGGCATCCCGGCACAGGTCACCCAGTACCGCACCGGCTTCGACCGAGGCCAGCTGGTCCTTGTCGCCCAGCAGTACCAGACGTGCCCGTGGCGGCAGCGCATCGAGCAGGTTGGCCATCATTTCCAGGTCGATCATCGACGCTTCGTCGACCACCAGCACGTCCAACGGCAGCGGGTTGCCGGCATGGTGGCGGAAGTGCCGGGAACCGGGCCGGCTGCCGAGCAGGCGGTGCACGGTGCTGACCTCGGTGGGGATCTGCCCGCGCACCTCGGCGCTGACCTGCAGGCGCTCGACCTGCTGGCCAATGGATTCGGTCAGGCGCGCGGCCGCCTTGCCGGTCGGCGCGGCCAGGCGAATGCGCAATGGCCTGCCCTGCTCCACCGCCGGCGCCTGCAGCAAGGCCAAAAGGCGTACCACGGTGGTTGTCTTGCCCGTGCCGGGGCCGCCGGTGATGATGCTGAAGCCTGCGCGGGTGGCAAGGGCGCAGGCGAGTTTCTGCCAGTCCACCTGGCCAGCCGGCGTACCACCGTCAAACAGCTGCGCCAGGCGGCCACGCAAGTCGGCCGGGGGCGCCTCGGACTGGGTCAGGCGCTGGCGAAGTGTATGGTCGATGCGCCGCTCGTAACTCCAGTAACGGCGCAAGTACAAACGCTCGCCGCTTAGCACCAGAGGCCGCGCTTGCTGGCCCGAAGTATCGCCGGCGGCCACTAGCGGACTGGCGGCAATGCGCTGGCGCCAGGCGTGCAGGTCGAGGTTGGCGAGCAACTGCGAAGGCAGCAGCAAGGGGCCGGTCAAGGCGTCGCCTTCAGGCGGCAAGGACAGGGCGAAATCGGGCTCGGCCAGGGTCTGCTGCAGGTCCAGGCAGACATGGCCGTGGCCCAGTTGGTGGCTGGCCAGGGCAGCGGCCAGCAACAGCAGTGGGTCGCTACCGGGGGCTCGCTCCTCCAGGAACGATACGAACGCTCGGTCCAGGGCACGCAGCCAGCCGCGCTCTACCCAGCGGTCGAGCAGTTGCAGCAGGTCACCGCTGTCATGCTGCGGCGCCAATGCAAGCAGGTGCTCGGCGTGCAGCGGGGTGGGCAATAGGTCGACTAGGCTTCGGCTCATATCACGGCTCCGGCAAACAGGTCCTGCTGCACGGGCGGGTGCTCACCACGGAACAGCGCATCGAGGCTTTCGATCAGCTCACGCGGTGGCTTGGCGTGGTAAACGCCGTGGCCGCTGCTGCTGGCACCTCGCAGGAAGATGAACAGGGCGCCGCCGACATGGCGGTCGTAGTCGTAGTCAGGCAGGCGGGCGCGCAACTGCCGATGCAGGGCCAGCAGGTACAGCACGTACTGCAGGTCGTAGCGATGTTCGAGGATGGCCTTTTCCATGGCCGGGGCATCGTAGGCCTGAATGTCCGGGCCCAGCCAGTTGGACTTGTAGTCGGTCACGTAGTAACGCCCGTCCAGCTCGAAAGCCAGGTCGATGAAACCTTTGAACATGCCATTGAGCACGGTCGGCTGAGCCGCCGGGCGTGCCAGGCCGGGGTGGGTGTGGCGTGCCACCAGGCGGTCGAGCTGTTCGGCATCGACCTGGTGGCTGGCGAACCAGAACTCCATTTCGATCTGGTAGTGGCGCAGTTGCCCAAGCGTCACACCGAGGTCGTTGCCCGGCAACGGCAGCGCTTCGCCCAGCAGACGCTGCAGCCAGTGCGTCAGGGTGGGAATCCAGCCGGTCCAGTCGCGACGGTTGCAGCGCTGGCCAACGGTTCGCTCGATCAGCCGTGCATTGCCGCTGACCTGGCTGAAGCCCTCGCGGCCAACCCACTCCAACAAGCCATGCAGGAAGGTGCCGGGGTTGGGCCCGCGCGGGAAGCGGTGAATATCGCCACTGTCGGCCGGGACCTCGCGCAGCACCTGGGTATCGACCACTTCATCATCCAGTAACTGCTGGGCCTGGGAGCTGTCGGCACCGAGGGTCTGGTCGCCGACGCGCAGGGCACTGTACGAGGCAATCCACCAATGCTCGGCGCCCGCCGCGCGGCGCGGCTTGCGGGCAGGCAGCAGCTCATGCTCGGTGTGCGGCATGCGATATACCTGCTCATCTGCCGGCGGTAGGCCCGGGCAGCTGATGTGCGGGCAAGTTGCAGCCAAGGCCTGCAACCAGTCTGTCAGTTGTTGCGAGCCCGGCAGGGCGAGGCCGCCTCCCAGCAGATAGCCGAACGCCGAGCGGTGCAGTTGCGAGCTCTTCTGGTTGCCCCGCTTGAGGTCGGCGACACCCAGCCAGCAGGCATGCTGGGCACGGGTCAGGGCCACATAGAGCAGGCGCAGGTCTTCGGCCAGGCGCTCGTCGTCGGCGCGGTCGATCTGTTCCTGGTCTGGTGTGAGGGTGAGATGGGCGTTGCCCTGGCTATCATGCCAGGCCAGCGGCAGGCGGCTGCCGTCCACTGGTTTGCTGGTGCAGATGAACGGCAGGTAGACCAAGGGGTATTCCAGGCCCTTGGATTTGTGGATGGTCACCACTTTCACCAACTGCTCGTCACTCTCCAGGCGCAGGATCTGCTCTTCACCAGCCTGGCCGGAACTGGCCAGGTGCTCGGCCAGGTGGCGGATCAGCGCCTGTTCGCCGTCCAGTTCGCCGGCGGCCTGTTGCAGCAGCTCGGCCAGGTGCAGCAGGTTGGTCAGCACCCGCTCGCCATCGCTGCGGCGGATCAGCGTGCGCGGCAGCTGGAAGTCATGCAGCAGGTGCCGCAGCATCGGCAACACGCCCTGACGCTGCCAGGTGTCGCGGTAACGACGAAAACGCATGACCCAGTCTTCCCAGACCCGCTCGTCCTGGTTCAGGCGGTCCAGCGCAGCCAGCGACAGGTCGAGGGTAAGGCTGGCCAGGGCGGCCTTGAGCAGGCGCTCAGAGTCGGGTTCGGCACAGGCCTTTAGCCAGGCCAACAGGTCGTGGGCTTCCTGGGCGGCGAATACCGAGTCCTTGTCGGACAGGTACACACTACGCACCTCGCGCGCGGCAAGCTCGGCGCGGACCATCTGCGCTTCATGGCCATCGCGCACCAGGATGGCGATGTCCGATGGCAGGCACGGGCGTAGTTCGCCCTCGGCATTCTGGAAGCCAGCCGTGCCTTGCTGGCCGCCATTGAGCAAGGCGACGATATGGCTGGCGCAACTGGCTGCCAGCTGCTGCCGGTAAACGCTGCCGGAGACCGGCTCTTCGCTTTCCAGATGCCAGCATTGCAGGGCTGCGCAGGCTTCACCGTCGATCAACAGCTGTTCGCCACGGCCTTTGGCGCGGACCTCGATGAACGGCAGCGGGTTGTCATCAGCCTCGCGGAACAGGAATGCGCCACGCCCTGCCTCACGCGCCTCGGCCTGCAGGAACACCTGGTTGACCGCCGCGACCATGGCCTTGCTGGAGCGGTAGTTGGTGTCCAGGCTGTGCAGGCGACCACTGGTGGCACGGCGGGCAGCAAGGTAGGTGTAGATGTCGGCGCCACGGAAGGCATAGATCGCCTGCTTGGGGTCGCCGATCATGAACAGGCCGGTCTCGGCGCGGTTTTCGCTGATCTGGTAGATGCGCTCGAAGATGCCGTACTGCACCGGGTCGGTGTCCTGGAACTCGTCGATCAACGCCACCGGGAACTGTTCGCGGATCAGGCTGGCCAAGCGCTCGCCAGCCTCGCTGGCCAGGGCGTGCTGCAGGCGCAGGAGCATGTCGTCGAAGCCCATTTCCGCACGCCGACGCTTCTCCACTTCGAAGCGTGCCGCTACCCAGTTGGCGGCATGCTCGAGCAATGGGGCATCCGGGCTGTCCAGGGCCTGCAACTGTTGCTGCAAGCTCTGCATGGCATTGAGGGCGGGGTGCTCGGGGGGCTCGCCCTTCCAGGCTTCGGCCATGCCCGCTGGGGTCAGGCGGGTAAAGCCGGTGCCCAGGTCAAGTTCCACCAGTTGTTCGTCTGCGGCCCAGGCGCAGAGTTTGTCGAACCAGGGCTCGAAGTAACGGGCCTGCATCTTGCGGCCATCGACCTGTTTGGCGGCCAGTGCATCACGGCAGATCTGGCGCAACTCCTCGGCCCATTGCGCCCAAGGCGCCTTGAGCCGGGCCAACTGCTCGCCACGCTGCTGCAGCGATGCCTGGATCAGTGCCGCCGGCTCGGGCCCATCGTGCTGGACGCGCACGCGACCGAACAGCGGGCGGATCCGCGGCAGCAAGGCGTCGGGGCTGCCCCAGTGGCCACGCACCCAGGCCAGCGCGTCGCCTTGCATGCCGTAGCAGAAGCGCCGCCAGTAGTCGCGCATGACCTGACCCAGCAGTTCGCTGTGGTCTGTTTCCAGGGTCTGGGTGAACAGGCTGCCGCTGTCGAAGGCATGTTCGCGCAGCATGCGCTGGCACCAGCCGTGGATGGTCGATACCGCTGCCTCGTCCATCCACTGCACGGCGATTTCCAGGCGCCCGGCACAGCGTGGCCAGGCTTCTTCCGGATAGTCGTCACGCAGTTGGTGCAACAGCGGGTCGGCCGCCTCCAGCTCGCCACGGAAGAACCGCGCAGCTTCGGCCAGGCGGGCGCGAATACGTTCGCGCAGCTCTTTGGTGGCGGCGTCGGTGAAGGTCACCACGAGGATCTGCGGTGGTAGCAGCTCGCGGTTGAAGCCCTGCTCGCCACCGTGACCGAGGATCAGACGCAGGTACAGCGCCGAAATGGTGAAGGTCTTGCCCGTGCCGGCACTGGCCTCGATCAGCCGGCTGCCATGCAGGGGGAAACTCAGTGCCAGGGGACGGTCCTGGGTCATGCGCCTTTCTCCGGGTTGCCCAGGGTCTGCCACGGGGCGTTGAACAATGGGCGGTACAAGGCTTCGCACCAGCCTTCGAAGGTTTCATCAGCGGTGAGTGCGGCAAAGTCGCGGAACTGCCGGGCCAGGGCGATGCTTTCACTGCGCTCGCCGAAGCTGGTGCTCTGGTCGCCTTCGTAGGCGCGGGCGGCAGCAGCCAGGGCTTTGTCGCTATCGTCCTGGGCCAGCCAGGCGAACGCGGTCTTGGCCGCGACCGGCAACGGCGCATTCATCGCCGCCTGACGGGCTACCAGCAGGTCGCCCAGCAATTGCGCCGCCTGCGCTTGCGGCAGTGGCTCAAGCAGCAGGGTCAAGTCGCTGGCCACCAGCGCGCTGTTATAGGGGTAGCCCGCCGCGCAGGCCGCCAGGTGCGTGACCCAGGGCGCGATCAGGCGGTGCCACTTGAGGGCGTTACGCCCGGCACTGATAGTGTTGGGTACGGTGGTGATGCTGAGCAGGCTCTGGTCATCTGCCTGGAATACCCGCCCAAGCCACCCTTCGAGGCGGTGCGGGCCGTGCTCGAAATGCACGGGCAATGCCCCCTCGACCAGCTGCGGCCAGCGTTGCAATAGCTGGCGGTGGCGTTGCAGCAAGTCTGGCAGGGGCTCGATCAGCTCGCGCTGCAGCAGTTCGCCGAAGCCGGCCAGTGGCAGCACGCCACAGGCCTGCAAGCGCCGGGCTTGTGCCTGCAGGGCCTGTTCGGCATTGTCCGGCTCGGCCAGCGCTGCACCCAACAGGCTTTCACTGGCGCCGTATCGTTGCAGGGTATCGAGGACGAAGGGTTCCTCGTCCGGGGTCGGTGCTTCCAGCGCTTCGAAGTACACCTTCAGACGCTGGCTGAAGAAATGCCGCACCGGGTGGCGCAGGAAGTCATTCAGCTGGGTCAGGCTCAAGGCCTCCTCGTCATGGTATGGCGGCAGGACGTGGTCAGCCTGCTGGTCCTCCTGGCCCTGCTGGTGCAACACCTGCCATTCGTGGGCAAAGCTGAACAGCGGGCTGCCCTTCTGGAAGTAGCGTGAACTGAACGGTTGCAGCGGGTGCTCCTGGGTCAGTGCGTGCAGCAGTTGCTCGCCCGGTTCTGCCGGCTGCCCCTGCTCCGCGCCTGCCAGCTGCCAGCCGGCTGCAAGGTGATCGCGCAACTGGCCGATGAGCACCGAGGCCGGGCGTTCGCTGTTGTCGCGGATACTGCGCCCGACCCAGCTGACATACAGCTGGTCGCGGGCCGACAACAGCGCTTCGAGCAGCAGGTAGCGGTCATCCTCACGGCGCGAGCGGTCACCGGGGCGGTAGTCGCTGGCCATCAGGTCGAAGTCCAGCGGCTGCTGGGCGCGGGGATAATCGCCATCGTTCATGCCCAGCAGGCAGACCACCCGGAACGGGATGGCGCGCATCGGCATGAGGGTACAGAAGTTCACCGAGCCGGCGAGGAAGCGCTGGGACAACTTGCCCTGGTCGAGGCCCGACAGCCAGGCTTCGCGCACCACGGTCAGCGGCAATGAGTCTTGCAGGCCGACGGCCTCGCACACCTCAAGCCAGCTATCACGCAGATCCTGCAACTGCATCAGCAGGAACTCGTCGCGCTCGCCCTCGGCCAGGAAAAACACTTGCAGCAAGGCATGCAGGCGTTCCCCCCACTGGCTGACAGTGGCAGGCTCGGACAAGGCCTTGCTGGCTACTTCGAGGGCGTCGAGCAAGGCGACCAGCGGGCCGATCAGCGCCGCATCCAAGCCACCGATTTCATCGTAGGGTTCGATGCCGTCACAGGCCTCACCCACGCCGACGGCATAACCCAGCAGCATGCGCCGCAGGCCGAACCGCCAGCTGTTCTGTTCCAGCCCAGCGGGCAAGCCCAGGCTGGCCCGCTGCTCGGCATTGAGGCCCCAGCGGATGCCGGCCCCCTCGATCCAGCGGTGCAGCGTGGGCAGGTCGTTTTCGCGTATGCCGAAACGGGCGCGGACTGCCGGCACATCCAGCAGGTCGAGCACTTCGCTGACCGCGAAGCGGCTGTCCGGCAGCTTGAGCAGGTGTTCGAGGGCAATCAGCAAGGGTTCGCGGCCACGTTGGCCCTGGTCGGTCAGGGTGAACGGGATGTAGCGCGGATCGTTGCGCTGCAACTGGCCGAATACGGCGCGAATATGCGGCGCGTAGGTATCGATGGCCGGCAGCATGACGATCACGTCACGTGGGCGCAGGGTTGGGTCGGCGCTGAACCGGGCCAGTAGCTGATCGTGAAGGATCTCCACTTCGCGTTGCGGGCTATGGGCGATGTGGAAGCGGATCGAGCGGTCCTTCGCTGGGTCGACTGGATGCCACTGCTCACGAGTTTCGGCGAGCGGACGCAGTTCAAGGATGTCGTCCTGCAACTGGTTGAGCAGCGTGGTGGGCGAGCCCTCACTGAATAGGTCGATGCGACCGTCGCTGAACACGCCCTGGTAACTGCTGGGGTCATCGTAGCTGTCGAGCAGGTTGATGTAATCGCGGCCTTGTTTGCCCCAGGCGGCCAGCAAAGGGTGGGCATGCTGGTGCAGCGACTGGTCGTCCAGTTGCAAGGGCATGCCCTGCTTGCGTTGCTGGCGCTTGTACTGGTGGCGCAGCAGGTCCTTGTCGGCAACGATATCGGCCCAGTGGTGGCGGCAG
Organism: Pseudomonas sp. A2; assembly: GCF_023100865.1. NCBI lineage: Bacteria > Pseudomonadati > Pseudomonadota > Gammaproteobacteria > Pseudomonadales > Pseudomonadaceae > Pseudomonas > Pseudomonas sp. A2. Next base: position 5,253,619 of record NZ_CP039127.1, read on the forward strand.
GGGTTGTGCACGCACAGTAGCACCTGGCTGAAGCGTGCCAGGCCGGCCAGTGCCTCGAGGGCCTGGGCTGGCAGCGATGAGATACCGAATACGATCACCCGGGCCGGCAGACCGGCAGGTGCCTGCTCCAGGCTGTTGATCCGTTCGATGAAGCGTTGATGTACGCCGGCACGGCTCTGCGCCATGCCCTGCTCACCAACATCCTCCAGCAATGCACGCCACAACTCGGCCTGCCAGCGGTTGCCCGGGGGCAGCGCCTTGCGTTCACCGCGGGCGGTGTTGAGGATGTGCTCGCCAGCGGCCCAGTCCTTGAGCCAGTCGGCGCGGTAGACCTGATACTGGTCGAACAGGTCGGCCAGGCGCTCGGCGAGCTGATAGCGCTTGCGCAGGTCGCTGTCGTCGGTGAGAAAGCGTCGCAGCGGTTCGAAGTGAGGACGTTCGATCAAAGCCGGGAGCAGACGCATCAGACGCCAGGTCAGCGGTGCCTTGTCGAGCAGGGAGACTTCGGGAATTTCATCACGGCCCAGCACGCTGCGGTACAGCTGCCACATGAAGCTGCCTGGTAGTTGCACGTCGATGGCGGCGGCGATGCCACAGCCGCCCTGGTCATCGTCCTGAGGGTCTTCGGCAAGCGCCAGTTTGAGCCATTGGGCGATGCCATTGCTCTGCACCAGGGCGATTTCGTTTTCCAGAGGTGCCAAGGGATAGCGACGCATCCAGCTCACCACCAAGCTGCGCAGGTCGTCGAGGCGGTTGCCGTGGACGATCATGAAGCCGGGGTGAAGGTGGGTGGTGTTGGGCATCGGGAGGTCTCTGGCTGGCGCTGGGGGCTGAGGGGAAACGATATCACGCAGGTACGATACGGAGAGTATGGCGCAGTGCCATTAGCCGATTGACAAGGCATCGGTGGAACCCTGTTAGCGGCCTTGCGCCGTCCCTGTGGGAGCGGCTTTAGCCGCGAAGCAAGCGACGCGGTGGATGGCACCGGCTTTGCCGGCATTCGCGGGTGAACCCGCTCCCACAGGGACTGCGTATGCCCGGGAATTTTTGCGCCACAAAGACAAAACCCCTACCTGCATGCGCAGATAGGGGTTTTGCGAAATGAATCTTGACGATGACCTACTCTCACATGGGGAAACCCCACACTACCATCGGCGATGCATCGTTTCACTGCTGAGTTCGGGATGGGATCAGGTGGTTCCAATGCTCTATGGTCGTCAAGAAATTCTGTTGCCAGAATGTCCAGATGGACAGCCCAGCGAATTCGGATATGCGATATTTGTGATGTTGCGAACTTTCGGTTGTTTCGTCTTCACCACCGCAATCTGCGCTAGCAAATTGCTTGGGTGTTATATGGTCAAGCCTCACGGGCAATTAGTATTGGTTAGCTCAACGCCTCACAGCGCTTACACACCCAACCTATCAACGTCGTAGTCTTCGACGGCCCTTTAGGGGATTCAAGATCCCAGTGAGATCTCATCTTGAGGCAAGTTTCCCGCTTAGATGCTTTCAGCGGTTATCTCTTCCGAACATAGCTACCCGGCAATGCCACTGGCGTGACAACCGGAACACCAGAGGTTCGTCCACTCCGGTCCTCTCGTACTAGGAGCAGCCCCTCTCAAATCTCAAACGTCCACGGCAGATAGGGACCGAACTGTCTCACGACGTTCTAAACCCAGCTCGCGTACCACTTTAAATGGCGAACAGCCATACCCTTGGGACCGGCTTCAGCCCCAGGATGTGATGAGCCGACATCGAGGTGCCAAACACCGCCGTCGATATGAACTCTTGGGCGGTATCAGCCTGTTATCCCCGGAGTACCTTTTATCCGTTGAGCGATGGCCCTTCCATACAGAACCACCGGATCACTAAGACCTACTTTCGTACCTGCTCGACGTGTTTGTCTCGCAGTCAAGCGCGCTTTTGCCTTTATACTCTACGACCGATTTCCGACCGGTCTGAGCGCACCTTCGTACTCCTCCGTTACTCTTTGGGAGGAGACCGCCCCAGTCAAACTACCCACCATACACTGTCCTCGATCCGGATAACGGACCTGAGTTAGAACCTCAAAGTTGCCAGGGTGGTATTTCAAGGATGGCTCCATGAGAACTGGCGTCCTCACTTCAAAGCCTCCCACCTATCCTACACAAGCAAATTCAAAGTCCAGTGCAAAGCTATAGTAAAGGTTCACGGGGTCTTTCCGTCTAGCCGCGGATACACTGCATCTTCACAGCGATTTCAATTTCACTGAGTCTCGGGTGGAGACAGCGCCGCCATCGTTACGCCATTCGTGCAGGTCGGAACTTACCCGACAAGGAATTTCGCTACCTTAGGACCGTTATAGTTACGGCCGCCGTTTACCGGGGCTTCGATCAAGAGCTTCGCTTGCGCTAACCCCATCAATTAACCTTCCGGCACCGGGCAGGCGTCACACCCTATACGTCCACTTTCGTGTTTGCAGAGTGCTGTGTTTTTAATAAACAGTCGCAGCGGCCTGGTATCTTCGACCGGCATGGGCTTACGGAGCAAGTCCTTCACCCTCGCCGGCGCACCTTCTCCCGAAGTTACGGTGCCATTTTGCCTAGTTCCTTCACCCGAGTTCTCTCAAGCGCCTTGGTATTCTCTACCTAACCACCTGTGTCGGTTTGGGGTACGGTTCCCAGTTATCTGAAGCTTAGGAGCTTTTCTTGGAAGCATGGTATCAACCACTTCGTCGCCTGAAGGCAACTCGTCATCAGCTCTCGGCCTTGAAATCCCGGATTTGCCTAAGATTTCAGCCTACCACCTTAAACCTGGACAACCAACGCCAGGCTGGCCTAACCTTCTCCGTCCCTCCATCGCAATAACTGGAAGTACAGGAATATTAACCTGTTTTCCATCGACTACGCTTTTCAGCCTCGCCTTAGGGACCGACTAACCCTGCGTCGATTAACGTTGCGCAGGAAACCTTGGTCTTTCGGCGTGCGAGTTTTTCACTCGCATTGTCGTTACTCATGTCAGCATTCGCACTTCTGATACCTCCAGCAAGCTTCTCAACTCACCTTCACAGGCTTACAGAACGCTCCTCTACCGCGTCATCAAAGATGACACCCGTAGCTTCGGTGCATGGTTTGAGCCCCGTTACATCTTCCGCGCAGGCCGACTCGACTAGTGAGCTATTACGCTTTCTTTAAAGGGTGGCTGCTTCTAAGCCAACCTCCTAGCTGTCTAAGCCTTCCCACATCGTTTCCCACTTAACCATGACTTTGGGACCTTAGCTGACGGTCTGGGTTGTTTCCCTTTTCACGACGGACGTTAGCACCCGCCGTGTGTCTCCCATGCTCGGCACTTCCAGGTATTCGGAGTTTGCATCGGTTTGGTAAGTCGGGATGACCCCCTAGCCGAAACAGTGCTCTACCCCCTGGAGTGATACATGAGGCGCTACCTAAATAGCTTTCGAGGAGAACCAGCTATCTCCGAGCTTGATTAGCCTTTCACTCCGATCCACAGGTCATCCGCTAACTTTTCAACGGTAGTCGGTTCGGTCCTCCAGTCAGTGTTACCTAACCTTCAACCTGCCCATGGATAGATCGCCCGGTTTCGGGTCTATACCCAGCGACTAAACGCCCTATTAAGACTCGCTTTCGCTACGCCTCCCCTATTCGGTTAAGCTCGCCACTGAATATAAGTCGCTGACCCATTATACAAAAGGTACGCAGTCACCTAACAAAGTAGGCTCCCACTGCTTGTACGCATACGGTTTCAGGTTCTATTTCACTCCCCTCTCCGGGGTTCTTTTCGCCTTTCCCTCACGGTACTGGTTCACTATCGGTCAGTCAGTAGTATTTAGCCTTGGAGGATGGTCCCCCCATATTCAGACAAAGTTTCTCGTGCTCCGTCCTACTCGATTTCATTGACAAGAGATTTTCGTGTACGGGGCTATCACCCACTATGGCCGCACTTTCCAGAGCGTTCCACTAATCTCAAATCAACTTAAGGGCTGGTCCCCGTTCGCTCGCCACTACTAAGGGAATCTCGGTTGATTTCTTTTCCTCAGGGTACTTAGATGTTTCAGTTCCCCTGGTTCGCCTCTTGCACCTATGTATTCAGTACAAGATACTCAGCTTATGCTGAGTGGGTTCCCCCATTCAGAGATCTCTGGATCACAGTCTGTTTGCCGACTCCCCAAAGCTTATCGCAGGCTACCACGTCTTTCATCGCCTCTGACTGCCAAGGCATCCACCGTATGCGCTTCTTCACTTGACCATATAACCCCAAGCAATCTGGTTATACTGTGAAGACGACATTCGCCGAAAATTCGCATGTTGCTCTTTCGAGCAGAACTCACAAATTTTACCTTAGCCTGATTAACCAGCAGTGAAACTGGCCATCAGTCTATATCTATCACATATCCAAATTTTTAAAGAACGATCTGACAAAAGTCAGAAATCAACATTCGATGCGAATGCTCATTTCCAAGTTCTGACCAGGAACAACACAAGACCCATACAGGATCTTGATCGTCTTCAACCATGAATCAAGCAATTCGTGTGGGAGCTCATCAGTAGGCTGATGTCGTCGATTAAGGAGGTGATCCAGCCGCAGGTTCCCCTACGGCTACCTTGTTACGACTTCACCCCAGTCATGAATCACACCGTGGTAACCGTCCTCCCGAAGGTTAGACTAGCTACTTCTGGTGCAACCCACTCCCATGGTGTGACGGGCGGTGTGTACAAGGCCCGGGAACGTATTCACCGCGACATTCTGATTCGCGATTACTAGCGATTCCGACTTCACGCAGTCGAGTTGCAGACTGCGATCCGGACTACGATCGGTTTTGTGAGATTAGCTCCACCTCGCGGCTTGGCAACCCTCTGTACCGACCATTGTAGCACGTGTGTAGCCCAGGCCGTAAGGGCCATGATGACTTGACGTCATCCCCACCTTCCTCCGGTTTGTCACCGGCAGTCTCCTTAGAGTGCCCACCATAACGTGCTGGTAACTAAGGACAAGGGTTGCGCTCGTTACGGGACTTAACCCAACATCTCACGACACGAGCTGACGACAGCCATGCAGCACCTGTGTCAGAGTTCCCGAAGGCACCAATCCATCTCTGGAAAGTTCTCTGCATGTCAAGGCCTGGTAAGGTTCTTCGCGTTGCTTCGAATTAAACCACATGCTCCACCGCTTGTGCGGGCCCCCGTCAATTCATTTGAGTTTTAACCTTGCGGCCGTACTCCCCAGGCGGTCAACTTAATGCGTTAGCTGCGCCACTAAAATCTCAAGGATTCCAACGGCTAGTTGACATCGTTTACGGCGTGGACTACCAGGGTATCTAATCCTGTTTGCTCCCCACGCTTTCGCACCTCAGTGTCAGTATCAGTCCAGGTGGTCGCCTTCGCCACTGGTGTTCCTTCCTATATCTACGCATTTCACCGCTACACAGGAAATTCCACCACCCTCTACCGTACTCTAGCTCGCCAGTTTTGGATGCAGTTCCCAGGTTGAGCCCGGGGCTTTCACATCCAACTTAACGAACCACCTACGCGCGCTTTACGCCCAGTAATTCCGATTAACGCTTGCACCCTCTGTATTACCGCGGCTGCTGGCACAGAGTTAGCCGGTGCTTATTCTGTCGGTAACGTCAAAACAGCAAGGTATTAACTTACTGCCCTTCCTCCCAACTTAAAGTGCTTTACAATCCGAAGACCTTCTTCACACACGCGGCATGGCTGGATCAGGCTTTCGCCCATTGTCCAATATTCCCCACTGCTGCCTCCCGTAGGAGTCTGGACCGTGTCTCAGTTCCAGTGTGACTGATCATCCTCTCAGACCAGTTACGGATCGTCGCCTTGGTGAGCCATTACCTCACCAACTAGCTAATCCGACCTAGGCTCATCTGATAGCGCAAGGCCCGAAGGTCCCCTGCTTTCTCCCGTAGGACGTATGCGGTATTAGCGTTCCTTTCGAAACGTTGTCCCCCACTACCAGGCAGATTCCTAGGCATTACTCACCCGTCCGCCGCTGAATCAAGGAGCAAGCTCCCTTCATCCGCTCGACTTGCATGTGTTAGGCCTGCCGCCAGCGTTCAATCTGAGCCATGATCAAACTCTTCAGTTCAATACTGCTTGGGTTTTTAAGAAACCCTAAACTTGGCTCAGCAATCTCAAATGACTATGTGATTTCTCGCATGGCCACTTGTGATGCTGATAATCTTTGTGACTATCAGTCCGTACTCACAAGCACCCACACGAATTGCTTGATTCGATTTGTTAAAGAGCGTTTGGTTAAGAGCGTTTCGTCTCAACCGAGGCGCGCATTCTACGCTTCCCTCATTTGCTGTCAAGCGTTTATTTTGAAGTTTTTTGCGAGAAACTCGTTTAGCTTCAAACACTTGACTCGCTGCGATCTCTCGTAGCGGGAGGCGAATCATACAGCGTTTAGAAGCGCTGTCAACCATCATCTCAACCGCTGGCGATCATTTGATCGTAGCCCTTTCAACTCTTTCTGAACAACCTAACTTGTTGAATTTCAAGAAGTTTGTCGTTCCGATGTCGCTGGAAGTGGGGCGCATTATAAGGGGATTCGAGAGGGCGTCAACCTTTAATTTCATTTATTTGAAATGTTCCAGGCGAAGACCTTATCAAGGCTACCAAGTGCTCGCCACAACACCTTCTGCGCCTATGAGACCGAGCGCCGCCCGCGCGGCGCTCGATCTTGTAGGCGCCAGAGAACCTAAGGCGGGCACATTTCAAAGCCAATACCATCCCAAGACAGGCCCCTGGCTGCCCCACCCCACTCTCAAACCACCCTCCCCTGCCTCCGACCAACCCTGGGCAGCACCCGCGAAACCGCGGGAACCCGCAACACCATCAACACAGCCCCAATAACCGCATAAATCGCCCACTCCCGCAAATCCGAGCGCACGATCCACAGAAAATGCAGCAAACCCAACCCAAGTATCACGTACACCAACCGGTGCAGCTTCTTCCAACGCATACCCAGGCGCCGCTGGCTATACCGATTCGAGGTAACCGCCAAAGCCACCAACCCAAGAAACCCAAGCGCACCCACAATTATGTATGGCCGCTTGCGCAACTCCACCGCCAACTGCCCCCAGTCCAACCCAAGGATGAAGAACAGGTAAGCCAGGATGTGCAGCACGATATAGGCAAACACCCACAACCCCAGTTGCCGGCGCACCACGATCCAGCCCGACCATCCCGTCAGCTTCTGCAGCGGCGTCATGCCCAAGGTAACCAGCAGGAAGGTCAGCGCCCCGAGCCCAAGCCGGTCCATCATGATCTTTCCGGGATCAGGCCCTAGCAGATTCATCGCCGCCTCATACAACCACCAGACTGGGAACAGGCATCCCACGATGAAGATGGCCAGACGAAACCAGGGGTAACGCATCAGTAGTTCTTCCGCAGATCAAGCCCGGTATACAGCGACGCCACTTCATCGGCATAGCCATTGAACAACTGGGTTTCCCGCACATTGGGACTGAACAGCCCGCTGGGCAGCCGCCGTTCACGCGCCTGGCTCCAACGCGGGTGGTCGACCGTCGGGTTAACATTGGCATAGAACCCATATTCATCCGGCGCCAGCCCTTCCCAGGTGGTGCCCGGCTGCTCCGCCACCAGGCTGATACGCACGATCGACTTGATGCTCTTGAAGCCATACTTCCACGGCACCACCAGCCGCAACGGCGCGCCATTCTGGTTGGGCAGCTCCCGGCCATACATCCCGACCGCCAGGATCGCTAAAGGATGCATTGCCTCATCCAGGCGCAAGCCTTCTCTATAAGGCCAGTCGATCAAGGCGAACCCCGAACGCTGCCCCGGCATGTGCTCCGGGTCTTTCAGGGTTTCGAAGCGCACATAACGCGCCTTGGATGTCGGTTCGACCTGCTTGAGCACCTGCGCCAACGGGAAGCCCAGCCACGGAATGACCATCGACCACGCCTCCACGCACCGCAGCCGGTAGATGCGCTCCTCGAGCTGGTACGGTTTGACGAAGTCCTCCAGCGCATAGCGGCCGGGCTTACCCACTTCGCCATCGACCACAACGCTCCACGGTTCGGTCTTCAGGCTGTCGCCATTGGCCGCCGGGTCGCCCTTGTCAGGCCCGAACTCGTAGAAGTTGTTGTAGTGGGTGGCATCCTTGAACGGCGTGATTGCCTCACCCTTGACCGTTACTGCCTGCCATCGAGTAGCTGCGAGCTTTTCATTGAACCAGCCAGGCGCCCTGCCCGCCTCGACATCGGCGTAACGGCTGGCTTCAGCTGCGCGCGCCATGCTCGGCAAAGCGCCCAGGGCCAGGCCAGCCAACGAGCCACCCAGCAGGGTACGACGGGAGAGGTAGATGCCTTCGGGGGTGATCTCCGACGCCTTGCACTCGGAAGACCTGGGAAGCTTGATGAGCATGAGCGGCTCCACAGCACTGGATAACGGATGTACCAGTAAGACTATGGAGCCGGCGGGTTATTCCAGCATTAAATGATTGTCACGCTTTGCGACGGCGTGACTTCAGCAGGAACTGAATCGGGCCCGAAGCCGCATAGGCGAGGAAGATCAGCAGCAGGATACGCGGCGGGTCGCTGAACACCACGGCAAACACCAGCACCACGGCCAGGATAGCCACGAACGGCACACGCCCCTTCAGGTCCAGCTCCTTGAAGCTGTTGTACTTGATGTTACTGACCATCAGCATGCCGGCAGCAGCCACCAGCAGCGCCACCAGGAACGACAGCTTGGAGCCCTGGATGCCGTAGTCGCTGAACGCCCACACGGTACCCGCGACCACACCCGCAGCAGCAGGACTGGCAAGGCCGATGAAGTAGCGCTTGTCGGCGGTGCCGACCTGGGTATTGAAGCGTGCCAGGCGCAGTGCTGCACCGGCCACATAGATGAAGGCAACCATCCAGCCAACCTTGCCCATGTCGCCCAGCGCCCAGCCAAAGGCCAGCAAGGCCGGAGCGACACCAAAGGCAACCATGTCCGACAGTGAGTCGTACTCGGCACCAAAGGCGCTCTGTGTGTTGGTCATGCGCGCGACACGGCCATCCAGGCCGTCGAGCACCATGGCCACGAAGATGGCGATCGCAGCGAAGGCAAAGTACTTGCTCGCCTCGCGGGGGTCACCGGCACTCAGGGCGCTCTGCGCGCTCATCGAGCTGATGATGGAATAGAAACCGGCAAACAGGTTGGCGGTGGTAAACAGGTTGGGCAGCAGGTAGATGCCACGATGGCGTACCTTGCGCCCTTCGGCGTCATGCCCTTCTTCAACGTGCTCATCGACAGGTAGCAGGCTTTCGGCGTCGGAGGGCTTGTTCGGCTCTTCGGGACGTTCGCTCATGGAGGGTACCTTGCAACAGGATGGAAAATGTTCGACACGGGCCTGCAAAACAGGTTCTGACGGCAGGCCACTGGTCTGCTTTATACCAGAAGCTGACTGTCAGAACGAAAAAACGCGGCCGAAGCCGCGTTTTTCATCTTTCGATAAGACTTAGTTCTTGGTCTTGTCGACGATTTTGTTAGCCGAGATCCACGGCATCATCGAGCGCAGCTGCTCGCCGATGATTTCGATGCCGTGAGCGGCGTTGTTGCGGCGCTTGGCGGTCATCGATGGGTAGTTGGTAGCACCTTCGGAGATGAACATCTTCGCGTACTCGCCGTCCTGGATGCGCTTCAGGGCGTTGCGCATGGCTTTGCGGGATTCTTCGTTGATGACTTCCGGACCGGTTACGTACTCACCGTACTCGGCGTTGTTGGAGATCGAGTAGTTCATGTTGGCGATGCCGCCTTCGTACATGAGGTCAACGATCAGCTTCAGCTCGTGCAGGCACTCGAAGTAGGCCATTTCCGGCGCGTAGCCAGCTTCGACCAGGGTTTCGAAACCGGCCTTGACCAGCTCTACGGTACCGCCACACAGAACAGCCTGCTCACCGAACAGGTCGGTTTCGGTCTCGTCCTTGAAGGTGGTTTCGATGATGCCGGTACGGCCGCCGCCTACGCCCGAAGCGTACGACAGGGCAACATTCTTGGCGTTGCCGGAGGCGTCCTGGTAGATGGCGATCAGGTCAGGGATACCGCCGCCCTTGACGAACTCGGAGCGAACGGTGTGGCCCGGGGCCTTCGGCGCGATCATGATCACGTCGAGGTCGGCACGTGGAACAACCTGGTTGTAGTGGATCGAGAAGCCATGGGAGAAGACCAGGGTAGCGCCCTTCTTGATGTTCGGCTCGATTTCCTGCTTGTACAGTTGGCCCTGGAATTCGTCCGGGGTCAGGATCATGACCAGGTCGGCAGCAGCTACGGCAGAGGCAACGTCGGTCACTTTCAGGCCATGGGCTTCTGCCTTGGCAACGGTGGCCGAACCTTTACGCAGACCGATGGTGACATCTACACCGGAGTCCTTCAGGTTGCACGCCTGAGCGTGGCCCTGGGAACCGTAACCGATGATGGCGACTTTCTTACCCTGGATGATGGAAAGGTCGCAGTCTTTATCGTAGAAAACTTTCATGAAATTACCCCTGGTTATATCTCGGCCCCTGCGGAGCCATCGCTAATTTTTGAATTCAGATGCTGAGCACTTTGTCGCCACGGGCAATGCCGGTAACGCCGCTGCGCACGGTTTCGAGAATCGATGCAGTGCCGATCGCCTGGATGAAGCTGTCCAGTTTGTCGCTGGTGCCGCTCAGCTGCACGGTGTACACGCTGGCAGTCACATCGACGATCTGGCCACGGAAGATATCCGTGGTGCGCTTGATCTCGGCGCGCTGGGCACCGGTGGCCTTGACCTTGACCAGCATCAGTTCACGCTCGATGTGAGCGCTTTCCGACAGGTCGACGAGCTTGACCACTTCGACCAGCTTGTTCAGGTTCTTGGTGATCTGTTCGATCACTTCGTCATGGCCAACGGTGGTCAGCGTCAGACGCGACAGGGTCGGGTCTTCGGTCGGCGCCACGGTCAGGCTTTCAATGTTGTAGTTACGCTGGGAGAACAGGCCGACCACGCGGGACAACGCACCTGGTTCGTTTTCCAGCAGCAGGGAGATGATGTGCCGCATATCAGGTACGCTCCGTCTTGCTCAGCCACATGTCACGCATCGAGCCATCCTTGATCTGCATCGGATAGACGTGCTCACTGCGGTCAACCGCGATGTCGATGAACACCAGACGGTCCTTCATCGCAAACGCTTCTTCCAGCTTCGGCTTGAGGTCCTTCAGGCTGGTGATGCGGATACCCACATGGCCATAGGCCTCGGCCAGCTTGATGAAGTCAGGCAGCGACTCGACGTACGAGTGCGAGTGACGACCGTTGTAGGCCATGTCCTGCCACTGACGGACCATGCCCAACACACCGTTGTTCAGGTTGACGATCTTCACCGGCAGGCCGTACTGCATGCAGGTGGACAGCTCCTGGATGTTCATCTGGATGCTGCCTTCGCCGGTCACGCAGGCCACGTCCTGGTCCGGGAAGTTGAGCTTGACGCCCATCGCCGCCGGGAAACCGAAGCCCATGGTGCCCAGGCCACCGGAGTTGATCCAGCGGTTCGGCTTGTTGAAGCGGTAGTACTGCGCCGCGAACATCTGGTGCTGGCCCACGTCGGAGGTGACGAAAGCATCGCCATTGGTCACTTCGCACAGGGTCTCGATGACCTTCTGCGGCTTGATGACATTGCCGTCACCCTTGTCGTAAGGGAACAGCTCGCCATTGCCACGCCATTCGTCGATCTGCTTCCACCAGGCATCCAGCGCCGCCTTGTCAGGCTGCTCGCCGATTTCCTTGAGGATGCCGAGCATTTCGCTGAGCACGCTGTCGACCGGGCCGACGATCGGCACGTCGGCCTTGATCATCTTGGAGATCGACGCCGGGTCGATGTCGATATGGATGATCTTGGCATTCGGGCAGAACTTGGCCGGGCCGTTGACCACGCGGTCGTCAAAACGGGCACCGACGGCGAAGATGACGTCGGCATGGTGCATGGCCATGTTGGCAGTGAAGCTGCCGTGCATGCCGAGCATGCCGAGGAACTGGCGGTCGGTACCCGGGAAGCCACCCAGACCCATCAGGGTATTGGTGACCGGCAGGTTCAGCGACTTGGCGATTTCGGTCAGGGCTTCGGAGCCACCACCGAGGATCACGCCGCCACCGGAGTAGACGATCGGGCGCTTGGCCGCCAGCAGCATCTCTGCAGCCTTGCGGATCTGGCCGGAGTGGCCGCGTACCGCTGGGCTATAGGAGCGCAGCTTGACCTTTTTCGGGTAGACGTATTCGAACTTCTCGGCCGGGTTGGTCATATCTTTTGGAATGTCGACCACGACCGGACCTGGGCGACCGGATTGCGCCAGGTAGAATGCTTTTTTCAGAACTTCGGGGATTTCGCTGGCATGTTTGATCATGAAGCTGTGCTTCACGATCGGCCGCGAAATACCGATCATGTCGGTTTCCTGGAAGGCATCGGTACCCACCATGGTGCTAGGCACCTGGCCGGACAGGATGACCATCGGAATCGAATCCATGTAGGCGGTGGCAATACCGGTAATGGCATTGGTCGCGCCCGGGCCGGAGGTTACCAGCACCACGCCGGCCTTGCCGGTGGCGCGGGCGTAGCCGTCCGCCATATGGGTAGCTGCCTGCTCATGACGAACCAGGATGTGCTCGACTTCCGGTTCCTTGAACAGCGCGTCGTAAACATGCAGGAGAGCACCACCAGGGTACCCGTAGATGTGCTTAACGCCTTCGTCACGCAAGAAGCGCACGACCATCTCAGCGCCAGATAAAAGCTCCACGTTGTTCACCTCTAAAACGCCAGAATACCGCCCTCACTGGACGGGTCTTAATAGGTTTACTGCCAAGCAGAGCATGAGCGAACGTCAGCACTGACTGAGCAAGTATTGGGAGCGCCCCAGAGTGTTGCGGGGTTTTCCCACCCAGCGCGAGGTAACGCGTTGCGGGGTGTAACAGGTCGGCGCGGGTGTGCGCCTCATGATCTGCTTAGCGGGTCTGCTTCTGGCAGTCCCTCTACAGCGGAGATTGGATTCTTCTGATTCGGCGCCAACAAGTCAAGAAAAATTATTGCCAATTTTTCCCCAAGATGAATTCCTGCCACCACTAAAAATCGCTTCAGCAGCAGAATAAATAAGATTTCCACAAAAAAGGGCCACAATCTGCGGCCCTTGAAGGAAAAACTGAAGAAATCAGGCGGAAGGAGCAATCAATTGGTCAAATGCTGCCAACAGGCGGCGTAGCTCACGACTTTGCTCTGGCCGGTCGGTAAATACCGTTTCAGCCATTACCAGGATGCCGGACGCATTAGGCAGCGGGTGGCCCAGCTCGATGATGATCTTCATCCGCGGCAGGAAGATCCATTGGAGCCACTGCTCGAAACTGAGGGTATCGACTGCGAAAGGCACCGTGCTGGCCAGTGCCTCATCGCTTGGCGGCTCGTCATCCCACCAGCCTTGCACCTGCAGCTCACGTTCGATCAGCAGCAGGTGGTCGGCAACATCCAGAATGCGCTGCTCGATCATCAGGAATTGACCCGTGCCTTTTGCCGGGCCAGTGCGGCACCAGCGCTGTCACCCTGCTTCTCGCGAGCCTGGGCGATGGTGTTCCACAGCTCGGCCTGCAGGCTCGGGCGGCCGTTGGCGTAAGTCAGGGCACGACGCGCCAACTGCTCGGCCTGCGGTGCATCACCTTGCGACAGGCGTACCTGGGCCAGACGGTACAGTACCTGTGGCTCGCGCGGGGCAATGCGCTGAGCACGCTCCAGGCTCGATGCGGCACCGTTGAAGTCACCGCTGCCCTGCTGGGTCTTCGCGGTGGTCAGCAGCGCCAGCACCGGGCCGTCCAGCTGCTCGTCGGCCGACAGGCCACCGGTAGCAGCACCGCTACGCGGAATACCGGTTGGCGCGCTGGTGCTTTGCGGGGCGCTGTTCATCGCCGCGATGTCGAAGGGTTCGTCGGCGATCGGGTTTGGATTGGTGGTCATTGGTGCCGAAGTGACCGGACCAGTGGTAATTGGGCCTGGGGTGATCGGCCCCGGGGTAATCGGCGAGGTGCTGATTGGCGCCGCGCCATTGGCCGCCGGGAACGTCTGGATGCCCGAAGCGCCAGCGCCCTGTGGGATCATCACGGTCACGCCGGAGTCTTCAGGCAGCGTTTGAGCCTGCGCGGTACCCGCGTTATAGCCACCCGCAGAGCGATTGGCCGTCACGCGTTCGCTGTTGGACACCCGGGTGCTCGAGTCGACCACCGGAATATTGCCGCGCGGGACGCTGGCGCACCCCTGGAGCACAGCCAGCGCCGTCACGGCAGGAAACAGCCACTTGTTCACGTCACACCTCATCAATGCAGCCTGTGCTTAATTCATCCAGCCCTTGACCCAGTCCATGACCGATTCAACTGGATCCTGCTCGCCGCCACAGGTCGCGCCGGCGGGCGGTTCACTCCCGCGAATATACGGCATCTGCACCGCTCCCGGACAGCTGCCATCAGACCCATGGCCACTGTACGGGTCAATCCAGGCCTGCACCACGTTGTCCGGTTGCGGCATGTCCAGCGGCAGCGGGTCGGCCTTCTTCATGAAGCTGGTCCACACCTGCAGGGCGCCGGTGGCACCAGTAAATGGCGTCTTGCCGTTGTCGTCACGACCCATCCATACCACGGCCAGCAGGTCCTGACTGAACCCGGAGAACCAGCTGTCGCGCGAATCGTTACTGGTACCGGTCTTGCCCGCCAGGGTGAGATTGCGCGGCAAAGTGTTGTACACCGAGCGGCCGGTGCCTTCGCGCATCACCCGCTGCATGGCGTTCTGCACCAGGTAGATAGCCCCCGGATCGAAGGTTTGCTGGATCTGGAACGGGTAGCGTTTTAGCGGCTCGCCCTCGGCGGTGAGCACGCTGCGGATACCGCGCATCGGGGTATTGAAACCGCCGTTGGCGATGGTCTGGTACATCGTCGCGACCTGCATTGGCGACATGCCGCCGGCACCCAGCAGCATGGCCGGGAAGGCTGGCCAGTCAACGTTCACTCCCAGCCGGCCAATGGTCTTGATCACGTTGGGCACACCCACTTCCAGGCCGATCTTGGCAGTCGACAGGTTGTAGGAGTTGGCCAGCCCCTGGTACAGGTAGATGGTGCCATGCGGGCGACGATCGTAATTCTGCGGGCGCCAGACCTGGCCGTCGGCACCTTTGACCGAGAACGGCTCGTCCTGCACCCAACTGGTCAAGGTGTACTTGGTCGGTTGTTCCAGCGCGGTCAGGTACACCGCCGGCTTGACCAGCGAACCGATCGGCCGCACGGCATCAATGGCGCGGTTGAAGCCGGCGAAGCCGGCCTGGCGGCTGCCGATCAGCGCCTGCACCTCACCGGTTTCCGGATTGGTCACGACCATCGCCGACTCAACCTCGTCCGCCCCCTTGCGCCCCGCGAGGCGCTTGAAGGTCTCGCTCATCGAGGTTTCGGCCTTCATCTGCAGGATCGGGTCGAAGCTGGTGAAGATGCGCAGCCCTTCTTCGGTCAAGTCTTCATCGCGGTAGTCCTGGCGCAGCTGACGCTTGACCAGGTCGAGGAAGGCCGGGAACGAGCTGTCTGCCAGGCTGCCGCGCTTGGTCACGCCCAGCGGCATCTTCTTCGCTGCATCGACTTCTGCCTGGCTGGCCACGCCCTGCTCGGCCACCAGGTCGAGCACCAGGTTGCGGCGGGCCAGGGCGCGGTCCGGATAGCGACGCGGGTTGTAGTAGGACGGCCCCTTGACCATGCCCACCAGCAAAGCGATCTGGTGCAACTTCAGCTCAGACAGCGGTTGGCTGAAGAAGAACTGGCTGGCGAGGCCGAAGCCGTGCACCGCACGCTGACCATCCTGGCCGACGAACACCTCGTTGAGGTAGGCCTCGAGGATCTCGCGCTTGTCGTAGTGCAGCTCCAGCAATACGGCCATCATCGCCTCGGTCAGCTTGCGGCTGAGGCTGCGCTCGCTGGTGAGGTAGAAGTTCTTCACCAACTGCTGGGTCAGGGTGCTGCCACCCTGGCGCATGGAACCTGCCGAGGTATTGACCCACATGGCTCGGGCGATGGACTTGGGCGACACCCCGAAGTGGCTGTAGAAATCGCGGTCTTCCGTCGCCACCAGGGTTTCGAGCAGGTACGGCGGTACCTGGTCGATCTTGATCAGGATGCGGTCTTCGAGGTTTTTCGGGTAGATGCCGCCGATCATCAGCGGCTCCAGGCGCACTACGTCGAGCGTCTTGCCGTTGGCGCCGGAAAGGCCCGCCACGTAATCGCCGGAGAAGCGCACACGCACGAACTGCGCCGGCTCCATGCCCTCGTAGAACTGGAAGCCACGGGTATTGAGCTCGACGGTGTTGCCGTTGACTGCCGCCGCGCCCGGGCCGTTGGCCGCGCTTTCACGCCGGTAGCCGAGCGCGTCCAGCTCGGTGAGGAAGTCGTTCTTGCTCAGCTTCTGGCCGGAGAACAGCTCCAGCGGCCGGGCATACACCTTGGCCGGGATGGTCCAGCGCTTGCCGGAAAACTTTTCCTGGACAACGGCATCGAGGTAAACCGCGAAGCCGGCGACTATCACCAGGCCGACCAGGCTGAGCTTCAAAGCCCAGCCCAGCCAGGCGCGGGAGCGGCCGGTCGGGCGTTTCTGAGGGGTACGGGGATTTCGAGTTCGGGTCATGGCGGCGGATTATACGCACTTTATAAAGGCTGGGCAGACGCCCACGGCGGTAGGCAGGGACGGCACCATTGACCATAATGGCGCATTCGAATTCCCTGCCCCCGGAAGGATTTCCCGTGAGCCAAGCCCTTATCACTGCGTTGCAGAACCCAGCCCTGTACCCTCACCCCGTGGATGGGTTCCAGCTCATCGAGACGCATATCTCCTGGGTCCTGCTCACCGGCGAGTATGCCTACAAGATAAAGAAGCCGATGAACTTCGGCTTCCTCGACTTCACCGGCCTGGACCAGCGCCGACATTTCTGTAACGAAGAATTGCGCCTGAACCAGCGCCTGACCGACGGCCTGTACCTTGAAGTGTTGCCGATCACCGGTAGCGTCGATGCGCCGCAGATCGGCGGTGAAGGCGAAGCCATCGAGTACGTGCTGAAGATGCGTCAGTTCCCGCAGGGGCAGATGCTCAACACCCTGCAGGCCAATGGCGAACTGAACGCCGCGCACATCGACCAGATGGCCCGGCAGATCGCCGAGTTCCACCTGCAGGCCCCACGCGTGCCGGTGGAGCACCCACTGGGCACGCCGGACAGCGTGATGGCACCTGTGGAGCAGAACTTCGAGCAGATTCGCCCGTTCCTCAGCGACAAGGCCGACCTGCAGCAACTCGACGCCCTGCAGGCCTGGGCACGCAGCAGCTTCGAGCGCCTACATGGCCTGCTGGAAAAGCGCAAGGCCAATGGTTTCATCCGTGAGTGCCACGGTGACATCCACCTGGGCAACGCCACCCTGATCGACGGCAAGGTGGTGATCTTCGACTGCATCGAGTTCAACGAACCGTTCCGCCTGACCGATGTGTACGCCGATACCGGCTTCCTGGCCATGGACCTGGAAGACCGCGGCCTGAAATGCCTGGCCCGCCGCTTCATCAGCCAGTACCTGGAACTGACCGGCGACTACGAAGGCCTGGAACTGCTCAACTTCTACAAAGCCTACCGCGCGCTGGTGCGGGCCAAGGTTGCACTGTTCAGCATGCCAGCCGATGCCGATGGCGTGCAGCGCGCCACCACTCTTCGCACCTACCGCAACTATGCCAACCTGGCAGAAAGCTACAGCGCCATCCCGTCGCGCCTGCTGGCCATTACCCACGGTGTTTCGGCTGTGGGCAAAAGCCACGTGGCCATGCGCATGGTCGAAGCCCTTGGCGCCGTCCGCGTGCGTTCGGATGTGGAGCGCAAGCGCCTGTTCGGTGAACAGCAGCAGGCTGAGGCTGGCCAGCTGAGTACCGGCATCTATGATCAGGACGCCAGTGTCGCGACCTACCAGCGCCTGCACGAGGTGGCAGCGACCGTACTGCGGGCCGGCTTCCCGGTGGTGCTGGACGCCACCTACCTCAAACGTGATCAGCGCCAGGCCGCAGCGGACATCGCCAGCCAGACGGGCGTGCCGTTCCTGATCCTCGACTGCCATGCGCCGGATGCGGTCATCGCCAGCTGGCTGGAGCAGCGCCAGGCAGAAAATACCGACCCGTCGGATGCCACCCTGGAAGTGGTCAAAGCCCAGCAGGCCAGTCGTGAACCACTGGATGCACAGGAGCTGGTGCAGAGCACCCGCGTCGATACCCAGAGCGCCGGGAGCATGGACCAGGTGATCGAACAGATTCGCCAGCGCTTGCCTGGGCTGTAAGTTCAGCGTTTTCCTGGACCGGCCCATTCGCGGGTTAACCCGCGAATAGGCCGGCACAGGACATCTCGTCGCCCCCTATGGCAAAAGGCCGCGCATTTCCTATCCCCCGCTACACTCCTCTCTGACCTGCTCGCGATTTATCCCCCAATCCCCGTTCAGCCATCGCAAGGAGGCTCGATGAACGATGAATTGCAGCATCTGAAGAACCTTGGCAAGACCTCTGCGCAGTGGCTGCATGCAGCCGGCATCCACAGTGCATCGGATCTGCGCCGCCTGGGCGCGGTAGGTGCGTACCAGGCCGTGAAGACACGAGGGTTCCGCGCATCGAAGGTGCTGTTGTATGCCATTGAAGGCGCCCTGCTGGACATGCACTGGAACGATTTGCCGCTGGAGCGCAAAGAAGCGCTCAACCAACAACTGGATGCGAAAAGCCCTGCGCAAAAAAATCAGAAATAATCTCGGGAAAGGGATTGACGTCGAAATGAGAATAGTTATGATTATCACAACTGGTCGCGAGACTGGTTGGATAAGCTAAGAGCCCCTGGTTCGGACTCTCAGATTATCTCCTCATCAGGCTAATCACGGTTTTTGACCCGGCAATTTGCCGGGTCTTTTTTTGCTTTTTACTGCCCCGTCACCGCAGTTGCGCGCAATAGTCCTGCTCCGGCATCGCTGCCGTATACCACACAAAATCAGCCTCGCCTGCCTCGACCTGCTCACCAACCTCAGCTAGCAGTAGCACCTTGCTCTCCCCCTGCGTTTGCAGGTCAGCCAAGTGCAACGGTACACCCAGGTCCTTGCGCACGTGATAGGCCCCGGCCAGCAGCAGTGCTGGCTGCGGCGCCGCCAGCAAGCGCTCGGCCATGCGCCGGTCGCGCTGCTGCTGCACGGCCAGCATCGCCGGCAACTGGCTTTCTGGCAGCATCCCGCAATGCCCGGCACGCACATGCTCCAGCAAGGCGGCCTTGACCGTCGCCGCATTGGAGCGTTCGCCCGGTAACGAAGCCGGCTGACGATAGGCCTGGCGCATCTCGCCGGGCGAGAGGTTGGCGGCCAGCACAGGCACCCGCTGCTGCAACGCCTCGGTCACGATTGGCCCGTACAGCTGCCAATCCCAGCCGTCCTGCCAGGCCAGGGCCTTGGGCAGGTCTGTCGGCAAAGGCCGCCCCGCGAGCTTGTCCAACAGCGGTTGCTGTTCAGGCTGCAGCATTTCCAGCAGCAGGCTGCCCTGCACACGTTGGCCTTGCAGGGCGCGCAGCAGCCACAGCTGCAGTGCGTGATGGTCAGGGTTGTCGTGTTTCTCGCCGACAAGCACCCGGGGGGCGGCAGACAGGTGCTGCACCAGTTGCTCAGGGCTGATCAGCTGACCATCAGCAAGATCGACGATATGCCCCAGCTCGGCATGGCTGCGCCCCTCACTGCTCTGCCAGGCGGGCGGCGGTGGCAGGCTGGCCTGGCAGCCACCCAGTACCAGCACCAGGCACAGCGAGAAAGCGGACAGCAGCGGATGTCGCATGGGCAGTACCTCCATTCATGGCCTGCACGAGCCCTTGTAGGAGCGGCCTTGTGTCGCGAAAGGGCCGCAAAGCGGCCCCAGATTTTCAGCAGTGATACACAAATTGCCGGGGCTGCTCTGCAGCCCTTTCGCGACACAAGGCCGCTCCTACAAAGATCGCGCCGGCGTTAGCGGGTGATGATCAGCGGATGCCCACGCTCCGGGTGCGCCTGTACCAGTACGTCGATCCCGTATACCGCCTTCAACGCCGCCGGCGTCAGCACTGCTTCGGGTGCGGCAAAGGCATGGCAGCGCCCCTGCTCCAGCAGCAGGATACGATCACAGTAGCGCGCCGCCAGGTTCAGGTCATGCAGGATCACCAGCACCGCGGCGCCACGGTCGGCAAAGCGGCGCATGGCTTCGAGGGTGGTGTGCTGGTGCAACGGGTCGAGCATCGAGGTTGGCTCGTCCAGCAGCAGCGTTGTACCCGCCTCGCCCGGCCACAGCTGCGCCAGCACCCGAGCCAGGTGCACTCTTTGCCGCTCGCCGCCAGACAACGCCAGGTAACTGCGCTCCACCAGGTGCCAGGCATCCGCTGCCCGCAAGGCCGCTTCGACGATTTCAGCATCGCGCCGCTGCCCGGTGCCATGGGGCATGCGCCCCATGCCCACCACTTCCTCGACCCGGAACGAGAACCCCAGGCTGGACACCTGCGGCAACACCGCCAGGCGCCTGGCCCGTTCCTGCCCTGCCCAGTCCGCCAGTGGCCTGCCCTGTAGCATCACCCGCCCGTGATCGGGCGCCAGCTCACCACACAGTACTCCTAGCAGGCTGCTCTTGCCGGCACCGTTGGGGCCGAGCACGCCCACCACCTGCCCCTGGCTCAGCTGCAGATGAATGTCATGCAGCACTTCGTTGCTGCCCCGCCGCAAGTACAGCCCCTCGGCTTGCAACATCAACTGCGCCCTCGTATCAGCAGGAACAGGAAGAACGGTGCGCCGATAAAGGCCGTGACGATGCCGATCGGCAGCTCGGCAGGCGCCAGCAGCAGCCGCGCCGCCAAATCGGCGAACAGCATCAGCGCACCGCCAGCCAACAAGGAGGCTGGCACCACCACACGGTGATCAGGCCCGGCCAGCAGGCGCACCAGGTGCGGCACCACCAGGCCGATGAAACCGATCAGCCCTGCTGCCGCCACCGCCGCACCCACGCCCAGCGCCGTGCAGAACACCAGTTCGCGCTTGAGCCGCTCCACGTCAATGCCCAGGTGACGCGCCTCCGATTCACCAAGCAGCATGGCATTCAACGCCTTGGCCCGACGTGGCAGCCACACTGCCACGCCCGCAGCCACCAGCAGCAAAGGCCACAGCCGCTGGTAACTGGCACCATTGAGGCTGCCCAAGTTCCAGAAGGTCAGCGTGCGCAGCGTGGCGTCGTCGGCCAGGTAGGAGAACAACCCCACGGCAGCACCGCCCAGCGCGGTCATGGCCACACCGGCCAGCAGCATCGTGGCGACGTTGGTCTGGCCGTCGCGTCGCCCCAGACGATAAACCAGCGCAGTCACGCCCAGCCCGCCGATGAAAGCGCACAGCGACAACAGGTAAGGGGCAAGCACATCCGGCATGCCGCCCAGCCAACTGCCGCCAACGATGGCCACCGCCGCGCCCACCGCTGCTCCGGCGGCAACCCCTACCAGCCCGGGGTCGGCCAGAGGGTTACGGAACAGCCCCTGCATGGCCACACCAGACAGCGCCAGCACCGCGCCCACCGCCAACCCCAGCAAGGTGCGCGGCAGGCGGATCTGGCCGAGGATCATCTCGGCCTGCTGCAGGCCGTCAGCGGCAATGGGCAACCCCAGCAAGCGCAGACCGGCACGCAAGGTATCGAACAACGGCAGGCTGACCGGCCCCAAGGCCAAAGACAACCACACCGCCAACAGGCACAACAGGCCCAGGCAAACGAACAGTGTGCGTGGCTGGACCCGTTGTTTCATTGGTAGAGGCTGATCTTGGCGGCCGGATAGAAGGTAGCCGCAAGCAACCGAAGTGTTGCCGGCAGGCGTGGCCCGAGCCCGCCGACTAACAGTGTCGGGTCAAGCGATACCAGGCGTTTCTCTCGCACGGCGCGCGAGGTCGCCAGCGCGGGGTTTTCTTTCAGCAACGCCTTCAAGGCTTGGTCATCGGCCAGCGCCCGGTCGGAAAACACGATCACATCCGGGTCCAGCGCAGCCAGTGCTTCGCTGGAAAAATTCTTGTAGCCCTGATGTTCTGCCAAGTTGCGCCCGCCTGCCTGGCTCAGCAGCCAGTCGCCGGCGGTACCCTGCCCGGCGATCAGCGGCTTGGCACCCGCATGCCCGACCAGCAGCAACACTCCTGGCGTCTTCTGCCCGGCCTGGGCCTGCCTGACCCTGGCCTGCAAGGCATCGAGCTGCTGGTGGTAACCCGACGCCAAGACCGCGGCCTGCTCTTCTGCGCCCAGCAATTGCCCCAGATGCTTGAGGTTTTCATCCACCGCCGCCACCTCGGCTTTGCTGGAGAACAGTTCGACCCGCACGCCAGCCTTGCGGATTTGCGCCAGTACCGGTGGCGGCCCCATTTCTTCGGTGCCCACCAGCACATCCGGGCGCAGGCTGAGAATGCCTTCCGCAGACAACTGCCGCTGGTAGCCGACGCTAGGCAGTGACTTCAGCGATTGCGGGTGCTGGCTGGTGGTGTCCACACCCACCAAGCGCGCTTCACCGCCAAGTGCGCTGATCCATTCGCTCAGTGCGCCACCAGCGCTGACCCAACGCTGCGGCAGCTCGGCCGCGAGGGCCTGGGTGGACAGCACAACGCTCGCGCACAGAGCGAGCAAGGCGACAGGACGGCGCATCATCGGGTTCCTTCTGCAGGCGAGCCGCGCGCCTTGTGGCGAGCGACGGAACTGCGCACCATAGGCAGCCGGGCGCAGCGAATATGGACAATTTGATAATTATTCGCATTGAAGCGTCAAGCCATCACTTGTTCCACGAGTCGTCCTTGCCATGCACTTCCTTTGTACCTCCCACGGCCTGGCCGAAGGCCATAGCCGAGCCTTCAGCGTAGACGGCATCGAACTGTTCGGCGTGCGCCGCCAGGGCCAGGTGTACCTCTACCGCAACCGTTGCCCGCACCGCGGTATCCCGCTGAACTGGGTGGAAGATGCGTTTCTCGATGACAACGCCAGCCTGATTCACTGCGCCCATCATGGCGCGCTGTTCCTGATCGAAAGTGGAGAATGCGTGGCCGGGCCGTGCGAGGGCGAGCAATTGCAGGCCCTGGGCTGCCACGAGGACAGCCAGGGCATCTGGCTCAAGGGGTAAGCAGCACCGGCAGGCGGCGGTCGATGACAATGCCTTCGGAGTCCAGGCGTGCGCCGTAGGCCAGCACCTCCACGCCATCTGAAACTGCCGCGCGCAGGGCCTGGGCATAAGCCGCATCGATTTCCTCGGCCGGGCGCACCGCGTCGATACCGGTCAGGTTCACACAATACAGCTGCACAGCCCGCACGCCCTGCCTGGCCAACTTCGCCAGCTCTCGCAGGTGCTTGGCGCCGCGCTGGGTCACCGCATCAGGAAAGGCCGCGACCGTGCTGGCTGGGTAGCCCAGCGTCACGCTCTTCACCTCGACATAGGCCGGGGCACCGTCGAACTCCAGGCGAAAGTCGATGCGGCTGCCTTCCTCGCCGTAGGCCACCTCACGCCTTAGCGCACTGAAGCCGGCCAGTTCGGCGATGATGCCGGCATGCAGTGCCTCTTCTACCAGCGCATTGGCCCGCCCAGTATTCACACAGGCCAGCCGCCCCTGCGGGGTTTCGCTGATTTCCCAAGTGCCCGGGAGCTTGCGCTTGGGGTCGTTGGAGCGGCTGAACCACACCTGCCCGCCTTCACGCATGCAGTTGAGCATAGAGCCGGTGTTGGGGCAGTGGATGGTGAGTTGTTCGCCGCCGGGCAGTTCGATATCCGCCAGAAAGCGTTTGTAGCGGCGCAGCAGGCGGCCCTGTTCGAGTGGGGGATGGAACTGCATCAGCCTTGCCAGCTCCGCAGGCCGCGGGCAATCCGCTGCACCGCCTCTTCCAGGCGCGGCAGGCTCTGGGTGTAGGCAAAGCGCACATGGTGGCCGGCCAGGTGACGGCCGAAGTCCAGGCCCGGGGTGAAGGCCAGGTGCTCGGTCTCCAGGAAGTGCCGGCAGAAGGCGAACGCGTCACCGCCAAAGGCACTGATGTCGGCATACAGGTAGAACGCCCCCTGCGGCTCGACGGCAATGCGGAAACCCAGTTCGCGCAGGGCGGGCAACAGGTAGTCGCGGCGGCGGGCGAACTCGGCGCGGCGCTCCTCGAAAATGGCCAGGGTTTCGGGCTGGAAACACGCCAGCGCGGCATGTTGGGCCATGCTTGGCGCACTGATGTACAGGTTTTGTGCCAGCTTCTCCAGGTCGGCCACCGCGCCAGGAGGCGCCACCAGCCAGCCGAGGCGCCAACCGGTCATGCCGAAATACTTGGAAAAACTATTCAGGACGAATGCCGAGTCGTCCACTTCCAGCACGCTGGGCGCGTCCATGCCATAGGTCAGCCCGTGGTAAATCTCGTCCACAACCAGATGGCCATGCCGTTCACGGGTGGCGCGGGACAGACTGGTCAGCTCGTCCCGCCCCAGCACCGTGCCCGTCGGGTTGGCCGGCGAGGCGACCAGGGCTCCGACCGTGTCCTTGTCCCAGTAGCGGTCGACAAGGTCGGCAGTCAGCTGGTAATTCACGTCCGGACCCACCGGCACAAGCTGCGCCCCGCCCTCGACCAGGCGCAGGAAGTGGCGGTTGCACGGGTAGCCTGGGTCGGCTAGCAGCCAATGTTTGCCTGGGTCGACCAGCAGACTGCTGGCCAGCAGCAGCGCACCGGAGCCCCCTGGGGTGATGAGAATGCGTTCAGGGTCGACACTCAGGCCGTAACGCTGGCCATAGAACCCGGCAATGGCTTCGCGCAGTGCCGGCAGGCCGCGTGCGGCGGTGTAGCGGGTGTGCCCGGCGGCCAGTGCTGCCTGGCCGGCGGCAACGATGGGCGCGGCCGTGGTGAAGTCCGGCTCGCCGATTTCCAGGTGGATCACATCGTGTCCGGCCGCCTGCAGCTCGTTGGCCCGGGCCAGCAGCGCCATGACGTGGAAGGGTTCGATGGCGCGGCTGCGCGCACTGTAGGGGTGGGCCATGACCTTCTCTCAATTGGGTCTAAACTGGAGATTCTACCTCTGCACGCCACCGAACGTGCGGCTCAGGCCGCTGTCAATTACCAGGATCGGGCGGGGTAGCGCACCCCCGATCTATCTGGTAAGTTCGGCGGCTCGCAGTCGCAGGGCCGGCGGGTGCCGGAGATGGAGCAGCCTGCGCATTGGATCAGATGAGTGAGAGGCGGTCTATTCATGTCCACCGTAGAAAAGCAAAAAGCCCAGACCATGTACGGTGTCGAGCCCTACGTAGAATCCAAAGGTGAAGAGTACATGGGCGAGCCCATGAAGAAGCACTTCACCAAGCTTCTCGGCGCCTGGAAGCAAGAGCTGATGACCAGTGTGGACCGCACTGTGGACCACATGAAGGACGAGGCAGCCAACTTCCCCGACCCGGCCGACCGTGCCAGTCAGGAAGAAGAATTCGCCCTGGAGCTGCGCAACCGCGATCGCGAGCGCAAGCTGATCAAGAAAATCGACAAGACCCTCGACAAGATCAAGGCCGACGAGTACGGCTGGTGCGAATCGTGCGGCATCGAGATCGGCCTGCGTCGCCTGGAGGCCCGCCCTACCGCCGACCTGTGCTTCGACTGCAAGGAAATCGCCGAGAAAAAGGAAAAGACGGTCGGCAAAGGCTGATCTTTCTTTCCACCTGAACGGGGCGCATCATGCGCCCCGTTTCATTTTATATGCCCAGCCTGACCATGACCCACTCAAGCTACATCGGGCGTTTCGCCCCCACCCCCAGCGGCTTCCTGCACTTCGGCTCGCTGGTCGCCGCCCTCGCCTCCTGGCTCGATGCCCGCGCCGTGAACGGCCGCTGGCTGCTGCGCATGGAAGACACCGACCCGCCTCGGGAAATGCCCGGTGCTCGCGATGCGATCCTGCAGACCCTGGAGCGCTACGGCCTGGAGTGGGACGGCGAAGTGGTGTTCCAGAGCCAGCGGCACGATGCCTATGCCGCGGTAGTCGACCGCCTGTTCAACATGGGCCTGGCCTACGCCTGCACCTGCTCGCGCAAGCAGCTTGAGGGTTACAACGGTATCTACCCGGGCCTTTGCCGCAATGCCGGGCATGCTAGGGATGGCGCGGCGATCCGCCTGCGCGTGCCAGAGCTGATCTACCGCTTTACCGACCGCGTACAGGGCGAATTCCAGCAGCACCTGGGGCGTGAAGTGGGCGATTTCGTCATCCAGCGCCGCGACGGACTGTATGCCTACCAACTGGCGGTGGTACTGGACGATGCCTGGCAAGGTGTTACCGACATCGTGCGTGGCGCCGACCTGCTCGACAACACCCCGCGCCAGCTGTACCTGCAAGAGTTGCTGGGCTTCTCGCAGCCGCGTTACCTGCATATTCCGCTGATCGTGCAGCCGGACGGGCACAAGCTGGGCAAGTCGTACCGCTCGCCGCCGCTGCAGGCGGACCAGGCGACACCGCTGTTGCTGCGGGCGTTGCGGGCGCTGGGGCAGAAAGCCGACCCCGAGTTGCTGCTGGCAACGCCGGCGGAGGTATTGGCGGTAGCTCGCAAGCAGTGGCGGCCCGAGGCGATTGCACAGCGGACCACGGTGCCAGAGGCTGATTTGCGTTGAGGCAGGCCCGGCCCTTTCGCGGGTAAACCCGCTCCCACAGGGCCCTCACCACACCTGAGGAAAGCGCATTACCTGTGGGAGCGGGTTCACCCGCGAAGAGGCCGGCACAAGCAACCCACCCCTCAAAAACAAAAGCCCAATAAATTCAACCTCTTGGCGAACACTATGGATTCCCGCTAGCATCCCCCCAGCCATTTGCGCCAATAATAAGTCCAAGCCCGCAGCGCCCAACCATCGAGGCCAGCATGTACATCTATCGTTTGGTCCTGCTTCTGGTCGTGGGGATCTACCTGTTCTCCCCGGCCATCATGGACTGGTGGATCGAACCGACCGGAGCCTGGTATCGCCCTTACCTGCTCTGGCTGATCCTGATCGTCGTCACCTTCATCCTGCAGAGCCAACGAGATGCCGATGAGCTTTAGCCTGACCCAGATGATCCTGATCAGCGCCGCGTACCTCATGGTGCTGTTCGGTGTGGCCTGGATCAGCGAGCGGGGGTTGATCCCGCGCTCGATCATTCGCCACCCGCTGACCTACACCCTGTCGCTGGGCGTATACGCCAGTGCCTGGGCCTTCTATGGCTCGGTGGGCCTGGCCTACCAGTACGGCTACGGCTTCCTTGCCTGTTACCTGGGGGTGTCCGGCGCGTTCCTGCTGGCGCCAGTGCTGCTCTATCCGATCCTGAAGATCACCCGTACCTACCAGCTGTCCTCGTTGGCCGACCTGCTGGCGTTCCGCTTTCGCAGCACCTGGGCCGGGGCGCTGACCACCATCATCATGCTCATCGGCGTTCTGCCCTTGCTGGCCCTGCAGATCCAGGCGGTAGCCGACTCGATCAGCATCCTTACCGGTGAGCCGGTCAAGGCACGTGTGGCCTTCGCCTTCTGTACGCTCATCATCTTGTTCACCATCTTCTTCGGCTCGCGGCACATCGCCACACGCGAAAAGCACGAAGGGCTGGTGTTCGCCATCGCCTTCGAGTCGGTGATCAAGCTGCTGGCCCTGGGCGGTATCGGCCTGTATGCCCTGTATGGCGTGTTCGGCGGCCCGCACGAACTGGAAGTGTGGCTGCTGCAGAACCAGACCGCCCTGGCCGCTCTGCATACGCCGCTGCAGGAAGGCCCATGGCGCACCTTGCTACTGGTGTTCTTCGCCTCGGCCATCGTCATGCCGCACATGTACCACATGGCCTTCACCGAAAACCTCAACCCGCGCTCGCTGGTCAGCGCCAGCTGGGGCCTGCCGCTGTTCCTGCTGCTGATGAGCCTGGCCGTGCCGCTGGTGCTGTGGGCCGGCCTGCGCCTGGGCGCCACCACCAACCCCGAATACTTCACCCTGGGCCTGGGGCTTGCCGCCAACAACCAGGCACTGGCGCTGCTGGCCTACATCGGCGGCTTGTCGGCCGCCAGCGGGCTTATCATCGTCACAACCCTGGCGCTGTCGGGCATGGCCCTCAACCACCTGGTGCTGCCGCTGTACCAGCCGCCGGCCGAAGGCAACATCTACCGCTGGCTGAAGTGGACCCGCCGCGCGCTGATCGTCGCCATCATCACCGCCGGCTTCATGTTCTACCTCACCCAGAACAACCACCAGAGCCTGGCCAACCTGGGCATCGTCGCCTTCGTGGCCACATTGCAGTTCCTGCCGGGCGTGCTGTCGGTACTGTACTGGCCGACTGCCAACCGCCGTGGCTTCATCGCCGGCCTGCTGGCCGGCACCCTGGTGTGGATGGTGACCATGCTGCTGCCATTGCTGGGCAACCTGCAGGGCTTCTACATCCCGCTGCTGGACATGATCTACGTGCTGGACGACACCAGCTGGCACATGGCGGCCATCGCCTCGCTGGCGGCCAACGTGCTGTTGTTCACCCTGATCTCGCTGTTCACCAACGCCAGCAACGAAGAGGTAAGCGCCGCCGAAGCCTGCGCAGTGGACAATGTGCGCCGCCCGCAACGCCGCGAGCTGCACGCCGCCTCGCCACAGGAGTTCGCCACCCAACTGGCCAAGCCGCTGGGCGCCAAGGCCGCACAGAAGGAAGTGGAACAGGCCCTGCGCGATCTCTACCTGCCGTTCGACGAGCGCCGCCCCTATGCCTTGCGCCGCCTGCGCGACCGCATCGAGGCCAACCTGTCCGGCCTGATGGGGCCGAGCGTGGCCCAGGACATGGTCGAGACCTTCCTGCCGTACAAGTCCGGTAACGAAAACTACGTGACCGAGGACATCCACTTCATCGAAAGCCGCCTGGAAGACTACCACTCGCGCCTGACCGGCCTGGCCGCCGAGCTTGACGCCCTGCGCCGCTACCACCGCCAGACCCTGCAGGAACTGCCCATGGGCGTCTGCTCGCTGGCCAAGGACCAGGAAATCCTGATGTGGAACAAGGCCATGGAAGAGCTCACCGGCATCGCCGCCAAGCACGTGGTCGGCTCGCGCCTGGTCACCATCAGCGAACCCTGGCGCGGCCTGCTGCAAGGCTTCATCAACGTGCCAGACGAGCACCTGCACAAGCAGCGCCTGGCGCTGGACGGCCAGCCGCGCTGGCTGAACCTGCACAAGGCGGCCATCGACGAGCCGCTGGCCCCGGGCAACAGCGGCCTGGTACTGCTGGTGGAGGATCTTACCGAAACCCAGGCCCTGGAAGACAAATTGGTGCACTCCGAACGCCTGGCCAGCATCGGCCGTCTGGCCGCCGGCGTGGCCCACGAAATCGGCAACCCGATCACCGGCATCGCCTGCCTGGCGCAGAACCTGCGCGAAGAGCGTGAGGGCGATGGCGAAATCATCGAGCTGTCCAGCCAGATTCTCGAACAGACCAAGCGGGTATCGCGCATCGTCCAGTCGCTGATGAGTTTCGCCCATGCCGGCGGCAGCCACCAGAACAGCGAAGAACCGGTATGCCTGGCCGAAGTGGCGCAGGACGCCATCGGTCTGCTGGCGTTGAACCGGCGCAATTTCGAAGTACAGTTCTTCAACCTCTGCGACCCGGAGCACTGGGCCGAAGGGGACCCGCAGCGCCTGGCCCAGGTGCTGATCAACCTGCTCTCCAACGCCCGCGACGCATCAAAGCCCGGCAGCGCCGTGCGCGTGCGCAGCGAAGTCAGCGAGCACACCGTCGACCTGATCGTCGAAGATGAGGGCAGCGGGATCCCGAAGAACATCATGGACCGCCTGTTCGAACCCTTCTTCACCACCAAGGACCCGGGCGAAGGAACCGGACTGGGGCTTGCTCTGGTCTATTCCATCGTGGAAGAGCATTATGGGCAAATCACCATCGACAGCCCGGCCGATATCGAACGGCAACGTGGCACCCGGATCCGCGTGACCCTGCCCCGGCATGTCGTAGCGACGTCCCCTGAAATTCGAGACCGTCGAGAGAATTGAATCAATGCCGCACATTCTGATCGTCGAAGACGAAACCATCATCCGCTCGGCCTTGCGTCGCCTGCTCGAACGGAACCAGTACCAGGTCAGCGAAGCCGGCTCGGTGCAGGAAGCCCAGGAACGCTTCAGCATTGCCACCTTCGACCTGATCGTCAGCGACCTGCGCCTGCCAGGCGCACCCGGCACCGAACTGATCAAGCTCGGCCAAGGCACCCCGGTGCTGATCATGACCAGCTACGCCAGCCTGCGCTCGGCGGTAGACTCGATGAAAATGGGCGCGGTGGACTACATCGCCAAGCCCTTCGACCACGACGAGATGCTGCAAGCGGTGGCGCGTATCCTGCGCGACCGGCAGAACGCTCCGGCTGCCGCACCGGCGGCCGAGCCACGCGCCACCAATGGCAAGGCCGCCCCGGCCGACAAAGGCAGCGCGGCAGCCGCCAATGGCGAAATCGGCATCATCGGCTCGTGCCCGCCGATGCAGGACATGTACAGCAAGATCCGCAAGGTCGCGCCCACCGATTCCAACGTGCTGATCCAGGGCGAGTCGGGCACCGGTAAAGAGTTGGTCGCACGCGCCCTGCACAACCTGTCGCGTCGGGCCAAGGCACCAATGATTTCGGTGAACTGTGCGGCCATTCCCGAGACACTGATCGAGTCCGAGCTGTTCGGCCACGAGAAAGGCGCGTTCACCGGCGCCAGCGCCGGGCGCGCTGGCCTGGTGGAGGCTGCCGATGGCGGTACCCTGTTCCTCGACGAAATCGGCGAACTGCCGCTGGAAGCCCAGGCCCGCCTGCTGCGCGTGCTGCAGGAAGGCGAGATTCGCCGGGTGGGTTCGGTACAGTCGCAAAAGGTCGATGTACGCCTGATCGCCGCGACCCACCGCGACCTGAAGAACCTGGCCAAGGCCGGCCAGTTCCGTGAAGACCTGTATTACCGCCTGCACGTGATCGCCCTGAAATTGCCTGCCCTGCGCGAGCGCGGCAGCGACGTCAACGAGATTGCCAGCGCCTTCCTAGCCCGCCAGAGCGCGCGCATCGGCCGCGACGACCTGCACTTCTCGGCCGAAGCCGAGCAGGCCATTCGTCACTACAGCTGGCCGGGTAACGTGCGAGAGCTGGAAAACGCCGTTGAGCGCGCGGTGATCCTCAGCGAGAGTGCGGAAATTTCCGCCGACCTGCTGGGCATCGACATTGAGCTGGGTGACCTGGAAGAGGACGAAATCCTCGATAACGCCCTAGTCGGGGCCAGTACGGCCAATGCCAGCCATGAGCCTACCGAGGACCTGTCGCTGGAAGATTACTTCCAGCACTTCGTGCTCGAGCACCAGGACCACATGACCGAGACCGAGCTGGCCCGCAAGCTCGGGGTCAGCCGCAAGTGCCTGTGGGAACGCCGCCAGCGCCTGGGTATCCCGCGGCGCAAGAGCAACGCTACCAGCGAGTAACCGCGCTGCCTGGGCGGGAGGTTCCTCCTGCCCTGATCCCTCTCTATCTGCCGTTCCGGCCTCTTCGCGGGTGAACCCGCTCCCACAGAAATCTCACTGCCCTCAAGGGTGGTGCAATCCTTGTAGAAGCCGGCTTACCGAGATTTAGCGAAACCTGCGCAGTCTCTGTGGGAGCGGGCGTGCCCGCGAAAGGGCCAGCAAAGCCAGCGCACACACCCCGGTAACACATCAGCCCCCGCAAAAATCTGTTACCCAAGCTTTCCGCCGTAACAGTTCCCGAGGCGTACGGTAACGAAATTTCGACATTTTCGACCGCTGAAAAACTGCTCGCCACCTCCAACCCCTTGATTTTACTGAGTTTGCAAAAGTTGGCACGGCACCTGCTATATGTCTGGTACAAGAACAATAACAAGCACTGCAACTCAGAATAAGAACAAGACGAAACGGCTCACGCACAATAAAAACAAGACGGCGGAGGCGCAGCTAACTGATTCTTTTGGAGAGGATGCGTGTTTGGGGCTTGCCCCACAACCAGGCAGAGAACAATAAAAACTGCACTAAAAAGCAGCGCCTGAACTGGTTGGATCGACAGATCAACGTGACATCAGCGACCAAAGCAATCCGTTTGCTCTTAACCCCTGGATTGGGGGTCGTCCACAAGCTTCGAGATTTGTGGACAGGGCACTCAACAAAAACAAGAAGCCCAGCAGAAAAACAATAAGAGCACGCAACGACTTCTTGGGGAGCTTAGGCTCCCCTTGTCGTTTCTACCCTTCCGGCAGGCATCCTGCTACCCGCCTACACCATTCCTTGAGTAAATGCTAGAATCCCCGCCCATCATGCGGCCATTCTCCTATTCTTGGCCGAACATTCCTTCAAACAGTGCATCCCATGCTGAAGAAGCTGTTCCAGTCGTTCCGCCCGCCCGTACCGGGCCCGCACCACAGGCGCACCACGCCTGAGGTGATCAACAAGAGCCAGCACTCGCTGCAACGCCACCAGTTCAGCCGCCATGCGGTGAACATCGTGGAACGCCTGCAGAGCGCCGGTTACCAGGCTTACCTGGTCGGTGGCTGTGTCCGCGACCTGATGCTGGGCATCACGCCGAAAGACTTCGACGTCGCCACCAGTGCCACCCCCGAACAGGTCCGTGCCGAGTTCCGCAACGCGCGCATCATTGGCCGCCGCTTCAAGCTGGTCCACGTGCATTTCGGCCGTGAGATCATCGAAGTCGCCACCTTCCGCGCCCACCACTCGGAAGACGACCAGGGCGACAGCCACCGTTCGTCGCACAATGCCAGTGGCCGCATCCTGCGTGACAACGTCTACGGCACCCTGGAAGAGGACGCGCAACGTCGCGACTTCACCATCAACGCCCTGTACTACGACCCGGTCAGCGAGCGCATCCTCGACTACGCCAACGGCGTGCACGATATTCGCAACCGCCTGCTGCGCCTGATCGGTGACCCTACCCACCGCTACCAGGAAGACCCGGTGCGCATGCTGCGCGCGGTGCGTTTCGCCGCCAAGCTCGACTTCGGCATCGAAAAGCACACGGTCCAGCCGATCCGCGAGCTGGCCCCACTGCTGCGCGAGATTCCGCCAGCGCGCCTGTTCGAAGAGAGCCTCAAGCTGTTCCTCTCCGGCCAGGGCGCCATCGTCTTCGAGATGCTGGTCGACCTGCAGTTGTTCGAGCCGCTGTTCCCGGCCAGTTCGCATGCCCTGGACGAGCGCCCGACCTACACCCACACGCTGATCAGCCAGGCGCTGAACAACACCGACCTGCGCGTGAAGCAAGGCAAACCGGTAACCCCGGCCTTCCTCTTCGCCGCGCTGCTGTGGCCAGCCCTGCCGGCCCGCGTGCTGCACCTGCAGAACCAGGGCGTGCCGCCGATCCCGGCCATGAACGGTGCGGCCCACGACCTGATCGCCGAGCAATGCGCACGCATCGCCATCCCCAAGCGCTTCACCCTGCCGATCCGCGAGATCTGGGACATGCAGGAGCGCCTGCCCCGCCGCAGCGGCAAGCGCGCCGACATGCTGCTGGACAACCCGCGCTTCCGTGCCGGCTACGACTTCCTGCTGCTGCGCGAAAGCGCCGGGGAAGAAACCGACGACCTCGGCCAGTGGTGGACCGACTACCAGGATGCCAACGACAGCGAGCGCCGCGAGATGATCCGCGAGTTGGGCAGCCGTGACGAAGGCACCGGTGCCGGCCCGCGCAAACGCAAGCGTAGCGGTGGCAAGCGCAAGCGCAGTGGCGACGAGGCGTTCGAGTGAGTACCCGCGCCTATATCGGCCTGGGCAGCAACCTGGACGCACCTGCCGAGCAGCTGCGCAGCGCCTTGCAGGCCCTCGACCAGGTCGAAGCCACACGCCTGGTGGCGGCCTCGGCCCTGTACACCAGCGATTCGCTGCTGCCCGGCCAGCCGCGCTACACCAACGCCGTCGCCGCCCTGGACACCGCCCTGCCACCGCTGGCCCTGCTCGATGCACTGCAGGCCATCGAGAACGATCAGGGCCGCGTGCGCAAGGAACGCTGGGGCCCGCGCACACTGGACCTGGACATCCTGCTGTTCGGCGACCAGGTGCTTGATGAGCCGCGCCTGAAAGTACCGCATTACCACATGCATGCCCGGCCTTTTGTGCTGTACCCGCTGGCGGAACTGGTACCGGGCGATTTCCGCCTGGCCGACGGCCGCGCCCTTGCGCAACTGCTTGACGACTGCCCGTTCGTCGGCCTGGAACGCCTGTAAACCGGGCGTTCCAGCCTTGCACACTGGCGCGGTAACGCCAGTAACACCCTGATCGTAACAATGCGGTAACAGGGTGATTGACTTCCCCCACCTCGCTCACGACTATAGGCGTCCCGTGTGGCACCAAAGTGCCGCATACCCGTATTTAGGCCCGGACGGACCTGTGCCCGAACATCACGCGCGATGATGTGCCGCTCCGGAAAATGACTACACGCGTTGAATGCAGTCGTTTCTTACAGCGCCTGAACGAGGAATTTCCTACATGCCTGAAGTAACCCTGACCACCCTCAATGGCCTCAAGGCCAAGGGTGAAAAAATCACCATGCTGACCTGCTACGACGCGACCTTCGCCAAGGCTGCCAGCCAGGCCGGTGTCGAAGTGTTGCTGGTGGGCGACTCGCTGGGCATGGTCCTGCAAGGCCACGACAGCACACTGCCGGTGACCACCGCAGACATGGCCTACCATACAGCCAGCGTCAAACGTGGCAACGACGGTGCGCTGATCCTTGCCGACCTGCCGTTCATGGCGCACGCTACACCAGAGCTGGCCTTTGCCAACAGCGCCACGCTGATGCAGGCCGGCGCCCACATGATCAAGATCGAAGGCGCTGCCTGGCTGGCCGAGACCATCCGCCTGCTGGCCGAGCGTGGCGTGCCAGTATGCGCGCACATGGGCCTGACACCGCAGACTGTCAACGTGATGGGCGGCTACAAGGTCCAGGGTCGCCAGGAAGCCCAGGCCCGGCAGATGCGCGCCGACGCGATCGCCCTGGAACAGGCCGGTGCAGCCATGCTGCTGCTCGAATGCGTGCCCAGCGAACTGGCGGCGGAAATCACCAGTGCCGTATCCATCCCGGTGATCGGCATTGGCGCCGGCAGCGGCACCGATGGCCAGGTCCTGGTCCTGCACGACATGCTCGGCCTGTCGCTGAGCGGCCGCGTACCGAAGTTCGTGAAGAACTTCATGCAAGGCCAGCCGGATATCCACAGCGCCCTCGTCGCTTACGTCGAGGCGGTCAAGCAAGTCAGCTTCCCAGGCAGCGAACACGGGTTCAGTGCATGAATACAGTCAAGACCGTCCGTGAACTGCGCGCCGCAGTCGCCCGCGCCCGCGGTGAAGGCAAGCGCATCGGCTTCGTGCCTACCATGGGCAACCTGCACAGCGGCCATGCCGCCCTGGTGACCAAGGCTGCACAGCGCGCCGATTTCGTGGTCGCCAGCATCTTCGTCAACCCGCTGCAGTTCGGCGCCAACGAAGATCTCGACAAGTACCCGCGCACCCTGGCCGCCGACCAGGAGCGCCTGCTCCAGGCTGGCTGCAATCTGCTATTCGCGCCCAGCGTCGAAGAGATGTACCCCGACGGCATGAGCGTGCAAACCCGCGTCAGCGTACCCCACCTTTCCGAAGGCCTGTGCGGCGCCAGCCGGCCCGGTCATTTCGAAGGCGTGGCCACCGTGGTCAGCAAGCTGTTCAACATGGTCCAGCCCGACCTTGCCGTGTTCGGTGAAAAGGACTTCCAGCAGCTGGCGGTGATCCGCGCCATGGTGCGCGACCTGAACATGCCGATCCAGATCATCGGCGAGCCCACCGTGCGGGCCGAGGACGGCCTGGCGCTGTCGTCGCGTAACGGCTACCTCACGCCGGAGCAGCGTGCTACGGCACCTGCGCTGTACCGCACGCTACAGCATATCGCTGGGGCCATCCGCCATGGCCAGCGGGACTTTGCCGCACTGGTTGCCGAAGGCAAGGCGCAGTTGACCGCCGCGGGTTTCCGCCCGGATTACCTTGAGGTGCGTCATGCGGTAAGCCTGCGACCCGCGATGATCGATGATCGTGATCTGGTGGTGATTGCGGCGGCTTACCTGGGTAACACACGGTTGATCGACAACCTGTACCTTCATCTGGAAGAGAAGACCGCGTAACGGCCCGGGGCTGCCTTGCAGCCCATTCGCAGCACAAGGCTGCTCCTACAGAAACCACCTTCTTCTGTAGGAGCAGCCTTGTGCTGCGAGTGGGGCGCAAAGCGCCCCCAAATTCCCCCGCCATACCCATTCCCTGCAAGTGGCCTTTGCCTATAATGGTGCCAGCCTGAACCCGGCAATGAGTGCCGTGTCCAAGGTCTCACCACGCACCAAGGGAACCCCGCGCAATGGCGTATTACCGTACACCCCACGATGTCACGGCCCTGCCCGCCTGGCAGGCGCTTCAGCAACACCGCGACGCCATGCAAGGTTTCAGCATGCGCGAAGCCTTCGCCGCCGATACCAAGCGCTTCGACCAGTTCTCCCTGAGCTCCTGCGGCCTGTTCCTCGACTACTCGAAAAACCTGATCACCGAACAAAGCCGCGACCTGCTGGTGAACCTGGCCAACGAAGTGGGCCTGCAGGACGCCATCAAGTCGATGTTCAGCGGCGAAATCATCAACGCCTCCGAAGGTCGCCCGGTGCTGCACACCGCCCTGCGCCGGCCGGTAGGCGACAAGCTCAGCGTCAACGGCGTGAACGTCATGCCGGAAGTGCACAAGGTACTCAACCAGATCACCGAACTGGTCGGCCGCATCCACGACGGGCTGTGGCGCGGCTACAGCGAAAAACCGATCACCGACGTGGTCAACATCGGCATCGGTGGCTCGTTCCTCGGCCCCGAGCTGGTGTCCGAGGCGCTGCTGCCCTACGCCCAGCGCGGCGTGCGCTGCCACTACCTGGCGAACATCGACGGCAGTGAGTTCCACGAGCTGTCGGCCAACCTGCGCGCCGAAACCACCCTGTTCATCGTCTCGTCGAAGTCGTTCAACACCCTCGAGACCTTGAAGAACGCAATGGCCGCGCGTACCTGGTACCTGGCCCAGGGCGGCTCGGAAGCCGAGCTGTACCGCCACTTCATCGCCGTTTCCAGCAACAAGGCCGCCGCCGTGGCCTTCGGCATCCGCGAAGAAAACATCTTCCCGATGTGGGACTGGGTGGGCGGGCGCTACTCGCTGTGGTCGGCCATCGGCCTGCCGATCGCCCTGGCCATCGGTACCGCCAACTTCAAGGAACTGCTGTCCGGTGCCTACACCATGGACCAGCACTTCCAGACCGCGCCGTTCGACAAGAACATGCCGGTGCTGCTGGCCCTGCTGGGCGTGTGGTACGGCAACTTCTGGGGCGCCCAGAGTCACGCGATCCTGCCGTACGACCACTACCTGCGCAACATCACCAAGCACCTGCAACAGCTGGACATGGAGTCCAACGGCAAGAGCGTGCTGCAGGACGGCACCCCGGTGAAGACCGACACCGGTCCGGTTATCTGGGGTGGCGTCGGCTGCAACGGCCAGCATGCCTACCACCAGCTGCTGCACCAGGGCACTCAGCTGATTCCGGCCGACTTCATCGTGCCGGTGGTGAGCTTCAACCCGGTGGCCGACCATCATCAGTGGCTGTACGCCAACTGCCTGTCGCAGAGCCAGGCGCTGATGTTGGGCAAAACCCGCGAGGAAGCCGAGGCAGAGCTGCGTGGCAAAGGCCTGAACGAAGCGGACATCGAAAAGCTGGCCCCGCACAAGGTGATCCCGGGCAACCGCCCGAGCAACACCCTGGTGGTGGAACGCATCAGCCCGCGCCGCCTGGGCGCGCTGGTGGCGATGTACGAGCACAAGGTGTTCGTGCAGAGCGTGATCTGGGGCATCAACGCTTTCGACCAGTGGGGCGTGGAGCTGGGCAAAGAATTGGGCAAGGGCGTTTACCAACGCCTGGTCGGCAGCCTGGAAGACAGCGCCGAAGATGGTTCCACCCAAGGCCTGATCAACTACTTCCGCGGCCGTCACCGCGGTTGATCTGAAACCTTCGCCAACTTCTTCGCGGGCTCGCCCGCTCCCTCAGGTACCGTACAGGCCTCAAGAACTGTTCAGTACCTGTGGGAGCGGGCGAGCCCGCGAAGAGGCCGGCTCAGGTTGAACACCTCTCCCAGCTACACTGTCCTATCGAATAGCCGTTGCAGTCCATCGCCCCTTACAAGAGCAGGACCACCCGCCATGTTCGATATCCGCAACTACCCCCAGGCCCTGGCCGTCAGCCAGTCCGCCGCCCTAACCCCCGACGAGTACCGCCGCCTCTACCGCCAGTCGGTGGATGACCCCGACACATTCTGGGCCGAACAGGCCAAGCGCCTGGAGTGGTTCAAGCCCTGGTCGAGCGTGCAGCAATGCGACCTGAAGACCGGCAGCGCCCGCTGGTTCGACGGCGCCCAGCTCAACGTCAGCTACAACTGCATCGACCGCCACCTGGCCCGACGCGGCGAACAGACCGCCCTGCTGTGGGAAGGCGATGACCCCAAGGATTCCAAGACCATCACCTACCGCGAACTGCACCGCCAGGTCTGCCGCCTGGCCAATGCATTGAAAGCACGCGGGGTGAAGAAAGGCGACAGGGTGTGCATCTACATGCCGATGATCCCCGAGGCCGCCTTCGCCATGCTTGCCTGCACCCGCATCGGTGCCATCCACTCGGTGGTGTTCGGCGGCTTCTCGCCCGATGCCTTGCGCGACCGTATCCTCGATGCCGACTGCCGTACGGTGATCACCGCCGATGAAGGTGTGCGCGGCGGCAAACGCATCCCACTGAAGCAGAACGTCGACAAGGCCCTGGCCAGTTGCCCCGCGGTCAGCAGCGTATTCGTGGTGCGCCGTACCGGCGGCGATATCGTCTGGGCCGAAGGCCGTGACCTCTGGTACCACGAGGCAACGGAAAAGGCCGGCGACGACTGCGTTCCCGAGCCGATGGGTGCAGAAGACCCGCTGTTCATCCTCTACACCTCCGGCAGCACCGGCAAACCCAAAGGCGTGCTGCACACTACCGGCGGCTACCTGCTGCAGGCCACCCTCACCTTCAAGGTGGTGTTCGACTACCGTGACGGCGAGGTGTTCTGGTGCACCGCCGATGTCGGCTGGGTAACCGGCCACAGCTACATCGTCTATGGCCCGCTGGCCAATGGCGCGATCTCGCTGATGTT
The DNA here is from genome assembly GCF_023100865.1 of Pseudomonas sp. A2. Classification (NCBI taxonomy): domain Bacteria; kingdom Pseudomonadati; phylum Pseudomonadota; class Gammaproteobacteria; order Pseudomonadales; family Pseudomonadaceae; genus Pseudomonas; species Pseudomonas sp. A2. The sequence continues at coordinate 5,292,861 of NZ_CP039127.1, forward strand.
CGAAGGCGTGCCCAACTACCCGGACACCTCGCGCTTCTGGCAAGTGGTGGACAAACACAAGGTGAACATCTTCTACACCGCCCCGACCGCCCTGCGCGCGTTGATGCGCGAGGGCTCCGCGCCGCTGCAGAGTACTTCACGCCAGAGCCTGCGCCTGCTGGGCAGCGTCGGCGAGCCGATCAACCCGGAAGCCTGGGAGTGGTATTTCGAAGAAGTCGGGCTAAAGCGCTGCCCCATCGTCGATACCTGGTGGCAGACCGAGACAGGCGGCATCATGCTCACCCCGCTGCCCGGCTCGCAGTCGCTCAAGCCCGGCTGTGCCACCCAGCCCATGTTCGGCGTACAACCAGTGCTGCTGGACGAAAAGGGCAAGCTCATCGAGGGCCCCGGTGCCGGCCTGCTGGCGATCAAGGCCAGCTGGCCCGGGCAGATCCGAAGTGTCTATGGCGACCATCAGCGCATGGTCGACACCTACTTCAAGCCGATGCCCGGCTATTACTTCACCGGCGACGGTGCCCGCCGCGATGCCGATGGAGACTACTGGATCACCGGGCGTATCGATGACGTGATCAACGTTTCCGGTCATCGTATCGGTACCGCCGAAGTGGAAAGCGCGCTGGTGCTGCATGACAGCGTTGCCGAAGCGGCGGTGGTCGGTTACCCCCACGACCTCAAGGGCCAAGGCGTTTACGCCTTCGTCACACCGATGAATGGTGTAACACCGGACGACGCGCTCAAGGCCGAGCTACTGGCCCTGGTCAGCAAGGAAATCGGCAGTTTCGCCAAGCCCGAGCTGATCCAGTGGGCTCCGGCGCTGCCCAAGACACGCTCAGGCAAGATCATGCGGCGTATACTGCGCAAGATCGCCTGCAACGAACTCGACAACCTGGGCGATACCTCGACCCTGGCCGACCCCAGCGTGGTGCAGGGCCTGATCGACAAACGCCTCAACCAGTAACCGGCGGCCGTTGCCCATGGCCGCCCTGAACCACAGGTCGCCATGGAAGCCCTTCGCCGCCGCATCGAAACCCAGGTCATGAGCCTTACCGGGCTGGCCCTCGGCCAGCTCGACCTGGAATCGCCCAAAGGTGACCCCGGGCTGTTCGGCCCGCACAGCATCAGCTGGCGGATACATGGCGACTTCCCGAGCATGCTGGTCGGTGGCATCAGTGCCCTCATGCTGCAGTTGCTGCACCCGCTGGCCCTGGCCGGGGTGTGGGACCATTCCAACTTCCGTGAAGACCTGCTCGGTCGCCTGCGCCGCACCAGCCAATTCATCTCGGGCACCACCTTCGGCGCCACCCGCGATGCCGAGTGGCTGATCGACAAGGTGCGTACCATCCACCTGCAGGTAACCGGCACCGCGCCGGATGGCCGCCCGTATGCGGCCAGCGACCCGGACCTGCTGACCTGGGTGCACGTGGCGGAAGTCAGCAGCTTTCTCGCCGCCCACCTGCGTTACCGCAACCCGCACCTTGCGCGCGCCGAGCAGGATGCCTACTACGCAGAGATCGCATTGATTGCCGAGCGCCTTGGCGCCCGCGACGTGCCGCGCTCGTGCCAGCAGGTCGAGGACTATCTGCAGCGCATGCGTCCGCAGTTGCACTGCGACGCACGCAGCCATGAGGTGGTCGGCATCCTGCTCGATGCCCCCGCCCCCAGCCGCTTGGCACAGCCGGTGGGCAAGCTGATGCTGCACGCCGGCGTCGACCTGCTGCCGGGCTGGGCCCAGACCATGCTCGGGCTACAGCACGGTCCGTTGCAGCGGCGCATGATCCGCCTGGGCCTGCAACGCACTGCGCCAGTACTGCGCTGGGCGATGCGTGACGGCTCGGCGCACCGGGCCAAACGGCGCATGGGTATTGAATGAGGTCAACTGGTCACCTCAGCGGAACTGATTTAACGTGCCATACTCCAAGCTCTCCTGCTTAGACAGACGAAGCGACACATGTACAAAGGATTGACTCGCGCCGCTGGCGCACTGCTGGCCCTGGTAGCCCTCTACAGCCTTCTTGGCTTTTTCGTTCTCCCCGGTGTCGCGCTGCGCATCGCCAACCAACAGTTGGCCCAGTACGCAACCGTGCCTGCCCACCTCGAACGGATCGAATTCAACCCCTTCAGCCTCGAGCTGACACTGTGGGGCCTGCAGATCGGCGAGCCTGGCAAGGAGCAGGTCGGCTTCGACCGGCTGTACGCCAACCTTTCGCTCGACAGTCTATGGAGCGGTGCCCTGCACCTGGACGCAGTGGAACTGGTCAAACCGCGCAACGAAGTGCTGTTCGCCAAGGACGGGACTCTCAACCTGACCCGCCTGTTCAAACTGCCAGCCAGCGAAGCCAAGCCTGACGAGCCACCCAGCGACCCGTTCCCACTACGCATCGGCAGCATCAAGCTCAGCGATGGCTACCTGCACTTCGAGGACCTGCGCCCGAGCGAGCCGATCGAGTTCCTCTACGACAACATGAACCTGGAGCTGAAAAACCTCAGCACCCTGCCCAACGACAATGCCGACATGACCCTGGTGGCCATCGGCCCCAACGGCGGGCGCATCGACTGGAAAGGCACCCTTAGCCTGGCGCCAATCGCCTCTGAAGGCACACTGAAGATCACCGAAGGCAAGATGAAGGCATTCTGGCCCTATGTGCGCGATTCCGTGCCACTGGTGCTGGAAGACGGCGTGGTCAGCCTCGACACCCACTACAAGCTCAACCTCGCCAAGCAGACCGAACTGTTGCTGGACAACGCGTCGGTGCGCATCGCCCCGTTTGCCATCAAGGCCCCGGATGGCCGCCCGCTGGCACGCCTGGCCAGCCTGGAGGTAAGCGAAACCTCGGTCGACCTGGTCAAGCAGTTGGTCACCGTGGGCAAGATTCGCAGCGAAAAACTGGAAACCTGGGCTGCGCTGGAAAAGGACGGCCAACTCGACTGGCAGAAGCTGTTCGCCAGCCAGCCGGCCAAGGCCACGCCGAAGGAAAAGGCCGAGCCGGCAGCCGCCGAACCCACGCCCGAACAGCAAGCCGCCAAGGAGCCGAGCAAACCCTGGCAGGTGCTGCTCAAGGACGTGCAACTGCGTAACTACCTGGTGCACCTGGCAGACCGTACTCAGAAGGAGCCGGTGGCCCTCGACGTCGGCCCGCTCAACGCCGACCTGCAAGGTTTCGACAGCCTCAATAAATCGCCCTTCACCCTCAAGCTCGATACCGGCGTGGGCAAGCAAGGCAAACTGCAAGCGGCCGGCCAGGTAAACCTGGCGCCCATCTGGGCCAAGCTGGACGTGAGCACCCGCGATATCGACCTGCGGGTGGCCCAGGCCTATATCAGCCCGTTCATCCTGCTGGAGCTGCGCAGCGGCATGCTCGCCAGCGACCTCAAGGTCGACCTGAAAAACACTGCACCGCTGGCCTTCAGCGTTACCGGCAAGGCGCAGGTCAGCCAGCTGCACACCCTCGACACCATCAAGAGCCGTGACTTCGTCAAATGGCAGCAGGTGAACGTCGACGGCCTGTCCTACGTGCACGGCGATGCGCTGTCGATCGACAAAGTGACCCTGCTGCAACCCTATGCGCGTTTCATCATCAACGAAGACCGCACGACCAACATCAACGACCTGCTGATCCCGCAGCCGGCCGGCGCCCCGGCGACCAGCCAGGCCAAGCCGGCCTCCGCCGGCAACGACAAGCCGCTGGGCATCCACATCGGCCAGATCGACATCAACGACGGCTCGGCCAACTTCGCCGACCTATCCCTCACCCCCAACTTCGCCACGGCCATCCAGCAGCTGAACGGCCGGATCGGCACCATCGACAATCGCAAGCCGGTGCCGGCCAAGGTCGACGTCAAGGGCAAGGTCGACCGCTACGCGCCGGTCACCATCAAAGGCGCCCTCAACCCGTTCAACCCGCTGGCCAGCCTGGATATCGCCACCAGCTTCAAGCGGGTCGAGTTGACCACACTCACACCCTACTCCGGCAAGTTCGCCGGCTTCCGTATCCGCAAGGGCCGGCTCAACCTCGACCTGCATTACCTGATCACCAATGGCCAGCTGAAGGCCGAGAACAAGGTGGTGGTTGAGCAGTTGCAGTTGGGCGAGAAGGTCGACAGCCCGGACGCAGTGGACCTCCCTATCCGCCTGGCGGTGGCACTGCTGAAGGATACAGAAGGCAAGATCTCGATCGAGCTGCCGGTATCCGGAGACCTCAACAACCCGCAGTTCAGCGTGATGCCGATCGTCTGGCAAACACTGCGCAACCTGGTGTTGCGTGCGGCGCAGGCGCCGTTCAAGTTCATTGGCGGGCTGGTTGCCGGCGGTGGCTCGGAAGATCTGGGCAATGTGTCCTTCGCCCCGGGCTCCAGCGAGCTTAGTGGCGACGCCCAGGCATCGTTGGACAAATTGGCGTCGGCCCTGAAGGAACGCCCGGAGCTGCGCCTGGAAATCGAAGGCACCAGCGCCCAGGCCAGCGACGGCCCGCTGATCGCCCAGCAGCGCCTGGAGCGTGAGTACCAGGCCACCTGGTACAAGATCCTGCAGCGCCGCGGTGACAAGGTGCCGGCCAATGCCTCGATGCTGGTGGTCGACGACAGCGAAAAACCGGCGATGCTCGAAGGCATCTACCGTAACCGCCTGAAGCAACAGCCGCCTGCGGAATGGGAACAACTGGGCCGCGACGAGCGCACCGCCAAGCTGCGCGAGGCGGTGATCAAGTCCTGGGCCGAAAGTACTGCGCTGCTGCGCACACTTGGCCAGGAGCGGGCCAGCAGCATCAAGGATTACCTGGTAGACAAAGGCCAGCTGGAAGATGACAGGGTGTACTTCATCGATACCAACCTGGGCCAGGCCGAGAGCGATGGGCGGGTGGTGACGCCGATGCATCTGGATGCCGAGTAACTTCTACTAGCAGGGCTGGCCTCTTCGCGGGTAAACCCGCTCCCACAAGGTATGCGCCGGCCTTGAGCTGTGCGCGATCCCTGTGGGAGCGGGCAAGCCCGCGAAGAGACCGGTACAGGCCTCACACCAACCGCTGCCCCGACACCGCCGGGTGGTACAACGGCTGCACCTTGTTCCCTGCCGGGTCCAGCAGGTGGAAGCTGCGCGCCCCGTCACCATGGTTGAACGGCCGGTCCAGCAGGGTCACGCCATGGGCCTTGAAATACTGGTACCAGGCCTCCAGCTCCTCCACGCTATCGACGATGAACCCATAGTGGTCCAAGGTCTGCAACCCATTGGCCGCCCCAGCCCCGCGCCCCAGCGACAGGTTGTCGTTACCACAAGTGAGATACACCAGGTCTTCGTTGGCGCGGTTCAGCACTTCCATGCCCAGCACATCGACGTAGAAGCGTTCGCACTCCTCCAGGTTGGGCACCAACAAGGCAATATGGCGCAGGCCGTTCAGGCGGCCAGGGCGTGCAGGCAATTCGGACATTGGCGAGGCTCCATTTTTGTATACAATTCACAATAGAATTTAAAACAAAAGGAGAGCCTTGTGTATAGTCTGTTCATCAAGACCCGTGTGAAGTCCGGTTGCGCCGAGGATTTCCTGACCGCGATCAAGGTCAATGCCGCGGCTTCCGTCTCCACCGAACCTGGTTGCCTGGTGTTCGATGTGTCGCAGGACCGCGTCGACCCGGAGGTGATCTACCTGTACGAGATCTACCGCGACGATGCAGCCTATGAAGCGCATACCCAGACCGCGCACTTTCGCGATAGCCGGCCATTGGTCGAGCCGCTGATCGTCGAGCAAGAATGCTTCGAGAGCGATGTGATCGCGCGTAACCCGGTGTACTAGCCGCCAATGAAAAGCCCCGGCAAATAGCCGGGGCTCGGAGCGAAGGTGGCCAAATCCGTTTGGCCGACGGGACATTCCTTATTCGGCTTTCAGGCCGTCAGACATGACGCTTTTCACGCCCTTGATGTTCTTGGTGATGCGTACTGCTTCTTCTTTCTGGGATTGAGTGATCGCCACGTCAGACGACAGCGAGACGACGCCTTGGCTGGTCTCGACTTTGATGTCGCTGCCTGGAATACCTTTTTCAGTCAGCAAGTCCGCTTTCACCTTGGTAGTGATCCAGGTGTCGGAACCTTCCTGCTTGGCGTTATCCACGGTGTTGGCAGCCAACATGACTGGAGCCTGGGTTGGCTCCGCAGCGAATGCGCCGTTAGCCATGGTCAGGGTCAGGGCGGTAGCAGTAGCGGCAGCAATGGCGAACTTCTTCATGTGAGTCACTCCTGTTTTTTCGAAAGGTCTGCGCCGTATGTCCTGGCGTCAGATATGGAGGTAGTTGCATGCGCTGTGCCAGCTTTTCCGTCTCGACTTTTTCCTTTAAAATCAATAAGTTAGCGAAAAACCAGCATTCCCGTCGTCGTGCATTTTGCAATCTGCACGGTAAACCTGCATGCAAGATGCAAGTCCGCAAAAGGTTCCCTTTCGCCCATGAAAAAAGGGCCCCGAAGGGCCCTTTTCCTGTTGCGTGGCGGTCGCTTAGACGCCCGAGGCCTTGGCCGCGGCAACGTCCTTGATCGACAGCTTGATACGGCCGCGGTTATCCACGTCCAGTACCAGTACTTCGACTTCCTGGCCTTCTTTCAGGATGTCGGTGACCTTCTCGACGCGAGCATCGCTCAGCATGGAGATGTGCACCAGGCCGTCCTTGCCAGGCAGGATGTTTACGAACGCACCGAAGTCGACGATGCGCTCGACCTTGCCGACGTAGATCTTGCCGATCTCGGCTTCGGCGGTAATGCCCAGGATGCGTTGCTTGGCAGCATCTGCCGCTTCCTTGGTTTCGCCGAAGATCTTGATCGAGCCATCGTCTTCGATGTCGATCGAAGCCTTGGTCTCTTCGCAGATGGCGCGAATGGTGGCGCCGCCTTTACCGATGACGTCACGGATCTTGTCGGTGTCGATCTTCATCGCGATCATGGTCGGGGCGTTGGCCGACAGCTCGCTACGCGACTGGGCGATGATCTGGTTCATCTGGCCGAGGATATTCAGGCGCGCTTCCAGGGCCTGGCCCAGGGCGATCTCCATGATCTCTTCGGTGATACCGTTGATCTTGATGTCCATCTGCAGCGCGGTAACACCCTTGGCGGTACCGGCTACCTTGAAGTCCATGTCGCCCAGGTGGTCTTCGTCACCCAGGATGTCGGTCAGGACGGCGAACTTGTCACCTTCCTTGACCAGGCCCATGGCGATACCGGCAACCGGTGCCTTCATCGGTACACCAGCGTCCATCAGGGCCAGGGAAGCACCACAGACCGAAGCCATGGAGCTGGAACCGTTGGATTCGGTGATTTCCGATACCACGCGGATGGTGTACGGGAACTCGCTGTCGCTCGGCAGCATGGCCTGCACGCCACGACGGGCCAGGCGGCCGTGGCCGATTTCACGACGGCCAGCGCCGCCCATGCGACCGCACTCACCCACCGAGAATGGCGGGAAGTTGTAGTGCAGCATGAACGGGTCTTTTTTCTCGCCTTCCAGGGTGTCCAGCAGCTGGGCGTCACGGGCAGTACCCAGGGTCGCAACGACCAGGGCCTGGGTTTCGCCACGGGTGAACAGCGCCGAACCGTGAGTCTTCGGCAATACGCCGACTTCGATGTTCAGCGGGCGCACGGTGCGGGTGTCACGACCGTCGATACGCGGTTTGCCGTTGACGATGTTCTCACGGACGGTGCGGTATTCCAGCTCGCCGAAGATTTCCTTGATGGCGCCGGCGGACGGGCCGGTCTCTTCGTTGCTCAGACGGGCAACAGCCTCGTCGCGCAGCTGGCCCAGGCGATTGTAGCGGTCAGCCTTCTGGGTGATGGTGTAGGCCTGCGAAACGGCTTCGCCGAACTCGGCGCGTACCAGGTTCATCAGCTCGACGTTGGCCGGGGCTGGCTGCCAGTCCCAGGTCGGCTTGCCGGCTTCGGCAGCCAGTTCCTTGACGGCCTGGATCACGGCCTGGAATTCGTCGTGGGCGAACAGCACGGCGCCCAGCATCTGGTCTTCGGTCAGCTCTTTGGCTTCCGACTCAACCATCAGTACAGCCGATTCGGTACCGGCAACGACCATGTCCAGGCTCGAGGCAGCCAGTTGCTCGTAGGTCGGGTTCAGCAGGTAGCCGGTGCTTTCGTGGAAGGCAACGCGAGCGGCGCCGATCGGGCCTTCGAAAGGAATGCCGGAGATGGCCAGGGCGGCCGAGGTACCGATCATCGCAGCGATGTCCGGGTCGGTCTTCTTGCTGGTGGAAACCACGGTGCAGACAACCTGCACTTCGTTCATGAAGCCTTCCGGGAACAGCGGACGGATCGGACGGTCGATCAGGCGCGAGGTCAGGGTCTCTTTCTCGGAAGGACGGCCTTCACGCTTGAAGAAGCCACCCGGGATCTTGCCGGCGGCGTAGGTCTTTTCCTGGTAGTGGACCGACAGCGGGAAGAAGCCCTTGCCTGGATCGGCCTGTTTGGCACCGACCACGGTCACCAGCACGGTGACGTCGTTGTCGACGGTAACCAGCACGGCGCCGGTTGCCTGACGGGCAATACGGCCCGTTTCGAGAGTAACGGTCGACTGACCGAACTGGAATGTCTTGATTACCGGGTTCACGGTTTCCTACCTTTTTTCAGTGGCTCTGGGGGAACTGGTTTCTTGCGAATTCTTGGGCAGAACGGGGAATCGGCCCCATTGACCGTCCAGATACAACACGAGGCTGGGAGCCTGGCACCAAGCGGAAAATCCGCTCAGCATTGCCAGGCTGCCAACCTCGGAGATACGCGTGGCGTGTCCAACGGCAGCACTGCAAAACAGCCCTGCCGAAGCCTGCGACACGCCATGCACACCACTGGCCAGGCCGCTATTAGCGACGCAGACCCAGGCGACCGATCAGGGCGCTGTAACGAGTGGTGTCTTTGCCCTTCAGGTAGTCCAGCAGCTTACGACGCTGGTTGACCATACGGATCAGACCACGACGGGAGTGGTGGTCTTTATCGTTGGCCTTGAAGTGGCCTTGCAGCTTGTTGATGTTGGCGGTCAGCAGAGCAACCTGCACTTCCGGGCTACCGGTATCGCCGGCGGCTTGCTGGTATTCGGCAACGATCTGAGCTTTTTCTTCAACGCTGAGGGCCATTTGGCTTCTCCTGATAACGGATCCCGCATGCGGGGTCCAATAGGCCAGGGACAAATCCCTGTATTAATAAAAAAGGTGTGACCGTGCCTACTGACAGCCACCCTTGGTGCCGTGGGGCCTGGCAATTGCCCGACCCCGCGGTTTCGGTCATTCCGACCGAATCAGCCGACGCGGCGCAATGCGCCCGTCTTCGCTCACTTCACCGATACCGATGAAGCGCGCATTGTGATCCTGTACCCGGACCATGCCAAATTGCGGCGCGTCCGGCGCGCGTACCGCCTGCCCATGCAGCCAGTAAAACGCACTGTGCTCGGACAGGCACACCAGTGGCCAGTCCTGCAGGCCGCTGTCCGAAGGCATCAGGAAGCGGTCGAGCGCTTCGTTGCCACCTTCGGCGTGGGCCTGTTCGAGTTCCTCGAGGGTGACCGTCTGTGCCAGCGCGAAAGGCCCGGCCTGGGTCCTGCGCAGCTCGGCGACATAGGCGCCACAGCCAAGGGCCTCACCGATATCCTCCACCAGGGTGCGGATATAGGTGCCTTTGCTGCATCCTACGCTCAGCCGTGCACGGGTGCCTTCGCACTCGAGCAACTCCAAGCGGCCAATAGTAACAGAACGCGCCTCGCGCTCCACTACCTCTCCTGCACGTGCCAGCTTGTAAAGCGGCTGGCCATCACGCTTGAGCGCCGAGTACATCGGCGGTATCTGGCTGATCTGGCCACGAAAACGCGGCAGCAGGGCCTCGATGTCGGCGCGACCAACGGTCACCTCACGGGTCTGCAGCACTTCACCTTCGGCATCGCCGGTGTTGGTAGTCTGCCCCATCTGCATGACCGTTTCGTAGCCCTTGTCGGAATCGAGCAGGTACTGCGAAAACTTGGTCGCTTCGCCAAAGCACAGCGGCAGCACGCCGGTTGCCAGCGGATCGAGGCTGCCGGTGTGACCGGCCTTTTCCGCGTTGAGCAGCCAGCGCACCTTTTGCAGGGCGGCGTTGGAGGTGAAGCCCAGCGGCTTGTCGAGCAGGATGATGCCGCTGACGTTGCGGCGGATACGTTTGACCTGGGCCACCGCTTACTCCTCGGCGTCCAGCTTGTCGGCATCCTTGTGCAGACGGTCTTCGGCGACCGCGCGCTCGATCAGTGCCGACAGGTGGGCACCTCGGCTGACGCTTTCGTCGAAGTGGAAGTGCAGTTGCGGCACGCTGCGCAGTTGCATCACACGGCCCAGGTGCAGGCGCAGGAAGCTCGCGGCGCTGGTCAGGGCCTTGAGGGTCTGCGGTACGGCGTCGGCGCCGTCCTGGCCCATCACGGTGATGAACACCTTGGCGTGGCCAAGATCACGGCTGACATCGACGGCAGTGATGGTCACCAGGCCGACGCGCGGGTCTTTGACTTCACGGCGGATCAGCTCCGACAGCTCGCGCTGCATCTGGTCGCCGATGCGTTGGGTACGGCTATATTCTTTTGCCATTCTTGCTACCTGTAACTTAAAGCGGCAAACGCCCGGTCAGGCTGAAGCCTGACCGGGCGCTACCTACTGAGGCACTGCCCACCGCCCTGCGGCGGGGCTGGCGCCCTGCTCACCCTTAAAGGGTACGAGCAACCTGGACTTTCTCGAAGACTTCGATCTTGTCGCCGACCTTGACGTCGTTGTAGCTCTTCACGCCAATACCGCACTCCATGCCGTTACGTACTTCGGAGGCGTCGTCCTTGAAGCGACGCAGCGACTCCAGTTCGCCTTCGAAGATCACAACGTCTTCGCGCAGTACGCGGATCGGACGGTTGCGGTACACGGTACCCTCGATGACCATACAGCCAGCGATGGCGCCGAACTTCGGCGAACGGAACACGTCACGTACTTCGGCGACACCCAGGATGTTCTCGCGAACATCGCTGCCGAGCATGCCGGTCAGGGCCTTCTTGACGTCTTCGATGATGTCGTAGATCACGTTGTAGTAACGCATATCCAGACCTTCCTGCTCGACGATCTTGCGCGCGCCGGCATCGGCACGCACGTTGAAGCCGAACAGTACTGCATTCGAAGCCAGCGCCAGGTTGGCGTCGCTTTCGGTGATACCACCGACGCCGCCACCGATCACGCGCACCTGAACTTCGTCGTTGCCCAGGCCCGACAGCGAACCCTGCAGTGCTTCCAGGGAACCACGCACGTCGGTCTTGAGGACGATGTTGAGGGTCTTCTTCTCTTCCTGACCCATGGTCTCGAAGATGTTTTCCAGCTTGCCGGCGTGAGCACGGGCCAGCTTGACCTCGCGGTACTTGCCTTGACGGAACAGGGCAACTTCACGAGCCTTCTTCTCGTCGGCAACCACGGACAGCTCGTCACCGGCTTCCGGGGTACCGTCCAGGCCGAGGATTTCGACCGGGATCGAAGGGCCGGCTTCCTTAACAGGCTTGCCGTTCTCGTCGAGCATGGCGCGCACGCGGCCATAGTTGGAACCGCACAGGACCATGTCGCCCTGACGCAGGGTACCGTCCTGAACCAGGATGGTCGCCACCGGGCCACGGCCCTTGTCCAGGCGAGATTCGACAACCACACCACGACCTGGAGCGGTCGGGGTAGCGGTCAGTTCCAGGATCTCGGCCTGCAGCAGTACAGCCTCGAGCAGTTCGTCGACGCCGGTACCCATCTTGGCCGAAACCTTGACGAACGGAGTATCACCACCCCAGTCCTCGGAGGTCACGCCTTCGACAGCAAGCTCGTTGCGGATGCGATCGATATCGGCACCCGGCTTGTCGATCTTGTTCACTGCAACCACCAGCGGAACGCCAGCTGCCTTGGCATGCTGAACGGCTTCGCGGGTTTGCGGCATCACGCCGTCGTCCGCCGCCACCACCAGGATGACGATGTCGGTAGCCTTGGCACCACGGGCACGCATCGCGGTGAACGCAGCGTGGCCTGGGGTATCGAGGAAGGTGACCATGCCGCGGTCGGTTTCCACGTGGTAGGCACCGATGTGCTGGGTAATACCACCGGCTTCGCCAGCGGCAACCTTGGCACGACGGATGTAGTCGAGCAGCGAGGTCTTACCGTGGTCAACGTGACCCATGACGGTAACGACCGGCGCACGCGATTCGACTTCACCTTCGAACTTCAGCGATTCGGCCAGGGAGTCTTCCAGGGCGGTATCGCTGACCAGGGTCACTTTGTGGCCCAGTTCTTCGGCGACCAGCTGAGCGGTTTCCTGGTCGAGCACCTGGTTGATGGTGACCGGGGTACCCAGCTTGAACATGAACTTGACCACTTCAGCGGCCTTGACCGACATCTGTTGGGCCAGTTCCGAGACGGTGATGGTCTCGCCGATGGTCACGTCACGGATGACTGGACCGGTCGGGTTCTGGAAGCCGTGCTGGTTGCGCTTCTTCAGCTTGCTCTTGCCACCGCGGCCACGGCGTACGCCATCGCTCTCTTCATCGGTGGTGCGCGGTGCGGCACGAGGAGTCGGAGCCTTTTCCTTCTCCTTGACCTTGACCTTGATCGACACGCGCGGGGCCTCGCCACGACGCTCGCCACCACGACGGTCTTCGTCACGGGTGCGGCCTTCGTTGCGACGGGCTTCGTCCTTCTTGCGCTCGGCAGCACGGGCTGCGGCGTCTTCGGACGCCGGGGCGTCGGCAACTACCGGGGCCGGGGCAGCGGCAGGTGCCGCCTCCGGCTTGGCGGCAGGCGCAGGGGCTGCAGCAGCGGTTTCGGCGGCCTGACGGCGAGCCTGCTCTTCGTTGCGCTGGCGAACTTCGGCCTCGACCTTCTCGCGAGCGGCGTTTTCAGCCGCGCGGCGCTCTTCCAGCTCACGCTTCTGCTCAGCCTGGATTTCTTCCGGGCTGCGCTGCACGAATACTTTCTTCTTGCGTACTTCTACGCTGATGCTCTTGCTACCGGCGACACGCAGGGTGCTGGTGGTTTTGCGCTGCAAGGTAATCTTGCGCGGCTCTTCCGCCTTGCTCTTGTGGCTGCTCTTCAAATGAGTCAGCAATGTCTGCTTCTCATTGTCGGTCACTACCTGACCGGCGTCGGTGTGCGGCAGACCTGCCTCACGCATCTGCTGCAGCAGGCGCTCTACCGGTGCCTCGACCTCTTGGGCCAGTTCTTTCACCGTGACTTGCGTCATGCACTTCTCTCCTCAGGCCGCGCCTAATTACTCGAACCAGTGGGCTCGGGCGGCCATGATCAACTTGCCGGCACGCTCTTCGTCGATGCCGTCGATGTCGAGCAGATCGTCGATCGACTGCTCGGCCAGGTCTTCGCGGTTAACCACGCCGCGCACCGCCAGTTCCGCCGCCAGGTCCTTGTCCATACCCTCGAGGGAGAGCAGGTCGTCAGCCGGATGGGCGTCTGCCAGTTTTTCTTCGGTAGCGATGGCCTTGGTCAACAAACGGTCCTTGGCTCGAGCGCGGAGCTCGTTGACGATATCTTCGTCAAAGCCATCGATGTTGAGCATTTCTTCCAACGGTACGTAGGCAATTTCTTCGAGGCTGGTGAAGCCTTCGTCGACCAGCACTTGGGCCAGCTCCTCGTCAACTTCCAGTTCATCGATGAAATTGCGCAGGATGTCACCGGTTTCGGCCTGCTGCTTGGCCTGGATGTCCTTCTCGGTCATCACGTTCAGGGTCCAGCCGGTCAACTGACTGGCCAGGCGAACGTTCTGACCGCCACGACCAATGGCCTGGGCCAGGTTGTCCTCGGCAACGGCGATGTCCATGGCATGGGCATCTTCATCAACGATGATCGCCGCGACTTCAGCCGGCGACATGGCGTTGATGACGAACTGCGCCGGGTTATCGTCCCACAGGACGATATCCACACGCTCACCACCCAACTCCCCGGATACGGCCTGGACGCGCGAACCACGCATGCCGATACAGGCGCCTTGCGGGTCGATGCGCTTGTCCTTGGAGCGGACGGCGATCTTGGCTCGCGAACCCGGATCACGGGATGCAGCCATGACTTCGATGAGGCCCTCGGCAATTTCCGGCACTTCGATGCGGAAAAGCTCGATCAGCATCTGTGGCGCGGTGCGCGACAGGATCAGCTGTGGGCCACGGTTCTCGGTGCGAATTTCCTTGAGCAGCGCACGCAGGCGCACGCCAACACGGAAGGTCTCGCGCGGAATGATGTCTTCGCGGGCCAGCAGGGCCTCGGCGTTGTTGCCCAGGTCAACGATGACGTTGTCGCGGGTAACCTTTTTGACGGTACCGGAGATGATCTCGCCAACGCGCTCGCGGTAGGCATCGACCACCTGGGCACGCTCGGCCTCACGGACCTTCTGCACGATGACCTGCTTGGCGGTCTGGGCGGCAATACGACCGAATTCGATGGACTCGATCTTCTCTTCGATCACGTCACCAACCTTGGCTTCAGGGTGGGTTTCGTGAATCTTGCTCAACCAGGTCTCGATCGCCGGATCATCAAGATCGGCTTCGTCGACCACGGTCCAGCGACGGAAGGTCTCGTAGCTACCGGTGTGGCGGTTGATTTCCACACGCAGGTCGACTTCGTCTTCAAAACGTTTTTTGGTTGCAGTGGCCAGTGCCACTTCCAGCGCTTCGAAAATGACGCCGGGCGGTACACCTTTTTCGTTGGATACCGATTCAACAACCAGCAGTACTTCTTTGCTCATCGTACGCCTCGCCTTGCGCAAGCCATTGGGCCCGGATAGTCCGCCGGGCCCGGCACGTCTCAGTCAAAACTGGGAATAATATTGGCCTTGTCGATCGAGTCGATCGGCAACAGGAATTCTTGATTGTCCACCTGGACCACCACATCCTGCTCCTCCACACCGCGGAGAAGGCCCTGGAAGTTACGACGACCCTCGAAGGGTGAGCGCAGCTTGATCTTCACTTGTTCGCCGGCATGCGAGGCAAACTGTTCCAGAGTGAACAGTGGGCGATCCATGCCTGGAGAAGACACCTCGAGGGTGTATTCACTGCTGATCGGATCTTCCACATCGAGAATTGCGCTGGCCTGACGGCTGACCGCTTCGCAGTCGTCCACCAGGATGCCGCCTTCCTTGTCGATGTAGATGCGCAGTACCGAATGCTTACCCTGGGAAACGTATTCGATCCCCCAGCATTGATAGCCCAGACCCTCGACAACCGGGGCCAACAAGGCCTGCAACTGTTCTAGCTTGCTCGACACCTGAACCCCCTCGTGCATGCTGTGCAAATAAAAAATGGGCGAAGCGCCCATCCCTGAAAGCGCCGTTGGACAACGACGCCGAAACTGTTCGGTTAGCAAAAAGCCCCTGAAAAGGGGCTCCGCTGAAGCTGGTTGCGGGGGCTGGATTTGAACCAACGACCTTCGGGTTATGAGCCCGACGAGCTACCAAGCTGCTCCACCCCGCGACAAAGCTGGGGCAAAAGTATAAGACCGAACCCTCTTGAGGGTCAAATCCGAACCTTCACCTGCAAGAAAGCCCGCTAAAGCGGGCTCTCAAGCTTTAATTGGTACCGAGAAGGGGACTCGAACCCCTACACCCTATGGGCACAACCACCTCAAGGTTGCGTGTCTACCAATTCCACCACCTCGGCAATACTACTACTTGAAACCCGTTACTTCTGCTCTTGTGCCGGAGGAGGTACATCACCCGTGTTAGGAGTGGTTTCGCTCTTCTGCTGCTGGAGCACCGGTACATCATCATTAACTGCCGGTTTCTGCGGCTCTTTCACTTCTAGCACTGCTGGATCTGGAAGACCTGCTTGGCTAAGCTGGTGAGCTTGTTGCTTCGCGAAGTATCCTAACCCAAGTGCTGTCAAAAAGAAAGTGGCAGCGAGTATAGCAGTTAATTTACTCAGAAACGTTGCAGAACCCTGGCTCCCGAACACGGTATTTGAAGCACCCGCGCCGAAAGATGCACCTGCTTCCGCACCTTTACCCTGTTGCAACAGAACCAGCACTACAAGCGACAGCGCTGCCAACAGATGAAAAACAACGATGACTGTTTCCAGCATTTGTTCAGTTTCCTGCGGCGCGACAAATTGCACCGAATTCGTCTGCGTTCAGGGAAGCTCCACCAATGAGCCCCCCATCGATATCCGGCATGCCGAACAGTTCGGCCGCATTGGCCGCCTTCACGCTGCCGCCGTAGAGCAACTGCACCTTCGCAGCCACTTCAGCATCTTTTGCCGCCAACTGGCTACGGATGGCTGCGTGCACATCCTGGGCCTGCTGTGGCGTGGCCGTAAGGCCGGTACCGATGGCCCATACAGGCTCATAGGCAATTACTGCATTGGCAAAAGCCTTAACACCGAATGCCTCGATGATACTGCTTAGTTGACGCCCGACAACTTCGAGCGTTTTGCCAGCCTCGCGCTCTTCAAGGGTTTCCCCGATACAAAGCACTGGCTTCAAACCTTTGGCCTGGGCCGCTGCAAACTTGCGATTGAGCACTTCGTCGGTTTCACCAATGACCTGGCGACGCTCCGAATGACCAATCAACACCAACTTGCAGCCTGCTTCAACCAGCTGTTCCGGAGCAACTTCTCCGGTCAGCGCACCCTGTTCGGGTTGTACTGCAGAATTCTGTGCGCCGACAGTAATTTCCTTACCTGCCAGGCCATCGATCACTTGATTGATGAACAAGGCCGGTGGAAACACAACGACTTCCACTCCGCTCGGCAAGGCCAGATTTCTCAAGCCTTCGGTCAGCTCAGCGACGCTAGCGCGGGTACCGTGCATCTTCCAGTTACCAGCTACCATAGGGCGACGCATGCTTTACCTCGTCGGTCAAAGTGGGCGCAGATAGTACCCAACCCTATCTGCGCTGGCAAGCGCCTTCAGACACAAACTTCGCCGACCAGTTTGGCCAACGCTTCTGCGTGCGCACGCACCTGGCTTTCGTCCTCGCCCTCGACCATCACCCGCACCAACGGCTCGGTACCGGATTTTCGCAGCAGCACGCGGCCGCGACCTGCCAAGGCCTCGGTCACCTTGGCACTGGCCTCCTTGACCGCCGGGTGCTCCAGCGGGTCGACCTTGCTGGCGCCATAGCGCACGTTGATAAGCACCTGCGGGCACTTGCGCAGGGCCTGACGAGCCTGCGCCAGGGTTTCGCCACGACGCTTGAGTGCCATCAATACCTGCAGCGCTGCGATGATCGCATCACCGGTGGTGGTGTGGTTGCAGCACACGACGTGCCCGGAGTTTTCGCCACCGACCAGCCACTCACGCTCCAGCAGCTCTGCCATGACGTAACGGTCACCGACCTTCGCCCGCACGAACGGAATATCCAGTTCCTTCAGCGCAAGCTCCAGGCCCAGGTTGCTCATCAGCGTGCCCACCACCCCGCCCTGCAGCTTGCCACGCTCCTGCAGGTCGCGGGCGATGATGAACAGCAGTTCGTCACCATCAACGATGGCACCGGTGTGGTCGACCATCAGCACGCGGTCGCCATCACCGTCGAAGGCGATGCCCAGGTCGGCATGACCGACCAGCACGGCAGCCTGCAGCGATTCGATGTGAGTCGAGCCACAGCCTTCGTTGATGTTCAGGCCGTCTGGCTGGGCATGCAGCACGGTCACTTCGGCACCCAGCTCGCGGAAAACGCTTGGCGCGACCTTGTAGGTGGCACC
This sequence comes from Pseudomonas sp. A2, assembly GCF_023100865.1. Lineage (NCBI taxonomy): Bacteria > Pseudomonadati > Pseudomonadota > Gammaproteobacteria > Pseudomonadales > Pseudomonadaceae > Pseudomonas > Pseudomonas sp. A2. The sequence continues at coordinate 5,310,545 of NZ_CP039127.1, forward strand.
GTGGGCGCAATCGACAACCAGCTTGAGGCCGTCGAAGCTGGTGCTGGTCGGCACACTGCTCTTGCAGAACTCGATGTAGCGGCCGGCTGCATCGTTGATGCGCGACACCTTGCCCAGCTTGCCCGACTCGACAACGGTCATCGGCTGGTCGAGCAATTCCTCGATCATCAACTCGACTTCGTCCGGCAGCTTGGTCCCTTGGCCCGAGAAGAACTTGATGCCATTGTCATCGTGCGGGTTGTGCGAGGCGCTGATGACGATGCCGGCTTCGGCGTGGAAGGTACGCGTCAGGTAGGCGATGGCCGGCGTAGGCATCGGCCCGAGCAGCATCACATCGGCACCTGCCGCGGACAGGCCGGCTTCGAGTGCGGACTCGAACATGTAGCCGGAGATACGCGTGTCCTTGCCAACCAGCACTCGGCAGTGGCCTTGCTTGCGGAAGGCCATGCCGGCCGCCCAGCCAAGCTTCAGCATGAAGTCAGGCGTGATCGGGTATTCGCCGACGCGGCCACGAATGCCGTCGGTACCAAAGTATTTTCTGCTCATAGGGACTCCAATGTTCTTATTCGGCGTTTTGCACCGCAGCGATCATGCGCACCACATCAACGGTTTCGGCCACGTCATGGACACGAAGGATGCTCGCCCCCTTGGTCATGGCCAACGCCGCCAGCGCAAGGCTGCCATACAACCGCTCGCCGACCGGACGTTCCAGCGTCAGGCCGATCATGCTCTTGCGCGAAACACCCACCAGCAGCGGGCGCCCAAGGCGATAGAGCGCTTCCATGTGCTTGAACAGGCTCAGATTGTGCGCCAGTGTCTTGGCGAAACCGAAGCCCGGATCAAGGATGATTCTGTTTGCGTCGATGCCCGCCGCGACGCAGGCGACCATTCGCTGTTCAAGGTAGCGCGTAACGTCGGCGGTCACATCTTCGTAATGCGGGTCGTCCTGCATGTTACCCGGCTCGCCACGCATGTGCATGAGGCATACCGGCAGGCCGGTATCCGCAGCAGCATCCAGGGCGCCATCGCGCTCCAGGGCTCGCACGTCGTTGATCAGCCCAGCACCGAGGCGCGCCGATTCACGCATCACCGCTGGGGTGGAGGTATCGACCGAGATGACCACATCGAGGCGGCTGTTGATCGCCTCGACCATGGGGGCTACCCGCTCCAGCTCCTCGGTTACCGATACCGCGCGCGCGCCCGGCCGCGTGGACTCGCCGCCGATGTCGATCAGCGTGGCGCCTGCGGCAACCATAGCTTCGGCATGACGCAACGCCTCGTCGCGCTGGTTGAAGCGCCCGCCATCGGAGAAGGAATCAGGGGTGATATTGAGAATACCCATGACATGGGTACGCGACAAATCAAGAACCCGGTTGCCGCAAGGCAACCGGGTCGGGTACTGCACTGAGCTCATAGATGCCCTTAGTGTTGAGCCGCTGGACCGCCGATCGGCGATTCCGGGCGATCACCTTGGGCAGCTGGTTTGCCCGAAGCCGAGTCATCATCCCAGTCGCGCGGTTCGCGGGGGGTACGGCCAGCCATGATATCGTCAATCTGCTCGGCGTCGATGGTCTCGTACTTCATCAGCGCTTCGGCCATGGCATCGAGCTTGTCACGGTTGTCGGTGAGCAGCTGCTTGGCCGTGGCGTAGCACTGGTCGATGATGCTGCGCACTTCCGAGTCGATCAGCTTGGCGGTTTCGCCGGAAACGCTGGCGTGCTGGCTCGCAGCACTGCGCCCCAGGAACACCTCGCCTTCTTCCTCGGCGTACATCAGCGGCCCGAGTTTTTCGGAAAGGCCCCACTTGGTCACCATGTTGCGGGCGATCTGGCTGGCACGCATGATGTCGTTGGACGCACCGGTAGTGACGCCGTCGAAGCCCAAGGTCATTTCCTCGGCGATACGGCCGCCGTACAGCGAGCAGATCTGGCTGATCAGTGCGCGCTTGGACAGGCTGTAGCGGTCTTCTTCCGGCAGGAACATGGTCACGCCCAGGGCACGGCCACGCGGAATGATCGAAACCTTGTAGACCGGATCGTGCTCAGGCACCAGGCGACCGACAATGGCGTGGCCAGCCTCGTGGTAGGCGGTGTTCTGCTTTTCTTTCTCGGACATGACCATGGTCTTGCGCTCGGCGCCCATCATGATCTTGTCCTTGGCCAGTTCGAACTCTTTCATTTCGACCAGGCGCTTGTTGGCGCGCGCGGCAAACAGCGAGGCCTCGTTGACCAGGTTGGCCAGGTCCGCACCGGAGAAGCCAGGGGTACCACGGGCAATGACCGCCGGGTTGACGTTCTCGCCGACCGGCACCTTGCGCATGTGCACCTTGAGGATCTGTTCACGACCACGAATGTCCGGCAGGCCCACCACCACCTGACGGTCGAAGCGGCCGGGGCGCAGCAGCGCCGGGTCGAGCACGTCCGGACGGTTGGTAGCGGCGATGACGATGATGCCATCGTTCATCTCGAAGCCGTCCATCTCCACCAGCAACTGGTTGAGGGTTTGCTCACGTTCGTCGTGACCGCCACCCATGCCAGCGCCACGGTGGCGACCAACGGCGTCGATCTCGTCGATGAAGATGATGCAGGGGGCGTGCTTCTTGGCCTGTTCGAACATGTCGCGCACACGGCTGGCACCGACACCGACGAACATTTCCACGAAGTCCGAACCGGAAATGGTGAAGAAAGGCACCTTCGCCTCGCCGGCGATGGCCTTGGCTAGCAAGGTCTTACCGGTACCGGGCGGGCCGACCATCAGCACGCCACGCGGGATACGGCCGCCCAGGCGCTGGAACTTGCCCGGGTCGCGCAGGAACTCGACCAGCTCGCCGACTTCTTCCTTGGCTTCGTCGCAACCTGCAACGTCGGCCAGGGTGGTCTTGACCTGGTCTTCGGACAGCAGGCGCGCCTTGCTCTTGCCGAAGCTCATCGGCCCGCCCTTGCCCCCCGCTCCGCCCTGCATCTGGCGCATGAAGAACATGAACACGGCGATGATCACCAGGATCGGGAAGCTCGCTACCAGCAGTTGTGTCCAGATGCTCTGCTGCTCAGGCTGCTTGCCTTCGATGATGACGTGATTGTCGACCAGGTCGCCAATCAGGCCGTTGTCGGTAATGGCCGGACGCACGGTCTTGAAATTGTCGCCATCAGCGCGCTTGCCGGTGATGATGTAGCCGTCGACGGTCACACGCTCGACCTTGCCATCCTTGACCTGCTGGATGAAGTCGGAATAGTTGAGGGTCTGCGGCTCGTTAGGGCTGGAGAAGTTGTTCATCACTGTCACCAGGACAGCTGCGATGATCAACCACAGGATCAGATTCTTTGCCATGTCGTTCAATTCGCTACCCTCTGAGGTCGGCGCACGACGCAGCCGTTCCTCGCATGATATTCATCGCCCTAACTTACTACATTACCTACGCAGCCGCAGGCACCGTCTGTAACCCTTTGTGAAAGCTAGACTACACGAAGTTCGGACGATCCTGACGCGGCGGCCGATTGGAAATAACTATCGGCCACCACGCTTCACGCCTTTCATGCCCCTTTGAAACCCCTGGCCAGCAGGTACTGCTCGCGGGAACGGTCACGCGACGACGACGGCTTGCGCATCTGTACCTTGTCGAACTTGCTGCGCACGTCCTTGAGGTACACGTCAAAACCTTCGCCCTGGAAAATCTTGATCAGGAAATCGCCGCCGGGCTTTAGCACGCGGGTTGCCAGATCGAGGGCCAGCTCGCAGAGGAACATGGCACGCGGCATGTCCACCGCAGGCGTACCACTCATATTGGGGGCCATGTCTGAAATCACAAGGTCTACGTGCGAATCGCCGACGGCCTCGAGAATGCGCTGCAGCACTTCATCCTGGGTGAAATCGCCCTGGATGAAGGTCACATCGGGGATCGAGTCCATCTCCAGGATGTCGGACGCGATCAGGCGGCCCTGGCCACCAATCAGACGACTGGTCACCTGCGACCAGCCACCAGGAGCAGCGCCGAGATCGATCACGCTCATACCCGGGCGGATCAGCCGGTCCTTTTCCTGGATCTCCAGCAGTTTGTAGCTCGCACGCGAGCGGTAGCCGTCCTTTTGTGCCTGTTTCACAAAAGGATCGTTGAAATGCTCTCGCAGCCAGTTTGCGCTGCTTTTGGAACGTTGTACCACGGGGCACCTCGATGATATGCGTCGTGATTGACTGGGCGGAGCCGGTGGCCCTCGGGTAAAATGCCGGTCAATTTTACAGAATCAGACGGAAAGGGTCAGATTATGCCGCTCAATAACGAGCAGAAGAAGCAATACAAGTCCATTGGTCATGACCTGAAGCCGGTCCTGATCGTCGCTGGCAACGGTTTGAATGAAGGCGTCATCGCCGAACTGGAGCGCGCCTTGGTCGACCATGAGCTGATCAAGGTCGAAATTCGCTCGGAAGACCGCGAAGAGCGCGCCGAGACCATTGCCGAACTGTGCAAGGCCGGTCGTGCCGAACTGGTGCAGACCATCGGCAAGAAAGCGCTGATCTACCGCAAGAACCCACAGCCGAACAAGCAACTGTCCAATATCCACCGTTACAAGTAACGGCAAAGGGGCTGCTGCGCAGCCCATCGCCGGCAAGCCAGCTCCCACAGGTACGGCGCATGGCCTGAATTCGATGCGGTCGGTGTGGGCGCCGGCTTGCCGGCGATGGGCCGCTAAGCGGCTCCAGCGATCTCGAGCCGCTTAGCGGCGCACTTTGACCGGAACCGGCTGGGCCACCAGCACGATGCCGGAAAAGCCCAGCACCAGGAAACAGAGCAGCTGCCAACGCTCGCCAACGGAAATACCGTAGCGCAAGGTGTAATACCCCACGCAGGCACCGAAGCCGAGCAGCAGCATCTGGCCGCGGAACTGCCGCCACCAGGCCGACAGGCCGTCCACCCTTGCCAGCACCGCCAGCTGGGTCAACAAGCCAAGCAGCGCCACGCCGATCAACCAGCGGTCGATCTGCCCGGCGACATCCTGCACCAGCAGCGGCGCCAGGCCACTGACCTTGAGCGCGGGCACCAACCCCACGTGAAACACCCACAAGCCGCCGACCCAGAAAACCTGGGCCAGTTGCCAGAGGATCCCCTCGAGGGATGGCGCCCGCAGGCGCCGGTCAGATGTGCTTGACTTCGACAATCTCGTACTCGACCGTACCGTTCGGCGTCTTGACGACAACGGTATCCCCTTCTTCCTTGCCAATGATGGCGCGGGCGATCGGCGCACTGTTCGACAGTTTGCCCTTCTTCACGTCGGCCTCATCCTCGCCAACGATCTGGTAGGTCACCTGGTCACCGGTTTCGGTGTTTTCCAGGTCCACGGTGGTGCCGAAGATGACCTTGCCGGTGTGGGCAATGGTAGTCACATCGATCACCACCGAGTTCTGCAGACGACCTTCGATATCGCGGATACGCGCCTCGACCATGCCCTGCTCTTCACGAGCAGCGTGGTATTCGGCATTTTCCTTCAGGTCACCCAGTTCGCGCGCTTCACCAATGGCCTGGCTCAGGCGCGGGCGCTCGGTCTTGCTCAGGAAGAGCAGCTCCTCTTCCAGGGCGCGAGCGCCCTGGACGGTCATCGGGTATTTGGTAATGCTCATGCTTTCAGTCCTGCATGCAGATCCTGCAGGCGGCGAACGGTCTTTTCCGGACCAAATTTCAGCGCCTCGCAGATGGCTTCACCGGCCGCAATGGTGGTGGTGCAGTAAATTTTGTGCTGCAGCGCATTGCGACGAATCGAGTAGGAATCGGCGATCGACTGACGGCCTTCGGTGGTGTTGATGATCAGCGACACTTCGTCGTTCTTGATCATGTCGACCACGTGCGGGCGACCTTCGGTCACCTTGTTCACACGGCGCACTTTCAGGCCAGCCGCTTCGATAACCTTGGCAGTACCGGCAGTTGCAACCACTTCGAAGCCCAGGGCGATCAGGTCGCGGGCAACGCCAGCCACTTGCGGCTTGTCGTCGTCGCGCACGCTGATGAATGCGGTACCGCCGGTCGGCAGTACTTCGCTGGCACCCATCTGGGCCTTGGCGAAGGCTTCACCGAAGCTGTCACCGACACCCATGACTTCACCGGTCGATTTCATCTCAGGGCCGAGGATCGGGTCAACCCCCGGGAACTTGGCGAACGGGAAGACGGCTTCCTTGACGCTGTAGAAGTTCGGGATGATTTCCTGGGTGAAGCCCAGCTCTTTCAGGGTTTTGCCGGCCATGACGCGGGCCGCGATCATCGCCAGGGAGGTGCCGATGCACTTGGAGACGAACGGCACGGTACGCGAAGCGCGCGGGTTGACTTCGATCACGTAGATCTTGTCGCCCTGCAGGGCCAGCTGCACGTTCATCAGGCCGACCACGCCCAGCTCCAGGGCCATTTTCTTGACCTGTACGCGGACTTCGTCCTGCACTTCCTTGCTCAGCGAGTACGGTGGCAGGGAGCATGCCGAGTCGCCGGAGTGAACGCCGGCCTGCTCGATGTGCTGCATGATGGCGCCGATCACCACATCGGTGCCGTCGCACACCGCATCCACGTCCATCTCGATGGCGCAGTTGAGGAAGTGGTCGAGCAGTACCGGGCTGTCGTTGGACACCTGCACAGCTTCGCGCAGGTAGCGCTTGAGCTCGTCCAGCTCGTAGACGATTTCCATGGCACGGCCGCCCAGTACGTAGGACGGGCGCACTACCAGCGGATAGCCGATGCCACCAGCAGCGCTGATGGCTTCTTCTTCGCTGCGCACGGTGGCGTTTGGCGGCTGCAGCAGGTTCAGGCGCTGAACCATCTGCTGGAAGCGCTCGCGGTCTTCAGCGCGGTCGATGGCATCCGGGCTGGTACCGATGATCGGTACGCCAGCTTCTTCCAGGGCGCGGGCCAGTTTCAGCGGGGTCTGGCCACCGTAGTGGACGATCACGCCTTTCGGCTTCTCGACGCGGCACACTTCCAGCACGTCTTCCAGGGTCAGCGGCTCGAAGTACAGGCGGTCGGAAGTGTCGTAGTCGGTGGAGACGGTTTCCGGGTTGCAGTTGACCATGATGGTCTCGTAACCGTCTTCACGCAGCGCCAGTGCGGCGTGTACGCAGCAGTAGTCGAACTCGATACCCTGGCCGATACGGTTAGGGCCGCCACCCAGGATCATGATCTTGTCGCGGGTCGACGGGTTGGCCTCGCACTCTTCCTCATAGGTGGAGTACAGGTAGGCGGTGTCGGTAGCGAATTCGGCAGCGCAGGTGTCGACGCGCTTGTACACCGGGAACACTTCCAGCTTGTGGCGGTGACGGCGCAGGTTCTTGTCGGTAATACCCAACAGCTTGGCCAAGCGCTGGTCAGAGAAGCCCTTGCGCTTGAGGCGCAGCATGTAGTCCTTGTCGATCGACGACAGGGCCAGGGTCTTGACCTTCTCTTCTTCCTTGATCAGGTCTTCCATCTGCACCAGGAACCACATGTCGATGCCGGTCAGGTCGAAGATCTGCTCGCAGGTCATGCCGGCACGCATGGCGTCGGCCACGTACCAGATACGCTCGGCGCCCGGTACGGTCAGCTCGCGCTTGAGGATGCTGCTGGCTTCAGGGTTGGCCAGGTCGATTTTCGGGTCGAGGCCGCAGGCGCCGACTTCCAGGCCGCGCAGGGCTTTCTGCAGAGACTCCTGGAAGGTACGACCGATGGCCATGACTTCACCCACGGACTTCATCTGGGTGGTCAGGCGGGCGTCGGCTTTCGGGAATTTCTCGAAGGCGAAACGCGGCAGCTTGGTGACGACGTAGTCGATCGACGGCTCGAAGGACGCCGGGGTGCGGCCGCCGGTGATGTCGTTCTGCAGTTCGTCGAGGGTGTAGCCGACAGCCAGCTTGGCAGCGATCTTGGCGATCGGGAAGCCGGTGGCCTTGGAGGCCAGCGCCGAGGAACGTGAAACGCGCGGGTTCATCTCGATCACGACCATGCGGCCTGTGTTCGGGCAGATACCGAACTGAACGTTGGAACCGCCGGTTTCAACACCGATTTCACGCAGCACCGCCAGGGAGGCGTTGCGCATGATCTGGTATTCCTTGTCGGTCAGGGTCTGTGCCGGGGCGACAGTGATCGAGTCACCGGTGTGCACGCCCATCGGGTCGAAGTTCTCGATCGAGCAGACGATGATGCAGTTGTCCTTCTTGTCGCGGACAACCTCCATCTCGTATTCCTTCCAGCCGATCAGCGATTCGTCGATCAGCAGTTCCTTGGTCGGCGACAGGTCCAGGCCACGGGCGCAGATTTCTTCGAATTCTTCACGGTTGTAGGCGATACCGCCACCGGTGCCGCCCATGGTGAACGACGGACGGATGATGCACGGGAAGCCCAGGCGCTCGAGGACGGCGTTGGCTTCTTCCATGCTGTGGGCGATACCGGAGCGCGGGCACTCCAGGCCGATGTCTTTCATGGCCTTGTCGAAGCGCGAGCGGTCTTCGGCCTTGTCGATGGTGTCGGCATTGGCACCGATCATTTCCACGCCGAACTTTTCCAGAACGCCGTGGCGCTCCAGGTCCAGGGCGCAGTTCAGTGCAGTCTGGCCACCCATGGTCGGCAGCAGTGCGTCCGGGCGCTCTTTCTCGATGATCTTGGCCACCGACTGCCACTTGATCGGCTCGATGTAGGTGGCGTCGGCCATGGCCGGGTCGGTCATGATGGTGGCTGGGTTGGAGTTCACCAGGATGACGCGGAAACCTTCCTCGCGCAGGGCTTTACAGGCCTGGGCGCCGGAGTAGTCGAATTCGCAGGCCTGGCCGATCACGATCGGGCCAGCGCCGAGAATCAGGATGCTTTTGATGTCTGTACGTTTTGGCATGGTTGTCACTCAAATCCGGAGTCAGTCGGCAAGCCGCTTTGAACAATCTGGGTCAGGCGCTTCCGGGCGCGGCGCAAGCCGGCCCGGGGCCTTGAAGCAGGATGCTCAGCGGCGCTTGGCCATGGCATCGATGAAACGATCGAACAGTGGCGCGACGTCGGTCGGGCCTGGGCTCGCTTCAGGGTGGCCCTGGAAGCTGAACGCGCTCTTGTCGGTACGCTCGATACCCTGCAGGGTGCCGTCGAACAGCGACTTGTGGATGGCGCGGACGTTACCCGGCAGGGTGGCCTCGTCAACGGCAAAGCCGTGGTTCTGGCTGGTGATCATGACCACACCGGTGTCCAGATCCTGGACCGGGTGGTTGGCACCGTGGTGGCCATGGCCCATTTTCACGGTCTTGGCGCCAGAAGCCAGGGCCAGCAGCTGGTGGCCCAGGCAGATACCGAATACCGGGATCTCGGTCTCGAGGATTTCCTTGATCGCCTGGATGGCGTAGTCGCAAGGCTCGGGGTCACCAGGGCCGTTGGACAGGAAAACGCCGTCCGGGTTGAGTGCCAGCACTTCGCTGGCCGGAGTCTGGGCCGGCACCACGGTCACGCGGCAGCCACGGGCAACCAGCATGCGCAGGATGTTCAGCTTGACGCCGTAGTCGAAGGCGACCACGTGGTAAGGCAGGTCAGCGGCTTCGATGGTCGGATGGCTGTCGGTCTTCAGTTCCCACACGCTGGAGCGCCACTCGTAGCGTTCCTTGGTGGAAACGACCTTGGCCAAGTCCATGCCCTTCAGGCCCGGGAAGGCGCGGGCAGCGGCGATGGCGGCTTCTTCGCTGATGTTGTCACCGGCGAGGATGCAACCGTTCTGAGCGCCCTTTTCACGCAGGATTCGGGTCAGGCGACGGGTGTCGATGCCGGCGATGGCGACGACGTTGTTGGCCTTGAGGTACTCAGGCAGCGACTGGGTGTTACGCCAGTTGCTGGCCAGCAGCGGCAGGTCACGAATGACCAGGCCAGCGGACCAGACGCGGTTCGACTCGGCGTCTTCCGGGGTAGTACCGGTATTGCCGATGTGCGGGTAGGTCAGGGTAACGATTTGCTGCGCATAGGAAGGGTCTGTAAGGATTTCCTGGTAGCCGGTCATAGCGGTGTTGAATACCACCTCACCAACGGTCTGACCGTCGGCACCGATAGCTTCACCGCGGAAAATACTGCCGTCGGCAAGGGCGAGTATGGCTGGCTTTGTCAAGAAGACCTCCCGTAAATCAAGCATGAAAGGGCGATCGCAGGTTGCAAAAAAGCGGAGTGACGTATGGACACGTCACCCCGCTTTCATGTGCTGAATTCAATTCGCTGCGCGCTTTTAGTGGACACACTAAAGCTGTAGCTTACAGAAAAGTGCGTTTTCGGTCTACCGTGGATGTGTCTCTAAAACACATCAATGCGACAGGCTGACATCTGTGCCAGCTTCTTCGCGGGTAAACCCGCTCCTACAGGGATAGCGCCATGCCTGAGGGCAACGCTGTACCTGTAGGAGCGGGTTTACCCGCGAAGAAGCCAACACAGTTCAAACTGCTTAACGCAGCTCGAGCACATCCTGCATGTCGTACAGGCCAGGCTCGCGCCCGTCCAGCCACAGCGCCGCACGCACGGCGCCCTTGGCAAAGGTCATGCGGCTGGAAGCCTTGTGGGTAATCTCGACGCGCTCGCCTTCAGCGGCGAACAGCACTGTATGGTCACCCACCACATCACCGGCACGCACGGTGGCGAAGCCGATGGTCTGACGCTCACGTGCACCGGTCTGCCCTTCACGGCCATACACGGCCACTTCCTGCAGGTTGCGACCCAGCGCCTGGGCAACGACTTCACCCATGCGCAGCGCGGTGCCCGACGGCGCATCGACCTTGTGCCGGTGGTGCGCCTCGAGGATTTCGATATCCACATCGTCACCCAGCACGCGCGCTGCGGTATCCAGCAGCTTAAGGCACAGGTTGACGCCGACACTGAAGTTGGCGGCAAAAACGATCGGGATTTCCTTGCCGGCCTCGGCCAGCAGCTGCTTCTCTTCCGGCGTGAAGCCAGTAGTACCAATGACCATGGCCTTGCCCGCCTTGCGGCAGAACGCCAGGTTCTTCAGGGTCACCGAAGGGTGAGTGAAATCGATCAGCACGTCGAACTCGTCGACCACCTTGGACAGGTCGTCGGAAATCGGCACACCAATACGGCCCAGGGCCGCCAGCTCACCAGCATCAGCCCCTACCAGCGAGCTGTCCGGGCGGTCGATCGCCGCCGTCAGGCCCGCCTGGGGAGCCTGTTGCTGCACGGCTTCGACGAGGGTCTTGCCCATCCGCCCTGCCGCGCCCATCACTGCAATACGTCGCATAGCCATTTCCTTGTCAGAGATCGCCGAAGAAGCGCTTCACGCCATCGAACCAGCCACTGGCCTTGGGCGAGTGGGAGCTATCGCCTTCCAGCGAATCACGCAGCTCTTCGAGCAACTCGCGCTGGCGGCGGCTGAGGTTGACCGGGGTTTCCACCGCCACGCGGCACAGCAGGTCACCCGCACCACCACCGCGCACCGGGGCAACACCCTTGCCGCGCAGGCGGAACTGCTTGCCGGTCTGGGTACCTTCCGGGATCTTCAGCTTCACCCGCCCATCGAGGGTCGGCACTTCCAGCTCGCCACCCAAGGCGGCATCGGTGTAGCTGATCGGTACTTCGCAGTACAGATGCTTGCCATCTCGCTGGAAGATCTCGTGCTCACGCACGTTGATCACCACATACAGGTCGCCGGTCGGGCCACCATGGGTACCGGCCTCGCCCTCGCCCGACAGACGGATGCGGTCGCCGGTATCGACACCTGCCGGCACCTTGACCGACAGCGTCTTGTATTCCTCGACACGGCCTTCGCCGTGGCACGAGGTGCAGGGGTCGGTAATGATCTTGCCCTGACCATGGCAGCGCGGGCAGGTCTGCTGTACCGAGAAGAAGCCCTGCTGCATGCGAACCTGGCCGATACCGCCACAAGTCGGGCAGGTAGATGGGGTCGAGCCCTTCTTGGCACCGGAGCCGTCGCACGGCTGGCAGTTGACCAGGGTGGGCACACGGATGCTGACCGTGGTGCCACGTACCGCTTCTTCCAGGTTCAGTTCCAGGGTGTAGCGCAGGTCGCTGCCGCGCTGGGCGCCGCCACGCGAGCCGCCACGGCCGCCCCCGAAGAAGTCGCTGAACACATCACCGAAGATGTCGGAGAAGTTGGCACCACCGAACCCGGCGCCACCACCCATGCTCGGGTCGACACCCGCATGACCGTACTGGTCGAACGCAGCACGCTTGCTGGCGTCAGACAGCACTTCGTAGGCCTCGTTGGCCTCCTTGAACTTGTCTTCCGACTCTTTGTCGCCCGGGTTGCGGTCCGGATGGTACTTCATCGCCAGGCGACGGTAAGCCTTCTTGAGGTCTGATTCGCTGGCGCCGCGCTCGACACCCAATACCTCATAATAATCACGCTTGGACATAGGTCATTTGCACCTTGTTGGGCGTCTGGCATCTACGCCGCGCCATCAGCACCCGCCCTTTGCCCACCAGGGCCACCGACAGATGCTGTAAAAATTCTCGAATTCCAGATACGCCAACGCGGGAGCAAGCCCCCGCGCGGCGACATCCTACCAGCTCACCACCAAACGGCGGCGAACTGGCCGACAACATGCAGGGATTACTGCTTGTTGTTGTCTTTCACTTCTTCGAACTCAGCGTCAACCACGTCATCGTGCTTGGCTTCCGGCTCGGCCTGCTGCGCGCCGCCCTGAGGCTGTTCGGCCGACTGCTCGGCGTACATCTTCTGGGCAACCGGCGCCGAAACCTTCGACAGCTCTTCGACCTTGGCGTCGATGGCAGCCTTGTCGTCGCCTTTGACAGCGGCTTCCAGGGCAACAACGGCAGCCTCGATGGCGGCTTTCTCTTCAGCGGTAACCTTGTCACCAGCGTCAGCGACCATCTTGCGGGTCGAGTGAACCAGCGCGTCACCCTGGTTACGGGCAGCAGCCAATTCTTCGAACTTGCGGTCCTCCTCGGCGTTGGCCTCGGCGTCACGCACCATGCGCTCGATTTCTTCGTCCGACAGGCCGGAGTTGGCCTTGATCACGATCGACTGCGACTTGCCGGTAGCCTTGTCCTTGGCACTGACGTGCAGGATGCCGTTGGCGTCGATGTCGAAGGTTACTTCGATCTGTGGAACGCCACGTGGAGCCGGCGGAATGTCAGCCAGGTCGAACTTGCCCAGCGACTTGTTCTGTGCAGCCTGCTTGCGCTCACCCTGCAGCACGTGAATGGTCACGGCACCCTGGTTGTCGTCGGCAGTCGAGAACACCTGCGACTTCTTGGTCGGGATGGTGGTGTTCTTCTCGATCAGCGAAGTCATCACGCCACCCATGGTTTCGATACCAAGGGTCAGCGGGCTGACGTCCAGCAGCAGTACGTCTTTGACGTCACCAGCCAGCACCGCGCCCTGGATGGCAGCACCCATGGCCACGGCTTCGTCCGGGTTGACGTCCTTGCGCGCTTCTTTGCCGAAGAAGTCGGCAACGGCTTTCTGTACCAGTGGCATACGGGTCTGGCCACCGACCAGGATCACATCATCGATCTTGCTGGCATCGATGCCGGCGTCTTTCAGAGCGATGCGGCAAGGCTCGATGGTACGGGTGACCAGGTCTTCGACCAGCGACTCCAGCTTGGCGCGGGAGATTTTCACGTTCAGGTGCTTCGGACCGGTAGCGTCTGCAGTGATGTACGGCAGGTTGACGTCGGTCGACTGAGCGGAGGACAGCTCGATCTTGGCCTTTTCAGCGGCTTCTTTCAGACGCTGCAGCGCCAGCGGATCGTTCTTCAGGTCCATGCCGGACTCTTTCTTGAACTCATCGACGAGGTAGTCGATCAGGCGCATGTCGAAGTCTTCGCCACCCAGGAAGGTGTCACCGTTGGTAGCCAGTACTTCGAACTGGTGCTCACCATCGACTTCGGCAATCTCGATGACCGAAACGTCGAAGGTACCACCACCCAGGTCATAAACGATGACGGTGTGGTCGCCCTTGGCCTTGTCCATGCCGTAAGCCAGTGCAGCGGCAGTCGGCTCGTTGATGATGCGTTTTACATCCAGGCCAGCGATGCGACCGGCATCCTTGGTGGCCTGACGCTGACTGTCATTGAAGTAGGCCGGAACGGTGATGACCGCTTCGGTAACTGGCTCGCCGAGGTAGTCTTCGGCGGTTTTCTTCATTTTCTTCAGGACTTCGGCGCTGATCTGCGGCGGAGCCATGTCCTTGCCACTGGCCTGCACCCAGGCGTCACCATTGCTGGCCTTGACGATCTTGTAAGGCACCAGCTTGATGTCTTTCTGTACAACATCTTCTTCGAAGCGGCGGCCGATCAGGCGCTTCACTGCGAACAGAGTGTTGTGCGGGTTGGTGACCGCCTGACGCTTGGCCGACTGACCAACCAGGATTTCGCCATCATTGGCGTAGGCCACGATCGAAGGGGTGGTACGCGCACCTTCGGCGTTTTCGATGACCTTGACGTTACCGTTTTCCAGAACAGAGACGCACGAGTTGGTGGTCCCCAGGTCGATACCGATGATTTTACCCATGTTAACTCTCCCGAAACTTGAATTTGGTAGCAGCGACTACTTTGGCCAACTGCGGTAATACTTGAAGGCTTGACACCTAGATGGGGATGCCCGGATGGATTTCAAGCCTTTTCATTGATCGAGGGTTGCGCCGCGCTTGGCGCCTTGCTGACCACCACCATGGCGGGGCGCAGCAGGCGACCGTTGAGCAGATAGCCCTTCTGGAACACGTTCAGCACGCTGTTCGGCTCTACTTCGGCGTTTTCCTGCATGGCCATGGCCTGGTGGTGCTCTGGGTTGAACGGCTGGCCGTGCGGGTCGACTGCTTCGAGGTTGTAGCGCTTGAGAGTGTCCTGGAACATCTTCAGGGTCAGCTCGACACCCTCGCGGATCTGCTTGACGTGCTCATCGTCGGCACTGGAGTGCGCCAGGGCCAGCTCCAGGCTGTCGATCACCGGCAGCAGGTCGCCCGAGAACTTCTCGAGGGCAAACTTGTGTGCTTTCTCGACATCCTGCTCGGCACGACGACGAGCGTTCTGCACGTCGGCAACGGCGCGCAGCGCCTGGTCCTTGGCGGCGGCCAGCTGCTCCTCGAGTTCCAGGACGCGGGCATCGGCAGCATTACCTGCACCGGTCTCTTCGACGTTAAGGTCTTTCTCGTTCAGCTGTTCGTCAGCCATGGGGTCTCTCCTGCGCAATTTTGTGGACTGCGAGCCAGGCTCGCCATTGATGTCGGCTATATGGGGCCGGAAAAACCAGCTTCAAGGGGCAAGGTCGTTTTCCCGGCTGCAACAGAATCTGCCAAGGGGCATTGGCAGGCCTGAAAAAAGTACTGTATAAATAACCAGACCTGACTTTCGGGAGCCGCCCCATGCTGGTGCACCTGTCCATTCACAACTACGCCATCGTCGAGCACCTCGACCTCGAGATCGCCCGAGGCATGTCCGTCATCACCGGTGAGACCGGTGCAGGCAAATCGATCATGCTCGATGCCCTCGGTCTGGCCCTGGGCGACCGGGCCGACAGTGGCGTGGTGCGCCCCGGCACGGACAAGGCAGACATCCTCGCCACCTTCGACCTGGTGGACATCCCCGAGGCGCATGCCTGGCTGGCCGAGCGTGACCTGGACAACGACGGCCTGTGCATCCTGCGCCGGGTGATCACCGCCGAAGGCCGCAGCCGCGGCTACATCAATGGCACCCCCTGCCCGCTCGGCGACCTCAAGGCACTGGGCGAGCTGCTGATCGATATCCACAGCCAGCACGAGCACCAGTCACTACTCAAGACCGACACCCATCGCCGCCTGCTCGACGAGTACGCCGGCGCCGTCGACCTGGCCCGTCAGGTACAGCTGGCGGCCAAGCGCTGGAACCAGACCCGCCTGGAGCTGGAGCGCCTGTCCAACTCCGGCGATGAGCAGCGCGCCCGCCATCAGCTGCTGAGCTACCAGCTGGAGGAACTGGACAACCTCGGCCTGGGTGAATACGAACTGGAGCAGTTGGAGCAGGAACACAAGAACCTGACCAGCGCCGAAGCCTTGTTCGGCATCTGCCGCCAAGTCATCGACCAGTGCAGCGAAAGCGATTCGGGCAACGTGCTCAGCGCCCTCACCTCCAGCCTCAACCGCCTGGGTGCCGCCCCCAACTCGCCAAAGGCACTGGGCGAAGCGGCCAACCTGATCGCCAGCGCGCAGATTCAGGTCGAGGAAGCCGTGGGCGAGCTCAATCGTTTCCTCGACAACTTCGACGCCGACCCCATGCGCCTGCAGGCATTGGAAGAACGCCTCGACACTATCTATACGCTGGCACGCAAACACCGAGTGCACCCAACCGAACTGCCCCACCTGCAGCAGCAACTGATGGAAGAGCTGGAGGGCCTGAACGCCAGTGACGAGTCGATCGAGCGATTGGGTGAAGAACTGGCCGCTTTCGCCCAGCATTATAAAGAGAAGGCGCTGGAGCTCAGCGCGCTGCGCCAGCAGGCCGCCCAGCAGTTGGCGGTGGCCGTCGAGCAGGAGATCCAGCGCCTGGGCATGCCTGGCGGGCGCTTCTGTATCGCACTTACACCCAATGAAGGAGCAGACCTTTCGCCCCATGGCCTGGAGCAGATCGAGCTACTGGTCAGCGCCAACCCTGGCCAACCGCTCAAGGGCCTGGCCAAGGTGGCCTCAGGCGGTGAACTGTCCCGCATCAGCCTGGCGATCCAGGTGATTACCGCGCAGACCTCGCGCATTCCCACCCTGGTGTTCGACGAAGTCGACGTCGGTATCGGCGGGCCTACTGCCGAAATCGTCGGCCAATTGCTGCGCCGCTTGGGCGAGCGAGGCCAGGTGCTGACCGTAACCCACCTGCCGCAAGTAGCAGCACAAGGTCATCACCACCTGTTCGTACACAAGGTGCGCAATAGCGACACTACCCACACCGCCGTGGCCAATCTGGGCAAGCGCGAGCGGGTCGAGGAAGTGGCGAGGATGCTGGGCGGCATAGACCTGACCAAGGAATCCCTGGCGCATGCGCGCAAGATGGTTGTAAGCGGCAAGGCCTGAACCCTTCTTTTTCAGGCCCATTCGCGGGTAAACCCGCTCCCACAGGATATTCACCGGGCCTGAGCCTGCGCAGTACCTGTGGGAGCGGGTTTACCCGCGAAGAGGCCGGCACAAACGACACCGCTCTCTACCTCAGAAAGCACAAAGGCGACCCGAAGGTCGCCTTTGCCATTCATAACGATAAGAAATCGTTACTTCTTTTTACGTACGTACAGGACCAGATTGTGATCCACCAGCTCGTAGCCATGCTCGGCCACGATTTCGCGCTGGCGTTTCTCGATCTCGGCATCCATGAACTCGATGACTTCACTGGTCTCCACGTTGACCATATGGTCGTGATGACCGCCATCGGCCAGTTCGAACACCGCATGACCGCCGTCGAAGTTGTGGCGAACCACCAGACCCGCCGCTTCGAACTGGGTCAGTACGCGGTAGACGGTGGCCAGGCCCACGTCCTCGCCAGCCTCCATCAGCGCCTTGTAGACATCCTCGGCGCTCATGTGACGCTGCTCGGTGGAGTCGAGCATCTGAAGGATCTTGACTCGAGGCAGGGTCACCTTGAGACCGGCTTTGCGCAATTCGCTATTTTCAACCATGGTCAGCTTTCTCGCCGATGCTGCTTCGCAGCTTCTCTTAATACGGGTATGATCGGGGTTTACGTTGTCCAGCCAAGATAGTGGAAGTCGCCCACCGATGCAAAACACCAAGCTCTTGCTAACCAGCCTCACCCTAGTGGGACTGCTCGCACTCGCCGGTTGCTCGTTTCCCGGGGTTTACAAAATCGACATCCAGCAGGGCAATGTCGTTACGCAAGACATGATAGACCAATTGCGCCCCGGAATGACCCGCCGGCAAGTAAGGTTTATCATGGGTAACCCGCTAATCCAGGACACCTTCAACACCAACCGTTGGGATTACCTGTACAGCCTGCAGCCAGGCGGCGGCAAACGCCAGCAGGAACGCATGAGCGTGTTCTTCAACGAAAGCGACCAGTTGGTGAGCCTGTCCGGCGACTTCATGCCAGGCGTCAGCCGCGACCAGGAAATCCTCGGTGGCAGCAGCGACACCACGGTCAGCCCGGCCAACCAGCCAGAGCAGCCAACCGTGCAGCCTGAAGAAAAACCGGCCAAGCCAGGTTCGGTGGAAGAATCCATCCAGCGCGAAATCGACACCATCGAGACCACCCCGGTCCCGACTCCAGCGCCGCTGGAAACCTCGCCTCAATAAGCGGCGAGCAGATACAAAAAAGCCCGGACTTGGTCCGGGCTTTTTGTTGCCGCTGTTTCAGTCAGGCATTCAGTTGCTTGGCACGCTGGCAAAAGGCATCCACCAGCGTATTTGCCGCCTGGTTGAACAGCGGCCCCAAAGTCGCGCGCACCAGCGGGCCAGCATAGTCGAACGAAAGGTCCAGGCTGATCTTGCAGGCCTTTTCACCCAGCGGCTTGAACACCCAAAGGCCATGTAACTGGGTGAACGGCCCTTCCTCCAGGTTCATCTCGATAGACTGCCCCGGCACCAGTACATTGCGCGTGACGAAGTGCTGGCTCATGCCGCCCTTGGCCACTTCGAGCTTGGCACGCATGTGCGTGTCGCTGGCTTCGATCACCGTCGAGGCCGAGCACCAAGGCAGAAACTGCGGGTAGCTGGCCACATCGTTGACCAGATCGTAGAGCGCCTGGGCGGGATACGGCAGCAGGGCGGAGCGTTGAATATGGGTAGTCATCCAGGCATCACTTCCAAGGCTGGGTGGCGGCGCTTCGCAGCGTGCCGAAAACAGGTTCTGTCGCAAAGACAGGGGCTGTATTGTCCGGTATTCATTGCAGTGGCTCAAGCACACCGAAATCCCATAGCCGACGACGCGGCGACTGCCTATAATGCCGCCCCTATGGCTAAACAAAAGAAACATCCGACCGGGACCATCGCGCAGAACAAGAAGGCGCGACACGATTACTTCATCGAACACAAGTTCGAGGCCGGGCTGGTCCTGTCCGGCTGGGAAGTAAAAAGCCTGCGAGCCGGCAAGGCGCACCTGACTGACAGCTACGTGCTGCTGAAGGACGGTGAGGCCTGGCTGTTCGGCAGCCACATCACCCCGCTGACCACGGCCAGCACCCACGTCATAGCCGACCCCATCCGCACTCGCAAGCTGCTGCTGAACAAGCGCGAGCTCGAGCGCCTGGAAGCGGCCGTGGCGCAAAAAGGCTACACCTGCGTGGCCCTGGCGCTGTACTGGAGCAAGCACCTGATCAAGTGCGAAATCGCACTGGGCAAGGGCAAGAAGGAATTCGACAAGCGCGACACCATGCGCGAGCGCGATTCCAACCGCGAGCTGCAGCGGGCTGTGCGGAACAAGGGCAAGGAAGAGTAATACCTCTTCTTCAGCCTGCTCCGGCCTCTTCGCGGGTAAACCCGCTCCCACAGGATTAACACTGAGTTCAGATTCGGTGCGGTCTCTGTGGGAGCGGGTTTACCCGCGAAGAGGCCAGCACTGCCAGTACAAATCTCAACGCCCGCTACGCCGCTCCGCCCGCGCCACTCGCTGCGCTTCTTCATGCGCCTCTTCCAGCACCTCCTGCACATACAGAATGTGCCGGCTGGACACTTCCCGCGCATCCTCCGCCCTGCCCTCGACTATCGCCAGGTACAGCTCCCGGTGCTGGCTGATCAGCATGTCCCGGGTCTCGGTCCGTTGCTGGTACATGCCGCCGATGTTGGTCACCACGTTGCGCTTGAGCAGGTCGAACAAGCCCCGAATGGTGTGCAGCAACACGGCATTATGGCTGGCCTCGGCAATCGCCAGGTGGAAGCGCGCATCGGCCGCGCCTTCCTCCGCCCGGGTCACTTCGTCGGCCCTGGCATAGCAGTCCTGCAGCGCATCGAAGGCCGCCTTGAGGCGCGCCCGGTCGGGCTGGGTGGCGCGCTGGGCCGCGTAGTAGGCGCAGGACGCCTCCAGGGTATGGCGGAATTCGAGCAGGTCACGCTGCGCCTCGGCACTGTGCTCAAGCAGTTGCAGCAATGGGTCGCTGAAAGTGGACCCCAGAGACTCGGCGACAAAATTGCCCCCACCCTGGCGGCTGACCAGCAGCCCCTTGGCCACCAGCTTCTGGATCGCCTCACGCAGTGATGGGCGGGACACGCCGAACTGCTCGGCAAGGACGCGCTCGGCCGGCAGCCGCTGACCAGACGTCAGCGTACCTTCCAGAATCATCCCTTCCAACCGATCGACGATGTCGTCGGACAGGCGCCGTTGGCGGACCTGATCAAAAACCATCACATGCTCTCCACAAACCCCCGGCAGATTTCAGGGGGCGCCTATTCTCGCCGATCCGGGCCTTGCAAACACCCACCAGGCGACGATTTTCCCCGCCCATCAGATGCCCACTCATCGGCACACGACCAAAGTTTTGCACGGGACAAATTGACACACCCACGAAGACGCTTTTAACCTAGCGCCCAGCCATTGTAAATTGGTCTTACCAATTATCCAATGCCAGTGCCTGACCAACAACAATTAGGGGCCACCCCATATGCAAACCTGGCAACAAATCTATAGTCCGCTTGGTAGTCTTGGCCTGTCCGCACTGGCGGCGGTCATTCCCATCGTCTTCTTCTTCCTCGCCCTCGCCGTATTCCGCCTCAAAGGCCACGTGGCCGGCAGCATCACCCTCGCATTGTCGATCCTGGTGGCGATCTTCGCCTTCCAGATGCCTGTCGACATGGCATTCGCCGCTGCGGGTTATGGCTTCCTCTACGGCCTCTGGCCGATTGCCTGGATCATCGTTGCCGCGGTGTTCCTGTACAAACTCACGGTCAAGAGCGGCCAGTTCGAAGTGATCCGCAGCTCGGTGCTGTCGATTACCGATGACCAGCGCCTGCAAGTGCTGCTGATCGGCTTCTGCTTCGGTGCCTTCCTGGAAGGAGCGGCAGGCTTTGGCGCACCGGTGGCAATCACTGCCGCGCTGCTGGTGGGCCTGGGCTTCAACCCGCTGTACGCCGCCGGCCTGTGCCTGATCGCCAACACCGCGCCAGTGGCCTTCGGCGCCCTGGGCATCCCGATCATCGTGGCCGGCCAGGTCACCGGCATCGACGCCTTCCACATCGGCGCCATGACCGGTCGCCAGCTGCCGCTGCTGTCGCTGTTCGTGCCGTTCTGGCTGGTATTCATGATGGACGGCCTGCGTGGCGTGAAGGAAACCTGGCCTGCCGCCCTGGTCGCCGGCCTGAGCTTCGCCGTCACCCAGTACTTCACCTCGAACTTCATCGGCCCGGAGCTGCCGGACATCACCTCGGCCCTTGCCAGCCTGATCGCCCTGACCCTGTTCCTGAAAGTCTGGCAGCCCAAGCGTTCGTTCGCCGAAGCCAAAGGCAGCGTCGGCGCCGCCGTGGTTCAGCCAAGCGGCAGCCAGCCAAGCCCCTACAGCTTTGGCGAGATCTTCAAAGCCTGGTCGCCGTTCCTGATCCTCACCGTGCTGGTCACCATCTGGACCCTGAAACCGTTCAAGGCGGCCTTCGCCCCGGGCGGCGCGATGTACAACTTCGTGTTCAACTTCGCCATCCCGCACCTCGACCAACTGGTGATCAAGACCGCACCGATCGTCGCTGCGCCAACCGCCATGCCAGCGGTGTTCAAGCTCGACCCAATCTCTGCCACCGGCACCGCGATCTTCCTCTCGGCGCTGATCTCCATGGCCGTGCTGAAGATCAACTTCAAAACTGGTCTGACCACTTTCAAGGAAACCTTCTGGGAGCTGCGCTGGCCAATCCTGTCGATCGGCATGGTGCTGGCCTTCGCCTTCGTCACCAACTACTCGGGCATGTCCTCGACCATGGCCCTGGTGCTGGCCGGTACCGGTGCCGCGTTCCCGTTCTTCTCGCCGTTCCTCGGCTGGCTGGGGGTGTTCCTGACCGGTTCCGACACCTCGTCCAACGCCCTGTTCAGCTCGCTGCAGGCCACCACTGCGCACCAGATCGGGGTCAACGACACTCTGCTGGTAGCGGCCAACACCAGCGGCGGCGTGACCGGCAAGATGATCTCGCCGCAGTCGATCGCCGTGGCCTGCGCCGCCACCGGCCTGGTTGGCAAGGAGTCCGACCTGTTCCGCTTCACCGTCAAGCACAGCCTGTTCTTCGCCACCATCGTCGGCCTGATCACCCTGATCCAGG
This sequence comes from Pseudomonas sp. A2, assembly GCF_023100865.1. NCBI lineage: Bacteria > Pseudomonadati > Pseudomonadota > Gammaproteobacteria > Pseudomonadales > Pseudomonadaceae > Pseudomonas > Pseudomonas sp. A2. The sequence continues at coordinate 5,332,694 of NZ_CP039127.1, forward strand.
CCTACTGGCTGACCGGCATGCTGGTTCATCACTAAAGTGAAAGGGGCCGGGCGCCATCGCGCGCCCGGCAATCCCCACACGCAACGCTGCGAGAATCCATGATCATTTCCGCCTCTACCGACTATCGCGCCGCGGCCCAACGCAAGCTGCCTCCCTTCCTGTTCCACTATGCCGACGGCGGCGCCTACGCCGAGCACACCCTGCGCCACAACGTCTCGGACCTGGCCAGCATTGCCCTGCGTCAGCGCGTGCTGAAGAACATGTCCGAGCTCAGCCTTCAGACCAGACTGTTCGACGAAACCCTGAGCATGCCGGTGGCCCTGGCCCCGGTCGGCCTCACCGGCATGTACGCCCGCCGTGGTGAAGTGCAGGCGGCGCGCGCGGCGGCTGCCCACGGTATTCCGTTCACCATGTCCACCGTGTCGGTGTGCCCGATCGAAGAAGTGGCCCCGGCCATCGACCGGCCGATGTGGTTCCAGCTGTACGTGCTCAAGGACCGCGGCTTCATGCGCAACGCCCTGGAGCGGGCCAAGGCCGCCGGGGTAAAGACCCTGGTGTTCACCGTCGACATGCCGACACCCGGCGCCCGTTACCGCGACGCCCACTCTGGCATGAGCGGCAAGAACGGTCCGCTGCGCCGTGTGCTGCAGGCCATGACCCACCCCGAGTGGGCATGGGATGTCGGCGTGATGGGGCGCCCGCACGACCTGGGCAACATTTCCACCTACCGTGGCAACCCCACCGGCCTTGCCGACTACATTGGCTGGCTGGCCAACAACTTCGACCCTTCGATCTCCTGGAAAGACCTGGAGTGGATCCGCGAGTTCTGGGACGGCCCGATGATCATCAAGGGCATCCTCGATGCCGATGACGCCCGCGATGCGGTCAGGTTCGGTGCCGACGGCATCGTCGTGTCCAACCACGGCGGCCGCCAGCTCGACGGCGTGCTGTCCAGCGCCCGTGCCCTGCCGGCAATTGCCGATGCGGTCAAAGGTGACCTGAAGATCCTCGCCGACTCCGGCATCCGTAGCGGCCTCGACGTGGTGCGCATGATCGCTCTGGGCGCCGATACCGTACTGATCGGCCGCGCCTTCCTCTACGCCCTTGCCGTGCACGGCCAGGCCGGGGTGAAGAACCTGCTGGAGCTGTTCGAGAAGGAAATGCGCGTAGCGATGGTGCTGACCGGCGCCAAGTCGATCAGCGAAATCACCCGCGACTCGCTGGTACGCGAACTGGGCGCCTGAACGCCCGCAAGAACGACCGCCTGATTGACCCGGGGCATGTGGCGCACAGACGCCACAGCCCCGCGAGGAGACTGCATGAGCCTGCCCGCCGCGTTCCTGCGTGATGCCGAGCGCCTGATCCCCGCCGAACGCCGCTTCGACGACCCCACCTCCACCCTGGCCTTCGGCACCGACGCCAGCTTCTACCGGCTGATCCCCAAGCTGGTGGTGCGCGTCGAGTCCGAAGACGAAGTGGTCGGCCTGATCAAACTGGCCCAGCGCGAGCGGGTACCGGTCACCTTCCGCGCCGCCGGCACCAGCCTGTCCGGCCAGGCCATCAGCGACTCGGTGCTGATCGTGCTGGGCGATAACTGGAACGGCCGTGAAATCCGCGGCCAAGGCGAGCAGATCCGCCTGCAACCCGGCGTCATCGGCGCCCAGGCCAATGCCTGGCTGGCCCCCTTCGGGCGCAAGATCGGCCCCGACCCGGCCTCGATCAACGCTTGCAAGATCGGCGGCATCGTCGCCAACAACGCCAGCGGCATGTGCTGCGGCACCGCGCAGAACACCTACCACACCCTGGCCGGCCTGCGCCTGGTGCTGGCCGACGGCACGCGCCTGGACAGCGAAGACCCGGCCAGCGTCGCCGCGTTCGAGGCCAGCCACGCCGACCTGCTGGAAGCACTGGCCCGCCTGGGCCGCGAGACCCGCGCCAACACTGCACTCGCCGAGCGCATCCGGCACAAATACCGGCTGAAGAACACCACCGGCCTGTCGCTGAACGCACTGGTGGACTACGACCAACCGCTGGATATCCTGCAGCACCTGCTGGTCGGTTCCGAAGGCACCTTGGGCTTCATCAGTGCCGTCACCTACGACACCGTGCCCGACCACCCGCACAAGGCCAGCGCGCTGCTGGTGTTCCCCAGCGTGGAAAGCTGCTGCCGCGCGGTGACCATACTCAAGCGCCAGCCGGTCTCGGCCGTGGAGCTGCTCGACCGCCGCAGCCTGCGCTCGGTGCAGAACATGCCCGGCATGCCGCTGTGGGTAAAAGGCCTGTCGGACAATGCCTGCGCCCTGCTGATCGAGTCCCGCGCCGCCAGCCAGAGCCTGCTGCATGAACAGCTGCAACAGGTGATGGCCTCGATCGCCGACTTCCCGCTGGAACAGCAGGTGGACTTCAGCGAAGACCCGGCCGTGTACAACCAGCTGTGGAAAATCCGCAAGGACACCTTCCCCGCCGTCGGCGCCGTGCGCCAGACCGGCACCACAGTCATCATCGAAGACGTCACCTTCCCCATCGAGCAACTGGCCGAAGGCGTCAACCGCCTGATCCAGCTGTTCGACAAGCACCGCTACGACGAAGCGATCATTTTCGGCCATGCCCTGGAAGGCAACCTGCACTTCGTCTTCACACAGGGCTTCAACAGTGCCGAGGAAGTCGCCCGCTACCAGGCCTTCATGGACGATGTGGCGCAACTGGTGGCGGTGGAGTTCGGCGGCTCGCTCAAGGCCGAGCACGGCACCGGGCGCAACATGGCACCGTTCGTGGAGCTGGAATGGGGCCATGACGCCTACCAACTGATGTGGAAGCTGAAGCGCCTGCTCGACCCCAATGGCATTCTCAACCCCGACGTGGTGCTGAGCGAAGACCCAGACATCCACCTGAAAAACCTCAAGCCGCTGCCCGCTGCCGACGAGATCGTCGACAAGTGCATCGAGTGCGGCTTCTGCGAACCGGTGTGCCCGTCCAAAGGCCTGACCCTCAGCCCGCGCCAGCGCATCGTCATGTGGCGTGACATCCAGGCCAAACAGCGCGCCGGCATCGACACCCGCGAACTGCGCCAGACCTACCAGTACCAGGGCATCGACACCTGCGCCGCCACCGGCCTGTGCGCCCAGCGCTGCCCGGTCGGCATCAACACCGGCGAACTGGTGAAGAAACTGCGCAGCCAGGCCGCCGAGCACGAAAAAACCGCCGACTGGCTGGCCGAACACTTCCACACCGCGCTGGGCGGCGCGCGCCTGACCCTGACCGCCGCCAACACCGCACGCAAGCTGCTCGGCGCCCCACGCCTGGGCCGCCTGAGCGCCTCGCTGAACAAAGCCAGCAAAGGCCGCCTGCCACAGTGGACCCCGGCGATGCCACAACCCCTGCGCCCACTGGACTTCGGCCAGGCCAGCAACGACGCCCGCCCTCGCGTGGTGTACCTGGCCGCCTGCGTCTCGCGGGTGATGGGCCCGGCCTATGCCGACCGCGAGCAAAGCTCGCTGCTGGACAAGACCCGCGCCCTGCTGGAAAAGGCCGGTTACCAGGTGGTGTTCCCCGACAACGCCGACAGCCTGTGCTGCGGCCAGCCGTTCGCCTCCAAGGGCTACCCCGAGCAGGCCGAACACAAACGCCAGGAACTGATTGCCGCCCTGCTGCACGCAAGCCGCGGCGGCCTCGACCCGATCTACTGTGACACCAGCCCCTGCACCCTGCGCCTGGTGCAAGACCTGAGCGACACCCGGCTGGACCTGTACGACCCGGTGCGCTTCATCCGCACCCACCTGCTCGAGCGCCTGGAGTTCACCCCCCAGGACGAACCAGTGGCTGTGCATGTGACCTGCAGCACCCAACACCTGGGCGAAAGCCAGGCGCTGATCGATTTGGCGCGGCGTTGCAGCAAACAGGTGGTGATCCCGGAGGGCATACACTGCTGCGGCTTTGCCGGTGACAAAGGCTTCACCACCCCCGAGCTCAACGCCCACTCGCTGCGCAGCCTGAAGGATGCGGTGCAATATTGCAGCGAAGGCATCTCCACCAGCCGCACCTGCGAGATCGGCCTGTCCAGCCATAGTGGCATCGATTACCACGGGCTGGTCTACCTTGTAGACCGCGTCACCCGGCCGCGTAGCATATGACCGTTTAACGCAAAACCTGATAGCTGCCGCAATCCCTGTGGGAGCGGGCAAGCCCGCGAACACCGGCGCAGCCGGTGCCATACACCGCGCAGCCTGCTTCGCGGGCATGCCCGCTCCCACAGGGACCGCGCCGGCTTTGAGCGCACGCCGTACCTGTAGGAGCGGCTTCAGCCGCGAACACCGGCAAAGCCGGTGCCATCCCCCGCCAGCATCCGATTGAACCCCCGCCAATCCTCTACAGTCCATCCTTACAGGCCCACCTTCCAGAGGCCCAGAAGGAGACTCCCATGAAAGGTACCGCGCTTTCGGCCCTGTTCGCGGCCGCCACCCTGCTGGCTTCGCCGGTATTCGCCGCCGAAGACCTCTGCACCGCCAACCTGCAAAAGATCGACGACAGCATGGCCACCGCCGGCGCTACCTCCGAAGGCCTGGACAAGGCCATCACCGAGCACGTCGACAAAGCCAAGGCTGCCCAGGCATCGGGGGACACCAAGGAATGCATCGCCATCACCAGCAAAGTCCTGGAGCGGTTGGAAAAAACGGAGAAAGGCAGCGGCACCAGCGGCGGCGGTAGCGGCGCGTGAGCCCAAAAGCGGGCGACCGGACCGGCTGTCGACGTCGCCCGCGCAATGGCGTATACTCAGCCTCACGTACCGTAAGGTGCGTTAGCTTAGAGCTAGTGTGGGGCCGATCAGGATTCGACGCCGGTAGCGAAACTCTAGGTGCATGCCGAGTTGGTAACAGAACTCGTAAATCCACTGTTGCAACTTTCTATAGTTGCCAATGACGAAAACTTCGAGGCGGAGTACGCTCTCGCTGCGTAAGCAGCCGAGCCCGACCTTCTGGTAGCTTCGGCTCCAGCAATCATCAGGGGATGCCTGTAAACCCGAAATGATTGTCATACAGAACAGGATCGTCGTGTAGCACGTTGGGGGCAAAGCGACTAAAACTTACCCAACTCGTCCAAAGCACCCTGCCCGTCGGGCGGCTGCGGATTAACTCAGTAGACACGGCTAAGCATGTAGTACCGACAGCGGAGTACTGGCGGACGGGGGTTCAAATCCCCCCGGCTCCACCAAATTCCAAAGAAGAAGACGCCCTCGGGCGTCTTTTTTTTTTGCCTGGATTTTGGGTTGTGCGAGCCCACAAAGTCAGAATCAGGCTTTTCCGCATAGGGCGTTTCCCAAAGATACTCCCTGCGCCGGTTTGCTCTTCACCGGTCTCTCAACCCAAACACGGCTTCCACCACGTGAGTGACAGCAAGCGCTGGTCGCCCCAGTCGCCAAGTCGTGATGCCCGCCGCCAGCTTCATGATTGCCTCTCAGCCAGCAACACTTCCGGCATGGCCGGCAGCGGCCGGCTCAGCAACACGCCGACCAGCACCGCAAACAGCAGCGCCGCCACACCGGCGACCTGCAACACGGCATCGAAGCCCCCGATGAACGCCTGGCGGGCCAAGGGTGCCACCGTTTCCCGCAACCCGGGCTCAAGCAACGCCAACGCCGCCTGCAAATCACCCGCGGCAACCCGGGTAGCCATCGCCGCAACCTGGCCCGATTGCCCAGGCGCCACGGCAGCCATGGCCTCATACAGCAACTGCCCACTACGTGCAGCCAGCACACCACCCAACCCACCGATGGCCAGCACGATCGCCCCGAATCGCGTGGTTGTACTCAACCCCGAAGCCATGCCGGTACGCTCACGCGGCACGCAAGCCATGATGTTCTTCTGCGTATCGCCATTCAGCAGCCCGGCGCCAGCACCCAGCACCAGGCTGGCCAGGGCGAATGCACCGTAACCGCCCTGCTGCGTGGCCCAGGCACACAGCAGGTTACCCGCCCCGACCAATACCAGGCCTAGCGCGAACACCTGCGCCGGGCTCAAGTGTGCAGCCAGACGCATGCCCAGGCGTGGCGTCAGCAGCATGGCCACGGCAAACGGCAGCATGCCCGCCCCTGCGGCCAGGGCCGACAGCTGCAGGCCGTTCTGCAAGTAAAGCGGTAGCAGGGTCATCATCACCTGGGCGCAGGCAGCATAGGCAAACATCCCCAGCAAGGCGCCAACGAAGCGCCCGCTGCGCATCAGCCGCAGGTCGATCATCGGCCGTTCCTGGCTGCGCTCGACCATGACGAACAGGCCGAACAGGAAGGCGCTGATCACCAGCCGTCCCAGGGTTTGCGCACTGCCCCAGCCCACCTGGTTGGCATCGATCATTGCCCAGATCAGGTAACCCAGGCTGCCGGCGAAAGTCAGGCTGCCCCATGGGTCGAGCCGGGCCGCAGCGCTGTCACGGGACTCTTCGACACTGCGCAGCACCATCACTGCGAGCACTGCCACCAACGGCAGGTTGATGTAGAAGATCCAGCGCCAGCCAAGGGTGCTGGCGATCAACCCGCCCAGCAGCGGCGCAAAGGTGATGGTGGCGCCCATGCAGGCGCCCCAGAAGGCCCAGGCACGCATGCGTTCCTGGGGTTGGTGGAAGCGATTGCCGATCGCGGCCAGGGCCGAGGTCAGCAGCAATGCTGCGCCAACGCCCTTGGCTGCCCTGGCCAGGTCGAGGACCAGCAGGTTGGGCGCCGCGCCACAGGCCAGCGAGGCGAGGCCGAACAGGGCCAGGCCGAGCAGCAGCATGCGGCGACGGCCAAAGCGGTCGGCCAGGCTGCCAGCGGGCAGCAGGCAGGCGGCAAAGGCCAGCAGGTAGGCGCTGACCACCCATTCGATGTCGGCAAACGAGCCGGACAGGTCGCGGGCGATGCTGGGCAGGCTGACCGCGACGATGTTGGTGTCGAGGATGATCAGGGCACAGACCAGGGAGGCGGTGAGCAGGGTGAAACGCGCAGAGGGCATGGTGAGGCTCCGGATGCAGGGCTGGTTGGTCAAATCGCCGGGGCTGCCCTGCAGCCCATCGCAGGCAAGCCAGCTCCTACAGGGACCGCACCGCCTTCGAGGATTGCGCAATACCTGTACCTGCGATGGACTGCAAAGCGGTCCCCTGCAATTCCCAGGCAGCCTTTGCCGCCAAGCCACCAGCCTTGTAGTGTTGGCCTCACCATAACGCCACCAGCCCCCAGGCTTGTTAGCCACGGCGGCTCGCGTCATTACCCTGCAGGTAACACCCATGGAAATCCGCCATTTCCGCTACTTCCTCTGCGTCGCCCGCCACGGTCATTTCACCCGTGCCGCCGAACAGCTGGGCATCGCCCCGCCCACGCTCAGCCGGCAGATCCAGGACATGGAGCGCGAACTGGGCGTGCGCCTGTTCGAGCGCAACCAGCGCGAGGTCAACCTCACCGCAGCGGGCCAGGCGCTTTTGATCGAGGCCGAACATGCCGTGCGCCAGTTCGATGCTGCACAACTGGGCGCGCAACGGGCCGCCCGAGGCGAAAGCGGGCGCATCGAACTGGGCTATGTGGCTTCGGCCGCGTACTCGGGCATGCTCCAGCAGCAAGTCGGCCGCTACAGCGAAACCTGCCCCGGCGTACGTCTGAACATTCGCGAACTGCCCATGGCCGAACTGCCCGGTATGGTCCGCGACGGCCTGCTTGACCTTGCCTATGTGCGCTCGCCGATGGAGCTGCCCGAGGAACTCGAAGCCATCGCCTTGCACCAGGAAGGTTTCGTCCTCGCCCTGCCCGCCAGCTCACGGATAAATGAAGTGCCGCAGATCCCGGCCTCGCGCCTGGCCAATGAAACCTTCATCCTGCCCGAACAGATCTCCGGCACGCTGGAAGTGGCAGCACAAGGTGGTTTCGTCCCGAGGCTCGGCCCTCAGCCGGGCAGCCTGGTGGCGGTGATCACCCTGGTGTCACTCGGCCAAGGCATCGCAGTGGTGCCGGAATCGGTGGTGCAGCGCATCAGCCTGCCGCAGGTGAACTACCGCCGTATTGTCGACTGCCAGGCCAGCTCGTGGCTTAGCCTGATCCACCGGCGCTTCGAGAAAGCGCCAGCGGCAATCAGATACATCAAGATGATGAAAGGCTGAAAAAACAAAGGGCACCCATCCACTGGTGCCCTTTGCCCTACCGCCAGGTGAACTCAATCACCCCATCGAACGCACCCCCACAGGTTGCGCATTGCCCCGCGTGGTCACGATCCCCAGGAAGGAAATCACGATCGCCAGGCCCAATGTCGAGCTCACTTCCGCCCGGTGTTCAGGCGTGAACATCATGACCGCCAGTGCCCCGCCAATGAACAGGATCACCGCCCAGGTCAGGTACGGGAACAGCCACATGCGGAACTTCAGCTCGGTGTTTTCCCGCTCCAGGCGACGACGCATGCGCAGCTGCGAAATCGCGATGACCATGTACACCAGCAAGGCAATAGCACCGGAGCTGGCCAGCAGGAACTCGAACACACCCTTCGGCGCGAAGTAATTGAGGATGGCAATGGCCGCGCCGATCAGCGTGCTGCCGAATACCGCAGCGCGTGGCACACCGACCTTGGAGGTCTTGTTGAGCATGGCCGGTGCGTCACCGCGCTTGGCCAGCGAGTACATCATCCGCGAGGCAATGTAGATTGAAGAGTTCATGCAGCTGGTCACTGCCACCAGCACCACCAGGTCGACCATGAAGGCCGCGTTGGGGATGTTCATGATCTCCAGCGCACGCTGGTAGGAGCCCACCACCGCCAGCTGCGGGTCGTTCCACGGCACCACCGAAATGATCACGAAGATCGACAGGATATAGAAGGTACTGATGCGCCAGATCACCGAGCGAGTGGCCTTGGCGATGTTGCGCGACGGGTCGCTCGATTCGGACGCGGCGATGGTCACCGCTTCGGTGCCGATGAAGCTGAACATCACGGTGATGAACGCACCAACCACGGCCGACCAGCCCTTCGGCGCGAAGCCGCCGTGCTCGGCCATCAAGCTGCTCAGGCCACTGACCTCGCGGTTGGGCAGCCAGCCCATCAGTGCGGCGAAACCCAGGCCGATGAAACCGAGAATGGCCGTGACTTTGAGAATGGCGAACCAGAACTCGAACTCACCGTACTTGGCCACGCTGAACAGGTTGGTACCAGCCAGCAGCAGCACCGAAGCCAGGGCGAATATCCAGCTGTCCACCTGCGGGAACCAGGCGTTCAGCACATGCCCGGCGGCCAGCGCTTCGATCGGGATTACCAGTACCCAGAACCACCAGTACAGCCAACCGATGGTGTAGCCGGCCCAGCGGCCGATGGCCTGCTCGGCGTAGGTGGAAAACGATCCGGTGTCCGGGTGTGCCACGGCCATTTCGCCGAGCATGCGCATGACCAGTACCACCAAGGTCCCGGCCACGAAATAGGAAATTATGGTAGCTGGCCCGGCTGCCGCGATGGCGTGGCCAGAGCCGACGAAAAGTCCGGCGCCGATGATGCCGGCGATGGACAGCATCGTTACGTGACGTGGCTTGAAACCTTGTGCAAGGTTGCCATCAGATCCCACGGTGTTCATTGATGTTGTTCTCTTTTTACTGACACAAGGATGGACGGGCAGGTGTAGGCGAAAATATCTCCTTTGAAATCAATAAGTCGACACGTTACTCGCGCTCTGTTGTTGATATTTGGCACGCGTCACAGAGCAACGTGTCAGTGCAGGTCGGGCTTCATTTAAGCCCCGCAGGGCTGTGGGAAATTACACCAGAACGCCCCGGAACTGTTCGATCACGACAGGCATCCCCATTAACGTCAGAAGTCGCGAATGGCATACCCGATCCCGTCACCAGGCCGTCTGGAGCTTTTGTTTTTCATTTGGGTGTGTTGTGGCTGTACTGGCCCTTTCGCGGGCTCGCCCGCTCCCACAGGTACTCCACCCCCTCAAACCTGTGGTGTACCTGTGGAAGCGGGCAAGCCCGCGAAGAGGCCAGCAGCCTCAACGCACCAGGCAAGGCCGCTTGTTATCGAAGCTCCACCCCGGAATCAGGAACTGCATTGCCACGCTGTCATCCCGCGCGCCCAACCCCATGTTGCGGTAGCACTCATGCGCCTTGGCCAACTGGTCTTCATCCAGCTCCACCCCAAGCCCCGGCCGCGCCGGCACGTGCACATGCCCGTCGACGATGCGCAGTGGTTCGCGGGTGAGGCGCTGGCCGTCCTGCCAGATCCAGTGGGTGTCGATCGCAGTGATTTCCCCCGGCGCCGCAGCCGCCACCTGGGTGAACATTGCCAGCGAGATATCGAAGTGGTTGTTGGAATGCGAACCCCAGGTCAGTCCCCAGTCGTTGCACATCTGCGCCACCCGTACCGAACCCTGCAAGGTCCAGAAGTGCGGGTCGGCCAGCGGAATGTCCACCGACTGCAACTGGATCGCATGGCCCATCTGCCGCCAGTCGGTAGCGATCATGTTGGTGGCGGTGGGCAGGCCGGTGGCGCGGCGGAACTCGGCCATCACCTCACGGCCCGAGTAGCCGTTCTCGGCACCGCATGGGTCTTCGGCGTAGGCCAGCACATCGTGCTTGTCGCGGCACAGGGCAATGGCCTCCTTCAATGACCAGGCACCATTCGGGTCGAGGGTGATGCGGGCTTCGGGGAAACGTTCGGCCAGCGCCGTTACCGCTTCCATCTCCTCCTCGCCGCGCAACACCCCGCCCTTGAGCTTGAAGTCGCTGAAGCCATAGCGCGCCTTGGCGGCCTCGGCCAGGCGCACCACCGCGTCCGGGGTCAGGGCCTTTTCGTGGCGCAGGTGGAACCAGTCGTCCTCGGCCTCGGCTTCGTTGCGGTAGGCAAGGTTGGTCTGCTGGCGGTCGCCGATGTAGAACAGGTAACCGAGCATCTTCACCGCCTCGCGCTGCTGCCCCTCGCCCAGCAGTGCCGCCATCGGCACGTTCAGGTGCTGGCCGAGCAGGTCGAGCAGCGCCGACTCGATGGCCGTCACCGCATGCACGGTGATGCGCAGGTCGAAGGTCTGCAGGCCGCGACCAGCCGAGTCACGGTTGGCGAAGGTCTGGCGCATGGCATTGAGCACGCGCTGATAATGGCCGATCGACTGACCGACCACCAGGCTGCGGGCGTCGTCCAGTGTCTGGCGGATCTTCTCGCCGCCCGGCACCTCGCCCAACCCGGTATTGCCGGCGCTGTCACGCAGCACCACAACGTTACGGGTGAAGAACGGGCCATGAGCACCACTGAGGTTGAGCAGCATGCTGTCGTGCCCGGCGACGGGGATCACGCGCAGATCAGTGACCACGGGGGTGCTGGTGTGAAGGGTCTGCATGTTCATGGTTGTTGTCTCGCAGTCATCAATGGCTCTGACCCAGGGCCGAAGGGGCCTTGAGGTCATCGGAAGGGGCGCCCTTTGGGCGAGTGCGTACGAAGAAGATGGCAATGGCCGCCAGCACCGAAGTCACCGCCAGGCCGTACAGGCCGCCCTGGATCGAACCGGTCTGCTGCTCCAGCAGGCCGAAGGTGGTGGGGGCGACGAAGCCGCCGAGGTTGCCGACCGAGTTGATCAACGCGATCACCGCTGCGGCGATGCGGGCATCCAGATAACCCTGCGGGATCGGCCAGAACAGCGACGATGCCGACTTGAAACCGATCGCCGCGAAGCACACCGCGACAAAGGCGAACACCGGCCCACCCGTGGTGGACATGAACATGCCGATGGCAGCGATCACCAGCGCACCTGCGACCCAGGCCTGCTGGAACTTCCAGCGCGCCGAGCCGGCGGCGAAGGCATACATGGCCAGGATCGATATCAACCACGGGATCGAGTTGAAGAAGCCGACCTGCAGGTCGCTGAGGTCACCCATGCGCTTGATGATGCTCGGCAGCCAGAAGGTGGCGGCGTAGATGGTCAGCTGGATGCAGAAGTAGATCAGGCAGAACAGCAGGATCTGGCGGTCCTTGAGCAGGCTCCAGGCCGATGGCCTGACCACGCCGACCGCTTCGCGCTCAAGTTGCTCGCGATCGATGGCGGCCACCAGTGCTTCCTGCTCGGCCTGGCTCAGCCACTTGGCGTCCTGCGGCCTGGAGTCGAGCCAGAAGAACACGAAGAAGCACAGCGTCACCGAGGCCATGCCTTCGATGAACAGCATCCACTGCCAGCCATGCATGCCCAGGCCCTGGATCTGCATCAGCGCGCCGGCCAGCGGCCCGGAAATCAGCGACGCCAATGCCGAGCCGCTGAGGAAGATGGCAATCGCCTTGCCACGCTCGGCGGCCGGCAACCAGCGGGTGAAGTAGTAGATCACCCCGGGGAAGAAGCCCGCTTCGGCAACGCCCAGCAGAAAGCGCAGCACGTAGAACTGGGTTTCGTTCTGCACGAAGGCCATGGCCGTGGCCACCAGCCCCCAGGTGAACATGATGCGGGTCAGCCACAACCGTGCGCCGACCTTCTGCAGCAGCATGTTCGAGGGCACCTCGAACAGCGCGTAGCCGATGAAGAACAGGCCGGCGCCAAAGCCATAGGCGGCGGCGCTGATGCCCAGGTCGCTTTCCAGATGGGGGCGGACGAAGCCGATGTTGACGCGGTCCAGGTAGTTGACGATGAACATGATGACGAACAGCGGCAGGACGTGGCGCTTGACCTTGGCCACGGCGCTGGCCAGGGCGTCGCCTTCATTCCGGGCAGACGGAGCGAGGGTATCGTTCACTTGCGGATCTCCCACTAATTGTTTTTGTGCGGGTCGAGGTTGTCTGACATGGCAGTGGGGAGGAGCATATGCGCAGCGCAGTTGTACGACAAGATCAGCAACGTCGGTAAAATCACAAAATACAAGCTACCGCAAAGCCTATATGCGTCGATCTTGCAAAAATAGACAAACTACTCGCTGACTTGACCACAGGAAAAATCGGCAAAAAATATTTATATCGATTAACTTGTCGTACAAGTACAACAACAATCGGATCACACCATGGCCACCGAACAAGCCCACAAACGCGGCCACAGCCGTGCCCATGACCTGGTCTCCAGCTTGACTCAACAGATCTTGCTGGGCACCTTCAAGCCAGGCGACAAGTTGCCCTCGGAGAACAGCCTGGTGCGCGAGCATGGGGTCAGCCGCACCGTGGTCCGCGAGGCCCTGTCGAAATTGCAGGCCTCGGGGCTGGTTGAGCCACGCCACGGTATCGGTACGTTCGTGATGGAGCGCCAGGCCCAGGCCGGCCTGCGCATCGCTGCGGAAAGCGCGGCGAATGTGCGCGACCTGCTGGAGCTGCGCATCGGCCTGGAAGGCCAGGCTGCCGCCTTGGCCGCGCTACGCCGTGACGAGGGGCATCTGAGGCGCATGCGCCAGGCGCTGGATGACTACCAGGACCTGGCCGCCGCTGGCGACAGCTGCATCGAGGCCGACCGGCGCTTTCACCTGTTGATTGCCGAGGCCACTGGCAACCTGTACTTCACTGAAATGCTGTTGCAGCTAGGCAACGGCCTGATCCCGCGCAACCGCATGGCCCTGGCCGAACGCAGCGGGGCGAAGCTGGCGCGGCAGGCGTACCTGGCCAACCTTGAGCATGAGGCGATCCTCAATGCCATCCGCCGGCAGGACCCGGACGCGGCGCGGGCAGCGGTGTGCCTGCACCTGTCCAATAGCCGCGACCGATTGTTGCCGGACTAGGGGCCGCTACGCGGCCCCCAGCCATTACCAGGTCAGGCAGATTTTGCCGAAATGCCGGTTGCTCTCCTGATAACGGAACGCCTCGACGATCTGCTCCAGCTCGAAATGCTTGTCCACCACCGGCCGCAGGCCGTTGGCATCGATCGCCCGCACCATCGCCTGCTGTTGGGCGCGGCTGCCCACCAGCACGCCTTGCAGGCGTATCTGCCGCACCAGCGCCTGCACCAGCGGCAATTGCCCGGCCACGCCGGTGAGGATGCCGATCAACGACACATGCCCACCAATGCGCGCGGCGATCATCGATTGCTCCAATGTCGCCGGGCCACCCACTTCGATCACATGATCGACGCCGCGGTTGCCGGTCAGCTCGCGCACTTTCTCACCCCACGCCGGGATGCTCTTGTAGTTGATCAGGTGGTCTGCACCCAGGGCCTTCAGGCGCTCCAGCTTGGCGTCGCTGGATGAGGTAGCGATCACCGTCGCGCCGGCCAGCTTGGCAAACTGCAGGGCGAAGATCGATACACCGCCGGTGCCCTGCACCAGCACCGTATCGCCGGGCTTGAGGTGGTCGTCGCACATCAGCGCGCGCCAGGCCGTGAGACCGGCCGTGGTCAGAGTGGAAGCTTCGGCATGGCTGAAGCCCTTGGGCGCCAGGGTGAAGGCGGTGGCGCGAGCGGTGACCTGTTCACGGGCGTAACCATCGATACCGTCGCCGGGCACCCTGGCGAAGCCGTCCACATTGGCCTGGCCGTCGAGCCAGTCGGGGAAGAAGGTACTGACCACATTGTCGCCGACCTGGAACTCGGTGACGCCGCTCCCCACCGCGACCACTTCGCCAGCGCCATCGGCCATAGGGATGCGCCGCTCGCTCGGGCCCCACATGCCGCTGACAACGGCGAAATCGTGGTAGTTGAGAGAGCTGGCGTGCAGGCGCACGGTGATTTCATCGGCCTGGGGTGCGAGAGCCTCGCTGGTACCGACCTCGACCTTGTCGTAACCGCCGCCGGGTTTTACGTAGATGGCCTTGCTGGTCATGGGTAGGTCTCCGTTCAGGGAATAGATTGGGGTTCAGCATAGACAGGTCCGGCCTCTTCGCGGGTGAACCCACAGGTTGAGTGCTGGACTTGAGCTCGGCGCGGTCCCTGTGGGAGCGGGTTTACCCGCGAAGAGGCCCGCACAGGCGACACAAAAACTCAGCCCAGCATCACCTTCAATGCCCGGCAATCGGCCGCATGCCAATCCACCAGCTCCGGCCACGGATTGTCCGGCAGGTTCACCAGCACCGTGCGCGCTCCCGCAGCCCGCCCACAGTCCAAATCAAACCGGTAATCCCCCACCATCACCAACTCACCCGGTGTCACACCCCAGGCATTGGCAATCTTCAGCAGCCCATCCGGGCTTGGCTTGGGCGCTGCTTCGTCACGCCCCAGAATGTGCTCCACCGGGAAGCAGTCCGCCAGGCCGATGGCCTCCAGCGTCACATGCGCCAACTCACGGGCATTGCGGGTCAGAATGCCCAGCCGGCAACCACGCTGGGCCAGCTCGCGCACCAGTTCCACCGCCCCGGTGGCCGCCGTGGAGGCAATCGCCAGGTCACGCTCGTGCTCCAGCAGCCAGGCATGCTTGGCCGCCGCCTCGTCCGCCGGCAAGGCTGCCAGGTGGGTGAGGATGTCGTGCTCGGCCGGGATATCCAGCGCTACGCGGATGGCGGCAAAATCGTGCACGGCCACGGTCAGGGTGCCGTCCATGTCGAACACCCAGTTGCGCACCTCGCCCAGGCTCATGCCCAGTCCTTGCGATGGCGAATCAGGCCTTCCTGGCACGACGACGCCACCAGTTGCCCGGCCTGGTTGAAGATGCTGCCGCGGCAGAAGCCACGGGCATTGCCCGCCCAGGGGCTGTCGGTGGCGTACAGCAGCCACTCGTCGGCACGCAGGTTGCCATGGAACCACAGCGAATGGTCGAGGCTGGCGATCTGCATGTCACGCTGCCACACCGATTTGCCATGGGGCAGCAACGAAGTGGTCAGCAGGCCGAAGTCCGAGGCGTAGGCCAGCAGGTATTTGTGCAGGGCGGGGATATCGGGCAGGTTGCCGTCGGCGCGGAACCAGGCGTACTTCACCGGGTCGCCAGCCTGGGGGTTGAATGGGTCGCGCTCGGTGACCGGGCGAATCTCGATCGGCTTGGCGCACAGCACCTTGTCGCGAATGCGCTCGGGCAACTGGTCAGCCATGGCCCGGGCCAGCTCGACTTCAGTGGGCAGGTTCTCCGGGCCGACCACATCGGGCATCTGCGCCTGGTGCTCGAAGCCTTCCTCGTCGTACTGGAACGAGGCGCTGCAGGTGAAGATTGGCTGGCCCTTCTGAATAGCCGTCACCCGCCGGGTGCTGAAGCTGCCACCATCGCGCACGCGGTCCACCGAATACACCACCGGCAGGCTGGCATCGCCAGGGCGCAGGAAGTAGCCGTGCAACGAATGCACATGGCGTGCATCCTCGACCGTCTGGCTGGCCGCCGACAACGATTGGCCCAGTACCTGCCCGCCGTACAGCTGGCGAAAGCCCAGGTCCTGGCTGCGTCCACGGAACAGGTTCTCCTCTATGGACTCGAGGCTCAACAGGTCGACCAGGTCGTCCAACACATGACTCATCGGGGGTTCTCCGTAGGAGCGAGTCTTGCTCGCGATGCGCCGCCCAGGCGGCGCTCGATCTCATAGGCGCTGAACATCTTGCGGCAAGCGCCCTCCATTAGGGAAATGATACAGGGTTTGTCATTCGCGCCGGGCATGGCCATGCATTCAGGCGCGCAGGGTACGCTCCCAGTGAGCGCGGTCGATGCGGTACAGCACATGCGGGCGCAGCGGATGGCCCACGGGCAGGCGGGGGTGTTCGAAACTGCCATTCAGGTCCTGCTGCATACCGATGGCCTGCATGACCTTCTGCGAGGGCAGGTTGCTCTCGCTAGTGAACGACACCACTTCCTCCAGGCGCAATTGGGCGAAAGCACAGCGCAGGCATGTCCACGCCGCCTCGCTGGCGAAACCCAGGCCCCAGTGGCGGCGTGCCAGGCGCCAGCCGATCTCCACCGCCGGCGCAAAATCGGCATCGAAGCCCACGTGCAACAACCCGGTCATGCCGATGAAGGCACCACTGTCCTTGCGCTCCAGAGCCCACAGACCAAAGCCGTACTCATTGAAATGCCCACGCACGCGGCCGATCAGCGCGGCTGCCTCCAGGCGTGTCAGCGGCGCCGGGAAGTAGCGCATCACCTGCGGGTCGGCACACAGGGCGGCGAACTCGCGCAGGTCGTCGTCGTGCCATTGGCGCAGTACCAGCCGCGCGCTTTCCAGTTGCAGGATAGGGGTCATCGGGCGTGCTCCGGTTTTACCGTCTTGCAGTTTATAGCGTAGGCGCGGGTACAGGTTTCACCCAACCGGCGCGCCCGAATGCAATTTTCACACGCCCTTCACCGCCGCCCGACAGGCCAGTTGACAGGATGCCAGCCAACACCGCCGCGCCAGCCGCGACCATGCCAACGGAGCAACGCATGCTATCGAGCAACACCCTTGGACACCCTGCCATCCACGCCCGGCGCAAGCGACGCCTGACCCGCAAAGCCCTCGGCGCCGCCCTTGGCCTGTGCATGGTCGTGGCGGCGTTGAGCACCTGGCTGGCGACGAGGACGCATATCGTGGACCTTGGCAACGAACGGCAATTGAGTGACAGCGGCCTGCTGCAGGACTGGGCCGACGGTGCGGTGATCGTGATGATCCGCCACGCCGAGCGCTGCGACAGCGCCCCCGGCCCGTGCCTGGACGACCCCACCGGCATAACCGTGGCCGGCAGCCAGGCTGCCGGGCGTGTTGGCCAAGGGATGCACCAGCTGGGCCTTAACAACGCCGATATGCTCAGCAGCCCGAAACTGCGCACACGGCAAACCGCGCATTTCATCCTTGGCCAGGCGGTGGCCAGTGAGGACTGGCTGGAAAGCTGTGACAGCCAGTTCGCCAGCGAAGCGCTGGCACACAAACGACCGGGGCATAACCTGGTGCTGGTGACCCACAACGGCTGCATCGACCATTTTGCCCGCCAGCAGAAAGTTGCGGGGGGCGAGCGTGAGAGCGGCTATGCCAGTGCGCTGTTCGTTTCGGTGGATGGCAATGGCAAGACGCGCATCCTCGGCCGCCTGAACGAGCCGGACTGGCAGCGGGTGCTGGCCAGTACCACGAAATAACACGCCAATCGTCCAGGTTGTCGCTACTCCGTGTAGGAGCAGCCTTGTGCTGCGAAGAGGCCATAGCCGCCACAGAACATTGTCCTGCATGCCGGCCCTTTCGCAGCACAAGGCTGCTCCTACACGTGATCGGCCAGCAAGCTCATGGCAAGATCAGCACTGGCCCCGATTGCGACCCCACCCATGCCGTTGCCGCTGATCTACCACGAAGACTACAGCCCGGAGTTCCCTGCCGAACACCGCTTCCCCATGGACAAGTTCCGCCTGCTGCACGACCACTTGATCGACAGCGGGCTGACCACCGACCAAGCCCTGCTGCGCCCGGACATCTGCCCCAACGACATCCTCGCCCTGGCCCACGACCGCAGCTACATCGAGCGCTACATGAACGGTGACCTGTCACGCGAGGACCAGCGCCGCCTCGGCCTGCCCTGGAGCGAGGCCCTGGCCCGGCGTACCGTGCGCGCCGTAGGCGGCTCGCTGCTGAGCGCCGAGATGGCGCTGCAGCACGGCATCGCCTGCCACCTTGCCGGCGGCACCCACCACGCCCATTACGACCATCCTGCCGGCTTCTGCATCTTCAACGACCTGGCCGTGATCAGCCGCTACCTGCTGGAGGCTGGCCGGGTACACCGGGTGCTGATCTTCGACTGCGATGTGCATCAGGGTGACGGCACCGCGCGCATCCTGCACGACACACCAGACGCCATCACCGTGTCGCTGCACTGCGAACAGAACTTCCCGGCGCGCAAGGCGCAAAGCGATTGGGACATCCCCCTGCCCCGCGGCATGGGCGACATGGCCTACCTGAAGGTGGTGGACGACGCCCTCAACTACCTGCTGCCACTCTATCGACCCGACCTGGTGCTGTACGACGCCGGGGTCGATGTGCACAAGGACGACGCCCTGGGCTATCTGCAACTGACCGATGCAGGCGTTGCCGCCCGTGACGAAGCGGTGCTGCGCCACTGCCTGGGCCGCGACATCCCGGTGGTGGGCGTGATCGGCGGTGGCTACAGCAAGGACCGCGCTGCCCTGGCCAGGCGCCATGGCATCCTTCATCACAGTGCGGCACGCGTAATCGGTTGTTCACAATGACTGTGGAACCGCTTGTGGATAACCTGCGGGAAAGGCGCTGCAGCCCTTTACAGGCAAGGCCTGCAAAGCTCTGATCATTTTTTGAGCAGTGCTTCCACAGGCCGCGCTGCGCTAGAATGCGCCTCTTTTCCACAGCCTGCTGCCCACCATGCCTGATCTGAGCCCCGCCTCCCCTCCCCCCGCAGTCGTCATCGGCGGCGGCCCAGCCGGCCTGATGGCCGCCGAAGCACTGGCCCAGGCGGGCCTGGCGGTCGAGGTGTTCGATGCCATGCCTTCGGTGGGTCGCAAGTTCCTGCTGGCGGGTGTCGGTGGCATGAACATCACCCATTCCGAGCCCTACCCGGCGTTCGTCAGCCGGTATGCCGAGCGCCAGGGCGAAATCGCCGCGCTGCTGCACGACTTCGATGCCGACGCCTTGCGCCAGTGGATTCACGGCCTGGGCATCGAAACCTTCGTCGGCACCTCGGGCCGGGTGTTCCCCACCGACATGAAAGCCGCGCCACTGCTGCGCGCCTGGCTCAAGCGCCTGCGCGACAGCGGAGTAGTTATCCACACCCGTCACCGCTGGCTGGGCTGGAATGCCGAAGGTGCATTGCGGATTGCTTATCCACAAGGCGAGCGCTTGGTGAAGGCCGCCGTGGTGGTCCTGGCGCTGGGTGGTGGCAGCTGGGCGCGACTGGGCTCGGACGGCAGCTGGCAGCCGCTGCTGGCCGAACGGGCTGTGGATATCTCGCCCTTGCAGCCCAGCAACTGCGGTTTTGAAGTGGCAGGCTGGAGCGCGCTGCTCAAGGACAAGTTCGCCGGTGCGCCGTTGAAGAATATTGCCCTTAGCGTTCCTGGCAGCGTGCCGCGCAAGGGCGAGTTCATCCTCACCGCGCAGGGTGTGGAAGGCAGCCTGGTGTATGCATGGTCAGCGCCGGTGCGCGAGGCCATCAACCGTGAGGGCCACGGGGTGTTGCTGCTCGACCTGTTGCCGGACAAGCCTGTGGACAAGATTGCCCAGGCGCTGGCCAAACCACGGGGTTCGCGCTCCATGGCCAAGCACCTGCACAGCCAGCTGGGTATCGATGGGGTCAAGGCTGCGCTGCTGCGCGAGCTGACCGATCAGGCGACCTTTGCCGACCCTGGGGCCTTGGCGAAAGCGATCAAGGCCTTGCCGATAACACTGGTAGGCACGCGGCCGCTGGATGAAGCGATCAGCAGCGCGGGCGGGGTGCGTTTCGAGGGGCTGGATGAAGGCTTGATGGTCAAGGGCATGCCGGGGGTGTTCTGTGCCGGCGAGATGCTGGACTGGGAGGCGCCGACTGGGGGGTATCTGCTGACAGCGTGCTTTGCCAGCGGCTTGCGCGCCGGGCGGGCGGCGGCGGATTGGCTTAAATCCAAAGGTTGACACTGTCCCCTGTGGGAGCGGGTTTACCCGCGAACACGGGCGAAGCCCGTGCCATGCACCGAGTCGCATTCTTCGCGGGTAAACCCGCTCCCACAGAGTCCGCGTACACTGCAAATCTACGGCTTACGCTTGCGCGCCCCACCATTGAAGCTCGGCACCTTGCGCACTGCCTTCACCGCCGGCTCCGCACTGCCTGATTCAGCGCTGTCCATCCAGCGCCCCAACCCGCGCTTGGCGCTGTTTTCCTTCGGCTTCTTGGGCTTCTTCGGCTTCTTGATCACCTGGCCACTGGCGTCGGTCATCGGCACCCGGTGGTCAGGGATGAAGTCCGGCTCTTCATGACGCGGCAGGGTCTGCCGCGTCAGCACTTCGATCGCCGCCAGCAGCTGCACTTCATCGGCACACACCAGCGAGATAGCCTCGCCCTTGTTGCCCGCCCGCCCGGTACGCCCGATGCGGTGCACGTAATCCTCGGCAACGATCGGCAGGTCAAGGTTGACCACCAGCGGCAAGTCATCGATATCCAGGCCGCGGGCCGCCACATCGGTCGCCACAAGCACCTGGATTTCGCGGGCCTTGAAGCTGTCCAGCGCGCGCTGGCGAGTGGCCTGCGGGCGGTCACCGTGGATACCGTCGGCATTCACACCCTCGGCCAGCAAGCGCTCCACCAGTTGATCGACGCCATTACGGGTCTTGGCGAACACCAGCACCTGCTTCCAGCGCTGCTTGCGCAGCAGGTGGCAGAACAGGTCGACCTTGCGTTTTTTATCCACAGGCACCAGCCACTGCTTGACGCTGGTGGCCGTGGCATTGCGCGGGCTGACTTCGATGCTCAGCGGGTCGTTCAGGGCCAGCCCAGCCAGCATGCGGATCTGATCGGAAAAAGTGGCGGAGAACAGCAACGTCTGGCGCTTGCGTGGCAGCGCGGCGTACACCGACTGCAGCTCTTCGGCAAAGCCCAGGTCGAGCATGCGGTCGGCTTCGTCCAGCACCAGGGTCTGCACCTGGTTGAACTTCACGGCGTTCTGCCGGAACAGGTCGAGCAAGCGCCCCGGGGTGGCCACCAGCAGGTCGACGCCACGGCGCAGGCGCATCATCTGCGGGTTGATGCTGACCCCGCCATACACCGCGTAGGTGCTCAGCGGCAGGTTCTCGGCGTACTCGCGCACGTTGTTGTGCACCTGCTCGGCCAGCTCACGAGTGGGCACCAGCACCAGCGCGCGGATCGAGTTGCTGGCCACCTTTTCGCCTTCCAGCGCCAGGCGCTGCAGCACAGGCAGGGCAAAGCCCGCGGTCTTGCCGGTGCCGGTCTGGGCCGCGGCCATCAGGTCGCGGCCGGCCAGCACGGCGGGGATGGCCTTGGCCTGCACCGGGGTCGGGGTGGTGTAGTCCAGTTGCTGCAGGGTGCGCAGCAGCGGTTCGATCAGGCCGAGTTTGGCGAAATTCATGGCAATACCGTCAGGGGGTTCAGCGAAGGCGGCAAGTTTACCGCATCACCCCTGCCTACTTGCAGATTTCGCCTTTCAACGGCTGCGCCGGCTCAGGTGCCTTGCGCCACTGCGGCAGGCCGATCAGCACCACCGCGCCGATGATCACCGCCATGGCCACACATTCTTCGGCACCAATCTGCTCACCGGCAAAGACGATGCCCAGCAGCACGGCCACCGCCGGGTTGACGTAGGCATAGCTGGTGGCAGCTGCGGGGCGCACGTGCTTGAGCAAGTACATGTAGGCACTGAACGCCAGGATCGAACCGAAGAACACCAGGTAGGCCAGTGCCCCCCAGCCGGCAGCGGTCGGCATCTGCGTCATGCGCTCGCCAGACAGCGCGCTGCCGAGCAGCAACACAGCGCCACCAACGAGCATTTCCGCGGCGCTGGCCATGGGCCCCTGGGGCAGCGGCAAGGTCTTGCTCCACACCGAGCCGAACGCCCACGACGCCGCCGCAAAGATGATTAGCGCCGCGCCAATCGGGCTTGCCTGAAGGTTGGAGCCCAGGTTCAGCAGGCCGATCCCCACCAACCCGAGGGCGATCCCCGCCCACTCCAGCTTCGAATTGCGGTGCCCGAACAGCAGGCCGAACAGCAGCGTGAACAGCGGCACCGTCGCCACCGCCAGCGCAGCGACGCCCGAGGCCACACCAGCATGCTCGGCCACGGTCACGCCACCGTTGCCACAGCTGAGCAGCAGGAAACCGATCGCCCCCGCAGCCCGCCACTGCGGCCAGGTCGGTGCCGGCACACCGCGCCAGCGCAAGAAGCCATACAGCAGGCCCCCGGCAATCAGGAAGCGCACCCCGGCCATGAGCATCGGTGGCCAGCTCTCGACGCCTATGCGAATGAACAGGTAGGTGGAGCCCCAGACCAGGTACAAGGCCAGGAAAGCGCCAATGAGCAACAACGGGAAGTGACGGGAGGCAGGCATGGGAAACACTCGAAATCCGTTTACGGGTGATTCAGTTTAAGGGCGTGCCTGGGTAAAGATAAGTTACAAAATTGGCTCAAATGAGCGGCACACTTTTAGGGCGTTCGGTTTGAGAGTTGTGTTGTCTGGGAGATCGAGCGCCGCCCGCGCGGCGCTTCGCAGCACAAGGCTGCTCCTACATTTGTTTCGGGCCAATTATTCCTGAGACGCAGGCGCGGCCCCTTGGTGTCCACCTCGAAATTGTGTCGGACAAACAAGGCGGTCGCGCACATTGGTACAGGCGTTACTGGCCCGAAACAGATGTAGGAGCAGCCTTGTGCTGCGAAGCGCCGCGCGGGCGGCGCTCGATCTCCCAGACAACACAACACCCAAGCCGATCACCTGGTAGCCGTCAACAGTACTTCGCCAGGGTTTCACGAACCTTGGCGGCCGGGGTTTTCTGCAGGCGGCAGAGCAGGTCGTGCGAGAGTTGCTGTACACCATGGCCCTGGCGCAGCACGCCAGCCAGGTGTTGCAGCAGGTTGGCGGCCATTTCGGCATCGGCCATGGCCCGGTGCGCGGTACCGGTATCCGGCAGCCCGGCCCAGCGGGTCAGGGTACCCAGCTTGTGGTTCGGTGCCGCTGGCAGCAGGCGCCGTGACAGCAGCAAGGAACAGGCGAAGGCCTGGCTGCGGCTACGGCCGATGCGGCCCAGTTCGTAGTCCCAGAACTTCTGGTCGAAAGCGGCATTGTGTGCCAGCAGCGGGGTGCCACCAACGAACTCGGCCACTTCGTTCATCACCTTGTCCACCGGCGGCGCACTGCGCAGCATGGCGGTGGTGATGCCAGTGAGCCCGGCGACGAATGCCGGTACCGGCACACCCGCGTTCATCAGGCTCTGGTAGCGCTCGACGATGCGCCCGCCCTCCAGCATCACCACCGCCACCTCAGTGGCGCGGCAGCCGGCGCCGGGGCTGATGCCGGTGGTTTCAAAGTCGATGACAGCGATACGTTCCATGAAAAATCTCAGTGTTTGAGCAACAGCGCACCCTCGATGGGCACATAACGGGTGGCGGCACGGATCAGCGACAGTGCGGTAAGCCCGGGCACACCATACACCACTGCCTCGGTGCCATGGCGCTGTATCACCCGCTCCAGCAGCAGGTCGAAATCGCCATCGCCGGAGGCCAGTACCACTTGGTCGACGCGGCTGGCAGCGTCGATCACATCCAGGGTAATACCCACATCCCAGTCACCTTTGGCCGAGCCATCGCTGCGCTGGATGAAGGGCTTGAGGCGCACATCGAAACCGAGATTGCGCAGGATCTGCTGGAACTGCTGCTGCTTGCTGTCGCCACGGTCGATGGCATAGGCCACGGCCTCGACGATCTGGCCTTCGCGGCTGACATCGGCCCACAGGGCGGTGTAGTTGAAATGGCAGCCGTGGGCCTGGCGCACGGTGTAGTAGAGGTTCTGCACATCGGCGAACAGCGCGATCTTTTTCACCTTGGAACCCCTTGGTCGGCCTGGAATGCTGGGGGCTGCCTTGCAGCCCTTTCGCGACACAAGGCCGCTCCTACAGGGGGTCGCGTACCGTTGTAGGAGCGGCCTTGCGTCGCGAAAGGGGCGCAAAGCGCCCCCAAAATTGCCAGCAGTATGCCAGACCTGTCAGACGCACGAATCGTCGTCCGAGAAGAACCCGCCATCATCACTGCCATAACCGCTGTCGGCATTCCACGTGGTCGCCTCCCAGCCTTGCTCGCCCATGCAATGCCAATGAACAAGGAAGTACTTCAAGCTTCGGCCCGGTCCCGCGCCTTACTACTGTACCCACGCGGAGAGAGCTCAACTCCCTCATTGGAGAACAGTCATGAGTAACAGCATTACCAACTGGATCGCAGAAGCAAAATCTTTCAAGGCGCACATACATTGTCAGTCGGTCTGGAAATACTGGGACGGCACACAAGACAGGTACAAAGCCATAATGAGGTTCAACTCACCGGGGATAGATTTACCAGTCCGGCTGAGCGACGCTTCGGGGCTCGGCCTGGAGGAGGGCTGGCTGATCCCCGACGGCAAAGCAGCCCCCATCACCTTCAACATCGAATACCACTCCGAGACTACGGATCGGATCTATGTCTACATCAACGGCACGGGCACCGACAGCGACAGAAAGGTCGAGATCAGCCGCAACGGCTATCTTGGTTTGTACCGAACCAACTCACCGGTCGACCTGATCAAACTCGAACCGCTGGAATGGGGCCCTGACACGCTGCGCTGCCGCCTGCGCGACCATACGGGCCGTACCGTGAAAACGCTGTATCACACGCCTCCGGACAGTAATGTCTATCTGAATACGAACGATGGCGACATTGCGACATTTCTTATCACGCGCCGATAGCTGCCAGGCGGCGCCTGCCCCCTGACAGGTTGCCCCTGGAAAACCCGAGGTACACGGCCATGCGTTGTCATGTACCTCTGGGTTTGGCCCGCTTGGCTTTTCACCTTTCGAAAACCGGACTGGTCAAGTTGCGTCGCGAAAGGGGCGCAAAGCGCCCCTAAAATTGCCAGCAGTATGCCAGGCCTGTCAGACGTACGAATCGTCGTCCGAGAAGAACCCGCCATCATCGCTGCTATAATCGCTGTCGGCATAACCACCCTGGTCGCTGCCCCAACCACTGTTGTCAGCCACCTGCTGCTGCGCCCCCGAGTCGTTCCAGCCACCGCTGTCGCTGGCCGGCGCCGGCTCTTCCTTGATCACCTCTACCACCTCCTCCGGCTGCGAGTTGTGGTTGAACAGGCTGCTGATGCCCTGCGCCAGCAACACACCACCCGCCACACCGGCCGCAGTCTGCATCGCGCCGCCGAGGAAGCTGCTGGCACTACTGCGGGCCGGCGCAGCGCCAAAGCCAGGCTGCTGCGCTTGTGGCTGAGAGAAGCCAGGCGCCGATGGCTCACGCCAGCCACCGCCAGATGCCACGGGGGCTGCAGCGGGACGCTGAGGTTGCACGGCCGGGGCCGCATTGCGCCCAGACGAACCAAAGATGCTGGACAGGAAACCACCACCGCCATTGCTCGGCGCGCTGCCGGCACGGGCGGCCTCGGCCTGGGCACGGGCCTGCTTAAGTTCGGCTTCCAGTTGCTTGTTCTGCTCGTCGAGGTGCTTGATCGCAGCCTCCTGCACCAGGATCGCCTGGGCCATGTAATAAGGCGCCGCCGGCTGCTGACGCACATGTTCCTCGATACATGCCTGGGCCTGCGCATCACGTGGCTGGCTCGGGTCCTCGGCTTGCTTGAGGCGGCCGAACAGGCCGTCGATCAGGGTTTGTTCTTCAGTATTCATGGGGCGACCTCGTGGGGTAGCGGACAACGGACAGCGTCAAAGATGGGGCGTACAGGCGGGGGATTCAATCACCAGCGACGTGAAACTTTTTTCAGCAAATGACAGCCCCAGGCCTGCTTTGGGCTAAAGTTAGGCCCCTGTTTTTACTGCCATGCGATGTAAACTGATGAATCCGCTGAGCGTCCTGCGCGACTCCCTGTACTTCTTCCGCCGCCACCTGCCGAACATCCTCCAACTGTGCCTGCCGCTGGTAGTGCTGGAAGCCTTGCTCACCCAGCTGCTGTACCGGCAGATGGGCGACCAGGCATCGCCGGTCTACGGCATGCTGGTCAGCCTGCTGTTCTACCCGCTGTACAGCGCCGCGCTTATCCTGTACCTCGACACCCGCAGCAACGGCCAGGAAATCGCCAAGCGCGACCTGTTCGCCCGCGCCCTGCAACTGTGGCCACAGCTGGCCCTGCTGATCCTGATCAGCTCGCTGCTGATCATGGCCGGCCTGGCGCTGTTCATCTTTCCGGGCGTGTGGATCATGATCAACCTGGTGTTCGCCGAGTACCTGCTGGTACTGCGCGGCCTGCCGGTGGTGCAGTCGATGCGCGAGAGCGCACGCATGACCACCGGCCACTTCATGCGCATCATGATCTGCGTGCTGGGGGTGCTGGCACCGATCTGGCTGATCGACGGGCTATTGCTGATGGCTTTTCCCGAACCCTCAGCGGGTGCCCAACTGGCCATGGACAGCCTGAGCGGCTTCCTGCAGCTGTTCAGTACCGTGGTGCTGTATCGCCTGTTCATGCTGCTGGAAGGTGAAGTCGGGGCTTGAGGCATCTGGGAAAATCTTCATTCTGCTCGCACGCCCGACGGTGGCATTAGTGTAAACACACCTTCAATGCCATTAGAGGAAAACGTCATGGAGCAAACAATCAGCACTCAATATGCCGAATCGTTTCGAGGCCGGCTTTTAATGCGCCTCGACGATGGTTATGCCAATACTCGGCTTAGTCGTAGTGGCGACAAAACCGATGATAGTTTCTTTGATTTCTCCCCTGGGAATGACTGGTTAATATTGGGCGGACGCACGCTGCCGCCACTGTTGGAGTTCCACTATATCTCCAAAACCGAAGATCGCCTGCATTATCACATCAACCTTTGGGAACAACCGGACAAGAAGTTGGGTGTCAGCCGTAATGGCTACCTCGGCTTCTACAAGTATGCCGAAGTCACCGATTACTGGGTGATCGAGCCACTGCACCTGCTCCATGGATCTCTCATCTGTCATCTGCGTGACCAAAGCGGGCAGAGCGTGGGCGCCATTGACTACAAACGAGACGACGACCGAGAAACGTTAGCCCCGCTGAACGTCAAGAAAGGTCAGATCGTCACCTTCAAGCTGACGAAATATTAGTTCATAGGTAGCACTTCGATGAAGGCACATCTATTGGTGCTTCTTAGCCTTCACAAATTTTTTTTTGGCCGAATTACATGATTCATGAGGATAGCCAGATCTCGATCCCTCTGAACAAGGCAACCGATCTGGCTACCGCTCTGCGTCACATTCAAGTGCCGCGCGGCTTCGCCCGCGCGGTCGCATCAGCCACCAAGGGGTCATCCGGCCAATAGTGCTTGGGATAACGCCCTTTCAAATCCTTCTTCACCTCGGCATACGTCGTGCGCCAGAAGTTGGCCAGATCCTGGGTCACTTGTACCGGCCGCCGTGCCGGTGACAACAAATGCAACTTCACCTGCTGACGGCCTTGGGCAATGCGCGGAGTATCGGCGAGGCCGAAGAGTTCCTGCAGACGCACGGCGAGAATCGGTGGGTTTTCACTGTAGTCCAGGCGAATGTTCGAGCCGGAGGGCACCGCCAGATGCGCCGGTGCCCATTCGTCCAGGCGCTGTGGCAATGGCCAAGGCAGCAGATTGCGCAAGATCGAGGACACATCCAGGGCAGCGAAATGGCTCAGCCGCGAGACCTTGCCCAAGTATGGCTGCAGCCAGTCTTCCAGGGTCGCCAGCAGCGCTTCGTCCCCCAGGTCAGGCCATTCGCTTTGCCCCTCTTTGTCCAGATCAAGCTGACGTAACAGCGCCACCCGTGCTTGCCATTGGCGAAGTTCCGGGGTCCAGGTAAACACGTTCAGGCCCTTGCGCCGCACCAGGCCAAGCAACGCTTTGGCGCGGGCATCGTCATCCAGGTTGGGTAACGGTTCACGCCCCAGCACCAGCTCGCCGACCTTGGTCTGGCGTTCGGCACGCAGCACCTGCTCGCGTTCGTCCCAGTCGAGGATATCGACGCGCTCGACCTGCTCGGCCAGCACGCCCTCAAGCAGCGCCGGATCGAATTCGGCAGCCAGATAGATGCGCTCTTCGCGCTGGCCCTGGCGGCTGCCCAGGTCGGCGATCACCAGCCACGGGCACTTCATCAGTGCATCGACTTCGGCAAACAGGGCCGCACGGCCGTTGGCCAGCCGGTATTCCGCACCGCCCTCGCGGCGCTGCTGGGCGACGCGGTCGGGGTAGGCCAGCGCCAGCAGCGCGCCCAGCCAGCGCGGGTGATCGGGGTCCGCAACCGGCGCGCCTGGTTTGCCACGCAGCAGGCCACGGTACTGGCGAGCCAGTTGGCGCGCACGCTGCACACCGCCGTGGCTGCCACGAGCAGCTTTGCTTTCGCCACTGACCAGCGCCAGCCGGCTGTGCAAATCGGCACCACCGCCGCGCTGGATATCCCGCTCGCCCAGCAGCGCAGCCACATCGCAGGCCATCTGTGCCAGGCCCAGGTCCTGGCCGCGCAACAGCAGATGCGCGATACGCGGATGCGCCGGCAACTCGGCCATGGCCTGGCCGTGTTCGCTGAGGTTGTCGCGGCTGCCGGGCTTGAAGGCGTTGAGCCGCGCCAGCAGGTCCTGGGCCTGGGCGAAGGCGGCCGTGGGAGGCTGGTCGAGCCAACGCAACTGCTCGGGTGTAACACCCCAGCGCGCCAGTTGCAGGGCCAGGCCGGCCAGGTCGGCCTGCATGATCTCGGCGCTGCCGTGGGCGGCCAGCTGGTCATGCTGGGCCTCGGACCACAGGCGATAGCACACGCCGGGCTCCAGGCGGCCGGCACGGCCAGCGCGCTGAGTGGCACTGGCGCGAGAGATGCGTTGGGTGTCCAGACGAGTCATGCCGCTGCCGGGGTCAAAACGCGGTACCCGGGCCAGGCCTGCGTCGATCACCACGCGCACGCCGTCGATGGTCAGGCTGGTCTCGGCGATGTTGGTGGCCAGCACCACCTTGCGCAGGCCCTTGGGCGCCGGGTCAATGGCCGCACGCTGGGCGTCGAGATCGAGCTCGCCATGCAACGGGCAAAGCAGGACCTCGGGGCGCTCGCCCAGCGCTTCCTGCAGGCTCTGGTGCACCCGACGGATCTCGGCTTGACCTGGCAGGAATACCAGCACACTGCCGGTCTGGTCGGCCAGTGCCTGCAACACGCTGTCCACTACCCGTGGCTCGATGAACTCACCCGGCTGGAAAGGCCGCCCCCAATGGATGTCGACGGGGTGCATGCGGCCTTCGCTGCTGACCACCGGGGCATCATCCAGCAGCCGCGAAAGGCGCTCGCCCTCCAGGGTCGCGGACATCAGCAAAACCTTCAGTGGAGGATCGTCCCGCAGCAACTCCCGGCCGTTCAGGCTCAATGCCAGGGCCAGGTCGGCATCAAGGCTGCGCTCGTGAAATTCGTCGAAGATCACCAGCCCCACACCCTCCAGCGCCGGGTCGGCCTGCAGGCGGCGGGTGAGGATGCCTTCGGTCACCACCTCGATGCGGGTTTTCGGCCCGACCTTGCTGTCCAGGCGGATGCGATAGCCCACGGTTTCGCCGACCTTTTCGCCCAGCTCGCTGGCCAGGCGCTCGGCCGCAGCCCGCGCTGCCAGGCGGCGGGGCTCGAGCATGAGAATGCTCTGCCCGGCCAGCCACGGCTCGTTGAGCAGCGCCAGCGGCACGCGGGTGGTCTTGCCCGCGCCAGGTGGCGCTTCGAGCACCGCTTCGTCACGGTTTTCCAGGGCCTGGCGCAGGGCGGGCAAGACAGCATCGATCGGTAATGAAATCATGGTGGTCCTCGAACAGTCCCGCGAGTATAACGGCGAACCCAGCCTGCTCTATCATGGTCTTAGCTTCAGGTGCAGGCGCTTCGCTTGCCCTGCTGGATACCTTTTCGGAGATTTACATGCGCATCCCAACCCGCGTCATCGGTGGCGCCCTCATCGTCACCTTGCTGACCCAACTGACCGCCTGCGGCACCATTCTCTACCCGGAACGGCGCGGCCAGATCGGCGGCAAGATCGACCCAGTGGTTGCCGCAATGGATGCCATCGGCATCCTGTTCTACGTGATCCCGGGGCTGATCGCCTTCGGTATCGACTTTGCCACGGGCGCCATCTATTACTCAGGCGGGCGATCCGCCCAGGTTGACCCGGTCAAGCTGCGTGAGGCCGTGAGCCCCGATGGCAAGGTCGACAACCTGAAGTTGCAGGCCATTCTGGAAAGCGAACTGGGCCAGCGCCTGCCGCTGAACGACCCACGGCTGATCCAGCATCGCGGCAGCATCGAGCAGTTGGCCAGCCTGGGCCTGGTGCCGGCGGCCTGAAGCACAAGGACACTGCCCACGGATGATGACCACCCCGGCTGAACACCAGCGCCTGTTACGTCTAGCCACGCGCGCATCGCTGGCGGTGGCCAGTATCCTGGTCCTGAGCAAGGCGCTGGCCTGGTGGCTGAGCGGCTCGGTCAGCCTGCTGGCCGGGCTGACCGACTCGGCACTGGATGCCGTTGCCTCGTTCCTCAACCTGCTCGCCGTGCACTATGCCCTGCGCCCGGCCGACGACGACCACCGATTCGGCCATGGCAAGGCCGAAGCCCTGGCCGGTATGGCGCAGGCGCTGTTCATCGGGGTCAGTGCGGTGCTGATCGGAGTGCAGGCGGTTGAACGCCTGCACACCCCGCAACCCTTGGGCGATACCGCCGTCGGTATCGCGGTAATGCTGCTGTCGCTGGTGCTGACCCTTGCCCTGCTGGCACTGCAACACAAGGTCATCCGCCTGACCGGCTCCACGGCGGTGCGGGCCGACTCCCTGCACTACCGCTCGGACCTGCTGCTCAACGGAAGCATCCTGCTGGCCCTGCTGCTGGCACGCTTTGGCTGGCCGCAACTGGATGCGCTGTTCGGCCTGGGCATCGCTGTCTATATCCTTTGGAGCGCGCTGCAGATCGCTCGGGAAAGCACGGCCATCCTGATGGATCAGGAACTGCCCGGCGATGTCGGCGAGGCCATGGCTGCGCTGGTGCTGGCCATTCCCGGGGTCAAAGGCGTACACGACCTGCGTACACGGGTGTCGGGCAACCAGTGGTTCGTGCAGTTGCATCTGGAGATGCCGGGGCAGTTGCCGCTGCATGAGGCGCATGCCTTGTGCGTGGAGGCCTCGAAGGTGATCCGCCAGCGTTATCCACAGGCGGATGTGATGGTGCATGCGGATCCGGTGTGAATCAGTGAGCGTAACTGTAGGAGCGGGTTTACCCGCGAACACCGGCACAGCCGGTGCCATGCACCGCATGTCCCGCTTTAGTTGATGCTGTAGCCTCGGCCACTGAAGCACGCGCCCAGCGCCCGCCGGTAGTTGTCCGCCACATTGGCCGGCGGCGCATAAGTCGCCGTCGCCGGGTCGAACCCTGACTGGCTCACCGCCCAACGGTGGCACTGGTAACGGTCCTGGTCCTGCTGTTCCTGCCCTTGCCCATACATCGGATAGGCCACCACGTCATACCCACCGCCTACAGGTGCCGGCGCCACAACCGGCGGGTTGACCACCACGTACTCGCGGCTGTCGGCCAGGTACTGGTAATAGGTATCGGCCACCAGGAAGAACAGCGCCCCGCCCAACCAGACTTCCCGCGCATAAGGCGGCAGGTAGTCGACCCGCACGCCGTAGGGCGGGCTCACCACGACATAACGGCCACCATGGGGGCGATACCAGTAACCACCGGAGTAGAAGTAGTCATCGCCACGGTAGGGCACTTTCCAGTAGCGGTCCGGGAAATGATCGATGGTGTGCCCAGGGCGATACTGCGGCCCCGGCCCCCAGCCATTGCCATGACCATCCGGGCGCCCTTGCCAGTCACCACCGGGCCGTTGCCCCGGGCCACCGGCTTCCCAGTGGCGGTTATCGCCATGACGGCGGGGAATATCCTGGTAATAGCCCTGTCGTGGCGGCTGGGTCTGCTGCACTTCGTCACGCGAATTGAGCGAGCGGCCCGGCGCCCCCTCGCCCGGCCCTTCGGCCATGGCCCCGAGGCTGATGCTCAACCCCAACACACCAACACCTGCCAACTGCCAGATGCGCGACTTCATGCTGTTCCTCTCGGTAGAAAATACGGCAACCACAGCCAGTCTACCGCGCCTGTCACGCACGCCAATTAAATTCCGGACATGAAAAAAGGGAGGCCGCTGGGCCTCCCTTCAGGAATTGTCGTCCGTGCTCGGCACTTGTGGCGCCGGCTCACCTCACACCGTCTTCTGGAAGGTGTGTAGCCCGGGGGCCTGCAGATCCTGTTGGATGGCTGGCCGCGACCGCCCGCCTAGGGCGCGTCGCCGTGGACTGATGTCCGGGCAGTGATTCTGTGGATAAAGATACCGGACAGGTTGCGGCAGATGATTGCGAAGATTGCTCGGATAAATAGCACTTGCGCAATTTTTCACCCTGGATTGATAATTCGCCGCAATCCGAACAGAAAAGGCATAACCCATGAGCAAACTTGACCGCTACGACCTGAGTATCCTCGCCGAATTGCAGCGCGATGCGCGCATTTCCAACCAGGAACTGGCCGAACGCATCGGCCTGTCGCCTTCGCCATGCTCTCGTCGGGTCAAGCAACTGGAGGACGATGGCTACATCTCGCGCCAGGTAGCCCTGCTCGACCGCAAGAAGCTGGGCCTGAGCCTGACTGCCTACGTGCTGATCGGCATGGACCGCCACACCCCGGAACGTTTCGAAACCTTCGAGGCGGCCATCCGCAACCTGCCACAGGTGCTCGAGTGCAGCCTGGTCACCGGCATGGATGCCGACTACCAGCTGAAGGTGGTGGTGCCCGACATGGACCACTACCAGAAACTGCTGCTAGGCAGCCTGACCCGCATTGAAGGCGTCACCAGCGTGCGTTCGAGCTTCGTGCTGAACCAGGTGCTGGCCAGCACCGAGCTGCCCTTGACCCACCTGCGTTAATTGCTTGCGCCAGCAGGCGTATAATCGGACGCTCA
Source organism: Pseudomonas sp. A2 (assembly GCF_023100865.1). Classification (NCBI taxonomy): domain Bacteria; kingdom Pseudomonadati; phylum Pseudomonadota; class Gammaproteobacteria; order Pseudomonadales; family Pseudomonadaceae; genus Pseudomonas; species Pseudomonas sp. A2. Next base: position 5,366,106 of record NZ_CP039127.1, read on the forward strand.
AAACGCCTGGAGAACACTGATGGATCCCGCCGTATTCGAAGAGTGGATGATGATCATCCTGGTCACCGTGTTGATCGGTTTCATGGGTTTCATCGTCTGGGACCTGGCGAAAAAGTCCAAGGCCGGGCGGTTCGGGACGCTGATCCTGTTCTTCGTGCTGGGGCTGGGGGTGTTGGCCTTTATCATCAAGAGCGTGGTGGTGGGGTTTCTCGAAGGGGTGTAGAAAATTCAGGGCCATTCGCGGGCACGCCCGCTCCCACAGGTCTGGCGCTGCACTTGAGGGCTGCACTATACCTGTGGGAGCGGGCGTGCCCGCGAATGGCCCTTGAACTGGACTAAAGCTTGGCGGCCACTTCGCGCCAGCCCCCCTGCTCCAACCCATCCAGCGCCCAGTCGCCAATCCGCACCCGCACCAGGCGCAAGGTCGGCAACCCCACCGCCGCCGTCATCCGCCGCACCTGGCGGTTACGCCCTTCGCGAATCACCAGCTCCAGCCAGCTGGTCGGCACGCTCTTGCGAAAACGCACCGGCGGGTTACGCGGCCACAGCGCCGGCTCGTCCAGGCGCCGCGCCTCGGCCGGCAAGGTCGGCCCATCGTTCAGTTCCACGCCATCGCGCAAGCGCCGCAACTGCTCCTCGCTCGGCTCCCCCTCCACCTGAACCCAGTAAGTCTTGGCCAGCTTGTGCTTCGGGTCGGCAATGCGCGCCTGCAGGCCGCCATCGTTGGTCAGCAGCAACAGGCCTTCACTGTCGCGGTCCAGCCGCCCGGCCGGGTACACACCGGGGATGTCGATGTAGTCCTTGAGCGTCGCGCGCCCGTCGCCGTCGCTGAACTGGGTCAGCACGTCGAACGGTTTGTTGAACAGGATCAGGCGCGGCTCGGCCGGTGGCGCCTTGGGCTGGCGACGCGGGCCGGTGGCAGGCCGCGCCTGGGGGCGGCGCGGCTTGGAACGGGGTGGCAGTGACATGGATCCTCAGCGGAACGGCGGCTCATCAAAGCTGCGCAGTTTACGCGAGTGCAGCGAGTTGAGCTCGGTGCGCAGCAGGTCGAGGGCGGCAATGCCGATCTTCAGATGCTGGCTGACCGCCCGGTTATAGAAGGCGTTGGCCGAACCAGGCAGTTTGATCTCGCTGTGCAGCGGCTTGTCGGACACACACAGCAAGGTGCCGTACGGCACGCGCAAGCGGTAACCCTGGGCGGCAATCGTACCGCTTTCCATGTCCACCGCCACGGCACGCGAGAGGTTGATCAGCGGCCGCTCCTGGGCCCAGCGCAGCTCCCAGTTGCGGTCGTCGTAGGTCAGCACAGTGCCGGTGCGCAGGCGCTTCTTCAGCTGTTCACCACGCTCGCCGGTGACCTGCGCAGCGGCTTCCTGCAAGGCCAACTGCACCTCGGCCAGGGCCGGAATCGGAATGTTCGGCGGCACTACCCGGTCGAGAATACCGTCACGGCGCATGTAGGCGTGTGCCAGCACATAATCGCCGATGGTCTGCGACTGCCGCAGGCCGCCGCAGTGGCCGATCATCAGCCAGCAGTGCGGGCGCAGCACGGCCAGGTGGTCGGTGATGTTCTTGGCATTGGACGGGCCGACGCCGATGTTGACCAGCGTGACGCCGTCGCCGTCGGCGGCGATCAGGTGATAAGCCGGCATCTGATAGCGGTGCCAGACCACGCTGGCCACCAGGGCCTGGGTTTCACCATGGTCCATGCCCTTTTCGATCACCACATTGCCTGGCAGGACCATGCGCACGAAGCGAGGGTCGTCACGCAATTGGTCGAGGCCGTGGCTGATGAACTGGTCGACATAGCGGTGATAGTTGGTCAGCAGGATCCACGGCTGTACATGGCGCCAGTCGCTGCCGGTGTAGTGCACCAGACGGCGCAGCGAGAAGTCGACCCGCGCGGCATCGAACAGCGCCAGCGGCAGAGTCTCGGCACTGCCCCAGTCATACAGGCCGTCGGCGATGTTGTCGGTCGCAGCCGACAGGTCGGTGCTGGGGAACACCCGCGCCAGCTGCGCGGCGGTGATGCCGCTGCCGGCCAGTTCGTCGCCCTGGTCGACCACGTAGGGGTAAGGGATGTTCTGTTCACTGACGCCGACCTCTACCGTGACGGTGTAGTCGTGCATCAGCGGGCGCAGTTGCTCCAGCAGGTAGCCACGAAAAGCAGCAGGCTGGGTGATGGTGACGCTGTAGGTACCTGCTACCTGAACCTTGGCGTAGGCCCGCGTGGTGGCGGCGACTTCACCATGGCTGTAATAGGTCAGGCGCAGCGCCGGGTAGCGGAACAGGTCGCGCTCTTCGGCGCCCGGCTCGGTACGGTCCTTCAGGTAACGCTTGAGGGCCTGGCTAAGGGCCCCGGTGGCCTGGTCATGCAGGGCCGCCAGACGGTCGACGGCCTGTTCGGGAGTATCAACGACTACAAAAGCTTGGCTCACACTGTGCTTCCTGTCTGGACATGCATGTGAACCATCTTGCCTGCCTTCTTGGCTAAATACACCCCCATTGATCGGTGTTAATCAGCAGACTAGCGCTGGTCCCTGTAGGAGCGGCCTTGTGTCGCGATAGGGCTGCGAAGCAGCCCCGGCAATTTGTGCATCTGCGCTGATCCCCTGGGGCTGCTTCGCAGCCCTATCGCGACACAAGGCCGCTCCTACAGGTCCTGTGTTGGCGTAGCCCTGGCCACCAATGCCTCCACATCCACACCCCGCGGCAACGCCCCGTACACGCGCCCGCCCCCCGTCAAGCGGCTGTCGATAAACGCATCACTGACCACCGCATTGCCCGCCTCCAGCAGCAGCTTGGCCTGCAGCGCCAGGGCAATATCCTCGGTCAGCTGCCGCGCGCGGTACTGCATGTCGCCAGTGTCGGCAAACGCCCCCTTGAGGTTGCCGATGTGCGCCGCCAGACGCGGGTCCCCGTGCCCATCGCCCAGCTCGGCAAAAAGCGCATCGAGCACCCCCGGCTCCTTGGACAAGGCCCGCAGCACGTCCAGGCACTGCACATTGCCCGAGCCTTCCCAGGTGGAGTTGACCGGCGCTTCGCGGTACAGCCGTGGCAGGATGCTGTCTTCCACATAACCCGCCCCGCCCAGGCACTCGGCGGCCTCGTTGATCATGGCCGGGGCGCGCTTGCAGATCCAGTACTTGCCCACCGCCGTAACCAGCCGGGCGAAATGCGCCTGCTGCGGGTCTTCCAGCTGCTCCAGCGCCTGCCCCATGCGCAGGCTCAGGGCCAGCGCGGCCTCGCTTTCCAACGCCAGGTCGGCCAGCACGTTCTGCATCAACGGCTGCTCGCTCAGCAGCCGCCCGCCGACCTTGCGGTGCGCGCAATGGTGGGTCGCCTGGGTCAGCGCCTGGCGCATCAGGGCGCTGGAGCCGACCATGCAGTCGAAGCGGGTCATGGCCACCATTTCGATGATGGTCGGCACGCCCCGCCCTTCTTCCCCGACCATCCAAGCCAGGGCACCGCGGAATTCCACCTCGCTGGAGGCGTTGGAACTGTTGCCCAGCTTGTTCTTCAGGCGCTGGATATAGAACTGGTTGCGGCTGTCATCCGGGCGGTGACGCGGCAGCAGGAAGCAGCTCAGGCCTTTTTCGGTCTGGGCCAGGGTCAGGAAGGCATCGCACATCGGCGCCGAGCAGAACCACTTGTGCCCAACCAGTTCGTAGGCCTGGCCCGGGCCTGCGGCGCCGACTGGATAAGCCCGGGTGGTGTTGGCGCGTACATCGGTGCCGCCCTGCTTCTCGGTCATGGCCATGCCCAGGGTGACTCCGGCCTTGTGACGGTCGCCGACGTTACGCGGGTCGTACTCGCAGGCGAGGATTTTCGGCAGCCAGTATTCGGCCAGTTCGGGTTGCAGCCGCAGCGCTGGCACGGCGGCGAAGGTCATGGTCAGCGGGCAGCCGGTACCGGCCTCGGCCTGGCTGTGCAGGTAGGTCATCGAAGCCCGCGCCACATGGGCGCCTGGGCGGGGTTCGGCCCATGGCAGCGACGGCAGGCCGTGCTCGACGGCGGTGCGCATCAGTTCGTGGTAGGCGGGGTGGAACTCGACCAGGTCGATGCGATGGCCGTAGCGGTCGTGGCTGCTGAACTCCGGCTTGTGCGCATTGGCCAGGAAGCCCGCCTGCATCAGCGGGCCGCCGGCCAGGGCACCGTAGGCATCGATCCGCGATTCGGCCCAACCCGCACCGAAACGCCGCGACCATTCCTGTAGCGGCAGGTCGAGGCGGTAAAGGTTGGCACCGTCGAGGGGCGGTGGCTGGTTGGTGACTTCGTGGGTTTCAGCGTACTGGTGCAGGTTCATCGGGGGCTCCTGGATCCGGGTAGCTTGAGAGCCCCAGTGAAGCACTCCCCGCGGGTCAGTCAAAGTGACATTAATGACTAAACATGTGGTGGGGGGCGCATGTCAGCCCTAACCCGATTCCCGCACCGTCATCAAAAAGCGCTGTAGTCCAAATCCCTATCCATTGTAGGACCCTTCCTAAAACCTGCCCTACCTGAAAATACCCGCCTACAGGCTGCTAGGTTCCTGGCTCCCACTTTAAAAAGAGGCGAGCCATGAGCATGCGCATGAACATCTTCGGCCGAGGCCAGGGCCTGGACGGGGACGAAACCACCACTGGCGCCATCTGCATTGCCGGCCAGGCCAGGGGCCGTGTACACGGCAGCGACTGGCTGCTCAAAGGCGACAAGACCACCCCCTGCCCTCTCTGCGGCCAAGAAGGCACCCTTATCGAAGGCGAGTCCCGCTGGCAGCAGGACGGCATACCTACAGCTTTGGATGGAGCGCTGGTGCAATGCGGGTGCCCATTGGGCAGCAATCGCCTGATTGCGCGTGGGCATTCAGCTCCAGCGCCGCGCAGGGCGCCTGTACCTGAGGCCGTTCATGAGGCACCGCCACAGGCTCAAGCGAGTAATCAGGTAAGAAACAGCTATCAACTTGGGGCATTCCAGCCCTCGACCGCTGCGCAAGGCATGGAACCTGGCTTCTACATCGTTCCGCGTTGCATGACGTACCAGGAAGTCTTGGCAGAGCTCGGCGCGCCGCAGGCCAATTTGCCGAGTTCGATTCTGGAGAGACTGAACCCGACGTATGAACGTGGGTTCAAGGCAGGTGAGATCTTTGTCATTGGTGACGGTTTGCGGCGGCCGATGTGCACGCGTGAAGAACTGACTGCAATGAGTGCGGCGAAACAGGCGCGGGAAGCGTTGGCAGAACTGACGCCGGAGGAAGCCGAATTCATGATGCGCCATCAGGCCGAGATCGCCGGGCTGCTCAGCGATGTGAGTCTGACGATGGGTGTGAGCGAGGCGATGATTGGCAAGTCGCTGGATGAGCTCAGCGACATACTGCGAAAAATTGAAGACTTGCATAAAGATCAATTCATTAAGCATGGACATCTTAGACACCCGGAGTTCTTTGCGGAACGTCAAAAACTGTTCAAGCAATTAAGTACAAACCTGAAAGCGACTCTCCTGAACAAGCGCCTCAATCTAGGGAACTATGAAAGCTTGCGCCGGGACTTAGGAATATCGTCAAGAAGCTTGGTGCACCACTGGAGTAAAGCGGGGGGAGCGACACACATCCCTGGTTACTCGACACATTTGGACAAGCTGGCCAAGATGGCAAAATATTTAAAAAACGGAGGACGTATTGGCATTGCTATTGGTGGAGGCGGATCTGCTCTGAAAATTTCAGAGGTGTGCAAAGAGGGCAATACAAATGCTTGTAAAAAAGTAAGCGTTACTGAGGCCGGCAATTTCTCCGGTGGCTTAGCTGGTGGCTGGTTGGCAGGAAAATTTGCGGGCAAAATCTCTGCAAAGGTTTGCTGGAGAGTTGGGCCCTACGCCGTGGCATGCGGAATAGTCATCACTGGCGGAGGCGCTTTGGCCGGCAGCATCGGTGGTATGGAAGCGGGTGAGGAGTTCGGCGAATTAGTCTTCGAGGTCTTTGGAGATGATTGATCATCTTGACGTCAAACTAAGGCTATTCCTGTTAGCCACTCCTATCTGTCTCGCCTTAATCGGGCTTGCATCTGATCTTCACATTGCATGCTCTCGCCAGTATAAAGAAATGACCTCAGCACTCCAACGGAGCGCGTGCCTCCCATTTGCGACCGGCATGTGGGGAGAGAAAAGAATAGGCTCCAGAGTTCTAGTTATTTCTGTAATCGCGGGTGCCATTGGATCCCCCGCCTCAAGCATTCGGAGCGGACTATTGGATGAGCAAGACCACTTACAATTCCCTAGGCATTTAAGAAGAAAAATACTTATTGCATCCTCGCTAAACACCATTGGTATTGCCTGGGTAGCGACATATTTCCTAATGAAACTGATTAAATGAGAGCTCCCGTATCTGCTGAATGCCCATCGCCGCTCTTTTAGGCTTTTTGTCGGCTTACGCACCATTAATGCAGTAACCCGCGATGCCTGGTCTTGCCTGAGGACTCACCGCGGGGGACCCGCTTCCACGGAGATAGCGCATCTTTCAGTCTATGCACAACTCCTGTGGGAGCGGGTTCACCCGCGAAAGGGCCGGTACAGCCAGTACAAGAATCAGCGCATCAAGCCCAGCTCGGCATCATCCAGCAGCGCCTTGGCCATGGCTGCGAAGTAGTGCGAAGCCCACATCATTTGCTGGTCGCCATCCATCAAACCGGTAAGCGACAAGTCCCGCGCATAGCCCATCAGTTCCGAGGCCTGCTCGCGGGCGCTGCGACAGGGGATGCCCTCGGCAATGCGGAACAGTGGATGGGTTTGGCCTTCGCCTTGGTAGAAGTAGGTAACGCCAGGGGTGGTTTTGGTTTCGTCGTTCATGAGTTCGGCACCATGGAGATATGTGCCACCCGTCTGTTTCCACACATAGGGGTGACAGCTGCACACGGGGTGGAAAACCAGGCATGGTGCGAACCCGGTAGGCCCAAAGGCCTCCCGCGTACAGCTGTCGTAACGACACGCACCATAGGTCTTGCCAGGTTTCCACACCCGATCGCTGAACCGTCAGCGACTGGAAAAGCCTAGAGCGCGGGATTTGCAGGAACAATCAGACGCGTGTCGACAGCGGTTGTAGGGTATTTCGCAGGGGATGGAGTTGCCAGTGCTGAAGCGTAGGAAGAGTCTGGCGTTGTTGTAGGAGTGCAGGCGCGGTCAGGGCATGTCCTGGGGGCCGCTTGCGGCCCTTCGCGGGCATGCCCGCTCCCACAGCGATCGCGCATTGCCTGAATTCAGCGCCAAACCTGTGGGAGCGGGCGCGCCCGCGAAGGGCTGCAAAGCAGCCCCAACAAAGCCTGCGAAAACGAAAACGCCTAAAGCGACCGTCGCGTCTGCAGAACATTCGATGCCATCTGCACCTGCGCAATAGCCATGTTCAAACTCAACTCGAACCGGCTCCCCAACCCCCGCGTCGACTCATGCGACAACCGTGCCCCCAGCAATTCCCCCATCTGCCGGCAGATCGACAGACCAATCCCCAGCCCGCCATAACGCCGGGTCATCGAGCCATCGACCTGGAAGAAGCGCTGGTACAGGGTCGCCTGATCGAGATCATCGAAGCCGATACCGCTGTCGCTGACCATGAAGGTCAGCGCCAAGTCGTCAGGCCCCACCCGGCGCCCGCGCACCTGGATCATCACCCCGCCCTGGTGGGTGAACTTCAAACCGTTGTCCACCAGGCACCCCAGGCAGCGGGCCAGCTTCTGAGCATCACCCTGCAACCCGTCCGGCACATCGGCCGGGATGTCCAGGCTCAGGTACAAGCCTTTGCCCAAAGCCTGCCCAGCATAACCGGCACGTACGCCCTGCAGCAGGTCACGCAGGCTGAATGGCGCCGTCTGCGCGCGCAGGCGGCCGGCCTGTAGTTCGGAGAGGGTAAGAATGGCATCGACCATGTCCATCATGCCCTGGGCCGAGCCCACCGCCGTGCGGTGGTACTGGGCCATCTCGGCCTCCATCGGCAGGGTATGCATCAGCTCCAGCGAGCCGATCACACCATTCATCGGCGTGCGCAGTTCATGGGTCACGCTGGCCAGGAATTCGTCTTTCAGCCGGTTGCTTCTGGCCAGTTGCAGGTTCAGTTGCTCCAGCGTGCGCCCGGTGTCTCGCAAGGTCTGCGCCTGCTGCTCGCGCAGGCTGTTGATGCGGTCGGCCAGCGCCAGCGACAGCAAGGCCACCTCCAGCGCCGACCCCAGCTGGCTGGCATACATGGTGATGAACACGTTCGGCAGGTAGCCCAGCACCATCAGGGTGTTGACCAAGCCTCCGAGCAGGAACGCCGTCCAGGCGATGATGAACCAGCGTGCCACGCGCAAGCCACGCCACCAGGCGTACAGCCCTGCAGCGAAGATGCTCACGGTAAACAGCAACGCCAGCACCGTGGCCATGCGCAGGGCGACGCCGTAGGGCATGCTCACCGCCAGCATCATCACCAGCGCGCCACCCAGCATCAGCAGCTGCAGCAGCCGGTCGAAACCACGGCTGATGCTGCCCAGTTGCAGGAAATGCCGGGCGAACTGGCAGCCGAACAGGCCAGCGGCACCGATGAACAACGGCGTCGAAGCATTCGCCCACCACGGGCTGTCCGGCCAGAAGTAGGCCACACCGGCGCCATTCACCGACACCTGGTAAAAGCCGAACGAGGCGATATAGAGGATGTAATAGAGGTAGCTGACGTCGCGCACGCTGAGGTAGATGAACAGGTTGTACACCAGCATCACCAGCAACACGCCGTAGATCATCCCCAGCACATACAGGCGCGTGGGCTGCTCCTCCATGTAGGCCTGGGCGGACCACAGCGCCAGCGGCGCCTGCACCGAGCCCTGGCTGTGCAGGCGCAGGTAGGCGGTGGTCACCTGGCCAGGCGGCAGCAGCAGTTCGAACAGGTAGTTGTTCTGCAGGATCTGCCGGCTTTGGTAGGGCAAGGCGTCGCCGGTGCGCCGGGCCAGGCGGTAACTGCCACTGCTGTCGGGCAGGTACAGCTCGAGGTGGTCCAGCGGCGGATAGGCCAGTTCCAGCAGCCATTGCCGTGGGGCGGCGCCGGGCGCGGCGACAGGGCGCAGTTCGACCTTGAGCCAGAACACCGAGGTGGAGTAACCGGCGTTCAGCACGTCTTCATGGTGGGGGCGAAAATGCTTGGCGAACCCAGGGGCACTGACCTGGGCGATGCTGGCGCTGCCATCGAGGTCTTCATAAACCTGCATGGCCTTGCCCAGCGGAAGATGCTGCGTAGCGTCGTCGAAATCGACTGCCCCGGCCAGCACGGGCAGCAAGCCCAGAAGCACAATCAGCAAATAGCGCATACAGCTCCAGCATGGCCTGTCCAGTCGAGTCGCGGTTGCCTCCCATCCGTTTGAGACGACACGATCCGGCAGAACCCGTTTGTAGAGTTATCCGAGCACTCTAGCATAGCTTCGCAAGCTGGCAATCGACCATATCCAATCACAAAGAAAAGGCTCTAAATCAATACTTTCAGAAATTAAACCGGTAAAAATCTGACCTTATGATCAACAAAACTCGTTTGTAGGACGATCCGCCCAAACAGGATTGGTGGTAAGCTCGCCGACCATGAATACCTACAGCTCCCGCCCCGTTGTCCTCTGTCTCTCCGGCCACGACCCCAGTGGCGGCGCCGGCCTGCAGGCAGATATCGAAGCCCTGATCGCCCAAGGCTGTCACGCCGCACCCGCAGTGACCGCCCTGACCGTGCAGGATACCGTCAACGTTTCCGACTTCCGCGTGCTCGACCGCGAGTGGGTGCTGGCCCAGGCCAACGCCGTGCTGGCCGACTCTACGGTGGCCGCCGTCAAGCTCGGCATGCTCGGTTCGATCGAAATGGTCGACACCGTCGCCGAACTGCTGGCCGCCCACCCGCACCTGCCACTGGTCTGCGACCCAGTGCTGCGTGCCGGTGGTGGTGGCCGCCTGGGCAAGGACGAAGTGGGCTACGCCCTGCGCGAACGCCTGCTGCCGCTGGCGACCATCGCCACGCCGAACCTGCCCGAAGCCCGCATCCTTGCCGAACTGCCCGAAGGCACTGCCGACGAGTGTGCCGAGAAACTGTTGCCGTTCTGTAGACACCTGCTGATTACCGGCGGTCACGGCGACGAAGACGAAATTCACAACCGCCTGTACAGCCGCGACGGCCAGCACCACACCTGGACCTGCCAGCGCCTGCCGGGCAGCTACCACGGTTCGGGCTGCACCCTGGCCAGTGCCCTGGCCGGCCGCCTGGCCCTTGGCGAGCAGCTGGAAAGCGCCGTCCGCAGCGCCCTGGACTACACCTGGCGCACCCTGCGTGACGCCGAACAGCTGGGCAAGGGCCAGTTCGTGCCGCGCCGCCTGCCGCTGGATTTCTGCTCCTGACACGAGGCCTCCAATGAAGCTACGCGGTCTGTACGCCATCACCGACAGCCAGCTGCTCGCTGGCCGTTTCCTGTCCCATGTCGAGGCAGCACTGGAAGGCGGCGTATGCCTGCTGCAGTACCGCGACAAAAGTGACGACGCGGCACGCCGCCTGCGCGAAGCTGAAGGGCTGATGCAGCTCTGCGAGCGCTACGGCACTCAGCTGATCATCAACGACGACGCCGAACTGGCCGCGCGCCTGGGCGTCGGCGTGCACCTGGGCCAGACCGACGGCCCGCTGACCCCGGCCCGCGCATTGCTCGGACGCCAGGCAATCATCGGCTCCACCTGCCACGCCAGCCTCGAGCTGGCCGCGCAGGCTGCCAGCGAAGGCGCCAGCTACGTGGCCTTTGGCCGCTTCTTCAATTCTGTCACCAAGCCGGGTGCACCCGCTGCCAACATCGAATTGCTGGAGCAGGCCTGCGCCCAGGTGAAACTGCCGATCGCGGTGATCGGCGGCATTACCCTCGACAACGCCGCCCCGCTGGTCGCCCATGGCGCCGACCTGCTGGCGGTGATCCACGGCCTGTTCGGTGCCGACAGCGCTCAGGAAGTCACCCGCCGCGCCCGCGCCTTCAACGCCTTGTTCGCATCCTGATTCGAGAGAACCCCCCATGTCCCGTTCCGAAGCCCTGTTCGCCCAAGCCCAGAAGCACATCCCCGGTGGCGTCAACTCGCCGGTCCGCGCTTTCAAGAGCGTTGGCGGCACGCCGCTGTTCTTCAAGCATGCCGAAGGCGCCTACGTCGTTGACGAGGATGACAAGCGCTACGTCGACTACGTCGGCTCCTGGGGCCCGATGATCCTCGGCCACGGCCACCCGGAGGTACTGGACTCGGTACGCAGGCAGCTGGAGCACGGCCTGTCCTATGGCGCCCCGACCGCCATGGAAACCGAGATGGCCGACCTGGTCTGCTCGCTGGTGCCATCCATGGAGATGGTGCGCATGGTCAGCTCGGGCACCGAAGCCACCATGAGCGCCATCCGCCTGGCCCGTGGCTACACCGGCCGTGACGCCATCATCAAGTTCGAAGGCTGCTACCACGGCCACTCCGACAGCCTGCTGGTAAAAGCAGGCTCCGGCCTGCTGACCCAGGGTGTGCCGAGCTCGGCGGGCGTGCCGGCGGACTTCGCCAAACACACCCTGACCCTGCCGTTCAACGACATCGCCGCCGTCGAGAAGACCCTGGCCGAAGTCGGCCAGACCGTAGCCTGCATCATCGTCGAGCCGGTAGCCGGCAACATGAACTGCGTACCGCCGGCGCCAGGCTTCCTCGAAGGCCTGCGCGAGCAGTGCGACAAGCACGGCGTGGTGTTGATCTTCGACGAAGTGATGACCGGTTTCCGCGTTTCGCTCGGCGGCGCCCAGGGCCACTATGGCATCAAGCCGGACCTGTCGACCTTCGGCAAGATCGTCGGCGGCGGCATGCCGGTCGGCTGCTTCGGCGGCAAGCGTGAAATCATGGGCTGCATTGCCCCGCTCGGCCCGGTCTACCAGGCCGGTACCCTGTCGGGTAACCCGCTGGCCATGGCCGCCGGCCTGACCACCCTGAAGCTGATCAGCCGTCCGGGCTTCCACGCCGAGCTGACCGACTACACCAGCCGCATGCTCGACGGCCTGCAACAGCGCGCCGATGCCGCTGGCGTGCCGTTCGTCACCACCCAGGCCGGTGCCATGTTCGGCCTGTACTTTAGCGGCGCCGACGACATCGTCACCTTCGAAGACGTGATGGCCAGCGATGCCGAGCGCTTCAAGCGCTTCTTCCACCTGATGCTCGATGGTGGCGTATACCTGGCGCCGAGCGCGTTCGAGGCCGGCTTTACCTCCATCGCCCATGGCGACAAGGAGCTGCAGATCACCCTGGATGCGGCTGAAAAGGCTTTTGCAGCCCTGAAGTAATGCAGTGTCTGTACCGGCCCTTTCGCGGGTAAACCCGCTCCTACAGGGACTGCGCACCCGGGAAAGCGGTGCGGTCCCTGTGGGAGCGGGTTCACCCGCGAAGAGGCCGGTACAGGCAACAAATACCCATGCACAATCAGCTGACTTCCCCAACCAAGCAGAAATTCGAGTAAAACTTTGTAAGGTTGGCGCTGCTTATCCCATAATGTGCCACCAGAGACATTGGCCGCAGCTTTGCAGAGGTAAGTCGATCCCCATGAACCGCACCGGCCGCGCCCTGACCCTGGGCTGCCTGTTGCTTCTTCAGCCCCTGCTGGCCCTGGCGGAGGGCGGTAACTCGTTGCTCATTCCGGCGACGGGCCGCTGCACCTTGAATGTCCAGCCTGAAGACCTGGCAAACGCCCTCAAGGCTTGTGAGCAGACGGCAACGGCGGGGGATGCCCAGGCGCAATTCGAACTGGGCGAGTACTACTACACGCAAACGCCGAAAAACCTGGGCAAAGCCCTGAACTGGTTCGAAAAGGCCTCGCTGCAAGGCCATGCCGAGGCCCAGTACCGCCTGGGCGCCATGTTCTTCCGTGGCGAAGGGGTCAAGGCCAACAATGTGCAGGCCTACATACTGCTGAAGATGGCCGCGGTCAACGGCGCCGAGGATGCGCTGGACATGGCCGACGAAGTGACCGAGCAAATGCCCCGCGACGAGCTGGAGCATGCCACCCAGGTGCTCGGCCAGATCTTCCGCAAATACCTGCTGGAACTGCAGAACGCCGAAGGGCGCACGCCGTTCTCGCCACTCCCCTGAGGGTTACTTTTCCGGCATCGGCATGGGGAACGGCATCACGTTGCCGCCGCCCTTGGCTTCGCTGATCTTCGCCGTGCCCAGGCGCTCCACCTCGTCTATGCGCACGATCGAGTGCATCGGCACGAAGCTGCGGATCACCCCCTCGAACTGGCTCTTGAGCTTTTCCTCGCCAGGGTCAACTACCAGCTGCGAACGCTCGCCGAACACGAACTCCTCGATTTCCAGGAAACCCCACAGGTCGCTCTGGTAGATCTGCTTGGCATACATCTCGAAGACCTGCCCCTGGTTGAGGAAGATCACTTTATAGATGGCAGGTTCACGTTTGCTCATGTTCGTCGGGATAACACATGCGTAAGAAAAGGCGGGCATCATAACAGACAGGTTTGCTGAACTGTGTTGCCTGTCCCGGCCTCATCGCCGGCAAGCCAGCGCCCACAGGTACTGCGCAAGCTTCAGGCCTGTGCAGTATCTGTGGGAGCCCGGCTTGCCGGCGATAGGGCCGGAACAGGCCATACATACCGTTGAACGTTTCAGTGCTTTCGCCACTGCCATTCAAGGGTTATTCTTGAGTTCACATTCATTGCCGTCGAGCGGCTAAAAACGACCTTGAACGCACCCATACAACCCCATCGCTTCATCCTCGAACCTTTCGAGGCCCACCGTTTCGCCAACTTGTGCGGCCAGTTCGACGAGCACCTGCGCCTGATCGAACAGCGCCTGGCCATCGAGATCCGCAACCGCGGCAATCAGTTCGAACTGATCGGCGAACCCAAGACCACCTCCGCTGCCGAACAACTGCTGCGCCGTCTCTACCGCGAGACAAAGGCCAGCGACCTGTCACCGGAAACCGTGCACCTGTACCTGCAGGAATCGACCGTCGAGAACATCGACAACCCGGCCGTCAACGAGGTCAGCGTGTCGCTGCGCACGCGCAAGGGCAACATCCGCCCGCGCGGGGTCAACCAGCAACGCTACGTCAAGGAAATCCTGGCCAACGACATCAACTTCGGCATCGGCCCGGCCGGTACCGGCAAGACCTACCTGGCCGTGGCCTGCGCCGTGGACGCGCTGGAACGCGAACAGGTGCGCCGGATCCTGCTGGTGCGACCTGCGGTAGAGGCGGGCGAAAAGCTCGGCTTCCTGCCCGGCGACCTGGCCCAGAAGATCGACCCGTACCTGCGCCCGCTGTACGACGCCCTGTACGAAATGCTCGGCTTCGAACACGTGGCCAAGCTGATCGAGCGCCAGGTGATCGAGATCGCCCCGCTGGCCTACATGCGTGGCCGCACCCTGAACAACAGCTTCATCATCCTCGACGAGAGCCAGAACACCACGCTGGAACAGATGAAGATGTTCCTCACCCGTATCGGCTTCGGCTCCACCGCGGTCATCACCGGTGACATCACCCAGGTCGACCTGCCCCGTGGCACCAAGTCAGGCCTGGCGCACGTCATCGAGGTGCTGAGGGACGTTCCGGGGATCAGTTTCACCCACTTCCAACCCAAAGATGTGGTTCGTCACCCACTGGTGCAGCGCATTGTCGAGGCCTACGACCGCTTCGATGCCCGCCAGGCCAAGCCCGAGGCGCCCGGCAAAGATGCTTGAACTCGATATTCAACGGGCCACGGATGCTGCCGCCCCGGATGACACCGCCTTTCGCCGCTGGTGCGAACTGGCCCTGCGCCAGCGCAGCGCCGATTCGGAAATGACCATTCGCCTGGTCGACGAAGCCGAAGGCCGCGAGCTGAACCACACCTACCGGCACAAGGACTACGCGACCAATGTGCTGTCGTTCCCGGCCGACGTCCCCGACGACCTGCTCGATATCCCGTTGCTGGGCGACCTGGTGATCTGCGTGCCAGTGGTCGAGCGCGAAGCCGCCGATCAAGGCAAGTCGCTGGAAGCGCACTGGGCACACCTGGTCATACACGGTTGCCTGCACCTGCTCGGCTACGACCACATCGAAGATGAGGAAGCCGAGGAAATGGAAGGCCTGGAACGGGAATTGCTGGCAGAACTGGGTCATCCCGACCCGTACGCCGACGATGAAACCGACACCATCACACACTGAAACACGAAGGATCACGAGAACCGCCATGAGCGAAGATCGATCGAGCAACGGGCAGAAGTCCTGGCTGGGTAAACTGACCCAGGCTTTTGCCCATGAGCCGAAAAACCGCCAGCAACTCCTTGAACTGCTGCGCGAAGCCCATCAGAACAAACTGCTGGACAGCGAAGCGCTGACCATCGTCGAAGGCGCCATCCAGGTGGCCGACCTGCAGGTTCGCGACATCATGGTGCCGCGTTCCCAGATGATCAGCATCAAGGCCAGCCAGTCGCCCCGCGAGTTCCTGCCGGCGGTGATCGACGCCGCGCACTCGCGCTACCCAGTGATCGGCGAAAGCCACGACGATGTGCTCGGGATCCTGCTCGCCAAGGACCTACTGCCGCTGATCCTCAAGGAGAATGGCGACAGCTTCAACATCAAGGACCTGCTGCGCCCGGCCACTTTCGTGCCCGAGTCCAAGCGCCTGAACGTGCTACTGCGCGAGTTCCGCGCCAACCATAACCACATGGCCATCGTCATCGACGAGTACGGCGGCGTGGCCGGCCTGGTCACCATCGAGGACGTGCTGGAGCAGATCGTCGGCGACATCGAGGACGAGCACGACGTCGAGGAAGACAGCTACATCAAACCGCTGCCCAGCGGCGACTTCCTGGTCAAGGCGCTTACCCCGATCGAAAACTTCAACGAGTTCTTCGACAGCGAATTCTCCGATGACGAGTTCGACACCGTCGGCGGCCTGGTAATGAGCGCCTTCGGTCACCTGCCCAAGCGCAACGAAACCACCGAGATCGGCCCTTACAAGTTCCGTATTCTCAATGCCGACAGCCGGCGGATACACTTGCTGCGCCTGACACCGATCACCCGTTAAGGACAAACATGCGTTGGATCACCCGCCCCGGCTGGCCCGGTAACCTGCTGGCCCTGGCGGCCGGTGCCTCCACCCTCCTGGCCCTGGCGCCTTTCGACATCTGGCCCTTGGCCGTGTTGTCCATCGCCCTGCTCTACCTCGGCCTGCGCGAGCTCAGCCCGCGCCAGGCCATGTGGCGCGGCTGGTGGTTCGGCTTCGGCCTGTACGGTGCCGGTACCTGGTGGATCTACGTCAGCATGAACACCTACGGCGGCGCCTCGCCGCTGCTGGCGATCCTGCTGCTGCTGGCGTTCTTCGCCGCCCTGGCCTGGTTCTTCGCCCTGCCCACCTGGCTGTGGGCACGCTGGCTGCGCCGCACCGAAGCACCACTGGCCGACGCCTTGTGCTTTGCCGCCCTGTGGCTGCTGCAAGAGGCCTTCCGCGGCTGGTTCCTGACCGGCTTCCCCTGGCTCTACGCCGGC
The DNA here is from genome assembly GCF_023100865.1 of Pseudomonas sp. A2. Lineage (NCBI taxonomy): Bacteria > Pseudomonadati > Pseudomonadota > Gammaproteobacteria > Pseudomonadales > Pseudomonadaceae > Pseudomonas > Pseudomonas sp. A2. The sequence goes on from NZ_CP039127.1 coordinate 5,382,601, forward strand.
TACAGCCAGCTGGACGGCCCGCTGGCCGGCCTGGCACCGCTGGGTGGCGTGTGGCTGATTTCCTTCGCACTGGCCCTGACCGCTGCCCTGTTGTGCAATGTGCACCGCCTGCGCGCCCGCCCCTCGTTCCTCGCGGTGGGCTGCCTGCTGTTGCTGGCCCCGTGGGTGCTGGGCCTGGCGCTCAAGGGCCATGCCTGGACCAAGCCGGCGGGCGACCCACTGAAAGTGGCGGCGATCCAGGGCAACGTCGAGCAGGACCTGAAATGGGACCCGGCGCACATCGATGCGCAACTGGCGCTGTACCGTGACCTGAGCTTCAGTTCCAGGCCGGTAGACCTGCTGGTGTGGCCGGAAACCGCGGTCCCGGTGCTCAAGGACCAGGCCCAAGGCTATATCGACGTGATGGGCCGGTTTGCCGCCGAGCGGCATTCGGCGCTGATTACCGGCGTGCCAGTGCGTGAAGTGGTGCATCACCAGCGCCGCTACTACAACGGCATCACCGTCGCTGGTGAAGGCGATGGCACCTACCTCAAGCAGAAGCTGGTGCCTTTTGGCGAGTATGTGCCGCTGCAGGACATGCTGCGTGGCCTGATCGAGTTCTTCAACCTGCCCATGTCGGACTTCGCCCGCGGGCCGGAAGACCAGCCGCTGCTGCAGGCAAAGGGCTACCAGATTGCGCCTTACATCTGCTACGAAGTGGTCTACCCCGAATTCGCCGCAGGCCTGGCGGCCCGCAGCGACCTGCTGCTGACCATCAGCAACGACACCTGGTTCGGTACCTCGATCGGCCCGTTGCAGCACCTGCAGATGGCACAGATGCGCGCGCTGGAAGCCGGGCGCTGGATGATCCGCGCCACCAACAATGGCGTGACCGCGCTGATCGACCCGTTTGGCCGCATTACCACGCAGGTACCGCAGTTCCAGCAGGCGGTGCTGTATGGCGAGGTGGTGCCGATGCAGAAGCTGACGCCGTACCTGCAATGGCGGTCGTGGCCGCTGGCGATTGTCTGTGCATTGCTGCTGGGTTGGGCGTTGCTGGCAGGCCGTATAGCCAAGACTGTTTAACCAGGCGACGCAGATCACTGTAGGAGCGGCCTTGTGTCGCGATAGGGCCGCAAAGCGGCCCCGGCATTCCCGGCATAGAAGCTGAAATCTGGGGCTGCCATGCAGCCCATCGCGACACAAGGCCGCTCCTACAAGGGATCGCGTAAGCCGGTAAATCAGTAGAACAGCCGATACCCCACCAACCCGGCCACTTCATTGAGCAACTGCCCGCTCTGCCACATCGCCCGGCTCTCCGGCAGCAACCCGCCGAACGGCCGCGCATGATCGCGCCCGAGGAACCCGACTGGCGCCGGCACCACCTCGAACCCCGCCTGCTCGAAGCTCCAGCGCGAGCGCTGCATGTGCCAGGCCTGGGTCACCACGACCACCCGGCGAATCCCCAACGGCTGCAGCACCTTGGCCGTCAGCCGGGCATTTTCCCAGGTCGTGCGGCTGCCCTCCTCTCGCCATTTCACCTCGACACCGAAATCTTCACGCAGGCGATCAGCCATCAACTGCGCCTCGCTCGGCGGCGAGCCATAGTGCAACCCGCCACTGGTCAACACCGGCAAGCCCGAAGCCTTGGCCAGCCGTGCGGCAAAGCGCATGCGCTCCAGCGCCGTGGCTGTGGGCTGGTCGCCACCACCCCAGGCCGGGTCACCCCGCTCACGCCCCGCGCCCAGCACCACGATGGCATCTGCCCGGCTTGCCAGGCCTGTCCAATCGCTTACCGCCAGTGGCGCTTCTGTCTCGAGCACACGAGCGGTTTCCTGCACCACCAGCGGCAGGCTCATCAGCCACAGGCCACCAAGGCCCACGGCAAAACACAGCGCTGCCAGCCGGGGCCGACGGCGGCGCAGCCACCACGCCACAAGCAGCAGCAGGAACAGGACGCCTGGCGGCATCAGCCATTGTTTGACGAAGAATCGGATCGGCATTGGCCACACCTCCTTGGCAGGCGTGCAGCCTAGAAGGATCGACGCCGGTCAACAAGGGTGTGGCCGGCGCCGATCGTGAGCTGTGCAAAATTTAAGAACCGGCGCGCGATAGCCTGCGCCTGGCGTCCTGAACGGCTAGCGATGCGGCAGCGTCCTGGATCTCGCCGTGCTGGCGGGGCGTTTCTTGTCCTTGAGCCAGATGATCTTGGCCGATGTCGGCTCCGCTTGTGGGTAACTGCCGACACAGGCATTGTGGCGCTCCGGGAGGGAATCCAGGTAGGCCTTGATCAGTTCGAACTCTGCGTGGCTCAGGCCACGCAACTCCAGCTCGGCTGGCATTTCGTCGCGCAATCGCACCGAGGTCCTGGCCACTTCCAGCGCCAGGCCAAGCCGGTCGATCAGGCGTTCGTATAGCTCCGGTCTGATTGCGGGTAGCTGCGTCTCTCCCATCCGTTCACCTCATTGAAGATAAGAATATCTCCCCCCACACCTGAGCTTAGCGTCGTTGAAAAAAGCAGCCGTGTGCCGCGACCAGCGGGCATTCGCAACGAAGGTTTCCCACGATGCGCGGCGCTGCTGTATGCTACGGCGTTCACTCTAAACGACACCGGAGTGCCGGACGCAGCGAGGTTCCGCTGCCTGGAACAAGGTCTCTTCCCTCTCAGCAAAAAGTAGCCATGCACGAACAATACACGCCCCGTGATATCGAAGCCGCCGCCCAGAAGTTCTGGGACGAGCAACAATCGTTCGCTGTTACCGAACAGCCAGGCAAGGACACCTACTACTGCCTGTCGATGTTCCCGTACCCGAGCGGCAAGCTACACATGGGCCACGTGCGCAACTACACCATCGGTGACGTGATTGCCCGCTACCAGCGCATGCTGGGCAAGAACGTCCTGCAGCCGATGGGCTGGGACGCATTCGGTATGCCCGCGGAAAACGCGGCGATGAAGAACAACGTCGCCCCGGCCAAGTGGACGTACGAAAACATCGACTACATGAAGACCCAGCTCAAGAGCCTGGGCCTGGCCATCGACTGGGCACGTGAAGTCACCACCTGCAAGCCCGACTACTACCGCTGGGAGCAGTGGCTGTTCACCCGCCTGTTCGAGAAAGGCATCATCTACCGCAAGAACGGTACCGTGAACTGGGACCCGGCGGACCAGACCGTACTGGCCAACGAGCAGGTCATCGACGGCCGTGGCTGGCGTTCGGGCGCGCTGATCGAGAAGCGCGAAATCCCGATGTACTACTTCCGCATCACCGACTACGCTGACGAGCTGCTGGAAAGCCTCGACGAGCTGCCGGGCTGGCCTGAGCAGGTCAAGACCATGCAGCGCAACTGGATCGGCAAGTCGCGCGGCATGGAAGTGCAGTTCCCGTACGACCTGGCCAGCATCGGCCACGAAGGCACCCTCAAGGTCTTCACCACCCGCCCCGATACGTTGATGGGCGCCACCTACGTCGCCGTCGCCGCCGAACACCCGCTGGCCACCCAGGCCGCCCAGGGCAACCCGGCGCTGCAGGCGTTCATCGACGAGTGCAAGAGCGGCAGCGTTGCCGAAGCCGACATGGCCACCCAGGAGAAGAAGGGCATGGCCACTTCCCTGCTGGTCGAGCACCCGCTGACCGGCGAGAAGCTGCCGGTATGGGTCGCCAACTACGTGCTGATGCACTACGGCGATGGCGCCGTCATGGCCGTGCCGGCCCACGATGAGCGCGACTTCGAGTTCGCCCACAAGTACAACCTGCCAGTCAAGGCCGTGGTGCGCACCAGCGCTGGCGACGAAGTCGGCAGCGAGTGGCTGGCCGCCTATGGCGAGCACGGCCAACTGATCAACTCCGGCGAATTCGACGGCCTGGACTTCGCCGGTGCCTTCGACGCCATCGAAGCCGCCCTGATCCGCAAGGAGCTGGGCAAATCGCGTACCCAGTTCCGCCTGCGTGACTGGGGTATCAGCCGCCAGCGCTACTGGGGCTGCCCGATCCCGATCATCCACTGCCCATCCTGCGGCGACGTACCGGTGCCGGAAGACCAGCTGCCGGTCACCCTGCCGGAGAACGTGGTGCCGGATGGGGCCGGTTCGCCACTGGCGCGCATGCCTGAATTCTACGAGTGCAGCTGCCCGAAATGCGGCACCGCGGCCAAGCGCGAAACCGACACCATGGACACCTTCGTCGAGTCGTCCTGGTACTTCGCCCGCTACGCCTCGCCGAACTACGAAGGTGGCATGGTCGACCCGAAAGCGGCCAACCACTGGCTGCCGGTCGACCAGTACATCGGCGGTATCGAGCACGCCATCCTGCACCTCCTGTACGCGCGCTTCTTCCACAAGCTGATGCGTGACGAAGGCCTGGTCACCTCGAACGAGCCGTTCAAGAACCTGCTGACCCAGGGCATGGTGGTGGCCGAAACCTATTACCGTGTGGCCAGCAACGGCGGCAAGGACTGGTTCAACCCGGCCGATGTCGAAGTCGAGCGTGATGCCAAGGCCAAGATCATTGGCGCTCGCCTGAAGACCGACGGCCTGCCGGTGGAAATCGGTGGCACCGAGAAGATGTCGAAGTCGAAGAACAACGGCGTCGACCCGCAATCGATGATCGACCAGTACGGCGCCGATACCTGCCGCCTGTTCATGATGTTCGCCTCGCCGCCCGACATGAGCCTGGAATGGTCCGACTCCGGCGTCGAAGGCGCCAGCCGCTTCCTGCGCCGCGTCTGGCGCCTGGCCCAGGCTCATGTAGCCCAAGGCCTGCCGGGCAAGCTGGATGTCGCCGCCCTGGACGACGCGCAAAAGGTCATCCGCCGCGCTATCCACACCGCCATCAAGCAAGCCAGCACCGACGTGGGCCAGTTCCACAAATTCAACACCGCCATCGCCCAGGTGATGACCGTGATGAACGTGCTGGAAAAAGCCCCGCAAGCCACTGAGCAGGACCGTGCCCTGCTGCAGGAAGGCCTCGAGGCCGTTACCCTGCTGCTGGCGCCGATCACCCCGCACATCTCCCACGAGCTGTGGCAACAGCTGGGCCACCAGCAGGCCGTCATCGACGCCAGCTGGCCAGCCGTCGACGAGGCAGCCCTGGTACAGGACACCGTCACCCTGGTGGTGCAGGTCAACGGCAAGCTGCGTGGCCAGGTCGAAATGCCGGCCGCCGCCAGCCGCGAAGAAATCGAAGCCGCCGCGCGCAGCAACGAGAACGTCCTGCGCTTCATCGATGGCCTGACCATCCGCAAGGTCATCGTGGTACCGGGCAAGCTGGTCAACATCGTCGCCAACTGATGGCAACGCCCGCCCGCAGGCACTGCGGGCGGGCGAACAGGCCCACAAGGGAGCAACAACATGATCAAACGCAATTTGCTGGTAATTGGCCTGGCGGTCATGCTCAGCGCCTGCGGTTTCCAGCTGCGCGGCACCGGCTCTACCGAACTGAGCGTGAAGGAAATGGACGTAAGCGCACGCAACGCCTACGGCCCGACCGTGGTCCAGCTGCGTGAAGTACTGCAGCGTAGCGGCGTTAACGTGCACGCTGGCGCACCATACCGCCTTGTGCTGACCAACGAGCAGGAGCGCGAGCGCTCGGCGACCTACAACAGCGGTAACCGTACCGCCGAGTACGAGCTGACCACGGTGCTGAACTACAGCGTCCAGGGCCTGAACAACCTTGAGCTGATGAGCGACAAGGTGGAAGTACGCAAGATCTACTTGCGGGACGGCTCGAACATCACCGGCTCCGAACAGGAAGCCAACCGCGCCCGCGAAGAAATGCGTCGCGACCTGGTCAATGCCATGGTTGTTCGCCTGCAGATGCTGACTCCGTCCCAACTGGACGAACTGCAGCGTCAAGCCGACGAACGCGCCAAGGCCGAAGCCGCTGCGCTGGAGGCCGCTCGCCGCCAGCAGGCCGAGACGCCTCAGCAGTCGCCACTGGAAGTACCGGGCAACTAAGCCCGAGCGGGGTACCTTCGGGTACCCCGCCTGTTTCCCATGAAGCTCGCTCCCGCCCAACTCAACAAGCACCTGCAAGGCGCCCTGGCACCGGTCTACGTGGTCAGCGGCGACGACCCGCTGCTGTGCCAGGAAGCCGCCGACGCCATCCGCAACGCCGCGCGCCAGCAGGGCTTCGACGAACGCCAGGTATTCAGTGCCGACGCCAACTTCGACTGGGGCACCCTGCTCCAGGCTGGCGCCAGCCTGTCCCTGTTCGCCCAGCGCCGCCTGCTGGAATTGCGCCTGCCCTCAGGCAAGCCTGGTGACAAGGGCGCTGCTGCGCTGATGGAATACTGCGCCAACCCTGCCGAAGACACCTTGCTGCTGGTCAGCCTGCCCAAGCTCGACGGCAGCGCGCAGAAGACCAAGTGGGGCAAGGCGCTGATCGAAGGTGCCCACTGCCAGTTCATCCAGATCTGGCCGGTGGATGTGCACCAGCTGCCGCAGTGGATCAACCAGCGCCTGCAGCAGGCCGGCCTGTCGGCACAGCGTGACGCTGTCGACCTGATTGCCGCGCGCGTGGAAGGCAACCTGCTGGCGGCCGCACAGGAAATCGAAAAGCTCAAGCTGCTTGCCGAGGGCAACCAGATCACCGTGGAGACCGTGCAGGCCGCCGTCGCCGACAGCGCCCGCTTCGATGTCTTCGGCCTGGTCGATGCCATTCTCAACGGCGAAGCTGCGCATGCCTTGCGTATGCTCGAAGGCTTGCGCGGTGAAGGCGTGGAGCCACCAGTGATTCTCTGGGCCCTGGCCCGAGAGCTGCGCCAACTGGCGGGGCTGGCCCAGCAGTTCAGTCAGGGTGTACCGCTGGACAAGGCTTTCAGCCAGGCCCGCCCACCGGTCTGGGACAAACGCCGGCCACTGGTCAGCAAGGCCCTGCAGCGCCTGTCGGCGCAGCGTTGGGCGCAGTTGCTGCAGGATGCCCAGCGTATCGATGCACAGATCAAGGGGCAGGCCGAGGGCTCGCCGTGGACCGGCCTGGCGCGCTTGTCGTTGCTGATGGCCGGCCAGCGTCTGACACTCCCGCCCGAGTAAATCGTCCTCCAGACTGCCTCAGTGCACTGTAGGAGCAGCCTTGTGCTGCGAAGAGGCCATAAGTGCCGAAGAAAGTCTTCTGCCTTACAGACCTCTTCGCAGCACAAGGCTGCTCCTACAAGGGTCCTGCCAAATCCATAAGAACCAGGTATTCGGCCATATACACAATCAATTGGCCCCACCCTGCCCCAAGCCCTACAGTGCGCTGCGAAACCCACCCAACCGGGGAACCCCGCCATGAGCAAAAAACTGAAAAAGCACGGCCCCAACAAGGCCAAGTCGATCATCGCCCAACCGCTGTTCCGCTGCCGCCAGGAACAGCCGAACAAGGGCAAAGGCAGCTACCGCCGCGAAGCCTTCCAATCGAGAGATTGGGAGGCTTCCTACTTTTTGGCTGCATGAAAGCATCGAGAGCGCAGGCATGATATGGTCGTCACCTGACCTGCAATTCTGGATCTGTGAATGCTCCTCAGTCTTCTCCCCCGCTGGAAAACCCGCCAGCTGATCGCGGCCTCCAGTTTCATCCTGCTCGTGGCCTGCGCAGAAAAGCCCACCGCCGCCGACGCCCTGCCGCTGGCCCCCGCCCAGCCCACCCCTGTGGTGACCCTGCCCGGCACGACGCCCGACACCAGCACTGAAATCCAGCCTCTGCAAACCTTCGCGCAATGGCAAGCAGGCTTTCGCCAGCAAGCCCTGCAAGCCGGCATTTCGCAGGATACGTTCGACCGCGCCTTCCTCGGCGTCACCCCCGACATGGACGTGATCAAGGCCGATCGCAGCCAGCCGGAGTTCACCCGCCCCGTATGGGAATACCTCGAAGGCGCCCTGTCGCCTCTGCGCGTGCGCAACGGCAAGAAGCTGCTGGAGCAGAACGCCGAACTGCTGACCCGCATCGAGCAAAGCTATGGTGTCGATCGCCAGGTGTTGGTCGCGGTATGGGGCATGGAAAGCAACTTCGGCCAGTTTCAGGGCAACAAGTCGGTGATCCGCTCGCTGGCTACCCTGGCCTATGAGGGCCGACGCCCGCAGTTCGCCCAGGACCAGCTGATCGCCGCGCTGCAGATCATTCAGCACGGCGACATCCAGCCTGAGGCCATGCGTGGTTCGTGGGCCGGTGCCATGGGCCAGACCCAGTTCATCCCGACCACCTACAACACCCATGCCGTGGACTTCGACGGCGATGGTCGCCGCGACATCTGGAACAGCACGGCAGACGCCCTGGCCTCGACCGCGCACTATCTGCAGAGTTCGGGCTGGAAGCGTGGCCAGCCGTGGGGCTTCGAGGTACAGGTGCCGCCTGGCTTCGATTACTGGCAGGCCGATGGCGCCCTGCGCAAGCCGGTGAGCGAGTGGCTGGCGATGGGCGTGAAACTGCCTGCCGGTACCCAGCTGCCGGTGGGTAGCAACCAGCTGTCTGCCGCACTGCTGCTGCCCGCAGGCGCGCGTGGCCCGGCGTTCCTGGTGCTGGACAACTTCCGCGCCATCCTCAAGTACAACAATTCGTCGTCCTACGCGCTGGCAGTAAGCCTGCTGGGTGATCGCTTCACGGGCTGGGGCTTCATTGCCGGCAGCTGGCCGAAAGAAGACCTGCCCCTCAGCCGCAGCGAGCGCATGGAGCTGCAGAACCTGCTGAACAGCAACGGGCACGAAGCCGGCAATGCCGATGGCATCATTGGCGCCAATACCCGCAAAGCGATCCGCAATGCCCAACAGGGGCTGGGGTGGCCGGCGGATGGGTATCCGACCCACAAGCTGCTCGAGAGCCTGCGCAAATAGTGAGATTGCTGGGGGCGCGTTGCGCCCCTTTCGCGACACAAGGCCGCTCCCACAAGCGATAGCACTTCTCCTGTGGGAGCGGCCTTGTGTCGCGATGGGCTGCAAAGCAGCCCCGACAATCTCAAGCCTTGAACAAATCCTGCTCCAACACCAATGTCTGCCTCCCGCTATCCAGCATTACCCGAGCCCCCAACGGCAAGCACACATTCGGGTCACAATGCCCACTGCGCCACCCGGCCAGCACCGGCACACCCAGCGGCGCGAAGATATCCTCCAGCAGGGGCGTCAACGCCGTAGTGGTAATCCCGGCAAAGTCCCCCACCAGCACACCCTTCACCCCCTCCAGCTTGCCTGCCAGGCGCAGCTGGGTCAGCAAGCGATCCACCCGGTAAAGCGGCTCGTTGACGTCCTCGATGAACAGGATGCAGCCCTGCGTATCCAGCTCGGCAATCGTTCCCAGGGTCGCGCCCAGCATCGACAGGTTGCCGCCCAGCAGCGGCCCGCTGGCCACCCCATGCAGCACGCTGCTCAATGCAAAGTCAGCAGGGTGCACGATCTGCTCCCCTGCCCGCACATGCCCACCCAGCTGCGCCAGCAACGAAGTCTCGGTTGGCGGCAACTTGGCCCCCAGCAGGTCGGCATTGAGCATCCCGCCATGGAAGGTGAGCAGCCCGGTATGCCGGTAGATCGCCGTGTGCAGCGCGGTTATGTCGCTGTAACCGATCAGCGGTTTGGGGTTGCGCCGGATCAGTTCGAAATCGAGCTGGTCGAGCAGGCGCATGCTGCCGTACCCCCCACGCATGCACAGAATGGCGTCGATGGCCGGGTCGGCAAAGGCATCATGCAGGTCCTGTAACCGCTGCCGGTCCGGCCCCGCCAGATAGCCCTGGGCCTGAAGGGCTCCCGGATAGATGCGGCAGCTGTAGCCTCTATCAACGAACCACTGGTTGACCTTGTGCGTATCCAGCCGCGCCGCGCCCGCCGGGGCGACAATGGCAAAACAGGCATCACGCGGCAGCGCGGCTGGCAGGCTGGGTTGGAAGGTTTCGGCGCAATTCATCGCGGCTCCTTGCAGCGCGTGTGGCACAAACAAAAATGCCGATGCGGCCCTTCGGCGCGCATCGGCATGCGTGGCTCTGTGCTTGGCTCAGAGCTTGATCTTGGCTTCGTGAGCCTGCTGGTCAGCGTGGTACGAAGAACGCACCAACGGGCCGGATGCGACGTTCTTGAAGCCCATCTTGTAACCTTCCTCGGCGAACCAGGCGAAGGTGTCCGGGTGAACGAAACGCTGCACCGGCAGGTGGCTGCGCGACGGCTGCAGATACTGGCCGAGGGTGAGCATGTCGATGTCATGCTCGCGCATGCGGTGCATCACTTCGATCACTTCCTCGTCGGTCTCGCCCAGGCCGAGCATCAGGCCCGACTTGGTCGGTACGTGCGGCACCAACTGCTTGAACTTCTGCAGCAGGTCCAGCGACCAGTCGTAGTCCGAACCCGGGCGCGCGGCCTTGTACAGGCGCGGTACGGTCTCGAGGTTGTGGTTGAACACATCCGGCGGCTCTTGCGCGGTGATCTCCAGGGCAATATCCATGCGCCCACGGTAGTCCGGCACCAGGGTTTCCAGCTGTACGCCCGGCGACAGCGCACGGATTTCGCGGATGCAGTCGGCAAAGTGCTGGGCACCACCGTCACGCAGGTCGTCGCGGTCCACCGAGGTGATCACCACGTACTTCAGGCGCAGGTCGGCGATGGCGATGGCCAGGTTCTTCGGCTCGTCCAGGTCCAGCGGTTTCGGCCGGCCGTGGCCAACGTCGCAGAACGGGCAACGACGGGTGCAGATGTCACCCATGATCATGAAGGTGGCGGTACCACCGGAGAAGCACTCGCCCAGGTTCGGGCAGGATGCCTCTTCGCATACGCTGTGCAGCTTGTGCTTGCGCAGCAGCTGCTTGATGCGGTCTACCTCGGGCGACACCGGGATACGCACGCGGATCCAGTCGGGCTTCTTCGGCAGCTCTTCGGTGGGGATGATCTTCACCGGGATGCGCGCCACCTTTTCGGCACCACGCAGCTTGACCCCGGCTTCCACCTTCTTCGGCGCTGGGCGCGGGGTGGCATCCTGGGTAGGTATCAGGTTCGGCACGGCTTCTTGCACAGTTGTCATATTCAGTCGATTCCGCCCGTGAGGGTCGTCTGCTCAGCGTAGTCGAGGTGCTTGACCAGCTGTCCGCGCAGCCTTGTCCTGACCTCGTCGAGTTCGATCGGACCTGCCAGGTCGCGCAGCTGGGTCATCGCCAGCCCCGCATAGCCGCAGGGGTTGATTCGGCGGAATGGCGCGAGGTCCATGTCCACGTTCAGGGCAAGGCCGTGGAACGAACGGCCGTTGCGGATTCGCAGGCCGAGGGAGGCGATTTTCGCTCCGTCGACATAGACGCCCGGGGCATCGGGCTTGGCCGCGGCCTGGACATCGTAACTGGCGAGCAGGTCGATGAGGGTCTGCTCGATACGGCTGACCAGCTCACGCACGCCAAAGCCCAGCCGGCGCACATCCAGCAGCAGGTAGGCCACCAGCTGCCCGGGGCCATGGTAGGTCACCTGGCCACCGCGATCGGTCTGCACTACCGGGATGTCGCCCGGCACCAGCAGGTGCTCGGCCTTGCCGGCCTGGCCCTGGGTGAAGACCGCGGGGTGCTCGACCAGCCAGACTTCATCCTGGCTGTCCGGGCTGCGCTGCTCGGTGAAGCGACGCATGGCCTCCAGCACCGGTTCGTAGGGCTGCAGGCCAAGCTCGCGAAAACCGAGGCAGGCGGACATCAGAGCACCATTTTCACGATGCCGGTAGCGCGCAGGGCGCTGTTGATATCGTGCAGCTGGTTCTCGCTTTCGGCAACGATGTGCAATTGCACGGTGGTGTACTTGCCTTCCTTGCTCTGGCGCTCGGCCAGGGTGGAAAGGTCGACCTTCGCGTGCTTGCTCAGGATCTCGATCACCGTGTCCTTGAAGCCGACAACGGTGTCACCGATGACCTTGATCGGGTAATCGTCGCAGGGGAATTCGATCTTGTGCGACTTGACGTCTGGTTCGCTCATGGCGGAAACGGCCTCGTAAGCCGTGGCAACAACAACGCCCCCGCAGGATACGCGGGGGCATGCAGGTCACGTATCAGTTGAACAACCCGTAGAAGAATAGACGGATGCTATCCCACATACGGCGGAAGAAACCACCTTCCTCGACGCCATCGAGGGCGATCAGGTCGGCGCTGTGAACCACTTTCTCGTCCAGTTTGACTTCCACTTTGCCGATCACGTCACCTTTGGCGATTGGCGCGGTGAGCTGCGGGTTCATGGTCATCGAAGCCTGCAGGCGCTTCAATTGGCCTTTAGGCATAGTCAGGGTCAGGTCGTTGGCCAGGCCAGCTTTCACTTCGCCAGTCGCGCCCTTCCAGACCGGCGACTTGGTCAGCTCGGTACCCTTCTGGTAGAAGGTCTGGGTTTCGAAGAAGCGGAAGCCATAGGTCAGCAGCTTCTGGGTCTCGGCAGCACGCGACTGCTCGCTGTTGGTGCCGAAGACCACGGCGATCAGGCGCTGGCCATCGCGAACGGCCGAAGCCACCATGCAGTAGCCGGCTTCGTCGGTGTGGCCGGTCTTCAGGCCGTCGACAGTCTTGTCACGCCACAGCAGCAGGTTGCGGTTTGGCTGCTTGATGTTGTTCCAGAAGAACTCTTTCTGCGAGTAGATGGCGTAGTGGGCCGGGTCGACATTGATGATCGCACGGGCCAGGGTAGCCATGTCGTGGGCCGACGAGTAATGGTCCGGGTGCGGCAGGCCGGTCGGGTTCATGAAGTGGCTGTTGGCCATGCCCAGGTCGGCAGCGGTCTTGTTCATCATGTCGGCGAAGGCGTCTTCGCTGCCGGCGATGTGCTCGGCCAGGGCAACCGAGGCGTCGTTGCCGGACTGGATGATGATGCCATGCAGCAGGTCGCTGACGGTCACCTGGCTGCCCACCTTGATGAACATGCGCGAACCGCCGGTCCGCCAGGCGTTTTCGCTGACGGTAACCGGGTCGTTTTCACCGATCTGGCCGCGACGGATGTCCAGGGTGGCGATGTAGGCCGTCATCAGCTTGGTCAGGCTGGCAGGCGGCAGGCGCTCGTCACCGTTGTTCTCGACCAGCACGTTGCCGCTGGACGCATCCATGAGTACGTAGGACTTGGCTGCCAGTTGCGGTGGCGCCGGCGTCATCTGCTCAGCCGCGAAGGCGGCAGGCGTGATCATCAGCAGTACGGGCAGGCAAAGTCGTTTGGCAAGGTTGGTGATGTTCATCCGTCTCTCGAAAATCGCTAATGGTCTGATGTTCCCTGGGCAAGATCATGTGCCCAGCGCCAGTCAGTCTAGTTTTTGCGGCCGTAGGCCTGGCTCGCAATGTGCGGCTTTATGTCGCTGCGGGCAAAAGCCGACATTGTACATGCCCGCGCCCGTCAATTCATGACAAAACCGACAGTTTGGTGTTGCCTTCTTCGCGGGCGCGCCCGCTCCCACAGGGTTTCGCATGCCCTGCGGGAGCGGGCGTGCCCGCGAAGAAGGCAACGCGGTCAGTCAGCTGTGACCAGCTTGGCCTGCCCAAGGTTCGCCAGGCGGATGCTGTCCTGCGCTTGCTGGATCTCGCCCTGGCTGTTGATCGGCCCGAGGCGCACGCGGTGCAGGGTCTGCTGGTTACGCACGATCGAGCTGATGAACACTGGCGCGCTGACCATGCTGCTGAGCTTGGAGCGCAGCAGTTCGGCGGCGTCCGGGTTGGCGAAGGCCCCCACCTGCAGGAAGCTGCCGCCACTGCCGGCCGGCACGTTGTTGCCGGCCACCTGCACCGGCACCACCGGCGCCGCATGCTGCTGGGGCGGCGGGGTCCATTGCTCGACGCGCCCGGTACTGGCCGGGATCGCCTGGGTCTGGGCCACCTGGGGCTCCTTGAGCACCATCGGTGGTGTCTGGCCACGCTGGGCCCACCACTGCTGCGGGTCGATACCTTCGACGCGCACGTGCGCGGTGCCAATCTCGGCATAACCGAGCTTTTTCGCCGCGGCATAGGACAAGTCGATGATGCGGTCCGAATAGAACGGCCCACGGTCGTTCACCCGCAGGATCACGCTACGGCCGTTGGCCAGGTTGGTCACCCGCACGTAGGCCGGCAGCGGCAGGGTCTTGTGCGCCGCGCTCATGCCGTACAGGTCGTACAGCTCGCCGTTGGCGGTGTTCTGGCCGTGGAACTTGGTGCCATACCACGACGCGGTACCTTCCGCGCGATAATTGCGCGAGTCCTGCATCGGGTAGTAGGTCTTGCCCAGTACCGTGTACGGGTTGGCCTTGTAGTTGCCGGTGTGCACGGTTGGCGTGGCGTCGGGGATCTTGTTCACATCCACGTCCCACCACGGCGCGCCGTCCTTGTGCGCGCGGTTGATGTCCAGGCCCGGCTGGGTGCGCACCACGTTGCCACTGCTTTGCTGGGGCGGGCGGTTGGACGAACAGCTGGCCAGCACCACGCCCACGGCGAGGCAGGTGAGCAGCTTGAAAGACTTGCCAGAGATGATTGCGCGCATTACTTGACGCCCCGTGCTTGAACCAGCTGTTCCGATAGCTGATGCACCGCCATGGCATACATCACGCTGCGGTTGTAGCGAGTGATCGCGTAGAAGTTCTTCAGGCCCATCCAGTACTCGGGGCCATTGTCGCCCTCGAGACGGAAGGCGGTAACCGGCAGATCATCGCGCAACGAATCATGGACCGACCAGCCAAGCGTGCGCAACTCCCCAACGGTTTTTACCGGCTCGATGCCGGTGGTCAGGCCTTCGTCGGCGCGCCCACCGTCCACCCAGGCGCGGCTGACCACACCTTCGCCGGCCACCCAGCCGTGGCGCTTGAAGTAGCTGGCCACGCTGCCAATGGCATCGTCCGGGTTGTTCCAGATATTGATGTGGCCGTCGCCGTCGAAGTCTACCGCGAAGTTGCGGAAGCTGCTCGGCATGAACTGCGGCAGGCCCATTGCACCAGCGTAGGAGCCTTTGAGCGTCAGCGGGTCGAGCTGTTCCTCACGGGCCAGCAGCAGGAATTCGCGCAGCTCCTTGCGGAAGAACTCCGCCCGTGGCGGGTAGTCGAAGCCCAGGGTCGACAAGGCATCGATCACCCGGTAGTTACCGGTGTTGCGGCCAAAGAAGGTTTCCACGCCGATGATGGCAACGATGTACTGCGCCGGCACGCCATACTCCTGCTCGGCACGGGCCAGCACCGCCTCGTGCTGGCGCCAGAAGTCCACACCGCGGGCAATACGCGCGTCAGTGATGAACATCGGCCGGTAGTCCTTCCACGGCTTTACCCGTTCGGCCGGGCGCGAAATGGCGTCGAGGATCGACTGTTTGCGCTGCACCTCCGCGAACACACCCATCAGCTGCTCAGGGGCAAAGCCATGGTCGCGGCTCATTTCGCCAACGAACTGGGCCACTTGCGGCGAGCCCTGATAATCGCCGGCATGGGCCAGCTGTACAGCGCCGAACAGGCCCACCGCGCCGATCCACGGCGCACAACGGGCAGCCCAGTTACGCACTGCTTGCATGAAATTCTTCACCTTATTCAAACCTGAGCGATCCATTTGCGGTGCGTGTGGATCGACATCAGAACGCCAAACGCTGACAGCAGCGTCACCAACGAAGTTCCGCCATAGCTGATGAAGGGCAGCGGCACGCCCACCACGGGCAGAAGGCCGCTGACCATACCGATATTGACGAACACGTACACAAAGAAGGTCATGGTCAGGCTGCCCGCCAGCAGCTTGCCGAACAGGGTCTGCGCCTGGGCGGTGATCATCAGGCCACGGCCGATCAGCAGCAGGTAGACGATCAACAGCAGGCAGATGCCGACCAGGCCGAATTCCTCGCCGAGCACGGCAATGATGAAGTCGGTGTGGCTTTCCGGCAGGAAGTCCAGGTGCGACTGGGTGCCGAGCAGCCAGCCCTTGCCGAACACACCGCCCGAGCCGATCGCCGCCTTCGACTGGATGATGTTCCAGCCAGTGCCCAACGGGTCGCTTTCCGGGTCGAGGAAGGTCAGTACCCGCTGCTTCTGGTAGTCGTGCATGACGAAGAACCACATCGCCACCGCCACTGGCACCGCAGCCGCCAGCACGCTGAGGATCCAGCGCCAGCGCAGGCCGCCCATGAACAGCACGAAAGCCCCGGAGGCGAGGATCAGCAGCGCCGTACCCAGGTCGGGCTGGCGCACGATCAGGATGAACGGCACGCCGATCAGCACCAGGCTGATCGCCACATGCTTCAGATGCGGCGGCAATGTGCGCTTGGACAGGTACCAGGCGATGGTCGCCGGCATGATGATCTTCATGAACTCCGAGGGCTGGAAGCGGATCACCCCGGGGATGTTGATCCAGCGCGTGGCGCCCATGGCGTTGTGGCCCATCACGTCCACGACCACCAGCAACAGCACCCCGGCCAGGTAGGCCAGCGGCACCCAGCGAGCCATGAAGCGCGGCTCCAGCTGGGCGATGATGAACATCGACACCAGGCCGATGCCGAACGAGGTGGCCTGCTTGAGCAGCAGGTCCCAGTTCTTGCCACTGGCCGAATACAGGACGAACAGGCTGCCGGCCGCGAGGGTCAGCAGAATGATCAGCAAAGGGCCGTCGACGTGGATGCGCTGCAGAAAGCTGGCGCGCCGACGCATCACATCCTCGCTGGAGAGCATGCGATCGAAATTGTTCATCACAGGGCTGATTCCTGGGTAACGGTGGCAGGCGCGAACTCGGGCTTGAGCCGGCCGTTTTCGTCGAGCAACCAGGCGTCCATCACCTGGCGCACCACCGGGGCGGCAACGCCCGAGCCGGACTCACCGTTCTCGACCATCACCGAAACCACGATCTTCGGGTCCTCGGCCGGGGCGAAGGCGACGAACAGGGCGTGGTCGCGGTGGCGCTCCTGAAGCTTGTTGCGGTCGTACTTCTCGCCCTGCTTGATTGCCACCACCTGGGCGGTACCACTCTTGCCGGCAATGCGGTACTGGGAGCCAATGGCCGCCTTGCGTGCGGTACCGCGGGCGTTGTGCATCACCTGCTCCATGCCATGGGTGACCTTGGCCCAGTCGGACTTGTCACGCAGCACGATGTTTTCCATGGGGTTGTCGTCCACCGGCGGCTGGCCTTCGATGGTCTTGGCCAGGTGCGGGCGGTTCCACACGCCCTTGTTGGCGATCAGCGCAGTGGCCTGGGCCAGTTGCAGCGGCGTGGCCTGCATGTAGCCCTGACCGATGCCGAGGATCAGGGTTTCGCCGGGGAACCAGGCCTGGCGGCGGGTGGCGCGCTTCCATTCACGCGATGGCATCAGCCCGGCGGATTCCTCGAACATGTCGAGGGAAACCCGCTGGCCGATGCCGAACTTGTTCATGTAGCTAGACAGCCGATCGATGCCCATCTTGTGGGCAAGGTCGTAGAAGTAGGTGTCGTTGGAGCGCATGATCGCGGTGTCCAGGTCGACCCAGCCATCGCCCGAGCGGTTCCAGTTACGGTATTTGTGGTCGTAGTTGGGCAACTGGTAGTAGCCCGGGTCGAACACCCGGCTGCCGGCATTGACCACGCCGCTGTCCAGGCCGGCGATGGCCACCGCCGGTTTGATGGTCGAACCTGGCGGGTACAGGCCGCGCAGCACGCGGTTGAACAGCGGTCGGTCGATCGAGTCGCGCAGTTCGGCATAGGCTTTGAAGCCGATACCGGTGACGAACAGGTTGGGGTCGAAGCTGGGCTGGCTGACCATCGCCAGCACCTCGCCGGTACGCGGGTCGAGCGCCACCACCGCACCACGCCGGCCACCCAGGGCAGCCTCGGCGGCCTCCTGCAGCTTGATGTCCAGGCTCAGCACGATGTCCTTGCCCGGTTTCGGGTCGGTGCGCTTGAGCACCCGCAGCACGCGGCCGCGGGCGTTGGTCTCGACTTCCTCGTAGCCCACCTGGCCATGCAGGTCGGCTTCGTAGAAGCGCTCGATGCCGGTCTTGCCGATGTGGTGGGTGCCGCTGTAGTTCACCGGGTCGAGGGTTTTCAGCTCTTTCTCGTTGATCCGCCCCACATACCCCACCGAATGGGCGAAATGCGCGCCCTGCGGGTAATGGCGCACCAACTGGGCTACCACCTCCACGCCCGGCAGGCGGAACTGGTTCACCGCCACACGGGCGATCTGCTCTTCGTTGAGTTCGAACAGGATCGGCACCGGCTCGAACGGCCGGCGGCCCTGGCGCATGCGCTTCTCGAACAGGGCGCGGTCGTCGGGCGTCAACTCCAGCACTTCGACGATGGTATCCAGCACTTCCTGCCAGTTACCCGCACGTTCGCGGGTCATCGACAGGCTGAAGCTGGGCCGGTTGTCGGCGACGATCACCCCGTTTCGGTCGAAGATCAACCCGCGGGTCGGCGGGATCGGCTGCACATGCACCCGGTTGTTCTCCGACAGCGTCGAGTGATAGTCGTGCTGGATGACCTGCAGGTAGTACAGACGCGCAATCAGCACGCAGATAAGCAGCATGATCGCGACTGCGCCGACCACGACGCGGTTGCGCACCAGGCGGGCGTCTTTCTCGTGGTCCTTGAGACGGATCGGCTGCGACATCGGACTGCTTACAGGCTCATTTATGGTAAGGATGCCCGGACAGCACGGTCCAGGCGCGGTAAATCTGCTCGCCGATGAGTATCCTTACCAATGGGTGCGGCAAGGTCAGCGGCGACAGCGACCAACGTTGCTCGGCGCGCGCACAGACCTCGGGCGCCAGGCCTTCCGGGCCGCCCACCATCAAATTCACCGTGCGCGCATCCAGGCGCCAGCGGTCCAGCTCGGTCGCCAGCTGCTCGGTACTCCAGGGCTTGCCATGGACCTCGAGGGTGACGATGCGTTCCCCTGGCTGAACCTTGCTCAGCATGGCTTCGCCCTCCTGACGGATCAGGCGGGCGACGTCGGCATTCTTGCCACGAGTGTTCAGCGGGATTTCCACCAGCTCCAGCGACAGCTCGGCGGGCAGGCGCTTGGCATATTCATGCCAGCCTTCCTCGACCCACTTCGGCATGCGCGAGCCGACCGCGATCAGGCGCAGACGCACAGCGCTTTCCTTATTCCCGGTCCTTGAGCTTGTCGGAGTACTCGTGGGCATGGTCCGGGCTGTGGTGCTTGCCATCGGCAGCACGGCTTTGCTCGGCACCCTGCCACAGGCGCTCCAGGTCGTAGAACTGGCGGGCAGCGGCGGTCATCATGTGCACGATGACGTCGTTCAGGTCCAGCAGGACCCAGTCGCTGTCGCCCTTGCCTTCTTCACCCAGTGGCTGGGCACCCTTGGCCTTGACCGCTTCGCGGACCTTTTCCAGCATCGCGTTGATCTGGCGGTTGGAGGTACCGGTGGCAATGATCATGTAGTCGGTCAGGCTGTGCTTTTCGCGCACGTCGATGACCTGGATGTCCTGGGCCTTGACGTCTTCCAGCGCTGCCTTGGTCAGGGCGACCAGTTCTTCGCCGTGGATTTTCTGCTTGGTCATATAAAACTCGTTCAACTCGTTGGATGAGGCGCCAGAGGCACCGTCAGTTAGGTGCACGATACAGTTCGTGCGCCTCGATGTAGGCCAGTACGGCGTCCGGCACCAGGAACCTCACCGATTTGCCGCTGGCCAGCAGCTGTCGGATCTGTGTAGCCGACACCGCAAGCGGCGTCTGCCAGACGAACGAAATGTTTCCCGCCGGGCCGGACAAGGCGGTGGGATCGCTCTCCGAGCGCGCAGCCAGCAGGTTGCGCAGCTCGTCAGGGGGTTCTACGTCGGCATCCGGGCGTTGCAGCACCAGGATGTGACAGTGTTGCAGCAATTCTTCCCAGCGGTGCCAGCCGGGCAGCCCACAGAAGGCATCCCAGCCCAGCACCAGGAACAACTGGTCGTCAGCGGCCAGTTCGGCGCGGATCGATTCCAGCGTGTCGATGGTGTACGACGGTTTGTCGCGCGCCAGTTCGCGGGCATCCACGCTCAGGCAGGGCACGCCCTGTACAGCGCCTTGCACCATGGCCAGGCGGTCCTGCGCGGCCACCTGCGGGGTGTCGCGGTGCGGCGGCCGGGCGTTGGGCAGCAGGCGCAGCTCGTCCAGCCCCATGAACTCGGCCACTTCCAGCGCGCTGCGCAGGTGGCCGATGTGCACGGGGTCGAAGGTGCCGCCAAGAATGCCGATGCGCCGGACTGCCTGGGCCTTGCTCAACTCAGCAGGACTCCTGGCCGCGCAGCTGGCCGTCACCGATCACCACGTACTTCTCGCAGGTCAGGCCTTCCAGGCCGACCGGCCCGCGGGCATGCAGCTTGTCGGTGGAAATGCCGATTTCCGCACCCAGGCCGTACTCGAAGCCGTCGGCGAAGCAGGTCGGGGTATTGAGCATGACCGACGCCGAGTCGACCTCGGCCATGAACTGGCGGGCTTCACCCTGGTGTTCGCTGATGATCGAGTCGGTATGGTGCGAGCCATAGTGGTTGATGTGCTCGATGGCCTGGTCCAGCCCATCGACCACGCGAATCGACAGGATTGCGTCCAGGTATTCGGTGTGCCAGTCGGCCTCGGTGGCGGGCTTGGCGTCGATGATCGCCCGGGTGCGCTCGCAGCCACGCAACTCGACGCCCTTCTCCTGGAAGCGACTGGCCATTTCCGGCAGGAAGCGCTCGGCCACCTGCTGGTCGACCAGCAGCGTTTCCATGGCACCACAGATGCCATAGCGGTAAGTCTTGGCGTTGAACGCCACGCGCCAGGCCTTGTCCAGGTCGGCGTGCTGGCTGACATAGACGTGGCAGATACCGTCCAGGTGCTTGATCACTGGCACGCGGGCATCGCGGCTGATGCGTTCGATCAGGCCACGGCCACCGCGCGGCACGATGACGTCGACGAATTCCGGCATGCTGATCAGCGCGCCCACGGCTTCGCGGTCGGTAGTCTCGACCACCTGCACCACGGCTGCCGGCAGGCCGGCGGCGGCCAGGCCACGCTGGATGCAGGTGGCGATGGCGCGGTTGGAGTGGATGGCTTCGGAGCCGCCACGCAGGATGGTCGCGTTACCCGACTTCAGGCACAGGCTGGCGGCATCGATGGTCACGTTCGGGCGCGATTCGTAGATGATCCCGATCACCCCCAGCGACGTGCGCATCTTGCCGACCTGGATACCGGATGGGCGGTAGCTCATGTCGCGGATGGCACCGACCGGGTCCGGCAGGGCAGCCACCTGGCGAAGGCCGGTGATCATGCCGTCGATACGCGCCGGGGTCAGCGCCAGGCGGTCGAGCAGCGCGGGCTCCAGGCCGTTGGCACGGCCGGCGGCCAGGTCCAGCTCGTTGGCTGCGGTCAGCTCGGCACGAGCGGCGTCCAGTGCGTCGGCGGCAGCTTGCAGGGCGCGGTTCTTCTGCGCGGTGCTGGCACGGCCGATCACCCGGGAAGCCTCACGGGCAGCGCGACCCAGGCGGGTCATATAGTCAAGAACGGACTCAGTCATGGGTTCGGTGTCTTGGCGAAGGGGAAATCGGCTGATTATAACTGGCGCGCAGGTGTACGCCCAGCGGCGGGTGGCGGATGGTAGAAAATGGCTGGGGGCATTGTGTAGGAAAGATGTAACCGGGGTTATCGAAATTTCTATCTCCTGTCAGGGCCTTTTCGCGGGTAAACCCGCTCCCACAGGGATTGCACAAGGCCTGGGACCTCCGAGGTACCTGTGGGAGCGGGCGAGCCCGCGAAAGGGCCGGCACTGCCAACATCCCACTCGATTCAGCCTCGATTAAGCTATTCATTGCTATCATCCCCGCCGTCCCAGCCACGAACCGCCCGCATGCCAGCCTTGCCCGACAGCTTTTTCGATCGCGACGCCCAGACCCTGGCCAAGGCCCTGCTGGGCAAAGTCATCCGCCATCGCCACGGCGACCTGTGGCTGGCCGCGCGCATCATCGAGACCGAGGCCTACTACCTCACCGACAAAGGCAGCCACGCCTCGCTCGGCTACACCGAAAAGCGCAAGGCGCTGTTCCTCGATGGCGGGCACATCTATATGTACTACGCCCGCGGCGGCGACTCGCTGAACTTCAGCGCCCACGGGCCAGGCAACGCGGTGCTCATCAAGTCGGCCTATCCTTGGCAGGACGCCCGCTCGGGGCCGAACAGCCTGGCACAGATGCAACTGAACAACCCCGATGCGAGCGGCAACCTCCGCCCGCCCGAGCGCCTGTGCGCGGGCCAGACCTTGCTGTGCCGGGCCCTGGGCCTGAAGGTGCCGCACTGGGACGCCCAGCGTTTTGACGCCGAGCGCCTGTACGTGGAGGATTGCGGCAACATCGTGCCACGGGTGATCCAGGCCGCCCGCCTGGGCATCCCTCATGGCCGCGACGAGCACCTGCCCTACCGTTTCGTCGATGCCGAATACGCCCGTTTCTGCACGCGGAACCCGTTACGTCGCGGCCAAGTCGAAGGCCGCGACTTCTTCATTCTGGAACAAGGAAGCTGAACCATGGGCCAATGGCTCGACAGCCTGACTGGCTGGCTCAGCGCCAACCCGCAGTGGCTTGGCCTGGCGATATTCCTGGTGGCCTGCATCGAGTGCCTGGCCATTGCCGGCATCATCGTGCCAGGCACCGTGCTGCTGTTCGCGGTCGCGGTACTGGCCGGCAGCGGCGCCTTCAGCCTGGGCGAAACGCTGCTGCTGGGCTTTCTCGGTGGCCTGGTGGGCGATGCGTTGTCGTACACGGTGGGCAAGTACTTCCACCAGAACATTCGCAGGCTGCCCCTGCTGCGCCACCATCCGGAATGGATCGGCAGCGCCGAGGCCTACTTCCAGCGCTACGGCATCGCCAGCCTGCTGGTAGGGCGCTTCATCGGGCCGCTGCGGCCTATGCTGCCAATGGTCGCCGGCATGTTCGACATGCCGCTGCCGCGGTTCATCGCCGTCAGCCTGGTGGCCGGTGCCGGCTGGGCAGTGGCCTACCTGCTGCCCGGCTGGGCTACCGGCGCAGCCATGCGCCTGCCCTTGCCGGAAGGCTTCTGGCTGGATGCCGGGATCATCGCCGGCACCCTGGCAGTCATCATCGGGCTGAGCCTGAACACCAGCATTCGTGATCAACGCCACGGCACCCGACTGATCGCCGGCCTGAGTTTCCTGGCCTTGGCCGGGGTCTTCCTCGGCTGGCCCTACCTGCACGAGTTCGACCAGGGCGTGATGACACTGGTGCAGGAGCACCGCAGCCAGGCCATCGATGGCACAGTGGTGCTGGTGACCCGGCTGGGCGATTTCCGCACTCAGTTATTCCTCGGCGGGCTGCTGACGGGCCTGCTGCTGCTTGCCCGGCAGTGGCGGCATGCCATGTTCGCTGCGGGCGCACTGATGGGTACGGCGTTTGCCAACGGCACGCTGAAGTGGCTGTTCGCCCGGGCCCGCCCGGAAGTGCTGAGCGACCCGCTGACCAGCTACAGCATGCCCAGTGGGCACAGTTCGGCGTCGTTTGCGTTCTTCCTGGTAATGGCAGTGCTGGCCGGTCGCGGTCAGCCGCCGCGGATGCGCCTGACCTGGGTGTTGCTGGGCTGCATTCCGGCGCTGGCGATTGCCCTGTCACGGGTGTACCTCGGGGCGCACTGGCCGACCGACATCCTCGCCGGGGCCTTGCTGGCGTGCTGTGTGTGCGCGCTCAGCCTGACACTGGCGCAGCGTCACCAGACGCTCCCAGCCTTGCCACTGCGGGTTTGGTGGCTGGTGTTGCCGGCGTGTGTCGCGTTGCTGGCGTTCTTTGCCATGCATGCGCTGCCGCAGGCTTTGCTGCGGTATCAATATTGATGTCGCGTTTACCGGCCTCTTCGCAGCACAAGGCTGCTCCTACAGGGCTCTCGTCAGCCTGTAGGAGCAGCCTTGTGCTGCGAAGAGGCCGGCACTGGCAACACAGCAGTATCAGGCAAACAATTCACCCTGAATCCGCTCCAGCAGCTTCTGGATTTCCCCCAACCGCTCCTGTGGCGAATCGAGGGTCAGCAGATCCAGCTTGTCCTCTTCCATGAAGGGCAGCAGGTACGCCAACTGGTTGGCCAACGTCTGCCGCCCGTCCACAGGCCGCGGCATGTCCAGGGCTTCGACCATCGGGTGTTCACCCAGGGCCACCAGCAACGCCAGCAGGTCTTCGTCCGCCTCCAGCAACGGGCTGTCCGCCTGCTCCGGCAGCCATTGCACCTGCCCCACCAGCAACTGGTCCTTCTGCACCTCGGTGCTTTCCAGGTTGAAGCGCCGCACGCCTTCGACGCGGATACCCAGCAAGCCGTTATCCTGCTGCACGAAGTCACGGATCACCGCCTCGCAGCCGATCGAGGCGACCACCGGCGGCGCCTTGCCGACCTGCTCGCCTTCGAGGATGCACACCACACCAAAACCTTCGCCCCGCTTCATGCAGCGCCCGATCATGTCCAGATAGCGTGCCTCGAAAATCTGCAAATCGAGGAAACAACCAGGAAACAGCACGGTATTGAGAGGAAACAGCGGTAGCGTCATCACAAGTCCTCAAGCCACCAGGCTGACCGCCAGCGGCAGGAACACCGCCGTGGCCACCCCCATCAGGCTCATCGCCAGCGCGGCAAAGGCGCCGCATTCGTCACTTTCCTGCAGGGCCACCGAAGTGCCCACTGCGTGCGCGGTCACGCCCAAAGACATGCCACGGGCCTCGGGGCTATGCACGCCAAAACGGCTCAGCAACGCCGGGCCGAAGATTGCCCCGATAACCCCGGTAATCAGCACGAACACCGCCGCCAAGGCAGCCACGCCGCCAATCTGCTCAGCCACCAGCATGGCGATCGGCGACGTGACCGACTTCGGCGCCATGGTCATCAGGATCATGTGCTCGGCACCGAACCACCAGCCCAGCAACAGGCAGCACAGCGTGGCGAACAGGCCTCCGACTACCAGCGTAGTAAATGTGGGCCAGAACAGCTGTCGGATACGCCGCAGGTTGAGGTAGAGCGGCACAGCCAGGGCTACGGTGGCAGGCCCCAGCAGGATGTTCATGATTTCGGTGCTCTTGCGATATTCGCTGTAGTCGATGCCACACACCAGCAACATGCCGATCACCAGCAGCATCGAGACCAGTACCGGCTGCAGGAAGATCCAGCGGGTCTTCTCGTAGGCCGCCAGCACCACCTGGTAGGCCCCAAGCGTGATGCCGATACCGAACAAGGGATGATGAACGACCGCATCCAGTGCGCCTTGCCAGTCGAGCATCATGGCTGCTCCTCGCTCCGGACCTGACGGTGGATGAGCTTTTGCATCAACACGCCGACGAACACCAGGGTCACCAGGCAGGAGATCAGCAAGGCACCGGCAATGGCCCAGAAGTCGGCGGCGATATCCCTGGCATACACCATCACCCCCACCGCTGGTGGCACCAGCAACAGCGGCAGGTAACGCAGCAGGCTGCTGGCGGCCTCGTTCAGCGGCTTGCTCACCTCACCACGGGCCATGAGGAAGAACAAAAGCAGCAACAGGCCGATGATCGGCCCCGGCAGAAACGGCACCAACAGATGGTTGATTGCCGTCCCCAGCAGCTGGAATAGCACCAGCCAGGTCAAACCACGCAACAGCATAAGCATCTCCCTCGGGCATGGCCGCCATTATAAGCATGTGCCGTCATATACCGATATTCGTCGAAAAACGTGCAACTTGACTGAAACGGTTCGCCGTGCTGATCTTGCACTTTCGTACCAACTGACAACCCGGAGAGTCCGCGATGCCCCATGTACCGGTTACAGAGCTTTCGCAGTACGTTGGTAAGGAACTGGGCCGCTCGGCCTGGCTGAAGATCGACCAGCAACGCATCAACCTGTTCGCCGAAGCCACGGGCGATTTCCAGTTCATCCATGTTGACCCGGAAAAGGCGGCAAAAACCCCGTTCGGCTGCACCATCGCCCACGGTTTCCTGACATTGTCGCTGATTCCCAAGCTGATCGAGGACATCCTGGTTCTGCCGGAAGGGCTGAAGATGGTGGTGAACTATGGGCTGGACAGCGTGCGGTTCATCCAGCCGGTCAAGGTCGACAGCCAGGTACGGCTGAAGGTGGACCTGGCCGAAGTGACGGAAAAGAGACCGGGGCAATGGCTGCTAAAGGCGATTGCCACGCTGGAGATCGACGGTGAGGAGAAGCCTGCTTATATAGCTGAGTCGCTTTCCCTCTGTTTTGTCTGATGCATTCCGGGGGCGCTTCGCGCCCTATTCGCAGCACAAGGCTGCTCCTACAGGGGTATGTGATCTCTTGTAGGAGCAGCCTTGTGCTGCGAATGGGCTGCACAGCAGCCCAGATCCACAAATCCCCCGCACTCGCGTAAACTGCCAGCCTTCGCGCAGCCTAGGGCTGCCCCTGTCGATTTACCAAAGGTGCCCGCCATGCCCTGGCTGCAAGTACGCCTGGCCATCAGCCCGGAACAAGCCGAAACCTACGAAGATGCCCTGCTCGAAGTGGGTGCCGTCTCGGTCACGTTCATGGATGCCGAGGATCAACCGATCTTCGAGCCAGACCTCAACACCACTCCGCTGTGGTCGCACACCCACCTGCTGGCCCTGTTCGAGGCCGATGCCGATCCTGAGCAGGTATTCGCCCACCTGCGCCTGCTGACCGGCGCCGAGCTGCCCGAGCACCAGGCCGAGGTGATCGAGGACCAGGACTGGGAACGCAGCTGGATGGACAACTTCCAGCCGATGCGCTTTGGCCGCCGCCTGTGGATCGTGCCAAGCTGGCACGAGGCCCCGGAACAGGACGCGGTGAACCTGCTGCTCGACCCGGGCCTGGCGTTCGGCACCGGCACCCACCCGACCACCGCCCTGTGCCTGGAATGGCTCGACGGCCAGCAACTCGAAGGCACCCAAGTACTGGACTTCGGCTGCGGCTCGGGCATTCTGGCCATCGCCGCGTTGCTGCTGGGCGCCCGTGAGGCGGTCGGTACCGACATCGACGTACAGGCCATCGAGGCTTCGCGCGACAACGCCCAGCGCAACGGCATCGCCGACGAGAAGCTGGCGCTGTACCTGCCAGAGAACATGCCGGCCATGCAGGCCGATGTGCTGGTCGCCAACATCCTCGCCGGCCCGCTGGTGTCGCTGGCACCGCAACTGTCCGGCCTGGTCCGCCCAGGTGGCCTGCTGGCGCTGTCGGGCATCCTCGCCGAGCAAGGTGAGGAAGTGGCCGCAGCCTATGCCGCCGACTTCGAACTGGACCCGATCGTCGTTCGCGATGGCTGGGTGCGCATCAGTGGTCGCCGCCGTTAAGCGGGCCTAGAATACTTTTCTGCACAGCTCCCGGATTGCCGCATGACCGACAGTTTCGTCACCCAGTGCCCGCATTGCCAGACCAGCTTTCGCGTCACCCACCACCAGTTGAGCGTGGCCCGCGGTGTAGTGCGCTGTGGCCACTGCCTGCAGGTGTTCAACGCCGCCAGGCAGCTGCTGGAGCAGAACCGCGCCAGCGGAGCCAGCGCACCTGCGGTGCCGATACCAGCTGCACCTGCCGAACCGCTGGTCGAACCGGCGATCGCACCCCAGCCAGTCGCCAGCGAGCCCAGCGCCCCCTCGGACGAGGACTGGGCGCTCACCACCCAGGCGCTGGAATCGCTCGACCTCGACATGGAACTGGAGCGCCTGGAGCGCCGCGGCCAACCGGCCTCGGCTCGCCCGGCAAGCCAGGATGACGGCCTGCAGGCGCGGCGTGACGAACTGCACCCGGACGAACATGCCGACGACCTGTTCGGTACGGCAACCGATGAGCCGTTCGAGCCGCAACAGGCGGTAGAACCCACGCCCGTGCTGCGGGAGCCGGAGCCCCTGGAGCTGGACCTGGAACCCGCCCCAGGCGAGCGTACCGAGCCGACGTTAGGTGGCAATCTTGATCTGGACATCGACGACGAACCACCGGTACACCGTACCGCCGCAATCGATGACCACCCCGAATTCAACGAACCGCTGCGGGCCAGCGATGATGAGGCCCCTGTACGGGGCCTGAGCGCCCGGAACGACGAGCCGCTGGAGCTGCGCCTGTCAGCGCGCGACGACGAACCTGTCGAGCCGCTTCCCGACGAACGCCTGGAACCAGGCCTTGCCGGCAAAGCCGAGCGCCCGGCGCGCAAGGAGCCGCTGGTAGATGTGGTCGACGACCCACTGCAACTGGGCTGGGAACAGCCCGCGCCCAACTGGGGCAAGCGCTTGTTGTGGGGTTTCCTGACACTGCTGGCCGCTGGCTTGCTTGCGTTCCAGTATGTCTGGTTCCATTTCGACGAAATGGCCCGCCAGGACCAGTACCGGCCGCTCTTCCAGCAAGTCTGCCCGCTGGTCGGCTGCGAAGTGCCGACCCGCGTCGATATCGCTCGAATCAAGAGCAGCAACCTGGTAGTACGCAGCCACCCGGACTTCAAGGGCGCACTGATCGTCGATGCGATCATCTACAACCGCGCGCCGTTCGCCCAGCCGTTCCCGCTGCTGGAGCTGCGCTTCGCCGACCTCAACGGCCAGCTGATCGCCAGCCGTCGCTTCAAGCCCAGCGAATACCTGTCCGGCGAACTGGCCGGGCGCGGCGAAATGCCAAGCCAGACCCCGATCCATATCGCCCTGGACATCCTCGACCCAGGGCCGAAGGCCGTTAATTACAGCCTGAGCTTCCGTTCGCCGGAATAACCAGCAGCCCTGTGGGAGCGGGCGCGCCCGCGAACACGGGCGAAGCCCGTGCCATCCATTGCGCCGCCTGCTTCGCGGGCAGGCCCGCTCCCACAGGGGCCGCGCAAGGTCCTGGATCCTCACCCATACCAAAAGTCATAAGCCGACAACTGTTCAGATTTTATCCAAATCCATCTTTATCCGGTCACCGAGAGCGGGTATCATGCCAACCCTTTTTCGAACTCCAAGATTCGGCCCCACAACAGGGATCACCTATGTCGGCGGTACGCATCGGCCCATACACACTACGTAACAACCTGATCCTCGCGCCCATGGCCGGGGTCACGGACCAGCCTTTCCGTACACTTTGCCAGCGCCTGGGCGCCGGCATGGTGGTGTCGGAAATGGTCTCCAGTGACATGAGCCTTTGGAACAGCCGCAAGTCGAGCCTGCGCCGCATCCATGAAGGTGATCCCGAGCCACGCTCGGTACAGATCGCCGGTGGTGATGCGCAGATGATGGCAGCGGCGGCAAAGGCCAACGTCGATGCAGGCGCCCAGATCATTGATATCAACATGGGCTGTCCGGCAAAAAAAGTCTGCAACAAAGCCGCAGGCTCTGCTTTATTGAGAGATGAAGCCTTGGTCAGCGAGATTCTCCACGCCGTGGTCGGCGCCGTGGAAGTCCCGGTGACCCTGAAGATCCGCACCGGCTGGGACCGGGCGAACAAGAACGGCCTGAACGTGGCGAAGATTGCCGAGCAGGCCGGCATCCAGGCGCTGGCGGTGCATGGCCGCACACGCGCCGACCTGTACACCGGCGAAGCCGAATACGACACCATCGCTGCCATCAAGCAGGCGGTGTCGATCCCGGTTTTTGCCAACGGCGATATCACCTCGCCAGAAAAGGCCCGGGCGGTGCTGGACGCCACCGGGGTCGATGGCCTGTTGATCGGCCGGGCCGCCCAGGGGCGACCATGGATCTTTCGCGAGATCGAGCATTACCTGCGCACTGGCGAACACCTGCCAGCGCCGCAGCTGGAGGAAGTGGAACGCATCCTGCTGGAGCACCTGGCCGCGCTGCATGCCTTCTATGGCGATGTGATGGGCGTACGTATTGCCCGCAAGCACGTTGGCTGGTACCTGGCAACACGACCCGGCGGCAAGGAGTTTCGCTCCCGGTTCAACGCTTTGGAAGACACACAAGCGCAGTGCGCCAACGTTCGCGCGTTTTTCAGCGAACGTCGACAGAGCCTTGAGACAGAGGACGGACAAGGGGTGGCCGCATGACGATGATGACCGAGACATTTGTGAGTGGAACAACGCCCGTGAGCGACAACGCCAACCTGAAACAGCACCTCAACACGCCGAGCGAAGAGGGCCAGACCCTTCGCGACAGCGTCGAGAAGGCGCTGCACAACTACTTCGCCCACCTGGAAGGCGCGACCGTGACGGACGTGTACAACCTGGTGCTCTCCGAAGTCGAGGCGCCCCTGCTCGAAAGCGTGATGAACTACGTGAAGGGCAACCAGACCAAGGCCAGCGAGATGCTCGGACTGAACCGAGGCACCCTGCGCAAGAAGCTCAAGCAGTACGACTTGTTGTAAGCCAGAATCCCAACCAGAAAAGGCGGCTCCCTGAACAGAGGCGCCTTTTTTGCTGACTCCACCGCGTTATTGGAACCCGAAATGACCGACCAGACTACCCGCCTGCCAGTCCGCCGCGCCCTGATCAGCGTCTCCGACAAGACCGGTATCCTCGAATTCGCCCGTGAGCTGCAGCAGCTCGGTGTCGAGATCCTGTCCACCGGCGGCACCTACAAGCTGCTCAAGGACAACGGCGTCAATGCGGTGGAAGTGGCCGACTACACCGGCTTCGCCGAAATGATGGATGGCCGGGTCAAGACCCTGCACCCGAAAATCCACGGTGGCATCCTCGGCCGTCGCGGCACCGACGACGCCATCATGAACGAGCACGGCATCAAGCCGATCGACCTGGTAGCAGTCAACCTGTACCCGTTCGAAGCCACCATCTCCAAGCCTGGCTGTGACCTGCCGACCGCCATCGAGAACATCGATATCGGCGGCCCGACCATGGTCCGCTCGGCTGCCAAGAACCACAAGGACGTGGCCATCGTGGTCAATGCCAGCGACTACGCCGGCATCGTCGAAGGCCTCAAGGCCGGTGGCCTGACCTACGCCCAGCGCTTCGACCTGATGCTCAAGGCGTTCGAGCACACTGCTGCCTACGACGGCATGATCGCCAACTACATGGGCACCATCGACCAGGCCAAAGAAACCCTGAGCACTGAAGGCCGCAGCGAGTTCCCGCGCACCTTCAACAGCCAGTTCGTCAAGGCCCAGGAAATGCGTTACGGCGAAAACCCGCACCAGAGCGCGGCGTTCTACGTAGAAGCGAAGAAAGGCGAAGCCAGCGTTTCCACCGCCGTCCAGCTGCAGGGCAAGGAACTGTCGTTCAACAACGTGGCCGACACCGATGCCGCGCTGGAGTGCGTGAAGAGCTTCGTCAAGCCGGCCTGCGTCATCGTCAAGCACGCCAACCCGTGCGGCGTGGCCGTGGTACCTGAAGACGAAGGCGGCATCCGCAAGGCCTACGACCTGGCCTATGCCACCGACACCGAGTCGGCGTTCGGCGGCATCATCGCCTTCAACCGCGAACTGGACGGCGAAACCGCCAAGGCCATCGTCGACCGCCAGTTCGTCGAAGTGATCATCGCCCC
Source organism: Pseudomonas sp. A2 (assembly GCF_023100865.1). NCBI lineage: Bacteria > Pseudomonadati > Pseudomonadota > Gammaproteobacteria > Pseudomonadales > Pseudomonadaceae > Pseudomonas > Pseudomonas sp. A2. The sequence continues at coordinate 5,413,827 of NZ_CP039127.1, forward strand.
GAAAATTTCCCAGGCTGCCCGCGAAGTGGTTGCCGCCAAGCAGAACGTACGCCTGCTGGAGTGCGGCGAGTGGCCTGCCGAGCGCGCTGCCGGTTGGGACTTCAAGCGCGTCAACGGTGGCCTGCTGGTGCAGAGCCGCGATATCGGCATGATCACTGCCGATGACCTGAAGATCGTCACCAAGCGTGCGCCAACCGAGCAAGAGATCAACGACCTGGTGTTCGCCTGGAAAGTGGCCAAGTTCGTCAAGTCCAACGCCATTGTCTACGCCAAGCAGCGCCAGACCATCGGCGTCGGCGCCGGCCAGATGAGCCGCGTCAACTCCGCGCGCATTGCTGCAATCAAGGCCGAGCATGCCGGCCTGCAGGTGCAGGGTGCAGTCATGGCGTCGGATGCGTTCTTCCCGTTCCGTGATGGCATCGACAATGCGGCTAAAGTGGGTATCAGCGCCGTGATCCAGCCAGGTGGTTCGATGCGTGATGCCGAGGTGATTGCTGCCGCTGACGAAGCCGGCATCGCCATGGTCTTCACCGGTATGCGCCACTTCCGCCACTAATCAAGATGGCCGGCCGATCCTAGGCCGCTGTGGGAGCGGGTTCACCCGCGAATGCGATGTTGGATTCACCGCCGCATTCGCGGGTGAACCCGCTCCCACAGGGTACGAGGATTGCCGCCAAACAGAGGTTTTGACATGAAAGTTTTGATCATCGGCAGCGGCGGCCGTGAGCACGCCCTGGCCTGGAAAGTCGCCCAGGACCCACGCGTGGAGAAAGTCTTCGTTGCCCCGGGCAACGCCGGCACCGCCATTGAAGCCAAGTGCGAGAACGTCGCCATCGACGTGTGCGCCCTGGAGCAACTGGCTGACTTCGCCGAGAAGAACGTCGACCTGACCATCGTCGGTCCGGAAGCACCGCTGGTCATCGGCGTGGTCGACCTGTTCCGCAGCCGCGGCCTGGACTGCTTCGGTCCGACCAAGGGCGCGGCCCAGCTGGAAGGCTCCAAGGCCTTCACCAAGGACTTCCTGGCGCGTCACAAGATCCCGACCGCCGACTACCAGAACTTCACCGAAATCGAGCCGGCGCTGGCCTACCTGCAGGAAAAAGGCGCGCCGATCGTGATCAAGGCCGACGGCCTGGCCGCGGGCAAGGGCGTGATCGTCGCCATGACCCTGGAAGAAGCCGAAGCCGCCGTGCGTGACATGCTGGCCGGCAACGCCTTCGGCGATGCGGGCTCCCGCGTGGTGATCGAGGAGTTCCTCGACGGCGAGGAGGCCAGCTTCATCGTCATGGTCGACGGCCAGAACGTGCTGCCCATGGCCACCAGCCAGGACCACAAGCGCGTCGGCGACCAGGACACCGGCCCGAACACCGGCGGCATGGGTGCCTACTCCCCTGCCCCGGTAGTCACCGCCGAAGTTCACCAGCGCGTGATGGACCAGGTGATCTGGCCGACCGTGCGCGGCATGGCCGAGGAAGGCAACGTCTACACCGGTTTCCTCTACGCCGGCCTGATGATCGACAAGGCGGGCAACCCCAAGGTCATCGAGTTCAACTGCCGCTTCGGCGACCCAGAAACCCAGCCGGTCATGCTGCGCCTGGAGTCGAGCCTGGTACTGCTGGTAGAGGCCGCCTTCGCCAAGGCGCTGGACAAGGTAGAAGCACAGTGGGATCCGCGCCCGAGCCTGGGCGTGGTACTGGCTGCCGGCGGCTACCCGGGCGACTACGCCAAGGGTGACGTGATCAACGGCCTGGACGCTGCCGCGAAGATCGAAGGCAAGGTGTTCCACGCCGGTACCGCACTCAAGGATGGCAAGGTGACCACCAACGGCGGGCGCGTGCTGTGTGCCACCGCCATGGGCAGCACCGTTGCCGACGCGCAGCAGCAGGCTTACCGCCTGGCCAAGGAAGTAAGCTGGAACGGCAGTTTCTACCGCACCGATATCGGCTACCGGGCCATCGCCCGCGAACGCGGTGAGCACCAGCAGTAAGTTGTACCGGACGTCCGCAGCGCGCCCCAGCACCTTGCGCCTGCGGCATCCGGCTCGTCGACAGGGCCCCAAGGGGCCTTGCCTTCGACTTGGCGCGCCGCGCATAGTTAATACCCGGCACCTAGGCTAAGAAGGGATTTCGTAGTGCGTCGGCTTCGGATTGCCTCAGCTCTGATCGTCAGCTTGCTGACCTTGCTCTGCATGTTCCCGGCGGCGGCCGAACATGACGGAGGCTGGGCCGTTATGCTCGACGAACAGGCCAACCTGCAACTGAGCGACGTGCGCTCCGAACGTTACCGCAACCAGTTCAGCCCGCTGGTACTTGCCGACCTGGATGCCGCTCCTGCGGAACAGGCCCTGTGGCTGCACTACCGCCTGGAGCCCGGCGAGCAGGAAAAACTGCTGCGGGTTTTCGCCCCAGACCTTTCTGGCCTGGACCTCTACGCCCTCGAGGGCGACAAGCTTCTGCGTCAGCTGCACCACGGGCGCCAGGCAGGCAATGCCAGCCCGACCCTACGTGGCAGCGACCATGTACTACCCCTGCCCAACAGCAAGCAACCCCTGGATATCTACCTGCGCCTGGTTTCCGAGCACCAGTTGCGCCCGGCCATCAGCCTGGAGCCTGCGGCCGTGGCAGCCTCCGACCAGCGCCAGCCACTGCTGTTCGGCATGCTGTTCGGCGGCTTGGTGATGCTGATCATGCACAACCTGATCCGCTTCATCTACAGCCGCTCCAGCACTACCCTGATCCTGGCGCTGTACCACGGCCTGATGCTGCTCAGCGGCCTGATCCTGCTGAACCTCAGCGGCCCCTGGTGGCACGTTTGGCATAGCGCGCAAACACCCGCCGCATACCTGACGCTGGTCCTGGCCGGCCTGGCGGGGCTGGGTTTCACCCAGCATTTCTTCTCGCCATGCAACTCGCCACGGCTAAACCGCCTGCTGCAGGGCGAGATGCTGCTGGTCGGGGTGAGCGGGTTGGTGCTGCTGTTCGTCGACACCCTGCCCCTCAACCTGATGACCTACGCCCTGATGGCCCTGGGCAGCGTGAGCATGCTGCTGGTCAGCAGCTACCATTGGTACAAGGGCTATGCGCCCGCACGTCTGTTCAGCCTGGCCATGGTGGTGTTCAACCTCGGTGGCCTGGTGCTGCTGCCAGCGCTACTGGGCCTGACCCGTACCTCGACGCCCTGGCTGCTGTGCATCCTGCTGGGCCTGACCGTGGCCAGCGGCCTGCTGCTCAACCTGGCCGTCAGTGAACGCCTGCGGCGCATTAGCGAGGAGCGCTTCAGCGCCAGCCGCGCACTGGCCGCCAGCGATGCCGAAATCAACGCCAAGGCCGAGTTCCTGGCCAAGATCAGCCACGAAATCCGTACCCCCATGAACGGTGTGCTGGGCATGACCGAGCTGCTTCTGGGCACGCCGCTGTCGGTCAAGCAACGCGACTACGTGCAGACCATTCACAGCGCCGGCAACGAACTGCTGACGCTGATCAACGAGATTCTCGACATTTCCAAGCTGGAATCCCGGCAGATCGAACTCGATGACGTGCAGTTCGACCTCAACGCGCTGATCGAAGATTGCCTGAACATCTTCCGCGCCAAGGCCGAACAGCAGAACATCGAACTGATCAGCTTCACCCAACCACAGGTACCACGGGTGATCAGCGGCGACCCGACGCGCCTGCGCCAGGCCTTGTCGAGCCTGTTGGAGAATGCCCTGAAAAACACCGACCAGGGCGAGATCCTGCTGGTAGTGGCGCTGGACCAGCGCGGCGAGGTACCGCGCCTGCGCATCGCCGTTCAGGACAGCGGCGAACCGTTGCCGGCCGCTGACCGCGAAGCCTTGCTGCAGGCCGAGTTGCACAGCCACCACTTCCTGTCCAGCAACAAGCTGGGCGGCCACCTGGGGCTGGTCATCGCCAAGCAGCTGATCGGGCTGATGCAGGGCGAGTTCGGCATCAAGAGCAGCACCGGCATGGGCAATACCCTGTGGCTGACCCTGCCGCTGGACCCTTCGCGCCTGGAACAGCCACCGGCCGACCTCGACAGCCCGCTGCGTGATGCTCGCGTACTGGTGGTGGACGACAACGACACCTGCCGCAAGGTGCTGGTACAGCAGTGCAGCGCCTGGGGCATGAACGTCAGCGCGGTCCCGTCGGGCAAGGAAGCACTGGCCCTGCTGCGCACCAAGGCCCACCTGCGCGACTACTTCGATGCCGTGCTGCTGGACCAGAACATGCCAGGCATGACCGGCATGCAGCTGGCCGCCAAGATCAAGGAAGACCCGAGCCTGAACCACGACATCCTGGTGGTGATGCTCACCGGCATCAGCAACGCGCCGAGCAAGGTCATTGCGCGCAACGCCGGGGTCAAGCGGATCCTCGCCAAGCCGGTGGCCGGCTACACGCTGAAAACCACCCTGGCCGAAGAACTGGCCCAGCGCGGCCGCGAGCAAGCCGTACCAGCCAGTTTGCCCGGCATCCCCCAGGCACTGGACCTGCCCGGCGATTTCCGCGTGCTGGTCGCCGAGGACAACAGCATCTCGACCAAGGTGATCCGCGGTATGCTTGGCAAGCTCAACCTCGAGCCCGACACCGCCAGCAATGGTGAAGAGGCCTTGCAGGCGATGAAGGCGCAGCGCTATGACCTGGTGCTGATGGACTGCGAAATGCCGATACTTGACGGTTTCTCGGCCACCCAGCAGCTGCGCGCCTGGGAAGCCGCCAACCAGCGCCAGCGCACCCCGGTGGTGGCGCTGACCGCGCACATACTTGCCGAACACAAGGAACGCGCCCGCCTGGCGGGCATGGACGGGCACATGGCCAAACCGGTGGAACTGTCGCAGTTGCGAGAGCTGATCCAGTACTGGGCCAACCCCCGGGAAGCCAAGGTGGATCCGGTGCATAGTTCCTGATCTGAGGCGCCTGTGCCCGCCTTTTCGCGGGTGAACCCGCTCCCACAGGTACTGCATAAGGCCTGAAGGCAATGCTATCCCTGTGGGAGCGGGTTCACCCGCGAAAAGGCCGGTACAGGCTATCAACAGAATCTGCTGATAAACTCTGCCCAGCCATAACTGCCTGGACTAGCCCCCATGCTCCATGAGTTGTTCAGCGTCTACCTGAAAATGCTCGTGCTCTACAGCCCGTTCTTCGTGCTGTCGTGCTTCATCAGCCTTACCCGCGGCCACTCCAGCAAGGAGCGCAAGCAGCTGGCATGGAAGGTGGCCATCGCCGCACTCATCGCCAGTGTCCTGCTGTACCTGTTCGGTCGGGCGATCTTCGGCATCTTCGGCATCACCGCCGATGCCTTCCGCATCGGCGCTGGGAGTGTGCTGTTCATTTCGGCACTGGGCATGGCCCAAGGCAAGTCTGCGGTACAGGCCGACAACGTGCAGCAGGATGTCACCATCGTGCCGCTGACCATCCCGCTCACCGTCGGCCCGGGCACCATCGGTGCACTGCTGGTAATGGGCGTCGGCCACCCGCACTGGGACGACAAGCTGTTGGCCATCATCAGCATCGCCCTGGCCAGTTTTACCGTCGGCCTGGTGCTGTACCTGTCACACCGTATCGAGCGCATCCTCGGCGACCAGGGCCTGCAGATCGTCAGCCGGCTGATGGGGCTGTTCGTCTGCGCCCTGGCTGCGCAAATCATCTTTACCGGTATCAAAGGCTACCTGGCGCCATAGCCATTGCCTAATGCAGGTCGAACCGATACTCCCCTTGTGCATCCTTGGTTTTCATCAATGCCTCCAGCTCATCTCGCTGGTGTTGGAAACGCCCGTTATCCAGCTGCAAGGAAACGCCATTGAACCCGGCTTCACCCTCCAGCGCCTTTTCGACCAGCAGCATGTCCTGGGGTATGCCGGCGATCGGTGCGTCGAATTGGAAGGTGATACTGCAAAGATCGAGGGTCGGGCCCGGCTTGAGCAAGCCAAGCTCGATCACCAGTTGCGAACCCTGCGTGCTGAACTTCAGCTGGTGACGAAAACCTTCGATCGATCGGCCCAGGCCACTTCTTACTGCAGCCAGCACAGCCTCATGACGGATCGAGCGCATCTTCAGCCACGCCTCGAGTGGCTGTATCTGCGCGCTGCGCGCGGGCTGCCCCAGCTGTTTCAAGTCATGCGTACTGGCCAGCTTGATCCAGCCCAGTTGCCGGTATGCCTCGCGATAGGCGTCATACCAGGCTTCATAGTTGTCAAAGCGTGACCCCGCATTCCTGTTGGCCACCAACTGGGCGTAAAGGATGGAGTCGAAAGCAGCCTGGCGTTGAATCTGGCCAGCGTCCGCGCGATACAGTAATGCAGTCCCGCCAATCAACATCAGTTGTTCAGCTGTTCTGTCCATTGCATTGCCTCGTCACAAAGAGCCGAACAAGGCGGCGTTGCAACAACGCCGCCCTGCAATCAGAAGTCGTACTGGAGAACGTTCTCGACGCTGCGCACGCCGAGTTTGTTTTCCACGGTTTCGCGGACCTTGTCGTAGACGAAAGTGTTGAGGGTGAGCACAGCCATGCCGGCGTAGTACTCGGTCTTTTCCAGCTTCCACTGGATACCCAGGATGTCATCCTCCAGTTTGGGGGCAGAGGCCTGGATGCAGCTCACCACCATGACCACATCGTTGTTGTCGGTTTCGACGCAGGCGGCCATCCCGACCATGCCCCTGACCTTGTTCTTGCGCTTGTGATCGACCACCTTGACGTCATTTTCGACGGTGGTGAGTTTGTCGAAAGCCGCCTTGGCCAGCACACCCAACTTGGTACCACCCAGCACTGCATTGCCGACCGCACCGATCGCCCGTATAGCGACAGCGCCCACGGTGACAGACAACTCGGCAGAGGTTTCCAGCTCGAAGGTGCGACGAGGGATGGTAAAGCCAAGATCACGCATGACATCGATGAACCGGTCGTACCACTCCCTGCTCTGTTTTTCGGCATCGAAGGACTTGTCAGCCACCAAGGTGGCAAAGTGGAAGGCGTTCTTTACGTCATGACGGCTTTGCGAAGACATGCCTGCGCCGCAGGCCAGCAGGTTGCCTTCGACCAGGATGGCTGTGTCGGTCGCAGTGACTTGTGTTTCTGTGGACATGTGGAAACTCCTAGATGGTTGCCCCCCGAGTCAGGGGCGACCACCTTAGCCAGCACGCCCAGGATGCAGCGCGCTGAAGGGTTTCCGGTGCAACTAGTCAGCCGACGGGTACCAACGCGGGGTGTAGGCCCACACCCCGCCCGACAAGCGAGGAAACACGCAGGTTGTAGATGAGCCGACAAGCACCATGGTGCGCATGTCGACCATTTCCGGCAGCAGCTCGGCCAATGTGACGACCGTCAGCGTCTGCCCCGGCCTACCGATGTCACGGCCAAGGACTACAGGCGTGTTACCCTCGCGGTGCCGACGCACGACCTCCAGCGCTACCCCAAGCTGGTGCGGCCTGGACTTGGAAATCGGGTTGTAGAATGCCAGCACCAGGTCGGCCTGGGCCGCCAGGTCCAGGCGCTTTTCAATGATCGACCACGGCTTGAGGTTGTCGGACAGCGACATCACACAGAAGTCATGCCCCAGCGGCGCGCCCGCCTGGGCGGCCGTCGCGAGCGAGGCCGACACCCCTGGCAGGATCTCGAGATCCACCCGGTGCCAAGCCGGGTCCGTGGACTCGTGCAGCGCTTCAAGTACCGCAGCCGCCATGGCGAACACCCCCGGGTCGCCCGACGAAACCACCACCACCGAACGGCCCTGAGCCGCGAGTTCGAAGGCATGCCGGGCACGCTGCATCTCTTCACGGTTGTCGGTGCAGTGCAGTACCTGGTCGTCACGGAACGGGCCGGCCATGCGCACGTAGGTTTCGTAACCGAGCACATCCTCGGCCCGCGCAAGCTCGGCCTTGACCGCCGGCACCATCAGCTCGGCTGCACCCGGCCCCAGGCCGATGACCGCCAAACGACCCCGACGACGACCGATCTGCGCCACTTCGACCGGGGCAGGCGCCACCGCGATGACCACGTCTGCCACCTCGATCAGCTGCGCAGCAGGCAATGCCGCGGCAACCATGCTGGCGAGATCATGCGTCCTGGCAGCAAAGCGCAAGGCAACCCCCAGGGCCTGTGCGGCCTCGTACAGGGCGCTATCGGCCATGGCTTGCTCGTCGGCCAGCAGGCAGGCCACTGCCGGCTCGGCGATGCCGGCCTGCTGCAATGCCGACCGGATACTGGCCAGGCTACCGCCAGCAACACCCACCACCACCGAACGCGGGTGGATCAGCAGCTCGTCGCGGCTGGCCGGGCGCGCCTGGTGCCCCACATGGATGGTACGCCGGGCCGCCTCGCTGGCAGGCAGCTGCGCCTGCTGCAGCCACGGCGCGTCACCTTCGATGCGCACCGCCTCGCCAGCCAGCAGGTCGGAGACGAAGCGCTTGCCTTGCTCGATATCCGCCAACGCGTAACCTTGCGGTGGGTTCAGCAGACAGGTGCCGAAACGCAACTCGCCGCTGGTGGTAATCGCCGCAGCAACGCCCAGTGCTTCAGCGATTTCGCGCGCCATCACGTTCACACCGCCAAGGCCACCGAGCAACGGCACTACCGCGCTGCCGTCTTCGGCCACGGCCAGTACCGGCGGCTCGACACCTTTCTCGCTGAGCAGGCTGGCGAGGCTGCGGATGACGATACCCGCCGCGCACAAGGCAATGATCGGAGTGTTCTGCTGGTACAGCCCACGCAGGGTATCGCCGAACGCGGTGTAGCAAAGGTCGGCACCCTCGACCCGTCCTTCCAGCCCATGGATCGATGCTTGTGGATAACACTGCTGGATACGCTGCGCCGTGGCCAGGCTGCCCTGGCCAAGGATGACGATCGCCGGTGCCTGGTGCATGTTCAGCCCTGCCATTTTTCACCCGGCACGATAATCAGCGAGAAGTACGGCGACGACTGTGGGTCGACCTGGTCCAGCGGCACGATTTTCTGGTTGGCCATGGTCGCCCGCTCCACATACAGCGCGCGCCCGTCCAGGCCCAGTTCGGCCAGCACTTCGCGCACCTTGGGGAAGTTGCGGCCAAGCTTCATGATCACCGCCGCGTCGGCATCGGCCAGGCGACGCTTGAGCTCTTCGGCCGGCAACACGCCAGACAGCACCGACAGACTCTGGTTGCGGTACACCAGCGGCGCGCCCAGTACCGAGGCGCCACCGAGCATCGAGCAGACGCCGGGGATCACTTCGGCCTCGTAGCGCTGCGCCAGGCGGTCGTGCAGGTACATGTAGGAACCATAGAAGAACGGGTCGCCTTCACAGATAACCGCCACGTCGCGGCCGGCATCCAGGTGCTCGGCCACCTGCACGCTGGCCTCGTCGTAGAAGTCGCTGATCACCTGTTCATAGGACAGCGGCGCTGGCAGCGCTTCGGTGGTTACCGGGTAGACCAGCGGCAGCAGGATCTGCTCGGGCTGCAGGTGCGCCTCGATGATGCCGAAGGCGTTGCCGCGCTTGCCCTTGGCCACGAAGTAGCCAACCACAGGCGCTTCACGCAGCAGGCGCAGGGCCTTGAGGGTAATCAGTTCTGGGTCGCCAGGGCCCACACCCAGGCCCAGCAGACGTCCACGCGGCGCCATCATTCCACCTCCGTGGCCAAGGCGTTGACCGCAGCTGCGGCCATCGCGCTACCGCCCAGGCGGCCCTGCATGATCACGAACGGCACGCCACGGCTGTCGGCGGCGAGCATCGCCTTGGACTCGGCGGCACCGACAAAGCCGACCGGGAAGCCGAGGATAAGTGCTGGTTTCGGGGCGCCGGCGTCGAGCATTTCCAGCAGGTAGAACAGTGCGGTAGGCGCATTGCCGATCACCACCACACTGCCTTCCAGGTACGGTCGCCACAGCTCCAGGGCCACGGCGGAACGGGTGTTGCCGGCGTCTTTCGCCAGGCCCGGTACGCTCGGGTCGCGCAGGGTGCAGATGACCTTGTTGTCGGCGGGCAGGCGGGCGCGGGTAATGCCTTCGGCGACCATGTGCGCATCGCACAGAATCGGCGCGCCGTTCAGCAACGCCTCGCGCCCGGCCCGGCCGGCGCCTTCGGAGAACTGCAGGCCATCGATGGCGTCGACCATGCCACAGGCGTGGATCACGCGCACGGCGAGCTTTTCGAGGTCTGCGGGGATCCGCTCGAGTCGGGCTTCCTCGCGGATGATCCGGAAGGAATTGCGATAGATCTCCTGACCATCGCGGATGTAGTCAATCATCAAGGTGCTCCGTCGGCAGGTCGAGCATGGCGCCTGCTTCATTCAAGGTAAGGTCGGTGGCGCGCAGGGCGCCGAAGCCCGGCTGGCGCGCATCACGCAGGTACAGGTCGTAACGGCCCGGCGCGCGCGCCAGCAGGGTGGCCGGGGCAACATGGGCCACGGCGCAGGATCGGGGGCAACCGGAGAGGTGCACGCTGCCGGGCACGCCAGGGCCGAGCAGTGCAGCCAGGGTGACGGCGTCGGCCTTGGTCTCGCCCAGGGCCTTGGCACAGCCACTGGCGCCGGTACAGGCGCTTATGCGGGCCAGTGGCTCATGGTCATGGCATAGCAGGCCCAGTGCGGACAACCCGGCCTGGGCGTGATCGATGTGTTGCGCTTGCAGGTTGGTCAGCACCAGGCTTTGCCAGGGGCTCAGGCGCAGGCTGCCATCGCCATGTTCACGGGCAACGCGCGCAGCGCCACGCAGCATGGCCGGGGTCAGGCGCCCCTGCGGCGGGGCAACGCCCAAGGCGATGCCCTGCGCCTGGGGCAGAACGCCCAGCCACGAGGCGCTGCGCGGTTCACGTCGCCATGCGAGCACGGCGGCATCGCGGCGGATGGCCAGGCCGAGCCCGTCGATGAAATCGGTTGCCGAACATACCTCGAGCAACTGGCGCATGCGCGACTGTGCCGGGGTGGTCAGGTCGAGAAAGCGCTCCAGCACCGCACGCACCAGCACCAGGCCTTGGTCCGCCGGCACCGCGCCGAGCACCTGGCCGTCTGCCGGGCAACCTGCCAGGCCAAACGCCAGCCAGGTCTGCTGCCCCAGGCGCAGGGCAGACAGCCACAGGTCATGGGGGTGTTCGAGCATGGCCAGGTTTTCGCCGGCATCCAGCTGCACGGCGAACTTGGCCGACAACTGGTGAAAACGCGGGGTGCCCTCCAGCAGGTCGAGGATCTGCCCGGCCAACGGTCGAGCGTCCAGCAGCATCGCCGGGTCATGCCCGGCCAGCGGGCTGAGCATCAGGTTGCGTACATCGTCACCGGCGGCATCACGTGGGCCCAGGCCGGCAGCGAGCAGTGTCTCGACCAGGCCGCGATGGTCGCTGCCGATGCCGCGAATCTGCAGGTTGCCGCGGTTGGTGGCCTCGATCACGCCACCGGCGAAACGCTCGGCAGCCGCCGCCACTGCGTCGGCCTGGTCGGCCAGCAGCAGGCCGCCCGGCAGCTTGATGCGGCAGATGCCGCCATCACGGGCACTGACGATGCGCCACAACCCCGGGCAGGCCGAGGGACGGGGCGATACATGGGAGGCATGGGCCTGGGTCAAAGGGGCGTCCGGCAATCTGTGAAAATGCGCTTGAGTGTAGAAGGCGCGGTATTATGCCTGCTTTGTCCGGCGGCATGAAAAGCCGGTGGTCGAGCATCATCGACGATCGAGTAGAAATTAAGGACCGCGTCGCCTTCCTTCGCGGGCATACCCGCTCCCACAGGATCACCGCTGCCCTCAACGGCTGCGCTGTACCTGTGGGAGCGGGCGAGCCCGCGAAGGGGGGCGCAGCGGCCCCAAAAAATGGCGGAATGGAATACATGGCACCCTGGCTGACAGTAGTAGGTATCGGCGAAGACGGCTTCAGCGGCCTGGGCAAGCAGGCCCGGCGCGCGCTGCTGGGCGCTGCGCGGATCTTCGGCAGCCCGCGCCAGCTGGCCTTGCTGCCACGCTGCGTGGCCGGCGAACGGCTGGGCTGGCCAAGCCCGTTCTCGCTGGCCCCGGTCCTGGCCCTGCGCGGTGAGCCAGTATGCGTGCTGGCCAGCGGCGACCCGATGTTCTACGGCGTCGGCGCCAGCCTGGCGCGCCAACTGCCGGCTGCTGAAATACGCGTGCTGTCGATGCCCTCCTCCTGCGCCCTGGCCGCCGCCCGCCTGGGCTGGCCACTGCAGGACGTGCAGGTGGTATCGCTGGTCGCTCGGCCCCTGGCAGCGCTCAATGCCCATCTGCACAGCGGTGTGCGCCTGCTGGTGCTGAGCAACGACGGCGACAGCCCGGCAGCAATTGCTACGCAGCTGCGCGAGCGGGGCTTCGGGCCAAGCCGCCTGCGAGTCTTCGAACACTTGGGTGGCGTGGACGAACGTGAGTTGGCCGGCACCGCCCAGGACTGGCCGCACAGCGACGTCGCCGCGCTCAACCTGGTAGCCATCGAGTGCCTGGCCACGCCCGAGGCGCCGCGCCTGCACCGGCTGGCCGGGCTGCCGGACAGCGCCTTCCGGCATGACGGCCAGCTGACCAAGCGCGACGTCCGCGCCATTACCCTGGCCCGCCTGGCACCACAGCCCGGCGAACTGCTGTGGGACGTGGGCGCCGGCTGCGGCTCGATCGGCATCGAATGGATGCGCGCCCACCCGGCCTGCCGCGCCTTGGCCATCGAGGCCGACGAAGGCCGCCAGGGCTTCATCGAACACAACCGCGATGCGTTGGGTGTACCCGGCCTGCAACTGGTCCGCGGCAAGGCACCAGCGGCGCTGGAGGGCCTGGAGCAACCGGATGCTGTCTTCATCGGTGGCGGCGTCACCCGCGAAGGTGTGCTCGACCTGTGCTGGGCAAACCTGCGCCCCGGCGGCCGGCTGGTAGCCAATGCGGTGACCCTGCAAAGCGAACTGGCCCTGGCGCATTTCCGTGAACGCCACGGCGGCGAGCTGACCCGCATCCATGTCGCCCATGCCCAGCCATTGGGCGCGTTCGACACTTGGCGCCAGGCGCTGCCGATCACCTTGCTGGACGTGGTGAAACCCGCCGATGCGTGAAGAAACCCGCGAACAGCCCGCCCCCCTGCGCAGCGGCCTGACCACCGGCAGCTGCGCCACTGCCACCAGCCTGGCGGCAGCACGCTTGCTGCTCGGTGGCGAGAGCAACGACGCCGTCAGCATCACCCTGCCCAAGGGCAAGGTGGTGCAGATGCGCCTGGAGTTCTGCCGCCTAACCAGCCAAGGTGCCGAAGCGGGCACGCTCAAGGACGCCGGCGACGACCCGGACGTGACCCACGGCGCCCTGCTCTATAGCCAGGTTCGCCTGCTGGCCGAACCTGGCATCCGTTTTGTCGCCGGCACCGGCGTCGGCACCGTGACCCGCCCGGGGCTGGTGCTGGCGGTGGGTGAGCCGGCCATCAACCCGGTGCCACGGCGCATGATCAGCGAACACCTGCAACGCCTGGCGGACGAATGCAGCTATCCCGGCGGCTTCGAGGTGACGGTCAATGTGCAGGGCGGCGAGCAACTGGCCCTGAAGACCATGAACCCGCGCCTGGGCATTCTCGGCGGTCTGTCGATCCTCGGCACCAGCGGCATCGTGCGGCCGTTTTCCTGCGCGGCCTACATTGCCTCGATCCACCAAGGCATCGATGTCGCCCACACCAACGGCTACACGCATATCGCTGCATGCACCGGCAACGCCAGCGAAGACACCATGCGCCGCGTCTATGGCCTGCCGGAAATAGCCCTGATCGAAATGGGCGACTTCGTCGGTGCGGTGCTCAAGCACCTGCGCAAAGTACCGGTGCCACGCCTGACCCTGTGCGGCGGTTTCGGCAAGATCAGCAAGCTGGCTGCCGGGCACATGGACCTGCACAGCCGTCATTCCAGCATCGACCTGCCGCAACTGGCCGGCTGGGCGGCGGACATCGGCGCCGACGCTGCGCTGCAGGCATCGATCATTACTGCCAACACCAGCCAACAGGCCCTGGCACTGGCCCATGCAGCCGGCATTCCCTTGGGTGACGCGGTGTGCGCCCACGCCCTGGCCTTCGCCCGCAGCGTGGTGCCGGCGCAGGTGCAGGTGGAGGTGTTCGCCATCGATCGCCAGGGTGGCATCGTCGGCCGGGCGGGTGTGCAATGAACGGGCGCATCCTGCTGCTGGGCGGCGTCACCGAAGCCCTGGCCATCGCTCGCCGCCTGGGCCCGCAGCATGTCTACAGCCTGGCGGGCATCGGCCGGGTGCCGCAGGACCTGCAATGCCAGGTTCGGGTCGGCGGCTTTGGCGGCACCGAGGGCCTGGCCGACTACCTGCTCGAGGCGGGTATCACGTTGCTGATCGACGCCACCCATCCCTATGCCGCACAGATCAGCCGCAATGCGGCCAACGCCGCACGCATGGCTGGTATCCCGTGCTGGGCCTTGCACCGCCCGGCCTGGCAGACACAAGCGGGGGACGACTGGCGCGAGGTCGAGGACTGGGCGGGGTTGATCGAGGCACTCAAGCCGTTTCGCAGGCCATTGTTCACGCTGGGGCGTGAGCCGCTGCAACATCTGGACGAGATACCGCTGGAGCAGTTCTGGACCTTGCGTGCGTTGGAAACGTGCCCTGGCAACGATCGCTGCGAAGTGATTGGCGCGCGCGGGCCGTTCCATATCGAGGATGAGCGGGCGTTGTTCCAGCGCCGCAAGATCGATGTGCTGATCAGCAAGAACAGCGGCAGCGTAGCGACCGAACCGAAGCTGGAGGTGGCGCGGGAGCTGGGGATACCTGTGCTGATCCTGAAGCGACCGGCTTTGCCGGATGTGGACCGGACATTCGATTCGCCAGCCGACCTGGCTGCAGCACTCGACCTGCGCGGATGACAAACTCCGCAAGCGCACCGCAGATTCCTGTGGGAGCGGGTTTACCCGCGAAGAAATCAACGCGGTGCATGGCACCGGCTTCGCCGGTGTTCGCGGGTGAACCCGCTCCCACAGGGGACGCGGCAACTTTCATGTATTTGCACAAGACAGTTGCTCCTACAGCCATTTCGGACTTTTCTTGCAAACCATGAAGTGGCCATGTGCCGCACTGCTACCTTAAACTCGGCACTCCCCCCCGGAAGGCGCTACCCATATGGAAATGCAATGGTGGATCTGGCTGGTCTTCGGCATCGCGCTGATCCTGCTCGAACTGGTCCTGCCGACGTTCTTCATCCTCTGGTTCGGCATCGGCGCCGTGCTGGTGTCGCTCATTTCACTGGCCGCCCCCAGCCTGCAACTGGACATGCAGGTGCTGCTGTGGGTGCTGATGTCGTCAGTCACCACGGCACTGTGGTTCAAGCTGTTCCGGCGCAAGCAACCAGACGTGCGCTGGACCGCCGAAAGCGTGATCGGTGAAATGGGGCTGCTGACTGCTGGTGTATCGGAGTTCCAGAAAGGCCGTGTGCGCTTCCAGAAGCCTATCCTCGGCAACGAGGAATGGACCTGCATCGCCGACAGCGAGATCGCGGCCGGCGAGCGGGTACGCCTGACCGCCATCGAAGGGAACATCGCCCGGGTCATCCGGGCCTGAGTCCGCACTAAAAGGAATTTCGCACCATGACCAGCCTCATCGTCGTCGCCGCCATTGCCCTGTTCGTCCTGATCACCGTGTTCAAGGGGGTACGCATCGTGCCCCAGGGCGAGGAATGGATCGTCGAGCGCCTGGGCCGCTACCACAGCACGCTCAAGCCCGGCCTGAACATCGTCATCCCGTACATGGATGTGGTCGCCTACCGCCTGCCGACCAAGGACATCATCCTCGATGTACAGCAGCAGGAAATCATCACCAGGGACAACGCGGTGATCGTGGCCAACGCCCTGTGCTTCGCCAAGGTGGTCGACCCGCAGAAAGCCTCCTACGGTGTGCAGGACTTCTCGTTCGCCGTCACCAGCCTGACCATGACCTCGCTGCGCGCCATCGTCGGCGCCATGGACCTTGACGAAGCGCTGTCCAGCCGCGAGCAGATCAAGGCGCGCCTGCGCGAGGCGATGTCCGAGCAGACCGAAGACTGGGGCGTGACCGTACGCTCGGTGGAAATCCAGGACATCAAACCCTCGGAGAACATGCAACTGGCCATGGAGCGCCAGGCTGCAGCAGAGCGTGAACGAAAGGCCGATGTGACCCGTGCCGAAGGGGCCAAGCAGGCGGCGATCCTGGAAGCAGAAGCACGCTTGCAGGCTGCCAGGCTGGATGCCGAAGCGCAGATCAGCCTGGCCGAGGCCTCGGCACGGGCGATTTCGCTGGTCAAGGACGCGGTCGGCAACGAGACCGTGCCGGCGATGTACCTGTTGGGCGAGCGCTATGTGGGGGCCATGGAGAACCTGGCGGGCAGCAGCAATGCCAAGGTGGTGGTGCTGCCGGCGGACCTGCAGGAGACCGTGCGAGGGTTGATGGGCCGCAACAAGGCTTGAGGGTACTTTGATCTTCATCGCCGGCAAGCCAGCTCCCACAGGTTTACCACAGGTCCTGAAATCTGTGCGGTCCCCGTGGGAGCTGGCTTGCCGGCGATTGGGCTGCAAAGCTGCCCCTCGAAGGGCCCGGCCTGCGTCACTTCACCGCACCCCGCCATTTTTACCTATACTCCGCCTTACAATACCCACCACGATTCCTGACCGGATCTCTCCATGCCCCCACGTCGGCACATCGCCTGGATAGCCTGCCTTGCAGTGCTGTTCAACCTGCTGGCCATGCCGCTGTCTTCCGCCGCGCCCAAGGGCCCGGCCGAGCAGCTGCTGTGGGGGGCCTTCTGTTCCAGCATGGCCAACAAGGCCAAGGTCGACGTCCAGGCCCTGGCCAAGATCGACCTCGGCCCGCAAAGCGACGACAGCGCCAGCATGATGAATTGCTGGTGCTGCTCCGGTGCCGCGCCACTGCTGGCCTTGCCCGGCTACCCGCCGCAGCTGCACAACCCGCCGATACTGCTGGCCGGCCTGCTGCCGCCACCCGCCGACTACCACGCCACGCCGCGCCAACTCTGGCCGGCGCTCAACCCCCGTGCCTCTCCGCTGGCCTGAGTTCATCACGCTGTCTGCCTGAACCTGAACAGAAACGGAGATTCACCATGCTCAAGCACGCCCTCGTCATGGCCGCCCTGTTGCTGCCCGGCGCCTTTGCCAATGCCCATGAATACAGCGTGGGTGACCTGCACATCGCCCACCCCTGGTCACTGCAGCTGCCCCCCAACGCCCCCAACGTCGCGGCGTATTTCGTGGTGCACAACAATGGCCAGGCCGACGACCGCCTGCTCGGTGTCGACAGCCCCATCAGCGATGACGCACAACTGCACGAGCATGCCATGAGCGCCAGCGGTGCCATGAAGATGCAGCAGGTACCCAGCGTGGTGGTGCCCGCCGGCAAGGACCTGACCTTCGCCCCCAGCGCCTACCATGTGATGCTGATGCAGCCCAAGGACCGCAGCCTGCTCAGCGACGGCAAGCGCTTCCCGTTGACCCTGCACTTCGAAAAGGCCGGCGATATCACCGTCGATGTGGCCGTGCAGAAGCAGGCGCCGACGGACCAGCCGCAAGCCCACGAACACGCGCACTGATCACCCGCTGAAAGGCACTCGTCATGAGCCTGCCGCGCAACAGCATCAGCCGTACCACCCGCCCTGACCGCAGGCGCGCCGGTGGCGGATGGCTGAGCCTGTTCGCCATGTGGATGATCTTCATCGGCCCGCTGATTTCCCAGTCGATGCCGATGGACCACCACGCCGGCATGAGCATGCCGATGGACATGCCGATGGCCACCGCCCATCAGCATGGCGGCGACGCCCATCACGGCCAGACTGGCGATGGCCAGCTGCATGTGATGTGGGAAAAGTGCGGTTACTGCAGCCTGTTGTTCAACTGCCCGGCCCTGCCCCAGGCCCTCAGCCCGCTCAGTGCCAGCAGCGTCGTACCCACCACCCACCTGTTCGCACCCACGCGCCAGGGCCATGCCCGGCAGGCTGTATTCCCCGGCGCGCGCAGCCGCGCCCCACCTTCCTCGATCAACGTCTGAACCCACATTTTTTGCGCACGGAGCCAGGAGGCTTCGCGCTGACCCATGACTGATCGACTGGAATCATTATGTCCGGCTGCACCCCTGTTTTTGCCTTGTCCCTGCGTGGGACCATCGCCGCCGTGTGCGGCTCGCTGCTCGCGCCCGTGGCCCTGGCCACCGACCCAGGCCATGAAGGCCATGCACACGACGCCCCCGAGCTGAGCCCGACGGTGATCACCGCCGTGGCCCCGAGCTCGCCGCTGACCGTGGTCACCAACCCGAAAGACCCGCGCCAGCCGGTGCCGGCCAGCGATGGCGCCGACTACCTGAAGACCATCCCCGGCTTCTCGGCCATCCGCGCCGGCGGCACCAACGGCGACCCTGTACTGCGCGGCATGTTCGGCTCGCGCCTGAACATCCTCACCAATGGCGGCCTGATGCTGGGCGCCTGCCCCAACCGCATGGATGCCCCTACGTCGTACATTTCGCCGGAAACCTACGACCGCCTGACCGTGATCAAAGGCCCGCAAAGCGTGATCTGGGGCCCGGGCGGCTCGGCGGGCACCATCCTCTTCGAGCGCGAGCCGGAGAAGTTCGGCACCCTCGGCAGCCGGGTCAACGCCAGCCTGCTGGCCGGTTCCAACGGCCGATTCGACAAGGTGCTGGACGCCGCCGCCGGCAACAACCTGGGCTACGCCCGTTTCGTCGGCAACCAGTCGCGCTCGGACGACTACCATGACGGCAGCGACAACACCGTGCCGTCACGCTGGGACAAATGGAACGGCGATGTCGCCCTCGGCTGGACGCCCGACCAGGACACCTTGCTGGAACTCACCGCCGGCAAGGGCGATGGCGAGGCCCGCTATGCCGGGCGCGGCATGGACGGCTCGCAGTTCAAGCGCGAAAGCCTGGGCCTGCGGTTTGAAAAGTCCAACCTCGGCGAGGTGCTCGACAAGGTCGAGGCGCAGGTCTACTACAACTACGCCGACCACGTGATGGACAACTACAGCCTGCGCACGCCTTCGGGCAGCGGCATGATGGGCATGCCGATGGTCAGCAACGTCGACCGCCGCACCATGGGCGCGCGCATCAAGGCCACCTGGCGCTGGGCCGATGTGCAACTGATCGGCGGCATCGACGCGCAGACCAACGAACATCGCAAACGCGGCGGCATGGGTGTGGACGCGCACAAGGGCCAGGCCTGGACCAAGGACGCCGACTTCCACAACTACGGTGCCTTCGGCGAGCTGACCTGGTACGTCAGCGGTGAGGACCGCATGATTACCGGTGCCCGCCTGGACCGCGCCTCGGCCCGCGACTTCCGCGCAACCAGCGCCACCAACGGCGACACCCGCGCCGATACCCTGCCCAGCGGTTTCGTCCGCTACGAGCACGACCTGGCAGCCATCCCGGCCACCACGTACATCGGCCTTGGTCATGCCCAGCGTTTCCCCGACTACTGGGAGCTGTTCTCGCCCAAGCTGGCACCACCCGGTGCGGCCAATGCTTTCGACGGTATCAAACCAGAGAAGACCACCCAGCTCGACTTCGGTGTCCAGTACCGCGACGAGCGCATGGAAGCCTGGGCGTCTGGCTACATCGGGCAGATCCGCGACTACATCCTGTTCGACTACCAGGGAATGAGCTCCCAGGCTCGCAACATCGACGCCCGCATCATGGGCGGCGAACTGGGCGCGGCCTACCAGCTGACGGAAAACTGGAAGGCCGACGCCACGCTGGCCTACGCCTGGGGCAAGAACAGCAGTGACGGCACAGCACTGCCGCAAATGCCGCCTCTGGAAAGCCGCCTGGGCCTGACCTACAGCCGCGATGCATGGAGCGTCGGCGCACTGTGGCGGCTGGTGGCGGCGCAGAACCGCATCGCCGAGAACCAGGGCAACGTGGTCGGCAAGGACTACGACAACAGCGCCGGCTTCGGCGTGTTCTCGCTCAATGGCGCCTACAAGGTAAGCAACCACCTCAAGCTCAGCGCGGGGGTCGACAACCTGTTCGACAAGACCTACGCCGAGCACTTGAACCTGGCCGGGAACGCCGGGTTCGGCTACCCGGCTAGCGATCCACAGCCGGTCAACGAGCCAGGCAGGACCTTCTGGACCAAGGTCGACTTCAGCTTCTGACAACAACAACGGGCGCGGCGCAGGTCGCGCCCATCTGCTGGTCAAACAGGAGGTTCCCATGAGAGGAACACGCGTCAACTTCTACAACCTGGCCTGGCGTTGGCACTTCTATGCGGGGCTGTTCGTGGCCCCGTTCATGATCCTGCTGGCAATCACCGGGATCATCTACCTGTTCAAACCGCAGCTCGACCCGCTGCTGTACCGCGAGCTGATGGTGGTCGAAGCCGGCCACCACCGACAGGGCGCGGACACGATGCTGGCCGAAGTGCGCAAGGCCTACCCCGAAGGCCACGTTGGCCAGTACCTGCCGCCGCTGGACGCCGAACGCAGCGCACAATTCGTGGTGCATGACGCCGGGCGCGAACTGAACGTGTTCGTCGACCCCTACAGCGGCAAAGTCCTCGGCGAACAGGATGGCAAGCAGAACCTGCAGGCCATCGCCCGCGCCCTGCATGGCGAACTGATGGTCGGCACGGTCGGTGACCGCCTGGTAGAACTGGCCGCGGGCTGGGGCATCGTGCTGGTGGTGTCGGGCCTGTACTTGTGGTGGCCACGCGGGCGCAATGGCGCTGGCGTGCTGTGGCCACGGCTCTCGGCACGCGGCCGACTGTTCTGGCGCGACCTGCATGCGGTAACCGGCTTCTGGGGCTCGGCCTTGTTGCTGCTGATGCTGCTCAGCGGCATGACCTGGACCGGCCTGTGGGGCAAGCAGTACGCCGACTTGTGGAACCGCTTTCCGGCGGCCATGTGGAACGACGTGCCCAAATCGGACCAGCAGGCGGGTGAACTCAACAGCGCACACCGCCAGACCGTGCCGTGGGCGATGGAAAACACGCCGATGCCACAGTCCGGTGCACACGCCGAACATGCCGGGCATCACATGACGTCGAGCGCGCCCGCAGCGCCACAGGTAAGCCTGCAGCAAGTCGAAGACATCGCAACCGCGCGCCAGGTCGAGCCGGGTTACAGCATTACCGCGCCGACCACGGCCGATGGCGTGTTCACCATTGCGGTGTTCGCCGACGACCCACGCAACGACGCCACCCTGCATGTGGAACAGTACACCGGCAAGGTGCTGGCCGATGTGCGCTGGCAGGACTACAGCCCGGTGGCGCGCGCTACCGAACTGGGTGTGATGCTGCATGAAGGCAAGATGTTCGGGGCGTTCAACCAGATCATCATCCTGCTGGTGTGCCTGATGATCCTGCTGGGCTCGGTGAGCGGGCTGGTGATGTGGTGGAAGCGCAGGCCGGCCGGCGGGCTGGGCGTGCCGCCGCTGCGCCATGACCTGCCGCGCTGGAAGGCGGCGGTGGGGGTGATGCTGGTGCTGGGGTTGATGTTCCCGCTGGTGGGGGTGTCGATGGTGGTGATGTGGCTGGTGGATAGCCTGGTGGTCAGGCGCGGCCGGGTGCTGGCCAGCGCTTGAGCCTTGCTTTGTCTGTGCCGGCCCTTTCGCGGGTAAAGCCGCTCCCACAGGTTCTGCGCCAGGCCTGAGGGCAGCGCGGTCCCTGTAGGAGCGGGTTCACCCGCGAAGAGGCCGGCACAGGCATGAGACTGCTACCCAAAAGTCGAGTCGATCTGTCGCGCCCCGAACTGGAACGCGCGTGTTAGCCTAGCCGGCTACCTCTGACAAGACGACCGACCGTCCAACGGAATGCAGCCTATGACGCAAACCTCACCCACAGCGCCAGATGAACAGCATCTGCAGCGCAACCTGACCAACCGCCACATCCAGCTGATCGCCATTGGCGGCGCAATCGGTACCGGCCTGTTCATGGGCTCGGGCAAGACCATCAGCCTGGCCGGGCCGTCGATCATCTTCGTCTACATGATCATCGGCTTCATGCTGTTCTTCGTCATGCGCGCCATGGGCGAACTGCTGCTGTCGAACCTCAACTACAAGTCGTTCATCGATTTTTCCGCCGACCTGCTCGGCCCCTGGGCAGGCTACTTCACCGGCTGGACCTACTGGTTCTGCTGGGTGGTCACCGGCATCGCCGACGTGGTCGCGATCGCGGCCTATACGCAGTTCTGGTTCCCCGAACTGCCGCAGTGGATACCGGCGCTGACCTGCGTAGGGCTGCTGCTGTCGCTGAACCTGGTGACGGTGAAGATGTTCGGTGAAATGGAGTTCTGGTTCGCCCTGATCAAGATTGTCGCCATCATCGGCCTGGTCGCCACCGGCCTGTACATGGTCATCACCGGCTTCACCTCGCCCAGCGGGCGCACCGCGCAACTGGCCAACCTGTGGAATGACGGCGGCATGTTCCCCAATGGCCTGATGGGCTTCTTCGCCGGCTTCCAGATCGCCGTGTTCGCTTTCGTCGGCATCGAGTTGGTGGGTACAACCGCCGCCGAAGCGAAGAACCCGGAGCGCACCCTGCCGCGGGCGATCAACTCGATCCCGGTACGCATCATCGTGTTCTATGTGCTGGCGCTGATCGCGATCATGGCCGTGACCCCATGGCGCGACGTGGTGCCGGGCAAGAGCCCGTTCGTGGAGTTGTTCGTGCTGGCCGGCCTGCCGGCGGCGGCGAGCATCATCAACTTCGTGGTGCTGACCTCGGCGGCCTCCTCTGCCAACAGCGGCGTTTTCTCCACCAGCCGCATGCTCTACGGCCTGAGCCAGGAGGGTGACGCACCCAAGGCATTCGAGAAACTGTCGAGCCGCTCGGTACCTGCCAACGGCTTGTACTTCTCCTGCACCTGCCTGCTGCTGGGCGCAGTGCTGATCTACCTGGTGCCGAACGTGGTCGAGGCATTCACCCTGGTCACCACCGTTTCGGCGGTGCTGTTCATGTTCGTCTGGACACTGATCCTGCTGTCGTACCTGAAGTACCGCAAACACCGCGCGGCACTGCACCAGGCCTCGGAGTACAAGATGCCAGGCGGGCGCTTCATGTGCTACGTGTGCCTGGTGTTCTTTGCCTTCATCCTGGTGTTGCTGAGCCTGGAGGACGATACCCGTGCGGCGTTGCTGGTGACGCCGATCTGGTTTGTGCTGCTGGCGGTGACCTATCAGGGGGTGCGCAGCAAGCGCCATCCGCGCACGGCAGTGCGTAACGGCTGATGACCCTGGGGGTTGCTCTGCAGCCCTTTCGCCGGCAAGCCAGCTCTCATAGAACAACACATGACTCATTGGTTCGGCGAGGTCCTGTAGGAGCAGCCTTGTGCTGCGAAGAGGCCGGGGCTGACAAAGCCTGTCTATTGGCTGTACCGGCCTCTTCGCAGCACAAGGCTGCTCCTACAAAGGACGCGTCAGACGAGCGATATTGGTTCTCTGCGCGACAGCGCAGCCCAAAGGGCTGGGCAATCTCCCACAGGGACAGCGCATGGCTCAAGGCCGATGCGGTCGAGGTGGGAGCTGGCTTGCCGGCGATGGGCCGCACAACGGCCCCAATCCTGTGCACACAAATCCATCAGGCACCAACCTGGATCCAACCAACGCCCCAACACCTCGCACAACCCCTCTATTGCGCACCTTCCGCCGTTAGGCACACCCCTTGCAACACCCCTCCCCGCTTGCCCAACACATAAAAACTCAGCGGAGAGAGCACATGAAGCGACGCAGTCTGATCAAGGCCTTCACCCTTAGCGCATCGATTGCCGCAATGGGCCTGAGCTGGAGCATCCAGGCCGCCGAAACCATCAAGGTCGGCATCCTGCATTCGCTGTCGGGGACCATGGCCATTTCCGAGACTTCGCTCAAGGACATGGCGCTGATGACCATCGAGCAGATCAACGCCAAGGGCGGCGTGAACGGCAAGCTGCTCGAGCCGGTGGTGGTCGACCCGGCCTCCAACTGGCCGCTGTTCGCCGAAAAGAGCCGCCAGCTACTGACCCAGGACAAGGTGGCAGTGGTGTTCGGCTGCTGGACCTCGGTATCGCGCAAGTCGGTATTGCCAGTGTTCGAGGAACTGAACGGCCTTCTGTTCTACCCGGTGCAGTACGAAGGTGAAGAGATGTCGCCAAACGTGTTCTACACCGGCGCCGCGCCCAACCAGCAGGCGATCCCGGCCGTGGAGTACCTGATGAGCGAGGACGGCGGCAGCGCCAAGCGCTTCTTCCTGCTGGGCACCGACTACGTCTACCCGCGCACCACCAACAAGATCCTGCGCGCCTTCCTGCATAGCAAGGGCGTGGCCGACAAGGACATCGAAGAGGTGTACACCCCGTTCGGCCACAGCGATTACCAGACCATCGTCGCCAACATCAAGAAGTTCTCTGCTGGCGGCAAGACAGCCGTCATTTCCACCGTCAACGGCGATTCCAATGTGCCGTTCTACAAGGAGCTGGCCAACCAGGGCCTGAAGGCCACCGATGTGCCAGTGGTGGCTTTCTCGGTGGGCGAGGAAGAACTGCGCGGCATCGACACCAAGCCTCTGGTGGGCCATCTGGCGGCGTGGAACTACTTCGAGTCTGTGGATAACCCGGTCAACCAGAAGTTCGTCGCCGACTGGAAGGCCTACGCCAAGGCCAAGGGCCTGCCAGGCGCCGACAAGGCGGTGACCAACGACCCGATGGAGGCCACCTACGTGGGCATCCACATGTGGGCGCAGGCAGTGGAAAAAGCTAAGTCCACCGATGTCGACAAGGTGCGCGAGGCACTGGCCGGGCAAAGTTTCGAGGCGCCGTCCGGCTTCACCCTGACCATGGACAAGACCAACCACCACCTGCACAAGCCGGTGATGATCGGCGAGATCCAGGATGACGGGCAGTTCAGCGTGGTGTGGGAGACCGAGCAACCGCTGCGGGCGCAGCCATGGAGCCCGTTCATTCCCGGCAACGACAAGCGCCCTGATTACGCCGTGAAAGGTAACTGAGAGCCGTTAGGGCCGCCTTGCGGCCCATTCGCGGGTGAACCCGCTCCCACAGGTTCGGTGCAAGGTTCGAAACCTGTGCGGTCCCTGTGGGAGCGGGTTTACCCGCGAAGAATCCACCGCTGTATTCCAGGATTGCTCGCATGCTTAGACTCCTGCTAACTCTTCTCCTGCTGATGCCCTTGGCAACCCAGGCCAGCGAGGGCGAATTCTTCCTCGCTGCCAAGCCCGCCGAGCAAGCCCGCCTGCTCGAAGGCTGGGCCGCACAACCCGATACCGCGCGCCTGGCGCTGCTGGACAACCTGCGCCAGGGCCGCATCGCCGCCGACGACACGCGCAAGGTGCGCCTGAACAACCGCCTGCGTGGCCTGATCGACAATGCCTTGGCTAGCCACCAGTTGCTCAGCGACAACAGCGACATCCGCCTGGCCGCTGCCCAACAACTACAGAAAAGCGCGCAACCGGCGCAAATGGCTTTCCTCGACCGGCGCTTCGCCAGCGAACCGGATGCCGCCGTGCACGCCGCCCTCGGCCTTGCCCTGGCCAACCTGCAACTAGGTGCCAGCGAGCCGGCAGTACGTTTGGCCGCCGTTCGCCTGCTCGGCGAAACCGGTGACCCGCTGGCCCGCACCCGCCTCGAAGCCTTGCTGCAACCCAACGCGGAAACCGACCCGGGCGTGCGCACCGCCGCCGAAACCAGCCTGGCCCAGGTGCAGCGCAAGCTGCTGGCCGGCGAACTGCTCGGCCAGGCCTTCAGCGGCCTGTCGCTGGGCTCGATCCTGCTGCTGGCAGCCCTTGGCCTGGCCATCACCTTCGGCCTGCTCGGGGTGATCAACATGGCCCACGGCGAAATGCTGATGCTCGGCGCCTACAGCACCTACATGGTCCAGGTACTGCTGCAGCGCTACGCCCCTGGCGCCATCGAGTTCTACCCACTGATCGCCCTGCCGGTGGCCTTCACCGTCAGTGCCGGCGTCGGCATGGCGCTGGAGCGCACGGTAATCCGCCACCTGTATGGCCGCCCTCTGGAAACCCTGCTGGCGACCTGGGGCATCAGCCTGATCCTGATCCAGACCATCCGCCTGCTGTTCGGCGCGCAGAACGTCGAAGTCAGCAACCCGGCCTGGCTGTCGGGTGGCATCCAGCTGCTGCCCAATCTGGTACTGCCGTACAACCGCCTGGTGATCATCGGCTTCGCCCTGGCCGTGGTACTGCTCACCTGGCTGCTGCTCAACCGCACGCGGCTGGGCCTGAACGTGCGCGCGGTCACCCAGAACCGCAACATGGCCGCCTGCTGCGGCGTGTCCACCGGGCGCGTCGACATGCTCGCCTTCGGCCTCGGCTCGGGCATCGCCGGGCTAGGCGGCGTGGCCCTGAGCCAGGTCGGCAACGTCGGCCCGGACCTGGGCCAGAGCTACATCATCGACTCGTTCCTGGTGGTGGTGCTCGGCGGCGTCGGCCAATTGGCCGGCAGCCTGTGGGCAGCCTTCGGCCTTGGCATCGCCAACAAGCTGCTGGAGCCGCAGATCGGCGCCGTGCTCGGCAAGATCCTCATCCTTGCGTTGATCATTCTGTTCATCCAGAAGCGCCCGCAAGGCCTGTTCGCCCTCAAGGGACGGGTAATCGACTGATGAACCAGCCACTGCTTGTCACCGCTACGCAAAAGGCCGGGCCACGCCTGACCCTGGCCATCGGCGCCGTCGTCGTCCTGTTGCTTGTGGCCCTGCCGCTGCTGTCGCTGCTGCCGGCGGACCATGCCCTGCAGGTGTCGGCCTACACCCTGACCCTGGTCGGCAAGATCCTCTGCTACGCCATCGTCGCCCTGGCCCTGGACCTGGTCTGGGGCTACGCCGGGCTGCTGTCGCTGGGCCACGGGCTGTTCTTCGCCCTCGGTGGCTACGCCATGGGCATGTACCTGATGCGCCAGGCCGCCGGTGACGGCCTGCCAGGGTTCATGACCTTCCTGTCGTGGAGCGAGCTGCCGTGGTACTGGGCTGGCACCCAGCATTTCGCCTGGGCCCTGTGCCTGGTGGTGCTGGCGCCCGGGCTGCTGGCGCTGGTGTTCGGCTGGTTCGCCTTTCGCTCGCGGATCAAGGGCGTGTACTTCTCGATCATGACCCAGGCGCTGACCTTCGCCGGCATGTTGCTGTTCTTCCGCAACGAAACCGGCTTTGGCGGCAACAACGGCTTTACCAGCTTCCGCACCATCCTTGGCTTCGACATCGCCGCCCAAGGCACCCGCGCGGTGCTGTTCCTGCTCACCGTCGGCCTGCTGCTGGCCAGCCTGTACCTGTGCTGGCGCCTGACCCGCAGCAAGTTCGGCCGCCTGCTCACCGCCGTGCGCGACGCCGAAAACCGGCTGATGTTCTGTGGCTACGACCCGCGTGGTTTCAAGTTGCTGGTGTGGGTGCTCAGCGCCGTACTGTGCGGCCTGGCCGGTGCGCTGTACGTACCGCAGGTAGGCATCATCAACCCCAGCGAGATGTCGCCGACCAACTCCATCGAAGCCGCCGTGTGGGTGGCCCTGGGCGGGCGCGGCACCTTGATCGGCCCGCTGCTCGGCGCCGGCCTGGTCAATGGCATGAAAAGCTGGTTCACCGTGGCCTTCCCGGAGTTCTGGCTGTTCTTCCTCGGTGCGCTGTTCATCCTCGTCACTCTGTACCTGCCCAAGGGCGTGGTCGGCCTGTTGAAGAAAAGGAGCCAGCCATGAGAGGCGTGCCCCCGGTACACCCGGAATTCATGCTCGAACCGGTGTTCGACAACCTCGGCGCCAGCCGCGACGCCATCGGCCTGGGCCAAAGCCGCAAGACCGGCCTCGACACCCGCCACGGTACGGTGCTGAGCCTGGAAGACATCAGCGTCAGCTTCGATGGCTTCAAGGCACTGAACGCGCTGAACCTGTACATCGGCGTGGGCGAGCTGCGTTGCATCATCGGCCCCAACGGTGCCGGCAAGACCACGATGATGGATGTGATCACTGGCAAGACCAGGCCCGACAGCGGTACGGCCTATTTTGGCGACACCCTCGACCTGACCCGCATGAGCGAATACCAGATCGCCCAGGCCGGCATAGGCCGCAAGTTCCAGAAGCCCACGGTGTTCGAGGCGCTGACGGTGTTCGAAAACCTGGAGCTGGCGCTGAAGACCGACAAGTCGGTATGGGCCAGCCTGGCAGCGCGCTTGGGTGGGGAGCAGCGCCAGCGCATCGAGGAGGTTTTGGGCACCTTGCGCCTGCTGCCGCTGGCCCAGCGCCAGGCGGGCTTGCTGTCGCATGGGCAGAAGCAGTTCCTGGAGATCGGCATGCTGCTGGTGCAGGAGCCGCAACTGCTGTTGTTGGACGAGCCGGTAGCGGGCATGACCGATGCCGAGACCGAGTTCACCGCCGAGCTGTTCAAGGGGCTGGCTGGCAAGCATTCGCTGATGGTGGTGGAGCACGACATGGGGTTTGTCGGCAGCATTGCCGACCATGTGACCGTGCTGCACCAGGGCAGCGTGCTGGCGGAAGGGTCGCTGGAACAGGTGCAGGCGGATGAGCGGGTGGTCGAGGTGTATCTGGGCCGCTAGACATTGAAACCTGTGCCGGCCTCTTCGCGGGTAAACCCGCTCCCACACAGGCCTGAAGAGCTGCGCGGTCCTTGTGGGAGCGGGTTTACCCGCGAAAGGGCCGGCACAGGCACAGCAACAATTTCAGGAATACACACATGCTCAAGATCGACACCCTGCACCAGTATTACGGCGGCAGCCACATCCTCCGGGGCCTGTCCTTCGAGGCCAAGGTTGGCGAAGTCACCTGCCTGCTGGGCCGCAACGGCGTGGGCAAGACCACCCTGCTGCGCTGCCTGATGGGGCTGGTACCCGCTCGCGACGGCAGCATCGAATGGGAAGGCAAGCCGATCACCAGCCTCAAGCCCCAGCAACGGGTCCACGCCGGCATCGCCTACGTGCCCCAGGGCCGCGAGATCTTCCCCCGCCTCACTGTCGAGGAAAACCTGCTGATGGGCCTGTCGCGCTTTCCCGCCCGTGAAGCGCGCGAAGTACCATCCTTCATCTACGAACTGTTTCCCGTGCTGGAACAGATGAAGCAACGCCGTGGCGGTGACCTGTCCGGCGGCCAGCAGCAACAGCTGGCCATCGGCCGCGCCCTGGCCAGCCGCCCGCGGCTGCTAATCCTCGACGAGCCCACCGAGGGCATCCAGCCTTCGGTGATCAAGGAGATAGGCGCAGTCATCCGCCGCCTGGCCGAGCGTGGCGACATGGCAATCCTGCTGGTGGAGCAGTTCTACGACTTCGCCGAGGAGCTGGCCGACCAGTACCTGGTGATGGCCCGTGGCGAGATCATCCAGCGGGGCCGCGGCGAAAACATGCAGGCCGAAGGTGTGCGCGGGCTGGTAACCATTTAATCTGCAAGCAACGACCCTGCGAGACGCTGTCATGAGTCATGAAATCCGCGACGCCCTGCCTTCCGACGTGCCGGGCATCCTCGACATCTACAACGACGCGGTGCGCAACACCACGGCGATCTGGAACGAAACCCCGGTGGACCTGGCCAACCGCCTGGCCTGGTTTGCCGCACGTGCGCAGCAGGGTTACCCGATCCTGGTGGCGGTGGATGAGAGCGGTGTGCTGGGCTATGCGTCGTTTGGCGACTGGCGGCCGTTCGAGGGCTTTCGCCTTACCGTTGAGCATTCGGTGTATATCCGCGGCGACCAGCGAGGCAAGGGGCTGGGGCCGGTGCTGATGGCAGCGCTGGTCGAGCGTGCGCGCGAGTGTGGCAAGCATGTGATGGTGGCGGCCATCGAGAGCGGCAATGGAGCGTCGGTGCGCCTGCACGAGCGGCTGGGCTTCGTGGTGACCGGGCAGATGCCGCAGGTGGGGGTGAAGTTTGGCCGGTGGCTGGACTTGACCTTCATGCAGCTGGTGCTGAACCCGGGGGCAGAACCAAGCTGAATTTGATTTCGCCTGTACTGGCCTCTTCGCGGGTGAACCCGCTCCCACAGGTACTGCACACATCTCAGGAATCGTGCGATCCCTGTGGGAGCGGGTTCACCCGCGAAGAGGCCGGGCCTGCAAACCTCACATCTGGGTAAACCTGCCCAACCGCTGCCTCAGCATGCTGTTCTCGCTGCGCAGTTGCCGCACTTCCTGCAGCAGCTCCAGCGCCAGCGCCACCCCTTCCCACTCCAGTTCCAGCTCCTGATGCAGCTTCGCCGCGCGTTTGGCCAGCAACGGCGCCTGATCGTCGAACAACCAGTCCTCCGGCGTTCGCCCGGAAGGTTCGACAATGCCGTGCTCGACGATTTCGATCACGCAGTCAGCCGTGAGATCGGCCTCCTGACACAAGGTACGCATGTCCAGTTGAACGATCAGGGTGCTGCTCATGATCACTTACTCCATTGTGTCCTCGGGTTGAACGCAGCCTTCTCGGAAAGCTTGGTCCACAGTTCGCGGGCAGACTCGTCGGATGCTGGTGGCATGACCACTTTCAGTTGCGCGTAAAGGTTGCCACGCTCGCCACTCTTGTTGGCCAGGCCCTTGCCCGGTACGCGCAGGCGCTGGCCGCTCTGGCTGTCGGGGCGGATGGTGAGGTTGATCTTGCCGTCCAGGGTCGGCACGGCCACCTTGGCGCCCAGTGCTGCCTCCCACGGTGCCAGCGGCACGGTGATGATCAGGTCATGACCTTCGACATCGAACAGCGGGTGCGGTGCCATGCGAATGGTCAGGAACAGGTCGCCATTGGCCCCGCCACCACTGCCCGGCGCGCCCTGGCCCTTTAGGCGGATACGCTCGCCGTCGGTCACACCGGCCGGGATCTTCACGTTCAGAGTCTTGGTAGTGAAGCCGGTGCGCTGGCCCATGGCATTGGTCTGCGGCACCTGGAAGCTGATCTGCTTGGACTCCTTGCTCAGGGTCTCTTCAAGGAATACCGCCAGTTCTAGCTCCACGTCCTGCCCCCGCCTGCCGGCGCTGCGTTGCTGCTGCCGGGCACCACCGAACGGGTTGCCCCCCCGGCCACCAAAGATCGAGCTGAAAAAGTCGGAGAAATCACCGCCTTCGAAGCCGCCACCACCGCCACGGTTCTCCCAGCCCGGTGGCGCCTGGAACGGCCGGCCATGCTGGCCACCGTACTTGCGGATTTCATCGTACTCGGCACGTTTCTGCGCGTCGCCCAGTACTTCGTAGGCCTCGTTGGCCTCCTTGAATTTTTCCTCGGCGTCGCGCTCCTTGCTGACATCGGGGTGATACTTGCGCGCCAGCTTGCGGTACGCGGCCTTGATCGCCTTTTCGTCCGCCGCGGGCTCTACGCCGAGTATCTTGTAATAGTCTTTGAAGTCCATCTATGGATCACCAATGTGAATGTGCGTGTTGCAAGAGAAGATAGGGGTCAAGCATAGCCTTTCAAGACCACCTTGGGGTTGCTCCATGGCAGACGATCGGTCTTGATTCTGTAGCCAACTGGCATACACTGCGCGGCCGTTTTGCCTCCGGAAGCTCATTCCCCATGTCTGACGTATCCCCGGCCCGCGCCCTGGGCATCGACTTTGGCACCTCCAACTCCACGGTCGGCTGGCACCGCCCAGGCGCCGAGTCGCTGATTGCCCTGGAAGACGGCAAGATCACGTTGCCCTCTGTGGTGTTCTTCAACATCGAGGAGCGTCGCCCGGTATATGGCCGCCTGGCACTGCACGAGTACCTGGAAGGCTACGAAGGCCGCCTGATGCGTTCGCTGAAAAGCCTGCTGGGCTCCAAGCTGATCAAGCACGATACCAGCGTGCTGGGCAGCGCCCTGCCGTTCAAGGACCTGCTGGGCATGTTCATCGGCGAGCTGAAAAAACGCGCAGAGGCCGCTGCCGGGCGGGAGTTCGAGCAGGTGGTGCTGGGCCGTCCGGTGTTCTTCGTCGACGAAGACCCTGCCGCCGACCAGGAGGCCGAGGACACCCTGGCCGAAGTGGCGCGCAAGATCGGCTTCAAGGATGTTTCCTTCCAGTACGAGCCGATTGCCGCGGCCTTCGACTACGAGTCGAGCATCAGCCGCGAAGAACTGGTGCTGATCGTCGACATCGGCGGTGGTACCTCGGACTTCACCCTGATCCGCCTGTCGCCCGAGCGCCACCTGGTCGCCGAGCGCCAGAGCGACATCCTCGCCACCGGCGGTGTGCACATTGGCGGTACCGACTTCGACAAGCAGCTGAGCCTGCAGGGCGTGATGCCGCTGTTCGGCTACGGCAGCCGCATGAAGAGCGGCGCGCTGATGCCAACCAGCTATCACCTCAATCTCGCCACCTGGCACACCATCAACGCCCTGTACTCGCAGAAGTCTCAGCTGGCGCTGGGCAGCATGCGCTATGACATCGAGGACACGTTGGGCATCGACCGCCTGTTCAAACTGATCGAAGAGCGTGCCGGCCACTGGTTGGCGATGGAAGTGGAGGCCAGCAAGATCGAGCTGACCGAACAGCAGAGCCGCCACGTCGACCTAGGCCGCATCGAGCGCGATCTGGGCGTGGACCTGTCTCGAGCGCTGTTCGAGGGGGCTATCGAAGGGTTGCTGGAGCGGGTGCGTGGTAGCGTGAGCGAACTGCTGGCCAAGGCTGGAGTGAGCGAGACCCAGGTCGATACGGTGTTCTTCACCGGCGGTTCCAGCGGGATTCCGGCGTTGCGCAACAGCGTGTCGGCGATGCTGCCGAATGCGCGGCATGTGGAAGGCAACATCTTTGGCAGCATTGGTAGCGGGTTGGCCATCGAGGCGCGCAAGCGCTACGGCGTAGCCTGAGCCATCCCTTTCCCCTGTGCCGGCCTCTTCGCGGGTAAACCCGCTCCCACAGGGTCCCCGCAAGTCTTGAGAGAAGTGGCATACCTGTGGGAGCGGGTTTACCCGCGAAGAGGCCGGTACTGGTCAATAAAGAATCAGACCAGTTCGGCCCGCTTCAGCTCACTCTTCAGGTAGGCATAGTAGATCGGCCCCGCCACCACCCCAGGCAGCCCGAATGCCGCTTCGAACACCAGCATCGCCAGCAGCAGCTCCCAAGACTTGGCACTGATCTGCCCGCCCACGATCCGCGCGTTGAGGAAGTACTCGACCTTGTGGATGACGATCAGGTAACCCAGCGCCGCCGCCGCCACCCAGATCGACAGCGACAGGCCGACGATAGTGATCAGGGTATTCGACATCAGGTTGCCGATCACCGGCAGCAGGCCCAGCAGGAAGGTCAGCACGATCAGCGTCTTGGTCAGCGGCAGGTGCACGTCGAACATCGGCAGCACCACGGCCAGGAAGATACCCGTGAACGTAGTGTTGAGCAGCGAAATCTTGATCTGCGCGAAGACGATGTTGCGAAACGCCTTCACCAGCAGGCTCAGGCGCTCGAACAGCGCCGCTGCCAGCGGCTTGCGCCGGGATATGTCGGGGATGCGCTGCAAGGCGACGATGGCACCGAGGATCATGCCGATCAACAAGGTGACGAACATGTGCGCCATACCCTTGCCCACCAGCTGCAGGTCGCTCAGGTGGCTCTTGATCCAGTCACCGATGGCCACCTTGAACTCCGCCGCACTGGCCGGCAGGTAGCCTTCGATGAACGGCGGCAGCTGGCTACGGGCGCGCTCCACCAGGGCCATGAACTTGTCCAGCGAGGCCCCGGGGTTTTCCGCCTCGTGCAGCAAAAAGCTGAAGGCACCGGCAAACAGCAAGGTCAGGGTACTGACAACCAGCGTGCCTAGCAGCGCCACAGCCAGCCACCGGGCGCGCTGCCCGGCGAGCAGCGGCTGCAGCCGCGGCGTGAGCATGTTGACCAGCTCGAACACCAGCAGGCCGGCCAGCAGGCTTGGCAGCAATTTCAGGGGCAACGCCAGCAACAGGCCGGCAAATACGATGATCCAGCTGGCCAGGGTGACCTGGCGGGGGGTGAAGGTCATACAGCCTCAACGGCAGACAACGGGAAAGACCCGCAGTCTGCCAGCCTTACGTCTGCAGGCATAGGCGCAGGTCATTTCTTCTTCAGGCAGTCGCTCATGAACGCTTTGCGTTCGTCACCCTTGAGGGCCTTGGTGGTGGCGTCGGCGTTGCAGGTTTTCATCTTCTCTTGCTGGGTTTGTGGCACATCCTTCTTCAGGCAGGTGCTCATGAAAGCTTTGCGCTCATCGCCCTTGAGGGCCTTGGCGGTGGCGTCGGCGTTGCAGGTTTTCATCTTTTCCTGCTGCGCGGTATTGGCGGCGAAGCCTTGTGCGCTGAACAACACCGCCAATACCAGTAAGGGGATTTGCAGCACTTTCATGGAGTATCTCCTTGGCTCCGCGCCCGATGCACGGGGGTCGAGCTGAGTGTAGCCAAGAATTCTCAACGCCCTGCCCGTGCCTGGCGACGGTATTGCTCGGGCGTGCACTGGGCCTGGCGCTGGAACATGGCGATGAACGCCGAGGCGCTGCTGTAGCCGAGGTCGAAGGCGATGGCCTGGATCGGCTGGCCGGCTTCAAGCGCCTCGATGGCGCGCAAAAAGCGCAGGCGCAGCCGCCATTCACCAAAACTGATGCCCAGCTCGCGCAGGAACTGCCGGGCCAAAGTACGTTCGCTGACATGAATCTGGGCGGCCCATTCGCCCAGCGGGCGGTTGTCGCCCGGCTCGGCACCAAGGGCATCGAGCACCTGGCGCAAGCCCTCGCTGTGGGCAAACGGCAGGTAGCAAGCCTGAGTTGGCGCCAGCAGCAGCTGGTCGAGCAGCACCTGCGCCAGGCGCTGGTCGCGCTCGCCCTCGGCCACCCGCAGGTCGCGCCGGGCGAAGTCGGCGAGGATGGCCTTGAGGATGTCGCTGATCATCAGGCTGCACGGTTGCTGCGGCAGTGCGGCGCACAGGCTGCGGTCCAGGTAGACCGAACGGTAGACGATGGCCTGCGGGTTGTAGCAACCATGCTCGGTGTCGGGCGGCACCCACACGGCGTATTGCGGCGGCGACAGGAAGTGCTGGCCAGCTACCTCCAGGTGCATCACGCCGTGGGCGGTGTAGTTGAGCTGGCCCCAGGCGTGGCGATGCAGGGCGCTGCGGGTGTCGGCACCGAACTCGTCGTGGCGGAAGTACACCGCGGCCGGGAGCCGGGTGAACTGGGGAATATCGAGGTATTTGCGCGGCATGCTGTCTGCTTTGCGGGGTGGGTTGTCTGGATAGGAGTATAGGCTTGTGGACAGACAGTTGATAATGGCTGCCATCGGGGCCTGCTGCGCAGGCCATCGCGACACAAGGCCGCTCCTACAGGGACCCGCGTTGCCTTCCGGGCCTGTGCGATACCTGTATGTCGCGATGGGCTGCAAAGCAGCCCCAATCAGTCCAAAACGAGTAAGCCGCTACATGAACTACCTGTTCCCCCTGACCGCCATCCTGATATGGGCCGGCAACACCGTGGTCACCAAGATGTCCGCCGGCGCCATCCACCCCGCCGAGATCGGCTTCTACCGCTGGCTGCTGGCCGCGCTGTTGTTCACCCCGTTCCTGCTGCCCGCCGTGTGGCGCAATCGCGCGGCCATTCGCCCGCACCTGGGCAAGGTTTTCGTGCTGGGCGTGCTGGGCATGGCGCTGTACCAGAGCCTGGCCTACTTTGCCGCCGGCATCACCAGCGCCACCAACATGGGCATCATCCTTTCGCTGATGCCACTGATGTCATTGGCATTGTCCATCGCCTGGCTGGGCCAGCGCCTGAGCTACGGTGCCCTGCTGGGCGCGCTGGTGTCATTTTTCGGCGTGCTTGAAGTGGTCAGCGCCGGCCACCCCGCCAGCCTGCTGCAACAAGGCTTGAACAGCGGCGACCTGCTGATGCTGGTGGCCACACTGGCCTACGCGCTGTACAGCTTCCTGCTGAAGAAATGGCAGCTGCGCCTGCCGCCGATGCAGCTGCTGTACCTGCAGGTGCTGGTAGCCATCGTCGTGTTGCTGCCGCTGTTCGTGCTGTCGGACAAGACTGGCCTGAACAGCCGCAACGTAGGCCTGGTGCTGTACGCCTGCGTGCTGGCCTCGATGATCGCGCCCCTGGTGTGGATGCAGGCCGTGCACCGCCTGGGGCCCAGCCGCACCACGCTGTTCTTCAACCTGCTGCCGCTGGTCACGGCACTGATCGCCGCCGTGGTGCTCGATGAGCAGCTGGCCCGCTATCACCTGGTCGGCGGCCTGCTGACCCTGGCGGGCGTGGTGCTGGCCGAGCGCTGGACCACACCGATCCGTCGCTAGAGCCCTGCCGCCTTGAGCCGGGCGGCATGTTCGGTGAAAAGCCGCACCGGTTCGGCACCCTTGCCCACCGCACCAAGCGACTGGTTGACGATATCCAGGTGGTCGAGCGGGTAATCATCGCCGATCACCTGCCCCAGGTGCGAACTGAAGCGCCCGACCATTCCGTCGCAATAGCCCTTTTCCTTGACGAAACTGCGCGCGAACAGGCGGCAGAAGTGGCTGCTGCCGTCGAAACGGTTGCGCCGCTGGTCGGTCAGGCCGGGCTGCAAGGTGCCGGACCAGGAGTAATAACGCACGCCATCGACCTCATAGGCCCCCTCCCCGCCCCAGGTGTCTGGCAACCCCTGTGGATAAGCCTGGTTGAACAGCGCCACACCTGCACTGGTCAGTGACTGGTGCGAGGCGTGTACATCCACCGGCAACGGGTCACGGCGCCAGCCGGTTTCCAGCCACACCAGCAGCACGGCCAAGCCATGCAGCACGGCCTTCAGGATGCGCCCCTGCGGGGAATCGCCCGGTGCCGTGCGTTCCAGGTAGTCGGCCAGTTCCGAGCCATGGTTGGGCCCTGCCACCGAAGTGACCGAAGCCACCCGCCCAGGCCGCCTGGCAGCCGCGTAGCGCGCGCTCAGGGCGCCCTGGCTGTGGCCGATGAGGTTGACCTTTTCCGCTCCGGTACGCAGGCAGATGTCTTCGATGATCGCCAGCAACTGCTCGCCGCGCACCTCGCTGGAATGCAGTGGCGAAACCTGCACCGGGAACACCTGCGCCCCGCCCTGGCGCAGGGCCGGCACGATGCCGAACCAGTAGGGGTAGAGCACTACCCGGACAAAACCGAGCATGCCCGGCACCAGCACCAACGGGTATCGCGTGGCCAATTCCTGCTGCATTGCCCCAGCCCCTTTCCGTGGACGACCGGCCAACACTACAGCGGCCTTGATGACCATCGCAATCGAACTCCCGCCGCGCGCTGCGGTTCCAAACCACACAGACCCTTTGCAAGGAGCGGGACCATGTACAAGCAGACCCTGGCAATCCTTCTGGCAAGCGCCACCCTCGTCGCCTGCGGCAGCCGCCCGGAAAACCCGGTGGACTACGTCACCTACCGCGACGAACCGCTGGTCAAGCAGGTGGAAAAAGGCATGACCATGCAGAAAGTCATCGCCATCGGCGGCAGCCCGTCCAACGTCATCGACCTCCCCCATGGCGGCACCTGCAACGACTACATCCTCAACCACGATGGCCACCAGCAGCCCTACTACGTGCGCTTCGACGCCACCGGCCATGTCGACGCCAAGGGCTTCAAGACTTGCAAACAACGCGAAGAAGACAGCGACGCCGTCCACGGCGCCTAAGCCTTCCAGGCCATATCCATGACCACCCTGATGTTCCAGGAGATGAACATGAATGCGAATGAACTGACCGATGTACAAACCCTGCGCGAACGTGCCCGTCAGCATGTCGAGCAAGGTGCGGTGACCGAGGGTTACGATGCTGATCGCCAACAGATCCTGCGCCTGCTCAATGATTCACTGGCCACAGAGCTGGTCTGCGTGCTGCGCTACAAGCGTCACTACTTCATGGCCAGCGGCATCAAGGCCAGCGTGGCTGCCGATGAATTCCTCGAGCATGCCAACCAGGAAGCCGAACACGCCGACAAGCTTGCCGAACGGATCGTGCAGTTGGGTGGAGAGCCGGATTTCAACCCGGACAATTTGAGCAAGCGGTCCCATGCCCAATATGTGGCGGGCACTTCATTGAAGGAGATGGTGCTGGAAGACCTGGTGGCGGAGCGGATCGCCATCGATAGCTATCGCGAGATCATTCGGTACATCGGGGATAAAGATCCGACTACGCGGCGGATTTTTGAAGACATCCTCGCGCAGGAAGAAGAGCACGCGGACGATATGTCCGACCTGTTGCAAGGGTTGTAAGCGCAGGGGGCCGCGTTGCGGCCCCATCATTTCTTGCTTTTCACCACCGCCGGCGCCTTGCCCGCCTTCATCTGCTGCAACAGCGGCGTGCACTGGTTGGGATCATCCCCGCTGCTAGGCGCAATCAGCGCCAGCAACCCCGCCGCCGGCCCGGCAACCACGCCCAACGCCACCATTCCCGCTCCGCGTAATGCCAGCGGCACCGCCTGCACCCCGGCACTGGGCTTGGCGAACGGCCCGCGCACATACAGCGGCGAGCGCAGCGAGAACAGCCGCAACCCTTTCGACTCGGGGGTAATTTTCAGGTCCAGCTGCTCCGTGGCGAAATTGGCCGTGCCGTTGATGTAGATGATCGCGTTCTCGGTATCGAAGATGAACAGGCGCGTGGTCGCCAGGCCATCCTTGATACCCACGTCAGCCGCTGCGCAGTTGATCTTCACATCCTCATCGCCAAACAGCTTGCCGACCACATAGTTGCCCACGTTCAACCCGGCAATCTCCATCAGGCTGCGGCTGATGGCACCATCGTTGATCAGCATGCGCAGGTCGCCATTGGCGGTGCCCAGCAAGGCGGCTACCGAGTTGCCCCGGCCGGTGATATCGGCATCGCCATTCAACTCACCGAAGCTGGTCTGCATCGGCGCAAAGGAGGGGAACAACTGCTTGAGCTTGAAGCCCCGCGCCGTCAGCCGGGCACGCCCCTGCAACGGTACGTTGCGGCCATCCAGGCGAATCCTGGAAGCCAGGTTGCCGCCAGCCACGCCAAAACGCAGGGGCTCCAGGCGCAGCAGGCCGTCCTCCAGGATCACGTGGGCCGACAGGTCGTTGAACGGCAGTTGCGCGCTGTGCACGATGCGCTTGCCAGCGAAGGTGACGTCGGCGTCCATCGCGCGCCAGCGCTCGGTGCGGAACTCTTCCACTGGCAGCACCTTGCCCTCCGGCTGCTTGCTGGCACCACCGCGGGCTTTCTGCTCGGCGTTGGAGTCGGCACCGATCAGCGGTGCCAGGTCCTTGAACAACAACTGGTTGGACACCAGGTTGCCGGACAGCTTGGGCCGTGGCTGGCTGGCAACGAAGGCCAGGTCGCCATGGATATCGCTGTCACCGATCTTGCCGTTGAAACCCTGGTAATTGAAGGTCGCACCCTGCGCCGCGTGGAGGTTGGCGCTGAGGTGGCCGTCGGTGGAATAGGCCGGGGTGTCGGGCAAGGTTACGCCGGTCAACGGGTAGAGGTTGCCCAGGCTGGCCCCGGACAGGCGCAGGCGCAGGTCGAGGGCGCCGAGGTTGCGCGGGTCGGTCAGGGTGCCGGCGAGCACCACATGGGTGTCGGCGATGCGCACGTCAGCCTGCAGCGGGAACGGCTGGCTGGCGTCCTGCAGGGCCAGCAGGCCGCCGATCTTGCCGGTGCCGGACACCGGCTGGCCTTTGTAGCGGCCCTGGGCCTTGAGCCCGAAAGCATAGTCCTGCGCGGCACCGGCCTTCTCGGCGCTGGCCTTGCCGACGATGTCGCTGAACGGGACAGGCTTGCCCAGCGGGTCGATCTGCACCTTCATGCTGGTTTTCAGGGTTTGGTCATCGAAGCTGACATTGCCCTGGTCGAAGCCGATGGCGCCAATGTCCAGCTGCCATTTGGAAGGCTCTGCGTTTTCATCCTTGGGGCCGAAGTCGAAGTTCCAGTTGGCGCGGCCGTCAGCCAGGCGGGTGAGACTGGCTGAAGGCTTGGTGAGGTCGATGCGCGGGATGCTGATCTGCTGGAACAGCAGCGGCAGCGGCGCCAGGCGGAACGCCACGCGCTCCAGGCCGACCATCTTCGGTTCCTTGAGCCACTCGGGGTTGCCCAGGGTCAGGTCTTCGGCAATGAAGTGCGGCCAGGGCACCCAGGCACGCCAGCCCCCCTCTTCTGGTTCGGTGCGCCAGTCCACGGCAAGGTTGCCATTGATCGCGAAGGGCCGCTGCAGGGCCTCGGAGACTTTCTCGTTGAGCAGGGGCTTGACGCGGTTCCAGTCGAAGGTGGCAATCACCACCACCAGGATCGCCAGCAGGGTCAGCAGGCTGGTGAAGGTCCAGACGAGGATTCTGGCGGGACGCGTCATTGCGTGATTCTCCTTGCGGTATGGCACAGAACAGGTGCAGCGGTGGCACTCAATATCTCGGACTGATGAAAACCCGTGGGGTTTTATCGATGGCGCCATGATAGCGATGTTTTTTCTGGCCTTTTGCTCAGCAAATCGTCGCGCCAGACCGTACGTGTTACCTGCAAAAAGCGCCATCAAATTGCCATCTAACGTTCTGTAAAGCGCTTTCTAGAGCAGTTTTAAATCTCTATCAATACGGTCGATTGTTACCATTACCCGTATGAACTTCTCTCTGGCGTTACGCGGCGTAGCATTGGCTCCGTACCCACTTTCCAGCCCCCGAGAGGAGCACCGAAATCATGAAACGCCATCTGCTGACCCTGACCCTGTCCATCCTGGCTGCCAACGCTTTTGCCTTACCAGCCGACGAGCAACACCTGACCGCCGAATCGCGCTCCAGCGCTGCTGAAATCGCCCAGCCGCTGAAGACCGTTGCTGAAGGTGGTGCTGATCGCCTGTTCGAACGTAGTGCCCGCGTTGCCGAAGGTGGCTCCGATCGCCTGATCGAACGTACTGGCCGCGTTGCCGAAGGTGGCTCCGATCGCCTGATCGAACGTACTGGCCGCGTCGCCGAGGGTGGTTCCGATCGCCTGATCGAACGTACTGGCCGCGTCGCCGAGGGTGGTTCCGATCGCCTGATCGAACGTACTGGCCGCGTCGCCGAGGGTGGTTCCGATCGCCTGATCGAACGTACTGGCCGCGTTGCCGAGGGTGGTTCCGATCGCCTGATCGAACGTACTGGCCGCGTTGCCGAAGGTGGCTCCGATCGCCTGATCGAACGTACTGGCCGTGTTGCCGAGGGTGGTTCCGATCGCCTGGTTGAAATCAGCCGTGTGAGCTGATCGCCATGACTGAAAAGAACAACCTATGTCACAACGCCAGCTCCCCTCCAGGCCCGGTCCATTGACCGGGCTTTGTTTTTTTAACTAGAGTGCCCAGCCTTACCGCCATAGAAGCCCGCACCATGCTGCCGCGCGCCGAACAGAAGCTACAGACCCGCCAGGCCCTGCTCGATGCTGCCTGCCAGCTCATGGAGAGTGGCCGTGGTTTCGGCAGTATCAGCCTGCGCGAAGTGGCAAAGACGGCCGGCATCGTACCCACCGGTTTTTACCGGCATTTTTCCGACATGGACGCCTTGGGCCTGGCCCTGGTTGCCGAGGTCGACACCACCTTCCGCCAGACCATCCGCCTGGTGCGCCACAACGAATTCGAACTGGGCGGCATCACCGACGCCTCGGTGCGCATCTTCCTTGACGTGGTCGCCGCCCACCGTGCGCAGTTCCTGTTCCTCGCCCGTGAGCAGTACGGCGGTTCGCAGGCCGTACGCCAGGCCATCGCCCGCCTGCGACAGGACATCAGCGACGACCTGGCCACCGACCTGGCGCGGATGAAGCGCTGGCAGCACCTGGACAGCGCCGCGCTGGCGGTGATGGCCGACCTGGTGGTGAAGACCGTGTTCGCCACCCTGCCCGAGCTTATCGACAGCCCCGAAGCGGGTTATCCACAGGCGCTGACGCCGCAGGAAAAGATCACCCAGCAGTTGCGCTTCATCTTCGTAGGGGCGCGGCAATGGCAGGGGCTTGGCAACCCGAGCTGATCGGTAGCCTGTACTGACCTCTTCGCGGGTGAACCCGCTCCCACAGGTATTGCGCTTCCCTCAGGTCCGGTGCCGTACTTGTGGGAGCGGGTTCACCCGCGAAGAGGCCGGCACAGGCTACCCACAACCCAGTTCTGCTACCATTGCGCCCTGCCCGACAGCGACGAGCGCCGAAATGTCCGACCCCCGCCCCACCCTGCCCGAACTGGCCCGCTTCAACCAGCACTTCGCCGAACGCATCGTGCCGTTGTGGCAAGGCCCGGGCTGGAACGCCGACATGGCCCTGCCTTACGAGGCACTGGACGCCCAACACCAGCCATTGCCGGTGCAGCGCTACCGGGCCATGGCCTGCGCGCGTCAGCTTTACCTGTTCAGCAGCCGCATCGGGCAACCGGGCGCAGCCGAGCGTGCGGCGGCCTTGTTCCGCTCGTTGCAGAAGCACTTCCACGACGCCGAACACGGCGGCTGGTTCTATAGCATCGACGCCCAGGGCAAACCGCTGGACCGGCGCAAGGACCTCTACACCCACGCGTTCATCGTCTTCGCCTGTGCGCACTACTGGGGCAAGGTGCGTGAAAACCTGGTGGAGTCCACGCTGAACGCCGCGCTGGACATCATCGACCAGCAGT
This sequence comes from Pseudomonas sp. A2, assembly GCF_023100865.1. Classification (NCBI taxonomy): domain Bacteria; kingdom Pseudomonadati; phylum Pseudomonadota; class Gammaproteobacteria; order Pseudomonadales; family Pseudomonadaceae; genus Pseudomonas; species Pseudomonas sp. A2. The sequence continues at coordinate 5,456,236 of NZ_CP039127.1, forward strand.
TCGCCCGCGACGACGGCCTGTACGAAGCCAGCCTCGCTGAAGACTGGGCAGACCTTGGCAGCGGCCCGCTGCAAAACCCACAGATGCACCTGGCCGAAGCCTTCCTGCAGGTGCTGGCGGTGCGTGACGACAAGCATGTCCAGCAGTCGTTGCTGCACCTGTGCGGCGCGCTGCAGGAACACTTCATCGACCCCGCCCACGGCCTGATGCTGGAAAAGCCACGCGGCACTGTGGATAACTGGTTCGAGCCGGGGCACCAGTTCGAGTGGTTCTACCTCCTGCATACCTCGCCACTGCTGCGAGATACGCCGCTGCATGCGTCCATCGACCGGGCTTTCGGCTACGCCGAGCAATACGGGGTGAAGGATGCCGCTGTGCTGGCGATGCTGGATGTGGATGGCCAGGTGCTCGACGCCACCCAGCGGATCTGGGCGCAGGCAGAGTACCTGCGGGCGCTGGTGTTGCGGACAGGGGGCGAGAGCAAGCTTGCCGGGCAGTTGCAGGCTCTGGAAACGCGGTTCCTGCGTGAGGCGGGCTGGTATGAGTGCCGGGATGGGCAAGGCAGTGTCAGCCGGCATGATATGCCTTCGACTACGCCCTACCACTTGGCGACTTGCCTGGAAGGGTTGCAGCGCCTGGGCTGACGCTTTCGCAGCACAAGGCTGCTCCTACAGGGAAAGCGGCGCACCTGAAACCAGTGCCAATCCTGTAGGAGCAGCCTTGTGCTGCGAATGGGCCGCAAAGCGGCCCCGCCTTTTGATCAGGCCTTGGCCGACCGGTCGATCGAGAACCCTGCCCAGTCCTGGCTCACCGGCATCAGCTCGAGGCTGTTGATATTGATATGCGCCGGCTGGTTGAGGATCCAGAAGATGGTCTCGGCAATGTCCTGCGGCTGGATCGGCTCGGCACCGGCGTAGGTGGCGTCGTATTTGGCCTGGTCACCGCCAAAGCGCACCAGCGAGAACTCGCTCTCGCACAGGCCCGGCTCGATATTGCTCACGCGCACGCCCGTACCCCGCAGGTCGCAGCGCAGGCTCAACGAGAACTGGCCGACGAAGGCCTTGGTGCCGCCATACACGTTGCTGCCTGGGTACGGGTAGTTGCCCGCCACTGAACCTACGTTGAGGATCGACGCCCCACGGCCATGGGCGATCAGCCGTGGCAGCAGCAAGCGGGTGGTGTACATCAGGCCCTTGATGTTGGTGTCGACCATGGTTTCCCAGTCGTCCAGGCTGCAGTTCTGCGCCGCGTCCACCCCTAGCGCCAGGCCTGCGTTGTTGACCAGGCCGCGCAACTTGTCGAAGCCGGCCGGCAAGTTGGCGATGGCCCGCTCCATGGCCTTGCGGTCACGCACGTCGAGCACCAGGCCGTGTACTTCGGTTTTGGCCGACAGTTCTGCGCACAGGGCATCCAGGCGCTCCTTGCGGCGGCCAGTGAGCACCAGCTTCCAACCAGCTTCGGCAAAACGGCGGGCAGTGGCCTCACCAAAACCGGAAGTCGCGCCAGTGATGAATACGGTGGACGTCATGCTCTGTTCCTCACGGTGGATTGTCATCGGCAGTCTTGCAGCATGCCCGCGCCGCGTGCTTGCAGCAACCCGCCCGGGATACTGTTCATTTTTTGATCATATGTGGCAAACCCTTACAGTAGACGGCTCGGCACCAGCTATGCGCACGTTATCCACAAGGCTTTCCCCACGGATTGGGGGCAACTTGTCCACGGTACGGAACCCTTTCAGCGACTTATGGTCGGTGGATATCTTTTCGGTGATGGCGCAAGGCTTTCAAGCATGCCGTCTGCAGCGGTCTGTCCAAGGCTTTTTCACAGGGTTATCCACAGGCTTTTCGCAACGCCTGGAATGAATGCAGGGCTTTGAAAAACCTTGGAAAATAATCCACAAGGTGCAATTGATCAAAAAATGATCATTACTCTGCAGGGCTTGGTATCAAAGGGCTTGAGCGAGATGCCACCATGTTTTCCACAGGCAGCTCCACATTAACCGTGGAAAAAATGATCCTGTGGAAACAAGGGTTTGTGGTGGGGTTGTGGAGTAATTGGGGAGAGGTGTTCGAAAGGTTGTCCACATTGGCTTCGAGGGCCGCAAAGCGGCCCCCGAAAGCAACTCAATGCCCGCCGAGATAGGCGTTGCGCACTTCTTCGTTGACCAAAAGCTCCTGCCCCGTCCCGCTCATGCGAATCTGCCCGTTGACCATCACATAAGCCCGGTCCGACAGTTTCAGCGCATGGTTGGCGTTCTGCTCAACCAGGAAGATGGTCATGCCGGTCTTGGCCAGCTCACGCAGGGTCGAGAAGATCTGCTTGACCACGATCGGCGCCAGCCCCAGCGATGGCTCATCCAGCAGCAACAACTTTGGCCGGCTCATCAGCGCGCGGGCAATTGCCAGCATCTGCTGCTCGCCACCAGACATGGTCATGGCCCTCTGGTTACGCCGCTCTTTCAAGCGCGGGAACAGCTCGTACATGCGCTGCATGTCTTCGTCGGCATGCTTGTCACCGATGGGGATGGTACCCATCATCAGGTTCTCCTCGACCGTCATGTCGGGGAACACCCGGCGCCCTTCCGGCGACTGGGCGATGCCGTTGGAGGCAATGTAATGCGACGACTTGCGAGTGATGTCGGTGCCGCGGTACACGATATGCCCCGAAGCCGCCCGTGGCTGGCCGAAGATCGACATCAGCAGGGTCGACTTGCCAGCGCCGTTGGCGCCGATCAGGCTGACCGTCTCACCTTCATTGATGTGCATCGAGACTTTCTTCAGCGCCTGGATAGGGCCGTAGAACACGTCCAGGTCCTTCAATTCCAGAATGGGTGCACTCATACCAGTTCCTCTTCATCTGCACCCAGGTAGGCGGCGATCACCGTCGGGTTGTGGCGGATATCCTGCGGCGCGCCTTCGGCAATCACGTTGCCGTGGTCGAGCACCACGATATGATCGGAAATGCTCATGACCATGCCCATATCGTGTTCGATCAGCACCACGGTAATGTCGTGCTCGTCGCGCAGCACGCGGATCATGCGGCTGAGGGCCTCGGTTTCCTGTGGGTTCAGGCCAGCCGCCGGTTCGTCCAGGCAGATGATCTTCGGCCGCGTGCACATGGCCCGGGCGATTTCCAGGCGGCGCTGCTGGCCGTACGACAACTCGCCAGCCAGGCGGTTGGCGCAATCGACCAGGTCGACCACTTCCAGCCAGTAGAACGCGTGGTCCAGCGCGTCGCTCTCGGCCTTGCGGTAGGCCTTGGTGTTGAGTACCCCGGCCAGCAGGTTGCGGTTGACCCACATGTGCTGCGCCACCAGCAGGTTCTCCACCACCGACATTTCCTTGAACAGGCGAATGTTCTGGAAGGTGCGTGCCAGGCCGGCGCGGTTGACCAGGTGGGTACCGCCGAACATCTTGTAGTACATGCGGTTGGCGAAGCGCGCCGGGGAGACGAAGTCTGCCGCCTGGAAGCGCTCGCCGAGCAGCTGGATGACGTTGGTGTGGCTACCGCGCACGTTCAGCTCGATGCGCCCGCCACTGGCCTTGTAGAACCCGGTCAGGCAGTTGAACACGGTGGTCTTGCCCGCACCGTTGGGGCCGATCAAAGCGAAGATCTGGTTGCGCCGGACCTTCAGGCTGACATCGCTGAGCGCCTTGATGCCGCCAAACTGCATCATCAGGTTGTCGACCGAGAGAATGATATCGTCGCTCATGGCGCCACTCCTTTACGCGGGGTCACACCGGTACGGCTGATGCGGATCAGCCCACGCGGTCGCCAGATCATCATCAGCACCATCAACACACCGAACAGCAGCACGCGGTATTCGGAGAAGCTGCGCAGCAGCTCGGGTGCCACGGTCAGCACGAAGGCGGCGATCACCACGCCTACGGTCGAGCCCATACCACCGAGCACGACGATGGCGAGGATCAGCGCCGACTCGAAGAAGGTGAACGACGACGGGTTGACGAAGCCCTGATAGGTGGCAAAGAACACCCCGGCCAAGCCGGCGGTGGAGGCACCCAGGGTAAACGCCGAGAGCTTGACCAGTACGTGGTTCAGGCCCATCGAGCGGCAGGCGATCTCGTCTTCGCGTAGCGCTTCCCAGGCACGGCCGACCGGCATGCGGGTCAGGCGATGCTTGATGTAGAGCACTGCAAGCACGACGATGAACAGCACCGCGTAGATGAACACAAACTTGAGGTTGGCGTTGTAATCGAAGCCGAAGAACTCGTGGATCGGTACCCCACCGTCCTTGGCCCTACGGCCGAACTCCAGGCCGAAGAAGGTCGGCGCCGGTGCCGGCATGCCGTTGGGGCCGCCGGTGAACGACAACCAGTTGTTCAGCACCAGGCGGATAATCTCGCCGAAGCCCAGGGTCACGATCGCCAGGTAGTCGCCGTGCATCCGCAACACCGGGAAACCGAGTATGCACCCCGCCAGCGCCGCAGCTATGGCCGCCAGTGGCAGCACGCTCCAGAAGCCCAGGCCAAGGTACTGGTAACCCAGCGCCAGGCCGTACGCGCCGATGGCATAAAACGCCACGTAGCCCAGGTCGAGAAGGCCGGCCAGGCCGACCACGATGTTCAGCCCCAGGCCCAGCAGCACGTAGATCAGGCCGAGGATGACGACGGTCAGCAGGTACTTGTTGGCGAAAATCGGGAAGACGATGGCGATCACCACCAGCGCCGGGATGATATAGCGCAGCCGCGATACGTAGTTCGGCGCGCGCACATGCACGCCCGAGCCACCGCTTTCGAAGCCCTGGAGCATGCGCGTGCCGGCGGCCGTCTGCAGGTACAGGCTGAGCAGGAAGCGCCCCAGCATCACCCCGCCAACCAGCCAGGCCACACGCCGCGGCTCGGCGTTGAAGGTGTAGCCGTCGAGCACCACGCCAACGACAGGGCCGAACACGATGAGTGCCAGCAGGCCGGCGACGATGGTCTCCAGCAGGCTGCGTTTGATATCGAAACTTTTGGTTTCAGGAACAGAGGCAGTTTTGGCAATGGACATGTTCACACCTTAGCCACGAGCGGGCGACCCAGCAGGCCTTGTGGGCGGAAGATAAGGATCATCACCAGCAGCGAGAAGCTGAACACGTCCTTGTAGTCGGAGTTGATCAGGCCAGAGAACAGCGACTCGGAAATGCCCAGGATGATCCCGCCGAGCATGGCGCCAGGCAGCGAGCCGATACCGCCGAGCACCGCGGCGGTAAACGCCTTGATGCCGATGATGAAGCCGGCGTAGAAGTCGAAGGTGCCGTAGTTCATGGTGATCAGCACGCCGGCCAGGGCAGCCATAACCGCACCGATGACGAACACGTAGGAAATCACCCGGTCGGTGTTGATGCCCAGGATCGAGGCCATCTTGCGGTCTTGCTGGGTGGCACGGCACATGCGGCCGAGCTTGGTGTACTTGATCACATAGGTGAGCAGGCCCATGCCAACGAAGGCTGCCACCAGGATGAAGATCTTGGTGTAGGTAAGTTGCACGAAGCCGGTGCCCACTTCGACACGCCAGGCGCCTTCCAGCAGGGTTGGCACGCCTTGCTGGCGGGCGCCCTGGCTGATCTGCGCGTAGTTCTGCAGGATCAGCGAGATGCCGATGGCACTGATCAGTGGTGCCAGGCGGGTGGAGTTGCGCAGGGGTTTGTAGGCGATGCGTTCGATGGTGAAGCCGTACACGCCGGTGACGACGATGGTGAACAACAGGGTGCCCAGCATCAACAGGGGGAACGACTCGATACCGAAATAAGCCAGCAATGCCAGGCTGATCGCCGCGAGGTACGCGGAAATCATGTACACCTCGCCGTGCGCGAAGTTGATCATGCCGATGATGCCATAGACCATTGTGTAGCCGATGGCGATCAGGCCATAGACCGACCCGAGGGTCAGGCCGTTGACCAGTTGCTGCAGGAAAATACCATCCATAACGCAATCTCACCTGATTGAGATTGCACGAGCGCCGACCACGGCGGGCCTGGAACAGGCGGCCCTCGCAGCGCAGTACTGTGCAGATCTACGGATAAAGACAGGTACCGCGGGGCTTTGGCCCGGGGGCTGACGCGCCCGGGCCGTGGGCCGTTGTTATTTTTGTTTTTCCAGCTGGTGGTACTTGCCTTGGGCATCCCACTGGTAGACCACGTAGTCGGACACGGTCAGGTCACCCTTCGAGTCCCACTTTTTCTCGCCCATGACGGTCTTCACCGGGTTGGCCTTGAGCCACTTGGCAGCGTCTTCGCCCTTGTTCGACTTGGCGCCGTTGAACGCGGCAGCCAGGGCCTGCAGCGAGGCGTAGGCGTACAGGGTGTAGCCTTCAGGTTCGGTACCGGCCTTGCGGAACTCCTCCACCACCGCCTTGCTGTCCGGCAGCAGGCGCGGGTCGGCGCCGAAGGTCATGTACACGCCATCGACGTATTGCGCGCCGCCAGCGGTGGACACCAGTTCGTCGGTGACGATGCCGTCATCGGACATGAACTTGACGTCCTTCAGGCCCTGCTCGCGCAGCTGGCGTACCAGCGGGCCGGCTTCCGGGTGCAGGCCGCCGAAGTAGACAACGTCGGCACCGGTGGAACGGATCTTGGTGACCACGGCACTGAAGTCCTTCTCGCCGCGGGTCAGGCCTTCGTACAGCACCGGCTTGACGCCGCGTTTTTCCAGCTGTGCCTTGGTCGCGTCGGCCAGGCCTTGGCCGTAGGTGTCCTTGTCGTGCAGCACCGCGACTTTCTTGCCCTTGAGCACGTCGACGATGTAGTCGCCGGCGACGATGCCCTGCTGGTCGTCACGGCCGCACATGCGGAACATGGCGCCCAGGCCGCGCTCGGTGACCTGTGGGTTGGTGGAGCCCGGGGTGATGGCGATGACGCCAGCCTCGTCATACACCTCGGAGGCCGGGATGGTGTTGGAGGAACAGAAGTGGCCGACCACGCCGATCACCTTGTCCTGGTCGACCAGGCGGTTGGCCACGGCCACGGCCTGTTTCGGCTCGCAGGCGTCATCGCCCTTGACCAGTACGATTTTCTCGCCATTCACGCCACCGGCGGCGTTGATCTTGTCGGCCGCTGCCTGCGCACCTTTCATGTACTGCTCGCCAAACGCTGCGTTAGCCCCAGTCATCGGGCCCGCTACACCGATCTTGACGTCGGCCTGAACATACGAAGAAACACCCAGTGCCGTAGCTACGGCCAGAGCCAGGAAACCTTTCTTGTAAAACGTCTGCGACATGAGGTGGTGCTCCTAGAGTTTTTTTGGTTGGCACTACAACTTCTCAGCCCTGTGCTCAGAGCAAGGGCCGTGCCATAGGTTTTGTCTTCCGGCAAAACACACTGCGCAGGTTGCCTGCAGGCGACCGACGGCCTTTTCTTTATTGAGCGTGCAACCGTCTGCCACGCGGCAGGCGCCACCACACGTACAGACAAGGAGCAACCGTCGAGTGCCATCATTGCAACCCTGGCAAGTGTTTACGTGCAACCGCCCTGTAACAGCGGACGTCACCGAACTGCACACAGCTGGTGCGCGACTGCTACAGGCGGCACCGTTTCAAGGCTAGCTGGTGCGCGAAAAAACACCTCTGTTTTGGCAGATACGCGGCCCTGTGGGAGCGGGTTCACCCGCGAAGAGGCCAGCCCAGACACAACAAGGCCGAAAAGGCTGGCACAATGTCCGCCATTCGCCGCTTCCGGAGCCCCATTGATGAGCGAGAGCGCATTCGCCGAGCGCATCGTGCACAACCTGCTCGACACCGACTTCTACAAACTCACCATGATGCAGGGCGTGCTGCACAACTACCCGGACGCCGACGTCGAATGGGAATTCCGCTGCCGCAACGGCGAGGACCTGCGCCCCTACCTCGGCGAGATCCGCAACCAGCTCGAACTGCTCAGCGACCTCACCCTGGATGACGGCCAGCTGGCCTTTCTCGAACGCATCAGCTTTCTCAAGCCAGATTTCCTGCGCTTTCTGCGCCTGTTCCGCTTCAACCTGCGCTACGTACGCCTGGGGATAGAAAACGACCAGCTGTTCCTGCGCCTGAAAGGCCCGTGGCTGCATGTGATCCTGTTCGAAGTGCCGCTGCTGGCGATCATCAGCGAAGTGCGCAACCGCCATCTGCACCCGCGCATGCGCCTGGCCGAGGCCCGCGACCAGCTATACCGCAAGTTCGACTGGCTGCGCGCGCATGCCAACGAAGAGGAACTGGCCGAACTGCAAGTGGCCGACTTCGGCACCCGCCGGCGTTTTTCCAGCCGTGTGCAGGAAGAAGTGGTGCGCGTGCTGCGCGACGATTTCCCGGGCCGCTTCGTCGGTACCAGCAACGTCGACCTGGCATGGAAACTGGATATCAAGCCGCTGGGTACCATGGCTCATGAATGGATCATGGCCCACCAGCAACTCGGCCCGCGACTGATCGACAGCCAGATCGCCGCGCTGGACTGCTGGGTGCGCGAGTACCGCGGCCTGCTCGGTATCGCCCTGACCGACTGCATCACCATGGATGCCTTCCTCGGCGATTTCGACCTGTACTTCGCCAAGCTGTTCGACGGCCTGCGCCACGACTCGGGCGAACCGGTGGCATGGGCGGAAAAAGCCATTGCCCATTACCAGAAACTGGGTATCGACCCGATGACCAAGACCCTGGTGTTTTCCGACGGTCTCAACCTGACCCGCTCGCTGGAAATCTTCCGAGCCCTGCGCGGTCGCATCAACGTCAGCTTTGGCATCGGCACCAACCTGACTTGCGACATCCCGGGTGTGGCCCCGATGAGCATCGTGCTTAAAATGACCGACTGCAACGGCGCGCCGGTAGCGAAGATTTCGGACGAAGCCGCCAAGACCCAATGCCGCGACGAGAACTTCGTCGCCTATATGCGCCATGTATTCAAAGTCCCCAGCAAGGAGTAACCCATGCAAGCGGTTCAGCAAGAGATTGCCCAGGCGCTGAAGGTACAGCCGCCGTTCGCCGACGCCGCCGCGCTCGAGGCCGAAGTGGCCCGGCGCGTGGCGTTCATCAAGGATTGCCTGGCCAACGCCCGGCTCAAGACCCTGGTGCTGGGCATCAGCGGCGGCGTCGACTCGCTGACCGCCGCCCTGCTCGCCCAACGCGCCATCAACGAGCTGCGCGCCGAAACCGGCGACAAGGCCTACACCTTCATCGCCGTGCGCCTGCCTTACCAGGTCCAGCATGACGAGCATGACGCCCAGGCGTGCCTGGAAGTGATCAAGGCCGACGAAGTGCACACCGTAGATATCGCCCCGGCAGTACGGGCGCTTGCGGCTGAAGTGGTGGAGTTGAAGAACGGCTCGCCGACGCTGGTGGACTTCGTGGTCGGCAACGTCAAGGCGCGTACCCGCATGGTCGCCCAGTACACCATCGCCGGTGCCCGCGCGGGCCTGGTGATCGGTACCGACCACGCCGCCGAGGCGGTGATGGGCTTCTTTACCAAGTTCGGTGATGGTGCCTGCGATCTGGCGCCGCTGAGCGGGCTGGTGAAGAACCAGGTGCGGGCGATTGCGCGCAGCTTCGGTGCGCCGGAGTCACTGGTGGAGAAGGTGCCGACTGCGGACCTGGAAGACCTGGCACCGGGCAAGCCGGACGAAGCCTCCCATGGCGTGACCTACCAGCAGATCGATGCCTTCCTGCATGGGCAGCCGGTTGACCAGGAAGCGTTCGATATCATCGTCGCTACCTACCGCAAGACCCAGCACAAGCGCGAACTGCCGTTCGCCCCTTGATCAGGCTGTAGAAAGACCTGTGGGAGCGGGTTCATCGGGGCGCCGAACCGCCGCGAATATGTCGGTGGGCTCACCATTGCATTCGCGGCGGTTCGGCGTCCCGATGAACCCGCTCCCACAGGGTTCACCGTCAGCTTTTGATTACTTGACGACGACCTTGCCCTTCATCATCGAGATGTGGCCCGGGAAGGTGCAGAAGAAGCTGTAGTCGCCACCGGCTTCCAGCTTGGTAGCATCGAACTTCACCTCGGTCTCCTTCTCAGGAGCACCAATCATCTTGGTGTGGGCGATGATCGCGGCGTTGTCAGCCTTGATGTAGTCCTTTTCCAGACCCTGGCTCATGCCTTCGGTGGCAATGCCCTGCATGTCGGCAGTCTTGCTGATCACCAGATTGTGGCCCATGACGTTCTTCGGCAGGTTGCCGGAGTGGGTCAGTTTGACGGTGAATTCCTTGCAGCTCTTGTCGACGGTGATTTCCTTGGTGTTGTAGGACATCTGGTCGGTGGAGTCGACAGTCACCGAGCACTCGGCTGCGAAGACAGAAGCGCTGGCGAGGGTCAGCAGGGATACCGCTACAGCTTTCGCAAACATCATGAATCTCCTTGGCAGGGTTTTATCAATTGCGAGACTGCCTGAAACCGTTCAGCCCCTTGCTGATATGGGTCAAGGGGCTGTCAAGAGGCCAGCCAGTAGAATTGTTCAATGGATTGTATACAACCAATTCAAGGGCACATCATGCCCTTTTATTGGACGATGGGACAACCTCTCATTTAGGAGCAATACGAAATGACCCTTGGTAGCCTGATGAACAGCCTGCTGGCGGCCTACGCCCATGGAGCGACCGGCGCCATCTGCGAATTCTCCCGACCGGAGTGAAACCAGCCTTGGAACTGTAGGACATGGGCCTTACCCTGTCAGCCTGAGTGACTGGAGATGAGCAATGCCCGTACGTTCCGTTTGTGTATTCTGCGGCGCCAGCATTGGTGCCAACCCCGCTTACCGTGAAGCAGCCATCGCGCTGGGCCAGGCGATAGCCCGTCGCGGCCTGACCCTGGTCTATGGCGGCGGCGCAGTTGGCCTGATGGGCACCGTCGCTGACGCGGCCATGGCGGCCGGTGGCGAAGTGATCGGAATCATCCCCGAGAGCCTGATGAATGCCGAAATCGGCCACAAGGGCCTCAGCCGCCTGGAAGTGGTCGACGGCATGCACGCGCGCAAGGCACGCATGGCCGAACTGAGCGACGCCTTTATCGCCCTGCCCGGTGGGCTGGGTACGCTGGAGGAGTTGTTCGAGGTATGGACCTGGGGGCAATTGGGCTATCACGCCAAGCCGCTGGGGCTGCTGGATGTGAACGGTTTCTACGAGAAGCTGGGCGGGTTCCTCGACCATATCGTCGAAGAAGGCTTCGTGCGGCCGCAGCATCGGGCGATGTTGCTGCTGGGGCAGCAGCCCGATGAGCTGCTGGACGGGATGGACAGCTTTGTTGCGCCTGTGGCGCCGAAGTGGGTCGACAAGAAGCCTGACTGATTTCCAGATTTCGGGGCTGCTTTGCAGCCCTTTCGCGACACAAGGCCGCTCCCACAACAGCACTTCGTACGCCGATCGATGTGGGAGCGGCCTTGTGTCGCGAAAGGACCGCAAAGCGGTCCCGATATGGATCAGTTAGCGCGGAATGACCGGCTGGCGCGGCTTCTTGTTGCCTTTGCCACCCTTGGCCGCTTCCTTGCGCTCCTTGGCCGCCTGCTGGTTACGCGCAAACGCTTCGGCCTTGGCTTTTTCACGCTTGTCCCACGGTTTGCTGCCATCACTGCCACGCGGCGGCAGGCCGGTGTGCTGGGTAAGGACCTTCTGCTCCTTGCCCACCTTGTGGCTACCCGCCGGGGTCGAGTTCTTGCGGCGAGCACTCTGGTAGGTATCGGTCTGCGGCTGGTGCAGCGGGATCAGCTGGTGCTTGCCCGGCCCGATCAGGTCGGCACGGCCCATGCGCTGCAGCGCCTCACGCAGCATCGGCCAGCCCTTCGGATCGTGGTAACGCAAGAACGCCTTGTGCAGACGACGCTGCTCCTCGCTCTTGACGATCTCCACACCTTCGCTCTTGTAGGTCACCTTGCGCAGCGGGTTCTTGCCCGAGTGGTACATGGCCGTGGCCGAAGCCATCGGCGACGGGTAAAACGCCTGCACCTGGTCGGCACGGAAGCCGTTGCCCTTCAGCCACAGGGCCAGGTTCATCATGTCTTCGTCGGTGGTGCCCGGGTGCGCGGCGATGAAGTACGGGATCAGATACTGCTCCTTGCCCGCCTCTTTCGAGAACTTCTCGAACATGCGCTTGAAGCGGTCATAGGTGCCAATACCCGGCTTCATCATCTTGTCCAACGGGCCACGCTCGGTGTGCTCCGGGGCAATCTTCAGGTAACCGCCGACATGGTGGGTGACCAGCTCCTTGACGTACTCCGGCGACTCCACCGCCAGGTCATAACGCAGGCCAGAGGCAATCAGGATCTTCTTCACACCCGGCAGGGCACGAGCCTTGCGGTACAGCTCGATCAGCGAGCTGTGGTCGGTGTTGAGGTTTTCGCAGATGCCCGGGAATACGCACGACGGCTTGCGGCAGTGCTTCTCGATGTCATGGCTCTTGCAGGCGATGCGGTACATGTTGGCAGTCGGGCCGCCAAGGTCGGAGACCACGCCGGTGAAGCCCGGCACCTTGTCACGCATCTCTTCGATTTCGTGCAGGATCGACTCGTGCGAGCGGTTCTGGATGATGCGGCCTTCGTGCTCGGTGATCGAGCAGAAGGTGCAGCCACCGAAGCAGCCACGCATGATGTTCACCGAGAAGCGGATCATCTCGTAGGCCGGGATGCGCTCCTTGCCGTAGGCCGGGTGCGGCACACGGGCATAGGGCATGCCGAACACGTAGTCCATTTCCTCGGTGCTCATGGGGATGGGTGGCGGGTTGAACCACACATCCACTTCGCCATGCTTCTGCACCAGGGCGCGGGCGTTGCCCGGGTTGGTCTCCAGGTGCAGCACCCGGTTGGCATGGGCATAGAGTACCGGGTCGTTACGCACCTTCTCGAACGACGGCAGGCGGATCACCGACTTTTCCCGGGTCATGCTCGGGCTGTCGAGAATCTGCACGACCTTGGCTTCGTTCGGGTCCTCCTGGTCGCCCTTGGCCTGCTCGATGGCACAGGCCTGGGTGTCCTGGGTATTCACGTACGGGTTGATGATCTTGTCGACGCGACCCGGGCGGTCGATGCGGGTCGAATCGATCTCGTACCAGCCCTGAGGCGTGTCACGACGCACGAAAGCAGTGCCGCGCACATCGGTGATGGTCTCGATCTTCTCGCCGTTGGACAGGCGCTGGGCCACCTCGACCACCGCGCGCTCGGCGTTGCCGAACAGCAGGATGTCGGCGCTGGCGTCGATCAGGATCGAGTGACGGACCTTGTCCTGCCAGTAGTCGTAGTGGGCGATGCGGCGCAGCGAAGCCTCGATGCCGCCCAGTACGATCGGCACGTGCTTGTAGGCTTCCTTGCAACGCTGGCTGTACACCAGGCTGGCACGGTCCGGACGCTTGCCGGCCAGGCCACCAGGGGTGTAGGCGTCGTCAGAACGGATCTTCTTGTCCGCGGTGTAGCGGTTGATCATCGAGTCCATGTTGCCCGCGGCCACACCGAAGAACAGGTTCGGCTCGCCGAGCTTCATGAAGTCGTCTTTCGACTGCCAGTTCGGCTGGGCGATGATGCCTACGCGGAAGCCCTGTGCCTCCAGCAGGCGGCCGATGATGGCCATGCCGAACGACGGGTGGTCGACGTAGGCATCACCGGTCACGATGATGATGTCGCAGGAATCCCAGCCGAGCAGATCCATCTCCTCCCTGCTCATCGGCAGGAAAGGTGCTGGCCCGAAGCATTCGGCCCAGTACTTGGGATAGTCGTAGAGTGGTTTGGCTGCTTGCATGTCAGTGACCGGTTCTGGTGTGCAGGGAAATCGCGGGCGCGGAGGATAGCACAAATTTTGACCAAATCCGACGATGGTTGTCGGATTCATGGCTTGCCGGCGATGAGGCCGGTGGCTTATTCGTCGTCGTCGAAGTTGTACATGCCCGGCGCAAGGTTCTCGAAGCGGGTGTACTTGCCGATGAACGCCAGGCGCACGAAGCCGATGGGGCCGTTACGCTGTTTACCGATGATGATTTCCGCCACGCCCTTGTGCTCGGTCTCGGGGTGGTACACCTCGTCGCGGTACACGAACATGATCACGTCGGCGTCCTGCTCGATCGCACCGGATTCACGCAAGTCGGAGTTCACCGGGCGTTTGTTCGGGCGTTGTTCCAGGGAGCGGTTCAGCTGCGACAGGGCGATGACCGGGCAGTTGAATTCCTTGGCAAGGGCCTTGAGCGAGCGGGAGATCTCGGAAATTTCGTTGGTCCGGTTGTCGCCGGCCGAACCCGGGATCTGCATCAGCTGCAGGTAGTCGACCATGATCATGGCGATTTCGCCATGCTCGCGGGCCAGGCGGCGGGTACGGGCGCGCATTTCCGAGGGGCTGATGCCGGCGGTATCGTCGATGAACAGCTTGCGGTCGTTGAGCAGGTTCACAGCCGAGGTCAGGCGCGGCCAGTCATCGTCGTCCAACTGGCCGGAACGCACTTTGGTCTGGTCGATACGGCCAAGGGACGAGAGCATACGCATGATCAGCGATTCACCTGGCATCTCGAGGGAGAACACCAGTACCGCCTTGTCGGTACGCAGTACGGCGTTTTCCACCAGGTTCATGGCGAAAGTGGTCTTACCCATCGACGGTCGGCCGGCGACGATGATCAGGTCGGCTGGCTGCAGGCCGCTGGTCTTCTCGTCGAGGTCGGTGAAGCCGGTGGATACGCCGGTGATGTCACTGTCGGAGTTGAACAGCGTGTCGATGCGGTCGATGGCCATGGTCAACAGTTCGTTGACCCCAACCGGGCCGCCGGTTTTCGGGCGAGCCTCGGCGATCTGGAAGATCTGCCGCTCGGCGTCGTCGAGAATTTCTTCGGCGTTGCGCCCTTGCGGGTTGAACGCATTGTCGGCGATATCGGTACTGATGCTGATCAGCTGGCGCAGGGTGGCACGCTCGCGAATGATCGCGGCATAGGCCTTGATGTTGGCTACCGACGGGGTGTTCTTGGCCAGCTCGGCCAGGTAAGCCAACCCACCGATTTGCGAAGAAAGGCCTTCCTTGTCCAACTGCTCGTGCAGGGTCACCACGTCGAATGGCTGGTTGGCGTCGGCCAACTTGTGCACGGCACGGAAGATCAGGCGGTGGTCATGCCGGTAGAAGTCGCCATCCGATACCTGGTCCAGCACCCGCTCCCAGGCGTTGTTGTCCAGCATCAGGCCACCGAGCACGGCCTGTTCGGCCTCGATGGAATGCGGCGGCACCTTCAGGGCTGCGGTTTGCAGGTCAAGCTGTTCGGAAGTGGTGATCTCGTTCATGGCCACGAAAGAATTCTGGAGGATGAAAAAGACAAAGGGCACGGCCTGTCGAAAACAGGACCGTGCCCGATGTTAACCGCCTGCCCCACAAGGAGCCAGACAGTCAGCGCAGCTTAGGCAGCTACGACGACCACGCGTACGGTGGCTTCAACGTCGCTGTGCAGGTGCACGGCTACGTCGTATTCGCCAACCTGACGGATGGTGCCGTTCGGCAGACGAACTTCAGCCTTGGCCACTTCAACGCCAGAGGCGGTCAGGGCGTCAGCGATGTCGTGGGTGCCGATCGAACCGAACAGCTTGCCTTCATCGCCAGCGGTGGCAGTGATGGTCACTTCCAGCTCGGCCAGTTGGGCAGCGCGGCTTTCAGCCGAAGCTTTCTTGTCAGCAGCTGCTTTTTCCAGCTCGGCGCGACGCTCTTCGAACGCAGCCAGGTTGGCGGCGTTGGCAACGGTGGCCTTGCCGAATGGCAGCAGGAAGTTACGGCCGTAACCAGCCTTAACTTTTACTTTGTCGCCCAGGTTGCCCAGGTTAGCGACTTTTTCCAGCAGGATCAGTTCCATTTGGTAAAACCTCTTAACTTTTAACCTTCACCGTTCGCGGAGTCATTCCCCTTGGGGGACTTGCGACCGCGAAAATCAATCAGGCTGTCGACAATGGCCAGAACCACCAGCAACGGATAAATCAGCTGCATGATCAGCGGCAGCGTCACGTACATGCCCACCAGCCAGAACCCGGCCAGTCGACCCTGTGCCACCAGCCCATGCATCAAGGCGATGCCGGCCAGTACCAGTACCAGGCTCGAGGCCGATGCCAGGACGATGAACTGCGGCCCGATGAACGGGGCCACCACCATCACTGCCACCAAGACCGCCATGGTCTGTTTCGGCAACTTCAGGGCGCGAAACTCGCGACCGAAGCCTCCAGGGTTGTACAACGCCGCCTGCCAGTAGCGCGCCAGCACCAAGGCCAGCACACTGAACAATTGCACCGTCACTGCTGTGGAAGCGACCAGCACAGGGCGGATCAGCTCACCGGAGAGCACCGGCTGCCCCTCGATTTTCGGCATGGCTTCGGCAAAGGCCTTGGCCAGTACATCGAAGGTTTGCGCCAGCGCCAGATCGAGCACGAGGCTGAAAGCCACGGCGAACACGGCACTGACCAGCAACACCCGGCTCCAGGGATGCTCGGCGCGCAATAGCGCAGCCAAGCCCAGGGCACCCGCGATCACCAGAAAGGTGATGGGATCGCCCATGACCCACACGGCCAGCCCGGCCAGCAGGCCGCCGGCGATGACCGTTGTAGCATCCTTGAACCCACGCCGCAGCAGCACAAGGCTGCCGGCAGCGGCACTCAACCAGAACAGCAGCGGCAGTACCGCGCTGATGACCACCACCAGGGTGGCCTGCACACGACCGCGCATGATGAAACTTGCTAACGCTCGCATGCTAATCCCTTACTGCTTGTCGACGACCCGGTCTCAGCGGCCGTGGCTGTCGGTGTAGGGCAGCAGGGCCAGGAAGCGGGCGCGCTTGATAGCGGTAGCCAGCTGACGCTGATAACGAGCTTTGGTACCGGTGATACGGCTTGGAACGATCTTGCCGGTTTCGGATACGTAAGCTTTCAGGGTGTTGAGATCTTTGAAGTCGATCTCTTTCACGTCTTCAGCAGTGAAGCGGCAGAATTTACGACGACGGAAGAAACGTGCCATTTAATAGGTTCCTCTAAAGGTCCGTGGATTACTCGTCAGCGTTATCGCTGGAGTCGCTGTCATTGCTGTCGTCGCCGTCGGCGGATTCAGCATGCTCAGGACGCTCACGACGCTCACGGCGCTCGCTGCGGTTTTCTTCAGCCTTCAGCATCTCGGACTGACCGGTAACGGCTTCGTCACGACGGATGACCAGGTTACGGATAACGGCATCGTTGTAGCGGAAGTTGTCTTCCAGCTCGGCCAGGGCCTTGCCGGTGCACTCAACGTTCAGCATCACGTAGTGAGCCTTGTGAACATTGTTGATTGCGTAGGCCAGTTGACGACGGCCCCAGTCTTCCAGGCGGTGGATCTTGCCACCATCTTCTTCGATCAGCTTGGTGTAACGCTCAACCATGCCGCCGACTTGCTCGCTCTGGTCCGGGTGAACCAGGAAGATGATTTCGTAATGACGCATGAATGCTCCTTACGGGTTAGTAGTCTGCCAGCGAATCTGGTCAGACAAGGAGTGAATGACACTGTATGTCTTGCACGGAGGGGAGGCACATGCGCGCCTGCCAGCTCGGCAAGGGGCGCAATTGTAGAGAAGGCGAGGCGTACAAGCAAGGTGATTGGTGAATATTTGAACAGCCTGAAACACATTACAGACTGCCGGCCCTTTCGCGGGTAAACCCGCTCCCACAGATACCCCACATGGCTTAGGCCTTGTGCGATCCCTGTGGGAGCGGGTTTACCCGCGAAGAGGCCGGTACAGGCCGAAGATCAGCGCTTGGCCTGACGCTGACGCACAGCCTCGAACAGGCACACGCCAGTCGCCACCGACACGTTCAGGCTGCTGACACTACCGCCCATCGGCAACTTAACCAGGAAATCGCAATGCTCGCGGGTCAACCGGCGCATGCCCTTGCCTTCCGCGCCCATGATCATCACCAGCGGCCCGGTCAGGTCCTGCTGGTAGATCTCCTGCTCGGCCTCGCCGGCGGTACCTACCACCCACAGGCCACGCTGCTGCAGTTTTTCCAGGGT
Source organism: Pseudomonas sp. A2 (assembly GCF_023100865.1). Taxonomy (NCBI): domain Bacteria; kingdom Pseudomonadati; phylum Pseudomonadota; class Gammaproteobacteria; order Pseudomonadales; family Pseudomonadaceae; genus Pseudomonas; species Pseudomonas sp. A2. Next base: position 5,474,170 of record NZ_CP039127.1, read on the forward strand.
ACGCGCCAGGTTGGTCACCGCCACCAGCGGGATCACCTCCGCCGCGCCGCAGGCCACCTTGCGCACGACCGGCGTCAGGGTTGCGGACTTGTCCTTGGGCACCACCACTGCCGTGGCACCGGCGGCATCGGCGGTACGCAGGCAGGCGCCAAGGTTGTGCGGGTCGGTCACGCCATCCAGCACCAGGATCAGCGGGGGTGTTTCGGTGCGTTCGAGCAACTCCTCGAGCATCAACTCGCCCCAGACCTGGCTCGGGCTCACCTCGGCGACCACACCCTGGTGCACGCCTTCTACCCAGGCATCCATCTCACGACGCTCGGCCTGGCCGACCGCCACGCGATTTTCCGCAGCCAGCGCCAGCAACGCCTGCAGGCGAGGCTCGCTGCGCCCTTCCGACAGCCAGATCTGCTTGACCCGCTTCGGATGGTGCTGCAGCAATGCCTGCACGGCGTGCACGCCGTAGATCTTTTCCAGCTGACTCATGACTTGCTCTTGCTCTTGCGTGGCGCGCCGGACTTCGACGGGCCTTTACGGTGCTTGGTCGGCTTGCCGGAGGCCTTGCCGCCCTTGTCCGACTTGCTGCTGGCATGGCCGCCACTGCGCGCCTCGCTCATCAGCGCCTTCTTCATTTCGCGGCTCTTGCGCACTTCGGCGTTACGCTGCACAGCGTCTTTCGGGAAGTACGCCTCGGCGGTCTCGCTCTTGCGGCTGCGCGGCTTCGGCGTGGCCTTGGCCTCGACCGGGGCCTGCTCGGCCTGGCCGGCAGCCGGTGCGGCACCACGCTGCTTGCGGCCGATCGGGGCGGCGAGGGTCTTTTCCGACACTTCGAAGTCGATCTTGCGTTCGTCCAGGTCGACGCGCATGACCTTGACCTCGATCGTGTCGCCCAGTCGGAAGCTGCGACCGGTACGCTCGCCAGACAGGCGGTGGTGCACCGGGTCGAAGTGGTAGTAGTCGCCCGGCAGCGCACTGACGTGCACCAGGCCTTCCACATAGATATCGGTCAGCTCGACGAACAGGCCGAAACCGGTTACCGCAGTGATCACACCCGGGAAGGTTTCGCCGACGCGGTCCTTCATGAACTCACACTTGAGCCAGTTGACCACGTCACGGGTGGCTTCATCGGCCCGGCGCTCGGTCATCGAGCACTGCTCGCCGAGCTGCTCGAGAGTGTTCTCGTCGTACGGGTAGATACGCGCCTTGGGAATGCTCATGGCGCCAGCACGCTTGACGTGCGGGGTGTCGACCCTGGAACGGATGATGCTGCGGATGGCGCGGTGCACCAGCAGGTCCGGGTAGCGACGGATCGGCGAGGTGAAGTGGGTGTACGCCTCGTAGTTCAGGCCGAAGTGGCCGTTGTTGTCGGTGCTGTACACCGCCTGGCTCAGCGAACGCAGCATCACGGTCTGGATCAGGTGGAAGTCCGGGCGCCCGGCGATGCTCGCCAGCAGTGCCTGGTAATCCTTCGGCGACGGGTCCTTGCCCTTGTGCAGGGTCAGGCCCAGTTCGCCCAGGAAGGCGCGCAGCTTTTCCAGACGCTCCGGCGGCGGGCCGTCGTGCACGCGGTACAGGGCCGGCACGCCATGCTTCTGCAGGAATTCGGCGGTGGCCACGTTGGCCGCCAGCATGCATTCTTCGATCAGCTTGTGGGCGTCGTTGCGCACGGTCGGGCGGATTTCCGCGATCTTGCGCTCGTCACCGAAGATGATGCGGGTTTCCTGAGTCTCGAAGTCGATCGCGCCACGGGTGTGACGGGCCTCCACCAGCACCTTGTACAGGTTGTACAGGTTCTTCAGGTCCGGCACGACTGCCTTGTACTCCTCGCGCAGCGCCTTGCCCTCACGGGTGCGGGAGTGCTCGAGCATGCTGCTGACCTTGTTGTAGGTCAGGCGGGCGTGGGAGTGAATGACGCCTTCGTAAAACTGATAGTCGACCATCTGGCCGGCTTTGTTCATGGTCATTTCGCAGACCATGGCCAGGCGATCGACATGCGGGTTCAGCGAGCACAGGCCGTTGGACAGCTCTTCGGGGAGCATCGGTACCACGCGCTCGGGGAAGTACACCGAGTTGCCGCGCTGCTGGGCCTCGACGTCCAGGGCCGAACCCAGGCGCACATAGCTGGACACGTCGGCAATGGCCACATACAGGCGCCAGCCACCGGAGAACAGGCGCAGCTTGCCCAGCGGCTCGCAATAGACGGCATCGTCGAAGTCGCGGGCGTCCTCGCCGTCGATGGTGACGAACGGCAGGTGGCGCAGGTCGACGCGCTTCTCCTTGTCCTTCTCTTCGACTTCGGAGCGGAACTTGCGCGCTTCCTTGATCACCTCTTTGGGCCAGACGTGCGGGATATCGTAGCTGCGCAGGGCAACGTCGATTTCCATGCCCGGCGCCATGTAGTTGCCGATGACCTCGACCACATCGCCTTGCGGCTGGAAGCGCGGGGTCGGCCAGTGGGTGATCTTGATCTCGACGAACTGGCCGATCTTGGCACCGCCGTTGCGCCCGGCAGTGACCAGCACTTCCTGCTGGATCTTCGGGTTGTCCGGGGTCACGTAGCCGATACCGCCTTCTTCGAAGTAACGGCCGACCACGCTTTCATGGGCGCGGGAGATGATTTCGACCAGCACGCCTTCACGGCGGCCACGGCGGTCGACGCCAGAGACGCGGGCCAGGCCGCGGTCACCGTCGAACACCAGGCGCATTTGCGACGGGCTGAGGAACAGATCTTCGCTGCCGTCGTCCGGAATAAGGAAGCCGAAGCCGTCGCGGTGACCGGAGACGCGGCCGCAGATCAGGTCCAGCTTGTCTACCGGGGCATAAGTGCCGCGCCGGGTATAGATAAGCTGGCCATCGCGCTCCATGGCACGCAGGCGGCGGCGCAGGGCTTCGATCTGGTCTTCGTCGTACAGACCGAACTCGGCCGCCAGCTCCTCGCGTGCGGCCGGTTCGCCACGGTCGGCGAGGCGCTGCAGGATCAGCTCACGGCTGGGAATGGGGTTGTCGTATTTTTCCGCTTCGCGAGCGGCCTCGGGATCGAGGGATTGCCAATCGGCCATCAGAAGGGGTTCACCTTGGGGTATATAGATAGGAATTCTGGCATAGGCGTATTGAAACCGGAAATGTCAGCCTTGGACAGCCCCACCGGCGTGTCTGGCGAGGACGAATAGGCCTGCGGAATCAACAAGTTGAATTTTTTGAAATTTTTTTTGCTTGGGGGGTTTACAGCCCCCCGGACCGTCCGTATAGTGCGCACCACAACGACGGACAACCCCGAAGTTGTAGTAGAGATGAGCGGCGCTGTAAAGCATCAAGTAATCTCGAATGTGTGCCCAGGTGGCGGAATTGGTAGACGCGCTGGTTTCAGGTATCAGTGGCTTAACGGCCGTGGAAGTTCGAGTCTTCTCCTGGGCACCAAATATTTTCAAGTAACAGATGACCAAGGATCTGTTACTACTGTGTGAAAGCGAACGATAGTCGCCTTCCTCAGATGATGTAAAGCTTTGCCCAGGTGGCGGAATTGGTAGACGCGCTGGTTTCAGGTATCAGTGACTTAACGGTCGTGGAAGTTCGAGTCTTCTCCTGGGCACCATACAAAAACCCACTAGCTTGCTAGTGGGTTTTTTCTTGCCTGCGATTTTTGTATCCCTCCTCTTTTCGGTCATAGGTGCAAACCTGTGCCGGCCTCTTCGCGGGCGCGCCCGCTCCCACAGAATCATCACAGGCCTTCCGGCTAGTGAAATACCTGACACCTTCAGACTCTTGCACCATGGTCTGACCATGAATTTCTCGTCACCCGGCCACTTGAGAAACGATTTCGTTTACCATTGTTTCCAAATATGTAGCCGTAAGCGAGGAAGTACCCGCATGACGATCCGCCCGCAACCGCTGATGCGTACCTTGGCCGCCGCCGTGCTGAGCCTGGCCATCGGCGCTCCGGCCGCCATGGCAGACGCACCGGTCACCCTGACCATGTACAACGGTCAGCACAAGGAAATCGGCGAGGCCATCGCCAAGGCCTACGAGGCCAAGACCGGCATCCACATCGATATCCGCAAGGGCAGCAGCAACCAGCTGGCCAGCCAGATCATCGAGGAAGGCGAACGCTCGCCGGCCGACATCATCTACACCGAAGAGTCCCCTCCCCTGAACAACCTGGGCGAACTGGGCCTGCTGGCGAAGATCGATGACGCCACCGCGAACATGATGCCCAAGGAGTATGTAGGCGCCAACGGCACCTGGATGGGCATTACCGCCCGTACGCGCATCGTCGTGTTCAACCCGAAGAAGGTCGACGAGAAAGACTTGCCGACCACAGTGATGGACTTTGCCAACCCCGAGTGGGAAGGCCGCGTCGGCTATGTGCCCACCAGCGGCGCCTTCCAGGAACAGGCCGTGGCTATCCTGAAGATGCACGGGCGAGAAGCCACCGAAGAATGGCTGACCGGCCTGAAGGCATTCGGCAAGACCTACACCAACAACATGGTCGCCCTCAAAGCCGTGGAAAAAGGCGAAGTGGCTGCGGTACTGGTGAACAACTACTACTGGTATGCGCTCGAGCGCGAGCGCGGCAAGCTGGACACCAAGCTCTACTACCTGGCCGATGGCGATGCCGGCAACCTGGTCACCATTTCCGGCGCAGCCGTGGTCAAGGCCAGCAAGCACCCGAAAGAAGCCCAGGCCCTGCTCAACTGGATGGCCAGCGAAGAAGGTCAGCGCGTGATCACCCAGACCACCGCCGAGTACCCGCTGCACAAAGGCATGGTCTCCGACCGCGGCCTGAAGCCGTTCGAAGACCTGCGCCCACCGAAGATCTCACCAGCCGACCTGGGCAATGCCGAGGAAGCCATCGAGCTTGAGCGCGAGGTCGGCCTGCTCTGATGACTGCCGCCCTGTCCGAACCGGTGCCGGTTCGCTTCGTACCACACCGCAAGCGCCCTTCCGCCTGGGTTGTGTTGCCTGTGCTGTTCCTGGTAGCGATGAGCTTGCTGCCTTTGCTGTACGTTGCCATGAAAGCCTGGGAGGCCGGCTGGCGCGAAGCCTTGCACCTGCTGTGGCGGCCGTTTGTCTGGGGGCTGATGCGCAACACCCTGATGCTGATGGTCGGGGTAACGCTGACCTGCATGGTGGTCGGCCTGGCCCTGGCCTGGCTGCTGGAGCGCAGCAACCTGGCCGGCCGCCGGTTGTGGGGCGTGGTGCTGTGCCTGCCGTTCGCCGTGCCGTCGTTCGTCAGCAGCTTCACCTGGGTGTCGCTGAGCTCGGACTTCGAAGGGCTGGGCGGGGCGATCATGGTCATGGCCCTGTCCAAGTACCCACTGGTGTTCCTGCCGGTGGCCGCGACCCTGCGCAACCTCGATACCTCGCTGGAGGAATCGGCACGTACGCTGGGTTGCAGCCGCTGGGGTGTATTCATCAAGGTCACCCTGCCGCTGCTATGGCCATCGATGCTGGGCGGCGCGCTGCTGATCGCCCTGCACATGCTGGTGGAGTTCGGCGCCTTGTCGATCCTCGGCTTGCAAACCTTCACCACGGCGATTTACCAGCAGTTCGAACTGGAGTTCAGCAATGCCAACGCAGCCATGCTGTCCGCCGTACTGTTGGCGATGTGCCTGGTGATGCTGTGGCTTGAACTGCGGGTACGCGGCAAAGCCCGTCATGTGCGCATCGGCCAAGGTGTGGCGCGGCGAGCCCATCCGGTGCGGCTGCGTGGCTGGGCAGTGCTGGCGCAACTGTTCTGCGTGGGCCTGGCGGTGTTGGGCAGCGGTATTCCGCTGGCCATGCTCGGCTACTGGTTGAGCGTGGGTTCATCGGCGGCATTCCCTGTGGCAGCCATTTCCAAGGCGCTGTTCACCTCGTTATCGGTGTCGCTGGGGGGGGCCGGTTTCTGCGTGTTGCTAGCCCTGCCAATCAGCTTCCTGGTGGTGCGCTACAAGGGCCGCCTGGCAATCTGGGCCGAGCGCCTGCCATATCTGTTGCACGCCCTGCCCGGCCTGGTGATTGCCCTGACCCTGGTGTTCTTCGCCCTGCATTACGTGCCAGCGCTGTACCAGACCACGGCACTGTTGCTGCTGGCCTATGCGCTGCTGTTCCTGCCGCTGGCGCAGTCGCCGGTGCGCACCGCACTGAACAAGGCTTCACCTACCCTGGAGGAAGCGGCACGGACCCTGGGCGCGAGCAGCTTTGCCGCGTTCTGCCGGGTGACCCTGCCGATCATCTTCCCGGCCATGGCGGCAGCTTTTGCCCTGGTGTTCCTGGATGCCATGAAGGAACTGACAGCTACCTTGCTGCTCAGCCCGACCGGCATGACCACCCTGGCCACCGAGGTGTGGGCGCATACGGCCAACGTCGAGTTCGCGGCGGCAGCGCCTTATGCGGCGTTGCTGATCGTAGTGTCGGGGTTGCCGGTTTATCTGCTGACTACGCGGATGTATTTGAACAAGGCTTGAAAGCTTGCCCAGGCCGCCATGCGGCCTGGGCATTAAGCCAGCTGGGCAACTCACTTCTTGGACATGATCCGCAAGACCCGCAGAAACAGATTGATAATGTCTAGATACAGCGATGCAGCGCTGTCTATTGCATTATCCACGGTACGCTCAATCTGGTTCGCACGCCCCCAATCAACCCCGATATAGCCACAGAAGATCAGTGCAGTGATCCAATCCATTACCCCGAGATGGATACCGAATAACCAAACCTGCGCCAATTCAACGAAGATCACAGCTATTAAAGCTATGCATAATGACGCCTTGATGCGCTTGAAGAAGCGGGGGAATACAGACCCCAGCAACATCATGGTAACGGTTAGCAAGACGGTCGCCTGCAAGGCATTCACGATGTTTTCATGTGAGTACTTTGGGAGGACGATGACAAGCAGCAACCCGACCGGAATCACGATTAGGTTGTAGCCGAGGAAACTGTACAACGGCTTTTCAGATTTGAAGATGATCGCGACACCCGCTAGCGCGGTGATCAAGTAGCCAACCAGGAACAGCATCATGGGGATGGACCGAACAATATCGGGCGGCACCGTGATTACCAGACACCAGTTGACGAAGAAGCCCCACAGCAGTACTGCGCCGAGGATCAGATTGTAGATGCACGCCGATATTTTATGATTGGTTCCGAGTCGATTGAAGGTTTCGTTCTCCAGCATGTCTGTTACGCCCCCTGGCGTCTATGCTTGTAAATACTGCCCGCGATAACGTGCGCTCAACGCCATCCGGCTAAGCACCTGCTGTTTCGCGGCGGCGGCGCCTTATGCGGCGTTGTAGATCGTGGCATCGGGTTACCGGTGTATTTGCTGACTATACGGATGTATTTGAATAAGGCGGAGAACGAGTCCAGACTGGTGACCAACCCGATTTCATTAATATATACCCGTCATCTCAGAAACCTTATCCAAACACAGAACATAGCCAGCAAGACAAAAAGCAGCACGTGAGCATGCCATAACCAAACCAGTAGCTTTTTAAGGCTTTGAGGGGCATTGCGGACATCTTCACTGTTCAACATACCTTTGCGAATGCAAAAACCCTTCATTGATAGCATCGCGGAAACTGACCCCAAACGCATAATCTGCCCAAGCATACCAGCACGGGCATACATTGCTTTGTTTCCCACAACCATGGGACTATTTGAGAAGCTTGCCTCGACCTTATCAAGGAAGCGGTATGCAATTACAATCCACGTTCCAAACATTAAAAATGGTGATGCAAACAAACACACTCCGAGCACCGCGACCTGCACATTGGTCATTACAGCACCTCATATAAAACTTCTCCAAGAAACTCGCCACCCATTTCTCCTAACGCCCCACCTACACTACCTCCAGCCACCCCGCCGAGCACCACGCAAGCGACAGCCCCTGCACCTGCTGTGATGCAGTTGATCAATCTCCTCTAGCGTTTTCTTGATAGCCTCAAGATGCTTGTTCCAGGCATCACTGGCTGCACCTGCACCTATAGACGCACGGGTCAACAAGCTCTGCAACAGGTCATAGTTCTCTAGGAAGAATCCATCGATTCCCCATCCGTTCAACTCGATATCAAGGTGTATCCCAGCCGCCTTACCCATGAGAAAAGCTTCATGACAAGTGCAGGAGGGGGTGCTTGGATCACCCACGATCACGAGTTCGCCAGGGAAAACGACGCTATTGGCAATATGCGCATTCAACACATCAAACTTGACCCGCTGATTGGCCGACATCGGCGTGCCGGCCTTCAGCGACTCATACGATTGCGCCTGGAGATTGCACTTGCTCCACCGCCGCCGGCACCGTGCTGCCGGCGATCGGCGCAAACTCGCCTACCCACACACCAAATTAATAGCCTTCCAATTTCAACCAACTCCAAAGACCTATGAGCGACAAAAAAATAGCGACATGAACAAACCACAAGCCCACAAGCATACGGCGCAAACCACCAGGAAATTTCTTTACATCCTGAAGATCCAAAAGGCCTTTACGAATGCAAATCGCCCTCATCGACAACATTACGGATGCGGAGCCGGTACGCATCACTTTACCCAGCAAACCCGCCTGACCAAAAATCTTTTTATTACCAGAGACCATTGAACTATTAGAAAGCAACGACTCTATGTAACTCACATAGCGAACTGAAATATAAACCCATATAAATATGACCATGAACATAGCCATCATTAAAGGAAGACCTAACCACCTGGCGTCGAAGCCAATCATTGCGTCACCTCATATAACAACTCACCAAACATCTCACCGATATCACCTACGACCGAACCGCCTGCAGCACCACCCACGGCGCCTCCAATGACAGTACACGCGAGGGCCCCCGGACCGCCTGTCGTCACTCCGAGGAAAAGCACGCATCCAGTTCCCCCTAGAAATCCACCAATCGACCCGCCCGCGATCGAGCCCCCCGTACTGCCGACCAGAGAGACTCCTTCCACATACTTGGCCTTTCTGCAATCTTCAGAGCGTCCAAAGGTACATGCATGATGGATACCTAGCCCTGTTGAAGCCACGTCGAGCCCCAAGCCGATATAAGTGCCCTTCTTAATCAGACTTGCCGCTTTCGAGACGCCAGCAATCTTTTCGGCATATCCAGCAATCTCACCTGTATGTAGGTAGCTCTTGGTAGATATCTCGAGCGCTCTTTTCACCGATCCCTTATTTTTCAGGCCCGAACCATACGCAGCCATGTTGTTCAACTGCCCTTCCAACTTCATAAACAATGCCATTCTCTTGGCATAAAATTCGTCACGCGCTTTTAGCGTGCCGTTTTTCAAATACTCCCGATGTAATATCTCGATTTCTTCCAACGTCCTCTTGATCGCATCGAGGTATCTGCTCCAACCATCGCTCACAACGCCTGCCCCCATGGAGGTATGAGAGAGCAAGCCTTTCAACATCTCATAGTTATCCAGAAAGAAGTCATCCACCCCAGCGCCATTGATCTCAAGCTGATGGTGTATCCCCGCCGCCTCTGCCATCAAATATGCTTCATGGCTCGTACACGATAGGGTACTGGGATCTCCAACAATCACCAGCTCCCCTCCGACAACCACGCTATTGACGATATGCGCATTCAACACATCAAACTTGGCCCGCTGATTGGCCGACATCGGCGTGCCGGCCTTCAACGACTCATAGGATTGTGCCTGGGGATTGATGAAGCTACGTGCCTCGGACATGGTCGCACCTCACGCATATTTCTTGTTGCTGATGCGATCCCAGCCGCCGGTCACATTGCCGCCGGCACCGCCATCGAGGCGTTTCTGACGCGTGTAGGTGGTCTTGATGCGGCCATAGTTCAGTTGCACCACCTCCATCGGCACGCCGGCACTGGCGCTCTGGGTGTAGTCGGCGATAATCACTTCTTCGAGGACGACCTCGTAGTACTTGAACTTGTCGCCGCCCGCTCGGCACAGCACCAACTTCACTTCTTTCAGGTGCTGGCCGGCACAACTGGCTTCCAGCAACTTGCAGCTGGCGCTGTCCAGGTGCTTGGTGAAAGAGAAGTTGGTGAGGGTGGTGCGGCCTGATGATGCGCCGCCCGCAGAACTGGCGGTGGCAGAGGTGCTCTGGTTGGCACCAAACTTATAGCCAGCGATCTCGATCCAGTTAGTGAACTGCTCGTCCAGCGCCTCACCAGCGATTTCGTTGATTTGAATATAAGCATCGAAAGCCATGCTTACCTCTCCCTGGTAATGTTTGGGCTGATAACGACAACGCTCTGACATTGTCGTCTTGCGGTTGTGCCTGAAAAGCTCACGGCGGATTAGCGCTGTCGCCTCAAGGCCTGGTTGACACTAGTTCCCTGTGCCAAGCCACGCAATAGCACGCGCTCACCAAGGCAGACTTTGGGAAGTTACCTACAACATCAGGTAAGAATTCTGATTTATCAGGTAAGAATCTGCTGCTTATCGACGCTCGAAACGATGGCCCTGCAAGTTGCTCAGCATCCGCCGCACGATCACGCCATGAACCCATCCAACCGGTACCATGTACAAACGCCCAAAGGTGTTGAAGCACTTCACCGAGGTGGTCACGTTCAACTGCGGGAAGCCGCACTCCCCTGTCGACACATCCATGCAGACCATGACGGCTAGGTGCGTATCGCGCGAGGTCAGCACCAGTTGCTGGTCGCTGATGGCCTCGACAGTGAAGAAGTCCAGACCCTCGCCGACGGCTGGTACATGCTCTGGATCGCGGCGAGTGAAGCCGTGGATATCGGCGACATTGAAACGACGTGAGATGAAGTCGCGAATGTGAAAAGCCAAGGCCAGCCAGCCGGGGACGTCCGAGGTCATGGCGCAGTAGGCTTGCAGGGCGGTCAGCGGTACCGTCAGCTGCACGCTGTCAGTGTGGAGAAAATCAAGGCATGCCTTGGCGGCGACCAGTTGGGCGGACATGAGCAACTCCCTTTGTCATGTGTCGCCGACAGCTTAGCAACATGACTCGCTGTAGGAGCGGCCTTGTGTCGCGAAAGGGCTGCGCAGCGGCCCCGGCAATTTCAGCATTCAAGCAGATATCCCGGGGCTGCTGCGCAGCCCTTTCGCGACACAAGGCCGCTCCTACAGGGACCGCATCAAGCTCTGAATTGGCCCAGGCTGGCACGCAGCTGTGCCGCCAGGTCATCCAGCACCTTGCTACTGGCCGTTGTCTGCATCACCACCTCGGCCGAGCGTTCGGCCTGGGCGTGTATGGTTTCCACCCGTCCACGCACTGCCTGCGCCCCGCTCGCCTGCTGCTCGGCCGCTCGGGTGGCCAGGCCGATGGCTGCATGCACCTGCTCCACCGCCGCCTGCACCGACTGCTGGCGACGTTCGTTGTCGCGCAGCACCAGCAGGCCTTCGCTGGCCTTGAGCCCGGCCTGGCTGATAGTTGCCACAGCTTCCTTGGCGCCCTTTTGCAGCGCGGCGATATGCGCCTGGATATCTCCCGTGGAACTTTGCGTCTTGCTCGCCAGCGCCCGCACCTCATCGGCCACCACGGCAAACCCGCGCCCGGTTTCGCCAGCACGGGCGGCTTCGATGGCCGCGTTCAAGGCCAGCAGGTTGGTCTGTTCGGCGATGCCGTGGATAACCGTCAGCACCACTTCGATCTGCTCGCTCTGCTTGGCCAGGCGCTCGATCACCTGGGAGCCGGCCTCCACCTGCCCAGCCAGGTTCTCGATCAGACCGGCTAGCTGGGTCGATGTGCGGCTGTTCTCGTCAGTTGCCTGGCGGATATCCACCACCTGCTGCAGGGCTGCCTGCATCGCGTGGCTTTCAGCCTGGGCCTCGTCGGCCATGCTCGACAGGTCGCGCAGGCTGGCCGCCACTTCGTCGCGTTGCAGTGCAGCGGCAGCATCGGCGCCGGCATTGCGCTGGGCCATCGCGCCAATCTCAACGCCGGTGCGCTGCGCCACCTCGCCCGCCTCGCGCACGATGGGTTGCAGCTTGTCGACAAAGCGGTTCACCGCCGAAGCCATGTCGCCAATTTCGTCGCGGCTGTCGAGGGGCACACGCTTGGTCAGGTCGCCTTCGCCAGCCGCCAGGTCATCGAGGGCGGCAATAAGCAGGCGCAGCTTGCTCAGCACCCGGTGGCCAAGCACCACGGCCACCACCACCAGCACACCCAGGCCGACCAGCATCAGGCCCAGGCCGATACGCCAGCGCAGTTCGGCGGCAGCATCACGCACGGTCTGTGCGGTATTGGCCTGCATCGCGGCTGCGCTGCCCTGCGCCTTTTCCAGGCGCTCGCGCAAGGTCTTGCCACTGTCAGCTGCAGCACCGACCAGGCTGTCGCCGACCAGTTGCTCGCCGCTGGCGATCAGTGCGGCGAAGCGCTGGTCGAGGGCCTTGAGCTCCTGGTCAATGCCGGCGGTGGAAACGCCCATCACCACTTTGCCGATCTCTGCACCATTGGGGTTGATCGAGGCCTCGACGAAGTACACCGCCGGGTCGCGCCGGGCCGCGTCGATCACCTTGTCCAGCGCACGTTCGCCCTGGCCCTTGTCCATCAATGCCTGGTTGATCGGGTTTTGCCGGTTCAGGTAGCGAGTCAGGTGCTGGCCCTGGGCGTCGTCGTATACCACGAACAGCACGTTGGGGTTGCGCTGCGCACGCCGGGCGAAGTCGGAGAGCACCGGCACGTCGTTGTCCCATATCGCCCGCGGTGCGACCGACGCCAGCAGCTCGGCCATATCGTTGGCGGAATCCTTGAGGTTCTTTTCCAACGTGCTGCGCAGCTGCTGCTGCTCGCTTTGCAGGCGCGCCGACAAACCTGCGCTCAAGCGCTGGCGGGTGCTGCTGGAGAGGCTGTCGAGGCCTGAGCGCACGTCTTGCCCGGCTTGCTCCAGCTCACTGGCGAGCTGGCGGCTGTCATTGCCCAGGCGTTCGCCCAGGTCGGCTTCCAAGGCGGTGACCGTGCTTCGGGTAAGCGCAACGGCGACCAGCACCTGCACCAAAAGAGCGATACCAAGGGCAACAAACACAGGCCGCAAAAGGCGGCTTCGTAACAGTGAGAGGATGGCAGACACGGTGTAACCCTCGTGTTTTCTGGCGCCACTATTTTGATGGCATCTTCAGAAACTTCTTACAGCAAGGGTTGTGCCGGGGTCAGCAGGGAAATGTGCCAAGGTCTAGCAATGAGGTTGCCCGCACGGGCCTCTTCGCGGGTGAACCCGCTCCCACATGGACCGCGCAGGTCCTGAGGACTTTGCGGTACCTGTGGGAGCGGGTTTACCCGCGAAAGGGCCGGGACAGGCATACCCCACAAATGAAAACGCCGCAGCCCCTTTCAGGGCCACGGCGTCAGATCAGCCTGGAAGGCAGATCAGGCGAACGGATGACGCAGAACGATGGTCTCGTTGCGGTCCGGGCCGGTGGAGATGATGTCGATCGGCGCGCCGATCAGCGCTTCGATGCGCTTGATGTAGGCGCGAGCGTTGGCTGGCAGATCTTCCAGGGTTTTCACGCCCAGGGTCGACTCGCTCCAGCCTGGCATCTCTTCGTACACCGGCTCCAGGCCGATGTAGCTGTCGGCATCGGAAGGCGCGTCGATGACGGCACCGTTCTCGTTCTTGTAGCCAACGCAGATGTTGATGGTTTCCAGGCCATCCAGTACGTCCAGCTTGGTCAGGCAGATGCCCGAAATGCTGTTGACGTCGATGGCGCGACGCAGGATCACGGCATCGAACCAGCCGCAACGGCGCGCACGGCCGGTGGTGGAGCCGAACTCATGGCCACGCTTGGCCAGGGTAGCGCCAGTCTCGTCGAACAGTTCGGTCGGGAACGGACCGGAACCTACGCGAGTGGTGTAGGCCTTGGTGATACCCAGGATGTAGTCCAGGTACATCGGGCCAACGCCAGAACCAGTGGAGATACCGCCAGCGGTGGTGTTGGAGCTGGTGACGTACGGGTAGGTACCGTGGTCGATGTCCAGCAGCGAGCCCTGGGCGCCTTCGAACATGATGTCCTTGCCGGCGCGACGCAGGTTGTGCAGCTCGGCAGTGACGTCGAGCATCATCGGCTTGAGCTGTTCGGCGTAGGCCATGCATTCGTCCAGGGTCTGCTGGAAGTCGATGGCCGGCTCTTTGTAGTAGTTCACCAGCTGGAAGTTGTGGTAGTCCAGCAGCTCACCCAGCTTGGCGGCGAAACGCTCGCGGTGGAACAGGTCGCCCACGCGCAGGCCGCGGCGTGCGACCTTGTCTTCGTAGGCTGGGCCGATACCGCGGCCGGTGGTACCGATCTTGGCTTCGCCGCGGGCTTTTTCGCGGGCCTGGTCCAGGGCAACGTGGTACGACAGGATCAGCGGTGCAGCCGGGCTGATGCGCAGACGCTCACGCACCGGTACGCCCTTCTCTTCCAGCTTGGTGATTTCACGCATCAGGGCATCCGGGGCAACGACCACGCCATTGCCGATCAGGCACTGTACGCCTTCACGCAGGATGCCGGACGGAATCAGGTGCAGAACGGTCTTTTCACCGTTGATCACCAGGGTGTGACCCGCGTTGTGGCCACCCTGGTAGCGCACTACGGCGGCAGCATGTTCGGTCAGCAGATCGACGATCTTGCCTTTGCCCTCATCACCCCACTGGGTGCCCAGGACGACGACATTCTTACCCATTACATTGGTCCTCATTCACGCAAACTTGGTTGCCGGCCTACTGCCGGCGCAGAAACTCACTGGGCCAGCGGCAGAACCTGCCAGCGCCCGTCTTGCTGAATCAATTGCCGATCACAATCCGCCTCGAGAGCAGCACTCAACGGCTGGCCAGGCAGGGCCTGGACCACACGCTGGCCCTCGTTGCGCAACTGGCAGACTTGCTGCCAGAGGGCCGCGTCGCCACTGTCCGGCATCCAGATGCCGCCAGTTGGCAATACGACCTCCGCTCGCCCCAGTGTGACCAGGGTCTTCAAATCCGTGGAGAAACCGGTGGCCGGGCGGGCCCGGCCGAAATCGGCGCCGATGTCGTCGTAGCGCCCGCCCTGGGCGATCGATTGGCCTTCGCCCGGCACGAACACGGCGAACACCACGCCTGTGTGATAGTGGTAACCGCGCAGCTCGCCGAGGTCGAAGTACAGCGGCAGGTCCGGGAAGCGCGACGCCAGGCGATCGGCGATCGCCAGCAGGTCGTCCAGCGCCGCCAGCACGCTGGCCGGGGCTCGGCCCAGGCGCACGCGGGCTTCGGCCAGCACTTCGCGACCACCGCACAGTTCCACCAGCGCGCGCAGCATGTTGCCCAGGTCCTTCGGCAGGTCGGCGGTCAGCACCTGAACCTCATCCACGGCCTTGCGCTGCAGGGCGTCGAACAACTGCTGCTCGACCGCGCCGGACAGGCCGGCAGCACGGGCCAGGCCGCGGTAGATACCGACGTGGCCCAGGTCCATGTGCACATCCGGCACATCGGTCAGCTGCAGCGTGGCGAGCATCAGGCTGATGACTTCGACATCGCTGGTGGGGCTGGCATCGCCGTACAGCTCGGCACCCAGCTGGATCGGGCTGCGCGAGGTGGACAGGGCACGCGGCTGGGCGTGCAGCACGCTGCCGGCATAGCACAGGCGGCTCGGGCCTTCACGGCGCAGGGTGTGGGCGTCAATGCGCGCCACTTGCGGGGTGAAGTCGGCGCGGAAGCCCATCAGGCGACCGGACTGCGGGTCTACTACCTTGAAGGTGCGCTGATCCAGGTCCTGGCCGGCGCCGGTGAGCAGCGACTCCAGGTACTCGATATGCGGGGTGACGACCAGCTCGTAGCCCCAACTCTGGAACAGGTCCAACACCTGGCGGCGCGCGATCTCGATTCGCGCGGCCTCAGGTGGCAGTACTTCCTCGATGCCATCTGGCAGCAGCCAGCGGTCTACCGTTGCCATTACGCCATTTCCCCTCTGGTCCGGGCGGCTTGCCAGCAGGCGAGCCGTCAGTAAAGCCGGTATCGCGCACAGCAGCGGGCAGCACTGATCCCAGCGCAGCCACCGTACCCGACACCCTCGAATTGCCTTGCGACCTGACCAATCCGCCAACTGGCGGTTTGCCAATCAACCTTGCAGACGCAAAAAAGCCGGGAAATTTCCCGGCTGCCTCATCATACACCCCTTTTCATTCAGGATGCACCCCGCCTGGCGTTTTAGCTGCCAGGCGGGGCGCCGCCGCATGAAAATCAGGGCCTGAGCATCACGGCCTGCTCTTGTCCAGGAAGCGGAAGAACTCGTTCTTCGGATCCAGGACCAGCACGTCGCTCTTGCTCGAGAAGCTCTCGCGGTACGCCTGCAGACTACGGTAGAACGCATAGAAATCAGCGTCCTGGGTGTAGGCCTTGGCGTAGATGGCAGCCGCCTGGGCATCGCCGTCACCGCGGGTTTCCTCTGCTTCGCGATAGGCCTCAGCCAGCAGTACGCGGCGCTGACGATCGGCATCGGCACGGATACCTTCAGCCAACTCGTTACCCTTGGCGCGGTGCTCGCGGGCTTCACGTTCACGCTCGGTGCTCATGCGGTCGAACACGCTGCGGTTAACTTCCTTCGGCAGGTCAATGGCCTTGACGCGCACGTCGACCACCTCGATACCCAGCTCCTTGGCGGCCATGCGGTTCAGCGAAGCAGTGATGTCAGCCATCAGCGCGTCACGTTCACCGGAAACCACTTCGTGCAGGGTACGTTTACCGAACTGGTCACGCAGGCCGCTTTCCAGACGACGCGACAGACGCTCGTCGGCGATCTGTTTCATGCCGGATGTGGCGGTGTAGAAACGTTCGGCGTCCTTGACGCGCCACTTGGCGTAGGCGTCGACCATCACCGCTTTCTTCTCCAGGGTCAGGAACCGCTGGGTCGGGGCGTCGAGGGTCATCAGGCGGGCGTCGAACTTGCGCACCTGGTTCACGTACGGAATCTTCACGTGCATGCCCGGCTGTACATCCGCCTGGACCACCTTACCGAAGCGCAGCAGTACCGCACGTTCGGTCTGGGACACGATGTAGAAGCTGTTCCAGGCCACGATGGCCAGGACCACGGCGGCGATCAGGGCGATCAGCGATCTGTTGCTCATCAGCGGCTCTCCCTAGTGCGCAGCGGCTGCTGTTGCTGTTGCAGGTCCTGCGCCGCACGGGCGGCCGCATCGTTGACCGATGGCGACACGCTGGTGGTCGGCGCGGACGGGTTGCGGCTGCCTTCGACCATCTTGTCCAGCGGCAGGTAGAGCAGGTTGTTCTGCCCGTCCTTGGTTGCCACCATGACCTTGCTCGAATTGCTGTAGACCTCTTGCATGGTCTCCAGGTACAGGCGCTGACGGGTCACGTCAGGTGCCTTGCGGTACTCGGCGACCAGCTTGGTGAAGCGATCGGCCTCACCCTTCGCGCGGGCAATGACTTCGTCGCGGTAACCGTTGGCGTCCTCGATGATGCGCTGGGCCTGACCGCGGGCTTCCGGCACCACGCCATTGGCGTAGGACTCGGCCTGGTTGCGGGCACGCTGCTCGTCTTCACGGGCTCGGATCACGTCGTCGAAGGCTTCCTGCACTTCACGCGGGGCAGCCGCGCTCTGTACGTTGACCTGGGTGACAGTGATACCGGTACGGTAGGTGTCGAGGAAACGCTGCAGGCGCTCGCGGATATCCACGGCCATCTGCTCACGACCTTCGGTCAGCACCTGGTCCATCGAGGTGGAGCCCACCACATGGCGCAGGGCACTGTCGGTCGCGTGCTGCAGGCTGACCTCAGGCTGGTCGACGTTGAGCACGAAGTCCTGCAGGTTGCTGATCTTGTACTGGACGGTCAGCGGTACCTCGACGATGTTCTCGTCTTCGGTCAGCATCTGGCCCTGCTTGGTATAGGCACGCTCGCGCGTGACGTTCTCCATGTACTTGCGATCGATCGGCGGGAAGTAGATGTTCAGGCCGGGACCGACCGTCTCATAGTACTTGCCGAAGCGCAGCACCACGGCCTGCTCCTGCTCGTCGACCACGTACACGGCGCTGTACAGCCAGATAGCAGCCAGCACCGCCAGGCCGATGCCCAGCAGGCCCAGGCCACCGCCCTTGCCGACATTGCGGCCACCGCCGCCACGTTTCTTGCCACTGCCGAACATGCCGTTCAGGCTGTCCTGCAATTTGCGGAAGGCCTCGTCCAGGTCCGGTGGACCTTTCTTGTCACCACCGCCGCCACCGCCATTCCGGCGACCGCCCCAGGGATCCTGATTGTTCGAGTTGCCACCCGGCTCGTTCCAAGCCATAGCGCTCTCCATCTGATAAAGCAAAGACGCGCCCACGGCGCGCCGTCCAATGCTACAGAATGCCTGTCACTGCTGCCCGGCGACCTCGACGAGCATTTATTGCAAAGTGTGTTGCTCGACAAACACTTGCGGCTCCATGCCTTCGCGGCTGACCAGGCGATTCAGTTCGACCATGGGCAGTCGCACGCTCAGCAGGCTGCGCCCTTCTTCATCATGCTCTTCACTCTGCACGGCACCCAAGGCAAAGAATTGCGCGCGCAAGCGGGCAAAACGCTGCTCCAGACACAGGGTACCGACAAACAGATCATCCCCCAGCAACTCGGCAATCGCCTGGCCGACCAACTCCAGGCCACGCCCATCGCGTGCCGATACCCAGACCCGTTCCGGCTTGCCATCGGCATTGCGCTGGATCTGCGGCTCGACATCTTCGAGCAAGTCGAGTTTGTTATACACCTCGAGGATCGGCAACCCTTCGGCGCCAATCTCGCCCAACACCGCCAGCACCTGCTCGATCTGCTCCATGCGCTCCGGCTCATGGGCGTCGATCACATGCAGCAACAAGTCGGAGTTGCTCGACTCTTCGAGCGTAGCCCGAAATGCCTCGACCAGCTTGTGCGGCAGGTGCCGAATGAAGCCCACGGTGTCGGCCAGCACGATCGGCCCCAGGTCGTTCAGCTCGAGCCGGCGCAGGGTCGGGTCGAGGGTGGCGAACAGTTGGTCCGCGGCATACACCTCGGATTCTGTCAGGGCGTTGAACAGCGTGGACTTGCCGGCGTTGGTATAACCCACCAGCGATACCGACGGAATGTCCGCACGCTTGCGCCCGCGGCGTGCCTGCTCGCGCTGGCTGCGCACCTTCTCCAGGCGTGACTTGATCTGGCGAATGCGTACCCGCAACAGGCGGCGGTCGGTTTCCAGCTGGGTTTCACCCGGGCCGCGCAGGCCGATACCACCCTTCTGTCGCTCAAGGTGGGTCCAGCCGCGCACCAGCCGCGTGCTCATGTGCTCGAGCTGGGCCAGTTCGACCTGCAGCTTGCCTTCATGGGTACGCGCCCGTTGGGCGAAGATATCGAGGATCAGCCCGGTGCGGTCGAGCACACGACACTCGAACACACGTTCGAGGTTGCGCTCCTGACTGGGCGTGAGGGTGTGATTGAAAATCACCAGGTCTACCTGTTCGGCATGGACCAGGTCGTGCAACTCTTCGACCTTGCCACTGCCAATCAGGTATTTGGCGGAAGGCTGATGCCTTGCCACCGTGACCAGCGAGACGATGTCGGCACCGGCCGACAATGCCAGTTCCTGAAACTCCTGCGGGTCTTCGCGCGCCTCAGGGTTCTGACCTTCCAAGTGAACGAGCAACGCCCGCTCACCACCACCGTGGCGCTCAAAGAACAATGCAGGCTCCTATCAGGCGTTGCCTGGCTCGCTGTCGCCATGTTCGGAATCGGACGGGCTTGGCAGACGAACCGGACGGGCAGGAACCACGGTCGAGATGGCGTGCTTGTAGACCATCTGGCTGACGGTGTTCTTCAGCAGTACCACGAACTGGTCGAACGACTCGATCGAACCCTGCAGTTTGATGCCGTTGACCAGATAGATGGATACCGGGACCTTTTCTTTTCTCAAGGTGTTCAAGTAAGGGTCTTGTAGCGAATGCCCTTTTGACATATGCCGCACTCCTGTAAGGATAAATAATAGAAAATCAAGAAAATCGATAAATTAGGCCGCCCCTTCGCAAGAATAGACGGCAATCAGCAGGGACTCAGCTCAATATGGAGATGGCCCCAAGGTATTTCAAGGTGCGGGACAGATTGTCGCAGGCCAGGCTGTCAAGCCAGTGTACTTCAGGCCAGCCACGCAACCAGGTGAACTGCCGCTTGGCCAGCTGCCTGGTGGCAATGATACCGCGTTCACGCATCTCATTCTCAGTCAGCTTGCCGTCCAGGTAATCCCAGACCTGCCGATACCCCACTGCCCGTATAGACGGCAGCCCGGCGTGCAAGTCACTTCTGGCTCGCAGCGATCGGACCTCGTCGACGAAGCCCTGTTCCAGCATCTGTGAAAATCGTAACGCAATTCGCTGATGCAAAATGTGACGATCTGTAGGAGCAATCGCCAAACTCGCGACAGTATAGGGCAAATGTCCGCCAGCGCCTGCGTCTGCGCCGCGACTTTCCGCGAATTGACGCTGTCGATGTGCCGTCATGCTCTCGCCACTCACCCGGTACACCTCCAACGCCCTGATTAATCGCTGCGGGTCATTGGGGTGGATGCGCGCCGCCGACTCAGGGTCAACCTCGGCCAACTGGCGGTGCAACTCGGCCAGGCCCAGCGCTTCGGCCTGGGCTTCCAGCTCGGAACGCACCGCGGCATCGGCCGCCGGCATGTCGGCCAGGCCATCGATCAACGCCTTGTAATAGAGCATGGTGCCGCCCACCAGCAGCGGGATCTTGCCGCGCGCGGTGATCTCGGCCATGGCCTCCAGGGCATCGGCACGGAACTGCGCAGCCGAATAGCTCTCGGCCGGGTCGCGAATGTCGATCAGCCGGTGCGGGTGAGCGGCGAGGATTTCTTTGGAGGGCTTGGCCGAACCGATGTCCATGCCGCGGTAGACCAGCGCCGAATCGACGCTGATCAGCTCGCACGGCAGTACTTTGGTCAGCTCGATGGCCAGGTCGGTCTTGCCGGCCGCCGTCGGGCCCATCAGGAATATTGCAGGGGGCTTGCCGCTCATTTCATCGACCGCGCAGGAAGAGTTTGTCCAGGTCGTCCAGGCCCATCTGTGTCCAGGTGGGGCGACCATGGTTGCACTGGCCGCTGCGCTCGGTGTTTTCCATGTCACGCAGCAGGGCGTTCATCTCGGGGATCGCCAGGCGCCGGTTGGCGCGCACGGCACCGTGACAGGCCATGGTACCGAGCAGCTCGTTGAGGTGCGCCTGGATACGGTCGCTGGTGCCGTATTCCATCAGGTCGGCGAGTACATCCTGCACCAGGCGGTTGGCCTCGGCCTGCTTGAGCAAAGCCGGGATCTGGCGGATAGCCAAGGTCTCGGGGCCCAGACGCTGCAGTTCGAAACCCAGCCGCTGGAACCACTGCGCGTGCTCTTCGGCGCAGTCTGCTTCACGCTGGCTCAGGGCCAGGGTCTCGGGCACCAGCAGCGGCTGGCCGCTGAGGCCTTCGCTGGCCATGGCCACCTTGAGGCGCTCGTACATGATGCGCTCGTGAGCGGCGTGCATGTCTACCAGCACCAGGCCAATGGCATTCTCGGCCAGGATGTAGATACCCTTGAGCTGCGCCAACGCGTAGCCCAGCGGGGGAATATCGCCCTGGCTTTCAGGCAGCGTCGTCGGCACCGCGCCTTCATCCAGCGGTTTGTAGAACTCGCGATACACCGCCTGTGCCTCGGCGGCCGGCAGCGGCTGCGAGGGGCGCGGCGTGTACTGGTACTGGTAACCCGCACCACTACCACCGCTGGAGAATGACTGCTGCGGGCCACGCGGGAGCTCGAGCACCGGCGAGGCCAGGCGCATTTCGCCCTGGGGGCCGAACTCACCGGCCTGCGGGC
This sequence comes from Pseudomonas sp. A2, assembly GCF_023100865.1. Taxonomy (NCBI): domain Bacteria; kingdom Pseudomonadati; phylum Pseudomonadota; class Gammaproteobacteria; order Pseudomonadales; family Pseudomonadaceae; genus Pseudomonas; species Pseudomonas sp. A2. The sequence goes on from NZ_CP039127.1 coordinate 5,495,921, forward strand.
CCGTGGGGCGGACCACTTCGGGTACGGCAACTGGCGCCGCCACCTGGTCTTCCGGGCGCACATCGGCCAGGGCGCGATGCAGGGTGCCATACAAGAAGTCGTGCACCGAGCGCCCCTCGCGGAAACGCACTTCGTGCTTGGTCGGGTGCACGTTGACGTCGACGCCGTTGGGCTCCAGCTCCAGGAACAACACAAAAGTCGGGTGCCGACCATTGAACAGCACGTCGCGGTAGGCCTGGCGCACGGCGTGGGCGACCAGCTTGTCGCGCACCGCACGGCCGTTGACGAAGAAATACTGCAGGTCTGCCTGGCTGCGCGAGAACGTCGGCAGGCCGACCCAGCCCCAAAGGCGCAGGCCGTTGCGTTCCACGTCGATCGGCAGCGCCTGCTCCATGAAGCCCGGGCCGCAGATGGCGCCCACCCGCCGCGCACGGGCGGTTTCATCGTGGGCCTCGTGCAGGCTGAGGATGCTCTTGCCGTTGTGGCGCAGGTGGAAGCCGACATCGAAGCGCGCCAGCGCCAGGCGCCGTATCACTTCCTGCAGGTGATCGAATTCGGTTTTCTCGGCCTTGAGGAACTTGCGCCGGGCCGGAGTATTGAAGAACAGGTCGCGCACTTCCACCGAAGTACCCACCGGGTGCGCCGCCGGCTGCACCCGCGGGGTCATGTCCCGGCCTTCGGTTTCCACCTGCCAGGCCTCGGTAGCGCTGGCGGTACGCGAGGTCAGGGTCAGCCGCGCCACCGAGCTGATCGAGGCCAGGGCCTCACCACGAAAGCCCAGGCTCAAGACCCCTTCCAGATCCTCCAACTCACGGATCTTGCTGGTAGCGTGACGGGCCAGGGCCAGCGGCAGGTCGTCGGCGGAGATGCCGCTGCCATCGTCTCGTACTCGCAGCAGCTTGACGCCGCCCTGCTCAACTTCCACGTCGATACGCCGGGCGCCGGAGTCCAGGCTGTTCTCCAGCAACTCTTTGGCGACAGAGGCCGGCCGCTCGACAACCTCGCCGGCGGCAATCTGGTTGGCCAGCCGCGGGCTGAGCAGCTGGATGCGCGAACCGCCACTCATTGCGAGGCCAACGTGGTAGCAGGGATATCGAGGCGCTGGCCGACCTTCAGCTCATCGGTCTTGAGGCTGTTGGTGCTGCGCAGGCTGGTGACGCTGACCTGGTAGCGAACGGCAAGCATCGCCAGGGTCTCGCCAGGGCGCACCGTGTGCTCACGCGGGCCAGCGGCGATCTTGCCGGTATCGCGCAGCCAGGCGATGTAGGTGCCTGGCGGCGGGTTCTGCTGGAAGTACTGGCGCACACCGGTATGGATCGAACGGGCCAGGGCCTGCTGATGGCTGGCGGTGGCCAGCTTGGCAGCTTCGTTGTTGTTCGAGATGAACCCGGTTTCAACGAGGATCGACGGAATATCCGGCGACTTCAGCACCATGAAGCCGGCCTGTTCCACCCGCTGCTTGTGCAGGGAGGTAATGCGGCCCATGTTGCCCAGCACCTTCTGCCCGACATTGAGGCTGGAGCTGAGCGTGGCGGTCATCGACAGGTCGAGCAGCACGCCGGCCAGCATGCGGTCCTTGTCGTCGAGGCTGACGTTACCGGCACCACCGATCAGGTCGGAACGGTTTTCCGTGTCGGCCAGCCAGCGCGCGGTCTCGGAGGTAGCGCCGCGGTCGGACAATGCGAACACCGAGGCGCCAAAGGCGGCGCGGGACGGCGCGGCGTCGGCATGGATCGAGATGAACAGGTCGGCGCCCTTCTTGCGGGCGATTTCCGTGCGCTTGCGCAGTGGGATGAAGTAGTCGCCGGTACGGGTCAGCTCGGCCCGGAAGCCTTTTTCGCTGTTGATCTGGCGCTGCAGTTCCTTGGCGATCTGCAGCACGATGTCTTTTTCATGCTGGCCACGCGAGCCGGACGCACCCGGGTCTTCGCCGCCGTGACCGGCGTCGATGGCAACCACGATGTCACGCTTGCCGTTGGGAACCGGCGGCAGCTTGATGGCAGGCTGGGCCGGGGTCACCGGTACTGCTGGCGTGGTTGCAGGCGTTGGTGCCGGAGTCGGGGCCGGAGTCGGCGCGCTGGCCGCGATGGCGTCAGCCTCCTGATCGTACAGGTCGACCACCAGCCGGTTGCCGTACTGGGCATTGGGCGCCAGGGTGAAGCTTTTTGGGGTGACCGACTTTTTCAGGTCGACCACCACGCGCAGGTCGGTCGGGGTGCGCTGAGCCGAACGCACGCTGCTGATCGGCGTATTGGAGGTAGCCACGTTCAGTGGCGCGGCCAAGGTCGCGCCATTGATGTCGATAACCAGGCGATCAGGTGCGCTCAGGGTGAAGACGCTGTGCTGCACGGGGCCAGACAGGTCGAAGACCAGCCGCGTGTTGTCCGGCGCGCGCCACAGGCGCATGCTCTTGACTTGAGTGACGGCCAGAGCGTCAACGGTCACCGTTGTCAGCAGCAGCCCAACGATGGCGACCAGTGCGCGTATGCGCATACCTACCCCACTTACTGTTTATAGTGTTCGGCCAGTGCCACGCACCAGGCCTCGCCGCGAGCCCCCTGCGGCGAAAGGTTCAGCGAGCGTCCGCCCGCTTGGGGGCTTATGGTAATGGTCAGGTCGGGCTTTGGCAAAACGCCCGCACCCTTTTGTGGCCACTCGAACAGGCACAGCGGGTCGCCCTCGAAATAGTCACGAATGCCCATGAACTCCAGCTCTTCCGGATCGACCAGGCGATACAGGTCAAAATGGAACGCCCGCACCTCACCGATCTCGTAAGGCTCGACTACGGTGAAGGTCGGACTTTTCACTGCACCAGTATGGCCCAGGCCACGAATCAGGCCACGCGACAGCGTGGTTTTGCCCGCGCCCAGGTCACCTTCCAGAAAAATCACGCCGTGACCGCTGGTCACCTCGGCCAGTTGTGCGCCGAATTTGACCGTGGCCGCTTCATCGGCCAGAAACAGGTTTAAGCCAGACACGCAGAATGCTCCTCCAACAACTCACGAATGACCGGCGCCAGATCGCTGGCAGCCAGGCCTCTACCTTTTACGCCCAGACGCTCGCCGGCACATGCGTGCAGCCATACCCCCAGCCCCGCGGCATGCCAGGCATCCAGGCCTTGGGCCAACAGCGCCGCCAGCACGCCGGTCAGCACATCGCCCAGGCCGGCACCGGCCATGGCCGGGTGGCCACGTTCGCACAACAGCAGTTGCCCGGCCGGGTCGGCTACCAGAGTGCCGGCCCCCTTGAGCACGCATACGCTGTTGTAACGCCGCGCCAGCTTGCGTGCAGCGCCCGGGCGATCCGCCTGTACAGCCTCGGTGGAAATGCCCAGCAGCCGCGCTGCCTCCCCTGGGTGCGGGGTAAGGATGCTGCCACTGGGCAGGGCCAGCGGGGTGCGCGCCAGCAAGTTCAGGGCATCGGCGTCCCACACCTGTGGGCGCTCGGTATTGGCCACCGCCGACAGCAGGCTGCGGCCCCAGGCTGCCTGGCCCAGGCCAGGGCCGACCACCAGCACCGAAGCGCGCTCCAGCACGCCCATCAGCTGGTTGGCCGAAGTGGCGCCCAGGCACATGACCTCGGGCAGGCGCGCCAGGCTGGCAGTCACGTGTTCAGGCCGGGTCGCCACGCTGACCAGCCCCGCGCCACAGCGCAGGGCGGCCTCGGCACTGAGCAGCACCGCGCCGCCGGTACCGAGGTCGCCACCGACCACCAGTACATGGCCGAAGTCGCCTTTATGGGCATGCGCATGCCGTGCCGGCAGGTGCGCGACAGTCACGCTGCTGAGCAATTGAGGGGTATGGCTGGGGTGTTTGGTCTGCGGCATGGGGTCAAAGGCTCCAATGTCTGGCAGAATTATACGCACCTGAGCCCGTATTGCCTTGCCCATCCATGTCCGCCTGTACGCCTGACCTCGCCCAACTGGCCCAATCCATCAAGATTTGGGGCCAAGAACTCGGTTTTGCCCATGTTGGCATCGCCGGGGTAGACCTTGGCGAACACGAACACCATTTGCAGCGCTGGCTCGACGCCGGCTACCAGGGCGAGATGGATTACCTGGGTGCCCACGGCAGCAAGCGTGCACACCCAGAGCAACTGATCCCTGGCACGGTACGCGTGGTATCGCTGCGCATGGACTACCTGCCGGGCGACACACAGATGGCGCAGCGCCTGGCACAGCCCGAAAAAGCCTACGTATCGCGCTACGCCCTGGGCCGGGATTACCACAAGCTGGTGCGCAAGCGCGTGCAGTTCCTGGCCGATCGCATTCAGGAAGCCATCGGCCCGTTCGGCTACCGCGCCTTCGTCGACAGCGCTCCTGTGCTGGAAAAGGCCCTGGCCGAGCAGGCCGGGCTGGGCTGGATCGGCAAGAACACCCTGCTGCTCAACCGCAAGGCGGGCAGTTATTTCTTCCTCGCCGAGCTTTTCGTCGACCTGCCGCTGCCGGTGGACGAAGCCACCACCAGCGAACATTGCGGGCGCTGCCAGGCCTGCCTGGACATCTGCCCGACCCAGGCCTTCGTCGGGCCGTACGTGCTGGATGCTCGGCGCTGCATCTCCTACCTGACCATCGAACTGCGGGGGCCGATCCCCGTCGAGTTGCGTTCGAAGATGGGCAACCGGGTGTTCGGTTGCGATGACTGCCAGATCGTCTGCCCGTGGAACCGCTTTGCCAGGCACAGCCAGGAGCAGGACTTCCAGCCACGACACGGGCTGGAGAATGCCGAGCTGGCGGAGATGTTCCTGTGGGATGAAAGGACCTTCCTGCGCAAGACCGAAGGCGGGCCATTGCGCCGGGCCGGGTATGAGCGCTGGTTGCGCAACCTGGCGGTGGGGCTTGGCAATGCGCCATCGACAATCCCGGTGATCGAAGCGCTGAAGGCGCGGCGCGAGGATGCCTCGGAGCTGGTAAGGGAGCATGTGGAGTGGGCGCTGGCGCAGCACGGCGTTCGATAGCGACCCAGCCCCAGAGCTTGCGCCGCTCCCACAGAGGCCATGTTGTGCCGGAACTGCGTTACTGCTGGTCGTTGTAGTGGAACTTGGGCATTTCCCAATGGAACCGAATCGCCAGCAGCCGCACCAGGAACCCGCCAAACAAGGTCAGCAGCATCGCCTGCTCCGCCGGCACCTTGAAATACACGCAGCCCAGGTAGAACCAAGCCGCGGCAAACGACACGCTGGCGTACAGCTCGCGGCGGAACACCAAGGGAATGTCGTTGCAGAAGATATCCCGCAGGATCCCGCCGAATACCCCGGTGATCACCCCGCTGATCGACGCCACCAGCATGCCCTGCCCCATCTCCAGCGCGGTCATGCAGCCGATCAGGGTAAAGGCCACCAGCCCCAGGGCATCGAGCACCAGGAACAGCGAGCGCAGGCGGCGCATCATCGGCGCGATGAAAATGGTCAGCAGCGCCGCACAGCTGGTCAGCACCAGATATTCAGGATGCTTCACCCAGGTCAGCGGGTAATGCCCGAGAAGCACGTCACGCACCGAGCCGCCACCCAGGGCGGTGACGCAGGCAATCAGCACCACGCCGAACCAGTCCATGCCGCGGCGGCCTGCAGACAATGCGCCGGTCATGGCTTCGGCGGTGATGGCGATGAGGTAGAGCATCAACAACATGGTGCGGGGTCCGTGCGGGCGTGCGAGAAAGGCGCGCAGTCTAACCAGTTGCCCATGGCACCAAAAGAGGGCGCAGATACAATATCTGCGCCTTTTCGGCTCACACCTTGATGAAGTGCTCGCGATAGTGGCGCAGTTCGGCGATCGATTCGCGGATGTCGTCCAGCGCCAGGTGGGTGTTGCCCTTCTTGAAGCTGTCGCGCACATCAGGTGCCCAGCGTGCAGCCAGTTCCTTCAGGGTCGAAACATCGAGATTGCGGTAATGGAAGTAGTTTTCCAGGTTGCGCATGTGTCGGTACAGGAAACGGCGGTCCTGGCAGATGCTGTTGCCACAGATCGGGGACTTGCCTTTCGGTACCCACTGCTCGAGGAAGGCAATGGTCTGCGCCTCGGCCTCGGCCATGCCGACCTTGCTCTCGCGAACGCGCTGGGTCAGGCCCGAAGCGCCATGGGTGCGGGTGTTCCACTCGTCCATGCGCGCCAGCACTTCGTCACTGTGGTGGATGGCAATCACCGGCCCTTCGGCCAGGGTGTTCAGTTCGCTATCAGTGACGATGGTGGCCATCTCGATGATGACGTCGCTGTCCGGATCCAGGCCGGTCATTTCCAGGTCGATCCAGATCAGGTTCTGTGGGTTTTGCATGCGGGGGCTCCTCGTATAGGCCGTCATAGTAGCGTAGTGGCCAAGGCACGCCCATTCACGGTGCGAAGGTAAGCCAAATGGTCCGGCGCCTGGCGTGCTAAACTGCCTGCCGTTTTCAACCTGCCCCCACGCACGGAACCTTCATGGCCAAACGCCAGCTCAATCGCCGCCAGAACTGGCGCATCGAAAAAATCCAGAACGAGCGCGCCGCGCGTGCGGCCAAACGCGAACAGCACGTGCTGCAGGAACTGGAGGGTGGCGACCTTGGGCCAGAGCAACTGGGCCTGGTGATTGCGCACTTCGGTGTGCAGGTAGAAGTGGAAGCCCAGGACGGCGAAGCCGCGGGCCAGGTGTTCCGTTGCCACTTGCGCGCCAACCTGCCGGCGCTGGTTACCGGCGACCGCGTGGTATGGCGGGCGGGCAACCAGGGCATTGGTGTGATCGTCGCGCAGATGCCGCGCAGCACCGAGCTGTGCCGGCCTAACAACCACGGCCAGCTGAAGCCGGTGGCGGCCAACGTCGACCTGATCGTGATCGTCTTTGCCCCCGCGCCCGAACCGCACCCCAACCTGATCGACCGTTACCTGGTGGCCGCGGAGCACGCTGGCATTCGCCCGCTGCTGCTGCTGAACAAGGCCGACCTGATCAACGAAGAGAACGGCCCGGGCCTGCATGCGCTGCTGGAGGTTTACCGCGAGCTCGGCTACCCGCTGCTCGAGGTCTCGGCACATCACGGTGACGGCATGCAACGCCTGCAGCAGATGCTCGACGGCCACATCAGCGTGTTCGTCGGCCAGTCGGGGGTGGGCAAGTCGTCGCTGGTCAACAGCCTGCTGCCGGAGGCCGGCACCCGTGTCGGCGACCTGTCGGAATGGTCTGGCCAGGGTACCCACACCACCACCACCGCGCGGCTGTACCACTTCCCCAATGGTGGCGACCTGATCGACTCACCGGGCATCCGCGAGTTCGGCTTGGGTCACGTCAGCCGCAGTGATGTGGAGGATGGTTTCATCGAGTTCCGCGACCTGTTCGGCACCTGCCGCTTCCGCGACTGCAAGCATGATCGCGAACCGGGCTGCGCGCTGCTCAAGGCGCTGGACGAGGGGCGTATAAAGCAGCAACGGATGAACAGCTACCGCTCGATCATTGCCAGTTTGCCGGAAGACGCTTACTGACCGCTTGCACCCCAGGTTCTGCACAAGACTCGAGGGCTACGCCAATCCTGTGGGAGCGGGCGTGCCCGCGAAGCAGGCACCTCGGTGGTTGGCACGGGCTTCGCCCGTGTTAGCGGGCAAGCCCGCTCCCACAGGGTACGCGCTGGCTTCAGCTACAGCGCGATCCTGCAAGGTTTACTGGTCCTTAGCCTCATCCATCTTCAGCGTCCCCTCTTCGAAGATGTTCAGCTTCTGGCGCAATTCACGCGGCTGCATGGGGGCCTGCCCGGCCTCCCCTGGCGCCGCCGGTGCCGCAGCGGCCGGCGGCGCGGGCTCGGCAGCCGGTGCTTCCGGCGCGCCCTGCTCGCCTTCGATATTGCGCTGGGCTTTTTTGGTCAGCACGATGATGTCGATGCGGCGGTTGACCGGGTTGAACGGGTCCTTGCGGTCGAACAGCGACGACGAGGCATAACCCACCACCCGCGCCACCTGGCCATCCGGGTAGCCGCCGGCCACCAGTGCACGGCGCGCGGCGTTGGCGCGGTTGGCCGACAATTCCCAGTTGCCGAACTCGCCACTGCCGGCATAGGGCTTGGCGTCGGTGTGGCCACTGATGCTGATCTTGTTCGGCACCGCCTTGATGGTGTCGGCCATCGCCAGCAGGATGTCCTCGAAGTACGGCTGCAGGCGCGCGCTGCCAATGTCGAACATCGGCCGGTTCTCGGCGTCCATGATCTGGATGCGCAGGCCGTCCTGGGTGATCTCGAACAGGATCTGGTCCTTGAACTTCTGCAGTTGCGGGTTCTCTTCCACCTTGTTCTGCAGTTCCTGCAGCAGCAACTCCAGGCGCTCACGCTCGACCTGCTCGGCCATGGTCTCCACCTGGTCCTTGTCCAGCTGAATGCTGGTATCAGGCGTCGGCTCCGACTTGGCTTCGGGGTTGATGGTCTTTTCCGGCGCCAGCTGAGGCGAGCCGCCCAGGTCGATGACGTAGGGCGTTCCGCTTTCCGAGAAGCCGATCGGGTCCTTGAAGTAGCCGGCAATGGCGATCTTCTGTTCCGGGGTGGCCGTGGACAACAGCCACAGCACCAGGAAGAACGCCATCATCGCCGTGGCGAAGTCGGCGAAGGCGATTTTCCAGGCGCCGCCGTGGTGGCCGCCGCCAAAGCGCTTGACGCGCTTGACGATGATGGGCTGATTGTTCTCCATGACTCAGCGACCGCGAACCGCTTGTTCCAGTTCGGCGAAGCTTGGGCGGTGCTTGGGGTACAGCACCTTGCGCCCGAACTCGACCGCCAGCGAAGGCGGCATGCCCGAGGCCGAGGCCACCAGCGAAGCCTTGATCGATTCGTAGAGGTTCAGCTCTTCCTTGGCATCGTGCTCCAGGCACTTGGCCAACGGGCCGAAGAAGCCGTAGGCCGCCAGAATACCGAAGAAGGTACCCACCAGCGCCGCACCCACATGGAGGCCGATGGAGGCCTGGTCGCCATCGCCGAGCGAGGCCATGGTCACCACGATACCCAGTACCGCCGCAACGATACCGAAGCCGGGCATGCCGTCGGCGATGCCGGTCACCGCATGGGACGGGTGCTCCAGTTCTTCCTTCATGCTCAGCAGTTCCATGTCGAACAGGCCCTCGAGTTCGTGCGGGGCCATGTTGCCGGTGGACATAATGCGCAGATAGTCGCAGACGAACGCGGTCATGCGCTCATCGGCCAGCACCGTCGGGTACTTGGCGAAGATCGGGCTGGCGGCGGCATCCTCGATATCGGCCTCGATGGCCATCATGCCTTCGCGCCGGCTCTTGTTGAGAATTTCGTACACCAGGCCCAGCACTTCCAGGTAGAAGGCGTGAGTGAAGCGCGAGCCGAACATCTTCATCGACTTCTTGATGACGTGCATGGTCATGTGGCCAGGGTTGGCCTGCAGGAATGCACCAAAGGCCGCACCGCCGATGATCAGTACTTCGAACGGCTGGATCAGTGCCGCGATCTTGCCGTGGGAAAGCACGTATCCGCCGAGCACGCTCGCGAATACGACGATGATGCCGATAATTTTAGCCATAGGTTCAAAGCACTTGCTGTCGTGGTCAGGGGAAGAGACGGGAGCTTTAAAACTCTTCTTCTACTTATCGGCAGAACTGCGCCAGACTATAGCCACTCAATGCGAAAAGCCAGTTCGGACTGATGTCAAAATGCCAATTGAAACCAAGGTGCCCGCTCAGGCTCCACGTACGCTAGAGGCCTGGGTAAAGCTGCTCGAGAGTGTTCGCATCCCCGTGCCGAAGCACAGCTACGACCGGGTCATGGCCGCCATCCACGATAGCCGCCGCTCGCTGCGCGATATCGCCGAACTGATGCAGGATAGCCCGGCACTGGTGCTGTCGGTGATGCGCGAAGCCAATCACCCCACCAATGCCAGCCTGGCCGAGCCCGCCGAAAGCCTGGAAGTCGCCCTCAACCGCCTGGGCCTGGAGCGCAGCGAACAGCTGCTCAAGCGCCTGCCAGCAGTGCCCGTCGAAGAGATCCCGCCGGTACTGTGCCAGTTCCAGCTGATCAGCCAGCACGCCTCGCAGCAGGCCAACGGCCTGTTCGCCAGCCGCCTGGCACGGCTGTGGCAGGAAATCCACTGGGGCAGCCTGTTGTTCCTGTCGCCACTCTGGCCGCTGGCGCTGGCCTACCCCAAGCTGCTCGATACCTGGGAGCTGCGGGTTATCCACAAGGGCGAAGACGCCGCCCATGTCGAGGAAGAACTGTTTGGCGTGCGCATCATGGAGCTGTGCCAGACCATGGCGGAGTACTGGCGCCTGCCACAATGGGTGACCCAGGGTTACCGCCTGCTGCTGGAAGAGCGCGAACAACTGGCCCAGGTGCTCAGTATCGCCCGCGACCCGGACCTGCTCAGCCAGCAACACCGCCTGGACGCCGAGCCTGGCCTGCGCCGCTGGTTCAACCAGCCGGCCAACACCGTGCTGCTGGCAAACAACCTGGCCCTGGCGGCACAAGTGGGCTGGGACAACCCGCACCTGTTGCGCTGGCAGCTGCTGACCGCACTGTACCTGCAGACCTCGCTGGACGACGTGCAGCAGCAGGTGCACCAGCAGGCTGCGGCCAGCGCCCGCCGCCATGCCCAGCATGCCTTGTTCCACCCGGCCGAAGCGCTGATCTGGCCCTGGCACCAGCGCCGTCCGCACCCAGACATGCTGGCTCCGCCACCTCCCACAAGCGACGAACTGGCGCGCTGGCGCAAGCTGTGCCAAGACCTTCTGGCCCAGCCCAGCCCGTTCACCAACAGCGTGCACCTGGCCACGCAGGTTATCGAGGCCCTTCTGGCCTCTGGCATGCAGCGGATACTGCTGCTGAGCCTGGACAAGGCCAACGACCAGCTGCGCGTGCAGCAGATGGCCGGCCTGCCCAAGGAAGCCGGGGCGCTGGTACTGCCGGTGGCGCAGAACAAACTGCTGCAAAAGCTGCTGGCCAAGGCCGGGCAATTGCGTATCACCCCGGAAAACCACAGCCAGTTCTCGGCCCTGCTGCCGGCCCCGCTGCGTGCCCTGTTCCGCAGCGAGCACGTGCTGCTACGCTCGCTGGCGGTGACGGACCAGGTGCTGATGCTGATGGTGGCAGACCAAGGCTGCCGGCCGCTGGCCGATATCAGCGTGCAAGCCTTCGGCAAGACCGCACAGTGCACCGAACGGGCGCTATCGGTGTTTGCCAACCGCAAGGCCTGAGCCTTGCGCTACAATCGCCCCTCTTTCCACACTGGAGACCGTGGATGACTGACTTTTCCGGCCTGCCCCTGGTGATCGAAGCCGCGGACCTGCTGCCGCGCCTGGATTCGCCACAGCTGATCCTGGTCGACCTGAGCAGCGCCAACCGCTATGTCAGCGGGCATATCCCCGGCGCACGCTTTGTCGAAGGCAAGCGTACTCAGCTCGGCCAGCCGCCTGCGCCCGGCTTGCTGCCGGCCCAGGCCGATCTGGAGAAGCTGTTCAGTGAACTCGGCCACCGCGAGGATGCGGTGTATGTGGTGTACGACGATGAAGGTGGCGGCTGGGCCGGGCGCTTCATCTGGCTGCTCGATGTGATCGGGCACAAGCGCTATCACTACCTGAACGGCGGCATCCAGGCTTGGCCGGCCGACAAGCTCTCCACCGAAGCGCCCGCCAGAGCTAATTCCCCCGTGCAGCTGCGCATCGACACGGCACCCACAGCCACCCGAGAGTACCTGCAAAGCCGCCTGGGCGCGGAAGATCTGGTCATCTGGGATGCTCGTGGCCCGCAGGAATTCCGCGGCGAGAAAGTACTGGCAGCCAGGGGCGGCCACATTCCCGGCGCGATCAACTTCGAGTGGACGTCCGGCATGGACCTCAATGACCACCTGCGCATACGCACGGACATCGCCGAAGTTCTGCAGAAACTGGGCATCACTCCTGACAAGGAAGTCATTACCCACTGCCAATCCCACCGTCGCTCCGGTTTCACCTACCTGGTGGCCAAGGCCCTCGGCTATCCACGGGTCAAGGCCTACGCCGGCTCGTGGAGCGAATGGGGCAACCACCCGGACACGCCTGTAGAAGTCTAAGGAACCTGCATGAAATCCCGTTTGTTCATCATCAGCCAGTACCTGCTGCCGCACCACTTGCTGTCGCGGCTGGCCGGCTGCATAGCCGAGTGCCGCGTGCGCTGGTTCAAGAATGCCTTCACCGCCTGGTTCGCCAAGCGTTACCAGGTCAACATGAGCGAAGCGCTGGTCGAGGACCTGAGCGCCTACGAGCACTTCAATGCATTCTTCACCCGCGCCCTGAAGCCGGGTGCCCGCCCGCTGGACGAGACCCCGGGCGCCATCCTGTGCCCCGCCGACGGTGCCGTCAGCCAGCTTGGCCCGATCGAGCACGGCCGCATTTTCCAGGCCAAGGGCCACGGTTTCAGCGCGCAGGAGCTGCTGGGCGGTGACCCGGCCATGGCCGCGCCGTTCATGGGCGGCGAGTTCGCCACCATCTACCTGTCGCCCAAGGACTACCACCGCGTGCACATGCCGCTGGCCGGTACCCTGCGTGAAATGGTCTACGTGCCGGGCCGCCTGTTCTCGGTCAACCAGACCACCGCAGAGAACGTCCCCGAGCTGTTCGCCCGCAACGAGCGCGTGGTCTGCCTGTTCGATACCGAGCGCGGGCCGATGGCCGTGGTGCTGGTGGGCGCGATGATCGTCGCTTCGATCGAAACCGTATGGGCCGGGCTGGTGACGCCACCCAAGCGTGAACTGAAGACCTTCCGCTACGACGAAGCCAGCCGCGCGCCGATCCACCTGGAGAAAGGTGCCGAACTAGGCCGCTTCAAGCTGGGGTCGACTGCTATCGTGCTGTTCGGGCCGGAGCAGGTGAAGTGGGCGGAGAACCTGGGGGCTGGTTCCGCGGTGCGCATGGGCCAGCAGTTGGCGGCGCCTGTGCAGGCTTGATTGCCTGATGGAACCTGGGTCCGCTTTGCGGCCCTTTCGCGACACAAGGCCGCTCCCACAGGAGATATGCGATTCCCTGTAGGAGCGGCCTTGTGTCGCGAAAGGGCTGCGAAGCAGCCCCAAATTTGCAGATCAGCCGCGCGCGTCGCGGTCACGCAGGCCCAGCAGATACAACACCCCATCCAGCCCCAGGGTAGAAATCGCCTGCTTGGCCGACTGGCGCACCAGCGGCTTGGCGCGGAACGCCACGCCCAGGCCGGCCAGCGACAACATCGGCAGGTCGTTGGCACCGTCACCAACGGCAATGGTCTGCTCCATCTGCAAGCCTTCTTCGCTGGCCAGCTTCTGCAGCAGCTCGGCCTTGCGCTGGGCATCGACGATCGGCTCCACAGCCACGCCGGTCACCTTGCCATCGACCACTTCCAGCTCGTTGGCGAACACATAGTCGATGCCCAGGCGCGCCTGCACCTGGCGGGCAAAGTAAGTGAAGCCACCGGACAGGATCGCGGTCTTGTAACCCAGGCGCTTGAGCTCGGCAAACAGGTTCTCGGCACCTTCAGTCAGACGCAGCGTCGCCCCGATCTCATCCAACACGCCCACATCCAGGCCCTTGAGCAGCGCCATGCGCTCCTTGAAGCTGGCGCGGAAGTCCAGCTCGCCGCGCATGGCGCGCTCGGTGATGGCGGCAACCTGCTCACCCACGCCAGCGGCCTTTGCCAGTTCGTCGATGACCTCGGCTTCGATCAGCGTCGAGTCCATGTCGAAGACCGCCAGGCGACGGTTGCGGCGGAACAGGTCGTCCTTCTGGAAGGCAATGTCGATGCTCAGCTCTTCGGCCAGGGCGAAGAAGTCGGCACGCAGAGCCTCGGCATCGCTCGGCACGCCGCGCACAGAGATCTCGATGGCCGCCTTGCCCTTGTCGGTCTCGGCATCCAGCGCCACACGGGCCGACAGGCGCTCGATGCGCTCGATGGTCAGGCCGTACCGGCTGATCACCGCACTCACCCGCTGCAGTTGCTCTGGAGTGATCTTGCGGCTGAGCAAGGTGACGATGTGGCGCGCCTCGCCCTGGCCATCGGCCCAGTGCTGGTAGTCCGCCTCGGAAATCGGCGTGTAGCGGGCCTGCAGGTTCAGTTCGTGGGCCTTGGCCTGCACGCTCTGCAGCAGGGAGGTGGCCACTTCGTTGTCCGGGATATCGACCAGGATGCCGAACGACAAGGTACCGTGCATGACTGCCAGGCCAATGTCGAGGATGCTCACACCGCCCTGCAGCAGGACGCCGGTGATAGCCGCAGTGAGACCGGGACGGTCCTCACCGGTGATGTTGATCAGGACGATTTCGCGCACAACCTGGCTCCGACTTCGATGAAAAATGCGCATTCTACCGATTTTCCGTGACCGTCGGGCGCCAACGATACTTTGCCGACAAAACCCGGCTCGCTATACTGCCCCACACTTTCATGCCATTAAGAGCCGAGCTCAGTGAACCGGCCCACGCCCGTCAAAGCAGACAACTTCTTCCTGATGATCTATCGCGCCCTGAGTCAACGTCGCGTGCCGCTGGCACTACGCATCGCCTGCACCAACATTTTCCTGGTGGCGCTGGCGTTGGTGATCTACGCCTGCGTGATGGGCCTGCAGTTCAAGCAGGCCATGCACGAGCAGGCCGATGCCCTGGGCCAGAGCCTGACCACCCAGACCGCCACCTCGGCGACCGAGTTGCTGGTGGCCAACGACATCCTCAGCCTCAACGTTCTGCTCGGCAACCTGGTGAAAAACCCACTGGTGGCCCATGCGGCGATCTACAGCGTGGACAACCGCATCCTCGCGGAAGCCGGCCAGCGCCCGCGCAACAGCCTGCTGGGCGAGGCCGAAGGCCTGTACCAGACCAAGATCACCTTCCAGGACGTGACCGCCGGGCAACTGCGCATCAGCCTGGACATGAGCCAGTTCCAGCAGCCGATGCTGATCAGTCTGCAGAGCATGGGCATCCTTGCCGCCATCCTGCTGGTGCTGGCGCTGACCCTGAGCCTGCGCCAGGGCCGCTTCATCACCCTGCCGTTGCTGCAGCTGCGGGTGTGGCTGCGCGACCCGCAACCCTATACCCCGGCCACCGACCGCCAGGACGAGATCGGCGACATCGCCCGCCAGCTGCACGCGCGCCTGGCCCCGCCGCCGCCACCTGAGCCGGAGCCCGAAGAAGAAGACGAGCAGTTCGACGACCTGCACGATGCTGCCCCGGCAGCCAAGGTCGCACCGCGCGCCAAGCTTGCCGCCCAGGCGGACGAGGATGACGATGAAGCCTTCGCCGGCCTGCTGGACGACGAAAGCGCGCCCAAGGCCGCCGTGGTCGAATCCGACGAGCCGCAGTACAGCGCCGTGCTTGCCGTGCAACTGGGCTCGCAGGAGCAGCTGCGTCGCCTGCCGCGCACGCGCCTGACCGAACTGACCGAGCGCTACCGCGATTGCCTGGAACATGCCGCCTCACTCTACGACGGTGAAACTCACACGCTCAACGACGGCAGCACCCTGGTGCTGTTCCACAGCCGCGACTGCGGCGAGGACTACCTGACCAACGCCATCTGCTGCGGCGAGCTGTTGCGCGCCTTGGGCCATGCCCTGCAGATCGAGGTAGCGGACAGCGGCATTACCCTGCAGCTGCAGCTGGGCCTTGCCCTGGGTAACGACCTGCAAGGGCTGGAGCTGGTAGACCTGCTGATGGCCGAAAAGGCCCAGGACGCTCTGGCACTGTCGCAGCACAGTCGCAACTTGTTGCTGGTAGAACGGCAGATCAGCGATGACACGCTGATTCGCCAGCGCGCCCGCATTCGCCCGATTGCCAGCCCCGAGGGTGCCTGCTGCGTGGAGCGCCTGATGGAACCCTACCCGTCGATGCTGGAGCGTCAGCTGGCGCGGATGCACGAACGCCGGGCCTGATACCGGGCTGGCTTCTTCGCGGGTAAACCCGCTCCCACAGGGCCTGCACCAACCTGTGGGAGCGGGTTTACCCGCGAAGAGGCCAGCACAGACAGTACAAAAACAGCAGATACGAAAAAGCCCGCAATGATGCGGGCTTTTTCGTATCTGGCAGTTGGATCAGAACCGGTAGACTTCCATATCGGTTCGAATCGGCGCAGCCATCGGGATCTTGGATTTCTCAGGCGTCTTCTTCACCTGCACCGGAGCAGCCGATTTTTTAGGCGACTCTTCGGCAATCGCCGGCTGGTTAGCCAGAGGCTTGACCGCTGTGCTCAGCTGTTCGGCCAGTTTCTGAAGCAACTGGCCCTGGGCCTGCACCTGCGACGCCTCGCTGCCCGCGTGTGGCTGTTCGAGGTGAACGATGCGGTTGTCACGCACATGGCCACGGCGGTCCAACAGGCGCCACTGGGCATCCAGGACGGCCGGCTGGTCCTTGCCCGAGTCCAGGCGAGTGATCGACAGCAGCACTTGTACATCCGGGTTGAACCCGGCAGCCGCCGGGGCCAGCACCACGCGCTGGCTGTCCAGGCGCCAGGCGAGCTGGCGCACCAGCAGCTGGTCGATATCCGACGAAAGGCTGCCGGCCCAACGACCGTCGGTCGCCGAACTCAGGCTGCCATCGGCCTGACGCTGCAGGAACGTCTCACGTTGCAGGTAATCGGCAACCGATACCGGGCCGAGCACCACGGCCATGCCCGCACTCTGCGAAGGCTGGCCAGGATCACCACTGTCGAGCTGGTACAGGGCAACCGGCTGGTGCATGGTGCACCCGCCAAGGCCCAGCAGGCCAGTCATCAACAGCGCAAATGGAAGGCGCAGAAATTTCATCATCCCATCCAGGCGGTCGCCAAAAGGCCAACCGCAGTGATACACATAAATTCAAACGGGCACACGGCCACGCCGGCACCGCAAGGGCCATATCATCCGCGAAATAACCGTCCGACTCCAGCATTTCTGCCCGGAACGACGCTGAAATTGCCGCTCCAGACATTTCAACCGCTTACGCCGGCACTTCAACCTGCAACCCATCGACCCGCTGGAACCCGCGTGGCAGCTTGCTGCCGCGCCGTCCGCGCTCGCCCTTGTAATGCTCCAGGTCGTCCGCTTTCAGAGATAGGGTACGCTTGCCGGCTTGCAATACAAGCGTCGCGCCATCTGCAATCACGGCCAGATCGGTAACAAATTCTTCACGGCTCGCCACCCGGTCGCCCGGCACCCCGATAATCTTGTTGCCCTTGCCTTTGCCCAACTGAGGGAGGTCGCTGACCTTGAATACCAGCAGACGGCCTTCGGTGGTAACCGCCGCCAGCCAGTCCTGCTCGCGGTTGGCCACCGGGCGCGGGGTCATGACCTTGGCACCGTTGGGCAGGCTGAGCAAGCCCTTGCCGGCCTTGTTCTTGGCCTGCAGGTCTTCACCCTTGACCACGAAGCCATAGCCGGCGTCCGAAGCCACCACGTACAGCGCATCGTCGTCCGGCAACAGCACGCACTCGAAGGTGGCCCCCGGTGGGGGCGTCAGGCGGCCGGTCAGCGGTTCGCCCTGACCACGCGCCGACGGCAGGCTGTGAGCGGCCAGCGAGTAGCTGCGGCCAGTGGAGTCGATAAGCACGGCAAATTGGTTGGAGCGCCCGGCGGCTGCGGCCTTGAAGCCATCGCCGGCCTTGTACGACAGGCCGGTGGCATCAATGTCGTGGCCCTTGGCGCAGCGCACCCAGCCCTTCTCCGACAGCACAACGGTAACCGGCTCGGTCGGCATCAGCTCGTTTTCCGACAGCGCCTTGGCCTCGGCACGCTCGACGATCGGCGAGCGGCGGTCGTCGCCATAGGTTTCAGCATCCTTGATCAGCTCGCTGCGTACCAGCTTGCGCAGCTTGGCATCGCTGCCCAGCAGGGCGAGCAGCTTGGCCTGCTCCTTCAGCAATTCATCCTGCTCGCCGCGGATCTTCATCTCTTCCAGGCGTGCCAGCTGCCGCAGGCGGGTCTCGAGAATGTAGTCGGCCTGGATTTCGGTCAGGTCGAAACGGGCGATCAGGGCCTGCTTGGGCTGGTCTTCGGTACGGATGATGTGGATAACTTCATCCAGGTTGAGGAACGCGGTCAGCAAGCCTTCCAACAGGTGCAGGCGCTTCTCCACCTTGTCCAGGCGGTGCTGCAGGCGGCGACGGACGGTAGCGGTACGGAACTCCAGCCATTCCAGCAGCAGCGCTCGCAGGTTCTTCAGCTGTGGCCGCCCGTCCAGGCCGATGATGTTGACGTTGACCCGGTAGCTGCTCTCCAGGTCGGTCGTGGCAAACAGGTGCTGCATCAGCTCATCGGTATCCACACGGTTGGAGCGCGGGATGATGACGATGCGGCACGGGTTCTCGTGGTCCGACTCGTCACGCAGGTCGGCGACCATAGGCAGCTTCTTGGCCTGCATCTGCGCAGCGATCTGCTCCAGCACCTTGGCCCCGGAGACCTGGTGCGGCAGCGCGGTGACGACGATGTCGCCATCCTCGACGCGGTAGACGGCGCGCATACGGATGGAGCCGCGACCGCTTTCGTACATCTTGAGGATTTCTGCCCGCGGCGTGACGATCTCGGCCTCGGTCGGGTAGTCCGGCCCCTGGATGTGCTCGCACAGCTGCTCGATGGTGGCCTTGGGCTCGTCGAGCAGGCGCACACAGGCCGTGGCCACTTCACGCAGGTTGTGCGGCGGTACGTCAGTGGCCATGCCAACGGCGATACCAGTGGTGCCGTTGAGCAGGATGTTGGGCAGGCGCGCAGGCAGCACGGCCGGCTCCTGCAGGGTGCCGTCGAAGTTGGGCACCCAGTCCACGGTGCCCTGGCCGACTTCGCTGAGCAGCACTTCGGCGTAGCGCGAAAGACGCGCTTCGGTATAACGCATGGCGGCGAACGACTTCGGATCGTCTGGCGCACCCCAGTTGCCCTGGCCGTCGACCAGGGTATAGCGGTAGCTGAACGGCTGGGCCATCAGCACCATGGCCTCGTAGCAGGCCGAGTCGCCGTGGGGGTGGAACTTGCCGAGCACGTCACCGACGGTACGCGCCGACTTCTTGTGCTTGGCATCGGCATCGAGCCCCAACTCGCTCATGGCGTAGACGATGCGTCGCTGCACCGGCTTCAGGCCATCGCCGATGTGCGGCAAGGCGCGGTCCATGATCACGTACATGGAGTAGTTGAGGTAGGCCTGTTCGGTGAAGTCAGCCAGCGAGCGGCGTTCTACGCCATCCAGGCTGAGTTCCAGTGAGTCGCTCATGCGGGCCTCGTCATTTCAGGTTCTGGCGCAGCAGCATGGTGCCGCCGCGCTGGGTAAATTCAAGTTGTTTCAGGGCACTCATGCCCAGCAATACGGTCTGCCCGTCCAGGCCCGGCACCACGATGGCGCGCACGTCCTGCAGGCGGATATCCCCCAGCTGCAGGCTGGTCAGGCGCGTGCGGTAGCCTTCGGTACGGCCGTTGGCGGTACTGAGCTGCACCGGGCTGCCACGCTCCAGGCCCAGCTCGCGGCCCAGCGCCTCGGGGATGGCCACGTCGGTAGCACCTGTGTCGAGCATGAAATGCACCCTCTGGCCGTTGATTGCGCCATCCATCACGAAGTGGCCCTGCCCGTTGCCCAGCAGGCGCACCTCGATAAAGCCTTCGCCATGCGTCGACTGCACCTGGGCATTGGGGTTGCGCTGGCTGTCTTCCCATTGGCCGAAAAAACGCGTGGCAAGGAACAGCGCCGCCGCCCAGGCGACGATCATCAATACCTTGCCAGCCCGCTTGCCCGGTGCCTGGCTCATGGCTTGGCGCTCCATCCGCCTTCCGGCGCATCGAAGCGCCAGACGATCGGGCGTGCTTCGCCATCAGCGCGGGCGCCGTTGTTGTTGTCCACGCCTATCCAGGCGCCCTTGGCATCGATCACCAGAGCCTCGGCCAGACCGAACGGCTGCTGGTAGCGACGCGACTCGACCAGGGCATCGGCAGCGAACGACCAGCAGCGCTCGACCATGCCGCTGTCGGTATCCCGACGACAGACGCGGTAGGCATTGCGTTCGAGAGTGAACAGCTTGCCTTCGAACCAGGCCAGGTCGGCGAAGTCGCGCGACAGTGCCTGGGCATTGGGCATCTGTGCCGGTTGCATTTCGACCCCTGCCTCGCTCAGCAACACGCAGCTGCGGCCGCAGGTCCACACCGACTGCTGGCGCTCGATGGCCACCAGGCCACGGCGCTCGCGCTCGGCGGCCAGCCACAGGCGGTCACCCGCCGGGTTGATCGCCAGGCCTTCGAACAAGGCGTTGAAGTTCAGCAGCATGCCGCTGGCCCGGGCCTGACGAACCATGGCCGGGTCGATCTTCAACCAGTCCGCCTCGCCTTCCTGCGGCAGTTGCAGCACAGCGGCATGAGCTTCGCTGACCAGGTACAGGTTGCCCGCCTGGTCACAGCTGATGCCTTCGAAATCCAGCTCGCCACCACGAATATACGACGCCGCCCAGTTGCGCGACTTCAGGCCCCACGGCAAGCCACTTTCCGGCACCGCTGGCGGGGTGAAGGTGAGCGGCTGCGCGCGCCAGGTCGGGTTTTGCTGGTCAAAGCGGTAGATGCGGTCGTCGTCGCGGTCGGATACGCCCCACAGCGCGCCCCGGCATTCCACCAGGCCAGACAGGTTGCCACCGCGCATGCCTTCGATCGGGTGCTCGGCGCTCAGCTTCAACTCTGGCCAGTTGCCCGCCAGGCTCGGCAGGGCAACCAGCGCCAGGCAGGCAGCCAGAAGCCGCCGAATCAAACCATGACCTCGGCCAGGTTGCCCTTGGTTTCCAGCCAGCTCTTGCGGTCGCCCGCGCGCTTCTTGGCCAGCAGCTTGTCCATCAGCTCGCAGGTGGCCTGCACGTCGTCCAGGGTCAGTTGCACCAGGCGCCGGGTATTCGGGTCCATGGTGGTCTCGCGCAGCTGTGGCGGGTTCATCTCGCCCAGGCCCTTGAAGCGGGTGACCTGTGGCTTGCCGCGCTTCTTCTCGGCAACTAGACGATCGAGGATACCGTCACGCTCGGCCTCGTCGAGGGCGTAGTAGATTTCCTTGCCCAGGTCGATGCGGTACAGCGGCGGCATGGCCACGTACACATGCCCGGCCTCGACCAGGGCGCGGAAGTGCTGGACAAACAGTGCGCACAGCAGCGTGGCGATGTGCAGGCCGTCGGAGTCGGCGTCGGCGAGGATGCAGATCTTGCCGTAGCGCAGCTGCGCAAGGTCGGTGGCCCCCGGGTCGACGCCAATGGCCACGGCGATGTTGTGCACTTCCTGGCTGGCCAGGACTTCGCCACCGTCCACTTCCCAAGTGTTGAGGATCTTGCCACGCAGCGGCAGGATCGCCTGGAATTCCTTGTCGCGAGCCTGCTTGGCCGAGCCACCGGCCGAGTCACCCTCGACCAGGAACAGTTCGGCGCGCATCGGGTCCTGGCCGGCGCAATCGGCCAGTTTGCCGGGAAGTGCCGGGCCCTGGGTTATGCGCTTGCGCTCGACCTTCTTGCTGGCCTTCAGGCGGCGCCCGGCGTTGCTGATGGCCAGCTCCGCCAGTTGCATGCCCAGCTCGGGGTGGGCGTTGAGCCACAGGCTGAACGCGTCCTTGACCACGCCGGAAACGAAGGCAGCCGCCTCGCGCGACGACAGGCGCTCCTTGGTCTGCCCGGAGAACTGCGGGTCCTGCATCTTCATCGACAGCACGAAGGTGATGCGCTCCCAGACGTCTTCCGGCGCCAGCTTCACACCGCGCGGCAGCAGGTTGCGGAACTCGCAGAATTCACGCATGGCATCCAGCAGGCCCTGGCGCAGGCCGTTGACATGAGTGCCGCCCTGGGCGGTAGGGATCAGGTTGACGTAGCTTTCCTGGATGCTGTCGCCGCCTTCGGGCAGCCACAGCAAGGCCCAGTCCACCGCTTCCTTGTTACCGGCCAGGCTGCCGCAGAACGGCTCGTCGGGCAGGCGCTGGAACTCGTTTACCGAGTCGACCAGGTAGGAGCGCAGGCCGTCCTCGTAGTGCCATTCGACCTTCTCGCCGCTGGCCTTGTCCTCGAAGCTGACCAGCAGGCCCGGGCACAGCACGGCCTTGGCCTTGAGCACATGCTTGAGGCGGCTGATGGAGAACTTCGGCGAATCGAAGTACTTGGGGTCGGGGCTGAAGTACACGCTGGTACCGGTGTTGCGCTTGCCGACCGAGCCGACCACTTCCAGCTCGCTGGCCTTGAAGCCATCGGCGAAAGTCATCTGGTATTCGTTGCCGTCACGTTTTACGCGCACGCGCACCTGGGTCGACAGGGCGTTGACCACAGAGATGCCCACGCCGTGAAGGCCACCGGAGAACTGATAGTTCTTGTTGGAGAACTTGCCGCCGGCGTGCAGCTTGGTGAGGATCAGCTCGACCCCGGACACGCCCTCTTCCGGGTGGATGTCCACCGGCATGCCGCGGCCATCGTCGCTGACTTCCAGCGAGTGGTCGGCATGGAGGATGACCTGCACCGAACGGGCGTGACCGGCCAGGGCTTCGTCGACACTGTTGTCGATGACTTCCTGGGCCAGGTGGTTGGGGCGGCTGGTATCGGTGTACATGCCCGGCCGCTTGCGGACCGGGTCAAGGCCCGAGAGGACTTCGATGGCGTCTGCGTTATAGGCGCTAGCGCTGGGAGTGGCCATAGGGTCTCGTCGTCAGTCTGGTGAATGCAAAAAAGTCAAAATACAGAAAAATCGAGCGCTGCGTACTGCCCACGGGCAATGCCGGCGAAGGCCAGCAGTGCCGGCAGGCGCTCGGCGAAGCCCTGGAAGCTGTGGTCGCCACCGGCCTGGATGCGCAGGGCACAAGCACGGTAATAGCGCTCGGCATGGCGATAGTCCAGGGTTTCATCGGCGGTCTGCAGCCACACTTGGTAGCGGCTGGCATCCACCGGGGCTGGTACCTCCAACTCGGCCAGGGCCTGCACATGATCGTGGGTCAGCTCCCACGCTTCACCGGTGTAGTGATTGTGCTGGGTGCCCAGGTAGCCGTCGAAATGCTTGTGCGGTGTTACCGCCGGGTTCACCAGCAAGGCCTTGAGGCCGTGGCGCTCGGCCAGATAGGTGGCATAGTAGCCGCCGAGCGAACTACCTACCAACAATGGTGCGCCCAGTTCGGCGATGGCCGCTTCGAGCTGGGCGATGGCCTGCCGTGGGTGGTGGTGCAAGGCGGGCACCCGCAGTTGGGCCGACAGGCCCAGTTGCTGCATCACGGCCTCGAGTTGGCGCGCCTTGGTCGAAAGTGGCGAGCTGTTGAAGCCATGGATATAGAGGATGGAACCCGACATGCTGCCCCCGGAATCTGTGGCTTCGCGCCCGGTCATTTGGGCGCAGGGACGCGCAGTGTAGCGCGTTCGCCGGGTTTTGGCGCCGCACAGGGGTTTTAGCAACAAATTCTTCAACAGCTTTGAGAGTGCCGGGGGCGCTTTGCGCCCCTATCGCGACACAAGGCCGCTCCCACAGGAGATCGCGTACCCCTGTGGGAGCGGCCTTGTGTCGCGATAGGGCTGCGCAGCGGCCCCAAAATCCTCAATAACCAGGGCTATCGAAGTCGAGCTTCACTTCGAAGTCCAGTGCCCGCTCCACCCCGGTCTCCAACCGCCCGTCGGCGTGCAGGCGCAGCCAGCGGTATCCAGGCTGCTCCTCACTCACCTTGAAATCCTCGCTGCGCGCCGCGAACTGGATGCAGGTCGACGGAGTGGCCAGCAGGCGACGACCGTCGCGCACTTCATCCCATTCCTGGTGCACATGCCCCCAGAGCAGCGCCCGCACCTGTGGATAACCCTCGACGATATCGAACAGCGCCTGGGCATTGCGCAAGCCGATCGGCGCAATCCAGGCACAGCCGATATCCACCGGCTGATGGTGGAAGCACACCAGGCAATGCCGTTCACCCGCCTCTCGCAAGGCCGTTTTCAGCACTGCCAGCTGGTCATCCTCCAGCAGCCCATGCGTCGCCCCGGGTACGGCCGTGTTGAGCATGACGATGCGCCACGCACCGATATCGGTCACCGCCTGTACCAGCTCCGGCGCCACTTGCGCCATGACTCGGGCCTCGTCATGGTTGCCAGGCAACCAGCGGGTGGGCACGGCAAACGGTGCGGTCAGCTCACGGAATGCTTCATAGGACGCCACACTGGCGTCCTGGGACAGGTCGCCAGTGCACAGCAGCAGGTCGACAAGCGGTTGCTCCCGCCGCACCTGGGCCACTACATGGCGCAGGCTGTCACGGGTCTTGAGGCCCAGCATGCTGCCGGCCGGGTCGGCGAACAGGTGGGCATCGGTCAGTTGCACCACATGCACGGGGCGCGATTGGTCTGGCTGCGGCAACGGCCGTCTCCTCGAACGGATTCAGCGCGAATTATGGCTGTACAACGGGTGCGAGCAAACACCCGTACCCAAACCACGTCACAATTCAGCGAACGCTTGCCAGCTCGTGGCCACAGGCCAGGCAATGGCTCAGCCATTCACCGAGGAACAGGTTGAGCTGGGCCTTTTCGTCCGGCTGGTGCATGGCTTCGTTGGGATAGGGGTATATGCTGCGCAGGCGTCGGGTGTGTTCGGCACTGACCACTTCGGCCATGCGCGCATCGTGGTACACCTGCACTTCCAGGTGCGGTACCGGCAACCACGGCAGGCTGTGCTCCTGGCGCACGTGCAGGGTGGTGGTGTACGGGCAGGCCAGCACCACGTCGAGCACCAGCACGCCAAGCATCTGGTCGCCCTGGGTCATGCCGATGCGGCGCGAACTCTGGGTGGTGCGCATGTCGGGCAACAGGCGCATCAGCCGGGCGTAGTTGGCCTCGCAGGCTGCCTGCAGCCCGACCAGGTCGACCCGATAACGCTCGCGCAGCAGGTTCACTTCCACATACCTCGTACTTCATCACGGTTCAGCGCCAGCCATTGCAGGCCGATGATGGTCGCCGCATTGCAGATGCGCCCGTCGCGCACCGCCTGCATGGCATCCTCGAACGACCACACGCGCACGCGAATGTCCTCGCCCTCTTCTTCCAGGCCATGCAGGCCGCCCGCCCCTTCACTGCTGCAACGGCCGAGGAACAGGTGAACGTATTCGTCACTGCCGCCGGGCGACGGGAAGTAACGGGTCATCGGCCACAGAGCGCTAAAGGCCAGGCCGGCTTCTTCTTCGGCTTCGCGGTGGGCGACTTCCTCGGGTTGTTCGTCCTTGTCGATAAGCCCTGCCACCATCTCGATCAGCCAGGGGTTGTCGACCTTGTCCAGTGCACCGACGCGGAACTGCTCGATCAGCACCACTTCATCGCGCAACGGGTCGTACGGCAGCACGCACACCGCATCATGGCGCACGAACAGTTCACGGCTGATCTCGCGGCCCATGCCCCCGGCAAACAACTCGTGGCGCAGGCGTAGCTTGTCGAGCTTGTAAAAGCCCTGGAAGCAGTTGGCCCGTTCAATGATTTCGAAGCCCTTGGGCACTGAGTTCAACGCGTCTGACATGGAAATCCTCATTACCTCGAATACCGCATCGCGCCATCCTACTCTGCACGCCTGCCGGTTTCACCCCTTTCCGGCAACCGTTCGCGCACTCGGGACAGCGCGCCTTCTCTCTGTTAGCTTAGTGGCGAACTGAAGGCCGCGCAGACGGTCAAAGGCCGACTTTTCCCTGTTCTGCAAGGATCCTCATGACACTTGTCAAACTGACTTCCGTGGCTGTGCTGGCCCTGGCCCTGGGTGCCTGCCAAAGCCTGTTCACGCCTAACTACCGGGCGCCGCTCGAGGTCAAGCGTGATGCCTGGGAGCATGTCAAACCCGGCTGCAGCGAAAGCGACTGCCCGCTGGTGAACATCGACATGATCCACTTCCCGGCCTTGCCCAAGCTCGATGGCATCGTCGAGAAACGCCTGCTGCAACTGACCGAAGACAACCAGCGCGGCAACGCACCGACCACCCTGCAAGCCTACGAGCAGCAGTACCTGGCCAGTGCCGACAAGCGCAACAGCAGCTACCTGCAGGCCAAGGTACGCGAGCAGCATGACGGACTGGTGATCATCGAATTGTCCAGCTACCTGGACAGCGGCGGCGCCCACGGCATGCCCGGGCGTGGCTTCATCAACTATTCGCGCAAGCTGGACAAGGTGCTGACCCTGCAGGACATGCTGGTGCCCGGCCAGGAAGACACCTTCTGGAAAACCGTCGAGGAATCGCACCGCGCCTGGCTGATCAGCGTAGGCATGGACAAGGATGCCGAGTTCATCAAGACCTGGCCGTTCAAGCAGTCGCCGCACGTCGCCCTGACGTACGGCGCGGTGGTGGTCAAGTACGAGGTCTATACCATCGCGCCCTACTCCATGGGCCACGTGGAGTTGAAGATCCCCTACCCGCGCCTGAATGGCGTGCTCAAGCCCGAGCTGTTTCCCGGCCGCGGCTGAAGCTCAGCAGCCCGTGCAGTAGCCCTGCCAGCAGCAATGCCGGCAGGGTCGCACCCAGGTCCGGCGCTTGCGCGGCGATCAGATGGTACGCGGCAACGCCCACCGCCCAGGCCAGCAGTGCCTGCCAGTGCAAGCCATGCACCTGTGCTGGCAAGCGGCGGCGACGGATCACGTAATGGTCCATCAATACCACACCGAACAGCGGTGCAAACACCGAGCCGATCAGCAGCAGGAAGTTCTCGTACTGTGCCAGTGGCGCCAGCAAGGCGATCAGCGTGCACAGCACGCCAATGGCCAGCGCCAGGTGCTCGACCTTCAGGCGCACCAGCACGCCGGTGGAAACGGCCGCCGAGTGAATGTCGGCAAAAGCCTTTTCCGACTCGTCCAGCAGAATCAGCAGCAGTGGAATGCCCATGCCGGCGCCCGCCAGGGCCAGCAGCAGGGCGTTGGCTTCGCCACTGCCGGCGAAGGCCAGGGTGTAACCCACGCCCAGGCTCATCAGCCAGGTGTTGCCGATGAAGTAACCCAGCACCGTACCACCGAATACACGTTTGCCGTTACGGGCAAAACGCGAGTAGTCGGCGATCAGCGGCAACCAGGACAGCGGCATGGCGATGGCGATGTCGAAGCCCACGGCCAACGACATCGATCCGTCGCCGGCACGGTCCCACAGTGCCGCCAGGTCGGCCTTGGCGAACAGGTTCCAGGTCAGCCAAACGCAAGCGCCCAGCAGCAGCCAGATGCCCCAGGTGCGTAGCACCTTGCGCACGAACGCCAGCGGCCCACCGACCGCGAGCAAGGTGGCCAGGGCGCCGAAGCACAGGGTCCAGAGCACAGGGCTGTTCCAGGCGCTGGCTTCGCCGAACGCCCGCGTGCCCAGCAGGCTGGCAGCATCGCGCATGACGATGATCTCGAACGCGCCCCAGCCCACCAGTTGCAGCAGGTTGAGCAGCGCCGGCAAGCGAGCGCCATGGCCACCCAGGCTCAGTTTCAGCGTGCCCATGGCCGACAGGCCGGTATCGCTGCCGATGACACCGGCAGCCCCCAGCAGCAGCACACCCACACCGGTGCCCAGGGCGATGGCCAGCACCGCGCCAGCAAGGCCCAGGCCAGGGGCCAGCATGGCGCCGACCTGCAGCACCATCAGGCCGATGCCGAGGGAGAACCATAGCGAGAACAGGTCGCGGGCGCCGAAGATGCGCTGGGCGGTGGGGACCGGGTGGTCGGGGGAGAATTGGCTGGGTGATGTCATGGTTGGCGCTCGCCGGCAATGTTGTTGGTGTTCCTGGCGAGGACTGCGTCCTCGTATCGCGACACAAGGCCGCTCCCACAGAAACCGCGCTGGCCTCAAGCCGTGCGCGGTCCCTGTGGGAGCGGCCTTGCGTCGCGAAAGGGCCGCAAAGCGGCCCCAGCGGTCTTAGACTTTGTGATACAGCTGGCTGCCTTCCTGGCGGAACCGCTCGGCCTGCTCACGCATGCCTTGCTCGACCGTCACATCCACGGTTTCGATCTTGGCGGCGTATTCACGCACTTCCTGGGTGATCTTCATCGAGCAGAACTTCGGCCCGCACATCGAGCAGAAGTGCGCGACCTTGGCCGATTCCTTAGGCAGGGTCTCGTCGTGGTAGGCACGGGCAGTGTCCGGGTCCAGGCCGAGGTTGAACTGGTCTTCCCAACGGAACTCGAAGCGTGCCTTGGACAAGGCGTTGTCACGAATCTGCGCACCCGGGTGGCCCTTGGCAAGGTCGGCGGCATGAGCGGCGATCTTGTAGGTGATGATGCCGGTCTTCACGTCATCCTTGTTTGGCAGGCCCAGGTGTTCCTTGGGCGTGACGTAGCAGAGCATCGCGCAACCGAACCAGCCGATCATAGCCGCACCAATGCCCGAGGTGATGTGGTCGTAGCCAGGAGCGATATCGGTGGTCAGCGGGCCGAGGGTATAGAACGGCGCCTCGTCGCAGCATTCCAGCTGCTTGTCCATGTTCTCCTTGATCAGTTGCATCGGCACGTGGCCGGGGCCTTCGATCATGCACTGCACGTCGTGCTTCCAGGCGATCTTGGTCAGCTCGCCGAGGGTCTCCAGTTCACCGAACTGCGCGGCATCGTTGGCGTCGGCAATCGAGCCGGGGCGCAGGCCGTCGCCCAGCGAGAAGCTGACGTCGTAGGCCTTCATGATTTCGCAGATTTCTTCGAAGTGGGTGTACAGGAAGTTTTCCTTGTGGTGTGCCAGGCACCACTTGGCCATGATCGAGCCACCACGGCTGACGATACCGGTGACACGCTTGGCAGTCAGCGGCACATAACGCAGCAGTACGCCGGCATGGATGGTGAAGTAGTCCACGCCCTGCTCGGCCTGCTCGATCAGGGTGTCACGGAACAGCTCCCAAGTCAGGTCCTCGGCCACGCCGTTGACTTTTTCCAGGGCCTGGTAGATCGGCACGGTACCAATCGGCACCGGCGAGTTGCGGATGATCCACTCACGGGTTTCGTGAATGTGCTTGCCGGTGGACAGATCCATGACCGTGTCCGAACCCCAGCGGATGCCCCAGGTCAGCTTGGCCACTTCTTCCTCGATCGAGGAACCCAGGGCGCTGTTGCCGATGTTGCCGTTGATCTTCACCAGGAAGTTGCGGCCGATGATCATCGGTTCCACTTCCGGGTGGTTGATGTTGGCTGGGATGATCGCGCGGCCACGGGCGATTTCCTGGCGGACGAACTCAGGAGTGATTTCTTTCGGGATGTTGGCCCCGAAGCTATGGCCGGCGTGCTGCTCGTCAAGCAGACCAGCGGCACGTGCCTCTTGCAGCTTCATGTTTTCGCGGATGGCCACGTACTCCATCTCGGCAGTGATGATGCCTCGGCGGGCATAGTGCATCTGCGAGACGTTGGCACCAGCCTTGGCCCGACGCGGGTTGCGCACGTGGGCGAAACGCAGCTTGGCCAGTTCGGCATCGTTCAGGCGCTGCTGGCCGAAGTCGGAGCTCAGGCCGGCCAGGCGCTCGGTGTCACCGCGTGCCTCGATCCACGCCGAACGCACATCGGCCAGGCCCTTGCGCACGTCGATGACAACGTTGGGGTCGGTGTACGGGCCGGAAGTATCGTAGACCAGCACCGGGGCATTGGACTCGCCACCGAAATCGGTAGGGGTGTCGTCCAGGCTGATTTCACGCATGGGCACGCGGATGTCCGGGCGCGAGCCTTCGACATACACCTTGCGCGAACGCGGGAATGGTTGCACGGACTGCTGATCGACTTGTGCCGATTCGCTGAGGTTGATCGCTTTTTCTTGTTTGGTCATCACAGGCTCTCCAGACGGCTTCCTAGCAGTGGAATGTCGGGGTGAACCTGAAAGGCGCGGACGCACCCTTGATGGGTGCAGTGCCGGATATGGGGGTGCCTGAAGCTGCATGCAGC
Organism: Pseudomonas sp. A2; assembly: GCF_023100865.1. Lineage (NCBI taxonomy): Bacteria > Pseudomonadati > Pseudomonadota > Gammaproteobacteria > Pseudomonadales > Pseudomonadaceae > Pseudomonas > Pseudomonas sp. A2. Next base: position 5,525,630 of record NZ_CP039127.1, read on the forward strand.
TGCGACATTCCCGGACCTGGCACAAGAGGCTCCCCGGGAAGGCGAGCAATCTTGTTCCCTACGCAGGCGCTAACCTGATCAGGTTCAACGGGATCCGCAACTTTGCGATCTCAGCCTTTGCTTCAAGGCACCCCGACAAGAACATGCGCAGTCTAGACTGGAGTGGTCGGCAAAGCCAAGCAGGTAAATGCGCGGATGATGAAAGGCACCCCGAGCGATTGTTGCCGGGTGCGCATGGCACTACACTGGCCCGTCGCTCGATACTCAACAGTTCAGTAATTAAATTTCGTACAAGGATTGCCTCTATGCTGCGCAAACTCTCACTGGCAATAGCCGTGTCTTGTGCGTCCAACGGAGTGGTCTGGGCAGCGGACGTGCCCACTACAGTGAAAACCGACCTGGTCAGCGTCTATCAGGAAGCGGTCGACAACAACGCTGACCTGGCTGCGGCCCGCGCCGATTACGGCGCCCGCCGCGAAGTGGTACCGCGGGCTCGCGCCGGGTTGCTGCCTAACCTGTCGGCCGGTGCCGAAATGCTGAACACCCGCACCAAGCTGGACGAACCATCGGCCACCAGCAACCGCAGCGGCAACACCTGGAGCGCAACCCTGGCGCAACCTATATTCCGCGCTGATCGCTGGTTCCAGTTGCAGGCGGCCGAGGCGGTCAACGAACAGGCGGCGCTGGAGCTGTCGGCGACCGAGCAGAACCTGATTCTGCAAACCGCACAGAACTACTTCGCCGTGCTCCGTGCCCAGGACAACCTGGCCGCGACCAAGGCCGAGGAAGCGGCCTTCAAGCGCCAGCTGGACCAGTCCAACGAACGATTCGACGTCGGCCTCTCCGACAAGACCGACGTGCTGCAATCCCAGGCCAGCTACGACACGGCGCGGGCCAACCGAATCATTGCCGAGCGCCAGGTACAGGATGCCTTCGAGGCCCTGGTGACCCTGACCAACCGGGAATACACGTCGATTCAAGGCGTGGTCCATACCTTGCCAGTGCAGGTGCCTACGCCCAACGACGCCAAGGCCTGGGTCGAAACCGCCGGGCGCCAGAACCTCAACCTGCTGGCCACCAACCACGCGGTCGTCGCTGCCGAGGAAACCCTGCGCCAGCGCAAGGCCGGCCACGCGCCGACCCTGGACGCAGTTGCCAAGTATCAGAAGGGTGACAACGACAACTTCGGTTTCACCAACCCCGCACCGGCCCCCGTTACGCGCTATAGCGGCGACGTCGAGCAGACCAGCATCGGCCTGCAGTTGAACATCCCGATCTACAGCGGCGGCCTGACCAGTTCGCAGGTGCGCGAGGCCTACCAGCGCCTGAGCCAGACCGAGCAGCAGCGTGAAAGCCTGCGCCGCCAGGTGGTGGAAAACACCCGCAACCTGCACCGCGCAGTGAATACCGACGTGGAACAGGTGCAGGCGCGCAAGCAGTCGATCATCTCCAACCAGAGCGCGCTGGAAGCCACCGAGATCGGCTACCAGGTGGGTACCCGCAATATCGTCGACGTGCTTGACGCCCAACGTCAGCTGTACACCTCGGTGCGCGACTACAACAACAGCCGCTATGACTACATCCTCGACAACCTGAGCCTCAAGCAGGCAGCCGGCACCTTGAGCCCGCAGGACCTGCAGGACCTCAAGCGGTACCTCAAACCGGACTACAACCCGGACAAGGACTTCCTGCCGCCGGACCTGGCGGCTGCAGCGGCGAAGAACTTCGAGCGTCGCCCCTGAGATAGGGATGTATTTTCCGCAGGGTGGGTTGCTTTTGATGGCCTCATCGCCGGCAAGCCAGCTTCCACAGGTTCTCCAATGGCCTTAAGCCTCGTGCAGTACCTGTGGGAGCTGGCTTGCCGGCGATGAGGCCAGAAAATCCAACACCAGACTCAGCGGATAAGTGCACCCAGGCCATCGAGCAAGCGCTGCAATGCCCCTTGATTGGCCCACATTACCGCCCTGCCCGCCTCGCCCATGCGCTGTGCATCCTGCGGCAACTCGACCAGCCGCCGCACCGCTTCGGCCAGCCCGTCGGCATCGTCCACCTGCTGCAACGCCCCTGCCTCGCGTAGCATCGCGCTGATTTCGAGGAAGTTGAACACATGCGGCCCCATCAGCACCGGCAAGGCCAGCGCCGCGGGCTCCAGCGGGTTGTGCCCGCCGGTCGCCACCAGGCTGCCACCGACAAAGGCAATGTCGGCCAGGGCATAGAGGAACAGCAGTTCGCCCATGGTATCGCCGAGCAATACGCGAGTCTGCGCATCAACCGGCGTGCCGGCAGAGCGCCGCACGGTGGTGAACTGTTCGCTGCACAGCGCATGCACCGCAGCGAATCGCTCGGGGTGGCGCGGCACCAGGATCAGCAGGGCATCACCATGCACCTGCAACAATTGCCGATGTGCCTGCAGGATCAACGCATCTTCACCTTCGTGGGTGCTGGCCGCGATCCACACCGGGCGCTGTGCAGCCCCCCACTGTTCACGCAATGCCTTGGCACGCGGCAACAGTTGCTCATCGATCTTCAGGTCGAACTTGATCGAACCGGTGACCTGTACGCAATCCGGACGCGCGCCCAGGTCACGGAAGCGCTGGGCCTCGGTTTCGGTCTGCACGGCAATCAGGCTCATCTCGGCCAGCATCGGCCGGGTCAGCCTGGCAAAGCGCCCATAGCCACGGGCCGAGCGCTCAGACAAGCGTGCGTTTGCCAGCGCTACCGGAATGCCGCGCTTCGCACACTGGTGGATGTGGTTGGGCCACAGCTCGGTTTCCATGATGATGCCCAGCTTCGGCTGCACATGGTCGAGAAAGCGCCCTGCCGCCCAAGGCAGGTCGTAGGGCAGGTAGCAATGCTGCACGCGTGGTTCGTCGGCGAACATGGCACGAATGCGCTCTGAACCGGTCGGAGTCATGCAGGTAAGCGTGATCGGCAATTCCGGGTAGGCCTTGAGCAAGGCGCGCACCATCGGTGCCGCCGCAATGCTCTCGCCCACCGATACCGCATGCACCCAGATGCCGCCCCGGCGCATGACCGGCAGCCTGAAAGCAAAGCGCTCGCCAATGCGTTGACCATAGGCCGGCGCCTTGCGCGCGCGCAGGTACAGGCGCAGCGCAACCAGCGGCAGGCCCAGGTGAAACAACAAGGTATAGAGAGTTCTGTTCATGGCCGCGGAGTTTACCCGATCGCGCACAGGTGCACCGCAAAGCGCTCGGCCAGCCACTGCGCGGCAGGCCCCAGTGGCTCGTCGCGGCGCCAGGCCAGCTCCACCACCAAGGCCGGTGGCCGCCACTCGCTGTCCAGTTCGACCATGTGCGCCTGATAGGTCGGGTACTGCACCACGTGCCGCGGCAGCCAGGCCCAGCCCAGGCCGCGCATCAGCAGTTCGGCCATGGCGTAGAAGCTGTCGGCGCGCCACACCTGCGGGCTGATCGCTTCGCCGCCGGGGTAGCCGCTTTGCTGCGGGGCAATCAGCAATTGTCGGTGGCGCGCCAGTTGCTGCCGGGTAACCCGGCCTTCGCCGGCGAGCGGGTGGCCGACCGCGCATACCGTGACCATTTCCACACTGCCCAAGGCGCGTCGCTCCAGCGAGGCCGGGATGCTCTCGTGGTGGAAGAACAGTCCAAGATCGGCGCGCCGCTCCACCAGCTTGCGCGCCACATCGCCCTGGGCACCGCTGGCCAGCTGCACCTCCAGGAACGGGTAGCGGCTGGCCAGCTCGTCGAGGCTGTCAATGACCGGCTGGTATGGCATGGCTTCGTCCTGGGCGACCCGCAACAAGGCCTCCTGCCCGCGCATCAGCGCCAACGCACGGCCATCCAGGCGCTCGCACTGGCGCAACAGTTCGCGGGTATCTTCCAACAGGGCGCTGCCGTTCTCGGTCAGCTTGGGTTGCCGGCCACTGCTGCGCTCGAACAAGGTTACCCCCAGGTCGGTCTCGAGCAGGGCGATCGCGCTGCTGATTGCCGACTGGGCCTTGCGCTGCTCGCGGGCCACGGCAGAGAACGAGCGCAGTTCTGCAACGCGCAGGAAAGTACGCAACTGTTCAAGGTTCCAGTGCTCGGCCATCAACCTATCTCGCATAGTGATAGGCAATGACTTTACCCCATTCGGGGTGGGACTAGAATCTGCGGTCAGCTAACGGAGGATCTCGCCATGAATGCCTACACCTACCTCGCCATCGCCATCTGCGCCGAAGTCATCGCCACCGCTTCCATGAAAGCGGTGAAAGGCTTGAACACGCCCGTGCCGTTGCTGCTGATGGTGGTTGGTTACGGCATTGCTTTCTGGATGCTGACCCTGGTGGTGCGCAGCATTCCGGTGGGGATCGCCTATGCCATCTGGTCGGGGCTGGGGATTGTGCTGATCAGTGTGGCAGCGCTGGTGATCTATGGGCAGAAGCTGGATGTGCCAGCGATGCTGGGGATGGCCATGATTGTGGGTGGGGTGGTGGTGATTCAGCTGTTTTCGAAGACTGCTGGGCATTGAGGCAGCCTGTACGGGCCTCATCGCCGGCAAGCCAACTCCCACAGAGTTGATACAGCCGCAGGGTCAACACCATCCCTGTGGGAGCTGGCTTGCCGGCGATAGGGCCATCACAGGTATACCCTGTATACTTGCCAGCTGTCCCAGTCTTCGAGGTACCGCCATGCCATCTGCCATTTCCACTGACGTGCTGATCGTCGGCGCCGGGGTCGCAGGCCTCTGGCTCAATGCCCGCCTGCGCCGGCTGGGCTACTCGACAGTACTGGTGGAACGCGCCAGCCTTGGCGGCGAGCAGACCATCAAGTCTCAGGGCATCATCCATGGCGGCACCAAGTACGCCCTGCATGGCGCCCTCACCGGCGCTTCGGAAGCCATCGCCGACATGCCGCGACGCTGGCGCGAAGCGCTGAGCGGCAGCGGCGAGCTGGACCTGACCCGCACTCGCCTGCTGTCCGACGCGCATTACCTGTGGTCGCCTGGCACCCTGGCCGGCAATCTCACCAGTTTCTTCGCCAGCAAGGCCGTGCGTGGCAGGGTCGACCAGGTGAAAGGCGAGCAACTTCCGCCCGCGCTGCAGGACCGCGCCTTCAAAGGCAAGGTCTATCGCCTGGCCGAACTGGTCATCGACGTACCCAGCCTGCTGGCCAACCTGGCCGAGCTGGCAGGCGACAGCCTGCTGGCCGGTGAGCACATCGAGCCGCTGCGCGAGGGCGAAGACCTGGTTGGCCTGCGCGTCGACGAGCGCGACATCCGCGCCCAGCGTATCGTGCTCAGCGCCGGCGCCGGCACCGAGCAGCTGCTGCATGCCCTGGGCCTCAACCAGCCAGCCATGCAGACACGCCCGCTGCATATGGTGATGGCCAAGGGTGCCAACCTTAAACCGCTTTACGCCCATTGCCTGGGCGGCGGGCCGAAGCCACGGGTGACGGTGACCACCCACCCGGCCGCCGATGGCCAGTGGGTCTGGTACCTGGGTGGCGACCTGGCCGAAGCCGACGGCGTTGCCCGCGAGCCGGCTGCGCAAATCGCCGCGGCACAGAAAGAAATCGCCAGCCTGCTGCCATGGGTCGACCAGAGCCAGGTGCGCTGGGCCACCCTGCGGGTCGACCGAGCGGAACCGGCGCAATCGGGCCTGGTACGCCCGGACAACGCCTTCCTCGCCGACCAGCAACGCCTGCTGGTGGGCTGGCCAACCAAGCTGGCCCTGGCACCGGACTTCAGCGACCGGGTCATCAGCCACCTGGAGCGCGACGGTATCCGCCCACAGGCGCAGGCCGACCTGGCTGACCTGCCACGCCCACCGCTGGGCGTACCGGCCTGGGAGCAACTGCTGCCATGAGCCTGCCGACCCTGCACGACTTCCATCGCCCCTTGGGCAGCACCGGCTTCAAGGTTTCGCCGCTCGGCCTGGGCACGGTCAAGCTGGGCCGCGACCAGGGCGTGAAGTACCCCACCGGCTTCACCATCCCCGGCGATGACGAAGCCAGCCTGCTGCTGGCCCAGGCCCGCGAGCTGGGCATCAACCTGATCGACACCGCCCCGGCCTACGGCCGCAGCGAAGAGCGCCTGGGCCCGCTGCTGCGCGGCCAGCGCGATGAATGGGTGATCGTCAGCAAGGTTGGCGAAGAATTCGACAATGGCCAATCGCACTTCGATTTCAGCGCCGCCCACACCCGCCGCTCGGTGGAGCGCAGCCTGCGGCGCCTGGAAACCGATCGCATCGAGCTGGTGCTGGTGCATTCCGACGGCAACGACCTAGCGATCCTCGAACAGCAGGAGGTCTACCAGACCCTTGCCGAGCTCAAGCAGGAGGGCAAGATCCTCGGCTTCGGCCTGTCCGGCAAGACCGTCGCCGGCGGCCTGAAGGCGCTGGAGCAAGGCGACTGCGCCATGGTCACCTACAACCTCAACGAACAGGCAGAACGCCCGGTGCTGGACTACGCTGCCGAACACGGCAAGGCCATCCTGGTGAAGAAGGCCCTGGCCAGCGGGCATATCTGCCTGGCCCCGGGCGTTGACCCGGTGCAGGCCAGCTTCGAGCTGCTGTTCGCCCACCCCGGCGTCAGCAGTGCTATCGTCGGCACCATCAATCCGTTGCACCTGGCCCACAACGTGGCCACCGTCGCCCGTATCCTGGGCCAGCATTGAGTTGCCCCAGGCCCGCGGGCCTGGACTGACCCGACGCAAGGAGGAGCCTCGTGGCGCGAACGCTGATCCGCAAGAACCCGAGCAACTTCAAGACACTGCCGCTGCATGTCGAGGCCACGCCCGAAGGGCTGATCTATCAGAGCATCGGCATGCCGCTGAACTTTGCCCAGATCCAACAACGGCGCAAGGCTATCCAGCTGCCCGACGTGCAGCGCTTCGTGATCGAACTGGCCAACCTTGGCGTGTCGGTACGGCTGACCCTGCATTGGCAGAACCGCGATTACTGGGTGCTGGTACGTCAGCGCCGGCAAGACCGTGGCGATGTGGTGCTGAAACTGATTTCCGGCTATGTGCCGGCGCAGGAGCTGAACCTGCCATTGCACACGGCCGTGCAGGAAGTGGCCGAGGAATGCTTGCTGGAAACCCCGGAAGGCTGGCTGGGCGGGCGCTTCAACGACACCTGGTTGCCGGTGCCCTACGCTGCCGCCCTGCACTACCGCGAAACGCCGCACTTCGTGCTGGCCCCGGAGTCGGGTGCCGCGCGCCCGGTGCACTGCGGCAAGCTGATGCTGCTGGAACGGCCGCGGGCGTATGTGCACTTGCCCACCGCCTCGCTGCAACTGATCTACGACATGCGCCTGCAAGTACCCCGGGACGCCAAGAAGCTCAGCCTGTTCCACGTTGATGAGCGGCTGGAGGGCGACCAACTGGTGGCGCGGCTAAATCGCAAACGACCAGACCTGTACCTGATGCCATTGAAGGACGGCCAGCCACTGGCTGAGCTGTATACCGTGAAGAAGGACGAACTGGTGCCGGCAAGCACGCGCGGGCTGTACCTGGCCGAAAGTTTTGCCCGGCAGGATGGCTGGGTGGTCACGGACGAGCGGGTGCGCTGGAAGGATTGGGTGAAGCAGCAGGGATTGATGGAGAACAAGCCGGTGCGGGCATCGCACCTGCAGCGGTTTGGCGACAAGGCGCGAGCGCTGCTGGAGCGGGCGCGGACCTCATTGCACAAGTAAGACTCTGGGGCTGCTTCGCAGCCCATCGCGACACAAGGCCGCTCCTACAGGGGATCGCGCAAGCCTTGAAGTTGCGTGACCTGCTGTAGGAGCGGCCTTGTGTCGCGATGGGCCGCAAAGCGGCCCCGGGATCGATCAGTTCTTGCGAATCTTCTCGACAATCGCCGTGGTCGAGCTGTTCTCGACCAGCCCCAGCACCTTCACGGTACCGCCATAGGCCTTGACGATATCGGCACCCACCACCTGGTCGATGCCATAGTCGCCACCCTTGACCAGCACGTCCGGCTTGACCTGGCTCAGCAGGTTCTCCGGCGTACCCTCGGGGAAGCTGATGACCCAGTCCACCGCCCCCAGCCCGGCCAGTACGGCCATGCGCCGGTCGACGCTGTTGATCGGCCGACCCGGCCCTTTCAAGCGGCTGACCGAGGCATCGTCGTTGATCGCGACGATCAGGCGATCGCCCTGGGCCCGCGCCTGCTCCAGGTAGGTGACATGCCCGGCATGCAGGATGTCGAAGCAGCCGTTGGTGAAGACGATCTTCTCTTTGTGCGCCCGCGCGTCATCAATGGCCAGCAGCAGTTGCTCCAGGCCCAGCACGCCGCGCTCGGAGCCTTCCTCACGCTGGATCGCCCGGCGCAGCTCGGGGGCGCTGATCGCAGCCGTACCCAGCTTTCCGACCACGATGCCCGCTGCCAGATTGGCCAGGGCCACCGCGTGGGGCAGGTCCTCGCCGGCAGCGATGGCCGCGGCGAGTGTGGAGATGACGGTATCACCGGCACCGGTCACATCGAACACTTCACGCGCCCGCGCCGGCAGGTGCAGCGCCGGCTGGCCGACGCGCAGCAGGGTCATGCCGTGCTCGCCACGGGTCACCAGCAAGGCGCCAAGGTCCAGGTCCTGCAGCAGTTGCAGGCCCTTGGCGACCAGCTCGGCCTCATCGGCGCAACGGCCAACGATGGTCTCGAACTCGCTGAGGTTGGGAGTGATCAGGCTGGCGCCACGGTAGATGGAAAAATCCTTGCCCTTGGGGTCGGCCAGCACCGGAATGCCCTTGGCCCGCGCGGCCTGGATCAGGCTCTGGTGGTTTTTCAGTGCGCCCTTGCCGTAGTCGGACAGGACCAGCACCTTGACGCCCTCGAGCAGGCTGTCGACCTCCGCACCCAGCGACAGCGGGTCGGTAGCGAATGGCTCTTCGAAATCGATGCGCAGCAACTGCTGGTGACGGCTCATTACCCGCAGCTTGACGATGGTCGGCTGGTGCGCGATGCGCTGGAACACCGAGCGCACGCCTGCAGCTTGCAGGCTGTTGGCCAGGCTGTCGGCGGCCTCATCCTGGCCGGTGACGCCAATCAGCGAAGCCGGTGCACCCAGGGCGGCGATGTTCAAGGCAACGTTGGCCGCGCCGCCGGGGCGATCCTCGATCTGATCGACCTTGACCACCGGGACTGGCGCTTCAGGCGAGATACGTGAAGTACCGCCATGCCAGTAGCGGTCGAGCATGACATCGCCGACCACCAGTACCGGGGCTTGATCGAAACGCGGCATGGACAACTTCATGGGCAACCCATATGGAAATAATGAACAGGGACAGGATATTAGCACAGGGTAGACGACGGCTTTATGGCCAGATCACCCCAGGAAAATTCCCGTGACAATCGGGGCCGCGATGGCCCCGATCAGCGAGGGGTCAGGTGATATCGGCCTTGGCCGGCTCATCCAGGCCCATGGCATGCAGGCGGGCATAATGGCCATTGGCCGCAAGCAGCTCGGCATGGGTGCCGCGCTCGACCAGGCGCCCCTGGTCCATGACCAGGATCTGGTCAGCTTTCTCGATGGTCGACAGACGGTGGGCGATCACTAGCGTGGTACGGCCCTGCATCACATGGTCCAGGGCAGCCTGGATATGCCGCTCGGACTCGGTATCCAGCGCCGAGGTGGCTTCGTCGAGGATCAGCAGCGGCGCATTCTTCAGCAGTGCCCGGGCAATCGCCAGGCGCTGGCGCTGGCCGCCGGAGAGCAGCACGCCGTTCTCACCCACTTCGGTATCGAAGCCTTTCGGCAGCCGGTCGACGAACTCCTTGGCATAGGCATCGGCCGCAGCGGCTTCGATGTCGGCGCGCGGGGCGCCGGCCAAGTCGCCATAGGCGATGTTGTTGGCCACGGTATCGTTGAACAGGGTGACATGCTGGGTCACCTGCGAAACGTGGCGACGCAGGTTGCGCAGGCGATAGTTCTCGATGTCCACGCCATCGAGCAGGATCTGCCCCTGGTCGTGGTGATAGAAGCGCGGTATCAGCGCTGCAAGCGTAGACTTGCCACTGCCGGAGCGGCCGACCAGTGCAATCATCTGCCCTGGCTCGGCTACGAAGCTGATATCGCTCAGCACCTCACGCTCGGTACCCGGGTAGGTGAAGCTGAGGTTGCGCACTTCCAGGCGCCCTTCCACCCGCTCCTTCTCGACGGTACCGGTATCCACTTCAGGCTCTTCGTCCAGTTGCTCGAAGATGCTTTCGGCGCCGGCCAGGCCCTTCTGGATGGTCGAGCTGACTTCCGAAAGCTGACGTATCGGCTTGGGCAACAGGCCGGCGGCGGTGATGTAGGCCACCAGATCACCGGCAGTGGAATCACCGCGCAGGAACAGCACCAGGAACATCAGCGCGGCCATGGCGGTGTAGATCACCAGCTGCAGCATCGGCGTGTACAGCGAGCCGGTCTTGGTCATGTGCAACTGCTTGTCGGTATTGCTCTGGCTGGCCTTGCCGAAACGCTGCTCCTCGTAGGCCTCGCCGCCGAAGCTGCGCACCACGCGGTAGCCCTGGATAGTTTCCGAGGCGACATGGGTGACGTCGCCCATGGCTACCTGGATTTTTTTGCTCTGCTTGCGGAATTTCTTGCTGGCGACGCTGACCATCACCGCGATTACCGGCAGGATGGCGACCATAACGAGGGTCAGGTGCCAGTTCATCCACAGCAGGTAACCAAACAGGAACACCACGGTCAGGCCTTCGCGGATCACCACCTTGATCGCATCGGTCGCAGCACCAGTGACCATGGTCACGTTGAAGGTGATGCGCGAGATCAGGTGCCCGGAGTTGTGGTTGTCGAAGTAGCGGTTAGGCAGCACCAGCAGCTTGTTGAACAGTTCCACACGCAGGTCGTGCACCAGGCACAGGGAAACCTTGGCCAGGAAGTAGTTGCCGAGGAACGAGCCCAGCCCCTGCCACGCGGCGATCAGGATAATCAGCAGCGGCACCGCCTGCAGCAGTTGCAGGTCGCGCAGGTAGGGAACGTTTGGGAACAACACCGCTTCGGGGTTGCTCAGCCCATCTACGAAATACTTCAGGATCCCGGCCAGCATCGGCTGGGTCGAGGCAAAGATCACGAAACCGATGATGCTCAGCAGGAAAATGCCGACATAGGGTTTCACATAGCTCAGCAGCCGGAAGTAGATCTTCAGGCTGGAGGTGTGTTCCGCCGGTCGCGGTGTTTCGGCCATTATCAAGCTCGCTGTTCAGGTTGAACCGGAAATTTTACCACAGGCATCATTTTCGGCACTCCCCCATGGCAGCAACATGGCCAGGCCCACGGGCAGCCAGCTGATGAACCATTCGGCACGTGGCGTACCAGTGAGGCTGGCGGCATCGAACTGCATGGCCAGGGTGGAGTACACCCAGAAACCGAGCAGGATCTTGCCGAACAACGTGCCACGTGCGCGGACGATTTCGCCCAGGGTGTACAGCCACACCATGACCCACAGCAGCATGCCGGGCAGGCCCAACTCCACTGCGATGTGGGTGAACATGTTGTGGGTATGGTCGAAGTGCTTGCCCACTGCACTGACGTCGTAGGCAGCGCCCAGGCCAAGGCCGGTCCAGGGATGTGCGGCGATCATGTCGACCACGGCGTGGAAGATTTCCGGCCGGTAGGACGAACCGCGCTGGGCGATCAGGTCGTACACGAGATAGAAGGCCAGGCAGGTGGAAATGGCCGCCAGCACGGCAAACACCCGGCTGTGGCGGTCACGGAACCACAACGGGGCCAGGATCACGGTGAGCACCAGGGCCAGGATTGCCCCACGGCTCTGGCTGAGCATGGCAAACAAACCCAGACACACCAGCGCCACCAGCCACAACAACTGCAGGCCACGTTGCCGCGGCGGCTCGTAAAGCAGGAAGAGCACGGCCGAACCGATGACATAGGCGCCCAGGATCGGGTGCGATATCTCGCCGATGCCCTCCAGCCGGGCCAGCAATGGCATGCCCAGCACGCCGTAGAAATGGATTACCGAGATCAATGCGGCAACGGCCAGCAAGGCGCTGCCGGCCAGCAACAGTTGACGAATGCGGGCCTGGCCAAGCTGGCCCAGCAGCGGGAACGCCAGCAGGAATACCAGGATGTAGAGCAGGCGCTTGGCCTCGCGCCCCGGGTTTTCTGCGGCCGACCAGACCAGGCTGAGCCCGCTCCACGCCAGCAGCAGCAACACACTCCCCCACAAGGCCGGCTGACGCCGCCAGGCCTGCACTATTACCTGCCTTGCGGACCACGCCATTACCAGCGTCGGCAACCACAGGAACAGCACCAGGCCTTGCTGATAGACCTTGTTGCTCGGTGCCAGGGCAATCGCTGCCAGGAACCAGACCAGACCAAACCCCAACCAGGCTTGCGCCCAGTTATTTTGATACAACATCCTTTCCCCCGATGAATCAAAGACACCATCCAATGGTGCTACAACATTATTTTCGGCATTATTGCCGGTCATTCTGTTCGCCCGACGACAAGGCTCTATTCATGCAATGCTCCCGGCTCCCCCAGGTCGACTTCGATCAGCTGACACAAGGCGCACAGGTGCTTGAGGCAGATAGCCATGGCGCCAAAGTCTACCTGCTCGCGGATGGTAATTTCCTCAAGGTTTTTCGTAGGAAGCGGCTGATTTCATCTGCACTGCTGCGCCCGTACTCGCAGCGCTTCGTCGACAACGCCGCACGCCTTGCACAGCTGGGCATCCCCACCCTGGAGGTGATCAGCCAGCACAAGCTCGACCTGCCAGGGCGTACCGCCGTGCTGTACCGCCCGCTGCCAGGGCGAACCTTGCTGCAGATGTCGCGCGATGAGGGTTTCAGCTGGGACACCTACCTGCCGCGCCTGATCGAACTGATTCGCCAGTTGCATCGCAGCGGCGTGTACTTCCGCTCGTTGCACCTGGGTAATGTGGTGGTCACCCCCGACCAGCAACTGGGCCTGATCGACGTTGCCGACATGCGCTTCCTGCGCCCGCCGCTGTCGGCGCGCATGATTCGGCGCAATGTGCAGCATATGGTGCGTTATATCGAGCGGGAGAACCTGGGTGACCGGTTCCCCCTTGCCGCCTTCGAGGCAGCCCTGCTGGCACGCTGAGCATCAACTGCGCAGCAGGCTTTGCGAGCCATTGCAGAATGCTTGCCAGGCCCGCTCCGGGGCCAGCGCCTGGCGCTGCCGGGCAGCTACCGCCGGGGCACCGAGCACCGAGCAACGCTCGATCGCCTCGGCCCAGGCATTTTCATTGGCAACGGGCAGGTAGCCACCGGTGTCCTGCAACTGCTCGCGGAACACCTGCAGGTCGCTGCATACCACCGGCACGTCGGCCATGACCGCCTCCTGCACCACCAGCCCCAGGCCTTCGGAGCGCGAAGGCACCAATAGCCAGTCGAATGCCCGGTACAGCTGCTGCAGGTCGTCTCGGTGACCACTCAGGTGAACACGACCAGCCAGGCCAAGCGCGTCGATACGAGCCTGCAGCACCGCACGCAGAGGGCCTTCGCCGATGATTGCCAATTGCAGGTCCGACTGGCGCGCACTGGCCTTGGCGAACGCCTCGATCAGCATCTCGAAACCTTTGCTCTCCACCAGCCGCCCGACCGCGCCCAGCATTACCCCTGCTACCTGTGGCAACTGCAGGGCCTGCCTGGCTGCGTCCCGACTCAACAACGGTTCGGCGAAAGCCAGCGGGTCAAGGGCCATGCGCAAGGTCCGCACTGGCCTGCCCAGGTCGTGTTCGAGTGACGTGGCAAGTGTCTGTGAAACGGCGGCGATGCTCAGACGCTCGGCCGGAAACATGCGCAGCAGGCGAACATCGCTGGCACTCAGGCGCGTCTTGCCGTGGAACAGCACCTTGGCACGCACCTGCGGAACCTGCTGCAACAACGGCAACACCAACCGCGCCACACCGACACCGTCGAGCAGCACGACTTCAGCCTGGGCCTCGTTCAGCGCCTTGCGCAAGCGCATGCGCAACCATGGGCGCAACAGGCGCCAGAAGTGCCGCCCTTTCAGCGCCCGTGACGGCATATGCCACTCCCGGGTCGAGCCAAGCCCACAGCAAAGCCCGCTACCCAGCAGCAGCCAGTTACTGATCCGGGCATCGGCACCCGCGTGTGACAGCACCTGCCGATGCACCTTGTGGATGGACATGTACGGCGTTCCACCCGCCCACATCACATTGACGATGTTCATGGGCCCTCTCCCGCTCATGTCAGGTGGGACAGCGACTTCACTGAACAAAAATGGTGATTCCCATGCCAATCACGGCACCCGCCACCAGCGTCAATGCCAACTTTATCCGATCACGTTTACGACGTTTGGCCTTGCGTTCCACTTCGATGGGCAAGGTCACGTGATTACCAAATCCAGTGTGCAATACTGCATCACCCTCCAAGGTGACCGCTGTCAGGTTTAACTCAGAATAACGCCGGGAAAGTGCCTTCTCTCCAGCATAGGCGGCAAATGGCGCGCAACGCTGGTAATCGCTCAAACGGCGCAATCCGGGGTTGAGCGAAAACGCCTGCCACTCGGCCTTATCGGACAGCAGTGGGTAGCAAGGCACCCCGGCGATCACCCGGCGATCACCCAGGTGAATGTAAGGGCTGTGGATGGCCAGGTCATGGGCATGGCTGCGCAGCCACACCTGCAACAGATCAGGGCTGACCTCCAGAATGGCCCGGGAGTCTTCGACGAAGCCCTGGCGATAGAAGTGCCAGTCGTCCTCGCAGTGAAAGATGTAGGGCGTCTTGACGTGGCTGTAGGCCAGGTCGATAGACGGCAACTGGCCCAACTTGGGCCGGTTTACGAACACCTTGCAGTGCGGTTTCCAGTGCTCAGGCACAGCGGCATGCACTGCATCGTCACCGGAATCTTCGGTGATGAACACTTCGCGAATGGGCGCGGTATTGTAGCGATCGAAACTCTCAAGGGTATCTTTGAGCAGATCGAACCGCCCACAACTGGTCACGACGAGCGTGACATCACTCTCATTTGAAAAGCGCACCGGACTCCCTCCGCATTGCGACTTCGACTTCCAACGCCCGTTCCACAGGCGCGAAAGTTCTTATGTTAGATGCCCAGCTTCAGGCGCAGCCGCTGCCATGCAGACAACGGCGGATGGGGCCTGAGCGCCGGGCGCATGTGGTCGACGATGCTACGTCCAACAGCCCCGAAACTGAAACGGGAAACCGCCAGGTGGCGACCATTTTCTGCAATCTGCCGGGCCAGTTCAGGGTCCGCGCGCAAACGGCGGAGCTTTTCCTGAAGGGTCGGGATGCTGTCATAGAACACCACGTTGTGCATGTCCTGCAGGCCCAGTGCGTGGTTCTCTTCCTCGCCCTGGTCATACGCCAGCAACACACAGCCACAGGCCATGGCTTCGAAGTTCTTGATCATGTATTCGCCCATGCCGACGTCGGCACTGACGAAGAAGCGGATCCGGTTGAGTGTGTTGCAGTAGTCTTCACCCGATTTGGTACGAGTCACCACCAGGTTCTCGACGCGGCCCAGTTCGTCCAGCAATGCCTTGCGGCCGCTGTAGGCCACGCTGTTGGTGCTGCCGACGAAGGCCAGTTCGATGTCGCGCTCACGCCCCTGGTCGGCCAGCAACTGCTCGTCGTAGCCCTTGGGCACGAACACGGCGTCGAAACCTTCCTGACGCAGGCGCTCGCTAACCATGTAGCCTGAGCTGATCACCCGCGCCCAGGGCAGCTTGCGGTAATGGGCGCTGAACTTGCCGGTGTACTTGCACGGGATGTAGTTCTGGTAGGCATCGTGCTCGAGGATGACCAGGTTCGGCACCGTACGGATGAATGCCGCCTGACGGATTTCCTGTTTGAAACGCAGGAAGAAAACAATGCGGTCATAACGCTCGACCTGCACTTCACGCTTGAAATAGCGGCGCAGGTTGCGCTGGTCTTCGCTGGTCAACCAGCGCAGGTCGCACTCGCAGTTGGCCGCGACGCCATCGTACAGGCGGTCGAGAATCGCCCGCTGTTCCTTCTGCACCAGAAATAGGACTTTCATTGGGTTCCTTGGGCGCTCTGCGCCATCGCGGTCAACCATGGGGCGCGGCTACAGCTCACGCCGCCAGAACAGTTCATGTCGGCGCACGGCCTTGCGGAAGAATTCGTTCTCGCCGTAAGGCGACGACCGCCGCCCGGCCAACCAGCGCTGCAACAAGCGGCGCAGGCGGCGTTTGAACGGTGCTGGCGGCTGCAGGTCGTGCATCATGCCCAGGGCCATGGCCTTGTCGCGCTGGGTCGCCAGGTCCAGTACCAGGCTGCAAGGAGCCCAGGCCTGGACAGCGTCCTGCTGTGGCGGCAGGGCCACGCCATCACCACTGTCGCCCATCGGCCAGCGGTCGTTGTCATGCAGGTGGTTGGCGTAGCACAGCAGGGTTTGCGGCTGCCAGGCCAGGCCTTGCAAGGCTTCCAGCACCGCTGCCTGGGCACAGATGTGGTCGGGGTGCGGGTCGAGCTGCGGGTGCGGCATCACCAGCACCTCTGGCCTGGCCATTTCCAGCAAGGCCCGCAGGTCGGCGAGCAGGTTGCGCCAGGTCGGCGCGCCATCGACATCGGCCGGCAGCGGGAAAGGGTTGAATCGGCGGAATACGCGAATGTCGGCGAGGTCGGCCTCGCGAGAAGCGGCCGGCTGGTCTGGCGCAGCCTGCATGGCAGGCAGTTGCAGGCAGAAGTAGCCCAGCTGCACGCAACGCGATTCCGCCACACCGGCCCAGCGTGGCACGGCAACACTATCCCAGGCCCTCAGGCGGCCCTTCAGACGCGCGGCCTCGGCCTTTGCCAAGCCCATCTGCTGATAGTGCTCGGCCTCGATTTCACCAGCGGTCAGGGTCACTAGCCAGGCTTCGTCGGCCTGGCTGTAAAGGCCGTAAGCGGCCAGCTCGGCATCATCAGCATGCGGCGCGATCACCATCACCCGGCGCCGTTGCAGTTCGACCGCCGGGGTTATCCACAAGCGCGGCTGGCCCGCCAGCCGGCAATGCCGGCCACGCAGGCGCAACGCGCCAGCCTGCAGAGGTGCGGCGAGGCCGGTGAGGTTGAGGAAGCGCACGCCATCGACGCCGCGCTCGAAGGTTTGCCGGTCGGCCTGCTCGCCAGCCACCAGCTCGACCTGCGGGTCCAGGAAGCGCCCCAGCCAGCTGCTTTTTACCCGCAACTCGAGGACCAGGGTTTCGTTGCCCTGCAGCACGCACTCAGCCTTGAGCAAGCCGCCGCTCAGGCTGGCAGGAGCCTCCCGGGTCTGCTCGCCGAAGTCGTAGGCGTAGTCCTCGCCTGGCGCGTAGAACAGGTGGTCGGCAAACCAGGCCTCGTGGGCCGCCCACAACAGCGGCAACAGCAGCAGTGGCAACCACCACCAGCTGAACGCACCTATGGCCACCAGCGCGACCAGGCCCGCCAACAGGCCCAGGCGCTTGTTGCGCCGGTGGCGCTTGAGCAACTGCTGCTTGCGACTCACGCCTGATACACCGGTACGGGGTTGCACCAGCGATCCTTGTACTCGCGGTCGGCACGGCCGAACGAGAACCGCAGCGGCTTGTTGCGCGCACGGGCGTCTTCCCAGGCGGCCTGGGTATTGAGGAAGCTCAGCACGCTGCCGGGGCTGAAGGCCTTGGTTTCAGGGTCGACACCACCATTGATGTACTCGACGCTGATCCATTCCGGCGCTTCGACACGGTAAACCAGCTGGATGGCAATCGGCTTGCCGTCCAACAGCAGCACCGAGCCGATCAGCAGCTCGCGCAGGCGTTCCAGCACCTCGGCCATGCGCTCGGCACCGGTGGCAGGGAAGCCCCAGCGGCGCTGGAACAGGTCGCAGTACATGCTGGCGATTTCCTGCGCGCTGAAGTCGCCGATCGGGCGCACCACACCGCCCGCCTCTTCCAGCAGGCGCAGTTCGCGGCGCTGGTTGTAGCGGAACTTCTTCGACAGGTCTTCGTGGGCGCGGGCCATGGCCAGCTGTTCCTTCTGCGCCTTGAGGCCGCTGAAGCGGCCCTGGTTCAGTTCGGACAGGTAGCGCGCGGCATGGCGCAACGGTGCAGCGGCATCGGCCGCCGCCGGCAGGATGATCTCGGCGTTGCCCAGGTCGAACAGGGCCTTTTTGCCGGCACGCTTGAGCACGTCCTTGGACAGCGCAAGGTGGCGCCCCCAGGTAGGAATGGCGGCTTTCAGCTCGCCGGCCTGGTGCCAGCCCAGATAACGCACAGGGATCTGCGCCAGGTCCGCCAGCTGCTCGACCACCTGGGGATGGGTGGCGACACTGCCACCAAACCGGGCCCATGCCTCGGCATAGGCCTTGGCGTCGATAACTTGCCAACCGCGTTCGCGGAAGGCCTGGATACGGTTGAGCATCAGGCCTGCCCCACCAACGCGCGGACTTGCGGCAGTTGCCAGAATGCTTCGCGCACCGCCTGGTCGGAAAAGCGTTCACGCAGGCGCTGCAGCATGTGCTCGGCACAGGCCTGGCGTTGCTGCCCATCGAGCACAGCCATGTGTTTCAGGCCCTGGGCCAATTGCCCCGCATCGCCCAGAGGGAACAGCACGCCAACACCCTCCACCACTTCGCGGGCACCACCACAGGCCGTGGCCAGTACCGGCACACCGGCGACCATGGCTTCGAGCAGGACCATGCCGAACGGCTCATGGTCGGAGCTCAGGGCGAATACGTCGAATGCCTGGAAGTAACGGCGCGCATCCGGCACCTGGCCAAGGAAGTCCACTTGCCCGGCAATGCCCAGCTCGGCGGCCAGGGCCTTGAGCCTGGCTTCCAGGCGCCCCTTGCCAAGGATTGCCAGGCGGGCGCCAGCCGGCAGCCCCGGTAGCGCTTCGGCAAAGCCACGCAGCAGGGTGGCCTGGTCCTTGTCCGGGTGCAGGCGCCCGACGTTACCGACAATCCACGCCTGTGCGTCCAGCCCCAAGGCCTGACGGGCCTCGGCGCGTGGAACCAGGGCTGCTTGCAGGGCGTCGATGTCGATGCGGTTATACAAGGTCTGGATACGATCTGCCGGCCACTGCGACAGACAGCGGCGCATATCGTCACGCACTGCGTCCGACACGCCCAGCAAGCTCAGACGCTTGCTGAACAGGTTGGCGAAGATGCGTCGCCCCTTGCGCTCGTAGTCACCGAAAGCATGGTGCACGCCGATCACCGGCAAGCCGGTGCCCAGCAACGCCACGTAGATCGGTTTGAAGCGATGGGCAATGCAAAAGGCAAAATTGCGCTCGGCCGCGATCCGCCGCAATGCACGGATGGCGCCGAGTTTCAGGCCGCGCACGGCCTTGGAGCTGAACTCCAGGAACAGCACCTCGTCCGAGGCGCAGCCGGCCGCTACCAGCGGGTCGGCGGCGCCGGTGAGGAACACCGTGGTGACCTGGTAGCCACGCCCCTGGAACAGGCTGGCGTACTGACGGGCGCAGTCCAGGAACGGCCCGTCATAGCCATGGCAGAACTGCAGGATGCGCGGTTCAGAGCGGCTGGTCATACGGGGCCGCGCCGTCCTTCACAACCAGGATGTCTTCCATGATCAGGTACTGCAGGTCCGAGCCGAAGAACATGTTCAGGGCGTCGGTCGGCGAGCAGATCATCGGTTCACCACGGCGGTTCAGCGAGGTGTTCAGCGACACGCCGTTGCCGGTCAGTTCTTCCAGCGCCTTCATCATGTCGTAGTAGCGCGGGTTGTACTCGCGCTTGAGCACCTGGGCACGCGAAGTGCCGTCCTCGTGGACCACTTCCGGCACGCGGGTCTTCCACTCTTCAGCCACTTCGAAGGTGAAGGTCATGAATGGCGCCGGGTGGTCGACCTTGATCATTTGCGGGGCGACGGTGTCGAGCATCGACGGGCAGAAAGGTCTCCAGCGTTCGCGGAACTTGATCTGCTCGTTGATGCGGTCGGCTACGCCCGGCACGCTCGGGCAACCAATGATCGAACGGCCGCCCAGGGCACGGGGGCCGAATTCCATGCGGCCCTGGAACCAGGCCACCGGGTTGCCATCGACCATGATTTTGGCGATGCGCTGCGGCATGTCGTCGAGCTTGCGCCACTTCGGTGCGTTCGGGTGACGGGCACAGGCAGCGATCACGTCTTCGTTGGAGTACGAAGGGCCGAGGTAGACGTGTTCCATCTTCTCGACCGGTACGCCACGGGCGTGGGAAACGTAGGCGGCAGCACCCACGGCGGTACCGGCGTCACCGGAAGCCGGCTGAACGAACAGCTCTTTCAGGTCTGGGCGGGCAATGATCTTCTGGTTGAGTTTGACGTTCAGCGCGCAACCGCCGGCAAAGGCCAGCTTGCCGGTTTCACGCAGCACGTCGCCCAGGTAGTGGTCGATCATCTGCAGGGCGATCTTTTCGAACAGCGCCTGCATGCTGGCCGCGTAATGGATGTACGGCTCGTCGGCGATGTCGCCTTCGCGCTTGGGGCCCAGCCACTCGATCAGCTTCGGCGAGAAGTAGAAGCCCTTGCCCTTCTCTTTATAGCGACGCAGGCCAATGACGTTGGCGTATTCGGTGTTGATCACCAGTTCGCCGTTTTCGAAGCTGGCCAGGCGCGAGAAGTCGTACTTGCTGGCGTCGCCATACGGCGCCATGCCCATGACCTTGAACTCGCCATCGAGCATCTCGAAGCCGAGGAACTCGGTGATCGCGCCGTACAAGCCGCCCAGCGAGTCCGGGTCGAAGAACTCCTTGATCTTGTGGATCTTGCCGTTTTCGCCGTAGCCAAAGAAGGTGGTGGCGTATTCGCCTTTACCGTCGATGCCGAGGATTGCGGTTTTTTCCTTGAAGCCCGAGCAGTGGTAGGCACTGGAGGCGTGGGCCAGGTGGTGCTCGACCGGCTCGATCTTGACCTTTTTCGGGTCGAAGCCCAGTTGCTCCAGGCACCAGACAATCTTCTTGCGGTAGCGCTTGTAGCGACGGTTGCCCATCAGGATGGCGTCGAGGGCGCGGTCCGGGGCGTACCAGTAGCGCTTGGCATAGTGCCAGCGCGCCTTGCCGAACAGGCTGATCGGGGCGAACGGGATGGCTACCACGTCGACGTCGGATGGCTTGATGCCTGCCTGTTCCAGGCAGAACTTCGCCGACTCGTAGGGCATGCGGTTCTTCGCATGCTTGTCACGCACGAAGCGCTCTTCTTCGGCGGCGGCAATCAGTTTGCCGTCAATGTACAAGGCCGCGGAAGGGTCATGGCTAAGGGCGCCGGACAGGCCAAGAATCGTCAATGCCAAGGGATTAGCCTCTTCATTCGGTAGAAATGCGCCAGCGGCCTCTTGGGCGGGTGGCGGCTAAAGGGCGGGATTATAACGCAAACATGTGCGCAACGCGGCAACCTGTACTGGCCTCATCGCCGGCAAGCCAGCTCCCACAGGTACACTGCCGACCTTGAGGCCCGCGCTGTACCTGTGGGAGCTGGCTTGCCGGCGATGGGGCCGGTACAGGCAAGCAATATTATTCAGCGATCAGCCAGTCCATGCGGAAGCTGCCGGCGGTTTGCGCCAGCTCTTTGGCCAGCCATGGCAGCAGCTCCTTGAGCTCTTCTTCCAACCCCCACGGCGGGTTGGCGATGGCCAGACCGGAGCCATTGAGCCCCTGCGGGCTGTCCTGGTGGTGCACATACAACTCGACCCGCAGCAGTTTCGGTGCGCCGGTGCTGGTCAGGTCCTGGTAGAAGCGGGTCAGCGAACGCTGGTCCTTGATCGGATACCAGATGGCCGCGACGGTCTGGCGCATGCGACTGATCGCCTCTTTCATGGCGGTAGTGCAGCGCTTGAGCTCGTCAGCCTGTTCGAACGGCGGGTCGATCAGCATGATCGCGCGCTTTTCCTGCACGGGCAGCAAGGCCCGCGGCACATGCCAGCCTTCGCCCAGGTGCACGACCACGCGCGGGTCTTTCTTCATGTTCTCTTTGAGCAGCGGCCCGTCCTCGGGATGCTTCTCGTTGAGCAGGGCGCGGTCCTGCTGGCGCATCAGGCGGCGAGCCAGCTCGGGTGAACCGGGGTAGTAGCGCAGCTCGCCATCGGCATTCAGACGCTTGATGATTCGCAAATAGTCGTCGGCCATGGCCGGCAGGTCATCGCGATTCCACAGGCGAGCGACACCTTCCAGGTACTCGCCGGTGCGGGTTGCCTGGTCGCCCTGCAGGTCGTAAAGGCCGAGCCCTGCATGGGTATCGATATAGGCGAACGGCTGCTCCTTGCGCGACATCAGGGCGATGAGGCGAGTCAGCACGATATGTTTGAGGACGTCGGCGTGGTTGCCGGCGTGGAAGGCGTGACGATAGTTCATGGCAACTCCTGCGGGGGTGGCAAGTTTACCTTGCCTTGCAGGCGGAGTCAGGCCTGGCTGCTGATCGGCGGTGACCTCTTCGCGGGTAAACCCGCTCCCACAGGCACCTCACAGAATTTGAGTTCTGTGCAATCCCTGTAGGAGCGGGTTCACCCGCGAAGCAGGCGCCGCCGACTCAACGGGTATTACTTGTCAGCGTGATACGCCGCATCAGCAGTCTCGAAGCGCTTGACCATTGCCTGCGACGGGCTGCCCAGCTTGCTCACCACGACGATGGCGATGCTGGCGAACAGGAAGCCCGGGATGATTTCGTACAGCCCGAGGGTGTCGAAGTTCTTCCACAGGATCACGGTAAGTGCGCCCACCACGATACCGGCCAGTGCGCCGTTACGGGTCATGCCTTTCCACAGTACCGAAATCAGCACCACCGGACCAAAGGCAGCACCGAAGCCGGCCCAGGCGTAAGCCACCAGGCCCAGCACGCGGTTTTCCGGGTTGGAGGCCATGGCGATGGCGATCAGGGCGACAGCCAGCACCATCAGGCGGCCGACCCACACCAGTTCGACCTGCGAAGCGTTCTTGCGCAGGAACGCCTTGTAGAAGTCTTCGGTCAGGGCGCTGGAGCACACCAGCAGCTGGCAGCTCAGGGTACTCATCACCGCCGCCAGGATGGCCGACAGCAGCACACCGGCGACCCATGGGTTGAACAGGATCTTGGCCAGCTCGATGAATACACGCTCGTGGTTCTCGCTGACCGGGCCTGCCAGCTCAGGATGCGCCGAGAAGTAGGCAATGCCGAAGAAGCCCACGGCGCAGGTACCGACCAGGCAAAGGATCATCCAGGTCATGGAGATACGACGAGCGTTGGCGATCGACTTCACCGAGTCGGCAGCCATGAAACGCGCCAGGATGTGCGGCTGACCGAAGTAGCCCAGCCCCCAGCCCATCAGCGAGATGATGCCGATGAAGGTGGCGCCCTTGAACATGTCGAAGTGGGCCGGGTTGACCGCATCGATGGCAGCGAAGGTGGTATCGAAGCCGCCAGTGGAGATCAGCACGATCACCGGAGTGAGGATCAGCGCAAAGATCATCAGCGAAGCCTGCACGGTATCGGTCCAGCTCACCGCCAGGAAACCACCGATGAAGGTGTAGGCGATGGTCGCAGCAGCACCGGCCCACAGGGCGGTTTCGTACGACATGCCGAAGGTGCTCTCGAACAGACGGGCACCGGCAACGATACCGGAGGCGCAGTAGATGGTGAAGAACACCAGGATCACGATGGCCGAGATGATCCGCAGCAGGCCGCTGTTGTCTTCGAAGCGGCTGGAGAAGTAGTCCGGCAGGGTCAGTGCATCGCCGTTGTGCTCGGTCTGCACGCGCAGACGGCCAGCGACGAACAACCAGTTCAGGTAGGCGCCGACGGTCAGGCCGATGGCAATCCAGGCCTCGGACAAACCGGAGAAGTAGATGGCGCCCGGCAGGCCCATCAGCAGCCAGCCGCTCATGTCGGAAGCGCCGGCGGAAAGCGCGGTGACCACGCTACCCAGGCTGCGACCGCCGAGGATGTAGTCGGAAAGGTTATTGGTGGAGCGATAGGCGGCGAAGCCGATCAGCACCATTGCGGCGATATAGACCACGAAAGTGATCGTTAGTGGATTGCCCATGCGTGTGCCCTGGCGTTTGTTTTTATGTCATGCACAACCGCGGCAATGGCGGTTGCACCCAGGCGGCGAATCGTATGCAACAACGCAAAGCGGGTGCAACCATTTTTCCTTTGCAAGTTGCACCTCCCCGTACATTTTCCGACAAATCTGATTTTTTGCTCCCTTTTGGAGCAAAAAACCCGCTTTTCAGAATAAAACACACCAAAAACCACCCTTTTCAGGACATGGAAATGGCTGTCGGACGAGTTGCACCTTTTCCATGAAAAATTCGGGTTGCACCTGGTTGCACCCGAATTGTCCTACAGCTACTCTTGGCGTCAGCTTAGGCCACAACCGTGGCAATAACGAGGATAAGAAATGGCGACGACCACCCTTGGGGTCAAACTCGATGACCCGACCCGTGAGCGACTCAAGGCAGCTGCGCAGTCGATTGACCGCACCCCGCACTGGTTGATCAAGCAAGCGATCTTCAACTACCTGGAGAAGCTCGAGGGTGGTGCCACCCTGACCGAACTCAACGGCCATGCCAGCAACCTGGCCGACGACGCCGGTGAGGTCCAACCCGACCACAGCCATCAGTGCTTCCTTGAGTTCGCCGAGAGCATCCTGCCGCAGTCGGTATTGCGCTCGGCGATCACCGCCGCCTACCGCCGCCCCGAACAGGAAGTGGTACCGATGCTGCTGGAGCAGGCGCGCCTGAGCGCCCCGCTGGCAGAAGCGACCAACAAGATGGCCGCCGGCATCGCCGAAAAACTGCGTAACCAGAAGAGCGCTGGCGGTCGTGCCGGCATCGTTCAGGGCCTGCTGCAGGAATTCTCGCTGTCGTCCCAGGAAGGCGTGGCACTGATGTGCCTGGCCGAAGCCTTGCTGCGCATCCCCGACAAGGGCACCCGTGATGCGCTGATCCGCGACAAGATCAGCACCGGCAACTGGCAACCGCACCTGGGCAACAGCCCGTCGCTGTTCGTCAACGCCGCCACCTGGGGCCTGCTGCTGACCGGCAAGCTGGTATCTACCCACAACGAATCCGGCCTCACCTCCTCGCTCACCCGCATTATTGGCAAGAGCGGCGAGCCGATGATCCGCAAGGGCGTCGATATGGCCATGCGCCTGATGGGCGAGCAGTTCGTCACTGGCGAAACCATCGCCGAAGCCCTGGCCAATGCCAGCCGCTTCGAGTCCAAGGGCTTCCGCTATTCCTACGACATGCTCGGCGAAGCCGCACTGACCGAGCACGACGCACAGAAGTACCTGGCGTCCTACGAGCAGGCCATCCACTCGATCGGCAAGGCCTCCCATGGCCGTGGCATCTATGAAGGCCCGGGCATCTCGATCAAGCTGTCGGCGCTGCACCCGCGCTACAGCCGCGCCCAGTACGAGCGCGTGATGGAAGAGCTGTACCCGCGCCTGCTGTCGCTGACCCTGCTGGCCAAGCAGTACGACATCGGCCTGAACATCGACGCCGAAGAAGCCGACCGCCTGGAACTGTCGCTCGACCTGCTCGAGCGCCTGTGCTTCGAGCCTTCGCTGGCCGGCTGGAACGGTATCGGCTTCGTTATCCAGGCCTACCAGAAGCGCTGCCCGTATGTGATCGACTATGTCATCGACCTGGCCAAGCGCAGCCGCCACCGCCTGATGATCCGCCTGGTGAAAGGCGCCTACTGGGACAGCGAAATCAAGCGCGCCCAGGTCGAAGGCCTGGAAGGCTACCCGGTCTACACCCGCAAGGTGTACACCGACGTGTCCTACGTCGCCTGCGCCCGCAAGCTGCTGGCCGTGCCAGAAGCCATCTACCCGCAGTTCGCCACCCACAACGCCCACACCCTGTCGGCCATCTACCACATTGCCGGTCAGAACTACTACCCGGGCCAGTACGAGTTCCAGTGCCTGCACGGCATGGGCGAGCCACTGTACGAGCAGGTGGTCGGCAAGATTTCCGAAGGCAAGCTGAACCGTCCGTGCCGCGTCTATGCACCGGTCGGCACCCACGAAACGCTGCTGGCCTACCTAGTGCGTCGCCTGCTGGAAAACGGCGCCAACACCTCGTTCGTCAACCGCATCGCCGACCACTCGATCTCCATCCAGGAACTGGTCGCCGACCCGGTCGCCAGCATCGAGCGCATGGGCACCCAGGAAGGCAGCATCGGCCTGCCGCACCCACGCATCCCGCTGCCGCGTGAGCTGTATGGCAGCGAGCGGGCCAACTCGGCCGGCATCGACATGGCCAACGAACACCGCCTGGCATCGCTGTCCTGCGCCATGCTGGCCACCGCGCACAACGACTGGAAAGCCACGCCACTGCTGGCCTGTGCTGCCAGCGAAGGCACCGCCGCACCGGTCCTGAACCCGGCGGACCACCGCGACGTGGTCGGCCATGTTCAGGAAGCCACGGTCGCCGACGTCGACAACGCCATCCAGTGCGCACTGAATGCCGCTCCGATCTGGCAGGCCACCCCGCCGGCCGAACGCGCCGCCATTCTGGAGCGCACCGCCGACCTGATGGAGGCCGAAATCCAGCCGCTGATGGGCCTGCTCATCCGCGAAGCCGGCAAGACCTTCGCCAACGCCATCGCCGAAGTGCGTGAAGCCGTGGACTTCCTGCGCTACTACGCGGTGCAGGCACGCAACGACTTCAGCAACGACGCCCACCGCCCGCTGGGCCCGGTGGTGTGCATCAGCCCGTGGAACTTCCCGCTGGCGATCTTCACCGGCCAGGTAGCCGCAGCGCTCGCCGCCGGCAACCCCGTACTGGCCAAGCCGGCCGAGCAAACCCCGCTGATCGCTGCCCAGGCCGTGCGCCTGCTGCTGGAAGCCGGCATCCCTGAAGGCGTGCTGCAGCTGCTGCCTGGCCGCGGTGAAACCGTCGGTGCCGGCCTGGTGGGTGACGAGCGCGTCAAGGGCGTGATGTTCACCGGTTCCACTGAAGTGGCCCGCCTGCTGCAGCGCAACGTCGCCGGCCGCCTGGACAACCAGGGCCGCCCGATCCCGCTGATCGCCGAAACCGGCGGCCAGAACGCGATGATCGTCGACTCCTCGGCACTGACCGAGCAGGTGGTGATCGATGTGGTGTCCTCGGCCTTCGACAGCGCCGGCCAGCGTTGCTCGGCACTGCGCGTGCTGTGCCTGCAGGAAGACTCCGCCGACCGCGTGATCGAAATGCTCAAGGGCGCAATGGCAGAAAGTCGCCTGGGCTGCCCGGACCGCCTGGCCGTGGACATTGGCCCGGTGATCGACGCCGAAGCCAAGGCCGGCATCGAGAAGCACATCCAGGGCATGCGCGAGAAAGGTCGCTCGGTCTACCAGGTGGCCATTGCCGATGCTGCCGAGCTCAAGCGCGGCACCTTCGTCATGCCGACCCTGATCGAGCTGGAAAGCTTTGACGAGCTCAAGCGTGAAATCTTCGGCCCGGTGCTACACGTGGTGCGCTACAACCGTCGCAACCTGGACCAGCTGATCGAGCAGATCAACAACTCCGGCTACGGCCTGACCCTCGGCGTGCACACCCGCATCGACGAGACCATCGCCAAGGTGGTGGAAACCGCCAACGCCGGCAACATGTACGTCAACCGCAACATCGTCGGTGCAGTGGTGGGTGTGCAGCCGTTCGGTGGTGAAGGCCTGTCCGGCACCGGCCCGAAAGCCGGCGGCCCGCTGTACCTGTACCGCCTGCTGTCGACCCGCCCGGCCGACGCGATTGGCCGCCACTTCCAGCAGCAGGACGGCGAAGGCAAGCCTGACCGCGCCCTGCACGAACAGCTGATCAAGCCACTGCATGGCCTGAAGGCCTGGGCCGAGAGCAACCAGCTGGCCGACCTGGCCGCGCTGTGCAGCCAGTTCGCCAGCCAGTCGCAGAGCGGCATCGCCCGCCTGTTGCCAGGCCCGACCGGCGAGCGCAACAGCTACACCATCCTGCCGCGTGAGCACGTGCTGTGCCTGGCCGACAACGAAGCCGACCTGCTGGCGCAGTTCGCCGCAGTGCTGGCCGTTGGCAGCTCGGCGGTATGGGCGGACGGCGAGCCGGGCAAAGCCCTGCGTGCCCGCCTGCCGCGAGAGCTGCAGGCCAAGGTCAAACTGGTGGCGGACTGGAACAAGGATGAAGTGGCGTTCGACGCCGTGATCCACCATGGCGACTCGGACCAGCTGCGCGGCGTGTGCCAGCAGGTGGCCAAGCGTGCCGGGGCGATCGTGGGTGTGCACGGGCTGTCCAGCGGCGACCACCAGATTGCGCTGGAGCGCCTGGTGATCGAGCGGGCAGTGAGTGTGAACACTGCTGCTGCCGGTGGTAATGCCAGCCTGATGACCATTGGCTGAGGTTGAGGGTTGTTAACGAAAAAAGGAGAGCTTCGGCTCTCTTTTTTTTATGGGGGCTGGGGTTGGGCTGACAGGTGTTCGCCACAACATTTTCTGCGCCTGTGATATCGAGCGCCGCGCGGGCGGCGCTCGATCTCATAGGCGCAGGAATTGTTGTGGCGAACACATGGCGGCCTTCACCCCATCTGAAGCCAAACCCTCACTGCTTCATCCCCAACTCAGCATCATCCATAAGTGCCTTGGCCATCGCACTCAGGTAATGGGCAGCCCAGATCATCATCGGTTTCTCATCCATCAGCCCGGTGATAGTAAGTTCGCGTACATAACCCATCAACTCCGAAGACTGCTCGCGGGCGTCCCGGCACGGGATGCCAGGCTCGATGCGGAACAGCGGGTGGGTGCCGTTTTCACCTTGGTAGAAGGTGGTCTTGCCGACGGTGACTTGGGTGTCTTCTGTTGTCATTTTTCGATCCACTTGAAATTTCTCGACTGCCTGGGCCGGCCTCTTCGCGGGTAAACCCGCTCCCACAGGTACCGTGCAAATCTTGAAGACTGTAACGATCCTGTGAGAGCGGGTTCACCCGCGAAAGGGCCCGTTCAGGCGACATATCAATGAAGCCTTGTAGAGGGCATCTGCCCCAGCATTGGGTTGTCTTCAGACAAAGGAGGATCGTGGGGTGGATCGGAGACAATTTTCAGCATTATGGTTCACCTAGTAATAAGGGCCACCACACACCTGCTGTCAAACAGAGGGTGGCAGCTGTACATGGGTTGACAGACCGGTAGGCAAACCAAAACCCGGCGCACACGAAGTGCCCCATGCACAGCCGCCATAAAAGGCAGAACCATGCGGTTTGACCTGGTCGGCCTGTCAAAGCCGGTCACTGACTTGGCAGCGACCACCCGAGACTAGGGCCCGACCCAGAGCACCGCAATGGCTAGGAGGGGGTTAGGAGTATGTTTGGGAAATGGACTACATGGAATAGGCGAAAACCTAAAAAGGTCCAGCGAGGCTGACCGCAATGCGGTGGGGCTGGCAGGTGTTCGCCTCACCATTTGCTGCGCCTGTGAGATCGAGCGCCGCCCGCGCGGCGCATCGCCGGCAAGCCGGCTCCCACATCTGTTTCGAGCCAGTCTCTCCTGTGATTTCACCGCTGCCCGCCTTGTTTGTCCCCTTCGATATTGAAGGTGTCGCCTGTGCTTTTCTGCAATCTCCAGCCATGCACCCAAAGTGCGAGTGCGCAGGAAGCAGGAGTAACTGGCCCGAAACAGATGTGGGAGCCGGCTTGCCGGCGATGCGCCGCGCGGGCGGCGCTCGATCTCATAGGCGCAAAAAGAATCGAGGCAAGCACCTGTATGCCCCACCCCTTCTCAACCCATATCACTCAAACCTATTAACCTGTCCCCCACCCCACCACCCTCCTACACTCGCAGCATCCCGCCTCAGGACCGCGACCATGCCCGAGACCCTGCTCAGCCCCCGCAACCTCGCCTTCGAACTCTACGAAGTCCTCGACGCCGAGGCCCTGACCCAGCGCCCGCGCTTCGCCGAGCACAGCCGCGAAACCTTCGATGCGGCGCTTTCAACTGCCCGCACCATCGCCGAAAAGTTCTTCGCCCCGCACAACCGCAAGGCCGACGAAAACGAGCCGCGCTACGTGGACGGCCGAGCCGAACTGATCCCTGAAGTGCAACCCGCCGTCGACGCCTTTCTCGAAGCCGGCTTCCTCAACGCCAACCGCGACTTCGAAGTCGGCGGCATGCAGCTGCCGAGCCTGGTTTCGCAGGCCTGCTTCGCCCACTTCCAGGCGGCCAACGCTGGCACCACGGCCTACCCGTTCCTGACCATGGGCGCGGCCAACCTGATCGAGAGCTTCGGCAGCGATGAACAGAAGCGCCTGTTCCTGCAGCCGATGATCGAAGGCCGCTACTTCGGCACCATGGCCCTGACCGAACCCCATGCGGGCTCTTCACTGGCCGATATCCGTACCCGCGCCGAACCTGCCGGTGACGGCAGCTACCGGCTCAAGGGCAACAAGATTTTCATCTCCGGCGGAGATCACGAGCTGTCGGAGAACATCGTGCACATGGTTCTGGCCAAGCTTCCGGATGCGCCGCCCGGCGTGAAGGGCATCTCGCTGTTCATCGTACCCAAGTACCTGGTCAACGAAGATGGCAGCCGTGGCCCGCGCAACGATGTGCTGCTGGCCGGGTTGTTCCACAAGATGGGCTGGCGCGGTACCACCTCCACCGCGCTGAACTTCGGCGACAACGGCCAGTGCGTCGGCTACCTGGTCGGCCAGCCGCACCAGGGCCTGGCCTGCATGTTCCAGATGATGAACGAGGCACGCATCGGTGTCGGCATGGGCGCAGTGATGCTCGGTTACGCCGGCTACCTGTATTCGCTGGAATACGCCCGTCAGCGCCCGCAGGGTCGGTTGCCGGACAACAAAGACCCGCACAGCCCCGGGGTGCCGATCATCGAGCACAGCGATGTGAAACGCATGCTGCTGGCACAGAAGGCCTACGTGGAGGGCGCCTTCGACCTGGGCCTGTATGCCGCGCGCCTGTTCGACGACACCCAGACTGCCAGCGACGACAACGCCCGCAAGCAGGCGCAGGAGCTGCTCGACCTGCTGACCCCGATCGTCAAATCCTGGCCCTCGACGTTCTGCCTCAAGGCCAATGAACTGGCGATCCAGATCCTCGGGGGCCACGGCTACACCCGCGAATACCCGGTTGAACAGTACTACCGCGACAACCGCCTGAACCCGATCCATGAAGGCACCGAGGGCATCCAGTCGCTCGACCTGCTGGGCCGCAAGCTGGCGCAGAACAATGGCGCCGGCCTCAAGCAGTTGATCCGGTCGATCGCCGCCACCGGCGAGCGCGCCAGCCACCATCCGAACCTCGACCCGCTGCGCCAGCCGCTGGAGCAACTGGTCAACCGCCTACAAGGTGTGACCCTGGCCTTGCTGGGTGACCTGGCCCAGGGCAAAGTCGCCGGAGCCCTGGCCAACTCGGCCCTGTACCTCAAGGCCTTCGGCCACTGCGTGATCGGCTGGCGCTGGCTGGAACAGGCGATCCATGCCGAACTCGGCCTGCTCAAGGGCAAACCCGCCGACCGGGACTTCTACCTCGGCAAGCTGCAGGCCGCGCGTTATTTCCTGACCTGGGAGGTACCTGGCTGCCATAATGAGCTGGCATTGCTCGAGGCGCGCGACGACACTTGCCTCGCCATGCAGGACGAGTGGTTCTAAGGGGGAGCCACCGTGTACACGGAGGCTTCCACATGTTCGATACCAGCGCCCTGCTGCGCCAGCGCTTTGCCGCGCTGCGCAGTACGGCCGAGCTGTTTTCCCTGCGCCATGTGAAACAGTCGCACCAGGCGCTGTCGGTTCGCCGCAACGTCGCGGAACCACCCTTCTTCAGCCAGGACGAGGGCGCCATGCTCACCGTGCGGGTGAATGGCGTGGAAGCCTATGCCGCCACCGCCGACCTGTCCCAGGCTGGCCTGCAGCGCGCGCTGGAGCAGGCCGAGGCGCTGGCCCGGCAGATCGCCCGGTACAACCTGCTGGACCTGCGCGAGCAACCGGTGACCAGCGCACGCCACGACCACATTTCGCCCAACTTCGACCAACCCGTGCCCAACCTTGCCGACTGCCTTGGCCTGCTCGCTGCCGAATCGGCCAGCGTGCCCAAGGACAGCCGCCTGGTGGACTGGCAGGCCAGCCTGGGCCTGAGCCTGGTCGAGCAGACCTACCTGAACTCGGCCGGCGCCGAGCTGCGCCACGCCCAGCGCTTCCTGTTCCCGGGCCTGGGCGTGACCGCCAGCGATGGCCAGGACAGCCAGAGCCGCAGCCTGGGCCGCGACAACTTTGGCCAACAGGGCGGCTTCGAGGTCATCGAGCGCTGCGGCCTGGTCGGCGCTGCCCGCCGGGTGGCCGACGAGGCGCTGCAGCTGCTGCAGGCACCGAATACCCCCAGCGGCCCGCGCGACCTGCTGTTGATGCCGGACCAGATGATGCTGCAGATTCACGAATCCATCGGCCACCCGCTGGAGATGGACCGCATTCTCGGCGACGAACGCAACTACGCAGGCACCAGCTTCGTCAAAGCCGATGACTTCGGCCACCTGCAGTACGGCTCCACGCTGCTCAACGTGACCTTCGACCCGACCATCGGCGAAGAGCTGGCCAGCTACAGCTTCGATGATGACGGCACCCAGGCCAGCAAGCAGTTCCTGATCCGCGATGGCCTGCTGCTGCGCCCGCTGGGTGGTGCGCTGTCGCAGTTCCGCTCCGGCCTCGACGGCGTGGCCAACAGCCGCGCCTGCGGCTGGAACCGCGCGCCGATCGACCGCATGGCCAACCTCAACATCGAGCCGGGCGACCAGAGCCTGGATCAGCTGGTGAAGGGCATCGAGCACGGCATCCTGATGCGCACCAACCGTTCCTGGTCCATTGATGATGCTCGCAACAAGTTCCAGTTCGGCTGTGAATGGGGCCAACTGATCGAAAACGGTGAGCTCAAGGGCATCGTCAAGAACCCCAACTACCGTGGCATCTCCGCGCAGTTCTGGCGCAACCTGGCGGCGGTCGGCGACAGCAGTACCTTCCAGGTGCTGGGCACGCCCAACTGCGGCAAGGGCGAACCCAATCAGGTGGTACGGGTGGGGCATGCCTCGCCGGCCTGCGTGTTCCGCCAGATCGACGTATTCGGAGGAGACGCCTGATGAAACACGCTTTCGAAACCCTGGTCGGGGATGTGCGCAAAGCCCTGCAGACGGGCGAACAGTTCACCCTCGGCTACAGCGCCGAACAGTCGCAATTCGTGCGTTTCAACCATGCCAAGGTGCGCCAGGCCGTGAAGCCGGCGACCTGGACCTTGTCGGCATCTACGCCGCCGGCCCCATCTGCCGGGGCTTCGCCAGCTCGTTCGGGGCCTTCGGCTGGCACCAGGCCAACAGCTTCAACTTCGACTGGAGCCTGTTCCACGAAAACGGCGAGGCGGTGAAGGCCAATTATGCCGGGCAAGTGTGGAGCGCCGACGACTTCACCGCACGCCTGCGCCAGGCGCGGGAACAGCTGGGTTTCCTTGGCCGCCCTGCCGTCACGCTGAAGCCTGGCAGCTACCGCGCCTACCTGGCCCCGGCGGCCATGGACGAAATAGCCGGCATGCTGTGCTGGGGCGGTTTTTCCGCACAGGCCCTGGCCACTGGCAACAGTGCCCTGCAGCGCCTGTACAACGACGATGCGCGGCTGAGCCCGCTGGTGAGTTTCACCGAGCAGGTCAGCGGTTCGCTGAGCCCTGCGTTTTCCGATGAAGGCTCGCCGCGCCTGGATGTGCCGTTGATCCAGCAAGGCGAGGCCCGGCAGCGATTGATCAGTGCGCGCAGTGCGGCCGAGTTCGAGCTGCTGGCCAATGGCTCCGATAGTTACGAGTCGCCGTGTGCGCTGAGCCTGGCAGCAGGTAGCCTGCCGAGCGAGCAAATCCTGGAGCGGCTCGGTACCGGGCTGTACATCAGCAACCTGTGGTACCTGAACTATTCCGACCTGCCGGCGGCACGCATGACCGGACTGACCCGCTTCGCCACCTTCTGGGTGGAGAACGGGCAGATCCAGGGCCCGGTGAGCACCATGCGCTTCGATGACAGCCTGTACAGCTTGCTCGGCAGCCAGCTGGAGGACCTGACAAGCGAGCGCGAGATGATCCTGTCGACCAGTACCTATGGACAGCGCAGTACCGGGTCGAGTCATTTGCCGGGGGCACTGGTCAAAGGCCTGACCCTGACATTGTGACTGGACTTACCGGCCCTTTCGCGGCTAAAGCCGCTCCCACAGGATCTCCACTGCCATTGAATGTGGTGATATCCCTGTGGGAGCGGGTTCACCCGCGAAGAGGCCGCCACTGACAAACGAGGAAGTCATGCCCGAACGCACCCCGCTGGACCCTGTCACCGCCCGCTGGATCCCTTGGGTGGTGGCCATCGCCTTTTTCATGCAGTCCCTGGACGGCACCATCCTCAACACCGCACTGCCAGCCATGGCCCGGTCGCTGGCCGAAGACCCGCTGCGCATGCAGGGCGTGATCATCGCCTACATGCTCACCGTGGCCCTGCTGATCCCCGCCTCAGGCTGGATCGCCGACCGCTTCGGCACCAAGCGCATCTTCTTCAGCGCCATCCTGCTGTTCAGCTTCGGCTCGCTGCTGTGCGCCGCCGCCAACAGCCTCGGTTTCCTGATCTTTGCCCGTGTCGTGCAAGGGCTGGGCGGTGCGCTGATGCTGCCGGTCGGGCGGCTAGTGGTCCTACGTGCCTACCCGCGCACCGAGCTGGTGCGCATCATGAGCTTCATCACCATCCCCGGCCTGCTCGGGCCGCTACTGGGCCCTACGGTTGGCGGTTGGTTGGTGGAAATACTGAGCTGGCACTGGATCTTCCTGCTCAACCTGCCGGTCGGCCTGATCGGCTGCTACGCCGTTTGGAAGTTCATCCCCGACCTGCGCGGCGCCGAGCGCACCACGTTCGACGGCCCCGGGTTCCTGCTGTTTGGCGCAGCGATGGTATTGATCACCATCGCCATGGAAGGCCTGGGCGAACTGCACCTGCCGCACCTGCGGGTGATGTTGCTGCTGTTCGCCGGCATGGCCTGCCTGGCGGCCTACTGGCTGCGCGCCGGGCGCGACCCGGAGCCGTTGTTCTCACCCAGCCTGTTCCGCGTGCGCACCTTTGCCATCGGTATTCTCGGTAACCTGTTCGCCCGCCTGGGCAGCGGCGCGCTGCCGTTCCTTGTGCCGTTGCTGCTGCAAGTGGCGCTGGGCTACTCGCCGGCCCAGGCCGGCATGAGCATGATCCCGCTGGCGGCTGCGGCGATGCTGGCCAAGTCCATTGCCCGACCACTGATCGAACGCTTTGGCTACCGCATCATCCTCACCGGCAACACCCTGCTGCTGGGCCTGCTGCTGGCCAGCCTCGGGCTGGTCGACGAGCAGACGCCCTATGCCGTGCTGCTGATTCAGCTGGGCCTGCTCGGGGCAGTCAACTCGATGCAGTTCACCGCGATGAACACGGTGACCCTGATCGACCTCGACGACGCCAGCGCCAGCAGCGGCAACAGCCTGCTGTCGGTGGTCGCGCAGCTGGCCCTGAGCCTGGGCGTGGCATGTGCGGGGGCATTGCTCGGCGGCTTTACCGCAGCCGGAAACGCCGACGGTGTGGAAACCACCTTGGGTGCATTCCAGCTGACCTTCGTCACCATTGGCGTGATGGCCATGCTGGCGGCGGCGATCTTCCTGCAGCTGTCGCCGACGGACGGAAGGCGTGCCCGTCGTCCGGAACAACACATGGAGTCGTAGGGCGAATGGCCATGAGGCTGGTAGACTATGCGGCATTTTTCGCTTCGCACCGCAGGCCCGCCTCGTGACCACCGAATCCACCGCCTTTGCCACCTTGCCGCTGTCCACTGCCATGCTGGCCAACCTGGACGCCCTCGGCTATGCCTCGATGACACCGATCCAGGCCCAGAGCCTGCCGGTCATCCTCAAGGGGCAGGACCTGATCGCCCAGGCCAAGACCGGCAGCGGCAAGACCGCCGCCTTCGGCATCGGCCTGCTCAACCCGATCAACCCGCGCTACTTCGGTTGCCAGGCGCTGGTCCTGTGCCCTACCCGGGAGCTCGCTGACCAAGTGGCCAAGGAGCTGCGCCGCCTGGCCCGCGCCGAGGACAACATCAAGATCCTGACCCTGTGCGGCGGCGTTTCGCTGGGCCCGCAGATCGCTTCGCTGGAGCACGGCGCACACATCATCGTCGGCACCCCAGGGCGCATCCAGCAGCACCTGGACAAGGGCACCCTGGTGCTCGACGGGCTGAACACCCTGGTGCTGGACGAGGCCGACCGCATGCTCGACATGGGCTTCTTCGATGCCATCGCCAGCATCATCGGCAAGACCCCGTCGCGCCGCCAGACCCTGCTGTTCTCGGCCACCTACCCGGCCGGCATCAAGCAACTGGCCGCCGACTTCATGCGCAACCCGCAACAGGTCAAGGTCGAGAGCCTGCATGCCGACAATCAGATCGAGCAGCGCTTCATCGAGATCGACCCGCAACAGCGCCTCGAGGCGGTCACCCGCGTGCTCGGCCACTACCGCCCGCAGTCCTGCGTGGCGTTCTGCTTCACCAAGCAGCAGTGCGAGGATGTGGTCGCCCACCTGACCGCCAAGGGCATCGTTGCCCAGGCCCTGCATGGCGACCTGGAGCAGCGCGACCGCGACCAGGTGCTGACCATGTTCGCCAACCGCAGCAGTTCGGTGCTGGTGGCTACCGATGTGGCCGCCCGCGGCCTGGACATCGATGGCCTGGATATGGTCATCAACGTCGAACTGGCACGTGATGCGGAAATCCATGTGCACCGTGTCGGCCGCACCGGCCGTGCTGGCGAGAAAGGCATTGCGGTCAGCCTGGTGGCACCGGCCGAAGGCCACCGCGCCCAGGCCATCGAAGACCTGCAGAAGAGCCCGCTGCGCTGGGACCAGCTGGACAGCCTGAAGCACAAGGGCGGCGAGCCGCTGCTGCCGCTGATGAGCACCCTGTGCATCGCCGCCGGGCGCAAGGACAAGCTGCGCCCGGGTGACATCCTCGGGGCGCTGACCGGTGACGCCGGCATCCCCGGCAAGCAGGTGGGCAAAATTGCGATCTTCGATTTCCAGGCGTTCGTGGCCGTCGAACGGCCGCTCGCCAAGCAGGCGATGCAGCGCCTGAACAGCGGCAAGATCAAGGGGCGCTCCCTGAAAGTCCGCATTATCTAAAGCCATGCAAGGTCCCTGTGGGAGCGGGTTTACCCGCGAATGCGATAGTGGGCTCACTGCCGCCTTCGCGGGTGAACCCGCTCCCACAGGGTTCTGTGTTTCTTTCTTATAAGGTTTACACCGTGCACTCCACCGACGTGATCATCCTCGGCGCCGGCGCCGCCGGCCTGATGTGCGCACAGCTCAGCGCCCGCCGTGGCCGCCGGGTACTGGTGCTCGACCACGCCAACAAACCGGGCAAGAAGATCCTCATGTCCGGCGGCGGCCGCTGCAACTTCACGAACATGTATACCGAGCCAGGCAACTTCCTCTCGCAGAACGCACACTTCTGCAAATCGGCCCTGGCCCGCTACACCCAGTGGGACTTCATCGAGCTGGTGTGCAAGCACGGCGTGGCCTACCACGAGAAGAAGCTCGGCCAACTGTTCTGCGACAACAAGGCCAGCGACATCCTCGACATGCTGCTGGCCGAATGCGACGAGGCCGGCGCCGAGATCCGCATGCACACCAGCATCGAGCAGATCGAGAAGACCGAAAGCGGCTACCTGCTGCAGACCAGCGGCGGCCAGTTCGCCTGCCAGTCGCTGGTGATCGCCACCGGCGGCCTGTCGATCCCGACCCTGGGTGCCACCGGCTTCGGCTACCAGGTGGCCCGCCAGTTCGGCCACACCCTGCTGCCGACCCGCGCCGGGCTGGTGCCGTTCACCATCACCGAGCCCCAACTGAAAGCAGTGTGCACCGAGCTTTCGGGCACCTCGCTGGATTGCACCGCCAGCTGCAACGGCACCAGCTTCCGCGAGAACCTGCTGTTTACCCACCGCGGCCTCAGCGGCCCGGCGATTTTGCAGATTTCCTCGTTCTGGGAAGCAGGCGACACGGTCGAGATCAACCTGCTGCCCGACCGTGATGCACTGACCTGGCTGCAACAGATGCAGGCCGAACGCGCCAACGCCGAGCTGAAAACAGTGCTGGGCGAGGTATTTACCCGCAAGCTGGCCAACCTGCTGGCCGAGCAGTGGTTCGAGTCCCGGCCCATGAAGCAGTACACACCGGCGGAACTGGCACAGATCGCCGAGAAGCTGGCGAACTGGCAAGTGGTACCGGCCGGCACCGAGGGCTATCGCACTGCCGAAGTGACCCTGGGTGGCGTGGATACCCGCGAGGTGTCGTCCAAGACCATGGAATCGCTGAAGAGCCCTGGGTTGTATTTCATTGGTGAAGTGCTGGATGTGACTGGCCATTTGGGCGGTTTCAATTTCCAGTGGGCCTGGGCCTCCGCCAACGCCGCGGCGCAGTTCGTGTAGAGTAGAATCCATTCAGCAGCACGGAATGCTTCTTGCTGGCCCGTGCTGGGAGTGCCGAAATTCGCATGGGGCTGCCATGCAGCCCATTCGCGGCACAAGGCCGCTCCTACAGGGTACGCGATCGACTGTAGGAGCGGCCTTGTGCCGCGAATGGGCCGCACAGCGGCCCCAATGACACGGCCTCGAACGGTATTTCTCTGATCACTGCCTAGCAGGCCATCATGTCATCGAGCTCGTTCCGTCAGTCACTGCGTCGCCTGTGGGGTCAAGACAAGTTCAGCTACAGCATCCGGGTCACCATCGCCCTCACCGGCAGCCTCGCCCTGTGCTGGTACCAGAACGAAATGGCCCTGCTGATTCCGCTGTTCCTCGGCATTATCGCCAGCGCCCTGGCCGAAACCGATGACAGCTGGCAGGGCCGCCTCAGCGCCCTGGCCGTCACCCTGGTGTGTTTTGCCATCGCCGCACTGGCGATCGAACTGCTGTTCCCCTACCCGTGGGTATTCGTCATTGCCCTGGCCTTGGCGGCCTTTTGCCTGACGATGCTCGGTGCCCTGGGCGAACGCTATGGCGCCATCGCTTCAGCGACCCTGATCACAGCGGTGTACACCATGATCGGCGTGGACCAGCGCGGCGGCCAAGTCACCGATTTCTGGCACGAACCGCTACTGCTGGTGGCGGGCGCAGCCTGGTATGGGCTGCTGTCGGTGCTGTGGCAGGCGCTGTTTTCCAACCAGCCGGTGCAGCAGAGCCTGGCCAAGCTGTTTTTCGAGCTGGGCAGCTACCTCAAGCTCAAGGCCAGCCTGTTCGAACCCGTCCGCACCCTAGACGTCGAAGCCCGGCGCCTGGAGCTGGCCCAGCAGAACGGCAAGGTGGTGGCGGCGCTCAACGCGGCCAAGGAAATCATCCTGCACCGGGTGGGCAACAGCCAGCCGAACTCCAAGGTCAGCCGCTACCTCAAGCTGTACTTCCTGGCCCAGGACATCCATGAACGGGTCAGTGCTTCGCATTATCCCTACAACGCCCTGACCGAGGCTTTTTTCCACAGCGACGTGATGTTCCGCTGCCAGCGCCTGCTGCGCAAGCAGGGCTCGTCCTGCCAGGAGCTGGCCCGCTCTATCCGCCTGCGCCAGCCGTTCGTGCTGGCCAGCGGTTACCCCGAAGCCCTCGAAGACCTCAACGCCTCGCTGGAACACCTGCGCACGCAGAACAACCCGGCCTGGCGTGGCCTGCTTCGCTCGCTGCGGGCGCTGGCGGCCAACCTGGCGACGCTCGACCGCCTGCTCAGCGCCGCCAGCAACCCGGACAGCCTGGCCGACACCAGCGATAGCAGCCTGCTCGACCGCTCTCCACGCTCGCTGAAGGACGTGTGGACCCGCCTGCGCACCCAATTGACGCCGACCTCGCTGCTGTTCCGCCATGCCCTGCGCCTACCCCTGGCGTTGTCGATCGGCTATGGCATGGTGCACCTGATCCACCCCACCCAGGGCTACTGGATCATCCTCACCACGCTGTTCGTGTGCCAGCCCAACTACGGTGCGACCCGACGCAAGCTGGTGCAGCGGATAGCCGGCACCGCCGTCGGCCTGACGGTTGGCTGGGCATTGTTCGACCTGTTCCCCAACCCGGTCATCCAGTCGTTGTTCGCCGTGGTCGCCGGGGTGGTGTTCTTCGTCAACCGCACCACCCGCTACACCTTGGCCACGGCCGCGATCACCCTGATGGTGCTGTTCTGCTTCAACCAGATCGGCGATGGCTATGGCCTGTTCCTGCCGCGCCTGTTCGATACCCTGGTCGGCAGCCTGATCGCCATCCTCGCGGTGTTCCTGTTCCTCCCCGACTGGCAGGGGCGGCGGCTGAACAAGGCGCTGGCCAATACGCTGGCCTGCGCCAGCGTGTACCTGCGGCAGATCATGCAGCAGTATGCCCATGGCAAGCGCGATGATTTGGCATACCGCCTGGCCCGGCGCAACGCCCACAACGCCGACGCGGCGCTGTCCACCACCCTGGCCAACATGCTGATGGAGCCGGGGCATTTCCGGAAGGAGGCCGACGTCGGCTTCCGCTTCCTGGTGCTGTCGCATACCTTGCTCAGCTACCTCTCGGGGCTGGGCGCGCACCGCGACACGGCCCTGCCGGCGGAGGTGCAGGAGCAATTGATCGAAGGTGCCGGGCAAAGCCTGGCCAGCAGCCTGGACGAGATTGCCAACGGCCTGGCCGCGCGGCTACCAGTGGCGATTCACAGTGATGCCGAAGAGGCGCTGGCCAATGCCCTGGAGCAGATGCCGGAAGAGCTGGACGAGCACCAGCGGCTGGTACAGACGCAGTTGGCGTTGATCTGCCGGCAGTTGGGGCCGCTGCGGACCTTGGCAGCGCATTTGATCAAGGAAGGTGCACCGGCCTGAGTTGTATATCGCCTGTGCGGGCCTCTTCGCGGGTAAACCCGCTCCCACAGGAACATCACAAATCTCAAGTCCTGTGAGATACCTGTGGGAGCGGGTTTACCCGCGAAGAGGCCGGCACAGGCGATATAGATCAGAAGCCATGCTGGCGCATGAGCCGCGCATAGCTGCCATCCGCCTTCATCGCCGCAATCGCCTGCTCGAACCGCTCGACGATCCGCGCATGCTCCGGGTTTTTCAGGCTGACCAGGATATGCAGGGTGTTCTCTCCCAACGGCGGCTCCACCAGCATCACCCCATCGCGTACCTCCGGCAGCTCGCGCTGCAAGTTGTAACGAGCCACGTACTCGTCTTCCACCGCCAGGTCCACCCGCCCCGCCGCCAGCATGCGTACCGCAGAGGGAAAGTTGCGCACCGCCACCTTGTGCAGGCGAGTGTCGCGGTCGAACGCGGGGGAATAGGCGTAATCACGCACCACAGCGATGCTGTAGGGGTACAAATCTGACTGGCGCTTGTAGCGAAACGCCTCGCCCTTGCGTTGCAACAGGCGAATGCGGTTGACCAGGTAGGCTTCGGAAAACTGCCCGATGCTGGCGCGCGAGTCGTTGTACCAGGCGTTGATCAGCACGTCGTAACGCCCCTCGCTCACCCCCAGCAGAGCCCGCGCCCAAGGTGCCTCTTCGACCCCACTGGTGTAGCCGGCCCGGGCCAGCGCCGTGGTGACGATGCTGGTCGCCAGGCCACCGCCCGGCATGCTGGCATCGGTGAACGGCGGCCAATTGTCGGCCACCAGCCGCAGCTTTTCGCGCCCCAGGGCGGGTGTTGCAAGCATCATTGCCAGCAATCCCAACACACAAAACAGTGGCCGCATGCTCACGTCCTTTCGCAATGGAGGGCACACACTGCCGATGAGATTACACAAAGGCGTCGCCGAGGGCAGCGGCCAATAGTGTCATTTAGCCTCTATTTTGGCCGTGGCACGTGCATCATGCGATGATCGACGGTCCACTCAAGGAGTTCGCACCAATGTCCATCGACTGGCTTTGCAAGCACCACACCGATCTCAGCAAGGACCAGCTCTACGCCATTCTGCAGTTACGCACGGAAGTGTTCGTGGTCGAGCAACGCTGCGCCTACCAGGAAGTCGATGGCCAAGACCTGACCGGCGATACCCTGCACCTGATGGGCTGGCAGGATGACAAGCTGGTGGCCTACCTGCGCCTGCTCGACCCGCAATCCCAAGGAGGGGATGTGGTGATCGGGCGGGTAGTGACTGCACCTGCGGCGCGCGAGCTGAAGCTGGGGCATACCTTGCTGCTCAAGGGGTTGGAGGCAGCGGAGCATTGCTGGCCGGGGGTGCCGGTTTATCTGTCGGCGCAGGCGCATTTGCAGGCGTTCTATGCCCGGCATGGGTTCGCTGTGGTGGGCGAGGAATATCTTGAGGACGACATTCCGCATATCGGGATGCGCAAGGGATGAGATCGCCGGGCTGCAAAGCAGCCCGCAGTGGATCAGGGATACCCCAGCACTTCGCGAACCTGCCGCAGGTGCTGGATGATCCACTGTTTGTCGATCGCCCCCCAGTCATGAATGCGGTAATGCCCGGCGTGGTTGCGCGCGCCTTCCTGCTGTTCGAACTCGCAGACGATATCCAGGTCGGCTAGTGCCGCAATGGTGTCCTGGGCGGTGCGCCGGGGCATGCCGGTGGCTTCCATCAGGGCCGGAACGCTGGTCGCGGTCTGGCTGTCGATCAGCCAGGCCACGTACAGGCGGCGGTAGAAGCTACTCTTGGTCTTGCTCACTTCCATGCTGCGTGGTCCTTAACAGTTGCCCGGCAGCTCCCGATAGGTCAGGTAGACGCGCAGGTCGAATTCCAGTTGGTGGTAGTCCGGCTCCATGTGCTGGCAGAGCTGGTAGAACGCCTTGTTGTGGTCGCGCTCGCGCAGGTGTGCCAGTTCGTGCACCACGATCATGCGCAAGAACTGCGGCGCGGCCTCCTTGAACAGCGAGGCAATGCGGATTTCCTTCTTCGCCTTGAGCTTGCCGCCCTGCACCCTTGATATCGCCGTATTCAGGCCCAGGGCCCTATGGGTCAGGTCGAGACGATTGTCGAACAGCACCTTGTCCAGGTTCGGCGCGCTGCGCAGGTATTGCTGGCGCAAATCCTGGGC
This sequence comes from Pseudomonas sp. A2, assembly GCF_023100865.1. Taxonomy (NCBI): domain Bacteria; kingdom Pseudomonadati; phylum Pseudomonadota; class Gammaproteobacteria; order Pseudomonadales; family Pseudomonadaceae; genus Pseudomonas; species Pseudomonas sp. A2. The sequence goes on from NZ_CP039127.1 coordinate 5,568,535, forward strand.
ATAGCCGTACAACGCCTTGTCGTTCTGCACGTCATGGCGGTCGGGGTAGCGTCGCTGCAGGTACTCGCCGAGACGGTCGCTGTCGATCATCTGCCGCACCTGCTGCTGCAGGTGCGGTGGGTAGGCTTGCAAGTATCGTAATACGGTCATGGGGCTGCATTCGGTGTAACGAAAGCCGATTCTAGCCAATCATGGCCCCGGCCAGGAGAAAATTGCCGGGAAGCTGCTGGCATCCGTGGCGGTCATCGGGTATGCCACCAGGAACCCCTGCACGTACTCACAGCCATTGGCCTTGAGCCAGGCCGCCTGGGCCGGGGTTTCCACCCCCTCGGCGATTACCGTGATGCTGTAGTCGGCGCACAGGCCGATGACGCTGCGCACCAGCGCGGCATCCTCCGCCGAGTCGGGCAGGCGCGCCACCAGGTGGCGGTCGAGCTTGAGGGTATCGATCGGCAGGTCGCGCAACATGCGCAACGAACAGTCGCCGGCACCAAAGTCATCCAGCGCCACCCGCACCCCCAGCTCGCGCAAACGATGTATCTGCTTCACCGCCGCATCGATGTTGTACATCAGCGAGGTTTCCGCCACCTCTACTTCCAACTGCGCCGGGTCCAGCTGGTAAAGCTGGATGACCCGGTGCAGTTCGTCGACCAGGCTGGGCATGGCGAACTGCGCGCGGCTCAGGCTGATACCCAGCACCAGGTCTGCCGGGAAACGCTGGCACCAGGCCTGGCGCTGAGCCGCGCCCTGGCGGTAGATCCAGCTGGCCAGGCGGTTGATCAGGCGCGCCTCTTCCAGCAACGGGATGAACAGCCCCGGCGGAACGTCGCCGACACTGGGATGCTGCCAACGCAGCAAGGCCTCGAAGCCACGCAGGCGGCCATCGTTGAAGCCAACCTGCGGCTGGTAAACCAGAGTGAAGTCTTGTTGCTCCACGGCCGTGCGTACACTGTCCTCGAGCATCAGCCGCGAACGCGCCCGGCCATTGAGCTCCTGATCGTAGAAGCGATACTGCTGGCGCCCGGCTTGCTTGGCCGCGTACATAGCCGCATCGGCCGCACGCAAGAGGCCTTCGACATTGGCGCCGCAATCCGGATAGGTGGCGATGCCGATGCTCACACCAAGGCTCACATCCAGCCCTTCCACCTGGTGGCTGATGGAAATGCGCTCCAGCAACCGCTCGGCATAGCGCCCGGCCTGCTCCGGGTAAGGCAGGCTGTCGAACAGCGCGGTGAACTCGTCGCCGCCCATGCGCGCCAACAACGCTTCACTGCCCAGGCAATCCTTGAGCTGTTCGGCCACCCAGTGCAGCACCCGGTCGCCAGCGTCGTGGCCGAGCGAGTCGTTGATGCGCTTGAATCCATCCAGGTCCATGTACATCAGTGCCTGCGCCTTGTCCGAGCGCTCGTTGCGCAGCAGTGCACCTTCGGCGGCCTGATAGAACCCGCGGCGGTTGAGCAAGCCGGTAAGCGGGTCGGTGACGGCCTGGTATTCCAGCTGCTGGTGCAGGTTGCGCACCACCGACATGTCCAGCACGGTAACCACCATGGCTTGCTGTTCTGTCGGCAGCGGTGCACAAGACAACGCGACCGGCACCAGCTCGCCGCCAAGGGTGCGCAACTGGGCATCGTGCACGCGGAAGATGCGCCGCCCAAGGTAGGCCTGGTAGAACTCCGATTCGCTCCACAAGCAGGCACTGGCCAGTTGCACCAAATCGAGCAGATGGGCGCCCTGCAACTGCTGGACTGGCGCTGACAACAAACGGGAAATGGCCGGGTTGGCAAAGCTGATGATGCCTTGGGCATCCACCACCAGAATGCCCTCGGCAGCGTTCTCCAGGATCGACGCGTTGAACGCCCTGGCCGTTTCCAGTTCACGGGTCAGGCGCTGCAGCATGCGCCGATTGCGCTGCTGGTCGAGCAGGGCCTGGACCTTGGGCTTGAGAATTTGCGGGTCGAACGGTTTGAACATGTAGTCCACGGCGCCACTGGCGTAACCCTTGAGCACGGCCGCTTCGGACTGTTCATTGGCGGTGAGGAAAATGATCGGGGTCAGCCGGGTGCGCTGGCTGCCGCGCATCAGTCGGGCGACTTCGAAGCCGTCCATCTCCGGCATCTGTACATCCAGCAGCACCAGGTCGACATCGTGTTCAAGCAAAGCACCCAGGGCTTCCATCCCCGAGTTTGCCGTCAACACCTGCCAATCCTGACGGGCCAGCAATGCCCGCATGCTGATGAGGTTTTCGGGGTAATCGTCTACCACCAGAAGAACCGAGTTGCCATCCAGTGGCTGAGGGTGAGGTTGAGCGCCATCCATGCTGCTTCTCTATTATGTGACCGACTTCAAGATACGGTTGGATCCACTAGTACTCTAGACCTGAGCGGATAACACGCAATGCAATCAGAACGCTATCAGTGCCTCAACTATACGGTAGCCGACTAACGGTCGCTTTGCCGGGAATATGTGCCCGCGCAAAGTTCTAACACCCAAAAATGAAAAAACCCGCATCGCTGCGGGCTTTTTCATCAATACCAGAAGATCAGTTGATCTTGGCGGCCAGCTCACCTTTCAGGTAGCGCTGGTACATGCCTTCCAGGGAGATCGGCTTGATCTTCGAGGCATTGCCAGCGGTGCCGAAGGCTTCGTAACGAGCGATACACACGTCACGCATGGCCTTGATGGTTTCACCGAAGAACTTGCGCGGGTCGAACTCGCTCGGGTTCTGCGCCATCAGGCGGCGCATGGCACCAGTGGAAGCCAGACGCAGGTCGGTGTCGATGTTGACCTTGCGCACGCCGTACTTGATACCTTCGACGATTTCCTCGACCGGTACACCGTAGGTTTCCTTGATGTCGCCGCCGTACTGGTTGATGATCGCCAGCCACTCTTGCGGCACCGAGGACGAACCGTGCATCACCAGGTGGGTGTTGGGGATGCGCTTGTGGATTTCCTTGATGCGGTCGATGGCCAGCACATCACCGGTTGGTGGCTTGGTGAACTTGTAGGCACCGTGGCTGGTACCGATGGCGATGGCCAGGGCGTCGACCTGGGTCTTCTTGACGAAGTCGGCAGCCTCTTCCGGGTCGGTCAGCATCTGGCTGTGGTCCAGCACGCCTTCGGCGCCGATGCCGTCTTCTTCACCGGCCATGCCGGTTTCCAGCGAACCCAGGCAGCCCAGCTCGCCCTCTACCGAAACACCGCAGGCGTGCGCCATGGCAACGGTCTGCTGGGTAACGCGAACGTTGTACTCGTAGTCGGTCGGGGTCTTGCCATCTTCACCCAGCGAGCCGTCCATCATCACCGAGCTGAAGCCCAGCTGGATCGAGCGCTGGCAGACGTCAGGGCTGGTGCCGTGGTCCTGGTGCATGCACACCGGGATATGCGGGAATTCTTCGATGGCCGCCAGGATCAGGTGACGCAGGAACGGGGCACCGGCGTATTTGCGGGCACCGGCCGAAGCCTGGACGATCACCGGGGAGTCGGTCTTGTCGGCCGCTTCCATGATGGCGCGCATCTGCTCGAGGTTGTTGACGTTGAAAGCTGGTACGCCGTAACCGAACTCGGCGGCGTGGTCCAGCATCTGGCGCATGCTAATGAGTGCCATTGTGTATCTCTCTCCCGACAAGCGTCGTTTGTTTCGTGCAAGCCTGCCGCAGGGGCGGTTGCTGTTCAAGTAGTGTGGGCCACCCTCGCGGCCCGGCCAGTCACGGTGCCTTGCAGCCCCGCCCAATCAGATCGTTGGTTGCCACCCAGTACACCAGGCCTTCTTCGCCCTTGGTATGGAAGGCCAGCATGCCATCGCTGTACAGCGCACCCGAGGCACCCGGCTCGGCCTTGAGCCGGTAGACCTGGTCGCCGCCACCAAGGCGCACATCGACCTGATCGCGCTGCGCATCAGCGAAGCGCCACAGCACTTCAGCCTGAGTGTCGCAGACCCAGCGGGTCCAGTCGTCTGCCGGAGCGGGTTGCGCCGGCCTCAGCAGCGAGCATCCTGCCAGTGTCGCCAGGGCCGTCACGGCCAAAAGCGCTTTCATTACATATCCTCTAGATGACCATGCAGCGGCCGCTTGGTTGCCCGACCCGACGAAATGCCGGGTTCAAGGGCAACCAGGCGCCTTGCGCTGGTGGTCTTCGTCGTACTTTTCCAGGCCTTCCGGGCCCACGCGCTTGCTGATTACCGGCACGGTCTCGGCCTGCCACTCGGACTGGTAGCAACCGCCCTTTGGCGGCTGGGCCGGGTCGGTATCCGAGGCCGGGCTGCCGGCGCATGCGCTCAGCAGGCCGGCCAGCATCATCACAGGCAATTGCTTGACCATCAGGCCGCTCCCTTTGCCAAGCGCCGACGTCATCAGGCCTTGGCCCGCTCTTCCAGGATCGCCACGGCCGGCAGTACCTTGCCCTCGACGAACTCGAGGAAGGCGCCACCGCCGGTAGAAATGTAGGAGATATCGGCGCCAACGCCATATTTGTCGATGGCAGCCAGGGTGTCACCGCCACCTGCGATGGAGAACGCGGCGCTGTCGGCGATGGCCTTGGCCAGCACCTTGGTGCCGTTACCGAACTGGTCGAACTCGAACACGCCGACCGGGCCATTCCACAGGATGGTCTTCGACGACTTCAGCAGCTCCGCGAAGTGGGCTGCGGTTTGCGGGCCGATGTCCAGGATCATGTCGTCAGCGGCAACGTCAGCAATGGCCTTGACGGTGGCTTCGGCGCTCTCGGCGAACTCCTTGGCAACCACCACGTCGACCGGCAGAGGCACGCTGACCTTGGCAGCGATGGCCTTGGCGGTATCGACCAGGTCAGGCTCGTACAGCGACTTGCCTACCGGGTGGCCGGCTGCGGCCAGGAAGGTGTTGGCGATGCCACCACCGACGATCAGCTGGTCGCACACCGAGCTCAGGCTGTTCAGCACATCCAGCTTGGTGGAGACCTTGGAACCGGCAACGATGGCCGCCATCGGCTTGGCCGGGGCCTTCAAGGCCTTGCCCAGGGCATCCAGCTCGGCTGCCAGCAGAGGGCCAGCAGCAGCGACCTTGGCAAACTTGGCAACACCATGGGTCGAACCTTCGGCACGGTGGGCAGTACCGAAAGCGTCCATGACGAACACGTCGCACAGGGCGGCGTATTTCTGCGCCAGCTCGTCGGCGTTCTTCTTCTCGCCCTTGTTGAAGCGCACGTTCTCGAACAGCACCAGGTCACCAGCCTTGACCTCGACACCGTCCAGGTAGTCGGCAACCAGCGGCACGTCGCGGCCCAAGGCATTGCTCAGGTAGTCGGCGACCGGCTTGAGGCTGTTCTCGGCGGAGAATTCACCCTCGGTCGGGCGGCCCAGGTGCGAGCAGACCATTACCGCTGCACCCTTCTCCAGGGCCAGCTTGATGGTCGGCAGCGCTGCCAGGATACGCGCGTCGCTGGCTACCACACCGTCCTTCACAGGCACGTTGAGGTCTTCGCGGATCAGTACGCGCTTACCTTGCAGGTCGAGGTCGGTCATCTTCAACACGGTCATGAATGCAGTCCTTCAGGGCTGTTTGTTGCGGGTTGGGTGGACGACGTGCAGATAGTGTTCGGCAACGTCGAGCATACGGTTGGCGAACCCCCATTCGTTGTCGAACCAGGCCAGCAGGTTCACCAGGCGAGGGCCGGAAACACGGGTCTGGCTGGCATCGACGATCGCCGAATGCGGGTCATGGTTGAAATCACAGCTGGCGTGGGGCAACTCGGTGTAGGCCAGCAAGCCTTTGAGCGGGCCTTCCAGCGCCGCCTCGCGCAGCACCCGGTTGACTTCGGCCGCGCTGGTATCGCGAGCGGTCTGCAGGGTGATATCCAGGCACGAGACGTTGACGGTCGGTACGCGTACCGCTTTGGCCTGGATTCGCCCGGCAAGTTCCGGAAGCAGGCGTTCGATGCCACGCGCCAGACCAGTGGACACCGGGATCACCGACTGGAAGGCCGAGCGCGTGCGGCGCAGGTCTTCGTGGTGGTAGGCGTCGATCACCGGCTGGTCGTTCATCGCCGAGTGGATAGTGGTGATCTGCACGTACTCGATGCCGAATGCCTGGTCCAGCACACGCAGCAGCGGCACGCCGCAGTTGGTGGTGCAAGAGGCGTTGGACACCAGGCGCTCGCTGCCGGTCAGGCAGGCCTGGTTGACGCCGTAGACCACCGTGGCATCGACATCGGCCTCGCTGGCCATCGGCTGCGAGAACAGCACCCGAGGCGCGCCGGCGTCGAGGAAGCGCTGGCCATCGGCGCGGGTGTGGTAGGCGCCGGAGCACTCCAGTACCAGGTCGATGTCCAGGGCGGCCCAGTCGATGCCCTCGGGGGTGGCACTGCGCATCACCTTCACGCAGTCGCCATTGATATGCAGACAGTCGCCATCGACCTTCACCTCACCGGGGAAGCGCCCGTGGGTGGAGTCGAAGCGTGTCAGGTATTCAAGGCTGGCCTGGTCGGCCAGGTCGTTCAGCGCGACGATCTCGAAACCGGCCTTTGCCCCCCGCTCGAACAGCGCGCGCAGGACACAGCGGCCGATACGGCCATAACCGTTGAGTGCAACTTTGTAGGGACGCAGGTGGGGCATAGGTAGCTCTTGAACTCCGGCAGTTGAACGGGGCCGCTGCGCAGCCCATTCGCGGCACAAGGCCGCTCCTACAGGGGACGGCGTACGCAATACCCTGTAGGAGCGGCCTTGTGCCGCGAACGAGGGCCAGAGGCCCTCGCCTTCCTTGTATCAGTCTTCCAGCAGCTCTTCGGCAGTACCGAGGATGTTCTCCAGGGTGAAGCCGAACTCTTCGAACAGTGCCGAAGCCGGCGCCGACTCACCGTAGGTGGTCATGCCGATGATACGACCTTCCAGGCCGACGTACTTGTACCAGAAGTCGGCGTGAGCGGCTTCGATGGCGATACGCGCACCCACTTCCAGCGGCAGCACGGACTGCTTGTAGGCAGCGTCCTGGGCATCGAACACGCTGGTGCACGGCATGGAAACCACGCGCACCTTGCGGCCTTGTTCGGTCAGCTTGGCGTGCGCCTGAACAGCTAGGCCAACTTCGGAACCGGTGGCGATCAGGATCAGCTCAGGCTCGCCGGCGCAGTCCTTGAGCACGTAGCCGCCGCGACTGATGTCGGCGATCTGCTGGGCGTCGCGGTCCTGGTGCTGCAGGTTCTGGCGCGAGAAGATCAGCGCCGAAGGGCCGTCCTTGCGCTCCAGGGCGCTTTTCCAGGACACGGCGGATTCCACCGCGTCGGCTGGGCGCCAGGTGTCCAGGTTCGGCGTGCTGCGCAGGCTGGTCAGCTGCTCGATCGGCTGGTGAGTCGGGCCGTCTTCGCCCAGGCCGATGGAGTCGTGGGTGTAGACGTGGATCACGCGCTGCTTCATCAGTGCCGACATGCGCACGGCGTTGCGGGCGTATTCCATGAACATCAGGAAGGTCGCGCCGTAAGGTACCAGGCCACCGTGCAGGGCAACGCCGTTCATGATGGCGGTCATGCCGAACTCGCGAACGCCGTAGAACACGTAGTTGCCGCTGGCGTCGTTGGCTTCGACACCCTTGCAACCCTTCCACAGGGTCAGGTTGGAACCGGCCAGGTCTGCCGAACCGCCGAGGAACTCCGGCAGCAGCGGGCCGAAGGCGTTCAGGGCGTTCTGGCTGGCCTTGCGGCTGGCGATGGTTTCGCCCTTGGCGGCCACTTCGTTGATGTAGGCCTGGGCCTTCTCGCTGAAGTCGGCCGGCAGCTCGCCGCTGTCACGGCGCTTGAACTCGGCAGCCAGCTCCGGGTAGGCCTTGGCGTAGGCGTCGAAGCGCTGGTTCCAGTCGGCTTCAACCTTGGCACCGGCGGCCTTGGCGTCCCACTCGGCATAGATGTCGGCCGGGATTTCGAACGGGCCGTGGTTCCAGTTCAGTTCCTTGCGAGCCAGGGCGATTTCGTCGTTGCCCAGCGGTGCGCCGTGGCAGTCTTCCTTGCCCTGCTTGTTCGGCGAGCCGAAACCAATGATGGTCTTGCAGCAGATCAGGGTCGGGCGATCGCTCTTGCGGGCGGTCTCGATGGCGGTCTTGATCTCGTCGGCGTCATGGCCGTCGACGTTGCGGATCACCTGCCAGTTGTACGCTTCGAAGCGCGCCGGGGTGTTGTCGGTGAACCAGCCGTGCACTTCGCCGTCGATGGAAATGCCGTTGTCGTCGTAGAAGGCGATCAGCTTGTTCAGGCCCAGGGTGCCGGCCAGCGAGGCGACTTCGTGGGAGATACCTTCCATCATGCAGCCGTCGCCGAGGAACACGTAGGTGTTGTGGTCGACGATGTTGTGGCCGTCACGGTTGAACTGGGCAGCGAGCACTTTTTCGGCCAGGGCGAAGCCCACGGCGTTGGCGATACCCTGGCCGAGCGGGCCGGTGGTGGTCTCGACGCCTGGGGTGTAGCCGTATTCCGGGTGGCCCGGGGTGCGGCTGTGCAGCTGGCGGAAGCCTTTGATGTCATCGATGGTGACGTCGTAGCCGGTCAGGTGCAGCAGCGAGTAGATCAGCATCGAACCGTGGCCGTTGGACAGTACGAAGCGGTCACGGTCGGCGAAACTCGGGTTGCTCGGGTTGTGCTTCAGATAGTCGCGCCAAAGCACTTCGGCGATATCCGCCATGCCCATGGGGGCACCTGGGTGGCCGCTGTTGGCCTTTTGCACGGCATCCATGCTGAGGGCACGAATGGCGTTGGCACGTTCACGACGGCTGGGCATCGCTGATCTCCTGGGGGGCTTGAATAGGTGGTGTCACGAAAAAAGGCGGCCATTTTCGCCCACTGGGGGGGCTTGGGGCAATGACGTATGGTCGCAGTCGGGGGATTTTCCTGCGATTGGCATTCAATTCGGGGTAAAACCGGGAGAACCACCCCACTCATCACTCAATATCAAAACTTTTTGATATTGCCCTTGCTAGGGCAACGATGCCTGTCTAGACTGCCGCACCATGAACCTCCGTGCGCAATCGATCCCCGAGCAACGCGAAGCATTGGCTGCCCTGTGCAAAGCCAGTGGCGACGAGTTGCGCCTGAACGTATTGCGCGCCCTGGCCAACGACTCGTTCGGCGTGCTGGAGCTGGCGCAGATCTTCGACGTGGGCCAGTCGGGCATGAGCCACCACCTTAAAGTACTGGCCCAGGCCGAGCTGGTGGCGACCCGCCGCGAGGGCAATGCCATCTTCTACCGCCGCGCCCTGCCCGACAGCTTGCGCCTGGGAGGTCGACTGCACGCGGCGCTGCTCGAAGAGGTGGACAACCTGACTCTTCCGCCTGACGTGCAGGCGCGCATTGCCCAGGTGCAGCAACGCCGCGCAGCCACCAGCCAGGACTTCTTCCTGCGCGTGGAAGAGAAGTTCCGCGCCCAGCAAGACCTGATCGCCGGCCTGCCGCAGTACCGCGAAAGCCTGCTGGCGCTGCTCGACAAACTGAATTTCGACCCGGCCGCCAGCGCCCTGGAGGTCGGCCCCGGTGACGGTGGCTTCCTGCCCGACCTGGCCCGGCGCTTCGCCCAGGTCACCGCCCTGGACAACAGCCCGACCATGCTCGAACTGGCGCGCCAGGTGTGCCAGCGCGAAGGGCTCGACAACGTGAACCTGCAGTTGGCCGATGCACTGGGTGCAACGGATGTGGCCGCCGACTGCGTTGTGCTGAACATGGTGCTGCACCATTTCAGCGACCCGGCCCTGGCCTTGCGCCAGCTGGCCAAACGGGTGAAGGCAGGCGGCAGCCTGCTGGTAACCGAACTGTGCAGCCATGACCAGGGGTGGGCGCGCGAAGCCTGCGGCGACCTGTGGCTTGGCTTCGAACAGGACGACCTGGCCCGTTGGGCCAACGACGCCGGGCTGGCCCCCGGGGACAGCCTGTACGTGGGCTTGCGTAACGGTTTCCAGATCCAGGTCCGCCATTTCCAGCGGACGGCTGGCGACATACACCATCGGTAAATTTCAGGAACCTTCGAGATGAGCGAATACTCCCTTTTCACCTCCGAGTCCGTGTCCGAAGGGCATCCGGACAAGATCGCCGACCAGATTTCGGACGCCGTCCTTGATGCCATCATCGCCCAGGACAAATACGCCCGCGTAGCCTGCGAAACCCTGGTCAAGACCGGCGTCGCCATCATCGCCGGCGAAGTCACCACCTCCGCCTGGGTCGACCTGGAAGAGCTGGTGCGCAAGGTCATCATCGACATCGGCTACAACAGCTCCGACGTCGGTTTCGACGGCGCCACCTGCGCCGTGATGAACATCATCGGCAAACAGTCGGTGGACATCGCCCAGGGCGTCGACCGTTCCCGCCCGGAAGACCAGGGCGCCGGTGACCAGGGCCTGATGTTCGGCTACGCCAGCAACGAAACCGATGTGCTGATGCCGGCACCGATCTGCTTCTCGCACCGTCTGGTCGAGCGCCAGGCCGAGGCGCGCAAATCGAAACTGCTGCCATGGCTGCGTCCGGACGCCAAGTCGCAGGTCACCTGCCGTTACGAAAATGGCAAGGTGGTCGGCGTCGACGCCGTGGTGCTGTCGACCCAGCACAACCCTGAGGTTTCGCAGAAAGACCTGCAGGAAGCCGTGATGGAGCTGATCGTCAAGCACACCCTGCCTGCCGAACTGCTGCACAAGGGTACCCAGTACCACATCAACCCGACCGGCAACTTCATCATCGGTGGCCCGGTGGGTGACTGCGGCCTGACCGGGCGCAAGATCATCGTCGACTCCTACGGCGGCATGGCCCGCCATGGTGGTGGCGCGTTCTCCGGCAAGGACCCATCCAAGGTCGACCGTTCCGCCGCCTACGCCGGCCGCTACGTGGCCAAGAACATCGTCGCCGCCGGCCTGGCCGAGCGTTGCGAGATCCAGGTGTCGTACGCCATCGGCGTGGCCCAGCCGACCTCCATCTCGATCAACACCTTCGGTACCGGCAAGGTCTCCGACGACAAGATCATCCAGCTGGTGCGCGAGTGCTTCGACCTGCGTCCTTACGCCATCACCACCATGCTCGACCTGCTGCACCCGATGTACCAGGAAACCGCTGCCTACGGTCACTTCGGCCGTACCCCGCAGCAGAAGACGGTCGGCGACGACACCTTCACCACCTTCACCTGGGAGCGTACCGACCGCGCCCAGTCGCTGCGTGACGCTGCCGGCCTGTAAGTTTCCTACAGCGCCAGGCGAAAGCCCCTGCCGAGCAATCGGCAGGGGCTTTTTTGTGACATATGGGCTGACAAACGCTGCATGGCGACGCGCACGCTACCTGCCTAGGCTGAGGGCTCCCACCTGCCATGCAAGGATGCTGGCCATGCCGCTCATGCTGCTGTTCGCCCTGATGTTGACGTTGAATGCTCCCCTTGTCCGTGCCGCCACATGCCCCACCTGGAACCCGCAACAAGTCGAGGCTGAAGTGAGCCGACTGCGCGCCGCGCTTGCCCGCTGGGACGACCATTATCATCGTCAGGGCATCGCATTGGTGGCCGATGAAATATACGACCAGAGCCGCCAGCACCTGGCGCACCTGCAGCAATGCTTTGGCATCACGACTACCCCGTCCCCGCTGGCCAGCGCTGGCGGGCCAATTCCGCATCCGGTGCCGCACACCGGCGTCGACAAGCTGACCGACCGTCAGGCTGTAGAACGCTGGCTGGCCGGCAAGGCAGATGTTTGGGTGCAACCAAAGGTCGATGGCGTAGCAGTCTCCCTCATCTACCGAAAGGGCCGGCTGGTGCAGTTGATCAGCCGGGGGGACGGCGTGCAGGGGCACGACTGGAGCCGCCACATCCCCCTGCTCGACGCAATCAACCGGCAGCTGCCCCAGACCATTGACCTGCAACTCCAGGGCGAACTGTACCTGCGCCTGGACGCGCATGTGCAAGCCCGGGCAGGCAGCGCCAACGCCCGAGGGACGGTAGCCGGGCTGCTGGCTCGCAAGCAGCTGGGTCGTGAGCAAGGTGAGCGCATCGGCCTGTTCGTGTGGGACTGGCCGCAAGGCCCCGAGCAGCAGGCCGAACGCCTCGCGAAGCTGGCGGAACTGGGCTTTGCGCACAGCCAGGATTACAGCGTCGCCATAAAAACAGCGGACGATGCAGCGCACTGGCGTGAGTACTGGTACCGCTCACCCCTGCCTTTCGCCACCGATGGCGTGGTGTTGCGCCTAGGCGTCCGGCCTCCGTCCGAACGCTGGCAGGCCAAGGCGCCCTACTGGATCGCGGCGTGGAAGCACCCGTACACGCAGGCCTTGGCCGAAGTGCGCGACGTACGCTTCCGCGTCGGCCGTACCGGCAGGGTTACGCCAGTCTTGCATATACTGCCGGTTACCCTGGATGACCGGCGAATCACCCAGGTGAGCCTGGGATCGCTGGCACGTTGGCTCAAGCTCGACATCCGCCCCGGTGACCAGGTGGCCGTCAGCCTTGCCGGGCTGACCATCCCACGCCTGGAGCAAGTGGTGCACCGCGCCGCCGAGCGCCAACCGGTGATCGCACCAGCGCCCGGCCAGCATCATGCCCACAGCTGCTGGCAGATCAGCGAAGGCTGCGAAGAGCAGTTCATTGCTCGTCTCACCTGGCTCAGCGGCAAGCAGGGGCTGGCCCTGCCGCGCACCGGCCCTGGTACCTGGCGCCGACTGGTGGCTGCAGGGCTGGTGACCTCGATGACCGACTGGCTGCATCTGGATGCCGAGCGCCTGGCCCAGGTAGCGGGTATCAGTGACACAACGGCTTCGCAGTTGCTGGGCAGTTTCGACCAAGCCCGCTCACGGCCTTTTGCGCAATGGCTTCGCGGACTCGGCGCGCCTACACCCACCGGCATGCAGGTAACAGGCGACTGGCTGGAGCTGGCTGCCCGCACGAATCTTGAATGGCAAGCCATGCCCGGTATCGGCGAAAAGCGCGGGCAACAGCTTGCTGGATTTTTTGCAACCACCGAGGTTCAAGCCATTGCAACGCAACTGGCCACGGCAGGGATCGATGGATTCCGGATCGACAGGCAAAGCATCGAGCAATGATTATTTACCAATTTACCTGTAGGAAAACCCCGAGATTAAGCCGGAAAACCCCAACAAGGGTTTCTAAATGAGCAAAACCAAGGCAGGATTTCCCCCAACTTTTGCTGCCCCGCCCCCTCAAGGAGGCTTTTCATGAAACGTATTTCGACCCTTTTCCTGATCGCGACACTGGGCCTGCCCGCTGGTGCCGTACAAGCCGCCCAGCCGGACGCCGGCCTGACCGGTTGCGCCGCCAAGCGTAGCGCCATCGAGAACCAGTTGAAGATTGCCCGTGACCACGGCAACAACGAACAGGCCGCAGGGCTTGAAGAGGCACTGCGAGGGGTCGACAACTGCACCGATGCCAGCCTGCGCAAGGAACGTGAGCAGAAGGTGCTCGACGCACGTCACGAAGTGGCGCAGCGGGAAAAGGACTTGAAGAAAGCCGAGAAGAAAGGCGATTCGGAGAAGATCAACAAGCGCAAGGACAAGCTGGCCGAGTCGCGCAAGGAACTGCAGGAAGCGGTGGAGGATCTGGATCGCTGACAGAGATTCGAATACTGCGTTGCCTTTACTGGCCTCATCGCCGGCAAGCCGGCTCCCACAGGTACTGCATTGCACTTGAGGGCAGCGTGATACTTGTGAGAGCTGGCTTGCCGGCGATGAGGCCGCAACAGGCCATCAATGATTACGAAACTCGATATGACAGGCCTTGCAAGCCGCTTCGACCTTGTCCATCGGTGCCTTCAACTGTGCAGCGTCCAGCGGCTGGTCGCGGGTGACGTCGACCAGTTCGCCAGTAACGCCTTCCAGCTGGCGGGCCAGGTCATGAAAGCGCGTCTGCCGCTCCCATACCTCGGCACGCGCACTACTGTCGCCACTATCACGCGCCTGTGGGAAGTGCTGCCAGGGCTGGTGCGAAAGGTTGTCCAGCTTCAGCGCACCGTCGGCAAACTTCACCCCGTCGAACGGCAACCGTCCACGCAACATGCCGCCCAGGTCTTCGCTGGTCTTGAGCATGTCCTTGAAGATCACCTTGCGCTTGCCCAGCGGGGAGTTCGGGTCAACCCGGTCACAACCACCCAGGGCCAGTGCTGCCAGCAGAACAACGGTCAATCGCTTCAACATCACGGTCACTTCGGCCTACGCAAATGGGCGGCCAGTATCGCTGCCAAGCGGCGAAAGACCAATAGCCACATAAAAAACAGGGGCGAATATCCGTGTTCACCCATGACAGGAACGTACTCATGAAATCTGCCCTGCGCCATCTGGCCTGGACACTCCCGGCACTGGCCCTGCTGGCCGGCTGCAACGGTGGCGAAAGCGCCAAACCCGAGCCCCATGCCATCGCCACCTACGCCAATGCCACATGGCAGGACCTGCCTGCCGTCAACGACAGCGACCTGGTGGCTGGCTTCCAGGCCTGGCGCAACGGCTGTGAAAAGCTAAAGCGCGACACCGTCTGGGCCAGCACCTGCGAAGCAGCCACCAGCGTGCCCGACAATGCCTTGCAGGTGCGTGCCTTCCTGCAACAGAACCTGCAGGTATACGGCCTGCGTTCGGCCGAGAATAACGCCAACGGCCTGATCACCGGTTACTACGAACCGGTCTACCCTGGCAGCCTGAGCCAATCGGCAACCAACCACGTGGCGGTCTACGGCATCCCCGACGACATGATCGTGGTCGACCTAGCCAGCGTGTACCCCGAACTCAAGGGCAAGCGCCTGCGCGGTCGCCTCGATGGCCGGGTGCTCAAGCCCTACGACACCGCCGAGGTGATCAACCGTGACGGCGTCAAGGCGCCGGTGCTGGCCTGGCTGACCGACCCGATGGACCTGCAGTTTCTGCAGATTCAGGGTTCCGGCCGGGTACAACTGGAGGACGGGCGCCAGCTGCGCCTGGGTTACGCCGACCAGAACGGCCACCCCTATCGGCCGATCGGGCGCTGGCTGGTGGAACAGGGCCAGTTGAAGAAGGAAGAAGTGAGCATGGGCGCCATTCATGCCTGGGCCCAGGCCAACCCACAACGGGTGCCGGAACTGCTCGCCAGCAACCCCAGCTACGTGTTCTTCAGCACCCGCCCGGACAGCAACGAAGGGCCACGCGGTTCGTTGAACGTACCGCTGACCGCTGGCTACAGCGTGGCCATCGACCGCAAGGTGATTCCGCTGGGCAGCTTGCTGTGGTTGTCCACCACTCGCCCGGACGGTACGCCGGTGGTACGCCCGGTGGGGGCCCAGGATACCGGCGGGGCAATTACTGGCGAGGTGCGCGCCGACCTGTTCTGGGGCACTGGGCCGGAAGCTGGAGAACTGGCCGGGAACATGAAGCAGCAGGGGCAGATCTGGATGCTGTGGCCCAAGGGCAAGCCGCTGCCCGAGGTGCCGAAAGTACCTTGATCGGCGGTGGATTCTTCGCGGGCGAGCCCGCGAAGAAGGCGACGCGGTATCAGATGGAAACCACGAAGAAAGCCACAATGATCGCCAACCCGGCAAACCACACAAGCGATCGCAGCATGGCCCAGTCGGCCAGGTAACAGATGATGTACAGCAGCCGGCTGGTGATGTACATCACCCCCAGCACATCCTGGGTCACCTGCTCGGCATTGCCGACGATATCCGCCACCAGCACCGCCGCGGCAAATGCCGGGAAGGCCTCGAAACTGTTCTGTTGGGCAGCATGCGCGCGCCGCGGCAGCCCGGACAGGGTATCCAGGAAGGCACGCGGGTCGTGGTTGTCGCGCAGTCGGAAGCGGCCACTACCGGCCTTGGCTATCAACGCGCACAGTGGCGGCAAGAGCAGCGCGATCAGGATGCACCACAGGGCAACAGTCATGGACAGGACTCCTTGTTCAGTCTTCGGGTCAAAGCTTCATTACCAGCATGCCGGCCAACACCAGCCCGCAAGCTAGGAGTCTCGGCCCGCCAAAAGGTTCTTTCAGGTAGCGCATGCCCAGCAGCACCACCAGAATCACACTCAACTCGCGCAACGCCGCCGCTTCGGCCACCGACCCCAGGTGCATGGCCCACAGCACCAGCGCGTAACTGAGCAGTACACACAGCCCCACCGCCAGCCCCAGGCGCCACTGAAGGCGCCAGAACAAGATGAATGGCGCACGTCGGGCCACGCTGGCCAGCAACGGGAAGGGCCAGGCACTGAGCAAGGTCAGCCATACCAGGTAATCCCAAGGCTTGCCCCACAAGCGCACGGCCTGGCCGTCGAACCAGGTGTAGCAACCAATACACAGGCCAATCAGGACAACCACCGGCAGCATCGACCAGGGCAGCCGGTCACCGCCACCGCCCTGCCACAACAGGCAGGCCATGCCACAGGGGATCAGCAGGATGCCGATGATCTGCTGCTGGCTCAGCGATTCGCCGGCAAAGGCCAGGGTCAGCCCCAGCACCACCAACGGCGACAGCCCGCGCATCAGAGGATAGACCAGCCCCAGGTCGCCCACGCGGTAGGCCTGGATCAACAGGAAGCGGTACAACTGCTCGGCCAGCGCCGAAGCCAGCAGCCAGGGCCAGATGTTGGCCGGCGGTACCTCGACGAAGGGCACCGCCAGCACCGCGAAGGCCAACGCCACCGTATCCATGCTGGCGATCACCAGCAGGCGCTCGCCGCTGAATTTGATCAGGGTATTCCAGGTCGCATGCAGCAGGGCAGCGACCAACACCAGGGAAGTTGCCAGCACGCCTTCTTATCCTTGTGGCTTTTTATGGCTGGGACTATATAGCGTTCGAGGGCCACTGTGCGGCCCAATCGCCGGCAAGCCAGCTCCCACCTCGACCGCGTCGCTTTCAAGGTTGATGCAGTACATGTGGGAGCTAGCTTGCCGGCGATTGGGCTGCGTAGCAGCCCCTTGGATGGGAACGTTTCAAACGAATCCGGTCAAACCCTGTGTCCCGAACCCCGCGCCAGGTCATCAAAGAACTGCCCGAGCCATTCGGGTTACGACTTGGAAGCCACTGTTACAGGATTCGGGATGCTTGAACTAGTTGCCGCGTTTATCTGCCTCACCACCCTCCTTACCTATGTAAATTACCGTTTCATCGGCCTGCCCCCTGCCATCGGTGTGATGGTCACGGCGCTGCTGTTTTCCCTGATGCTGCAGGGCTTGAGCCTGATCGGCTTCCCTGGCCTGGAAGCTCGCGTCGAAGGTCTGATGAACCAGATCGACTTCAATGACCTGCTGATGCACTGGATGCTGGCGTTTTTGCTGTTCGCCGGCGCCTTGCACGTGAACCTCTCCGACCTGCGCAGCTACCGCTGGCCCATCGGCCTGCTGGCCACCGTCGGCGTACTGATTGCCACCGTCGTCATCGGCTACCTGTCGCACTGGGTGTTCGCCCTGTTCGGCTGGCAAGTGCCGCTGATCTACTGCCTGCTGTTCGGTGCGCTGATCTCGCCCACCGACCCGATCGCCGTGCTTGGCGCGCTACGTACCGCCAACGCCTCCAAACCACTGAAAACCACCATCGTCGGCGAGTCGCTGTTCAATGACGGCACCGCGGTAGTGGTGTTTACCGTGTTGCTGGGCATCATCCAGTTGGGCGAGACGCCGAGCATGACCGACACGGCGCTCCTGTTCGCCCGCGAGGCCATCGGCGGGGTGCTGTTCGGCGGCCTGATCGGCTATGCTACCTACCGCATGATCAAGAGCGTCGAGCAATACCAGGTGGAAGTGATGCTGACCCTGGCGCTGGTCATCGGCGGCTCGGCAATGTGCTACGAACTGCACGTTTCGGCGCCGACCGCCATGGTGGTGGCCGGGCTGATAATCGGCAACCTGGGGCGCAACCTGGCGATGAACGACATGACCCGTCGCTACATGGACGGCTTCTGGGAGCTGATCGACGACATGCTCAACGCCTTGCTGTTCGCGTTGATCGGCCTGGAGCTGTTGCTGCTGCCTTTCAACTGGATGCACATGGTAGCCGGCGGCGTGCTGGCGCTGGCGGTGCTACTGTCGAGGTTGCTGACCGTGGCCCCGGCGATCGTGCTGCTGCGGCGCTGGCGCCCGGTGCCCAAGGGCACGGTACGGGTGCTGACCTGGGGTGGCTTGCGCGGTGGGGTGTCGGTTGCCCTGGCACTGTCGCTGCCACTGGGCGAAGAACGTGACCTGATGCTGTCGATCACCTACATCGTGGTGCTGTCGTCGATCCTGGTGCAGGGGTTGAGCATCGGGCGGGTGGTGCGCAAAGTCAGCGCTCAGCCTTGAGAAATTGTGCCGGCCTCTTCGCGGGTAAACCCGCTCCCACAGGATCTGCGCTACCTTTCGGACGGTGAAAAACCTGTGGGAGCGGGTTTACCCGCGAAGAGGCCGGCACCGACAACCGAGATCTATTCGACTGCACTGTCCGGGAACTGGTCCTGGATGTACTTGATCTCGGTCCGCCCATGCGCCGCTGGCAACCCATCCTCGCCAAGGTTGACGAAGACCATCTTGTCGACCGTGAGGATGGCCTTGCGGGTGATCTTGTTGCGCACTTCGCACTTGAGGGTGATCGAGGTACGGCCGAACTCGGTGGCAGTGATGCCCAGCTCGATGATGTCGCCCTGACGCGAGGCACTGACGAAGTTGATTTCCGATATGTACTTGGTCACCACACGCTGGTTGCCCAACTGGACGATGGCGTAGATCGCAGCCTCTTCGTCGATCCAGCGCAACAGGCTGCCACCGAACAAAGTGCCGTTTGGGTTGAGGTCTTCGGGTTTAACCCACTTGCGGGTATGAAAGTTCATCTGTACTCCTGACCTGCCTGGCTAACGTGTAGCAATGATGGCAGAGCGGCCGCTGTCGCTCCATTGAACATCGACTATCGTCGCGATTAATCGACAGAAAACCTTGGGCAAGCCGGCGGGCGCGGCTATAATCTCCGCCGCTTCACATGGCCGCCCTCAGCGGCGCCATGCCCGCCACCCGTCCGAGGGGCGCTGCAGCAGGCTAGGCCTGTCAGGCTCGGATGGGGCGTTGCTCGCTCTCGCGGGCGCTTAACGCACAACGGCGCCCATTCGCACACTACGAATGGAGGCTCTCATGAGCGCTGCAAACATGCCTGCTGGTTTTACCGATTACAAAGTCGCCGACATCTCCCTGGCCGCCTGGGGTCGTCGCGAAACCATCATCGCCGAATCGGAAATGCCTGCACTGATGGGCCTGCGTCGCAAGTACCTGGCCGAGCAACCGCTCAAGGGTGCGAAGATCCTGGGCTGCATCCACATGACCATCCAGACCGCCGTGCTGATCGAAACCCTGGTTGCCCTGGGCGCCGAAGTGCGCTGGTCGTCCTGCAACATCTTCTCCACCCAGGACCAGGCCGCCGCGTCCATCGCCGCCGCCGGTATCCCTGTGTTCGCCTGGAAAGGTGAAACCGAGCAAGAGTACGAGTGGTGCCTGGAGCAGACCATCCTCAAGGATGGCCAGCCATGGGACGCCAACATGGTCCTTGACGACGGTGGCGACCTGACCGAGCTGCTGCACAAGAAATACCCGCAAGTGCTGGAGCGCGTGCACGGTGTGACCGAAGAGACCACCACCGGCGTGCACCGCCTGCTGGACATGCTGGCCAAGGGCGAGCTGAAAGTCCCGGCGATCAACGTCAACGACTCGGTTACCAAGAGCAAGAACGACAACAAATACGGCTGCCGTCACAGCCTGAACGACGCCATCAAGCGTGGTACCGACCACCTGCTGTCGGGCAAGCAGGCCCTGGTGATCGGCTACGGTGACGTGGGCAAGGGCTCGGCCCAGTCCCTGCGCCAGGAAGGCATGATCGTCAAGGTCACCGAAGTCGACCCGATCTGCGCCATGCAGGCCTGCATGGACGGTTTCGAAGTGGTTTCGCCGTTCATCGACGGTATCAACAACGGTACCGAAGCCAGCATCGACAAGGCCCTGCTGGGCAAGATCGACCTGATCGTGACCACCACCGGTAACGTCAACGTCTGCGACGCCAACATGCTCAAGGCGCTGAAGAAGCGTGCCGTGGTGTGCAACATCGGCCACTTCGACAACGAGATCGACACCGCCTTCATGCGCAAGAACTGGGCCTGGGAAGAGGTCAAGCCGCAGGTGCACAAGATCCACCGCACCGGCGCTGGCAGCTTCGACCCGCAGAACGACGACTACCTGATCCTGCTGGCCGAAGGCCGCCTGGTAAACCTGGGTAACGCCACTGGCCACCCAAGCCGCATCATGGACGGTTCGTTCGCCAACCAGGTACTGGCGCAGATCTTCCTGTTCGAGCAGAAGTTCGCCGACCTGTCGCCCGAAAAGAAAGCCGAGCGCCTGACTGTCGAAGTACTGCCGAAGAAGCTCGACGAAGAAGTGGCCCTGGAAATGGTCCGCGGCTTCGGTGGCGTGGTCACCCAACTGACCAAGCAGCAGGCCGACTACATCGGCGTGACCGTCGAAGGCCCGTTCAAGCCACACGCATACCGCTACTAAGCGGCCAGCTTGAAGCTTCAAGCGGCAATCAAAGGCAGACCATGCCGTTGCCGCTTGCAGCTCAAGCATCACGGATCTTGAACGATGCCCAAGCCAGGCCGGCCATAACCGATCTGGCTTTTACTTGCAGCCTGCCGCTTGAAGCTTGCTGCCAGAGGAACGCCCGATGTCCCAGGAACGCCGTTACAGTTTCGAGTTCTTCCCGACCAAGACCGATGCCGGTCACGAAAAGCTGATGGGCGTCGCCCGCCAGCTGGCCGCCTACAACCCGGACTTCTTCTCCTGCACCTACGGTGCCGGTGGCTCGACCCGCGACCGCACGCTGAACACCGTGCTGCAGCTGGAAAGCGAAGTGAAGATACCTGCCGCGCCGCACCTGTCGTGCGTAGGCGACACCAAGGCCGAACTGCGTGCCCTGCTGGCCGAATACAAGGCTGCAGGCATCAAGCGCATCGTCGCCCTGCGTGGCGACCTGCCATCGGGTATGGGCATGGCCAGTGGCGAACTGCGCTACGCCAGCGACCTGGTCGAATTCATTCGCCAGGAAACTGCCGATCACTTCCACCTGGAAGTGGCCGCCTACCCGGAGATGCACCCCCAGGCCCGCAACTTCGAGGCTGACCTGGCCAACTTCGTGCATAAGGTCAAGGCCGGTGCGGACAGCGCCATCACCCAGTACTTCTTCAACGCCGACAGCTACTTCTACTTCGTCGAGCGCGCGCAGAAGCTGGGCGTGGACATCCCGGTGGTACCCGGCATCATGCCGATCACCAACTACAGCAAGCTGGCGCGCTTCTCCGATGCCTGTGGCGCCGAGATTCCTCGCTGGATCCGCAAACAGCTGGAAGCCTATGCCGACGACACCGCCAGCATCCAGGCATTCGGCGAGGAAGTGATCACCCGCATGTGCGAACAGCTGCTGCAAGGCGGCGCACCGGGCCTGCACTTTTACACCTTGAACCAGGCCGAGCCGAGCCTGGCGATCTGGAACAATCTGCAGCTGCCGCGCTGAAATTTTTTGCAAAATCTGTTTAAGATTTGATTAAGGCTTTGGTCATAGACTAAAGCCTTATTCATTTTCCGGTTAAACAGGTCTTGCCTGCCATGCAGCCCCCTCAGCCATTGCGTCCCCAGCTCGTCTACCTGGCTTTTGGCCCGGCAACCTACCATCAGGAAGCCTGCTTCAGCATCATCAGCGCCCTCGCCCATCTGGGCACGGGCGAAGCCATGGACATTCAGGTTTACACCGACAACCCGCAGCCCTATGCCGGTCTGCCGGTCACCGTGCACCTGTTGGACGAAGCCACACGCCAGGCATGGAACGCGCCTCACGGTTATCACTTTCGCAGCAAGCATGTGCTGTTGCGCCAGGTGCTGCAGCAACACCCGCTGGCAGTGCTGATCGACACCGACACCTTCTTCCGCAAGTCGCCGCTGGAGCTGTTCGCTCGGGTAGCCCCTGGCCGCCTGCTGTGCAATGCCATCGGTGCGCGCTACGGCAGCAACCAGAAGTGCCTGCTGTACAAGAACCTGCTGGCCATCCTCGAGTCCAGAGGCCTGGCTGATTGCCAGATGCCACTGGTCAATTCGGGGGTGATCGGCCTCACCGTCGAAGACGCCGGAACCCTGGACCGCTCCATCGCCATGATGGACGAGTTCCACCCCCTGGCTCGCGAAGCGTATACCCTCGAGGAGTTCTGCCTGGCGGTGGCGGCCTACCGCACGCTGGAATTGGCCGAATGCACAGATGTCATCCACCACTACTGGAGCCGCAAGGCGCAGTTCCGCGCCAAGATTCAGGCCTGGCTGCGCAAGCACGGCCACGACCCGCTGAGCCAGGCGGCGCTGGCCGACGTATCCCTGGTCAATGACCAGCTGCCACGGCCGCCGGCCCTGCAACGCCTGGGTTACAAGGCACTGAGCATGACCCTGCCCAGCCACGAGCGCCAGTTCGCCCGCGAGCTGCTTTATGGCTGCTACCCCTATGCCAATGAGTTCGACCGCGCCTGCGCGCCGGCCTGGTGGGACAAGGCCCTGGAAAACCTCAACGCCCGCCATGGCCACGTGGAGCCCGAACAACTGCGCCAGTGCCTGCGCCACCCGGGGTTGCGCC
This sequence comes from Pseudomonas sp. A2, assembly GCF_023100865.1. Classification (NCBI taxonomy): domain Bacteria; kingdom Pseudomonadati; phylum Pseudomonadota; class Gammaproteobacteria; order Pseudomonadales; family Pseudomonadaceae; genus Pseudomonas; species Pseudomonas sp. A2. Next base: position 5,591,091 of record NZ_CP039127.1, read on the forward strand.
TGTCGCTGGGCGAGCGGCGCAAGGATATCGAGGCGCACCTGCTGAGGTCATCCCACACTTGAGTGAACCTGTGCCGGCCTCTTCGCGGGTAAACCCGCTCCCACAAGTACATCGCGAGCCTGCAAGCCAGCAGAGATCCTGTGGGAGCGGGTTTACCCGCGAAGAGGCCGGCACAGGGGAACATCATCCTCACTGGCCTTGAACAGGCCGAGCGCGTAATCTCCGGGCATGCCACACATCGCCCGACTGTTCTGGATCCTGTTGCTCGCCTGCCTGAGCCCGCTGGCCCTGGGCGAGCGCCTGCGCCTGGTGACCGACGACTGGGCACCTTATGCGTACCAGCACGACGGCCAACCGCGCGGCATCGACTACGAAGTCACCACACGGGTGTTCGAGCGCCTTGGCGTCGAGGTGGAGTGGGAGTTCCTGCCGTGGAAGCGCTGCCTGGCAATGATCGAGCAGGGCTTGGCCGACGGCATCATGGATATCTTCCAGAACGAGTCGCGCCAGCACTACCTGGTGTACGCCCCCGAGCCCATGTCGGAGGTAGAGTTCGTCCTGTTCCAGGCCCGCACTCGACGCCATGCCGTCAAGACTCTCGATGACCTTGCCGGCCTCACCGTCGGCACCTCACCCGGCTACGCCTACGGTGCCGCTTTCAACGAGGCTGTACATTTCCGGCGCGAAGCTGCACCTACCCATGAAGCCAACTTCGGCAAGCTGATGCTGGGCCGCGTCGACCTGGCAATCACCGACCGCAAGGTCGGCCATTACCAGCTGCGGCATCTGGGCCTCCAACAGCAGGTCGAGGAGCTGCCCCTGGTGATCAGCCGCCAGGCCCAGTACCTGGGGCTGGCGCGCAAGCCGGGGCGGGAAGCACTGGCCCAGGCCTTCGCCGTGGAACTACGGCGCTTCAAGCTGGAACCGGCCTATGCAGCAATCAACAACCGCTACACAGGCGACATCGGAAACATTCTCAACGCCGTTGAGCAGCAGGAAAGCAGCACAGCGCGATAGCTCTGTTATACTCGGGCCTTCCCGCCCGGCTCACGCCCGGACGCTCGGCCTCGCAACAGGCATCCCGATCGGCATCGACGCACTTTCGCGTCCACCCTCTGCTACCCGGATGTGCAGTGAAAGCCCAGCTGGACCGGACGCGATCGCATCCCACCGATGCCCGTCGCGCCAGGCAGAACATCCCAAACGGGCCCAGCCCACACGAGAACAGGATTGCCCATGTCCTTTGCTTCCCTCGGTCTCTCCGAGGCTCTTGTCCGCGCTATCGAGGCTGCGGGCTATACCCAGCCGACCCCCGTGCAACAGCGGGCGATTCCCGCCGTGTTGCAAGGCCGCGACCTGATGGTCGCCGCACAGACAGGTACTGGTAAAACCGGCGGTTTCGCCCTGCCGATCCTCGAGCGCCTGTTCCCGGCCGGCCACCCCGACAAGTCGCAGCGCCATGGCCCGCGCCAACCTCGCGTGCTGGTCCTGACCCCGACCCGCGAACTGGCAGCCCAGGTGCATGACAGCTTCAAGGTCTATGCCCGTGACCTGCCACTGGTCAGCGCCTGCATTTTCGGCGGCGTCGGCATGAACCCGCAGATCCAGGCCATTGCCAAGGGTGTGGACGTGCTGGTCGCCTGCCCTGGCCGCCTGCTCGACCTGGCCGGCCAAGGCAAGGTTGACCTGGCCCACGTGGAAATCCTGGTGCTGGACGAAGCCGACCGCATGCTCGACATGGGCTTCATCCATGACGTCAAGAAGGTCCTCGCTCGCCTGCCGGCCAAGCGCCAGAACCTGTTGTTCTCGGCCACGTTCTCCAAGGACATCACCGACCTCGCCGACAAGCTCCTGCACAACCCGGAGCGTATCGAGGTCACCCCGCCGAACACTACCGTCGAGCGTATCGAGCAGCGCGTCTACCGCCTGCCCGCCAGCCACAAGCGCGCGCTGCTGGCGCACCTGATCACCCAGGGTGCCTGGGAACAGGTACTGGTGTTCACCCGCACCAAGCACGGCGCCAACCGCCTGGCCGAGTACCTGGAAAAGCACGGCCTGACCGCCGCCGCAATTCATGGCAACAAGAGCCAGAACGCCCGCACCAAGGCCCTGGCCGACTTCAAGGCCAACAGCGTGCGCGTACTGGTCGCCACCGACATCGCCGCCCGTGGCCTGGACATCGACCAGTTGCCGCACGTGGTCAACTTCGAGCTGCCGAACGTAGAGGAAGACTACGTCCACCGTATCGGCCGTACCGGCCGTGCCGGGCGTTCGGGCGAGGCCATTTCCATGGTCGCGCCGGATGAAGAGAAACTGCTCAAGAGCATCGAGCGGGTAACCAAGCAGAAGATCCCGGACGGCGACCTGATGGGCTTCGACGCCAGCCAGGTTGAAGCCGAAAAGCCTGAAGTGCGCGAACGCCAGCAGAACAATGGCCGTGGTGGCCGTAACCAGCAGGCCCGCGGCGAAGGCGGCAAAGACGCCAACGGCGGCCGCAAGGACAAGGGCAAGGATAAAGGCAAGGCCAAGCAACAGGCTGCGGACAAGCCGGTCGACAAGGAAAAGAGCGGCGACAAGCAACAGCAGCAACGCAAGCCGCGTGACAAGAAGCCACGCCAGCAGCAACAGCAGGCCAGCAACGGCAGCGTGCCGAAAGTGCCTGCCGACCGTGATCCTGAAGAGTTCCTGGACGACGATATCGACAACTTCGGCAACCGTGCCGACTATGTCAGCCCGTACCAGGGCAAGAACCAGGGCCGCAACCGCCGCCCGGGCGCCAATGCCGGCCAAGGTCAGGGCCAGGGTAATGGCCGCAGCAACACCGGTGGCCAAGGTCGCAACAGCGGCCAGCAGCGCAACGGCGGTGGCGGCGAGAAACGTCCAGCCCGCGCTAACAACGGTGGCGGTGCCCGTCGTGATGGGGGTGGCCGTGGCCGCCCGGCTCGTGACGATGCTGCCCGGCAAGAGCCGGCCGTTCGCAACCCGCGCCAGCCGGAAAAACAGCCAGTGATCATCCGCAAGGAGTCCAAGCTCGACCGTTACCCGACGCCTGAGCAGCTGGATGACCTGCCGAGCCGCCCGCGCGGTGAGCGCCCGGCGCTGCTGACCCGCAAGGGCTGACAGAAAGTATGAGGGGGCCGCTTTGCGGCCCTTTCGCGACACAAGGCCGCTCCCACAGGTATTGCGCAGATTTCACTTGCAGCGCAATACCTGTGGGAGCGGCCTTGTGTCGCGAAAGGGCTGCGAAGCAGCCCCCTCGGTACTTCAGCTAAAGCAAATTACTTCTGCTTCACACCTTCAACACTGATATCCAGGTCCAGGGTCTGCGAGGTAGCGCCCGGGCCCTTGATGCCGAAGTCGTTCAGGTTCAGCGTGGTGGTAGCGTTGAAACCAGCGCGCTCGCCGCCCCATGGGTCCTTGCCTTCACCGTTGAAAGTGGCCTTGAAGGTGACCGGCTTGGTCACACCGTGCATGGTCAGGTCGCCAGTCACGTCAGCAGTCTTGTCGCCAGTCGGCTTGACGCTGGTGGAGACGAACTTGGCTTCGGGGTACTTCTTCACGTCGAGGAAGTCGGCGCTGGCAATGTGCTTGTCACGCTCGGCGTGGTTCGACCACAGGCTGGCGGTTTTCAGGTCGACGTTGATCTTGCTGGCTTCAGGCTTTGCACTGTCCCAGGTGAAGTTGCCGTCGAAGTCCTTGAAGGTACCGTGAATGAAGCTGTAGCCCAGGTGGCTGATCTTCCAGTCAACGAACGCGTGCTGGCCTTCCTTGTCGATCTTGTACTCGGCAGCCATGGCCTGGCCGGCGGAGAGCAGAGCGGTACCGAGCGCCAGAGCGGCAAAAGTCTTTTTCAACATCCTTACTTCCTTCCTTTGCAATTGAGGTTGAGAGTCAAGCTTTGCGGCCCAGCATGCGGGTCAGGGTCGCGTCACGGTCGATGAAATGGTGCTTGAGCGCTGCCAAGCCATGCAGCACGGCAAAAATCACCAAGCCCCAGGCCAGCCAGAGATGGATCACGCCTGCCAGGTCTGCCTGGTCGGGCAGGTCGCTGACCAGTGCCGGCACTTCGAACAGGCCAAACACCGGAATGCCGACACCGTCGGCGGTGGAAATCAGGTAACCGGCGATCATTACCGCGAACAACCCAACGTACAGGGCCAGGTGGCCCAACTTGGCTGCCAGGCGGGTGAATGCGCCGTGGCTGGCTGGTGCCGGTGGTGGCGGGCTGATGAAGCGCCAGAGCACCCGCAGCAGCATCACCGCCAGCAGCACCAGGCCAATGCTTTTGTGCAGGTCCGGGCCGGCCTTGCGCCAAGGGCTGTAGTAGTCGAGGCCGACCATCCACAGGCCCAGGCCGAACAGGCCGAAGACTGCCACAGCCACGCCCCAGTGCAGGACGATGCTGACCACGCCGTAGCGAGAAGGTGAATTGCGCAGTTGCATGTTGACGTGTTTCCCCGTGAAAGCTGTGCACAGACTAACGCGTAACGCATCGAATAAAAGCGTAAAAAATTGCTTTGGATTATCGATAAATACGATATGTATTCTGTAAGCTTTCCATTAAGGAAACATTAACGATAGACGGAGCGTTCGCGGTTGCCAGTGCCGCCTCTTTCGCAGCACAAGGCTGCTCCTACAGGACGGCGCAGTACTTGTAGGAGCAGCCTTGTGCTGCGAAGAGGCCAGCACTGGCAATAAATCAACCCGCTTTGGCTTGGGTATTGGCTACAGCTTTCTTGGCCGGTTCGGACTTGGCAGTCGCCTTTTTGGTCTGGGCTGGCTTGTGCGCCGGTGCGCGCTTGGCAGGCGCAGCCTTGGTCGCAGCAGGCTTGGCCGCTGCTTCCTTGACCACAGGCGCTGGCGCAACCGGGGCCGGCGCGGCTTGCGGGGTTGGCGCAGGTGCCAGCGCCACTTCCTCGGCCTTGGCAATCGGCTCGGCCTTCACCTCAGGCTTGTCCGCCCCGCCAAACAGGCGCTTGAAGAAGCCCGGCTTATCCTGCTTGGCCTCATCGACCGGCTTCGGCTCGGCCTTGACCGGGGCCTTGTCAGCCTTGTCGCCCTTGTCGGAAGAACCACCGAACATGTTGGAGAAGAACCCGCCCTTGCTCTCCTTGGCCGCCACCGCGCCTGCAGCTGCTGCCGCCGCCACTGGTGCCGCCTTGGCCGGGTCGAACGCCTTGCCGGCCAGCAGGTCCTGCACCTGGCTGGCCGCGCGCTGGCCACTGCGCAGGGCGCCTTCCAGGGTGCCTGGGTAGAGGGCGTCGGTATGCTCACCGGCAAAGGTGATGCGCTGCACCGGGCGCTCCCACAGGCGCCAGTATTTGCTGATCTGGCCCGGGCCATAGGCCAGGTAGGCGCCGCCGGTACCGGCGTCGGTGCTGTAGCGCTTGACCTCGTAACCGGTGAACGAGCCACGGGCCTGTGGGTAGAACGCATGCAGGCGGATCAGCACCTGATCGACCATCTGCTTGTCGCCGAACGCTTGCAGCAGGCGGGCGTTGTCGCCCGACAGGTTGATCACCACGTTGGCGCCACCCTTGAGCGCGGGTTCGATCCACAGCATGCCCAAACCTGCGTTACTGAAGATTTCGCCCGACATGCGCGCCCGGCTTTCCCACACCGGCTTTTTGAACTTGAGCATCAGCTGGTCGCGCCAGCCATAGTTGGTACCTTTCAACGCCGCCAGGTGCTGGCTGTCCAGGCCCGGAGTCATCTGGATCTTGGCCAGGGCGCGCAGGGGCACGGCCATGACCAGGTAATCCGCCTGGTAGCCGACGCTGCCGACCTTGACCGTGACACCGTCCTTGTCCTGGACGATGGAGGTCACGGGCGAACTGGTCTTGATAGTCTTCAGTTGCTTGACGAACGCTTGGGCCAGCACCGGGCTGCCACCGGGCAGGCGCGCGGCACGCAGGTCACGGTCGCTGACGCCGCGATACACGCGGTTCTGCTGGGCAAAATACAGCAGCGACAGGCGCGATGGCTCATCGTAGCGGGTACGGATCTGCTGGTTGACCAGCTGGCGGGCGGTGGTCGGCAGCTGCAGCTTGTCCAGCCAGGTGGAGACGTTGATCTGGTCGAGGGCGAACAGCGTGCTGTTGGCTTGCGGGTTCAGCGGGTCTTCGATCGAACGGGCCAGGTCATCGAGGGTTTTCTCGTAACGCTTGAGCGCCTCGGCGGTGGCCGGCTGCTTGGTAGCCAGGTCGGTGGCACTGAAATACTCGCCCTCAATCAGGTAACCGGGGGTACGCACGAATTCCGGTGCCGGCAGTGTTTCAAGTTTGAAACGGTCGAGGTACTGGTTGAGCACCGGCTGCGCCTTGGCGTTGCCGATCCACTCGCTGGTAGCCAGGCCCGAGCGCCCGCCCATGCCCGGCTTGGCTTCCAGCAGCGTCACCTGCCAGCCTTTGTTCTGCAGCTCGTAGGCGGCCGTCAGGCCCGCCAGGCCGCCACCCACGACGATCGCCGAAGGTGTCTTGTCCTTTGCCAGCGCGGCGCCGCTGGACACACCAATCAATACCAACGCGCACAGGCGCACCCAAGCAGCAGCCATGTCGGCGAACTCCGAGTCAGGGGGTTACAGAAACGTGGAGAGGCAGGAATGCCCCGGGAGAGATGCGTTAAGAATACGTCAGGTCTACCGACCCTGCCAGCGCAGTGACATCAAGTCCTTTTCGCCACTGACATTTTTGCCTGCAGCGTTTCCACGCGGTAGCAAGCGTAGCTGGCAACCCGATGAACAGCGGCGGTTGTCCTGCCCTGCGGCATTGCTTAGGCTTACGCGGTCGAACCAAGCCGCAAAGCCAGGAGAAGTGCCCATGGGCCTCAATGATCAGTGGATGCAACGCGACCTCAAGGTCCTGTGGCACCCCTGCACCCAGATGAAAGACCACGAGCAGCTGCCGCTGATCCCGATCAGGCGCGGCGAAGGCGTGTGGCTGGAAGACTTCGAAGGCAAGCGCTACCTGGATGCGGTGAGCAGCTGGTGGGTCAACGTGTTTGGCCACGCCAACCCGCGTATCAACCAGCGCATCAAGGACCAGGTCGACCAGCTGGAGCACGTGATCCTGGCCGGTTTCAGCCACCAGCCGGTGATCGAGCTGTCCGAGCGCCTTGTAGCCATGACCCCGGCCGGCCTCGACCGGGTGTTCTATGCCGACAACGGTTCGTCGTGCATCGAAGTGGCGCTGAAGATGAGCTTCCACTACTGGCAGAACGTCGGCAAGCCGGGCAAGAAGCGCTTCGTCACCCTGACCAACAGCTACCACGGCGAAACCATCGCCGCCATGTCGGTCGGCGATGTGCCGCTGTTCACCGAAACCTACAAGGCGCTGCTGCTCGACACCCTCAAGGTGCCCAGCCCCGACTGCTACCTGCGCCCCGAAGGCACGAGCTGGGAAGAGCACTCACGCACCATGTTCCAGGCCATGGAACAGACCCTGGCCGAGCACCACGCCTCGATCAGCGCGGTGATCGTCGAGCCGCTGATCCAGGGTGCCGGCGGCATGCGCATGTACCACCCGGTGTACCTCAAGCTGCTGCGCGAGGCCTGCGACCGCTACGACGTGCACCTGATCCACGACGAAATCGCCGTGGGCTTCGGCCGCACCGGCACCATGTTCGCCTGTGAACAGGCCGGCATTCGCCCGGACTTCCTGTGCCTGTCCAAGGCCCTGACCGGCGGTTACCTGCCGCTGGCCGCCTGCCTGACCACCGACAAGGTGTACCAGGCGTTCTACGACGACTACCCGACCCTGCGCGCGTTCCTCCACTCGCACAGCTATACCGGCAACCCGCTGGCCTGCGCCGCGGCGCTGGCGACCCTGGACATCTTCGAGCAGGACAACGTGATCGAGGCCAACAAGGCATTGGCCACCCGCATGGCCAGCGCCACCGCGCACCTGGCCGACCATACGCATGTGGCCGAGATTCGCCAGACCGGCATGGCCCTGGCCATCGAAATGGTCCAGGACAAGGCCGGCAAGGTCGCCTACCCGTGGCAAGAGCGTCGTGGCCTGAAAGTGTTCGAGCATGCCCTGACGCGTGGCGCCCTGCTGCGCCCGCTGGGCAGCGTGGTGTACTTCCTGCCGCCGTATGTGATTACGCCAGATCAGATCGACTTCCTGGCAGAAGTGGCCAGCGAAGGCATCGACATTGCCACTCGCGATAGCGTCAGCGTGGCCGTACCGGCCAACTTCCACCCCGACTTCCGCGACCCGGGCTAAGCCCGGAAGCCCGCCGCGTACCCTGTGGGAGCGGGTTCACCCGCGAATGCAATAGTGGAGTCACCGCCGCATTCGCGGGTGAACCCGCTCCCACAGGGACCACATTCTCCCTTTAGCTTGAGCTCAACCATGAGACTGTCCCGCTTTTTCATCGACGCCCCCCTGAGCCTTGGCGAGCATGACCTGCCCGAAGCCCAGGCCCACTATATCGGCCGCGTTCTGCGCATGGCCCCCGGCGACGCCGTGCAGCTGTTCGACGGCAGTGGCCAGGAATACCGCGGCCAGTTGCTCGAAGTGGGCAAGAAAACCGTGCGCGTCAGCCTCGACCAGGCCCTCGCCGGCCAGGCCGATTCACCACTGCACGTGCATCTCGGCCAAGGCCTGTCCCGTGGCGAGCGCATGGACTGGGCAATCCAGAAAGCCACCGAACTGGGCGCCAACGAAATCACCCCGATCGTCAGCGAACGCTGCGAAGTGCGGCTGAAGGACGAGCGCGCCGACAAGCGCCTGGCCCACTGGCGCCAGGTGGCGATCAGCGCCTGCGAACAATGCGGCCGCTCGACCTTGCCGGTCATCCACCCGCCAGTGACCCTGGTTGAATGGCTGAACAGTGCCAAGGCCGACTTGAAACTGGTCCTGCACCCGGTGGCCGAACCGCTCACCAGCCATGCCAAGCCGGCCACCCTGGCCTTCCTGATCGGCCCCGAAGGCGGCCTGAGCGAAGCGGAGGTCGACCAGGCCAAGGCTGCCGGTTTCCACGCCGCACGCCTCGGCCCACGCGTGCTGCGCACCGAAACCGCACCGGTGGTGGCACTGTCGGTGGCACAGCAACTGTGGGGCGACTTTTAACTAGCGCACGTAGAACGACACCGCCACGAAGTGCATGAGGCTGCCGGCGATCACGAACAGGTGCCAGATGCCATGCCAGTGGCGGAAGCGGCTGTCGAAGGCGAAGAAGATGATGCCGACGGTGTAGAACACCCCGCCGGCAGCCAGCCAGGCAAAGCCGGCGCTGCCGAGCGAGTGCAGCAATGGCTTGACAGCCACCAGCACGATCCAGCCCATCACCGCATAGATGATGATCGACAGGATGCGCGCTTCGGAACGTGGCTTGATCTCCTGCAACATGCCGATCACCGCCAGCCCCCAGACAACCCCGAACAGGCTCCAGCCCCAGGGCCCGCGCAGGCTGACCAGGCAGAACGGCGTGTAGCTGCCGGCGATCAGCAGGTATATCGACAGGTGATCGAGCTTGCGCATGATCACCTTCGCCCGCCCGCGAGTGCTGTGGTACAGGGTAGAAATGCTGTACAGCAACAGCAAGGTGCTGCCGTAGATGGAGAAACTGACGATCTTCCACGGGTCGCCCTGCAGGCCCGCGACCACGATCAGCCAGATGGCACCGATACAGGCCAGGACGGCACCGACCAGGTGGGTCCAGGCGTTGAAGCGTTCACCGTAGTACATGCAAACACAGACCTCCTGAGGTGGGCTGGGTTCCTGCGTCCTTCTGTTCCGGCCTCTTCGCGGGTAAACCGCTCCCACAGGGATCCCACGATACCAGAGGGTGGCGCACTACCTGTGGGAGCGGGTTTACCCGCGAAGAGGCCCTGTGTCTTACATCCTACCCAAGCTCAGGTTGCAATTGCGCGTCACGCACCAGCCGTTCCAGCCCGGCCAGGTCCGGCACCCGCGCTACCTGTTCGCCCACCTGCACCGCCGCCAGTTCCAGGCGACCCAACGCCACGTCCACGTAGTTCAGCTGGCTGTCCAGCTTGCATGAGCGCGGTATGTCCTGCAGCAACAACGCCAGGTAGCGCAGACCGGTATCACCCAAGGCATTGAGCACCACCACGCGTGCCCGCTCGCCGCAGGGTGTCTCGCCACCGCACGCGGCTTCGAAGCCGATCAGCGGCAGGCGCTGCTGGCGCCAGTCGATCCAGCCCAGGTGCCAGGCCGGCTCGCCGCGTTGGCACACCACATTGCGCTGGCCACTCAACTCGGCCACCGCCACGTTGGGCAACACCAGGGTACGGTCACCCAACGGCAGCAAAAGCCCGGTCAGGCTGCTGCGTTGGCCGGCGATCAGTTCAAGCATGGGTCTGGCTCCAGTGGGCAATGCTCTGCAACAGGACCGACTCCTGATACGGCTTGCCCAGGTATTCGTTGACGCCGATGGCCATGGCGCGGTCGCGGTGCTTCTGCCCGGTGCGCGAAGTAATCATTATGATCGGCAAGTCTTTCAGACGCTCGTCACGGCGGATACGTGTGGCCACCTCGAAGCCGTCCATGCGCGGCATCTCGATGTCCAGCAGCAACACATCGGGGCGGTGTTCTTCCAGCAGGGCCATTGCATCGACCCCGTCCTTGGCCGTCAGCACACTCATGCCGTGGCGTTCCAACAGGCGGCTGGTGACCTTGCGCACAGTCACCGAATCGTCCACCACCATTACCAGCAACGCCCGCCGTGGCGCAGGGCCGAACACCTGGCGCCGAGCCGCACCGCCACCCGGCAGGCGCGCCAGGCGCCGCTGCTGGCCACGCAACTGGCCCAGCAGGTCGAGAATCAGTACCACCCGACCATCGCCCAGCAGCGTCGCCCCCGACAACCCGGCAACCGCGGCAAACTGCGGCCCCAGGCTCTTCACCACGATCTCGCGGCTGGGCGACAGGCTGTCGGCCTGGATGGCGAACGACTGCTCCTGGGAATGCACCAGCAGCACCGGCAGCGGCACGCTCTGCCCGAGCAATGCCGGGCGCGGCATGCCCTGCAGCAGCTCACCCAGGTAGCGCAGCTCGTATTCGTGGCCGGCGTACACATAACGCGGGGCGTCCAGTTGGTAGCACGCCGCCAGTTCGGCCGGCGGCACGCGGACGATGCCCTCGATGGTGTTCAGCGGAATGGCGTACTGCTCTTCGCCCAGGTGCACCATCAGCGCACGGTTGACCGACACGGTGAACGGCAGGCGGATCAGGAAGCGCGCCCCCTTGCCTTGGGCCGACTCGATACTCATCGAGCCACCCAGTTGCTTGACCTCTTCGTGTACCACGTCCATGCCCAGACCACGCCCGGAAATCTGGGTGATCTTCTCGGCAGTGGAAAAGCCCGGTCGCAGGATGAACTGGAGGATCTCGTGATCGCTCAATTGCGCCTGCGGGTCCAGCAGGCCGCGCTTGATGGCCTTGCGGCGCACCGCTTCCAGTGGCACGCCGGCACCGTCGTCGGTCATTTCGATAACGATGTCCGCGCCTTCGTGCAGCAGATTCAGGTGAATGGTGCCCTGCTCCGGCTTGCCGGCGGCCAGGCGCATTTCGCGGCTTTCCAGGCCATGGTCGACGGCGTTGCGCAGCATGTGCTCCAGCGGCGCCACCATACGTTCGAGCACGCTGCGGTCCAGTTCGCCCTCGGCATTGCCGACCACCAGTTCCACCTGTTTGCCCAGTTCACTGGCCACCTGCCGTACCACACGCTGCAAGCGTGGCACCAGGCGCTCGAAGGGCACCATCAGGGTCGCGGTCAGGCCTTCCTGCAACTGGCTGTTCACCCGCGCTTGCTGCTGCAGCAGGCTGTGGGCTTCCTGGGCGCGCTGTGCCAGGGTTTCCTTGAGGTCAAGCAAGTCCGAGGCGGACTCGAACAAGGCCCGCGACAGTTGCTGCAGTTGCGAGTGGCGGTCCATTTCCAGCGGGTCGAAGTCGTCATAGGCATCGCCTTCGAACTGCTGCCGGCTGGACATCCGCCCTTGGGTCTCGATATCCAGGCGCAGCAACTGGTCGCGCATGCGCTCGAGGGTGGTTTCCATCTCGTTGAGGGTGAATTGCGCATCGTTCACCTGCTGCTCGATGCGCCCACGGATGATCGAGTGCTCACCGGCCAGGTTGCCCAGGTCGTCGAGCAGCTCGGCATCGACCTTGACCATGTCGCCTGGTGCCCGCTCCGGAGCCACCGCCGGCGCCTCACTGGTCGCGGCCTCGACCGGCCCTTGGCCGGCAGCGCTGTCGGCCAGAGCCGAGAAGCTGAAGTTGCGGATGTAGTCGATCAGCGCGGTGGCAGCATGCAGCGGTTGCCCCAGGCGCACGGCATCGAGCATATGCGCCAGGCGGTCATGGCAGTTCTGCAGCAAGGCGAACAGTGGCGCGCTCGGTGGCATACGGCCTGCGGCCAGCAGTTCGTAGAGAAACTCCAGCTCGTGGGCCAGGTCGCCGATCGGCGCAATTTCGACCATGCGCGCCACACCCTTCAGGGTGTGCAGGTCGCGCATCAGGTTGTCCACCTCGACACTGCTGCGCGGGTCGGCCTGCCAGCGCGCCAAGGCAGCGGCGGCACTCTCGACGATGTCCGAGCTTTCTTCGAGGAAGACTTCCAGCAGCTCTTCGCCTGGGCTTTCCGGCTCTTCGACCAGCGGCTCGGCCACAGCTGGCAGCAAAGGGTTGTGCGCAGGCCCGAGGCCAAGGGTATCGGCCAGGTCCATGTCCGGATGCAACGGCGTGACCGTGTCGATGCCCACCAGGCCAGTGGCCTCCGGTGCCAGGGCCTGGCCAAGCAGGTGGCGCAGGCTGTCGACCAGCTCTGGCCTTGGCGGGATGTCCTGCCCGGCCGCCACTTCGTCGAGCATGTCCAGCAGTGCTTCATGGGCCCGCTGCACGTGGGCGAAGAACCGTGCATCGGCGGGCAGGCTACCCTCCTCCACGGCGCCGTACAAGTCGAGCAAGGCCTCGCACACGTCATCCATCTGCCACAGGTCGGCCAGATGCGCAGCGTGGCCCAGGGTAGTCAGTTCGTCGAGCAGGGTGTCCAGCGCATCGCGCTGGCCGGGCTGTTCCTGCCAGCGCGACAGCAACGACTCGGCATCAAGCAGGATATCCATGGCCTGGGCCAGGAAACTGGCAATCGATTGCGGGTCGCGCTTGCTGCGCCGCCCATGCTGCGGGTCGTCATGCAAGCTGGCCAGGTGCCCGTCAACCGCCTGGCCGACCTGCTCGATCAGTTCCGCGGCGCCGGGGATGGCTGCCAACGGCGTGCTGTCGAGTTGCGCCAGGCCCAGGTGGAACAGCGAGCGCGCAGCTTCCAGCCATTCGATCTCGGCCATTTGCAGGGGCAGTTGGTGGCCCTTGTATTCACGTGCCAGGCGGTCGAAGGCGGTGGCCAGTTCGGCGACCGGCATCACCCCGGCCATGGCGGCACTGCCCTTGAGCGTGTGCAGGGCGCGCTGCAGGCCATCGCTGACCTGCGTATCGTGGCCGTCGGCGCCCTGCAGGAAAGCATCCAGGCTGGCCAGGTGGCCCTGCGCCTCGCTGCGGAAAATGTCGAGCAGTTGCGGATCGAGGCCGTCGATGTCGGCCGCCACTGTGGCATCGTTTTCGGCCAGGGCATGCAGGTGCCCGGCCAGTTGCTCGATTTCCGTCAGTTGCGGTAACTGGCCTGCGGCAAAGTCGGCCAGCAGGTCGGGCAGGTAGACGAATACCTGCTGCAGGGCCACCACGCCTTCCGGGCTGAGCACGCTGCGGCCCTCGAGTACCCGGTTCAGCAGGTGTTCTGCGCCCCAGGCCAGCTCGGCCACCGCCTCGGCATGCACCATGCGGCCGCTGCCCTTGAGCGTATGCAAGGCGCGGCGTACTTCTCCCAGTGCCTCGCGCTGCTGGTTGTCGGCACGCCAGCGCAACCAGTGGCGCTCGATTTCCGGCAGCAGTTCACCGGCCTCGTCGAGAAACACTTCACGCAGCTCGTCATCGATGCCATCAGCGCTGCCATCCTGGCCTGCGGTGACCTCGACCATCGCGCAGTGCACACCCAGTGTCGCCAAACTGGCGCGCGCCATGTCGATGAAGGGCTGGCCATCCGCCAATGGGTCCGCCACCCGCCATTGCAGGTAGCATTCGGCGGCGCTCAGGGCCTCGGCCAAGTGCGTCAGCTCATCGGCTGGCGGCTCCACCTCCAGGTGCTGCAGCCACCGCTGCACATAGCTGGCGCAACCGGCAAACAGCTCGGCCACGGTCGGCAGCATCAACATCGCCAGCGCACCACGAATCTGCTGCAACAGCCCTGGCAAGGGTTGCAGGCGTTGCCGAGGCCAGCCGGATTCCAGGCAATCGCCGATCAGGTCCTTGGCCTGCTGCAGCACGTTCAGCGACTCGTTCAACACCAGCTGGCGGATTTCGGCCAGGTCCGAGCCAGGCAGGCCGCCCTGGCCGTTTTCCTCCAGCGGGCCGACCATGCCATTGAGCGTGGCCTCCACGTACAGCAGGGCCCCCGCTACATCCATCAACACCGCGTCGTCCACGGCCCGCTCGCCCTGGGCCAGGGCCTGCAGCGCCAGCACCTGGTCGATGATCACCCGGCGTGGCTGCTGGAAGCCAAGCACCGCCAGGGTGTCGGCCACGTGGCGCAGCGGTGCCAGCAGGGCATCGAGCTGCTCGCTGTGCTGGCGGTCGCCACGCACGAACTGGTCCAGGCGCTCCTTGATGCGCATCAGGTCGTCGCACAGCGCGGTCACCACCGAGCGCAGGGCATCGCGGCCCGGCCCTGCCTGCAGCTGGTCGCGCCAGTTGCCCAGCGACAGGTCGAGGTTGGCCAGGTCGTCGGCACCGGCAAAGCGTTGGGTGGCGCCGCTGATCAGGCTGGCCTGGGCCAACGGCTCCTCGCCACGGCAGGCACGCAGCTGGTTGAGCAGCGGCAGCATCACCAGTGGCAGGTCGTGGCGGGCGCCGCGCAGGCGCTCCAGATACGATGGCAATTGCTCCAGGCCGCGGAACAACGCGCCCAGGCAATCACCGCGGGGGCTGACCTGACCATCGGCCAGGGCCTTGGCGAACAGCTCCAGTTCTTCAGCCAGGCGCGTGGCACCGCGCAGTTCGAGCATGCGCAGGCAGCCGTGCACCTGGTGCAGGTTGTCGACCACGAATGCCAGCATCGACAGGTCGCCAGGCTCGCCGGCAAAGCGCTCCAGCGCCTGGCGCGCCTGGCCCAGGCAGTCGAGGATGGCGGCTTTGGTCCAGGCCAGCGCCACGGTGTCGTGGCGCTCGGGGCTTACAGCAGCTACAGCCATGGGCATTCCTCGGCGCGGCTTTTCAGTAGAGCTCATCAGTAGGGCTCTTCACTTGGGCTCTGCTGGTGGTGGCAGGGTGAACCCGGACACCGAACGGCGCATCTCGCTGGCCATGCGTGCCAGGTGGCGGATGCTGTCGGCAGTGGCGCCGGAGCCGGCGGAGGTCTGCGCGGTAATCTGCTGGATGACCGCCATGGTGTGGGAGATCTGCCCGGCAGACGAAGTCTGCAGCTGGGCGGCATCGGAGATGCTGTGGATAAGGTCGGCAAGGTTCTGCGATACGCCTTCGATCTCGGCCAGCGCCACCCCGGCATCCTGGGCCAGGCGGGCACCGCGCACCACCTCGGCGGTGGTCTGCTCCATGGATATCACCGCCTCGTTGGTGTCGGCCTGGATGGTGCGCACCAGCGCTTCGATCTGCCGGGTGGCCGACGACGAGCGTTCGGCCAGGCGCTGCACTTCGTCGGCGACCACGGCGAACCCACGGCCGGCCTCGCCGGCCAGCGAGGCCTGAATCGCCGCGTTGAGGGCGAGGATGTTGGTCTGGTCGGCAATGTCGTCGATCAGGCTGACGATATCGCCGATTTCCTGGGAGGACTCACCGAGGCGCTTGATCCGTTTGGCGGTGTCCTGGATCTGTTCGCGAATGTTGTCCATGCCGTTGATGGTGTTGTGCACCACCTCGTTGCCCTTGTTGGCGATCGCCACCGAGCGCTCGGCCACCTTGGCCGACTCGTAGGCATGCGCCGAAACCCGGTCGATCGATTCGACCATGTCGCCAACCGCCTCGGAAGCCTCGCTGATCTGCTCGGCCTGGTGCTCCGAGGCCTTGGCCAGCTGGCGTGCGGTGTTCTGTGTGTCCTGCACGGCGGCAGCGACCTGCACGGCACTGTGGTTGATGGTGGCGACCAGGTCGCGTAATTGGTCCACGGAATAGTTGATCGAGTCGGCAATGGCGCCGGTGAAGTCTTCGGTCACCGATACGGTCACGGTCAGGTCGCCGTCAGCCAGCTCTTCGATTTCGTCGAGCAGGCGCATGATCGCCTGCTGGTTGCGTTCGTTCTTTTCCGCCGTCTCACGCAGCTGGCGGTTGGTGGTGCGTACCATGACCAGGCCGATGAGGATGATCGAAGCCAGCGCCAGAAGGCCCAGGACATAGCCGCCGACGGTGTCGAGCGTGCGCCCGCCAGCCAGGTTCTCGAAACCGTTGGCCAGGTGCGAGGCCTCGTCGAGCAGGGTTTGCGACAGGCTGAAGATGTTGCCCGCAGCCTCGCGCACGCGGAACAGTTCCGGCGAGGTTTCGAGGATTTCATCCACCGAGCCGGCAACGAACTGGAACAGCTCGGCAATTTCAGCCAGGCGCGCACGGGCATCGGCGTCCTCGACACGGGTCACCTGGATCGCCGCGTTGCCACTGAGCATGCCCTCGAGCACCTGGCCGAAGCGCCCGGCATCGCGGCCGAAGGCATCCGCCGCCTGGGCCGCGGCATCGTCACCGGCCAGCACGGTGTTGACCGAGCCGAGAATGCGTTCGGCCAGCAGCAACTGGCGCTGGGCCACCGCCACCTGGCTGGCCGGGGCGCCACTCTGCAGCAGGATTTCGACCACTTTCTCGTATTCCACCTGCAACTGCGGCACGGTCTCGGCCAGGGTCGCCGCCACCTGGTGCAGCGACAGCACGGTCTGCTCGCTGGCCAGGATGGTGTCGGTGTTCTTGCGCAGGTTTTCCCAGTCGCGGCGTACCGCTTCCATCTCGTCACGCACCATGGGCGGCGCAGGTGGCAGGCCGGTGGACTTGTCACCTTCACGCAAGTAGCCCCAGCGCCGTTCGAAATCGTTGCGCGCGTCCGACAGCAGCTTGAAGGCCAAGGCCTTGCCGGTGGCGGCTTCGGTGGCGTTCTTGGCGATGCGCTGCGACAGCACCCGCAGTTCGCCGGCGTGGCCGATGTACTGCTTGTCGTAGTTGGACTGGGTGTTCAGGTAGGCAAAGTTGGCGAACAACAGAATGATCGACAGGATCAGGATCAGGAACAGCACGGTGATCTGCGCGATGCTGCGGGTACGTGGGGTCACGGTGGTGACGGGGGTGGCAGGCTTGTTCACGTTCGCAGGTCCTATAACGCCACATCGAGAAAGCCCGGCGCCTGGGCCAGGGCGAAGGGGCTGAAGATCGCCCAGTTGCGTTCACGCGGGAAGTGCCCCTGCACGAAAGGTGCAGCGGCGCGGATCAGGGGCTGTGGCGGCGACAGTTGCAGGCTGTCGAGGGCAAAGTGCTGCAGGCCCAGCACCTCGTCCACCAGCAGGCCGACGAACAGGTCCTCGTGGTCCAGCACCAGCACCCGCCGCTGCTTGCCCGGGGCGGCGTGGCCCAGGCCGAAGAAACTGCTCAGGTCCATCACCGGTAGCAGCCGGCCGCGCAGGTTGGCTACCCCGCAAACCCACGGCTGCACGCCGGGGACGCGGCTGCTGCGCGGTTCGCGCAGCACCTCGGCAACCTCGCCCATGGGCGCGACGAACCATTGCCCGGCTATGCGGAAGCCGATGCCGCTCCACTGTTGCAGGCGGTTGTCCTGCGGCGGCTGGTCGGCGACCAGCAGGCGGCAGCGCCGGTCGATGTCCAGCAACAACTCGAAGGCGGTCAGCGACGCGCCCTGCGGGCGGGTGGTCAAGCCCCGAGCACTTCTTTGAGCTTGGCGATCAGCGCGTCCTCTTCCACCGGCTTGGTCAGGAAGTCACGAGCGCCCTGGCGCGTGGCCCAGATACGGTCGGTTTCCTGGTCCTTGGTGGTGACCACGATCACCGGGATGGTGCTGGTTTCCGGGTCCTTGCTGAGCTGACGGGTTGCCTGGAAGCCGTTCATGCCGGGCATCACGATGTCCATCAACACCGCGTCGGGCTTGTCCTGCCGTGCCAAGGCCACGCCATCGGCACCGTTGTTGGCCTTGAGCACCTGGTAGCCGTGCTTTTCCAGCCATTCGGTCAATCGGTACATCTCTGTCGGCGAGTCGTCGACAATCAGAACTCGGGCCATGCTGGTTCCCCATCAGGAAAGAAAGACCGTGCCATGGCGGGGCGCGGTCAGGGTGCGTGTTGTTGGGCTGCGGCAAAACCGGGCACGTGGGCGCGGATCGCGTCGAGCAGTTCTTCCTTGCTGAACGGTTTGGTCAGGAACTGGTCGGAGCCGACCACCCGGCCGCGGGCCTTGTCGAACAGGCCGTCACGTGACGAAAGCAGAATGACCGGGGTGTCCTTGAAGGCACTGTTGTGCTTGATCACCGCGCAGGTCTGGTAGCCGTCCAGGCGCGGCATCAACACATCGACGAAGATGATGCTGGGCTGGTGGTCGACGATCTTGGCCAGGGCATCGAAGCCATCACTGGCGGTGATCACCTCGCAGCCCGCTTCACCGAGCAACATCTGTGCGGTGCGGCGGATCGTGCGCGAGTCGTCGATCACCATCACCTTCAGGGGTTGTTCCATCACTTGGGCTACCGTCGCTGCTTATGCCGAATTCCTGGAGCTGCTGCGCAGCCCCAAAGGCCTGTTGTATAGCGCTATGACTGGCATTTTTAGCACACTCCGGGTGGCCGTTCCATCTGCGGCGCCCCTTGACCGGCGGCGTTCACGGCGCCACCCTGAGCCACTTTTCTTTCGATCCATCGCGGCCACGTGCCGCCAAGAGGAACCACCCCATGAGCGTTCGCCTCGGCATTGTCATGGACCCCATCGCGTCCATCTCCTACAAGAAGGACAGCTCGCTGGCCATGCTGCTGGCCGCCCAGGCGCGCGGCTGGAGCCTGTTCTACATGGAACAGCGCGATATGTACCTGGGCGCCGGCCAGGCCCGTGCGCAGATGCGCCCGCTGAAAGTGTTCGCCGACCCGGCCCGCTGGTTCGAGCTGGGCGAGGAGCAGGATAGCGCGCTGGCCGAGCTGGACGTGATCCTGATGCGCAAGGACCCGCCCTTCGACATGGAGTTCGTCTACAGCACCTACCTGCTGGAGCAGGCCGAGCGCGAGGGGGTACTGGTGGTCAACCGCCCGCAGAGCCTGCGCGACTGCAACGAAAAACTGTTCGCCACCCAGTTCCCGCAGTGCATGGCGCCTACCCTGGTCAGCCGCCGTGTCGACATCCTGCGCGAGTTCGCCGACAGCCGTGGTGACGTAATCCTCAAGCCGCTGGACGGCATGGGCGGCGCCTCGGTGTTCCGTCACCGCAAGGACGACCCGAACCTGTCGGTGATCCTGGAAACCCTGACCCAGCACGGCAACCAGCAGATCATGGCGCAGGCCTACCTGCCGCAGATCGTCGACGGCGACAAGCGCATCCTGATGATCGACGGCGAGCCGGTGGACTACTGCCTGGCGCGTATCCCGGCCAGCGGCGAGACCCGTGGCAACCTGGCCGCCGGCGGCCGTGGCGAAGCACGCCCGCTGACCGACCGCGACCGCTGGATCGCCGCCCAGGTCGGCCCGACCCTGCGCGAGAAGGGCCTGATGTTCGTGGGCCTGGACGTGATCGGCGACTACCTCACCGAAATCAACGTCACCAGCCCCACCTGCATCCGCGAGATCGATGCCGCCTACAACACCGATATCGGCGGGCAATTGATGGATGCCATTGATCGCCAGCTGAAGGCGCGCTGACCGCCGACGCACGGCAACAACCCAGAGTGGGGTATGATGCGGGTCCTTTTAGCCTGGCCTGCTGCCCCGCCCTGCGGTTGCTGGAAACCCGATGACGCTGCCCGCTGACATCCCCGCCGACCTGCTGCCCCCCCGTGTTCGCCCGGTGGACCGGCTCGGCTTTACCCTGTTCCTGGCTGCCCTGGTGCACCTGGCGCTGATCCTCGGCGTCGGCTTCAGCGTGGTCAAGCCTGCCGAAATCCGCCACACCATGGACATCACCCTGGCCACCTTCAAGAGCGAGAAACCGCCGGAGAAGGCCGATTTCCAGGCCCAGGACAACCAGCAGGGCAGCGGCACCCTGGACAAGAAAGCGGTGCCCAAGACCACCGAACTGGCACCGTTCCAGGACAGCAAGATCAACACGATCACCCCGCCACCCGCCGCGAAGCCCGAGGTGGTACCGCCCCCTGTCCCGCAGAAGTCGGCGGTAGTGACCACGGCGCCCAAGCCGCAGAAGGTCGAGCCCAAACCCAGGGAAAGCAAACCGCAGCCCAAGCCGGCAGCCCCGGCACCGGACTTCGACAGCTCGCAGTTGTCCAGCCAGATCGCCAGCCTGGAGGCGGAGCTGTCCAACGAGCAGCAGATGTACGCCAAGCGCCCGCGCATCCACCGGCTCAATGCCGCCTCGACCATGCGCGACAAGGGGGCCTGGTACAAGGAAGAGTGGCGCAAGAAGGTCGAGCGGGTGGGCAACCTGAACTACCCCGATGAAGCGCGCCGGCAACAGATCTACGGCAACCTGCGCATGATGGTGTCGATAAACCGCGATGGCTCGCTGTACGAGGTACTGGTGCTGGAGTCGTCCGGGCAACCGGTGCTTGACCAGGCGGCGCAGCGCATCGTGCGGCTGGCGGCGCCGTTTGCGCCGTTTACCGGGGACCTGGCCGAGTTTGACCGGCTGGAGATCATCCGCACCTGGCGCTTTGCCCGAGGGGACCGTTTGTCCAGTAACTGACCTGCGGCATTACGCGGTCCCTGTGGGAGCGGGTTTACCCGCGAAAGCGTCCGACTAAGCGACATCATTGCCTGATCTGGCGCATTCGCGGGTAAACCCGCTCCCACAGGGAACGCGCAAGCCTCGTTACGCACCTTGTCAGTCTCGCCACCTGGCGCCACACTATCCCCCATGAAAACCCTCACGCCGAGCTACCTCAAGCATCAGTTCCTGATCGCCATGCCACACATGGCCGATCCGAACTTCGCCCAGACCCTCACGTACATCGTCGAGCACAACGCCCATGGCGCCATGGGCCTGGTGGTCAACCGGCCGCAGGAGCTGAACCTGGCCGACATCCTCGAGCAGCTGCGCCCGGACGAAATGCCACCGGCCAGCACCTTGCAGGTGCCGATCTACCAAGGTGGCCCGGTACAGACCGACCGTGGCTTCGTGCTGCACAGCAGCGAATGCAGTTTCCAGGCCACCGTGGCGCTGGAAGGGCTGTCGCTGACCACCTCGCAGGATATATTGCTTGCCATCGCCGCCGGGGTAGGCCCGAAACAGAGCCTGATCACCCTGGGCTATGCCGGCTGGGAAGCGGGCCAACTGGAAACGGAGCTTGCCGACAACGCCTGGCTCAACTGCCCGTTCGACCCGGAAATCATCTTCGGCCTGACCAGCGACCTGCGCCTGGAAGCCGCCGCCGCCAGCCTGGGGATCAACCTGAACCTGCTGACCAGCCAGGCGGGCCACGCCTGATGGCCGAACTGCACCCGGAATTGCGTCTGCTGCTGGGCTTCGACTACGGCAGCAAACAGATCGGCGTAGCCGTCGGCCAGGTGGTTACCGGCCAGGCCCGCGAGCTTTGCACCCTGAAGGCACAGAACGGCGTGCCGGACTGGGCCCAAGTGGAAAAGCTGATTGCCGAATGGAAGCCCGACGCCATCGTCGTCGGCCTGCCGCTGAACATGGACGGCACCCCCAGCGAAATGAGCGCCCGCGCAGAAAAGTTCGCCCGCCGCCTGAACGGCCGCTTCAACCTGCCCGTGCACACCCACGACGAACGCCTGACCACCTTCGAGGCCAAGGGCGAGCGCATGGCCCGTGGCGGCCAGCGCGGCAGCTACCGCGACAACCCGGTCGATGCCATCGCCGCCGCCCTGTTGCTGCAAGGCTGGCTGGAGGCCAATACCTGATCATCTTTGCCGCCGGCCCCGCCCGGCGCACCCTTCCGAGGAGCCCGCAATGAGCCTACCCAATCCCGCCGACCTGATTCGGCAGATGGCTGTCGACCTTCGTGCCCACCTGGCGCGCCGGGCAATTAACGAACCGCGCTACATCGGCATCCGCACCGGCGGCGTCTGGGTTGCCCAGGCCCTGCAGGAAGCCATGGGCGACACCAGCCCCATGGGCACTCTGGACGTCTCGTTCTATCGCGACGACTTCAGCCAGAACGGCCTGCACCCGCAAGTGCGCCCGTCCGAGCTGCCGTTCGAGGTCGAGGGCCAGCACCTGGTGCTGGTGGATGACGTGCTGATGAGCGGCCGCACGGTACGCGCCGCGCTCAACGAACTGTTCGATTATGGCCGCCCGGCCAGCGTCACCCTGGTCTGCTTGCTGGACCTGGATGCCGGCGAACTGCCAATCCGCCCGAATGTACTCGGCGCCACCCTGTCGCTGCCCCCCCATGAACGGGTAAAATTGACCGGACCCGCACCGCTCGCCCTCGAGCGCCAGGACCTCGCCTCCGCTTCCGCCCTTTAAGAGTCCCCCGCGATGACGCCAATCGACGCCAAGCGCCCGCTGCAGCTCAATGATCAGGGCCAGCTGCGCCACTTCCTCTCGCTCGACGGTTTGCCCCGCGAACTGCTCACCGAGATCCTCGACACCGCCGACTCCTTCCTGGAAGTCGGTGCCCGGGCCGTGAAGAAAGTCCCGTTGCTGCGCGGCAAGACTGTGTGCAACGTGTTCTTCGAGAACTCCACCCGAACCCGTACCACGTTCGAACTGGCGGCCCAACGCCTGTCGGCCGACGTGATCAGCCTGAACGTGTCGACCTCCTCGACCAGCAAGGGCGAAACCCTGTTCGATACCCTGCGCAACCTCGAAGCCATGGCCGCCGACATGTTCGTGGTGCGCCACTCCGACTCCGGGGCTGCGCACTTCATCGCCGAGCATGTGTGCCCGGAAGTTGCCGTGATCAACGGCGGTGACGGCCGCCACGCGCACCCGACCCAGGGCATGCTCGACATGCTCACCATCCGCCGCCACAAGGGCAGCTTCGAGAACCTGTCGGTGGCCATCGTCGGCGACATCCTGCACTCGCGCGTGGCCCGCTCCGACATGCTGGCGCTCAAAGCGCTGGGCTGCCCGGACATCCGCGTGATCGGCCCGAAAACCCTGATCCCGATCGGTATCGAGCAGTACGGCGTGAAGGTCTACACGGACCTCGCCGAAGGCCTGAAGGACGTCGACGTGGTGATCATGCTGCGCCTGCAGCGTGAGCGCATGGCCGGCGGCCTGCTGCCCAGCGAAGGCGAGTTCTACCGCCTGTTCGGCCTGACCACCGCGCGCCTGGCCGGCGCCAAGCCCGACGCCATCGTCATGCACCCGGGCCCGATCAACCGTGGCGTGGAAATCGAGTCGGCGGTGGCCGACGGCAAGCACTCGGTGATCCTCAACCAGGTCACCTACGGCATCGCCGTGCGCATGGCCGTGCTTTCCATGGCCATGAGCGGGCAGAACGCGCAACGTCAATTCGACCAGGAGAACGCCCAGTGACCATCAGTATTCTCGGCGCCCGGGTCATCGACCCGAACAGCGGCCTGGACCAGGTCACCGACCTGCACCTGGACGGCGGCCGCATTGCCGCCATCGGTGCAGCCCCGGCCGGCTTCAGCGCCAGCCGCACGATCCAGGCTGATGGCCTGGTCGCCGCACCCGGCCTGGTCGACCTCGGCGTGTCCCTGCGCGAGCCGGGCTACAGCCGCAAAGGCAACATCGCCAGTGAAACCCGCGCCGCCGTCGCCGGCGGTGTCACCAGCCTGTGCTGCCCGCCGCAGACCAAGCCGGTGCTGGACACCTCGGCCGTGGCCGAGCTTATCCTTGACCGCGCCCGCGAGGCCGCCAACAGCAAGGTCTACCCGATCGGCGCCCTGACCAAGGGCCTGGAAGGCGAGCAACTGGCCGAGCTGGTGGCACTGCGCGACACCGGCTGCGTGGCCTTCGGCAATGGCCTGAAGGAAATCCCCAACAACCGTACCCTGGCCCGCGCCCTGGAATACGCCGCCACCTTCGACCTGACCGTGGTGTTCCATTCCCAGGACCGCGACCTGGCCCAAGGCGGCCTGGCTCACGAAGGTGCCATGGCCAGCTTCCTCGGCCTGCCGGGCATTCCGGAAACCGCCGAGACCGTGGCCCTGGCGCGCAATCTGCTGCTGGTGGAACAGACCGGCGTGCGTGCTCACTTCACCCAGATCACCAGCGCCCGTGGCGCGCGGCTGATCGAGCAGGCCCAG
This sequence comes from Pseudomonas sp. A2, assembly GCF_023100865.1. Taxonomy (NCBI): domain Bacteria; kingdom Pseudomonadati; phylum Pseudomonadota; class Gammaproteobacteria; order Pseudomonadales; family Pseudomonadaceae; genus Pseudomonas; species Pseudomonas sp. A2. The sequence goes on from NZ_CP039127.1 coordinate 5,615,502, forward strand.
CAGCTTGGCCTGCCGGTGACCGCCGATGTGGCGCTGTACCAACTGATCCTTACCGACGAGTCGCTGCGTGAGTTCTCCAGTCTGTACCACGTGCAGCCACCGCTGCGCACCGCCGCCGACCGTGACGGCCTGCGTGCGGCGGTGAAGTCGGGCGTGATCCAGGCGATCTCCAGCCATCACCAGCCACACGAGCGCGACGCCAAGCTGGCCCCGTTCGGCGCCACCGAGCCGGGCATCAGCAGTGTCGAACTGCTGTTGCCGCTGGCCATGACCCTGGTGCAGGACGGCCTGCTCGACCTACCAACCTTGCTAGCCCGCCTGAGCAGCGGCCCGGCGGCAGCCCTGCGCCTGCCGGCTGGCGAGCTGAAAGTGGGAGGCGCGGCCGACCTGGTGCTGTTCGACCCGCAAGCCTCGACCGTGGCCGGCGAGCATTGGTTCTCCCGCGGTGAGAACTGCCCGTTCATCGGCCACTGCCTGCCGGGTGCGGTGCGTTATACCTTGGTCGATGGGCATGTCTGCCACGAGGCCTGACAAAGCGCACACTCGCTTTGTGTAGGAGCGGCCTTGTGTCGCGATCGGGCCGCAAAGCGGCCCCAGCTAATCTTGCATGATGCCGAGATCCTGGGGCTGCATTGCAGCCCTTTCGCGACACAAGGCCGCTCCTACATCGACCGAGTACGGTTAAGAGACCGAGCCGACCATTCATCCCCCACGGTTGAAATCCTTCCCCCCACCCCCATATGAGTCTGCATCAGGCACTTTCGCCCCGCTGCGTGGAGACTCTCCCCTTGACCACCATCGTTTCTGTCCGCCGTAACGGCAAAGTCGTCATGGGCGGCGACGGCCAGGTATCCCTCGGCAACACCGTGATGAAAGGCAACGCCAAGAAGGTGCGCCGCCTGTACCACGGCCAGGTCATCGCGGGCTTCGCCGGCGCCACCGCCGATGCGTTCACCCTGTTCGAGCGCTTTGAAGGCCAGCTTGAAAAACATCAGGGCCACCTGGTCCGCGCCGCCGTCGAGCTGGCCAAGGAATGGCGTACCGACCGTTCCCTGAGCCGCCTGGAGGCCATGCTGGCCGTGGCCAACAAGGACGCTTCCCTGATCATCACCGGCAACGGCGATGTGGTCGAACCCGAAGACGGTCTGATCGCCATGGGTTCCGGCGGTGCCTACGCCCAGGCCGCAGCACGCGCCCTGCTGAACAAGACTGACCTCTCGGCCCGTGAAATCGCCGAGACCGCCCTGAACATCGCCGGCGACATCTGCGTGTTCACCAACCACAACCTGACCATCGAGGAGCAGGACCTGGCCGACTGATCAGCTGTTCTGGCGCTCCATCCCGGTGATGGGGCTTTTCCACGCTGAATCATTCTGCCCGAGGACCCTATTGATCATGTCCATGACCCCCCGCGAGATCGTCCACGAACTCAACCGCCACATCATCGGCCAGGACGACGCCAAGCGCGCCGTGGCAATCGCCCTGCGCAACCGCTGGCGGCGCATGCAGCTCCCCGCCGAGCTGCGCGCCGAAGTGACCCCGAAGAACATCCTGATGATCGGCCCAACCGGCGTCGGCAAGACCGAAATCGCCCGCCGCCTGGCCAAGCTGGCCAACGCGCCGTTCCTCAAGGTCGAAGCCACCAAGTTCACCGAAGTGGGCTACGTGGGCCGCGACGTCGAGTCGATCATCCGCGACCTGGCCGATGCCGCGCTGAAGATGCTGCGTGAGCAAGAGATCATCCGCGTGCGCCACCGCGCCGAAGACGCCGCCGAAGACCGCATCCTCGACGCCCTGCTGCCGCAGGCGCGGGTCAGCAGCTTCGCCGAAGAAGCCGCGCAGACCAGCACCGATTCCAACACCCGCCAGCTGTTCCGCAAACGCCTGCGCGAAGGCCAGCTGGACGACAAGGAAATCGAGATCGAAGTGGCCGATGCCGTGGGCGTCGAAATTGCCGCGCCGCCCGGCATGGAAGAAATGACCAACCAGCTGCAGAGCCTGTTCGCCAACATGGGCAAAGGCAAGCGCAAGGCGCGCAAGCTGAAGGTTAAAGAGGCGCTGAAGATGGTTCGCGATGAAGAAGCGAGCCGCCTGGTCAACGAGGAAGAACTCAAGGCCAAGGCCCTGGAAGCTGTCGAGCAGCACGGCATCGTGTTCATCGACGAAATCGACAAGGTTGCCAAGCGCGGCAATGTTGGCGGCGCCGACGTGTCCCGTGAAGGCGTGCAGCGCGACCTGCTGCCGCTGATCGAAGGCTGCACCGTCAACACCAAGCTGGGCATGGTCAAGACCGACCACATCCTGTTCATTGCCTCGGGTGCGTTCCACCTGAGCAAGCCGAGCGACCTGGTGCCCGAACTGCAAGGCCGCCTGCCGATCCGCGTGGAACTCAAGGCCCTGACCCCGGAAGACTTCGAGCGCATCCTGCAGGAGCCGCACGCGTCGCTGACCGAACAGTACCAGGCCCTGCTCAAGACCGAAGGCCTGAATATCGAGTTCCTCGCCGACGGTATCAAGCGCCTGGCCGAGATTGCCTACCAGGTGAACGAGAAGACCGAGAACATCGGTGCCCGCCGCCTGCACACCCTGCTCGAGCGTTTGCTCGAAGAGGTGTCGTTCAGCGCTGGCGACCTGGCCAGCACCCATGACGAAGCGCCGATCCAGATCGACGCGGCGTATGTGAACAGCCACCTGGGTGAGCTGGCGCAGAACGAAGACCTGTCGCGTTACATCCTGTAAGACCGCAGGGGGCCGCCTTGCGGCCCATCGCGACGCAAGGCCGCTCCTACAAGGGAACGCGATCTCCTGTCGGAGCGGCCTTGTGTCGCGATGGGCTGCAAAGCAGCCCCCTTGCACAATCCCCCGAATCTCCTGAAGCTGTGCACCATCAGCTCCCGAGAGATTCCGCCCATGGCCCGCCTGCCCACCGCCATCAACCTGCACAAAGCCTCGAAAACCCTCAGCCTCACCTACGCCCCCGGCGAGGTCTACCACCTGCCCGCCGAATTCCTGCGCGTGCACTCCCCCTCCGCCGAGGTCCAGGGCCACGGCAACCCCATCCTGCAGTTCGGCAAGATCAACGTCGGCCTCAGCGGGCTGGAACCTGCCGGGCAATACGCACTGAAACTGACCTTCGACGACGGCCATGACAGCGGCCTGTTCACCTGGGAGTACCTCGAGCAACTGTGCCTGCGCCAGGAACAGCTGTGGGCCGAGTACCTCGACGAACTGCACAAGGCCGGGAAATCCCGCGACCCCGCCGAGTCGGTGGTCAAACTCATGCTCTAGCGCAAGGCCTTCAGGATTTAGAGCGCATTTTCTAAATTCATTTGTTTGAATACCTTACAGACAGCCCAGTGACGGGCTGTCTTGCGCATTACATGAAAGTCGGGTAACCAATGGGGGGGTGGCAAGTTCCCTGCATCAAATTGCAGGTAGCCAGAACCCTCGCAGCACCGCTGTTCCTTATCACTGGTCACCCGAGTAGCAGTACCGGGCTCAGAACTGTGCACCCGCCACAGCAACCGGTACTCGTCTCAGGACAACGGAGCGTCGTAGATGAGTAACAAGAACAACGATGAGCTGCAGCGGCAGGCCTCGGAAAACACCCTGGGGCTGAACCCGGTCATCGGTATCCGTCGCAAGGACCTGTTGAGCTCGGCACGCACCGTGCTGCGCCAGGCCGTGCGCCAACCGCTGCACAGCGCCAAGCATGTGGCCCACTTTGGCCTGGAGCTGAAGAACGTGCTGCTGGGCAAGTCCAGCCTTGCCCCGGAAAGCGACGACCGTCGCTTCAATGACCCGGCATGGAGCAACAACCCACTTTACCGCCGCTACCTGCAAACCTATCTGGCCTGGCGCAAGGAGCTGCAGGACTGGATCGGCAGCAGTGACCTTTCGCCCCAAGACATCAGCCGTGGCCAGTTCGTCATCAACCTGATGACCGAAGCCATGGCGCCGACCAACACCCTGTCCAACCCGGCAGCGGTCAAACGCTTTTTCGAAACAGGCGGCAAGAGCCTGCTCGATGGCCTGTCCAACCTGGCCAAGGACCTGGTCAACAACGGCGGCATGCCCAGCCAGGTGAACATGGACGCCTTCGAGGTGGGCAAGAACCTGGGCACCAGTGAAGGCGCCGTGGTGTACCGCAACGATGTGCTGGAGCTGATCCAGTACAGCCCCATCACCGAGCAGGTGCATGCCCGCCCGCTACTGGTGGTGCCGCCGCAAATCAACAAGTTCTACGTATTCGACCTGAGCCCGGAAAAGAGCCTGGCGCGCTACTGCCTGCGCTCACAGCAGCAGACCTTCAGCATCAGCTGGCGCAACCCGACCAAAGCCCAGCGCGAATGGGGCCTGTCCACCTATATCGATGCGCTCAAGGAGGCGGTCGACGCGGTGCTGGCGATAACCGGCAGCAAGGACTTGAACATGCTCGGTGCCTGCTCCGGCGGCATCACCTGCACGGCATTGGTCGGCCACTATGCCGCGCTCGGCGAGAACAAGGTCAATGCCCTGACCCTGCTGGTCAGCGTGCTGGACACCACCATGGACAACCAGGTCGCCCTGTTCGTCGACGAGCAGACCCTGGAGGCCGCCAAGCGCCACTCCTACCAGGCCGGCGTGCTCGAAGGCAGCGAGATGGCCAAGGTGTTCGCCTGGATGCGCCCCAACGACCTGATCTGGAACTACTGGGTCAACAACTACCTGCTCGGCAACGAGCCGCCGGTGTTCGACATCCTGTTCTGGAACAACGACACCACGCGCCTCCCGGCCGCCTTCCATGGCGACCTGATCGAGATGTTCAAGAGCAACCCGCTGACGCGCCCGGACGCCCTGGAAGTGTGCGGCACTCCGATCGATCTGAAACAGGTCAAATGCGACATCTACAGCCTCGCCGGCACCAATGACCACATTACCCCTTGGCAGTCGTGCTACCGCTCGGCGCACCTGTTCGGCGGCAAGATCGAATTCGTGCTGTCCAACAGCGGCCATATCCAGAGCATCCTCAACCCGCCAGGCAACCCCAAGGCGCGCTTCATGACCGGTGCCGATCGCCCAGGTGACCCGGTGGCCTGGCAAGAAAACGCTACCAAGCATGCGGACTCCTGGTGGCTGCACTGGCAAAGCTGGCTGGGCGAACGTGCCGGCGAGCTGAAAAAGGCACCGACCCGTCTGGGCAACCGTGCCTATGCCGCTGGCGAGGCATCCCCGGGCACCTACGTTCACGAGCGTTGAGCTGCAGCGCCGTGGCCCCTGCGGGGCGCCACGGTGTTCATTTCACCCCATGAGTCACGCGCATGCCGCAACCCTATATCTTCAGGACCGTCGAGCTGGACAACCAGTCCATCCGCACCGCCGTCCGCCCGGGCAAGTCGCATCTGACGCCGCTGCTGATCTTCAACGGCATCGGCGCCAACCTGGAGCTGGTGTTTCCGTTCATCGAGGCGCTGGACCCGGACCTGGAAGTCATCGCCTTTGACGTGCCCGGGGTCGGCGGCTCGTCCACGCCGCGCCACCCTTACCGCTTCCCCGGGTTGGCCAAGCTGACGGCACGCATGCTCGACTACCTCGACTACGGCCAGGTCAATGTCATCGGTGTGTCGTGGGGCGGCGCCCTGGCCCAGCAGTTCGCCCACGACTACCCCGAGCGCTGCAAGAAGCTGGTGCTGGCCGCCACTGCCGCCGGTGCGGTGATGGTGCCGGGTAAGCCCAAGGTGCTGTGGATGATGGCCAGCCCGCGGCGCTACGTGCAGCCGTCGCATGTCATCCGCATTGCGCCGACGATCTATGGCGGCGGCTTCCGGCGTGACCCGGACCTGGCCATGCAGCACGCCGCCAAGGTGCGATCCGGCGGCAAGATGGGCTACTACTGGCAGCTGTTCGCCGGGCTTGGCTGGACCAGCATCCATTGGCTGCACAAGATCCAGCAGCCGACCCTGGTGCTGGCAGGCGACGACGACCCGTTGATCCCGCTGATCAACATGCGCCTGCTGGCCTGGCGAATTCCCAATGCCCAGCTACACATTATCGACGACGGCCATCTGTTCCTGATCACCCGGGCCGAGGCCGTCGCCCCGATCATCATGAAGTTCCTTCAGCAAGAGCGTCAGCGCGCTGTCATGCACCCTCGCCCGGTTTCGGGTGTGTGAAGGCGATTTGGGACCCTGTGGGAGCGGGTTCACCCGCGAAGAATCCAACTCGGTGTATGGCACCGGCTTCGCCGGTGTTCGCGGGTGAACCCGCTCCCACAGAGCCCCTGCTAAATCAGTGAATATGTTTAGTCATGAGGCACCAGGTCAGGACGAGGGAGTGTTGCCATGAAAGACAAAACGGCCAAAGGAACGACAACGCTTCCCGCCACCAGCATGAACGTGCAGAACGCCATCCTCGGCCTGCGCGGCCGTGACCTGATTTCCACGCTGCGCAATGTCAGCCGCCAAAGCCTGCGTCACCCGCTGCACACCGCGCATCACCTGTTGGCCCTGGGTGGTCAGCTGGGCAGGGTGATGCTGGGTGACACACCGTTTCAGCCGAACCCGCGCGATCCGCGCTTCAGCGACCCGACATGGAGCCAGAACCCGTTCTACCGGCGCGGCCTGCAAGCCTACCTGGCCTGGCAGAAGCAGACCCGCCTGTGGATCGAGGAAAGCCACCTGGACGACGATGACCGGGCCCGTGCGCACTTCCTGTTCAACCTGATCAACGATGCACTGGCGCCGAGCAACTCGCTGCTCAACCCGCTGGCGGTCAAGGAACTGTTCAACAGCGGTGGCCAGAGCCTGGTACGCGGCGTGGCCCACATGCTCGATGACCTGCGCCACAACGATGGCCTGCCACGCCAGGTCGACGAGCGCGCCTTCGAAGTGGGCGGCAACCTGGCTGCAACCGCCGGCGCCGTGGTGTTTCGCAACGAGCTGCTGGAGCTGATCCAGTACAAGCCGATGAGCGAAAAGCAGCACGCCCGGCCACTGCTGGTAGTGCCGCCACAGATCAACAAGTTCTACATCTTCGACCTCAGCTCGACCAACAGCTTCGTCCAGTACATGCTCAAGAGCGGCCTGCAGGTGTTCATGGTGAGCTGGCGCAACCCCGACCCGCGACACCGCGAATGGGGCCTGTCGAGCTACGTGCAGGCCCTGGAAGAAGCGCTCAACGCTTGCCGCAGCATCAGCGGCAACCGCGACCCCAACCTGATGGGTGCCTGCGCCGGCGGCCTGACCATGGCCGCGCTGCAGGGTCACCTGCAGGCCAAGCACCAGCTGCGTCGGGTGCGCAGCGCCACCTACCTGGTCAGCCTTCTGGACAGCAAGTTCGAAAGCCCCGCCAGCCTGTTCGCCGACGAGCAGACCATTGAAGCCGCCAAGCGCCGCTCCTACCAACGCGGCGTGCTGGATGGCGCCGAGGTGGCGCGGATCTTCGCCTGGATGCGGCCCAACGACCTGATCTGGAACTACTGGGTCAACAACTACCTGCTCGGCAAGACACCACCAGCTTTCGACATCCTGTACTGGAACGCCGACAGCACGCGCCTGCCCGCCGCGCTGCATGGCGACCTGCTGGACTTCTTCAAGCTCAACCCGCTGACTCACCCAGCCGGCCTGGAGGTATGCGGCACCCCCATCGACCTGCAGAAGGTCGATCTGGACAGTTTCACCGTGGCCGGCAGCAACGACCACATCACCCCGTGGGATGCGGTGTACCGCTCGGCCTTGCTGCTGGGCGGCGACCGTCGCTTCGTGCTGGCCAACAGCGGGCACATCCAGAGCATCATCAACCCGCCCGGCAACCCCAAGGCCTATTACCTGGCCAACCCCAAGCTGTCCAGCGACCCCCGTGCCTGGTTCCACGACGCCAAGCGCAGCGAAGGCAGCTGGTGGCCGTTGTGGCTGGAGTGGATCACCCCGCGCTCCGGCCCGCTCAAGGCACCACGCAGCGAATTGGGCAATGCCACCTACCCACCGCTGGGCCCCGCGCCGGGCACCTACGTGCTGACTCGATGAGCATGCCAATTGGATGAAGACTCGCGACCGTATCCTGGAATGCGCCCTGCAGCTGTTCAACCAGCAAGGCGAACCGAACGTATCCACCTTGGAAATTGCCAACGAACTGGGCATCAGCCCCGGCAACCTCTACTACCACTTCCACGGCAAGGAGCCGTTGGTGCTGGGGCTGTTCGAGCGCTTTGAAGAAGCGCTGATGCCCCTGCTCGACCCGCCGCTGGAGGTACGCCTGGATGCCGAGGATTACTGGCTGTTCCTGCACCTGATCGTCGAACGCATGGCGCAGTACCGCTTCCTGTTCCAGGACCTGTCGAACCTGACCGGGCGCCTGCCCAAACTGGCCCGCGGCATGCGCAGCCTGATCAACGCACTCAAGCGCACACTGGCAGCGTTGCTGGCCAGCCTCAAGGGCCAGGGGCTGGTAGAGAGCGAGACCCAGGCGCTGGGACAACTGGTGGAGCAGATCACCCTGACACTGATGTTCTCGCTGGATTACCAGCGGGTACTGGGGCGCGAGGGGGATGTGGGGATTGTGGTGTACCAGGTGATGATGCTGGTGGCGCCGCATCTGCAGGCCCAGGCGCGGGGGGCGGCGGAGCAGTTGGCGGTGAGGTATCTGGAGGGGTAAGCCTGACAGGAATGTATTGCAGCAGCCGACGCATTCGCGGGTGAACCCGCTCCCACAGGTACGGTGCAGAGCTTACAAGCGGCGCAGCACCTGTGGGAGCGGGTTTACCCGCGAAGAAGGCGACGCGGTATCAGATCAGGGTACCGGTGCCTGTCGGTGCCGAAGGCGGATTGCTCGCCGGAGCCGCGGTTGGTGCAGGAGCTGCGCTAGCGGCCGGAGCGGCGCTGGCCGCTGGAGCTGCCGGCTTGGCGGCTGCTGGCTTGGCCGGTGCTTTCTTCACTGCAGGCTTCTTCGCCACAGCCGGCTTGGCCGCTGCCGGTTTCGCCGCAGGCTTGGCCGCCGCAGTCTTGGCAGCAGGTTTAGCCGCTGCGGCCTTGGCCGCCGGCTTGGCCGCCGCGGTTTTCGCCGCAGGCTTGGCCGCTGCCGTCTTGGCCAGTGGCTTGGCCGCCGCCTTGCTCGCAGCCGGTTTGGCTGCAGTGCGCGACGAAATCGGGGTAACCGAAGCGCCGGTGAGTTTCTCGATCTGCTTGGTCAGGCTGTCCACCTGCTGGTGCAGGGCCTTGATCTCGTTGCGGCTCGGCACGCCGAGGCGCGAGATGGCGCTGTTCAGGCGCTTGTCGAAGGCCTCTTCGAGTTCGCTCCACTTGCCCAGCGCACGGTCCTTCACGCCCGACACACGCGAAGTGGTCGACGACTTGGCAGTTTCAGCAACATCTTCGGCGGTCTTCTTCGCCTGCTTCTCGGCCTTCTCGCCATCCTTCACCAGCGAGTCGAACAGCTTCGGGCCGTCCTGGTCGATCTTCGAATAGATACCAAGCCCCGCCAGCCAGATCTTGCGGGAGTACTTCTCGATCCCGCCGACCCAGGAGCTGCCTTCTTTCTCGGAATTCTTCTTGCCAGCCATCCTGCTCTCCTTATGGTTTGTGCGCGACGCGCTCGAGCAGCTCGTGCAGCTGTTCAAGCTTGATGGACAACGCCTCAACGTCATGTTTAGACGGAATGCCAAGGCGATTCAAGGCGCGACCTACCCGCGCGTCGAAAGCTTTTTCGATCTTGTCCAGTTGAACTTCGACCTTGCCGCGTACGCGACTGACTTCCTGAGTCGCTTCGTCGAGCTGGTTGTTGGCAGCATCGAGCTCCTTGTCGATGCGCTTCTTGCCACGCTTCTCGACGCCTTCGCCGGCCTTGACCAGCTCATTGAAGTAGTCGGAGCCTTCCTGGCCCACACGCGCATAGGCGCCGATGCCCGCCAGCCAGATCTTGCGCGCGTAGCCGCGCACCTCGCCCAGCGTGCCCGGGGCGTCGTCCTTTTTCTTCACAGTCACTTTGGCCATGCTCTGTACCTCATGCTCATGAGTGGAGGAGAAACCGCCCATGGAGGTTGGGCTTGAGCACAAGGTAGAGAGGGAAATTAGAATCTTCACCCTAAGGTGAACGAGCATGGCCCCGGGAAGGGGTCAGGCCAGGGCTTTGTCCAGCGCCCGCTCGATCTCGCCCTTGATGGTGCCGCTCATCATCGACAGCATCATGCCCAGCTTCAATTCGACGCGGATGCGGTCATCGAAGATGTGCACGCTGCCGTTGGCACCGCTGCGCGCCACGTCGACCCTGTCGCCGTTCCAGGTGGCCTTGAGGTCGTATTCGCGGGTCAGTTTGTCGACCAGCGCTTCAGCCTTGGCACGGGCGGCATCGCGGCCGAGGGAATGTTTGCGTTCGACGCTGATCTGGGTCATGCGGGTGTTCCTGAAGATGAAGACATAATGAGCATTATGCCCGCCCCTGCCCACTGGCACACCCCGCCAAGACAAATCTGCCCGTTCGCCCTAGAATGGCGGTAATTTTTTCCGGTGAAGCGATATGAACGACCAGCGCAAAGGCGACCACGCCGAACCCACCACCCATTTCGGTTACCAGGACGTCCCTGAAAGCCAGAAGGCGAAGAAAGTCGCCGAGGTGTTCCACTCGGTAGCAGCCAAGTACGACCTGATGAACGACGTGCTTTCCGGCGGCATGCACCGCCTGTGGAAGCGCTTCACCATCGAGCTGTCGGGCGTACGCGCCGGCAATCGTGTACTGGACATCGCCGGCGGTACCGGCGACTTGGCCGCCAAGTTCTCGCGGCTGGTTGGCCCGACCGGTCAGGTAGTGCTGGCCGACATCAACGAATCGATGCTCAAGGTCGGCCGTGACCGCCTGCTCGACCGTGGCGTGGCCGGCAACATCGAGTTCGTTCAGGCCGACGCCGAGAAGCTGCCATTCCCGGACAACCACTTCGACTGCGTGACCATCGCCTTCGGCCTGCGCAACGTCACCCACAAGGACGAAGCCATCCGCTCGATGCTGCGCGTGCTCAAGCCAGGCGGTCGCCTGCTGGTGCTGGAGTTCTCCAAGCCGACCAACAAGCTGATGTCCAAGGCCTACGACGCCTACTCGTTCGCCTTCATGCCGCTGGCCGGCAAGCTGATCACCAACGACTCGGAGAGCTACCGTTACCTCGCCGAGTCGATCCGCATGCACCCCGATCAGGAAACCCTGAAGGCCATGATGGTCGAGGCCGGTTTCGACCGGGTCACCTATCACAACATGACCAGCGGCATCGTTGCCGTGCATCGGGGGATCAAGCCCTGATGCTGCTGGCCGGGCTGCTCGCCAGCGCCGAACATGGCCTGAACCGCGTCCTGCGCATGGACAGCACGGCCCTGCCGCGGCTGGCCGCGCTGGAGGGCAAGGTCATCGAGATCGACTGCCGCCAGCCAGCCTTGCAGGTGTTCATCCTGCCCGATGAAGAGGGCCTGATGCTCGCCGCCCACTGGCAAGGCGAGGTCGACTGCAGCCTGCGAGCCCCGGCCGGCAGCCTGGCGCAACTGGCCCTGGCCAGGGACAAGACCGCCGTGCTGCACAGCCCGCAAGTCGAACTGCATGGCGACAGCGCCGTGTTGCTCGACCTGTTCGGTGTGCTGCAGGACCTGGAGCTGGACTGGGAACACGAACTGCAACGCTGGCTTGGCCCGGTCGCCACGGCGCTGCTGGCCGGCCACATCCGCCTGCGCGCACGCTGGACCCGCCAGGGCCTGGCGCGCTTCAGCCAGAACCTTTCCGAGTACCTGGCCGAAGAGTCCCGCACCCTGGTCGGCAAGCGCGAAGCCGAAGCCGCCTTCAGCGAGCTCGACACCCTGAAGCTCGATACAGAACGCCTCGAGGCGCGCCTCAAGCGCCTCTCCCGATCCCTTGATACCAGCGATAACGCATGAAGCTGCTCGCCGTCCGCCGTCTTTTTCGCATCCAGCGTGTGGTGATCCGCTACCGTCTCGATGACCTGCTGTTCGACCTGCCGCTGCCCTGGTGGCTGATGAGCCTGCGACTGCTGATGCCGTGGCGCTGGCTGCCGCGCAAGCCGTCCGAGCTCAACCGAGGCGCGCGCCTGCGCCTGGCCCTGCAGGACCTGGGGCCGATCTTCATCAAGTTCGGCCAGTTGTTGTCCACCCGCCGTGACCTGCTGCCCAACGACATAGCCGATGAACTGATGCTGCTGCAGGACCGCGTGCCGCCGTTCGACCCCAAGCAGGCCGTGGCACTGATCGAGGCGCAGCTGGGCGCCCCGGTAACGCAACTGTTCAGCCGCTTCGACGTCGAACCACTGGCCTCCGCCTCGGTGGCCCAGGTGCATGCTGCGCGCCTGAAAAGTGGCGAGGAAGTAGTGGTCAAGGTGGTGCGCCCGGGCCTGAAGCCGGTGATCGCCCAGGACCTGGCCTGGCTGTTCCTGATCGCCAAGGCCGCCGAGCGCGCTTCGGCCGACGCCCGCCGCCTGCACCCGGTGGAAATCGTCGGCGACTACGAAAAAACCATCTACGACGAGCTCGACCTGCTGCGCGAAGCGGCCAACGCCAGCCAGTTGCGGCGCAATTTCGAAGGCTCCGAGCTGATGTACGTGCCCCAGGTGTACTGGGACCTGTGCCGCCCCAAGGTGCTGGTGATGGAGCGCATCTACGGCGTGCCGGTGACCGACATGGCCACCTTGGCCGACCAGCGCACCGACATGAAGCTGCTGGCCGAACGGGGTGTGGAGGTGTTCTTCACCCAGGTGTTCCGCGACAGCTTCTTCCATGCCGACATGCACCCGGGCAACATTTTCGTCAGCACGGTCAAACCATGGAGCCCGCAGTACATTGCCATCGACTGCGGCATCGTCGGCAGCCTGACCGCCGAGGACCAGGACTACCTGGCGCGCAACCTGATCGCTTTCTTCAAGCGTGACTACCGCCGCGTCGCCCAGTTGCACATCGACTCGGGCTGGGTGCCGGCGCACACCAAGGTCAACGAGTTCGAAGCGGCGATCCGCACCGTGTGCGAGCCGATCTTCGAAAAACCGTTAAAGGATATTTCCTTCGGCCAGGTGCTGATGCGCCTGTTCCAGACCGCCAGGCGCTTCAACATGGAAGTGCAGCCGCAGCTGGTATTGCTGCAGAAAACCCTGCTCAACATCGAAGGCCTGGGCCGCCAGTTGTACCCAGACCTGGACCTGTGGAGCACCGCCAAGCCGTTCCTCGAGCGCTGGATGCGCGACCGCATGAGCCCCAAGGCCGTGCTCGGCAACATCCACAGCCAGGTCGAGCAACTGCCGCACCTGGCCGACATGGCCCGCGACCTGCTCGAGCGCCTGTCGCAACCGCACCTGCACGATCCGCAACTGCCGGAGCGGCGCCGCCACGGCGACCGCTGGGCGCTGCGCCTGCTCGGCGCCGGCCTTCTTGGCGGGGGCGCGGTACTGGCCGCTGGTGCCGCCGCGGCCGCCAGCCTGGCCGCCCCTGCCGCCTGGCCGGCCTGGCTGATGCTGGCCGCCGGCCTTTACCTGATCGTGCGCCAATAGCCAGCCGCGCCCATGGCTGGCACACTAGCGCAAAGGGCCCGGCACAGGAGCGGGCCCGCTTTGGAGTCGACGATGAAAGACTGGCTGGACGAGATCAAGTGGAACAGCGAGGGCCTGGTACCGGCGATCGCCCAGGACCACAAGACCGGACGCGTGCTGATGATGGCCTGGATGAACCGCGAATCGCTGGCCCTGACCGCCGCCGAGCAACGCGCCATCTACTGGTCGCGTTCGCGTGGCAAGCTGTGGCGCAAGGGCGAGGAATCCGGGCATGTGCAGAAGCTGCATGAAATGCGCCTGGACTGCGATGCCGACGTGATCATCCTGATGGTCGAGCAATTGGGTCATATCGCCTGCCATACCGGCCGTGAAAGCTGCTTCTACCGCGTCTTCGAAGACGGCCAGTGGAAAACCGTCGACCCGGTCCTGAAAGACCCGGATGCCATCTACAGCGCAGGACACTGACATGAGCGACACCCTGAACCGCCTGGCCGAAGTGCTTGAAGAACGCAAGCAAGCGGCGCCCGACAGCTCCTACGTGGCCAGCCTGTACCACAAGGGCCTGAACAAGATCCTCGAAAAGCTCGGCGAAGAGTCGGTCGAGACGATCATTGCCGCCAAGGACGCCGCGGTCAGCAAGGATTACAGCGATGTCATCTACGAAACCGCCGACCTGTGGTTTCATAGCCTGGTAATGCTCAGCGCGCTGGGCCAGCATCCGCAGGCCGTGCTCGATGAGCTGGAACGCCGCTTCGGGCTTTCCGGGCATGATGAGAAGGCGGCTCGACAGCCGTCTGCCTGATGTAATTCAAGTGCGCGGGGCCCCCTCTCTTTTTTGTGGGAGCGGGTTCACCCGCGAAGAATGCGACGCGGTGTATGGCACCGGCAAAGCCGGTGTTCGCGGTTGAACCCGCTCCCACAGGGGCCGCGTTGCCAGAACAATTCGCTTTACCTGTAAATTTCAGGAGTACGAAATGGGTATCTTTGACTGGAAACACTGGATCGTCCTGCTGGTGGTCGTGGTCCTGGTGTTCGGTACCAAGAAGCTGAAGAACTTCGGCAGTGACCTGGGTGAGTCGATCAAGGGCTTCCGCAAGGCCATGAGCGACGAAGAGAACAAGCCGGCCGAGCAGACCCCGCCGCCTGCCCAACCCGTTCCACCGGTGCAGAACACTGCCCAGCAGAACCAGGGCCACACCATCGAAGGCCAGGCCCAGCCGGTCCAAGAGCCGCAGCGGAAAGACTGACCCATGTTCGGCATCAGTTTCAGCGAGCTGCTGCTCGTCGGTCTGGTCGCCCTGCTGGTGCTCGGCCCCGAGCGCCTGCCCGGTGCCGCGCGCACCGCAGGCCTGTGGATCGGCCGGCTCAAGCGCAGTTTCAACAGCATCAAGATGGAAGTGGAGCGCGAAATCGGCGCCGACGAAATCCGCCGCCAGCTGCACAACGAGCACATCCTGCAGATGGAGGAGGAAGCCAAGCGCATCCTCAACCCGATGACGCCGCCGGCGCAGCCGCCTGTCACCACCGCCACCGTTCAGCCCCCCGCCGGGCTCGAAGCCAGGCCGGTCGAGACCGCTGCCGCCCCGGCCACGCCTTCTGAACCGCCTCAACCGCCGCGAGCCCCATGAGCGAAAATCCGGAACACGACCAGCCAATGCCGCTGGTTTCGCACCTGACCGAACTGCGCACCCGCCTGTTGCGCTGCGTTGCCGTCATTTTCCTGATCTTTGCCGGGCTGTTCTCCTTCGCCCAGCAGATCTACACCCTGGTCTCCGCACCGCTGCGCGAGCACTTGCCGGCCAATGCGACGATGATCGCCACCGACGTGGCATCGCCGTTCCTCACGCCGTTCAAGCTGACCATGATCGTCTCGCTGTTCCTGGCGATTCCGTTCATCCTCCAGCAGATCTGGGGCTTCATCGCACCCGGGCTGTACCGCCATGAAAAGCGCATTGCCATTCCGCTGCTGGTGTCGAGCATCTTCCTGTTCTACGCCGGCATGGCCTTCGCCTATTTCCTGGTGTTCCCGCTGATCTTCGGCTTCTTCGCCAGCGCCACGCCGGAAGGCGTGTCGATGATGACCGACATCGCCAGCTACCTCGACTTCGTGATGACGCTGTTCTTCGCCTTTGGCGTGGCCTTCGAAATCCCGGTGGCGGTGGTGCTGCTGGTATGGATCGGCGTGGTCGACGTGAAGTACCTGAAGAAGATTCGCCCCTACGTGATCATCGGCTGCTTTGTGGTCGGCATGGTCCTTACCCCGCCGGACATCTTCTCCCAGACCCTGCTGGCCGTACCCATGTGGCTGCTGTTCGAGATCGGCGTGCTGTGCGGCAGCCTGATCCGCAAGCGCAGCGCCCACGACGAAACCGCCAACGACCACAACGACCAGCCACCAGCGACCCAACCGTGAACCTGTTGCTCCTTGAAGAGGCCGACTTCGTCTCGGCCGACCGCGTCGTCCTCGCAGATCGGCGCTTCACCCACATGCAGGATATCCACCGTGTGGCGGTGGGCGACAACCTGCGCGTTGGCCGTATCAACGGCCTGATGGGCAAGGCCACGGTGCTGCGCCTGGAAAAGCACGAAGCCGAACTGGAAGTCGCCTTTGACCAGCAGCCACCGGCCAAGCTGCCGCTGACCCTGGTGCTGGCCGTACCTCGGCCAAAAATGCTGCGCCGGCTTTTCCAGACCGTGGCCACCCTTGGCGTGCCGCGATTGATCCTGCTGAACAGCTACAAGGTCGAGAAAAGCTTCTGGCAAACACCGTTCCTGCACCCGGACAGCGTTCGCGAGAACCTCATCCTGGGCCTGGAACAAGCCCGCGACACCGTGCTGCCCGAAGTGATCATCGAGAAGCGCTTCAAACCGTTCGTCGAAGACCGCCTGCCGGCCATCACCGCAGGCACCCTGGGCTTGGTCGGCCACCCCGGCCCCTACCCCGCCTGCCCGCGCGCCGTGGAGCAGCACGTGACCCTGGCCATCGGCCCGGAGGGCGGCTGGATCCCCTACGAAGTGGACCTGCTAGGCAAGGCAGGCCTGGCTCCGGTCCAGCTGGGCGACCGCATCCTGCGGGTAGAGACCGCGGTGACAGCGCTGCTTTCACGGATTTTCTGACACTCTAGTCAATTTTTACCCATAAAGTTTCCCTTCCCCAGGCCGATTGTCTTGGCAACACAACAATTAATCGTGCTGCCAAGGCGCCGGGGAGTCGTACATGTATCAATGGTTCGCCCAATCATTGGGCAATGTGAGCGTCAATCGCAAACTGGGGCTGGGCTTCGGCCTGGTGCTGCTGTTGACCCTGGCCATTACCCTGGCTGGCTGGCACGGCATGGACAGCATCATCAACCGTGGCGACAAGCTGGGAAACATCTCGGTCATCCAGCAGTACACCCAGGAACTGCGCATCGCCCGCCAGCATTACCAGCGCCAGCCTGACGAAGCCTCGGTGGCAGAGCTGGAAAAAGCCCTGGGCAATCTCGAGCGCCAGGTGCAGCTTATGCTCGGGCAGATCGAGCAGCCCGCTGACAGACAGCGCCTTGAGCAGCAGCGCGAGGCCGTGCGCGGCTACCAGCAGGCATTCAACGACCTGAAACAGGCCGGCCAGCGCCGCGAGGCCAGCCGCGCCGTGCTAGGCGACACTGCCGACAAGGCCGCGGAGCTGATTGGCCGGGTGCAACGCGGCCTGCTGCAGGGTGGCGATATCAGCCAGTACCAGCACGCGGTGGAAGTCAGCGCCCTGTTGCAACAGGCGCGGTTCCAGGTACGCGGTTACACCTACAGCGGCAACGCCGACTACCAGCAAACGGCGCTGAAGGCCATCGACCAGGCCTTGGCCGAGCTACGCGCGCTACCGGCCAAAGTGCCGGCGGAGCACGCTGCCAGCCTGGACGATGCCACCACCGCCCTGGCAGGCTACCGCGACGCGGTCACCCAGTTCGGCAATGCCCAGGCCGCCAGTGAGCAGGCCCTGCAGAGCATGGTCGAGCACGGCACGGTACTGCTGCAGACCAGCCAGGCGATGACCACCTCACAAACCGCTGTGCGCGACGCCGGGGCGGCCCAGGCCAAGACCGTGCTCGCCGTGGCCACCGTGCTGGCGCTGGCCCTCGGCCTGCTGGCGGCCTGGGCCATCACCCGGCAAATCATCGTCCCGCTGCGCCAGACCTTGCACGCCGCCGAGCGCGTGGCCAGTGGCGACCTGACCCTGAACCTGCAGGTACAACGCCGCGACGAACTGGGCCAGTTGCAGGCCAGCATGCAGCGCATGACCCAGGGCCTGCGCGAACTGATCAGCGGTATCGGTGATGGCGTCACGCAGATCGCCAGTGCTGCCGAGGAGCTGTCGGCGGTGACCGAGCAGACCAGTGCCGGAGTCAACAACCAGAAGGTCGAGACCGATCAGGTGGCAACCGCCATGAACCAGATGACCGCCACCGTGCATGAGGTGGCGCGCAATGCCGAGCAGGCCTCGGAAGCTGCGTTGATGGCCGACCAGCAAGCCCGCGAAGGCGACCGTGTGGTGGGCGAGGCGGTGGCGCAGATCGAGCGCCTGGCCGGCGAAGTGGTCAATTCCAGCGAAGCGATGAACCAGCTCAAGGCCGAAAGCGACAAGATCGGCAGCGTGCTCGACGTGATCAAGTCGGTGGCCCAGCAGACCAACCTGCTGGCCCTCAACGCGGCGATCGAGGCGGCCCGGGCCGGCGAGGCCGGGCGTGGCTTTGCTGTGGTGGCTGATGAGGTGCGCAGCCTGGCGCAGCGCACCCAGCAATCGACCGAAGAGATCGAAGAGCTGATTGCCGGCCTGCAGAGCGGCACCCAGCGTGTGGCCAGCGTGATGGACAGCAGCCGCCAGTTGACCGACAGCAGCGTCGAACTGACCCGCCGAGCCGGCAGTTCGCTGGAGATCATCACCCGTACCGTGTCTTCGATCCAGGCCATGAACCAGCAGATTGCCACGGCAGCGGAAGAACAGACGGCTGTTGCTGAGGAGATCAACCGCAGCGTGATGAACGTGCGGGATATTTCTGACCAGACCTCGGCGGCCAGTGAAGAGACGGCCAGTTCCAGCGTGGAGCTGGCGCGGTTGGGTACCCACCTGCAAGGGTTGGTGGGGCGGTTCAGGCTCTAGGCTGATGTGTAGGTCACCTGTACTGGCCTCTTCGCGGGTAAACCCGCTCCCACAGGTACCGCACAGTTCTCAAAATCTGTGCAGTACCTGTGGGAGCGGGTTTACCCGCGAAGAGGCCGGCGCAGGTGGAGTATTCCTACCTGTTGAAGTGAAATTTCCTACCTGATTATCAGGTCAAGTCCTACAGCTCCGCTGCCGATTGGCAAAGGTGTGATGCCAGCAATGCGCCTGCATCCTCGCCCCCAATCGCACGGAGATTCCTCATGCTCGGCTACCTCAACCGCAAGCTCGGCAACATCAGTGTCGCAGCCAAGCTCGCCCTCGGCTTTGCCGTAGTCCTGCTGCTTACCCTGGCCACTACCGTCAGTGGCTGGCGTGCACTGGATGACGCCATTGTGCGCTCGCAGCAACTCAGCGAAATCGGCCTGATCAACGACCTGACCAAAGACTTGCGCGCAGAGCGCATCACTTACCGCGTACTCAACGACAATGCCAGCAGAACGCGGATAGCCAACATTCTCGACCAGCTCAACAGCATGCTGAGCACCTTGCAACAACGTAGCAGCGTGGATGAATCCCGGCAGATGCTGACCGAAAAGCTGGCGTTGCTGCAGCGCCTGCGCGGCGATTTCAGCGCGCTGGAGAATACTGTCGCCAAGCGTATCGCCCTGCGCCAGGCCATGCAGGCCCATGAGCAGAAGCTCACCGAAGTAATCGACGATCTCCAGACCCAGGCCTTGCTGAGGATGCCTGCCGACAGCCAGCAAAGCGGTGTGCTGGGGCTGATGGACACGCTTGGCCGACATATCGACGGTGCCAACCAGCAGAGCCTGATTCCGGCCTATACCTTCTCCCCTGTGGAAAGCTTCGCCAAGGTCGGCGACACCTCCCTGGATGCCGCCGCCAGCAGCCTTGCGCAACTGCTCAAAGGCCTTGCTCCACTTGGCTTGCCCCATGCGCTCACCCAGCAGCCCGGAGAACAGCTGGCCAAGTACCGCGCCAGCCTGGATGAGTATCGTCGGGCTGCGGTGCGTGTCGAACAGCTGCAAAACAACATGGAGAACATGGGCAACGAGCTGCGCGCGGTAAGCCTGGAACTTGGCAAACGCAAGATCGAGCAGCGCGACAGGGAAGCCCTTGAGGCCCGCTCGCTGCTGACCACTGTAGCCCTGCTGGCGTTGGTCGTAGGCGTCGTGGCCGGCTGGCTGATCACCCTGCAGATCACCCAACCTTTGCGCCAGACCCTGGCCGTGGCCGGGCGCATCGCCAAGGGCGACCTGAGCCAGGTCGAACCGGTGCAACGCCGCGACGAGATGGGCCAGTTGCAAACCAGCATGCGCGAAATGACCTTGAGCCTGCGCGAGCTGATCGGTGGCATCGACCAGGGCGTCAGCCACCTGTCACAGGCCGCCACACAGCTGGCGGCCAGCAGCGAAGACACCAAGCTGCGCATCAACCAGCAACGCGAGGAAACCGACCAGGTGGCCACGGCCATGAACCAGATGAGCGCCACCGTGCAGGAAGTGGCGCAGAACGCTGAACAGGCCTCGCTGGCGGCGACCAACGCCGACCAGCAGGCGCAGATCGGCGACCAGGTGGTGGCCGAAGCCATTGGCCGTATCGAACAGCTGGCCGGGCAGATGGACCATTGTCTGGCGGCCATGCAGCACCTGGCGGGCGAGAGCCAGCGCATTGGCAGCATCCTCGATGTGATCAAGTCAGTGTCCGAGCAGACCAACCTGCTGGCCCTGAACGCGGCGATCGAAGCGGCACGGGCGGGTGAAGCCGGGCGTGGTTTTGCCGTGGTGGCCGATGAAGTGCGCGGTCTGGCCCAGCGTACCTCGACGGCGACCGAGGAAATCGGCCAACTGATCGACAGCCTGCACAACGGCACCGACGAAGTGACCCGCCTGCTGGACAACAGCAAGAGCCTGACCGAGCAGAGCGTGGAGCTGAGTCGCAAGGCAGGCCAGGCCCTGAGCCAGATAACTGACACCGTGTCGAACATCCAGGGCATGAACCAGCAGATCGCCACGGCCAGCGAAGAGCAGAGCGTGGTCGCCGAGCAGATCAATCGCAGTGTGCTGAATGTGCGCGATGTGTCGGATCAGACCAGTGCGGCCAGTGAGCAGACGGCGGCGTCGAGCGGGGAACTGGAGCAATTGGGGCAGCAGTTGCGGGGGATGGTGGGGCGGTTCAGCATTTGAGATTGCGGGGGGCTGCTTTGCGGCCCATTCGCCGGCAAGCCAGCTTGCTCCCACAGGGACCGTACAGTTCTCAGTACCTGTGGCACTCCTGTGGGAGCCGGCTTGCCGGCGATTGGGGCGCAAAGCGCCCCCCTTCGGTTAAAGCACCTGGCGCAGGAACGCCTGCGCACGCGGGTCTTTCGGCGAGGCGAAGAACGCGGCCGGGGCCGAATCTTCCAGCAACTTGCCATGGTCGAAGAACAGCACGCGGTCCGCCACTTCACGGGCAAAGCCCATTTCGTGGGTAACGCAGACCATGGTCATGCCTTCCTGGGCCAAGGTCTTCATCACGTCCAGCACCTCGCCGACCATTTCCGGGTCAAGCGCCGAGGTTGGCTCGTCGAACAGCATCACTTTCGGGTCCATGGCCAGGGCCCGGGCGATCGCCACCCGCTGCTGCTGGCCACCGGACAGGCGCGACGGGTATTCGTTGGCTTTCTGCGCAATGCCTACCTTCTCCAGCAGCGCCCGGGCCTTGGCTTCGCGGTCGGCCTTGTTGCGCTTGCGCACCACCTTCTGTGCCAGGCACAGGTTCTCCAACACGGTCATGTGCGGGAACAGGTTGAAGTGCTGGAACACCATGCCGACTTCGCGGCGGTAGGCGTTGATGTCGGTCTTCGGGTCGGCCAGTTGCAGGCCGTCGATGGCCACATGGCCTTCGTCGAAATGCTCCAGGCCGTTGAGGCAGCGCAGGAAGGTCGATTTGCCCGAGCCCGACGGGCCGAGCACCACCACCACCTCGCCCTTGGCGACCTGGGTGGTGACGTTATCCACAGCCCGTACCACGTGGCCACGGGTGTCGAAGACTTTCAGCAAGTCACGGACTTCAATCACTTTGCGCAAGCCTCCGCTCGAGCCGGCTGGCCAGGTGCGACAGCGGCAGGTTGATCAGCAGGTACAGGCCTGCCACGCAGAACCAGATCTCGAAGGTCGAGAACGAGGTGGTAATGGCCTCGCGGCCGCTCTTGGTCAGTTCGGTGATGGCGATCACCGACACCAGCGAGGTGTCCTTGACCAGGCTGATGAACTGGCCGGCCAAAGGCGGCAGCACGCGCTTGAAGGCCTGCGGCAGGATGACGTGGCGCATCGACTGGCCTGCGTTCAGGCCCAGCGAGCGGGCCGCTTCGTTCTGGCCCTTGGCAATGGACTGCACGCCGGCACGAACGATTTCGGCCACGTAGGCGCCAGTGAACAGCGCCAGTGCAGCCACCCCGGCAAACTCACGGGACAGGTTGAGCACGGTACCGATGAAGAAGTAGAAGATGAAGATCTGTACCAGCAGCGGTGTACCGCGCACCAGCTCGACGTACACCGTCGACAGGTCCCGCAGCGTAGGGTTGCTGGACAGGCGGCAAAGGCCGGCGAACAGGCCGATCAACAGGCCCAGGGCACCGGATACCACCGAAATCCAAAGCGTGGTCCACAGGCCCCAGGCCAGCGGGCCGGCCGCCCAGTGGCGGGTGACGCCAACCTGGTCGCCTTCGGAAACATCGTCGCCACGGGCCAGCTGCAGGCTGTCCTTGTCTACATCGAGCACCTGCTCGGCACCGCTCTCATCTTTCAGCGTGACACGGGCATTGTCGCCAGAGATGACGATGTCCTGCACGGTGCCGTAACCGGCGGCGCGCTGTGCTTCCTCGGCCTTGTAGGCGAAGTACTGCGGTACGCGGTTCCAGCGCCACTCGTAGGAAATCATCGAGGTGGCCATGTACAGGCTGAACGCCAGGCCCACCAGGACCAGGGCAGTCAAACCGTGCCAGGGCCACTGGGCTTTCTTGTGTTTGATCACGTGGGGTACTTCCGTAAATACGAACGCGCAGGGTTTGCCTGCGCGTCGGGGTCATAAAGCCGGCTTGTGGCCTGGGCCTTATTCCATTTCCTTCAGCCAGTCCTTGTTCTTGAACCACTTGTCGTGAATACGATCGTAGGTCCCGTCATGCTTGATCTGGTGCAGGAAGTTGTTGATGAAGTTGATGCTGTCGTAGTCGCCTTTCTTCAGGCCGAAGGCCAGCGGCTCGTAGGTGAAGGGTTCTTCGAGGAACAGCAGCTTGCCGGCACCGGCCTTGTCCACTGCCACCACGTTGTACGGCGCGTCGTAGACGAAGGCGTCAGCCTTGCCGTTGACCACGTCCATCACCGCTTCCTGCTCGTTGTCGTAGCCGTGGTACTTGGCCTTGGCGATCAGCTTCTTGGAAACCATTTCGCCGGTGGTGCCGAGCTTGGAGGTGATGCGGTACTTCTCGTTGTTCAGGTCCTTGTACGACTTGATCTCGCCCGCCAGTTCCTTGCGGATCAGCAGGGTCTGGCCGACCACGATGAAGGGTTCGCTGAAGTTCAGGCGCAGGTTGCGTTCCTGGGTCAGGGTCATGCCGCTGCCGATCATGTCGAACTTGTCGGTCAGCAGGGCCGGGATGATGCCGTCATAGGCCGTGGATACCGGCTCGAACTTGACGCCCATGGACTTGGCCATTGCCTTGAGGATATCGACTTCGAAGCCGATGATCTCGCCACGCTTGTTGGTCATCTGGAACGGCATGTAGGTCGGGTCCATGCCCACCCGCAGGGTGCCGCGCTTGACCGCGTCATCGATCGCGCCCGCCTGGGCGGCCGTCACGGCGACCAGGGCGGTGACACCGACCAGCAGTCGCGAAAGGTATTTCTTGATCATCACCAAGTCCCCTAGCAAGAAAAGTAGCGAATCTTATTGTTGGCATGGCCGTCGTAGCCAATGCGTCATATCGGAGAGGGATGCTAACGCATGGCGGCTCGGGGACCTAGAGCCGGGGGGGACTTTGTTGGCCAAAATCGAGGGAGGGCCCTAAAAGCTTCGCGGGTGAACCTGCTCCCACAGGTACGGCGCACACCTTGAAGGCTGTGCTGTACCTGTGGGAGCGGATTCATCGGGGCGCCGAACCGCCGCGAATAGGCCCGATCAGGCGCCGACGAGTGCCGGTTGGCCTTCATTCTCCGGATGCAACGGCAACAGCGGCGAATGCGGGTCGTTCTTGATCGACGCACGCCACACGTCGATCCACGCCGCATTGTGCTCGGCCCAGACCTGCTCGTGCAGGCGGGTCAGCGCCACCGGGTCGCTGAGCAGGGCCAGGCGGGTATTGAGGTCCAGCCCTTTCGGCCCTACCTCCATCGCCTTGGCCACACGCTCGGCGCGCAGTGCCTCGATCGGCGCTGCCTGACCATGACGGGCAGTGGCCATGGCACAGGCCAGGGCGTTCTGCCGCGGGTCGACCACAGCCCGTACGAAGCCGTCATGCAGGGCATGCCAGCGGTTTTCGTGGGTGTACTGGTCGGTGGCCAGCAGCTCTTGCGGGGTGGCATATTCCTCGGGGATGAGGAACAGCTTCTCGTCCTTGGCGGCAAGGCCCAGGCGGGTACGGCTGGAGATCACCGAAACCGGGATCGACAGCACCAGCGAACCAACGATTGGCGCCAGCCACCACAGGAAGCTCGGGTTCAGCCAGGCGACCAGCGCCGCCCAGGCGATGCCCAGCAGGGTCTGCGGGCCGTGGCGGCGCACCGCTTCACTCCACGGCGTGGAGTCGTCGTCACGCTGCGGCGAGTTCCAGGTGGCGGCCCAGCCGAGGAACGCGGCCAGCACGAAGCGGGTGTGGAAGATCATGCGCACCGGCGCCAGCAGCATGGAGAACAGCATCTCCATCAGCATCGACAGGGTGACCTTGATGCGCCCGCCAAACTCGGTCGCGCCCTTGGCCCAGATCAGAATGACGCTGAGCAGCTTGGGCAGGAACAGCAGCACGATGGTGGTGGAGAACAGCGCCACGGCCTTCTCCGGGTGCCACTGCGGCCACAGCGGGTAGAGCTGGTACGGCTCGATGAAGTACTGCGGCTCCATCAGCGTGTTGGTGGCCAGCAGCGCGGTCGACAGCACCAGGAACAGGAACCACAGCGGTGCCGACAGGTACGACATCACCCCGGTGAGGAACACCGCACGGTGCACCGGGTGCATGCCCTTGACCAGGAACAGGCGGAAGTTCATCAGGTTGCCGTGGCACCAGCGGCGGTCGCGCTTGAGCTCATCGAGCAGGTTCGGCGGCAGTTCTTCGTAGCTGCCCGGCAGGTCGTAGGCAATCCACACGCCCCAGCCGGCACGGCGCATCAGCGCGGCTTCGACGAAGTCGTGGGAGAGGATTGCACCGGCGAACGCACCCTTGCCCGGCAACGGCGCCAGGGCGCAGTGCTCGATGAACGGCTTCATGCGGATGATCGCGTTGTGGCCCCAGTAGTGCGACTCGCCCAGCTGCCAGAAGTGCAGGCCAGCGGTGAACAGCGGGCCGTACACGCGGGTGGCGAACTGCTGCAGGCGCGCATACAGGGTGTCCATGCCCGAGGCCTTCGGCCCGGTCTGGATGATACCGGCGTCCGGGTTGGCCTCCATCAGGCGCACCAGGCTGCTCAGGCACTCGCCGCTCATGACGCTGTCGGCGTCGAGTACGACCATGTACTTGTATTCGCCGCCCCAACGACGGCAGAAGTCGTCGAGGTTGCCACTCTTGCGCTTCACCCGGCGCCGACGACGGCGGTAGAAGATGCGGCCGAAGCCTTTGGTTTCGCGGCACACATCCAGCCAGGCCTGTTGCTCGGCAACGGCGATGTCGGTGTCGTTGGTGTCGCTGAGCACAAAGAAGTCGAAGCGATCGAGGTTGCCGCTGGCGGCCACCGACTCGAACGTTGCGCGCAGGCCGGCGAACACGCGCGGCACGTCTTCGTTGCAGATCGGCATCACCAGCGCGGTACGCGCCTCGGGCGCGATCGGCTCGTTGCCTGCACTGCTACCCGAAATCTTGTACTTGTCACGCCCGGTGAGCAGCTCGAGGAAGCCCATCAGCGCGGTCCAGAAGCCCGCCGATACCCAGCAGAACAGGATGCCGAAGAGAACCAGGATGGACGTCTGCAAGGCATACGGCCAAACCTGCACCACGGTGTCCCACAGCGGCTGGTTGACGACTTCGTCAAAGTCCACGAACGACCAGCCCTGGTACGGCAGGATGCCCTTCATGTACCAGCCGGCAACGATGGTCTGGCCGATCATCAGCGCCAGCAGGATGTAACGGCGGATCGAGCCGACCGTACGCCAGCGGGCTGGTGGCAGCTCGCGCTTGGGCGGCTGCGGGGCGTTGGTGCGGCCAGTCATGCGCCGCCACATGCGGATCAGCACGTTGGTACGCCATGGCTCGGGCACGACCTTGGTGCGCTTGATCGGCGGGGCGATCTTCAGGCACAAGCGGCCGCTGCCGTCGACGCCAAGCATTTCGGCGTCTTCCAGCTCGGCGGCGCTGCCTACGGTCAGGCGCGGGCCCACCGAGGCCTGTACGGCCTCGGTAGAGCTGGCGGCCGGGTTGGCCGCCAGGCGTTGGTGCAGCTCACTGAATGACGTGCAGCTGGCGAGTTCCGCCCGTTGCTCGTCGCTCAGTGGTAGGTGGGCCAGGTACTCGCGAAGCGATTCCGGCCTTGCGCTTGAGTTACTCATCGGCAGGCAACTGATAGCTCCAGGTCTCGGTCAGCACCTTCTCGGTGGTGGCCGGGGTCCCGTTGGTGGGCGCCGCATCGGCGGCAGGTTGTTCGGCCTTGGCGGCTTTCTCGGCCTTGGCTTGCTTGGCTGCAGCCTTGTCCTGCTTGGCGTCCTTGGCAGGCTTGGCGGCTTCGACCGGCACGTCACGCACCAGCGCGGCACGCATTTCGGTCGATTTGTTGGCTTCCTTGACCTTCAAACGCAGGGTCAGGCGCCAGCCCTTGGTCTCAGGGTTATAGCGCAGGTTGTTCTCGACCACCTCGGCGTTGTCGCCCACGCTGATCTGGCTGCGCACGGCGGTGTCTTCCGGCAGGGCGGCCAGCGCCGGGCCGGCGAAGTCGACCAGGAAGGCCACGCTGCCGTCTGGCTGGCGGATCAGGTTGGACTGCTTGACGTCGCCGGTGGAACGCAGGGTCTGCTTGACCCAGCCCAGCTCGGGAGCCTGGAACTTCGGCTCGTCGATGGTCCAGTGCAGGCGGTAGGCGTACTCGAATGGCTTGCCTGGCTCAGGCAGCTTTTCCGGGCTCCAGAAGGCCACGATGTTGTCATTGGTCTCGTCGGCAGTCGGGATTTCGACCAGGTCGACGGTGCCCTTGCCCCAGTCCCCTTTCGGCTCGATCCAGGCGCTCGGGCGCTTCTGGTAGTTGTCGTCGAGGTCTTCGTAGTCGCTGAAGGCGCGCTGGCGCTGCATCAGGCCGAAACCACGCGGGTTCTCGACGCTGAAGTTGCTCACGGCCAGGTGTTTCGGGTTGTTCAGCGGGCGCCACAGCCATTCACCGTTGCCGGCATGGATCGACAGGCCTTCGGAGTCGTGCAGGGCCGGGCGGTAGTTGAGGACCTTGGACGGCTGGTTGGGGCCGAACAGGTACATGCTGGTCAGCGGGGCAATGCCCAGGCGGCTGACATGGTCACGCAGGAACACGCGGGACTGCACGTCGACCACGGTATCGTTGCCTGGGCGCAGGGTCAGCTTGTAGGCGCCGGTGGAACGCGGCGAGTCCAGCAGGGCGTAGATGACCAGGTGCTTGTCGGCCGGCTTTGGCTTCTCGACCCAGAACTCGGTGAAGCGCGGGAACTCCTCGCCCGACGGCAGTGCGGTGTCGATGGCCAGGCCACGGGCCGACAGGCCATATACATGGCCCTTGCCGACCACGCGGAAGTAGCTGGCGCCAAGCAGGGTCATGATCTCGTCCTGCTTGTCGGCCTTGTTGATCGGGTACAACACGCGGAAACCGGCGTAACCCAGGTTCTTGGTGGTTTCCGGGTCGTGTGGCACGTCACCGAACTCGAAACGGCTCGGGTCGTACTTGATTTCCTCGACCTTGGTGGCGGTGACCTCGTTGATCTTCACCGGGGTATCGAAGTGCATGCCCTGGTGATAGAACGACAGCTTGAACGGGGTCTTGTCCTTGGCCCACTCGGCCTTTTCCTGCAGGAAATGAATCTTCTGGTAGTCCGCGAACTTCATGTCGCGGAATACGGCCGGCAGGTTGCTTTTCGGTGCTTCGTACTTCTGGCCGGCCAGATCCTTTGCCTTGGCTGCAACATCGTCAAGATTGAATGCCCACAGCTGGCCCGCGCTCATCAGGCCGACCAGTGCAACACTGGCCATCAGGGCCTTGCGCAGCCCGGTACCGGGGATTCTTGATGCTTTTTGGGGACTAACAATCACGAGCAACCCTCGCCGAAAACAGATCATGAAACCAACGGCCAGCGACAAATGCCGGGTTGGCGAGCACTGTTCGGACCCCGTGAGGGCGTAATGATTCCCCAAACGGATCCAGACAATACTCGAGTCAGAGTGAAACGAACCTGCGAACGCAGGTCCATGCAGCGCGCGATTATCCAGCAGGTCGCGTGACAACGCATCAGGCTGGAACAACTATTTATCGTACAAAACCCCTTGTTTTCCTGTGAACAAGGGGTTTTTTACACTCACATTTGTAACATAAATGTTACGGGGCCATCATTGACCAGGTGCACCTGCATGTCCGCACCGAATTGCCCGCTTGCCACATCGGTGTGCCGGGCCTTCGCCTGCTGCAAAAGATAGTCGAACAACTCGGCGCCGAGGGCCGGTGGCGCTGCCGTCGAAAAGCTCGGGCGCATGCCGTTGCGGGTGTCTGCCGCCAGGGTGAACTGCGACACCAGCAACAAACCTCCCCCCACATCCTGGAGCGACAGGTTCATCTTGCCCTGCTCGTCGCTGAACACCCGGTAGTTCAACAGCTTGTGCAACAACTTGTCGGCCTGCTCACGGGAATCTTCAGGCTCGACGGCCACCAGCACCAGCAAACCCTGGTCGATGGCACCTACCACCTCCCCCGCTACTTCCACCCGCGCACCACGCACGCGCTGCAGCAGGCCCCTCATGCTTCTTCCAGGGGCAGATCGAGCAGGCGCCGGGCCATCTGGTCGGCGGCACGCACCAGGGCATCGGTGATGCCCGGCTCGGAAGCCGCGTGGCCAGCGTC
This sequence comes from Pseudomonas sp. A2, assembly GCF_023100865.1. Lineage (NCBI taxonomy): Bacteria > Pseudomonadati > Pseudomonadota > Gammaproteobacteria > Pseudomonadales > Pseudomonadaceae > Pseudomonas > Pseudomonas sp. A2. The sequence continues at coordinate 5,644,402 of NZ_CP039127.1, forward strand.
ACGGATCACCTTCAGTTCGCTGTTCGGCCAGGCCTGGTGCAGCGCCCAGGCGTTATCCAACGGGCAGATCACGTCATAGCGGCCATGCACGATCACGGCCGGCAGGTGGGCGATCTTTGGCAGATCGCGGATCAGCTGGTCCGGCTCGAGGAAGGCGTTGTTCATGAAGTAGTGGCATTCGATACGGGCGATCGACAGTGCACGCTGCGGCTCGGAGAAGCGGTCGACCACCAGCGGGTTGGGACGCAGGGTGGCGGTACGGCCTTCCCAGGTGGACCAGGCCTTGGCCGCGTGCATCTGGGCGATTTGGTCGTTGCCGGTCAGGCGCTTGTGGAAGGCCGTGACCAGGTCACCGCGCTCCTCCGGCGGGATCGGCGCGATGTAGTCCTGCCAGTAATCGGGGAACAGGCGGCTGGCGCCTTCCTGGTAGAACCATTGTATTTCCTGGGGCCTGCACAGGAAGATGCCGCGCAGGATCAGGCCATGCACCCGCTCGGGGTGGGTCTGGGCGTAGGCCAGGGCCAGGGTGGAGCCCCACGAGCCGCCGAACAGCACCCACTTGTCGATGCCAAGGTGCTCGCGGATGCGCTCGAGGTCCTCGACCAGGTGCCAGGTGGTGTTGTTCTCCAGGCTTGCGTGCGGCGTGGAGCGGCCACAGCCGCGCTGGTCGAAGGTGATGATGCGGTACAGGGTCGGGTCGAAGTAGCAGCGGCTCTGGGCGTCGCATCCGGCGCCCGGGCCGCCGTGGATGAATACCACCGGCAGACCTTCTGGCGAGCCGCTTTCGTCGACATACAGCACATGCGGCGCTTCCACGGCCAGATCGTGCCGGGCGTAGGGTTTGATCTGCGGGTACAGGGTCTGCATTGCGCACTCCGTGTGAGGATTATTCGGCCGTGGGCCATCATAAACCTGAATTGCGCTTTGAGCACTGCCCGCGCTGATGCCGCCGCACCTCGAGGGCACATATATCTACCTCCAGCAGCTCAGACAGGCCCGCGATAGTCCCTCGCCCCAAATCAAGCAAGGGCTTCGCCATGCCAACTGCAGTCACTGCCGTACCTAGTGTTCATTACGCCACCATCGAGCGCAGAATCCCCACCTGGCTCAAGCAGGCTCCGCCAGAAACCCAGAGCGCGATGCGCAACTGGCATCAAGCCCCTGCCTGGCTGGCGACGGCAATCCAGCAACAACCGGAAGTCGCCAAGGCATGGCAGGAAGAGCACGCACGTCACCGCGAGCACCAGGTGCAGGTGCACAAGCTGTTCGAAAAGCTTCCAACCCTGGAAGCGTACGCCACCAAGACACTCACCGAAGCCATCAAGCAGCGATTCAGGCTTGACCTGGACGTGCGCAACACCTACCTCGTCGATGCCCGCCAGATCGAAACGACCAATGCCATCGACAGCCGCCAGGCCGTCGACCGGGCTACACGCTCGCTGCTGCACTGCGCCTTGCACAACTTCGACCAGGATGCCGCTGCCGAACATGGCATGGACGCGCCCGCCTCCCTGCTCAAGAGGTCGGTCATAGTCGATCACCGGCGCTTCATGGGCACCGTGCCGATCAACAATGCACTGGATATCGCCGCCGAAGATTTCGCCGATTTGTGTCGTACGCTGGATATCGGCGGTAAATACCATCAACAGGTACATGCCATCTACTATCCAGCGGCCACGCCGCCACTCGGCGCGGATGAAGCCGCACTGGCCGTTTATGAAACACTGGGGCGTGCGGAGGTCTCGGCATTCCGGCAATCCCTGCATTTCGCCCGCCTCAAGGGGGATATCAGCGAGGCGCTATATTCCGCCGCTCTTGCCACGCCACTTGACCAGGCGCCATCGCCCTCTTCGCCCGTGACGTTCAGCCTGCTCGACTTGTGGGAAGCCGAGCTGACCGGCGTTGTGCTCATCACCCTGCAAGCTGAAGAGCATCAGGCAGTGGCGCTGTACATCCCCGAAGACAGTACAACCCCCCTCAAGGAATTCGCCAGCCAGGAAGCCATGAACGAAGAGTTGCGCGACAGGCTCCAGGCCGATATCGGCTACCTGGACAGGCACCTCGCCGACCGCGACAAGGCGCCGATAACCACCCGTCTGAAGGACCGGCTAATGCCCCTGGCCTGGAGTGCCCGCGGCCTGCATGAGCGTGTTCCGGACCCGCACGCCACCCTGTATCCGGTCAAAAAGCCTTTCAGCCACGCCTTTCAGGGCGTGATGACGTTCCAGAAGACCCAGCGTCATGAGAAGGATGTGCTGTTCCACGCCACGCCAACCGAAATCGTCGATCGGCGCACCGCCCAAGCCCACCGCGAGCTGATTGCCGGCCGTGTGCTCACGGCCTTGAACATCGCCGGCTTCTTCGTGCCAGGGCTTGGCGAGGCAATGCTTGCTGTTTGCCTGGCCCAGCTGGCCCATGAGGTATATGAAGGGATCGACGCCTGGGAAAACGACGAGCGTGATACTGCCTATGGCTATCTGGTCGATGTGATCGAAAACGTGGCCATCATGGCCGCCCTCAGCGCAGCAGCCAAAGCTTTGAGAGGCTTGCACGGCAGCGAAACCGGCACGTCGCTGGAAGGGCTGGAGATTGAAGAGCCAGAGGATGAGGAGCCAGGGATAACCCGTATTCCGGTAGAAACGCCTTCATTCATCGAAGAACTGGAAGACGTGGAAACATCCGATGGTCAGACGCGGTTGTGGAAACCCGACCTCACGCCCTACCAGAGTCACGAGACGCTGCCCCATGACCTGGTACCGGACGAACTGGGCCTACGGCATCACCAAGGCAAACGCTGGCTGGTACTGCAAGACAATCAGTACATCGTCAGCCAAACGCCAACGACTGGCGAATATCGTTTGCAACACCCTGCAAGTCCTCGCCGTTACCAGCCGCCAGTGCGGCACAATGGTGCCGGAGCATGGTTGCACGTTACGGATAAGCCACTGAGTTGGTCGGGCATGACACTCCTGCGCCGCATCGGCCACTTGAGTGGGCACTTCGACGAGCCGACGCTGCAACGGATTATCGCCGTCAGCGGCGTACACGAAGACGAGCTGCGCCGGGCCCTGGCCGAAAGCCAGCGGCTGCCGGCCTTGCTGGAAGACACCCTGCAACGCTTCAAGCTGGACGAAACGGTCCGCCGGCTGGCGGACGAGAGCACTCGGCCCGCTGAGTTCGCCAGGGCCTACGCCAGCCTTTCGCGCGACCTGGCGCCGGGCGCCGAGGCCATCCAGAGGGCGTATCCAAAATTGCCGTCAGCAGTCGCCAGTGAGCTGGCGCGCGAGGCCAGTGCCAACGAACTGCAGATACTCGACAACGGCAAGGTACCACTGCGCCTTGCCGAAGAGGCCCGCATCTACCAGCAACAAATTCGCCTTGCCCGCGCCTGCGAAGGGCTGTACCTGGCCAGCGTGCCGAACTGGGATAGCGACCTGTTGATCGTGCATACGCTCGAACGCTTGCCAGGCTGGCCTGCACAGACCAGGCTCCGGCTGCTCCAGCGCATGTCCTGGCCGACCCAGGATCATGCCATAGGCACACTGGACACCCGCCCATTCAAGACCATCACCCATGCCCAGGCAGGGTACATCGTCCACGACGAAAGCCTGCCCAGCGCGGCGGTCAAGGTGTATTCAAGCCTTTACGCTGCATTGTACGAGGCACTGCCAGCGGCCATGGCAAGCATCGACGTCGCCGATCAGCAAGCGCTGCAGCGTCTTGTACAGGGAAGCCCGTTGCTGCCCCGCCCGGCCTTGAGGGTGCTGCTGGGCATGCAGCCCGTACGCCCAGGCTACCGTTCTCCCATGCGCCTGGCCGATGGCCGCCTGGGCTACCCACTCAGTGGTGGCGGCCCGGCCACCCATGGCATCACCCGCCAGCAGCTGTTCGAAGCTATCGAAGCCACAGGGCTCGCCGCACGCACCGGCCGCTCGGCGGATCAGATTCTGCTGGCACTTGCCAGCCGCGGCCGCACACAGCTGCAGATATTCGAACATTTGCAGACGCTGCTGGAGCAACGCAACGAGCTGCAAAGCAGCCTGGACGATTGGAGCGAAGCCATTTCGCCGGCAAGCGACCAGGCAGCACAGGACTACGACAGCCTGCGTGACTCGATCATGCAACATTGGTACGACACTGCGCTGGACGAGAGCACCGGGCCCACCACAGAACTGCGTATCGCCCGCGTCCCCCTTGCCGACGTGCCCCTCACCTTGCCCGCTTTTTTCAACGCACGCGTGCGCAGCCTGAGCCTGATCGACTTACCGTCAGGGTCCTTGGCGGGCTGGGCGCAAAACGAGCGCCTGCTGCAACGCCTGCTCAGGCAGATGCCGCAGATCGAGTCGCTGGAAATCAGCCGTCCGTTTGACCCCAGGGCAACGCCCTCGCCCTTCCTGTTCAGCGTGCCCACCATCACCGAGTGCCTGCCAGGGTTGCAACGACTGGTGCTCACCAACCAGAACATGACGCTCTCCGAAAGCGACCTGAACCTGCTGTCAGGGCTTCGCCAATTGAGATACCTCGACCTGAGTGGTAACCGGCTGGCGCAGAGCAACAGGCCAAGCTTCCATGAATTGACCCTGGATTACCTGGGCCTGGACCAGATGCAATTGGCCCAATGGCCGATCGGGATTGGCAGCGACGCCCTGGCGCGCATTGCCCACCTGTCATTGCGCCACAACAATCTCAGGTCGTTGCCCACGTTCCTGCTTCATGAAGCGGACATGCTGACCACGCCACCGGTGATCTCGCTGGAAGGCAACAGCATCAATCAATCCCACCTGCAGCGCTTGTTGCTGAACGAGCACGTCGACACCTCGGGTATCACCACGGACCAGCCAGCAGCACTTTCCGAACAGCTCGCACGCATTCGCGATGAGCGACGGCAGATGCGCGATGCGATCGATGGCTGGGCCCAGGCATCCAGTTCGAGCAACCCATTGACCCAGGCCGCACTGGCGGACAGGCAACGTATCGCGTCAGCGATCGATCAATTCTGGGAACAGCAGGAGCAGGGCCAGTCATACCTGCGCCTGCAACTCGAGGACGTGGCCATCGAGCATTTCCCCAGGCGGCTTCCAGCGTTCTTCGGCGCCCGCGTACGTGCACTCAGCCTGACGCGGTTGCGAGGCAGCACCTCACAGCTCGATGAATTACTCAGCCGGTTCCCTAACATCAGCCGGCTGACCATCGATGCACACCAGGCCGCCATGCCCTCGCTGGCATCCGCCCTGGCTCGCCTTCCCCAACTCACCTACCTGGAGTTTCGCAACATGGGTCTGGAGGTCGACCAGGCCATGATGGACATTTTCGCAGGGCTGCGAAACCTGACCTCGCTGGACCTGTCGGGCAACCGGGCAGGCAGCATCGACCATGTGCCCGCATCGCTGGCCGGCAACCTGCAGTCACTCGCATTGACCAACATGAACCTGCAAGCCTGGCCCAGCTGGTGTGACAGTTTGCTGCCACTGGAACTTCTGGACCTGAGCTCGAACAACATCACCCAGTTGCCCGAGCACATCCTGACGAACCTGAACAATCCCATGCCAATCTCGTCGATCGCCTTGTTCGACAACCCACTGCCTCTTGAAACCATCCTGCGGGTACGCACCTTCTCGGACAGCCAGCACAGCTATTCCTTTGCCCTGGATATCCCCGACGACCTGATGTTCTTCGATTCTTCCAGCGAAGGGTCTCTCGACCACCCTCACTTCCCACTGCTGGGCGATGATACGCCCAAGCTGGAGGACTGGATGCTGGGTAGCGAAGCACAGAATGCCGCATTGCAGGACTGCTGGGAGCGGCTCGAAGGCAGTGATCTGTTGCGTCTGGCGGGCCGTTTGCACAATGCCGCCCCATACGTTGACCCGAATACGCGAGCCACCTTCTGCGAACGGGTGCGCTTGATGCTGGTGGTGGCTGCAAGCAACGAAAGCGAACGCCCGATCATGGAGAGCATCGCCGCAGCGGCATTGCCAGACCCGGTAACCGGCTCGCAGACCTGCCATGACGGAGCGCTGCAGGAGTTCAACAATATTGAACTGTACCTGATGAGCCAACGCCTGTTGGTCGACGCCGGCGATTCCCTGCAAGCACTGCGTCGTCGCCTGTTGCAGCTTTTCCGGATCGAACAGCTGGAGCTGCTGGCCAACCAACGGACCGGCTCGGGTGACCTGGTCTCGGTACGCCTGGCCTACCGCCGGGAACTGGCCAGGGAACTGGACCTGCCGATCGCCGACAGCATGCGTTTTCGAGGTGCTGCGAACCTGGCGCGCGATGAGCTATCCAGTGTGCTGGAAAAGGTCCGGAAAAGTGAACTGAGCGATGCACTGGTCGACTACATGCTGGCGAATACGGACTGGACCACGCGCCTGCGCGCCGAGTGTGCCGACCGCTTCGCCGAAATAGACGCACGCTTCCGCCTGCGGGTGCTCGAGCTGGCCAGCAAGGACCACTCGCTTCAGGACGAGTTGAACTTGCAGCAAGGCCTGCAAGATGACAAGGACCAGGAAGAGAAGGAGCTACTGCGCGAACTTACCATCAAGCAGATCAACAACAACTGACCCGTAGTGACTGGCGACGCGCATGGCCTGCATCGCGTCGCCATTCTTACTGGCGAACTTCACCGCCCGTAATGCGCCTTGCCCCAGTCCAGCACTGCCTGCAGAAGCTGCTTCAACACCTCCTGTGTCGGCCGTGCCAGGTCTTCGCGGTAATCGAACGGCTCGGTCTCTTCCATATAGGTGCTCTGCGCCAGCTCCAGCTGCACCGCATGGATGTGGTTGGCCGGATCGCCGTAATGCCGGGTGATATGCCCGCCCTTGAAGCGGCCATTGAGCACATGGCTGTAGCCTTGGGCCTGGGCGCACACCTCTTTCAGCCGTTCGGCCAGAGCCGGGTCGCAGCTGGCGCCGTTGAAAGTACCCAGGTTGAAGTCCGGCAGCTTGCCGTCGAACAGGTGCGGGATCAGCGAACGGATCGAATGGGCGTCCCACAGCAGGGCGTAGCCGAACTGCTCGCGCAGCCGCGCCAGCTCGCGACGAATCGTGTCGTGGTAGGGGCGCCAGATCTGCTCCAGATACTGCTTGCGCTCCTCGCCTGTCGGCACCAGCCCGTCCTTGAACAATGGCTCGCCATCGAACAGCGTGGCCGGGTACAGGCCGGTGGTGGCACCAACGTACAGTGGCTTGTCGTCATCCGGCCGGTTCAGGTCGATGACGAAGCGGGAATACTCCGCCGCCACCACGCTGGCGCCCATGTCACGGGCAAAGTCATACAACTGTGGAATATGCCAGTCGGTGTCCGGCAGGCTGCGCGCCTGGTCGACCAGGCCGTCTCGTACCGCCGGCGACAGTTGCAGGCCGGCATGGGGCATGCTGATCAGCAGCGGCAGGCGCCCCTGGTGAAAACTCAGTACCTTGTCCATCGTGCCTCACTCAGTTGGAAATCTCGTGGCCCTTGCGCACCACGCGCTTGGGCAGGTCGCCGCCCAGCCAGTAGGCCAGGTCGGCGGGGCGTTCGATCTGCCAGGCGACGAAGTCGGCGACCTTGCCCACTTCCAGCGAGCCGTGGCTGTCGCCCAGGCCCAGCGCCGTGGCGGCGTGCACGGTGACGCCGGCCAGGGCTTCTTCCGGGGTCATGCGGAAGCAGGTGCAGCCCATGTTCAGCATCAGCCGAAGCGACAACCCTGGCGAGGTGCCGGGATTGAGGTCGCTGGCCAGGGCGATCTTCACGCCGTGGCGGCGCAGGGCGTCCATCGGCGGCAGCTGGGTTTCGCGCAGGAAGTAGAACGCGCCCGGCAGCAGCACGGCGACCGTGCCGGCTTTTGCCATGGCAAGGGCGTCGTCCTCGGTCATGAACTCCAGGTGGTCGGCCGACAGCGCCTGGTAGCGCGCCGCCAGGCTGGAACCGTGCAGCGACGACAACTGTTCGGCGTGCAGCTTGACCGGCAGGCCCAGTTCGCGCGCCTTGATGAACAGCCGCTCGACCTGGGCCGGGGAGAACGCCAGGTGTTCGCAGAAGGCATCCACTGCGTCCACCAGGCCTTCGGCGGCCAGGGCCGGCAGCATTTCATCGCAGATGTGCGCGATGTAGTCATCAGCCCGGCCGACGTATTCCGGCGGCAAGGCATGGGCTGCCAGACAGGTGGCGCGCACCGCCAGGGGCAACTCGTCGGCCAGGCGCCGGGCCACACGCAGCATCTTGCGCTCGTTGGCCAGGTCCAGGCCGTAGCCGGACTTGATCTCGATGGTGGTCACGCCATCGCGCATCAGCGCCTGGACCCGCTGGCGAGCACTGGCGAACAGCTCGTCCTCGCTGGCCGCGCGGGTGGCCCGCACGGTGCTGGCGATACCACCGCCCTGTGCGGCGATTTCGGCATAGCTCACACCCTGCAGGCGCTGCTCGAACTCGCCGCTGCGGTTGCCACCGAACACCGCGTGGGTGTGGCAGTCGATCAGCCCCGGGGTAACCCAGGCGCCGCCCAGGTCCACCGTACGTTCGGCCTCGACCGACGCCAGCTCGACGCGTGGGCCGATCCACTCGATCAGCCCGGCGTTGGTGACAATGGCCGCGTCCTCGATGGCCGAGTAACGGCCCTCGGCCATGGTTGCCACATGGCAGTGCTGCCAGACGGTTCTCATACATCGACTCCTTTACTTAGCGGTGCAGCTCGGCCGGTTCCGCTACTGGCTTGCCCTGCCCTGCGCGCGGCTTGCACCACAGCAGGTAGGACGCCACCAGGAACACCACCCAGACCACGCCGACGAGCAGTGCCGCCTGGGTATCCGGGAAGTAACCGAGCACGCCAAAGATGAACACCATGAACGCAATGGCCATGGCTGGGCCGTATGGCCAGAATGGTACCGGGAACTGCAGCTGGGCCACTTGTTCACGGCTCATGCTGCGGCGCATGGCCACCTGGGTGAGCAGGATCATCAGCCACACCCACACGGTAGCGAAGGTGGCGATCGAGGCGATCAGCAGGAACACGTTCTCCGGGATCAGGTAGTTGAGCAGCACGCCGATCAGCAGCGCAGCACCCATCACCACCACGGTCATCCACGGCACGCCGTGCTTCGACAGCTTGCTGAAGCCGCGCGGTGCGTGGCCTTGCTGGGCCAGGCCGTACATCATGCGGCCGGCGCCGAAGATGTCGCTGTTGATGGCCGAGATCGCGGCAGAAATCACCACGATGTTCAGCAGCGCGGCGGCAGAGCCGATGCCCAGGTTACTGAAGATCTGCACGAACGGGCTGCCCTGGCTGCCGATCTGCGGCCATGGGAACAGGCACATCAGCACGAACAGGGTAAGCACGTAGAACAGCAGGATGCGCAGCGGCACGGCGTTGATCGCCTTGGGGATGACCCGCTGCGGGTCCTTGGCCTCACCGGCGGTGACGCCGATGATCTCGATGCCGCCGAACGCGAACATCACCACGGCAAAGGAAGCGATCAGGCCACCCACGCCATTGGGCATGAAGCCGCCGTGGTCGAACAGGTTGCTGACACCCACTGCCTGCCCGGTGCCTACCTGGCTGAAGCCGAAGGCCATGATGCCGAGGCCGGCCAGGATCATCGCCACGATGGCGCCGACCTTGAGCAGCGACAGCCAGAATTCCATTTCGCCAAAGACCTTGACGTTGCACAGGTTGAGGCCGCCGATCAGGAAGACGATGCCCAGCACCCAGATCCAGCGGGCCACTTCCGGGAACCAGAAGCCCATGTAGATACCGAAGGCGGTGACGTCGGCGATGGCGACGATGACCATCTCGAAAGCGTAGGTCCAGCCGAGGATGAAGCCGGCCATGGGGCCGAGGTAGGTGCTGGCGTAGTGGCCGAACGAACCGGCGACCGGGTTGTGCACAGCCATTTCGCCGAGGGCGCGCATGACCATGAACACGGCAGCGCCGCCGATCAGGTAGGCCAGCAGCACCGCCGGGCCGGCCATCTGGATGGCCGAGGCGGAGCCGTAGAACAGGCCGGTGCCGATGGCAGAACCGAGGGCCATGAAGCGGATGTGGCGGGCACTTAGCCCGCGTTTTAGACCTTGAGCTTGTTGCATGTCACGTCCTTAAATTGTTTTTGTGGTCGTGAGATCGAGGGGGGCTGCCTTGCAGCCCTTTCGCAGCACAAGGCTGCTCCTACAAGGGAGCGCGTCGCCTTTGCAGGAGCAGCCTTGCGCTGCGAATGGGCCGCACAGCGGCCCCTGGGGGCATTACAGGCTTGGCAGCACACCAGCCGGCAGCAGGCCGGTCAGGCGACCCTTGGCCAACAGTTCCACGGCCTTTTCGATGTCGGGCGCGAAGAAGCGGTCACGGTCGTAGTGCGGCACCTCGCTGCGCAGCGCCTGGCGCGCCTGCTCCAGCTTGGCCGAAGTTTTCAGGCCCTTGCGCAGGTCCAGGCCCTGGCAGGCGCCCAGCCATTCGATGGCCAGCACGCCACGGGTGTTTTCGGCCATTTCCCACAGGCGCTTGCCGGCAGCCGGGGCCATCGACACGTGGTCTTCCTGGTTGGCCGAGGTCGGCAGGCTGTCGACACTGTGCGGGTGAGACAGGGCCTTGTTCTCGCTGGCCAGGGCAGCAGCGGTGACCTGGGCGATCATGAAGCCCGAGTTGACCCCGCCGTTTTCCACCAGGAACGGCGGCAGCTGGGACATGTGCTTGTCCATCATCAGCGAGATACGGCGCTCGCTGAGCGAGCCGATTTCAGCGATGGCCAGGGCGATGTTGTCGGCGGCCATGGCCACCGGCTCGGCGTGGAAGTTACCGCCGGAAATCACGTCACCTTCGGCAGCGAACACCAGCGGGTTGTCCGACACGGCGTTGGCTTCGATGCCCAGTACCTCGGCGGCCTGGCGCAGCTGGGTCAGGCAGGCGCCCATGACCTGCGGCTGGCAGCGCAGCGAGTAAGGGTCCTGGACCTTGTCGCAGTTCTTGTGCGACAGCGACACTTCGCTGGAGTCGCCCAGCAGGTCACGGAAGCAGGCAGCGGTGTCGATCTGGCCGCGCTGGCCACGCACTTCGTGAATGCGCGCATCGAATGGCGAGCGCGAGCCCAGTGCGGCTTCGACGCTCAGGCCGCCGCAGGCGATGGCAGCGGCGTACAGGTCCTCGCCCTGGAACAGGCCACGCAGGGCATAGGCGGTGGACGCCTGGGTGCCGTTGAGCAGGGCCAGGCCCTCCTTGGCGGCCAGGGTCAGCGGCTCGAGGCCGGCCACGGCCAGGGCTTCGGTGGCTGGCAGCCACTGGCCCTTGTAGCGGGCCTTGCCTTCACCCAGCAGCACCAGCGACATGTGCGCCAGCGGGGCGAGGTCGCCGGAGGCGCCCACCGAACCCTTCAGCGGGATGTGCGGATAGACTTCGGCGTTGACCAGGGCAATCAGCGCGTCGATGACTTTGCGACGGATGCCGGAGAAACCACGGCTGAGGCTGTTGATCTTCAGCACCATGATCAGCCGCACCAGGTCGTCATCCAGCGGCGCGCCGACACCGGCGGCGTGGGACAGCACCAGCGAGCGCTGCAGGTTTTCCAGGTCGTGGCTGGCGATGCGGGTCGAGGCCAGCAGGCCGAAACCGGTGTTGATGCCGTAGGCGGTACGGTCTTCGGCAATGATCTGCTCGACGCAGGCAACGCTGGCGTCGATGGCCGGCGCGGCGCTGGCGTCCAGTTGCAGGCGCACGGGCGCGGCATGGATGGCGCGCAGCTGGGCCAGGGTCAGGGTGCCGGGCTTGAGGGTCAATTCGGTCACTTCACTACTCCAATCGCGTGGAGCCGCAGGCCCGTTTGTGAGTGCCTGCGTGCTCCTTCTTGTTGTTCAGTATCACCCCTCGTGGGGTGCGATCCAAAGCGTGGCGATCAGCCAGTGATCATCGGCAGGTCCAGGCCCTGCTCCTTGGCGCACTCGATGGCGATGTCGTAACCGGCATCGGCATGACGCATCACACCGGTCCCTGGGTCGTTGGTCAGCACGCGAGCGATACGCGCGGCGGCTTCATCGGTACCGTCGCAGACGATGACCATGCCAGAGTGCTGGGAGAAGCCCATGCCTACGCCACCACCGTGGTGCAGCGAAACCCAGGTAGCACCGCCGGCGGTGTTCAGCAGGGCGTTGAGCAGCGGCCAGTCGGAGACAGCGTCGGAACCGTCGCGCATGGCTTCGGTTTCACGGTTGGGGCTGGACACCGAACCGGAGTCCAGGTGGTCACGACCGATCACGATCGGTGCCGACAGCTCGCCGCTGCGTACCATTTCGTTGAACGCCAGGCCCAGCTTGGCGCGCAGGCCCAGACCAACCCAGCAGATACGTGCTGGCAGGCCCTGGAAGCTGATGCGCTCGCGAGCCATGTCCAGCCAGCGGTGCAGGTGGGCGTCGTCGGGGATCAGTTCCTTGACCTTGGCGTCGGTCTTGTAGATGTCTTCGGCATCACCGGACAGCGCCGCCCAGCGGAACGGGCCGATGCCACGGCAGAACAGCGGGCGGATGTAGGCCGGCACGAAGCCAGGGAAGTCGAAGGCATTGGCCACGCCTTCTTCCTTGGCCATCTGGCGGATGTTGTTGCCGTAGTCGAAGGTCGGAACACCCTGCTTCTGGAAATCGAGCATGGCTTGCACGTGCACGGCCATCGACTGCTTGGCGGCCTTGACCACTGCAGCCGGCTCGGTCTGCGCGCGGTCGCGGTACTGTTCCCAGGTCCAGCCGGCTGGCAGGTAACCGTTCAGCGGGTCGTGGGCGCTGGTCTGGTCGGTGACCATGTCCGGGCGCACGCCACGCTTGACCAGCTCTGGCAGGATTTCGGCAGCGTTGCCGTGCAGGGCGATGGAGATGGCCTTGCCTTCGGCGGTGTACTTGGCGATACGTGCCAGAGCGTCGTCGAGGTCAGTGGCCTGCTCGTCGACGTAACGGGTTTCCAGGCGGAAGTCGATACGGCTCTGCTGGCATTCGATGTTCAGCGAGCAGGCACCGGCCAGGGTGGCGGCCAGTGGCTGGGCGCCGCCCATGCCGCCCAGGCCGGCGGTCAGTACCCACTTGCCTTTCAGGCTGCCGCCGTAATGCTGGCGACCGGCTTCGACGAAGGTTTCGTAGGTGCCCTGGACGATGCCCTGGCTACCGATGTAGATCCAGCTGCCGGCGGTCATCTGGCCGTACATGGCCAGGCCCTTGGCGTCCAGTTCGTTGAAGTGTTCCCAGTTGGCCCAGTGCGGCACCAGGTTGGAGTTGGCGATCAGTACGCGCGGGGCGTTGCTGTGGGTCTTGAACACGCCGACCGGCTTGCCCGACTGCACCAGCAGGGTTTCGTCGTCTTCCAGGCGGGTCAGGGTCTCGACGATCTTGTCGTAGCACGCCCAGTTACGGGCAGCGCGGCCGATACCGCCGTACACCACCAGTTCTTTCGGGTTTTCCGCGACCTGTGGATCGAGGTTGTTCATCAGCATGCGCAGTGGCGCTTCGGTCAGCCAGCTTTTGGCAGTCAGCTTGTTGCCACGTGGGGCACGGATTTCAACGTCACGGTATTTGTTGTTGTCGGTCACGGGAAAGGTCCTCTGCGGTCGTCCGCGGGCGGGTATGTCGTGGTAGATATACAAACACACCTTTACTTGTATGTACAAGCATGGACAACCAAAATAATTGGACTTTTCCGCTGAGCGGCCAAAAAACGCGGGGCCGCTGCGCGGCCCTTTCGCGACACAAGGCCGCTCCTACAGGGGACCGCGCCAGCCAAAGCATGCACGGTGCGTGTAGGAGCGGCCTTGCGTCGCGAAAGGGCTGCGCAGCAGCCCCCCGGCTATCTCAACGTGAAACGAGTTCGATCAGGCAGAACCGCCCCTGCACATCCAACCCCAGCAACTGGTCATTGCCCTCCAGCCGCAGGCAGTCATACAACCCCAACCGCTGCGTCTCGCGCCCGGCAATGCCAACCTCGACCTGGCTGCTGGCAGCGAACAGCAACACCGTCGTCGCTGAACTGTACAAACGGCTGGTGCCATCGAACCACTGCAACCGTGCCCGGTAGCGCTGCGGTGCGTAGATCAGGTTGAAATCGCGGATCGCCCCGCCCAGCAGCTTGCAGCTGACCTGGCTCTCGCCACTGAAGGCAAAGGCATCGAAAGGCAGCAACGGCCGGCTGGCCTGGCCGTCGACCAGCAGGCGCATGCCGTCGCCCTGCAACACGGTGATGATTCGCTGGTAGCCGGCGAAGGCGGAAAAGCCACCGGACTCCTCGATATCGGCAATCGACAAGCGCCAGCCAAAGCCGTCCAGGCCTTCGCCACTGTCGCGGGTGATCTCTTCGGTGAAACCGCCACCGTTCTTCCACGGCATGCGCGGGTAGCCCTGCGCACGCAACAACTGCAGCTGACTCATTTACTGAAACGTCCTTCCAGGCGATGACGGGAACCGGGGTGGATCAGCCGCGCGGCGGTCACCGGCTGGCGGCCGGACCAGGTGCGACGGCGGATCAGCAGGCAGGGCTCGCCCCGCTCGATCTGCAACAGGCGGCATTCTTCCGGCTCGGCCAGGATTGCCTCTACCACGTGCTCACCCTCGGTCAGCGGCGCCACCTGCGACAGGTAGGCGTATGGCGTCTGCCGGGTGAAGTCCTGCTTGAGGTAGTCGGGGGCAATCGCCGCATTGACGTAGCGGTCCTCGATCTGCACCGGCAGGCCGTTCTCGAAATGCACGATCAGCGAGTGGAACACTCGCTGGCCTTCGCGCATGTCCAGGGCCAGGGCCCGCTCGGAACCGGCCGTTTCCTCGGTGAGGGTGATCACCTGGCAGCTATGCTGGTGGCCTCGCGCGGCAATTTCGTCGGCAATGTTGTTGACCTCGAACAGCGCCGAACGCCCCTTGGGCTCGGCCACGAAGGTACCGACCCCTTGCATGCGCACCAGCAGGCCTTCGGCAGTGAGCTCGCGCAGGGCGCGATTGATGGTCATGCGGCTGAAGCCCAGCTCGCTGACCAGTTCGCTCTCCGAGGGTACCCGGTGATGCGGTGGCCAGCTGCCGTTGTCGATCTGCTGGATGATCATCTGTTTGACCCGGGCGTACAGCGGAGCCGGGCCCTCGCCCATCTGGGCAACCAGCGCGGAGACAGGAGGTGTCGGCACGGCGTTGGATCCTTGTGCAAATGGAATGAGCGGTAGCTTGCCGCAGTTTACCCGGCAGGCAAACGCCTGTATATGTATATACAAGTTAACAATAACAGGATTTTTACCGATGTCCGCCTACTTCGCCGAACGCGCCCTGCTGCCCACGGGCTGGGCCAGCCATGTCCGCATCGAGGTCACCAGCGATGGCCATGTGGCCCGCATCGAGTCGGGCGCCTCGGCCAAAGGCGCCGAGCGGCTGGCCGGCCCGCTGCTGCCCGGCATGCCCAATCTGCACTCGCATGCTTTCCAGCGCGCAATGGCAGGGCTGGCGGAAGTCGCCGGCAACCCCAACGACAGTTTCTGGACCTGGCGCGACCTGATGTACCGCCTGGTCGGCCAGATCAGTCCGGAGCAGCTTCAGGTCATCGCCCGCCAGCTGTACATCGAAATGCTCAAGGCCGGCTATACCTCGGTCGCCGAGTTCCACTACGTGCACCATGACCAGGCCGGCAGGGCCTACGCCGACCCGGCCGAACTGTCTCACCGCATCAGTGCGGCTGCAGCCGACAGCGGCATTGGCCTGACCTTGCTGCCGGTGCTTTACAGCCACGCAGGCTTCGGCGGCCAAGCCCCGAATGACGGGCAACGGCGCTTCATAAATTCCACTGAACAGTACCTGCAACTGCAAGCGCAGCTGGCCCCGCTGCTGGCCGCGCAACCCGCGCAGCAACTGGGTCTGTGCTTCCATTCGCTGCGCGCGGTGACGCCCGGGCAGATCGCCGAAGTGCTGGCAGCCAGCGACAAACAGTGCCCGGTGCATATCCATATCGCCGAGCAGCAGAAGGAAGTCGACGACTGCCTGGCCTGGAGCGGACTGCGCCCGTTGCAGTGGTTGTACGAGCATGTGGATGTGGACCCGCGCTGGTGCCTGGTGCACGCAACCCACGCAGAGTCGGATGAAGTCACCGCCATGGCCCGTAGCGGCGCGGTAGCCGGGCTTTGCCTGACCACCGAGGCCAACCTGGGCGACGGGATTTTCCCGGCAGTGGACTATCTGGCACAGGGTGGGCGCATGGGCATTGGATCGGACAGCCATGTGTCGCTGAGCGTTGTGGAGGAACTGCGCTGGCTGGAATACGGCCAGCGGCTGCGCGACCAGCGGCGTAACCGCCTGTATCGCGGCGACCAGCCGATGGTCGGGCGAACGCTGTATGACGCTGCCCTGGCGGGCGGTGCGCAGGCGCTGGGGCAGGCGATCGGGGAACTGGCCGTGGGCAAGCGCGCCGACTGGCTGGTGCTCGATGGGCAGGACCCTTACATCGCCATGGCCGATGGGGATGCGATTCTCAACCGCTGGCTGTTTGCTGGCGGCGATCGGCAGGTGCGGGATGTGATGGTGAATGGGCAGTGGGTGGTGCGCCAGGGGCGGCATGCGCAGGAAGAGCAAAGCGCGCTGGCGTTTGCCGAGGTGTTGCGACAGCTGTTGGGGTGAGTGTATTGGGGCCGCTTTGCGGCCCATCGCGACACAAGGCCGCTCCTACAGGAATGTGCGTTCCCCTGTAGGAGCGGCCTTGTGTCGCGATGGGCTGCAAAGCAGCCCCCAGAAATTCAGTGCATCTTGACGATCTGCTGGTCCGACGCGCGCCAGATCAGCCGGCTGGTGTCATAACCCTGCTGCCGGGCCTTGGACATCAGGTTCTCGCGCTCCCAGGCTGGTAGCGTCGGCGTACGCGACAGCAGCCACAAGTGCTTGCGGTCCGGGCTGCCGACCACCGCCGTGCGATAGCGATCATCCACATACAGAATCCAGTACTCGCCCCTCGCCACCCCTGGCACCAGCTTGGTGAACCAGTTGTCGAACTCGACCCACAACTTGTCGGTATGCCCTGGCTCCTGGATGTTCGCATGCCCTTCGGCGCGCAGCCATTCGTCACCCATGGTGCGGCAGCGGTTGAGCACGCCGAGGCTACCATCGAGCCTGAGGTTGTAGTGCGCTTCGGACTGCTCACAGCCGGTCTGGTAGCGCATTGGCAGGCGCGCCAGTTCGTACCACTTGCCCTGGTAGCGCTTGAGGTCGATGTTGCCCGCGGTTTTCGGCGCCAGCGGGTCGTGCACGGAGCCGGCACAACCGCCCAGCAGCAACGCCAGGCATACCCCCATCAGCAGATACAGGTGCCTCATTTGAGACCCTGCCCTGAATACATGAGCACCTTGTCAGCCGCGTACTGCACACTGATGAAGCTCTTCTCGTCCCCCCAGGTGCAGCTGCTCATCCCCAGCGCACCAGAGCACTCGGTCGGCGTGCCGAGCAACTGCTCGACCTCGGCCTTGTTCATACCGGCCTTGATCTTGGAATAGTTTTCCTGATTGATCTTGCTGCAGGCAGTCAGAACGACGCACAGCGACAACAGGGCGAGGGAACGCAACGACATGAAGGACACTCCTGGAGAGGGGATACAGGCGAGTGGCCTGCAGTGACCTTCGACGGTAAAAACCCTCCCAGGTTCCCTGCTCCCCCTCCTCTACCCCTACGCCATTGGTCGGATGGCCACTACTGTGCGATTAATCACAAAGAATTATCCCGCCCAAACAAAAAGGCCGCCCCTACGTACTGTAGGAGCAGCCTTGTGCTGCGAAAGGGCCGGTAAGGCCAACAGGGATGCATGGGCAGCGAGGGACACTTCGCAGCACAAGGCTGCTCCTACAATGATCCCGACAACCCTGGAATCAGAACCTGGACCCAGGCTCCAGCAAAAAGTCCATCTCTTCGCTGGTACTCGGCCGCTCCAGCACCAGATTGCGGTGCGGGAAGCGCCCGAAACGGGCAATTACCCGCTGGTGCTGCTCGGCATAGTCGAGAAAGCCTTCGAACAACCGGCGGTTGGCTTCGGGTTGCTCGTCCAGCAGCACCTGGTAGCGCTCGACGCACAGGTTCTGCCAGTCCAGCACTTCGGCATGTTCCAGAACCAGCAGCACGAACACCCGCTGTATCGGCAGCAGCTGGTAATCCCAGTTCTTCTGCAAACCCTGCATCGCCACCACCTGGGCACGCCGGTCGCCCTCGAAGGCACGCGGCGTGTCGCGGTAGATCATGCGCGGCAGCTGGTCCAGCAGGATCAGCAGGCCCAGCCAGCCCTGCGGGCTTTGCTGCCACTCGTCGAGCCCACCCGCCAGGGCATGCTCGACCAGCTCGCCAAACAGCGCATGGGCCTCGGCATCATGATGCTTGCCGAACCACAGCGTGCTCTTCTCGTCAGCCACGGCCTGGGGACTGGTGCCCCAACCGAACCACCACTCCAGCAACGGCTGCCAAGGTGCGAGCATGACTTACTCCTTGTGGTAGGCGGTGACGCGCTCGACCTCTTCCTTCGAGCCGAGGATTACCGACACACGTTGGTGCAGGCTTTCTGGCTGGATGTCGAGGATGCGATCGTAACCGTTGGTGGAGGCGCCGCCGGCCTGTTCGATGATGAAGGACATCGGGTTGGCTTCGTACATCAGGCGCAGCTTGCCCGGCTTGCTCGGTTCGCGGGCGTCACGTGGGTACATGAACAGGCCGCCACGGGTCAGGATGCGGTGTACGTCGGCCACCATCGAGGCGATCCAGCGCATGTTGTAGTTTTTCTTCAGCGGGCCGGTCTCGCCTGCCAGCAGTTCGCCCACGTAACGCTGAACCGGGGCTTCCCAGTGGCGCTGGTTGGACATGTTGATGGCGAATTCTGCGGTAGTTTCCGGCACGCGAATGTTTTCGTGGGTGAGGACGAAGCTGCCCAGTTCGCGGTCCAGGGTGAAGCCCTTGACGCCGTTGCCCAGGGTCAGGATCAGCATGGTCTGCGGGCCGTAGATGGCGTAACCGGCGGCGACCTGCTGGGTGCCTGGTTGCAGGAAGGCTTTTTCGTTCAGGGTTTCGTTCTGGCTCAGGTATTCGTTAGGGCAACGCAGTACCGAGAAGATGGTGCCGACCGAAACGTTGACGTCAATGTTGGACGAGCCGTCCAGCGGGTCGAACACCAGCAGGTAGGCGCCTTTCGGGTACTTGCCCGGGATCTGGTAGGCGTTGTCCATTTCTTCGGAAGCCATGCCGGCCAGGTGGCCGCCCCACTCGTTGGCTTCCAGCAGGATATCGTTGGAAATCACGTCCAGTTTCTTCTGGACTTCGCCCTGCACGTTTTCAGTGCCCATGCTGCCCAGCACGCCACCGAGGGCGCCTTTGGACACGTGATGGCTGATTTCCTTGCACGCACGCGCCACCACTTCGATCAGGAAGCGCAGATCGGCAGGGGTATTGTTGCTGCGGGTCTGCTCAATCAGATAGCGACTCAGGGTAACGCGGGACATGTATGGCTCCGAAAGGATTGGGGGATAAAAACCCCCGCAGTTTACAGGGAGAGTTGCAGGCTAGCGAGTGATGAGACTCGCAACGGCTCTCAGACGGCACAATAGGTCGGTAGTTCAGCGCGCGCCAGGCCGGTGGTCTGGTTGTGGGCCCATTCGCGGGCACGCCCGCTCGCACAGGAGTTGCACAACCTTGGAAACCTTGTGCAGTCCATGTGGGAGCGGGCGTGCCCGCGAAGAGGCCGGCACAGGCCTACCTCAATCCAGCGCCTTCCAGATCTCACTGGCATATTCCCGAATGGTCCGGTCCGAGGAGAACCAGCCCATCCGCGCGGTATTCAGCACCGCCATGCGCCACCATTCCTGCGGCGTGTGCCACAGCTCCTCGACCCGTCGCTGGGCATCCCAGTAGGCATCGAAATCGGCACACACCAGGAAGCGGTCATGAGCCACCAGCCCGTCGATCAGCGCGCTATAGCGCGACGGGTCGTCCGGTGAGAACACCCCGCTGCGAACAGCCTGCAACACGTCGTTCAGGCGGCTGGAGGCGGCAATCGCCGCACTGGCACCAAAGTCCCCGTCGCGCCGTCTGGCCTCCACCTGCTGCGCGGTAAGGCCGAAGATGAACATGTTTTCGGTACCCACCTGCTCGCTCATCTCGACGTTGGCACCATCCAGGGTGCCGATGGTCAGCGCGCCGTTCAGGCCGAACTTCATGTTGCTGGTGCCGGAGGCTTCGTAACCGGCGGTGGAAATCTGCTCGGAAAGGTCCGCCGCCGGGATGATGCTTTCGGCCAGGCTGACGTTGTAGTTGGGCAGGAATACCACCTTCAGCAGGCCGCGCACGGTGGGGTCGTTGTTCACCACCCGGGCGATGTCGTTGGCCAGCTTGATGATCAGCTTGGCCTGGTGATAGCTGGCCGCGGCCTTGCCGGCGAAAATCTTCACCCGCGGCACCCAGTCGGTACCGGGGTCGTTGCGCATGGCCTGGTACAGCGCCACGGTGTGCAGCAGGTTGAGCAACTGGCGCTTGTATTCGTGGATGCGCTTGACCTGCACATCGAACAGCGCTTCGGGGTTCACCGTAACGCCCAGGCGGTCCTGGATGATGCTGGCCAGGGCCCGCTTGCTGTGCAGGCGCTGCGCGGCGAACTGCTTGCGGAAACCGCTCTTGTCGGCGAACGGCACCAGATTGACCAGGCGCCCTTCCGGATCGTCCAGCAACTCGGGGCCCAGCGCCTCGACCAGCATGTCGGTCAGTTGCGGGTTGGACTGGTACAGCCAGCGGCGGAAGGTAATGCCATTGGTCTTGTTGTTGATCCGTTGCGGGTAGAGCTTGTGCAGCTCGGCAAACACCGTGCTTTTCATCAGCTTGCTGTGCAGCGCCGACACACCGTTGACGCTGTGCGAACCGAGGAACGCCAGGTTGCCCATGCGCACTCGGCGGCCGTTGTCTTCTTCGATCAGCGACACGGCCCGCAGCACGTCGAAGTCGTGCAGGCCTTTCGCCCGCAGCGCGTCGATGTGGTAGGCGTTGATCAGGTAGATGATCTGCATGTGCCGCGGCAGCATGCGTTCCATCAGCGCCACCGGCCAGGTTTCCAGGGCTTCGGGCAGCAAGGTGTGGTTGGTGTAGGCCAGGGTGCCGACGGTCAGCTCCCAGGCGGTATCCCAGGGGATTTCATGCTGGTCGACCAGCAGGCGCATCAGCTCGGCCACGGCGATCGACGGGTGGGTGTCGTTGAGCTGGATGGCCGCCGCATCCGGCAGGTTGAGCAGGTTGTCGTGCATGTTCAGGTGGCGGCGCAGCAGGTCCTGCAACGAAGCCGAAACAAAGAAGTACTCCTGGCGCAGGCGCAGCTCCTGACCCGCCTCGGTGCTATCGGCCGGATACAGCACCCGCGAAATGCTTTCGGCCCGCGCCACCTCGGCTACCGCACCCAGGTGGTCACCGGCATTGAAGCGCTCCAGGTGCAGCTCTTCCAGCGCCCGTGCACGCCAGAGGCGCAGGGTATTCACGCTGGCCCCGCGCCAACCGACAACCGGGGTGTCATAAGCCACCGCTCGCACGGTCTCGCCCGGCCACCACACCTGGCGCTGCTGGCCGTGGGTGTCGTGCACCGTTTCGACGCTGCCGCCAAAGCTGATCGGGTAGATCACCTCGGCGCGCTCGAACTCCCAGGGGTTGCCGAAGTCCAGCCAGTTCTCGGTCTGCTCCTGCTGCCAGCCATCGACCATGGCCTGGCGAAACAGCCCGTGCTCGTAGCGGATGCCATAACCGTGAGCAGCGATGCCCAGGGTCGACATGCTCTCCATGAAGCACGCCGCCAGGCGGCCCAGGCCACCGTTGCCCAGCGCGGCATCGGGCTCGAGCAGGCGGATGCGCTCCAGGTCCACGTCCAGCCCTTCCAGTGCGTCGCGGGCAATGTCGAGCAGGCCCAGGTTGCTCAGGCTGTCGTACAGCAAGCGGCCGATGAGGAATTCGAGGGAAAGGTAATAGACCCGCTTCTGGCTGCGGCGATAAGCCTGGCGGGTGTGGTCCATCCAGTGATCGACCATGTGATCGCGCGCGGCCAGTGCGATGGCTTCGAACCAGTCGTGGTCGAAAGCGTGCTCCGGGTCCTTGCCGACCGCGTAGGTCAGCTTGTCCAGTACAGCGGCGCGAAATTCGGCCACCTCGGCGTCACGAGCTTTGGGTTCCTGGGACATGCGGCATCCTCGGGCAAGTTGACGAAAGCGGAGGGAGACTGTTGAGCCTAGACCCTTCGACAGGGAGTGACAGTTAGCGTTCGCAGTTTTCATGCCCACTCTGCGATTCCGGCAAAAGGTTGTTCATAAATTGAACAATTCCGGTATCATCGCGCGCCCCAAGACCGTGATACACCCCATACAGATGAAAACGACCCTGATCGCCGCAGCCGAAGTCGACCGCCTGGAGACCTGGCAGCGCTACACCAGCAACATGTGCCATGGCTGCCATTCGACCTGCTGCACCCTGCCGGTGGAGGTGAAGATCAAGGATCTGATCCGTATCGGTGTGGTCGACGAGTTCGAGAAAGACGAACCGCCGAAGAACATCGCCAAGCGCCTGCAGAAGGACGGCATCATCGAACGCTTCAACCAGAAGTCGGGGATCTTCACCCTGACCCGGATGAGCAATGATGACTGCCTGTATCTGGATCGTAAAAGCCGGCTGTGCACCATTTATGACAAGCGGCCGGATACCTGCCGCAACCACCCCAAGGTCGGGCCGCGGCCAGGTTATTGTGCGTACAAGCCCAAGGTGGTCGGGCGCTGATCGCTAGCCTTCAAGGGCCAAGGGCCTCTTCGCGGGCTTGCCCGCTCCCACAAGGGGCGCGCAAATCATGGGTTCAGCGACACACCTGTGGGAGCGGGCAAGCCCGCGAAGGGCCGCAAAGCGGCCACTGCTGGCCAATTATGTGCCAAGCCAGATTTCTACTTTCCGCCAGAGGGAAAGCTCCTGCACGCACCACCCTGCTCCGCCGGTGGATGTTCGGGATAGGTCTGCGGCAGCACGCTGACCGGGCTGGTAGCGATAAAGCCATCAGCAAACTTCGCTTCGACGAACTGCGCCTGCCATCCCACCGCCGGCGGCGTGCGCTGCAGGGTGAAGTTCTGCATGGGAGCGAGCGTCTCGGATTAGTAGCGCACCCCGCAGGCAAAACGGAAGTCGCGGTCCTGGCTGTTGCTCGCCGTCCACACCTTCACCGCCACTGGCGGCTCAGAGAAGTCGACGCTCATCTGCCCGGCATGCCCGCTGGCCGACACCTGCACGCTTGGCAAAGGTGTGCCATCGCGCAGGCGCGACACCGCAGGTACCAAGGTACTGACTACCGCTTGACGCACCCCGCCATGGTCAGAGTTCGGCAATACCCTGAGGCTGGTCTGGCCCGGCAGGCGCTGCTGATAATCGGTGACCGGGTCAGGGGCGAAGAAATCGTCACCACTGGCGGACACCAGGTACTTGGGAATGGCCAGACGCTGCCTTTTCTCGTTCAGGTACTGCATCGGGTCCATCATCGCCATCAGCCGCTCGAATGCCGGGGTACCCAGCTGCTGCAGGACACCAGCCTGCTGGTAGGAACCCAGCGCCAAGGGCCAGTGACCACCATAACGCTTGCGCAATCCGGCCAGCATGTCCGAAGTATCCGCGACGTCGATCACACTGGGCACGATGGCCATCACCCGCTCATCGGCCAATGCCGTGAGCCATGCGCTCCAGCCGCGCTTGGAGGCGCCCGTGATAATGAAGCGGTCCACAGTGAGCCCTTGCCCTGCCAGCTCTTGCTCGGCCAGATCCATCGCCCGGCTTGCCGCCGCGGCCATCGGCACGTGCAGTGGCAATTCCGGCGCGGCGCCGCGAAGCGCATGAGCCCAGGTATGGGCCACGGCGTCATCCTCGCGCAAGGGCTTCTCGTTATCGTTGAAGGTCACATACTGATTGGGCACATCGCTGATCATGACCACGGCCATCCGCGCCTTGAGGGCGACCTCGCGCAATGCCTCGCGGGTATAGTCCGGGGTTTGCGCCGGTCCGAACCGTACACCGTTGTTCACCACCAGCAAGGCTTTGCCGGGCACGGCATTGTGCGGGATATGCAGCTCGACATCATGCTCCCAGCGGCGCGGCTCAACCACCGGCGCTGGCTCCCAAACCTGCGAAACCATCTGCAAGCGACGGAACGCATACCCAGGCTCGGAGGCTTGCTCGAGCAATACGGCTTCCAAGGGTGCCTGACGCACCTTGCCAATATGGCACTGGACAACATCCTGCGGACGCAGGCTGGCACAATCCTGCAGGGTGCAAGCCTGCAAGCCAGCCATCAGGCAGGGGATGGCCAGCGCTAAACGGTAATTCATGTGCATGCTTCCTGCTTCGAGAAAGCACTTCACGCTATGCATCACAACAAGCGCGCACAAGTCGCAAAAGGCCGTGAAAGATGCCACCTACATCAGCTTGAGATATCACCTACAAAAACCTGCGTCAGACAAACAAAAACGCCCCCGGCGATGCGTGCGAGGGCGTTTTTGACTCGAACGAGCAAAATGGGAATAGCTCTATTTCTATATCAACCCTGCCGAGCAAGGTCGCGCAGATGAAGTACAACCATAACGATCGCGGCTATGGCGGTCACTATTGATGCCAAGGTACCCAACACGACCGTGGACATTATCGATTCATTGTTCCAAACCACGACCTGTTGATTGAGACGATCGTCATAGAGTATTTGCCCGTCCAACGTGGCGAGTTCACGCACGGTGCTACCATCATCCCCACGTTCCACTGTAAGAACAACCTTCGTATTGATACGAAGCCCCGATACCTCATACAACTTCCGGTAAGTATAAACACGTTTACCCTCCCGCTTTCCATCAAGCTTATATGCTACGCCAAAATGTACTAGCGAACGGTTATGCTCCCAAACGTCTGGATAACCGGATACTCGCCCCTCGATAACTAGTAGCCTAGACAAATCAGGGGCCTTATATACTTCCAGCTGACTGAAATAAAGCGCAACACCTGCAAGCATCGTAATCACGACAATCGCAAGCAATTGAGCTCGCCTTAAAGGAGGGGACACTCTGAGCAAACTGATGAATCCAGAAAATGACTGCACACGCCCCTCCTGCTATTTTAAATAGGAAAATCACCTAAAAATCTTTAATGATACCTATCAACTCCACCTACGCCCCCTCCAGGCGGGATGATCTCTATAGGACCTATATCAATATTCCACCTGGGGAGTTCCGGCAATGGGAATACCATAGGCCCGCCACCGAAGTCCGGCTCAATATAGCCACCCCCGCCGCCGTCGCCGCCGCCAGATATTCCGTACAGGTGAGAAAGGTCGCTTCCAAGCACCACGCCTTGTGTATCCGGGTTCCACTGGGTTACCGCAACTCGGCCCGCATAGATTGCGCTGATTTGGGCGAGCGATGCAAGGGCCAAGTCCGGCGCTACCCAGTAATCAGGGTAGGTGGCATTTGTATTTGCAACGAAATGTTTTTGCACTACAGGTGCGATAAAAGAATGATACAAATTTGATGCCGCATCGGAATTGAGTATCCCCAAGGCATTAGCCCCAACGCCCACAGCAGTGAAAATAACTGCGGGAGTGCCAGCCCCAGCAAGCAAGCTTATACTGCCGACAATCCCCGCAACATTTCCAACCAGGCTCAGGACGTCACCTTTTTCAAATTTCTGGTCGGTCTTGTACTGAGCAGTAATTTTTAGAAATACTGTAGTCGCAGCAAGCGTATTCACCTTGATATTGAGGAAGGGTGTAAAACCCGCAGTCAGCTTTACTATTGACGTGATCCCGGCGACTGCAGCTCCGGTTTGGGCACTCTGATTCACTAGAACGAACCCTGACTTGTCGCTATTGTACTGATCCGTCAGGGAAGTAGCTGCCGCACCCGCCGCTACCGGTTTTTCAACGTAGCCCAAGATAATCTCAAGTGTTTTGATCATCTTTCGCTACTCCCTGATCAATGTCTTGAAGGCGATGCTCATACGCAGCCGATTACAACTCACACCAGGCGCCCGAGCACCATGCGGCACTTCCCCATTGAAGATTACAACCCGCCTCGGCTTAGGCTGTACCGACAGCACAATACTTTCTTTGTCAGCATCGTAGAATACAAGTTCACCACCCCAGCAGGTAGCCCAGTACTCGCTGCAAAACAGCATTACAGTTTTCCCTGGAGCCTCGGCTGTATTGTCACGATGAATAGGACCATCCTGGCTGCTTGTTTGACCATTGGCGTATACCCCTAACAGGGTCGCCGAAGGCATATGCGCAGCCTTGATACGTGCCCAGATATTCGCCAGAAAAGCCCAGTCCGGTCGTTCTCGCAGTTCTTGTTCACAGTCTTCCAATTCATTTCTGCGAGTGCCGGCGATAAAACTGTGCCAACATGGACGATCAAGGGGGGCATAAGGATAGGGCCAGCCATAACGCCAGAGCGAGCCAGTTAGGAGCCTCAATATTTTCGTGTGCTCTTCGTCCGTTATTCCATCATCAATCACACAGATATTTTTACAAGCAGTCAAACCTACCATTACTTCAATCTCCTGATCTCAACATAGCGATTGGAGACTGAAAGTTAAAACACCTTTAGATATTCTCACACAGGGAAACAGCCGCTCAGCCGGTGACCTTTACCATAGCCTTGATGTGATAAAAGATTTAGTCGCCATAACGAGCTCCCATTTTCTTTACCTCAAACAAACTTTTTTCAGACTGACACCAACCTGAAGTCCTGTCTGCCCCAAGCATTTACCATTGATAAAGGCACGTGTGCGTGAGAGACCGCAGGCAGCCACTGCCCTTGGCTTCACTCAGAATTGGCATAAAAAAACGCCCCCGGCCTTTCGACCGGGGGCGTTTTCGTTTCAGCTCAAGCTAGACGATCAAGCTTTGGCTTTCTTGGCAGCGCGGGTACGCTCGCCTTCGTCCAGGATCTTCTTGCGCAGGCGGATCGACTTCGGAGTCACTTCGCACAGCTCGTCGTCCTGGATGAATTCCAGGGCCTGTTCCAGGGTGTGGCGAACCGGCGGTACCAGGGCGATGACTTCGTCTTTGCCCGAAGCACGCATGTTGTCGAGCTTCTTGCCTTTGGTCGGGTTCACGCCCAGGTCGTTGTCACGGCTGTTCAGGCCGATGATCTGACCGTTGTAGATGTCCTGGCCGTGCTCGATGAACAGCTTGCCGCGAGCCTGCAGGGTTTCCAGCGAGTAGGTCAGCGCCTTGCCGGTCTCGATCGAAACCAGTACACCGTTCAGGCGACCGGACATCTGGCCGGCTTTCATGGTGTCGTAGCGATCGAAGATCGAGGTCAGGATGCCGGCACCGTTGGTCAGGGTCAGGAACTGGTTACGGAAACCGATCAGACCACGAGCAGGTACGTTGTACTCCAGACGTACACGGCCTTTGCCATCCGGCGCCATGTTGGTCAGGTCGCCCTTACGCAGGCCCATTTCTTCCATGACCTTGCCCTGGGATTCTTCAGGGATATCGATGGTGACGTTCTCGAACGGCTCCTGCTTCACGCCGTTGACTTCGCGGATGATCACTTCAGGGCGGCCCACAGCCATCTCGAAGCCTTCACGACGCATGGTTTCGATCAGAACCGACAGGTGCAGCTCACCACGGCCGGAAACCTTGAACTTGTCAGCCGAGTCGCCTTCTTCAACGCGCAGTGCAACGTTGTACAGCAGCTCTTTGTCCAGACGTTCCTTGATGTTACGGCTGGTGACGAACTTGCCTTCCTTGCCGCAGAACGGCGAGTCGTTGACCTGGAAGGTCATCGAAACGGTCGGCTCGTCAACGGTCAGTGGCTTCATCGCCTCGACGTTGTTCATGTCGCACAGAGTGTCGGAGATGAACAGCTCGTCGAAACCGCTGATGCAGACGATGTCGCCAGCCTGGGCTTCTTCAACGTCGACGCGGTGCAGGCCGTGGTGGCCCATCAGCTTGAGGATACGGCCGTTACGCTTCTTGCCTTCGGTGTCGATGGCAACAACCGGGGTGTTCGGCTTGATACGACCACGGGCGATACGGCCAACGCCGATAACACCGAGGAAGCTGTTGTAGTCCAGAGCGGAGATCTGCATCTGGAACGGGCCATCGACGTCAACGTTCGGCGCCGGTACGTTGTCGACGATCGACTGGTACAGCGGGGTCATGTCTTCGGCCATGTCGGTGTGGTCCAGACCGGCGATGCCGTTCAGGGCCGAGGCGTAGACAACCTGGAAGTCCAGCTGATCATCGGTGGCACCGAGGTTGTCGAACAGGTCGAAGATCTGGTCCAGAACCCAGTCAGGACGCGCGCCCGGACGGTCAACCTTGTTGATCACGACGATCGGCTTCAGGCCAGCTTCGAAAGCCTTCTTGGTCACGAAGCGGGTTTGCGGCATCGGGCCGTCCTGGGCATCGACCAGCAGCAGCACGGAGTCGACCATCGACATTACACGCTCAACCTCGCCACCGAAGTCGGCGTGGCCGGGGGTGTCGACGATGTTGATGTGGTAGCCGTTCCAGTTGATGGCGGTGTTTTTCGCCAGGATGGTAATGCCGCGCTCTTTTTCCTGGTCGTTGGAGTCCATCACGCGCTCGTCGTTGAGCTCGTTACGCTCCAGGGTGCCGGACTGGCGCAGGAGTTTGTCGACCAGGGTGGTTTTACCATGGTCAACGTGGGCGATGATGGCGATGTTACGCAGATTTTCGATCACAACTGTATCTCGATCAGAGGATTCGGTTGCCGCCAGTGTAGGCGGCGAATATGTACGGTTTGAGGCTCAGCGGGCCCGGTGGTCGGGAGGGCGATGGCGGATGCTGCCGCCATACAGCCCTGGCGTCTTATGCCGGACGATAAACACGCACATTGGCATGTCCCTCACTGAGCAGGTGGTGTGCGTGCAGACGGCTCATCACACCTTTGTCGCAATACAGCAAGTACTGGCGGTTGGCATCCAGCTGCTTGAACTTGCTGTTGATGGCATAGAACGGCATGGCCTGGACTTCGATACCGTCCAGCACCAGAGGTTCGTCTTCCTGGGCATCGGGGTGACGAATGTCGATGACGATCTGGCCGGGCAGCGCCTCGGTCACTTCCTCGATTTCGATGTCCTTGCCCAGTTCGTCGATCACATGGTCGATGGAGATCAACCGGGCGCGTTCCAGGGCGCGCTCCAGCACGGCCATGTCGAACTGCTTCTCTTCATGCTCCATGCGGTGGCGCTTGGCGTGGGTGGTCGGGTTTACCGAGATCACGCCGCAGTATTCTGGCATGTGCTTGGCGAAGTCGGCAGTGCCGATCGCGTAGGCCTGGTCGATGATGTCCTGCTTGTGGCTGGCCAGCAGGGGGCGCAGCACCAGCTTGTCGGTGGCCGAGTCGATGATCGACAGGTTCGGCAAGGTCTGGCTGGACACCTGGGAAATCGCTTCGCCGGTGACCAGGGCATCGATCTCCAGGCGGTCGGCCATGTGCGCGGCACCACGCAGCATCATGCGTTTGAGGGTCACGCCCATGTAGCTGTTGTCGACCTTGTTCAGAATCTCGCCGACCACTTCCTCGAACGGCACGCTGATGAACAGCACGCGCTGGCTGCTGCCGAACTTCTTCCACAGGTAGTGAGCCACTTCCATCACGCCCAGCTCGTGGGCACGGCCACCGAGGTTGAAGAAGCAGAAGTGGGTCATCAGGCCGCGGCGCATCATCTGATAAGCCGCCACGGTGGAGTCGAAGCCACCGGACATCAGTACCAGTGTCTGCTCCAGGGCGCCCAGCGGGTAGCCGCCGATGCCCTGGTGCTGGTTATGGATCACGTACAGGCGCTGGTCACGGATTTCGATGCGCACCAGGACTTCCGGGTTTTTCAGCTCGATGCCGGCGGCGCCGCACTGCTGGCGCAGCTGGCTGCCGACGTAACGGTCGACGTCCATCGAGGTGAAGTCGTGGTGACCACCGCGCTTGCAGCGCACGGCGAAGTGCTTGCCGGCCAGCAGGTGGCCGAAGTGCTGCTTGCACTTGGCGACGATGTCATCGAAGTCGCCGAGCGGGTATTCCTCTACCTGCAGGAAGTGGGTGATACCCGGGGTGCAGGTGAGGCGCTCGATCATCTCGCGCTGGACCTTTTCGTCTTCGACGCGGGTGACCACTTCGAGATTGTCCCAGACACCATCGACCACGAGCTCAGGATCGAGGTCCTTGAGCACGTTGCGGATGTTCTTGCCGAGCTGGCGGATGAAGCGCTTGCGCACCGGCCGGCTCTTGATGGTGATTTCTGGGAAGACTTTGACGATAAGTTTCATTGGTTAACAGCGCGCGCAGGGCCTGCCGAAAATGAGGGGCGCGAATTATAGCGGAAATTGCTCAGGATTTGACCAACTTTTGTACAGAAGGTCGGATTTATATTGCCTGCACCGGCCTCATCGCCGGCAAGCCAGCTCCCACAGGCTATCCACAGTCCTCAAGACCTGCGCCCTACCTGTGGGAGCTGGCTTGCCGGCGATGAGGCCCCCAAAGAAAGCACACAACTCAAGCAATGCACACTATTGGTGCACTGCTACCAAAATTCGCATCTTAAAAGTGCACTTTTCCCCAGCACCCCACTCCCAGATGCCCGCAAACGCCCCCTTTTATCCCGCCCTCGCCATTTTCGGGCACTGGCATGCAATTTGCTCCCTTGTGAGGCAGGTAAGCTTGGCCGACTATCCGCGCCCGGCAACACCCTTTTTCCAGGGCAGCGGCCCACCGCGCTCTAGACCATCCGGAGGACAACATGTCGAAGTCGGTTCAACTCATCAAAGATCATGACGTCAAGTGGATTGATCTGCGTTTCACGGACACCAAAGGCACTCAGCACCACGTGACCATGCCGGCGCGTGATGCACTGGAAGACGACTTCTTCGAAGTCGGCAAGATGTTCGACGGTTCCTCCATCGCTGGCTGGAAAGGCATCGAAGCCTCCGACATGATCCTGATGCCGGTCGACGAAACTGCCGTACTGGACCCGTTCACCGAAGAGCCGACCCTGATCCTCACCTGCGACATCGTCGACCCGTCGAGCATGCAGGGCTACGATCGTGACCCTCGCGCCATTGCCAAGCGCGCCGAAGAGTACCTGAAGAGCACCGGCATCGGTGACACCGTATTCGCAGGCCCGGAGCCAGAGTTCTTCATCTTCGACGAAGTGAAGTTCCAGTCGGACATCTCCGGCTCGATGTTCAAGATCTTCTCCGAGCAAGGCTCGTGGATGACCGGCGCTGACGTGGAAGGCGGCAACAAAGGCCACCGTCCAGGCGTGAAGGGCGGCTACTTCCCGGTTCCGCCGTTCGACCACGACCACGAAATCCGTACTGCCATGTGCAACGCACTGGAAGAAATGGGCCAGACCGTCGAAGTTCACCACCACGAAGTGGCGACTGCCGGCCAGAACGAAATCGGCGTCAAGTTCAACACCCTGGTGAAGAAGGCTGACGAAGTACAGGCGCTGAAGTACGTCGTGCACAACGTTGCCGACGCCTACGGCCGCACCGCCACCTTCATGCCGAAGCCACTGTACGGCGACAACGGCTCGGGCATGCACGTGCACATGTCGATCTGGAAAGACGGCAAGAACACCTTCTCGGGTGAAGGCTATGCCGGCCTGTCCGACACCGCCCTGTACTTCATCGGCGGTATCATCAAGCACGGTAAGGCCCTGAACGGCTTCACCAACCCGTCGACCAACTCCTACAAGCGTCTGGTCCCAGGCTTCGAAGCCCCGGTAATGCTGGCCTACTCGGCTCGCAACCGTTCCGCCTCGATCCGTATTCCTTACGTCGGCAGCCCGAAAGCCCGCCGTATCGAAGCTCGCTTCCCGGACCCATCGGCCAACCCATACCTGGCCTTCGCGGCCCTGCTGATGGCCGGCCTGGACGGTATCCAGAACAAGATCCACCCAGGCGATGCTGCCGACAAGAACCTGTACGACCTGCCGCCTGAAGAGGCCAAGGACATCCCGCAGGTTTGCGGCAGCCTGAAGGAAGCTCTGGAAGAGCTGGACAAGGGCCGTGCGTTCCTGACCAAGGGCGGCGTGTTCTCCGACGACTTCATCGATGCCTTCATCGAGCTGAAGAGCGAAGAAGAAATCAAGGTCCGCACCTTCGTTCACCCGCTGGAATACGAGCTGTACTACAGCTGCTGATCTGATCGGCGCCTCACGCCGATGACATGATCACGAACGGCCTCCTTCGGGAGGCCGTTTTCGTTTCCGTGGCTGCCTCATCGATTTCATACAGAACCGGCAGATGCCGCTGACATTTCGCCGCCCCCTCAGCACGCAGGGTAGGCGTCCCTTCAGTCAAAGGACATCACGCCATGCGCAAACTTCTACCTGCAATGATTACCGTATCCGCCCTCCTCACCGGCTGCGCCAGCAATGGCACCGCGCCAGGCCAGGCAACTTCACAGGTGCTTCACCGCGCCACCGGCAGTTGGGACGGTACTCCCTATCTCGATTACCCCGAAGGACGACCAGTGCTGTCGCTTGTGAAAGTCAGCATTCCTGCCCACACCACCCTTGGCTGGCACTGTCACCAGGCACTCAATCTAGGCTATCTGACCGAGGGGCGACTCGAGGTGGAAACCCGTGACGGCAAGCGCACAAGCCTGGTTGCAGGCCAGACGCTGGCCGAACTTCAAGGGGAAGTGCACCGCGGGCACACCACTGCGCAACCCGCCACTGTCATGGTGTTCCACGCAAGCAATGAAGACCTGGGGTTTTCAACGCCAGAAGCCGAATGCCCGCCAACTGTGCGATAAACCCTGAAACCACCTATGCTCCATATTGGTGCATGCTGTGGTCTAACGCCCCCGAATGCATCCCAAAAGCGATCACATGAACCGTTTAATCAGTTCATTCTGGTGCGAATTTTCCCGTTTCCAGGGCTTTATCGGCAAATTCCGCTTCTTTTCGGAGCCTTGGTTTGGTTCTTGCATTTTTTGCCCAAAGACTGGAATCAGCGGATCCACCGCGCGCCCGACCATGGCCGCGCCCATGCCCGACACGCGCCAAAAGAGGTCGACGACGCCCTATGACCATCAGCGATGCCCAGCACCGTCTACTTCTGGACAACCTGACCACCGCCACGCTGCTGCTCAACGCCGAGCTGCGCCTGGAGTACATGAACCCGGCCGCGGAAATGCTTCTGGCAGTGAGTGGCCAGCGCAGCCATGGGCAGTTCATCAGCGAGCTGTTCACCGAGTCGACCGAAGCGCTCAGCTCGCTGCGCCAGGCGGTCGAGCAGGCGCACCCATTCACCAAGCGCGAAGCGCAGCTCACCTCGCTGACCGGGCAGACCATCACCGTCGACTACGCGGTTACGCCGATCCTGCACCAGGGCCAGACCCTGCTGCTGCTCGAGGTGCACCCGCGCGACCGGCTGCTGCGCATCACCAAGGAAGAAGCCCAGCTGAGCAAGCAGGAAACCACAAAGATGCTGGTGCGCGGCCTGGCCCACGAAATCAAGAACCCCCTTGGCGGCATCCGCGGCGCAGCCCAGCTGCTGGCCCGCGAGCTGCCTGAAGAAGGCCTGCGCGACTACACCAACGTGATCATCGAGGAAGCCGATCGCCTGCGTAACCTGGTCGACCGCATGCTCGGCTCGAACAAGCTGCCGTCGCTGGCCATGACCAACATCCACGAAGTGCTTGAGCGGGTTTGCAGCCTGGTCGAGGCCGAAAGCCAGGGTTGCATCACTTTGGTGCGCGATTATGACCCCAGCCTGCCTGACGTATTGGTCGACCGCGAGCAGATGATCCAGGCCGTACTCAACATCGTGCGCAATGCCATGCAGGCGATCAGTTCGCAGAACGAACTGCGCCTGGGCCGCATCACCCTGCGCAGCCGTGCCCTGCGCCAGTTCACCATCGGCCATGTGCGCCATCGCCTTGTGGCGAGGGTGGAGATCATCGACAACGGCCCGGGCATCCCGCCGGAACTGCAGGACACCCTTTTCTATCCCATGGTCAGCGGTCGCCCGGACGGTACCGGGCTGGGCCTGGCCATTACCCAGAACATCATCAGCCAGCACCAGGGCCTGATCGAGTGTGAAAGCCATGCAGGCCACACCGCATTCTCGATCTACCTGCCCCTGGAACAAGGAGCCACCGCCTCATGAGCCGAAGTGAAACCGTATGGATCGTCGACGATGATCGCTCCATCCGCTGGGTCCTGGAAAAAGCCCTGCAACAGGAAGGCATGACCACCCAGAGCTTCGATAGCGCCGATGGCGTGATGGGCCGCCTGGCACGCCAGCAACCGGACGTGATCATTTCCGACATCCGCATGCCGGGCACCAGCGGCCTCGACCTGCTGGCACAGATCCGTGAGCAGCACCCGCGCCTGCCGGTCATCATCATGACCGCCCACTCCGACCTGGACAGCGCCGTTGCGTCGTACCAGGGCGGTGCATTCGAGTACCTGCCCAAGCCATTCGATGTGGACGAGGCGGTCTCGCTGGTCAAGCGCGCCAACCAGCACGCCCAGGAGCAACAAGGGCTGGATGTGCCGCAGAGCCTGGCGCGCACCCCCGAAATCATCGGTGAAGCACCGGCAATGCAGGAGGTGTTCCGCGCCATCGGCCGCCTCAGCCACTCCAACATCACCGTGCTGATCAACGGTGAGTCTGGTACCGGCAAGGAGCTGGTGGCCCACGCCCTGCACCGCCACAGCCCGCGTGCGGCCTCACCGTTCATTGCCCTGAACATGGCAGCCATCCCCAAGGACCTGATGGAGTCCGAGCTGTTCGGCCATGAAAAGGGCGCCTTCACCGGCGCCGCCAACCTGCGCCGAGGGCGCTTCGAGCAGGCCGACGGCGGCACCCTGTTCCTCGACGAGATCGGCGACATGCCCGCCGACACACAGACCCGCCTGCTGCGAGTGCTGGCCGATGGCGAGTTCTACCGCGTGGGCGGCCACGTACCGGTCAAGGTCGATGTGCGCATCATCGCCGCCACTCACCAGAACCTGGAGTCGCTGGTGCAGGCCGGCAAGTTCCGCGAGGACTTGTTCCACCGCCTGAACGTGATCCGCATCCACATTCCACGGCTGGCCGACCGCCGCGAGGATATCCCCGCCCTCGCCCGCCACTTCCTCGCCCGCGCCGCCCAGGAACTGGCGGTCGAGCCGAAGATCCTCAAGCCGGAAACCGAGGAATTCATTCGCAATCTGCCGTGGCCGGGCAACGTACGGCAGATGGAGAACACCTGCCGCTGGATCACCGTGATGGCCTCCAGCCGCGAAGTGCTGATCGGCGACCTGCCGCCGGAGCTGCTGAACCTGCCACAGGACGCCGCACCAGTAACCAACTGGGAGCAGGCCCTGCGCCAGTGGGCCGACCAGGCGTTGGCGCGTGGGCAGACCAGCCTGCTGGACAGCGCAGTGCCGAGCTTCGAGCGGATCATGATCGAGACGGCGCTCAAGCACACCGCTGGCCGTCGGCGCGATGCGGCACTGTTGCTGGGTTGGGGACGCAACACCCTGACGCGCAAGATCAAGGAGCTGGGGATGAATGTGGCGGGGGGCGATGATGAGGAAGGTGACGAGCACTGAGTTCCAGGTAAACCCATAGTTCTCTGGGGCTGCTGCGCAGCCCATCGCGACACAAGGCCGCTCCTACAGGAGAACGCGATCCCCTGTAGGAGCGGCCTTGTGTCGCGATGGGCCGCAAAGCGGCCCCAAACATTTCAGCCCTTCGATGCACCGATCCTGTGCCCGATGCACCTCACTAAGGCACAAATCCCCTCAAAAAACGGCCAATTCACCCTGAAAGCCCAGATTCACGGGCTTTTCAAAACTGGCACGCCCCCTGCAATAAACAATACATATCCAGTTTCGGGGGCCCTGGTACAGGCAGGCCGGGTGAACCCCTCTTTTATTCGCAACATCGCCAGTTTTGGGGACCTCGGTACAGGCAGGCCGGGCCATCCCCCCTTTATACGCAGTACCCCTTTCGGGGACCCTGGTACAGGCAGGCCGGGATATCCCCTCTTTTATTCGTGCAGTTTCACCTGCAACCGCCAGCGCCCAGCGTCCTCTGCACCGGCCCACTCGCCGTGCAGGGGGCGCGCGGCCACCACCGTCAGCAACAGCCCTTCCTTGCTATTCTGCACCCGCCAACTCACAGGTTTGCCCTGCAGGCTCAGTTGCCCTTGCCGGGCCTTGCCTTGGGCCTGGAACAACAGTGCTACGGTACCGTCCACATTCTCGCCATGCAGCTGAGGCTCTTCGTTGAACCACAGCTCCAGGCCATCCTGCACCACCTCCACCTGCTGCAACTCGCGCTCGTCGGGCGTGGTCAGGCGGCCGATCATCAGCCCCACCATCAAGCCGACGATCGCCAGCGACAGCATCACCCGCGGGAACGCCTTCGAACGCACGTCCGGTTCGGGGGTAGAATGCCCGTCATCTTCACGCTTGGAGCCGTGCATGTTTCACGTCATCCTTTTTCAACCAGAAATTCCGCCGAATACCGGCAACATCATTCGCCTCTGCGCCAACAGCGGCTGCGACCTGCACCTGATCGAGCCCATCAGCTTCGAACTGGACGACAAGCGCCTGCGGCGCGCGGGGCTGGATTACCACGAGTATGCCACGCTCAAGCGCCACGAGAGCCTGGCCGGATGCCTGGAAAGCCTGGGCAACCCACGGCTGTTCGCCTTCACCACCAAGGGCTCGCACCCGTTCCACGAAGTGGCTTACCAGCCGGGTGATGCCTTCCTGTTCGGGCCAGAAAGCCGCGGCCTGCCGGCCGAAGTACTGGACAGCCTGCCGGCCGAACAACGCCTGCGCCTACCGATGCGGCCGGGGTGCCGCAGCCTGAATCTGTCCAATACCGTGGCTGTGACGGTGTATGAGGCGTGGCGGCAAAATGGGTTTGCCGGCAGCTGAGCTGTAGCCTGTGCCGGCCCTTTCGCGGGCTCGCCCGCTCCCACAGGCAGTGCGCCGAACGCGAACCTGTGGGAGCGGGCATGCCCGCGAAGAGGTCGGCACAGGCAATAAAAAAGCGCCCCGAGAGGCGCTTTCTTGATACCAGCAGCTATTACTGCACAGTCGGCGCTTCGCCGGCTTCCTGCATGCGCTGCATTTCTTGCGCGTACAGGGCGTCGAAGTTGACCGGCGACAGCATCAGGGCCGGGAACGAACCGCGGGTCACCAGGCTGTCCAGGGTCTCGCGGGCGTACGGGAACAGGATGTTCGGGCAGAACGCACCCAGGGTGTGGCTCATCGAAGCCGCGTCCAGGTTCTTGATCAGGAAGATACCGGCCTGCTGCACTTCCGCGATGAAGGCCACTTCGTCACCGTTCTTGACGGTAACCGACAGGGTCAGTACCACCTCGTGGAAGTCGCCTTCCAGGGCTTTCTGCTTGGTGTTCAGGTCCAGGGCAACGCTCGGCTCCCAGGTCTGGCGGAAGATCTGCGGGCTTTTCGGGGCTTCGAACGACAGGTCGCGCACATAGATGCGCTGCATGGAGAACTGAGGGCTGTTGTCTTCTGCAGCAGCGCCGTTGGTCTGTTGGTCAGTCATGGCAGATCCTTATCCTAATGTTTTTGAATGCAGTGCAAATCAGGCCGCCAGCAGCGCGTCGAGCTTGCCGGCGCGCTCCAGGGCATAAAGGTCATCGCATCCACCGACGTGAGTGCTGCCGATCCAGATCTGCGGCACAGATGTACGGCCGGCCTTCTGGCTCATCTCGGCACGAACCTGTGGCTTGCCGTCGACCTTGATTTCCTCGAAGACCACGCCCTTGCTCTCGAGCAGATACTTGGCGCGCATGCAGTAGGGGCAGTAGTCGCTGGAATAGACGATGACGGGCTTCATATCACTTCACCAGGGGCAGGTTATCGGCTTTCCAGCTGGAAACGCCACCGCTCAGTTTGGCGGCGTTGTAACCAGCCTTGAGCAGCTCGCGGCAGATGGTGCCGGACTGCTGGCCCATCGAGTCGACAACGATCAGGGTCTTCTCTTTGTGCTTGTCCAGCTCGCTCATGCGGTTGACCAGCTTGTCCTGCGGGATGTTCACCGCACCGACGATGTGACCGGCGGAGTATTCCTTGGTCGGGCGGATGTCGATGACCAGGGCTTTCTCGGCATTGACCAGGGCAGTCAGCTGGCCGTTGCTCAGGCTCTGGCCGCCGCGACGGATTTCGTTGACCAGCAGCGCGACCAGCAAAACAACGAAGATCGCCACCAGGATGTAGTGGTTTGTCGCAAATTGAATCAGGTTAGCAACCATCTGGGGTGTTCCACGCGATTGAAAATGCCGGCCAGTATACACAGGCCCTTATTGCCACCAAAGCCCGACGGGCCGGCCGGAAAGGTACCTTCATGTTGCCACATTGGCCACGCTGGTCAGGGAACAGGACGAATATTCGCCGCCGGTGGCGCATTTGCCCTAAAATGCGTGTCTTTATCATCTTTGAACAACCGTGAGTTTGATTGATGACGAGTACGCCCAAACCCCTGGTCCTGATCATCCTGGATGGCTTCGGCCACAGCGAAAGCCCCGAATACAACGCCATCTACGCCGCCAACACACCGGTCTATGACCGCCTGCGCGCCAGCCAGCCGCATGGCCTCATTTCCGGCTCAGGCATGGATGTCGGCCTGCCGGACGGGCAGATGGGCAACTCCGAAGTCGGTCACATGAACCTCGGTGCCGGCCGCGTGGTGTATCAGGATTTCACCCGGGTGACCAAAGCCATCCGCGACGGCGAGTTCTTCGAGAACCCTGTACTGACCGGCGCCGTGGACAAGGCAGCCAGTGCCGGCAAGGCCGTGCACATTCTCGGCCTGCTGTCCGATGGCGGCGTACACAGCCACCAGGACCACCTGGTAGCCATGGCCGAACTGGCCGCGCAGCGCGGCGCGCAGAAGATCTACCTGCACGCCTTCCTCGATGGCCGCGACACGCCACCACGCAGCGCGCAGTCGTCCATTGAGCTGCTCGACGCCACCTTCGCCAAGCTGGGCAAGGGCCGCATCGCCAGCCTGATCGGCCGCTACTACGCCATGGACCGCGACAACCGCTGGGACCGCGTCAGCGCCGCCTACAACCTGATCGTCGACAGCGCTGCCGAATACACCGCCGACACCGCCCTGGCCGGCCTGGAAGCGGCCTACGCCCGCGACGAGAGCGACGAGTTCGTCAAGGCCACGCGCATTGGTGAAGCCGTCAAGGTCGAAGACGGCGACGCGGTGATCTTCATGAACTTCCGCGCCGACCGCGCCCGCGAGCTGTCGCGCGTGTTCGTCGAAGCCGACTTCAACGAATTTCCGCGTGCCCGCCTGCCAAAACTGGCCGCCTACATCGGCCTGACTCAGTACTCGGCGAAAATCCCGGCCCCCGCCGCCTTCGCCCCGGCCAGCCTGAACAACGTGCTGGGCGAGTACCTGGCGAAGAACGGCAAGACCCAGCTGCGCATCGCCGAGACCGAGAAGTATGCCCATGTCACCTTCTTCTTCTCCGGCGGCCGTGAGGAGCCGTTCGAAGGCGAAGAGCGCATTCTGATCCCGTCGCCGAAGGTCGCCACCTACGACCTGCAGCCGGAAATGAGCGCGCCGGAAGTTACCGACCGCATCGTCGAGGCTATCGAGCAACAGCGTTATGACGTGATCGTGGTCAACTACGCCAACGGCGACATGGTCGGCCATACCGGCGTGTTCGAGGCTGCGGTGAAGGCCGTCGAGGCCCTGGATGGCTGCGTCGGGCGCATCGTCGAAGCTCTGGACAAGGTCGGCGGCGAAGCGCTGATCACCGCCGACCATGGCAACGTCGAGCAAATGGAAGACGAGTGCACCGGCCAAGCACACACCGCGCATACCACCGAGCCGGTACCGTTCATTTATGTGGGCAAGCGCAACGTCAAGGTGCGTGACGGCGGCGTGCTGGCCGATGTGGCGCCGACCATGCTGAAGCTGCTGGGGCTGGAAAAGCCGGTAGAAATGACCGGCACCTCGATCCTGGTCGACGCCTGACTCGGTGCCAAAGGGGGCCGCTTTGCGGCACATTCGCAGCACAAGGCTGCTCCTACAAAGGGCTCATGCAATGCCTGTAGGAGCAGCCTTGAGCTGCGAATGGGCTGCATAGCAGCCCCAATAACACATGAATTCCAGACAAACGCCCCTCTGCACCCGCAGCGAGGCGTTTTTTTTGCCCGCCCGCGCGGGCATACTAGGCCAGTCTCCATCCTTGGTACGCCAAACCCCATGCTTCGCGCCCTGATCCTCCTAGCCCTGTCTTGCCTGCTCAGCCCGGCCTTTGCCGATGAGCGTGCGCAGACCCAGCAGCAACTGGACGCCACCCGCCAGGACATTGCCGAGCTCAAGAAGACGCTGGGCAAGCTCCAGGAAGAAAAGGCCGGTGTGCAAAAGGACCTCAAAGCCACCGAGACCGATATCGGCAACCTCGAAAAGCAGGTGGAGGCCCTGCAGCAAGAACTAAAAAAGACCGAGGGCGAGCTGGAGCGCCTTGATACCGAGAAAAAAAAACTCCAGAGCGCCCGCGTTGAACAACAGCGACTGATCGCCATCCAGGCCCGTTCGGCCTACCAGAACGGCCGCGAGGAATACCTCAAGCTGCTGCTCAACCAGCAGAACCCCGAGAAGTTTGCCCGCACCCTCACCTACTACGACTACCTGAGCAAGGCGCGCCTGGAGCAACTGCGCACCTTCAACGAGACCCTGCGCCAACTGGCCAACGTCGAACAGGAAATCGCTACCCAGCAGCAACAGCTGCTGGCCCAGCGCGCCGACCTCGACAGCCGCCGCCAGGCCCTGGAAACCGAGCGTGGCAAGCGCCAGCAGGTGCTGGCCAAGCTCAACAGCGACATGAAGGACCGCGATCAGAAGCTGCAATCGCGCGAGCAGGATCAGGCCGACCTGTCCAAAGTACTCAAGACCATCGAGGAAACCCTCGCTCGCCAGGCCCGCGAGGCCGAAGAAGCGCGCAAGAAGGCCTTGCTGGCCCAGCAGGAAGCGGAAAAACGCCGCCAGCAGGAAGCCCTGGCCGCCGCTGCCGCCCGCGAACAGGCCCGCGAACCGGTGGAGCCACCGAAAAAGGCCCGCACCACCCTGGGCCCGATGGTTTCCAGCGACGGCGCAAGCTACGGCGGCGCATTTTCTGCCGCCCGGGGAAAACTTCCCTGGCCAGTCAATGGTCGATTGCTGGCACGTTTCGGTGATGCCCGCGGCAGCGATGCCCGTGCCAAGTGGGACGGGGTGATGATCAGCGCCAACCCGGGCACCCAGGTACGTGCCGTGCACGGCGGGCGCGTGGTGTTCGCCGACTGGTTGCGCGGTGCCGGGCTGCTGGTCATTCTCGACCATGGCAACGGTTACCTGAGCCTGTACGGCCATAACCAGAGCCTGCTCAAGAGCGCCGGTGATATCGTCAAGGCCGGCGAGGCCATTTCCACCGTTGGCGACAGCGGCGGCCAGGACGCTGCCGGCTTGTACTTCGCCATCCGCCAGCAGGGTCGGCCTACCGACCCTTCGCAATGGTGCCGGGGCTAGTCAATTTTCTACGGGGTAGCCACGGGCTGCACCGATGCTCCCCAGGGAGCGCTTACAGGATCAGGAGTTCGTTCGACATGCTGCACTCGCCTTGTCTCACCCAGCTGGCCCTGTCCATCGCCCTGGCGGTCGGCGCGCCCCTGGCCACTGCCGCGGAACCGGCCAAGCCGGCTGCAGTACCGGCCACCGAGGTGACCGCCAAGGCGCCACTGCCGCTTGAAGAGCTGCGCACCTTCGCCGAGGTCATGGACCGCATCAAGGCGGCCTATGTGGAGCCGGTGGATGACAAGACCCTGCTGGAAAATGCCATCAAGGGCATGCTCAGCAACCTCGACCCGCACTCGGCCTACCTCGGCCCAGAGGACTTCCAGGAGCTGCAGGAAAGCACCAGCGGCGAGTTCGGCGGGCTGGGCATCGAAGTAGGCCAGGAAGACGGCTTCATCAAGGTGGTGTCGCCGATCGACGACACCCCGGCCTCGCGTGCCGGCGTGCAGGCCGGCGACCTGATCGTCAAGATCAACGGCGCCCCGACTCGTGGCCAGACCATGACCGAAGCGGTCGACAAGATGCGCGGCAAGGTGGGCGAGAAAATCACCCTGACCCTGGTGCGCGACGGCGGCAATCCCTTCGACGTGACCCTGGCCCGCGCGGTCATCCAGGTCAAGAGCGTGAAGAGCCAGCTGCTGGAGAACGACTACGGCTACATCCGTATCACCCAGTTCCAGGTCAAGACCGGCGACGAAGTAGGCAAGGCCCTGGCCAAACTGCGCAAGGACAACGGCAAGAAGCTGCGCGGCGTGGTGCTGGACCTGCGCAACAACCCGGGCGGCGTGCTGCAGTCGGCGGTGGAAGTGGCCGACCACTTCCTGACCAAGGGCCTGATCGTCTACACCAAGGGCCGCATCGCCAACTCCGAGCTGCGCTTCTCGGCCGACCCGGCCGACGCCAGCGACGGCGTGCCACTGGTGGTGCTGATCAACGGCGGCAGTGCCTCGGCCTCGGAAATTGTCGCCGGCGCCCTGCAAGACCAGAAACGCGCCGTGCTGATGGGCACCGACAGCTTCGGCAAAGGCTCGGTGCAGACCGTGCTGCCACTGGCCAACGACCGTGCGCTGAAGCTCACCACCGCGCTGTACTTCACCCCCAACGGCCGCTCGATCCAGGCCCAGGGCATCGTCCCCGACATCGAAGTGCGCCCGGCCAAGCTCACCGCCGAAGCCGACACCGACAACTTCAAGGAAGCCGACCTGCAGGGCCACCTGGGCAACGGCAACGGCGGTGCCGACCGCCCGACCGGCAGCGGCAAGCGCAAGGAGCGCCCGCAGGATGACGACTTCCAGCTGAGCCAGGCCCTGAGCCTGCTCAAAGGCCTGAACATCACCAAGGGCGACTGATCCACCCCATGCGTTATCTGCTGTGTCTGCTGTTCTGCCTGATGGCCGGGGTCGCGCAAGCGGCGCCGGCCGGCAAGGCCTACATGAGCATCATCATCGACGACCTGGGCCAGAGCAGCGAGCGCGACAGCCGGACCTTGGCCCTGCCCGGCCCTGTGACCATGGCGATCATGCCCGACACCCCGCATGCCACCGACTTTGCCCGCCAGGCGCACAAGGCTGGCAAGACGGTGATCCTGCACATGCCCATGGACCCAGCCACCGGCCCTTACGCCTGGCACCCTGGCACGCCGATCGATGAACTGGCCAAACGCTTTGACGCAGCCCTGGCCAAGGTTCCGTATGCCGCCGGCATCAACAACCACATGGGCAGCCGCATGACCGCCCAGCGTGAGCCGATGGCCTGGCTGATGGGGGAACTGCAGCGCCGACACCTGTTCTTCGTCGACAGCCGCACCAGCGCCGCCACCGTGGCAGCGGCCGAAGCCCAGGCGCAGGGGCTGGCGCATGTTTCTCGGGATGTATTCCTCGATGATGTGCGCACCGCTGAAGCGATTACCGGGCAGTTGCAGCAGGGCATCGCCCTGGCGCACAAGCAGGGCTCGGCGGTGCTGATCGGGCACCCCTATCCACAGACCCTGGAAGTACTGGAGCGGGAATTGCCAAGGTTAAGGAGCCAGGGCATCGAGCTGATCAGGCTCAAGCAGATGATCGCCGTGCGCAGCAATCAGGCGATGCCGGGGCATGGCCGGAATGGCCGCTACAGCAATCGCTGATATTGCTGACGACCCAGCCGCCTCATAGAACAACACATAACTCATTGAATTAGCAGGGACCCTGTGGGAGCGGCTTTAGCCGCGAACACCGGCGCAGCCGGTGCCATGCACCGCGTTGGATTCTTCGCGGCTAAAGCCGCTCCCACAGGGTATGAGGATCGCTTGCGAATTCAGTTATCTGCGCGACAGCACAACCCAAAGGGCTGGGAAATCTCCCACAGAGACCACATTGGCTTCAGGTCATAAAAAACCCGCTCATGCGAGCGGGTTTTCTTTTGCCTCAACAGCGATCAGCTGTACACACGCCCCAGCAACTGGCGGTGGCTTTCGAACTGGTCCAGCACATCACGCACGATCTGCTCCGGCGCAAAGCCCATCAG
Source organism: Pseudomonas sp. A2 (assembly GCF_023100865.1). NCBI lineage: Bacteria > Pseudomonadati > Pseudomonadota > Gammaproteobacteria > Pseudomonadales > Pseudomonadaceae > Pseudomonas > Pseudomonas sp. A2. The sequence continues at coordinate 5,688,458 of NZ_CP039127.1, forward strand.
GTCGTACTCCTGGCTGCCATCGTGCAGGTATACCTCGGCGCGGTAGAAGCGCTGGCGCACCTCCGGCTCACCTTCCACCGGCGCTTCGCTCGGCGCGGCCAGGTAGCCATCCAGGCTCACTTCATAGACGAACGGGTTGCCCTCTTCCATCATCACCCGCAGGCCCATCATGTTGCGCGACTGGCCAACCCGGGTTTCCACCTCGAAGCCCAGGGTCTGCAACTGCGCGGCAGCTTCTTTCAGCGCCGGGCTGACCTGCTTGTCCATGAAGCGCTGTACAACGGCCTGGGTCGGCTGCAGCTCCAGCTGGGTCAGGCGCTCGCTGAAGCCACGACGGCCACGTGCGGCCAGCTCGGCACGCTCCTGCTCCACCGCCACGTCCTGCTTCATGGCCTTGTACAGGCCGAACATGAACAGCACCAGCACCACCGAGAACGGCAGACCCGCCAGCACCACCATGGTCTGCATGGCTTCGAAGTTACCGGCGAACAGTAGGCCGATGGTGACCAGGGTGATGACCACCGACCAGAACACCACCATCCAGTGCGGGGCGTCTTCGTCGACCTTGCCACCTTTGCACGACAGGTTGGCCATCATCACCGCGCCGGAGTCGGCCGGGGTGAGGAACAGCACGAAGCCGACGAACACCGCTACACCGATCACGATCTTGGCCGCCGGGAAGTATTCCAGCAGCTGGTAGATCGACATCGACGGCTGTTCAAGGGCGGTCTTGCCCAGTTCCACGGCGCCTTGGTTGATCACCAGGTCCAGCGCGGTGTTGCCGAAGATCGACAGCCAGGCCAGGGTGAAGCCCAGCGGGATCAGCAACACGCCGCTGACCAGCTGGCGCACGGTGCGACCCTTGGAGATACGGGCAATGAACATGCCGACGAACGGGCCCCAGGAGATCCACCAGGCCCAGTAGAACACGGTCCACAGGCCCAGCCAGCGCTCGGACTTGCCGGCTTCGCCTTCATACACATAGAGGTCGAAGGTTTTCAGCACGATGCCGTTGAGATAGTCGCCGATGTTTTGCACGAAGCCGTTGAGCAGGTGCAGGGTTTCGCCGCCCAGCAGGACGAAGATCAGCAGGCCGCTGAACAGCACGATGTTCAGGTTGGACAGGCGGCGAATGCCGTTTTCCACACCCGAGACCGCCGCCACGGTGGCGACGCCGGCCATGACCAGGATAACCACCAGCAGGTTGGTCTTGCTGTGGTCCATGCCGAACAGGTATTCCAGCCCGGAGGCCACCTGCATCGAACCGATGCCCAGGTTGGTCACCAGGCCCAGCAGTGTGACGAACATGCCGAAGATGTCCACGGCATTGCCGGCAGCACCCTTGACCCAACGCTCGCCGACCAGCGGGTACAGCGCCGAGCGCAGGGCCAGCGGCTGGTTGTGGCGGTAAGCGAAGTAGCCCACGGCCAGGCCGACCAAGGCGTAGATCGCCCAGCCGTGCAAACCCCAGTGCAGGAAGGTCAGCTGCAGGCCCTGACGCGCTGCGTCGAGGCTGGCAGAAGTGCCTTCCGGCGGGTTGAAGTAGTGGTCCAGCGGCTCGGAGGCGCCGAAGTACAACAGCGAAATGCCGATACCGGAGGAGAACAGCATGCCGGCCCAGGCGCCATAGCTGAAGTCGGGCTGGTCATCCTTGCCGCCAAGCTTGAGCTTGCCGTAGTCGGAGAAGGCCAGGTAGATGACGAACAGCAGGTAACCGCCGATTACCAGCATGTAATACCAGCCGAAGGTGCGCGTCAGCCATTTCTGGGCTACGCCCAGCACTTGGCCGGCGGTTTCGGGTACAGCGATAAGCAAGGCAGTCAAAACGAGAATCATCAGCGCGGAGGTGAAGAACACCACGCGGTTGACCCGTACCCTCTCGGCCGGAGGGTTGGTAAGTGAGGCAGAACTCATTGCACGAATGCTCCGGGCAGTGCGGCTGTGGAGGCTAATCAGTCTTTCCCGAGCAATTGGTGGAATATCCCCACTGCATCAGGTGTTATAAAAGCACCCTTGGAAACCGTGATCCCGAATCGATACGTTGCAAAAAACAGACAGGTGGCCCGCTGCAAATGCCACGCCTCAGCTGAGGTGCGCGCATTCGTCACAGATCACCCCGCCCGCTCCAAGGGCCCGCCGCAGGGTCCATGACCGCACGGCAGAATCTGCATTTCGCATCGCTCATGCCCGTCAACGCCTTGTATTCAGGGGGTTACGCGATTTCCTGGGGTGTCAATCCGTGCCTTCTCGACCGCCTTAAAAACTGTCAATGGCACAAATTGTCGCAGAGCTTATTCTTTATTGATTGAACGTTCAATCAAAACAAAATAGACTGGCCTTCGCCGAGTCAGCCGCCCGTCGTCTGCTCGCAGGCCTGAGGAGAACGCAAGATGCCCAAGGTCGGTATGCAACCCATCCGCCGCCAGCAGTTGATCGAAGCCACGTTACAGGCGGTCGATCAGGTCGGACTGGGTGACGCCAGCATTGCGCTGATTGCCCGTTTGGCCGGTGTGTCGAACGGCATCATCAGTCACTACTTTCGGGACAAGAACGGCCTGATAGCAGCGACGATGGGTTACATCATGAACATGCTCAACGAAGGTGTCAGAGCACGTCGCCAGGCCCTGACGGACGACAGCCCGCGCGCCCACCTGAAAGTGATCATCGAGGGCAACTTCGATGCCAGCCAGGTAAACGGCCCGGCGATGAAAACCTGGTTGGCCTTCTGGGCTTCCAGCATGCACCAGCCCGATTTGCACAGGTTGCAGCGGATCAACGACCACCGCTTGTATTCCAACCTGTGCTGCCAGTTCCGCCGCGCCCTGCCGCTCTACCATGCGCGCAAGGCAGCCCGCGGCCTGGCAGCTTTGATCGACGGCTTGTGGCTGCGTGGCGCCCTGTCGGGTGATGCATTCGACACCGACCAGGCGATACGGATTGCTTACGAATACATGGATCTACAACTGGCTAAGCAGCACACCCTGGGTACAAACGACCAGGCCGCTGAACAACCGCGCACGGCCCTTGCCAACCCAGCAGGAGCATGACGCGCAAGCCAAACCACACACTGCACTTGCGAGGACACTATGGCCCGTTTCGGAACGCAAAAACTCTACATTGATGGCGCTTACGTCGACGCTGGCAGCGATGCCACCTTCGAAGCCATCAACCCGGCTACCGGCGAAGTCCTCGCCCACGTGCAACGTGCCACCGAGGCTGACGTCGAGAAGGCCGTCGAAAGCGCCGAGCGAGGCCAGAAGGTCTGGGCCGCGATGACCGCCATGCAGCGTTCGCGCATCCTGCGCCGCGCCGTCGAGATCCTGCGCGAGCGCAACGACGAGCTGGCCATGCTGGAAACTCTGGACACCGGCAAGTCGTACTCGGAAACCCGCTACGTCGACATCGTCACCGGCGCCGACGTGCTGGAGTATTACGCTGGCCTGGTTCCGGCCATCGAAGGCGAGCAGATCCCGCTGCGTGAATCGTCCTTCGTCTACACCCGCCGCGAGCCGCTGGGCGTGACCGCCGGTATCGGTGCCTGGAACTACCCGATCCAGATCGCCCTGTGGAAATCCGCCCCGGCCCTGGCCGCCGGCAACGCGATGATCTTCAAGCCGTCGGAAGTCACCTCGCTGACCACCCTGAAACTGGCCGAGATCTACACCGAAGCCGGCTTGCCGAACGGCGTGTTCAACGTCCTGACCGGCAGCGGCCGTGAAGTCGGCACCTGGCTGACCGAACACCCACGCATCGAAAAAGTCTCCTTCACCGGCGGCACCACCACCGGCAAGAAGGTTATGGCCAGCGCCTCGAGCTCGTCGCTCAAGGAAGTCACCATGGAGCTGGGCGGCAAGTCGCCACTGATCATCTGCGCCGACGCCGACCTGGACAAGGCCGCCGACATCGCCATGATGGCCAACTTCTACAGCTCGGGCCAGGTTTGCACCAACGGCACCCGCGTGTTCATCCCGGCTGATATGAAAGCTGCCTTCGAGGCCAAGATCGTCGAGCGCGTTGCCCGCATCCGCGCTGGCAACCCGGAAGACGAAAACACCAACTTCGGCCCGCTGGTCAGCTTCCAGCACATGGAAAGCGTGCTTGGCTACATCGCCAAGGGCAAGGAAGAAGGCGCACGCGTGCTGTGCGGTGGCGAGCGTCTGACCGCCGGTGATTTCGCCAAGGGTGCATTCGTGGCCCCGACCGTGTTCACCGACTGCACCGACGACATGACCATCGTCAAGGAAGAGATCTTCGGCCCGGTGATGAGCATCCTCACCTACGAAACCGAAGAAGAAGTCATCCGTCGCGCCAACGACACCGAGTACGGCCTGGCCGCCGGTGTCTGCACCAACGACATCACCCGCGCTCACCGCATCATCCACAAGCTGGAAGCCGGTATCTGCTGGATCAACGCCTGGGGCGAATCGCCGGCCGAAATGCCGGTCGGTGGCTACAAGCAGTCGGGCGTCGGCCGTGAGAACGGCGTCAGCTCGCTGGCTCAATACACTCGCATCAAGTCGGTCCAGGTCGAGCTGGGCGGCTACAACTCGGTCTTCTAAGGCCCTGTCCAGCCACGCCCGTGCCTCAGCGCACGGGCGTTCCTGCTCCCTGAACACCGCCAACACGAGGGTACTTTCATGTCCCAAGAATTCGATTACATCATCGTCGGTGCCGGTTCGGCCGGTAACACCCTGGCGACCCGCCTGACCGAAGACGCAGGCGTCACCGTATTGCTGCTGGAAGCCGGTGGCCCCGACTACCGCTTCGACTTCCGCACCCAGATGCCAGCGGCCCTGGCCTTCCCGCTGCAGGGTCGCCGCTACAACTGGGCCTACGAGACCGATCCGGAGCCGTACATGGACGGCCGCCGCATGGAATGCGGTCGCGGCAAAGGCCTGGGTGGCTCGTCGCTGATCAACGGCATGTGCTACATCCGCGGTAATGCCCTGGACTTCGATGGCTGGGCAGAACTGCCAGGCCTGGAAGACTGGACCTATCTGGACTGCCTGCCGTACTTCCGCAAGGCCGAAACCCGCGACATCGGCCCGAACGACTACCACGGTGGCGAAGGCCCGGTCAGCGTGACCACGCCGAAAGCCGGCAACAACCCGCTGTTCCACGCCATGGTCGAAGCCGGCGTGCAGGCCGGTTACCCGCGCACCGAAGACCTGAATGGCTACCAGCAGGAAGGCTTCGGCCCGATGGACCGTACTGTGACCAAGAACGGCCGCCGCTCCAGCACCGCCCGCGGCTATCTGGACCAGGCCAAGAAGCGCCCGAACCTGACCATCGTCACCCACGCCCTGACTGACCGCGTGCTGTTCGACGGCAAGCGCGCCATCGGCGTGACCTACCTGGTCGGTGACAGCGAAGAGCGCGTTGAAGCCCGTGCCCGCAAGGAAGTCATCGTCAGCTCCGGTGCCATCGCTTCGCCGCAGCTGTTGCAGCGCTCCGGCGTTGGCCCGCGCGCCCTGCTGGAAAGCCTCGACATCCCGGTGGTGCACGATCTGCCAGGCGTTGGCGAAAACCTGCAGGACCACCTGGAGCTGTACCTGCAGTACGCCTGCACCCAACCGGTGTCGCTGTACCCGTCGTTGCTGTGGTGGAACCAGCCGGCCATCGGTGCCGAGTGGATGTTCAACGGCACCGGCATCGGCGCCAGCAACCAGTTCGAGGCCGGTGGTTTCATTCGTACCCGCCCTGAATTCAAATGGCCGAACATTCAATACCACTTCCTGCCAGTGGCCATTAACTACAACGGCTCCAATGGCGTGAAGGAACACGGCTTCCAGGCACACATGGGTTCCATGCGCTCGCCTGCCCGCGGCCGCATCCAGGCCAAGTCGAAGGACCCGCGCCAACACCCGAGCATTCTGTTCAACTACATGTCCACCGAGCAGGACTGGCAGGAATTCCGTGACGGCATCCGCCTGACCCGTGAAATCATGGCCCAGCCGGCACTGGACCCGTACCGTGGACGTGAGATCAGCCCCGGCGCCCACGTGCAAACCGATGAAGAGCTGGACAAGTTCATCCGCGAGCACGCCGAAACCGCCTTCCACCCGTCCTGCTCGTGCAAGATGGGCACCGACGACATGGCGGTGGTCGACGGCGAAGGCCGCGTGCATGGCATGAAGGGCCTGCGTGTGGTCGATGCGTCGATCATGCCGCTGATCATCACCGGCAACCTCAACGCCACCACGATCATGATCGCCGAGAAAATCTCGGACAAGATCCGTGGCCGCAAGCCGCTGCCGCGCAGCACTGCCAAGTACTACGTGGCGGGCGATGCACCGGTGAAGGGCAAGCCCATGCGCGAGGTCAAGCAGGCGTAAGCCTGCACCGGCCTCTTCGCGGCTAAAGCCGCTCCCACAGGGCTCACACAGGTTTTGAAAACTGTGCAGTACCTGTGGGAGCGGGTTCACCCGCGAAAGGGCCCACCCAGGCAACACCCGAAAAGGCACCCACCGCGGTGCCTTTTTTTCATCTGCAGAAACGCTTTACAGCCTGCCAATTCATCAGGTTAGAATCATTTGGCACGCGACCTGCTAGCGTCATGCTATCAAGTCCCCTCCCCCGCGGTCCCCGGAGTACCTGCCTTTGGATGCAAGCACCATCAACAGCCTGTTCCTGATCGGCGCATTGCTGGTGGGCGCAAGTATCCTGGTCAGTTCGCTGTCGTCGCGCCTGGGCATCCCTATCCTGGTCATCATCCTTGCGGTCGGCATGATCGCCGGCGTCGATGGTGGCGGCATCATCTTCAACAACTATCCGACCGCCTACCTGGTGGGCAACCTGGCTCTGGCCGTGATCCTGCTAGACGGTGGCCTGCGCACACGGGTGGCGAGCTTCCGCGTGGCGCTGTGGCCGGCGCTGTCGCTGGCCACCATCGGCGTAATGATCACCACCGCCCTCACGGGCCTGGTCGCCGCCTGGCTGTTCGACCTGAGCCTGATCCAGGGCCTGCTGATCGGCGCCATCGTCGGTTCCACCGACGCTGCGGCGGTGTTCTCGCTGCTCGGCGGCAAAGGCCTGAACGAGCGGGTCACCGCCACCCTGGAGATCGAGTCGGGCAGCAACGACCCGATGGCAGTTTTCCTTACCGTCACCCTGATCGACATGATCGCCAGCGGCCAGACCGGCCTGCACTGGAGCCTGCTCACCCACCTGCTGCGCGAATTCGGCATCGGCGGGCTGGTGGGCCTGGGCGGCGGCTGGCTGATGCTGCAACTGGTCAACCGCATCAAGCTGGCTGGCGGCCTGTACCCCATCCTGGTGATCGCCGGCGGCCTGGTGGTGTTCTCGCTGACCAACGCCCTGCACGGCAGCGGATTCCTTGCCGTGTACCTGTGCGGCCTGGTGCTGGGCAACAAGCCCATCCGCAGCCGCCACGGCATCCTGCACATGCTCGACGGCATGGCATGGCTGGCGCAGATCGGCATGTTCCTGGTGCTGGGGCTGCTGGTCACGCCCCACGACCTGCTGCCCATCGCCCTGCCGGCGCTGGGCCTGGCGCTGTGGATGATCCTGGTGGCGCGCCCGCTGTCGGTGGTCGCCAGCCTGTTGCCGTTCAAGGCCTTCCACGGCCGTGAAAAAGCCTTCATTTCCTGGGTCGGCCTGCGCGGTGCGGTTCCGATCATCCTCGCGGTGTTCCCGCTGATGGCCGGCCTGCCGGACGCCCAGCTGTTCTTCAACCTGGCCTTCTTCATCGTGCTGGTGTCGCTGCTGGTGCAAGGCACCAGCCTGCCGTGGATGGCCAAGCTGCTGAAAGTGACGGTACCGCCAGACCCGGCGCCGATCTCCCGTTCGGCGCTGGAAGTGCACATCACCAGCGAGTGGGAAATGTTCGTCTACCGCCTGGGTGCCGAAAAATGGTGCATCGGCGCCGCCCTGCGCGAGCTGAAGATGCCCGAAGGCACGCGAATCGCCGCGCTGTTCCGGGGCGAGCAACTGCTGCACCCGTCCGGCAGTACGGTACTGGAAGTAGGCGACATGCTCTGCGTGATCGGCCACGAGCACAACCTGCCGGCCCTGGGCAAACTGTTCAGCCAGGCGCCACAACGTGGCCTCGACCTGCGTTTCTTCGGCGACTTCGTGCTCGAAGGCGATGCCGAACTGGGTGCGGTGGCAGCGTTGTACGGTCTGAAACTCGACGGCCTGGACGCGAAAATGCCACTGGCCCAGTTCATCCGACAAAAGGTCGGAGGCGCTCCAGTAGTAGGTGACCAGGTCGAATGGCATGGCACGATCTGGACCGTGGCCACCATGGACGGGAACAAGATTCAGAAAGTAGGCGTCAGATTCCCCGAAGGAACGCGACCCGGACCAGGATTGTTCCTCTAAACTTCGTTTCTGCCGGATCCACAAGTAGTCTGCCTATGTCCCTGCGCGTGTACCTCCGCACAGCCCTGTTCGGGCTGTGCCTGTCTCTCTCGTTCGCCGCTGGCGCGGCCGAGCTTCCCACCACGACCAGCATCCAGAGCAGCCTGAACAAGATTTCCCAGCCCAAGGGTGCCGAGGCCGACCCCAAGGCTGCGCAACAGACACCGGAGCAGAAGGCCCAGCAACAGGTGCTGGAACAGACCCTGGCACTGCTGCTCAGCAAGGAAGACAGCGAAAAGAAGCTTGAGGCACTCAAGCAGCAATTGGCTGGCGCGCCCAAGGAAACCGCCGACAGCCAGCGCGAGCTGATCAAGCTCAAGGCCAGCAAGCCCCTGCCGGTGGCCCAACGCTACGCCACCCTGAACGTGCCACAGCTGGAGCAGATGCTCAGCGAGCGCAGTACGCAACAAGGCGAACTGCAAAAGGCACTGTCGGATGCCAACAGCCTGATCATCAACTCGCAGACCCGCCCAGAGCGGGCTCAGGCAGAAATCAGCAACAACCAGACACGTACCCAGCAGATCAACCTCAGCCTCAAGAGCGGCAAGGAGAACGGCAAGCCACTCAACAGCGACCAACGCAACAAGCTCAATGCCGAGCTGGCGTCGCTCAATGCCCTGACCTCGTTGCGCCGCCAGGAACTGGCCGGCAACGGCCTGCTGCAGGACCTGGGCAATGCCCGTCACGACCTGCTGATCGAGCGCGCCACACGAATGGAGCAGGAAATCCAGGACCTGCAATCGCTGATCAACGAAAAGCGCCTGGCCCAGTCGCAGCAGGCGGTCACCCAGCAATCGATCGAAGCGCAGAAAGCCGGCGGCAGCACCCTGCTGGCCAACGAAAGCGCTGCCAACCTGAAACTGTCCGACTACCTGCTCAAGAGCACCGACCGCCTCAACGAGCTGACCCAGCAGAACCTGCGCAGCAAGCAGCAGCTAGACAGCCTGACCCAGGCCGACCAGGCCCTCGACGAACAGATCAGCGTGCTCAAGGGCAGCCTGCTGCTGTCCAAGATCCTCTACAAGCAGAAACAGGCCCTGCCGCACCTGAAAGTGGACCGCGACCTGGCTGACCAGATCGCCGATATCCGTCTTTACCAGTTCGAAGTGAACCAGCAACGCGAGCAGATGAGCAGCCCCGCCGCGTACGTCGACAACCTGCTGCTCGGCCAGCCGCAGGAGCAGGTTACCCCTCAGCTGCGCAAGGCGCTGCTGGAGGTGATGATTACCCGCGTCGACCTGCTCGAACGCCTCAGCCGGGAGCTGTCGGCACTGCTCAACGAATCGATCACCTTGCAGCTCAACCAGAAGCAGCTGCTCGGCACCGCCCAGGGCTTGCGCACCACGCTCGAAGAGCAGATGTTCTGGATTCCCAGCAACAAGCCACTGGACTGGGAATGGCTGAGCCTGGTGCCGGCACGCTTTGCCGACCAGGTAGCCAGCCTGCCCTGGGGTTCGGGCCTCAAGGAACTGGCCGATGGGCTGGGCCAGCGCCCGCTGCTGTTCCTGCCCTTGCTGCTGGTGATCGGCGGCCTGCTGTGGCGGCGCAAATACCTGTACCAACGGCTGGGCAAGGTGCACCAGGACATCGGCCACTTCCGCCGTGACAGCCAGTGGCACACGCCCCAGGCGATCTTCATCAACATCCTGCTGGCAATGCCGGTCAGCCTGGGCCTGGCCCTGTGCAGCTACGCCCTGCAGATCGACGCCCGCGGGCAGAATGCCAACCTCGGCGCCGCCCTCTGGCAACTGGCCCAGGCCTGGCTGGTGTTCTACACCGCCTACCGCATCCTCGCCCCGGGCGGCGTGGCGGAAATCCACTTCCGCTGGCACAAGCCGCAGGTCGAGTTCCTGCGCGGCTGGGTGCGGCGCCTGGGCACCGTGGTACTGGCACTGGTCGGTGTGGTGGCGGTGGCCGAACATCAGCCTTCGGCGCTGGCCGATGATGTGCTGGGTATCGGCGTGGTACTGACCTGCTACGCACTGATGGCCTGGCTGCTCAGCCGCCTGCTGCTCAGCAGCCCGGCACACCGCGACACCTCGCTGTTCCGCAAGGCCGTTGGCGTGGCCTTCACCGCCCTGCCCATCGCCCTGTTCGTGGCCGTGTGCTTCGGCTACTACTACACCGCGCTGAAACTTACCGACCGGCTGATCTACACCCTGTACCTGCTGCTGTTCTGGCTGGTGATCGAAGCCGCGTTCGTGCGTGGCCTGTCGGTGGCGGCACGGCGCCTGGCCTACCAGCGCGCCCTGAGCAAGCGGGCGGCGGCCAAGGAAGGGCTGGATGGCGAAGTCATCACAGAAGAACCAACGCTGGATATCGAACAGGTCAACCAGCAGTCGCTGCGCCTGATCCGCCTGGCCCTGCTCGGCGGCTTCATCGCCGGCCTGTACTGGGTGTGGTCGGACCTGATCTCGGTGTTCGCCTACCTCAACAATTTCACCCTGTACGAGTACTCCAGCGGCACCGGTGCCACCGCCAGCATGGTGCCGATCAGCCTGGGCGACTTCCTCGGTGCGCTGGTCATCATCGGCATCACCTTCGCCCTCGCACGGAACTTGCCCGGCCTGCTCGAAGTCCTGGTGCTGTCGCGGCTCAACCTGGCCCAGGGCAGTGCGTATGCCACTACTACCTTGCTGTCCTATGTCATCGTCGGCGTCGGTATCGTCAGCACCCTGTCGACCCTCGGGGTCAGCTGGGACAAGCTGCAATGGCTGGTGGCCGCGCTGTCGGTGGGCCTGGGCTTCGGCATGCAGGAAATCTTCGCCAACTTCATCTCCGGCATCATGATCCTGTTCGAGCGCCCGGTACGGATTGGCGACACCATCACCATCGGCAACCTGTCGGGCACGGTGAGCAAAATCCGCATCCGCGCCACCACGATTACCGACTTCGACCGCAAGGACATCATCGTCCCCAACAAGACCTTCATCACCGGTCAGCTGATCAACTGGTCGCTGACCGACACCGTCACCCGGGTAACGCTGAAGCTGGGCATCGACTATGGCTCGGACCTGGACCTGGTGCGCGACCTGCTGCTCAAGGGCGCCCACGCAAACCCACGCGTGCTCAAGGACCCGGAGCCGATCGTGTACTTCCTCAACTTCGGCGAGAGCTCGCTGGACCACGAGCTGCGCATGCATGTACGCGACCTGGGCGACCGCAACCCGACGCTGGACGAGATCAACCGCTACATCAACCGCGAGTTCAAGGCACACAACATCAAGATCTCGGTGCGCCAGGTCGAGGTGTTTCTGATGGATCCGAAGGGCGGCAAACAGCAGCTGATTCCGGTGGAGCAGCCGAAACCGGATGGCACTGCTTCGGCCTGAGTGGGCTCTAATACTTTATTCTGTGCAGAATCCCTGCGAGGGCTTCGCCCTCGTTCGCGGGCGCGCCCGCTCCCACAAGGGCCGCGCCGCTCTGAGGCACTGCGCAATACCTGTGGGAGCGGGCTTGCCCGCGAAGGGCCGCAAAGCGGCCCCAGCCCATCAATTTCTGGAGCCGGCCCCGTGAAAGCCCTCGACCAACTCACCTTCGACAATCGCTTCGCCCGCCTGGGCGACGCGTTCTCCACCCAGGTCCTGCCCGAACCCATCGCAGACCCACGCCTGGTGGTAGCGAGCGAGTCGGCCATGGCGCTGCTCGACCTCGACCCGGCCCAGGTAGAGCTGCCGGTTTTCGCCGAGCTGTTCAGCGGCCACAAGCTATGGGAAGAGGCCGACCCGAGGGCGATGGTCTATTCCGGCCATCAGTTCGGCTCCTACAACCCGCGCCTGGGTGATGGCCGCGGCCTGCTGCTGGCCGAAGTGCTGAATGATCAGGGCGAGCACTGGGACCTGCACCTCAAGGGCGCCGGCCAGACGCCCTACTCGCGCATGGGCGACGGCCGCGCCGTGCTGCGTTCCTCGATCCGCGAGTTCCTCGCCTCCGAGGCCCTGCACGCCCTGGGCATTCCCAGCAGCCGGGCACTGTGCGTGATCGGCTCGAGCACCCCGGTTTGGCGCGAAACCCGCGAAAGCGCGGCCATGCTCACCCGCCTGGCGCAAAGCCATGTGCGCTTCGGGCATTTCGAATACTTCTACTACACCAGGCAACCAGAACAGCAGCGGGTGCTGATCGACCATGTGCTGGAGCAGCACTATCCGGAATGCCGCGATGCCGAACAGCCCTACCTGGCCATGTTCCGCACCATCGTCGAGCGCAATGCCGAACTGATCGCCCGCTGGCAAGCCTATGGTTTCTGTCACGGGGTGATGAACACCGACAACATGTCGATCCTCGGTATCACCTTCGACTTCGGCCCGTATGCCTTCCTCGACGACTTCGACGCCAACTTCATCTGCAACCACTCCGACGACCGTGGCCGCTACAGCTACGCCAACCAGGTACCGATCGCCCACTGGAACCTCAGTGCGCTGGCCCAGGCGCTGACCACGGTGATCGAAGTCGAACCACTCAAAGAGGCGCTGGGCCTGTTCCTGCCGCTGTACCAGGCACACTACCTGGACCTGATGCGCCGCCGCCTGGGCCTGACCACCGCGGAAGAGGACGACATGGCGTTGGTCGAACGCCTGTTGCAGCGCATGCAGAGCGGTGGAGTGGACTACAACCTGTTCTTCCGCAAGCTGGGCGATCAGGCCGTGGCCGAGGCGCTGAAGGTGGTGCGTGACGACTTCATCGACCTGGCCGGTTTCGATGCCTGGGGGGCGGACTACCTGGCCCGCTGCGAGCGCGAAGCGGATAATGCCGAAGGGCGGCGTGAGCGCATGCATGCGGTGAACCCGCTGTATGTGCTGCGCAACTACCTGGCACAGAAAGCTATCGAAGCGGCCGAAGCGGGGGACTACAGTGAAGTGCGACGGCTGCATCAGGTGTTGAGCAAACCGTTCGAGGAGCAGGCCGGGATGCAGCGCTATGCCGAACGCCCGCCGGAATGGGGCAAGCACCTGGAAATCAGCTGCTCCTCCTGACCAACTCCGAACCCTGTGGGAGCTGGCTTGCCGGCGATAGGGCCCGAACAAACAACACAAGGAAACGACATGTCCGACCCACTGGTAATCCCCTGCCCCCACTGTAACGGCCTCAACCGCCTGCCCGCCGAGCGCCTGGGCGACGCGCCGAAATGCGGCCGCTGCAAACAGGACGTGCTGCTGAGCACCCCCTTCGAACTCACCGAAGCCAGCTACGCCAGCCAGATCAAAGGCGACCTGCCACTGCTGGTCGACATCTGGGCCGACTGGTGCGGCCCGTGCAAATCCTTCGCCCCCACCTTCGAACAGGCCGCCCGCCAACTGGCCGGCCGCTGCCGCCTGGCCAAGCTCGACAGCGAAGCCAACCGCAACCTGGCCGGGCAACTGGGCATCCGCTCTATCCCCAGCCTGCTGCTGTTCAAGAATGGCCGTGAAGTCAGCCGTCAGGCCGGGGCGTTACCACTCCAGTCGTTGCTGGAGTGGTTGCGTAACCAGGGGGTCTAAGCGTTCTCTTCGAGCAGCGAATGCAACTCGACAAACTGCTGGGTCAGCTTGTGCCTGGGCTCCAGGTGAATCAGCGGAAGGCTGGCATGGTGCGACTCACGCATCTTCACCGAGCTGCCCAGGTACACCGGTAGCACCGGGAGCCCTTCGGCCAGCAGCTCGTCGAGCATCTGCTGTGGCAGGCTGGCGCGGGACTGGAACTGGTTGACCACGATGCCTTCGACCACCAGGTCTTCGTTGTGGTCTTCCTTGAGTTCTTCGATCTCGGCCAGCAGGCCATACAGGGCCTGGCGCGAGAAGCTGTCGCAGTCGAAAGGAATCAGCACGCGATCGGCGGCGATCAGTGCGGAAACCGCATAGAAGTTCAGCGCTGGCGGGGTATCGATGTAAATGCGCTCGTAGTCCTCGTCCAGTTCGTCGAGCAACTTACGCAGCTTGTTGATCTTGTGCTTCGCCTCAAGCTTCGGCTGCAGATCGGCCAGCTCGGCCGTGGCGGTGACCACATGGAGGTTGTCGAACGGGGTTTCGTAGATATCGACCTGGTTCTTCTTGCTGAACGGCCCGCTGGACAGGCTTTGCTTGAAGAAGTCGGCGATGCCCATGGGGATATCGTCGCCGGTCAGGCCAGTCAGGTACTGGGTCGAGTTGGCCTGGGCATCCAGGTCGATCAGCAGGGTCCGATAACCTTCGCTGGCGCTCACAGCCGCCAGGTTGCAAGCGATGCTCGACTTGCCCACACCACCTTTCTGATTGAACACCACGCGCCGCATGATTGACCTCCGTGTATCAACGAATGCCCGAGTATGTGGCGCCGCTGCGGCAATGACCAGTGCCATTTGCCCGGAACAACTACACTGCCCCGCCAACCACCTGCCCCGTGAGCAACTCGGCAAATGCCCGTGCCATCGCCGACCCACCATGCTCGCGCTGCACCAGCCACACAGCCGACATCGCCCCTTCATCCAGCAGCGTACGATAGACCACCCCCTCGATGCGCATGCGCTGGAACGACGCCGGCAGCACCGATACCCCAAGCCCTGCCGATACCAGCCCGATGATGGTCATCGCCTCCCCCGCCTCCTGGGCAAAATGCGGGCTGAAACCCGCCTGGCGCGCCAGGCTCAGCAACTGTGCATGCAACCCGCTGCCATAGCTGCGCGGGAAGAACACGAACGGCTCATTGGCCAGGGCGGTCATGTGCACGCCATGCTCCGTACCTTCGGCAAGTGGATGCGAGGCGTTGATCACCGCCACCAGCGGCTCGCGAAACAGTTCGGTGGCCATCAGCCCTTCCGGCAGCGGCATCGGCCGCATCAGCCCGACCTCGATGGACTCGTCGAACACCCCTTCCGCCACATCGCGGCTGCTCATTTCCTTGAGGTTCAGGTGCACCGCCGGGAAGCGCTGGCGAAACGCGTGGATGGCCTTGGGGATCTTCGAGGTGAACGGGGCCGAGGAGGTAAAGCCGATCTTCATCTCCCCCAACTCCCCCAACTGCGCACGCCGGGCGACATCGGCAGCCTTTTCCACCTGCGCCAACACCTGACGGGCCTCCTCGAGGAACAATCGACCCGCCTCGCTCAGCTCCACCCGACGGTTGGTGCGCTCGAACAGCCGGGCACCCAGTTCCTGCTCCAGCGCCTGGATCTGCTGGCTCAAGGGCGGCTGCGAAATACCCAGTTGCTGGGCAGCGCGGCCAAAATGCAGCTCTTCGGCCACGGCGATGAAGTAACGCAAATGGCGCAGTTCCATGATCAGCTCCGAACAGGTCGCAAAACATCTCAAATAGGTCGAACAATATATTGGATCTAATCATTAGCCAGCTATATGCTTTTTTTCATTGCGCCAGAGGTACCCGCCCGTGAAAACTGCTGCAGCTGCCCTTCCCGCCGAGCCAGAACCTGCACCGCTGAACGAAATGTGGATCGAAAAAGGCACCCCCGCCTTCATGAAGACCGTGCTGGCGCTATTCAGCGGCGGCTTCGCCACCTTCGCCCTGCTGTACTGCGTGCAGCCGATGATGCCGTTGCTGTCGAAGGAATTTGCCATCAATGCGGCGCAGAGCAGCCTGGTGCTGTCGGTCTCCACAGCCATGCTGGCGTTCGGCCTGCTGATCACCGGCCCTATCTCTGACCGCATCGGGCGCAAGCCGGTGATGGTGTTTGCCCTGGTATGCGCCGCCCTTTCCACCCTGGCCAGCGCGGTGATGCCGAGCTGGGAGCTGGTACTGGCCACCCGCGCCCTGGTCGGCCTGTCGCTGAGCGGCCTGGCGGCGGTGGCGATGACCTACCTGAGCGAAGAAATCCACCCGCAGCACATTGGCCTGGCCATGGGCCTGTATATCGGTGGCAACGCCATTGGCGGCATGAGCGGGCGCCTGATCACCGGCGTGCTGATCGATTTCGTCAGCTGGCACACGGCGATGCTGACCATCGGCGGCCTGGCCTTGGTTGCGGCGCTGGTGTTCTGGAGGGTGCTGCCCGAATCGCGCAATTTCCACCCGCAGGCGATGAACCCACGCAGCCTGCTGGATGGCTTCGTCATGCACTTCAAGGATGCCGGACTACCCTGGTTGTTCCTCGAAGCCTTCCTGCTGATGGGCGCATTCGTCACCCTGTTCAACTACATCGGCTACCGCCTGCTGGCCGAGCCCTATCACATGAACCAGGCGCTGGTCGGCTTGCTGTCGGTGGTTTATCTGTCGGGCATCTACAGCTCGGCGCAGGTCGGCGCGCTGGCTGACAAACTGGGCCGGCGCAAGGTGTTCTGGGCCAGTATCGTGGTGATGGCGGGCGGTTTGCTGATGACCCTGGCCAGCCCGCTGGTGATGGTGATCGTCGGTATGCTGGTATTCACCTTCGGCTTTTTTGGCGCGCACTCGGTGGCCAGCAGCTGGATCGGCCGCAGGGCTTTGAAGGCCAAGGGACAGGCGTCGTCGTTGTACCTGTTCAGCTATTACGCAGGGTCGAGTGTGGCCGGTACGGCGGGCGGGGTGTTCTGGCACCAGTGGGGCTGGAATGGCATCGGGCTGTTCATTGGCAGCCTGCTGGCGGTGGCGTTGCTGGTGGCGCTGCACCTGAGCAGGCTACCACCGAAAACTGCTTGAGGCCCATTCGCGGGTAAACCCGCTCCCACAGGGACCGCGCTAGAAATAAGGGAAGCGCCGTACCTGTGGGAGCGGGTTCACCCGCGAAGAGGCCAGCGGATCAGTTGATGATCTCGACCATATCCACATCCACCTCCCGGCTCATCAGGTGCTTCTCCACCTCACCGGTCAGCTTGACCTTGGTCTTGTCGTTGAACGGCGTCGGCGGCAGGTCTTCATCATCGATTTCCACGGTGATGGTGCCGGTGTTGTCCTTGAACTCGTACTTGTCGTCGTTGTTGATCTTCTTGGTCACGAAGCCTTGCAGCACCACTGGGGTGTCGTCGGCAGCATCGTTGGCCGCAGCTACGGTGGTGACGGACTGGGCACCGGGGCCGGTATAACCGGCAGCCAAGGCAGCTGTGCTGAACAAGGGGGCGAGGATCAACGCAAGATAACGTGCTTTCATAAGGATCAGGTCCTGTTTCGGTTTCGATGGGACCAGATTAACGACGATCGCTGAATTAAAACTTAATGCAACAAAAAGCCCGGCTCATGGCCGGGCTTTCGTGTTCAGAGATCAATTCACTGATGGTACTGCGCCGACAGCTCATGCACGGCGTTGATGAACACGCCGGCGTGCTCCGGGTCGACTTCCGGTGTGATGCCGTGGCCGAGGTTGAACACATGGCCTGTGCCGTGGCCATAGCTGGCCAGGATGCGCGCCACTTCCTTGCGGATTGCCTCGGGCTTGGCGTACAGCACGGTCGGGTCCATGTTGCCCTGCAGCGCAACCTTGTCACCCACGCGGTGGCGGGCGTCGCCGATCTCGCAGGTCCAGTCCAGGCCCAGCGCGTCGGCGCCGGCTTCGGCGATGCTTTCCAGCCACAGGCCGCCGTTCTTGGTGAACAGGATCACCGGCACCTTGCGCCCCTCGTGCTCGCGGATCAGCCCGCTGACGATCTTGCGCATGTAGGCCAGGGAGAACTCCTGGTAAGCCGCCGCCGACAGGTTGCCGCCCCAGGTGTCGAAAATCTGCACGGCCTGGGCACCAGCGAGGATCTGGCCGTTGAGGTAGCTGGTGACCGACTGGGCCAGCTTGTCCAGCAGCAGGTGCAGGGCCTGCGGGTTGTCGTAGGCCATGGCCTTGGTCTTGCGGAAGTCCTTCGACGAGCCGCCTTCGACCATGTAGGTGGCCAGGGTCCACGGGCTGCCGGAGAAGCCGATCAGCGGCACGCGGCCGTTGAGCTCACGGCGGATGGTGCTGACCGCGTCCATCACGTAGCCGAGGTCTTTCTGCGGATCGGGGATTGGCAGCGCCTCGATGTCGGCCGGGGTGCTGACGACTTTCTTGAAGCGCGGGCCTTCGCCGCTTTCGAAGTACAGGCCCAGGCCCATGGCATCGGGGATGGTCAGGATGTCCGAGAACAGGATCGCCGCGTCCAGCGGGTAGCGGTCCAGCGGCTGCAGGGTGACCTCGCAGGCGAACTGCGGGTTCATGCACAGGCTCATGAAGTCACCGGCCTTGGCGCGGCTGGCGCGGTACTCCGGCAGGTAGCGGCCGGCCTGGCGCATCATCCACACCGGGGTGACGTCTACGGGTTGCTTGAGCAGTGCACGCAGGAAACGATCGTTCTTCAGGGCAGTCATGTCGGCATCCGGAAAAATAGTGCGGGCATTTTCTCAGACGCCAGCGCAAAAGGCACGGTCAAGGCCATGCGTTTTGTCTATTGGATGCCATGGATCAAGGATTTTTGTATACAAAAATGCCGTTGGGGCTGCTTTGCAGCCCATCGCGACACAAGGCCGCTCCTACAGGAAGTACGCGATCCCTGTAGGAGCGGCCTTGTGTCGCGATGGGCCGCGAAGCGGCCCCGACAATCAATCAGACTTCCAGGTAGTCCAGGATACCTTCAGCAGCAGTACGCCCTTCGAAGATAGCCGTCACCACCAGGTCCGACCCACGCACCATGTCGCCGCCGGCAAACACTTTCGGGTTGCTGGTCTGATGCTTGAACTTGCCCTTCTCTGGTGCAACCACGCGGCCCTGGCTGTCCAGCTGGATGCCATGCTGCTCGAACCAAGGCGCCGGGCTCGGGCGGAAGCCGAAGGCGATGACCACGGCATCGGCCGGCAGAATCTCTTCAGACCCCGGGATCGGCTCCGGGCTGCGGCGGCCACGGGCGTCCGGTTCGCCGAGACGGGTCTCGACCACCTTCACGCCTTCGACCTTGTCCTCGCCGACAATGGCGATAGGCTGGCGGTTGTAGAGGAACTTCACGCCCTCTTCCTTGGCGTTCTTCACCTCACGACGCGAACCCGGCATGTTGGCCTCGTCACGGCGATAGGCGCAGGTCACCGACTTGGCGCCCTGGCGGATCGAGGTGCGGTTGCAGTCCATCGCGGTGTCACCACCGCCCAGTACCACCACCTTCTTGCCCTGCATGTCGACGAAGTCTTCCGGCGACTTCTCGAAGCCCAGGTTGCGGTTGACGTTGGCGATCAGGAAGTCGAGCGCGTCATGCACGCCCGGCAGGTCCTCGCCCGGGAAGCCGCCCTTCATGTAGGTGTAGGTACCCATGCCCATGAATACCGCGTCGTACTCGGCGAGCAGCTGCTCCATGGTCACGTCCTTGCCCACCTCGGTGTTCAGGCGGAACTCGATGCCCATGCCGGTGAACACTTCACGGCGGTTGCTGAGCACGGTCTTTTCCAGTTTGAACTCGGGAATACCGAAGGTCAGCAGGCCGCCGATTTCCGGGTTTCGGTCGAACACCACCGGGGTCACGCCGGCACGTACCAATACGTCGGCACAGCCCAGGCCGGCCGGGCCGGCACCGATGATGGCAACGCGCTTGCCGGTTGGCTTGACCTTGGACATGTCCGGGCGCCAGCCCATGGCGAAGGCGGTGTCGGTGATGTACTTCTCCACCGAGCCGATGGTCACCGCACCGAAGCCGTCGTTCAGGGTGCAGGCACCCTCGCACAGGCGGTCCTGCGGGCATACGCGGCCGCACACTTCCGGCAGGGTATTGGTCTGGTGCGACAGCTCCGCCGCAGCCAGGATGTTGCCTTCGGAAACCAGCTTCAGCCAGTTGGGGATGAAGTTGTGTACCGGGCACTTCCATTCGCAATACGGGTTACCGCAGCCAAGGCAGCGGTGCGCCTGCTCCACGGACTGCTGCGGCTTGAACGGCTCGTAGATTTCCACGAACTCCTTCTTGCGCTGGCGCAGCAGCTTTTTCTTCGGGTCCTTGCGGCCCACTTCGATGAACTGGAAGTCGTTGTTCAGACGTTCAGCCATTTTTCAAAACCTCTTTACCGCAGTTGCCAGCCTCAGGCTGCAAGCTGCAAGACGATCACTTGAGCACGACGGGACCCGCGCACGGGGCCGTCACTTGCAGCTGTTGTTACTGCGGGTTGGCACGGGTGCTGGACAGCAGTTGCTTCAGGTTGGCTGCCTTCGGCTTGACCAGCCAGAAGCGCCGCACGTAGTCGTCCAGGTTCTCCGAGAGCTCACGCCCCCACTCGCTGCCGGTCTCTTCCACGTACTCGGCAAGGACCCGCGCCAGGTGGCTGCGGTAGGCCTCCATCGCTTCACCACTGATACGCTGGATTTCCACCAGCTCATGGTTGAGCTTGTCAACGAAGGTATTGTCCATGTCGAGCACGTAGGCGAAGCCGCCAGTCATGCCAGAACCGAAGTTGTAACCGGTCTTGCCCAGCACGCAGACAAAGCCGCCGGTCATGTACTCACAGCAGTGATCGCCAGTGCCCTCGACAACAGCGTGGGCGCCGGAGTTACGTACAGCGAAGCGCTCGCCAGCAGTACCGGCGGCGAACAGCTTGCCGCCAGTGGCGCCGTACAGGCAGGTGTTGCCGACGATGGCGCTGTGCTGGGTTTCGAACGGGCTGCCGGCTGGCGGCACGATGGTGACCTTGCCACCGGTCATGCCCTTGCCAACGTAGTCGTTGGCGTCGCCTTCCAGGTGCAGGTTCAGGCCACCGGCGTTCCACACGCCGAAGCTCTGGCCCGCAGTACCCTTGAAGCGGAAGGTGATCGGCGCCGCAGCCATGCCTTGGTTGCCGTGCAGGCGGGCGATTTCACCCGAGACCCGCGCACCGATCGAGCGGTCGCAGTTGCAGATGTCGAGGCTGAACTCGCCACCGGCCTGGTCGCGGATGGCCGGCATGGCCATTTCCACCATCTTCTCGGCCAGCTCGCCCTGGTCGAACGGCGGGTTCTTGTCGACTTCGCAGAACTGCGGCTTGTCAGCCGGGATGTGCGAGCTGCCCAGCAGCGGCGTCAGGTCCAGGTACTGCTGGCGCTCGGTGTCGCCTGGCAGCACGTCGAGCAGGTCGGTACGGCCGATCAGCTCGCCGAGGCTGCGTACGCCCAGCTTGGCCAGCCACTCACGGGTTTCTTCGGCGACGAAGGTGAAGAAGTTGATCACCATGTCGACGGTGCCGATGTAGTGATCCTTGCGCAGCTTGTCGTTCTGGGTGGCCACGCCGGTAGCGCAGTTGTTCAGGTGGCAGATGCGCAGGTACTTGCAGCCCAGTGCGATCATCGGCGCGGTACCGAAGCCGAAGCTTTCAGCGCCGAGGATGGCTGCCTTGATCACGTCCAGGCCAGTCTTCAGGCCGCCGTCGGTCTGTACCCGTACCTTGCCGCGCAGGTCGTTGCCGCGCAGGGTCTGGTGGGTCTCGGCCAGGCCCAGCTCCCATGGGGCGCCGGCGTACTTGATCGAGGTCAGCGGCGAAGCACCGGTACCACCGTCGTAGCCGGAGATGGTGATCAGGTCGGCATAGGCCTTGGCCACACCGGCGGCGATGGTGCCGACGCCGGCTTCTGCCACCAGCTTGACCGAAACCAGGGCCTGCGGGTTGACCTGCTTGAGGTCGTAGATCAGCTGGGCCAGGTCTTCGATCGAGTAGATGTCGTGGTGCGGCGGTGGCGAGATCAGGGTCACGCCCGGTACCGCGTAACGCAGCTTGGCGATCAGGCCGTTGACCTTGCCGCCTGGCAGCTGTCCGCCTTCACCGGGCTTGGCGCCCTGGGCAACCTTGATCTGCAGCACTTCGGCGTTGACCAGGTACTCAGGGGTCACGCCAAAGCGGCCGGTGGCCACCTGCTTGATCTTCGAGCTCTTGATGGTGCCGTAGCGCGCCGGGTCTTCACCGCCCTCGCCAGAGTTGGAACGCGCGCCCAGGCGGTTCATCGCCTCGGCCAACGCTTCGTGAGCCTCCGGCGACAGTGCACCCAGCGAAATACCGGCGGAGTCGAAGCGTTTGAGGATCGCCTCCAGCGGCTCGATCTGCTCCAGCGGCAGCGGCTGGTCAGCCACTTTCACCTTCAGCAGGTCGCGGATCATCGACACCGGACGCTGGTCGACCAGCGTGGTGTATTCCTTGAACTTGGCATAGTCGCCCTGCTGCACGGCAGCCTGCAGGGTGTTGACCACATCCGGGTTGTAGGCGTGGTACTCGCCACCGTGAACGAACTTCAACAGGCCGCCTTGCTGGATCGGCTTGCGCGCGCTCCAGGCCTCGGCTGCCAGCAGCTTCTGGTCGCTTTCCAGGTCTGCGAAACGCGCACCCTTGATGCGGCTGGAAACGCCCTTGAAGCTCAGGCCGACCACTTCCTCGGACAGGCCGATGGCTTCGAACAACTGCGCGCCACGGTACGAGGCGATGGTGGAGATACCCATCTTCGACAGGATCTTCAGCAGGCCCTTGGAGATGCCCTTGCGGTAGTACTTGAAGACTTCGTCCAGGTCGCCCAGAACTTCGCCGGTACGAATCAGGTCAGCCAGCACTTCATAGGCCAGGTACGGGTAAACGGCCGAGGCACCGAAGCCCAGCAGCACGGCGAAGTGGTGCGGGTCGCGGGCGGTGGCGGTTTCCACCAGGATGTTGCTGTCGCAACGCAGGCCCTGTTCGGTCAGGCGGTGGTGTACCGCACCAACGGCCAGCGAGGCGTGCACCGGCAGCTTGCCAGGGGCAATGTAGCGGTCGCTCAGCACCAGCTGGGTCTTGCCAGCGCGCACGGCTTCTTCAGCCTGGTCGGCGATGTTGCGGATGGCCGCTTCCAGGCCGACGCTCTCTTCATAGTTGAGGTCGATCAGCTGGCGGTCGAAACCTTCGCGCTCCAGGTTCATCAGCGAACGCCACTTGGCGGGCGAGATGACCGGCGAGCTCAGGATTACCCGCGAAGCGTGCTCGGGGGATTCCTGGAAGATGTTGCGTTCGGCGCCCAGGCAGATTTCCAGGGACATGACGATCGCTTCGCGCAGCGGGTCGATCGGCGGGTTGGTCACCTGGGCGAACTGCTGGCGGAAGAAGTCGTACGGCGAACGCACGCGCTGCGACAGAACGGCCATCGGCGTGTCGTCACCCATCGAGCCGACCGCTTCCTGGCCCTGCTCGCCGAGCGGGCGCAGCACCTGGTCACGCTCTTCGAAGGTGACCTGGAACATCTTCATGTACTGCTTGAGCTGGTCAGCGTCGTAGCTGGCCACGCCCTGGTCATCGGTCAGCGTCGCCTGGATACGCGTGGCGTGCTGACGCAGCCAGCGCTTGTACGGGTGGCGCGACTTCAGGCGGTTGTCGATGGCGTCGGTGTCGAGGATCTGGCCGGTTTCGGTGTCCACGGCGAAGATCTGGCCCGGGCCAACGCGGCCCTTGGCGATGACGTCCTCGGGCTTGTAGTCCCATACGCCGATTTCCGACGCCAGGGTGATGTAGCCGTTCTTGGTGGTCACCCAGCGCGCCGGGCGCAGGCCGTTACGGTCGAGCAGGCACACCGCATGGCGGCCTTCGGTCATGACGATACCGGCCGGGCCATCCCACGGCTCCATGTGCATGGAGTTGTATTCGTAGAAGGCACGCAGGTCGGCGTCCATGGTCTCGACGTTCTGCCAGGCTGGCGGTACCAGCATGCGCACGCCACGGAACAGGTCGATGCCGCCAGTGACCATCAGCTCCAGCATGTTGTCCATGCTAGAGGAGTCGGAGCCGACGCGGTTGACCAGCGGGCCGAGCTCTTCGAGGTCGGGGATCAGGTCGTTGGCGAATTTGGTGCGACGGGCCATGGCCCAGTTGCGGTTGCCGGTGATGGTGTTGATCTCGCCGTTGTGGGCGAGGAAGCGGAACGGCTGCGCCAGCGGCCATTTCGGCAGGGTGTTGGTGGAGAAGCGCTGGTGGAACACGCAGATCGCGGTTTGCAGGCGCTCGTCACCCAGGTCCGGGTAGAAGGCCGCGAGATCGCGCGGCATCATCAGGCCTTTGTAGATGATGGTCTTGTGCGAGAAGCTGCAGATGTAGTGGTCGGCGTCGTGGGCGTTGGCCACGGACGAACGGCGACGGGCACTGAACAGCTTGATGGCGAATTCCTGGTCGCTCAGGCCTTCACCGCCGATGAACACCTGCTCGATCTGTGGCAGGCGCTCAAGGGCCAGGCGGCCGAGCACGCTGGTATCGATCGGCACCTTGCGCCAGCCGACCAGTTTCAGGCCAGCAGCGAGGATTTCGCGGTCCATGTTGGCGCGGGCGGCTTCCGCTTTGACCGGGTCCTGGTTGAAGAACACCATGCCGACGGCGTACTGCTTGGGCAGCTCGACGGCGAAGTGCTCCTGGGCCACGGCACGCAGGAATTGATCGGGCTTCTGCATGAGCAGACCGCAACCGTCACCGGTCTTGCCGTCGGCGTTGATACCGCCTCGGTGGGTCATGCAGGTCAGTGCCTGCATGGCGGTTTGCAGAAGGTGGTGGCTCGGTTCGCCCGTCATATGGGCGATCAGGCCAAAACCACAGTTGTCCTTGAATTCTTCGGGATGGTACAGACCTGTTTTCATAGACACATTCTCACCAGGTTCACCTCTCAACGGAGGTAAATCTCTTTTTTAACAACCACTTACCATCCACGCCGATCAAACGCCAGCTTTTTTGCGGTGGCCATGGAAAACCATTGTTGCACAGCGACAGCGATGCTCACAAATTTTCATGTCTCACCATTGAAAATTTATGTCGCAATTTTGAATGTTTTTGCGCCATGCGCCGTGATAGCGGCTTGGCTCGAGTCTGAAGCGTTTCAGCCATGACTGCAAGTAAGGCTTGTGGCCGGCAGTCTGGGACAGAAAAGCCTGCCGCGTGACAACGCAGCAGGCTAGTCGAAAGTCAGTAATCGCTCAGCAACTGGGCGGCGGGGTGGTGCCGCCCGGAAGGTATCAGCGGGCCGAGGCCAGCTCTTGTTGGACGCTGGCGACGGTACGTGGCCAAGGTTTACCAGCCTGGACCTTCGCTGGCAAGTTCTTGATTGCCGCAACCGCTGCGTCGCGGTTGGCGAAGTTGCCGTAAGTAACTACGTACAGCGGCTTGCCCTGCAGGTTTTTCTTGAAGTAGCGATAGTCGCCACCTTGAGCCTTCACGAACGCCTGAGCCGAAGCCTCGGAGCTGGTACCCAGGATCTGCACCACGTAATTGCCCGGTTTCTGCCCGGCGTACCAGCCGCTGTTGCCGCTGCCACCGGCTGCCGGCTTCTCGACAGGCTTGGCGGCCGGCTTGGCCACGGCGACCTGGGTCGGTGCTGGTGCAGGCTTGGCAGGCGCAACCGGCTTGGCAGGTTGGGTTGCGACAGGTTTTGGCGCAGGCGCAACCGGCTGCGGTGGCGTCTGTACTGGCTGGGCTGGCGCCGCGGCTACTGGCTGGGCAGGTACCGGTGCCGGGCCCGCTGGCACACCTTGCGGCGGCGCGATGGTGGTCACGGTTGGCGGCGGGTTGCCTGGCTGCAGGGCGGTATCACCGGCCGGGCTGCCCTCTTCACCCTCGCCCATGCCCGCGGCCTGGGCCAGTGGCTCGCGCATCACCGGCTGCGACTGGCCAACCAGCGGCAGCGGCATCGGCTGGGACGAACCCGAGAACTCGATGGCGGGGTTGCCACCATTGGCCTGGCCCTCGCCTAGCGGCAGCTGGGCCTGGGCGGCCGGCGCTTCGGCAGGCGCCTTGTCACCTTTCTTCGGCATCAACACCGCGGCCGCAACGGCGACCACAACCACAGCGGACAGCGCGAGCACATGTTTTTTAGGCATCTTGAACCCCATGGATGGTCGCTTGGCCGTCGAGCGGCTGGCGATCATGGCTTCGATCAAAGTGTCACGGGCGACCTGGTTGATGTTGCCAGGCCAGCCGTCGGAGTTTTCATGGATATCGACGATCTGTTCACGACTGAACACCTCGATGCCCCGGCCAGCACCTTCCAGGCGCTGCTCCAGGTACTCGCGGGTTTCTTCTTCACTGTAGGGGGCGAGTTCGATGATGTGGAAGCGTTCTTCCTCGATATTGATCTCGTCCAGCCCGGCAATCAGCGACGGCTCACCGAACAGGAACACGTGCGGGCGCCCTTCCGGTACACCCGCCGCCAATTCCAGCAACGCTTGGAGTGCCGACTCGTCGAGTTGTTCCGCATCGTCCACCAGCAAATACACTTCCTGGCCGGTCAGTGCCAGTTGCACCACCTTGGCCAGGATCGCCTGCATTTCGGCCTCGGCCACATCCAGGTTCTGTGCAACCTGGCCGAGTACGCTGGCGGCATCGCTGGCGCCACGGGCGGACACCACCACGCTCTGCACCGCCTGCTTGTTGGTACTGGCCACCAGGGCCTGGCGCAGCAGGGTCTTGCCACTGCCCAGCGGGCCGGTGACAACCAGCATCAGCTGGCTGTAGCGCGCCAGGTGATGCAGCTGGCCGAGCACGGGTTTGCGCTGGGCCGGGAAGAACTTGAAGCCGGGCACGCGGGGCGCGAACGGATCATGGCTCAACTGGTAATGGTCGAGAAAGGCCTCATCGGCATGCAAACTGGTCATTGCGCTGTCACAACCTCAAAGCTGGGCCACGATCGCGCGGTAATCCGCCGACAACGTGGCCTGTAGAATCTCTTTCGGATAGTCGTCGGTCACCACGGCCTCGCCCATCTGGCGCAGCAGCACCAGACGCAGTCGGCCGTCGAGCACTTTCTTGTCGACCGCCATGTGCTCCATGAAATGCGCCGGGGTCATCTCCTGTGGTGGCACCACCGGCAAGCCTGCGTCCTGCAACAGGCGGATTCCGCGATCGCGCTCGGCCTGGTCGATCCAGCCAAGGCGCATGGACATCTCCAGAGCCATCACCGTGCCCGCCGCCACGGCTTCGCCGTGCAGCCACACGCCGTAACCCATGTGGGTCTCGATAGCATGCCCGAAGGTGTGCCCCAGGTTCAGCGTGGCGCGCACGCCAGACTCGCGCTCGTCGGCACCCACCACCGCGGCCTTGGCCGCGCAGGAGCGGCGGATGGCTTCGGTCAGCGCCACCGGGTCGAGGGCACGCAGTGCCTGCATATTGTCCTCGAGCCAGGCGAGGAACGGTTTGTCGCAGATCAGTCCGTACTTGATCACTTCGGCCAGGCCTGCGGACAGCTCGCGCGACGGCAGGGTCTTGAGGCTGGTGGTGTCGATCAGCACCGCATTGGGCTGGTAGAAGGCACCGACCATGTTCTTGCCCAACGGGTGGTTGATGCCGGTCTTGCCGCCGACCGAGGAGTCGACCTGGGACAGCAAAGTGGTCGGCACCTGGATGAAGTCGACGCCGCGCTGGTAGCAGGCGGCAGCGAAGCCGGCCATGTCACCGATCACGCCGCCACCCAGGGCAACCACGGTGGTGCGGCGGTCGTGCCGTGCAGTCAACAGGCCATCGAAGATCAGCTGCAGGGTTTCCCAGTTCTTGTGGGCTTCGCCATCGGGCAATACCACTGGCAGCACCGAATAGGCCCCCAGGGTCTTGCTCAGGCGTTCGAGATACAGGGGCGCGACGGTCTCGTTGGAAACAATGGCAACCTGCCGCCCGGCAATGTGCGGCGCCAGCAACTCAGGCTGGTCCAGCAGGCCTTCGCCAATGTAGATCGGGTAGCTACGCTCGCCCAGGTCGACCTTTAGTGTCTGCATGTATCCCCACAATGTACTTGTGCGCGGCGCCGCTCGGGCACCTACGCGGTTACGTTGAACCTCGCCTCGGCGCTGGTGGCCGAGAATAGTCCCGGGCTAACGGGGCGGCAACTGCTGCAAGCGCTCGAGAATATCGATCACCACCATGCGTGGCGGCCGCTCGTCGGTTTCTACCACCAGGTCGGCGATCTCGCGGTAGAGCGGGTCGCGGGCTTCCAGCAGGGCGCGCAAGGTCGCCTCGGGATTGGCGGTGCGCAACAGGGGGCGATTGCGATCACGCGCGGTGCGACCAACCTGCTGTTCGACCGAAGCATGCAGATAGATCACCCGGCCACCCTGGTGCAGGGCCTTGCGGTTGGCTTCACGCATTACCGCGCCACCGCCGGTCGCCAAGACCACGCCATCGAGTGCGCACAGCTCGGCGATCATCGCCTGCTCGCGGTCACGGAAACCCGGCTCGCCTTCCTTGTCGAAAATCCACGGGATGTTGGCGCCGCATCGCAGTTCGATTTCCTTGTCGGAATCCTTGAACAGCAGGCGCAGCTCTTTGGCCAATAGGCGTCCGATGGTGCTTTTACCAGCACCCATGGGCCCCACAAGTATCAAATTTCGCACAGAATCAACGACTCACAGCAATCGCCTGGTCACTCATGATACGCGGAGTCAGGAAGACCAGCAGCTCGGATTTTTTCTCTTGTAATGCATCGCGTCGAAACAGCCGCCCAACATACGGCAGATCGCCGAAAAATGGCACCTTGTCGACCACATTGTTTTGCGAAGTCGAGTACACGCCACCGATCACGATCGTTTCTCCGTCCGTCACGCGAACCTTGGCATTGACCTCGTTCTTGCGGATCGGCGGTACGTTGTTCAAGGCATTGACGTAATCCGGCTCGTCCTTGGTCACCCTGACGGTCATGATCACCTTGTTGTCCGGGGTGATCTGCGGGGTCACTTCCAGCGACAACGAGGCTTCGCGGAACGCTACCGAGGTGGCACCGCTCTTGCTGGTTTCCTGGTATGGCACCTCGGTACCCTTGAGGATCCTGGCCGTTTCCTTGTCGGCCGTGACCACCTTGGGCTGCGAGATGATTTCGCCGTTACCGCTCTTTTCCATGGCACTGAGCTCCAGGTCGAGCAGCACGTCGCCACGCAGCAGGCCCAGGCCGATGCTGCCGCCCACCCGCTCCACCCCGAGATCGACGAACAGATCCTTGCCCGGGCGCGGGCTCTCGACATACAGCGGCCCACCCCAGCGCACCCCCAGGCTTTTCTCGTAATCGACGTTGGCCTCGACGATACGTGCCTCGATCGCCACCTGACGCACCGGCACATCCAGCTGCGCCACCAGTTGCCTCAGCTCGGCAAGGCGATCTGCCGGCTGGTGCACCACCAGCGTATTGGTGCGCTCATCGACACTGAGGCTGCCCCGACCGGTGAGGATGCCGTCATCCGCCAGGCTCGCCAGCAGCAGCTCTGCCAGCTCGGCGGCCTTGGCGTGATGAATGGGCAACAGCTCCCGACGCAACGGCTGCAACTGTGCATCCAGCGCCTGGCCCACATGGGCATCGACAGACTGCGCGGCAAACTCCGCCGCGGGCGCCACCAACAGCACATTGCCCTCCTGTCGCCGGGCCAAGCCCTTGCTGCGCAGCACCAGATCCAGCGCCTGGTCCCATGGAACATCCTCAAGGCGCAAGGTGACGCTACCCTGCACGGCATCGCTGGCAACCAGGTTGACACCGGCATAGTCAGCCAGCACCTGCAGCACCGAGCGCACTTCCACATCCTGGAAGTTCAGCGACAGTGGTTCACCCTGATAAGGCATTGCCGACGCCAGCGGGAACGGCAGCAGGGCTGCCAGCATCCATTTCATCAATCTTTTCATCGTCATCCGGGGCCTCCTTGCCCAGGTGCTTTGCCAGCGTGATGAACGCCGTGCGTTCATGCCACCCCCCTGCCATGAACAGCCGTTCGCGTACTTCGACCTGGGATTGATCAACTCTCGCCACCACCCCCTGGTCACGCCCGACCCGGTCCCCAGGGCGTACGCGATAGAGCCTGCCCGCCGCCATCAGCAGTGCTTCGTGTTCCGCTCCACGTGACAGGCTGCCGACCATCTCCAGTTGCGCCAAAGGCACGCCGGCCAACCCGTCGCCCGCCAAGCGCGTCGCTCCAGGCGCAAACGGGTCGACTGCGGGCGCTGCCGTCCCGCTGCTGGCAGGCATGCGCGCAAGCATCGCAGGCTGCGACACAGGCGCCAGCGCCTGATAGGCATCAACCCGCAACTGCAGGCGCAGCAGCCCAGGCTTGCCATCTGCTGGAGCCAGTTGCAGGTCAACGCTGCGCAACACACGCGCCTGGCCCAACCAGTCACCCAGCCACTGGCGCAATGCCGCGTATCGCCCCACCACCTGTAGCTCCAGCGGCACCTTGCGGAAACCGGCCTGCCGTTCGTCTTCATGGACGTCGAAGCGTTCGATCAGCAAGCCATGCGCATGCCCCGAAGCCGCCAGACGTTCGAGAAGGTCACTCATGCCCTCACCGGCCGCCAGGTGCCAGTGCGCCTCGCGCAAGCGTTGCTCGGCGATGGTTACCGACGCGTGGAGTTGCTCCAACTCGGCCAGCTGCACCGCGCCGGCTGAATGCTGTTCGTGCAACTCGGCGTGCCGGGCCTCCTCCTGCGCCTGCTGTTGCAGCGCTGCAGGCAGACGTATGGCGCAGCCCAGGCCGAACAACGCCAAGGCCACCAGCAATGGCGCCAGCTGCCTGATGCGGCTGAAGCGCTCGGCCATGGCCAGCCAGCCGAGCACCTGTGCAGCATTCACGACCAGGACGCCGAAACGCGCGCCCCCAGCAGGAATTCATCGCCGCCTGGCAGGCTCCTGACGCGTTTGAGCTCCAGACCGACCAGCGCACTCGAGCGACTCAGGTCACGCATGAACTGTGCGACCACGGCACCTGACTTGGCCAGCCCGGTGATCTGCAGATTGCCATCTTCCAGGCTGAGGTCGAGCAGCTGCACACCCACCGGCAACGCCCGCTCGAGGTCAGCGAAGACCCCGGCCAGCACATCCTGATGGGCGCGAAGTGCTTCCAGCGCCACCGCGCGTGCCAGCAGCGCCTCATGCTGCGCATGCACATCGGCCAGCGGCTGCAACTGCTCGCCCAACACCTCAAGGGCTGCCTGGTGCCGGGTATTGGCCAGCGCCTGCTGCTCCCCGCGCTGGCGGGCCAGCTGGTCGACCAACATCACGCCACACAGGGCCAGTAGAGCGCCGGCGACCAGTTGCCTGCGGAAAGACCGCAACGCGGCTTGGCGCTGCCGTTCGCGCCAGGGCAGAAGGTTCAGCCGTATCATCGACGCAATCCTCCGAGAGCCAGGGCGCAAGCCAGAATCATCGCACCATCCACGCGTTCCAGGCGCGCCAGGTCAGGCACCAGGCGACACGGAAGGTTCAGCTGGGAGCCGAGGCTTTGCAACTGGCCCGCTTCGACCGGAGAACAGCTGGCAATCAACAGGCATTCCGGCAAAGGCTCACCGGCGAGCAAGGCCAGCAGGCGCTCTGGCAGCGCCCCAGTTATCGTCGACAGCCCCAGGCTCAGCTCACGCCGTTGCTGCGGCTGCCCCGAATGCCAACCATAAAGGATGGTGCTGTGCGCCTCGATACGCAGCAACGCCGAACCCTGGTGCCGGCCCTGCGGCAGCATGCGCCCCAAGGCAATGCTGTCGACCTCCACGGCCTCCAGTTGCAGCCCTGCCTCCTCGACGATGCCTTCAAGTGGCGCCAGTGCGCTCTGCCGACATGCCGCCACCATCACCTCGGCGCAGCCTGGCTGGACGCGAGAACCTCCCAGGACCTGAAAATCCAGGGCCAGGTCTTCCAGCGGAAATGGAAATAGCCGTTCGGCGTCAGCCAGCAGCTGCGCCTCCACTTCTGCACCGCCCTGTTCCACTGGCAGGTGGCAAAGCTTGCAGATCACCTGGTTACCCGGCAGTGCCAGCGCGACCCGGCGCTGTCTGAGGCCGCTGCGCCTGTAGGCGCGCCTCAAGGCAGCCGCCACGGCGCCAGGCTCTGCCGCCCAATCACTGCCAGCCAATGATTCGAACGGCTCTTGTACCGAGGCAAGCACCCGGCAGCGCCGGTTACGCCGCTGCAGTTGCACAATCCGAACGGAGTCAGGGGCAATTTCCACCCCCACAAGTGAACCGGCATCCTTGCCGAAGCGTCCTAGCATCGTGGCATCCTTGTTGTCTGTCGCCGCCATCCTTCGCGGCTACCTGCCCCAACCCCGCGTCAGCACTAGGCCGCGCCTGCCCATCGAGGCGACGGGCAGCCTGGCCGGTAACCCGGAGAGGCGAAAAAATGCTTATAATGCCCAGCGTTGTGCGACACGTGTAACGTGTCTCCCGTCCCAAGCTGTAGGGTCAGCTTGAGAGATTCCCAAAGGAATCAAATACTTGGGTATCCATCCCCTTGAACCAAAACCCGCCCAGAGGTCCCTCGCCTTAAAGGACTTGCCGCAGCGGCGGTGGCAAAACCCCTAGGTCGCTGAGCACTCGGAAGCGCGACTGCGGACCGATTTCATCGGTCTTGGAGTGCCATTCGTCGGAAAGTGATATGTACGAAATGAGTCATGACACATTTGGCATCATTTGCCTCACTAGCCTCCTAATCTTTTGCTTAGGGCTGGCAACGTGGGCCAACTGGTCAGAGGTCAAGAAACTTTTCAAACGGTCACCTCCACGACACTAACTCAAGCCCTTGCGGCTTCAACCCTCGCGGGAGAAATCCCCGCTGGGGTTTCTCCTGCCTCAAAACAGGAGTAACCCAACCTAAGTGAGCCGCCACAGCGGTCCCCACTTCTTCCAAACGGAGACATGAGCGAAAGCTCTGTCTGTCATTGTCCAACCATCGCTAATACAGGATGGCAGCGGACTCGTTGTGCGACCAACGGTAGCCTACGACGGCGTGCATCACTAGTAATGGTGGTGTTCGAAGCCCGTCCGACAATGTAGCCCCCCTTCAAGGGGTGCCGCTCTCCTGCGAGGGAGGCGGTAGATACTCGGAGCAGTACCGGGTTGAGGCGCTAGGCTGACTGGTATGGACAACATACGTGAACTGCTAATAAACACCGTAAGCATTACCAAGCCAAAACTGCTGTTAGGCTTGAACCAAAAGGTACGCGGTCGGTTATCTCCGTGGCGCTTGGGGATACGTCGCCTCATATGATCGCCGGTGAAAAGGCAGGTCCTAACCCAGTCGTGTGACAGATAGGGAACGTGGTAAGCCCGTATCGCTGCCCTTGGGCAGGTGAACCGTAAGGGACACTGTTAGCGGTGCGGGTATGGGATCGCAGAGAAAGCGAATGCCAGGCTGTAATGGCCTGGATAGGGGTTGGAACATCACCCCACGGGAAAACCGGGCAGACTTCTGCGTGGTCTTCCATCGCAATAACTCTGACTGAGACCGTCTCATTAACTTCAGGGCCTAGCTCCAATTGGCCCTTGATAACCCTACCCTGACGGGGTGCATGCACCCCTCAGGGGGTACGTGCGCCTTCCGCTCGGGTGGTTTCACTTTGAGAGGAAAGCAGCATGATAGAGCTCAGCCAGCAAGGTGAGTCTGCGCTTTCCGGCACTCCGCAACAGTGGCACGACGTCGATTGGCGCCGAGCCCAGCGGAATGTCCGGGGAATGCAGATGCGAATTGCGAAGGCTTGTCGGGAAGGCAAATGGCGCAGAGTCAAATCTCTGCAACGGATGCTCACCCGCTCGAAGTCGGCCAGATACTTGGCTGTACGGAGAGTCACGGAAAATCAGGGGAGCCGCACGGCGGGAGTCGATAAGCAACTCTGGGATACACCCAACGCAAAATGGAATGCGGTTGGTCAGTTGAAGACGCGGGGATACAAGGCTCGGCCACTACGGCGAGTCTACATCCCGAAGTCGGATGGACGGGAACGCCCACTGGGTATACCGACCATGACGGACAGAGCCATGCAAGCGCTGTATATGCTGGCTCTGTCCCCCATCGCTGAAACCCGAGGCGACCCGAATAGCTACGGCTTCAGGATCGAACGTTCCACGGCGGATGCGATGGCGCAGTTGTTCTTGTGTCTATCCAAACGGGCTTCGGCCTGCTGGGTATTGGACGCAGACATCGAAGGGTTCTTCGACAACATCAACCACGACTGGCTGTTAAGAAATGCCCCAACGGAAACACGGGTGCTGCGGCAATGGTTAAAGGCCGGGGTCATCCACAAGGGGCAGCTACACGCAACGGATGCAGGTACGCCGCAAGGGGGGATTATCTCCCCGACGCTGGCAAATCTGGCACTGGATGGTCTGGAAACGCTCCTCAAGGAATACCTGGGAGTGACAAGGGCGAAAAAGCTGAAGGTGAACGTGGTGCGATACGCCGACGACTTCGTGATCACAGGGGCCTCTCCGGAGGTGCTGGAGAATGAAGTAAAACCTTGGGTAGAGCAGTTCCTCGCAACGCGCGGGCTACGGTTGTCACTCAAGAAAACGCGCATCGTCCACATCGACGAAGGCTTTGACTTCCTTGGCTGGAATTTCCGGAAGTACGACGGAACGTTACTGATCAAGCCGAACAAGAAGAACGTCAAGGCGTTCTACAGCAAGATCAGAGAGGCAATCGACTCTCACAAGACGGTCAAGCAGGAGGATCTGATCCGACTGCTCAACCCGAAACTGAGGGGCTGGGCGCTGTACCATCAACCAGTCGTCGCGAAACAGGCTTACAGCCGAATGGACCACAGAGTGTTTATCAAACTCTGGCGTTGGGCGAAGAGGCGACACCCTAACAAGTCCCTCGACTGGGTAAGGAAGAAGTATTTCCGGACCTCAGGAGACAGGAGCTGGGTGTTTGCCACCACAGTGGTAGATGCAGACGGAGGTAAAAGGGAGGTCGAGCTGTACTCGCTCGCGAGTACTCCGATCGAGCGACACAAAAAGGTGAGTGGGGATTACAACCCCTACGATCCCGCCATGGAGGCTCAAGGCGAGAAACTGCGGATGGACCGGATGCTGAGCAAGCTCAAATACCGGAAACAAATCGGCAGCCTCTTTGCCAGTCAAAATGGACTGTGTCTGCTGTGTAAGCAACCGATTACCAGAGAGACAGGGTGGCATGACCACCACGTCGTACACCGCTCCCTCGGCGGTGGAGACGAACTGGCCAATCGGGTACTCTTACACCCTAACTGCCACAACCAACTGCATACTCGTGGCCTGCACGTGAACAAACCGGCTTCCATCGGAAGCTTAGCGAAGGCTTGAGCCGTATGCGCTGAAAGGCGCACGTACGGTTCTTAGGGGGGAGTCAGCCAGGAATGGCTGGCTCCCACCCGACTTTTGGTCCGCCGGACCTGCGTGCAATCCACTCCCAACCTGGACACCGAAAAGCCTTGATACGTCTGCTGAAGTTCTTCTGGTGGTCTTCCGTCGCAGTCATCTGCGCGCTCGTACTCGGTGTGAGCGGTGCGTTTCTGTATCTTAGCCCCAACCTGCCCTCGGTCGAGTCGCTCAGAAGCATCCAGTTGCAGATCCCCCTCAGGGTGTACAGCAGCGACGGCAAGCTGATTGCCGAGTTCGGCGAAATGCGTCGCTCACCGATCCGCTTCGAGGAAATTCCCCCACAATTCATCCAGGCGCTTCTGTCGGCCGAGGACGACAACTTCCTCAATCACTACGGTGTCGACCCCAGCAGCCTGATGCGCGCCGCGACCCAGTTGGTGAAAACCGGCCATATCCAGACCGGCGGCAGTACCATCACCATGCAGGTGGCGAAGAACTTCTTCCTCACCAGCGAGCGCAGCTTCTCGCGCAAGACCAACGAAATCCTGCTGGCCCTGCAGATCGAGCGTGAGCTGACCAAGGACGAGATCCTCGAGCTGTACGTGAACAAGATCTACCTGGGCAACCGCGCCTACGGTATCGATGCCGCCGCGCAGGTGTACTACGGCAAGTCGATCCGCGACGTGAGCCTGGCGCAGATGGCGATGATCGCCGGCCTGCCCAAGGCACCATCGCGCTTCAACCCGCTGGCCAACCCCGTACGCGCCAAAGAGCGCCGCGACTGGATCCTCGGCCGCATGTACAAGCTGGGCAAGATCGACGAAGCCAGTTACCAGGCGGCCCTGGCCGAGCCGCTCAACGCCAGCTACCACGTGCCCACGCCCGAGGTGAATGCACCTTACATCGCCGAAATGGCCCGCGCCGAAATGGTCGGCCGCTACGGCAGCGACGCCTACACCGAAGGTTTCCGCGTCACTACCACGGTACCCAGCGACATGCAGGAAATGGCCAACAAGGCCATCCTCAACGGCCTCTCCGACTACGATGAGCGCCACGGCTACCGCGGCCCCGAAGCACGCTTCCCGGGCCGCACCCAGGCAGCCTGGCTGCAGGAACTGGGCAAGCAGCGCAGCCTTGGCGGCCTGGAGCCGGCCATCGTCACCCAGGTCGAAAAAACCGGCCTCAAGGTCCTGACCCGCAGCGGCCAGGAAGAGCAGGTGGCCTGGGACACCATGAAATGGGCGCGCCCGTTCATCAACAGCAACTCCCAGGGCCGTGCGCCGCAGTCACCGGCAGATGTGGCTCAGGTTGGCGACCTGGTGCGCGTGCAGCGCCTCGAGGATGGCAAGTTCAAGTTCAGCCAGGTACCTGGCGCGCAGAGTGCGCTGGTCACCCTCGACCCTTACAACGGCGCCATCCGCGCCCTGGTCGGCGGTTTCTCGTTCGAGCAGAGCAACTACAACCGCGCCATGCAGGCCAAGCGTCAGCCGGGCTCGAGCTTCAAGCCGTTCATCTACAGCGCCGCACTGGACAGTGGCTACACCGCATCCAGCCTGGTCAACGATGCACCAATCGTGTTCGTCGACGAGTACCTGGACAAAGTCTGGCGACCGAAGAACGACACCAATACCTTCCTTGGTCCGATCCGCATGCGCGAAGCGCTGTACAAGTCGCGCAACCTGGTGTCGATCCGCCTGCTGCAGGCCATGGGCGTAGACCGCACCATCGACTACATCGCCAAGTTCGGCTTCAACAAGCAGGACCTGCCACGCAACCTGTCGCTGGCACTGGGCACCGCCACCCTGACCCCTATGGAAATCGCCACAGGCTGGAGTACTTTTGCCAACGGCGGGTACAAGATCACCCCGTACCTGATCGAACGCATCGAAAGCCGCAGCGGCGAGACGCTGTTCACCGCCAACCCGGCTCGGGTACCGCAAGGTACCGAGGACCAGGCGGGTGTGGCCGCGCCCGAACAGCCGATCAGCACAACCGCCATGCCTGGCGAGGCACCCGCTGCCTTCAGCCAGGTGGCTTCTGCACCGCAGGCGCCGGCCGTGGCCGAGCGGATCATCGACGGTCGCACCACCTACATCCTCACCAGCATGCTGCAGGACGTGATCAAGCGCGGCACCGGCCGCCGGGCGCTGGCCCTGGGCCGCACCGACCTGGCAGGCAAGACCGGTACCACCAACGAGTCCAAGGACGCCTGGTTCTCTGGCTACAATGCCGATTACGTGACCACCGTGTGGGTCGGCTTCGACCAGCCCGAAACCCTTGGGCGCCGCGAATACGGCGGCACGGCGGCACTGCCTATCTGGATGAGTTTCATGGGCGCGGCACTCAAGGACAAGCCTGAGCATGCGCCGGCGGAGCCGGAAGGCATCCTCAGCCTGCGCGTCGACCCGGTCAGCGGCCGTGCCGCTTCGCCGAGCACGCCGAATGCCTACTTCGAGCTGTTCAAGGCCGAGGACTCGCCGCCGTCGGTGGACGAACTGGGCACTGGCGCGGCGCCAGGCAGCCCGTTGCCGGCGGATGAAGCGGCGCCGATGGATCTGTTCTGACCAGATGTAAAGCCGGGGGGCGCTTTGCGCCCCTATCGCGACACAAGGCCGCTCCCACAGGAAACGCCTAGCCCTTGTGGGAGCGGCCTTGTGTCGCGATGGGCTGCAAAGCAGCCCCAGAATCCGACAGGCAGCCAAAAATAGCAGCATGGCGCACCGCCAAACAAAAAAGCCCCGGCTCATACGAGCCGGGGCTTTTTTGTGTCGCCAGGCAGCAATCAGCCTTTGAACACGTCATCCACGCTGGTCAGCGGGTAGTGCTTCGGATACGGCAGAGTTGCCACGCCGGATTCGATGGCGGCCTTGGCCACAGCGTCGGAAACGACGGTGATCAGGCGTGCGTCCAACGGCTTCGGAATGATGTACTCACGACCAAATTCCAGAGCCTGTACGCCGTAGGCGTCGCACACTTCCTTCGGCACTGGCAGTTTGGCCAGATCTTTCAGGGCGATGGCGGCGGCGATTTTCATTTCTTCGTTGATGCGCTTGGCGCGAACGTCCAGGGCACCACGGAAGATGAACGGGAAGCCCAGTACGTTGTTGACCTGGTTCGGGTAGTCGGAACGACCGGTAGCCATGATCACGTCGCTGCGAGTGGTGTGCGCCAGCTCTGGCGAGATTTCCGGGTCCGGGTTCGAGCAGGCGAACACGATCGGGTTGGCAGCCATCGACTTCAGGCCTTCGGCGCTCAGCAGGTTCGGGCCGGACAGGCCTACGAACACGTCGGCACCGTCGAGGGCGTCAGCCAGGGTGCGCTTGTCGGTGGCGTGGGCGAACTGCGCCTTGTACTGGTTCAGGTCATCACGGCCAGCGTGGATCACGCCGCTGCGGTCGATCATGTAGATGTTTTCGACCTTGGCACCCATGCTTACCAGCAGCTTCATGCAGGAGATGGCGGCAGCGCCGGCACCCAGGCAGACGATCTTGGCGTCTTCCAGCTTCTTGCCGGCGATTTCCAGGGCGTTGATCATGCCGGCCGCGGTCACGATGGCGGTACCGTGCTGGTCATCGTGGAATACCGGGATGTCGCACTGTTCGATCAGGGTGCGCTCGATTTCAAAGCACTCAGGCGCCTTGATGTCTTCGAGGTTGATGCCACCGAAGGTGATCGAGATGCGGCGAACGGTGTCGATGAACGCCTGCGGGCTTTCCGACTCCACTTCGATGTCGAACACGTCGATACCGGCGAAACGCTTGAACAGAACACCCTTGCCTTCCATGACCGGCTTGGAAGCCAGTGGGCCGAGGTCACCCAGACCGAGGATGGCGGTGCCATCGGAAATCACCGCAACCAGGTTGCCTTTGCCGGTGTATTTGTAAGCCAGCTCTGGATCACGGCCGATTTCACGCACGGGCTCAGCAACACCTGGGCTGTAGGCCAGGGCGAGGTCACGGGCGGTGGCTGTGGGCTTGGAGAGTTCGACGCTCAGTTTCCCCGGACGAGGTTGAGCGTGATATTCGAGAGCGGCGGTTTTCAGGTCTGACATGGTGGGCATTCCGCTATTTACTGTTCTGACGGACCGCCGAGGATACGCAAAGAGCCGGGGAGCCACAAGACTGGTCGGTCACTTGTGTCAAGGCCTTTAGCCTACGACTTTACGCTATAACCCACGGGGCATACGCCTAACAGTGTGTACAATCCAATAGCGAAATGTCTACATCTTTTAGCCTGAAATGCGCTCCAACATGCTCGGATCGGTCAACGGCAACAGCCAGCGTCGCTGCCCGGGCTTGAGGCCGCCCTTGCGGGAACGATCCAGCACCCAGCCACGCGCCTCGACTTGGCGTCCCTTGAGGTTATCGAAGAAGCTGGCGGGGAAGTTGCGTTGTAGACGAGCGGGAACCTGCAGCACCACCGCACCGTCCAGGTTCAGCCAGACCCCGCCACGGTTGCGCTCCACGCCTTCGATGCGGCCCGCAATGACCGCGAAACCCGACTGCCGGACATCCCCGGCACGCACCACCGGCGAACGACGCCACAGCCCGGAGCCAGCCTTGCGCGCAGCCTGCTCGGCAAGCTGCTGGCAAGCGCTGAGGCGCACATGGGGCAACCGCGACGCGATAGCCCAAGCCCTCGCTGAGCAGCTGTGCTTCGATATTGTCGCCATTGCGGCCGTAGATATGCGCCAGCGTGCGGCCGTATTTGTCCTTGGACTCGACGCCCGGCTCCAGCCCGACACGCCCATCGCTGGCCTTGACCAAGGCCTGCAAACGCTGCCTGGCAGCCTCGGCATAGGGCTCGCTGGAGCGCCCGTTACGGCCGATTTCCGGGGCATTGATGCCGATCAATCGCACGCTGCGGCCATCGACCAGGCGCAAGGTATCGCCATCGACCACCTGGCGCACCGCCACCTGCTGAGGGCTGCCTGGTAGCGGGCAGAACGCCAGGGCCGGGAAATGCCAGATGACACCCATAAAAAAGGCGCCCACAAGGGGCGCCTTTTTTTGCAGCAATGCGAAACCCGAGGGGTTCGCCATGCGCATGATTACTTCTTGGTACCGAACATACCGAAGCGATCGGCGAACTTCTGTACGCGACCACCGGTGTCCAGGACTTTCTGCTTACCGGTGTAGAACGGGTGGCACAGGTTGCAAACGTCGATCGCCAGGGTGCTGCCCAGGGTCGAACGGGTTTCAAACTTGTTGCCGCAGCTGCAGGTGACTGCAACTACTTCGTAGTTCGGATGAATATCTGCTTTCATGGTCACTTCCTCGAGCTGCGTGCCGCCACCCAACACCAATTGTTGAATACCGCACGTAATTAGGCGGCGAATAATACCAGAGCATCACGCCAACGCAAGTTGTCGCTTGCACCGACCGTCGTCTGCTAGGCTCGCCAGTCTTTGAAACGCCCTCCGAGACTTTCCGCGTGTCCGACGTCATCCTGCGCCTTGCCCTGCC
The DNA here is from genome assembly GCF_023100865.1 of Pseudomonas sp. A2. Lineage (NCBI taxonomy): Bacteria > Pseudomonadati > Pseudomonadota > Gammaproteobacteria > Pseudomonadales > Pseudomonadaceae > Pseudomonas > Pseudomonas sp. A2. The sequence goes on from NZ_CP039127.1 coordinate 5,729,167, forward strand.
CTCCCCGCTGCGTCGCCTGTTCGACTACAAGGCACCGGCAAGCATGGCGCGCCAGGCCTTGACTCCGGGCATGCGCATTCGCGTGCCGTTCGGCCGCCGCGAAATGATCGGGGTGCTGGTGGAGGTGTGCGAGCAAAGCGAAGTGCCCGCCGACAAGCTCAAGCCGGCCAGCGCCCTGCTCGACCCGGTATCACCGATCCCGCCGTCGCTGTTCAAGTTGTGCTTGTGGACCGCCCAGTACTACCAGCACAGTCTGGGGGACACGCTGAGCTGGGCCTTGCCGACCCTGCTGCGCCAGGGCGAACCTGCCGAGATGCGCCAGGAGCGCTTCTGGCACGTCGCCCCCGGCGCCCGCCTGGAAGACCCGCGCATCGCCCGCGCTCCGCGCCAGCGCGATGCCCTCAAGACCCTGGCCCAGCACCCGCATGGCGTGGCCCACAGCCTGCTGGCCAAGCTCAATCTGAACAAGGACAGCCTGGACCTGCTGCTGGCCAAGGACCTGGTGCAGATCGAGGTCCGCCGCCATCTGCCGGCACTGCGCCACGAACACTGGCTGGCACAGCCGGAACTACCGCTCAACGAAGAGCAACGCGATGCCTTCGACGCCGTGCGCGAAGGCTTTGGCGGCTTTGGCGCCTTCCTGCTGGCCGGTGTCACCGGCAGCGGCAAGACCGAGGTGTACCTGCAACTGATCCGCGAAACACTGGAAGCCGGCAAGCAGGCCCTGGTACTGATCCCGGAGATCAACCTCGGCCCGCAGACCCTGGCCCGCTTCGAGCAGCGCTTCAACGCCCGCATCGCCCTGCTGCATTCGGCGGTGAACGACCGCGAACGCCTGGATGCCTGGCTGGCAGCCCGGGACGGCGAGGCCGACATCATCATCGGCACCCGCTCGGCACTGTTCACGCCGATGAAGAACCCCGGCCTGATCATCATCGACGAGGAGCACGACGGCTCCTATAAACAGCAGGAAGGCCTGCGCTACCACGCCCGCGACCTGGCACTGGTACGCGCCCACCAGGAAAACGTCCCGATCCTGCTCGGTTCCGCCACGCCATCGCTGGAAACCCTGCACAACGCCCTGACCGGTCGCTACCGCCTGCTGCGCATGAACCAGCGCGCCGGCGGTGCCCGCCCGCCACGCATGCTGCGCCTGGATGTGAAGAGCCTGCCGCTGGACAGCGGTATCAGCGGCCCACTGCAGCAGGCCATCCGCCAAACCCTGGAGGCAGGCCAGCAAGTGCTGGTATTCCTCAATCGCCGCGGTTTCGCCCCGACCTTGCTGTGCCATGATTGCGGCTGGCTGTCCGAATGCCCACGCTGCGATGCACGCATGACCGTGCACCAGCGCTCCGGCGTGCTGCGCTGCCACCATTGCGGCTATGACGAGCGCCTGCCGCAGCAGTGTCCGCAGTGTAACCACGTTGACCTGCGCCCGGTCGGCGCCGGCACCGAGCGCGCCGAGGAGCGCCTGAAAGTGTTGTTCCCGGATTACCCGATCCTGCGTGTGGACCGGGACAGCACCGCGCGCAAGGACGCCATGCACAACCTGTTCAGCACCATCCAGCGCGGCCAGCCGAGCATCCTTGTCGGCACCCAGATGCTCGCCAAGGGCCACCACTTCCCGCGGGTGACCCTGGTGGCCATCCTCGATGCCGATGGCGGGCTGTTCTCCGGCGACTTCCGTGCCAGCGAACGCATGGCACAGTTGATCGTGCAGGTCGCCGGGCGGGCCGGGCGGGCCGAAGAGCCCGGCAAGGTCATCATCCAGACCCACCTGGCCGACCATCCACTGCTGGTGCAGCTTACCGAGCAGGGCTACTTCGCCTTCGCCGAGCAGGCCCTGGACGAACGCCGCGCCGCCGGGCTGCCGCCTTACTCGCACCTGGCGCTGCTGCGCGCCGAAGCGCACAAGCCCGGGCAAGCCGAAGGTTTCCTCGACGAGGCCTGCGCCGCCGCCGAGCGCCTGGTGGCCGAACAGCGCCTGCCCGGCATCGAGCTGCTGGGGCCGGTGCCAGCACCGATGGAGCGCCGCGCCGGGCGCTTCCGCGCACAACTGTTGATACAGGCCAATACGCGGGCGCCTTTGCATCGACTGATCAGCGCCTGGTTGCTAGTGTTGGAGCAGATGCCGAGCGGGCGCCAGGTGCGGTGGTCGCTGGATGTCGACCCGGTAGATCTTTATTGATCCTGCGGGCTGCTTTGCAGCCCCAAAGGTTGGCAACCCGCCCCCAGCCACGGATAATGCCCAGTTTTTCCACCTGCGCATCCAAGCGCTCCACCGCGCTTGCGGTCGAAAAGAGATCCCCATGAAAGACACCATTCGCCAGCTGATCCAGCAAGCCCTCACCCAACTCGTCACCGACGGTGTGCTGCCTGAAGGGCTGTCGCCGGCGATCCAGGTGGAAAACGCCCGGGACAAGACCCACGGCGACTTCGCCAGCAACATCGCCATGATGCTGGCCAAGCCGGCCGGCATGAAACCGCGCGACCTGGCCGAGAAACTGATCAATGCCCTGCCGACCAGCGCCGACATCAGCAAGGTCGAAATCGCCGGCCCCGGCTTCCTCAACTTCTTCCAGAACACCGACGCCCTGGCCAACCGCCTGGATGCCGCACTGGCCGACGCCCACCTGGGCGCGCGCAAGGCCGGCCCTGCGCAAAAGGTTGTGATCGACATGTCGGCACCCAACCTGGCCAAGGAAATGCACGTCGGCCACCTGCGTTCGACCATCATCGGTGACAGCGTGGCGCGCGTGCTGGAGTTCCTCGGCGATGACGTGATCCGCCAGAACCACGTGGGCGACTGGGGCACCCAGTTCGGCATGCTGCTGGCCTACCTGGAAGAAAACCCGATCACCAGCGACGAGCTGTCGGACCTGGAAAACTTCTACCGCGCCGCCAAAAAGCGCTTCGACGAATCCGAAGAGTTCGCCACCCGTGCCCGTGGCCTGGTGGTCAAGCTGCAGGCCGGCGACCCGGACTGCATGGCCCTGTGGACGCGCTTCAAGGACATCTCGCTGTCGCACTGCCAGAAGACCTACGAGCTGCTCAACGTCAAGCTGACCATGGCCGACGTGATGGGTGAAAGCGCCTACAACGACGACCTGGCCAACGTGGTCGCCGACCTCAAGGCCAAGGGGCTGCTGGTCGAAGACCAGGGCGCCCAGTGCGTGTTCCTCGACGAATTCAAGAACAGCGAAGGCGAGCCACTGCCGGTGATCGTGCAGAAGGCCGACGGCGGCTACCTGTACGCCACCACCGACCTGGCCGCCGTGCGCTACCGCAGCAACGTGCTCAAGGCGGACCGCGCCCTGTACTTCGTCGACCAGCGCCAGGCCCTGCACTTCAACCAGGTGTTCGAAGTTGCACGCCGCGCAGGCTTCGTCGGCCACCCGATGCAGATGGAGCACATGGGCTTCGGCACCATGAACGGTGCCGATGGCCGCCCGTTCAAGACCCGTGACGGCGGTACCGTGAAGCTGATCGACCTGCTCACCGAGGCCAAGGAGCGCGCCTACGCGCTGGTCAAGGAAAAGAACCCGAGCCTGGCCGACGAAGAACTGCGCCACATCGGTGAAGTGGTTGGCATCGGCGCTGTGAAGTACGCCGACCTGTCCAAGCACCGCACCAGCGACTACAGCTTCAACTTCGAGCTGATGCTCAACTTCGAAGGCAACACCGCGCCTTACCTGCTGTACGCCTACACCCGCGTGGCCGGCGTATTCCGCAAACTGGGCAAAGGCTTCGATGAAGTCGATGGCAACATTGTGCTGCAGGCTGCCCACGAGCAGGACCTGGCCGCGCGCCTGGCGCAGTTTGGCGAAATCCTCAACAACGTCGCCGACAAGGGCACGCCGCACGTGCTGTGCAGCTACCTGTACGACCTGGCCGGCCTGTTCTCCAGCTTCTACGAGAACTGCCCGATTCTTGCCGCCGAAACCCCGCAGCAGCAGCAGAGCCGCCTGCGCCTGGCGGCCCTGACCGGCCGCACCCTCAAGCAAGGTCTGGAACTGCTCGGCCTGGAAACCCTGGAGCGCATGTAAGTTGGCTGCCAAGAAAAAACCTGCACCCAAACGCGGCGCCAGCCGCCAGACGGCGCCGGCCAAGCAGCCGATTCCCGGTTGGGTATGGCTGGCGGTCGGCCTGACCGTAGGCGCGTTCATCGTGTTCCTGATGAAGCTCGAGCCTGGTGGCGAAGACATCAAGCGCACCAAGCCGGAGCAGCAGAAAGCGGACAAAGTGGCCGAAGCCGGCAAGTCGGCGCAGCCCACTCCGCAGCAGCCTGTGAAGCCGAAGTACGACTTCTACACGCTGCTGCCGGAGTCCGAGGTGATCGTGCCGCCGGAGGCCGTACCAGAGAAGACACCACCCGTCCCGGCCCAGCCGGTGACCCCGGTGACGCCAGCCGAAGCGGCAAAGATCGACACGGCGCGAGCCCAGGCAGCATTGATGGGCCAGACACCGCCACCGGCACCGCCAGTCATCAAGCCGGCGGCGACCACCCAGTTCTTCCTGCAGGCCGGCTCGTTCCGCAAGCAGGCCGATGCTGACAAGGTGCGCGCGCAGATCATCCTGCTGGGGCAGTCGGTAAAGGTAGAGTCGGGCACGGTCAAGGACGAAACCTGGTACCGCGTGCTAGTGGGCCCGTTCAGCAACCGCGAGCAGCTGACCGGGGCGCAGAAGCAACTGGCCGGGGCAGGTTTCAGCAACCTGCTGCTGCAACAGCGGCAGACCCGTCAGTAACCTGGAATTCGGGGGCGCTTTGCGCCCCCTGTGTCCTCAACCCCGCCCCGCATTCCGCTCGGAAACCTGGCTGTTCAGCGTCCAGAAGTCATACAGCACCCCCACCAGAAACAGCCCGCCGGTAAAGAAGTAGATGATCGCGGTGATCCACTTGCCCTGATACAGCCGGTGCAGACCAAACACCCCGAGGAAGGTCAGCAGGATCCAGGCGATGTTGTAGTCAATGCGCCCGGACTGGAACCGGAGGTCAGCTTCACGGTCCATGGACGGGATCAGGAACAGGTCAATCAACCAGCCGATGCCCAGCAGGCCCAGGGTGAAGAACCAGATGGTGCCGGTTACGGGCTTGCCGTAATAGAAACGATGCGACCCGGTAAAGCCGAAAATCCATAGCAGGTAGCCAATGGTCTTGCTGTGGGTGTCGTGAAACGGCGCCCCCTGTTGATAACTGTTCATTCATAGCCCCCGTGGGTTATCCGAAAATTTTCTAAGAAAAAATGTGACTTTCTTGCCGCAGGCCGACGTACGGCACCTGGACAATCGACCAACGGATCAAAGATTGATCAAAAAGCTGTTATAAAGTTGCGCGCCCAACACATAACTATTCATAAGAGCTTCATCTATGCCGCCTTTACTCAAGACATGGCTGACCCTCTGCCTATTATTGCCCCTGGCCGCCCACGCCACCAATCGTGAGCAACGTCTTCCCAATGGTTTCACCGGCTACACCACCAATGCCTCGGTAAAACATGCACCGGTCAAGCAGACCGCAATGCGCACCCGTCCAAGCAATGCCGCCAACAGCCGCGGCGTGCCCGGTGTGCCGGTCGCTGCAATGTCGCCGAAGCAGAGCAGCGATGTGCTCAGCCGTGCGGTGAATGTGCTCGGCACCCCTTATGTCTGGGGCGGCAGCAGCCCGAAGAAAGGCTTCGACTGCAGCGGGCTGGTCAAATACGCCTTCAACGACGTCGCCGACGTCGACCTGCCGCGCACCTCCAATGCCATGGCCCAGGGCCACGGCATCAAGGTGTCCAAGGGTGACCTGAAGCCAGGCGACCTGATCTTCTTCAACATCAAGAGCCGTCGGGTGAACCACGTTGCCATCTACCTGGGCAACGACCGCTTCATCCATGCTCCACGCCGTGGCAAGCGGGTAAGCATCGACACCCTGAGCAAGCCTTACTGGCAGAAGCATTACGTGGTGGCCAAGCGAGTGCTGCCGAAAGAACAGCAGCAACTGAGCCTGGCCAAGCGCTGATCTGATCGGCGCTCTCCTGTCCGGGCCTCTTCGCGGGTAAACCCGCTCCCACAGGTACACCACAGCATTCGAAGGCTGTGTTATCCATGTGGGAGCGGGTTTACCCGCGAAAGGGCCAGCACAGGCACTATAGATCGCTGATCAGCCCCCTCTCCTTCAACCCCCGCATCGCCCCCTCCATCGTCCGCATCCCGTCCGCACCACCCGCCTGCATCACCGAACATAACTGCGCCATCCGCCCTTCCCGAACCAGGTTACGCACCGCTGGCGTCACCACCAGCACTTCCCGCGCAGCAACCCGCCCTCCGCCCGCGCGCCTGACCAGCACCTGCGCCACCACCAGGCGCAACGACTCGGCCAGCATCGCCCGCACCAACGGCTTCTCTTCGGCAGCGAACACCTCCACCAACCGGTCAACACTGCTCACCGCCGAACGGGTATGCACGGTCGCCAGTACCAGGTGCCCGGTCTCAGCCGCGCGCAAAGCCAGGCGAATGGTTTCCAGGTCGCGAAGCTCACCGATCATGATCACATCCGGGTCCTGGCGCAGGGCACTGCGCAGCCCCTGGGCGAACCCACCACAATGGCGGCCGATCTCACGCTGGTTGACCAGGCTGCGCTGGCTACTGTGGATAACTTCGACAGGGTCTTCGAGGGTGATGATATGCAGAGCCCGATCGCGGTTCAGTTGGTCAAGCAGTGTCGCCAAGGTGCTGGACTTGCCGCTGCCGGTCGGCCCACCCACGAGGATCAAGCCATCGCTACACTGCGCAACAGCTTGAAACACATCGCCCAGGTCGAGTTCATCGAGCGTGGCGATATGCCCCGGGATCAGGCGAAAGGTGGCCGCAGGGCCGTGCAACTGGCGAAACAGATTCAGCCGAAAGCGCCCTAGCGCCGGCAATTCCAGCGCCAGGTCCAGCTCATCACCCTGGGCCCACTGTCGGCGCTGGTCTTCATCCAGCATGGGTGCCATGCCCTCGATCAAGGCGACCGGGCCCAAGGTCGGCAGGGCCATGCGCTGCAGCTCGCCATCCAGGCGCAACATCGGTAACTGGCCCGCCGCCAGGTGCAGGTCGGAAGCCCCCGCATCCACGGCCCGGGCCAACAGGTCGGTCACATCCATGAGACTCCCCAAAGGCCTTCAAGTAGGTAGAATGCCGCAAACCCTCCAGCCGCCGGCATCAGTCCATGTCCACCCTAGCAGACAACCTTTCCGCTATTTCCGCCCGTATCGCCAGCGCTGCCCAGGCTGCCGGGCGTGATCCGGCCAGCGTCCAGTTGCTGGCCGTGAGCAAGACCAAGCCAGCCAGCGCCATCCGCGAAATCCACGCCGCCGGCGTATGCGATTTCGGGGAAAACTACCTACAGGAAGCGCTGACAAAGCAGCAGGCACTCAGCGACCTGCCCTTGATCTGGCACTTCATCGGCCCCATCCAGTCGAACAAGACCAAAGCCATCGCCGAGCATTTCGACTGGGTACATTCCGTGGACCGCCTGAAAATCGCCCAACGCCTCTCGGAGCAGCGCCCGGCCGGTCTGCCACCACTGAACATCTGCCTGCAGGTGAACGTCAGCGGCGAAGACAGCAAATCCGGCTGCACCCCTGCCGACCTGCCGGCCCTGGCCAAAGCGGTAGCCGCACTGCCCAACCTGCGCCTGCGCGGGCTGATGGCCATTCCCGAACCCACTGATGACCGCGCCGCCCAGGAAGCCGCCTTCGCCACCCTGCGCCAGTTGCAGGAAGGCCTTGGCCTTGGTCTGGACACCCTGTCCATGGGCATGAGCCACGATCTGGAAGCGGCCATTGCACAGGGTGCGACCTGGGTGCGTATCGGTACCGCCCTGTTCGGTGCCCGCGATTACGGGCAGCCCTGATTCCATGCTTTACTCACTCTTTCCTACAAGGACCTGACATGAGCAAGACTCGTATTGCCTTTATCGGCGCCGGCAACATGGCCGCCAGCCTGATCGGTGGTCTGCGTGCCCAGGGCCTGGACGCCTCGCAGATCCGCGCCAGCGACCCGGGCGCCGAGACCCGCAGCCGCATCCAGGCCGAGCACGGCATCGAAACCTTCGAGAACAACGCCCAGGCCATCGATGGCGCCGACGTCATCGTGCTGGCGGTCAAGCCGCAGGTCATGAAAGCCGTATGCCAGGCCCTGCAACCGAACCTGCAGGAAGGCCAGCTGCTCGTTTCCATTGCCGCCGGCATCACCTGCGCCAGCCTGCAAAGCTGGGTCGGCGCTCGCCCTGTGGTGCGCTGCATGCCCAACACCCCGGCACTGCTGCGCCAGGGCGTCAGCGGCCTGTACGCCACCGCGGAAGTATCCAGCGAACAACGCCAGCAGGCCGAGCAACTGCTGTCGGCCGTGGGCACCGCCCTGTGGCTCGAGCAGGAGCAGCAACTGGACGCCGTGACGGCAGTCTCCGGCAGCGGCCCGGCGTACTTCTTCCTGCTGATCGAAGCCATGACCGCGGCAGGCGAAAAGCTTGGCCTGCCACGTGAAACCGCCTCCCAGCTGACCCTGCAGACAGCCTTGGGCGCCGCACGCATGGCGGTTGCCAGCGATGTCGATGCTGCCGAACTGCGCCGCCGAGTCACCTCGCCTGCAGGCACTACCGAAGCGGCGATCAAGTCGTTCCAGGCCAGCGGCTTCGAAGCCATTGTCGAACATGCGCTGCAGGCTGCGGCTACACGTTCCGCCGAGCTGGCCGAACAACTGGGCAAATAAGGAGCTTCAGATGAATGCACTGTCCGGCGCCGCGATCTTCGTGGTGCAAACCCTGGTCAGCCTGTACCTGGTGATCGTCCTGCTGCGCTTCGTCCTGCAGTTGGTCAAGGCCAACTTCTACAACCCGCTGTGCCAGTTCGCCGTGCGCGCCACACAGCCGCTGCTCAAGCCGATTCGCCGAGTCATCCCCAGCGTTGGTGGGCTGGATACCTCGTCGCTGCTGTTGTCGGTGGTTATCCAGGCGCTGCTGATGGCTTTCGTGCTGATGGTCACCTACGGCACCTTCGGTGACATCCTGCACCTGCTGATGTGGGCCATCATCGGTATCACCTCGCTGTTCCTGAAGATTTTCTGGGTCGCGATGATCGTCATGGTGATCGTGTCCTGGGTTGCTCCCAACAGCCACAACCCGGCGGCTGAGCTGGCCTACCAGATCAGTGAACCGGTGCTGGCACCGTTCCGCCGCATCGTGCCCAACCTGGGCGGCATGGACATCTCGCCGATCTTCGCCTTCCTCGCGATCCAGGTAATCCAGTCGTTCGTCATGCCGCCGCTGGCCGCCTACGCCGGCATGCCACAAGAGCTGTGGCGGATGATCTGAGCCCCACCTGACTCTGGTTGCTTCCAGCGACAAGCCTCTGCTTGCCGCTGGGGGTAGCGCTCTTTAGACTTACGCCTCCGTCAAGCGTGAGCAGGGTCGATGTCCACTGTCTTTCCCGAAGATTCCGTCGGTCTGGTAGTACCGCAAACCGCCCGGTTCGATGAACCGCTGGCCCTGGCCTGCGGCCGCTCCCTGGCCAGTTACGAACTGGTCTACGAGACCTATGGCACCCTGAACGCCAGCGCGAGCAACGCCGTGCTGATCTGCCATGCCCTCTCCGGCCACCACCATGCCGCTGGCTACCATGCCGCCACCGACCGCAAGCCGGGCTGGTGGGATAGCTGTATCGGCCCTGGCAAGCCGATCGACACCAACCGCTTCTTCGTGGTCAGCCTGAACAACCTGGGCGGCTGCAACGGCAGCACCGGCCCCAGCAGCATCAACCCGGCAACCGGCAAGCCCTACGGCGCTGACTTCCCGGTGCTGACCGTGGAAGACTGGGTGCACAGCCAGGTGCGCCTGGCCGAGCGCCTGGGCATCCAGCAGTGGGCCGCCGTGGTCGGTGGCAGCCTGGGTGGCATGCAGGCGCTGCAGTGGACCATCAGCTACCCCGAGCGTGTGCGCCATTGCGTCGACATCGCCTCGGCGCCCAAGCTGTCGGCACAGAACATCGCTTTCAATGAAGTGGCACGCCAGGCCATCCTCACCGACCCCGAATTCCACGGCGGTTCGTTCCAGGACCAGGGCGTGATCCCCAAGCGTGGCCTGATGCTGGCGCGCATGGTCGGCCACATCACCTACCTGTCGGATGACTCGATGGGTGAAAAATTCGGCCGCGAGCTGAAGAGCGACAAGCTCAACTACGACTTCCACAGCGTCGAATTCCAGGTCGAGAGCTACCTGCGCTACCAGGGCGAGGAGTTTTCCGGGCGCTTCGACGCCAACACCTACCTGCTGATGACCAAGGCGCTGGACTACTTCGACCCCGCCGCCGCCCAAGGCGGCGACCTGGCAGCCACCCTGGCCCACGTCAAGGCGGATTACTGCATCATGTCGTTCACCACCGACTGGCGCTTCTCCCCGGCCCGTTCGCGCGAGATCGTCGACGCCCTGATGGCCGCACGCAAGAATGTCTGCTACCTGGAGATCGACTCGCCTTACGGGCACGATGCCTTCCTGATCCCCACGCCTCGCTACATGCAGGGTTTCTCGAATTACATGAACCGCATTGCCATCTGAGGACAGCATGAGAGCCGATCTGGAAATCATCCACGACTGGATCCCCGCCGGCAGCCGGGTACTCGACCTGGGCTGCGGCAGCGGCGAACTGCTGGCCTCGCTGCGCGACCGCAAGCAGGTCTCCGGCTATGGCCTGGAGATCGACGCCGACAACATCGCCGCCTGTGTGGCCAAGGGCGTCAACGTCATCGAACAGGACCTGGACAAGGGCCTGGGCAACTTCGCCAGCAACAGTTTCGACGTGGTGATCATGACCCAGGCCCTGCAGGCCGTGGAGTACCCCGACCGCATCCTCGACGAGATGCTGCGTGTGGGCCGCCAGTGCATCATCACCTTCCCCAACTTCGGCCACTGGCGTTGCCGCTGGTACCTGGCGACCAAAGGCCGCATGCCGGTTTCGGACTTCATGCCGTACACCTGGTACAACACGCCAAACATCCACTTCTGCACCTTTGCCGACTTCGAAGAGCTGTGCCACGAGCGCCGCGCCAAGGTGCTTGACCGCCTGGCAGTCGACCACTTGCACCGCAACGGGTGGGGTGGCCGGCTTTGGCCTAATCTTCTAGGTGAGATCGGCATCTACCGTGTCAGCAGCCCGGGCCTGCAAGAACATCAGCTCGCGGTCTGACGCCCACCGGAGGAATCACCCCATGCGTCGCCTAGCCCTGTTCCTGATCAGCCTGTGCCTGGCCCTGCCGGTACTGGCTGCCGATGCTGCCCGTCCCGAGCGCAAGGAAGTGTTTGGCGACGTGACGGTGCACTACAGCGCGTTCACCTCGAGCATGCTGACGCCGGAGGTGGCCGCAGCCACCGGCCTGGTACGCAGCAAGAACCAGGGCGTACTCAACATTGCCGTGCTCAAGGCCAACAAGCCCGCCATGGCGGTGGTCAGCGGCACGGTCAAGGACCTGACCGGGCGCAGCAGCCCGCTGTCGTTCAAGCAGATCACCGAACAGGGCGCGGTGTACTACATTGCCCAGTTCAAGATCGACCAGCCAGAAACCGTCACCTTCGACCTGAATATCGAAACCGGCGGCATCAGCAACTCCCTCAGCTTCAATCAGGACGTTTTCCCAGGCGAATGATGAATTTCCAGCAACTCGTATTGGCCAGCCACAACGCCGGCAAACTCAAGGAACTCCAGGCCATGCTCGGCGCGTCCGTGCAACTGCGCTCGATCGGTGAGTTCAGCCAGGTCGAGCCGGAAGAAACCGGCCTGTCGTTCGTCGAGAACGCCATCCTCAAGGCGCGCAACGCCGCACGCATTTCCGGCCTGCCGGCCCTGGCCGACGACTCGGGCCTGGCGGTGGACTTCCTCGGCGGCGCGCCGGGCATCTACTCGGCGCGCTATGCCGACGGCAAAGGTGACGCTGCGAACAATGCCAAGCTGCTCGAAGCACTGAAAGACGTGCCTGAAGCCGAGCGCGGCGCACAGTTCGTCTGCGTCCTGGCACTGGTGCGCCATGCCGACGACCCGCTGCCGATCCTGTGCGAAGGCCTATGGCACGGGCGCATCATGTTCGAGGCCAGTGGCGAACACGGCTTTGGCTACGACCCGCTGTTCTGGGTACCGGAGCGCAGCTGCTCCAGCGCCGACCTGGCCCCTGTGGACAAGAACCAGCTCAGCCACCGCGCCCGCGCCATGGCCCTGCTGCGCCAACGTCTGGGCCTGGCATGATCGAAACGCTGTCCAACCCCGGCGCGGCGGGCTTCACCAGCCTGCCGCCGCTGGCGCTGTACATCCACATCCCGTGGTGCGTACGCAAATGCCCTTACTGCGACTTCAACTCCCACGCTGCCGGGCCTGAACTGCCGGAAGACGCCTACGTCGCCGCCCTGCTGACCGACCTCGACCAGGAGCTGGCTGCCGTGCAAGGCCGGCCGATCAGCTCGATCTTCTTCGGCGGCGGTACTCCCAGCCTGTTCAGTGCCGACGCCCTTGGCCGGCTGCTGCGTGGCGTGGAACAACGTATCCCGTTTGCGCCGGACATCGAAATTACCCTGGAGGCCAACCCGGGCACGTTCGAGCAGGACAAGTTCAAGGCCTACCGGCAAACCGGTATCAATCGTCTGTCCATCGGTGTGCAGAGCTTCCAGCCAGCCAAACTGCAGGCGCTGGGGCGTATCCACAATGGCGATGAAGCGGTCCGCGCCGCCGGCATGGCACGCGCCGCCGGCTTCGACAACTTCAACATGGACCTGATGCACGGCCTGCCCGACCAGTCGCTCGACGACGCGCTGGGCGACCTGCGCCAGGCCATCGACCTGGGGCCGACGCACCTGTCGTGGTACCAGCTGACCGTGGAGCCGAACACGGTGTTCTGGAACCAGCCACCCGAGCTGCCCGAGGACGACATCCTCTGGGATATCCAAGAGGCCGGCCAGGCACTGATGGCCGAACACGGCTTCCGCCAGTACGAAGTCTCGGCCTATGCCCAAGCGGGGCGCGCTGCCCGGCACAACCTCAACTACTGGCGCTTTGGCGACTTCATCGGCATCGGCGCTGGTGCCCACGGCAAGCTGACCTTCGCCGATGGGCGCATCCTGCGCACCTGGAAGACCCGCCTGCCCAAGGACTACCTGAACCTGGCCAAGCCGTTCAAGGCCGGCGAAAAGCTGCTGCCAGTCGACGAGCTACCGTTCGAGTTCCTGATGAACGCCCTGCGCCTGACCGATGGAGTGGAAGCCGAACTGTTCACCCAACGCACCGGTTTGCCGCTGGCACAACTGCGCGAGGCACGCCGCGCGGCCGAACAAAAGGGCCTTTTGCAGGTCGAACCGGATCGGCTGGTGGCCACGCCGAGGGGCCAGTTGTTCCTCAATGACCTGCTGCAGTATTTCTTGACCTAAGGATGACCCATGGATCTGGTACTTGATCTGCTCGCGACGGTTTCTCGCTGGAGCCGCAGCAACCTGTCGGAGATTTCACTGGCCTTGGTAGGCTGCCTGCTGGTGCTGTTCGGCACCGATATCAAGGGCTGGGTCGAACAACGCCTGGGCGGCCTGGCGGGCGCCCTGCGCGTACCGTTCATGGCCTTGTTGGTGATGATCGGCAGCGGTGCGGCGCTGATCTATGCCACGCCTTGGGTGGTGAAAGGGCTGAGCCAGTTCAACAACTACGCGCTGGCGCCGGTGCTGCTGGTGGTACTGGTGCTGATCGGGGTGGTGGCGGATCGACGGGGCTGAGCCACGGCCTTGCACTGAACCTTGCAGGAGCGGCCTTGAGTCGCGATGGGCCGCAAAGCGGCCCCAGCAATTGCTGCCTCACCGCTGACATCCTGGGGCCGCTACGCGGCCCATCGCGACACAAGGCCGCTCCTACAATGACCGCGTAATCTGGCGAGTACAGAGATGGGTTGTAAAAGCTGCCCCGGAGAACCAGGGCAGCCCTACCACCTGACTAGCCCTTACTGGGCATCATCGAAGTGATCGCGCATGAAGTCCCGAACGGTCTTGAGCACAGTCAAGATCCGGATGAACGTCCAAACGCGGCTCAGCGCATCAAGCAAACGCTTCATATGCCTTGGCCTCCGTGTTGGCGGGCCAATCTTCCAGCATCTAACCGGTACTTCGATGCCTTCAAAAACTGTGTGAGAGTCTTCTGTGAAGTGGCCAGGTCAATGGCCCTTCGAGAGGTGCACCGGCACGGTTCTCAGGCCGTGTCGAAGGGGCCGGAAAGCAGAATTCTTCTCCTACCCGGCCCATCACTGATTTCATCCACACAGGAGCAGCGCGATGATACTTGGAATGCTCACCCAAGACTGTTAACCGCTCCGACACACGTGATGCCGGATATTTCTGAGCATTGACGTTCCCCCGCTACGCTGCCTATGATCAGCCAACTGTGTGAGGGTTTTCTGTGAAACCTCAGAGCGAAGGATACTCAGTCCTGTTGCTCACATAAAAAACCGCCCTTTCAAAGGCGGTTTTTTTTCGCCTGCATTTCTGCAGGCATCGGCAAATCGAAAGGCCGTATCAGCCGGTCAATCCACCTTCTCGAACTTCAAATCCCAAACCCCATGCCCCAGCCGCTCGCCGCGGCGCTCGAACTTGGTGATCGGGCGTTCTTCCGGCCGTGGCACGTAAGTACCGTCGGCCGCACGGTTGCGATAGCCCGGGGCAGCGCTCATCACTTCCAGCATGTACTCCGCATACGGTTCCCAGTCGGTGGCCATGTGGAACACGCCACCGGGCTTGAGCTTGCGCCGTACCAGTTCGGCGAACTCCAGCTGGACGATGCGGCGCTTGTGGTGGCGCGCCTTGTGCCATGGGTCGGGGAAGAACAGCATCAGGCGGTCGAGGCTGTTGTCCGCCACGCAGCGGTTCAGCACTTCGATGGCATCGCAGTCATATACCCGCAGGTTCTTCAGGCCCTGGGTCAGCACGCCGTTGAGCAGCGCACCAACACCCGGGCGGTGTACTTCCACACCGATGAAGTCCTGTTCAGGCGCGGCAGCAGCCATTTCCAGCAGGGAATGGCCCATGCCGAAGCCGATCTCCAGGGTGCGCGGCGCCGAGCGGCCGAACACCTGGTCGTAGTCCACCGGGCTGTCGGCCAGCGGCAGGATGTACAGCGGGCCGCCCTGCTCCAGGCCACGTTGCTGGCCTTCGGTCATGCGCCCGGCGCGCATCACGAAACTCTTGATGCGGCGGTGCGGGCGGGCTTCGCCGTCGGGGGTGATCGGCGTATCGTGCGATTCAGTCATCAGGGGCTCTTACTTGATCAGACCATCCAGCGGCGAAGAGGCGCTGGCATAGAGTTTCTTCGGCATACGGCCGGCCAGGTAGGCCATGCGACCGGCGACGATGGCGTGCTTCATGGCCTCGGCCATCAGCACCGGCTGCTGGGCGTGGGCGATGGCCGAGTTCATCAGCACAGCTTCGCAGCCCATTTCCATGGCGATGGTGGCGTCGGACGCAGTACCCACACCAGCATCCACCAGCACTGGCACCTTGGACTCTTCCAGGATGATCTGCAGGTTGTAGGGGTTGCAGATACCCAGGCCGGTACCGATCAGGCCAGCCAGCGGCATGACCGCAATGCAGCCGACTTCGGCCAACTGGCGGGCGATGATCGGATCATCGCTGGTGTAGACCATCACATCGAAACCGTCTTTGACCAACACTTCGGCGGCCTTGAGGGTTTCGATCACATTGGGGAACAGGGTTTTCTGGTCGGCCAGTACTTCCAGCTTGACCAGATTGTGGCCATCCAGCAATTCGCGGGCCAGGCGGCAGGTGCGCACGGCTTCGACCGCGTCGTAGCAGCCAGCAGTGTTCGGCAGGATGGTATAGCGGTCCGGTGGCAGCACATCGAGCAGGTTCGGCTCGCCCGGGTTCTGGCCAATGTTGGTGCGGCGCACGGCTACGGTGACGATCTCGGCACCCGAGGCTTCGATGGCCAGGCGGGTTTCTTCCATGTCACGGTACTTGCCGGTACCGACCAGCAGGCGCGACTGGAAAGTACGCCCGGCCAGGGTGAAGGGCTTGTCGCTACGAACGTTGCTCATGGTTGTTCCTCGGGAAAAGGTTGCTGGGCTTGCAGGTGAATCGCCGGCCAGAATCAGCCGCCACCGATGGCGTGGACCACTTCGACCTGATCGCCGTCGTTCAACAGCGTGCTGTCGTGCTGGCTACGCGGCACGATATCCAGGTTCAGTTCCACCGCGACGCGGCGCCCGGTCAGCTCCAGGCGGGCCAGCAGGGCCGCGACACTTTCGCCAGCGGGCAATTCGTAAGGTTCACCGTTCAGTTGAATGCGCATGCGCACGGCCACCATTGTTCTTTGGGGGCCCGCATTCTAGCGCTGAACCGCCCTGCAACCCAAGGGCGCTGCACGCCATTAGTCGCGATTGTGGACCACTCGGTCAACCGAGCCGCCAGGCTGCCAGGCCCAGGCACAGCCAGCCGGCCAGGAAGCAAAGGCCACCAAGCGGGGTGATGATGCCGAGCTTGCCCAGGCCGCTGAGGGTCAGCAGGTACAGGCTACCGGAGAACAGCACTATCCCCAGGGCAAACAGGCCGCCAGCCCAGCCGACCAGGCGCCCTGGCAGGTGCACCGAAAGCACGGCGACAGCGAAGATGGCCAGGGTATGTACCAACTGGTAGGTCACACCAGTCTGGAAGATCGCCAGGTAGTCGGCCGTCAGCCGGCTTTTCAGGCCGTGGGCGGCGAAAGCGCCCAGGGCGACACCGGTGAAGCCGAAAAAGGCGGCAAGCATCAGGAAGCTGCGAAGCATGGGACGACTCCTTGGATCGGGTCTGTATAATGGCCCCTTCCACCCGTACGGCCAAGCCATCGCCATGCTGCCAACCCTTCTCCGCCGCCTCTCTCGCGCCCTGCTCTGGTTCGCTGCCGGCAGCATCGTGCTGGTACTGGTGTTCCGCTGGATCCCACCACCCGGTACGGCGTTGATGGTGGAGCGCAAGGTGCAGTCCTGGGTGAATGGCGAGCCGATCGACCTGCAGCGCGACTGGGAGCCGTGGGAGAACATCTCCGACGACCTCAAGGTCGCGGTCATTGCCGGCGAGGACCAGAAGTTCGCCAACCACTGGGGCTTCGACATCCCGGCCATCCAGGCAGCGCTGGCCTACAACGAGCGCGGCGGCAGCATTCGCGGTGCCAGCACCCTGACCCAGCAGGTGGCCAAGAACCTGTTCCTGTGGTCCGGGCGCAGCTGGTTCCGCAAAGGCCTGGAGGCCTGGTTCACTGCGTTGATCGAGCTGTTCTGGTCGAAGGAGCGGATTCTCGAGGTCTACCTGAACAGTGCCGAATGGGGCAAAGGTGTGTTTGGCGCCCAGGCGGCAGCGCGCTACCACTTTGGCGTCGATGCCAACCGGCTTAGCCGCCAGCAGGCGGCGCAGCTGGCGGCGGTGCTGCCGAGCCCGATCAAGTGGAGCGCCAGCCGGCCGAGCGCCTATGTGGCCAGCCGTGCCGGCTGGATTCGCCGGCAGATGAGCCAGTTGGGTGGGCCCAGCTACCTGATGCAGCTCGACACTTCGCGCAAACTTTGAGCCTTTTGGGGCTGCTGCTCAGCCCATCGCGACACAAGGCCGCTCCTACAGGGGATCGCAGTCTCTTGTAGGAGCGGCCTTGTGTCGCGAAAGGGCCGCAAAGCGGCCCCAAAATCCCCCGGCCAAAAAAAAGCCGCTAACCCTATGCGGGCCAGCGGCTTTTCCTTGCTGTCAGGGCTCGATCAGGCCGCGATCAGCGCCTTGACCTTGTTCATCGCATTCTTCTCCAGCTGGCGAATCCGCTCAGCCGAAACGCTGTACTTGTCCGCCAGCTCATGCAACGTGGCCTTCTCTTCCGCCAACCAGCGCTGGTAGAGAATGTCGCGGCTACGCTCGTCCAGCCCTTGCAATGCTTCGTGCAGGTTGCTGGTGGAGTTGTCGCTCCAGTCGGCATCCTCCAGCTGCACCGCCGGGTCGTAACGGTGGTCTTCCAGGTAATGCGCAGGCGACTGGAAGGCACTGTCGTCGTCAGCTTCCGCTGCCGGGTCGAAGGCCATGTCCTGGCCGCTGAGGCGGCTTTCCATCTCGCGCACTTCACGTGGCTCCACGCCCAGGCTTTCCGCCACGCGGTGCACTTCGTCGTTGTTCAGCCAGGCCAGACGTTTCTTCTGGCTGCGCAGGTTGAAGAACAGCTTGCGCTGGGCCTTGGTGGTGGCCACCTTGACGATGCGCCAGTTGCGCAGGATGAACTCGTGGATCTCTGCCTTGATCCAGTGCACGGCGAACGACACCAGGCGCACGCCCATTTCCGGGTTGAAGCGCTTGACGGCTTTCATCAGGCCGACGTTGCCTTCCTGGATCAGGTCGGCCTGGGCCAACCCGTAGCCGGCATAGCTACGGGCGATATGTACGACGAAACGCAGGTGGGCCATCACCATTTGACGAGCGGCCTCGACATCCTGCTCATAATAGAGACGCTCGCCCAGATCACGCTCCTGCTCGACAGTCAGCAGCGGGATGCTGTTGACCGTGTGCACGTAGGCTTCCAGGTTTGCACCAGGTACCAGGGCATAGGCAGGTTGCAACGATGTGGTCATTCAAGAACCTCCGACTTACAGAACTCGCGCCTTGTGGGCGCTGCCAACATTGACCTGGAACGACGGTACAAGTTCCATGGTGAATAATTTGTCAATGCTGGCACGTAAAAACTATCGCGGCGCCAGCTCGTTCAGATGGCGGGCCACTGCGATCCATGCACCGATATACCCCAACAGCACCGCTCCGATCAAGAGCGACAGACCATCGGACGCCGGCACCCCACCCAGGGCGAAGTCGCTGCCGTACAGCCCGGAAAGCCCTACCACCGCCTCGTTCAGCCAGTTCAGGCCAAACGCCAGGATACCCCAAGCAATCACCCCTGCACCCAGGCCATACAGTGCGCCCATGTAAAGGAAAGGCCGGCGTACGTAGGCGTCTGTACCACCGACCAGCTTGATCACTTCGATCTCGGTACGGCGGTTTTCAATATGTAGACGAATTGTGTTACCGATTACTAACAGCAGGGCAGAAATCAGCATCACGGCCAGGCCGAAGACGAAGCGGTCACCCAGTTTGAGGATGGCCGCCAGGCGCTCGACCCATACCAGGTCGAGTTGCGCCACTTCCACCCGCGGCAGCTCCGACAGGCGCTGACGCAAGGCTTCCAGGGCCGGCTTGTCGACTTCGGTCGGGGTCACCACCACTACGCCGGGCAGCGGGTTGTCAGGCAGTTCACGCAGAGCTTCGCCCAGGCCGGACTGTTGCTGGAACTCCTCCAGCGCCTGCTCGCGGCTGACATACTGAGCGTCGGCCACGCCGGGCATGCCCTTGATCTCGTCGCGCAGCGCCTCGCCTTCGCGGCTACCGGCATCGAGCTTGAGGTATAGCGAGATCTGTGCGGCGCGCTGCCACGAGCCGCCAAGCTTCTCGACGTTCTTCAGCAGCAATGACAGGCCCATGGGCATGCTCAGCGCCACCGCCATCACCAGGCAGGTGAAGAAGCTGCCGATCGGCTGCTTGCCCAGCCGGCGCAGGCTGTCGGCCATGCTGGCACGGTGGCTTTCCAGCCAGGCATGCAGCAGCGTGCGGAAATCCGGGCCGTCATCGTCGTCGTGCTTTTTCTTCGCCGGTTGCGGGTCGGCCGGTTTCGGCGCAACCCGCTCGGAAACCTTCGGCGTACGTGTAGTGCTCATTGCCCGGCCTCCCCATCGCCGATCAAGCGGCCGCGCTGCAAGGTCAGCATGCGGTGACGCATGCGCGCAATCAGTGCCAGGTCGTGGCTGGCGATCAATACCGTGGTACCCAGGCGGTTGATGTCCTCAAACACCCCCATGATCTCCGCGGCCAGGCGCGGGTCGAGGTTACCGGTGGGTTCGTCGGCCAGCAGCAGGGCTGGCTGGTGAACGATGGCGCGGGCGATGCCCACCCGTTGCTGCTGCCCGGTGGACAGGTCGGCCGGGAACAGCTCGCCCTTGTCGGCCAGCGACACTCGCTCCAGCGCCGAGTCCACGCGCTTGGCGACCTCGGCCTTGGACAGGCCGAGAATCTGCAGCGGCAAGGCGATGTTGTTGAACACCGTGCGGTCGAACAACAGCTGGTGGTTCTGGAACACCACGCCGATCTGCCGACGCAGGAACGGGATCTGCGAGTTGCTGATCTGGCCCAGGTCCTGCCCGGCCAGCATCAGCTTGCCGCTGGTCGGGCGCTCCATGGCCAGCAGCAGGCGCAGCAAGGTGCTCTTGCCCGCGCCCGAGTGGCCGGTGACGAACAGGAATTCGCCCCGGCGCGCCCGGAAACTCAGCTCATGCAAACCCACATGACCATTGGGATAGCGCTTGGCAACCTGTTCGAATCGGATCATGTTCAGTCTCGCTCGGCGAACAGAGCCTTGACGAACGGCTCGGCTTCGAAGGTACGCAGGTCGTCGATGCCTTCACCGACACCGATGAAGCGGATCGGCAGCTTGAACTGCTTGGCCAGGGCGAAGATCACCCCGCCCTTGGCAGTGCCGTCCAGCTTGGTCAGGGCCAGGCCGGTCAGTTCGACGCTCTGGTTGAAGTACTTGGCCTGGCTGATGGCGTTCTGGCCGGTGCCGGCATCGAGCACCAGCAGCACCTCGTGTGGCGCTTCGGCGTCGAGCTTGCCGATGACCCGGCGGACTTTCTTCAGCTCTTCCATCAGGTTGTCTTTGGTGTGCAGGCGGCCAGCGGTGTCGGCGATCAGCACGTCGACGCCACGGGCCTTGGCGGCCTGTACGGCATCGAAGATCACCGAAGCGGAGTCGGCGCCAGTGTGCTGGGCGATCACCGGGATCTGGTTACGCTCGCCCCACACCTGCAGTTGCTCGACCGCAGCGGCACGGAAGGTGTCGCCAGCAGCCAGCATCACTTTCTTGCCTTCGAGCTGCAGCTTCTTGGCCAGTTTGCCGATGGTGGTGGTCTTGCCGGCGCCGTTCACACCGACCACCAGGATCACATAGGGCTTGTTCTGCGCCTGTACCACCAGCGGCTGCTCGACCGGGCGCAGCAGCGCAGCCAGTTCTTCCTGCAGCGACTTGTAAAGGGCATCGGCGTCGGCCAGCTGCTTGCGGGCAACCTTCTGGGTCAGGTTCTGGACGATGGTGGAAGTGGCTTCCACACCAACGTCGGCAGTCAGCAGCCGGGTTTCGATTTCGTCGAGCAGGTCGTCATCGATGACTTTCTTGCCCAGGAACAGGCTGGCCATGCCCTCGCCGATGCTGGCGCTGGTCTTCGACAGGCCCTGCTTGAGGCGGGCGAAGAAGCCCGGCTTGGCCTGCTCGGCCTGCGTGGCGACCGGGGCTGCAGCCACAGGGGCCGCAGGCTCTGGTGCAGGGCGTTCCGGGATGGCGGGCGGCGCTTTCGGCTCCAGATCCGGCACCAGGGCCACGGGCTCTTCGGCAACCGGCAGCACCAGGTTGCTGACCGGCGCGACCGGCTCGACGACCGGGGCCGCCTCGACAGGGGCTGGCTCGACCGGGGCCGCCTGCAAGGGCATGGACGCGACCGGCTGCGGTGCAGGTGCCACCAGCGGCTGGGACGCGACCGGCTCGGGTTCAGGGGCCTGCAACGGTTGGGAAGCAACCGGTTCGGGGACAGGGGCCTCGACCACCGGGGATTGGACGGGTGCGACGACCTGCTGCGGTTCTGTCAGCTGTGGGGCCGCAGGGGCCTGAACGGGTTCAGGGGCCTGTGGCGCTTCGGCGGTAGCCCCTTCGACCGGAGCGGCTGCAGGCTGCTCGACGGCTGGGGGTTCATTCGCGGGCACGCCCGTTGCCACAGGTTGCTGCGGCTTCTTGCGAAACCAGCTGAACAGGCCTTTCTTCTCACCAGCCTCGGCTGGCGCTTTTTTGTCGTCGTTGGAACCAAACATGGAAGACGGCTATCTCAGGGTAGCGATGGGCCAGCTATGGCGCATCGGGAATTCTCTCTACGCAGAACAGACTATCTTGAAGCCGGCTGGTTCATGCGCAACGTTTTGTCTTAGTGTCCTGCGGGCCAGAACGGCGACAGGCATGGTCGCCAGGCAACCGGATCAGTATCCTAGCACCTCCTGGCCCGCCGACGCTAAACCAGCGGGCCGCCGAACAGGTTAAACACCGTATGAATGCTCTAGCCCGCCGCGCCGCTGGCCTGTTGCTCGGCACGCTCTGCCTGCCGCTCGCGGCCTTCGCCGCCGATGTGCAACCCACCCACGAATTCATCCTCGACAACGGCCTGAAAGTAGTCGTGCGCGAGGACCACCGCGCCCCGGTGGTGGTCTCGCAGATCTGGTACAAGGTTGGCTCCAGCTACGAAACCCCTGGCCAGACCGGCCTGTCCCACGCGCTGGAACACATGATGTTCAAGGGCAGCGCCAAGGTCGGCCCCGGCGAGGCCTCGCGCATCCTGCGTGACATTGGCGCCGAAGAAAACGCCTTCACCAGCGACGACTACACCGCCTATTACCAGGTGCTGGCCCGCGACCGACTGCCGGTGGCCCTGGAGCTGGAGGCCGACCGCCTGGCCAGCCTGCGCCTGCCCGCTGACGAATTCAGCCGCGAAATCGAGGTGATCAAGGAAGAACGCCGCCTGCGCACCGACGACCAGCCCAACTCCAAGGCGTTCGAGCTGTTCCGCGCCATGGCCTACCCGGCCAGCGGCTACCATACCCCGACCATCGGCTGGATGGCCGACCTGGAGCGTATGAAGGTCGAGGAACTGCGCCACTGGTACGAATCCTGGTACGCCCCCAACAACGCCACCCTGGTGGTGGTCGGCGATGTCACCGTCGATGAGGTCAAGGGCCTGGCGCAGAAGTACTTCGGCAGCATCCCCAAACGCGCCGTGCCACCGGCCAAGTTGCCGCTCGAGCTGGCCCAACCAGGCCAGCGCCAGCTAACGCTGCACGTGCGCACCCAGTTGCCGAGCCTGATCTACGGTTTCAACGTACCTGGCCTGCCCACCGCCAAGGATCCGCGTACGGTGCATGCCCTGCGCCTGATCTCGGCATTGCTCGACGGCGGCTACAGCGCCCGCATGCCGGCACGCCTGGAACGCGGCCAGGAACTGGTGGCCGGCGCTTCGTCCAGCTACAACGCCTTCACCCGCGGCGACAGCCTGTTCCTGATCTCGGCCACGCCGAACGTGCAGAATCAAAAAACCCTCGCCGATGTCGAGCAAGGCATCTGGCAGCTGCTTGAGGAGCTCAAGACCACCCCGCCCAGCGCCGAAGAGCTGGAGCGCGTACGCGCCCAGGTCATTGCCGGCCTGGTCTACGACCGCGACTCCATCAGCAGCCAGGCCACTACCATCGGCCAGCTGGAAACCGTCGGCCTGTCCTGGAAGCTGATCGACAGCGAGCTGGACGAGCTCAAGCGCGTGACCCCGCAGGACATCCAGAACGCCGCGCGCACCTACTTCACCCGCGAACGCCTGAGCGTTGCCCATGTATTGCCCGAGGAGTCCGCTCATGAGTGATCACCGCGCACCCCGCCCAACCCTGCTGGCCACGGGCATCCGCGCCCTGGCGCTGGCGGCGGTGCTGGCCGCCCCGGCCATGGCCGACAACGCCGCCAAGGCCGACAGCAACGCGGCACGCCCGGCCAACACCTTGCAGTCGCTGGCCGAGCTGGATGGCAAGGCGCCCAGCCGGCGCCAGTTGAACATCCAGCACTGGAACACCGCCGAAGGTGCCCGGGTACTGTTCGTCGAGGCTCGCGAACTGCCGATGTTCGACCTGCGCATCACCTTCGCCGCCGGCAGCAGCCAGGATGGCGGAACGCCAGGCCTGGCTGCCCTGACCAACGCCATGCTCAACGAGGGCATAGCCGGCAAGGATGTGACTGCCATCGCCGAAGGCTTCGAGGGCCTGGGTGCCGACTTTGGCAACGGCTCCTACCGCGATATGGCCGTGGCCTCGCTGCGCAGCCTCAGCGCCAAGGACAAGCGCGAACCGGCGCTCAAGCTGTTCGCCGAGGTGGCCGGCAAGCCGACCTTCCCCGAAGACGCCCTCAAGCGCATCAAGAACCAGATGCTGGCCGGCTTCGAGTATGAAAAGCAGAACCCCGGCAAGGTCGCTGGCAAGGCCCTGTTCGCCAAGCTTTACGGCGACCACCCCTACGCCCACCCGAGCGACGGCACCGCCGAAAGCATCAGTGGCATCACCCTGGCACAGCTGCGCGCCTTCCACGCCAAGGCCTACACCAGCGGCAACGCAGTCATCGCCCTGGTCGGCGACCTCAGCCGCGCCGAGGCCGAAGCCATCGCCGCCCAAGTGTCAGCCGGTCTGCCCAAAGGCCCCGCGCTGGCCTCACCTGCGCAACCCGGCGAAGCCAAGGCAGGCTTGACCCACATCGACTTCCCGTCCAAGCAGACTCACCTGATGCTGGCCGAGCTCGGCATCGACCGCCAGGACCCGGACTGGCCGGCCCTGTCACTGGGTAACCAGATCCTCGGCGGCGGTGCATTCGGCACCCGGCTGATGAGCGAGGTACGTGAAAAGCGCGGTCTGACCTACGGCGTGTACTCGGTGTTCAGCCCGATGCAAGTACGCGGCCCGTTCATGATCAACCTGCAGACCCGCGCCGAACTCAGCGAAGGCACGCTCAAGCTGGTGCAGGACATTCTCGCCGACTACCTCAAGACCGGTCCCACCCAGCAAGAACTGGACGATGCCAAGCGCGAACTGGCCGGCAGCTTCCCGCTGTCCAATGCCAGCAACGCCAGCATCGTCGGCCAACTGGGTGCCATTGGCTTCTACAACCTGCCGCTGACCTGGCTGGAGGACTTCATGCAGCAGTCCCAGGCCCTCACCGTCGAGCAGGTAAGGACGGCCATGAACAAACACCTGTCAGCCGATAAACTGGTGATCGTCACCGCTGGCCCGAAAGTGCCGCAAAAACCGCTGCCAGCCCCTACTGACAAGCCCTCCGAGCAGCCGCTCGGGGTACCGGAGCACTAATGCCAAGATCCACCCCTACCGCCCGCCCACAACCGGGCCACAGCAAGGGCCAGGGCCACCTGCGCATCATCGCCGGCGAGTGGCGCAGCCGACGTCTGGCGGTGCCGGAAGGCGAAGGCCTGCGGCCAACGCCTGACAGAGTGCGGGAAACCCTGTTCAACTGGCTGGCCCCCTATATCGAGGGTGCCCGCGTTCTGGACGCCTTCACCGGCAGCGGTGCCCTGGTGCTCGAAGCCCTGTCCCGCGGGGCCGAGGACGCGGTCGCGCTGGACAGCAACCCGGCGGCCATCGCCAACCTGAAGAACAACCTCGAGATCCTGCGCTGCCCGCGCGGGCAAATCCTGCAGACCGACGCCCTGCGTTATCTGCAAGGCCCAGCCAAGCAGCAGTTCGATGTGGTGTTCCTGGACCCACCGTTCCACCAGGACCTGCTGGCCGACACCTGCAAACTGCTGGAACAGAACCAGTGGCTGCGCGAGCAGGCGTGGGTCTACACAGAAAGCGAGGCTGCACCGTCGACCTTGCAACTGCCAGGTAACTGGCGCCTGCATCGCGAGAAAAAGACCGGCCAGGTGCATTACGCACTCTGGCAGCGGGGCTAATTATGTAAAGCAGGTGCAGCACCCTTGTCGCTGAAGCTGTTCGGGTTTACACCAACCAGAGCACTTCAGCGATGACCTTACCATCACCTGCGTCACCACCCGACCTGGGCCAGGTCTCTGCGGGGCTTGCCGCCCTGGCCTGCCCCATTACCTCGGCATTGCAGCACTTCACGCTGGAAAACGGCCTGTCCGTCTACTTGCGAGAAAACCACAAGACCTCTCTGGCCGCGGTCCAGCTTTGGTATCACATAGGCTCAAGCCATGAGCCTGCCGGCCACACCAACCTGTCACACCTTCTGGAGCACCTGATTTTCGCAGGCAGCAGCAAAATCCCCGCCGACCAATACAGCCGGGTGATTGCACGCTTAGGCGGCAGCGCTAATGCCACCACCCACCTGGATGCCACCTCTTTTGAAATCTCGCTACCGGCCAGCCGCCTGCCCATAGCGCTGGAGATCATGGCCGATGCCATGAGCACCGCTTCCTTCGGCAAAGCTGAAATGGAGAGGGAGATAAAGGCGGTAGAAGATGAGCGCCGGCTCAAGCTGGACGTCCAACCTGACCAGCAAGCGTACGAGCAGCATAACGCCCTGGCACATGGCGACAGCGCCTATGCAGGCCCGAGCTTCGGTGATCCGGCAGACCTGCACGGCATCGACTTGGCAGCGCTGCGAACCTGGTACAGGACCTGGTACCAGCCAAACAACGCAACGCTTGTGGTGGTCGGTAGTGTTGACCTGCCAACGCTCCGGCAGCAGGTGGCACGTTACTTCGCCGGCGTGCCGAAAACACCCCTCGCCGCCCGACCGGTCCCACGCCATGACGCTCGACTGAAGGCCCGCAGCCACACCGTAAGTCTGCCAGGGCTACGCGAGGGGCTGTTCATGTCCTTCAATGTTCCAGGCCGAGCAACAGCCCCCGACGCCAGCACATCGCTTGCCCTGAGCCTGCTTTGCGACCTGCTTGGCGTAGGCTTCAGCTCCAGGCTGTACAGCGACCTGGTACGGGACAAGCGCCTGCTTACAGGCGTACGGGTGTCCTACGAGCCCTTGGTGCGTGGCGACACGCTGTTGACGATCTCAGCCTATGTGAACACCAGCCACACCACACCGGAGGACGCTGCCCAAGCTATTTACGAGCATGTGCAGGCGCTGCGTAGTGTTGCCTTGCCGGAAGAAGATCTGCAGCGCGCCAAGTTACGCATGCTCGCCCGACGGCTGTTCAACCTTGACGCGCTCACTTCCCAGGCAGGCGAGTTGGGCGCCGCAGCCGCAGCCGGTTTGCCGGCCTCGGTAATTGACGAAGACGGCCCTCTTATCCAGAACCTCGACAGTGCGACAGTGCAACAGGTAGCAGTTGCCTACCTGGGGCGCGAACGGCTGACCACGACCTACCTTCAGCCGGGAGCACAAGCATGAGCCCAGACAATTTGACGACCACCCGACCGACGCTTTGCGACGGCCCAGCCACCGACACCGCCTTGGAGGCCATGGCCAACCTTCAATCGGCCAAGGAAATAGAGCTTGGCCAGGTACCGCCCTTGCAAGCCGCAGCCACGTGCTGGCAAACCACCAGCGGCACAAAGGTCAGCTTCATCGCAGATCATGAACGCCCGATGTTCGACCTGGCCTTGCGTTTTCGTGCTGGCAATGTGCTTGACGGGGCGAACCCGGGCCTGGCCGCAGTCACCCTGTACAGCCTCGACCAAGGGACTGGTGAACTCGATGCAGCCCAGTTTGCCGAGCAGTTAGCCGGGTACGGGGCCATCCTCGGCAGGAGGATCACCGATGACAGTGCCGTCATCACACTCCGCTGCCTGAGCTTGCCCACAATACGCACCAGCGTGATGCAGCTGTTCACCCAGATGCTTGCACGCCCTGCTTTCAGGGAGCCTGATGTAGCGAAAATCCGGGAGCGGCTCGCTTTCAACCGGGTCAGACAGGGCAGTCACCCCCTGGTACGGCTTACCAACACCACGATGGCTCATGTTTTCCGTGATCATCCGTACGCTGCCAGCGCCACCACGACAGCCAGTGGTCCCGTCAAAATCGAGCAGATCAGGGGCTTCCACCAGAAGGCTTACTCGGCGAACAATCTGGATATTGGCCTGGTGGGGGACCTGAGCCGGGAAGACGCGGAGCAACTGATCGACGAACTCACCCGTGCCCTGCCGCAGGAGTGGGCCGCCGCGGCCCCGCCGCCACTCCCCGAACACCCGCCACTCGTGCAGCACCTGGCCGCCGCCGGCAGCGCCACACGGTCGCTGTTGACTCTGTCCTCGAAAGCTTCGCCAAGCAGCCCGCTATTTCCGGCTTTGACGCTACTCAACGTGATACTTGGCACCAGCTATGAATCACGCCTGACGCAAGAGTTGCGAACCCTGCGCAGCCTGACCTACGCCATCTACTCCGACCTCAACCCGCTGGATGCGGCATGCCTGCTGCAAATTCATTGGGACATCGCCCCGCAGTACCGCGATGCGGCAGCGGCCCTGGTGTCGGGGATTGTCGCGTGCCTGCGCGAACGAGGCCCCAGCCAGGCAGAATGCGACATCGCTGTGAACGAAATTGCGGCCAAGCTGCATCACGACCTTGCAGACAGCGCCAAACTGGCCAGAGCACTTGCGACTTACAGCCACCAAGGGCTGCCAGGCGATCACCTTGCCACTTTTCTTGACAGGCTGCAGTCGCTCACGCCTGCGAACCTGCGTGAAGCCGGGCAGGTGTGGTTGGGCAACGCGACGCAAGTGCTGGTGACCGTAGGCCCCGAGTCAATGCAGCTGCCACTGCCGGAAACAATGAAGGACGACCAATAGCGCAGGTACATCGGGGTTTTTCCATGGCATTCTAGGCACGCACAACATGAGTCGCCCACATGCCCAGCCCCAGCGCAACGTTCCGTCCAGCCCTCGGCCTTGCCAACCCCCACTTGCAAACCTTGTGGGGGCCATTGTGGCGAAAACTGCCAGAGCTGCAGCGCAACCGCGAGCGGCTATGGCTGGCCGATGGCGACTTCATCGACCTGGACTGGCACGGCCCGCACCAGCCCCACGCGCCGTTGGTGCTGGTCCTGCACGGTTTGACCGGCTCCTCCCACTCGCCCTACGTCAAAGGTTTGCAGCAAGCGCTGCAAGGCCGCGGCTGGGCCAGCGTGGCGGTGAACTGGCGCGGTTGCTCGGGCGAGCCCAACCTGTTGCCACGCAGCTACCATTCCGGTGCCAGCGAAGACCTGGCCGAAATCGTCAGCCACCTGCGCGCCCAGCGCCCGTTGGCGCCGTTGTATGCGGTGGGGTATTCGCTGGGGGGCAATGTGCTGCTGAAATACCTTGGCGAAAGCGGTGTCGCCAGCCAGTTGCAGGCTGCGGTGGCAGTGTCGGTGCCGTTTCGCCTGGATCACTGCGCCGACCGCATCGGCCAGGGCTTTTCAAAGGTGTACCAGGCGCATTTCATGCGCGAGATGCTGGCTTATGTGCAGCTCAAGCAGCGGCACTTCCACGACAAGGGCCAGCATGAAGGGCTGGCGACGCTGCAACGGCTGGGGCCGTTGGGCAACCTGCGCACGTTCTGGGATTTCGACGGCAAGGTCACCGCACCGCTGAACGGTTTTCGCGATGCACACGACTACTACCGCCGCTCATCGAGTCATTTCTTCCTCGGCCAGAACCGCACGCCGACGCTGATCATCCACTCCAGCGATGACCCTTTCGTCTCCGGCCACAGCCTGCCAACAGCCCGCGAACTGGCGCCGCAAACCCGCTTCGAACTGCACAGCCGCGGCGGCCATGTGGGCTTTGTCGATGGCAGCCTGCGCAACCCGGGCTATTACCTGGAGCGGCGGATTCCACAGTGGCTGGTGGAGGGTCAATAGGAGCTGCGGTTTTCATTGGCAGCACCGGCCTCATCGCCGGCAAGCCAGCTCCCACAGGTGTGGTATAGGCCTGATGGACAGTGGTGTACCTGTGGGAGCTGGCTTGCCGGCGATGAGGCCGGGCCTGCTTACTCGCCAGTGGCTACGCCATGCTGCGGATCGTTGATCCACTCACTCCACGACCCGGCATACAGCTTGCCCAGCGGGTACCCGGCCAACGCCAGGGCAAACAGGTTATGACACGCCGTCACCCCTGACCCGCAATACGCCACCAACTGCTCCGGCGCCCGCCCGGCCAGCTTTTCGGCAAAGCGCTGTTTTAGCTGGTCCGGCTGCAGAAAACGCCCATCAGCCCCCAGGTTGTCGGTAAACGCCGCGCACTGCGCCCCCGGAATATGTCCAGCAACCGGGTCGATCGGTTCCACTTCGCCACGGAAGCGCGGCAAGGCACGCGCATCGATCAAGGTCAGGTCTGGGTTACCCAGGCGCTTGGCCAGGTGCTCGGCATCGATCAGCAGCTTGCCGTCCGGCTCACCGTTGAAGGTGCCTTCCCGCTTGAGCGGCGGGTCCAGGCTGAGCGGCAGGTGCGCCGCATGCCAGGCCTTCAGGCCACCATCGAGGATCGCTACACCGCTGCGCTTGCCCAGCCAGGCCAGCAGCCACCAGGCACGGGCGGCAAAAGCGCCAGGGCCGTCGTCATACAGCACCACCTCGCTGTCATCGTCCAGGCCCCACTCACGCAGGCGCTCGACCAACCGGCGCGCATCCGGCAATGGGTGGCGCCCGGTGCGTCCCTTGCTCACAGGCCCGCTGAGGTCACGCTCCAGGTCGGCAAAATGCGCTCCGGCAATATGCCCCTGGGCATAGCTGCGTTGGCCATAGTCCACATCCTCGAGGGCAAAGCGGCAGTCGAGGATCACCAACTTGGGCGAGCCCAGACGCTCGGCCAACTGCTGCGGGGTGATCAATTGCGCAAGGGGCATGACAATCTCCTGATCGAAGGCACTATCGATAACACTGAGGCCCTGGGTTAGTGCTCCAGGGCCTGGTTGAACGGTACATGGAATTCCTTGCAAAGGGCGTCCACCGCATTGCGGGCGTTGTCGGTGACGAAACCGAGCTCCAGCACCAGTACCTGGTAGACGCCGCGCTTGAAGGCTTCTTCACCCAGATGCGCGGAATGTTCCCGCGTGGTGCTGAGAAAACGTACCCAGGACGTCAATACGATCCAGGCATTGATGGTCAGCGATTCGATCTGGGCTGGTGTCATGGCCAGGATGCCCGCCTCGACGAAACCGCGGTAGATCGCCTGGCCCTGACGCAGGCATCGTTCGGAAAAGCACCGATAACGTGCGGCCAGCTCCGGGTCGCTGTCCAGCAGGTGTTCCAGATCACGATGCAGAAAACGGTAGTTCCACATCGCCGCCAGCAGCGCCTTCAGGTAGAAGCGCTTGTCCTCCACGGTCGCCGCACGGCCTTGCGGCGGGCGCAGGAAGCTGTCCACCAGTTCTTCGTACTGACTGAACAGCAAAGCGATGATCGCCTGCTTGTTGGGGAAGTGGTAATACAGGTTGCCGGGCGAAATTTCCATGTGCGCGGCAATGTGGTTGGTACTGACGCTGCGTTCGCCCTGCTGGTTGAACAGCTCCAGGCTGTTCTGCACGATGCGCTCTCGGGTCTTCATGCGCGGGGCCATGCTCAGCTCCCAGTCTGCGGGCCTTCAACAAAGGGGCATCTTACGGCGTATTGGCGGTGGAGTGCACCGCTCGATAAAGCGGAAAAATTCGCACCATGGTACAAATTAGAGTATAGGCTCTAGTGATTTCCTGCTCGGACTCGGAGCCGCCATGAACTCGCCCAGTGCCTTGCCCCCTGTGCAATTCGACCTCGACCTTGCGGCGACGTTCGCCACCCAACGCCAGGCCTTTGCCGGCAACCCACTGCCACCAGCTGCGCAGCGGCGTCAATGGCTGAAAAGCCTGCGGGAAGCCTTGCTGGCCAGCCAGGCCGAACTGATCGAGGCAATCGGCCACGACTTTGAAGGGCGCAGCGCCGACGAAACCCTGCTGGCCGAGCTGCTGCCCTCGGTGCAAGGCCTGCGCCACGCCGAAAAACACCTGCGGCGCTGGATGCGCGCCAGCCGGCGCAGGGTCGGCCTGGCCTTCCAGCCGGCCAGCGCGCATGTGCGGTACCAACCCCTGGGCGTGGTCGGCGTCATCGTGCCGTGGAATTACCCGCTGCTCCTTGCCATCGGCCCCCTGACCTGTGCTCTGGCCGCAGGTAATCGGGTCATGCTCAAGCTCAGCGAGGCCACGCCTGCCACTGGCCTGGCGCTGAAACAACTACTTGAGCAAGTGTTCCCCACCGATCTGGTCAGCGTGGTGCTCGGCGAGATCGAGATAGGCCAGGCCTTTGCCCGCCTGCCGTTCGATCACCTGTTGTACACCGGCGCCACCAGCGTGGGGCGCAAGGTAATGCTGGCTGCGGCGCACAACCTGACCCCCGTCACCCTGGAGCTGGGTGGCAAGTCGCCAGCCATAGTCTCGGCCGACGTACCGCTGGACAGCGCCGCCGAGCGCATTGCCTTCGGCAAGACCCTAAACGCCGGCCAGACCTGCGTCGCCCCCGACTACGTGCTGGTGCCACGCGAGCGTCTGGAGGCCTTCAGCGACGCCTACCAGCGTGCAGTACGCCGGCTATACCCGCGCATCGCCGACAACCCTGACTACACCGCAATCATCAACTCGCGCCAACTACAGCGCTTGCAGCATTTACTGGACGATGCTCGCGCCAAAGGAGCGCAGGTCCTTGACCTGTACCCGGGTGAAACCCGCCAGGGCCGGCGTCTGCCACCACACCTGCTGCTGGGCGTGAACGATGACATGCAGGTGATGCAGGACGAAATCTTCGGCCCGCTGCTACCGCTGGTTCCCTACGACAGCCTCGAGCAGGCACTGGCCTACATCAACCAGCGCCCGCGCCCGCTGGCGCTGTACTACTTCGGCTATGACCGCGCCACACAGGAGCAGGTGCTGCGCCACACCCACTCCGGCGGAGTGTGCCTGAACGACACCCTGCTGCACGTGGCTCAGGACGACTTGCCGTTCGGCGGCATCGGCCCTTCAGGCATGGGCCATTACCATGGTCATGACGGCTTCCTGACCTTCAGCAAGGCCAAGGCGGTGCTGACCAAGCAACGCTTCAACGCTGCCCGGCTGGTCTACCCGCCTTATGGCAAAGCCTTGCAGCGCCTGGTCTTCAAGCTTTTTATCCGCTGAGGGCCGGCAGATGCACCGCCGCGAACTGTTGCGCTTCAGCCTTGGCGCCAGCGTCTTTCTGGCCGGTACCAGCCTGGTCGGCTGCAGCGCACAGACAGCCGCAACGGGTTACCGGGTACTGCGGGACGACGATCTGCCGATGTTGCGCGCGCTGATCCCGGTGGTACTGGCCGGCACCCAGGCCGCCGAGACACTGGTGCTGCATAGCCTCGACCACAAACTGGCAGCGCTTTCGCCGGAAATGCTCAAACTCACCCGGCAGTTGTTCGACGTGCTCAACCTGCCGCTCACCCGCGGCCCCCTGACCGGTGTCTGGGGCGCCTGGGAACGAGCCAGCGCCGCGCAGGTCACGG
The DNA here is from genome assembly GCF_023100865.1 of Pseudomonas sp. A2. NCBI lineage: Bacteria > Pseudomonadati > Pseudomonadota > Gammaproteobacteria > Pseudomonadales > Pseudomonadaceae > Pseudomonas > Pseudomonas sp. A2. The sequence continues at coordinate 5,762,297 of NZ_CP039127.1, forward strand.
CCTTCCTGCAACGTTGGCAGGACAGCTCGCTGAATCTGCTGCGCATGGGCCACGCCTCGTTGCTGCAGTTGCTGCAGATGGCCTGGTACGAACGCCCCGAATCCTGGGCCGCCTGCGGCTACCCCGGGCCACCGAAAATCTGAAAACAACAAGAGCAGCACCAATGCCTGTACCCGACCCGTTTCGCCAAGGCCTGGAAAGCGGCTGGATCACCCACGACGCGTCGCGCCTGGAGCACGACCTCACGCTGGAAGCCGACGTTGCCGTGATCGGCAGCGGGGCCGGCGGCGCTACCAGCGCGCAAATGCTCAGCACTGCCGGCTTCAAGGTGCTGCTGATCGAAGAAGGCCCGCTGAAGACCAGCAACGATTTCCACCTGCTGGAAAACGAAGCCTATGCCAGCCTGTACCAGGAAGGCCTGGGCCGCATGAGCAAGGACGGCGCCATCACCATCCTCCAGGGCCGCGCCGTGGGCGGCACCACGCTGGTCAACTGGACCTCGAGCTTTCGCACGCCGCCACAGACCCTGGCGCACTGGGCCGCAGCCCACAACGTGAGCGGCCTGGGCGAGGAGCAAATGCGCCCCTGGTTCGAGCGCATCGAGCAGGAACTGGACATCACCCCCTGGGCCCTGCCACCGAACGCCAACAACGACGTACTGCGCCGTGGCTGCGAACAGCTGGGCTACCGCTGGGCGGTGATCCCGCGCAACGTGCGCGGCTGCTGGAACCTGGGCTACTGCGGCATGGGTTGCCCGGTGAATGCCAAGCAGTCGATGCTGGTAACGCGTATTCCCGCCACCCTCGAACAGGGCGGCGAGCTGCTGTACCTGGCTCGGGCCGAGCGCTTCGAGCACAACGGCGAGCGTATCCAGGGCCTGTCATGCCAGGCGCTGGATAGCCAGGGCATACACACCACAGGCCGGCAGGTCCGCGTTCGCGCGCGTCACTACATCCTTGCCGGTGGCGGCATCAACAGCCCGGCCCTGCTGCTGCGTTCCGACGCGCCCGACCCGCATGGCCGCCTGGGCAAACGGACCTTCCTGCACCTGGTCAACTTCAGCGCAGCACGCTTCAACGACCGTATCGACCCCTACTACGGCGCCCCACAGTCCATCTACAGCGACCACTTCCAATGGCAAGGCGGCAACGATGGCCCGATTGGCTACAAGCTGGAGGTGCCACCGCTGCACCCGGCCCTGGCCAGCACGCTGCTGGGCGGGCATGGCCACGAGAATGCCCAGCGCATGACCGAGCTGCCACATACCCACGTGATGCTGGCGCTGCTGCGTGACGGCTTCCACCCGCAAAGCCAGGGCGGGACCGTGGAGCTGCGCGGCGATGGCTCACCGGTGCTTGATTACCCGGTCACCGATTACCTGCGCGACGGCCTGCGCCGCGCCTATCGCAGCATGGCGCAGATCCAGTTCGCCGCTGGTGCCACCCAGGTCACCCCCGTGCACAGCGATGCCAGCGCCGCGTCCCGCCTGGAACACGCCTTGGCCATGATCGACAAGTTGCGCCTGGAGCCGTTCCGCACGCGCCTGGGCAGCGCTCACGTGATGGGTGGCTGCGCCCTTGGCGACGACCCGCGCCAGGCGGTATGCGACAGCCTGGGCCGCCATCACCAACTGGAAAACATGTCGGTTCACGATGGCTCACTGTTCCCCACCAGCATCGGCGCCAACCCGCAACTGTCAGTGTATGCCATCAGTGCCAGGCTCACCGAAGCACTGGTCGCCCGCCTGGCACACAGTGCATGACAAGGAACAGGCCCCCTGTCTATAGTGCCGTCAGCCGGCCGCATGACTTGGCCGGGGCGCCGTCGCTGCGCTACCATCCGACTCCCCAACGCACTCCAGCCAGGATGACGCGATGAACCGAGTGTTGTACCCGGGTACTTTCGACCCCATTACCAAAGGCCATGGCGACCTGGTCGAGCGCGCCTCGCGGCTGTTCGACCACGTGATCATCGCGGTGGCGGCCAGCCCGAAGAAAAACCCGCTGTTCCCGCTGGAACAACGGGTGGAGCTCGCCCGTGAGGTCACCAAGCACCTGCCCAATGTCGAAGTCATCGGCTTCTCCTCCCTGCTGGCGCATTTCGCCAAGGAGCAGGGCGCCAACGTCTTCCTGCGTGGCCTGCGTGCGGTGTCCGACTTCGAGTACGAGTTTCAGCTGGCGAACATGAACCGGCAACTGGCCCCTGATGTCGAGAGCCTGTTCCTCACGCCTTCGGAGCGTTATTCGTTCATTTCCTCGACCCTGGTCCGGGAAATTGCCGCGCTGGGTGGTGATATCAGCAAGTTCGTCCACCCAGTGGTGGCCGATGCGCTGACTGAACGCTTCAAGAAATAACCTTTAGCGGCTGATCATCGCGCCCGCGTGCACTGCGGGCGCGAATGCGGCACAATTGTGCCCACTGCGTTGAACATGCCCGGGCGCGGAGCCCCGGCCGGAGTCCCCATGTCCCTGATCATCACCGACGATTGCATCAACTGCGACGTCTGCGAACCCGAGTGCCCGAACGAGGCCATCTCCCAAGGCGAAGAGATCTACGTGATCGACCCTAACCTGTGCACCCAGTGCGTAGGCCATTACGACGAGCCGCAATGCCAGCAGGTCTGCCCGGTCGATTGCATCCCGCTGGATGAAGCGCACCCGGAAACCGAAGAAGAGCTGATGGCCAAGTACCGCCGGATTACTGGCAAGGACTGATCGCTCGGCCCTACGCTGTACCTGTAGGAGCGGCCTTGTGTCGCGATGGGGTGCGAAGCGCCCCCCAGATTTCAGCTCAGCGGCAGAAATTGCCGGGGCCGTTTCGCGGCCCATCGCGACACAAGGCCGCTCCTACAAGGTACCGAGTAACTTGCCTCAGCGCTGGCAACGCGGGCAATACACACTCGCCCTCTGCCCCAGCTTCACCTCGCGCAACTCCGTGCCACACACCTTGCACGGCTGCCCGCCCCGCCCGTACACGAACAATTCCTGCTGGAAGTACCCCGGCTGCCCGTCGCCACCGATGAAGTCGCGTAGCGTGGTGCCGCCCTGCTCGATCGCCGCCGCCAGCACGCGCTTGATCTCGATCGCCAGCTTCAAGTAGCGCGCCCGGGAAATCCCGCCCGCTTCCCGACGGGGGTCGATGCCAGCGGCAAACAGCGCCTCGGTGGCGTAGATGTTGCCCACCCCCACCACTACCGCGTTATCCATGATGAACGGCTTGACCGCCATCGACCGCCCACGGGACAGCTGGAACAGCCGCTCGCCGTCGAACAGGTCGGTCAGCGGCTCCGGCCCCAGGCGCAGCAGCAGTTCGTGGTTGAGCGGGTCCAGGCTCCACAGCATCGCGCCAAAGCGGCGCGGGTCGGTGTAGCGCAGCATCAACCCCGACTCCAGCTCGATATCCACATGCTCATGCTTGGCCGCCGGCAAGCCCAGTTCGACCAGGCGCAGGTTGCCCGACATGCCCAGGTGACTGATCAGGGTGCCAACCTCGGCATTGATCAACAGATACTTGGCGCGCCGCTCGACACTGACGATGCGCTGCCCAGACAGGCGCACATCCAGGTCTTCCGGAATCGGCCAGCGCAGGCGCCGGTCACGTACCACCACCCGGCTGACGCGCTGGCCTTCCAGGTGGGGCGCAATACCGCGCCGGGTGGTTTCTACTTCTGGCAATTCCGGCATGTGTCAGTGCCCGCCCAACTCGCGAATGTTCTGCTTGAGGTTCTCGAAATCGTATTCCGACAAGCCGATGTAATCGAGCACCAGCGGGCCGACCACATTCCATTCGTGGTCCACGGCCTGGTTGCCCAGCACCCGGTACGATGCGCAGATGTGCTCGGCCATCTTCAGCACCGCCAGCAGGTTTTTAAGCTGGCTCTGGGTATTGCGCGAACTCTCGTCGCGGAACACCGCCAGAGCGTTGTGGTGGTTGGCAATGGCCGCGCTGAGGTGCTCGGGCAGGCGCCAGGATTTGGCAGTGAAATAGCCGACCACCGAATGATTGGTGTTGAACGCGCGGTTTTCGGTGTCGACCACGCGGGTTTCCTCGTCGGACTTGGCATAGGCCTCTTCCAGTACATCCATGTAGTCGGGGAAGCGCTTGAGCATCAGCGGCACGCCACAGTCATGGAACAGGCCCAGGGTATAGGCCTCGTCCGCCGCCTGGATGCCGGTGCGCTTGGCCAGGGTCAGACAGGTCATCGCCACGTCCTGGGCGGTGTCCCAGAAGCGGTTGAGGGTAACGATGGTCTCGTCGCTCATCTCGCCCTTGATCGACTGGGCATTGATCAGGTTGATGATCGAACGGCTGCCCAGCAGGTTCACCGCGCGCTGGATCGAACCGATCTTGTTGGAAAGGCCGAAATGCGGTGAGTTGACCAGCTTGAGCAAGGCGCCCGAGAGGCCCGGGTCCTGGGAAATCAGCTTGGCGATGGTTTCCAGGTCCGGGTCAGGCATGTACTGCTCGAACTGCAGGTCGACCATGATCTGCGGTTGCGGCGGGATGGTGATGCCTTGCAAGGCTTGCTGGATCTGTTCGGCGCTGAGTTCTTGGGACATACGTGCACACTCGTTTGGGACCGGCGATTCTAACCCTCCAGACCGGAAAGGGACCAACCACTGAATCGTTGCGCCGGAACTTTACTTTATCCATGCGGGCCTCTTTCTCATATTCATCAAGGAAAGGAGCAAGGCCCATGAGTGCAGAACTGAACGGCAAGCGAGTGGCTTTCCTGGTCACCGACGGCTTCGAGCAAGTGGAACTGACAGGCCCTCGCGAGGCCCTGCAACAGAGCGGCGCGGTGGTGGACATCCTCAGCGACAAGGAGGGCACGGTACGCGGCTGGAACCACGACCAGCCGGCCGACGCATTCGCCGTGGACGCAACCTTCGAAAGCGCCCACCTGGACCTCTACGATGCCCTGGTGCTGCCCGGTGGCGTGCAAAACTCTGACACGATTCGGTTGATTCCCGCTGCGCAGAAACTGGTGAAAAGCCACGATTCGGCTGGCAAGCCGCTGGCGGTGATTTGTCATGGTAGCTGGTTGCTGGTGTCCTGCGGGTTGGTCAAGGGCAGGCGGCTGACCAGCTACAAGACCCTGCAGGACGACATCCGCAATGCCGGCGGAGACTGGGTGGATGAAGAAGTGGTAGTCGATGGCAACCTGATCACCAGCCGCCAACCCGACGACATTCCGGCGTTCAACCAACAACTGATCAAGGCATTGGCAGCCTGACGCCATCTCTTGGCCTACGCGAGACCTGTAGGAGCGGCCTTGTGTCGCGAAAGGGCCGCAAAGCGGCCCCGGCAATTTATGCGCCGCTGCTGAAGTTCCGGGGACCGATGCGCAGCCCTTTCGCGACGCAAGGCCGCTCCTTCAAGGGACGTGTGCCCAGGCAACAGGCTATAATCCCGCTCTTTTTTCCCGGAGCGACGTCATGTCCCTGCCCAGCCTACGCCTCAAAGCCAATGCCGACCGCCGCCTACGCGCCGGCCACCTGTGGGTCTACAGCAACGAAGTCGACGTCAGCGCGACCCCGCTGCAAGGCTTCCAGGCCGGCCAGCAGGCTGTTCTCGAGGCGGCCAACGGCAAGCCGCTGGGTATCGTCGCACTGAGCCCGAACAACCTGATCTGCGCCCGCCTGCTGTCGCGCGACGCCAAGCTGCCGCTGGACAAGTCGCTGCTGGTGCACCGCCTGAACGTCGCCCTGTCGCTGCGCCAGCGCCTGTTCGACCAACCGTGCTACCGCCTGGTCTATGGCGATTCCGACTTGTTGCCAGGCCTGGTGGTCGACCGCTTCTTCGACATCCTCGTGGTGCAATTGGCCTCCGCCACCATGGAAGCGCACAAGGACGACGTGATTGCAGCCCTGGTACAGGTGCTCAAGCCAAGCGGCATCCTGTTCAAGAACGATTCCTCCGCACGTGACGCCGAAGGCCTGCAGCGCTATGTCGAGACCGTCTATGGCGAAGTGCCGGACTGGGTGCCGCTGGAAGAAAACGGTGTCAAGTTCGAAGCCCCGGTACGCGAAGGCCAGAAGACCGGCTGGTTCTACGACCACCGCATGAACCGTGCACGCCTGGCGCCGTACGTGAAAGGCAAGCGCGTGCTCGACCTGTTCAGCTACATCGGTGGCTGGGGCGTGCAGGCCGGTGCCTTCGGCGCCAGCGAAGTGTTCTGCGTCGATGCCTCGGGCTTTGCCCTGGACGGCGTCGAGCGTAACGCCGCCCTGAACGGCATCAGCGAGAAACTGACCTGCATCGAAGGCGATGTGTTTGAGGCCCTGCGCGAACTGAAGGCCGCCGAAGAGCGCTTCGACGTGATCATTGCCGACCCACCCGCCTTCATCAAGCGCAAGAAAGACCTGAAGAACGGCGAAGCGGCCTACCGCCGCCTGAACGAACAGGCCATGCGCATGCTGACCAAGGACGGCATCCTGGTCAGTGCCTCGTGCTCGATGCACCTGCCCGAGGACGACCTGCACAACATCCTGCTGACCAGCGCCCGTCACCTGGACCGCAACCTGCAGTTGCTCGAGCGCGGCGGCCAAGGCCCCGACCACCCGGTGCACCCGGCCATCGCCGAAACCCGCTACATCAAGAGCATCACCTGCCGGTTGCTGCCAAACAGCTGATATCCGCTAAAAAGGGCCGCCAAGCGGCCCTTTCCTGCTGCAATCTCCCCGCCAGCTATCCACATCTGCATTCCCTCGCCGCGCCAGCGGTGTAGAATCGGCCTATTCATCGCCAGTCATCCCCGGCGGGTTTATGAGCTCTGCCCAAGCACGCGGCGATCCCGCGCGGTCTTCGGCCCCATCCGTGCCAGTGGCAACCGGCCTGCGGTACAAAGGACAAGAGAAGCTCACTCCCCTTTTTGTGACCTGATTAAGCCGCCAGGAGTGTTTCATGCCTGATTATCGTTCCAAGACTTCCACCCAAGGCCGCAACATGGCCGGCGCCCGTGCCCTGTGGCGCGCCACCGGGATGAAGGACGAAGATTTCAAGAAACCGATCATCGCCATCGCCAACTCGTTCACCCAGTTCGTCCCGGGCCACGTGCACCTGAAGGACCTGGGCCAGCTGGTCGCCCGCGAAATCGAACGCGCCGGTGGCGTGGCCAAGGAATTCAACACCATCGCGGTCGATGACGGCATCGCCATGGGCCACGACGGCATGCTCTACTCGCTGCCAAGCCGCGAGATCATCGCCGACGCCGTGGAGTACATGGTCAACGCCCATTGCGCCGACGCCATCGTGTGCATCTCCAACTGCGACAAGATCACCCCCGGCATGCTGATGGCCGCCCTGCGCCTGAACATCCCGGTAATCTTCGTCTCCGGCGGCCCGATGGAAGCCGGCAAGACCAAGCTGGCCAGCCACGGCCTGGACCTGGTCGACGCCATGGTCATTGCCGCCGACTCCTCGGCTTCCGACGAAAAAGTCGCCGAATACGAGCGCAGCGCCTGCCCTACCTGCGGTTCGTGCTCCGGCATGTTCACCGCCAACTCGATGAACTGCCTGACCGAAGCCCTGGGCCTGGCCCTGCCGGGCAACGGTTCGACCCTGGCCACCCACGCCGACCGCGAGCAGTTGTTCCTCACTGCCGGCCGCACCATCGTCGAGCTGTGCAAGCGCTACTACGGCGAGAACGATGAGTCGGTACTGCCGCGCAACATCGCCAACTTCAAGGCGTTCGAGAACGCCATGATGCTCGACATCGCCATGGGCGGCTCGACCAACACCATCCTGCACCTGCTGGCTGCCGCCCAGGAAGCCGAGGTGGCGTTCGACCTGCGCGACATCGACCGCCTGTCGCGCAAGGTGCCGCAGCTGTGCAAGGTTGCGCCGAACATTCAGAAATATCACATGGAAGACGTGCACCGTGCCGGCGGCATCTTCAGCATCCTCGGCTCGCTGGCCCGTGGCGGCCTGCTGCATACCGACCTGCCGACCGTGCACAGCCGCAGCATGGAAGAAGCCATCGCCAAGTGGGACATCACCCAGACCGATGACGAAGCCGTGCACACCTTCTTCAAGGCCGGCCCTGCCGGCATCCCGACCCAGACGGCATTCAGCCAGTCGACCCGTTGGGAATCCCTGGATGACGACCGTGAGAACGGCTGCATCCGCAGTGTCGAGCACGCCTATTCGCAGGAAGGCGGCCTGGCCGTGCTGTACGGTAACATCGCGCTGGATGGCTGCGTGGTGAAAACCGCCGGTGTCGACGAGTCGATCCTGGTGTTCGAAGGCACCGCGAAGATCTTCGAGAGCCAGGACAGCGCCGTACGCGGCATCCTCGCCGACGAAGTGAAGGCCGGCGACATCGTGATCATCCGCTACGAAGGCCCGAAAGGTGGCCCGGGCATGCAGGAAATGCTGTACCCGACCTCGTACCTGAAGTCCAAGGGCCTGGGCAAGGCTTGCGCCCTGCTCACCGACGGCCGCTTCTCGGGCGGCACCTCGGGCCTGTCGATCGGCCACGCATCGCCGGAAGCTGCCGCTGGCGGTGCTATCGGCTTGGTGCGCGACGGCGACAAGGTGCTGATCGACATCCCGAATCGTTCGATCAACCTGCAGGTCAGCGACGAAGAGCTGGCCGAGCGCCGTGTCGAGCAGGACAAGAAGGGCTGGAAACCGGCTGAAGTACGCCCACGCAAGGTGACCACCGCGCTGAAGGCCTATGCCCTGCTGGCGACCAGTGCCGACAAGGGTGCTGTGCGTAACAAGGCGATGCTGGAAGGGCTTTGATTTTCTGAAGGCATAAAAACCGGCGCCTAGTGCGCCGGTTCTTTTGTGATTTAGTCGTTAGTTTCAATGAAGCGGAGAAACTGTACCCGAGCGAAATACTGATAGCTTTTGAAGAGCTATTCCAAGTGACTCATCATCAAACAATCTGCTTTTCCGTACAGCAGCACCTGCCCCTCCCGACCATTTCTTGAGGTGTTCTCGAACTGCTGGGACTGTCGGCTCAACACCCTCTTCATACAATAGCCAGTCAACCGTAGCCAGAAGCTCCATTCCAAATGGAGACTCGAAGCCATCGATCAAATCAGCAGTAAACTCCAGCGCAGGCAAATAGGCTTTGGCTTCACTGTTCAAATACGCCTGCACAAATGTTTTGCGCCCCTCATCGAACCAAATCACATCGAGAGGACCTGCGTCGCTAATCCGCTTTCCGCAGTGCAAATAGCTTCCGTCCAGATTGTCTAGAAGGTGCTCAAGACGGTTGGCGTAAGGGCCATATTTATGAGCGACAAATTTCAACTCCAGTGGATTGATGCCCGGGGTGAATTGCTCAATTGATCGCTCCAGAAACCAGGCTAGCTTCTGGATCTCAAGCAAGCTGCACTCCATGCCCAATACCCAATAACGGCGCACCAGTTCTGCGATCAATGCACGAGCAGGGGTCAACGTCTCAACACCACTGCGCTTGGATACGTTTTGGTAATTTCCAGTGGGTTCGAAAACGAGAATATCGGCACTCAAATCATCCAGAATACCCTCAATCTGCTCGCGCACCGCAGTCCAAGGCAATCCTCCATTGCCTGCGCCAAGAGGAGGGATAGCGATCGAAGCCACCTGGTTCTCAATAATAAAGCGGCGCAGGTCATGCAACCCGTCAATGATCCAACCAATTTGTGAAGGTGAACGCCAATGCCGCTTGGTAGGGAAATTCACAATCCATCGCGGCCCGTCCAGCTCGCACACTTCCGTAACAAACATCTTTCCGGTAATTACTTCTTTCGCTTTGCAGGCAGCAGCGTACTGGCGATAGTTTTCGACAAAGCGCTCCTTAAACATTAGCGCGATGCCTTTTCCCATCACCCCTACGGTGTTGACTGTATTAACCAGCGCGTCGGCCTTGGCCTCCAGCAGGTTACCTTGCATGAAGCGGATCATCAGAAGTACCACCCAGGACGAGCATGCACGGGGAGATCCAGCTGACGTTGCTGAACCTCCTTGTCGACACGACTCTTCAAAGCTTCGTTGTAGCAGACAATTCCCAAAAGGCCAGCGACCGGGACATGTCCATAGATAAGGGCCTCAGCCTGATAACGCTCCATTTTTCGAGGGTCATCAGGATCACGCTTGAAGTCCCTGCGTTGCAGAATCTCCCAATCGATTTTGTCCAGCTGCGCGAGATCGCTGTAGTAGCCGGCCCAATGCGGGTAAGCATGGGCATCTGTGAACACAAAACGCAGGCCCAGCGATTGGGCATGGTACAGGCTGGAGACAAGAATCACGATCTCTTCGTTCCGCCGCTGCTGAACACTCCAACCCGAGTGGATGTTCTTCATCATCACCGAAAACGGAGTGAAGTAGAAAGGCACATAGTCTGCAAGTGTTCCGTTGGGTTCAATAGGCACGTTGCGTTGAGCTCGCTTGCTGATCAGATCAGGATTGCCGATCCCAACGTAAGCGTTGGACAGCCTCCCGGAGGAGACCGCATGCAACCCATGGTCCAGAAGCCACGGCAGGTTATCGCGATGAACAATTCGCCAGATCAGCGCTTTGGATGGGTTAAGACTGGTATAAATCATCTAGGTGGGAACATGTTTGGATTCGAGTCGACCCACAGATTGCCCATCCCTGCCCCCCTAGCCTCCCGAACGACGGACTGCTGGACTTCAGGTGATGGCGTATAAATTTTGGCAAAATGGGTCGCCAGTACTGGACCCGGAGCTAAGCACTCAGCCATGCAGACATGCTTGCACAAAGGCTCACGATACTCTCGTCGCTCCATCATGTCCCAATCAATTGCGCCAAACCCAGCTTCGTAATCCAGCAACTCAAAAACGCCACCTGCCAACGGATGCCTTGGTATCACGCGCCAGTTAGACTGGCGAGCATGCTCTCGAGCCACGGCAATCAGCACAAAACGCTCGCCCGGTCGATCCTGATGCACTCTGCCATCGAAGGGGTTTTTTGCAAACCAGTGAAATGGCACAAACTGTTCAAGAGCCTCACCTCGTCGGCCTTCGATAATCTCAGGATCAGCGATGTCAGTGAAGCCTCCGTTCAACTGGGCTCTCGGAAGCAAACCGCGCCGCATGATGGAGGGTACATTCCCCACGCTTGTCAGGTGGTAGATGAATTGTTGATCTCGAATAGCCACTGAAAACCTCTGGCAGAAATGATATCCATACGCCATCAAGCGTAGTCATTGGATCCATCTCTGCCAGGATTGACCAGCATTCGAGCGAAATAGCATCACTACTGAATCTGCTCCGGCGTCACGATCACCCAGTTCTTGTCCGCCGTCACCGGCAGCCCTTCCTTGGCCTGCGCCGCGGCATTCCTGGCAATCATCCCGTTCATCTGGTCCATGTACTTGGCCTTGCGGTTTATCCACAGGTGGATGCCACCTTTGCCCACATCCACCCCATGAAACTGCATGTAGCCATCACTGGTCGGCGTATCGCCCCCCACCAGCACCGGTTTCTTCCACTCATCGATATAGGTCAGGATCGCCGCCTGCTTGCCTGCCATCCAGGTGGCCGGGGTCCACAGGTACGGGGTCAGCTCCAGCCCCACGTTGGCCTTGGCATCATAGTGCCCGGCGCTGATCTGCTTGCGCGCGGTGGTCAACTGGCCGCTGACGCGGTCCTTCAGCAACAGGCTCACGCCAATCACATTCTGCGGCTTCACGTTGTAACCGTACTTGGGGTCCGACGCGACCATGCGCACCAGCTCCTCGGAAGCAGCGGAAATCACATAGACCTCGATACCGTTCTCCATCAGCTTGTTGTACAGCTCGGCCTGGCCCTTGAAGACCTTGGGCGGCTGTACCTCGATGGCCTTGACCTGGTCCCCTTCGTAATAGGTGGCCGGGATCGGTTTGCCGGAGGCCATCAGCTCATCCACCTGCACCTTCAGCTCCTGCAGGGTAAAGCCGGAGAACACCTGGGCCACCCACGGGTAGCAGACCATGTCGTCCACTTCGCACAGCCGGTAGTAGTAACTGAACAGGCTTTCCTTGTGCTCGGCGGTGTCCTTGAACGGCATCAGCTTCAACGAGGGGTCGAGCTTGTCGCGGCTCAGCAGGCCCTTGTTTTCCATGAACGGCAGCAAGGCTTCTTCAAGGTCGTAGCGGTAGCTGGTGTTGTCCATGTCGAACACCGCGTAGTTACCCTTGTTGGCATTGGCGGCAATCATGCCGTCGAGCTGCCTGGCTGCCTCGGCGGGCCAGTGCTTGAGCTCGGTGGCGAAGGTTTCGATACTGAACAGCAGGGACAGGCCGATGGCGACGGCTTTCGGAGCGAACTTCATGTACGAATCTCCTGAAATGACCCAGAAACGCTAGTGCAACAATCCCCGCCGGCAGCCCTTGATAACGACCTCCATGCAGCTGCAAACGCCGTGTTCATTGCAATCCGCGACACGCCGTTATTCCATAAACGACTATGCACATTCCATTTGGGTATAAATTCGTTTGTTTTCAGCCTGTTAGCATTTCCGTTCGCAATCGCTCACAGAGGCGATGCCTCTTCTGCTTTTTTCTGCTGGAGCTTCAATGAACCTGCCGCTGTCCCTTAACCTGCTGGCGTTCCTGGCCCTGTTGCTGGGCCTGGCACAAACCCGCCGCACCGACTGGAGCCTGGCCAGGAAAGTATTGCTGGGCCTGGTGCTGGGCGTGGTGTTCGGCCTGATCCTGCATACCGTCTATGGCGCTGGCCACCCCGTACTCAAGGCCACCATCAGCTGGCTCGACCTGGTCGGCAACGGCTACGTCGGCCTGTTGCAGATGATCGTCATGCCGCTGATCTTCGCCTCGATCCTCAGTGCCGTGGCTCGCCTGCACAATGCCTCGTCACTGGGCCGCATCAGTGTGCTGAGCATTGGCACCCTGCTGCTGACCACCGCCATCGCCGCGTTGATCGGCATCGTCCTGACCAACCTGTTCGGCCTGAGCGCCGAAGGCCTGGTGGCCGGCGCGCAGGAAAGCGCGCGCATGCAGGTTATCCACAGCGACTATGCCGGCAAGGTCGCCGACCTCAACATCCCGCAATTGCTGCTGTCGTTCATCCCCAGCAACCCGGTAGGTGACCTGGCACGGGCCAAGCCGACCTCGATCATCAGCGTGGTGATCTTTGCCGTGTTCCTCGGCCTGGCCGCGCTGCAGCTGATCAAGGACGATGCCGAGAAAGGCGAGCGCGCACTGTCGGCCATCGACACCCTGCAGGCCTGGGTGATGCGCCTGGTGCGGGTGGTAATGAAGTTGACCCCGTATGGCGTACTGGCGCTGATGACCAAGGTGGTGGCCAGCTCGAACATGGAAGACATCCTCAAGCTGGGCAGCTTCGTGGTGGTGTCGTACCTGGGCCTGGCGCTGATGTTCGTGGTGCACGGCATTATCCTCGCCGCCACCGGCGTGAGCCCGCTGCGCTTCTTCCGCAAGGTGTGGCCGGTGCTGACCTTCGCCTTCACCAGCCGCTCCAGCGCCGCCAGCATTCCGCTGAACATCGAAGCGCAAACCCGCCGCCTGGGCGTACCGCAGTCGATTGCCAGCTTCAGCGCATCGTTCGGTACCACCATTGGCCAGAACGGCTGCGCCGGCCTCTATCCCGCCATGTTGGCGGTGATGGTGGCGCCGGCGGTGGGCATCGATACCTTCGACCCGCTGTGGATCGCCACCCTGGTGGCCATCGTCACCCTGAGTTCGGCAGGTGTTGCCGGCGTAGGTGGCGGTGCAACTTTCGCCGCACTGATCGTGCTGCCGGCCATGGGCTTGCCGGTGGAGCTGGTGGCGTTGCTGATTTCGGTGGAGCCGCTGATCGACATGGGCCGAACGGCGTTGAACGTGAACGGTTCGATGACCGCAGGGGTGGTGACCAGCCAACTGCTGAAAGAGACCGACAAGGATGTGCTGGCTGGCGATGAACATGCCGAGCTGAGTCATTCCTGACAGATTGCCGGGGGCGCGTTGCGCCCCTGTCGCGACACAAGCCCGCTCCTACAATGGTCCCGCGTACGCCGATCAATGTGGGAGCGGCCTTGCCGGGGCGCCGGACCGGTCGGAAAGGGCTGCAAGGCAGCCCCGGCAATCTCAAACCTTGTCCCAGACCTCGAAATGATACCCAGGCTTGCCTTCCTCAGCCTGCGCCTCGCTCGATACCCGCTTCCACTGCCCCCGATCGAACTCAGGGAACCACGCATCCCCTTCCGGCGACAACTCGACCCGCGTCAGGTACATGCGGCTGACCAGCCCTTTCTCCAGCGCCTGCCCATACAGCTGCGCCCCGCCAATCAGCATAAGCTCATCAACGCCCTGCTCACGCGCCCACTGCTCGGCCCGCACCAGCGCCTCTTCCAGCGAGCCAAACACCTCGGCCCCCGCCAGTTCCAGCCCGGCCTGCCGGCTGACGACGATATTCAACCGCCCGGGCAATGGCCTGCCCAGCGAGTCCCAGGTCTTGCGCCCCATGATGATCGGCTTGCCCAGGGTAGTGGCCTTGAAGTACTTGAAGTCCCCCGGCAGATGCCAGGGCATGGAGTTGTCGATGCCGATCACGCGGTTCTCGGCGTGAGCCGCGATCAGGCTGAGGGGGAGTGATGTATTCATGCCAGCGAGGATAGCACCGGGCGTGTGGGTTATGCTTCTGCCCTGACCTGTGCAATGGAAGACCTTGTGACTGCACCCACTTCACTGGACAAGCGCTGGCTCACCGAAGCGGTACGCCTGCGCGAGGAACATGCCGGCCCCCTGGAGGACCAGGAAGCCAACCGCCGCGCCCGCCAGGCAGGCGGTGACCTGGCGGCCCGCATCGAAACCCGTGCCCTGTTCCTGGCCGAACGCGACGGCATCACCACCGCCCTGCGCCACTGGAAACAGGGCGCACGCCTGGCGCTGCTGGCCTTGCTGGTGCTGGCCGTGCTCAGCGGCGCAGGGTTGGCCCTGGCCGCCTTGAGCGACGGGCAGCGCCCGGTGAATGTGTTCTGGGCCCTCGGCAGCCTGCTCGGGCTGAACCTGCTGATGCTGCTGGGCTGGGCCATCGGCTTTGCCCTGAGCGGCGAGCATGGCGCGGGGCTGGGCCGTTTGTGGCTGTGGCTGAGCGAACGCTTTGCCCGTGACGCCAAGGCCGCGCACCTGGCACCGGCGCTGCTGGTGCTGCTGCAACGTCAGCGCCTGAACCGCTGGCTGCTCGGCCTGCTGGTGCATGGCCTGTGGCTGCTGGCGATGATTACCGCACTGGGCATGCTGCTGGCCTTGCTGGCGACCCGGCGCTATGGCTTTGTCTGGGAGACCACCCTGCTCGCCGCCGACCCGTTCATCCACCTGACCCAGGCCTTGGGCGCGCTGCCCTCGTTGCTGGGCTTCACGGTACCCGACGAGGCCATGATCCGCGCCAGCGGCGACAGCCAGCCGGCCCTGAACCTGGCGCGCCAGGCCTGGGCCAGCTGGCTGCTTGGCGTGGTGCTGGTGTACGGCCTGCTGCCGCGTCTGCTGCTGGCCGGGCTGTGTCTGTGGCGCTGGCTTCAAGGCCGCCAACGCCTGGCGCTGGACCTCAGCCTGCCCGGCTACGCGCAGCTGCGTGAAGCGCTGATGCCGCGCAGCGAACGCATTGGCGTCCAGGATGCCGCGCCCGAGGTCTTGCCGCAGTTTGCCGCTGGCCAGCTGGAAAGCGGCAGCAGCGGTGCCCTGCTGGTCGGCCTGGAGCTGGACGACCAGCATCCCTGGCCACCCGCGCTGCCAAAAAGCGTAACCAGTGCCGGCGTTCTCGATAGCCGCGAATCGCGTAACCGCCTGCTGGAACAGCTCAGCCGTTTCCCGCCAGCACGCCTGGCCATCGCTTGCGACCCGCGCCGCTCTCCCGATCGTGGCAGCCTGGCGTTGCTCGCCGAACTGGCACGCAACGCCGGTGCCACCCGTATATGGCTACTGCAGGCCGTACCGGGCGAGGCCCTGAACGCCCAGCGTCTGGGCGACTGGCACGAAGCCCTCGACCGCCTTGGCCTGGCGCATGCCGATACCTCACCGCTGACCTGGCTGGAGCATGGCCATGACTGAGCCGCTGAAACTGGCCGTGGTCGGCCACACCAACGTCGGCAAGACCTCGCTGCTGCGCACCCTGACCCGTGACGTCGGCTTTGGCGAAGTTTCCCACCGCCCCAGCACCACCCGCCATGTGGAAGGTGCGCGGCTGTCCGTGGACGGCGAACCCTTGCTCGAGTTGTATGACACCCCTGGCCTGGAAGACGCCATTGCCCTGCTCGACTATCTCGAACGCCTGGAGCGCCCGGGCGAGCGCCTGGACGGCCCGGCCCGCCTCGAGCGCTTTCTGCAAGGCAGCGAGGCACGCCAGCGTTTCGAGCAGGAGGCCAAGGTGCTACGCCAGCTGCTGGCCAGCAATGCCGGCTTGTATGTGATCGACGCCCGCGAACCAGTGCTGGCCAAATACCGCGACGAACTGGAAGTGCTGGCCAGCTGCGGCAAGCCGCTGCTACCGGTGCTCAATTTCGTCGCCAGCCACCAGCACCGCGAGCCGCAATGGCGTGAAGCCCTTGCCAGGCTTGGGCTTCACGCGTTGGTGCGGTTCGACAGCGTGGCCCCGCCAGAGGATGGCGAGCGCCGGTTGTACGAAAGCCTGGCCCTGCTGCTGGAAGACGCCCGCCCGGCCCTGCAGCGGCTGATCGACGACCAGCAGGCACAGCGCCTGGCACGCCGCCACAGCGGCAAGCGCCTGATTGCCGAGCTGCTGCTGGACTGCGCCGCCTGCCGGCGCAGCGTCGAGGCCGAGCCGGCTGCCGAAGCCCGGGCCATCGAGGCATTGCGGCAAGAGGTGCGCCAGCGCGAACAGCGCTGTGTCGAGGCACTGCTCAAGCTGTATGCCTTCCGCCGCGAGGACGCCCATGCCAGCGACCTGCCGTTACTGGATGGCCGTTGGGGCGATGACCTGTTCAATCCCGAAACCTTGAAGCTGCTGGGCGTGCGTTTGGGCAGCGGTGTGGCCGCCGGTGCTGCGGCGGGTGCCGGGGTGGACCTGCTGGTCGGCGGCCTGACACTGGGGGCTGCCGCCCTGGCCGGGGCAATTGCCGGCGGCGCGCTGCAGACGGCGCGCAACTATGGGTCGCGGCTGATGGGTAAGCTCAAGGGCAAGCGCGAGCTGACGGTGGACGATACGGTGTTGCGCTTGTTGGCTTTGCGTCAGCAGCAGTTGATGGTGGCGCTGGAAAACCGCGGGCATGCGGCGCAGGACAGCATTCGGCTGGGGGAGCTGGATGAGAAGGCCTGGCGGGAGGGCAAGTTGCCGGAGGCGCTGAGCAAGGCGCGGGCACATCCGCAGTGGTCCACCCTCAACCCTGGGGCGAAGCTGAACCAGGCTGAGCGGCAGGAACAGCTGGAGGCGCTGGTTTCACAGTTTTGATCAAGCAGGTCTGGCCTCTTCGCGGGTAAACCCGCTCCCACAGGTATCTCACATTCGTTGAGATGTGCACTATTCCTGTGGGAGCGGGTTCACCCGCGAATAGGCCCGCACAGGCAGCCCACATCTCAAAGTAATGCCAAAGCCTTCCGCTTCAACCCATCCAGGTCAATCACCGCCACCCCGACCACTTTGGCCCGCTCATCCCACTCCCTCATCCGCAAGCTCACCTCGAACAGCGGATCCCGCTCGAACACATCCGCCTCGTCCTCGCTCATCACGCCCCCCTGATACTCCAAGGTCCGCCGGCTCGCTTCACTCAACCTCTGGTAATACCCAGGCTGGCGCAAAGTCAGGTAGCGCTTGGCCTCCACGTGATACTGCACCAGCCGCGCCATGCGTTCGCCGAAGCCACAGCGGCGTAAATACTCAGCGCCGATGCGCTCATGGCTGACCACGCCATAGCCGCCCATGCTCGCGTCACCGCCGCACAGGTGGCCGATGTCGTGGAAGAACGCCGCCAGCACCACTTCGTCGTCGAAGCCTTCGGCCATGGCCAGTTGCGCGGCCTGGGACATGTGTTCGAGCTGGGTGATCGCTTCGCCGATGTAGTCGTCACTGCCGTGGCGTTCGTACAGCGCGAAGGTACTGTCAATGATCTGGGCTGGGGTTGGCATCACCGTCTTCTCCTGGCTTGATTGGGTGGTGGCTTCTTCGCAGCACAAGGCTGCTCCTACAGGTTGTCGCCGCCCCGTAGGAGCAGCCTTGTGCTGCGAAGAGGCCGGTGCAGGTTACTGCTGAGCCACCTTCTCCGACTTGCCGTCATAGCGCTTGCGCCACTCGGCCAGGATCTGGTCACGGTTCTTCGAGGCCCAGGCAAAGTCGTTCTTGATCAGGCGCTGTTCATAGTCCGCCGGCAGTTCGGTCTGCGG
The DNA here is from genome assembly GCF_023100865.1 of Pseudomonas sp. A2. NCBI lineage: Bacteria > Pseudomonadati > Pseudomonadota > Gammaproteobacteria > Pseudomonadales > Pseudomonadaceae > Pseudomonas > Pseudomonas sp. A2. Next base: position 5,780,592 of record NZ_CP039127.1, read on the forward strand.
CTTGGCAATACCCGGGGCAGCCAGCACGGCGAAGTTCTCCTTGTACAGCTCCATGGCCGCCGGGCTTGCCGAGAAATCAGCCAGGCGCCTGGCCGCATCCGCTTTTGGCGAACCTTTGATCACCGCAGTCGCCTCGATCTCCCAGCCCAGGCCTTCCTTCGGCAGCACGATGTCCAGCGGCGCGCCCTGGCGCTTGAGCTGCACGGCCGGGTACTCGAACGAGATACCGATCGGGAATTCACCCGCTGCGGCAAGCTTGCACGGCTTGGAACCGGAATGAACGTACTGGCCGATGTTCTGGTGCAGTGCATCCATGTACGCCCAACCCTGTGGCTCGCCAAAGGTCTGCAGCCAGGCACTGACATCCAGGAAGCCGGTGCCGGACGAAGCCGGGTTCGGCATGACGATCTTGCCCTTGTACTCGGGCTTGGTCAGGTCCTGCCAGCTCACCGGCTTGCTCAGGCCCTGTTTCTCGGCCTCGATGGTATTGAAGCAGATGGTCGCGGCCCAAACGTCCATACCGACCCAGGCTGGCGGGTTGGCAGCATCGCGGTAATTGGCGGCAATCTTGCCCAGGTCCTTCGGTGCGTAGGCTTCGAGCATGCCGTTCTGGTCGAGGATAGCCAGGCTGGAAGCAGCCAGGCCCCACACTGCGTCGGCTTGCGGGCGGTCTTTCTCGGCCAGCAGCTTGGCGGTGATGATGCCGGTAGAGTCACGAACCCACTTGATCTCGATGTCCGGGTTGGCCTTCTCGAACGCCTGCTTGTAGCTCTTCAGCTGTTCGGCTTCCAGGGCGGTGTAGACCGTCAGCTGGGTGCCAGCGGCCGAAGCCTGCAGGCTGAACACGGCGGAAACGGCAGCGGCAAGTGCAAGGTGCTTGTACATGGGTAGGTTCCTTACAGGTCAGACGGTCGCGGCGCGTTGGCGCCAGGCTTGGGAGCGGCGCAGCAGGCCGCGTGAGGCTGCGGCCAGCAGCAGTGAAGCGCCGGCACTGGTCAGCAGGATCAGGGTGGACATGGCGGCGGCACCACCGACGTTGCCGGCGTCATCCATGTTCAGCACGGCGACGGCAGCCAGGATGGTGTCGGGGCTGTACAGGAAGATTGCCGCCGACACGGTGGTCATCGCCGAGACGAACAGGTAGCGGATGATGTCCAGCAGCGCCGGCAGGCAGATCGGCACGGTCACCCGCAGGAAGTGCCTGTACAGCGGCGCCTTCAGCGACAGCGCGGCGGCCTCGAACTCGCCGTCGAGCTGGCGCAGGGCGGTGGTCGCGGTCATCTGCGCGGTGGTCAGGTAGTGGGCGATGGTGCACACCACCAGCAGCCCCATGCCGCCGTAGAACACATGCAGCGGGTTGCCGTTCAGGTTGAAGAAGAATACGTAGCCCAGGCCCAGCACCAGGCCCGGCACGGCCATGGGGATGAAGCTGAGCAGGCGCAGCGCCTGGTTGAGCAGGCGTTGGCCCTGGGTCTTCTCCATCAGGTAGGCGCCGGTGAAGATCACGATGCTGCCGATCAGCGCGGTGCCGATGGCCATGGTCACGCTGTTGCGGTAGGCCAGCCAGCCACCACCGGCGGTGTCCTCGAACATGTAGTGACGCAGCGACAACGACAGGTTGTAGGGCCAGAACGTGACCAGCGACGAATACACCGCCATGCCGATCACCAACAGCAATGCCGCGCACACCAGCAGCACGATCGCCAGGAAGCAGGCATCACGGCCGCGCGACGGCTTGGGCTCGAACACCTGGGCACGGCCGCTCATGGCCTCGCCCTGGCGCCGGCGCAGCCAGGCATCGACGGTAAAGCTGAACAGCGCCGGCAACAGCAGCACCATGCCGATCAACGCGCCGCGGCCGAACTGCTGCTGGCCGACCACCGCCTTGTAGGCTTCCAGCGCCAGCACCTGATAGTCGCCGCCGACCACGACCGGTACACCGAAGTCGGTGATGGTCAGAGTGAACACCAGGCAGAACGCTGCGAATACTGCCTGGCGCGTGGCCGGCCAAGTGATGCTGGTGAACGCTCGCCAAGGGCCGGCACCCATGCTGGACGCTGCGTCGAACAGGCGTGCATCGGCCAGCGATAGCGCCGACAGCAGGATCATCAGGGCATGCGGGAAGGTGTAGATGGCCTCGCCTAGCACAATGCCCCAGAAGCCATAGATGTTGTCGCTGAGCAACCCGCGTAGCAGCCCCTGGTTACCGAACAGGTAGACCAGGGCGATGGCCGGCAGCATCGACGGCGCCAGCAGCGGCAGCAGCGAAATCCCCCGCCACAGACCTTTGGCCGGAATCAACGTGCGTTGCAGGGCATAGGCGAACAGGTAGGCCAGCGGCACCACGATGGCTGCCACTGTGAAGGCCACCGACAGGCTGTTGCCCAGCAACCAGTGGAAGTTTTCACTGGCGAACAGCTCGCGGGCCGCCAGCGGGCCACCACCCTGGCCCGCTTCAGCGCTGAAGCCGCGCCAGAAGATCGCCAGCAGCGGCATCAGCACCGCCAGCACCAGAAGGATCAGCAGCAGGCTCTTGCCGCCGACGACGAACAACCGGTCGCCCAGGGCGACGCCAGCGCGCGGCGTGGCCTTGGCCTGGCTCAGCGGCAGGGACATTGGCGCGGCCATCTCAGGCAAACACCTGCAGGCTCTGCGGCGGCAGCGCCACCCAGATGTCCTGCGAGCCCAGCCGCGGCATGGCCTCGGGGGCCAGCTCCGCCAGCAGTGCATGGCCAGGCAGCGCCTTGAGCTCGAAGCTCATGCGGCAGCGGTTACCGAGGAAGGTGATTTCACGGACCATGGCCGGGAACAGGTTTTCTTCGTGCACCGCAGGGTTGACCGTGATCGCCTCCGGGCGGCAGAACAGCCGTCCGCTACTGGGTCGGGCCGAACCTGGTGCCAGACGCATGTTCATGCCACCGACCTGGGCATGGCTGTCACTGCTGCGCTGGAACGGCAACCAGTTGCCCTGGCCGACGAACTCGGCAACGAACGGCGTGGCCGGCTGGTCGTAGATTTCCTGCGGGGTGGCGTATTGCTCGACCTGGCCGTTGTTCATCACCGCAATGCGGTCGGCCATCAGCATGGCCTCCTCCTGGTTGTGGGTGACCATCAGCGTGGTGATACCCAGCTGGCGCTGCAGCTGGCGCAGCTCGGTGCACAAGTGCTCACGCACCCGGGCATCCAGCGCCGACATCGGCTCGTCCAGCAGCAGCAACGACGGCGACGGTGCCAGCGCGCGGGCCAGGGCCACACGCTGCTGCTGGCCACCGGAAAGCTGACCGGGGTATTTCTTCTCGCTGCCGGCCAGGCCCACCAGTTCGAGCATTTCGGTCACTCGCTGGCGGGCCTGTTCACGGCCGCTGCCAGTCAGGCCATAGGCGATGTTGGCTTCGACAGTAAGGTTGGGGAACAGCGCGTAGGACTGGAACAGGATGCCGTAGTCACGGGCCTGGGGTGGCAGCTCGGAGATATCGCGCTCGCCGATGTACAACGTACCGCGGTCCTGGCGCTCCAGGCCGGCGATGCAGCGCAGCAATGTGGTCTTGCCGCAGCCGGAAGGCCCGAGCAGGCACACCAGTTCGCCGGCGGCGATGTCCAGCGAGACATCATTCAGCGCCGTGAAGGCGCCGAAGCGCTTGTGGATGTTGCGCACTTTCATCTGTGCGCCGGGGGTGGTGTGGTTCATGGCAGGGCCTCATCGAAGAGATGGGGGCCATGCTAGGAAGGCTGTGCGAAGGTTCTGTGGCTTTAGGGCAAAAGCCGGTGATAGTGGTATAGGCAGATTTTGTAGTGGTCTTCGCGGGCCTCTTCGCGGGTAAACCCGCTCCCACAGGAATCTCGCCGCATCTGAAGGCTGTGCAGTACCTGTGGGAGCGGGTTTACCCGCGAAGAAGCCAACACGGGTCTAGAACTATGAACCGGCCACTTCCTGCGCCACCCCAAGGAAGGCCGCCGGCAACCGCGCCTGGCGCCGCTCCTTCAGGCAATACAGGTATTCATGCATCACCGGCGCGTTCTCCAGCGCCAGCACCCGCAACTCAGGGTTGTGCGGCACCTCGTGCCGGGCAATCACGCTGATGCCGATATTGCGCAGCACCGCCTCGCGGATCGATTCGCGGCTGCCAATCTCCAGCAACGCCCCGGCCTTCACCCCGGCCTCCTGCATCATCTGCTCGGTCAGCTTGCGTGTGGTCGAGCCCTTCTCGCGCATCAGCAGGCAATGCCCGGCCACCACGTCAATGGACACCGCCTGGCGGTGTGCCAACGGGTGGTTGCGGTGCACCGCCACCACCAACGGGTCGGTCCCCAGCACCCGCCGCACCAGCCGAGCATCTTCCAGCAGTTGCGACGAAGCGGCGATATCCACCCGGTAGTCCTCGAGCATCTCCAGCACCTGCTGCGAGTTGCCGATTTCCACCGCCACCTCCACCTGCGGCAGGCGTTCACGGTAGATCTTCACCAGGTCGAGGATGTAGTAGGGCGCCGTGGCCGCGATGCGCAAGCTGCCCTGGGCCTGGCCGCTGTTGCGCAGCTCGAACTCGATGTCGGCCTCCTGCTGCAGCAGTGCCTTGACCATCGGCAGCAGGCGCACGCCCTCCTCGCTCAGCACCAGGCGCCGCCCGCCGCGGTAGAACAGCTCCACCGCGTACTGGCTCTCCAGGTTGCGAATCTGCGTGGTCACCGTGGGCTGGCTGAGGCCGAGCTTCTTCGCCGCCAGGGTGATGCTGCCCAGGCGGGCCACCATGTAGAAGGCTTTCAGCTCCGAACTCAGCATGCACGTCCTCTATTTGCGCAACAGGCGCAAGCCGTTGAACACCACCAGCAGGCTCACGCCCATGTCGGCGAACACCGCCATCCACATGGTGGCCATGCCGGCAAAGGTGATCGCCAGGAATATCGCCTTGATGCCCAACGCCAGAACGATGTTCTGCATGAGGACCGCCGCACTTTGGCGCGACAGCCTGACGAAGGCCGGGATTTTCCGCAAGTCGTCGTCCATCAGCGCCACATCGGCGGTCTCGATGGCGGTGTCGGTACCGGCCGCCGCCATGGCAAAACCGATCTCGGCACGAGCCAGCGCCGGGGCGTCGTTGATACCGTCACCGACCATGCCCACCCGATGGCCCTGGGCGTACAGGGTTTCGATGCTCTTCAGCTTGTCGGCAGGCAGCAGGTTGCCTTCGGCACGGTCAATACCCACCACGGTGGCGATGGCCTGGGCGGTATGCGGATTGTCACCGGTCAGCATGACAGTCTTGATGCCCAGCTCATGCAGCTCGGCGATGGCCTGGCGACTGCTTTCCTTGACCGTGTCGGCCACCGCGAACAGCGCCAACGGGCCGGAGCGGTCGAGTAGCAGCACCACGGTCTTGCCCTGGCGCTCCAGCGCATCCAGCTGGGCCTCGAGCTCGGGCGAGCACAGCCCCAGCTCCTCGACTAGACGGTGGTTACCCAAGTGGTAAACCTCACCCGCGATGGTACCGCGCACACCGCGCCCGGCCAGGGCGGCGAAGTCATCAACCTCGCTCAAGGCCAGGCCTTGCTCCTTGCCGAACTGGGCAATGGCGCGGGAGACCGGGTGGTCGGAACGCTCGCCCAGGCTGGCGGCCAGGGCTTGCGCGCGGCCTTCGAACAGCGGCTCCAGTATCTTGGCATCGGTTTGCACCGGTTTGCCGTGGGTGATGGTGCCGGTCTTGTCCAGGGCCAGGAAGTCCAGCTGGCGCCCGCCTTCCAGGTACACGCCACCCTTGATCAGGATGCCCTTGCGCGCGGCAGCGGCCAGGCCGCTGACGATGGTCACCGGGGTCGAGATCACCAGGGCACACGGGCAGGCCACCACCAGTAGCACCAAGGCGCGATAGACCCAGTCGAACCAGGCACCGGCCATGAACAGCGGCGGTATCACCGCAACGGCCAGGGCAATGGCAAACACCACTGGGGTGTAGATGCGCGAGAAGCGGTCGACGAAACGCTGGGTAGGCGCCCGCGCGCCTTGCGCTTCCTCGACGGCCTTGATGATCCGCGCCAGGGTCGATTGCCCGGCAGCGGCGGTAACGCGGAACTCCAGCGCCCCTGCCTGGTTGATGGTGCCGGCGAACAACTTGTCGCCCACGGTCTTCTCCACAGGCAGGCTTTCGCCGGTGATCGGCGCCTGATCGACGGTGGATTGCCCGCTGGTCACTTCACCGTCCAGGCCAATGCGTTCGCCGGGGCGCACCCGCACCAGGGCCCCGATGGCCACCTCCCGCACCTCCACTTCCCGCCATTGGCCATCGGCCTGGCGCACGGTGGCCATGTCCGGGGCGAGCTGCATCAGGCCGCCAATGGCGTTGCGCGCGCGGTCCAGCGAGCGGGCTTCGATCAGCTCGGCGACGGTGAACAGCACCATCACCATGGCCGCTTCCGGCCACTGGCCAATCAGCACCGCGCCAGTCACGGCAATGCTCATCAGCGCGTTGATGTTGAGGTTGCGGTTTTTCAGGGCGATCCAGCCCTTCTTGTAGGTACCCAGGCCACAGCCGAGGATCGCTGCCAGCGCCAGCGCCGCCACCACCCACTCCGGGGCCAGCGCGGCAAAGTGCACGATTTCGGCGGCGATCGCGGCAATACCGGACAGCGCCAGCGGCCACCAGCGGGTCTTGGCCACTTGCGGTGCGCTGGCAGTGCCATCGTCTTCGGCGCCAAGCGGCTCGGCTTTCATGCCCAGGCTGTCGATGGCCTGCTCGATTTCAGCAGTGCCACCCAGGGTGTGGCGCACGCCGAGCACACGGTTGATCAGGTTGAACTCCAGCTGCTCGATACCGGCCAGCTTGCCCAGCTTGTCCTGGATCAGGGTCTGCTCGGTAGGGCAGTCCATGGCCTCGATGCGGAAACGGCTGAACTGGGCGTGGCTGCTGGCCTTTTCGCTCAGCTGGACCAAGGCTGGCGTAGCAGCGCTGCCACAGCAGCTGTGGGCGTGGTGATCGTGCTTGTGTTCGTGGCTGACAGGCTGGTTCATGGGGTCATCCTTAATTTGAGCCTGTTGCCAAGTGAACACCCTGTAGCCACTATAGGGTCAAGACACTTGCTGGAGAATTTCGTGATGAAGATCGGAGAACTGGCCAAAGCCACCGACTGCGCCGTGGAAACCATCCGCTACTACGAGCGTGAACAGCTGCTGCCGGAGCCGGCGCGCAGCGACGGCAACTACCGGCTGTACACCCAGGCCCACGTCGAGCGGCTGACGTTCATCCGCAACTGCCGCACCCTGGACATGACCCTGGATGAAATCCGCAGCCTGCTACGCCTGCGCGACAGCCCCGATGATTCGTGCGGCAGCGTCAATGCGCTGATCGACGAGCATATCGAGCATGTGCAGGCACGGATCGATGGTCTGGTGGCGTTGCAGGAACAGCTGGTGGAGCTGCGGCGGCGCTGCAATGCACAAGGGGCGGAGTGTGCGATCTTGCAGCAACTGGAGACGAACGGGGCGGTATCGGTGCCGGAAACCGAGCATTCGCATGTAGGGCGAAGCCACGGGCATTAAGCCAAAAGCTTCGCGGGTAAACCCGCACAGGTACTGCACAGGCCTGAGCTTCGTGCGGTCCCTGTGGGAGCGGGTTTACCCGCGAAGAGGCCGGTACAGGCAATAGAGATCTGTCACACCGCCATCGGCGCCGTCATCGGCGCATGGTGCTCATACCCTTCCAGCCAGAAATCGCTAGGCTCGATCTTCTCCAGCCACTCCGGCTCGTACTTCCCTGTGTCGGCAAACGCTGGCACGCGGTCGCTGATCACCAGCTTCGGCGCCTCCAGCGGCTCACGCTTGAGCTGCTCGTTGAGCATGTCCAGGTGGTTCTCATACACATGGGCATCGCCGATGAAGTAGGTGAACCAGCGCGGGGTGTAGCCGGTCAGGCGGCCGAACAGCGACAGCAGCGCCGCGCCTTCGGTGAGGTTGAACGGCGTACCCAAAAAATTCTTCCGACACCATACATGCACATTTCACCGTAGATTCTGGCTTTCACGCCGCAAGTGCTTGTGTGCAAAACAAATATCGCACAGTACGACACGAATAGCAAGGCATATATGCAGCAATCACATGCGGCTCAAGCCCAATGTTTACGTGGCCTAGCGGCCAACCAGCGTTCGTCGGGTCAACCACGTCCACATCCCCTCCCTCTCGCTATACTTCCTACTAAATGGCACAGTGCCTCCATGGCATTTATTGCCGTGAATTGCCTCTCTATCGCGAGCGCAGGAGCTCACCGGAGAGCTGATTCTTGGCTGCCAAATCCTCGAGTCCTGTCGCCTCCGGCGATGGGGAAAGCAAAGGCTGCGGCCCCTTTGGAAAGATCGTGTTATGGATGGCGTAATCTTCAAGCAAACCGGTCAGTACGCAGTGTGCTGTGTTGAAAACTTTTCTGATGAGCTAAAGACCACGATACGAGACAACCTAACGCGTATCTGCCATGGCGCCGATCTCGCCAGCCGCAGCTCGATCATGTTCAAGTATGCAGCCACCCTCAAATCATTCTGGGATCGCTATTCGACTAAAGATGATAAGACGCGCATTGGTATGCTTGGAGAACTCCTGGCACACGTGATCATTCTTAAAAAGCTTGATAGCTTCGATGTCATTTCCCCGTTCTTCAACATGGAAGAAAAACACATCAGGAAAGGCTTTGACCTCGTCCTGTACGAATCCGCTTCGAATGAAGTGTGGATCACCGAGGTGAAGTCGGGCGGAGCAGGCACAAGAACCTCTTGCGCAGCTACTAGTGCCTTGCTGGCCAAGGCTCGAGATGACTTAAAGGGTCGACTTGCCGAGGCCGAAACGAACCATTGGCACAACGCGATCAATGCCGCCCAGAAATCAATCAGTGAAAGTAAAGGCTACAAAGAATCAGTTCTTGAGATTCTAGGTCTAGAGGGTGACAACGCCTACCTGAACACTGCTGTTGCCTCAGACAACAATGTCGTTCTGGTATCTGCGCTATTCAACGATGCGACGCGAAAAGTAGAAGAGAAGACAGTCGAACATTTCACAAACAAGCTGATAGCCAACCCGATATTCAAAACCGTTCTGGTGCTATCGCTACAGAAAGGAACGCTTCAGAAACTAGAAGATTTCCTCCGCACAGAGGCAGGATGCTAAATGCAAGAGATCACCATTAAGGAACTAGCAAAAACCCGTTTCAAAGACATCTACATGAACCTTCTGCGCGGTCACGAAATGTCCGACGGGGAAACTGTAAAGCTGCTCGCTATTGCTGTATTACTACTTAATCACAGCGCGGCAGAGATTAAGCGTCTAGGTTATCGAATCACCCTATTTTATGGAAACCTTACTGGCCGATACGAGCCTCTTTACGACGTAGCCGTGAACAGCGGCCTTCTTCCAGTTTCTGCCGCTATCGGAAAGTCGTTTGAACAAGATGAACGGCTGAGTAACTCTTTTATCCAGAATATCGTGAGCAGCTATGTAGATACCTTCCGCGACCAAGGAATGGTGCTTACAGAGCAGCAGGATATTTTGAGAACTTTCGTACAAGCCGAGTATGAGAATTCATCAGTTGTAGTAGCTCCGACCTCCTACGGCAAATCAGAGCTGATCATCAAGTCCGTTAGAGACAATCCTGAAAAACGTGTACTCATTCTTGTACCGTCAAAAGCCTTACTAGCTCAGACAAAAAAGCGGTTGATTTATGCTGACATCAACGACATGGGCAAAGTCATCACGCATCCCGAGATGTATTCTCCTGAACGAAATAGCCGCGTTTTTGTGCTGACTCAAGAACGACTGAATCGCATGCTTAACGAGCATAGTTATTTAAAGTTCGACATGGTGTTCGTGGACGAGGCACACAACCTCCTCCAAGGCGATAGCCGAAACGAACTATTGGCCACAATGCTATGTATCTTGGGTGCTCGTAACCCCGACGCTTCCTTCAAGTTTCTAACCCCGTTTCTTTGCAACGAGCTTAATGTCCGTGTTCGCTACTTGAACATGACACCGAAGGGATTCAGGATTGATGAGTATATTAAATCCGAGCGCTTCCTTGTCAGAGACTTCAGAACGGGAAAAAATGATGGAAAGCTTAAGCTCTATGACCACTTCCTTAACCACTGGATTGACCTAGATCGCAAGCACAATAATTGTTTTGATCTTATAAAAAGTGAATCACTAGCCAAGAACATTATATATGGGAACACCAAAAAACGGATTGAGCAATTTGCGCTTGAGCTAGCCGAAAGCTTGCCAAACATTGAATGCCCACTGATTCAAACAGCTTGCGACGAACTCGAAGAAACGTTCGACAAGCGCTATCGACTCATCGCCTGCCTACGAAAGGGTGTGATGTATCATCACGGTTCAATCCCAGACACCATCCGCCTTTATCTTGAAAATTTGTTCAACCAGTCCAAGGCAATGAAATACCTGGTATGCAACTCAACGTTGCTTGAAGGTGTAAACTTACCAATCGAACGACTGTTTATATTTGACTATTCCAAAGGAAAAGGAAATCTGACCTCATCACAGTTCAAAAATTTGATTGGACGGGTAAACAGATTCAGTGAGGTATTTGACCCCAAGGCGGGTTCTGCACTGCAAAAGCTTGAGTCCAGCATTTACCTTTTGGGTGTTGATGAGTACACCCACAAGAGAGCGAATCTCAAGACCTTCTACGAAAATTCCGTAAACGTCTCGCAGGAAGACGAAGACACGGTCAACAATGTTCTCCTCGAAGCATCAGACATAAGTGATGACAAGGCCGCCCTACGCCACAAGGACGCGGTATCTAGACTTGAAAATCTTCAGCCAGGCGTTGTCACTGGCGAAGAATGCAAATATGTAAAGACAGAGGTTGGCCGTTTAATGATCGCCAACAGCGTCAGCGAAATCGACGTATTTGCTTCAGAAGAAGAAGTGGACGAAGCCATTAGCCTATCACTCGAGGCGAATGGGCCAATCAATACCGCAGACCGGCTCTTAACCGACATCAAGACTTGTTTCATCGAAAAGTTTCATGCAGGAACAAAAAATAGCGACATGCTGCGCCTAAAAAATCAGGCAGCCTTGGACTTTTACGCAATGTTCCTGGATTGGAAACTAAAAAAGCGCACTACAAAACAAATTATCAGGCATACGTTAAAGTACTGGGAAGATCTCCCCCAAACGAAAGGCACCGACTATGTATACGTGTCAAGCTGGGGCGACACCAAGTACAGAAATAGCCATAGCGCTCACTATGTAAGAATTTCACGGAAGAACGACGTAGAACGAGTCAATCTCGCAATTGTAAGGCTTAAAGACGAAGATGACTTTTTTGATAATAAGATCTTCAGGTTCCTTGAAATCCTTAACGGGGTGGGAGCCGTCGAGCCTAGCTTCTACAAGCGAGTCAAATACGGCACCGATGATGAATCAAAAATCAAATTGATTCGCGAAGGCTACAGTCGCGGATTATCCGAACTGTTGCTTGATCGATACCCTCGGTATGTGCGCATGAATGCGAATGGTGAGATTGAGGTCAGCTCCCATGTAATCGCACTGATGAGAAAGAACGAAGAAAGTGACCTGCTGATTTTCGAGGCCCAGATGAACCTTAAGCCTGTGCCAGCGCAATCGTCGTAGCCCCACAGAGAGCTGAAGGATGATGCCCGCTCGCCTGGTTGATATCGGGAGGGCGGGCAGGACTCGGAGGCGGCCAGCAGAACACCTATCAGTCAGCCTGGAGGGTATAGACCGCCTTCCGCTTTCCATACACCGCGATTTTCATAACCTCATTACCAGCGCTTGCAGCCTCTGCAACCTTGATGAGCTTGACCATGCTGTTGACCGTGCTCGTCTTAGACTGGTACTTGAACCGTTCGATTTCGGCCACGGAGCAGGCACGGTAGGCCGTTCGGATCACCCCGGATCTCTCTAGAAGGTCGATCTTTTCGGGCGAAATCCATGAGATCAGCTCAGTGATTTTGCTGATTTTCTCGTGCAGGTGGGCCACTGCTTGGTGCTCATCATTGACGTTGAAGCGCTTCCAAGCGGGTTCGTGGTGGAACACTCGATTTCGGAACTTCCTTACCAGCGCAACCTGATCTTTGCACCCGGCCAGCATGGCGCTCGCCTGACTCGTTGGCCACTGGCCCTTGAAAACCCGCCCAAGATTCTTCGGCCAGATAAGGTTGTTGCCCATATATTCGTTGTCCAGAACGAATTCCCACGTGGAGAATTCCGTTTTGGATACGACCTCTTGGTGGTCTGGCTGCCCACTGACCTGCCGGTTTTTGCGCTCGTACCAGGCGGTGTTGAAGGCCGACCCGAAATTTTTAGTCAGTTTCGCGACCGCATCGGGCACCTGGCCTCCGGGAGTAAAGCTCTTGTACTTAAGCGTCTTTGCCTTCCACCAAAATTTCCCAAGATCAGCCGTCAGGGCGGTGTCAATCGAGTTCCGCAACGTGACCTCCGCCGCGCTGAGTAGGGGGTAGAGAACGCCACATACGTGCGAGTTCCACAGGTAGGCCCCCACTAGCTCAGCGTCATTGCTGGTCGAAAATACCTTGCTGTAGCTGGCGATTCGGTGAGAGCTGATGAGGTGGTCGATCAGCTGGGGTCTATACTGGATGGTATGCGGCATGCTCGGCTTCCTACTGGCCAGGTGCCTGTATAAAGGGGGTTGACATCAGTGTCAACCGCTCGTAGGATTGAAAAACGGTTGGCATTGAGCTCCAATGAGCGAAAGCTTACGACTCCTTGCAAAGACCACGAAACACCCGCCCCGGCCTTGAGCCGGGGTTTTCGTTTCTGGAATATAAATACTCATTTCGCCCCCTCGTACACGTCGCCTCCCCCGTTATCATCCCGCCTCCAAACCGCCATTCCTGCACCTGAGAAGCGCCCTAAGTCGTTCACGTATTCCTTGCTAGTCAGCCGTTAGGCTACCATCGAGCTGCCACCATCTAGCCATCACTTTGGTAACGCTCGTTTAGGCCTTCAGGCTCAGAACTGGATGATCAGAGGGAACTCATGCCGAATATTTGGCTCAAGCTGTCGGACGTTCTCGGAGCCTGGTTCGTCTCCGCGCTTGTCCTGCTCATTGCTCCGATCCTGTTCTTTCCCTTCACTGTGATTGGCTGGCTGGCATTCGGATTTGCTTCGCCGGCAGCCGTCTACTCCTTCACCTACGACAAAGATCATATGGCCGTCGTAGGCGTGCTCCTGATGCTGCTACTGGCTTGGAAGGAGGGCTTCAAGGCATCGCTGAGCGACGCAGCTGCGTTGGCAAAATACGAATACGAGACGGATAACCCAGGATGGCTCGAGCGCTACTACCTTCGCCGAAACCGAGACCTAGTCGAGGCCTACTGGCGGGTCTACAACTTCGAGGTGGCAGAGGACTCGCTGGAGGAGTACCTGAAGAAATACATGCCTGAGGTTTATCGGCACCACACCCAGGAGCTGTCATTCCTGCCCGATTGGCCGATCTTTCAGCATGTCAGTGGGCACGTTCGAAGCGGTCACATCCGAAACACCCGCAATGGCCCCGTGGCGGTGAGATCGCATCACGTCTCCGGCCATACCAGAAATAGGCGCCGATGAGCCGTAGGCGGCAGAAATGTCAATCATGGCCTTCGTCACTACCCCTCAATGAAAATCATATTTGAGAACTAGAAGAAGGACTTTCGATGTCTTCCAATAAATTCATCCTAGAGCGATCACTGCTCCGCCGTGCCGATATCCTTCTGACCGGTGATAAGAGCCTCACCAGTCTGGGGATCCGAGCCGCCACCGCAAGCAGATACTCTCATGCTGCCCTTTACATCGGAGGAACCACAATCGAAGCCACTCTCGATGGTGTTTTTTCCAAAAGTCCACAGCGCCTGATCTTTGACAGAGCAACTGATATTCTTGTACTACGCGCCAAACGGCCAATTTCCGAAGAAGAGGTAAATGCTATATGCGACTATGCACAATCGAAGGTTGGAAGTCTTTACTCGGTCAATGAGGCAATCACGGTAAGAGCGAGATCGCTACTGCGGCACAAGGAAAGTGAACGACAGTTCTGCTCTCGCTTGGTAGCAAAGTCCTTTGAACACGCAAACTTCGATCTCATCAATCTCAGAAACCCCGCTTTCTGCACTCCGAGACAACTCTCGCTGTGCAAAGCCTTTGAGCCCGTTCTAGGGGTGGTTAGGCCTGCTAGCGAAGCAGAGGTTACCTTCGCGATGACGGAGGATCCAAACCAGACGCATCAGCGGCAAACCTTTGACTGGCTAGGCAAGGTCAGACATCTAGTAAGTGAGAATGAGGAGTTAGCTAAAAAATGGGATATCCAAACACTTAATGATGTCAACAGCTTCCTGCTTGCTCACCCAGAGTATGACCAACAAATATCTGAATTCATGCAGAGCAGCGGATATCTTGAATTCTATAAAATAGAATCAATAACCAACCCGCATCGATACAGCAGTAAACTCCTCATACATCAACTTAGGCAAATCGAAGATCCTGGCGACTACATTGACGATGAGCTTGAAAAGGAGCCAGGGCTTTTCCGAAGATTTGGAACAATGCAATATCAGCTTTCGCAGCTATACAAAGAAAAAAATCTAAATTTTTTCTGGCTACAGATAAGACTCTACAACAATATGCTTAAGGAAATTCTTATCCGAGTATCGGTAGTTCGGGACACTTACCTTAGCCTCAGAATGCCGGAAGAGGCCCAAAATCTGAATTCAACCATTGAGGCCGTTGCATCTGTGGTTCGCCAAGGGCAAGAGTTGCTGGATGGACATCGCCCAATCTGAATAAGACCACAGGGGTTGCGCTGATAGGGAGGCTACGAAAGCAGACGCTTTCCTGCGCCACCTATCAGCTTGTAGCCTCTACACGAATGCCGACGGGGTGACGCCGCCCTTCCAAGAACCTGGACTCGCCAAAAGGAGTGGCAGCCCATTTATCCTCAGCGCTTAACTTTAGCAAGTGTATCTACGACTTTTTCTAAGAGCTCAAGTTCACCCTTTTCCAGCTTTCTTGCTTCAAGAATCTCAGTTGACTGATCTTTTTCAAGCGCAGAAACCTTCGAAAAATAGGAATCTCTCTTGATAAGCT
The DNA here is from genome assembly GCF_023100865.1 of Pseudomonas sp. A2. NCBI lineage: Bacteria > Pseudomonadati > Pseudomonadota > Gammaproteobacteria > Pseudomonadales > Pseudomonadaceae > Pseudomonas > Pseudomonas sp. A2. The sequence goes on from NZ_CP039127.1 coordinate 5,795,686, forward strand.
CCATAGGATTAATTTGTGGTTCAGACTCAGCCGACAGCAAGAGTAGCGCGCTTACCTCCTCACGTCTACGGGCAATAGATTCGTAATAGCGAAACTCATCCATAGCTGACCGATATTGACGAAGAAAGAAAAAGGCAACAAACTCGATGAAAAACAAAATCCCAAACTTTGGCGCCAACAAAAGTAGTAGATTTCCGACCTCATTCGGAACGTCAATTTTAGCCGTCTGACTATAGAAAAATACTAACCCTGAGAATGCCACCAACACACCGAGCAGCAAGTATACCCCTGAGCGCCCGTAGATCCCCTTCGCCAAACTCCGCGATCTCTCAGCGTGGATGAATAGAAGCTCCCTGCCACTCGAGTTCTCAAATCCCTTTTCGGCGGTAGTTCCCGCCGCACCGGAAGCTTTTGAGGTCGCAAAATAGTCGCCTCCAACATTCACTACCGAATGATTAGTTGAAGATCTATCCTTAAGAAGATATTCCAGGGGCAAGCTTGCAAATATCTGCCTGAAAAATATCGGAAATACAATTAGAAGGATAGAAACAATCACATCCCAGTAGTATTCACCCAAAAGATAATCAATAGCACGATAATCAGGCGGCAAAAAAATAACTAATCGCAATATTAACGCAAATGGAACTATGAACCACATCAGCAACTCGGCCGAGCTAGGCAACAAGCGCTTTATTTTCTTACCCTCAACCGTGAGATCCATGCATGTCAGCCCAAAAATTAAAATCATGTTAACGCCGCAGTAGGCGAGTTTTCAGCAGCACCCCTATGCCACCACAGACATTGAAGCTGCCTCTCGGATTGCCGCCCTAGAGGCCGAACGACGCGAGCTGGAGCTTTACAAAGAATTGTCCACGTGAGAAAAGGCATGAAAGATGGCCAGCTCGAAGCACAGATCGTAATCTTTTTAGCACCAGCGGGGAATGCTGGAGCACTACCGGAACCTCGCGATGGCTTAGGGCATATACTGCAGAAGAATACGTTTCACAGAAAACCGCCTATTTGGCGGTTTTTTGCTTTCTGGGCTTTGCCACGTTTACCCACGTTTCTTGATCAGATCCAGCAGCAGGTGACCTTCTGGCATGGGGGACATCGTGCGGAGGAGTACGACGTTCTTCTGAACCGTTTTCTTGATTTCAGCTGCCGGCACTGGCTTTTCTAGACGTTTGAAGCCTTGCAGCTCTTGGTAGTGGCACTCGTCTTCGAAACCGTGGTGGCTACGCTTTTTAGTCACGCCTGTGCCTTTTCCGTACGCCACGATCCCCTTGCCGTTCTCATACAAGAAGACGATGTCCCCTTGATTGATTCGATCGATGTTGAGCTTCCAAGGCGCGTAAAACGCAGCCGCACAGCCCTCGCTCAGCATGCGCTCGTGATCCTCGACACTATGGCGCTTGTTGGTATTCAGGATGTAAAAATTTGAAGCAGGTTGGGAATCGATTTCCGCTGCTGCCTCCACCTCGTCGTCGAGCTTCATAGCAACTTTGGCAATCTCAACTCCTTTTTCAAGAAGCTTGAGCATGGTCTCCTGTCGGCTCATATCAAGGTGGTCAGCCAGCCCTTCGATGAAGGAATAGAGCTCTTTGGGCATCCGAATAGACGCGGAAGCTAGGTCGCTCTTGGTCTTAGCAACGTTCTCGATCAAGGAAATGATGTCGGTCATGGGGGGCCCCTTTTCAGATGGCGAAAAGCATCCCACGGAATAGACTTAGAAGCAACGAATGCTTTTTAAAAAAAGCACCTAGAGAATCACGTGCTCAGTTGCAGCATCCCGGATGAGCCCTTTAGGGCGAGATGGATAGGACGAAATCGGCGATCTGCCGGCCGTAGCGGTACATCAGGTATGCAGTAGCTACGACCGCCGTAGGGAAGATCCCGTAGACGACCAATGGGCTTACCAGGCTGTCGCCTCCGATGAGCACCGTCAGGACGAATAGGCTTACTATCAACAAAGGAATGAAGGTTGCGGCTAAGACCGTAAGCGTCACGGCAGCCCAAAATATCAGTCCAAATATCATCCTGATCACGCTTCCGCTCCATCGAGGCAGTGATACCTACTCGCCAAACGAGGCGACCCAAGAACGGCATTTAATCGCGGCCTGTAGCCCCTTCGGGGAACGCGACGCTTTTTGCGTCCGCTGCCATGGGACAGGCCCACCTTCACCCATATTCTTAAGATTCGATCCTCTGCAGGGCTCATCAGGAAGCTTATCTTCGAAGCACCCAATGTAACCCCATAGCGGAGCCTATCATGAGCAAGAACGTTGTCTTCACACCAGGTCGCCAGATGTACCATTTCACTCAGCTTCGTCAGGAGGTCGGCGACCTGCAGGTCATTGGCCTGATGGCTCAACGACTGATCAACACCACTCAGCTATCCATACCGATGGCTGTTCGCACCGCGACTGACCAGTTCGAGATGCTTGATCAGCTTCAGCAAGGCAGCCCCGTTTTTTCGCAAATGCGGGCGGATGCCGGATTTGGCCGCTTAGCCATAGACACCGCCCAAACCCCTGCGGTGATTCAGCGCATCGAAAACAAGGATGAGTGACATGAGCGAGAAACACGTTGCCCCAACCGACCCCGCACTCTACGACCCTGCGACCTCAATCGACGCCCTTGACCCGATGGAGCCGTTCGATAAATCAGACTTTGCTGACTACATCTACGCCAGATTCCAGGCGTCTGAGAAGATTTATGAGCCACTCAAAGATTTACTGGCAAGCTACAAGATTGAGCCTGATCAGATTTTGGGCTCGGAACTCACGACGACCGAAAACTCAGACCAACTCTTACAATTTGAACGAGCAAAGCTTTTGGTTTTAGCGCGCTCAATGTCTGCGAAAAACAAAAAGTGGCGATCGATTGTCAGTCGTTCCAAACCCACAATGAGCGCTGTATTCGGCTCTAGCGCCCCTGGCAGCTTGACTCACAAAGAGAAGCTCGCATTATCTCGCCACTACATTACGTTACTTAAAAATGGTATTCCAGCCGCACAACTTGACTCAGCCAAACCATTATTGGAGAACATAACCGGCGATGTGTTTGATGGCGGGACTTTCGAAAAGCTCGGATCCCTGATGTCGACGTACACCACTAACTATATTACTGCCCGTCAGCGCGAGCTTTTAGCAAAATCGAATAAAATCAATGGCCGAATGGATGGCACAAATGGCTATAAACACTGGCCATCGGACATACCCCCTGATTTTGGCTTAGCGGATGCAATTGAGCGCGCCAAAGATGGCTTCTTACTGATGTTAGAGCAGTCTCAACCAGACGCTGAAAAGGACATGGCTCGGATTCGGCTGCTAAAAGACTTCTTCCTTGACTCCGAAAGCTCGTTTTGGGAGGAAACACACAAACTCAACTTGGATATTTTAAATCACCTCCCTCCAGAGCTACTCAGGCTTAATTTACAAATGTCCTGGGATCAGATTGGCGAGCGAGTAACCCAAGCATTTGATAAAAATTCAAATCATTTGCCGGATGACCTGCTGGCAGAGGCAGAGTGTTTGATTTGGCTTTATGGCTTGAAGCACTGCCCCATCACCATTGAGAAAGCTGACGAAGAAAGAGATATATATTTTGAAGGAAATAGAACACCCCAGTACTTGGCCATATCGGCAGTAATTTTGAACCATTTGCGCCTTGCGCATAAAAATATAAAAATAAGTATCCCCGGGGAAACCTATGTAAAAGTACCCGTGTACAAAGCGTTCCAGAGCGCACTGATGGACGCGGGAGTAGATTTAACTTTGGGCGTAGAAGCCAATAAGGTACAGCTAACCAGCGCCTACCGCGATATGGACACAAAAGCGATGGCATACCTAGCATCATTATTCTCCATCGCAACAAATGCCGTCGATGGAAAATCAAATTATATACGCCCGGATTATTTCCTTGGACAAGCCGAAGTCAAGGCAAGACGTACCGCGCTCCTAGCCGAGCTGCCTAAAATGCTCAAACCTTATAGCTGCAAGACTGCGTTCATGCACATCTGTACCTTCATATGCATAATGCGAGATTGTACACTTATTGCCCTTCGCTAAACTGGCCATCGAGCAGCAAAATAAACCGTACTGACATCGATGGCGACAGTCGACCTTAAACCATCACAGTAGGATCTATACAATTGTTTCCGCTCAGGACAGTTCAACGAGAAAGGCTCTGAGCATTTGCTCAAGTGAAACTTGGTTAATCATCTACCGCTGGCTGCTTCACCAGCCAGCGTTCTGCTCCGTTGTAGTCATCACCGCCTACTGCGATATAGATTTGCCCCGTTTCATCGACTGCGTATACTCCTGGTCGTTCGCATTGAGGATCTCGAACCTCATCTTTCCAAGCGTATACCTCTCCTTCCCAGATCATCACGATCCCGCCCCGGTACTCTTCATTCTTTGCACGCCATCGGGCAGCAGTTACGCGCAGTGCATTCCAAAAAGCCTTCATAGATCGATTTACCCTTTGTTAGCTCTAAATGTCAGGCACCCAGCAGCGGAAAAACTCACCAACAAGCCTACCGCTGTCCTAGCCTTTCACTTGCAGTAGACAGTCCATAGCTCATCAACTCGTGTGGTAAAGCTTTGGCTCATCATCTCCCGGCGCATGCCCCATGAGGGATCCACTGGCACGCTTGCCAGCCGCATCGTCCCCTTGCCCCACCTGCCGTTCACCGCATCGAGCACACCCATGAGCTTCTCGGTCGCCACCGGCTGAGCAGCCGCAAACAGGTCACCCGTAATTTCGTTCGGTTGGCTGAGGTCGAACAGCAACACCTCTGCCTTGCTGTAGCGGAAACCTTCACGGAATACTCGCTCCACGCCCTCCTGCGCTGCCTTTGTCAGCAAACGCGTATCGTCCGTTGGATATGGCAGCTCGACCAGGACGCCGTTGGCATACTTCGCCTCGTCCGGATTGAACATACCCGTGCGGATGCTCACCCGTAGCCGTTTGCAGAGCGAATGCTGGGCACGAAGCTTCTCGGCAGCCCTGGACGTATAGGTGGCCACCGCTTCTTTAATCGGAGCTAGCTCGGTCAGTCGGGTACCGAACATACGGCTGCAGCAGATCTCCTTTTTAGGTGGGGCAGGCTCGTCCAGCTCGAGGCACGAAGTGCCGGCCAGCTCCCTGGCGGTCTTCTCCACCACCACGCTGAACTGCTTTCGGAGCGACCAGGCGTCGGCATGAGCCAGCTCCCAAGCAGTGCGGATATCCATAGCCGCCAGGTGGGCGGAAAGGCGACGACCGATACCCCAGACGTCTCCCGCATCGCACTTCTTGAGCACCCAGTTGCGCTTCACGTCATCGCGCAAATCGACGACACCACCGGTATGGTTCTGCCATTTCTTGGCAGCGTAGTTGGCCAGCTTCGCCAACGTTTTTGTCGAGGCAATGCCGACTCCAACGGGGATACCTGTACGCCGATAGACCTCCGCTCGGATCTGCCGGCCCAGGCGCTCGAGGTCTCCAGGGATGCCCGTGAGCTCAGCGAAGGCTTCGTCGATGCTGTAGACCTCGGCAGCGGGCACCATGGACTCGATAACCGACATGACCCGCTCACTCATATCGCCATAGAGCGAGTAGTTCGACGAACACGCCACAATGCCGTGCTTACGGAGCTTGTCTTTGATCTGGAAGTACGGTTCGCCCATCTTCACAAATGGCTTCGCGCACGCGCTTCTTGCTATCACACAGCCATCATTGTTGCTGAGCACTACGACGGGCTTGGTGCGAAGGTCGAGGCGGAACACCCGTTCACAGCTCGCATAAAAGCTGTTGCAGTCGATGAGGGCAAATACGCGATCAGAGCTTGGCATGGCTACGCACGCTGTAGGTCACCACACCCCAGATCTCGAGCTCCTCTCCCTCCAGGAGATACCTGGACGGGTAACGAGGGTTCTCGGAACGCAGCACTACCTGGGTGCCCTCACGACCTAAGCGCTTGCACAGCGGTTCGCAGTTCACCGCAGCGATCACAATATGACCTGGCTCTGGCGGTATGGAGCGGTCGACCAGCACAAGGTCTCCAGGGTAGATACCAGCACCGATCATGCTGTCGCCTTCAACCCTGACGAGGTAGATGTGTGGGGCTCGGATGTCGAAGAGCTCGTCCAGGGAGAGCCGCTTCTCCATGTGGTCTGCAGCAGGAGACGGAAAGCCTGCCGGCACTTGAAATGAGTACAGAGGGAGCTCTGTGGTGCTGGGGTCGAGCGAGCCAAGGAAAGTGATCATGACGAAAACGCCTTTACTGTATATGCGTACAGTTAAACGGTTTGATGGCACCTGGTCAACGCCACCTGGTCAGCTCATGAAAGCTGAGGAAAATTCAGGGCGATTTTCTGAGGGGATCTGTGATGGTTTCAGCCATGCCCTGCATAGCTCGCCCCACTCGCGGCCTGCTGATTGTTTCTGCAGGAACATTCGTAATCAGCTTCGGCGCGTGTTGAGAAATTGCAGGTGAGCCGAGTTTTCTGATGGGTATCGTAAAGGTCGTAGCCTGCTCCAAGAGCGGTGGGAAGGCCGGTGCGACGAGGGAAGATTTCTTTCTCCACTGGTACAGCAGGAACCACAACAAATCGCGTCTGCATGATCATCCCTCTTCCGGCAGTACCTTAGTATTAGTACCGATATGTGAAAGCATCAAGACCGCTCATGCTGTGGCTGCCGGACATACCTGGAATCATCTACAGGCGGCAACCCAGACCTGCCGAGCTAGGCTTGTTGATTGGAGATTCAACAGGATGGGTGGGTGTCGCGTACAATAGGCACAACGTGCTGAACGGGGTTGTTCATACCCATGGATGCAAGGCAAAAAAATGCCCCGGCAGTAACTCACCGGGGCCAAGTTCCATATGCAACCTTTAATGGCTCCGTGCCGTTTCCAGCTCGGCTCGCAGCGAATCCACTGCCGCGACGATCACTCGCGCTGTGGATAACACTTTCGCGCCTGCAGGACTGAGCAGCGTTCGCCGTGATGCACTAACGAACAACTCGACGCCCAGTTCTGCCTCCAGCGCGTTCAGATGCTTGGTGACAGCCGGCTGACCAATGCCGAGCTGTGCCGCAGCGGCGCTCACTGTTCCCAGGTCAACAGTCGCCAGAAAGCTTTCCAGCTTGGTGACGTTCATGTGTTTCACCAGGCCTACAGGTCAAGCACGAGAAGCTTGGACTTCGCACGCGAAACGCACGCGGTCAGGCAGCTACCTTTTTCGGAGTCGTCGAGGATGTAGTCCTGATGGTCGACTTCTCCTTCCAGATAACGAATCTTGCAGGTGCCACACAGCCCCGACTGGCATGAAGTCTCGACTGGGTAACCCGCATCCTGAAGCACCTGCGCGAGATTCTCGTGGGCCTGGACGACGATCTCTTCGCCATTGCTGGCTATGCGTGCGACGAACGAACCATTGCTCTGCTCCGCGCTTGCCGGCTCAGGTGCTTTCACGGGTGCCTTGAAGTGCTCAAAGTGAACTGTGCCAGCAGGCCAATGAGCAGCGGCTTCCTTGCACGCGTTCATGAAGCCTGCAGGCCCGCAGTAATACACGTGGCAACCTTCGGGGGCGTCTTTCAGGAATGACTGTAGGTCGAAGCTCTTGGAGGGATCCCCGCCATCGAAATGAAGGACGACCTTTCCTTCCCCGATCAGCTCTTCCATCTCCTCTGAAAACGCAGCGAACTCGGGGCCTTTGCAACAGTAGTGGAGCTCATACTCCTGCTTCGCCGACTCCAGTGCATGCATCATCGATTTCATGGGCGTGACGCCGATGCCACCGGCCAAGAGGATGGACTTGCGAGCTTCCTTGCTCAGCATGAAGTTGTTACGCGGCACACTGACCCTCACGGTTTCGCCGACATGCAGCTGATGAACCGCGATGGAGCCGCCAGTCCCTCGCTCATCACGCAGTACACCGATCACGTACCGATGAGGCTCGGCGGGCGAATTGCTCAGCGAATATTGTCTGACCATTCCATTGGGCAGATGGATGTCGATGTGTGAGCCGGCTGTAAATGGTGGAAGCGCACCACCATTCGGATCAACGAGCTCGTATGAGTTGATCCCCTGGGCTTCGCGGGTAACGCGACGGATCAACAGTTCCAGCAACGCTGGGTTGGGATTTGCTAAAGATGTCATCGTCATCACCTCTCACCAAGGCACGGGAGCCCTAGGTAGCCCAGGGCCCGCGCTTTCTTCTTATTGTTCTTTGAAGCTCTGTTCCAACTGCTCGAACCGTGCCGTGACGAAATCCGCACGCTCCTTGCCCTTGAGCTTGTCAGCTTCGGTGAGGATGGCCACTGCCTCCCTTGCGAGCTTGCGGCGATTGATAACCTCTTGTTCCGGAGTCGCGGCTCTGGGCATGTTGAACACGTTGCCGGTGCAGTAGCTGTTCGGCTCACCGCCCATGTCACGCAACCACTGGGCGAAACCAGCTGCCGCAGCTTGCGGGTTGGTGCCACGGATGCCATCGCGCAGCATTTTGCGGAACGCATACAGGCCGGCGTCGAACTTGGTCGGGTTCTCCAGCGAGTGCACCGCAATTGGACGTTGGCTGATGATGGCCTCGTAGTCCCCTGGAGCGTACTGAGCTTCCTTGTAGTTGTGACGTTCACGGTGGTTGGACGGAATCGGTGGAATGTCTTCGAGCTTGTATTTGCCGAAGCGCTCTGGACGACGCATGGCCACTTGGCCTTCCAAGAAGTCGATGGTCTCGTAGCCGACCATGCTCTTGTCACCGACGCCACGGGTGTCGATGCCTGGGCCCATGACGCGCCATCCAATCATCTTGGAGTTTTCGTCATCCACAGGAACAGTCCAGCGGACGATGTGGAAGCGGCTGAACAGCTTCTTCGCCGAACCGTCTTCCGACGTGTAGGCATGCAGGCTGAGGTTCGGCAATACCTGATGCTGAATACGCAGGAACATGCGGTCGTCGTTCACGCGACGAGCGCCCGCACAGGCCAGACTACGACCCTGGTGAACCGGGATGAACTGCATGTCCGGAGCGACTTCCATCGAGGCGGCGCCGACTTCGTCGAAAGTGGTGCCCTGGAACTGACCGCCCACAACGTTTTTCGCAGAGTGCAGGGCCGTGGGGTGGAAGTTGTCAGCCGCGTTGTCCTGCACCTGCAGCCAGTTGCAGTGCTGGAAGTTGCTGTATGGAACCAGCTCGTCGCCTTCCATCACAGTGAAATTCTGCTCCCATTCTGGGAACGGTGGCTCTTCATCAGGCGGGCCCATGTAGGCGAACACCAACCCGTGACGCTCGAACGCCTTATAGGCACCCTGGCGGATAGAGCAGGCATATTTCTCGCCTTCCTTTTCCTCGCCGGCAGGGAACGGGACATGGAGGCAGGCACCATCCACATCGAAGACCATACCGTGATAGCAGCACTTGATGCCCTTCTCCTGAATGGCACCGTACTCCAGCGAAGCACCACGGTGGCAGCAGTGGGCATGCAGCACACCTACTTGGCCGCTACCGTCGCGAAATGCCACCAACTCTTCGCCCATGATCTTCAGGAAGCGAGGCGTATCGGTGAGCTCCAACGACATGCAGACCGGGTGCCAGAAGCGACGTAGGTACTCGCCAGCTGGCGTGCCGGGGCCGGTTTCGGTCAGCTCTGGGTCATGGTTCGGAGTGTTGTTGGTGTAGTAGCCACCGTAAGCGATCAGCTTCTTGGGAACGGCAGCGCCGTTGCCGCCTGCACCACGTTGATCATCATGCTTATCAAATTTCTCAGTCATTTTCATTGCCTCAGGCTTATTGTTAGATACGGGATACGGTATTCGTACTCTGTATACATATTGTTCGAACGCAATGTTGCTACGGGTACTGTTTGTGTTCCTTGGGGTATCAGTTGATGGATTTGTCGACCAGAGCGCCTGCCTGGATCCACGGCATCATGCCGCGCAGGCGCTGACCGACTACTTCGATCTGGTGACGTTGCAGCAGGCTACGCCGGGCAGTGAGCGTGGGATTGCCTGCCTTGTTTTCCAGAATGAAGTCCTTGGCATATTCGCCGTTCTGAATGCTGGTGAGTAGCTCACGCATCCTGTCCTTGGTATCAGCCGGCACGATTCTCGGCCCGCTGACGTACTCGCCGAATTCAGCGTTGTTGGAGATGCTGTAGTTCATGTTGCCGATGCCGCCTTCATAGATCAGGTCGACGATCAGCTTGAGTTCGTGCAGGCATTCGAAGTAGGCGAGCTCAGGCGAATAGCCACCTTCCACCAGTGTTTCGAAACCGAGCTTGATCAACTCGACGGTGCCACCGCAGAGCACGGCTTGCTCACCAAAGAGGTCAGTCTCGGTCTCCTCGCGGAAGTTGGTTTCGATGATGCCGGCCTTGCCGCAACCAATGGCAGAGGCGTAGGCCAGGGCCAGTTCGACTGCATGGCCGGAGGTGTTCTGCTCCACGGCGATCAGTGCCGGGACACCATGGCCTGCTTGATAAGTCGAACGCACGGTGTGACCGGGCGCTTTAGGCGCGATCATGATCACATCAAGGTCGGCGCGAGGCTTTACCTGACCGTAGTGAATGTTGAAACCGTGGGCGAAGGCCAGGGTGGCGTTGCGGCGCAGATGCGGCTCGACGTCGCTGCGGTAGACATCCGCGATCAGCTCATCAGGAATCAGCATCATGACCAGGTCTGCCTGGGCAACGGCCTCAGCAACAGTGCTCACCGCGAGACCGGCATTCAGCGCCTTCTTCGACGACGCCGAACCCTGACGCAAACCGACGATGACATCAATGCCACTGTCACGGAGGTTCTGGGCGTGAGCATGCCCCTGAGCGCCATAGCCGATGATCGCCACGCAGAGCCCCTGCAGCAGGCTCAAATCAGCATCTTTATCGTAGAACAGCTTCATGTCAGTCAGACCTTCTTGTTTTTGTGTTCGGGGTTTCGTGTTCTGTACTCTGTATACAGAGTTCACAGTCTTGACCTACACTGAACGGGAGTCAAGGAAAATTTGAATGACACGGGAGAAAGTGGACAATGCAGCTTTCAGTGGGGGAAGCCGATCTTCGGCGAGGTCAATCAATGACAAGCACGCTCAAGCGTATCCAGTCGCGCACGGACTACGTGGATGAGGTTTACAAGGCTCTGCTCGATGCCATCAGCGACGGCTCGCTGGCACCCGGCGCACGCCTGACGCAGGAAGAAATCGCCGAGCAGATGAACATCTCCCGGTCACCTGTGCTGCAGGCGCTGAGGTTGCTCAAGAAGGATGGCCTTGTTCAGGATGCGCCGGGGCGAGGCCTGCTGGTGACCCCGTTGACGACGGACTCGATTCGTAACCTCTACCTGATTCGAGGAGCCCTGGATAACCTCGCGGCAAAAATGGCCGCAGAGCAGAAATTCCAGATGGATCCTGCGTTGATCAAAAGAGGCCGCAAAGCCTCGCAGGGCAAAGATATCAAGGCAATGATTGATGCTGACATGGCATTTCATACGGCAATTTACGAAGCCTCTGGCAATCCGCTGATAGCTCAAAGCGCCCAGGTCTACTGGGTACACTTGCGCCGCGCAATGGGGGCTGTGCTGCAGTCATCAGAGCAGCGTGAGGCGATCTGGAACGAGCATGAAGCGATAGCGAAAGCAATTGCTGCCGGAGATGTGGTAGCCGCAGGCGAACTAACCGACGTGCACACAACCCATGCTAGAAAAAACCTGCTTGAGCGCCTCAGCCATCTACTAATGACATGACTGCAAAGGTGCCCGAGCTCTCGGGCACCAAAGTAGGTTTTCTACTGAGGTGTCTATAGGGGTTCGGTTACTGAGCGGTAGCTCAATACTCGGCCCTTGTCGGCTTCAGCCATTCCTACCTGCTTTACTCGATAGCAATCGCTCCGTCTGCATAAGCTGTGCCCACACACCGGATCCGTTGTGGAATGGTCTCCCATCAATGGGGAATCCAACGCCTGCTTATTTACAAAATGAGTCCCTAAAACTGATGATCTTGGCCTTCCATCTTTAATGGCACTGGGCTATCGTCTATGGCAACCTAAATCCATGAGTTGCAAAGGGATTGACCATGCGTTTGAGTAAGGTACGAGTTCAGAATTATCGAAGTATTATCGATACCGGCGAATTTGAGATCGAACGGTTAAAAACGATTTTGGTTGGCCCAAACGAAGCAGGTAAAACTGCAATTCTACAAGCGATCCAGCAAATCAACGCACCAGAGGGTGTTAAAGGATTTAATCCACTTCGCGACTATCCAAGAGCAAACTACACACAGATCAGTCGAGGCGAGCTAAGCGCCGAAGATATCGAAGTAGTAAAAGCGACCTTTGTACTGGAAAAGGCCGAGCTAGATCACGCCCCCGAAAAAATCAAAGGACAGCCACTCAGCTACACTTTCACAAGGTATTTGGACAATAGCTGGCGGCACAGTTTAATTGGAGTCGCCACCCCCTATTTGAAAGACATCAAGAATGACCTGCTCCGACTCGCTGCTCATCTGGATCGGGATATTGCAGAGGGCTCGTCTAAGGCCCGAACAGAAGCACTCAACAAATTGATCAATAACGTGTCTCAGTTCAGATACTTATGGTCTGTGGCTGAGATCTTGAAGCCGTGGCTTGACGAAATGCTACCCTACGTAGATGAGGAGAACGAAAAAGAGGTTGCCCGTTGGGAAAGCATCGTCACCGCCTTGGATGATGATGTAGAGATCAACAAATTCCGCTTACACCTCCACAAAAACCGCCCAGTTTTTGTGCTTTACAGCAACTACTTCCGCGTTAAACCGATCATCCACCTGGGAAACCTAGCTAAACGGTTGGAAACCAATAACCTAGATGACGAAGCCTATGACTACGGTAATGTCTGCTTGCTAAAGCTACTTGGATTCACAGCCCAAGAGCTCTCTGACCTCGGCAAAGCATCTGACCCCAGCCATACCACTACTGACCTTGAAAATTACCGGGCAAAACTTGATCAGCGGGGGTATGAACTGAATGCCGCGAGCGTAGAACTGACCCAGCAAATCGTTAAGGTGTGGAATCCTGATGACACAAAAGCCGAGGCCAATAGACTTAAGTTGAGTGCAGATGGCCAGTACCTGAAGGTTGTAGTAGAGGACAATATCGGAGTAGAGGTGGAGCTCGACCAACGTTCCGAGGGCTTCCAATGGCTGGTCTCGTTCTTCATCGTATTCTTTGCGGAAGCGAAGGGTAAACACAAGAACACCGTCCTACTCCTGGACGAGCCTGGGGTGAGCCTTCATGCGCTGAAACAGAGAGAATTTAGAAAAACCATTTCGTTGCTCGCCGATGAAAACCAGACGATATACTCAACTCACTCCCCGTTCCTGGTTGGCCCGGACGAACTCGACTTAGTAAGAGTGGTAGAGCTGACAGATAGAACTGTAGGTACCCAGGTTCACACAACTGTTTCCTCCAGCGACCCTGCAGCCTTGCTGCCGCTCCAAGAAGCGCTAGGTTATGACTTAGCTCAAAGTCTTTTTGCTAGCCAAAGGAACCTAATTCTTGAAGGGCTCACAGATTACTGGTACGTCGAAGCGATTGCCAATCTGCTCAAGGAGGGAGGAAAAGCGGCTCTGCACGACAAAATTTCGCTAGGGAAACTCCGAACAAGTTGCTCATCAGTCGGAAATGGGCGGCTTAGGGATGCCGAAAAGCCCGCTTTTCAGTCGCTGATTATTGGATAACCAAGGCAAAGCCTTGGTTATCCGGACTCACGGGCGCACCTCTCCCGCAGCAGGCAATAATTGCCGGCGCACCATCCACAGATTCGACAGGGCAAACAGCGTGGTCAGTTGCGCCGTGTTCTTGGCCAAGCCGCGAAAACGAGTCTTTACATAGCCGAACTGGCGTTTGATCACCCGGAACGGGTGCTCCACCTTCGCACGCACTTGCGCCTTGGCCTTTTCGATCTTGCGCTTGGCTTGGTAGAGCACGCTGCGTTTGCTCAAGTGTTTGTAGGTGCTGCGGCGGGCAGCGACCTGCCATATCACCTGCCGTCCCTCGTGTTCTGGCCGCTTTTCCACGCCTGTGTAACCCGCATCCGCACACACGACATTCTCTTCGCCATGCAATAGCTGAGCGACCTCCGTCACGTCAGCTACGTTCGCGGCGGTGCCATGAACGTGATGCACCAGACCCGATTCAGCATCCGCGCCGATGTGGGCCTTCATGCCGAAATAGTACTGGTTGCCCTTCTTCGTTTGATGCATTTCAGGATCGCGCTTGCCTTCCTTGTTCTTGGTCGAACTGGGCGCGTGGATGATGGTCGCGTCGACAATGGTGCCCTGGCGCAACGACAGGCCCTTGTCTTGCAGGTAATTGTTGATGGTTTCCAGAATGCCGGCTGCCAACTGATGCTTCTCCAGCAGGTGCCGGAAGTTCATGATCGTCGTGTCTTCGGGGATCGGAGCGCTGAGCGTCAGACGAGCGAACTGGCGCATCGAAGTGATCTCGTACAGCGCCTCTTCCATGGCGGGATCGCTCAAAGAGAACCAATTCTGCAGCAGGTGAATGCGCAGCATGGTTTCCAGAGGATAAGGCTTGCGGCCACCGCCAGCCTTTGGGTAGTGAGGCTCGATCAACGCCACCAGTCCACTCCACGGTACCACCTGTTCCATCTCGGCCAGGAAACGCTCGCGACGGGTTTGCTTGCGCTTGCCGGCGTACTCGAAATCGGAAAAGCTCATCTGACTCATGGGATGGCGGACTTGTAGAAGGCAGTTGGACGGAGGGCTATTTCAGCACAGGTCAGATGGCCTGTGCTGACTTGATCGGAGAATCCCTAGTGCCAGCTAATACCGCGAGCAAGATTGTATACTTCGCAACCATCCTAACCTCACATAACCTTAAGGTGGCGGCGCTGCTCGATTCGGACAATGCGGGGGATCAGGCTGCCCGTCAGGAAACGTTGGTGCATCGCCTTGGCAGTAAAAGAATTCTCCGAACGTCAGACTACACAGTACCCAAGATCGAACATGCAGAGATCGAGGACTTATTGCGAGAGACATTGGTAGCGGTCGCTAAAACCGATCTCAATTGGGACATCGACAGTGCCTTGGCTAAAGCCTCCGACAAACCCATCATTGACGTTTTCCAGAGAACAATCGGCAAGGACTTTTCCAAATACAAGCTGGCAAAAGCCTTCCTCAAATGGTCGCGCGACCACTCTGTATCTGATCTGGCACCACATGAGATCGAAGGCTGTACAAACCTCATAAACGCTATCAACGCTGCGCTCAAATAACCACGGCAAACGAAGGGCGCCCGTCGACCGGGTGCCCTTGGCAAGTAGTTATCGATTGACGATGGACTTCGGCATGATGAGGCAGATGAACGCCGCGAAGATCAACGAGCCTGCGATGCAGTACAGCGCCAGGTCAGTGGATGAGGTGACATCTTTCACCCAACCAATCATGTAGGGGCTGATGAAGCCTGCTAGGTTACCGACCGAGTTGATCATGGCGATACCCGCCGCAGCCGCAGCCCCACCCAAAAATGCGGGAGGCAGGCACCAGAACTGGCAAAGTCCGGTCATGATTCCCATGGTAGCCAACGACAGGAAGACAAGCGAAACCGTAGGGTTGCCCGACGTCAGGGTGCTGAGCACCAGTCCTGTCGCACCGAGCACTGCCGGCACGGCGGCATGCCAACGACGCTCCTTGCTGCGGTCAGCGCTACGACCGGTGAAGATCATCGCTGCGGTAGCGAACGCATAAGGGATGGTGGTGAGCAGCGACACCGTGGAGGCTTCCTGGATGCCCGAGCTTTTGATCAGCGATGGCAGCCAGAAGCTGACACCGTACAGCCCCATCATGAAGCCGAAGTAGCCTGAGCTCAGTACCCATACTCGCTTGTTGCGGAATGCGCCGAACACCGAGTGAACTTCCTTCGTCCCACCCTCTTTCTCCAAGTTACGCTTCAGCGTTTCTTTCTCGCTCGCAGACAGCCACTTGGCATCGTCGATCTTGTCCTGCAGATAGAACAGCACGACGACACCTGCAATGATCGATGGCAGCGCCTCCAGGAAGAACAGCCATTGCCAGGCGGAGTGGCCCATCCAACCATGCGTGGAAGCCATGATCCATCCAGACAGAGGGCCGCCAATGACGCCTGCCATCGGTATGCCGGTCATGAACATTGCGGTGATCTTGCCCCTGCGGGAAGGCGGGAACCAGTAGGTCAGGTACAAAATGATGCCGGGGAAGAAGCCAGCTTCTGCTAGCCCGAGCAGGAAGCGCAACACGTAAAACTGCGTCGGCGTTTGAACGAAGATCATGCTGGCCGAAAGGATGCCCCAGCTGATCATGATCCGGGCGATCCAGCGTCTCGCACCTACCCGGTGCAGAATGATGTTGCTCGGAACTTCAAAGATGAAATAACCAAGAAAGAATATCCCGGCACCCAGACCATAAATTGTTTCACTGAACTTCAACTCATCTAACATTTGAAGTTTAGCGAAGCCAATATTCACTCGATCAAGGTAGGCAAACACATAGCAGATAAAGAGAAACGGAATAAGTCGCAAGGCCACACGGGTATACAATTGGGACTCAGCTGCTGAATCCTGGACGGCATAGGGTGCCTCTAGAGTATTAGACATGATGCCAATCTCCGAATGATTTTGTAGTTGTAGGCGTCGAATCGTGCAGCAGCGCCTTTCCAGGTTCGGCGCTGCTGCAGAGAGGGTCAGGAGAACATGTCCGGCTGTTCTGCCACGAGTTGGTCGTAGATGGGTTGGAAATGGAGCCAGCCAATGAAAGGGCTGCCCACGTTTTCACGGCTGTAACGGCAGCGCGCAGGCGATACCAGCTTCGGCGTGATGCCGCTGGCTTCGATCAGCAGTTGCTGCTGGCAGCACCGCTCCAGCGCAATGAACCAGAATGCGGCTTCGTCGATGCTATGCCGGCTGGCGGTGAGCAGGCCGTGGTTCTGGTGAATGGCCGCACGCACATCCTTGAAGTATTCGCTGACCGACTTGCCGGCCTTGGCCTCGACTGCAACGGCGCCGGCCTCTGCAGTGATGACGACGTGGTCTTCAAAGAAAACTGCCGCATCCTGGGTGATAGGCGGGAGTGGTCGCCCGGTTGCGGCCCACGCCCCACCATAGATCGTATGGGCATGGCACATGGCGACGATGTCGGGATGCGCTTCGTGAACGGCGGCGTGCAGAACGAAGCCGGCCCGGTTGATCGCGTAGGTGCCCTGTACCACTTTACCCTCGTGATCCGCGAGGATCAGATTGGACAGCTTGACCTGGGAGAAGTGGACGGCCATCGGGTTCGTCCAGTACAGCTCCGGGAATTCCGGGTCGCGTACTGTCAGGTGACCAGCGAAACCGTAATCGAGACTGTGTTTCGCGAATGCACGGCAGGCTGCAACGAGATGTTTCTTACGATACTGCCGCTCTTCTTCGTAACTTTTAAAGTCAGGAATTTCCGGAAAGATCAGACCCTGCTGTTCAGGTTGATAAACCGAAATGCGGCGCTTTCCGTTAGATGCTGGTTCAATCCGCAGCAAGGGATCCATAGTGCCAACCTCATCTTTTATTGTTTTTGGAGACCCATAGTTGACTTTAGGCGTATGGATTGACAAACGAAGGCTTTTCACCCAAGGTTGAATTAAATTTAGCCTAACCTAATAATAATGAGAAAGATTCCTAACTTCGCCGCAATCAAAGCATTTGAAGCTGCTGCGCGCCTGGAAAGCTTCGTTGCCGCCGCCGATGAGCTCCATCTATCCGCCTCGGCAGTTAGCCACCAGGTCAGAAAGCTGGAGGCCACTCTGGGCATGGAGCTGTTCAAACGTCAGCCTCGCTCGGTGGAGTTGACGATCCAGGGGCGGGCGCTTGCCCAGCGCTTGACCGTCGCGCTCGACGGCCTGGAGTCTGCACTTTCTATGTGGATGCCGAGCGCCGAGCAACTGCACCTGGCCGTTCATTGCTCGCCAAGCTTTGCTTCCAAATGGCTTTCACCACGCCTCGCTCGCCTCGTCAGTGAACCCAATCCGCTTCATATCCGCCTCACTTCCAGCGCCACGCCGCCTGAGCTCACCCGACACGAGGAGATCGACATTGCGATCACCTACGGGGCGCCGATCCAGCGGGTGGGCGTGATTGCCGAACCTCTGGGGTTGGAGACTATCGCCCCCATGAGCTCGAAGCAGTTCTTCGACGCTTCCCAGACGCTCGAACCGCACCTGCTTAAGCCTGGCTCACTTATCGACTCCCAACTGAGCCCAGTGCGCTGGAGCGACTGGTTCCGCCATGAAGGGATTGCCGAACGCGCAGACTTGGGCGGTTTGTCGTTCGACCGTGCCGCGCTCGTCCTCTCCGCCGCAGCGGATGGGCTGGGTATTGCCCTGGAGTCCACCCGTCTGGCAGAGACAGAGTTGCGCCAAGGCTCTCTGGTCGTACTGAATGGACATCAGCCTCCCTTGCAGCGGGAGATGCATTTCCTCTGCTACCGTGGCTCGATGAAAGGGAGCCGCAAAATTGAGCGGTTCAAGGAATGGATCATGAACCAGATCCATGAAGCTTGATGCTCGCCCTTCACCGCTCCACTGTCAGCAACAACGGCTAACCCTAGGCCCCTGCAATACCCGTATTCATCCAGATCATCAGCCCGGTTAGGGTAGCCAGGGAACCCAGGGTGGAGATCAGGATGGTGCGGGAGATAAGCCCTGCCTCCCGACGATAGAATTCAGCCAGCATGAAGGGCCCAGTACCGGTGGGCAAGGCGCTGAGCAACAGCGCGGAATTGGCCCACATCGACTGCAGAGCGAAGACTTTGAACGCCAGGAACCAGGTCAGTAGCGGCTGTCCCACGAGCTTGATGGTGACCAGCGGCCAAGGGTTGCTCTTCCCTCCAGTCGACTTGACCGTTTTCTGGCCCAAGAACAGGCCAAGCGAAACGAGAGCACAAGGCGTGGTAGCCGTAGCGAGCATGTCGAGGAAGCTCATGACTGGGTGAGCCAGCGGAATACCTGTCATTGCCCATACAGCCCCAGCGATGGGCGCAATCACCAGAGGGTTTTTGGACAGCGCCTTCACTACGACCCCTACTGCTCTGCCGAGATGCCGCTCTTCCTGCAAGCCGATTTCGATGCAGATCACCGCAATGGCGAAGAGCAGGCACACAACGATGATCGTCGAAATGAGCGCCGGTTGAAGACCTGGATGGCCGAAGACAATCGCACACAGCGGAATGCCGATGTAGCCAGTGTTCGCATAGCCAGCGCTCAAGCCGTCGATGCTTGAAGTGGCAAGGCTGTGGCCGGTACTCAACCGCCAAATCAAAGTAGCGACAAAAATGGCCAGCGTGCCGGCTCCGAAGGAAATGATGAAGCCAGGCTGCCAGATTTCAGCCCACGACGCGGTCGCGGTCACCTTGAACAGCAGCGCGGGTAGGCAGAGCCATACCACCATCTTGTTGATCTCGGAGGCGGCCTGGTCTCCGAGTCGGTTGGTCTTGCGGCAGATGAAGCCTGCGAGGATGAGGGCAAAGATCGGCAAAACGATTGCAAGGACGGTGTACATGACTTCCACGTTTGGAGGGGATTTTAGGCCTGCATAGATTAAAATCGCCGACCAATGCAGTCCAATGACTATGAAGTATCAGATCGATACCTCTGGAGCATCAATGATCGAACATCGCCACTTACGCTACTTTCTTGCCTTGGCCGACCACCTGCACTACGGCAAAGCATCAGCGCAGGTAAACGTAGCGCAGCCCTCGCTGAGTCGGCAGATTGCTGATCTTGAATCTCAGCTAGGCTGCCGGCTGTTCGCTCGCACCTCCCGGTCGGTGGAGCTCACCGCAGCAGGTTCCGAGTTTCAACGAAGCGCGCAACTAGTCATACAGGCTATGGACTCGGCGATTCGCTCCACTCAAGCTGTCGCTCGGGGCGAGAAGGGGGAGTTGCGTATCGCATTTACGTCCATGATCGCCTGGTCTGGCTTACCCAAGATGATCAAGTCCTACGCTGTAAACGCTCCCGGTGTGAACCTTGAACTGAGCGAGCTGATACCTGGCGCCTTGATGAAAGCTGTCGAGACCGGAGAGTGCGATATTGGCCTGACCTTCAAAGCCACGGTTCAGCCACCGTATCAATATCGGGAATTGCAGCGTGAGTCCCTGGGTATCGCGGTGCCGGGAGATCATCCGCTGGCACGCAAAAAGTCGGTAACAGTCCAAGACCTCATTGATGAGCCCTTCATCTTGAGCCCTCGCGACACCGCCTCCGCCCTGCACGACACAATCTTCAAACTATGTCGAGACAGTGGATTCGAACCTCGCGTGCGGATGTACACCCAGCTGCAAGGGACGATAGTCAATCTGGTTGGTGAAGGTCTCGGCGTCTCGATCATTCCAACGTCCATGTCGAAATCGAATCCAGACTCGGTTCTGTTCATTCCAATTACCAACGCACCCGAGATCACCTTGGGGATGGTCTGGAACATGGAGAACTCCAACCCATGCCTCTCCGCCTTCATTCAATCGGTCGGCACCCGCCTCGATCCGCCATGATCGCTCGGCGGGTATCGACATTTGTTTGCTAGCGATTCACCACCGATTTGGGCATCGCCAGGCAGACCACCGCAGCACACACCAGCGCAGCCGCGATGCAGTAGAGCGCGATGCTGGTAGAACCAGTGGTGTCTTTCACCCAGCCGATCAAGTAGGGGCTGATGAACCCCGCCAGGTTGCCAATGGAGTTGATCATCGCGATTCCTGCCGCCGCCGCTACACCGCCTAGGAATGCAGGCGGATAGCACCAGAACTGGCTCATAGCAGTCATCACGCCCATGGCACCCACCGAGAGAAATGCCACCGTCAACATGGGGTTTTGCGCTGTTGTGGTGGCGAGCACCAACCCCAAGGCGCCGATCACCGCAGGCACCGCCGCATGCCAGCGACGCTCTAGTACATTGTCCGAATGACGCCCGGTCATGACCATGGCAATCGTCGCCAGGGCATACGGGATAGTGGTTAGCAGTGAGACTTCCGCCGCATTCTGAACTCCCGAGTTTTTGATCAGCGACGGAAGCCAGAAGGTGATTCCGTTCAAGCCCATCATCACGCCGAAGTAGCCTGCACTCAGCAGCCACACCTTGGGATTGGTGAAGGCGCTGAAAGCAGAGTGTCCATGGTGCGACTGGTCTTCTCCCTGAAGATTACGCTTTAAAACGGCCTTCTCTTCTGTAGTGAGCCACTTGGCATCGTCCGGATTGTCCCGCAGGTAGAAGAGGACGACGAAGCCGGCGATGATCGAAGGTATTGCTTCAAGGGCGAACAGCCACTGCCAGGCTGAATAGCCATGCCACCCGTGGGTGGTCGACATGATCCACCCCGAGAGTGGCCCGCCCAGGACACCCGCCATGGGGATGCCAGTGAGGAACATCGCAGTAATTTTCCCGCGCCGGGAAGACGGGAACCAGTAGGTCAGGTAAAGGATGATACCGGGGAAGAATCCGGCCTCAGCAACCCCCAGCAGGAATCTCAGCATGTAGAACATGGCGGGCGTTTGTACGAACACCATACAGGCTGACAGTACACCCCAGCTGACCATGATGCGGGCGATCCACCGACGAGCGCCGATCTTGTGCAGCATCATGTTGCTCGGCACCTCAAAGATGAAGTAACCGAAGAAAAAGATCCCGGCCCCAAGACCGTACACGGTCTCGCTGAACTTGAGTTCGTCGAGCATCTGCAACTTGGCAAAGCCGACGTTCACCCGATCCAGGTAAGCGAACACGTAGCACAGAAAGAGAAAGGGGATCAGTCGAAGGGTTAAGCGCGCGTACAGCTTTGACTCGTCCGGAATGGAACGCGAATCGGGGACGCAGGCAGCATCAAGAGCATTAGGCATCTGCCTATCTCCAGTCATTGTTATTGTGCGGTAAGGAAGAGGCGCCGCCCGGACGGACAACGCCAGAGGGCGTTACGAGAACATGTCAGGCTGCTCAGCCGCGATCTTGTCGTACAGCGCCTGGAAGTGCAGCCAGCCAATGAAGGGGCTGCCCACGTTCTCACGGCTGTAGCGGCAACGTTCTGGCGACACCAGTTTTGGTGTGATGCCAGAGGCCTCGATCAGC
Source organism: Pseudomonas sp. A2 (assembly GCF_023100865.1). Taxonomy (NCBI): domain Bacteria; kingdom Pseudomonadati; phylum Pseudomonadota; class Gammaproteobacteria; order Pseudomonadales; family Pseudomonadaceae; genus Pseudomonas; species Pseudomonas sp. A2. The sequence goes on from NZ_CP039127.1 coordinate 5,817,788, forward strand.
AACTGCTGCTGGCAGCAGCGTTCCAGAGCGATGAACCAGAATGCGGCTTCGTCGATGCTGTGGCGGCTCGCGGTCAGCAGGCCGTGGTTTTGGTGAATAGCAGCGCGCACGTCTTTGAAGTAATCGCAGACGGCGTTACCAGCCTTGGTCTCCACCGCAACGGCGCCGGCTTCTGCAGTGATGACGACGTGGTCTTCAAAAAACACGGCAGCATCTTGGGTGATCGGCAGCAGCGGACGCCCGGTGGAGGCCCATGCGCCACCGTAGATGGTGTGAGCGTGGCACATCGCAACGATGTCCGGGTGCGCTTCGTGGACGGCAGCGTGCAACACGAAACCGGCACGGTTGATGGCGTAGTCACCCTGAACCACTTTGCCCTTGTGGTCGGCCAGGATCAGGTTGGACATCTTGACCTGTGAGAAGTGAACGGCCATCGGGTTCGTCCAGTACAGCTCAGGAAACTCTGGATCACGGACAGTCAGGTGACCAGCAAAGCCGTAATCGAGGCTGTGCTCGGCGAATGCGCGGCACGCAGCCACCAGGTGCTTCTTGCGGTACTGACGCTCTTCTTCGAAGTTCTTGAACTCAGGGATCTCGGGGAAGATGAGCCCTTCCTGTTCAGGCTGATAAATCGAAATGCGCTTCTTACCGCCTGCGGTTGGGTCAAGTTTGAGTACCGATTCCACGATTACCACCTCTGGATATTGTTTGGGGTGACGTCATGGTCTCGATCTGGCGTGGGGGTGACAAACGATCCGTTTTCAAGCAAGGCTCAATAAAATTCAGTCTTCGCTGTTTGGCATCTACGGCATGAAGCCGGCACTACGAAAGCTCTCGAGGGCCTGATTGTAATTCAGCCCTTGAAACGCAAAATGCCCTGGAGCGAGTAAACGCCAGGGCACATTGCACTGATGCTGCGATGCAGCATTGGAAGGTTGTCAGGCGTTTTGCATAGCTCTGACTTTGTCAGTGGTAATGAGCTCACCACCGATGCCCCAGTCACCGCTCTTCACCTCTTCGAAGATGACCCAGGTCACACCACGCATTTTCTCGCCTTCAACCGAGACCATGGCGTCGGTGATCTTGCTGATGATCTCTGCCTTCTGCTCCGCAGAGAAAACACCTTCGATGCCTTTCACAGTTACCAATGGCATAACCGCACTCCTTCAGTTATTGGGTATTCCGATGATCAACACGCCTGATCAAGCCTGGTAAGGCGCGTAGTCCGTGTAGCCTTTTGCCCCGATCACACCGTAGAACGTGGAATGATCGCTGGGGGCCAGAGGCCAGCCGTTTTGCATCCGCTCCACCAGATCGGGGTTGGCGATGTAGGAGGTGCCGAAGGCGATCAGATCGTGATTGCCGTTCTGCAGCTCCGCTTCTGCCAGCTCAGCGGTGAAGCCACCTGCGCCAATGACCGTGCCCTTATAGAGCGAGCGGAACTGCTTGTAGAAACCATCCGGGAATGGAACCGCGTCCAGTGTTGGCTGGTAGTTCAGATGGACGAAGGCCAATTCGCGCTCGTTCAATTCGGCAGCAACACTGTTCCAGGTTGCTTCCTCTTCCGGGTACGGGCGAAGGTCATACAGGCGCCCAAACGGCGAGATACGAACACCGACACGGAAGCTGCCAATGGCATCAGCAATCGCGTCGACCGTTTCCAGCAAGAAGCGCTGTCGGTTTTGAATCGAGCCGCCGTACTCATCGGTACGCGTGTTGATTTGGCTGCTCAGGAACTGGTCGAACAGGAATGCGTTAGCCGCCATGAGCTCCACACCATCGAAGCCCGCATCCACCGCTCGCAGTGCGGCGGCAACGAAGTCTTCGGTCACGCGGTGGATCTCATCCACAGTTAAAGCACGCGGGACACTCGGTGCGACCGGGCCAGCCACACCGGGTGCAGTCCAGGCGTAAACCGTAGTGCCCACAGCAGGCTCGGCACTTGCCGAAACAGGCGCTGCGTTGCCAGGCTGCAGCGATTCGTGAGACATCCGGCCTACATGCCACAGCTGGGCGAAGATCTTGCCGCCTTTAGCATGAACGGCATCAGTTACCTCGCGCCAAGCGCGGGTCTGCTCGTCGGTGTAAATGCCGGGGGTGTACAGGTAACCGCGCCCCTCGTCGGAGATCGGCAGGCCTTCAGTGATAATTAGGCCCGCCGAGGCCCGCTGCGCGTAGTACAGAGCGGTCAGCTCGGACGGCACATTGTCTTCCGTCCGGGTGCGGGTCATTGGGGCCATCACAACGCGGTTGGCGAGTTTGAGGCCTTCCAGGTCGTAAGGAGTAAACAGCTTTTTCATGATCTACCTCTGCAAACAACTTCGTGAATCAGGCGGTTGGTTGACCAGCGATAACTTCCAGCTTGGGCACCATGCGGATGGCCTTCGAGAAGTTGGCGAGGTTCACGGAAGTCTTGGTGACGATGCGATGCAGCTCTTCCACTTTTTCTGCAGGTGCATCGGTGTGGATGCGCACCACGTAGCTCATCTCGTCAAAGCCTGGGTTGACGCTTTCGTCCAGGCCCAGGAAGCCACGCAGATCCAGCTCGCCACTGGTTTCGATTTCCAGACTGTGGATAGTGATGCCCATGGCCGACGCGTTCACCACATAGCCAACTGAGAGGCAGGCGTTCAGGCCAGAGATGAGTAGCTCCTGCGGGTTGGGGGCAGAGTTGGTACCCAGCAGCTCCAGCGGCTCATCAGCCGCGATCTGGACGTTTCGTGGGTAGTCGGTGCCGCTCAGGTGGAAGCGGTCAATGGTCGCCACGGTGCGGGTCTGATGTTCCCACTTGGTGTTGATTTTGAAGCGTGCGTGACGCTTGGCTGGATCTTCAGCGACGCCCTGTGCAAAGGCTTGCAGAGCAGCGACATCGATACCGTTGAGATGCTTGTCCATTTTCAGTTCCTCTCAAAATCGTGGATAAAAAATCAGAAATAAAAAACAGGTGAAGGCGATGGCCTGGTCAGCTCTCGCAACCAGAAATCGAGCAACTTGCTCCACTCACGCTCTCTCCATCGTTCGAAAGATCCTCAACAGCTGATTTCAGCACCTTGGAGAACACCTCAATCTCTTGGGCCCCTGAGAGATAGCGGTTGCCATTGACAACGAACAATGGGATGCCGGTGCCAAGGCCCTTAACGGTTGCTTCATCGCTGAGAATCGCTGCTTCCGAAGAATCGAATCCAAAGAGGTCAGCAGCACCAACTTCAGCTGCAAGATCTCTAAGTGTTCGCTCATCGAAAATGTCGCGCCCCTCTGTAGTTCCAGCTGCGTAGAGTCGCTCTACATATTTCGCCTGTAGCGTCGGACTCGAAATGGCTTTCACGTACTGATGCGCCGCACTGGTGTCCCCGAAACGCATCACATCGAAGCGGTAGTCCAAGCCCTCAAGAGAGGCGACTTCCTGAATAGCTTCCATGAAGACCTGTGCACGAGCCCGGCTACCTGTCTTCAGCACCAGTGCCTTCTCGAATGCGATGGGCTGCATGCCTTTGGCCAAGCGGTAGGCCCTGGGTACAACTTCAACCTCTACGTCGCTCGGAAGAGCGCCGATTGCCTGCTCCAATCGCTTCTTTGCTATCCAGCACCAGGGACAGACAAAGTCGGAATAGACTTCAACCGTGATCTTTTTCATAACTTTCCTCTGCACCTTTGCTGTCACAAAGAACGGCCTGGGCTATCAGCTACGATCCATGGCATCCAGCACGTGGGTGCTGTAAACAACCGCCGCGCCGGCATTCAGGTTCACTGCTACTCCAAGTGCCTCAGCGACTTCCTCGGTCGTGATGCCAAGCTTCTTGGCTTCCGCTGCATGGAACGCGATGCAGCCGTCACAGCGAGTCGTTACTGCCACCGCCAGCGCGATCAGCTCGCGAGTCTTCGCGTCCAGGTGATTGGTTTTGTTGCCGGCGTTACCGAGCATTGCCACGCCCCGCAGGGTGTCAGGCGAATGTGCGCCGAACTCTTTCAGGCGGGCACTGACGTCGGTGATGGTTTGTTCCCAATTAGGCATGCTAGACATGATTACCACCCTACTAGTTGATAGGTAAGATTAGCCAAAAAATGGGCCGACACGGACAGCGCTTCGACCCTGTGCTCTTGCAGAGATCAGTACTCTGCGATCATCCAAATTACTGCCTTGTTCACATGGTCATCTTCGTTGGTGGCCCAGTTAATGAAGCTGGAACCTTCAAGGATGCTCAACAGCAAATAAGCCTTCTCTCTGGAGCCCCTACCTCGGGTGATTTCTCCTGAGGCGATTCCTTGCTCCATGACTCCGGTCAACCAGGACAGCTGCACATCGAAAAACCTGCGCGTTTGTCGCTGCAGCCCCTCGGGCAACGCAGCCATTTCAGCGGCCAGCGCACCACACAGTGGTAGAAGCCCACCTTCAGTACTGGCATGGAACAACACGAAAAACGCATGAAGTCTGTCCAGTGCACTTGGGTGATTGATTTCGATACGTTCGAACTCAGCCTCCACCCGAGATACATATTCTTCAACGATCGCAATCCCAAGGTCTTCCTTCGTCGGGAAGTGGTAGTGAATGCTCGCCTTTCGAATACCTACCGCATCGGCAAGATCTGCATAGCTGAATGCCGCATACCCCTTGGTACGCATCAGCCCTTCAGCGGTTTGAATCAATGCGTCCCGTGTTGCCAGTGTCATAAATTCTCCTGCCACAATCGCTCGACCAGAAAAGAGCGATTCCGGCCACTACCAGTATGTTACTTGCCTTGCTTACGACCGGCCATGACCCCGCCGTCAACATCCCACACCGCGCCAGTTACCCACGACGCCTTGTCCGACAGCAGGAAGACGATCGATTCAGCGACATCACGCGGAGTGCCGTTGCGGCCCAGCGGGTGGAAATTGTTGAAGTCCTTCAGGGCACCATCCAGCTGATCACCAGGAATGAAGCGTTCGAAAATCTTGGTTTCCACAATGCCAGGGCTTACCGAATTCACGCGGATACCATGCTCTGCCAACTCTGCACCTGCGTGGCGAGTGAGCGTGTCCAGGCCGATCTTGGCCATTGAGTAAGCTGATGCGGGTACACCTTCAACGGCCTGGCGGGCAGCAGCAGCAGTTACGTTTACGATCGAGCCATGCTTTTTCTGCGCGACCAATTCTGCAGCTACGTGACGGGTCAGGAAGAAAATGGCGCGATTGAGGTTGAGGAAGTTGTCGTAGTCCTCCAACGAGTGCTCAACGAAGGCCTTTGGATAATAGATGCCGGCGGAGTTGACCATCAGATCAATGTCCTTGTGCTCGGCAGCCAGTTTCTCGATCAATCCCTTCACGCTAGCGAAGTCGGTGAGGTCAGCCGAATAAGCAATGACCTTATTCTCACCTACCAGAGCTGCCAGCTCTTTACGGGCCGCTTCGGCCTTTTCGGCACGGTTACCCACGATCACGACTGAGCCGCCTTGTTCCGCCACCATACGTGCGGTTTCAAGACCGATGCCGCTCGTACCACCTACAACCAGAAGCTTACGACCTTTGAACTGCATGAGTAGTACCTCCTCGCTTGTCTATCTACTGGTAGGTAGATTAGGCCTGCGTGATTTGGGTGTCAAGCTACCGCCTGTCGTGATCGGTCAGAGGGAGTGGATGACGCCGCGAGGGGGCGCTAACCCGGGCGGATCAGAAACCGGTACAACTAAAGGAAGCTAGACCAGCTAATGACCAGCACGAAGACACCCTTCATTTGATCGTTCTTGGATTGCCCAAGCCAGGTCGAGACGGAAACAAAAAAACCGCCAACAGGCGGTTTTTTTAATGGTGTAGCTCGGGGTCTCCGACTCTCCGCGACGGGGGATTGATTTACCGCTGAAGGGTTCATTTCCTCGTCGGCGATTTACCAGATGAGGCTATCTATCGGGCCCACACCTCATCAAAACGCGATGATTACTGGCGCCACGACTCCACAGTCTCAGCACCATGTTCAGCTTTCCAAGCTTTCAAAACAGCGTGGTTACCGCCTTTGGTCTGCACTAGCTCACCATTGTGCGGGTTTTTGTATACCTTGATTTCACGTGGTTTGCGAACGGACTTCTCTTGAGGCTGGGGAGCTTGACGGCGGCTGCCTGCTTGCGGATCCAGGATGTTGATGACATCCCGAAGGGTGTAGCCATACTCGCCAAGTAAGGCGCGCAGCTTCTCCTCAAATTCCATCTCCGCCTTGATTGCGGAATCACCTTTCATAGCTTCCAGCTCTGCGAGCTGTTGAGCGAGTTGCTGCTCTAAGCGTCGGAATTCGGCGAGACGAGACATATGCTTCTTCCTAGATGGTTGTTTCAACAAGAGGATAGTTTGTCATATTCGACTGCTACATCGAAGTGAAAAAGTACTGCCCAATTGGGCCTAATTCGAAACTCATACTTAAGAGTGCCAGTTGACTAACCAGTATCATCGTTCAATGACTGGTCACTGCCGGGCCGCCCAGAGCCTGAAGCTGATAGTCCGTGACCGCCTGGAAGCGGTGATCAGTGAGCAAACGCAGCCGCTCAAGCTCAGCACCAGTAATACCGCCATCCTGCGCCTGGTGATACGCCTTCAACGCCTCGACGGCTTCCGCGTACATCGGATGATCATGAGGAAGCATTTTGCTGAGGTCTTTCATGACTGCTACTCCAATGGACAAAGGTTCCGGGTGGCGTGAGCTCAAGATTACTCAGGCTTGAGGGGCGTTGAGTATGTCGATCATCCCTCTCTACCACCTCCTGTATTCTCGAGGATGCAGCTCACGACCCCAGCCAGTCCTGGGTGTTGACCGGCTGCCTGAAGCTCTTTGGCCAGCCGTTTCAACTCAGCAGATTCTTGGCTCGTGAAGATCAAATCGCAGTAGTGAAGATCTGCGGTGGCCTCATTCAACCTGGCCTGATAATCCTTCATGGAAGATACCTGGGCTAGCCAAGAGCTATCGGCCGCGACGCCAACCTAAACCGCCCATTGGTGCCTTCAAATTGACCACGAACGGGCTCGGAAACGGCGTCACGGCCACCGAGGTGTGGTAAGGGCTGCTCAAAAAAAATCTAAGCCGCTCTGCATTTGAGGTCAATAGAAAAGCTAGCCGGCCTAGCGGCCGGATAAGCGATTACCACTACGACGGCTCAAGGCAGGAGACATCGTAGCCTTTGATAAAAAAAGCATCAAAAGCCAGTCGACCTTCCTGTTAATAGCGAATAGCCATGGACAAAGAAAAAGCAAAGCAATAGAAGCAGCTGAAGGGTATTCGATGAGTGACGGGGGAAAGGTGGGAGAGAGCAGCTTATTTTTGATTACAAATAATATACTCCGTCCCGCAAAAAAAATTTCAAGGGGGGTCTTTGAAAATATTTTCGGAAGTCGCCTTTCAATGGCTCATGGCCATCAACCACCTGCAGGATCTACCGAAGAGCAAAACCTCATCGATCCCGCTTCAATCCCTGCCCCTCGTGAAGTTTTCTATCCGCCCAAAGGCTTCATCGGCCAGGAAGGCGTCCGCTTTTTCTTCGAACATCATGCCGAGCCACCGCGCTCGCTTGATGCCTGATAGCTGAGTGAAGAAGCAGCTTTCACAGAGGTGCAACTCGTACACCTCACTCTGGTGTGTCGCCCCGTTACCCCATGCTCCGTGCAGTGTTCCAAACTGAAAATCGCCCTCACTCCCACGCGTAGAACACCCACAGCCGTCACAAGTGACGTCGACAATTTCGTTAGGTTCATCTAATCGCGAGAGCTTCATTCCTTATCCCACTCTTTAACTCGCTCATCAGGACTCAAGCCATACACTCAGTGCCTGGTTTCCGAATTCTCACGAGCGCATTCGCCAGCCCAATCGCACACCACATAGACACTGCGTAAGGTTCGTACAACCAAGAAGCCCTGAAGCTCTTGGAAGTCGAGGACGATTGATGTGATGATCGACGATCCATCCTCGAAGCGACGCTCGCGATCACCGAAAACGATCCCTTTGAGGGATAGCTCACCGGCCCCATATCGCACACTCGACAAGTACCCCGTTATCTCGACCCCAAAGGAACGTTCCATTGCGTTTGCGACGCTGCTTGGGATGGTGATCGCTGGAGTTTCCTCGATTGGACAGCTAGAGAGCGGTATGCGGCTTTTGACCATTTCAATCTCCTTGCGTGATCGTTGCTACGTCTGAACTGAGCGCTCCATGGCCGGACTGTTAACAGGCGAATGAATAAACGCGTGATAGCCTTGCCATCCCCATTCCCTAGGAGAACCCTCCTTGAGCACCACCTCGCGTCCTGGCTATTACGCGTCCCTTATCCATGCGCCCGCTTTCGCCGCCGATGCCACCGGCAGGCGTCAGAGCGAGTGCTGGAAACGCCTCGTTGATGACATTCACAGCTGCACAACCGAGCAAGACCTTTGCGTGGCAAGAGCCAAGGCAGAAGGCTTCATCTTCGGCCTGGTCGAAGCTGGCCATCTCCGCCCAGACGGCGAAAGGGACTACGTAATCCTGAGCAGCATCCAGCGCCGAAAAGATTTCCTGCGGACGCTGCTTTCGACGGTCAGTTGATGAACCATTCGCGTCTTCAGGCGCCCGTCAAGGCGCCTGGCTGCCTTGCTGAACGCGAATCCGGCTCGTCGGCTGTTGCGATCAATGCTCGAAGGCTGTCACGGCCTGTGCCGCGCCTGAAGGTCGTCAGCACGTAATTCCCGCATTTCGAGGAGATCACCCAATACCGCCCTATCTTCGACAGGGTGTAGATCGGCTCCGTCCTCAGCGTGTAGCCACGCATGTGCGACCCATGTCCTTGAACCATCTGACCAAAAACAACACCGAGCGCGCAGTCGGACGAGATGACCACATCACTCAGGTAAGCCGTGATGGGCATAGGGTACTTCTGAGCCATTGCCCGGATGACCCGTTTGAGTTGAAAAGTAGAGAGCTCTTCACCGCAGTATTCCTTGATTTGATCTGCCATTCACACATCCTGTTAATGCGTCTAAACCATACCAATGCACTTGGTGCTGACCGCTTAAGCGGCTTTCAAATATCGACGGTGAACTCCGGAGAAAACCCCGTACGCTCACCCGGATATCCTTTCGGATTGGAGACCACACGGCAGCCAAAAACGACTTTGTCCACCGCGTGATGCGTATGACCAAAAATCCACACGTCGGCCTGCGCTACCAAGTCGTGCCAAGCATTGAAATAAGCAGCCCCCAAGTGACCCTCATGACCACTCCCGGCGACCTCAGGGATAGGGCAATGGTGCGTGACCACGACGGTCGAACCGTCAAAGCTCTTGGCGAGCTCTGAGGCCAGGTAAGCACGAGCAGCAATGTTCCGGGCAATGAGGTCGACTGGGCGAAGCTTGCTGTAGCCGGTACCGACGCGGATCCGTTTGAAGTCAGTCATCCACTCTGCGCACTCCCGCATCGCGGCCCTGTAATCACCGGTTGCGGTGTAATCCGTCCAAGCCGTAGCGACCAAAAAACGGACGCCGCCAATGACGATGCTCTGGTTGTCCAGCACATGCACGTGGTGCGCAGCAGCCTCACACATTTTGGCCAACGTCCGGTCAACGTTTCCGCCGTAATGCTCGTGGTTGCCGCAGGCATAAATCACCGGGCAATCGAAGACCTCATTTGCCCAATGCACACCCCGGCTACGCACTGAAATGTCGCCTGCAAGTACAACGAGATCCGCGTCTACTGAAGGTGGCTGGAAGTCAGCAAACTCCAAGTGCAAATCAGAAAAAACCAAAACCTTCATACGGAACCCCGTACTCCACGCTGCGGAAGGCTACGTCGCCCATCCAAGGCCACCCAGAGGGGGCCGGGCTCAAAAATCTGGAATGCTCTACGGCTGCAACGACAAAACCAGCTCGAGCTTCGCCTGCTTCCTGTAACCATCTCCGACGAGAAGGTAGACCGTGCTTTTCGTTTCAAACATGCACGGGTGCTCGAACGAAACCGCATACGTGGATCTCACCCAGGAGCGTGGCGCAAAGCGCCTCCGGCTGTCATGGATCACGTCATGGGCAAAGATCACCATGGGCGCTATTCCATTCGGTAACGTCTCAACCTCTTCCGGAGGCAGCTCTACCAGAATCCAGCGCTGCACCAGGCAAAACGCTTTACCTGAAAAGCGTTCGTGCGCAGCTTGAACTAGTTCAACTCTCGTACCTGTCCAACCCTCCAATAGCTCCCCGGCGCCGTAAAGAAACTCCGTTATCTCATCCAACGAGATGACCATGATTCAGCCTCTCGCGCTCGAATAGACGTGGCCATCACTCGTGACAAATTCGTACACCGGGGTCGGCTGGGTACCTTCCTTGATCCGAATTTCGGAGAGCAGCTTCATCGAGAACTCGGATTGATTGGTCATCGCTGGAGGGGCGAGTAGCTGGACTTTATTAACGCTTAAAAAATCCACTGCATCCCCTTTGCAGAGGGAATCTACAACCTCAACGCTCGACACCAAACGCACGGAGGGGCCTAAACAGCCATTAACGAAGCCACTTCCTTCAACGACAAAGTAATAGCAATCAGGATTGAGGCTTGCTGAATCCCAAAACAAATTCAGGCTGTCCAGAGCTAAAAACTGCCCTCGTAGTTCGGTTCTTTGGGTGACCAGCACAACACACTCCACCTATCAATCGCGGGCATCTAGCTAGCACTTCGCCCTTAAACAATTCATATAAATTGACAATCTCGCGCCCACGGATGATCGTGCTTTGAGAACAAAAGCCACATGCGGGAACGGATGGCGCCACCATAACACCATTCTACATTCACTGCCTATAGTACGTGGATGTAGAATTTTCAGTGTGGCCTTATGCTTCCCTTTGCGGGAAGCTCTACCATGCCAACGCGATACACCCTGGCAGCCGTGCTCCGCACCACTCGTGCCGCTCGCGGCCTGTCCCAAGAACAGCTCGCATCCACGGTGGAGCCTCGGCATTTGCACAGGATCGAGCACGCGAAATCCAACATCAGCTTCGAGATGCTCGAAGACATCAGTAAACGCTTGGACGTCGACTCGGTAGCACTCCTCGCAGCTGCCGCTTGCTACGAGCGCCAAGAACAACTTGAAGAGTTCATGACGCACCTCTGGACAGAGCTGAGTAAGCTTCGTGAGATGCGTGTGATGGAAAGCCTGCCTGCGCAATTCTCGAATGGGAGTCTGATAGCAGCCAAATCCGGCAAGCCGCCGACTCCTCCAGACAGGATCAAAGCAATCCTCGACTGCAAGGCTGAAGGCCTCAGCCAGAAAGCGACCTCAGTGAAGCTGGGGATGCCTTATTCCACCGTCCACAAGTTCTGGCACATGCCAGCGGGGGAGCGGAAGGCCTGAGCAGTTGAGCCTTCAAATTCTCACCAGGGGGCGCTGTAGGCTCCCCGAGTTGTACTGCCGGCGGGAAGTCAGCTGAACACGACAACCGACCCATAGGGCCGGTAATCGTATGCCAGGTCAATCAGACCGAGACGGCTGCCGCGATGTGAGGGTGCGGGTCGTAGCCAACGAGTTCGAAATCTTCGAACTTGTAATCGTAAATCGATGCCGGCTTGCGAAGCAGCTTCAACTCAGGCAGCTGCCGAGGCTCACGAGCGATTTGAGTTTTCACCTGCTCCATGTGATTGGAGTAGATGTGGACATCACTCAACGAAATCACGATCTCACCTACATCCAGGTCGCACTGCTGAGCCAGCATGTGGGTCAAGCACGCCAAGGACGCCGTATTGTATGGCAGGCCGAGGAAGCTGTCGGACGAACGGATGAATAAATGTGAAGACAGCTTGTTGTTCACAACATAGAACTGGTACAGCAGGTGGCACGGAGGGAGTGCCATCTTGCCGTTTTTGGCGTTCTCTTTCGGGCTCACCTTCTCATCAGGGAGGAACTCGACATTCCACCCATGGAACAAGATCCGTCGGCTATTAGGGTTCGTCTTCAGCGCATTGACGACATAGTCGATCTGATTGATCGTCTTGCCGTCCTTGGTAGGCCAGGCTGTCCACTGTTTGCCATAGACCGGGCCTAGATCACCGTCTTCGGTGGCCCACTCATTCCAAATCTTCACGCCATTCTCATTGAGCCACTTAATATTGGTATCACCATTAAGGAACCAAATCAGCTCATTAACAATACTCTTGAAATGCAGCTTCTTAGTTGTAAGTAATGGAAAGCCTTTCGACAAGTCATGGCGAAACTGACGACCAAAGACACTCACAGTACCGGTACCAGTGCGATCATCTTTGACCGCACCGTTTTCTAGAACATCTGTCAGTAGTTCCAGGTAGCTTTTCATGAAATTTTCTCCGCCTGGGCAGCTTCCAGGATACTGATAACCTGCTTGAGTCTATCAATTTCCTTCTGGGAGTCCAAGAGCCGCTTGTTAGCATCCGCCAGAAGGTTTTGATAAGTATCTCGAGAACTTACCATGTTAATATATTTTCTTTCGCTCTTCTGATGCTCTTCCTCCGCATCCCTGCACTTAGTGAACCAATGAAGAATCTCAACCCTTGCGTTCTCCAGCTTTTCAGTCAGAAGCACCACAGGATCAACTGGTTTCTTTTTTGTGACCTGTTGGCGAAGAACTTCAATGCGCCGGTTTTCTTTGATGGTCTCCAGCCGTTCCAGAGGCCATACACGCTGCCTGATAGTATTGCGGTGAATACCCGTTAGCCGGCTCAGTTCCGCCGCCGTTGCTTTCAGTGAGTCATTCGCCGCGATATCCAGAAGCGCTTGCGCGAGCAGCTCAGAATAACGATCAAAATCTTCTTTGTTTTTCTGATCGAAAGCGTGGGAATCCGTCATCAGAGTTCTTCTCCCAGCAGCTCAAGCACCCCGTAGGCCTCTTCCATTGCAGCTTTGCTTTGGGCATGCAGATGGGCGTACTCAAGGTTCTCCAGCAGCTTCTTGTTTTGATAATACACATCTCGCCAGGCAGGGGCGTTGGCCTTGCTGACGACAGCATTTTCGCAACGGTTCGGGTTGCAGCGAAGCCCGCCGATGCAGGGGATCGATTCATCGAACTCCATGGGCCCGCCACCGTAGCAGAAGCCCTGGCCCACGCTGATGACAGCGATGTGCTGTTCAGCCATGGCCTCGAAGATATCGTCCTTGGTGTGTCCGGATGCCATGTATCCTTTGAAGACCCTCTGCAAACGCTCCTTGTGGGCTGCAGCGTTCACACCGGCATAACTGCCATCAGGATCGAATCGCTGCTTAATGCTCTCCACCTCGGCGTCATGGCGGAAGGACTTGCCGCTTACGCCCCTACCGCCACTTTTCGTCAGCATTTCAGCGATTTCACCGTACCCCAGAGTCGTCTTACTGAAGCCCCGCTCGGAATGGCCAACCCCTACGATTTCGCCAAAGTGCTTCAGCTGGTGAGAGATGAAGGGAAGGCCCACATCCGCACGGTACAGTTGATAGGCGAGCGTATGCCGCATCATATAAGCATTGAAGTCGAGGTCGGAGAACTGCTCAGGAGTCAGAACCTTCTTGAAGAATTTATCTAGCGTCTCCTTGGAGCCGGCACCACCAAGCGGCTGACCCTGCTTGCCAAAGGGCACCGTGTCGACGTTCGAAAAAATGAAATCGTTATTCTTATATTTGGCAAGTAACTGAGCAACACGCACAGCATCGCGAACAATCGGAATCGCCAACCAGAAGTCATCAAAGAGTTCGACTAGGTTATCTTCTTGCTTACTGACATTACTTCTCAACACCCAGTAAGTGCCATCAAATATTAAGCAGGAACTCGCCAAAAGTTCGGCATATTCAGAAGGGCGCATGCCTGTATACTGGCCAATGACGTACATACAAGCATAGTTAACATAATTCAAATAATACCTAAACCCATCGTCAATCTTTGAGCCAGTATCTTCAGAATACATCTTCACCGCATCTAGAGCGTCTGTAAAAAAGTAATAGCTTGAATCAAAAAACGTATCCCCAACCACCTTGGAGACTTCACTCTTAGGAAAACCCTTGTACGCAAGACGCTTATAAACATACACGTTAAACTTGAGCGGACACAATCCATATATATGACTTAATAATTGTTTTTCCGAGTTGCGCCGACTCAAAGTAAGAGTATCGACAACCCTTTCACCCATAGCGTCAAGAAAATCGACGATGGCCAGCGAGGAAGCGCGCGAGGATACTTCAAAAACGTCGTTTGGAAGCACCTGTCGCTTCTTTTTCTCCTCTCCCTCAGGACGTTTAGCTTTACCAAGAAGCTTCCATTTTAGCGTTGAAAGGTTTACAACTGGCAAGCATGAGCCAAAGACATTCTCTACGAGATATCCAGAGCGAAGCCCTTTAAAAAAAACTTCCAAAGCATTATCAAAGACATATTCAAAGTCTTTCGCAGCTTCCTCGTACAAGTGAGAAGGCAGCATGTGAACCGACAGAAATTCGCGTTCAACATGTTCCCGCCCTAACTCTTGGACTGCAGCCGAAAAGGTTTTATCTAAGAATCGTAATCCAGCTTCGAATCTAGCTATTACTGTATTAGGTTTTGGAAGCGCCTTGGAAATTCGCATGGAGCTTCCTTGCTCCGGCACTCCACTAATCCCCTTCAAAATAAGCATGAAGGCAGTTCGCAACTCAAGCATCGCAAACTCAGGAATATTCGGGTACTTTGTGAAGTCCATTCGCAGCTTCGCTCCGCGAATGTGCCGTGATGCATTCGGATAGTCCGCATTGAAGTCCCAGACCGGCGAAACAAAGGCGGAAAGCTTGGATACCTGTAATGACTGGATATAATTCAGAAATTTGAGAGCTTCACCCGAAGCAATATCATCATCACCTGACTTCAACTGAAGCAGAATCGCAGATACGGTTTCTCGGTACTTGGCGAAAGACAGTAGAGTTGAAAATTCGAACTGCTCCATATACTACAACCCCACGCCATCAATAAGAATAGTTGTATCTACGAACTCAGCGAGACGACGACCTTCGGCAAGCTCATCAGCAGTAAAATCAGATTTATCACCAAGGATACTTTCGAGCAGCGACAAATTCTCATGCACTACATGCCCATAAGGGGTATCCATCACTCGGCTGACCTCAGCAAGTTTTCGATAATCCCGCTCCATGGCAAATAGCTCAGGCAGGTTGGAAGCAGTGAGCAGGACATTCTCACAGCCCAAGCACATGTTGTACATGGAACATGGCCGTCCAGGTACATAAGTGCTCAACTTCTTGATGAAATCTGGGGGGTTGAAGATGTTCTTGCAGCTTGCCAATGGCGTCTTGAACACTACCACTGGAGCATCGAGCTGTACGACCTCGATAAGATTTGCGGACTGTGTCTCGTTCGGCTTGGGCGCAATAGCCAGGTCTGCTGCCCCAACCGCACGGTCGTGAAGCTGCCGTAGCGCCACATCTAGCTTGGCACGCGCAATGGTGTTGAAGTCCATCCGATCGAGGTATGCCTGGGTGGTCTTGATGTGTTTGTGGCCCAGAATCAACTGGATTTCACGAATCGGCACACCACGCTCAACCAGCTCGCTGATGAAGCTCGGACGTAGGCGTGCGGGAGTAAGGTTGAGCGGGGTGCCTTCATCGCTGAGGATGCCCTTTCGCTGCGCATAGCTGTTGAAAACGACCGTTACGAACCCGTTCTTACCCGTGGTAAACGACTTAACCTCAAGGAAAGCGCCGGGCGAACTCGATTGCCAGATGAATAGGCTGTTTCTCGCTTTCTCAGGCGCAGCGCCACGGAACCCCTCGGTGAGGGCCTCCACGTCCTTGAAGACTTTCGCTACCGCTTCAGCCTGAGAAGTGGTGAGCCAGGTGATATCCGCATCAAATAGATCAACGGGCATCACCTTTCCGCCCCCTGAGCGCTCCTTCCAATATTTCAAGCAGGCACGCCCGGTCAGCTCATGCTGCGGCTCGAAGTCGTCCAAATTCAGATATTTTAGCGAATCCGCATTAAGACCCGTTATTTGTCCCAATTTAATCGCATACGGTGCGATAACTTGGGAGTCGATAACATAATGCGTACCCCAGCTCTCTAGGAGCTCACGCAGGCCTACACCAGAACGACTAACGATGCCCCAGAAGGCATCAGTGTATGAATCACCCCTAGTTCTCGATCTCGTACCTACCACATTGCAGTTCAGTTTGTTTTCGAAAATCCACCGGGCATTGTCGAGCGTACCGAATCCCTTTTTCACTTGGCCATTGGAGCCGACAGGATCCTCACCAACACCGGATAACTGATATGGCTGCGCGAGCGCATTGTTGCGCAAGATGTCTTCATCTACGCATGCGGCGATCCGTCGACGCTCGGAACTTGTATACGGACGATACTGATCAGTGACTCGGTCAGCATCGAACCCCTGGCAGTTGACAAAGTCAGGCCCAGCGTAGCCCTTCAGGTTCTTGATAGTGGTGAGCGTTTTACGAAACGCACTGAGCAGAGTATTGGCAAAGCTTGGAGACGATTCACCACGGACAATCATCTGCTCCAGATGGCTATAGAAGCGAGGAAGGATAAACGCATCCAAGGTAGCAGCAATAGGCTCGCCTCCGGTGAGCCCACGCTCAAGGAAAAACCGCGACACAAGGTTGAACGCGTCGAGGTAGTTGCGCTCGCCCGAATCGCTCGCCGTTTTCAACGAAGCAATTGCAAATGCGTGCTTGAGATCATTGAATGGCTTAACCTCTGAGGCTGCCTCAAGGTCGGCTACGGTCACGAACTCTTTCATTCGCAGGCGCTTAAAATCAACGAGGATAGGTTCCTGAGGAACGTATTCTTCTTTGTTTTCGCGCCGCTCTTTGACAGTTTGGTAGTCGCTGGAGATTACTCCAAGGCGCTGAAGGTCTTGGTTGATTTCATTATAAGCGCTGGCAACGCTGGCGTAGCGACTCAGCTGGGACTCAATGCCCTCTAAGCCTGGCACCAATGTAAGACCGCGACGAATGCTCAGCTTGTTGCCGAAAATAGGAAGCTTGCGCTTATCCTCCTCTGGAAGGCTCTTGTACCAACCCAAGACCTTGAGGCGCCAATTGCACCCCGCAGCAGACTCACCAAGATGGATTGCTCCACTGATGCACATATCCAAGATGATTTTCTGTTCCGCCAACTCGAATACCTCAAGTGACGGGTTAAGATCTTTGCTTGCAATATAAGAAGCACTTAGCGTGAGCGGAGCATACATTCCGCTATCATTATCACTAAGTTCGATCTCGTAGTAACCGTGCGGATCCTCTTCCAGCTCCTTCAACCAGCTGTATACCCGCATGCCTCCGATGGCGCGCTCATGAGTAGTCATTTTTTATCTCCCAAACGGATTTTGAGCGCGGTCTCGGCAACGAGGGCCGCCATGCTACTTTCCTTAGTTGCTATCTTTCCATTAGAGGAATGGCAGATGCGGAAGACTTCTTGCGGAAGTTGAAGGTAATGCCTTTCGGTAGTGGCGCTGCTGCTATGCCCCAACGACAACTGAGCCGCGACCAGATTATCCAAATAGGTCTTACCCAAGTCAGGGCTGGTCATGATTTCGTACCCATGTCCATGGCGAAGCTTGTGCGGAGAGACACTGCGATCTAGCCGCTTACTTTTTATAGCTCGCTCCGATACCCGCTCAAGCAGTTTGCTGACAGAATCTGCGTTGAATGGAGAGCCCTCTGAGTTGAAAAAGCAGGGAGTGACATCGGCGGACTCATACTGTCTCGCGTATTTTCGGTACAAAGGAGTAGCATGATAGCGCTTGATACGTTCAAGCGTAGACTTACTCACAATTGCATATCGCTCTTTAAGCTCTTGCCCGCGCCCCTTGCTACCCTCGATGAAAAGTGGGCAATAATCGGGATGTATCCACTCAATATCGTTTTCACCGATGAAGTTAGCGCGGGAGAATTCCAGGGCTTTGTTGACCGCACCAAGAGTAATCCTGCCAACCTCGCTCCGACGAATACCCGCATCAAAGATTGTCTGCAGGAGAACCCGTTCCCTTTCACTTTCAGTGCTCAAGATGAGTGCCTTCAGATCTTTGAGCGAACATGGCTCGATCAGTTTCTTCTTCGGCGGCGGGGAAATGAATCCAGCTGCATACGGATTATCTTCTCGCAGAGCGGGTTGATGATTGCGGCCAACACACAAGAAGTCGTTGAATAGGGCAGCGTAACAACCATCTCTGTTCCGGATAGTTACCGACGACAAACCTTCAACCTCGCGCAGATGAATAAAGTATCTGGCGATTCCCTGCTGGCTTACATTGAGGAGGATTTCATCCCAAGATGAATTGTGGAACGTGGTAGTTCCTTTAAGGTTTTCGAGCAAGTAGCCGATATTTCGCCCATATGTTTCAGCAGAAGCAAAGGAGAGATTCGCGGTTTTAATAGCTTGGGTGAGGTACTCACTTACAAGCGGAACGAGCCTCTCTTCTGAGTCAAAAAGCCCCACCGCCGTCACGGATGCCAGGCCAGCTGCGTGTGGCCCGTCTTCGTTGAGCATCGACCCGCCTAGGTCGATCATTTGATTTTGTGTGACTACAACCTTCACCGACTACCCCCTTTTGAAGGCCGCCCATCCTATGCAGAATGTGCAACTTGTCAAGGTCAAGATAAAGTCGGGAGAGAGGCAAATTTTTTTACGCTGCTAGCACGTACTGTGCGTTATTAGCTGCGTCATATAAAAGGCCCAGGTCGTTCGAGCGGATGTAGAGGGTCAGGGAGATTTCTCTGGTCTCAACGTTCGGGTGGAACTGGTACAGCAGGTGGCACGGCGGCAAGGCCATTTCGTCCAGCTGCGCGCAGTTCCAGCCGTGGAACAGGATACGGCGGCTGCCCGGGTCATTGGCGATGGTGTCCAGGCACTGCCGCACCTGGTCGATGGCCTTGTACAGGATGACGAACGCGACGCCGTCCTCCTCGTCCTGAGCGATGCGGCGGAAGCCCGCCTTCTCGGCCATTTCGATGGCCGCCGGGTTGCTCAGCGGGATGCGCTTGTAGCCCGGCCACTGGCGCCATTGCACGCCGTAGATCTCGCCCAGGTCGTCATGGCCCTGACGGAACGGGTTGGCCAGCCACTGGGCGTTCTCGTTGGCGTTCTGGTCCCACACCTTGCAGCCCAGTTCGCGGAATTCACCGGCGCTCTTCACGCCACGCAGGAAACCGACCATTTCGCCGATCGCCGACTTGAACGCCAGTTTGCGCGTGGTAATGGCCGGGAAGCCCTTCTGCAAGTCGAAACGCAGCATGGCGCCCGGCAGGCTGATGGTGCGGATGCCGGTGCGGTTGCCCTGCAGCGTGCCGTTGTCGATGACGTCGCGGACCAGGTCCAGATACTGTTTCATGGCTTACCTGTAGCAAAAACGGCAGGGGGATCGCCCCTGCCGTGGGATTAATCAGGCGGGTTTCGCCGTAGGCTTGCGATTATAAGCCCACCAGATCAGGCCAAGGCCAGCCAGGATCATCGGCACGCACAGAATCTGACCCATGGTCAGCCAACCCCAGGCCAGGTAGCCCAGCTGGGCATCCGGTACGCGGACGAATTCGACGATGAAGCGGAAGATGCCGTAGAACAGCGCGAACATGCCGGATACCGCCATGGTCGGCCGCGGCTTGCGCGAGAACGCCCAGAGGATGAGGAACAGCGCCACACCTTCGAGTGCGAACTGGTACAGCTGCGATGGGTGACGCGGCAGCTGCGCCGGGTCGCTGAACGGCGGGAAGACCATCGCCCATGGCACGTCGGTGGCCTTGCCCCACAGCTCGGCGTTGATGAAGTTGCCGATGCGCCCGGCCCCCAGGCCGATCGGCACCAGCGGGGCGACAAAGTCCATCAGCTCGAAGAACGACTTGTTGTTGCGCTTGCCGAACCACAAGGCCGCCAGCATCACGCCGATGAAACCGCCGTGGAACGACATGCCACCCTTCCACACCTCGAAGATCAGCGTCGGATTGGCCAGGTAGGCGTGCAGGTCGTAGAACAGCACGTAGCCCAGGCGACCACCGACGATCACACCCATCGACAGCCAGAACACCAGGTCGGAGAGCTTTTCGCGCGTCCAGGTGGGGTCGAAGCGGTTCAGCCGGCGCGAGGCGAGCAGCCAGGCACCGCCGATGCCGACCAGGTACATCAGGCCGTACCAATGGATTTTCAGCGGCCCGATGGCCACGGCCACGGGGTCTATCTGCGGGTAAGGCAGCATGGAACTTCCTCTCGATTCAAATCAAAAAGCTGAGACCGACACAGAACAGCAGGGCTGCGAACAGGCGTTTCAACAAACGTGGCGACAGCTTGTGCGCCAGGCGCGCGCCGAAGCGGGCGAAAAACATGCTGGTCAGGGCAATGCCGAGCAGCGCCGGCAGGTACACGTAACCCAGGCTGTGGGCCGGCAGGTGCTCTTCGTGCCAACCCAGCAGCATGAAACTCAGGGCACTGGCCAAGGCAATGGGCAGGCCACAGGCCGAAGACGTGGCCACTGCCTGCTGCATGGGCAGGCTGCGCCAGGTCAGGAACGGCACGGTCAGCGAACCGCCCCCGATGCCGAAAATGGCCGAAGCCCAGCCGATCACCCCACCTGCACCGATCAGCGCGGGCTTGCCGGGAATACCTCGACTGGCCTTGGGCTTGAGGTCCAGGGCCATCTGCGCGGCGATGACCAGGGCGAACACACCGATGATCTTTTGCAGCAACGGCCCCTGTATCAGCGAGGCGGTCTTGGCGCCGACACCGGCCCCAAGAAGGATGCCGAGGGTCATCCAGGCGAAGATCGGCCATTGCACCGCGCCCTTGCGATGGTGCTCGAGCACGGCGTTGATCGAGGTGAAGACGATGGTTGCCAGCGACGTACCGACAGCCAGGTGGGTCAGCACCGAGGCATCGAAACCCTGCAAGGTGAAGCTGAACACCAGCACCGGCACGATGATGATACCGCCGCCCACGCCGAACAGCCCGGCCAGCACACCGGCGCAGGCACCCAACAGCAGATAGAGCACGAATTCCATTCGTCTTCCCCAAGAAATCAATCCGGCATGGTAACGGAAGCCGGGCTCACGGCTCTAGTGAACTGTGTGTCAGGTTGGAAGTGCCCCATCGGAGTGGGTACAGTGGAAAAAAACCGGAGGCCCTACCGATGTGCCTGATCGTATTCGCCTGGCGACCGGGGCACGCCCTGCCGCTGATCGTGGCGGCCAACCGCGATGAATTCTATGCCCGCCCCACCCAGGCCCTGGCGGCCTGGGAGGATGCTCCCGGGGTATATGCCGGGCGCGACCTGGAGGCCGGCGGCACCTGGCTGGGCGTCGGCCCGCAGGGGCGGTTCGCGGCGCTGACCAATATTCGCGACCCGGCGCAGGCTTTGGGGCCGCGCTCGCGGGGCGAGCTGGTGGCGGCGTATCTGCAGGGGGAGTTGGGGGTCGAGGCCTATCTTGACCAGGTGGCCAGCCGCAGCAGGCAATATTCAGGGTTCAACCTGCTGGTGGGCGATGGACTGCAGCTGGGCTATCTGCATGCCCGAGACGCGGCGCCGCGCTTGCTGGAGGCTGGGGTTTACGGGCTTTCCAATGCCGGGCTGGATACGCCTTGGCCTAAGCTGGTGAAGGCGCGCAGTGGGCTGGAAGGGTTACTGGAAACGCCAGAGCCACAGCGCTTGCTGGCATTGCTGGCCGATGCCGAACCTGCGCCGGAGGGCGAGTTGCCGGAGACGGGCGTGGGGTTGGCGACCGAGAAGCTGCTGTCGAGCGTGTTCATTGCCAGCCAGAACTACGGGACGCGGGCGAGCACGGTGCTAATTGTGGATGATCAGGGGAAAAGGCGGCTTATTGAGCGCAGTTTCGGGCCATTTGGCGGGCACTTGGGGGAAGTTGAGTTGCTGGCCTGATAATTTGACGTTGCTTGCTCCGGCCTCTTCGCGGGTAAACCCGCTCCCACAGGGATTGCGCCGCATCTGAAGGCTGCGCTGTACCTGTGGGAGCGGGTTTACCCGCGAAGAGGCCGGAACAGGCCACCTCACACTCAGAGGGTTTTATTGGCCCCAGGCCCGATCATCCGCGCCAACCCAAGGTTTTTCAGGGCCAGTTGCAGCGAGCTGTGGATAACCTGCGGGTTGTCATGACTCAAGGCCTCGACCAGCAGCTCCTTGGCCTTGCTCATATTCACCTGACGCAGCATCCACTTCACCTTCGGCAGGTTGGTGGCGTTCATCGACAGGCTGTCGAAGCCCATGGCCATCAACAGGATCGCCGCTGCCGGGTCACCGGCCATCTCACCGCAGATACTCACCGGCTTGCCTTCGCCATGGGCGTCGCGCACCACCGTGTTCAGCGCCTGCAACACCGCCGGGTGCAGGTAGTCGTATAGGTCGGCGACCCGCGGGTTGTTGCGGTCCACCGCCAGCAGGTACTGGGTCAGGTCGTTGGAACCGACCGACAGGAAGTCCACCTGCCGCGCCAGCTCCTTGGTCTGGTACACCGCAGCAGGAATTTCCACCATCACGCCAACCGGTGGCATCGGCACATCGGTGCCTTCGTCACGCACCTCGCCCCAGGCGCGGTGGATCAGGTGCAGCGCCTCTTCCAGCTCATGGATGCCGGAAATCATCGGCAGCAGGATACGCAGGTTGTTCAGCCCCTCGCTGGCCTTGAGCATGGCGCGGGTCTGCACCAGGAAGATTTCCGGGTGGTCGAGGGTGACGCGAATGCCGCGCCAGCCGAGGAACGGGTTTTCTTCCTTGATCGGGAAGTACGACAGCGACTTGTCGCCACCGATGTCGAGGGTACGCATGGTCACCGGCAGCGGGTGGAAGGCCGCCAGCTGCTCGCGGTAGATGGCCAGCTGCTCTTTCTCGCTGGGGAAGCGCTGGTTGATCATGAACGGCACTTCGGTGCGGTACAGCCCCACCCCTTCGGCGCCACGCTGCTGGGCACGGGCAACGTCGGCGAGCAGACCGGTGTTGACCCACAGCGGCATGCGGTGGCCGTCCGGGGTAACGCACGGCAGTTCGCGCAGGGCATCCAGGCCCTGGGCCAGCTGGCG
The DNA here is from genome assembly GCF_023100865.1 of Pseudomonas sp. A2. Lineage (NCBI taxonomy): Bacteria > Pseudomonadati > Pseudomonadota > Gammaproteobacteria > Pseudomonadales > Pseudomonadaceae > Pseudomonas > Pseudomonas sp. A2. The sequence goes on from NZ_CP039127.1 coordinate 5,840,761, forward strand.
CTCCTCCTCGACCACGTCGCTGTACTGCTTGCGCAGCACTTCGCTGGGGTTGGTGAACACCTCGCCCTTGTAGCCGTCGACGATCATCTCGATGCCGTCGACCTTGGAATAAGGCAAATCGACCAGGCCCATCACCGTGGGGATGCCCATGGCGCGAGCCAGGATGGCGACGTGGGAGTTGCCCGACCCCAGTACCGAGACCAGGCCGACCAGCTTGCCTTCAGGCACTTCGCCGAGCATCGCCGGGGTCAGCTCTTCGCTGACCAGGATGGTGTTGTCGGCGTACACCAGCGACTGCGCGCGGGCTTCCTGCAGGTAGGCCAGCAGGCGCCGGCCCAGGTCCTTGACGTCGGAGGCGCGCTCGCGCAGGTAGTCATCGTCCATCAGCTCGAAGCGGTTGACGTGCTCGCCCACCACCTGGCGCAGGGCACCCTGGGCCCACTGGCCGGTCTTGATGACTTCGGTCACCTCACCGCCCAGGGCCGCATCTTCGAGCATCATCAGGTACACATCGAACAGTGCACGCTCCTCCGGGCGCAGCTGGGTGGCCAGCTTGGCCGACAGCTTGCGCATATCGTCGCGCACACCTTCGAGGGCGTTCTGGAACAGCTTCAGTTCGGCGTCGATGTCATCGACGGTCTTGTCCGGTACCACTTCCAGATCGGCTGGCGGCAGCATAACCACTGCGCGCCCCACGGCGGCACCGGGCGAGCCCGGTACGCCGACGAAGCGCGCTTCCTGGATACCCTTGCCCTGGCGGCCCAGGCCACGGATCGAGCCAGTAGCCTCGGCGTGGGCGATAACCCCGGCGAGCTGGGCGCTCATGGTGACCAGGAAGGCCTCTTCGCCCTCGTCGAACTGGCGGCGCTCCTTTTGCTGGATGACCAATACCCCGACCACGCGGCGGTGGTGGATGATCGGCGCACCGAGGAAGGAGGCGAATTTTTCCTCGCCGGTTTCGGCAAAGTAGCGGTAACGCGGGTGGTCGGCAGCGTTTTCCAGGTTCAGCGGCTCTTCCCGGGTACCGACCAGGCCGACCAGGCCTTCGTTGGGGGCCATGCTGACCTTGCCGATGGATCGCTTGTTCAGGCCTTCGGTGGCCATCAGCACGAAGCGGTTGGTTTCCGGGTCGAGCAGGTAGACCGAGCAGACCTGGCTGCCCATGGCCTCCTTGACACGCAAGACAATGATCCCCAACGCCGACTTGAGATCTTTGGCGGAGTTTACTTCCTGGACGATCTTGCGCAGCGTATTGAGCATGGCTCGGGGTCGAACTCCGTCGTCAGTCGCGCGTCAGCAGACGCGGTGCTAGCTCTTTCAGGGCGCGTCGGTAGACCTCGCGCTTGAATGTCACAACCTGGCCCAGCGGGTACCAATAGCTGACCCAACGCCAGCCGTCGAATTCCGGCTTGCCGGTCAGGTCCATCCGCACCCGTTGTTCGTTGCTGACCAGACGCAGCAGGAACCATTTCTGCTTCTGGCCGATGCACAGCGGCTGGCTATGCGTACGCACCAGTCGCTGGGGTAAACGATAACGCAACCAGCCACGGGTGCAGGCAAGAATTTCCACATCATCGCGTTCAAGGCCAACTTCTTCGTTCAGCTCGCGGTACAGGGCATCTTCCGGCGTCTCGTCAGGGTTGATGCCACCCTGGGGAAACTGCCAGGCATCCTGGTTGATCCGTCGAGCCCATAGCACCTGCCCGGCATCATTCGTGAGAATGATCCCGACATTGGGGCGAAAACCATCCGGGTCGATCACGGCAGCAACCTCGCAAACGCATGTCACCGCATTGTTCCACAAAGCTTGCGAGCGCAGCAACGCGCCCGCCAAGCTTATGTGCAGCAGCGTGAAAACTCCGTATTCTGCGGGCCTACCCTGTGGCTTATGCGAGTGACCGCGATGCGCCTGGCTTTATTCGACCTGGACAATACCCTCCTTGGTGGCGACAGCGACCATGCCTGGGGTGACTACCTTTGCCAGCGCGGCATCCTCGACTCGGTTACCTACAAGCAACGCAACGATGGCTTCTATCAGGAATACCTGAACGGCACCCTGGACCTGCAGGCCTACCTGGCCTTTTCCATGGAAATCCTTGCGGCAACACCGGTAGCCCAGCTCGACGAATGGCACCGCGACTTCATGCGCGCCTGCATCGAGCCGATCATCCTGCCCAAGGCGCTGACCTTGCTGCAGCAGCACCGCGAGGCCGGCGACCAGCTGGTGATCATCACCGCCACCAACCGCTTCGTCACCGCACCGATTGCCCGGCGCCTGGGGGTTCGCGTGTTGCTGGCGACCGAATGCGAAACGCGTGATGGCCGCTATACCGGGCGTAGTACCGATATACCGTGTTTCCGTGAAGGCAAGGTGACGCGGCTGGAGCGCTGGATGCTGGAGAACGGCTTCGACCTTGAGGACAGCTATTTCTATAGCGACTCGATGAACGATTTGCCGCTGTTGCAGCGGGTGGCGCATGCAGTGGCGGTGGATCCCGACCCGAAGCTGCGGACGGAGGCCGAGATGCGTGGGTGGCCGGTGGTTTCGCTGCGGGATTGAGGTTTTCCTGTGCCGGCCTCTTCGCGGGTAAACCCGCTCCCACAGGTACTGCACAGCCCTCAAGCCTTGCTCAGACCCTGTAGGAGCGGGTTTACCCGCGAAGAGGCCAGCACATACAGCACAAAGCTGTCAGACCGGCTTGGCCCCCATCAGCCCGGCGATGGACAGGAAGCAAACCCCACTGAACACCGCCAGTGCCAGGGTAAAGCGCAACCCCACCACCTCGGCCTTGCGCAGCCGGTTCAACCGCACCAGCAGCCACCACACGGCAAACGCGCCCAGCGTATAGATGACGCTGGACGCCAGCACCCAGGTCTGCCCCAGCGGCCAGCCCACCAGGTGCACCAGCCACCAGCCGGTGAACGGCATGCTCACCAGGCACAGGCCCATCACCAGCCAGACGAACACCAGCGGCCGACGCAGTAGCTTGGCGTAAGCCTCGGCATCGCCCTGGCGGCGGGCGCGCACGGTCCATAGCGCCAGGCCCAGAGCACCCAGCAGCAGGAGCGCGGTGGCGATGATGTGCAGGGTCTTGAGGGTGGTCAGGTGTTCCATGTCCGAATTGTCCTTTGTCAGGCCATTTATGCAGCAGCCCCTAACCCTTGTAGGAGCGGCCTTGTGTCGCGAAAGGGCTGCAAAGCGGCCCCGGGATCTCGGCCATGATTACACATTGTCGGGGCCGCCTTGCGGCCCATCGCGACACAAGGCCGCTCCTACAAAAAGCGAGATTTCTGGCTTAGCTTAGCCGCTCAGCCCAGGAACAGCTTGTAAGCCGGGTTGTCAGTCTCGTCCCAGTACGGGTAGCCGATCTTCGCCAGCGCCGCCGGCACCAGATGGCGCTCGTCTTCCGGCACCTGCAACCCCGCCACCACGCGCCCGTCAGCGGCGCCATGGTTGCGGTAATGGAACATCGAGATGTTCCAGCGCCCGCCCAGCTTGTTGAGGAAGTTGAACAGCGCCCCCGGCCGCTCGGGGAACTCGAAACGCAGCACCATCTCGTCACTGGCACCGGCCGAATGACCACCAACCATATGGCGAATATGCAGCTTGGCCAGCTCGTTGTCGGTCAGGTCGGTAACCGGGAAGCCCTGCTCGGTCAGTTGCTGTACCAGCGCCGCACGCGGGTCGTTTTCCGGGTGGGTCTGCACGCCGACGAAGATATGCGCCTCGTCGGAGGTGTGCTTGCGGTAGTTGAATTCGGTGATCTGGCGCTTGCCGATAGCCTCGCAGAAGGCCTTGAAGCTGCCCGGGCGCTCGGGAATGGTAACGGCGATGATCGCTTCGCGCTTTTCACCCAGCTCGGCACGCTCGGCCACATGGCGCAGGCGGTCGAAGTTGACGTTGGCACCGGAGTCGATGGCCACCAGGGTCTGCCCGGTCACGCCGTACAACTCGACGTACTTCTTGATGCCCGCCACGCCCAAGGCACCAGCAGGTTCGGTGATCGAGCGGGTATCATCGTAGATATCCTTGATAGCCGCGCAGATTTCGTCGGTACTGACGGTGACCACTTCATCCACATGATGGCGGCAGATGTCGAAGGTGTGCTGGCCGATCTGAGCCACCGCTACACCGTCGGCGAACAGCCCGACCTGCGGCAGCACCACGCGCTCGCCGGCCGCCATGGCCGCCTGCAGGCAGTTGGAGTCGTCCGGCTCGACACCAATCACCTTGATTTCCGGGCGCAGGTATTTCACGTAGGCAGCAATGCCGGCGATCAGGCCACCGCCACCCACCGGCACGAAGATCGCGTCCAGCTGGCCTGGGTGCTGGCGCAGGATTTCCATGGCCACGGTGCCCTGCCCGGCGATAGTGTGCGGGTCGTCGTAGGGATGCACGTAGACGAAGCCCTTTTCATCGACCAGTTTCAGCGAATAGGCCAGCGCCTCGGGGAACGAGTCGCCATGCAGCACCACCTTGCCGCCCCGCGAACGCACGCCCTCGACCTTGATCTCCGGGGTGGTCTTGGGCATCACGATAGTGGCCTTGATACCCATCTCGCGCGCAGCCAGGGCCAGGCCCTGGGCATGGTTGCCGGCAGAGGCGGTGACCACGCCGCGGGCCAGTTCTTCCGGGGTCAGTTGGGCCAGCTTGTTGTAGGCCCCGCGGATCTTGAACGAGAACACCGGCTGCAGGTCTTCGCGCTTGAGCAGAATCTGGTTGCCCAGGCGCTTGCTCAGCTGCCCGGCGCTCTGCAGCGGGGTTTCGACCGCGACGTCGTAGACGCGCGAGGTGAGGATCTTCTTGACGTACTGTTCGAGCATCGGGAATGCATCACTGGGCCGCGGGACAAGGGCTGGGAGTCTACCCCAGCGCTACGTCGGGCGACCACAGCAAAGCCGCCCGAGCCGTTATACTAGGCTCTTTTCAAATCCGCCCTGCCCCTCTCGGAGCCCGCATGACCCAGGACCAACTCAAACAGGCCGTCGCCCAGGCCGCTGTCGACTTCATTCTGCCCAAGCTGGATGAAAAGAGCGTCGTCGGCGTCGGCACCGGTTCGACCGCCAACTTCTTCATCGACGCCCTGGCTCAGCACAAGACCGCCTTCGACGGCGCGGTCGCCAGCTCCGAAGCCACTGCCCAGCGTCTGAAGGGCCATGGCATCCCGGTCTACGAGCTGAACAGCGTCAGCGAACTGGAGTTCTACGTGGACGGCGCCGACGAGAGCGACGCGCACCTGAACCTGATCAAAGGCGGCGGCGCAGCCCTGACCCGCGAGAAGATCGTCGCCGCCGTGGCCAAGACCTTCATCTGCATCGCCGATGCCAGCAAGCTGGTACCGGTGCTGGGCGCGTTCCCGCTGCCGGTCGAAGTGATCCCGATGGCCCGCAGCCACGTGGCGCGCCAGCTGGTCAAACTGGGCGGTGACCCGGTGTACCGTGAGGGCGTGGTTACCGACAACGGCAATGTGATCCTCGATGTGCACAACCTGCAGATCACCAACCCGGTGGAGCTGGAAGCGCAGATCAACGCCATCGTTGGCGTGGTGACCAACGGCCTGTTCGCGGCACGGCCGGCGGATTTGCTGCTGCTGGGTACCTCTGAGGGCGTGAAGAGCCTCAAGGCCGAGTAACTTTCTGCTAGAGCTTCGCCCTCGATTCGCAGCACAAGGCTGCTCCTACAGGGGTACGCGGTTTCCTGTAGGAGCAGCCTTGTGCTGCGAATGGGCTGCAAAGCAGCCCCACCTGCTCACTCCGCTGGCTGTTTGAACACATAGAACAGGTTCGGCTCACTGACCAGATAGATGGTCCCCGCCTCATCCATCGCAATCCCCTCCGCCTGTGGCACCGTCGCCTGCAACCCCTGGAACCCCTTGCGCAACGACAAGGTACTCAGCGGCCGGCCCTCCACATCCAGCTCCAGCACCAGCCGCGACTCGTCCGACAGCGCCAGCAAGTGCCCGCTGCGCTCATCGAACTGCAAGCTCGACAGGTCCCGCACGAACAGCCGCGAATCGCGCTTGCGGTCCTGCACCACATGCACCGCATAGGGCTGCTCAGGATTGTCGTGCGGGAAGCCATGCACCTCGTAGATCAGCATTGGGTCACGCTCCTTGGCCACGAACAGGCGCTTGCCCGCCGAATCATAGGCCAGCCCCTCGAAGCCCTTGTTGCCATTCAGGCCAATGCCCAGGGTCAGCTGCTCGGCATCGCCGGCATCGAGGAACATCGCGTCGTCCTCCAGGCGCACGCGAATCAGCCGCTGCTGACGCTCATCGGTGATCACATAGCTGTTGGGCCCGACGTACTCCACGGCTTCCGGGTCGCCGAAGCCGGTCAGCGGCACTCGGCGCAGGATGCGCCCGTCCAGCGATAGCTCGATCAGCTCCGAGCGTGCGTTGGTAACGGTAAACAGAGTCTTGCGGTCGGGGTCGTAGGTCAGCGCCGAGATGTCATCATCCAGCCCCTCGATCGGCTGCGCCTCCACCACCACCCGGTATCGGTCCAGGCCGATGCTTTGCTCGGCTGGCTGCCACCAGGCCTTGAGGTTGAACCAGCCACGCTCGAACAGGCGAAACTCCTGCCCGGCCAAGCCGAGCAGGATCAGGCCAATAACGACCAGAACAGGGAACGGACGAACAAAACGGCGCATGAGGGAAAACTCGACACAGGGGTGACGAATCTAATCACGCACAACTGAAGTAAAGCTTAATGCCAGCATCCGAAAAGTCGGATGTTTGGGTCAGTTTTTGCTGAAGCGATAGAACAGTGCCGGCTCGCTGACCATGTACAGGTTGCCCTTGTCGTCCATGGCCACCCCTTCGGCACGCGGGATGGTGTCCTGCAGGCCGTTGAAACCGCCGAGCAGGGTCATGAAACTGACTTGCTGGCCCTGCTCGTCCAGTTCCAGAAGCATGTTGGAGTCGGACGACAGCACCAACAAGTGGCCGGTACGCGGATCCACGCCAAGCGCCGAGAGGTTGCGCAGGTCCAGTTCATCACTGGGCAAAAGCTGTTTTTCACCCGTGAGCGGGCTGCGGCCGTCGGTATTCCAGGTATACAGCCTGGGCGGGCGCTCCTCGCCGATTACCAGGCGCTGGCGCAGCGGGTCCCAGGCCACCGCCTCGAAGCCCTTGTTGCTCTTCACCGACGGGCCCAGGTCGTGGCTCTGGAAATCATCATGGTTCAACGAGGTGGTCTGCGCATCCACCTTGACCACGGTCAGGTCGTGCAGGCGCTCATCGGTGATTGCCAGGTAGCCGTCCTCCAGCACGGCGACGCCTTCCGGGTTGTTCCAGCCGTTTAGGGGGATCTTGCGCAGCACATCGCCATCCAGGCTCAGTTCGACCAGGATCGGGTTCTTGCCCATGACTGCGAACAGGGTGCGGGTACGCGGGTTGAAGGCCACATCCGACGCCTCATCGTCGTCCATGCCCGGCAAGGGTTTGGCATCGATGTCGACCTTGTAGTCTGGTAGCCATACGCTCTCGCTGCGCTCGGCGGCGCTTTCGAATCTTTCCTTGACCCACAGCGCACCGCGGTCATCCCAATGCATGGCTACGGCCACGCCATAGCCGACTACCGCCGCCGCGGCCAGGCCGAAGGGCCAGCGCAGGAAGAAACGACGCTTGGGGGTTGCCGGGGCGCTGGAGGGAGATGGCATGCGGGGGTCCTGGGGAAATGGGCGTAGATTCGCGCATTATCCGGATCAGGTGTGAAAAATCGGTAAACAGGACCGGCCTCTTCGCGGGTAAACCCGCTCCCACAGGCATAGCGTCGCCCTTGAGGGTTGCGCAGTACCTGTGGGAGCGGGTTTACCCGCGAAGAAGGCGACGCGGTCTCGAGTCAGAGCACCCGGCTTTCGAAGCGGCTCACACCTGGCAACTCCAGCACCAGTTCATCACCGACATTGAACGGCCCCACACCCGCCGGGGTACCGGTAAGGATCACATCCCCCGCCTGCAGCGAGAAATGCGCGGCCATGTGCTGGATCATCGGCACGATCGGGTTAAGCATCATCGCGCTGTTACCATCCTGGCGAACTTCGCCGTTGACTGTCAGGCGCACCGGGATGTCGGTCACATCCTCGAAGCTGGCGGCCGACACGAACGGCGGCAGTACGCAGGCGCCATCGAAGCACTTGGCCAACTCCCAGGGCAGGCCCTTCTCTTTCAGCTTGGCCTGCACGTCACGCAGGGTAAGGTCTAGCGCCGGTGCATAGCCGGAAATGGCGTCCAGCACCTCTTCCTCGCTCGGATGAGTCGACAGCGGCTTGCCCAGCAGCACGGCAATTTCCGCCTCATAGTGCACCGAGCCACGTTCCGTCGGAATCTTGAAGCCACCCTCGGCTGGTACCACGCAGCTGCCCGGCTTGATGAACAGCAGCGGTTCGGTGGGGATCGGATTGTCCAGCTCCTTGGCATGCTCGGCATAGTTACGGCCGATGCACACCACCTTGCCCAGCGGGAAGTGAATGCGTGTGCCGTCTACGTACTGATGCTGGTAACTCATGGCCGACTCCTCTGGATACTGCTTTCTATTCAGGTGCGAAGATCTTACCCGGATTCATGATGCCGTTAGGGTCGAACACGGCCTTTATCGCCTTCATGCAGGCAATTTCTTCGGGCGAGCGGCTGTAGCCCAGGTAGTCACGCTTGGTCATGCCCACACCATGCTCGGCGGAGATCGAGCCGTTGTAGCGCTCGACGATCTCGAACACCCACTTGTTGACCTTGGTGCACGAGGCGAAGAAGTCGTCCTTGCTCATGTGCTCGGGCTTGAGGATGTTCAGGTGCAGGTTGCCGTCGCCGATGTGGCCGTACCACACCACTTCGTAATCCGGGTAATGTTCGGCGACGATGGCATCTATATCGCGCAGGAACGCTGGCACTTTCGACACCGTGACAGAAATGTCGTTCTTGTACGGGGTCCAGTGCGAGATGGTTTCCGACAGGTACTCGCGCAGTTTCCACAGGTTTTTCAGCTGGGTCTCGCTCTGGCTCATCACCCCGTCCAGCACCCAGCCTTGTTCGACGCAGTGCTCAAAGGTGGCCAGGGCTTCGTTGGCCACCTCCTCGGTGCTGGCCTCGAACTCCAGCAGCGCGTAGAACGGGCAGTCGGTCTCGAACGGCGCCGGCACGTCGCCACGCGCCAGGATCCTGGCCAGGCCCTTGTCGGAGAAGAACTCGAAGGCAGTCAGGTCCAGCTTGCCCTGGAAGGCATGCAGCACAGGCATGATCGAGTCGAAATCGGGGGTACCCAGCACCATCGCGGTGAGGTTGCGCGGCGCACGGTCCAGACGCATGGTGGCCTCGACCACGAAGCCAAGGGTACCTTCGGCACCGATGAACAGCTGGCGCAGGTCGTAGCCGGTGGCGTTCTTGATCAGGTCCTTGTTCAGCTCCAGCAGCTCACCCTTGCCGGTCACCACTTTCAACCCGGCCACCCAGTTGCGGGTCATGCCGTAGCGAATCACCTTGATTCCACCGGCATTGGTGCCGATATTGCCGCCAATCTGGCTGGAACCGCTGGAGGCGAAGTCCACCGGGTAATACAAGCCCTGTTCTTCGGCGTAGGCCTGCAGCTGGCGGGTAATAACCCCTGGCTGGCAGACTACGGTGCGGTCGAATGCATTGAAGCCGAGAATCTGGTTCATGTAGTCGAAGGCGACCACCACTTCGCCGTTGGCCGCCACGGCGCCTGCGGAAAGCCCGGTACGACCGCCAGACGGCACGAGCGCCACCTTGTGCGTATTGGCCCAGCGCACGATCGCCTGCACCTGCTCCACCGTCTTGGGAAAGACGATGGCACTGGGTGCCGGTGGGTAATGCTTGGTCCAGTCCTTGCCATAGGCTTCCAGGGAAGCTGCGTCGGTCAGGACCTTGCCAGGGTCGACAAGGGTCATCAGTTCATCAATTACAGCGGGGTGGGTCATCGCTGGAACTCTCGACTTATTCATAGTCACCCTGAGCACTCTTCACCTGTCGGGATAAGCTCAGATTGTGTCGCGTATGCTAGCATAGCCCTCCCGCTGTTCATGCTAAGGCCGCCTTTGCGCCTGGCATCACCCTCGCCATTTTTTCTCCGGGATACAGGTTTACGCAGATGAGCAAGACTTCTCTCGACAAGAGCAAGATCCGGTTCCTTCTTCTTGAAGGTGTGCACCAGAACGCGGTCGATACCCTCAAGGCCGCCGGCTACACCAACATCGAATACCTCACTGGTTCGCTGCCGGAAGCCGAGCTGAAGGAAAAGATCGCAGATGCCCACTTCATCGGCATCCGTTCGCGCACCCAGCTGACCGAAGAGATCTTCGACTGCGCCAAGAAACTGGTCGCCGTTGGCTGCTTCTGCATCGGCACCAACCAGGTCGACCTGGAAGCTGCCCGCGAGCGCGGTATCGCCGTGTTCAACGCGCCATACTCCAACACCCGTTCGGTAGCCGAACTGGTACTGGCCGAAGCCATCCTGCTGCTGCGCGGCATCCCCGAGAAGAACGCTTCCTGCCACCGTGGCGGCTGGATCAAGAGCGCGGCCAATTCCTTCGAAATCCGCGGCAAGAAGCTGGGTATCGTCGGTTACGGCTCGATCGGCACCCAGCTGTCGGTCCTGGCCGAGAACATGGGCATGCAGGTGTATTTCTACGACCCGCTGACCAAGCTGCCACTGGGCAACGCCGTGCAGGTCACCAGCCTGCACGAGCTGCTGGGCCTGGCCGACATCGTTTCGCTGCACGTGCCTGAGCTGCCGTCCACCCAGTGGATGATCGGCGAGAAGGAAATCCGCGCGATGAAGAAGGGCGCGATCCTGATCAACGCCGCACGCGGCACGGTGGTCGAGCTGGACCACCTGGCCGCCGCCATCAAGGACCAGCACCTGATCGGCGCCGCCATCGACGTGTTCCCGGTGGAGCCGCGCTCCAACGACGAGCAGTTCGAAAGCCCGCTGCGTGGTCTGGACAACGTGATCCTGACCCCGCACATCGGTGGTTCCACTGCCGAAGCCCAGGCCAACATCGGCCTGGAAGTGGCCGAGAAGCTGGTCAAGTACAGCGACAACGGTACCTCGGTATCCTCGGTCAACTTCCCGGAAGTGGCCCTGCCGGCGCACCCAGGCAAGCACCGCCTGCTGCACATCCACGAAAACATCCCGGGCGTGCTCAGCGAGATCAACAAGGTCTTCGCCGAGAACGGCATCAACATCTCTGGTCAGTTCCTGCAGACCAACGAGAAAGTCGGTTACGTGGTGATCGACGTTGACGCCGAGTACTCCGACCTGGCGCAAGAGAAGCTGCAACAGGTCAAGGGCACCATCCGTTCCCGCGTCCTGTTCTAAGTTCGCTGGCGGCATGAAAAAAGGGAGGCCCTGGTGGCCTCCCTTTTTTTGCCTGTTACATTGGTGTCGCTTGCTTCGCGGGCTTGCCCGCGAAGAGCTCAACCCCTATTTCACGTCGACAGTAATCTTCTGCGACACGACGCTCGGCTTGAACGGCACGTGATACTGGTCACCCAGCACCAGCTGCAGGGTGTGCTTGCCTGGGGTCAGGGTAATGCTGGTTTCGGTCTGCGCCTTGCCGAAGTGCAGTACTTGCGGGCCATCCGGCAACGCGGTGCCGGCCTGTGGCATCAGGCTGGCCGGCAGGGCCATGTCGGCCACAGGCTCTTTATCCACGTCCACCAGCAGGTGGTGGTGCCCGGTGTGCGGGGTGCTGTCACCCGCAGGCTTGAGCGCCATGCCCTCGATGCCGAACTTGACGGTGAAGGTCTTGTCGACCGTGGCGCCATCGGCGGGGGAAACGATGAAGACCTTGGCATCCTTGGGCGGCTCCTGGCTCTTCAGGGCATCTGCGGCACTGGCGAACATCGACGCTCCCATCAACAGACCAGCAACGGCAGCACGCGAAAATAGGCTGTTCATTCACTTCTCCTGTGATTCACTTATTGACCGCCGCCAGTATTCCAGTGGCGGCGGTGGTTCACCTTAGTTGATATCTGTGCCTGGATGTTCACAGCGCCAGGCAGAAATATTTCAATCAGGGTTAAACAATGCCGAGGCTTCAAGGTCATAGGCTGCGCTCGACCACGGCGAGGAAGAAAGCCGTGGCGAAGGTTATTCATCTGCCAAAGAGAAAAGGGGCTTTAATGCGTTCGACCATAGGAGTAATGCTGGCGATACTGATCACGCCATTGGCTCAGGCCGAGCTGATAGACGAAATTGCCGACCGGGGCGAACTGCGCATAGCCGTACAGGCCGACAACTCGCCGTACGCATTCAAGGAAAATGACCACCTGAGCGGCTTCGAGATCGACTTCGGCCAGGCGCTGGCCAAGGAACTGGACCTGCGCGCAGAGTTCATCGAAGCCCCTGCGGCAGAGGTACTGCCCGGTGTCGAGAGTGGCAAGTACGACATCGCACTGACCCCGTCGAGCGAATCACCCAAAGGTGACGGCCCGCTCGATGTGAGCCTGCCGTTTGGCGAGAAGCAGCTGGTGATCCCGTTCCAGAAGGACAACCCGGCGTTCGAGAGTGCGGTGAACAATGCACTGCAGCGGCTCAAGGACAGCGGGCGGACTGCCGAACTTGAGCAAAAGTGGTTCAAGGGTGTGCCTGAGACTGCGGCCGGGCAATAGGATTTTTGCTGCCTGTACCGGCCTCTTCGCGGGTGAACCCGCTCCCACAAGTTCTCCACAGCCCTCAACGCTTGTGATGTCCCTGTGGGAGCGGGTTCACCCGCGAAGGGGCCGGAACAGGCTTAAGCTGAAAGCCCGGCCAGAGCCTGCTGTGCCTCGTCCAGCTCCAGCTCGCTGAACACCAGCACCCCCGCCCGCCGCAGTAATGCCGTGGTCACCCCTTCCCCGGCCACCTTCACACCACTGAACGTGCCGTCATAGGTCAACCGGTTGCCACACGAAGGGCTTCCAGCTTTCAGCACGGCCACACGAATGCCATGCCGGTGCACCAGCTCCAGCGCCCGCTGCGCCCCAGCCAGGAACTCGGCGCTGACATCCTCGCCCGCCACCGTCAGCACCTGCGCACCACCGTCGAGCACCTCCCCACCCTGCCCGCCCGGTATCTCTGCAGGCGGCCGTGGGGTCGGCAAGCCACCCGCCACTTCCGGGCACAACGGCACCACGCGCCCTTCGACCTGCCAGCGCTGCAACAGGTCGGGGTGGCCACTGGCGCGGCCGTCATAGCGCACCGGCTGCCCCAGCAGGCAGGCGCTGACCAGCACCTTGGGCAGGTCAGAAGGGGTCATTGCCACGGCGCCGGAACCAGCCGGTCAACGAAAGCCGCTCACGCCCTGCCGGCAGCACCTCATGGGGCACCTCGCCCGACAAGAACACCACCAGGCAGCCCGCCACCGGCTCGACATCATGCTCGACACCGTCCGCCAGGAACATGCGCAACTGGCCACCGTCCTGCGGCTGCCAGCCTTCATTCAGGTACAGGACTGCCGACACCATGCGCCGGTCATCATCGCGGAAGCGGTCCAGGTGCCGGCGATAGAACGCCCCTGGCGGGTACAAGGCAAAATGGCACTCGAAGTCTTCCAGGCCAAGGAACAGGCCCTGGTTGATGGCCTGGCGCAGCTGCTCCATGGCGCTCAGGTACTGGTCGCAGGCCTCGGCCTGGCCGGGGTCGATCCACTGGATCTGGTCGCCGCGAATGGCCTCGCGCACCTCCTGGGCAGCACCGCGCCCAACCCCTGCAGGGTTGAGTTCGCCTTCGGCATCACGGCGCCGACACTCGGCCGCGAGCGCACGCACCAGGTCGGCGGGCAGAAAAAGCGCCTGCTGGGACCAGCCATGGGTGGCCAGATCGTCGACGACGGCCGCAAGCATCGGGTGTTCAGGGGAGATGTGCATGGCGCGCATCATATCCATTAGCCATGCCGGCGCACAGCGCCACTTGGCCGAGAAGCACGCGGATATCTCGACAAACCGGCGCCCGGCCACGGACAATAGCCACCTGCCGACAGGAGTCCTGAATGCGCCGTCTGTTTTCCCTGATTCTGCTGATGATCTGCACCGTGCCTGTCTGGGCAGACAACCTGGATCAACTGTACAAGGCCGCCGGCTGGCCCGACCAGCGCGCCCATTTCAATGATGCCCTGACCGCTGCCCAGGAACGCTACCGCAACAGTTTGCCACCCGCCGTGTACCAGGCGCTGGTAAACAACAGCAACCAGCGCTTCCAGGCCCAGGCGGTGGACCGTCGCGCCCAGGCGCAGCTGCGCGCAACCTTGGCCAACCCGGCACCGGCGCTGGCGTTCTTCCGGTCGCCGCTGGGGCGCAAGGTGGTGGCTGCGGAGCTCAAGGCCACACGCAAGGACGAACTGGCCAGGAATGCCAAGGGCTTGCCGAAGATCCAGGCCAGCGATGATCGCCTGCTGATAATCGGGCATCTGGCCCAGGCCCTGCCGGCGCGCGAAGCCGGCGCCGAAGTGAGCCTGGCCATTGCCGGCGTGGCGGCCGACAGCCTCAGCTCGATGATCCCCGGCCTGTTCGGCGGCGGTCAGGCCCAGAACCTGCTCGACGGCCAGCGCCAGCGCCTGATGGGCCAGATCGGCGAAGACCTCAACAACACCCTGCTGTATGTCTATCGCGACCTGTCCGATGCGGAGCTGGAAGAGTTCGCTACCTTTGCCGAGTCGCCAGACGGCAAGGCTTACTACCAGGCCGCCTTGGCCGCCGTTCGCGCAGGCCTGGCAGTTGGCCAGAGCAGCAGCGACCTTAAGTGATCAGCCCAGGCGCTGGTCGATGAAGTCGAAGTAGCGCTGACGAATGCCCGGCAGCTCGTTGGCCAGGTGGTGACGGGCCTCGGGCAGCATCAGAATCTGTGGTTCGGCGAACTTGGCCTTGAGTACTTCGAGGTTGTACGGCCAGTCCACTGTACCATCCGCTTCTCCTTGCACGATCAACGGCCGCCGCGTGCTGCGCGGCGCGGCCTCGATGCGTTTGACCCAGACAATCAAGGCACCCACCCAAGCTGTAGGCAGGCGGCGCGGTTGCAGCGGGTCGGCTTCGAGGAACGGCAGGAAGGTCGGGTCATTGGTGTTCTCGCTGAAGCGCCGCTCGATGCCATTCACGAAGTGACGCAACACGCGATAGCTCAGCTTCGACCAGCGCCAGGCACAGGGCCGCACCAGCGGTGCCAACAGGATGACCTGGCCATCGATGGGGCTGCGCGCGCCCTGGTACAACAGGTGGTCCACGGCGATGGCGCCACCGGTGCTTTGCCCGCATAGGTGCCACGGGCGCGGCAGTTGCAGCGTGCGCGCCTGTTCGAACAAAGCCTCCAGCACCTGCTGGTACACCGCGAAATCACTGATGCTGGCTCGCTCGCCGCTGGACAGGCCGTGGCCGGGCAGGTCGCAACTGATCACGGCGAACCCCTGTTTGAGCGCCCAATCGATCACATGCCTATAGAGGCCCATATGGTCGTAATAGCCGTGCAGCAGGAACAGCGTCGCGCTCGGCTGGTCGGGTAGCCAGGCCTGCCCGACCAGCTCGAAGCCTGCGGCCTGGAAGCCGCCCAGCCAGCTGTGGGCCGACAGGTTCAGGCCATAGAAGCGCTGGTAGTCCTGCGCCTGCGCCGACAACGGCTGGCGAAAGGTCAGTGGCGCCAGGCTGGTGCGCAGGAGGTCTGGGTGAAAGGCAGCGGGCATCGGGTACATCCACAGTGAAGCAAGTATTGATCTGGGATATTCAGCTCTGGCTGGCGTCGTGGCAAGCTTGCTCGATTTCAGGCCGATAGCGGTATCCCCCGGTAGGCGCAACCTTGTGCTGCGAAGAGGCCGGTACTGCCACAACAACACCATCAGTCATGCCGGCCCTTTCGCAGCACAAGGCTGCTCCTACAGAGGGCCGCGGAAACTTCATGAAGACTCGGATCATCAAACCGCTGTGCACAGCAATCGCCCTTCTGGTCGGTGTGACCATCCTCTGGCAGGCCTACACCACCTTCCAGGCCCGCTACCTGCGCCCGTTCGACAACCAGGCCACGCTGTTCGACGGCAGCCAGCTGCAGTTGCCCCCCGAGCTGGCCGGCCCCGGCCCGATCCGGGTAGTGCATTTCTGGGACCCGGCCTGCCCGTGCAACGTCGGCAACCAGCAGCACCTGGGCGACCTGATCAACCAGTTCGCCAGCCAGGGCGTGACCTTCCACGTGCTGCAAAAGCCCGACAGCCACGGCCAGCTGCCCGCCAACCTCACCGCCCTCAAGCCACTCGCCAGCCTGCCCGGCAGCGAACACCTGCCCGCCTCCCCGGCCGTGGCCATCTGGGACCGGCAAGGCCACCTGGCCTACTTCGGCCCCTACAGCGAAGGCGCGGTGTGCAATGCCAGCAACAGCTTCATCGAGCCGATCCTCAAGGCGCTACTCGACGGCCGCCAGGTGAGTGCCTCAAATACCCTGGCGGTGGGCTGCTACTGCCCCTGGGCCGGCTGACGCACCCGCGCAGGGTTGCCCACCACCACCGCCCCTGCCGGCACGTCACGGGTGACCACACTACCGGCACCCACCACGGCGTTATCGCCAATGGTCACCCCCGGCAGGATGATCGCCGCGCCGCCGATCCACACGTTGTTGCCGATGGTCACCGGCCGGCCACTCTCCAGCCCTGTGCGGCGCACCTCGGGGTCGAGCGGGTGGTCGGCGGTATAGATCTGCACGTTGGGGCCGATCTGGCAGTCATCACCGATACGCACCGGCAGCACATCGAGGATCACGCAGTTGAAATTCATGAAGGTGTTGCGGCCGACGCTGATGTTGTAGCCATAGTCGCAATAAAACGGCGGGCGGATCACCGCGCCTTCGCCGACCTGGCCAAAGTGCTCTACCAAGAGCCCATGACGTGCGTCGTTGAGCAATTCGACACTGCTGTTGTAGCGGTGCATCCAGTGCTTGTTGGCGATCTGCTCGGCCTGCAGCTCGGGACAGCCAGCGTGATAGAGCTGGCCTGTAAGCATTTTCTGTTTTTCGCTGAGGGACATGGAAACTCCTTCCTGGGGCTATGCTCTGGTCGCGAATCCGCCGATCATCGGACCACATTTTTCGCTTGAACGCACAAGGAGCCTGCATGAAGCGCAGCTTGACCCTATTGGCCGTGATGGTTGCCGTGGCCGCCGGCGCCGGATACTGGTATGTGCAGGGCAAGCTGCCGCAACGCGAGGGCGAGGTGGCCATCGCCGGTCTGCAGGCGCCGGTCAACGTGCGCTACGACGCCCGTGGGGTGCCGCACCTGCAGGCGCAGAGCGAGCCGGACCTGTATCGTGCTCTCGGTTACGTGCATGCCCAGGACCGGCTGTTCCAGATGGAGATCCTGCGGCGCCTGGCCCGGGGCGAGCTGGCCGAGGTACTGGGCGACAAGCTGCTGCCCACCGACACCCTGTTCCGCAGCCTGCGCATTCGCGAACAGGCAGCACTGATGGCCAAGCGTCAGGACCGCCAGTCACCCGCCTGGCAAGCCCTGCAGGCCTACCTCGACGGGGTGAACAGCTGGCAGGCCAGCCACCCAAAACCCGTGGAGTTCGACCTGCTCGGCATCACCCCACGCCCCTTCAGCGCCGAAGACACGCTGAGCATCGCCGGCTACCTGGCCTACAGCTTCGCCGCCGCGTTTCGCACCGAGCCCGCGCTCACCTATATCCGCGACCAGCTGGGCCCTGAGTACCTGAACATCTTCGATCTCGCCTGGCAGCCCGAGGGCGCCTTGGGTACACCGCTGGCCGCTGCCGACTGGCAAAGCCTGGAGGCCCTCGCCCGCCTCAGCCATGACGCGCTGGGCGATGCGGGCATCCCGCAATTCGAGGGCAGCAACGCCTGGGCCGTGGCCGGCAGCCGCACCCGCAGCGGCAGGCCGCTGCTGGCCGGCGACCCGCACATCGGTTTTGCGGTGCCGGCGGTGTGGTACGAGGCCGAGCTGTCGGCGCCGGGCTTCAACCTGTATGGCTACTTCCAGGCGCTCAACCCGTTCGCCCTGCTCGGCCACAACCGCGACTTCGGCTGGAGCCTGACCATGTTCCAGAATGACGACGTCGACCTGATCGCCGAGCGCACCAACCCTGCCGACGCCAACCAGGTGATGGTCGATGGCAAATGGCATGCGCTGGAAAAGACCGAGCAGCAGATTGCCGTTAAAGGCGAAGCACCGGTCACCCTCAGCCTCCGCCGCTCGCCCCATGGCCCGATCGTCAACGACGTACTGGGTGCCACTGCCGGGCCCACGCCAATCGCCATGTGGTGGGCGTTCCTGGAAACCGAAAACCCGATCCTAGACGGTTTCTACCAGCTCAACCGCGCCGATACCCTGGGCAAGATGCGCGAGGCTGCGGCCAAGGTGCATGCGCCGGGGCTGAACCTGGTCTGGGCCAATGCCCGTGGCGATATCGGTTGGTGGGCAGCGGCGCAGTTGCCGATCCGCCCCGACGGCGTCGACCCCGTGTTCATCCTCGATGGTGCCAGTGCGCAGGCAGACAAGCTCGGCTTCTACCCCTTCAGCGTCAACCCGCAGCAGGAGAACCCGGCACGCGGCTACATTGTCTCGGCCAACTACCAGCCTCCAGCAGCAGTGCCGATACCCGGTTACTACAACCTGCCGGACCGAGGCCGCCAGCTCGATCGCCACTTGGCCAACCCCGATGTGAAGTGGGATACCCAGAATAGCCAGGCGCTGCAGTTGGACACTGCAAGCGACTATGGCCCGCGCACCCTTGCACCACTGCTGGCAACGCTACGCGCAGTGGCCGAAGGTGACGAAGAGAAGGAGTTGGTTGAGCAACTGGCAGCCTGGAGCGGCGACTACCCGCTCGACTCGACCAGTGCCACGCTGTTCAACCAGTTCCTCTACGAGCTGGCATTCGCGGCCTTGCATGACGAGCTGGGCGACACCTGGTTCCCGATGCTGATCAGCACCCGCGCCATCGACGCAGCCCTGCCGCGCCTGGCGGCGGATGCCGATTCGCCGTGGTGGAACACCCGCGGAGCCAACCAGCGCACCGACCGTAACGCCGTGGTGCGCATGGCGTGGCAGAACAGCTTGAAGCACCTGCGGGAAACCCTGGGCAACGACCCGGCCAGTTGGCAGTGGGGCAAGGCCCATACCCTGACCCACAACCACCCGCTGGGGGTGAAAAAGCCGCTGAACCTGCTGTTCAACGTCGGCCCGTTCGCCGCACCGGGCACCCATGAAGTGCCGAACAACCTCTCGGCGAAGATCGGCCCGGCGCCATGGCCGGTGACCTATGGGCCGTCGACGCGGCGGCTGGTCGACTTTGCCGATGCCGGGCAGGCGCTGACCACCAACCCGGTCGGGCAGAGTGGTGTGCCGTTCGACAGGCATTTTGCGGATCAGGCCGAAGGGGATGTGCAGGGGCAGTACCAGAAGGCGCAGATGGGGGTGATCCCGGCGCAGAGTACCTTGCGTCTGGTGCCAGCCCATTCGCAGCACAAGGCTGCTCCTACAAGAGACCGCGATCCCCTGTAGGAGCAGCCTTGTGCTGCGAATGGGCCGCAAAGCGGCCCCCGACAATTTCGAATACCCTACAGCACTCCCAGCCGAGACCCATTCCATGCAAAGACACTTCATCGAAATCGACGGCGCCCGCATGAGCTACATCGACCAGGGCCAGGGTTTCCCGGTCCTGCTCGGCCACAGCTACCTGTGGTCCGCCGAGATGTGGCAGCCACAAATCGAAGCCTTGTCAGAACACTTCCGCGTCATCGTCCCCGAGCTGTGGGGCCACGGCGGCTCCGATGCTCCGCCTGCCACGACCATCGACATGAACAGCTTGGTCCACCAGCACCTGACGTTGCTGGACAAACTGGAAATTACCAAGTGCCACCTGGTCGGGCTGTCGGTAGGCGGTATGTGGGGGGCACCGCTGGCTGCTACCCACCCTGAACGAATTGATCGCCTGGTGCTCATGGACACTTACCTGAGCGCCGAGCCGGAGGAAACTCGGCTCAAGTATTTCGCCTTGCTGGATACCGCCAGCGCAGCCGGCGAATTCAGCGACCCGTTGCTCGACATCATCGTGCCTATTTTTTTCCACGCAGGCGGCCAGACCGTGCCTGAAATCCGTGAGCGGTTTCGTGCTCAGCTGAAGGCAAGCAGTGCACAAACCATTCGCGAGAGCCTCGATCCCATGGGGCGGATAATCTTTGGACGACACGACCTGCTGGAGCAACTCGAGCAGCTGCCGAGCGAGAGAACCATCCTGATGTGCGGCGATCAGGACATTCCGCGGCCGCCGGAAGAGTCCAATGAAATGGCGCGGATCATTGGCTGCCTGGCGGCGCAGATTCCGTTTGCGGGGCATATCTCCAGCCTGGAGAACCCGCGGGTGGTGAATGAGTTCCTGTTGAACTGGCTACCGCGTAACCAGTGAGATTGCCGAGGCTGCTTTGCAGCCCTTGTGAAAAACGCCGACACAAGGGTGTCGGCGTTGGGTCATGCAAGGTAATGCAAGCGCATCAGAACGCCGGCAGCACCGCACCTTGGTACTTCTTGGCGATGAACTCCTTCACTTCCGGGCTGGTCAGGGCCTTGGCCAGTTTCTGGATGGCTTCGCTGTCCTTGTTGTCCGGGCGGGCGACCAGGAAGTTCACGTATGGCGAGTCGCTGCCTTCGATTACCAGCGCGTCCTTGGCCGGGTTCAGGCCGGCTTCCAGGGCGTAGTTGGTGTTGATCATGTCCAGGTCGACCTGGTCCAGCACGCGCGGCAGCATGGCCGACTCAAGCTCGCGGAACTTCAGCTTCTTCGGGTTCTCGGCAATGTCCTTGGGGGTGGCCAGGGCGTTCTTCGGATCCTTCAGGGTGATCAGGCCAGCCTTCTGCAGCAGTAGCAGGGCGCGGCCGCTGTTGCTGCCCTCGTTAGGGATGGCAACGGTAGCGCCTTCTTTCAGTTCGCTCAGGCTCTTGACCTTCTTCGAGTAACCACCAAAGGGTTCGACATGCACGCCGATCACGGTTTCCAGGTGGGTGCCCTTGCCTTCGTTGAAGTTCTGCAGATAAGGCAGGGTCTGGAAGTAGTTGGCGTCCAGGCGCTTCTGGTCAACCTGCACGTTCGGCTGCACGTAGTCGGTGAAAACCTTGATCTGCAGGTCCACACCTTCCTTGGCCAGGGTCGGCTTGATCAGCTCGAGGATTTCGGCGTGCGGTACCGGGGTGGCGGCGACAACCAGTTTCTCGGCGGCGGTAGCCAGGCCGGCAAACGACAGGGCAGCGGCCAGGGCAGTGGTCAGCAGGGTCTTCTTCATGGTGATCCTTGTTCTGGTTCTGGGCCATCGACGATGGCGAATCGGGTGCCCAACCGGTTCACCAGCGGGCGTGAGGCGGACAATACCCAGATTTTTTATTCCGTAAAAATATCTTTTATTTAGCTGCTTATTCCAAAAACAAAATGCTATCAGCCATTTTGCTTTTGAGCAGTGCCTAGCGCGCAGGGTCGGGCAGGTCCAGGTCCTCTGCCAGGATCTCCTCGCCGTCATTCACCAGCAAGGCAAAGTGGATGACATTCTCCAGTTCTCGGGTGTTGCCGGGCCAGGGGTGTGCCTCCAGCACCTGCTGCGCCGCCTCGCTCACCAGCGGCACAGGCCGCTGTAGCCGCACGCTGTAGATGCCCACGAAATACTCGGCCAACGGCAAGATATCGCCCGGCCGCTCGCGCAGTGGCGGTAGCTCCAGCGCTCCCTCGCGCAGGTACTGGTACAGGCGCTCGTTGAAGCGCCCCGCGCGCACCACCCGCGCCAGGTCGATACTGGTGGCGGCTACCAGGCGCACGTCCACCGGTTGCGGCTGCTGCGCGCCCACCCGGGTAACCTCGCGGTTTTCAAGGGCGGCCAGCAGCTTGCCCTGGATGGCCAGCGGCAAGTCGGCGATCTCGTCCAGGTACAACGTGCCGCCGTTGGCCGAGCCGAACCAGCCGGCACGGCTGCTGGCTGTGCCGCCTTGGCTGCCGGCACTGTAGCCGAACAGCTCGGCATCGGCGTAGGTGGGGCTGATGGCAGCGCAGTTGACCGACACGAACAACCCGCTGCGGTCACTGGCACGGTGGATCTGCCGGGCCAGCAGTTCCTTGCCGGTGCCGGTTTCGCCACGGATCAGCACCGGCAAGGATTGTGGCGCCAGGTGCTCGAGCTCCTCGCGCAGCTGCTGCGAACGTGGGTCGATGAACACCAGCGCCTTGGCGCGGATGCTCAGTGGGCTCTTGTCCAATTCAGGGAAGGTCAGCAACGGCTGGCCAAAAGGGTTTTGAAAAGTCATGACGAACTCCCGCCCCAGGCCTTCAATGGCCGGGCGTCAGGCAAACGGTAAACAGTAAGGGCGATCAGGCGCGGCGCAGTGCGCGCTGCTCGACCCGGCTCTGCAAGCGATACAAGTAGGCGAAACCTTGTTCCCAGCGCTCATGGCCGGACTTGACGTTGATGTGCCCGGCGTTGGTCAGCAGCCCTGCTTCGGCGCCCCAGACCTGGGCCAGGTACAACGCCCTTGGCACGCTCACGGCCGGGTCGTTGTCCGAGCTGACCACCTGGCTGGGGAATGGCAGTGCTTCGGTCGGTATCGGCGCGAAGTTGCGCAGAGCCGGCGCGCAGGTCGGCCGCTCTACGTCAGAGGGTGCCACCAGCAGCGCGCCACGGACCCGCCGCAGCAGGGCCGGGCTGGCTTGCGCGGCCCAGTGAGCGACGGTTATGCAGCCCAGGCTATGGGCAATCAGAATCACCGGTGAGCGCTCGGCGGCAATCGCCTGCTCCAGTGCCTGCACCCAGTCCTGGCGTTGCGGAGTCAGCCAGTCGTGCTGCTCGACCCGCACACTGTTCGGCAGGGTGCGCTGCCAGTGACTTTGCCAATGGTTGTCTGGCGATCCTTGCCAGCCCGGCACAATCAGGTAACGAATCGACTCATTGCGCATGGGGACGCCTCCAGTGAGCTTGCGTGCTTGGAGACAAGTATAGGGGCGGACATATATCAGTAAAGGAATAAGAAGCTATTTGTTAATAACCAAAAGCTACCAATGACGCGATCCCTGTGGGAGCCTCGGGTTGAAAAAAAGGGGCCAAAGACTACCTAGGCTGGCGGAGCCGGCCGCGCTGATGCCCTTGAGCGCTTCCATGATGCCCCAGACGGTGCCGAACAGGCCGATTCGAGAGAGTATGCCAGAAGGCTCATGATGACACCCCTCGCCCCCCGCAGCTTTACTTCTTAGATGATGGCCTGCATACCTTGCATGCCTAAAAAATGCGCGGGGCATCGCTCATCGACGCATCATTTGACCAACCATACGAACACTCATCGCTGGTACATTTATCGACCTCAAGTAATTCACCGCCGCCTGTGAGCTTCTGTAACTAGGAAGATAATGACCCGAATGATTATCAACATAAGTTTGACCATTTTCCCTATATATATATCCCGCAGCTACAACCGGAGAGGCCGACCTTAACTGACGTCGACCAAGCTCCGCAAGACTGGCGTGAGAAAGAGGAGCATCATCAAACTCGGAAAAGGTACTGATAAAAAAATTTTCATCCTGCCTTAGAATGAATTTATGCTTTTTCTCAGAAAGGTCCAACACCGACAAGCCCTTCTGATTCACCACATGCGTCACGCTCTCTTTACCAGATGAAATTTTTTCTTTGGCATATCTAACCTCTGGAACAATCGATTCTTTCTTCCAGTTCCGTAATGGGCGCCATTCAACGGGACCTTTAATCTTGGCAAAGAGCAGACTTTTAAAGCGACGCGCCGCAATCGCGGTCAACGCCGGCGTCGCGAAAGAAGTTTTTCCGTTAGGGTCTTGACGATTAACAGGATCCCCTAAGCAATAACAGTAACAATTCAACCCACCGCTATCGAAAGGACTTAACTCATCAGGTCCATTGAAACGCATCAACGCTGGACTGAACGCCCTGTATCCGAGCCCTAGAAAATATAGATCACTTAGTGCATCAAGGTGTTCACCATTAAAATTCAATGCACCTACAAAAGCACTCACAGAGAAAAAATATCCATAAGGAGAGTATGAATTAAACATATTACAAGCCCCATGATTTTCTACGCGATGAATTTAAACCTCAGGACACCTTAATAACAATGGCCGTGGCAACAGCCCAGAAAAGGCGCACTCGACAATTCCTTGACTCAGGCCCACCCAAAAACCCAATACTCCGCCGATTCCCGGCGATTGAAAACTAGCAAATTTACTAGGCCAAGAATCAAGAGCTTCTAGATCGACAGCTATATAGGACCTCCGCCGTTATCCACAGCGAGAAGCCGATTACTTAACCAACCGCTAAATCTTGCGCACGCATCGTTTATTAATAAAAAACAGACGTTTCTGCTTAGCGTTAGCGCCGCCATTCTGTCAGGCATAAAAAAAGCCCGGGACCGCCCCCCGGGCTTTTTCATCGTCAAAGGCGAATCAAATATCCGCCACCTTCTGCCAAACCTTCGGCCGGAAGAACAATGTCTCCCCCCGCGCCAACCCGGTCAGGCTGTCATGGTCCTTGACCACTTCGGCCTCGATCAGCTCGCTCTGCCCTTCCACCTTCAATGTCACCCGCGTGGTCGCGCCCAACGGACGGATGTCGCGCACCTCGGCCGCATGGTGCCCTTCGGTCTCGTGCCGCGACAGCGACACTTCGTGGGGGCGGAACAGCACATGATGCCCTTCGCTCAGGGCCAGGCGGTTGGAGTCACCAAGGAAGTGGTAGACGAAATCGTTGGCCGGGTGCTCGTACACCTCGCCCGGCGAGCCGATCTGCTCGATCACGCCCTTGTTCATCACCACGATGCGGTCAGCCACCTCCATGGCTTCTTCCTGATCGTGGGTGACGAACACCGACGTCAGGTTGATGTCCTCGTGCAGGCGCGCCAGCCAGCGGCGCAGCTCCTTGCGCACCTTGGCATCCAGCGCACCGAAAGGCTCGTCCAGCAACAGCACCTTGGGTTCCACCGCCAGCGCACGGGCCAGGGCGATACGCTGGCGCTGGCCACCGGACAACTGCTCGGGGTAGCGGTCGGACAGCCAGTCCAGCTGCACCATGTTCAGCAGTTCATGCACCTTCTCGGCTATCTTGCCCTCGCTCGGGCGCTCGCCCTTGGGCTTCATGCGCAGGCCGAAGGCGACGTTGTCGAACACACTCATGTGGCGGAACAACGCGTAGTGCTGGAACACGAAACCGACGTTGCGGTCGCGCACGTCATGGCCGGACACGTCCTCGCCATGGAACACGATATTGCCCTGGTCGGGGGTTTCCAGGCCGGCGATGATGCGCAGCAACGTGGTCTTGCCGCAGCCGGAAGGGCCAAGCAGCGCCACCAGCTCGCCGCTGTTGATGTCCAGGTTGATGTTGTCCAGGGCCTGGAAGCTGTTGAAGCGCTTGCTGACGTTACGAACTTCGATCGACATGAATCATTCCTCCGCGGCGCTGTGGCGCAGGCGGTTAATACGGTTCTCGCTCCACTGCTTGAGCAGCAGGATGAAGAGCGCCAGGATCAGCAACAGGCTGGCCACGCTGAAGGCCGCGACATGGTTGTACTCGTTGTAGAGGATCTCCACGTGCAGCGGCAAGGTGTTGGTCACGCCGCGAATGTGGCCGGACACCACCGACACCGCGCCAAACTCGCCCATGGCCCGCGCGGTGCACAGCACCACCCCATAGATCAGGCCCCATTTGATGTTTGGCAGGGTCACGTGCCAGAACATTTGCCAGCCATTGGCGCCGAGCAAGCGCGCGGCCTCCTCTTCCTGCGTGCCCTGCTCCTGCATCAGCGGGATCAGCTCACGGGCCACGAACGGTACGGTGACGAAGATGGTGGCCAGGACGATGCCCGGCAGGGCGAACACGATCTGGATATCGTGGTCCTGCAGCCATGGCCCGAACAGGCCTTGCGCGCCGAACATCAGCACGTAGACCAGGCCCGCGATCACCGGCGACACCGAGAACGGCAGATCGATCAGGGTGACCAGGATACTCTTGCCACGGAAGGTGTACTTGCTCACGCACCAGGCGGCGCTGACACCGAACACCAGGTTCAGCGGCACCGAAATGGCCACGGCGAGCAGGGTCAGCTTCAGCGCCGACAATGCGTCAGGCTCGAAGATCGCCTCGAAGAAGGTGCCAAAGCCGTTCTTCAGCGCCTGCGACACCACGATCACCAGTGGCAGCAGCAGGAACAGCGCGAACACCAGCCAGCCAAGGCCGATCAGGATACGCCGCGAAGTGGCGCTGCCCCGGCGGGCGGCGTTGGCGGCGGCGGTTGCATTCAGGGATGAACTGGACATGCCGGCCTCCTTCAAGGGGTTTCGATGCGGCGCTGCAGCAGGTTGATCAGCAGCAGCAGGATGAAGGAAACCACCAGCATCAGCACGCCGATGGCGGTCGCGCCGGTGTAGTCGTATTGGTCGAGCTTGACCATGATCAGCAGCGGCAGGATCTCGGTTTTCATCGGCATGTTGCCGGCAATGAAGATCACCGAACCATACTCGCCCACGCCGCGGGCGAAGACCAGGGCAAAACCTGTCAGCCAGGCAGGCAGCAGCGCTGGCGCCAGCACATGGCGGAACACCTGCAGCGGCTTGGCGCCCAGGCAGGCAGCGGCCTCCTCCACTTCACGCGGAATGTCGGCCAGCACCGGCTGCACCGTACGCACCACGAACGGCAGGGTGACGAAGGTCAGCGCCAGGGTGATGCCCAGTGGGGTGTAGGCGATCTTGAAGCCCAGGTCGGTGGCGAACTGGCCGACCCAGCCCGAGGGTGCGTACAGGGCGGTCAGGGCAATACCGGCCACGGCGGTGGGCAGGGCGAACGGCAGGTCGATCATTGCATCGATGATCTTGCGCCCAGGGAAGGTGTAGCGCACCAGCACCCAGGCCAGCAGGGTACCGATCACACCATTGATGATGGCGGCGAACAGGGCGGTGCCGAAACTCAGCTTGAGCGCGGCGATCACCCGCGGTGCACTGATGATGTTCCAGAACTGCTCCCAGGTAAGCTGCGCGGCATGCACGAACATGGCGGCCAGCGGTATCAGCACTATCAGGCTGAGGTACACCAAGGTGTAGCCCAGCGTCAGCCCGAAGCCGGGTATGACGGGGGAAATGCGACGTGACA
Source organism: Pseudomonas sp. A2 (assembly GCF_023100865.1). Classification (NCBI taxonomy): domain Bacteria; kingdom Pseudomonadati; phylum Pseudomonadota; class Gammaproteobacteria; order Pseudomonadales; family Pseudomonadaceae; genus Pseudomonas; species Pseudomonas sp. A2. The sequence continues at coordinate 5,867,878 of NZ_CP039127.1, forward strand.
TAAATATCCCTGGTTGAACGCACGAAACCCGGGACAGATCCCGGGTCGGTGCAAGCTTCTGAATCCTGGGGCCGCAGCGCGGCCCCGCTTTTCCTTGGCGATTACTGTGCCTGATAGATCTGGTCGAACACACCGCCATCATTGAAGAATTTAGGTTGTGCAGTCTTCCAGCCACCAAAGTCCTTGTCGATGGTCACCAGGTCCAGTTTCGGGAACTGCTTGCCGAACTCGGCAGCGACCTTCTCGTCACGCGGGCGGTAGAAGTTCTCGGCTGCGATCTTCTGCCCGGCCGGGCTGTACAGGTGCTTGAGGTATTCGGTGGCAATCTCGGTATTGCCCTTCTTCTCGGCGTTCTTGTCCACCACCGCCACTGGCGGTTCGGCGAGGATCGACAACGACGGCACGACGATCTCGAACTTGTCGGCACCTCCGTCTTCCTTCAGCGCCAGGAAGGCTTCGTTTTCCCAGGCCAACAGCACATCGCCCTGGCCGTTATTGACGAAGGTGATGGTCGAGCCACGGGCGCCGGTATCCAGCACCGGGACGTGCTTGAACAGCTCCTGCACGTACTCCTTGGCCTTTTCTTCGCTACCGCCGGCCTTCAGGCCATAGGCCCAGGCCGCCAAGAAGTTCCAACGGGCGCCGCCGGAGGTTTTCGGGTTGGGGGTGATGACCGACACGTCCTTCTTGATCAGGTCGCCCCAGTCCTTGATGCCTTTCGGGTTGCCCTTGCGCACCAGGAACACGATGGTCGAGGTGTACGGGGTGCTGGCATCCGGCAGGCGGGTCTGCCAGTTGTCTGGCAGGGTCTTGCCGAGCTTGGCGACTTCATCGATGTCGCCGGCCAAGGCCAGGGTCACCACGTCGGCACGCAGGCCGTCGATCACCGCACGGGCCTGCTTGCCCGAACCGCCGTGGGATTGCTGGATCTTCACCTTGTCGCCCGGGTGGGCCTGCTGCCAGTGCTTGATGAACTCGGCGTTGTACTGCTGGTACAGCTCGCGGGTCGGGTCGTAGGACACGTTCAGCAGTTCGTAGTCCTTGGCGATGGCGGAACCGGCAAAAACAGCACTGGCCAGGGCGGCAAGCGCATAACGGCGGATGGACATGGTGAAGCTCCCGATTGGCATTTTTCTAGTTTTGAATGTGTGGCGCGATCAGCCGGTCTTGTTGCCGGGCTGCTGCAGGCGGAACTTCTCCTTGCGCTCGATCTGTACGACCTGAGCGTTGTGCACGGTTATCTCCACCGCACCGAATCGCAGGTCGCGCAGAGCGCTCTGGATTTCACGCAGAATGGTGGCTTCGTCCTGACCGTCGATGCTACGCAGAGATGCACTCATGCTCGTTCTCCTTGGAGTGAGGGTGCCGGGCTGAGGTTTGAAGGGGATTTGCGCCTGGCTTGAGGGCAATAGTAGTGAGGCGGGGTTATTCTTAAAAATACTGTTTGAGAATGTTTATATAACCAAAACAAAATACAATTTTGAAAGCGACGGAAGACCCTGTGGGAGCGGGTTCACCCGCGAATGCGGCGGTGGTTCCACCATCGCATTCGCGGGTGAACCCGCCCCCACAGGGCCCGTGCAGGGCTTCAGTTGTGTTTCTGTGGCTCGCGGATCTTGTACCAGGCCACATACAAGGCCGGCAGGAACAGCAGCGTCAGCAGGGTCGCCACGATGATCCCGCCAATCATGGCGTAGGCCATCGGCCCCCAGAACACTTCGCGGGCAATCGGGATCATGCCCAGGCTCGCCGCTGCTGCGGTCAGCAGAATCGGCCGGCGCCGGTGGTTGGTTGCCTCCACCACCGCATCCCACGGCGACAAGCCCTGGGCTTCGAACTCATCGATCTGGGTCACCAGGATCACCGAGTTACGAATGATGATGCCCGCCAGCGCGAGAATGCCGAGAATCGCCACGAAGCCCATGGGCGTACCTGTGGGCACCAGCGCAATGATCACGCCAATCAACCCCAGCGGCGCCACGCTGACCACCAGGAACAGCTTCTGCACGCTGTGCAGCTGGATCATCAGGAACGTCGCCATCAGGAACAGCATCAGCGGGATGACCTTGCGGATCGGCCCCTGCGCCTTGGCGCTCTCCTCCACCGTACCGCCGGTGGCCACCTCGAAGCCCACCGGCAACTTGCTGGCGAACTCGTCGATCTTCGGCTTCAGCTGGGCCACCAGGTCGGTGGGCTGGATGTCGCCGTTGACCGAAGCCTTGATGGTGATGGTCGGCTTGCGGTCGCGACGCCACACCAGCGGCTGCTCCAGCTCGTAGCGCACGGTGGCGAACGCCAGCAGCGGGATCGAAGTGCCGTTGGGTGTCAGGATCTGCAGGTTCTGCAGGGTATCCGGCGAGCCACGCTCGCTGTCCTCGGCACGGGCGACCACGTCGACCAGGTAGATGTTGTCGTTGACCTGGGTGATCTGCACGCCGCTGACGATGCTGTTCATCACATTGGCCACGTCCTCCGACGACAGGCCCAGCTGGCGCGCCTTGTCCTGGGCGATTTCCACGCGCAGCACCTTACCCGGCTCGTTCCAGTCGTAGATCATCTCGCCGATGTGTTCGTTCTGGTCGAGCAAGGTGGCCAGCTCGATGGCGTGCTTGCGAACCTCGTCGATATTGGCACCGCTTACCCGATACTGGATCGGTCGGCCCACCGGTGGGCCCATTTCCAGCGATTGCACGTTGGTGCCGACGCCAACGAATTCTTCATGCAGGATCTTCTGCAGGCGCTCCATCATGGCCTGACGTTCTTCGAAGCCCTTGCTGACGATCACCAGCTGCGCGTAGTACGGGTTCTGCAACTGCTGGTCGAGGGGCAGGTAGAAGCGGATCGCGCCCTGGCCGATATAGGTACTCCAGTGCACCAGGTCCGGGTCGTCCTTGATCCGCGCCTCGAAACGGTCGACCACCTTGCGCGTCTCCTCGATCGAGGCGTTCTGCGGCAGGTTGAGGTCGACGAGGATTTCCGGGCGGTCAGAGGACGGGAAGAACTGGTTCTGCACGAAGCGTTCGCAGAAGATCGCCAGGGCGAACAGCACCACGGTGCCGATGATGGTCAGCCAGCGGTTGCGCATGCACCACAACAAACCATGCTCGAAGGCCCGGCCGACACGGCCCGGCTCGGCTTCATGGTGCTTGAGCTTGGCACTGCTGAGGATGTGCACGCCTAACACCGGAGCGAAGAATACCGCCACCACCCACGACACCATCAGTGCCACGGCAATTACCGCAAACAGCGTGTAGGTGTATTCACCCGCCGAGCTGGCGTTGAGGCCGATCGGCACGAAGCCGGCCACAGTCACCAAAGTGCCGGTGAGCATGGGGAAGGCTGTGGAGGTATAGGCAAAAGTTGCCGCCTGCTCCTTGCTTTCGCCCATTTCCAGCCGTGTGACCATCACTTCCACAGTGATCATCGCATCATCCACCAGCAGGCCCAGGGCGATGATCAGCGCCCCCAGCGAAATCCGCTGCATGGTGATACCGCTGTATTCCATGAACACGAACACCATGGCCAGCACCAGCGGGATCGAGCAGGCCACCACCAGCCCGGCACGCACACCGAGGCTGACGAAGCTCACCGCCAGCACGATCACCACCGCCTCGAACAGCGCACTGGTGAAGCCACCGACGGCTTGCTTGACCACCACGGCCTGGTCGGAAACAGTGTGTACCCCGACGCCCACCGGCAGGTCTTCGACCACCTGGTCCATGCGCTTTTTCAGCGCCGCGCCGAACACCTGGATATTGCCGCCGGCCTTCATGCCGATGGCCAGGCCCAGCGCCGTCTGGCCGTTGTAGCGGAACATCGGCGAAGGAGGGTCGACGTAGCCGCGCTCGATATCGGCGATGTCTGCCAGGCGGAAGAAGCGGTCGTTAATCTTCAGGTTGACGGTTTCCAGGTCCTTTTCCGAGGTGAACTGCCCAGAGGTACGCACCGAGATACGTTCCGGCCCGGCCTCGATCACACCGGCAGGGGTCACGGCGTTTTGCGATTGCAGGGCCTGCATGACCTGGCGCTGATCGATGCCCAGGGCTGCCAGCTTGCGGGTGGAGAAGTTCAGGTAAAGCACTTCGTCCTGGGTGCCGATCAGCTCGATCTTGCCGATGTTGGGCACATCGCGCACTTCGGCCCGCGCCTGTTCCACGTAGTCGCGCAGCTGGCGCAGGGTCAGGCCGTCGGCGGTGAAGGCATAGATAGAACCGAACACATCGCCGAATTCATCGTTGAACCCGGGCCCTTGTATACCCGCAGGGAATTCACCGCGAATGTCCTGGATCTTCTTGCGCACCTGGTACCAGATTTCCGGGATGTCCTTGGCCTTGGTGGTGTCGCGCAGGTACACGTAGACCGTGGATTCGCCGGGGCGGGTGTAGCTTTTGGTGTAGTCGAGGGAGTCGAGTTCCTCGAGCTTCTTCTCGATACGGTCGGTGACCTGGTACAGGGTTTCGTCCTGGGTCGCGCCGGGCCAGCGGGTCTGGATGACCATGGTCTTGATGGTGAACGACGGGTCTTCCTCACGGCCCAGGTTGAAGTAGGAAAAGATCCCCATCAGCAGGCCGACGAACATCAGGTACCAGACGAACGATTGATGCTTGAGTGCCCAGTCGGACAGGTTGAAGCTTCCTTTCATTGCGCATCCTCGTCGAAGGTGACCTTCTGGCCAGGCTTGAGGCTGTTCACGCCCGCAGTCACCACCCGCTCGCCGGGCTGTACGCCCGAGGTCAGGACGATGCTGTCGGCGGTTCGACCGATCAGGGCCACATCACGGGTGGCCACGGTCTTCTGCTGCGTATCGATCACCCATACCTGGGTCTTGCCGTCGCGCTCGAGCAAGGCACTCAAGGGCAGTTCGCTGCGCGGCGACACCTCCGAACTCAGGGTCACGCTGATGGCGGTGCCCAGGTGGAACGCCGCCGGGGTGCTCGCCAGGGTCAGGCGCGCGCGGCGGGTGCGCGTGGTGGCGTCGGCCTGGGGTTCCAGTTCCCGCAAGCTGGCGGTGGTGTTGATGGTCGGGTCCAGCTGCGAAGCAACGGTGAAGGTCAGGCCTTTGCTCAACTGCTCGGCCAGGCCGATCGGCAGATCGATCACCGCTTCCTTCACATCCGGCCTGGCCAGGGTTACCACGGCCTGGCCAGCGGTGACGGTTTGCCCGGCTTCGGCCTGCCAGGCAGTGATTACCGCGGCATGGTCGGTTCGCAAGGTACTGTAGTCGAGCTGGTCACGCGCCTGGCTGAGCGCAGAGCGCGCCTGTTCCAACGCCGCGCTGGTGGTTTTCAGGTTGGTCTGGGCGATATCCAGCTGGGCCTGGGCGCCTACGCCACGGTCATATAGCTGTTGCTGCCGGCGGGCATCGGCCTGGGCGTTGATCCACTGCGCCTGCACCTTGGCCAAGTCGCCTTCGGCGGCGCGCAACTGGTTCTGCTGGTCGGTCGGGTCGAGGGTGGCCAAGGTGTCACCCGGTTTCACCTGGGCGCCCACATCCAGCCAGCGCCGGGCAATACGCCCGGAAACCCGGAAGCCCAAGGTGCTTTCGAAACGGGCCTGGATACTGCCGGCGAAGCGGCCCAGCTGCGACTGCACCTGGGGTTCGACCTTGACCGACAGCACCGGCCGAATCGGCTCCGGCACTTCATCCTCGCTACTGCAGCCGGCCAACAGCACGCCGGCCGACAGCATCAGCAGCAGGCGCTTCATAGCTCACCCCCTTTGGCCTTGGCATCGACCTTCAGCACCTGCATGCCGGGGTGCAGCAACTGCCCGCCATTGACCACCACGGTCTCGCCGCCTTTCAGGCCACTGGCGACCACGATCCTGCCGGTGAGGTAACGGCTGACCTCGACCTTGCGCAGCTCTACCTTGTCACCCTCGCCCACCACCCACACGGCAGGCTCATGCAGGGCCTTGGTCAGTGCCGACCATGGCAGCTCGATACTTGGTCGGCCCTGGGCATTGGTGGTGGCCGTCACCGGTGCACCCAGTTGCATCCCTGGCGGCACATCCCTCAGCCCGACCTTGACCTGTACCGTGCCGCTTTGCGCGGATACCGTGGGGGTGATTTCGCGCACGAAGCCACGGGCCTGGACCTTGGGGTCGTCCAGCAGGCTGACGATCACGCCGGCGTCGCTTGGCGGAGCCACCAGCAGCGATTCGTAGACATTGAACACGGCATCACGGTCACCATCGGTGGCCAGGCTGAAGATCGGCATGGTCGCCTGCACCACCTGGCCAACCTCGGCCTGGCGCTCGGTGATGACCCCATCGGCCTCGGAGACCAGCGCGGTATAGCTCAGTTGTTCGTTGGCATTGGCCAATTGTGCCTGTGCGGCCTTGAGCGCGCTCTGGTTGCTACGCAGCGCGGCTTCGGCGGAATCGTATTCGCTCTGGCTGGTGTAGCCCTTGGGCAACAGCTTTTGCTGGCGTACGAAGGCAGCGCTGGTCTGGGTGACCCGCGCCTGCGCGGCGAACACCTCGGCCTTGGCCGAGTCGACATTGTTCTGCAGGTCTTTCGGGTCCAGCCGCGCCAGCACCTGGTTGGCCTTGACGTGGTCGCCGACATCGACACTGCGCGAAATGATCTTGCCGCCCACCCGGAACGACAGGTCGGTCTGCACCCGCGCCTGCACATCGCCGGTCAGGGTGACCCTGGCAGCGAAATCGGTGGGTGATACCTGTTGCACGCCTACGCGTGGCAGTGTTTCGGTGGTTTCTTCCTTACTACAGCCCGACAGCAGGGACACAAGCCCCAGGTAGACGACCAACAGCGGACGTATCAACGTCATGCAGGCTCCTTGCTTGCGCGCAAATGATTCGTGGGATGCGACTGTTAGCGTAGATCAGGGTTCGATAAACGGCACTGACTGCGATCAAGCTGGCATTTTCGGCGCCTGCGCGGGCCCCTTCGCGGGTAAACCCGCTCCCACAGGGCATGCGCAAGCCCTGAAGGCTGCACAGTCCCTTGTGGGAGCGGGTTTACCCGCGAAAAGGGCCGGTACAGGTCAGAGCTGAACTGAAGCCTTGTTCAGTCCCAGTTCGATGTCATCGATCAGTGCTTTGGCAAAGCCACTGAGAATTCTCGCGGCACTACCGGCCAGCCGGTCATTTTCCATCTCGGCTTCGGTCGTCAGGTGATTGATGCACCCGAGCATTACGGAGAGTTCGGAGAAGGCATGGTTGAAGGGGATATTGGCCTGGACGCGGAACAGGTCCATGCAGGTTTCGCGGCCGACAGTGCTGCTGTGTGATGGATGGGGAGTGCCTGGTGCAGAATTGGTCATGGTGGATCTCCTATATCTGGACAAGGAGTTGCCACCTTCATCTTTCTCACGGACCAGGGCGGCAACCGTACGCGAGGTGAGAAACCGCGGATATAGGAACGCAGCCAGACGTAAGTCTGCCCGCGCACGGTTGCCATGACGAAAGCACTATATCGTTGGGTTCTCACACCCAGCCCCGACGACGTTATCCCTGGGGCATTTCCCCAGCAACAGAGCAGCTTCCACACGGCTCGTAGGATAATTCCCAAGCCGATCCAACTGAAGCCTTTGGTTTGAGTTGATGAAAAGTCGTACGCCTTCAGGGCCTCTTCGCGGGTGAACCCGCTCCCACAGGTATTGCGCAGGTCCTGAAGGCTGCACATGACCCTGTGGGAGCGGGTTTACCCGCGAATGGGCCAGTACTGCCATCCACAAATCTCTGCCATATCCAGAAACCATGATCTACACAGCACCTGCATCTCAGCCACTACCTTTGAAAAGTCACCTGCTTTTCAAGGAAGAAGCCAATGTCGCGAGCCCAGTCTCACCTGCTTCGCCGTGGTCGCTATTCAGAACTTGGCCAGCTCTATCTGCTGACCACCGTCACCCACCAGCGCAAGCCGCTGTTCCATGATTTCCACCATGCCCGGCTGGTCATTCACCAACTGCGACAATCAGACCAGGAACATGCCTGCCGATCATTGGCCTGGGTGCTGATGCCGGACCATCTGCATTGGCTGATCGAGTTGAAAGGTACGACGTTGGGCACCTTGATGCGCAGGTTCAAGTCCAGGTCCAGTCTGGTTTTGCATCAGGCGGGGGTTGAGCATGATCCGGTATGGCAGCCTGGGTATCAGGACCGGGCACTGCGGCGGGAGGAGAGCATGGTGCATGTTGCCAGATACATTGTCGCCAACCCCTTGCGGGCTGGCTTGGTCAGAAGTGTCAGAGACTATCCGCACTGGGACGCAGTCTGGCTTTGAATGTGTGCTGGGGCATTCGCGGGTGAACCCGCTCCCACAGGTACTGCGCAGGTCTTGAAGACTGCACATGACCCTGTGGGAGCGGGTTCACCCGCGAAGAGGCCAGATCAGGCCGACGCAGCCACCTGCGCCGGGCGCTTGACCTGTGGCTGCGAAGCATTCGCTGCAGCGCCCTCTTCGATCGCCTGCTGTATCGCCTTGCGACGGCGCTCTTCGGCCTGGCGGCTGAAGTACCAGACGAAGAAGGTCACCAGCGACACCGACAGCAGGATCAGGCTGGCCACGGCGTTGATTTCCGGCTTCACGCCCAGGCGCACCGCCGAGAACACTTCCATCGGCAAGGTGGTCGAACCAGGGCCGGAGACGAAGCTGGCCAGTACCAGGTCATCCAGCGACAGGGCGAACGACATCATGCCGCCCGCCGCCAACGACGGCGCGATCATCGGGATGGTGATCAGGAAGAACACCTTCCACGGCTTGGCACCCAGGTCCATCGCCGCTTCCTCGATCGACAGGTCCAGCTCCCGCAGGCGTGCCGACACCACCACCGCCACATACGCCGCACAGAACGTGGTATGGGCGATCCAGATGGTGACGATGCCGCGCTCCTGCGGCCAGCCGATCATCTGCGCCATGGCCACGAACAGCAGCAACAGCGACAGGCCGGTGATCACCTCAGGCATTACCAGCGGCGCGGTAACCAGGCCACCGAACAGCGTGCGCCCCTTGAAGCGGGTAACCCGGGTCAGCACGAACGCCGCCAAGGTACCCAGCGCCACCGCCGCCACCGCCGTGTAGCAGGCGATTTCCAGCGAACGCATCACCGAACCCATCAACTGGGTGTTGTCGAGCAGGCCGACGTACCACTTCACCGACCAGCCACCCCACACCGTCACCAGCTTGGAGGCGTTGAACGAGTAGATCACCAGGATCAGCATCGGCAGGTAGATGAACAGCAAGCCGAGCACCAGCATCAGCTTGGAGAAACTGAAGCGCTTCATGCCCTGCCCTCCATTTCTTTGGCCTGGCTGCGGTTGAACAGCAGGATCGGCACGATCAGGATCGCCAGCATCACTACCGCCAGCGCAGAGGCCACCGGCCAGTCACGGTTGTTGAAGAACTCTTGCCACAGCACCTTGCCGATCATCAGGGTTTCCGGGCCGCCAAGCAGTTCAGGAATCACGAACTCGCCCACCACCGGGATGAACACCAGCATGCAGCCGGCGATGATGCCGTTCTTCGACAGCGGCACGGTGATCTTCCAGAAGCTGTTGAAGGTGCTCGAACCCAGGTCCGAAGCGGCCTCGAGCAGGCTCGGATCGTGCTTCACCAAGTTGGCGAACAGCGGCAGGATCATGAACGGCAGGTACGAATAGACCACGCCGATGTACACCGCCAGGTTGGTGTTGAGGATTTGCAGCGGCTGGTCGATCAACCCGGTCCACAGCAGGAAGCCGTTGAGCAGGCCGTTGTTGCTGAGAATGCCCATCCAGGCATAGACGCGGATCAGAATCGCGGTCCAGGTCGGCATCATGATCAGCAACAGCAGGACCGTCTGGGTTTCCTTCTTGGCGTTGGCAATGGCATAGGCCATCGGGTAGCCGATCAGCAGGCACAGCAGGGTGCTGAAGAAGGCCATCTTCAGCGAGCCCAGGTAGGCCGAGATATACAGCTCATCCTCGGTCAACAGGCCATAGTTGGCCAGGTTGAGCACCAGCTGGACCTTGTCTTCGACGTAGCTGTAGATCTCGGTATACGGCGGGATCGCCACGTCGGCTTCGGCGAAGCTGATCTTCAGCACGATGAAGAACGGCAGCATGAAGAACAGGAACAGCCAGATGAAAGGCACGCCGATCACCAGGTGCCGCCCCTCCGGGGTAATACGCTGGAAGGCTCGCTTGAGCTTGCGCAGTTTCATGACCGCAGTACCACGCCGCTGTCGTCTTCCCACCACACGTACACTTCATCGCCCCAGGTCGGGCGCGTGCCCTGGCGCTCGGCGTTGGCGACGAACGACTGGACGACCTTGCCGCTCGGCAACTCGACGTAGAACACCGAGTGGCCACCCAGGTAGGCAATGTCGTGAACCTTGCCGCGCGACCAGTTGTGCTCGCAGGTCGGTTGCTGGGTGGTGACCAGCATCTTTTCCGGGCGCAGGGCGTAGGTGATGTGCTTGTCTTCCACCGACGTGGTGATGCCATGGCCGACATAGATCTTGCGCTCCAGCTCCGGGCTGGCAATGATCGCGTGGCCTTCGGCGTCGTCGACCACTTCACCTTCGAACAGGTTGACGTTGCCGATGAATTCGCACACCAGGCGGCTGGTAGGCGTCTCGTAGATGTCCACCGGCGAGCCGATCTGAGCGATCCAGCCCAGGTGCATGATGGCGATGCGCTGGGCCATGGTCATGGCCTCTTCCTGATCGTGGGTCACCATCACGCAGGTCACGCCAACGCGCTCGATGATCTCCACCAGTTCCAGCTGCATCTGCGAACGCAGTTTCTTGTCCAGTGCACCCATCGGCTCGTCGAGCAGCAGCAGCTTGGGGCGCTTGGCCAGCGAGCGGGCCAGGGCCACGCGCTGGCGCTGGCCGCCGGACAGCTGGTGCGGCTTGCGCTTGGCGTACTGGGTCATGTGCACCAGCTTGAGCATCTCGGCCACGCGGGCGTCGATCTCGGCCTTGGGCATCTTGTCCTGCTGCAGGCCGAAGGCGATGTTCTGCGCCACGGTCATGTGCGGGAACAGCGCGTAGGACTGGAACATCATGTTGATCGGCCGCTCGTAGGGCGGCATGTCGGTGATGTCGACGCCATCGAGGAAGATCCGCCCTTCGGTCGGGCGTTCGAAGCCGGCCAGCATGCGCAGCAAGGTGGACTTGCCGGAACCGGAGCCCCCCAGAAGAGCGAAGATCTCGCCCTTGCGGATTTCCAGGGACACATCGTCCACGGCTACCGTTTCGTCGAACTTTTTCGTGACCCGGTCGATCTTGACCAGCACCTGCTTGGGTTGCTGGCCACCCTCGAGGGCTTTTTTATAGGCACCGGAGGCAACTGCCATGAGTGAAACTCCCAACAAGATTTTTGTGCCCGCGAGCCCTGTTCTACAGGTGCCGCCACGGGCCTGGATTTTTACTTGCCCGACTTGACCTTGGTCCAGCTACGGGTCATCAGCCGTTGCACCTTGGGTGGCAACTCTGAATTCACGAACATCTTGTTCAGCACTTCCTGCGGTGGGTAAACCGCGGCGTCAGTCCTCACGGCCTGGTCCATCAGGTCGCCAGCCTTGGGGTTCGGGTTGGCGTAACCGACGTAATCACTGACCTGGGCGATAACCTCAGGCTTCAGCAAATAGTTGATGAAGGCATGCGCCTCTTTGACGTTCTTGGCGTCCTTGGGGATCGCCAGCACGTCGAACCAGAGGTTGCCGCCTTCCTTGGGAATGGCGTAGGCCAGGTTCACGCCCTTCTTCGCTTCTTCGGCGCGGGTCTTGGCCTGGAACACATCACCCGAGAAACCTGCCGCGACGCAGATGTCGCCGTTGGCCAGGTCGGTGATGTACTTGGACGAGTGGAAGTAGGTCACGTACGGGCGTACCGCCAGCAGTTTCTTCTCGGCGGCCTGGTAGTCCTTGGCATTGGTGCTGTTGGGGTCCAGCCCCATGTAGTTGAGCACCGCCGGCAGCATTTCGTCCGCCGAGTCGAGGAAGGCCACGCCGCACTTGGCGAGCTTCTTCATGTTCTCGGGCTCGAACAGCACCGCCCAGGAGTCGATGGTGTCCACGCCCAGCGCGGCCTTCACCTTGTCGACGTTGTAACCGATGCCGTTGGTGCCCCACAGGTAAGGCACGGCGTACTGGTTGCCCGGGTCGTTCCTTTCCAGGCGCTTCATCAGCGCCGGGTCCAGGTTGGAATAATTGGGCAGCAGGTTCTTGTCGAGCTTCTGGAACGCGCCCGCCTTGATCTGCTTGCCGAGGAAATGGTTGGACGGCACTACCACGTCATAGCCGGTATTGCCGGCCAGCAGCTTGCCTTCCAGGGTTTCGTTGGAATCGAACACATCTTGCACGGGCTTGATGCCCGTGGCTTTCTCGAAGTCCGCGAGTGTGGTCGGGCCGATGTAGTCGGACCAGTTGTAGAAGTGCACCGTAGGCGCCGCTTGGACGCTGCATGCCAGCGTCAGGCCCGCTCCAGCCATCAAGGCCTTGCGGAATACAGAAATGGACAAGTGGGTGGTCCTCACAATCAGTGCCTGGGTAGCGACAATGCTGCCGCACACGCAAAACCGGCGCGCAACTTACCTTCGCAGCTTCGATGCCGCAATCATCAATTGCCTTTCACTGGCTCTGGGCCGGGATTCCCCGGCCCAGAGGTACCGCATCGGGCTTATTTGCCCGACTTGATCTTGGTCCAGCTGCGGGTGATCACACGCTGGGCAGACGCTTCAGGCGCAGCGATCGCGTACAGCTGCTTCTTCACTTCAGCTGGCGGATAGATGCTCGGATCGCTGGTGATTTCCTTGTCCACGAACTGGGTGGCGGCAGCGTTGCCGTTCGGGAAACGCACGGCGTTGGTGATCTCGGCCATGATTTCCGGCTGCATCAGGAAGTTCATGAACTGGTAGGCAGCGTCTTTATGCTCGGCATCCTTGGGGATGGCGACCATGTCGTAGAAGGTACCGGCACCTTCCTTCGGAATGACGTAGTCCACCTTGACCTTGTCGCCGGCTTCGTGAGCACGAGCCTTGGACTGCTCCAGGTCACCCGAGTAACCGACAGCTACGCAGATGTTGCCGTTGGCCATGTCGCCGATGTACTTGGACGAGTGGAAGTAGGTGATCGAAGGACGGATCTTGAGGAACAGGTCCTCGGCGGCCTTCAGGTCTTCCTTCTTGGTACTGTCGGTCGGCAGGCCCAGGTAGTGCAGAGCAGCCGGGAGCATTTCGGTCGGGGCATCGAGGAAGCTCACGCCGCAGCTCTTGAGCTTGGCGATGTTCTCAGGCTTGAACACCACGTCCCACGAGTCGATCTTGTCCACGCCCAGCGCGGCCTTGACCTTCTCCGGGTTGTAGCCGATACCGATCGAGCCCCACATGTACGGGAAGGCGTGCTTGTTGTCCTTGTCGCTGGCATCGCCAACGGCCTTGAGCAGGTCAGGGTCGAGGTTTTTCCAGTTCGGCAACTTGGAGCGGTCCAGTTCCTCATACACGCCAGCCTTGATCTGCTTGGCCAGGAAGTTGTTGGACGGCACTACGATGTCGTAGCCGGACTTGCCGGCCAGCAGTTTGGCCTCGAGGGTTTCGTTGCTGTCGAATACGTCGTACTTGACCTTGATGCCCGACTGTTTCTCGAACTTGGCGATGGTGTCCGGAGCGATGTAGTCCGACCAGTTGTAGACGTTCAACACCTTGTCTTCAGCCTGAACAGCGGTAGCCATGGCACCCATCAGGGCGGTGGCCAGCAACGTCTTGCCCAATTTATTCATGCGTAATGCTCCAGAATTTTTTATTTAGCCATCTGTTCAGCAGCCAGGACCTACGGTGCAGAGCGCGCGGCGACTGAAACAGTCGCTAGTCTGGCAAGTTACAAGGCTCTGTATCAAGGAAAGCAGGGCCTTGTAACGACTTAATGTCACATCGCTAGCCTAGCAAACTGTCAACGAATCGCTTCGAGCGTCAGGTCCAGGCATTTGCGTGCCTTTTCCACCAGTTCGTCGATCTCTGCATGGCTGATCACCAGCGGCGGCGCAATGATCATGGTGTCACCCACCGCACGCATGATCAGGCCGTTTTCGAAGCAGAAGGTGCGGCAGATCATGCCCACGCCCTTGCCTTCGTAACGGCTGCGGGTGGCCTTGTCCTTGACCAGCTCGATCGCGCCGAGCAGGCCCAGGCCGCGTACCTCGCCCACCAGAGGGTGGTCCTGCAGCTCACGCAAACGCTTTTGCAAATAAGGTGCCGCTTCGGTGCGCGCCTTCTCGACGATTTTCTCGTCGCGCAGGATGCGCAGGTTTTCCAAGCCCACCGCCGCCGCTACCGGGTGGCCGGAGTAGGTGAAGCCGTGGTTGAAGTCGCCGCCTTCGCTGAGTACCTGGGCCACGGTGTCACGCACGATCACACCGCCCATGGGGATGTAACCGGAAGTCAGGCCCTTGGCGATGGTCATCAGGTCGGGCTTAAGGTCGTAGTAGTCGGAGCCGAACCACTCGCCGGTGCGGCCGAAACCGCAGATCACTTCGTCGGCAACGAACAGGATTTCGTACTTGGCGAGGATCTCCTTGACCTTCGGCCAGTAGGTTTCCGGCGGGATGATCACGCCGCCGGCACCCTGGATCGGCTCGGCGATGAAGGCGGCGACGTTGTCTTCGCCGACTTCGAGGATTTTCTGCTCCAGCTGCTCGGCCGCCCACACCCCGAACTCGTCCGGGGTCATGTCGCCGCCTTCGCCGAACCAGTAAGGCTGTGGGATATGCACGATGCCAGGAATCGGCAGGCCGCCCTGCTCGTGCATGCCGCTCATGCCACCCAGGCTGGCACCAGCCACGGTGGAGCCGTGGTAGCCGTTGATGCGGCCGATGATGGTCTGCTTCTGTGGCTTGCCTTTCAGCGCCCAGTAATGGCGGACCATGCGCAGCACGGTGTCGTTGCCTTCGGAGCCGGAGCCGGTGAAGAACACATGGGTCATGCCTTGCGGCGCCACGTCGGAGATCGCCTTGGCCAGTTCCAGCGCAGGCGGGTGGGCAGTCTGGAAGAACAGGTTGTAGTACGGCAGCTCGCGCATCTGCTTTTCTGCCGCCTGCACCAGTTCTTCACGGCCATAGCCCACTGCCACGCACCACAGGCCAGCCATGCCGTCGAGGATCTTGTGCCCCTCGCTATCCCACAAATGCACACCCTGGGCCTTGGTGATGATGCGCGGCCCCTTCTCCTTCAGCTGCTTGTAGTCGCTGAAGGGCGCGAGGTGATGCTCCCCGCTCAGGGTTTGCCATTCACGGGTTTGCGGGTTGTTGACGCTCATGTGCTTCTCCGTTGTTCGACAGCCGCGTCCTGCGGCACCAAGTTGATCAGACAGCAAACAGCAGGAACTCACGCTCCCAGGAACTGATGACTCGCTTGAAGTTCTCGTGCTCGGCGCGCTTGGTAGCGACGTAGCCGGTGATGAACTTCTTGCCCAGGTACTGCACCAGTGCACGGCTGTTTTCCATGCGTTCCAGGGCATCTTCGATGGTCAGTGGCAGGCGCAGGTTGCGGCGTTCGTAGCCACGGCCCTGCACCGGCGCGCTGGCGTCGATGCCTTCGACCATGCCGATGTAGCCACACAGCAGGCTGGCAGCGATGGCCAGGTATGGGTTGGCGTCGGCGCCTGGCAGGCGGTTCTCGACCCGGCGGCTTTGCGGGCCGGCGTCCGGCACGCGCAGGCCGACGGTACGGTTTTCCTCGCCCCACTCCACGTTCACCGGCGCCGAGGTGTCGGGCAGGAAGCGACGGAACGAGTTGACGTTGGGGGCGAACAGCGGCAACGCCTCGGGGATGAACTTCTGCAGGCCACCGATGTGGTGCAGGAACAGTTCGCTCATGCTGCCGTCGTCGTTGCTGAAGATGTTCTTGCCGGTGGCCACGTCGACCACGCTCTGGTGCAGGTGCATGGCACTGCCTGGCTCACCGGTCATGGGCTTGGCCATGAAGGTGGCGGCCACATTGTGCTTGAGCGCGGCCTCGCGCATGGTGCGCTTGAACACCAGGATCTGGTCGGCCAGGTGCAGGGCGTTGCCATGACGGAAGTTGATCTCCATCTGCGCCGTGCCGTCTTCATGGATCAGCGTGTCGAGGTCCAGCTGCTGCAGTTCGCACCAGTCGTAGACGTCTTCGAACAGCGGGTCGAATTCGTTGGCGGCTTCGATCGAGAACGACTGACGGCCGGTTTCCGGGCGGCCCGAACGGCCTACCGGGGGCTGCAGCGGGAAGTCCGGGTCTTCGCTGCGCTTGGTCAGGTAGAACTCCATCTCCGGCGCGACGATCGGCTGCCAGCCCTTGTCGGCGTATAGCTTGAGGACTTTCTTCAGCACGTTGCGCGGCGACAGTTCGACCGGGTTGCCCTTCTTGTCGTAGGTGTCGTGGATCACCTGGGCGGTCGGCTCGATGGCCCATGGCACCAGGAACACGGCGTTCTCGTCGGGGCGGCAGATCATGTCGATGTCCGCCGGGTCCAGCAGTTCGTAATAGATGTCGTCGTCGACGTAGTCGCCGGTCACGGTCTGCAGCAGCACGCTCTCGGGCAGGCGCATGCCTTTTTCGGCGATGAATTTGTTGGTAGGCGAAATCTTGCCGCGCGTGATGCCGGTCAGGTCACTGATCATGCATTCGACTTCGGTGATCTTGTGCTCTTTCAACCAATCGGTGAGCTGGTCGAGGTTGTTACTCATAAATACCTCAGGAGGTAAGGTGGTCCGCGCACTGATTCTGGATGGAGTACATTGCTAAAGCAAAAACCCCCGTGCAGAGCCACAGTGGATACACTGAAAACAGGTGCGTCCGTAATGAGTTCGAAAGGCAGGAAGACGAAACGAAGGGCGGCAAGCCGCTACGAGGGCAGGTCCGGGAGCGCCAAACGTCAATTATTGCGGCCAGGGCGGCCACGCCATTGACGAAGCTTGCAAAAATGACGGATGTACCTGATGGCACCGCGCAGGCAGTGCTTTCAGGTCGCGGCAAGCGGACCATGTGACCCTCGTATTATTGTGTTCTGGGTTGAGACCGAGCTTAGCCTTGTTCATTTTTTTACACAACACCTCCGTAAAAAATAAAACACGGTTGGTCGGAGATAGCCCTTTGCGAGGGAAATAGCGGATAATGGCTTGCCCCGATATGCAGCAAATCTGCCGTCGATGTGCCATTTCAGGGCATCATGGGGTTGGCTTGACATCAGTTTGTCTTTTCGATTGACTGGTCTTGCAAGCCCCCCTTGATTGATATTTTTAACAACAAAGGTGTTGCATCATGTCGGTACCCCCGCGTGCCGTTCAGCTTAACGAAGCGAACGCGTTCCTTAAGGAACATCCTGAGGTTCTCTACGTTGACCTTCTGATTGCAGATATGAATGGTGTGGTGCGTGGCAAGCGCATAGAGCGCACCAGCCTCCACAAGGTTTACGAGAAAGGCATCAACCTGCCTGCCTCCCTCTTCGCCCTGGACATCAACGGCTCCACCGTTGAAAGCACCGGGCTGGGCCTGGACATCGGCGATGCTGACCGCATCTGCTATCCAATCCCTGACACCCTCTGTAACGAGCCGTGGCAAAAGCGCCCTACCGCTCAGCTGCTGATGACCATGCATGAGCTCGAAGGCGAGCCGTTCTTCGCCGACCCGCGTGAAGTGCTGCGTCAGGTGGTGAGCAAGTTCGACGAACTGGGCCTGACCATCTGTGCCGCGTTCGAGCTGGAGTTCTACCTGATCGACCAGGAGAACGTGAACGGTCGCCCGCAGCCGCCGCGCTCGCCAATTTCGGGCAAGCGCCCGCAGTCGACCCAGGTGTACCTGATCGACGACCTCGACGAATACGCCGACTGCCTGCAGGACATCCTGGAAGGCGCGAAGGAGCAAGGCATCCCGGCCGACGCCATCGTCAAGGAAAGCGCCCCGGCGCAGTTCGAAGTCAACCTGCACCACGTGGCCGACCCGCTCAAGGCCTGCGACTATGCGGTACTGCTCAAGCGGTTGATCAAGAACATCGCCTACGACCATGAAATGGACACCACCTTCATGGCCAAGCCCTACCCGGGCCAGGCAGGCAACGGCCTGCATGTACACATTTCCGTGCTGGACAAAGATGGCAACAACATCTTCACCAGCGAGGATCCCGAGCAGAACGCCGCGCTACGTCACGCTGTCGGCGGTGTGCTCGAGACCCTGCCCGCGTCCATGGCGTTCCTTTGCCCGAACGTCAACTCGTACCGCCGCTTCGGCGCGCAGTTCTATGTACCGAACGCGCCAAGCTGGGGCCTGGACAACCGCACCGTGGCCCTGCGCGTGCCGACCGGCTCGCCGGACGCCGTACGCATCGAGCACCGCGTGGCCGGTGCCGACGCCAACCCGTACCTGATGATGGCCGCCGTACTGGCCGGCGTGCACCATGGCCTGACCAACAAGGTAGAACCGGGTGAGCCGATCGAAGGCAACTCGTACGAGCAGCTGGAGCAGAGCCTGCCGAACAACCTGCGCGATGCCCTGCGCGAGCTGGACGACAGCGAAATCCTGAACAAGTACATCGATCCGAAGTACATCGACATCTTCGTCGCGTGCAAGGAGAGCGAGCTGGAGGAGTTCGAGCACTCGATCTCCGACCTCGAGTACAACTGGTACCTGCATACCGTGTAAACGAAAACGCCGCCCACAAGGGCGGCGTTTTTGTTCGAGATCGGTGTCGACTGCTTCGCGGGCTTGCCCGCTCCCACAGGGACCGCGCCGGCCTCAGTCCGGTGAAGATCCTGTGGGAGCGGGTTCACCCGCGAAGAGGCCAGTACAGGTTTACAAGTGCTTCTCGAAAATCTTCGAATTACGCTGGTAGTTGTACAGCGAAGCCCGCGCCGCTGGCAGTCGCTCGACCCCACTCGGAGCAAACCCGCGTTCGCGGAACCAGTGCGCGGTACGCGTCGTCAGCACGAACAGGGTGTTCAGCCCCAACTGTCGCGCCCGGCTTTCGATGCGCTCCAGCAGCTCGTCGCCACGCCCGCCATGGCGGTACTCGGGGTTCACCGCCAGGCACGCCAGCTCGCCGGCGTCGGAGTCGGCAATCGGGTACAACGCCGCACAGGCGATGATCATGCCTTCGCGCTCAACCACGCTGAACTGCTCGATCTCCCGCTCCAGCACCTCACGCGAACGGCGCACCAGGATGCCCTGTTCTTCCAGCGGGCTGATCAGCTCCAGCAAACCGCCCACGTCCTCGATGGTCGCCTCGCGTACCACTTCGAACTGCTCCTGCGACACCAGTGTGCCGCCACCGCCACGGGTGAACAGCTCGGTCAGCAAGGCGCCGTCCTCGGCATAGCTGACGATATGGCTGCGCGCCACGCCGCCTTTGCAGGCTTCGGCCGCGGCATCCAGCAATTCGCCCTGGTAATCGCTGCCCAGGCGCTGCAGATGCGGGGCAACCTGCTGCGGGCGCAGCTCACGCACCAGCTTGCCATCGGCATCCAGCAGGCCCGGCTCGGCACCGAACAGCAGCAGCTTGTCGGCACCCAGTTCGATGGCGGCGCGGGTGGCCACGTCTTCGCAGGCCAGGTTGAAGATTTCCCCCGTGGGCGAGTAGCCCAGCGGTGACAACAGCACGATCGAGCGCTCGTCGAGCAGGCGGCTGATGCCCTTGCGGTCGACCCGGCGCACTTCGCCGGTGTGGTGGTAGTCCACGCCTTCGAGCACGCCTATCGGCCGCGCAGTGACCAGGTTGCCGGACGCCACGCGCAGGCGCGAGCCCTGCATCGGAGAAGCGGCGATGTCCATCGACAGGCGTGCCTCGATGGCCAGGCGCAGGGCGCCGACGGCATCGATCACGCAATCCAGGGTGGCGGCATCGGTGATGCGCAGGCCACGGTGGTAGTGCGGGGTCAGGCCGCGATCAGCCAGGCGGCTTTCGATCTGCGGGCGCGAGCCATGCACCAGCACCAGGCGCACGCCCAGGCTGTGCAGCAGCACCAGGTCGTGGACGATGTTGCCGAAATTAGGGTGCTCCACCCCATCGCCAGGGAGCATGACCACGAAGGTGCAGTCGCGATGGGCATTGATATACGGGGAGGCATGACGCAGCCAGTTGACGTAGTCGGGCATGACAGGGCCTGTGGATAAGTGGACGGAGAACGGCGATACAGGGGGCGTTCAGGATCATCGTCGGAACAGGCTTGCGGTCACGCGCGGTCTCCTCTAGGCAGGAACGAAACAGTTCGGTTGACGTTTAGTCCAGGCAATAGTGCCGGATCAGGTCACGCAATAGACGCACGGTAGGCTCGATTCGTGACATTTCCAGGTATTCGCCGGGCTGGTGAGCACAGGCGATGTCGCCGGGGCCCAGCACGATGGTCTGGCAACCCAGTTGCTGAAGATAAGGCGCTTCGGTGCCGAACGCCACCGCTTCGGCGCGATGGCCGGTCAGGCGCTCCGCCACTTGCACCAACTCGGCGTCGGCTGCCTGCTCGAACGGCGGCACCTCCGGGAACAGCGGCGCATAGTCGATGCGCACCTCAAAGCGCTCTGCCACCGGCACCAGCTTGGCGCGGATGGCTGCGCGCAGTTGCTCCACGTCCATGCCTGGCAGCGGACGCAGGTCGAACTCCAGGGCGCACTGGCCGCAGATGCGGTTGGGGTTGTCGCCGCCGTGAATGCAGCCGAAGTTCATGGTCGGGGTCGGTACGGTGAACTGCGGGTTGCGGTAGGTTTGCTGCCATTGCTGGCGCAGGCCCATCAGCTCGCCCATCACTGCGTGCATGGCCTCCATGGCGCTGCGGCCCAGGCTTGGGTCCGAGGAGTGGCCGCTGCGCCCGAGGATGTCGATGCGGTCCATGAGGATGCCCTTGTGCATGCGGATCGGCCGCAGCCCGGTGGGCTCGCCGATCACCGCCGCACGGCCGAGCGGCTGGCCGGCCTCGGCCAGGGCGCGGGCACCGGACATGGAGCTTTCTTCGTCACAGGTGGCGAGGATCAGCAGCGGCTGCTTGAAATCGTGCTCCAGCAGCGGGATGACCGCCTCGATGACCAGGGCGAAGAAGCCCTTCATGTCGCAGCTGCCCAGGCCGACCCAGCGGCCTTCGGTTTCGGTCAGCTTCAGCGGGTCGCTGGCCCACAGTTGTTCGTCGTAGGGCACCGTGTCGCTGTGCCCCGCCAGCACCAGGCCACCCGGGCCGGTGCCACGGCTGGCCAGCAGGTTGAACTTGCCGGGGCTGACCTGCTGGATGTCGCACTTGAAACCCAGGTCGCCCAACCAACCGGCCAGCAGGTCGATGACCTGGCGATTGGACTGGTCCAGCGCAGGCTGGGTGCAACTGACCGAGGGCGCGGCGATCAGGGCGGCGAACTGGTCTTTCAGCGTCGGCAACGGCATGCGCGTACTCCTCGGAAGCGTTGCCCATCATAGCAATGCCGTCCAACCGTGTGGGCTTCTTCGCGGGTAAACCCGCTACCACAGGGAAAGCGCCGCACCTGAGGGCAGCACAGGACCTGTGGGAGCGGGTTCACCCGCGAAGAAGCCTCCACGATCCAACAGACGAGAGCCGACTCCTGTAGACTGCTGGGCAACCACGCCCCTCCTTCGAGCCTGTGATGCACAAAGAAACCGAACTCAAGCTCCGCGCCAGCCGCGAGACCCTTGCCGCCCTGCGCGAGCACCCTCTGCTGAAAAAGCGCAACAAGTCCGGCTGGCAGACCCGCGAACTGCTCAACCAGTACTTCGACACTCCCGAGCGCGAGCTCTCTGCTGCCCGTGTCGCCCTGCGCCTGCGCCGCGATGGCGAGGCCATCATCCAGACCCTCAAGTGCCGCGGCACCAGTGTGGCCGGTCTGTCCGAGCGCAACGAGCATGAATGGCAGCTGGACAAGGTCAAGCTCGACCTGAAGAAGCTCGACGACAGCTGCTGGCCCGCGCAACTGGCCAACCTGGACAAAAAGACCATCAAGCCGCTGTTCACCACCGACTTCAGCCGTGAATACGCCGAAATCGCCTGGGGCCGTGGCAAGAGCAAGGTGGTGATCGAGGCCGCGCTGGACCAGGGTTTCGTGATCGCCGGCAAGCGCAAGGAAGAAATCTGCGAGCTGGAACTGGAACTGCGTGAAGGTGAGCCGCAGGCACTGCTGGAACTGGCCGCCGAGCTGGCCGCCAGCCTGCCGCTGATGCCATGTGACATCAGCAAGGCCGAGCGTGGCTACCGCCTGCTGGAGCCGGACAGCTACGAGCTGGGCCTGCCGCACACCGAGCTGGAAGCCGAAATGGCCGTGGACGACGCCTACGCCGCACTGGCCTGGCAACTGCTGGGCAGCAGCCAGCGCCTGGCCGAGCAATACCGCCACAACGGCCATTGGCGCTTGCTGCAGGACTGGGTCGAGTGCCTGAGCGAGCTGCGTGCCATTACCGCCAGCCTGGGCCAGGCCGCGCCACGCGCCACCACCCGTGACCTGCGCAGCAGCCTGGACGCCTTGCTCGAAGACTGGCGCCCGCTGGTGCAGGCCGGTAACGAAGACGAAGATATCCGCCGTGCCGCGCCCGAGCAGTTCGCCGAAGAGCTGGAGGACGTGCGCTGGGGCCAGTTCTCGCTGGAAACCTCGCGCTGGCTGCTGGCCCGTGCCTGGACCGTGGAGCGCAAAGGCCGTGGCGAGCGCCAGGGCAAGGCGCAGCTGGCAAGCTGGCTGGCGCACCTGCTGGGCGAAGAAGGCCGAGCGCTGAAGCTGCCGCTGTACACCCAGCGGCCGGAAGACCTGGCCGAGCAACTGCCGCGTATCGAGCAGCTGCTGGCCTGGCTGCACCATGCTCGCCAGGTGCTGGAGGCGCCCCAGATGGACCGCCTGTATGGCGACCTAAAGAAGCTGCATGAGCTGGCTGAGCAGCCGATCAGCGATGAAGTACTGGAAGCGCGTATCGAGCAGGCTCGGGCGGTGGATCAGAGCCGCGGCTGGAAGCACCTGCTCAAGGCTTGATACCGCGTCGCCTGCTTCGCAGCACAAGGCTGCTCCTACAGGGCACCGATATCCCCTGTAGGAGCAGCCTTGTGCTGCGAAGACCTCAGCGCGACAGTGGCAAGCTGGTGGTGGACTTGATCTCCGACAGCGCCACGATCGAGTTCACCTCCTGAATCCCCGGCACGTTCGACAGCTTTTCGAAGAAGAACCGTTCATAAGCCTCGATATCCGGGGTGACGATGCGCAACAGAAAGTCCACCGACCCCATCAGCACATAACACTCCAGCACCTCGGGAAACCCGCGGATCGCGTCGGTGAACTCTGTGAAGTTGGAGCGCCCGTGGGCGTTCAGTTTCACCTCGGCGAAAATCTGCGTGTTCAGGCCGACCTTCTTGCGGTCCAGCAAAGTCACCTGCCCACGAATCACTCCCTCCTCCTTCAACCGCTGGATACGCCGCCAGCACGGCGATTGCGACAGCCCCACGCGTTCGGCGATCTGCGCGCTGGACAGCGAAGCGTCCTCCTGCAGCAGTTCGAGGATACGGCGGTCGTAGGCATCCAGCTCGCTGTGCATAAATAATTCTCCAGAGAATAACTTTATGAATAGATCAATTCGCCAATACAGCGAAATGATCAAATCATAGCGAAAAAATACCGCCGCCAACGTGCAAGAATTTCTCCCACATTTGCGGAGACCAGCATGAACGCACAGCCCCGTACCGACGCCTGGGCCGCCAGCAGCGCCCACAGCACCGTGCACTATCGCCTGCAGGCCGAGGCCGAGCCTGACAGCCTGTGCCGGGTGCTCAACCTGTTTGCCCTGCAGTTCCTGACCCCGCACAGCGTGCAGGTCAGTCAGCAGGACGACTGGCTGGATATCGAGGTCGGCATCGGCGGCCTCAGCTGGCACCGGGCCGAGGTGATTGCGCAGAAACTGCGCAACCTGGTGTGTGTGGGTGAAGTGAGCCTGAGCAACCTGCAGCGGGTGGAGCTGGCGGTGGTCTGAGCCATGCTCGGTGCTTGTGCCGGCCTATTCGCGGGTAAACCCGCTCCCACAGGTACTGCACAACATTCAAGTTTGTGCGGTCCTGTGGGAGCGGGTTTACCCGCGAAGAGGCCGGCACAAGCAAAGCAAAATTTCGAAACCTTTCACCCTCGGTAACCCTCCCTCGCCCGGCTAGCCTTGATCAGCACTCCCCTATCAGGCACGGACGCCAACCATGCACACCCCCGACAACCCGGCACTCGACCTCAAGCGCGTGCTCCAGGTCCTGCTCGCCGACCAGCACCTGTACGCCAACGACACCCTGCAGGTACTCGAGCACGCCGCCAATCACCCCACCGCCCACCCGCTGGAACAGGTCGCCGCCTGCGCCCTGGAAGACCGCCGACACCCTGGCAAGCCCCTGGACCTGGACCGCCTCTGCCAATGGCTGGCCAACAAGGTCGGCCAGCCCTACCTGCGCATCGACCCGCTGCAACTGGACCTGCCCCAGGTCACCGGCCTGATATCCCCGGCCTTCGCCCAGCGCCACGGCATCCTTATCGTCGCCGCCGACGCCTCCAGCGTCACCGTCGCCAGCGCCCAGCCCTACCAGGACGACTGGCTGGCCGACCTCACCCGCAGCCTGGGCCGGCCGATCCGGCGCGTTCTGGCCAGCCCGCAGCAGGTCCGCCAGGCAGGGCAGTCGTTCCACCGCCTGGCCCAATCGGTAAAGGGCGCGCAACACCAGCAGTCAGCCAGCCTGGGCGAACTCGAACAGCTGCTGGAGCTGGGCAAGCGCCAGGCCGAGGCCAGTGCGGACGACGCGCACATCGTGCATATCGTCGACTGGCTGCTGCAGTACGCCATCGAGCAACGCGCCAGCGATATCCACCTGGAACCACGCCGCGAACAGGGCCAGCTGCGCTACCGCATCGACGGCCTGCTGCACAACGTCTATGCCTTCCCTGCCGGCGTGACCTTGGCGCTGGTCAGCCGCCTGAAACACCTGGGGCGCATGGACGTCGCGGAAAAGCGCCGACCGCAGGATGGCCGGCTGCAAAGCCGCCTGCCTGGCGGCGGCGAGGTAGAACTGCGGCTGTCGACCTTGCCGACTCCGTTCGGCGAGAAACTGGTGCTGCGCCTTTTCGACCCGCAACAGTTGCAAGAAGGCTTCGACCGGCTCGGCCTGGACGGGGCGCAACTGGACCAGTGGCAAGGCCTGCTGCGTCATCGTCAGGGCATCATCCTGGTTAGGGGCCCCACCGGGTCCGGCAAGACCAGCACGCTTTACGCCAGCCTCAAGCTGCTGGCCACGCCGCAGGTCAACCTGTGCACCATCGAAGACCCGATCGAGCGCCTGGAACCCGCCTTCAACCAGTTGCAGGTGCAACCCGCCCTGGATCTGGGATTCGCCAATGGTGTGCGGGCCATGCTGCGCCAGGACCCGGACATCATCATGATCGGCGAAATCCGTGATCGCGAGACCGCCCTGGTGGCGGTGCAGGCAGCCCTGACCGGGCACCTGGTGCTGTCGACCCTGCATACCAACGACGCCTGTGGCGCGATCACCCGCCTGCAGGAACTGGGTGTGGCCGACTACCTGATCAAGGCGACGCTGGTGGGGGTCATGGCCCAGCGGCTGGTGCGCACACTGTGCGCGGATTGCCGGGGTGATACAGCGCTGCGCGAAGGGCAGCCATGCCGTACCTGTCGTGGCACGGGGTTCCATGGCCGCACAGGGTTGTTCGAGCTGCTGATACCCAGCGACAGCCTGCGCGCCCTGATAGGCCCGGACAGCGATCTGGCCAGTTTGCGGCGCCAGGCCGTGGCCGATGGCTTGCTCGATCTGCGCCGCTGCGGCGATGCCAAGGTAGCCTGCGGGCAGACCCGCCAAGAGGAAGTGCTACGGGCCTGTTCCTGAGCAAAAATCCTTTGTATTCAAGGAACTTGCACCCCTGCGGCAGGATCAAATCGCGCATCTTCAACCCTCACCCTTCGAGGTGTTTCAACATGCGTTTCAAAACCGCCATCGCTGCCGCTGCCTTGCTTTCGCTGCCTATCGGCTCGGCCATGGCCGATACCTTCTGGCGTAACGTGATGACTACTGGTGCTACCACGGCATCGAGCTACCTGACTTCCGGGGATCACAAGCTGGTGATGGCGGCGCAGGATGACGCCGGCAGCTTCGTGGCCAGCGAAGGCGCGATCCGTGGGCCGTTCCTCGAAGCGGCGATTCGCCAGGCTCGCGCGGAGAACCCAGGGATGCAGGCTTCCGACATGGAACTGGCCAATGCCATCCTGGCCAAGAATGCGGTAGCCGAGTAACCGCGGCGCCTGCTTCGCGGGTGAACCCGCTCCCACAGGTACTGCACAGTATTCGAAACTTGTACAAGTCCTGTAGGAGCGGGTTTACCCGCGAAGGGGCCGCCACAGGCAAACCACAATTAGCGATACGCCTCCACCGGCACACAAGCACAGAACAGATTCCTGTCCCCATAAACGTTGTCGACCCGGTTCACCGCTGGCCAGTACTTGTGCTGGCGCACGTGAGCACTGGGCGCCACCGCCTGCTCCAGGCTGTAAGGCCTGTCCCACACCGTCAGCACATCGGCCAGGGTATGCGGCGCATGCTTGAGCGGGTTGTTCTCCGCAGGCCAGTTGCCCTCCTGAACTTCGCCAATTTCCGCCCTAATCGCCAGCATCGCCTCGACGAAGCGGTCCAGTTCAGCCTTCGATTCACTCTCGGTCGGCTCGACCATCAGCGTGCCCGGCACCGGGAACGACATGGTCGGGGCATGGAAGCCATAGTCCATCAGGCGCTTGGCCACGTCCTCTTCACTGATGCCGGTCAGCGCCTTCAGCGGCCGCAGGTCGAGGATGCACTCATGCGCCACCCGCTGGTTGCGCCCGCGGTAGAGCACCGGGAAGGCACCACCCAGCTGGCTGGCCAGGTAATTGGCCGAGAGGATCGCCACCTCGCTGGCATCGGCCAGTTGCGGGCCCATCATGGCTATGTACATCCAGCTGATCGGCAAAATGCTCGCACTGCCCCAGGGCGCGGCGCTGACCGCGCTGTTGTTCGGGTCCAGGCCGGGTACCGGCACCACCGGATGGCTGGCAACGAACGGCTTGAGGTGCGCGCGAATGCCGATCGGGCCCATGCCCGGGCCGCCACCACCGTGGGGGATGCAGAAGGTCTTGTGCAGGTTCATGTGTGAAACGTCGGCGCCGATATCCGCCGGACGCGCCAGGCCCACCTGGGCATTGAGGTTGGCGCCATCCATGTACACCTGGCCACCATGCTGGTGGACCACTTCGCAGATTTCGCGAATCCCCTCCTCGTACACGCCGTGGGTCGATGGGTAAGTGATCATCAGGCACGACAACCGATCCCCGGCCGAGTGGGCCTTGGCCTTGAGATCGGCCAGGTCGACGTTGCCATCGTCGTCGCAATCGACGATCACCACCTCCATGCCGGCCATTTGCGCCGACGCCGGGTTGGTGCCGTGGGCCGACGACGGGATCAGGCACAGCGTGCGTTGCGGCTGGTGGCGGCTACGGTGGTAGCGGGTAATGGCCATCAGACCGGCGTACTCGCCCTGGGCACCGGAGTTGGGCTGCATGCAGATAGCATCGAAGCCGGTAATGGCGCACAGCCAGCTTTCCAGTTCGTCGATCATCGCCTTGTAGCCGGTTGCCTGAGCCGCCGGGGCAAACGGATGCAGCTGGGCAAAGCCAGGCCAGGTGATGGGGATCATCTCGCTGGTGGCGTTGAGCTTCATGGTGCACGAACCCAGTGGGATCATCGACTGGTTCAGCGCCAGGTCCTTGTTCTCGAGTTGCTTGAGGTAGCGCAGCATCTCGGTTTCGCTGTGGTGCAGGTTGAACACCGGGTGGGCGAGGAACGGCGTGCGCCGCACCAGGCTGGCAGGGATGCCTTCGGGCAGCGCCAACTGGTCGAGTGCGGCTATATCCAGGCCGTGATCCACCCCCAGGAAGATATCGAACAGGCGCAGCACGGTCTGCTCCGAGCAAGTCTCGTCCAGGCTCACGCCCAGGTGCCCGCGGCCAAGGATTCGCAGGTTGATCTGGGCGGCCTCGGCGCTTTCGATGATGGCCGCCTGGGCACCGCCGACGTCCAGGGTAAGGGTGTCGAAGAAGTGCTGGTTGAGGCGCTTGATGCCCTTGGCCTCAAGGCCGGCGGCCAGGATGAAGGTCAGCCGGTGCACGCGCTGGGCAATGCGCTGCAGGCCTTCGGGGCCATGGTATACCGCATAGAAGCCGGCAATGTTGGCCAGCAGCACCTGGGCCGTGCAGATGTTGGAGTTGGCCTTCTCGCGGCGGATATGCTGCTCGCGGGTCTGCAGGGCCATGCGCAACGCGGTGTTGCCACGGGCATCGCGCGACACGCCGATGATGCGCCCCGGCATGGCTCGCTTGTAGTCATCGCGGCAGGCGAAATAGGCCGCGTGGGGGCCGCCATAGCCCATCGGTACGCCAAAGCGCTGGGTCGAGCCCAGCACAACATCGGCACCCAGCTCCCCAGGCGGTGCCAGCACCACCAGGCTGAGCAGGTCGGCGGCAACGCAGGCCAGGGCATGCTGGCTGTGCAAATGGTCGATCAGCGGGCGCAGGTCGCGCACCTCGCCGTGGGTATCCGGGTACTGCAGCAAGGCCCCGAAAACCGCGTGTTTGCCAAGGTTATCCACAGAGTCGACGATCAGCTCGAAGCCGAAGCCCTCGGCACGGGTCTTGAGTACCGACAGGGTTTGCGGGTGACAGTGCTCGTCGGCGAAGAAGGCATTGCTCTTGTTGCGCGCCACCCGCTTGGCCAGGGCCATTGCCTCGGCGGCGGCAGTGGCTTCGTCGAGCAGCGAGGCATTGGCCAGGGCCAGCCCGGTGAGGTCGATGACCATCTGCTGGAAGTTCAGCAGCGCCTCCAGCCGGCCTTGGGCAATCTCGGGCTGATAGGGCGTGTAGGCGGTGTACCAGCCCGGGTTCTCCAGCACGTTGCGCAGGATGACCGTGGGGGTGATGGTGCCGTGGTAGCCCATGCCGATCAGGCTGGTCCAGACCTGGTTCAGCCCGGCGTAACCGGCGAGCTTGGCCAGAGCGGCCTGTTCGTCCAGTGCCGGCGGCAGGTCGAGGGGGCGATTGAGGCGGATGTCTGGCGGTACGGTCTGCTCGATCAGCTCACTGCGGCTGGCGACACCCAGCGCGTTGAGCATGGCCTGCTGCTCCGTGGCATCCGGGCCAAGGTGGCGACGCAGGAAAGGGTTGAGCTCTTGCAGTTGATGCAGGGATGGCGACTGGGACATGACGACGCTCTCTTCCTGGAACAGCTCTCATGGAGACTTACAAGTCTAGGAAGGGATTGCCGATTCTGCGGGGAAAGTTGCTCGCAGGCCCGGCCTCTTCGCGGCAAAGCCGCTCCCACAGGGACCGCACAGGTATCAGACGCTGTGCATTCCCTGCGGGAGCGGCTTTAGCCGCGAAGACGGCGACGCGGTCTTACTCGCCGATCGCGGCCTTGTAGCCCGCAGCGTCCAGCAGCTTGTCCAGTTCGGCCGGGTTGCTTGGCTTCAGCTTGAAAATCCAAGAATCGTAAGGTTCTTCGTTGAGCAGCTCAGGGCTGTCAGCCAGCTCTTCGTTGACCGCAATCACTTCGCCACCGACCGGGGCGTAGATGTCCGAAGCGGCCTTGACCGACTCGACCACACCGGCCGCATCGCCAGCGGCGAATACCTTGCCGACTTCGGCCAACTCGACGAACACCACGTCACCCAGGGCTTGCTGGGCGTGGTCGCTGATACCAACAGTCACGGTGCCGTCGGCTTCCAGGCGAGCCCACTCGTGGCTTTCGGCAAAACGCAGTTCGGCGGGGATATTGCTCATGTCTTGAATTCCTCGATTGGCTCAGCGGTACGCCCGCCGGTTAAATATTGTTCAGATCAAAATCTTGCCGTGGCGCACGAAGGTCGGTTTGACCACCCGCACCGGGTACCACTTGCTGCGAATTTCCACCTCGGCCCGGTCGCCGGTGGCCATGGGCACGCGTGCAAGGGCAATGGACTTGCTCAGCGTAGGCGAGAAACTACCACTGGTGATCTCCCCTTCGCCAATCCCGGCTACACGCACCACCTGGTGGGCACGCAGCACGCCACGCTCTTCCAGCACCAGGCCGACCAGTTTTTCCTGCACGCCGTGCTCGATTTCCGCCAGCAGCCCGGCGCGCCCGATGAAGTCGCGCTCGGCCGGCTCCCAGGCGATGCTCCAGCCGAGGTTGGAGGTGAGCGGTGTGTGGTTTTCGTCGATGTCCTGGCCGTACAGGTTCATGCCGGCTTCCAGGCGCAGGGTATCGCGGGCACCAAGGCCGCTGGGGGCGATGCCGGCACCGACCAGGTCGTTGAAGAAGGCCACGGCCTGCTCGCCGGGGAGGATGATCTCCAGGCCGTCTTCACCGGTATAACCGGTGCGGGCAATGAACCAGTCGCCTTCGGCAAAGCCTTCGAAAGGACGCAGTTCGCGGATCAGCGCCGCACGCGAGGGGCTGAGCAGGGCTGCAACCTTTTCTCGAGCATGCGGGCCCTGGATGGCAAGGATGGCCAGGTCTGGGCGGACCTGGAAGTCCACGGCAAAACCGCCACGCTGCTGCTGCAGCCAGTCGAGTACCTTGGCACGGGTGGCGGCGTTGGTGACCAGGCGATAGCCATGTTGTGTGCGGTAGACGATCAGGTCGTCGATCACCCTGCCCTGTTCCTGCAACAGCGGGCTGTACAGCGCCTTGCCGGTGTCGTCGAGGCGGGCCACGTCGTTGGCCAGCAGACGCTGCAACCAGGCGGTGGCGTCGCTACCATCGACATCGATCACGGTCATGTGGGAAACATCGAACACCCCGCAATCGCTGCGCACCTGATGGTGCTCCTCGACCTGCGAGCCATAGTGCAGGGGCATGTCCCAGCCACCGAAATCGACCGTCTTGGCGCCAAGCGCCAGGTGCAGGTCATACAAAAGCGTGCGCTGTCCCATGGGTTTCTCCTTCCGGGCGTGGCGAAGCGGCGGCGGTCGATGACGTCGGGTCGTCAGCTCTTCTTGTGTAGGACCCGCCGCGCGAATGCCGCGCATTGTAGCCGCAAGGGCGCGGGCTGGCACCCTCAGTGACTGTGACCAGGTCGACGTGCCGAACGGCGGATCAGGCCGATGACCGGCAGCAGGCCCACCAGCACCAAGGTCAGTGCCGGCAGCGATGCACGCGCCCACTCACCCTCGCTGGTCATCTCGAACACCCGTACCGCCAAGGTATCCCAGCCGAACGGGCGCATCAGCAAGGTGGCCGGCATTTCCTTGAGCACGTCGACGAACACCAGCAGGGCGGCGCTGAGCGCGCCAGGCACCAGCAGCGGCAGATACACCTTGAAAAACAACCCCGCGCCACCGACGCCGAGGCTACGGGACGCCTCGGGCAGTGACGGGCGGATACGCTCCAGGCTGCTCTCCAGCGGCCCGTAGGCCACCGCGATGAAGCGCACCAGATAGGCCAGCAGCAACGCGGCCAGGCTGCCCAGCAGCAGCGGCTTGCCGGCACCGCCCAGCCAGCTGGACAGCGGGATGACCAGGTGGTTGTCGAGGTAACTGAAGGCCAGCATGATCGACACCGCCAGCACCGAGCCGGGCAAGGCATAGCCAAGATTGGCCAGGCCCACCCCGGCGCGAATACCACCCGTCGGCGCCTGGCGCCGGGCAAAGGCCAGCAGCAACGCCACGCACACCGTGACCAGCGCCGCCATGCCGCCCAGGTACAGGGTGTGCAACACCAGGCCGACATAGCGCTCGTCCAGGTCATGTCGGCCACGCTGCCAGAACCACGCCAGCAGTTGCAGCAGCGGGATGACGAAGGCGCAGGCGAACACCAGCAAGCACCAACCGCTGGCCAGCAACGCCTTGACCCCGTGCAGGTGGTACAACGCCTGCCCGCGCGGCCGCTCGTTGCCGCTGCGGCTGGCCCCCCTGGCACGGCGCTCGCCATACAGCACCAGCATCACCGCCAGCAGCAGCAGGCTGGCCAGCTGGGCAGCGCTGGACAGGCTGAAGAAGCCGTACCAGGTCTTGTAGATGGCCGTGGTGAAAGTGTCGAAGTTGAATACCGCAACCGCGCCGAAGTCGGCCAGGGTTTCCATCAGGGCCAGGGCAATACCGGCGCCGATCGCCGGCCGAGCCATGGGCAGGGCCACGCGCCAGAACGCTTGCAGCGGGGACAGCCCCAGCACCCGCGCGGCTTCCATCAGGCCCTTGCCCTGGGCCAGGAATGCGCTGCGCGCCAGCAGGTAGACATAGGGGTAGAACACCAGCACCAGTACGACGATCACCCCGCCGGTGGAGCGCACCCGCGGCAGGCGCATCGGCCCGAACACCTCGCGCAGTGCGCTCTGCACCGGGCCGGCGAAGTCCAGCAGGCCGACGAAGACGAACGCCAGCACATAGGCCGGTATGGCGAACGGTAGCATCAGCGCCCAGTCCAGCCAGCGCCGGCCAGGGAACTCGCAGAGGCTGGTCAACCAGGCCAGGCTGACCCCCAGTACCGTGACGCCGAAGCCCACACCCGCCACCAGCGTCAGGGTATTGCCCAGCAGGCGAGTCATCTGGGTGTCGAGCAGGTGCGACCAGATCTGCAGGTCGATCGACTGCCAGGACAGCAGCAGGACGCTCAGGGGCAGGAGCACCAGGGCGGCGACCAGGGTGACCGGGAGGTACCAGCGGCGTTGGGGGGCGTGGGGCAAGTTGAATGTCTCTGTGGCTGGTTTGCGACCGCTATGCGGTCGTTCGCGGGCACGCCCGCTCCCACAGGGATCGAGTAATCCTGTGGGAGCGGGCATGCCCGCGAAGAGGCCCTGAAAGGCCCCGGAAGGATAAAGCCTGGCGCTTAGTTCCAGCCAGCCCGATCCATCAAGCGAATCGCTTCAGCCTGGCGCTTGCCAGCGATTTCAACCGGAATGCTGTCAGCCTTGAAGCTGCCCCACGCTGCCACTTCTTCCGATGGCTTGACCTTCGGGTTGGCCGGGAACTCCTGGTTGATGTCGGCGAACAGCTTCTGCGCCTCTTCACCAGTCATCCATTCAACCAGCTTCTTCGCTGCCTCCGGGTGTGGCGCATGCTTGGTCAGGCCGATGCCCGACAGGTTCACATGCACGCCACGGTCACCCTGGTTGGGCCAGAAGATTTTCACCGGCAGTTTCGGGTTCTGGTTGTGCAGGCGACCGTAGTAGTAGGTGTTGACCACGCCCACATCGCACTGGCCGGCCTCGATGGCCTGGATCACTGCGTTGTCGTCGGAGAACACGTCGGTGGACAGGTTGTTGACCCAGCCTTTGACAATCTGCTCGGTCTTCGCCTCGCCGTGGGTCTCGATCAGGGTGGCGGTGAGCGACTGGTTGTACACTTTCTTCGCCGTGCGCAGGCACAGGCGGCCTTCCCACTGCTTGTCGGCCAGGGCTTCGTAGGTGCTCAGCTCTTGCGGCTTGACCCGCTCGGTGGAGTAGATGATGGTGCGCGCGCGCAGGCTCAGGCCGGTCCAGTCGTGGGACGAGGCGCGGTACTGCGACGGGATGTTCTGGTCGATGATGTCGGACTTGATCGGCTGCAGGATGCCCATCTGCTCAGCCTGCCACAGGTTGCCGGCATCGACGGTCAGCAGCAGGTCGGCCACGCCGTTTTCGCCCTCGGCCTTGATGCGCTGCATCAGCGGGGCTTCCTTGTCGGTGATGAACTTGATCTTGACCCCAGTCTTGGCGGTATAGGCATCGAACACCGGCTTGATCAGCTCGTCGATGCGCGAGGAGTACACCACCACTTCGTCCGCTGCCTGGGCGGTGCCGCCGAACAGGGTCAGGGCCAGGGCGGCCAGTAGGGGCTTGCGTGGCAACATGGAAAGCACTCCTCGGATCGTATGAGAGGCGCAAATGGTAGTGAATCCCATTTTCCGACTCATCTACCTAGCCGTTACCGAATGTTGCAGAACTTGCTCCTACAGCTGATCGTGCAAGACCTTCAGGCTTTGGCCAGATCCGGAAGGTCACCGCTCAAACCCAGCGCCTGCCGCACGAACATCGCCTTGGCCTCCGGCATCTGCTCCACCAGCTTCAACCCGCTGTTACGCAACCAGCGCAACGGCAACGGGTTCGCCTGGAACAACCGCTCGAACCCCTCCATCGCCGCCATCAGCGCCAGGTTGTGCGGCATGCGCCGTCGCTCGTAACGGCTCAGTACCTTCACATCCGCCAGCCGCTCGCCACGCTCGCAGGCGTTGACCAGCACCTCGGCCAGCACTGCAGCATCGAGGAAGCCCAGGTTGACGCCCTGCCCGGCCAGCGGGTGAATGGTGTGCGCGGCATCGCCGATCAATGCCAGGCCTTCATCCACATAGCGCTTGGCGTGGCGCTGGCGCAGCGGCACGCACACCCGAGGGTCGGCCTGCAATACATCACCCAGGCGCCCCTCGAAAGCCCGCTCAAGGGCCTTCAGGAACGCAGCTTCATCCAGCGCCATCAACTGCTCGGCATGCTCCGGCGTGGTCGACCACACGATCGAGCACCAGTCCTGCTGGCCGTCGCGGGTCAGCGGCAGGAACGCCAATGGTCCTTCGTCGGTAAAGCGCTGCCAGGCCGTGGCCTGGTGCCCGGCGCTGCAACGCACGCTGGTGACAATAGCGTGGTGCAGGTAATCCCACTCGCGGGTTGCGCAGCCGGCCAGGCGCCGCACTGCCGAGTTGGCACCGTCGGCCGCGATCACCAGCGGCGCACGCAGCTGGCGGCCATCGGCGAGGGTCAGCAGCCACTCGTCGCCGGAGCGGCGCAGCTGTTCGAGCCGCGCATTGGGCAGCAGGCCGATATCGCTGTCATGCAGGCGCTCCAGCAGGCCATCCTGCACCACCCGGTTCTCGACGATGTGGCCGAGCACCTGGGCATGCACGCTGGCCGCCGAGAAGTGAATCTGCCCGGTGCCGCTGCCATCCCATACATGCATGTCCGAGTATGGCGTGGCACGCCGGCGGGCGATGCCATCCCAAGCGCCAAGGCGCTCGAGGATGCGCTGGCTGGCTGCCGACAGCGCGCTGACACGCGGCTCGAACGGGGCCTGGGCATCGAACGGCTTGACCGTCAGCGGGCCGCCGTCGAGCAAGAGGATTTGCAAGCCACTGTGGCGCAACGCCAGGGCCAGGGCGCTGCCGACCATACCGGCACCGACAATCAACAGATCTGCGCGCATTTCCATGCCTTACGCCAGCCTCGCTTGCGGCTTGAGCCGCACATATAGGGTTTTATCGACCCGCGCCACCAGCTCGCCGGCGCCGTCGCGGATATCGACCTGCAAACGCGGCAGGCACTTCTTGCCGGTGGCAGTCTGCTGGCGGATTTCGTCCAGCAGCGCGTCATCGACGTGGAGTTCGGCATACACCGGGCCTTTGCCCGGCGAAATGAAATCGATGCTGGCGGCCTTGTCCCAGACGATGTAGTCACGCCCCAGCTGCTCGATCAACAGCAGCATGTAGAACGGGTCGACCATGCCGTACAGGCTGCCGCCGCACTGGGTGCCGACGTAGTTGCGGTTCCAGCGGGTCAGCTTCATCGCCACCTTGACGCTGCGCAGGTCCGGGCTGATGTGCTGTACGCGGATACCAGCGCCGAGGTGCGGCGGGAACAGGTTCAGCCGCCAGCGCAACAGGCACGCCCGGCGCGCCAGCCTGCGCGTGTTGTCACTCATGCTTGACCTCGCGGATCGGGGCGGGTGCCCAGGCCCATGGCCTGGCGGGCGAACCAGCTTTTGGCCGGTGGCAGCAGGTCGAGCCCGAGCAGGCCAAGGTTGCGGCCGGCGGCCAGCAATGGCTGGCTGCTGCCGAACAGACGGGTGACCTGGTCGGAAAAGCCGATGGTCATGGCCTGGTCCACACGCTGGCGCTGGTGGTAGGCCTGCAATGTTGTCAGGTCGCCAGGCTGCTGCGGGCCGGCCAGCAGCGCCTCGGCAAGCGCCTGCACGTCACGCAGCGACAGATTGAAGCCCTGGCCGGCAATAGGGTGCAGGCTGTGCGCGGCGTTACCCAGCACCACCAGATGCGGCCGCACCTGCTCCTGAGCCTCGATCAGCGACAGTGGGTAGAGGTGCCGCGCGCCGACCTGGCGCAAGGCGCCCAGGCGATAGCCGAACACGCCCTGCAGTTCACGCAGGAAATTGCGCTCGTCGATGTCGGCCAGACGCCGCGCGTCCATGCCCTGGCGGGTCCAGACCAGCGCGCAGCGGTTATCCGGCAGCGGCAGCAGGGCCATGGGGCCTTCTTCGGTGAAACGTTCGAAGGCCTGGCCGCCGTGGGCCTCGCCCGGGGTTATGTTGGCGATCAGCGCGCTCTGTTGGTAGGGCGTGTGGCGCACGTGGATACCCAGTTGTTCGCGCAGGCCGGAACGGCCACCGTCGGCCAGTACAGCCAGGTCGCACTCCAACTGGGTGTCATCGTTCAGCTGCAGGCGGTAACCACCTTCGATGGCCAGCATCGCAGTCACTTCCGCCGGGCAGCGCCAGCTCACCACCTCGCTGTCCAGCCCTTGCCAAAGGCACTGGCCCAGCCAGGCGTTTTCCACCACGTAGCCAAGCGCCGGCACACCCTCTTCCCGGGCATCCAGGCGGGTGGCACCGAAACGGCCGCGGTCGGACACGTGAATCTGCAAGATTGGCTCGGCGCGATGGCCGATAGCCTGCCACAGGCCCAGCTGCTGGTAGATCTGCTGGGTACCGAACGACAGTGCCGACGAACGCGCGTCGTAGCTGGGCTGGAAGCTGTCACCGGGGGCGAACGGCTCGATCAGCAGGATCTTCCAACCTCGCGCCTTGGCACCCGCCTGCAGGGCCAGGGCCAGGCTCGCGCCCACCAGGCCGCCACCGATGATCGCCAGGTTTACCCGATTCATGCCACGTCCTTGCGGGCGGCCTGCATCAGCGCCTCGATCTCGGCGACCGTGCGCGGCACGCCCGAAGTCAGGATTTCACAGCCTTGCCTGGTCACTACCACGTCGTCCTCGATCCTTACACCAATGCCGCGCCATTTCTTGGCCACGGCCTGATTGTCGGCGCCTATGTAGATGCCCGGCTCGACGGTCAGCGCCATGCCGGGTTCGAGCACCCGCCACTCGCCGCCCACCTTGTACTCGCCCACATCGTGCACATCCATGCCCAGCCAGTGCCCGGCGCGGTGCATGTAGAAGGCACGATAGGCCTCGCTGTCGATCAGCGCCTGTACCTCGCCCGTCAGCAGGCCCAGTTCCACCAGGCCCTCGGTGATGACCCGCACGGTCGCCTCATGGGCGTGGTTCCAGTGCTTGCCAGGGGCGATTTCGGCAAACGCCGCTGCCTGGGCCTTGAGCACCAGCTCGTAGATGGCCCTCTGCTCGGGCGAAAAACGCCCGCTGACCGGGAAGGTACGGGTGATGTCGCTGGCGTAGCAGTCGATCTCGCAGCCGGCGTCGATCAACACCAGGTCACCATCCTTGAGCGGGGCGTCGTTCTGCTGATAGTGCAGGATGCAGCCATTGCGCCCGGCCGCGACGATCGAGCCGTAGGCCGGCATCTTCGCCCCGCCCTTGCGGAATTCGTAGTCCAGCTCGGCTTCCAGGCTGTATTCGTGCAACCCGGCCCGGCAGGCCTGCATGGCTCGCACGTGGGCCCGCGCCGAGATGTCTGCGGCAGCGCGCATCACCTTCACTTCCGCTGCCGATTTATACAGACGCATGTCGTGCAGCAGATGATCCAGCGCAACGAACTCGTTCGGCGGCTGGGCACCCAGGCGGGCCTTGGAGCGGATCACGTTGATCCAGTCCATCAGCCGGCGGTCGAACTCGGGGTTGCTGCCCATGGCGCTATACACCCGCTCACGGCCTTCGATCAGGCCCGGCAGGATCTCGTCGATGTCGGTGATGGGGAAGGCATCGTCTGCGCCAAAATCGCGCACCGCACCTTCCTGGCCGGCCCGCAGACCATCCCACAGCTCGCGCTCGGGGTTGCGTTCACGGCAGAACAGCACGTATTCGCCATGCTCGCGACCCGGGATCAGCGCAATCACCGCTTCCGGCTCGGGGAAACCGCTGAGGTACTGGAAGTCGCTGTCCTGGCGGTAAACGTGCTCGACGTCGCGGTTACGGATGGCAACCGCGGCGGCGGGCAGGATGGCGATGCTGTTGGGGACCATCTGCGCCATCAGCGCCTTGCGCCGACGGGCATACTCGGCCTTGGGAATGTGGCTCATGGGCAGACTACCCCTGGTTGATCAGTGCAGCGATGGCTTGGGTGCAGGGGCGGCCGGCTTGGCCAGCTCGGAGAACAGCAGCAACGGCGCCACACGCAGGTATTCCATGACTTCCATGTAATCGCTCTCGCCATCCTCGGACTCCTCGAGGGCTTCCTGGACCTGGGAAATGGCCACCAGGTCCTGCAGCACTTCCTTGGCCTCGTCGGACAGGTCCTTGCCACCGGCATTCAGGCCGAAACCGGTGATGAAGCCCTGGCACCACTGGCCCAGCGCGGTGGCGCGATCGCTCAGGGCGGCGTCGTCGGAAGGCAGCAGCAGGACGATCGCCATGTCGTCGCTGGTCAGTTCGCCCTTGACCATTTCCTGCAGGCCGACCAGGGCGTTGCGTACGGTGTCACCGGGCTCGGTTTCCAGCAGCTGGGCGGCATCGGCCAGCCAGCCGTCGGCGTCGAAGCCGGCACCGGCGCAGCTGCGGCCGATCAGCAGGCCGTGCAGTTCGGCCGGGGTTACAGGATGGCCATTGCTGGACAGCAGCATGGCGAAGGCGATGTAGGGCGATTGGGTATTGGGCATGGGCAGCTAGGCGCCAGACGGCGCAATGACTAGAATGGAGACCTTGTATCCTAGCACCGGCAGGCGCGCCAAGACCATCGGCACTGGCCGTCGCCGCCCAGGGAGAGGCATCATCGCCAGGTGACTCAACGACGGAGCGAATCGAGTGCAACCCACGCAAGAGAACGACCTGCAGGCACTGATGAGCCGATTCGAGTTGCTGATCGAACGTGTCGAGCAACTAAAACGGCAAAATGCACTCCTAGTAGCTCAGGAAAAGTCCTGGCGCGAAGAGCGCGCCCACCTCATCGAAAAGAACGAGATCGCCAAGCGCAAGGTCGAGTCGATGATTTTACGCCTCAAGGCTCTGGAGCAAGACTCATGAGTTCAAGCAATAGCGTCACCGTGCAGATCCTCGACAAGGAATATTCGATCATCTGCCCGCCGGAAGAGCGCAACAACCTGGTCAGTGCCGCGCGCTACCTGGACGGCAAGATGCGCGAAATCCGCAGCAGCGGCAAGGTGATCGGCGCCGACCGCATCGCGGTCATGGCAGCGTTGAACATCACCCACGAAATGCTGCACCGCCAGGAAGACCGCAACGATGCCCCGGCAGGCGGCACCACCCGCGAACAGGTGCGCGACCTGCTGGAACGGGTCGACCAGGCACTGTCCGACGACGCGGATACCAAAATCGGCTGAGATTGGTATACTGGCGCCACTCCCTGGGGGATGCGCCAGTCGGTTATGTCCCTGAGCCGATACGCACAACCACGGGGGTTGCACGCTGGGGCAGGTGTGCATGTCCGCCCGACGGAAAGCCTTAACGCCCCCTGCAATCTCCACCTTGAACTTTCGGGTTCAAGGGCTACACCGATAGCGGTCTTATCGGGGAGCCTGAATTCTCTTGCCCGCCCCTTCCGGCGGGCAATTCGTATTGGCCGACCACGTCGGCCAGCACCTGGGATCGCCCGTGCCATGACCGACACCGCGCAGCTCACCCGCCCCCAGCTCCGTCGCCTGCTCCGCAATGCCCGCCGCGCCCTTACCCCTGCCCAGCAACGCCAGGCCGCCCTTGGCCTGTATCGCCAGCTGGCGCAGCACCCGCTGTTCCGACGCGCCCGGCACATTGCCCTGTACCTGCCCAACGACGGCGAGATCGACCCTTACCTGCTGCTGCGCGAAGCCCAGCGCCGCGGCAAGCGCACCTACCTGCCGGTGCTGCACGCCTGGCCGCGCACGCGCATGGTGTTCCAGCGCTTCGAGCAGGGCGAGAAGCTCAAGCCCAACCGCTTTCGCATTCCCGAGCCGGTCACCGAGCGCAAGCGCCAGCGCCCGATCTGGTCGCTGGACCTGATCCTGCTACCGCTGGTCGGTTTCGACGAAGTGGGCGGTCGCCTGGGAATGGGCGGTGGTTTCTATGATCGCAGCCTAGCCTACCAGGCGCGTCGCCAGACCTGGAAAAAGCCGTTGCTGTTGGGGCTGGCACATGAATGCCAGAAGGTCGAGCGGCTGGCTCAGGCCAGTTGGGATGTACCGCTGCAGGGGACGGTCTC
Source organism: Pseudomonas sp. A2 (assembly GCF_023100865.1). NCBI lineage: Bacteria > Pseudomonadati > Pseudomonadota > Gammaproteobacteria > Pseudomonadales > Pseudomonadaceae > Pseudomonas > Pseudomonas sp. A2. The sequence goes on from NZ_CP039127.1 coordinate 5,908,157, forward strand.
GGACCGTGGCTGGTACCTGGCGCCGCGTTGAGCGGCGCCAGCGGGGGCATCAACGTTGCGGCTGGCTGGCGTCGACCGGCATCTGATAGGCGTTGTCCAGCTTGCGCTCCCAGAACCCTTGCGCATAACCGGTAGTGACCACACCCAGGCCGAAAATGAACACCAAGACCCACAACAGATCCGGCTTGTTACGTTGATTCATCGAAGATTGCCCCCCAGGCAAACTGTTCACGCTCGGCAACTTTCTGGGTATTGCCGGAGCATCGCGCTTTAAACGGGGCGCATTTTCCGACAACCTGCGTCTGCACGCAAACCTTGACGCCAACCGGCTGTCGGTTTCGTGCAACAGGTTATTTCAAACCTTTTCAGGAGCAGCACCCATGGCCTACTGGCTGATGAAATCCGAGCCCGACGAGCTCTCCATCGAAGCCCTCGGCCGGCTTGGCGAAGCGCGCTGGGACGGCGTGCGCAACTATCAGGCACGTAATTTCCTGCGGGCCATGAGCGTTGGCGACGAGTTCTTCTTCTACCACTCCAGCTGTCCGCAGCCGGGCATCGCCGGCATTGCCAGGATCACCCGCGCAGCCTACCCGGACCCAACCGCGCTGGACCCGCAGAGCCCCTACTACGATGCCAAGGCCACGGCCGACAAGAACCCTTGGAGCGCGGTCGATGTGGCCCATGTGCAAACCCTGCCACGGGTGCTGGAGCTAGGCTGGCTGAAACAGCAGACAGGCCTGGCCGAACTGCCGCTGGTGCAGAAGGGCAGCCGCCTGTCGGTGATGCCGGTGACGCCAGAGCAATGGGCGGTGATTGTCGCTTTGCGTTGAAACTGCGGCTAAGGTCAGTCTTTGCGCAGTTACTCGGTAATGTGGGAGCGGCCTTGCGTCGCGAAAGGGCTGCGAAGCAGCCCCATAGATTTGTGCAGGGGCGCGAAAATCCTGGGGCCGCGTTGCGCGCCCTTTCGCGACACAAGGCCGCTCCCACAGGCACCGCATAAGGACTTTGACCGGCATCAACACATCGCTCATGGCCGCAGGCCATGATGCAGTGTGCATGACCGCAAGGATGCAGACCGATGAACCGATACGCCCCCAGGATCTTCGCCACCGCGCTGATCGCCCTACTCGCAGCAGCCGGTGGGCTGGGGTACTGGAAGTCGATCCACGACCAGTTGCCCGAAGGCCTGAGCATGGGCAACGGCCGCCTGGAAGCCACCGAAGTGCAGATCGCCAGCAAAATCCCTGGCCGCCTGGCCGAGGTGCTGGTCGACGAAGGTGACAAGGTGTCTCGCGGCCAACTGCTGGCGCGCATCGACACCCGTACCATGGAAGCCCAGCGCAGCCAGGCCGAAGCCGAAGTGCTGCGCGCCCGGGAAAACTACGCCGCCGCCCAGGCCAGCGTGCAGCTGCGCCAAAGTGAACTGCTGCTGGCCAGCCAGGAGCTCAAGCGCGTGCGTGAGATCTTCCAGCGCAAATACGCTAGCCAGCAATTGCTCGACCAACAGCAGGCGCGCTTCGACACAGCCAACGCCGCCGTGGTCGCCGCCCGCGCCCAACTGGCGGCGATCAAGGCCGCCATCGGCGCCGCCGAGGCCCAGGTAGCGCAGCTCACCAGCGAAATCGACGACAGCAGTCTGCGCGCACCGATCAGTGGCATCATCCAGCTGCGCCTGGCCGAGCCCGGTGAAGTGCTGGGTGCCGGCGGCCGCGTGCTGATGCTGATCGACCCCAGCGACCAGTACATGAACCTCTACCTGCCGGCGGCCACCAGCGGCCGACTGACCGTCGGCGACCAGGCGCGGATCGTGCTCGACGCCCTGCCCGAGCGGGCGCTGCCGGCGAAGGTGGCCTTTGTCGCGGCCAAGGCCCAGTTCACCCCCAAGCAGGTGGAAACCCGCGACGAGCGGCAGAAGCTGGTGTTCCGGGTCAAGCTGCGCCTGACCGACCCGGGCGCCGTGCCGCAGGCCAAACCGGGCATGCCAGGCGCCGGCTATGTACGCACGGCTGAGGTGGACTGGCCGGCCAACCTGCAATGAACGCCCCGGCACTGCTGGCCGAGGGTATCAGCCATCGCTACGGCGACCTGGTGGCCCTGCATCCCCTCGGGTTCAGCCTGCCGGCGGGCACCCGTTGCGCGCTGATCGGCCCTGACGGGGCTGGCAAATCGACCCTGCTGGGGCTGATCGCCGGCGTCAAGCGCCTGCAACAGGGCGAACTGCAGGTGCTGGGTGGCTCGATCCGCCAGCGGTGCCATCGCGCGGCGCTGTACCCGAAAGTGGCGTTCATGCCGCAGGGGCTGGGCAACAACCTGTATCCGGAGCTGTCGATCAGCGAGAACATCCGCTTTTTCGCCACCCTGTTCGGCCTCGGCCGTCGCGAATGCGAACAGCGCATGGCCAACCTGCTACAGGCCACCGACCTGCAGCGCTTTGCCGAGCGCCCGGCGGGCAAACTGTCGGGCGGCATGAAGCAGAAGCTTGGCCTATGCTGCGCGCTGATCCACGAGCCGGACCTGCTGATCCTCGACGAGCCGACCACCGGCGTCGACCCACTGTCGCGGCGGCGCTTCTGGCAGCTGGTCGAACAGGTACGCGCACAGCGCCCGCAACTGACCCTGCTGGTGGCCACCGCCTACATGGAAGAGGCCGAACAGTTCGAGCATTGCCTGATGCTCGATGGCGGCCGCCTGCTGGCCGCCGGCCCCAGCCATGAGCTGAGCGCAGTCACCCCCAGTGGCAAGCTGGACGACGCCTTCACTCACTACCAGGGCGCGGGCAAGGCACAACATCGTCCGCTCATCATTCCACCGCGCCCGGCCACTGACACCTCGGTCGCCATCGAGGCTCACGACCTGACCCTGCGCTTTGGCGATTTCACTGCCGTGAACAAGGTCAGCTTCGCCATTGGCCGCGGGGAGATTTTCGGCTTCCTGGGCTCCAACGGCTGCGGCAAGACCACCACCATGAAAGTGCTCACCGGCCTGATGCCGGCCAGCGAAGGCAGCGCCAGCCTGCTCGGCCGCCCGGTGGATGCCAGCGACCTGGCCACGCGCAAGCGGGTCGGTTTCATGTCGCAAAGTTTTTCGCTGTATGGGGAGCTCAACACCCGGCAGAACCTCACTCTGCATGCACGCCTGTTCGACCTGCCCAAGGCCGAGAGCGCCCGGCGCATCGACGAGCTGATCGAGCGCTTCGACCTGGGTGCCATCGCCGACCAGCCATCCGGCGCCCTGCCCCTCGGCCTGCGTCAGCGCCTGTCACTGGCGGTAGCGGTGCTGCACCGACCGGAAGTGCTGATCCTCGACGAACCCACCTCCGGTGTCGACCCGGCTGCCCGTGACGACTTCTGGCGCCTGCTGGTGGAGCTTTCACGCGAGCAGGGCGTGACCATTTTCCTTTCTACCCACTTCATGAACGAAGCCCAGCGCTGCGACCGTATCTCGCTTATGCATGCAGGCCGGGTGCTGGCCTGCGACACGCCGGATGCCCTGCAACGCCACTATCAGGGCAACACTCTGGAAGACGCGTTCGTGCGCTGCCTGGAACAAGCTCAGGAACTGGCGCCGCAAGCCACCGGCAACGCCGTGCTGGAACAGGCCGCCGCGCCTGCGCCGCCGCTGCGCCAGGGCTTCAGCCTGCGTCGCCTGCTGGCGGTGGCCAGCCGTGAGGGCAAGGAGCTGTTGCGCGACAAGGTGCGCCTGGCCTTCGCCCTGCTGGGGGCGATGTTCATGATGGTGATCTTCGGCTATGGCATTTCACTGGATGTGGAAAACCTCGCCTTCGCCGTACACGACCAGGACCAGAGCCCGCAAAGCCGTGCCTACCTCGAAGCCTTCCGTGGTTCACGCTATTTCGCCGAACAGGCGCCCATCCGCGACACCCGCGAAATGCACCAGCGCCTGCAGCGCTCGGAAATCAAACTGGCACTGGAAATTCCACCCGGCTTCGGCCGCGACCTCTATGCCGGGCGTCAACCGGTGGTGGCCGCCTGGCTCGATGGCGGTATGCCGTTCCGCGCCGAAACCAGCCGCAATTACGTGGAAGCCGTGCACCAGGCCAACCTCGAGCAACTGGCCAAAGCCAGCCCACAACCGCAGCCGCGCCAGGACCTGGTGCGCCTGGAAACCCGTTTTCGCTACAACCAGGATGTGGTCAGCGTGAACGCCATCGGCCCAGGGGTAATGGCGCTGATCCTGGCCTTCATCCCGGCCATGCTCACCGCGCTGGGTATCGTCCGCGAGAAAGAGCTCGGCTCCATCACCAACTTCTACGCCACACCCCTCACCCGCCTGGAGTTCCTCCTCGGCAAGCAGATGCCCTACCTGGCCGTGAGCCTGGTCAACCTGGCACTGCTGGTGGCGATGAACCGCTGGCTGTTCGCCGTGCCGCTAAAGGGCAGCGTGCTCGCCCTGGCCTGCGGCGGCGTCGCCTACCTGCTGGCTACCACCAGCCTGGGCCTGCTGATCTCGGCCTTCACCCGCACCCAGATCGCCGCCATCCTGGGCACCATGATCATCACCAGCCTGCCGACCATCCAGTTCTCCGGGCTGATCGTGCCACGCTCGTCGCTGGACGGCGCGGCGGCGGTGATGGGCCAACTGTTCCCGGCGGGCTACTTCCTCGATATCTCGGTCGGCACATTCACCAAAGCGCTGGGACTGCGCGAGCTGTGGCCGCAGTGCCTGATCCTGCTCAGCTTCTTTGCCGTGTTCACGGGCCTGAGCCTGGCCATGCTGAAGAAGCAGGAGGCCTGATATGTCACGCCTGAACCACACCCTGCGTCTTGGCCTGAAAGAGCTGACCAGCCTGCGCCATGACAGCGTGCTGCTGTTGTTCCTGCTGTATGCCTTCAGCGTGGCCATTTACATGCCGGCAGCCGGCTCGGTGATCGGCGTGCACAACGCCAGTGTCGCGATGGTGGACGAAGACCACAGCCTGCTATCGCGCAAGCTTGGTGAAGCCCTGCAACCACCCGAGTTCCAGCCCGCCGTGCCACTGGCCCCGCAGCGTCTGGACCAGGCCATGGACAGCGGCCAGTACACCTTCGTGATCAACGTGCCGGTGAACTTCCAGAGCGACCTGCTGGCCGGGCGCTCGCCGGAACTGCAGATCTATGTCGACGCCACGGCCATGAGCCAGGCGTTCATGGGGGCCGGCTACATCGGCCGCATCTTCGAACGCGAGTTGCTCGACTACAGCCAGCGCAGCAACACACAGAGCCCGGTGGTAATAAACGCCAAGGCTCTGTTCAACCCCAACCTAGAGGGCGGCTGGTTCCTTGCGGTGATCCAGATCGTCAACAACATCACCATACTGGCGATCATCCTCACCGGCACCGCGTTGCTGCGCGAGCGCGAGCACGGCACCCTCGACCACCTGCTGGTGCTACCGCTGACCGCGCTGGAAATCATGCTGGCGAAGATTGCCAGCAACGCGCTGGTAGTGGTGATCTGTACCTGGATTTCGCTGGTGGTGGTGGTCAAGGGCGCGCTTGGCGTGCCGCTGTCCGGTTCGATGGGCCTGTTCCTGGCCGTGACGGCGCTCTACCTGTTCGCCAGTACCGCACTGGGCATCTTCCTCGCCACCCTGGCGCGCTCGACGCCACAATTCGGCCTGCTGGCGATTCCGGTGATCATCCCGATGCTGTTGCTGTCCGGCGGCAGCACACCGCTGGACAGCATGCCGCAGTGGCTGCAGTGGGTGATGCAGGGGTCGCCGTCGACGCACTTTGTCAGCCTTGGCGCCGCAATTCTGTTTCGTGATGCCGGTTGGACGGTGGTGTGGCCGGACATCCTGGCGCTGGCCGTGATCGGGCTGGTGTTCTTCGGCGTGGCACTGGCGCGGTTTCGTCGAAGCCTGGCGTCTTGATCCGCGCATACCCGGCTCAAAATCTGAAAGATTGCGCGATTCCTGTGGGAGCGGGTTTACCCGCGAACACCGGCGCAGCCGGTGCCATGCACCGCGTTGGATTCTTCGCGGCTAAAGCCGCTCCCACAGGGATCGCGCCACAGTGCGGATTGCGCTGTTCCTGAGAGAGCCGGCTTGCCGGTCACTGCACGATCAGGTTGTTGAACAGCAAGTCTTCAACGATCGGTTTGCCCTCTTCGGCTTCCATCACCTGCTGCACCTGTTTCAGCGCTTCCTGGCGAAGATGCTCCTTGGCCTCGACATTGCTCATGCTGTCCACCGACTGTTGGGTGAACAGCGCCACCAGCTGGTTGCGGATCAGCGGCTCGTGGTGCTTCACCGCCTTGGCGGCTTCGTCGCCGGTCACGCGCAGGGCCACGTCGGCCTTGTACACGCGCAGCCGCGGGCTACCGTCGAGGGCGTAGTTGCCCACAAAGGGCGGGCTCAGGCTGATGTAGGCGACTTTCGGCGCCCCTTCCTTGGCTTCCTCGCCCATGGCCGCAGCCGGCAGCAGCAGCGCCAGCACCATCAAGATCCACGCTTTCAAGAATTCGCTCCTCAATACAGTTGGTGCCAGCTTACCCAGCATGCCGCTCAAACCCAAGCCCGTGCTTGTGCCGCCGCTTATGCCTACACATCAGGGCGCCCCATGCTCGTTGACCGGGCAGGCGGCCCTCCTACACTTATCGGCCACGACCCGCAAAGGAATAGCCCGATGAAAGCTGTGTTGTGCAAAACCCTGGGCCCGGCGCGCGACCTGGTGCTGGAAGAGGTGGCCAGCCCGGTGCCGAAGAAAAACGAGATCCTGCTGGATGTGCAGGCCGCTGGGGTCAACTTCCCCGACACCCTGATCATCGAAGGCAAGTACCAGTTCCAGCCACCGTTGCCGTTCTCCCCCGGCGGCGAGGCAGCGGGCTTGGTGGCCGCAGTCGGGGAAAAGGCCGGCGCGTTCAAGGTCGGTGACCGGGTCATGGCGCTGACCGGCTGGGGTGCATTCGCCGAGCAGGTGGCGGTGCCGTTCTACAATGTGTTGCCGATCCCGGCGAGCATGGACTTCACTACTGCCGCGGCATTCGGCATGACCTACGGCACCTCCATGCACGCCCTGCGCCAGCGCGGCCAGTTGCAGGCGGGCGAGACCCTGTTGGTGCTGGGTGCATCCGGCGGGGTCGGCCTGGCGGCGGTGGAGATCGGCAAGGCCATGGGCGCGCGGGTGCTCGCGGCCGCCAGCAGTGCGGAAAAACTGGCCGTGGCCAAGGCAGCCGGCGCGGATGAACTGATCGACTACAGCCAGGCCAGCCTGCGTGAAGAGATCAAGCGCCTGACTGGCGGCCAGGGCGTAGACGTGATCTACGACCCGGTGGGTGGCGAGTTGTTCGAGCAGGCCGTGCGCGGGCTGGCCTGGAATGGCCGGTTGCTGGTGGTGGGCTTTGCCAGCGGGACCATCCCGCAGCTGGCGGCCAACCTGGTGTTGCTCAAGGGCGCAGCGGTGCTCGGGGTGTTCTGGGGGGCGTTTGCCCAGCGTCAGCCGGAGGACAATGCGGCCAACTTCCGGCAGCTGTTTGCATGGCATGCCGAAGGCAAGTTGAAGCCGCTGGTGTCGCAGACTTATCCACTGGCTGAGGCAGGGGCTGCCATTGAAAAGTTGGGGCAGCGTCAGGCTGTGGGTAAGTTGGTGGTGCTGGCCAGGTAAGACAGTTCCGGCCTTTTCGCGGGTGAACCCGCTCCCACAAGGACCGCACCGCCCTCAAGGAATGTGCAGTACCTGTGGGAGCGGGTTCACCCGCGAAAAGACCGGCACAGGTGATCAAACCTCCCGCAGGTTATGGCAGCGCCTGAAACGCGCCTCCAGGTTGCGATCGGGCATCTGGTGGCTGCGCAGGGCATTCAGGGTCTGCTCGACATAATCACGCGTGGTGCCATAGCGCCCCTTGGCACTGGCCAGGATCTGGCTTAGCAGGGTGTCCGGCAGGTTCCCGGCATAGCACGGCAAATGCCGCTCCAGCACGAAGCCCAGGGCCTGCACCTTGCTGCCATCATCCAACCGGCAGCTGAGCCAGTGCGGCCGGTACGCCGGGTACGGCATCTCGCGCTGCCACAAGGCCATCAGCGAATCGTCCAGGCTGCTGTCATCCAGCCGATAGGCAAAACCGCTGCAGGAGCCACCACGGTCCAGGCCGAACACCAGGCCAGGGGTTTCCGGGGTGCCACGGTGCTCATGCGACCACAGGTACAAGCCACGGTGGTAACCATGCACCCGCGCGCGCTGGCGCTCCACCGAGTTGCATTCCGGCCGCCAGATCAATGAACCATAGGCGAACAGCCACACCGGCCCACCCTGATGGCGAGACATGGTTGTCTTCATGGAGTTGAACAACTGTTCGCTAGTATGTTGCTGACCGAAGTCGAGTGTCGGTGGATATGAAACTTCCCAGGACATACTTTCAAGTGCCGACATAAGCTGCCGCCATTATCCCTGTGAACTACGGATGTAGCGAGATTCGATTAAGATGCGACCCCAAGCCTCTGTACCAGGGGCGCTTGCAATAACCATAGGACAGAAGTGCAGGAATACTCAAGCCCTCCCGCCAGAGTTTCATCCTCGCTCCCGACGACTGGAAAGTACTGTTTCAGCAACTGTGAAAGTTATTAGCCAAGGCGGTAACAATTACCGCCTTATACCAATACTTTCAAACTCCAGTTATTAGCCGCGCGGTGCGTAGGCAAACACATCGGCACGCATGCGATGCGCATCCATGCCGGCTTCGACCAAGGCGTCGAGCGTGGCATAGATCATGTTCGGCGAGCCGCTGGCATATACATGCACGCTGTTGAGATCGGCGATGTCTTCGCAGACCGCCTCATGCAGCATGCCGCAACGGCCTTCCCAACCGCACAGGTCGCTGACCACCTGGTGCAGGAACAGGTTGGGCAGGCGCTGCCATTCGTCCCAGTGCTCGATCTGGTAGAAGTCCTCGGGCCGACGCACGCCCCAGTACAGGTGCACCGGGTGCTTGAAACCTTGTGCCCGGCAATGCTCGACCAGGCTGTGCATCTGACCCATGCCGGTGCCAGCAGCGATCAGCACCAGCGGCCCGTCGGGCAACTCGGCCAAGTGGGTGTCACCGAACGGCATTTCAATGCGCGCCAGGCCGTCGCGCTTGAGCTGTTCGATAAGTTGCAGCGCACTGGGCTCGCGCGCCAGCACATGCAGCTCCAGCTCGCGCCCGGCATGGGGTGCGGAAGCCAGCGAAAACGCCGCCTGCTTGCCGCCTTCGCGCTCGATCATCAGGTACTGCCCCGCGTGATAGCGCGGCGGCCTGCCAGCCGGCGCGCGCAACCGCACGCGCCAGACGTCGCCACCGACCTCGACGCACTCACTGACACTGCACGCCAGTTTGCGCACCGGCAGCTCGCCAAGGGCGAGCACACCATCCCAGAGCAACACGCAGTCCTCCAGCGGTTCGGCAATGCAGGTGAACAGCTCGCCATGGTCGCGGACTTCGCCGTCCTGGCGTACCCGGCCTTCGACCAACAACGCGGCGCAGACATGGCAATTGCCATTGCGGCAGCTGTTCGGGCAGTCATAGCCCAGCCGCCGCGCTCCATCCAGGATCCGTTCCCCGGGTTCGAGCGCCAGCACCGCCCCGGACGGCTGCAACGTTACCTGCATCAATCTATTCCCAACTGATCCCACAGCTCATCGATACGGCGGGTGACGGCTTCGTCCTTGACGATGACCCGTCCCCATTCGCGTGTAGTCTCGCCCGGCCACTTGTGCGTGGCATCCAGGCCCATCTTCGACCCCAGCCCGGATACCGGTGACGCGAAGTCCAGGTAATCGATCGGGGTGTTGTCGATCATCACCGTATCACGCTTGGGGTCCATGCGTGTGGTGATGGCCCAGATCACGTCATTCCAGTCACGGGCATTGATATCGTCATCGGTGACAATAACGAACTTGGTGTACATGAACTGTCGCAGGAACGACCACACACCCAGCATCACGCGCTTGGCGTGGCCCGGGTACTGCTTCTTCATGGTCACCACCGCCATGCGATACGAGCAGCCTTCCGGTGGCAGATAGAAATCGACGATTTCCGGGAACTGCTTCTGCAGGATCGGCACAAACACTTCGTTCAGCGCCACGCCGAGGATCGCCGGCTCATCTGGCGGGCGACCGGTGTAGGTGCTGTGGTAGATCGGTTTCTGCCGATGGGTGATGCGCTCGACGGTGAACACCGGGAAGCTGTCCACTTCGTTGTAGTAGCCGGTGTGGTCGCCATACGGGCCTTCCGGGGCCATTTCGCCCGGGTGGATCACGCCTTCCAGGATGATTTCGGCGGTGGCCGGTACCTGCAGGTTGCTGCCCCGGCACTTGACCAGTTCGGTGCGGTTGCCACGCAGCAGGCCGGCAAAGGCATACTCGGAGAGGGTGTCCGGCACCGGGGTCACGGCGCCGAGGATGGTGGCCGGGTCGGCGCCCAGGGCCACGGCGACCGGGAACGGCTGGCCAGGGTTCTTCTCACACCATTCGCGGTAGTCCAAGGCGCCGCCACGGTGGCTGAGCCAGCGCATGATGACCTTGTTGCGGCCGATAACCTGCTGGCGGTAGATGCCCAGGTTCTGACGGTCCTTGTTCGGGCCGCGGGTGACGGTAAGGCCCCAGGTGATTAGCGGTGCCACGTCGCCCGGCCAGCAGTGCTGGATTGGCAGAGCGCCGAGGTCGACGTCATCGCCCTCGATGACCACTTCCTGACACACCGCGTCCTTGACCACTTTCGGCGCCATCGACACGACTTTCTTGAAGATCGGAAGCTTGGACCAGGCATCCTTCAGACCCTTCGGCGGCTCGGGCTCCTTGAGGAAGGCCAGCAGCTTGCCGATTTCCCGCAGTTCATCGACCGACTCGGCACCCATGCCCATGGCCACACGTTCCGGGGTGCCAAACAGGTTGCCCAGCACCGGGATATCGAAGCCGGTGGGCTTTTCGAACAGCAATGCAGGGCCCTTGGCACGCAAGGTGCGGTCGCAGACCTCGGTCATTTCCAGGACGGGGGAGATCGGAACCTGGATGCGCTTGAGCTCGCCGCGCTGTTCCAGGCCACGGATGAAGTCGCGCAAGTCGCGATACTGCATGCAGAAGCCTCATGTTGGCCGTATCGGTCGGGGGTGCAGAGTGTAGCGCCGTTCAGTACCCAATGGCCAAAAATGACTTGGGGCCGCTTCGCGCCCCATCGCGACACAAGGCCGCTCCTACAGGGAATGCGTAATCCTGTAGGAGCGGCCTTGTGTCGCGATGGGGCGCGAAGCGGCCCCATAAATTCCGGCCTGAAACGCTTACTTGCGCTTCATCGACAGGAAGAACTCGTCGTTGGTCTTGGTCTGCTTGAGCTTGTCGACCAGGAACTCGATGGCGGCGATTTCGTCCATCGGGTGCAGCAACTTGCGCAGGATCCACATGCGCTGCAGCTCGTCGTCGGCAGTCAGCAGCTCTTCGCGGCGGGTACCGGAGCGGTTGATGTTGATGGCCGGGAACACGCGCTTCTCGGCGATGCGGCGGTCCAGAGGCAGCTCCATGTTGCCGGTGCCCTTGAACTCTTCGTAGATCACTTCGTCCATCTTCGAGCCGGTTTCGACCAGCGCGGTAGCGATGATGGTCAGCGAACCGCCTTCCTCGATGTTACGCGCGGCGCCGAAGAAGCGCTTCGGCTTCTCCAGGGCGTGGGCGTCGACACCACCGGTCAGTACCTTGCCGGAGCTCGGGATCACGGTGTTGTAGGCACGCGCCAGACGGGTGATCGAGTCCAGCAGGATGACCACGTCCTTCTTGTGCTCGACCAGGCGCTTGGCCTTCTCGATTACCATTTCGGCAACCTGCACGTGGCGGGTTGGCGGCTCGTCGAAGGTGGAGGCAACCACTTCGCCGCGCACGGTGCGCTGCATTTCGGTCACTTCTTCCGGGCGCTCGTCGATCAGCAGGACGATCAGGTGGCACTCGGGGTTGTTACGGGTGATGTTGGCCGCGATGTTCTGCAGCATGATCGTCTTGCCCGCTTTCGGCGGAGCAACGATCAGGCCACGCTGGCCTTTGCCGATCGGGGCGCACAGGTCGATGACGCGGCCGGTCAGGTCTTCGGTGGAGCCGTTACCGGCTTCCATCTTCAGGCGCTTGTTCGGGAACAGCGGCGTCAGGTTTTCGAACAGGATCTTGTTCTTCGCGTTTTCCGGGCGGTCGAAGTTGATGGTGTCGACCTTCAGCAGGGCGAAGTAACGCTCCCCTTCCTTCGGCGGGCGGATCTTGCCGACGATGGTGTCGCCGGTACGCAGGTTGAAGCGGCGGATCTGGCTGGGCGAGACGTAGATATCGTCAGGGCCGGCCAGGTAGGACGCATCAGCCGAACGCAGGAAACCGAAACCATCCTGGAGAATCTCCAGCACGCCGTCACCCGAGATCTCTTCGCCGCTTTTCGCGTGCTTCTTCAGCAGGGCGAAAATCACGTCCTGTTTGCGCGAACGGGCCATGTTTTCGATGCCCATCTGTTCGGCCATTTCCAAAAGATCGGTAATCGGCTTTTGCTTGAGTTCAGTCAGGTTCATAAGGGGAATGACGTAATCATGTAAGAAGGGAGAATTAAGCTTCTGGCTTAATGAGGCCGCGCCGCTAGATGGCGACAGGATCGCGTACTGATTCGAATTAGGGATGCTTCGGCGACGGCGTGTAGAGGGCACTGGAGAAGCAGTGCGAGGCCGAATGTAACACTTGCTTTTTTCTGCGTCTAGTGGTTTTGCCCTGCCATTTTCAGCTGCAACACACCTGTCTGTAGGAGCAGCCTTGTGCTGCGAAGAGGCCATCAGCCGCAGCGACAACGTCAGCCTTACCGGCCCTTTCGCAGCACAAGGCTGCTCCTACATGGGCAAGACTGCCTTTGCAGAGGCAAAAAAAACCCCGCATCTGCGGGGCTTTTTCACATCACAGGTGGGCGTCGAGGAACGCGGCCAGCTGCGATTTGGACAGGGCGCCGACCTTGGTGGCTTCGACGTTGCCGTTCTTGAACAGCATCAGCGTCGGGATACCACGCACGCCGTGCTTGGCCGGGGTTTCCTGGTTCTCGTCGATGTTCAGCTTGGCGACGGTCAGCTTGCCCTCGTAGGTGGCAGCGATGTCGTCCAGAACCGGAGCGATCATCTTGCATGGGCCGCACCATTCAGCCCAGTAGTCGACCAGCACCGGGCCTTGAGCCTGCAGTACGTCGGCTTCGAAGCTGGCGTCGGTGACGTGTTTGATTTTGTCGCTCATGGAAATCTCCAAGGTCGTAAGCAATAAAAAACGTTGCCCATCATAGCCGCACCCGTCTCCTACAGGAAGCCGCGGACGATTGAGTGTAACTATAGTTGTGCAAGACGCCACGAATCGAAACTGTCATACAGACGTCATAGCATCGAATGGCACATTGCCTTACATCAAGGCCAGCTCAACGGCTGTGTGCCACGCGTTGGCGACAGCCTGCTATCGTGGCACGATTGCCGGGTTAACGACCGAGAACAACCAGATCATGCCGCATACCATCGCGAAGAACCTGTCCCTGATCGCCGCCATCGACCTTGGCTCCAACAGCTTCCACATGGTCGTGGCCAAGGCCCACCATACCGAAATCCGCATTCTCGAGCGGCTCGGCGAGAAGGTTCAGTTGGCCGCCGGCATCGACGAAGAACGCATGCTCAGTGAAGAGGCAATGGAACGAGGCCTGGATTGCCTCAAGCGCTTTTCCCAACTGATCAACGGCATGCCGGCAGGCTCCGTGCGCATCGTCGGTACCAACGCCTTGCGCGAAGCGCGCAACCGCAACGAATTCATCCAGCGCGCCGAAGCCATCCTTGGCCACCCGGTCGAGGTGATCTCCGGCCGTGAAGAAGCGCGCCTGATCTACCTGGGCGTGTCGCACACCCTGGCCGATACCCCCGGCAAGCGCCTGGTGGCCGATATCGGCGGCGGCAGTACCGAGTTCATCATCGGCCAGCGCTTCGAGCCGCTGCTGCGCGAAAGCCTTCAGATGGGCTGTGTAAGCTTCACCCAGCGCTACTTCCGCGACGGCAAGATAACCCCGGCCCGCTACGCCCAGGCCTACACCGCCGCGCGCCTGGAGCTGATGAGCATCGAGAATGCCCTGCACCGCCTGACTTGGGACGAGGCCATCGGCTCGTCCGGTACCATTCGTGCCATCGGCGCCGCCATCAAGGCAGGCGGCCTGGGCAATGGCGAGGTCAACGCCGAAGGGCTGGCCTGGGTCAAGCGCAAGCTGTTCAAGCTTGGCGAGGTCGACAAGATCGACTTCGAAGGCGTCAAGCCGGACCGCCGCACCATCTTCCCGGCGGGCCTGGCGATTCTCGAAGCGATCTTCGATGCCCTGGAACTGCAGCGCATGGACCACTGCGACGGCGCCCTGCGCGAAGGCGTACTGTTCGACCTGCTGGGCCGCCACCACCACGAAGACGTGCGCGAACGCACCCTGAACTCGCTGATGGAGCGCTACCATGTGGACCAGGGCCAGGCTGCGCGCGTCGAGCGCAAGGCGTTACACGCCTTCGACCAAGTGGCCGACGCGTGGGACCTGAAAGACGGAAATTGGCGCGATCTTCTGGGCTGGGCGGCGAAAGTTCACGAAATAGGTCTGGATATCGCCCACTACCATTACCACAAGCACGGCGCCTACCTGATCGAGCACTCCGACCTGTCGGGCTTCTCCCGCGAGGACCAGCAGATGATGGCCTTGCTGGTACGCGGCCATCGCCGCAACATCCCAAAGGACAAGATCGCCGAACTGGGCGAGGAAGGCGTCAAGCTGCTGCGCCTGTGCGTGCTGCTGCGCTTCGCCATCCTGTTCCACCACATCCGTGGCAATCAGCAGATGCCGAAGGTCGAGCTCAAGGCTGCCGACAGCAGCCTCGATGTCGCCTTCCCTGAGGGCTGGCTGGAACAGAACCAGCTGACCCAGGCCGACTTCGCCAACGAGGCGGAGTGGCTGGCCCGGGTCGGCTTCGTCCTCAGCGTACGTTGAGGACCGGGTTACTCAGGCGCTCCAGCAGGGTCGCCTGGGCACTGCGCGGGTTCTGGTTGCCGGTCGGCGTGCTGCGCACATAGCGCCCGTCCGGCTGCAGGGTCCAGGCGTGGGTGTTATCGGTCAGGTAGCCTTCCAGCTCCTTCTTCACCCGCAGCAACAGCTTCTTGCCTTCCACCGGGAAGCAGGTTTCGACGCGCTTGTCGAGGTTGCGCTCCATCCAGTCGGCACTGGACAGGTAGATCTGCTCTTCGCCGCCATTGAGGAAGTAGAACACCCGCGTGTGCTCGAGGAAGCGGCCGATGATCGAGCGCACCTGGATGTTGTGCGAAACCCCCGGAATGCCTGGGCGCAGGCAGCACATGCCACGCACCACCAGGTCGATCTTCACGCCCGACTGGCTGGCCTTGTACAGCGCCTTGATGACCTTCGCGTCGGTCAGCGAGTTGAACTTGGCGATGATATGCGCCGGCTTGCCTTCGAGGGCGAACTGGGTTTCCCGCGCGATCATGTCGAGCATGCCCTTCTTCAGGGTGAACGGCGCGTGCAGCAGCTTCTTCATGCGCAGGGTCTTGCCCATGCCGATCAACTGGCTGAACAGCTTGCCGACGTCCTCGGTGAGGGCGTCGTCGGAGGTCAGCAGGCTGTAGTCGGTGTACAGACGGGCGTTGCCGGCGTGGTAGTTACCGGTGCCCAGGTGCGCATAACGCACGATCTCGCCGTGCTCGCGGCGCAGAATCAGCATCATCTTGGCGTGGGTCTTGAAGCCGACCACACCGTAGATCACCACCGCACCGGCCGCTTGCAGGCGGCTGGCCATCTGCAGGTTGGACTCTTCATCGAAGCGCGCCCGCAACTCGATCACCGCAGTGACCTCCTTGCCGTTACGCGCCGCGTCCACCAGCGCATCGACGATTTCCGAGTTGGCCCCGGAACGGTACAGAGTCTGGCGCACGGCAAGCACGTGCGGGTCCTTGGCGGCCTGGCGCAGCAGGTCGATCACCGGGGTAAAGGACTCGAACGGGTGCATCAGCAGGATGTCCTGCTTGCCGATCACGCTGAAGATGTTGTCGGCGTTCTGCAGCAGCTTGGGGATCGCCGGGGTGAACGGCGTGTACTGCAGCTCGGGGTGGCTGTCCAGGCCGGTGATGCTGAACAGGCGGGTAAGGTTGACCGGGCCGTTGACCTGGTACAGCTCGCTTTCGCTGAGGCTGAACTGCTTGAGCAGGTAGTCCGACAGGTGTTTCGGGCAGGTGTCGGCCACCTCCAGGCGAACGGCGTCACCGTAGCGGCGCGAGAACAGCTCGCCACGCAGGGCGCGGGCCAAGTCATCGACCTCTTCGGAGTCCAGCGCCAGGTCGGCGTTACGGGTCAGGCGGAACTGGTAGCAGCCCTTCACCTTCATGCCCTGGAACAGGTCGTCGGCGTGCGCATGGATCATCGACGACAGGAACACATAGTTGGCGCCCGGGCCACCCACCTCTTCCGGCACCCGGATGACCCGCGGCAGCAGGCGCGGGGCCGGGATGATCGCCAGGCCCGAGTCGCGGCCGAAGGCGTCGACACCCTCGAGCTCGACGATGAAGTTGAGGCTCTTGTTCACCAGTAGCGGGAACGGGTGGGTCGGGTCGAGGCCGATCGGGGTAATGATCGGGGCGATTTCGTCGCGGAAGTAGCGGCGCACCCAGGTCTTGAGCTTCGGCGTCCAGTAACGCCGGCGGATGAAGCGGATATGGTGCTTTTCCAGCTCGGGCAGCAGCACGTCGTTGAGGATCGCGTACTGGCGCTCCACTTCGCTGTGCACCAGGTCGCTGATGCGCGCCAGCGCCTGGTGCGGCTGCAGGCCGTCGGCACCGGCCTGTTCACGGGCAAAGTTGATCTGCTTCTTCAGGCCGGCGACGCGAATCTCGAAGAATTCGTCGAGGTTGCTGGAGAAGATCAACAGGAACTTGAGGCGTTCGAGCAGCGGATAGTTCTCGTCCAGCGCCTGCTCCAGCACACGGATATTGAACTGCAACTGCGAGAGTTCGCGATGAATGTACAGGCTGCTGTCGTCCAGGCCTGGGATGACGATCGCCGGGGCCGGCGCAGGGGCCGGGGCCGCAGTCTCTGCCACCGGTTCGGCAGGCAGGGGCGCTGGCGGCAGGTCTGGCGGGGTCTGCACCATCTCTTCGGGGAGCTCCTGAGCATCCTTGATCGCGACAGGGGTTAGCACTTCATTATTCATCTGGCGTTCCTGAGGACGTTAACGCCCTATCATCTATTGAGCGGCAAGATAAGCGCCCATTATGACGCCTGTGTTACATGCCAGGGCAAGCCGTGGCGCGTGGCTTCTGGCATTCTCCAAGCAGGAATTGTTCATGTCGAGACACATCTGGACACTTTCACGAACGCGCGCGAAGGGGTAGGCTTCGCGTTCATTTCGCCAGCACCTCAGAAAATGCTTCAACAATTCCTGCAGGATTTCGGCTACTTCGCCCTTTTTCTAGGCACCTTCTTCGAAGGCGAGACCATCCTGGTGCTTGCAGGATTCCTTGCGTTCCGCGGTTACATGGACATCAACCTGGTGTGTCTGGTGGCATTTTTCGGCAGTTATGCCGGCGACCAGCTGTGGTACTTCATGGGCCGCCGCCACGGGCGCAGGATCCTGGCGCGCAAGCCACGCTGGCAGGCGATGGGTGACCGGGCGCTGGACCACATCCGTCGCCACCCCGACATCTGGGTACTGAGTTTCCGCTTCGTCTATGGCTTGCGCACGGTCATGCCGGTGGCCATTGGCCTGTCCGGCTACCCGCCACGCCGCTACCTGCTGCTGAACGGTATCGGCGCGGCCATCTGGGCAGTGGCCCTGGGCGCGGCCGCGTATCACTTCGGCGCCATCCTTGAAGGCCTGCTGGGCAACGTGAAACGCTACGAGCTATGGGTGCTCGGTGGCCTGTTGGCGCTGGGCGGCCTGTTGTGGCTGCGCCGGCGTTTCCGCACGTTGCGCGCGGAGCGCAAGGCGGCGGGCAAAGCCCAGGCCCCAGAGGCTGAGCAAGCTGTAAGCCACGAGGAACAACCAGGTCGGCGGCACGACCACCGCTAGGCCCAGTGCGCCTGCCAGGTACAGCGCCGGCGCATTCGCCAGCAACCGTACCAACTCCAGGCGCATGGCCCATGGTCGGTTCTCCAGCAGCGCACCAAGTACGAACAAGCCAAACGCCATCAGCGCCCAGCCAAGTACCAGGGCGGCGGTTGGCACGCGCTCGGCCACCTCCATCAGATAGCTGCCTAGCGCCACGTAACCCACGAATTGCGCCGCCACATAGGCCTGCTGCGCACGGCCCAAGGCAACCTCGAACTTGCGAAATAACGCCAGCTCCTGCTTGGCCTGCGGGTAGCGTGCGGCCACATCGGCCGGGCGCCAGCCGGTGGGCATGAACCAGATGCGCAGCTTGTCCCACAGGCTGTCGGCGCGCCGGGCGTCGTGCCAGAGCTGGGCATAGAACTGCAGGTTGGCCCACAGCGGGTTCCAGCTGGCCAGCGGCGTGGTCACCCCGAACACCACCGGCTCGGCTGGGTCCTCCTCTTTGAAGGTGCCGAACAGACGATCCCAGAGAATGAACACGCCGCCGTAATTGCGATCCAAGTAAGCAGGATTTTGCGCATGGTGGACGCGATGGTTGGATGGCGTGATCAACACCCACTCAAGCCAGCCCAGCTTGGGAATGTGCCGGGTATGCACCCAGAACTGGTACAGCAGGTTGAGCGACGCCACCGTGATGAACACCAGCGGCGGCACACCGAGCAACGCCAGCGGCAGGTAGAACAGCCACGAGAAGATGAACCCGCTGCTGGTCTGGCGCAGCGCCGTGGTGAGGTTGTATTCCTCGCTCTGGTGATGCACCGAGTGCGCAGCCCACAGCACGTTGCGCTCGTGGCCAAGACGATGCAGCCAGTAGTAGCAGAAGTCGTACAGGACAAAGGCCAGCAGCCACACCCACCAGGCCTGCGGCGGCAGGCGCAGCAACGCCATGTGCTCGAACGCCAGGGCATAGGTCACCAGCCCCACCCCTTTGGTCAGCAAACCGGTACTGGTCGACAGCGCACCGGTGCTGAGGCTGTTGATCGAGTCGGCCAGGGTGAAGTTGCGCTGGCCGCGCACACGGTCGGCCAGCAGTTCGACGGCGATAAGCACGAAGAAGAACGGCACGGCCAGCAGGATCAGGTCCATGGGTACGACCTCAGGTGTTATCCGCCAAGATTAGGCCGCGCTTGCAGGAATCCCTATGGCTACATCTGCCAAACTAGAGGACATTTAGCGCCTCGACAGTGGAGTAAAAAGCATGACAAAAAAAGTAGCGGTGATTCTTTCCGGCTGTGGCGTTTATGACGGCGCCGAAATCCACGAAAGCGTGATCACCCTGCTGCGCCTCGACCAGCGTGGTGCGCAGGTGCAGTGCTTCGCGCCGAACATTGCGCAGATGCATGTGATCAACCACCTGACCGGCGAGGAAATGCCCGAATCGCGCAATGTGCTGGTGGAGTCGGCGCGCATTGCCCGCGGCGAGGTCAAGGACATCCGCGAGGCCAAGGCCGAAGACTTCGATGCGCTGATCGTGCCGGGCGGTTTCGGGGCGGCGAAGAACCTGTCCAACTTTGCCATGGAAGGCGCCAACTGCAGCGTCCACCCAGATGTGCTGGCCCTGGCCGAAGCCTTTGCCGGTGCCTGCAAGCCGGTTGGCCTGATCTGCATCTCGCCGGCGCTGGCGGCGAAGATCTACGGGCCAGGCGTGGTCTGCACCATCGGTACCGACGCTGGCACTGCGGCGGCCGTGCAGAAGATGGGTGGCACTCATGAAGAATGCGATGTGCACGATATTGTCGAGGACACCCAGCGCAAGCTGGTGACCACCCCGGCGTACATGGAGGCCAAGTCGATCAGTGAAGCGGCTGGCGGGATCTACAAGCTGGTGGATCGGGTGCTGGAGCTGACGCACGAGTAACTGGTGCAAGATTCAGAATCTGACGCGGTCCCTGTGGGAGCGGCCTTGTGTCGCGAAAGGGCCGCAGCGCGGCCCCGGCAATTTATGCGGCGAAGCTGAAAATCCTGGGGCCGCTTCGCGGCCCTTTCGCGACACAAGGCCGCTCCCACACGTCGTGTCCATCCTGCCAGCCGGGTCGCTTCAGGGTTTGGACAACCGGGCGATGATCCGGTCCAGCGCATTGGCAAACGCCTGCTTCTCGCGCTCGCCATAAGGCGCCTGCCCTCCCCCCACCTGGCCCTGCTCGCGCAACTCGGTAAACAAGTTGCGCGCCGCCAGCCGGTCACCCATGTTGCGTTCGTCGAACTCGCGCCCGCGGGGGTCCAGCGCCGCCACGCCCTTTTTCACCAGGCGGTCGGCCAGCGGCACGTCACTGCAGATCACCAACTCACCAGGCACGGCGTGCTCCACCAGGTAATCGTCGGCTGCGTCCATGCCGCTGGGTACCACGATCAGGCGCACGATAGCGAACGCCGGCTTGGCCACAGCCTGGCCCGCCACCATCACTACCTCGAACTTGCGCTTGAGGGCGAACTTGACGATCAGATCCTTGGCTGCCTTGGGGCAGGCGTCGGCATCGATCCACACACGCATCGGAAAACCTCGCAATCAGCTTGAGGCCCCCATCATGCCTCAAGCGCAACGAAAGCTGCAGCGGCCACCCATTAGCGCTGGAAAAATGGCGCCAATATTTCAATTGCCGCTTATCCGACCTCGCCACTCAGGCTACACTCGCCACAGCCCCGCTGGCCTGCCCGAGTGCGCAATGAACCACCCCCACGAAATCCGCCCCGACCTGGACGAAGGTATCGACCGCAAGGTCCTGGCGACATTGCGTGCGCGCTTCCTGCGGCTCAACCAGGGCCGGCTGCAGCGGGCCCTGGAGGGCCTGTCGACGCGCCAGCAACAGGTGCTGACACTGCTGCCGCTGCTGTTTCATGTGAACCACCCGCTGCTGCCAGGCTATGTTTCCGGCAGCACTCCTGCCGGCGTATCGGGCTACGAGCCAGGCGCCGATCTTGTAGTCGAGGCACAGCGTCTTGCCCGCTCGTTCACCTACAAGGCCCGTCATGGCAATCCGCCGCGGCCGATCCACGGCCTGTTCCTGATGGGCAGCCTGGGCTCACTGGCCCAAGCCGAGCAAAGCGACATGGACCTGTGGGTTTGCCACGCCCCGGGCCTGGCCGATGAGCTGCTGGACGAACTGCGCCGCAAATGCCAGCTGCTTGAGGCATGGGCGGAAAGCCTGGGTGCCGAGGCGCACTTCTTCCTGATCGACACGCAAGGTTTCGCCCAGGGCCAGCGCGAAGGCCAGCTCGGCTCCGACGATTGCGGCACCACCCAGCACTATCTGCTGCTGGACGAGTTCTACCGCACCACTATCTGGCTGGCCGGGCGCACGCCACTGTGGTGGCTGGTGCCGGTCTACCAGGAACACGATTACCACACCTATACCCAGACCCTGCTGTCCAAGCGTTTCATCCGCAGCCAGGACGCCCTCGATCTCGGCAACCTGGCGCACATCCCGCCCGGCGAGTTCGTCGGCGCCGGCTTGTGGCAGCTGTTCAAAGGCATCGACTCGCCCTACAAGTCGCTGCTCAAGCTGCTGCTGACCGAGGCCTATGCCAGCGAGCACCCCACCGTTCGCTGCCTGAGCCTGGACTACAAGCAGGCAGTGTTCGCCAACCAGCTAGACCTCGACGAGCTGGACCCCTACGTGATGGTGTACCGGCGCATCGAGCGCTACTTGCTGCAGCGTGGCGAACACGCGCGCCTGGAGCTGGTGCGGCGCAGCCTGTACCTGAAGGTTAACAAGAAGCTCAGCGACCCGACCCGGGCCAATGGCTGGCAACGCCGGCTGTTGCAGCGCCTGGCCGACGAATGGGGTTGGGACGAGCGCCAGCTGGCCCTGCTGGACAGTCGCAATCAATGGAAGGTGCAGCAGGTTGCCATCGAGCGCCGTGAACTGGTGGCCGAACTGAACCATAGCTACCGATTTCTCAGCCAGTTCGCTCGCACCCAGAACGCCAGCAGCCGCGCCGACCAACGCGATCTCAATGTGCTGGGCCGGCGCCTTTACGCCGCCTTCGAGCGCCGCGCCGGCAAGGTCGAAGTCATCAACCCCGGTATCGCCCCGGACCTGGCCGAAGGCACCCTGACCCTGGTACAAGCGCCTAATCGCAAGGAGCCCGGCAGCCATCACTGGGAGCTGTACACCGGCAACCTGAGCCCCCATGAGGTGGACCACTTCAGCCCGCTCAAACGCTGCCGCGAGGTGCTCGAGTTGCTGACCTGGGCTTATCGCAATGGAGTGATCGACAGCAGCACGCGCCTGGCGCTGCACCCAGGTGTCAGCGACCTCAGCGAATTCGAGCTATTCAACCTGATCGGCTGCCTGCAGCAGAGCATTCCCCTGCCCTTGCCGACCGTCAGCGAGGTGCGCTTGTTGCAGCCGAGCGTTGCCGACGAGGTGCTGTTGCTGGTCAACGTCGCCATCGACCCGCTGCGCCACCACCGCGACCTGAACATCCTGATGACCACCGAGCGCACCGACTCTTTGAGCTACGCAGGCGTGCGCGAAAACCTGGTCCTGACCCTGGACCAGGTCATCCTCAACAGCTGGAACGAAGTACTGGTCCAGCGCTATGACGGCGAGCACGCACTGGTGCGCTGCCTCCGCGACTTCCTCAACAGCCCCGTGCCGCGCGGACACCGGCCGAAGGTGCGGGTGCGTTGCTTCTGCCAGAGCCGCGCCCAGGCCATCGGCCAACGCGTGGAGGAAATATTCGACACCGTACAACTGCTGCTGGACCAGGGCCTGAACCACCGCTACCTGCTACAGGTGGCCCAGCACACCCATGTGCTGGAGCTGATGGCCGGGCATGTCGGCCTCACCACCTTGGCCGAGCATGAGGCACTGCTGAACCATCTGGGCGAAGAACGCAGCGCCTACAGCCCACTGTACCTGGACGCCAACGCCCTGCAGGACCACGACCTGCCCCTGGTGCTGGAGCAAGGCCGGCCGTCCTGCATCCAGGTGTTCTACCGCCTGCAGGGTGGCTGGGCCGAGTTGTATGTGCTGGATGAATACAATGCCCTGTGGCAGCAACGCCTGCCGCTGCACGACGAAGCTCACTTGCTGTTGCCGCTGCAGCGTTTTCTGCGCTCGGTGGTGATGCGCCGTGATGCCCGGCTACCGCTGGACACCCAGCGCGCGGCTTCACTGGACATCCACTACGCGCAACTGTTGCCTTCCGGGCCAGGCAAGGCGCGCAGCATCGAGCCGCGCCAGGCGCCGGTCGAGGGTAGCGACCAGCCTTACTATGAGGTGCAGGCGATCATCCAGGCCGGGGTGGCAGGCGCGGCGCACGTGACGCTGTATTGCGACCAGCAGGAGTTTTCCGAACTGGAGCATGGTGAGCAGTTGTATGCGGTGGTGGCCCGGCAGATCATCGGGCAGCGACGTGGTGCAGGGCAGTACCGCTGCTACATCACGGACCTGGATTTGTCCGAGTTGCTGGATGACCAGCTGGGGTCGACGCAGCTGTATCTGCGCTACAAGCGGGAGCTGGAGCAGGCTTTGAACGAGGGGTTGGAGCAGGTTTTGGCAGAAGGATCCTGAGTTGCCGGGGGACACATGTCGGAGCGGGTTCACCCGCGAACACCGGCGAAGCCGGTGCCATACACCGCGTCGCCTTCTTCGCGGGTAAACCCGCTCCCACAGCGGCCCCCCTGGCCCTTACAGGTCGAAATCCCCCGCCGCTTCCGGCTGGTATTCCACTTCCAGCAGCTTCAGCTTGAGGGTCTTGCCCCCCGGGGCCGGCCAGTCGATCTGTTCGCCCACCGACAACCCCAGCAAGGCGCAACCGATCGGTGCCAGGATCGAGACCTTGCCTTCCGGCCCGGCATCCTTCGGGTACACCAGGGTCAGGTGGTAGTCCTTGCCGCTGGCTTCCTCACGGCAGTGCACGCGCGAGTTCATGGTCACCACACCAGCCGGGACTTCCTCGTGACCGACCACCTGCTCGGCGCGGTCCAGCTCGCCCTGCAGGGCGAGCACACCCGGCGTACTCTCGTCGAGGCTGTCGATCAGACGCTCCAGACGTTGTACGTCCAATCGGGTGAGGATGAGGGAAGGCTTGGTGCTCATGATCCAGTCAGACTCCTTTGAACAGGCGGTTTTCATCGTGCAGATAAAGCAAAACCCCGCCCAAGGGCGGGGTTTGTGAAGGCTTTGGCGTCACCGACGCAGAACCCGACGTTACCACAGCCGGGTAAATACTCAAGCCCCTGCGATCAGTGTGCCTTAGCCTGGTCGCGCAGGGCCTGGGCCTCGCGGCAAATCTGCCGGCGCCGTTCGTCATCGGCCGAACGCCATTCACGGATATGCTCGACATGCCGGTGGCAACCTGTGCACACCCGCTGTTCGTCCAGCCGGCAAACGCTGATGCACGGCGACGGCACGGCGGGGCTGACGTTGCTGTAGAGCGGTTTGGGCGGCCGGGCCTGGGTACTGCTCATGTCAGATCTCGTCGAAGTCCAGCTTCTCGCCGGCCCGCTCCCAGACGATGCGCTCGAGCATTTCGCCCAGCAGCTCCTCGCTCTTCTCGCACACCCACTTGCCGCTTTCTTCGTCGTAGTCGAAGTGGAAACCGCCGGAACGGTCGGCCAGCCACAGCTGGCGCAGCGGCTCCTGGCGGCTGAAGATCAGCGTGCTGCCATTGTCGAACTTGATGGTCAGGACACCAGCGGAGTTCTCCATGTCCAGGTCCAGGCCGCTCTCGTCGAACAGGTCTTCCAGGGCCTGTTGGGTCGCGTCGACCAGATCATGGAAACGCGCTTCACTCAAACTCATTGCAGGAACCTCGAAATTGGCTGCGTTACAGGCAAGCCCGGCAAGATACGGGCGCTTGCCGCCGAATGCAAAGGTTTAGCCGCTACCTTCACTTGCCCCTTCGCGGCTAAAGCCGCTCCTACAGGGCCCGAGACCAGTGCAGTACTGTAGGAGCAGCCTTGTGCTGCGAAGAGGCCGGCAAGGCTGCGATATGTGTTGCCAGTACCGGCCTCTTCGCAGCACAAGGCTGCTCCTACGGTACTGCACATGGCGTGAGGCCAATGCGGTCGAGGTGGGAGCGGCTTCAGCCGCGAAAGGGCCCTTGCAGGCGGTAAGAATAGCCCGCCCGGCGGGCCGGCCCTTGCATAGGCAAGCCGTCGGTCGCTCGGTATACTCGGGCGCAATACTGCATATTTCTAAGGATTTCACCCATGAAGCGCCTGATTTCCTCCCTCGCGGCGCTGGTCGCTGTTGCCTGCCTCGTTTCGGCCTGCGGCCAGAAAGGCCCGCTGTACCTGCCTGAAGATGGCAAGGACGGCAAAGCCAGCCACAAGTCGCACCAGTACCAGCCAAAAGCCAAGCCGGCCCCGACGCAGGAGCAGCAACCCGAGCTGCAGTCCGAGCCCGAGCAGTCGCCAGCGCAGTAAGGAAACCAGATGAACGCTTTCAACTACCGCGACGGCGAGCTGTTCGCGGAAGGCGTGGGCCTGTCGGCCATCGCCGAACGCTACGGCACCCCGACCTACGTGTATTCGCGCGCCCACATCGAGGCCCAGTACCGTAGCTACGCCGATGCACTACAAGGCACCGAGCACCTGGTGTGCTTCGCGGTCAAGGCCAACTCCAACCTTGGCGTGCTCAACGTGCTGGCGCGCCTGGGCGCAGGCTTCGACATCGTCTCCGGCGGTGAGCTGGAGCGCGTGCTGGCCGCTGGCGGCCGTGCCGACCGCGTGGTGTTCTCCGGTGTCGGCAAGACCCGCGAGGACATGCGCCGTGCCCTGGAAGTCGGGGTGCACTGCTTCAACGTCGAATCCACCGACGAACTGGAGCGCCTGCAAGTGGTGGCCGCCGAGATGGGCAAGGTTGCCCCGGTCTCGCTGCGGGTCAACCCGGACGTCGACGCCGGCACCCACCCGTACATCTCCACCGGCCTGAAAGAGAACAAGTTCGGCATCGCCATCGCCGACGCCGAGGCCATCTACGTGCGGGCCGCGCAGTTGCCGAACCTGGAAGTGGTCGGCGTCGACTGCCACATCGGTTCGCAGCTGACCACCGTCGAGCCTTTCCTCGATGCCCTTGACCGCCTGCTGGTGCTGGTAGACCGCCTGGCCGAGTGCGGCATCCATCTGCGCCACCTGGACCTGGGTGGCGGCGTCGGCGTGCGTTACCGCGATGAGGAGCCGCCGCTGGTGGCCGACTACATCAAGGCGATCCGCGAGCGCGTCGGCGACCGCGACCTGGCCCTGGTGTTCGAGCCGGGCCGCTACATCGTGGCCAACGCCGGCGTCCTGCTGACCCGCGTGGAATACCTCAAGCACACCGAACACAAGGACTTCGCCATCATCGATGCGGCGATGAACGACCTGATCCGCCCGGCCCTGTACCAGGCCTGGATGGGTGTCAGCGCGGTCAAGCCACGCGCAGGCGAAGGCCGTGCCTACGACCTGGTCGGCCCGATCTGCGAGACTGGCGACTTCCTCGGCAAGGACCGCGTGCTGAACCTGGCCGAAGGTGACCTGCTGGCCGTACAGTCCGCGGGCGCCTATGGTTTTGTCATGAGCTCCAACTACAACACCCGTGGCCGTTGCGCTGAAATCCTGGTCGACGGCGACCAGGCCTTCGAAGTACGCCGCCGCGAGACCATCGCCGAATTGTACGCTGGCGAAAGCCTGCTGCCGGAGTAAGCCCATGCTGCTGCGTTTTACCAAGATGCATGGGCTGGGCAACGACTTCATGGTCCTCGACCTGGTCAGCCAGCACGCGCACATCCAGCCCAAGCACGCCAAGCAATGGGGTGACCGCCACACCGGCATCGGCTTCGATCAGTTGCTGATCGTCGAGGCGCCGAACAACCCGGAAGTGGACTTCCGCTACCGCATCTTCAATGCCGACGGCTCCGAGGTCGAGCAGTGCGGCAACGGTGCGCGCTGCTTCGCCCGCTTCGTGCTGGACAAGCGCCTGACCGCGAAAAAGCGCATTCGCGTGGAAACCAAGAGCGGCATCATCGAGCTGGACGTGCAGAACGACGGCCAGATCAGTGTCGACATGGGCCCACCGCGCTTCATCCCTGCCGAAATCCCCTTCGTCGCCGACGAGCAGGCGCTGAACTACCCACTGGAAGTCGACGGCCAGGTGCATTCGATTGCCGCCGTGTCCATGGGTAACCCGCATGCCGTGCTGCGTGTCGACGACGTGCGTACCGCCCCTGTGCATGAGCTGGGCCCGAAGATCGAAAACCACCCACGCTTCCCGCAGCGGGTAAATGCCGGCTTCCTCCAGGTCATCGACCGCCACCGCGCCAACCTGCGGGTGTGGGAACGTGGTGCGGGCGAAACCCAGGCCTGCGGCACCGGCGCCTGCGCCGCCGCCGTGGCGGCGATCAGCCAGGGCTGGATGGACTCCCCGGTATCCCTCGACCTGCCCGGTGGCCGCCTGCACATCGAATGGGCCGGCCCCGGCAAGCCCGTGCTGATGACTGGCCCAGCCGTACGCGTCTACGAAGGACAGGTTCGTCTCTAAGCGAGTAACCGCCATGACCGATCAGCCCCAGGTTGTACCCCAGCAGTCCGCCGAGCTCGATGCCGAAGCGGTGGTCGCCTACCTGCGCGCCCACCCCACCTTCTTCGCCGAGCACGACGAGTTGCTGATCGAACAGCGCATCCCTCACCAGCGTGGCGACAGCGTGTCGCTGGTGGAGCGCCAGCTCAGTTTGCTGCGCGACCGCAACATCGAGATGCGCCACCGCCTGTCGCAACTGATGGACGTGGCCCGCGACAACGATCGGCTTTTCGACAAGACCCGCCGGCTGATCCTCGACCTGCTCGACGCCGGCAGCCTGGAGGAAGTGGTGATGGCAGTCGAAGACAGCCTGCGCCAGGAATTCCAGGTGCCCTTCGTCAGCCTGATCCTGTTCGGCGAAAACGTCGCGCCGGTCGGGCGCTGGGTGAGTAACGCCGAAGCGCAGCAGGCCATCGGTGCCCTGCTGGGCGGCGGCAAGACGGTCAGCGGCAACCTGCGCGAGCACGAGCTGGCCTTCCTGTTCGGTGAAGAACAGCGCCGGGAAGTGGGCTCCAGCGCCGTGGCTGCCCTGGAATACCAGGGCCTGCACGGGGTGCTGGCGATCGGCAGCCGCGACCCCCAACACTACAAGAGCAGCGTCGGCACCTTGTTCCTTGGCTACATTGCCGAGGTGCTTGGCCGCGTTGTGCCACGCGTTACCCAGACCCTGCGCCCGGTACGCTGATGGAACGCCAGCTGGAGGCTTATTGCGCACACCTGCGCAACGAGCGCCAGGTGTCCGAGCACACCCTGCTGGGCTACCGTCGCGACCTGGACAAGGTGGTCGCCTACTGCAAAGAACATGGCATTACCGGTTGGCAGGCGCTGCAGATCCAGCAGCTGCGCCAGCTGATCGCCCGCCAGCACCACCACGGCCAGTCCTCGCGCAGCCTGGCCCGGCTGCTGTCGGCGGTGCGTGGCCTGTACCGCTATCTCAACCGCGAAGGCCTGTGCCAGCACGACCCGGCCAGCGGCCTGAGCGCGCCCAAGGGCGAACGCCGGCTGCCCAAGGTGCTGGACACCGACCGCGCCCTGCAACTGCTTGATGGCGGTGTCGACGATGACTTCATCGCCCGTCGTGACCAGGCCATCCTCGAACTGTTCTATTCGTCGGGCCTGCGCCTGTCCGAGCTGACCAACCTCGACCTCGATCACCTGGACCTCGCCGCCGGCCTGGTGCAGGTGCTGGGCAAGGGCGGCAAGGCCCGCGTGCTGCCGGTCGGCCGCAAGGCCCGCGAAGCCTTGCAGGCCTGGTACCGCCTGCGCGGCATCGGCAACCCGCGCGACCGCGCGGTTTTCATCACCCGCCAAGGCAACCGCATCAGCCCACGGGCCGTTCAGCAACGGGTGAAGGCGGCCGGTGAGCGCGAGCTGGGCCAGCACCTGCACCCACACATGCTTCGCCATTCCTTCGCCAGCCACGTGCTGGAATCGTCCCAGGACCTGCGCGCGGTGCAGGAGATGCTCGGCCATGCCGACATCGGCACCACGCAGATCTATACCCACCTGGACTTCCAGCACCTGGCCGCGGTGTACGACAGCGCCCACCCTCGGGCCAAACGCAGCAAAGGCACAGACTCATGAGCATCAAGCTGATCACCTTCGACCTCGACGACACCCTGTGGGATACCGCGCCGGTGATTGCCAGCGCGGAAGTCGTGCTGCGCGACTGGCTCGAAGCCAACGCCCCGATCCTTGGTGGCGTACCGGTGGAGCACCTGTTCGCCATTCGCGAGCGCCTGGTACAAGCCGAACCCGGCCTGAAGCACCGTATCAGCGCCCTGCGTCGACGGGTGCTGTTTCATGCCCTGGAAGAAGTCGGCTACAGCGAAAAACATGCGCAGGAGCTGGCCAACGAAGGTTTCGAAGTATTCCTGCATGCCCGCCACCAGGTGGAGATTTTCCCGGAGGTGCAGCCGGTGCTGGAGATCCTGCGCCATCACTACACCTTGGGCGTGGTCACCAACGGCAATGCCGACGTAAGCCGGCTGGGGCTGGCGGACTATTTCCGCTTTGCCCTGTGTGCCGAAGACCTCGGCATCGGCAAGCCGGACCCGGCGCCGTTCCTCGAAGCCCTGCGCCGCGGTGACGTGGAGGCCAGCGCAGCGGTGCACATCGGTGACCACCCGGGCGATGACATTGCCGGCGCCCAGCGCGCCGGGCTGCGGGCGGTGTGGTTCAACCCCCAGGGCAAGGCGTGGGTAGGCGAACAGGCGCCGGACGCCGAGATCCAGCGCCTGTCGCAGTTACCCGACATCCTTGCGCGCTGGCGCTGACAGGTACTGCACAGCCCTCGAGGCCTGCGCGGCCCTTTGTAGGAGCGGCCTTGTGTCGCGAAAGGGCTGCGAAGCAGCCCCAGGGTTTTCGCGTAGATGCACGAATTGCTGGGGCTGCTTCGCAGCCCTTTCGCGACACAAGGCCGCTCCTACAGGGACCGCGTCAACCTGGCCTGAACAGCAGGCACAAAAAAGCCCGCAGCGACGGCGGGCTTTTTTTCGATCAGCCACTCAGATAGGGCGGCTGCCGTACTTGTTATCCGGCTTCTTGGGCGGATCGGCGACCACGTTGGCCTCGACTTCCTGAACCTTGCCGCCGCGAGCGAGGAACTCTTCCATGGCCTTGGCCAGGGCGTCACGCTCCTTCTGCTTGGCTTCCATGCTCGGCATCTCGTCTACCGAGACCGCGGCCTTGGATTTGCCCTTGGCAGCGGGTGCCGGGCTGCTGTCGTCATCGCCAGCGTCTTCGGCGCCATCATCAGCTGCCGCTTCGAGGCCTTCATCGCCCTCGTCTTCGTCGCCTACTTCGAGGTCATCATTTTCCAGATCGTCGTCGCTCATGTTCTACCTCATGACTTGCGAAAAGCAGGTTAGTTATAGACCAGTGCAGCCGTAGACCGGCAGCCACCAGTGAAAATTCAACTGGCCGTGGGTTAGGCCACTGCCCTAGGGTCGGCGCTCCTGATGGGAGGCGGCACCCAGCAGACCCTGCTCCTGGCAGGACCTGACAAATCCTTTAGCCCCTGCTGGCCACACGCTATTGGCAAGCCTAGCAAAGGCTGGCGAAGCGTGTGGACTACTCGTCAAACACCCTTCGGCGCGCATTCTAGCGCGCCAGCAGAAAAAGCAAAGCACCATGAATGCTCTGCGTTTTGTAAGATTTCCGCCTACGTCGCGAACGTGTCGGATAAACCGTTTGCCGTGCGGGAAATGCTAAAAATCTGGCAAAAAAATGCCCGGCAAGCCGGGCAAGTTTTTACCGCGTCGCAGTTACAGGTTGTAGCCGCGCTCGTTGTGCTGAGCCAGGTCGAGGCCGACAGACTCTTCTTCTTCGCTTGCCCGCAGGCCCATCACCACATCAAGCACCTTGAGAATCACGTAGGTGACGATGGCGGTGTAGACCACGGTGAAGATCACGCCCTTGGCCTGGATCCAGACCTGCATGCCGATGTCGGTGACGGCACCGAAGCCGCCCAGCGCCGGAGCTGCGAACACACCGGTAAGGATGGCGCCGACGATACCGCCGATGCCGTGCACGCCGAAGGCGTCCAGGGAGTCGTCATAGCCCAGCTTGCGCTTGAGGCTGGTGGCGCAGAAGTAGCAGACCACACCCGAGACCAGGCCGATCACCAGGGCACCCATGGGGCCTACGGTACCGGCAGCCGGGGTGATGGCGACCAGGCCGGCGACCACACCCGAAGCGATGCCCAGGGCGCTCGGTTTACCGTGACCGATCCACTCGGCGAACATCCAGCCCAGGGCCGCGGCGGCGGTGGCGATCTGAGTCACCAGCATGGCCATGCCGGCGGTGCCGTTGGCAGCCGCGGCAGAGCCTGCGTTGAAGCCGAACCAGCCGACCCACAGCATGGCCGCGCCCATCAGGGTATAGCCCAGGTTGTGCGGAGCCATCGGGGTGGTCGGGTAGCCCTTGCGCTTGCCCAGCACCAGGCAGCAGACCAGGCCAGCGATACCGGCATTGATGTGCACTACGGTGCCGCCAGCGAAGTCCAGCACGCCCCAGTCCCACATCAGTGCACCGTCACCGCTCCAGACCATGTGCGCGATCGGCGCGTAGACCAGGGTGAACCAGATGCCCATGAACACCAGCATCGCGGAGAACTTCATGCGCTCGGCGAAGGCACCGACGATCAGCGCCGGGGTGATGATGGCGAAGGTCATCTGGAAGGTGATGAATACCGCTTCAGGGAACAGCGCGGCAGCCGAGGTCAGGTTCGAGGGCGTGACGCCGCTGAGGAACGCCTTGGAGAAGCCGCCGACGAAGGAATTGAAGTTGAGCACGCCCTTTTCCATACCAGTGGTATCGAAGGCCATGCTGTAGCCGTAGACGACCCAGAGAATGCTCATCAGGCCAGTGATTGCAAAGCACTGCATCATCACCGACAGCACGTTCTTGGATCGCACCATGCCGCCATAGAACAGGGCCAGGCCCGGAATGGTCATGAACAGCACCAGCGCCGTTGCGGTGAGCATCCAGGCGGTGTCGCCGGAGTTCAGCGCTGGGGCAGCTTCCTCTGCCAGGGCAAGCCCGGGCATTACGAGGGACAATAGGGCTCCTAGCCCTGCGATCTTACGCAGAGTCATGTTGTTTTCTCCTGGGGCGTTGGGTTTGGTGAGGCTTTGTTGCTGCTTAGATCGCGTCGGTATCGGTTTCGCCGGTACGGATACGGATCGCCTGCTCCAGATTCACCACGAAAATCTTGCCGTCACCGATCTTGCCGGTGTTGGCTGCCTTGGTGATGGCTTCGATTACCCGATCAAGGTCCTTGTCATCGATGGCGACATCGATCTTCACCTTGGGCAGGAAATCGACCACATATTCAGCACCGCGATACAGCTCGGTGTGGCCCTTCTGCCGACCGAAACCTTTGACTTCGGTGACGGTGATGCCCTGCACGCCGATTTCCGACAGCGACTCGCGCACGTCGTCCAGCTTGAACGGCTTGATGATGGCTGTGACTAGCTTCATGAAACTCTCTCCCGATTTGGTGGACTTGCCCCAGGAAAACAAACCCGTCTCAAGTCTAAGCGCAGCGGTTGGCTTTGTAACGCGTCGTCGGCATCCGGCTCCGCGTGCGCACTGCCTGGTCACAAGGAACTGCATCAGTGCATGGCTCGCACTGGTCTTTGCAGAAACCTTGCCAGTTCCGTCAAAGCTCGGGAAAACAGGGAGTTATGTGAATCAGTCGGGATTGGCCAGTCGCCAGCATGGGAAACATGCACAATTTCGGTGCACCTCGACCTGCTGCATCGCTCGAAAAATGTGCAGTTTCAGATGAGCGCTGCTTTCTGTAGGAGCCAGCGACGA
Organism: Pseudomonas sp. A2; assembly: GCF_023100865.1. Taxonomy (NCBI): domain Bacteria; kingdom Pseudomonadati; phylum Pseudomonadota; class Gammaproteobacteria; order Pseudomonadales; family Pseudomonadaceae; genus Pseudomonas; species Pseudomonas sp. A2. The sequence goes on from NZ_CP039127.1 coordinate 5,941,082, forward strand.
GGCCGGATGCTCATGCATGCGTGTTACACTGCCGGCCATTTCCCAGTATCAGTGGACAGCCCCATGCTCGCGCCCAAAGCCCTTCTCGATGCCCTGAGCGACCAGGCATCGCGCCTGTTCAGCAGCGATACCGCCCAGCCCCGCGCCGAACTGGAAAGTCAGTTCAAGGTGCTGATGCAAGGTGCCTTCAGCAAGCTGGACCTGGTCAGCCGCGAAGAATTCGACAGCCAGATGGTCGTACTGGCGCGCACCCGCGCACGCCTGGAGGCTTTGGAAAAACAAGTGGCCGAGCTGGAAGCCCGGCTGAACCCGACCCCACAGGATGAGTGAATGCAACCCTCCAGCGCATACCCGGTACTGTTGTTTTCCTACGGCACCTTGCAGGACAAAGCCGTGCAGCTCGCCAACTTCGGCCGCGAACTGAGCGGCCAGGCCGACCGCATGCTGGGCTACCGCCAGGACTGGGTCGAGATCACCGACCCGGCCGTGCTGGCAGCCAGCGGCAAGTCCCATCACCCTATCGTCGCTCCCAGCAGCCAGGCAGACGACAGCGTGGCCGGCATGGTCTTCCAGATCAGCGAAGAAGAGCTGGCAGCGGCGGATCGCTATGAAGTCGCAGACTACAAGCGCGTGGCCGTAACGCTCGCATCGGGCCTGACCGCCTGGGTTTATGTACGCGCCTGAGCCCTTCCGGCGCACAGCAGGCACGAACCCGACGGGGTGACAATGCAGGGGAAAACCCTGCCTGAAAAACCAGGACGCACACTTCTTTCGCCGGTCCGGGCCGTGCTCGCTATTCTTGCAAAGCCGCAGGAAGCGGCCCTCTTCAGCGACAACGGAGCGTCCATGTCCCTAGCCCTCGTCCACAGCCGCGCCCAGGTGGGCGTGCAGGCACCGGCGGTCAGCGTCGAAACCCACCTGGCCAACGGTTTGCCCCATCTCACGCTGGTCGGTCTGCCGGAAACCACGGTCAAAGAGAGCAAGGACCGGGTACGCAGCGCCATCGTCAACTCCGGTTTGAACTACCCGCAGCGGCGCATCACCCAGAACCTCGCCCCCGCCGACCTGCCCAAGGATGGCGGGCGCTATGACCTGGCAATTGCCCTGGGTATCCTCGCCGCCGATGGCCAGGTACCAACGGCCACCCTTGCCGAGGTCGAATGCCTGGGCGAACTGGCGCTGTCTGGCAAGTTGCGCCCGGTGCAGGGCGTGTTGCCCGCAGCACTGGCGGCACGCGAAGCAGGCCGGGCGCTGGTGGTGCCGCGGGAGAATGCCGAGGAAGCCAGCCTGGCAGGCGGGCTGGTGGTGTATGCGGTGGGGCACCTGCTGGAACTGGTCGCCCACCTGAACGGCCAGGTGCCATTGCCACCGTATGCCGCCAACGGCCTGATCCTGCAGCAACGTCCGTACCCGGACCTGAGCGAAGTGCAGGGCCAACTGGCGGCCAAGCGTGCGCTGCTGCTAGCGGCGGCCGGGGCGCACAACCTTTTGTTCACCGGGCCTCCCGGTACCGGCAAGACCTTGCTTGCCAGCCGCTTGCCGGGGCTGCTGCCACCACTGGACGAGCACGAAGCACTGGAAGTGGCGGCGATACAGTCGGTCAGCGGCCATACGCCACTGAGCAGCTGGCCGCAGCGGCCCTTCCGCCATCCGCATCACTCCGCCTCCGGCCCGGCACTGGTCGGCGGCAGCAGCCGGCCGCAACCGGGCGAAATCACCCTCGCCCACCATGGCGTGCTGTTTCTGGATGAACTCAAGTTTAGGTTGACTTGTCAACACTGTAGATGCGAAAAATCATCTCGGCGTCGCGTCTCCGACATCCGTCTGTTCGCTTCCTTAAATTTGGCTGTTCAGAAATGCTCAACTTGGTTAGGGTAATCGCATATCGCCAGCAGTGGACGGCGGGGCACCTAGATCGAGAGAACGCGACATGATTAAAGGGACTGTAACAATGTCGGCGGTACCAGACCGCAAGCCGAAAACCGACTGTTTTATGCTGTTCAAAGTCGCCAGTTTGAAAAACATACAGAGCCTCCAAAAGGGTTTGCTCTACCTCAACAGCCTCGCTTACTTCTCTCAGAATCAAGAAAAAGATATTCAGAGCCTGCGATTCGACTCTCACGAACAAAGCTATCTTCGATTAAGCTCAGGATCCGATTTAAAAGGTAGACGCGAGTTAGCGATAGAGATTGATGGAAAAGAATATCCATTAGGCCCTGAGTCAATATTGCACCTGACCATGCCCAAGCCTGAAGAAACAATGATTTTTTCTATGGGATGTCTTGCAGAGTCTCAACCAGAGTTTCAAGCTTCTGGTGAATTCGGGACTATTAAGTTGAGCAATAGATTCATCGAGTTCGGCACACACGCATTAAAAATTGATGACCGTAGAGAATTTTTTCAAAGACTGGGCAATGCGTTATCCAGCCATCCACATCTCTACAACTCTGATTTTTTTGAGGGCGGACATGGTCAAGTTGAATATCTTGAAATGGACGACTATAACGGCCCGCTTGGTGCATTCAGAAAGCCAAAAAGCTATGATTGGCAAAGGGAATATCGCATCTGCATTGGCGCTGAGAAGATTGCTCAAAACTCGAAAGGCGCTCTCGAATTAAACATCGGAAGCCTCGAAGACATATCTACGATTTTGACAATCGACCAGCTAACCACGCCTATAAATTTTAAGCGCGGAACCATTACAGTCAAGGCTAAGAACCTTAATGAGTCATAACTGGTCGCGCATCAAACCTGCGACCCGAACCGAACATTTGAAATTTACGGAAAATACAAAGCAATGAAACGACCACTAGTTAGCCTTCAAGACAGAAAAAGTGGATGCTTATCTATCATGGCCACGATCCCCTTGGGGGCGTATCTGAACCTAGTGGAACAAGCATACAGCAATATGGGCGGCATTGAAGGCCAGCGGGCTCCTATAAGAAGCAAGACAGGACTCAAGATCAGATCCCGCTTAGTAGAAGATATCAGGCAAGGCGCGGTGATTCCGCCAATAGTCGTAGGCGTAGTCTGTTCACAAACTGACTATACCGACCTGGAATCTGTAACTGAGTCGGTAGACTTGATAGAAGAAATACAGAAACGTAATCTTGACGTAAGTATCATCGACGGAATGCAGCGTACGACAGCCCTTCTTGAATCTGAAATTGCAGATCAGCCGGGTTCCGAGATCAGAGTTGAAATTTGGCTCTCACACAAAGTAGAAAGCTTGATTTACCGCATGCTTGTCTTGAACACAGGCCAAGTACCGTGGGACTTGAAGCGGCAACTAGACACTCTTTATCGACCTCTACTAAAAAAAGTCAGTGCAGCTATTCCAGACGCTCGAATCATCTCCTTGGAGGAGACGTCACGACGCTCTGGCGCAGGAGACTATAAGAGCACCAGAATCGTTGAGCTTTTCCTTGCATTCACGTCGAGAAGCATTGACGTCGATGTTAAAGATAAAGTTGCCGAAGAGTTCGCTCGAGTCGACATAACAGAAGCTGCGGCCAATGACGAATACTTCCCTTTATTTGTAAGCTCATTGGAGCTTATGATAAACCTAGATCGACAATTTGACCGTATCGGAAGAAATACCATTGAACGCGATGAAACGACGCGAATTAAATCGGGGCGAGATATATTCACTTCCTCCCCTGGCTCTATCGGTTTCATCGTTGCTGTAGCTGAGCGACTGTTTGGCGGCCCCGGATTCGACTACACTCTTACTGAGGCTAAGCGACAGTTGGAAATTGTTAGTGAGACGATCAACAAAGTCGTCGGATACATGTCCAATCTTAGCGAAGATGAACTTTTTGACTTCCTTGAATTCGACACGCTAAACCGTATTCTGTCCACAGGAAAAACGAGCAGGATTGGTGAGCAAGAGAGGGCACGATACAAAAACGCTTTCGGCACACTGATAGAGCACTCGGATCGAGTTATTACTCAAGGCTCGATGGCTCCTTGCTGGTTGACGAGGTGAGCCGTGACGCAGAACATCGTTACATTTATCAACCGCGACCTTAGAGCTCTTGTCCAAGGTAATCTTGCGGAAGATGGTGACATAAGCAGGTTCTGGCTACAGCCATGCGACGCTGAGGACCCGAACTATGCTCAACTTTCCGAAGAAGGGCTCAATGCTTTTACAAACAGCAGCCTTGAAAACTATCTCGATATAGATGGAGTAAAAATAGGAACGCTAAACTATAATGGCACCGGAACGATAACTGCTTACAGCAATGACCGTTTGACCTACAACCTTGCTCCTGAAGATTTCGGGCTAGAGAATGCTGACCTTCATTTCATTCAGCTAGCTAAATTTGCAGCGACAGCACGCGTGCAATTCAATTCTCCGATCCCCCTAAGAGTGGCCAACGAAAAGATTTTCGACGAAGATCTTTTAGGTTACTTCCCGCCTATTTTGACATTTACTGTATCCGCGGATGAGGTTGGTGAGCACCCTTTAGCATCATACGTGAGAGTGATGCTATTCATCGAACAAGATAAGGCATTTGTTCGGGACCTGAAGGACGGCATAATAAGCCTTGCAAAAATAATCCCGAAAGAACAGCATGACTGGCTTTTCAATCAACTATACTCCGTGATCCGCTCACGAAAAGTAGAAAACGTTTTCCTGGGCTTGTACAAAATCCTAGAGTTTTTCTTTCCTCTACAAAACGTTCTTGAATTAAAAGAAAAAATATCATTTCAGGAATCAAATCTGAATTTGATCCGCCATTGCATTGAGACGCTCCAGTGGCATATAGGCCATTACAAAGGCGCGCAGTCATCGGTAAATTTTGCTAGCCACCGATTTGCCGAAATCGGCCTCGACAGAGCCTTTACTCACAAAAAATCCGAGGACGGCGATGACAACCCGAGAAAGGAGGCAGAGAGAAAATTCAAAATCAAGGCCATGGATTATCTTTCAAACATTCGCCATGATCTGACGCATCAGAATTTTAGCTATAAATCTTATGACTCTGATGAAATGATTCGTTGCTGCCAGGCACTAATTTCGTACTTAACCGAAGCCTTTTCTCAATACTCGGCAACCATCACTAAAGCTAGTTCACCTCCTGAACAGGTTCCATTAGCTGCCGAACAAGCCCCTCAAGATTAAGCTAACCTGGATGAGCCCTTTAGCAAAGCAAGAGGGCTCTAATAGTTTGATACAACCATGCTCGCATCAAAAATTTAAATTCCTCAATTCTTTACTGTTTTTGTAACTTCTGGCCACATCGGAAGATTGTGAAATCAAGCCATCAAGATGGGCGACGAGGTTTGTGGTAATCAATGCCTCTCCTCCCCATTCCGAAAACCATAAATCCAGCTCATGTAAGCTTTCAATTACCAAGATCTCTTTGCCACGCGCCCGGAATACATCCGCAAACCTAACACCGTTAACCACCCTTGGTACACGTACTTGTGAGCCATCGTTACCAACAATGCTCTTACTGTAATAATCCAAATAGCTGACACAATCAGTCATCAGGTTATTGTATTTATGGCAAGCTAGTGGGATACGATAGGTGCATATGAACCGCAGAACAGTGTTGCAAATATTTTTATCAGAAAAACAGATCCAGTCGTTTTGTATTTCGTGATCATCATTCAGAATTTCTAACAGGAGATCCTGCGCAACGGGCAAGACACGCGGCTTGCCTTCTGAAATGGCGACGTGATTCCTGATCAGCGTAATCATCTCTTGCCGAGATGGAGAGGCTTCAACTCTAGGCCTGCTTTCGATTTTCATACAATAAGATCTGAAGAAAACCGCAATCATACTCTATAGAGCATAGAAGAGTCACCATCAAGCGGGCTGAATGACCCATTTGAGCGGACTCGGCAAATGGAAATCAAATCAGCTATCGGAGAGGTAATAAAAGAAATTAGATTAGAGCAGGGCTTATCTCAAGAGCAACTAGGTGCAAGCCAAACCTACGTAAGTAATGTAGAGAGCGGTAAAAAGATGATTTCTCTGGACAAACTTGAGGAATTTGCCGCCTCCCTTGAAGTACACCCCCTGATCATTATAGTCCGCGCATATGCTAAAACCAGTAATGACGTTCTCGCTCAAGACCTGCTTATGGCGATCACAAAATCAATAAAGCATGATTAATCTTTGTCTACGGCCCTAAGGCTTGGACGCTTTGTCTTTTTCAATTCCCTTTCCAAAAAGGCAATTTTCATTTTTTGACCTTCAATTATGTCTTCGTAGCTCAACCTAATTTCTGATATTTCTGACAACTGAGAAGAGCACACGTTAGTTAGCGTTGTAACCAAACTCTCTAGATTCCGAACTTTTTGCGACAGTTTGCTGGCCTTGAGAGCAATACTTTCTTGCCCTCTGAAACTTGAGCGATGCTTTATCGAACGAACCCGATCCACGACATCCGGATAGTATTTATAAATTGTTGACCTGCTAATTCCGACAGCTGCTGAAAGTGACAAAATAGTAATATTTTTATCATTATCGTGCATCATCTTTTCTAGCGCGCACACCAACAACTCTCGAACATTCACGCTAGTTCTCCTTTGCAATTGAATCTAAGACTTTTAGCCCTTCTCTCAGACGCCCCTCAAGAATCACTTTAGTCTGGGCAGGAATATTCTTCTGCCTCAAAATTCTCTCACTATCAGCAACATAATTTTCCCACCAAACCCTGTTATTGCTAGTAGACATAAAATTACTACACCCCACACACACTGATGGACTTCTATTAACGGGACTGGGATATTCTTTAGTACCATTGCATGCGCTAGTTTCCTGCCTATAGATACAAACTCCCCACTCACATGGCACCAACACTGTTCCCTTGGCCAGAAGCCTTTTGACATCAGCTGAGCTCACTAACCTCCCGAGAAATCTTTTAACCTGGTTAACACGCTGGCCACTTCCTACCCCAGTGTAGACGTTCACAGGATCAGCGCCCTTCAAGGCTTGAGCAACCTCTTCAACTTCGTGAGATATTTGCTCAGCTACGATTCTACGGAATTCTCCATCTGGTCGAGCGTAGCTATAATCAATACTTTGGGGCGTAGCATGTGAAAACTGTATGGCTAAGTCAGCTAAGCTTCGCCTATCGCGTTTAGCGGCGAAGCGAGCGAAATGTTTTCGACCTTGATGAGTGTGGATTCTACCTTTCCAACCGGTGTTTCTTTCAAGCTTAATAAATTCTGCAAATTCGACCAACCGCGAGTTGAATTGGCTTGTAGATAAGATGCTCGGCTTAGTTTTAGGATCGAACGTCATCAGAGAGTTGCCAGCAGTAATCAACCACAAGCTATCAATTCCACACTGCTTTCGTAGACAAGCTGAAAGATCTTTCAATGTGCGAAATGCTGTAAGTGCGGCTGGCGGTATGACCCATGGAACCTCATCACTATCTTCATTGTCTCGCTGAGCAGGAATGCCAAACTTTCGTTTTGAACGAGCCGCACAATAGTAATGAAATATCTCACCCGAAGGATGGCGTTCACTTCGAACACTAACAGAGGTTGCTCGCCTGATCTCACTAACCCTAGCACCAACCGTATAAGAGATAACAATAAAACAGGCTGTCATTAGCTGTTTACGTAAATGAGCTACATGCAGGGGATTGTAAGCTGCAAAAGCCTCTAGTTCTGGAATACGTTGAGTTTTCTCGAAAGACTCGTTTGCAATAGCTCTTTTGCCATAGGGGGATATTCTTTTCCTGGTTTTATATCCTTCTGCCAAGGCATCTTGTATTCCTTCAAAGTATTTATTAAAAATCCTACAGATATCAGGCCCTAAATCCTCAACTATATTTATTGCACGCCTTAGTATATGAAGCGCTACAGGTTCAGGCGGAGCCTCCCAGAATGAAGCTTCACGTGCGTCTTGCCTGATCCGTCTGTGCAATTTGGGTGGAAATGGATCGAAGCTCAGTCCTGAGCCAGCCTTAGCCCTCAAAAAGTAAAGGACTCTTATTACATTCATCCTTGAAATCAAAGTACTAGCCGCAAGGTTCCCCCCCCGGGACAACCTGTTACACATGTTCAGAAATATTTGTTGCGCCCTCCGAACTGTGATCACGCTTAATTCATACTCACCTATACGCTGTGCTTCGGCCAAAAACGCGGCCAATATATATATCTTGGTTTTCACGGTGCTTGGTGAGTTTCTGTTCGTCCCGAGCCCTACCAATAGACAGCCCGCGGTCCGTTTAAGAATCAGTTGATATCTCTCATCAAGGAATTTCTCAGAATCGTATTTAGCATAAAATGCCCAATCGAAAATTACGGACTCATCTGCAACCGAAACTATCGTTGGTTTCAAGGACCAGACATCGGCGTCAAAATCAACACCATATAAGAGCATCAGCGCGGGGAGTACGTTGGCTTCCTTAGCTTTCTGAATTGTCTCAAGCATCAATACATCCTCGGCAAATCCGGGGTCGTAATCAATAAGCGCTCTGCTCGGTCAATGACAGCCTGCTTAATCTCTGGAATAATTTGCGACCTTATCACATCTAATGTCACCTTGTAGACATGATTGAATCTGGCAGCACTATCAACATGTACTACAGCAGCTCTTTCCATCTCTTCTAAATAAATCTTAGATTTCAAGATCCTGGCCACATAAACAGGATCATCAATTACAACCAGAGCATTTTTACATACCGCACAACTTGTAAACTCCAAACAGCTTCTCGCCTTATCTTCTCGATTACAAGAAATTCCAAAAACCGTCTGCTCTAGATTTCCAGTCTGCTCGGATGTGGCGACCCCTATCATTTCACCTTGTATTTCAGAAATCCTTTCAAAGGCCTTATAATTATTCTCCTTTGGATTTATATATCTTACTACCGTTGACAACCCCTTATGCTGTAGTACATTCGCCACATGAGCAGGGGATCTGTGCTTAACATTAACAAGCTCCGCTATGCTTCTACGTATGTCGACAAAGGTAAACTTAGGCAGTGCGTGCTCTGATCGGAATCGCACCAGTTGATTATGCATGCCTTGCACGCTTACTCTTTTTGCTTTACCTCCCGACCTGGTGATGAACAGCAAATCCTTATCTACGCCGGCAATATCACGAAGTTGCTCCGTACCATTCAAAACCAGCTCTACTAGATGCGCTATTGAAAACTGGCCTTGCTTTAGAAACGAAACCCTTTGCTCACTTTTTGATCTTGGCTTATTCCAAGATATGATTGAGAGCGATTCGTCTGTGGGATGAGGCTCAATACATTTCGCACCTATCTCAAGAAGCGAAATCGGATTTGCAGCAGTTTCAATCATGATAAGAATATAGATTGGTAAAATGCTTCTCGAGCTCAACTCACGATAAGCCGATAGCCGGCGAAGTCCAACATGTGAAAGCCTGCTGATCCCAGGTATTGCAAGATCTCGTTGAGACCAAACACCTTGGCCCTCTAGACTTATGAGGTCTTTAAGATTTCGCAGGTCATCAGCATTCAATTCTGAATCAAATATGTCCTCACCCTGCGAAATCATTCGCCTCAATTCCAGCTTCGACCTGATTTGTAAAATCTCCTTCTTACAAGCTTTAACTATATCTGACAAAGACTCAGCATTGATATGGTTGGCGCGAACAGACTTGGACTCTCTGGGAAACTTACGATACTCATATTGCTGACTAGCCCACACTTTATTGCTACCATTTTCTGATAGCCACGCCACCATTCGAGATATAAAATTGTAGTGCGACTGACATGTTTTCAGCATTAATTGCTGTATTTCTAATGACCTTCCAAATTCTCGAAGCAACTCAGGCGAGCTGTCATCATTGCAACTTAAGAAGTCAATGAATTTCTTGACTGATCTCCATGCTTGCCGTCTACTCCTATAATTATACGCCCCTGTCAATTCATAAAAAGCATTGCGAAGGTCAACAAGCACACCTCGCGACACACCTTGAAATTCAAAATTATATATATCCTCCCGACCCATACCTGGATCGTAAAAGCTTGCGTGGAGATCATCCATTGTTCATCCGCTCCGGAAAACGTCAGCATATGTCTCAATTAAACTAGTTACATCTATATGCCTACCCTTAATATTTTCTAAATAAATCTGCGTTGTCTCTGAGCTGGCGTGACCCAATAGGCCCTGTATGATTTTCAATGGGTCAACATTGTGTGTATTTTTCAGTGAGCCGAGTCGGCTTTCCAAATGGGTCGCAAACGTAGCTCTAGTTTGATGAGGGTTCGATTTAATTCTTTCTACGACACAGGCCCTTTTATACGCAGCGTAATAGCATTCTCTGCTAACGCTTTCGCCTCTATTATTGAGAAACAGCTTGGCTTCAGGCCCATCGCCTCTTTTGGCCGCGAGAGCTCGCTCAACTTGCTTGTACGCAAAAGTCTCCTCAACAATTAATCTTGGAATATACACGCTTTGCTTGCGCCCACCTTTTACAGTTACGTCTAAAAAACTGCCGCCGCTCAGTGCTTCAAACTGGGAAAGCTCAACACTCAACACACTGCTAATTCTCATTCCAGTGCATACACACCATAGGAAAATTAGCTTATGGGCGCCCTTGAGACGGCCATAGATTGCCGCACAACTTTCCAAGCTTAGTGCTCTCGCACCCTTTCTGTCCGTATTCACCTTAAACCTCACGGTGCGAGAGCGAGATTTATCATAATTCCTTTTTGCCTCGGTATCACCCTGAGTCCGCTCTAGCTCTTTCCACCAATATCTATAGAAATCGATAATTACATTTATACGTAAATTTATTGTGGCTGCGCTTAGTGTTTTTTTTGACACATCGCTGCTAGATTTCATTGAGTTCCGATAAGCAACTATTTGCCGCACGGTAACAGCCTCCCAAACTAACCCCGTGGCATTCAAATATGTAAACCAAGCTTTAATGCATTCGGCGTAAGTTCTTGCTGTATTAGCCGACTTATAGACACCCATATAAAAAGCCTTTTCATAGAGATATCTATGCACAGCGTTTATAGGTTTGTTTTCAGTATCCAAAAAGAATGGCAACCGTAACTCATCGACAATATAGTCCCGATAACTCAAAACACTTAGCCCAAGCGTCTGCAGATTTCCCTCCGCCTGAGCTAACTGTTGCGATTTGGGCTTAAGTAATTTCACAGCGGCCTCCTGGGTCTACACTGTAGCCCATGAGTCTAATACCTGAGTTCGAGCGTCGCGTGCTGGAAGTGTTGCGCGAACCGCTGGAGTCGGGCGAGATCGTGATTGCCCGGGCCCGCGACAAGGTGCGCTTCCCCGCACGTTTCCAGCTGGTGGCGGCAATGAACCCCTGCCCTTGCGGCTACCTGGGCGACCCCACCGGCCGCTGCCGCTGTAGCACCGAGCAAATCACGCGGTATCGCAACAAGCTGTCCGGGCCATTGCTGGACCGTATCGACCTGCACCTGACCGTGGCCCGGGAGAGCACCACGCTGAACAACCAGCCCTGCGGCGAGACCAGTGCCGATGTGGCGGCCAAGGTAGCCGAAGCACGTGAACTGCAACAGCGGCGGCAAGGGTGTGCGAATGCATTTCTCGACCTTGAGGGGTTGCGCTGCCATTGTGGGTTGGCGGCGGCGGACCAGGCCTGGTTGGAGGGGGCCTGTGAGCGGCTGACCCTGTCGTTACGTGCGGCTCACCGGTTACTGAAGGTGGCGCGGACGCTGGCGGACCTGGAAGGTAACCAGGCAATTGGCCGGGCGCATCTGGCCGAGGCCCTGCAGTACCGGCCGGGGAGCAGTTAGATTGCCGGGGCTGCTTTGCAGCCCATCGCGACACAAGGCCGCTCCCACAAGAGTGACCACAGTTTCAAGGGTTGTGGATCCCTTTGGGAGCGGGCAAGCCCGCGAAAGGGCCGGCACAGGCAAAGCATCACTGGCTGCCCACCAAAGCATCCTCAACCACCTTCAGCAGCACCTCTTCAGAAAATGGCTTGCCCAGGCAGACCAGCGCCCCAAGCGCCATCGCAGCCCGCACCGCCCCTTCATCCCAGTGCGCCGACATGCAGATCACCGGCAACCGCCACCCCAGCCTGGCCAGCTCGCGCTGCACCGCCAGCCCGCTCATTCCGGGCATCCTCAGGTCGAGCAGCACACACCCCGCTTGCCGCGCCAGTGCCGAGGCCAGGAACAGGTCCCCGGCAGCAAAAGACAAGGTCTCGAAACCTGCCGAACGCAGCAGGTTGGCCAGGCTTTTGCGCACCGAAGCATCGTCGTCAACGATGCACACAGTGCTGCTCATGCGCCGCCCAGGCCCTCAGGCTGCGCCCCGATAACGTTGTGCATGGCCACCAGTTCAAGCAGCGAGCGGGACTGCATCTTGTTCATGATGTTTTTCTTGTGCACCTTGGTCGTCACCTCGCTGGTGCCGATCTGCCTGGCGATCTGCTTGTGCGACAGGCCACCGACCACCAGCGAGAACACCTGGCGCTCGCGCTGGGTCAGGCGCTGGTACTTTTCCTCGACCTGCCGCGCATGGTGCCACTTGCGCCCTTCGGCCACGGCACGCGTGCGCACCGCCTGCAGCAGTGTCAGCAGTTGGTCTTCGTCGAACGGTTTGGTCAGGAACTCCACGGCTCCGGCACGCATGGCCTGGACGGTCATCGGGATGGTGCCGAAGCCGGTCATGAACACGATCGGCCAGGGCAGCGCAAGTCGGCGCAGCGCATCTTGGACTTCCAGGCCGCTGGTATCGGGCAGGTGCATGTCCAGCAACAGGCAGGCATAGGGGGTTTCCAGGCGGGCCTCGAACAACGCCTCGGCACTGGCGAACAAATGATGCGGAATGTCCTGCGAGCGCAGCAGGCGGCCCAACGCCGTGCGCACCGACGGGTCGTCATCCACCACCAGCACCGGCACGTTCAAGTGCTCATCGAACAACTCGACAGGTTCGGCCGCGGCGCACAGCGGCGATTTGCCCGCCGCCTTGCCAGGCAACTCGAGGCTGATCTCGGCGGCCAGGCGGTAGCCCCGGCGTGGCACGGTCTGGATCAGGCCACGGTCGCCAAAGGCCTTGCGCAGCAAGGACACCTGCACCTGCAGGTTGTTGTCCTCGACTACCGTGCCGGCCCACACCTGGCTGAACAGCTCGTCCTTGTCGACCACCCGCCCCTTGGCCTTGATCAGCGTCGCCAGCACTTCGAATGCCCGTCCCCCCAACAGGACAGGCTTACCGTCAATAAAGGCTTCGCGCCGCTCCAGCGACACCTGGGCATTACCTATTCGGATCATGGCTTCCTCGCGCGGGCACGGGCGTTTCCCAGCCCAGGGCAGCCTAGGCCAGCGTACGCCTTCAGACAATTATCCCGAGGGATAGGTTGGCCTGAGGACTATACAAAAGCCCGCCAGCCCCCAAGGGACGATAACGGACAACAGCGTACCCTTTCCTGCCAAGCAGCCTGCAGCCCGCATCCCTGCTGGGTCCGCTGCGTATACTCGTGCGTCAGGATGTCGCTAGCAGGGGTGCCTTATGCTCGATGAACGCCTTGCCCACAGGCCCATCGATTACGACCAGTCCGTCGACGAGGGTTGGCTGAACCGGTGTGACATCAACGCGCTGGGCCAGGAAGGTGAACTCAGTTACTTCCGCCTTCGCGATCCAGCCACCGACCAGGCATGGATCGCCGTGCGCGCCCCGCGCGAGGTCCCCGCCGCCTGCCAGCGCCTGGAACGCGACTACCGCCTGCAACTCGACCCGCAATGGGCGGTGATCCCCTCGGCGTTCGTGCGCTCGGCCGAAGGCCCCCTGCTGGTGTACCCGGCCGGCCGCTCCATCGCCGACCTTATCGCAGAGGGCCCTGCCGCCCTGGCGCCGTTTCTCGAGATTGCGGTGAATGCAGCCACTGCCTTGGCCCAGGCACACGAACGCAATGTGCTGCACGGCGCGCTGCAGCCCGAACATGTGTGCCTGCGCGCGGACCAGCGAGTGCGACTGGGCTGCTTTCGCGCCGACCCGGCGGAACTGATCAGCGAACAAGGCACCCCGCTCGGCAACTGGGCTTACCTGGCGCCTGAACAGGTCTGCCCGCACGGCAGCAGCAGCGACCGACGCACCGACATCTATGCCCTGGGCGCGATCCTTTACCAGCTACTGCTGGGCGAATTGCCTCTGGCCGGGCGCGACACCCAGCACTGGCGCCAGCTGCATGCCGGCGTGCAGCCACGAGCGGCCTGCGAAGTGGACAGCAATGTGCCGCAACCTCTCAGCCGGATCCTGGCCAAGGCCTTGGCCAAAGAGCCGGACGCCCGCTACCAGAGTGCTCGCGCCCTGGCGGTGGACTTGGCCTATTGCCAGCGACAGTGGGCCGCCAGCAAGTCCATGGAGGCCTTCGAACCAGGCTGTGCCGACCCGATGACGCCCGACCGCGCACGCCTGTATGGCCGCAGTGCCGAACAGAAGTCCATCGCCCTGCTGCTCAAGGCACAGCGCCGTGACAGCAAGCCACAAGCCCTGTTCATCAACGGGGCTACGGGCATGGGCAAGTCGAGCCTGGTCGAGGCAGCGCTCAGGGCCAACGCCCAGGGTTACTGGGCCATCGGCAAGTGCAACGGCGTTGCCCAGGCTTTGCCCTACGCGCCCTGGGTCGAAATTCTCGGCGCGCTGACCACCCAGTTGCTGGCCAAGAACAGCCGGGACCTCGACGCCTTGCGCTACGAGATTCTGCGCCGTATCAAAGGCCACGGCCGGCTGCTCGGCAAGCTGGCACCAGACCTGCAATTGATCCTCGGCCCCTTGCCCGAGTTGCCGGCCAAGCCCACGCGTCTGGCGCTGCAGAAGGAGTTGCGGGCGATCGTCGAATTCCTGCAGGTATTCAGCCGCCCCGACCAGCCGCTGGTGCTGTTCTTCGATGACATGCATTGGGTCGACGACTCCAGCCAGCAACTGCTGGCGCAACTTCTGGCTCACGCGCCCGGCAACCTGTTGCTGATCTTCGCCCGGCGCAGTGATGCGCCAGCCAGCAGTACACCCCTTGCCCTGCCCGCGGCGGTGCGCAGCACCACGCTGAACCTGCGGCCCCTGGCGGTGAGCGCGGTGACCGAGTTGATCGGCGAGCGCTACCACGTCGGCCCCGAGGACGCATTGCAGGTGGCCGAACTGGTACACGACAAGACTGCGGGCAATCCGTTCTTCATCAATCAGATCCTCCGGGCCATGGTCGAGGACCAGCTGTTCACCTTCGATACCCAGGCCATGCGCTGGTCATGGTGCCTGCAGGCCGTGGCCCGCCACCGCTATTCCGACAATGTTGCCGACCTGATGATCCACCGCCTGGCGCGCCTGCCAGAGCCGCAGCGCGACGTGCTGCGGGTGATCAGTGCGGCTGGCAGCCGCTGTGATGAACGCCTGCTTCACCAGGTACTCTCTCAAGCGCCCGGCGAGCCGTTGAAAGCCTTGATTGGCGCGGGTTTCCTGCAACCGGGCCAGAACGGCCTGGGCTTCGCCCATGAACGGGTGATGGAAGCTGCGTACGCTCTCACGCCAGCGCGCGCACGTGCCCAATTGCATGCACGTATTGCCCAGGCCATGCGCCAGGCCTGGCCGAGGCGCCTGCACGAGGTACTGTTCGAGCTTGCCAACCAGCTGCAACGCGCCAGTCCATGCGGGTTTGCAGCGGATGACTGCGAAGCTTTTCTGCAGCTTTTACGCGAGGCAGCAGCACGCGCACGCGATGGCGGCGCATTCGAACAATCGGCTGGCTACCTGCACACGGCCGAGCAGTTGCTGCAGCGCGGCGCAACGCTGGAAAGCCGCGCCACGCATGGCTTTGCCATCGCCTGCATGGCCACCGAGTGCGACATGCAACTGTCGCGAATGGTCGCGGCCGAGGCCCGCATCACTGAATGCCGCCTGCGCGCGCGCTCGGCGTTGGACCAGGCGCGGGTATGCCGCCTGCAGGCGCTGCTGTACACCTTGCGCGGCGACTATCAGGCGGCCATCGACAGCGCCATTTCCGGCCTGGACTTGCTGGGTATGAGCCCGGTGCGAGGTGGCGACTGGCAACAGGTCGAAGCCAGTCATGCCCATGTACAGACCTTGGTCGAACAGAAAGGACGACACTGCCTGGAATCGCTGCAGCGCACCGATTCGGAGGAAGTGACAGTTGCCATCAGCCTGCTGGCCACCCTGTCGTCATCGTTTTTCGTAAAGGACGACATCTGCTTCCTGCACCTGGCCAAGCTCATGGAGCTGTCACTGCTGCACGGCGTCGCCCCGGGCAGCACCTACGGCATGGCCTGGTACGGGGTGATGATTGCCGAGCGCTTCGGCGCCTACCATGATGGCCACGCTTGCTGCCTGGCTGCGCTCAAGCTGATAGAGCGGCACGGTTTCGACGCTGACTTGACCAGCGCGCTGCTGGCCCTGGACCAGGTCAGCGCCTGGACCTCGCCCATGGAGTTCGCCCGCCGTACCGCACTGGATGCGGTCGACTCGGGGCGCCTGAGCGGCGACCTGGCGATGAGCTGCTATGCCTGCAACCACCTGGTTTCCGATTCGCTGTTCATGGGCCGCTACCTGCCGGACGTGGTGGAGGAACTGGCGCAAGGCCTGGCCACCGTGCGTCGCTACGGTTACCGCGACATCGAGCAGATCCTGCAGGCCCAGCAAGCGTTCGTCGCCAACTTGAGCGGCACGCCCTGCCCGGCCTCGGCCACAGCCTCGAAATCGCCCACCACGCGGTTCTTCCAATACCTCATGGCCGGCATGGGCGACTTCTACCTGGGTAACATCCCGCAGGCCATGCGCAACCTGGCACTGGCCGGGGACAACACCTGGGCGGTACCAGCGCACATCAACCTGGCCGACTATCATCTGTTCCGCGGCCTGGCCCTGGGCAGCCCCGAGGCCATTGGCAGCCTTGCCGACAAGCTGCGCGAACTACACGCCCTTCGCGAGCGCTTCGGCCGCTGGGCCGACTTCAACCCGGCCACCTTCCGCAACAAGCTGTTGCTGATCGAAGGTGTGATCGCCAAGCTCGAAGGTGACGGCCTGGCCGCCATCCGCTGCTTCGACCAGGCACAGATAGCCGCCACCGCCGCCGGCTTCATCCACGAGCAGGCGCTGGCCCACGAACAGCTGGCCGAGGTATGCATCCCCAGCGGCCTGATCTCCGGCGCCAACCTGCACCTGCGCATCGCCCGCGACTGTTTCCATATCTGGGGCGCGACCGGCAAGGTGCACCAGCTGGAGGCGTTGCACCCGTTCCTGCGCACCCAGCCAATCCAGGAAAGCCAACGCGCAACCCACCAGGCCAAGCTCGACCTGGAAGCCGGCATCGAGGCAGCACGGGCGCTGTCCGAGGAAGTGCTGCTCGAAGGCCTTATCGAAACCCTGATGGGCCACCTGACCCAGCATTCCGGCGCCGACCACGGTGCGCTGCTGATCGTCAGCGGTGCCGAATTCCAGATGGCTGCCCTCGCCTACATCGACGACGCCGGGCTGCACGTGAGCATGGACGACTGCCAGAAGTTCATGACCCAGGCACCGCTGTCGATCATCAACGCCACCATGCGCACCAAGAAGCCCCTGGTGCTCAACGATGCCCAGAGCGATTGCCCCGAGGCCTTCCGCCAGCAGTTGCAGGCGCGCAAGGCCCGTTCGGTGCTGTGCCTGCCGCTGGTGATCCAGGGCGTGCTGATCGGCCTGGTGTACCTGGAAAACCGCCTGGTGCCGAACCTGTTCGGCAGCCAGCGCCTGGCCATGCTGGAAATACTCGCCTCACAGGCGGCGGTGTCGCTGCAAACCGCCAAGTTCTACACACGCCTGGCCGAAGACAACCAGACCCGCGCCCAGATGGAGGCCGAGTTGCGCCGCTCCCGCGCGGAATTGGCGCGCACGTCGCACTTGCAGGTGATGAACGAGCTGTCCGCGTCCATCGCCCATGAGATCAGCCAGCCGCTGCTGGGCATAGCCTCCAACGCCGCTGCCAGCCTGCGCTGGCTGAAGCGCGCCAAGCCCGACCTGGAAGAGGCGATTGCCGGCCTGGAAGATATACGCAACGACAGCGAACGGGCCGCCAACATCGTGCGTGCGCTACGCTCGCTGGCCAAACAGTCGCCGATGCAACTCAAGGTGGTGAAGCTGGACGAGTTGATCCGCGAAGTGGTGCGCCTTACATCGGCCGATGCCGCCAAGGGCCCGGTGGACGTGCAGATGCGCTTGCAGGCGGGGGTGAGCGTGATGGCCGACCCGGTGCAGTTGCAGCAGTTGGTGTTCAACCTGATTACCAATGGCCTGGAGGCGCTGGCGGGGTATCGCAGCGATGGGGTGCTGCGAATTGCGTCGGCGGTGGTCGGGAATGAGGTGGAAATCTGCGTAGACGACAACGGACCGGGGATTGCAGCGGATGAGCGCGAGCGAGTGTTCGATGCGTTTCATACCACCAAGATCGGCGGCATGGGGATGGGCTTGGCGATCTGCAACTCGGTGGTGCAGGCCCATGGAGGGCAGTTGCAGGCGCAGGTGTCGGAGCTGGGGGGGTGTCAGATTCGCTTTACGCTGCCTGTGAATCCCTCTTGAGCCTGTACCGGCCCTTTCGCGGGTAAACCCGCTCCCACAGGGATAGTGCACAGCCTGAGAACTGCACGGTTCCTGTGGGAGCGGGTTCACCCGCGAAAGGGCCGGTACAGGCTTACATCAACGGGCGCTCAGGGCCGCATAGCTGTTCATCAGGTTGCGGTAGTTGGGAATGCGCTGCGACAGCAGGTTACCCAGCCCTTCGATGTCGTTGCGCCAGTCGCGGTGCAGCTCACAGGCCACCGAGAACCAGTTCATCATCTGTGCACCCGCCTGGGTCATGCGCACCCAGGCCGCCTGCTGCACGGTTTCGTTGAAGGTGCCCGAAGCATCGGTCACCACGAACACTTCAAAACCTTCCGCCAGCGCCGACAGGGTCGGGAACGCCACGCAAACATCGGTCACCACGCCTGCGATGATCAGCTGCTTGCGACCAGTGGCCTTGATCGCCTTGACGAAGTCTTCGTTGTCCCAGGCGTTGATCTGGCCAGGGCGGGCAATGTACGGCGCATCCGGGAACATCTCTTTCAGCTCGGGCACCAGCGGGCCGTTCGGGCCTTGCTCGAAGCTGGTGGTGAGGATGGTCGGCAGGCCGAAGAACTTGGCCAGGTCGCCCAGGGCCAGCACGTTGTTCTTGAACTCGTTGGGCGAGAAGTCCTGCACCAGCGAAATCAGGCCGGTCTGGTGGTCGACCAGCAGCACCACGGCGTCGTCTTTGTTCAGGCGCTTGTAATCGGGTTGGCTCATCGGGGTGACTCCTTGGGTTGGGAAAACAGGCCGGCACTGTCCACAAGGGGCTATACCGGCGGATAGGTTCGGCTTAAGGATGGGCCTGCGCCTGGCGCCAGGCCTTGGGTGGCTGGCCGACCAGGCGGCTGAAGGCGCGGGTGAAATGGGCCTGGTCGCAGAAGCCGCATTCCAGGCTCACGTGGGTGATCGGCGCCTCGGTGGCGAGCAGGCGCTTGGCCTTTTCCATGCGTGCCAGCAGGCGCCACGCCTGGGGCGAGAGGCCGGTGTTGACCTTGAACGCGCGCGAGAAGTGGCTGCGGGTGAGATTGCATAACCCGGCGATTTCGATGATCGACAACGGGCTGTGCAACATCAGTTCCTTGGCCCGGCGCAAGCGCGCCGGCGTCAGTGCGCCGGGGGTTTGCAGCGGCGCTTGGGGCGTCCCGGGGTGCATGGCGGCTCTCCTGTTCAATGCAGAAAGTCTCGCCTCCAGCACATGACAAAGTCCTGAGCCAAACCTGAATTGTTGTTAATTGCGCGCTGCTGGCCCTGACGGTTTTGCCGATACCTTAAGATGCGTTTCGTATTCAGCTTCGGGCCGCTGGTGGCGGCCGGCATTCAAGGCATAAGAGCGATGCAGGAAAAACCCGCCCACCGCACCGTGGCCATGGTGTTGTTCAATGATGTGTTGTTGCTGGACGTGACCGGGCCCATGGACGCGTTTGCCATTGCTAACCGCTTCCTTCCTGCCGAGTGGAAGTACCGGCTGCTGACCCTGGCCGAAGGGCAGGCAGCGGTGCGCGGCTCCTGCGGGTTGAAAGTGGTAGCCGACCTGCGTCTGGAGGATTTGCCGGAAGCCGTCGACCTGTTGCTGGTGCCAGGCGGCCCGGGCGCCTATGACATCGCCCTGCCAGGCATCGAGCGCTGGCTGCCCCAGGCCGTGCGCCGGGCCAAACGCTTTGGTGCAATATGCACCGGGGTATTCCTGCTGGGCCGGGCCGGGCTGCTGGACGGCTATCGCTGCACCACCCACTGGAACTACGTGGAGCGCCTGGCACAAGCGTTCCCCGAGGCGAAGGTCGAGACCGAGCAGATCTACGTGATCGACCGCTGCCTGATTACCTCGGGCGGCATCACCGCTGGCATCGACCTGGCACTGGCGGTGGTGGCCGAAGACCACGGCAAGGCGCTGGCCCTGGAAGTGGCCAAGGTGCTGCTGGTCGCCCGCCATCGCCAGGGCGGGCAGACACCCTACGGGCCACTGCTGGCGGCTGTACCGCGTGATGATTCGCCGATTGCACGGGTGCAGGCGTATATCGTCGACCATATCGAGCAAGGCTTCACTGTGCAGAAGATGGCCGACCTGGTAGCCATGAGCGGGCGCAACTTCGCCCGCACCTTTCAGCGCGAGGTGGGCATCACGCCACTGCAATACTTGCAGAACGCACGCATCGACCGCGCGCGCAAGCTGCTGGAAAGCAGCGACCTGCCATTGAAAGTGGTGGCGACGCAGTGCGGTTTTGGCAGTGACCGGCATTTGCGCAAGGTTTTCTGCGAGCGGATTGGCATGACGCCGGCGCAGTATCGGGCGCAGTTTGGTGGCAGTTGAGTATGCAGATTTCCTGTGCCGGCCTCTTCGCGGGTGAACCCGCTCCCACAGGTGTTGCGCAGGCTTGAAGACACCGCTGTACCTGTGGGAGCGGGTTCACCCGCGAAGAGGCCAGCACGACTGTCACCTGATTCAGGACAATGTGTCTTCCTCACAGCAGATTGTCTGGCACCCCCACATTCCCCAGAATTGTCCGCCAAACTGATCTAACGCTGCCCCGGCAGCTCATGGAGTACGAGCCAATGCCACACGAAGGCAGCCTTCTGCAAACCGCGGTGATCTTCCTGCTCGCCGCTGTCCTCGCCGTCCCCCTGGCCAAGCGCCTGCACCTGGGGGCCGTGCTCGGTTACCTGCTCGCCGGCGTGATCATCGGCCCGCAGGCGCTGGGCCTGATCCGCGATACCGAAAGCGTGGCGCACATTTCCGAGCTGGGCGTGGTCCTGCTGCTGTTCATCATCGGCCTCGAGCTGTCGCCCAAGCGCCTGTGGCTGATGCGCAAGTCCGTATTCGGCGTCGGCACCGCCCAGGTGCTGCTGACCGGTGCGCTGATCGGCGCCATCGCCCTGTTCGGCTTCAGCCAGACGCTACCGGCGGCCATCGTGCTCGGTCTGGGCCTGGCGCTGTCGTCCACTGCCCTTGGCCTGCAGAGCCTGGCCGAAAGCAAGCAGCTCAACGCCCCGCACGGCCGCCTGGCGTTCGCCATCCTGCTGTTCCAGGACATCGCCGCCATCCCACTGATCGCATTGGTTCCGCTGCTGGCCGCCAGTGGCCCGGACACCAGCCACGGCGACAGCCTGGAGCATGGCCTGAAGGTGTTCGCCAGCATCGCCGTGGTCATCGTCGGTGGCCGCTACCTGCTGCGCCCGGTGTTCCGCACCGTGGCCCGCACCGGCCTGCCGGAAGTGTCCACCGCCACCGCGCTGCTGGTTGTGATCGGCACTGCCTGGCTGATGGAAGAAGCCGGCATTTCCATGGCCCTGGGTGCCTTCCTCGCCGGCCTGCTGCTGGCCGACTCGGAATACCGCCACGAGCTGGAATCGCAGATCGAACCGTTCAAGGGCCTGCTGCTGGGGCTGTTCTTCATCAGCGTCGGCATGGGCGCCAACCTGCGCCTGCTGCTGGAAATGCCTTTGGTGGTGCTGGGCCTGACCCTGCTGCTGGTGGCCGTGAAGCTGGTACTGCTGATCGGCGTCGGGCGCCTGGCCGGTGGTCTGAACAGCGCCAGCGCCCTGCGCCTGGGCATGGTGCTGGCTGCCGGTGGCGAATTTGCCTTCGTGGTGTTCAAGCTGGGCAAGGACCAAGGCTTGTTCGACACCCAGACTTACGACCTGCTGTTGATGACCATCACCCTGTCGATGGCCATTACCCCGCTGCTGATGATTGGCTGCGCCCACGCGCTCAAGCGCCCGCAACCGGCGCGTGAGGTGCCGGAGCATTACAAGCAGATTCAGGCTGACACGCCACGGGTGGTGATCGTCGGCATGGGTCGCATGGGCCAGATCGTCGCGCGCATCCTGCGGGCACAGAAGATTCCGTTCATTGCCCTGGAAACCTCGGTGGACACCATCGAGATGACCCGTATGTTCGAACAGGTACCCGTGTTCTACGGCGACCCACTGCGCCCCGAGGTGCTGCATGCCGCCAAGGTGGGCGAGGCGGAATACTTCATCATCACCATCGATGACCCGGAAGCTGCCATTCACACGGCGGAACGGGTGAAACGCCTGTACCCGCACCTGAAAGTGCTGGCCCGCGCGCGTAACCGCCAGCATGTGCACAAGTTGGCGGATGTCGGCGCCGAGCCGATTCGCGAGACGTTCTACTCCAGCCTGGAGATGACCCGACGGGCATTGGTGGGGTTGGGGTTGAGCGAGGCGCAGGCGGCGGACCGGATTGCGCGGTTTACCCAGCATGATGAAGAGGTGCTGGTGGCCCAGGGGCAGGTGCGTGATGACCGGGCCAAGGTGATGCAGACGGCCAAGGAGGCCCGGGCTGAGTTGGAGCGGTTGTTTGATTCGGATGCGGATTGAGGGTTTCGAGCGCATGGCTGTAGAGATGTAGCGGCCTTGAGATCGAGCGCCGCCCGCGCGGCGCTTCGCAGCACAAGGCTGCTCCTACATCTGTTTCGGGCCAATTATTCCTGGGGCAGACACGCGCGGCCTCTTGGTGTCCACCTAGAAATCGTGCCGGACCAACAAGGCGGTCGCGCGCGCAGATGCAGGCGTTACTGGCCCGAAACAGATGTAGGAGCAGCCTTGTGCTGCGAAGCGCCGCGCGGGCGGCGCTCGATTTCACAGGCGCCCATAACCTATCGCCAGGCACCTGAAGGCCATCGTGCCATCTCCTGTCGATCACCTCGCCGCCGTTATGCGAACACCAAAAACCGCCACAAAATCGTCCGATTCTCAGCTAGGTCCTACTTTCCTGCGAACCATTTCCTACGTTCAGGCCAATCCCAAGGATTTATCCTACGCACCGTATCGACGCCCGTCTGATTGTCCGGGGAAAGCCTGCTCTCTAGGCTTGCCGGGTCGCTGTCGGTTCAGCGATCGGGTGTGGAAACCCGTCTCGGTTTGAGGTTCTGTCGTCAATGGCAGTTGTGCGCGGGAGGCCGTATGGCCTACCGGGTTGCCTCTCACCGGTTTTCCACCCCGCGTACAACTGCCACCCTTCGCGTGGAAACGGATGGTTGCAGTACAACCTAGAGAGCTTACTGCAATGAAAAAAATTGTCCCCAATCCACCTCTTCCCGACACCAAAGAGCGCGCTTTCAGCCGCTGCGATGCCGGCCATCCACCTTTGTTTACAGTAAACCCGGGCGTCTCTGCCCACGACGCCCTGGTGCATGTCGCCCAGTACCTGCGCGGCGCCTACGACTGTGGCTACAAAGCCCTGGAACACCTGGATGAAACCGGCAAGAGCCTGTTCTGGAGCAACCTGAATGCGCTCGAAATGGCGGAAGGATTGGTTGAGGCATTGCTGGATGGGATTGAGTCGCAGCCCATGAATTGATGTTGTCCTTGCTGGCCTCTTCGCGGGTGAACCCGCTCCCACAAGGATCACCACAGGCGCTGAAACTGTGCAGTACCTGTGGGAGCGGGTTTACCCGCGAAAGGGCCAGCGCAGCAAACAAAAAAGGCCAGCTCCCTACAGAGGGAGCCGGCCTTTTTGCATTCAACTAACGGGCTGTTACTTACCCGCAGTCAACGCGCTGTAGCTGGTAATCAGGTTGCGATAATCCGGAATGTGGTTGGAGCACAGCGCCGCCAGCCCTTCGATGTCGTTGCGCCAGTCGCGGTGCAGCTCACAGGCCACGCCGAACCAGGTCATCATTTGCGCGCCGGCGCGGCTCATGCGGTCATGGGCAGCATCGCGGGTCATTTCGTTGAAGGTGCCGGAAGCATCGGTCACCACGAACACTTCGAACTCCTCTTCCAGGGCCGACAGCGCCGGGAACGCTACACAGACCTCAGTCACCACGCCAGCAATGATCAGCTGCTTCTTGCCGGTGGCCTTCACCGCCTTGACGAAGTCCTCGTTGTCCCAGGCGTTGATCTGGCCTGGGCGGGCGATGTACGGGGCGTCCGGGAACAGGGCTTTCAGCTCTGGTACCAGCGGGCCGTTGGGGCCTTGCTCGAAGCTGGTGGTGAGGATGGTCGGCAGGTTGAAGAACTTGGCCAGGTCGGCCAGGGCCAGCACGTTGTTCTTGAACTTGTCCGGCTCGATGTCACGGACCAGGGACAGCAGGCCAGCCTGGTGGTCGACTAGCAGGACAGCGGCGTCGTCTTTGTTCAGGCGGTTTAAGGTGAATTTGCTCATGGTCTGTGCTCCTAAGGGTTATGAATTTTTCAGCATTCGGGGGTGTTTCGCGTTGATGGGCACAGATTAAAATCATCACCTTTTTGGCGGTAGGTAGCAGAATTTGGCTTTAGCGTTCCGTTTTATGAACGATGGATTTGTAGGGGCTGTGCCGGCCTCTTCGCGGGTAAACCCGCTCCCACAGGGATGGCGCCGGGCTTGAGCCCTGTGCATTACCTGTAGGAGCGGGTTTACCCGCGAAAGGGCCGGCACAGGCAACCAAACACCCGGAGACCGATCATTGGAAGACCTCAACTCCCTCTACTACTTCACCCAGGTAGTCGAGCACGGCGGCTTCGCCCCGGCTGGCCGGGCACTGGACATGCCCAAGTCGAAGCTAAGCCGGCGTATCGCCGATCTCGAAGACCGACTGGGCGTGCGCCTGCTGCACCGCACCAGCCGCCATTGTTCGCTCACCGAGATCGGCCAGGCCTACTACAACCGCTGCCTGGCCATGCGCGTGGAGGCAGAGGGCGCGGCGGAGATCATCGAGCGCAACCGCAGCGAACCGCGCGGCCTGGTGCGTATCAGTTGCCCGACCACCCTGCTCAATTCCTGGGTCGGGCCGATGCTGACCCGCTACATGCTCAAGTACCCGCAGGTGGAGCTGTTCATCGAGAGCACCAACCGCCGCGTCGACCTGCTGCACGAGGGTTTCGACATCGCCCTACGGGTGCGCTTTCCGCCGCTGGAGAACACCGACATGGTGATGAAGGTGCTGAGCAACAGTACCCAGTGCCTGGTCGGCCAGCCGCAGTACCTGGAGCAGTTGCCCAAGGGCTTCGACCCGCAGCTGCTCGGCACGCTGCCGAGCCTGCATTGGGGCAGCGCCCAGCGTGAGTACCAGTGGGAGCTGTTCCAGGGTGAGGACAGCAGCCGCAGCATCGTCATCCCGCACACACCGCGCATGGTGACGGACGACCTGTTCGCCCTGCGCCATTTCGTGGTGGCCGGGGTGGGTATTGCGCACCTGCCGCGGGTGGCGGTGCGCGAAGACTTGGCGGCGGGTCGGCTGGTAGAGTTGTTGCCGGAATGGCACCCGCGTTGCGGCATCGTGCATGCGATCTTCCCGTCACGGCGGGGGTTGCTGCCATCGGTGCGGGCGCTGATCGATCATCTGGCCGAAGAATTCGCCATCAGCGACATGGCTTGAGCCGGTTGCCGCCTGTGCCGGCCTCTTCGCGGGTAAACCCGCTCCCACAGGGTCACCACTAGCCCCAAGGTTTGTGCAGTATCTGTAGGAGCGGGTTCACCCGCGAAGAGGCCGGCACAGGCAAGAACAGCCAGAGCACACGCATACAAGACCCCTGGCCTATCCTTCCTCCACAGTCTCGGATCATCCCTCCCGGAGCCCCCATGATCCGCGCCACCCACGGACCAGGCCGCGCCCTGCTCGCCACCCTCGCCCTGTGCCCGGCGCTCAGCCAGGCCGAAGAGCCCGGCTGGTCGCTGCTCAGCCGCAACTACTTCCTGCACAGCGACTTCCGCTCGCCCTCCGGCAGTAGCCAGAACTACCGCCAGGAATGGGCCCAGGGCTTCATTGGCGAAATCCGCTCCGGCTTCACCGAGGGCACACTCGGCGTCGGCATCGATGCCCATGGTTTTCTCGGCCTCAAGCTGGACGGCGGCCGCGGCCATGCCGGCACCGGCCTGCTGCCGCGCGACAGCGATGGCCGCGCCGAGTCCGACTACTCCAGCGCCGGCGCCGCACTCAAGCTGCGGATGGGCAATACCCAACTGCGCTACGGCGAAATGACCGTGGAAACCCCGGTGTTCGACACCAGCGACAAACGCCTGCACCCGGAGTACGCCACCGGCTGGTTCCTGGACAACACCGACCTGCCCGACTGGCGCCTGCAGGCCGGGCACTTCACCGCCTTCAACAACCAGGACAACAGCTCCAGCCATGATGACTTCAGCGGCTACGGCGCCACCACCGACAACCGTGCCATCAGCCTGGCCGGTGCCGCGTTCGCACCCGACGGGCCATTCGGCGGCGCACTGTACGCAGGCCAGCTGGAGGACACCTGGCGCCAGGCCTACCTCAACCTGAACCTGGCCGAGGGCAACTGGCGCCTGGACGGCAACCTGTACAAGACCCGCGACACCGGCAATGCCAGTGCCGGGGCCATCGACACCCTCGCCTACAGCCTGCTGGCCAGGTATAGCTTTGGCGCGCAGGCGCTGAGCCTGGCCTACCAGAAGGTCGAGGGCGATACCCCGTTCGACTTCGTCGGCGGCGACTCCATCTACCTGGCCAACTCGATCAAGTACGCCGACTTCAACGGCCCCGGCGAGCGCTCGTGGCAACTGCGCTACGACCTCGACTTCGCCACCCTCGGCGCCCCCGGCCTGAGCCTGATGGGCCGCTACGTCAGCGGCCGTGGGATCGACGGCAGCCATGCTCCGGCAGGCGGCGCCTATGTGGGCCAGTACGGCGACGGCGGCAAGCACTGGGAGCGCGACATCGACCTGAAATACGTGGTGCAGTCGGGCGCCGCCAAGGACCTGAGCCTGTCGTTTTCCCACGTCAGCCACCGCGCCAACCAGGCCCAGGCTGGCGATGACATCGACCGGATCTACCTGATCATCGAATACCCACTCAAAGGCAGCTTCTGATATGAGCACGTCCCCTTCAGGCGCCTGGAGCCCATTGCGCAACGCCACCTTCCGCATGCTGTGGATCGCCACCATCGCTTCCAACATCGGCACCTGGATGCATGAGGTGGGCGCCGGCTGGCTGATGACCACGCTGTCGGCCAGCCCGTTGCACGTGGCCCTGATCCAGGTAGCCGGCTCGCTACCAATGTTCTTCCTCGCCCTGCCGGCCGGCGCGGCGGCGGATATCGTCGACAAGCGCCGCTACCTGTTGCTGGTGCAACTGTGGATGTCTTCGGTGGCCGTGGTGCTGGCGGCCCTGACCCTGCTCGGGCTGATGAACGTCACCCTGCTGCTGGTGCTTACCCTGGCGTTGGGCATCGGCACGGCACTGATGATGCCGGCCTGGAGCGCGCTGACACCGGAGCTGGTAGGCAAGGACGACCTGGCCAACGCGGTGGCGCTTTCCAGTGTCGGTATCAACGTGTCGCGCGCCATCGGCCCGGCTTTGGCGGGCGTGGTGGTGAGCATGGTCGGCCCGTGGTTGACCTTCGCCTTGAATGCCATCTCGTTCGCCGGGGTGATCCTGGTGCTGTTCCTGTGGAAGCGCGAGGTGAAGGAGCCGCTGCTGCCGGCCGAGCGCTTCGTCGGCGCCATGCGCACCGGGCTGCGTTTCGCGCGCAGTGCCAAGCCCTTGCAGGCGGTGATATTGCGCGCCTTGGCATTCTTTTTCTGCGCCAGCGCCGGCACCTCGCTGCTGCCGTTGATCGTGCGTGGCGAGATGCATGGCAGCGCCGCCGATTTCGGCCTGCTGCTGGCGGCCATCGGCATCGGCGCGGTGGCCGGCGCCACCTTGCTGCCCCGCCTGCGCGAACGCATCAGCCGCGACCGCCTGGTGCTGCTCGCCAGCCTGCTGTATGCCCTGTTCCTGCTGGCCCTGGCGCTGGTACGCAACTTCTATGTGCTGCTGCCGGCAATGCTGCTTAGCGGCGCGGCGTGGATTGCCGTGCTGTCCAACCTGCAGGTGGCGGCGCAGACCTCGGTGCCGGCCTGGGTACGGGCGCGGGCGCTGTCGGTGTACATCCTGATCTTCTTTGGTGCCATGGCCAGTGGCGGTTTGCTGTGGGGCACGCTGGCCAGCCATGCAACGATCACCTTGAGCCTGCTGCTGGCCGCAGGAGGCCTGGCGCTGGGCACGCTGCTGACCTGCAAGGTGACGCTGCCGGAAACCGCAGCCGAGGAGCTGACGCCGTCACTGCATTGGCCGGTGCCGCTGCTGAGCGACGACATGGACAACGAAAGCGGGCCGGTGATGGTCACCGTGGAATACCACATCGACCCGGCCAAGGCCGAGGCCTTCCAGCAGGCAGCGCGGGAGCTGGAGGCGATGCGCAAGCGCAATGGCGCGTTGTCGTGGGGGTTGATGCGCGACAGTGCGGACCCGGCGTTGTGGCTGGAGTTCTTCTTCGAGGAATCGTGGCTGGAGCATTTGAGGCATCACCACCGGGTAACCCGGGGTGAGCTGAAGATCGAGGCCAGGGTGCGGATGCTGCAGACCGATGGGGTGGAAGTGCAGATTCGGCATCTGTTGGCTGGAGCTGAGCACAAGGCTCACCATTGATGTTGGCCTTGCCGGCGATAGGGCCAGCACTGAAGGAACAAAAAAGGGGGGCCAATAACTGGCCCCCCTTTTTCACATCAGCTCAGCTTAGAAAGCAAAGCACGAACAACCCAGCGCCCCCCAGAAGCCCTGGAAGTCATTCACCGGCACACTCGAATGCCGTGCCTTCTCATGGCTGTGCGCATGCACCCCGCAAGGCCCGACACACTGGTGCGCCACCGCTGCCAGCGACGGCGTGCCCACGCGCCAGTGGCCCGGCACCTTGGTCACCGGAGACCACTCCGGCAGCACCGGCACCTGGGGCGGGCCGAGCTTGTCGAATTCCGCCGCGCCATACACCACCTTGCCATCGACCACGGTCAGCACCGACTCGATGCCCTTGATCGCCTCTTCATCGACACTGAAGAAGTCCAGCGACAGCGCCGCCAGGTCAGCCAGCTGGCCCACCTTGATCTGGCCTTTCTTGCCCTGCTCGCTGGAGAACCAGGCGCTGCCCTGGGTGAACAGCTGCAGCGCGGTGTCACGGCTGAGGCCTTCCGGGTACAGCTCCATGCCACCGACGGTCTTGCCGCTGACCAGCCAGTACAGCGAGGTCCACGGGTTGTAGCTGGACACGCGGGTGGCGTCGGTACCGGCGCCCACCGGCACGCCCATGTCGAGCATGCGCTTGATCGGCGGGGTCTGCTCGGCAGCCTTGGCACCGTAGCGGTCGACGAAATACTCACCCTGGAAGGCCATGCGGTCCTGGATCGCGATACCGCCGCCCAGCGCACGCACACGCTCGATGTTCTGCGGGGTGATGGTTTCGGCGTGGTCGAAGAACCACGGCAGGCCATTGAACGGGATGTCCCGGTTGACCTTCTCGAACACGTCGAGCATGCGCGTGATCGATTCGTTGTAGGTGGCATGCAGGCGGAACGGCCAGCGCTGCTCGACCAGGTGGCGCACCACCGGCTCCAGCTCTTGCTCCATGGTTTGCGGCAGGTCCGGGCGCGGTTCGAGGAAGTCCTCGAAGTCGGCGGCGGAAAACACCAGCATCTCGCCGGCGCCATTGTGGCGCAGGAAGTCGGTACCGCTGTGCAGCTTCACGCTGGAGGTCCACTTGCGGAAGTCGTCCAGCTCTTCCTTGGGCTTCTGGGTGAACAGGTTGTAGGCAATGCGCACGGTCAGCTGGTTGTTGTCGGCCAGCTCCTGGATCACCTGATAGTCGTCCGGGTAGTTCTGGTAGCCACCACCGGCATCGATGGCACTGGTCAGGCCCAGGCGGTTGAGCTCGCGCATGAACTGGCGGGTGGAGTTGACCTGGTATTCCAGCGGCAGCTTCGGCCCCTTGGCCAGGGTGGCGTAGAGGATCATCGCGTTGGGGCGGGCGATGAGCATGCCGGTCGGGTTGCCGAACTTGTCACGCTGGATCTCGCCGCCCGGCGGGTTGGGCGTGTCCTTGGTGTAGCCGACTGCCTTGAGCGCAGCGCGGTTGAGCAGTGCGCGGTCATACAGGTGCAGCAGGAATACCGGGGTGTCAGGTGCGGCCTGGTTGATTTCCTCCAGGGTGGGCATGCGTTTTTCGGCGAACTGGAACTCGTTCCAGCCCCCGACCACGCGCACCCATTGCGGGGTCGGCGTGCGCGCGGCCTGGTCCTTGAGCATGCGCAGGGCATCGGCCACCGAAGGCACGCCTTCCCAGCGCAGCTCCAGGTTGTAGTTCAGGCCACCACGGATCAGGTGCAGGTGCGAGTCGTTCAGGCCAGGGATGACCGTACGCTGCTTGAGGTCGATGATCTGCGTGGTGGCGCCCTTGTGGGCCATGGCTTCGGCGTCGTTGCCCACGGCGATGAAACGGCCATCCTTGATGGCGACGGCGGTCGCGGTGGGCTTTTCACGATCAACGGTGTGCAGTTTGCCGTTGAACAGAATCAGATCGGCGGTCATGGAACCTCCTTGGGTGGATGCGTGAGCGGAACCGGCGGAACCGGTAAAGGGCAATGCGGACCAGAGCGCGCCAGCGGCACCGAGCACGGTACTGGTGGCGAGGAACTGGCGACGGGTCTTGTCGTTGCGGTCCTGGGACATGGGGTTCTCCGTCTGGTGCGGCAGCGGGCAGGCGCAACTGCGGAGCATGCCGGTTGGTGTAGGGGCAAGGCTTGGATGGATGTGCGGTGGGTTGTTGAAGGTTAGCCTTGTTCAGCATCTGCGCTGCCTGGGCTGGCCTCTTCGCGGGTGAACCCGCTCCCACAGGGACACCACCGGCCTTGAAGACTGTGGTGTCCCTTGTGGGAGCGGGTTTACCCGCGAATGCCCCAGCACAGTTACTTCTGAAGGAACGCCAGCAAGTCGTGATTGAGTTGCTGTGCATGAGTCACCGCAAACCCGTGCGGCGCCCCCGCGTACACCTTCAGCTCAGCCCCACGAATCAGCTCCGCCGCCCGCTTGCCGGTACTCTCGAACGGCACGATCTGGTCGTCGTCACCGTGGATCACCAGGGTCGGCACATCGATCTTGGCCATATCCGGGCGGAAGTCGGTTTCGGAGAACGCGGTCACGCAATCCAAGGTGCCCTTGATCGATGCCATCAGCGCAATGTTCAAGGTCTGGGTCTGCACACCCTGGGACACCTGCTGCCCATGGTTGATGCCATAGAACGGCGTGGCGAAATCGGCGATGAACTGCGCCCGGTCGGCACGCAGGCCGGCGCAGATACCCTCGAACACCGATAGGTCGACACCTTCAGGGTTGTCGTCACGCTTGCCGAACACCGGCGTCACCGCGCCCAGCAGCACCAGCCCGGCCACACGCTCGCTGCCGTGGCGGGCGATGTAGCGGCTGACGTCGCCGCCACCCATCGAGAAGCCCACCAAGGTCACGTCGCGCAGGTCGAGGTGTTCGATCAGCTGGGCGATGTCATCGGCGAAGGTGTCGTAGTCGTAGCCGTTCCATGGCTGGCTCGAACGTCCGAAACCACGGCGGTCGAAGGCGATGGCGCGGTAGCCGCGGCTGGCCAGGAATTCCATCTGCGAATCCCACATGTCGGCATCCAGTGGCCAGCCGTGGCTGAACAGCACAGGTTTGCCGCTGCCCCAGTCCTTGAAGTAGATCGAAGTGCCATCGCGGGTAACGAACGTGCTCATGTCGGTATCTCCTTGAAAATGTCGAGGTAAAGGCCGGGCTCAGCCACGCAGCCAGTTGGCGCAGCGGCGGGTTACCCAAGGCATGATGTAGAACACCACGGGCAGGATGACGAACAGGTTGACGATCAGGTTGCCGATGATCACGCCCCCCAGCTGCGGGAAGCGTGCGAACAGCGGCGCCAGCAGTTGTGGAATGATCATGGTCATCGGGCAGATCACCAGGTAGGTCAGCAGCGCCTGCTTCCAGCGCGGCGGTTGCGCCGGCGTGGTGCCCGTCGAACTGGCGATTACCTTGTGTTGCAGGCATACGGTCACTACGTCGCGGTTGTCTTGGGGTGCGGTGTTCATCGGCGTTCCTTGGGATGAGCTTGCCCGCATCCACTGTGCAACGGCGGACGGGCGCTGGATTGGACAGGTGTGCTGCCTTGGCGGGCACCGGCTGGCGGTGCCCGCGCATCTGGCTTATTTGCTGGCGTTGAAAGCGTTGTAACTGGTGATCAGGTTGCGGTAGTCCGGGATGTGGTTGGAGCACAGCGCGGCCAGGCCTTCGATGTCGTTGCGCCAGTCGCGGTGCAACTCACAGGCCACGCCGAACCAGGTCATCAGTTGTGCGCCGGCCTGGCTCATGCGGTCGTGGGCGGCGTCGCGGGTCATGGCGTTGAAGGTGCCGGAGGCATCGGTGACCACGAACACTTCAAACTCTTCTTCCAGGGCCGACAGCGCCGGGAAGGCTACGCACACTTCGGTCACCACGCCGGCGATGATCAGCTGCTTCTTGCCCGTGGCCTTCACCGCCTTGACGAAGTCCTCGTTGTCCCAGGCGTTGATCTGGCCTGGGCGGGCGATGTAGGGGGCGTCCGGGAACAGGGCTTTCAGCTCTGGTACCAGCGGGCCGTTGGGGCCTTGCTCGAAGCTGGTGGTGAGGATGGTCGGCAGGTTGAAGAACTTGGCCAGGTCGGCCAGGGCCAATACGTTGTTCTTGAACGCGTCCGGCTCGATGTCGCGGACCAGGGACAGCAGGCCAGCCTGGTGGTCGACCAGCAGGACAGCGGCGTCGTCTTTGTTCAGGCGGTTGTATTTGAAGTTGGTCATGGTCGTTGCTCCTAAGGGTTTTGATCTTTTCAGTAAGTTGGGTGTTTCGCGTTGATGGGAGAAGATTAAAACCATGACCTTTTGGGCGGTAGATAGCGATTTTTGGCTCTAGCGTTCTGTTTTATGAACGATGGTTTTGTATGGGCTCGACCGGCCCTTTCGCGGCTAAAGCCGCTCCTACAGGTACTGCGCACGATTCAGATCCAGCGCAATCCCTGTGGGAGCGGCTTTAGCCGCGAAGAGGCCGGCACAGGCCCCATTGCCTGCCCGGCCAACCTGCTCTATTACTACCCACAACCCTCCCCTCACCCGAGACCACCATGCTGGCGTTCATCCAGTCATACCCGTTGTTGCTCGGCACCGCCCTGGTCCTGCTCGACCTCGTGCTCTGGCAATTGATTCCTCTCCAGCAACGCGCCTGGCGCATCGGCGCGCGGCTGGTGCTGTTCCTGCTGTTCAGCTCGGTACTGGTGGCTGCCGGCATGAGCCCGATGCAACCACCACCCTGGCCCGATGATGTCTCGCGCAACCTGATCGCCACGGTACTGGCGATCGGCTGGTGGCTGTTCGGCGCACGCACGGTGACGGTGGTGTTCGGCCTGTTGCTGGGTGCCCGTGGCAGCCATGGCGGGCGTTTGCTGCAGGATGTGCTGGGGGCGCTGATCTTCCTGGCTGCGGTGGTCGCCGCCGCAGGTTATGTGTTGCAGTTGCCGGTGAAGGGCCTGCTGGCTACATCGGGGGTAATGGCCATCGTCATCGGCCTGGCGCTGCAGAGCACATTGGCCGACGTGTTCAGTGGCATCATCCTGAACACCACGCGGCCGTATCAGATTGGCGACTCGATCTCCATCGATAGCACCGAAGGCAAGGTGCTGGAAATCGACTGGCGTGCCACCCGCCTGCTCACCAGCACCGGCAGCCTGGCGGTGATCCCCAACTCGGTGGCGGCCAAGGCCCGGCTGCTCAACCACAGCCGCCCGGCCGATGTGCACGGGGTGTCGGTCAGCGTGGTGGTACCGGCCAAGGTGCGGCCCAAACGGGTGTTCGATGCTCTGGAAAAAGCCTTGCAAGGCGTCAGTGCCATCCTGGCTACACCAAGACCAAAGGTGACGGTGAAAGCCTCGACGCTGGAATCAGTGGAGTACGAAGCCAGCGGCTTCGTAGCCGACGCGGGCGCCAAGGGCGACGCGCGCAACCAGCTGTTCGACCTGGCCCACCGGCACCTGGAGGCCAGCGGGGTGATGTGGAACACCGACCTGGCCATGCCACCACGCAGCCGCCAGCGCGAGGTGCTGGACGAGGTGCGGGTGTTCCGCTCGCTGAGCGCGGAAGAGCGCGATGCGTTGAGCCAGCGTATGACGGCGGTGGAATACCTGGCCGACCAGGTAATCCTGGGCGTGGGCGAGCATTCCGATCACTTGCTGGTGATTGGCAGCGGGGTGGTTTCGGCGTCGATCCGCGATGGCGACAAGCTGGTCGAGGCCGGGCGCATGGGGCCGGGCGAGGTGCTCGGGATCGAGGGGATCATCGACGATGAGCAGTCGTTTGCCGAATTCCGCACATTGACCGGTTGCGTGCTGTACCGGATCGACAAGGAGCAGGTGAAGAGCTGCCTGGTGCAACGCGGCGATGTGCAAACGGCGTTGAGCAAGTTGCAGCGGTTTCGGCGGCAGAGCCGGGAGTCGTTGTTGCTGCAGAAGCCGGTTTCGATCAAGAAGGGCGGTTTTCTCAGCTGGTTGCACAAATAAGCCTGTGCCGGCCTCTTCGCGGGTAAACCCGCTCCCACAGGTACTGCGCAGCGTTCAGATTTTGCGCAGTTTCTGTGGGAGCGGGTTTACCCGCGAAGAGGCCAGTATTTACAACACAACTCTCAAACATTGCCCCGCGTGGTACAGCGAGAACCCGGACTCATAGAACGCAGTCCGCAGCGAGGGCGCACTCACGCCCTTCATCGGTGAGAACGGAATCGGCAGGCTGCCCGCCTCCCCCTTCAGCAGGAACTCGGCAAACGCCCGGCCAATCACGGTCCCAGTAGTATTGCCCCGCCCGTTGTACCCGGTCACCGCCACCAGCCCCGGCGCCGGTTCGAACAGGCGCATCAGGTGGTCCGGGGTGAAGTCGATGCAACCGGTCCAGTGCATTTCCCACTCGACCTTGCCCAGCTCCGGGTAATAGTGGCTCTGGATGCGGTCAGCCCAGCTGCGCACGAACCACGCCGGCTTGTTGTCGACCCGGCCCAGGCTGCCGAGCAGCAGGCGGCCCTGGTCGTCGCGACGGATGCTGCTGAGCACGGTGCGGGTGTCCCATGAGCCTTGGCCATGTGGCAGCACCTTGTCGGCTGCAGCACCCTGCAACGGCTTGGATGCCACCTGGTAGTAGTAGCCACGGAAGAACTGCTTCTGCAGGTTGCTCCAGTCGCCTTCGGTGTAGGCACCAGTGGAAATCACCACCTTGTCGGCGCGCACCGAACCACGTGCGGTCTTCACCCGCCAGGCATCGCCGTCACGCTCCAGGCCTTCGACCGAAGACTGCTGGAACAGCTTGCCACCCAGGCGTGCCACCGCTGCGGCCAGGCCCTGGGTGTAGCCCATGGGGTTGATGGTGCCGGCGCGGCGGTCGAGCAGCGCGGCGGAAATCTTGTCGGTGCCGCAGTATTCCTGGCACTGGGCGCCGGTCAGCAGCTCCACATCGGCACCACGGCGGCGCCATTGTTCGTGGCGGGCCTCCAGGTCGGCGATACCGGTGGCGTTGTGCGCCATGTGCAGCGTGCCTTTGTGCTGGGCCTGGCAGTCGATGCCAAGGCGTTCGATCATGGCGAACACTTCGGCCGGGGCTTCGCCGAGCACCTTGTTCAGGCGGCTGCCCTGCTGCAGGCCGAGGGTGGCCTCGACATCGTCGGGGCGGATCCAGGTGCCGGCGTTGACCAGGCCGACGTTGCGCCCGGAGCCACCGTGACCGATCTTCCAGGCCTCCAGCAGGATCACCGACTTGCCCTGTTCGAGCAGGTGGATGGCCGCCGACAGGCCGGTGATGCCGCCACCGATCACGCAGACATCGGCCTTGTGCTCACCGGCCAGGGCCTGGGCGGCGACGGTCGGTTTGCTGACGAATTCCCACAAGCATTCTTGACGCAGTTCGGACATGGCCCGGCTCCAGCAATTTGTTCTTGTTTGGGGCCGTTGTGCGGCCCATTCGCGGGTAAACCCGCTCCCACAGGTGCATCACAGGTTTCAAGAACTGTGTTGTACCTGTGGGAGCGGGTTTACCCGCGAACCGGGGGCCAGGCCCCCGGCCATGCAGCATCAGCCGATCAGTCGAACACGATACCCTGCGCCAGCGGCAGTTCGCGCGAGTAGTTCACGGTGTTGGTCTGGCGACGCATGTAGCCTTTCCAGGCGTCCGAACCGGACTCACGGCCACCACCAGTCTCCTTCTCGCCACCGAACGCACCGCCGATCTCGGCGCCGCTGGTACCGATGTTGACGTTGGCGATGCCGCAGTCGCTGCCCGAGGCGCTCTGGAAGCGTTCGGCCTCACGGATGTCGGTGGTAAAGATGCACGACGACAGGCCTTGTGGCACTTCGTTGTTCAGGCGCAGGGCCTCTTCGAAGTCGTCGTAGGCCAGCACGTACAGAATCGGGGCGAAGGTTTCGTGGCGCACCACGTCGCTCTGCGCCGGCATTTCGGCGATGGCAGGCGATACGTAGTAGGCGTTCGGGTACTGATCGGCCAGCTGACGCTCGCCACCAAATACCTGGCCACCTTCGTCGCGGGCCTTGGCCAGCGCGCCCTGCATGGCGTCGAACGACTGCTTGTCGATCAGCGGGCCCACCAGGTTGTCCTTGCGTGGATCACCGATGCGAACCTTGCCGTAGGCGGCTTTGACGCGGGCAACCACTTCGTCCTTGATCGAACGGTGCACGATCAGGCGGCGCAGGGTGGTGCAACGCTGGCCGGCGGTGCCGACTGCGGAGAACAGGATGCCACGCACGGCCAGGTCGAGGTCGGCGCTCGGGGCCAGGATCATGGCGTTGTTGCCACCCAGCTCGAGGATGCTGCGGCCGAAGCGGGCAGCCACACGTGGGCCGACTTCGCGACCCATGCGGGTGCTGCCGGTGGCGCTGACCAGCGGTACGCGCGGGTCGTCGACCATGGCTTCGCCGGCTTCACGGCCGCCGATCACCAGTTGTGCCAGGCCAGCCGGGGCATCACCAAAGGCTTTCAGGGCTTTTTCGAACAGCGCCTGGCAGGCCAGGGCGGTCAGCGGGGTCTTCTCGGACGGTTTCCATACCACCGAGTTACCGGCGACCAGGGCCAGGGCGGTGTTCCAGGCCCAGACTGCGACCGGGAAGTTGAAGGCGCTGATCACGCCGACCACGCCCAGCGGGTGCCAGGTTTCACGCATATGGTGGCCAGGGCGCTCGGAAGCGATGGTCAGGCCGTACAGCTGGCGCGACAGGCCAACGGCGAAGTCGCAGATGTCGATCATTTCCTGCACTTCGCCCAGGCCTTCCTGGGTGATCTTGCCGGCTTCGATCGAAACCAGCTCGCCGAGGTCGGCCTTGTGCTCACGCAGCACTTCGCCGAACAGGCGCACCAGCTCGCCACGGCGCGGGGCCGGCACGCTGCGCCAGGCTTCGAAGGCGCTCTGGGCCTGATCGATGCGGGCGATGGTCTCGGCCTTGCCGAGCAGTTTCACCGAGGCGATCTGGCTGCCGTCGATCGGCGTGTGAACAGGGTAGTCGCCCTGGGTGTAAGCCTCGGCAGCAACGCCAAGGCGCTCGAGCAGTCCAGCAACCATTTGTGCATCTCCTACATCGGGTGATGGGGTGGAAAAATGATGTGGATCAGTATTAATCCGATCACACCGGTGCAACAAACGACCTTTATTCCGCATATCATTCCGTCAGGTAATGATTTGAGCCGCAGAGACCGCTATGTCCAAACGCCTGGTGCCCTCCATGACCGCCCTGCAGTGCTTCGAAGCTGCAGCCCGCCATTTGAGCTTTACCCGTGCCGCCGAAGAGCTGCACCTGACCCAGAGCGCGGTCAGCAAGCAGGTGGCGCAGCTTGAAGACATGCTGCGCCACCACCTGTTCCTGCGTATCCGTCGCCGCCTGCAGCTGACACCGGCGGGCAGCCTGTACCTGGCCGAGGTCAACAAGATCCTCACCCAGGTGGATATGTCCAGCCGCTACGTGCTCACCTACGGCGAGCAGACCGAGATATTGAAGGTAGCCACTCAGCCGAGTTTTGGCGTGCGCTGGTTGATCCCGCACCTCAAGGGTTTTGGCAAGCGCCACAACAACATCCACCTGGACATCCGCAACGAAATGGAGCCTTTCGCCCTGCTGCAAGGCTCGGCGGACGTGGTGTTCTTCTATGGCCAGGGCACTTGGCCGGGGGCCACCTGCGTGGAGCTGTTCGGTGAAGAGGTGGTGCCGGTATGTGCGCCGGAGTTGCTGGCCGGGCGTGAACTGAACGATGCCGGGGAGCTGGCCGAACTGGTGTTGCTGCAGAGCACCTCGCGGCCAGAGGCCTGGCACGAGTGGTTCCTGGAGTTGGGCTTGCAGAGCGTCAGCGCCTACCACGGGCCGCGCTTCGATACCTTCTACATGGCCTTGAGCGCGGCGCAGGCCGGGTGCGGGGTGGCGTTGGTGCCGCGCTACCTGGCGGCGAAGGAGCTGGCCGAGGGGAGTTTGATGGTGCCGTGGAACCATGCGATGCGCAGTGCCGGGGCGCATTACCTGGCGTATGCCGAGCATGCGGCGGAGGTGCCTAAGGTAAGGGCGTTGGTGGAATGGATTCGCGAGCAGCTTCAGGCTTGAGATTGCCGGGGCCGCTTTGCGGCCCATCGCCGGCAAGCCAGCTCCCACAGGGAGCTCCACAATTGCTGAATCCTGTGTCCAACCTGTGGGTGCGGGCGTGCCCGCGAAAGGGCCCTTGAGGTCGATCAAAAAAGGAATGACACACTCACTTTTTTTCGCTTGTGAGCAAAGTGCATTCCCAGCTTTCATGTAAGCGTCCGAACCCAACCAGGAAGCTAGCGATGCCCGCCCACGATTTCGTCAGCCCCGACAGCATCCGCGCGCAGTTCTCTGCCGCCATGTCGCTCATGTACAAACAGGAAGTGCCCCTGTACGGCACGCTGCTGGAGCTGGTGAGCGAAATCAACCAGCAGGTCATGGCCCAGCAACCCGAGGTTGCCGAGGCCCTGCGCTGGACCGGCGAAATCGAGCGCCTGGATCAGGAGCGCCACGGAGCCATCCGTGTCGGCACCGCCGCAGAGCTGGCCACCATCGCCCGGTTGTTCGCGGTCATGGGCATGCAGCCAGTCGGCTACTACGACCTCAGTTCCGCCGGTGTGCCGGTGCATTCCACCGCCTTCCGCGCGGTGCACGAGCAGTCGCTGCACGTCAGCCCGTTCCGCGTATTCACTTCGCTGCTGCGCCTGGAGCTGATCGACAACCCGCAACTGCGCGAGCTGGCAGAGAGCATCCTGGCCAAGCGCCAGATCTTCACCGCCCGCGCCCTTGAGCTGATTGACCAATGCGAGCGCAATGGTGGCCTGAATGCCGCCGATGCCGAGGCGTTCGTGCAGGAAGCGCTGCACACCTTCCGCTGGCACCATGACGCCACCGTCACTGCCGAGCAGTACCAGCAGTTGCACGACCAGCACCGCCTGATCGCCGATGTGGTGGCCTTCAAGGGCCCGCACATCAACCATCTGACCCCGCGCACCCTGGACATCGATGCAATCCAGCTCGGCATGCCGGCCAAGGGCATCCCGCCAAAGGCCGTGGTCGAAGGCCCGCCCACTCGCCGCCACCCGATCCTGCTGCGCCAGACCAGCTTCAAGGCCCTGCAGGAAAAGGTTGCGTTCAGCGACCAGCAGGGCAGCGAAGGCAGCCACACCGCGCGCTTCGGCGAAATCGAGCAACGCGGCGCGGCGCTGACGCCGAAAGGCCGCCAGCTGTACGACAAGCTGCTCGACGCCACCCGCGCCGCCCTGGGTGGCGCCCCGGCCGAGGCCAATGCCGAACGCTACATGGCGTTGCTGAAGGACACCTTTGCCGAGTTCCCGGATGACCTGGCACAGATGCGTGAACAAGGGCTGGCCTACTTCCGCTACTTCGCCACCGAGAAAGGCCTGGCTGCGCGTGACCAGGACGACCGCCCAACCACGCTGGAAGGGTTGATCGAGGCAGGCCATGTGCACTTCGAGGCGCTGGTGTACGAGGACTTCCTGCCGGTGAGCGCGGCGGGGATCTTCCAGTCCAACCTGGGTGACGATGCGCAGGCCGAGTACGGCAGCAACGCCAACCGCGATGCGTTCGAAGCGGCGCTGGGGCTGCAGGTGCAGGATGAGCTGGCGCTGTATGCGCAGAGCGAGCGTCGGTCGCTGCAGGCGTGTGCACAGGCGTTGAACCTGGGCTCGATGTAAGGCATTGCGGCCTCTTCGCGGGTAAACCCGCTCCCACAGGCTCGGTGCAGTCCTTGAGGCCAGCGCTGTCCTGTGGAAGCTTCGGCGCAGGCCTTGAGGCCAGTACTGTACCGGTGGGAGCGGGTTTACCCGCGAAGAGGCCGGTACAGGCGATCAGAGGGGCGGCAGGATCTGCACATCCGG
This sequence comes from Pseudomonas sp. A2, assembly GCF_023100865.1. Taxonomy (NCBI): domain Bacteria; kingdom Pseudomonadati; phylum Pseudomonadota; class Gammaproteobacteria; order Pseudomonadales; family Pseudomonadaceae; genus Pseudomonas; species Pseudomonas sp. A2. The sequence continues at coordinate 5,981,839 of NZ_CP039127.1, forward strand.
CAAATCCATCGCCGCCACCTCCTCTTCCAGAAACGCGCTCAAACGCCGCAACCGCTCGCCCCCCGGCCGAGTGCGCGGCCACACCAGGTAATAATCCATCCCGCTGGGCACCGCCGTCGGCCAAGGCAAGCTCAAGCGCCCCTGCGCCACATCTTCGGCCACCATCAGCAAATCACCCATGGAAATGCCATAGCCACGCGCAGCGGCAATCATGCCCAGCTCCAGGGTGTCGAACACCTGCCCGCCCTTGAGCGAAACCTTGTCACTCAACCCCATGCGCTCCAACCATTCCCGCCAGTCGCGCTTGTCCACCGTGGGGTGCAGCAGCTCTATGCAGGCCAGCCGACGCTCGTCCCAGGGTTCCTCGTCGAGCAGGTCTGGCGCACCCACGGGGATCAGCAGCTCCGGGAACAACCTGCGCACTTCCCATTCCGGCGGGAACACCCCGTCGCTGAGCAACACCGCGCAATCGAACGGCTCCTGGTTGAAGTCCACATGGTCGACATCCATCCAGGCGCTGGTCAGCTGCACTTCGTTGCCAGGCTGCAAGTGGCGAAAGCGGCTAAGGCGCGCCAGCAACCAGCGCATGGTCAGGGTCGAGGGAGCCTTCATGCGCAGGATGTCATCCTCACCGCGCAAGGTATCGCAAGCCCGTTCCAGCGCGGCAAAGCCTTCACGCACACCGGGCAGCAGCACCCGCGCCGCTTCGGTCAGTTGCAGGCTGCGGCCACTGCGCACGAACAGGCGGCAGGCAAAATGCTCCTCCAGCGTGCGGATATGCCGGCTGACCGCGCTCTGGGTAATCGACAGCTCTTCGCCGGCACGGGTGAAGGAGCTTAGCCGCGCGGCGGCTTCGAATGCGCGCAGGGCATACAGCGGGGGGAGCTGACGGGACATGAGGCACCTGCCATACGGGGCTGTGAAATGAATCACCGGGAAGCATATATACATGAGTCAGACTCATGCCAATGATCGCATTTATCCTTTTGTGCAAAGTTGACCAAAGCCTCAGAATCGCCCTTCGTTGATCACCCCAGGAAAAGGACTGCCTCCATGCATGTCGCGCCCACCACAGAACTCAAGGCTTTGCTGCGCCTGGCCGGGCCGCTGATCGCCTCGCAGTTGGCGCACATGCTGATGGTGCTGACCGATACCCTGATGATGGCCCGCATCAGCCCGCAAGCCCTGGCTGGTGGCGGCCTGGGCGCGGCGAGCTACTCGTTCGTGTCGATCTTCTGCCTTGGCGTGATCGCTGCGGTCGGCACCCTGGTGGCCATTCGCAAGGGCGCCAACGACATCGAGGGCGCCACCCGCCTGGCGCAGGGTGGCCTGTGGCTGGCCTGGGGCCTGGCGCTGTTCGCTGCGCTGGTGCTGTGGAACCTTGAACCGGTACTGCTGCTGTTCGGGCAAAAGCCCGAGAACGTTGCCTCGGCCGCCGAATTCCTCACCCTGCTGCCACTGGCGCTGCCCGGCTACCTGACTTTCATGGCGTTGCGCGGCTTTACCAGCGCGCTGGGCCGGTCTACGCCGGTGATGGTCATCAGCCTGGTTGGCACGGTGCTCAACTACCTGTTCAACGTGGCGCTGATCGAAGGCATGTTCGGCCTGCCCAAGCTGGGCCTGATGGGCATCGGCCTGGTCACCGCGGTGGTGTCGATGGGCATGGCCATTGCCTTGGCGCTGTATATCCGTTGGCACCCGGCCTATGCCGCCTACCCATTGCGCAAGGGCCTGTCGCGCCCTTCGCTGCCGGCCCTGCGCGAGCTGTGGCGGCTGGGCCTGCCGATTGGCGGCACCTACATGGTGGAAGTCGGCCTGTTCGCCTTTGCCGCGCTGTGCATGGGCGTGCTGGGCAGTACCGAGCTGGCGGCGCACCAGATCGCCCTGCAGATCGTCTCCACAGCGTTCATGGTGCCGACCGGGTTGTCGTATGCGGTGACCATGCGCGTGGGGCTGTACTACGGCGCCGGCAACCTGCTGGCGGCGCGCAGCGCCGGGCGGGTGGGCATCGGCTTCGGGGCGATGATCATGTTTGCCTTCGCCGCGCTGTTCTGGCTGCTGCCCGATGCGCTGGTGGGGCTGTTCATCGACCGTGACGACCCGGCATTTGCGGCGATCTTCCAGCTGGCGGTGCAGTTGCTGATGGTGGCTGCGTGGTTCGAGCTGTTCGATGGCATGCAGACGATCGCGATGGGCTCGATCCGTGGGCTGAAGGATGCCAAGACCACCTTCCTGATCGGGTTGGTGTGCTACTGGCTGGTGGGGGCGCCGAGCGCCTGGCTGTTCACCTTTACCCTGGGCGGTGGCGCGGTCGGGGTGTGGTGGGGGCTGGCGTTGGGGCTGGCGTGTGCGGCGGTGGCACTGACCTTTGGCTTTGAGTGGCGGATGAAGCGGCTTTTAGGCAAGGCCGGGATTGGTGGAGCGGCGACGGCTTCGGCCTGACTTGCGGGCCTCTTCGCGGGTAAACCCGCTCCCACAGGGACTGCGCAGGGTCTGAATCCTGTGCAAAGCCTGTGGGAGCGGGTTCACCCGCGAAAGGGCCCTAAAGGGCTGTGCCCAACTGGCAGCCGGTCGCCTGCAGCAAGAACTCCATCAACTCCCCCACCGGCAGCGGCTTGCTGACCAGGAAGCCCTGCACCTGGTCACAGCCAAACCCGCGCAGCAACGCCATCTGCTCTTCACTCTCTACCCCTTCGGCCACCACCTCGAGGTTGAGGTTGTGCGCCAGGTTGATCATGGCGTGCACAAGCTTGCGGTTCTCCTCGCGCATTTCCATCTCCGCGACAAAGCTGCGGTCCACCTTGAGCAAGGTGATCGGCAGGCTGTTTAGGTGCACGAACGAAGAGAACCCGGTACCGAAATCATCGAGCGAGAAGCGCACACCCAGGCGCCCCAGGGCGTCCATGGTCTGGCGTACCAGCTCGTTGCGGCGCATCACCGCCGTTTCGGTGAGCTCGAATTCGAGCCAGCGGGCATCCACACCATGTTCGAGAATCAGGCGGCTCAAGGTCGCCAGCAACTGGCTGTCCTGGAACTGGCGGAAGCTCAGGTTGACCGCCATGTGCAGCGGCTCCAGGCCGCGCTCGCACAGTGCCTGCATGTCGCGCAGGGCTCGGGAAATCACCCAGTAGCCCAGTGGCACGATCAGGCCGCTCTGCTCGGCCAGCGGCACGAACTCGCTGGGCGGCAACAGGCCACGCTCGGCATGCCGCCAGCGCACCAGCGCCTCGAGGCCGACGATGCGCCCGTCGGCCAGGTTCAACCGCGGCTGGTAATGCAGCTCCAGCTCGTCCCGGCGCAGGGCGCGGCGCAATTCGCTTTCCAGATCGGCAAGGCTACGGGCGTTGCGATTGATGCGCTCGTTGAACACATGGAAGGTGCAACCCTGGCTGCCCTTGGCCTGGCGCATGGCGATGTGCGCATGCCACATCAGCGGGTCGGCACCACCCTGGGCGCGGGCATGGGCCAGGCCCAGGCTGCAGCCCAGCAGCAGGCTTTCGCCGTCGATCCAGTAGGGTTCGGCCAACGCCTCGACAATCCGCTCGGCAATCCACTCGGCACGGTTGGGGTCGCGTCGGGTGTCGATCAGCAGGGCGAACTCGTCGCTGCCCAGGCGCGCCAGTTGGTCGCCCGCCTCCAGTTGCTGTTTCAGCCGCGCCACCACCTGCAGGATCAGGCGGTCGCCGCTCTGGTGGCCAAGGGCGTCGTTGACGTGGCGGAAGTTGTCCAGGTCCAGGTGGCCGAGGGCAAGGCCACGGCCGTCGTTCTCGGCCAGGCGCGCGGTCAGCAAGGCCTGGAAGCCCTGGCGGTTGGCGATGCCGGTCAGCGGGTCCTGCTCGGCCAGGCGCTGCAAGGTGGCCACCAGCACGCCGCGCTCGCGCACATGGCGCAGCGAGCGACGCAAGGTGTCAGCATTGAGCTGGTCACGCACCAGCCAGTCACTGACGGCGCTGGGCGCTAACTGAGGCTCGTGGTCGAGCAGCAGGATGGTCGGCAGCTCGCAGCGTCCAGGCGCGGGCTGCAGGGCCGGGGTTGCCAGCACGACAGCCTGGCGGTCCTGGTTGAACAGGCTGTCGACCGAGTCCCAGTTCGGCGCCGTCAGCAGCACGACGCTGCCACCCTGGGCAGGCATGCACTCGCGTAGCAGCGCGCCCCATTCCGGCTCATCGGCCAACAGCAGCAAACGCAATGGTTCGACAGGCGTGGACAAGCGGGCTCCTTAGGCTTCACGGTGCAACGGAAACTGCCAGGTATGCTACTGCATTAATGAAAATGGTTTTCAATTTAATACATGTTTCTACGGGTGTAGCATCCCGACGTATTTTGTCGTGCATCCTGCGCGAAACTGCGCCAGCCGGCAAATCCCGTTTACATATTTGACTCAGACGTCAGACGGTCGCGCCACAAACGCCCCATGCCTGTTAGAATGCGCGGCTATTTTCTGGCGACCCCCGGTTTCTAGCATGTCCCGACTCAATCCCCGGCAGCAGGAAGCCCGTGACTATGTCGGCGGCCCTCTTTTGGTGCTCGCCGGTGCAGGCTCGGGCAAGACCAGCGTGATTACGCGCAAGATTGCCCACCTCATCCAGAACTGCGGCATCCGTGCGCAGTACATCGTGGCGATGACCTTCACCAACAAGGCCGCCCGCGAGATGAAGGAACGGGTCGCCACCCTGCTGCGCCCGGGGGAAGGCCGCGGCCTGACTGTGTGCACATTCCACAACCTGGGCCTGAACATCATCCGCAGGGAGCACGAGCGCCTGGGCTACAAGCCGGGTTTCTCGATCTTCGACGAGTCCGACATCAAGGCGTTGCTGTCGGACATCATGCAGAAGGAATACTCCGGCGACGACGGCATCGACGAGATCAAGAACATGATCGGTGCCTGGAAGAACGACCTGATCCTGCCCGCCGAAGCCCTGGAGAAGGCGCGCAACCCGCGCGAGCAGACTGCCGCCATCGTCTACACCCACTACCAGCGCACGCTCAAGGCGTTCAACGCGGTGGACTTCGACGACCTGATCCTGCTGCCGGTCAAGCTGTTCCAGGAACACCCCGATGTGCTGGAGCGCTGGCAGAACCGCGTGCGCTACCTGCTGGTGGACGAATACCAGGACACCAACGCCAGCCAGTACCTGCTGGTGAAGATGCTGATCGGCATGCGCAACCAGTTCACCGTGGTGGGCGACGACGACCAGTCGATCTATGCCTGGCGTGGCGCCCGGCCGGAAAACCTGATGCTGCTCAAGGAGGACTACCCCTCCCTGAAGGTGGTGATGCTGGAGCAGAACTACCGCTCCACCAGCCGCATCCTGCGCTGCGCCAACGTGCTGATTGCCAACAACCCGCACGCGTTCGAGAAGCAGCTGTGGAGCGAGATGGGCGTGGGCGACGAGATCCGCGTCATCCGCTGCAAGAACGAGGAAGCCGAGGCCGAACGCGTGGCCATGGAAATCCTCACCCTGCACCTGCGCACCAACCGCCCGTACAGCGACTTTGCCATCCTCTACCGCGGCAACTACCAGGCCAAGCTGATCGAACTGAAGCTGCAGCACCACCAGGTGCCGTATCGCCTGTCGGGCGGCAACAGCTTCTTCGGCCGCCAGGAGGTCAAGGACCTGATGGCCTACCTGCGTCTGCTGGTGAACCCGGACGATGACAACGCCTACCTGCGGGTGATCAACGTACCGCGCCGCGAAATCGGCTCCACCACCCTGGAAAAGCTCGGCAACTACGCCACCGAGCGCGGTATTTCGATGTACGCCGCCAGCGAGGAGCTTGGCCTGGGCGAGCATCTGGACGCCCGCTACACCGAGCGTTTGCAGCGCTTCAAGCATTGGCTGGACGGGGTGCGCCACAAGGTTGCCCTGGAAGACCCGATTGCCGCGCTGCACGAGATGATCCGCGATATCGACTACGAGAACTGGATCCGTCAGCAGACCGCCAGCGACAAGGCTGCCGAGTTCCGCATCAGCAACGTCTGGTTCCTGGTCGAAGCGCTGAAGAACACCCTCGAGAAGGACGAAGAGGGTGACATGACCATCGAGGACGCCATCGGCAAGCTGGTGCTGCGCGACATGCTCGAGCGCCAGCAGGAAGAGGAAGAGAACGCCGAAGGTGTGCAGATGATGACCCTGCATGCCTCCAAGGGCCTGGAATTCCCCTACGTGTTCATCATGGGCATGGAAGAGGAAATCCTCCCGCACCGCTCCAGCATCGAGGCCGACACCATCGAAGAGGAACGCCGCCTGGCCTACGTGGGCATCACCCGCGCGCGCCAGACCTTGGCCTTCACCTTCGCCGCCAAGCGCAAGCAGTACGGTGAAATCATCGACTGCACGCCCAGCCGGTTCCTCGACGAACTGCCACCGGACGACCTGGCCTGGGAAGGCCTGGACGATGCGCCGGTCGAGGTAAAGGCTGCACGGGGCAACAACGCCTTGGCCGATATCCGGGCAATGCTCAAACGCTGATCAACCATTACTCTTTAACTTTGCCGCTATTTGCGGCCACCTTTGCTACATCGAGGAAAACAAAGTGGAAGCACTGCATCAGAAGATTCGCGAAGAAGGCATCGTGCTTTCCGATCAGGTTCTCAAAGTCGACGCGTTTCTCAACCACCAGATCGATCCGGCGCTGATGCAGCTGATCGGTGACGAGTTCGCCCGCCTGTTCGCCGACGCGGGCGTGACCAAGATCGTCACCATCGAAGCCTCGGGCATTGCCCCGGCGGTGATGACTGGCCTGAAGCTGGGCGTGCCGGTGATCTTCGCCCGCAAGCACCAGTCGCTGACCCTGACCGAGAACCTGCTGACCGCCTCGGTGTATTCCTTCACCAAGCAGACCGAGAACACCGTGGCCATCTCGCCGCGTCACCTCAACAGCAGCGACCGCGTGCTGGTGATCGACGACTTCCTGGCCAACGGCAAGGCGTCGCAGGCCCTGATCTCGATCATCAAGCAGGCCGGCGCCACCGTGGCCGGCCTGGGTATCGTGATCGAGAAGTCGTTCCAGGGCGGCCGTGCCGAGCTGGACAGCCAGGGCTATCGCGTCGAGTCGCTGGCCCGGGTGAAGTCGCTGGAAGGTGGTGTGGTGTCCTTCATCGAATAAGGCCGCTACGCGATCTCTGTGGGAGCGGGTTTACCCGCGAATGCGATTTGGGATGCGCCATCGCATTCGCGGGTAAACCCGCTCCCACAGGGGACAGTATGTCCGAGTGTTTATTTCGCAGCCTGTAAACCCGCCAGCAGCAACCGCTGGTAAAGCTCTTCCTTCAGCCCCTGCGGCTGATCCAGCTGCATCCGCACAAGATGCCTCGCGTAGCCCTCGGGCCCCGGCGCATCCAGCGCTGCCTTGCCCAGCTCCAGCACCTCGCTCAGCTTGAACTTGCTCTTCAACCAGTTCAGCGCCCGCAGCAAATCCCGCTCTTCAGCCGTAAAGTCCGTGCCCAGCGGATACTCCGGGAACAACCGCGAATGCCGCGCCCTGATCGCCTCCAGCCGCTGCGGCGTATTGTCGGTAAAGCACGCCTCCAGTTGAAAATCCTTGGCCAGCTTGCCGGCATCCTTTGCCTGCTCGATCAGCCCCTGCTGGAACCGCGAATCACATACCGCCAGCAACCGCGCAATCACCTCGCTGTCGGTCTGCCCACGCAGGTCGGCAATGCCGTACTCGGTCACCACGATATCGCGCAGGTGCCGGGGGATGGTGCAATGGCCATAGTTCCAGAACAGGTTCGAGGTCACCTCCCCGCCTGCCTCACGCCAGCTGCGCAGCAGCAGGATCGAACGCCCGCCCTCAAGCGCATGGCCCTGGGCGACGAAGTTGTACTGCCCGCCCACGCCACTGAGTACTCGGCCATCCTCCAGCTGGTCAGCCACCCCAGCGCCAAGCAGGGTCATGCCGAATACGCTGTTGATGAAGCGCGCATCGCGGCGTTGCCGGCGCTTGAGCTCCTCCTGCCCGTACAGCTCGTTGATGAAGCTGATACGAGTCATGGCAAAGCGTGCGCGCTGTTCCAGCGGCATGTCGCGCAAGCGCTGGTAGAACGCCTGGGGGCCGAGGAAGAAACCGCCATGCAGCTCTGCCGCCACCTGCTCGTCCGCCGGGCGCCGCAACAGGCCCGCTTCGGCCAGCGCCAGCAAGCCGTTGACGAACATCTCGCTGCAGCCGTACAGGCCTTGGGCGAAGGTATCCAGGCCCCCTTCCCGTTCGATCAGCGCTTGCCACGAGCCAGCACCCAGCGCGTCGAGCACGGCACGATAACCGGCGTTGTCACCCTGGCGCGCCAGCAGTGCGGCAGCTACCGCATCGCCCATGGCACCAATGCCGATCTGTAGCGTGCCGCCGTCGCGAACCAGGCTGCTGGCGTGCAGGCCGATGCAGTGGTCCTGGGTGTTGACCGGCATGTTCGGCGTGGAGAACAGGCGGCGTTGCTCGGCTGTATCGATCAGCAGGTCGAACGCATCGATGGGTAGCTCGGCGTCACCCGGCATGTAAGGCAGCTCGGCATGCACCTGGCCGAGCATGAGGATGGTCTCGCCGGCGGCGCGGCGCTTGGCGATCATCGGCAGCAGGTCGAGGGTGATGTCGGGGTTGCAGGCCAGGCTCAGGTGCACCGGCCTCTCGGGCGTGGCGGCCACCAACTGCGCAATCAGGTTCAGGCCCTTGGCGTTGATGTCACGTGCTGCGTGGCTGTAGTTGCTGCTGATGTAGCTTTGCTGGGCCGAATCGCTATGCAGCAGGCTGCCGGGCTGCATGAAGAATTGTTCCACCTGGATGTTCGGCGGCAGGCTGTCGTTGCGCAGGTCGGCGAGGTAGGTAAGTTCTTCATAGTCGGCGAAGACGCGCTCGACGAAGGGCTCGAGAAAGCGCCGCTGCAGGCCATCGCCCAGTGGCGGGCGGCCGAGGGACAGGGCCGTGTAGATGGTCAGCTGCCGTTCGGGCAGCTCGCGGATGCGGGCGTAAAGCGCGTTGACGAAGGCATTGGGCTTGCCCAGGCCCAGCGGCAGGCCCATGTGGATGTGGGCTGGCAGGCGCGACAGGACTTGCTCGACGGCCTGGTCGATGGAGCAGAGGTGCATCGGGGCCTCCTGAGACATCCATGGGTTCAGGGGTTGGACATGGGCTTTGGTGGGTTGGTTGCCTGTGCCGGCCCTTTCGCGGCTAAAGCCGCTCCTACAGAGACCTCACTGCCCTTGAGTCCTGTGCTGCACCTGTGAGTTCCCATAGGGACCCCACAATCCTTGAAGCCTGCACTTTACCTGTGGGAGCGGCTTTAGCCGCGAAAGGGCCGGTAAAGGCGCCACAAAAACAAAGCCCGCCATCAACGGCGGGCTTCATGCAATTCAGCTGTTTCTCACAGCCCGGACATCTTCTTGATCGCCCCTTTCAGGTCGTCATCCGAGCAGTCTGCGCAGGTGCCTTTCGGTGGCATGGCGTTGATGCCGGTAATGGCCTTGGCCAGGATGCCGTCCAGGCCGCCCTGGTGGTCGGCGCGTTCCTTCCACGCCGCGGTATCGCCAATTTTCGGTGCGCCGAGCAGGCCGGAGCCATGGCAGGCATTGCAGTGCTTGGCGATGATCTCGTCCGGCGTCTTGGCACCACCGCCACCTGCGGCGGCGGCCACTTCCATGCCCTTGCACTCCTGGCCCTGGACGCACACCTGGCCAACCGGCTCCAGGCGCTTGGCGATGTCATCATTGGTCGCAGCGGTTGCGCTCATTGCCCAGAGGGCGAATACGGCTGCTGGTACGGCCAGCATCTTCTTGATTTGGTTCACGCGAACACCCTCATGGTGGCTAATCACGCTCGCGGCCACGGATCGGCGAGCGTTGAAAAGTATAGCGGGAACCCAGAGGCCGTGAAACGACCCCACACGGGAAAGGGGTATTGCCGAATCAATGCACTGCGCTGGATCAAAAGTTTGAAGGCGTCGCCGCACTGATCAACCGCGCCGGCCGGTCGAACGGGTTGCGAAAACGGTGTGGGCGGGTGCTTTCGAAGTAGTAGCTGTCACCCTCTTCAAGGATGAAGATCTCGTTGCCGACTACCAGCTCCAGGCGGCCTTCGAGCAGGATGCCGGTTTCCTCCCCGTCATGGGTAAGCATTTCGGCGCCCGTGTCGGCACCCGGTGGATACACCTCGGTGAGAAAGGCGATGGCACGGTTGGGGTGCGACTTGCCGACCAGCTTCATGGTCACCGCACCGTCGGAGATATCGATCAGCTCATGAGCCTTGTAGACGATCTGCGTGGGGCTTTCAGGTTCCAGTTCGACCGAGAAGAACTCGACCATCGACATGGGAATGCCGCTCAGCACCTTGCGCAGCGAGCTGATCGACGGGCTCACGCTGTTCTTCTCGATCATCGAGATGGTGCTGTTGGTCACGCCGGCACGCTTGGCGAGTTCACGCTGGGACAGGCCCTTGAGCTTGCGGATGGCTTGCAGTCGTTCGCCGACGTCCAAAGCTGGAGCCTCCTGAAACGGTGGAAAGGGGGGTGGATGTGAACGATATCATGGCAATGCCGTTCAGTATTTACAACACACCGCCCTTCAACCTGTCCGCTTCAGCGTGTCATTCGCCGATGTAGTCCCGAGGTACCCGCTTCAGGTTGCAGAAAATCTGGTACGGAATGGTACCCGCGTGCGCAGCCACTTCACTGGCCAGCACATGCTTGCCCCACAGTTCGACGGGGCTGCCGACGGTGGCTTCCGGCACATCGGTCAGGTCGATGCTGAGCATGTCCATCGATACTCGGCCGATCAGTTGGGTGCGCTTGCCGGCGACCAGCACTGGGGTACCGTTGGGCGCCTGGCGCGGGTAGCCATCGGCATAGCCCATGGCAACCACACCAACGCGGGTTGGCCGTGGGCTGACGAACTTGGCGCCATAGCCCACCGGCTCGCCGGCAGGCAGTTCGCGCACGCTGATCACCCGCGATTGCAGGGTCATCACCGGTTGCAGGCGCTCGGCCTCGGCCTGGGCCACTTCGAACGGTGTGGCACCGTACAGCATCAGGCCCGGGCGCACCCAGTCGCTGGGGGCCTGCGGCCAGCCCAGCACACCGGGGGAGTTGCGCAGGCTGCACTCGGCGGCCAGGCCCTGGCGTGCGGCCTCGAACACGGCGATCTGCTGGGCGGTAGCGTCGGCATCCAGTTCGTCGGCCCGAGCGAAGTGGCTCATCAGCACGATGCGCGCGACCTTGCCGCTGGCCAGCAGGCGCTGGTAGGCCTCGTGGTAGTCCTTGGGGTGCAGTCCGACGCGGTGCATGCCGCTGTCGAGCTTGAGCCAGACGGTGAGCGGCTTGTGCAGCTGGGTCCTTTCGATCGCTTCCAGTTGCCACAGCGAGTGCACCACACACCACAGGTCGTGCTCGGCGATCAGGGCCAGTTCGCTGGCTTCGAAGAAACCTTCCAGCAGCAGCACCGGGGCCTTGATACCGGCGGCGCGCAGCTCCAGCGCTTCTTCGATGCAGGCCACGGCAAAGCCGTCGGCTTCGGCCTCCAGGGCCAGGGCACAGCGCACGGCGCCGTGGCCGTAGGCGTCGGCCTTGATCACGGCGAGGGCTTTGGCACCGGTCAGTTCACGGGCCAGACGGTAGTTGTGGCGCAGGGCCTGGAGGTCGATCAGGGCGCGGGCGGGACGCATGGCGGCTGCCTTATGGTGGTTCACAGGTTGAAAACGGTGTTGGGTTCTTCGCGGGCTCGCCCGCGAAGAGGCCGGTACAGGCGAACTTACTGCTGGTGAGCCGGCGCAGTCTGCCCGTGCTTGGCCACTTCCGGGCTGTTGCCATAACGGGAAATGTCCAGGCCTTCGGCACTGATCTGCGGCTTCTTGCGCGCAATCAGGTCGGCCAGCAGGCGACCGGAGCCGCACGCCATGGTCCAGCCCAAAGTACCGTGACCGGTGTTCAGGAACAGGTTGCGGTACGCCGTGGCACCAACGATCGGCGTGCCGTCCGGGGTCGCCGGGCGCAGGCCGGTCCAGAAGCTGGCCTGACTCAGATCACCGCCGCGAGGATAAAGGTCGTTGACGATCATCTCCAGCGTTTCGCGCCGACGCGGGTTCAACGACAGGTCAAAACCGGCGATCTCAGCCATGCCGCCGACGCGGATACGGTTGTCGAAACGGGTAATGGCAACCTTGTAGGTCTCGTCGAGAATGGTCGAGGTCGGGGCCATGTCGGCGTTGGTGATCGGCACGGTCAGCGAGTAGCCCTTCAGCGGGTATACCGGGGCCTTGATGCCCAGCGGCTTGAGCATCTGCGGCGAGTAGCTGCCCAGCGCCAGCACGTAGCGGTCGGCGGTTTCCAGCTTGCCGTCGATCCACACGCCATTGATGCGGTCACCCGCGAAGTCCAGGCGCTGGATGTCCTGGCCGAAGCGGAACTCCACGCCCAGCTTCACGGCCATTTCGGCAAGCTTGGTGGTGAACAGCTGGCAGTCGCCAGTCTGGTCGTTTGGCAGGCGCAGGGCGCCGGCCAGGATGTCCTTGACGCCAGCCAGGGCCGGTTCGACGCGAGCAATGCCGTCGCGGTCAAGCAGCTCGTAAGGCACGCCGGACTGCTCCAGAACGGCAATGTCCTTGGCCGCGGCGTCCACCTGGGCCTGGGTACGGAACAGCTGGGTGGTGCCCAGGCTGCGGTTTTCGTAGGCGATGCCGGTTTCGGCGCGCAGTTCGTCGAGGCAGTCACGGCTGTACTCGGACAGGCGCACCATGCGCTCCTTGTTCACCGCGTAACGGCTGGCGGTGCAGTTGCGCAGCATCTGTGCCATCCACAGGTACTGGTCGACGTCGCCGGTGAGCTTGATGGCCAGGGGCGCGTGGCGCTCCAGCAGCCATTTGATGGCCTTCAGCGGCACGCCTGGGGCGGCCCAGGGCGAGGCATAGCCGGGCGAGATCTGGCCGGCGTTGGCAAAGCTGGTTTCCATGGCCACCGCCGGCTGGCGATCGACCACCGTTACTTCGAAACCTTGCCGGGCCAGATAGTAGGCACTGGCGGTTCCGATCACACCGCTACCAAGTACCAGAACTCGCATCGTTTTATCCCTCGCACGCGGCGCGCCGCAGACTTTTATTGAAATGGCATGAATGCGCGCAGTATAGGAATTTGAAGGCAGTGCAATTCACTATATAAAAGCCTATTATTGGCGAGAATTCTCGGCAAAATCGCCTTTCACGGAGGGGCATCCCCTATGAGAACCCAGCACCAGAGCAAGCGTGAACTGGACAAGATCGACCGTAACATCCTGCGTATCCTGCAGAATGACGGGCGTATTTCCTTCACCGAACTGGGCGAGAAAGTTGGGCTTTCCACCACCCCTTGCACCGAGCGGGTCCGCCGCCTGGAGCGCGAGGGCATCATCATGGGCTACAACGCCCGCCTTAACCCGCAGCACCTCAAGGGCAGCCTGCTGGTGTTCGTGGAAATCAGCCTGGACTACAAATCGGGCGACACCTTCGAGGAGTTCCGCCGCGCGGTGCTGAAACTGCCCCACGTGCTGGAATGCCACCTGGTTTCAGGCGACTTCGACTACCTGGTGAAGGCGCGTATTTCCGAGATGGCCTCTTACCGCAAGCTGCTCGGCGACATCCTGCTGAAGCTGCCGCACGTGCGCGAATCGAAGAGCTACATCGTGATGGAAGAGGTGAAGGAGAGCCTTTGCCTGCCGATACCGGACTGAAGTCAGACCAGCACTTGGCGGGTAGTGGCAATGAACTGGTGGACCAGCTGCTCGGCAGCGGGCTCGATCATCTGTTCAGGGCCACGGCCACGCGGGCAGGCCAGGCGCGGGGTGGTGCCGAACAGGCGGCAGATCATCGGGCGCTCTTCATACACCGTGCAGCCGCTGGGGCCCAGGTGCACACAGTCCAGGCGCTCCAGGGCGGCGTCCTGCTCGGCCTGGGACTTGCGCGGCAGGCGGGCCATTTCTTCCGCCGAAGTGGTGACCGGGCCGCAGCAGTCGTGGCAGCCGGGCTCACACTCGAAGGAAGGGATGAGTTCGCGCAGGAAGTGGATCTTGTGGCGGTTGCAGGACATGGCAAGGTACAAGTTTGAGAGCTGAGGTTGGATTATAGGGCCAATCGCCGGCAAGCCGGCTCCCACAGGTACACCGTCGGTCTCAAGTGCCACGCGGACCCTGTGGGAGCTGGCTTGCCGGCGATGAGGCCGGTTGCCCCTCCCCGAAGCCCCGGCTTATCCTCCTCCCCCTCAGCCCACCAGCCTCAGGACCTGCCCAATGATCCACAGCGCGCAGCACGCCGCCTCCTACTACGCCGCCAGCAGCGCGCCACACCCCGACCACTCCTTCCTGCAAGGCGAGCACAGCGCCGACGTGTGTATCGTTGGCGGCGGCTACTCGGGCCTGAACACCGCCATCGAACTGGCCGAGCGCGGCTTTTCGGTCATCCTGCTGGAGGCGCGCAAGCTCGGTTGGGGCGCCAGCGGGCGCAATGGTGGCCAGCTGATCCGTGGCGTTGGCCACGGCCTGGAGCAATTCCTCCCGGTCATCGGCGAGGAAGGCGTGCGCAGCCTGAAACTGATGGGCCTGGAAGCGGTGCAGATCGTCCGAGAGCGCGTCGAAAGGCATGCCATCGCCTGCGACCTGACCTGGGGTTACTGCGACCTGGCCAACAAACCCGCCGAGCTGCTGGGCTTTGCCGAGGATGCTGAAGAACTGCGCAGCCTTGGCTACGCACATGAACTGCGCCTGGTCGGCAAGGACGATATCCACAGCGTGGTCGGTGCCGACTGTTATGTCGGCGGGCTGGTCGACATGGGTTCCGGGCACCTGCACCCGCTCAACCTGGCCCTGGGTGAAGCTGCCGTGGCCAGCCGCCTGGGCGTGAAGCTGTTCGAGCAGTCCGAGGTCACACGCATCGATTACGGCCCGGAAGTACAGGTGCACACCACCCAAGGCCGGGTACGCGCCAAAACCCTGGTGCTGTGCTGCAACGCCTACCATAACGACCTCAACCGCGAGTTGGGCGGCAAGGTGCTGCCAGCCGGCAGCTACATCATCGCCACCGAGCCACTGGGCGAAGAACGTGCCCGTTCGCTGCTACCGCAGAACATGGCGGTATGTGACCAGCGTGTGGCACTGGACTACTACCGCCTGTCCGCCGACCAGCGCCTGTTGTTCGGCGGTGCCTGCCACTATTCGGGCCGCGACCCGAAGGACATCGCCGCCTACATGCGGCCGAAGATGCTCAAGGTATTCCCGCAACTGGCCGACGTGCGCATCGACTACCAGTGGGGCGGCATGATCGGCATCGGCGCCAACCGCCTGCCGCAGGTTGGCCGCCTGGCAAGCCAGCCGAACGTGTATTACGCCCAGGCCTACTCGGGCCATGGGCTCAACGCCACCCACCTGGCTGCGCGCCTGCTCGGCGAGGCCATCAGCGGCCAGGAAAGCGGGCGTTTCGACCTGTTTGCCAAGGTGCCACACATCACCTTCCCCGGCGGCAAGCACCTGCGCTCGCCGCTGCTGGCGTTGGGGATGCTGTGGCATCGCCTGAAAGAGCTGATCTGAAAGCTGCGCGGTCCCTGTAGGAGCGGCCTTGTGTCGCGAAAGGGGTGCGTAGCGCCCCCAGGTTTTCAGCTTCGCCGCAAATATCGCTGGGGCCGCTCTGCGGCCCTATCGCGACACAAGGCCGCTCCTACATCGACCGCGCAACATCTGTATGGTCAGTCTTTCCAGAAGGGCTTACGCCCTTCGGCCCGGGCCTGCTCCCAGCTCAGCCCGATATCGCGCAACTCGTCGTCAGTCAACTGCAGCAGCGCCCTGCGGGTGTGCCAGCGATGCAGCATCAGCCCCCAACGCCCCAACCCTTTCGGCGCGTTGAACACCTTGGCTTGCTGCCCGGCTTCCAGTTCCTTGGCCAACAGTTGCAAGCGCACATCGCTCATGCCACCCATCACCGCATCCTCTCGTTCAGTTGATACTGTGGAGAAAGCATGCGCGTCGACAGCACCGGCAATACAGATCCAATACAGCCTTATTATTCCCATACAGAATTGGCCGCAGGCCGACTGAATGCTGTATTTTCAGCGCAACTGTACCGGTCGCCACGCTATTGCAGCGCAGGAGTATGCCGTGACCCTTTACCTGAACCTCGCCGAACTGCTCGGTGCCCGTATCGAACAGGGCCTCTACCGCCCCGGCCAGCGCCTGCCGTCAGTGCGCGCCCTGAGTGTGGAGCACGGGGTCAGCCTGAGCACCGTGCAGCAGGCCTACCGCATGCTGGAAGACAGCGGCATGGTCTCGCCCCGGCCCAAGTCCGGCTACTTCGTCAACGACCACCGCCACCTGCCGGCCCTGCCCGCCGTCAGCCGCCCGGCCCAGCGCCCGGTGGACATCTCGCAATGGGAGCAGGTGCTCGAGCTGGTGCGCAGTACCCCACGCCAGGGCGTGATTCAACTCGGTCGCGGCATGCCCGACATCGACAGCCCCACCCTCAAGCCACTGCTGCGCAGCCTTGCCCAACTGAGCCGGCGGCAGGACATGCCCGGGCTGTACTACGACAACATCCACGGCAACATGGCCCTGCGCGAACAGGTGGCACGGCTGATGCTCGACTCCGGCTGCCGCCTTGGCCCGGCCGACCTGGTGATTACCACTGGCTGCCATGAGGCGCTGTCCTGCAGCATTCGAGCGGTATGCGAGCCGGGCGATATCGTCGCGGTCGACTCCCCCAGCTTCCACGGCGCCATGCAAACCCTCAAGGGCCTGGGCATGAAAGCCCTGGAAATCCCCACAGACCCGGTTACCGGCATCAGCCTGGAGGCGCTGGAGCTGGCATTGGAGCAGTGGCCGATCAAGCTCATCCAGATCACCCCCAGCTGCAACAATCCTCTCGGCTACATCATGCCGGAGGCTCGCAAGAAGGCACTGCTGAGCCTGGCCCAGCGCTACGATGTGGCCATCCTGGAAGATGATGTATACGGCGACCTGGCCTACACCTACCCGCGCCCACGCACCGTCAAGTCGTTTGACGACGACGGCCGCGTGTTGCTCTGCAGCTCTTTCTCAAAGACCCTCGCCCCCGGCCTGCGGGTTGGTTGGGTAGCGCCCGGTCGTTACCTGGAGCGGGTGCTGCACATGAAATACATCAGCACCGGAAGCACGGCCAGCCAGCCGCAGTTGGCCATTGCCGACTTCATCGCCGGCGGGCACTACCAGCCCCACGTACGGCGCATGCGCAGCCAGTACCAGCGTGGCCGCGACCTGATGAGCGACTGGGTGACCCGCTACTTCCCGGCGGGCACCCGGGTCAGTCGACCGCAAGGTGGCTTCATGCTGTGGGTGGAATTACCCGAACATTTCGATACGCTGCGCCTGAACCGGGCTTTACTGGAGCAGGACGTGCAGGTTGCCGTGGGCAGTATTTTCTCGGCCTCGGGCAAGTTCCGCCACTGCCTGCGCATGAACTTCGCCGCACGGCCCACGCCGCAGATCGAAGCTGCCGTGCGCAGGGTTGGTGAAACCGCCCTTCGTCTACTGGAAGAAGAAAGCGCCGGCGCGTAACTTTGCGCCGCCCGCCACGGTCCAACCATTTAAGCCTTTGCTGCACAGGACGATCCACCCTTGAGACTCCAGCGAGCCCTGCCTCTGCTGCTGGTGCTACTGCTTGGTCTTGCCGGCTGTGCCAGCGTCGGCACGCCCCGCGAAACCAGCCAGGCGTTACCCGCCAACGACTCGGCCTTCGGCCGCTCGGTACTGCGCCAGGCCGCGCCGTACGACGGCCGCTCGGGCTTTCGCCTGCTGCCCAACAGCAACGAGGCGTTCCGCGCCCGTGCCGAACTGATCCGCAACGCCCAGGCGAGCATCGACCTGCAGTACTACATCGTCCACGATGGCCTCAGCACTCGTGCACTGGTTCATGAACTGCTGCGCGCCGCCGACCGTGGCGTGCGTGTGCGCATCCTGCTCGACGACACCACCAGCGATGGCCTGGACGTCATCATGGGCACCCTCGATGCCCACCCGAACATCCAGATACGGGTGTTCAACCCGCTACACCTGGGCCGCAGCACCGGCGTGACGCGCGCGGTGGGCCGCCTGTTCAACCTGTCGCGCCAGCATCGGCGCATGCACAACAAACTGTTCCTGGTGGACAACAGCATGGCCATCGTCGGCGGGCGCAACCTGGGCGATGAGTATTTCGATGCCGAACCCAACCTCAACTTCACCGACATCGACTTGCTGGGTGTCGGCCCGGTGGCCGAACAGCTCGGCCACAGTTTCGACCAATACTGGAACAGCGCCCTGAGCCGGCCGATTACCGACTTTCTCTGGCGCGACCCGGATGCCAGCGACCTGCGCGCCAGCCGCCACCGCCTGGAAATTTCACTGGCCGAAGCCAGGACCCAGCGCAAAGCCCTGTATGACCGCTTGATGGCCTACCAGTCGCAGCCGCGCCTGGATGTGTGGCGCAACGAGCTGATCTGGGCCCATGCCCAGGCGCTGTGGGATGCGCCGAGCAAGGTGCTGGCCGATGACGAACCGGACCCGCAACTACTGCTGACCCAGCAACTGGCTCCTGACTTGAGCAAGGTGCAACACGAGCTGATCCTGGTATCGGCGTACTTCGTGCCCGGCGAGTCCGGCCTGCTGTACCTGACCCACAGCGCCGACGCGGGTATCTCGGTCAAACTGCTGACCAACTCGCTGGAAGCCACCGATGTGCCGGCGGTGCATGGCGGCTATGCACCATACCGGCGGGCGCTGCTGGAGCATGGCGTGCAGCTGTACGAACTGCGCCGCCAACCCGGTGACCCCAGCGCCCGACACAGCTTGAGCTTCCATGGCAGTTCGGACTCGAGCCTGCACAGCAAGGCGATCGTGTTCGACCGGCGCAAGACCTTCATCGGCTCGTTCAACTTCGACCCACGTTCGGTGTTGTGGAATACCGAGGTCGGGGTGCTGGTGGACAGCCCGGAGCTGGCCGAGTACACCCGCGCGCTGGCGGTACAGGGCATGGCCCCGGCCTTGAGCTATCAGCCGACGCTGGTGGGTAACCAGATGGTGTGGGTGACCGAGGAAAATGGCAGGCGGCGCATGCTCACATCCGAACCGGGCGGGATGTGGCGGCGGTTCAATGCCTGGATCAGCAAGGCGGTTGGCCTGGAGAAGATGTTGTAGCGACGATTTTGGGGCTGCTTTGCAGCCCATCGCGGCGCAAGGCCGCTCCTACATGGGATCGCGTATCTCCTGTAGGAGCGGCCTTGCGCCGCGATGGGCCGCAAAGCGGCCCCAAAAAACAATCAGGCAGAAGCCGGCTCAAACGCTCCGCGCCGCCGGGTCAACACCACCAACCCCGCAGCCCCCGCCGCCATCAGCAACGGCAATGCATGCCCGCTGATCCACTGGCTCCCTGCCCCAGCCAGCAACGGCCCGAGCAGGCAGCCGATACCCCACAGCTGCGCCACATGGGCGTTGGCCCGCACCAGCGCATCATCCCGGTAGCGCTCACCAATCAGCACCAGCGACAAGGTGAACAAGCCCCCCGCACTGGCCCCGAACAGCACCCACAGCGGCCAGATCGCTGGTGTATGCAGCAGCACCGGGATCGCCAGGCTGGATACCAGAAGAGTCACCGCACAGCCAGTGAACAGAGCGCGCCGCGACATATGATCGGCCAGCGCCCCGATGGGCAGTTGCAGCACCGCGTCGCCCACCACCACGGTACTGACCATGAAAAGGGCGATTTCGGTGCTGAAGCCCTGTTGCAGGCAATACACCGGCAACAAGGTCAGGATCATCGCCTCGAACGAGGCAAACAGGGCAATGGCCCAGGCGATCACCGGCAAGCGCCGGCAGAAGGCGAACAGGTCGCCGAAGGTGACGCTGCAGGCCTCTGTGCTGGGTGCCCCGCCACGGCCCAAGAGAATCAGCGGCGCCACCAGCAGCAGGCCGGTAGCGGCCCAGAAGCCGAAATCGTCATCCGAGCCGAGAAAGCCCAGCAGCAGCGGCCCGGCGAGCTGGCTGAGAGCATAGCTGCTGCCGTACAACGCCACCAGGCGGCCGCGCCATTGCTCGACCACCAGCTGGTTGATCCAGCTTTCGCCGAGGATGAACACCACGGTCAGCGACATACCGATCAGCAACCGCAGCAGCAGCCACAGCGGGTAACTGGGCAGCAGTGCGACCAGGCCAATCGACAGCGCCCCGCCCCACAGGCACAGGCGCATGGCCGAGGGCACACCGACCCAGCCGGCCAGGCGACTGGCCAGACTGGCACCTACCAGCACGCCCAGCGCCGGCATCGCGGCCATCACACCGATGGCGAAGCTGCCGTAGCCCCAGGCCTCCAGCCGCAGGGATACCAGCGGCATGCTCACGCCGAGTGCCAGCCCGACGCTTAGCACCGATGCCAGTACGGCGAAGTAGGTACCCCAACGCATCCTTGACCTCTTGAGTTCTTGGGGCTGCTTTGCAGCCCATTCGCGGCACAAGGCCGCTCCTACAGGGGTATGCGTTTCCCTGTAGGAGCGGCCTTGTGCCGCGAATGGGCCGCGAAGCGGCCCCACGGGATTACAGCTTGATCCAGGTCGCCTTCAGCTCGGTGTACTTCTCCAGCGCATGCAGCGACTTGTCACGGCCGTTGCCCGACTGCTTGAAGCCACCGAACGGCGCGGTCATGTCGCCGCCGTCGTACTGGTTGACCCAGACGCTGCCAGCGCGCACGGCGCGGGCGGTCTTGTGGGCCTTGGAGATGTCCGAGGTCCAGATGCCAGCGGCCAGGCCATACGGCGTGTCGTTGGCAATGGCGATGGCTTCTTCGGCGGTATCGAAGGCGATCACCGACAGCACCGGGCCGAAGATTTCTTCCTGGGCGATCTTCATGGCGTTGGTCACGCCGTCGAAGATGGTCGGCTCGACATAAGTGCCACCGGTTTCTTCCAGGGTGCGCTTGCCGCCGGCCAGCAGCTTGGCGCCGTCCTTGTGGCCAGCCTCGATGTACGACAGTACGGTGTTCATCTGCTGGGTGTCGACCAGGGCACCGACAGTGGTCTGTGGGTCCAGCGGGTTGCCTGGCTTCCAGCCTTTCAGGGCCTCGACCACCATCGGCAGGAACTTGTCCTTGATCGAACGCTCGACCAGCAGGCGGGAGCCGGCGGTGCACACTTCGCCCTGGTTGAAGGCGATGGCGCTGGCGGCAGCTTCGGCGGCAGCTTGCAGGTCCGGAGCGTCAGCGAAGACGATGTTCGGGCTCTTGCCGCCGGCTTCCAGCCAGATGCGCTTCATGTTCGATTCGCCCGCGTAAACCATCAGCTGCTTGGCGATCCTGGTCGAACCGGTGAATACCAGGGTGTCGACGTCCATGTGCAGGGCCAGGGCCTTGCCCACGGTGTGGCCGTAGCCTGGCAGCACGTTCAGCACGCCAGCCGGGATACCGGCTTCGATGGCCAGCTGGGCGATGCGAATGGCCGTCAGCGGCGACTTTTCGGACGGCTTGAGCACTACCGAGTTACCGGTGGCCAAGGCCGGGCCGAGCTTCCAGCAGGCCATCAGCAGCGGGAAGTTCCACGGTACGATGGCACCGACCACACCCACCGCTTCGCGGGTGACCAGGCCGAGCTGGTCATGCGGGGTCGGGGCGACTTCGTCGTAGACCTTGTCGATGGCTTCGGCAGTCCAGTGGATGGCATTGGCCGCGCCAGGTACGTCGATGCTGGAGGAGTCGCCGATCGGCTTGCCCATGTCCAGGGTTTCCAGCAGCGCCAGCTCTTCGACGTTCTTGCGCAGCAGGTCGGCGAAGCGGATCAGCTTGGCCTTGCGCTTGGCCGGGGCCAGCTGCGACCACACGCCGGAATTGAAGGTGGCACGGGCGTTTTCCACAGCGCGATTGGCATCAGCCAGATCGCAGCTGGCAACCTTGGCCAGGAAGCGTCCGTCGACCGGGCTCAGGCACTCGAAGGTTTCACCGGATGCGGCATCGGTGTATTCGCCGTTGATGAAGGCACGGCCTTCGATCTTCAGTTGCTGGGCACGTTGTTCCCAGTCCGCACGAGTCAGGGTGGTCATACGAAACTCCTCCTCTTGTTTAGATGCAACGCCGCACTGAGGACTCACAGGCGTTGTCAGAATTCTGCCCCAGCGTCGAGGGCATTTTGGCTACCGACACCCTAAACCAGCCGGTGTAAACTATCAATATATTTGACACGAAAGGCTCAAAAGCCTACTCATGTGCATTTTATTAAACAACAACAGGAGCCGAACCATGAGTATCGACAGCATAATCGACTTCGCGCAGGTCATTACCGAGGCCGAACGCTACCGTCCGGCGGCGGAGAAAATCCTCAAGGGCGAGCCAGACCAGGCTGTCTACAACCATTATTCCAGCCCGTGCGGGCAGTTTGCCGCGGGCGTGTGGGAAGGCGAGGTCGGGCAGTGGACGGTGAACTACACGGAGCATGAGTACTGCGAGATCGTCCAGGGCGTCTCGGTGCTGCGTGACCAGGATGGCGGAGCCAAGACCCTGCGTGCCGGTGACCGGTTTGTCATCCCGGCCGGCTTCAAGGGCACCTGGGAGGTGCTGGAGCCTTGCCGCAAGATCTATGTGATGTTCGAGCAGAAATGATCTGAGGCCCGAACAGGCATAAAAAAACCCGCATCCTTTCGGAGGCGGGTTTTTTCAGGTCGCCGATCAATTACTTGATCTTGGCTTCCTTGTACACCACGTGCTTGCGAACAACCGGATCGTATTTCTTGATCTCGATTTTGTCCGGAGTGGTGCGCTTGTTCTTGTCGGTGGTGTAGAAGTGGCCAGTGCCAGCACTCGAAACCAGACGGATCAATTCACGCATGACGTTCTCCTTAGAACTTTTCGCCGCGAGCGCGCAGCTCGGCCAGCACTACGTCGATACCACGCTTGTCAATAACGCGCATGCCTTTGGCAGATACGCGCAGACGCACGAAACGCTTCTCGGATTCAACCCAGAAACGGTGGTGCTGCAGGTTCGGCAGGAAACGACGACGGGTTTTGTTGTTTGCGTGGGAAATGTTGTTCCCGGTTACTGGACCCTTACCAGTAACTTGACAGACTCTCGACATGACTCAGCCCTCTAAAACCACATGCCCAACCCGGCATGGGTTGGCCGCTTAATCTCTCAGTCTTTGGCGCCTGGGCGCCGTGATTCTGGAGGTCTTATCGGCCGCATTCGCTGATGCGACAGGCCGAGCCCCTAGAAAAGAGCGCTGCTTTATACCAGAAAGACTCGGCCGCAACAACATTAGATGAATATTGACACGAGCCCCGACGCGCCGGGCCAGCATAGCGGCAGGCCCCGCCAGCCGTCGACCACTCGTCGCCAATTTTGTAAAAAAGGGTGTGGTCATTTCCCGACGGGCACACTAGGGTAGGCCTTTTCCAGACTGCACTGGCAGATGGGCCACTGACAGCCAAGGAGCCACTATGCGTGCCGCCGCCCTTTCCTTATTGTTCAACTCCTTGTTCGCCGCAGGCGCCCTGATCGCCGCCAGCGTTGCCCAGGCCGCCCCGCTGAGCGTCTGCAGCGAGGCCAGCCCCGAAGGCTTCGACGTGGTGCAGTACAACTCACTGACCACCACCAACGCCACAGCCGATGTGCTGATGAACCGCCTGGTGGAGTTCGACGCGGCGCAAGGCAAGGTGGTGCCGAGCCTGGCGGCCAGCTGGACGGTATCGGCCGACGGCCTGATCTACGACTTCACCCTGCGCGATGATGTGAACTTCCACACCACCGCCTACTTCAAGCCAAGCCGCCCACTGAACGCCGACGATGTACTGTTCAGCTTCCAGCGCATGCTCTACCCCGCCCATGCCTGGCACAAGACCGCGCCGGGCGGCTACCCGCATGCCCAGTCGCTGCAACTAGGCAGCCTGATCAAGGCGATCGAGGCACCCGCGCCAAACACCGTGCGCTTCACCCTCAACCACCCGGACGCCACGTTCCTGGCCACGTTGAGCATGGGCTTCGCATCGATCTACTCCGCCGAGTACGCGGACAAACTTCTCAAGGCCGGCACGCCGGAGAAGCTCAACAGCCAGCCGATCGGCACCGGGCCGTTCATCTTCCAGCGCTTCCAGAAGGACGCCGTAGTACGCTATCGCGCCAACCCTGACTACTTCGCCGGCAAGCCGGCGGTCGACCCGCTGATCTTCGCCATCACCACCGATGCCAACGTGCGCCTGCAGAAGCTCAAGCGCGGCGAGTGTCAGGTCGCGTTGTCGCCCAAGCCGCTGGACATTGCCGAAGCTGGCAAGGACGGCAACCTCAAGGTGGCCACCACCCCGGCGTTCATGACCGCCTTCGTCGCCATCAACAGCCAGCACCCGCCGCTGGACAAGCCGGAGGTGCGCCAGGCCATCAACCTGGCCTTCGACAAGCAGGCCTACCTCAAGGCCGTGTTCGAAGACTCCGCGGTGGCCGCCAACGGCCCCTACCCGCCCAATACCTGGAGCTACGCCAAGGACCTGCCCGGCTACCCGCTGGACCTGAAGAAAGCCAAGGCCCTGCTGACAAAGGCCGGCCTGGCCGAGGGCTTCAGCACCACGATCTGGACCCGCCCGTCGGGCAGCCTGCTCAATCCCAACCCCAGCCTCGGTGCGCAGATGCTGCAGGCCGACCTGGCCAAGATCGGCATCAAGGCAGAGATCCGCGTGATCGAGTGGGGCGAGCTGATCCGCCGCGCCAAGGCGGGCGAGCATGACCTGCTGTTCATGGGCTGGGCGGGCGACAACGGCGACCCGGACAACTTCCTCAGCCCGCAGTTTTCCTGCGCCGCGGTGAAGTCGGGGACCAACTTCGCACGCTTCTGCGACAGCCGCCTGGACCAGTTGATCAGCGCCGGGCGCACCACCAACGACCAGAGTGTGCGCAGCCGGCTTTACCAGCAGGCGCAAACCTTGATTCAGCAACAGGCGCTGTGGGTGCCGCTGGCGCACCCGACGGCGGCGGCCCTGCTGCGCCAAGGGGTCGAGGGGTATCAGGTGAGCCCGTTCGGGCGGTTGGATTTCAGCAAGGTGTCTGTGAACAAGTAAGCCTGCACCGGCCTCTTCGCGGGTAAACCCGCTCCCACAGGGACCGCGCCAACTTTCAACATGGCGCTATCCCTGTGGGAGCGGGTTTACCCGCGAAAGGGCCGGTACTGGCAGCACAAAGCTCCAGTTTTCCATCAGGCCACAATCCACCCATGCTCGACCATCGACAGCGGCTCCCCGTCACCGATGATGATGTGATCCAGCACCCGCACATCGATCAACGCCAGCCCCCGCTTCAACGACAGGGTCAAATGCACATCGTCCTGGCTGGGCTCACTGTTGCCCGAGGGGTGGTTGTGGCACAGGATCAAGGCCGCTGCGTTATGCAGCAATGCCCGCCGCACCACTTCCCGCGGGTAGACGCTGGCCCGATCTATCGTGCCTCGGAAGAGGATTTCAAACGCCAACGGCCTGTGCTTGGTATCGAGAAAGAGGCACCCGAACACCTCGCTGACTTCATGTCGCAGCATCGCTTTCAAATAGCGCCTCACCGTTGCCGGGCTGTCCATCGCGGATTCACGCTCAATCGAAGTTGCAAGGTGCCTGCGCCCGATCTCCAGCAGCGCCTGCAGCTGGCTGTACCTCACCGGGCCCAACCCAAGCTCGCCGACGAAGGCCTCTCGGTCGGCCTCCAGCAACTGGCGCAACCCCCCGAACTTCACGAGCAGACCTCGCGCCAGCTCCACGACATTGCGCCCTCGCACACCTGAGCCGAGAAATACAGCCAGCAATTCCGCGTCCGTCAGGCTTCCGGCCCCACGCTGCAGCAACTTCTCCCTCGGCCGCTCTTCAGCCGGCCACTCCCTGATATTCATCCCGCTCCTCTGCCCTTGCTGCGGCCCATTTCGGCCCTGTGTTAATCTATTTCGCCTCGTACATGCGACGTTCCGCCGCAGGCATTTTCAAACGTCGTCGCCCGCTCTCACTGGAAAAAGGCAAGCCTATGCAGCGGCTGTATCGCAAGCGCATCGTTCTCGGCGTGGGTGGCGGCATTGCCGCCTACAAAAGCGCCGAACTGATTCGCCGACTCCTGGAGCACGGCGCGCAGGTGCGCGTCGTCATGACCCGTGGTGGTGCAGAGTTCATCACCCCGCTAACCCTGCAAGCGCTGTCAGGCCACCCGGTGCACATGGACCTGCTCGACCCTGCCGCCGAAGCGGCCATGGGCCACATCGAACTGGCCAAGTGGGCTGACCTGGTGCTGATCGCCCCGGCCACCGCCGACCTCATGGCGCGCATGGCCCAAGGCATGGCCGACGACCTGCTGACCACCCTGGTGCTGGCTACCGATGCCACTGTCGCCGTGGCCCCGGCCATGAACCAGGCCATGTGGCGCGACCCGGCCACCCAGGCCAACCTCGAACTGCTCAAGAGCCGGGGCATCCAGGTGTTCGGCCCAGCGTCCGGCAGCCAGGCCTGTGGCGACGTCGGCCTGGGCCGCATGCTCGAAGCCACCGACCTGGCCTGGTGTGCCGCGGAAAGCTTCAAGCGCCAGGCCCTGACCGGCAAGCACGTGCTGATCACTGCCGGCCCGACCCAGGAAAACATCGACCCGGTGCGCTACATCACCAATCATAGCTCCGGCAAGATGGGCTTCGCCTTGGCTGAAGCGGCCGCCGAGGCCGGGGCTCGGGTGACCCTCGTCACTGGCCCGGTGCACCTGCCGACCCCCGACCGGGTCAGCCGTATCGACGTGGTCAGCGCGCGGGACATGCTCGCGGCCTGTGAAGCGGCCATGCCATGCGACCTGTTCATCGCCTCTGCGGCGGTTGCGGACTACCGCCCGGAAGTCGTTGCCACGCAAAAATTGAAGAAAGATCCTACGACCGGCGACGGCATGCTGCTGCAGATGGTGCGCAATCCCGATATCCTTGCCACCATCGCTGGCCGCGCCGACCGCCCGTTCAGCGTCGGTTTCGCCGCCGAGACCGAACACTTGCTCGATTACGCCACGCGCAAGCTCAAGGACAAGAACCTCGACCTGATCGTCGCCAATGATGTGGCCAACCCCAGCATCGGCTTCAACAGCGAGGAAAACGCCTTGACCGTGATCGACCGCCAGCAGCACCAGACCCTCTTCGCGCAGACCAGCAAGGGCAAGATTGCCCGGCAACTGGTCGCCTTCATCGCCGAACGGCTCAATCAGGTTCAATAAGTTACATGCACGCTCTTCAAGCCAAGATCCTCGACCCACGCCTGGGCACCGAATTCCCCCTGCCGCAGTACGCCACCCCCGGCTCCGCCGGCTTGGACCTGCGCGCCCTGCTAAAGGAAGACACCGTCCTCGAGCCAGGCCAGACCCTGCTGATCCCCACCGGCCTGTCGATCTACATCGGCGACCCGGGCCTGGCGGCGGTGATATTGCCGCGCTCGGGCCTGGGCCATAAGCACGGCATCGTGCTTGGCAACCTGGTCGGGCTGATCGACTCGGACTACCAGGGCGAGTTGATGGTGTCGTGCTGGAACCGCGGCAACACACCGTTCACCATCGCCGTTGGCGAGCGCATTGCCCAGCTGGTGCTGGTACCAGTGGTACAGGCCCATTTCGACATCGTCGAAGCATTCGATGAAAGCCAGCGCGGCGCTGGCGGCTTCGGCCATTCCGGCAGCCACTGAGCCGAGAAATGACCGTTCAGGCCAAGGATGGCGAACTCTCTGGCGAAACCACCGTCCAAGCGTTCAGTTTGCGCCTGCCCAGAAAGCCTTTGACTAATGGAGCTTCCAGAGATGAACGACATGGCCCACCTGGTCCCCGCCGCACTGCCAGACAGCATTTTCCGCGCGTATGACATTCGCGGCGTGGTCGGCAAAACCCTTCACGCCGAAACCGCCTACTGGATCGGCCGCGCCATCGGCGCGCAGAGCCTGGCCCAGGGCGAACCGCAGGTTTCGGTCGGCCGCGATGGCCGCCTGTCCGGCCCGATGCTGGTCGAACAGCTGATCAAGGGCTTGGTCGATGCCGGCTGCCAGGTCAGCGACGTCGGTCTGGTGCCCACCCCCGCCCTGTATTACGCAGCCAACGTGCTGGCCGGCAAGTCCGGTGTAATGCTGACCGGCAGCCACAACCCGTCGGACTACAACGGTTTCAAGATCGTCATCGCCGGCGATACCCTGGCCAACGAACAGATCCAGGCCCTGCTGACGCGATTGAAAACCAACGACCTGACCCTCGCCGAAGGCCGCGTGGAAAAGGTCGAGATCCTTGACCGCTACTTCCAGCAGATCGTCGAGGACGTGAAGCTGGCCAAGAAGCTCAAGGTGGTCGTGGACTGCGGCAACGGTGCCGCCGGCGTGGTCGCGCCGCAACTGATCGAAGCCCTGGGCTGCGAAGTGATCCCGCTGTTCTGCGAAGTCGACGGCAACTTCCCCAACCACCACCCGGACCCGGGCAAGCCGGAAAACCTCGAAGACCTGATGGCCAAGGTCAAGGAAACCGGTGCCGACATCGGCCTGGCCTTCGACGGTGACGGCGACCGCGTCGGCGTGGTGACCAACACCGGCAGCATCGTCTACCCCGATCGCCTGCTGATGCTGTTTGCCCAGGACGTACTGTCGCGCAACCCGGGTGCCGAGATCATTTTCGACGTGAAATGCACCCGTCGCCTGACCCCGCTGATCGAGCAGCACGGCGGCCGCGCACTGATGTGGAAGACCGGCCACTCGCTGATCAAGAAGAAGATGAAACAGACCGGCTCGCTGCTGGCCGGCGAGATGAGCGGTCACATCTTCATCAAGGAACGCTGGTACGGTTTCGACGACGGCATCTACAGCGCCGCGCGCCTGCTGGAGATCCTCAGCAAGGCCGGGAAGAGTGCCGAAAACCTGTTCGCCGCGTTCCCGAACGATATTTCCACGCCGGAAATCAATATTGATGTGACCGACGAGGGTAAATTCAGCATCATTGATGCACTGCAACGAGACGCCGACTGGGGCGAAGCCAACCTGACCACCATCGACGGTGTGCGGGTGGACTACGCCCACGGCTGGGGCCTGGTTCGCGCCTCCAACACCACCCCGGTGCTGGTGCTGCGCTTCGAGGCTGACAGCAACGCCGAATTGCAACGTATCAAGGATGTTTTCCGTACCCAGTTGCTGCGGGTTGAGCCTGAGCTGCAACTGCCGTTCTGACCGACTATCTGTTCCTTACAGGAGCCCTGCATGACCCTCGATCGCGATGCCGCTTCCCATGTAGCCGAGGTTTTGTCCGAAGCACTGCCTTACATCCGCCGCTTTGTCGGCAAGACCCTGGTGATCAAGTACGGCGGCAACGCGATGGAGAGCGAGGAGCTCAAGACCGGCTTCGCTCGTGACATCGTGCTGATGAAGGCTGTGGGCATCAACCCGGTGGTGGTCCACGGTGGTGGCCCGCAGATCGGCGACCTGCTCAAGCGCCTGTCGATCGAAAGCCACTTCATCGACGGCATGCGCGTCACCGACTCGGCGACCATGGACGTGGTGGAGATGGTGCTGGGTGGCCAGGTCAACAAGGACATCGTCAACCTGATCAACCGCCACGGCGGCAGCGCCATCGGCCTGACCGGCAAGGACGCGGAGCTGATCCGCGCCCGCAAGCTGACCGTCAGCCGCCAGACGCCCGAGATGACCACCCCGGAAATCATCGACATCGGCCACGTGGGCGAAGTGGTGAGTGTGAACACCGACCTGCTGAACATGCTGGTGAAGGGCGACTTCATCCCGGTGATCGCGCCGATCGGCGTGGGTGCCAACGGTGAGTCGTACAACATCAACGCCGACCTGGTGGCGGGCAAGGTAGCCGAGGCGCTGAAGGCCGAGAAGCTGATGCTGCTGACCAACATCGCCGGCCTGATGGACAAGCAGGGCGAGGTACTGACCGGCCTGACCACCGAGCAGGTCAATGAACTGATCGCCGACGGCACCATCTACGGCGGCATGCTGCCGAAGATCAAGTGCGCGCTGGATGCCGTGCAGGGCGGTGTGAATAGCTCCCACATCATCGACGGCCGCGTGCCGAACGCGGTGCTGCTGGAGATCTTCACCGACAGCGGCGTGGGTACCCTGATTACCAACCGCAAGCAGCGCTGATCGTTAACCTGTCCCGGCCTCTTCGCGGGTAAACCCGCTCCCACAGGTACAGCACCGCCTTTGAGGGCTGTGGAGATCCTGTGGGAGCGGGTTTACCCGCGAAGAGGCCGGGACAGGCGACACAAAAAAAGGCGACCTTCACAAGAAGGTCGCCTTTTTCATTTCCAGGCCCGGATCAGATACCGTACTGCGCCCGGTAAGCCTCGACCGCCGGCAGATGCTGCTTCAGCTGTGGATCATCGGCCAGGAACTCCAGCACCTGGGTCAGCGAAACGATGCTGACCACCGGAATACCGAAGTCGCGTTCCACTTCCTGGATCGCCGACAGCTCGCCATTGCCACGCTCTTCGCGGTTCAGCGCGATCAACACGCCAGCGGCCTTGGCCTGCTGGGCATTGATGATTTGCATGACCTCACGAATGGCGGTACCGGCGGTGATCACGTCGTCGATGATCAGCACGTCACCGGCCAGCGGTGCACCGACCAGGCTGCCACCTTCACCGTGGTCCTTGGCTTCCTTACGGTTGAAGCACCATGGCACATCGAGCTGATGCTGATCGGCAAGGGCCACGGCAGTTGTCGCTGCCAGCGGGATACCCTTGTAGGCCGGGCCGAACAGCACATCGAACGGGATCTTGCTGTCGACAATGGCTGCGGCATAGCAACGGCCCAGTTCGGCCAGGGCGGAACCGGTGTTGAACAGGCCGGCATTGAAGAAATACGGGCTGGTACGCCCCGATTTCAGGGTGAATTCACCGAAACGCAGTACCCCGCGATCGATGGCAAAACGGATGAAGTCGCGCTGATACGGCTGCATGGATAGTCCCGGACACCACGGATTTAGCTAAATGGGTTGAGCTCGGGTATCATACACGCACGAGATTTTTGGGGCCATTTATGCGGATCATCAGTGTGAACGTAAATGGCATTCAGGCTGCGGCCGAGCGTGGATTGCTCAGCTGGCTGCAAGCCCAGAATGCCGACGTCATCTGCCTTCAGGATACCCGCGCCTCGGCCTTTGAACTCGATGACCCAGCTTTCCAGCTCGATGGCTATTTCCTTTATGCCTGCGACGCGGAGGTGCCTGCCCAAGGTGGTGTGGCCCTGTATTCGCGCATGCAGCCCAAGGCAGTCATCACCGGCCTGGGCTTCGAGACAGCCGACCGCTACGGGCGTTACCTGCAAGCAGATTTCGACAAAGTCAGTATTGCCAGCCTGCTGCTGCCTTCGGGTATGAACGGCGACGAAGACTTGAACCAGAAGTTCAAGTTGATGGACGACTTCGCCAAGTACCTGGACAAACAGCGTCGCAAGCGTCGCGAATACATCTACTGCGGCTCGTTCTACGTGGCGCAGCAGAAGCTCGACATCAAGAACTGGCGTGACAGCCAGCAGTCGCCGGGCTTCCTGGCGCCGGAGCGTGCCTGGATGGATGCGATCACCGGCGAGATGGGTTACGTCGACGCCCTGCGCGAAGTCAGCCGTGAAGGCGACCAGTACAGCTGGTGGCCGGACAACGAGCAGGCCGAGATGCTCAACCTGGGCTACCGGTTCGACTACCAGATCCTAACCCCGGGGCTGCGCCGCTTCGTGCGCAATGCCCGCCTGCCGCGTCAGCCGCGCTTCTCCCAGCATGCGCCGCTGATCGTCGACTATGACTGGACGTTGACCATCTGAAGGCATGGGGCCGCTTTGCGGCCCTATCGCGACACAAGGCCGCTCCTACAGGGGAATGCATATCCCTTGTAGGAGCGGCCTTGTGTCGCGATAGGGCTGCAAAGCAGCCCCAGCTTTATTTGATCGGCCGCCAGATCATCGGGTAGCGATACGGCTTGCCCTCATTCGCCCGCACTGCCGCAATGATGATCAGGATCATCACCGCGACCATCAGCATGGCGAACAGCACCAGCCCGATGAAAACGAACATCAGCAGGAAGCAGATGAACCCGGCAATGGTTACGCTGATCTGAAAATTCAGCGCCTCTTTGCCCTGGGCGTCGATGAAAGGGTCTTGCTCGCGCTTGAGGTGCCAAAGCACCAGCGGGCCCAGCAAGTGACCGAGCGGCACCACCAGGCCCAGCAGCGCGGAGAGGTGGCAGAACATCGCCCACTGCCGGATTTCGGCATTGGGCGGGGTGATCGACAGGTTCGATTCGCTCATGCCCCGCACCTCCCTGGCTGGGTTCAGTCGGCCAGTGCCGCCTGCTGCAGTTCGAAGATCTCGCTCATGCCCTTCTGCGCCAGGGCGAGCATGGCGTTGAAGTCTTCAGGCTGGAACGGCGCACCTTCGGCAGTACCCTGCACTTCGATGAAACCACCGGCGCTGGTCATGACCACGTTCAGGTCGGTTTCGGCGGCGGAGTCTTCCAGGTAGTCCAGGTCGAGCACCGCTTCGCCCTGATACATGCCCACCGACACTGCGGCGATCATGTGCTTGAGCGGGTTGCCGGCTTTCAGGCCACCGCGCTTCTTGATCACCGCCAAGGCATCGCACAGAGCGACCATGGCACCGGTGATGGACGCGGTACGGGTGCCACCATCGGCCTGGATCACGTCGCAGTCGATGTACAGGGTGATATCACCGAGCTTGCTCATGTCCAGCGCGGCGCGCAGCGAACGGCCGATCAGACGCTGGATTTCCAGGGTGCGGCCACCCTGCTTGCCACGGCTGGCTTCACGCTGGTTACGCTCGCCGGTGGAGCGCGGCAGCATGCCGTACTCGGCAGTCAGCCAGCCTTGGCCCTGGCCTTTGAGAAAGCGCGGCACACCGTTTTCCACGCTGACCGTGCAGATGACCTTGGTGTCACCGAACTCGACCAGTACCGACCCTTCGGCGTGCTTGGTGTAGTTGCGGGTAATGCGGATCGAGCGGAGCTGATCGGCGGCGCGACCACTTGGACGTTTCATCTGGGATACCTGTACTGGGACTTTGAATCTGCCGAGCATTATAGGGCCCATGGCCCGGGGAAGACATGCCTATTGTCGCGCCCGGCACAGCCCGTCGCCTTTTCCTACTGGCCAGGCCACCCGTCGGTAACATGGGTGGATTGGGCGCCGAGGCCCCACTGCGCTACAATCCTGCGCCTTGCAGCCGAGAGGCTCCCACCGTTCATTCATATACGCGAGGTACTCCCCATGGTGCACAGCATGACCGCTTTTGCTCGTGTCGAGCGCGCCGGCAGCCAAGGCACCCTGGTCTGGGAGCTGCGTTCGGTCAACCACCGTTACCTGGAGCCGCACCTGCGCCTGCCCGAGGCCCTGCGCGACCTCGAAGGCGCCGTGCGTGAAGGGCTGCGCCAAGGCCTGTCGCGGGGCAAGGTAGAATGCACCTTGCGCCTCAACGAAGACAGCAACGGCAAACCGCTGAAGGTGGACCGCGAGCGCGCCGCGCAGCTGGTTGCCGCCGCCGAGGAAGTGGCCGGCCTGATCAAGCAGCCGGCACCACTGAACCCGCTGGAGGTGCTGTCCTGGCCAGGCGTGTTGGTGGCCGACGCCAACGATCCGCAGGCACTGAATACCGAAGCCATGGCGTTGTTCGATGAGGCGCTGGCCGAGCTCAAGGCCGGGCGTCAGCGTGAAGGCCTGGAACTGGCCCGGCTGATCAACGAACGCCTGGACAACATGGCCAGCGAAGTCACCACCCTGCGCGCCCTGGTGCCGCAGATGCTGGCAGCACAGCGGCAGAAGATCCTCGACCGCTTCGGCGATATGCAGGCCGAACTCGACCCGCAACGTCTGGAGCAGGAGATGGTGCTACTGGCCCAGAAGAGCGACGTGGCCGAGGAGCTCGACCGCCTCAGCACCCACGTCACCGAAGTGCGCCGCGTGCTCAAGGGTGGCGGTGCTGCCGGGCGGCGCCTCGACTTCCTGATGCAGGAACTCAACCGCGAGGCCAACACCCTCGGCTCCAAGGCCTTCGACCCACGCAGCACGCAAGCGGCGGTCAACCTGAAGGTATTGATCGAACAGATGCGTGAACAAGTACAGAACATCGAGTAAGGCCACCCCGACCATGAAGCACAGCAGCGGCACTCTCTACATCGTTTCGGCCCCTTCGGGCGCCGGCAAGACCAGCCTGGTCACTGCCCTGACCCAGGACGACTCGCAAATCCGCGTCTCGGTCTCGCACACCACCCGCGCCATGCGCCCGGGTGAGCAGCACGGGGTGAACTACCACTTCGTCGTCCACGAGGAATTCAAGGCTCTGATCGAACAAGGCGACTTCCTGGAGCATGCCGAGGTGTTCGGCAACTTCTACGGCACCTCGCGCAGCGCCATGCAGCAGACCCTGAACCAGGGTTACGACCTGATCCTGGAAATCGACTGGCAAGGCGCCCAGCAGGTACGCAAGCTGATGCCGCAGGCTTTGTCGGTGTTCATCCTGCCACCAAGCCAGCAGGCGCTGCGCGAGCGCCTGGACGGCCGCGGGCAGGACAGCGAAGAAATCATCGCCGGGCGCATGAAGGAAGCGGTCAGCGAGATGGTGCACTACGACGAGTATGACTACGTGATCATCAACGATGACTTCGACGAGGCGCTGGAGGACTTGAAGGCAGTGTTCCGCTCGAACCGCCTGCTGCTGAAAAAGCAGCAACAGCGCAACAGCGGGCTTCTGAAAGAACTGCTCTCCTGAAAGACCGCATGGGGCTGCTTTGCAGCCCATTCGCAGCACAAGGCTGCTCCTACAATGGCGCAATGTACGCCATCGATGTAGGAGCAGCCTTGTGCTGCGAATGGGGCGCGAAGCGCCCCCAGCCTTATTCCTGCAATGGCAAGGTAGCCTGCTGACGCAGGGTAGCCCCCAGGAAGTACGCCGGCGCGCGCAGCCGCGACAGCATCATCAGCACGATCCCCAGCACCGAGATGATCGCGGCGATCACGAACACCAGCCCCAGCCCGCCCACATGCGAGCCGCTGCCGAAGTCCGGCGAGGCGCTGTCGATGGCGGTACGCACGAAGATAACCGACAAGATCACCCCACCCACCAGCGGGCACAAGCCGCGCATCAGGAAGTGGCGCAGGCTGTCGAACAGGCTGTCGCGGAAGTACCAGACACAGGCGAAGGCCGTCAGCGAATAGTAGAAGCAGATCATCATGCCCAGTGCAGTGATGGTATCCGCCAACACGTTCTCGCTCAGGGTGCGCATGGTCACGTAGAACAGGCCCGCGGCCACGCCGGCGCAGATGGTGGCGTAACGCGGGGTCTGCGAACGTGGGCAGACGCTGGCGAACTTCTGCGGCACCGCACCGTAGTAACCCATGGCCAACAGTGTGCGCGCCGGCGACACGAAGGTCGACTGCAGCGACGCCGCGGTACTGGCCAGCACGGCGATGGACATCAGGATCGCCAGCGGCCCCATGACCGGGCCGGCCAGGTGAGCGAAGACGTTTTCCTGGATGCGCGGGTTGTTCAGGCCCAGGCCCTGTTCGCTGATACCAGCAAACTGCAGGGTGGCAATGGCGGTGAACAGGTACAGGCCGAGGATCAGCAGCACGGTCCAGGTGGCCGCCTTGCCCGGCACCTCGTCACTGCCGACCGACTCCTCGCTGACAGTCAGGCACACGTCCCAGCCCCAGAAGATGAAGATCGACAGCGACAGCCCGGCGGCAAAGGCCGAGAAAGATTCGACGCCGAACGGGTTGAACCAGGCGAAATCGAATTCCAGCGGTGGCGGCGCCGTCGTTTCGCCGAAAGCGGCAAAGGCAAAGCCGATCAGCACCAGCAACTGCAGGGCTACCAGGCCATATTGCACCGTCATGGTGGTGGTCATGCCACGGCAGCAGATCCACACCGCCAGGGCGATGAACACGCAACAGGTGGTTATGTTGATGAGCAGGTTGTCGGCCAATGCCGCCAGTTCATGCTTGCCGGTAATCTGACCAAGGAACAGATAGAAGAAGTCGACCGCCACCCCTGCCAGGTTCGACAACACGATGGTGGTGGCGACCACCAGGCCCCAGCCACCGATCCAGCCGATCATCGGACCGAAGGCACGCGCCGACCAGGTAAACGAAGTACCACTGTCCGGCTCCGCCGAGTTCAGTTCGCGGTAGCCCAAGGCTACCAACAGCATCGGCAGGAAGCCGACGATGAATACCGCTGGCAGGTGCGCGCCCACTTCACGCACGGTCGGCCCAAGGGCGCCGGTCAGGGTGTAGACCGGGGCGATGGTGGAAATGCCTAGCACCACGCTGGCCAGCAAGCCCAGCCGGCCGGTGGCCAGCCCCTTGCTGCGCTGGGTGTTGCCCGCGTCGGCCGCCACATCGGGTGGGCGGCCGGCTTCTGTGTAATTGCTCATGAGTATTTGCCGTAAATTTTGGAATTGTTTTCACAGGCCTTGCGTACAAGGCCCGCTTTCACTCATTGAAAGCTTGCTGCCGGGAACAAGTCATCCGAGACCTTCGGGTGACGTCAGAGTGCCTCCTGCCGTGCGCCCTCCCGTGTTGCATAGGCAAAACAGGCCTCGCGAAACGCCTGGAACAGGCGCAACGAGACCGGGTTTTCGGTAAATCGCCACTCCGGGTGCCACTGCACGCCGAGCACAAAGCCCGGCGCGGCAGGCATGGACACCGCTTCGATCAGGCCATCCGGGGCCCGTGCCTCGACGCGCAGGCCTGGGGCCAGGCGGTCGATGCCCTGGCTGTGCAGCGAGTTGACCTCGAACTGCGCCGCCAGGCCCAGGCGCTCGAACAACCCGCCAGGCTCGATACCGACAAGGTGACGAGGGCCGTATTGCACCTCCAGAGGTGCGTCCTCTGGTTCACGGTGGTCCAGGTAGCCGGGCAGTTCCTGCACGCGCTGGTGCAGGCTGCCGCCCAGGGCCACGTTCAATTCCTGGTAGCCACGGCAAATACAGAACACCGGCACACCGGCGGCAATGGCCGCCTGCAACAGCGGCAGGGTCAGGCGATCGCGTGCCAGATCGTGCCGGGTACCTGCCGCGCTGGGGGCGCCATTGTAATGATGCGGTTCGATATTTGAAGGTGAGCCGGTAAAAACAATGCCATGCAGACGGGCCAGCAGCGCCTGCGTGTCGCTGCCCCCGTCACGGGCCGGCAAGATCAATGGCAAGCCGGCAAAGCCGGCCGCCTCGACATACTTGTCGCCTACCGTATGCGACGAGTTCTTCCCCACCTGCTGGCGGCAGGCGCTGACACCGATCAAGGGGACCGCATTTGCGCTCATGGGTTTACACCGTGTGCAGGTACCAGTTGTACTCGAGATCGGAAATCGACACTTCGAACTCGGCCAGTTCGCTTTCCTTGCAGGCCACGAAGATATCGATGTAATCCGGGCTGATGTATTGGTTGAGGACTTCGCTGTCGTCCAGTGCGCGCAGGGCATCGCGCAGGTTGTTTGGCAGGCTCTGCTCCAGCTGTTCGTAGGAATTGCCTTCGATCGGTGCCTGCGGCTCGACCTGGTTGGTCAGGCCGTGGTGAACACCGGCGAGGATCGCCGCGAGCATCAGGTAGGGGTTGGCGTCGGCACCGGCCACGCGGTGCTCGAGGCGCACGTTATCGCTGCTGTCGGTGGGCACGCGCACGGCCACGGTACGGTTGTCCAGGCCCCAGCTTGGCGCATTGGGCACGTAGAACTGCGCGCCGAAGCGGCGGTAGGAGTTGATGTTCGGGCAGAGGAAGGCCATCGACGCCGGCATGGTCTCCAGAACACCACCGATGGCATGGCGCAGCGCGTCGCTTTGCAGCGGGTCGTCACTGGCGAAGATGTTCTTGCCGGTTTTCTTGTCCAGCAACGAAATGTGCACGTGCAGGCCATTGCCTGCCTGGCCCGGGTAGGGCTTGGCCATGAAGGTGGTATCCATCTCATGGTCGTAGGCAACGTTCTTGATCAGGCGCTTGAGCAGGATCGCGTAGTCGCAGGCCTTCAGTGGGTCGGCCACATGGTGCAGGTTGACCTCGAACTGTGCCGGGGCGCTTTCCTTGACAATGGCGTCGGCGGGCAGGCCTTGCTCCTTGGCCGCTTCGAGCATGTCCTGCAGGCAGTCGGCATATTCATCGAGGTCGTCGATCAGGTACACCTGGGTCGACTGCGGGCGTTTGCCGGAAATCGGCGAGCGCGGCGGCTGCGGGCGACCGTTGAGGTTGTCCTGGTCGATCAGGTAGAACTCCAGCTCGAACGCGGCGCAGATATCCAGGCCCAGGTCATCGAACTTGCTCACCACCTGGCGCAGTACTTCGCGCGGGTCGGCGAAGAACGGCTGGCCATCCAGTTCGTGCATGGTCATCAGCAGCTGGGCGGTGGGGCGCTTCTGCCACGGCTCGTCCGACAGCGTGCCGGGGATCGGGAAGCAGATGCGGTCGGCATCGCCGATGTCCAGGCCAAGGCCGGTGCTCTCGACGGTGGACCCGTTGATGTCCAGGGCGAACAGCGATGCCGGCAGGTTGATGCCCTTCTCGTACACCTTGTGCAGGCTGGCCCGCTCGATGCGCTTGCCACGTACAACGCCGTTCATGTCGGAGATCAGCAGGTCGACGTACTGCGTGTCCGGATGGGCCTGGAGGAAGTCATTCATCTCGCTGGAAGAACTGGCGCACGGGGTTACCGACGTCATGGCTGTACATCCTTTGATTTGCTGCGGCGATGTGGGGGATACGGCTGGCGCCTCACGGGCGACGATGGTTGCAGCTGTTGTTCTTTTCACTTTCCCATCGTGGGGATTGGTTACCCGACCGGGCGCATTGATTCCCGGGGGCCGTTTCACTATAAAATGGCCAAAACGCAACAGACATTGGCAATTCGGCAAGCAGAGCGTGCACCAATGCAATATCAGATTACCCATGCCGACCTCTCCCTGGTCCTGGCCCTGGAACGTGGCCGCTCGCTGGCCAAGGCTGCCGAGTTGCTCAAGGTCGATGTTTCGACGGTGTTCCGCTCGATCCGCCGGCTGGAGTCGGCGCTGGGCACCGCCTTGTTCGTCAAGAGCCGCAAAGGCTACCTGCCGACCGACACCGCCCAGGCCCTGGCCGAGCAGGCCGAGCGCGCCGAGCAGGCGCTGGAGGCGGCGCGCATCGCCATGACCAGTGGCGAGCAGGTGGTCAGCGGCACCGTGCGCCTGACCTGTACCGAGGCGGTGATGCACAGCCTGCTGCTGCCGGCGCTGGCCGAGTTCATGCCCAACTACCCGGCCTTGTCGCTGGAGATGGGCACCTCCAACACCTTCGCCAACCTCAGCCGGCGCGATGCCGACATTGCCCTGCGCCTGACCAACACGCCGCCGGAGCACCTGGTGGGCCGCAACCTGGGGTCCACCTCCTACGTGGTCTGCGGCCAGCCGCAGTGGCGCGAGCGCCTGGCCGAGTCACCTGCCAGCGTGCCGTGGATCGCCCCCGACGACTCGATGCAGGACCACCCCACGGTGGTCTGGCGCAACCAGCAGCACCCGGGGTTGAGCCCGCGCTACCAGTGCAGCGGCATGTCGACCATCGCTCAACTGGTCACGGCCGGGCTCGGCGTGGCAGCGCTGCCGGACTACATGGTGCATGCTCTGCCCGGGGTGGATGCGCTGAGCGGGCCGCTGCCGGGTTGCGACACCCAGCTGTGGCTGCTGACCCGGCCGGACTGCCGGGCGTTGCGCTCGGTGCAGACCCTGTTCGAGGAGCTGACCCCGCGGTTGCGTGACGCGATGCTCTGAGGTTATCGTCAGGTTCAAGCGATAGGGTGTCTGTTCCGGCCCTTTCGCGGCTGAAGCCGCTCCCACAGGGTGCGGTGATGAACCTGAGGACAATGCGGTCCCTGTGGGAGCGGCTTCAGCCGCGAAGAAGGCAACACAGGGCTTGAAGGTAACCACCCGACAAAACAGCGCTTCCCTATTGGCTGGTGATTTTTTAAACTATCGAGTCCGCCTGCCCATTATCGGGCTGCACGCCCACCGCAATTGCTACTGAGGAAGACCATGGCCCGCGTAACTGTTGAAGACTGCCTGGAACACGTGGATAACCGCTTTGAGCTGGTCATGCTCTCGACCAAGCGCGCTCGCCAGCTGGCGACCGGCGGCAAAGAGCCACGCGTTGCGTGGGAAAACGACAAGCCGACCGTTGTTGCCCTGCGTGAAATCGCCGAAGGCATCGTCACCAACGAGTTCATCGCCGCTGAAGAGATCGTCACCGAGGATCCGGTGTTCGCCGCATTCGAGGACGAGAACAACGAGGCTGTCTGATTGATGCCAGGTCGACGTCGCACGGCGCAAGGCCCCCTTCCTCGGCAGGAGGTGAACCCATGCCGGGTATAGAAGCCTTGGCCGAACGGCTGTCGACCTACCTTGGCCCCGAACAGGTCAACCTGGTCCGGCGCGCCTATTTCTACGCCGAACAGGCCCACGATGGGCAGCGCCGCCGCAGTGGCGAGCCCTACGTAACCCACCCGCTGGCCGTGGCCAGCATCCTTGCCGACATGCACATGGACCATCAGAGCCTGATGGCGGCCATGCTGCACGACGTGATCGAAGATACCGGCATCGCCAAGGAAGCCCTCAGCCAGCAGTTTGGCGAGACCGTGGCCGAACTGGTCGATGGGGTCAGCAAGCTGACCCAGATGAACTTCGAGACCAAGGCCGAGGCGCAAGCCGAAAACTTCCAGAAGATGGCCATGGCCATGGCCCGCGATATCCGCGTGATCCTGGTCAAGCTGGCCGACCGCCTGCACAACATGCGCACCCTGGAAGTGCTGTCCGGCGAAAAACGCCGGCGCATCGCCAAGGAAACCCTCGAGATCTACGCCCCCATTGCCAACCGCCTGGGCATGCACACCGTGCGCGTTGAGTTCGAGGACCTCGGCTTCAAGGCCATGCACCCGATGCGTTCGTCGCTGATCCACCGTGCGGTGAAAAGCGCACGCGGCAACCGCAAGGAGATCGTCGCCAAGATCGAGCATTCGCTGGCCAACTGCCTGGCCGCCGACGGCATCGAGGGCGAGATCAGCGGCCGGCAGAAACACCTCTATGGCATCTACAAGAAGATGCGCGGCAAGCGCCGCGCCTTCAACGAGATCATGGACGTGTACGCCTTCCGCATCGTCGTGGACAAGGTCGATACCTGCTACCGAGTACTCGGTGCGGTGCACAACCTCTACAAGCCGCTGCCCGGTCGCTTCAAGGATTACATCGCGATCCCCAAGGCCAACGGCTACCAGTCGTTGCACACCACGCTGTTCGGCATGCACGGCGTGCCCATCGAAATCCAGATCCGCACCCGCGAGATGGAAGAGATGGCCAACAACGGCATCGCCGCACACTGGCTGTACAAGTCCAACGACGACGAGCAACCCAAGGGCAGCCACGCCCGCGCCCGCCAGTGGGTCAAGGGCATCCTCGAGCTGCAGCAACGTGCCGGCAACTCGCTGGAATTCATCGAAAGCGTGAAGATCGACCTGTTCCCGGACGAGGTCTACGTGTTCACGCCCAAAGGCCGCATCATGGAGCTGCCCAAAGGCTCCACGGCGGTCGACTTCGCCTACGCGGTGCACACCGACGTCGGCAACAGCTGCATCGCCTGCCGCATCAACCGCCGCCTGGCGCCGCTGTCCGAACCGCTGCAAAGCGGCTCGACAGTGGAAATCGTCAGCGCCCCGGGCGCGCGGCCGAACCCGGCCTGGCTCAACTTCGTGGTTACCGGCAAGGCGCGCACGCACATCCGCCACGCGCTCAAGCAACAGCGTCGCTCCGAGTCCATCAGCCTGGGCGAACGCCTGCTGAACAAGGTGCTCACCGGCTTCGACAGCAGCCTGGAAATGATCCCCCAGGAGCGCATCCAGGCCATTCTCGCCGAGTACCGCCTGGAGCTGATCGAAGACCTGCTCGAAGACATCGGCCTGGGCAACCGCATGGCCTACGTGGTCGCGCGCCGCCTGCTGTCGGCCGAAGGCGAGCAGCTGCCGGCACCGGAAGGTCCGCTGGCGATTCGTGGTACCGAAGGGCTGGTGCTGAGCTACGCCAAGTGCTGCACACCGATCCCGGGCGACCCGATCGTCGGCCACCTGTCAGCCGGCAAGGGCATGGTCGTGCACCTGGAAAACTGCCGCAACATCAGTGAAATCCGCCACAACCCGGAAAAGTGCGTACAACTCTCCTGGGCCAAGGACATCACCGGTGAGTTCAATGTCGAGTTGCGTGTCGAACTGGAGCACCAGCGCGGCCTGATTGCCCTGCTGGCCAGCAGTGTCAACGCCGCCGACGGCAACATCGAGAAGATCAGCATGGACGAACGCGACGGCCGTATCAGCGTGGTCCAACTGGTGGTCAGCGTGCACGACCGCGTGCACCTGGCGCGTGTGATCAAGAAGCTGCGTACCCTGACCGGTGTGGTCCGCATCACCCGCATGCGTACGTAGTCCGCCAACCGCAAGGAGTCATCATGAGCAAGACCGTCATCAACAGCGACAAGGCCCCTGCCGCCATCGGCACCTACTCGCAGGCGATCAAGGCCGGCAACACCGTGTACATGTCGGGCCAGATCCCGCTGGACCCGAAGACCATGGAGCTGGTCGAAGGTTTCGAAGCCCAGACCGTACAGGTGTTCGAGAACCTCAAGGCCGTGGCTGAAGCCGCTGGCGGTTCGTTCAAGGACATCGTCAAGCTGAACATCTTTCTCACCGACCTGAGCCACTTCGCCAAGGTCAACGAGGTGATGGGCCGCTACTTCGAGCAGCCTTACCCGGCCCGCGCCGCCATCGGCGTTGCCGCGCTGCCGAAAGGCGCCCAGGTCGAAATGGACGCCATTCTGGTCATCGAATGATGCCCTCGGTGACGGGCACCCCGCCCGTCACCTTCCCTTCTTTGCAAGGTTATCCCCTCATGCGCCAAGCACTGCCCCTCGCGCTGGCAGCCCTGCTTATGGGCGGCTGCGCCAGCCACAAACCCGAAGATTTCAACGGCACCTGGATCAATCAGGACGCCATCAATGCGGCCGTCAAGGGCGGCAGCCTGCGTCAGGCGCTCAATGAGCACGGGCCGGTATTCGAGTGGAAGCTCGACGTAGCCAGCCAACAGGCCAGCTACAGCAATGGTTTCGAAGCGGCCGACGGCCAGCTGAGCGCCACCGACAAGCAATGGCAGGCCAGCTTCCAGGGTGGCCAGACCGAACAGCTGTCGCTCGATGGCGACGAACTGCAGGCGGTCGATCAACGCGGCGGCAAGCAGACCTTCGTTCGCGCCAAAGCACCAGCGGCGACCAATGCGCCACTGGGCAGCACCTTCGAGAAAGCCCTGTACCAGGCCTATCTGGGCGGCAACTGGAAGATCGTCGAAGGCCAGGGCAAAGGTGCCAGCGTGCGCTTCGGCGACACCGGCAACGTCACCGGCCTGCCAGGGCCAGACCGTTTCGCCCTGTGCCTGGCGGGTGACTGCGCGACCATGGGTGGCAGCAATGACAGCCTGTGGCTGGAGCGCAACCAGCGTGGCGCGCCGTTCATCCTCAAGCGCGATGGCGACAAGCTGGAGATCTTCCAGGCGGTGAACCGCGCGCAGCCGGATGAAATGCCAGTGTTGGCGGCCGGCAAGCGCCAGTGGGTGCTGGAACTGGACTGAAAACCTGCGCGGTCCCTGTAGGAGCGGCCTTGTGTCGCGATGGGGCGCGCAGCGGCGCCAGGATTTCAGCGTCGCCGCATAGAATGCCGGGGCTGCTTCGCAGCCCTATCGCGGCACAAGGCCGCTCCTACAGGGGGCGCATCAGGCCTGAGGCTGGTTTTTACCCTCAAGGATGGCCGCATAACCTTCCCTGTAACTCGGATACACCGGCGCCCAGCCCAATGCCCGCGCCCGGGCATTACTGCAGCGCTTGCTGCCGGTACGGCGCACCCGCTGCTCATCCGACCACTCGGTTACCCCCATGTACGCCCGCAGCCAGGCCACCACATCGGCCAGCGGCGCCGGGTCGTCGTCGACGCCGATGTAGCAATCGTCGAGCACCTTGCCGTCGGCATCGGCCTGCAGCAGGAACGCCAACAGGCTGGCAGCATCCTCAGCATGGATGCGGTTGCCATACAGCGGTGGCTCCTCGGCCACGCGGTAGCCCTGGCGCACCTGACTGAGCAGCCACTCGCGGCCGGGGCCATAGATGCCGGTCAGGCGCACCACACTGGCCGGGATGCCGCTGGCCAGTGCCAGCCGCTCAGCCTCCAGCATCAACCGCCCGGAATAACCTTCAGGCTCGGTGGCCGCGCCTTCTTCGATCCACTCGCCGTCCTTCTGTGCATACACGCTGCTGCTGGACACGAACAGCAGCCGTCGTGGGCGTTGGCCGCGCTCGGCCAGCCAGCCCAGCACATGGCGCAAACCGTCGACATAGGCTGCCTGGTAACCCGCCTCGTCATGCTGGCTCGCCGCCACGCAATACACCAGGTAGTCCGGCGCGCGCTGCGGCCAGGCGTCTGGAAGCGATGGCACCGACAAGTCCGCTGCCACAGGCACGACCCCCGCAGGCAACTGCCCGACCGAGCGACGCAGGCCGCTCACCTGCCAACCGCGCGCAAGCATCTGCCGGGCAAGGCGCCCGCCTACATCACCACATCCCACCACCATCACGGAAAGGTCTGACATCTCTAAACTCCCTAGACCAATTGATCAGCCCGACCACGCTACACGATGGATGGCTAGACCATAGGCGAAAAAAGCAACAAGATTACTTTTGTTAACAAGAATTACTTGCAATAATGGCCGCCAAATTGTTCTCGGCCTACCTCGAGGCCTTGGAGAACGTTAACTTCATTCTTCATCAGGTCCGGCCAGCATGACACGTACTCAACCTTCCGCTTCGCCAACCCCGTTGCGCGCCTGGCGCGCCATCGCCGCGCTGACACTCAGCCTGGTGCTGGCCCCAGTGGCCATGGCCG
Organism: Pseudomonas sp. A2; assembly: GCF_023100865.1. Classification (NCBI taxonomy): domain Bacteria; kingdom Pseudomonadati; phylum Pseudomonadota; class Gammaproteobacteria; order Pseudomonadales; family Pseudomonadaceae; genus Pseudomonas; species Pseudomonas sp. A2. The sequence continues at coordinate 6,026,777 of NZ_CP039127.1, forward strand.
ATGAGCCAACCGCCAATGCTGCCGCGCCTGCTGCCGCTACCGCACCGGCTGCTCCGGCAGTTGCTCCAGCCGCAGCACCGGCTGGCGGTGCAGTTGCCGCCACCCCGGTTGATGCCCCGGTCGCTGCAGACCCGAGCGTCGAGGCTCTGGTTGAAGACACCTCGCTGGGCATGGCCCACGACCTGTCCCCTTGGGGCATGTACAAGAACGCCGACGTGGTGGTGAAGGCGGTAATGATCGGCCTGGCCATCGCCTCCATCATCACCTGGACGATCTGGATTGCCAAAGGCTTCGAGCTGATGGGCGCCAAGCGTCGCCTGCGTGGTGAAATCGCCCTGCTGAAGAAATCCGCCAGCCTCAAGGAAGCCAGCGACGTTTCCAACAAGGAAGGCACCCTGGCCCACACCCTGGTCCACGACGCACTCGAAGAGATGCGCCTGTCGGCCAACGCCCGCGAAAAAGAGGGCATCAAGGAGCGCGTCAGCTTCCGCCTGGAGCGCCTGGTACACGCCAGCGGTCGCACCATGAGCAGCGGCACCGGCGTACTCGCCACCATCGGCTCCACTGCGCCATTCGTTGGCCTGTTCGGTACCGTATGGGGCATCATGAACAGCTTCATCGGCATCGCCAAGACCCAGACCACCAACCTGGCCGTGGTTGCCCCAGGTATCGCCGAGGCCCTGTTGGCCACCGCCCTGGGTCTGGTCGCCGCAATTCCGGCCGTGGTCATCTACAACGTCTTCGCCCGCTCCATCGCCGGCTACAAGGCCCAGGTATCCGACGCCTCCGCTCAGGTGCTGCTGCTGGTCAGCCGTGATCTGGACCACCAGGGCAGCGAGCGTGTTGCCCCGCACATGGTGAAAGTGGGGTAAGCCATGGGCCTGCATCTCAACGAAGGTGGCGACGACCTCGCCGAAAACCACGAAATCAACGTTACGCCGTTCATCGACGTGATGCTGGTGCTGCTGATCATTTTCATGGTCGCAGCCCCCTTGGCCACGGTCGACATCAAGGTCGACCTGCCGGCCTCGACCGCCAAGCCGGCGCCGAGGCCCGAGAAACCGGTATTCGTCAGCGTCAAGGCCGACCAGAAGCTGTACGTCGGTGACGATCAGGTCCCTGCCCCCGACCAGCTTGGCCCGATGCTCGATGCCAAGACCAAGGGCGACAAGGAAACCACCATCTTCTTCCAGGCTGACAAAGGCGTGGATTACGGTGACCTGATGGAAGTGATGAACAACATGCGCGCGGCCGGCTACCTGAAAGTCGGTCTGGTAGGTCTAGAGACGGCAGCCAAGAAATGACAAGAACGCGCTCGAACATGGCGCGCTACGGTGGCAGCCTGGCGATCGTGCTGGGCGTGCACGTGGTCGCCGTGCTGCTGACGCTCAACTGGTCGGTGCCCCAGGCCATCGAACTGCCACCGGCAGCCATGATGGTCGAGCTGGCGCCGTTGCCGGAGCCTGCGCCACCACCGCCCCCGAAAGCGGCGCCGCAGCCACCGGCACCGGTCGAGGAACCGCCACTGCCGAAGCTGGCCGAGGCACCCAAGCCCAAGATCGCCATTCCCAAGCCGCCCAAGCCAAAGGCCAAGCCACAGCCGCCCAAGCCCGAGAAAAAGCCTGAGCCGCCGAAGGAAGCACCGCCGACCGAACAAACGGTAGACGCACCGCCCAGCAACACGCCACCGCAGAAGTCCGCGGCACCGGCACCGAGCATTGCGTCCAACAGCAAAGCCCTGCCGACCTGGCAGAGCGACCTGCTGCGTCACCTGGCCAAGTACAAGCGTTACCCGGAAGACGCGCGCCGTCGCGGGCTGCAGGGCATAAACCGCTTACGTTTCGTGGTCGACGCCGAAGGCAAGGTGGTGTCGTACTCCATGGCCGGAGGTTCGGGTAGTGCCGCTCTGGACCGGGCGACCCTGGAAATGATCCGTCGGGCCGGCACGGTACCCAAGCCGCCACCCGAGTTGCTGAACAATGGCACGATCGAAGTCGTGGCCCCGTTCGTCTACTCGCTGGACCGCCGCTGAGACTTTTGTTTCTGTCACAAATCGGCAAGTCTGATAACGTGCGTCTATCGATTGCAGCCGCTATGCTGGGCTCGCAACTTCATGGACGCACGTTATGACCCTCACAGAATTACGCTACATCGTCACACTCGCCCAGGAACAGCATTTCGGCCATGCCGCCGAACGCTGCCACGTGAGCCAGCCGACCCTGTCGGTCGGTGTGAAGAAGCTCGAGGATGAGCTTGGCGTGTTGATCTTCGAGCGCAGCAAGAGCGCGGTCCGCCTGACCCCGGTCGGCGAAAGCATCGTCGCCCAGGCGCAAAAGGTACTGGAGCAGGCCCAGGGCATTCGCGAGCTGGCCCAGGCCGGCAAGAACCAGCTGACCGCCCCGCTCAAGGTCGGTGCCATCTATACCGTCGGCCCGTACCTGTTCCCGCACCTGATTCCGCAGCTGCACCGCGTGGCACCGCAGATGCCGCTCTACATCGAAGAGAACTTCACCCACGTACTGCGCGAAAAGCTGCGCAACGGCGAACTGGACGCGGTGATCATCGCCCTGCCGTTCAACGAAGCCGACGTGCTGACCCTGCCGCTGTACGATGAGCCGTTCTGCGCCCTGATGCCGGCTGACCACCCGTGGACAGCGAAAAAGACCATCGACACCGCCATGCTCAACGACAAGAGCCTGTTGCTGCTCGGTGAAGGCCACTGCTTCCGCGACCAGGTACTGGAGGCTTGTCCAACGCTGAACAAGGGCGGTGAAGGCTCCAAGCACACCACGGTGGAGTCCAGCTCGCTGGAAACCATCCGTCACATGGTGGCCTCAGGCCTTGGCGTGTCGATCCTGCCGCTGTCGGCGGTGCACAGCCACCACTACGCCCCCGGTGTCATCGAGGTTCGCCCACTGACCGCACCGGCACCATTCCGCACCGTAGCCATCGCCTGGCGCGCCAGCTTCCCGCGGCCGAAGGCCATCGAGATCCTCGCCGACTCGATCCGCCTGTGCTCGGTCGCCAAAGCCCCTGCGGTACAACCGGCCTGAGTCATGAGTGAGCTGTCGAAGGTCCCGGTGACGGTACTCAAGGGGGTTGGCGAGGCCATGGCGGAGAAGCTCGCCAAGGTCGGCCTGGAGAACCTGCAGGACGTGCTGTTCCACCTCCCCCTGCGCTACCAGGACCGCACCCGCGTGGTGCCGATCGGTCAACTGCGCCCTGGCCAGGACGCGGTGATTGAGGGCGTGGTCAGCGGCGCCGACGTGACCATGGGCAAGCGCCGCAGCCTGGTGGTGCGCCTTGGTGACGGCAGCGGTGTGCTGAGCCTGCGCTTCTACCACTTCAGCAACGCGCAGAAGGAAGGCCTCAAGCGTGGCACCCACCTGCGCTGCTACGGCGAAGCGCGCCCCGGCGCTTCGGGCCTGGAAATCTACCACCCGGAATACCGGGCGCTGAACGGCGACGAACCGGCGCCACCGGTCGAGCAGACCCTGACGCCGATCTATCCGTCCACCGAAGGCCTTACCCAGCAACGCCTGCGGCTGCTTTGTCAGCAGAGCCTGGGCCTGCTGGGCCCGCGCAGCCTGCCGGACTGGCTGCCCGACGAACTGGCCCGGGACTACCAGCTGGCGCCGCTGGACGATGCCATCCGCTACCTGCACAACCCGCCGGCCGACGCCGACCTCGACGAGCTTGCCGAAGGCCAGCACTGGGCCCAGCACCGCCTGGCCTTCGAAGAGCTGCTGACCCACCAGTTGTCGCAGCAACGCCTGCGTGAAAGCCTGCGCAGCCTGCGCGCGCCAGTGCTGCCCAAGGCCCAGCGCCTGCAGGCGCAGTACCTGGCCAACCTGGGCTTCCAGCCGACCGGCGCGCAGCAGCGGGTGGCCAACGAAATTGCTTACGACCTCAGCCAGCAAGAGCCGATGATGCGCCTGGTGCAGGGCGATGTGGGTGCCGGCAAGACCGTGGTCGCCGCCCTGGCCGCGCTGCAGGCCCTGGAAGCCGGCTACCAGGTGGCCCTGATGGCACCCACCGAGATCCTCGCCGAACAGCACTACATCACCTTCAAGCGCTGGCTCGAACCGCTGGGCATCGAAGTCGCGTGGCTGGCCGGCAAGCTAAAGGGCAAAGCCCGGGCAGCCGCCCTGGAGCAGATCGCCAATGGCGCGCCAATGGTGGTCGGCACCCATGCGCTGTTCCAGGAAGAGGTGAAGTTCAAGCACCTGGCCCTGGCGATCATCGATGAACAGCACCGTTTTGGCGTGCAGCAACGCCTGGCCCTGCGCAAGAAGGGCGTGGCCGGGGAATTGTGCCCGCACCAGCTGATCATGACCGCCACACCCATTCCGCGCACCTTGGCCATGAGCGCCTACGCCGACCTGGACACCTCGGTGCTCGACGAACTGCCACCCGGACGCACCCCGGTGAACACCGTGCTGGTGGCCGATAGCCGCCGCTTCGAAGTGGTCGAGCGGGTGCGCGCCGCCTGCGCCGAAGGACGCCAGGCCTACTGGGTGTGCACACTGATCGAAGAATCCGAAGAGCTTACCTGCCAGGCCGCCGAAAGCACCTACGAGGAGCTGGGCAGCGCCTTGGGCGAGCTGCGGGTGGGGCTGATCCACGGGCGCATGAAGCCGGCGGAAAAGGCTGAGATCATGGCTGAGTTCAAGGCCGGCAACCTGCAGTTGCTGGTCGCCACCACGGTCATCGAGGTGGGCGTGGATGTGCCCAACGCCAGCCTGATGATCATCGAGAACCCAGAGCGCCTGGGCCTGGCACAGCTGCACCAGTTGCGCGGCCGGGTGGGCCGGGGCAGCGCCGTCAGCCATTGCGTGCTGCTGTACCACCCACCACTGTCGCAGATCGGCCGCGAGCGGCTAGGGATCATGCGGGAAACCAACGACGGCTTCATCATCGCCGAAAAAGACCTGGAGCTGCGTGGCCCGGGCGAGATGCTCGGCACCCGCCAGACAGGCCTTTTGCAGTTCAAGGTCGCCGACCTGATGCGTGACGCCGACCTGCTGCCGGCCGTGCGCGACGCCGCCCAGGCCCTGATCGCACGCTGGCCGGAGCACGTCAGCCCACTGCTCGATCGCTGGCTGCGTCATGGCCAGCAATATGGCCAAGTGTGACGCTGGTCCCATAATGGATCCAGATTTGCCCAGAGGCTGGTTATACTTCGCGTTTAAAGGAATCAGTGGATACGGACCATGACTGAAGTTGCCCTGGACACCGCAACCCCACACGCTCCCTCGGTCATCCGGCTGCTGCTCGACAAACTCGGCGTGGCCTACCGCGAGGTGGTCGAACATCCGCACCTGCCGGCAGCGTCGCGGGTACAGGCCGTGCTGCTCGACGACGAGGTCGGCGCCCTGATGGTGCTATTCCCGCAGAGCCAGCTGCTGGACCTCAACCGCCTGGCCGAACTGACCGGTCGCAAGCTCACTGCGGTGTCGGTGCCTCGCCTGAAGCAGATGCTGGACAAGCACCAGCTCAAGGCCCTGCCGGGCATCCCGGCGCTGACCAGCTCGCCGTGCCAGTACGAAAAGAGCCTGCTCGACGCCGAAACCGTATTTATCCAGTCTGGCGAAGCCGGCCTGCTGCTGGAAATCGAACGCGCGCACTTCAAGCGCATGCTGGTCAAGGCCAGCGCCAGCAGCTTCGGCCAGGAAGTCGAGGCAATCAGCCCCAACCTCGACCGCCCCGATGATGACACCCGGGAAATCACCAACGCCGTCCAGGCCTTCACTGCCCGGCGCATCCAGAAGCGCCTGGAAGAAACCATCGAAATCCCGCCGCTGGCCGACACCGCGCAAAAGATCATCAAGCTACGGGTAGACCCCAACGCCAGCATCGACGATATCACCGGCGTGGTCGAAACCGACCCGGCGCTGGCGGCACAGGTGGTGAGTTGGGCGGCATCGCCTTACTACGCCTCACCTGGCAAGATCCGCTCGGTGGAAGACGCCATCGTGCGTGTGCTGGGCTTCGACCTGGTGATCAACCTGGCCCTGGGCCTGGCGCTGGGCAAGACCCTGAGCCTGCCGAAAGACCACCCGCAGCAAGCCACGCCGTACTGGCAGCAGTCGATCTACACCGCCGCGATCATCGAAGGCCTGACCCGCGCCATGCCACGGGCCGAGCGCCCCGAGGCCGGCCTGACCTACCTGGCCGGGCTGCTGCACAACTTTGGCTATTTGCTGTTGGCGCACGTGTTCCCGCCGCACTTCTCACTGATCTGCCGCCACCTGGAGGTCAACCCGCACCTGTGCCACACCTATGTGGAACAACACCTGCTGGGCATCAGCCGCGAGCAGATCGGTGCCTGGTTGATGAAGCTGTGGGACATGCCGGAAGAACTGTCCGCCGCACTGCGCTTCCAGCACGACCCGGCCTATGAAGGCGAGTTTTCGGCGTTCCCCAACCTGGTGTGCCTGGCTACCCGCCTGCTGCGCTCGCGGGGGATTGGCTCGGGGCCACAGCAGGAGATTCCAGACGAATTGCTGGAGCGGCTGGGGATTACCCGGGAAAAGGCCGAGGATGTGGTGAACAAGGTGCTCGAGGCAGAGAGCCTGCTGCGTGAGCTGGCTTCGCAGTTCCACGCACCTCACTGACATGATTGGCCCCTGTGGGAGCGGGTTTACCCGCGAAGTTCGCGACGCGGTACATGGCACCGGCGTTGCCGGTGTTCGCGGGTAAACCCGCTCCCACAGGGTATGAGTCAGCAGGCCTATTGAGTTTCAGCCCTTCTTCTTCGGCTTCAGGTACTTCATCAATCCCTGGAACCACATCACCAGCGCCGGGTTGCCCTTGATCTGGATGTGCTTGTCCTGAATCCCCTGCATGAACGCCAATTGCTTGTTACCTGCCTGCATGGTGGCGAAGCCATAGGCGGCGTCCTTGAAGGCAATGGCGAACGCTGGCTGCGGGTGCGCACCGCCCTTGCTGCTGATGCGTTCGTTGTTGACTATGAAGTGCCGGGCGACCTTGCCGTCCAGGGTCTGCATCTGGAACACCAGGTCCTTGCCCTTGAGCTGCTGCTGGAAAGCCGGGTTGTTGCGGCTGGCCCTGGCCATCAACAGCCCCATGGCCCAGAGAAGAAAGCGGAACTTCATCAACGCGCCTCGAATTAAAAGTGACTAAGGCGCGCAGTCTATCCTTTTCCAGAACTTTTTATGCAAGTTCGAAACATTTTGCCTGCAGAAAGCACAACGGGCGCCCTGAGGCGCCCGCTTGGCTGACACTGGGGTTGTCAGGGAGCGATCACTTGCCTTTCTTGGCCGGCTTGACGGGGGCGTTGACGCTGTCGCGCAAATTCTTGCCTGGCTTGAAAGCCACGGTATTGCTGGCCTTGATCTTGACCGGTTCACCGGTTTGCGGGTTCTTGCCGGTACGCGCACCGCGATGACGTTTTTCGAAGGTGCCGAAACCGACCAGGGTCACGGTGTCCTTGTCCAGGGCACCCGTGATGCTGTCGAGAATCGCGTTCAAAACCTGATTGGCCTTTTCCTTGGTCAGATCGGCCTTTTCGGCGATGACGGCGGCGAGTTCTGGTTTGCGCATAGTGAAGCCTCTTTGACGGAATTCTTGTTGTTATGCCGTGCTGCCCTGGGAGCAGCGCTCAAGGCACCGCAGGCTCTAATCTGCGGCAGACGGAAGTGAGGATGGCACGTGCACAGGGGCCGCGCCAGTATCTGGGCGGCCATTGTGCAAGCAACAACAGGATAAATCCGACAGAACGCCAGCTATTTACGCCATCACGGCCGGCAACTGGCGATTCAGGGCCAGCTTTTCCATCACGGCCGCCCCGGTGAGGGCGTAGCCCAGCAGCTTGCCCTCTGCATCAAGGCAGAGCACCTTGAGGTCACTGCCCTGCCCCTCTACCCGCCAGGTGCCGTCGTGGCCCAGGGGAGGCGGTGAGACCACCAGCGGGCAGGCCGGGGTTTTCACGGTGATCGGCATCGGCCCGTAGGCGACCGTTGTCGGCTTGCCGGCCAGGGTTTGCGCCAGGGCCCGGGCACAGCTCATCAGCGGCATCACATAAAGCAGGTTGATGCCATCGACTTCGGCACAGTCGCCAAGGGCAAAGATGTTGGCGTGGGACGTGCGCAACTGGCGGTCCACGCAAACGCCGCGGTTGGTCTGCAGGCCAGCAGCGGCAGCCAGGTCGGTGCGCGGGCGCAGGCCGATGGCCGAAACCACCAGGTCGCAGGCGATCACGCTGCCGTCGGACAAGTGCGCCTCCAGGCCCTGCGCCACCTGCTGCAGGCGGGTCAGTACCGGACCGAGGTGAAAGCGCACGCCCAGGCCTTCCAGCCCGGCCTGCACGGCAGTGGCAGCGGCCGGGTGCAGCAGGGTCGGCATGACTTGCTCGCACGGCGCCACCACATCGACCTGGAAGCCGCCCAGGCTCATGTCGTTGGCTAATTCGCAGCCGATCAGGCCGGCACCGAGGATCAGCACACGCTGTTTGCCGACGGCAGCTGCACGGAAGCGCGCGTAGTCTTCCAGGTCGTTGATCGGGAACACCCGATCGCCGCCATCACCTTCGATCGGCACCTGCACCGTCTGTGCGCCCCAGGCCAGCACCAGATCGCGGTATTCCACCGCCTCTTCACCTATCCACAAACGCTTGTGACCCGGGTCGATGCCGCTGATGCGGGTATGGGTGTGAATCTCGGCATTCAGTTGCTCGGCCATGGCGCCCGGCTCGGCCATGCTCAGGCCGTCGGCGTCCTTCTGCTTGGCAAAGCCGGTGGACAGCATGGGCTTGGAGTAGGAACGACCGTCATCGGCGGTGATCAGCAGCAGCGGCGTCTGCGCATCGAGCTTGCGAAATTCACGGGCCAGGTTGTAGCCCGCAAGGCCGGTACCGATGATTACCACAGGGGACGTCATGTCGTGCTTTCCTCGATTAGCCGATGGAGATCATTTCAAAGTCGCTCTTGCCCACGCCGCAGTCGGGGCATAGCCAATCTTCAGGCACGTCTTCCCAGCGTGTGCCGGGGGCGATGCCGTCGTCGGGCCAGCCTTCGGCTTCATCGTAGATCAGGCCACAGACAATACATTGCCACTTCTTCATCAGGTCTTTTTCCTCGGTTCAAGCTGGAGCTTTGTGTTGCTGCTGATGGCCTCTTCGCGGGTGAACCCACTCCTACAGCGACCGCGTAGCCTGTGGGAACGGGTTTACCCGCGACGAAGCCTGCGCGCAATTCGTGGGGCTTTGTAGCGGCCCTGTCAGCAGTATGCAAGCAGTCCGGGCAATCATGCTAAGCTCGCCGCCTCTCTGGTTGTAACAAGCAGACCGACGTGTCGTACGAATCCCCGCAAGCAGCCGCTGTCGCGTGGCTGCCGTATTCACGGCTGGCGACCGACATCGACCAGCCCACCCTTGACTGGCTGTTCGACGAGGGCTCGCTGACCCGCCGCCTGACCCGCCTGTCCAACGATCACTTCTCTGTCACCCCGCTGTTTGAGGGCTGGCAGCCGCTGCGCGATGACGAATGCCAGGCACTGGGCATCGCCGCCGGTGCCGAAGGCTGGGTGCGCGAGGTGTACCTGCGCGGCCATGGCCAACCCTGGGTATTCGCCCGCAGCGTCGCCAGCCGCAGTGCCCTGGAGCGCGGCGGGCTGGACCTGGAAACCTTGGGCAGCCGTTCGCTGGGCGAGTTGCTGTTCTGCGATCAGGCATTCATCCGCCACCCCATCGAGGTGTGCAGTTATCCACAAGCCTGGCTGCCGAGCGAAGCCGCCCATACTGCGCTGTGGGGCCGCCGGTCGCGCTTCGAACGTGGCGGCCTGGACTTGCTGGTGGCAGAGGTGTTCCTGCCAGCATTGTGGCAAGCGGCCAAGGAGGAAAACCGCTGATGTACATGCAACTGCTGAAGTCGCTCAACCGCCTGCACCCACGGGCCTGGGACTTTGTCCAGCTCAGCCGCATGGACCGGCCGATTGGTATCTACCTGCTGCTGTGGCCGACCTTGTCGGCGGTGTGGATTGCCGGCAACGGTTCACCAACCCTGGCCAACGTGCTGATCTTCGGCCTCGGTGTGGTGCTGATGCGCGCCGCAGGTTGCTGCATCAACGACTTTGCCGACCGCAAGGTGGACGGCCACGTCAAACGCACAGCCGACCGCCCCCTTGCCAGCGGCCGGGTCCGCCCGCGCGAAGCATTGGCGCTGTTCGCCATCCTGGTCGGAGTGAGCTTCCTGCTGGTGCTGTGCACCAACAGCCACACGGTGTGGCTGTCGTTCGGTGCGGTAGCTCTGGCGTTCTGCTACCCGTTCATGAAGCGCTACACCTATTACCCGCAGGTGGTGCTGGGGGCGGCGTATTCCTGGGGCATTCCCATGGCCTTCACCGCAGCGGGTGGCGAGCTGCCGGCCAGCGCCTGGCTGCTGTATATCGCCAACCTGCTGTGGACGGTGGGCTACGACACCTACTACGCCATGGTCGACCGTGATGACGACCTGAAGATTGGCGTGAAGTCGACCGCCATCCTGTTCGGCGATGCCGACCGCACCATCATCCTGACCTTGCAGCTGCTGTCGCTGGGCTGCCTGTTGCTGGCCGGCAGCCGCTTCGAGCTGGGTGGCTGGTTCCACCTGGGGCTGCTGGGCGCGGCGGCGTGCTTTGCCTGGGAGTACTGGTCGACGCGCAAGCTGGACCGGGAGTCGTGCTTCAAGGCGTTTCTGCACAATCACTGGGCGGGGATGCTGGTGTTCGTCGGGGTGGTGCTGGATTACGCACTGCGCTGAATATTCTGGGGCCTTGCAGCCCATCGCGACACAAGGCCGCTCCTACAGGGTATCGCGCATTCCTGTAGGAGCGGCCTTGTGTCGCGATGGGCCGCAAAGCGGCCCCGGCAATCTCAAGGCTTGGCAACGTGCCAGACGTCCTTCATGCCGTCACCGGTCATGTCGCCGGCCTTTTTGTCCTTGATGAAGGTGTACAGCGGCTTGCCGTCATAGGCCCACTGCTTGCTGCCATCATCGCGCATCACTACTGTCCACTTGTCCTTGGCCGGTTCGTCATTGGCCTGGACCATCAGCGGCGGCCAGTTTTTGGCGCATTCGCCATTGCACATCGACTTGCCGCCCGCATCCTTGTCGAAGGTGTACAGGGTCATGCCGGCATGATCGACCAACATCCCGCCCTTCTCCATCGCATGGTCGGCCAAGGCCACCCCCGGGAGCGCCAGCGCAGTGAAAAGGGCCATCCAGCTCAGCGTTTGTCGTGTCATTGGATTCACCATTGTTTCGGGGGGATTGAGTTCTGGTTGCCACAACTACGGCCCTTTCAAGCCTAGTTCAGTCATGGAATGTCGCCAGAACGGCCAACACCCTGTCACACAGCTGCAATAATTCCGTTATCTAATGCGGGCCAAGACACCGTATCCAGGAGAGGTTTTGAGCATGGTTGGCAGGAACATTCTGATCGTCGACGACGAAGCACCAATTCGCGAGATGATCGCCGTTGCCCTGGAAATGGCCGGCTATGACTGCCTGGAAGCGGAAAACTCCCAACAGGCCCACGCGATCATCGTCGACCGCAAACCGGACCTGATACTGCTCGACTGGATGCTGCCGGGCACCTCCGGCATCGAGTTGGCCCGCCGCCTCAAGCGCGACGAGCTGACCGGCGACATCCCGATCATCATGCTCACCGCCAAGGGTGAAGAGGACAACAAGATCCAAGGCCTGGAAGTGGGTGCCGACGACTACATCACCAAGCCGTTCTCACCACGCGAGCTGGTCGCCCGCCTGAAAGCCGTGCTGCGCCGCACCGGCCCGAGCGACAGCGAGGCACCGATCGAAGTCGGTGGCCTGCTGCTCGACCCGATCAGCCACCGCGTGACCATCGACGGCAAGCCAGCCGAGATGGGCCCTACCGAATACCGTCTGCTGCAGTTCTTCATGACCCACCAGGAGCGCGCCTACACCCGTGGCCAACTGCTGGACCAGGTATGGGGCGGTAACGTCTATGTCGAGGAACGCACCGTCGACGTACACATCCGCCGCCTGCGCAAGGCGCTGGGTGAAGCCTACGAAAATCTGGTACAAACCGTCCGGGGCACCGGCTACCGCTTCTCGACCAAGAGCTGATCGAGCTGAAAGGCGCCAAGCTGCACGTCGTTGTACAAGGACCGTCAATTGAACCAGAACTGGCACGCGACCCTGATTCGCCACCTGCTGCTGCTGATTACCGTCTGCCTCATCGGTGGGCTGGTCAGTGGCTACTATGGCTGGAGCCTGGCCATCGGCCTGGCGCTCTACCTGGGCTGGACCCTCAAGCAACTGCTGCGCCTGCATGACTGGCTGCGCAACCACCAACCCGACGAAGCACCGCCCGATGGCTACGGGCTGTGGGGCGAGGTGTTCGACAGCATCTACCACCTGCAACGCCGCGACCAGCGTGTACGCGGCCGCCTGCAGGCGGTGATCGACAGGGTGCAGGAGTCTACTGCCGCACTGCGAGACGCAGTGATCATGCTCGACAGCGATGGCAACCTGGAATGGTGGAACCGCGCCGCCGAGACCCTGCTGGGCTTCAAGACCCCACAGGACGGCGGTCAGCAGGTGACCAACCTGGTGCGCCACCCGCGCTTCAAGGAGTACTTCGAGGCGGGAAACTACCTCGAGCCGCTGGAAATCCCTTCGCCGATCAACGACCGCATGCGCGTGCAGTTGCACATCACCCGCTACGGCAACAACGAGCACCTGATGCTGGTGCGCGACGTTACCCGCATCCACCAACTGGAGCAGATGCGCAAGGACTTCGTCGCCAACGTGTCCCACGAGCTGCGCACGCCGCTGACGGTCATCACCGGCTACCTGGAAACCCTGCTGGACAACGTCGAGGACGTGAACCCGCGCTGGAGCCGAGCCCTGCAACAGATGAGCCAGCAAGGCTCACGCATGCAGACACTGCTCAACGACCTGTTGCTGCTGGCCAAGCTTGAGGCCACCGACTATCCGTCGGACAACCACCCGGTGGCGGTCGATGCCTTGCTCTGCGCGATCAAGAACGACGCCCAGGCTCTGTCCGGGCCCCGCAAACAGCGCATCACCCTTGAAGCCGCGCCCGGTGTGCAGTTGAAGGGCAGCGAGTCAGAGCTGCGCAGTGCCTTTTCCAACCTGGTGTTCAACGCGGTCAAGTACACCCAGGACGAAGGCAGCATCCGGATTCGCTGGTGGGCCGATGCCCAGGGCGCACACCTGTCGGTGCAGGACTCGGGGGTGGGCATCGATGCCAAGCACCTGCCACGTCTGACCGAGCGCTTCTACCGGGTCGACTCCAGCCGTGCGTCGAATACCGGGGGCACCGGGCTGGGGCTGGCGATCGTCAAGCATGTGCTGATGCGCCACCGCGGCAAACTGGAGATCAGCAGCGTGCCGGGGCATGGCAGTACCTTTACCTGTCACTTCGCGCCGGCACAATTGGCCAACGGCAAGGCTTGAGGGCCTCGGGGGCTGCTTTGCAGCCCATCGCGACACAAGGCCGCTCCTACACGGGATCGCGGAGCGGCCTTGTGTCGCGATGGGGCGCAAAGCGCCCCCAAAGAATCCATCGCCCTTTGCTTTTACGGTCCCAGCCGCTACATTGGACCCCCTGTGCCAGCAAGAGCTGGCACTTTTTTTCTCTCTATCTCGAAGACGGACCCCGTAAAAACTCCATCATGGACCCTTCCCCTGGTATCAGCCTCACCTCGTTATTCGCCGATTTCGGCATGATCATCTTTGCCTTGCTCCTGGTGCTGCTCAACGGCTTCTTCGTTGCCGCCGAGTTCGCCATGGTCAAGCTGCGCGCTACCCGCGTCGAGTCCATCGCCGAGTTGCATGGCTGGCGTGGCAGCATCCTGCGCAAAGTACACAACCAGCTCGACGCCTACCTGTCGGCCTGCCAGCTGGGGATCACCCTCGCCTCGCTGGGCCTGGGCTGGGTCGGTGAACCGGCGTTCGCCCACCTGCTCGAGCCGCTGCTGGCATACCTTGGCGTGGACACGCCCGAGCTGATCAAGGCGATATCGTTCTTCGTCGCCTTCTTCGTCATTTCGTACCTGCACATCGTGGTCGGTGAGCTGGCGCCCAAGTCCTGGGCCATCCGCAAGCCAGAACTGCTGTCGCTGTGGACCGCCGTGCCGCTGTACCTGTTCTACTGGGTGATGTACCCGGCCATCTACCTGCTCAATGCCAGCGCCAACACCATCCTGCGCATTGCTGGCCAGGGCGAGCCCGGCCCGCATCACGAGCACCACTACAGCCGTGAAGAACTCAAGCTGATCCTGCACTCCAGCCGTGGCCAGGACCCGAGCGACCAGGGCATGCGCGTGCTGGCCTCTGCCGTGGAAATGGGCGAGCTGGAGGTGGTCGACTGGGCCAACTCGCGCGAGGACATGGTCAGCATCGACGCCCATGCGCCGTTGAAGCAGATACTGGCGCTGGTACGCCGCCACAAGTTCAGCCGCTACCCGGTGTACGACGCCGAGCGTGAGGAGTTCACCGGCCTGCTGCATATCAAGGACCTGCTGCTGGAACTGGCCGAACTCGAGCACCTGCCCGAAACCATCGACCTCGACGACCTGGCCAGGCCGCTGGAGCGTGTGTCGCGGCACATGCCGCTGGCGCAGTTGCTGGAGCAGTTCCGCAAGGGCGGCGCGCACTTCGTGCTGGTGGAGGAAGCCGATGGCAAGGTGATTGGCTACCTGACCATGGAAGACGTGCTGGAAGTGCTAGTGGGCGATATCCAGGACGAGCACCGCAAGACCGAGCGCGGCATCCTCGCCTACCAGCCGGGCAAGCTGCTGGTGCGTGGCGACACGCCGCTGTTCAAGGTCGAGCGCCTGCTGGGCGTCGACCTTGACCATATCGAGGCGGAAACCCTCGCAGGTCTGGTCTACGAGACGCTCAAGCGCGTGCCTGAAGAAGAGGAAGTGCTGGAGGTCGAAGGGCTGCGCATCATCATCAAGAAGATGAAAGGGCCGAAGATCGTGCTGGCCAAGGTGCTCAAGCTGGATTGAGGGCCAGGGGGCTGCAAAGCAGCCCCAAAAATCTCAAGGGTTACCCGCAGTGAAGTCAGGCAACCCTCCGATCGGCCTGTCGAACCGATAAGGTATCGATTCCAGCGCCAACCCCACATTGCGCTGTACCACGAAATGCAGGTGCGGCCCGGTGCTGTTGCCGGTATTGCCCGACTTGGCCAGCATCTGCCCCTGCCGCACCCGTTGCCCCTCTGCCACCACCACCGAACCGCGCATCAGGTGCAGGTAGACGCCCATGGTGCCGTCCGGGTGCAGGATCCTGACGAAATTGCCCGAGGGGTTGGGGCCGCGCCCGCTCTGGCTGTTCTCCGTCTTCACCACCACCCCTTCCCGCGCCGCGATGATGGTGGTGCCTTCGGGCATGGCGATGTCCATGGCGTAACGCCCCTTGGGCCCAAAATGACTGACCCGGCCATTGGGGCCCTGGGTCACGCGGAACGGCCCGCCAATCCAGGGGAATGCATAGCGGAAGCCCTGGGGCCGCTTGCCCGGGTCGCCCATGGCCTGTAGCAGGGTCGAGCGGTAGTTCAGCAGCATCCCGGGGCGCCCCCTGAGCACGCTGAGCATTTGCGTGGTGCGCGGCGGCAGTACGCGGCGCACGGTACGCGGGGCATTGCCACCTTGTGCGTTCACCAGGTTGTCCAGGCGCAACTCCACCTCCACTGGCACGTGTAGCTGGTTGCGGGCCGAAAAGCTCACGCCGCCGTTGAAGGTTATCGCGTTCAGCAGCACCTGGGCTTCGGGCACTTCGACCATGGGTACGCGCCGCACAAAGGTTTTGGCACCGGGGCCGGGCCGGTCGGAATAGGAGGTCACACGGCCATCATCGGTGATCTCGTAAATGGTCATGCCCAGGCTCGGCGCCGAGGCCATGAGCAATGCACAGAACAGCAGCAGGCGGGCGGGCATGATAGTGGCTTTTTGACAGTTATGGTTTGTCGAAGCCTAGCAGGGGGTTTTGCGACGGGTATGACAGTTGGTCGGATGGCCCGGGGTTGCGCAGCGTTTTGTAGGAGCAGCCTTGTGCTGCGAATGGGCTGCGGAGCAGCCCCGGCAATGCTTGCGGCGGCATTGATACCTGGGGGCTGCTTTGCAGCCCATTCGCAGCACAAGGCTGCTCCTACAAAAAGTGCGGTGTGAGGCTGCGGTCAGGCGCCCGGGGTGAAATGCTTCTGCGCCGTCCCGCGGGCAATCAGCCGCGACAGGTAGTCGAGCTTCTGGGCATCCTGATCGACGAACTTGAAGGTCAGTTGCAACCAATCGCTGTCGGGCTTGGGCTCAAGTGCCGCGACGGCATGCAGGTAGCCGTTCAGGCGCGCGATTTCGGCGTTCTCGCCCTGCTCCAGGTCCAGCACCGCGCCTTCCAGCACCTGTGGCAGCGCTTCACCACGGCGCACCACCAGCAGCGCCTCTTTCAGGCTCAGCGCCTTGATCACGCACGGCTGCATGCCGCCGGCCAGGCGCAACTGGCCCTGGCCACGGCCGGTCGGCGCAGGAGCGGCGGGCCGGGGGGCATTGGCCACTGGCCTGGCGGGTGCGGTTGCAGGTGCCGGAGCTGGCGCCGCGACCTTCACCGCTTCAGGCTTGCCGGCTGTCAGCGCATTCAGCGAGTCATTGGCGAACGCCGAGTTGACCCGTGCCGGGCCGCTTGACATCAGGCTGTCGAGCTTGCCGATCTTGGTCAGGGCCTTTTTCACCTTGGTCAGCAATTGCTCGTTGGTGAATGGCTTGCCGACAAAATCGGAAACGCCCGCCTGAATCGCCTGGATGACGTTTTCCTTGTCGCCACGGCTGGTCACCATGATGAATTGCAGGTTCTTCAACTCAGGCTGCTGGCGGCACCAGGTGAGCAGTTCCAGGCCGGACATTTCCGGCATTTCCCAGTCGCACAGAACCAGGTCGAACGCTTCCTTGCCCAGCATGGCCATTGCCTTGCGACCGTTGACGGCGTCGTCGATGGTCATGCCCGGGAAGGCATTGCGCAGGCATTTGCGGACCAGATCACGGATAAACGGGGCGTCATCCACGACCAGCACATTCACTTTACTCATCGATACTCCTTCTGAATCCCGACTAGCCTACCGCCGAATAATGGCCACTTGCTACAACCTGGTCACGCCGGGACTTCTTCACATCGTTCGCGGGTGCCTGCCGGCTCCTCGACCGCAAACGAAAACGCCCGGCCAAGGCCGGGCGTCGATGCTCGGGAGCAACCTTACTTATCGTCAGGTTCAGCCGGAACATTAGCGTTATCGCCGTCGGAAACAGCAGTGCCTTGCACTTCTGCCGTCATGCGCTTGAGGCCCATGTGACGCACGTCGGTGCCGCGCACCAGATAGATCACCAGCTCGGAGATATTGCGCGCATGGTCGCCGATACGCTCCAGCGAACGCAGGACCCAGATAACGCTCAGTACCCGCGAGATCGAGCGCGGGTCTTCCATCATGTAGGTCACCAGCTCACGCAGGGCGGTCTTGTATTCGCGGTCGATGGTCTTGTCGTACTGGGCCACCGACAGCGCCAGGTCGGCGTCAAAGCGGGCAAAGGCGTCCAGCGCGTCACGGACCATGTTGCGTACCTGATCGCCGATGTGGCGCACCTCGACATAGCCGCGCGGTGACTCGCCTTCCTCGCACAGCTGGATGGCGCGGCGGGCGATCTTGGTCGACTCGTCACCGATGCGCTCCAGGTCGATCACCGACTTGGAGATGCTGATGATCAGACGCAGGTCGGAGGCCGCCGGCTGACGACGGGCGAGGATGCGCAGGCACTCCTCGTCGATGTTGCGCTCCATCTGGTTGATCTGCTCGTCGACTTCGCGCACTTGCTGGGCCAGGCCCGAGTCGGCTTCGATCAGCGCAGTGACTGCGTCGTTGACCTGCTTTTCGACCAGGCCACCCATGGCCAGCAGGTGGCTACGCACCTCTTCGAGCTCGGCGTTGAACTGCTGGGAAATGTGATGCGTAAGGCTTTCTTTGTTGATCATCGTTCGCTCCGCGAAGAAGCTGCAAGCTTCAAGTAGTTCGTGTCGTGCCCTGGCTGGCCAGGCTTAGCCGTAGCGACCGGTGATGTAGTCTTCGGTCTGTTTCTTCGCCGGGTTGGTGAACAGGGTGTCGGTATCCCCGAATTCGACCAGTTTGCCCATGTACATGAACGCGGTGTAGTCCGAAACACGGGCCGCCTGCTGCATGTTGTGGGTCACGATGACGATGGTGTACTTGGATTTCAATTCGTAGATCAGTTCCTCGACTTTCAGGGTCGAGATCGGGTCCAGTGCCGAGCACGGTTCGTCGAGCAGCAGCACTTCCGGCTCCACGGCGATGGTGCGGGCGATGACCAGACGCTGCTGCTGGCCACCGGACAGGCCCAGTGCCGAATCGTGCAGGCGGTCCTTGACCTCGTCCCACAGTGCCGCGCCCTTCAGCGCCCATTCGACCGCTTCGTCCAGCACGCGCTTCTTGTTGATGCCCTGGATCCGCAGGCCGTAGACCACGTTTTCGTAGATGGTCTTTGGGAACGGGTTGGGCTTCTGGAACACCATGCCCACACGACGGCGCAGCTCGGCCACGTCTTCGCCCTTGCGGTAGATGTTATTGCCATACAGGTTGATGGCGCCTTCCACGCGGCAACCATCAACCAGATCGTTCATGCGGTTGAAGGTGCGCAGCAGGGTCGACTTGCCGCAGCCGGACGGGCCGATAAAGGCGGTCACGCGCTGCTTGGGAATGTTCATCTGCACATCGAACAGCGCTTGTTTGTCACCGTAGAACAGGCTCAGGCCCGGCACTTCGATGGCTACGGTTTCTTCGGCCAGGCGCAGGCTCTGCTTGTCGCGGCCCAGGGCAGACATGTCGATGCCGTGGGTATGGGATTCTTGCTGCATGGTCAACTCCATACGCTAACAATTCGTTTCCAAGGGCCGCCCGTTTAACGGGCGGCACGCTTGCAATCAGGATCAGCTGTCGAGGGCCTTGTACTTCTCGCGCAGGTGGTTACGGATCCACACGGCCGAGAGGTTGAGGGCCGCGATCACCAGCACCAGCAGCAACGCCGTGGCGTATACCAGCGGCCGCGCGGCTTCTACGTTGGGGCTCTGGAAGCCGACGTCATAGATATGGAAGCCCAGGTGCATGATCTTCTGGTCCAGGTGCAGGTACGGGTAGTTCCCGTCCACCGGCAGGGATGGAGCCAGCTTTACCACACCCACCAGCATCAGCGGCGCCACTTCACCGGCGGCGCGGGCCACGGCGAGGATCATGCCGGTCATCATCGCCGGGCTGGCCATCGGCAGGACGATCTTCCACAGGGTTTCGGCCTTGGTAGCGCCCAGGGCCAGCGAGCCTTCGCGCACGGTGCGCGGGATACGCGCCAGGCCTTCCTCCGTGGCCACGATCACCACCGGCACGGCCAGCAGCGCCAGGGTCAGCGATGCCCACAACAGGCCTGGGGTACCCAGGGTTGGCGCCGGCAGTGCTTCGGGGAAGAACAGGCGGTCGATCGAGCCACCCAGCACGTAGACGAAGAAGCCCAAGCCGAACACGCCGTAGACGATCGCGGGCACACCAGCCAGGTTGTTCACCGCGATGCGGATCAAGCGGGTCACCGGGCCCTGTCTGGCGTATTCGCGCAGGTACACGGCAGCCAGCACACCGAACGGGGTGACGATCACGGCCATGATCAGGGTCATCATCACAGTACCGAAGATGGCCGGGAAGATACCGCCCTCGGTGTTGGCTTCACGCGGGTCATCGCTGAGGAACTCCCAGACCTTGGTGAAGTAGGTGCCCAGCTTGGTGAACCCCGACATGGCGTTAGGCTGGATGGCGTGCACCACCTTGCTGAGGTTGATTTCCACTTCACGGCCGTTGCCATCACGGGCCACCAAGCTGTCGCGGGCGAAGGCCTGGTGCAGACCGGTCAGGCGGTCTTCGATGGCCTTGTAGCGACTGTTCAGCTCGGCGCGCTCGGCGTCCATATCGGCCTGGGCGGCGGCGTCCAGCTTGCCGTCCAGCTCCAGCTTGCGCGCTTGCAGACGCAGGCGCTCGAGGCCATGGTTGATGGCGCCGATGTCTTTCTTTTCGAGGCTTTGCAGTTCGCTGTTGAGCTGGTTGGCGCGCTTGAGGCGGGCCTGCAGCTCGGCCCAGGCCGCAGCGCCTTCGGCGACCACGCGGCCTTCTTCCTTGACGCTGACCAGGTAACCGTAGAAGTTGCCCCACTCGCGGCGCTCCAGGGCGACCAGGTCGGTCGGGTGCCTTTCGTCGACCAGCCAGTCGCCGACCACCCAGGTGAAGTCGCTGCCGTTGAGGTCGCGGTTGCCCACCTTGATCAGCTCACGGGTCATGAACTCCGGGCCTTGGTCAGGCACTGGCAGGCCGGCGCCCTTCAGGCGGGCACGGGGTACTTCTTCCTTTTGCACCACTTCGCCAATGACGACATGGTCGGCCTGGCCCGGCACCTTGTAGGTAGCCTGGACAAGATCGGCCGGCCAGAAGTGGCCCAGGCCGCGCACGGCAATCACCGCCAGCAGGCCAACGGTCATGATCACTGCCATGGCCACCGCGCCGCCGCTCATCCAGACGCCTGGGGCGCCGCTCTTGAACCAGCCTTTGAGGGAATCCTTTTTCACGGATCGCTACCTTTCTATCAAAGCGACGAGTATTTCTTGCGCAGACGCTGGCGAATCAGCTCGGCCAAGGTGTTCATGATGAAGGTGAACATCAGCAGCACCAGCGCGGCCAGGAACAGCACGCGGTAGTGGCTGCCGCCGACTTCCGATTCCGGCATTTCCACCGCCACGTTGGCGGCCAGGGTGCGCATGCCCTCGAACAGGTTCAGCTCCATCACCGGGGTGTTGCCGGTGGCCATCAGCACGATCATGGTCTCGCCCACCGCACGGCCCATGCCGATCATCAGCGCCGAGAAGATACCTGGGCTGGCGGTGAGGATGACCACGCGGGTCAGGGTCTGCCAGGGCGTCGCCCCCAGGGCCAGGGAGCCCAGGGTCAGGCTGCGCGGCACACTGAACACGGCGTCTTCGGCGATGGAGTAGATGTTCGGAATGACCGCGAAGCCCATGGCGATACCCACGACCAGGGCATTGCGCTGGTCGTAGGTTATCCCCAGGTCGTTGGTGATCCACAGGCGCATGTCGCCGCCAAAGAACCAGTTCTCGAGGTGCGGGCTCATGGTCAGGGCGAACCACCCGGTGAACAAGATGACCGGGATCAGGATCGCCGCTTCCCAGCCATCCGGGATACGCAGGCGGATCGACTCGGGCAGGCGGGTCCAGGCGAAGCCGGCCAGCAGGATACCGAGCGGCATCAGCAGGAATAGGCTGAACACGCCCGGCAGGTGGCCTTCCAGATACGGGGCCAGGAACAGGCCGGCGAAGAAGCCGAGGATCACCGTCGGCATCGCTTCCATCAGTTCGATCACCGGCTTGACCTTGCGGCGCATGCCCGGGGCCATGAAGTAGGCAGTGTAGATGGCCGCGGCAATCGCCAGCGGGGCCGCCAGGATCATGGCGTAGAACGCAGCCTTGAGGGTACCGAAGGTCAGCGGCGACAGGCTTAGCTTGGGCTCGAAGTCGGTGTTCGATGCGGTCGATTGCCAGACGTATTTCGGCTCGTCGTAGTTCTCGTACCACACCTTGCCCCACAGCGCGCTGAAGGAAATTTCCGGGTGCGGGTTGCGCAGGCTCAGCGGCAGCAGCTTGCCGCCTTCTTCGATGATGATGCGGTTGGCACGTGGCGACAGGGCCAGGATGCCAGGGCCTTCGGCGGCCGGCTCGACCAGCAGGGTACGGTGCGCGGTGCTGTGGAACACGCCCAGCTCGCCTGCGGCGTCGAGGGCGACGAAGCCCTTGCGGCGCTCTTCGGCGTCGATCTGCACGACCGCGGCCTTGCCCATCTGGAAGGTGCGGATCAGCTTGAAGCGCGATTCGCCATCCGGGTCACGGGCCATGAACCACTGGGCCAGGCCGCCCTTGGAGTCGCCGATGATCAGCGAGATGCCGCCGACTAGCTGGGCGGTGGCGGTAATTTCGGTGTCGGCGCTTTCAGACAGCTTGTAGCGGCCGTTGAGGCTCTTGTCGCGCAGGTTGAACACGTCCGCGGTGGCACGGCCGTTGATCACGTACAGCCACTGCTGACGCGGGTCGATGAAGATGTTCTTCACCGTTTCGGTCATCTGCGGCAGTTCGATGCGGTTCTGCTCGGTGGTGACCTCTTCGGTCATCATGTTTTCGGTGCGGGTCAACTCGACCACCTGCAGGTGCGCGCCGGTGGAACCAGCCAGCAGCAGGGTGTCGCCATTGACGTTTACGCTGACATGATCCAGCGCACGCCCCTGCTCGTCGAGCACGAACGGCTGCTCGCCGTACGGGTAGTCGATGCCGGGGGCGATGGTTTTCTTGTTGTCCGGGTAGGTGATCTTGTAGGTGTGGTGAAACACCAGTGCCTGGCCATTGGACAAGCCCAGCACCACCAGCGGGCTACCCGGCTGGTCGGCACTGATCGAAGTGACCTGGGTGCCTGCCGGCAGTGGCAGGTCGACACGCTTGAGCTCGTTACCGGTCTTGGTATCGAAGAACAGTGCCTGGCCCTTGTCCGAAACACGCATGCCCACCAGGTTCTGCTCTTCAAGCGCGATCATCAGCGGCTTGCCGGCATCCTGTTGCAGCCAGGTCGGCTCCAGGGCTTTCTTGCTGGTCAGCTCGGCGCCCTGGAACAGCGGCAGCACCACATAGGCCAGATAGAAGAAGATCAGGGTGATAGCCGCCAATACGGCAAGCCCGCCCACCAGTACATACCAGCGGGTCAGGCGGTCCTTTAGCGCGCGCATGCGGCGCTTGCGTTGCAACTCCGGCGTATTGAAATCAATCCGCACGGGCTGGGAGTTTTGGGTCATGTTGGAATTGGCCAGATCATTCATGCGCACACCCTAGCGGTCCCGTGTGACAAAAACATTACAAATTGGTGACGCACGAAAGCCCGCCGCACAGGAAACCTGGCTTCGGACTGAAATTTCGTGGAAGAGGCCGGGCATCAGCGCCGGCCTCCCCCTCAGTTACTTACTTCTTTGCGACGTTGCCTGCGTGGGACAGGCCCAGGTCAGCCAAGGTCTTGTCGACGACTTTGGCCGGCAGCGGGATGTAGCCATCCTTCACCACGACCTGCTGGCCGGCTTGCGACAGCACCAGCTTGACGAACTCGGCTTCCAGCGGAGCCAGAGGTTTGTTCGGCGCCTTGTTGACATAGACGTACAGGAAGCGCGACAGCGGGTAGGTGCCGTTCAAGGCATTGGCTTCGTTGTCCTCAATGAACTCACCGCCTTCCTTCTTGGCCAGGGCCACGGTCTTGACGCTGGCGGTCTTGTAGCCGATGCCCGAGTAGCCGATGCCGTTCAGCGAGGAGCTGATCGATTGCACGACCGAAGCCGAGCCAGGCTGTTCGTTGACGTTAGGCTTGAAGTCGCCTTTGCACAGGGCTTCTTCCTTGAAGTAGCCGTAGGTGCCCGATACCGAGTTACGGCCGAACAGCTGTACTGGCTTGTTGGCCAGGTCGCCGGTCACGCCCAGGTCACCCCAGGTCTTGACGTCGGCTTTGCCACCGCACAGGCGGGTGGAAGAGAAGATGGCGTCGACCTGGGCCATGGTCAGGCCTTTGATCGGGTTGTCCTTGTGCACGAACACAGCCAGGGCGTCTACGGCGACCGGGATGGCGGTCGGTTTGTAGCCGTATTTCTGCTCGAAGGCCTGCAGCTCGACGTCCTTCATCTTGCGGCTCATCGGGCCGAGGTTGGCGGTGCCTTCGGTCAGCGCGGGTGGCGCGGTGGAGGAGCCGGCAGCCTGGATCTGGATGTTTACGTTCGGATATTCCTTCTTGTAGGCCTCGGCCCACAGAGTCATCAGGTTGGCGAGGGTGTCCGAACCGACGCTGGAGAGGTTGCCCGAAACACCAGTGGTCTTGGTGTAGGTCGGGATCGCAGGATCGACAGCGGCTACCGCGTTGGCGGTTGCAACGCCAGCGGCGGCAAAGGTGAGGGCCGCCATCAAACGCTTCAGTTTCATGCCTTGCTCCTAGCAGGAATATTGGGGTGTTGGATGGAACGGGCCCAAGTATCTGTAGGCCGCATGAATACGATATGACTTGAATATGACAATTGGATGAAAGGCCATCATCAAAAGCAGGTCTGGCCTCTTCGCGGCTAAAGCCGCTCCCACAGGTGCGGCATTGCCCTGAAGCCGGTGCGATTTCTGTGGGAGCGGCTTTAGCCGCGAAGAGGCCAGCAGCCTTAACGCTTGTTGGCCAGGAGGTACAGGCCAACAACCAGACCAACGGCACACAGCCCCGCCACATAGTAGGCCGGCGCCATCGGGCTCACTTTCAGCAGCGCAGTCACCACCATCGGTGTCAGCCCGCCAAAGATCGCGTAGGCCACGTTGTACGAGAACGACAGCCCGCTGAAGCGCACCACCGCCGGGAACGCCTTGACCATCACATAAGGCACCGCGCCAATCACGCCCACGCACAGGCCGGTCACTGCATACAGCGGGAACAGCAGCTCGGGCCGGGTCGGCAGGCTGTGGTAGAAGGTCCAGGAGGTCGACAGCAGCAGCAGGCTGCCGATCACGAACACCCGGCCCGCGCCGAAGCGATCGGCCAGGCTGCCAGCGCCGATGCAGCCGAAGCTGAGCAGCACGATGGCCAGGCTGTTGGCCTTGAGCGAGTCGGTTGGGCTGATGTGGTAGATGCTCTGCAGCAGCGCCGGAGTCATCAGGATGAGCACCACGATGGCGGCTGACAGCATCCAGGTCAGCAGCATCGACAGGATGATCGCGCCGCGATGGTCACGCAGCACCGCGCGCAACGGCAGCTCCTCGGCCAGCGCCTTGCGCTGCTGCATCTCGGCGAACACCGGGGTTTCGTGCAGCCAACGGCGCAGGTACACCGAGAACAGGCCGAATACACCGCCAAGCAGGAACGGGATACGCCAGGCGTAATCGGCCACTTCCTGTGCGCTGTAGACGCTGTTGATCAGGGTCGCCACCAGCGAACCAAGCAGGATGCCCGCAGTCAGGCCTGCGGTGAGGGTGCCGCAGGCGTAGCCGGTGTTGCGCTCTGGCACGTGCTCGGACACGAATACCCAGGCGCCCGGTACCTCGCCACCGATGGCCGCGCCCTGGATCACGCGCATCAGCAGCAACAGGATCGGCGCCCACATGCCGATCTGTGCATAGGTGGGCAGCAGGCCCATGATCAGCGTTGGCAGGGCCATCATGAAGATGCTCAGGGTGAACATCTTCTTGCGCCCGAGCAGGTCACCGAAGTGGGCCATGATGATGCCGCCCAGCGGCCGCGCCAGGTAGCCGGCGGCGAAAATGCCAAAGGTTTGCATCAGGCGCAGCCATTCGGGCATGTCAGCCGGGAAGAACAGCTTGCCGACCACTGTGGCGAAGAACACGAAAATGATGAAGTCGTAGAACTCCAGCGCGCCGCCCAGGGCGGACAGTGAGAGGGTCTTGTAGTCACTGCGGGTCAGCGGCCGCGAGGGCTGCTCGATACTGCTCGGCACGGAAGTCATCGCTCATTGTTCTCTTTGTGGGCATGCAGGCCGCTTGGCATGCGGCTTCTGGATTGGGAGACAGGCGAAGATAGCAAATTGCTGAGCTGCGCCGAAAGCGATACAAAATCCCTACACATATTCATGAATGCGCGGTCGTCGCTGGCCGTTATGCTCTATATACTGGCACTTCGTAGGAAAAGGTTGCTCCTAACGTGGGATGTTGTGCGAAAACGCCGGTCATTACTGTCAGGCGGTTTCGCAGAGTTTCCCTACGGCCGCCCAGTGAAACGAAATCGGCGTAGTATGTTTCAAGCTGAATCGTTTACCCGGCCTTTGCGCCACACCAACGAAAAGCGTCACGGGTCAGAGGCCCCATCGCATGATTGAGCTCGAACAAGAAGATCCAATCCCGCAAGGCGACCTGGCCTTGCAGATCACCGCACTCCCGCGCGAAACCAACGGGTTTGGCGACATCTTCGGCGGCTGGCTTGTCGCCCAGATGGATCTGGCCGGCACCGCCATGGCCAGTCGTGTCGCCGGCGGCCGCGTGGCCACCGTGGCCATCGATCGCATGGCCTTTCTGGTCCCGGTCGCCGTCGGCGCGCAGTTATCGTTCTATACCCAGACCCTGGAAATCGGCCGCAGCTCGATCCAGATGATGGTCGAAGTGTGGAGCGACGACCCGCTGTCCAGCGAATGGCGCAAGGTCACCGAAGCAGTCTTCGTCTTCGTCGCCATCGACGGCAGTGGCCGCACCCGCTCCGTACCTCGTCGCTGAGCCACGCCGGCGGTAAACTCATTGCATGTGCCCGGGTCCAAGGCCCACTGGCAATCAATGAGATGAATGCAATGGCTACCTTCCAGGTCGTAACCGAGCAACATGGCGAACTCAACTGCTGGCGTATCAGCAGTGACCACGCCGAACTACTGATCGCCCAGCAGGGCGCGCAGATCCTCAGCTACCAGCGCGTTGGCCAGCCACCGCTGCTGTGGCTGAGCGACCAGGCCATCTTCCGTAAGGGCAAGTCGGTACGCGCCGGTGTGCCGGTGTGCTGGCCGTGGTTCGGCAACCTGCAGCGCAACCCCCAGGCCGTGCAGGCCATGTACCACGGCGAACAGGCACCCGCCCACGGCCTGGCGCGCGCGCGCGACTGGCAATTGCTGGGTATCGAGGAGGCGGGCGAAGGCCTGCGCATCGAATTCGAACTGCCGGAAGCGCAGGGTGACCTGCCTGGCTGGCCTCATGACGTCGAGCTGAAGCTGGTAGTGGAGCTGGGCGAGGACCTGCGGCTGAACCTGACCAGCCGGAACATGGGAAATACCCCCGTCACCATCAGCCAGGCACTGCACAGCTACTTTGCCGTCAGTGATGTGCGCCAGGCGCGGGTCGAAGGGGTGGAAGGGCTGAGCTATATCGAGACCCTGGCTGACTGGGAGCAGCGCCAGCAGAAGGGGCCACTAGGGTTTGCCGGGGAGACTGACCGGATCTACCTGGCGACCCCGCAAACCCTGAGCATCGTCGACTCGCATTGGGAGCGGCGCATTACCTTGACCAGCAGTGGGTCGCGCTCGGCGGTGATCTGGAACCCTTGGACTGAACGGGCCAGGGAACTGCCAGACATGGCCGACGATGGGTGGCAGCGGATGCTGTGCATCGAGACGGCGAATGTGTGGGATGACCTGGTGGAATTGAAGCCTGGGGGCAGCAGCTCGCTGGGGGTCAGGATTGGCTGTGAAATGATCTGAGTCTTGCAGTGCCTATGCGGGCCTCTTCGCGGGCTTGCCTGCGAAGAGGCCAGTGCAGGCGTCAGAGGTCTGCGTCCTCCACCACCCTCACCTTCCCGGCATCCAGCGCATAGGCCGCATCGGCCAGGTCATTGCTGACCTTCTCCACCTTCAGCTTGCCGCTGACCCACAGCGGTGTGTAGATATCATCGATCTTCAGACCCTTCGGGTAGCGCACCAGCACCAGCTGGTTCGGCGGTGGCGGCGGCACATGGATGCACGCGCCTGGGTACGGCACCAGGAAGAACAGCGTGCTGTTGCCCTTGGCATCGCTCTCCAGCGGCACCGGGTAGCCCCCAAGGCGAATATCCTTGCCATTCATGGCCGCCACCGTCTTGGTCGAGTACATCACCGCCGGCAGGCCCTTGCTCTGCTTCAGGCCGCCCTTGTCGGTAAAGGTACCCATGGCTTCCGGCGAGTTGTGGTCGATTTCGGGCATTTGCTCGAGCGCCTGCTGATCAGACTCGGGCATCAGCTCCAGCCAGTCGGTTTCAGGCAGTTCGGCATGGGCCAGGGCGCTGGCCAGCAACAGTGGGGCGAGGAAAAAGGCACGCATGAAAATGCTCGGCAACTCCAATGAATTGCCGGGCATTCTAACCACTAATCAGCGCTTCTTGATGAATCCGTAAATCACCAGAAGGATCACGGCACCGACCAGCGCGCCAAGGAATCCCGCAGCCTGCCCGGCCTGATAGATGCCCAGTGCCTGGCCGCCGTAGGTGGCCAGCAGGGAGCCGGCAATCCCCAGCAGGATGGTCATGATCCAGCCCATGCTGTCGTCCCCCGGCTTGATGAAGCGGGCCAGCAGGCCAACGATGAGGCCGATGAAGATGGTTCCAATGATACCCATGGCAATCCCTCTGCAGTGAAGATGGAACAAGCCAAAGCCTAGACAGCGCTTTGGCTCGTTGCCATTTCAGAGGGCAAGCCGCTGGTAGAAGTTCGATCAGTTGCCGATCAGGGCTTCTACTTCGGCAATCTTGCGCTCGAGGGTGGCCATGTCGTGGCAGCGCAGGGTGGCGTGGCCAACCTTGCGACCGGCCTTGAACGCCTTGCCATAGTGATGCAGGTGGCAGTCACCGATGGCAACTACCTTTTCCACCGCCGGCACTTCACCGATGAAGTTGAGCATCGCGCTCTCGCCGACCTTGGCGGTCGAGCCCAGCGGCAGGCCGGCGACGGCGCGCAGGTGGTTCTCGAACTGGCTGCATTCGGCGCCTTCGATGGTCCAGTGCCCTGAGTTGTGCACGCGCGGGGCAATTTCGTTGGCCTTCAGGCCACCGTCCACTTCGAAGAACTCGAAGGCCATGACGCCTACGTAATCCAGCTTTTGCAGCACACGGCCGACGTAGTCTTCGGCCAGGGCCTGCAGCGGATGCGCCTGGCTGGCGACCGACAGGCGCAGGATGCCGCTTTCGTGGGTGTTGTGCACCAGCGGGTAGAAGCGGGTTTCACCATCACGGGCACGCACGGCTACCAGAGATACTTCACCGGTGAACGGCACGAAGCCTTCCAGCAGGCAAGGTACACTGCCCAGCTCGGCAAAGGTTCCGACCACGTCCTCAGGCGTGCGCAGCACCTTCTGGCCCTTGCCGTCGTAACCCAGGGTGCGGGTTTTCAGCACGGCCGGCAGGCCGATGCTGGCCACCGCGGCGTCCAGGTCGGCCTGCGAGAGGATGTCGGCGAAGGCCGGGGTGGGGATACCCAGGTCACGGAACATGCTCTTTTCGAACAGGCGGTCACGGGCGATGCGCAGCGCTTCGGCGCTGGGGTACACCGGCACGAACTGCGAGAGGAACGCCACGGTCTCGGCCGGGACGCTTTCGAACTCGAAGGTGACCAGATCAACTTCGTCGGCCAGCTGGCGCAGGTGGTCCTGGTCGCCGTAGTCGGCACGCAGGTGCTCGCCCAGCGGCGCGGCGCAGGCGTCCGGCGCCGGGTCGAGGAAAGCGAAGTTCATGCCCAGCGGGGTACCCGCCAGGGCCAGCATGCGGCCCAGCTGGCCGCCACCGATTACACCGATCTTCATGGGTTGAGCCTCAAGCCTGGCGCGGGTCTGGGTTGTCCAGCACGGTGTCTGTCTGCTCCGTGCGGAACTGCTTGAGCGCCGCGTGGTACTGCGGGTACTTGGCGCCGAGGATGCTGGCCGACAGCAGCGCCGCGTTGACCGCACCGGCACGACCGATGGCCAGGGTGGCAACCGGCACGCCGGCTGGCATCTGCACGATCGACAGCAGCGAATCGACACCCGACAGCATCGACGATTGCACGGGCACACCCAGCACCGGCAGGTGGGTCTTGGCGGCGCACATGCCTGGCAGGTGGGCAGCGCCACCGGCACCGGCGATGATCACCTCGATGCCACGACCCTCAGCCTCCTCGGCATACTGGAACAGCAGATCCGGGGTACGGTGGGCGGAAACCACCTTCACCTCGTAGGGAATGCCGAGTTTTTCCAGCATATCGGCGGTGTGGCTAAGGGTGGACCAATCGGACTTGGAGCCCATGATCACGCCAACCAGTGCACTCATCGTCGAGCCTCTCCTGCAAGCGCCTTCTGGCGCGCTAAAAGCAACAAGCCACGCAGGTGGGCCGGCGTGGCTTGTCATACGGATTCTAAATCGACCAGGTCGGCCGAAGGCGCGGGATTGTAGCGTATTTCAAGGCCCTGCGCCCACCCCCGCAAGCACATGTCGGATCAAAGGGCAAGCTGTCTCGCAGGACAACTTTTTCCTGCCGCCTCTGGGTGGACGAATACCAGACCCTTGTATCCCCGATCTCGAAAATTCAGGTACGTACATATGAGTGTTTCACGCCTCTTCGCGCTTTCGTGTGGCCTGGTACTCAGCTTGCAACTGCCAGTTGTTTCTGCTGCCCGCTCGCTTACCGTCACCGTCTATGTTCACGACGACCTTGCCGACATGAGCAATGAGCAATTGAACAAAGACTTCTTTCAGCATTGGCTGGACGAGATGCGCAGTTTCAGCCAACAGTCCATCGAGGTCATATTTCAACGCGAGGTAGAACACATTACCGATATTGCTTATGCAGGAATGCCGTCCGCTCAACTACTCGAGGCCTTCGCCCGGCAACTGCATGAACAACAGCGCCATCCATCCTTTTCCTTTATGGATAAACAGCTGCTGCTGACGCGCAACAGCTATGATCACAGCGGCCTGAACTACAATGCAGGCCTTGCCTATCAGAAGCAAAACACGGCTATTGCGTCGGCAGGTGCATACGGTGCTCCAGCCCATGAAATCGGTCATTTGCTAGGCGCCACCCACGAAGATGCCGAGCTGAAATTCAATGGCTGGGTGTGTGAAACGTACACCCCCCCCCGTGTACCGGCCCGATCCAATTGCTACCGCTACAGCGACAAGAATCGCGCGAATATCGCGGACTACTTGAAATACAACTCAAACTGAAGCCTCACCTTGTGCGCCTGACGACTCAAGCTTGCGCCACAACAAGCGGACGTTGGCCTTGCGCACCAGTGCGCAGCGGTACAGACGAATTTCCAGTGGCACATGCCACTGGCTGCCGCCGCAGATCGCCAGTTCGCCCCGCTCCAGTTCGCCACGCATCGACAGGCGCGGCACCCAGGCTATGCCCATGCCCTCCAACGCCATGCTCTTGAGGCTGTCGGCCATGGCGGTTTCGTAGACGGTGGTATAGCGCAGGTTTCGCTGGCGCAGCAGCAAATTGACCGACCGACCGAGGAAAGCGCCGGCGGTATACGCCAGCAGCGGCACACTGCCCTCGCCTTCCAGGTCGAACAACGGCTTGCCGTCGGCATCCACGGCGCACACCGGCAACATTTCAGTGGTGCCCATGTGCAGCGACGGGAAGATTTCGGCATCCATCTGCAAGGCGGCATCCGGGTCATAGAAGGCCAGCATCAGGTCGCAGCCACCTTCACGCAATGCATGCACGGCATCTCCGACGTTGGTCGCAACCAGGCGGGTGGCGATGTTCAAACCATCGTTGCGCAACTGGGCCACCCAACGCGGGAAAAAGCCCGACGCCAGCGAGTGTGCAGCGGCCACCTGTACCACTTCACCCTGCCCGCCCTCCAGGTGATGCAAATGGCGGAGAATTTCGCTCAATTGGTCGACAACAGTACGCGCGGTGACGAGAAACAGCTGCCCGGCCTCGGTCAGTTCGATCGGCGTGCGGGAACGATTCACCAATTGCAGGCCCAAAGCTGCTTCCAGACTGCGTATACGCCGGCTGAAGGCAGGTTGGGTAACGAAACGCCGCTCTGCCGCCTGGGAAAAACTGCGGGTCGCAGCCAGCGCGCTGAAGTCTTCCAGCCATTTGCTTTCAAGGTTCACGAAGCACATCTCCTGGCGCGCACCAAAATGGAACACGCTCGAATCTCAATTGGCGTCACATGAAACACTATGCCGTTTGTGCATAGGTTAGCGTGCAACAGCATTGGCCGCAAAATCACCTTCAGGCCTAGGATTGGCGCCATTCCGGCATGTGCCGGGTCAAAATCGAGATGATATACATCATGTCCTCCGCTGCATCGTTCCGCGTCGAAAAAGATTTGTTGGGTACCCTTGAAGTTCCTGCAGATGCCTACTACGGCATCCAGACCCTGCGCGCTGCCAACAACTTCCACCTCTCCGGTGTTCCGCTGTCGCACTACCCGAAGCTGGTCGTGGCCCTGGCCATGGTCAAGCAGGCTGCTGCTGACGCCAACCGTGAGCTGGGCCACCTGAGCGATGCCAAGCACGCTGCAATCACCGCAGCCTGCGCCCGCCTGATCAAAGGCGATTACCACGACCAGTTCGTAGTGGACATGATCCAGGGCGGTGCTGGTACTTCTACCAACATGAACGCCAACGAAGTAATCGCCAACGTTGCGCTGGAGGCCATGGGCCACCAGAAGGGTGAGTACCAGTACCTGCACCCGAACAACGACGTGAACATGGCGCAGTCGACCAACGACGCCTACCCGACGGCTATCCGCCTGGGCCTGCTGCTGGGCCACGACGCGCTGCTGGCCAGCCTCGACAGCCTGATCCAGGCCTTCGCTGCCAAGGGTAAAGAGTTCGACCACGTACTGAAGATGGGCCGTACCCAGCTGCAGGACGCCGTACCGATGACCCTGGGCCAGGAATTCCGTGCCTTCGCCACCACCATGACCGAAGACCTGCAGCGCCTGCGCTCGCTGGCCCCGGAACTGCTGACCGAAATCAACCTGGGCGGTACCGCCATCGGTACCGGCATCAACGCCGACCCTGGCTACCAGGCCCTGGCCGTACAGCGCCTGGCTGCCATCAGCGGCCAACCGCTGGTACCGGCTGCCGACCTGATCGAAGCCACCTCCGACATGGGCGCCTTCGTACTGTTCTCCGGCATGCTCAAGCGTACTGCAGTCAAGCTGTCGAAGATTTGCAACGACCTGCGCCTGCTGTCCAGCGGCCCACGCACCGGCATCAACGAAATCAACCTGCCAGCGCGTCAGCCAGGCAGCTCGATCATGCCAGGCAAGGTCAACCCGGTTATCCCGGAAGCCGTCAACCAAGTGGCCTTCGCCATCATGGGCAACGACCTGGCCCTGACCGTCGCCGCCGAAGGTGGCCAGCTGCAGCTGAACGTGATGGAGCCGCTGATCGCCTACAAGATCTTCGACTCGATCCGCCTGCTGCAACGTGCCATGGACATGCTGCGCGAGCATTGCATCGTCGGCATCACCGCCAACGAACAGCGCTGCCGTGAACTGGTCGAGCACTCGATCGGCCTGGTCACCGCCCTGAACCCGTACATCGGCTACGAAAACGCCACCCGTATCGCCCGCGTTGCCCTGGAAACCGGCCGCGGCGTACTGGAACTGGTGCGCGAAGAGAAGCTGCTGGACGACGCGATGCTCGACGACATCCTGCGTCCGGAAAACATGATCGCTCCCCGTCTGGTTCCGCTGAAGGCGTAACCAGGCTGCTGTAAACAGTCTCACCAGGTCGAGGGACTAGACACCTCTCAACCTTTCAAAGGCCCGAGCCTATGCTTCGGGCCTTTTTTTTGCCTGAAGGATTTTGGGGCTGCTTTGCGGCCCCCCGAACAACGGCACACAACTTGCTCCATAATGCGTCCCAGGCCAACGGGATTACCCAGCATGCTGCACAGCCACCTGACCACCCTCAACGCGGTTTCGCTGATCCTCAACGTCTTCCAGGCAGACGGTTGCGAGGCGTCGGCGCTGCTGGCCGGCAGCGGCATCGGCCCGGCAGACCTGGGCCATGCCGATGCGCGTATCACCACCCAGCAGGAACTGCAGGTGTGCGCCAACGCCGTTGCCCGACGCGAAGATATAGGCCTGGAGCTGGGCCAGCGCATGCATGTGTCGTGCTACGGCATGCTCGGTTACGCCCTGCTCTCCAGTGCCACTTTGGGTGACGCCTTGCGCTTGGCACTGCAGTATCCGGCACTGCTGGGAACAATCTTCAAGCTGCGTTTGCTCGATGACGGCCAGCGTGTCTGGTTCAGCGCCAGCGATTACCACGACAGCCCGGCGCTGACCGCCTTCAATGCCGAGTTCTGCCTGGTGTCGCTGAAGGTCATCTGCGACGACCTGCTCGGCCGCCCGCTGCCCCTGCTGGGTGCTCGTTTTGAACACCCACGGCCCGGTTACCATGCTCTCTATGCCGGGGCATTCCAGTGCCCAGTCGGTTTCGACGCCGAGGACAATGCCTTTGCCTTCGAACGGCGCTGGCTGGACACGCCACTGCCGCTGGCCGACCCGATTACCCACAAGGCAATGAGCGAACGCTGCCGGCGCCTGAACCTGGAATTCACCGGCCGCCAGGCCTGGCTGGGGCGGATTCGCCAACTGCTGGCGCAGCAACTGGATGCAGCGCCCGGGCTGGAAGGGCTGGCACGGCAGATGAACTGCTCCTCGCGCACGCTGCGCCGGCATTTGCAGGCGTTGGGCAGCAGTTATCAACAGCTGCTGGATGAACTGAGGTTCGAGCGGGCCAAACAGTTGCTGGCTGATGCGCAGATGCCGATCTACCGGATTGCCGAGTCCCTGGGGTTCAGCGAGACCGCCAGTTTTCGGCATGCCTTCCAGCGTTGGAGTGGTGTAGCGCCAAGCCATTTTCGCGGTTGAACTTTACCGGCCCTTTCGCGGGTGAACCCGCTCCCACAGGGATTGCACCCACTCAGGTGCAACACCGTACCTGTGGGAGCGGGTTCACCCGCGAAAGGGCCAGTACAGGCCACCAACAAATTCTGCCAATGAGCTTGGCCACATCGATCCCCTTTTGGCCGTATGCGTCATTCTCCCCGGGTGGCTCGCCCATGAAAATGGGCCCACGCCAGTATCCAATGGAGAACAACAATGCTGACGATCTATTCCGATGACCACCGCCTGCACCATGGCCGCTGCGAGCTGATCGACGGCAAGCTGATGCCCTGTTTCGAAATGCCGTCACGCGCCGACCATGTGCTCGACCAGGTGAAAAAGCGCAACCTTGGCGACATCCAGGGCCCCACCGACTATGGCCGTGCACCGTTGCTGCGTATCCACAGTGCCGGCTACCTGGACTTCTTCGAAGGCGCCTGGGCGCGCTGGGCCGCACTGGGCCAGGAAGGCGACCTGCTGCCATTCACCTGGCCCGCACGCTCCCTGCGCCAGATAAAACCCACCGGCCTGCACGGTGAGCTGGGCTACTACAGCTTCGACGCCGGCGCACCGATCACCGCCGGGACCTGGCAGGCTGCCTACAGCGCCGCCCAGGTCGCCCTCACCGCCCAGGCGGCGATCCAGCAAGGCGCCCATTCCGCCTTCGCCCTGTGCCGCCCGCCAGGGCACCATGCGGCTGGCGAAGTCATGGGCGGCTATTGCTACCTGAACAACGCCGCCATCGCCGCCCAGGCCTTCCTTGACCAGGGCCGGCGCAAGGTCGCAATCCTCGATGTCGACTATCACCACGGCAACGGCACCCAGGACATCTTCTACAGCCGCAACGATGTGTTCTTCGCCTCGATCCATGGCGACCCGCGCGACGAGTTCCCGTTCTTCCTCGGCTATGCCGATGAAACCGGCGAGGGTGCCGGCGAAGGCTGCAACATCAACTACCCACTGCCGGCTGGCAGCGACTGGGCCGCCTGGAACGCCGCCCTGGAGGACGCCTGCCAGCGCATCGCCGCCTATGACGCTGAAGTGCTGGTGATCTCGCTGGGTGTGGATACCTTCAAAGACGACCCGATCTCGCAGTTCAAGCTGGACAGCCCGGACTACCTGGAAATGGGCAAGCGCATCGCCCAGCTCGGCAAGCCGACCCTTTTCGTGATGGAAGGCGGCTACGCTGTGGAAGAAATCGGTATCAACGCGGTCAATGTGCTGGAAGGCTTCCAGCAGGCCCAGCCAGGAGCCCGATAATGGTTCGACTCAAGCGTCTGCTCGCCCCGTTCATCGCCGCTACCCTGTTCACCGGTGCCCTGCAGGCCCAGGCCGAACAGCGCACCCTGAGGGTGTTCAACTGGTTCGACTACATCACTCCGCAAACTCTCACCGAGTTTCAGAAAGACAGCGGAGTGAAGCTGGTCTACGACATCTTCGACACCAATGAGGCGCTGGAAGCGAAACTGCTGACCGGCAACTCCGGATATGACGTGGTAGTGCCATCCAACGTGTTCCTCGCCAAGCAGATCGAAGCGGGTGTGTTCCAGCCGCTGGACCGCAGCAAGCTGCCGAACTGGCAGCACCTGGACCCGGCGCTGATGAAGCTGATCGAAGCCAACGACCCCGGCAACAAATTTGCCGTACCCTACATGTACGGCACCGTGCTGATCGGCTTCAACCCGGCCAAGGTCAAGGCTGCGCTCGGCGACAACGCCCCGGTGGACAGTTGGGACCTGATCTTCAAGGAAGAGAACATCTCCAAGCTCAAGCAATGCGGCGTGGCCCTGCTCGACTCGCCGTCGGAGATCATGCCGCTGGCCCTGCAGTACCTGGGCCTGCCACCGAACAGCGACAAACCGGCTGATTACAAGAAAGCCGAAGCGCTGATGCTGAAGATTCGCCCGCACATCACCTACTTCCATTCCTCGAAGTACATGGCTGACATCGCCAACGGCGATATCTGCGTGGCAGTGGGCTACAGCGGTAGCTTCTCTCAGGCAGCCAACCGCGCCCGCGAGGCGAAGAATGGCGTGGTGGTGGACATGCGCCTGCCCAAGGAAGGTGCACCGATCTGGTTCGACATGCTGGCGATTCCGAAGAATGCGACCAACCCGGAAGATGCCCACGCGTTCATCAACTACTTACTGCGGCCTGAGGTGATTGCGCCTATCAGCGACTTTGTCGGGTACCCGAACCCGAACAAGGATGCGACCGACAAGGTCGACCCGGCGATTCGCAACAACCCCAACCTGTATCCGACAGCGGAGGCGATGGCCAAGCTGTATACCCTCAAGCCCCTGGCGCGGGATGCCGAGCGAGCTCGGACCAGGGCCTGGACACGGATCAAGTCTGGTACCTGATTTAGAGCCGGGGCCGCTAGGCGGCCCCATTCACTTTCTCCAGGCCTTGCGCAAGCGCATCAACGCCTCGGCAATCTCCCCCTCCGGCACCGCTGCAAACCCCAGCACCAGCCCTGCCCTTTTATCCACAGGCACCTCGCTGTCAGCCAGCCAGAAATTGCTAAGCGGCGTCACCTCAACCCCCACCGCTTCAGCCTTGGCCACCAACTCCTGCTCCCGCGCAAAGTTATCCACATCGACCTTCACATGCAGCCCGGCCGCCACCTCCGGCATGCCGCTCAAACCCGGAATATCCACGGGCCAGCCAGCCTTCAGCACATTGCGCCGGCTCAACGCCGCCTTGCGCATGCGCCGAATATGCCGCTGGAAGTGCCCCCGGGCCATGAACTCGGCCATCACGCACTGGCTACTGACCTCCGAATGCCGCACCGCCAGCGCCCTGCCCTGGCTGAACGGCTGCGCCAGTTGCGGTGGCAGTACCAGATAGCCCAGGCGCAACGCCGGAAAGGCGATCTTGCCGAAGGTACCGACGTACAGCACCCGCCCGTGCCGGTCGAGCGCTGCTAGCGGGGCCAAGGGCGCACCGCTGTACCGGTACTCGCCGTCGTAGTCGTCTTCGATGATCCAGCCTTCGCTGCGCTCGGCCCAGGCCAGCAGTTCCAGGCGTCGCGCCAGAGTCATGGTCACCCCGGTCGGGTACTGGTGGGCTGGCGTGACATAGGCCAGCCGGCAATCCGTCAGTTGCCCGAGCCGGCGACAGTCCATGCCGTCCTCGTCCACCGGCACGCCACACAGCCTGCCACCGGCCAGCGCAAAGGCATGCCCGGCTGCGCGGTAACCCGGGTTTTCCACAGCCACACCGTCGCCCGGCTGCAACAGCAACTGTGCACAAAGACTGATTGCCTGCTGCGCACCACTGGTGATCACAATTTGTTCAGCGGTACAACTCAGCCCACGCGAGCGACGCAGGTAGGCCGCGATCAGTTCACGCAGCAGCGGCTCGCCTGCCGGGTCACCATAACCCAACTGCGCCGGAGCCGGGTTGCGCCAGAAACCCGCCTGTAGCTTGGCCCAGACGTCGAAGGGGAACAGGTCGAACGCCGGAATACCGACGCGAAAAGCACGCGGTGCACCGCTTTTTGGGGGCGGCAGATGGTTACTTTTCAGGCGCTGCAAAGGCTCGCTGGAACGGCGCTTGCTGGATAAATCCTCAGTATTTTCTGAGGGATTTGTGGATAAGTCTGTTGATAACACACGGGATAACCCTGTGGATACTTTTGTGGATAGTTTTGCACTTGAGAGCTTCGGTAACTGGCTCACATAGGTGCCGTCGCCTACCCGGCTTTCGATGTAGCCCTCGGCATATAGCTGGTCATAGGCCCGCACCACACTGTTGCGTGACAGCGCCAGCATGGCGGCCAGATCACGAGTGGCCGGTAGCCGTGTGCCACTGCTCAGGCGCCCGTCCAGCACCCGCGCACGTAGCGCCTGGTACAGCTGCTGGCTGAGCCCGCGGCGGCGATCGAGGTCGATCCCGGCAGGGTCGAAAGGCAACACGAGGGGGCGCTCGCTCATGGCATTGGACCTATAAAAACAGCTGTTAATGGCTCTTACTATGAACCAATAGCCTGCCTAGGATGGAGCCATCGCACAAGGAAACCGAGCATGTACAACAGCAAACCCCATCAGGAACACGACCTCGGGCGCCTGCACCAGCACATGCTCGACACCCGCCTGGCCATCCTGGTCAGCCAGGGCGAACAAGGCCTGCTGGCCACGCACCTGCCAGTGCTGGTCGATATTGCCGAAGGCGAATTCGGCACCGTCTATGCCCACCTGGCGCGGGCCAACCCCCAATGGCACGACCTGAGGCAAGGTGGCGAAGCCCTGCTGGTGTTCCCCGGCGCCGATGCCTATGTCAGCCCCGGTTACTACCCGAGCAAGACCGACAACCCCAAGGTGGTGCCAACCTGGAACTACCTGGCGGTGCACGCCTATGGCCCAGCCGAAGTGATCCACGAAGCCGAACCCTTGCTGGCCATTGTCAGCCGACTGACCGAGCGCCACGAACAAGGCCGCGGCGAACCGTGGAAAGTCACCGACGCCCCGCGTGATTACCTCGATGGCATGCTCCGCGCCATCGTCGGTGTTCGCTTGCCCATCACCCGCCTGCAAGGCGCGCGCAAGCTAAGCCAGAACCGCTCTGAGCAAGACATTGCCGGCGTGCGTGAAGGCCTTAGCGCCAGCCCCGATTACCTGGATAACCAACTCGCGGCGCATATGCACCAACTCTGAAGGAATAGCCCATGTCCAGCGTTACCCTGCGTCCTGTCACCACCCAAGACCATGCTGCCTGGCTCGCCTTGTGGCAGGCCTACTTGCACTTCTATGAATCCGAATTGGCCGATGAGGTCAGCCTCAGCACCTGGCAACGCCTGCTCGACCCAAACGAACCGACCCATTCAGCCTTGGCCTGGGTCGATGGCAAGGCGGTGGGCATGGTCAACTTCATCTACCATCGTTCCAACTGGAGCATTGGCAACGCCTGCTACCTGCAGGACCTGTACGTGGAAAGCGGGCAGCGCGGCCTGGGCATCGGCCGCCAGCTGATCGAGCACGTCTACGCCCAAGCCAAGACCGACAACTGCATCAAGGTGTACTGGGTGACCCATGAGACCAACGCCACCGCCATCAGCCTGTACCAACAGGTTGCCGAGCGCTCGGGCTTCATCCAATTCCGCAAAGAGTTCTAAGGCCGAACATGACCGACGCATTGAACTGGAAACCCGCCGCAGTCCCACAGGCCGACCCTATCGACGGCCGTTTCATCCGCCTCGAAAAGCTTGACCCGGCGCGACATGGCGACGACCT
Organism: Pseudomonas sp. A2; assembly: GCF_023100865.1. Taxonomy (NCBI): domain Bacteria; kingdom Pseudomonadati; phylum Pseudomonadota; class Gammaproteobacteria; order Pseudomonadales; family Pseudomonadaceae; genus Pseudomonas; species Pseudomonas sp. A2. Next base: position 6,066,540 of record NZ_CP039127.1, read on the forward strand.
CTGGGAGGTGTTGCAAGGCCCGGCTGCCGATCCGGTACTGTGGGACTACTTGCCCTATGGCCCATTTGCCGAGCGTGCCGCCTTCGACCGTTGGCTGGAAGGCAACGCCGCCGGCCGCGACCCGCTGTTCTACACCGTCATCGACCGCACCAGCGGCCAGGCCCAGGGCATCCTCAGCCTGATGTCGATCGTGCCCGACCACGGTCGCATCGAAATTGGCCACATCGCCTTCGGCGCCGCCATGCAGCGTACACCCAAGGGCACCGAGGCGGTGTACCTGCTGGGCAAGCTGGGCTTCGAGCTGGGCAACCGCCGGCTGGAGTGGAAGTGCAACAACGCCAACGCCCGCTCCAAGCGCGCGGCGGAGCGGTTTGGCTTTGTCTATGAAGGAGTGTTCCGCAAGCACCTGGTGGTGAAGGACCACAATCGGGATACGGCGTGGTATTCGATTACCGATGATGAGTGGCCAGCGGTGGCCGCCGGGTTCGAGCGGTGGTTGAGCGATACCAACCAACAACCTGGAGGTCAGGTAGAAACACTTGAGGCATGCCGTAAAGGTTGAGAGTTGTGTTGGATCAGCCGGCCTCTTCGCGGGTAAACCCGCTCCCACAGGTACTGACCTCAGGCTTGCGGGGGCCTGTAGGAGCAGCCTTGTGCTGCGAAGAGGCCGGCAGATTCAACGCAAAAAAAAAGGGGAGCATCCGCTCCCCAGAGGTAAACCGCCTATAGATGAGGGCTTATCTCAGCCCTCGATCTCGATCAGGATCTCGCCCGGAGTCACACGGTCGCCCTTGGCCACGTGGATGGCCACGACCTTGCCAGCGATACCCGCCTGCACTTCGGTCTCCATCTTCATGGCTTCGGTGATCAGCACGGCCTGGCCGGTCTTGACCATGTCGCCTTCCTTGACCAGCACATCGACGATGTTGCCTGGCATGGTGGTGCTGACGTGGCCCGGGGCACTGGCCTGCTTGCGCTTGCTGCTGCCGCCGCCGACGAATTCGTTGAGCGGCTCGAACACCACTTCTTCCGGCATGCCGTCGATCGACAGGTAGAAGTGGCGCTTGCCTTCGGCCTTCACGCCCACACCGGTGATGTCGACGCGGTAGGTTTCGCCGTGCACGTCGATGACGAACTCGGTCGGTACGCCTTCACCGCTATGGGACGCCACTGCGCCCGCTTCAGGAATTGGCAGCAGGACTTCAGGGGTCAGGGTGCCGGCTTCGCGTTCTTCGAGGAACTTGCGACCAATGTCAGGGAACATGGCGAAAGTCAGCACGTCTTCTTCGCAACGGGCCAGGGCGCCGATATCGGCACGCAGCTTGGCCATTTCCGGCTTCAGCAGGTCGGCCGGGCGCAAGTCGATCACTTCTTCACTGCCGATCGCCTGACGGCGCAGCTGCTCGTTGACCACGCCCGGAGCCTTGCCGTAACCGCCTTGCAGGTACAGCTTCACCTCGTTGGTGATGGTCTTGTAGCGCTCGCCGGCCAGCACGTTGAAGAACGCCTGGGTACCGACGATCTGCGAGGTCGGGGTCACTAGCGGTGGGAAGCCAAGGTCTTCACGCACGCGCGGGATCTCAGCCAGCACTTCGTTCATGCGGTTGAGGGCGCCCTGTTCCTTGAGCTGGTTGGCCAGGTTGGAAATCATGCCGCCCGGTACCTGGTTGACCTGTACGCGGGTGTCCACGGCGGTGAACTCGCTTTCGAACTGGTGGTACTTCTTGCGCACGGCATAGAAGTACAGGCCGATTTCCTGCAGCAGTTCCAGGTCCAGGCCAGTATCGAATTCGCTGCCCTTGAGCGCGGCAACCATCGACTCGGTACCCGGGTGGCTGGTGCCCCAAGCGAAGCTGGAGATGGCGGTGTCGATGTGATCGGCGCCGTTTTCCACAGCCTTCAGCTGGCACATTGCGGCCAGACCGGCAGTGTCGTGGGAGTGAATGAACACCGGCAGCGACTGCTCGGCTTTCAGCGCCTTGACCAGTTCGCCGGTGGCGAACGGGGTCAGCAGGCCGGCCATGTCCTTGATCGCGATCGAGTCGCAACCCATGGCTTCCATCTGCTTGGCCTGGTTCACGAAGGCTTCGATGGTGTGCACCGGGCTGGTGGTGTAGGCGATGGTGCCCTGAGCGTGCTTGCCGGCAGCCTTGACCGCTTCAATGGCCACGCGCAGGTTACGCACGTCGTTCATGGCATCGAAGATACGGAATACGTCGATACCGTTGACCGCGGCCTTGGCGACGAACGCCTTGACCACGTCGTCGCTGTAGTGGCGGTAGCCCAGCAGGTTCTGGCCGCGCAGCAGCATTTGCAGGCGGGTGTTGGGCAGCGCTGCGCGCAGCTTGCGCAGGCGCTCCCACGGGTCTTCCTTGAGGAAGCGCACGCAGGCGTCGAAGGTGGCGCCACCCCAGACTTCCAGCGACCAGTAGCCGACCTTGTCGAGCTTGTCGCAGATCGGCAGCATGTCTTCAGTACGCATGCGGGTGGCCAGCAGGGACTGGTGGGCGTCGCGCAGGATCGTGTCGGTTACGTGAATTTTCTTGGACATTATGGGGTTCCTCACAGGCCTGCGTGGGCGGCGATGGCGGCGGCGATGGCCAGGGCCAGCTCTTCGGGTTTGCGCTTGATCGAGTAATTGGTCAGTTCCGGGTGGCTTTCGACGAAGCTGGTGTTGAACTGGCCGCTACGGAATTCCGGATTGCGCAGGATTTCCTGGTAGTACGCGGCGGTGGTCTTCACCCCTTGCACGCGCATGTCGTCCAGGGCCCGCAGGCCGCGGTCCATGGCTTCTTCCCAGGTCAACGCCCACACCACCAGTTTCAGGCACATGGAGTCATAGAACGGCGGGATGGTGTAGCCGGTGTAGATCGCCGTGTCGGTACGCACGCCCGGGCCGCCGGGTGCGTAGTAACGGGTGATCTTGCCGAAGCTGGGCAGGAAGTTGTTCTTCGGATCTTCGGCGTTGATGCGGAACTGCAGCGCGTAACCGCGGTGCTGGATGTCTTCCTGCTTGACCGACAGCGGCAGGCCCGAGGCAATGCGGATCTGCTCACGGACGATGTCGATACCGGTGATTTCCTCGGTGATGGTGTGTTCCACCTGCACCCGGGTGTTCATTTCCATGAAGTACACCTCGCCATCGGCGAGCAGGAACTCCACGGTACCGGCGTTCTCGTAGTTCACCGCCTTGGCCGCACGCACCGCCAGGTCGCCGATGTAGGCGCGCTGTTCGGGGGTGAGCTGTGGGCTCGGGGCGATTTCGATGAGCTTCTGGTTGCGGCGCTGGATCGAGCAGTCGCGCTCGAACAGGTGCACGACGTTGCCAAAGCTGTCACCGAGGATCTGCGCCTCGATGTGCTTGGGGTTGACGATGCACTTTTCCAGGAACACTTCCGCAGAACCAAAGGCCTTGGTAGCCTCGGAGATGACGCGGGGGAAGTTCTGTTCCAGTTCTTCACGGCTGTTGCAACGGCGAATACCACGGCCGCCACCACCAGAGGTGGCCTTGAGCATGACCGGGTAACCGATGCGGTCACCTTCACTCAGGGCTTCGTGAATATCGGCAACGTTGCCTTCGGTACCCGGGGTTACCGGTACACCGGCGGCGATCATGGTACGGCGTGCTTCGGTCTTGTCGCCCATGCGGCGAATGACCTCGGCGGCCGGGCCGATGAACTTGATCCCGCGCTCGGCGCAAATCTCTGCCAGTTCGGCGTTTTCCGACAGGAAACCATAACCCGGGTGCAGGGCATCACAGCCGGTTTCCACAGCCAGGTTCACCAGCTTGCGCGGGTTCAGGTAACCGGCCAGCGGCTCGGCACCAATGCTGTGGGCTTCGTCGGCGCGCTTGACGTGCAATGCATGGCGGTCGGCGTCGGAATAGATCGCCACCGAGCGAATGCCCATTTCGGCGCACGCACGCACGATCCGAACTGCAATTTCACCTCGGTTGGCGATCAGGATTTTTTTTATCACTGGAGTCTTCCCAAAGCCGTAGGAACAGTCGAGCCGGTTCTCCCGGTCGGCGCGTGACCAGACGTTGCTGGCCAGTCGCACATTCACCCTAGCGCTGTAGGTTGATAAACAAAAATCAATATTTGTTAGAGGCTGTATTAGCAAAAGCTTATAGTGCGGTAACAAGGTGTTGCCGAAGGGCGGATAAAAATGCGTAAGTCCTTGATGCGTATGACTTTGCGTCAATTGCAGGTCTTCAATGAGGTGTGCGATTTGCGTTCATACAGCCGTGCGGCGGAAGAGATGGCGCTTACGCAACCCGCCGTTAGTCTACAGATCCGTCAGCTCGAAGAGCTGATCGGCCAGCCGCTGTTCGAGTACGTGGGCAAGAAGCTCTACCTGACCGAAGCTGCCGAGGCCTTGCAACGCGCCAGCCGCGATATCTTCGGGCGCCTGGAGAGCCTGGACATGCAGCTTTCGGATATGCAGGGCTCATTGCAGGGGCAGTTGAAACTGGCGATCGAGTCCAGTGCCAAGTACTTCGTGCCACACCTGTTCGCGGCCTTCAAGCAGCGTCACCCGGAGGTCAACCTGACCCTGACGGTGGTCAATCGCGCCCAGGCAATCCGCCGCCTGTCGGACAACCGCGACGACCTGATCATCATGTCCATGGTGCCGCAGGACATGGGCCTGGATTTTCTGCCGTTCCTCAACAACCCGATTGTCGCGGTGGCACCGCCCGAGCACCCGCTGTGCAAGCTGGAGCAACTGCGCCTGCAGGACCTGGAGCCTCATACCCTGCTGGTCCGCGAACAGGGTTCGGGCACGCGCAAGGCTTGCGAGGAATACTTCAAGGACAAGCGCGTGCATTTCACCCAGACCCTGGAGGTGGCCTCGGCCGACGCCCAGCGCGAGTGCGTAATTGCCGGGCTGGGCATTGCCATGCTTACCCGCCATGCGGTCAACCTGGAGCTGGCTACCGGTGTATTGAGGGAGCTGCCGGTGGAAGAACTGCCGCTGTACCGCAGCTGGTGCGTGGTGCAGTCCAAGGCCAAACGGCAGTCGCCGGTGGCCTTGGCCTTTCTGGCATTCATCCGCAGCGAACGTGCGCTGATCAGCGCGCTGGTTGAGCGTTTTTCGGGGAAGCTGCTGCCGACGCCTGCCAGACCGTGAGCTCTTGCAGTTCGGGGTAGTCCACTAGTTCGCGGAGCAGTTGACGTTGGTCGCAATAGCTCTCGATCGCGCGGCGGTATTCCATGCGGCGCTGATCCTTTTCCTGCTGCTTGCGAGCCTTGGCGCTGGGTTGGTACGTACCGTCGAAGTCACGAGCCATTGCCTGTCTCCCAGATAGGATGCGGGAGTTTCATACTGGCTTGAGTGGTTTACGGTTTGGCTGTGGAATGGTGACAAAACAGTGAAATTTATAGCGCCTGTGTCGGCCTCTTCGCGGGTAAACCCGCTCCCACAGGTGCTCACAGCCTCAAGGACGGTGCAGTACCTGTGGGAGCGGGTTTACCCGCGAAAGGGCCGGCACAAGCAACGACAATCAGTCGTCGGTAGCCTTGATCGACTTGGGCGACAAGCGCAGGCTGCGCAAGCTGCGCTTCACGCTCTTCAGGTGGTTGACCAGGCTCGGCCCGCGCGCCATGGCTACGCCCATGGCCAGCACGTCGATCACCACCAGGTGGGCGATACGCGAGGTCAGCGGGGTGTAGATTTCGGTGTCTTCATGCACATCGATCGCCAGGTTGACAGTCGAAAGCTCCGCCAGCGGTGTCTGGCTTGGGCACAGGGTAATCAGGTTGGCGCCGCTCTCACGGACCAGGTTGGCGGTAATCAGCAGGTCCTTGGAACGGCCCGACTGGGAAATGCATACCGCCACATCACCCGGCTTCAGGGTCACCGCCGACATCGCTTGCATGTGCGGGTCGGAATAGGCTGCCGCGCTGAGCAACAGACGGAAGAATTTGTGCTGAGCATCGGCCGCCACCGCACCGGAGGCGCCAAAGCCATAGAACTCCACACGCTGCGCCTGGGCCATGGCAGTCACCGCCTGCTGCAGCGCCTGCGGATCGAGGTGCTCGCGCACTTCCATCAGGGTGTGCAGCGTGGTGTCGAAGATCTTCAGGCTGTAGTCGGCGACCGAGTCGTCTTCATGGATGGCGAACTGGCCGAAACTCGCCCCCGCAGCCAGGCTCTGCGCCAGCTTCAGCTTCAGGTCCTGGAAGCCCGAGCAACCGATCGCGCGGCAGAAACGCACGATGGTCGGTTCGCTGATACCCACGCTGTGCGCCAGATCGGCCATGGAGCTGTGCATGACGGCAGCCGGGTCGAGTAGCACGTGGTCGGCTACCTTGAGTTCCGATTTGCGCAGCAGGTGGCGCGATTGGGCGATATGTTGCAACAGATTCACAGGCTGGACTCGGTTATGATCGGCTGGCCGGGTTGTAGCTTTCTTGTAGTTATACTACATGGACGCCAACCCGCCCAGTTAAACGAACGTGGAGAGTGGTGGTTTGACTATTCCTTGCGACATTCTGGTCTTCGGCGGCACCGGCGATCTGGCCCTGCACAAATTGCTTCCGGCGCTCTACCACCTGTTTCGCGAGGCCCGTCTGAACAACGCCGTGCGGATCATCGCGCTGGCACGACGCAACTTGCCACGTAACGATTATCTCAAGCTCGCGGAACGCCATTGCCGGGCACAGATTGCCCGCAACGACTTCGACGAAGAGGTCTGGCAGCGGTTTTCCGCACGGGTCGACTATTTCGCCATGGATGCTTCGCAAAGCGCCGACTTCGGTCGCCTGGCGCGCTACCTGGGCGAGCCCGGCGGCTTGACGCGCATCTTCTACCTAGCCACCGCCCCCAATCTGTTCGTACCGATTGCCAAGCACCTGCATAACGCCGGCCTGGCAGACACTGAGGCGCGCATCGTGCTGGAAAAGCCGATCGGCCACTCGCTGGAATCGGCTACCGCCATCAACGAAGCGATTGGCGCAGTGCTGGAGGAAAACCAGGTATTTCGCATCGACCACTACCTGGGCAAGGAAACCGTGCAGAACCTCATGGCCCTGCGTTTTGCCAACGCCCTGCTGGAGCCGGTGTGGCGCAACAACCAGGTTGATCACGTGCAGATCAGCGTTTGCGAGACCCTGGGTGTAGAGAACCGTGGTGCCTACTACGACCGCGCCGGGGCTACCCGCGACATGTTGCAGAACCACCTGCTTCAGCTGCTATGCCTGGTGGCCATGGAGCCCCCCGCGCAGTTCGAGGCCGAAGCGGTGCGTGACGAGAAAGTGAAGATCCTGCGGGCCCTCAAGCCCATCACTGGCCAGGACGTGCAGGACAAGACCGTACGCGGCCAGTATGGCGCCGGGCGCATCGGCGGCCAGGAAGTGCCGGCTTATTACTTCGAAAAGGACGTCGACAACGACAGCGACACCGAAACCTTCATCGCCATCGAGGCGCACATCGACAATTGGCGCTGGGCGGGCGTGCCCTTCTACCTGCGTACCGGCAAGCGCATGGCACGGCGCTCATCGCAGATCGTCATCCAGTTCAAGCCGGTGCCCCACGAGCTTTTCAATGGTGGCCAGGTCAACCAGTTGCTGATCCAGTTGCAACCGGACGAGCGCATCAGCCTGCGCATGATGACCAAGAGCCCGGGCAAGGGAATGCGCCTGGAACCTGTGGACCTGGACCTGAACCTGGCCCAGGTGTTCAGCCAGACCCGCCGCTGGGACGCCTACGAGCGCCTGCTGCTGGATGTGCTGGAGGGCGACTCGACGCTGTTCATGCGCCGCGATGAGGTGGAAGCGGCCTGGGCCTGGATCGATCCGATCATCAAGGGCTGTGAAGAGCACTTCCAGGCGCCGCGACCGTACCCGGCAGGCTGTAACGGGCCAGAGCAAGCCAACAGCCTGCTCGCCAGGCACGGCAGGCAATGGCATAGCTGAAGCACTGCCCTGCTCCCGTGGCAGGCGAAAGGGCAGAAAGTGGCCCAGCGCACTGGCGCTACTTTCAACCCGAAACAGGAGCAGACAATGGCCATTATCACCAACCTCGTTGCAATCAACGACATCGCTCACGGCAAGCAGGTTTTCAGGGTTCACGGCACCGTTACGGTCGCCTCCCCGGCCATCGAACCGGTGCTGGTCGAACCCAAGCTGCGCCACAGAGGTGGCTGGGAAGTACTTGAGCTTCAACTTCTGGATAGCGGCGCAATCACTCCGCAGGTGCTGACGGAAAAAACCGTGGCTTTCGAGCGCGCAGGCGGCACTGGCTGGAAAACCGTGGAGATCATTCATGCAGACGGTTCGCAGCGCTGCGAAATTCGTACCATCGAGGCGATTGACTGAGCCGCTGCCGGCCGGGTCGCCCGAGCGGTGGCCTGGCACCTTCCATCGGCTCGATGAACGGGCATGTTGCAGGTGAATATTTATACAGTAGAGGTTTGCCCCATTTCCTGCCGCGCCCTAGAATGGCCCGATGCGCACAGACGACCTCTCCCTCCTGCTGAATTCCCTCAACGACGCCCAACGCCAGGCCGTAGCGGCCACGCTCGGGCGTCAACTGGTGCTTGCTGGCGCCGGTTCCGGTAAAACCCGCGTGCTGGTGCACCGCATTGCCTGGCTGATCCAGGTGGAGCAGGCATCGCCGCACTCGATCCTGTCGGTGACCTTCACCAACAAGGCCGCGGCAGAAATGCGCCAGCGGATCGAGCAACTGCTGGGCATCAACCCGGCGGGCATGTGGGTCGGCACCTTCCACGGCCTGGCCCACCGCTTGCTGCGGGCCCATTGGCAGGAAGCACGGCTGGTGCAGAACTTCCAGATCCTCGACAGCGACGACCAGCAGCGCCTGATCAAGCGGGTGATGCGCGAGTTGGGCCTGGACGAGCAGAAATGGCCGGCACGCCAGGCCCAGTGGTTCATCAACGGGCAGAAGGACGAAGGCCTGCGACCACAGCATATCCAGGCCGGGGGCGACCTGTTCCTGTCGACCATGCGCGACGTCTATACCGCCTATGAGCAGGCCTGCGAGCGCGCCGGGGTCATCGACTTCTCCGAGCTGCTGCTGCGCGCCCTGGACTTGTGGCGCGACCACCCGGGCCTGCTGGAGCATTACCAGCGGCGCTTCCGCCACGTGCTGGTGGACGAGTTCCAGGATACCAACGCCGTGCAGTACGCCTGGCTGCGCCTGCTGGCGCGCGGCGGTGACAGCCTGATGGCGGTGGGCGATGACGACCAGTCGATCTACGGCTGGCGCGGTGCCAAGATCGAGAACATTCACCAGTACACTGCCGACTTCCCCGACGCCGAGATGATCCGCCTGGAGCAGAACTACCGCTCCACCGGTGGCATCCTCAAGGCGGCGAACGCGCTGATCGCCAACAACAGCGGGCGCCTGGGCAAAGAGCTGTGGACCGACATGGGTGAAGGCGAACCGCTGACCCTGTATGCGGCCTACAACGAGCACGACGAAGCGCGCTACGTGGTGGAAACCATCGAGAGCCTGGTCAAGAAGGGCAATGCGCGCAACGAGATCGCCATACTGTACCGTTCCAACGCCCAGTCGCGGGTGCTGGAAGAAGCCCTGCTGCGCGAACGCATCCCCTACCGCATCTACGGTGGCCAGCGCTTCTTCGAGCGCGCCGAAATCAAGAACGCCATGGCTTACCTGCGGCTGATAGAAGGCCGCGGTAACGATGCTGCCCTGGAACGGGTGATCAACGTGCCGCCACGTGGCATTGGCGAAAAAACTGTCGAAGCCATACGCGAGCACGCCCGCCACAGCCAGCTTTCGATGTGGGAAGCAATGTGCCAGCTGCTTGCCGCCAAAGCCCTGAAAGGCCGCGCTGCCAGTGCCCTGGGTGCATTTATCGAGCTGATCGAAGGGTTAGCTGCCAAGGTCGTGGACATGCCGCTGCATACCATGACCCAAACCACCATCGAGCAGTCCGGGCTGATCATCTACCATCAGGAAGAAAAGGGTGAGAAGGGCCAGGCACGGGTAGAAAACCTTGAGGAACTGGTCAGCGCAGCGCGCAACTTCGAGTCTACCGACGAAGACGCCGACCTCTCGCCTCTCTCGGCATTCCTTGGCCACGCCTCGCTCGAAGCAGGCGATACACAGGCCGACGAGCATGAAGACAGCGTCCAGCTGATGACCTTGCACAGTGCCAAGGGCCTGGAGTTTCCGTATGTGTTCCTGGTGGGCATGGAAGAAGGCCTGTTCCCGCACAAGATGAGCCTGGAAGAGCCTGGTCGCCTGGAAGAGGAACGCCGCCTGGCTTATGTGGGTATCACCCGCGCCATGCGCCAGCTGGTCATGACCTACGCCGAAACGCGTCGCCTGTATGGCAGCGAGACCTACAACAAGGTGTCACGTTTCATACGCGAAATTCCGGCAGGCCTGGTTCAGGAAGTGCGCCTGTCCAACAGCGTCAGCCGACCGTTCGGCGGGGCCAAGACGGCCACGAACAGCAACCTGTTCGCCAATGCCAGCATTCCGCAGACCGCGTTCAACCTTGGCCAACGTGTGCAGCACGCGGTGTTTGGCGAGGGTGTGATCCTCAACTTCGAGGGCTCCGGCGCCCAGGCGCGTGTGCAGGTGAATTTTGCCGAAGGGAGCAAGTGGCTGATGCTGGGGTATGCCAAGCTCGAGGCCATCTGAAAGCCTGCGCGGTCCCTTGTAGGAGCGGCCTTGTGTCGCGATAGGGCCGCAAAGCGGCCCCACAATCATGGCGTCGACGCTGATATCTTAGGGCTGCTTCGCAGCCCTTTCGCGACACAAGGCCGCCCCTACAGGTCCGTCATAAGCACCTTGTAACATTCAGGCAAAAGCTCGAAACATTATGTCGCTGGTCATGTGCCCGGGAACCTGTGCACCATGACGCGCGTGCAATCCACAACAGGGGATATCCCACTTATGCAACGTTTTCTTAGCATCGCTCTGGCGCTCTGCGTCGGCCTGACGCTGAGCCTGGACGCCAACGCCAAGCGTTTTGGCGGCGGCAAGAGCTCGGGCTCCGCGCCTATTCACCAGACCCGCCAGGCCACGCCAACCACGCCTGCCGCCGCGCCGACCGCACCTGGCCGTGCCGCTCCGGCCGCCAGCGGTGCTTCGCGCTGGTTAGGCCCTCTGGCCGGCCTCGCCGCCGGTGGCCTGCTGGCTTCCATGTTCATGGGCGACGGTTTCGAAGGCTTCCAGATCATGGACTTCCTGATCGTGGCGCTCATCGCCTTCCTGGTGTTCCGCTTCATCGCCGCGCGCCGTCGCCAGCAGCAGCCGCAAATGGCCATGCCGGGCCATGCGCCGATGCAGCGTGAAACTCACGCGCAGCCGGCCCAGCCGTCGATCTTCGGTGGTTCGGCCGCACCTGCTGCCGCAGCCGCCCCGGTGATCAACGCCCCGGCCTGGTTCAACGAGCAGAACTTCCTGGCTGCTGCCCGTAACCACTTCCAGGCGCTGCAGCAGCACTGGGACGCCAACGAGATGGACAAGATCGCCGAGTTCGTCACCCCGCAGATGCTCGAGTTCCTCAAGCGCGAGCGCGCCGAACTGGGTGATGGCTTCCAGTCCACCTACATCGACAACCTCGAGGTACAGCTGGACGGTGTTGACGACCGCGCCGACCGTACCGACGCCACCCTGACCTTCCGTGGCGTGTCGAAGAACTCGCGCTTCGACCAGGGCGAAGTGTTCAGCGAAAGCTGGCACATGGTTCGCGCCCAGGGCGAAAACCAGCCTTGGCTGGTGGCCGGTATCCGTCAAAACGGCTAACCGCTGCGTGCTGCACAAAAAAACCCGGGCCTGTCCCGGGGTTTTTGCTTTTGCCAGAGTGGCCTACTAGGGTATAACGCGCAGCGTTGTCATCTAGGTCAGAGGAAGTGAACCGTGGAAGAAGTGATCGAACAACTCCGTGAAGCCAACGAGCCAGTGCCGGTGCCCCTTGAGCTTCCCGACGAGGACCTGCTGGTCGAAATCGAAGAAGAGCTGTTCATTAACATTCCTTTCGTGTTCAAGGAGTTCCTGCTGACCGTCAGTGACGTGGTGTATGGCTCACTGGAGCCGGTGACCGTTACCGACCCACAGTCACATACCTACCTGCCCGACGTCGCCGCCAACGCCTGGGATGCCGGCGTACCGCGTGACCTGATTCCACTGTGCCAGGACGGCGACAACTACTACTGCGTCGAAGAGGATGGGACCGTGGTGCTGTGGGATGCCGAAGAGGAAATCGTCGGTGAAGACAGCTGGGAATCGGTGTGGCACTGGGCGCGGGATGTCTGGCTGGAGAGCTGATTTCGATCTCTGATCTGGTGCTGCTTGTGCCGGCCTCTTCGCGGGTAAACCCGCTCCCACAGGTATTGCACAGGTGCTGATCATTGTGCAGTACCTGTGGGAGCGGGTTTACCCGCGAAGAGGCCGGCCCAGAAATGGGAAACTTATGGCCTAGTGCCACTGGTATAGTTAATATCGCCAGGCTTTCTGCGCCTGGCGACATCGCTACCGCTCCATCCCCTCGGACGACGGTGAAATCTTGCGCAGGGAGCATTGCCCTCTTCAGTGCGTATTCTCGCGGCTGTTCTCCAGCGTCTCCAGCAAGGCAATCTGCATGCGCGTATGCACGCGGATAAACCAGCGCCACAGCAAGGCCACCACCACTGCAGCCACCACGGCGATCACCAGCAGCAGCTCGCTGGTCGGTAGAATGCTCGCCGACAGCGCCGACAGCAGCAGGAAAATCACCAGCAGCGACAACAACGGAATCACCTCGGCAATAACTCGTCGCACGCGCTGAGTATGCCGTCCGGCCGTTTCCGGTTTGACGCCCATCTCTGCCAGTAGCATCGACAGCGCCTTGAGCTTGCGATAGGCCGCAATCAGGAATGGTAACGACAGCAATAACGCTACCCCCCAGATCAGCGCTTTCTGTTGGCTGGTATCGCTGACCCACTCGCTGAGCCAGTTGCCGATCCGCCCGGCGAAATAGCCACCACTGAAGAAGATGGCGATCACCAGCGCCAGGTTCACCCCAACCTGCAACAGGATGCGCCGGATCATCGCCGCGAGCATGGCGCTCTCGCCTTGCGGCTGGATGCTCCGCAACCATTCGCCATACAACGACAACACCCGCGCCAGGCGGCTGGGCACCACCTTGCCCAGCTTGAGCGACAGCGGGTCGGCGGCACGGATCAGGTAGGGTGTCAGCAGCGTCGTGATTGCCGATACCGCCACAGCCACCGGGTAGAGGAAGTCGCTGGTCACCTGCAGAGTCATGCCCAGCGCGGCGATGATGAAGGAAAACTCGCCAATCTGCGAAAGCCCCATGCCCACCCGCAGTGATGTGCGCCCGTCATTTCCGGCAATGAACGCGCCCATGCCACACGACAACATCTTGCCCAACACCACCGCCAGGGTAATGACCACGATTGGCCAGGCGTAGTCGATCAGCACCTGGGGGTCGATCATCAGGCCGATGGCGACGAAGAAGATGGCGCTGAACAGGTCGCGTACCGGTTCGATCAGGCTCTCGATCTTCAGCAACTGGCGCGATTCGGCCATGATCGCGCCAATCAGGAAGGCGCCAAGCACCATGCTGTACTCGAGCTTCACCACCAGCAGGCAGAAGCCGAAGCACAGGCCCAATACGGTTATCAGCAGCATCTCGTTGCTTTCGAACTTGGCCACGTAGGCCAGCAGGCGCGGCACCAGCAGGATGCCAATGACCAGCGCGACGATCATGAACAGCGACAGCTTGCCGACAGTGGAGAACACCTCGCCCGAGCTGACCGTGCCGCTGACGGCGATGCCCGACAGCAGGGCGATGATGCCGATACCGAGGATGTCCTCGACGATCAGCACGCCGAATATCAGCTGGGCGAAACGCTCGTTCTTCATCTTCAGGTCGTTGAGCGCCTTGACGATGATGGTGGTCGAGGAAATCGCCAGGATGGCGCCGAGGAACAGCGAATCCATGGTGTTCCAGCCGAACCAGCGGCCGATCTCGAAGCCGATCCAGATCATCAGCACGATTTCCAGGAACGCCGCGATGAACGCCGTGGCGCCTACCTTGAACAGCTTGCGCAGGCTGAATTCGAGCCCCAGGCAGAACATCAGGAAGATCACTCCCAGCTCGGCGAGCGTCTTGATGGTGTCTTCATCGTGGATCAGGCCGAATGGTGGGGTGTGCGGGCCGATGATGAAGCCGGCGACGATGTAGCCCAGCACCACAGGCTGCTTGAGGCGGTGAAAGAGAATGGTGACCACGCCAGCAACCAGCATGATGACTGCCAGGTCCTGGATGAAGCTGATGGCATGCATGGCGTGATACTCCTTTTCTCGTCCGTTGCTGGATGCCTGGGCAGACCGCTCCTCTGCCAAGGCAACCCTGAGCGAGCAGCAAGTACATACTGTTTTGAATGCAGGAAAAGCCCATGTTGCATGGGTGCAGTCAGGTTAACATCGCACCCCGCCGCAAAGAGGCGGTGCAATATGCAGAAACAGATCGGCTGGAAAAGCGCCGCTGATGGCATGATCGGCGTGACGATGGAGCGTCAGCCAACGTCCCGTACCAGGAAGGCAAATTCAAAAGAGGGGAACAGAAGTGTCTGCAGATAATGCCCCCCATTCGCCCGATTCCGCGCAACCTCACCGTGAGCACACTATGGAACCTGGAAACGCCCAGCTGAGCATGACCGTCCTGATGACCCCGGACATGGCCAACTTTTCTGGCAATGTACATGGCGGCACCCTGCTCAAGTACCTCGACGAAGTGGCCTATGCGTGCGCCAGCCGCTATGCCGGCAGCTATGTAGTCACCCTGTCGGTCGACCAGGTGATCTTCCGTGAGCCGGTGCACGTGGGTGAACTTGTGACCTTCCTGGCGTCGGTAAACTACACCGGCAACACCTCGATGGAGGTGGGCATCAAGGTGGTGACCGAGAACATCCGCGAGCGCTCGGTGCGCCATTCCAACAGCTGCTTCTTCACCATGGTAGCGGTCGACGACAACCGTCGCCCGGTGCAGGTGCCGCCGCGCCAGCCGCAAAGCAGTGAAGAAAAGCGCCGCTTCCTGCAGGGCCAGCAGCGCCGTCAGATCCGCCAGGAGCTGGAAAAGCGCTACCAGGACCTGAAAACCGACGCGATTTAAAGCGCCAGCAGCTGTGCCTCGAAGCGCACCCTTGGGTGCGCAATGCGGTCCTGGGCCCGCACCAGCTGCAGTTCATAGCTGGAGCAGGCCTGGGTTTCGAGCAGCACTTCGTGTACGGCCGCAGCGGTGAATTCGAACGCCTGCACCCAGCTGTCGCCGAGCAGGACTCGGGCCAGGAACAGGCCTGAGGTCAGGTCACCCACCCCTACCGGCTGCCGCGGGAACGCCAGCAGCGGGCGGCGCAGATGCCAGCTCTGCTCGGCGGTCACCAGCAGCATCTCGAACTGGTCCTCGGCGCGCCCGGGGTAAGCAAGGTGCTTGACCAGCACCACCTGCGGCCCGCGCTGCAACAGGCTGCGCGCCATGTTCACGCAGTCCTCCAGCGACTGCGCTCGGCGGCCACAGAAGCTGTCCAGCTCCAGCTGGTTGGGGCACAGGATATCGGCCCTGGTAGCCGCCTCATCGAGCAGGAACTCGCTCACTTCCGCTGGCACGATACAGCCCTTCTCAGGGTGCCCCATGACCGGGTCGCAAAGGTACAAAGCCTTTGGGTTGACTGCCTTGATCCGCTCGACGCCAGCCAGAATCGCCCGGCCTTGTTCGGCACTGCCCAGGTAACCGGACAACACCGCATCGCAATGGCCCAGCTCGCCGATGTTGGAAATGCCTTCCACCAACGCGGGAATTTGCGCGGGGGCAAGCACTTCACCCGCCCACTGGCCATACTGTGTGTGATTGGAGAACTGCACGGTATTGAGCGGCCACACATTGACCCCGATACGCTGCATGGGAAACACCGCGGCGCTGTTGCCGGCGTGGCCGAACACCACGTGGGACTGGATGGCGAGCAGGTGCGGGGTACGTTTCATGCGGGAGGTTTCCAAAGCTGTTTCAGGGATTGTGCGCAACGCAGTATGAACTCGATTGCCACCTGTACGACAGGCCAGGGACGCAGTTAAGCTGGATCGACCTGTTTGGAGCATACGCAAATGTTGACCCTGGAAAACCTCTTCGTCCTGATGCTGGTCGCCACGGCAGGCGGCTGGTTGTGGCACAACCACGGGTTGCGCGAGAAAGCCCTGGAACGGGTCAAACAGCATTGCGCCAAGCTCGACCTCGAACTGCTCGACGACGCGGTCGCACTCAAGCGCATCGCCTTTGTCCGTGACGCCAACGGCCGCAAGCGCCTGGCGCGCGTCTACGCATTCGAATTCACCGTCACGGGCGAGCAGCGCCACCCCGGTACCGTGACCCAGTTCGGCGCCCACAGCGTGCAGATCGAACTGGCGCCCTACCCGTTCGAGATCAAGACCCCACCGCGCACCGACAATGTCATCGAGATGCAGCAGTGGCGCCAGGAGCACAACCGCTGGCGCAACTGATCAGCTGACACGACATTCGCTCAACCCGGCCTGCAGCGCGGATTGCGATTGCGGCTGGTCGAAAATCAGCTCGATACGCGTATCCCTGCGCCAGTCACTGGGCTGCCAGGCGGGCATGTCCCCATTCAGGCCATTGAATGATTGCCACCCCTCCACGCTGTGGATAACCCCCTTCGCGCGCCGCCACGGCCAAGCCCGCAAGAACGCCTGCAGCCGCTGTGGATAAAATTGCTGGCCAGGGTGCCAGCGCCAGCCGATGCTCCAACCTCCCTCTCCCTGCTGTGCAAGACAAATCGGCTGCCCGGGGTCTGCCCATAGCGCTGTCGGTGGATTTACAAGATTGTCGACAATCCTGTTATCCACAACCGAGCTGTCGACAATGCCATTAGTTACAGCCGGAAGGTCCGACAAGGGCAGCCTACCTTGGACGGTCCAGAAGATTTTCTTTTCACGAAATCTATTATTTATCAACAATTTAGTACTTTCATCCACAGCCTCTGATTTGTTCAAGACAACGTTTTCAGCAGCATCGAACGCCTGCTGTTGAGCCTCCGGAAGCTGCTCGTTCCGTACCATCGACTGCGCGTCCACGACCATCAGCAATGGCTGTATTGTCAGCACTCCAGCCCAAGGGGCTTTTTGCAACTGAGCGAGCAACTGCAAAGGATGACCCAGCCCGGACGGCTCGATGAACAGCCGGTCAGGGCGGGATTTGCGCAGCAGTCGGCCCAGCCCCACCTGGAACGGCATGCCATTGACGCAGCACAGGCAGCCACCTGCGACCTCGCCGATGGCGATGCCGTCTTCGTCACAGCTGAGCAAGGCCGCATCCAGGCCTATCAGGCCGAATTCGTTGATCAATACCGCCCAGCGCTCATTGGCCGGGCGCTGGGCCAGCAGGTGACGGATCAGGGTAGTCTTGCCGGCCCCCAGCGGGCCGGCAATCACGTGGGTGGGAATGTTCTGCAGCATGGGGCGGCTTCGGGCGATGGTGATGCCTCACTATGCGCTGTCAGGCCAGCCAGTCAAGGCTGAGCAGCAGGCGCCCCAGCTGCCCCGACGGCGAACGATGCACCAGGCCCGCACCTTCGTTGCCCTGCCACTTCTCACCTTTGAGCACAGCCACGTCGCCAGCTTGCAGGTGCTGCACTTTATCCACAGGTAATATAGCTGTGTGTAAGTTGCCACGAGGGCTCGCGTCCTCTTTCAACCACTCGCTACCTGGGCCTGCGTAGGTGGTGAGCAGACGCAGCGGAACGTTATCCACATGGAAGCGCGGGCACATCGGGCCTGTCAGTACCCGCAGGCGCAAACCTACCCGCTGCGCACCCACCAGGCAGGTATAGGCCGCCACCAGCCAGGCCACATCCGCCACGAATGCCTCATAGCCTTGCAAGTCGGCCGCTTCGCGCAAGAGTTCGGTGAAAACCGGCATGTGTTGCTCATCCACATCGATGACGCGCTGGTCTGCCAAGGGCTGGCCGAGGCTGACCACCAGCGCGGCAAAGTCCTCCAGTTGCGGCGGCAAACGTCGGCGCCATACCGCCAGGTTTACGCCATCCTGCAGCACATCGGTCAGCACCTGCGGTGTCTCGCCAAATACCTGGAAAATATCCACAGGCTTGGATGCAGGGTTCATGCTGCGGCCTCCTCATGCCATGAACCGAACGGATCGGGCAGGCGCAACCAGCCCATGTGCCCCATTTCCATTTCCTGATCGGTCAAAAGGCATGCATCGAGTGCTGTGGATAATTCTTCGAAGTCGATATTCTGCCCGATGAATACCAGTTCCTGGCGGCAGTCACCGCTCTCGGCAACCCAGTTCTTCAAGATCGCGGCGGTGTTATCCACATCCTGTGGCCACTGCTCGCGCGGCACGAAACGCCACCAGCGGCCCGCCAAGCCATGGCGCATCATGCCGCCTGCCTGCGACCAGCTGCCGGCTTCCTGGTATTTGCTGGCCAGCCAGAAAAAACCTTTCGAACGCAGCAGGCGGCCATTGCTCCAGGGCGTGTGGATAAAGTCGAAAAAGCGCTGTGGATGAAAGGGGCGCCGGGCCTGCCAGGTGGTGGCGGCAATGCCGTACTCTTCGGTTTCCGGCACATGCTCGCCGCGCAACTCTTGCAGCCAGCCCGGAGCTTGGGCGGCCTGGTCGAAGTCGAACAGGCCGGTGTCGAGGATGCGGTCCAGCGGTACCTGGCCCATGACCATGGGCACGATCTGCGCCCGGGCATTGAGGCTGCGCAGAATGGCCATGAGCTCTTCGCGCTCGTGCTGGCTGATCAGGTCGATCTTGCTCAGCAACAGTACATCGGCGAACTCGACCTGCTCGATCAGCAAGTCACTGATCGAGCGCTCGTCCTCCTCACCCAGGGTTTCGCCACGGCTGGCCAGGCTGTCTGCTGCCTGGTAATCACGCAGAAAGTTCAGGCCATCGACCACAGTGACCATGGTGTCCAGGCGCGCCATGTCGGACAGGCTACGGCCCTGTTCGTCGCGGAAGGTGAAGGTCTCGGCCACAGGCAGTGGCTCCGAGATCCCCGTGGACTCGATCAGCAAATAATCGAAACGCCCTTCTTCAGCCAGCCGCGCCACTTCCTCGAGCAGGTCTTCACGCAGCGTGCAGCAGATGCAGCCATTGCTCATCTCCACCAGCTTCTCCTCGGCACGGTTGAGGCTTACGTTGCGCTGCACCTCGCTCGCATCGATGTTGATTTCGCTCATGTCATTGACGATGACCGCGACTCGCAGGTTGTCGCGGTTACGCAGCACATGGTTGAGCAAGGTGCTCTTGCCGGCGCCAAGGAAGCCGGATAGCACGGTGACAGGGAGACGGTTGGACATGGCGAAACCTCTTCAGGCGAGCGCATTCGAAACGATGCATTGCACAATGTTATAAAGTAACAATACAATTTCGCCAAGCCGTTCGTGATGAATGAGTGCCCACCGGGAGGAAAAATGAACCCGCCACGTGTCTGGGTGCCTCCCCTGACATGCAGCTTGATCGGTGATGGCCGCTGATCTCCCTTTTGTTTGGAATACCAGATGACTCAGCTCAAGCTCCCCGACATTGCCGCACAAACCCATGAATACGCCTTACCTTTGAACTGGGTGGGTATGTGCGGGATCGCCCAACCTGTACAGTTCGAGGGGCGCACAGCAGCTGCCACGGTCGATGCCGGCGTTAGCCTGGTAGACGGCAGCTCACGCGGTATCCATATGTCGCGGCTTTATCTCGCCCTGGAGTCGTTGGAACATCAGCCTCTGACGCCGCTCACCATCCGCCAGCTGCTGGGTAACTTCCTCAGCAGCCACGAAGGCCTTTCTTCCGCCGCCTATCTGCGTTTGCGCTTCGAGCATCTACTGAAAAGGCCTGCGTTGATCAGCCCGTTGGAGGGTTGGAAAAGCTATGCCGTCACAGTCGATGCAAGGATCGAAAATGAAATGTTCCACGTGGAACTATCCGTTTCTGTGCCTTACTCCTCGACCTGCCCATGCTCGGCTGCACTTGCACGGCAACTGATTCAGCAGCAGTTCCAGGCGCATTTCAGCGCAGAGCAGGTCGACAAATCTACAGTGCTGCAGTGGCTTGGTAGCGCCGAAGGCATCGTAGCGACGCCCCATAGCCAACGTAGTAGCGCGCAAATCCAGGTAAGGCTGCGCAGCAATCAGCAGGTTCTGCCAATCACCGAGTTGATCGACCGCATAGAAGCAAGCCTTGGGACAGCGGTGCAGACCGCAGTTAAGCGCGCAGACGAACAAGCCTTTGCCTTGGCCAACGGCCAGAATCTGATGTTCTGCGAAGACGCCGCACGACGCCTGCACAAGGCGCTACGGCAAATAGAATGGAGCACGGCATTCAAGCTGCGCGTGGAACATGCAGAAAGCCTGCATGCCCACGATGCTGTCGCGACCAGCCAGTGGCAATGGGATGTCAGCTGCGCGGCTTGACCGAGCCGCAGTCACTGCCCAACCACACGGCACGGGTGTTCATGCTGCCTTGCTGCTGTACACCCGAGGCGTTGAACGTACCGTTGACCTGGGTGGTGAATTCCCGGTCACTGAGGAAAGTCGCCTGACCGCTGCCCTGCGCTTTGGGGCAGCTGAACTGAAACTTCCATACATTGCCGGTGCGGTCGGTTATCTTTTGGGTACAACCTGACTTCGGGTCTTGCAGAGGGATATCGTTGGTTGCCACCTGTTCTGGCGTCAGGCACGAGCGCACCCCCTTACCCCCAACAGTCACTCCCTGCTTGGCCAGCACCCCTTCCATCATCGCGCGCTGCTCTGGCGGCAGGTTCTTCAACTGGCCGAGCATGAACTCCATATCGGGTAACGGCTTGCCATCGACCTGCATGTTGCTGGTGGTCAGCTCCCACAAACCTGGCTGTAGCATCTGAGCATGCACCAGCGGGCTGCTCACACCTAGGGCCAACGCCAACAGTGGCAGACGAATCTTCATGGACGAACGCTCCTGGAAAAAGCCGGCCAAGCGGGCCGGTCTGTGCCTTAGACGCCAAATCCACCTGCAGGTTGCAAGGCGGACCGGGAACGTGTTCTGTTACTCAAGTGTACTCGGCAAGCAGGATGCATATGGACTACCACAGCCCCTACTTCTTCGGTTACCTACTCGGCCTGGTTCATTTGCTGGGTATCGTCGCCGCATTACACGCACTGTTCACCGTGCGCACTGCCCAGGGCGCAATCGCCTGGGCCATGCCGTTGTTCTTCATCCCCTACCTCACCCTGATCCCTTACCTGATCTTCGGTGCGCGCTCGTTCTATGCCTACATCAAGGCTCGGCGCCAGGCCAACCAGGAAATGCATGTGGCCATGGCCAACCTCAACTGGCGGCCTTGGGTAGAAGAAGCCCTTACCGCCCGCGAGTCGGAAAGCTATGCGGCCTTGCGCGCCATGCCCAAACTCGGGCGGATGCCCTGCCTTGCCAATAACGAGGTGAAGCTGCTGATCGATGGCAAGGCAACATTCGATGCAATATTTGCCGCCATCGAAAAAGCCCGCGACGTGGTGTTGGTGCAGTTCTTCATCATCCATGACGACAACCTTGGCAAAGCGTTGCAGCAACTGCTGCTGCGCAAGGCCGCCGAGGGGGTGCGGGTGTTCGTGCTGTATGACCGTGTCGGCAGCCATGCCTTGCCGGCAAGCTACAGCCAGTTGCTGCGCGACGGTGGTGTACAGATTCATGCCTTCGCAACCCGTCGGGGCTGGTTCAACCGCTTCCAGGTTAACTTCCGTAACCACCGCAAAATCGTGGTGGTGGATGGCTTGCTCGGTTTTATCGGCGGGCACAACGTGGGCGATGAGTACCTCGGTGGCCACCCGCAGCTTTCACCTTGGCGCGACACCCACGTGCAGATCAGCGGGCCGGTGCTGGCCTGCCTGCAGGAGTCGTTCGCCGAGGACTGGTACTGGGCCACGCGCCAGCTACCGCCGCTGATTCTGCCGGACGCCTACCCTGACAACGGCGTGCTGTGCCAAGCCTTGGCCAGCGGCCCGGCCGATCCACAGGAAACCTGCTCGCTGTTCTTCCTTGAGGCGATCCATTCAGCCACCCGGCGCGTGTGGATCACCAGCCCGTACTTCATCCCCGACGAGGCGGTGTTCGCCGCGTTGCGTTTGGCAGTACTGCGTGGGGTCGATGTGCGAGTGCTGATTCCGTCACGCCCAGACCATCGCATCGTCTATGCCGCCTCCAGCCTTTTCGCCTTCGAAGCGGTACGTGCGGGTGTACGCATGTTCCGCTACCAACCGGGCTTCCTGCATCAGAAGGTGGTGCTGGTGGATGACGATGTCAGCGCGATCGGCAGTGCCAACCTGGACAACCGCTCGTTCCGCCTGAACTTCGAAATCACCCTGCTCACGGTCGACCGCGGCTTCGCTGACCAGGTCGAGAAAATGCTGAGCAATGACTTTGAACAGGCACGGGAAATTACTGCGGAGGACAGCCGCGATACTCATCGGCTGCAGCAACTGGGGATGCGGATTGCTCGGCTGATTTCGCCGATTCTCTGAAGCGTAAGCGCCCCTCTCTGGGTATCGCACACCTTGTGGGAGCGGGTTTACCCGCGAAGACGTCAGTGGCTGTACCGACGCATTCGCGGGTAAACCCGCTCCCACTGGGTATGGTGTCGCGCTTGCGTACTTTTTAGCAATTCAGCGATATAGGTCTTCACGCGTCCAGGGCAGATCATGGTGCCCATCGGGGTAGGGTTTAACTGCCAGAATCTGATGCAGATTGATCCAGCCCTTCTGGAAGGCATAGGCACACCCGGCCAGATACAAGCGCCAGATGCGCAAGGTCTTCTCGGGCACCAGCGCCGCCGCCTTGTGCAGCTGGTTCTCCAGGTTCTCGCTCCAGTGGTGCAAGGTCTTGGCGTAGTGCAAACGCAGGCTTTCCACGTCTACCACCTCCAGCCCCGCTTCACAGATGCTGGCACTGATCATCGACAGGTGCGGCAGCTCGCCATGGGGGAAGACGTAGCGATCGATGAACTCGCCAGCGCCACGCCCGACCGGGCGACCATCCACATGCTTGGCGGTAATACCGTGATTCATCACCAGGCCCCCTTCCCTCACGGCACCGAACAGCTTCTGGCTATACAGCGCCAGGTTGGCATGCCCGACATGCTCGAACATGCCAACGCTGACAACCTTGTCGAAGCGGCCGTCCTGAGGCAGGTCGCGGTAGTCGAGAATCTGCAGGTCGACCTTGTCGGCCAAACCCTCTGCCTTCACCCGCTCGCGACCGAGCTTGAGCTGCTCCTTGCTCAAGGTGATACCAAACACCTTGGCGCCATATTCGCGAGCAGCGAAACGCGCCAGCCCACCCCAGCCGCAGCCAACGTCGAGCAGGTAATCACCTGCTTCCAGGCGTAGCTTGCGGCACAGATGATCGAATTTGTCCTGCTGTGCCTGATCCAGCGTGTTGTCCGGCTCACGGAAGTAGGCGCACGAGTAGGCCATGTCCTGATCCAGCCATAGCTGGTAGAACGCGTTTGAAACATCGTAATGGTAGGAAATCGCTTCGGCGTCCGTGCTCTTGTCGTGGGCCTGACGCTGCGGTGGGGTGTCGTCTTCGTCGGTCAGTAGCGCTTCGCTCAGCTCATCGCATACGCGGATGGCTTCACCAATATCGCCTTCAAGCTCCAGCTTGCCTTCGACGAATGCCGTGCCCAGTTGGTCCATGCTCGGGTGGCTCAACTGGCTGATCAGCTGTGGCTCCTTGACCAGGATAGTGACCTGCGGGCTAGGCCCCAGATCGAACTGGTTACCGTCCCACAGTTTCAGCCGCAGCGGCAGATGCAGGCTCTGCAGTGCCGGTGGAAGTTGCGCAAGCATGAACGACCCTCCTGTCCGTATTTGGCCACGACGCCTGATATTTCGAACGTCGCCGGATCAGAGTAGTTCATTCGTGGGATGTTTCCTCTAAACGAGACCATGGTCTAGAACCAACTAATCTTATGCCCACCGCGGATTGTATACAATTCTTGCATCTCAGCTTAACCTTGTGCCCCTCTTGCGCTTCTTCATCCTGGAGTTGAACCCATGAAATCCTATGACGTGGTGATCATCGGCGGTGGCCCTGGCGGCTACAACGCAGCCATCCGCGCCGGCCAACTGGGCCTGAGCGTAGCCTGCGTGGAAGGCCGCTCGACCTTGGGCGGCACCTGCCTGAACGTGGGCTGCATGCCCTCCAAGGCACTTTTGCATGCTTCCGAGCTGTACGAAGCCGCCAGTGGTGACGAGTTCGCCCACCTCGGTATCGAAGTCAAACCTACCCTCAACCTCGCCCAGATGATGAAACAGAAGGACGAGAGCGTGACCGGCCTGACTAAGGGCATCGAGTACCTGTTCCGCAAGAACAAGGTCGACTGGATCAAGGGCTGGGGTCGCCTGGATGGCGTCGGCAAGGTCGTGGTCAAGGCTGAGGATGGCAGCGAAACCGCACTGCAGGCCAAAGACATCGTCATTGCCACTGGCTCCGAACCTACGCCCCTGCCGGGCGTAACCATCGACAACCAGCGCATCATCGACTCCACCGGCGCGCTGTCGCTGCCACAGGTGCCCAAGCATTTGGTCGTCATCGGAGCTGGCGTGATCGGCCTCGAGCTGGGTTCGGTATGGCGCCGCCTGGGCAGCCAGGTCACGGTCATCGAATACCTCGACCGCATCTGTCCGGGCACCGACGAAGAAACCGCCAAGACCCTGCAGAAGGCCTTGGCCAAACAAGGCATGGTGTTCAAGCTGGGTAGCAAGGTGACCCAGGCGAACGCCAGCGCCGATGGCGTGAACCTGACCCTGGAGCCAGCAGCTGGCGGCACCGCAGAAACGCTGCAGGCTGACTATGTACTGGTCGCCATCGGCCGACGCCCCTATACCAAAGGGCTGAACCTGGAAAGCGTGGGCCTGGAAACCGACAAGCGCGGCATGCTCGACAACGATCACCACCGCACTTCCGTGCCGGGTATCTGGGTGATTGGCGACGTCACCTCCGGCCCGATGCTGGCGCACAAAGCCGAAGACGAAGCGGTGGCCTGCATTGAACGCATCGCCGGCAAGCCCCACGAGGTCAACTACAACCTTATCCCTGGCGTGATCTACACTCGCCCGGAGCTGGCCACCGTGGGCAAGACCGAAGAGCAGCTCAAGGCCGAAGGGCGTGCCTATAAAGTAGGCAAGTTCCCGTTCACGGCCAACAGCCGGGCCAAGATCAACCACGAGACCGAAGGCTTCGCCAAGGTCATCGCCGATGCCGAGACCGACGAAGTGCTGGGTGTGCACCTGGTAGGCCCAAGTGTCAGCGAGATGATCGGTGAGTTCTGCGTGGCCATGGAGTTCTCGGCCTCGGCCGAAGACATCGCCCTCACCTGCCACCCCCACCCGACCCGCTCCGAGGCCTTGCGCCAGGCAGCGATGAATGTGGACGGGATGGCGATGCAGATATGATGTGAGATAGCCGGGGGCTGCTTTGCAGCCCATCACGACACAAGGCCGCTCCTACAGGAGAACGCAATTTCCTGTAGGAGCGGCCTTGTGTCGCGACGGGGCGCAAAGCGCCCCTGGCTTCTGGCTTACTCGACCGTAACCGACTTGGCCAGGTTACGCGGCTGGTCCACGTCGGTGCCCTTGAGCACGGCCACGTAGTAAGACAGCAGCTGCAGCGGGATGGTATACAGGATCGGTGCCAGGGCGTCGGCGATGTGCGGCACCTTGATCACGTGGGTACCTTCGCCATTGGTCATGCCGGCCTGCTCGTCGGCAAACACTACCAGCTCGCCACCACGGGCGCGTACTTCCTGCAGGTTGGACTTCAGCTTCTCCAGCAGTTCGTTGTTCGGCGCAACGGTTACCACTGGCATGTCGTTGTCCACCAGCGCCAGCGGGCCGTGCTTCAGCTCGCCTGCCGGGTAGGCTTCGGCGTGGATGTAGGAGATTTCCTTGAGCTTGAGCGCACCTTCCATCGCCACCGGGTACTGCGCACCACGGCCGAGGAACAGGGTGTGGTGCTTGTCGGCGAACAGCTCGGCGATCTTCTCGACGGTGGCGTCCATGGCCAGGGCTTCGCCCAGTCGGGCCGGCAGGCGGCGCAGCTCTTCAACCAGCTCGGCTTCGACGCCGGCTTCCAAGGTACCGCGCACCTGGCCCAGAGCCAGGGTCAGCAGCATCAGCGAAACCAGCTGGGTGGTGAAAGCCTTGGTCGAAGCCACGCCGATTTCCGGGCCGGCCAGGGTCAACAGGGTCAGGTCCGACTCACGCACCAGCGAGCTGATACCGACGTTGCAGATCGCCAGGCTGCCGAGGAAGCCCAGCTCCTTGGCGTTGCGCAGTGCGGCCAGGGTGTCGGCGGTTTCGCCAGACTGTGAGATGGAGACGAACAGAGTGTCCGGCTGCACCACCACCTTGCGGTAACGGAACTCACTGGCTACTTCGACCTGGCACGGGATCCCGGCCAGGCTTTCCAGCCAGTAACGGGCGACCATGCCGGCGTGGTAGCTGGTACCACAGGCAACGATCTGCACGTTGCGCACCTTGGCGAACAGTTCGGCAGCCTGCGGGCCGAAGGCCTGGACCATCACGTTGTCCTTACCCAGGCGGCCTTCCAGGGTGCGCTGCACCACGCTTGGCTGCTCGTGGATTTCCTTGAGCATGAAGTGGCGGTAGGCGCCCTTGTCGGCAGCTTCGGCACCTTCGTGGTACTGCACGGTTTCGCGCTGAACCTTGTGGCCATCCTGGTCCCAGATGGAGACCTGGTCACGGCGGATTTCGGCGATGTCGCCTTCTTCCAGGTACATGAAGCGGTCGGTGACCTGGCGCAGGGCCAGCTGGTCGGAAGCCAGGAAGTTCTCGCCCAGGCCCAGGCCGATGACCAGCGGGCTACCACTGCGTGCGGCTACCAGGCGGTCAGGCTGCTTGGCACTGATCAGCGCCAGGCCGTAAGCACCATGCAATCGCTTCACCGCAGCCTTCAGGGCATCGGTCAAGTCCGGAATGCTCTTCAGGGTGTGGTGGATCAGGTGGACGATGACTTCGGTATCGGTCTGCGAAGTGAAGACATAGCCAAGGCCCTTCAGCTCTTCGCGCAGTTCTTCGTGGTTCTCGATGATGCCGTTGTGCACCACGGCCACTTCATTGCCCGAGAAGTGGGGGTGGGCGTTGCCCTCGGTCGGCGCACCGTGGGTGGCCCAGCGAGTGTGGGCGATGCCCAGCTGGCCGGCCAGTGGCTCGGCAGCAACAGCGGCTTCCAGTTCACTGACCTTGCCGATACGGCGACGGCGCTGCAGTTCACCGTTCTGGGTGAGGACGGCCAGGCCGGCGCTGTCGTACCCGCGGTACTCAAGACGCTTGAGGCCTT
Source organism: Pseudomonas sp. A2 (assembly GCF_023100865.1). Taxonomy (NCBI): domain Bacteria; kingdom Pseudomonadati; phylum Pseudomonadota; class Gammaproteobacteria; order Pseudomonadales; family Pseudomonadaceae; genus Pseudomonas; species Pseudomonas sp. A2. The sequence continues at coordinate 6,093,913 of NZ_CP039127.1, forward strand.
CGATCAGGATGGCTGTGATGTTGCGCTCGGCGACGGCACCAACGATTCCACACATGGTTTATTGCTCCTGGCTGATCGCGGCGCAGATCAGGTTGATGCCGCGGGCTTGAATTTGTTCGCGTGCCGCTGCGGGCAGGCGTTCGTCAGTAATAAGGGTGTGCACGCTGCCCCAGGGCAGCTCGAGGTTGGGGATCTTGCGTCCTACCTTGTCCGATTCGACCATCACGATCACTTCACGGGCGACTTCGGCCATGACCCGGCTCAGGCCGAGAAGTTCGTTGAAGGTGGTGGTGCCGCGGCCGAGGTCGATACCGTCGGCGCCTATGAACAGTTGGTCGAAATCGTAGGAGCGCAGCACCTGCTCAGCCACCTGGCCCTGGAACGACTCGGAATGCGGGTCCCAGGTACCACCGGTCATCAGCAGCACCGGCTCGTGTTCAAGGTCGCAGATGGCGCGAGCCACGTTCATCGAATTGGTCATCACCACCAAGCCAGGATGGCGGCCCAGTTCAGGGATCATGGCTGCCGTGGTGCTGCCGCTGTCGATAATGATGCGCGCATGTTCGCGGATACGCGTCACAGCAGCGCGGGCGATGGCCTTCTTATAGGAAGACACCGGCTGGGCAGGTTCACCGAGCAGCTCTTGAGGCACCGGGACCGCGCCACCATAACGTCGTAGCAACAGGCCATTGGTTTCCAGGGCAGCGAGGTCCTTGCGGATGGTGACCTCCGAGGTAGCGAAACGCTTGGCCAACGCGTCCACACTCACCTCGCCCTGCTCGCTGAGCAAAGCCAGGATGTTGTGCCGCCGCTGCGGGGTGTTTCGTTTCGACATGAGCGCTTAAGTTTCGATTCGAAAGATAATGATGGCAATCAAAACCTAAGATGAGCGATTCGTCAAGTTGTCACTGCCCTGTGGATAGATTCTCTCTGCACTGGCGCGGCCCCTGTAGGAGCGGCCTTGTGTCGCGATGGGCCGCAGCGCGGCCCCAGGGTTTTCGAGGCAACACAGAAATTGTCGGGCCTACTTTGCAGTCCGTCGCGACACAAGGCCGCTCCTACAGAGACTGCAATATGCCGCAAAATAAAAAGCCGACTTATTCACATAAGTCGGCTTTCGATCGAAACAGCTGTGTATAACTCAGCTCTTTTTTAACTTCTCCGGTCGCTTCCAACCCGAGATGTTGCGCTGGCGCGCACGAGCCACCGCCAGATCGCCTGCCTCAACGGTCTGAGTGATGGTCGAACCGGCAGCAGTGGTCGCACCAGCCTTGATTTCCACAGGCGCTACCAACGAGTTGTTCGAGCCGATGAACACGTCCTCGCCCATTACGGTCTTGAACTTGTTGGCGCCATCGTAGTTGCAAGTGATGGTGCCGGCGCCGATGTTGGTACGAGCACCGATTTCCGCATCGCCCAGATAAGTCAGGTGACCGGCCTTGGCGCCCTCACCCAGATGAGCGTTTTTCAGTTCGACGAAGTTACCCACATGGGCCTTGGCGTCCAGCACGCTACCCGGGCGCAGGCGGGCGAACGGGCCGGCATCGCTGCCCTCGCCCATCACGGCACCTTCGAGGTGGCTGTTGGCCTTGACCACTGCACCTTTGCGCAGGGTGGTGTTCTTGATCACACAGTTCGGGCCGATCTGCACATCGTCCTCGATGACCACCTTGCCTTCGAGAATCACGTTGATGTCGATCAGCACGTCACGGCCAACGGTCACTTCACCGCGGACATCGAAGCGCGCCGGGTCGCGCAGGGTCACACCCTGGGCCATTAAGCGACGGCCTTCGCGCAACTGGTAGTGGCGCTCCAGCTCGGACAGCTGGCGACGGTCGTTGGCGCCCTGCACTTCCATCGGGTCGTGCGGCTGTTCAGTAGCCACCACCAGGCCATCGGCCACAGCCATGGCGATGACGTCGGTCAGGTAATACTCGCCCTGAGCGTTGTTGTTCGACAGACGGCCCATCCAGTCGGCCAGGCGCGCGGCTGGCAGGGCCAGAATACCGGTGTTGCCTTCCTTGATTGCTTTCTGCTCATCGTTGGCGTCCTTGTGCTCAACGATGGCGGTCACCTTGCCCTGCTCGTCACGCACGATGCGGCCATAGCCGGTCGGGTCGTCGAGGGTCACCGTGAGCAGGCCCAGCTGCTTCTCGTTGGCCTTGGCCAGCAGACGCTGCAGGGTTTCCACTTCGATCAACGGCACATCACCGTACAGCACCAGCACGGTTTCGGCGGTCAAGGCCGGCAATGCCTGGGCAACCGCATGGCCGGTACCCAGCTGCTTGTCCTGCATGACGAAGTTCAGATCATCGGCGGCCAGGCGCTCGCGAACCAGCTCGGCACCATGGCCAATGACCACATGAATGCCTTGCGGCTGCAGCTGACGCGCGCTGTGGATAACATGGCCGAGCATGGAGTTGCCGGCAACCGGGTGCAGCACCTTGGGCAGCGCCGAGCGCATGCGGGTGCCTTGGCCGGCGGCGAGAATAACGATATCGAGTGACATTACTGGCTACCAATCCTGGGTGGTCAGTGAAATGACCGGGGGGAGAAATCAGAAAAAGAAAAAGGGTAGCCGAGGCTACCCTTTTACTCAATCGCAACAGAAGTTATCAGCCGAGGGCCGATTACTTGCCTCTGCGCATTTGCTGGACGGTACGCAGCTGAGCTGCGGCCTCGGCCAGACGTGCGGCGGCGGCGCCGTAGTCGAAGTCCGCGCCTTTCAGATTCAGGGCGTTCTCGGCAGCCTTGAGGGCTTCCTGAGCCTGAGCTTCATCCAGGTCTGCAGCACGTTGCACGGTATCGGCAAGCACCTTGACCATGTTCGGCTGAACCTCGAGGAAACCACCAGAGATGTAGAACACCTCTTGGGCGCCACCCTGCTTGGTCAGCGTGATCGGACCAGGCTTGAGATTGGTGATCAGCGGCGCGTGACCCGGAGCGATACCAAGATCACCTAGGTTACCGTGCGCAACTACCATCTCGACCAGGCCGGAGAAGATCTCTCCTTCCGCGCTGACGATATCGCAATGGACTGTCATAGCCATCTGCTTGCCTCAACCTGATAGCGCCCCTTGCGGGGCGCAGGAATTACAGTTTCTTGGCTTTCTCGATCGCTTCGTCGATGCTGCCGACCATGTAGAACGCTTGTTCTGGCAGGTGGTCGTAGTCACCTTTGAGGATGCCGCTGAAGCCAGCGATGGTGTCTTTCAGGGAAACGTACTTGCCTGGCGAACCGGTGAAGACTTCGGCCACGAAGAACGGCTGCGACAGGAAGCGCTGGATCTTACGAGCGCGGGCTACCAGTTGCTTGTCGGCTTCGGACAGTTCGTCCATACCCAGGATCGCGATGATGTCTTTCAGCTCTTTGTAGCGCTGCAGAACATACTGAACGCCACGAGCGGTCTCGTAGTGCTCGTTGCCGATCACGTTCGGGTCCAGCTGGCGCGAAGTCGAGTCCAGTGGGTCGACCGCTGGGTAGATACCCAGGGAGGCGATGTCACGGGACAGAACGACGGTGGCGTCCAAGTGGGCGAAGGTGGTCGCAGGCGACGGGTCGGTCAAGTCGTCCGCAGGTACGTATACGGCCTGAACGGAGGTGATCGAACCTTCCTTGGTGGAGGTGATACGCTCTTGCAGAACGCCCATCTCTTCAGCCAGGGTCGGCTGGTAACCTACTGCCGAAGGCATACGGCCCAGCAGTGCGGATACTTCGGTACCGGCCAGGGTGTAACGATAGATGTTGTCGACGAACAGCAGAACGTCGTTACCTTCGTCACGGAACTTCTCGGCCATGGTCAGGCCGGTCAGCGCTACGCGCAGACGGTTTCCTGGTGGCTCGTTCATCTGACCGTAGACCAGCGCTACCTTGTCGAGAACGTTGGAGTCCTTCATCTCGTGGTAGAAGTCGTTACCCTCACGAGTACGCTCACCCACACCAGCGAACACGGAGTAACCGCTGTGTTCCATGGCGATGTTACGGATCAGTTCCATCATGTTTACGGTCTTGCCGACACCGGCACCACCGAACAGACCAACCTTACCACCCTTGGCGAACGGGCAAACCAGGTCGATAACCTTGATGCCGGTTTCCAGCAGGTCGTTGCCGCCTGCCTGGTCAGCGAACGAAGGCGCTGGCTGGTGGATACCGCGACGCTCTTCTTCGCCGATCGGGCCGGCCTCGTCGATCGGGTTGCCCAGTACGTCCATGATACGGCCCAAGGTGGCCTTACCAACAGGAACGGAAATGGCAGCGCCGGAGTCAACGACTTCCAGACCGCGCTTCAGGCCTTCGGTCGAGCCCATCGCAATGGTACGAACCACGCCGTCGCCCAGCTGCTGCTGAACTTCCAGGGTGGTTTCCGCGCCTTGTACTTTCAGCGCGTTGTAAACACTCGGCACGACGTCACGTGGGAATTCCACGTCGATGACGGCGCCGATGATTTGAACGATACGTCCGCTACTCATAGCTGGATCCTCTGAATATTTGAACCGTTAAACCGCGGCAGCGCCGCCGACGATTTCCGAGATCTCCTGGGTGATCGCAGCCTGACGCGCCTTGTTGTAGATCAACTGAAGCTCTTTGATCAAATCACCGGCGTTGTCTGTGGCGTTCTTCATGGCGATCATCCGGGCCGCTTGTTCAGCAGCGTTGTTCTCGACCACCGCCTGGTACACCTGCGACTCCACGTAACGCACCATCAAGCCGTCCAGCAGCTCTTTTGCGTCGGGTTCGTACAGGTAGTCCCAGTGATGCTTGAGATCCTGATCCGGGGTTGCCACCAACGGTACCAATTGCTCGACCGTTGGCTTCTGGGTCATGGTGTTGATGAACTTGTTCGAAACCACCGAGAGGCGATCGATACGGCCGTCCAGGTAGGCGTCCAGCATCACTTTGACGGAGCCGATCAGATCGTTGATCGATGGCTCTTCGCCCAAGTGGCTGATCGCGGCTACGACGTTGCCGCCAAAGATGCGGAAGAAAGTCGCACCCTTGCTGCCGATCACGCACAGGTCGATTTCCACGCCCTGTTCGCGGTTTTCGTTCATGTCCTTGACCAGGGCCTTGAACAGGTTGGTGTTCAAGCCACCGCACAGACCACGGTCACTGCTCACCACGATATAACCGGCGCGCTTTACAGGGCGCTCGATCATGAACGGGTGGCGGTATTCCGGGTTGGCGTTGGCCAGATGACCGATCACCTGGCGGATACGCTCCGCGTAAGGACGGCTAGCAGCCATGCGCATTTGTGCTTTGCGCATCTTGCTGACCGCCACTTTCTCCATGGCGCTGGTAATTTTTTGCGTGCTTTTGATGCTCGCAATCTTACTGCGAATCTCTTTTGCGCCTGCCATGTATCACCTATCAGGTTAGCAAGCGGGGGCCTGAGCCCCCGCTGCGGCTTACCAGGTCTGGGTGGCCTTGAACTTCTCGATACCGGCTTTCAGGCCTGCGTCGATTTCGTCGTTGAAGTCACCCTTCACGTTGATCTTCGCCATCAGTTCAGCGTGATCACGGTTGAAGAAGGCGATCAGTGCTTGCTCGAAGCTACCGATCTTGGAGACTTCTACGTCAGTCAGGAAGCCACGCTCAGCGGCATACAGCGACAGGGCCATGTCCGCGATGGACATCGGCGCGTACTGCTTCTGCTTCATCAGCTCGGTAACGCGCTGACCATGCTCCAGCTGCTTGCGGGTCGCTTCGTCCAGATCGGAAGCGAACTGGGCGAATGCAGCCAGTTCACGGTACTGAGCCAGAGCGGTACGGATACCACCGGACAGCTTCTTGATGATCTTGGTCTGAGCGGCACCACCTACGCGGGATACCGAAACACCGGCGTTCACTGCTGGGCGGATGCCCGAGTTGAACATGGCCGATTCCAGGAAGATCTGACCGTCGGTGATGGAAATCACGTTGGTCGGAACGAACGCGGAAACGTCGCCAGCCTGGGTTTCGATGATCGGCAGGGCGGTCAGGGAACCGGTCTTGCCAGTGACTGCGCCGTTGGTGAACTTCTCGACATACTCTTCCGAAACGCGCGATGCACGCTCCAGCAGACGGGAGTGGAGATAGAACACGTCACCTGGGTACGCTTCACGTCCTGGTGGACGACGCAGCAGCAGGGAGATCTGACGGTAGGCAACGGCCTGCTTGGACAGGTCATCGTAAACGATCAGGGCGTCTTCACCGCGGTCACGGAAGAACTCGCCCATGGTGCAGCCGGCGTATGGCGCCAGGAACTGCAGTGCGGCGGATTCCGAAGCACTGGCAACGACCACGATGGTGTTGGCCAGGGCGCCGGCTTCTTCCAGCTTGCGAACGATGTTGGCAACGGTGGAACGCTTCTGGCCGACAGCAACATAAACACAGAAAATACCGGAGTCTTTCTGGTTGATGATGGCGTCGATGGCCATGGCGGTCTTGCCGATCTGACGGTCACCGATGATCAGCTCGCGCTGGCCACGGCCGACAGGGATCATGGCGTCGACGGACTTGTAGCCAGTCTGTACAGGCTGGTCTACCGACTTACGCCAGATCACGCCTGGAGCGACCTTTTCGACCGCGTCGGTTTCGGTGGTGGTCAGAGGACCTTTGCCATCGATCGGGTTACCCAGAGCGTCGACGACGCGGCCCAGCAGGCCTTTGCCGACCGGAACTTCCAGGATGCGACCGGTGCACTTGGCGCTCATGCCTTCGGCGAGGGTGTCATAGGCACCCAGGATCACTGCACCTACGGAGTCTTGCTCCAGGTTCAGGGCCATGCCGAATACGCTGCCAGGGAACTCGATCATTTCGCCGTACATGACGTCGGCCAGACCGTGGATCCGCACGATACCGTCGGATACCGAAACAACGGTACCTTCGTTACGGGCTTGGGAGCTCACATCGAGGTTGTCGATGCGGCCCTTGATGATTTCACTAATTTCGGAAGGATTGAGTTGCTGCATTGCTCTGCTGCCCCTTCAAACTCAAGATTTCAATGCTTCGGCCAGTTTCGCGATTTTGCCGCGAACAGAGCCATCGATTACCAGGTCACCAGCGCGGATGACGACGCCGCCAATCAGGCTGGCATCCTCCGACGCGTGCAGGCGCACTTCCTGGCCTAACCGTGCACTGAGAACCTTGGCGAGTTTGTCTTGCTGTTCTTGGTTCAACGCGAAGGCACTGGTGACTTCCACGTCCACGGATTTCTCTTGCTCGGCCTTGTACAGGTCGAACAGGGCGGCAATCTCCGGCAGAAGCAGGAGACGGTCGTTTTCCGCGGCAACATGAATGAAATTCCGTGCCTGTGCATTGAACTTGTCACCGCACACGTCAATGAACGTGGCGGCCTTTTCTGCGCTCGTCAGTCGCGGGGCCTTGAGCAGGCGCTGCATGGTGTCGTCTTGCGACACCGCAGCAGCCAGGCCGAGCATGGCTGACCAATTGGCCAGTTGCTGATGGGCCTGGGCATGCTCAAAGGCAGCCTTAGCGTAAGGTCGGGCCAACGTGGTCAGTTCTGCCATGATCGCCCTCGCTTAAATTTCAGCGGCCAGTTTGTTAACCAGCTCCGCATGCGCGTTTTGATCGATTGTGGCGCCAAGGATCTTTTCAGCACCACCAACGGCCAGGGCACCGACTTGGGCGCGCAGGGCGTCTTTAGCGCTGTTCAGTTCCTGTTCGATCTCGGCCAGAGCCTGAGCCTTCACACGGTCAGCTTCGACGCGGGCCTGATCACGGGCTTCCTCGACAAGCTGAGCAGCGCGTTTCTTGCTTTGCTCGATGATTTCGGCTGCCTGTGCTTTAGCTTCGCGCAGTTGCTGACCCGCTTTCTCTTGGGCCAGCTCCAGGTCGCGAGCTGCGCGGTTGGCAGCGTCCAAGCCGTCGGCAATCTTCTTTTGGCGCTCTTGCAGGGCAGTGATGACCGGAGGCCACACATACTTCATGCAGAAGAGTACAAAAATCAGAAAAGCAACGGATTGGCCAATCAGGGTTGCATTAATGTTCACGCCAACACCTCGCTCGGTCTTAATTCATACAGCCATCAACTCGTGGTGACGAGTGATTAGCCGGCGATCTGACCAACGAACGGATTCGCGAAGGTGAAGAACAGAGCGATACCAACACCGATCATGGTTACGGCGTCGAGCAGACCGGCAACGATGAACATTTTAACCTGCAGCATCGGAACCATTTCTGGTTGACGAGCAGCGCCTTCCAGGAACTTGCCGCCCAGCAGGCCGAAACCAATGGCGGTACCCAGAGCACCCAGGCCGATCAGCAGAGCAACAGCGATAGCGGTCAGACCAACTACAGTTTCCATCTTTCCTCCCGACTTTTACGTCGTATTGGTTAGGTTTTTAGTTTGAAGCGGTAAAACAAATCGTTTGGTACAGCATGCCCTTGCGGACTTTTTAAGCCCTCCCCCCGAACAGGCGGGGAAGGCTATCAGACACGCCAGGCGGTCTTAATGGTTATCTTCGTGAGCCATCGACAGGTAGACGATGGTCAGCATCATGAAGATGAAAGCTTGCAGGGTGATGATCAGGATGTGGAACACAGCCCACGCCCATTGCAGCACCACACCCAGGCCGCTGAGCCACAGCAGGCCGGAGCCGAACATTACAGCGATCAGGATGAACACCAGTTCGCCGGCATACATGTTGCCGAACAGACGCAGTGCCAGCGAGATCGGCTTGGCGATCAGGGTGACGAATTCCAGCAGGAAGTTGACCGGAATCAGCAGGATCTGAACGAAGATGTTCTTGCTGCCGAACGGGTGCAGGGTCAGCTCACCGATGAAGCCGCCCAGGCCCTTGACCTTGATGCTGTAGAAGATGATCAGGGCGAACACGCAGAAGGCCATGGCCAGGGTCGCGTTCGGGTCGGTGGTCGACACGGCGCGGAACGGAATGTGCGGGTCACCGGAGATCAGGATGGCCAGCTGAGGAATCCAGTCGACCGGTACCAGGTCGACGGCGTTCATCAGGAATACCCAGACGAAAATGGTCAGCGCCAGCGGAGCGATTACCGGGCTACGGCCGTGGAAGGAGTCCTTCACGCTGCCGTTGACGAAGTCCACCATCACTTCTACGAAGTTCTGCAGGCCGCCAGGTTGGCCGGAAGTCGCCTTCTTGGCCGCCATGCGGAAGATGAACAGGAAGATCAGACCCAGCGCGACGGACCAACCCAGGGTGTCCAGGTGGAACGCCCAGAAGCCCATTGCCTTGGCTTCTGCAGCCGAATGGGCGAAGCCCCAGCTGCCGTCTGGTAGTTGACCGTAGGTCAGGTTCTGCAAGTGGTGCTGGATATAGCCCGAAGCGGTTTCTGCTGCCATGGTTGCCTCAAACGCCCTAAGGTCTCGAAAGTCTTTTATTCATCAGCAGGGGCGCGAACCAGCTGACCAAAAGGGTCAACACGAAGACGCCGAATACTGCTAGCGGCGCCAGTGGCTTCACTCCTGCGAAGGTCAGTGCAAAAAGCACTGCCGTCAAAATCATCTTGCCTGCCTCGCCAGCGTAGAACGACTTGACGATGGCTTGTGCCGCCCGGGCCCCGCTGAAGCGAAAAGCCTTCCAGGCGAAATACACATTGGGTAGCCAGGCAATCAAACCTCCGCAAAGGCCTGAATATCCACTGACCGCCCCTTTCCACTGCCACAACACCAACGTTGCCAGCAGCAGTACGACGAATTGAGCCAGCAGTACCGGGAAAACCGCCCAGCGATGGAAAGGCAGGCGGTTTGGCGTGCGGATTTCCATCACAACTGCTCCTCGGAAGTCGACCAGCAAGTCAGTTATGACTTGGCATAATTTGTGCCGACAAAATGCGCGCAGAGTATAGGGGTGGATTAACCCCTATTCAACTATTCGGTAGTGATTTCCGACTGCGCGCTACAACGGGAATTGTTTCAGCGGATGTGAGCAAGCACGCCTTGCAACTCGTCAAGCGAGTTGTAGCGAATAACCAATTGGCCTTTGCCCTTGTTGCCATGGCGTATCTGCACGGCCGAGCCCAGGCGCTCTGCGAGCCGCTGTTCAAGGCGTGCGATATCCGGATCAGGTTTGCTCGGTTCGACCGGATCAGGTTTGTCGCTGAGCCACTGGCGAACCAGTGCCTCGGTTTGGCGCACGGTGAGGCCACGTGCGACAACATGACGCGCCCCCTCTTCCTGGCGGTGTTCTTCCAGGCCGAGCAATGCACGGGCGTGGCCCATCTCCAGGTCGCCATGGGCGAGCATGGTCTTGATCGCGTCAGGCAGGGTGATCAGGCGCAGCAGGTTGGCCACGGTTACCCGCGACTTGCCCACGGCATCGGCCACCTGTTGCTGGGTGAGCTCGAACTCCTGCTGCAGGCGCTGCAGGGCCAGGGCCTCTTCCAGCGGGTTGAGATCTTCGCGCTGGATGTTCTCGATCAGCGCCATGGCGATGGCGGCTTCGTCGGGCACTTCGCGGACCATCGCCGGGATCTTGTCCAGGCCAGCCTGCTGGGTGGCGCGCCAGCGGCGCTCACCGGCGATGATCTCGTAGCGGTTGCCATCGATCGGGCGCACCACGATCGGTTGCATCACGCCATGGTTGCGAATCGAGTGCGCGAGCTCTTCCAGCGCCTCCGGGTCCATGTCCCGGCGCGGCTGGTACTTGCCACGCTGGATCAGCTCGACCGGCAGGTGTTGCAGTTCTTTCTGGTCGATCTTCACAGCCTGCTCTTCGAGCGCGCTGACGGAAGGACCATTGAGCAGTGCATCCAACCCACGTCCGAGACCCCGTTTCTTGACGGCCATACGGATTCCTTAAGTTGTTTGTGCAGTGCGTGATTGACGGCGTTGACGGCGTACCAGTTCCCCGGCCAGGGCCAGATAAGCCAGCGCGCCTCGCGATTGCTTGTCGTAGGCCAGGGCCGGCATGCCGAAGCTCGGGGCCTCGGCCAGGCGAATGTTGCGCGGAATGACCGTGTCGTACAGCTGCGGGCCAAAGTGCTCCTTCAGCTGCGCCGAGACATCGTTGTTCAGGCTCAGGCGCGGATCGTACATGGTCCGCAGCAGGCCCTCGATCTTCAGCTCCGGGTTCAACCGGGCGGCGATGCGCTTGATGTTATCCACAAGATCGCTGAGACCTTCCAGTGCGTAATACTCGCACTGCATCGGAATGATCACGCCATCGGAAGCGACCAGGGCGTTGAGCGTCAGCATCGACAGCGACGGAGGGCAATCGATGAGGATGTAGTCGTAGTTCTCGCGGATAGGCGCCAAGGCGTTGCGCAGGCGGCTCTCCTTGACCTGCATTTCCAGCAGCACCACTTCGGCGGCTGTCAGGTCACGGTTGGCCGGCAGCAACTGGAAACCACCGTGCTCGGAGTAATGCATGGCCTGGGCCAGGTCGCATTCCCCGATCAACAGGTCGTAGACCGAGTGCTCGAGCTCGTGCTTGTCCACACCGCTGCCCATGGTGGCGTTGCCCTGCGGATCGAGGTCGATCAGCAGCACACGACGCTTGGTCGCGGCCAGCGAGGCGGCGAGATTGATACAGGTGGTGGTCTTGCCCACACCACCTTTCTGGTTCGCGATTGCGAATACCTTAGCCATTGTTGCGTGTGTTCCCAGTCATGCCTTGCGGCGCAGTATCAGCAGATGGCGCTGGCCCTGGCAACCTGGAACGGTCAGAGCCTGCTCGCTTTCCACTGTGAAGTCTGCGGGCAATGCTACCAGTTCATCGGCAGGATGCAGCCCCTTCATTGCAAGCCATTGCGTCCCGGTGTCGCCCAGGTGGCGGGTCCAGTTGGTGAAGTTCTCCATGCTGCTGAAGGCGCGAGAGATGATTCCGCTGAAAGGTTGTGCCGGCTGGAAGGCTTCGACCCGGCTGTGGATAACCGTGAGGTTGTCCAGCTTGAGCTCCATTTTCACCTGGGTCAGGAAGCGGGTCTTCTTGCCATTGGCGTCCAGCACCGTCACGCGCTTGTGCGGATGCAGGATAGCCAATGGGATGCCGGGCATGCCACCGCCACTGCCGACATCCAGCCAGTTGTCACGCTCGCTGTGGATAAACGGCATGACACTGAGGCTGTCGAGCAGGTGACGCGACACCATTTCGTCGGGGTCGCGCACGGCGGTGAGGTTGTAGGCTTTGTTCCATTTGATCAGCAGGGCGAGGTAGCCGAGCAGCTTCTCGTGATGCTCGGCGCTCAGCTCGACACCGAGCTGGCGCGCACCTGTGGACAACTCTTCAGCGTGTTGCGGGGTGACCAGGGAACTCAAGCGCTTTGCTCCAATTCGCGGCCAGCGCCGCGTTTTTTCAAGTGAATCAGCAACAGGGAAATCGCCGCCGGGGTCACGCCCGGGATACGCGAAGCCTGACCCAGGGTTTCCGGACGGGTCTGGCCCAGCTTGCCCTGGATTTCCTTGGACAGGCCGGAAATCGTCGAGTAATCGATATCCACAGGCAGGCGGGTGTCTTCGCTGGCACGCAGACGTGCGATTTCATCCTGCTGGCGATCAATGTAACCAGCGTACTTGGTGCGGATTTCGACCTGCTCGGCGACCTGTGGATCAATCGCTTCACCGCCGGTTGCCTCGATCAGCCCGGCGTAGTCGATTTCCGGGCGCGCCAGCAGGTTGAGCAGACTGTACTCGTGGCTGAGCGGAGTACCGAACTTATCCACAATGGCCTGGCCTTGCTCGGTGTTCGGGCGGACCCAGGTCGACTTCAGACGCTGCTCCTCGCGTTCGATGCCGTCGCGCTTGGCGCAGAAGGCGGCCCAACGCTGATCGTCGATCAGGCCGAGTTCGCGGCCCTTTTCGGTCAGGCGCAGGTCGGCGTTGTCTTCGCGCAGGATCAGGCGGTACTCGGCACGCGAAGTGAACATGCGGTACGGCTCCTGGGTACCCAGGGTAATCAGGTCGTCGACCAGTACGCCGATGTATGCCTCGTCGCGGCGCGGGCACCAGCTGTCTCGGCCCTGCGCCCGCAGGGCCGCGTTGGTCCCGGCCAGCAGACCTTGGGCGCCGGCTTCTTCGTAACCGGTGGTGCCGTTGATCTGGCCGGCGAAGAACAGGCCGCCGATGACTTTGGTCTCGAGGCTGTACTTGAGGTCGCGCGGGTCGAAGTAGTCGTATTCGATGGCATAGCCAGGGCGCACGATGTGGGCGTTCTCCATGCCGCGGATCGACCGCACCAGCTCCAGCTGAACGTCGAACGGCAACGAAGTGGAAATACCGTTGGGGTACAGCTCATGGGTGGTCAGGCCTTCCGGCTCAATGAACACCTGGTGGCTTTCCTTGTCGGCGAAGCGGTGGATCTTGTCTTCGATTGACGGGCAGTAGCGCGGGCCAACACCTTCGATGACACCCGAGTACATCGGCGAACGGTCGAGGTTCGAGGCGATGATCTCGTGGGTGCGCGCATTGGTGTGGGTGATCCAGCAGCTCACCTGACGCGGGTGCATCTGGGCGTTGCCCATGAACGACATCACCGGGATCGGCGTATCGCCTGGTTGCTCGGTCATCACCGAGAAGTCCACCGAACGGCCGTCGATGCGCGGCGGGGTACCGGTTTTCAGGCGGCCGACGCGCAGCGGCAGTTCACGCATGCGGTGGGCCAGGGCAATCGAAGGTGGATCGCCGGCGCGACCACCGGAATGGTTTTGCAAACCAATGTGGATAAGCCCGCCGAGGAAGGTACCGGTGGTCAGTACCACCGATTCGGCGAAGAAACGCAGGCCCATCTGGGTCACCACGCCTTTGACCTGGTCCTGCTCGACGATCAGGTCGTCGCAGGACTGCTGGAATATCCACAGGTTCGGCTGGTTTTCCAGGATTTCACGCACCACTGCCTTGTAGATGGCGCGGTCGGCCTGTGCACGGGTGGCGCGTACGGCCGGGCCCTTGCGGTTGTTCAGAACGCGGAACTGGATGCCGCTCTTGTCGGTGGCCAGCGCCATGGCGCCGCCGAGGGCATCGATCTCTTTGACCAGATGGCTTTTGCCAATACCGCCAATGGCGGGGTTGCAGCTCATGTGACCGAGGGTTTCCACGTTATGGGTCAGCAGCAGGGTTTTCACACCCATGCGTGCAGACGCAAGCGCAGCCTCGGTACCGGCATGGCCGCCGCCGATGACGATCACTTCAAAACGGGAAGGGAAATCCACCACGCACCTCGTGCCTGTTTTTGCGAATAGAGAAGGTAAGCGGACAAGTATAGGGACTTCACCCCCTTTAAAGAAACCGTCTGAGCAAATTTTGACCAGTCTGTGGATGAGTGGCAGCCAACAGAAATCAAAGAGGAAGAATTTAAAAAAGCTTTGTTTTTATGTTTATTCTTATGCACAAGCTTTACTGTGGATAAGGTTATGCAGGCCTTTATTCATGCCGTGTAGAGAAAAATTAAACCCTGTGGCTGGAGTACCATGAGGGCTATGGATAACACGATTTAGCCTGTGGATTAAATGGCTGTTTACCCACAAGCGGGTTTGTCCTCAGAAAAAAAGCCTGCTTATCAACGGAGCTGAAGGCGAGTTTTCCACAGGGCTCCTGAGAGCAGATTGGGGTAGGTGAATGAAAAAAATGTGAACCTGCACCGGCCTCTTCGCGGGTGAACCCGCTCCCACAGGGGTCTGCACAGCCTGCAGGTGCGGCGCGTTTTCCGTAGGAGCTGCGAAATTTGAGGCAAAAAAAGCCGCTCCCGAAGGAGCGGCTCTTGGTTTTGCCTGGCTGTGAATTACTTGCCGATGCAGAAACTGGAGAAAATCCGCCCCAGCAGGTCATCAGAGCTGAATGCCCCGGTAATCTCCCCCAGGGCCTGCTGCGCCTGCCGCAGGTCTTCCGCCAACAGCTCACCCGCGCCAGCCAGGGTCAGTTGTGCACGGCCATGTTCCAGGTGCTCACTGGCCTGGCGCAGGGCATCCAGATGGCGCCGGCGAGCACTGAAGCCACTCTCGGCCGTCTGTTCATAACCCATGCAGGCCTTCAGGTGGTCACGCAGCAACTGCAGCCCTGCATCGTCCCCTTTGGCACTGAGGGTGATCGTTACATGCCCGTCATCGCACTGTTCCAGCGCTACCCGCTCACCACTAAGATCGGCCTTGTTCCGAATCAGCGTCACCTTGGCCGGGTCTGGCCGCTGGTCGAGAAATTCTGGCCACAGGGCAAACGGGTCGCTGGCCTCGGGCGCGGTGGAGTCCACCACCAACAACACCCGGTCTGCCTCGCCAATGGCCTTCAGCGCACGTTCCACGCCAATCTTTTCCACATGGTCATCGGTGTCGCGCAAACCGGCAGTATCGACCACGTGCAGCGGCATGCCGTCGATGTGGATATGTTCGCGCAGGATGTCCCGCGTGGTGCCGGCAATGTCGGTGACGATGGCCGCTTCCCGTCCGGCCAGCTGGTTCAGCAGGCTCGACTTGCCGGCATTCGGCCTACCGGCGATGACCACAGTCATGCCGTCACGCAGCAAAGCCCCCTGCCCGGCTTCACGCTGTACTTTGGACAACTCGCCCCGCACCGTATCGAGCATCGCCAGCACATGGCCGTCGGCGAGGAAGTCGATTTCCTCTTCAGGGAAGTCGATCGCCGCCTCGACGTAGATGCGCAGCGCAATCAACGCCTCGGTCAGGAAGTGCACGCGCTTGGAGAACTCCCCCTGTAGCGAACGCAGGGCATTGCGCGCAGCTTGGCTGGAACTGGCTTCGATCAGATCGGCTATGGCTTCGGCCTGGGCCAGGTCGAGCTTGTCGTTGAGGAATGCACGCTCGCTGAACTCACCCGGGCGAGCCAGCCGGCAACCAACCTGTACACAGCGCTGCAGCAGCATATCCAGCACCACCGGGCCACCATGGCCCTGCAGTTCCAGCACGTCCTCGCCGGTGAACGAATTCGGCCCGGGGAAGAACAGCGCGATCCCTTCATCCAGTACCAAGCCTTCCTCGTCGCGGAACGGGCCGTAATGGGCGTGGCGCGGGGTAAGCGTACGGCCGGTGATCAACTGGCCGGCCTTGGCGGCCAGAGGGCCGGACAACCTGACAATACCCACACCGCCGCGGCCCTGGGCGGTGGCGATGGCGGCGATGGTTTCACGCACAGTGTTCATGCTCGAAAGCCTCTACGACAAAAACGACAGATAGCAAAAACGCCCCACTAGGGGGCGTTTTTTATTCACAGGCTAGCGCAGTAGCCTGTCAAGCAGCAGCTTTTTTGCTGGCTGCTTCGATGCTGCGAGTGATGTACCACTGCTGTGTGATCGACAGGCAGTTGTTCACAACCCAGTACAGCACCAGACCAGCCGGGAACCACAGGAAGAAGAAGGTGAAAATGATCGGCATCATTTTCATCACCTTGGCCTGCATCGGATCCGGCGGCGTCGGGTTCAGGCGCTGCTGGATGAACATGGTGGCGCCCATGATGATCGGCAGGATGAAGAACGGATCCTTGATCGACAGGTCGGTAATCCACAGCATCCATGGGGCCTGGCGCATTTCCACGCTTTCCAGCAGTACCCAGTACAGGGCCAGGAACACTGGCATCTGCACCAGGATCGGCAGGCAGCCGCCCAGCGGGTTGATCTTCTCTTTCTTGTACAGCTCCATCATCGCCTGGGACATCTTCTGGCGATCGTCACCGAAGCGTTCCTTCAGTGCAGCGAGCTTTGGTGCGACGGCACGCATGCGCGCCATCGAACGGTAGCTGGCAGCCGACAGCGGGAAGAACAGGCCTTTGATCAGCATGGTCAGCACGATGATCGACCAGCCCCAGTTACCCAGCAGGCTGTGGATATGTTGCAGCAGCCAGAATATCGGCTGGGCGATGAACCACAGGAAACCGTAGTCGACAGTCAGTTCAAGACCTGGGGACAACTCTTTCAGCTTGGACTGGATTTTCGGGCCGGCATACAGCATGGCGCTGGTTTCGACCTTGCCGCCAGCAGGCACGCTGATGGCCGGGCCGGTGTAGCCGATGATGTAGTTGCCTTGGCTGTCCTTGCGGGTCTGGACAACGTTGTTGTCCGACTTGGCCGGAATCCAGGCGGTCACGAAGTAGTGCTGCAGCCAGGCAACCCAGCCGCCGGACACATTTTCTTTCAAATTGCCTTTGTCGATGTCCTTCATCGAGACCTTTTTGTAAGGCTCGGAAGGGGTCCACAGGGCAGCGCCCAGGTAAGTAGCGGTGCCGGTGGCAGTGCTCGACGACGGATCGGAGCTGGCGTCACGCTTGAGCTGGGCAAACATGTTGCCGCTCCAGGCCTGGCCGCTCTGGTTGTCGATCAGGTAGCTGACGGTCAGGTCATACTCGCCACGCTTGAAGCTGAAGCGCTTGATGTAGTTGACGCCGTTGTCGCTGAACTTCAGGTCGACCACCAGTTGTTCCTGACCATCGGCCAGCTGGTAACCCTTCTTGTCAGTAGCGTACAGAGGGCGACCGGCAGGACGTGCATCCGGACCGTTGACGCCGGTCAGGCCGCTTTGTGCCAGGTAGACACGCTCGCCACCGTTGTCGAACAGTTGGAACGGAATGTCCGGGTGGTCCTGACGACGTGGGTACTGCGGCAGGTTCAACTGGACGATGTCACCACCGACCGGATCGATAGCCAGTTCCAGGACATCGGTCTTGACCCGGATCAGGTCCTTGCTGACCGCAACCGGCGCCAGTTCGGCAGCGCTGGTTTCGGCGTTGGCGCTTGGCACATCGGCGCTGGCGCCGGCATTACCGGCCGGTACGCCATCCGGCAAACCCGGGGCAACGGTGCTGGCAGCAGTATTCTGAGTCGGCAGGGCAGCCTGGCCGTAGTCCTGGTTCCACTTGAGGACCATGACGTAGGACACGATTGCCAGGGCGACGATCAGGATCGTGCGTTTAATATCCATGATTACTCGGCTATCGAAGAAGTTCGGGAGGAAGGAGCGGGAGGAACGGGATCGAAACCGCCGTCGTTCCACGGATGACAACGCCCCAGGCGACGAACGGCTAGCCACCCACCACGCCAGAGGCCGTGGTTTTCGATGGCTTCATAAGCGTAACAGGAGCAACTGGGGAAGAAACGACAGTGATTGGCCATCAGAGGACTAATGGCGTAACGGTAAAACTGGATCGGAACGAGCGCCAGTTTACGCATCTTGGCTGTCTACCCCTACGGAATTGGCGGTTACTGCTGGACTGGGCCGGCTGCGCGCCAGGCGTTTCCAGAGTTTGCCAAAGTGTTGGTGCAATTCCGGGTTTTCTATCTCACCCAATCCCTTGCGCGCGACGATCACAATGTCCAACCCGGCAAGCAATTGCTGGTTCAGGCGAAAGGAATCGCGCATCAAGCGCTTGAGGCGGTTGCGTTGAACGGCGAGCTTGACGCTCTTCTTGCCGATCACCAGGCCAAGGCGTGGGTGATCGAGGCCGTTCTCGCGAGCAAGGATCAGCAGGTTTTTCCCTGGAACCTTGCCGGTTGGGGAGTCGAAGACCGCTTTGAAATGTCGGGGTGTAAGCAGTCGCTTTTCCCGACTGAAGTCCTGACTCACCACCTGTGCCGAAAAATCAAATGGCCAGACGCTTACGGCCTTTGGCACGACGACGCGACAGAACAGCGCGGCCGTTCTTGGTAGCCATACGGGCACGGAAGCCGTGGGTGCGCGCGCGCTTGATGGTGCTTGGTTGGAAAGTACGTTTCATGGCGTGTTACCTGGTTTGTCGACGACGGGCCGGGATGGCCCCCTTTTTAAGAGACCGGCGATTCTAGAGAAAGCAAGCCCGTAGGTCAATTTCCAACCAGTCTTTCCATATAGAGCACGTGATGGACGGTGCGTGCTTGTCCATCTCCCAAGGGTGCTTGATCGGACACACAAATTGGGGACAACATGAAAAAAAAGAAGAGACATATAAAAAGCTTTTCTGAAGAATCTATAAATCTTAAGTGGATAACCTTCTGTGGATAACCTGCTTGAGGCTAGAAAATCCGGGCTGTACAGAGTTTTACAACTATGTTCTCAACCGGTGCTGCGCTTGTTTTCTTCGTGGTCAAAAGCTGTGGATTAAATATCCGCTTATCCACAGCTGAGTTATCAACAGGCCTGACCTCAGGGTTGTGCATAGCGCTCATGGTTGCTTATCCACAGGGCTTATTCACAGTGCGAAGAAGCCGTTTTGGTCGATAAATGGCTGTTTTGTCATGGTTCCTAACGTGTCCACATGTGGATAACTGAACGCTCGACCGGTACAATGGCGGTTTGTTTTTGCCTCATCCGGCTTTCAAACTCAGGGGATATCC